>NZ_AP020337.1:0-3722500 GCF_009176725.1 Pseudomonas sp. KUIN-1
TGGATAAGTCGCCTCTGGGTCGTTACAATGGCGGCTGTTTTTGCCTCACCGGCTTTCAACTCAGGGGATATCCGTGTCAGTGGAACTTTGGCAGCAGTGCGTGGAGCTTTTGCGCGATGAGCTGCCTGCCCAGCAATTCAACACTTGGATCCGTCCGCTACAGGTCGAAGCCGAAGGCGACGAGTTGCGTGTGTACGCACCCAATCGTTTTGTTCTCGACTGGGTCAACGAAAAGTACCTTGGTCGTCTGCTCGAGCTTCTCGGCGAACACGGTCAAGGCATGGCCCCTGCTCTTTCCTTATTAATAGGAAGCAAGCGCAGCTCAGCACCGCGTGCTGCCCCGAATGCACCCTTGGCCGCTGCAGCCTCACAGGCGCTGTCTGCCAATTCGGTCAGCAGCGTCTCGGCCCCGGCTCCTGCCACGGCTGCTCCAGCTGCTGCTGTAGCGACGCCTGCACCGGTTCAGAACGTTGCAACACACGACGAACCGTCGCGTGACAGCTTCGATCCGATGGCGGGTGCCAGCTCGCAACAAGCGCCCGCCCGCGCTGAACAACGTACCGTCCAGGTAGAAGGTGCGCTCAAGCACACCAGTTACCTGAACCGTACGTTCACGTTCGAAAATTTCGTCGAGGGTAAGTCCAACCAGCTGGCACGCGCTGCGGCCTGGCAGGTTGCCGACAACCCCAAGCATGGCTACAACCCGCTGTTCCTTTATGGCGGCGTCGGTCTTGGTAAAACTCACTTGATGCATGCGGTGGGTAACCACCTGCTGAAGAAGAACCCGAACGCCAAGGTCGTGTACCTGCATTCGGAGCGCTTCGTTGCAGACATGGTCAAGGCCTTGCAGCTCAATGCAATCAACGAGTTCAAGCGCTTCTACCGTTCAGTCGATGCGCTGCTGATCGACGACATCCAGTTTTTTGCCCGCAAGGAACGTTCGCAGGAAGAGTTTTTCCACACGTTCAACGCGCTGCTGGAAGGCGGACAGCAGGTCATTCTGACCAGCGACCGCTATCCCAAGGAAATCGAAGGCCTTGAAGAGCGACTCAAATCGCGTTTCGGCTGGGGCCTGACGGTTGCCGTCGAGCCTCCCGAGCTGGAAACCCGCGTCGCGATCCTCATGAAGAAAGCAGATCAGGCCAAGGTCGATCTGCCTCATGACGCAGCGTTCTTCATTGCCCAGCGAATTCGCTCCAACGTCCGTGAGCTGGAAGGTGCGCTCAAGCGCGTCATCGCTCACTCGCACTTCATGGGCCGCGACATCACCATCGAGTTGATTCGCGAGTCGCTGAAGGACTTGCTGGCGTTGCAGGACAAGCTGGTCAGTGTGGATAACATTCAGCGCACCGTCGCCGAGTACTACAAGATCAAGATCTCCGATCTGTTGTCCAAGCGTCGTTCCCGCTCTGTCGCCCGGCCTCGCCAGGTCGCGATGGCGCTCTCCAAGGAACTCACCAACCACAGTCTTCCGGAAATCGGTGATGTGTTTGGTGGCCGTGACCACACGACTGTCTTGCACGCATGCCGAAAGATCAACGAGCTCAAGGAATCCGATGCGGATATCCGCGAGGACTACAAGAACCTGCTGCGCACTCTGACTACGTGATAACGCCAGTGCAGCTCATCAAGGCAAGGGACTAGACCATGCATTTCACCATTCAACGCGAAGCCCTGTTGAAACCCCTGCAATTGGTCGCCGGCGTCGTCGAACGCCGCCAGACCTTGCCGGTTCTTTCCAATGTGCTCCTGGTCGTCGAAGGTCAGCAACTGTCGCTGACCGGTACGGATCTGGAAGTCGAACTGGTTGGCCGCGTCCAGCTGGAAGAGCCCGCCGAACCTGGGGAAATCACGGTTCCTGCGCGCAAGCTCATGGACATTTGCAAAAGCCTGTCCAATGACGCGCTGATCGACATCAAGCTCGATGATTCGAAACTGATCGTCAAGGCCGGTCGTAGCCGGTTCACCCTGTCGACTCTGCCTGCCAATGATTTCCCTACCGTCGAAGAAGGCCCGGGTTCGCTGACGTTCACTCTGGTGCAGAGCAAACTGCGCCGCTTGATCGAGCGCACCAGCTTTGCGATGGCCCAGCAGGACGTTCGTTACTATCTCAACGGCATGCTGCTTGAAGTGAGTGCCGGTATCTTGCGTGCGGTTGCCACCGACGGCCACCGCCTGGCCATGTGCTCGATGTCTGCCGATATCGAACACGCCGATCGGCATCAGGTGATCGTTCCACGCAAAGGTATTCTTGAAATGGCGCGCCTGCTGACCGAACAGGACGGCACGGTCAGCATCGTTCTGGGTCAGCATCACATCCGTGCGACCACTGGCGAATTCACCTTCACCTCCAAGCTGGTCGATGGCAAGTTCCCGGATTACGAGCGTGTGCTGCCTAAAGGTGGTGACAAGCTGGTGCTCGGTGATCGTCAGGCACTGCGTGAGGCGTTCAGCCGCACGGCGATTCTGTCCAACGAGAAGTACCGCGGCATCCGTCTGCAACTGGCCAGCGGTCAATTGAAGATTCAGGCCAACAACCCTGAGCAGGAAGAAGCAGAAGAAGAAATCAGCGTCGAGTACAACGGTGACTCGTTGGAGATTGGTTTCAACGTGAGCTACTTGCTCGACGTGCTGGGCGTCATGACCACCGAACAGGTGCGCCTGATTCTGTCTGACTCCAATAGCAGCGCCCTAGTGCAAGAGTCCGATAACGACGACTCCGCCTACGTTGTCATGCCGATGCGTCTGTAACTTCATGTCCAGCGCAACCTAGATGTCTCTTAGTCGCGTCTCGGTCACCGGGGTGCGCAATCTGCACCCGGTGACCCTCTCCCCCTCCCCGCGTATCAATATCCTCTACGGCGCAAACGGCAGTGGCAAAACCAGCGTGCTGGAAGCTATCCATCTGCTGGGCATTGCTCGCTCGTTCCGCAGCAGTCGCCTGCTGCCCGTCATTCAGTACGAGCAGCCTTCCTGCACCGTCTTCGGTCAGGTCGATCTTGCACAAGGTGGACACAGCAATCTGGGTGTTTCACGCGACCGCCAAGGCGAGTTCCAGATTCGTATCGATGGGCAGAACGCCAGAAGCGCTGCGCAGCTTGCAGAAATTCTGCCACTGCAGCTCATCAACCCCGACAGCTTCCGATTGCTCGAAGGTGCGCCGAAGATACGCAGGCAGTTTCTGGATTGGGGAGTGTTCCACGTGGAACCTCGCTTTATGGCCACGTGGCAGCGCCTGCAGAAGGCCCTCAAGCAGCGAAACTCGTGGCTTCGGCATGGTACACTTGACGCCGCTTCACAGGCGGCATGGGACCGTGAGCTGTGCTCGGCAAGTGACGAGATCGACGAGTTCCGCCGGGCTTATATCAAGGCATTGAAGCCAGTCTTTGAACAGACTTTGAGCGAACTTGTTGAGCTTGAAGGTTTGACCCTGAGCTACTACCGAGGATGGGACAAGGAAAAAGAGCTAAGTACAGTGCTCGCCTCTTCCATCCACCGCGATCAGCAAATGGGCCACACCCAGGCCGGACCACAGCGAGCTGACCTGCGCCTTAGATTAGGCGCGCATAATGCGGCAGATATTCTGTCTCGCGGTCAGCAAAAGCTGGTGGTCTGCGCACTGCGTATTGCTCAGGGACATCTGGTCAGCCAGGTCCGTCGAGGCCAGTGTATTTACCTGGTAGATGATTTGCCCTCCGAACTGGATGACAACCATCGACGCGCGCTTTGCCGCTTGCTGGAAGAATTACGCTGCCAGGTGTTTATCACCTGTGTAGATCAAGAATTTTTGAGGGAAGGCTGGCAGACGGAAACGCCAGTCGCTTTGTTCCACGTGGAACAAGGCCGTATCACCCAGACCCACGACCATCGGGAGTGATTGCATGAGCGAAAACCAAACGTACGACTCGTCCAGCATTAAAGTGCTGAAAGGACTTGATGCCGTACGCAAGCGTCCCGGAATGTACATCGGTGATACAGACGATGGCAGCGGTCTGCACCACATGGTGTTCGAGGTGGTTGATAACTCGATCGACGAAGCATTGGCAGGCCATTGCGACGACATCAGCATCATCATCCACCCAGACGAATCTATCACCGTGCGCGACAACGGCCGCGGTATTCCGGTAGACGTGCATAAAGAAGAAGGCGTGTCGGCAGCCGAGGTCATCATGACCGTGCTCCACGCTGGCGGTAAGTTCGATGATAACTCCTACAAAGTATCCGGTGGTTTGCACGGTGTAGGTGTCTCTGTGGTTAACGCCCTTTCAGAGCTTCTGTTACTGACGGTTCGTCGTAGCGGCAAGATCTGGGAACAGACCTATGTTCATGGTGTTCCACAGGAGCCGATGAAGATAGTCGGTGAAAGTGACAGCACAGGCACTCAGATCCACTTCAAGCCTTCCGCTGAAACGTTCAAGAACATCCACTTTAGCTGGGACATCCTGGCCAAGCGGATTCGTGAACTGTCCTTCCTGAACTCCGGTGTCGGCATTGTCCTCAAGGATGAGCGCAGCGGTAAGGAAGAATTGTTCAAATACGAAGGCGGTCTGCGTGCATTCGTCGAGTACCTGAACACCAACAAAACGCCGGTCAACGAAGTGTTCCACTTCAACATCCAGCGTGATGATGGCATCGGTGTCGAGATTGCTCTGCAGTGGAACGATAGCTTCAACGAGAACCTGCTGTGCTTCACCAACAACATTCCACAGCGTGATGGCGGTACTCACCTGGTGGGCTTCCGCTCTGCGCTGACGCGTAACCTGAACAACTACATCGAGCAGGAAGGTCTGGCCAAGAAGCACAAGGTCGCGACCACTGGCGATGATGCGCGTGAAGGTCTGACGGCGATCATTTCGGTCAAGGTGCCTGATCCGAAGTTCAGCTCGCAGACCAAGGACAAGCTGGTTTCGTCCGAAGTCAAAACGGCTGTCGAACAGGAAATGGGCAAGTACTTCTCCGACTTCCTGTTGGAAAACCCGAACGAAGCCAAAGCGGTTGTCGGCAAGATGATCGACGCTGCCCGTGCCCGTGAAGCTGCGCGCAAGGCGCGTGAGATGACTCGTCGTAAAGGCGCGCTGGATATCGCCGGCTTGCCGGGCAAACTGGCGGACTGCCAGGAGAAGGACCCTGCCCTTTCCGAACTGTACCTGGTGGAAGGGGACTCTGCTGGCGGATCAGCCAAGCAGGGGCGTAATCGTAGAACCCAGGCCATCCTGCCGCTCAAGGGCAAGATCCTGAACGTTGAAAAAGCGCGTTTCGACAAGATGATCTCTTCGCAGGAAGTGGGCACCTTGATCACTGCGCTGGGCTGCGGTATTGGCCGTGAAGAGTACAACATCGACAAGTTGCGTTATCACAACATCATCATCATGACCGATGCTGACGTCGACGGCTCGCACATCCGTACCCTGCTGCTGACCTTCTTCTTCCGTCAGTTGCCCGAGCTGATCGAGCGTGGCTACATCTACATCGCTCAGCCGCCGCTGTACAAGGTCAAGAAAGGCAAGCAGGAGCAGTACATCAAGGACGACGAGGCCATGGAAGAATACATGACCCAGTCGGCCCTTGAAGACGCCAGCCTGCACCTCAGCGAATCGGCGCCGGGTATCTCCGGTACCGCACTGGAGAAGCTGGTCAACGACTTCCGCATGGTCATGAAGACGCTCAAGCGCCTGTCGCGTCTGTACCCACAGGAACTGACCGAGCACTTCGTCTACCTGCCGCCGATCACGCTCGAACAACTGTCGGATCACGAGGGCATGCAAGCCTGGCTGGCACTGTTCGACGCGCGTCTGCGCACCGGCGAGAAGTCAGGTCTGGTCTACAAGGCCAGCCTGCGTGAAGACCGTGAACGTAACGTCTGGCTGCCAGAGGTCGAACTGATCTCCCACGGCCTGTCGAACTACGTCACCTTCAACCGCGACTTCTTCGGCAGCAACGACTACAAGACCGTTACCGCTCTGGGGGCGCAGATCAGCACGCTTCTGGAAGAAGGTGCCTACGTGCAACGTGGCGAGCGCAAGAAGCCCGTCAACGAGTTCAAGGAAGCCCTCGCCTGGTTGATGGCCGAAAGCACCAAGCGCCACACCATCCAGCGCTACAAAGGTCTGGGTGAGATGAACCCGGACCAGCTGTGGGAAACCACCATGGACCCGAGTGTGCGCCGCATGCTGAAAGTCACCATCGAAGATGCCATCGGCGCTGACCAGATCTTCAACACCCTCATGGGTGATGCGGTCGAGCCTCGCCGTGACTTCATCGAGAGCAATGCGCTGGCCGTGTCCAACCTGGACTTCTGATGAGCGTATGATCAAAACATCAACCCCGGCGAAAGCCGGGGTTTTTGTTTGTGCTCTAAAACAGTTTCGCCAGTCGCAGATTCAAGCGGGACTTTTCCCGGAAGCCCTCCTCCACTTCTACATCCCTGCCGAGTACGGCCTGGACCTGAATCGACGGGGTCAGCATGTGAGTGGCACTCACACGCAGGTAGGTAGTGCTCAGTTGATCGTCTTGATTGACGCCACCCACCCGGTTTTCTCCGCCATCAATATGGCCTCCACCAACGGCAAACCGGGTTTGCGGCGAAACGTTGTAGCTCAGGTAAGCCTGATATTCGTAGCGGGTCTTCTGTGCCAATGTGTCACTGCCTGAACCGTAATCATCGTTATCGCTGAACCATGAGACATCCGCAGCGGTGTCCAGAGCCCATCTGGCATTGAAGTGATGGATGTAGGCTGCTTGCAGCAAAAGACGCCAGCGGTTTTCACCCAGGTTGAGTGTGTCGTCGTTTTCGTAACTGCCGGTAGGCAAATAAAGGTAAGGCGCCACGGAAAAGACATCCTTATTTGCAGTGGCTAAGGTCCACTTTACCGGTGCGCCGAGAATCAGATCTCCGGCGCCGGTGGTCTGGCCAAGCGCGCTTGCCTCACCACCAGCCTTCAGATGTCCATAAGGCAGGATGAACTGTGGCTCTATCACCGCGTTGTTGCTCAGCGCAAACGAGTGGATATAGCGAAGCAGGCTGACATCGGTCTTGAGTCGAAAATCGTCCGAGACTTTGTGACCGTTGCTGTAAAAGTCCGAGCTTTCAGCGTGTTGTGCATAAACCAGCAAAGCGTTCATGCCGACAGGCAGCGTCTCATAATCGCCTGCGGTGATTTCCAGGGCATGAGTCACGGTCGACCAACACAGCATGGTAGAGCTGGCCAGCACTGAACGAGCAACCAGGTTGAGTCTTTGCATATCTGTTTCCTCAAGGATTAATGCGTGTCAGCGGCTCAGCAAGCCGCTGCCGGGGTGGCAATTGAGGTATTCGAAATACTGGGCCTCACGGGGGATCACCGCGATCTCATGGTAGAGGCGTAACTGGACCTGGAAGTTGAGGGTCTGTACGTACTGCATGAAGCCGCCGAAGATCGCCACATGAGTGGGATGGGTCTTTGCCCAACGCTCCAGGTTGCTCAGGTGATCGAACCAGGCGAGGCCGAAGCTCTTCTCCAAAGGCTCGCCGCTCTCGTTGTCCAGCGCTTGCATGAAGCGACAGCTCAGGCAGCCGACGGTGGCGCCTTCGTCGCGCAGAAACGTCATGCCGGTCTGCAGCACGGGCTGTATGTCGTTCAGGTACAGATCGCGTTCCTGTCCGGTGGTGCTGCTCCAGTCCTGCCCGGAGCGAATCAGGCACAGGTTGTCGCGACCGGACATACGCACCCTGCCGGCACGCAGCACGTCCGCACTTGAAGGATTGCTGCTACCTGCCAGTGCATCAGTCTGGGCAAAAGGGATACGGTCGCGGGAACTGCCCCAGTACGCGTGTTCCTGAATAGGCTCACTCATGTGAGTGGCCAGGTGAGTAACACCTTCGGGCACATCCGGGGCGGAAAACAATGTTTCGAAACGCTCGGTGCTGGGGCAAACGACCTCTAGGAACCATCCCAGCGGCCCTGTTTCACGAGCCGGATCCTGCCACCAGCGCAAGAACCCCGAGCTGTTTCGCCACTGATTGAAAGCGTCCACGTCGTGCCAGTAAGCGATGGCTATGCAGGTATGGAAACCATCGGCGTCCACGCAACATGCGCTGTCCCAATACCGCGGGCCTGAGTCGCTATCAAACCGAGCGGTTATCGCTGCCAGTTCTGGCAGACCTACCGGATGCAGGGATTGGACGCCGAAATAAGCCATCACCACCTGCCCTGCCAGCGGATCGAAACGCGCGGACCATGCAGGAAAAGGTGGTTGATAGCCCTCGGGCAGATTGCTGTTCAGCTCACGTGGCTTGCGCAGATGTTCAGGAATCGCTGAGTGCATGTCACACCTCCAGCGCGATGTCAGGCCGAAGCAGCTCGATGGACTCGCTGCTGATCGGCAGGCCTGGCAGATCGACTACACATGGAGCGGGATTGGGATTGAACATCAGACGAGTCACGTCGGGACGTGAGTAATGTCCAGCCGGGCCGGCTGCTACTTTGGCGAAGGTCAATGCGGCTGGATCAAGTGTTGCGTAGAGCAGACCTTCCTCATGTTCGCTCAATGGGGTCGCCAGATCACTTCCGTCCGGACCGAAAATCCGTGCGTGTCCGCCACCGGCCTGCAGCAGGCTGCGTTTGGCATCACTGTCGCAAAGCATTTCGATCATTTCAGGGGAAACGATTGCACAGGGTGCGAGGACGAAGCATTGCCCTTCTGCGGCATAAACCCGCGAAGCCGCAGTATTGACCTCGGGGCCCAGGGCGCTCGTGGCGTTGCGGTACAGGCTGAAGCTTGGCCAGGCCGCTACGTGAATCTGTTCGTTCTGTGCGTACATGGCGTACTTGGAAAGCGGTTGCAGGTGCTCCCAGCAGCAAAGCGCACCGAGAACACCGACAGGGGTTTCAAAGGTACGCAATGATGCCCCGTCGCCTTCGCCAAACATCGTACGTTCCACATGAGTAGCCTTGAGCTTGCGACGCACGCCAACCGTTTCACCGTGATCGTCGATGATCCACTGACCGATATACAGCGACGCGTTGTTGCGCTCGCTGTAACCGAGCACCACATAGAGACCGAGATGGCGAGCCGCATCGCTGATACGTCGGGCCTGAACACTCTCCAGCACCAGAGACTGCTGGTGATAACGCTGCACCAACGGCATGTTCCAGGCCGGTGCGTCGAGCCACAAGAACCACGGATAGCCCGGAATCCACGTTTCCGGGAATGCAATCAGACCGGCTCCGGCGGCTGCCGCCTGCTCCATCAGGGTTATGGTCTTGTCTACGGTGGCGTCCAGATCCAGGAACACGGGCGCAGCTTGCACACAGGCGACTTTCAGAGGGTCTTTCATCGTCAAAACTCGAATGGCTGTTGGATGGCCACAGGCTATGAGCTTTCCTGACGACGGTATTAGGACGAAAAGGAACGGCTTTTTGACTGGAAGGGATAGGCTGACAGGGATGGTTTCAGACTTGCATGGCGATTGGCTCGACGCATCGAAGTGCAGGTTGAACGCGATGAGCATCTATTTCGATACCAACAGCATTGTCGTGCGGGAACGGGCAGAGTTCTGGCAGGAAGTGGTGTGCAGTACTTTCGTGCCATTGGAATGTGCCTTCCCGGATCGACAAAACTTCCAGGGTCGTTTGCGCTCGCATAGCGTCGCAGGGCTTGGCTTGGTTGAAGTACAGGCCTGCGAGCAGACGGTCGTTCGAGATACCTCGAGTATTTCGCGCAGTGACGACGAGTTCGTATTGGTGAGTCTGGCGCTTGAAGGCCGGGCGCAGGTTTCTCAGGAGGGACGCGAAGCGATATTGGAGGTCGGCGACTTTGCTATCTACGACACTCGTCGCCCTTACCGACTGCACTTCGACAGTGCGTTCAGTCAGACCGTGGTGCAAATCCCGCGCAACAGTCTGCAGCAGCGCCTGTGCAATCTGGAGTATCTGACCGCTTTATCCATGTCTCGCGATAACCCGCTCAATGGACTGGTCTTCGACTTTTTTACCGGTCTCGCTGCACTCGAGAACCGGGTAGGCGAATCGCAGCAGGCGCGGATAACCGAGCAAGGGCTGGACTTGTTGGCAATGGCTTTGTCCGAAAGAGTCAAAGGGCAGGCACAAGGTTCGAGACGCAGTGGCTTACTGCTGCGCATCAAGGACCATATTCAGGCCAACCTGGCAGATACAAAACTGTCTCTGGCCAATGTCAGCGCCCGATTCGGAGTCAGCACGCGCTATGTCAGCAGCCTGTTTCAGGATGAACAGACCTCGTTCGGGCGCTACCTGTTGGGCTCCCGGCTACAACGCTGCGCCAGTGATCTGCGCGAGCCATTACTCGCCAATCGACAGATCAGCGAGATCGCTTGGCGTTGGGGATTCAGTGATGTCGCTTACTTCAGCAGAGTCTTCCGCCAGCGCTTCGGAGCGCCTGCAAGGGAATATCGGCTTGAAACTTCGCAAACCCCGCGCATAAAAAAACCGACCTCTTAAAGGTCGGTTTCTGATACATCATCAAAACTTATGCACGTTTTTCCGGTTTTTATAGCCTGAAAAAATATGTATACGAATTAACAGGTTAGACAGCCTTTTTCAGCGATTTCAGAAAAACCGTACACAGGTTATCCACAAAATCACGCCGGGACTTTTTCGGGGGTGGCTGCAGGCTCGACAGGCGAACCCATTGCGCGTTGTGTGTCTTCATTCCAGGCCTGCACACGCTCATTCAACGCAGCAATGGCACGTGGGCCTGTGCCTTCTGCATACATCGGCTCGCCGATCACCACTTGAATGGTGCCTGGCTTTTTTGCCCAGCCGTCGCGAGGCCAGTACTTGCCTGCGTTGTGCGCGACAGGCAGCACGGGCAGGTCGGCGTTCACTGCCAGTGCAGTTCCACCGCGTGAGAATTTGCCGACCTGGCCGTAAGGCACGCGTGTGCCCTCCGGGAAGATCAATACCCAGACGCCGTCCTTGAGCAACTCGTCGCCCTTCTTGGCAATCTCCCTGAGTGCGGCTTTCGGGTTTTCGCGGTCGATGGCGATCGGGCGCAGCATTGCCATCGCCCAGCCAAAGAACGGCACATAGAGCAGTTCACGCTTGAGGACCTGACTCATCGGCTCGAAATACGCCGACAGAAAGAAGGTCTCCCAGGTGCTCTGATGGTTGGAGATGATCACGCAGGGGGTTTTCGGTACGTTCTCGGCGCCAGTTACTTCAACCTTGATGTTCAGGAACACCTTGGTCAGCCAGATGGCGCAGCGGCACCAGTAGACGTTGATGAAGCGATAGCGGGCTTTGAACGGCAGAAAAGGCGCAATGAAAAAACTCAACGTGCACCACAGCAGCGAGCTGGTGCCCAGCAACAGGTAAAAGAAGAAGGTCCTGATTGCCTGCATGATCGACATAGTTACGTTTACCGTACGGGCAGGTGCCCGCTCCTTGAGCGTCCTGAACCTGAAGAACTGATTGTTCAGTGAGTGCTGTTGTGGATAAGTTCTGCGGCAACTGCCGCCAGATCGTCAAAAATCAATGTGCCTGCCGGTACTCCGCCTTCCATCGTCTTGCGGCCTTTGCCGGTCATTACCAGCACAGGCTGAGAATCGACGGCCAATGCGGCCTGCAGGTCACCCTTGCTGTCGCCCACGAACCAGAGACCTTTGAGGTCCGCTGCGTAATGACGGGCGATGGCCCGCAGCATGCCGGGTTTGGGCTTGCGGCAGGTACAGCCATCGTCTGGCCCATGCGGGCAATAGACGATCAAACCGAGCTCGCCGCCCTGCTCTGCCACCAGCTTGCGCAAGCGCACGTGCATGGCATCCAGAGTGGCCAGATCGTAATAACCTCGGGCAATGCCCGACTGGTTGGTGGCGACGGCCACCGTCCAGCCGGCCTTGCTCAGCGCTGCGATAGCTTCGATCGAGCCAGGAATGGGCAGCCACTCCGCCACCGACTTTATGTAAGTGTCGGAGTCATGATTGATCACGCCATCCCGATCGAGTATCAGCAGTTTCACAGCGACTCCTTGTCAGCCCAGCAGCGAGATGTCGGCGACGCCGAGGAACAGGCCGCGCAAACGCGACAACAGGGCATAGCGGTTGGCACGCACGTTGGCGTCTTCTGCGTTGACCATCACGGCTTCGAAGAACGCATCGACCGGCTCACGCAACATCGCCAGACGCGCCAGCGATTCGCTGTACTGACGCTCGGCAGCCATAGGCTGGATCGCGTGATCGGCCTGCTGGATGGCCGAGTACAGCGAGAACTCGTTGGCGTTGTCGAAATACTTGGGCTCGACGGTCTGGGCAATGCTGCCCTCGGCCTTGCTCAAGAGGTTCGATACACGCTTGTTCACTGCGGCCAGTGCAGCGGCCTGTGGCAGTTTGCGGAAGGCCTGGACCGCCTGGACGCGCTGATCGAAATCCAGCGCCGAAGCCGGTTGCAGGGCACGTACCGAGAGGTACACCGCCACGTCGACGCCTTCGTCTTCATAACGCGCACGCAGACGATCGAAGATGAAGTCGAGAACCTGTTCCGCCAGACCGGCCGGCTTGATCTTCGCGCCGAACTGCGCGACGGCGAATTTCACCGTTTCGACCAGGTTCAGGTCGAGCTTCTTCTCGATCAGGATGCGCAGGATGCCCAGTGCTGCACGACGCAGGGCATACGGGTCCTTGCTGCCGGTAGGCAGCATGCCGATACCGAAGATACCGACCAGCGTATCGAGCTTGTCGGCAATGGCCACCGCAGCACCGGTCAGTGTGGTCGGCAGTTCGGCACCCGCGCCACGTGGCATGTACTGCTCGTTGAGCGCCAGCGCGACATCTTCCGGCTCGCCGTCGGCCTTGGCGTAGTAGTAACCGGCAATGCCCTGCATTTCCGGAAACTCGCCGACCATCTCGCTCGACAGGTCGCACTTGGAGAGCAGACCGGCCCGCGCAGCACGCTGGGCGTCGCCGCCGATGCGCGGTGCGATGTAAGCGGCCAGCTTCGACACACGCTCGGCCTTGTCGAACACGCTGCCCAACTGCGCCTGGAACACGACGTTCTTCAGGCGATCGTTGAAGGTTTCGAGCTTCTGCTTCTTGTCCTGCTTGAAGAAGAACTCGGCGTCGGTCAGGCGTGGACGAACCACCTTCTCGTTACCGGCGATGATCTGTGCCGGGTCCTTGCTCTCGATGTTGGCCACGGTGATGAAGCGCGGCAGCAGCTTGCCGTCGACATCCAGCAGGCAGAAATACTTCTGGTTGTCCTGCATGGTGGTAATCAAGGCTTCCTGAGGGACTTCCAGGAAGCGCTCTTCGAACGAGCACACCAGCGGAACCGGCCACTCGACCAGACCGGCCACTTCGTCCAGCAGGCTTGGCGGCACGATGGCGGTGCCTTCCTGCTGGGTGGCCAGCTCGTCGACGCGCTTGCTGATGATCTGGCGACGTTCGTTGAAGTCGGCCAGTACATGAGCGGCGCGCAGGTCACTGAGGTAACCGGCAGGCGAAGAAATGCGCACGTCTTGCGGATGATGGAAGCGATGACCGCGCGAATGACGACCCGCGCTCTGGGCGAGGATCGTGCAGTCCACCACCTGATCACCGAACAGCATCACCAGCCACTGGGTCGGCCGCACGAACTCTTCCTTGCGAGCACCCCAGCGCATGCGCTTGGCAATCGGCAGGTCGTTCAGCGAGTCTTCGACGATGGTCGGCAACAGCGACGTCGTCGGCTTGCCGAGGATGGTCTGGCTGTAACGCAGTTTCGGACCGCTCTGATCGATTTCGCTCAGGTCGACGCCGCACTTCTTGGCGAAGCCCAGGGCGGCCTGAGTCGGGTTGCCGTCGGCATCGAACGCGGCCTGACGCGGTGGGCCGTCGAGGTTGACGCTGCGATCCGGTTGTTGCGTGGCCAGTGCGGTAATCAGCACGGCCAGACGACGCGGTGCGGCGTAGACCTGTTTGGCGCTGTAGGTCAGACCTGCGCCTGCGAGACCTTTTTCAATACCGGCGAGAAACGCATCGGCCAGCGAGACGAGGGTCTTGGGTGGCAGTTCTTCGGTGCCCAGTTCGACCAGAAAATCTTGAGCACTCATTGCGCTGCCTCCAGCTTGGCCAACACTTCATCGCGTAGATCGGGCGGCGCCATCGGGAAGCCGAGACGGGCCCGAGCCTGCAGGTAGGCCTGAGCCACCGAACGGGCCAGCGTGCGCACGCGCAGAATGTATTGCTGACGCGCCGTCACGGAAATCGCGCGACGGGCATCCAGCAGGTTGAAGGTGTGCGAGGCCTTGAGGACCATTTCGTAGCCGGGCAATGGCAGCTCCAGCTCGATCAGGCGTGCGGCTTCGCTTTCGTAGAAGTCGAACAGCTCGAACAGTTTGTCGACGTTGGCGTGTTCGAAGTTGTAGGTCGACTGCTCCACTTCGTTCTGGTGGAACACGTCGCCGTAGGTCACTTTGCCGAACGGGCCGTCAGCCCAGACCAGATCGTAGACCGAGTCCACGCCCTGCTGGTACATCGCCAGACGCTCGAGGCCGTAGGTGATTTCGCCGGTAACCGGGTAGCACTCCAGACCACCGACCTGCTGGAAGTAGGTGAACTGCGAGACTTCCATGCCGTTGAGCCAGATCTCCCAGCCCAGACCCCAGGCGCCCAGCGTCGGCGATTCCCAGTTGTCTTCGACGAAGCGCACGTCGTGCACCAGCGGATCGAGACCGATGTGCTTGAGCGAGCCCAGGTACAGTTCCTGGAAGTTGTCCGGGTTCGGCTTGAGAATCACCTGAAACTGGTAATAGTGCTGCAGGCGGTTCGGGTTTTCGCCGTAACGGCCGTCAGTCGGGCGACGGCTTGGCTGTACGTAAGCGGCGTTCCAGGTTTCCGGGCCTACGGCGCGCAGAAACGTGGCAGTGTGGAACGTGCCGGCGCCTACTTCCATATCGTAGGGCTGAAGTACCACGCAACCTTGTTCTGCCCAGTATTGCTGGAGGGCGAGGATCAAGTCTTGGAAGGTACGCACGGCTGGCGTAGGCTGGCTCACAAATTTCACCTGTGCTGGGCTGCGATTCAAAGAGCGGGAGTATACCCGATTCGGCCGCACGTCCACTCCTTGGGAGCCCTATGACACGCTGCTTTTGGTGCAACGAAGACCCCCTGTACATCGCATATCACGATCAGGAGTGGGGAGTGCCGCTGCGCGATGCGCAGAAGCTCTTCGAGTTGCTTTTGCTCGAAGGGTTCCAGGCCGGGCTGTCGTGGATCACGATTCTCAAGCGGCGCGCGCGTTATCGCGAAGTACTGCACGGCTTTGACGTCGAGCGCCTGGCGCAGCTGAGCGATGCCGAAATAGAGGCGCTGATGCTTGATCCGAGCATCATCCGCAACCGCCTCAAGCTCAAGGCGGTGCGCACCAATGCGCGGGCCTGGCTGGCGCTGGAAGACCCGGTCGCGCTGCTCTGGTCGTTTGTCGGCGGTACTCCGAAGATCAATCACTTCAAGGATCGCAGCGAAGTCCCGGCGATGACCGCCGAGGCCGAAGCGATGAGCAAGGCATTGAAAAAGGCCGGTTTCACCTTTGTCGGGCCGACCATCTGTTACGCCTACATGCAGGCCAGCGGCATGGTCATGGACCACACTGTCGATTGCGATCGGTATGCGATCCTGAGCCGCTGACGGTTACACTACCCGCCTCGAGAATCTGGGAGTCATCTGTGGATAAGTTCAAAGGCGCCGTAATGGTCGGGGCGTTGCGATTGTTTGCGCTGTTGCCGTGGCGCGCGGTGCAGTGGACAGGCACCGCGATTGGCTGGCTGATGTGGAAGCTGCCCAACCGTTCGCGGGAAGTGGCGCGGATCAATCTGTCCAAGTGCTTCCCCGAGTTGAGCGAACCCGAGCTGGAAAAGCTCGTCGGCCGCAGCCTCATGGACATCGGCAAGACCCTGACCGAAAGCGCCTGTGCGTGGATCTGGCCGGCACAGAAATCGATCGACCTGGTGCGTGAAGTCGAAGGGCTCGATGTGCTCAAGGACGCGCTGGCGTCCGGTAAGGGCGTGGTCGGTATCACCAGTCATCTGGGCAACTGGGAAGTGCTCAATCACTTCTACTGCAGCCAGTGCAAGCCGATCATTTTCTATCGTCCACCCAAGCTGAAAGCCGTGGACGACCTGTTGCGCAAACAGCGTGTGCAGTTGGGCAATCGGGTGGCGGCGTCGACCAAGGAAGGCATTCTCAGTGTCATCAAGGAAGTGCGCAAAGGCGGCTCGGTGGGTATTCCGGCCGATCCGGAGCCGGCCGAATCAGCCGGTATCTTCGTGCCCTTCTGCGGCACCATGGCCCTGACCAGCAAGTTTGTGCCGAACATGCTGGCAGGCGGCAAGGCAGTCGGCGTCTTCCTGCACGCCATGCGCCTGCCGGATGGCTCGGGTTACAAAGTGGTACTCGAAGCGGCGCCCGAAGCGATGTACAGCACCGACACCGAAACCTCGGCAGCGGCGATGAGCAAAGTGGTCGAGAAATACGTGCGGGCGTACCCGAGCCAGTACATGTGGACCATGAAGCGCTTCAAGAAACGCCCGCCAGGTGAGGCGCGCTGGTACTAGAAAGGACCGGACGCGGAGCGTCCGCAACGGCGTGTCCACGCTGGAGCATGGGCACGATAGTATTTCTGCAGACACCTATCGTTCCTCACGCTCCAGCGTGGGAATGCAGTGCGTGACGCTCTGCGTCACAAATCTGCGCCGCGCCACAGTTCTCAGGATAGGACGCAGAGCGTCCAGAACGGCATGCCCACGCTGGAGCATGGGCACGATAGTGTTTCCCTCAACTGGCGGCCGCAATCAATCCGCGTCGCTCCAGCGCCACCTGAGTCCCTTCCGGACTCATCCGCACCAGGTTCACCGGGATGGATTTGGCCGCAGGGGTGTTGCCGTGTTTATCCCGATTGGCCAGTGGTAGCAGGCCGTTGGTCTCCGGGTAGTACGCTGCGCAGCATCCCTGCGGCACGTCGTAGGGGATGACCTTGAAACCCGCTGCACGCCGCGCGGTGGTCGGGTCGAGCGCCGTCTGAAACTCGATGTAGTCCCCGGCCTTCAGCCCCAGGCGCTCGATGTCCTGCGGGTTGAGCATCACCACCATGCGGTCGCCAAAGATGTCCCGATAGCGGTCATCGTTGGAATACACCGTGGTGTTGAACTGGTCATGGCTGCGGATCGTCATCAACTGCAGATGCTCGGCGCCCGGCGGCGTGTCGTCTTCGTCGTAGATGCCTTCGGGAAAGAGGAAGTTGGCCTTGCCCGACTCGGTGTCCCACTTGCGCTCACTGGCGGCATTGGGCAATCGAAAACCTCCGGGTTCGAGGATGCGCTGATTGAAATCGTAAAACTGCTCGGGCAGTACTTCTTCGATCTTGTCGCGAATCCTGGCGTAGTCACCCACATAGCTGTCCCAGTCCACCTTGGGATTGGGCGCAAGCGTCGCTTTGGCGATACCGGCAATGATCGCCACTTCGGAAATCAGATGTTTCGACGCAGGCTCGAGCATGCCGGTCGAGCCGTGCACCATCGACATCGAGTCCTCCACCGTAATGGTTTGCGCCACACCGTTCTGCAGGTCGCGCTCCGAACGTGCCACGCACGGCAGCAGAAAGGCCTTCTGACCATGGACTGTCGCGCTGCGGTTGAGCTTGGTGTTGACCAGCACCGTCATTTTCAGACGGCTGACGGTCGGGCAGATCACATAGGTGTCCGGAATGGCACGGAAAAAATTACCGCCCATGGAAATCAGCGCTTCCACCTCGCCACGCAACAGGGCTTCGCAGGTCTCGGCCACAGCGTGACCTTTTTTTCTGGACGCCTCGAAACCGAACACCTTGCTCATGCTGGCCAGAAACGGTTCGCCGGCCTTTTCGTAGATGCCCATCGTCCTGTCGCCCTGTACGTTGGAATGCCCACGCACCGGACACGCCCCCGCACCAAGCTTGCCGATGTTGCCGCGCAACAGCAGCAGGTTGATGATCTGCTGCATGGCGTCACCGCCGCGCTTGTGCTGAGTGATGCCCATTCCCCAGCAGCAGATGACCCCCTTCGAGCGCTTATAGACCGCCGCCACCTCTTCGATGGCCTGACGCGTCAGGCCCGAATGGCGCTCGATGATGTCCCAGGGCAACTGTCGGCAGTAATCGGCGTACTGCTCGAAGCCATGGGTGTGTTCTTCAATGAACGCCACATCGAGTACACGTGGCAGGTGTTCACGCTGCGCCACGTCGTCGGCTTCGATCACGGCCTTGCAAACGCCTTGCAGGGCGATCATGTCGCCGCCGATCCTGACCTGATGGTACTGCGAGCTGATTTCCACCCCATGCAGACTGAGCATGTCGCGCGGGTCCTGCGGCGCCGCAAAACGTACCAGCGCCCTCTCCCGCAGCGGGTTGAACGAGATGATGCTCGCGCCCCGGCGCGCGGCGGCGTGCAGCTCGGACATCATGCGCGGGCTGTTGGTCCCGGGGTTCTGGCCGATGATGAAAATCGCGTCGGCGCTCTCGAAATCCTCCAGCGTCGTGGTGCCTTTGCCAACCCCGATCGACTCGGGCAGCGCCGCGGTGGTGGTCTCATGGCACATGTTCGAGCAGTCAGGGAAGTTGGCCATGCCGTACATCCGGCCAAACAGCTGATACAGAAAGGCGGCTTCGTTCGATGTGCGCCCTGAGGTGTACAGCTCCAGCTTCCACGGGTCGCTCAGGCCGCGCAGCTCTTCGCCGATCTCGGCGAATGCCTCGTCCCAGGTGACCGGCAGGTATTTGTCAGTGGCGGCGTCGTAGCGCATCGGCTCGGTAATACGGCCTTCTGCTTCCAGGTCATGATCGCTCCAGGTCGCCAGTTCGCTGACCGTGTGCCGGGCGAAGAACTCAGGAGTCACGCGTTTCTTGGTCGATTCCCAGGCCAGTGCCTTGGCACCGTTCTCGCAGTATTCAAAGGTGTGCGGCTTTTTCGGGTCCGGCCAGGAGCAGCTGGGGCAGTCGAAGCCTCCAGGCTTGTTCATGGACATCAGCGTGCGGTTGCCCTTGATCAGCACATGCTGGTGCAACAGGTGCTTGTTGACCGCACTGAGCGCGGCCCAGCCACCTGCCGGCGTGCCGTCGGTCTGTGATCCCTGAAGCGGGGCCTGGGAGTTTTCCGATTCGGACATGGGGTGTGTTCTCTCTCGTAAAGCCCGTGAAGGCATGAAGCTCGTGTGTCTGAGATAACACGGGCTCAGAGAGAATTCGCCCGAGTCGACGAGCGTTGCCGACAGGGCGCGTCGGCAAGAGGTTCAGTCAGGGTCATGCCCTGTTCAGCAGCGGTTCAGAAAAAGCTCAGGCCGACCTGAAACAGCCGCTCGACATCGCGAATGCACTTCTTGTCCACAAGGAACATGATCACATGGTCACCGGATTCGATCACCGTGATGTCATGGGCAATGAGCACTTGTTCGTCGCGGATCACTGCGCCGATTGCCGTACCGGTCGGCAGGTTGATGTCCTTGATCGCACGGCTGACGACCTTGCTGGATTTCGAGTCGCCGTGAGCGACGATCTCGATGGCTTCGGCTGCACCGCGTCGCAGCGAATGCACGCTGACGATATCACCGCGGCGCACGTGGGCCAGCAGCGTGCCGATGGTTGCCAGTTGCGGGCTGACCGCAACGTCGATTTCGCCACCCTGCACCAGGTCGACGTAGGCCGGGTTATTGATCAGCGTCATCACCTTGCGTGCGCCCAGACGCTTGGCCAGCAGCGACGACATGATGTTGGCTTCATCGTCGTTGGTCAGCGCCAGGAACAGGTCGGTGTTGCCGATGTTTTCTTCCAGCAGCAGGTCGCGGTCCGATGAGCTGCCCTGCAGCACCACCGTGCTGTCCAGGTGTTCCGACAGATAGCGGCAGCGCGCCGGGCTCACTTCGATGATCTTCACCTGATAGCGGCTTTCGATGGCTTCAGCCAGACGCTCGCCGATGTTGCCGCCGCCGGCGATGACGATACGTTTGTAGTTCTCGTCCAGGCGCCGCAGCTCGCCCATCACGGCGCGAATGTCAGCCTTGGCGGCGATGAAGAACACCTCGTCGTCGGCCTCGATGACCGTGTCGCCATGCGGCAGTATTGCCCGGTCACGACGATAGATCGCCGCGATGCGCGTTTCGACATTCGGCATGTGCGCTCTTAGCTGGCGCAGCGGCTGACCGACCAGCGCGCCGCCGTAGTAGGCTTTGACCGCGACCAGTTGCGCTTTGCCTTCGGCGAAGTCGATCACCTGCAGCGCACCGGGGTACTCGATCAGACGCTTGATGTAGTTGGTGACGACCTGCTCCGGACTGATCAGCACGTCGACCGGGATCGCGTTTTTATCGAACAGGCCTGCGCGTGTCAGGTACGCCGCTTCACGGATGCGCGCGATCTTGGTCGGCGTATGGAACAGCGTATGGGCCACCTGACAGGCAATCATGTTGGCTTCGTCGCTGCTGGTCACCGCGACCAGCATGTCGGCGTCGTCCGCGCCGGCCTGACGCAACACCGCCGGGTAGGAGCCCTTGCCCTGCACGGTGCGGATGTCCAGGCGGTCGCCCAGATCGCGCAACCGGTCGCCGTCAGTGTCGACCACGGTGATGTCGTTGGCTTCGCCCGCCAGATGCTCGGCCAGCGTACCGCCTACCTGACCTGCACCCAGAATGATGATTTTCACGCGCTTACTCCCGCGCCGCCGCGATCTTGATCCGCGATCTTGATCAGTTTGGCGTAGTAGAAACCGTCGTGGCCGCCTTGCTGGGCCAGCAGCTGGCGACCATGGGCTTGCTTGATACCCGCGGGCGGCTGTCCGGCCTGCCCGGCGATGTCCAGCTCTCTGGCCCCGGAGGTCCGCGCCAGAAACGCCTCGATGACGTCGGTGTTTTCGGTCGGCAGTGTCGAGCAGGTCGCGTACACCAGCATGCCGCCTACCTGCAGCGTAGGCCACAACGCATCAAGCAGCTCGCCCTGCAAGGCAGCCAGCGCGGCGATGTCGTCTGCCTGACGAGTCAGTTTGATGTCCGGATGCCGACGAATCACGCCGGTCGCCGAGCACGGTGCGTCGAGCAGGATGCGCTGGAACGGTTTGCCGTCCCACCACTGCGCTGTCTCGCGGGCGTCGGCGGCAATCAGCTCGGCATCCAGCCCCAGGCGATCGAGGTTTTCACGCACGCGCACCAGACGCTTGGCTTCCAGATCCACCGCCACCACGCCGTCCAGTTGCGGCTGTACTTCGAGCAAATGGCAGGTCTTGCCGCCCGGCGCGCAGCAGGCATCGAGTACCCGTTGCCCGGGGGCCAGTTCCAGCAGGTCGGCGGCCAGCTGCGCGGCTTCATCCTGCACGCTGATCCAGCCTTCGGCAAAACCGGGCAGCGAGCGCACATCGCACGGCTCGGCGAGGACGATGCCGTCCTGGCTGAAGGTGCACGCGCTGGCTTGCAGGCCGGCAGTGTCGAGCAGTTCGAGGTATTGATCGCGACGGTTATGGCGTCGGTTGACGCGCAAGATCATTGGCGGGTGCGCATTGTTGGCCGCGCAGATGGCTTCCCACTGTTCCGGCCAGGCGGCTTTCAGGGCTTTCTGCAGCCAGCGCGGGTGGGCGGTACGCACCACCGGGTCGTGTTCCAGCTCGATCAGCAGCGCCTCGCCGTCACGTTGCGCATTGCGCAGCACGGCGTTGAGCAAGCCTTTGGCCCACGGCTTTTTCAATTTGTCGGCGCAGCCCACGGTTTCGCCAATCGCAGCATGGGCCGGAATGCGGCTGTAGAAAAGCTGATAAAGGCCGACCAGCAACAAGGCTTCAACGTCGGCGTCGGCGGCCTTGAAGGGCTTCTGCAGCAGCTTGGCCGCCAATGCCGACAGACGCGGCTGCCAGCGCGCGGTGCCGAATGCCAGGTCCTGCGTCAGGCCACGATCACGCACCTCGACCTTGTCCAGTTGAGTCGGCAACGAGCTGTTCAGCGAGGCCTTGCCGCTGAGTACGGCAGCCAGTGCCTTGGCGGCGGCCAGACGCGGGTTCATTGGCCCAGCACCGTGCCGATGGCAAATTTCTCGCGGCGGCTGTTGAACAGGTCAGTGAAGTTCAGCGGCTTGCCGCCCGGCAATTGCAGACGGGTCAGGCGCAGCGCGTTCTGCCCGCAGGCGACGATCAGGCCATCCTTGCTGGCGCCGAGAATCGTCCCCGGCGCGCCCTGCCCTTCGGCCAGATCGGCGGCCAGGACTTTCAGGGTTTCTTCGTTCAGCGTGCTGTGACAGATCGGCCAGGGGTTGAAGGCACGGACCAGGCGTTCAAGCTCATCGGCCGGACGCGTCCAGTCCAGGCGCGCTTCGTCCTTGTTCAGCTTATGGGCGTAGTTGGCCAGGCTGTCATCCTGAACCTCGCCGACCAGCGAGCCGTCTGCCAGACCGGCAATGGCCTGCAACACAGCAGGCGGACCGAGTTCGGCCAGGCGATCATGCAGCGTGCCGCCCGTGTCCTGCGCGGTAATCGGGGTGACCGCCTTGAGCAGCATCGGCCCGGTGTCCAGCCCTGCTTCCATGCGCATCACGGTCACGCCGCTCTCGGCATCACCGGCCTGCACCGCGCGCTGAATCGGCGCCGCACCGCGCCAGCGCGGCAGCAGCGACGCATGGCTGTTGATGCAGCCCAGGCGCGGAATATCCAGCACCACTTGCGGCAGGATCAGGCCGTAGGCGACGACCACCATCAAATCGGGTTGCAGCGCTGCCAGTTCAGCCTGCGCAGCAGGATCGCGCAGTGTGGGCGGCTGCATGACCGGTACGTCATGTTGCAGCGCCAGTTGCTTGACCGGGCTGGGCATCAGCTTTTGTCCACGACCGGCCGGGCGATCGGGCTGCGTGTACACGGCGACGATCTGGTGAGGGCTGTCGAGCAGGGCCTTGAGGTGTTCGGCGGCAAATTCCGGGGTGCCGGCGAAGACGATGCGCAGTGGCTCAGTCATGGAGTTCTCATTATAAAAAAAGGCCTGTTCAGGCCTTTTGGGGTAACGACGGATCAGGCGTTGAGCTTGTGCTGCTTTTCGAGCTTCTTCTTGATCCGGTCACGCTTGAGGTTGGAAAGGTAATCGACGAACAGCTTGCCGTTCAGGTGATCGCATTCATGCTGGATACAGATGGCGAGCAGGCCCTCGGCAACCAGTTCATAAGGCTTGCCGTCACGGTCCAGCGCCTTGACGCGGACCTTTTGCGGACGGTCGACGTTCTCGTAGAAGCCCGGCACCGACAGGCAGCCTTCCTGATACTGATCCATTTCATCGGTCAGTTTTTCGATTTCAGGATTGATGAAGACCATCGGTTCGCTACGGTCTTCGCTCAGGTCCATGACGACCACGCGCTTGTGGACGTTGACCTGAGTCGCGGCCAGGCCAATACCTGGCGCTTCGTACATGGTTTCAAACATGTCGTCGACCAACTGGCGAATGCCGTCGTCTACCATCGCCACAGGTTTGGCGATGGTGCGCAGGCGCGAATCGGGAAATTCGAGGATGTTTAGAATGGCCATATACGTAAGAGCTGCACTGTTAAGGTAAAGTCAATGTTGGGTGCCGGGCCCGGGAGTTCAAGGCAGGCAGCCCAGGACAGGACTCTAGGGTTCGCGTGAGGCAACATGATAAAGGGATTCACCGCATGAGGAAATCACTACTCGCCCTGCTGCTGCTGACCGCCAGCGGTCTTGCGCAGGCGCAAGTGCAACTCAGGGAAGGCTATCCACAGAGCTACACCGTTGTCGCCGGGGACACACTCTGGGACATTTCCGGCAAGTTCTTGCGTGAACCGTGGAAATGGCGCGAGATCTGGCGGGCCAATCCGCAAGTCCATGATCCTGACCTGATCTACCCCGGTGACACTCTCGCGCTGACCTGGGTCGATGGTCAGCCGCGCGTGACGCTCAATCGGGGCCAGTCGCGTGGCACCATCAAATTGTCACCGCGGGTGCGCAGTACGCCGATGGTCGAGGCCATTCCGAGCATTCCGCTGGGCGCGATCAACGCCTTCCTGATCAACAATCGGATTGTCGACAGCGCCGAGCAGTTCGAAAAAGCCCCCTACATCGTTGCGGGCAACGCCGAGCGCGTGCTCAGTGGCAACGGTGATCGTGCCTATGCACGGGGCGCGCTGGACCCGGCGCACAGCGTCTATGGCATCTTCCGTCAGGGCAAGACCTACGTCGATCCCAAGACCCAGGAAGTGCTGGGGATCAATGCCGATGACGTCGGCAGCGCCGAGGTGGTTGCCACCGAGGGTGACGTCTCGACCCTGATTCTGCAGCGCTCCACACAGGAAGTGCGTCTGGGCGATCGTTTATTCAGCAGCGAAGAGCGGGCCATCAACTCGACGTTTCTGCCCAGCGCTCCGCAGGCGCCGATAGACGGTTTGATTCTGGATGTGCCACGCGGCGTCACCCAGGTCAGCGTGCTGGATGTGGTCACGCTCGACAAGGGCAAACGCGACGGCCTGACCGAGGGCAACGTGCTGGCGATCTACAAGACCAGCGAGACCGTGCGCGACCGGATCACCGGTGAACAGGTAAAGATCCCCGACGAACGGGCCGGCCTGCTGATGGTTTTCCGTACCTACGACAAGCTTAGTTACGCCTTGGTCCTGCAAGCCAACCGATCTTTGGCCATCATGGACAAGGTTCGCAACCCGTAGACGCATGTTTCAGATCTGACACGGAATTGTGCGACGAACCAGACACTTATCAAATTGTTGTCAACAGAGTTATCCACAGGTTTGTGCAGCCCTCAGGATGCACGATGGATCAGGGACGATCTCATGCCATTGTTCGAAAATGCCCCCTCTTCACCTGCAGAGCTGGAAGCGCGTTTGCGCATGCACCGCTTGCCCGAGATAGGGCCGAAACGCTTTTCCAGACTGATCGAAGCCTTCGGTTCGGCCTCGTCGGCGCTCAGTGCGCCGGCCAGCGCATGGCGTGCGCTGGGTATTCCTAGTGCCTGTGCCGAGGCGCGTCGTGACTCCTCCGTACGTGATGGCGCCAGTGCCGCATTGGCCTGGCTGGAGCGTCCGGCCCAGCATTTGCTGATGTGGGACGACCCTGGCTACCCCGCATTGCTGGCGCAGATCGCTGATCCACCGCCGCTGATCTTCATTGCCGGCGACCCTTCGATCCTGGAGCGTCCGCAGTTGGGAATGGTCGGCAGTCGTCGCGCTTCACGACCCGGGCTGGACACCGCCAGCGCTTTTGCGCGCAGCCTGGCGGCTGCCGGTTTTGTGATCACCAGTGGCCTGGCGCGGGGTATTGACGGCGCCGCGCATCAGGGCGCATTGGATGTCGGGGGGCTTACAATCGGCGTGCTTGGCACCGGGCTCGAAAAACTTTATCCACAGCAGCATCGCGCGCTCGCAGCGCAGATCGCGGCACAGGGCGGCGCAGTGATTTCCGAGTTCCCGCTGGACGCCGAACCGCAGGCCAGCAACTTCCCGCGACGTAACCGAATCATCAGCGGCCTGTCGCTGGGCATACTGGTGGTCGAGGCCAGTGTCGCCAGCGGCTCGTTGATTACCGCGCGACTGGCCGCCGAGCATGGACGAGAGGTGTATGCGATACCTGGCTCGATTCATCACCCTGGCGCCAAGGGCTGTCATCAGTTGATACGTGACGGCGCGACACTGGTCGAGACCGTCGAGCACATTCTTGAAGGCTTGCAGCACTGGAAACGTGTTACGCCCGACATCGATCCTGTCACGCCGGCGAAGCCTGCCCCTTGCGATCATCCTTTATTGGCGCTGCTGCACGCCGCACCGCACACCAGCGAGGGGCTGTCGGTGTCATGCGGTTGGCCATTGCCCAAGGTATTGGCTGGCCTGACCGAGCTGGAACTGGACGGACGCATAAGCTGTGAAGCAGGACGATGGTTCGCCAGAGCGCCCTGAGGTTAAACTGCCGCCAGGATTCAGTGGAGAGACAAACAATGGTCAGCAGTTGGCGAGTGCAACAAGCCGCTCAGGATATTCGAGCCGGTGCGGTGATTGCCTACCCGACCGAGGCAGTCTGGGGGCTGGGGTGCGATCCGTGGGATGAAGAAGCGGTCTATCGTCTGCTGGCGATCAAGTCACGGCCGGTGGAAAAAGGCCTGATCCTGATTGCCGACAACATTCGCCAGTTCGACTTCCTGTTCGAAGACTTCCCCGAATTGTGGCTCGACCGCATGGCCAGCACCTGGCCTGGGCCCAACACCTGGCTGGTACCGCATCAGAACCTGCTGCCCGAGTGGATCACCGGCATTCACGAAACTGTGGCGCTGCGTGTTACCGATCACCCGACCGTGCGTGAACTGTGCGCGCTGGTCGGTCCGTTGATCTCCACTTCGGCCAACCCTGCGGGTCGCCCGGCTGCGCGTTCGAGATTGCGCGTCGAGCAGTACTTCCGTGGGCAGATCGACGGGGTTCTCGGCGGCAGCCTGGGCGGGCGTCGAAACCCCAGCGTGATACGTGACATCGCCACCGCGCAGATCGTGCGCGCCGGCTGACGCTGGCGCACACAGCGCGGGTTCAGTGGTAGACGATCAAGGGATCAGAATGGTCGAGCCAGTGGTGCGCCGGGCCGACAGCTCGGTCTGCGCCCTGGCGGCGTCCTTCAGGGCGTACTGCTGAATGCCGTCGACCTTGAGCTTGCCGCTGGCGAGCATGTCGAACAGCTCGTCAGCCATGGCCTGCAGGTTCTGCGCATTGTTGGCGTAAGAGCCCAGCGTCGGGCGGGTGACATACACCGAACCCTTTTGCGCCAGAATCCCGAGATTCACGCCCGAGACCGGCCCGGAGGCATTGCCGAAGCTCACCACCAGCCCGCGTGGTGCCACACAGTCAAGTGACGTCAGCCAGGTGTCCTGGCCTACCCCGTCGTAGACCACCGGGCATTTCTTGCCGTCGGTCAGTTCCAGCACGCGGCTGGCGACATCTTCGTGGCTGTAATCGATGGTTTCCCAGGCTCCAAGCGCCTTGGCGTGAGCGGCCTTCTCCGGCGAACTGACCGTGCCGATCAGTTTGCCGCCCAGGGCCTTGACCCATTGACAGGCCAGCGAGCCCACCCCGCCTGCGGCGGCATGAAACAGAATGATCTCGCCCGGCTTCACCTGATAGGTCTGACGCAGCAGATACTGCACCGTCAGGCCCTTGAGCATCAGGGCTGCGGCCTGCTCGAAACTGATCGAGTCCGCCAGCTTGACCAGATTCGCTTCAGGCAGCACGTGCACTTCGCTGTACGCCCCCAGCGGCCCGGTGCCGTAAGCGACACGATCACCGACCTTGAAGCGCGTCACCTCGGCCCCCACCGCCTCGACCACCCCCGCCCCTTCTGCACCGAGGCCGGAAGGCAGCGACGGCGCCGGATACAGCCCGCTGCGGTAATAGGTATCGATGAAATTCAGGCCAATGGCCTTGTTACGCACCACCACCGCCTGCGGCCCCGGAGCCTGCGGCTCGAAATCGACATATTCAAGAACCTCGGGTCCTCCGACAGTGCTGAACTGGATACGCTTTGCCATGTGCTCTCTCCTTGATGGTTAAAACAAGCTGCGAAAGCCCCCATCGGACTCCTTCCCCGGACCTTCGTCAACTGCCAGCCCGCGCCGCCGATGGTATGCTACGCGCCAATTTGCCTGCGCCTCTTTTGCTGCGGGGGCTCAGCCGTTTGACGTCAGCCGTAAGGGATCCTCATGAGTACCCGTACCGAGGCCGTAAAAGCCTACCTGCTCGACCTGCAAGACCGTATCTGCACTGCGCTTGAACAGGAAGATGGCAGCGCACACTTCATGGAAGATGCCTGGACGCGTCCGGCGGGCGGCGGTGGTCGCACGCGGGTGATCGAGAATGGCACGGTCATCGAGAAAGGCGGTGTCAATTTTTCCCATGTTTTCGGCAGCAATCTGCCGCCGTCTGCCAGCGCTCATCGGCCTGAACTGGCCGGGCGTGGTTTCGAGGCGCTGGGCGTTTCGCTGGTGATCCATCCGCACAACCCGCATGTGCCGACGTCCCACGCCAACGTGCGCTTCTTCATTGCCGAGAAAGAAGGTGAAGAGGCCGTCTGGTGGTTCGGTGGCGGTTTCGACCTGACGCCCTATTACGGCGTCGAGGAAGACTGCGTGCACTGGCACCGGGTTGCCGAGCGCGCCTGTGCGCCCTTCGGCGACGATGTCTACCCGCGCTACAAGGCCTGGTGCGACAGTTACTTCCACCTCAAGCATCGCGATGAACCGCGCGGCATCGGTGGTCTGTTTTTCGATGACGTGAACCAGTGGGATTTCGACACCAGCTTCGCCTTCATCCGCGCCATCGGTGATGCGTTCATCAATGCCTATCTGCCGATCGTGCGGCGGCGCAAGGCGGCGGCCTATACCGTGCAGCAGCGTGAGTTTCAGGAATTCCGTCGTGGTCGCTACGTCGAGTTCAACCTGGTGTATGACCGCGGCACGTTGTTCGGTCTGCAATCGGGTGGGCGTACCGAATCGATCCTCATGTCGCTGCCGCCGCAAGTGCGCTGGGGTTATGACTGGAAGGCCGCGCCGGGCAGCGAAGAAGCGCGTCTGACCGAATACTTCCTGACCGACCGCGACTGGCTGGCGGAAAACTGATGGACCGGTACGTCGTCTTCGGTAATCCCATCGGCCACAGCAAGTCGCCGTTGATTCATCGCTTGTTTGCCGAGCAAACCGGGCAAACGCTGGATTACCAAACCTCGCTGGCACCGCTGGACGATTTCACCGCGTTTGCCCAGGCGTTTTTCCAGGCCGGGCGTGGCGCCAACGTCACGGTGCCGTTCAAGGAACAAGCCTGGCGCCTGGCCGACAGCCTGACCCAACGTGCGCAGCGCGCCGGGGCGGTCAACACCCTGAGCAAGCTCGACGACGGAACTCTGCTGGGTGATAACACTGACGGTGCGGGGCTGGTACGTGATCTGACGGTCAATTGCGCGCGCAGCCTGCGTGGTCAGCGCATTCTGTTGCTGGGCGCAGGCGGTGCGGTGCGTGGCGCGCTGGAGCCGTTGCTTGCGCAACAGCCCGCTGCGTTGGTGATCGCCAATCGTACGGTCGAGAAAGCCGAGCGGCTGGCGCAGGAGTTCGCCGACCTCGGGCCGGTATTCGCCAGCAGCTTTGACTGGCTTGAAGAGTCGGTGGACGTGATCATCAACGCCACCTCCGCCAGCCTGGCCGGAGAGCTGCCACCGATTGCGCCCAGCCTGATCCAGCCGGGAGTGACCTTCTGCTATGACATGATGTACAGCAACGAGCCTACTGCTTTTTGCCGTTGGGCCACCGAGCACGGCGCGGCGCGGGCGGTGGATGGTCTGGGCATGCTGGTCGAGCAGGCCGCAGAAGCCTTTCTGCTGTGGCGCGGTGTGCGTCCGGAGTCGACTCCGGTGCTGGCGGAGTTGCGCAGATTGCTGGCTGCGGGTTGATCGGCTATCTGCGAACTATCGTGCCAATGCTCCGAGTTATACACAAGTCCGCTTTTGATTCTGGCCGAAGGCCGTGGAAGCGAACCGGGCGACGCTTCGCTCCCACGCCCTTCGGGCAGAAGCCAAATCTACGGGCTTATCGGGACCTTTGTAGAACGCAGAGCGTCGCGACGATGAGTTACAGCTCAATCCTCAAACAGAATCGGGCACTTCTCCGCGCCTTCCAGCTTGTGCAGCTCTTCGATCACTTGCGGCCTGGCATTGCGCAGGACCAGCACTCTGCCCTGCCGGCCCAGACGTCGGGCCTCCTGATGAAGCATCTCCACGCCTGAGTAATCGATGAAGTTGATCTGCTGCGCATCGATCACCACTCGCACACCTTCGGTACGTTGCAGGCGGGTTTGCAGGTAGTGGCTGGCGCCGAAGAAGATCGATCCGCCGACCCGCAGGACCTCCTCGTCGCCCTCGCGCCATTGCTGGACGCGCGGTTGCGAGGTGCGCTTGAGGTAGAAAAACAGCGAGGCAAGTACACCGGCGTAGATCGCGGTTTGCAGCTCCAGCAGCAAGGTGGCCAGACAGGTCAGCGCCATCACGAAAAACTCGGCGCGGCTGACGCGGAACAGCGCCCGAATGCCTCGACGATCCACCAGCCCCCAACAGATCAGCAGAATTGAGGCGGCCATGGCCGGGATCGGAATGTGCGATATCAACGAGGCACCGGCGACCGCGAACAATGCCACCCACAACGCAGAAAACACACCCGCCAGCGGCGAGCGCGCACCAGCCTCGTAACTCAATGCCGCCCGGGTAAAAGACCCGGCTGACAGGTAGCCGGAGAACAGCGAGCCGACCATGTTCGACAGCCCCTGGGCACGCACTTCCTGATTGGCATTGAGCATCTGCTGCGAACGAGCCGACAGCGAGCGGGCAATCGACAGGCTGTTGACCAGCCCGAGCATGCCCACCGCCACGGCGGTCGGCAGCAGCTTGAGGATCAGTTCGAGGTCCAGCGGCAACGGGCTGAAGGGCGGCAGATGGCCGACGAAGGCGCTGACCACACGGACATGGCCGAACATCGCTGGCCACAGCCACACCAGCAGGCTGCTCGACACCAGGGCGATCAACAGCGTCGGCCAGCGAGGCACCAGAAGCTTGAGTCCGATGCCCAGCGCCAGGGTTAACAGGCCGAGCACCAGCGAAGACAGATCGACTTCACGCCAATGCTCGAGCACGGCGGTCAGGCTTTTTAGCGCGGTGGTCTGACTTGGCAGATCGATGCCCAGCAGATTGGGCATCTGCCCCAGCGCAATCACCACCGCAGCGCCCAGCGTGAAGCCCAGCACTACCGAATGCGAAACGAAATTGACCAGCGCACCGAAGCGCATCATCCCCAGCAACAGCTGAAACACACCGGCGATGAAGGTCAGCAGCAGGATCAACATGATGTAGTCCTGACTGGCCGGGACGGCGAGCGGGCTGACGCTGGCGTATAGCACGATGGATATAGCCGCGGTCGGCCCACAGATCAGGTGCCAGGACGAACCCCACAGACAGGCAATGAGGACTGGAACAATCGCAGCGTACAGACCGTATTCAGGCGGCAGCCCGGCGATCAGTGCGTAAGCGATGGATTGCGGCAGCGCCAGAATGGCGCCACTCAGGCCCACCAGCGCATCACGCCCGACGCTGGCGCGATTCTGCTGCGGCAGCCAGGCGAGAAAGGGTAGAAATTTATGGCGATTGAGCCAGCGCATCGGTCCCTCATGTTGGATGGGTCACTGCATCACGACGTCAGACCGTTTCTGCCCGGAGCCGCGAGCGAACGGTAGTTCATGGCGTAGCATTTCGAGGTGGCGACGTTTGTATCTGACCCGGTTCCAGCACCTCTGAGCATGCAGATAACATAGTGTTTCTTGTTCTTGAGGGTCACTACCGGACCAATGTCTGCCACGTACGAAGAAACGACCGTTGCTCCTGCGTTGAGCATCTCTTCCATAGAGACATTGACGGCCTCCAGCTTGGTCGGATATTCCAGCGCGTTTCCAGGCACTTTGGCGCTGGTTTCTGGTGGCCAGCTACCCGCAGAGGCAAAGGATGCGCTCAGAATCAGGGCCAGCGAGAGGGGTATAAGTGACCTTTTCATACTGTTCTCCAGAGTTAGCGGATAGGCCGCACGGCAGTCTAGTGGTTTGTCCCCGTTCGTTGGTTCCTTATTGCTATTCCAGAATGACGCTTCGGAGCGCTAATAATTGCTGAAAAACCGGCGCAGTGGAAACTCCTGACGCCGGGTCACTACTTAGTTTAGTGTCGAGGCCTACAATTTCGCCTTCACCGCTGCCAGCCCGTCCTTGCCATCAACCGTCTTCACGCCCTCCAGCCACTTTTCCAGCACCGCCGGGTTGGCCTTGATCCAGGCCTTTGCCGCCTCGCTGTTGCTGACCTTCTTGTTGACCACCTCGGCCATGATGCTGTTTTCCATGTCCAGGGTGAAGCTCAGATTGGTCAGCAGCTTGCCGACGTTCGGGCAGGCTTGAGCATAACCTTTGCGGGTCAGTGTAAAGACCGAGCCGGTGTCACCAAAGTATTTCTCGCCGCCCTTGAGGTAGTGCATGCCCTTGATCTGCACGTTCATCGGGTGCGGCGTCCAGCCGAGGAACACCACAAAGGCCTTTTTCTTCACGTTGCGATTGACCTCGGCCAGCATCGCGGTCTCGCTGGATTCCACCAGCTTCCATTTGCCCAGATCGAATTCGTTCTTCTTGATGATCTCCTGCAAAGACAGGTTGGCAGGCGCGCCAGAACCGATGCCATAGATCTTCTTGTCGAACTTGTCAGCAAATTTGCTCAGGTCGGCAAAGTCATGCACACCGGCATCCCAGACGTAATCCGGCACGGCCAGGGTGAATTCGGTGCCCTCCAGGTTCTTCGCCAGTTGCGTCACATCGCCGATGGCCACGAACTTGTCGTAGAAGCCCTGCTGCGCCGGCATCCAGTTGCCCAGAAACACATCCAGCTTGCCGTCTTTCAAACCGCCATAGGCGATCGGCACGGCCAGGGTATCGACCTTGGGCTTGTAGCCCAGACCTTCGAGTACCACGCTGGTAATGGCGTTGGTGGCCGCAATGTCACTCCAGCCGGGATCGGCCATCTTCACGGTGCTGCAACTGGCGTCCTCTGCCTGTGCTGCAAGGCTGCCGAGGGTCATGACCGCGACCGCAACGGCTGTGGATAACTTCTTCATTGATGTACCCCTTTGGTTTTTTTGGTGTGGGCAGGGTCAAGGTTGCGGATAACGTGCCTTGCGCTCCAGATCGTCCAGATCAATGTGGTTGCGCATGTACTGCTGACTGGCGTCGACCAGTGGCTGGTGATCCCAACTCTTCAGCTTGCCGGTTGCCAGCGATTTGGCGACGAAGCGCCTTCTGCGCTGGCTGGCGAGCACCTGTTGGTGTATCGCCGGGATGTCCCACTTGGCCCGAGCTTCGGCCAGGAAGTCAGTGAACAGCTTTTCATGGGCGGGTGACTGGCTCAGGTCCTTCTGCTCTTTCGGGTCCTTTTTCACATCGAACAGCAGGCACGGGTCCTGTTCCGAATAGATGAATTTGTACGCGCCACGGCGGATCATCATCAGCGGGCTGGTGGTACCTTCGGCCATGTACTCACCGAACACCTCATCGTGCCCGCCCTTGCGTTTCAAATGCGGCATCAGCGAGCGTCCGTCCAATGGCAAACCGGCGTCCAGTTTGCCTTTGGCCATTTCGACGAAGGTCGGCAGCAAGTCGGCAGTCGACACCGACGCACTGACCCTTCCCGGTTTGAACTGGCCCGGCGCGTACACCACCAGCGGCACGCGCGCGGCCATTTCGAACCAGTGCATTTTGTACCAGAGGCCCTTTTCGCCCAGCATGTCGCCGTGATCGCCGGAGAACACCACGATGGTGTCTTCCGCCAACCCGACTTCATCGAGCGTCTGCATCAGCTTGCCGACGTTGAGGTCGATGTAGCTGCACGCACCGAAGTAGGCGCGGCGAGCATCACGAATCTTGTTGGTCGGCATGGGCTTGTCCCACAGGTCATAGACCTTGAGCAGCCGTTGTGAATGCGGGTCCAGCGCGGCCTGATTGGCGTGCGGCGTGGGCATCGGTATTTCGTCGTCGGCGTACAGGTCCCAGAACGGCAGAGGGATGGTGTACGGATCATGAGGGTGAGTCATGGAAACGGTCAGGCAGAACGGCGCATCACCGTCCTGTCGCACATGGTCGTAGAGGTATTGCTGGGCCTTGAACAGCACCTCTTCATCGAAGTCCAGCTGGTTGGTGCGAATGCACGGACCGGCCTGCAACACCGATGACATGTTGTGATACCAGCTTGGCCGCACGTCCGGCTCGTCCCAGTTGACCGACCAGCCGTAGTCGGCCGGGTAAATGTCACTGGTCAGGCGTTCTTCGTAGCCATGCAACTGGTCCGGTCCGCAGAAATGCATCTTGCCTGCGAGGGCGGTCTTGTAGCCCAGCGCACGCAGGTAGTGGGCATAGGTCGGAATATCGGCCGGGAAGTCGGCTGCGTTGTCGTACGCGCCGATCCTGCTTGGCAACTGGCCGCTGACCAGGGTGAAGCGCGACGGCGCGCATAGCGGGCTGTTGCAGTACGCCGAATCGAACACTACGCCGTCGGCGGCGAGACGGCTCAGGTTCGGCATCAGAATCGGGGACCGGGCGTAAAACGGCAACATTGGCGCGGCCATTTGATCGGCCATGATGAACAGAATATTTTTGCGCTTCATGTAATCGCTATATCCATTGTGAAAAGTTATGCGAAAGTGCCGGGTATGAGGATGGAGTCCATAAGTTTCAGGGTAAAGCCCCTACACAGCAATGCCTAGGATAAGCCCAGCTAATGTTTGAATCTTTCGGCGATGTGTCACTCGACCTGCTGCGTGCCTTTGAGGTCGCGGCGCGCTTACGCAGCTTCACCGCGGCAGCCCTCGAACTGGGCACGACACAGCCCGCTGTCAGCCAGCAGATCAAGCGCCTCGAAGAGCAACTCGCTACCCGTCTGTTTGACCGCATCTACCGTGGTATCGAATTGACCGACGCCGGTGAAGTGTTGTTCAGCCATGTGCAGGCCGGGCTGCAATCCATCGACAGCGGAGTGATAGCCATCACCGAACACCACCAGCACGAAGTGCTTCAAGTGGCGACCGACTTCGCCTTCGCCGCCTACTGGCTGATGCCGCGTCTGCACCGCTTCCACAAGGTCAACCCGGACGTGGATGTCAGCCTGGTCACCAGCGAGCGTACCCACAGCATGTTACGCGCCGATATCGACGTTGCCGTGCTGTTCGGTGACGGGCGCTTCAAACAGGGAGAAAGCCACTGGCTGTTCAGCGAAGAAGTCTTCCCGGTGTGCAGTCCGCAATTGCTCGCCGGGCGCCAGACGCCGCTGCCCACCGATGCGCTGCGCGACTTTCCGCTCCTGCACCTGCGTGGCGAAAGCATCAACCACTGGTTCGACTGGGCGGGCGTATTTCGCGCACTGGACATCCCCCAAGCCCCGGCGCCCGGTCAACTGCGCTTCGACAACTACACCCTGCTGATCCAGGCGGCCATCGGCGGACAAGGCATCGCCATCGGCTGGAAGCACCTGGTCGACGATCTGCTCGATCAAGGCCTGCTCTGCCGCCCTATCGCCGGCGCGGCGATTTCCGGTCAGGGCTATTACGTGGTCCTGCCCCAGCGCAAACGCCGCGTGCAGATCGTTCAGCAGTTCGTGGACTGGCTGGCCAGCGAGCAGGCGTTGAGCGGGGTTTCGCTGACGGGCAGGCCATTGCCGTCGATTGCGGTTTAGGGAGGCGGTGTTCAAGGTTGAATTAAATATAAGTTCGAAGCAATTAGTGGTTAGATAGGAAATTTCTTACAAGTTTTACGGAAGTAAGCGGGTTTACTTTTGTTCTCATATAGTATTACTTAGGTTGTGTATTAGATGGCGGCTGCATCTGGAATGACTTTAAGTTATGGCTTTCTCAAATAGACGTGTGTGACGCGATTTGATAGTTTCAATCATCATGGATCTTGCTTAAAAGCGCATAAAGCGAGTATTTGAGATTTAACTTATAGATCAGTTTAAGTGCTCCTAAATAGAGCGCTTTGCCCATGCCGTATCAATACTGACCAGTTTACGGCATGCAGCGAGTGATCATAGGCCCAAAAATCTATATCAAATCAATAAGGCTGTAGAAGGCTGCTATGAGCTTTGCTTTTTACTATTTAAGATAATGGATGGATTTAACGTGCTTGGAAAAAAGAAAAACAATATTATGAAAGTTTTGCTGTTTGGCGCGCTATTGGGAAGTCAGCTTGGACATTCTGAAGAGTTAGAGTCTACGCCGTATGATTTAGCACCGAAGAAAAATCGTGGGCTGGTTTCTAATGCGGTTGACAGCGTTGACCCTTGGTCCGGGAATCTCAAAGTCAGTCATATTGATTTAAGTATTCCTGGGACGGCAGGCATGGATATCAATATTCATCGAAGCTACGACCTACAGCGTTTAACCGCCGGGCTTGCTGCGCCTTATAGGCAAAGTACGGAATGGACCGCTTTAGGACCCGGTTGGACAATCGCGGCAGCGCCGAAGATTTATCATGCCACCAATTATCATCTTCGTGATCGTAGCGGGACACCTAACTATTACATGAACTCAACTTTTCAGTTGTGTCACAATCAAGGGGAACGTCCCAGTGCCCGATTTAATTTAAGACTTCCGGATGGTAGTAGCGAAAAATTTTATCGTGTTGCACCTTATGAAGACAGAACCAAATCAAATTGGCGTTTACGTTGCGATTCAATGGTGCTTACGCTAACGTCACCATCTGGAATTAGGTATGACATGGGGCGTGCCGATGTAGATATGAAATTTAGTGCTTCAGTTACATCGTTTCCTAACGAAGATCCAGATTTTACAGAATCTATTTTTCTGACAAAAAAGGCAACTGACCTTAATGGTAACTGGATTGCTTACGACTATACTCAATTTGGCCCCCCTTTAAGCGTTCCAATTTCAGGGAGTGTTTATATTGACCACTGTCTTCAAGCCAACCTTGAAGACGCCGCCAACTGCGAAAAATCCGATATGCTTTTATCTAGGATAACGTCCAGTGACGGCAGAGCTGTTGATTTTAATTACGACCCTGCGACAGGCCGCCTTCTTTCGCTGGTCGATAATAATCAGCGCATGGTTCAGTATGGATATACCGCGAAAGACCATCTGAACTCTCAGGCCCTGGCTCAGGTAACTGGACCTACTGGAGAAGTCTGGAAGTATGCCTATCACCCTGGAGAATGGTTTCAGATAGTAGTTTCCAATGAAAGTTATGCGAATGATCAAAGAGCCGCCGCTCGCAAACTTATATCGATTGAGCAGCCCAACGGTGGAAAAACGACATATGAATACTCATATGTGGATCTAGAAGGCCGTCTTGGTGGACGCTTTGTCTGGTCGCGTTTCGAGCGTATAAGCCGCAAAATTGATGCAGCCGGAAATCACTGGGCTTATGCTTATAATCGTGGAAATATTGGACAATACGATAGTACAGTTATCACCGGGCCGGATGGCACAACCATCCATGAGTTCATTGGCCCTGGATACAGTATTGCTACAGATGGAAACACTATAAATAATACCGTGTGGAGTATAGGAAGTCCGGTTAAAATTACCCGCCCGGACGGGAGTTATGAAACATACAAGTGGCAGCAACGGTTTATTTCACATGGAAGAGAATATGTGTTTGAACTCGGTGTAGTCACGGACGATACAATCTGGGCAGCTGACCTTCAAGAGCGAACTTTTGTCCGTGATGGCGCAACCTACAGTAGTCACTACTCTAACTACGATGCTTATGGCAATCCTGGAATACTGACTGAAACAGGTCCTAATAGTGATGGTCGAACTACCACGCTGACTTGGTATAATAATACTGATAAATGGATAATAGGTCGCCCTATAGATCAGATGTCACCTGATAGTTCTGTACATCGTATCTACGATGAGAACGGTAAGCTAATCAATTACAATCGCGATGGTGTTGCGACTGCGTATACCTACGCGCAAGGTAATCAAGCGACGCAAATTCGCCCGGGTGATCGTCATTACAGCTACATGAATTATAAACTCGGTACTCCGCAAACTGAGGTTCAGCCAGAGGGTATTACTATTTCGCGTGCAGTCGACGACGCTGGCAATGTTACCTCTGAGACCAACGGTGAAGGCCACACAACGCACTACGAATACGACAGGTTGAACCGCGTAACCTCTATCACTCCGCCGCAAGGCGCTGGTCAAAAAATAATATACACACCCACCAGCAAGACAAATCTGCGCGGCAATCTGTCCGAGATAACTCAATATGATCTGTCTGGTCGTGTCTCCAGTATTGTTAGAGGTGATATAACAACCACCTATGCGTACGATGCCTATGGCCGCGTAACGTTTACTTCAGACCCTAACTCAAGTATGGGAACCAGTTATCAGTATGATGCGCTGGGTCGCGTCATTCGGATCACCCATGCGGACGGTACCTACCAGAGCACTGCCTACGGTTTTGCCCACAAAGTCATAACTGACGAACGAGGCAATTCCACTACTTATAACTATCGTGGCTATGGCGACCCCGAAAAATTGTCTCTGATGTCATTTCAGCCGTCGAATCCGACAGCCAGTATAACCTTGACTCGAAATGGTCGCGAACAAGTGACGTCGGTTACACAAGGCAATTTCACACGCCATTACGGCTATAACGCAAATGGTTATTTGATCTCGGTCAGCAATCCCGAAACTGGAGACACCGTCTACGGTCGAGACATTGCAGGCAATATGACTTCAAAGCAGGTGGGGCAGTCAGATATTACAACGTACACATACGACGGGCAGAATCGACAAACTGCAATCGATTATGCGCAAGGCACTCCCGCTATCAAAAATACTTATGATAAACAAAATAATCTGCTAATAGCGGGCAGCAGTACGGGTATTCGAAGCTTTACATACAACCCTGCAGGGTTCGTCATAACGGAAAGCCTTTCTATTGAAGGTAAGCTGTTTGAGCTTTCTTATGGCTACGATGAAAATGATCGGCTGAAAAGCCTCACTTATAATCCGTCTGGTCGCATAGTTGAATATGCGCCAGACGTATTAGGCAGGCCCACAATGGTATCGGGCTACGTTAGCAATATTGCTTATTGGCCGAACGGTATGATTAAACAGGTCATCTATGCCAACGGTGCGGCGGTCAGTTACGAACAAAATAGTCGTCTCTGGCCAGCTTCTTTCAACATTACCTCACCCGCTGGAGTCGATTACCTGAAAAGCATGTACGACTATGATGGTGCGGGTAACTTGTTGACCATCAGGGACGGTGTGGACAACAGCATGGACCGTACCCTTGCTTACGACAGCCTTGATCGTTTGGTGAGTGCCGATGGTTTCTGGGGGGTAGGAACCCTCGCCTACGACGGTGTAGGAAACTTGACCCAAAAAACGTTTGGCGATTCAAGCCTGAACTATAACTACGATATACAAAACCGCCTGACTTCTGTCGATGGACAGCGCATTGATAGTATAAACTACGATGCTTATGGCAACGTCAGCAGTAGTGCTGACAACGCTTACCTTTACAATAATGTTCCCAATCTTGTATGCGTTAACTGCGAGAGTCCCGACAAAAAAGTTGAATATCAGTACGATGGTTTGAATCAACGCAGTTCCGTCAGTTCTGCGGGCAACAAAATATACGAGATGCAAGATGCCGATGGAAGGTTACGGATGGAACTCGAGGGAGACAAGCTAACCGAGTATTTCTATTTGGGTGACCAGCGCATTGCACAGCAGGTAAGCCCATGATCGGGTGTCAAGGAAACCGAACCATGCAAATTATAAAAAAGCTATTTCGCAAAGTCAGTGTCGCGATGCTGGCACTCGTGGTGACTCATGCCGCTTTGGCAAACACCGTTACCTATTTTCATAATGATATATCCGGCAGCCCTATGGTTGCGACCGATGAAACTGGCAATCTACTCTGGAAAGAGAGCTATAAGCCGTACGGAGAAAAATTAACCCAAACGAGTCCAAGCAGTAGCAACAAGATTGGCTTTCATGGGAAAGTATTTGACGATAATAGCGGCCTTTCATATATGGGGGCACGGTATTACGATCCACTGCTCGGTCGCTTCATGGGTGCTGATCCGGTCGACTTTCAGGAAAGTAATCTGCATAGCTTTAATCGATATGCTTATGCAAATAATAATCCATATAAGTTTTCTGATCCTAGCGGTTTGTACGCTGACCTCATTATCGAGACGATGAGCTTAGCGGTGGGGATGGCCAGTTTTCATCAGAATGTAAAAGAGGGGAATTATGGTGCTGCGGCCTTAGATGGTGTCGGTATCGCTGCAGATGGGGTACTCGCTGCGATTCCCATGGTACCTGGAGCAGCAGGTTTGGCCATTCAGGGAGCACGAGGACTGGAAAGGGCATCCGATATACGTCCGCATGTCGACAACGCTACATCATCCGCAGCCCCTGACTTCTTGATATCACCCAACGGGACTGTCTTTCCTGTGCCCAAGGATGCGACGGGCCCTTCGGCTAGTGTGAATCCTGCAGGGAATGTCACAGGTTCTGCTTTCACTAATGGTAGGGGTGGCGATAACGGACAGGTTAATGTAATGCGCGTTATGCAGCCGACACCTCCGAGAGGCAGTAGCCCGGGCTATAAAAATGGATACATTAAATATGAGAATAGGTCAGGTCAGGGTGTCGACCCTTATACAGGACGGACGTTGCCAAATTCAAAAAGTCATTTTCCAATCAAATAATGGAGTGTTGTGCGATGAGCGTACTTACCAGTCTTGTTGGGTCTAATGTTGTAGGTGCATGTATAGTGCATGACTACTTTCAAATATCTTTTGCTGAAGGCATCATATTAAATATCAACAATTCATATCGTATTGTTGGCTCGACAGTGAAGAGCCTGCGTGGGAAAAAACTTGTAAACGTCTCAGAAGACGAGCAAGAAGTTGAGTTGGTTTTCGAAGGTTTAACAAGAATTAGAGTTGATATGAGTCCGGATGGATTTCAAGGGCCGGAGGCTATGCAGCTTTTGAGGCCAGGATTTCCTATGGTTATCTGGAATTAGCTTTACTTGGTTTAAGATGCATGGGCTTGTATGGATAAGTATAAGCCTTGCTCTGCTAGCTGTAGATGGGTTAAGAGTTTTTACACCGCGTCGAGAGGAGTAAAAGGTGAAGATAGATTTTTTCGATGCCAGTAACGATCAAGAAGTAGAAATTGCGCGCCGTTTGGTTTTCTGATGCGGGGCGCAATCCTCAACCAGAAGACTTGAAAGACGCTGGCTTCTTACAGAAGCCGGACCTAGTTCTCATCGGTAAGCTTGTCTTGTTTGAGCTTGAGGATATTTACGGTGCAACATTTATTGTGTTGGCGGAGAGCGTTAGTTTAGACTCTTTGACACGATGTAGCGTTGTGCGTTTAGAAGGTCATCCAACTCCAGCGTTATGGGTTGGACGGCTTTTTTGTGAGGCCGCTTTACCAACCATCATGCAGGATCTACGATCGATCTACACACGAGAAAAACGAGCAAGGCTGGTCACACACCTGCACCAGTAAGGTCTTCAGCCGCAAAATGAGCCCCTACCTCAATGCAAGAAATCCACGGCTACCACGCTCACATCTATTTCAACGCCCAAACCCTCAATCAGGCGCGAGCGTTGTGCGAAGCCGCGACCGAGAAATTTGCCGTGCAGATGGGGCGCGTCCATCAAAAGCTGGTTGGGCCGCATCCGGACTGGAGTTGTCAGTTGGCGTTCGGGCATGAGCAGTTGGCTGACGTTACGTTGTGGCTCGCGCTGAATCGCGATGGGCTGGTGGTGTTTCTGCATCCTCTGACGGGCGATGAGCTGCGCGACCATACCGATCATGCCATCTGGATGGGCGCGGTCAGGCCTCTGAATTTGAGCTCGCTGGCTGGCTGATAGCCAGCTTCCTGGCCATTTTCCTTCTGCGGTTACTAGCGCATCCATCGTTGAAAAGATCGATGTAAGATAGCTCCGCTGAAAAATGACCGCTAGGTCCGTTACAGCGCAAACTTCCACAAGATGGTCATGCATACGCTTCAACATGATAATTCGCCTGCTACGGGCGGCTTGAATCGAATGCTGAAAGACCAGAATAGAGGATCATCAGAAATGCCGGATCTACTCATCGACGGTAAGACACTTCACTATTCCGACCAAGGCACCGGACCGGTGGTATTGCTCGGTCACAGCTATCTCTGGGACAAGGCGATGTGGAGTGCACAGATTGATACGCTGGCCAGCCAGTATCGGGTGATCGTGCCGGATCTGTGGGGTCATGGCGATTCCAGCGGGTTTCCTGAGGGCACGCGCAATCTCGATGACCTGGCGCGGCATGCGCTGGCGCTGCTGGATCATTTGAATATCGAGCGTTGCAGCATCGTCGGGCTGTCGGTCGGCGGTATGTGGGGCGCAATCGCTGCGCTGCTCGCGCCAGAGCGCATCACCGGGCTGGTGCTGATGGACACCTATCTGGGCAAAGAGACCGAGGCCAAGAAAGCCTACTATTTCTCGTTGCTCGACAAGCTGGAAGAAGTCGGGAGCTTTCCTGAGCCGCTGCTGGATATCGTCGTACCGATCTTCTTCCGTCCCGGCATTGATCCGCAGTCGCCTGTGTACAGGTCGTTTCGTGCAGCGCTTGCCGGCATGAATGCCGAGCAGTTGCGTCAGTCCGTCGTACCGCTGGGAAGGATGATTTTCGGTCGTGATGACCGGCTCGGTTTGATCGAGCAATTGAATGCCGGCACCACGCTGGTGATGTGTGGCGATGCAGACATTCCACGCCCGCCCGAGGAGACGCGTGAGATGGCCAGCCTGATCGGCTGCCCTTATGTGCTGGTGCCTGAGGCCGGGCATATCGCCAATCTGGAAAATCCGGCGTTCGTATCGGGTGCGCTGATGACGTTCCTGGCGCGGGTTAACCAGAAGCAGGGTTGAGCTGAGCCGCGCCTTCAGGGACGGATGCAGACCCTCCGGAGCGGCGCTACCACGCTGTAGTGCTCACTTTTATACACAGAACCGGGAATGCAGCGCTTTCAGGCTTCCACGGCCTTCGGCCAGAATCAAAAGCGGACTTGTGTATAACGATGAGGAATGCCTTGCGTGACGCTCCGTGTCACACGTTTGCGCGTCGCCGCGCATTCAAGGACGTCAGCACCCCATCAATTCAACACACCATCCAGAATCGCGTACACAATCCCCGAACCCACGGCGATCAGCACCACGTCGGTGCCCAGGCGGCGCCATTCGTAGCCGTCATACTGTGGCAGGTATTGCAGCGAGCGGCTGTCCAGGCGTTTGCCGTAACCAGGTGGCAACGGGCGGCCCTTGGCGATGTGTACGCCCGGCGGCAACGGCTGGCCCCGACCGATGACGTCGCGGTGTTGCTGGAAAGTCTCGCGTACCGGGCCGAAATCCTGCGGTGGGCGGTTGCCGCCACGGTTGTCCTGATGTGCCTGTCTGCCTGGCGGGTTAGCCGGACCCTTGTCCGGGCCCCTGCCATTGTCGTTGCCCGGTCCACGGTCATTGCCACGCTGGTTATGCCCGCCGTCGTTCTGCGGTCCCGGCTGTTGGGCACCACGGTTGTCGTCCGGGCCATCACCGCGTTGATCAGGTGGTGCAGCTTGCAGCAGCGGACTGGCGCTGATCATCAAGATACCCAGTCCGGTGATAAAACGGTTTGGCAGTTTCATGGTGTTTCCTCGGCCTCACGCGATGCAGCAAAAAGGGGTTCATGACGTTGGTCATGAACCCCTTGTGTCTTGCTACATAGAGCCGCCGCTCAGGCTTTGATTCCTCTGTATCAGAAACTTTACCCTCAGCGACGAGCGCTGCGTACGCCCTCGGCCAGTGCCGCGCACAGCGTCAGTACGCCATCGACGGCATGCTCCGGCGACTCGGCACTGGCGATCTTGTCGACGAAGGCCGAGCCCACGACCACGCCGTCAGCCAGACGCGCAATCGCTGCGGCCTGCTCGGGTGTGCGGATACCGAAACCGACACTGATCGGCAGCTTGGTATGGCGGCGCAAGCGAGCGATGGCTTCAGTGACGTGCTCGGTGGTAGCCGAGCCAGCACCGGTCACACCGGCAACCGACACGTAGTAGACGAACCCGGAACTGCGCTCCAGCACACGCGGCAGACGCGCATCGTCGGTGGTCGGCGTGGTCAGGCGGATGAAGTCGATGCCGGACGCCTGTGCAGGCGTCGCCAGCTCGGCATCGTGCTCGGGTGGCAGGTCAACGATGATGAGACCGTCAACGCCTGCTTCTTTTGCCTGCGCCACGAAGGCTTCGACGCCAAAGCGGTGGATCGGGTTGTAGTAACCCATCAGCACAATCGGCGTGGTCTGATCGTCGACACGGAATTCGCTGACCATCTGCAGGGTTTTCTGCAGGGTCTGGCCAGCGTCCAGAGCACGCAGGGTCGCCAGCTGAATCGCCACGCCGTCGGCCATCGGATCGGTGAACGGCATGCCCAGCTCGATCACGTCAGCACCCGCAGCAGGCAGGCCTTTCAGGACTTTCAGCGAAGTGTCGTAGCCAGGGTCACCGGCGGTGATGAAGGTGACCAGCGCCGCACGACCTTCGGTTTTAAGCTGGGCGAAACGATGTTCTAGACGGCTCATACCAGCTGCTCCTGAGTGTGTTCGGCGGCGGCCATGTGGTTCATGACGGTTTGCATGTCTTTGTCACCGCGCCCGGACAGGCACACGACCATCAGGTGGTCATCGCGCAGGTTGGTCGCGCGCTTCATGGCTTCGGCCAGGGCGTGAGCGGTTTCCAGCGCCGGGATGATGCCTTCGAGCAGGCAGCACTGATGGAAAGCGTCCAGCGCTTCATCATCGGTGATGCTGACGTATTCGACGCGCTTCACTTCGTGCAGGAATGCGTGTTCCGGGCCGATGCCTGGATAGTCCAGACCGGCAGAGATCGAGTGTGCATCGGTGATCTGACCGTCGCCGTCCTGCAGCAGGTAGGTACGGTTGCCATGCAACACGCCCGGTACGCCGCCGTTCAGGCTGGCCGCGTGCTTGTCGGTGCTGACGCCATGACCGCCCGCTTCAACACCGATGATTTCCACGCTGGCGTCATCCAGGAACGGGTGGAACAGGCCCATGGCGTTGGAACCGCCGCCGACACAGGCGACCAGGCTGTCCGGCAGACGACCTTCCTTCTCCAGCATCTGCTCTTTGGTTTCCTTGCCGATGATGGCCTGGAAGTCACGGACCATCGCCGGGTAAGGGTGCGGGCCTGCCACCGTGCCGATCAGGTAGAAGGTGTCTTCAACGTTGGTCACCCAGTCACGCAGCGCTTCGTTCATCGCATCTTTCAGGGTGCCGGTGCCGGAAGTGACCGGAACGATTTCAGCGCCCAGCAGCCTCATGCGGAACACGTTGGCCTGCTGACGCTCGATGTCGGTGGCACCCATGTAGATCACACAAGGCAGGCCGAAACGTGCAGCAACGGTAGCAGTGGCAACGCCGTGCATGCCGGCGCCGGTTTCCGCGATCAGGCGTTTTTTGCCCATGCGCTTGGCCAGCAGCACCTGGCCGATGCAGTTGTTGATCTTGTGCGCGCCGGTGTGATTGAGCTCTTCGCGCTTGAAGTAGATCTTCGCGCCGCCGCAGAACTCGGTCAGGCGCTCGGCGAAGTACAGCGGGTTCGGACGGCCCACGTAATCGCGCTGAAAGTAGGCCATTTCTTTGATGAATTCCGGGTCTACCTTGGCGGCTTCGTACTCGCGGTTGAGGTCGAGCACCAGCGGCATCAGGGTTTCAGCCACGTAGCGGCCGCCGAATGAGCCGAACAGGCCGTTGGCGTCGGGGCCGCTGCGGAAATTGGTCTGGGTCATGAAGTGCTCCAGTTGCAGTATTGGGCGAATAGGTTGAGCCGTATTGGCAATGGGTTCACTTTAACCAGCGCAAGGCCGGATGAAAACCGATAAGATCGCTGCAACCTGTCAGGAAAACTCACAGATCATGAGCCGCGACCTTCCTCCCCTCAATGCATTGCGCGCCTTTGAAAGCACTGCCCGGCTTGGCAGTGTCAGTCAGGCGGCCGAACAGCTGAACGTGACGCATGGCGCTGTCAGTCGCCAATTGAAAGTGCTTGAAGAAAACTTGGGTACAAGCCTGTTCAGCAAGGACGGACGAGGCTTGAAACTCACAGATGCCGGTATTCGGCTGCGCGATGTCAGTGGCGATGCGTTTGATCGGTTGCGCGGTGTATGTGCAGAGCTGAGCAAGGGCAGCGCAGACGCGCCGTTCGTGTTGGGGTGCTCCGGCAGCCTGCTGGCGCGCTGGTTCATCCCGCGCTTGAGTCGCCTGAATGCCGAGCTGCCGGACCTGCGTCTGCACTTGTCGGCGGGCGAAGGTGATCTTGACCCGCGTCGACCAGGTCTTGATGCCCTGCTGATATTCGCCGAGCCGCCATGGCCGGCAGACATGCAGGTCTTCGAACTGGCAAGCGAGCGGATCGGACCGGTGTTGAGCCCGCGCTTCGCGCGGTTCGAGCGTTTGTGCGATGCACCTGCCGAGGCGTTGCTGGAAGAGTCATTGCTGCAAACCACATCGCGTCCGCAGGCGTGGCCAAGCTGGGCGCAGCAGAACGGCATCGACCCGCAGTCATTGCGTTACGGGCAGGGGTTCGAGCATTTGTATTATTTGCTGGAGGCGGCCGTGGCAGGCCTTGGCATCGCGATTGCGCCGGAACCTCTGGTCATCGATGACCTGAAAGCCGGTCGCCTGGCTGCGCCATGGGGCTTCAGTGAAACCCCGGCGCAGCTGGCGCTTTGGGTACCCAGACGTGCGGCCGATGGACGGGCGCAGCAGCTTGCTCAGTGGTTGAAAAATGAGCTGAAGCGGTCCGGGGAACCGATCAGAAACTGATCAGTTACCGCGCTTGAACAGCATGTAGGCAGCGATCAGGCCGATGGCACCTACCGCAACGCCAGCGGTGGTCCAAGGGTGTTCCTGAGCGTAGTCACGGGTTGCCAGCGCGTTCTCGCGGGTTTTCTCTTTGACGTCTTCGTAGACATCGCTGAGCAGGCTGCGCGAATGGCTCAGCGCGCTTTCAGCGTTGGCTTTCAGATTCTTCAGTGTCTTGCGCGACTCGTCGGTAGCGTCGGCTTTCAGGCCCTCTAGGGACTTCAGGAGGCTCTCGATTTCAGCTTCCATACTCTGCAACGAGGCTTTGCGAAGTGACGTAGTAGCCATGGTGTTTCTCCTGCAATGATGATTGGGCGTGTTGTTTCGGACTCCGCGCTTTTTGGAAAGTGCGATGGGATTTTTGCAAAGGTCTGAACTTTTGCGCGCGTTCTCCTGACAGAAGCAGGGAGCGCGCTCTATATCGCGTCTTTTTCAGACCTCAGGAGAACTGCCATGTCCGATCATCACACGTACAAGAAAGTTGAAATCGTCGGCTCTTCCACGACCACCATCGAAGACGCCATCAACAATGCCCTGGCCGAAGCCAGCAAAAGCCTCGACCTGATGGAATGGTTTGAAGTGACCGAAACCCGCGGCCATATCGAAAACGGCAAAGTCGCGCACTTCCAGGTAACGTTGAAAGTGGGCTTCCGCATCACCAACAGCTAAGGGTGATCTGAACCTTTCGACTGGCCGATTGCCATAACCTGCGCTACACACACTGATATGGCCACACGGTTGATGTGTGAGCGTGGGGATTTTCAATGGGCGCCTGTTCCGATGGCGTCTTCATTTGGCCGGACGAGAGGGATTACCCATGAAGAAGTTTTTGTTGGCTGTAGGCTTGCTGAGCATTGCAGGCACTGCCCTCGCGGCAGGCAAGCCATGTGAAGAGTTGAAAAGTGAACTCGACGCCAGACTCCAGGCGAAGGGCGTAACGTCCTACACGCTTGAAGTGGTCGAGAAAGGCAGCGCGGCCGACAAGCAAGTCGTCGGCACCTGCGAAGGCGGCACCAAGGAAATCGTTTACCAGCGCGGTTGATTGCCAGCCGGGCCCGGCTCAGGCCGGTTTGCCCGGTTAATCCCGTTTGCAGGTTTCACGAACAGAATCGCCCCGGACTGTCATCCAGTCCGGGGCGCTTCTGTGTGTGGCTGGTTTTTTTCCGATTCGGAAAGTCGCTCAACCGTGCGCGACCTGCGCCAGAATCTCGTAGGAACGCAACCTGTCTTGGTGCTCGTACATGTCGCAGGTAAAGAGCAACTCGTCAGCGTCGGTCTGCTCGAGCAGCACATCCAGTTTGGCGCGGATCTTCTCCGGGCCACCCACCATCGCCAGCCCGAGGAAGCTTGCTACTGCCTCACGCTCGTGTGGCAGCCACAGGCCGTCCATTGACTCGACAGGCGGGCGCTGCATCAGGCTGTGCCCACGCATCAGCGCGAGAATGCGCTGGTAAACCGACGTTGCCAGGTATTCGGCATGCTCGTCCGTGTCGGCCGCCGACAGGGGCACGCCAAGCATCACGTAAGGCTTGTCGAGCACCTCCGATGGCTGGAAGTGATTGCGATACACGCGAATCGCCTCGTGCATGTAGCGCGGCGCAAAGTGCGATGCGAACGCATACGGCAAGCCGCGCATGCCTGCCAGCTGGGCGCTGAACAGGCTCGAGCCCAGCAGCCAGATCGGCACGTTGGTGTTTGAACCGGGTACGGCGATCACTTTTTGATCAGGCGTGCGCGGGCCCAGGTATTCCATCAGCTCGGTGACATCATCCGGGAAGTCATCGGCACTGCCGGAGCGCTCGCGGCGCAAGGCACGCGCAGTCATCTGGTCGGAGCCCGGTGCGCGGCCCAGACCCAGGTCGATGCGGCCGGGATACAGGCTGGCCAGGGTGCCGAACTGCTCGGCGATCACCAGCGGCGCATGGTTGGGCAGCATGATCCCGCCAGCCCCGACACGAATGGTCGACGTGCCGCCTGCCAGGTAGGCGAGCAGTACCGCGGTCGCTGAACTGGCGATGCCGTCCATGTTGTGATGCTCGGCCACCCAGAAGCGGTTGTAACCCAGCTTTTCGACATGCTGGGCGAGGTTGAGCGAGTTGCGCAGCGATTCGGCGGGGCCTTTGTCGTGGCGCACCGGCACCAGATCAAGGGTGGAAATTTTTACATCTGCCAGACGTTTCATAGGCCGGGGTAGCTCCTCGAATTGTGATGGGCCGGCTGCTGGAGCTGCCCACGATGAAACAGCAGTGCGGGCGCAAGTCCGGCTTTTCAATGGGGCAGTGTAGAAAAACCTACTGAAACGGTAGGTCTTTCCGACGGTTGAACTTTCCAGAGCCGTCTATCCTCAGAATGCTGTAACAGCAACGATCCAAATTCATTCCAAAAGGAGCCACCATGAGCATCGTCAAGAAAGCATCCGCCCACTGGGAAGGTGATCTGAAAAGCGGTATCGGCAGCATCTCCACGGAAACCGGCGTATTGCGCGAAGCACCTTACGGCTTCAAGGCACGTTTTGAAGGCGGCAAAGGCACCAACCCTGAAGAATTGATCGGCGCAGCCCATGCAGGCTGTTTCTCGATGGCATTGTCCATGATTCTGGGCGGTGCAGGCCTGACTGCTGAAAGCATCGATACTCAGGCTGAAGTGTCGCTGGATCAGGTAGAAGGCGGTTTCGCGATCAGCGCTGTGCATTTGACCCTCAAGGCCAAAGTGCCAGGCGCGACCCAGGAGAAGTTCGACGAACTGACCAAGCAGGCCAAAGAAGGCTGCCCGGTCTCGAAAGTGTTGAACGCCAAGATCACCCTGGACGCTACATTGCTGAGCTGATTCACAGCCAGCCTTGCGGGGGCGCCTTGTGCGCTCCTGTATCTGCTGTATAAAGCTGGCTTGCTTCATCGGTCATGCGTTGGTTGACGCATGGTTTGATTATGATCAGGAGTCGAGCATGAAACGTTTTATTCTGGCAGCGACCTGCACCCTGCTGGCAACCAGCGCCCTGGCGGCGCCGAAATCCTGCGAAGAGCTCAAGGCTGAAATCGAGGCCAAGATCCAGGCCAACAATGTCACGTCCTACACGCTGGAAATCGTGAGCAACGAAGAAGCCACCGATCCCAGCATGATCGTCGGCAGCTGCGACAACGGTACGAAAAAAATCATCTATCAGCTCAACGGCCGCTGATCAGATGCAGTGCACCCCGCCCTCTTCTTCCTCCTCGGCCACCACCTTGCGCTCTGCATCGTAAAGCCACGCGTCGACACTGTTCGCCAGTGAGCGTACCTCCAGCACATAACGCTGCCCGGCAGCGAAGTGGTCGTAACGAACACTGACGTAACAGGTGATCTCGGTGTACTCGTCGCCGATCATCCCCATGCCGCCCGAGCGATACTCATAGTCATAACGCACCTGCAACTCATGGCTGCCCGGGGTGACCTGAAAATAGCGCCCGTCGTAAGTGTTCCTGCCATCGAGCTTGTCGCCCATGATCAACTGGCCGGTGATGGTGCGCATGTCGACCCACGCCATGTCCGGATTGACGGCAGGCAAGGGGCCGGCGCATCCGGCGAGGGTGAGTGCGGTTATCAGTATCAGAAGACGGAATGGCACCGAAGTTGTACCTCTGCTTAAAAAGGTTTAGTGGCGACCGTTGACATGACTTGCTGTTGGCCATTCATCCAGTCTGCAGAGACCGCGCAGCGTGTTTCAGTCAAGCGTTGGATAACGGCAAAATCGCTTCTCAGGTTTCGTGAAAATATCGGCTCATGGTGAGCAATTCGATTTCGAAGCAATCGAATTTGTTCGAGATCAGCCGCGATCTTTGCTCGGTGGGCAGATACAGTGAAACACTTTTCGAGGTTTGGAAAAAAGCGGTATAGATAGGTGGCCCAGATACGGCCTTCAAACCGTTTTGTGAACATTTTTTCCCAAAAGACGAATTTCAACTCTGCGATAACGGCGCCGGTTGTGCCACATTTCTGTCTGGCTCTTGCAAGCTCTTGTTTTGGCTTGAAAACCGGACCTGTAACATTCGGCAAGCTCTGCTCGAAGCCGGGACTCCAAGGCCACCGGGGGCCGTAAACCGAAGCGATTGCGTCTGCAACACCGTTACGGACAATCACCTCGCACAGGTGTAGAGGCGTAAGGAACGCTCCAGAGACGAGGGCGTTCCAGGCATATAAAGTTATGGCCTCATCAAGACCTCTGCCCACAGCGAGCGCTGCGTTTTCATACGTCGAAATCCGGGCAGATGAAATGGATAATCTGATTGCTTTTGCGACCTCTAAAGCTGACATTGACGACAACTGCAAATCTCCCTACAGTCTGTCCACTAGCCGAGGGCCTAGCTGGCTTATGCCTCCCCCCACGGACAGATGATATAGCAATACCCAAAGCCCACCTGCACGGTGGGTTTTCTGTTTGTGTCTAATGAAAATGGCGTTCTGCACGGGCGCGCAGCTTGGTACGTTCGAGTTCGTCCATGGATTGAGGCTCTATACCTTGCAATCCTTATAAGAGTTGCACATCCCCACTCCCCTCCGGCATAACATCACCGCACCCAAGCCACCAAAGCCCTTCCCTTCATGGCCACATTCGCCCTGCCACGCCTTCGCCACCTGCTAGCGCTGACGGCCGCTACGCTGCTGACCGGCTGCTCCAGCGTTTCCTACTACAGCCAGTTGGCGCAGGGTCAGTGGCAGTTGCTGCAGGCCCGTGAGCCGGTGGAGAAGATCATTGCTGACCCGACTCGGGATGCAGGTTTGCGCAGGCATCTGGCCCAGTCGCAGTTGGCGCGGGCGTTTGCCAGCGAGCATTTGCATCTGCCGGATAACCAGAGTTATCGCCTGTATGCGGATCTGGGCCGCCCTTATGTGGTGTGGAATGTGTTCGCGACGGATGAGTTCTCGCTAGAGCCGGTCACGCATTGTTTTCCGATTGCCGGGTGTGTCGCGTATCGCGGTTATTACAGCCCTGGCGGGGCGCGTGGCGAGGCGGCGTTGCAGCGGCAGGCGGGCAAGGATGTGTATTTGAGTGGCGTGGAAGCCTATTCGACGCTGGGTTGGTTCAATGATCCGATTCTCAGTTCGATGATGGGCTGGGGTGACGAGCGTCTGGCCACGCTGATTTTTCATGAATTGGCGCATCAGCGTTTTTATGTGAAGGACGACACGGAGTTCAATGAGTCCTACGCCAGTTTCGTCGAGCAGGAAGGTACGCGGCAATGGCGTGCGGCGCGGGGATTGCCGCCGGAGAGTGTTTCGCAGTCGGCACGGCGTGATCAGTTTACCCGGCTGGTGCTCGACACCCGGGAGCGACTCAAGGCGCTTTATCGTCAGCCGCTGTCGGCCGAAGTGATGCGCGCGCGCAAGGCTGAGGAATTCGAGCGGATGCGCCGTGACTACCGCGCGTTGCGGGATGAGCAGTGGGCTGGCGACAAGCGTTTCGATGCCTGGATCAACAGCCCGATGAACAACGCTAAACTGCTGCCTTTTGGTCTTTACGATCAATGGGTGCCAGCGTTCGAGACGTTGTTCAGGCAGGAGAATGGCGACTGGCAGGCTTTTTATCGAGCGGTGGAGAAGCTGGGCGGGATGCCTGCCGAGGCGCGCAAGGCGGCGCTGCAGGCGTTGATGCCTTGAAGCTCCTGTGGGAGCGAGCTTGCTCGCGAAGAGGTCGGTACAGCGCCCACACAAAGGGCGTTTGAACCGCGGTCTTCGCGAACAAGCGAAGCGTCGCCCCGGCTCGCTCCTACGGCCTTCGGCCAGAATTGAAGGCCGACTGAGTGCAGAGCGCAGTATTAATAGCGGGCCTCAACCCTTATCAAACCCCTCAGCCAGATGCTGATCCTTGAGCTTCACGTAATTAGTCGCGCTGTACGGGAAGAAGGCGATTTCCTTTTCGGTGAGGGCGCGCACCTGTTTGACCGGGCGACCGACGTACAAAAAGCCGCTTTCCAGCACCTTGCCCGGCGGTACCAGGCTGCCTGCGCCGATGATCACATGGTCTTCGACGACCGCGCCGTCCATGATGGTGGTGCCCATGCCGACCAGGATGCGATTGCCGATTGTGCAGCCGTGCAGCATGGCCTTGTGGCCGATGGTCACTTCATCGCCGATCAGCAGCGGAAAACCGTCCGGGTTGAAGGGGCCAGCGTGGGTGATGTGCAGCACACTGCCGTCCTGCACGCTGGTGCGGGCGCCGATGCGGATCCGGTGCATGTCGCCGCGCACCACGGTCAGCGGCCAGACGGAGCTGTCGGCGCCGATTTCGACGTCGCCGATTACCACCGCTGAATGATCGACAAAGGCCCGTTCGCCGAGGGCTGGGGTGTGCTCCTGAAACTTGCGAATGGCCACGATAGGCTCCTTCTTTGGCAGTGATAGGCGTGTAGAGCGGGTTTGGTTGCTGCGGTCGGCGTCGATTGTAATTAAGATGGCTGAGTGTTTCTTCAAGGCAAGGTGCAAAACCGTGAGCGCGAACAACCCTCTTCTGCAATCGTACGACCTGCCACCCTTTTCGGCGATTCGTGCCGAGCATGTCAAACCTGCTATCGAACAGATCCTGGCGGATAACCGTGCCGCGATTGCCGACATCCTCGCCAAACAGGGTTCGACACCGACCTGGGCCGGGCTGGTGCTGACCATGGACGAGCTGAACGACCGCCTGGGCGCTGCCTGGAGCCCCGTCAGCCACCTCAATGCCGTGTGCAACAGCGCCGAGCTGCGCGAAGCGTATGAATCGTGCCTGCCGGCCTTGAGCGCCTACTCCACCGAGATGGGCCAGAACCGCGCGCTGTTCCAGGCCTATGAAGCCTTGGCCAATGGCCCCGAGGCCGCCAGTTTCGACGTTGGCCAGAAGACCATTCTGGAGCAATCGCTGCGTGACTTCCGCCTGTCCGGTATCGATCTGCCGCCAGAGCAGCAGAAGCGCTATGCCGAAGTGCAGAGCAAACTGTCGGAGCTGGGCAGCCAGTTTTCCAACCAGCTGCTCGATGCCACTCAGGCCTGGACCAAGCTGGTTGCCGATGAGTCCGCCCTCGCCGGCCTGACCGACTCTGCCAAGCAGCAGATGGCCGCCGCGGCCAAGGCCAAGGACCTGGAAGGCTATCTGATCACGCTGGAATTCCCGAGCTACTACGCGGTGATGACCTACGCCGAAGACCGCGCACTGCGCGAGGAAGTCTATGCGGCGTACGCCACCCGCGCATCGGATCAAGGTCCGAACGCCGGCAAGAACGACAACACGCCGGTCATGGAGCAGATCCTCGACCTGCGTCAGGAACTCGCGCAATTGCTCGGCTATGCCAACTACGCTGAACTGAGCCTGGCGACCAAGATGGCCGAGTCCAGCGACCAGGTGCTTAGCTTCCTGCGTGACCTGGCCAAGCGCAGCAAGCCTTTTGCTGCTCAGGACCTGGAGCAGCTCAAGGCTTATGCCGCCGAACAGGGCTGCCCGGATCTGCAAAGCTGGGACAGCGGTTTCTACGGCGAGAAGCTGCGCGAGCAGCGCTACAGCGTTTCCCAGGAAATCCTGCGCGCCTACTTCCCTGTCGATAAGGTGCTCGGCGGCCTGTTCACCATCGTCCAGCGCCTGTACGGCATCGAGATTGCCGAGCAGAAAGGCTTCGACACCTGGCACCCGGATGTTCGTCTGTTCGAGATCAAGGAAAACGGCCTGCACGTCGGGCGTTTCTTCTTCGATCTGTATGCCCGCGCCAACAAGCGTGGCGGTGCCTGGATGGACGGCGCGCGTGACCGTCGCCGTACGGCGCAAGGCACGTTGCAAAGCCCGGTGGCCAATCTGGTGTGCAACTTCACACCCGCTGTCGCCGGCAAGCCTGCGCTGCTGACCCACGACGAAGTCACCACGCTGTTCCACGAATTCGGTCATGGCCTGCATCACCTGCTGACCCGCGTCGAGCATGCCGGGGTATCCGGTATCAATGGCGTGGCTTGGGACGCGGTCGAGTTGCCGAGCCAGTTCATGGAAAACTGGTGCTGGGAGCCCGAAGGCCTGGCGCTGATCTCCGGTCATTACGAAACCGGCGAGCCGTTGCCGCAGGATCTGCTGGAGAAGATGCTCGCTGCCAAGAACTTCCAGTCCGGCCTGATGATGGTGCGTCAGCTGGAGTTCTCGCTGTTCGACTTCGAACTGCATGCCACGCATGGCGACGGCCGCAGCGTGCTGGACGTGCTGGAAGGCATTCGCGACGAAGTGTCAGTGATGCGTCCGCCTGCCTACAACCGCTTCCCGAACAGCTTCGCGCACATCTTCGCAGGTGGTTACGCCGCCGGTTATTACAGCTACAAGTGGGCTGAAGTGCTGTCCGCCGATGCGTTCTCGAAGTTCGAGGAAGATGGCGTGCTCAACGCTGAAACCGGACGCGCCTTCCGCGAAGCCATTCTGGCACGTGGCGGTTCGCAGGCACCGATGGTGCTGTTCGTCGACTTCCGCGGACGCGAGCCGTCGATTGACGCATTGTTGCGTCACAGTGGCTTGAGTGAGGACGCGGCAGCATGACCGATACACCGGTAGTCATTACCAGGAAACGCTTCATCGCCGGGGCGGTGTGCCCGGCGTGCAGCGAGCCCGACAAACTGATGATGTGGAACGAAAACGACGTGCCGCATCGCGAGTGCGTGAGTTGCGGCTACAGCGATACGCTCAACGAGCAGGGTATTTCGATACCGAAGGAGTTGGGCACGCGGGTCAACAAGGCGGTGGTCAAGCCGGCTGATCCCAAGGTGCAGGGTGTGCAGTTCTTCCCGAATCCGAAGTTGAAGAAGCCGGTTGATTTGAGCGACTAGAGTCAATTAGGTATGGGGGGCGGTAAACGCCCCCTCTCACACTATTAGTTAACTGGCTCTTCTGTACCCGTATCGTTGGTTTTTTCTTCTTTCGGCTTTATGGAAAGATTCATGACCGCATAGGCTTGGGCCAAGGCAAGTATTGCAGTGATGTCCTGGGTATTGGTGACGCCGTCTTCGTTGATGTCGGCTCCACTTTTTACTGTGTCGAAACCTTTATATTTATCGGACGCTGTTACATAAGCCATGCCATCCATCTCGTCTCCGTTCCAGTGTTGCACCAGTATTTCGGGAATACCGTCGCCTTCAAAATCTTCCATGGACAACCTGATTTCATAATTAGCCATGTTCTCAATCCTCTTTTATTGATTGAGATGCCAGTACTGCCAGCCTCTCCGGCACCTGTGTAAGTCAGGTTTTGTTACAGGCGTAACCAGGCTTTACCAATCCACCAACTCAGCCACCTTCTTCCTGAAGGCCAATGCCAGGTCGGTCAGAACTTCCTCGTCCCTTCCCAGTTCGCCGCGAATCTTGTGCTTGCCATGAGGGTGCAGCCTGACCCAGGCATGCTCTTGCAAATCATCGTTTTCATAAAATTCAATGGCTATTTCAGGATGGTCATGTTCCTCAATGTCTTCAGCCCACAACCGAATCTCATACTTGGCCATCACCCACCTCGTTCTCAGGTAAATGCGCCAGTACCCGATAGCCGAGTTGGCGTTTCGCTACACTATGCTTGAAGAAAAAGGGCGTCTACTGGCAGAAGTAACAGGTGGTTTTTTATACAGGGCGGGAACTATCTAAAGGAGGGCTTTAATAGCACTTAAACATACAGTCAGGACAAGCGGCGGGCGCCGCTTGTCCTTGAGCACGCGTGAAGTTTCAGTCTGCCGTCTGCAGCCTGCGCTTCTCGGCCAGACGACTTCTGCCGTACAGCACGGCAATGGCGATCAGGGCGATGGCCTGCGCGCCGAGCGAGTACAGGTCGGCGTGAATGCCCAGCCAGTCGAACTCGAAGAACGGCACCGGCCTTGTGCCGAATATGCCCGCCTCTTGCAGCGCCTTGACGCCGTGACCGGCAAACACCACCGACAGTGCGCAGAGCAGCGCAGCGTTGATGCCGAAGAACAGCGACAGCGGCAGCTTCGCCGAGCCGCGCAGGATGATCCACGCCAGGCCCACCAGCAGCACCAGCGCCGTGGCACCGCCCGCCAGCACGGCATCGTGTCCGGCCGGTCCTGCCTGCAGCCACAGGGTTTCGTAGAACAGGATGACTTCGAACAGCTCGCGGTAGACCGAGAAGAACGCCAGCACCGCGAAGCCGAAACGACCGCCGCCGCCGACCAGGCTGCTTTTGACGTAGTCCTGCCACGCAGCGGCGTGGCGACGGTCATGCATCCACACCCCGAGCCAGAGCACCATCACACTGGCGAACAACGCGGTGGCGCCTTCCAGCAATTCACGTTGCGCACCGCTGACGTCGATGACATACGCCGCGAGCGCCCAGGTGGCCAGCCCGGCCAGCAGCGCCAGGCCCCAGCCGATGTTGACGCTGCGTACGGCAGACTGCTGGCCGGTGTTGCGCAGAAACGCCAGGATCGCCGCCAGTACCAGAATCGCTTCCAGCCCTTCACGCAGCAGGATCAACAGGCCCGAGATGTAGCTCAGTGACAGGCTCAGGCCGTCGCTGCCCAACAGGTCCGCCGACTCCTTGAGCTTCCCTTTGGCTGCTTCCAGCTTCTGCGCAACCTGAGGCAACGGCATGCTGTCCTGCAAGGACTGCCGGTAAGCCATCAGGCTCTTCTCAGTGTCCTTGCGCACATTGGCGTCGACGTTATCCAGCGAGCTTTCGACCAGCTCGAAACCCTCCAGATACGCCGCGACCGACAAATCATAGGCCTGCTCGCGATCACCGGCCTTGTAGGCCGCCAGGCTCTTGTCCAGCGTTACACTGGTGTAATCCAGCAGTTGCGCCGGGCCGCGCTGTACCTGTGGTGGCTGCGCGCGCTGGGCTCGGAAGGTGGCGGTAGCGTCCTGACCTTCGGCTGCCTGGATTTCGGCCGGTGTCTGGCGAGCCAGGTCGGCGAGGTTGAAGGTCTTGGCAGGCTGGGCGACAGGTTGCGCGCTGAAGCTGGCGATATAGGTCGCTATATCCCAGCGCTGGCGATCATCCAGCTGGTCGGCGAACGCAGGCATATCGGTGCCGGCAATACCCAGCCCGGTCGCGTTGTAGAGATCGTAGAGACTCAGGCGATCCAGCCGCGCGGTATCCCGCAGGTTCGAGGGCGGCGGTTCCAGGCCGATACCTGCCGGTCCATCCCCTGCACCGCTGTCGCCATGGCACACCGAGCAATGCTGGGCGTACAAAGGCGCGCCACGGGCGGGGTCCGGCGTAATGGCCGGGGCCTGACTGACCTCGTAGGCAAGCGCGAGCTTCGCACTCAACTGCCGCGCCTGACGCGTGACCTGCGCAGCGTCCTGTCGACCCGCCACAGCGCTTTTCAGCTGGGTGACCGCCTGCTCCAGAGCATCCCGCCCGGCGCGCTGCGGCAAGGCAACGACCAGGCCCTGCAACGCAGCCAGGTTATCGACCTGTTGCTGGTACTTGACGGTGTCCACGACCTTGCCGTCTGCCACGGTCGCCGGGTAATCGGCCCCCAGGTAATCCAGCAGATGCAGCGCCTGGGCTGCACCCTCGACCGGGTCGGCCAGCGCAACGCAGCTGCCCAGCGCCAGGAGCGGCAACAGTAACCAGGCAAGAAAACGAGAATGGACGGGCATTGCAGAATCTCGACGGGAATGCGAAGCGTTGCATTGTTAACGCCGCAACGGCACTACTCAATAGTCGAGGTCTATTTTTGTTACAGAATCTTACGTTCAGCCTTCAGTCGCCCTGAGCAAAACGGATGTCTGCTCAGGGCTCGAGACCGACACGTTTCAGGCCGTACCGCGATGCAACGTCGCGAGGAAACCTGCCGCGCCCACGAACAGGCTGGCGAAGGTGCGATTCATGCGACGTTGCTGGCGAGGCGTCTTGAGCAGGCGCAACACCTTGGATGCCAGCCCGGTGTAGCCCGCCATCACGATCAGATCGACCACCACCATGGTCGCCGCGATGATCGCGTACTGGATGAGCAGCGGAGCGGCCGGGTCGATGAACTGTGGCAGGATCGCCAGAATGAAGATCAGCGCCTTGGGGTTGCTGATATTCACCAGAAAACCACGCAATACCAGCGTCATCGGTTTGCCCACAGGGCGCACGGCAGATTCGTCGGCCAGGTCGGCTGGCAGGGCGCGCCATTGCTTGATGCCGAGATAGACCAGGTATGCGACGCCGAACCACTTGATCAGTGTGAACGCCATATCGGAGGCCGCCAGCACGGCACCCAGACCTGCCGCGACAATCGCGATCTGTGCCACCAACGCAATCTGCAAGCCCAGGGCATTCCAGTAGCCACGCCAGAAACCGTATTGCAGGCCGCAGGACATCGAAGCGATGGCGCCCGCGCCAGGAGACAGACTGATAATCCAGCAGGCCGCAAAAAAGCCCAGCCACGTTTCAAGCGCCATCGTGCACCTCAAGCAAAGTCCAATGCTCAGTAAATTAATGCGGGTTGCTTTGCAAAGCTAACGATTTCTAATCCTGCTCGTCCGGCTGCTTTGCGACCACCATCTGCGGAAACAGATCGCTGCCACGCCAACGGCGCACCGACTTCTGGAAAAACTGGCTGTTGGGCACCTGGACCAGCGCACCACCGGCTTCCGGGGTCTCGATCAGGGTGGTGAACATCAGGTTGATGGCAACCACCCTGCCCTTCACGCCCGGCTTGTCCAGCGTATCGACCAGCTCGACCATGTCACCGATGCGGAACGGGCCGATGGTGAAGATCAGAATGGCGCAGAGCAGGTTCGACAGCACGCTCCACATGGCGAAGAACGCCACCGCCGCGACGGCGACGAAGCCGGACAGTGCAGTCCACAGCACCGTGGCCGACACCCCGAGTCGACCCAGGACGAGGACAAAGGCGCTGCCCATGATCAACCAGCGCAGGCCTCCGCGAACCGGCACCAGCAATTCTGGCGGCAACGGATAGCGCTCGCCCAGCCCGGTCAGAAAACCACCCACGATGCGTTGCAGTACGTAACCGGCCAGCAGGATCAGCAGAATCTGCGCACCCACCAGCAGCGGTTCAAGCCAGTACGCGGATACCGGCAAGCCCAACATGTCCATCACTTCCCTGCCTCACTCACGACAATGCTTCCAGTTCGGCCTGCATTGATTCCAACAGTTCCAGCGCTTGCATCCAGGCGTCTTCCAGCTCGGCTTCGCGCACTTTCAGCTTCGCCTGTTCGGCCAGCAGATCGCGCAGCTTGTCCTTGTTGGCCGCCTCGTAGTTGGTGCTGTCAGCCAGCGCTTCTTCGACCTTGGCGAGTTTCTCATTCACCAGCCCCAGATCACGCTCCAGCTTGTCGGCTTCGCGCTTGTGCGGCGCCAGTTGCTGACGCAAGGCCGCTGCCTGCTGGCGCTGGGCTTTCTTATCGGTCTTGTCGGCGTTGACGGGCGTGTTGCTGACCGGAGCGTTGCGCAGCCGGTAATCGGCCAGCCAGCGCGTGTAGTCATCCAGATCGCCGTCGAACGCCTGCACGCGGCCGTCGGCCACCAGCAGGAAGTCATCGGTCGTGCTCTTGAGCAAGTGCCGATCGTGAGACACCACCAGTACCGCGCCACCGAACTCCTGCAAGGCCATGGTCAGCGCCAGGCGCATCTCCAGGTCAAGGTGGTTGGTCGGTTCATCGAGCAGCAACAGGTTGGGCTTTTCCCAGGCAATCAGCGCCAGCGCCAGACGGGCTTTCTCGCCACCGGAGAAATTCAGCACCGGCTCATCCAGACGCGCGCCACGGAAGTCGAAACCGCCAAGGAAATCGCGCAAGGTCTGTTCACGCTCGGTCGGTGCCAGGCGCTGCAGGTGCAGCAACGGCGTCGCCTTGGCGTCCAGTGAGTCGAGCTGATGCTGGGCGAAGTAGCCCACGGTGAGGTTTTCGCCACGCACCAGCCGACCGCTTTGCGGTTCAAGCTCACCGGCGAGGTTTTTGATCAGCGTCGACTTGCCTGCGCCGTTCGGACCCAGCAGGCCGATGCGTGCACCGGGCGTGAGTTGCAGCTTGACCTTCTCGAGGATGGTCTTGTCGCCGTAACCCAGGCGCGCATCGGACAGGTCCAGCAAGGGGCTGGAGATCTTGTCGGACTCACGGAAGACGAAGTTGAACGGTGAGTCGACGTGCGCAGCCGACAGCTCTTCCATGCGTTCCAGCGCCTTGATCCGGCTTTGTGCCTGACGGGCCTTGGTGGCCTGGGCCTTGAAGCGCGCGATGTACTTTTCCATGTGCGCACGTTGCGCCTGCTGCTTCTCGTAGGCCTGTTGCTGCTGGGCCAGACGTTCGGCACGAGCCCGCTCGAAGGCGCTGTAGCCGCCGCGATAGAGAGTGATCTTGCGTTGCTCGACATGGGCGATGTGATCGACCACGGCATCCAGAAAATCCCGGTCGTGGGAAATCAGCAGCAAGGTGCCGGGGTAACTCTTGAGCCAGTCTTCAAGCCACAGAATGGCGTCGAGGTCCAAGTGGTTGGTCGGTTCGTCGAGCAGCAGCAGGTCCGAGGGGCACATCAATGCCTGCGCCAGGTTCAGGCGCATACGCCAGCCACCGGAGAAACTGCCGACCTGACGCTCCATCTGTTCGTTGGTGAAGCCCAGCCCGGCCAGCAGCTTGCGAGCGCGTGCGTCGGCGGTATAACCGTCGGCGCTGTCGAGCTCCGAATGCAGACGGGCCTGAGCGGCACCGTCCTGCGCGGCTTCGGCCTCGGCCAGCGAGCTCTGTACCTCGCGCAGGCGCTCGTCGCCATCGAGCACGTAATCCACGGCCAGGCGTTCGAGCGTGTCGACCTCCTGGCGCATGTGCGCGATACGCCAGTCGGCGGGCAGCAGGCAGTCGCCGGCATCCGGCGTCAGCTCTCCACGCAGCAGGGCAAACAGGCTGGATTTACCGGCGCCATTGGCACCGATCAGACCGGCTTTATGGCCGGCGTGCAGAGTCAGCTCGGCGTCTTCTAGCAGACGTTGCGGACCACGCTGTAAGGTAAGGCTTTGAAGTCGAATCATAATGGCGGCGGAGTCTACCAGCTTCGTCCTGAACAGGTGGATCACTATGCCTCCAGCGCTCTGGAGTTTCACCCTCGATTTCTACGCCCGACCGGGTGTGGAGCAGGCTTGTCTGACGCTGCAAGCCAACGGGGCCAACGTGTGCATGGTGCTTTGCGGGGTGTGGCTGGGCACGCGCGACGTGGAGTGCGATGCTCAGCGAGTAGCGCAAATAAAGCAGTTGGCGACACCCTGGCATGACGATGTGGTGCGTCCGTTGCGGGATTTGCGTAACCAATGGCGCCATGCGGCGCTTGAAGACGCACAGCTCAGTGCATTGCGAATGAAGGTCAAGGCGCTGGAACTGGAGGCCGAACAGGGTCTGATGATGAAGCTTGAGGCACTGACCGGGGACTGGCCGGCGGGTGAGGCGAGGAATGCAGAGGAGTGGCTGCTCGAACTTGCCGAAGGGGACGCAGAAAAAAACCGCGATGCGCTGCATGTGCTGCGCATCGCGGTTGGACTTGCCGTCGACCAGACTTAGGAAGCGCTGGTTGGCGTTGCGCCGTTGGCAGGTGTTGCCGGTGCGGCGGCGGGCGCGGCAGGTGCAGGCGTTGTCGGCTTGGCTGCAGCAGGCGCTGGCGTGGCCGGTTTGGCGGCGGCTGGCTTCACGGCAGGCTTGGCCGCAGGTTTGGCGACAGGCTTGGCTGCTGCTTTCACAGGTGCCTTGGCAGGTGCTTTGGCCGGAGCCTTGACGGGCGCTTTCACAGGCGCTTTCGCCGCAGGTTTGGCGGCCGCCGCTTTTGCTGCTGCTGGTTTGGCAGCGCTGCTGGCGGTGGTCTTGGCAACCGGCGCCTTGGTGGCAGCAGGCTTGGCCGCGGCCGGTTTAGCAGCAGTTGTCCTGGCTGCAGCAGGCTTGGCGGCCGTTGTCTTGGCTGCGACAGGCTTGGCTGCTGCAGTCGCCCGGGGGGCCGGTTTGGCAGCGGCTTTTACCGGGGCCTTGGCAACAGCAGTTTTTGCGGCTGGCTTGGCAGCTGCGGAAGGCTTGGCGGCGGCCTTGGCGACTGGCTTGGCGGCGGCTGTTTTAACCGGCGCTTTCGCTGCGGTTTTTGCCGGGGCTTTGGCAGCAGGTGTCTTGGCGACCGCTTTCGGTGCGACAGGCTTGGCATCGCGAGTGGTCAGGATCTTGCCGACCGCCTCTTTCACACGACCAATACCCTGAGCCAGTTTCAGGCTTTCCTGGGCATCACGCTTGAGGTGCAGGATGTAAGTGCGGGTTTCGGTCTGACGATCCTTGAGAGCGTCCAGCAACTCTTCCAGCTCGGACACGGCGCCTTTGGCCTTGGCCTGCGCCTTGGATTTTCCGGCGGTGGCAGCATCCTGCAACTTGATGCGGGAGTTGTGCAGTTTTTCCTGCGCCTTGCCGCGCTGTTTCTCAAGCTTGGCGAGCAGTTTCTCGGCATCAGCCAAGGCTTGGGAGCAGGCGTCTTCCAGATGTTCAAGCAAGCTGCCCGATAATTGTTGGAGCAAATGCAACGGAGTATTTACTGGCTTCTTTTTGGCCGACATGACTTACCTCCTGGGTGACGAAATTGCGGCTCATACTAGGCTTCTGCGCGCATCGCCGCTAGGGCATCTTGACAGCATCCATGGGGCGCTGTTGCATACTCAGAGAAATGATTGCTCGGCACGATGCAAAGGCATTGTGAAATTCACATCACAAGACTCGTCACTACTCGCGCTGGCGCTGGCATAATCGCTGCCTTCCCAGGCCGGAGAGCATTAATGTCGCGCTACCTGTTAACGTCGTTGTTCCTCTTGCTACCCCTGGCTCAGGCCGCCGAGGCGCCGCCTGCGTCCAGCGACGGCCACGATCTCGCCTACAGCCTGGGCGCAAGCCTTGGCGAGCGGTTGCATCAGGAAGTCCCTGACCTGGACCTCAAGGCGCTGGTAGAAGGCTTGAAGCAGGCTTATCAGGGCAAGCCGCTGGCGCTCAAGCAGGACCGCATCGACCAGATCCTGCGCGAGCATGACGCCGCTATCGCCCAGGCCGAGACTGCCGGTACGGATGCGCCGACCGAGGCGGCCCTCAAGGCCGAGCGCACGTTCATGGACAGCGAGAAGGCCAAGCCGGGTGTGAAGGTGCTGGCTGACGGGATTCTCATGACCGAGCTGACTCCTGGCACCGGCCCCAAGCCCAGTGCCGATGGCCGGGTTGAAGTGCGTTATGTCGGTCGCTTGCCGGACGGCACCATCTTCGATCAGAGCACCCAGCCCCAGTGGTTCCGGCTCGACAGCGTGATCAGCGGCTGGACCAGCGCCTTGCAGAACATGCCGACCGGCGCGAAGTGGCGGCTGGTGATCCCTTCGGATCAGGCCTATGGTGCCGAGGGCGCTGGCGATCTGATCGATCCGTTTACCCCGCTGGTATTTGAAATCGAACTGGTTGCGGTTTCACAGTAAGCGGACGGAGACCGGCGTTCAGAAATGCGAAAGGGTGCAATAAGCACCCTTGGCGTGTAGCACTTGCATCAACCAGGTCACACCTGAGCGGCGATCTCTTCCTTGTGCGAGTTATGCAGGACTTCAATCAAGCAGTCTTCCAGCTCGAAACGCTCGTGCAGCAATTGCCCCAGCTGGTTGAACTCCCGGGCCACCGCCGTCGCATCCGAGCAGTCGCCCTTGTCGCAGCGATCATTGAACGTCAGCGCAAACTTGGTAATGAAGTCCAGACGCGGATAGATCGTGTCTGCCAGTTCGAGCCCACGTTTATCGTTGAACGCTCGCGCTTCATCACCCAGTTGTTCGTAAACCTCGAAGTGCCCGGCGGAGACGTAATCCACAAGAATGCCGCAAAAGTTCTGCAAGCCTTCGCGGTCGGCTGCCAGCGCTGCGGGCGTGTCGCCCAGTGCATCGTAGGCTTCGACCAGTTTGAGACGGCTTTGAAGCCAGCGATCAATCAGCTTGTTCACCCCGCCCCAGCGTTCCTGAGCATTCTGACAACTTTCCAGCATGGTCTTCTCTCTTCCCTTCAGGGGCATGCAGTCCTGGGCCGGTCCTGGTAGTTGGCCGGGACCTGACCTGATAAATGCGTCAGGACAGCATATTTCCAGTGACGCGTGCGGCCCAGATTATGCCCGCTCGACAAGGCCATCAAGGTACGCAGGAGATAAAGTTCATACAAGCGTTTAATAGCCGCCCCGATCTCTGGTCGCCAGCCAGTGGCTCAATTCGCTGAAAAGAGGATACAGCGGCAGCAGCGCCAGGCCTGTAAATGCCAGCAGACTCCACTCTGGCAGGCTGATACCGAACAGGGTCCAGGTGATTTCGGCGCAAAACAGCGCGTCGCTTCGCAGCCGGTCGATGCACATATCCAGGGAGAGCAGGCTCAATATTTGCTCCAGTCTGGTAATGAACGGTATCAATTGATCGGCCGAAGCGGTTTGCAGCCACACCTGTGTGCCTGCGCCAGCAAGCCCTGCCAGGGCGACCAGCAGAAGCCCCAGGCTGTAGCGGCGCGTGCCGGTCGGGCCTGGCGCGTGGCAGGCAGCACAGAGCGCCAGCACCCCACAGGCGATGAATGCAGCTCGCTGCACCATGCACAGAGTGCAAGGGTCGAGACCTGCGGCTTGCTGCAGGTAAAAGGCGACGCCAATGATTGATGCACAGGCCAGCGATGCCAGGAAGAACAGGAAGCGTGTGCGAGCCAGATACATGGCAAATCCGTAACAAAGGACGAGACGATTACGGTAGAGGAAAGGGTGCGGCGCATTCAAGGTGGCGGCGTACGGATGCGTCGCTGTTTACTGAGGAAAAAGAACACGCCGCTGCGTGGTTCTTTTACACATGGATGTAGGACGATTCTCACGCATTGATCTTGACGGGCTGGTGAGGCAGCACGGAGAGCCCTCACAGAGGACTCTCCGGCGGATTCAGGCCTTGGTCAGCACCGGCAAGGGGCGCGACAGGAGGCGTTCGTCGAGCAGACCCAGACCCTCCTGAAACAGCTGATTGCTGCGATCCGTCTCACCCAGTTGGCCGAGCAGGCGAGCCAGCTCGGCGCAGGTTTCGGGATTGCGTTCCAGGCGCAGACTGCTCTCCAGATAATCCCGCGCCTTGCCCCACAGGCGGCCTTGCAGACAGATACGTCCCAGGCTCAGCAACAGGCTTGGATCAGCAGGATGCTGCTTGAGCCAGCCCTCCGCCGTTTGCAGCTGCTTCAACGGGTCGTTGCCGCGAACCAGTCCATACAGACGCGCCAGATGGCTGTTGTACTCGCGCTTGAGGGCGCTACGAAGCACTTCTTCTGCCTGGGCTTCGGCACCCAGACGGCGCAATTGATCGGCATACGCCAGCACCAGTTGCGGCTCCTGACGTTGCGCAGAACCCAGCCCCTGCCAGGCGCTTTCCAGTGAAGGCAGACCGGTCGGTGCGCCTTCGATGCCTTCGCGGTACGCCGCCAGGCTAAGGTTTTCGCCCCAGGCGCGGCGTTCCAGCTCGGCCAGTTCCTTGGCTGGCAGGACCTTGTCCTTGCGCAGCTCCGGCATCAGACGGACCACATCGGACCAGTCACCACGTTGCTGATACAGGCGTTGCAGTTGACGAAGCACCTGAGGGTTGTGCGGATGACGCTCTTTCATGGCCAGCAGTGTGGTCAGCGCACCTTCGGTGTCGCCACGGTCCTGCTGCAGTTGAGCGTGATTCAGGGCAATCGCCAGCTCGGCTTGTGGCTGACGCTCGAGCGCGCGTTCCAGCAAGGCGTCGCAGTCTTCGTAACGGCCCTGCTCGTTGGCAGCACGTGCAGCGCCGATGTAGTAGAGCAGCGGATGCGTATCGGCTTCGGCGGCGCGTTGCAGATGACGTTGGGCGCTGGACCAGCGTCCCTCGGCAAGGTCCATCTGGCCTTGCTCGATAGCTATTTGCACGCGACGACGGCGGTTGCGGCGCGACCATGGGTTGACCACGCGGCCTGAGGTCGTCAGCAGGGTGATCAGCAGCCTCAGCAGTGCGATCACCAGTAACGCAACGACCAGCAACGCCAGGGTTGCCCACAGACTCGATTCATAGCGGAAGTTCTGATAGGCGATCAGGACATAGCCGGAATGCTCGGCGATGGCGACCCCGATCAGCGCCGCAGCGGCGATCGCGATGAATAACAGCACATAGAAGCGCTTCATCGGCTGGTCCCCTGTTGCGCCTCGGCTGGCTGGCCGGCAGCGTGACGGCGTTCAAGGTAGGCCTGCACGGCGCTCAGGGTTGGTGCCAGATCCGGTGTCTTCACCGATACCGGCTGGCTGGCAACGGCATCAAGCCCTTGGCCGAGCGCCTTGCCCTGTGGGTCGTCCTGATCGAAGTTGGCTTTCAGAACGCTCTGCGCTTCGGTGATGGCCTTGGAATAAACCTCGGGCTCGCCGTTAAGCGCTGCCCACTGCGCCTGCTCCAGCGCCAGGCTCAGGGCCAGACGCACCTGCGAAAGGCTCTGGCCGGCGAGTACCGGGCGGATGTCCTTGTCGGCGTTGAAATCGATACGGAAGTAATGGGAGATCTCGTCCCACCACTGCGACCACCGGCTGGTTTCGGTCTTGTCAGCGGTCAGCCCCATAAGCGACTCGCCCTTGTCTGCGTATTCGGGAGCCAGCTTGTTGAGCTGTACAGCCTGCTCACGCAAGGCAGCCAGTTGCAGAAACAGCCCGGTGCGGTCCGGCTGCTCGACGCTGCGCAGGGCGGCAAGGCTCTTGGCCAGTTGCTCGCGGGCAGCGAAGGAGCCTGGATCATCCTGCTCACGCAGAATTTCGTCGGCACCCTGAACCAGCGCCTGCGCACTGTTGATGTCCTGCAGCGCTGAAAGGCGCAGGCTGGCCAGACGCAGCAGATGTTCGGCCTCGGCCAGACGCCAGTCCTTGCGGCTCGCCCCCAGCACGGTTTCGAGTCGCTGGCTGAGGCGCTGCTGATCGCCTTGCAATTGCGCGACCAGACGGCGGCTGTCTTCCAGCTGATTGGCGGGCGGGAATTGCGCGATACGTGCGCTCAGTTGCTGGTCATTCTGCGCCAGCACCAGGGTCTGTTCGGCGATGTCCTCGACCTGTCCGCGCTGTTGCTGGTGCCCGGCCTGCAACATGCGCAGTTGCCAGACTCCCCAGCCGGCGACGGCGATACCGGCAATTGCCAGCAGCAAGGCCAGGAATACCAGACCACTGTTGCGGCTGCCGGTGCGCTCGGTGCGGACTGGCTCAGGCTTGGATGCAGGCGTTTTCAACACCGATTCTTCGTCTTTAGGCAAGGCTGTTTCGCTCACGTATCCCATCCTTTGCATTTTGGCGTAATAGCGTAAACGACAGGTGTCGATCATTACGCCTTGACGGCAGGCTGAGGTTGTTCCCGCAACGCTGCCAGCAATGCCGCGGCGCTGGCGCCACGACAATCAATAACGGTCCGTGCTCCGGCTGCCCGCGCAATGCTGGCAACCCGGGGGCTCGGTACAAACAGCGGCAGATCGGCCAGGTCCGGCCATGAATCCCCCGCCAACTGAAGCAAATGTTCAAAACCCTGCCCACTGCTGACCACCAGCCCGTTCAAGCGTTCCACCGCGACACGTTGCGCCAGGGCGCCGGGCGCATGCTGCGGCAGGTAGCGACGATACAGCGGCAGGTAATCAACGCCCACCCCCAGCCCGCGCAGTTGCTCGGCCAACAGTTCGCGTCCCTCGTCACCGCGCATGATCAACACACGGCTTCCCGGTACGGCAATCGCCTGTTTGAGGCGCGGCAGTTCAAGCAAGGCTTCGCTGTCGTCGCCCTGCTCCGGCCAGCTCGCATCGAGCCCGTAATCGACCAGTATCTGCCCGGTTGCTGAACCCACACTGAACCAGGGTTGCAGGGGCGGTTGCGGCCATACTTCGTCGATCAGTTCGATGGCCAGTCGCGCGGCCGGCTTGCTGACCACGATCACTGCACAATAATTGAGCAGCTCGAAAATGATCGAACGCTGTGCAGGCGTCAAGGGCAACGGCTCGGTTTCAAGCAGGGGCAGGCTGCTGCTGAAGATACCGGCCTCGGCCAGCACCCTGGCCAGCGCTGCCGACTCTTCGGCCGGGCGGGTCAGCAGCAGACGCCAGCCATTCATTCGTTATTGGCCTCGCCATAGACCGCTTTCAGAATGTCGGCGGCACCCTGCTCCAGCAGCGCTTCGGCCACCTGCACACCCAGTGCCTGGGCGGATGTCTGGGGTGCCCGGGCATCCGCGTGCAGCAACACGCTGCCGGACGGATCACCCACCAGGCCGCGCAACCAGACGTCATCGCCTTCCAGTACGGCGTAGCAGGCGATCGGTACCTGACAGCCCCCGTTGAGGTGCTTGTTCAGCGAACGCTCGGCAATCACGCGCACGGCGGTGTCTTCGTGGTGCAGAGGGGCAAGCAGCGCATGAATTTCGGCGTCGACGCTACGGCATTCGATACCCACCGCGCCCTGGCCACCGGCTGGCAGGCTGTCATCGACGCTGATCGCCGAGGTGATGCGGTCTTCGAAACCCAGGCGGATCAGGCCGGCGGCGGCGAGGATGATGGCGTCGTACTCACCGGCATCGAGCTTGGCCAGACGGGTATTGACGTTGCCGCGCAGGAAACGGATCTGCAGGTCGGGTCGACGCGCCAGCAATTGGGCCTGACGGCGCAGGCTGGAGGTGCCGACAATGCTGCCCGCCGGTAACTGGTCCAGGCTGGCAAAGGTGTTGGAGACGAATGCATCGCGCGGGTCTTCACGCTCGCAGATGCAGAACAGGCCCAGGCCTTGTGGAAAATCCATCGGCACGTCTTTCATCGAATGCACGGCGATGTCGGCGTTGTTTTCCAGAAGCGCGGTTTCCAGCTCCTTGACGAACAGCCCTTTGCCACCGATTTTCGACAGCGGGGAGTCGAGCAGTTTGTCGCCACGGCTGACCATGGGCACCAACGTCACGAGCAGGCCGGGGTGGGCCTGTTCCAGGCGGGCCTTGACGTATTCTGCCTGCCAGAGTGCCAACGCGCTTTTGCGAGTGGCGATGCGGATTTCGCGAGAGGACATTGAACAATCCGTACTGAGTGAATGCGACGGATAATAACAGCTCAATCCCGGTCAGGGCGGCTTCGGCGCCGATTGGGAATTGCTTCAGACACCAAGCCGATCAATCAATCGGCAGTGCCTGAGGGGCGCATGAGGAAGGCTGCCCGCGGGCCAGCCGAAAAACACATGAATCCGGGATTGCCCCCCGTTCCATGAATCGGCCCGCGCGCAGAGGCTCCAGAGCGGCGAAGCGCTAGAGCTGCTGCATCATTTTGCGGACACCGGCGACGTGGCGGCGGCTGACGATCAACGCATCGCCATTGAGGCCTCTGAGGAACAGCTGGAAATGCCCCAGCGGGGTGCGCTGCAACCGTTCTATTCGCTCGCGGGCCACCAGCGCATTGCGGTGAATGCGCACGAAGCGGTCGCCGAACTCGTCTTCCAGCGCCTTGAGCGGTTCGTCCAGCAGCACTTCGCCGCCCTCGTGGCGCAAGGTCACGTACTTGTGATCGGCGATAAAGTAGATCACCTGATCCAGCGGAATCAGCTCGATGCCTTTGCGGGTACGCGCGCTGATATGGCTGCGTGGCCCTGATCCGCTTTCGGCAGCCGGGCGGGTCAACGCCGCCAGTTGCACACGGTTCGGCCGCTCGGCTTTGCGCAACGCTTCGACAAGGTGCTCGGAACGCACGGGCTTGACCAGATAGCCCACCGCACTGACCTGGAAAGCTTCCAGGGCGAACTCATCATGGGCGGTGCAAAAGACCACTGCAGGCGGTGCTTCCCGCTCGCACAGCCGCGCTGCGACCTGGAGGCCATCGAGACCCGGCATGCGGATATCGAGCAGCACTACGTCCGGTTTGTGGGCCTCGATCAGCGCCAAGGCTTCTTCGCCATTGGACGCGCTGGGTTCCAGTACTCGATAACCCTCGATTTCATTGACCATGCGGCTCAATCGCTCGCGGGCCAGGGGTTCGTCATCAACGATCAGGACATTCATATAGCTCTGGCTTCCTGCGTGAGTCTCGCACAAGGATAGCGTAGACAGGTGTAGTGACGACCGTCACGGCGCTCCACGCTCAGACTGGCGTGCGGGCCAAAAAGTGCCGCAATTCGTGCGCCTATATTCGTCAGAGCTTGCTGAGTACCGTTGGAAGTCTGCCGATTGGCAACTTCTTCATAGGGATTGCTGACGCTCAATATGAACTCTCCCCCTTCATAGTTCGCTTCGACTGTTACAACGCCCCCTTCGACCCGCGGAGCAATGCCATAAATCAAAGCGTTTTCAAGTAATGGCTGCAAGGTTAGCTGGGGGATCGGCAAGTCATCGGGAATTGCGCTCACCCTCCAGTCCAACTGTAGACGCTCGCCAAGACGATATTGCTCAATCGATAAATATCGTTTTGCCAATGCCAGCTCTTCACCCCATGTCACCAGGCTGCCCGGCTTGGCCAGACTGGCGCGAAACAGGTCCGAAAGATCCAGCACCGCCTGCTCGGCCTTGACCGGGTTGCTGGCCACCAGACTGGCGATACTGTTGAGTGTGTTGAAGAGGAAATGCGGGCGGATGCGCGCTTGCAGCGATTCGATCCTGGCGCGCAGTTCGCCCTGTTGCTGCTTGCGCCACTGACTCTGCAGATAGAAATAGCGCAGCATCAGGGCCGACATGATCAGGGCAATCGTCGAGTAGCGCAGATAACGCTCGACCATGCCGCTGACCGAAATCCGCCCGGTAAGCTGACAGACATCGGTAACGGCTGTGCACAACAGCGTCAGGCCGACCACCAAAAGGCAACTGAGCATGCCTGCCAGCCCCGGCGTCAATCGCGCCAGCCAGGGCCGCAAGCCGCACAGCAGCGCCGCGGACAGTAGCACGATCCATTGCACGAACAGCGACATCAACGCCAGGCGTACCCAGTCGAAGCCGCTGCGCATCGGTTCCACCAGCACCAGAACCAGCACCAGCAGCTCCGCCAGCACGACGAGCACCAGCAATGCCTGCGGCAGGCACAGTTCAGGGAGGAAAAAGTCTTTGCCGGGCGCGGGCCGGGCGTCGTGTTTCACAGGTTCGATTCGCATGACTCCAGTCTCTGCCCTGGCCTCGTCAGCGGCAAGCTGTCCGGGGATAAATATGCATCAACCCTGTTATCATCGCGTTCGTTCTTGTGCCAGGTATCGGGCACGTCACTTTCCAGTCAGCAACGAGCGAATCCATGAGCACCGACAAGACCAACCAGTCCTGGGGCGGCCGCTTCAGTGAACCCGTCGACGCGTTTGTCGCGCGTTTCACCGCCTCCGTCACCTTCGATCAACGCCTGTATCGCCACGACATCATGGGCTCCATCGCCCACGCCACAATGCTGGCCAAGGTGGGCGTACTGACCGACGCCGAGCGCGATACCATCGTTGACGGCCTGAACACCATCCAGGCCGAGATCGAGGCTGGCCAGTTCGACTGGCGCGTTGATCTGGAAGACGTGCACATGAACATTGAAGCACGCCTGACCGACCGCATCGGTATCACCGGCAAGAAACTGCACACCGGTCGCAGCCGCAACGATCAGGTCGCCACCGATATCCGTCTGTGGCTGCGCGACGAAATCGACCTGATCCTCAGCGAAATCACCCGTCTGCAGCAAGGCCTGCTGGGCCAGGCCGAGCGTGAAGCTGAAACCATCATGCCCGGTTTCACCCACTTGCAGACGGCCCAGCCGGTAACATTCGGTCACCATATGCTGGCCTGGTTCGAAATGCTCAGCCGCGACTACGAACGTCTGGTCGACTGCCGCAAGCGTCTCAACCGCATGCCGCTGGGCAGCGCGGCACTGGCGGGCACCACCTACCCGATCGACCGCGAGCTGACCTGCACACTGCTGGGCTTCGAGGTGGTGGGCGGCAATTCGCTGGACGGTGTATCGGATCGCGACTTCGCCATCGAATTCTGCTCGGCTGCATCCATCGCAATGATGCACCTGTCGCGCTTTTCGGAAGAGCTGGTGCTCTGGACCAGTGCGCAGTTCCAGTTCATCGACCTGCCGGACCGCTTCTGCACCGGCAGCTCGATCATGCCGCAAAAGAAAAACCCCGATGTCCCTGAACTGGTTCGCGGCAAGAGCGGCCGTGTGTTCGGTGCCTTGATGGGCCTGCTGACCCTGATGAAAGGCCAGCCGCTGGCTTACAACAAGGACAACCAGGAAGACAAGGAACCGCTGTTCGACGCCGCCGACACACTGCGTGATTCGTTGCGTGCGTTCGCCGACATGATTCCTGCGATCAAGCCCAGGCACGCGATGATGCGTGAAGCGGCGCTGCGCGGCTTCTCGACCGCCACCGATCTGGCCGACTATCTGGTCCGCCGTGGTCTGCCGTTCCGTGACTGCCACGAAATCGTCGGTCACGCGGTGAAATACGGTGTGGAAACCGGCAAGGACCTGGCAGAGATGAGCCTGGAAGAGCTGCGTCAGTTCAGCAACCAGATCGAACAGGACGTCTTCGCCGTGCTGACCCTGGAAGGCTCGGTGAATGCCCGCAACCACATCGGCGGCACCGCCCCCGAACAGGTCCGCGCCGCCGTCGTTCGCGGCCAGGAACTGCTGGCCGGGCGCTGAACAGACCCCGCCTAGCCCCTGATGACGCGGAGCATTGGCACGATAGAAATCTCAAGGTTTTCATCGTTCCCATGCTCCGCGTGGGAATGCGCTTCTTGACGCTCTGCGTCCTGTCCTGAGCGTGCGTAGCGCCACGGATATGTGACGCAGAGCGTCACGACCTGCATGCCAACGCGGAGCATTGGCACGATAGTTATCTCAAGGTTTCATCGTTCCCATGCTCCGCGTGGGAATGCCGTTCTGGACGCTCTGCGTCCTACTCTGAATGTGCGCCGCGGCCAGGATGTTTGACGCAGAGGGTCACGACCTGCATGCCAACGCAGAGCATTGGCACGATAGTGATCTCAAGTTTTCATCGTTCCCATGCTCCGCGTGGGAATGCCGTTCTGGACGCTCTGCGTCCTATTCTGAATGTTCGCCGCGGCCAGGATGTTTGACGCAGCGCGTCACGACCTGCATGCCAGCGCGGAGCATTGGCACGATAGTGATCTCAAGGTTTCATCGTTCCCATGCTCCCGTGGGAATGCGCTTCTTGACGCTCTGCGTCCTATCCTAAATGTGCGCCGCGGCCAGGATGTTTGACGCAGAGCGTCACGACCTGCATGCCAACGCGGAGCATTGGCATGATAGTGATCTCAAGGTTTCATCGTTCCCATGCTCCGCGTGGGAATGCGCTTCTGGACGCTCTGCGTCCTGTCCTGAATGTGCGCCGCGGCCAGGATGTTTGACGCAGAGCGTCACGAGCTGCATGCCAACGCAGAGCATTGGCACGATAGTGATCTCAAGTTTTCATCGTTCCCATGCTCCGCGTGGGAATGCCGTTCTGGACGCTCTGCGTCCTGTCCTGAAGGTGCGCCGCAGAGCGTCACGAAACGACCGTGTTCTCGTGCACCTATCATTCCTACAACTCTTTCAGCACCTGCCGATTTCCCTCCAGCGCACCCCGCCGCTATCATCCCCGCTTCTTGTGGGGGACTTATCCGATGCTCAATGGCCTGTGGCTTGGTTTTTTTGTCGTGGCGACGATTTCCGCGCTGGTGCAGTGGCTGGTGGGCGGCAACGCCGGCATTTTTGCCGCGATGGTCGAAAGTATCTTTGCCATGGCCAAGCTGTCGGTCGAGGTCATGGTGCTGCTGTTCGGCACGCTGACTCTATGGCTGGGCTTTTTGCGCATCGCCGAGAAGGCCGGCATCGTCGACTGGCTGGCCAAGGTTCTCGGGCCGCTGTTTCTGCGCCTGATGCCGGAGGTGCCGCCCGGCCACCCTGCGCTCGGGCTGATCACCCTCAACTTCGCCGCTAATGCCCTGGGGCTCGACAACGCCGCCACGCCGATCGGCCTGAAGGCCATGCGCTCGCTACAGGAACTCAACCCCAGCAAGACCGCCGCCAGTAACGCGCAGATCCTGTTTCTGGTGCTCAACGCCTCATCCCTGACCCTGCTGCCGGTAACGATTTTCATGTACCGCGCCCAGCAGGGTGCGCCTGACCCGACCCTGGTATTCCTGCCGATCCTGCTGGCCACCAGTGTCTCGACCATCGTCGGCCTGCTGTCGGTCGCGTTCATGCAGCGTCTGCGTCTGTGGGACCCGGTGGTGCTCGCCTACCTCATCCCCGGCGCCCTGCTGCTGGGCACCTTCATGGCCTTTCTCGGCACACTGTCGGCGGCTGCGCTGGCGGGTCTGTCGTCGATTCTGGGCAACCTCACGCTGTTCGGCCTGATCATGATGTTTCTGATCATCGGCACGCTACGCAAGGTGCTGGTCTACGAGGCCTTCGTCGAAGGTGCGAAGGAAGGCTTCGACGTCGCCAAGAGCCTGCTGCCTTATCTGGTCGCCATGCTCTGTGCCGTGGGCGTGCTGCGCGCATCCGGCGCGCTGGACTTCGGTCTGGAAGGCATTCGGCATCTGGTGCAGTGGCTGGGGCTGGACACGCGCTTCGTCGATGCGCTGCCGACCGCCATGGTCAAACCCTTCTCGGGCAGCGCCGCCCGTGCCCTGTTGATCGAAACCATGCAGACCCAGGGCGTGGACAGCTTCGCTGCATTGGCCGCTGCCACGATTCAGGGCAGTACCGAAACCACGTTCTACGTGCTTGCCGTGTACTTCGGCGCCGTAGGCATTCAGCGCGCCCGCCATGCTGTGGGCTGCGCGCTGCTGGCCGAGTTTTCCGGCGTCGTGGCCGCGATCTTCGTCTGCTACTGGTTCTTCGGCGCGACCGCCTCCTGAAACATTACTGCGCCGGAGCCTGAGGCGCAGATTCAGCGGGGGCTGGCTCGGCAGGCGCAGCCTCCTGCTTCTCCTGTTTCGGCTTAGTTGCAGGGGCTGATTCAGGTGTGGCCTCGTCGGCCGAGTCGCCGCCTGGCTTGAGCTTGATTATCCGCCCGGTAGGCCGCTTCACTGCCGGTTGATCATCGTCAGTGACCACAAAACGCAGCACGCCTATCATCTGGCCGTCTTCGGTCAGCACCCTCACCTGCCAGCGTCCTGTCACGTCCTCCGGGAAGTTCTGCTTGCGCGTCCAGGCGCGATAGCCTTCCTTGCGGCCGCCGTGGATATCCAGCGCGATGCGGTCCATCTCTTCGCCTTCATGCCACCACACATGGTAGATACGCTCGTCCAGGCCACGCGGCGCATTGATGGCGGTGTACGCATACAGGCCGCCGTTGCGCAGCTGCCTGGCGCTGATCAGCGAAATACTGTCGCCCGGCGTACGGTTTTTGTTATCGAAGTCCGGGCTCACCGCCACTTCGGTCAACCACAGCGTCGCAGGCGGCACCCAGGAGCGCAGCAACCAGCCCGCCGCGCCGATGGTCAGGATGATGCTGATCACGGCCAGTGCGCTGCGCCAGGTGTTGAGCGGGAAATTCGACATCAGGCTGGGCGCCGACAGCAGCATCGCCACGCCCAGGGCCAGTTTGTAACTCTCGGCGGTGGTCAGGTGCAGGATGATCGGCAGCGCCGTCAGCAGTGCGGCGAACAGCGTCAGGGTGTGCAGCGTCATGAACAGCCAGCGCCTGGGCGCCAGCCACTTGTAGTAAAGGGGATCGATGATCGAGATCAGCCCGGCGGCGCCGAGCACCGCAGTGAACACTGCCTGACCACTGTTCCAGGTGGTGGTGATGAAAAAGAACGGCAGCACGAAGAACAGGCTCTCCTGGTGGATCATCTGCGTGCCGTAGCGCAGCAAACCCTGCGGGATCTCGCGGCCCAGTGCTTTGTTGAGCAACCCGACCATGGTGTTTTCGACCATCAGCCACAGCCAGCTGATCAGCATCACCACCGCGATCCAGGTTGCCAGCCCTGCCTGGCGATCGACCAGAATGAAACTGGCGATACCGGAAACGAAACCAAACGCTGCAATGAGCCCCGGATAGCGCTGCATCAAGTTGAGCACGGGCGTCACATAGCGATTCACGTCAAGCATCGGAGGGGGCACTCGGTTCTGTTCATACAAAAAACGCGCTGCGTAACAAACGCAGCGCGGAGCCTGCACCACGGGTGCAGTTCGGCGTCAGGATTCTATGTGCTGCGTACACGCCAGCGCCACAAGGCCAGCAGTGCGATGAAACCCAGTACCCCGCCAATCAGCCAATACAGGCCGTCATAACTGAACAGCGGCTTTTCAATGCGCATGTAACCCGGCTGGGCTAGCAATTGGCGCAGCGCCTGATTGGCCGTCTCCAGCTTCACCGCCTTGATTCGCTTGGCGGGATCCTCGAAACGCCCGTTTTCATAATCGTTGAGCGCGCTCCAATAGTAGTCCGCCAGCGCGCTATTGCCTTGTGTGGCCCATGACTGCCGATCAATGGCGAGCTGTTGCAGACGCGCAAACGTAGCGGGCTGCATGCCTTCTTTTTGCAGGCGCTCGACCAGGCCGCGTATGTCGCGCTCGGCCTCATCGACATCGTCACGCTCGACATCGGCGTTCAGGCTCAGAAACCCGACATCGCCAAACACTTCGCGCTCTGCAGAAGGCCCGTAGGACAGACTGTGTTTCAGGCGCAGCTCAGTGTAGAGCGTCCAGTCCAGATAGGCTTTGACCAGATCCCAGGTTTCGTCGTGCTGGTCGTCGAGCTGCGGCTCGGGGTAGATCAGGTGCAGCTTGGCACTCTCGCCCAGCCCGCCGCGCTCGAGCTCGCGGCGCGGTTCGGCCGAGCCGTTGCCTTGCGCCAGTGGTGGGTGGTCGATCGGGTCAGTGGGGGCGAGCTTGCCGTAGGTGCGCTCCAGATAGGCTGGCAGCAGCTTGTCCAGATCACCCACCACAATCAGCGTCATGTTGTTGGGGGCGTACCAGTTGGCGAAGACGTCTTCGATGTGCTCCAGCTTGATGCCGTCCACCTCGGGGCGTTCGGCGCATTTGAGGCCCAGCTCCACCGCCAACTGGCTGCTGGCGCTGCGCCCGGAATCTCGTCGGTCAAGCAGGCGCTGCAAGTGGGAAAAGTGCCCGCCATCTTCGCGCTCGACCACGCGTTTGACGCCATCCAGCCGCGCCTGGCTCAGCTCGGTTTTGGTCATGATCTCCAGCAGCAGGTCGAGCACCTTGCGCTGGTTGCGCGCAGGCGCTTCGATCACGAAGGTGGTGTCGGCGTTGCTGGTGAAGGCGTTCCACTCGCCGCCCAGCGCCTGCATACGCTCTTCCAGCCCCCCTTCACCGCTGTCATCCACGCCGCTGAACAGCAAGTGTTCCAGCAGATGCGGCAGTTCCTTGTCCTGGCACGGGAAATCATCGAAGCCGATACCCACCACCAGGCGGATGGCGACATGACCCTTGTCGTCACCGGGTTTGAGAATGACTTGCAAACCATTGGGCAGCAGGTAGCCCTCGACCTGAAGACGGTCAAGGGCGAATGAGGGGAGTGAACCGAGGAGCAGACAAGCGAACAGCAGGCAACGCATAAAACAGCTTTCCTGGCGGGCCGGTATGTTTAACAGACTTCACCTGCGCCCTTACGTTCAGAGTGATCTGTCGGCCTCGACCTCGCTCGACAAGGCGCCTGTGTCAGCGGTTTCCAGCACCACGTAGGCGCTGCTGCAGAACAGCGAGTTCAGACGCTTCATGTCGGCAATCAGTTCCAGGTGCAGCGAACTGGTTTCGATACTCTGGACCACCTTGTTGCGCAGGCGGCTGACGTGGGCGTGTGCCAGGCGTCGCTCCTCGGCCCTGAACTGACGCTTTTCGCGCAATAACTGACGGGCGCTCTCGTGATCGCCGCTGAGGAACACCGAGAGGCCCAGACGCAGGTTCGACTGTAATTGAATCTGCAGATCGGCAAGTTCTTCAAGACCGACTTCAGAGAACGACCGGCGATGCGCCGTCTTCTGCTGCTGGATCTTGCGCAGCATGCGTTCGATCAGGCCGCTGGCCAGTTCCAGGTTGATGGTCAGCTCGATGATCTCGGCCCAGCGCCGGTTATCGTGCTCGCCGAGGTCTTCACGCGGCATCTGCGCCAGGTACAGCTTGATCGCGCTGTACAGCGCTTCGACGTCGTCGTTGAGGCGGCGCACTTCCTGGGTCACTGCGGTTTGCGTGCCGCGCAGCACCGCCAGCATCGAGGCGAGCATGCTTTCGATCAGATCGCCCATACGCAGGGTTTCACGCACTGCGTTGGCCAGCGCAAGGCTGGGCGTCGACAGCGCGGTCAGGTCCAGATGACGCGGCTTGGCCAGGCCGCCGACTTCGTTCTGCTGCGGCAGCAGATACGAGCACAACCGCGCCATCGGGGCCACGGTTGGCAGCATGATCAGGCAGCGCACCGTGTTGTAGAGCAGGTGAAAGCCGATCACCATTTCCTGCGGACTAAAGCCCAGCGTGTCGATCCAGGCAACCAGCGGGTCGAGCACCGGAAAGATCAGCAGCAGGCCGAACAGCTTGTACAGCAGACTGCCCAGCGCCACCTGCCGACCGGCAACGTTCTGCATGCTGGTACTGAGAAACGCCAGCAGACCGCTGCCGATATTAGCCCCGATCACCAGGCCGATGGCCACCGGCAAGCCAATGACTTCGGTGCCTGCCAATGTCGCCGTCAGCAGCACTGCCGCCAGGCTGGAATAGGAGATCAGCGCGAACATGGCGCCCACCAGCGCATCCAGAAGCAGGTCGCCGGTCAGCGAGGCGAACAGCACCTTGACCCCCGCGGCCTGGGTGATCGGTGCGGCGGCCTCGACGATCAGCTGCAAGGCCAGCACGATCAGGCCCAGGCCGATACCGACCCGCCCCAGTTGACCGGCACGGGTCTGCTTACGCGACAGGAAGAACACCACGCCAAGGAAAATCAGCAGCGGTGACAGCCATGACAGATCGAAGGTCAGCACGCGAGACATCAAGGCGGTGCCGACATCGGCGCCAAGCATGATCACCAGCGCAGGCGTCAGCGTCATCAGCCCCTGGCCGACGAACGACGTCACCAGCATGGCGGTGGCGTTACTGCTCTGCACCAGCGCCGTCACCAGAATGCCGGCGATGAACGCGAGCGGTCGTTTGGACATGTTCTGGCTGAGCACACGACGAAGTTGTGTACCGTAAACACGAAGGATGCCAGTGCGCACGATATGCGTGCCCCAGATCAGCAGGGCGACGGCGGATAGCAAATCGAGCAGGGTCAGCATGCGAAAAGCCCCCTGAGGTTTGCCCATACAGGCGATGAATTGAAAGATGCAGCGTGTAGCGAGCGGGGATGGGTGTAACGCTCTACTAAGCTTTTAGTCGGCCATTGGCCTTGGCGCCAGCATCGCACAGCGCGGATTTCATTGAAATAAAAGTGTCATAAATCAGTGCCCATTCGCGTCTCGTTCTTCACACTCCCAAATGGGGATGCCCTTTGTAGCGCTTCGCGCCACGTTACACGCTCAAAATCGGACGCAGAGCGTCCAGAACGGCATACCCACGCGGAGCATGGGTACGATGATGTCCTTGAGCACCTATCGTTCCTCACGCTCCAGCGTGGGACTGCTCTTCGTGACGCTGCGCGTCATAACTCTGCGTCACGCCACACATTCAGGACCGGACGCAGAGCGTCCAGAGCGGCATACCCACGCGGAGCATGGGTACGATGGTGTTCTTGAGAGCCGCTATCGCTCTCCGACGCAGAGCGTCGGCGCGATAATCGTGCGCCCTTCAGCAGCCATCAACGGAACCGGTCAACCTCGTGACGCAGTTCTGTCGCCAGGCCATTCAGCTCCTGGGCGGTGATGGCCAGGTTGGACATGACCTGGCGCTGTTCACTGTTGGCCATGGCGATGCTTTGCAGGTTGCTGCTGAGCATGGTCGCAGTGCTGCTTTGTTCCTGGGTGGCGGTGGTGATGGCGGCGAACTGGTGACCGGCCGAGCGACTTTGCTCGTCGATCTGGGCCAGCGCGGAGGCCACTTTGGCGTTGAGCGACAGGCCTTCCTGCATCAGTGTATTGCCCTGCTGCATGGTGCTGATGGCGTTGCCGGTTTCCTGCTGGATGCTGGCGATCATGCCGGAAATCTCATCGGTGGCTTCACGGGTGCGCGAGGCCAGGCTGCGGACTTCGTCAGCCACCACGGCAAAGCCGCGACCTTGTTCGCCGGCGCGCGCGGCCTCGATGGCCGCGTTGAGCGCGAGCAGGTTGGTCTGGTCGGCAATCGAGGTGATTACCCCGACGATGCTGCCGATTTCCTGCGAGCGCTGGCCCAGCGTGTCGATGACTTTGGCGGTGCTGCTCAGCGAAGTGGCGATCTGTTGCAGCGACGAAGACGCCTCTTCCATCGAAGTACGACCGATGCGTGTCTGCTGGGCATTTTCCTGGGCCAGGCGTTCGGTATTGCCCATGTTGTCGGCGATGTTCATCGACGTGGCGCTGAACTCTTCGACGGCACCGGCCATGCTGGTGATCTCGCCGGATTGCTGCTCCATGCCCTCGAACGCACCGCCCGACAGGCCGGACAACGCATTGGCACGCGTACTGACTTCCTGCGCCGCGGTACGGATATGCGACACCATCGATGACAGCGCTTCGCTCATCTTGTTGAAGCTGCCGGACAGCTGCCCGATCTCGTCGTTGCTGGTCACATTCAGGCGTACGCTCAGGTCGCCGGCACCCAGTGCGTCGGCCTGGCGTACCAGTTCGGACAGTGGGCGCAGCTTGCTGCGCAGCAACCAGATGGCGCTGATCACGGCGATGAGCATGGCCAGCAGACTGCCGATCGCCAGTTGCGTGCCGACGTGCCAGGTCACTTCGCTGATTTCCTTGCGCGGCATGCTGGCGATGACGGTCCAGGGGCCGCCGGCGAACGGCTGGCCGACGCTGTAATAGTTGTCATCCCCGTCATCCCAGAACTGCGCCTTGCCTGGTTTGCTGGCAAGCTCGGCAACGGACTTGGCGGCACCTTCCAGGGATTTGACGCCCGCCGGTGGAACCAGCCAGGTGCCCTTTTCGTCGAGCAGCGCCAGCGAGCCGGTAGAGCCGATGCGGAAGCTCTTGAGGTTATCGAACTGGGTCTTCTGCGCATCGGTGTAATCGAACCCTACGAACAGCGCCGCAATGATCTTGCCGCTGCTGTCGCGGACCGGGCTGTACTGGGTCATGTAATAGCGATCGAACAATACCGCTTTGCCGACATAGCTCTGCCCGGCGATCAAACGCTCGTAGGCTGCGCCCTTGCGGTCCAGCACGGTGCCGATGGCGCGGGTGCCATCCTGCTTGCTCAGGGAGGTGCTGATCCGGATGAAGTCGTCGCCGCTGCGCACGAAAATGGTCGCGACGCCGGCGGTCATCGAGCGGAATTCATCGACTTCGGTGAAGTCGTTGTTCAGCGCGGCATCACGCAGGAACAGGCCTGGCGTGGATGTGCCCGCCACCGTGACCGGCTTGTCGGCTTGCAGGCTAAGGCCAGCGGCGAAGCGTTTTTCGAACAGGCCACTCAGGCGCTGAGTGCTGTCGCGCAGCGTGCTGTGGAAAGTGTTGAGCTGGTCAGCGAGGAGCCTGGCTTCACTCGACATGTGCTCTTCACGAATGACCAGGTTGGACGCGTCCAGAGACCTCAACGCGAACAGGGTACTACCACTGATAACCACCGCCAGGATCACGGCCAGAGCAATACCAAGTTGCGAAGCAATTCGGGTACGAGGCTTGGACATAGAGACTCCGTGCCGAATGATTGGAGTCGCCGGGTCCGTGGCTTACCATTCAGCTGATAGATTTAGTTGGTGTTTTTACGCTATTTGAACGAGCAATCTTCAAGCAATGCTTCGGCCATCAAGGTCGTTACTTGAGAGCGGAGCGAGACATTTACAGATGATGGCAGTTCAATATTAAACTAAATTTTAATAGAGTACTTCAACTAACGGCAACTTCATGGCACCCACCTCCGCCTGAAGAAAATCGCTGAGGCGTCGCAACCGCTCTGCGCCGGGCCTCGTACGCGGCCAGACCAGATAATAGTTTTCGCCACTGAACACCGCCGTGCGCCACGGCAGGCTCAGACGCGCCTGCGCCACGTCCTCGGCGACCATCAGCAGGTCGCCCATCGACACACCGTAGCCGCGTGCTGCGGCAATCATTCCCAGCTCCAGGGTGTCGAACACCTGCCCGCCTTTGAGCGACACCTGATCGGCCAGACCCATGCGGTTCAGCCAGGTGCGCCAGTCACGGCGATCAGGGGTGGGATGCAGCAATTCAGCCTTTGCCAGCCGTTCCACGTCCCATGGCGGGTCCTGCAACAAGGTGGGCGCACCGACCGGAATCAGCAATTCGGGAAACAGCAGTGTGGCTTCCCAGTCCGACGGGAAATGCCCCTGGCTGAGTAGAATCGCGCAATCGAAAGGCTCCTGGGTAAAGTCCACCGCATCGATTTCCATCCACGCGCTGGTCAGTTGCACCTCGTTGCCCACCTGCAGATGACGAAAACGGCTGAGCCGCGCGAGCAGCCAGCGCATGGTCAGGGTCGACGGGGCTTTCATGCGCAGAATGCCCTCGTCGGTCTGCAAGGTGCTGCAGGCGCGTTCCAATGCCAGGAACCCGTCGCGCACACCGGGCAGCAGCGCGCGTGCCGATTCGGTGAGCTGCAAGTTACGCCCGTTGCGCTGAAACAAACGGCAGGCAAAGTGCTCTTCCAGGGTACGAATATGCCGGCTTACTGCACTTTGGGTGATCGAAAGTTCCTCGGCCGCTCGGGTAAACGAGGTATGCCGCGCAGCTGCTTCAAAAGCCCTTAGTGCGTAAAGAGGAGGGAGACTGCGAGGCATGAGGGCGCTTCCTGCGGACGGTGAGCAGCCACTTTACTGCAAATTGCTTCAGATGAGTTTTAGTCATGCTGAGCATCGGATTTATCGTTTTGTGTTTAGCCGGGCAACTGCCCAGAATACATCGCTCAATCGTCCCTTTGCCGTAGAGCACCGTCACCATGCAGCATTCCGCCCTCAAAGAACTCTGGATCATCCTGCGCCTGGCGGGGCCGCTGATTGCGTCACAGATGGCGCACATGCTGATGGTCTTCACCGACACCGTGATGATGGGCAAGATCGGCCCGGAAGCCTTGGCCGGCGGTGGTCTGGGCGCTGCCACGTACAGCTTCGTGTCGTTCTTTTGCGTCGGCGTGATGGCCGCGGTCGGCACGCTGGTTTCGATCCGTCATGGTGCCGGCGACACCGAAGGCGCGACCCGTCTGACCCAGGCCGGTCTGTGGCTGGCCTGGGGCATGGCGCTGGTTGCCGCGCTGTTGCTGTGGAACCTCGAACCCATCCTGCTGCAGTTCGGTCAGGCCGAAGCCAACGTGCACATGGCGGCTCAATTTCTGATCACCCTGCCCTTCGCCCTGCCCGGCCTGCTCAGCTTCATGGCATTGCGCGGCTTCACCAGCGCACTGGGTCGCGCGGGGCCGGTGATGACCATCAGCCTGGCCGGTGCGGCAGCCAACTTCGTGCTCAATTACGCGTTTATCCATCAATGGCTGGGGCTGCCCAGCCTGGGGCTGATGGGCATCGGGCTGGTCACCGCGATCGTCACCAACTGCATGGCCCTGGCGCTGGCGCTGCATATCAGGCTGCATCCGGCCTACGCCGCGTACCCGATCAGAAAGGGGCTTTCGAAACTGTCACGCAGCCACCTGGGCGAGCTGTGGCGCCTCGGTTTGCCGATTGGCGGCACCTATGCAGTGGAAGTCGGGCTGTTCACTTTTGCGGCGTTCTGCATGGGCGCGATGGGCAGCACGCAGATGGCGGCGCACCAGATCGCCCTGCAGACTGTGTCCATGGCGTTCATGGTTCCGGTGGGGATGTCCTACGCGGTCACCATGCGTATCGGCCAGCATTATGGCGCGGGCAACCTGTTGATGGTGCGCATGGCCGGGCGTCTGGGTATCGGTTTCGGCGGCTGTGTGATGCTCATGTTCGGGCTGCTGTTCTGGCTGGCACCGCATCTGGTCATCGGCCTGTTTCTGGACATCAATGACCCGGCGTTCGCCGAGATCGTGGTACTGGCCACAAAACTGCTGGCGATTGCCGCCTTGTTCGAGTTTTTCGACGGCACGCAGACCATTGCCATGGGCGCCATTCGTGGGCTCAAGGATGCACGCACCACCTTCCTGATCGGCCTGGGCTGCTACTGGCTGATCGCTGCGCCTGCCGCGTGGTTGCTCGGCTTCTCTACCGATGCTGGCGCTTCAGGCGTGTGGTGGGGGCTGGCGCTGGGCCTGTTCTGCTCGGCCGTGGCGCTGACCTACGCATTTGAATGGAAGACGGCGCGGCTGTTGCGTCAGGACGCAGCCGGGTTGCCGGTGCCGGGCTGATCCGGTGCACCGTCACCCGGATCTGGAGGTATCGGCGTGTGCCACTTCCGAACGCAGATAGGTCACCAGTTCTTCCACCGGCAGCGGCCGGCTGATCAGATAGCCTTGCACCTGATTGCAGCCGTAACTGCGCAGCAACTCCAGTTGCCCGGCGGTTTCCACGCCCTCGGCGACCACTTCCAGGTTCAGGTTGTGCGCCAGATTGATCATGGCGTTGACCAGCTTGCGGTTCTCTTCGCGTAACTCCATCTGCCCGACAAAAGTCATGTCGATCTTGAGCAGCGCGATGGGCAGGCTGTTGAGGTGCATGAACGACGAATAGCCGGTGCCGAAATCGTCCAGCGAAAAGCGCACGCCCAGTTGGCGCAATGCGTCCATGGTCTGCCTGACCTGATCGCTGCGCCGCATGACCGCGGTTTCGGTCAGTTCGAACTCCAGCCAGCGCGCGTCGACATCGTGCTCCGCGATCAGGCGAGTCAAGGTCGGCAGCAACTGGCTGTCCTGAAACTGCCGGAACGACAGGTTGATCGCCATGTGCAGCGGGGCAAAGCCCTGTTCGCGCAGGGCCTGCATGTCACGCAGGGCGCGGAAGATGACCCAGTAGCCGAGCGGCACGATCAGGCCGCTTTGCTCGGCCAGTGGCACGAATTTGCTGGGCGGCAGCAGCCCGCGTTCCTGATGGCGCCAGCGCACCAGTGCCTCCAGGCCGACGACACGCCCGCTGTCCAGGCACAGGCGCGGCTGGTAATGCAGTTCCAGCTCATCGCGGCGCAAGGCACGGCGCAGTTCACCTTCCAGATCGGCGAGGCTGCGGGCGTTGCGATTGATGCGCTCGTCGAACAGGTGATAGGTGCAGCCCTGCATGCTCTTGGCCTGACGCATGGCGATATGTGCATGCCACATCAGCGGGTCGGCTTCGGGCTGGGCCTGGGAGTGAGCGATGCCCAGGCTGCAACCCAGCAACAGGCTTTCGCCATCGACCCAATAGGGTTCGGCCAGCACGTCGGTGATACGTTCGGCCATTTGCAGGGCGCGTTCGGGGGCTGTTCGGGTGTCGATCAACAAGGCGAATTCGTCGCCCCCCAGGCGGGCGATCTGATCACCGGCATCGAGCTGGTTTTTCAAGCGCGCCACCACTTGCAGGATCAGTCGATCACCGGCCTGATGCCCCAGTGAATCGTTGGCGCGGCGAAAATTGTCCAGGTCCAGATGCCCCAGCGCCACGCTGCCGCCTTCGCTCAGGCGAGCCGAGAGCAGCGCCTGAAACCCCTGGCGGTTGGCGATGCCGGTCAACGGGTCCTGGCCGACCAGACGTCGCAGGCTGTCTTCCAGGCGACTGCGCTCGTGGACATAGCGCAGGCAGCGCCGAAGCGTGTCGCCGGTCAAGGCGTCGCGCACCAGCCAGTCACTGACGCCGGTCGGTCCGACCAGCGGTTCGGCCTCAAGCAGCACCACGGTAGGCAACAGACAGGCTCCGGTCCTGGGCTGCAGGTCAGGCGTGGTCAGCAGCACGGTGTTGCGCTCGTTAGCGTAGCGGGCGCTGAAAACGTCCCAGTTCGCGCCATGCAGAAGTGTCACGTTGCTTCCCGGCGCAGTGAGGCAGCCGCTCAGCAGCGCCTGCCAGAAGGGCTCGTGCGCCAAAAGCAGCAATCGCAAGGGTTCGACAGGTGTAGGCAATCTAACTTCCTAAGTGCAAAGGAAAAACCGGTGGCCGCTCTCTCGCAGGAGCGCGACAAATACACGTATCGCGCGTCGCGGCGCAAATGTAACAAAAACAGAAGAATTAGATAGCAGTCACTGTCTGACGACGATGAGCACTGCACAAAACCGTGGGCCTGTTAAAATGCCCGACCTTTTTTACAGACGACTCTTCATACCGCCATGTCCCGACTCAATCCCCGGCAGCAGGAAGCCGTGAACTACGTCGGCGGCCCTCTTTTGGTGCTCGCCGGTGCCGGTTCCGGCAAGACCAGCGTGATCACCCGCAAGATCGCGCATCTGATCCAGAACTGTCGTATTCGCGCCCAGTACATCGTCGCCATGACCTTCACCAACAAGGCCGCGCGCGAGATGAAAGAGCGGGTCGGTACGCTGCTCAGAGGCGGTGAAGGACGCGGCCTGACGGTTTCGACCTTCCACAACCTGGGCCTGAACATCATCCGCAAGGAGCACACACGGCTGGGCTACAAACCGGGCTTCTCGATCTTTGACGAGACTGACGTCAAAGCGCTGATGACCGACATCATGCAGAAAGAGTATTCCGGCGACGACGGCGTCGACGAGATCAAGAACATGATCGGCTCGTGGAAAAACGACCTGATCCTGCCCGCCGAGGCGCTGGAAAACGCCCGCAACCCCAAGGAACAGACCGCCGCCATCGTCTACACCCACTATCAGCGCACGCTCAAGGCGTACAACGCGGTGGACTTCGACGATCTGATTCTGCTGCCGGTCAAACTGTTCCAGGAACACGCCGACATCCTGGAAAAGTGGCAGAACAAGGTGCGTTATCTGCTGGTGGACGAATATCAGGACACCAACGCCAGCCAGTACCTGCTGGTGAAGCTGCTGATCGGTACGCGCCATCAGTTCACCGTAGTGGGCGACGACGACCAGTCGATCTACGCCTGGCGTGGTGCGCGGCCGGAAAACCTCATGCTGCTCAAGGACGACTACCCGTCGTTGAAAGTGGTGATGCTGGAGCAGAACTACCGCTCGACCAGCCGCATTCTGCGCTGCGCCAACGTGCTGATCTCCAACAACCCGCACGCCTTCGAAAAACAACTGTGGTCCGAGATGGGCCATGGCGACGAGATCCGCGTGATCCGCTGCCGCAACGAAGACGCCGAGGCCGAGCGGGTGGCCATGGAGATCCTCACCCTGCACCTGCGCACCGACCGCCCGTACAGCGATTTCGCCATCCTCTATCGCGGCAACTACCAGGCCAAGCTGATCGAGCTGAAATTGCAGCACCATCAGGTGCCGTATCGACTGTCGGGCGGCAACAGCTTTTTCGGCCGCCAGGAAGTGAAGGACCTGATGGCTTATTTCCGTCTGCTGGTGAACCCGGACGACGACAACGCCTTCCTGCGGGTGATCAACGTTCCGCGTCGCGAGATCGGCTCGACCACGCTGGAAAAGCTCGGCAACTACGCCACCGAGCGCAAGGTGTCGATGTACGCCGCCACCGACGAGATCGGTCTGGGCGAGCATCTGGACAGCCGATTCACCGACCGTTTACAGCGCTTCAAGCGCTGGATGGACGGCGTGCGCCAGCAGTGCGCACAGAACGATCCCATCGCCGCGCTGCGCAGCATGGTCATGGACATCGACTACGAGAACTGGCTGCGGCAGAACAGCTCCAGCGAAAAGGCTGCCGATTACCGGATGAGCAACGTCTGGTTCCTGATCGAGGCGTTGAAAAACACGCTGGAGAAGGACGAAGAAGGCGGCATGACCATCGAGGAAGCCATCGGCAAGCTGGTCCTGCGCGACATGCTCGAACGTCAGCAGGAAGAGGAAGACGGTGCCGAGGGTGTGCAGATGATGACCTTGCACGCCTCCAAGGGCCTGGAATTCCCTTATGTGTTCATCATGGGCATGGAAGAAGAAATCCTGCCGCACCGCTCCAGCATCGAAGCCGACACCATCGAAGAAGAGCGCCGCCTGGCCTACGTGGGCATCACCCGCGCGCGGCAGACCCTGGCGTTCACCTTTGCCGCCAAGCGCAAGCAGTACGGTGAAATCATCGACTGCGCGCCAAGCCGCTTTCTCGATGAGCTGCCCCCGGACGACCTGGCCTGGGAAGGCAATGACGACACCCCGACGGAAGTCAAAGCGGTTCGCGGCAACACTGCGCTTGCCGATATTCGCGCCATGCTGAAACGCTAGCCGACACCCTATTGATCATTTATTGCGCAATGGCGCAGCCAAGGAATTGAAGTGGAAGCACTGCACAAGAAAATTCGCGAAGAAGGCATCGTATTGTCCGATCAGGTGCTGAAGGTCGATGCGTTTCTCAACCATCAGATCGATCCGGCGCTGATGAAGGAAATCGGCGATGAATTTGCCCGACTGTTTGCCGACGCTGGCGTGACCAAGATCGTGACCATTGAGGCTTCCGGCATCGCGCCGGCAGTCATGGCGGGTTTGAACATGGGCGTGCCGGTGATCTTCGCCCGCAAGCACCAGTCCCTGACCCTGACCGAAAACCTGCTGACGGCGAGTGTGTACTCATTCACCAAGCAGGTGGAAAGCACCGTGGCAATCTCGCCGCGCCACCTGAGCAGCGACGACAACGTGCTGATCATCGATGACTTCCTGGCCAACGGCAAAGCCTCACAGGCGCTGATCTCGATCATCAAACAGGCCGGCGCCACGGTGGCCGGGCTGGGCATCGTGATCGAGAAATCCTTCCAGGGCGGCCGCGCCGAACTGGACGCCCAGGGCTATCGCGTCGAATCCCTGGCGCGGGTCGAATCCCTGGCCGGTGGCGTTGTGACGTTCAAGTAAGGCTCCCGAGGGCGTTCTCCCGGACACCTATCGTTCCGCATGCTCCAGCGTGGGAATGCAGTTCGTGACGCTCTGCGTCGCAAAAGAGGACGCGGAGCGTCCAGAAAGGCATGCGACGCGGAGCGCCGCACGATAGTTGTGATGATCGTCCCGCGCGCTCCAGCGTGGGAATGCAGGTCGTGACGCTCTGCGTCGCAAAAGAGGACGCAGAGCGTCCAGAAAGGCATGCGACGCGGAGCGCCGCACGATAGTTGTGATGATCGTCCCGCGCGCTCCAGCGTGGGAATGCAGGTCTCGACGCTCTGCGTCGTCAAGAGGACGCGGAGCGTCCAGAAAGGCATGCGACGCGGAGCGCCGCACGATAGTTGTGATGATCGTTCCTCACGCTCCCGCGTGGGAATGCAGTTCTCGACGCTCTGCGTCGTCAAGAGGACGCGGAGCGTCCAGAAAGGCATGCGACGCGGAGCGCCGCACGATAGTTGTGATGATCGTTCCTCACGCTCCAGCTTGGGAATGCAGTTCTCGACGCTCTGCGTCGCAAGAGGACGCGGAGCGTCCAGAAAGGCATGCGACGCGGAGCGCCGCACGATAGTTGTGATGATCGTCCCGCGCGCTCCAGCGTGGGAATGCCGTTCGTGACGCTCTGCGTCATAGCGTCCGTGCAGGACTGAGTGCTTTAGCGCGGAATCCCCAAGGCACGCAAACGTCGATACAGGGTGCGTTCGCTCAGCCCCAGTTCTCTGGCCAGTTCGCTGCGCGAGCCGTTGAACACTCGCAGCGCATGGGCGAGTTTTTCCAGGCCGTCGTCCTGCTGGCGGTACGTCACGCCAACCGCTTCGCCCTGCCCGCGTACTTCGGCGGGCAAATCCTGCACGCGAATCACGCCGTCGTCGGTAAATAAACGGGCGCGTTCGAGTATGTTGCGCAGCTCGCGAATGTTGCCGGGGTAACTGTACAAACTCAGCAGCTTCATGGCCTCGGCGTCGACACGCGGAGCGGCGCCGGGCGCGATGCGTTGCAGCAGACTGTCGATCAGCAGCGGCAGGTCGTCGCTGCGTTCGCGCAGGGCCGGCAGGCGAATCGGAAAGGCGCTGATGCGGTAGAACAAATCCTGACGAAAGCTGCCGTCGGCGACCATCTCCCTGAGCGGTTTATGGGTGGCCACCACCAGCCGAAAATCCGAGTGCACCGTGCGCAGGCTGCCCACCGGACGAAAACTGCCCGATTCGATCAGCCGCAACAGCTTGACCTGCATGGCCAGCGGCACTTCACCGATCTCATCAAGGAACAACGTCCCGCCATGAGCGGCTTCGGCCAGACCGGTCTTGCGCTGCAATGCGCCAGTGAACGCGCCCTTCTCATAGCCGAACAGCTCGCTTTCCAGCAGGGTTTCGGTAAGCCCGGTGCAATCGACCACCACCAGCGGTCCGGCGGACCTGGCGCTGCTGGCGTGCAGTGCGCGCGCGAACAATTCCTTGCCGGTACCCGACTCGCCCTGCAGCAACACCGGAATCTGCGCGGGCGCAGCGCGTTGCAGAGCGCCCAGCACTTCTTTGAACGCCGCCGAGCGCCCTACCAGCCCATGTTGCTGCGGCTGAACGGAGGCTACCGCCACCGAGCTCAGTCGCTCGACATAAGCGATCACCTCACCCTGATCGTCGAGAATCGGCCGCAGCTCCACATCCACATGCTCGGGGCCGCGCGGCGTGTGATGAATGTGCAGCAGACGCTCCGGGAGCCGTGTTTCATGGGCCTTGCGCATCGGGCAATGCTCACCGGCCTGATCGCACGGCACTGCAAACTGATGCGACACCCGATAACACTTCTCGCCCACATGCGGCGTGCCTTCGACGCCGAACTGGCGCTGGTAGGCGGTGTTGGCGGCAATGATGTTGTAGTCGGTATCGAGCACGATGGTCGGGCGCAGATCGTGTTCGAGGTATGACACCAGCGACTGCATGCGACTGCCGGGAAAATCGGTGGCTATGAGGTTCATGGGTGCTCCTGTGGGCTGGGCGCAGCTTAACCCATTCGCCTGCCAGCTTGTGCCACGGACTGCCAAATGACTGCCAGAATGTGGCAGTCAGCGACCTGCGGCAGGCCATCAGGGTGTTTTGCAAAACCGCAAAACGCCTTGTATTTATTAGCCTGAAGGGGCTTTGCCGTGATTGGCATGGTTATTGAGACATCATGGCAACGACTGCCAACCGTCCGGCCTGGCCAAACGGGCCTTGAGGCGATTTACAGCCACGGGAATTGCACATGATCATCGGTGAAAAACTTCATGTCGAAGCGCTCTTCGACACGCATACCTGGACCATCAGCTATCTGGTGATGGACCTGCACAGCAAGCAATGTGCGCTGATCGACAGCGTGCTCGATTACGACCCCAAGTCCGGCCGCACCAGAACCGAGTCGGCCGACCGCATGATCGAACGGGCGCAGGCGCTGGGCGCCTCGGTGCAGTGGATTTTCGAAACCCATGTGCACGCCGATCACCTCTCGGCAGCGCCGTATCTGAAACAGCGGCTCGGTGGGCAAATTGTCATCGGCAGCCATATCACTGCGGTGCAGGAAACCTTCGGCACGCTGTTCAACGCGCCGCCTGACTTTGCCCGCAATGGCAGTCAGTTCGATGTGCTGCTGGAAGACAACGCCTCGTTCGCCCTCGGCGCGCTTGAGGTCAAGGCCATGCACACGCCCGGGCACACGCCAGCGTGCATGAGTTACCTGGTGCAAGTCGGTGACGCCACGGTCGCGTTTGTCGGCGATACGCTGTTCATGCCCGATTACGGCACCGCTCGGTGCGACTTCCCGGGTGCCGATGCGCGCACGCTGTATCGCTCGATCAAGAAGCTGCTGGCGCTGCCGCCGGAAACCCTGCTGTTCATGTGCCACGACTACCTGCCCAATGGCCGTGAGCTGAAATACATGACCACGGTTGCCGAACAGCGCGCCAGCAATATCCATGTGCACGACGGGGTGGATGAAGACGCGTTCGTCGGCATGCGCGAAGCCCGTGACGCGACGCTGGACATGCCGGTGCTGATGCTGCCTGCGGTGCAGGTCAACATGCGCTGCGGCCACTTTCCCGAGCCGGAAGACAACGGCGTCGTCTACCTGAAGATCCCGCTCAATGCCCTTTGACCGCTGCCCGCCTTGGGAAACCCTGTGATGAATGCTTCGACAACTACCTGTCAGATCCTGATCGTCGGTGCCGGTGCTGCCGGTATCGCCACTGCCGCAAGCCTGCTCGCCCGCGACGCCACCCTTCAGATCACCCTGGTCGACCCCGCCGATACCCATTATTACCAGCCCGGCTGGACCATGGTCGGTGCGGGGATCTTCACGCCGCAGTCGACGGCGCGCAGCATGGCCTCGCTGATTCCCGAAGGCGTGCAGTGGATCAAGGCTGCGGTGTCGACCTTCGAGCCGCAGCACAATACGCTGACGCTGGCCGACGGCCGCGTGCTCGGCTATCAGCAACTGGTGGTCTGCCCCGGCCTGAAGCTGGACTGGTCGGCTATCGACGGGCTGGTGGAAACGCTCGGGGCCAATGGCGTGACCTCCAACTATCGCTATGACCTGGCGCCCTATACCTGGAAGCTGGTGCAGAACCTGCAACAGGGCCGCGCGCTGTTCACCCAGCCGCCCATGCCGATCAAGTGCGCCGGTGCGCCGCAGAAGGCCATGTACCTGTCCTGCGATCATTGGTTGAAAAGCGGCCGTCTCGCGCAGATCAATACGCAGTTCTATAACGCCGGTGGCGTGCTGTTCGGTGTCGCCGACTATGTGCCGGCGCTGATGAAGTACGTCGAGCGCTACGCCATTGACCTCAAGTTCAGCCATCGGCTGGTCGCCGTCGACGGGCCTGGCAAACGCGCGACCTTCATCCGCACGCAAGCCGATGGCAGCAGCGAGACCGTCGAGCAAAGCTTCGAAATGTTGCACGTAGTGCCGCCGCAGATTGCCCCGGACTTCATCCGCAGCAGCCCGCTGGCCGATGCTGCGGGCTGGGTGGACGTCGACCCCGCCACGCTGAAGCACCGCCAGTTCGCCAATGTGCATGGCCTGGGCGATGCCACCAATACCAGCAACGCCAAGACCGCCGCAGCGGCACGCAAGCAGGCACCGGTGGTGGCCAACAACGTATTGGTCGCGCTGGGTCGTCGGAGTGAGTCCGCGGTGTATGACGGTTACGGCTCGTGCCCGCTGACGGTCGAGAAAGGCCGCATCGTGCTGGCCGAATTCACCTATGGCGGCAAGGTCGCGCCGAGCTTTCCGCGCTGGCTGCTGGACGGTCGCCAGCCAACCCGACTGGCCTGGTGGCTGAAAGCGCGAGTGCTGCCCGCGCTGTACTGGCATGGCATGCTCAAAGGCCGTGAGTGGCTGGCCAAACCGCAAAAGGCTGACACCCGGCATGGATGAGCATCAGTTGCTGGGCGTTGGCCTGGGGACCGTCATCGGCATGGTACTGGCGCTGACCGGCGCAGGCGGCGGCATTCTCGCTGTGCCGCTGCTGGTCTTCGGCCTTGGCCTGTCGATTGTCGAAGCCGCGCCGGTCGGTCTGTTGGCCGTCGGGCTGGCGGCGGGGATCGGTGCGGTACTGGGGCTGCGTCAGGGCATCGTTCGCTATCGCGCGGCCGGGTACATCGCGTCCATTGGTGTGCTGATTGCGCCTCTGGGCCTGTGGCTCGCTCATCGACTGCCCAATACGCCGCTGGCTTTGGTCTTTTCGGTCGTGCTGCTGTACGCCTGTGGACGCATGTTCATCAGGGCCAGCCGCGAATTGCGCCACGGAAAGCCGGCGCCGCGTGCGGAAATACTGCCCTGCGTGCTCAACCCGCTGCAGGGCCGCCTGCGCTGGACCATGCCCTGCCTGCGCGCACTGACGCTGACCGGCGTGGGCTCCGGGTTGCTGTCCGGGTTGTTGGGAGTGGGCGGCGGGTTCGTGATCATTCCGGCGCTGACCCGCTACAGCGATCTGGACATGAAAAGTGTCGTGGCGACGTCACTGGCGGTGATCGCCCTGGTCTCGACCGGCAGCGTCATTACCGCTTCGTTGAGTGGTGTTATGCATTGGGCAGTTGGCGCGCCGTTCGCGTTGGGTGCAGTCATCGGTCTGATCATCGGCAGACAAGTCGCCCGCTACCTCGCCGGCCCACGCCTGCAGCAACTGTTCGCTGTATGCGGCATCGTCGCCGCGTTCATGCTGGCGTTGTCCGTGCGATAACAGCCCGAGGACGCAGAGCGTCCGGAAAGGCATTCCCACGCGGTGGACTGCCCCCAAGAAGTTGGACACCAATCCGACCTAATGGGGGTGTTCAAATGGCCAAGTATTCAGAGCAATTCAAGCTCACCGTCGTCAAAGCGTACCTTGAAGGCAACATCGGCTTTCGTAAGGTGGCCAGTCAGTTCTCGATCGATTTCAGCCTGCTTCGACGCTGGGTCGCCAATTACAAGAGCCATGGGCACACAGGCCATCGCAAGCCTGGTCTTCGGTACAGTAAAGTCTTCAAACGCTCAGTGCTTGAGCACAAGCGCGAGCACGGGCTGTCGCTTCGCCAGACCGCAGCGCATTTTGGTATTGGTGATCCTGGCCAAATAGTCATTTGGGAACAGCAGCATTACAGTAACGGTCTAGCCCCGCGTGTTCCCACAAGAAGAAAGCCTGCTGCCATGCCCAAGAAGCCTTATCCCACCGAACCCGTAACCGCTGACGATACGCACAAGACACGCGACCAGTTAATGGCCGAGCTTGAATACCTGCGCATGGAGAACGCTTACCTAAAAAAGTTGGAAGAGTTGAAGGAGCAGCAACGACGGCAAAAGAAAAAGCCCTGATCGTCAAACAACTGAGGAACCGGTTTCCGATGTGCGCCCTTCTGACGCTGGCGGGCCTGGCGCGCAGCACGTTTTACTATCAGGCTCAGGTGCAATCCAGACCCGATCCAGATGCAGCTCTGAAGCAGGAGATAGAGCGTGTTTATCACGAGGAGAGAGGTCTTTATGGGGCTCGGCGTATCACGGCGGTCATTCGCAACTCAGGCACGTTGGTCAACAAGAAGGTTGTGGAGCGATTGATGGCTGAACTGGGCCTGAGATCAGTTGTGCGACCCAAGAAGTACCGCTCCTATAAGGGCACCGTCGGGAAAATTGCGCCGAATTTGCTGGAGCGCAAGTTCACGGCGCAACGCCCGAACCAGAAATGGGTGACCGATGTGACCGAGTTTAAAGTGGCCAATCGAAAGCTGTATCTCTCGCCCGTGATGGACCTGTACAACGGTGAGATCGTGGCGTACGAAGTGTCTACCAGGCCGTGCTTTGAGCTGGTCACCAATATGCTGGACAAGGCTCTCCAGCAGTTGCAGGACGAGCCGAAGCTTGTGATGCACTCGGATCAGGGCTGGCAGTATCAACACGCGCAGTACCGTCAGAAACTGGCGGTAAAGGGTGTAAAGCAAAGCATGTCTCGTAAGGGAAATTGCCTGGACAATGCCGCAATGGAAAGCTTCTTTGGTACGCTGAAGTCCGAGTTTTTCTATTTGAAACGATTTGAAAGCATAGAAGAGCTGAAGGCAGGTCTGGATGAGTACATCCGCTACTACAACCATGACCGCATCAAGCTGAAGCTAAACGGCTTGAGCCCCGTAAAATACAGGGCTCAGGCGGCGAGCTAAAATTGTCCAACTTTCGGGGGGCAGTCCACGGAGCATGGGAACGATAAGGCTTCTGCCCGGAGGGCGTGACTATCGTGCCAATGCTCCGCGTTGGCATGCAGTTCGTGACGCTCTGCGTCACATGCCCGTGCTGACACCGCGCACTCAAGATCGGACGCAGAGCGTCCGGAAAGGCGTTCCCACGCGGAGCATGGGAACGATAAAAACCGTGAGACGACTACCGTGCCCACGCGGAGCATGGGAACGATAGCCGGGGGCTGGGCTTAAAGCTTCTGCCAGACCTTCGGTTTGAAGAACAGCGTCTCGCCCTTCGCCAGGCCCACCAGGCTGTCGTGGTCTTTCACCACTTCGGCCTCGATCAGCTCATCCTGCCCTTCCACTTTCAACGTGACCCGCGTCGTCGCGCCCAGTGGGCGGATGTCGCGGACTTCGGCGGCGTGGTGGTCTTCGATTTCCTGGCGGGACAGCGACACCTCATGCGGACGGAACAGCAGGTGACCTTCCGCGCCCAGGCTCAGGCGATTGGAGTCGCCGAGGAAGTGGTAGACGAAGTCGTTGGACGGGTTCTCGTAGACCTCGCCCGGCGAGCCGATCTGTTCGATCACGCCCTTGTTCATCACCACGATGCGGTCAGCCACTTCCATGGCCTCTTCCTGATCGTGAGTCACGAACACCGAGGTCAGGTTGATGTCTTCGTGCAGGCGCGCCAGCCAGCGACGCAGCTCCTTGCGGACCTTGGCGTCCAGCGCGCCGAACGGCTCGTCCAGCAGCAGCACCTTGGGCTCGACCGCCAGGGCGCGGGCCAGGGCGATTCGCTGGCGCTGTCCACCCGACAGTTGCTCCGGATAACGGTCGGCCAGCCAGTCCAGCTGCACCATGTTCAGCAGCTCATGGACCTTCTCGGCGATGCGCGTTTCGTTCGGGCGCTCGCGCTTGGGCTTCATGCGCAGGCCGAACGCGACGTTGTCGAACACCGTCATGTGGCGGAACAGCGCGTAATGCTGGAACACGAACCCGACGTTGCGATCACGCACGTCGTGGCCGGACACATCTTCGCCATGGAACACGATGCTGCCGTCATCCGGGGTTTCCAGGCCGGCAATGATGCGCAGCAGGGTGGTCTTGCCACAGCCTGACGGGCCCAGCAAAGCCACCAGCTCGCCACTCTGGATGTCCAGACTGATGTTGTTCAGGGCCTTGAAGGCATTGAAGTTCTTGCTGACGTTACGGACTTCGATCGACATGATTATTCCTCCGCCGCGTTATGGCGCAGACGGTTAATGCGCGATTCGCTCCACTGCTTGAGCAGCAGGATGAACAGCGCCAGGATCAGCAACAGGCTCGCCACGGCAAAGGCGGCAACGTGGTTGTATTCGTTGTAGAGGATTTCGACGTGCAGCGGCAGGGTGTTGGTGACGCCGCGAATGTGCCCGGACACCACCGACACCGCGCCAAACTCACCCATCGCCCGCGCCGTACACAGCACCACGCCGTAGATCAGGCCCCATTTGATGTTCGGCACCGTGACGTGCCAGAACATCTGCCAGCCATTGGCGCCCAGCAGCCGTGCGGCTTCTTCTTCCTGAGTGCCCTGCTCCTGCATCAGCGGGATCAGCTCACGGGCAACGAAGGGCACGGTGACGAAGATGGTCGCCAGCACGATGCCCGGCAGGGCAAAGACGATCTGGATGTCGTGATCCTGCAGCCACGGCCCGAACAGCCCCTGTGCACCGAACATCAGCACGTAGACCAGACCGGCGATGACCGGCGACACCGAGAACGGCAGGTCGATCAGCGTGACCAGAATGCTCTTGCCGCGGAACGAGTATTTGCTCACGCACCATGCGGCGCTGACGCCGAATACCAGGTTTAGCGGCACCGAGATCAATACCGCTATGACCGTCAGCTTCAGCGCCGACAGCGCGTCCGGCTCGAGGATCGCGGTAAAGAACGCGCCCAGACCGTTTTTCAGGCCCTGGGACACCACGATGAACAGCGGCAGGCCCAGAAACAGGACGAACACCAGCCAGCACAGGCCGATCAGGATGCGTCGCGACACCGCGCTGCCACGACGGGCGGCGTTGGCAGAGGCGGCGGCTGAAACAGATGAATAAGACATGTTCTGCGCCTCCTCAGGATGGGGTTTCAATGCGCCGCTGCAGCAGGTTGATCAGCAGCAGCAGAATGAAGGACACCACCAGCATCATCACGCCGATAGCGGTTGCGCCGGTGTAGTCGTACTGGTCGAGCTTGACCATGATCAGCAGCGGCAGGATCTCGGTTTTCATCGGCATGTTGCCGGCGATGAAAATCACCGAACCGTACTCGCCCACGCCACGGGCAAACGCCAGGGCGAAGCCGGTCAGCCAGGCAGGCAGCAACGCCGGGACGAGGATGTGGCGAAACACCTGCAGCGGACGCGCGCCCAGGCAGGCGGCGGCCTCTTCGACTTCGCGGGGGATGTCGGCCAGCACAGGCTGCACGGTGCGCACCACGAACGGCAGGGTGACGAAGGTCAGCGCCAGGGTGATGCCCAACGGGGTGTAGGCGATCTTGAAACCCAGATCAGCCGCGAACTGGCCGACCCAGCCGTTGGGCGCGTACAGCGCGGTCAGGGCGATACCGGCCACGGCGGTCGGCAGGGCGAATGGCAGATCGATCATCGCATCGATGACCTTGCGCCCGGGGAAGGTGTAGCGCACCAGCACCCAGGCCAGCAGTGTGCCGATCACCCCGTTGATGAGGGCTGCGTAAAAGGCGGTGCCGAAACTCAGCTTGAGTGCCGCGATCACGCGAGGGGCCGTGATGATGGTCCAGAACTGATCCCAGGTGAGCTGCGCGGCATGTACGAACATGGCGGCCAGCGGTATTAGCACAATCAGACTGAGGTACACCAAGGTGTAGCCCAGCGTCAGCCCGAAGCCGGGTATGACGGGGGAGATACGACGCGACATAAAAGTCCCTGGTTTCACTTGCACGAAGCCCGGAGGTTAATCCGGGCTGTTTGGCCAAACCTGTGATGCCGCTGGTGCGGCATCCTCATTCGGCTTATTGCGCCTGATAAATCTGATCGAACACGCCGCCGTCATTGAAAAACTTCGGCTGCGCAGTTTTCCAGCCACCAAAGTCTTTGTCGATAGTCACCAGATCGAGTTTCGGGAATTGCTTCTCGTACTTGGCGGCCACTTCGGCATCACGTGGACGATAGAAGTTTTTCGCGGCGATTTCCTGACCTTCCTTGCTGTACAGGTGCTTGAGGTATTCAGTCGCGATTTCGCTGTTGCCTTTCCGCTCGGCGTTCTTGTCGACCACGGCGACCGGAGGTTCGGCAAGGATCGACAGCGACGGTACGACGATATCGAACTTGTCCTTGCCGCCGTCTTCTTTCAACGCCAGAAACGCTTCGTTTTCCCACGCCAGCAGCACGTCACCCTGACCGTTGTTGACGAAGGTGATAGTCGAACCGCGTGCGCCGGTGTCCAGGATCGGCACGTGCTTGAACAGCGTCTGTACGTATTCCTTGGCCTTGGCTTCGTCACCGCCGCCCGCCTTCAGGCCGTAGGCCCAGGCGGCCAGGAAGTTCCAGCGTGCACCGCCCGAGGTTTTCGGGTTGGGGGTGATCACCGAGACGCCTTCCTTGGTCAGGTCGCCCCAGTCCTTGATGCCTTTCGGGTTGCCCTTGCGCACCAGAAACACGATGGTCGAGGTGTACGGCGTGCTCGCGTCCGGCAGGCGGGTCTGCCAGTTTTCAGGCAGGGTCTTGCCGAGCCTGGCGATTTCGTCGATGTCACCGGCCAGTGCCAGGGTCACCACGTCGGCACGCAGGCCGTCGATCACGCCACGCGCCTGCTTGCCCGAGCCGCCGTGAGATTGCTTGATCTCGACCTTGTCGTCCGGGTGGGATTTTTTCCAGAAATTGACGAATTCTGCGTTGTAGTCCTGATACAGCTCGCGGGTCGGATCGTAGGACACGTTGAGCAGTTCGTAATCCTTGGCAACAGCCGAACCTGCGAAAACAGCACTGGCGAGAGCCGCCAGCGCAAAACGGCGAATGGACATAGATTGAAGCTCCTGGAAATACGGTGTGTTGGCTTTTTTGATTTCTTCTTGGCGCGTCAGAACGGCATCCGCACGGGCGCGCTGCTTTTTTTCAGGGGGGTATCAGGAGTCAGGATGAAACCCTCCGGTTGACCAGTCGGGTGATTGCCGCTTCAGTTCTGCTTGGCAGGGTTCTGCAAACGAAACTTTTCCTTGCGCTCGATCTGCACCACCTGTGCGTTGTGCACGGTGATTTCGACGGCACCAAAACGCAGGTCACGCAATGCACTCTGAATTTCACGCAGAATGGCTGCTTCGTCCTGACCGTCAACACTACGTAGAGATGCACTCATTGTCTTATTCCTTGAGAAGTGAGAGGCCAGCCTTCGCGACTGGGGGCGATGGCGTATGGCGGTGAGGCAATAATAGTGAGGTGCGGATATTCTTAAAAAGACTATTTAAGAATGCAGATATAACCAAAAAGACTTTAGGGCGGCGTGAGTCTGTCAGGGTGCATTGCACACCCGGACGAGCGTTGTCAGAGAGGGCTGAACTAGTTGAACGCGGGCGCGTGCGTCCAATCAATCGATTGTGCCGCCATGGGCCGGGCAAACCAGTAGCCCTGGCCCAGCTCGCAACCGTTGCTTAACAGAAATGAAGCCTGATTGGCGTGCTCGATCCCCTCGGCCAGTACACGCATGCCCAGGCTCGAAGCCAGCGCGATGACCGCCCGGACGATCGCGATGTCATCCACATCGCCCGGCAGTCCGGCCACGAAACCCTGGTCGATCTTGAGCTTCTGCACCGGCATGCTCTTGAGCCGCAGCAGCGATGAGTAGCCTGTGCCGAAATCATCGATAGCCAGGCTCAGGCCCAGTTCACGCAGACGATGCAGTTGCTCGATGGCCTGTTCAGGGTCCTCCATGACGGCACTTTCGGTGACTTCCAGCTCAAGAAATGCCGGATCAAGGCCGGTCTCGTTCAAGACCTCAGCCACTTGCCGATCGACATCACCACGACTGAACAGACGGCTGGACACATTGACCGCGACGGACGCAATCGAGACGCCTTCTGCCAGCCAGGCCTGCATCTGCCGACAGGCGGTGTTCAATACCCAGGCATCGATATCGGCGATGAGCCCGTTCTGCTCGGCAATCGGGATGAAGTCGCCAGGCGACACCATGCCACGGGTCGGGTGCTGCCAGCGCACCAGCGCTTCGACCGCGCAGATACGCCCGGTCACCAGGTCGTAAACCGGTTGGTAGAACACCCGCAATTCGTCCTGCTCGATCGCCTGACGCAACTCGCTGGCCAGTTGCACCCGTTGCTGGGCTTGGGCGGTCAGCTCTTCGGTGTACAGCGCAAACCCTTCGCGGCCATCGGTCTTGGCCTTGAACAGCGCCGAATCGGCATTGCGCAACAACTGCTCGGCGGTCAGCGCATCACCGGGAAACAGGCTGATACCGATACTGGCAGTGACGAACAACTGGTGCCCGGCAATCGGGTATGGCGCTTTGAAGGCATTGATCACCTGCTGCGCGAGCGCTGCGGCATGCACCATGTGTGTACAGTTTTTGACCAGCAGCGCGAATTCGTCACCGCCCAGCCGCGAGACCGTCATGCCGCTGTCGGCCAGCGCATTGAGACGTTCGGCAGCCGCCTTGAGCACTTCGTCGCCGATGTTATGGCCAAGGCTGTCGTTGATGTTTCTGAAGTTGTCCAGGTCGACCACCAGCAGCGCACAGCCGCGCCTGCTGGAGCGCGCCGAGGTCAGCGCCTGGCTGATCCGGTCGGTCAGCAGCAGACGATTGGGCAACTCGGTCAGCGCATCGTAATGGGCCAGTTGCGCCAACTCCTGCTCGGAGCGCTTGATGGCCGTGATGTCGGAAAACACCGCGACAAAATGCCTGGGCTGCCCGTCCTCACCCTTGATGCTGCGGATGGTTTGCCACTGCGGATAGATCTCGCCGCTTTTGCGTCGGTTCCAGATCTCGCCGCTCCACTGCCCGGCACTCTGCAGCGAGTGGTACATCTGCCGATAAAACTCGGGGCCATGACGACCGGACTTGAACTTGCTGGGGTTGAAGCCCAGCACCTCGTCGGCCTGATAGCCGGTGATGTCCACAAACGCACGATTTACATGGACAATGCGCCCTTCGGCATCACTGACCAGTACGCCCTCACGCGTGCTGTCGAACACCACCGCCGCCAGCAGCAGCCGGTCATAGTCCTGCTGTTGACGCTCGAACTGCGCTTCGCCGCCGACGATGGCCTTCAATCTGTCACGTGCAATAAAGATCATGACGGTACTGAGCAACGCCCAGCCGTAACCGATCATCTGTTGTCCGACGGCCAGTCGAGCCGGATCCTTGACGAAAAAAGACAGCAGGGCGCTGCCTGTCGCGAACCACAGAATCGACAGTAGCCCATACAGAACGGCGGTTCGCAGCGCGTTACGGGAATAATCGGACATAAAAAAGCGGGCCTTGAGAAAGGTCTGGATTATAAAGCAAGAAACATCCTGCGACGCTTATGTGCAAGGGTGACTGGTTTTCTGAGCAATGTCAGTGATAATGCTGTTGCGACTTTTTTCTTCACAGGTTTTCTACGAGGGCCAAACAGCCTATGTTGTACAACGGTTTGCTCGACCTTTCCGTCTGGCAGTTAATAGCGGTCACGCTGGTCATGACCCATGTAACGATCATTGGCGTCACGGTCTATCTGCACCGCTATTCAGCCCACCGCTCACTTGAGCTCAACGCGGGTCTGAAACACTTCTTCCGCTTCTGGCTGTGGCTGACCACTGCCCAGAATACTCGCGAGTGGACAGCCATCCACCGCAAACACCACGCAAAATGCGAAACTGTCGATGACCCGCACAGCCCGGTCGTCAAGGGTCTGTCCACCGTGCTGCGCAAGGGCGCCGAGCTGTACCGCGAGGAAGCGCAGAACCAGGACACCCTGCGTATCTACGGCAAGAACTGCCCGGAAGACTGGATCGAGCGCAATCTGTATTCGCGCTACAAGCTGCTGGGCATTGCCCTGATGGCGGTGATCGATGTGGCGCTGTTCGGTGTCCTCGGTATCACGGTCTGGGCCGTGCAGATGATGTGGATTCCCTTCTGGGCTGCCGGCGTGGTCAACGGTCTGGGTCATGCGGTCGGCTATCGCAACTTCGAATGCCGTGATGCGGCCACCAATCTGGTGCCGTGGGGCATCGTGATCGGCGGCGAAGAGCTGCACAACAATCACCACACCTATCCCAACTCGGCCAAGCTGTCGGTCAAACCCTGGGAATTCGACATGGGCTGGGCGTGGATCAAGGTCTTCAGCTTCCTGCGTCTGGCCAAGGTCCAGCGGGTCGCGCCTATTGCCCATCGGGTCGAAGGCAAGGGCCACATGGACATGGACACCGCGATGGCGATTCTCAACAACCGTTTCCAGATCATGGCGCAGTACCGCAAGCTGGTGATCGCGCCGCTGGTTGCCCAGGAACTGGCCAAGGCCGACGAATCGGTGCGTCATCAGTTCCGCCGCGCCAAGCGCCTGCTGTCGCGTGAGACCAGCCTGCTCGATGACAAGCATCACCTGCGTATCCAGACCATGCTGGAACACAGCCATGCGCTGAAGGTGATCTACGAAAAACGCCTGGCCTTGCAGCAGATCTGGGTCAAGACCAGCAGCAACGGTCACGACATGCTCTCGGCCATGAAAGAGTGGATTCACGAGGCCGAAGCCAGTGGTATTCACTCGTTGCGCGAGTTTGCCGACCAGCTGAAAACCTACTCGCTACGCCCCGCCCACGCTTGAACCGTTGATCGGCGCGCCTTCCCCTGGCGCGCCGGTCCCGGAACTTATCCCCTCCCCCTCTATCTCATCAACTTTCCCGCCAATCGGGACAGGGCGCCTCACTGGCCGTAAACGCTTGAGATGGTTCTTATGGAAAAGCAGCCTCCCACCTCCCTACCCGGCACACCGATCACTGATATGCCCGCAGCCGCAGAAACCCTGTTAGCCCTGATGCACGCTCAGGCAGAAGTCGCACGCCTGAGCGAGCGTGAACAATTGTTCAGCTCGTTGCTGGTGAGTGTGAACGCTGTTTTGTGGGCGTTCGACTGGGAAACCCAGCACATGATCTATGTCAGCCCGGCCTACGAGCGCATCTTCGGTCGTTCGGCGGGCCTGCTGCTGGCTGACTACAGTGAGTGGCGCGACAGCATCTACCCCGATGACCTGAACTACGCCGAGCGCAGCCTCAACGAGGTCATCGAGAAAGGCTCGATCGAGGATCGCGAGTACCGGATCATTCGTGCGGACGGCGAAGTGCGCTGGCTCAGCGACAAATGCTTCGTCAGCCATCGCGCCGACGCCAGCCAGCGTCTGATCGTGGTGGGCATCGCCGAAGACATCACCGAGAAGAAGCAGCTCGAGAATGAGCTGCAACGCCTGGCGACCACCGATGTGCTGACCCAGAGCAGCAACCGCCGGCACTTTTTCGAATGCGCCCAGCGCGAGTTCGAACTGGCTCGCCTCAATGGCACGCCGCTGGCGTTTCTGCTGCTGGATATCGATGACTTCAAGCTGGTGAACGACACCTACGGCCATCAGGAAGGCGATACCGTGCTGCAACGCATCGCCGAAAGCGGTCGTTCGGCATTGAGGCGGGGTGACTTGTTCGGGCGTATCGGTGGCGAAGAGTTCGCTGCGGTATTCCCCGGCTGTGCGCCGGACATGGCGATGCAGATCGCCGAGCGCCTGCAACGCGAGATCCAGCGTCAGAACTTCCAGTCCGCTGGCACCACCTTCAGCATCACTGCCAGTCAGGGCCTGACCAATCTGGGCCCGGACGACCCAAGCCTCGAAACCCTCTACGGCCGCGCCGACGCCGCGATGTATCAGGCCAAACGCCAGGGCAAGAATCAGATCGTACTGGTCTGAAATGCTTTCCCGAATGTAGAAAGCACGATTGGCCCCTTCGCGAACAAGGCGTACTGCTGCCCCTTCAGTTGGAGTACATACACCTGTGGGAGTCTGCGGTGCCCTGTAGGAGCGGACTTGTCCGCGAAGAGGCCGGTACAGTCGATGGATTTTCTGCGTCAGGAATGTAGCCTTCGCGAACAAGTTCGCTCCTACGGGAGTACGCGGTGCCCTGTAGGAGCGGACTTGTCCGCGAAGAGGCCGGTAAAGTCGATGGATTTTCTGCGTCAGGAATACCGCCTTCGCGAACAAGTTCGCTCCTACGGGAGTCTGCGGTGCCCTGTAGGAGCGGACTTGTCCGCGAAGAGGCCGGTAAAGTCGATGGATTTTCTGCGTCAGGAATACCGCCTTCGCGAACAAGTTCGCTCCTACGGGAGTACGCGGTGCCCTGTAGGAGCGGACTTGTCCGCGAAGAGGGCGGTGCAGTCGATGGATTTTCTGCGTCAGGAATACCGCCTTCGCGAACAAGTTCGCTCCTACGGGAGTACGCGGTGCCTTGTAGGAGCGGACTTGTCCGCGAAGAGGCCGGTAAAGTCGATGGATTTTCTGCGTCAGGAATACCGCCTTCGCGAACAAGTTCGCTCCTACGGGAGTACGCGGTGCCCTGTAGGAGCGGACTTGTCCGCGAAGAGGGCGGTGCAGTCGATGGATTTTCTGCGTCAGGAATACCGCCTTCGCGAACAAGTTCGCTCCTACGGGAGTACGCGGTGCCTTGTAGGAGCGGACTTGTCCGCGAAGAGGCCGGTAAAGTCGATGGATTTTCTGCGTCAGGAATACCGCCTTCGCGAACAAGTTCACCTACGGGAGTGCGCGGTGCCCTGTAGGAGCGGACTTGTCCGCGAAGAGGGCGGTACATTCAATGCATTGGCTGCGTTTGGGATATAGCCTTCGCGAACAAGTTCGCTCCTACGGGAGTACGCGGCGCCTTGTAGGAGCGGACTTGTCCGCGAAGAGTCCGGTACATTCAATGCATTGGCTGCGTTTGGAATATAGCCTTCGCGAACAAGTTCGCTCCTACAGGAGTACGCGGGGCCTTGTAGGAGCGGACTTGTCCGCGAAGAGGCCGGTACAGTCGATGGATTTTCTGCGTCAGGAATATAGCCTTCGCGAACAAGTTCGCTCCTACAGGAGTACGCGGGGCCTTGTAGGAGCGGACTTGTCCGCGAAGAGTCCGGTGCAGTCGATGGATTTTCTGCGTCAGGAATGTAGCCTTCGCGAACAAGTTCGCTCCTACGGGAGTACGCGGTGCCCTGTAGGAGCGGACTTGTCCGCGAAAAGTCCGGTGCAGTCGATGGATTTTCTGCGTCAGGAATACCGCCTTCGCGAATAAGTTCGCTCCTACGGGAGTGCGCGGTGCCTTGTAGGAGCGGACTTGTCCGCGAAGAGTCCGGTGCAGTCGATGGATTTTCTGCGTCAGGAATGTAGCCTTCGCGAACAAGTTCGCTCCTACGGGAGTACGCGGTGCCCTGTAGGAGCGGACTTGTCCGCGAAAAGTCCGGTGCAGTCGATGGATTTTCTGCGTCAGGAATACCGCCTTCGCGAATAAGTTCGCTCCTACGGGAGTGCGCGGTGCCTTGTAGGAGCGGACTTGTCCGCGAAGAGTCCGGTGCAGTCGATGGATTTTCTGCGTCAGGAATACCACCTTCGCGAACAAGTTCGCTCCTACGGGAGTGCGCGGTACCTTGCTCGCGAAGGCGTCAGTGGGGTTTTTACTTTTCGGGTGAACCCTGAACAGCGTCTGCCGTATCCTCGATCGCAGCAGGCTCTTCAGCAGATGCCTCAGGTGCCAGGTCCAGTAAGTCGGGCTCGTCTTCCTCTTCTGCCGCTTGAACAGCAGCATCAGGCTCGCTAGACAGCGGCCTCAGCAAACTCGGATCCGTCACCCCTGTCAGCTTCTTGCGCAGGCGCTGCAAGTCACCGACGCTGAGCTTCAACAGCTTGGCCGACTTGGTTTTGATCAGCGTGGTGACACTTTCTTCCTCGCCCAGGCGCGCCATCTGCCCCGCCAGGTTCATTGCCAGCACTTCGCGTGTGTAGATGCCGGTATTGTACTGATACACCGCAGCGATCAGCTCACGCAGTTCCAGCGGCAAACGCCAGCGGGTGCGCAGAGCAGAACCGAAGGCCGCGGAGTATTGCTCCAGAGACTGCCCGATCACCTGCTCATCCAGTTGGCCGCCAGCCAGTAGCCACTCCTGCAGACAACCCAATACCGCCAGATCGCCCAGCGACTGCAGCAGTCCGGCGCTAAAACAGCGCTCCGTATCCAGCTCCAGCATGCCGCCCAGGATGCGCGCGTAATCAGCCGTGCGCTGCGACAGGGTCCACAGCTCATGGGCCTTGGCCAGCAACGCGTCGTTGGTCAGCACCGCCATACGCTTTTTGCCCAGACCGGACGCGATATTGGCGCCCTGCACTGGCCCGAGAATGGCCAGCGCCCCGCCTATGGTCTGAATCGGCTTGCCCAGATGCTGCGCCGCCGTATTGGCGGCGGCGATCAGTACGGCGGTGATGTGCGGATCATTGCGCAGTTCCTGCTCCAGCAGGGCGGCGTCGATGCCGCTGGCGGTCTGGCTGAGCGTCACCGCCGTGGCGACATCGACGAACAGCGGCGCGCCATCGGCTATGTCGCGGCGTTTGTCGAGAAACTTGGTCAGGGTCAGACCCGGCGTCAGCGCGGGCACCGCACCCGCAACCGGGGCGCTGCGTTCCAGCAGCAGGCCTTCAAGACGCTGGCGCAGCCCTTCGGTGTTCAGCGGTTTGGTCAGGTAGGCAGTCGGTGCCAGCGGCACGACTTCACGCACGCTGGCGCTGTCATTGCGATTACTGATCAGAATGAACGGGATGGCGGGCTGACGACGCAGATTGCGCACGCCCCGCAGCAGGCTCAGGCCATCGATCCCCGGCAGTTCGCGGGCGGCGATGATCAGATCCGGCAGGTGTTTTTTCATCCACTCGACGGCCTGTTTGCCATCGGTGCACATCTCCAGCTCGATATCCGCACGCACGCCCAGCACCAGGTCGCTGAGCGTCTCACGAACCCACGGATCAGACTCGGCTATCAGTACGCGAGGAACGGCGGGCAAAACTACAGCGGTCATCATGACTCTCCGATGTCAATGCGACCACCTTAGCCAATGCAAACGTCCGGATATACCCAAAACAGCGAAATACCCCGCTCCAAAGCAAAAAAAACCCGTCGAAACGGGCTTTTTTTGTCTGTTTGGTCATAAATTAATCAATTCATGACTTCACACTTTTTACGCGATTTCAGCAAAGCATTCGTCAAGAATGGCCAGGCCGCGTTTGAGCAATTCGTCTTCGGCGGTCAACGGCACCAGCACGCGCAACACGTTGCCGTAAGTACCGCAGGACAACAGAATCAGACCCTTGTCACGCGCCTTGGCAACCACCTGAGCCACTGCAGCGGCGTTAGGCTTGTGCGAGTCGCCGTCTTCGAACAGCTCGACAGCGATCATCGCACCGAGCGCACGCACTTCACCGATAACCGGGTACTTGGCCTGCATCGCCTTGAGCGAGGTCACCAACTGCTCGCCAACCGCCTTGCAGCGCTCCAGCAAGTGCTCTTCTTCGAAGATGTCCAGCACCGCCAGTGCCGCAGCGCAGGCCACCGGGCTACCGGCATACGTGCCGCCCAGACCGCCAGGTGCGATGGCGTCCATGTATTCAGCCTTGCCGCACACGCCCGCCAGCGGGAAGCCGCCTGCGATGGACTTGGCGAAAGTAGTCAGGTCAGCCGCAACGCCCATCTGCTCCATCGCGAAGAACGTGCCGGTACGGCCAGCGCCGGTCTGCACTTCGTCAGCGATCAGCAGAATGCCGTGCTTGTCGCACAGCTCGCGCAGACGCAGCATGAAGGCCTTCGGCGCCACATAGAAACCACCCTCGCCCTGTACCGGTTCGATGATGATCGCAGCGATGTCTTTGGGCTCGGCGTCGTTCTTGAAGATGCGCTCGATGCTGGCGATGGAATCATCCACGCTCACGCCATGCAGTTCGCACGGGTACAGCGCGCGGAAGATACCGCCGGGCATCAGGCCCATGCCGGCCGAGTACGGCACGACCTTGCCGGTCAGGCCCAGGGTCATCATGGTGCGGCCGTGGTAAGCGCCGGTGAAGGCGATAACGCCCGCACGACCGGTCGCAGCACGGGCGATCTTCACGGCGTTTTCCACCGCTTCGGAACCGGTGGTCACCAGCAGGGTTTTCTTATCGAAATCGCCTAGCACCTTGGCGTTGATTTTTTCGCTCAGCTCGACGTAAGGCTCGTAGGCCAGTACCTGGAAGCAGGTGTGGCTCAGCTTGGTCAGCTGCTCTTGCACGGCGGCGATGATCTTCGGGTGCAGGTGGCCGGTGTTCAGCACTGCAATACCGCCAGCGAAGTCGATGAACTCACGACCTTCCACGTCGGTAACGGTCGCGTTCTTCGCCGAAGCAGCGAAGATCGGGTGGATCTGACCAACGCCACGCGGGACGGCTGCATGGCGGCGTTGCATCAGGGATTCGTTAGTCTTGCTCATGTATTCCTCATTCGCCGCTCATCGGTCGGCGTGGGTCAAGGATCAAGGATCAAGCGGACCGGATCAACTGCGGCAGCATACGATGATCGACTGCTGCAGCCTTCAGGCCACCAGGAAACTGCGGTGCAACAAAAGCCGATGACACGTCGCTCTCGCGCGCCATCGGCTGCAATACCCAAGTGTCGGTCAGACCGACAGGCAGAGGTATTTGATTTCCAGATAATCTTCGATGCCGTACTTGGAGCCTTCACGGCCCAGGCCGGACGACTTGATACCGCCGAACGGTGCCAGTTCGTTGGAGATCAGGCCGGTGTTGATACCCACCATGCCATATTCCAGCGCCTCGGCGACACGGAACACGCGGCTCATGTTCTGCGCGTAGAAGTACGACGCCAGACCGAACTCGGTGTCGTTGGCCATCGCAATCACTTCGGCCTCGTCCTTGAAGCGGAACAGCGGGGCCAGCGGACCAAAGGTTTCTTCCCGCGCCACGGCGGCATCTTTAGACACGTTGACCAGAATGGTCGGCTCGAAGAACGAGCCTTCCAGGCTGTTGCCACCGGTCAGCACGGTTGCGCCCTTGCTGACGGCGTCGGCGATGTGCTCCTTGACCTTGGCCACCGCCTTGTCGTCGATCAACGGGCCGGTGGTGACGCCTTCTTCCAGGCCGTTACCGATCTTCAGCTTGCCGACCGCCGCCTTGAGCTTCTCGGCGAACGCGTCATACACCGCGTCCTGCACGTAGATGCGGTTGGCGCACACGCAGGTCTGGCCGTTGTTGCGGTACTTGGAGATCATCGCGCCTTCGACCGCCTTGTCGAGGTCGGCATCGTCGAACACGATGAAAGGCGCGTTACCGCCCAGCTCCAGGGACACCTTCTTGATGTCCTTGGCGCACTCGGCCATCAGCTGGCGACCAATGTCGGTCGAGCCGGTGAAGGACAGTTTGCGCACGATCGGGTTACCGGTCAGCTCGGCACCGATATCGCCTGCGCTGCCGGTCACCACGCTGAACACGCCAGCCGGGATACCCGCACGCTCGGCCAGTTCAGCCAGTGCCAGTGCCGAGAACGGCGTTTGCGACGCAGGCTTGAGCACCATGGTGCAACCCGCCGCCAGTGCCGGACCGGCCTTGCGGGTGATCATCGCCGCCGGGAAGTTCCACGGGGTGATCGCCGCCGTCACACCAATCGGCTGCTTGAGCACGATCAGGCGCTTGTCCGGCTGGTGACCAGGAATCACGTCGCCATAGACACGCTTGGCTTCTTCGGCGAACCACTCGATGAACGACGCCGCATAGGTGATCTCGCCCTTGGCTTCGGCCAGCGGCTTGCCCTGCTCCAGCGTCATCAGCAGACCCAGATCGTCCTGGTTCTCGATCATCAGCTCGAACCAGCGGCGCAGCTTGTTGCCACGCTCCTTGGCAGTCAGCGCACGCCAGGCCGGCAGCGCCTTGTCAGCCGCCTCAATCGCCCGACGCGTCTCGGCTGCGCCCATTTTTGGCACAGTGCCGAGGATTTCATTGTTGGCCGGGTTGTTGACCTTGATCGACTGACCACCGTCCGCGTCCAGCCATTGGCCGTTGATGTAGGCTTGCTGGCGGAACAGTGTGGAATCTTTGAGCTGCATGTCGGCCTCCTAAACAGCATCGCCCGAGAGGCGACGCGAACAATTGATATCGATGCACCCCATTTGGAAGCCATCGTCAGGAAAACATTCCATCGGGTTCCAGCGCTGCGCAACGCATGAAGGCAGGAAGACCGAACAAGAGCGTTTGAAATCTCAAACGAATCCTAGGCATTGCGGGGGGAAAGGACAATAGCCCGTTCGAAAAAAAGAACGGGCGCAGGGCGGTGTGTGGTTTTCTGATCAGCGTCGAGCCGCGACGCAGAGGCATCTTGCAACCGCAACGTGATCAGACTGCCCTGCCCTTCAATGTGAACAGGCTCAACCCCAGACCAATGAACGACGCGCCAAACACCCGATTGACGTTCTGGCGCCTGCGGGCCGAATTGAGGTGACGCTTGAGCGTCTGTGCCAGCAGCACATAAAAGATGTGAGCAACCACAGAGCAGCCGGCGAAGGTCACGATCAACACGCCCGTCTGCTCCACCTGTAAGGTGCCGGGCTGGATGAATTGCGGCAGAAACGCGATGAAAAACAGAATCGCCTTGGGGTTGGTCAGCGCTACCGAGATGCCTTTGATAAACAGGCTGCCTGTGGACACCGCCTTGGGCACGTTGGCCAACGCATCAAATGCACTGCGCGCGCTACGCCACTGCTTGATCCCCAGATAAACCAGATACCCCGCGCCCGCGATTTTCAGCACCAGAAAGGCACTGGCGGACGCTACCAGGACTGCGCCCAGCCCGGCCGTTACCGCCGTGGCAACCACGATCAACCCCAAGGCGTTGCCGAGCGAACCAACCATCGCCCTCGCCGGCCCGTGGGTGATTGAATTCGACAGCGCCATGATCACCGCCGGCCCCGGCGTGAGCGTAACGAACAAGGCGATCATCGCGAAGCTGAGCCACTGTTGTAGCGATTCCATTTTTTATTCTCCCTGTGGCGCAGGCATTAACCCACGCCTGTAGCGCTATCGATAATCCGGAAGCGTGAAAGACTGCACCGCCGGGGTCAGCGCCCTGGCAGCACGCTTGCTGATAAAGGGCGTTGCCACCAGCCGCTGCACGGCGCGCAGGATCTTCACCCCGGTCTGAGTGCGAGGATGGACCAGACGCGGCACGAGTTTCGGCACGCTCTGCGACTTTTTCACCACAGGGCGCAGGACATATTCGTACGAGGCAAGCGCCTCGGCAATGGTATCGGTCTTGGTGAGTTCGCCCGCCAGCACATACGCGCCAATCAGCGACAACGAAGCGCCGACTCCACCCAGCGGCGTGACACACCACGCCGCATCGCCCAGCAGTACCACCGGGCCATTCGACCAGCGATCGATCTTCACCTGACGCAAGTCATCGAACCAGAAATCCTCCGCAGCCTCCATCCCCTCCAGCAGACGAGGCACCTCCCAGCCCGCGCCCGCAAACGACGCGCGAAGAAACGCCTTCTGCTCGGCAACGCTATTGCCGACCGTCAGGTGGCTTCGGCCCTGCACATTAAAGAACGCACGCGTTGTACCGCGATTGTCCGGACGAACACCCGCACTGCGACCGCCCACCGCGCTATACCAGCGCGCGGTCTGGCTATCGGTCGGCGCACGAGGCACGGTAAAGAACGCGCACGCCAAATCCATCCGGCGCGGCTGATTCTCTCCGGGGAACACCAGCTCCCGCGTACGCGAGCCGACACCCTCGGCAATGATCAACAGATCAAAACGCTCCTCGCCACAGCCCTCGAACGTAACCGACACGCCCTCCGCATCGTGCTCGACCGAGACGATGCGATCACCAAAGCGATAGAACGCATCAGCAGACGACGCCTCATACAGCAGACGCGCAAGATCACCGCGCAACACCTCAAGCTCAGCCGTCGGGCCGTCCCCGTCCAGACCGGCCAGATCGATGCGCGCCGCCGTGCGGTTATCCTCATCGACCCACGCAAGCCCCGTCTCGCCGGTATTGAGATCCTTCACCGCCTGCTCAAGCCCCATCAGGCGCAAGACCTCCCGAGCCGCACCCCGCACATCCACATTCTGCCCGCCATCGCGAAAGGCAGGCGCCTGCTCGACAACCGTGACATCGCAATCGCGCTGCGTCAGCCACCAGGCCGCGGCACACCCCGCGATACTGGCCCCGGTAATAAGAACGCGGCACGGGCTGCGCTCGATGCTTTTGAACTGATTGATAAGAGGCCCTCGGTGGGAACGAACTGACGGAGTGGTATGGGGAGCATCATGCACCAGCTGGTGGTTGTGCCGGTAGCGGTGGGCTGTTCCTTTGTGGGTGGAGCTGGGTGTGGGGGGATCGAAGGCGGATGATTTGTGTCGCACACCGCCCGCAACTGGACGCCCCGTACCCATGTGAGTATCATGGCGCCCGCGTCGCACCAGTAGCTCAGCTGGATAGAGTACTGCCCTCCGAAGGCAGGGGTCGTGGGTTCGAATCCCGCCTGGTGCACCATATTTTGCAGTCTGGATGTGTCGTTGACAGTCTACAAAGAACTCCGAAAGCCCGCCTTGTGCGGGTTTTTTGTTTTTAGTGTCCCGTCCTGAATAAGGTTTATACCTTCTGACCTCTCCTCAGGAGGACTCAATGGATTCGGGCAAAAGGCGCAGCCAGCGCGATCGCACGCTGGCCTTTATGTTATTGGTCGTAGACCAGATTGAAAAAGGAGCGTTGAGTTTTAAAGACGCTCAACGGCGTTAGGCCACTGCAATAAAGCAAAAAATATCGATATTGCCCGTGACAATGTCAAACCACCTCAAGCCAAATCGGCATAACTGAGCCTTAACTCCCCAATCTCTATGTAGTTAAGCTAGTTTTTATATCAGTGATGGGCAAGCCTCAGCCCGGTCGCCCCCAGGGAAAAATGCAAGAACCGAAGCTCAAGGCTCTCTGTCGGCATTTTTTGAGAATTTTCTTCCTACCATGCAATAATTATTGGATTAAGCTGATTCCTGTCTAAGGATGCGGCCCGGGAAATAGCCGCCACCAGAAGGAATTGCCGATGCCGACCTCTGACCAGTCAAAAGTCCTCTCCCCTGATCAATCCACCCTCTCTCAAGACCCACCTTATCGCCTAAGGATATCTAGGCTGACGGTCGACAAATTGGGTGTAAAGCTCTACGACAAGGCAAGTGCGGTAGTAGCTGAGCTCATTGCAAACGGATATGACGCAGACGCCGAAGCGGTCACCGTCCGCCTCCCGCTAAACATCCAGCTAGCATCGCAATCCGGCGGCGTGCTTGCTGATCTCGGACATGTGATAGATGTAGAGGATGACGGCCATGGGATGTCACCAGAGGAAGCGAGCAATTTTTTTCTAAGGGTTGGCGCCGACCGGAGAACTCGGCTTGGCCAGGATGGAGGCAAATCAAGGCAGAAGAAACGTCCTGTAATGGGGCGAAAGGGTATAGGAAAATTAGCACCCTTCGGAATTTGCAGAAAAATTGAAGTGTGGTCAGCGGGTGGGGAAAAGACCTCCAATGGATACGCCATATCCCATTTCCACATGGATTTCGACAAAATTGTCACAGATGAAGATGACGCCGTACCCTTGGAGATTGGCGACCAGGATCGAAAATGGAGTCCTAAGTCCGGCACGCGAATTCGGATGACGTCCTTTTTAGCTAAGCGTGTACCAGATCAAAAAACTTTCCTGCGACAGTTATCTGTGAGATTTACCTTTGCCAAGCCAGACTTCAAAATTGTAATCGTTGATAAAAACAAACCAGAAGATGAGCCGTTTACGGTAGACCCATTAGATATTCCTCTTCTGCCAGGTACTCGTGTAGATGTATCTAGTAGGCCAGTTATCGCCGATGACGGCACCATGCTTGCAGTGAAAGGTTGGCTGGGAATGGCCAAAGAAGCATATAAAAACGAAGAAATGATGGGTGTGAGAATCTACGCCCGGGGAAAAATTGCGGGGGTAACTCGTGATTTTAATCAACCGGCGGGTTTCACTGGTGAATTTGCAATGCGCTCATATCTGGTAGGGCAGGTGGAAGCAGAGTGGCTCGACCTTGACCAAGGGGAGGATCTGGTTCGAACCGACCGTCAAGATATACTATGGGATTCTGACTATGGACAGCTGCTTCGTAAGTGGGGTGCCGAGCTTATCAAAGAAATAGCCCGCACCTCTCGAGAGCCTCGTCGAATTCGGATTAGAGATGAATTTCTTAAAAAATCCGGAATTGAAAGCAAAGCTAAAGAGCGCTTTGGAGATAGAGAGGTTACGCGTGTGGCGATTGAGCTTGCAAAAAAGTTTGGCGGTTTTGCAGCTGAAGACGAACTTAACGATGAGATTTATGTTGACGATCTGTCTCAGATTATTCTATCTGTCGCGCCACATCAGGCACTAATGGAGGCTTTCCATGAATTCACCAATCAGGCGATCAAAGGTGAAGCCTCATTGGGTCAAATGCTAGACATATTTAATAAGGCTCAAATTGCAGAGCTTGCGTCATACGCGCAGATAGCAGCTCAACGTGTGCGAGTTATAAAGGACTTAGAGCGTATCATCGATGAATCTATGAATGAGTATCAATTTCAGGCTCTTATTGCCAAAGCTCCTTGGCTTATCGAGCCATCATGGACCGTAGTTACAAAAAATCAAAGTTTAAAAAATTTCAAACATGCATTTGAAGCATTTTGGAAAAAACAACATGGAACTGAGATAAGTTTAGCTATCGGGCACGAAGACAAGCGTCCAGACTTCACTCTAGTTACTATCGACGGACTCTTGCATATTGTCGAAATAAAAAAGTCGTCACATACACTGGATGACGGCGATTTTGAGCGGCTTATAAATTATCACGACGCATTCGAAAAATTTTTTGATGAAAACAAAATCACAGTAGCTGAGTTTTATAGAGAGTGGCGAATTGACTTGGTAGCAGATGGCGAAAACCTAAGAAAAAGCGCAAACAAGCACGCCTATCAAAGTTTTGAGAAAAGTGGAAGATTGAAGCGCGTAACATGGCGAGATTTTCTTAGTCGCGCGAAAAAAGTCCATGAGCAATTTTTGGATGTCTACGAGCTAGGCGAAGAAAAAAGACAAGGCAATACGATATGAAGAAGTTGCGAGCAGTAAGTTTATTCTCTAACTGCGGAGCCGGCGATGTTGGCTATCGGAAAGCAGGTTTTGAATTTGAAGTAATGGCCGAGCTCGATCCGCGAAGACTAGAGGTTTGCTTATTAAATCATGAAGGCGCGGAAGGAGTAGCTGGGGATCTGAGAGCTACTTGGCCAGCCGTGATAAAGAAGTATCGATCTAGGGCTGGAAAAATTCGTCCTGCTCTCCTATGCGCCTGTCCGCCGTGCCAAGGGATGAGTTCAGCACGCTCAGGAAAGGGAAGCCATGACGATCCCGAGGCTGGCTCAAAAGACGAGCGCAACCTCCTTGTTACCATTGTTGCGAAAGTCGCCCTAGAGCTACAGCCTGGAATTCTGGTTGTAGAAAACGTACCAGCTTTCTTTTCACGTAAAGTGCACCACCCGGAGGATAAAGAGCCTGTCTCTGCTGCGAATTATCTAATCAGCACGCTTGCTGAAAACTATGTCGCCTTTCCGATTATTACTGATTTATGCGACTTTGGTGTTCCGCAATCTCGTAATCGAGCGTTTCTCACGCTAGTTCGCAAAGACTTACCCGGCCTGAAAGATATGTTAAAAATCGGGCGCACTCCTTTTCCGAGAGCTACACATGCCTTAGATGTCGGTAATAGTAGGCCTGTAACAATTATGCAAGCACTTGATAGCTTTGGCTTGCCAGAATTAGATGCAGCTACACCGACTTCAGCAACCGCTGCGGAGTACGCGGGATTTCATTCCGTTCCTGTTTGGAATGATCGAATATATGCGATGGTATCAGCAATACCTAAATCATCAGGTAAAAGTGCATGGGAAAATGAAAAATGTCTTGATTGCGGCCCCGTCAACGTGAGCGCCGACTCGATTGAATGCCCAATTTGCAGATCCCCTCTATTGCGACCTATCGTCATGGACCAAGGAACCTATCGCTTCGTGAGGGGATTCAAAAGTAGCTATAGACGAATGCACGCCGAACGCCCAGCAGCAACTGTGACGACTGCAAGCGGCCATATTGGCAGCGACTACACAATTCATCCGACACAGAATCGCCTACTTAGCCCTATAGAATGCGCTCTTTTACAAACTTTTCCTTCTGATTTCAAATGGGGGAACACCCTTAGCAAATATGGACATTCGAATGTCCGTGAAATGATTGGTGAGGCGGTCCCTCCAGCTTTCACGAAAATGCACGGACAAGTACTGCGGAGCATTTTCTTGAGAAAATGGGAAATTGCACCGATGGCGCAAAGTGATGAACGCGTTAAAAAGGGCTGGGATAAATTGGCCGCAGCTGCTCGTAAAGACGGGCGGAAAGACCCTAGAACCTACTTCAATCTAAACCTCGCTCCAAAGCTGATTAAAGAAAAAATTAAAGCTTCTACTCCCGAAGCTCTTGAATGTAATCCTTAAGTTCTCTAAAAAATCTAGCTGCGCGGATTTTTTATTTGCGCAGCTATTAGACTTTAAGTTACTTAGGTGTACCCGGCACAGGCTTGAGCTTGGTAACCAAGTCGCGCAGCAGCGGTTCTCTATCACTCATTTGAGTCAAGAAATCTTGCACAGCTTGCCCCCCCAGCTCACAAACCTGTTGTATTCTGGAGTCATCGCCGTACGGGTCCGTTCCGACTAATAGAGCACTAAGCAAATCCATATGTCCACGCCGCGATCGAAGCAAGACATTATCCCACGTTTCAAAACCAATCACCTGAGATGAATATTTTGACAAATAAGGAGCATGCGAACCTGCTACCAAAAGCCCACTTACATTAGCTGTTTGAAATCGTGAGGATAAATACAAAACGTATGAATGCAACTGTTGGTATTCTTCATTTTCCGCAACATCCCCCGGCCCCTTCAGCTCCACAATCAATATTTCTTTATCCTCCGGAGTTCCAAAGAATACGAAGTCGGGAAGCGTTCTATCGGCCGGCATTGTAGGAAAAGGATTGCGCTTTTCAATAAGGTGCGCCTCTTCTTTAACAATGGTTGCTAACGCTTTACGATAAACGTACTTCTCGTATTTCGTATGTAAAATCCAAGGAAAGCTTTCGATTAACTGTTGAAGCTGTGTTTCTTGACCTTTTAGAATATGTCCATGGAGTTGTGTTAATGCAAAAACCCGCAAAGAGAACGCTACAGCCAGCGATAGACTTTCTGGAACTAGCTCATCGTTTAGCCTGTTAATCGATCCCACAAATCCATCTGGTTCAAACGCAGTTACTTCTTTCCACAGCTCTTTAATGAGCTTGCGAGCTGGTTCATGAACCCAAGCTTTGGCTGCGGCCTCAATCAATCGGACTTTGGCCTCCTGATCCTTACCTAGACGTGGAGAGACATCGCTAATCAACGAGGCGAGATGAGTTTTTTCTGATGCGCGCAATTTGATGCTAGGCGACTTCTCAATTACACGATTAATTAACTCTTGATCTTCCTTGTCGGAAATTTCTTTACGCTTTTTCTCGTAATCCTTAATCCAAGACAAAACTGATTTTGCTCCCCATTCATGAAGGGACTCTAAGTCAGGATCCTCCCAGTTAACGCTAGTACGATCTGTCGAAATGGTGTCTTGCTGCAGCTCATCTATCCAGTCAGCCTCGACAACGGCGTACATATATCGAGAAAAAATCTCACGACCTTTTACACCGAAAAAGAAAGGTCTGTCTTGGCCAATTTTTCCGTGAGCATAGACACCTACCCCCGCTTCTTCTTGTGACCATGTTGCTGACTTTACAAAACCTACCCAATATTTTATCTTTCTCTCGCCTTGGAGTGTGGTCAGGGACTGCTCTAACATACCTTCTGACGGTATGCGCAACTCCCACTCAGGAAAAGCGTCGCTTTCTCCAAGAACCTCTCCATTGATATGAACCTTAAAATCAGGCCTGGTGAGAGTAACGGTAAAACGCCTACCGATAGACTCTCGCAGCTGGCTGACTGGGATAGAGCGTTTTGAAGTTAGCTCTGTAGAAAAAATCAAAGTTCCAGAGTTAGTGGCTTCTATTGCCTTTACAAATCGGGTAAGCGTTTTTTCCATCTCCGGAAATTCGTTATTCTTTAATTCCGCTAATGGAACTTGATCTGCCACGATTCTCGGGGCGTATATTGCTGTAGCTGAGACGTCTTCATTTTCCGACTGCAGCATCATGTTGTAATCGAACCTGAGCCACATTGTAGACCCTTTGTAGACTGTAACAACATGGACAATACGTGCGACTCCGAACGGGGCTAGCTTCCCAATACCTTTGCGACCCATCGGATAACGAGACTCAACTTTCTTGATATCTTCTGGTCTTGGCTTCGGTCTTCCCACTACCAAATAATTGCTGATCAATAACGCTTTGCTCATTCCCACGCCATCATCAAACACACTGATCGCTTCGGGTATACCTAGGTCATCGGTTAACAAATCAACAAAAACATTTTTAGCCATTGCATCCCAAGAATTGGAAACAAGCTCGGCTAACACATTCGTAGGCTTATTCTGATATAGCTTTAGGCCTAAATGCTCAATCACATTATGCGCAAATCTAAGGGTGAGGGGCGCATGCTCTAAGGGGTCAGTCACTATATCCAGCCTTCCATTCCGTGCTCGCGCTTTGTCCAGGTCTGCATGACCATCCCTGCGCTATGTGGGTTAGTGGCCACTAGAATGCCACGCTCTACCTGTGATTGCAGCATAAGAAATCATCACTGTATCCTCTGTAACCATCCTAAGGCATCGTGTATGGCCTCGAGACATCGCGAATCTGTTACACCGCTCGTAGATGTAACTTCATATTCCAACGCTACGATAATGTGAGCTACCAATAAAATCTATATAAATCAATTACTTAAAAATGAAGATGCAGCCTTTCATAACCCTACTGCCCTTCATCAGTGGTTCTCCATCGGGATGTGTGTTCATATCCCGCGCAGGGGACTGTAGTGGTCAGCTGGTCCCGGACACGACGTTAAGGTTTTTCTCGTACTGAGCGGGCGCCAGTCCACCATTGAACTGGTGTGGCCGAATCCAGTTGTAACGATGCATCAGGTAATGACTGATATCCCGCTGAGCCTCTTGGGCTGTCATGTAGACCACGGTCGGTATCCACTCAGTTTTCAAGCTGCGCAATACACGCTCCATCGGCGAGTTGTCGTAGCAATTACCTCGGCGACTCATGCTCGGGCGTATACGATATCGCCAAAATCGTTGGCGATATTGTCGACTTCCATATTGAGCGTCCTAATCCGAGTGAAACAGAAGGCCCTGGGGCTTTCCGCGTTACTCATAGGTCATGTCCAGCGCCTTGATCACCGAGTCCGTATCGCTTGTTCAAAAACGCCCACCCTACAATCCGACGCGCATTAAAGATCCATAACCACCGCCAGGTAATGCCATTTTCCTTGCGCCCAGATGTAGGTGATGTCGCGACAACAGACCTGATTGGGCGCGGGTACATCAAACTCTCGATTCAAAATATTCGGAATGTCAGGCCGCTCCACTGTTGCTTTTTTATAAACATGCGAGCCTGGTTGCTTGCTGATTGATCCCAAGTCCCGCATCAGGCCACGCACCTTGAACCGACCGATTTGCTCGCCATCCTCCTGCATCATCGAAACGATACTGCGGCTGCCGGCAGCGCCTCGACTTTGCCAGAACAGTTCATTGACCCGGCTGCATAGACGAACCCGCTCAGAGTTTGGGGCTCGGCGTAGCAGGCAATGGTCGTATGAGCACGAGCGAGGTATCTCGAACACTTTGCAAAGCAACTCGATCGACTCATGGGCACAGAGCTGATCAATCAGCGCATGCGCTCGTGTTCTTCCGACATCAAGAGCGCGGTAGCCTTTTTTAAAATAGATTTCTCCCGCTCAAGACGGGCGATCCGGGCTTCCAGTTCCTGGATTTTCTGCTGCTCTGGCGTCAGGGCTTTGCTCTGAGGCGTTACGCCATTGCGCTCCTGCTGGAGCTGGCTCACCCAGCGGCGCAGCGCTGACTCGACCACCCCAAGCGAGCGTGAGACTTCGATATGGCTATATCCTTGATCGAGCACGAGGCCTGCGGCCTCGCGTTTGAATTCAGCAGCGAAGGTACGGCGTTGTTTGGTCATCAGACACCTCTAGCTGGCGATATTCTCGCCTAAATGGGTGTCCGGAATCATTAGATCACTACAGTGACGGACATGAAAATTTTAAATACGCGGATAGCGTTAGCTGCAAGTTAGGTCATGTGTCAACTACGTTTGGAGTACCTATGGAGCCGCCTCCAAACCGGCCCAAGCGGCTTGGTGCCAATGATTATCGAAGCGATGACCCTGATTCTGCAATTCACAACCTATAGTCGAGCAGCGAGCACATTGCGGTTCCATAGACCCGTGGTGAAACAGATATAATCATAAGTACCAGAATTAGATTATCCAACTTTTTAACCAGCGCCATCCTTGTAAGGATGGCGCTGTCAAAAAAATATTAGGAATTTTAGTTTACATTTATCGTTGGTAAGCTACCATTGTTTCATAGGCAATCAAAAACGAAATCTTTTCGCATTAGTACACACTCGCTGTACCAATGCTTCCGCTTGCAAGGGGTTGCCAAGATTCTTAGCGCGGCCTCGAAGTACTCTTAGGAGGTGTGCATATTCCTGGCGTAAACCTGTTGCAAATATACCGGGATCATCAGAGCCCATTACTATCGCGACAGAGCTTTCCGTCGAATGTTTACCCAACCCCAGCCAATTAACTGCATGATGCTCGTTGTAGCCCTCATGAATACTGATTCGTACGTTACTAGTGGGAAGAGTCTCAATGGCTATAGTGCAGTCGGCGAGACGTTTGAGGACTGCCTGCTGCAAGCCTCGTAATACCTTGGGGCTTAGAACATCATCCTTCCTGAACACTACGATTTCTTCTTGGCACCGCTGCAGCTGCTTCATTGTTGCGCCTACGCCATGCCTTAGCAAAAACTGGGCATGAGCTTCTGGATGCCGATCACGAGCTTCTGCATAACGCATCGCTTCAGCTCGACGGTTCGGGTCTACGTCACTGCTGCCTGTATCCCTTACCAGAGGATCTAAAGCGCGTAGTTTCCAAGCCGTGGCTAGAACATCTGGAGTGAGAGTCGGGTTTTGCCAGATCCTCATAGTCAGCGAACGGATCTCGGCTTCAATCTTAGTTATGCTGTCTATGGGAATCCCTGCATTGACCAAGGTATCCCAAGCGAATACAAGATCATCAAGGCGCTCTTCCAGTGGCAAAACCACGTAACCCTGCACTGAATCCCACCACTTTTTAGGGCTAATACCCGCGGCGGTACCATGACCAATCCGGCATCCTGCATCTAGGCCGAGATACATCACCGCCTCGCTAATAGCACGCAAGCCAGACGCTAAATGCGAAAAATCCTCTCCTACGTGATATGTGAATCGGCGAACGCCAGCGGTACGCATCCGCCGAAAAACGGGGGCGAACACTTCGGGCCCAGCATGTCTCTCATTGCTAGCAGCATCAATTCCACGAATTAGCCTTTCTAGGCCTTGTGTGCGTTGGAGTAATGTTATCAGCGCCCGTGCACTATGGTCGGTCTCACAGCGTAGTCGAACATCGCGGCAAAAAGGACGCACACGACTGTTTGAAAAAAAAGAGTCTCGCTCACTGTAAGTGGTCTGCTTAATGAAGTGAGGTACCAGCCCTAGCCGTAAGCGTCGGATTGACTTAGGAACGTTAGATCGACCCCTTTCAAGCTCCCGTACCCTCTCTAGCAGTTCAGACAAAGAGCTGTATTTCGAAGAGCATTGTTCGGACGATATTTGACTACCTTCATCTTCACTCAGGAATTTTAAATAGCCGCGTAAAATATTTCCTATTAGCGCTGCTGTCTTGTCTGGATGATTTTTAGGGGCGAAGCGGCCTTCTAGAAAATCCACGACTTGCTGATGGCCGCGCTCAATCTGTCGGAAGCGTTCAGCATAATCCTGTTCTGTAACTTCCCGCAATTCATTAAGAGTTATATATTGAAACTGATCAAAACCTTTATGCTGGGCCTGTTGCACCAACAGCCTGCAAAACTGAGATCGGATTAGCGCATAATGCCAGAATGCATAACCATGACGTTCTGACAAAATGCGATTATTGAAGCTAGTTAGTAATGTGACCAGTTGCCAAGCCTCGGTCACAACTGTTCCCAAGCGTAGAGCAGAGTGTGGCAAGCACATCTGCCGCGCCTTGCTGAGGTGGCATTGCGCTGATGTAACTCTTTCCCTTTTGCCTGGCATCGCCGCACCCTCAACAGCGCAGCGTAATAGCATAGCCTTGAGCACCGCAGCATTTTCAACACGCAGCATCAATTTGGTCGGTTGAAGTTGTGAATCTTCTTGCCGCAATAGACGATCAACGCCATTGCCTACAGCCACATGCAGACCAAATTCACGCTTGAGCGTTTTGTAAGTAAGTGCCCCTACTACCTTCTGCGGACTGATCAGAGCATCTCCCCATACCTTTTCCGCCTCAGTAGTGCCATTTAGATGCATGTGAATTTCATCTAATCCCTGAGTCCTGCATAGATGGTCGAGAAACGGGTCGTCATCAACTGGCAAGGTTGAATCGCTAAGCCAACGCTGAAAACGAAAGATCGCGCACTCTCGTTCCTGATAGTCGATCGGACAATGACCAGACCATTTCAGCTGGTTAGCGATCCAGGCTGAAGTTACCAGTAAAGGCGGCACAACAAGAATAAGGGCTTGCCAAGGCTCCAACAGACGCGTGCGAACACGGATGGAGCCATCGCTTCCTTCGCACAGAAATGTCTCTGCTAGCCGATGAAGCAAAGATGGTAATTGAACGTGAGCTCCATCCAACGAAAGCTCCCGGACAGTCCTTAACAGTCGCTTTTCTAGTATGTCATCCGTCACCAGAGGATTCAGGCGGCTCATCTGCATGAAGCGGCCCTGATTGAAACTTTTTAGCCAATCCTCGGCCTGTACCTTTGTTAGTCCGTCTTCGTAAAAACAAGCGACATCAGTATCGCGGCTATCACGGACAATATCCTCCGCTGAACGTAATAAATCGACGTTGAGAAATACAGACTTTGCATACGTAACCATTTCCAAAGCCTGGAAGAGTTCTGACTCAGTAGAGCGATAAACGCTAGAATTACTTAGCTGCATAACGCGGCACAACGTTCAGCAGTTCATAGAAGCTCACGATCTCAATATTGTAAGAATTACCGCGGGTAGGTCCGATTAAGACTTCTATAGTTTCATTTTTAAGTCCGGTGAGATAGGGGTGTGGAATGTAACCATTCACCCCCATTCGTTTTAGTGCTTTGCCTGCGACATCAAAAAGCTTATGCTTACAACCTAATCCTACGGGGTCTAAAAAAATCCATATAAGCGGACAGGATAGTAATACGGCAGCTAGCACTGGCATATCCTCATCAGAGAATCTTCTTAAAAGATCTACAAAAGCTTGATCAGAAGTTTTTGAGGTTTCCTTCCTCCCCTGAACCGATGAGGAAGTCGCTAAAATACCATGTAGTATGCAAATTATCTGTCTATGTAAAATCTCGCCACTCCGCCACTTAGTCGTTACTTTCTCGTCCAAGCTAAGTAAGTCGTCATGAAGCCGCAAAGCGATTCGGCCTAATAGGGCGGGGGACATTTTCAGTTCAAGACCTCGTGCATAAACATGCCAATCTCTCATGCTTGATTTGAAAATTTCGTAAGAGTTTTGATTTTTAGGATCGGGCTCATCACCATACTCGTCTAGATCGTCATCATCATCCGTATCGTTGTCAGATGTGATAGAGGCTTTTTCAATGTCTTCAAATGGTAGGATTACGTCAAACTGACCAAATGCGTCCAGCTCTTCAATATAATCAGCGGTTAAGAGATCTGCTATAACACCCAGCAAGGAAAGCGCCGAGATGGACCGCATTACTTCGCCGCGCTCATTAAAACGCTTACTAACCGGAAGTCTGAGCACCTCTCCAAATCTTCCACAGCGGACTTCTATCAAGTCATCAATGAAGAGCCAACCAGTTCCATTACGTACCTGCAAATCTTGAGCATTAGACCCAAATGATTTTAGCCACCTTTTAGAGTGTTCAGATAGGGCCTTCGAATCTATTACATTTTTTACATGTGGCTTACCTTCGCTCACGCAATACCAGGTATGCAGCATAGATTTGGAGTCAACCCGATTGGCTAGCCCTACAGAACCGAACGACGACCCTCTCAACTTGTTGGCCCTTTCATTGCTCCGATCAACAGCTCCCAATCGTGCCGCCAATTCTGATGCGGTTACGGTAGATTGACTCCAGAGAAAACGAAAAAGTGAATTCCTTACTCCTGTGTCCAGTAACACGGGCCGCCGCATCATTGCCAGCGGCAAGGCTAGACCTAAGAGTGCTTTCAGAGCATTACCCACATGCCCTCTAAGCTTCTGGGCCAGCGACAATGCTAAGCAATGTACGACAATCGCTCGACTTACATCAGAGGAAACACCAAATCTTACGAGGTCAGGTGCATCCTTTTGCTTGCTCATCCATTCAAGGACTATTCGTAAAGAGCTATCTAAATCTCCCTTAGAAATTAGGTCGGCCGGAATTCCTTGAGCGTGTAAGCGAGTCGAAAATGCAGTGAATATCGCGCTGTATCTTCTTTCATTTTTAGCGTCAAGCGCCCGCATATAGCCGATAACAAGCCGCAGTGGCTCCATTGCGACAATGTTGAAGAAGGGGTGAATAGAGACGTTAGGTATCTCGTGCATGAGCTCGCTAATACTTTCGTTCGCCCATCTTCTTACTTCTACCTTAGTAGCTGATTTTAGAGTGCCACTTACAAGAATGATCTCAATTTTTCCCTCGGAATATTGTTTGAGGCCACCCAAAGGCACCATTGAAATTCGATTCTGAGGTGGGGCAATCTTGAGAAGATATTGTTCTTCGAGCTCCAGTACAGCGTCACCTACTCTTTGATTACTTAAGCCCATTAGTATGGGATCGCGCTCTAGAAGCTGTTTGCCAAACGCCAGGTAGATATTTTTTCTCAGCAAGCGCCCATAAAGCTCAATATCACCTGAAAGTATAATAGCTAATCGTGGGTGAGTCAGATATTTTCTGACTGTTTCCAAAATGATATATCCATGAGAAAAGTTTGTATCTACATCATCGAAAGTCAGCACGAACGCTTTCTTTTTTAGCATGTCCAGCGCATGCTCAATATATATGCCTAACTTCTTCTCAAAATCTCGTCCCTTCGAGGCTTTGCGCAAACCTTGGCTCATAACCCATTTTGCATCCTCCCATTCGGATCCGTAGACTGAACTGGCTCCAATTCCATCCAGCAGTCCTAGCCCCTCGGCTAGTCCCTCTCGAGCATCATCCAATGCTCTAGTGTCACCTTGGACTTGGGCAAGAGCGGTCTCAATAGCAGAAAGAATAACAACAACAATATTTTCTTTAGTTTCGATCAGGGTTGGATCGATAAGCCGCAGGACGCTTAGCTGCAGCTCTTCGTCTCGCTTAAGCTTTTCCAATGACTTTAGTAGAAATGTAGTTTTCCCGCTCCCACGACTCCCTTCGATCAAAATTGCGTTATGAACTCTTGGGTAGGTTATGTCCGTATCTCTAATGTCTCGGTAGGAGAACGTGCCGAGGCTGTAGATTTGCTTTTCGATCCCATCTCTCAATTTCTGATATGCCTCGTGCTGCAGTTGCTCCGCAGAGTCCTCCAGCACACCTGCTTCGTTGGCAGAAAGGTCTATCACTACACACTTATCGTTCATGGATCTGTCCTTGACCAAACAATCGGGTATTCAAAAAATGGCGTTTACAAAAATTACCCATCGCTTCAGTATCGGACGATGGTTAGGTGCTGACGCCGAATCGAACCGTGCGTTTACGTCAACATCTAGGTGCGCTTGATGTAGATATGGCCTGACTTATCAGGTGGGAGGAACGTCGTATCAGGTGAAAATTTGACAGTGAGAAACACAACGCCAGCGATAGCCTATCGCTATATTATGGCTTGCGTTCATTGTCAATAGACTCTTGATCTTTCAGATCCCATGAGCAGCCAATTTCCATTTTCTGGATGAAATCACCTAGCACACGCAATTGTGACGCCAGCCCTCTTCTGCGCTCGACCAACATGCCGCGTTTCTTATCGGATACTTTCAAAGCGTAGCTATTGATGTTCGATTGGTCCTTATGGCATTGAAAATCCGTCCTTGGGTAAAGACTAGGCGTCATTCCGAGCTTGCATGCATCGTTACCCACCGCCAAAAGGTTTAGCATTCAGCCCACCTTCGGATGTGAAGTTTTCTGCATGACGGCCTTCTACCTCAAGTTACTCATCACCCCCGCGCTCATGCTGGCCATTTCATTGGCGGCAAAGCGCTGGGGTACCGGCGTGGCAGGGCTGCTTTCCGGCCTGCCGATGACCTCGGCGTTGGTCATGCTGTTTCTCAGCCTCGAGCAAGGCACCCAATTCGCCTCGATGGCGGTGCCTGGGGCATTGGCCGGGCTGGCGGCGATTCAGGCGACTTACCTGTTTTATTTCCTGATCACTCGACGCGTTTCAGCGCTGACGGGATGCGTCCTGGCTCTGGCGGTGTATGGCGCGACGGCCTTTCTGATGAACCTGTCGGGCTTACTGGCGCTGTCGATCATTTTTACGCTGCTGATGGTTGCATTGATCATCGTTGCCACCTCGAAACAGACACCGCCGGACGTAGCGTCATACGTGGCACTGCCGCGCTGGGTCATTCCGATGCGCATGCTGACGGCCACGCTTCTGCTGCTGGCGATTACCGCAAGCGCCACCTGGCTCGGGCCGGTGGTCAGTGGACTGCTGGCGCCCATCCCGGTGATCGCCTGGCCGCTTGCAGTGTTCGTCCATGTTCAAGGCGGGCGTTATGAACTGGCAGCGATAATCCGCGGCAATGCCATTGGCGCCGTCGGTGTGGTGAGTTTCTACCTGACCCTCCGGTACTCCATATTGCAATGGGGCGCGCTTCTGTCTATCGCGGCTGCCGTTTTACTGGCTGTCGTGGTGACGGCTGGGTTGGCGCGGTTGTTGGCGAAGCGGTAGGGCTATAGTTGCTCCACTGAATTCGTGCATGCATCAGTGTGGTGTTTCAGAAGCACCACACCAGGCTCCTTACGATAAGTGGCTGCCTGCGTTAAAAACAGACTCGCGTGCGAGCCTGATCGGAATGCTCCTTTACAGCGCGTAGAGTCGAACGTGACTCCGACCCTGTTACTGACGCCACGCTTACGGGGTGTTATAGGAAGCACATTACCGGTCAGCTAACGGGTCGCTCCTGAGTGAGCAAGGCCAGGCCCAGCACGATAAACGTGGTCCCGCTTATTCGATTAATGATTCGCTGGGACTTCGTGGACATGAGGCCTCCTGCAATTGCTCCGAGCCGATGTACTCCAAGCATCAAAGCGATGTCCCATGTGACCTGTAGAGCAACGAAGGTGGCCCCAAGAATCAGCAATTGGGCTTCCATGTGACCGAGCTCCGGATCAGCGAACTGAGGAACGAGCGAAACGTAAAACAGGATAGCCTTTGGATTCGCGGTTTCGACTATGAACCCTTGTAAAAGCGGTGTTGCTGACGTTTCTATTTTGCACGCGTGTTTGGGCTCGGGGCGGGTAAGGAATGTGCGAATCCCCAGCGCGACAAGGTATGTACACCCGATAAACTTCAGAGCAACGAATGCGGCCGGATAGGCTGCAAAGAGCTGGGCTACTCCGAACGCGAGCGCCATGGTGATGGTAAGCCCACCGAGCGCCATGCCAAGTGCGTTGCGCAAGATCACTTGTCGGGAGCTGCGCATTCCGACGGCGATTGCATAAGCAAAACTTGGCCCTGGAACGACAAGAACGATGAGGCTCGTGAGGATAAACGAAAGATACAGATGTACATTCATTGAGTAAGTTTTCGATGCGTCGACGGTTCGGCCCGCAGGATGCGGGCCGTATTTGCTTTTTTACTCAGGCATCGGCGTAGCGTTCGATGCCTTGGCGAAGCAGGTCGAGGGCGTTGTGGGTGACCGATTCCGGGTAGCCGGTGGGGATACGGATGTGCGCACCTTGGGCACCTGAATAATTGCTCGCCGTGGCCAGCACCAAGCCGTACTCGCCCAGCATTTGATCGGCGAAACCCTCGATGTCGTGTACTGGCAGGTTGACGAACACCTGGGTGCCCGCTGGCGGCAGCGATGCATACTTCGACAGGTGGCGGCCGAGGAACTCTCGGACAATGGCCCGGCTGTTGACCACTTGTTGGTGTAGCGGCGCGTTTCCCATCGAGATCAAGGACGCGGCCTTGGTTTGCGCAGGCGAGCAGACGGCGACACATTCAATCTCCAGCATCCCCGCCATTGCCTCGACATTGTCCGGCGAGGAGGTTACCCAGCCGATCCGCAAACCAGGCGAGCCGTAGTTCTTAGACACTGAATTAACGGTGTAGAGTGACGAAAGATCGCTTGTGCAGGCGAATGGTGAGCGTATCTTCTGGTCGTCGAAGATGAAGGAGTCGTACACCATATCCAGCACCAGCGAGATGCCGCGCTCGGCCAGACTCGGCACCAGCTCCTCCATAAAGGCGTCTGAGTAAATCCCACCCAATGGATTATGTGGAAAGTTGAGGTACACCAGGTTGGTGTCTGCGCGGCATACAGCCAGGACCTCTTCGACGGTAGGGAAGGCAGCCCTCATCCGGTAGTAGATCAGGTCGTAGCCGGTGGCTTCCAGCAGGGCGGGGACGGCGCCGAATACCGGAGCCAGGCACACCGCTGAGCCAGCCTCGGCGCTACGGCGCTTGATCTGCCGAAACACGAGTGACAAGCCGTGCATTCCGCCATTGGTGACGAGGAAATTCTCGCCTGACAAATCGAGCCCGTACAGCGCGTTATCGCGGTCGCAGAGGGTATTGATCAAGGGTGGGGCGCCATTGCAGTCAGCGTATTGAAAGATGTCGTTGCTGGCGGCAAACGGAGTCGGTGACGCTGCACCTGGCCACACCGGAACATTCTCCACGAAGTAGCAAGCCGAATCTCGCAGCTCCGAACGAGCGTATTTCAGGCGCTGCTGAAGCATACTCAGGCAACTATCGGGTCGGACGATTTGGTGGCGTTTGTTGTATGCCAAGGTCATGCCCTCCGCAGCAGATAGCCGATTTCCAGACCGGTCGAGTCAACCTGGTCAGACGTCGTCTCGCGGGTGATCAGGGACAAGCCAGCCTCGGCGAAAATATCCAGCCAATCAGCGTCCTGCACCAACAATTGATTGGTGAAGCAATGCAACAGATAGTAAGGGTTGTAATAAGCGAGCGCTAAGCCGTGGCGCATTGCGCCGGCATTGTCGAATTGGTTGTCGACTTCGATAATGATCAGGTTGATTGCGGGGAAACGGTGGACAATCTTTTTCAGGAAGTTGATCACTGCCGGTCGACCGGCCTGGCCAAGGATCTCATGCAGCACAAAACCCAGCACGATGAAATCGGGCTCGAAATTAAAATCCGAATCCAGGAATTCGACTGCCCCGCTGTGGCTGATGTGAACCCGATGCGACAGACCTTCTTTTTCGATCAGGTCTACAGCCTCCTCGAAGCCTCCGCGGTCCGGTTCGGCGCCCCAAGCCTGTATCTGCGGAAGGGCCTTGCAGAATTCGGCGAGGTATCGCCCGTTTCCGCAACCCAGGTCCAGCAGTTTTGTGCATGTACCGGGAGCTTTGGCCATCAAAGACCTGGTCAAGGGGATCGCGTCGAAGTGGCTGATACCACAGCTACCTACGCCGACCTTGGTTGCGTCGCGGGTGGCCCAGCCAGCGCCCTCCTGAAGGCGTTCGCCCATTTGTAGAAAAGTGGTGGCATAGCCGCCGACCAGCATCACATACCAGCCTTCGAAAGGTGCCAGCGCGTGCCCTTCTTTTGATAATGAGAAACCGTCTATTGTTTCCAGAAGAATCCCTTCGTTCTTCAGGTACCTGAATAAACCAAGTAGTTTCTCTTTATCCATCCCGAGCTCATGACAGGCCACATCCAGCGAGGCAACCGGGTGTTTAATCAGCAAGGAAAATAATTTTGCATCGAACAGATGATAAATTGATATAGCCAGAACGAACTGCCGGATCGGTTCGATGCCCTTAATTAGGGTTGTCTCAAAGCCAGTGTTTTCGCGTTGGATAGCGTCAAGCAGAGTCATTGTTTGCAATGTCCATTGGGTGATTGATTAATCCGTTAATGTTTGTATCTTTGCACAAAATAAAAAAGAGTGTGAATAATTTTCTCAAAAAAATTCTGCTCTCCATCCTTGACGTTGCTGGCTTTTGTACGATAAGTATTGCTGCATGCAGCGTAGACTGCAGGCCAGCGTGGCCATGGCGGCAAAGCTTCCAGCCAGGTTTTCGTAGTGAATGCCGATGCCTTCAGGTATCTGTTCAATGATGTTTCGTTGTCGATACTTTGGCCGATCAAATAGTCGAAGCACGCCAGGTTTGGGGTTGTGCGCAATGGCGCGTAACGGTATCACAGGCGTCATTCGGTGACGGTCGAAGTAGTGACGTAAAGGCTCAGTATCATAACCCTTGTCAATCCGTAATCAGCGATCATGTTCATGTCGTCGTCCCTGTTTTCCGGGCCAAGTGGCAGCGCCTATATACCCAGGACTGCTTATTTCTCTCTCATTTGATTTTTTTATACTGTGAAAGATTGAGCATATATCTCGGGATACAGTTATGAATTTTCTAGAGTGGCTTATGGCCGACGCAGCAGCATAAAACCCTTTTCGTTGAACGCCCTATTGGTAAGCAACGGTCCACCTGAACATAATGTCTTGCCGCGAAGTCAAAAAATCACTTCAGCCATGCTTCTCAAGGTGCCTTATGAGTTTGATACCGGAACTGAACAGCGACGCTAACGTGCTGATATGCGGAGCCAGCCGAGGTATCGGCCTGGCACTGTGCGCGGCGTTGCTTGCTCGCGATGATGTGGCTCAGGTATGGGCGGTGGCGCGAAAAGCCAGCACCTCCACAGAACTGGAAAAGCTTGCAGAGCAATATGGCCAACGCATCAAACGCGTCGACTGCGACGCGCGCAATGAACAATCCCTCGAAGCACTCGTGAGCGAGACGCTTGATGGATGCGATCATCTGCACCTGGTCATCAGTACGCTAGGCATCCTTCATCAGGACGGCGCAAAAGCAGAAAAGGGCCTGGCACAACTGACACTTGCGAGCCTGCAAGCGAGTTTCGCGACCAACACCTTTGCACCGATCCTGCTGCTCAAACACCTACTCCCGCTATTGCGCAAACAACCCTCTACTTTCGCTGCGCTCTCCGCGAGGGTTGGCTCTATTGGCGATAACCGCTTGGGTGGCTGGTACAGCTACAGAGCCAGCAAAGCAGCGCTCAACCAGTTGCTGCACACGGCCAGTATCGAATTGAAACGCCTCAACCCGGCCTCTACTGTCCTGGCAATACACCCTGGCACGACCGATACGGAGCTGTCTCAGCCATTTCAGGCGAACGTACCCGAAGGCCAACTGTTCGAACCGGCTTTCTCGGCGGAGCGCATCATTGAGGTGGTAGGCGCGCATGGCCCGACCGACAGCGGGACCTTTTGGGCCTGGGACGACAAGCCTATTGTCTGGTGACTTGTTTCACTGGTGAGGATGAAATTGCTGTAAGCCTGGGTCGGTCTGTCTGGCGGGCTGTTCCGGCCAGAAGTAGCCTGTCACTTTTCAAGTCCTCCTCGCCCTGCTTTCTGAACAACTGCCACAATCACAGCCATCAGCTCCTTTTTGGCGTCATCCGAAGAAATTTCTTCACGCGCTGCGGCGGCCGAAAGTGATTCAGCGCACCCTACAATTGCGTGCAGACTCGACAAACCCAGTTCCCCTGCTTTCAGGAATGGCGAGAACCACGTTCGGCACTTGATAAGGAACTTAGCCTCATATTCGCGTTTGATTTTCTCAAGCTCTGGTGTGCTGGATAGCACAGCAATAACACCCGCTATTTCATGGCCTTGAAGCAATACGCAGTCAACATAGGATGATGCTACGACGTTCGCTACGCCGTCGAGCGTGGCTTCACTGGCGGCTATCGCAATGTCCATGCGGGCTGTCTGGCGCTGATCAAAATCTTCGTACAAGGCCGCAAACAGTGCGGCTCTGGTAGCAAAATGGTCGTACACAACTGGCTTCGTAACCCCGGCTTGCTCGGCAAGTCGACCCAAGGTGAGCGCATCGGACCCCCTTTCCCTTACCAATCTCCACGCGACATCGAGCAACTGACGGAGGCGATCCTCTCTGATCATCCGCTGCCTTCTGGTGGGGTCTGCCTGATTTCGGTTAGACGTTGACATCTCTATATACCATTAGTAGATTGCGAGCATTACTTACCAAAAGTATATAGTCGGCAACCGCCCGCCTCAAGGCAACGGAAGGAATCGTAATGCACGTCCTCATCGTCATCGCTCATCCAGAGTCACAGTCGCTCACCCATTCCATCGCTGCGAGGGTGGCCAAAGGTATCGTACTAGGTGATTCTGCCTCAGTCGTAGAGGTCGCCAACCTCGCGCAAGAAGCATTCAATCCTTGCTTCACTGAGGCTGACCTGCAGGTACATCGCCACAAAGCCTCTCCCCCACTTGATGTTCAGCGAGAGCAAGCGCGTATAGAACGTGCCGCTACCCTCATCCTGGTTTACCCAATTTACTGGTGGTCCATGCCTGCACTTCTCAAGGGTTGGATTGACCGAGTGTTCTCCAATGGTTGGGCCTTTGATTTCGATCCAGAGGGCTCTCTTACAAAGAAGCTCGGAAAGTTGTCAGTACATTTGATAGGCATAGGCGGTGCTGATCCGTTGACCTACGAACGCCACGGCTACGGCACTGCTATGAAAACGCAGATGGACCAAGGCATCTTTGGTTATTGTGGGGCTGAAGTGCATATTTCGAAGCTATTGCTGAATAGCGAAAACTCAGGTGCCGTTCATGCTCTGGAAATGGCCGAACAGTTGGGACGCATTATCAGCAGCGAAGCCTCACCTTCAACGGCAGATACTGAAAGTCTCTAATATCGAGAACATGCCGGTCCCAACCTCAAATAGCGCTACTTTGATGTCCGCTTCGGACCGAGAGCAATCCTTCGCCAGTGTTAGCTTTCGCCCCATTACAACCGCTCGCCGATGATTACCATTTGACCCCACACCCAGGTGGTCAGGCACATGGCTTCGAGTCTCGACGAGGCCTGACGGGGTCGGTACGCACTGGCGATACGCCAAGATCAAGACGTACGCCGAGTGTAAAAATTAAAGTCTGGGCTACCCGCAACCCGGCTACCCAATCAGATGCGTTTGAAGGCGATGGCACTGCATAGGACATAGACTCTCTCTAAAAGCTGTTGCACACGCCTTACGACGGAGGCTTCATTTATGGACAATAAACTGACATCCAGGATCGCGATCATTACAGGTGCGGCTCAAGGGATCGGCGCCGCGATTGCGCGACGGTTTTTACAGGAAGGCTGCTTTGTTTACGTCACTGATATAAACGACGTACTCGGAAGAGAGACAGCAAGAGCATTGGGAGATCGTGCCTGTTATCTGCATCTTGATGTGCGCTGCGAAGAAGATTGGCAGCGAGTGACAGCGCATGTCGTAAAAGCGCACGGCCGCCTCGATGTACTGGTCAACAACGCGGGCATTACCGGGTTTGAGCAGGGCGCTGTCCAGCACGACCCAGAGCATGCGCGTCTGGAGGACTGGCAAGCCGTACATCACACCAATCTCGATGGTGTGTTTCTCGGGTGCAAGTACGCTATACGAGCCATGCGCCATACGGAAACGGGTTCCATTATCAACATCTCCTCTCGCTCCGGGCTGGTCGGTATTCCTGGCGCTGCTGCGTACGCGTCGTCCAAGGCCGCCGTTCGCAATCACACCAAGACGGTGGCGCTTTACTGCGCCGAGCAAGGATTGAAAGTTCGATGCAACTCGATCCATCCGGCCGCCATCCTCACCCCTATATGGGAGCCCATGTTGGGTGCTGATGCAGGTCGTGAAGAGCGAATGGCTGCACTTGTTCGAGACACTCCACTCAGAAGATTTGGTATGCCTGAAGAAGTGGCGGCTGTGGCCCTGTTATTGGCCACCGATGAGGCTACGTACATTACCGGCAGCGAGTTCAACATTGATGGAGGTCTGTTGGCGGGTTCGGCAGCGACGCCAGTGGTATTGGATGACAGCGAAACCTGAAAACTGCCCGCACGAATAGCTGCAATGGGTCGAAAGCTGTCTTTGGTGACGGGCAGCTCTAGACCCAAGATAGCCCTCCGCTTGGAGCCGCTAAGGCTAAACAGCCGCCGCATAACGATGTGCATCAACCCCGCCGCTTATAACCCCTTCGTCGGATAAGGCCCACTGCTATCAACGAGACGGCATTACTGGCGTCACACCACACTCTCGGTGGACCAACAGCAGGTAAGGAGCACGGCATGACCCAGACAGTCGACATCAAGGACGTCACCAATCCCACGGCGCTTGCGAACTTGCAAGTCGCGAGGGCCACTAGCCAGGTCAGTAACAACCCGATCGAACTCATCATCGTGCAGGGCACTCCTGGCAACGACTCCCTACGCGGTGGGCTGGCCAATGAACTGCTGATGGGTGGGGACGGTAACGACTATATAGTCAGCGGGGGTGGCAACGATGTGATGGTCCCCGGTGCCGGAGCCGACTCCTTGAGCGGCGGCGCCGGCAACGATGTATTCCGCTTCGAGCGCATCAGCGACAGCTATATCAATGGCGCAGGTGAGTCCACCGATTCCATCAGCTATTTTGACCCTGCCCACGATATTCTCGACGTGTCGGCCCTGGGCTATAGCCATTTAGGCAACGGCTATGGCGATACCCTGCACATTCGTAGCGAGCCTTTGCGCGGTATTTACTTTCTGGAAAGCTACGAGCGGGACCAGAACGGCCATCGTTTTGCCGTGCAGTTTCTGGCCAACAGCGGCGTTATTACCGATGCCAACCTGCAACCGCTGATCAACGGTACCTCGAAGAGCAACCTGCTGGTGGGCACCGACGGCAGCGAAACGCTCAAGGCCGGCGCTGGCCGCGACACCGTCGAAGCGGGTGCGGGCAATGACCGGCTATTCGGCGGCGCCGGCGGCGACACTCTGAGCGGCGGCGCGGGTGCCGACACCTTCGTGTATACCCGGCTCAGCGACAGCTACCGCAACGATGCCAGTGGCAGCTACAGCAGCCGCGACCTGATCACCGACTTCAGTGGCAACGGCCATGACATGATCGACGTGTCCGCGTTGGGCTTCACCGGGCTGGGTAACGGCTACAACGGTACGCTGAAGGTGGTTCTCAACCTCGCCGGCGATGCAACCGCGCTTAAATCATTAGAGGCCGATGCCAACGGTAACCGCTTCGAAATTCTGCTCAGTGGCAACCATGTCAATGAGCTCAACACCAGCACAGTGCTGTTCGCCCCGCCCAGTGATGCGACGGTTGTGACCAGCCCGCAGCCGATCACCCCGGTGAATCTGGCAGGCGGTGATAAGTCCGACACGCTTTATGGTTACTGGGGCAACGATACCCTGGCCGGTGGCGCCGGAAACGACATCCTCGAGGGCAACGCCGGTGACGACGTGCTGACCGGTGGGTTGGGCGCGGACAAGCTCACCGGCGGCACAGGCAACGACCGTTTCGTGTTCACTAGCAGCGCCGACAGCCATGCCGGCAGCAGCGACCTGATCACTGATTTCATCTGGGGCCAGGACAAGCTCGACGTCGCTGCGCTCGGCGTGACCGGTTTTGGCAACGGCCGCGACGGCACCTTGAGCATGACCTACGATGAAAACACTGACCGTACCTACCTGCGCAGTCGCGAGCCAGGCGCCGATGGGCATGCTTTCCAGGTCACGCTAGTAGGGTTCGACTACACGCGAGAGCTCACCAACGCCGACCTGGTGGTTGCCGATACGGCAGACGTGGCGCTGGTTGGTCAAACCGCCGTCGACCTCGCGAGCTGACATCACTTGAACAGCTCGCCCCACCTTTACTTGCCTGCTTTCGTGTCAGACACGAAAGCCCACTGAAACTTGGAACAGGCGCTCCCATTTCAGCTGATGCAACAAGCCAACGTAAATGACTGACTGCAAAACACCTCAAAACGTTGCGCAGTCGCCAAAATTATAAATAAAACTAACTAATTCTTGGCAATACAAACCTTTTAACCCAGAATTTACGGGCGTTCAATCGCTTGCTAGTGGTCTGAAAGCTACTCGATATAAGGAAATAAAATGGCGATGGTCTTCTGTCGTGGCTGCGCAAAGGAAATACATGAAACGGCACTCAACTGCCCGCAATGTGGCGCCAGTCAGGTCTCTGCAACTCCCGCGAAACAGCTACAACAGACTGGCTCTCCGTGGATGGCTATCGTCTCTCTGGTGCTGGGCATCCTCTGCTCGCTGGCATTGTTCGACGATGGTGAATGGGATCTGGATACCGTCGTCGGGCTCGGCATGTGCTCGATAGCCGGACTGGTTCTGGGCGTCATCAGCATCAACAAAAAGTTGCCTGGCAACGGAATAGCGATAGCAGGCACTGTCTTGTCAGCAGTATCGCTGCTGATATTTTTTGGATTAATAGCTAACTGATTTAGGGAAGAATGAGATGGTATTTTGTCGTGGTTGTGCAAAGGAAATCAGTGATGACGCTGGTACGTGTCCGCACTGCGGGGCTCCGCAGCTGGTTATTTCGCCAGCCAGTGCGAGCACCGATAACCCGCCTGCGTGGAGCTGGTATACAGAAGTTCTGAAAAAATATGCGGTGTTCACGGGCAGAGCACGCAGAAAAGAATACTGGATGTTTTTTCTGTTCAACATCTTGATCTCGATTGTCCTCGGCTTTATCGGCGGGCTGATAGGTGATGGCGGCATTATCGCTAACCTTTACTCCCTGGCCGTGCTGGTCCCAGGTGTCGCGGTGGGTGTTCGCAGGTTGCACGACACGGATCGCAGTGGCTGGTGGCTGCTGGTACCGATTGCCAACCTTGTGTTCCTGATTCAGGAAGGTCATCCAGGACCGAACCGTTTTGGGCCAAGTCCTAAGTAAAGACGGTGTGAAAATGTGGTCGTCTGGCCACATCTTCACAGGCTTTTCGCTGCCGCGCAGCCCATAGCCGGAGTCACTTTTATATGGACACCTCTGACGGAACGTTACAAGGCACATGCCATTGCGGCGCTGTACGATTTCAAGTTCGGCTTACTGACGGATTCAAGACCGTCCGGCGCTGCAACTGCTCCTATTGCCGCATGCGCGGTGCGATCGCGGTTTCAGCAGCCCTGGAGGATATAGAGATCACTTCCGGCGAGGCGATGCTCAAGCTCTATCAGTTCAACACCCTGCAAGCGAAGCATTATTTCTGCTCACAATGCGGGATATATACACATCATCAACGACGCTCCAACCCGGCTCAGTACGGAGTTAACGTGGCCTGCCTTGAAGGAATCAGTCCATTTGATTTTGAACTGGTTCCAGTCAACGAGGGGCGAATTCATCCTGCGGATAAAGCTGCTGGAAGCGGGTCGGACATCGCTGGATACCTACGCTACATCCCTGATACTACTTCCTGAGATGAGGTAAATCGCCCGAGCGATCTCAGTGACCGCGCTGATCGAACGCTACTGACGCGCGCCCGGAAAATCGCATTTTCTGAAAATAACCGGAAGCCCCGGGGAATCTGGCTTATCGTGTTACTACAGCGTATTGGAAGCCACTGCGCCGCTACGGAAAATAGGCTGAACTTGTAACGGGCACGATCTCTCTCAATAACTACGCACACCTGTTTATAAGGAAAATACCATGTCCAAACTCGCAGAATACCGTCAGCTGGAAAAGCATCTCGCCGAGCAACTCCAGGCACTGGAGACGATGAAAGGCGACCAGGGGCTCAAGAAGGAAATCGAGTTCGAAACCAAGCTGCGCAAGCTGCTTGAGCACTATGGCTTCAGCCTGAAGCACATCATCAATCTGCTGGACCCACAGACTTCGTCCCGTGGGCAGACCGTCGAGAAACCAGCGGGCAAACGCAAACCGCGCGAACTCAAGGTTTATAAGAATCCGAAAACCGGTGAAGTAATCGAGACCAAGGGTGGGAATCACAAGATTCTGAAGGAGTGGAAGGCGGAGCATGGTTCCGATGTTGTCGAGGGTTGGCTGAAGAAGTAAAGCCTTGCCTGTCGATTGATTCAGGGCGTCGACTCTTCACCGTTGGCGCTGTTGAACAGCCGACGCCGGGAACGATCCGCGGCGGCTGTTCGTCTGACCTGTATCGACTCACTGAAAAGGTACAGCGCAATGGACAAGACGATCACCGTGGACCAACTGGCTTCCACCGACCTTAGATCAGTCAACGAAATATGGCTCGGCGGTACTCATACCGAGCTATGTCTGTGGCGTGGCAAACAAGTCCCTACCCACGACATGCTCAGCGAGGGAACCCACGATCAGAACGCCCGGCGCCTGTGCCTGCAACTGGTCGACCCCGACGATAAGGCTGCATTAGCCAGCGTCGAGGCGCTCGTTCGTGACAGGCTGGAAAGGATGGGAAGCAAGGGCGAGTTTTATCCGGCTGAGAATGTGGACACTCACCAGTAATCATTCTGATTACACGCGATTCTGTAGGCCTTGGGGCTGTCTTGCCGGACTGTAGCTTTGTGACGCAGAGCGTCACGAACTGCGTGCCAACGCGGAGCATTGGCACGATGGTCATTTCAGCATCCCATTCAGGCCATGGCTGCGGAGCGCGCTATAAAACGCGCCCCTACCTTCGCTTTGCTCTAGTCCATACTCGAACGCGTGTGACCTCAAAAAACAACCCTTTCCCGCCATCTGGCAACGCCGTATTTGAAGCCCGGTACAGCCTCGCTTCATTGATGAGGCCGCATTCCCGATACCGCCGAACAGGTGTCGACCACAACGCTCCGGACCTCGCCAGATGGTCAATCCGCATTCAAAAAGAGTAACCCTATGAGACCCCAGACCTCCTTCATTTTCGACCTGGACGGCACGCTGACCGACAGTGTTTATCAAAACGTCGCCGCCTGGAAAGAAGCGCTGGATGCAGAAGACATCCCGCTTGCGATGTGGCGTATTCACCGCAAGATCGGCATGAGCGGCGGGCTGATGTTGAAATCACTGTCGCGTGAAACCGGCGTGAACATCAGCGAAGCACAAGCCGAACGGCTCAGCGAGAAACATGCTCAGGCTTACGAGCGGCTGCAAGGGCAGATCATCGCATTGCCCGGCGCTGTCGAGTTGCTGGAGACGCTCGACAAGGAAAACCTCAAGTGGTGCATCGCCACCAGTGGCGGGATCGATACGGCGACGATCAACCTGAAGGCGCTGAAACTGGACATCGCCACGATCAACATCGTTACGCGCGATGACGTGAGCTACGGCAAGCCCGATCCGGATCTGTTCCTGGCAGCCGCAAAGAAGATAAACGCACCGATCGACGAGTGCCTGGTGATCGGTGATGCGATCTGGGACATGCTGGCGGCGCGTCGCTGCAAGGCAACCGGCGTTGGCCTGCTGTCGGGCGGCTATGACATCGGCGAGCTTGAGCGTGCTGGCGCGTTGAGGGTGTATGAGGACCCGCTGGATCTGCTGAATCATCTGGACGAGATCGCTTCTCGGCCTTGAATCTACGGATTCATCGTTTCCAATCCAAGTGAGCAGCTCAACGTACCTGCAGGAACACGTTTGAGCTGTTGCATCACCTCAGTGCGACGGTTGTACTTCCTCAGCCCGGCAGAGTGCCGCCGCCCTCATCCGAGACGCTGTCGGCGTCGTCCACTTCCGGCTCACCTTCATCGTAAGTCTCGTCGTGTTCCGTACGCTTCTTCAACTCGTCGCCTTTTTTCGGGCCGACGCCGGGTCTGTTCGCGTTCATGGCGAGGACCGGGTCTGCTTCGCGGTCGTACTGGCCGAGTTGCGGGCTGGCGGGGTCTTCTTTGGGCACGCTGTCTGTGAGTATGTGATCGGTTGTCATGTCAGCCACCTTTTTCGTCTGCCAAATAATGTGGACGTGGCATTGGGCCGAGGGTTCGATTCAATCGATGAGCGTGGCTGCGCTCAGCCGCCAAACGATGCGTATTGCAAGGGCAGACCGGTGGTGAATTTGATCTGTTCCATGGCGAAGCTGGAGCTCACGTCGCTGATGCCGGGGATGCTGATCAGTTGCTTGTACACCGCGTCGTACCCTGCAATGTCGGCTACGACGATGCGCAGCATGTAGTCGGTGTCACCTGCCATGCGGTAGCACTCGACCACTTCAGGCAGCTCGCCGACAGCAGCGTGAAACTGTTCGAGCCAGGCGGCGTTGTGCTGGTTGGTGCGGATGGCGGCGAAGACGCTGACTGACACGTTCAGCCGTTGCGGATTGAGCAACGCGACCCGGCGGTCGATGATGCCGGCTTCTTCCAGCTTCTGGATACGCCGCCAGCACGCGGTACTGCCCAGGCCGATACGCTCGGCGATGTCCGCCACCGAACGAGTGCAGTCGGTTTGCAGGATGTCAAGGATTGCCCGGTCGAATTTGTCCATTAGCGGTTTCCTGCGTTAGTCGCTCTACATTGATCGTGCGAAACGATGGAGGTCTGACTGCGGTAACTATCGTGCCAATGCTCCGCGTTGGCATGCCTTTCGTGACGCTCTGCGTCACCCAGCGGTGCAGCACCTCGCACCCCGGATTGGACGCGGAGCGTCCAGAACTGCATTCCCACGCGGAGCGTGAGGAACGATAGGTGTCCGGCTCTGATTCCGCGCCTTACTCAGCATGACTATCGTGCCAATGCTCCGCGTTGGCATGCCTTTCGTGACGCTCTGCGTCACACGACTGTGCAGCACCTTGTACCTTGCACGCGTAGCGTGCGGAACAACGGATGTCTGGCTGCGATTCTGCGCCTGATGCAGCATCCTAGAATTTTTAATCGTAAAAATCCAAGTTTAAGCGAATAATTTTTCGCATTGGCTGCCCATGTCCGTGTAAATATCAAAAAATTTTCGCGTGCGGATCAGTAATCTTTCAAGCAGTCGGTCTGGTGATGCCAGCCCTTGATTTTGACTCGATTACAAAGCGAATTGCCCATGACCACCTCTGCGCTCTATCTGGATTACGCCGCTACCACACCTGTCGACGGACAGGTCATCGAAGCCATGGTTGCCTGCATGGGGCGCGAAGGTCATTTCGGTAATCCGGCATCCAGCGGGCACGGTTATGGGCAGGTGGCGCGGCAGGCCGTTGAACAGGCACGCGCGCAGGTGGCCGATGCGGTGGGTGCGCCTGTCGACACCATTGTCTGGACCTCCGGCGCTACCGAGTCCAACAACCTGGCGATCAAAGGCATCGCTCATGATGCCAGCGCGCCACGCCGGCACATCATCACCAGCGTCCTGGAACACAAGGCCGTGCTCGACACCGTCAGCACGCTGGAGCGTCAGGGCTTTCCCGTCACCTGGCTGAAACCGGACGCTCAGGGTCTGATCCAGCCTCACGCGGTACAGGCTGCCTTGCGCGAAGACACGCTGCTGGTGTCGCTGATGCTGGTGAACAATGAACTGGGTACGCTGACCGATATCGCCAGCATTGGCGCCCTGGTGCGCGAGCACGGTGCGCTGTTTCATGTGGACGCTGCGCAGGGCGTCGGCAAGGTGAAGGTCGATCTGGCGAGTCTGGCCGTCGACCTGATGTCGTTCTCGGCGCACAAGGCCTACGGCCCCAAGGGCATTGGCGCGCTGTACGTGGGCCCGCGTGCTCACTCGTTGTTGAAAGCGCAGATTCACGGCGGCGGACATGAAGGCGGCTTTCGTTCGGGCACATTGGCCACCCATCAGATCGTCGGCATGGGCACGGCCTTTGCGTTGGCGATCAGCCAGGCCGAAACTGAAAACCGTCGTATCGAAGAGCTGAGTCGTCACCTGCGCGAAGGCCTGTTGAGTCTGCCGGATGTGCAACTCAACGGCTGTCCGCAACAACGCATCCCGCACACCCTGAACCTGTGCATCACCCGCAGTGGCTTCACCAGCTCGCAGTTGTCCCACAGCCTGGCGTTGTCCTCGACGTCCGCGTGCAACTCGGCCAGCAATGCACCCTCGCATGTGCTGCTTGCTCTGGGCATGGACTCTGCCAAGGCCCTGGCCAGCGTGCGCGTCAGCCTCGGCCGCTACACCACGCAGGCAGATGTCGAGCGCGCCATCGAGGTGTTCAGCAAGGCGCTCAGCGCACCTGCTGCGTTCTGGTAATTGACGATACCTACAGGCCGCCCGAATCCAGGGCGGCTCTCTCCCGGCGCACCCGCGCCAATCTGCCGAGTTGATACCCGCCGGGGTCAGCGGCTGCGCCTTGCAGCCGCAAAAACTCGTGTCCAGATGAAAATGTACTCCTCCAGATACAAAAAGACACAAATTGGCACAGTTCTTTCAAGTGGAACGGTCGTGCCATAAACCAATGGTGCACGCTGCATTCATGGGGTGCCTACACGCACCAAAGTGCAGTTCACGGACGTCAGAGCGTCCACAAACAGTGCAGGGGAGCAGACCACAAGTCTTGCTGCCCGCCAGGAAAGGAATCTAGCTGTGCCCTATCAGCCTTGCGTCAGACCACCGTTACGCTGGCAATCCACACCTTGGGCAGCACCTGCCTCAAGCGATGCCTGCACGGTCGCTTCACCCTTGTCCCGATCTGCGCGTTGTTATTCGATGGCCCTGCACGTCTGGACTTAAGACATTTTGCGTGTGCCTTGAAAGTTCTGATGATGAATCAGGACCTGGCGCGCCCGTGCGCGTAAGAAGTACATAGCGGGCTGTTTTTAATTAAAAGACGGTCGACCTATAAAGAGTGGCCGACATTTTTTAAGTGGTTTCATTTTGCCATTATCTGCGAATGGCTTTTATTTCAATAACGATAACTGTCCACACAACCGACGTACCTACACGGAGCATTGTATTGATGAAGCGCTGATCAACTAACGCACCAACGTGATCCTCGTGACACAGTATTGGTGCATCAAGGAAAGTGACTTGCAGGTCATGATTTTCGAACGCGTCTGCTCAAGCAGAGGGTCATTGTTTGCCTGTTTTTTTGTTCGAAGTTTTATGCACGTGTGCAGGTTTGACGTCAATGAAACGGGGAATCGATAAAAAGTTATACGAATGCGACACCCGCTCTGCATCAATGGTTCCAGCCGGGGCGTTTTGGCACAGCGGTTGCAATGTAAGCAGTCAGGAACATCGCTGTACGTCCCCGTACATGACGATAAGAAGCAAGGATCTGCAATGCCAGTGCCCTGATTAAAGAAGTCTTTTGACCGTTTGAGTTCGCCGTGTGCGCACCCACCGCGTTGCCCTGCCCATCCACAATGTGCAGGTCTTCATCAATCGAACAGTGACCCATTGTTCGAGCGGAATCTTATTGCCCTTTAACTACCCGAGGGAGCGTTAATGAATGATGCGGTCATAATGAAAGCGGTCCCCTCTCCCTCGCCCGATGACACTTCGACGGCGTGGCAGGGTATTCCTTTCAGCGCCAATACGTCACGCCCGGGCGGCCTTAACAAGCCGCAAGTAATGGTGTTGATTGCTGCGTCGGTACTTATTCATGGTGTGATCTGGTGGTACATGCAAACGGCCCAGCCAGACGTGCCGGAAGTTGCGCCACAAGTTCCGGAAATGACCATTGAACTGACCAGTCCGACACCACCCGCACCGGAACCGCCGCCGCCCGAGCCACCACCTCCGCCGCCGCCTCCACCGCCTCCCCCCGAACCGGAACAACCGGTCGAGGACCCGGACGCGGTCGAACCGCCGCCCAAACCGGTGGAAAAACCCAAGGTCGAGAAGCCCAAGCCGGTCAAGAAAGTCGAACCGGTGAAAAAGCCTACGCCGCCTGCGCCAACGCCTGCCGCCGCACCCAGCCCGCCCGCGCCGCCAACACCTGCGCCCGCGCCGCCGGCACCTGCTGCGCCACCGGCTCCGGTCAAGGAAAGCGCTGCGGTATCCGGGCTCGCCAGCCTGGGCAATCCACCGCCGGAATACCCGGGGCTGGCCTTGCGACGCAGTTGGGAAGGTCGCGTGATTCTGCGCATCAAGGTGCTGCCCAACGGCCGCGCCGGGGCTGTCGAGGTGACCAAATCCAGCGGCAAACCGGTACTGGACGAAGCGGCCGTGGAGGCTGTGCGCAACTGGAAGTTCATACCGGCCAAACGCGGTGACACGCCGATAGAAGGCTTCGCGACGCAGACCATCGACTTCAAGTTGCCGGAATGATCCGGCGCATGACAACCGACTATTCAATTATCAAAGCTGGTGAGGTTTAAACCATGAACGCATCGCTCTCTTCCATGATCGTCCCCGCCGTGCTCTGGGCACTGATTCTGTTTTCCGTATTGAGTTGGGCACTGTTGCTGATCAAGTCGGCGCAGTACGTCCGCCAGAAGTCCCAGAACAAGCAATTCACCAAAGCCTTCTGGAGCGCACCGGACCTGCTCACTGCGGCCGAGCACTCCGCGCAATACCCCGGCGCGCTGGCGCGTATTGCCAACAGCGGCTTCGAAGCCATGGCGGTTGACGAGTCGCCGCGCACCACGCAACAACTGGCGCACACCATCAACCGCTCGGACCGTCTGGAGCGCAACCTGCGCCAGCAGATACAGAAAGAGCGTCGCGCGCTGGAAAGTGGCCAGGCGATTCTCGCCAGTATCGGCAGCACCGCGCCCTTCATCGGCCTGTTCGGTACGGTCTGGGGGATCATGGAAGCGCTGCAAAGCATCGGCGTGACCGGCTCTGCCAGCCTCGAAGCGGTCGCCGGCCCCATCGGTCACGCGCTGGTCGCCACCGGTGTGGGTATCGCCGTCGCCGTGCCAGCAGTGCTGATCTACAACTTCTTCCTGCGCCGCCTCAAGCTCGCCGTGGCCGACATGGATGACTTCGCCCACGACTTCGACGCCCTCGCCCAGCGCAGCGCCTTTGCCGTTACACGCCAGCCCATCGCCAGCAAGAATGGTCATGCCGTTCGGGAGGCCAGCTAATGTCTTTCTCCACTCAGGACAGCGATGAAGTGCTCAGCGAAATGAACGTCACGCCGCTGGTCGACGTGATGCTCGTGCTGCTGGTGGTGTTCATCGTCACCACGCCGCTGATGACTAACGCGATCAAGGTCAACCTGCCCAAGACCGACGCAGTCGCCCCCGCCGAGAAGAAAAACCCGGTGGTGGTCAGCGTTGATCAGGACGGCAAGTTCTACCTCGCCAAATCGGAAATCGCCCCCGAACTGCTGGAAAAAAGCCTGCAGGACGAGAAAGCCAAGGACCCGGAAATTCGCGTCCAGTTGCAGGCCGACACCGCCGTGAATTATGGCCAGGTGGCCAAGGCCATGGCCTCCATCGAACGCTCCGGCATTACGAAGATATCCGTCATGACAGCGAAATGACGCTCGACTGACCGGGTGGCTTCGCCTCGCGAAGCCGTCTGACCCGACCCCCGTGAATGCGGTTGTCCGTGGGCTGAAAAGCCCCTGGAGGGGAGCGGCTTGCTGGAAAAAGAAGAAGTGGAACTCCCGCTCGGCACAACCGCGTCGGGAACAGAGGGCTCACAAGGCCATTTCAATAATGTCTGGATCAAGTCGGAACTAACCATGCTGATGAATCTTCCCGGTTGCACCCTCAAACCACTGGCCCTCGCGGTCCGGCGTCATCCACGTGCCCTGCTCTGCGCATTGGCCATGGGCATGAGCGGTGCCCAGGCGGCAGACGCCGTCGATGCGGACACCAGCGGCTCGGCCGTGTCCACCAGTGCAGCGGTTGTGCCTGCCACGACCCAGCTGCAACGCGTCGAAGTGACCGGTTCGGCGATCCGCCGGGTCGATGCCGAAACCGCCGTGCCGATTACCATCCTGCGCGCCGATGACCTGAAGAAACAGGGCGTGACCACCACCCAGGAAATGGTCCAGCGCATCACCGGCAGCCAGTCGATCCAGAACAGTGCGGGCTCGATCGGCGCCAGCACCGGCGGCGCTTCGTTCGCCGACATGCGCGGCATCGGTGCGAACAAGACGCTGGTGCTGCTCAATGGTCGTCGTCTGGCCAACAACGCGATTTCCGGTGTAGGCACACCCAACGGCAGTGCCATCGACCTGAACATGATTCCGTTCGCCGCCATCGACCGCGTGGAAGTGCTGCGTGATGGTGCCTCGGCGCTGTACGGCACCGACGCCATTGGCGGCGTGATCAACTTCATCACCAAAAAATCCCTGACTGACGGCACCCTGACCCTCGGCGGCGAGACGCCGACTGCCAGTGGCGGCGGTGCGACCAAGGACATGAGTGCTAGCTGGGGTTTTGGTGATCTGGAAGAAGACCGCTTCAACGTCATGGGCGTGGTCAACTACAACAAGCAGCAGAATCTGGACGCCAACGACCGCTCGTTCACCCGGGATTACCAGCCGGGACGCGGGCTCAATCAGACTTCCGGTACGGCCTACCCGGCCAACTATTATCAGGGCGACAATTCCGCTAACCCGCTCGGCAGAAACTGCAGCGGTCCTAACCTGATTGCCAGCAACGGCATCTGCCGGTTCAGCACCCGCGAATACATCGACCTGATCCCGCAGACCGAGAAAACCTCATTCTTCGGCAAGGCCACCGGCAAGTTGGCCGACGATCACAACGTCAGCCTCGAATACTTCTGGGCCCGCAACAACAACCACACCGGCATCGGTCCGGCACCGCTGACCGGTCTGTCGCTGGACTCCTCATCGCCCTTCTACCCCGGCAACGGCATTACCCCGGCACCGACCGATTTCACCCTCGACCCGACGCAACCGGTCAGCACCGCATGGCGCGAAACGGCAGCGGGCGCACGAGGCTCAAGTGACCAGAACACCAGCCAGCGCTTTCTGCTGAATTTCGACGGGCTTGTGGGCGGCTGGGACTATAACGTCGGCGCTTCGTACAACCAGAACAAGGTGCTGTCCTCAGTGACCAGCGGTTTTGTCAGCGACTCGGCGATGCTGAACGGCCTTGCCAATGGCGTCCTCAACCCGTTCGGCCCGCAGACAGCGCAAGGGCAGGCGCTGATCGATGCCAGCGAATACCACGGTCAGTACTCCAGCGCTGTGGGCCGTGTGGCCGGACTGGATGCGCGCATCAGCCGGGAAATCGGCGACTGGTTCGGCGCGGGCCCGTCCGGTCTGGCGCTCGGCGGCGAATACCGCAAAGAGAAGATGCATCAGGACTTCGACCCCTTCGTCAACGACATCAGCAGCCTGGGTCTGGACGCAGCCGGCAGCGTAGAAGGCGACCGCAGTGTCAAAGCCGAATACGCCGAACTGAACGTTCCTGTACTGGACAGCCTGGAGCTGACCGCTGCTGTTCGTCACGATAAATACAGCGACTTCGGCAGCACCACCAACCCGAAATATTCGTTCCGTTACCAGCCGTTCAAGCAACTGGTGGTGCGTGGTGCCTACAGTGAAGGCTTCCGTGCGCCGTCGCTGTATGAACTCTATGCGCCGCGCAGCCTGAGCTACACCCAGGGCTACTACAACGACCCGGTACTCTGTGCCGGTGGCACCGTGCAACCCGGCGGTAACGCGGGTCGCGATTGCGCGCAGCAGTTCCTCAACAACAGTGGCGGCAACACCGAGCTGGCCCCGGAAAAAGCCCGCAACATGACCCTGGGCTTCGTCTATCAGCCGGTCAACAACCTGTCGATGGGCCTGGATTTCTGGTGGATTCATATCTCCAACCAGATTCAGTCGTTCCCCGAGTCGACCGTGTTCGATGACCCGAATACCTACGCCGACCGCTACGTGCGCGCTGCCGATGGTTCAATCGCCAACATCGTCACCGGTAACGCCAACCTGGGCATCGTCAAGACCAGCGGTGTCGACGTAACCCTCGACTATCGCTTCCCGAACACGCCTTACGGCCAGTTCGGTCTGGGCATGACCGGCACCTACGTTACCCGGTATGACTTCCAGAACATCATCGACGGCCCATACACCGACAAGGTCGGCGACTTCCAGGGCGACGGGGTGATTTCGCGCTGGAAACACGTGCTGACCGGTACCTGGGCACTGGGCGATACCCGCGCCTCCATCACCAACCGCTTCACCAGCGGCTACAACGACTACGACCGCACCACCAATGCGCGGGTCGCGTCGTATGCACTGTGGGACATGTCGGTGGGTCATACCTTTGACAAGGTGCTGGATATCGATGCCGGAGTGCGCAATATGTTCGACCGCAACCCGCCGTTCTCCAACCAGGCCTACAACTTCCAGTCCGGCTACGACCCTCGTTACGCCGACCCGCTGGGCCGCACCCTGTTCGCCCGCGCGACTTACCACTTCTGAGTGTGACGACGTGGCCCATACACGCTCCGTGGGCCACGTCAGATTGCGAGCTCGCCCCCTCCGGCCCAGGTTTCATCCGCCTTCCCCGGCCGGGGGCTTTTTCGCAGCGTTCCGTCATTCAGTGCGTACGAGGAAAGCCCCACCATGTCGCGTCTTAACCGTTTTCTGCGGCGCCTGCTTCTGGGTGTTGCGCTGTGCAGTGGCTGGCAGACAGTGCTGGCGACGCCGACCCACGCCTTGACCGTCTATGGCGAGGCAGCGAAATACCCGGCCGGCTTCCAGCACTTCGATTACGTCAACCCGAACGCCCCCAAGGGTGGTTCGCTGACCCGGTCGGCGGAAGAAATCGGCCAGTTCAATTACCTCAATCCCTACGTCGATCAGGGCATCAATGTGCGCGAGGTCGACAGCTGGGTGTACTCGCCACTGGCCTATCGCTCACTGGATGAGCCGTACACGGTGTATGGCCTGATCGCGGAAAAGATGGAGATGGACCCCGACGGTCTGTGGATTCGTTTTTTCCTCAACCCCAAGGCGCGTTTCGAGGACGGCAAGCCCGTCACCGCCGAAGACGTGCGCTACACCTTCGAGCTGATGACCACCAAGGGCAGCTTCAGCTATCGACCGATGTTCGCCGACGTCAAAGAGGTGACCATCGAAGGCCCGCTGCAGATTCGCTTCGACTTCAAAAACAACCTCAACCGCATGCTGGCGCTGGACATTGCCAGCCTGCACATCCTCCCCGAACACTGGTGGAAGACCCGCGACTTCGCCAACGGCGGCGGTTTCGAGCCGCCGCTGGGCAACGGGCCGTACCGGGTCGCCAGGGTCGACGCCGGACGCAGCGTCACCTTCGAACGGGTCAAGGACTGGTGGGGCAAGGACCTGCCGGTCAGCCGTGGCCTGTACAACTTCGACACGCTCACCGTGAATTACTACGGCGACACCGAAATCGCTCGCCAGCTGCTGCAGGCCGGGACGTTCGACTACAACCGCGAGTTCTCCTCTTCAGGCTTCGTGGTCGGCTACAGCGGCCCGGCGATTGACGACGGGCGTCTGCAAAAGCGCATCCTCGCACCGCAGCGCCCGGTCGCCGCGCAGGGCTTTGTGTTCAATCTGGACAAGCCCATGTTCAAGGACCGCCGCGTGCGCGAGGCGCTGTCGTTGCTGTGGGATTTCGACTGGATCAATCGCCGGGTCATGCGCAATTTCTACGTGCGCGAACAAAGCTACTTCCCGAAAAGCGACATGGCCGCCACCGAGCTGCCGACCCCGGCCGAGCTGAAGATCCTCGAGCCCTTGCGCGGCCAAGTGCCGGACGAGGTGTTCAGCAAGGTCTACCAGCCACCGAAAACCGACGGCAGCGGCTACATCCGTGACAAGCAGTTGCAGGCCCTCAAGCTGCTGGCCGAAGCCGGCTGGCACCCGAAAGACAACAAGCTGGTCAACGCGGTGGGCGAGCCGATGGTGTTCAGTTTTCTCGATGGTCAGGGCGGCTTCGACCGGCTGATTCTGCCCTTCAAGCGCACGCTGGCGCAGATCGGCATCACGCTGGATTTCCTGCGCATCGATTCGGCGCAGTACATCAACCGGCTCAACGCGCGGGACTACGACATGATCGTGGTCAGCCTGCCGAAAAACGGTAATCCGATCATCTCCCCGGGCCGTGAGCTGTACAACCTGTACGGCTCGCAAAGCGCCACCGAAGTGGGCAGCTCCAACGCCATGGTGCTGCGCAATCCTGCGGTGGACACGCTGATCGACGGGCTGGTCAGCGCCAATACGCGCAACGACATGGTGCTCTACGCGCGGGCGCTGGATCGGGTCCTGCAATGGGGTTACTACATGATCCCCAACTACTACTCCAAGGGCACGCCGCTGGTGTTCGCCAACCGTTTCGGCATGCCCGACGTGGCACCGATCTATGACGTGGGCCTGGAAACCTGGTGGCAGATCAGCCCGACGCCGCTGACCAACGCTCAGGCCACTGCGCTGACCGGCAAGCCTGCCGCCGCCAAGGAGTACTGAGATGCTGGCTTATGTGATTCGACGCCTGCTGCTGATCATTCCCACGCTGCTGGCCATTCTGATCGTCAACTTCCTGATCGTGCAGGCCGCCCCCGGCGGCCCGGTCGAGCAGGCCATCGCGCGCATTCAGGGCTTCAGCCCCAACGGTGTGGGCGGCGGCGGGGGCGAAGTGGCTGCCTCCGGCACCGCCAGCCGCAGCACCCGCGGGCTGGACCCGGCGCTGATCGAGCAGATCAAGCAACACTACGGTTTCGACAAGCCGGTGCACGAACGGCTGTGGCTGATGCTCAAGAACTACGCGCAACTGGACTTCGGCACCAGCTTCTTCCGTGGCGCGCCGGTCACCGAACTGATCGCGCAAAAGCTCCCGGTGTCACTGTCACTCGGGCTCTGGGCGACGCTGATCACGTACCTGATTTCCATCCCGCTGGGCATTCGCAAGGCGGTGCGGCATGGCAGTGCGTTTGATGTCTGGAGCAGCACGCTGGTGATCATCGGTTACGCCACGCCCGCGTTTTTGTTCGCCATTCTGCTGATCGTGGTGTTCGCCGGAGGCAGTTACCTGAGCTGGTTTCCGGCGCAGGGGCTGTTCTCGGACAACTTCGACAGCCTGAGCACCTGGGGCAAGGTGAAGGACTACCTGTGGCACTTGGTGCTGCCGGTCAGTTCGCTGGTGATCGGCGGGTTCGCCACGCTGACCATCCTCACCAAGAACAGCTTTCTCAACGAGATCAGCCGCCAGTACGTGGTCACGGCGCGCGCCAAGGGCCTGACCGAGCATCGCGTGCTGTACGGCCATGTGTTTCGCAACGCCATGTTGCTGGTGATCGCCGGTATTCCGCAGGCCTTGATCGAAGTGTTTTTCGCCGGCTCGTTGCTGATCGAAACCATCTTCGGCCTCGATGGTTTGGGGCGTATGAGTTACGAAGCGGCGGTGTCGCGGGATTACCCGATTGTGTTCGGCACGCTGTTTCTGTTCACGCTGTTCGGCCTGCTGATCAAACTGATCGGTGACCTGTGTTACACGCTGGTCGACCCACGCATCGACTTTTCCGCGAGGAGCGCCTGATGTTCGAGTTCTCTCCCCAGACCCGGCGCCGCTTCGACCTGTTCAAGGCCAACCGTCGCGGTTGGTGGTCGCTGTGGATCTTCATCGGCCTGCTGCTGGTGTGCCTGTGCGGCGAACTGATCGCCAACGACAAGCCGCTGCTGATCCGCTACGACGGGCAGTTGTATTACCCGGTGTTGCACACCTACATGGAAACCGATTTCGGCGGCGAGCTGCCCTTCGAGCCGGACTATGCCAGCGACTACGTGCGCAAGCTGATCGCGGCAAAAAACGGCTGGATGCTGTTCGCGCCGATCCCGTTCAGCTACGACACCATCAACTACGACCTGGACGCGCCATCGCCCAGTCCGCCGGACCACATCAATTGGCTGGGCACCGACGAGCAGGCCCGTGATGTGCTGGCGCGTGTGCTGTTCGGCGCGCGGATTTCCATTCTGTTCGCGCTGCTGCTGACCGCGATCAGCACGGTGATCGGCGTGTGTGCCGGGGCGATTCAGGGTTACTACGGCGGCATGACCGACCTGATCGGCCAGCGCATTCAGGAGATCTGGTCGGGGCTGCCGGTGCTGTACCTGCTGATCATTCTGTCCGGCTTTGTGTCGCCGAGTTTCTGGTGGCTGCTGGGGATCATGGCGCTGTTCTCCTGGCTGTCGCTGGTGGACGTGGTACGTGCCGAGTTCCTGCGCGGGCGCAACCTGGAATACGTCAAGGCCGCCCGCGCACTGGGCCTGACCGATGCCGCGCTGATGTGGCGGCACATCCTGCCCAACGCGATGACCAGCACCCTGACTTACCTGCCGTTCATCATCACCGGCGCCATCGCCACCCTCACTGCGCTGGATTTTCTCGGCTTCGGCATGCCGGCGGGCAGTGCGTCGCTGGGCGAGCTGATCGGCGAGGCCAAGCGCAATCTGCAAGCGCCCTGGCTGGGGCTGACGGCGTTCGTGGTGCTGGCCCTGATTCTTTCTCTGCTGGTGTTCATCGGCGAAGCCTGCCGCGACGCGTTCGATCCTCGGAGCTGACATGCAAGACAACCTGATTGAAATTCGCGACCTGCGGGTCGCTTTCAACGGCCGCGAAGTGGTGCATGGCGTCAGCCTCGACATCCGCCGTGGCGAGTGCCTGGCGCTGGTGGGCGAATCCGGCTCGGGCAAGTCGGTCACGGCGCATTCGATTCTGCGTCTGTTGCCGGCGAAAACCGTCAGCACCCAGGGCTCGATTCGTTACGACGGGCTGGATTTGGTGACTGCCAGCGACAAGCAGTTGCGCAGCCTGCGCGGCAACCGGGTGGCGATGATTTTTCAGGAGCCCATGAGTTCGCTGAACCCGCTGCACACGGTCGAAAAACAGATCGTCGAAATCCTCGTGACCCACAAGGGCCTGAAGGGCAAGGCCGCGCTGAGCCGCACCCTGGAGCTGCTGGAACTGGTCGGTATTCGTGATCCGCTGTCACGTCTCAAGGCGTATCCGCATCAACTGTCGGGCGGGCAACGGCAGCGCATCATGATTGCCATGGCGTTGGCCAACGAGCCGGATCTGCTGATCGCCGACGAGCCGACCACCGCGCTGGATGTGACCGTGCAGGTGAAGATTCTGGAGTTGCTCAAGTCCCTGCAGCAGCGGCTGAACATGTCGCTGCTGCTGATCAGCCACGACCTCAATCTGGTGCGGCGCATCGCCCAGCGGGTCTGCGTGATGCGTGAGGGCGAGATCGTCGAGCAGGCCGATTGCCAGACCCTGTTCGACAGCCCGCAACACCCGTACAGCCGTCTGCTGATCAATGCCGAGCCGGATGGTGAACCGGTGCCGTCCACGCACAGCAACACGCTGCTGTCGGTGCAGGACCTGAAGGTCTGGTTCCCGCTGGGCAAGGCCTGGTTCAAGCGTGAACCGCAGTATGTGAAGGCGGTGGACGGGGTGAGTTTCGAGCTGCTCAAGGGCAAGACCCTGGGCATTGTCGGCGAGTCGGGTTCGGGCAAATCGACCCTGGGCCAGGCGATTTTGCGCCTGGTCGATTCAGAAGGCAGCATCCGCTTCGGCGCCAAGGAACTGAGCCTGCACAGTCAGCACCTGATGCGCCCGTTGCGCCGTCAGTTGCAGGTGGTGTTTCAGGACCCGTTCGGCAGCCTCAGCCCGCGCATGACCGTGGAGCAGATCATTGCCGAGGGCCTGGTGACGCACAACATCGGTACGCCGAAAGAGCGTGAACAGACGGTGATCCGCGTGTTGCAGGAAGTCGGCCTGGACCCGGCCACCCGGCATCGTTACCCGCACGAGTTTTCCGGCGGTCAGCGCCAGCGTGTTTCCATCGCACGGGCACTGGTCCTTGAACCGGACCTGATCCTGCTCGACGAGCCGACCTCGGCGCTCGACCGGACCGTGCAAAAGCAGATCGTCGCCCTGCTGCGCGACCTGCAAATCCGGCATGGCCTGACGTACCTGTTCATCAGCCATGACCTGGCGGTGGTTCACGCCCTGGCCCATGACCTGATCGTGATCAAGGACGGCAAGGTGGTCGAGCAGGGTCCGTCCCGCGAGATCTTCGCCGCACCGCAGCAGGCCTACACTCAGGAACTGCTGCGTTCGTCGGGGCTGGTGTTCGCCTGAACGCGAAAACTACGCGTGAAAGCTCTTGCCCAGCGCTTCCAGGCGAATGGCCAGTGGCGACAGGCTCTGGCTGCTGGTCGCCAGCACACCGATATTGGCGGCGGTGTGTTCGGCGATGGTCTGCACCGAGCGCAACTGATCGGCCATTTCCCGGCTGACGGCGGACTGCTGTTCGGTCGTCGTGGCAATCAGGCCGTTGAGCTGGGTGATATGGCCGATGCCTTCGCCGACGGCGCGCAGGGATTGCGAAGCGCGCTGGCTGTCCTCGACACAACGCCCGACACCCTGCAGGCTGTCGCTCATGGCCGTAGCGGCCTGACGACTGCCTTTTTGCAGGTCTTCGATGATGGTCTGGATTTCCTTGGTCGAGGCTGCTGTGCGCTGCGCCAGGTTGCGAACCTCATCGGCCACCACCGCAAAGCCTCGGCCCTGCTCACCGGCGCGGGCGGCTTCGATTGCAGCGTTGAGGGCCAGCAGGTTGGTCTGCTCGGCAATGCTGCCGATCACGTCCAGCACCTTGCCGATCTGTTCTGACTGGTTGGCCAGGGCCTGCACGGTTTCGTCGGTGGTCGTGATGCGCGCGGCAAGCTGGGTGATTTCGCTCTGCGCACGGTCGACACTGTCGCGCCCATGAGCGACCTGATCACTGGCGTCACCGGCCCGCTGCACGGCTTGCGCGACGTGGCTGTAGATATCGTTCATGGCATCGCCCATGCGCTGCATCGCGCCGGTCATGCGGGCGATTTCACTGAGCTGATGCTGTGCACCGGTTTCCAGCGTACCGCTGGCCTTGGCGAGGTCATGACCCAGCTCGCCAAGCCCGCGAGTGTCACGCACTACGCCATCGACCAGGCCGGTGATCTGCGCCAGGAACTGCTCGAACCGTTGCGCCAGCGAGACATGTTTGCCCGACTGCTGGCTGGACTGGTTATCGGTAGAGAACTGGTTGGTGGTGGCCAGCATGCGATCAAGCATGTCCTGATTCTCGACCGCCTCGGCCTGATTCTGCACCGCCAGGTACACCAGAATCGCGCTTTCAACCACCACGTACACCGCATGCACAAGCACCATGCTCCAGCCGAAGCCGTGGTGCATGACGTACACCGGGAAGCCGGAATGCTGCAGGGCATGGAAACCGATGTGGTGGAGGGCGATGGTGACGGCAGCGACCAAAATCGGCAGCCAGTCGCGGTAGAAGGTCAGCACCGCGAGCAGGACAAAGATGCCGAAATGTATCTCGACCTGCCCGTGGGTCTGATTGATGTGCAGCGCGGTCATGACCATCAGGCCTACACCGAAACAGCAACGCATCAATCGGGTGCCGCCGATGGCCCGATACAGCCCGGTCAGCACCACCGCGGTGCCACCACCGACGACGACGGCCTGGGTGAAGGTGTCGAACCAGAACGCCAACCCGAGCGCGTAGATGAACAACAGCCAGATCAGACCCAGCATGATCCGGTCGGCCTTGCGGTAATGGTCAAGGAAACGAGGGGCTACGGGCATCGAACACATCCTTTTGAAATCCATGGCGACAGGGGCCCCTGCCGGCTTTCAAATCTGCACGAGCAAAAGCCCGGCCAAAGTGCCGTCCGGATAGTAGCGCTATGCCAGAATTTCAGACATACCTATTCTTTGCCGGCACTCAGGGCTACGTGTGCGGTGCGGCGCAGATATGTGACGCGGAGCGTCACGCAAGGCGTTCCCACGCTGGAGTGGTGTGACCCCCGAAGGTTGGACAATTATCCACCTACGCTGCCTTGGCGGCCTGCATTCTGTATTCCACAGGACTCAGGCCGTTAAGCTTCAGTTTTATGCGTGAGTGATTGTAATACTCAATGTACTCTTCGATACCCGCTTGAAGCTCATCCAGATCGTTAAATTTGTTCAGGTAGAAAAATTCGGATTTCAGCGTGCTAAAAAAGCTCTCAATAGCCGCGTTGTCGTAGCAGTTACCCTTGCGCGACATGCTGGCTGCGATCGAATTCTCATTGAGCAGTCGCTGGTAAATAGGCATCCGATATTGCCAGCCCTGGTCGGAATGCAAAATCGGCTTTTCATGCGGTCCAAGCCGCTTAAATGCTCCTTCAAGCATTTCGTCGACCATGGAGTACAGCGGGCGCCTGGCAATCGCATAGGAAATGATTTCGCCGCTGTACAGATCCATGATCGGCGACAGATAGAGTTTCTGGCCTCCTACTTTGAATTCGGTCACGTCGGTGGCCCATTTCTGGTTAAGGTATTGCGCTTTGAAATCACGCTTTAGCAGGTTAGGCGCGGCCTTGCCTGTTTCGCCTTTGTAGGAACGGTATTTCTTCACGCGTATCAGGCTCTTCAGGCCTAGCTGCCCCATTAGTTTCTGCACCGTCTTGTGGTTCACAAGATGGCCCGCCCTGCGCAAAGCTGCCGTGATGCGACGATAGCCATACCGGCCCTTGTGCTCGTAGAAAGTTGCCTGAATCAGGTCTTTCAGCCCGGCGTATTTGTCATCTGCCAGCAGTACCTTTTGTTGATAGTAAAAAGTGCTGCGTGCCAGACCGGCAAACTTCAGCAGGCCGTCCAGAGGATGTAAAGGCCTCAGTTCCATCACGATTTGCGCTTTTTCTGCTGCGCTATTCGTTGCTTCTTCTGAACCAAGGCATCGAGCTTTTTTAGATAATCGACCTCCATCCGCAGTTGCTTCACCTCGGCAAGCAACTCGTCACGCGAGCGCGATTCATCGTTGATCGGAGCGGAGTTCACAGGGGGAAGGGGCGTCGTCATCTTTCTTGGGCGTCCAACTTTCTTAGGGGGCTTTGAGGATGCGTTAAGAGCACCTTCGTCAAAAAGGCGCTGCCATAGATTGATGATGCCGAACTGACGGATATCGAACAAGGCCGCTGTCTGGCGCAGTGATAATCGCTCATCATGCATGCGCTTCAAAACAGCTAGCTTGAATTCGTCACTGTAACGCTGTCGCCTTTTCTCTTTAAGAGCGGCTGGGCCGTGGATCTGATAAGCCGCGACCCACTGACGAAGGCAGGAAAAGTCCACATCGTGGCGATGCGCAACATCCCTCAAACCTGCCTTGCCGGCACAATACTCTTTCACGGCTGCGAGTTTTGCCTGCTCTGTATATTTACCCATGACGCCTCCAAAGGTTGCATCCAACCTTCGGGGGTCACACCAGAGCGTGAGGAACGATAGTCGTCAGGGAGATCGCGGAACGGGTAGCGCGCGAGGTGTCCGGGCAAACACCATCGTGCCCATGCTCCGCGTGGGCATGCCGTTCTGGACGCTCTGCGTCCTCTCCGGGCTAGAGCTTCAGTGGCGCAACAGTTTGCGCAGCGGGACGCCGTCTTTCATGACCGGGGATTTGATGACGATGTAGCTGAAGTACTTGGAGATGCCGATGTTCTTGTCCAGCAGCTCTTCGATCACTTCCTGATAATGCTGAATGCTGCGGGTCATGAAGCGCACCAGATAGTCGTAGCCGCCGCTGATCAGGTGGCATTCCAGCACTTCGTCGACGTGACGGATGTTGGCTTCGAATTTGGCGAAGTCTTCGCGCTTGTGGTCGCTGAGGGAGATTTCCGTGAACACGGTGACCGATTCGGTGATCTTGGCCAGATTAAGGTGCGCCTTGTAGCTGGAAATGTAACCTGCCGACTCCAGGCGTTTGACGCGTTGCAGGCAAGGGCTCGCGGAAAGTCCGACGGCATCGGCCAGGCTGACGTTGGTCATGCGCCCGTCTTTCTGGAGTTCTACCAAAATATTGATATCAATCCGATCCAGTTTGACCAAGCCTTCCATTACCTACCTCATGTATTGCCATTCACGGTGCCTACCTTCTAGCAAAATCAGCGCCGTAAAGACAACTGATGCTGAGCGACCAGATCAGCCATGCTGTTGATACAGATATCCGCCGTGCAGGGCTGGCTGTGCTGTTCCCGACCACGCCGGATCAGGCACAACCCACCGCTCGCCAGCGCCGAGGCCGGGGGGCGGGAGACAAACAGGGTTTCGCGCGGCTCCAGATCCATATCGGCAAGCCAGCCCGTGTCGTCCAGCGGGTGGGTGGTCAGTGACAGCAGGCTGTCGGGCTCCAGCCCCAGTCGCTCGCACAGCAGACCGCGATCCTGCAGGTCGCGGTCGGCGTACACCAGCAATCGATAGAACTTGCGCAGGTAGAGCATCGCGCCTGGCGCATCTTCGAACAGCGTCCAGTTCGGCACGGAGCGGGCGAAGGTCATGCCCTCTTCCCAACTGGCCTTGATGCCCAGGCGTTCGGCCAGCTGGCGGTGCGCGAAGCACAGCAGGCCGCTGAAGCCCAGTTCGTCAAAGCGTGGGTACAAGGTGCGGACCACGTCATTGAATTCGGTCAGCACCTGGTCTTTCGCCGGCGTGTTCAGGCTGTTGTCCAGCAACGGCTGCAACGCCGACCAGACCCCCGAATCACGGTCCACCAGCACTTCATCACAATCGATCAGCAGTGCGCGGTAATCAATAAGCCCCATGGCAGGCAACGTCTCCATTCAACAATGATTCCCGGCGCGGGTGATCGCAGCGTCTCGCGACAGCTGCGATCACGCTTGCGCTCAGCTGGACTTCAATACTCGTGCCAACGCCGCGTCGAGAATGCCCAGCGCTTCATCGATCTGCTGCTCGGTAGTCACCAACGGAGCCAGGAAGCGCAGGACGTTGCGGTACACGCCGCACTTGATCACCAGCAGGCCGCCAAGACGCGCCTGATCGATCACCTTCTGGTTGAGATCAGCGTCCGGACTGCGTGCCGCGTCATTCTTGACCATCTCCATGGCGAGCATGAAACCGGTGCCGCGCACGTCGCCAATGCAGGCGTAACGCTCCTTGAGCTTGAGCAGACCGGCGCGCAGGTGTTCGCCCAGCTGTTCGCCACGTGCCAGCAGGTTTTCCTGCTCATAGGTGTCGATCACTGCCAGTGCCGCGGCGCAGGACAGCGCATTACCGCCGTAGGTGCCGCCCAGGCCGCCCGGAAGCGGTGCGTCCATGATCTCGGCACGCCCGACCACGCCCGACAGCGGCATGCCGCCCGCGAGGCTCTTGGCCACGGTCACCAGATCAGGCTGGATGCCCGAATGCTCGAAACCGAACCATTTGCCGGTACGCCCGAAACCGGACTGGATTTCATCGGCAATCAGCACGATGCCGTGTTGTTCGGTCAGCGCACGCAGGGCCTTCATGAACTCGACTGGCGCAGTCAGGAAGCCGCCGTCGCCCTGCATCGGCTCGATCAGGATCGCCGCCACGCGCTCCGGGGCAACCTGGGTCGCCAGCAGTTCATGCAGCGCCGCCAGCGCGACTTCGCTGGTCACGCCGCGATACTCGTTCGGGTACGGGGTGTGGAACACCTCAGGCGCCATGGGGCCGAAATTCTGTTTGTACGGCTGGCTCATGCCGGTCAGCGTGGTGCCAAGCAGCGTACGGCCATGAAAGCCGCCACGGAACGAGATGATTGCCGGGCGATTGGTGTGGGCGCGGGCGATTTTCACCGCGTTTTCGACCGCTTCGGCGCCGGAGGTGAAAAGCACCGCCTTGTGATCGATGCCGCTCTGCCCCGCAATGAGATGGCTCAGGCGTTTGGCCAGATCCAGATAGGGCTGGTAGGACGCCACCTGAAAGCAGGCGTGGGTGACTTTGGTCAGTTGCGCCTGAATCGCCGCGACCACGTTCGGGTGGTTATGGCCGATGTTCAACACGCCGATACCGCCGACGAAATCCAGATAGCGTTTGCCATCGACGTCCCACAGTTCAGAACCCTGCGCGCGGTCGATGACCAGCGGGTGAGCCGTGACAATCCCGCGCGGCACGAATTGATCGCGCTGGCGGAGCAGATGAGGGGTTTCGTCGACTTTGCTGTTCATGGTTATACCTGTCGTGGGCCAGGCAGCCGGCGGGGTGGCTGCGATGCTGTTCAGGTTAAGCGTTCAGCGAAATGATCTACGCCGAACTTGCCCCCTCAGATGTCCATATCGACTGTTTTTCGCCTTGCAAACGGCAGATTCCTTCATGCCCGCACATCACCATGCAATCTGCCGGACAGCCGCGCTTTTCGGACATTGGAGCGGCCAGGAAGCAGGCGTTTCGACAGATCATGCTTTGCATTTGCGGCATGATGGGGCTCCCCTTTCATGCTCAGGAAACGCCCATGCCCGCCCTGCTCTACAAAGCCGATCCCGCACGTGCCGAACGCTGGCGCGTCCTGTTTGCCGAGCACGCGCCGGACATCGAGTGGCGGGTATGGCCGGACATCGGCGACCCGGCCGACATCCACTATCTGGGCGCCTGGCTGGCGCCCGATGATCTGCAGGAACTGCTGCCCAACCTCAAAGTGCTGTTCGCCCTGTCGGCGGGTGTGGACCAGTTGGACCTGAGCCGTATTCCGAAAACGCTGCCGGTGGTGCGTCTGCTGGACCCCGGCATCAGTCACGCGATGTGTGAGTACGCAACCTTTGCCGTGCTGAGCCTGCACCGGGAAATGCTGCGTTATCGGCAGCAGCAAGTTGAAGGCGTCTGGAAAGCTCACCCGCTGATACCGGCGAACCAACGCCGAGTCGGCGTGATGGGGCTGGGGTTGCAGGCGCAGCATATTCTGTCGAGCCTCAAACCGTTCGGTTTCGAGCTGTCGGGCTGGGCGCGCAGCGAGCATCGAATCGACGCTGTGCAGTGCTATGCCGGAGAAGAGCAACTGGACGCATTTCTGGGGCAGTGCGACATTTTGCTGTGTGTGCTGCCGCTGACCGGGCAGACCGAAGGCATCCTCAATCGTCGGCTTTTCGAACAATTGCCCAAGGGCGCCGCGCTGATCAATATGGGCCGTGGCGGGCATCTGCTGGAAGCGGAGCTGATTGGAGCGCTGGACAGCGGTCAACTCAGTGCTGCAGTGCTGGATGTGCTGCAGCAGGAACCGGCAGCAGCCGACCATCCGTTCTGGACACACCCGAAGATCCTGCTGACCCCGCATGTGGCGGCCATGACCCAGCCGGAAAGCGCCTTTCCTGGCCTGCTCGATAACATCCGCCGTTTTGAGCGTGGTGAAGCGATGCAAGGACAGGTGGATCGCGGCCAGGGTTATTAACTGACGATCGCCCCCACGCTCGCACCCCGCGTCATACACAAGTCTGCTTTTGATTCTGGCCGGAGGCCGTAGGAGCGAACCGGGCGACGCTTCGCTTGTTCGCGAAAGCTGCCTCAACTGCCACGCCTGGCAATCGACCTCAACGGCATGGTTGCGCGCTTCGCGCTTTGATCCTCGAAAACGGGCGTTTTATGTCCGGAAGCCAGGTTGTGTGAACGCCAGTCTTCGCGAACAAGTTCGCTCCTACGCCCTTCGGGCAGAAGCCAAGGCGAATACGGTCTGCTTTTGATTCTGGCCTGAGGCCGTAGGAGCGAACCGGGCGACGCTTCGCTTGTTCGCGAAAGCTGCCTCAACTGCCACGCCTGCCAATCGACCTCAACGGCATGGTTGCGCGCTTCGTGCTTTGATCCTCGAAAACGGGCGTTTTATGTCCGGAAGCCAGGTTGTGTGAACGTCAGTCTTCGCGAACAAGTTCGCTCCTACGCCCTTCGGGCAGAAGCCAAGGCGAATACGGTCTGCTTTTGATTCTGGCCGCAGGCCGTAGGAGCGAACCGGGCGACGCTTCGCTTGTTCGCGAAGGGGACTCGCTGTTTTCTCCGCCTCTACAACCCACCCACATGAAACGCCTTCACTTCTAGGTATTCATCCAGTCCGTAGCTGGAGCCTTCGCGGCCCAGGCCGGACTGCTTGACGCCGCCGAAGGGGGCGACTTCCATGGAGATGATGCCGGTGTTGAGGCCGACCATGCCGAACTCCAGCGCTTCGCCGAAACGCCATGAGCGGCGCAGGTCCTGGGTGAAGTAATACGCGCCAAGGCCATAGGGCGTGGCGTTGGCCAGTGCCAGCGCTTCGGCTTCATCTGTGAAGCGCATCAGTGGCGCGACCGGGCCGAAGGTTTCTTCGTTGGCCAGCAGCATGCCTGCGTGGGTATCGCCCAATACCGTGGGCTGGACGAACTGGCTGGTGCCGTCGGGAGAACCGCCGTGCAGCAGTTTCGCCCCCTGGCTCAGCGCATCGTCGATATGCCGGGCGACTTTGCTGACCGCTGCCGGGTTGATCAACGGGCCGATGGTCACGCCCTCTTCCAGACCGTTGCCGACCTTGAGCTTGCTCACTTCTTCCACCAGCCGTGCAGCAAAACGGTCGTAAATGCCATTTTGCACCAGAATCCGGTTGGCGCACACGCAGGTCTGCCCGGCGTTGCGGAATTTGCTGAGCATGATGCCCGTCACCGCCTGTTCCAGGTCCGCGTCGTCAAACACGATGAAGGGCGCGTTGCCGCCCAGTTCCAGGCTCAGACGTTTGATGTGTTCGGCGCTCTGGCGCATCAGCAGACGGCCGACCGGTGTCGAACCGGTGAAGGAAATCTTGCGCACCACCGGGTTGCCGGTCAGCTCTTCACCGATGTCGGTGGGCATGCCGGTGATGACGTTGAACACCCCGGCAGGAATGCCCACGCGCTCGGCCAGCACCGCCAGCGCCAGGGCTGACAAGGGCGTGAGGTCCGATGGTTTGACGATGATCGGGCACCCGGCAGCCAGGGCCGGCGCACACTTGCGGGTGATCATGGCGTTGGGGAAATTCCACGGTGTGATCGCGGCGCAGACGCCCACCGGTTGCTTGAGGGTCATCAAGCGACGGTCTGCGCTGGGCGCGGGAATGGTTTCACCGTACGAGCGGCGTGCCTCCTCGGCGAACCATTTGACGAAGCTGGCACCGTAGCGGATCTCGCCGCGCGCCTCGTTCAGCGGCTTGCCCTGCTCAAAGGTCATGATCAGCGCCAGGTCTTCGACGTTGTCGAGCATCGCCTGATGCCAGCGCTCCAGCAGCGCCGCGCGTTCGGCCGCGGGACGTGCACGCCACGCGGGCCAGGCGCGATCAGCCGCCTCGATGGCACGCCGTGTTTCGACGCCCTGCAGGGCCGGCACCTGCGCCAGCGCCTCGCCGGTGGCCGGGTTGCTGATGGTCAGGGTGGCACCATCGTCAGCGCTGATCCATTGCCCATCGACGTAGGCGCGGTCTACCAGCAGGCTGGGGTCTTTCAACTGATTCTTGAGCATGATCGAGTCCTGTTCCGGGATGATTGCCAGTCTAGGCAGACGCCACAGTCCAGGATGCTGAAAGCGCGATAACGGCAGCGTCCGATGCTGAAATTTGCCTGCGGACGGCAGCCTCTACTGCTTCAGCGAGCCCAGCAGGCTCTGCAAAAAGCGCTCGCCTGCGTCCATCTGGCTCTCGTCGATAAACTCGTCCGGCTTGTGTGCCTGCTCGATGGAGCCTGGCCCGCAGACCACCACCGGCACGTTGAGGCGCCCGGCGAACAGACCACCCTCGGTGCCATACGAGACCTTGATGTGCTGTGTGCCCGGTTCGGCAAACGCATGCAGCAGGCGCACCGCCTCAACGCTTGGATGGGTCTCCAGCGCCGGGTATTCGTTCATGACCTCGATCTCGATGTCTGCCACACCCGACAGCTGTCGCGCTTCACGTACCAGCACCTCGGCACGCTCGCGTAACTGCTCCAGCAACGCATCGGGATTGTCGCCCGGCAGGTTGCGGTATTCGAATTCCAGGGTGCACAGGTTGGGCACGATGTTCAGCGCCTTGCCGCCATCGATACGGCCGATGTGTACGGTGCTGTAAGGGATGTCGTAACCCTCGTCACGCGCGCCTTGCTGTTCGATCTGCTTCTGGCTCTTGCGCAGTTCGGCGATGAAGTCGCTGGCCAGGTGAATCGCGTTGACCGCTCTTGGGGCCAGCGAGGAATGCGCCTCCTGACCTCGACAGAAGGTGCGATAGGACGCCTTGCCCTTGTGACCGACGGCGAACTGCATCAGGGTCGGCTCGCCAACCACGCACAGGAACGGACGTACCGGTGCCAGATGCAGGACGTCGAGCAGCCGCCGCACGCCGACGCAGCCGATCTCTTCGTCATGGGACAGCGCCAGTTGCAGCGGGCGCGTCAGGGGCATGTCCGCAGCATCGAGCATCGCGTCGATAGCCAGGGCGATAAAGCCCTTCATGTCGCAGGTGCCACGGCCGTAGATGCGCCCGTCACGCAGGGTCGCCTGAAACGGTGGCATCGTCCACGCCTGACCGGCCGCAGGAACCACGTCGGTGTGGCCGGACAGCAGCACGCCCGGCACTTCCCGCGGGCCGGTGCTGGCGAACAGGTTGGCTTTCTTGCCGGTCTCGTCCTTGACGATCAGCGACTCGATGCCTTTGCTGGCCAGCAGTTCGCGGACGTATTCGATCAGCGCCATGTTCGGCTCCGACGACACGGTGTCGAAGGCGATCAGACGCTTGAGGATTTCCAGTGCGCGGGGGCTCATGAGGCTTTACTCGTCTGTTCAGTGAGGTTGTCCGCAAGGCTGACGTCAAAACGGCGGATGTCGAACGGGCTGATCGAGGTGCTGGTCGTGCCGGTGCTGATCAGTTCGGCCATCACGTCGCCCACGCCCGGACCGAGCTGGAAGCCATGGCCGCAGAAGCCGAACGCATAGAACAGGCCGTCGACCTTGCCGCTGCGGCCCATCACTGGCAGCGAGTCCGGCGTGTAGCCTTCGATGCCGCTCCACACGCGGATGATGTTCAGGTTGCCGACGCCGGGCAACAGGCGACGCATCTGCTGCACCTGGTTGATGATGCTGCGCGGTTCGACGTAGGCGCGGCGGTTGATCATGTCCGGCTTGCTGCGAAAACCACCGCCGATGACGATGTTGCCGCGGGCGATCTGCCGGAAGTAGATCACTTCGTGAGGGATTTTGGTGAACACGCCGATGACTGTCGGCAGTGCATACGGCACCGGCTCGGTGACGGCCATCTGCGGACCATGGGTGTCCAGCGGCACGGATTCGCCAAACTGCGTGGAGAGTTTCTGTCCCCAGGCGCCAGCGGTAATCAGCAACTGATCAGCGCTGAAAATGCGCCCGTCAGTGGTGGTGACTTCGAATTCGTTACCGACCTTTTCCACATGAGCCACTTCGGTACGCTCTTCGATCCGCGCCCCGGCCCGAATCGCTGCGCGGGCGAAAGCCGGTGCTGCCAGGCGCGGGTTGGCGTGGCCATCGTGTGGCGCGTAAGAGCCGCCCTTCACGTCCGGCCCGAGAAACGGAAAGCGCTCGTGCAGCGCTTGCCCGCTGTAGATTTTCAGGTCCAGCTCGCGGGCTTCCGGGGCTGCTGCGTAGGCTTCCAGCTCGGCGATTTCGTCCTCGCGATAGCAGACGCGCATGTGGCCGCTGGGCAGGAATTCCAGGTCTTCACCGATCAGCTCCGGCAGCCGCTGCCAAAGGGCTCTGGAGCGGTTGGCGAGTTCCAGCTGACCGAGATGCCGACCCTGACGGCGCACGTTGCCGAAGTTCACGCCGCTGGCGTACTGGCCGATCACGTCGCGCTCCAGCAGCGTCACTGACTTGCCGCGCTGGCGCAGAAAGAACGCTGATGCCGAGCCCATGAAGCCGCCGCCGACAATTAGTACGTCCACTTTTGGCTGCTTCATGATGCCACCTCGTCGATCAGCATCGACAACGGTTTGACCGGTGCCTGACCGCGCTGACGACCAACCTGTTCGACCGGCACACCGGCTTCGGCAGCGATCACCTCGGCCCCGGCCTGCGAGCAGTAACGGCCCTGGCAGCGGCCCATGCCGACGCGACTGAAGGCCTTGGCGCGGTTGACTTCGCAGGCGCCCTTTTCTCGTACGACGCCGCGCAGTTCACCGGCGCTGATCATCTCGCAGCGGCAGACAATGGCGTCATCGGGCAAGACCGCCGCCTGGGCCGCAGGCCACGGAAACGCCTCGGCCAGCCCGACCCGAAAGCGATCCATCGCCACCAGGCTCTTGCGCACCTCTGCCTGGCGCGAGTTATCCACAGGTCGGCCGAGGTCTTCCAGCAGCGCCATCGCCACCAGTCGCCCGGCCTGTTCCGCGGCATCGGCGCCACGAATCTTCGCGCCGTCACCTGCGGCGTAAAAACCCTTGACCGAAGTACGCCCCTCTTCATCGACTGCCAGCACCCATTGCCCGGACGCTTCGTCGAAGCGTAACTGGCAGCCGGCCAGATCAGCCAGTTGGGTTTCCGGACGCAGGTGATAACCCAGCGCCAGGGCATCGCAATCGACGCTCAGCGCGTTGCCATTGGCCAGCTTCACACGCACGCCGGTCACGCCGTCCTGTTCGCTGCCGATGATTTCCTCGGGCTGCACGCCCAGGTGCACCGGCACCCCGGCGCTGTACAGTTGGCCCAGCAGTTTCATGCCGTTGAACAGCAGACCGGGGCGCGCCAGCAATTTGGGCATCGCGCTGACGCGTTTGCCGAACGGTGAGGTATCGAGCACTGCAGCGACATCGGCACCGGCTTTAACATACTGGCTGGCGACCAGGTACAGCAGCGGACCGCTGCCCATGAACACCACGCGACTGCCAATCGAGACCGATTGCGACTTGAGCGCAATCTGCGAGCCGCCCAGGCTGTAGGTGCCTGCCAGCTGCCAGCCCTTGATCGGCATCAGGCGGTCGGTGGCCCCGGCACACAGGATCAGTGCGTCGTATTCGACCACGGTGTGCACGCCCTGACTGGCACAGCACAGCTCGCCTCGGGTCAGGTTCCAGGCCAGGGTGTCGGGGCGGTAGTCGATCTGCGGGCGCAAGCGATCGAAGCTTTCATGCAGGTCACGCGCCTTGGCCGCTTCGGTGCCATACAGCGCCGAATAATCGCGTTTGAAGCCTTCTGGCTGACGGCGATAGATCTGCCCGCCGTCACGTCGGTTTTCGTCGATCAGGATCGGTTTGATGCCCGCAGCCAGCAAGGTTTCGGCGCAGCGGGTGCCTGCCGGGCCGGCGCCGATGATGACCACTCTGGGGCTGCCAGGGTTGCGAACGTCTAACCGTGAAGAAGTGGCCATTTCGCCTCCGGTTGGGTGGTGACGATGTCGAGTCCGTCGCGGACTTCGTTGGAGCAGGCGCGCAGCCGCTCGCCGCTGCGGGTCCAGACCCAGCAATCCTGACAGGCGCCCATCAGGCAAAAACCTGCACGGCGTCCCGGGTCGAACTCGGACTGGCGTAATGTCGCCTTGCGGGTCAGCAACGCCACCATCAGGGTATCGCCCTGCAATGCCTCGATGGGCGCGCCATCGACCATCAGGCTTACGACCGGGCGATCGCGCTCGCCCAGCCTCACAAAGCGGCCATTCATGCGTAAGCTCCCACGGTCTCAGGATTCAGGTTTTCTTGCACGGCCTGCAGCTCGTCGCTGTCGCGGTGGCAAAGGATCTCGCTGCCCCCTGCGATCACGCGACGGCCCGGCGCAGTCTTGTTGCACAGGCCTTCGATGCGGGCCGGGCAGCGATTGAGGAAGGTGCACAGCTCCGGATTGTTGGCCGGTGCGCTGATGGGCGGCAGGTTGCCGCTGGTCACACCGCAGGTTTCCAGCCAGCCCTGACGCAGTTCCGGCACCGAATGCACCAGCAGATCGGTGTAAGGGTGGAACGGCACACGGCTGAAGGCTTCGCGGCTGCCCTCTTCGACCTTGTGACCGCTGTACATCACCACGATGTCGTCGCACAGCGCGCGCACGGTGGAGATGTCGTGGCTGATGAACAGGTATGAAACCCCGAGCTTGCGGCGCAGTTCGCCGAGCAGTTCAAGGATGCACGCACCCACCACGGTATCCAGCGCCGAGGTCACTTCATCACAGAGGATCAGGTCGGGCTTGGCCGCCAGCGCACGGGCCAGGTTGACGCGCTGTTTCTGCCCGCCCGACAGTTCGTTGGGGCGCCGCTCGGCCAGCTCGCGGGGCAGGCGCACCAGGTCCATCAGTTCGTCGATGCGCTCGCGCAGAGCCTTGCCCTTCAGACCGAAATACATCTTCAGCGGGCGCGCCAGAATCGCGCTGATGCTGTGCATCGGATTGAGCGCGGTGTCGGCGTTCTGAAACACCATCTGGATGCGCCGGAATTGCTCTTCGGTACGTCCCGCCAGGGTGCCGGACAAGTCGGCTCCGTCGAAGGTCAGGCTGCCATGCGCCGGGTCCAGAAGACCGGCGACCACACGGGCCAGCGTCGATTTGCCCGACCCCGACTCGCCGATCACGCCGATGGCCTGACCACGGCGGATGGTCAGGTCGATGTCTTCCAGCACGCGAATCATCGGCATGCCCTGCAGGTTCTTTTTGCCGTAGCCCGCCGTCAGTCCCTTGATGGTCAACAGCGTGCTGTCCTTGACCACCTCGCTGGCCGGGCTCAGCACTTTATCCGGACGCGCCGCCGCCAGCAGGCTGCGGCTGTAGGCGTCCACTGGCCCCTTGAGCAGCGCGGCGGTGCTGCTTTGTTCGATGATCCGCCCGCCGTTGAGCACCACGATCTGATCGGCCATCTGCGCCACCACCGCAAGGTCGTGGGAGACATAGACCGCGGTGGCACCCCGGTCGCGCACCACCCGCTTGAACGCGCGCAGCACGTCGATCTGCGTGGTGACGTCCAGTGCGGTGGTCGGCTCATCGAGGATCACCAGCAACGGATCACTGATCAGCGCCATGGCCGCCATGACGCGCTGCAACTGGCCGCCCGAGACCTGATGCGGGTAACGCCGGCCGATGCTTTCCGGATTGGGCAGCGCCAGGTCGCGGAACAGCTCGACGGCCTTGGCTTCCAGTTCCGCACGGCTGCCGAGACCATGAATCAGCGCGCCCTCGATCACCTGATCGATCAGCTTTTTCGCCGGGTTGAAGGCCGCTGCGGCGCTTTGCGCAATGTAGGACACGCGGTTGCCACGCAGGCCCTGCAATTGGCTTTCGGGCAGGCTGAGCATGTCGTGCTCGCCCACTTGAACCACCCCTCCGGCCAGCTTGCAACCGCGTCGGGCGTAACCGAGCAGGGCCAGCGCGATGGTGGTCTTGCCGGAGCCCGACTCGCCGATCAGTGCCAGCACTTCACCTTTTTCCAGCGCAAAGCTGACGCCTTTGACGATCTCCAGCTCGCCGTGGTCGCCATCGGCAACCACGCGCAGGTCTTGCACACGAATCAACTGGCTCATCTCAATGCCCTCCCGAACGACGACCGCGCCGCGAGGCCAGGCGGTCGATGAGCAGGTTCACGCCGATGGTCAGGGTGCCGATGGCCAGGGCCGGGATCACGATGGCCGGCGCGCCCTGGCTGAGCCCGCCGATGTTCTCGCGGACCAGCGAGCCAAGATCGGCGTCAGGCGGTTGTACACCGAGCCCCAGAAAGCTCATGCCGCTGAGCAGCAGGACGATGAAGCCGAAGCGCAGGCCCAGGTCGGTCATGACCGGGTTGAGCATGTTCGGCAGGATTTCCCGGCAGGCAATGTAGATACGGCCCTCGCCGCGTGTGCGCGCCACTTGCACGTACTCCAGCGCCTCGATGTTCACCGCCAGGCTGCGCGCGATGCGAAACGCGCCTGGGGTGTAGCTGAGCACCGCCGTGCAGATCAGCAGCACCTCGGACGAGCCGAACGCCGAGACCATGATCAGCGCCAGCATTTTGCTGGGGATCGAGATGAACGCGTCCATCAGGCGGCTGATGATTTCGTCCAGCCATTTTGGCGCGACCACCGACAGCAGCGCGCACAGGGTGCCGATGCCGCTGGCCAGCACGGCAGAAATCAATGCCAGGCCGACGGTGAAGCGCGCGCCGACCAGCACGCGGCTGAGCATGTCGCGGCCCAGGTAGTCCGTACCGAACGGATAGGCTGCGCTCATGTTTTCGAACATGTTGTCGGAGACCACTTCGCCCACCGGATGCGGTGCCAGCCAGGGGCCGAACAGGGCGACCATCAACCAGATGAAGCACACCGTAGCGCCCAGCAGGCCAAGCCATGAGGTCGGGAGGGACGCTTTTTTGCGAAGCACCGGTTGCGGCGCTGCGGGCGTCGATTTCGCAATGAATTGAGTCATTGGGTTCTCAGCCTCGGATTGGAAAGAATTGCACACAGGTCGGCCATCAGCACCAACCCAAGGTAAGCGGAGCAGAACAGCATCGTGCAGCCCTGCACCAGGGCCATGTCACGGTTGGTCACGGCATCGACCATCAGGCTGGCGATGCCGGGATAGTTGAAGATGGTCTCGACGATGACGACGCCGCCGAGCAGGTACGACAGGCTCAGTGCCACGGCGTTGACGATCGGCCCGATGGCGTTCGGCAAGGCATGGCGCAATACGATACGCACCGGGCTGACGCCCTTGAGGCGCGCCATTTCCACATACGGGCTGTCCAGCTGGTCGATGACCGCAGCGCGGGTCATGCGCGCCATCTGCGCCACGATCACGCAGCACAGGGTCATCACTGGCAACGCGTAAGTACGCATGAACTGCCACGGCGAGCTGACATCGGCACCATAGGACAGCGCCGACAGCCAGCCCAGATTGACGGCGAAAATCAGCACCGCCAGCGTCGCCACCAGAAACTCGGGCACGGCGACCAGTGACAGGGTGATGAAATTCAGCGCGCCATCCAGGCGACTGCCGCGGTACATCGCTGCGCCAATCCCCAGTGCCAGCGCTACTGGCACCGATACCAGCGCGGTGGTGGCCGACAGCATCAGGGTTTTCGGGAAACGTCCGGCAATCAGCTCCGAGACCGGCATCGCGTTGGAGACCGATTCGCCGAGGTTGCCGCCGAGCAGGTTGGTCAACCAATGCAGATAACGCACCACACCTGGCTGATCGAGGCCCAGTTGGGTACGCAGTGCCGCGACCTGTTCAGGCGTCGCGAATTGCCCAAGGGCCTGTTGTGCGGCGTCTCCAGGCAACACCGCCGTTATGGCGAAGACCACGATGGAAACGATCAACAACGTCACGATCGCTGCGCCGAAGCGCTGCACGATCAACCAGAGTGTGTTGCTATTCATCTGCGTCCTCCTGCTCGGTTCAGCGTTTCATTTACGCGTCCAGCCACACCTGCTCGCTGAACATGTAACCCATGAAGCCGCCCAGCGGGTTGCTGGAATAGCCCTGGATACGCTTGTCCACACCGTCGATGTTGCTGATGAACACAGGGATGCCGATGCCGCAGTTCTGGCTGACCAGAGCCTGCATGTCGCCATACATTTTGCCGCGCTTGGCATCGTCGGTTTCGCCACGGGCCAGCAACAGCAGTTGGTCGAACTGGTCGTTTTTCCAGCCGGATTCATTCCACGGCGCTGTGGACTGGAAGAACTGCGAGAAGATCACGTCGGCGTTCGGGCGCGGGTTGATGTTGCCGAAGCTCAGCGGGTGCTTCATCCAGTGGTTGGACCAGTAGCCGTCGCTTGGCAGACGGTTGACGTTGAGGGTCAGACCGGCCTGTTTGGCGGACTGTTGCAGCAGCACGGCGATGTCCACCGAGCCGGTGGCAGCAGGCGATGCCGCCACGGCCATGGTGATCTTTTCCATGCCGGCTTTTTTGAGCAGGAATTTGGCTTTTTCCGGGTCGTAGGCGCGCTGTGGCAGGTCCGCGTTGAAGTAGCGCGAGCCTGGCGAGATTGGATGGTCGTTACCGACGCGGGCGTAGCCACGGAACACCGCCGATTTGACCTGTTCACGGTCCAGCAGGTACTTCATGGCCTCGGTGAATTCCGGGCTCTTGCCGGGCATCTGGTCCTGACGAATGATCAGGTCGGTGTAGTTGCCGGACGGTGCATCGACCACGCGGTGTTTGGCGCTGGCGGCAATACGCGTGGTGGAGCGCGGGTTGACCTCGTTGATCATGTGTACGTCGCCGGAGAGCAGCGCGTTGACCCGCGAGGGTTCGTCGGCGATGGCGATGAATTCGATTTCGTCCAGGTACGGCAGGCCCGGTTTCCAGTAGTTGGGGTTGCGCGCACTGACCGAGCGCACGCCAGGGTTGAATTCCTTGACGGTGAACGGCCCGGTACCGATGCCTTTGCTGAAATCGGTGGTGCCTTCGGGCACGATCAGCAGGTGCGAAACCGCGAGGATCGACGGCAGCTCGGCGTTTGGCGAGCTGAGGGTGATCTGCACTTCCAGCGGGCCGGTGGCTTTGATCTCGGAAAACTGCGCCATCAATGGCAGGACTTTCGAGCCGGTGGCCGGGTCCTTGTGGCGCGACAGGGAGAACACCACGTCGCCAGCGGTCAGCGCCTTGCCGTTGTGGAAGGTCACGCCCTGGCGCAGGGTCACTGTCCAAACCGTGGCGTTGTCGCTTTCGATCTTCTCGGCCAGCTCCATGTGCGGCACCAGATGGCTGTCGAAACGGGTCAGGCCGTTGTAGAACATGAAGTGACGCACGTAATCGGTAGACAGCGCGCCCTTGGCCGGATCCAGCGTATCGGCGGTAGAACTGGACATGCCGGCGACCCGGATACGGCCGCCCGGCTTGCCTTTGACAGGGGCATCCGCGTCATCGGCAAACACCTTACCGGCCGCGCCGAACAGGCTGGTGGAGCCGGCCGCGACCACACCTGCAACGCCCAGCATGCGTAGCGCATCGCGACGTGACAGACCGCGATTGAGTCCTTCGAAAACCCGCAGGCTGTCTTCACCTGTGATCAACGTGGAGTCGTTTTTTTTGTCAGTCATATCAGTTCTACCTGTCGAAAAGGGGAAATTCCGAATTGCTCACGGTTGGCCGGAGCGTCCTTCAAGCACACACGACGACGGTCAGACAAACACTCAGTGGCGGCTGTCCTGATAGCGGTAATACGCGCCTACCAGCGGCAGAAACCATGGCTTGCCGAAATGGCCGGGAATGGCTGGCCAGCTCAGGTCCTTCCAGGGATTGGCCTGTGCCTTGCCTTCCATGACTTCGGCCATCATCCGCCCCATGTGCACCGACATCTGTACACCGTGGCCGCTGTAACCCATCGAGTAGAAGACCCCGTTGTGTTCGCCTGCACGTGGCAGACGGTCGGAGGTCATGTCCACCAGCCCGCCCCAGCAGTAGTCGACCTTGACGTGTGCCAGTTGCGGAAACATCTGCACCATGGCCGCCTGCAACACCTTGCCGCTCTTGGCGTCGGAGCTGCTGTTGGACATGGCGAAGCGCGCGCGCCCGCCGAACAGCAGGCGGTTGTCCGGCGTGAGGCGGAAATAGTTGCCGATCAAACGGCTGGTCACGTAAGCGCGCTGGTGGGGGAACAGTTGGTCGATCAGCGCTTGCGGCAACACTTCCGTGACGATGACGAAGCTGCCGACCGGCACGATGCGCCGGCGATACCAGCCCAGCCCGCCATGCTGGCAGGCACCGGTCGCCAACATCAGCTGTCCGGCCTGGATCGAGCCTTTCGAGGTGTTGACCACAAAGCCGCCACGGTTGGCTTTCCAGTCCTTTACCGTCGCGTTCTGATACACCCTTGTGCCATGGCGCACTGCTGCGTCGGCGAGACCCAGACCGAAGCGTCCGACATGCATCTGTATGCCGTTGCGCTGCAGCAGGCCACCGTGAAACTCGTTCGAATCGATTTCAGCGCGCAGGTCCTGAGCGGACAGCAGCTCGACGTCAGCATCGACTTCACGGCGGATCAGCTCGCAGGTGCGCGCCAGTCCTTCGTAATGCCCTGGCTTGGCCGCCAGCTTGAGCTTGCCGTTACGCTTGATGTCGCAGGCGATGTGTTCCTCGTCGATCACGCTCACGACGCTTTGCACCGCACTTTCGTAAGCCTTGTAATACTCGCGTGCCTGATCGGCACCCAGGGTTGCGCTCAACGACGCATAGTCCTGAGCCACGCCGGTATTGCACTGTCCGCCATTGCGGCCCGACGCTTCGCCGATCACCCGGCCCGCTTCCAGAACCACCACGCTGGCACCTTTCAAGGCCAATGCACGCGCCGCCGCAAGGCCGGTGAAACCGCCACCGACCACTACCACGTCAGCCTGCCCCTCCACTGCGCCGTCCTGTGCGCCGGTAAAGCCTGGAGCCGTATCGAGCCAGTAAGACTCACTGCGCATCTCGTTCCCCTTGTCACTCATCGAAGAGCACCTTGAAAAATGCCGGTGTCACGCGGGTTGCCTGGTTTACAGGCCGACCAGCCCGGCCAGTCCGCCGATATCGGGAATCTGGTGGTATTCGAAGCTGCTGTTGGCCGGCTGCTCATGACCACGCGCCACGAATGCCTTGTTCCTGATCTTCATGTCATGCGCCGAGAACAGGTCGTAACGGAAGCTTGAAGACACATGCAAGATGTCTTCCGGGCCGCAACCCAGGTTGTCGAGCATGAATTCGAAAGCAGCCAGACGCGGTTTGTAGGCTTGGGCCTGTTCAGCGGTGAACACCTTGTGGAATGGCGCGCCGAGCTTTTCGACGTTGGACATGATCTGACTGTCGCTGGCGTTGGAGAAAATCACCAGCGGGATCTTGTCGGCGATTTTCGACAGGCCGGCGGGCACATCGGCGTGTGGGCCCCAGGTCGGCACAGCGTCGTAATACAGTTGGCCTTCTTCGCGGTATTCAACGTTCCAGCGCTTGCAGGTGCGCGCCAGTGCAACCTTGAGGATTTCGTCGTATGGCATCCAGTCACCCATGACCTGATCCAGACGATACGCCGAAAAATCCTTGACGAACTGATCCATCTGTTCAGCCGCAACGCGGTCGGCAAACAGCTCGCGCGTCATGGTGCCCATGTGGAAATTGGTCAACGTGCCGTAGCAGTCGAACGTAATGAATTTTGGTCGAAGAAAGCTCATTGTGTGCGGTCCTGAAAGTTCGTTGAGGTCATGGCATGACGAGCAGTCCGGCCTGATGTTCAGGGGCGGTGATGCACGCTGCAGCACAACCTCATTACAACACCGTGAAATCAGCAGATGGCGTTAAAAGTGATGGCTGCTTGATAGAAACCACCGTTTTGAGGTGCGCGCTCAGCAGACTTTGCGGGGCGCTCCAGCCTTGGGCAGAGCCCGGTTTTCGGCGCTTTTATGACCCTTTTCAGGGCGCTCGGGCTCAAACACGCGGGTTTGCGCCGCAGAAACTGCGCCGCGCCAGTGCTTGGCTGGCGACAAATGCCGGCAGCTATATAAAGAGCTTGAACACGGGGTAAAAACCCTAAGCATTTGCTGCCGGAGGCCCGGCCGATTTAAGCAGTAACTGTGGTCTGGCGAGCGGCGCTTTGTGGAATCTGCCGAATGCGCGCAGCCCTCTTGTCACCGCCCGCAGCAGGTGGGATACAACACGCCTGACGCATCCTTTTATTGCCTGTGCATCCTTCTGGACGGAGACACGTCATGCTCGCTCAGCAACGCCCCGACTTTGAATTTCGCCCCATGACCGTCGCCGACGTCGGCAACGCTCATGAGTTATCCGTCGCCTTGAAGTGGCCGCATCGACTTGAAGACTGGGCCATGCTGCAACGTGTCGCCCAAGGCTTCGTCGCGGTACACAACGGGCGGTTGATCGGCAGTGCCTTCGCCTGTCATCAGGGCGAGTTTTCCACCATCGGTCTGGTGATCGTCAGTGACGATTACCAGGGCAAGGGCATTGGTCGCAAGCTGATGGAACTGGCGGTCGGCTGCGTCGCGCCGCGCACGGCGGTCCTCAACGCCACGCTGGCGGGTGCGCCGCTTTACGCGAAGATGGGGTTTGTCAGTTTTGGCGAGATCCAGCAGCGTCAGGGGCAGGCGCAACCGACCGGCACGACCGAATTGAAGGCACAGGAACGTTGCCGCGGGCTGAGCGAGGCTGACCACCCTCGCGTGCTGGAACTGGCCAACGCCGGTTCGGGCATGGACCGCTCGGTGACGCTCGGCGATGTGCTGAACAACCTTGAGCACGCCGTCGGCATCGAGCGCGACGGCCAGTTGCAGGCCTTTGCCCTGCTGCGTCCGTTCGGCCGCGGCCTGTGCATCGGCCCTGTGGTGGCCCAGAGCGTTGACCAGGCCAGGCACATGATCGAGCAACTGCTGGCCCGCGTGCCTTATGCCTTCGTACGTATCGACATCCCGACCGACAGCGGCCTGGCCGACTGGCTGGAGAAAGCCGGCCTCAAGCGCGTCGACAGCGTGACCTGCATGAGCATGGGTGCAGTCCCGCAAGCCAGCCAGGGCGTGCGCCAGTTTGCGCTGATTACCCAGGCGATCGGCTGATCGCCCGTAAGCACCTCATCGTGCCAATGCTCTCGCAGAGCGTCACGACATGCATTACCACGCAGAGCGCTCATCGTTATACATAAGTCTTGGAGAGCCCCGAATACGTGCTTTTCAGGCTTCTGCCCGCAGGGCGTAGGAGCGAACTTGTTCGCGAAGACAGGCGATCATACCGGCCCTTTCGCGAACAAGTTCGCTCCTACGGCCTCCGGCCAGAAGCAAAAGCGGATTTGTGTATAACGCTGAGTCCGGCGCGTGGCAACGATCATCAACGCTTCAACTTCAGGAGCCCGACCCGATGCCCCGACCCACTGTTTTGCTATTGGCCCGCGCTGACCTCAGCCCGGTAGACACCGAATTCACCACTGGCCCCATCGATGCGCATGACCCGTTCGATAATGACCGCCGCACGGCGTTCATCGATGGTCAGGGCATTGCGGCCGGCCTCGTGCACTTCGGCACGTCGCTGTCAGTGGCAGCCTACCCCTACACCGAAATGCTGGTGATGCATCGCGGGTCCGTCACCCTGACCTCCGGTACCGAGAGCCTCACGATCAAGACCGGTGAAAGTGCAGTGATCGGTCGCGGCACTCAAGTACGTATCGACGCGCAACCGGACAGCCTCTGGGCTTTCTGCGCGTCCACCCAGGCCAGCGGGCCAGACAAACCCGGCATCACCGCGCTCGACCGCCTGGCCATGCTCACGCCATCTTCACCACCAGACCCGGCGATCATGATCAGCGCGTTGCCGCAATGCCGCAGCAACAACCTCTTCGAAGACAGCGCCAGCACCCTGCGCATCGGCGTGTGGGACTCCACCCCCTACGAACGCATCTCGCGGCCGCACAAGATCCATGAACTGATGAACCTGATCGAAGGCAGCGTCGAGCTGAGCCTGGAAAACGGCCCGCGCCTGACCGTGAATACCGGCGATACCGTATTCGTCGCACAGGGCGCGCCCTGCAAGTGGACCAGTACGGCGTATGTGCGCAAGTTTTATGCGGTGACGTGAAGTAGAACGACGTGCTGCTTCGCCCGACGACTCTATTCAGCATGGAGCCTGGAATGGAGCGATGGGAAAACGCTATGTGGATGAATACAACGAAACCGGCAGAAGCACCCAAACACTGGTGATGCTTCTCGCCCGCTACATTATTCTTTCAAGCCCAGCACGTAGAACTTGCTGTCCACCGCGATCAACGGAAAGCTCGCTGGCAGATCTTCTTTGGTGATCTCCCGAAAGCCGTGCTTTTCATAGAAACGATGCGCAGCGTGAAATTTGTCGGTCGTGCCCAGGAAAACTTCGCTAACGCCCTTGCGGGTTGATTCCTCGATCAGGCGCTCGAGCAGTCTGGCTGCAACGGAGAGTTCCCTGCCGCGAAACGGGGCGGCGATAAACATCTTGCGCAGTGCTGCCTGCCCTGCGCCGATGTCCCTGAGGCCGATGCTGCCGATGACCTGATCGTCTTGTACAGCGACCCAGAAATCCCCTGTGCCGGTCTGGTAAAAGTCCGGAATCGCTTTCAGGTCAGGCTGGTCTTCGGCGGTGATGGGAATACCGAACTCTTCACGCTGGATCGGCAGAATCATCGCCGATACACCTGACTCGTCGCTCGGCACGAAACGCCGTATCTGAATCCCGTTTACGCCCACAACACACCTCCTCCTGGCCATCGTCCTCAGTGGAAATCAGTATTCCAGACAAGCAAACGCCCCGACAAGTCGAGGCGTTTGCTTGAGCATTTTCGAGGGTCACACGGGCGTGTGACCCTGAAGATGTTTAATTACAACTTCGGACCCGCAGCCTTGATGGCGTCGCTCACGTCGAACTTCTTGAAGTTCTCCACGAACAGGCCAGCCAGTGCTTTTGCCGCTTCGTCGTAGGCAGCCTTGTCAGCCCAGGTGTTGCGTGGGTTGAGCAGGCCGGTATCGACGCCGGGTACCGACTTCGGTACGTCGAGGTTGATGGTGTCGAGGTGTTCGGTTTCGGCACCGATCAGTGCGCCGCTCTGGATCGCTGCGATCACGCCACGGGTGGTCGGGATGTTGAAGCGCTTGCCGACGCCGTAGCCACCGCCGGTCCAGCCGGTGTTGACCAGGTAGACCTTGGATTTGAAGCCGCGGATTCGCTTGATCAGCAGTTCAGCGTATTCGCCAGCCGGACGCGGGAAGAACGGTGCGCCGAAGCAGGTGGAGAAGGTGGACTTGATGCCCGAACCCGAACCCATTTCAGTCGAGCCGACCAGTGCGGTGTAACCCGACAGGAAGTGGTAGGCGGCCTGTTCTTCGCTGAGGATCGACACAGGCGGCAGTACGCCGGTCAGGAAGATAACGGCGTTCGGCTCGCCACCGAGGTTTTTCGGTGCGCGTTTTTCGATCAGTTCGCGCGGGTAGGCCGCACGGCTGTTCTGGGTCAGGCTGCTGTCGGCGTAGTCGGCTTTTTTGGTGACCGGGTCGAGTACGACGTTTTCCAGTACGGCGCCGTGCTGGATGGCTTTCCAGATGACCGGCTCGTTCTTCTCGGACAGGTCGATGCACTTGGCATAGCAACCGCCTTCGATGTTGAACACCACGCCTTCGCCCCAGCCGTGTTCGTCGTCACCGATCAGGTAACGGCTTTCGTCGGCGGACAGGGTGGTCTTGCCGGTGCCGGACAGACCGAAGAACAGGGTTACATCGCCCTCTTCGCCCATGTTGGCCGCGCAGTGCATCGGCAGAACGTCGGACGCCGGGAGCAGGAAGTTCTGCACCGAGAACATGGCTTTCTTCATTTCGCCGGCATAACGCATGCCGGCGATCAGCACCTTGCGGGCTGCAAAGTTGATGATCACGGTGCCGTCGGAGTTGGTGCCGTCACGCTCAGGGTCGCAGACGAACCATGGCGCGTTCTGGATTTCCCACTCGTCCTTGCCAGCCGGGTTGTACTGTTCAGGGTTGATGAACAGGCAACGGCCGAACAGATTGTGCCACGCAGTCTCGGTGGTCATCTTGACTGGCAGGTAGTGCGCAGGATCGGAGCCTACATGAACGTGAGAAACGAAGCGCTCGCGCTCGGCGAGGTACGCGCCGACACGGTTCCACAGGGCGTCGAATTTCTCGGCCGGGAACTTGCGGTTGATCGGGCCCCAGGCGATGGCGTCCTGAGTGCTCGGCTCTTCAACGATGAAACGATCGACCGGCGAACGGCCAGTACGATGGCCTGTCTCCACAACCAGTGCGCCAGTATCGGAAAGTACGCCTTCTTTGCGGGCAAGGGCTTCCTTGACCAGTTCGTCGGTGCTCAGATCGGTGTACACAGCGTTGTTGGTTTGCGTCATGAGGTTCCCCGTCGGCCTGTGGCCGAGTGCTCCAAACGGTTTTGTAGTAAAAAAACAACCACTACTACAGCGTAAAAGTGGGCCGGATTATGCCAGAAATGCCCGGAAATGGTAGGACCCTCCTGTCAGAACAGCATTACAGGGGCCCACACCGTTTTCTGAGGCCCTTTACGCGATCGTTAATGGCGCGTGTCAGATGGCGAATCGACACCGCCGCCAGCAAACAGCTGCGCGACGTCAGTGGCATCGAACAGATAGCGTTGGTTGCAGAACTGGCAGTCGATCTCGATCGTGCCGTTGTGCTCGATAACCAGTTGCTGCGCGTCCTCCAGCCCAAGGCTGGCCAGCGCATTGGCCGAGCGCTCACGCGAGCAACTGCAGCGAAAGCAGATGGGCTGCTCGTCGAACAGGCGAACCGGGTCTTCGTGATACAGGCGATGCAGGATGGTCTGGTTGTCCAGCCCGAGCATTTCCTCGGCCGTGAGGGTGTTGGCCAGGGTGATGACGTGCTCCCAGCTGGCGTCGCGCTCTTCCGGATCGGTGATCTGCGCGATGGGCAGCTGTTGCAGCAACAGACCGCGGGCGCGATGACCGTCGGCCTTGAGCCAGAAACGCGTGCCCAGCTGTTCGGACATCACGAAATAGTTGGAGAGGCTTTCCGACAGGTCGACGCCGTCGAGGGCAACGATGCCCTGATAGCGCTTGCCCTTGTTCGGGTCGATGGTCAATGCCAGCGAGCCATCGGGCATCAGGTCCTGCAGACCTGCGCCTGCTGTGACCAGTGCCTCGTCATAACGGGCAATGCCACGCAGTTCACGCTCGCTGGAGCACTCGACCATCAGCAACGGCACTGCGCCACTGGAGCGTGCCTGCAGGATCAGCAGGCCGTCGAATTTGAGGGTGCCGACGAGCAGCGCGGCAGCCGCCATCAGTTCGCCAAGCAACTGCGCGACCGGCTCCGGGTAGGGGTGCTTGGCGAGCACTTCGGCGTAGCTGCGCTCCAGGGCGACCAGTTCTCCGCGAACGTCGCTTTCGTCGAAGATGAAGCGTTGGGTGAAATCGATGTCCGGGAAATCATGCATAGGTAGGCAAGGTATCTGAAGTAATGACAATGGATGGCACGCGGCTGAAAAAGCGCCGTCCGGCACTCGAAAGCGCCGTGGGCCATGCGGATTGACCGGCATTTTAGGAGCTATGCGGTGCGCTTCCAAGCTGGATGGCACGTCGGACTGATAGCCGGAGCTGCCCGGTGCTGTGTTTCAGTCGTTGTTGTGGCTGGCGCGGAAGCCGAAAAGCTCCCGGCGTTGCTTCTTGGTCGGCTTTCCGTCAGTGGTCACACCCAGGTTGCCGGCCTTGCGCTGAGCCGCGGCATTCTCGCGCCTGGCGATGCTCTCGGGTGTCTCGTGATACAGCGTCTGTGCCTCCGGCGCTCCACGCCGAACGATGGACAGCGCCTCGACCACTACGGTGCGGTCGTCGAAACCCATGCGAATCTGGAACTCGTCACCGATACGCGGCTCCTTGCTGGGCTTGCAACGCTCGCCGCGACAGTGCACCTTGCCGCTTTCGATAGCCGCTTTGGCCAGCGCACGTGTTTTGAAAAAGCGCGCAGCCCACAGCCACTTATCCAGGCGGACCTTATCGTCTTCTTCCATCTTTTGTGCCATTTGAATTCCTCATCCGTATGGCAGTCTGAACGTTATCCGGCTAATGAGGAAACGTGACGGCCTGCCGTTGCTGATCTGTCGCTATCAAGAACATGAAGTAACCGATCCTTGCTTGTCAAAATCCGCTATTCGTCATTTTATGGCCCTGACCTCACATGGAGTGCGATGTGACAGACTTTCCAACTTCGTTGACCGCCCCCAAAAAGGGGTGTGAGGGCTGCACCGGCAGTCCGGAACTGGGCTTTTCGTTTGATTATGCCTATCAACCCATCGTCAACCTGCACGACCAGTCGATCTTTGCTCATGAAGCGCTGGTCCGGGGCCCGAATGGCGAGGGCGCAATGTCAGTCCTGAGTCAGGTCACCGACCAGAACCGCTATCGCTTCGATCAGACCTGCCGGACCACGGCCATCGCCGGCGCTGCGAAACTGGGCATGACCGAGCGTTTATCGATCAACTTTCTGCCAAATGCCGTGTATCGTCCCGAGCTGTGTATCCGCAGCACGCTGGAAGCGGCCAAGCGGCATGACTTTCCCATCGAGCGGTTGATTTTCGAGACCATCGAAAGCGAACATGTGTGCAGCAAAGGCCATTTGAGCAATATCCTGCGCGAGTACCGGGAGTTCGGCTTCATGACCGCCATCGATGACTTCGGCGCCGGGTATTCAGGCCTGACGCTGCTGGCCGATTTTCAACCCGACCTGATCAAACTCGACATGAACCTGGTTCGCGATGTTCATCGCAATCGCGCGCGTCAGGCGATTGTTCGCGCGGTTGTCACAATGTGTTCGGACTTGGGGATTAAAGTCATCGCAGAAGGTATCGAACATATTGAAGAGCGGGATTTTCTGGCAGATTGCGGCATATCCCTGATGCAAGGCTATCTGTTCGCCAAACCCGCATTCAAAGCCCTGGCTCAGGTAGCCCCCGAGGCCTGGCAGAAGTCTTGAGAAGTACGGAATCGCATTGAAGACATTCGATCATCTGACAGTCATCGGCCTGCGCGAGTGGGTGGCGCTCCCCGACCTGGGGGTGGCAGGCCTGCGGGCAAAAATCGATACCGGTGCGAGCACGTCGAGTCTGCATGCCACGGAAATCGAACCTTTTGAACGCAATGGCCAGAAATGGGTGCGCTTCAACGCGCATCTGGGCACGGTGGTTCAGTTGCGGCATCGTCGCTGCGAAGCGCAACTGGTTGCCATGAAAACCATTAAAAGCTCCAACGGTCAGGCGCAGGTGCGTTATGTCATTCGCACCACGCTGGCCCTGGGTGATCGTATCTGGCCGGTGGAATTCACACTGGCCTGCCGCAAGTCGATGCGCTATCGACTGCTGCTGGGTTCCAAGGCTCTGATTGACGGCCAGCTGGTGGTCAATCCGGGCATAACTTACGTACAAGACAAGCCGGTGTTCCCGGCCTCTACTTCCTCAGGTGTTGCATGAAGATCGCTGTGCTTTCGCGTAATCCGCGTCTGTATTCCACCCGTCGTCTGGTCGAAGCTGGCATCGAGCGTGGCCATGAGATGGTGGTGATCGACACCCTGCGCGCCTATATGAACATCGCCAGCCACAAGCCGCAGATCCACTACCGCGGCAAACCTCTGGAGGGCTTCGATGCGGTGATCCCGCGTATCGGTGCTTCGGTGACTTTCTATGGCTGTGCGGTGTTGCGTCAGTTTGAAATGATGGGCGTGTTTCCGCTCAATGAATCGGTCGCCATTGCCCGCTCGCGGGACAAGCTGCGTTCGCTGCAACTCCTGTCACGCCGGGGGATCGGCTTGCCGGTCACCGGTTTCGCTCACTCGCCCGACGACATTCCCGACCTGATCCAGATGGTCAACGGCGCGCCGCTGGTCATCAAGGTGCTCGAAGGCACTCAGGGGATCGGCGTGGTGTTGTGCGAAACGGCCACGGCGGCCGAATCGGTGATCGAAGCCTTCATGGGCCTCAAGCAGGACATCATGGTTCAGGAATACATCAAGGAAGCAGGCGGTGCCGACATTCGCTGCTTTGTGGTCGGTGACAAGGTTATCGCCTCGATGAAACGTCAGGCCAAACCGGGCGAGTTCCGCTCCAACCTGCACCGCGGTGGCAGCGCCAGCCTGATCAAAATCACGCCTGAAGAACGCATGACTGCATTGCGTGCAGCCAAGGTCATGGGGCTGAGCGTGGCGGGTGTGGATATCCTGCGTTCCAATCACGGTCCTTTGGTGATGGAGGTCAACTCTTCGCCTGGCCTGGAAGGCATTGAAGTGACCACCAGCAAGGACGTGGCCGGGATGATCATCGGGTACCTGGAGAAAAACAGCGGCCCGCACATGACCCGCACCAAAGGAAAAGGCTGACGGGATTCACACCCGTTTCAATGGCTCTGGCTGGCATCGCGTCTGCGGACGCCGGCCAGGGCATTCAGCTACCGTACATCAGGTAAACAGGCCTGCCAGTCGAGTCCTCGTCGCAGTATCCCGGCATTAGTCCCGCATCCCTCCGTTCCGCCTAAGGCGACGTAATAGCCAGCTTCGCGCCGAATAGCCATCCTCCCGCGCTACATAAATCAACACATTTCTCCCGTATTTGTATGCCGATCATGCATGAGGTAGTCGTTTACGGCATTAGACGTATACGCGCGCCATGGGAATAGTTGCGACTTTTTTCGCCTGCTACAGAGCTGGGATGCTCGTCTGCGGTGACCTTCTCGGGACATTTCCAAAGGGAGCTCCTGCCTCGAAACTGCTGTGAAAAAGCATGCTCGGTGCACGGGTTTTGGACTTGCCCAAGCCACTTTGAACAAGGGTAATAATATGAAGAAGGCAAAGCTGAGTCTGGCCTGGCAGATTCTGATCGGACTGGTACTGGGTATCGCTGTGGGGGCGCTACTCAATCATTTCAGCGCAGAAAAGGCCTGGTGGATCACCAACATCCTGCAGCCCGCAGGCGATATCTTCATTCGTCTGATCAAGATGATCGTTATCCCTATCGTTGTCGCCTCGCTGATCGTCGGCATTGCGGGCGTGGGCGATGCCAAGAAGCTGGGACGTATCGGTCTCAAGACCATTCTCTATTTTGAAGTCGTGACCACTATCGCGATTCTGGTGGGGCTGGTGCTGGCCAACGTGTTCCATCCGGGCACCGGCATCGACATGAGCACACTGGGCACCGTCGATATCTCCAAGTATCAGCAGACTACGGCTGAAGTTCAGCACGATCACGCGTTTATCGCGACCATTCTCAACCTGATCCCGTCCAACATCTTCGCCGCCATGGCGCGTGGCGAGATGCTGCCGATCATCTTCTTTTCGGTGTTGTTTGGCCTGGGGCTTTCCAGTCTGCAAGCCGAGGTCCGTGAGCCGCTGGTGAAGCTGTTTCAGGGCGTCTCGGAGACCATGTTCAAGGTCACTCACATGATCATGAACTACGCGCCGATTGGTGTGTTTGCCCTGATTGCGGTGACTGTCGCCAACTTCGGCTTCGCCTCCCTGCTGCCGCTCGCCAAGCTGGTGATTCTGGTTTACGTGGCCATCGCCTTCTTCGCCTTCGTGGTGCTGGGGCTGATCGCTCGTGCATTCGGCTTTTCGGTCATCAGGCTGATGCGTATCTTCAAGGACGAGCTGATTCTGTCCTACTCCACGGCCAGCTCTGAAACCGTGCTGCCACGGGTGATCCAGAAGATGGAAGCCTATGGCGCACCGAAGGCGATTTGCAGTTTCGTGGTGCCCACGGGCTACTCGTTCAACCTTGACGGTTCGACGCTCTATCAGAGCATCGCAGCCATCTTCATCGCTCAGTTGTACGGCATCGACCTGTCGATTGGCGCGCAATTGATGCTGGTGCTGACCCTGATGGTCACCTCCAAAGGCATCGCGGGCGTACCGGGGGTTTCCTTCGTGGTGCTGCTGGCGACCCTGGGCAGCGCCGGTATTCCACTGGAAGGCCTGGCGTTCATCGCCGGTGTCGACCGCATCATGGACATGGCGCGTACCGCTTTGAACGTGATCGGCAATGCGCTGGCAGTGCTGGTTATCTCGCGCTGGGAAGGCATGTATGACGATGCCAAGGGCGAGCGCTACTGGAACTCCCTGCCGCACTGGCGCAGCAAAGAGCCCGTGCCGATGGGGCAACCGACGGCGGACTGATCTTCGCTATGTGCTGACAAGCCCCGGACCTCCGGGGTTTGTTGTTTTCAGGTCGCCGGTTAGACTGCCTGCCTTACCTGAGGAGTGACCATGACCGACGACATCGATAATGACGAAGAAGACTTTGCTGCCTCGACGCTGATCGAAGCTATCGAAAACCAGATCGAAGCCGGTAACCCGCCCGCAGCCAGAGCGGTGTTCAACATGCTGACCCTGGTGAACTATGAGCGTGAAGATATTCTTGAAATGATGGCGCATGTGTTGGCCATCGAGATCGATGCCTTGCTGGAGCAGGACCGTCCGTTCGACACGCAATGGTATGAAGCAGCGCTGCGCGCCCTGCCCGACCTGCCCGACCTGCCGCCGGAAAAGTGATCCTGCGGTCAGAGCAGGCCAGCAAGATATATGCTGTAAACACTTCAGACGCTGACTACACTGCAAATGCCCCGCTGCCGCTTGATCCTCCGGGGCCACACGCCAAACCGGCTTTAACGGTCATCCAGAACCGACGAGCGCAGATCGGACACGTCGATTCCAGAGCACACCCGCCAGCCGGCGAGGTCGTATTACTACAAAAAGTCTGGAGTACCTATGTCGTATACCCCTGAGTTGGTTGCCGAACTGGAAATCCTTGCACTGTTCAATCTGGGAAACACCCAGGAAGGCCTCAAAGTCCACCATGTAGCGGCGCCCACGGCCGTTGCAGCCGCACAAAGACTCTTCGATAAAGGACTGACGACCCAGGTCGATGGCGGTTACCTGACCAGCCTCGGGCTCGAGGCCGCCCAGCATGCCCAATCCTTGCTGACCATCCTCAACGTCTCCAGGCAAGCCGCCTGAATGTCGCAGGGCCTGCGCACAAAAAAGCGTGGCAGGCCCTTCACTTATCCGAGCGCCAGTCGATACAGGACGTTGGCGCCAGAATAACCATCCGACCGAATCCGCTTCTCTCGGCTGCAAACCTTCTCCGCCATCTTTCTCGGTAATTCCACGCCTGCACAGGCCAGATGCCTTGAGTTGCGATGACGCGTAATCCTGAAATTCGCCCCGACCTGGATGAGGGCATCGACCGCAAGGTTCTCAGCCAGTTGCGTAACCGTTTCCTGTCGCTCAATGACGGGCGGTACGCGCGTGCGCTGGAAGGTATGTCGACCCGCCAGCAGAGCGTGTTGACCCTGCTGCCGCTGTTCTTTCACGTCAACCATCCGCTGTTGCCCGGTTATGTTTCCGGCAGCACGCCTGCCGGTGTCTCGCATTACGAACCGGACACACTGGCCCTGGTCGAGGCGCAGCGGCTGACGCGCTCCTTTTCCTACAAGGCCCGGCACGGCAACCCGCCCCAGCCGATTCATGGCCTGTTTCTGATGGGCAGCCTCGGCACGCTGGCCCAGGCTGAACAAAGCGATATGGATGTCTGGGTCTGCCACGACAGCGAGCTGGAGCCGGAGGCCATCGCCGAACTGCGCAAGAAATGCCAGGCACTTGAAGCCTGGGCGGCGACGATGGGCGCAGAGGCGCATTTTTTTCTGATCGACCCGCAGCGTTTCAAGAGCGGTGAGCGCGATTCGCAGCTCAGCTCGGACGATTGCGGGACTACCCAGCATTACCTGTTGCTCGACGAGTTCTATCGGACCGCTATCTGGCTCGCCGGGCGCACCCCGATGTGGTGGCTGGTGCCGGTCTATGAAGAGCAGAACTATGAGGATTACACCCACACCCTGCTGAGCAAGCGCTTCATTCGCGCCAGTGAGGTGCTCGACCTCGGCCCGATGTCGCACATTCCCCCGGCCGAGTTTATCGGTGCCGGATTATGGCAGTTGTTCAAAGGCATCGAGTCGCCCTACAAGTCTGTGCTCAAGCTGCTGTTGATCGAGGTCTATTCCAGCGAGCATCCCCGCGTGCAGTGCCTGAGCCTGCGTTTCAAGCAAGCGGTGTTCGCCAATCAGCTGGACCCGGATGAGCTTGACCCCTATGTGGTCGTGTACCGGCGCATCGAGGAGCATCTGCAGGCACGCAACGAGCCGGAGCGCCTGGAACTGGTGCGCCGCAGCCTGTACCTGAAGGTCAACAAGAAGCTCACCGGGTCGACCCGCCAGCGCAACGTCGGTTGGCAGCGCCAACTGCTGGAACGCCTGACGACGGAGTGGGGTTGGGATGAGCGTCAACTGGCGCTGCTCGACAGCCGCAGCCAGTGGAAAGTCCGCCAGGTGGCGGGCGAGCGCCGCGCGCTGGTCAACGAGCTGAATTACAGCTATCGCTTTCAGAGCCGCTTCGCCAAAACGCAAAGCACTGCCGACGCCCTCAACACTCGCGACCTGACCATTCTGGGTCGGCGTCTGTATGCGGCTTTTGAACGCAAGGCGGGCAAGGTCGAGTTCATCAACCCGGGCATCGCCCCTGACCTTGCCGAAGATACGCTGACGCTGGTGCACTCCCCCGACAAGCGCGAGCCCGGCAAGCACCAGTGGGCCTTGTACAACGGCAATCTGGGCATTCACGAGTGGCCGAATTTCTCACCGCTCAAACGCAGCCGTGAATTGCTTGAGTTGCTGACCTGGTGCCATCGCAATACCGTGATCGACAGCACCACCCGTGTGGCATTGCACCCGGGCGCCAGTGACCTGAGCGAGTTCGAGCTGTTCAACCTGATGGGCGCCTTGCAGCAGAGCATTCAGCTGCCACTGCCCGAGGTCAGCGATGAGGCGTTGCTGATGCCCAGCACGCCCAGTGAGATACTGTTGTTGATCAATGTCGGCGTCGATCCGCTCAGCCATCATCGCGACCTCAATATTCTGATGACCACCGAGCGCACCGACTCGCTCAGCTACGCGGGTGTCCGGGAAAATCTGGTGCTGACGCTGGACCAGATCACCCTCAATACCTGGAACGAAACACTGGTCAGCCGCTACGACGGCCCGCACGCCCTGCTCGACTGCATGAGCGAACTGCTCGGCAGCCTGCCGCAGCGCGGTAAACAGCCGCAGATTCACGTGCGCTGCTTCTGCCATAACCGCGCGCCCGCCATTGCCCAGCGTGTTGAAGAGCTGATCGGCACGGCGCGGTTGTTGCTGGAGAGGCGGCTCAATCACCGTTACCTGATTCAGGTGCAGCAGCAGTATCACGTGCTGGAGATGAAGCCGGGTCAGATCGGTCATGTGGTGGTCAACAGTCTGCCGGGGTTGTTCAAGTACCTGGGTGAAGAGCTGTCGTCGTACAGCCCCTTGCACCTGGACCCGCAGGCACTCGATGACCACGATCTGGCCCTGATCCTGCCGCTTGGCCAGCCGGAATGCATTCAGGTGTTCTACCGGGTCAACGAGCCGGACGCTGACCTGTACGTGCTCGATGAACACAATTCGCTCTGGCATCAGCGTCTGCCGTATCACGATGAACAAAGCCTGCTGGTGCCGCTGCAGCGCTTTCTTCACGCGCTGGTTTATCGCCGGGGCGCCTCATTACCGCTGGATGATCCGTCCGCGCCGGTTACGCTGGAAACCCTTTACTATCAGATGCTGCCCTCCGGCGCAGGGCCTGCCCGACGTGTCGAGCATCGACCGGCGCCGACTGCAGCGGACAAGGCGTTTTACGACGTACAGGCAATCATCGAGGAAACCTCGCCAGGGCAACCGAACGCCACCCTGTACTGCGACAACAGCGAGTTTTCCGAACTGGAATACGGCGATCGACTGTACGCCGCCGTCGCGCAGCAAATCCTCGGCAAACGCCTGGAGCTTCAGCGCTACCGCTGTTACATCACCGACCTGGACCTGTCCGGGCTGCTGGACGGCAAGCACGGGCAAAGCATCCTCTTCCTGCGCCACAAGGCCGAACTGGAAAAGCTGCTGAACGAGGCGATGGATCAGGCCTGACCTGCTGCATTGGCACGATAGGTGTTCTCTGGTGCGCCTATCGCTCCTCACGCTCCGCTTGGGAATGCAGTTCCGGACGCTCTGCGTCCGCTCTTGAATGCGGAAGCGCTCTGCGGATGCGGCGTCTTCGATTACTCGTATTCGCCCGCCGCTTCCGGCTGATACTCCACCGCCAGCAAGGTCAGTTTCAGGGTCTTGCCGCCCGGTGCAGGCCAGTCGATGTGTTGGCCGATTTGCAGGCCCAGCAGCGCCGAGCCCATTGGTGCCAGGACCGAGACGGTGCCGTCTGCGCCCGCATCCTGTGGATAAACCAGCTTGAGGTGATAGTCCTTGCCGCTGACTTCTTCGCGGCAATGCACGCGCGAATTCATGGTCACAACGCCCGCAGGCACTTCATCGTGGCCAACCACCTGGTCGGCGCGGTCCAGTTCGGCCTGCAGTGCCTGGATGCCAGGTGTGTCTTCATTCTGGTCGGCGATAAACTTTTCAAGACGCTGTACGTCGAGCCGAGTGAGGATGATCGAAGGTGCTGTGGTCATGGTCTGGGCAGACTCCTTTATTCTCCATGAATAAAACAAAACCCCACCAATTGGCGGGGTTTGACGAGCCTCTTGTCTGCAGAGGCAAGGCCTGACACTAACACAGCGCAGTAAATACACAACCCGACGCGGTTTCAGCCTGCCGCCTGGTCAACCTCGGCGCGGGCTCGACGCTGATCGGCCTCGTGGCGAATCTGGCGGCGCCGGTCGTCATCGGCAGAGCGCCATTCGCGGATGTCTTCGACATGACGGAAGCACCCCAGGCAAACCTTCTGCTCATCGAGCCGACACAGGCTGATACACGGCGAGGCTACTGCCGGGCTGACATTGCTGAAAAGCGGCTTGGACGGTCGAACGGGGGACTGGCTCACGATCAGATCTCGGAGAAGTCCAGTTCGACACCGGCCTGCTCGACGGTAAAGCGCTCCAGCATCTCGCTCAGCAGCTCATCACTGGAATCGCAGGCCCAGCACTGATTCTCTTCGTCGTAGTCGAAGTGAAAACCACCCGATCTGGCCGCCAGCCAGAGCTGACGCAGGGGCTCCTGACGGCTGAAGATAAGCTGCGTGCCGCCTTCAAACTTGACCGTCAGTACACCGGCCGAGTTTTCCAGGTCCACATCCAGACCACTGTCATCGAATACGTCTTCGATATTTTGCTGCGTCGCATCGACGAGGTCGTGAAAACGGGCTTCGGTCAAACTCATTGCGGGAACCTCGATAAGTGTCTGCAGATAGCGCAGAGGGGCAAGATACGGACGCTGCCAGGCAAATGCAAAGCTTACTCATCATTGACGATGCACGAGCACTTTAATCCCGATCAACCATAGCTCTGCTGCGGCTTTCGCGCCAAAGGCCCGCCAGACGGGACGCTGCTCGCATAGGCAAGGTGCCGGGTGGTCGGTATACTCGGGCGCAATTAATGCTTTTACAAAGGATTTCGCCATGAAGCGCCTGATCTCTTCGCTTGCTGCGCTTGTCGCGGTCGCTTGTCTTGTTACAGCTTGTGGCCAGAAAGGCCCGCTGTATCTGCCGGATGACACCAAAACCCCGGACGAACAAGCCAAATCGCAATCGCACAAGCACCTTTAAGGGACTCCAATGGACGCCTTCAACTACCGCGACGGTGAGCTGTTCGCGGAAGGGGTAGCATTGTCTGCCATTGCCGAGCGCTTCGGCACGCCGACCTATGTCTACTCGCGCGCTCACATCGAAGCGCAATACCGTGCCTACGCCGACGCGCTGAGCGGCATGCCGCATATGGTCTGCTTCGCCGTAAAAGCCAACTCCAACCTGGGCGTGCTCAATGTCCTGGCGCGCCTTGGCGCCGGTTTCGACATCGTCTCGCGTGGCGAGCTGGAGCGTGTGCTGGCGGCGGGTGGCAAAGCCGAAAAGATCGTGTTTTCCGGTGTCGGCAAGACCCGCGAAGACATGCGTCGCGCCCTTGAAGTCGGCGTGCACTGCTTCAACGTCGAATCCACCGACGAGCTGGAGCGCCTGCAGGAAGTGGCTGCCGAACTCAACGTTCGGGCGCCGATATCGCTGCGGGTCAATCCGGACGTGGATGCAGGCACTCACCCCTACATCTCCACCGGCCTCAAGGAAAACAAGTTCGGTATCGCCATTGCAGCAGCGGAAGACGTGTACATTCGCGCCTCGCAACTGCCGAACCTGGAAGTGATCGGGGTCGACTGCCATATCGGCTCGCAACTGACCACGCTCGAACCGTTCATCGATGCGCTGGATCGCCTGCTGGCCCTGGTCGATCGTCTGGGCGATTGCGGCATTCATCTGCACCACATCGACCTGGGTGGCGGCCTTGGCGTGCGTTATCGCGACGAAGAGCCTCCGCTGGCGGCCGACTACATCAAGGCCGTGCGCGAGCGTCTGGCCGGTCGCGACCTGGGGCTGCTGTTCGAGCCGGGACGCTTCATCGTCGCCAACGCAGGCGCGTTGCTGACCCGTGTCGAATACCTCAAGCATACCGAGCACAAGGATTTTGCCATCGTCGATGCGGCGATGAACGATCTGATCCGGCCTGCCCTGTATCAGGCCTGGATGGATGTCACAGCGGTGCGTCCGCGTGACAGCGAACCTCGTGCGTACGATATCGTCGGGCCGATCTGCGAGACCGGCGACTTCCTCGCCAAGGGGCGCGAGCTGGCGCTGGCCGAGGGCGATCTGCTGGCCGTTCATTCAGCCGGTGCCTATGGCTTCGTCATGAGCTCGAACTACAACACCCGTGGCCGTGCCGCCGAGGTACTGGTCGACGGTTCCCAGGCTTTTGAAGTGCGTCGTCGCGAAACCGTGGCCGAGCTGTTCGCTGGCGAAAGCCTGCTGCCGGAGTAATCCCCATGCTGCTGCGTTTTACCAAGATGCACGGGCTGGGTAACGACTTCATGGTCCTGGACCTTGTGAGTCAGCACGCGCATATCTTGCCCAAGCACGCCAAACAATGGGGCGACCGCCACACCGGTATCGGTTTCGATCAGCTTTTGCTGGTCGAGGCGCCGAACAACCCGGATGTGGACTTTCGCTATCGAATCTTCAATTCCGACGGCTCCGAAGTCGAACAGTGCGGCAACGGCGCGCGCTGCTTTGCCCGTTTCGTACTCGACAAGCGCCTGACGGCCAAGAAGCAGATACGCGTCGAGACCAAGAGCGGCATCATCGAACTGGATATCCGCAGCGACGGGCAGATCAGCGTCGATATGGGGCCGCCCAGGTTTGTCCCTGAAGAGATTCCCTTCGAAGCAGCGGAGCAGGCTACCTGTTACACCGTTGACGTCGACGGTCAGCATGTCGACATGGCGGCTGTGTCCATGGGCAATCCGCACGCTGTGCTGCGGGTCGATGACATCAATAACGCACCGGTGCATGAACTGGGGCCGAAGATCGAGCATCACCCGCGCTTTCCGGCCCGGGTCAACGTCGGCTTTCTCCACGTCGTGGACCGTCAGCGGGCACAGCTGCGTGTCTGGGAACGCGGTGCCGGGGAAACCCAGGCGTGCGGCACCGGTGCCTGTGCGGCGGCTGTCGCGGCCATCAGTCAGGGCTGGATGGACTCGCCGTTGCTGATCGACCTGCCCGGAGGGCGCCTGTCCATCGAATGGGCTGGGCCGGGACATTCTGTCATGATGACCGGCCCTGCAGTCAGGGTCTATGAAGGCCAAGTCCGTCTTTGAGTGAGTAAGTACCATGACCGATCAACCTCCCGCTTCAACAGGCACACCCTGCGAATCGCCTGTCGATAGCGCAGCGCCAGACCTTGAAGCAGAGGCGGTCATCGCCTTCCTGCTCGAGCACCCGGACTTCTTCGCCGAGCACGACGAGCTGCTGGTGTCGATGCGCATCCCGCACCAGCGTGGCGACACCGTTTCGCTGGTCGAGCGTCAGCTCAAGCTGCTGCGCGAGCGCAATATCGAAATGCGCCATCGCCTGTCGCAATTGATGGACGTCGCACGGGACAACGACCGCCTGTTCGAAAAGACCCGCCGCCTGAACCTCGCGCTGATGGATGCGACCAGTCTGGAAGAGCTGGTCATCGCCGTCGAAGACAGCCTGCGTCAGGACTTTCAGGTGCCCTTTGTCAGCCTGATCCTGTTCAGCGACAGCCCGATGCCCGTGGGGCGCTGGGTCAGCGGTGCCGACGCACAGAAAGCCATCGGCGGCCTGATTGGCGAGAAGATCATCTGCGGCGCGCTGCGTGAGCATGAACTGGCGTTTCTGTTCGGTGCAGAGCAGGGCAAGGAGGTCGGTTCGACTGCCATCGCCAGCCTCAATCATCTGGGCCTGCATGGCGTGCTGGCCATCGGCAGCCGTGATCCGCAGCATTACAAAAGCTCGGTCGGCACCCTGTTCCTCAGTTATATCGCCGACGTGCTGAGCCGCCTGCTGCCGCGCTTCGCCCACTCATTACGCTCGGTTCGCTAGCCATGGATCAGCATCTGGACGCCTACTGCATGCACCTGCGCAGTGAGCGCCAGGTGTCGCCTCACACGCTGGAAGCCTACCGACGCGACCTGGGTAAGGTCCTGGCGTATTGCCAGAAGGCACAGGTGTCGAGCTGGAGTGACCTGGATATCCAGCACCTGCGCAGCTTCACTGCCCGCCAGCACCAGCAGGGCCAGTCTTCACGCAGCCTGGCGAGGATGCTGTCGGCGGTGCGCGGCTTCTACAAGTACCTCAATCGCGAAGGCATCTGCCAGCACGACCCGGCAAACGGTCTGTCACCGCCCAAGGGCGAGCGGCGTCTGCCCAAGACCCTGGACACCGACCGCGCCGCGCAATTGCTGGACGGCGGCGTTGAAGATGATTTCCTGGCGCACCGCGACCAAGCCATCCTGGAGCTGCTGTACTCGTCAGGGTTGCGCCTCTCCGAACTGACCGGTCTGAATCTGGACCAGCTGGACCTGCGTGACGGACTGGTGCAGGTGCTGGGTAAGGGCAGCAAGACCCGCGTATTGCCTGTGGGCAGCAAGGCGCGCCAGGCACTGGAAGTCTGGCTGCCGCTGCGCGCCCTGACCAATCCGCAGGACGACGCGGTATTTGTCAGCCAGCAAGGCAAGCGCCTCGGCCCGCGCGCCATTCAGGTGCGACTCAAGGCAGCCGGTGAGCGAGAGCTGGGGCAGAATCTGCACCCGCACATGTTGCGGCACTCCTTCGCCAGTCATCTGCTCGAATCGTCACAGGACCTGCGCGCCGTGCAGGAGCTGCTTGGTCATGCGGATATTAAGACCACGCAGATATATACACACCTGGACTTCCAGCATTTGGCTACTGTTTATGACAGCGCCCATCCCCGAGCCAAACGTAAAGGAGCTGCAGATGATTAAGCTGGTGACGTTTGATCTTGACGACACGCTCTGGGACACCGCCCCTGCCATTGCCGGTGCCGAAGTCACGCTGCGTGACTGGCTGGGCGAACACGCGCCCAGGCTGGGAGCGGTTCCTGTCGAGCACCTGTGGGAAATCCGCTCGCGTCTGGTAGCCGAAGACCCGTCCTTCAAGCACCGCATCAGCGCCTTGCGCCGCCGCGTGCTGTTCCATGCGCTCGAAGATGCCGGCTACGACCCGGACGAGGCGCAGGACCTGGCGGACCGGGGCTTTGAAGTGTTCCTGCAGGGCCGTCATCAGGTGCAGATTTTCCCTGAGGTGCAACCGATGCTGGAAATTCTCGCCAAGACCTTCACGCTCGGCGTGATTACCAATGGCAATGCCGATGTGCGTCGTCTGGGGCTGGCGGACTACTTTGCCTTCGCGCTGTGCGCCGAGGACCTGGGCATCGGCAAGCCTGATCCGGCACCGTTCGTGGAGGCGTTGCGCCGCGCAAAGGTCGATGCCGGCGCGGCGGTGCATGTCGGTGACCATCCCAGGGACGATATCGCAGGTGCCCAGCAGGCCGGCATGCGCGCCATCTGGTACAACCCGCAAGGCAAGGCCTGGGATGCGGATCGACTGCCCGATGCCGAGATCCACAACCTGTCGCAACTGCCCGAGGTGCTGGCGCGCTGGGCCTGAAGGCGCACTGACAGGCGCGCATAGAAAAGCCCGCAGCGACGGCGGGCTTTTCTCATACAGTCATGCAGCCTCAGATAGGGCGGCTACCGTATTTGTTGTCAGGCTTCTTGGGCGGATCGGCGACCACGTTGGCCTCCACTTCCTGCACCTTGCCGCCACGCGCCAGGAATTCTTCCATGGCACGTGCCAGCGCATCGCGCTCCTTGTTCTTGGCTTCCACGCTGGGCAGTTCATCGACCGAGACTGCAGCCTTGGCCTTGCCTTTTGCGGCAGGTGCCGGAACGTCATCGTCTACTTCGACCGGGTCGTCGCCGGGAGCAGCTGCAAGCTCCTCACCGTCCTCTTCGCCTTCCAGGTCGTCTTCCAGATCGTCCTTAATATCGTCGTCGTCGCTCATGTTGTACCTCATGACTTGCGAAAGCTGATTAGTTATAGCCCAACCGCCCAGAATTGCTAAGGCAACCGGAAAAATTCAACAACCGCTGACCTCAGCGGTTATGTCCACTCACCCTGAAGGGTGGCCAGGACGTTACGAGACCCACCAGCGTCTCGATGTTCGCCCAGGTAAATACCTTGCCAGGTGCCCAGCGCCAGTCGCCCTGCCGTAACCGGCAACAGCAACTGGCAGCCCAGCAGACTGGCCTTGAAATGCGCTGGCAAGTCATCAGGGCCTTCGTCGTCATGTTCGTAGCCGTCCACGCCCTGGGGCACCAGACGGTTGAAAAAACGCTCAAAGTCGCGACGTACCGCCGGATCGGCATTTTCGTTGACGGTCAACGAAGCCGAGGTATGTTGCAGCCATACATGCAGTAGCCCGACACGACAACCGCGCAACGGGGGCAACCCCGCGACTATCTCGTCAGTCACCAGATGGAACCCACGGGGCCTGGCCCGCAAGGCAATCCTGGATTGATGCCACATACCGTTCTCCGCACCTTCGGCGCGCATTCTAACTCGACTGAGAAAAAAGCAAAGCGCGCAATAAACCGGCTTCCCTGCAAGTTGACGAAGACGGTGGCAACCTCGTTACCTGCGCTGTGTCACGGTGCCGAGATCATTGACACGGGCAAGATCAATGACAGCAAAAAGCGGCGGTATATCCACAAACGTCAGACAAAAAAAATGCCCGGAGACCGGGCATTCTTTTTTGCGCAGGCCAAAGCTTACAAGTTGTAGCCACGCTCGTTGTGTTGCGCAAGGTCCAGACCGACAGACTCTTCCTCGTCGGTGACGCGCAGACCCATGACCGCATCCAGCACCTTGAGGATGATGAAGGTCACGATTGCGGTGTAGACAACGGTGAACGCGACGCCCTTGAACTGAATCCAGACCTGAGCACCGATGTCGGTCACGGTGCCGAAGCCGCCCAGTGCAGGTGCTGCGAAAACACCGGTCAGGATGGCGCCGACGATACCGCCGATGCCGTGAACGCCGAACGCATCCAAGGAGTCGTCGTAGCCCAGCTTGCGCTTGAGGCTGGTCGCGCAGAAGAAGCAGATCACGCCTGCTGCCAGACCGATGATCAGCGCGCCCATCGGGCCGACGGTACCGGCCGCAGGGGTAACGGCAACCAGGCCGGCAACCACACCAGAGGCAATACCCAGAGCACTTGGCTTACCGTGAGTCAGCCACTCGGCGAACATCCAGCCCAGTGCGGCGGCCGCGGTAGCGATTTGAGTGACCAGCATGGCCATACCGGCAGTACCGTTGGCTGCGGCGGCGGAACCGGCGTTGAAGCCGAACCAGCCGACCCAGAGCATCGCTGCGCCGATCAGGGTGTAACCCAGGTTGTGCGGCGCCATCGGCGTGGTCGGGAAGCCTTTGCGCTTGCCCAGTACCAGGCACGCTACCAGACCGGCTACACCGGCGTTGATATGTACGACGGTACCGCCAGCGAAGTCCAGAACGCCCCAGTCCCACAACAGGCCACCGACGCCGCCCCAGACCATGTGGGCGATTGGCGCGTAGACCAGAGTGAACCAGATACCCATGAACACCAGCATCGCGGAGAACTTCATGCGTTCTGCGAAGGCGCCGACAATCAGGGCAGGGGTGATGATCGCGAAGGTCATCTGGAAGGTGACGAACACCGCCTCAGGGAACAACGCAGCAGGACCGGTAATGCTTGCCGGCGTGATGCCTGCCAGGAACGCTTTACCCATACCGCCAAAGAAGGAATTGAAGTTGACGACGCCCGCTTCCATACCGGTTGTGTCAAACGCGATGCTGTAGCCGTAGACGACCCACAGGATGCTGATCAGACCGGTGATGGCGAAGCACTGCATCATCACCGACAGAATGTTCTTGGAACGAACCATGCCGCCGTAGAACAGCGCGAGACCGGGGATGGTCATGAACAGGACCAGAGCGGTCGAGGTCAGCATCCATGCAGTGTCGCCAGAGTTCAGCACCGGCTCGGCCACTGGATCAGCCGCCAGGGCAAGACCAGGTAATGCGAGGGACAACAGGGCACCGAGCCCTGCGAATTGACGCAGAGTCATATTGTTTTCTCCTGGGGCGTTGGGTTTGGCGGCTTAAATAGCGTCTGTATCGGTCTCGCCGGTACGGATGCGGATGGCCTGTTCCAGATTGACCACGAAAATCTTGCCGTCACCGATCTTGCCAGTGTTGGCGGCCTTGGTTATGGCTTCGATGACACGATCCAGATCCTTGTCATCGATGGCGACATCGATCTTCACTTTGGGAAGGAAGTCGACGACGTATTCAGCACCGCGATAAAGCTCAGTGTGACCCTTCTGACGCCCGAAGCCTTTGACTTCAGTGACGGTGATGCCCTGCACGCCGATTTCAGACAACGACTCGCGAACGTCATCCAGTTTGAACGGCTTGATGATGGCAGTGACTAGCTTCATGAAAACTTTCTCCCGAATTTGGTGGACTTGCCCCAGGAAAACAAACCCGACTCAAGTCTAAGCGCAGTGTCTGGCTTTGTAACGTGTCGGCCGCCTGATCAGGCCAGACCCACTCCAGAAAACCGCTTCTGACGAAACACTTCCCCGCTCCGCCTGCCGCACTGCATTCGTCACAGCGACTGCATCAGTGCATGGGTCATAAGCCACTAAGCAGAAAGCTTGCCATCTCGCGAATATTCATTGAATACAGGCTCTTGGGCTGGTTTTGCACAACCTTGCAGGGTCTATCATGGAGCTAATGCACAGCAATGGTGCTCATGTGCCCGTCACTGCGCTCCATAAGCGTGCATTGCGCCCTCGGGATTGACTATAGACACTGCGTGTTACACTGCCGGCCTCTGATTCAGGAAAATAACCATGCTCGCGCCCAAAGCCTTTCTTGACGCTCTCAGCGGCCACGCCTCTCGCCTGTTCAATGGCGAAACGCCTGTATCGCGCAACGAATTCGAAACCCAGTTCAAGGCCCTGCTGCAAAGCGGCTTCAGCAAACTGGATCTGGTCAGCCGTGAAGAGTTCGACAGCCAGATGGCCGTCCTCGCCCGCACCCGCGCCCGCCTGGAAGCGCTGGAGGCCAAGATGGCCGAGCTGGAAGAGAAGGCTGGCGGGGCCGCTGGGACTGAAAAAGCCGAATAAGGGTTTCCTTGTTTTACTCAGTGCGCTGCAGCGCTGAACGTTGTCATGCACAACGGGGCAGGCACCTGACCTGCTCGCGAAGCGAGATGCTCAAACGTGTACTGGCCTTCGCGTCGCAGCCATGAATCGCTCCGGATTTCAGTGATACAGTTTCGCGCCGAAATACGCTAACGTCTCGGCGCGCCAGTCATGGGCTGGCCACTCCTCCCGGCTATTCGAACGTTCTATGGATGGAAGCATGACTGACAAACGTCCCCTTATTCACTGCTCCCTGGCCGCAACCCTGTGGTTGTGTGTCGGCACGTCGGTTTTCGCTCAGGACACGGCACTGCATTCCGGCAAGTACGAGCAGTTGATGCTGGCCGTGACGCCTGATCATCAGGTCGAGGGTTATTACTCGGAGACGCGCGGCGAGGCGTTCAGCTGTGCGTTCTATCTGCAAGGCAAGGTCGAGGCCGGGAAGGGCGCAGCGGTGTCGTCCTGGCTGGATGACGTCTACCCGGGAACACTAAAGGCCTCGGCTGATGGCGTGGTGCTGACGATCGGGCAAGGCCGGCAGCACCCCGGCTGCATGAACGTGTTGGCGCCGGACATCGCCACCGGCCTGGACCTGACCCGGACCGCCAGCAGGCAGTGGGTCGGTCTGGTGACCGTCACGGCGGACAAGGCCTGGCTGCAAAAAACACCGAATGCCAAAGCCACCCGAGGCGCCTATATCGTCAAGGATGACGTTGTCGGGGTTCTGGCATTCAAGGATGGTGCGGCTCAGGTCGAGCTCATCAATGCCGATGATCGCTCGTTTACCGGGTGGATCAGTCAGGACCAATATGCGCGGTTGGCCGCGCCCGGCCGCTGATGTTGGACGGGCAGGTCAGCCAATCTGCCGCACTCGGCTGAGATCTGTCGAGGGTGGGCAGCCAAACTGGCGGCTGTACTCCCTGCTGAATTGCGAAGGGCTTTCATAGCCGACGCGATAGCAGGCGCTGGAGGCATCCAGGCCTTCATTGATGATCAGCCGTCGAGCCTCTTGCAGGCGCAGCTTTTTCTGGTACTGCAACGGGCTCATGGCGGTCAGCGCCTTGAATCGGTGGTGCAGCGTCGAATTGCCCAGGTTGGCCAGGCGCGCCAGCTCGTCGATGCGCAGCGGCTCGGTGTAATGACTGTTCAGCCAGTCGACCGCCCGCGTAACGCGATGCGTCTGCGAATCCCCGACCGCGATTTCGTAGAGTCGCCGCCCATTGTTGCCGCGCAGCAGCCGGTAGTAGAGCTCCCGAAGTGCAAGGGGCGCGAGCATAGCGATGTCGCGAGGCGTGTCGAGCAGGCGCACCAGCCGCAACACCGTCTCCAGCAATGGCTGATCCATTTGCTCAAGAAACAGGCCCCGCTGCGGCTCGTCCGGAACGCCGTTCAATGGCGTTTCCGCAATGAACTGGGCAATGTGCGCAGGCTCGAAATCCAGACGAATACACAGATAGGGCGCCTCGCCACTCGCTTCCAGCACGCGCCCGGCGACCGGCACCGTCACCGCGACGATCAGGTAGTTGAGCGGATCGTACACATACTGCTCATCGCCCAGCGCAACCTCCTTGCGACCTTGAACGATCACGCAAAGGGCTGGCCGATGCAGCGCATGAATCAGCTCGGACGGCGCATCGCAGCGGATAACGTGCAGCGGCGCAATAGCAGTTTCATAAACACCGGGTGCCGCAAAGCGCTGCATCAGCAACCGGATGATTTCACTCCGGCAAACATCGGTGCCCGGAGCACTCGCAGCATTCTGTGTATCCATGAATAACCCCGTCCCAGGTCAGTGTTGCTGTACGCCCATCCTTTGCATCGAACGCCATCATAGCGGCCATTGCGCGGCGATTCAGCGTAAGGCAGACCCACAGACAGGAATAGGCAAGTGCCGCGCAGGTATCGGCATGCACGCAGTGATGAGCGACTCGTAGCATGGCCATTGCAATCAGTTTGAGCCACGCGCTGAAGCTGAGCCACCGATGACTTCACGAGGAAAGCCAGTCATGTCGAACATTCAAGGCAAGGTTGTACTGATCACCGGCGCCAGCAGCGGCATTGGCGAAGCTGCCGCCCGACTCATCGCCGCCAAGGGCGCACACGTGGTACTGGGCGCTCGGCGCAGCGAGCGTCTGCAGACGCTGGCGGCAGACATCGAAGCGCAGGGCGGCTCGGCACGCTTCCGCGCGCTGGACGTGACCGATGCGCTCGACATGCAGGCCTTTGCCGACTTCGCCAAACACGCGTTTGGCAAGATCGACGTGATCATCAACAACGCCGGCATCATGCCCCTTTCGCCGCTCGCCGCGCTGAAAATCGCAGAGTGGAACCAGATGCTCGACGTCAACGTGCGCGGCGTACTGCACGGCATCGCCGCCGTGCTGCCGAGCATGCAAGCGCAAGGGCACGGTCAGATCATCAACATCTCGTCCATCGGCGGCCTCGCCGTTTCCCCGACCGCCGCAGTGTACTGCGCCACCAAATTCGCTGTTCGCGCCATCTCCGATGGCCTTCGGCAGGAAACCGACAAAATCCGCGTCACCGTCGTCTGCCCCGGCGTGGTCGAATCAGAACTGGCGGACTCGATTTCCGACGAGACCGCGCGCGAGGCGATGAAAGCGTTTCGAAAGGTTGCCCTGGAGCCGGATGCGATCGCACGTGCGCTTGTTTATGCAATCGAGCAGCCGGACGGGGTGGATGTGAGCGAGATTGTGGTGCGGCCTACGGGGAGTGCTTATTGAGACCGGTAATGAGGACTACCACTTCCAGGCCCTTTCGGTGAACTCGGCCGTTGGAGGCAGCGCGCCGCGGAGAAACGCGAGGTATTTGTTGAACAGGACCTCGTGCTGGAACCGGGCCTCGAAGCCAAGTGTGACGTCGGTGCGGTGCGTGATGATCATGAGGCGCTTTCGGTCGACGGTGACGAAGTTGTACTCGGCCCATGGCAGGCTTTGTTCATGGTGGATGGGGTTTTCCCAGTTCAGCAGCTTGATCGCTGCGATAAAGGCCATGGCCACGGGGCCGATCAGGAACAGCAGCGAGCCGGTGAAGAGTGCTACAAAAACGAATATCAGGATGACGGCTATGGCGATGCCCTTGAAAAGGGATGAGGCGAAGTCGGGGTAGTGGAGGTAGTACTCTACGAGGGCGTGGTGGGTGGTGATGGTGTAGTTGTAGATAGTTTTTTGGCGGATGAGGAGGCCTATGTAGTAAGCGAGGTTTCCTACGAATGCTAATATTACAGTAGTTAGCAAGTAGGGGGTTTCCAAGAAGCTATCCAAGCCTCCCCAGATAAAGAGTGAGCAGACGACTAAATGCATAGTGGTGAATATAAGCTGCGTGGTCATTATTTCCTTAGGTGGTCTCGCCAGTGTTTTGATTTTCCAGCTTAGAATGTTTTTACTCACTAGCAGGTTCAACGCTTTTTCTTGCTTAGTCATGAAGGCGTATCCGCTGCGATTTCTAGGGTCAGCGCGCCAGCTCTGCTTGATTTTGTAACTTCAAGTTCTATCGCGGTCAGGCCGTCGATCGCAGTATCGCCTCTTGTACTCAGTTCCATCTGAAACAGATAGCCTTTATCGTCTTCGCGGGCGTTCACCAAGCTGTACGGGTACCAGATTTGCAACTCAAGATATATTGCGTCCTCGTCGAGCGGCACCCATGTTTCCCATATGAGGTCTTCTTTCTCAGGAGGCATTCGAGGGTAGGTACAGTCTTCACTGGCCTTGATAGTTGGTTTATTAGTGAGCATTCCAAACTGCTCCACCTTCCTGAATTGCCCTCGGTTTAAAAAAGCCTCATGTATTGAAGTCGCTATTTTGTCTACAGGCAGGACGCCCCACGGGCGCTTGCTACTGACAATGTTAAAGTGCACAGACTCACCGCGTACTAGGTTCGGCAAGCGCACCTGAATTCCTGCGCCATTTTGTACGGCCACGCTCATGTGATCGCCTTTACCAAGATAACGATCCTCGTAATTGACAGTGGTTTTTACATGGATCTGTGGAGATAACTGAATTTCCATCAAGGCACTGATTTCTTCATTCCTGCCATTTGCAGTTTCGAGGTAGCGTTGATCCATGGTTTTCGACCAGCAGCACCTGCTCAACCACAAACCGATGCTGTCTCGCTTGAAATAATTCAAAGCCATGGTAGCGAAAAGATAAATAAGGCCAGCCACTAGCAGGGCCACACTGAACCATGGATTCATCACAATAGCGGTAGAGGTGCCAGCGGGAAATAAGCCCGCCACTAACTGAGCACCTGAGCCGATGCCCATTAAGCCTACAGAAATACCTTTTAAGGTTATCCAGTATTTTTCTTCTGAAGTACCAACCCCGGCTGAATCATCAATAATATCCAATAGCTCCAGCGTTGCCGCCGCTACCCCAAACGCCCCCATCGCCACCATCGAAACCCTGAACCCACGTATGGCATCACCCCATGCAAGATTTCCCTTCGCCCTCCAATAACCCGCAGAGCGATCCAGAATCCCGACATTCTTGCCATCGATCAGCACCGGCGTCGCATCCCTGATAACCGCCCACGGTGCTTCAACAAACACCGCCATCAACAGGTTAAAGCTATACCCCAATCCATACGTCACCTTGCCAATATCCTTGGTGCTGAAGTTTCCGTCTCGAGTAAGGTCGCGATAGGTAAAGGCGGTGTTGATGAAGTTGAGCATGATCACGCCCCAGGTGATCGAGCCGGCAATCCCTCCCAGTCCATCGAGCCAGCGCCTGGCGCTGGTCAGCCAGTCTTTGGCGATGGCTTTGCCGGACTGGACGTGCAGGCGAATCTCGTCCTGCAACTGCTTGGCGTATTGGTTGTTCTGAAAGTCGAGCAGGGCGGGCATGCTCAGTTCGTGCAGGCGAAGCTTTTGCTCGAGCGCGCGCAGGTGGCTGGCGATGCTTTTACGGGGTTTGTAAGCGGTTGGGTAGAGCCAGCTGCGGCGGGTGTCGCTGATCTGTTTGTTGAGTACCTGCCACTCACTGATCCAGTTTTTCAGCTTCGCGAGCATTGTGTGATCGATTGCAACACGCGCCTTTGAGTCGAGCAAAATCTGGCCGATCAACAGTGTTTGAATCAGAGCGACGATGTTCTGCTGCTTGCCCACCGCCATGCGGCTGTCTATGGGCACCCAGGCCAGCAGGATACTTTCGAACGTTGCCTTGCCTGCGCTGCTGGCCAGTTGGCCGAGGGCTTTGAAGGTGTCCTGAACAGGTTGTTTCAGCGCCTTCATCCACGGCTTGTCGGCAAAGCCCTGGTGATTGAGCGTGCCGTTGAGTTCGCCGATGCGGGTGGCCAGGTTGGTGATGTCGCCGAGGCCGTTCAGCAGTGCGTTAGCTTCCTGGTGTAGGGCGTGCTTGAGCGCCGGTGAGAAGCCGTAGCGCAACGTGCCAAACAGGCTGCTGTCGTTGGCCTCCTGTTCGGCGAGCCAGGCGCTGGCGGCGTTGTCCTGAGCGTAAATGATCTGCAGATTGAGCATTAGCGTTTGCAGGTACAGCAGGCTTTCAGGGTGAGAGGTGTCGATAAACAGCTTGAGGGGTTCTGTACTCAGATGAGTCGACCATTGCCGGAAATCGCTTTGCGTGTCACGCACCTGCTGCAGCAGTGTGTCGCCGGTTGGCAGGTGCCGCTGAAGGTACTGACGCGCACCGCTCAGATCGACCTCGCGCCGCCATTTGTGGCGATCTTTCCAGGCTTGCAGGGCCTGGTCGGTCGGAGCGCTGCCGTAACGCGCCTGAAGCGATCTGCGCATCTCCGGACTCTTGAAAATATCCGGCAGCAACAGCACGCCACCGGGAGCGGTGTTGTTGCCGATCTGCTCTTGTTCAAACATGCATTGTTCAAAATAGGCTTCGACGTCGCTCAGGTACTGGTGGGTAAGCGCCGCATTGCCGCGCACTGATGCCGGCAATTGTTCCGGTTCGCCTTCAGCGCCACACAGTGCGGTGACAGTCTGGGCGATCTGGATCTTGTGTTCGTGCTCGGCTTGCCAGTTGCGGTAAGCGGCCTGATCGGCGGCCAGTTGCATGCCCAGATCGTTGAAAATGGCCAGCGGATCTTCGAGGGCGATGAGCAGAGAGCTGTCCTGATCTTCAACGCTGCCCTGCCAGAAAACGTCAGCGCCGATTGGCGAAAACAGTGCCTTAACTTCATCGCTATCCGAAGGCGGGCGAGCAGCAGGAATCGCCGAGTCTGCAAACCGGTCATCATCGACCACATACTCCTTGTCGATGTCCGCCACCGCCTCGGCGATACGGTTCAATGGCAAGGTATCCGGCTCGGCCATGGTCGTGCAGTAGCGTTTCAGATCCAGCGCTTTCATCCATGAATCGCGGCTTGCCGGGTTCGAACGCAGGTGTTCGCAGATTCGCCAGGACCACTGCTGCGCTGAAAAGGCGATGCGCAGCAGGTTGTTTCGCGGATAGAGCAGAAAAGGCTTGGCATCGCTGCCGCCACTGCGCTGGTCACTGCCAAGCTGCGCATCGGTCCAGACAATACGGCTCAGGTTGCCGGTGGCGGCTGACACCGCGTATTCATCTAACGTTTTGGCGTCCTCGTCGTAGACATACACGTAGCCGTCATACAGCTGGCGAAGGGTATAGCTGCGTGTTTTCAGCTTCGGCATCACCGCCCAGCGGCTGCCTTTGAGTAGCGGTTTCAGCTTCTGGGGAGCGGTATCGTAGTGGGAGCGGTCCAGCGCATAGCGCACTGGCACGATGGCGACTTCAGGTTTTCGGAAGGGGCACAGACTGGTGGCCGTGGCGGGTATCTTGGCGAACGTTGCAGCACGTCGTTGTGTATGGGTGCCGGATTTATCGGTCATGCATGGAATCTCTGCGCAGAAACGGGCGATATCGCGCGTTGTGTGCAGAAGTGCATTCCAAGATATGTGCCGACTGTCTATTTATTCTTAAAAAACAAATAGATAGAGATTTAACCCAAAGACATCGAGCAAAAAAAGCATGAAATAGTGCGCAAACGTCTGCGCACATGCGCTGACTCGTGCGTGTGTGTTGCAGCGCTCTAAAAATAAGCCGTCGCGTGTTTCATCCGGACATTGAGTGCGCAAAAGTCTGCGCATCACAGGTTTTGGCTGTGAGTAGGGATAGGGCCAGATTGTCACCGCCACATTCGCTGCCGGCAATGAAGAATTTAGTGCTCACTAAAAAAATAGTGATTGCTAAATGCTTAGCGCCCGGCTAATGTCTGACCCATCAATTAACGGGTCCAATGGAAGGCTGTCATGCTGAAACGTCATAGAGAAAATCTCGAAACCCGGCTGGAAAGAATAAAAACTCATGGTTGGGCGGAAATTACTTGGAACGAGATCTACCTTTGGTACAACGCTGAGCGTATTGCTGTAAAAACCTACAAGGACGTTTTAGCGACTTATCGAGATGTGATCGATCAAGACGACGCAGAGCTTTTGCTCACGGCTATCAACGGTGGTTTTCTACTCACAAAACCTGCTGCAACTTCAACGCTCGAGGCTATCATCGAGCACGGGTATGACAACGCCCCACCTATTACATGTTAGGGCTTGGTATGCCGGCCTTGACGCTAGTGGTATTGCCGGAGTACGTTAGTGATCGCCGCTGCCGCGCCGTGTAACCTGCTGCTCAGCGGGCCACACGGCATCTGCAAGATACTACTCGCCAGTCGTCTGCCGGCTTAGTTGGCACCGCTGGCTGAGCGTGAAGCGCTGGAGATGGCGGCGATTCAATGGGGCGCGAGCCAGATGCTGATCAGATTGCCTTGGTAGCCGTTTCGGTAGTGCATTGCTCCAAAGAGCTGATCATTTTTGCCGATTGCCTCATCACTAGGCATCGGCTTGATCCGCACAAAGTGTATATCCATTCGCTTACATGGCCTCACCTTTACTGGGCGTTGAACCTCTCGCATCCTTCAATCGGCTTAGCGGTTTTCTCATAGTAAGGATCAAGCGACAGTATGCCGCCATAAACGCTTTTGATTAGTCCACCGGAACAATGGGCTTGAGCGGCAGCCTCAAGCCCGACTTTTAACGTATTACCCAGCGTCGTAGTTACCAGGACATACGCCGGTACGAAAAGCAATGTTGTTAGCGCTCGGCGCCAGCCTACTTTAAGCCCTGTAGAATACTTGCGAATCAGGAAGTACAGCTCTGGAGCTTCTGCCCTGTCGCTGATGCGTAGCGATCGAATCATGGTGATATCGTCAGCCAGGAAGATATGATCGTAAGCCTTATTGAAGGTGGCTGTCCTGCCAGACGCCATGGCTTGCAACTCAAGCAGCTCTTCACGAAAGACTTCCAGCCCGCCACGCTGGTCAAGTACCTCCTGATATGACTTATATCGGTACACGAGCGGAGCGGTCACTTTAAACAGCAGCAGGAATATGAACAGTGTCAAGCCGCTGGCCCAGTATAAATAAACCGTGAACGGGATTTTCTGCTGTACACCAGCGGTTTGGGCGATGGAAACAATCATAGGAACAATGCTGAACGCAGTGATCAAAAATTGAGCAGGTTTGCTATTGGCGACCAGAGCTAGGGTTTCCCAGGATTCAAATGCGGTCACCACTTTGGTTGAGCGCAACCAGGCATAGAAGATAAAGAACGACACTATCCCACCAATGCCAAACCACCAGTAAGGTATAGGCTTGTCGAAGGCCTGGGGGATAATAATGGAAACGGCAATTGTGATGGCACTGGCGATGGCGGCGGCTAGAGTACCGTCGTAACGCTTACTGCGCGGTGAGGTAGCGGCACGCTGAGATGTATTAGGGGGTGCTTGATCAGCCATGGTCATTAGAGCTCCGTGGTTTTGAGTATGGTTAGCTATAAAAGCTTTTAGCCAAGAATTGACTATAATATATGGCTACCTGCCATTATGCGTGATGGGGAGGTAAGGAGCATCATTAAAGTCATTTTTTCCATGCCAATCAGAGGCGGTCGCTTGTAAGAGACGATTCCCCCACTCACACCCTGTATCCATTTCCCCCCTCACCACCCACCCCGCAGATAAAGCACCATACCCGCCCATCGCTCATATCAAGGACAGATCCATGTCTCTGGCTATCGTCCATAGTCGTGCCCAGGTCGGGGTGGAAGCCCCGGCGGTTACTGTTGAAGCGCATCTGGCCAACGGCCTGCCGGCCCTGACGTTGGTGGGGTTGCCGGAGGGGGCGGTCAAGGAGAGCAAGGACCGGGTGCGCAGTGCCATTCTCAATTCCGGGCTGGATTTTCCGGCGCGGCGCATCACGCTCAATCTTGCGCCGGCTGATTTGCCCAAGGATAGCGGGAGTCGCCTATCCTGCTAACGCCTGTTTTTCGCGTGTAGTCGCGCTGCCCAAGCCTTCTATGTGAATGGGGCTTGCCACAAGGTAAAGCCATAACCGGTTCGGCAGTGCACAGGGCCATGTGCTCGCAATGCGAATTCAACTGCCGGATGGGGATGAGGATGAGAGCCAAACGGGAAGGCACAGAAAACGCTGAACTCCGGCCCGATCACCCGAGCCACATCATCATGCCAACTGGTCTTAGCTCCATGGTGCATGACCTGGAAAACTTGGATGCAGTCAATGCGGGGTTGGCCAAGGTAATCCACAAGCTGTTCAAGCTGTCGGGTTGTACTTAATGATCCATCACCTGTGAGCAGCAGTGATTTCGGCCCGCTCACTCTGGCGCATTCGTGGAACCAGTGCCGGTAGAATGGGTAGCAGATTTTATTCAGGAGTTCCCAATGAACTGAGGTCAGATCATTCGAAGTGCTATAAGCGTATCGGGCGGTGGCACCATCGTTGATGGGACCTGCATATACGAATAATGAAATCAAATTCCTTAGACGGGAAGAGGCACCGAACGTCTTGTTGTAGATCCGCTCCATAGAAGCTTTCACCGCCCCGCGATTGCCCAGATATGCAGGATCGAGGAGGGTGGTCGTGAGCTTCCCGATGGCTTTCTGGAAAGGAGCGGTGGCATTCGGTTTCAGCGAAGAATCGTTGTAGGGAATAAACTCCCAGATGCCTTTAATGCTGAACCGTGTGGAGGGTCTAAGCCACTCAATCGGATAGCTGCCTGCCAAATAGCCTTCATCCACAATGGTAGGTTGTCGGAGGGGCGCTGGCTCTATTAAAACGCCATCGTCTGAAGTGATAGGCAATATGTCCTGATTATCAGGCATTTGAGTACTGGCCGGTAGGACCAGTGACACCCGTTCAACATTCACGTCTTGCGCCGAGGCAATATATTTGACGGGGTCAATGACGAACATTTGCCATTTGCTGAACGTGCTTGTCCTCACATCCAGCGCGATGCTTATTCGTAGATGCAGAGGGACGTATGGAAGCACTAGACGACCAACCTCGAACTCGGCTAGAAGCTCCAAGAGGCCGCTGATGTGATCTCTATCGAAGTGAGAGATGAACACCATATCCAATCTCGGTTTTCCGTTGGAACGAGATGCCTTCACAGAGTGAGACAGCTGGTCAAGTTCCTTAGTCAGATCGACCTGATGTTTTTTGAGATAGGTTCCGCAGTCAAAAACCCACCAGTACGGGTCGGCTCCTTCAAGTTGAAATACGCCACTTGTGAAGAGGCCTTGGCCGACGGGATGGAAGTAGTAACGTGAATACCAATTTCTCACTGATCTTCCCTGAAATTACCTTGCGAGATGTCATTTTGACATAGCTAGACGCCCCGTACAGCTTTTTCATGTCGCCACTAACCTTGCTACGCATCAACCCCTTGGGCACCGAGCGGCTACGAGAGGCAACCCAAGATGCGGACTCTTCATCCTCAGAAATCACAGCAAGGGTTTTCGAAGGTGTTTTACACGCTCTGAGCCGACAACTGCCGTCCTGGGATGGCTGCTTGCATCCTAAGCCATACGACGTCTCTAGCGGGCAGCCCTATCAAAACATGAGTGGCAGCTTGTCCTCGCGCGCAGTCTAAGATTTCGTGCAGCGCAACCCACGGATGCTTGAATTTATCTCTGCTGGCCTCGCATTTGCGGGCATGAGAAAACGGCCTCTCACAATCATCCAGTGCTTGGTTTTCCAGGCAGACACTGCACACCGCTCTTCCTGCAGTAATCATCCATTGGGTGTTCCATTTTTCAATCCTCGGCTCATTGTCCATATCCGGATCTCTGCCATGTGCGCTCTGGAGAACCGACAATACATTCGGGACAGCCGCATTGATGCGCGCGAAAATATATCCTTTTTTGAAGGTAATACCGCTGTTCTGATCGCGCTTAAGCGCGCGTTTTTCACCGCCAGCTATCGGCCACGAACGGACAACTCCTATCGAAATCAGTCCCGCAAACACTCATCAGCAACACAAAGTTCCATCAAGACCGAGGCCTGCCATTCTTAGGGCTCTTGGAGGACACGGATTTAATATGCGGCTAGGTTGCAAGCGGTTAAAATCTGGTCGAAACTGAGAGCTCCAAAATGAAATTCGACAAGCATCCCCGAAAATTTCGAATGTCGGTCGAGCGCTTCGCGCTCTATCATTGGTCTCGGGGCTACGCGCAGACCGTACTTCTCTATACCCAAGGAACATATGACTGAGCAGAAAAACTCCGGTCGCGACTTTGAAAGCTATGTGCAATATGTCTACAGCACCCTGCTGAATTCTCGCGGTGAAAGAATTCAGGTATCGAGGCGCACGACTTTTCGCTTACCTAGTGGGGAAAGCTATGAGATTGACATTTATTATGAATTCTATAAGGCAGGTGTGCGGCATAGGGTTGCAATAGAGTGCAAGGATTGGAAGAGGCCCATTGATCAAGGGAAAGTCTTAGAGTTTCATCAGAAAATAAAAAACATCGGTAACGACATTGTAGGAGTTGTTATCTCAAGATCTGGTTTTCAATCAGGCGTTGACATCGTCGCGGCTCGACATAATATTCTACTGCTTACTGGTGATGATCTGCCATCGTTGGCTCAGTTGGTAGGTCGGCAAATTATCAGCAATGCCCTCCACGAACCAGGAATGGTTGGTGAGCCATTTTGGGTAATCGCCAGGCGTGGTGGCTATGCAGATGGATTAAGCGACGGTACATACTACGCCGCTAAATTTGATGAAGGAATTACGATCCCTCTGTTCGTATCAAAACGTTATGCGGACCTTTATCTGAACAACGTCAGTGATCGTGACTTATGGGATGTATTCGGCTTGCCGCAATACAAATTCAAAGTGTTCCTCAACTTCGTTAAGTTAGGACGCCCTAGACTCGCCACTGTGCTGACCCCCCCAGACCATGACGGCGCTGTCTACGCGAGAGCGGTGACAGTCAGCGAACTTGAACGAGACTTTCTTACTATCTGAAATGCTCTCATCCAGCAAACAACGGCCAAGAAAAGGCGGAGGCAGTGCAGTCGCCATTTCGTGCAGGAGATCACTCGCGAACATATTGTGCCCGTCCGTAACACCGTCGAGCTGAACCCAGGGCACCCACCCTTTTCAGGTAAAGTGAAGGACCGCATTAGGTTGAAGTCAGGCTGCCTTAACAAAGCCAACTTCTCCGTAAGCTCTGGCTACTGCAGGTCACCGATGGCGGAATTCCGCCCTCTCATCATGACGAATAGACGTGTCGCAGCCGCACTTTCTATGCTATTACCATCACTAACGTCAAGCGGGTAATTGGGTAGTGCGGTCAATTATATTCGATATTCGCATATCGCTGAGCACTAAGTTCTAAACTTCTCTGGCAACGATTTGTCTAACCACTGCATCCTTCCATATGCAGGGGATGTCGATTCGCATTATTCTGTTTGTCGACTCGAGATGTATCGCGTCGATTGTAACTTCAGTTAAGGCATCCCATTATTCATAAAAATGCTCATCTCCTCCTAGGTAATGGCGAATAATCATCACCAGGGTGCTCCCTAGCTCCTCCAAGCCACTCATGAACATGCGGTCTATCACAGCTCCATACTCACTAGTCCGTCGCGCGCCCTCTCTAAACTCACCGCTAACTGAAGAGTGGGATGAAGATGAAGAGCCGCTAAGAATTCGTACTAAACCTTGAACATTTGGGCGATATTTTGAGCAGTCTTCTTAGCTGCCCAGACTTCTTTTCGCCCCATAATAATTAAGGCCATCGGCCCTTTCTCCACAAGATTTCGGTGCCAAGTTACTAGATCTGTTGTCGATGGCGAAGGTATATCTTCTGGATGGGTATGCCATTCTCCGAGGTATTGAAGCGTGCCTAAAGAGCGGGCAAAAGCATCGTCAACGGCAACTTGATGGTGAGGGCCGCGACGATCCACAAAACACCGTCTTCGAATGTCGCCTTTCCCAGGCTCCGAGATGTCATGGATAACAAGATGTGAACCTCTGCGCTCTCCAATCAGCACGCCTGCAGCCTCATTGCTGGACGCGTTTAGCTGGCGATAACCCAGCAGCCGGTTTACCACAGATGGCGTAATCACCAGCAGGCAGCCGAAATTATCGGTGAACGTCAACTCAGAATCTACCATGGCAAATATCACAGTTCGGTTGACGAGGTAATAGTCGTGGTCGCTTTGAGCGGGTGTTGTCCAGCATATGCTCACTGTAGGTCCAGCGAACACTCGGCTCCAGGCTGTAGAGTACAGCTTCCTGCATCATACTGGCGGTAATGACACTTACGGCTGCATCATATGGGGTGTAGGTGCTACCGCAGTTAATGTGTCTCTCAGCATTGTGATCGATGTGATTGAATCTAATGTCGTGTCCATTCGTGTAAAAGGCTGGATCGCTAAGCAGGCATCCAAAGCAGCAACTACCGTCATCGACAACTACCTTGGATGCCCGGCCATTTCCATCGTTGAAGCCGTGGACCAATAATGGTCTTACGTTCGGCATGCTGCGAACCACATGGGCTAGACGCTTTGAAACCGGAGGTCGGCCGGTTGCATCTATAACAATGTCGTACTGTTTAAGTAATCCAACCTCAATTGCAAATTGAGATGGATGCCCTTTTATCCGACAGTTCAGGTGGGTAGATGATTTTAGGGTCGCAGCCATAGCTACTGCTTTATTTTCTCCGAAATCAGATGTTGATAGCGGATGTCTACCAAAATTATGGGGGCCGAAGGTATCGTGGTCATAAAGATCAAATGTGTTTTGCCCACATCCTGCCCCAGCGCGTAATAGCAAACTGGAAAGATACCCGCCGATAGTTCCACACCCTATGAGGGCGATCCGTTTGGAGCTTAGGTTCCCTAAGGTCGTGCGTCGCTGATTACGACTAAGAACTGTCTTTTTATCGGCTCTGGTTACACCAAGGCGAACAAACTCTTTGATAGAGTGCCTGGCAGAGAGGCAAGCCATCAATGTCGCGTGTTTGACCACCCGTCCCGTCCCCCTTTTACGGTTCTTCTTATTAGGATAAGTATTCAACCCGGTTGCTGAGGGATCTACTTCTAGATAGAGCCCTACCATGTCCTGGTGGGACACATCGAATAGGAGTACGTGTCGTTTCACAGGGTTACTAACAAAATGCTCAAGAACGCGGTTGCGTGCGCTGACATCGGTTTCAGTGAGCCATTGCAGGACTCCACGCATGTCTTTGGGTGGCCATAGCACCCCAGCTAGGCGCGAAGGCTTTATCCGAAAGTAGCTCGTGAGAAAAGCTTTCTCGTCACGTCGCTTTAGACCTCTTTGGGCCAACCATCTATTACATTCCTTTATGTTTTCGTGTTCGTAAGCGATCCATTCCTCGCTAAACTGTGCATCTAAATTGGATACATTGTTGGCCACGAAACACTTCAGGTGCACTTTTTCTGTTGTTTCAGACAATACATACACCGATTTGTCGGGTAACCAATAAGAAGAAAACTCTCCCTCCAACTCTCGGTCATCTAGCGTGCCGTTCTCCGCAGATTTCACAGCTGCTTCCAATGTCAGCTGTATCTGAGCGTCGATTTGAAAATAAAGCTTGTGGAGATCATTTGGGTCCCAATCAGCTTCCATTTCCTTTACATAACATAGGTACCACCCCATGTTGATATGAGGCAGTAACCGATCTTTGTATTGATTTGGACTGTCCAGAATGATCGCCATCGGCAAGGCGATGGATGGGTCCGCACGAAGGCTTAGGGCTACATCGAACTGACCACCTGGAGTCGCATAGCTTTTGACGTAGAAACTCTTGCTTTTGTCATTTGCGAGCAAAGGCGTGTCGCTAGGCAAATGCCGAGCCTTGGTGTATTTGTAACCGCAACTTAGCAATGCTTGATGTAACTCACTCTGCATAGTTATTAACCGCTTGCCATAGTAGTGCTAATGCTTGCAGCTTTGCTGCCAGTACTTGGCGCTTCAGAAAACGCAGGCGCTGATTGAACGGTGACGATCAGCTCACTCTTCGTTACACGGCGGCCGAATGCTCTGCTAATGGACTGAAGGGCAAGCTCTTTCGTCTGAGCTTCCTCCGCTTGGTCCAGAATGCCTTCCAGCTCAGAGAGCTTTTCCATAATTTCGCGCTCACGTACTTGGTGCTCGTAGTGAGGTGGGAACAGCGGCTTCTCGTCGGTATGGTCTGGGCTTTCAACTCCTTTGGAGAACTCAGCAGAAAAATTGTGAGCAACTATTTTCATCGTCTTGCCAAGATCTGCTTTGTCGTGCGGGATTCGATCAAGAATTTCAACAGTGGCTGCCATTAGAGAAATGGACGACGGGCCGCCACCCTTAACCCATTGCACATCGCGCCATGATTTCATAAAGCGACATATCTCTCGCAAGTGCGGACCAATCCGCAGGCAACTATCATTGAACCAGTCCTCAACAATCTTGGGATCGCTTTTTATCCACTTCTGCCCTTCGCCACGTACAGCTAAGTTTACGGAGTTCTCGTCAAGCTCATAATCAGCCCTATTGAAGAACAGTGAGTCCTTGAAAGGCTCAGCAGATTCGAACGACTCTGTCCCCATAGACTTTGCTAAAGCTGCTTCTTTTAGAATAAATTGGTCTTCTGGAATAGCGTACATCGGAACATCAATGTGGGTATTCATCTCCGGAATCTTAATGCGTGCGCATTTGCTGTTAGCCTCAAATAGCCAACCAGGATTTTCATCTGCCAAGGAGTTCAAAGATGAATCAACCAGGAGTAAAAGAAGGCGATGACCGATTACTGGACGATCTTCAAAAATGGCCATCGGTAAATACGTACCATCATCAATGTCCATTTCTTGGGGCGGAGTAGCGTATGGATTATTAAGAGTGTCGTATTGGAAGCTCCCCTGCGTCCAAAACCGTGGGTTGAGCGATAGGAATGCTCTACGCGCATCCTCTTCCATGCCTCTGATAAGCTGGGCAACCTCAACTTGGGCCGCGGGGCTAAGATGCTTCAGGCGGGTGCTGGCGACCCTGGCTGTGAAGCTTTCTAGTGAAATTGATGCATTAGATGTCTTTGCCAACTCTTTCGCTTCCGCGAAAACTTCTTTAGTTCTGACCCGCACTTTTTTGCGCAAAGCCTTAAGCATCTCAATACGCTCTTTGGCTAGCCTTAGCTTGCTGATGAGACCATCAGTACTGTCGGAATAATAACGGTGAAAATTCCAAGTCATCGAATTTGCTCCGATTCGGTTGGCTGTTTGCGCTTGAACGGAGCTGCGGGGTATTCGAAAAAAGCCCGCAGCCTGGGATTTTTGGTGAAATTATCTGTCGCTAACTGTTTACCTCGACTCGCGAGATTACGGAGGCTGCTTGCTCTGGCGTTGTCCAGCGTAATATCTGAGGCTGCTTCGTTGGGAACTGTGTCATCTAGGTAGACATAGTTTTCAGAGGCTCCGTTTGTCCGCAGCTCACGCTCGAGCATCGACTTGTGCAGGAGCTGATTGGCGGTCATCGTAGTTAACACCAGTCGTTCGCCCAATCCCCATAAACCTAAATAACCGTTGTTGCGCTTTGCTTCCAGGGCCGCGGGGCTTACGGTGTACTCCTCTCCTAAAGTACCGATATTAAGTATTTTTACGTCGTTGACTGTGACACCGGGAAAATCGCTCGTCATGTCACGTAGTACTTCATGCAAGGTGATGAAGCTTGGATTATTAGCGACCAAGCCTCCGTCAGCAAAATATGCGTCTAAGTCTTGGCAGTGATGAGGTGGGAAGTAAGTGGGGGCAGCCGAAGTAGCCATAGCTGCATCCACTAACTTAAGGCGCCCATCTCGATTGAACATAGGGTTGTGGGGGGTTTTGAAGAACTGTGGTTTTCCAGTCGAAAGGTTCACAGCCGGGATCATAACGCGGCGCTCCAGCTCGCCAAAGGTCGTTTCTGGACCAATCATGCTGACGACTGCATCGAACAAAGGCTGACTGCGATAACGCGAGTTTAGTGCTGCCCGTACTTTCTTAATCCAGGATGAGCTTGGAGGGAAGATCTTCGGAGCTTGCTCGCGAAACACCGTCTCCAGCTCTCTTGCGCTTTTTCCTGTAGCAAGGCCTAGCGCTAAGATGCCTCCGATCGATGTCCCGGTGATTAGGTCAAAGTAATTCCCGACCCTGACATCCTTCTCGTTCGTGCTTTGTTCAATTATGCGCTCAATCTCGGCGAGCACGTTGATGGTGAATAGCCCTCGGGCCCCTCCACCATTGAGGCTTAGGATTTTTACGTCCGTTTGTGTCGACATGACAAATCCCCGCTCAGGCACTGGATCCTAACTCTGAGGGTAACCGATGAGTTTTCCAAGGGTGCAGTTGCAAAGTGCCATATCAATTAGTAACAAGATGTGTTCACAAGTTTCAAAGTGGTCGGGACGCCGTTTATGGGCTTGCTGGGTGTAGTGGTCGACTTTTCTGGATACCTCAATCGGTGATCGTCAGGCCGCTTGCCGTTCATATTGATTGGGCGGCACGTAGCTCAGCGTCGAGTGCAATCGCCCCTCTTTATATAACCGCACGATGTAATCCGTGATTTCCTTTATTGCTTCTGCCGTTGTTGGGGTAATCCTTCCGCTAGGTGCGCTCCATTTTCAGATTCAAGAAAAAGCGCTCCATTACCGCGTTGTCCCAACAATTACCTTTTCTGCTCATGCTGCAACGCTTCCCGTTGCGAGTCAGCAAGGCCTGATAAGCCGTACCCGCGTACTGAATTCCTCTATCCGAGTGGGCAATCAGGCTGGCTAAGGCTGCCTTTGAGCGATGGCCAGCTTCATCGCGCTGATCCACCAACTCGGCCCCCATATTGGGTGCCAGGGCCCATCCAACGATCTTGCGCGAGAACAAGTTCATAACCGCAGCCATGTACACCCAACCGCTTCGCGTGCGTACATACGTGATGTCCGCAACCCATGATTGGTTGATAGCATCAGGGTTGAACTGGCGGTTGAGAATTTTTTCAGCCACCGTTAAGTTATGATTAATGCTGGTCGTATGTATAAACTTACGCTTCCAGACCGGGCGCAGCCCCTGCTGTTTAATGAGGCGACGAACCTTGACGCGACCGATGGAAACATCTTCATGGCGCAGCGCGCACAGCAAGCGGCTACTACCTTAGCAGCGCTCTGTTGGCTCGAATGTCGCCTTGATCAGATAGGCGGGTTCGTGTTTCTAGCGACGTTGATGAGCGTCACAGAACCCTGAACGACTGATCCGAAAAAGCTGGCAGATACGAGCCACCGGGTAGGCCTTGCGTCGTAATTGGTGAGCCAGTTGATGGATCACTTCAATTCGCGGGCAAATAAGGCCGTAGCTTTTTAGGATGTCGTTATCCATTTTCAGCTCACGAACCTTCTGCTCCAACTGACGAATCCGTTGCTGCTCATTGGTCAAAGGTTTGCCAATTCCCGGCGCGCCCAACAGCTCTGCCTTGTATTGCTCAATCCAACGCCGCACGGCTGTATCACTCAGATTCATGTCAAGGCAGACCGAGTTCACACTCTGGCCTTGATCGACGATGAGCTTGCAGAAATCGAGCTTGAAGGCCGCATCGAATTTTCTGTATTTCTTGGTCATGGTAACTCCCTAATGAGTGTAGTTTCACCCATTGAGGTGTCTGGGGTCATTAGGCTAGCTCATCCACTCACACCCTGTATCCATTCCCCCCTCACCCCCACCCCGCAAATAAAGCACGATACCCGCCCATCGCTCATATCAAGGAATGATCCATGTCGCTGGCTATCGTCCATAGTCGTGCCCAGGTCGGGGTGGAAGCCCCGGCGGTTACTGTTGAAGCGCATCTGGCCAACGGCCTGCCGGCTCTGACGCTGGTGGGGTTGCCGGAGGGGGCGGTCAAGGAGAGCAAGGACCGGGTGCGCAGTGCCATTCTCAATTCAGGGCTGGATTTTCCGGCGCGGCGCATCACACTCAACCTTGCGCCGGCTGATTTGCCCAAGGATGGCGGGCGGTTTGATCTGGCGATTGCGCTGGGGTTGCTGGCCGCCAGCGGGCAGGTGCCGTTGGTTGCGTTGCAGGATGTTGAGTGCCTGGGCGAGTTGGCGTTGTCGGGGGCGATTCGGCCAATTCAGGGTGTGCTGCCCGCTGCACTTGCAGCGCGTGCGGCGGAGCGGACGCTGATCATTCCGGCGGTAAACGCCGAGGAAGCCTGCCTGGCGTCGGGGCTGCGGGTGATTGCGGTGAGTCACTTGCTGGAGCTGGTCGCGCATTTCAACGGGCGCACGGTGATTGCGCCGTATCAATCCAGCGGTCTGTTGCATCAGCCCAAGCCGTATCCGGACCTTAGCGAAGTGCAGGGCCAGACCGCCGCGAAGCGTGCCTTGGTGATTGCCGCTGCGGGGGCGCATAACCTGCTGTTCAGCGGGCCGCCCGGCACTGGCAAGACGCTGCTCGCCAGTCGCCTGCCGGGTTTGTTGCCGCCGCTGGACGAGCATGAAGCGCTGGAGGTGGCGGCGATTCAGTCGGTCGCCAGTCAGGTGCCGCTGACCAGTTGGCCGCAGCGGCCGTTTCGGCAGCCGCATCACTCGGCGTCCGGGCCTGCGTTGGTGGGTGGTGGCAGTCGTCCGCAACCTGGCGAGATCACGTTGGCGCATCACGGCGTTTTATTCCTGGACGAGCTGCCGGAGTTTGATCGCCGCGTGCTGGAGGTTTTACGTGAGCCGCTGGAGTCCGGGCATATCGTGATTTCCCGGGCGCGGGATCGCGTGCGCTTTCCGGCGCGGTTCCAGTTGGTGGCGGCGATGAACCCGTGTCCCTGTGGCTATCTTGGCGAGCCGACCGGGCGCTGCCGTTGTTCCACCGAGCAGGTGCAGCGCTATCGCAACAAGTTGTCCGGCCCGCTGCTGGACCGGATCGACCTGCACCTGACCGTCGCCCGCGAAGCCACCGCCCTCAACCCTGACCCCACCACCAGTGAAAACACTGCCAGTGCCGCAGCCGTGGTCGCTGAGGCGAGAGACCGTCAGCAACGTCGTCAGGGCTGTGCCAATGCGTTTCTCGATCTGCCGGGGCTGCGCGAGTACTGCGCGCTGTCCAGTGTCGATGAAAGCTGGCTGGAGACGGCGTGCGAGCGTCTGACCCTGTCGTTACGCTCGGCGCATCGGTTGCTGAAGGTGGCGCGAACCCTGGCGGATCTGGAGCAGGTGGACGCGATCAACCGCAGCCATCTGGCCGAGGCCTTGCAGTATCGGCCTTCAACCAATTGATGGCTGCAAACGCAAAAACTCGTCGTCAACGATCAAGTCGACGGCGAGTCCTTGGACAGCTAAAGACGCTTACATGCTGCTATAGAACGGGAAGATGCCCATCAGCAGCGCGGCAACCAGGATGCACATGCACACCAGAATCGCCCATTTCAGGGTGAAGCGCTGGTGGTCGCCGAACTCGATACCGGCCAGTGCCACCAGTAGGTAGGTCGAAGGCACCAAAGGGCTGAGCAGGTGGACCGGCTGACCGACGATCGACGCGCGGGCCATTTCCACCGGGCTGATGCCGTAGTGGGCAGCGGCTTCGGACAGCACTGGCAGTACGCCGTAGTAGAACGCGTCGTTGGACATGAAGAAGGTGAACGGCATGCTCACCAGCGCGGTGATCACGGCGAGGTACGGGCCCAGCGCATCAGGGATCACGGCCAGCAGGCTTTTCGACATCGCGTCGACCATGCCGGTGCCGGACAGGATGCCGGTGAAGATGCCCGCAGCGAAGATCAGGCCGACCACCGCCAGCACGCTACCGGCGTGGGCCGATACGCGGTCCTTCTGGTCCTGCAGGTTCGGGTAGTTGATGATCATCGCGATACTGAACGCGATCATGAACAGGACCGGCAGGGGCAGCAGGCCCATGATCAGGGCGACCATCAGGGTCAGGGTCAGGGCAGCGTTGAACCAGATCAGCTTTGGACGACGCGCATCAGGGAATTGCGAGACGCTGATTTCGCTGTGGTCGACTTCATCGCCCTGCAGGTGCAGTTCACCCAGTCGGGCACGTTCGCGCTTGCCGTAGAAATAGGCAATCGCCAGGATCGCGATCACACCTGCCAGCATGGCCGGGATCATCGGCACGAAGATGTCGGAGGCGTCGACATGCAGGGCACTGGCCGCACGAGCGGTCGGGCCGCCCCAGGGCGTCATGTTCATCACGCCGCCGGCCAGAATGATCAGGCCGGCCATGATGCGCGGGCTCATGCCGATGCGGCTGTACAGCGGCAGCATGGCGGCAACGCAGATCATGTAGGTGGTCGCGCCGTCACCGTCGAGGGACACCACCAGCGCCAGTACGGCGGTGCCGACCGAAATGCGCATCGGGTCGCCCTTGACCATTTTCAGGATCTTGCGCACGGCCGGGTCGAACAGGCCGGAGTCGATCATCAGCGCAAAGTACAGAATGGCGAACATCAGCATCACGCCGGTCGGCGCCAGCTTGGTGATACCTGCCAGCATCATCGGGCCGATCTGCGACGCGAAGCCACCGAACAGGGCGAAGATGATCGGAACCAGAATCAGGGCGATCAGCGCAGTCAGGCGCTTGCTCATGATCAGGTACATGAACGCAATAACCATGGCAAAGCCAAGGAAAGTCAGCATGGGAATACTCCAGACGTAATACGGCTACAGAACGTGAAATGAACGAGTCAGCTCAGCAGATCGGTACGTGGAGTGGGGGCGCAAGGAGAGTGTGGAACGAGAAGTCAGGAAGCATCGGAATCACCATTATTGTTGTTAATTGGGCCTGAAACACCTCGGAATCCGTTCCTGGCTAACCGGTCTTTTTGCCGGAAGTGGGCTGATGCTAATTGGCCAAGCTTTCACCGAGCTTTCATTCGGCAGTTGCGGGAATTTTATTGTCACAGGGTTTATGGGCATGAACAGGAGAGGCACGGATGAGCGAGATACACTCGGGTGGCTGCCATTGCGGCGGGCTGTGTTAGCAACCGGCTTCCCTGACTGCGCCTGGATGAGCACCTGCCGGGGGTTGAAGGCGAGCCTTTCTGAGGTTCGAGGGGAGAGTGCCAAGGTCGGAGCCTTCGGCACTATTCGTACGTTACATCCGCAGGTTACTTGCTGAACTGCGACGCCAGTTCGCGCAGCAGCACTTCGGCCTCGAGCACTTTTTTCACCGATTCGTTGGCTTTTTCGCGCGTCAGGCCCAGGCGTTCGAACAATTCGTCCGGGATATCCTGTTCGGGACCGGAGCCGATACCGTTGGCACGCAGCAGGCGCACCGCCAGATAGACCAGGTTGGCATAGACGTGATGCTCACCCTTGTAGTGCGGGTCGTGCTGGAAACGCAATGCGATGGCGAGCTCATCCGGCATGTCCCAATAGCGCATCAGCCAGGCCCCGATCTGCTCGCGGCTGATACCCAGAAGATGCTGCTCGATAAAGCTGTGGTGCAAATGCGGGTTCACTTCCAGCTGGCGGCAAATCAGGGTGAAGTGCGGTGGAAACACGTGCGCCAGCAGCAGGTAGCCGAAGTTGTGCAGCAAGCCGGCGAGGTAGCTCAGGCCACCCTCCGGCCGGCTGGCGCGCGGAATGGCACGGGTCAGGCCTTCGATGACAGCAGCGGTGTAGATCGATTGTTGCCAGTACGGCGTGGTCTGTTGTGGCTGATCCTTGGGCAGGCTCAGGGTTTTGCCCAGTGCGAGCCCCAGTGCCAGATTGATCACCAGATCGAAGCCCAGTACACGGACGATTGCGTCTTCGACCGAACGAATCTTGCCGGTCGACGCGTAATACGGCGAAGCGGCCCAGCTGACGACTTGAGCAGCCAGTGCGGGATCGGTTTCGACGACGCCGGTGATGTCATCGATGGTTGCATCGGGGTCGACACGCAGTTTGATGATTTTCTGCGCAGTGCCAGCCAGCGGCGGAATCTCCAGAGTCGCTTCCAGACGCTGCTGGATGCGGCGCGCCGTGAAGGCATGCATGGCCTGAGTGATTTCTGCAGGATCGTCGTCAGGACGATCGAGGTTCGGCCGGATCGCCGCCACAGACTGACCAAAGTGCGCGGCGCTGGCCTTGCTCAGCATGCCCTTGAAGTCCTCGCTGCTGATTTCCAGCAGAACACCAGGCTCGCCCGAACCCACCAGCAGTGTTGGCTCCTGAAGCAGGCGCTCGTCGTAAAGGCAGGGTGAGCTGGTCAGCGCCGGGAGACCTGGCAGTACGCGCAGGTTGTGCTTGGTCAGCATGCGCGCCAGCCGCTCGTGTGGCACGGCGGTCAGTTGGCGACCGGTCAGCTCGGTAATGCGGGAGAGGTCGAGCAACTGGCTTTGCGGAAACAGGATAAGCAACGCACCGACAGCATCCTCGACCAGCACGGCCTGCACCTTGCGCGCTGGAGGGAGGTTCTTTTCGTCCACGACTTCGTTGTAGCTGATAGCCAACTTTTCAAGCAACTGCCGGATTACCACCGGCGCATGGTGCGGATCATTGACGTGGGCGACTTCTGTCATGAGCTATGTCCAAATTCCTACATTTTCTGAAGTATAACCACGTTATTCGATTTGGGTCGCACGCGGTTTGCAAAGCATAGTCTGCATCACACCTGGCCATACTGCTGGCCATGACGCAGCCACCTGTCGAGCAGTGGGCTGACGTGTTGCGGCCAGCGCTCCAACAAGGCCTGAGCCGCGTCGCGTACGGCCGGTAGCAGGTCTGCGTCGCGCATCAGGTCGGCGACCTTGAATTGCAGAAGGCCCGTTTGTCGGGTGCCGAGCATTTCGCCGGGGCCACGCAGTTCAAGGTCTTTTTCGGCGATGACGAAACCATCGTTGGTTTCGCGCATGATGCCCAGGCGCTGCCGTCCGATCTGTGAAAGCGGCGGATGGTAGAGCAGCACACAATGACTCACCGCGCTGCCGCGCCCGACGCGGCCGCGCAACTGGTGCAATTGCGCCAGGCCGAGGCGCTCGGGGTTCTCGATGATCATCAGACTGGAGTTCGGCACGTCGACACCGACTTCGATGACCGTCGTTGCCACCAGCAATTGCAGCGCACCTTGCTTGAACTCGGCCATGATCGCGGCCTTTTCTGCAGGCTTCATGCGCCCGTGAATCAGCCCGACGCGCACGTCACCCAACGCGCTGCTCAACTCTTCGTAGGTGGTTTCAGCGGCCTTGCAGGTCAGCTCTTCGGATTCTTCGATCAGCGTGCACACCCAGTAGGCCTGGCGCCCTTCTGCGCAGGCGGCGCGCACCCGCTCCACGACTTCCAGGCGGCGACTGTCGGCAACCAGCACGGTATTGACTGGCGTCCGCCCCGGCGGCAGTTCGTCGAGGATCGAAGTGTCCAGATCGGCGTAGGCGCTCATGGCCAGAGTGCGCGGGATCGGTGTGGCGGTCATGATCAATTGATGCGGGCACATCAGGCCACCAACGCCCTTTTTGCGCAGCGCCAGGCGTTGCTGCACGCCGAACCGGTGCTGTTCGTCGATGATCACCAGCGCCAGGTTCTTGAACTGCACTTCGTCCTGAAACAGCGCATGGGTGCCGACCACCATGGGTGTGCCGCCGGCGATCTGCTCCAGGGACGCGACGCGCGCCTTGCCTTTGAGCTTGCCTGCCAGCCAGGCCACGCCCACGCCCAGGGGCTCGAGCCAGCGCTGGAAGTTGATGTAGTGCTGCTCGGCGAGAATCTCGGTGGGCGCCATCAGCGCCACTTGATAACCCGCTTCCAGCGCTTGCAAGGCGGCCAGCGCAGCGACCACGGTCTTGCCCGAGCCCACATCACCCTGGATCAGCCGCAGCATCGGCTCAGGCTGACTGAGGTCATAGGCGACTTCCTTGCCGACACGCTGCTGCGCACCGGTGGGGGCAAAGCCGAGGTTGGCGAGAAACTGTTTCGGCAGTTTTTTCGCAACGGGCAATGCCGGTGCGCGCTGTGACCGCAGGCTTTCACGCAGGCGTTGCTGGGAAAGCTGGTGAGTCAGCAGTTCTTCGAAAGCCAGTCGGTGCTGCGCCCAATGATGCCCGAGGGCCAGCTCCTCCACGTCGGCATCGGCCGGCGGGTGATGCAGGTAACGGATCGCATCATCCAGCGGGGCCAGCTGATAATCGCGGGCCAGCTCTTCAGGCAGCCAGTCCGGCAGACTTTTGGGGCCGAGCATCGCTAGGCTTTGCTGGCACAACTGGCGCAGACGCTGTTGGGTCAGGCCTTCGGTCGTCGGGTAGATCGGCGTGAGGGTCTGTTCGACGGGCGCGGGCTCATCACCGGTAATCGCCCGATATTCCGGGTGATAGATTTCCAGTCCGGAAGCACCCGGGCGCGCTTCGCCGAAGCAACGCAGGTGCGTGCCACGCTTCATGCTTTCTTTCTGGGCGTTGCTGAAATGGTAGAAGCGCAGACTGACGACGCCGGTGCCATCGCCCAGCCGGACCAGCAGGCTGCGGCGCTTGCCCATCACCACATCGGCACCGCTGACCACGCCTTCGATGACGGCATCCTGACCAGGACGCAGCGCACCGATCGGCACGATGCGCGTGCGGTCCTGATAACGCAGCGGCAGATGGAACAGCACGTCCTGCAGGGTTTCCAGGCCGACCTTGGCCAGCTTTTCTGCCATCGCTTCGCCGACACCCTTGAGCGCCGTGACCGAGACCCTGGAAAGCTCGCTCATTTCTGTTCTGCCTAGCTAGCGACTGTTTTCGGACGTGCCACCGAGCACAGACGTGCAGAGTCAGCGAGGATTTCGATGGCTTTGGGTCTCGGGAAGCTTGCACGCCAGGCGATGGCGACCGTGCGGAAAGGCACGGGCGGCGTCAGCGGGCGGACTTCGATCACGCCGGGTGCGTAATGGTGGCTGTCGACTGCCGACAGCGGCAGGATCGAAATGCCCAGCCCGGAGGCGACCATGTGCCGAATGGTTTCCAGCGAGCTGGATTCTACTGTCGTGTGCTTGGCACCTTCGTTGCCTTTGCCCAGCGTCGGGCAGGCTTCCAGGACCTGATCACGGAAGCAGTGACCTTCGCCCAGCAATAGCAGGCTCTTGTCGTTGAGCGCCGAGGCATCGATGGTCTCTTTCTGAGTCCAGGGATGGTCGGCCGGCATCAGCACAGAGAACGGTTCGTCGTAAAGCGGCAGGGTCAGCACGTCGGCTTCGTTGAACGGCAAGGCAATGATGACGGCATCCAGCTCACCGTTACGCAGCTTGTCGCGCAGCACATGCGTGAAGTTTTCTTCGATGTACAACGGCATCTGCGGGGCGACCCGGTGCAGTTGTGGGATCAGGTGAGGAAACAGGTAAGGACCGACGGTGTAGATCGCGCCGACTTTCAGCGGGGCGGTCAGCTGGTTCTTGCCGGCCTGGGCCAACTCGCGGATACCCTGGGCCTGCTCCAGCACTTTCTGCGCCTGCGCAACAATGCCTTCACCGACCGGTGTCAGGCGCACAGCACTTTTGCTGCGCTCGAAAATGAGCACACCGAGTTCGTCTTCGAGTTTTTTTGACACCCACCGACAGCGTTGGCTGGCTGACATGGCAGCGTTCCGCTGCATGGCCAAAGTGCTGCTCCTGGGCGAGCGTAACGATGTAGCGCAATTCTGTAAGAGTCATAACGTGCGTCCATGAAGTTGCGACCCCAGCATAGCGGGTGCGATCGATAGACGCACGTTATCAGAAGTACTTATGGGTAACAAAAGTACAATTCAGCGTTTATCCAGCGAATAAACGAACGGTGCGAGGATTTCGATAGTGCCGTTGTTGAGGATTTCCTTCGGCGGCTTGGGCAACGGTTGAGCGCGACGGATCATTTCCATGGTCGCTCGATCCAGCGCCGGGCTGCCTGAACTGTTGGCAATCGAGTAGGAAAGCACGTTGCCGTCAGCGTCCACCACGAAGCGCAAGCGAGCAACACCCTGCATGCCACGACGGCGTGCATCCTCAGGGTACTTCTTGTACTTGCTCAGATGACCGAGCAAATCGCCCTGCCAGTTCGGCAATGCGTTGCTGGGTGGCGAAGGTGCAGGTGCAGGCTTGGGAGCCACCGGCTTTGCCGGTTGCGCCGTGGTCGGCGGTGTATCGACCGGCTTTTCGTCGGCAGGCTTTTCCTTGGGCGGCTCAGGCTTCTTCTGCGGCTTTGGCGGCTGCGGTTTGGGCTTGGGCTTCTCGACCTTCTTGGGCACGACAATTTCCGGCTTCGGCGCCTGCACGACTTCCGGCACCGGTGTCGGCTCCTCCGGGGCTGGCGGCGGGGGCGGCTGAACGACCTTGGGCGGTGGCGGCGGAGCGGGTTCGGGCACTGGCGCAAGTTCGACCATCATGGCGGCCGGTGGCAATTCGACAGGCTGCGGGGCAGGCCAGCGAACGGCAACAATGATTGCGATGGCGTGCACGGCCAGCACCAACAACAGACTACCGCTATAGCGCGTCAGTTTTTGGCGCGTACTGATCATTTCTTACCAGCCGTCTCAAGACCTACCAGACCGACCTTCAGGTAACCCGCACCCCGAAGCGTGTTCATGACCTCCATCAGATCGCCGTAATCCACGCCCTTGTCGGCCTGGAAGAAGATCGTGGTGTCTTTCTTGCCCTTGGTGCGGGCGTCCAGCACCTGGCCGATCTGCTCGCGGGCAACCTTCTCTTCGCCCAGGTACAGGCTCTTGTCGGTTTTCACGCTGAGAAAGATCGGCTTCTCGGGTCTGGGCTGCGGTGTGGCGGTGGACGCTGGCAGGTCGACCTTGATGTCCACGGTCGCCAGCGGTGCAGCCACCATGAAGATGATCAGCAGCACCAGCATGACGTCGATGAACGGCGTCACGTTGATTTCATGGTTCTCGGCGAGATCGTCGCCGCCTTCGTTAAGATGCAGGCCCACGTGTTAGCCCACCTTGACCATGTGCGGTTGTTGTTGATTGCGCTCGGACGGCTCTGGCAGATGATCCAGATCGCGGCTGACCAGCAGCAGGACGTGTGCCGAGGCATCGGAGACCTGAGCCTTGTAACCGGCGATGGAGCGGGCGAAGACGTTGTAGATCACTACCGCAGGGATCGCCGCGACCAGGCCCAGCGCGGTGGCCAAAAGGGCTTCGGCGATGCCGGGTGCGACTACGGCGAGGTTGGTGGTCTGGGTCTTGGCGATGCCGATGAAGCTGTTCATGATGCCCCAGACCGTACCGAACAGACCCACGAACGGCGCAGTCGAACCGATGGTCGCCAGCACGCCGGTGCCCATGCTCATGTTGCGGCCACAGGCGGCGACCAGACGCTCGAGACGGAAGCTGACACGCTCCTTGATCCCTTCGCGCTCGCGGCTGTTGGCGGACAGGCGCATCTCTTCGAGGGCGTCATGCACCAGCAGGTGGGCGAGGGTGCCTTCCGTGCTGGCCGTGGCGCTCGCTTCAGTCAGGGAGCGGGCTTTTTTCAGATTGACGATCTCGCCGCGCAACCGGCGCTTGGCACCCAGCAGCTCGAAACCCTTGGAGATCCAGATGGTCCACGTCATGATCGAGGCGATGGCCAGACCGATCATCACCGCTTTGACCACGACGTCGGCATTCTGATACATGCCCCACGGCGACAGGTCATGCGCCATGCCCAGGCTGTTGTCTTCGGTGGCGGGCTCCATGGCCTGCACCGGGGCTGCTGCGTCAGGTGCGGCAGGTGCCGTTGCCGCAGGTGATGCAGGTGCTGTGGAAGTCGCAGGGGCAGCGGTCGGAGCCGATTGGTCCGCGAGCGCTATGGGGACGAATATCAGGCTCAAGACAAGGGCTGCGATACTGCGCCATGCACGAGGCAGGCGAGGCATCTGGGTAGGCGAAGCGATTGATTGAATGCGTTTCATGCTGGCCGGACCTGAGAGGAAAAAAGGGGATGGTTCCAGTGCGTCGCTCGGTGCTGTCGACGCTTACGCGGAACGAATGGGCCGCCATTATTGCAAATCGTTCTTGTTAACAAAAGTAATACAGTATCTTTTTTACATATTCGCCCGAACGCTTGCCTGTCGATGAGCGTTTTTAACGATACTGACACCGCCTTTTCTGGAGATACCGAATGACTGCTCCTTCGCTTCTGATCGCCGGCTGTGGCGACATTGGTTCGCGACTCGCTAACCGCCTGCTGCCTCACGGCTGGACCGTGCATGGGCTGCGGCGCACTGTTTCCGAGCTTCCTGCCGGTGTTCACGGTGTGGCGGGCGATCTGTTCGAGACGCAAAAACCTGCCCAATGGCCTGCTGCAGCATTGGATTACGTGGTGTATTGCGCGACCCCCTCACAACGTGACGAAGCGGGTTACCGGATGGCTTACGTCGAGGGCCTGCGTAATGTGTTGAGCTGGCTCGAGCAGACCGGGCAGCGGCCAAAGCGCTTGATCTTCGTTTCAAGCAGCGGTGTTTACGGTCAGCAGAATGGGGAATGGGTGGATGAAACCTCCGCCACCGAGCCTGGCAACTACACCGGCACGGTGATGCTGGAGGCCGAGCAGGTCGCGCTGAACAGCGGGCTGCCGGCCACGGCGGTGAGACTGACCGGTATTTACGGCCCGGGCCGCAGTGACCTGTCGAACCGCGTCCGTCAGGGGCACAGTGTGAGGATCGATCCGCCGGTTTACGCCAATCGTATTCATGCCGACGATGCGGCCGGTCTGCTGGAGCACCTGCTGCTGGCGGATCAACGCGGCGTTGCGTTGGAGAGTTGCTACCTGGGCGTCGATGACGATCCGGCCGCGCTGGCCGATGTGGTGGCGTGGATCCGTGAGTATCTGGGGGTGACCGAATGGTCAGAGGAGGTCAGCGTGCAGCGCGTGGGCAGCAAGCGTTGCAGTAATGCCAGGGCGCGAGCATTGGGATGGGCGCCGATGTACCCGGACTTTAGGGCAGGTTATGCGGCTTTACTGGGCTAGAGCAGTGATCGATCAGGAGCGCCGTAAAGGGCGCTCCTGATGCCTTAATCGCTTACTGCTGTTCGAGCAACCAGCGACGTGGGCCGGGACGCAGCTCGGGCATCTGGTCCGCACCAGCGTTGTTCACCGCCTGGAATATTTCCAGCTGCTTGCCTTTGCGGGCAAAAATCCACGGGTTGCCTTTCTCGGCTTTCTCCAGCCACATGCTGTCGTATTCGCCGCTCATGGCTGCACAATCGCCAGCCAGACACAGCGCGTAACGATCGTTTTCCGGAAGACCCTGCACACTGCCGTCAGGCATGAATTGCACGGTGCTGCCCTGACCATCACCCTCTACGACTGTCCACTTACCGCCCATGTAGGCGCCATACAGAGCTTTCTCGAAGCTGCTGCCTGGCTGAGCGCCGTCCGGGGCCGGATCTTCGGGTTTCTGGAAGTGCTGTTCAGGGCCTGACTCGCTGGCCGCCTGGACCAGTTCGTCACCCTTGACGCTCAGGTCTTCGAAGAAGTTGCCATAGAAATCGACATGCAGCTTGCCTTCTGCAGCGCTGACGATCTTGCCTTCGCCGAGCTCGAAGCCATTGGAGTAAATGGCCTGATTGGCCTTGGAGTTGATTTTCCACTCCAGATTGGGGCCATTGGCGAGCAGCGCCTGACGCAAGTTGCCTTGCTTGACGGCGGCGTCGATGGCGGTCTGGTTGATCCAGGTGCCGTCCGGATTGCGGTCGGCGTGGCTGGCGCAGCCGCCCATAATGACGGCGAGCAGCGAGATGGCGAGCGCGGAGCGCATAACGGATTCCTTCCTTCAGGGAGAACGGAGCGCAAGGCACGCTCCGTCGGGGATTTATTCGATGACGAGAATCGCGTCCATTTCAACCTGGGCGCCACGCGGCAAGGCCGCAACGCCGATGGCTGCACGAGCCGGATAAGGCTGAGTGAAGTAGGTGCTCATCAGCTCGTTGACCTTGGCGAAGTGGCCCAGATCGGTCAGAAAGATGTTCAGTTTGACGATGTCCTTGAACGATCCGCCCGCTGCTTCGGCAACCGACTTGAGGTTTTCGAAGACCTGAGTGATCTGGGCTTCGATGCCCTCGACCAGTTCCATGGTGCTCGGGTCCAACGGGATCTGTCCGGACATGTAGACGGTATTGCCAGCTTTGATGGCCTGTGAGTAAGGGCCAATGGCCGCAGGGGCTTTATCGCTGGTGATGACAGTCTTGGTCATGAGAACTCCTGATAGTGGGATGGCCTACGCGCGCATCCGGGTGATGCGTGTGACACCGGTCAGGGCGCGCAGTTTCTTGATCACACGAGCCAGGTGCACACGGTCGTGCACGCTGACCACCAGTTGGACCACGCTGATGCGACCATCGCGTTCGTCCATGCTGATTTTTTCGATATTGCCGTCCGCCGCGTTGACGCTGCTGGCCAGCAGCGCGATCAGGCCGCGCTGATGCTCGAGTTCGACGCGCAGCTCGACGTTGAATTCGCCCGTCACGTCCTTGGCCCAGGACAGCTGGATGCATTTTTCCGGGTTGTGGCGGATTTCGCTGATGTTGCGGCAGTTGTCCAGGTGCACGACCATGCCCTTGCCTGCAGACAGGTGGCCGACAATCGGGTCGCCCGGGATTGGCGTGCAGCATTTCGCGTAGCTGAGCACCAGGCCTTCGGTGCCACGAATCGCCAGCGGGCCTTCAGGGCTTGGCAACTGATCGCCTTCGCCCAGCAGGCGGCGGGCAACGACATAGGCCATACGATTACCCAGGCCAATGTCTTCGAGCAGGTCTTCCAGCACTTCGACCCGGTATTCGTTGAGCACCAGTTGAATGCGCTCCTGACCGATCTTGTCGAGGCTGCACTCAAACCCGTTGAGGACCTTGTTCAGCAGGCGCTCACCGAGATTGATCGACTCGGAACGGCGTTGCAGCTTGAGTGCGTGACGAATGTGGGTGCGCGCCTTGCCGGTGACGACAAAGTTCAGCCAGGCCGGGTTCGGGCGTGCGCCTGGAGCGCTGACGATCTCGACAGTCGAGCCACTTTGCAGCGGTTCGGAAAGCGGCGCCAGCCGGCGGTTGATCCGGCAGGCAATGCAGCTGTTGCCGACATCGGTGTGTACCGCGTAGGCGAAATCCACCGCTGTGGAGCCTTTGGGCAGCTCCATGATCCGGCCTTTGGGCGTGAAAACGTAAACCTCGTCCGGGAACAGGTCGATCTTGACGCTTTCGATGAATTCCAAGGAGTTGCCGGCGCGCTGCTGCATTTCCAGCACGCCCTTGACCCACTGTCGGGCCCGGGCGTGAGTGCCCTTGGGCTGCTCGTCGTCGCTGGATTTGTACAGCCAGTGTGCCGCGATGCCGTTGTTGGCCATTTCTTCCATTTCGCGGGTGCGAATCTGGATCTCGATAGGCACGCCATGCATGCCGAACAAGGTGGTATGCAGGGACTGATAGCCGTTGGCCTTGGGGATCGCGATGTAATCCTTGAAGCGACCGGGCAGCGGCTTGTACAAATTATGTACAGCGCCGAGCACGCGATAGCAGGTGTCGACCTTGTCGACGATGATGCGGAACGCGTAGACATCCATGATCTCGTTGAAGGCGCGACGCTTGCCGCGCATCTTCTTGTAGATGCCATACAGATGTTTCTGCCGCCCACTGACGTCGCCTTCGATGCCATCGACGGCCAGGCAATGACTCAGGGACTCTTCGATCTTGTTGACCAGTTCCTTGCGATTGCCCCTGGCGCGCTTGACCGCCTGGTTGATTCGCGAGGAACGCATCGGGTACATCGCCTTGAAGCCCAGGTCCTCGAATTCGATGCGCACACTGTGCATGCCCAGCCGATTGGCGATGGGCGCATAGATTTCAAGGGTTTCCTTGGCGATGCGCCGGCGCTTTTCGCCGGACAGGACTTCCAGCGTGCGCATGTTGTGCAGGCGATCGGCGAGCTTGACCAGGATGACGCGAATGTCGCGCGCCATGGCCATGGCCATTTTCTGGAAGTTTTCCGCCTGGGCTTCGGCCTTGGTCTCGAAATTCATCTGGGTCAGTTTGCTGACCCCGTCGACCAGTTCCGCTACGGTCTCGCCAAATTGGGCGCTGAGCGCTTCCTTGGCAATCCCGGTGTCTTCGATGACGTCATGCAGCATCGCAGCCATCAGGCTCTGATGGTCCATGTGCATGTCGGCAAGAATATTCGCCACCGCGAGGGGATGGGTGACGTAGGCTTCACCGCTGCGACGGCGTTGGCCATCGTGGGCTTGTTCGGCGTAGAAATACGCTCGGCGGACCAGATTGACCTGGTCCTTGCCGAGGTAGGCCGACAGTCTGTCGGCGAGGGCGTCTATGCTCGGCAAGGCGCTACCCCTTGCCAATGGCTTTTACCCTGCGCCGTACTACGTCGACCTGGCATAGGCTTAGACGGCCTCGTTGGACTCGTCCTCGAACGCTGCGAACAATGGTTCATCTTCAACGATTTCAGCTTCTGCGATTACCGAGTAATCCATCACGCCAGCTGCGATTTCACGCAGGGCCATAACGGTAGGCTTATCGTTTTCCCAGGCCAGCTTTGGTTCTTTGCCGCCGGTTGCCAGTTGACGGGCACGCTTGGTAGAGAGCATGACCAGCTCAAAGCGGTTATCCACGTGTTCTAGGCAGTCTTCAACGGTTACGCGGGCCATGGGTATTCCTCGTAGCAAATGCGGATGCGCGATGCCCGGATGGGCGAGCGGACTTGGTAGTTTACAAGCGGACAGCACCAGTCATCAAGCGGCATGCCACCAACGGCATGCTTTTAACCTGTTGCCTGATGTCTGGAAACGTTTCGATCAAGCCAGCAACTCCTGAAAAAGCTCGCTGTATTGCTCTTGCTGGTGCTGTTGAGTCAGGCGGTTGGCGCGGAAAATCGCCTTGAGGTCTTCCAGCGCGCCGGCAAAGTCGTCATTGACCACGACGTACTCATACTCGTTGTAGTGGCTCATTTCGCTGACCGCTTCACGCATCCGCGCTTCGATGATCTCGTCGCTATCCTGGCCGCGATTGGTCAGGCGCTGGCGCAAGGCCTGCTGGGTCGGCGGCAAAATGAAGATGGAACGGGCCTGCGGCATCTGCGCACGAACCTGGCGCGCACCCTGCCAGTCGATTTCCAGAATCAGGTCGTGGCCTTCGTCCAGCGTCTGCTGCAAGTGGCTCTGCGACGTGCCGTACAGGTTGCCGAAGACCTCGGCCTGTTCGAGAAAGTCGCCGTGCTCGATCATGCTCAGGAACGTGGCACGATCGACGAAGTTGTAGTTCACACCGTCCACTTCGCCGGGGCGCATGGCGCGCGTGGTGTGCGAGACAGAGACGCGAATCTTTGCCTGCGCGCCGTGCTGAGGCTCTTGCTGAGCGTCCATCAGCGCCTTGACCAGACTGGTCTTGCCCGCGCCGGACGGAGCGGAAATGATGTACAGGGTGCCAGTGATATGGGTCATGTCAGGTTTAGCCTTACTCAATATTCTGCACTTGCTCACGCATCTGCTCGATCAACACTTTGAGGTTGACGGCAGCCTGCGTGCTGCGTGGGTCAAAGGCCTTGGAGCCCAGTGTATTCGCTTCGCGGTTAAGCTCTTGCATCAGGAAATCAAGACGGCGTCCTGCCTGGCCGCCAGCCTTGAGTACGCGACGCACTTCGGTGACGTGGGTGCTGAGGCGGTCCAGTTCTTCGGCGACATCGCTTTTCTGTGCCAGCAGGACCATTTCCTGCTCCAGACGCTGAGGGTCGAGCTCGGCTTTCATGTCGGCAAAGCGATCCAGCACCTTCTGACGCTGGGTTGCGAGCATCTGTGGCACCAGCGTGCGCAAGGTGGCGACTTCTTCGACGATGGAGGACAGACGCTCGTCGAGCAGCCGCGCCAGGTCTGCGCCTTCGCGCCCGCGCCCGCTTTTCAATTCGGTCAGCGCATCATTGAACAGTTTCAGGGCCTCGGTGTTCAACACCTGCGGATCGTTGGCATCGGCGACCAGCACGCCCGGCCATGCCAGCACCTCGAGCGGGTTCAATGCAGCAGGCTGTTTGATCAAGCCGGCAACCGACTCGGCTGCGGCGACCAATTGGCCTGCGCGTTCAAGGTCCACCTGCAGCGGCTTGCCGGCGGTTTCCTCGACAAAGCGCAGTGTGCATTCGACCTTGCCGCGCGACAGGCCCTGACGCAGTGCTTCGCGAATCGCGCCTTCCAGATCGCGGAACGACTCCGGCAGGCGCAGGTGTGGCTCAAGATAGCGGTGGTTGACCGAGCGCAGTTCCCAGCTCAGTGTGCCCTGGGCACCGGCCCGCTCTACTCGGGCAAAGGCAGTCATGCTGTGCACCATGGGAAATACCTCTTGGTTCGCTTTCAAAGCGTGGTTCGGTTCATGAACGCGCAGAAATGGCGGTCATGGGCGTCGTGAAAGCCGGCTGGCTGTAGAGGCGCAGGATTGTAGCGCAGTGCGGCGCAGGCTCCCAATCCGACAGTGTGACAGGTGACGCAAGGCGTTGTTTTACCCCGTATCTGCGCGTCGAAAGCCTTGATCCAGGGCCTTCTGGTTGCGCGGGATCGGCATTGACGGCTTTTAGAGATGCCCAGCGGCAGCTGTGGCCTCTATAATGCTCAGCAGTTTTCCGTCTCAGTACAGGTATCCCAGATGAAACGTCCAAGTGGTCGCGCCGCCGATCAGCTCCGCTCGATCCGCATCACCCGCAACTACACCAAACACGCCGAGGGTTCTGTACTGGTCGAGTTTGGTGATACCAAGGTGATTTGCACCGTCAGCGTCGAAAACGGCGTACCACGCTTTCTCAAAGGCCAGGGCCAGGGTTGGCTGACTGCCGAATACGGCATGCTGCCACGTGCTACCGGCGAGCGTAACCAGCGCGAAGCCAGCCGTGGCAAGCAGGGTGGTCGTACACTCGAAATCCAGCGCCTGATCGGTCGTTCACTGCGCGCTGCGCTGGACATGTCCAAGCTGGGCGACGTCACCCTGTACGTCGATTGCGATGTCATTCAGGCTGACGGCGGCACTCGCACCGCGTCCATTACCGGTGCGATGGTGGCCCTGGCCGATGCGCTGAAGGTGATCAAGAAGCGCGGCGGCCTGAAAGGCGGCGACCCGCTCAAGCAGATGATCGCGGCTGTTTCGGTCGGCATGTATCAGGGCGAGCCGGTGCTCGACCTGGACTACCTCGAAGACTCGGCTGCCGAGACCGACCTGAACGTGGTCATGACCAGTGCAGGCGGTTTCATTGAAGTTCAGGGCACCGCCGAAGGCGCGCCATTCCAGCCGGAAGAGCTGAACGCGATGCTCGCGCTGGCGCAGAAAGGCATGACCGAATTGTTTGAATTGCAGCGCGCCGCGTTGGCCGACTGATACCCACAAGGGGGTCCGATAATGAGTGACAGCTTGCAACCGTTCAGCAAACCGCCGCAAAGCGCTCGCCAGTGGGCGATGTTCTGTCACTTGTCGGCGTTTGCCGGGCTGATGTTTCCATTCGGCAATCTGCTGGGCCCGCTGATTATCTGGCAGTTGAAGAAAGACTCCGATCCGTTTATCGACGCGCAAGGCAAGGAAGCGCTGAATTTTCAGATCACAGTCGCCATCGCGGCCACCGTCAGCATGCTGCTGGTGGTGCTGATCATCGGCTTTGCGTTACTGACGCTGGTGGGCATCGGTGCCGCAGTGCTGGCGATCATTGCCGGGATAAAAGCCAATGACGGCGTCAATTATCGCTATCCGTTCACCTTGCGCCTGATCAAGTAGCATCACTTCAGGCAACGCAAAAAGCCGACTTCAAGTCGGCTTTTTCGTGTTCGCTGCCTTGCCTGGCTATCAGATAGTCAGGGTCCAGTCGTAATCCACGATCAACGGCGCGTGCTGCGAGAAGCGCGGCTGGCGTGGCAGACGGGCGCTGCGCACGAAGCGGCGCAGGCCAGGGGTCAGGATCTGATAATCGAAGCGCCAACCCAGGTTCAGCATCTCGGCCTGTTCGTTATCCGGCCACCAGCTGTACTGATCACCTTCACGGCTGACTTCACGCAGGGCATCGACGTAGCCCATGGTGCCGACGATTTCGTCCATCCAGGCGCGTTCGGGCGCGAGGAAGCCGGGCGACTGCTGGCTGTCGCGCCAGTTCTTGATATCGAGCTTCTGCTGCGCCACATAGAGCGATCCGCAGTAGATGTATTCGCGACGCTTGCGGCGCTGCTTGTCCATGTACTTGCCGAAATCGTCCATGAGCTTGAATTTCTGATTCAGGTCTTCATCGCCATTCATCCCGGACGGAAAGAGCAGGGTAGCGATACTGACCTTGTCGAAATCTGCTTGCAGGTAGCGCCCGTAGCGGTCGGCTGTCTCGAAGCCGAGGCCGCTGATTACCGCCTTCGGCTGCAACCGCGAATACAGCGCCACACCACCCTGAGCGGGAACCTCGGCTTCGCAGGCATAGAGGAAGTAACCATCCAGCTGAAAGGCTGGATCGTCCAGTTCAAAGGTGGAGGCGCGGGTGTCCTGTAAGCAGATGACGTCGGCATTCTGAGCTTGCAGCCAGCTGAGCAAACCACGCTCGACCGCAGCCTGAATGCCATTTACGTTCACACTGATGATCCGCATAAATGGCCCCAAAAATCACGTGCGTGTATGATACCCGAGCTCTACCTAATTAGCTAAATCCGTGGTATTCGGAGCTTTTTTCATGCAGGCGTATCAACGCGATTTCATTCGTTTTGCCATCGATCGCGGTGTTCTGCGCTTCGGTGAGTTCACTCTCAAGTCCGGGCGCACCAGCCCGTACTTCTTCAATGCGGGGCTGTTCAACACCGGTTCCGCACTGGCACAACTGGGGCGTTTCTACGCAGCCGCCGTGGTTGAAAGCGGTATTGCCTTCGACGTTCTGTTCGGTCCGGCCTACAAGGGCATTCCGCTCGCATCGGCCACTGCCGTGGCGCTGGCCGAGCATCATGACCGTGATCTGCCGTGGTGTTTCAACCGCAAGGAAGCCAAGGCGCACGGCGAGGGCGGCAGTCTGGTGGGCTCGCCGCTGGCGGGGAATGTGCTGATTATCGACGACGTGATCACTGCGGGCACCGCGATCCGTGAAGTCATGCAGATCATCAAGGACCAGGACGCGACAGCTGCGGGCGTGCTGATCGCGCTCAATCGTCAGGAGCGCGGCAATGGCGAGCTGTCGGCGATTCAGGAAGTCGAACGTGACTTCGGGATTCCGGTGGTGAGTATCGTGTCGCTGAATCAGGTACTCGAGTTCCTGGCCGACGACCCGCAGCTCAAGCAGCATCTGCCTGCTGTCGAAGCCTATCGCGCGCAATTCGGAATCTGAGGACGTGCCCATGGCAGTCGGCAGCAGGGCACGGTTTTCGGTTTCAGGCACGCCGAGCGTTTTGCGGGGCTTGCTGGCTGTCGTCATGCTTGTGCCCATGCTCGCTCGGGCTGCCGACGCACCTGAGCCACGGCTTTATCGCTACGTCGATAGCCGCGGGGTGACGGTGATCGACACGCAAGGCGTGCCGCCCGACTACGTTGCCAAAGGTTATGAAGTGCTCAACAGTCGTGGCCGGGTGGTTCAGGTTGTGCCGCCCGCGCCTACGGCCGAGCAGATTCGCCAGTCCGAAGCGGACAAACGCCAGGCCGCCGCCGATGCGCAACTGCTGAGCCTGTACAGCAGCGTCGCTGAAGTGGATCGCATGAAGGCCCGCAAACTGGCCGAGCTGGACGCGCTGGTTGGCGTTGCCCAGGGCAACATTCAGGGGCTGGCGGCGCAGCAGCGCAGTCTGCAAGGCCAGGCCGCCGACCTTGAGCGTGCAGGACGTCCGGTTCAGCAGGCGCTTGTCGATCAACTGAACGACTTGCGCGATCAGCAGCAGAAACTGCAAGCCGATATCGCCGGGTATCAGGCCGCACGCGTAAAGGCCGAAGCAGACTTCGCCGTGGACCGCGCCCGCGTCCAGCGGCTGACTCAATGACAGGACGCAGAGCGTCCAGAGCGGCATACCCACGCGAAGTTTGGTCGGACACTATCGTCATGCCCGGGTCTGTTTTTGATTCTGGCCGAAGGCCGTAGGAGCGAACTTGTTCGCGAAAGGGGCCGCCCCCGGACACCTATCGTTCCTCACGCTCCAGCGTGGGAATGCCTGTCGTGACGCTCCGCGTCACAGATCTGCGCCGCGCCACACATTCAGGGCAGGACGCAGAGCGTCCAGAGCGGCATACCCACGCGAAGTTTGGTCGGACACTATCGTCATGCCCGGGTCTGTTTTTGATTCTGGCCGAAGGCCGTAGGAGCGAACTTGTTCGCGAAAGGGGCCGCCGCCAGACACCGATCGTTCCTCACGCTCCAGCGTGGGAATGCCTGTCGTGACGCTCCGCGTCACAGATCTGCGCCGCGCCACACATTCCGGACAGGACGCAGAGCTTCCAGAACGGCATGCCCACGCGGAGCTGTTCTCAATCATCAGCCAACAAAAAGGCCCCGTGAGGGTTAACTCACGGGGCCTTTGGGTGTTACGCCTGAATCAGTGCCGCTTGCGGTTGGTGATCTGGGTACCTACACCGCTGTCGGTGAAGATCTCCAGCAAGACCGCGTTGGGCACTCGACCGTCGATGATGTGCGAGCTGTTGACGCCGCCCTGAACCGCTTCCAGCGCGCAACGAATCTTCGGCAGCATGCCGCCGTAGATGGTGCCGTCGGCGATCAGGCCGTCGACCTGCTCGGTGGTCAGGCCGGTCAGGACTTCGCCCTGCTTGTTCATCAGGCCGGCGATGTTGGTCAGCAGAATCAGCTTCTCGGCCTTGAGGGCTTCGGCAACCTTGCCTGCTACCAGGTCGGCGTTGATGTTGTACGACTCGCCGTCCGGGCCCACGCCGATAGGCGCGATGACCGGAATGAAATCGCCTTTGACCAGCATGTTGAGCAGCCCGGTGTTGACCCCGACCACTTCACCGACCTGACCGATGTCGATGATTTCGGGCTTGGTCATTTCCGGCGTCTGGCGCGTGACGGTGAGCTTCTTCGCACGAATCAGCTCAGCGTCCTTGCCGGTCAGACCGATCGCGCTGCCGCCATGACGGTTGATCAGGTTGACGATGTCCTTGTTGACCTGGCCGCCCAGTACCATCTCCACGACATCCATGGTTTGTGCATCGGTTACACGCATGCCGTCGATGAAGTGGCTCTCGATGGACAGGCGCTTGAGCAGATCGCCGATCTGCGGCCCGCCGCCGTGAACCACTACCGGGTTGATGCCCACCGCTTTCATCAACACGATGTCGCGCGCAAAGCCGGTTTTCAGCTCTTCGCTCTCCATGGCGTTGCCGCCGTACTTGATAACCAGCGTCTTGCCGACAAAGCGGCGAATGTAAGGCAGCGCTTCGGAAAGGACCTTGGCTACATTAGAGGCGGCATCGCGTTCGAGGGTCATTCAGGGCTCCAGTCAAAAGGAAAAACAATCAAAATGGCAGGTCGAGGTCCGGCGCAACTTTCTTCAGTTCTGCGTGGAACACGTCCTTGATACGCTGCAATTCGGCCTCGGTCTCGGCTTCGAAACGCAGCACCAGTACCGGCGTGGTATTGGAAGCGCGAACCAGACCCCAGCCCTTCGGATAGTCCACACGGACACCGTCGATTGTGGTCAGTTTGGCGTCGCCCCACTGCGCATCCGTTTCAAGGGCCTTGATGATGCTGAACTTGGTGACATCCGTCACCTTGATGTTGATTTCAGGCGTCGAAATATCGTTCGGGAAGGTCTCGAACAGGTCTTCGGCGTTGGCCGACTCCTGGCTGAGGATCTCCAGCAGGCGTGCTGCGCTGTAGATACCGTCGTCGAAACCGAACCAGCGTTCCTTGAAGAAGATGTGGCCGCTCATTTCGCCTGCCAGCAGCGCACCGCTTTTCTTCATTTCTTTCTTGATCAGCGAGTGACCGGTTTTCCACATCACCGGACGGCCGCCATGCTCGCTGATCAGCGGAGTCAGGCGGCGTGTGCATTTGACGTCGAAAATGATGTCGGCACCCGGATTGCGCTTGAGCACGTCCAGCGCGAACAGCATCAACAGGCGGTCCGGGTACACCACGTTGCCTGCGTTGGTCACGACACCGACACGGTCGCCGTCACCGTCGAAGGCCAGGCCCAGATCGGCACCGGTTTCCTTGACCTTGGCAATCAGGTCCTGCAGGTTTTCCAGCTTGCCCGGATCCGGGTGATGGTTGGGGAAGTTGCCATCCACTTCCGCGAACAGGGAAATCACTTCACAGCCCAGCGCTTCGATCAGTTGCGGAGCGATCACGCCTGCCGCGCCGTTACCGCAGTCGACCACGACCTTCAGCTTGCGCGCCATGACGATGTCATTCTTGATCTGCTGGAAGTAGCGCTCAAGGATGTCGACCTGGGTGATGCTGCCTTTCTGCGACGTCAGGTTGTTGGTCTTGATGCGCTCGTGCAGCGCCTGGATCTGCTCGTTGGCGAGGGTGTCGCCGGCGATGACGATCTTGAAGCCGTTGTAGTCCTTCGGGTTATGGCTGCCGGTCAGCATGACGCCGGTCTTGCCGGCCAGCACGTTGGCTGCGTAATACAGCGCAGGCGTTGGCACCAGGCCTACATCGCTGACGTGACAGCCGCTGTCGTGCAGACCTTGAATCAGTTGCTGTACCAGTTCAGGACCGGAAAGCCGACCGTCGCGGCCAACGCTGACGTTGGGTTCGTTCTGCGCCAGGCTTTCGGAGCCGATGGCGCGGCCGATCCAGTAAGCCGTTTCAGCGTTGAGGGTGTCCCCGACCACGCCACGGATGTCGTAGGCACGGAAAATAGTCTCGGGAAGGTTGGGTGCCACGGATGCTGGACTGTTCATAGCGAGGTTATGCTCCGATCTCAGGAAGTCCTGGTTTTCGTCGAGAAGGTCGATATCAAGGATATCGGTATCTTGAAACAGCGGATCGGTCCAGTCGGTGCGTGATGCAGCCACGGTGGACGAAGCACTGCCTTTGGCAATATCTGCATCGCGCTGCTCGCCCGCCGCCAGGACAGGCGCTGCCTGAGGCTGACTACGAAGCGAGACACGAGCAAGGACCTGAGCCAGACCACTAAGGGCCGGGAGGCTCAAACCGAAGGGTTTGACGGCTTTTCCGCGTGAGAGTTCTTGGAGCAGCTGATCCAGTTGCCGTGCGTCGGCGCAAATACGCTTCTGCAGGGCCCGTTCGTTACGGTGCAAGCCAAGCAGCACGCCCGCTGCAGCGATAATCAGTGCCAGCAGCAGAAGCATCACGGACGGTGAGGTTTTCAGCCCGGGGCCGGGCGTGAACTCGAGTTTCCAGCCAGGATAACCGGTATCGAAAGCCTGGGCTTTGCCTTCCTCGGCCTGACCGCGTTGCAGGAACACCTGAGCAGGTCCGCTGCCGAATTGCTGGCTGAGCACCACTTGCCCGGCGTCGGCAGGCAGCGCCGGCAAGGCATTGAGCAAGCGCTGCAGGTCAAAGACCAGCAGCAGCGTACCCACCACCGGCTGACTGGCAGCGGCACGCACCGGCGCAGCGCTGTAGATCAACCAGCGCTCGCCGACCTTGCGCGCCTCCGGGGCGACGGCCTCACCTTGTGCGGCCTTGTTGAGCATATCCAGGGTGGCGAAACTGACGGGCAGTGCGCCTTGCGTATCCACATCGGCCAGCCCCTTGGGGTAAAGCCGAGCGCCTGCGAGGCCGTCCCAACGGGTGAATCGATCCTGAGCGGCCAGCAGGGCAGCGGCATCATTGCTTTGCAATGTCTGGACAAGCGCCGCCCCGGATGCTGCTGACTGGGTGTCCGCGTTGATCTGGCGCAGCGCCAGACCCACCGCTGCCGCCTGATTGCCGCCCCAGGCCTGAACCAGCTGGTCCTGTTGCTGCGGGCCGGTGGCCAGAGCCATCCAGACCAGCGCCGCAGCGATGAGCAGGCCGATGGCGGCAGGCACCAGGCCGGGCGCTAGGCCTGTGAGGCTCGCAGCCGGAGGCGAGTTGTCGGTGGGTATGGCGTGCTGTGAAGCGCTGTGCTGACTACCTTTCACCGACCTCTCCCTGAGCCTTGTTCCGAACCCGGATTATGTGCCGAATGGCGATCAATGACTGCCGGAATGACCGAAGCCGCCAGCGCCACGCTGACTTTCGTCGAACGCTTCAACCAGCTCGAAGTGCGCCTGTACGACCGGCACCAGGACCAATTGGGCGATGCGCTCGCCGACGGCGATGTTGAAAGCCGTCTGGCCGCGGTTCCAGCAGGAGACCATCAGTTCGCCCTGGTAATCGGAGTCGATCAGGCCTACCAGATTGCCCAGCACGATGCCGTGTTTGTGGCCCAGGCCGGAGCGCGGCAGGATCAGCGCGGCAAGACCCGGATCGCCAATGTAAATCGACAGGCCGGTAGGGATCAGCAGGGTCTGGCCCGGCTCAAGGAGCGTGTCTTCCTTGAGCATGGCGCGCAGGTCCAGGCCAGCCGAGCCGGTAGTGGCGTAAGCCGGCAGCGGAAATTCGTTGCCAATGCGAGGGTCGAGGATCTTGGCTTGTAGAGCGTGCATTCGTAGTTAAACCTGATTCATGCGGTCGGCGATAAAAGTGACCAGCTGGCGAGCGATCTTGGCCTTGCTGGTCTGGGCGAAAAGCGTTGCGTGCAACCCTCGGTCAATCACGCTGCAGGCGTTTTCCTCACTATTGAAGCCGATGCTCGGGTTCGCGACATCGTTGGCGACAATCAGGTCGAGGTTCTTGTCCTTGAGCTTGCGGGCAGCGTAGTCGAGCAGGTGTTCGGTCTCGGCGGCAAAGCCGACACTGAAGGGGCGATCCGGGCGGGTTGCGATGGTCGCCAGAATATCCGGATTGCGCACCATCTGCAGCAGCAAGCCGTCACCGTTCGAAGGATCTTTCTTCAATTTGTGCGGGGCAACGACTTCCGGGCGGTAGTCGGCCACGGCTGCCGAGGCGATGAACAGGTCGCAGGGGATGGCCGCCTCACACGCTGCCAGCATGTCGCGGGCGCTGACCACGTCGATACGCGAGACGCGATCAGGCGTAGGCAGGTTGACCGGCCCGGTGATCAGCGTGACGCGAGCGCCGGCTTCCACCGCCGCTTCGGCCAGTGCAAAGCCCATTTTTCCGGAGCTGTGGTTGGTGATGTAGCGCACCGGGTCGATGTTTTCCTGGGTCGGGCCTGCGGTGATCAGCACATGCTTGCCGGTCAGGGTCAGGCGCTGGAAGCAGTCGGCCGCGCACTGGGCCAGGTCGTCGGCCTCCAGCATGCGCCCGAAGCCGACATCGCCACACGCCTGACTGCCGGACGCCGGCCCGAACACACGAAAATCGCGCTCTTCGAGCAGGCGGGTATTGGCCTGCACGGAGGCGTCACGCCACATCGCCTGGTTCATCGCCGGGGCGATGGCGACAGTCGCGTCGGTGGCCAGCACGATGGTGGTCAGCAGGTCGTTGGCGATGCCTTGCGCCAGGCGCGCGATGAGGTCGGCGGTGGCCGGTGCGATGAGGATCAGGTCGGCCCATTTGGCCAGTTCGATATGGCCCATCGCGGCCTCGGCAGCCGGATCGAGAAGGTCCAGGTGCACAGGGTGCCCGGACAGGGCCTGCATGGTCAGCGGGGTGATGAACTCGGCCCCGCCCCGGGTCATGACCACACGCACTTCAGCGCCCTGATCGCGCAGGCGGCGGACCAGTTCAGCGCTCTTGTAGGCCGCGATGCCGCCGCCGACGCCAAGAACGATGCGTTTTCGATACAGCCGCTGCATAGACCTGCCTTTTTGGTCGAGTGAACACACGACGGCCATGACGCCTCCCCAGGCCAGATCGTCGTGCAAAAAAGATGGGCTAAGATAGCACAGCGACCGCACCGGAACAGCGGTGCCCAATCACATGGAGGTGCTATGAGTATTCGCAGTTGGCCCGCGGCTGAACGCCCCCGGGAACGCTTGTTGGAGTTGGGGGCGGCGAGCCTTTCCGACGCCGAGTTGCTGGCTATCTTTTTACGCACCGGCGTGGCCGGAAAAAGCGCTGTAGACCTTGCGCGTCATCTGCTGAATCAATTTGACGGGCTCAGACCGTTACTGGATGCGGATCTGTCGGCATTCACCTCGCAACTGGGGCTCGGGCCTGCCAAGTTCGCTCAGTTGCAGGCCGTGATGGAAATGGCGCGTCGGCACATGGCCGAGTCCCTGCGCCGTGAATCAGCGCTGGAAAACCCGACCCAGGTTCGCAGCTATCTCAAGGCCCTGCTGCGGCATGAGCCGCACGAAGTCTTCGGCTGCCTGTTTCTCGATAACAAGCACCGGGTCATGACCTTCGAGATATTGTTTCGCGGGACGATCAACGCGTCTTATGTACACCCGCGCCAGGTGGTGAAACGCGCGATGGCGCACAACGCTGCCAGCCTGATCCTTTGTCACAACCATCCTTCCGGTATCACCACGCCCAGCCGTTCCGACATCGACCTGACCAAGCGCCTCAAGGAAGCACTGCTGCTGGTGGACGTTCATGTGCTTGACCACGTGATCGTTGGGGACGGCGAGCCACTGTCGATGGTGGAGCGCGGGCTGATGTAGCGCCCACGCAGAGCGATAGGGTGGCACTCGGATTATCGTTCTCACGCTCTGCGTCCGGTCTTCAGACGGGGCGTGCCAATGCAGCAGGCATTGGCACGCCATCACCCAGAGAGGCCGAGGTCAGTCTGGCGACTTACTTGACCTGCACCTTGTAGAAATCCTGCCTGCCGAACGGGCTGACCTGATAGCCAGTGACGTCCTTGCGCACCAGCGTAGCGGCTGTCGGGTGGGCGAGGGGGATCCACAGTGCCTGCTGTTGAATCTGCTGCTGGGCCTGGTGATACAGCTTGCTGCGCTCGGCCTGGCCGCTGACGGATTTACCGTCTGCGATCAGCTTGTCCAGTGTCTTGTCGCAATAGCGGGCGAAGTTGGTGCCCGATTGCACGGCCGCACACGAGAACTGCGGGGTCAGGAAGTTATCCGGGTCGCCATTGTCGCCCGCCCAGCCCATGAACAGCAGGTCATGCTCGCCAGCCTTGGCGCGGCGAATCAGCTCGCCCCACTCAATGATCTTGATCTCGGCATCGATGCCGACCTGTTTCAAATCAGCCTGCAGCAATTGAGCACCCAGGCTCGGGTTCGGATTCAGCAGGCTCCCGGAAGGTCGTGTCCAGATGGTGGTCTTCAAACCCTCTTTTACACCGGCCTTGGCCAGCAGCGCCTTGGCCTTGGCAACATCGTGCTGATAGCCGGGCAGGTCCTTGGCGTAACTCCAGGTGTTGGGCGGGTAAGGGCCGTTGGCCTTTTCAGCGGTGCCTTCGAACACGGCTTTCAGGTAATTGTCCCTGTCGAACGCCAGATTGATGGCCTGGCGAACTTCCGGCTTGTCGAACGGCGGGTGCTGGCTGTTGATCGCGACAAACGCGGTCATGAACGCTTCAGTTTTCTCCACCTTGAGCGAGTCGTCCTTGCTGGCTGCCTGAATATCCAGGGGCTTGGGCGAGAGCGCTATCTGGCATTCGTCCTGACGGATTTTCTGCAGGCGCACATTGGCGTCCGGGGTGATGGCATACACCAGCGTGTCGATATCAGATTTGCCGGCGAAGTAATCGTCGAACGCCTCGTAGCGCACCACAGCATCTTTCTGGAAGCGCTTGAACACGAACGGCCCGGTGCCGATCGGCTGACTGTTGAGTTTTTCCGGCGTGCCCGCTTTCAACAGCTGCGCAGTATATTCGGCTGAATAGATGGAGGCGAAACCCATGCTCAGCGTGGCCAGGAAGGTCGAGTCCGCATGGTTGAGCGTGAAGCGCACGGTGTGTGCATCAGGCGCTTCGATGCTCTTGATCAACGCGGGCAACTGCATGGACTGCGCATGCGGGAAACCGCTCTGGGCGATCTTGTGCCACGGGTTCTGCGGGTCGAGCATGCGCTGGAAGCTGAACAGCACGTCATTCGCGCTCAGCTCGCGAGTCGGCTTGAAATAATCGGTGGTGTGGAATTTCACTCCGGGGTGCAGCTTGAAGTCGTACGTCAGGCCGTCTTTGGACACGGTCCAGCTATCTGCCAGGCTCGGCACCAGCTTGCCGCTCTTGGCATCGAAGTCTACAAGGCGGTTCATCAGCACGTCGGCCGATGCGTTGGTGGTGGTCAGCGAGTTGTACTGTACAACGTCGAAGCCCTCGGGGCTGGCTTCGGTGCAGACCACAAGGTTCGATGCCTGGGCAGCGACGGGAAGCAGGAGTGGAACGAGTAAAAAAGGGAGTGCAGCTAGGCGCATGGCGTTATTTCCTGTTCAGAAAGGGCCCCATCTGCCGGCGCAGTCTGGTGAGGGACTAACCCTAGACCATGTGCTGGCGCAGAACAATCGTCACGGCGCGACGAGCGGTCGATTTGCCTGTGCCCCCGCAGTGCTTGAGCATACCGCCTCGCGAGGCGTGATCATTCGGGTCAAAGTGCTTTGCCTGTTGTTGTGCCCAAGGCTTTCTGGTATAAAGCAGCGCTCTTTTCTAGGGGCCCGGTTCCTTCACTGTAGGTGTAGCCGGTAAGACCCTTAAAGAAACGCGGCGCCTGGCGCCAAATGACTGAGAGATTAAGCGGCCAACCCATGCCGGGTTGGGCATGTGGTTTTAGAGGGCTGAGGCATGTCGAGAGTATGTCAAGTTACCGGTAAGGGTCCGGTGACTGGGAATAACATTTCCCACGCAAACAACAAAACCCGTCGTCGTTTCCTGCCAAACCTGCAGCATCATCGCTTCTGGGTTGAAGGCGAGAAGCGTTTTGTTCGTCTGCGCGTATCTGCTAAAGGCATGCGTATCATCGACAAGCGTGGCATTGAAGTTGTGCTCGCTGAACTGCGTCGCGACGGCAAAATTTAAGGGAGAAAATCATGCGTGAATTGATCCGTTTGGTGTCGAGCGCTGGTACAGGCCATTTCTACACCACCGACAAGAACAAACGTACTACCCCGGATAAAATCGAAATCAAAAAATTCGATCCGGTTGTACGCAAGCACGTGATCTACAAAGAAGGCAAAATCAAGTAATTGATTCTGTCGGCTACAAAAAAACCCGCTCTGGCGGGTTTTTTTGTGCCTGCGCTCCTGGCGTCGCTGCCAGGGTGGTATTTATTTATCTGCAGCCGCCTCAAACACCACATAAATCTTGCGGCATGTTTCCAGCACCTCCCAGGTACCCTTGAAGCCTGCCGGGATCACGAAACGGTCGCCTGCGCGCAGGGTTTTCGCGTGGCCCTGCTCGTCGCGCAGGACTGAAACACCCTGCACAATCTCGCAATACTCATGCTCTGAATAATTCACCTGCCACTGCCCGGGCTCGCCATTCCAGACGCCCGCGCTCATCTGTCCGCAGGGGCTGTTGTAGTGGTTGTAGAGGGTTTGTGCCGGGTCGCCCTTGAAGACTTTTTCCGGTGCAGGGCGATAGTGCTCGGCGGCGGTGCTGGCTTCACTGAAGTCGACGATGCTTTCGATGCTCATGATGGGCCCCTTGTCCTGAATGCGTTGAAGGTTTGACGTGCGTGCAGCGCGTTAGTGCCTCGGCGCGCGTACGGAGCTGTTTAATAAAATCAACATAAAAGCACCGTAGCGGCTATTTATGTCAAATATATTGGTTTTGTCGGGCCGCTGGTTTAGGGTAACGGCCGTCCTGAAAAATTTCAGATTGTGTCTTCAATCAACCATGACACACCCACATTCAACAAGAGGAGGACATGCAAATGACCACCCTGACTCGTGCTGACTGGGAGCAACGCGCCCGGAATTTGAAGATCGAAGGCCGTGCCTTCATTCAAGGTGAATACACCGCAGCCTCCTCCGGCGAGACGTTTGACTGCATCAGCCCGGTCGATGGCCGGTTGCTTGCCAAGGTTGCCAGCTGCGACACCGCTGACGCGCAACGCGCCGTCGACAGCGCGCGCAGCGCCTTCAACTCCGGCGTCTGGTCACGACTGGCCCCGGCGAAACGCAAGGCCACCATGATCCGTTTCGCGGGGTTGCTTGAGCAGAATGCTGAAGAGCTGGCCCTGCTTGAAACGCTGGACATGGGCAAGCCGATCAGCGACTCGCTGGGTGTCGACATACCCGGCGGCGCCCGGGCCCTGAGCTGGAGCGGCGAGGCCATCGACAAGCTGTATGACGAAGTCGCGGCAACGCCTCATGACCAACTGGGCCTGGTAACACGCGAGCCGGTGGGTGTCGTCGCCGCCATCGTACCGTGGAATTTTCCGCTGATGATGGCCTGCTGGAAGCTGGGGCCTGCCCTGTCCACCGGCAACTCGGTCATCCTCAAGCCCTCGGAAAAATCTCCGCTGACGGCCATTCGTATCGCACAACTGGCCATCGAGGCTGGCATTCCAGCGGGCGTGCTCAACGTACTGCCTGGCTATGGCCACACCGTCGGCAAGGCGCTTGCCCTGCATATGGATGTAGACACTGTGGTGTTCACCGGCTCGACCAAGATCGCCAAGCAACTGATGATCTATGCGGGCGAATCGAACATGAAGCGCGTCTGGCTGGAAGCCGGCGGCAAGAGCCCGAATATCGTCTTTGCCGACGCGCCTGATTTGCAGGCCGCCGCCAGCGCAGCCGCCAGCGCGATTGCCTTCAACCAGGGCGAAGTCTGCACCGCCGGTTCACGCCTGTTGGTCGAGCGCTCCATCAAGGATCGCTTCCTGCCGATGGTGATCGAGGCGCTCAGTGCCTGGAAGCCCGGCAACCCGCTTGACCCTGCGACCACTGTGGGCGCGCTGGTCGATACCCAGCAGATGAATACCGTGTTGTCTTATATCGAAGCGGGCCATACCGATGGCGCCAAACTGGTTGCGGGCGGCAAGCGCATTCTGCAGGAGACCGGCGGCACCTATGTCGAGCCGACCATTTTCGACGGCGTGAACAACGCGATGAAAATCGCTCAGGAAGAAATCTTCGGCCCGGTGCTTTCGGTGCTGACGTTCGATACTGCCGAAGAGGCGATCCAGATCGCCAACGACACGCAGTATGGCCTGGCGGCTGCCGTATGGACCGCGAACATCTCCAAGGCGCACCTGACCGCCAAGGCTTTGCGCGCAGGCAGCGTATGGGTCAACCAGTACGACGGCGGCGACATGACCGCACCGTTCGGTGGCTTCAAACAGTCGGGCAACGGTCGTGACAAGTCGCTGCATGCGTTCGACAAATACACCGAGCTGAAGTCGACCTGGATCAAGCTGTAGTCATTTGCCTATCGCTCCGAGGCTCTGCCCTCGGAGCATTGGCACGATGGGGTCTCAAGATCATCGCCCCCACGCTCCGCGTCCTGGCTTTGATGTGCGTAGCGGCACGGATGTGTGACGCGGAGCGTCACGGGCTGCATGCCAACGCGGAGCATTGGCATGATGGTCATCTCAAGATTGATCATCGCGCCACACAGGATTTGTACAAGGCGATGAGCGCGTAGCGTGGCGCCGGGCAGGAGCGTGGAAATGCGTTGGGGTACTTATTTTGCTGTGCTGGCGTCCGTGCTGGGTGTCGGTCTGGCAATGGGCGTCAGCATGCCGCTGGTTTCATTGCGGCTGGCAGGCTGGGGCTATGGCTCGTTTGCCATTGGCATCATGGCGGCGATGCCGGCGGTGGGTGTGCTGCTCGGCGCGGCGCTGGCCAGTCGTCTGGCGGCGCGCTTCGGCACTGCCAATTTGATGCGCCTGTGCTTATGGGCCGGGGCGGTTTCGGTCGGCGCGCTGGCGCTGCTGCCGTATTACTGGATCTGGCTGGTCTTGCGCCTGACGCTAGGGGTGATTCTGACCATCGTCTTCGTGCTGGGTGAAAGCTGGATCAATCAGCTGGTCATCGAGCGCCTGCGCGGGCGTCTGGTGGCGCTGTATGGCAGCACCTACGCATTGAGTCAACTGGCAGGTCCGCTGCTGCTGGGCGTGATCGGCACCCAGGCCGACTATGGTTTCTGGATTGGCGTAGCGCTGCTGGTCGGCTCACCGTTTCTGCTGCTGGGGCGTACCGGCGCGCCGTCGACCGAATCCTGCAACGTGACGTTTGCCGATCTGTCCGGCTTCTGTCGCGGCATGCCTGCGATCGCCTGGGCGGTCGCCCTGTTTGCTGCGTTCGAAGCGCTGATCCTCACCCTGTTGCCGCTTTACTGCATACGCCACGGCTTCACCCCGGAAATCGCCCTGATCATGGTCAGCGTTGTGGTGGTGGGTGATGCGCTGCTGCAACTGCCGATCGGCATGCTCGCCGACCGCATTTCACGTCGCGCGATGTTCACCGGCTGCGCCGCCTTGCTACTGGCGTCCAGCCTGCTGGTGCCATTGCTGATCGACACCGTTCTGATCTGGCCACTGTGGACCGTCTTCGGTGCCAGTGCCGGCGGGCTGTTTACCCTGTCGCTGATTCTGATCGGCGAACGCTATCGCGATGATTCGCTGGTCCGCGCCAACGCACATGTGGCGCAACTGTGGGGCATCGGCTGTCTGCTCGGCCCGTTGATAGCCGGCGCGGGCAGCCAGTGGGTCAGTGGCGAGGCCTTGCCGTTGATGATGGCTGCTGGGGCTCTGGGCCTGCTGATACTGATCCGGCGACGTGGCGCGTTCGGCGATGCCCAGGCTGTGCCCGCTTAAAGCATTCTTTCCAGGCCGATGGCGCGGCTCATCCACGCGTTGAAACGCCGCCACCAGTCGCCCGGTTCGGTATGCAGAGTGTGGATCTGGCCGTTGTCTTCGGTCACCCACACCACTTTGCCGTCCTCCAGCCGCGCTTCATAGGTGAGCGACGGGGCCATGCCCTGCAAGGTCAGTTCGCGCAATTCTTCAGCCAGTTGCGGGCTGTCGACCAGCACGCCGACTTCGGTATTCCACAGCACAGAGCGCGGGTCGAAGTTGAATGAGCCGACAAAGACCTTCTGCCGATCAAAGATCATCGCCTTGCTGTGCAGGCTTGATTCGGAACTGACCAGGGAATGGCTTTTCTTGAACAGGTGCGGACCGCTGCCGCGCATCGTCTCGGTATCGCCAGGCTGTCGGCGCAGCTCGAACAGCTTCACGCCATGCTCCAGCAGTGCCTTGCGGTACGGCGCATAGCCGCCATGCACGGCGGGCACGTCGGTGGCTTCCAGGGAATTGGTCAGCAGGCTGACATTGACGCCGGCATCGGCCCGGCCGGTGAGGTACAGCAAGCCTTCCGGGCCCGGTACAAAGTAGGCCGAGATCAGCATCAGTTCCTTGTGAGTGTTCAGCAGTTCAGGCGCCAGTTGCGTGGTCAGCAGCAGGTGCGGATCAGGCTCGCCCTGCGCCAGAACCTTGGTCGGTGCGTCCCACAGCGCCTGGTTGTATGCCCAGACCAGCTCGTTGAGCCAGGTTTTCATGCGCGGCTGGGTCTTGTAGGCCATCAGTCGCTCATACAGCGCCTTGTGCTGCTGGTGCGCCTGCTCCAGAGAATCGTCCAGCTTGCGCCGGGCCTCGGCCAGATCCTCGCCGTCGGGCAGGAAATAGATGAATTCACCGATAGGCTTGCTGAGCGTGCTGTTCCAGTACTGGTCGAAGCTGTGGCCGAGCTGCTCGGCCACCGGCCCCACGCTGAGCATGTCGATATCGGTGAAGTTCAGGTTCGGCTCGGCATCGAAGTATTCATCGCCCAGGTTGCGCCCGCCGACGATGGCCACACTGCTGTCGGCCAGCCACAGCTTGTTGTGCATGCGCCGGTGCTGGCGCGACAGGTTCATCAGGCGCCCGAGGCTGCGGGTGATGCCGGTCTCGCGCCCCAGGTTTTGCGGATTGAACAGGCGAATCTGGATGTTCGGGTGAGCGGCGAGGGTGGCGATGGCCTGATCCAGACCGTCGCTGGTGGTGTCGTCCAGCAGGATGCGCACACGAACGCCACGGTCAGCCGCCTTGAGCAGTTCGTCGATCAGGGCGCGCGTACTCAGGCCGTCGTGGACGATGTAATACTGCAGATCAAGGCTGCTTTTGGCGTTGCGGATCAGTTCGGCGCGAGCCTTGAACGCGTCACTGCTGTCAGGCAGCAGGCGGAAGCCAGAACGTCCCTCATGCGGCACGGCCATGGCCTGGATCGAACGGCCGAACGCGGAATCTGAAGACGGCATGGCCTGGCTTGGCTCACTGGTGACCTGTTGATGCGCGCAACCGCTGACGCACAACGCAACCAGCAAGCAAAAGGGCAAGGCCCATGAGTTATTCAAATTGATCTTCCGCGTCTGGACATGGCTCGACTTGGCGATATGACCCGCAAAACCGGGAAAGATTTGCCCGCATCAGTCAGTTTGCGCATTCAGTAGCGCAATTGTCTCGCCGACGATACGCACCGCGCTTTCGATTTCGCGGCTGGGTTTGGTCGCGAAGTTCATGCGCATGCAGTTGCGATACTTGCCCGATGCCGAAAAGATACTGCCCACCGCAATCTGCACACCCTTGCCCAGCAAGGCGCGGTTCAGGCGCAGGGTGTCGAAGCCTTCGGCCAGCTCCACCCACAGCATGAAACCGCCTTGCGGCCGGCTGGCGCGGGTGCCCTCGGGGAAATAGCGCATCACCCAGTCGATCATCTGGTCGCGACTGCGCTGGTATTGGCTACGCATGCGTCGCACGTGGGGCTCGTAATGGCCGCCTTCGATGAAATCGGCGATGGCCAATTGTGGCTGCGGGGCGGTGGAGCCGGTGCTGATGTATTTCATGTGCAGCACCTGCTCCAGATAACGGCCCGGCGCTACCCAGCCGATTCGCAGCCCCGGTGCCAGGGTCTTGGAAAACGAACTGCACAACAGCACGCGACCGTCTTCGTCGAAGGATTTGATGGTGCGCGGGCGAGGGTAGTTGTAGGCCAGGTCGCCATACACATCATCTTCGATGATCGCCACGTCGAAGCGTTGTGCCAGGGTCAGCAGCGCCCGCTTGCGCGCTTCGGGCATGACATAACCCAGCGGGTTGTTGCAGTTGGGCGTCAGTTGAATAACCTTGATCGGCCATTGCTCCAGCGCCAGTTCCAGCGCTTCGAGGCTGATGCCGGTCAACGGGTCGGTAGGGATTTCCATGGCTTTCATGCCCACGCCCTTGAGCGTCTGCATGGCGCCGAAGAAGCTTGGCGAGTCCACCGCCACGATGTCCCCCGGCGAGCAGATGGCCCGGACACTGGCTGATAGCGCTTCATGACAGCCATTGGTGACGATCAGGTCATTGGCGGTCAGGCTGCAGCCCGAGTCGAGCATCAGCCGGGCAATCTGTTCGCGCAGCCTGCGCACGCCGTAGATGTTGTCGTAATACAGCCCCGGCATGTCCTGATGGCGACTCAACTGACTCAGCGCGCGCATCAAAGGTTTCAGGGTCGGGCTGGTGACATCCGGCATGCCGCGCCCCAGTTGCGTGACGGCTTCAAGGGGCGCCACGCGAATCAGGTCCAGCACCTGATCCCATTGAGAGATATCCACAGGCCGCTGCACAGGCCTGCCGACCGCTGGCAGCGCAGGGGCTTTTCGGCTGACCGAGACGAAGTAGCCGGATTTGGGTTTCGGCGCGGCCAGGCCATGGTCTTCCAGCACCCGATACGCTTGCTGCACGGTGCTAAGACTGACGCCATGCTCGACGCTCAACGCGCGTACCGAGGGCAGGCGGTCGCCGGGGCGGTAGAAGCCGTTTTCGATGCGCGAGCCGAGCAGTTCGGCGAGGTTGACGTAGAGCGTCATGGCGTACTCTCAGGAATTCGAATGCGGTAAAGCAATACAGATTGGCCGGAAATATAGCATTCAGTGGCGTTTTTGAATCATCTGTATGGAAAATATAAGAGGCTTTTGAATCTGTATTGGTTTTGCCGTTCGCTTCATCATGAACCCACAGCCACCCAGGATGAGGGAACAGGACATGAACGGGTTCAGCGATGTGCGCCTTGCGCTTCACAGCCAGGAACTGAATGAATATCGGCCAGCGACGGTCAGAACCGTTCGCTCGAACAAGGCCGATCTGTTGGCAGGCATGGGGCGCTGGGCACTGTATCGCCATCGCTGGGCGTCGCGCCGCAGCTTGCTGACACTGACCGACGACCAGTTGCGCGACATTGGCCTGGATTTCCGCCAGGCGCGGGTCGAGGCCATGAAGCCGTTCTGGAGGCCCTGAGCCTAGCGCAGCTCTTTGAGACGGTGCCAGAGCATGCCCAATGCCAGCAGAGGCGAGCGCAAGTGCTTGCCGCCGGGAAAGGTCATGTGCGGCACTTTGGCGAACAACTCGAAACCATCGCTGTGTTGCCCGGCGATGGCTTCGGCCAGCAGCCGGCCCGCGAGATGCGTGGCATTCAGACCGTGGCCCGAGTAGGCCTGCGCATAAAACACGTTGGGGTGCTGCTTGAGCCGGCCTATCTGCGGCAGGCGATTGGCGCCGATGCCGATCATCCCGCCCCACTGGTAATCGATCTTCACGGCGGCCAGTTGCGGGAACACATCGAGCATCTTCGGCCGCATGTACGCGGCGATGTCCTGAGGGTCACGCCCCGAGTAATGGCAGGCACCGCCGAACAGCAAGCGGCGGTCGGCAGACAGCCTGTAGTAATCCACCGTCACCCGCTGATCACACACCGCCATGTCCTGCGGCAACACTTCACGGGCCTGCGCTTCGCTCAACGGCTCGGTGGCGATGATGTAGCTGCCGGCAGGCAACACCTTGCCGCTGATTTCCGGATTCAAGTCATTGAGGTAGGCGTTGCAACCCAGCACCAGGGTCTGCGCCTGCACCGAACCGGCAGCCGTATGCACCCTGACCTGCGGGCCATAATCAATGTTCGTCACCGCTGAATGCTCGAACAACTGAACGCCGAGCGACTGCGCTACCGCCGCTTCGCCCAAGGCCAGGTTCAACGGATGTAAATGCCCCGAGCCCATATCGATCAGGCCGCCGACATAGCGCGATGAGCCCACCACGCTGTGCATCTCTTCCGGTTGCAGCAGCTGCAGTGCATGGCGATAACCCAGGCTGCGCAACTCTTCTGCATCTTCAGCAAGGCTGTGCAGGTCGCGGGGCTTGTTGGCCAGATCGCAATAACCCCACTTCAGGTCGCAATCGATAGCGTACCGCTCGATGCGCTGACGCACGATCTCGACGGCCTCGATGCCCAGCAGTTTGAGCTGCCGCACGCCTTCGCTGCCGATGACATTGGCGAACTGTTCGACACCATGACCGACCCCGCGAATCAACTGGCCGCCATTGCGCCCGCTGGCCCCCCAACCGATCTTGCGCGCTTCGAGCAACGCAACGCTGAACCCGCGCTCGGCCAGTTCGATGGCGGTATTGAGGCCGGAGAATCCACCGCCGACCACGCACACATCGACCTTCACCTCACCTTGCAGCGCAGGATGATCCGCTTGTGCATGACTGCTGGCGGCGTAATAGGAGGCAACGTGCTGATCTTGACGGGGCGTGTTCTGAACGCGGGCGTTCATGAGCGTGTCCTGTTGGTGGCGGATGGCGTGTCGGGAGGATAAGCCGCTGTCATGAGCCTGCCAACTGAGGCAAACTCTCGGCCTTGTGCATGAGTGGTCGAGTCAATGAGCTGCAACCGTCAGAAAATAGCGGATCTGCGTCGCCAGATTCCTTCGTTCGAATGTGTGCCCGGCTGCCACGACTGCTGCGGGCCGGTGACCACCTCGCCCGAAGAAATGTCGCGTCTGCCGCGCAAGACGGCTGCCGAGCAGGAAGCTGCGCTGGATGAACTCAATTGCGTTCACCTTGGGCCGCAAGGCTGCACCGTGTATGACGAGCGCCCGCTGATCTGCCGCCTGTTCGGCACCACCGCAAGCCTGCCCTGCCCGAATGGCCGTCGCCCGGTCGAACTGATTCATCCACGGGTCGAAAAGCAGATACACGAATATATGGCCTCGACCCGTCAGGTACTCGTATAGCAGGCAATCAGTCGGGAATCGGCAGATTCAGGCTCTCTTTGACTTCCTCCATGACGATGTAGCTCTTGGACTCACGCACATGCGGCAGTTTGAGCAGGATATCGCCCAGCAGTTTGCGGTAGGAGGCCATTTCGGAAATCCGCGCCTTGACCAGGTAGTCGAAGTCGCCGGACACCAGATGGCACTCCAGCACATGGGGCAGCTTCAGCACGGCACGGCGGAATTCTTCGAAGGTGTCGCCAGACTTGTAGTCCAGGCTGATCTCGACGAATACCAGCAGGCTGGCCTTGAGGCTTTGCGGGTTCAGTCGGGCGGTGTAGCCCATGATGATCCCTTCGCGTTCCAGCCTGCGCACCCGTTCGGTACAGGGCGTGGTAGACAGGCCGACCCGCTCGCCAAGCTCGGTGAACGAGATGCGCCCGTCGGCCTGCAGGATGCGCAGAATGTTGCGATCTATCTTGTCCAGTTCACGATTTGACTGGTGTTGAGTGCGCACGGGTCATTTCCCCTCTAGCAAAGCGTTTATCGCCGCGAATAAACACTGAATATAAATCTTTATACAGTGAGAAGCACTGCTCATTGCTCAATATACTGCGCACATTCTTGCTTAAAACTTCGAATTGTCAGCGGATATCCGCGATGAGGTCATCGACATGCGCGTTCTGGTCCTGGGTAGTGGCGTCATCGGTACAACCAGTGCTTATTATCTGGCGCGTGCCGGTTTCCAGGTGACTGTCGTTGACCGTCAGCCTGCTGCTGCCATGGAAACCAGTTTTGCCAATGCCGGCCAGGTTTCTCCGGGCTATGCGTCGCCATGGGCTGCGCCGGGTGTTCCGCTCAAAGCGCTCAAATGGCTGCTGCAGCGTCATGCGCCATTGGCGATCAAGGCAACAGCGGATATCGATCAGTACCTGTGGATGGCGCAAATGCTGCGCAACTGCACGGCCAGCCGCTATGCCGTCAATAAAGAACGCATGGTACGCCTGTCCGAATACAGCCGCGATTGCCTGGATGAACTGCGCCTCGAGACCGGCATTGCCTACGAAGGACGCAGCCTGGGCACCACGCAGTTGTTCCGTACCCAGGCCCAGCTGGATAACGCTGCCAAAGACATCGCTGTGCTCGAGCAGTCCGGTGTGCCCTATGAACTGCTCGATCGCGACGGCATTGCCCGTGTCGAGCCCGCGCTGGCCGGCGTGACCGGCATCCTCAGCGGCGCGTTGCGCCTGCCCAACGACCAGACCGGTGACTGTCAGCTGTTCACCACGCGCCTGGCGGAAATGGCCGTGGCGCTGGGTGTCGAGTTCCGCTACGGGCAGAACATCGAACGCCTCGATCACGCTGGCGACCGCATCAATGGCGTGTGGATCGACGGCAAGCTGGAGACCGCCGATCGTTACGTGCTGGCGCTGGGCAGTTACTCGCCGCAGTTGCTCAAGCCGCTGGGCATCAAGGCACCGGTCTATCCGCTGAAGGGCTATTCGCTGACCGTGCCGATCACCAACCCGGACATGGCACCGACTTCGACCATTCTCGATGAAACCTATAAAGTCGCGATCACTCGTTTCGACAACCGGATCCGCGTCGGCGGCATGGCGGAAATCGCCGGTTTTGACCTGTCGCTCAATCCGCGTCGACGCGAAACACTGGAGATGATCGTCGGTGACCTCTATCCTCAGGGCGGCGACCTGACCCAGGCCGATTTCTGGACCGGGTTGCGTCCGACCACGCCCGACGGTACACCGATTGTGGGTGCGACACCGTTCTGTAACCTGTTCCTCAATACCGGCCATGGCACCCTGGGCTGGACGATGGCGTGTGGTTCCGGTCGTTTGCTGGCAGACCTCATCGCCCGCAAGACACCTCGTATCAGTGCTGAAGGCCTTGATATCTCTCGTTACGGCAATACCCAGGAGAATGCACAGCATGTCCATCCAGCGCCAGCTCACCAATGAGCGCATGAGTCAGGTCGTTGTCCACAATGGCACCGTCTATCTGTCGGGCCAGGTCGGCAATGACATGACCGCCGGTGTCGAGCAGCAGACCCGAGAGGTTCTGAGCAGCATCGAGCGCCTGCTCGACCTGGCCGGCACCGACAAGACGCGTATCCTGTCGGTCACCATTTACCTGAAAGACATCGACGCCGACTTCGCCGGCATGAACAGCGTCTGGGACAAATGGCTGCCCAAGGGTTTCGCGCCTGCACGCGCAACGGTCGAGGCCAAGCTGTGCGAGCCGGAAATCCTCGTTGAACTGTCGGTGGTTGCCGCGCTGCCCTGACTCCCTTTTGCCCGGCGCGTCCCTGCGTCGGGTTGATCTTCCCCTTCCATCCTTTCAGGCAAGTAAACGTCATCATGCGTCCAGCCCGCGCCTTTATCGATCTTCAGGCACTGCGTCACAACTACCAATTGGCCCGTGAAAGCAGCGGCGGCAAAGCGCTCGCCGTCGTCAAGGCCGATGCCTACGGCCACGGCGCGGTGCGCGTCGCGCAGGCACTGGAAGCGCAGGCCGACGGTTTTGCAGTGGCTTGCATCGAAGAGGCGCTAGAGCTGCGTGCGGCAGGTATCCGTGCGCCCGTCCTGCTGCTCGAAGGCTTTTTCGAAGCCGACGAGCTGGCGCTGATTGTCGAGCATGACCTGTGGACCGTTGTACACGCGACCTGGCAACTGGAAGCTATCGAGCAGGCGCGCCTGGGCAAGCCGATAACCGTCTGGCTCAAGCTCGACACCGGCATGCACCGGGTCGGCCTGCATCCTCACGAGTACCAGGCGGGTTATCAGCGTCTGCTGGCAACCGGCAAAGTGGCCAGGATCGTGCTGATGAGCCACTTCTCCCGCGCCGATGAGCTGAACAGCGGCTGCAGTGATGAGCAGCTCGCCGTATTCGAGACCTTTCGCAAGGGGCTGGCAGCAGAAACCAGTCTGAAAAACTCCCCGGCGGTGCTGGGCTGGCCACAGATTCCGAGTGACTGGTCGCGCCCGGGCATCATGCTCTACGGTGCTACGCCGTTTGATCAGGTGCACCCGCTGGCGGATCGCCTGCAACCGGTGATGACCCTGGAATCGAAGATCATCAGCGTGCGTGAACTGCCCGTTGGTGAGCCCGTGGGCTATGGCGCGACATTTGTCTGTGACCGGCCGTTGCGTATCGGTGTAGTGGCGATGGGGTACGCCGACGGCTATCCGCGTCACGCGCCGACCGGCACGCCCGTGCAGATCGATGGCCAGCCATCCAGGCTGCTCGGACGCGTGTCCATGGACATGCTCTGCGTGGACCTCACCGAGGTGCCGCAGGCCGGGCTCGGCAGCCGCGTCGAGCTGTGGGGCAAGCAGGTGCTCGCCAGTGAAGTGGCCCAGCGCGCAGAAACCATTCCCTACGAAATCTTCTGCAATCTGCGTCGCGTTCCGCGCATCTATTCCGAGGACTGATTCAGCCCTCTGTGCTCCAGGCCGCGGTGGGTCAGGTGTCTGTCGAAGTGTTGTAAATATCGAACGCTGTTGCCATGATGGCGTTCACATCGACTAGACCTGACAAAACCTGGGGGAATATCGCATTGGACGTGGGTGAACGACTGCAATCGATTCGCAAGCTCAAAGGCTTGTCCCAGCGTGAACTCGCCAAGCGCGCAGGTGTGACCAACAGCACCATCTCCATGATCGAAAAAAACAGCGTCAGCCCTTCGATCAGTTCGCTGCGCAAGGTGCTCGGCGGCATCCCCATGTCCATGGTCGAATTTTTCTCGGAAGAGTCCGTGCCCGAAAACGCGGCTCAAGTGGTCTACAAGGCCAGCGAGCTGATTGATATATCGGACGGTGCCGTGACCATGAAGCTGGTCGGCAAATCGCATCAGGGCCGTGCCATCGCCTTTCTCACCGAAACCTATCCACCGGGTGCCGATACCGGCGAAGAGATGCTCGTCCACGAAGGCGAAGAGACCGGCATCCTCGTCGAGGGGCGGCTGGAACTGGTGGTCGGGCTGGATACCTACGTGCTCGAAGCGGGTGACAGCTATTATTTCGAAAGCACCCGGCCGCATCGCTTTCGTAACCCGTTCGACGTCCCGGCACGATTGATCAGTGCGGCCACCCCGGCCAATTTCTGACCCGCCCCCTTGCGATGAGTGACGCGTGAAACTGACCTGGAAGATTCTGAGCAGCGCAGGCGTTCTGACGTTGTGGGCGCTCAATGTGCAAGCCGCCGATACCGCCCGAGCGCCTGACGACATCATCGCGGCGCATTGTGTTGCCTGTCACAGCGTAGGTCTGCTCAACGCGCCGAAGATCGGTGACACGGCGGCCTGGGAACAGCGCGCCCAGCAAAAAGGCGGCCTTGATGGACTGCTGGCCAGCACCATCAAAGGCCTCGGCATCATGCCCCCGAAAGGCACCTGCGGCGATTGCACAAACGATGAACTGAAGAGCGCCATCCAGAGCATGTCCGGGCTGAAGTGAGGTGCACCCTCGTTCCCGTGCCTGAGCGCCCGGCGCTGTGCATACGTTTTGTGGGAGCGAGCCGGGCGACGCTTCGCTTGCTCGCGAAGATGATGTTTAGATCGATGCATTTTTGGCGATATTACACGCCCTTTTCGCGAACAAGTTCGCTCCTACGCCCTTTGGGCAGAAGCCTGGAAGCCTTTTGTTCCGGGCGTTCCAGGGATTGTGTATAACGATGATGCTCTGCGTGGCGAGCATGCAGCACTTTGACGTTGTCGCCTGTCCAACCTGCACCCAATAACAATTCAGGAGAGCTGGGATGCCGTATTCCTGTTCCATCGAGCATGCCGTCGATCACGTTCTGGCGCAGCTACCCGAGCATATCCACCTGGGGATGCCGCTGGGTCTGGGCAAGCCCAACCGGTTCGTCAACGCGTTGTACCAGCGCATCAGCGAGTTGCCCGAACGACGGCTGACGATCTACACCGCGCTGACACTCGGGCGGCCGACGCCGGGGGAGGGTTTGCAGGCGCGGTTTCTGGAGCCGTTTCTGGAGCGCGTCTTCGCTGACTATCCGGAGCTCGATTTCCTCGCTGCACTGCGCCGCGACAAACTCCCTGCCAATATCCATGTGCAGCAATTCTTCATGCAGCCGGGCAGTCTGCTCAACAGCCACTCAGCCCAGCAAGACTACGTCAGCAGCAATTACAGCCATGCCGCCCGCGACATCAATGCCAATGGCCTGAATCTGGTCGCGCAACTGGTGGCCCGTGACGAACAGCGCCCAGGCACGTTGAGCCTGAGCTGTAACCCGGACGTGACCCTCGACCTGTTGCCCATGATCGCCAAGCGCCGGGCCGCCGGGGAGACCATTCTGATGCTCGGCCAGGTGCACGCCGACCTGCCTTACATGCCGGGCGAATCGGAACTGGATGTCGACGCCTTCGATGTGCTGATCGACGAAGACGAGCGCAGTACGCTGTTTTCCACTCCCAATATGCCGGTGGGCTATCAGGACCACCTGATCGGCCTGCACGCCAGCACATTGGTGCGTGACGGCGGCACGTTACAGATCGGCATCGGCTCGATGGGCGATGCACTGACTGGCGCGCTGCTGGCTCGCCAGGCCGATAACGAAACCTGGCGCGGCCTGCTGGCCGAGTTGAACATGAGTAACTGGCAGACCCTGATAGATCGGGAAGGTGGCGTTCAGCCGTTCGCCAGCGGCCTTTACGGTTGCAGCGAAATGTTCGTCAACGGCCTGCTGGTACTCGCCGACGCGGGCGTCGTGCGGCGCAAGGTGTATGCCGATGCAGAACTGCAACGGCTGGCCAACATGGGCACGCTGGATGAGGATGCCCATCCCGGTGGCGTTGTCGTGCATGGCGGCTTTTTCCTCGGCCCGCGCAGTTTTTACGCGCGGCTGCGCGAGCTGCCCGCCGAGCGGCTGGCACAGTTCAACATGACCGCCATCAGCTACATCAACGAGCTTTACGGCCAGGAAGAACTCAAGCGCCTGCAACGCCGCGATGCGCGCTTCATCAACAGCGCGTTTACCGTCACCCTGATGGGCGCGGCAGTGGCTGATCAGCTGGAAGACGGCCGGGTGCTCAGTGGCGTGGGCGGTCAGTACAACTTCGTGGCGCAGGCCCATGCACTGGAAGGCGCCCGCTCGATTCTGATGCTGCGCAGCTGGCGCGAGTCGGGCGGCGAGGTCAGCTCCAACATCGTCTGGCAGTACGGCCACACCACCATTCCCCGACACTTGCGCGACATTGTCGTGACCGAATACGGCATCGCCGATCTGCGTGGGCAGACCGATGCGACGGTGATCGAGCGGATTCTGAACATCACCGACTCGCGGTTTCAATCGGGCCTGATCGAGCAGGCGCAAAAGGCTGGCAAGCTACCCAAGGACTTCCGTCTCGATCCGCGCTTCACTGACAACACACCCGAGCGCCTCAAGGACACCGCATCACGCTACCCGTCACTGTTTACCGAATACCCGCTGGGTTGCGACTTTACCGCCGAGGAGCGCGACCTGCTGAGAGCCTTGAACTGGCTGAAGAGCAAGCTCAAGCTCACTGAAATCCTCGAGCTGGGCAAGGCGACCCTCGACGCTCCCGACCCCGAAGCCTTCCTCGCGCACTTGCAGCGCATGCAGCTCGACGCGCCGCAGGGCTTGCGCGAAGAGTTGTATCAGCGGCTGTTGCTGGCCGGGTTGCAGAACAGCACCGGGCTTGCCGGTTAAGACGCGGGCACTGATCGTTGCCGTTGGCGAGGATCGGTTTCCGGCGTCTAGGTCGTTGCCTTGCGGGTCGCACGCCCCACCGGGCCCGCGCGCTCTTCGATGGCGTGCTGCAGAGCTTTGCGCTGGCCCATCAGGAACGCCAGCTCCGCGACCACAAACAGCGGGCCGATGATCAGCCCGGTCAGGTCATCGATGAAGGCCGGTTTGCGCCCCTCGTAGTAATGGCCGACGAACTGGATGATCCAGCCAATCACAAAGAGCCCGACGCCCGCACTCAGCCAGACCATGGTTGCCTGCTGCGCAAGGTTGGCCCCGGCCCAGATACACAGCGCCAGTAACACCGCCATGACCATGCCGAGGGCGCGATCGAGTCGCAGGTAAAACACCGTCGAGCCCAGCGCCAGCAGCGCCGCAGGTGAAAGCCACAGCCCGCTGACAGTCCAGCCCGGTCGCGAGAGAAGCACCGCCACGGCCAGCACGATCAGTGGAATACCCACGAAGTGCGTCACGATATTGCGTGAATCACGGTGATAAGCCGCGTATTGGCTGAGATGATCGACAAGGGTTTTCATTATTATTCCTGCCTGAGACGATGGCCGGCTTGAGCCTGATTTCTTGTACAACATGCATGGCTGAAAGAGAAGGGAGCAAAAATGACAAATGGAGTGTCGTGGCGGTCACGATTGCTATCCGATTACTGGTTTTCCCATCTGCCTGCCGATCTGCAGGACAGCCTGCTGGACGCTGCCCGCCAGCGACGCAAGACGCCCGGCAGGCGGCTGTTCGAGAAGGGCGATCTGCCCTGCGGTGTTTATGTGCTGCTGGAGGGCAGCGTGCGGATCGGCGCCGCCCACGAGCAGCGGCTGCTGACGAACGTGGAACCTGCAAGCGCGCCGTGCTGGTTTGGCGAAGTCTCGCTGTTTGACGGGCTGCCGCGCCGTTTCGAAGTCTGCTCGCTTGAGCAGAGCATCTTCCTGCACATCCCCCAGCCATTCCTGGCCCGGCTGCTCGACAGGCACCCCGAGTACTGGCGCTGGTTTGCCGCACTGCTCAGTCAGAAGGTCGGCTTGCCACTGCAGAGCCCCGAGAAAATGCGTCAGCTGCCGCCGCGGGCGCGGGTCGCCTGGCGGCTGTTGATGCTCAGCGAGGGGTATGGCCCGTTGAGCCACGCACGCCGCCTGATTGCGCTGGATGACATTCAGGCGGCGGAGCGTCTTGCGCTTGCCTCGCCGGCCTTGCTGGAAGTACTCCAGGACCTGCATGAGCGCAGGATCGTGCGCCTGGGAGAGGGACACCTGGAGGTGTTCGATGTGGACAGGCTGCGCAGGGTGGCGAACTTTTCCAGAGCCAGGGCTGTGTGCTGATCACCGGTCATGATCGGGCCTGGACACATCCGGTAACGGCTCCGCTGTCGCTTCGATTGAGATAGCAAATGGGATTCACTACCATTTCGCCTCCTTTGCGAACGCGAGATACCCCGATGCAGGCAAGCAAGCGTCTTCTGGCTGCTCTGACACTGACCTTACTGGGCAGCACCGCTCAGGCTGCCGATGAAGTGGTGGTGTATTCGTCCCGGATCGACGAACTGATCAAGCCGGTATTCGATGCGTACACGGCCAGTACCGGGGTGAAGATCAAATTCATCACCGACAAGGAAGCGCCGCTGATGCAGCGCATCAAGGCCGAGGGCGAGAATGCCACCGCCGACCTGTTGCTGACGGTCGACGCGGGCAACCTCTGGCAGGCCGAGCAGATGGGTATCCTGCAGCCGTTTACCTCCCCGGTGATCGAAGCCAACATTCCACCGCAGTATCGCTCGTCGAGCCACGGCTGGACCGGCCTGAGCCTTCGCGCGCGGACCATCGCCTACGCCACCGACCGGGTGAAGCCTGCCGAGCTGAGCACCTACGAGGCGCTGGCCGACAAGAACTGGGAAGGCCGTCTGTGCCTGCGTACCGCGAAGAAGGTCTACAACCAGTCGCTGACCGCTACGCTGATCGAAACCCACGGTGCCGAAGCGTCGGAGAAAATCCTCAAGGGCTGGGTCAACAACCTGTCCACCGACGTGTTCTCCGATGACATCGCGGTGCTTGAGGCGATCAATGCCGGGCAGTGCGACGTGGGTATCGTCAATTCCTATTACTACGGTCGCCTGCACAAGGAAAAACCGGACCTGGCGGTGAAGCTGTTCTGGCCGAACCAGGCTGATCGCGGTGTGCACGTCAACCTGTCGGGTATCGGTCTGACCAAGTACGCCCCGCATCCTGAAGCCGCCAAGGCGCTGGTCGAGTGGATGACCGGCCCCGAGGCGCAGAAGATTTTCTCCAGCGTCAATCAGGAGTTCCCGGCCAACCCGAACGTGGCGCCTTCAGAAGAAGTGGCCAGCTGGGGGCCGTTCAAGGCCGACACCCTCCCGGTCGAAGTGGCAGGCAAGCGTCAGGCAGAAGCGATACGCATGATGGATCGCGCGGGCTGGAATTGATTTAATACCCAAGTGCCTGACTCTCGTTGATACGCTTCGCGCTCATTACACAAATCTTTAATAGCCCGAAAAGCGTGGCTTTCAGGCTTCTGCCCGCAGGGCGTAGGAGCGGACTTGTCCGCGAAGCCGTCAGTTCAGATAATGCATTTTCTGAGAATGTACCGGCCTTTTCGCGGACAAGTCCGCTCCTACGGCTTTCAGCCAGAATCAGAAGCAGACCTGTGCGCACGCTCTGCTTACCCTCTTGAACCCCCTCATTTCGAGAACCTCCGTGGCCCATCCTGTGCAACGCCGCTGGTACCCCCTGGTTTTCGCCATCGCTGCACTGGTCGTGCTGCCGCTGAGCGTTCTGCTGCTGTCGTGGGAGACGGTTGACCAGCAGATATGGTCGCACCTGCTCGAAACCCAGATGGCGCGTCTGCTGGGCAATACGCTGATCCTGGTGCTGGGTGTCGGCGTGGGCGTGACCCTGCTGGGGGTGAGCCTGGCGTGGCTGACCAGCCTGTGTGAATTCCCCGGCCGCCGCTGGCTGGACTGGGCTCTGATGCTGCCGTTCGCGATCCCCGCCTACGTGCTGGCGTTCGTGTTCGTCGGGCTGCTGGATTTTTCCGGCCCGGTGCAGACCCTGATGCGCGAATGGTTCGGCTCCGGTCTGCGCCTGCCTCGGGTGCGCTCCACTGGTGGGGTGATCATCGTCCTGGTGCTGGTTTTTTACCCCTACGTCTACCTGTTGGCGCGCACGGCGTTTCTGGCGCAGGGCAAGGGCCTGATGGAAGCGGCGCGAGTGCTGGGCAATACGCCCCTGCAGGCGTTCTGGCGTGTGGCGCTGCCAATGGCGCGTCCGGCCATCGGCGCGGGGGTGGCGCTGGCGCTAATGGAGACCCTGGCCGATTTTGGTGCCGTGTCGGTGTTCAACTTCGACACGTTCACCACTGCCATCTACAAGACCTGGTACGGCTTCTTCAGCCTGTCCAGCGCCGCGCAACTGGCCAGCCTGCTGCTGTTGGCCGTGCTGGTGCTGCTGTACGGCGAACGCCGCGCCCGGGGGGCAAGCCGACCGGCCAACGAGCGTCCGCGTGGCGCTGCGCTTTACCGGTTACGCGGCATCAAGGCATGGGCCGCGAGCTTCTGGTGTGGGCTGGTGTTTCTCTGTGCCTTCGTGTTGCCGATGCTGCAATTGATCGTCTGGGTCTGGCAGCGTGGTCGCTTCGATCTGGATGAGCGCTACACCGGTCTGATTCTGCACACGCTCTATCTGGGTGGCATGGCGGCGTTGATCACTGTCAGTGTGGCGCTGATTCTGGCGTTTGCCCGACGTATGGCGCCCACGCCTGCGATCCGCTCCGGCGTCAGCCTCGCCAACCTGGGCTACGCATTGCCAGGTTCGGTACTGGCCGTTTCAATCATGCTGGCGTTCAGTTACCTGGACCGCGAACTGGTCATTCCACTGTCCGGCTGGCTGGGCGGCGCAGGCAAGCCTTTGCTGCTCGGCAGTCTCTCGGCCTTGCTTCTGGCGTATCTGGTGCGTTTCATCGCCGTCGCCTTCGGTCCGCTGGAGCACAGCCTGTCGCGGATCCGCCCGTCATTGCCTGAAGCGGCGCGCAGTCTGGGGGTCAGCGGGCCAAAGTTGTTTCTCAACGTGTATCTGCCGTTGCTGGTGCCAGGGGCGCTGAGCGCGGCGCTGCTGGTGTTCGTCGATGTGCTCAAGGAAATGCCGGCAACCCTGCTTATGCGCCCGTTTGGCTGGGATACGCTGGCGGTTCGCATCTTCGAAATGACCAGCGAGGGCGAGTGGGCGCGGGCTGCGTTGCCAGCTTTGTCGCTGGTGCTTGTAGGATTATTACCCGTCATTGGGCTGATTCGTCGCTCTGCCCGTCAGATTGGTTAGGTGCGGGGGCCTCACCTTGCGGCTACAATGCGCCGCAATTGGTGCGGTCTGTCAGATAATTCGGTCAGCTGTTACGTGCTGCAAACTCCGGTTCATGGGGGGCTTGCCGATCTCGTCTGCCCGCACCTTCGCCACGCCCGGAAGGAGAAACCCATGGGACAGCGTACCCCCCTGTTCGACCTGCACCTCGCCCTTGGCGCGAAAATGGTCGATTTTGGTGGCTGGGACATGCCGTTGCATTACGGATCGCAGGTCGAGGAACACCATCAGGTGCGTCGCGACTGTGGGGTCTTCGATGTCTCTCACATGAACGTGATCGATGTGCTCGGCCCTCAGGCCCGAGTCTGGCTGCGTCGTCTGCTGGCCAATGATGTAGACAAGCTCAAAACCCCCGGTCGTGCCTTGTACAGCGCCATGCTGGACGAGAGCGGCGGGGTGATCGATGACATGATCGTCTACCTCACGCCTGAAGGTTATCGGCTGGTCGTCAACGCGGCGACCGGCGTCAAGGATCTTGCCTGGATGCAGGCGCAACTGGGTGACTTCGACGTGCAACTGGTCGAGCGCAGTGAAATGGCCATGCTCGCCATTCAAGGCCCCAAGGCCAGAGCCCGTATTGCCGAGCTGGTTTCCAGCACCCGCGCCGAACTGATTCACCAGCTCAAGCCGTTCGAAGGGCTCGATGATGGCGACTGGTTTATCGCGCGTACCGGCTACACCGGTGAGGACGGCCTGGAGATCATGCTGCCTGCCGAAGAGGCCCAAAGCTTTTTCAATGAATTGGTTGGCGCGGGTATTTCCCCGATCGGCCTGGGCGCTCGCGACACGCTGCGCCTTGAGGCCGGCATGAACCTGTATGGCCAGGACATCGGCGAGCATGTCTCGCCCTTGGCCTCGAATATGGCCTGGAGCATCGCCTGGGAGCCTGCCGACCGTGATTTTATCGGTCGCAAGGCGCTGGAGAGCGAACGGGCTGAAGGAACTGCCTTCAAGCTCGTCGGATTGGTGCTCGAAGAGCGCGGCGTTTTACGGGCGCATCAGGTGGTACGTGTCGCAGAAATTGGCGAAGGAGAGATCACCAGTGGTAGTTTCTCTCCTACGTTGAGCAAATCCATTGCACTGGCTCGCGTTCCGATGGCGACCGCTGACCGGGCCGAGGTAGAAATCCGCGGCAAATGGTACCCGGTGCGGGTGGTGCAGCCTGCGTTCGTGCGCCATGGCAAAACCTTGATCTAACCTATGGCGGGTTTTCCGCTGACCCGATGTTGAGGATGACTAAATGAGCAATATTCCCGCCGAGCTGCGTTTCGCCAAAAGTCATGAATGGGCACGTCTGGAGTCAGACGGCACCGTGACTGTCGGCATCTCGGACCATGCACAGGAAGCACTGGGCGATGTGGTCTTCGTCGAACTGCCGGAAATCGGCACAGCGGTCGCTGCCGGTGACCCCGCCAGTGTTGTCGAGTCGGTCAAGGCCGCTTCGGATATCTACTCGCCGGTTGCGGGCGAGGTTATCGAAGTCAACACAGCGTTGGGCGATGCCCCCGAGTCGCTCAACAGTGATCCGTACGGTGCCTGGATCTTCAAGCTCAAGCCAAGCGACGCCAGCGGTGATCTGGCCAAGCTGCTGGATGCAGCCGGGTACAAGAGCGCTATCGGCGAATAACCGATTACCGCTCACAAAAATGCCGCTCATGGAGCGGCATTTTTTATGCGCGAAGCTAATCGGCAAGACTTACTGGTTTTCAGCGACCAGATTCTTATCCAGGATCGCATTGGCCAGTTCCATGTCGGTGGCTTTCAGGCCTGGATTGTCTTTGCGTACCTGCTCGATGGCCGCTTCCAGGAACGGACCGCGGATGCCACCGTCGCTGGCGACGAAGCTGCCTGCGTCGTCCTGGGCGGCGACGATCAGTTTGTGATCCTTGAAGGTCAGGTAAGTCGAGCCGGTGGTTGCACCGGAAGACAGCACATTACGCCAGAAGGTGTCAGCCATCGCTGAACCCATTGGGATGGAAAGCAAGGCTACGGTGGCGACAGCGAACTTGAGACGCATGATGAATTACTCCAGCTGTGGTTGTTCTGAGGGGTTGGATAGCTAAAGGCATGAACTAGTTCAATCAAGGTGTACCGTGCAGTTCACTTTAGCTGGCTCGGCATGCCGCCAGGCCTCCAGGAACAACGCTTTCAACCCTGATCAGCGTTGTTCGCTCTGCGGTGTTACCCGCAGCACTTCCTCAAGTGTAGTCAGGCCCGCCGAGACTTTCTGCGCGCCGGACAGACGCAGGCTGCGCGTCCCTTCCTTGAAGGCCTGACGACGCATGGCGGTCAGGTCCAGGTCCGCCGAGATCAATGCCTTGATGTTGTCGGACATGACCATGATCTCGTAGACACCTGCCCGGCCCCGATAGCCGGTATCGCGACACTCCACGCAGCCGACCGCCTGATGCGCGCCAGGCGGCACCGGTGCCTGCCAGGGGCGCGTCAGGGTTTGCCAGTCGGTCTCGTTGAGGTTGATGGGCGCCTTGCAGTGTGGGCACAGGGTGCGCACCAGACGCTGGGCCATGACGCCGAGGATGGTCGCCTTGAGCAGGTAATGCGGTACACCCAGTTCGAGCATGCGGCTGATTGCGCTGGGCGCATCGTTGGTGTGTAGCGTCGACAGCACCAGGTGGCCGGTGAGTGCCGCCTGAATCGCCATTTCGGCGGTCTCCAGGTCACGAATCTCGCCGATCATGATGATATCCGGGTCCTGGCGCATCAGCGCGCGCACGCCGGCGGCAAAGCTCAGGTCGATGTTGTGTTGAACCTGCATCTGGTTGAAGGCCGGTTCGACCATCTCGATGGGATCTTCGATGGTGCACAGGTTCACCTCGGAGGTCGCCAGCTTCTTGAGGGTGGTGTACAGCGTGGTGGTCTTGCCTGAACCGGTCGGACCGGTAACCAGAATAATGCCGTTGGGCTGGCGGGTCATTTCCTGCCAGCGCCGCAGGTCGTCACTGGAAAAGCCCAGTTGGTCGAAGTCCTTGAGCAATACCTCGGGGTCGAAGATCCGCATGACCATTTTTTCGCCGAACGCGGTCGGCAGGGTCGACAGGCGCAACTCCACTTCACGATTCTCAGGTGTGGTGGTCTTGACCCGCCCGTCCTGTGGTTTGCGTTTTTCGGCGACGTTCATCCGCCCCAGGCTTTTCAGGCGGCTGACAATCGCCATGATCACCTGCGCCGGAAACTGGTAAACGTTGTGCAGCACCCCGTCGATGCGAAAGCGCACGGTGCCCTGCTCGCGGCGCGGCTCGATGTGAATATCACTGGCGCGTTGCTGGAAGGCGTACTGGAACAGCCAGTCGACGATATTGACGATGTGCGCGTCGTTGGCGTCAGGCTCCTGATCGCTGGCACCGAGCTTGAGCAACTGTTCGAAGTTGCCCATGTTGCTCATTTTTTGCTCGGAGGCGCTGGCGCCGCTGACCGACTTGGCCAGCCTGAAAAACTCCATCGCCATGCGCTGGATGTCTGCCGGGTTGGCGACCACACGTTTGATCTGCAGCTTGAGCACATGCGCCAGGTCGGCTTCCCATGAGCGCACATACGGCTGCGCGCTGGCGATGGTCACCGATTCGCGATCGACCGCCACGGCGAGAATCTTGTGGCGCTGGGCAAAGGCGTAGGACATCAGTGGCGTGACCGCCGCGACGTTGATCTTCAGCGGGTCGATACGCATGTAAGGCTGGTCACAGGCTTTGGCCAGCCAGGCGGTCAGGGTTTCCACGTCCAGCTTCTTGCCCGGCCGCTTGAGATCGTCAAACTGCAGCGAAGCGAGAAACTCGAGGGGGTGCAGCTGAATGTTCACCGCACTGCGACGTTGGGTGAGTGCCGTTTCCGCGTCGTCCTGGCCGAGATAGCCTTCGGCAACCAGATCACGCAACACATCATTCAGATCGAGCCAGCGATCCTGTGAAGAGGGGGCCAGGGCTGCCATGTGCGCTCCTTGAGGCAATTCGTCATTGGACGATGAACAAGAGTAGACGCCAAGCGTGACAGCGTTATGGGTTCTATGCGACCGGGAATTGCCGGAGCAGGCGAATTGATTCAGCCCGTCGCCAGGGCGGCACGGGATTGCGCGGTGTTCCGGGCGTCGACCTGCTCGACTTCCACTGAGCAGACGTCGATCAGGTTGCGCATTTTTTCGCCAATCACCTGTGCTCGATGCCAGCTCAATCTGGAAACCTGAAGGTCGATGAGCAGCAGGCTCTCTTGTTGCACAGCACTCAATTGGTCGGGAATCAGGTACTGCATGGCAAACAGGTTCAACACCTGACAGAGCAAGGCAGGCTCGGCTTCGGCGCAGACACGGTAGCGTGCGCAGCACTGCGCATTGCTGGACGACCAGCTATCTGGACGCTGCGAAGGGAGGGTGACGGCTTCGAGATTGGGCATGCTGATACTCCACAAGGATGCTGGAAATCTTTGCATGCGTGAAAAGAAATTTCTGGTCCATCATTGGGTGGATTAGTCTTTATAAGACTTGTTAATGCGCTGCAGGCTATTTCGGAAAATTAATTATGCAAATCGAGCTGGACAGTTACGATCGCAGGATTCTGGCGCTGCTGCAGGAAGATGCTTCGCTTTCCAGTGCGCAGATTGCCGAGCAGGTCGGTCTGTCGCAATCACCCTGCTGGCGCCGCATACAGCGGCTCAAGGATGAAGGGGTGATTCGCCGTCAGGTGGCGTTGCTGGACCGCAAGAAAATCGGTCTGAACACGCAGATATTCGCCGAGGTGAAACTCAACGCCCACGGGCGCTCCAACTTCACCGAGTTCACCGACGCGATTCGTGGCTTCCCGGAGGTGCTGGAGTGCTATGTGCTGATGGGATCGGTGGATTTTCTGCTGCGCATCGTGACCCCGGATATCGAGGCGTACGAGCGGTTCTTTTTCGAAAAACTGTCGCTGGTACCCGGTATTCAGGAAGTGAACTCGACAGTGGCCCTCTCCGAGATCAAATCCACGACCAGCCTGCCGCTGTTGCGCTGACGGGGCTGGTGCCCGGAGTTGCGCCCGCCTCGGTTGTGCCTCGTGCACCGAGGTGGCTGGTTTTGCTGCCGGTTCCCGGCAGTTCGCGGACAAGTCCGCTCCTACAAAAAACGGGAGATCATGTACAAGCGCAGCGTCGCCCGGTCTGCTCCCACGCCCTTCGGGCAGAATCAAAAGCGGACTTGCGTATGACGCTGAATGATCTGGCCTGCAGCAGTGCTTCTGCCCGGAGGGCGTAGGAGCGGACTTGTCCGCGATGGGCTGCGAAGCGGCCCTAAAACGTTTCAGGCTACTACGGCCTTCTGATCCAGCCTTACAAGCGCAGCAGGGTTTTCCAGGCACGGCTCTGGAAGACGGTGATTGCCTGTTGCACGCGGGCATCGAGGACTTCGTCGCTGATGTCCAGGTGTGCCAGTTCTTCCAGCTTGCGCAGTTCGCCGTACAGACGGTCCAGCTCCGGCAGGTCCAGCGCGCCGCGTGCCCAGTGCAGCCAGGACTGGATGCGCTCGATGCGCGGCAGTTGCTCGGCCAGGTCTTCCGGCTGCTGCTGATAACGGCTCAGTTGCAGGGACGTGGCTTCTTCGCCCAGCAGGCGTGGCAGCCAGCTGCTCAACAGCGCGGCGCCCTGACGATTGCCGCGGGTGTTGCGTTCGGTGGTCCAGCTGCGCGTCAGCAACCAGCGTGAGGTATTCAGCGAGAACTCGCCCCAGCGCGTGTCCTGCAATTCTTCGAGGAATTGCTCGTGGGCGGCACCGCGTACATCGGCATCGTCCTGTCCGGCCTGGACCAGCGGACGCCAGTCTTCCAGCAAGGCGTCGAGCGCAGTACGCAGTGGTGCGGTCGAAGTGCGTGGCGCGGCCTGACCGAGGCTGCTGGTCAGAGCACGCAGTTCAGCGAGCATCTCGACCCAGTCCTGCAGCAGGCGCCAGTGGCCGTTGAAACGGTATTGCTCGGCCAGACGCTGGCTGCTGCCCAACAGATGCCAGGCCAGCGCGGAATAAGCGTCGTCCAGCGGCGTTTCAGCATTCAGGGCGGGCGCGTGCAGGCTCAGCGAGTAGCTGCTGGCATCGAGCAGACGGTAGCCGCGCTCGGCCTTGCTGATATCGCACGGCATCAGCGGCAGCGTTGCAGCCAGCTCGGCGGCCAGTTCCAGCAGCGCGGCAGGCTCGCCTTCACGCAGCTCGAGTTCCAGCTCGCAGATTTCTTCCTTCTGCTTGCCCGCAACCACCTGGCCCAGGTCCAGTGCGGCTTCGATCACCACTTTGGCCTTGCCACGGCCCCAGGCAATCTCGGCTTTCTCACGCACGAAATCGGTGGTGAACAGCGGTTTGATGGTTTTCTTGTCCAGATCGGCCAGTTGCTCAGGCCAGCAATCGCCTTCGAGCTTCTTCAGGTCCAGCTTGGCCTTGCTCAGGTCCCAGTTGTACTCATTGCGCTCGGACAGGCCGGCCACGCTTTGCCCGCGAGTTTTCATGGTCTGGATGATCTGATCGCCGTCGCGGCGGATGCGCAGGGCGACTTTGGCCTGCGCCAGCTCACCTTCGGGGGTATCGAAATACTGGTTCGACAGTTCCAGGCGCTCCCAGCCACTCTTGTTGCGCTTCTTGAGCAACGGGTGTTCACGCAGTGCAGCGAGGGTCTCGCGGCTGACGCGGAGTTTGATTTCTGTTTCTTTTTGCATGGCCGGGGGAATCCAAACGCTGATACGGATAAACGGGAGCGCAGCCCATGATTGAACGGCTGCCGAGGCCGTCAGTGTACAGGACATGGCCCGAAACGGTTTATTCCTGGGTTGTTATGGCCCTATGATGGGCCGTGTTCCGTCTCGATTACAGGAAGCGTCCATGCCGTTGCCGTCCATGAAAGACCAGTTCGCCGCGCTGATCGCCGTACCCTCGGTGAGCTGCACTCAGCCTTCCCTGGACCAGAGCAACCGCCCCGTCATCGACCTGCTGGCCGGATGGCTCGGCGATCTGGGGTTTGCCTGCGACATCCAGCAAGTGTCGCCCGGCAAGTTCAATCTGCTGGCGACCTACGGTACAGGCCCGGGCGGCCTGGTACTGGCGGGACACAGCGATACCGTGCCGTTCGACGAGGCACTGTGGAAGACCGACCCCTTGAAGCTGACCGAGGTGGATGGCCGCTGGGTCGGGCTGGGCAGTTGCGACATGAAGGGCTTTTTTGCGCTGGTCATCGAAGCGGTGCGTGGCCTTCTTGACCAGCCGTTCAAGCAGCCGCTGCTGATCCTCGCCACCTGCGACGAGGAAAGTTCGATGGCCGGTGCCCGCGCGCTGGCCGAGGCCGGACGCCCGCTGGGTCGTGCGGCAGTGATCGGCGAGCCGACCGGGCTCAAGCCGATCCGCCTGCACAAGGGCGTGATGATGGAGCGCATCGATATTCTCGGGCGCAGCGGTCATTCCTCCGACCCGAGCCTCGGGCACAGCGCACTCGAAGCCATGCACGACGCCATCAGCGAACTCAAGGGCCTGCGCACGCAGTGGCAGGCGAAGTACCGCAACCCGCAATTCACGGTGCCGCAGCCGACGCTGAACCTGGGCTGTATTCATGGCGGCGACAACCCGAACCGGATTTGTGGCCAGTGCTCGCTGGAATTCGACCTGCGTCCGCTGCCGGGCATGGACCCGGAGATGCTGCGCTCGGCGATTCGGCAGAAGCTGCAGCCGCTGGCCGAGCTGCACCAGGTACAGATCGACTACGCACCGCTGTTCCCCGAATGTGCGCCGTTCGAGCAGATCGCTGACGCTGAACTTGTGCGTGTCGCTGAACGTCTGACCGGTCATACCGCTGCCGCAGTAGCATTCGGCACCGAAGCGCCTTATCTTCAGCGCCTCGGCTGCGAGACACTGGTGCTCGGCCCGGGCGACATCGCCTGTGCGCATCAGCCGGGGGAATACCTCGAAATGTCACGTCTTGACCCTACAGTGCGTCTGTTACGTCAACTGATCGAACATTACTGCCTGACGCCCCAGTGAGTCAGGCATACCCCGTGTTTGTTAATCAAAGCATCTTGAGTAAAAGGAGACTGCGCGTGCTGCCAAGCCTGTTCCGACGATAACCACCACACCGTTGTGCGTGCTTCTTTTCTTCGTCCATTTTTTCTACAGGCTCTTGTTGTCATGCCCGAATACGTCAACTGGCTTCGCCACGCGTCTCCGTACATCAATGCTCACCGCGATTGCACCTTCGTCGTCATGCTGCCCGGCGACGGCGTTGCGCACCCCAATTTCGGCAATATCGTCCACGATCTGGTGCTGCTGCACAGCCTGGGCGTGCGTCTGGTGCTGGTTCACGGTTCCCGTCCGCAGATCGAGAGCCGCCTGGCCCAGCGCGGGATTACGCCGCGTTACCACCGTGACCTGCGGATCACTGACACCGAAACGCTGGAGTGCGTGATCGATGCCGTGGGTCAGCTGCGCATCTCGATCGAGGCGCGTCTGTCGATGGACATGGCCGCCTCGCCCATGCAGGGCTCGCGCTTGCGAGTGACCAGCGGCAACGTGGTGACCGCACGGCCTATCGGCGTGCTTGAGGGGGTCGATTATCAGCACACCGGCGAAGTGCGCCGCGTCGACCGCAAGGGCATCAATCGCCTGCTGGACGAGCGCCATATCGTGCTGCTGTCGCCACTGGGTTACTCACCGACCGGCGAGATTTTCAACCTGGCCTGCGAAGACGTCGCCACCCGCGCGGCCATCGATCTGGCTGCTGACAAACTGCTGCTGTTCGGCGCCGAAACCGGCTTGCTGGACGAGCAGGGCCGGTTGGTGCGCGAACTACGTCCGCAACAGGTGCCCGCGCACCTGCAGCGTCTGGGTGCCAACTATCAGGCGGAATTGCTGGACGCTGCGGCCGAGGCCTGCCGTGGCGGTGTGGCGCGCAGCCATATCGTCAGTTATGCCGAGAACGGCGCGCTGCTGACCGAGCTGTTTACCCGTGACGGTGGCGGCACGCTGGTCGCGCAGGAACAGTTCGAACTGGTGCGCGAAGCGGCTATCGAGGACGTCGGCGGTTTGATGGACCTGATCACGCCGCTGGAAGAGCAGGGCATTCTGGTGCGTCGCTCCCGCGAGGTGCTGGAACGCGAGATCACCCAGTTCAGCGTGGTCGAGCGCGAAGGGCTGATCATCGCCTGTGCTGCGCTGTATCCGATTGCCGATTCGGAGTCGGGCGAGCTGGCGTGTCTGGCGGTCAACCCGGAATACCGGCACGGTGGCCGTGGCGATGAACTGCTGGAGCGCATTGAAAACCGCGCCCGGGCTTTGGGTATCAAGACCCTGTTCGTCCTCACCACCCGCACCGCACACTGGTTCCGCGAACGCGGTTTCGAACCCAGCAGCGTCGACCGCCTGCCAAGCGCCCGCGCCTCGCTGTACAACTACCAGCGTAATTCGAAGATCTTCGAAAAGGCGATATAAGCCTGGGGGCGGACTATATTTTGTGGGAGTGAGCTTGCTCACGAAGAGGCTGGAACAAGCCTCCAGAAAGGGGCGTTTGAACCGTCCCTTTCGTGAGCAAGCTCACCCACGCCCTTCGGGCAGAAGCGCAGAGCATTGGGCACGATAGTTGAGATGATCGTTCCTCACGCTCCAGCGTGGGAATGCAGTTCTCGACGCTCTGCGTCGTCAATAGGACGCGGAGCGTCCAGAAAGGCATGCGACGCAGAGCGCCGCACGATAGTCGCGCCTGCACCGCCACCTTCGTGAGCAATCTCCCCACAGTAATTGCACGATCAGTTACTGATCGACAGAATGCTCGCCTGATACGAACCCACGAACGTGTCGAAATCCACCACTTCTTCCGTTGCTTCCAGCTCGGCCTGTTCCTCAATCGAGGTTTTGGCCTGGGCTTCGAAGTCTGCCTGTTCCTGAGCGCTCAGCGGGTGAGTGCGGAAGTATTCGGCGTGGACCTGACTCTGGCGCAGGGAGAACGCGGTAAAGCCCTCGTTATGCGCTTCCATGCTGGCCAGCACCTGAGCAGACGGTGTGAGCGCGGTATCGTCGATCTTGGCCTGTTGCACGGCAATCGACTTGAGGTGCTCATCGGTGCCCTGCGCCTGATCGAGCAAGCGGGCAATCGGTGTGATCTTCTCCATCAGCTCGGTTGCCCAGATCTTGAGATCGACAGGGCGGTTGTCACGCATCAGGCTCAGGCCCGGGCGACGCCCTTCCTTGACCACTGACAGGAAGTTCGAGCTTGCGTTGGAGCACTCGTGGCGGGCCAGTTGCTGGCTTTCCTCGAGGGCGCAATACAGCACGAACGCATCGATGAAGCGCGACTGCTCCAGGCTGATGCCGGTCGGCAGGAACGGGTTGATGTCCAGGCAGCGCACTTCGACGTACTGCACACCACGGGCCACCAGCGCCTGAATGGGGCGTTCGCCGCTATAGGTCACGCGCTTGGGGCGAATGTTGGAGTAGTACTCGTTCTCGATCTGCAGCACGTTGGTGTTGAGCTGCACCCACTCGCCGTTCTGGTCATGAGTGCCGACCTCGACGTAAGGCTTGTAAGGCGTGGCCACGGCCTTGCGCAGGCTGTCGGTGTAGCTGACCAGATCGTTGTAGCAAGGGGTCAGGTCGGCCTGGGCGTCACTCTGATAACCCAGGTCGCTCATGCGCAGACTGGTGGCGTACGGCAGATACAGGGTATCGGCGTCGAAGTGTTGCTCCAGCTGATGCTTGCGGCCGCGCAGGAACCCCGCGTCGAGTGCCGGTGAAGCACCGAACAGGTACATCAACAGCCAGCTGTAGCGGCGGAAGTTACGAATCAGCGCAATGTAGGAATGCGACTGGTAGTCGCGCGCATCGCCTGCAAAGTCTTCGGTCTGCTTGAGCAGCGCCCAGGCGTCTTCCGGCAACGAGAAGTTGTAGTGAATGCCGGCAATGCACTGCATGGTCTTGCCATAACGCAGCGCCAGACCCTTGCGATAGACATACTTGAGCTTGCCGATGTTCGACGTGCCGTAATACGCGATCGGGATGTGCTCTTCGTCGGGCAACGGGCAGGGCATCGACGGGCTCCACAGCAGCTCGTCGCCCAGTTTGCTGTAAACGAAGCGATGGATACGGTCCAGGTTGTCGATGGTCTCGGCCGGGTTCTTCAAGGCTGGTGTGATGAACTCCAGCAGCGATTCGGAATAATCGGTCGTGACTTGGCCATTGGTCAGTGCGGCACCCAGAGCTTGTGGATGAGGCGTGCAGGCCAGTTCTGCCGTTGCAGTAACGCGCAGACACTCACGCTCTATACCGTGCAGGCATTGCTCCAGCAAAGAGAGGTTGTTGCGCTCGCCGAGCAAGGCAAGACGGCGGTTCAAAAATTCGCTCAAGGTGTAATCCTTCACGCATCGGTCGCCCCGATATGGGGGTGGACTTGACGGTCTACAAGGGTGAAGAAAGGAACTGGCGTAGTCGCCTGGTTGGTCGGTAACGCCCGTTCACAATCACTGCTCTTTGTCGTACTACCCAAATGGACTCGGCACCACGCTAATGGTGCCGAAATTAACCCAAATGATGTCGATACGGCTAGGTTCAGTTTGCAGTGATTGTGTTCATCGCCTCTTTTCGGGTCTAGATGACCGCAAATGTGCCCTGGGCTTTGGCAACGAGCTTGTCGCCCTGAACGACTTCGGCCTCGACCACCAGCGTGCGGCGACCCGCGTGCAGGACCCTGGCGATGCACAGGACTTCGCCTTCGGAGACTCCACGCACGTAGTTGATCTTGCACTCGATGGTCACGCTGCGCTGGTCGAAACCGTGAACGCTGGAACAGGCCAGGCCCATGGCGATATCGACCAGGCTGAAGATTGCACCGCCGTGCATCACGTTGCCGCGATTGCGCAGGTGCGCCTCCAGCGGCAACGCAACTTCGGCAACGCCCTCGTCCAGACGCCGCAGCTCACAGCCGAGCATCTTGAAGTAGGCGCTGTGGGTCAGATCTTCAGGAATGTCCATCAGCGCTTCTTCAGTTGCTTGGCATTGGCGAACAGCGATGCCATTGCATTGTTGGCGGGTGCTGGCGCAGTGGTTTCCTTGCGCGGGGCGTTGTTCTGGCGAGGCGAAGAACCCGGACGGGCACCGCGCGCGCCATCGATTTTCTCGCCGGGCGTGTCGCTCATGCGCATCGACAGACCGACGCGTTTGCGCGGGATATCGACTTCCATGACCTTCACTTTCACCACATCACCGGCCTTGACTGCTTCGCGCGGGTCCTTGATGAACTTCTCGGACAACGCCGAGATGTGCACCAGACCGTCCTGATGCACGCCGATATCGACGAATGCACCGAAGTTGGTGACGTTGGTGACCACGCCCTCGAGGATCATCCCCAGTTGCAGGTCCTTGAGGTCTTCGACCCCGTCCTGAAACTCTGCGGTCTTGAACTCTGGACGCGGATCGCGGCCCGGCTTTTCGAGCTCCTGAAGGATGTCGGTCACGGTCGGCAGACCAAAGGTCTCGTCGGTGAATTTCTTCGGGTCCAGACGCTTGAGAAAGCTGGCGTCGCCGATCAGCGAGCGAATATCGCGGTCGGTTTCAGCCGCGATGCGCTGCACCAGCGGGTAGGCTTCCGGGTGAACGGCGGACGCGTCCAGCGGGTTGTCACCGGTCATGACGCGCAGGAAGCCGGCGGCCTGTTCAAAGGTCTTTTCGCCCAGGCGGCTGACTTTCTTCAGCGCCGCGCGGGTTTTGAACGCGCCGTTTTCATCACGATGCGCAACGATGTTCTGCGCCAGCGTGGTGTTGAGGCCGGAAATGCGTGCCAGCAGCGCCACGGAGGCGGTGTTCACGTCCACGCCCACGGCGTTCACGCAGTCTTCCACCACTGCATCCAGGCCGCGCGCCAGCTTGAGCTGCGAAACGTCGTGCTGATACTGGCCGACCCCGATGGATTTCGGATCAATCTTCACCAGTTCGGCGAGCGGGTCCTGCAAGCGACGGGCGATGGACACCGCGCCACGGATCGACACGTCGAGGTCCGGGAATTCCTTGGCGGCCAGTTCCGACGCCGAGTACACCGAAGCGCCTGCTTCGGAGACCATGACCTTGGTCATTTTCAGGCCTGGGTATTTTTTGATCAGGTCGGCAGCCAGCTTGTCGGTTTCGCGGCTGGCGGTGCCGTTGCCGATGGCAATCAGATCGACCGAATGCTTGGCGCACAGTGCGGCCAGTACGGCGATGGTCTGGTCCCACTGGTTCTTCGGAACGTGCGGATAGACGGTGGCGTAGTCGAGCAGTTTGCCGGTGGCATCGACTACGGCGACCTTGCAGCCGGTACGCAGGCCAGGATCGAGCCCCAGCGTGGCGCGCTGGCCGGCCGGGGCGGCGAGCAGCAGGTCGTGCAGGTTGTGGGCGAACACATTGATCGCTTCGGTTTCCGCGCCGTCACGCAGTTCACCCAGCAGATCGGTTTCCAGGTGGCTGTACAGCTTGACCTTCCAGGTCCAGCGCACCACTTCGGCCAGCCATTTGTCTGCCGGGCGGTTCTGGTTCTGGATGCCGAAGCGCTCACCGATCATCAGCTCGCACGGGTGCATGGCGCCCGGCAATTCTTCACCGACTTTCAGTGCGGAGCTCAAAAAGCCTTCGTTGCGACCGCGGAAAATCGCCAGCGCACGGTGCGACGGCATGCTCTTGAGCGGTTCGTCGTGTTCGAAGTAGTCGCGGAACTTGGCGCCTTCCTCTTCCTTGCCCGGCACCACGCGTGCGCTGATCACCGCTTCCTGCTTGAGGAAGCTGCGCAGCTTGTCCAGCAGCGAGGCATCTTCGGCAAAGCGCTCCATCAGAATGTACTTGGCGCCTTCCAGCGCAGCCTTTATATCAGCCACGCCTTTTTCCGCGTCGACGAAGCGGGCTGCTTCTGTTTCAGGAGCCAGGCTCGGGTCATTGAACAGGCCGTCGGCCAGTTCGCCCAACCCGGCTTCAAGGGCGATCTGGCCCTTGGTGCGGCGTTTCTGCTTATAAGGCAGGTACAAGTCTTCGAGGCGAGTCTTGGTGTCGGCCAGCTTGATGTCGCGCGCCAGCTCCGGGGTCAGCTTGCCTTGCTCTTCGATGCTGGCAAGAATGCTGACGCGCCGCTCGTCCAGTTCACGCAGATAACGCAGGCGCTCTTCCAGATGGCGCAGTTGCGTGTCATCAAGACTGCCGGTCACTTCCTTGCGGTAGCGGGAAATGAAGGGCACGGTCGAGCCTTCATCCAGTAGTGCTACGGCCGCTGCGACCTGTTGTGGGCGTACGCCGAGTTCTTCGGCGATGCGGCTGTTGATGCTGTCCATAAAACCACCTGGAGTTGTGAGCAAAAAACTGGGCTATGTACGAATTGCCTTGCCTGGGTATCGTGCGCCAGCATTTATTTTCAGGGCTGGCGAACCGCCATGAGTCCGGCGTTGCCTGACTTCGAGGGCGGCGCATTATACCCAGCGAAGCCGGATTAGGGGATCGGCCGACAAATGTGGTGTTTTTTCGGCGAAAAAGCAGGCACAAGTGTCGCCTCCAGTAAAATCTGCTAACAATGCACAAGGTGCGCATCACCGCAGCTACGCCATAATGCGCCCCGAGATCAGAGGAGCATCCGATGAGCAGCACCGCACAAAATGCCGAAGGCGAAAAAATCCTTATTGTCGATGACGATCCGGGGCTGAGCAGTCTCCTGGAACGTTTTTTCACCAGCAAGGGCTATCGTGCCCGCGCCGTGGCAAATGTGGAACAAATGGACCGGTTGCTGGCCCGTGAGGTTTTCAACCTCGTGGTGCTGGACCTGATGCTGCCCGGCGAAGACGGCCTTTCAGCCTGTCGTCGTCTGCGTGCCGCGAACAATCAGGTGCCGATTATCATGCTGACCGCCAAGGGCGATGAGCTGAGCCGCATCAAGGGGCTCGAACTGGGTGCTGATGATTATCTGGCCAAGCCGTTCAACCCGGACGAGCTGATGGCGCGGGTCAAGGCGGTGTTGCGTCGTCAGGCGGCACCGGTGCCCGGCGCACCCGGCAGCGAAGACGAGTCGGTCAGTTTCGGTGACTACGTGCTGTCTCTGGCAACCCGCGAGCTCAAGCGCGGTGAAGAAGTGCACATGCTCACTACCGGGGAATTCGCGGTACTGAAAGCGCTGGTCATGCACGCTCGCGAGCCGCTGACCCGCGACAAACTGATGAACCTGGCGCGTGGCCGGGAGTGGGATGCGCTGGAACGATCCATCGACGTACAGATCTCCCGTCTGCGTCGCCTGATCGAACCGGACCCTTCCAAGCCCCGTTATATCCAGACGGTCTGGGGCGTGGGCTATGTATTCGTTCCGGACGGTGCCGGAAGTCGCTGATAACCCGGTTGTCGGCACAGACATCCGTCATTGCTGCCAGTTACGTCGATAATCTTTTACAGGTTTATCGACGTACTGGTTTTTTGCGTTCGTCCATCGGGTCCGGCCCGCGTTCGGCAAACCTGCGAGCCTCGCTCGCCCTGCAAAGTGTATGGCTGCAGTTATGAAGACTCCGCTCTGGTTCCCGCAAAGCTTTTTCTCCCGCACGCTCTGGCTGGTGCTCATCGTCGTGCTGTTTTCCAAGGCGCTGACGCTGGTTTATCTGCTGATGAACGAAGACGTGCTGGTCGACAGGCAATACAGCCACGGTGTTGCTCTGACCCTGCGCGCGTACTGGGCCGCCGGTGAAAACGATCGCGAGGCGATTGCCGAGGCGGCGGGCCTGATTCGGGTAGTGGGCGGTGGCGTGCCGGAAGGCGAGCAGCACTGGCCTTACAGTGAGATCTATCAGCGACAGATGCAGGCCGAGCTGGGTGCCGATACGGAAGTGCGTCTGCGCGTACACGCGCCGCCCGCGCTGTGGGTGCGAGCGCCGAGCCTGGGTGACGGCTGGCTGAAAGTGCCGCTGTATCCGCACCCGTTGCGCGGTCAGAAAATCTGGAACGTGCTGGGCTGGTTCCTGGCCATCGGATTGCTCTCCACGGCATCAGCCTGGATTTTCGTACGCCAGTTGAATCAGCCGCTCAAGCGTCTGGTGTTTGCGGCGCGCCAGTTGGGGCAGGGGCGCAGCGTACGGCTGCCGGTGAGTGACACGCCGAGCGAGATGACCGAAGTCTACCGGGCCTTCAATCAGATGGCCGAAGACGTCGAGCAGGCCGGGCAGGAACGCGAGTTGATGCTGGCCGGTGTTTCCCACGACTTGCGCACGCCGCTGACGCGCCTGCGCCTGTCTCTGGAGCTGATGAACGACAATGAGTTCTCCGAAGGCATGGTGCGCGATATCGAAGACATGGACGCCATTCTCGATCAGTTCCTGGCCTTCATCCGCGATGGGCGCGACGAAGAGATCGAAGAGGTCGATCTGGGGCACCTGGTGCGCGATGTGGTCGCCCCCTTCAATGACGACGAAGACAGCATCCGTCTGTGCCTGGAGCCCATTCCGCCCTTCCCGCTACGCCGCGTGTCGATGAAGCGCCTGCTGACCAACCTGATTGGCAATGCCAAGCACCATGCCGGTAACGGTATCGAAGTCGCCGCCTACGTATCCGGCGACCGAAACGCGCCCTACGTGGTGTTGAGCGTGCTGGACAGGGGGGCGGGCATCGATCCGTCCGAGCTGGACACCATCTTCAACCCGTTCATTCGCGGTGATCGCGCACGCAGTGGCAAGGGCACCGGCCTCGGCCTGGCCATCGTCAAGCGTATCGCTGCCATGCACGGCGGCAACGTCGAGTTGAGAAATCGTTCGGGAGGCGGACTGGAAGCACGCGTAAGGCTGCCGCTGGGGCTGATGCTGCCGAGAGATGCAATTTAAGGCGAGGGCGAAGCGAGAGGGTAAATATAAAGCGCCGTACAGGGTCGCGGGAGGCGTTCGAAAGGTCGACGCATTCTCGTGAACCTGCACGGCGGCTTGCCTGACCCGGCCCTTGGCGGAGGTACTCCCTGTACCCCTAGGTCACGCCGATCCACTTGATCAACGCGTCCCGGCCCCCTGGTCATGCGCGTACCTTCCTCAGGCCGCACAAAGCCGAAAGGTGTCGACTCCTGGAGCCGACACCTTTCTTCTGGATCAATACCAGTTCGGGTCTTTGCGCAGCTCTTCATTCAAGAGCTTTTGCATACCCTCGTCAGGCTTACCCAGGTAACGGTAAGTCGCGTGACGTGTTGGCGATTTGTCTGCAGGAAGACCGGCAGGCACTTCAACCAACATGGCGTAAGCATCTTCCTTGTCGAGGCTGAAAGCCACGATCAGGCGCTTGCTTTTGCACGTATCGGCCGTTTCGCAAAGCGGTCCAACCAGATAGTTGTCACCGTCTTCAGTGGCCGCTGTCATCTGCTGCCCGGAAGTACCGGACAGGTTGATCACCCAATCCGGCAAACGCTCTTCCTTCTTGACGACCTTCGCCCAGGTGGTGCGGTACTCGGGTGCGGAGCTCAGAAGCTCATTGACCCGAGACTGTCCATCATTGGCTGCCATGACCATGGCACTACCGCCCATCAACAGGGCGGCGGCCAGTGTGCGAAATGACGTGTGCATTATCAGCCTCGACCGCGACGACCGAAGAAGAACGACACAACGAACATCACCAGGAAGACGACGAACAGGATCTTGGCGATACCGGTAGCCGTGCCCGCGATACCACCGAAGCCCAGTACTGCAGCGACGATAGCGATGATCAGAAACGTGATTGCCCAACTCAACATGGTGATACTCCTTTTGATGCCGTTTTAATAAGGGTGCTGCTTTTTTTAAGGTCGGGTCAGAAAACCCATTTTTGCTGTGGAGCGACTTCATCTACAGAAACCAGGCCATCGACGTTGCGCAGGCTTGAGGACATGTCCTTGACCACTGGGGCGCTAACGCCGCGATAGGAGATGCTGCTGGTCTGGATGAATTGCTGTCTTGGTTGAGTTGCCTCGTTGGCTTGATTCCAACGCTGGAACTGCTGAATGGCGATCAGAGTGACGAGCAAGGCAAGGAGCAGAAAAAGACCTTGCTGGATATGCAGGGGAGAGATACGCAATTGTGCAATACGCTGGCTGTTCATCTGCAAAATCCCCTGGCCTGAGTGGGCATTCAATCTGATGGGTCGTTGTGTACCGACCTTTGTTGAATGGGTTATTGCAGACTGCATGCCAGTTTTTTGATCGATATAAATTCCTTTAAAATCAATGGCTTAATAAGTTTGGTAAGGGCGTGTTACCAGCAAGCTGCACGATTACCCCTTTGTAATCGTGCGTTCTGCACGAAGCGTTAGACGCTTTGCTCTGAACCGTCAGCCTGCGCTGCGCGCCATGACCTTCAGCGCGTCGCCGTTTACGCCCTTGACGCCACGAATATTTTTCGCGATTTCCACCGCCAGTTCTTTCTCGGCGAAGTTGGCGACCACGCCATTCAGGCTGACAACACCGGCCTTGGTGTCCACTTTGATGTTCAGCCCATCCAGCGTCCGGCTGTAGATCAGGCTTGCCTTGACCTTGCTGGTGATCCAGGCATCGCTCATTTCCTCGGTCGGGGTCAGAGATTGTGGCTGGGTCTTAGCCGCAATCGAATCGGCCGCGCTGAGGCTGATCAGGTTGTTGACGCTGACCACGCCATCGGTGTTGCTGGCCAGGCTACCGGCCAGTTCCTTCGCTTCGGGGCTTTGCGCTCGGCCCTTGAGGGTGATGACGCCGTCCTTGCTGTCGACTTCGATATTCAGCGCTTCGGTCACGCTGCTCCACAGCAGCTTGGATTTCACCGTCGCGACCAGCGTCGCATCTTCGAACCGCTGAGCCATGTTGGTTCGGGTTCCAGGCTCGCTGGCGACAGAAGGGTCCACCTCCAGCTGATTGTCGACCTTTTCGATGCCTTTGGTATCCAGCGCGATGCGCTCGGCCAGTTCGCGGTCCACCTCGTTTTCAACCTTGCCCTTGAGCGTCGCAGTGCCTTGTTCGACACCCACATCGATCTTGAACGGGCTCAGATGCTTGTTCAGCGCGAAAGCTGTCCAGATCGAACCTTCCTGACGCGCCTCGGTGAGCTGAGTAGGCAGGTCAGGCTGGGCGAGTACCGGGCCGCTGCCCAGCAGCGCAGCGGCGGCCGTGATCAGAGCAATCTTTTTCAGTGAAAACATAGAAGCGTTCCTTTTGCGGTGAGATTCCGTCTCCGAATAGACGGTTTTAACGGCATAAACGCGGATTAATCAGGCTGTTCGCCATTAGCTGATCAGAAAGCTACCATGCATGCCGAAGAATCAATCAGAATTGACCATGCAACTTGCCCGATGATTCCGAGACTAACTGAGACAATTCATTAAGGAGCGTAGGAAAAATGGAAGCAGCCACTGAGAATCAGGGCCGTATTCTGCTTGTGGACGACGAGTCCGCCATCCTCCGCACTTTCCGGTACTGTCTGGAAGACGAAGGCTACAGTGTCGCCACTGCCAACAGCGCAGCCCAGGCCGACACGCTCATGCAGCGTCAAGTATTCGATCTGTGCTTTCTCGATTTGCGTCTGGGCGAAGACAACGGCCTGGATGTGCTGGCGCAGATGCGGATTCAGGCGCCGTGGATGCGTGTGGTGATCGTGACTGCCCATTCGGCGGTGGACACGGCTGTGGATGCCATTCAGGCTGGCGCAGCCGATTATCTGGTCAAGCCGTGCAGTCCTGACCAGTTGCGTCTTGCGACGGCCAAGCAGCTTGAAGTCAGGCAACTGTCTGCACGTCTTGAAGCACTGGAAGGCGAGGTTCGCAAGCCCAAGGATGGTCTGGATTCCCACAGCCCTTCGATGATGGCCATTCTGGAAACGGCCCGTCAGGTTGCTGTAACCGATGCCAACATCCTGATTCTGGGTGAGTCGGGTACCGGTAAGGGCGAGCTGGCCAGGGCGATTCATGGCTGGAGCAAGCGGGCCAAGAAGTCCTGCGTCACGATCAACTGCCCGTCGCTGACCGCAGAACTGATGGAAAGCGAGCTGTTCGGCCACAGCCGCGGTGCCTTTACCGGTGCCAGCGAAAGCACGCTGGGTCGCGTCAATCAGGCCGATGGCGGCACCCTGTTCCTCGACGAAATCGGTGACTTCCCGCTGACGCTGCAGCCCAAGCTGCTGCGCTTCATTCAGGACAAGGAATACGAGCGCGTCGGCGACCCGGTGACTCGACGTGCCGACGTGCGCATCCTGGCCGCCACCAACCTCAACCTTGAGGACATGGTGCGCAGCGGACGTTTCCGTGAGGATCTGCTGTACCGCCTGAACGTGATCACCCTGAATCTGCCCGCCCTGCGTGAGCGCAGCGAAGACATTCTGACCCTGGCGGATCGCTTTCTGGCGCGCTTCGTCAAGGAGTACGCTCGTCCGGCTCGCGGCTTCAGCGAGGAGGCCCGCGCGGCGCTGCTCAATTACCGCTGGCCGGGCAACATTCGTGAGCTGCGCAACGTGATCGAGCGTGCCAGCATCATCTGTCCACAGGAGCGCGTAGAGGTCAGTCATCTGGGCATGGCTGAGCAACCGACCAACAACGCACCGCGGGTGGGGGCAGCCTTGAGTCTGGACGAGCTTGAAAAGGCACACATCGGGGCCGTACTGGCAACCAGTGAAACCCTTGATCAGGCCGCCAAGACGCTGGGTATCGATGCTTCGACGCTTTACCGCAAACGAAAACAGTACAACCTATGAAATACCTCAAATGAAGCTGGCCATGAAGTTGCGCACCCGCCTCTTTCTGAGCATTTCGGCGCTTATCACGGTCGCTTTGCTTGGATTGCTGCTGGGGCTCGTCAGTGTCATGCAGATGGCTCGTACTCAGGAATCACTGATTCAGCATAACTTCGCCATCCTCGATCTGGGCTTGAAGCTGCGCCAGAACATGGGCGATCAGTTGGTGTTGATGACCGGTTCCAGTCGCAATGAGCCTGAGCTGCAAAGAATGCAGAAGCAGTTTGAAGAGCTGCTGGAGGAAGGATCGGCGCAGGACACCCAGCAAAATGTGCGCAACGGTTTTGAAAAGACCCGAGGCGATTATCAGCGATTCATCGCCACCTGGCAGCAATACGGCAATGATCCGCGAGGCATACGCGGCAACTCGCAATTGAGCGAAAGTTTCGACACGCTGCGTAACGGTCTGATGGATGTGCATCGCAAGGCGTTGGAGAACATCAGCAACGCCGAGATCAATTCCAGGGATCGAGCATTGTGGATCGCCGGCTTGCTGGGCCTGGTCGGGCTGGCGGTGCTGTGCATCGGTTTTGTCACCGCGCACGGCATCGCCCGCCGTTTCGGTGCGCCGATCGAGGCGCTGGCCAAGGCCGCCGATCGCATTGGCGAGGGTGATTACGAGGTCACGCTGCCCATTTCCTCGGCTGCCGAAATGAACCTGCTGACCCGGCGCTTCGGCATCATGGCCGAAGCCCTGCGTCAGCATCAGGCGACCAACGTCGATGAGCTTCTGGCGGGCCAGCAGCGCCTGCAGGCGGTCCTCGACAGTATTGACGATGGTCTGCTGATGATCGATCGGCAAGGCCACCTGGAGCACCTCAACCCTGTTGCGCAGCGTCAGCTCGGATGGGACGAGAGTCGCCTCGGGCACAGTCTCGGTGAGGCGTTGGGCCGTCCCGAGCTGGATGAGCAATTGCATCTGGTGCTGCGGGGCGGAACGCTGGAGCGCGCGCCGGAAGACCTGGCCATCGAAATCGACGGCGAGTCGCGACTGCTGACCTACAGCATGACACCGGTCAGCCACACCAAGGGCCACATCCTGGGTGCGGTGATGGTGCTGCACGACGTGACCGAGCAGCGTGCTTTCGAGCGGGTACGCAGCGAGTTCGTCCTGCGCGCCTCGCATGAGTTGCGCACCCCGGTCACGGGCATGCACATGGCGTTCGGCCTTCTTCAGGAGCGTTTGCATTTCGCTCCCGAGTCCCGCGAGGCGGATCTGCTCAATACCGTCACCGAAGAAATGCAGCGCCTGATGCAGCTCATCAATGACCTGCTGAATTTCTCGCGTTACCAGAACGGTCTGCAGAAGCTCAAACTCGCGCCGTGCTCCATCGAAACGTTGCTGCAGGAAGCCAAGGCGCGCTTCGAGGATCAGGCCCAAGAGCAGGATATTGTGCTGATGCTGGATATGCAGGAGCCGATGCCGCGCCTGCATGCCGATCAGTCTCAGCTGGAGCGGGTACTGGACAATCTGCTGGACAACGCGTTGCGGCACACGCCGCCGAACGGCCTGATTCGCTTGCAGGCCAGGCGCCACGGCGAGCGGGCGATCATCAGTGTCGAAGACAACGGCGAGGGCATTGCCTATGGGCAGCAGGGGCGGATCTTCGAGCCCTTCGTCCAGGTCGGCCGCAAGAAAGGCGGTGCCGGGCTCGGGCTGGCGCTGTGCAAGGAGATTGTCCAGCTGCACGGCGGACGCATGGGCGTTTATTCACGGCCGGGGCAGGGCACGCAGTTCTATATGGCGTTACCGCTCTGAGGGCTTGAGCACCAGGCCCTCATCGGTTGACTGAGTATCAGCCTTCACACGTTTCAATTCGAGTGATTGAGCACCTCCAGGATGGCCGCGCTCTGTGCGTCCGGCTCGCCGTCGAAGCGTGCCGGGCGATAGTGCATCTGGAAGGCGGCCAGTACCTGACGTGTCGCGACATCCAGCTCACCGGTCTGCGGGGTGCTGTAGCCCAGGCGCGCCAACTGCTGCTGGAACCAGGTGATGCTCGGCAGGTTAGTTGCCAGCAGTGCCTGACGCTGGGCAACCTGGCGTTCATCCGGCCAGTTGCCCAGACCTTCGGCAGCGAGGCGTTTCCACGGGAACAATGGCCCCGGGTCCTGCTTGCGCAATGGGGCGATGTCGCTATGACCGATGATGTGTTTCGGGTCGATCCTGTTGCGTTTGACGATGTCCTTGAGCAGGACAATGATCGACTGGGTCTGCGCTTCGGTATACGGATACCACAGGCGCCCTGTCGGCGTTTCCTTGAAACCCGGATTGACGATCTCGATGCCGATCGAGCTGGAGTTGAGCCAGGTGCGGCCTTCCCACTCGCTTTCGCCGGCATGCCAGGCACGCGCGCTTTCATCGACCAGCTTGTAGATGGTGGCTTTGCTGTCGTCACCGATCAGGTAGTGGGCGCTGACCTCGCCATGCGTCAGTAATTGCAGCGAGTGTTCCAGCGACGTCGAGGTGTAATGCATCACCACGTACTGAGCACGGCCATCGAAATTTACCGAAGGATGGCTGGTGTCCAGCCTTGGGCCGCTGGCACAGGCAGTGAGGAGGAGCATGAGAAAGGCGGATAAATACAGCTTCATGAGGTCGGCAGCGTCGGCAGGAAATGAAACATCATAACAAAATGTATACAAATAGCATGGGGCACCAGCCATTTGTTCAGGTCAAAATGTTTCAGTCAGCCCTGTTCGATGCGGTTGCGACCGTTCTCCTTGGCCTTGTAAAGCGCCTGGTCGGCACGTTTGATGGCGGTGTCGCTCCGCTCTGACGGACGAAAGGCCGTCATGCCGATGGATACAGTGATGGTGACTCGTTCGCCCTTGAAGTGGAAAGGGCATGACTCGACGGCGGCGCGCAGTTCATCGAGCAGTTTCAGCCCGGTGGCAGGAGGTGTCGCAGGCAGCAGCATGACAAATTCTTCGCCGCCAAACCGTGCCATGAAGTCATCGGCGCGCAGGCGTTTGCTGAGGACATTGGCGACGATCTTCAATACCTTGTCGCCAGCCAGGTGCCCGTAGCCATCGTTGATGCGTTTGAAATGGTCCAGGTCCAGAATGCACACCAGCAGGCTGTTTTTTTCTTCGTGCCAGCGGGCCATCTCCCGTTCAAGGCGCTCGCCCCAGGCGGCACGATTGGGCAGTCCGGTAAGCGGGTCGATCAGGGCCTTTTGACGCTGTTCCTCCAAGTGAGTCCTGAAACCCAGGGCCTCCTGCTCCATGCTCGCGACGCGGGCCGCCAGACCTTGCAGGCGCGAGGCCACTTCGCGCTCGCGGGCATCGCGCTTGAGCTGGTAGTGATCCATGGTGCCGAGCAGGGCCTCAAGCCGATTGTCGAGCACCCGCTTGAGGCTGGGCAGATCGGAGGCGTCCTGAACACTGCTTTGCAGGCCGCCCACCTGTTCGCGCAACTGTTCGTTCAGGTCGCGCGCGGTGGACTGGTCCTCGGCGTGATCTTCACTGGCGGCCTGCAGGTGGCTCTGAAACGATTCGAGCCGTTCATTGAGCTGCTTGAGGTAAGTGCCGAACTCCTGTTGGCCGCCGTTGTTGATCGCCAGCATCAACACTGCCAGATCGTCGAGGATCGGCAGCAATTCGTACCAGTTAAGCCCATGTTTCAAGCGTAACTGCATGTCCTCGACCTGCGGGCGAAAGTGCTCTGACAGGGTCAGGTCGTCCAGCAGGCCCAGCAGGGTCTGTTCAATGTGTGCCGCCACCGAGCTATAGCTGGGCTCTGGTGAGGAGGGTAGCGCGTAACCTTCTTCGCCTTCTGCCGACTCGGGCTGCTGCTCGGCCTCTGCGTCGGGTTCTTCAACTGGCACGTCGATTGGCGCGGGTCGCTGCTGGTAGGGCACTGATGGGACAGGCGCCAGGAGATCCGCGAAATCGATGGGTTCGACAGTGATCGGTGCAGGTTCGGCGACGGCCTCTGTTGGTGCTGGAGCAATGTCCGCAGCGGTGGTCGATGGCGCAGGTTCTTCAGGCGTCGCAACGGCGGGTATCACTGCGGCAGGCGCATCGGTTTCCGGGGCCGGCGTTGGCGGCGTGCTGTCTGCGGCAACGGCGGCTGCGGCAGTGGAATCAACGGCCTCGGCTTCGACAGGAGACGCGTCTGGCGGGGCGTAAGTATTCGCTGCTTGCGGCGCGACGTCGGGTTCATGCGATTCCGGCGCCGAGGAGGCGGCGTCTTCGGGATGAGCCGCCTCAGGATGAGGCTCGTGGCCGTGACCCTCGCGCGAACCGAACAGGCGTTGCAGCAGCCCCTGACGGGGACCTTCTTCAGGTTTTTCAATCTGGGTCAGGGCCTGGCCCTGCAAATTGCTCAACTCGCCAAGCAGCAGGGGCAGCTCACGGGCCTGGGAGGCGCGCTCTTCAAGCTCCTTGGCAAAGCGCTTGAGCGGCTTGCGTACGTCGCGTGGCAGCGGCAGTGACTGCAGCTGTGCAACCAGTGCGGTCAGCGCCGAGCTGATTTGCGCGGCCCTGACTTCACGGCGTTGTTCAGAGTCCAGTACGGCTTTTTCGAGGCGCGGGATCAGGGCTGCCAGGCCCGCGTCCATATCGTCCTTGCGGACGATTTCGCGCATTTCCTTCATGCATTCATCGACGGCGCGGTCAGAGCCTTCTGCCGCCAGACTGCTGCGCACCAGACCGCGTCGCAACAAATCGAGCCGCGCATCCCAGCGCTTTTCGAGCGTGTCCTGTTGCTCGATCCCTTTGAGGTATTTCTCTTTCCAACGCTCCGCGTCGTCGCTCATGCAAGGCTTCCACCAGAGGGCACAGGCAGTGAGTCCCCACGCAATGAGTCTGGCAGGCGAATCTCGACAGCGACAGGCAGGTGATCGGAAATGGGTTGCGCCAGTACCTGCACGCGCTCGAGCGTCAGGGTCGGGCTGAGCAAAATGTGATCGAGGCAGCGTTGTGGCCGCCAGCTCGGAAAGGTCGCTTCTATCTGCGGCGCCAAAAGGCCCAGATCCCTTAGCGGCGAGTGTTCCAGCAGGTCATTGGCGTGGGTGTTCATGTCGCCCATCAGCACCTGATGGCGATAACCGCCGATCAGTTCGCGAATGTACGCCAGCTGCCGGGTTCGGGTTCGGGTCCCCAGCGCCAGGTGCATCATGACCACGACCAGGGCATCCTCGCCTTCACCGAAACGCACGAGAATCGCCCCGCGCCCGGCCGGGCCTGGCAGCGGGTGATCCTCGATCTTGGTCGGGCGCAGACGGCTCAATACACCGTTGCTGTGCTGCGCCAGGCGCCCGAGATTGCGATTGAGTTGTTGATACCAGTACGGAAAGCCACCCAACTGGGCGAGATGCTCGACCTGATTGACGAAGCCGGAGCGCATGCTGCCACCGTCGACTTCCTGAAGTGCCACCAGATCGAAATCGTTGATCAGGTCGCCGATCTTCTGCAGGTTGCCAGCCCTGCCGCCATGCGGCAGCAAGTGCTGCCAGCTGCGCGTCAGGTAATGATGGTAGCGCTGGGTACTGATACCCACCTGGATATTGAAACTGAGCAAACGCAGCCTGCCGTCTTGCGGCAGGCCGTTTTGCAGCAGATGATGTTCGTTGACCTGCGGATCATGCAGGCCAACGATACGGGTACTGCCTTTGCCCCAGCGGCGCATGATGTGCGCTTACTTGGCGGCTGCGGCAGCCGCTCGCTCTTTGGCAATCAACTGGTCGGCAACTTCCAGGGTCTTTTCCGGACCACCGGCAGAACCCAGGTCAAAGCGGTACTTGCCATTGACGATCATGGTCGGAACGCCGGTCACTTCGTACTTCTTGGCCAGTTCCTTGTACTGGGCGATCTTGCCCTTGACTGCGAAAGAGTCGAACGTCTTCAGGAAGTCTTCCTTGTTCACGCCCTGTGTGGCGACGAAATCAGCCATGTCATTCTTGTCGGTCAGACGCTTGCCGCCTTTCTGGATGGCTTCGAATACGGCTGCGTGAACCTTGTGTTCGACGCCCATGGTGTCCAGGGTGATGAACAGCTGGCCGTGAGCGTCCCAAGGGCCGCCGAACATGGCAGGGATGCGTACGAACTTCACGTCGGACGGCAGTTTTTCAACCCACGGATTGATGGTTGGCTCGAATGCGTAGCAATGCGGGCAGCCATACCAGAACAGCTCGACGACTTCGATCTTGCCTGGCTCGGCAACAGGCACAGCGCTTGCCAGCTCGACGTATTGCTTGCCGGCCTCGATGGGCGTGGCGGCCTGGGCGGACATACCGAACAGACTGGCGGCAACCAGAGCGGCGCTGATGATCAGATTACGCATGCTTTACTCCTGAGCAGATTGAATCGCCTTCAAGCGACGGTGTTTCGACCGGACGCGAAAGCCTGAGTTCGTTAGTGTAACGCTGAGGTTGTAAAAATGGGCGACCGAGGACGGCCTTTTTGCATAAGCAGTGAAGCAGGTCATGTCTGAATGTTCCAGCACGTCCGTCAGGGCGGGCTGATACGGTGTGAGTGTGGGCCGGGGGACAGGTGTGTCATTATATGCGCACGCATCCAAACGAAACCGACACCTCCTGCCGCACCCCTTGCAGGCAGGTCTTCACCGGAAATCACATGCAACTCAAAAACCCCATCCTCGGTCTGTGCCAACAGGCCACGTTCATGCTCAGCGCCGCCAAGGTCGACCAATGCCCCGACGACGAAGGTTTTGAGGTCGCATTTGCCGGTCGCTCCAACGCGGGCAAATCGAGCGCGCTGAACACCCTGACCCACGCCAGCCTGGCGCGTACATCGAAGACCCCGGGGCGTACCCAGTTGCTGAACTTTTTCGGTCTGGACGAAGATCGGCGTCTGGTCGACCTGCCCGGTTATGGCTACGCCAAGGTGCCCATCCCGCTCAAACTGCACTGGCAGCGTCACCTGGAAGCCTATCTGGGCAGCCGCGAAAGCCTGAAGGGGCTGATCCTGATGATGGATATCCGTCATCCAATGACCGACTTCGACGTGTTGATGCTGGACTGGGCCATCGCCAGCAACATGCCGATGCACATTCTGTTGACCAAGGCCGACAAGCTGACCTACGGCGCGGCCAAGAACACGCTGCTCAAGGTTCAGGCCGAGATTCGCAAAGGCTGGGGCGATGCAGTGAGCATCCAGTTGTTCTCGGCCCCCAAGCGCATGGGGCTGGAAGAGGCCTACACCGTGCTGGCCGACTGGATGGAACTGGAAGACAAGGCACCTGCGGAGTAAATCGCAGGCAAAAAAGACCCCGGACTTCGCATGGGGAGGGGGAAGTTCCGGGGCTTAAGGTCCAGACCTTAGGGTGGGATCTGGATAACTGCCAACACTTAACACAACTAGGAGCACGATCGATTTTTCAACCAATCGACACGTCTGACTCCTGTCCAAACGGTTAAGTTCCAGCAGTGAAGAAAAGTTCACATTTCCTACAATATTTGACGAACCTGCGTACAGGTTCGCCATTTCAGGCTCAGTGAGCCTCGTCCCAATTGTTGCCAACCCCCACTTCTACCAGCAACGGCACGGCCAATTCTGCTGCGCCGCTCATGTGCGGACGGATCTGTTCACTGATCTGATCGACCAGGTCCTCGCGCACTTCAAGCACCAGTTCATCGTGTACCTGCAGGATTACCCGTGCATCCAGGCCGGACTCGTCCAGCCAGCCGTTCACCGCCACCATGGCTTTCTTGATGATATCCGCAGCGGTGCCCTGCATCGGCGCGTTGATCGCCATGCGTTCCGCGCCTTTGCGCAGGGACTGGTTCTTGGCGTTGATGTCCGGCAGGTACAGGCGACGACCGAAGATGGTCTCGACGAAACCTTGCTCGGCAGCCTGGGCGCGGGTGCGTTCCATGTAGTTCAGCACGCCGGGGTAGCGGGCGAAGTAGCGGTCGACGTACGCCTGTGACTGCTTGCGGTCCACGCCAATCTGCTTGGCCAGGCCGAACGCGCTCATGCCGTAGATCAGGCCGAAGTTGATCGCCTTGGCGCTGCGACGCATGTCAGTGGTGACGTTTTCCAGCTCGACGCCGAAGACTTCCGCCGCCGTGGCGCGGTGAACGTCCAGGTCATTGCGGAATGCATGCAGCAAGCCTTCGTCCTGGGCCAGATGCGCCATGATGCGCAGTTCGATCTGCGAATAGTCGGCGGCCAGCAGCTTGTAGCCCTTCGGCGCCACGAATGCCTGACGGATGCGCCGCCCTTCAGCGGTACGAATCGGGATGTTCTGCAGGTTCGGATCGCTGGAGGACAAGCGCCCGGTAACGGCCACCGCCTGATGATAGGAGGTGTGAATACGTCCGGTGCGCGGGTTGATCTGCTCCGGCAGGCGGTCGGTGTAGGTGCTCTTGAGCTTGCTCATCGAGCGGTATTGCATCAGCACCTTGGGCAGCGGGAAATCCTGCTCCGCGAGTTCGGCAAGCACGGCTTCGGCAGTCGATGCCTGGCCGGTGGCGGTCTTGCTGAGAATCGGCATGCCGAGTTTTTCGTAGAGAATCACGCCCAGCTGCTTGGGCGAGCCGAGGTTGAACTCTTCGCCGGCAATGGCGAAGGCTTCGCGCTCCAGCGCGGTCATCTTGTCGCCCAGTTCGACACTCTGGATGCCCAGCAGGTTGGCATCGACCAGCGCGCCCTGGCGCTCGATACGCGCCAGGACAGGCACCAGCGGCATCTCGATATCGTTCAATACCGGCTGCAGGGTCGGAATCGCGGCCAGCCGCGCGTCGAAGACTTCATGCAGGCGCAGGGTCAGGTCCGCTTCTTCGGCGGCGTAATTGCCAGCCTGTTCCAGGGCAATCTGGTCAAAGCTCAGCTGTTTGGCGCCTTTGCCGGCAATCTCCTGGAAATTGATCGGCGTGTGCGTCAGGTACTTGGCCACCAGGCTGTCGCGGTCGTGGCGGGTGGCGGTGGAGTCCAGTACGTAGGATTCCAGAATGGTGTCGAAGCGCACGCCCTGCAGGTCGATGCCTTGAGCCTGATCGCCGTCGATCGCGCAATTGGCAAGCAGGTTGATGGCGAACTTGGCGTGCTGGCCGACCTTGATTTTGTCCGGGTCTTCCAGCAGCGGCTTGAGCGCCTTGAGCACCGTGTCGCGGTCCAGTTGCTGCGGCACGCCCATGTAGGAGTGGGTCAGCGGAATGTAAGCGGCTTCGTGGGTCTGAATGGCGAAGGACAGGCCGACCAGTTGCGCACGCTGGGCATCAGTGCCGTTGCTCTGGGTGACGAAGGCAAACAGCGGCGCGGCCTGCAGCTTCTTCAGCCAGGCATCGAACTGGCCCTGTTCAAGAATGACTTCATAGGCGGCTTCCCTGGCTTCGGCGGTCGGCTCTTCGACGGTCAGCTCCTGGCCGGCGCGCTTGGCGTCGCGTTGCAGGTCTTCGATCCAGCTCTTGAATTCCAGCTCGGCGTACAGCTCCATCAATGTGTCACGGTCAGGCTCGCCGCAATGCAATTGATCCAGCTCGATGTCCAGCGGGACGTCGATCTTGATGGTCGCCAGTTCGTAAGACAAAAAGGCCATCTCACGATGTTCTTCGAGTTTGGCGGCCAGGGTCTTGGCGCCACGGATCGGCAGGGAAGCGACCTTGTCGAGGTTCTCGTAAAGCTCCTTGATGCCACCGCCGATGCCAACCAGCAGACCGACCGCGGTTTTCTCGCCAACGCCGGGCACGCCGGGAATGTTGTCGACCTTGTCGCCCATCAGCGCCAGGTAATCGATGATGTGCTCCGGACCGACGCCGAATTTCTCTTTCACGCCCGCCACATCCAGCACGCTGCCGGTCATGGTGTTGACCAGGGTAATGTGGCCGTCGACCAGTTGCGCCATGTCCTTGTCGCCGGTGGAGATCACCACTGGACGATCGGCCGCCGCGCTGCTGCGTGCCAGCGTGCCGATCACGTCATCGGCTTCGACGCCTTCGACGCACAGAAACGGGTAGCCCATGCCTTTGACGCAGGCATGCAGCAGATCGACCTGCACGCGCAGATCGTCCGGCATGCTCGGCCGGTTGGCTTTGTAGTCGTTGTACAGCGCATCACGGAACGTCCCGCCCTTGGCGTCGAACACCACGGCGAGCGGGCTGTCCGGGTACTGGCGCCGCAGGCTTTTGAGCATGTTGAGCACGCCCTTGACGGCACCGGTCGGCAATCCTTTGGAGGTGGCCAGTGGTGGCAGTGCGTGGAAGGCGCGGTAGAGGTAGGAGGAACCGTCTACCAGGACGAGTGGCGCTTGGGTCATGAGCAGAATCAACCTTTTCGGCGGGGTCGGCGCTAGAATGCGCGGACCATTGACGACAAAGGGACAAGGTTATCATGTGCAAGGTAAATCGACTGATATTGACCGGCCTGTTGGCATTTTGCCCTTTGCTCGCTGTTGCAGCAGAAGATCCACCTTCAGCGGCGCCGGACGTTACTATTCGCACTGACGGTGACAGAACCATTCAGGAATACCGCCAGAATGGCTTTCTGTATGCGGTTAAAATCACCCCGAAACACGGCAAACCCTATTTTCTGGTGCGCGCCGATGGTACAAGCCCCAATTTCATTCGTTCGGACCAACCGGACATGCTGATCCCGCAGTGGGAAATATTCAGCTGGTAGCACCCTACATTCACTTCAATCGTTGGCAGTCCTGATATGTCCGTTTTTACCCCACTGGCTCGGCCCGAGCTGGAAACATTTCTCGCCCCTTACGGGCTCGGCCGTCTGCTTGACTATCAGGGCATCGCTGCCGGTAGTGAAAACACCAATTACTTCATCAGTCTGGAGCAGGGCGAGTTCGTGCTGACTTTGGTCGAGCGCGGTCCGGTTCAGGAAATGCCGTTCTTCATCGAACTGCTCGACGTGCTGCATGAGGCCGATCTGCCGGTGCCTTATGCGCTGCGCACCACCGACGGTCAGGCGCTGCGCGAGCTGGCAGACAAACCGGCGCTTTTGCAGCCGCGTCTGCCAGGCAAGCACATCAGCGAGCCGAACACCCAGCACTGTGTACAGATTGGCGAGTTGCTGGCCAACCTGCATCTGGCGACCCGCGGGCAGATCGTCGAGCGCAAGACTGATCGCGGTCTGGACTGGATGCTGAGCGAGGGGCGCAATTTTCTGTCGCACTTGGGCGAGACTCAGCGAGCGCTGCTTGAAAAGAGCCTTCAGGAGATCGAGGCGTGCAAACCGCAGATCATGGCGCTGCCGCGCGCCAATCTGCATGCCGATCTGTTCCGCGACAACGTACTGTTCGAAGGGACGCACCTGACCGGGTTGATCGATTTCTACAATGCCTGCTCGGGTCCGATGTTGTACGACCTGGCGATTACCCTCAACGACTGGTGTTCCCGCGAAAACGGTCAGCTCGATGCTGTCCGCGCGCGCGCCTTGCTGGGGGCCTATGCAGGCTTGCGACCGTTCACGGCTGCGGAGTCGAAGCTCTGGGCGACCATGTTGCGTATCGCTTGTGTGCGTTTCTGGCTGTCACGTTTGATCGCCGCTGAAACCTTCGCCGGTCAGGATGTGCTGATTCATGATCCTGCGGAGTTCGAGCGCCGCCTGGCCGAGCGCCAGGAAGCGCATATTGCGTTGCCGTTTGCGCTCTGAGACCAGACCTGTCTCCGCGAGTCGATTGTCGTCCCAACGCTCTGAGCTGATCCCAAAAAGTTGGACAGTTGACTATCGTTCCCATGCTCCGCGTGGGAATGCAGTTGGTGACGCTCTGCGTCGCAAGAGGACGCGGAGCGTCCATACCGGCATGCCCACGCGGAGCATGGGCACGATAGTGTTATCCCTGACGACTATCGTTCCTCACGCTCCAGCGTGGGAATGCAGTTCGTGACGCTCCGCGTCACACAGCAGTGCTGCTATGTGGGCGGTGGCAGTCAGAGACTGCTCAGGCAACCCGCCAAATCATCAGCCAGCTTCTGCAAGACTTGCTCGTAACCCTGCGCGGTGGCCGGGGTGTAGCCGCCCAGTGCATCCAGTTCGGCCAGTTTGACCGGCAGGCCGGCGCTCAGGGTTTCGGCCAGGCGCGGGCGCAGGGGCGGTTCGCTGAATACGCAGGTCTTGCCTGCAGCTTTCAGGCGTTCGCGCATGGCGGCGACGTGCTGGGCGCCGGGCTGGATCTCGGCGGCGATGGCGAATACCCCGGCATGCTTGAGCCCATAGGCCTCTTCGAAATAATCGAAGGCTTCGTGGAATACGAAGTAAGGCTTGCCTGCCACTGTGCTGACACGCTGCTTGATACGGGCGTCCAGCGTATCCAGACGTTTGCTGAACGCCTCGGCGTTGCTGGCGTAGCGGGCTGCGTTGGCGGGGTCGGCAGCGCTCAGGTCAGTGGCCATTTTTGCGGCGATCACCCGCGCGTTGACGGTCGACAGCCACAGGTGCGAATCGAGACTGCCGGGGCGGTGGTCGTGGTCATGTTCGTCTGCGTCGTTGTCGTGATCATGCTCGTGGTCATCATGCGAGGCGTTGTCTTCGCCAAAGTGCCGCAAGTGCATGCCCGGCAGTGTCTGTACGGCAACCGCAGGCAGTTTGCGGCCCTGAATGACGCGCGGCAGGAAGGTTTCCATGTCCGGGCCGATCCAGTAGAGCAACTCGACTTCCTGTACACGCCGTACGTCGGACGGGCGCAGCGCGTAGTTATGCGGTGAGGCGCCCGGTGGCAGAAGCACTTCCGGTGTACCGACGCCATCCTGTACAGCCGCCGCAATCAGCTGCAGAGGCTTGATACTGGTCAGCACTCGGACCTCGGCCTGAGCAGGGACGATGATCAGCAGGCTGACCCAGAAAACAGCAGCAAGATTTAAAAGACGGCGCACTCGAATCACTCATATCAGCCAGGAACGGGTAACATAATAACGTCTCTAGCCAATATCGTCGCTGCTCATGCCCAATACTCCCCTGGCCAGTCGCCCCCATGACCACTCTCACTGCGTGCATTCGGCCCTCGCCGAAGCCGATGCGCTATGCGCCAAACAGGGTCTGCGCCTGACCACCTTGCGCCGTCGTGTGCTGGAACTGGTCTGGCAAAGCCACAAGCCGCTGGGTGCCTACGACATCCTTGCGGTGCTGAGTGATGAAGACGGTCGCCGTGCGGCCCCGCCAACGGTTTACCGTGCGCTGGATTTCCTCCTGGAAAACGGTCTGGTGCACCGGATTGCCTCGCTCAACGCCTTCACGGGCTGTAACCACCCCACTCATGCGCATCAGGGCCAGTTCCTGATCTGCCGCCTGTGTCATGCGGCGATCGAGCTGCAGCACCCGGCCATCAGCAATGCCGTGGTCGATGCCGCCGCAGGCGTCGGCTTCGCGGTCGAAGGCCAGACGGTCGAGATCGTCGGCGTATGCGCTGGCTGCAAGGCCGCCTGATGTCGGATGCATTGATACGTCTGGACAAGGTTGCCGTTACGCTTTCCGGACAAAACGTCCTGGATGACATCCAGTTGAGCGTCAAACCCGGCGAGATCGTCACCCTGATCGGCCCCAACGGTGCCGGCAAGACCACGCTGGTGCGTGCGGTGCTGGGGCTGCTCAAGCCTGACTACGGGACCGTCTGGCGCAAGCCGAAACTGCGTGTCGGCTACATGCCGCAAAAGCTGCATGTGGACCAGACGCTGCCGCTGTCGGTGCTGCGTTTCCTGCGTCTGGTTCCCGGTGTGGATCGCACGGCCGCAGCGTCGGCGCTGGAAGAAGTCGGCGCCGGGAAAGTCATCGACAGCCCGATTCAGGGCATTTCCGGTGGCGAGATGCAGCGTGTTCTGCTGGCGCGTGCGTTGCTGCGCAAGCCTGAGTTGCTGGTCCTCGACGAACCGGTGCAGGGGGTCGATGTAGCGGGACAGGCCGAGCTGTACAGCCTGATTACCCGGCTGCGCGACCGCCACCAGTGCGGCGTGCTGATGGTTTCCCACGATCTGCATCTGGTCATGAGCACCACCGATCAGGTGGTGTGCCTGAATCGCCATGTCTGCTGTTCCGGGCATCCCGAGCAGGTCAGCCATGACCCGGCGTTCGTCGAACTGTTCGGCAAGAACGCACAGAGCCTGGCGATCTATCACCACCATCACGATCACGCCCACGATCTGCATGGCGCGGTGGTGAATGACGCTGCGACCTCTCACACTCACGTTCACGGAGACAGCTGCAAGCATGGCTGATTTTCTACTGTATGCCTTGCTCGCAGGCGTTGCGCTGGCCGTGGTCGCTGGCCCGCTGGGATCATTCGTGGTCTGGCGGCGCATGGCGTATTTCGGCGACACACTTTCCCACGCCGCGCTGCTCGGCGTCGCGCTGGGCTTCCTGCTGGATATCAGCCCGACCATCGCGGTGACGGTCGGCTGCCTGCTGCTGGCGGTGTTGCTGGTCACGTTGCAACAGCGCCAACCGCTGGCGTCGGACACGCTGCTGGGGATTCTCGCGCCAAGCACTTTGTCGCTGGGGCTGGTGGTGCTCAGTTTCATGCACGAAGTGCGCATCGACCTGATGGCCTACCTGTTCGGCGATCTGCTGGCCATCAGCCCGGCTGATCTGGGCTGGATTCTGGGCGGCAGCACGTTGGTGCTGGTGCTGATCGTCGCGCTGTGGCGCCCACTGCTGGCAATGACCGTGCATGAAGAACTGGCGCGGGTCGAAGGCCTGCCGGTTGCTACACTGCGCATGACCTTGATGCTGCTGATCGCCGTGGTGATCGCGGTTGCGATGAAAATCGTCGGTGTTCTGCTGATTACGTCGCTGTTGATCATCCCGGCAGCTGCGGCACAGCGTCACGCCCGTTCGCCGGAGCAAATGGCGCTGGGCGCGAGCCTGTTGGGCGTGATAGCCGTGTGTGCCGGGCTATCATTGTCCTGGTTCAAGGACACCCCTGCCGGACCGTCTATAGTGGTATCGGCTGCGGCGTTGTTCTTGCTCAGCTTTGTTCTACCCAGGCGAGCGGTGTAGACTTGCTCGTTTTTTGCGCAAACTAGAGAATCGCAGGAATGAAGCCGTTCGCCCCACGCTATCTGCTGCTTGTCGCATTTTCCATCCTGCTGGGTGCCTGCCAGAGTGCGCCCACTGTCGAGACGCCTGCCTCCGAGGCCCAGCCTGATGCATTCGCTCAGCTTGAGCAGAACATCGCCGGCAATGAGTTGGCAACGGCCGAGGACCAATTGGCGGCGTTGCAGGCTGCCAATCCTGCCGACATCCGTCTGGAGCCTTTTCAGCGTCGTCTGGCCGAAGCCTATCTGAGCCGCAGTCAGATAAGCCTGCAGAAGGGCGACATGAACGCGGCGGCCTCTGCGCTGAGCCGTGCACGCGCCCTGATGCCCAAGGCACCGGCGCTGACCAGTGGCGTCAACGGCGCCATCGCCCATGCGCGCAAGGCCGAGCTGGAAAAAGCCGAAGCGGATTTGAAGGCGGCCGAGGCCAGAAGGGTTGCCAAGCTGATTGATCCATCAGCAGAAAGCACGACGGTTGAGCTCAAGATCGGCGATATGCCTGCATTGCGTCGTCAACTCGACGATATCGCAGCCGATACCGTAGCGTTCAACTGTGAAGTGCTGATGGTGGTGCCGCGCACCGAAGATTACCCTTGGCTGGCTACGTTGCTGACCAAGCGGGTGGTCAAGGCCAATCCGGATTTCGAACTGCAATTACGTCGTCAGATCGAGCGCAATGAAAAAGCGCACATCATCCTCACGCCAGCGAAGTCCTGAGTCGATCCTTCAAGGCGGACGCAGAGCGTCCAGAACTGCATTCCCACGCGGAGCGTGAGGAACGACAAGTGTTCGGGAGTATAAGCGGGGGGAGAGAGCGTCCGGAAAGGCGCTCCCACGCCGGAGCGTGGGAGCGATAAACGCAAGCAGCGTCAGATCAAGCCGGAACAGCCTTGGCTTTCACTTCACGATCCCACACACGGTGCTGAGCAATCGCGTGGAAGAACGGCTTGAACGATTTGCTATCGGACACCTCCAGCAGGCCCGCATCTTCTTCCAAACGTAGCAGACTCAGCAGCTCTTTGGCTTCCCCGGCAAAGGAGATGGCCTTGAGGTGCTTGTAGGCTTCGAGGATGAAGTGCAATGCCACGCCGTCGCCTTTCAGCGCTTCGATCGAAGCCTCGCCTCCCGGCACGAAGACTGCGTCGAACGCGACCGAAGGCAGGCCTTCAGCCGACGCATCCACTGGCAGGCTCTGGCCGTCAGCTGTCTTGACCGGCGCGGAGGTCGGGCCCAGTACCTTGGCGTGTGCGCCTTCGGCAGTCAGTGCAGCCTTCATGGCTTCGACTGCTTTGCCGTTGACGCCGTCAGCCACGAGAATGGCAACCTTGCGCGAAACGATATCGCCAGACAGCAGGTTGACCTGGCTCAGCGCCGGCGACTCTTTTACCGAAGTCTGACGCGCAGGTACGGTACCGGCAGCCGGTGCTGGCAAGCCGAGGTTGGCGGCTACACGCTTGGCCAGATCCATATCGATGTTAGCCAGAATCTCGTTGACCTGACGGGCACGAATGTATTCGCGCTCGACCTTGCCCAACTCGAAGCTGTAGGCCGCGATGATGTGCTCTTTCTCGTGGTGGCTCATGCTCTGGAAGAACAGGGTGGCCTGCGAGAAATGATCGCCGAACGACTCGCTGCGCTCACGCACCTTGTGCGCTTCAACACGCTCAGGGTAGGTCTCGAAGCCGCCATCTACCGGGCCGGCAGGGGTTTCCTTCGGCCAGCCGCCATCGATCGAGTTCGGCTCGTAGGACGCGCGGCCCTTGTCGATAGTGGTGCGATGCTGTGCGTCACGCTGACCGTTGTGGTTCGGCGCAATCGGACGGTTGATCGGGATTTCGTGGAAGTTCGGCCCACCCAGACGGCTGATCTGCGTGTCGGTGTAGGAGAACAGGCGACCTTGCAGCAGCGGATCGTTGGAGAAATCGATACCCGGCACGATGTGGCCCGGGCAGAAGGCAACCTGCTCGGTCTCGGCAAAATAGTTGTCCGGGTTACGGTTCAGGACCATCTTGCCCAGTGGGGTAACCGGTACCAGTTCTTCCGGGATGATCTTGGTCGGATCGAGCAGGTCGAAGTCGAACTTGTGCTCGTCTTCCTCGGCAACGATCTGTACACCCAGTTCCCATTCCGGGTAGTCGCCCATCTCGATGGACTCCCACAGGTCGCGGCGGTGGAAATCGGTGTCCTTGCCGGCCAGCTTCTGCGCTTCGTCCCAGACCAGCGAGCACACGCCGAACTTGGGCTTCCAGTGGAACTTCACGAAGCTCGACTTACCTTCGGTGTTGATAAAGCGGAAGGTGTGGATGCCAAAGCCCTGCATGGTGCGCAGGCTTTTCGGGATCGCACGGTCGGACATGGTCCACAGCACCATGTGCGCGGATTCCGGCACCAGCGACACGAAGTCCCAGAAGGTGTCGTGAGCCGAGCCGCCAGTCGGGATTTCGTTGTGCGGCTCGGGTTTCACCGCGTGCACGAAGTCAGGAAACTTGATCGCGTCCTGAATGAAGAACACCGGCATGTTGTTGCCCACCAGGTCGAAGTTGCCTTCGTCGGTGTAGAGCTTGACGGCAAAGCCACGCACGTCACGCACGGTGTCGCCCGAGCCACGTGGGCCCTGAACGGTGGAGAAACGCACGAACACCGGGGTCTTCTTGCCCGGATCACGCAGGAAGCCCGCTTTACTCAGGGCGCCATGGTCTTCGTAAGTCTGGAAATAACCATGTGCTGCAGTACCGCGGGCGTGGACGATACGCTCCGGAATACGCTCATGGTCAAAGTGCGTGATCTTTTCACGCATGATGAAGTCTTCGAGCAGCGATGGGCCGCGGCTGCCGACTTTCAGGGTGTTCTGGTTATCGGAAATCTTGACGCCGTGGTTGGTGCGCAGGGCCTGCTGGGTCGCGTCCGAGCGAAACTGCTCGAGACTTTCCAGCTTTTCGTTGGTGTTGCCACGGTCCAGGGTGTCGGTACCTGCCATTTCGCTCTTGGGCGTTTCGGTTACAGGTGGTGCGTTCTTGCTAGCCATCAGAGACTCCTTATCTCGCCCCAATCATTGAGTTGGGTTCGCTGAATACGACTTCCCTGGCGTAAGCGGGAAATCACGGTATCCATGAAGTGACCGGAGCAAAAAACAGCCGTTCCTTTTATTTTCAGCATACGATCACCAACGGTCGTGTTATGCCCGTTGCGCAGGACAGCTGGTAAATAAATGCTAAGCACAGCGGGCCGGACAGGCTAAAATGCGCGCCCGGCTTTATCCGGCCGAGGTAACGAAGCAGGTGGTGCTCTAGCCACTGCGCTGATTTTTTAACGCGCCCCACAAGGTTCGCTCCGTGATCGAGTTTCATAACGTCCACAAAACCTATCGGGTGGCAGGCAAGGAAATACCGGCCCTGCACCCCACCAGCCTGCGCGTCGACAGCGGCCAGGTGTTCGGCATCATCGGCCACTCCGGCGCGGGCAAAAGTACCCTGCTGCGCCTGATCAACCGCCTGGAAACCCCCAGTGGCGGACAGATCGTGGTCGATGGCGAAGACGTCACTGCGCTCGATGCCAACGGCCTGCGCCGCTTCCGCCAACAGGTCGGGATGATCTTCCAGCACTTCAATCTGCTGGCGTCCAGAACCGTGGCCGACAACGTCGCCATGCCGCTGACCCTGGCAGGCGATATGCCGCGCAAGCAGATCGACCAGCGCGTGGCCGAATTGCTGGAACGGGTCGGGTTGTCCGATCACGCCAAGAAGTACCCGGCACAACTGTCGGGCGGCCAGAAGCAGCGCGTCGGCATCGCCCGTGCACTGGCCACCAAACCCAAAATCCTGCTGTGCGATGAAGCCACCAGCGCGCTGGACCCGCAGACCACTGCGTCGGTCTTGCAACTGCTGGCCGAGATCAATCGCGAGCTGAAGCTGACCATCGTGCTCATCACCCATGAAATGGACGTGATTCGTCGCGTCTGCGATCAGGTGGCCGTCATGGACGCCGGGGTGATTGTCGAGCATGGCAAGGTCGCTGATGTGTTTCTGCATCCGCAGCACGCCACGACCAGGCGCTTTGTGCAGGAAGACGAGCAGATCGACGAAAACGAGCAGCGTGACGACTTCGCTCACGTTCAAGGCCGTATCGTGCGTCTGACGTTTCAGGGCGAGGCCACCTACGCGCCGTTGCTCGGCACGGTAGCGCGGGAAACCGGCGTCGATTACAGCATCCTTGCCGGTCGTATCGACCGCATCAAGGACACCCCTTACGGGCAGTTGACGCTGGCCGTCACCGGCGGCGACATGGACGCTGCCTTCGCGCGCTTCACCGCCGCTGATGTTCATATGGAGGTGCTGCGCTGATGGACGCTTTTCTGAACCTGTTTTCCAATGTCGACTGGTACGAGATCTGGGTGGCCACTGGCGACACGCTGATCATGCTCGGTGTATCGCTCGGTTTCACCATCCTGCTCGGCCTGCCGCTGGGCGTGCTGATGTTTCTCACCTCGCCGCGTCAGTTGCTGGAGCACAAGCAGCTGTATGCGACGGTCGGGGTGATCGTCAACATGCTGCGCGCGCTGCCGTTCATCATCCTGCTGATCGTGATGATGCCGTTGACCGAGATCATTACCGGTACGTCACTGGGCATCCTCGGCACCTTGCCGCCGCTGATCGCAGGCGCCACGCCGTTCTTTGCGCGTCTGGTAGAGACCGCACTGCGCGAAGTGGATCGCGGCATCATCGAAGCCACGCAGGCCATGGGCGCGACGACTCGGCAGATCATCGTCAAGGCACTGCTGCCCGAGGCGCGGCCGGGCATTCTGGCGGCGATCACGGTGACCGCCATTGCGCTTGTGTCGTTCACGGCCATGGCCGGTGCCGTGGGCGCTGGCGGGCTGGGCGACCTGGCGATCCGTTATGGTTATCAACGATTCCAGAACGATGTGATGTTCGTGACGGTCGTATTGTTGCTGGTGCTGGTGCAGATTCTGCAGACCATCGGCGACAGACTGGTCGCGCATTTCACACATCGTTGATCGAATCCGTTGGTATTGGCCCGCCTGTGCGGGCCCAAAGGAGTTGTTGCATGAAAAAACTATTGGCCATATTCGCCGCTGTCACCGCCTTGTCCGCGCAGGCCAACGAAACTCTGACCGTCGCGGCCTCTGCCGTGCCGCACGCCGAGATCCTCGAGTTCGTCAAACCGACCCTGGCCAAAGAAGGCGTGGACCTGAACATCAAGGTGTTCAATGACTACATCCAGCCTAACGTGCAGGTGTCGCAGAACCGTATGGACGCGAACTTCTTCCAGCACCAGCCGTACCTGGACGAGTTCAACAAGGGCAAAGGCACTGATCTGGTGGCTGTGGCCAAGGTTCACATCGAGCCTTTCGGCGCTTACTCGGAGAAGTTCAAGACGCTGGCAGAGCTGCCCAATGATGCCAATGTCGCCCTGCCCAACGATGCCACCAACGAAGGCCGCGCCTTGCTGCTGCTGGCCAAGGCAGGCCTGATCACTCTCAAGGAACCGGGCAACATCCTGTCCAAGCCTTCGGATGTGGTGAATAACCCGAAAAACCTGAAATTCCGTGAACTGGAAGCGGCCACGCTGCCCCGCGTGCTGACTCAGGTCGATCTGGCGCTGATCAACACCAACTACGCTCTGAGCGCCAAGCTTGACCCGACCAAGGACGCGCTGATCCTCGAAGGTGCCGATTCGCCCTACGCGAACATTCTGGTGGCCCGCCCGGACAACAAGGACTCGGACGCGATGAAGAAGCTGGTAGCCGCCTTGCAGAGCCCGGAAGTGAAAACCTTCCTGGCCGAGAAGTACAAAGGCGCGGTGTTGCCGGCGTTCTGATCTGATCGCACCTTGCGGTTCTCGCGCCAGCGCTCTGCGTCCCTTGCGACGCAGAGCGTCGGGCTGCATTCTGGAACGCTCTATCGCTCCCACGCTCTGCGCTCATAGTTATACATGCGCGTCGTGGGAGCGAGCTTGCTCGCGAAGAGGCCGGTAAAGCCTCCAGGAAATAGAGCGTTTGGACCAAGTCGTCGTGAGCAATGCGGATCGCCGCCCCGGTTACTCCCGTAGGAATCTCATAGGCCCTAATCCCTTCCCAGCAACCCCGGCAATTGCTTCACCAGCTTCCTGTTGTTCAGCGGTGCGCGGATAAAGCCGCGCTGCGTGCCGTCCGGGCCGATCAGGGCCAGGTTACCGCTGTGGTCGACGAAGTAGTTCGGTTTACCGGTATCGGCCGGAATGAACGGGATGCTCACGGCACTGGCCAGTGTCTGGATATCAGCGACAGGTGCCGTCAGGCCGATGTACTGCGGGTCGAAGTAGCCCAGGTATTGCTTGAGCTGCTGCGGTGTGTCGCGGTTCGGGTCGACGCTGACCAGCACTACCCGCATGCGCTTGACTGTCTCTTCGGGCAGCTCGGACCTGATCTGCTTGATCTGCGCCAGGGTCGTGGGGCAGATGTCCGGGCAGAAGGTGTAGCCGAAGAACATCAGCGTCCATTGGTCTTTCAAGCCATCAAGGGGCACGGCCGCGCCGTTCTGGTCGGTCATGCTCAGGGCCGGCAATTGGCGGCTTTTGGGGAGCAGGACAATACCGGCGTCGTTGAGCGCCGCCTGATCCTGTGAGCTGCGGCCGGGCAGCACCTGACTGAGAATCACACCCAGAATCAGGGCGACGATGGCGGCAGCAATGAAAACGCTTTTCTGAGTACGGGTCATGGTGTCAGTGCGAGTAGTGATCGGCGTGCGGCCGGGGATGATGGCCTATATTGCGCGCCGAGCCTAGGTCTAGGGCGTGGTGACATCGAACAGCGTATAGGCCAGCGTCAGGTGTTTTACATCGTCGGGCATGTCCCGGTCGATGATGAAGCGTACCGGCATCTCGATGCGCTCGCCCGGCTGCAATGTCTGTTGCGTGAAGCAGAAACATTCGGTCTTGTGAAACCACGCAGCCGCTTTTCCGGGTGAAATACCCGGGACGGCCTGGGCTTTCATCGGTCTGTCGGTCGGGTTCTGCGCGATGAAGATCATCTCGTTGACCGTGCCGGGATGGACCTGCATCTGGCTGGCCTGTGGATAAAACGCCCAGGTCATTCCGGCAACGTTGCTGGCGGTGAACTGCACTTCGACCTGGCGCGAAGCGTCCTCACCCGGTAGGGCATTGTCATGTCCGGTCAGCACGCCATAGAGCGACGGCAATGCCAATCCACCTATCAGCATGATCACTATTAAGCACGTCAAACGCAGGACGAGCCGTTTGGACAAAAGAGGCTGGCTCATGCGTGGCTCACTTTTTTATGTCGGACAGCGTGTCGAAAGAGCTGCGGGCGACTTCAGAGTAGCCTGCTTATTCAAAACGCGAGCTGCAGCGCGCCCGCATGGCCGGGCACGGCAGCGGTATATAGCCAATGTATCTAAATGTGAGTCACATATAGCAAAACCGTCTTAGGCGTTTAGTTAAGCAAGCTAACGTATGACTTTCCATCAACCAACCACGGGGCCTGACGCCTCCAGGAGTCCCAGCAGCCATGAACACCGCCGCATTGCGCGAGCAGATACAACTAGCCCATCAACATGAGGCCCGGACCGGCCACTTGCTGCAACAGTTGGCACAAAAGCTCCCACATCTCCATCCTGCCATCCACCTGCCGGAAGTCGATGCGAAAGATGTTCTGGCGCGCTTCGTCACGGCCTACATCGATCTGGTACCCGATCTGCTGGACGCAGCTCATGAGGTCGCGCTGGAAGCCGGGATCGAAGGTCAGATAAAGCCGGTGCTGAAAATCGCCGAGCATTTTTTCGCGGCCCCACCTTCCATCATGGATGGGCATGAAGGCCTGGAAAGCCTGCTGGACGAGGCTTATCTGGCCCACCGGTTGGTCGAGGAAGTGAATGACCTGTACATCAAGCATTTCGGTCAGCCGCTGATACCGTCAAATACCACGGTTGCCAGCGTGATTGCCCACCAGTTGATCGGCGAGCAATTTGCCAACCAGCTGGACGAAGCGGTTCACCATGCCGTCGACGAGTTGCTTGATGAAGAGAGTTTCGCGCTGGACTCGGTCGAGGCCTACCGCGAGAAGCTGATCAGCCCTGAAACAGGAGCGGCCTGGCAGCGCTGGCCAAGCCTGTCACGGCAATTGGGCGTCGGCCTGGAGCTGGAGCGCTCCGCGGTCTGATTCAGAGGCCCGAATCACTGTCTTCGCCGGCAATGGAAGGAGCCGGATATCGCTCCGCTGCTACGCGAAGACCCATCCGGCTCCCATGTTTCCAGAGCTGTGATAACAGGGTGGCGACTATCAGGCTGCGCCCGAGCCGATCCCCGTTGTGGTGTAGATCCGCCCTTCAAGACGACGCTTCAAGCCCCGCGGTTCGATAAGCAACCGGGTGCCATGAGCGGCATTGGAACGACCCCATTCTTCCAGCAGTTCCAGACACGAGTGGTCGATGTAGGACAGATTGCCCAACGGCACATGCACCGTGCTGCCCTGTGGGATAGTGCCCAGTGCCTGAGTCAGCGCCGGTACCTTGAGGAAGGTTGCGGCACCGACCAGACGCAGCTCGAATTCCTTCTCGCCCGCCAGTTCGACCACATTGATCTTCAGACGCGAAGCCTTGAACGCAAGCTTCACCAGGGTCAGGCCGAAACCGACCAGTACACCGGTCAGCAGGTCGGTGAAGATGATCGCCACAGCAGTCGCCGCATACGTGAACATCGGCATCCGGCCATAGCGGCCCAGACCACGAAATGCCTTCAGGTCGACCAGCTTCAGACCGGTGTAGACCAGCACGCCGGCCAGACTCGCGACCGGAATGCTTTGCAGCACGCTCGACAGCAGCAATACGAACGCCAGCAGCCACAGGCCGTGGAAGATCGTCGAGAAGCGCGTGGTGGCACCGGCCTGGACGTTGGCCGAACTGCGTACGATAACGCCGGTCATCGGCAATGCACCGAGCACGCCGCAGAGCATATTGCCCACACCTTGAGCGCTGAGCTCCTTGTCGAAGTCCGAACGCTGGCCACTGTGCATGCGGTCGACTGCCGACGCAGAAAGCAGCGTCTCGGCACTGGCGATGAACGCTACGACGATAGCGGCCACCAGAATGGCCGGATCGGCCAGGTTCATCAGGTCAGCCGGGCGAAGCCAGTCGATGGCGTCGGCCAGGTTGTCAGGCACTTCGACACGCTTGACCTGCAAGGCCATGAACAGACTGATACCGGTTGCGATACCCACGCCCAGCAGTGCGCCGGGTACGAAGCGCAAAGACTGCGGACGGAGTTTTTCCCAGCCCCACATGATCAGCATGGTGCCCAGACCGAGCATACCGGCCTGCATGCCGGTGCCTGGCCCGAAGGCCTGGATCAGTGTGGACGGGAAGGCGATCAGATTGTCCAGCCCGGAGGGTTTGGGACCGCTGTCGAACATCACGTGTGCCTGTGACAGTACGATCAACACGCCGATACCGGCGAGCATGCCATAGACCACCGCAGGTGCCGTGACCCGGAACCAGCAACCAAGCTTGAATCGACCTGCCAGCAGCTGAAGCAATCCGGCGAGTACCAGGATAGGACCCAGCATGGCCATGCCGTGCTCGCGTACCACTTCAAAAACCAGTACTGCCAGACCGGCTGCGGGACCGCTGACCTGCAACGGCGAACCGGCTATCCAGCCGACTATCAGTCCGCCCACGATGCCGGTGATCAGACCCTTGGCCGGAGGCATGCCGGATGCAATGGCGATCCCCATGCACAGCGGCAGGGCGACCAGGAACACGACCACGGAAGCGAGCAGCTCCCGTGGTAAAGCGGTTTTCAATGCTGTAATACCCATGACGCTTCTCCGGGATTCTTCAGACGAGGCAAGACGGGCGACGCGCATCCTGCGCAGCCGCCATCAGCTGATAAAGAAGGGCTTGCCGTCAGTCGGACTGGTGATCAGTCGGCTGAAAAGCGTGCTTTCGGTGAAGCCATCGGCGTCGGTCCCGTACCGTCGAGCGGTATGAAACGATCGAGCTCGGCGTCATAAGCCAGGATCTCGCTGGTTTCGATGCTGTAGACCCAGCCATGAATGAACAATTGGCCGCTGGCCATTTTCGCTGCGACCGAAGGGTGGGTGCGCAGGTGTTGCAACTGGGAAATCACGTTTTCCTGAGTCAGGACCTGCATGGTTTCCAGTTCGCCGCTGCAGCTGCAGTTCTGCTCGACCACCGTGCGGGCAACCTCGGCATGGCGCAACCAGGCTTTTACCGTAGGCATCTTGTCCAGGCTGTCGGGGTTGAGCACTGCGCGCATGGCGCCGCAGTCAGAGTGTCCGCAAACGATGATGTGCTGCACGCCCAGTGCAACCACTGCGTATTCCAGAGCGGTGGACACGCCGCCGTTCATCTGGCCATACGGCGGTACGACGTTGCCGACGTTACGCGTGACGAACAGGTCGCCCGGGGAGCTTTGGGTAATCAATTCGGGCACGATGCGCGAGTCGGCGCAGGTGATGAACATGGCCCGTGGCGACTGAGCGGTCGCCAGCTTCTTGAACAGCTCTTCCTGCTGGGGGAAGACCTCTTTACGGAAATGCACAAAGCCATCGACGATATGTTTCAACGCTACGTCGGCGCTGTCTGAATGGCTTGATGTGCTGGACGACGTAGCCGAATGCTGTTTACCGATGTCTGTCATGTCTTCATCCTCTCTGACGAATTGATGTGGATTCTTCATGCCTGTTTGACCAGAGCCGGATGTGATCCCTCTCTGAAGGGCATCACGAACAAATCCCTTGAGCGCTATCGCTGATGACACTCCGAGTTACAGACTAATCGCCGAAGCTTAAACGAAACTGAATGCGATGGCTCTGGGACGCGGGTTTGCACGATAGTACCAAGTTCGTCACAGCAGCGACATTTGCCCTCCCGGCGGACAAAACGCATCGCAATCGAGTGCAAATCCACCCCGTTTGTTCAATCCGAGTCGTTTGATTGCCAAGGCATAGCGTTGAGCCAGCAGGTCGGCAAACGGTCCTTCGCCACGCATTCGAGAACCAAACGTGCTGTCGTACACGGCTCCGCCGCGACTTTGACGAATCAGACTCATGACATGCTCGGCGCGTTGCGGGTAATGCGTCTTCAGCCACTCGTCGAACAGCGGCGCGACTTCCAGCGGCAGGCGCAACATCACGTAGCTGGCGCTCAGGGCGCCTGCAGCCTTCGCTTCGCTCAGCAGTGCCTCCAGCTCGCTGTCATTGATCATCGGGATCATCGGCGCACACAGCACACCGACCGGGACCCCCGCCTGACGCAGTACCCGAATGGCCCGCAGGCGGGCCTTGGGCGCTGCGGCCCTGGGTTCGAGGATGCATTTGAGCTCGTCATCCAGTGTGGTCAGGCTGATGAACACCGACACCAGCCGCAGTCTGGCCATCTCTGCCAGCAGATCCAGATCGCGCAGGATCAGCGAGCCTTTGGTAATGATGCTGACCGGATGCCGATAGCGCAGTAACACCTCAAGCGTCGCCCGGGTGATGCGGTACTCACGCTCGATCGGCTGGTAGGGGTCGGTGTTGGCCCCGAGGGTAATGGGCGCGCAGCGGTAGCCGGGTTTGGACAGCTGTTGCTCCAGCAGCGCCGCGGCGTTGGTCTTGGCGATCAGCCTGGTCTCGAAGTCCAGGCCGGGCGACATGTCCCAGTAGGCGTGGCTGGGTCTGGCGAAACAATAGATGCAGCCGTGCTCGCAGCCCCGGTAGGGATTGATCGACCTGTCAAAGGGGATATCCGGCGAGCTGTTGCGGGTAATGATGCTTTTGGCTGTTTCGCTGGTGACCTGGGTGCCTTGCGTGAGCGGCACTTCCTGATACCAGCCATCATCTTCGGCCACCGACTGACTGGGTGCGAAGCGGTTATGCGGATTGCTGGCAGTACCTCGGCCACGAACCGGATAGGGGCTGGACATCGGGCATTACTCATATACTGTTCATGCATACAGTACAGTATAAAGCCTGGATGAATCACCATGGCCGGCCTGCAAAACACCGCCCGCCTGACGGGCGGTGCCTTGGGCAGGCAGGGCGACGATCAGGCATCGCCCTCGTGGGTCAGTTCCAGCACGCGGTCAACCAGCTTGTTGATGCCCGAGGCCGCCTCGCTGATGCTCTTGGCGACCATGTAGGCAGGTGTGCTGACCAGTTTTCGGGCTTCGTCCTCGACGATGTCATCGACGGCGCATTCCGCATGGCTGCCGCCCATTTTGGTGATGGCCGCAGCGGTTTCAGGGTCGTTGCCGATGGTGCAGGTAACGCCGGGGCCATAGATCTTGGCCGCGAGTGCCGGGGTGATGCAGATCAGCCCGACCGGTTTGCCGGCTTCGGCAAACGCCTCGGCCAGCTCCAGCAGTCCGGCTTCGACCTGGCAGGCCGGGCCTTGCAGGGCAAGGTCGGAAAGATTCTTTGCCGAGCCAAAACCGCCCGGGATGATCAGGGCGTCAAAGTCTTCGGCATTTGCTTCGCGGATGTCCTTCACTTCGCCGCGTGCAATGCGCGCAGACTCGACCAGCACATTGCGCGACTCGGGCATTTCCTCACCGGTCAGGTGATTGACCACATGATGCTGAGTGATATCGGGCGCAAAGCACTGAACCTGCGCACCGCGCTGATCCAGACGCAGCAGGGTGAGGACGCTTTCGTGAATCTCGGCACCGTCGTAGACGCCACAGCCGGAGAGGATTACAGCCACTTTTTTCTGCATCGATTTCGGCTCCTTTTGCTCGATCAACCTGAGGCTTGTTTTAATTTGTCTGTTCAGTTGATCGCTTAACGGGCCGAGTGTTCAGTTCAGGCATTGCTGGTTGTGCAAAGGTGCATGGGGAGGGCGGTGGTCGCGCTGTCGCCGAGCGATGCCTGTCAGCCTGCGCTCGGGAGGGGGACTGAGCGTTTATTCGTCGGATTTTTTCGTCAGGTCGACGGGCACGGTGATCGGCTCCTCCAGGTCGGAGGCCGCTGCCGATGCGCAGAAGCGGCTCCTTTCTTCACGCTCTTCACGGGCGATACGGGCGTTCTTGATGCGTCGGCGTATCCACAGGGCCAGCCCCAGCAGTATCAGTGCGCCCAGCACCCAGAGTTCATATTTCTTGACGTTGCCCAGCAAGCCTTCGAGCACCGCGCCGAAATGGTAGGCAGCTGAACCCAGCGCTGCGGCCCAGACAGCCGCGCCGATACCGTTCAGCAGCAGATAACGCCCGGGAGGATAGCCCGACAGGCCGATGGCCACAGGCATGACCGTTCGCAGGCCGTACACGAAGCGGAAGCCCAACACCCAGATGTCCGGGTGCTTGCGGACCAGCCGCAGCGCCTTGTCGCCCATGAGTTGCCAGCGAGGTTTGCGCGCCAGGAGCTTGCGGCCATGCTTGCGCCCCATGAAATACCACAACTGGTCACCCGCATAACTGCCAAAAAAGGCTACGAGGATGACGATGTTGAGGTCCATGTATCCGCGAAACGCCAGAAATCCGGCAAGAACCAGAATGGTCTCGCCTTCAAAAAAGGTGCCGAGGAACAGGGCGAAGTAGCCGAATTCGTTCAAGAAATTCTGGAGCATTGTCTGGATGCTGGCGAAATGAACGCGCAGCCTAACGCGCCCAAGGCAATCATGAAAGTGTCCATATGTGTCTCGACGTTAAAGATTCTTGCAACCACAATGGTCCTATCCCTTCAAAGGCCGTGACCGCGACGTGCAGTCGCAGGTCGAACCATGACTGTCACACATTGGTCATAATGGCGGCTTATAACTGTCGCGCTTGCCCGCGTAAGCGGGCTCAGGAGTCTCGCCGTGAGCTTTACCCCCGCTAACCGCCTGTTTCCTCTCACTCGTCTGCGCCGTAATCGCCGCGACGACTTTTCCCGTCGGCTGGTGCGTGAAAACGTTGTCACTGTCGACGATCTGATTCTTCCGGTATTTGTACTCGATGGTGAAAACCGTCGTGAATCCATCGCCTCGATGCCTGGCGTCGAGCGCTTGAGCGTGGATCTGTTGCTCAAGGAAGCCGAGCACTGGGTCGCGCTGGGTATCCCTGCGCTGGCGCTGTTCCCGGTGACACCACCGGAAAAGAAATCCCTCGACGGCGCCGAAGCCTGGAACCCGGACGGCATCGCCCAGCGCGCGACCCGCGCCCTGCGTGACCGTTTCCCGGAGCTGGGCGTCATCACTGATGTGGCGCTGGACCCGTTCACCACGCATGGTCAGGACGGCATCCTCGACGAAGAGGGCTATGTTCAGAACGACATCACTGTCGACGCGCTGGTGAAGCAGGCGCTGTCGCACGCCGATGCCGGTGCTCAGGTGATCGCTCCGTCGGACATGATGGACGGTCGTATTCAGGCCATCCGCGAGTCTCTGGAGCTGGCCGGGCATGTGAATGTCAGGATCATGGCCTATTCGGCCAAGTACGCCAGTGCCTACTACGGCCCGTTCCGTGATGCGGTGGGTTCCTCCCTGAATCTGGGCAAGGCCAACAAGGCCTCCTATCAGATGGACCCGGCCAACAGCAACGAGGCCCTGCACGAAGTGGCGGCCGACCTTGCCGAAGGCGCCGACATGGTCATGGTCAAGCCAGGCATGCCTTATCTGGACATTCTGTACAGGGTCAAGGATGAGTTCAAAGTGCCGACCTTTGTTTATCAGGTCAGCGGTGAATACGCGATGCACATGGCCGCAATCCAGAACGGTTGGCTGAGTGAAGGGGTGATTCTCGAATCCCTCACTGCCTTCAAACGCGCCGGCGCCGACGGCATCCTTACCTACTTTGCTGTTCGCGCCGCTCAACTGTTGAAGGGGCAATAGCCTCACAGGAACATTCATGAATACCGAAGCACTCATCGAAGCCGCTGTTCAAGTCGATGTCCCGGAGGCAACGCCCGTGGTCGAACCTGACATCGAAGTAATCCCGGCCATCGAGGCACCCGCCGCTCTGGTGCCCGCTATCGTCGCGCCCAACCTGGACGACAGCAGCCTGTATATCCACCGTGAACTGTCGCAACTGCAGTTCAATATCCGGGTTCTGGAACAGGCGCTCGATGAGTCCTACCCGTTGCTGGAGCGGCTGAAGTTTCTGCTGATCTTCTCCAGCAACCTCGATGAGTTCTTCGAGATTCGTGTTGCAGGCCTGAAGAAGCAGATCACCTTTGCCCGTGAACAGGCGGGCGCCGACGGTCTGCAGCCGCATCAGGCGCTGGCCAGGATCAGCGAGCTGGTGCACGGTCATGTGGATCGTCAGTACGCGATCCTCAACGACATTCTGCTGCCGGAGCTGGAGAAACATCAGGTCCGCTTCATTCGTCGCCGTCACTGGACGGCCAAGCTCAAGGCCTGGGTACGACGCTACTTCCGCGACGAGATCGCGCCGATCATCACCCCGATCGGTCTCGACCCGACGCACCCGTTCCCGTTGCTGGTCAACAAGAGCCTGAACTTCATCGTCGAGCTTGAAGGTATCGATGCTTTCGGGCGCGACTCCGGTCTTGCGATCATTCCCGCGCCGCGTCTGCTGCCGCGTGTGATCAAGGTGCCGGAAGAGGTCTGCGGGCCTGGCGATAACTTCGTGTTCCTGTCGTCGATGATCCACGCCCACGCTGACGATCTGTTTCAGGGCATGAAGGTCAAGGGCTGCTACCAGTTCCGCCTGACCCGAAACGCTGACCTGGCGCTGGACTCCGAAGATGTGGAAGACCTGGCGCGCGCACTGCGTGGCGAGCTGTTCTCGCGTCGCTATGGTGATGCGGTACGTCTGGAAGTGGCGGACACCTGCCCGAAACACCTGTCGGACTACCTGCTCAAGCAGTTCAACCTGCACGAGTCCGAGCTGTATCAGGTGAATGGCCCGGTCAACCTGACGCGTCTGTTCAGCATCACCGGCCTGGATAGCCACCCAGAATTGCAATACCCGCCGTTCACGCCAGCCATCCCCAAGCTGCTGCAGAACAGCGAAAACGTTTTCAGCGTGGTCAGCAAGCAGGACATCCTGTTGCTGCACCCTTTCGAGTCGTTCACGCCGGTGGTCGACCTGCTGCGCCAGGCGGCAAAAGACCCGCACGTGCTGGCGGTACGCCAGACGCTGTATCGCAGCGGCGCGAACTCGGAAATCGTCGATGCACTGGTCGATGCCGCGCGTAACGGCAAGGAAGTCACTGCGGTGATCGAGTTGCGTGCGCGTTTCGACGAAGAGTCCAACCTGCAACTGGCCAGCCGCCTGCAGGCCGCCGGTGCGGTGGTGATCTACGGCGTGGTCGGCTTCAAGACCCACGCCAAGATGATGCTGATCCTGCGTCGCGAAGCCGGCGAGATCGTGCGTTATGCGCATCTCGGGACCGGCAACTACCACGCCGGTAACGCACGTCTGTATACCGACTACAGCCTGCTGACCTCCGATGACGCCCTGTGCGAAGACGTCGGCAAACTGTTCAGCCAGTTGATCGGCATGGGCAAGACGCTGCGCATGAAGAAGCTGCTGCATGCGCCGTTCACGCTCAAGAAAGGCATGCTCGACATGATCGCCCGCGAGACGCAATTTGCGCTCGATGGCAAACCTGCGCACATCATCGCCAAGTTCAACTCGCTGACCGATCCGAAGATCATCCGGGCGTTGTACAAGGCCAGCCAGTCCGGTGTGCGCATCGATCTGGTGGTGCGCGGCATGTGCTGCCTGCGTCCGGGCATCGCCGGGGTTTCGCACAATATCCATGTGCGCTCGATCATCGGCCGCTTCCTGGAGCACACGCGGGTGTTCTACTTCCTCAATGGCGGCGACGAGCAGATGTTCCTGTCGAGTGCCGACTGGATGGAGCGCAACCTCGACAAGCGCGTCGAGACCTGCTTCCCGGTGGAAGGCAAGAAGTTGATTCTGCGTGTGAAGAAGGAGCTGGAAAGCTACCTGACCGACAACACCCACAGCTGGCTGTTGCAGTCGGACGGGCGTTACGTGCGCAGCACGCCGACCGGCAACCAGAACCCGCGAAGCGCCCAGGCGACCCTTCTGGAGCGCCTGAGCAACCCGGTCCTCAGCGTACGCTGAAGACGATGCCGACTCGGGTCAGCCACTCCGCTTCCAGGGCGAAGTCGGCCTGAGTCAGCTGGTTGTTTTCCAGCCAGCCTTTCGGGAATTCGGCGTCCAGATTCGGGCCGTCGGCACGCAACGTCACACGCGGCATCTCCTGGGTGCCGCGAATGTGGTGAAACAGAATCGCAAAGCGCAACAGCACGCACAGGCGAATCAGCTTGATGCCTTCAGCGCCGAAATCGGCGAACTTGTCCTTGGGAATGTTACGGCGATGACCGCGCACCAGCAGTGCGAGCATTTGCTGGTCTTCGCGTGAGAAGCCGGCAAGGTCGGAGTGCTCGATCAGGTACGCGCCGTGCTTGTGGTAGTGATAGTGGGCGATGTCCAGGCCGATCTCGTGCACCTTGGCCGCCCAGCTCAGCAGTTCGGCATAACTCTCGTGCTGCAATTCCCAGCTCTCGGCAACCTGCTCCAGCGCATGCAGCGCCTTGGCTTCGACGCGTGCAGCCTGTTCCAGATCGACGTGATAACGCTCCATCAACGAGCTGAGTGTGCGTTCACGTACGTCTTCATGATGGTGGCGACCCATCAGGTCGTACAGCACGCCTTCACGCAGGGCACCTTCGCAGTGATCCATGCGCTTGAGTTCGAGGGCGTCGAAGATGGCTTCCAGAATCGCCAGGCCTGCGGGAAAAATGGCGCGACGGTCGGGCTTGATGCCATCGAAGTCGATCTTGTCCACGTCACCCAGCTTGAACAGCTTGCGCTTGAGCCAGGCCAGCCCTTCGGCGTTGACCTCGCCAGCGCCGTAACCATTGGCCTTGAGCGCCAGACCGATAGCACGAATGGTGCCTGACGAGCCGATCGCTTCATCCCACTTGAGGCGATGCAGCGCGTGTTCAATGCTCATGATTTCCAGGCGCGCAGCGGTGTACGCCTGAGCGTAACGGGCCGGTGTCACCTTGCCGTCGCGGAAGTAGCGCTGGGTAAAACTCACGCAGCCCATCTGCAGGCTTTCCCGCAGCAGCGGTTCGAAGCGCTGGCCGATGATGAATTCGGTACTGCCGCCGCCGATGTCGGCGACCAGACGTTTGCCCGGGGTGTCGGCCAGCGTGTGGGAAACGCCCAGGTAAATGAGGCGCGCCTCTTCGCGGCCGGAAATCACTTCCACCGGGTGGCCGAGAATTTCTTCGGCGCGGTGAATGAAGTCGTTGCGGTTACGCGCCTCGCGCAGGGCATTGGTGCCCACGATGCGCACCGCACCGGGCGGCAGCCCGTTGATCAACTGGGCGAAACGTTTCAGGCAGTCGAGACCGCGCTGCATGGATTCTTCGGTCAGCTGGCGCTCTTCGTCGATGCCAGCGGCCAACTGCACCTTCTCGCCCAGGCGCTCAAGAATGCGAATCTCGCCCTGATTGGCTTTTGCCACAACCATATGAAAGCTGTTGGAGCCCAGGTCGATAGCGGCGATCAGTGAAAAATTCTTGGGTGTTGAGTGCGGCATGGTCAGGAAGTCCGGTTCGATAACCGGACCATCGTGCCACGATCCATGCCTGCCGCCAACGCGAAGCTGTTCAGGCACCGGAAATACCCGGTATTACTCGCGCGCGTGGCGTATGGCTATCAATGCCATGTGACGCAGAGCGTCACCAAAATGCATTGCCACGCTAAAGCGTGCGGAACGAGAGGTATCCCTAAGAACGCCATCGTGTCTATGCGCCGCGCTCAGCGTAATACACAAGTCTTCGTGGGAGCCAACTTGCTCGCGAAGAGGCCGGTGCAGCCCCCGGAAATATGGTGTTTGGACCAACGCCTTCGTGAGCAAGCTCACTCCCACCAGGATTTCTGTCCAGCCCGATACAGCATGTACACAGTCTTCGTGGGAGCGAGCTTGCTCGCGAAGAGGCCGGTGCAGCCCCCGGAAATATGGCGTTTGGACCAAAGTCTTCGTGAGCAAGCTCACTCCCACCAGGATTTCTGTCCAGCCCGATACAGCATGTAGCTGTGACGCGGAGCGTCACGAAATGCATTTCCACGCGGAGCGTGAGGAACGATAAGTGCCCGCAACATGCTCCGCGCTCAGCGTAATACACAGTCTTCGTGGGAGCGAGCTTGCTCGCGAAGAGGCCGGTGCAGCCCCCGGAGATATGGTGTTTGGACCAACGCCTTCGTGAGCAAGCTCACTCCCACAAAGATTTCTGTCCAGCCAGACACTGCCGCTTCAGCCCTTTTCCAGGCTCTTCGGGGTTTGTGTATAACGCTGATCGCTTCGCGTGGACATGCTGTTCCGGACGCTCTGCGTTCAGCGTCAGGCGTGCTCCACTGTGCCGATGAAGTTCGCCAGTTCCGGGGTTTTCGGGTTGGCAAAGAGTTCTTTCGGGTCGCCCACTTCGTGCACCTTGCCCTGGTGCATGAACACCAGCTTGTCGCCCACTTCACGCGCGAAACGCATTTCGTGGGTGACCATGATCAGGGTCATGCCATCGGCTGCCAGCTGGCGGACCACGCTGAGCACTTCGTTGACCAGCTCCGGATCCAGCGCCGAGGTGATTTCGTCGCACAGCAGTACCTTGGGCGACATCGCCAGCGCGCGGGCAATCGCCACGCGTTGCTGCTGACCACCGGACAGGCGATCCGGGAAGGCGTCGAACTTCTCGCCCAGGCCGACGCGTTCGAGCATCTTCCTCGCCAGTTTGGCGGCCTCGGCCTTAGGCACTTTCTGCACGACCTGCGGCGCCAGCATGACGTTCTCGCCCACGCTCAGGTGCGGGAACAGGTTGAACTGCTGGAACACCATGCCGACCTTCTGGCGCAGCGTGCGCAGGTCGGCGCGTGCGGCGTCCAGGTATTCGCCATCGACCTCGATCACGCCATCGTTGATCGACTCCAGACCGTTGAGCGTGCGCAACAGGGTGCTTTTGCCCGAGCCGCTGCGACCGATGATCGCCACGACCTGGCCTTCTTCGACCGATAGATCGATGCCTTTGAGCACGTGATGATCGCCATAGTATTTATGCAGGGCGGAAATTCTAAGCAGAGGCATGCAGTCTCCTTTCCAGATGGCGCGCGCACAGCGACAAGGGGTAACACAGGATGAAGTAGCCCAGAGCAACGAAGCCATAGACCATGAAAGGTTCGAACGTAGCGTTGGCCAGCATGCTGCCGGTCTTGGTCAGTTCGGTGAAGCCGATGATCGACGTCACCGCTGTGCCTTTGACCACTTGCACGGAAAAGCCGACCGTCGGCGCGACCGCGATGCGCAGCGCCTGCGGCAGAATCACATAGCGCATCTGCTCGAACGGGGTCAGCGCCAGGCTCGCGGATGCTTCCCACTGGCCCTTGGAGATCGACTCCACACAGCCGCGCCAGATCTCCGCAAGGTAGGCGCTGGTAAACAGCGTCAAGGCCAGTGCCGCCGCCGCCCAGGGCGAAATGTTCAGGCCCATCAGGGCGACACCGAAGAACACCAGAAACAGCTGCATCAACAGCGGCGTGCCCTGAAACAGTTCTATATAGAGTTTCGCGGTCACGCGCGGGCCGGATTTTTCCGAGGTGCGCATGCCCATGATCAGCAAGCCGATCAGCCCGCCGCCGATGAACGCCACCAGCGACAAGGCCACGGTCCATTGCAGGCCGATCAGCAGATTGCGCACGATGTCCCAGAGGGTGAAATCCATCAGCGGTTCCTCGAGATGTAGCGACGTCCGATCCAGGCCAGCAGTTGCCGGATCAACAGCGCCATGGCCAGGTAGATCAGCGTGGTCACGATGTAGGTTTCGAACGAGCGGAAGTTGCGTGACTGAATGAAGTTGGCAAAGAAGCTCAGCTCTTCAGTGGCAATCTGCGAGCAGACTGCCGAGCCGAGCATGACGATGATGATCTGGCTGCTCAGTGCCGGCCAGACCTTGCCCAGCGCCGGAACCAGCACCACGTGGCGAAAGGCTTCGTAGCGACTCATCGCCAGCGCAGCCGATGCTTCAAGCTGGCCCTTGGGAATCGCCTGGATACCCGCCCGCACGATTTCGGTCGAGTAGGCACCCAGGTTGATAACCATCGCCAGCACCGCTGCCTGCCATTCCGTGATCTGCACGCCCAGCGACGGCAGACCGAAGAAAATGAAGAACAGCTGGACCAGAAACGGTGTATTGCGGATCAGCTCGACATAGATGGCGAAGATCGTCGCAAAGGGCTGGATCTTCCAGGCCCTCACGACGGCACCGACAATGCCAAGGCTGACACCGAGCAAGGTGCCTATAGCGGTCAGTTCCAGCGTGAACAGAGCCCCACGCAACAGCACGTCGAGGTTCTGCAGGACCGGTGTGAAGTCGAAGTGATAAGCCATGGGTGAATCCTGTGACCGAAAAAAGCAGTGATCAGAGATCGGCGGGTAGCGGGTCCTTCAGCCATTTCTGCGACGCTTTTTCCAGCGTACCGTCAGCCTTGGCAGCGTTCAGAATCTCGTTGACCTTGCCCAGCAGTTCCGGCTGACCTTTGTTCACGCCAACGTACACCGGCGAGTCCTTGAGTTTCACTTTCATCGCCGGAATGCGCTTGGGATTGCGCTCACTGATGGCGACCATCACCACGTTGCCGCTGGCGATCAGGTCAGTCTGGCCAGCGAGATAGGCCGCGATGGTCGAGTTGTTGTCTTCAAAGCGCTTGATGGTCGCGCCCTCGGGAGCAACGTTCGACAGCTCGATATCCTCGATCGCGCCACGGGTCACGCTGATAGTCTTGCCTTTCAGGTCAGCGATGTCCTTGACCGGCGAATCAGGTGGGCCGAATACCGCCAGATAGAAAGGTGCGTAGGCGCGCGAGAAGTCGATGACTTTCTCGCGATCCGGGTTCTTGCCCAGGCTGGAGATCACCAGGTCGACCTTGCCGGTGGTCAGGAACGGAATGCGGTTGGTGCTGTTGACCGGGGTCAGCTCCAGCTTGACCTTCAGCTTGTCGGCCAGCAGCTGTGCGGTGTCGATGTCCAGGCCGCGCGGTTTCATGTCCGGGCCGACCGAGCCGAATGGCGGGAAGTCCTGCGGAACGGCCACCTTGAGGGTGCCGCGCGCTACAACGTCGTCCAGGCCGTTGGCGTGGGCGGGTGTCTGGCTCAGCATCAGACTGGCAAACAATGCAGTAAGCAGGGCGCTGTAACGCTTGGTCATATGAAGTCTCCGGGCGAAACGAAAGGTGTTGGCCTGTCTCCAGTGCACAGCGCATGCCATTCGCTCTTGAGCTGCCATGAATAAGGGTTTGCAGCGTGTTTATGGTCTTACTGGTCTGACCAGTTGAGCGGCGCCGCGCCCTGCTTTGGCGCGCTTTAAAGCCTTGCCGCCCCAGGGCTGGGCGTCGCTTGCCGAATGTTCGAGATGGGGATAAAAGGGATTTTTACTGGACTGACTGGCCTGAACAGTGATGCCGCACACTTCACTCGCAGTACCCGAATCAGCCCTCCGGGCCATTCGCAAATTGATCGCCGAGCAAGGGTACAAGCCCGGCGAAAGCCTGCCGTCGCAACGCGATCTGGCGGTATTGCTGGGGGTCAGTCGTGCGTCCTTGCGTGAAGCCTTGTCGTCGCTCAGCGCACTCGGAGTGGTCAGTGTCCAGCCCGGCAAAGGCGTCTTCGTGCAGTCGATTTCTGAACCAGAACAGCGCACGGGTGGTTTTTCCTGGCCTTATGAAGCTCAGGTTTCCCCGGCCGACACTTTTCAGTTGCGCTATGCACTGGAAGGTTTCGCTGCAGGCATGGCCGCCGTGACCCTGACCGCCGACGAGCGCGATGTACTGGAGGACAACGTCGAAGCCATGCGCCTGGAATTGCGGGCCGGTGACTTCGAGGCTGCGGCGCGGCTGGACTTCGAGTTTCATCGGCACATTCTGGCCGCCAGCGGCAATCAGGCGATGCTCGGGATCGTGACTGCCGGGGCCGACATCTTCCTGGAAAGCCAGAAGATGCCGTTCATCCGGGCGGCCAGGGTCATGGAGACCTGGCAGGAGCACCGCAAGATCCTTCGCGCGCTGGCCCGACATGCGTCAGGGCCTGCGCAAAAGGCCATGCAGGACCATATTCGTGGCGCGGCACTGCGCACCGGCATCGTCTTCGTTTCACCCGCGAACTGAGCTACTGCCATAACCTCAGTCATGTTCTACGATAGCAAGACTCAATGAAGCTTCGCTTCCTGAATAGCATAAGGACCGCTATGATGAGCGTCGTTTTTAGCCTATGACCTCGGAGACTTCCATGAGTAGCGACCTTATCAAACACGTCACCGACGGCACCTTTGACGCCGAAGTACTCGAGGCTCAGGGTCCTGTGCTTGTTGACTATTGGGCTGAATGGTGTGGCCCTTGCAAAATGATTGCCCCGGTTCTGGACGAAATCGCCAGCACCTACAAAGGCAGGCTGACGGTTGCGAAGTTGAACATCGATCAAAACCCGGACACTCCAGCCAAGCATGGTGTTCGTGGTATTCCTACGCTGATGCTGTTCAAGGGCGGCAATGTGGAAGCGACCAAAGTTGGTGCGCTGTCGAAGTCGCAGCTGACTGCGTTTCTCGAAGGAAACGGTATCGACCTTCCTAAACCTGTTTGAGACGTTTCAAAGCCCCGCAAAATGCGGGGTTTTTTTCGGGTGTCGTACTAGACGCCTGGAAAATCAGGTGGTACATTCGGCCCCGCAACGGCTTCTCCGTTGCCCCCTGCTAGCCGTCGCCGACGCTCTCCTTTCGATTTAGTACGCGATCCTGTCGCCTTTTCTGCGGCGCGGCCTCATTAAGCCAAAAGCTTAATTTCCCCCTCCATACATGATTACGTCATTCCCCATATGAACCTGACTGAACTCAAGCAAAAGCCGATTACCGAATTGCTCGAAATGGCCGAACAGGCTGGCATCGAGAATATGGCCCGTTCGCGCAAGCAGGACGTCATTTTCTCCCTGCTCAAACGGCACGCCAAAAGTGGCGAGGAAATATCCGGTGATGGCGTGCTGGAGATTCTCCAGGACGGCTTCGGTTTCCTGCGCTCTGCAGATGCTTCCTACCTGGCCGGCCCGGATGACATCTATGTCTCCCCCAGCCAGATCCGCCGCTTCAACCTGCGTACCGGCGATACCATCGTTGGCAAGATCCGTCCACCCAAGGAAGGCGAGCGTTATTTCGCTCTGCTCAAGGTCGACACGATCAACTACGACCGTCCGGAAAACGCCAAGAACAAGATTCTGTTCGAAAACCTGACGCCGTTGTTCCCGACGATTCGCATGAAGATGGAAGCCGGTAACGGTTCCACCGAAGACCTGACCGGTCGTGTGATCGATCTGTGCGCACCGATCGGTAAGGGCCAGCGTGGTCTGATCGTTGCTCCGCCGAAGGCGGGCAAGACCATCATGCTGCAGAACATCGCGTCGAACATCACGCGTAACAACCCGGAAGTGCATCTGATCGTTCTGCTGATCGACGAGCGCCCGGAAGAAGTGACCGAGATGCAGCGCACCGTGCGCGGCGAAGTGGTCGCCTCGACGTTCGACGAGCCGCCAACCCGTCACGTACAGGTTGCCGAAATGGTGATCGAGAAGGCCAAGCGCCTGGTCGAGCACAAGAAAGACGTCGTTATCCTGCTCGACTCCATCACCCGTCTGGCCCGTGCCTACAACACCGTCATCCCGAGCTCCGGCAAGGTATTGACCGGTGGTGTCGACGCTCACGCACTCGAGAAGCCAAAGCGTTTCTTCGGTGCTGCGCGTAACATCGAAGAAGGCGGCTCGTTGACCATCATCGCCACCGCACTGGTTGAAACCGGTTCGAAGATGGATGAAGTGATCTACGAAGAGTTCAAGGGTACCGGCAACATGGAACTGCCTCTGGATCGCAAGATCGCAGAGAAGCGCGTGTTCCCGGCCATCAACATCAACCGCTCCGGCACACGCCGTGAAGAGCTGTTGACCGCTGATGACGAGCTGCAGCGCATGTGGATCCTGCGCAAGCTGCTGCACCCGATGGACGAAGTCGCGGCTATCGAGTTCCTCATCGACAAGCTTAAGCAGACCAAGACCAACGACGAGTTCTTCCTGTCCATGAAACGCAAGTAACTGGCAGGCTGAAACAAAAAATGGTGTCCTTCGGGGCACCATTTTTTTTGCCTGCATGCCGCCGATTAGCTGCCTTGACGGGCTGGAGCAGGTACGATGTGTGTCTATTGGATAAATGGCCGGGTTAATGAAATTCAAAGATCTTAGGGATTTCGTGCAGCAGCTTGAGCAGCGCGGAGAGTTGAAACGCATTCAGATGCCGATCTCGCCTGTGCTGGAAATGACTGAAATCTGTGACCGTACCTTGCGTGCCAAGGGCCCGGCCCTGCTGTTCGAAAAACCGGTCGGTTTTGATATCCCGGTGCTGGGCAACCTGTTCGGCACGCCAGAGCGCGTCGCCATGGGCATGGGTGCCGAAGCGGTCAGTGAGCTGCGTGAAATCGGCAAGCTGCTGGCGTTCCTCAAAGAGCCTGAGCCACCCAAGGGCTTGAAGGACGCGTGGTCCAAGCTGCCGATCTTCCGCAAGGTCATCGCCATGGCGCCGAAGGTCGTCAAGGATGCGCCCTGCCAGGAGGTCGTCATCGAAGGCGATGACGTCGACCTCGGCATGCTGCCTGTACAGACCTGCTGGCCGGGCGATGTCGCGCCGCTGATCACCTGGGGCCTGACGGTCACCAAAGGCCCGAACAAGGAGCGCCAGAACCTCGGCATCTATCGCCAGCAGGTCATCGGTCGCAACAAGATCATCATGCGCTGGCTCAGCCATCGCGGCGGCGCGCTGGACTTCCGCGACTGGTGCGTCAAGCATCCCGGCGAGCCTTATCCGGTGGCCGTCGCACTGGGCGCGGACCCGGCGACCATTCTCGGTGCCGTGACGCCGGTACCGGACAGTCTGTCCGAATATGCCTTTGCCGGGCTGCTGCGTGGCTCGCGCACCGAACTGATCAAGTGCCGTGGCAGCAATCTGCAAGTTCCGGCCAGCGCCGAGATCGTCCTCGAAGGTGTGATTCACCCGGGCGAGATGGCCGACGAGGGGCCTTACGGGGACCACACCGGCTATTACAACGAAGTCGACAGCTTTCCGGTGCTGACCGTCGAGCGTATCACCCACCGTATCAAGCCGATCTACCACAGCACCTACACCGGTCGTCCACCTGATGAGCCGGCGATTCTGGGCGTCGCGCTGAACGAAGTGTTCGTGCCGATTCTGCAAAAGCAGTTTCCGGAGATCGTCGATTTCTACCTGCCGCCCGAGGGTTGCTCGTACCGCATGGCGGTGGTGACCATCAAGAAACAGTATCCCGGCCATGCCAAGCGCGTGATGCTGGGTGTCTGGTCGTTCTTGCGCCAGTTCATGTACACCAAGTTCGTGATCGTCACCGACGACGATATCAATGCGCGGGACTGGAACGACGTGATCTGGGCCATCACCACGCGCATGGACCCCAAGCGCGACACGGTCATGATCGACAACACGCCCATCGATTACCTCGATTTCGCCTCGCCGGTGTCCGGCCTGGGTTCGAAAATGGGGTTGGATGCCACGAACAAATGGCCAGGTGAGACTAGCCGCGAGTGGGGCAGGGCGATCGTCAAGGACGAAGCCACCACACGCCGGGTGGACGAAATCTGGACTCAGTTGGGAATAGACTGATGCGCGTAACCTTGCAGCCATCAGGTGCGGTGCTGGAAACCCTGCCGGGCGAGCGGATACTTGATGCGGCACAACGCCTGGGTTACGAGTGCCCGCAGAGCTGTCGCAATGGCAACTGCCATGTCTGCTCGGCCCTGCTGGTCGAAGGCCGGGTGATGCAGTCAGGGCTGACGCTTGATCACGGCGAAATTCATACCTGTGTGGCCGAGCCGCTGACAGAGTGCTTGGTGCTGTGGGATGGCGTGTTGGCCAAGGGTGAACTGCCGGTGCGCAGTTTTGCCTGCCAATTGAGCGAATGCGTCGAGGTGGGTGGCGATGTCTGGCGGGTCGGCCTGCGCGCCCCGGCCGGCAAGCCGCCGCGTTATCATGCCGGGCAGTACCTGATGATCGAGCGCGAGAACGGCGAGAAGTCGGCGTTTTCCATCGCATCGGCGCCGCACAGCGGTCGCGACCTGGAGCTGCACGTGCTGGCCCGTGAAGACAGTGCGCGCAGCCTGATCGAACAACTGCAACGCAACCGCATGGCGCGGGTCGAGCTGCCCTTTGGCGACACCCACCTCGCCGAGCTGCCGGACGGGCCGCTGGTGCTGATCGCGGCCGGTACGGGCATGGCGCAAATGAACAGTTTGTTGGAACACTGTCGCTCCACAGGCTTCAGTCATCCTGTGCACCTGTATTGGGGCGTGCGTCGTCCCGAGGATTTCTACCAGGTCAGCCATTGGGATGAGTGGGCGAAACTGCCGAACCTGTTCCTGCACAAGGTCGTCAGCGACCTGTGCGGTTGGGAGGGGCGTTGCGGTCTGCTGCACGAGGCGGTTTGCGAGGATATCAAGGACCTGTCGGCCGTTCACGTCTACGCCAGCGGCTCGCCTGCGATGATCTACGGAACCCTGGACGCCCTGGTTGACGCCGGAATGGATGCACATCAGATGCGCGCAGACGTATTCGCCTACGCACCGCGTCCGTAATGCCGGACTGACGGCTGCAGGAGTGGAGTGTAAATTGCTTTAACTGATTACAACCGATGGCGATGCCTGTTCGTCGCCAGGCAACTTTTAGTAGAGGCAGGTCCTTGGCCTGTGGCAACAACCGAACCACGACACCCTGATGCCGCTCAACCACGAGCGAGTCGGCGGGGCTCGGTAAAAACTGGCAGTCAGACTGTCAGGGAGGCAAATGGAGAATCCAATCAACGAGTTGGCCGCTGCAGTGCATGACGGTCTTGGCCTGACGTATCCGCCCGTTATCGATATGGGCCCACAGCTTACCCGCGAGCAACTGCTCGCATCCATGAACGCCACCATGCGTCGTCACAAGGGCGGCCCGGTCTGGCTGTTCGCCTATGGTTCACTGATCTGGCGTCCCGAGTGCACCGCCGTGGAGAGCCAGCGCGCCCGAGTGCACGGTTATCACCGCGGACTTTACCTCTGGTCGCACGAACACCGTGGCACGCCGGAAGTGCCGGGGCTGGTATTCGGTCTGGACCGTGGCGGTTCATGCACCGGCTTCGCGTATCGTCTGCCGGATGAATGCCTGGAAAAATCACTGCTGGCCTTGTGGGAGCGCGAGATGCCGTACCCCTCGTATCGCCCGCACTGGCTCAATTGTCGCCTTGAAGATGGCCGGAAGGTACAGGCCCTGGGCTTTGTGCTGGAGCGGCATCTGCCCAGCTACGCAGGCAACCTGCCGGACAGCGTGCTGAGCCAGGTGCTCGCCAGCGCCAGAGGGCGCTATGGAACCACCCGCGAGTACGTCGAGCAGACCGCCAAGGCCCTGCGTAGCCACGCCATGCCAGACCTGAATCTGGAGGCGCGGCTCAAGCGCTGCAAGTCAGAGACTGCCTGATCAGCCTTTGGTGTCGCGAGATGTGCTGGCGACCTGTTTGTGCCGCAGCGTCGGCGCAAGGAACACCATCGCCAGAATGCACGCGCCGATCAACAGCACGAAGCCGCCATCCCAGCCGAAGTGGTCAACCGTGTAGCCCATCGCTGCGCTGGCCGCGACCGACCCGCCCAGATAGCCGAACAGCCCGGTAAAGCCGGCGGCCGTGCCTGCTGCCTTCTTCGGTGCCAGTTCCAGAGCCTGCAGGCCGATCAGCATCACCGGTCCGTAGATCAGGAAACCGATGGACACCAGCGCGATCATGTCGACGGTCGGATTGCCTTCAGGGTTCAGCCAGTACACCAGCGTGGCGATGGTCACCAGAAACATGAACACCATGCCGGTCAGGCCGCGATTGCCCTTGAAGATCTTGTCCGACATCCAGCCGCACAGCAGCGTGCCCGGAATGCCCGCCCACTCGTAGAGGAAATACGCCCAGGAAGTCTTGTCGACCGTGAAGTGTTTGGCTTCTTTCAGATAGGTCGGTGCCCAGTCCAGCACGCCATAGCGCAGCAGGTAAACGAACACGTTGGCCATGGCGATGTACCACAGGAACTTGTTGCGCAGCACATACTTGACGAAGATTTCCCGGGCGCTGAATTCTTCCTCGTGGCTGGCATCGTAGCCTTCCGGGTAATCGTTCTTGTAGTGCTCGATAGGCGGCAGGCCGACCGATTGCGGGGTGTCACGCATGGTCGCGAAGGCGAACACCGCGACCAGCAACGCAACCGCCGCCGGCACGTAGAACGCCGCATGCCAGTCGTTGGTCCAGCCCATGCCGAGCAGGAACAGCGGGCCGATCAGGCCGCCGCCGACGTTGTGCGCCACGTTCCACACCGACACCACACCGCCGCGCTCTTTCTGCGACCACCAGTGGACCATTGTCCGCCCGCTCGGCGGCCAGCCCATGCCCTGTGCCCAGCCATTGATGAACAGCAGCACGAACATGATCGTGACACTGGACGTCGCCCACGGCGCGAAGCCGAAGATGAACATGATCCCGGCAGAGACCAGCAGGCCGAACGGCAGGAAGTAACGCGGGTTGGAGCGATCCGAAACGATGCCCATGAGGAATTTCGACAAGCCGTAGGCAATGGCAATGGCAGACATCGCCACGCCCAGCTGGCCACGCGTGTAGCCTTCGTCGATCAGATACGGCATCGCCAGCGAGAAATTCTTGCGCAGCAGGTAGTAACCCGCATAGCCGATAAAGATGCCTGCGAAGATCTGCCAGCGCAGACGCCGATAGGTGCTGTCGACCTTTTCTTCGGGAAGGGGTGCCTGATGCCTGGCAGGACGGAAAAACCCAAACATGGAGAAGCTCCTGATTATTGTTGTTTTTGCGAATGCGAATATTACATTTTCATTACAGAAAAAAGCAGTGCCTTCGGGCTGATTCTTTGTAGGAAATGCAGGCAATCAGCTGTTGTTTTACGAACATTGCGTAAATGTTTACAGGTGTTTCAAGTATTTGGGATGGATCCTACAGGCGTATCGGAAGTCGTGTGCTGACTGATGTGTCGGCAGGTTCATACCATCGTCATCACCGCGCCCTGGAGGTGCACCACGACGATGAGCCCCTACAACAATGAGAATGACCGCGTTCATGATTACCGCAGCACTGGCCGCTCACGTCGGCGCTGCAGAGCCATTTCTGGTGCCGATATACACGCCGACACCGGTTTTTCCGCCTGAGCTGGTCAAGACCCGCTATGCAGGCAAAGTCCGCGCCCAGTTGTGGATCAAGTCCGATGGGCAGGTTCGTGAAGTCCGGGCCGTCGAGAGCGGGCATCCGCAGCTCGCCGCAGCGGTGGAGCAGGCACTCCGCCAATGGCGCTATAAACCCTGGGTCGGAACAGTCGGCGCGCCGCCCATGACCACGATCACCGTGCCCGTCATTTTTGGTTCCCACGGCTATCGGCGCTTCAACACCGAAGTGACCGTGGGCCTGGGAAACATCCGCTGCGGCTACCTGAACCACGAAGTGAAATCCGCCCGCCAGGACTATCCCAAGGAACCACTGAGTAAGGTCGACGTGTTCTGGTACACCGGGCAGGCGCTGTTCGGCAGCCATGTTGCCCACCTGCGCAGCGAGCCCCTGCGCCAGGTCCTGCTTGAGCAACTGGGCGCCGCGATACCGATGATGGTCAGCAATTGCCGAAGCAATCCCGATCGTCTGTACGGCGATTATCTGCCAGCGCCGATCAAGACGTTGATCGTCGGGTTGGCCGAGCAAGCGGAGTGCGGCGAATGAGCTGCGTGCTGGGTTGTATTGATCATGGTCGTCGTGAGCGCCGCGTACTTGTGGGAGTGAGCTTGCTCACGAAGGGGCCGGTACAGCCGACGGATATCTCTCGTTTCGCACGCGTCAGCGGGAATCCCTTCTGTAGGGATCAGCGTCACAGTTTGCGCCACGACGCACATTCAAGATTGAACTCAGAGTCTCAAGAGCCGAATGACCAAGCATTGAAACGAAAAGGTTTACTGCTCTGTGAGTGCGCCTTCGCGAGCAAGCTCGCTCCCACAGTTCAGGTAATCCCCCTGCTTTTGAACGAGTTTCAGTCTGGAGGTCTGAACCGGATATTGTCGTCAGTTACCAAAATGATCCGACCTCCAGGTAGGTGGATCATTTGCCGGAGAATGTCAGGTCTATCGTGTGGTTCCGGACTCAAAGCATTGCTGCCTCGAGTCCGACACCCTCAGAGAAATGATCAGTGAGCGGCGCTCATATTCTGAATCGCTTCAAGCTGATTAATAGTCAGTACATGCCAAACGTTAAAGCCCATAGATTAACTCGGACTACTGAGTTTAAGAGTTTGGTCCAGGGCGAAATGAGCTGGATTATCAGGGCTTCGCTATCATCGCAGCCAGCTCGCCAATAGTTTTTGCGTTTGCGATCTCGGTGTCAACATCGGGAGTGAACTCGATGCCTTTCACAACGGCATACTCAAGTTCGCTATTAACAGCGTCCTCAAGGTAGGCGGCATCAACCGTAGTACTGGGATAGTTAGGGATATTTTTGTTAATAACGTTCCCTACAAAAATGCCTGCATCCGCGAGTTGGTCTACGTAAAATTTTTTGAAACGATCAGGGATGTCGAGCCTTTTTTGGATCATGCTGGTAAATACTGAAGCTAAAAGCTTGTTTTTATCCAGAGGCTTGTACTCCTTGCTCAGATCGGAAAAACTGGTTTCCCTGGTGATCTTACTCATGGCTGCAGCTGTGCTTCCATAGTCTAGATCTACATCAAGGCGAAACCATCCATGAATAGCTGATTGAATAACGTTTTCGATTTCATACTGGTCCATTGTACACCTCCCTTCGCATCGAAAATGATGCATATCCATACTCTCCGTAGTAGAGGCATCCGACTACTATCAAATGTACTAGCTATGCCTGAGTGTTTCACCTTGCTACGATAAATGCAGGGCAGAAGCAGTAAGGCGCTGCATGAATGTAAATGAGCTGCTGGAGGCAGTACCAAACATTGTCGGCAAGTGCCGAGATAATCCGATGCGCAGATAGGTGGATTATTTGCCGAAAAATGTGAGAAAGGCGCTGTAAGGGTGGGGCGCGTCAGCGAAGTGCCGGGGCCAACGCGTTAATGCGTTGGCACCGGCACTGTTGGTGAGCGGTTAGTGAGTCGCGCTCATATTTTGAATCGCTTCAAGCTGACTCATGTCAAGCGCCCCGTGAGCGCTGATCGCATTCGAGAAGTCGGTGATCGCGATTTCGATAGTGCCTCTCAGCACCTTGATCGCATTATCGATTTCTCGCGACGCCTCAGGCCCGAACGTCATCTCTATCGCTCGGTTGGATTCGGCCTCTTTAGCGCGAGCTTCCTCGGCGTTGCGTAGGGCCAATGCGTGCTCGGCTTCTTCGACCTGACGCTGTGCAAGCTGGAATGCTGCTTCTATGGCTCGCTGCTGCGCAGCCTGTTCTTCCGCGAGTCGGCGAGCCGCCTCTTCCGCCTCGGCTCTTGCGCGCGCGGCTTCTTCGGCTCGGGCTTCCAGGGCAAGGCGCTCAGCGTGTTGGCGATCAAGTTCTAATAGCCTGGCAAATAGGTCTTCGATGCTGCGCTTGAAGTTCTCCAAACCAAGAATGCTGTCTAAGAAATATCTCGCTTCGGCTACCAAATCCGCAAGGCCGCCGTTCCCCGGCGCAACTCGTATGTTTTCCTTAGGCGTATTGGCAAGCTCGATATATCCCGGCTGCAGATGTGCTCGTTTACTGCTGATCAGATGGTTTGCGGCATGTATGTGTTTGTCGGCTATTTCTAAATAGTTCATCCCGCTCCAGTCGCCGACGTAAGCTGCAATCTCGGCTTGTAGATCGCCACGTAATTGTTGCAGGTGATGATGTAGTTCTTCCATAGACGATTTCCTTTTTATATTGGTTAATATGAGAATGCGTTAAGTGTTTAACTTTTGAATCCTGGCTTGCCATTTTTTGCTCGCCATTCTTTGATTACTTTTAGAATGCCCTCGGGAGTATCTTCCTGGCCTTCTTCGGGATAAAATATTACGTCTGTTTGTGCCGGGTGTTCTGTTATTTTTACAAAATGCTCAACTGAGCGATCCATATGTTTAATAAACTCATCTCCATGAAGTTGGCTGTATTCGGAAGAGAGCCCTTTCAAAAACTCCAGGAACTCTTCTTCGGTATAATCTTCTATCTTTTCTTTAAAGATCATTCTCATGGCTCCTGTGATGGTCAATATGTTGTCTTGGGGTCATGATAACCAAGTTGTCGATGTCGTACACTGCACCTCCGTTTGCAATATGTTTTTTATGGTGGATTTCAAATTTTGTACGGCCCCCAGCTTGGTCGACTAGCCTTGGGTATGGCGCACCGCCATCTCGCATTATTTCAAGGTTATGTTGAGTAAACTGTTTAACTAACTCGGGATCATTGGCTACGGCTATCCAGGTTGCTTTCCTCAGTGAGTCAAAATTACCAAATCGTCGTCCACGCAATTGATCTGCGATATGCGCCGGAATTGATGCGCCCTCTGCCCGAGTTTTGTCCCCTAGCCAAACTCCATTGACCGCTTCACCATACCCACTCGCAACCCCCGGAATCGACCTCGGGTCCTTGAACAGCAGGTAGCTATTCGGCAGCCCTGAATCAATCGGCGATATGAGAATGTAATCATCAGGATCATCTCGATCAATCGCCGGGTAAGCTTCAAGCTCGGGTACAAAAGGTGTCACCACGTTGCCTGGATCTACCGGCAAAGCGGGTGGTCCTGCGGGTGAGCTTGTCGAGCTGTCCGCCGGTCGTGCTATTGGCGTCCATATCAGTGCCGGTGTCGATTCCCCGTCACGGATAAACTCGTAGGAATTGTTCTGTGCGTTATAGGTGAAAGTTCTTACGCGAACCTTGGTACCAACTTCCACACCGTCCGTAGCTACCCAGCGTGCAGCGCCGCTTGTGCCAGCTTCATCGGATGTCAGTCGATGAGGCACATCCAGCGTGCCTTTGACGCTGGCAAGGTAGTGCAGATCGATATGCGGCGGCAGGTTGAGCTGCGACAGAGGTGTGGCGATAACGGCGGGCGGCAGTTCTGCGTCGCCCAACGGTTGTGGATACATCGCCAGCAACGTAACCAGATTGCTGCCCAGTGTTCTGGTTGCAATCCTGATGAGTTGATCCTTCGCGATGTTGGTCGCGACGGTTCTGATGCCTGTTGCTGCGGTGGTGGTTGACGCGGGGGCAATAACTGACCACAGCTTGTCGATGCCAGCGGCCTGTCGTGCATCCTGACTCGCCGGTTTATTGGCCAGCGACAGTTCAGCATGGCGCATGGAAAGCGCTGCTGATTGTTCGTTGAGCAGCGTGACCGACTCGGCAAGAAGCTTTGCTTCGTAGGTCTGAGATAACGCCTGTATCCACGCTTCATGGGCCTGCTGCACACGTGGCGGATCACCCTGGCTGTAGTACACCAGATAGTTCAGGTGGTCTTTTTGTGTAGCATGGTCAAGTTCTTGACCGGTGAGACTCAGAGCCTGAGCGCGACGCTCGTCCAGTAACGACCCTTTGGATTCAATTAAATAATTTATCCTGGCCTTTTCCTGGAGTATCAAGTCGCGTAGTTGCTGTTCGTCCGAGTGGACGACATTCAGATCGAGCCTCGACACTATTTCTGCTTGAATAGAATTCGGCAGCGCTGCGGAAGCCTGAGAGTAGCGTTGTGCCAATCCAGATTGTAACGAGGGATAGGACGCTGTCAGCGTTTCAAGAGCCTGTCGATGTGCCTGATCTTTTTCGGCCTGTGCGCGTACCTGCGCTTCAATACGTGCTCGTTCTGAGGCTTCTGCCTGGGCTCTTGCTTGAGCTGCTGCATCTTCTGCAGCCCGACGCTCTGCCTGCGCTTGAGCTTCAGCATAGGCTTGAGCCTGCGCTGCTTGCTGTTGTGCTCGCGCCCGTAAACGCCTCCTTCTGCGTTTACTGCTAGAGGCTCCAGTATTAGTAAAGCTGCCTCCAAAAAAGCCAGTGTTTTGGGGCTTGGATGAGCTTCCATGACTTAGGGTTACAGTGCCACTTGTCTGGTCATGTAATATATTTGTTTGTCGCTTTCTTCGTGTAGCCATACAGTTCTCCTTGTCTGTATGGCGATGTTGTTTTAATTCCTAAGTGTCAGTGATATACATATTTATTAATAAGCTCGTGTTTCTGGCTAATGGGATGACTTTATGAGATCAGCGCTTAACGCGATCACCACTTTCCCCACAGCCCTGCGCCCACCCAACAAATCAATCGCCTCCCCAGCCCTTTCCAGCGGATAAACCGTCGACACCAGCGGCGTCAATTTCCCTTCTTCAAACCACGCAAACAACTGCTTGAAGTTCGCCGCATTGTCCTGCGGTTGTCGCTGGGCAAACGAGCCCCAGAACACGCCGACCACCGAAGCGCCCTTGAGCAGGGTCAGATTGACGGGCAGTTCGGGGATGCGGCCGCTGGCGAAGCCGACGACCAGCAGGCGACCGTTCCAGGCGATGCTGCGGATGGCCAGGTCGAAGAGGTCGCCGCCGACCGGGTCGTAGATCACGTCGGCGCCGTTGCCATTGGTGAGGCGTTTGATTTCGTCCTTGAGGCTGGTTTCGCTGTAGTTGATCAGTTCGTCGGCGCCTGCGTTTCTGGCGACTTCGAGTTTTTCTGCGCTGCTGGCGGCGGCGATCACGCGTGCTCCGAGGGCTTTGCCGATTTCTACGGCGGCCAGGCCCACACCGCCGGATGCACCGAGCACCAGCAGGGTTTCGCCGGGTTGCAGGCGGGCGCGTTGTGTGAGGGCGTGCATGGAGGTGCCGTAGGTCATGCTGAATGCGGCCGCCGTGGTGAAGTCCATGCCCAGTGGAATCGGCAGCACGTTGTAGTGGGGAACGGCGACCTGCTCGGCAAAGCTGCCCCAGCCGGTGAGCGCCATGACGCGGTCGCCAGGTTTCAGGTGGCTGACGTTTTCCCCGACGGCGGCTATCACGCCTGCGGCCTCGCCACCCGGTGAGAACGGGAAGGGTGGTTTGAACTGGTACTTGCCTTCGATGATCAAGGTGTCGGGAAAGTTGACCCCGGCGGCGTGCACGTCGAGCAGAATTTCGTTCTTTTTGATCGCGGGGCCGGGCACGTCTTCGAGTACCAGTGTGCTGGCAGGACCGAAGGCTTTGCATAACAGGGCTTTCATCGGGCTATTCCTTTTCCGGTAATGGCCGATAAAGTCAGTTAAGCGGGTTCTCGGGTCAACAAGCATGGCCCTGCCTGATAAGCACACATAAGCTGTAAGCTACGTGGCAAACCGTATTAAGGAGTGGACTGTGAAAGCGTGGATTCTGATGTTGCTGGCCTTGTCATTGCCTGTCATGGCGCAAGAGGAAGCCAAGGAAGAAGGCGGCCCGCCAAAAGCGGCCTATGTCTCGCTGACGCCTCCGTTCGTGGGTAACTACGCACTCGATGGCGGCCCCAAGCTGCGTGTCTACAAGGCCGACATTGCCTTGCGTGTAACCGGTGCCGACGCCGAGGCCGCCGTGAAGCGCAATGACGCACTGATCCGCAATCAACTGGTGTCGCTGTTCACTCAGCAGACCGTCGATTCCATGAGCAGCGCCGAAGCGAAGGAAAACATTCGTCAGGAAGCGCTCAAGCAGGTTCAGCGCGTCATGAACGATGAAGAAGGCAAGCCGATTGTCGAAGACTTGCTGTTCAATAACTTCATCGTTCAATAACGGCCGTCAGCGCAATGCCAGGATCGCCGCCCATTGTTCGGCGGTCACCGGCATGAACGAGAGCCGGCTGCCTTTTTGTACCAGAGGCAGTTGCTCCAGCTGGCTTTGTTGCTTGAGATAACCCAGCCCCAGCACGTGTTTGAAGATATCCACGAACTCGACGTCGATGGCACTCCACGGATTCTTTTCCTCCGTGGCCTTGGCGTCGTGATAGTGGCTCTGGGGATCCAGCGCCGTGGGGTCCGGATAAGCTGACCTGGCGACTTTGCCGATACCGGCGATGCCCGGTTCGGGGCAACTGGAGTGATAGAAAAAGAACTTGTCGCCCTCTGCCATGGTTCTCAGAAAATTGCGCGCCTGATAGTTGCGCACTCCGTCCCAGCGCGCTTTGCCCAGTCGTTGCAGGTCGCTGATCGAGAATTCATCAGGCTCGGACTTCATCAGCCAATAGGCCATTGTGCTCACTCCACAGACAAAAGGTTCACGGTGTTTCGAACAGTTTGATGACAAACCGACAATCGGTTCGCGCCACTATTTGCGTACTGGTTCACGTTACCGCAAAATGCCGCCCTTCAAAGTTCCACGCTGTTGCACGGCCTACACAAAACCGATGCTGACATCGTATTGATTTGCCTAAGGAGGGCAGTCAATGAAACGCAAGCCTGATTTACTCTGGATTCTGGTTATTCTGTTTGGCTTGGGTGTCGTGACAACCGGTTATGCACAGAGCTTGTGGTCCACCAAGGACGACGCTCCCGTCGAGATCACTCAGCAGCAGCAAAAAGTCCCCGGCAGGCATTGAGCCCTGCCTGTACTCTGATCGTTGATGGCCTTGTTGGCTGAACGATCAGAGAGTCTGCGTCACATACCAGCCTTTATCCGATAGCGTGCCGTGCAGCGGTACATCCCAACTGGCCTGCGCCAGTCGATCCACTTTCTGACATTCATGAGCCAGCCCGAGTAACAGCGGTTTGCGCCAGGTCTTTCTGCGCGCCAGGTACGCCAGGCTGCGGTCGTAGAAACCTCCGCCCATGCCCAGGCGACCGCCTTCATCATCGAAACCCACCAACGGCATCAGGATCAGGTCGAGCGCCCAGATAGTGCGTTGCCTTGCCCGGTCGATGCGCGGCTCGGGGATGCGGAAACGGTTGGGGATGAATGTCTCGCCGGGACGCACACGCTGAAAAACCATGCGGGTGCGCGGCCAGGCATTGAGCACCGGCAGATACGTTGCCTTGCCGCGGCGCTGTGCTTCGCGCAGCAACAGCCGCGGGTCGATCTCGCCATCCATCGGCAGGTACAGCGAAACATGTCGTGCACGCCGAAACAGCGGGTGCTGCGCGAGTTGACGGTAAATATCCCGTGCGGCTGCGCGTTGCTGGCTTTGACTCAGGGCTTTGCGTGCCTTGCGTAGCTGGCGGCGCAATTGTGGACGTGTGAGTGATTGGGCGCTGATCATGAGCAGGAGGTCATGCAGGCTGATCCGGAAAGGAGGTTGAAGCCGGAGCGGGGTCGTCGTTGCCAGACAACAGGGCTGGCAACTGACCGAATATGGACTCCCCGACGAACCGCTGTCGGTTTAGCCCTTGAACCCGAAAGTTCAAGGTGGAGATTGCAGGAGGTTTTAAGGCTTTCCGTCGAGCGGACATGCACACCAACCCCAACGTGCAACCCCCGTGGTTGTGCGTATCGGCTCAGGGACATGACCGACTGGCAAGCACTCCAGGGAGCAGCGCGAGTATACAGAAATGCCCCGCAATAATCAGCCCCGAGTTGAATCCGGTGTGCCGGGCGTGTCTGTCGCCAGCACCAGATCGACCTTGTCGAGCAGATCGCGGACCTGTTCGCGGGTCGAACCGCTGGTCTGTACGTCAGGCAGATGTTCCTTGTGCAGCAGGTCGTGAGTGATGTTCAGGGCAGCCATCACGGCGATGCGATCCGCACCGATGACTTTGCCGCTGCTGCGGATCTCACGCATCTTGCCATCCAGGTAGCGGGCGGCGCTGACCAGGTTGGTGCGCTCTTCCTGAGGGCAGATGATCGAATATTCCTTGTCCAGGATCTGAACGGTAACGCTGTTGCCATTGCTCATGAGTCTTGCTCCAGGGCTTTAAGGCGCGAAATCATTGACTCGACCTTCTGCCGGGCGATTTCGTTTTTTTCAATCAGTTGGGCACGTTCCTCGCGCCAGGTCTTTTCCTGAGCTAATAAGAGTGCGTTTTGGCCTTTAAGTTGCTCGGCATACTTCAGGAGCAGCTCCACACGTTTCATCAGCGCTTGCAGGTCGGTGTCTTCCATTGTTTTCCACTGAATACTTTCTGATGAATGGCAGGGGGAGCGATGCTTGTGCTCAAGCTCGAACCGCCGTCCGGGTGATCTTGTCGCGCGGATAGTCTAGGATACAAGGCCTTCATTCTAGACATTGCGCCGTTTGGCGACTAGCTACCCATGCCCATTCAGAATTCTCCGTACAAAGCGTTCGCCACTCTGCTCAACAGTGGCGGTCACCAGGTATCTCCTGCCGAGCTGCATGGCCTGTTGCTGGGGCGCAGTTGCGCAGCTGCCGGTTTCGACTACGAAGGCTGGTTCGCCGACGCGTCGCAACTGCTGGAAACCGAGCCGCAAGCCAATATCCGTCAGGCCCTCATCGGCCTGCAAGAGATGGTCAAGGGCGAGCTCACCGGCGACGACATGACCGTCGTGCTGTTGCTGCCGGGCGACGATGAGCCGCTGACCGAGCGTGCTGCTGCGCTGGGCCAATGGTGTCAGGGATTTTTGATGGGCTTCGGTCTGAACATTGGTGACAAGCCGCTGGGCACCGAGGCCAAGGCTGTTCTGGAGGATCTGGCGGCGATTGCCCAGGTTCAGGACGCGCTGGAAGAGTCCGAAGACGGCGAAACCGACTACATGGAAGTCATGGAGTACATGCGTGTAGCGCCGCTGCTGCTGTTCACTGAATTCAACGAGCCGTCCGCGCCGCAACCCAAGCCTTCCCTGCACTGATAGCCGATCACTGCGACACCGGCCAGCGCTTGCCACAGCGCGAGCCGGTGGACTCCATCAGGACGCCCGCTGCCCATGATTCAGATCCCGAAGTCCGAGTACGCCCGCCGCCGCAAGGCTCTGATGGCTCAGATGGAGCCGGACAGCATTGCCATCCTGCCCGCCGCTGCGGTTGCCATTCGCAATCGTGACGTCGAGCACGTCTATCGGCAGGACAGCGACTTTCAGTACCTGAGCGGCTTTCCCGAGCCGGAAGCGGTGGTGGTGCTGATCCCCGGTCGTGAATACGGTGAGTACGTATTGTTCTGCCGCGAGCGCAACCCCGAGCGCGAGCTGTGGGAAGGCCTTCGCGCGGGGCAGGAAGGCGCGATCCGCGAGTACGGTGCGGACGATGCGTTCCCCATCAATGACATCGATGAAATCCTGCCCGGCCTGATCGAAGGCCGGGATCGGGTGTATTCAGCGATGGGCAGCAATCCCGAATTCGACCGGCACCTGATGGACTGGATCAACGTGATTCGCTCCAAGGCGCACCTCGGTGCCCAGCCGCCCAAGGAGTTTGTGGCGCTGGACCATCTGTTGCACGATATGCGCCTGTACAAGTCCGCCGCGGAAATCAAAGTCATGCGTTGCGCGGCGGATATTTCCGCGCGGGCCCATGTGCGGGCGATGCAGGCCTGCCGCGCGGGGTTGCATGAGTTCAGTCTGGAAGCCGAACTGGACTACGAGTTCCGCAAGGGCGGTTCGAAGATGCCTGCCTATGGCTCGATCGTCGCCTCGGGTCGCAACGGTTGCATCCTGCATTACCAGCAGAACGACGCGGTGCTCAGGGACGGTGATCTGGTGTTGATCGACGCGGGCTGCGAAATCGACTGCTATGCCAGCGACATCACCCGTACCTTCCCGGTGAACGGCAGGTTTTCCCCCGAACAGAAAGCCATCTACGAGCTGGTGCTCAAGTCCCAGCAGGCGGCCTTCGCGGCCATCGGGCCTGACAAACACTGGAACCAGGCACACGAGGCGACGGTCAAGGTGATTACCGCCGGGCTGGTCGAGCTGGGCCTGCTGCGCGGCGATGTCGGCGAGCTGATCGAAAGCGAGGCCTACAAGATGTTTTACATGCACCGTGCCGGGCACTGGCTGGGCATGGATGTGCATGACGTCGGCGAATACAAGGTCGGCGGCGAGTGGCGCGTACTGGAGGTTGGCATGACGCTGACCGTTGAACCCGGGATTTACATATCCCCCGACAACCTGGACGTCGCGAAGAAATGGCGAGGTATTGGTGTGCGAATCGAGGATGACGTGGTTGTGACCAGGCAGGGGTGTGAAATTCTGTCCGGCGGCGTGCCCAAGACCGTCGCCGAGATCGAGGCGCTGATGGCGGCTGCACAGGAACAGGTCGTATGAGCCGCTTCAATATCGCCATCGTCGGCGGCGGATTGGTCGGTGCAAGCCTTGCGCTGTCGCTGCAGGCCGGTGCCAAGGCGCGCGGCTGGAAAATCGTGCTCATCGAGCCCTTCGCGCCGGGTGAAGCCTGGCAGCCCAGCTACGATGCGCGTTCTTCGGCACTGTCGTTCGGCTCGCGACGCATCTATGAACGGCTTGGCCTCTGGCAGCAGATTTCCCGACGCGCCGAGCCGATCCTGCAAATCCAGGTGTCGGACCGGGGTCGCTTCGGCGCCACTCGCCTGTCTGCGATCGAAGAGGGCGTTCCGGCGCTTGGCTATGTAGTCGAAAACGCCTGGCTCGGTCAGGCTCTGTGGGCCGGGCTGGACCGTGATGTGGTCAGTTGGCGTGTGCCGGCCGAGGTCAAACACATGCAGCCATTGGCCGATGGTTATCGCCTGAGCCTCAGTGACGACAGCGAACTGGACTGCGACCTGGCCGTGCTGGCCGACGGTGGCCGTTCCAGTCTGCGCGAACAGTTGGGTATCGGGGTGCGGCAACGGCCTTACGACCAGCATGCGCTGATTGCCAATATCACGCCGAGCGAAGCTCACTGCGGGCAGGCGTTTGAACGTTTTACCGAAGACGGGCCGATGGCGCTGCTGCCATTGCCGGATAACCGCTGTGCGTTGGTCTGGACACGTCCGGGCAACGATACCCAGCGTCTGGCCGAGCTGGACGACCGCAGTTTTCTGGAAGAGCTGCAGGGCGTGTTTGGCTATCGCCTGGGCACGCTGCGTCAGGTAGGTGCCCGGCATGTCTACCCCTTGGCACTGATCGAAGCCGAAGAGCAGGTGCGCTCGCATCTGGTGATCCTGGGCAACGCGGCGCACAGTCTGCATCCGGTCGCCGGGCAGGGGTTCAATCTGTCCTTGCGCGACGCCGATGCACTGGCCGAGACGCTGCTGGACAGCGACGCGCCGCCCGGTGCGCTGCCGACGCTGCAGCTCTACCGTGAGCGCCAGCGCCAGGATCAGCAATTGACCGTGGGCTTTTCCGACAAGGTGACGCGCCTGTTCGGCAGCTCCCGGTCGGCGGTTGCCACCGGGCGTAACGTCGGGTTGCTCGGCCTGGACCTGCTGCCTGCCGCCAAGCGCTGGTTTGCCCGCCAGGCCATGGGGTTGGGGACTCGATCCGATGTGTGAATCACCCACTTTAAACACAGGGCTTCGGCCGCAAGCGAGAACGGTTTGACCATGGAAACGCGCGCAGATGTGCTGATTGTCGGAGCCGGAATGGTCGGCAGTGCCCTTGCCTTGGCATTGCAGGACAGCGGCCTTGATGTGCTGGTGGTCGACGGTGGACCGCTGAGCGTCGAACCGTTTGATCAGCAGTCGAGCTTCGAGCCGCGGGTCAGCGCCTTGTCGGCGGCCAGCCAGCGAATCCTCCAGCGGCTGGGCGTGTGGGAAGGCATCGCAGCCCGGCGCATCAGCCCGTATGCGCATATGCAGGTCTGGGACGGCAGCGGCACCGGGCAGATTCACTTCTCGGCCTCCAGCGTGCATGCCGACGTGCTCGGTCACATCATCGAGAATCGTGTGGTGCAGGACGCGTTGCTCGACCGTCTGCATGCCAGCGACATCGGCCTGCTGGCCAATGCGCGGCTTGAACAGATGCGTCACTCCGGCGATGACTGGCTGCTGACTCTGGCTGATGGCCGTCAGCTGCGCGCACCGCTGGTGGTGGCTGCCGACGGTGCCAATTCCGCCGTGCGCCGCCTGACTGAAACGCCGACGCGTGAATGGGATTACCTGCATCACGCGATCGTCACCAGCGTGCGCACCGCCGATCCCCACAGGAAAACCGCCTGGCAGCGTTTCACCGATGACGGGCCGCTGGCCTTTCTGCCGCTGGAGCGCGAGGGCGAGCACTGGTGTTCCATCGTCTGGTCAGTCACACCTGCCGAAGCCGAGCGCCTGATGGTGCTGGAAGATGACCTGTTCTGCCGCGAACTGGAGCAGGCATTCGAAGGACGACTGGGCCAGGTGCTGTCTGCCGATAGCCGCCTGTGTGTGCCGCTGCGTCAGCGTCACGCCAAGCGGTACGTTGCCGGAGGATTGGCACTGATTGGTGATGCGGCCCACACCATTCACCCGCTGGCCGGGCAGGGCGTGAACCTCGGTTTTCTCGACGCCGCAGTGCTGGCGGAAGTCCTGACCCATGCCGCAAGGCGCGGCGAGCGCTGGTCTGACCTGCGTGTGCTGGGCCGCTACGAGCGCCGCCGCATGCCGCACAACCTTGCACTGATGGCCGCGATGGAAGGCTTCGAACGCCTGTTCCAGGCCGACCCGCTGCCCTTGCGCTGGTTGCGCAACACCGGCCTGAAAATGGTCAACCGCATGCCCGAAGCCAAGGCGCTGTTCGTCCGCGAGGCACTGGGTTTGTCGGGGGATCTGCCTGAACTGGCGCGGATCGAAGCACGCTAGAAACCAAAACATACCTACGCGGAGCCCAGGCGCGACGGTGTTCTTGAGAGCACTATCGTTCCTCACGCTTCAGCGTCGCGTGACGCTCTACGTCACATAATCAGGATAGGACGCAGAGCGTCCAGAACGGCATACCCACGCGGAGCATGGGTACGATGGTGTTCTTCAGGGCGCGTTACGCTCGCGATCCCCCGGACACCTATCGTTCCTCACGCTCCAGTGGACTGCCCCCAAGAAGTTGGACACCAATCCGACCTAATGGGGGTGTTCAAATGGCCAAGTATTCAGAGCAATTCAAACTCACCGTCGTCAAAGCGTACCTTGAAGGCAACATCGGCTTTCGTAAGGTGGCCAGTCAGTTCTCGATCGATTTCAGCCTGCTTCGACGCTGGGTCGCCAATTACAAGAGCCATGGGCACACAGGCCATCGCAAGCCTGGTCTTCGGTACAGTAAAGCCTTCAAACGCTCAGTGCTTGAGCACAAGCGCGAGCACGGGCTGTCGCTTCGCCAGACCGCAGCGCATTTTGGTATTGGTGATCCTGGCCAAATAGTCATTTGGGAACAGCAGCATTACAGTGACGGTCTAGCCCCGCGTGTTCCCACAAGAAGAAAGCCTGCTGCCATGCCCAAGAAGCCTTATCCCACCGAACCCGTAACCGCTGACGATACGCACAAGACACGCGACCAGTTAATGGCCGAGCTTGAATACCTGCGCATGGAGAACGCTTACCTAAAAAAGTTGGAAGAGTTGAAGGAGCAGCAACGACGGCAAAAGAAAAAGCCCTGATCGTCAAACAACTGAGGAACCGGTTTCCGATGTGCGCCCTTCTGACGCTGGCGGGCCTGGCGCGCAGCACGTTTTACTATCAGGCTCAGGTGCAATCCAGACCCGATCCAGATGCAGCTCTGAAGCAGGAGATAGAGCGTGTTTATCACGAGGAGAGAGGTCTTTATGGGGCTCGGCGTATCACGGCGGTCATTCGCAACTCAGGCACGTTGGTCAACAAGAAGGTTGTGGAGCGATTGATGGCTGAACTGGGCCTGAGATCAGTTGTGCGACCCAAGAAGTACCGCTCCTATAAGGGCACCGTCGGGAAAATTGCGCCGAATTTGCTGGAGCGCAAGTTCACGGCGCAACGCCCGAACCAGAAATGGGTGACCGATGTGACCGAGTTTAAAGTGGCCAATCGAAAGCTGTACCTCTCGCCCGTGATGGACCTGTACAACGGTGAGATCGTGGCGTACGAAGTGTCTACCAGGCCGTGCTTTGAGCTGGTCACCAATATGCTGGACAAGGCTCTCCAGCAGTTGCAGGACGAGCCGAAGCTTGTGATGCACTCGGATCAGGGCTGGCAGTATCAACACGCGCAGTACCGTCAAAAGCTGGCGGTCAAGGGCGTGAAGCAAAGCATGTCGCGTAAGGGAAATTGCCTGGACAATGCCGCAATGGAAAGCTTCTTTGGTACGCTGAAGTCCGAGTTTTTCTATTTGAAACGATTTGAAAGCATAGAAGAGCTGAAGGCAGGTCTGGATGAGTACATCCGCTACTACAACAATGACCGCATCAAGCTGAAGCTAAACGGCTTGAGCCCCGTAAAATACAGGGCTCAGGCGGCGAGCTAAAACTGTCCAACTTTCGGGGGGCAGTCCACAGCGTGGGAATGCCTGTCGTGACGCTCTGCGTCACATAATCAGGAGAGGACGCAGAGCGTCCAGAACGGCATACCCACGCGGAGCATGGGTACGATGGTGTTCTTCAGAGCACGTTACGCTCGCGATCCCCCGGACACCTATCGTTCCTCACGCTCCAGCGTGGGAATGCCTGTCGTGACGCTCTGCGTCACATAATCAGGAGAGGACGCAGAGCGTCCAGAACGGCATACCCACGCGGAGCATGGGCACGATGGTGTTCTTCAGGGCGCGTTACGCCCGCGATCCCCCGGACACCTATCGTTCCTCACGCTCCAGCGTGGGAATGCCTGTCGTGACGCTCTGCGTCACATAATCAGTAGAGGACGCAAAGCGTCCAGAACGGCATACCCACGCGGAGCATGGGTACGATAGGCGTTGTTCTTGAGAGCACCATCGTTCCTTACGCTCCAGCGTGGGAATGCCCTTCGTGACGCTCCGCGTCACCCATCTGCGCAGCGCCGCTTGATCAAGAGTGGACGCTGAGCATGGGCACGATGGTGTGCCCCCCATCAGCGCACCACGCCGCTACGGTACTGTTCCGGTGTCAGCCCGGTCCAGCGTTTGAAGGCGCGGCTCAGGCAGTCGGTGTCGGAAAAACCCAGCAGGTAGGCGATTTCGCTCAGCGAGCTTTGCTGATCGTTCATGTGCAGCAGCGCCAGGTTCTGGCGGCATTGGTTGAGCAGCAGGTCATAGCAGCAGCCCTCGTCCGCCAGATGACGCTGCAGGCTGCGCGTGCTCAGGTGCAGGGCTTCGGCGATGCTGTGGGCGGTGGGCTCGCCGTCCGGCAGCAGGGTTTCGATGGCCGAGCGTACGCGCTGCTCCCAGATCAGTGACGGTAACGGATCCCCTTGGGATTCCTGGCCGTTCAGCTGCACCGGGCCGTCATCCAGGTGGCTGTCGAATTGATCACCGTCAAACTCCAGCAAGTTCTCCTGCGCCGCAAACATGACCGGTGAGCGAAACAGGTCGTGCCAGGGCCGCGGGTCGTCGGGTGCCGGACGCTGCAGGTGCACGGCAAGCGGCGCATAGCCCCGGCCTAACCGATTGCGGCAGGTGCGTACGTAAATGGCGGCAAATGCATCGAGCAGCTCATGCACCGGTGACTGACAGGAGGGCGGCGTGCCGAAGCGAAATTCATAACGCTCGCCGACTGTCCTGAAGTCCAGCTCCAGAGAGTCCTCGGCCATCGAGCGGTAACGTACGATGCGCTCGAAAACTTCGCGTAGCGAACCGCTGGCGACCAGCGTATAGCCCAGCGCATGAAACGCTGTCGGGCTGACAAAGCGTGAAACACGCAAACCCAGCGCCGGATCAAGGCTGGCTTGCACTGCCCGTTGCCAAAGCGCAGCGGCGACATCCGGCGAGAATTGCGCACCGGGTTCACTGAGCAAATTCAGGTCTATGCCCGCGCTCTGGCACAACGCATCGCTGTCCATACCCAGGGCAGTAAGCTGCTTGCGCAGCGCGGGGGTCCAGCTGGCGAGACTGCTTGGCTCGGGCATGCGCACGCCTCTTCCTGACATGAGGTGACTTCAGCATCAGGCCAGTGCCGGCAGGGCCTCTCCGGACAACTCCCTTGCCTGACGCCGCCTTCAAGAATGAGAGCATTTGTGACAGTTGTGCAAGTGCCAGGACGCATTTCTTGCCGTCTCGCAGAAAATATCCCGCGCTGTAACCGCTGAGCGATGCCCTATAGGCGCAAACGAGCTGCGTACAGACGCTGATTGCAAAGTCGTCGTATGACGCGAAAATGCATCTCCCATTCTCAATGCTCCCCTGACCCATTGCTGAAGCAGGTCATAGCGTTTCTGTCATTTGACACCGGAATGGCAAATGACTATAAGTTCACTATGTTGTACGACAACATAAGACTCGAAAAAAATTACAACCACAAAAATAATTCAAAGAGTAACAACCTCATGACCAGTCTGAATTCTCAGGCCATAAAAGCATGCTTCTCGCACGGAAAATCTGTTTTTACACATGATCGTCGGCAGAAAGCGCCTAAAAGTCTTCTGAAGAAAACGTAATCTGAAGTTACACAAAACCAGCCGCCTCACGGCCTTGGCCGCGGGACGCTCATCGCCAATCTAAAAATAAACAGGGTGAAGAGATGAAGATAAAAGGCATTCGTTGGTGGATGGTGGGGCTGGTCACGGCCGGCCTGGTGGTCAACTACCTGGCACGCAACACACTGTCCGTCGCAGCTCCGACGCTCATGAGCGAGCTGAGCATTTCCACCGAGCAGTACGCGCACATCGTGGTCGCCTGGCAACTGTGCTACGCCATCATGCAACCTGTGGCGGGCTACATCATTGATGCGATCGGCACCAAGATGGGCTTTGCGATTTTCGCCATCGCCTGGTCTGCCGCCTGCGCTGCTGCCGCCTTCGCAACCGGCTGGCAGAGTCTGGCGATCTTCCGCGGCATGCTCGGCCTGACCGAAGCCGCGGGGCTTCCGGCCGGCGTCAAGGCGACCACTGAATGGTTTCCGGCCAAGGAGCGCTCGGTCGCCATCGGCTGGTTCAACATCGGTTCGTCGTTCGGCGCATTGCTTGCGCCGCCGCTGGTGGTCTGGGCCATTCTGCAGAGTGGCTGGGAGCTGGCGTTTCTGATTGTCGGCGGTCTGGGCATTGTGTGGAGCGGCCTGTGGCTGCTGCTGTACAAACACCCGCGCGATCAGAAGCGTCTGGGCGATGCCGAACGTGACTACATCCTCAGCGGCCAGGAAGCGCGTCTGAAGGACGCACCTGCCCAGAAAGGCAGCTGGAAGCGACTGTTCAAAAACCGTAATTTCTACGCGATTGCCTCGGCGCGAATCCTCTCCGAGCCTGCCTGGCAGACCTTCAATGCGTGGATTCCGCTGTACCTGATGACCGAGCGCCACATGAACATCAAGGAAGTCGCGATGTTCGCCTGGCTGCCGTTTCTGGCGGCTGACATCGGCTGCGTACTGGGCGGCTACCTCAGCCCGCTGTTCCACAAGTACTGCAAGGTGTCGCTGTTCACCTCGCGCAAGATGGTCATGCTGTTCGGCTGCTCCTGCATGATCGGGCCAGCGTGCATCGGGCTGGTCGAAAGTCCCTACACCGCTATTGCCTTGTTGTGCATCGGTGGTTTTGCTCACCAGACCCTGTCGGGCGCGCTGTATTCGATCACCTCGGATTCATTCGGCAAAAACGAGGTGGCTACGGCGACCGGGATGGGCGGAATGTTCGGCTTTTTCGGGGCGGCGGCATTCACCATGGTGTTCGGCGTGCTGGTCACCAAAATCGGCTACAGCCCGCTGTTCGTGGTGCTGGCGATTTTCGACATCGTCGCTGCGATTGTGGTGTGGAACGTTGCCCGTGAAGTCCCGCAGCATGACGACACAGTGCCGTTGACTGCGGACGAGCAGGGTCCGCGTACTGTGCCTGCAACCTGAGGCCGTCGTAATCCTGTAACGAAGTGCGGATAATCTTTGCCCTGAAAGTGATTTTTATTAGAGGCCGTTCCTCGAAGGCAGGGAGTGGCCTCTTTTTTTGTCTGTCAGCTGATATTCGTTTTGGGAATTAATAAATAGCTTCTTATTCCTTAGCGAATATAACTTCCATCCCTATACTCGTCTCATGAACGCATACATGCAGGAGGCGAATCCATGCATAACGAGTCGATCCGGTATCTGATCGTGCCAGGCTGGCAAGGGTCTCCTGACGATCATTGGCAGACCCACTGGCAGAACAGCCTGCCCAACAGCACGCGCGTGGAGCAGGCCGACTGGCTCAAGCCACGTCGTGAAGACTGGGTGGGTGAGTTGCAACGCACGATTGCCGCGCATGACACGCCAGTGATCCTGATCGCGCACAGCCTGGGTTGCGTCACGGTCGCGCACTGGGCTCGACTCGCGCCGCTGGAAACCTTGCGTCAGGTGCAGGGCGCACTGCTGGTGGCACCGGCCGACGTCGAGCGTCCGAATTGCCCGCCTGCATTGCGTAATTTCGCGCCGATCCCTACTGATCTATTGCCGTTTCCGACGCAGATCGTCAGCTCTGACAACGACCCTGCGGTCAGCTCCCAGCGTGCCATGGAGATGGCGCGTCATTGGGGCGCCGAGCTAGGTTTTTTGAGTCAGGCCGGGCATATCAACGTCAAGTCTGGCCATCAACGCTGGGAGCAGGGCTTCGCTTACCTGTACCGCCTGCAAAACCGTCTGGAGCAACACGCGCGTCGTCGTGCATGACCGGGCAGCTTGTTTATCGGACTCATCGGGTCCCGTCTTTTTAAACGCTTGAGCCATCGCAAGGGCTCAGGCGGGAGTGTGTCATGAGCCTTCACGAAAACTTCGGCCAGCCGCTGCTGACCTTTCCCGATGCGGAAAAAAGCCCACTGAGCATTCGCGCCAAGGCGCTGGTGTTCATCGATCCACGCTCGCGCCGGTTGCGTGAAGAAATGGAGCAACTGGCTCCCCGTTCTCTTCCGGTACTGATCCGTGGCGAGTCCGGGACCGGCAAGGAATTGCTGGCCCGGCACATTCATCGCGGCAGTGATCGCTCGGGTTTGTTCGTTTCAGTGAACTGCGGTGCCATCAGCCCTACATACGCCGATGCCGAATTGTTCGGCTATGCCGCCGGAGCCCACAGTGGGACGGTCAGCAGCCGCGCGGGATGGTTCGGTTCGGCCAATGGCGGCACCTTGTACCTGGACGAGATCGGCGACCTGCCGTTGCCGATCCAGGTCAAGCTGCTGGCGGCCCTTGAAAATCACGAAGTCACGCGAGTGGGCGCGCAGCAGCCGAGCCCGGTCGATGTGCGTCTGGTCGCCGCCACCAGTATCGATCTGGCGCAGGCCGTGGCTGCCGGGAAATTCCACGAGCGTCTTTATCATTACCTGAGCGAGGGCCGCCTCGATCTGCCTGCATTGCGCGAGCAGCCGGGCAACATCCTGCCGTTGGCCGAATATTTTGTCGGGATCTACAGCCAGCGTCTGAACCTGCCGGTGCAACTGATCAGCGAGGAGGCGCAGCGGACGCTGGAGGCCCACAGCTGGCCCGGCAATACCCGTGAACTGGAGAACGTCATTCACTTCGCCCTGCTGGTCAGCAGCGGTGATGAAATTCGCGCACAGGATATCAATCTGCCGGACATCGCCGATCCGTTGACGCTGATCGAGCGCCAGACGCAGCTATTGCTCAACGGTAGTGATGGCAGGCAGCTTTCCGCGCTCAGGCAATTGCTTGAAACAGTCACCTCGGAGCTGGCGCGGCTACCTGCTTGAGCGCGTCCCGGCGCGGTCTTGATGAGGTACAGTAGCTTCTGGTGCAAAAAAGCATAAGCACTCGATTAAAAAGTATTTTATCGGAATATAAAACACCGGTAATGTCAGCATGATGTCGCAGGGTTCGGATAGCTGTGGCAAATCATTGAATAATAAGGTGTCATTTTCTGGATGACGCTCTCGGATTTCGTTAAGGACATTGCATGAAAAAGACGTTTTTGCTGACCGCTCTGGCGGCTGTGTTCTCCATTGGCCTGGCTCACGCAGGTGAAAAGCTGGTCGTCGGCGCAACGCCCGTACCGCATGCGGAAATCCTCAAACTGATCCAGCCGACGCTGGCCAAGGAAGGTGTGGACCTGGAAATCAAGGTCTTCACTGACTACGTACAACCCAACGTCCAGTTGAGCGAGAAGCGTCTGGATGCCAACTACTTCCAGACCAAGCCTTACCTGGATGGCTTCAACAAGGGTAAAGGCACCAACCTGGTAACCGGCGTTGGCGTGCATGTCGAACCGTTCGGCGGCTACTCGAAAAAGTACAAGAGCGTGAAAGATCTGCCTGAAGGCGCAACCATTGCCATTCCGAACGAAGGCAGCAACGCCGGGCGTGCGCTGATCCTGTTGGACAAGAACGGCCTGATCACCCTGAAGGATCCGAAAAACGCACTGTCCACGCCGAAAGACATCGCCAGCAACCCGAAGAATTTCAAGTTCCGCGAACTGGAGTCGGCTGTACTGCCACGCGCCTTGAGCCAGGTTGACCTCGCGCTGATCAATACCAACTACGCGCTGGAAGCCAAGCTCAATCCGAAGAAAGACGCGCTGATCATCGAGGGTTCGGATTCGCCGTACGTGAACTTCCTCGTGACCCGCGAAGACAACGCCCACACCGACGCCATCGAGAAACTGTCGAAAGCGCTGACCAGCCAGGAAGTGAAAGACTTCATCAACAAGAAGTACGACGGCGCGGTACTGCCTGCGTTCTGACCCACTGACTCTCGTTCCTCCAACTATCATGCGACGCTCCGCGTCGCATGCCGTTCTGAACGCTCCGCGTCCGATCCTGAATGTGCGACGCTGCACAGATTTGTGACGCAGAGCGTCACCCAAGGCATTCCCACGCTGGAGCGTGAGGAACGATAACCTCAACTATCGTGCGACGCTCTTCGTCTCCCCACAATTCCCCGTCATAAGCTCCCCCGAAAATGCTTTCTCGACAAAACGTGTCGAGTCCGGCAGTGAGCCATTCACTGCGCCGGAGTGATCCAGTTGCGGGTAGTAATGCCATTCGATGCGGTCGCCTGCCCTGCACGCGTCCTTGACCAGCGCGATCTGGCTGCGAACAGGTGAGATGACATCCTTGCCCCCGGTACCGATAAATACCGGAATGTCCGACTTTACCGTCGGGTAGTCCGAATGGCGATTGACCTGATCCAGTGCTTTCTCGGGTGAACGTTTGAAACTGTTGTTGAACGTCAGTCCATCCGCGACCACCTTGCGCTCGATGGCTTGCAGGCATTCACGCTGGCTGGTTTCAAACGCGGGCTTCGCGCGGTCGCTCAGGTAATCGGCGGGATGCAGCAACGGGTTGATCAGCGCGGCGGTACTCAATCGCAACAGGTTGTAGGCCAGCGACGGCGAGACCTGATCGCGGAAGTTATCCGATCCCGTATGTTTCTCATGCAATTGAGCCATCGGATACGGCGTCCCGGTCGCAACCACGCCGACAATATTCAGCTCCGGTGCGTAAGTCTTCTTGTAGACCGCCGTCGCAAACGCCGCACGACCGCCCTGCGACTGACCAAACACAACAACCCGCGAAGACAGATTGAAATCCGCCCTCTGAACTGCACGAATGCTGTCCAGAACGCCGTAAGCCAGCGGGCTGCTCAGCCCGAACGGATGCAGCCCCGGCGTCCCCAGTCCCTCATAGTCAGTGGCCACAATCGCGTAACCGCGCCCGAGCCATTCATTCAGATAGCGCGTGTCGCGACCACTGCGCCCGGCAAAAGAAGGCGCGCAGACATCCGCACTACCAACCGTGCCATGCGCCCACGCCATCAACGGCCATCCACCCTTCGGCGGCGTGCCCTTGGGAGTAAACAGTGCGCCGGAGACTACGACTGGCTGGTTGTTGAGCCCATCGGTGGAGGTATACAAAATACGGACATTCTGGCTAGCATTATCAAGGCTCTGAATGGGCGTCAGTGGCTCGGCGCGCAGCATCCGTCCGGGCGTTGACGGCACTTTATCTGTCCATGCGTAAAACGCGGGAACACCGCCTTCGCCTGGCTGGGTAGCGCCGACAGTTTTCGCGCTAGTGCCTGGTGCTCCGCTACAGCCTGTGAGCAGAGCTATCAGCAAGGCGACCAGAGCGGTCGAGGATCCTGGCGACGAGTACATGAATATTTCTCCGCGCGTTCACAGGAGAGGGCGTATCAGTGTCTTCGATAGTAAGCCGATTGAAGTACCCGCGTCACTGAGTGCAGCAGGTTCAGTGCATGAATCGAGCGATGTGAGCAAGCCCGCTATTCTATTCGTACTTTTGAACTAAGACCCTCATATGGATGAATCCTGTCATTCGTCGTTGACAAAATACCGGATCCAATACCTTGATTTTTCTTGACAGGAAATGGGGTTGGGTGTAAATATTTTGCCCGCTGCAATCCGTTTATTAGGCTGTTAAAAATGGATGCGACACGACTCATAATAAAATGGATTTTAAATGATGCCCTATTGTCTTGATCGCCATCTTCTATTCGCGACAGCGCTTCAAAGTCCATAATCTCATTGCTGGTATTTACAGGTCGCGCCGGTAGCGCGAAACAATGTGTTGTACATTGACCTCTAAAATAGGCAGGGAGTTACTATGAGAGTAGTGGACAGTTCCGTTCTGAAAAAGTGGTACGACAGCGAGTACAGTGCGTGCAGTAGTGGTACTTTGTTTGGCGAGTTAAGGGAGGAGTTAAAACGGTTTTTATCAAACTTGCCTGATGGTCCTGGTGACGTGCTGGAGCTTGGCTGCGGAGACGGTCGCAACCTCGCGGCTTTGGCGATTAAAGGCTACAGCCTTAGCGGCGTGGACATGGTTGACAGCACGGTACATAGCCGCCAGCTCAATCCATGGCTAAAGGACATGAATTTTCAGCAAGCGAATATCCTGAACTACACACCCGCACCTGAAGGTTACGACGTACTGGTGTGTTCTGAAGTGCTCCACTTTTTCACTAAAGATGAGCTTCAACAGGTCATGCCGAAAATAATCGGTGCAGTGAAACCCGGCGGGTATATCGTTCTGGACTTGTTGTCCGACTTGACTCGTTTCTTTCAAGCCACGGGAGAGCCGTTTATCTGGGATAAAGAAGCCGGGCTGTCCATCCAGGACAGCGAAGGCTTTTTTGATCGATGGCTTAGTGGCTTCGATATTGTTGATTTCAGTCACTTTTTTGATAATCAAAGTTGGCCACTTACCGACTCCGTCAGCCTGCCAGTAGAGCCTTATACATGGCAAGGTACTTATGTGTCGGTGTGTGCTAAAAAACGTAAGTAATGCCAGGGATGTTTCGCTTAAAAGGAAGTTAAACGATGCAGTTGTTTCATCAGGTTATCGCAGATAACGCCCGTAGATATCCGACCAAGCCGGCCATTATTCTAGACGGGCAGGCGACTTCTTATCGGGAATTGCAACAGCGGGTAGATGACATCGCGTCGTTGCTTGCAACGCTCGGTATCCTCCCTGGCGACCGTGTAGGTCTCTACGCGCCGATCTCCATTGACCTGATCGCAAGCTATCTGGGTATGCTGCAAGCCGGAGTGATCACCGCTGCGACTCATCACACCCTCAGCCGTACCAAGCTGATTCATCAACTCAAGCATTCCGGTGCCCGGGTGCTGATCACCGACTGCACTGATGATTTGCCTGACTTGATCAATGAGGCCGGTCTCGAGCTTGTTTTGCTCACTGTCCCGATTCCAACAGCAATACCTGGGGTTATTCAACTTGCCGAGGCTGTCTCGGGGTACCGCGATGAAGTGAGCGCCGTAGCCTCATTATTGACCGATGACCCTGAACGCCCCACATCGATATTTTATACCTCGGGGTCGACCTTCAATCCGAAAGGCGTACTCGTCAATCACCGCATCATGTTGGCGGCCAGCAGTCGGGTCACTGCTTACCTGGGTAACGAAGCCGATGACCGAATCCTCAGCTACTCAACACTGGCATCGGACTACGGCGTCTATAACGTAATGATGCCGTTGTACGCAGGGGCTACCAGTGTCATTGAGAGCCGGCCTGCAGGTAGCGCAGAAGAAGTACTCGCGGTCGTCGAACGCGAGGCGGTGACCGCAATGCATGTCTTTCCTCCGGTATTTTGCCTGCTGGCCAATGCCGGACCCGAGTGGCAGGCACGGGTACCTGGCTTGCGTTATATCTCCAGCAGCGGACAGGCCCTTCATAGCCGTCACATTCAGCGCATTCGCCAGGCGCTGCCTCAGGTGCAGATTTTCTCCAACTACGGACTCACTGAATGCAAGCGCGTGAGCTACCTGCCCCCCGAGGAAATTGATCGTCGGCCAACGTCTGTAGGCAAACCTCTGCCCGGTGTCAGTCTGTACTTGCTGGACGAGCATGACCGGGTGATCGACCAGCCTGGGCAGGTTGGCGAGTTGCTGGTGACAAGCGACTACCTGATGCTTGAGTACTGGGACATGCCTGAAGCGAACGCCAGAGCCTTTGTTCACAATGCTTTCGGTCACTCGCGGCTGTACCGCACGGGCGATCTGTTCAAGCAGGACGCAGAGGGCTATCTCTACTATGTTGCCCGCAAGGACGACGTATTTGCGCGCAATATCTGGAACGTGAACCCACGGGAGATCGAGCAGTGTCTGGCTTCGCACCCGGCGGTTGCCGAGGTGCTGGTGGTGCCGGTCGCTGACGAGTCGGCCGGGCATGTGCCCAAGGCGTGCATCGTGCTTGATAGCGACCACCGTCAGACCAGCGGACAAACGCTGATCGACTATTGCAAGGCGCATCTGGATTGGCACATGGTCCCGACTCAGTGCGTGTTTCTTGAGGCTCTGCCAAAAACCGATTCGGGCAAGTTTTCCGCCAAAGGACTGATCTGATAGAAGGAGCTATGCCATGAAGACGTTACTCCAGCCAAATGTCGACACGCCCCTCGACCGTGACCTGCAACAGAGTGCGATGCTGAAACTTGCAGGACACTTCCACAGTCTGGCAACAGGTGCCACTCAAGTGCCCTTGCAGTCCCTGGACAGTCATCTACGATGCGATATCCAGGACCCGCAGGTCCTTGATTACCACGATCGACTCATCTCGGGTGCCGGGCCATTATTTTCCCACTTTCTGGCCAGCGTGCCCTACATCCTTGAGGAACTGGCCAGAGTCGGCGTTGCGCTGGCCCGTTTTGCTCAGCTAAATAGCAGGGAAACAGGCCAAACCTTCAGCCTGTTTGAAGTGGACGCCTTTGACGGAAGTAACGGCCGCGCACTCGCGGGTCATTCGCATGGCTTGATTCAAAGCTTTACGTCCTCTCCGAACGCGGCCAATCAGATTACCTTCAATCGGCATGCCGACCCGGCGTTGTCGTTGTTCTTTGCGCAGTCGGTGTTCAAGGTAACAGGCGCTCTGTTGGCGACCCCCGAATACGATCGCTTCAGGGGGGGATTCGACTTCATCTATGAGATGGCCGCATTCCAGTTCTATACCCGTGACCGCGTTGGCCAGATTTCCCACATCAAGCAGTTTCTGAAGCCGGGCGGCCTGGTATTTTTTCTGGAGAAGCTCGATCACCCCGATCCGGAAGAATACCTTTTGCGGGAGCGGATCAAGGATGAGCAGTTCAAGACCCGCTACTTCAGTGAAGAAGAGATACGCTGGAAGCGCCAGCAGATGCTCGAATACATGCAAAACGGTCAAGTCACGCTGGAAGCGCTGGTGAGCGCTCTTTGCGCTCGCTTCAAATGTGTGCACCTGCTATGGAGCAGCAGCAACTTCTGTGAGTTCGTTGCCTCGGACGACCCGCAACAGTTAGAACAGTTTCTGGATCTACTGGGCCCGACAGTCCAGCCAGCGGATTTTTGCTTTGAACGTTCGCGTCTTGGCGCCATAGCTCCTTCGCAAAAAGGTGTTGTGGAGTTTGGCGATGCTTGAGCCTGCCGAGCAAGCGTTCCAGCGCAACGTAGTGTCCTTGATGTGTCAGCGGGCGGTCGCGTATCTGCCTTTGTGGCGAGAGCGGGCTGCTGTGGCCGAAACAAATCGCCGGCTGAGCAGTAGCACATTCGACGAACTGTTTACCGAAGGCTGGCTGGATCTGGTGTCGCCACGCGCGCCTGTCACAGGTACGGGTCACTGGCCCACTCTGGTAGAAAGCGCACGGATTGCGGCTCGGGCGTGTGCCTCCACAGGCTGGATGCTGGCGTTGGTGGGTGGTCACGGCTCAATCGCCCGGCGACTGCCCCCCGCCTGCGTAGACCAGCTTTACAGCCATGGCCCACGACAGTTGTTCGCTTCAGCATCTACCAGTACCGATAGCCTGCTGTCCTTTGAACCAGAAGGTGTTCGGGTTGACGGGCGCTGGCGCTTCAGTTCGGGCATTGAGGATGCTACCTGGTTAATGCTCAACGCCCCCTGCGCTGACCACCCTGAAGCCGCTTGCACCCCGCGCTTTCTGGTGCTGGTCGCCGCCAACGAAGTGGAGAGGCTTCACAATTGGGACAGCTGCGGTATGGCGGCAACCGGTTCTCACGACGTGCTGCTCCGGCGGTTGTTGGTGCCGCATGACCGCGTCTTCGCGCTGCATGAAGTGTTTGCGCAGGACCCGCTTGCATTGGCGTGCGACTACATCGACAGGTTGCCCCTCGTGCCCTATCTGACCACCTCGATCATTGGCCCGCTACTGGGCTGTGCAGAGGGTGCTCTTGCCGCGTTTGTAGCGGCCTTCAACAGTTCATCGGCGGTAAGTGATCCCCGGATCGCCGAACAGGCTGCACACTCGGCCGCACAGCTCTACAGCGTCGAGCTGTTGTATGACTCGTTGATCTCCCGGCTGCACGAGGCGGGACTCAGTGACCGGGTTCTGGACGCAGCGCAATTGTTGCAGCTCAAGCGCGACCGCGCCTATCTGGCGCAACAATGCGTGCAGGCCGTGCACCGGTTAGTGGAAAGGCTCGGTGCGTCTTCCTTGGTTGCCAGTAACCCGCTTCAGCGTCACTGGCGTGATATCCAGGCGATGGCCGCGCACCGAGACGTGACCTGGAACGAAACGATGCAGGCCTGTGGCGACGCGATTCTGCGGCCTGCCACTGACAACGCTCAAAAGAATTGAGTTTTTTCCCGTCGGCCACCTCAGAGAGGTTTCACATGTTTGTTCGCAACAAAACCGATGTCGAGAACACCCCTTATTTCGTCGAATGGGGCGCCGGAACCAGTCACCGTCTGCTCACTGAACGTGATGCTATGGGCTTTACGCTGTGCCACACCATTGTCCGCGCGGGCACAGAGTCGCTCTTGCATTACCGCAATCACCTTGAGGCGTGCTATTGCATTGGAGGTGAAGGCGAAGTCGAGGACATGCAAGGCAACGTATTTCCGATCCGGCCTGGGGATGTGTATGTGCTTGACCAGCACGATCGGCACTTTCTGCGCGGAGGCAAGGAGCAGGACCTGATACTGGTCAGCGTCTTCAATCCGCCTTTGCGTGGGGACGAGCGACATAACCTCAATGACGGTACGGGATCCGCTTACTAATGTTTCTTCTGGCCGCTATGCCACACCGCTTACTGACAGGAGTTCTCCATGCGTAAGGATTACCTCGCTTTTTTTATCTCGCTTTTTCTATCGAGACTGGCGGACCAGATCCTGTTGTTTATCGTGCCGCTGGTGGTATTCCAGACCACCAACAGCGCTTCATGGGCCGGGCTGGCGTTTTTCGTCGAATCGCTGCCGAGGTTTCTCGCGTTTCCGTTGTGCGGTGCCCTCTGCGACAAATACCCGCCAGTCAAAATTCTGCATATCAGCCAGATCTACCGGGCATCGCTGTGCGTGCTGGCGATGGTGCTCTACGCCATCTTTGGCGGTATCGGATGGCTGGTGGTGTTATCGGCACTGTGCGGGGTGCTGACCACGCAAGGCATCATGGCGCGCGAAGTGCTCATGCCGTATATCTTTCAGCACTACAGCTACACCAGAACGCTGTCCTATTCCCAGATCGCCGACCAGTCAGGGCTGGTTCTCGGGCCCTTGGTCGCGGCACTGATGCTTGAAGTGTGGGCCTGGCACTGGGTGGTGCTGTTGACCGCCGGCCTTTTTCTGCTGGCAGACCTGAGCATGCTCGCGTGGCAACGTCTCAGCCGTATCACGCTTGAGGTGTTCGAGCAGCATCAGGACATCTGGCTGCAGCCATTGCGGATTGCCTTCGGGCACATCCGCAGCCTCGCGGAATTGAAAAAGATCATCACGCTGGCGGTAGGCGTCAACCTGATCGTCGGTGTCACGCTGGCGACCTCGGCAGCCATGGTGATCGGTGAGTACAGCGCCGGCAAAGACAGCTATGCCGGGCTGCAGGCGGCGGGCGCGGTGACGACCATCGTGATCCTGTTCTTCCTGGCCCGCGTGGCTCTGCCTATGCGCGTGCTGGGTGGCGTCGGCTTTTCGATGATCGCGACCGGGGCATTCATCAGCGCCCTGAGCCCGAACCTGATTGGCTATGCGTTGGGGTTCCTGTTGATCGTCGGTTTCGACAAGATGTTCAACGTCTACATGCGCACCCTCCGGCAGCGGGTGATACCGCCTCAGGACTTCGGCAAGACGGTGGGCGTGATCACGTTGCTCAACAACCTGTCGCAGCCTCTGGCGGGTTTGCTGGTGGCCCTGCTCGCGGCGCCCTTGGGCATTCGCCAGGTCATCCTGATGCTGGCCGTGCTGACGAGCGTTATCGGAGCGGGTGCCCTGTGGTGGTTTGCAAAGGCACGCAGCCCTTTCCCGACCTCGATTGTTGAGGCTGATCGGGAGGCCGGGAAATGAAAACGAGAGAGCTGGAGTTGGATGAAGTCGAGGGTCAACGCAAGAGCGCTCAGACCCCCTGATAACTTCGGCAGGCTGCTCTCCGCCCCTACAGAGAGCCGCCGCTTCAGCCTTAAAACGCCAACGTCACCCGAGCATTCAGCGACTGATCCGATGCGTCGTTGCTCACCTGACCGTCATAGCTCAGGCCCACGCTCAAGGTATCGCTCAACCCCAGGTCGACACCTGCGCCGAGCACGGCTGCGCTGCGGGCGATGGGGGCGCCGGAGAGTTCGAAGGTGCTGCCGCCGCTGAAGGCCGAGCGGCTTTCCGGGGTGACGTCGCCGTAGGTGCGACGCCAGCCCAGTGTGGCGTTGGGTTTGATCACGACGTTGCCAGCGCTCAAGTGAGTCGCTGCACGCAGGCCCAGGGTGCTGAAGGTGATGTGGTTGTCCTGGGATTTGTTCTGCAGGCTGATGGCGTTGCTGTTCTCGTCGAAGGCGTCGGTGTCCAGGCGTACGTGTGCCAGGTTGGCGAAGGGTTCAAGCTGTGCGTTGCCCATTTCCAGGGTGTAGCCCAGTTCGCCGAAGACCTGATTGGTCGCTGCCTTGTAGTCTTCCTTGAAGTGCTCGGACGAGCCCGGCAGGTCCAGCGTGCGCTTGGCGGTCAGCTCATGCCAGGTGCGTACCGCGCCGAGGCGCAGGCCCAGTTGGCCCCATTTCGCGCCGCCGTAGACACCCAGGTGGTAGTTGTCGCTGTCGGTCGAGCCGGACGCGTGGCGCAGGTCGAAGCTGCTGTTGCTGAAGCCGGCCAATGCACCCACACGCCAGGTGTCGTCGAGCGGTACGTCGGCGCCGAACAGCAGGCCGCTGGTGCGGGTTTCGAGGCCCGAGGCGTCACTGCTGCTGTCGGTCTGACCGGTCGCGCCGATGGCCTGGCTCCACACCACACCGCGCGAGGCATCACCGGCCAGGGTTTGCGTGGTGCTGCCGAATGCCTGTGCGAATTGCGCTTGTTGCATGCGAGCATTCATGGCATTGCGCACCAGCCGACTGTCTTCGATCAGTGCAGATTGGGTCGATGCATGCAGCTCGTTGGACAGCGCGCTGAACGTGGCCTGCGCCGTCGAGGCGTCGTCCTGCACCACCTGACGCCACAGCGCATTGCCTGCCCCCGCGCTGTCCAGACCCTGTGCGACCGCCTTGGCATTGCGCGTGGTCGCCAGGCTGGCGAAGGTTTGTGCGTTGCGATCCAGTGTCAGGCCGACATCGGTCGCGGTGTAGTTCAACGTCGGAGTAAGGAACGCGAAGTTGGTTTGCACGGCGGCAAATGCACCGCTCACGCCACCGGCTGCGGAGAGGATCGAATAACGGCTCGCGGCCAGCCAGTTACCGCCTTCAACCAGTGACAGCGTGCTGTTATTGATCGTCGCGCGACCGCTGGCGACGATGCGGTCGGCTTTGCCACTGGCGTCCGACTCGACCTGATAGACCGAACCCTGAGCCAGGTTGACGTCACCGTTGACGTTCAGTTGCCCGACCGAATTACCCGGCGCGACCACGCCGCCCTGAGCGACGTTGATGCCGCCGACGGTGCCGTTGCCACCCAGCGTCGCGCCTTGCTGCACGCTGACGATGGAGTTACCGAGGTTGCCATTCACTGCCAGGCGACCGGCCTGCACGGTCGTCGCGCCGGACAGGCTGCTGTTGCCGGTCAGGTTCAGTGAACCGACGCCGCGCTTGATCAGCGCGCCGGTGCCCGTGAGGGTGTTGGCGAGGGTGTCGTTGGTGGACTGATCGACCACCAGCGTTGCGTTGTCGGTGATCGTGCCGCTGCCGAAGGCCTGGGCATGGCCGGTCAGGGTGCCGCCGTTGATCAGCGTGCCGCCCGAGTAGGTGTTGTTGCCGGTCAGGATCAGGTTGCCCGTACCGTTCTTGATCAGCGCACCGCTGCCGCTGATGTCGTTGCGCCAGGCGTCGATGGCGTTATAGCCGCCCAGGCTGGCGTTCATGTTGACGGTGACGTTGGAATTGAACGCGCCGTAGCCATCGCCTGCGGCATACAGGTTCAGGCGACCGTAGCCACCTGACTGATCGATCACTGCATAGCCCGATGACAGTTCAGTGGTCGCCAGAATCTCGCGACGCTGGCTGGCGTCGAGGTACGGGAAGCGTGTTTCCAGCAGCACTTCCGCGTTGGTCGGCACGACCGGGGCCAGGTTGGTCGGGCCGACCGGGTCGAAGCCGTAGGTCATGCGCGCGGTGTACAGCGCCTTGTCCTGCGCGTGCTGGGACGTGCGGTCGGTGGCCGGGTCGATGGCCGTCATGCAATTGTTGACGTCGCCGCCGCACTGAGCGGTGAAGTAGGCCAGCGCCTGTGCGCGAGCATCGGCGCGCAATTGCGTGTTGGCGGAATTGGACAGGTTGTCGATGGCGAAATAGGTCGCCGTAATACGCCCGCCCATCACGTCGAAGGGCGAGTGCATGCCCGCTTCGATGCGGTTGTCGCCGATTTCCGAAGCACGCAGCATCAACTCGCTGAACCGCTCGGGGATCGCGTAGGCCAAGGCGTAGGCTGACAGGTAAGCGGCGTTGGTGTGACCGCTGGGGAAACCCGAGTCACTGGCCGGCGTGGTGCTTTCGGCCGGGCGCAGGGAGGGCGCGACGACGAATGCCAGGCTCTGTCCGTCGAGGCTCTGCCGCCATGGTCGTGGATACAGATAGTGGGACTTGGCCGGAGTCGTGGAGGCATCGTTGCGCACCGCGCCGACCAGATCGACCACCTTGCCCAGCGCCGAAGACGAACTGCCTGCGCCATTGCCCTTGTCGTCGTACCTGACGGTTTTGTTGCTGTCGTCGAATTGCGTGATCGTTGTGAACGCGCCCGCGCCGGCTTTATAAGCATCGCTCAGCGAGCCCAGGCCGCTGATGGCGCTGTAGCTCTGGTCGCGGCGGTCATCGAAGTAGGCAGCGGTTTCCTGCGCCAGCGTGCGCGAGTTGGCGCGGTCGACCACGATCTGCAGGTTGCGCCGAAGCAGGCTCTGACCCAGCGCGGTGGGCGTGCCGGTGTCCCAGGTTGCACCGGCTGTCCACAGGGTGTTGAACCCGGAGAGCAGGTCCACACCGTTTATACGATTGTCATTGGCACGGCTCGCTGCCTGAACCGAGACGGCAAGCAGCGACAGTATCAATGACGACACCATTACATGGGCAACCGGTTTATTGGATCGCATAGCGGGCGCTTCACTCAGGTCGAATAAGGCGCCGACCCTAGCAAGGCGGTCTTACACTTGGATGTATCTGTCGTGACACATTTATGCTGGCTGAAGCTACACAGCGAAGCAGTGAAAAATTCAGCACTATCGATATTCCTTAACGGTATTTAAATTCTCTTTCTTATATCTATAGAGTTTCTTCTTTCAGTCACACAGTCCTGGAGTCGGAGTTCTCATGCCAGCAGCCTCCCTCGCTTCATCGTCCGCTCAACCGGCTTCGCAATCGTTCGAAGTGCGTCCATTCACCGAAAAGGTGGGCGCGGAAATCGTTGGGCTGGATCTGTCCAGGCCGTTGAACGATGCCGACTTCGCTCGTTTGCATCAGGCACATCTGGACCATCATGTGGTGGTGTTTCGCGATCAGCAGATCACGCCGCAACAGCAGATCGATTTCAGCCGGCGCTTCGGGGTGCTGCAGATCCATGTGCTCAAGCAGTTTCTGTTGGCCAACCACCCGGAAATCCTGATCGTCTCCAACATTGTCGAGAACGATAAGCCTGTGGGCCTGGGCGATGCCGGTAAATACTGGCATTCGGACCTGTCATACAAAGAGTTGCCGAGCCTGGGCTCGATGCTTTACGCCCAGGAGTTGCCGAGTGAAGGCGGCGATACGCTGTTTGCAGACATGCACCTGGCATGGGAAACGTTGCCGCAACACCTGCGCGATGCCGTCGAGGGGCGTTCAGCGGTGCACAGTTACACCGCACGCTACGCCGAGGGCCATAACGCCGCCAACTGGCGTCCGACCCTGACCGCCGAGCAACTGGCGCAGGTAGTTGAAGTCAGCCATCCGATCGTTCGCACTCACCCTGAAAACGGGCGCAAGGCACTGTTTGTCAGCGAGGGTTTCACTACACGCATCCTCGGTCTGCCGGAAGACGAGAGCCGTCAGATTCTCAACGAGATTTATGCTCACAGCGTGAAGCCCGAGCACATTTATCGGCACCAGTGGCGGGCCAACGACATGGTGTTCTGGGACAACCGTTCCCTGATCCACCTGGCTGCCGGCTGCCCGGCGCATCTGCGCCGCAAACTGCATCGCACGACCATTCAAGGCACCGCGCCATTTTGATCCAGGAGAGCCGTTCATGAATGCTGTCGCGCAAGGCCACACGGCCAGCACCAGCACCCAAGCGCAGCCGGCTGCTCAGCCCAGCGCTGAAGCCTTGTTGCAAGTTCGCGGCGTCAGCCTCGAATACCGCACGCCAGAGCGGGTGGTGCGGGCGACGCACCAAGTCAGTTTCGAAGTCGATCCGGCCGATCGTTTCGTGCTGCTCGGCCCATCCGGTTGCGGCAAGTCGACGCTGCTCAAGGCGGTGGCCGGTTTCATCGAGCCCAGTGAGGGCGAGATTCGTCTGGCGGGGCAGCAGGTCACCGAGCCTGGCCCGGACCGCATCGTGGTGTTTCAGGAATTCGACCAGCTGCCGCCGTGGAAAACCGTGATCGAGAACGTCATGTTTCCGCTGCTGGCATCACGCACATTGAAGCGCCCCGAAGCGCTGGAGCGCGCACGTTACTACCTGGAAAAGGTCGGCCTCAGTGCGTTTGCCGATGCCTACCCGCACACCTTGTCCGGTGGCATGAAAGCCCGCGTGGCGATTGCCCGGGCTCTGGCCATGCAGCCGAAAATCCTGCTGATGGACGAACCCTTTGCCGCGCTGGATGCACTGACCCGACGCAAGATGCAGGAAGAGCTGCTGGAGCTGTGGGATGACGTGCGCTTTACGCTGCTGTTCGTCACGCACTCCATCGAAGAAGCACTGGTGGTCGGCAACCGCATCCTGCTGCTGTCCCCGCATCCGGGCCGTGTACGGGCGGAAATCAACAGCCATGAATACGACCTGAAAAGCCTCGGCGGTGTCGGTTTTCAGCAAACCGCGCAGCGTATTCATCGGTTGTTGTTCGATGAGGGCGAGGCCGGGCCGGTGGAGCAGGATCTGAATTTTCAGGACATCCGGATCGCTTATTGACTGGCCGCACTGGTACAGGTTTTTGATTCTGGCCGAAGGCCGTAGGAGCGAACTCGTTCGCGAAGACGGTAGTTCAGACAATGCATCTTCTGAGAATGTAACGGCCCATTCGCGAACAAACTCGCTCCACGCCCTGCGAGCAGAATCAAAGGCTAAATAATGAATGCTGTGCGTATTAACGCTTCCCAGAGCGTTCTGTATACGCTTTTTACGACTACCGAGAACCCGAATCATGAGCCTCGCACCTCCCGCTCGCGAAGAATATGAAATCACGCTGGAGCCTTTCACTCAGGAAGACCTGACCCGCGACCTGCCCCTGGCACAGCGCATCTGGCAACTGAGCTGGGTGCGCAAATGCGTCATCATGATCGCCCTGGCGGTGATCTGGGAACTGGCCGCACGTCTGCAGAACAACGACCTGCTGTTGCCGAGCTTTCTACAAACGGCTGCCGCCTTTTATGACGGGCTGATTTCCGGTGAGTTGCCGGGCAAGGTCTGGATCTCCCTGACCGTGCTGATTCAGGGCTACCTGATCGGCATCGTGCTGGCGTTCGCCCTGACCACCCTGGCAGTGTCCACCCAACTGGGCCGCGACCTGCTCAGCACGCTGACTGCGATGTTCAACCCGCTACCGGCCATTGCCCTGCTACCGCTGGCGCTGCTTTGGTTCGGGCTGGGTCAGAACAGCCTGATCTTTGTGCTGGTGCATTCGGTGCTGTGGGCACTGGCGCTCAATACTTACGCGGGCTTTCTGGGTGTCTCGGAAACCCAGCGCATGGCCGGGCGCAACTATGGTCTCAAAGGCCTGCGCTTTGTCTGGCACATCCTGATTCCTGCTGCGCTGCCATCGATTCTCGCCGGTCTGAAGATCGGCTGGGCCTTTGCCTGGCGCACGCTGATCGCCGCCGAACTGGTGTTTGGCGCGTCCTCCGGCAAGGGCGGTCTGGGCTGGTACATCTTCCAGAACCGTAACGAGCTGTATACCGACAAGGTCTTCGCAGGCCTGGCAGCGGTGATCCTCATCGGCCTGCTGGTCGAGAACCTGCTGTTCGCCAACATCGAACGCCTGACCGTCAAACGCTGGGGCATGCAGCGTTGAAACGCCGTCTTTTTTTGAATAATCAGGGTGAGAACCACATGAAAACTGCATTTCAACGCCCGGCACTGAGTGTGTTGGCGGCGACGCTTGGCTTGTTTGGCGCGCTGCTCAGCGGCGGTGCCCAGGCTGAAGGCAAGATCAGCATCGCTCAGCAATTCGGCATTGGCTACCTGATCCTCGACGTGGTGCGCGATCAGAAACTGATCGAGAAACACGGCAAGGAGCAGGGCCTCGACATCAAGGTCGACTGGAACAGCATCTCCGGTGCCACGGCGATGAACGAAGCGTTGCTGGCCGGCGCACTGGATGTGGTGTCGGCAGGCGTGCCGCCGATGCTGACCGTCTGGGACCGCACCAAGGGCAAGCAGAACGTCAAGGCGATTGCCTCGCTGGGTTCGATGCCCAACTACCTGCTGACCAACAACCCCAACGTCAAGACCCTCAAGGACTTCACCGACAAGGACCGCATCGCTGTTCCGGCTGCGGGCGTTGGCTTCCAGTCGCGCACGTTGCAGATCGAGACCGCCAAGCTGTTCGGTAACGACAACTACAAGAAATTCGACAACATCTCGGTCAGCCTCGCGCACCCGGATGCGACTTCCGCGCTGATTGCCGGTGGCTCGGAAATCAACTCGCACTTCTCCAGCCCGCCGTTCCAGTACCAGGAACTGGAGAGCGCCAACGTGCATAAGGTGCTCAGTTCCTATGACGTGCTGGGCGGCCAGGCGACGTTCAACGTGCTCTACACCACCGAGAAATTTCACGACGAAAACCCCAAGACCTACAAGGCGTTCTACGATGCGCTGGCCGAAGCCGAGAAGATCATCAAGGCCGACAAGCCCGCTGCCGCGCAGACCTACATCCGCGTCGAGCAATCGAAGCTGCCGTTGCCACTGGTAGAGAAAATCGTCGCCGACCCGGAAATCGACTTCACCGTCACGCCGCAGCGCACCTTCATCTACGCCGAGAAACTGCATGAGCTGGGTGTGTTGAAAAACAAGGCGGCGAGCTGGAAGGATTTCTTCTTCGAAGAAGCGCACGGCACCGAGGGCAGTTGATCGGCGCGGTTTGCGGATGACGCGGAGCGTCACGAACGGCATTCCCACGCAGAGTGGTGTGACCCCCGAAGGTTGGATGCAACCTTTGGAGGCGTCATGGGTAAATATACAGAGCAGGCAAAACTCGCAGCCGTGAAAGAGTATTGTGCCGGCAAGGCAGGTTTGAGGGATGTTGCGCATCGCCACGATGTGGACTTTTCCTGCCTTCGTCAGTGGGTCGCGGCTTATCAGATCCACGGCCCAGCCGCTCTTAAAGAGAAAAGGCGACAGCGTTACAGTGACGAATTCAAGCTAGCTGTTTTGAAGCGCATGCATGATGAGCGATTATCACTGCGCCAGACAGCGGCCTTGTTCGATATCCGTCAGTTCGGCATCATCAATCTATGGCAGCGCCTTTTTGACGAAGGTGCTCTTAACGCATCCTCAAAGCCCCCTAAGAAAGTTGGACGCCCAAGAAAGATGACGACGCCCCTTCCCCCTGTGAACTCCGCTCCGATCAACGATGAATCGCGCTCGCGTGACGAGTTGCTTGCCGAGGTGAAGCAACTGCGGATGGAGGTCGATTATCTAAAAAAGCTCGATGCCTTGGTTCAGAAGAAGCAACGAATAGCGCAGCAGAAAAAGCGCAAATCGTGATGGAACTGAGGCCTTTACATCCTCTGGACGGCCTGCTGAAGTTTGCCGGTCTGGCACGCAGCACTTTTTACTATCAACAAAAGGTACTGCTGGCAGATGACAAATACGCCGGGCTGAAAGACCTGATTCAGGCAACTTTCTACGAGCACAAGGGCCGGTATGGCTATCGTCGCATCACGGCAGCTTTGCGCAGGGCGGGCCATCTTGTGAACCACAAGACGGTGCAGAAACTAATGGGGCAGCTAGGCCTGAAGAGCCTGATACGCGTGAAGAAATACCGTTCCTACAAAGGCGAAACAGGCAAGGCCGCGCCTAACCTGCTAAAGCGTGATTTCAAAGCGCAATACCTTAACCAGAAATGGGCCACCGACGTGACCGAATTCAAAGTAGGAGGCCAGAAACTCTATCTGTCGCCGATCATGGATCTGTACAGCGGCGAAATCATTTCCTATGCGATTGCCAGGCGCCCGCTGTACTCCATGGTCGACGAAATGCTTGAAGGAGCATTTAAGCGGCTTGGACCGCATGAAAAGCCGATTTTGCATTCCGACCAGGGCTGGCAATATCGGATGCCTATTTACCAGCGACTGCTCAATGAGAATTCGATCGCAGCCAGCATGTCGCGCAAGGGTAACTGCTACGACAACGCGGCTATTGAGAGCTTTTTTAGCACGCTGAAATCCGAATTTTTCTACCTGAACAAATTTAACGATCTGGATGAGCTTCAAGCGGGTATCGAAGAGTACATTGAGTATTACAATCACTCACGCATAAAACTGAAGCTTAACGGCCTGAGTCCTGTGGAATACAGAATGCAGGCCGCCAAGGCAGCGTAGGTGGATAATTGTCCAACCTTCGGGGGTCACACCAGAGCGTGAGGAACGATAAGTGATCTCGGGAACGCCATCGTACCCATGCTCCGCGTGGGTATGGATTTCCGGACGCTCTGCGTCCTCCTGAATGTATGACGCGGAGCGTCATGAAGAGCATTCCCACGCAGAGCGTGAGGAACGATAAGTGATCTCCCGGGCGCCTATCGTTCCTCACGCTCCAGCGTGGGAATGCTGTTCTGGACGCTCTGCGTCCTCTTCTCGAAGAATCAGGTTACTTCCGCTCACGAAAAACCTGTCCTGCAGGACCTTTCTTTCAGTCTTTTCTCTTTCCTGCGTATGACCTTTCCTAGAAAATCCCGGGCCCTTGCGCCTGCCAAGTCTGCACTCTAGGCTGCGTCGGTCGCTGATTTTTCCAGCGATCGGGTTTAGCAGCCTGTTTGTGGATGACAAGTGGCGCAAGTGCCGTTTATGGCGGCTTTGCGTGGGGCACCTTCGGGTGCGCCGGTTGCTTGCGCTTGTTCCACACCGGTCTGCTAACCCGCGTCAAAGTCGCCACCCTTGTTTGTTTAGCAGCAGGCATCTGGTGGTCTTGTCAGCTAAAGGAATAAGCGATGATCAACTCAACCCCGTCCCCGCCGCTCCCCAACTCTCTGGAAGACTCTCTGATACAGGTCAGCGACATACTGCGCTGTGCCTCTGCCACCGCGTATGAAACCGGTGACAACCTCGATGGCCTGAAACGCGATCTGGCATTCTCGGTGGTGCATCTGATCAATATGGCCAAGGCCGAGCTGGAGCGCTCGCTGGAATGTGTTCAGAACCCTGACAGCCCTGATGAAACCTAGCAGTTCTACGAGTAGCCGCTAAGGTTCAGTTAACGCATTGTGTGCTTGAAGAGGCCTGCCTCGCTGAAAGACCACTCCGGTTACTCGTCATGCGCCAGCAAACCACTCCATGCCGGTACCGCTACGACGCGCTGGACCGGCTCGCGACTCGCACGCCTGTGGGAGGGTCCATTGCCCGTTCGTTCTATCAGTCCGACACGCTGGCCAGCGAGATTCAGGGTGCAGAACACCTTCGCTTCCTGCATCACGATCGCCAGTTGCTCGCTACGCAGTCAGCGCTCGCCACGTTGTTGATCGGCTCGGACCAACAGCACAGCGTGCTCCACACCGTATCGGCCGGCTTGCCTGCCGCTATCGCCTACACCCCCTATGGGCATCGGCAAGCGCTGAACCCGCTGCCAGGCTTCAACGGTGAGCGACCTGACCCGTTGACCGGTCATTATCTGTTGGGCAATGGTTATCGCGCCTACAACCCCGTTCTGATGCGCTTCAACAGCCCTGACAGCCTGAGTCCGTTTGGCAACGGCGGAGTCAATGCGTATGGCTATTGTGCGGGTGACCCGGTCAATCGATCCGATCCTACGGGACATGGACTCATTGATGATGTGCAGACGTACATCTACCTTGGCACAGCCCTTGTTACCGGCGTTTTTGGCCTTCTGACGGCTCGTTCGTCTATAAAGGCTGTGATAAAGGGAGTGAAGCTGGATCCCGAAGCAAACGCTGTCGATAATGTCCTCTCCCAGACTTCCGCGCTCAGAAGACCGGCGACCACGGTGGAAAAAGTCTCGGCAGCCATTGGTGTCGGAGCGCTGATTGCCAGTGCGACATGGACCGCCTCTTATATTGCAGGTAAGTTCGAGCGTGATTCACTGGCAGCTCGTACGCTGAGAAGCGTTGCTATAGTTGTTGTTGTCCCTGTCGTCGGGCTTCGTGGCTGGACGTATTATCGTTCCAGACTTCCCGCGCGAGCTGCGAAAAAAGCTTCGATATTGGAGCAGAGCGCCGTACGTCGGTCTAATAGCATTGGATCCTCACGTTCAAGTATTCGAAGTGGTGGTCCAGAGATTGAAGACACTTCTCTTTGAACATCCTTTTTGCGCTCTGCATAAACCCGGTCGCTGACAGTTCTGCCAGTAGACCTGCATCCCGACTCGGGTCACGCTGAAGCTCTGACTTCGTCATCATCAAGGAACGATAATGGCCATCCTCTGCAGGTACACCTACGACCCGCTGGACCGTGTGTCCACATTGACCCCTTTGGCTCAGGCCGTCTTCAACCGGTTCTACAACGGCGAACAACTGATGACCGAGTTGCAGGGCGGCAGGCAAAGAACCTGTGTCCGCGCAGGCGGCCAGCTGCTGGCGCAACAGCTTCGGGAGGGCGATGAGGTCGTGACGACGATGATCGCCGGCGACCGTAACAATAGCGTTCTGCACGCGAGCGAAGCCGGGCAACAATCTGACGTTGTCTATACGCCATTCGGGCATCATCAAGCCGTGCAGGCTAGTGCAGAGCTACCCGGTTTCAACGGCGAGCAGCCTGACCCGCTGACCGGCCATTACCTGCTCGGCAATGGCTATCGCGCCTACAACCCGGTTTTGATGCGCTTCAACAGTCCGGACAGCATGAGCCCGTTTGGCAAGGGCGGGTTGAATGCGTATGCGTATTGTGTGGGCGATCCGGTCAATCGGGTTGATCCGACGGGGCATTTCTCGGCGTTGGCTGCTTTGATATCAGGCATTGTACTTAGTGCTGCCGGAGCAGGCGCAATAGCGACGGCTGCCGGGCTCAAGGATTCGGACAGTACGCTCGGTACCACGCTCACCGTCGTCGGGAGCATCTCTTTGATGGCCGGCTTGGGGGCATTTGCTACGACGGGTTTCAAGTTAAAACAGACGAGCGTCAAGTTAAAACAAATGAGAGCCAAGGCTAAAGAACTCGAGAGCGCTGAAAGCAGGTTTAAAAAAGATTTAGCTGGCCCGGCATCCACTATAAATCGATCGAGTAGTGGCAGTAAGAAAACTTCGGCTGACTTGAGTAAAAAGTGGAGAGAGTATGAGGTCGAGAAGTCTCATAGTCCAGGTGTGGAAGGTATTGTTTCTCAAATACAAAAATCTGATTTATTGATGGTTGAAGGTAAGATTTATTATGCGGCTGGTCACAGGGTGCATAAACTCCGTTCAGTGCTTGGTGTCATGAAGAAGAATGGCGATAGGGTGGATTTTTTTCGTGTGCGTGGAGTCGACGAAGTACTCGATATTGAAAGTTATGATGTCCGAAATAGTTAAAAATAGCAGTCTTGAGAGTGGCTGCATAAAAAGTGTATGTGCGCACTGTGGGTGCCATTCCTGATGAATGGGCTTGCTTGCATATAAAAGTAAGCTTGCTTGTTTGCTTTGTCGGTATCGTGCGCCAGCCAAAAATAAGGGCTCAGATTCTCGGTAATGTGTCGGGTGCCGGTCAGCTTTCATGGGCAAGTTTACCCTCATGGCGATGTTGCCGGGTCTGTACCTGCAATTTTTGAATCAGCTCCGAATACCTGCCTGGCTTATTTCAAGGCAGGTCCTCTTTTCAAATCCGTGCAAATAGCCCCCCAATGAACCCTCCCTCTCGCACACGGTCGCATACTCACGCTATTCTCTCGCCCGGATCACGCCCATACCTGGCAGTCGCACAAGGAGTCTGCATGCCCGTTCGTATTTCAAGACTGGTTACGTTCGGTCTGGCTGCTGCATTGGCGGCGCTGGCCGGTTGTGGTGAGGAGAAACCGGCGGCGCCCGAACTGCCCAGGGTTTATGTGCAGACGGTAAAAAGTGCCGACTTCGCCGCCAGTGTCGCTCTGACCGGTGATGTTCAGGCGCGGGTGCAGACCCGCCTGTCTTTCCGGGTCAATGGCAAGATCATTCAGCGTAACGTCGATGTGGGCGACCGGGTCACTGCCCGGCAGGTGCTGGCGCGGCTCGATCCGAAGGATCTGCAGACCAATGTCGATTCGGCCGCTGCTGCTGTGGCGGCCGAGCAGGCCCGCGTGAGCCAGTCCCGCGCTGCGTTTGTCCGTCAGCAAAAGCTGCTGCCCAAGGGTTATACCAGTCGCAGCGAATATGACTCGGCCCAGGCCGCCGTGCGTGGCAGCGAGAGCTCGTTGAAAGCGGCGCAGGCGCAACTGGCCAATGCTCGCGAGCAACTGGGTTATACCGCTCTGGTCGCTGACGCTCCGGGTGTGATCACCGCGCGTCAGGCTGAAGTCGGGCAAGTGGTGCAGGCCACCATGCCGATTTTCGATCTGGCGCGCGACGGTGATCGCGATGCGGTGTTCAATGTCTACGAGTCGCTGTTCGTTCAGCCGCCGACCAATCAGGCCGTGCAGGTCACGTTGCTCGATAACCCGAACATCAAGGTCAGCGGCAAAGTGCGCGAAGTGACCCCGGCGGTGTCGGCGCAGACCGGTACCTTGCAGATCAAGATTGCCCTGGACCCGCTGCCTGAAGGCATGGACCTGGGCTCGGTGGTCAGCGTGGCGCTGAGCGCACCGGCCAACGCCAGTGTCGAGTTGCCTTGGGCGGCGCTGACCAAGGACCTCGGCGAACAGTTGGGCAAGCCTGCCGTATGGGTGGTGGACGAGCAGGGCAAGGTCAATCTGCGCAAGGTCACCGTTACCCGTTACCTGACGTCCAAAGTCATCATTGGCGACGGGCTCAAGAGTGGAGAGAAAGTTGTGGTGGCAGGCGGACAGTTGTTACACCCGGACATGCAGGTCGACATTGCCGAACAGCCCAAACCACAGAATGCACAGGTGCAGCCATGAAGCGTCGGTCATGTCTGTTGCTGGGCAGCCTGCTGTTGAGCGGCGTTTTATTGAGTGGCTGTGGCAAGGATGAAGCACCTCCCGAGCCGGTGCGTCCCGTCGTGTTTGTCGAAGTCCGGCCTGAGTCGAATCAGGATTTCGGGCGTTTCGCCGGCAATATCCAGGCGCGTTATCAAAGTGTGCTGGGCTTCCGTGTCGCGGGGCGCATTGCCCGGCGCGATGTTGACGTAGGCGCTGAAGTCAAGAAAGGCGACTTGCTGGCAACCCTCGATCCGACCGATCAGCAGAACACGGTGCGTGCCCGGCAGGGCGACCTGGCCAATGTTCAGGCGCAGTTGATCAACGCCCAGGCCAATGCTCGGCGCCAGCAGGAGCTGTTCGATCGCGGCGTCGGTGCCCAGGCGCAACTGGACATCGCCCTGACCGACCTGAAGACCGCCAGCTCGTCGCAGGAGCAGGCCAAAGCCGCGGCTCAACAGGCCCGCGACCAATTAAGCTACAGCGAGCTGCGCAGTGATCACGATGCGGTGGTTACCGAGTGGAAAGTCGAAGCCGGACAGGTGGTGACAGCTGGTCAGGAAGTCGTGACCCTGGCGCGGCCGGACATCAAGGAAGCGGTGATCGACCTGCCCGATACATTGGCCGACCAGTTACCGTCCGACGTGGTATTCACCGTCGCCAGTCAGCTCAATCCGGAAGTGAACACCACCGCCACCATTCGCGAAATCGAGCCCCAGGCCGACCGCACCACACGTACGCGCCGTGCGCGTCTGTCGCTGGCGCAAACGCCAGCGGCGTTCCGGCTGGGCACGGCCATCAGCGTGACGCTCAGCTCGACCATCACGCCGCGCATGCGTCTGCCGATCAATGCCCTGCAGGAAGTCGATGGCAAACGCCAGGTCTGGATCGTCGACTCGCAGAGCCAGACGGTGAACCCCAGAGCGGTGACTATTGCCAGCCGTGACAGCGACTCCTTCGTGCTGACCGATGGCGTCAAAGCGGGTGAAAAAGTGGTGAGCGCGGGCGTTAACAGCCTCAAGCCGGGCCAGAAAGTCAAAGTCGATGAGGAAAGCCCGCGATGAAAGGGAATTTCAATTTATCCGAGTGGGCCATCAAGCATCAGTCGTTCGTCTGGTATCTGATGTTCGTCGCGCTGTTGATGGGCGTGTTTTCCTACATGAAGCTGGGGCGCGAGGAAGACCCGTCCTTCACCATCAAGACCATGATTATCCAGACCCGCTGGCCGGGCGCGACGGTGGACGAGACCCTCGAGCAGGTCACCGACCGCATCGAGAAGAAGCTCGAAGAGCTGGACTCGCTGGACTACGTGAAGAGCTATACCCGACCGGGCGAGTCCACGGTCTTTGTGTACCTGCGTGACACCACCAGTGCCAAGGCGATACCGGAGATCTGGTATCAGGTGCGCAAGAAGGTCGATGACATCCGTGGCCAGTTCCCGCAGGGGCTGCAAGGCCCGTCGTTCAACGACGAGTTCGGCGATGTGTACGGCTCGATCTATGCGTTTACCGCAGACGGTTTCTCGATGCGTCAGTTGCGTGACTACGTCGAGAAGGTTCGCGCCGACATCCGCGACGTGCCCGGCCTGGGCAAGGTCGAGATGATCGGTCAGCAGGACGAAGTGGTGTACCTGAACTTCTCGACACGCAAACTCGCGGCACTGGGCATCGACCAGAGCCAGGTGGTGCAAAGCCTGCAATCGCAGAACGCGGTGACGCCTGCCGGGGTGATCGAAGCCGGGCCGGAGCGGATTTCGGTACGCACCTCCGGGCAGTTCGCTTCCGAGAAGGATCTGGCTGCAGTCAATCTGCGCATCAATGACCGTTTTTACCGTCTGAGCGACATTGCTGACATCACCCGTGGCTACACCGATCCGCCCAAGCCGCTGTTCCGCTTCGATGGCAAACCGGCGATCGGCCTGGCCATCGCGATGCAGAAGGGCGGCAATATCCAGTCGTTCGGCAAGGCGCTGCATGAACGTATGGACTCTACGACGGCGGAGCTGCCAGTCGGCATTGGCGTGCACAAGGTGTCGGATCAGGCCGAAGTGGTGAACAAGGCCGTGGGCGGCTTCACCAGCGCGTTGTTCGAGGCGGTGATTATCGTGCTGTTGGTCAGCTTCGTCAGCCTCGGGTTTCGCGCGGGGTTGGTGGTCGCGTGCTCGATTCCGCTGGTACTGGCGATGGTGTTTGTGTTCATGGAATACAGCGGCATCACCATGCAACGGATTTCCCTCGGCGCGCTGATCATCGCCCTCGGCCTGTTGGTGGATGACGCCATGATTACCGTGGAAATGATGGTCACACGGCTGGAAATGGGGGAATCCAAGGAGCAGGCCGCGACGTACGCCTACACCTCGACCGCGTTCCCGATGCTCACCGGTACGCTGGTGACCGTGGCCGGCTTTGTGCCGATCGGTCTGAACAACAGCTCGGCGGGGGAATACACCTTCACGCTGTTTGCCGTGATTGCCGTGGCGATGCTGGTGTCGTGGGTGGTTGCCGTGTTGTTTGCGCCGGTGATCGGCGTGCATATCCTGAGCGCCAACATCAAACCCAAATCCGAAGAACCGGGGCGCATAGGCCGGGCATTCAACGGCAGCATGCTTTGGGCCATGCGTCATCGCTGGCTGGCGATTGCCATCACGGTAGGGTTGTTCGCCGCGTCGCTGTTCTCCATGCAGTTCGTGCAGAACCAGTTCTTCCCGTCTTCGGACCGCCCGGAAATTCTGGTCGACCTGAACCTGCCGCAGAACGCCTCGATCAACGAGACGCGCAAGGTGGTGGATCGTTTTGAAGCGAGCCTCAATGACGATCCGGACATCGAGCGCTGGAGCACCTACATCGGCCAGGGTGCGTTGCGTTTTTACCTGCCACTCGATCAGCAACTGGAAAATCCGTTCTACGCCCAGCTGGTCATTGTCAGCAAAGGCCTGGAAGAGCGCGGCGCGTTGACTGCCCGTCTGCAAAAGCGCCTGCGTGATGACTTCGTCGGCATCGGGTCGTATGTGCAGGCGCTGGAAATGGGCCCGCCGGTGGGTCGTCCGTTGCAGTATCGCGTCAGCGGCGAGAACATCGACAAGGTGCGTCAGCACGCTATCGAACTGGCCACGCTGCTCGACCACAACCCGCATGTAGGCGAAGTGATCTACGACTGGAACGAGCCGGGCAAGGTGCTGCGCATCGACATCAACCAGGACAAGGCCCGGCAGTTGGGTCTGTCGTCCGAGGACGTCGCCAAGCTGATGAACAGCGTGGTCAGCGGCTCTACCGTGACTCAGGTGCGTGATGACATCTACCTGATCAACGTGGTCGGCCGTGCTGAAGACGCCGAGCGGGGTACGCCGGAAACCCTGCAGAACCTGCAAATCGTGACACCGACCGGCACGTCGATCCCGCTGCTGGCGTTTGCCACCGTCGGTTACGAGCTGGAGCAGCCATTGGTCTGGCGCCGCGATCGAAAGCCGACCATCACTGTGAAAGGCGCCGTCCGCGACGCGATTCAGCCGACTGATCTGGTCAAGCAGTTGCAACCGGAAATCGACAAGTTTGCCGCGGGTCTGCCGGTCGGCTACAAGGTTGCAACCGGCGGTACGGTCGAAGAAAGCAGCAAGGCACAGGGGCCGATTGCCAGCGTTGCGCCGCTGATGCTGTTCCTCATGGCGACTTTCCTGATGATTCAGTTGCACAGCATTCAGAAGATGTTCCTGGTGGCCAGTGTCGCGCCCCTCGGCCTGATAGGCGTGGTGCTTGCGCTGATCCCGACGGGGACGCCGCTGGGGTTCGTGGCGATTCTCGGGGTGCTGGCGCTGATCGGCATCATCATCCGCAACTCGGTGATTCTGGTGACCCAGATCGATGCCTATGAGAAAAGTGGTTATCTGCCGTGGGACGCCGTGGTCGAAGCCACCGAGCATCGCCGTCGTCCGATCCTGCTGACCGCGGCTGCGGCCAGCCTGGGCATGATTCCAATCGCCCGTGAGGTGTTCTGGGGGCCGATGGCCTACGCCATGATCGGCGGCATCATCATCGCCACGCTGCTGACCCTGCTGTTCCTGCCCGCGTTGTACGTGGCCTGGTACCGCATCAAGGAGCCGACCGACGAACAGCGTCGCGAAGCGGCTGACAAGGATGGCGGCGAGCACGCGCAGCCGGCGCATTGAGTCTGGCGTGCCCTGCCGCCTGTGACAGGGGGCAGGGCTGCTGACGCGGTAATCAGTCGTTTCCGTCGGCGTCTTCGGCGTCGATCATGGACAGGCTGAGATTGGCGAACCGTACAGGGCCGTACGGTGAGGCCAGTCTTGAGTTTGAAAATGCGAGGATAAAAGCTTCTGACGGAGCCGATACGTTCAGGAAGAAGTCATCAAGCAATTCTCCGAACTTGATATCGCCGGAAATGTGTTCCCATTTGTGGGTTGCGAGGCCGATGACCGGGGATAGATTCATCGCGCCTTCCTGATTGTAGCCACCCACGGCTATAACAAAAAGTACCTCATCTATGCGCAGGTCTGCGCTCATCACATCGAATTCGATATGCAGGGTCTTCGCCCGCAGATCGACGATGGACTGGCTGATTGCCACTCCAATGTTCAGTTTAATGCTTTGACCTGCGCCTTCCCCCATGGGCTTGAAGTCTGGCTCAAAGTCCTCCGGTGTTACCCAGTGGGCAAGGCCGTCGCTGAAGTCGCCGTTCTGCACATATTCATTCGCCATGATCAGTTCCTTTGATCGGTTGATGTCAGGTCCATTGTCAGCCGTATGCAAGTACTGCTGTGCAACGATGCTAAAGCTTGCGTGGCCAGGGCGATACTGTCAGAAGTAACAGCACACCGGCTTCACAACGCCGGACATCACTGACGCCGCCAGACACTCGCCAGCCATGGTTGCTGCTCCCTCGGCAGCCCGGCGGGACGGTAGTAGTGCTCCAGTTCGACAAAGCCGGCTTCGGTCAGCAATTTTCGCCATGATTCCAGGTCGTGATAAGCGCCGTAACGTTCGCCGTTCCAGCCTTCCTGATTCTCACCGCGCGGATTGGAGCTGAACAGCACGCCGCCCGGTTTGAGCGTGGCATGCAACTGACGCAGGACGCGCGGCAGCTCCTGTTTGGGGATGTGGAATAACACTGCGTTGGCGAAGAGGCCATCGAAGCGGCCTTGCGGCAGGTCGAGTTCGAGGAAGTTTTGCTGCAACACTTCGCAGCCGGTCTCGGCGCGGGCCATCTCGGCGAAACGTTCGGAGCCGTCGAGCCCGACCGCCACATGGCCCATCGCGGTAAACGCCTTCAGATCACGCCCCGGCCCGCAGCCGAAGTCGAGAATCTGCCAGGGTGTCGGTCCTTCGATATGGCGCAGCAGCGCGTCGATATTCTGGCTGACATCGTGGTCGCGGGTGCCTGCGCGGAAGTCGTCGGCCACGCTGTTGTAGTTGCCGAGCGTCGCGGCGGTGATCTGCGCAAGGGTCTGTGGGTCGAGTTTCATCAAGGGCGGTCCGGTAAGGGAAGACCGCCAATATACCCTCGCTGCGTGGCGGCTGCTCAGCGCCTGTCGAAGCTGCGTGCCAATCGGTCGCCGCCCAGCTGCACCAGCGCGACGACCGCAACCAGCAAGACGATCACGGTCAGCATCACCTGCGTGTCGAAGCGCTGATAGCCATAGCGATAGGCAATATCGCCCAACCCGCCTGCGCCGATGGCACCGGCCATGGCCGATGAATTGATCATCGTCACCAGCGTGATGGTAAAGCCGCCGACGATGCCGGGCCGCGCTTCCGGCAGCAGCACGTGCCAGATGATGTGCCAGCGACGACAGCCCATCGCCTGCGCCGCCTCGACCAAACCATGATCGACCTCGCGCAGGCTCACTTCGGCGATCCGCGCAAAGAACGGCGTGGCGGCAATGGTCAGCGGCACGACGGCTGCCCAGACCCCATAGGTGGTGCCGACAATCATCCGGGTGAACGGAATCAGTGCGACCATCAGGATCAAGAACGGAATCGAGCGAAACAGGTTCACGAAGCCGCCCAGCACGCGGTTGATCCCCGGTGCTGCGTAGATGCCGCCTTTGGAACTGGTCACCAGAATCACCGCCAGCGGGATGCCCAGCAGCAGTGCGATCAATGACGACACACCGACCATCAGGAAGGTGTCGAGGGTGCCTTGCAGCAAGCGATCAACCCACATAACCCAATACCTCCGCGCGTGGCGCCAGTGTGCGGGCGCGCGCCAGTAGCTCGTCCCGACTGTGTGGCGAGCCGGCAACCGACAGAATGAGATGCCCGATGGCCCGGTCCTGAATGCGCTCGACGCCGCCTTGCAGCAACTCCACCTTGCCGCCCAGTGCCGTGAACAGCGCCGCCAGATCCGGCCCTTCAGCGCTGACGCCGGTGAAATGCACGTCCAGCAGCAGGGCCGCATCGGGTCGTTGCGGCTGATCGCTCAGGCGCTCGGCCCACTCTTTCGGCAGTCCGGTTTGCAGCGGCGCCAGCAGGGTTTTGCTGACGTCGTGCTGCGGGTCGCCAAACACCTGCCATACCGGCCCCTGCTCGACGATTCGTCCCTGTTCCAGCACCACGACGCGGTGACAGATATCACGGATGACCGCCATTTCATGGGTGATCAGCACGATGGTCAGGCCCAGGCGCTGGTTGATCTCGCGCAGCAGGCCGAGGATCGACTGGGTGGTTTCCGGGTCCAGTGCCGAAGTGGCTTCGTCGCACAACAGAATCGCCGGGTCGTGCACCAGCGCGCGAGCGATGCCGACACGCTGTTTCTGCCCGCCGGACAGTTGCGCGGGATACGCCTTGTGCTTGTCCTGCAACCCCACCAGCTCCAGCAACTGCGCGACCTTGCGCGCGCGTTGCTCCCTGGGCACGCCGGCGACCTTGAGCGGCAGCTCGACGTTCTGCCAGACGTTCTTGGCCGACATCAGGTTGAAGTGCTGGAAGATCATGCCGATGCGTCGGCGCAGCTCCACCAGCTTGTCTTCGTCGAACTCACCGATGTCCACCTGATCGATCAATACGCGACCGTTGCTCGGTTGCTCCAGGCGATTGATGGTGCGGATCAACGAGGATTTGCCTGCGCCGCTGCGGCCGATGATGCCGAAGATCTCGCCGTGCTGGACGGCCAGATCGATATTGCCCAGCGCCTCCACCGGGCCTTGCTTGCCGTGATAGGTCTTGCCCAGGTTGATGAAGCGCACATGCGCGCGATTCAACTCCGGATGCAGCTCGGCCTGTTGCGCCCGTTGACCTGCGCCCGTTGTGTCGAGTGGCCGTTGGCGTTGCGCGGTTGCGGTCATTCTTTCCACCCGGCCTGGTAAAGCTTGCCGTTGACCTTGTCCAGTGAGGCGCGGACGACCGGCGAGTGCTGATAAATGTCGACGAATTTCGCCAGACGCGGATCATCCTTGTGGTCAGGCTTGATCACGAACTGGATCACGTATTCCGGGTGATCCAGACCGTCGAACAGGATCGCCGAGTCGGCGGAAAAGGTCTTGGCCAGACGGATGTAGGCGGGGTAGCCCTGCACCAGATCGGCATCGTCGTAGGCTCGCACCAGTTGCACGGCTTCGACCTGAATGAGCTTGAGTTTTTTCGGGTTGGCGGTGATGTCTTCCTCGGTGGCCTTGTAGCCGACACCTTCCTTGAGCGTGATCAGCCCGGCCTTGGCCAACAGTTGCAGGCCGCGTCCGCTGTTGATCGGGTCATTGGCGATGGCCACTGTAGCGCCGGTCGGCAGTTCGTCGAAGCGCTTGTACTTCTTCGAGTACAGACCCACGTTGTTGATGATTCCCGGGGCGTAGGGCACCAGGCCGAACCCGGCGGCTTCGTTGGCATTGGTCAGAAACGGGATGTGCTGAAAGTAGTTCACGTCGATATCGCCAGCAGCGAGGCTGACGTTGGGCGCGATCCAGTCGGTGAACTCTACCAGCTCGACCTTCAGGCCCTGCCTGGCGGCTTCTTCGACAGCGGCTTCCAGCGGTATGGCGAAAGCTGCCGTGGTGCCGACCTTCAGGGGTTTGTCGTCGGCGTAAGCGGTCAGGGTCAACAGGCCGAGGGCCAGTGCAGCGAGTGTTTTGCTCATGATGCGGTCCTTTTAAAAATCCCTAAGTCTCGTCCCCACGCCTTGTGCTTATCGCTCCCACAAGACCTGTGTACAACGCCAAGCGCTTCAGCGTGGGGGCGCATGTCGTCATCAAATACGGCGGCGTGCCGTCCCCGCAGCACATCGGTCCTGTGGGAGCGAGCTTGCTCGCGAATAGGCCAGTGCAGCCACAGAAAACAGGGCGTCTGGACAATCGCTTTCGCGAGCAAGCTCGCTCCCACAAAATTTGTGTACAACGCCAAGCGCTTCAGCGTGGGGGCGCATGTCGTCATCAAATACGGCGGCGTGCCGTCCCCGCAGCACATCGGTCCTGTGGGAGCGAGCTTGCTCGCGAATAGGCCAGTGCAGACACAAAAAACAGGGCGTCTGGACAATCGCTTTCGCGAGCAAGCTCGCTCCCACAAAGCCTGTGTACAACGCCAAGCGCTTCAGCGTGGGGGCGCATGTCGTCATCAACTACGCCGGTGTGCCGCCCCCGCAGCGCATCGCTCCCACAAAGCCTGTGTACAACGCCAAGCGCTTCAGCGTGGGGCGCATGTCTTCATCAAATATGTCGGTGTGCAGCCCCGGCATGCCGTTGCGGTAAACGGTCGGTGCCTTGCGGAAACAGTTTTTTGCGCAAGCTGCCCTCCTGGTAAGCGGTTTTGTATGAGCCCCGGCGTTGCAGCTCCGGGATCACCAGGTCAATGAAGTCCTCGTAACTTTCCGGGGTGACGATGCGGGTCAGGTTGAAGCCGTCCAGGCCGGTTTCCTCGATCCACGATTCGAGCTCGTCGGCGACCTGTTTGGGCGAGCCGATCAAGGTGATGTAACGGCCGCCCAAGGCGTGCTGGTCGAGCAGTTTCTGGCGCGTCCAGTCGTTGTTTTTCAGGTTTTTGGTCGCGGACTGAATGGCGTTGTTTTTCACGTACTGAATGGGTTCGTCCAGTTCGTACTGAGAAAAATCGATGCCCGTAGAAGCAGCGAAGTGCGCCACGCCGGCTTCGGCGCTGGCATGGCGGCGGTATTCGGCGTGTTTCTCCCGAGCCAGTGCTTCGGTGGCCGCGACGATCACGTTCAGGCCCATGAACACCTTGATGTCCTCCGGGTTGCGCCCGGCCTGCACGGCACTGGCGCGCACCTTGTCGACCTGCTCGCGGGTCGCGGCCTTGTTCTGACCGCTGATGAACACACACTCGGCGTTCTGTCCGGCAAACTGCAGGCCGCGCTCCGAGCTGCCAGCCTGAAACAGCACCGGCGTGCGTTGCGGCGACGGTTCGCAGAGGTGATAACCCTCGACCTGATAGAACTCGCCCTGATGCCGGACCTTGTGGACCTTGCCTGGCTGGGCGTAGACGCGTTGCTCGCGGTCGTTGATCACGGCATCGTCTTCCCAGCTGCCTTCCCAGAGCTTGTACAGCACCTCCAGGTACTCGTCGGCCTGATCGTAACGGCGGTCATGTTCGTTCTGCTCGCTGAGGCCCATGGCCCGCGCTGCGCTGTCGAGGTAACCGGTGACGATGTTCCAGCCCACCCGGCCACGGCTCAGGTGATCCAGTGTCGACATGCGCCTGGCGAACAGATAGGGCGCGTCGTAGGTCAGGTTGGCGGTCAGGCCGAAGCCCAGGTGTCTGGTGACCCCGGCCATGGCCGAGACCAGCAGCAGCGGGTCGTTGACCGGTAACTGGATCGCCTCCTTGAGGGTGACGTCCACCGAGTTCTGATAGACGTCATACACGCCCACGATGTCGGCGATGAACAGGCCGTCGAACAGCCCGCGTTCCAGCAGTTTTGCCAGCTCAGTCCAGTATTCCAGGCTGTTGAATTGCGTCGAGGTGTCGCGTGGATGGGTCCACAGGCCATGGTTGATATGGCCGATGCAGTTCATGTTGAACGCATTGAGGAGGATCTTTTTACGCGCCATCAGATCGTTCCCCGCAGGGGCGGGTTAGTCTCATTGAGGTAGTAATTGCCGATGGCGTGAAACTTCCAGCGCACCGGGTCATGCAGCGTATGCACGCGCGCATTGCGCCAGTGGCGATCCAGGCCGTGTTCCGCCAGTGTGGATTGACTGCCCGCCAGCTCGAACAGCGTGCTGCCGGCTGCCAGGGAAATCTCCGTGCTGATGGCGCGCGCTTCGGCCACGGCTATCGAGGCGGCGGCGACGGTCTCGGCATTGCTGTCGGCCTGAGCGACATCCAGAAATTCCCCGGCGCGCTCGAGCAGTGCTTCGGCGGCATGCAGGCGAATACCCAGCTTGCCGAAGCTGTGCAGGGTCAGCGGGTCGTCCACGGCCTTTTCGATGCCCGAATCGATCCACGGCCGGGTACGCGTCTGGACGAACGTCAGGGCGTCCTCGAAGGCCGCTCGGGCAATGCCGGTGTCGATCGCAGCGTGGAGAATCTGCGCCAGCGGCCCGACCGTGGTAGGGCGCTGGAAGGCGCTCTGGAACGGCACCACATCGTTGGCGCTGACATACACATTGTCGAACACCACCGAGCCACTGCCGGTGGTGCGCTGCCCGAAACCGCTCCAGTCGTCGATGACGCTCAGCCCCTCGCTGTCGTGCGGCACGAACACCAGTTGCTGCACACCTTCATCGTCAATCACCGAGGTGGGGATACGTTGCGCATACAGCGCGCCGGTGGCGTAGAACTTGCGGCCGTTGATGCGATAACCGTCCCCGTCGCGGCTCAGGCGAGTGGTGCGGTCATGTGCGGTTCTGGTCCCCAGTTCGGCCAGCGCATTGCCGAAGCGTAAGCCCGCCAGTGCCTCGGCGTACAAGCGCGCCTGTTGCTGCGGACTGCCGTTCACACGCAGCACTTCCAGAGCGTAAAAATGGTTTTGTGGAATCTGACCCAGCGAGCCATCGGCTTCGGAAATCAGCTGGATCACCTTGGCCAGGGTGACATTGGAAACACCTGCGCCGCCGAACGCTTGCGGCACACTGATGCCCCACAGACCGGACTGGCTGAACAGGTCGAGTTCGGCATGCGGCAAACGGCGCTCGCGATCGCGTTGCGCGCTGTCGGTTTTCAATTGCAGGGCCAGTTCGCGGGCTATATGCAGGGCCTGAGCGTCACTGGTGATCAGCGCTGCGTTATCGCGCGCTTTTGGGTTGGAACTCATGAAGGGGTTTCTCCAGTGGTCTGGTTCAGATCCAGGAATGGCGAGCAGGCAGGGTGCCGTTCAAATGCCAGGTGCCGACCGCGTGGTATTTCCAGCGCACCGGGTCATGCAGGGTGTGGACGCGCGCGTTGCGCCAGTGGCGGTCGAGATTGAACTCGGCCAGGGTCGCGCGGCTGCCGGCCAGTTCGAACAGCTTCTCGCTGGCCAGCAGCGAGATTTCGGTAGTCAGTACCTTGGCCCGCGCGACCGCGATGGAGGCGCGGGCTGCCGAGTGCTCATCGATGGGCGCAGCGCTGATCTCGTCGAGCTCCTGACCCGCCTTGCGCAGCAGCGCTTCTGCCGCGTGCAGTTCGAGTTTCAGCTTGCCGATGTCGGCAATCACGTAGAGGTCATCGCTGGCGCGCTCGACATTGGCGTCGACCCACGGGCGGGATTTCTCGCGTACAAAGGCAATCGCATCGTCGATGGCGCCGCGCGCAATACCCGCGTCGATTGCGGCCTGGATCAGTTGCGAAACGGCGCCCTGAATGTTCGGCGTCAGGGACAGGCGCCAGTTATCGACCACCAGCCCGGCGTCCACCGGCACGTTGTCGAGCAGCACCGTGCCGCTTGCGGTTGTGCGCTGGCCAAAGCCCGACCAGTCATCAACGATGCGCAGGCCCGGTGTGCCGCGCTCGATGAAGGCCATGATCTGCCGGCCTTGATCATCCAGCGCCTTGACTGCGACCCAATGCGCGAACAGCGCGCCGGTGGAATAGAACTTCTGTCCGGTAATGGCAAGGCGGTCGCCATTGGCGGTGATCCGCGCCTTGAGTTCCAGCGTGTTTTTGGTGCCACGCTCAGGGCCTGCATTGCCGATGCGCCAACCGTCCAGCACGCTCTGGAACAGCGCTTTCTTCTGCTGCTCGGTGGCGCTGCTCTGCAGCAGGTGCAGAATGCCGAACTGGTTTTGCGGAATTTGTCCCAGTGCCGGGTCGGCAGCAGAAATGATCCTGAAAACTTCGGCTACCGTGACGAACGATACTTGCGGGCCGCCGTACGCGCGCGGGATGGAAATACTGCCCAGTCCGCTACGGGTGAACTGTTCGATTTCAGCCCATGGCAAGGCGCGTTGTCTGTCGCGATTGGCGGCGTTGACCTGCGCGGCCGCGGCCAGTTCATGGGCTGCTGCAATGGCTTGCGCGTCGTTTTGCAACACGCTGGCCTTCAGCAGGCGGGGTGCAACGTCAGGCTCTTGTGGAGCCTCGACGCTGTGGGCCGTTACCGTCGCCGGATCAGACTCGCGTCGCTCACCGTCAATCGATACGACCCTGGGTTTATCCACAGGGGTAGTTGTGAAAGGGACCATCGGAACCTCGTAGCAGTAGGCCGCATCAGGTGCGGCTGGAAAACATCACGATGTCCGGTGGTCCGGTGTATATACCCTAAGCGTGTATAAAAGTTTTTAAAACGTGCTTTTTGGAATAAGCATAGACAGTTATTGTCAATTGCCACTGCCCGTTCGTGTACTCACCTTGCGTCACGCAAGATGTAAGACGCCTGCGCAGAACCAAGTACGGATGAAACACGGCGGATGCCTGAGCGACGTTGAACTTTCTTACACGCCTGGCCAATGTTTAATACAGGTAATGAGCGTGAATGAATAACGCTTCGTTTTTAGAGTGATCCGTGCGGTGCTGTCTATCAAACAGTATCGTTAGCGAAGCGGTGTGTTCGACGTGCCGTCCTCAGGCATTCAATGCCCCAGCGGTTGGATCCTTATTATACGGGGTGGTGCCCAGAGCGAGTTGTTGCCTACCCGGTCGATCACACAGTAACTCACTTCCAGCCGTTGCTCGTCTCCGCCTTCGCGTATCAACTCAGGCGGTACAACCAAATCGACCGGCTCACCGATATCGTCGGCGGTGAGCGGCGGCAGGTCCATGCGCAGATCGCCCCAACGTATGGTGATCTCGTCGTGAACAGCCATGTTCAGATAAGGCTCGATGGTCATCGGCAAGCCGCCTTCCAGGTGTCTGCGCGACAGGCCGTGGCGTATGACCGATGGCGCAACATAGAGCGGCGCCAGCCCCTGGTTTTCTTCCGTGCTGGCGCTGACCAGCAGCCCTCCCGGGGCGTCCAGCTTGACCCATAGCTTGCGGCAGGGCGAGGTGACGGGCACTCCGCCGATCTTCATGACCCGGTAGTAGGTTCTCGCCTTGCCATTCTGCAGAAAGCTTTCCGGCACACGTAGGACGACAGGCTTGCCGACGTCAGATGCCTTCAAAATTGTTGACGCGACGTAACAGCCGTCCCAAAACAGTTCGATCAGATCGCCCTCTTCCATGCTGCCGTAGGGGTCCACATGAACGACGAGTTGAGAGGCGTTCCTCACGCCTATGCCATGTCGGCTGGCCAGCGGAACAGCAGGGATCGGCAAGCTCATAGGGCTGGCTTTGCAAGTGTTTTGACTCATGTCGGGGTGCTCCTGATAATCAATAGTTCAAGTAAAGATTCGTCATAAGTTGTCATGTTCAAGTAATAAAATGTGCGGTTCAGGCAGGAGGATAAGTACCTTAAATATCCAAGTTATGGCAAACATTACAAACGGTATGAAATGCGTGCTTGAAACTTTGCGGTCTCACTGGAATGAGTGAAGTCAGTGAGCTAATGGGCTTTGCGGGCACTTGTCAATGTGCGAAGTGCATTTGAGGGTTGTTTACTTGAAAACCGGAGACTTCCTACGCTGTATGTTTGGAACCGTTGACTCCTCACTAAACAACCGTCCTACCACAAAGTATCAATGGCAGCAGGCCGTAACCGACAGGACAACGCACGGAAGGGAAAGTCTGGCAAGACGGGCACGCAGCGGCGCAGCCGGCTACGAATCAAGGTGCAGAACGGGCGTACGCTAATTTTATTATTTCGATGATTTTTCGGAAAATTACGCGGGAATTCAGCAAGGATATTGAACGATTAATCCTTCCAGAAATGTAAGAAAAAAGCAGCGCCGCTGAATGGACGCTGCTTTTTGCGCAGGCTGATCGTCCTGATCAGGAGCGGGTACGCTCGAGAAACTGCCTTGTGCGTTCTTCTTTCGGGTTGGCGAACAGCGCTTTGGCTTCGCCTTGCTCCACGATCACTCCCTTGTCGATGAAGATCACCCGGTTGGCAACCTCCCGCGCAAAGCTCATCTCGTGAGTGACGATGACCATGGTGCGCTTCTCTTCAGCCAGAGCGCGGATGGTCGTCAGCACCTCACCGACCAGCTCCGGGTCCAGGGCCGAGGTCGGCTCGTCGAACAGGATCACTTGCGGCTCCATCGCCAGCGCCCGTGCAATCGCCACACGCTGTTGCTGCCCGCCGGACAGGCGTCGCGGGTAAGCGTCTTCCTTGCCGCTCAGGCCGACCTTGGCGAGCAGCTTTCTGCCCAGCGCCTCGGCGGCTTCACGGGCCACCTTCTTGACCACCACCGGGCCTTCGATGACATTTTCCAGAGCGGTGCGATGCGGAAACAGATTGAAGTTCTGAAAGACGAACCCGACCTGCTGACGCAACTGGCGGATCAAACCCTGTTGCTGGTTCATGGAACGGGTGCCATCGATCTCGATATCACCGACCTTGATCCTCCCGCTGTCAGGCGTTTCAAGCAGATTCAGGCAGCGCAGCAGGGTGGTCTTGCCCGAGCCGCTGGGCCCGATGATGGCCACGACTTCCCCGGCTTCGATACGCAGATCGATGCCCTTGAGCACCTGATTGCCCTTGAATGCCTTGGTGAGTTTTTCAACCACTATCATGTGTCAGGTCTCCAGATCGTGCCGGTTGACCCTGGCTTCCAGCTTGTTTTGCAGGTGCGAGAGCGCCGTGGCAAGGATCCAGTAGATCAGTGCAGCGGCCAGGTACATGGTGAAAATTTCGAAGGTGCGTGCGGTGATCAACTGCGCCTGACGGAACAGCTCTGGCACCTGGATGGTGGCTGCCAGCGCCGTGTCCTTGACCAGCGAGATGAAGCTGTTGCCCAGCGGCGGCAATGCGGTGCGTGCGGCCTGCGGGAGGATCGCCCGACGCATGGTCTGCCAGCGGGTCATGCCGATACTGGCCGCTGCCTCCCACTGGCCGCGCTCCACGGAACTGATGGCCGCGCGCAGGATTTCACAGGCGTAGGCGGCCATATTCAGGGAAAAACCGATCAGTGCAGCGCTCAGCGGCTCAAGCTGGATACCCAGCTCCGGCAGGCCGTAATAAATCACGAACAGCTGCACCAGCAAGGGCGTGCCGCGAAAGAACGACACGTAGATGCGTGCTATCCAGTTCACCGGTTTGATGCGCGAAAGGCGCATCAATGCCAGGCCGAAGCCCAGCAGCAAACCGAAAAACATCCCGCCAAGACTGAGGAATACCGTGTAGTACGCGCCCTTGAGCAGGAAGGGCGCGGAGTCCAGCGCGAGCTGAAGGCTCTCTTCAATCATTGGGTGACATCAGCATTGAAGTACTTTTCCGACAGCTTCTTCAGCGTGCCGTCGGCACGCAGTTTGTCGATGGCCTTGTCGATGGCCGCCAGCAATTCAGGCTCGCCTTTACGCAGGGCAATACCCGATGCCTGGCGGGAAAATGCTTCGCCTGCCGGGACGAGTTTGTTTTTTGTCTTGGCAGCCATTTCCAGGGCGGCCAGACGGTCAACGAGGATCGCATCGATACGACCTACGCTCAGGTCCTGGATCTTGCTCGGGTCATCGTCATAGGTTTTGACGATTGCGTCCGGAACGTTCGCCTTGAGCCATTCCTCGTAGTTGGTGCCCAGACCCACGCCCACCTTCTTGCCGCTCAGGTCTTTGGCAGACTTGATGGTGTCTGCGTTCTTCTTCAGAACCAGCGCCTGGATGCCGGAAATGGTGTAGGGCTCGGAGAAGTCGTACTTCTTCTTGCGCTCGTCGGAGATGGTCACCTGGTTGATCACCACGTCCAGACGCTTGGAGTCCAGAGCGGCCAGGATGCCATCCCACTTCGACGGCTGGATCTTGGCCTTGACACCCAGTTCCTTGGCCAGCGCTTCGGAAAACTCGACTTCGAAGCCGGTGAGCTTGCCGCTCTCATCCACAAAGCTGAACGGTGGGTAAGTGCCTTCCAGGCCGACATTGAGCGTACCGCTGTCCTTGATTTTCTGCAGTTGCTCGCCAGCCATGGCTTGCCCGGCGATACCGGCACTGAGCATCAAGCCCATTGCCGAAAAAAGAAACGTACGACGAATAGCGGAAATGTTCATGCGAGCCCCTGGTTGGTATGGAAGTGTCTGGCCATTTTCTGACCCGACTCAAGCAACTTCGTGCTGATTATTCAGCTTTTTTCAGGCAGTTAGGTCAGGTGTAAGGTTAAGCGTTGTGCTCTGCCGGGCGCGACTATATAGCCATCTGCTTATGAGGAAAAATAACAAAAAAAGTTATTTCCCCTCCACAAAAGCATAAAGGACCCGTTGGCTAGAACGTCACTGGTCGAACGCATCCGGATAGGCAAACAGCGCTGGCGCACCGCCGGTGTGCAGGAAGATCAGCGGGCCGTCGTTGAAGCGTTGACGGCCGATGCCATCGAGCAGACCGGACATGGCCTTGCCGGTGTAGACCGGGTCAAGCAACAGTCCTTCGTGGCTGGCCACCAGCTTGATGGCTGACAGCGTACCGGCGTTCGGTTCACCGTATCGCGGGGCGAAATACTCATCCCACAGTTCGACCTTGAAGTGTTCAGGCAGCGCAACGCCGAGCAACTCTGCGGTGCGCTCGGCCAGGCCCTGGACCTTGGGCAGCTGTGCTTCTTCACTGCGCGACACAGTCACACCGATGACCGGCAATTGCGGCAGCTCGTGAGCCAGTGCCAACGCCAGGCCGCTGTGCGTGCCGGCACTGCCGGAGGCCAGAACGACAGCCGCAAACTCGATGCCGGTCTGCTTGATCTGCTCGGCCAGTTCCAGCCCGGCGCGCACATAACCCAGCGCACCCACCGGGCTTGAGCCTCCGATGGGGACCAGATAAGGCTTTTTGCCACTGGAGCGCAGGCGTGCAGCCAGGGCATGCAGTTGTTCGTCAGCGTTGTCGAGGTTTTCCACCAGCTCTACCTTGGCATCGAACAGTTCGAGCAGCAGGCGATTGCCGTTTTTCAGGTAGCTGGGGTCTTCGGTGCCGATGGGATTTTCCAGTAGCGCCACACAGCCAAGGCCCAGACGCGCGGCCAGGGCAGCGGTCTGACGGACATGGTTGGACTGGATGGCACCGGCGGTGATCAGTGTATCGGCACCCTGGGCCAGCGCATCGGCGGCCAGGTACTCGAGTTTGCGCACTTTGTTGCCGCCCAGGGCCAGCGTTGTGGTGTCATCCCGCTTGATGTAGATATCACGATCTGCCCAGATCGACAGGCGCTCGAGCTTTTCCAGAGCCGTTGGCGCGCTGATCAGGTCCAGGCGATTGAAGCGGGCAAGCTGATGTTTGATCATGGTGGTCGATAAGCCGTGTAAAGAGTCACCGGACTATAGGCAGACGTTTCTCGCACGGCAACTTATCTGTGCGCACGGCGCTCTTCGCGTATTCCGACAGAAATTGTTGTTTTTTTCGTCTGAATGTTTGCCGTAGAGTGGTAATAGCAGCGGCCCGTACTGTCGGTCGCCACCCTTCACATCAAGGAGAGTCAAGCGTGAGCGATATTCCAGAAGCGTCCGCCGACGGCCGCTCCAGCCACTGGCAGTTGCAGCGCATCGTCAGCCAGTTGCGTGGCGCGCGTGAAGACTGGCGGGCTCGCAACAGGCGGGTGAGCGGTGAACACGGTGGACGTGAGCTGCCTTCGCGTGCGGCCATGGGCGAGATTCTTGAAGCCTTGAGCGGTGCTCTGTTCCCGATGCGCCTGGGCCCTGTGGACCTGCGTGAGGAAAGCGAGGACTTCTATGTCGGCCATACGCTGGATGTGGCGCTCAACGCGCTGCTGGCTCAGGCCCGGCTTGAATTGCGCTACGTGGCCCATCAGCAGGGCGGTGACCTGAAGAGCATCGATGCGCGGGCGCTCGAGCTGATTCAGGGTTTCGCCATGGCCCTGCCGGGTATTCGTCTGTTGCTGGACACCGACGTGCTGGCTGCCTATCACGGTGACCCAGCGGCGCGCAGTGTCGATGAAGTGCTGCTGTGCTATCCCGGCATTCTGGCGGTGATCCACCATCGTCTGGCGCATTATCTGTATCGCGCCGGTTTGCCGTTGCTGGCGCGTATCAGCTCGGAAATCGCCCATTCTGCGACCGGTATCGATATTCATCCGGGCGCGCAGATCGGCCCGAGCTTCTTTATCGATCACGGGACAGGCGTGGTGATTGGCGAAACCGCGATCATCGGCGAGCGGGTGCGGATCTATCAGGCCGTGACCCTGGGCGCCAAGCGCTTCCCCTCAGACGAGGACGGCCAGTTGCAGAAAGGCCATGCACGGCATCCGATCGTTGAAGACGACGTGGTGATCTACGCTGGCGCGACGATTCTGGGGCGCATCACCATCGGCAAAGGTTCGACCATCGGCGGCAATGTCTGGCTGACGCGCAGCGTACCGGCAGACTGCAACCTGACCCAGGCCAACCTGCTGCAACAGGACGACTGCAGCCGCAAGTAGGCTGCTTTCGCGTCAGATCACCTTCACCGCCCGGCCGATGAACTGAATCGGCCCGGTGGGTTTGCCGATGGGCGAGCCGGTGGATTTCTCCAGTGTCAGCTCGAACAACTGGTTGGGTTGCAGCGGCGGCAGTTTATCCAGCGGCACATGCAGGCTTTGCCCCGGTTTGACCAGCCCAAGCGAAACCGGGCCTTGCCAGTCGTCACCCTTGGTCCAGAACTCCAGTGCCTTGTCGGTCGGAACCTCGAACACGCCCAGCGGGATAAGCTGTATTTCCTGCGAATTACTGGCCTGCACGACCCAGCCAGGCGCCTTGTCCTGCGGCCCTACGAGAACCACCAGATACGACGGTTGCGCCGGTGCGCGGGTCAGCAGCGTCATGCCCAATACCAGCGAAGCAGCCAGGCCGGCCCCGGCGAGGCCGCGCCAGATCGACAGGTTGTCCCACCAGCGCACGCGCGGTCGTTGCGGCGTGCTGGCAGGCGCGGCCATGTCCAGCAGGTTACGTTCGATGCGATCCCACAGGCCAGGCGAGGGCGTTACCGGTTCGGCCAGTCCGGTCAGGGGCTGCAGACGCTGTTCCCAGGCATCGACGGCGGCCCGCAGGTCGGGCTCGCGCGACAGGCGACGCTGTACGTCGAGCCGCTTCTGCCCCGAGAGGGTGCCGAGTACATACTCGCCAGCCAGCTCGTGAATGTTGTCGTCTAAAGGCCGGGTCATCCCATGCACTCCCGCAAAGCCGTCAGGCTGCGCTTGATCCAGGCTTTGACCGTACCCAATGGCGCGCCAATTTTCTGCGCGATTTCCTGATGCGAATAACCGTCTACGTAAGCGTGAAAAATACAGTTGCGTCTTACCGGCTCCAGTTGCTCCAGGCATGACGTGATCCGTCCTGGATTGACCTGCCAATCGAAGGCATCGCCGATTTCCTGCCAGCCTTCCAGTGTCGCCTGTTCATGATGATCTTCACTGCCGTCGTCTTCGACACGCACCTCGCGAGTCGTGTTGCGCAACGTGTTGAGCGCCAGGTGGCGAGTCACGCTGAAGATCCAGCCACGTGCCGAACCACGCGAGGCATCGAAGCTGGCCGCGTGGGACCAGATTTTCAGGAACGCGTCATGCACGATGTCCTCGGCCAGTGCGCGGTCACGCACCAAGCGCTGAGCGACACCGAGCAGTCGGGCGCTTTCCTGTTGATAGAGACGCTGCAAGGCCTGTTTTTCACCGCGAGCGCAGGCCTGCAACGTCGCTTCGTAATCAAAGAGAGATTCGTGCGAAGACAAGATGATCCGCCATCAATGGAAGACTACTGCCTCGTTGACATCACGAGGCTCCCGCGCAGCAGCATAGCCTACTGTTGCACGGTCACCTGATTAAGCGCATTGATCAGCCGGCAGTCCAGAACAGGTAATCAGCCTGATACTTGACCACTTCCTTCGCGCCCTTGTTGCTCTCTGCGCAGGCTTTGGCCGGGGCAACGCCGCCTTTCAGGGCTACACGCTGAATGTAGGTGACGCCGGTCATTGCGCCCTTGCCTTCAGCCGGGTTGGCCTTGACCAGCTGATACGGCAGGTTGCCAGCGCTCGAAGGGGCCACGGCGACTTGAGTGCCGGTTATTTTGGAACCGTCTTTGGCTTCCCAGGTAGCAGGCGGGCCGTAGTAGGTGCCGACCTGTTTGCCGCTCTTGTCGTTGAGCACTGCTTTGGGGCCGACGAACGCCCACTCCATTTCGTTGGGCATGTTGGCCTTGGCGCGGCACTCGTAGGTGATCTCGCCAACCCCGGTGGTTTGCATGCCGACCTTGTTGCCAGCCGGCACACGGACGCTTTCGGGGAGGTCGGTCTGAGCCATGGCAACGGACGACAGGCAAGTGAAGGCCAGAGTAGTACCAGCAAGGCAGAGCAAGCGTTTTGCGTTCATGCAGAAATCTCCAGAAGGTTTAACCGCGCTCAGCAACTCGAAGTGGCTGCTGAATGTACTACCCGCGAGAAACCCGTCTGGATGCAGTGATTTGAAAATATTTTTTCAGGGCCTGCTGAAACGGCTGCGCAGCAACACAATTCCGGCAATTGCGGCCAGCCCCGAGCCGATCAGTACGCCGACCTTCACCTCGTCGATCAGGTGTTGCGAGCCGGGGAACGCCAGGTTGCCGATGAACAGGCTCATGGTGAAACCGATGCCGCACAGCATCGCCACGCCGTACAGTTGCACCCAGTTGCTGCCTTCCGGCAATACCGCCAGCCCGGCGCGGATGGCCAGCACGGCGGCGAGAAACACGCCGATCTGCTTGCCCACGAACAGCCCCAGCGCAACGCCCAGCGGCACAGGATCGACCAGATTGCCCAGAGTAATGCCAGCCAGCGACACGCCAGCGTTGGCAAAACCAAAGATCGGCACCACGGCGAAGGCCACCCAGTAGTGCATCTTTTCTTCGAGGAACAGCAGTGGCGAGCGGGCTTCTTCCTCGGGCTTGCCCATCGGGATGCACAGCGCCAGGGCGACACCGGCCAGCGTGGCGTGTACGCCCGATTGCAGGACGAAGAACCACAGCAGCGCGCCAAGCAGCAGATAGGGCAGCAAACGACGCACGTTCAAACGGTTCATGACGATCAGCACCGCCAGTGTCACGAAGGCGGCGGCCAGCATCGGCAGGTTCAGACCGGAGCTGTAAAAGAAGGCGATGATGGTCACGGCACCCAGATCGTCGAGGATCGCAAGTGCGGCCAGAAAGACCTTCAGCGAGGTCGGCACCCGATTGCCGAGCAGCGACAGCACGCCGAGGGCGAAGGCGATGTCGGTGGCTGCCGGGATCGCCCAGCCGCTCAGGGTCTGCGGATTACCCCAATTGATCACGATGTAGATCAGCGCCGGCACCAGCATGCCGCCGGCCGCCGCAAAGCCGGGCAGGGCACGTTGCCCCCAGCTCGCCAGACCACCGGCGAGGACTTCACGCTTGATCTCCAGGCCGACCATCAGGAAGAAGATCGCCATCAGCCCGTCGTTGATCCACAGCTCGACCGAGAGACCCAGCCAGACGCTGTGCAGGATCGAGAAATAGCCGGCAGAAAGCGGCGAGTTGGCAACGATCAAGGCCGCCAGCGCAGCCGCCATCAACACGATGCCGCCGGCCGATTCGGAGGCGAGGAAGCGGGCGAGGATGGCAATGCCTCTGGGCGTTTCCCGGTTCGGAACTTGAGTCATGGTCGTCCTTGAACGCAAAGCTGTTTTTATAAAGTGTGCAGACAGGCGCTTACTGGCCTGTGGCGGTAAGCTCGATCAGGCAGCAACGGCTGGCGCGCGGTGATTGCAGTTCGACTTCAAGCAGACCGCCAGCGTTGTCCACTTGAGCGCAATCGTGTTTGCCGAGGATTTCCCACGGCTGACTGTCGACGCTGATCGCCACTTGCTCGGCCATGCTGAACAGCACCAGAGTACTGGCTGAACTGAACAGGCGTTGCGGGTGACGCACGTCTATCCAGTGCAAGCGTGCAGTGTAGCGGTGTGGGGCGTAGATCAGGTTGAAATCGCGAATCGGCCCGTCCAGCAAGGTGCAATTGACCTGACTGTCACCGCTGAATGCAAACGGGTCCGATGGCAGCAGCGGGCGACTGCTGAGGCCATCCACGTCCAGCGTCATGCCCGCGCCCTGCAGGACGGTGATGATGCGCTGATAACCGGCGAACACCGAAAAACCGCCCGAGGTTTCGATGTCGGCAATCGACAGCCGCCAGCCGAAACCGTCCAGGTCCTGGCCTGCGTCGCGAGCGATCTCTTCAGTGCTGCCTCCGCCGTTCTTCCACGGCATGCGCGGGTAGTCTGCGGCGCGCAAAATGCGGGTCTGGCTCATTTGGTAAAGCGTCCTTCCAGGCGATGGCGGGAGCCGGGGTGGATCAGGCGCGCAGCGGTGACCGGCTGACGACCTGACCAGGTACGGCGGCGAATCAGCAGGCAGGGTTCTCCCGCCTCAATCTGCAACAGCCTGCATTCATCGGCTTCGGCGAGAATCGCCTCGACCACGTGCTCGCCTTCGGTGAGTGGCGCAACCTGCGACAGGTAGGCGTAAGGCGTCTGCAGGGTGAAGTCCTGCCGGAGGTAGTCCGGAGCGACCTGGGCGTTCACGAAGCGGTCCTCGATCTGCACTGGAATGTCGTTCTCGTAATGCACGATCAGCGAGTGGAAGACCCGCTGGCCTTCGCGCATGTCCAGCGCCAGGGCGCGTTCGGAGCCAGCGGCTTCCTCCTTGAGGACCATGACCTTACAGGTGTGGCGATGACCGCGTGCGGCGATCTCGTCGGCAATGTTGTGCACTTCGAACAGCGCCGACTGGCTCTTGGGCTCGGCGACAAAGGTGCCGACGCCCTGCATGCGCACCAGCAGGCCCTCGGCGGTCAGCTCGCGCAGTGCCCGGTTTATGGTCATGCGGCTAAAACCCAGTTGCGTCACCAGCTCGCTTTCCGACGGCACACGATGGTGCGGCGGCCAGGTGCCGTTCTGGATCTGCAAGGCGATCATCTGTTTCACGCGGGCGTACAAGGGTGCGGGACTTTCGCCCATCTGGGCTGCCAGGGAAGAAGCGGCGGGCGGAGTCGACACGTGGGAGTCCTTGTTGTTCGAGACGGTGTTTTCGAGAGCATTCAGACGCTGCAAAGCGCTCACGCTAACCATTAACCTGCTGCTCGGCAAGCATGCAGAAGGTTTACCGGTCGCTTAAACGTCTGTATATGTATATACAAATTACAGTGATGAGGTGTGAAGTCAATGTCAGCCTTCTTTGCCGAGCGCGCGTTACTCCCCGACGGCTGGGCCCGCAATGTGCGTCTGGAGGTCGGTCAGGACGGTATTTTGACCCGCGTCGAAGCCAATGCTGATCAGCAGGGCGCCGAGAAGGTCAGCGGGCCTTTGCTGCCTGGCATGCCGAACCTGCATTCCCACGCGTTCCAGCGTGCGATGGCCGGGCTGGCGGAAGTGGCGGGCAACCCCAATGACAGTTTCTGGACCTGGCGCGACCTCATGTATCGCCTGGTGGGGCGCATCAGCCCGCAGCAACTGGGCGTTATCGCTCGCCAGCTGTACATCGAGATGCTCAAGGGCGGCTACACCTCGGTTGCCGAATTTCATTACGTGCATCAGGACAGCGATGGCAAGCCCTACGCCGACCCTGCCGAGCTCGCGCTGCAGATCAGCCAGGCGGCCGCTTCGGTCGGTATCGGCCTGACCTTGCTGCCGGTGCTGTACAGCCATTCCGGCTTTGGCGGGCAGGCTCCCAACGAGGGCCAGCGGCGTTTTATCCACAGCATCGACAGCTATCTGGATCTGCAGGCTCGTCTGCGTCCGGTTCTGGCAGCTCAGCCTGCCCAGCAGCCGGGGCTATGCTTCCACTCGCTGCGTGCGGTGACGCCGCAGCAGATAAGCCAGGTGCTGGCGGCCAGCGACCGGCAGTGTCCGGTGCACATTCATATCGCGGAACAGCAGAAGGAAGTCGATGACTGCCTGAGCTGGAGTGGTCGACGTCCGTTGCAATGGCTGTATGAAAACGCCCCTGTGGATAACCGCTGGTGCCTGGTCCATGCGACTCATGCCGAGGCGGATGAAGTGGCTTTGATGGCGCAAAGCGGCGCGGTGGCCGGGCTTTGCCTGACCACCGAGGCCAACCTGGGTGACGGGATCTTTCCGGCGGTGGACTACATTGCTCAGGGCGGTCGCTGGGGGATCGGTTCGGACAGTCACGTCTCGCTCAGCGTGGTCGAAGAACTGCGCTGGCTGGAATACGGCCAGCGCCTGCGCGATCAGCGCCGCAACCGGCTGTATCGCAGCGATCAACCCATGGTTGGCCGCACGTTATACGACGCTGCGCTTGCCGGTGGCGCGCAGGCGTTGGGGCAGCAGATTGGAACGCTGCAAGTGGGTCACCGTGCCGACTGGCTGGTGCTCGATGGCAACGACCCGTACATTGCCATGGCCTCGGACGACGCCATCCTCAACCGCTGGCTGTTCGCCGGCAGCGACCGGCAGATCCGCGACGTGGCGGTCAATGGGCGATGGGTCATACGCGAAGGGCGACACGCCGCAGAAGAACAAAGCAACCGCGAGTTCGCGCAGGTGTTGAGGGCGTTGCTGGGCTGATGCAAGGGAGGACGCAGAGCACTCGGCGTTATTCACGAGTCCGCTTCTGATTCTGGCCGAAGGCCGTGGGAGCGAACTTGTTTGCGAAGGGGGCGGAAAGCGTTCTGAAATTTATCGTTCGAACGACCGTCTTCGCGAACAAGTTCGCTCCTACCGGGCTTAGCCAGAATCCCGATTCGGTTACTTCTCGCCCTTGCCAATCTTCGAGTCATCCTCGCGCCAGATCAGGCGTGAGGTGTCGTAGCCTTGCTGGCGGGCCTTGCTGAGCATGTCTTCCCTGACCGAGGCAGACACGGTCGGTGTACGCGACAACAGCCACAGGTATTTGCGATCCGGGTTGCCGACCACGGCGGTGCGGTAGCCTTCGCTGACGTCCAGAATCCAGTAATCACCCTTGGCAACGCTCGGCAGCAGGCGCGAGAACCAGTTGTCGAACACAACCCACAGCTTGTCGGTCTTGCCCGGAACCTGCGGCGAGGCGGTGCCCGTTGCTTCTTCCCACTTGCCTTCAATCGTGCGGCAGCGGTTGGTCACCGCGATGTTGCCGTCATCCTTGAGCGTATAACGCGCCTCGGACTGAGCGCACTTGCGCTGGAAGAACATCGGCAGACGCGCGATCTCGTACCAGGTGCCCTGGTACTGCTTGAGGTCGACGCTGTCGACAGTCTTTGGCTCGAGGTTGTCAGCCGAGTGGGCAAAACCGATGGCCAGGAAGCTGGCCATGACACAAATTCCAAAACGTACCAGTACCTTGATCATGTGTTATTTCAGACCCTGGCCCGAGAACAGCACAACCTTGTCCGCTGCGTACTGCACGCTGATAAAGGTGTTCTGGTCGCCCCAGGTGCAGCTCGACATGCCCAGCGCACCGGAACATTCCGTCGGGCTGCCGAGCAAGGACTCGACTTGAGCCTTGGGCATGCCAGCGGACAGTTTGGAATAGTTTTCCTGAGTGATCTTGCTGCAGGCAGCCAGCAGGACGCAGAACGAGAGTAACGCGACAGAACGCAAGGACATGGATGTAGCTCCTGAACGGAAGGGGGTCGCGTCGCAGTGCAAGCCGGTGCAGTCTGGCGCTGGCGCAGTACCGCAAGCTTAGAAGAGAAAAACGGAATCTGGTTCCCGGACGGCGCAAGGATTTATGCCGTGGATCAGATAGTCGGCCCGCAGAAGGGGCCGGCGGAATGGCGGATTGCCCGTTTTTCCGAGTATTGGCTCACGCGCTGGTGATCGAGCATGGCCCGATCACCAGCGGTGCAGAAGACGTCTTACGCCTTGTGATACGCGGTGGCGCGCTCGACTTCTTCCTTGGAACCCAGGTACACCGCTACGCGCTGGTGCAGGCCTTCGGGCTGAATGTCGAGAATGCGCTGATGGCCATCAGTGGACGCGCCGCCAGCCTGTTCGACCAGGAAGGACATCGGGTTGGCTTCGTACATCAGGCGCAGTTTACCCGGCTTGGAAGGCTCGCGGCTGTCGCGCGGGTACATGAACAGGCCGCCACGGGTCAGGATACGGTGCACGTCGGCCACCATCGCCGCGACCCAGCGCATGTTGTAGTTCTTTTTCAGCGGACCGTCTTCACCGGCCAGCAGCTCGCTCACGTAGCGCTGTACCGGGGCTTCCCAGTGGCGCTGGTTGGACATGTTGACCGCGAACTCCTGAGTGGACTCCGGGATGGTGATGTCTTCGTGGGTCAGCACGAAGCTGCCCATTTCACGGTCCAGGGTGAAGCCTTTCACGCCATCGCCCAGGGTCAGGACCAGCATGGTTTGCGGGCCGTAGATGGCGTAACCGGCGGCGACCTGTTCGGTGCCTGGCTGCAGGAAGGCCTTTTCATTCAGCGCTTCGTTCTGGCTCAGGTATTCGTTCGGGCAGCGCAGTACCGAGAAGATGGTGCCTACCGGTGCGTTGATGTCGATGTTCGACGAGCCGTCCAGCGGGTCGAAAACCAGCAGGTAGGCACCCTTCGGGTATTTGCCCGGGATCTGGTAGGCGTTGTCCATTTCTTCGGACGCCATGCCGGCCAGGTGACCGCCCCACTCGTTGGCTTCGAGCAGAATCTCGTTGGAGATCACATCAAGCTTTTTCTGCACTTCGCCCTGCACGTTTTCGGTGCCCATGCTGCCCAGTACGCCGCCCAGCGCGCCTTTGGAGACGGCGTGGCTGATTTCCTTGCATGCGCGCGCCACAACTTCGATCAGGAAGCGCAGATCGGCAGGGGTGTTGTTGCTGCGAGTCTGCTCAATCAAGTAACGACTTAGTGTGACGCGGGACATGGATAGCTCCGAAAATAGGGGGTATGAAAACCTGCGCAGTTTAACGCGAGTGGCGACGTAATACTGCTATGAGACTGGCTTAAGACTGTTTCAGTTCAGATGTCAGGCGAAGCACGCCTGACAGGCCGCCTGTTTCAGCGTTTTGCAGCGCGCAGCGTGCTGAACGCCATCCAGCCCAGAAACACCACGCCAAGCAGCAGTACGGCCCAAAGCCCCAGGCGTTTGAAGTCAGTACCTTGTGGCACGGCGATCGGCGCTGCGGCCATGTTGGCCACGGTTGCCGTGGCCGGGCTCGCTGTGCCGAGAGTCGCGAGCTTTTCCGCGCTCAGGTCAGGAATCAGCGTGGCCAGCGACAGGTTGGCAGCCTTGACGCTCGGGTTGCCGATCGCCAGGGTGAATGGTCCGTCACCGCGAGCCAGGAACACCACTTCCGTGGCAGGCACGGCCACACTCAACTGCGGTGCTTCATTGCCCAGCCCGCCGCCGCGATCATCCACCACCAGCTTGAGCTGTTGAACGATGCGCCCGGACAATTGCAACTGGTCCTGCAGGACATCGCTGTTGTTCTGCGATAGCCGGTACAGCAGGCCGCTGCTGATCGGCTGCCAGGGCTGTCCGGCATCGAGCCGGCCGTAGAGCGTCGCCGGTGCCAGGCTGTTGGGCTGGGCAATGTCGATCTTGACGCGGCCTATCGGCAAGCCGGTCGGCAGTTGCCAGACATACTCGTTGGGGCTTTCGACGCTGCCCTGGACCGGTGGCGACCAGGTCAGTGGCGAGGCCGGCGTGCCGCTGCTGGCACTCAGCAGGTGCGCAGAGATCAGCAGCGGCGCACTGTGCGGGGACCGCCACAGCAGGCGCAGATAGCGGGCGCTCTGGCCGGGCAGGCCGACTTCGCGCTGTTCGACCACTTCGTCGGCAAACGACAGCCGTGCAACCTGGCCCTCGCCCCAGTTGCGCCAGTGCTGCAGGTCATCACTGGCTTCGATGCTGAAATTCTGGAAGCCCTCACGCTCGGTGCTCCAGTCGATAACCAGCTGTTCCAGTGGCGCCTTGATTGCGCTGGTGTCCAGCAGCCAGCCGCGCAGCACTTCTTCGCCCGCTTCGATATCGCTTTGTGGCTGCACCTCGATCACGCTGCCGTTGCTGGAGCGCTCGATACGGATGACCGGTGCGGTGTCGCCTGCCTCCTGTGTGCTGTACAGGGCAAACCAGTTGACCTCGATCGGCGTCGGCTCCTGTTCGGGGGCGGGCTGGCGCGGCCTGATCGAATAAGCCTGCGGCTGGCCCTCGGCATTGAACACGCGTACATCGCTCAGATCGGTCTGCCGGGCATTCAGCTGGACGGCAAGCGGCAACTCGATGCGATACCACGGCCCTTGGCCGCTCAGGCTCAGCGGCGTCTGGCTGGCAAAGTCCGCCGGTTTGTCCTGGGCGAGGGCGGTTATCGCCGTGCACAAGGCCAGGCCAAGCACGGCGATCTTCATGGCAGGATGACTCAAGAACGGTTTCCTCATAGCGTTTCCGGTGCGGCAGTCGAGCCTGGGCCGGGTTCTTCACCGACCTCTGTGACAGAGTGTTTCGGCGGTAACGGTGCGAAATATCCCACCACCAATAGCAAAATACCAACACCGATGAACGATACGATGCGCTCCATGCCGCCGCGATTGCTCAGCTCGACGAAGAACAGCTTGATCACCACCACTCCGATCAACGCTGCGCCGCCCAGCCACAGCTGGCGGTTGGCGCGCATGTGACCGCCGATCGTCAAGGCCAGTGCCATCAGCTGATCGCGCTGTCCAGCGGATTGGCTTTTGCTGTCGTGGCTGGCTGGAGGCTCTGTGGGGCGGGCTCGACTGGCGTTGCTGCCTGTGGCTGCTCGTCCGGGAGATCCCAGATCAGCTCGGGACCGTCGGTGGGTGCTTCGATAATGATCGCATCGAGTGGAAGCGGTGCAGGGTCCTGCGCAGGCGGCACGCCGGGCGCGGACTGACGTTCAAGTGCGCTCAGGCGCTGCTGAAGGACATCGAGGGATTCACGGGTTGCGAGCAGTTGCTGCAGCTGATCGGCGGATTGCCTGTCAAGCAGGCGCACGCGAATGCCGGCCCATACGGCCCAGCCCATGACTGCGCCAATCAGCGCACCTGCCCACTCGTCATAACTCAGCGAGTAGCCTAGTGCCGTGCCGCCCACCACCAGACAAATCCAAAGCACGCGACGATATCCTTTTCGGTGTGTGAAGGTTCATCAGGCGCAGTATATAGGGGCCGTCGGACATCGCTTGTAATGTTTTGAGCGGTACACAGGGTTGGTTATGTAACGCGCAAGTGCCGACACCTGCGCGAAGTCTGGTGGAATTCTGAGTAACAGGCAGAACACAGGTCAGTGTGGGTGTGACCGGGGTTGTGGTCCGCATTGCTTGAGAAGGCGCTGTTTCCAGCGCCTTCTTTCTGAGGCAGTGCCGGCCTCTTCGCGAGCAAGCTCGCTCCCACAGAGTCTGTGAGTCTGTTCAGGCTATGACGTCACTCCAGCGCCTTCCAGATGTCTCCGGCGTACTCGCGGATGGTCCGGTCCGAGGAGAACCAGCCCATGCGTGCGGTGTTGAGGACCGCCGAGCGCCACCATTCCTTGGAGTCGTGCCAGCGCTCTTCGACCTTGGCCTGGGCCGCCCAGTACGAGTCGAAGTCAGCGCAGACCAGGAAGCGGTCATACGCCAGCAACTGGTCGATCAGACCCACGTAACGGTTCGGATCATCCGGCGAGAACACACCGCCACGGATCGCCTGCAGCACATCGTTCAAGCGTCCGGAAGCGGCCACGTCGTCATGCGCGCTGAACTCACCTGCCTGCTTGCGGGCTTCGACCTGTTGCGAAGACATGCCGAAGATGAACATGTGCTCCAGCCCGACCTGCTCGCTCATTTCCACGTTGGCACCGTCCAGCGTACCGATGGTCAGTGCGCCGTTGAGGCCGAACTTCATGTTGCTGGTCCCGGACGCTTCCAGGCCTGCGGTGGATATCTGCTCGGACAGGTCGGCCGCCGGAATGATGCTCTCCGCCAGGCTGACGTTGTAGTTGGGCATGAACACCACTTTCAGCAGACCGCGTACGGTCGGATCGTTGTTCACGGTCCGCGCGATATCGTTGGTCAGCTTGATGATCAGTTTGGCCGAGTGATAGCTGGCCGCCGCCTTGCCGGCGAAGATCTTCACCCGTGGCACCCAATCGGTCCCCGGCTCAGCCCGAATGGCCTGATACAGGGCGACGGTGTGGAACAGGTTCAGCAACTGGCGCTTGTACTCGTGGATGCGCTTGACCTGAACGTCGAACATCGCGGCAGGATTGACGGCAATGCCCAAGCGCTCGTGAATGATCGCGGCCAGCGCACGCTTGCTGTGCAGGCGTTGATCGGCCATCTGCTTGCGGAACGACGACTTCTCGGCGAACGGCTCGAGCTCTTTGAGGCGCGTCTCGGCGTTGTCCAGAACATCCTCGCCGAGCGACTCGACAAGCATCTCGGTCAGTTTCGGGTTGGCCTGGAACAGCCAGCGGCGGAAGGTGATGCCGTTGGTCTTGTTGTTGATCCGCTCCGGATAGATCTTGTGCAGCTCGGCGAATACGGTCTTGCGCATCAGTTGGGTGTGCAGCGCCGAAACGCCGTTGACGCTGTGCGAGCCGAGGAAGGCCAGGTTGCCCATGCGTACCCGACGACCGTTGTCTTCTTCGATCAGCGATACCGCGCGCAGCACGTTGACGTCGTCGACACCCTTGGCGCGCAGTGTGTCGATGTGCTGCGCGTTGATCAGGTAGATGATCTGCATGTGGCGCGGCAGCATCCGCTCCATCAGACCGACCGACCAGGTCTCCAGTGCTTCAGGCAACAGAGTGTGGTTGGTGTAGCCGAGGGTGCCGACGGTGATTTTCCACGCGGTGTCCCACGGGATGTTGTGGTTGTCGATCAACTGACGCATCAGCTCGGCCACGGCGATCGAGGGGTGCGTATCGTTCATCTGAATCGCCGCGTGCTCGGACAGATCCGTCAGTGTGGCGTGCTGGTTCAGATGGCGGCGCAGCAAGTCCTGCAGCGACGCGGAAACGAAAAAGTATTCCTGACGCAGACGCAGTTCCTGACCGGCTTCGGTCGCATCGTTCGGGTAAAGCACGCGGGAAATACTTTCGGCGCGCACCACTTCGGCCACGGCGCCGAAGTGATCACCGGCGTTGAAGCGTTCCAGGTGCAGGTCTTCTACCGCACGGGCGCGCCACAGGCGCAGGGTGTTGACGCTCTTGCCGCGCCAGCCCACCACCGGGGTGTCATAGGCGATGGCCCGAACGGTCTCGCCCGGACGCCATACCTGACGCGAATCGCCCGCTTCGGTCGGGACGGTGTCGACGCTGCCGCCGAAGCCGATGGAGTACACCACCTCAGGGCGTTCGAATTCCCATGGGTTACCGAAGTCCAGCCAGTTCTCGGTCTGTTCCTGCTGCCAGCCATCGACGATGCCCTGACGAAACAGGCCATGCTCGTAACGAATGCCGTAACCATGACCCGCGATGCCCAGGGTCGACATGCTTTCCATGAAGCACGCGGCCAGACGACCGAGGCCGCCGTTGCCCAGTGCCGCATCCGGTTCAAGCAGGCGGATACGTTCGATGTCCACACCCAGCTCGGTCAAGGCCTCGCGAGCGACTTCGAGCAGGCCCAGGTTACTCAGGCTGTCGTACAGCAGCCTGCCTATCAGGAATTCGAGAGACAGGTAGTAAACGCGTTTCTGAACCTTGCGATAGATCTGCCGCGTATGGTCCATCCAGTGTTCGACCATATGGTCGCGGGCGGCAAGGGCGACAGCTTCAAACCAGTCATGCTCAAACGCATGGTCGGGGTCCTTGCCCACCGAATAGGTGAGTTTGGCGAGCACAGCGGCGCGAAAAGCGGCCACATCAGCGTCACGAACAAGTGGTTCCTGAGACATCGGTAAAACCTCAAGTAGTCTGACGAATGAAAAACGGGATTCTTAGACTGTAGGCGTGTCGTCAATTATTTCCTGAAAAAAAGCGAAATAATTCATGGCATAGCTCTCGCTTCGACCCAGCGCGACAGCTCTGGTTCGCGCACCGTTGAAATTGGCAAAACGCTTGCATCGTTCGTTCCATCCTGATCAATGACGTGCAGCATGCTGATTCTTCGTTTCGGGTTTATGATGCCCCACGGCAGAATAATAGAAGCCTCTGAACTGGACTTATGGAGCACTTATGCAGACTTTGTACCCGCAGATCAAACCCTACGCCCGGCACGATCTGGCCGTGGAACAACCGCATGTGCTTTACGTCGATGAAAGTGGCTCGCCAGAAGGCTTGCCGGTGGTGTTTATCCACGGCGGCCCGGGTTCGGGATGCGATGCGCACAGTCGCTGCTATTTCGATCCCAATCTGTACCGCATCGTCACCTTCGACCAGCGCGGCTGCGGTCGTTCCACACCGCATGCCAGCCTTGAAAACAACACCACCTGGAAACTGGTGGAAGACCTTGAAGCGATTCGTGAGCACCTCGGGATCGACAAATGGGTGTTGTTCGGCGGTTCGTGGGGTTCGACCCTCGCTCTGGCCTATGCACAGACCCATCCTGACCGCGTGCACGCGATGATCCTGCGTGGCGTATTCCTCGCCCGTCAGCAGGAAATCGACTGGTTCTATCAGGCCGGCGCCAGCCGTCTGTTTCCGGACTATTGGCAGGATTATGTCGCGCCGATCCCGCTGGACGAGCGTGACAACATTCTGGCTGCCTTCCACAAGCGACTCACCGGTCCGGACCAGATCGCCCAGATGCACGCTGCCAAGGCCTGGTCGACCTGGGAAGGGCGCTGCGCAACCCTGCGGCCCAATCCGCAAGTGGTCGATCGCTTTGCCGAGCCGCACCGCGCGTTGTCCATCGCGCGCATCGAATGTCACTACTTCATGAACAACGCCTTTCTGGAAGACAACCAGCTGATTCGCGACATGCCGAAGATCGCGCACCTGCCGGCAATCATCGTCCACGGTCGTTACGATGTCATCTGTCCGCTGGATAATGCGTGGGAGCTGCACCAGAACTGGCCTGGCAGTGAACTGCAGGTGATTCGCGAGGCCGGGCATTCGGCAGCCGAGCCGGGTATCGCCGACGCGCTGGTGCGTGCTGCCGCAGAAGTGGCGCGCAATCTGCTCGACCTGCCGCCCGAAGAGGCGTGACAGCAGTCCGGTATTGGTTTTGAGTCTGGAAAGGCATCTATGAAAGGTTTGTTGCAGCGCGTGCGAAGTGCGCGCGTCGAGGTGGGCACCGAGGTCGTGGGCGCCATTGAACAGGGCATATTGGTGTTGGTGGGAATAGAGCCTCAAGACACCCGCGCCAGTGCCGATAAGTTGCTGCACAAGTTGCTCAATTATCGAGTGTTCAGCGATGTTGAGGGCAAGATGAATCTGTCCTTGCGTGAGGTGGGGGGCGGCCTGTTGCTGGTTTCCCAGTTCACGCTGGCTGCGGACACCAAAAGCGGGTTGCGTGCGGGCTTCTCGAAAGCCGCGCCTCCGGCACTGGGCGCCGAGTTGTTCGACTATCTGTTGAGCCAGGCCAGAATCGCGCATCCCACGGTAGCTGCGGGCCAGTTTGGTGCAGACATGCAGGTGCACCTGATAAATGATGGCCCCGTGACATTTTTGTTTGATACATAAGCTACGATTTCACTTTATCCCCCTGAATTCATCTGTCTTGCGGGAATAAATTTCTTTGTCATACCTGATGCGTTGTGGCGCGCGCTACTGGATAATCGCGCGTTGCGGGGATCGACACTGTTGGTCCATTTGGTATGACAAAAGCGGTTCTGACACCTGGTTGGGGAATCATTAAGCCCATTCGGAGTCGGAACAATGCTCGCCAACCCGGCATTGATAGCTGGCCGTTGGTTTTTTCATCTGTTTTTCGGCGAGGGTTGCTCGTGATTGTTAGTCCCTGTGATGCTCCAAAGACACCTGTCAAGCGGTTGCGTAGTGCACTTCTGGCAAGCTCGGCCCTTGTATGCCTGTTCAGTGCAGGTCAACTGTGGGCGTTCAACCTTGATGATGTAGCGGCGAAGGCCAAAGAAATGGCCGGGCAGAAGTTCGAGGCTCCGCGGAGCAATCTGCCGAACGAGCTGCGCGACATGAAGTTCGCCGATTATCAGAAGATCCGCTTCCGTGATGACAAGGCCGAATGGGCGGGTGAGAAGACTCCGTTCAAAGTGTCTTTCTACCACCAGGGCATGCACTTCGATACGCCGGTCAAGATCAACGAAGTGACCGCGACCAGCGTCGACGAGATCAAGTACGACCCGAATCGTTTTGACTTCGGCGATCTGAAGATCGACCCGAAATCCACCGAGAAACTGGGTTATGCCGGTTTCCGTGTCCTGTATCCGATCAACAAGGATGACAAGCAGGACGAAATCATGACCATGCTGGGCGCGAGCTACTTCCGCGTCATCGGCAAGGGTCAGGTTTATGGCCTTTCCGCGCGCGGCATGGCGATCGACACTGCCTCGCCATCCGGTGAAGAATTTCCGCGCTTCAAGGAATTCTGGATCGAGAAGCCAGGCCCGGATGACAACCATCTGGTGATCTTCGCTCTGCTCGACTCGCCGCGTGCCACCGGTGCCTATCAGTTGACCCTGCGTCCGGGTACCAACACCCTGGTTGACGTGAAGTCGCGCATGTTCCTGCGTGACAAGGTCAACAAGCTGGGCGTTGCTCCTCTGACCAGTATGTTCCTGTTCGGCGCCAACCAGCCTTCGCGTGTGCCTAACTACCGTCGTGAACTGCACGATTCCAGCGGTCTGTCGATTCAGGCGGCCAACGGTGAGTGGCTGTGGCGTCCGCTGAACAACCCTAAACATCTGTCCATCAGCAGCTTCTCGGTCGAGAACCCGCGTGGTTTCGGTCTGCTGCAACGTGGCCGCGACTTCAGCCAGTACGAAGACCTGGATGACCGCTACGACAAGCGTCCAAGTGCCTGGATCGAGCCGAAGGGCGATTGGGGTAAAGGGACTGTCGAGCTGGTCGAAATTCCGACTGCCGACGAGACCAACGACAACATCGTAGCTTACTGGAAGCCTGAAACGCTGGCCGAGCCTGGTCAGGAAATGGCGTTCGACTACCGTCTGCACTGGACCATGCAGGAAAACTCGATTCACTCGCCGGATCTGGGCTGGGTCAAGCAGACTCAACGCTCCATCGGTGACGTGCGTCAGTCCAACCTGATCCGTCAGCCGGACGGCAGCCTTGCCTTCCTGGTCGACTTCGTGGGCCCGGTGCTGGCCGCACTGCCGGAAGACAAGACCATTCGCAGCCAGGTGACCACTGACGACAACGTCGAGCTGGTGGAAAACAACCTGCGCTACAACCCGGTCACCAAAGGTTACCGCCTGACCCTGCGTGTCAAGGTCAAGGATTCCAGCAAGCCGACCGAAATGCGCGCCTACCTGTTGCGTGAAATCCCTGCCGAACCGGGCAAGGAACCTGCGCTGCTCGTGGCTGACAAAGCCGAAGAGAAGAAGGCCGCCGCCAAGGAAGCTGCCAAGCCGGCAGTCGCCAAGGAGTCCGCCAACGACCAGGTAGAAATCGCCAAGGCCGACGCACCCAAGCCGGAAGCTGCCAAGCCTGAGACTGCCAAGTCTGAAGCAGGCAAGGCTGACGCAGCAAAAGCTGACGCAGCCAAAGGCAAAGGCGAAGTCGCCAAGGCCGATGCAGGCAAAGCCGACGCATCCAAGGCTGAAGCAGCCAAGGATAAGGACGGTAAGGAAATTCAGCAGCCTGAAACCGAGGCAGCACCCACCCATCCGGAACCGGCCAAGACGTTGCAAGTCATGACCGAGACCTGGAGCTATCAGTTGCCGAGCGATGAGTAATTCTCTACCGGTGCCAATGTCTCTGAACGAGTACCTGGCGCATTTACCGATGAGCGACGAGCAGCGGGCAGAACTTGCCGGCTGCACGACCTTCGCCGAGTTGCATGAGCGACTTTCCGCGCAGCCGGTCACTGACCCTGCCGAGGCCGCTCAGGCTTCGGTGGGTCGCCGTCTGACGCTGACTACCGCAGATCAGCTGGAGGACGCCGAGATGCTCGGCGTCGATGCCAGCGGTCGCCTGTGCCTGAAGGCCACACCACCGATTCGCCGGACCAAGGTCGTGCCAGAGCCATGGCGCACCAACATCCTGGTGCGCGGCTGGCGTCGCCTGACCGGCAAGGGCAACCCGCCCAAGCCCGAGCACGATGATCTGCCGCGGGATCTGCCGAAGGCGCGCTGGCGTACCGTCGGTTCGATCCGTCGCTACATCCTGCTGATCCTCATGCTGGGTCAGACGATCGTGGCTGGCTGGTACATGAAAGGCATTCTGCCGTATCAGGGCTGGTCGCTGGTTTCGCTCGACGAAATCACCCGTCAGACCTTCGTGCAGACCGCCTTGCAGGTCATGCCTTATGCCTTGCAGACCAGTATCCTGTTGTTGTTCGGGATTCTGTTCTGCTGGGTATCGGCCGGTTTCTGGACCGCGCTGATGGGCTTCCTGGAACTGCTCACCGGTCGCGACAAATACCGCATCTCGGGTGCCAGTGCCGGCAACGAGCCGATCGAAAAGGGCGCACGTACTGCGCTGGTCATGCCGATCTGCAACGAAGACGTGCCTCGGGTTTTCGCCGGTCTGCGCGCTACGTTCGAATCGGTAGCGGCCACGGGTGACCTGGATCGTTTCGATTTCTTCGTGCTCAGTGACACCAACGAAACCGACATCGCCGTTGCCGAGCAACAGGCGTGGCTGGACGTGTGCCGCGAGACCAAAGGCTTCGGCAAGATCTTCTACCGTCGCCGTCGCCGTCGCGTAAAACGCAAAAGCGGCAACCTCGACGACTTCTGCCGGCGCTGGGGCGGTGACTACCGCTACATGGTCGTGCTGGACGCCGACAGCGTCATGAGCGGTGAGTGTCTGACCAGTCTGGTTCGCCTGATGGAAGCCACGCCGGACGCCGGTATCATCCAGACCGCGCCACGTGCGTCGGGCATGGACACGCTGTATGCACGCATGCAGCAGTTCGCTACCCGGGTCTATGGTCCGCTGTTCACTGCCGGTCTGCACTTCTGGCAGCTGGGTGAATCCCACTATTGGGGGCACAACGCGATCATCCGCATGAAGCCCTTCATCGAGCACTGCGCCCTGGCGCCGCTGCCCGGCAAAGGCGCATTCGCCGGTGCGATCCTCTCCCACGACTTCGTCGAAGCTGCGCTGATGCGCCGTGCCGGCTGGGGCGTGTGGATTGCCTACGACCTGCCAGGCAGTTACGAAGAGTTGCCGCCTAACCTGCTGGACGAACTCAAGCGTGACCGTCGCTGGTGCCACGGCAACCTGATGAACTTCAGGCTGTTCCTGGTCAAGGGCATGCACCCGGTTCACCGTGCGGTGTTCCTGACCGGTGTGATGTCTTACCTGTCGGCACCGTTGTGGTTCTTCTTCCTCGTGCTGTCCACGGCTTTGCTGGCGGTGAACACGCTGATGGAGCCGACCTACTTCCTTGAACCGCGTCAGCTGTACCCGCTGTGGCCACAATGGCACCCGGAAAAAGCCGTTGCGTTGTTTTCGACCACCATCGTCCTGCTGTTCCTGCCTAAACTGCTCAGCGTCATTCTGATCTGGGCCAAGGGCGCGAAAGGCTTCGGTGGCAAGTTCAAGGTCACCGTTTCGATGCTGCTGGAAATGCTCTTCTCGGTGCTGCTGGCTCCGGTGCGCATGCTGTTCCACACACGCTTCGTACTGGCCGCTTTCCTGGGCTGGGCCGCGACCTGGAACTCGCCGCAGCGCGACGATGATTCCACGCCGTGGATCGAAGCGGTGAAGCGTCATGGTCCGCAAACCCTGCTGGGCGCGTGCTGGGCCTTGCTGGTGTTCTGGTTGAACCCGAGCTTCCTGTGGTGGCTTGCGCCGATCGTGGTGTCGTTGATGCTGTCGATTCCGGTGTCGGTGATTTCCAGCCGTACCAATCTGGGCGTCAAGGCGCGTGACGAGAAGTTCTTCCTGATTCCTGAAGAGTTCGAGCCGCCGCAAGAGCTGATCTCGACGGATCGGTACACCTACGAGAACCGCTGGCATGCGCTGAAGCAGGGCTTCATCCGCGCTGTGGTCGACCCGCGCCAGAACGCCCTGGCCTGCGCCCTGGCGACGTCGCGTCACCGTCAGGCTCAGCCGATTGAAGTGGTGCGTATGGAGCGTGTCGATCAGGCACTCAAGGTCGGTCCGGCAAAACTCGGCAATCAGGAACGCCTGATGCTGCTGAGCGACCCGGTCGCCCTTGGCCGCTTGCACGAGCGCGTCTGGAGCGAAGGTCACGAAGAGTGGCTGGCCGCGTGGAGAGCTTCCATCGAAGCCGATCCACATGCGCCTCTGCTGCCTTTGCAGCCTGAAGGTAAAGCATCGGAGCCGGTCCCGGTCTAAAACCGCCCGGCTACGAAAAGAGCCCCTGACGCTTACCGCGTCAGGGGCTTTTTTATTGGGCTTTGTGGCAAAGACCCACGCAAGCGAGGGGGAGAGGCGAACTTGTTCGCGGCATGTTCGGAAAGCTTGGCGGCCCCTTCGCGGACAAGTCCGCTCCTACGCCCGTTGGGCAGAATCAAAAACGGCCTCCTGCCCGAGGGGTAGGGGCGAACTTGTTCGCGAAGACGGTCTTTCAAGCGATGCATTGTCGGGAAGCTTGACGGCCCCTTCGCGGACAAGTCCTCTCCTACGCCCGTTGGGCAGAATCAAAAACGGCCTCCTGCCCGAGGGGTAGGAGCGAACGTGTTCGCGAAGACGGTCGCTCAGGCGATGCATGTCCGGAAAGCTTGGCGGCCCCTTCGCGGACAAGTCCGCTCCTACGCCCGTTGGGCAGAATCAAAAACGGCCTCCTGCCCGAGGGCTAGGAGCGAACTTGTTCGCGAAGACGGTCTTTCAAGCAATACATTTTCGGAAAGCTTGACGGCACCTTCGCGGACAAGTCCGCTCCTACGCCCGCTGGGCAGAATCAAAAACGGCCTCCTGCCCGAGGGCTAGGAGCGAACTTGTTCGCGAAGACGGTCTTTCAAGCAATACATTTTCGGAAAGCTTAACGGCACCTTCGCGGACAAGTCCGCTCCTACGCCCGTTGGGCAGAATCAAAAACGGCCTCCTGTCCGAGGGGTAGGAGCGAACTTGTTCGCGAAGACGCTCGCTCAGGCGATGCATGTTCGGAAAGCTTAACGGCACCTTCGCGGACAAGTCCGCTCCTACGCCCGTTGGGCAGAATCAAAAACGGCCTCCTGCCCGAGGGGTAGGAGCGAACTTGTTCGCGAAGACGGTCTTTCAAGCGATGCATGTCCGGAAAGCTTGGCGGCCCCTTCGCGGACAAGTCCGCTCCTACGCCCGTTGGGCAGAATCAAAAGCGGCCTCCTGCCCGAGGGGTAGGAGCGAGCTTGTTCGCGAAGACGCTCGCTCAGGCGATGCATGTTCGGGAAGCTTGACGGCCCCTTCGCGGACAAGTCCGCTCCTACGCCCGTTGGGCAGAATCAAAAACGGCCTCCTGCCCGAGGGGTAGGAGCGAACGTGTTCGCGAAGACGGTCGCTCAGGCGATGCATGTCCGGAAAGCTTGACGGCCCCTTCGCGGACAAGTCCGCTCCTACGCCCGTTGGGCAGAATCAAAAACGGCCTCCTGCCCGAGGGGTAGGAGCGAACGTGTTCGCGAAGACGGTCGCTCAGGCGATGCATGTCCGGAAAGCTTGGCGGCCCCTTCGCGGACAAGTCCGCTCCTACGCCCGTTGGGCAGAATCAAAAGCGGCCTCCTGCCCGAGGGGTAGGAGCGAGCTTGTTCGCGAAGACGCTCGCTCAGGCGATGCATGTTCGGGAAGCTTGACGGCCCCTTCGCGGACAAGTCCGCTCCTACGCCCGTTGGGCAGAATCAAAAACGGCCTCCTGCCCGAGGGGTAGGAGCGAACTTGTTCGCGAAGACGGTCGCTCAAGCGATGCATGTCCGGAAAGCTTGACGGCCCCTTCGCGGACAAGTCCGCTCCTACGCCCGTTGGGCAGAATCAAAAACGGCCTCCTGCCCGAGGGGTAGGGGCGAACTTGTTCGCGAAGACGGTCTTTCAAGCGATGCATTGTCGGGAAGCTTGACGGCCCCTTCGCGGACAAGTCCGCTCCTACGCCCGTTGGGCAGAATCAAAAACGGCCTCCTGCCCGAGGGGTAGGAGCGAACTTGTTCGCGAAGACGGTCGCTCAGGCGATGCATGTCCGGAAAGCTTGGCGGCCCCTTCGCGGACAAGTCCGCTCCTACGCCCGTTGGGCAGAATCAAAAGCAGGCTGGTGTATAACGCCAAGCGCTCCAGCGTCGGAATCCTTGCGTCGCAGATCTATCAACCCACCCTGAATTTCCCCACCAGTGTCTGCAGGTGGCTTCCCAGTCTGGCGAGTTCGACGCTGGAGGCGGCGGTTTGTTCGCTGGCTGCGGCGGTTTGTTCGGAGATGTCGCGTACGCTGATGACGTTACGGTTGATCTGTTCGGCGACCACGCTCTGTTCCTCGCTGGCGGTAGCGATCTGTTCGTTCATGTGCTGGATCGTCGCCACGGTGCGGGTGATCTGCTCCAGTGCGCCACCGGCACGACGGCTCAGTTCAACCGTGTTGTCAGTCAGGGTGCGGCTGCTGTCCAGAGTGGTCGCGACCTGTTGTGTGCCGGTTTGCAGGGCGGCGATCAGCTCTTCGATTTCCTCGGTGGATTTTTGCGTGCGCTGCGCCAGACCACGCACTTCATCGGCAACCACCGCGAAGCCGCGCCCGGCCTCTCCCGCGCGGGCTGCTTCAATCGCCGCATTGAGAGCCAGCAGATTGGTCTGCTGTGAAACAGACTTGATCACGTCAAGAACGCCGACGATCTTGTTACTCTCCTGCTTGAGCGCGCTCATCGACTGGGTGGAGTTCAGCACTTCGCGAGCCAGTTGCTCGATCTGCGTGATCGCCTGCCCGACCACTTCATCGCCGCTGCGCGCCTGTTGATCCGCCTGAGCGGCTGCCTGCGAAGCTTCTTGCGCATTGCGCGCGACTTCCTGCACGGTCGCGGCCATTTCATTCATGGCCGCGGCCACCTGATCGGTTTCGTCTTTTTGGCTGGTGACTCCGATGCAGGTCTGTTTGGTCACCGCGGATAACTGTTCGGCCGCGCTGGCGATCTGCGACACGCCCTCGCTGATGCCGCCAACCAGTTCGCGCAGGCTGACGGTCATGGTCTGCATGCTGCCTTGTAACTGACCCATTTCGTCACGGCGTGTGACCGATATGTCCCGGCTCAGATCGCCCTGAGCGATGCGCGCTGCGGCACTGAGTGTCTGCTGCAAAGGCACGGTGATCTGCCGGGTCATGATCCAGGCGGCAAGCAATCCGATCAGCAGTGCCAGACCTGCAACACTGCTCAGCATGGCGCTGGAATTAGCCGCCTCGCTGTCGCGCTGTGCAGTCTGCAGGCGATTCAGCGCGCCGACGGAGTCCAGCAGCGTTTCGCCAAGGCCTTCCATGATTTCCTGATCCGCTTCGGCCTTGGTCTGTATCTGCTTGAACTCGCCAAGCCGTTCGCGATAACTCTGCAGGGCTGCGGTCGCCGGTGTCAGGCCCTGAAGGCTTTCGTTGCCCTGATCCTGAGCGATCTGCCCGATTTCCTTGAGCGCTTCGTCGATGGCCGCAATGGCTGCGCTTTCATCCGCGTCGCGGGTGGTGAAGGTATACGTCTGCACTTGATAACGAGCGGTCTGGACCTGCTGCCTCAGTTGGGAAATATTGGTGAATTCCTCCATCCGCTCGCTGCTGTCCTGTTCCTGGCTGACGCTTTTGAGCACTTCTACCTCAACCTGCGCGATGGCCTGCAAGGCCTGTTCCGAGGTCTGCTCCAGGCGCGTGCGTATCTGGTTGCGGGTCTGTCGGTTGTCGCGAACGTCCGCGAAGGTCTTTTCGATCCTGTTCAGCGTCTCGAACTGCCCGTTGAGCAGCTTGATGGTTGCCTCCTCGTCACTCTGCTTGTGCAGCAGGGTAAGCTGGGCTTTCATTTCATTGAGCTTTTCTGTAACCAGCGCCGTGCTCTCCGGGGTTTTCTGGACGCGGTCGGTGATTCGCTCGGCGCGCAGATCTTTGGTCAGACCGTTGAGCTGGGCGATGTCCGAGAGCGACTCCGAGCGGTCGATCATGGTGTACAGGCCATGCCAGCCCGTCAGTGTGATGATCAGCGTCAATAACAGCACCAGGCCGAAACCCAGGGACAGTTTGAATCTGACGTTCATGTTGCCGAGCGCTTGATTGATCAGTCGGAACATTGGAATCTCCTGCAATGAGCGAACAAAAGCACGTTCCGAACCCGTCGGGACATGCGTTGTGAGCGCATCGGCGTGGCGATTCATTGCGTGACCTGAGAAGGTCGTAGGAGATTTCCGAGCAGGGAGGAGGGGTGAAAGGTGTCACATTTTGTCGGGAAAAATGGCCCGCGCCGAGTGCTGACGCGGGCTGTGTCCTGACAGGTCAGACGGTGAAACGGCTCACCAGCACCTGAAGGTGATTGCCCAGTCTCGCCAGTTCTACACTGGACGCCGCGGTTTCTTCACTGGCTGCAGAGGTCTGTTCGGACACGTCACGGACATTGATGATGCTGCGGTTGATCTCTTCGGCGGTCGCGCTCTGTTCTTCGGCGGCAGCCGCAATCTGCTGGTTCATGGCCTGGATCGACGAGACGGTTTTGGTGATGTTCGCCAGCGATCCGCCGGCCCTGCGGGTCAGTTCCACGCTGCTGGTGCTCAGCTCGCGGCTGCTGTCCATGACGGTGGTTGCCTGTTGTGTGCCGCTTTGCAGGCGGGCAATAAGTGCTTCGATTTCTTCAGTGGATTTTTGCGTGCGTTGCGCCAGGCTGCGCACTTCATCGGCAACCACCGCAAAGCCCCGACCGGCCTCACCGGCGCGTGCTGCCTCGATAGCGGCGTTCAACGCCAGCAGGTTGGTCTGTTCGGCGACCGATTTGATGACGTCCAGCACGCTGCCAATCTTGTCGCTTTCCTGTTTCAACGCGCCCATTGCTTCGCTGGAGTTGCCCACCGCAGAGGCGAGACGTTCGATTTGCGCAATGGCCTCGTTGACCACCCGTTCCCCGTCACGGGCCTGACGGTCTGCCGTCACCGCTGCTTCCGAAGCTTCCTCGGCGTTGCGTGCGACCTCCTGAACGGTCGCCGTCATTTCATGCATGGCAGTAGCGACCTGATCGGTCTCGACCTTCTGGCTGTTGACCCCGGCACTGGTCTGCTCGGTAACCGCCGACAGCTCTTCCGCAGCGCTGGCAATCTGGGTGACGCCATCACGAATCCCGCCGACCAGTTCGCGCAGACTGACCGTCATGCGCTGAATCGTGGCCTGCAGCTTGCCCAGCTCGTCCTTGCGATCAACCTTGAGGTTGCGGCTCAGGTCGCCCGAGGCGACCCGCTCCACTACTTCGAGAGTCTCCTGCAGCGGGGTGGTGATCTGGCGAGTGATGACCCACGCCGCGAGAATGCTCAACACCAGCGCCAGCGCAGTCGCGGCGATGATCATCTGGACCGACTTGGCGCTGTCTGCGTCGCGGCTCTTGTTCTGTCTGGCAATCAGGTCGTTGCTGGTGGCGAGCATGCTGACGCCCAGCGTGGTCATTTTATCCAGTGCGGCCTTGGAGGCGGCCTGGGCATCGCGGTATTTGCCCACAGCCGCGCGGTAGCCATTCAGCCCGGCGATGGCCTGTTGCAGCATGGGCGAATAAGTGGAAGAAATGTCGCCAGCCAGCGTGTTGATCCCGGTCACAGCATCATCGATGGCTTTATTGGCGTCCTTTTCGAAATCGGGACGGCCGCTGTAGGTGTAACCACGTACCTGAAAGCGCGCCTGCTGAATCAGCTTGCTGACGCCGACGATGCCATTGAAGGCGAGGATGTTATCTTCCTTGAGCAGTTCGGCTTCGATCCTGTTGGCCTGATCCACTGCCTTGTCGGCGTTTTCGCCCATCTGGCTGCGGCTGGCTTCGCGGGTATCGATTGCCTTGCTCATGTCCTCGAACGACTGGCGATAGTCGCGAGTGGCCTGAATCTGGACATCCAGCAACTGCAGGTTCTCGGGGGATCGCAGCAGGTTTCTGGCGGTTTGCAGTGCGGCGTCGAGCTCATCGAGTGTACTTCTGACCTTCGCTGCAGTCTCTGCGTTGTACAGCACCTCGTAGCTCATACGGTTGATGCGCAACTGAAGGGTCAGCTCATTGACCTCTGCAATCGCAGTGACACGGTCCCCACGATCGATCAGGGCCTGATTGCTGAACCAGCCGGTGGCTGAAATCATCAGCGTCATCAACAGCACCAGACCAAAGCCGATCGCCAATTTGAGGCTGACACTCGCATTGGCGAGGCTTTTGGATAACCCACGAGACATGATCACTCCTTGACATCTTTTGTCCTAAGTATCCGACTGCATCGGCCAGTTATCGGTTAACTGAAGCGATTGAGTCGACACTGACAGCTTAGAACAAGCGAGCGAGAAGGGCCGTTACAGCGGTTTCGACGCGCAGGATGCGTTCGCCCAGTTGCACGGGCTGCAAACCTGACTGGCGCAACAGATCGATTTCGTACGGTATCCAGCCACCTTCAGGGCCAATGGCCAGTGTGACCGGTTGGGTGACCGCACGTGGGCAGGCCGGGAAATCACCGGGATGGCCGACCAGGGCCAGTGTGTCGAGCGCGATCTGCGGCAAGCGATCTTCAACGAACGGCTTGAAGCGCTTTTCGATCACGATTTCAGGCAGCACCGAATCGCGCGCCTGCTCCAGGCCCAGAATCAGCTGCTCGCGGATGGCTTCGGCCTCGAGAAACGGCGTCTGCCAGAAGCTTTTTTCCACCCTGTAGCTGTTCAGCAGAATGACTTTCGGTACGCCCATGGTCGCAACGGTCTGAAACACCCGGCGTAACATCTTCGGGCGTGGCAACGCCAGCAACAGGGTAAGCGGCAGCTTTGCCGGCGGAGCACTCTGCAGCTCGACACGCAGCTCTGCTTCATGGGGTTCAAGGCGCAGCAGTTGGGCATTGCCCAGCAGGCCATTGACGCGGCCCACACGCAAACTGTCGCCAACCTCTGCGCGGTGCACCTCCTGCATGTGCTTCAGGCGGCGGTCACGCAGGACCACCCGGTCCGCCGCAATGAAATCGGCTTCCTCAAGCAGCAGCAGGTTCACGGAGTGGTCGCGGGCGGCTGATCCTGCTTGTCAGCGTCCTCGGCCTCATCGTCCGGATGTTCGCCACGCTTCTTGATCATCGTGCTGCACAGGACGCCCAGCTCGAAGAGCAGCCACATCGGCACCGCCAGCAGCGTCTGCGAGAAGATGTCCGGCGGCGTGAGGATCATGCCGACCACGAAGCAGCCGATGATCACGTAAGGGCGGATCTTCTTCAGGTACTTGACGTCGACGATGCCGATCCACACCAGCAACACCACGGCCACCGGGATTTCGAAGGCCACGCCAAAGGCGAAGAACAGCGTCATCACGAAGTCCAGGTAGCTGGCGATGTCGGTCATCATCGACACGCCTTCCGGCGTCACGCTGGCGAAGAAGTGGAAAATCAGCGGGAAGACCAGGAAGTAGGCGAACGCCATGCCTGCGTAGAACAGGATGATGCTCGACACCAGCAATGGCACTGCGACACGCTTCTCGTGCTTGTACAGGCCCGGCGCGATGAAGCCCCAGATCTGATGCAGGATGACCGGCATGGACAGAAACAGCGCGACCATCATGGTCAGCTTGAACGGCGTGATGAACGGCGAGGCCACATCGGTGGCGATCATCGTTGCGCCTTCAGGCAGATAGACTCGCAGCGGCGCCGAGACCAGTGTGTAGATCTTCTGCGTGAAGTAGAACAGGCCGGCGAAAATCAGGAAGACTGCCGCAACGCAGCGCAACAGACGTGTACGCAGCTCGGTGAGGTGCGAGATCAGCGGCATTTGCTGATCATTTTCCGGGGTATCAGCGCTCATGGTGCTCGCGGTGGCAATGACGAATCGTGGGCGGGAGGCGTCGGGACCGGTGTGCCGGCGTCAGCCGGTTTCGCGGTTTTCTCCAGCGACAGCTCGGTCTTTGGTGCCGCAGGTTGGGCAGGGCCGATTTCGTGGTGTGCGGCTTGGTTGTGCACGGGGCTTGCAGCTTCGGCCGCAGCGGGCGCTGGCGGCGGGTTTGCCGGCTCCGGGCTGTTCTCGGACGGCTGATTGGGCGCGAACATTTTGCGCGCTTCGTCTTCCATCGAAAGAATATGCTCGTTGTGCAACTGCCGACGAATTTCGTCGGCCCCGATTTCACGTTCAACTTCCTGTTTGATCGCATTGAAGCTGCGCTTCAAGCGGCCGATCCATAAGCCTGCGGTGCGTGCAGCACCCGGCAGGCGCTCGGGACCCAGTACCAGCAAGGCAACCAGGCCGACAAGCAGCAGTTCAGAGAAGCTGATACCGAACATGGGCTTAAACCTGGTCTTTGCGGATCGGCTCGTCGACTTTGTGCGCCTGCGCGTCGATGGTGTGCGGCTGATTCAGCGGCGAGCCCTGTGGGGCTGGCTGGGCCTGCTGGGGTTGAGGTGCAGGCTGTTCGGCAGGCTTGTCGTCGTCATTCATCGCCTTGCGAAAGCCCTTGATCGATTCGCCGACGTCGCTGCCCAGGCCCTTGAGTTTCTTGGTCCCGAAAACCAGTACTACGACGATCAGGATGACGATCCAGTGTTTCCAGTCAAAAATACCCATGAAACAGTCCTCGTAAAAGAGTTCAAGCTTGAAAGGGGAGAGCGTTACTCTGCCGTGCGAGCGGCTTTTTCCGCGTGGCCGGACAAGCCGAATCGGCGGTCCAGTTCATCGAGCACGGCCTGTGGGTGCTGACCCAGCGCGGCGAGCATCACCATGCTGTGAAACCACAGGTCAGCGGTTTCATAAATCACGTCACTGCAATCGCCGCTGACCGCAGCGTCCTTGGCAGCGATGATGGTCTCGATCGACTCTTCGCCGAGCTTTTCCAGAATCTTGTTCAGGCCCTTGTGATACAGGCTTGCGACATAGGAGCTGTCGGCAGCGGCGTCCTTGCGTGATTCCAGCACTTCGGCCAGACGGGACAACGTATCAGTCATGTTCAATGGCCTGCAGGGTAAATAGCATCAGGATCTTTCAGAACCGGGTCTACGGTCTTCCAGCCTGACTTTTCATGCACTCGGTAGAAGCAACTTTCGCGGCCGGTATGGCAAGCGATGCCACCGATCTGCTCGACCATCAGGATAATGACGTCGGCGTCACAGTCCAGGCGCAGTTCATGCAGCTTTTGCACATGACCCGATTCTTCACCTTTGCGCCAGAGTTTGCCACGCGAACGCGACCAATAGATGGCACGGTTCTCGGCCGCGGTCAGGCTCAGGGCCTCGCGGTTCATCCAGGCCATCATCAATACCCGGCCGGTCTTGTGATCCTGAGCGATTGCAGGCACCAGACCGTCGCTGTTCCAGTGAATCTCGTCCAGCCAGTCTTTCATATCTACTCCGGCAGCCGGCTTTCATGCCCGGCGGATTGAACAGTGTGCCAGCGCCATTCGCTGCTGGCTATCGGCGAACGATCAGATACAGCCCGGCGATCAGCATGATCGCGGCCGGCCACGCGGTGAGCGTCAGCAACTGGGTGGCGGCCTCGCTCATCACCCAGCCCTGTATCGCGCCGCCGACCAGTAATGCTGCACCGATCAGCCGCAGGACCGGCTCGTCCTTGCGATCGTGCCAAGGGCGTGGCGGGTCCGAGGCGTGCGGGCGGGACATGCGTTCCAGCAGGTCACGGGTCATGCCGGCGATGTGCGGCAATTGCTCGACCTGTGATTGCAGATTGCCCAGCAGGGTTTTCGGGCTGACCCGTTCACGCATCCAGCGCTCCAGATAAGGCTGCGCGGTGCTCCACAGGTCCAGTTCCGGGTACAGCTGACGACCCAGCCCCTCGATGTTGAGCAGGGTCTTTTGCAGCAGAACCAGTTGCGGCTGGACTTCCATATTGAAGCGGCGTGCGGTCTGGAACAGGCGCATCAGCACCTGACCGAAGGAAATATCCTTGAGCGGCTTCTCGAAAATCGGCTCGCAGACCGTGCGGATGGCCGCTTCGAATTCATTGAGCTTGGTCTCTGCCGGCACCCAGCCCGAATCGATGTGCAGTTGCGCAACGCGACGATAATCACGTTTGAAAAAGGCAAACAGGTTACGCGCCAGGTAATCCTGATCTTCCGGGGTCAGGCTGCCGACGATACCGCAGTCGATGGCAATGTACTTCGGCGCCCACGGGTTGACCGTACTGACGAAAATGTTGCCGGGGTGCATATCGGCATGGAAGAAGCTGTCGCGAAAAATCTGCGTGAAGAAGATCTCCACGCCGCGCTCGGCCAGTAATTTCATGTCGGTGCGCTGATCCGCCAGCCCGGCCATGTCGGTGACCTGCAGGCCGTAGATACGCTCCATGACCAGCACTTTCGGCCGGCACCAGTCCCAGTAGACCTGTGGCACGTAAAGCAGGTCGGAGCCTTCGAAGTTGCGTCGCAACTGGCTGGCGTTGGCCGCTTCACGCAGCAGGTCGAGTTCGTCGTAGATGGTCTTTTCATAATCCATCACCACCTGCACCGGATGCAGCAGGCGGGCATCGGCGGAAACGCGCTCGGCGGTGCGGGCGAGAATGAACAGCCATGCCAGGTCCTGACCGATGATCGGCTTGAGGCCGGGGCGTACCACCTTGACCACGACTTCTTCGCCGGTCTTCAGGCAGGCGGCATGCACCTGGGCGACCGAAGCGGACGCCAGCGGCTTCTCGTCGAAGCGGCTGAACACGTCACAGATGCGCGCGCCAAGCTGTTCTTCGATCAGCTTGATCGCCAATTGCTGATCGAACGGCGGCACGCGATCCTGCAGCAGCATCAGCTCGTCGGCGATGTCCTCGGGCAGCAGGTCGCGCCGGGTGGACAGCAGTTGCCCGAACTTGATGAAAATCGGCCCCAGGTCCTGGAGCGCCAGGCGAAAGCGTACGCCACGGCTCAGCTCGGATTTGCGCCGTGGCAGCCAGCGCCAGGGCAGCACGAAACGCAGCGCGAGCATCCACCACGGCAGGGGCAGGGCGAACAACAGGTCATCAAGGCGATAGCGGATAACGACACGTTGAATGCGAAACAGACGGCGGACGGCAAGCAGCTTCATGCGTTATCGCTGGTATTGAGGGAGTGGGCAAGGCGGGCAAAGCGCGCCTCGAGGCGTTCCAGATCGAGTTTGATCTGATCGAGTTCGGCGAATCGTGCTTCGGCTTCGTGTTTGCCTACCAGCGTGCGCGATTCTTCGCTGAGGTAGTCGGTGACGTTCTGGCTGAGGCTGTTGAAGCTTTCCCGCGTCCAGCGCCCGCTGTTGCGCAGGTGGCTGCTGAACAACTGGCTGGCCACCGGGCCGACCCAGTTGGACAGTTCGTGCTCCCAGTCCAGCTCCAGGTCCTGAAGAATGCCGACCAGTTCCAGCAGCGCGCCGCTGTCACCGTCGAGTTCGACGTCCGGGCCGTGCAGCACGGCGGTCTTGTCCTTGCTCAGGGCCAGGCGCACCAGGCTGGACGCCGGCGCACGCAGGGTGCAGTCTGCCTCGGCCGCCCAGTCAGCGGCGAGCAGCAAGCCTTGGTCGCTGGGCAGGATGAACAGCTTCAGGGACGGATCGCGACAGTCCACCGCAATGACACGTCCGGACAGACGCGCCATGCGGGGCAGCGCGGTGCTGTCCAGGCGCAGCACCCGATTGATGCCGTGCTCGATGCTGGCGAGCAGCCCCCGGAGCAACATCAGGGTTTGATACCGCGGTGCAGGGCCACGACGCCGGCAGTCATGTTGTGATAGGTCACTCGGTCAAAACCGGCTTCTACCATCATCGACTTGAGGGTTTCCTGGTTGGGGTGCATGCGGATCGATTCGGCCAGATAGCGGTAGCTTTCCGAATCATTGGTGACCAGCTTGCCCATCAACGGCATGAACGCGAACGAGTAGGCGTCGTAGGCCTTGGACATCAACTTGTTGGTCGGCTTGGAGAACTCCAGCACCAACAGGCGACCACCCGGCTTGAGCACGCGCAGCATGGAACGCAGGGCGTCTTCCTTGTGCGTCACGTTGCGCAGGCCGAACGCGATGGTCACGCAGTCGAAATGGTTGTCCGGGAATGGCAGCTTCTCGGCGTCTGCCTGGACAAACTCGACGTTGCCCGACACACCCAGGTCCAGCAGGCGGTCACGGCCGACCTTGAGCATGGAGGCGTTGATGTCAGCCAGTACCACCTGGCCGGTCGGGCCGACCAGGTTGGAGAATTTGCGGGTCAGATCACCCGTGCCGCCAGCAATGTCCAGCACGCGGTTGCCGGTGCGGACGCCGGACAGCTCGATTGCGAAACGCTTCCACAGGCGATGCATGCCGCCGGACAGCAGGTCGTTCATCAGGTCGTACTTGGCCGCCACCGAATGGAAAACCTCAGCGACTTTTTCTGCCTTCTGGCTTTCCGGTACATTTTTGTAACCGAAGTGAGTCGTAGGTTCGGCATCGCTGCCTTTGCGCTGATCGTTCATATCGCTTCACCGGAATAGAGTGCGGGTCATTCTAATCGCCAAGGCCGGCTTTGTCTTGACAAGGCTCACCTGCAACGCTTTCTTGGATGCGGGCGGGTGTATATAGTTGCGCCGCATTTCATATGACGATCAAGGAAGCCTCTGATGGCCAAGATAACCGTTGAACGCCCGCACGCCCTGGGCCTCGAGAAGGCCCGCAAAAAGGCCGAGCAACTGGTCGAGAAGCTGTCCACCCGATACGGACTGGCCCACGAATGGGCTGGCGATACCGTAAAACTGGAGGGCAAGGGCGCCAAGGGCGAGGTCGAGGTCGAAGAGGCTTTGATCCGCGTCAACATCGAGCTGAACTTCATCCTGTCGGCCATGAGCGGTTCGATCAAGACAGAAGTCGAGCGCGTTCTGGACAAGGCGCTCGCTGCCTGAGTGCCGTATGCAGACCTGCTGATTTTTCTTCGCCGCCGTGTGCCCATGCGCTCTTTTATGCGCGCAAATCGACAGAATCGAGCGTGCTTTCGACCTTCGAGTCGCAAAGGCCTTGAACCGGATCGGTATCGCGTCTAAACATGATGTAGACACGCTCATTGCGAGCCGCCGGTGCTGCATGAGCGTGTCGGGCCGATAAAAGCTCGAACGCTGCGTGCCGAATGACTCGTGCGTTTCACGTCTGGACGATAAGGAGAACAGGATGGCTGGCAAGAAAAAAACCGAAAAAGATGGCAGCTCCTGGATGGGCGAGGTTGAGAAGTACTCTCGTCAGATCTGGCTGGCTGGTTTGGGCGCGTATTCCAAAATCAGCAATGACGGCAGCAAGCTTTTCGAGACGCTGGTGAAGGACGGCGAGAAGGCCGAGAAACTGACCAAGGTCGAAGCGCAGAAGCAGCTCGATGACGTCAAGAACACTAGCAAGTCGGCCAAGTCCCGCGTAGACGACGTGAAAGACCTCGCGGTTGGCAAGTGGAACGAGCTGGAAGAGGCTTTCGACAAGCGTCTGAATGGCGCGATTGCGCGCCTGGGTGTGCCGAGCCGCAGTGAAGTACAGGCGCTGAACAGCAAGGTCGACCAGCTGACCCGGCAGATCGAGCTACTGACGGGCGCGAAAGCCAGACCGGCTGCCTCGCGCACTGTGGCGGCCAAACCGGCAGCGACGAAGAACGCGGCGAAACCGTTGGTCAAGGCTGCGCCCAAGCCTGTCGCCAAGAAAGCAGCGGCCATGCCCGTCGAGGCTGCCAAAAAGCCTGCCGCTACGAGCACCCGCAAAACCAGCACCGCGACCAAAACTGCAGCAGCGAAAAAACCAGCGACAAGAAAGCCGGCGGCCAAACCTGCTACCAAGCCCCCTACGCCGGCCGTGCCGGAAAAACCAGCGATTCAGTCCTGATACTTGGCTGCAACAAAGAAGATAGGACGCAGAGCGTCCAGAACGGCATACCCACGCGGAGCATGGGCACGATGGTGTTCTTACGGACGACTATCGTTCCTCACGCTCCAGCGTGGGAATGCCTTTCGTGACGCTCCGCGTCACAGATCTACGCCGCGCCACCTGCTCAAGGTAGGACGCAGAGCGTCCAGAACGGCATGCCCACGCGGAGCATGGGCACGATGATGTTCTTACGGACGACTATCGTTCCTCACGCTCCAGCGTGGGAATGCCTTTCGTGACGCTCCGCGTCACAGACCAACGCCGCGCCACCTGCTCAAGGGAGGACGCAGAGCGTCCAGAACGGCATGCCCACGCGGAGCATGGGCACGATGATGATCTGGCTGACGACTATCGTTCCTCACGCTCCAGCGTGGGAATGCCTTTCGTGACGCTCCGCGTCACAAATCCGCGCCGCACCACCTGCTCAAGGGAGGACGCAGAGCGTCCAGAACGGCATGCCCACGCGGAGCATGGGCACGATGATGTTCTTGCGGGCACCTATCGTTCCTCACGCTCCAGCGTGGGAATGTATTTCATGACGCTCCGCGTCACAGACCAACGCCGCGCCACCTGCTCAGGGAGGACGCAGAGCGTCCAGAACGGCATGCCCACGCGGAGCATGGGCACGATGGTGTTCATGCGGACACCTGCAGGCGGATCAGAGCATCAGTTTGATGACGTGTTCGGAAGGGTCGCGGGACTTGCCGGCTTTTTCGAGTTCCTGCAGGTAGTCTTCCCACAGCGATGCCTGGCGTGTAGCCAGTTCGTACAGGTATTCCCAGGTAAACAGGCCGCTGTCATGACCGTCATCGAAGGTCAGTTTCAGCGCATATTGCCCGGCGGGCTCGACCTTGGTCAGGCCGACTCCCAGTTTGCCGAATTGCAGGATCGGCCGGCCGTGGCCCTGAACTTCGGCAGAAGGGGAATGCACCCGCAGAAATTCGGCGGGCAAATGGTATTCCTCATCCGGCGCGTATTTCAGCGTCAGGGTCTTGGAGGCCTTGTGCAACTGGATGGCAGTGGGCAGAGCGGGCATGGCTGCAGTCTCGGGTTTTAAGCGTCGGGCAGAAGCAAAAAGCTGCAAGCGTGAACAACCGCTTGCAGCTTGCAGCTAATAGCTTGCAGCTTCAGAGAATATAACGCGACAGGTCTTCGTTTTCTGCCAGGTCACCCAAGTGACTATTGACGTATTCCGCGTCGATCTCGATCGGCGCTGCGTCAGGGCTGATGGCCAGGTCACCGGCGCTGAACGAGACTTCCTCGAGCAGGCGCTCAAGCAGCGTGTGCAGGCGGCGGGCGCCGATGTTCTCGGTCTTCTCGTTGACCTGCCAGGCGATCTCGGCCAGACGCTTGATGCCTTCAGGCTTGAACTCGATCTTCAGGCCTTCGGTCTTGAGCAGCTCGCGGTACTGTTCGGTCAACGACGCATGCGGCTCGCTGAGGATGCGCTCGAAGTCCTGCGGCGACAGCGCCTTGAGTTCGACGCGGATCGGCAGACGGCCTTGCAGCTCGGGGACCAGATCACTCGGCTTGCTCAAATGGAACGCGCCCGAGGCGATAAACAGGATGTGGTCGGTCTTGACCATGCCCAGTTTGGTGTTCACGGTGCAGCCTTCGATCAGCGGCAGCAGGTCGCGCTGCACGCCTTCACGGGACACGTCGACACCGCCCGAATTACCACGCTTGGCCACCTTGTCGATTTCGTCGATGAATACGATGCCGTGTTGTTCGACCGCTTCCAGCGCCTTGGCTTTCAGCTCTTCTTCATTGACCAGGCGGCCAGCTTCTTCTTCGCGTACCAGCTTGAGCGCTTCCTTGACCTTGAGTTTGCGGCTCTTGGTCTTGCCCTTGCCCATGTTGGCAAACAGGCTCTGCAACTGATTGGTCATCTCCTCCATGCCAGGCGGCGCGGAGATATCGACACCAACGGCTTCGTTGATCTCGATCTCGATTTCCTTATCATCCAGCTGGCCTTCGCGCAGACGCTTGCGGAACAGCTGACGGGTATTGGAATCGCTGCTCTGCGCCGGGTCTTCGTTGAAGCCGACCCGGGCCGGCGGCAGCAGGGCGTCGAGAATGCGCTCTTCGGCAGCATCTTCGGCACGGTGACGCACCTTGACGATTTCCTGTTCGCGCAGCAGCTTGATCGCGGCATCGGCCAGATCACGGATGATCGACTCTACATCACGCCCCACATAACCCACTTCGGTGAATTTGGTGGCTTCGACCTTGATGAACGGCGCGTTGGCGAGTTTGGCCAGACGACGGGCGATTTCGGTTTTGCCGACACCGGTCGGACCGATCATCAGAATGTTCTTGGGGGTTACTTCAACACGCAGCTCTTCCGGCAACTGCATGCGGCGCCAGCGATTGCGCAGGGCAATGGCCACGGCGCGCTTGGCATCGTCCTGGCCGATAATATGGCGGTTGAGTTCATGGACGATTTCGCGGGGAGTCATTGACATGGTTATTCACGGTCCTCTGGTACGGTCAAGTCGATGGGGCCGCAAGATGTGCGGCCCGGCAGCGGCTTAGCCGGCGAGGTCCTGCTCCTCAATGGTGATGTTGTGGTTGGTGAACACGCAAATGTCGCCGGCGATATGCAGGGAAGTCTCGGCAATTTCGCGGGCCGACAGGTCGGTCTTGAGCAGCAGGGCGCGTGCCGCGGCCTGAGCGAATGCGCCGCCGGAGCCCATGGCGATCAGTCCGTCCTCGGGCTCGACCACGTCACCGTTGCCGGTGATGATCAGCGAGGCGTCCTTGTTGGCGACGGCCAGCATGGCTTCGAGGCGGCTCAGTGAGCGATCGGTGCGCCAGTCCTTGGCCAGTTCGACGGCTGCACGAACCAGATGCCCCTGGTGTTTTTCCAGTTGGGCCTCGAAGCGTTCGAACAGCGTGAATGCATCGGCGGTCGCGCCAGCGAATCCGGCGATCACTTCACCGTGATACAGGCGGCGTACCTTCTTGGCGTTGCCTTTCATGACGGTGTTGCCCAGAGAAACCTGGCCGTCGCCAGCCATGACGACTTTACCGTGGCGGCGCACTGAAACGATGGTGGTCAAGGGAGAGTCTCCACACTGCGGGGCGAAAATGCCCTGATGCAAACTCATATGGGGGTGTGGGTGAGTATTTCAACCTTGGGGATGAATCGAGGGGAATGACCGTATGATTCTTGTCCCAACCCTATAAGCGGACCGGGCGACGCTTCGTTTGTCCGCGATCTCCCGGTTTTTGTAGCGGACAGAAGGCCGTTTTGATTCTGCCCAACGGGCGTAGGAGCGGACTTGTCCGCGATGGGCTGCGAAGCGGCCCCCAAACAGGCTGCCTCGGCTGGGTCTGATACGCCGATGCGGCTGGTTTTGCTGCCGGTTCCCGGCAGATCGCGGACAAGTCCGCTCCTACGCCCTTCGGGCAGAAGCTCCGTTCTCCGTACTCATCGAAAACACGCGATGAGCACGGAAACAGCGGCGCTTTGGCTAGCGGCTCTGGCGCTGTTGCAACAACAGGTTACTAAATCCGCCGCTTGCCAGTTGTTTCTGGGCAGTGGTCAGTTGTTCGCGGTTGCTGAACGGGCCGACCAGTACGCGATACCAGGTTTCATCCTTGACGGTGCCCGACTCGACGGTAGAGGTCTGGCCCAGCAGGATGATTTGCGCGCGGACTTTCTCGGCGTCAGCCTGTTTGCGGAACGAGCCCGCCTGCAGGAAGAACGTCGTCACCGCTGCCGGCTTGGTGGTCGCAACCGGTGGCGCCGGCGGAGGCGTCAGGCCGCTGAGGGCTGCCTGGGCGCGTGCCGTGTCGATCTTGGCTGCCTGTTCCGGCGAGACCGGTGCTGTCGGTGCCACAGGAGGCGGGGTTTTTTCCGGCACGGCCTCGTTCGGCACGATCACTTCCGATTCCGGCAGCAATGTGTAGAAGTCGTACTTGGGTTTGACCGGCGCCGTAGGGCTTGGCGGTGTCTTGTTCGCTTCGGCGATCTTTGCAGCCTTGGCGTCTGCCCTGACCCGCTTGACGTCATCGCCACCGGGTTCGAGCTTCATCAAAAAGACCACGAATGCGCCCACGGTCAAGCCAATCGCCAGCCACAACCATCCTGGAATCGGCTTCTTCGCGGGTGCCTGGTAACGGCTGGCGCCCCGCTTGGGTGCCGGTTTCTTCTTCGCAACTGCCAACTTACATACGCTCCAGAGTTTCCAGACCCAACAGGTCCAGGCCTTGCTTGAGGGTGCGGCCGGTCAGTGCAGCCAGGCGCAGACGGCTCTGTTGCTGATCGGGGTTTTCCGCACCAAGGATCGGGCAGTTTTCGTAAAAGCTCGAAAACAGACCCGCAAGGTCATACAGGTAAGCACAAAGTACGTGCGGTGTGCCTTTTTCTGCGACGTTGTTCAGTGTTTCGGTGAACTGCGCCAGACGTGCGGCCAGTTCCTGTTCCTGCGGCGCTGCGAGGACGATCTGGCCCTTGCTGGCGTCAAACGCGCTGCCCAGCTTGCGGAACACGCCGGCCACACGGGTGTAGGCGTACAGCAGATAGGGCGCGGTGTTGCCTTCGAAACTGAGCATCTGATCGAAGTTGAAGCTGTAATCGCTGGCGCGGTGCTTGGACAGGTCGGCGTATTTCACCGCACTGATGCCCACGGCCTTGGCAATGCTGCGCAATTCCGCTTCGGCGACTTCCGGGTTCTTTTCCTTGACCAGCGTGTAGGCACGTTCTTCGGCTTCATCAAGCAGGTCGATGAGCTTGACCGTACCGCCATCACGGGTCTTGAACGGGCGGCCGTCGGCGCCGTTCATGGTGCCGAAGCCCATGTGTTCGAGCTGCATGCCGTCATGCACGAAACCGGCGCGGCGCGCCACTTCGAACACCTGCTGGAAGTGCAGGGCCTGACGCTGGTCGACGAAATACAGTACGCGATCGGCCTTGAGCACCTTGCTGCGATAGCGGATCGCTGCCAGGTCGGTGGTGGCATACAGATAACCGCCACCGGCCTTCTGCACGATGACCGGCAACGGCGTGTCATCGGCGGTGCGGAATTCTTCGAGAAACACGCATTGTGCGCCATTGCTCTCGACCAGCAGGCCCGTGGCTTTCAGGTCGTTGACGACATTGGCCAGGTCATCGTTATAGGCGCTTTCGCCCATCACGTCGGCCGGGGTCAGCTTGACGTTGAGGCGCTCGTAGGTCTCCTGGCAGTGCGACAGCGAGATGTCCTTGAAACGCGTCCACAGCGCCAGGCATTCGGCATCGCCGGCCTGCAGCTTGACCACCAGGCCACGGGCACGCTCGGCGAACTCTTCGGACTCGTCAAAGCGCTGCTTGGCGGCGCGGTAGAAGTTTTCCAGGTCGGACAGCTCGTCGCTGGTCGCCGGCTTTTCCTGCAGATAGGCCAGCAGCATGCCGAACTGGGTGCCCCAGTCGCCCACGTGGTTCTGGCGAATGACCGTGTCACCGAGAAACTCGAGAACGTTCGCTACGCCGTCGCCAATAATGGTCGAGCGCAGGTGCCCAACGTGCATTTCCTTGGCCAGATTGGGTGCCGACAGATCGACCACCACGCGCTGTGCAGCGCCCGCCTTGCGGACCGACAGTTTTTCCGGGTCGGCCAAGGCAGCGTCGAGGCGTGCGGCCAGCGCGGCGGTGTTCTGGAAGAAGTTCAGGAAGCCCGGCCCGGCAATTTCGACCTTGCTGATCTGCTCGTCGGCCGGGAGTGCGGCGATCAGTTTTTCAGCCAGATCGCGCGGTTTCATGCCGGCAGGCTTGGCGAGCATCATCGCGATATTGCTGGCGAAGTCGCCGTGCGTCTTGTCGCGGGCGTTTTCCACCTGAATCGCCGGCGTCAGCCCTTCTGGCAAGACGCCCTCGGTGACGAGACGGGTCAGGGCTTGTTGAATCAGCTGGCGAATCGTGTCTTTCATGGTGCTCTCTTCGACCGCAAGCGCGGTGGCGCTTCGATGCGCGGGTGGAAAAACTCCGCATTATCCGTTGCTCAAGCCTGCTTGCCAACGGCGTGACTTAATAAAGATCCACGGGATCCACATCCAGCGACCATCTGACCTGTCGACCGCTGGGCATTTGCTCCAGTGCGAGCAGCCAGGTGGCAAGCAATTTATGCAGTGGCGCGCGGGCGCTGGACTGCACCAGCAGTTGCGCGCGATAACGCCCGGCGCGGCGTTCCATCGGGGCCGGAACCGGGCCCAGCAGCTCTATGCCGCCCAGCGCCATTTGCGCAACCAGTTGCTCGGCATCGCTGCAGGCCTGATCGAGAAAGGCCTCGGCCTGTCCCGGCTTGTGCGCTTCGGCGCGCAGCAGTGCAAGGTGTGAAAACGGTGGCAGACTCGCTGAACGGCGCTCGCTCAAGGCTTGTTCGGCAAAGGCGAAATAACCCTGCTCGGTCAGCTGGATCAGCAACGGATGGTCGGCCAGGTGGGTCTGGATGATCACCTTGCCAGGCTCTTCGGCGCGCCCGGCACGGCCTGCCACCTGCACGATCAGTTGCGCCATGCGCTCGCTGGCGCGGAAGTCGCCGGAAAACAGCCCGCCGTCGGCGTCCAGAATCGAGACCAGCGTGACCCGGGGAAAGTGATGGCCCTTGGCGAGCATTTGCGTGCCGACCAGAATGCACGGCTGACCGCGCTGGATCGTCGTGAACAGCTGGTTCATGGCGTCCTTGCGCGACGTGCTGTCGCGATCGACACGCAGCACGGGGTAGTCCGAAAACAGAATCGCCAGGCGCTCTTCGGCGCGCTCGGTGCCGGCGCCTACCGGGCGCAAATCCACCTTGCCGCACGACGGGCACTGACGCGGTACGCGCTCGACATACCCGCAGTGATGGCAGCGCAGTTCGCCCGAGCGCTGGTGCACGGTCATGCGTGCATCACAGCGTTGGCAGCCGGACATCCAGCCGCAGTCGTGGCACAGCAAAGTTGGCGCAAAGCCGCGACGGTTGAGGAACACCAAAACCTGCTGGCCTGCCGCGAGCGTCTGGCCGATGGCCTGCTGCATGGGCCCGGAGATGCCGCTGTCCAGCGGTCGGCTCTTGACGTCCAGGCGCATAAAGCGTGGCTGTTGTGCGCCGCCCGCGCGCTGATTCAGGCGCAACAGGCCATAGCGGCCGGTGTAGGCGTTGTGCAGGCTTTCCAGGGACGGCGTGGCCGAGCCCAGGACAATCGGAATGTTTTCCTGACGCGCCCGCACCAGTGCCAGATCGCGGGCGTGATAGCGCAGACCTTCCTGCTGTTTATAGGAACCGTCGTGTTCTTCGTCGATGATGATCAGGCCGGGGTTTTTCATCGGCGTGAACAGCGCCGAACGCGTGCCGATGATGATGTCCGCCTCGCCATCGCGAGCCGCCAGCCAGGCGTCCAGCCGTTCGCGGTCGTTGACCGCCGAGTGGACCAGCGCAATGCGCGCATTGAAGCGCTGCTCGAAGCGCGCCAGGGTCTGCGGGCCGAGGTTGATTTCCGGGATCAGCACCAGCGCCTGCTTGCCGGCTTCGAGGGTTTCGCGGATCAGTTGCAGATAGACTTCGGTCTTGCCGCTGCCGGTGACACCTGCCAGCAGAAACGCATGAAAGCTGTCGAATCCGGCGCGGATCGCTTCGTAAGCGGCGCGTTGTTCGGTGTTGAGTGGCAATTCAGGCTGGGCCAGCCAGTGTTCATGGCGTGCGCTGGGCGCATGGCTGCGGACCTCGACGTACACCAGCTCCTTGGCCAGCAACAGGTTGAGGCTGTCCCTGTTAAGCATCAGCTTGCTGAGCAGTTGATGCGCCACTCCGTGCGGGTGCTGGGCAAGGGTGGTCAGGGCTTCGCGCTGCTTGGGCGCGCGGGCGATGCGCGGATCGTCGACGCTGGCGCCCGGGGCCACATGCCAGAAGCGCTCCTGGCGACTTTCGGCCAGTTCGCCCTGACGCAGCAGCACCGGCAAGGCCCAGCTCAGTGTGTCTCCGAGGCTGTGCTGGTAGTACTGCGAGGTCCACAGGCACAGCTTGAACAGCGCGGGCGGCAGCGGCGCTTCGCTGTCGAGCAGGGCGATTGCCGGCTTGAGCTTGTCGGCGGGTACTTCGCTGTGATCGACCACTTCCACCAGAATGCCGATCATTTCCCGACGTCCGAACGGCACTCGCAGACGCATGCCCGGCTGCAAGGCGCTGCGCGACACGCCCGCAGGGGCGCGGTAGTCGAACAGGCGGCGAAGCGGCGAGGGCAGGGCAAGGCGCAGGATGGCGTCGGGCACGCGGTGTTTCCCTGTGGTGATAAGTGATGACGGAGGCGCGATCTTAGCAGACGACCGGTGTGAAGGTTCGCTTGCGTCGTTGCAATTGTCTGGTACTATCCGCAGCCTATTTCCGTGCGGTATTCAACAATAGTGTTGGGTGGCGGCGCGTTAGACCGAGGAAGTACCGATGAAAGCTGATATCCATCCAGTTTACGAAGCCATTGACGCTACCTGCAGCTGCGGCAATGTCATCAAGACCCGTTCCACCCTGGCCGCTCCTCTGAGCCTGGACGTGTGCAACGAGTGCCACCCGTTCTACACCGGCAAGCAGAAGATGCTTGACGTTGGCGGCCGTGTCGACAAGTTCAAATCCCGTTTCGGTGCGTTCGGCGCAACCAAAGCGAAGTAAGACTGGCTGCCCTATGGGCATCTCCAGGCTGCTTGAAAAGGCGCTCCTTGTGGGCGTCTTTTTTATGCCCGCGATTTGGGTGTCCGCTGCGCAGGCCTTCTGCCCCGCACCTGCCTCGTTGCCGATTGCACAGGTGCAGCGTGTGGTCGACGGCGACACGTTAAAGCTGACCGATGGCCGCAGTGTGCGAATGATCGGGCTCAATACGCCTGAAACCGGCAGGAAAGGCCGGTCGGCCGAACCGTTTGCCGAGGCGGCGAAAAAGCGCTTGCAGACGCTGGTGAATGAAAGCGGCGGCAAGGTCAGGCTGCGTATCGGCCAGCAGGGCAAGGATCATTACGGCCGCACGCTGGCCAACGTCTATGACCGTAAGGGCGCCAACCTCGAGGCGCAGTTGCTGAGTGAAGGTCTGGGCTATCTGGTGGCCGTTGCGCCCAATGTCAGGCTGGTCGCTTGCCAGCAGGGCGCGGAGCGTCAGGCACGTGAGGCGCGGCTGGGTGTGTGGCGCAATTCGCCGGTGCAGTCCTCGACCCGGCTGAGCACAGGCGGGTTCGCGATTGTGTCCGGTCAGGTCAGGCGTGTGCAGCGCAATCGCGGCGGTATCTGGATCGAGTTGCAGGGCTCGCTGGTCCTGCGTGTCGCGCCTGCCCACCTGAATGCGTTCGATACGGCGATGCTCCAGCGCCTCGAAGGGCAGCAGGTCGAAGCGCGTGGCTGGGTAGTCGACCGCTCCCGGCGCGCGGGCCTGAAAGCCGGGCAGTCCCGCTGGCTGCTGCCACTGACCCATCCCGCCATGCTGAGCCCTCCCCGCCGTTAGAAGCGCCCTCCAGGCCAGTGATCCGACGAGCGTGACCGAGTGTTCACGTATCAGGCCTCTAAGCTAAAGTCTAAGCCTGTGCCTATTGACAGCAGTGACTGGCCAGTCTTGTTAGGACTATGCATCTTGCGTATCCTCGGCGGTCCGTCTGTCCCACAGTAAAAAAAGCGGAATCCAATACATGTCAGATCTGAAAACTGCCGCGCTCGAATACCATGCCAATCCTCGTCCGGGGAAGCTGAGCGTCGAACTCACCAAGCCGACCGCAACCGCTCGTGACCTGGCTCTGGCCTACAGCCCTGGCGTTGCTGAACCCGTGCGTGAAATTGCCCGTGACCCCGAGCTGGCTTACAAGTACACCGGCAAAGGCAATCTGGTAGCAGTTATTTCTGATGGCACCGCGATTCTCGGCCTCGGCGATCTGGGGCCATTGGCTTCCAAGCCGGTCATGGAAGGTAAGGGCGTTCTGTTCAAGCGCTTCGCCGGTATCGACGTTTTCGATATCGAAGTCGATTCCGAAAGCCCGCAGGCGTTCATCGACACCGTCAAGCGTATCTCCATCACCTTCGGTGGCATCAACCTGGAAGACATCAAGGCGCCTGAGTGCTTTGAAATCGAGAAGGCGCTGATCGAACAGTGCGACATCCCGGTTTTCCATGATGACCAGCACGGCACCGCTATCGTGACGGCGGCCGGCATGATCAACGCACTGGAAATCGTCGGCAAGACCCTCGAATCGGCGAAGATCGTCTGCCTGGGCGCTGGCGCTGCAGCCATCTCCTGCATGAAGCTGCTGGTGAGCATGGGCGCGAAGATCGAAAACATCTTCATGGTCGACCGTACCGGCGTTATCCACTCCGGCCGTACCGACCTGAACCAGTACAAGGCTGCATTCGCTCACGCTACCGAGAAGCGCTCGCTGACCGATGCACTGGATGGCGCTGACGTATTCGTAGGCCTGTCCGGCCCTAACCTGCTGAGCGCTGAAAACCTCAAGCTGATGGCCAAGGACCCGATCGTGTTCGCTTGCTCGAACCCTGATCCGGAAATCTCCCCGGAACTGGCTCACGCCACGCGCAGCGATGTGATCATGGCCACTGGCCGTTCGGACTACCCGAACCAGGTCAACAACGTGCTGGGCTTCCCGTTCATCTTCCGCGGTGCTCTGGACGTTCGCGCCAAGCGCATCAACGAAGAAATGAAAATCGCTGCGGCCAACGCCTTGCGCGAACTGGCCAAGCTGCCTGTGCCACAGGAAGTCAGCGACGCCTACGGCGGCATCAAACTGGAATTCGGTCGTGAGTACATCATCCCGAAACCAATGGATACGCGCCTGCTGGGCCTGATCGCCGATGCAGTGGCCAAGGCCGCCATCGAAAGCGGCGTTGCCACCCTGCCTTATCCGAAGCACTACCCGCTGACCAGCGTGGATGACGTGTTCAAGGGCTGATCCCTGAGCCAATAAAAAACCCCTGCAGCGATGCAGGGGTTTTTTTATGCCTTGGATACCCTGCACTTGTGGGGCATTTTCAGGGATTGAACTGGCCTCTTCGCGAGCAAGCTCGCTCCCACAAGTGCGGTGTATACCTGACCGGCAGGCGGGGCAGCGGGGAGATAACTGCCCCTGAAGATTTTATGGCGTGTGAAGATCTTGTGGGAGCGAGCTTGCTCGCGAAGAGGCCGGTATGCGAGGCTGCGTGCCAAGGGCAAGTGCGCGAAAGTGGCCCTGGTGGCCTGCATGCGGGTGTTGCTGATACGCCTGAACGCCATGGTGCGCGACGGAACACCATGGCGTGATCATGCGGTTTGAATGGGGGCGGGCTTTGCCTGCCATCGCGGAATCTATCCGCGATGGCATTATAAAATGCCCATTCATCGGGGGATGATGAAAGACAGTTGGCTCCCACGGGACCTGCGTATAACCGTCAGGGCGGAGCATGGGCAGGATGGTGATCTGACTGACGACTATCGTTCCTCACGCTCCAGCGTGGCAATGCCTTTCGTGACGCTCCGTGTCACAAGCCCGCGCAGTGCTATCAGAACAAATCGATCGGCGCTGACTCATCCGCTGGCAACGGACTGCCCGGTGCACTGCTGCCGCCCAGTTCGTTGACGCTTGGTGGTGTGTCTTCGCTTTTGAACAGCTCGAAGAATGCGTTCGGCGTGCTTGGCGTAGCGGCGCGGCCACTCAATGGGTCGACGCGCAGGCTGAGAATGCCTGGCGGTTCGGCCTGCTGATGCGGTGGCTTGTCCTTGAGCGCGGCGCTCATGTAGTCCATCCAGATCGGCAGCGAGACCGTCCCGCCGAATTCGTGACGGCCAAGGCTTTCAGGCTGATCGAAACCACTCCACACCGTCGTCACGTAGTCTGCGTTATACCCGGAGAACCAGGCATCCTTGGAATCGTTGGTGGTACCGGTCTTGCCGGCGATGTCCGGTCTGTTCATGGACAGCGCGCGGCGCCCGGTGCCGCGCTTGATCACGTCCTGCAGCATGCTGTTCAGAATGTACGTGGTGCGGCCATCGACAATGCGCTCGGCAACGGCAGGCGCTTGCGGCTGGGCGGGTGCGCCCGGTGGACCCGCAACGACGCTCGGGCTGTCATGTACCGCAAAGGTCGAAGTATTGGGCGCGGTGTTGACGTCATTGGCCGGAACGCTTGGCGGGTTGGCGACAAACAGGGTCTGGCCGTCACGGTTCTCGATGGTCTGGATCAGATAAGGACTGACCTTGTAACCGCCGTTGGCGAAGGTTGCCCAGCCGGTGGCGATTTCCATCGGGGTCAGTGTCGCCGTACCCAGTGCCAGCGACAGGTTGCGCGGCAAGTCCTGCTTGGAGAAGCCGAAGCGGGTGATGTAGTCGATGGTGCTGTCGATGCCGAGGGCCTGAAGCAAGCGGATCGATACCAGGTTACGAGACTTGTACAGCGCCTCGCGCAGGCGGATTGGCCCGAGGAAGGTGTTGGTGTCATTTTTCGGACGCCATACCTTGTCCAGGTATTCGTCGACAAAGACGATAGGCGCGTCGTTCACCAGGCTGGAAGCGGTGTAACCGTTATCCAGCGCAGCGCTGTAGATGAACGGCTTGAAGCTGGAGCCCGGTTGACGTTTGGCCTGCATGGCACGGTTGTAGTTGCTCTGCTCGAACGCGAAGCCGCCGACCAGCGCACGAATGGCACCGTTCTGCGGATCAAGCGATACCAGTGCGCTCTGCGCGACGGGAATTTGACTGAATTTCAGCGAGCCATCGTCCTGGCGCAGCAGACGAACCAGGTCGCCGACCTTGGCAACGTCACCCGGCTGCTTCGGATTGGCGCCCAGGCTGTTGGTATTCAGGTAAGGCCGCGCCCACTTCATGGTGGCCCAGTCTACGGTTTCTTCCTTCTCGCCGTTGTGGGTCAGAACGCGCAGACCGGTCTTGTCGACCTGGGTCACGATGCCGGGCTCGAGGCCGTTGATCATGCGCTGCCTGGTCAGTTCCTGTACCCAGTTGGCGCGGGTCATGCCCGGGAATCGGCTTTCCGGACCACGGTAGCCGTGGCGCTGGTCGTAATCGATCAAGCCTTGCTGGATGGACTTGTTGGCGTGTTCCTGAAGGTCGCTCGGCACCGTCGTGGTGACGCGGAAGCCTTCTGTGTAGGCCTCGCTGCCATAGCGGCCGACCATTTCTGCCCGCGCCATTTCAGCGATGTACGGCGCATTCACTTCCGGCGTCGGCACGTGATAGCTGGCGTTGAGCGGTTCGTTCAGCGCTGCCTGGTAAGCGGCCTGGTCGATCTTGCCCAGACGATACATGCGGCCGAGGATCCAGTCGCGACGTTCCTTGGCACGGGTCGGGTTGGCCAACGGGTTGAAGCGTGACGGTGCCTTGGGCAGACCGGCAATCATGGCCATTTGCGCAAGGCTTACATCGCGAATCGATTTGCCATAGTAGACTTGCGCCGCTGCCTCGATCCCGTAGGCGCGGTTACCCGGATAAATCTTGTTGACGTACAGCTCGAGAATCTCGTCCTTGGTAAGTTGGCGCTCGATTTGCAAGGCCAACAGGATCTCGGTGGTTTTGCGCGAAAAGCTGCGCTCGCTGGTCAGGAAGAAGTTTTTCGCGACCTGCATGGTGATGGTACTGCCGCCTGACTGAATATGGCCGCTCTTGACCAGTTGAGTGGCGGCGCGCATCAGGCTGCCCGGGTCGACGCCGTAGTGGTTGGCGAAGTTGTCGTCTTCGGCCGACAGCAGTGCGTTGATGAAATTGGGCGGGATTTCCGCGAAGCGAATCGGCGTGCGGCGCATTTCACCGAACTCGGCAATCAGCTTGCCGTCGCTGGTGAACACGCGCAGGGGGATTTGCAGTTGAATGCTTCGCAGCGCGTCAACGGAGGGCAGGGTCGGGCTCAGGTAAAGAAACGCGCCGCTCAGGCCAAGCAACAGCGAGCAGAATACCGCGACGAGGGACCACCAGAAAAACTTCAGCAGGCGTATCAAGGCTTTTGGATTTCCAGAAAAAATAATGGGTTAAGCGCAGGCATTTACAAATGAACATGCCTTGAAGCTTTGTTAAATGAAAAAAACGCTGGGCATTATAAGCATTTTTCGTCCCCACGCGTGATTTGCGCTACTGTCAAGGCTGTCGACAGTGACGTTGGCCCGAAATAACTCCGTAAGTGACGGAAACTCATAGGAATCAGGTTGTGTTCGAACTCTTCAGTAAGAAGGCCAACACCCTTCTAGGGATCGATATTAGCTCCACCTCGGTAAAACTCCTGGAATTGAGTCGTTCCGGCACCCGTTACAAGGTCGAGTCTTACGCAGTAGAGCCGTTGCCGGCCAACGCTGTCGTCGAAAAGAACATTGCCGAACTCGAAGGGGTCGGGCAGGCGTTGTCTCGCGTGCTCGCCAAGGCCAAGACCAGCGTCAAGAACGTGGCGGTTGCCGTGGCCGGTTCGGCGGTGATCACCAAGACCATCGAGATGGACGCCGGTCTTTCCGACGATGACATGGAAAACCAGCTCAAGCTTGAAGCTGACCAGTACATCCCCTATCCGCTGGAAGAAGTCGCCATCGATTTCGAAGTGCAGGGCTATTCGGTGCGCAATCCCGAACGCGTCGAGGTGTTGCTGGCTGCCTGCCGCAAGGAGAACGTCGAAGTGCGCGAGGCAGCCCTGGCGCTGGCCGGGCTGACCGCGCGCGTGGTCGATGTCGAGGCCTACGCCCTCGAGCGCTCGTTCGGACTGCTGGCCGCGCAACTGGGCAACGGTCATGACGAGCTGACGGTGGCCGTGGTCGATATAGGCGCCACCATGACCACCCTGAGCGTGCTGCATCATGGCCGGATCATTTATACCCGCGAGCAGCTGTTTGGCGGGCGCCAGCTGACTGACGAAATTCAGCGCCGCTACGGGCTCTCCATGGAGGAAGCCGGGCTTGCCAAGAAGCAGGGCGGCTTGCCCGACGACTACGTCAGCGAGGTGCTCGACCCCTTCAAGGAAGCGCTGGTGCAGCAGGTTTCCCGCTCCCTGCAGTTCTTCTTTGCGGCCGGTCAATACAACTCCGTGGATCACATCATGCTGGCAGGCGGCACGGCTTCGATTTCAGGGCTGGAGCATCTGATCCAGCGGCGCATCGGCACTCCGACCATGGTCGCCAACCCGTTTGCCGACATGGCCCTGAGTTCCAAGGTCAATGCCGGCGCCCTGGCCAGTGATGCGCCGGCGCTGATGATCGCGTGTGGCCTGGCGTTGAGGAGTTTCGACTGATGGCGCGGATCAACTTATTACCGTGGCGCGAAGAGCTTCGCGAAGAACGAAAGAAACGCTTCCTGACTGCCTTGGTCGGCGTGTTGGTGGTATCAGTCGGCATTCTGTTTCTGATCGATCGGTACGTCAGCAACGCCCTCGAGCATCAGATGGCACGCAATGCGTTTCTGCAGACACAGATTGCCCAGCTCGATATCCGCATCAAGGAGATCAGCGACCTCAAGGCCCGTCGCAAGCAACTGCTCGAGCGCATGAAGATCATTCAGGACCTGCAAGGCAACCGCCCGATCACCGGGCGCGTCTTCGATCAACTGGCGCGGACCCTGCCGGATGGCGTCTATTACTCGCAGGTCAAAATGACCGACAAGCTGATCGCCATCAATGGTGCTGCCGAGTCGAACAACCGGGTTTCCGACCTGATGCGTAATCTTGAAGCTTCCGACTGGCTGGAAGCGCCGAGCCTGACCGAGGTCAAGGCCACGACCGCCGGTGCTGTGGATCAGGCCAACGTCTTTCAGTTGACCGTACGCCAGACGCAGCCACCGGTTGCCGCTGCCGCAGGAGCCAAGCCATGAATATGTCCGAATGGCTGGAAGGGCTGCGCAAGGTCGATCTGAGCGAACTGGACCTGAACAATCTCGGTTCATGGCCTGCGGCGATCAAGGCCATTGCCGGGGTGCTGGTCGCGGTCATGATTTTCGCTCTGGGCTATTTCTTCTTTATCCAGGATCTGGAAACCCAGCTGGAAAGCGCGCAGGGCAGCGAGGTGACGCTCAAGGAGCAGTTCTCCAACAAGGCCTTCCAGGCGGCCAACCTCGAGCCGTACAAGAAGCAGATGGAAGAAATGGAAAACACCTTCGGTGCCCTGCTGCGGCAATTGCCCAGCGACACCGAAGTGCCTGGGCTGCTTGAGGACATCACCCGCACCGGACTGGGAAGCGGGCTCGAGTTCGAGGAAATCAAGCTGCTGCCCGAGGCGGCCCAGCAGTTCTACATCGAGCTGCCGATACAGATCACCGTGGTCGGTGGTTATCACGACCTGGCGACCTTCGTCAGCGGCGTCGCCAGCCTGCCGCGCATCGTCACGCTGCATGATTTCGAGATCAAGCCGGTCGATCCCAAGGTGCCGACCAAGTTGCGCATGAGCATTCTGGCCAAGACCTACCGCTACAACGATGAAGGGCTGAAGAAATGAGGGCGGCGCGATTGCTGTGCGTCAGTGTGGTTCTGGCAGGGCTGGCCGGTTGCGGTAATGACAATGATTTTGCCGATCTTTCTGAATTCATGGATCAGGCCAGAGCCCGCCCGAGTGGCAACATCGAGCCGCTGCCCAAGTTTCGGCCGTATGAGGCGTTCACCTACAACGCCTCCACGCTGCGCAGTCCCTTTCAGCCGCCGGTCAAGATCGACCTGCTCAACCGCCAGAAGGGGTCACGGCTGGTGGCGCCGGACGAACACCGGGTCAAACAGTTCCTTGAAGGCTTCAATATCGAGTCGTTCGAGATGGTCGGCACGATGGGCAACGAGTCAGGGACATTTGCCCTGCTGCGCGGTGCCGGAGGTGTTCATCGCGTCAAGGTGGGCGATTATCTGGGGCGTAACAACGGCCGGGTAGTGTCGATCGGCGACGCGCAGGTTGATGTCATCGAAATTGTTCCTGATGGAGAGGGGGCGTGGCTGGAAAGGCCGCGCACGATCGCCCTCAAAGAACGCTCATGAAGTGGGCAAGGCCAAGTATGCACAGTAGCGCTCAACGGAAATTGATCATGACCCGGATTCTCTCGATTATCGGCGTGTCGTTATGCATCGCGATGCTGTCGCCGGTTCTCCAGGCTGCCAACCTCAAGACCCTGGATGTCGCCGCCCTGCCGGGTGACCGCATCGAGCTGAAGCTGGCATTCGACGCCCCGGTGCCTGCACCGCGCGGTTACACCACCTCGCAACCGGCGCGCATTGCGCTGGACCTGCCGGGTGTTACCAGCCAGCTGGCGACCAAAAGTCGTGACCTGGGCACCGGCAATGCGCGCAGTGTGGTCGTGGTACAGGCTCAGGACCGTACCCGGGTGATCATCAACCTGACCACGCTTTCGCCGTACAGCTCCCGCGTCGATGGCAACAACCTGTTCGTGGTCATCGGCCAGGGTGCCGGCGCCGCGCAAGCCTCCCAGCCGACTACCGCGATGGGCGCGCAACGGGTCGCGGTGCCACCGCCCACACCGGCATCCGCCAAGCCGTTCATCCCCGCTGGCGTCAAGGCCATCAGGAATGTCGACTTTCAGCGTGGCGAGCTGGGTGAAGGCAATGTGGTCATTGACCTGAGCAACCCCAGCATTGCCCCGGATATTCAGGAGCAGGGCGGCAAGATCCGCGTGGACTTCGCCAAGACCCAGCTGCCCGAACCGCTGCGCGTCCGCCTGGACGTCAAGGACTTCGCCACGCCGGTGCAGTTCGTCAGTGCTTCGGCGACAGGTGACAAGGCCAGCATTCTGATCGAGCCGTCGGGCGCCTTCGACTACTCGGCGTTCCAGACCGAAAACAAGCTGACGATCAGCGTGCGCCCATTGACCAACGAGGATCTGGACCGCCGCGCTGCCGACAAGCCGGTGTACACCGGTGAAAAGCTGTCGCTGAACTTCCAGGACATCGATGTGCGTTCGGTGCTGCAGCTGATTGCCGACTTCACCAACCTCAATCTGGTGGCCAGTGATACGGTCCAGGGCGGTATCACCCTGCGTCTGCAGAATGTGCCATGGGATCAGGCGCTGGATCTGGTGCTGAAAACCAAGGGCCTGGACAAGCGCAAGGTTGGCAACGTTCTGCTGGTCGCACCGGCTGATGAAATTGCCGCCCGCGAGCGTCAGGAGCTGGAGTCACTCAAACAGATCGCCGAGCTGGCGCCCCTGCGCCGCGAACTGCTGCAGGTCAATTACGCCAAGGCAGCCGACATCGCCAAGCTGTTCCAGTCCGTGACCAGCGCCGAGTCCAAGGCCGACGAGCGCGGCTCGATCACGGTGGACGACCGGACCAACAACATCATTGCCTACCAGACCCAGGAACGACTCGACGAACTGCGTCGTATCGTGTCGCAACTGGACATCCCGGTACGCCAGGTGATGATCGAGGCGCGCATCGTCGAGGCCAACGTCGATTACAACAAGCAGCTCGGGGTACGCTGGGGCGGGTCTACCAACACCAGCGGCAGCGGCAAATGGACAACCTACGGGCTGGATAATAACGGCGACGAGGCCGGTAACACTGGCAGCAGTGTGACCTCCAACGTGCCGTTCGTGGACCTGGGCGCTGCTGATGCGACGACCGGCATAGGCCTGGGCTTCGTGACCAACAACACGCTGCTGGACCTTGAGCTGAGTGCCATGGAGAAAACCGGTAACGGTGAAATCGTCTCCCAGCCCAAGGTGGTCACTTCCGACAAGGAAACCGCCAAGATCCTCAAGGGCACGGAGATCCCGTACCAGGAATCCAGCTCCAGCGGTGCGACCACCGTGAGCTTCAAGGAAGCTTCCCTGTCGCTTGAAGTGACGCCGCAGATCACGCCGGACAACCGCATCATCATGGAAGTGAAGGTCACCAAGGACGAGCCGGACTATCTGAATGCGGTACTGGGCGTACCGCCCATCAAGAAGAACGAGGTCAACGCCAAGGTGCTGATTTCCGACGGCGAAACCATCGTCATCGGTGGTGTGTTCTCGAATACGCAAAGTAAAGTTGTCGATAAAGTGCCATTTCTTGGCGATGTACCGTATCTTGGCCGGCTTTTCAGGCGCGATGTGGTATCCGAGTCCAAATCCGAGCTGTTGGTATTTTTGACTCCGCGTATCATGAACAACCAGGCGATTTCTGTGAGTCGTTGATTTTGTGCGAAATTTAATACTTGTGGGGCCGATGGGTGCTGGCAAGAGCACCATCGGCCGTTTGCTTGCCAAAGAATTGCGACTGCCGTTCAAGGATTCCGACAAGGAAATCGAGCTGCGTACGGGCGCCAATATTCCCTGGATCTTCGACAAAGAAGGCGAACCGGGTTTTCGTGATCGCGAGCAGGCCATGATTGCCGAGCTGTGCGCCGCCGATGGCGTGGTTCTGGCGACCGGCGGTGGTGCGGTCATGCGCAGCGAAAATCGCCATGCACTGCGCGCCGGCGGGCGCGTGGTTTATCTGCACGCCTCGATCGAGCAACAGGTGGGGCGCACCGCGCGTGATCGCAATCGGCCTTTGCTGCGTACCGCCGATCCTGCCCGGGTACTGAGCGAGTTGCTGGCCATCCGTGACCCGTTTTATCGGGAAATCGCCGATATCGTGATTGAAACCGATGAGCGGCCGCCCCGAATGGTGGTTCTTGAGATACTGGCGCGACTGGCAGAGCTTCCTCCCCGTTAAAGCGCAGGCGAAAATGCGCTATTCTCGACGCCCGGAAAACAGCGACGGTGCATGGCCTTGCGTCATGACCTGCTGAAGCACACACCGTCCAATCGGTAATCAATGTGGGGACACATGCAGACACTTAAGGTCGAGCTTGGTGAGCGTAGCTACCCGATCCATATTGGCGAAGGCCTGCTGGATCAGCCAGAGCTCCTGACCCCGCATATCGTCGGGCGTCAGGTGGCTATCGTTTCCAACACGACAGTGGCACCGCTGTACCTGGAACGCCTGACGCAAACCCTGGCCGGTTACAACGTTCTGCCGATTGTTCTGCCCGATGGCGAGGCGTTCAAGAACTGGGAGACCCTGCAGACCATTTTCGATGGCCTGCTGACCGCCCGTCATGATCGTCGTACCACGGTCATCGCCCTGGGTGGCGGGGTGATCGGCGACATGGCCGGGTTCGCTGCCGCCTGCTATCAGCGTGGCGTGAACTTCATCCAGATCCCGACCACGCTGCTGTCTCAGGTGGACTCGTCGGTCGGCGGCAAGACCGGCATCAACCACCCGCTGGGCAAGAACATGGTCGGTGCCTTCTATCAGCCGAGTGTGGTGCTGATCGATACCGCCTCGCTCAATACTCTGCCCGAGCGCGAGCTGTCCGCCGGGCTGGCGGAAGTCATCAAGTACGGCCTGATCTGCGACGAACCCTTTCTGACCTGGCTCGAAGAGCACGTCGATGCACTGCGCGGGCTGGACCAGGCGGCGCTGACCGTGGCCATCGAACGTTCCTGCGCCGCCAAGGCGCTGGTGGTCGGCGCCGATGAGCGCGAGTCCGGTGTTCGTGCGACATTGAACCTGGGTCACACATTCGGGCACGCCATCGAGACGCATATGGGCTATGGTGTCTGGCTGCATGGCGAGGCGGTTGCTGCCGGTACGGTCATGGCGCTGGAAATGTCCTCGCGCCTGGGCTGGATCAGCACGCAGGAGCGGGATCGCGGCATTCGCCTGTTTCAGCGTGCCGGGCTGCCGGTCGTGCCGCCGCAGGACATGACGCAAGACAATTTCCTCGAACACATGGCGATCGACAAGAAAGTCATCGACGGTCGCTTGCGTCTGGTGCTGTTGCGCCGGATGGGTGAAGCGGTTATCACGGACGAATATCCAAAAGAAGTATTACAGGCCACTCTGGTTGCGGATTATCGCGCCCTGGTGGATCAGCTCAGAGGTTAACGGAAACCCCATGACTAGTTTGCATGCCGACGAGGCCTTCCTCGGCCATTATCAGTTGAGTCATGACCCCTTTGCGGCGCGGGTACCTGGCTTCAAATTCTTTCCTGCCCAACGCAAGCCTGTGCTGGGTCAGCTTCATCATCTGGCGCGCTACAGCCAGTTGCTGCTGGCGGTCACCGGGCCTCAGGGCAGCGGCAAGACCCTGCTGCGCCAGGCGTTGGTGGCGAGTACCAACAAGCAGTCGGTGCAAAGTGTCGTGATTTCTGCGCGCGGTGCCGGCGATGCTGCGGGCGTGCTGCAGCAGGTCGCGCAGGCGCTGAGCGTCGCCCAGGCTGAAATGCAGTCGATCCTGTCGCAGGTCGTGCAGCTCGGGCTGACCGGTCAGGAAGTCTACCTGCTGGTTGACGATGCGGAACAACTTGGCGATTCGGCGCTCGAAGCGTTGCTGGGTCTTGCTGCGGGAACGCCTGAAGGGCGTCCGCATGTATTCCTGTTCGGAGAGCCATCGCTGCTCGATCGTCTCGATCAGATGTGTGCCGACCTGCAGGGCGATGTCGAAGGCGAACGCTTTCACGTCATCGAGCTGCAACCCTATACGGAAGAGGAAACCCGGGAGTATCTGGCTCAGCGTCTGGAGGGTGCAGGGCAGGGAATCGCGTTGTTCACCGCCGACCAGATCACCGATATTCATGAACAGTCCGATGGCTGGCCTGGCGCAATCAACCAGGTAGCCCGCGATTCAATGATCGAGGCGATGATCGCGAGTCGTTCCGCGGTCAAGCGTCCAAGTGTGGGGTTCAAAATGCCGAAAAAACACGTATTGGCCTTGGGTGCCGTTGTCATAGTGGCCGTGGCAGCAGCCGTGCTGATCCCGGGTCGCGGCGACAAGACGGGTACACCCGCCAATGCCCCGGCTTCCGCTCAGGCGCAGCTGCCGCTGGGCGAAGGCAAGCCAACTGCTCAACAATCGAACAACGGCAGCCCGGCCATCGAATTCGCTGGCAATTCCCAGCCGATGCCGTTGCCGATGAATGGCAACCAACCGGTGATGCGCGGTCCTCTGGCCGAAGCCGCCGGTTCCAGTGATTCCGACGAAGACGCCGTGCCGACAGGTTCGCCTGCCCAGCCGCCGACCGTGACCACTACTGCGCCTCCAGCCGGTGTTCCGGCAGGTCAGGCCGCAGCGCAGACGCCTCGTTCGTCCATCCCTGCGCCGACACCTGCACCTGCACCTGCGCCAGCGGCCAAGCCGGCACCTGCGCAGACTCAGGTTGCTACGGCCAAGCCTGCCCCGGCTCCGGCTGCCAAACCGGCTGAAAAACCGGCAGCGGCCGCCGCCAAACCGGCTGCCGGCGGTAGCTGGTACAGCAGCCAGGCTCCAAGCCACTACGTGGTGCAGATTCTCGGCACCAGCTCCGAAGCGACGGCCCAGGCCTACGTTGCAGAGCAGGGTGGCGAGTATCGTTATTTCAAGAAAACCCTGCAGGGCAAGCCGCTGTACGTTGTGACGTACGGCAACTTTCCTGACCGCGCTGCCGCCCTGGCAGCCATCAAGGTATTGCCAGCCAAGGTTCAGGCTGGTAAACCTTGGCCTCGTACTGTCGCCAGCGTCCAACAAGAGCTCGGCGCCACTCGTTGAAGTCGCAGCGGCCCTACCCGGGCCGTTTGCCGACCTGCCTGACTTAACCCGCCTGCGCGCGCGGCCTATCGGCCCGCGCCTTGCGGCGTCTGCGTTACAAGCGCCTTACAGTCTCCCGTCGCGTCAGTCAGATTCATGAAGAAATACTTTGACTAGCACAGCGACCCGTTTTAAAACTTTCATAATTGCGACATTGATTATCAGCCAGTCGTCGTTAAATTTGTGAGCCCTTGTGTCGCTGTGTACAATGACCTCCGTTTTGCCTGTCCGAAGCTGGCGCACGTTCGGCGTGACAGGCAATTGGTTGAATTAAAAGGAAATTTGCCTCGCATAGAGGCAGCCTGGTGAGAAAGTGTCTATGAAAGCAGGTCTGTACCAACCAGATGAATTCAAGGATAACTGCGGCTTCGGCCTGATCGCTCATATGCAGGGCGAGCCCAGTCATCACCTGTTGCAGACGGCCGTTCAGGCCCTGACCTGCATGACCCACCGTGGCGGTATCAACGCCGACGGCAAGACCGGCGACGGTTGCGGTCTGTTGATTCAGAAGCCCGATGGCTTCCTGCGTGCGATTGCCAAGCAACACTTCGACGTCGATCTGCCCCGCCAATATGCTGTGGGCATGGTGTTCCTCAATCAGGACGACGCCAAGGCCGACGCCGCACGCGAAAACATGAACCGTGAAATCCTCGCCGAAGGCCTGGATCTTGTGGGCTGGCGTCAGGTGCCGATCGATACCAGCGTTCTGGGTCGCCTGGCGCTGGAGCGCCTGCCGAAAATCGAGCAGGTATTCATTGGCGGTGAGGGCCTGAGCGATCAGGAATTCGCCATCAAACTGTTCAGTGCGCGTCGCCGCTCGTCGGTGTCCAACGCCGCCGATACCGATCACTACATCTGCAGCTTTTCGCACAAGACCATCATTTATAAAGGCCTGATGATGCCGGCCGACCTCACGGCCTTCTTCCCGGACCTGAGCGACGAGCGTCTGCAGACCGCTATCTGCGTGTTCCACCAGCGCTTTTCCACCAATACCCTGCCGAAATGGCCGCTGGCGCAGCCGTTCCGTTTCCTCGCCCACAACGGCGAGATCAACACCATCACCGGCAACCGCAACTGGGCACAGGCGCGGCGCACCAAGTTCACCAACGATCTGATGGACCTGGACGAGCTGGGCCCGCTGGTCAACCGCGTGGGTTCTGACTCGTCGAGCATGGACAACATGCTCGAACTGATGGTCACCGGCGGCATCGACCTGTTCCGTGGCGTGCGCATGATCATTCCGCCTGCGTGGCAGAACGTCGAGACCATGGACCCGGATCTGCGGGCGTTCTATGAGTACAACTCCATGCACATGGAGCCGTGGGACGGCCCTGCGGGCGTGGTCATGACCGAAGGTCGTCATGCGGTCTGCCTGCTCGACCGCAACGGCCTGCGCCCGGCGCGCTGGGTCACGACCAGGAACGGCTACATCACCCTGGCGTCGGAAATCGGCGTGTGGGATTACAAACCCGAAGATGTCATCGCCAAGGGCCGTGTCGGTCCGGGGCAGATCTTTGCCGTGGACACCGAAACCGGTCAGATCCTCGACACCGATGCCATCGACAACCGCCTCAAGTCGCGTCATCCGTACAAGCAATGGCTGCGCAAGAATGCCCTGCGCATTCAGGCCACCATGGAAGACAACGACCATGGTTCGGCTTTTTACGACAGCGAGCAGCTCAAGCAGTACATGAAGATGTACCAGGTCACGTTCGAAGAGCGTGATCAGGTGCTGCGTCCGCTGGGCGAGCAGGGCCAGGAAGCCGTAGGCTCGATGGGGGATGACACGCCAATGGCCGTGCTGTCGCGTCGTGTACGCTCGCCTTACGATTACTTCCGTCAGCAATTCGCGCAGGTGACCAACCCGCCGATCGACCCGCTGCGCGAAGCCATCGTCATGTCGCTGGAAATCTGCCTCGGTGCCGAGCGCAATATTTTCCAGGAGTCGCCGGAGCACGCCTCGCGCGTGATCCTCAGCTCGCCGGTCATTTCGCCAGCCAAATGGCGCTCGCTGATGAACCTGGAGCGTCCAGGGTTCGAACGCCATATCATTGACCTGAACTACGATGAAAGCCTGGGCCTTGAAGCCGCTGTGCGCAACGTTGCCGATCAGGCCGAAGAGGCCGTGCGTGCCGGTCATACGCTGATCGTGCTGAGCGACCGACACATTGCGCCGGGCAAGCTGCCGGTGCACGCCTCGCTGGCGGTCGGCGCGGTTCACCACCGTCTGACCGAACAGGGTCTGCGCTGCGACAGCAACATCCTGGTCGAAACCGCGACGGCGCGTGACCCGCACCATTTCGCCGTGTTGATCGGCTTCGGCGCCTCGGCGGTCTATCCGTTCCTGGCCTACGAAGTGCTGGGCGACCTGATCCGTACCGGCGAAGTGCTGGGCGATCTGTACGAAGTCTTCAAGAACTACCGCAAAGGCATCACCAAGGGCCTGCTCAAGATCCTCTCGAAGATGGGCATCTCGACCGTTGCGTCCTACCGTGGCGCACAGTTGTTCGAAGCCATCGGTCTGTCCGAGGAAGTCTGCGACATGAGCTTCCGCGGCGTGCCGAGCCGCCTGAAGGGCGCGCGCTTCGTCGACATCGAAGCCGAACAGAAGGCGCTGGCCGCCGAAGCCTGGAGCCCGCGCAAGCCGATCCAGCAAGGCGGCCTGCTCAAGTTCGTGTTTGGTGGCGAATACCATGCCTACAACCCGGACGTGGTCAGCACCCTGCAGGCTGCCGTGCAGCAGGGTGACTACAGCAAGTTCAAGGAATATACCTCGCTGGTGGACCAGCGTCCGGTGTCGATGATTCGTGACCTGCTGCAGGTCAGGACAATCGATCAGCCGCTGAACATCGACGAAATCGAGCCGCTGAGCGAAATCCTCAAGCGCTTCGACTCGGCCGGTATTTCTCTGGGTGCCTTGTCGCCCGAGGCCCACGAAGCGCTGGCCGAGGCGATGAACCGCCTGGGCGCGCGCTCCAACTCCGGTGAGGGTGGCGAAGACCCGGCCCGTTACGGCACGGTGCGCAGCTCCAAGATCAAGCAGATTGCGACGGGCCGCTTTGGCGTCACGCCCGAGTATCTGGTCAATGCCGACGTGCTGCAGATCAAGGTCGCGCAGGGCGCCAAGCCGGGCGAGGGCGGGCAACTGCCGGGCGGCAAGGTCAATGGCCTGATCGCCAAGCTGCGCTATGCAGTACCGGGCGTGACGCTGATTTCGCCGCCGCCGCACCACGACATCTATTCCATCGAAGACTTGTCGCAGCTGATTTTTGACCTGAAGCAGGTCAACCCGGCGGCGCTGGTGTCGGTCAAGCTGGTGGCAGAAGCGGGCGTCGGCACCATTGCCGCCGGTGTCGCCAAGGCCTACGCCGACCTGATCACCATTTCCGGTTACGACGGCGGCACCGGTGCATCGCCGCTGACCTCGATCAAATATGCCGGCGCACCGTGGGAGCTGGGGCTGGCCGAAACCCACCAGACCCTGCGTGGCAACGACCTGCGCGGCAAGGTTCGGGTACAGACCGACGGTGGTCTGAAAACCGGCCTGGACGTGATCAAGGCTGCCATTCTCGGGGCCGAAAGCTTCGGTTTCGGCACCGCGCCGATGATCGCGCTGGGCTGCAAATACCTGCGTATCTGCCACCTGAACAACTGCGCCACCGGCGTTGCAACTCAGAACGAAAAGCTGCGCAAGGACCACTACATCGGCACCGTCGACATGGTGATCAACTTCTTCACCTACGTGGCAGAAGAAACCCGCGAGTGGCTGGCCAGGCTGGGTGTTCGCTCGCTGGAAGAGCTGATCGGCCGTACCGACCTGCTGGACATCCTGCCGGGCGAAACCGAGAAGCAGCAACATCTGGACCTGACACCATTACTGGGCAGCGACCATATTCCGGCCGACAAACCGCAGTTCAGCCAGGTGGATCGCAACCCGCCGTTCGACAAGGGCTTGCTGGCCGAGAAGATGGTGGAGATGGCCAAGCCGGCCATCGAGTCGCTCAGCGGCGGCGACTACGAACTGGATATCTGCAACTGCGACCGTTCGATCGGCGCGCGCATCTCTGGCGAAATCGCCAGACTGCACGGCAACCAGGGCATGAACAAGGCACCTGTTACCTTCCGCTTCAAGGGCACTGCCGGTCAGAGCTTCGGCGTGTGGAACGCCGGTGGCCTGAACATGTACCTGGAAGGCGATGCCAACGACTACGTCGGCAAGGGCATGACCGCTGGCAAGCTGGTGATCGTGCCGCCCAAGGGCAGCCCGTTCAAGACCAACGAAAGCGCGATTATCGGTAACACCTGCCTGTACGGCGCAACTGGCGGCAAGCTGTTTGCGGCAGGTACGGCAGGCGAGCGTTTCGCCGTGCGTAACTCCGGTGCTCATACTGTGGTTGAAGGCACTGGCGATCATTGCTGCGAATACATGACGGGTGGTTTCGTCTGCGTACTGGGCAAGACCGGCTACAACTTCGGTTCCGGCATGACCGGCGGTTTCGCCTACGTGCTCGACCTGGACAACACCTTCGTTGACCTCGTCAACCATGAACTGGTCGAGATCCAGCGTATCAGCGGCGAATCGATGGAGGCATACCGCACTCACCTGCAAAGCGTCCTGAACGAGTACGTCGCGGAAACCGACAGCGAATGGGGCCGCAATATCGCGGAAAACCTGGACGACTACCTGCGTCGTTTCTGGCTGGTCAAGCCCAAGGCTGCCAACCTGAAATCGCTGCTGTCCAGCACTCGGGCGAATCCGCAGTAAAAGCAGCTGCTAGCGGTTAGCTTCAAGCCGCAAGTTTGCCACCCTGTGAATTGAACTGAATTGATTTCTTGCAGCTTGAAGCTTGTCGCTTGAAGCTGCCGCAAAGAGGCTCCAGAGAATGGCTGAACGTCTCAGTAACGACTTCCAGTTCATCGACGTCGGACGTAAAGACCCGAAGAAGAAACTGCTGCGTCAACGCAAGAAAGAGTTCGTGGAAATCTACGAGCCTTTCAAGCCCCAGCAGTCCGCCGATCAGGCGCACCGCTGCCTGGGTTGCGGCAACCCGTACTGCGAATGGAAGTGCCCGGTGCACAACTTCATTCCCAACTGGCTCAAGCTGGTCGCCGAGGGCAATATCCTCGCGGCAGCGGAATTGTCGCACCAGACCAACACCCTGCCGGAAGTCTGCGGCCGCGTGTGCCCGCAGGATCGCCTGTGTGAAGGTGCCTGCACACTGAACGACGGTTTCGGTGCGGTGACCATCGGGTCGGTCGAGAAGTACATCACCGATACCGCCTTTGCCATGGGCTGGCGTCCGGACATGTCCAAGGTCGTGCCGACCGGCAAGCGCGTCGCGATCATCGGCGCAGGGCCTGCGGGCCTGGGCTGTGCCGACGTGCTGGTGCGTGGCGGCGTAACCCCGGTGGTGTTCGACAAGAATCCGGAAATCGGCGGTCTGCTGACCTTCGGCATTCCGGAATTCAAGCTGGAGAAATCCGTGCTGAGCCATCGCCGTGAAGTGTTCACCGGCATGGGCATCGAATTCCGTCTCAACACCGAAGTCGGCAAGGATGTCACCATCGATCAACTGCTCGCAGAATACGATGCGGTGTTCATGGGCATGGGCACCTACACCTACATGAAAGGCGGCTTCCCCGGTGAGGATCTGCCAGGCGTGCACGATGCGCTCGACTTCCTGATCGCCAACGTCAACCGCAACCTGGGCTTTGAAAAGGCCCCGGAAGACTTCGTCGACATGAAGGGCAAGCGGGTCGTGGTTCTGGGCGGTGGCGACACGGCGATGGACTGCAACCGCACCTCGATCCGCCAGGGCGCCAAGTCAGTGACCTGCGCCTACCGTCGCGACGAAGAAAACATGCCTGGCTCGCGCAAGGAAGTGAAAAACGCCAAGGAAGAAGGCGTGAAGTTCCTCTACAACCGTCAGCCGATCGCCATCATCGGCGAGGGCAAGGTTGAAGGCGTGAAAGTGGTCGAGACGCGCCTGGGCGAACCGGATGCCCGTGGTCGTCGCAGTCCCGAGCCGATTCCGGGCTCCGAAGAGATCATCCCGGCAGAAGCCGTGGTCATCGCCTTCGGCTTCCGCCCAAGCCCGGCACCCTGGTTCGAGCAGTTCACCATCAGCACCGACAGCCAGGGCCGTGTCGTGGCCCCGGAACAGGCGCAGTACAAGCACCAGACCAGCAACCCGAAGATCTTCGCCGGTGGCGACATGGTGCGCGGCTCCGACCTGGTGGTGACCGCTATCTTCGAAGGCCGTAATGCGGCTGAAGGGATTCTGGATTACCTGGGCGTCTGAGCCTTGTGTTGCCGGGGTGTGTCGTTGCTGACGCGCACCCCGATAACAAGCGTCTACCCTTCATAGGCACTGTGCCAATGTCTCTGACATCCCGCCTGGCACTTCTTCCCTGAACTCGGTGCAACTCGCTCGGCAGGGCGGGTTTGAGATCTTTTGAAATAACTCCGATTCTCCGATCACGACCTGTCCGTAAGGGGCGTGATATTCGATTGTTAACGCTTGTTTCCGCCCCCGGTCACTGCCCCTGGAAAGCATTAGGCTCTTGCGCTTTCATCGGGAGGTCAATTGCCACACAGGCACTCCCGCCCTCCATGTCGCTATAAGGAAATAGCCGTGTTGAAAGCAGCACCCAGGGGCAAGCTTGCGCGCTCCACTGAACAGCAATCTCTCGGGCCGGACAGGTTCACGCCCAGTAGCATTGCTGTTCGCGAACACCGGAACCGGGAACGGGCAGACCGCATCATCGACCAGTTCGTCGAGCGCTTCACAGAAAAAGATTTTTTTCCGGATGACGGCGATGACGCCTTGTTTGCCTTGCTGGTTCAGTTGCCTGAATGGCCAGCAGACCTGTCGATCAGGATTCACAACGAAAGCGACGAAGTGCTCGCGGTTTTCCTGAAGGGCAGCGATGACAGCGTCGTTCAGAGCAGTATTCTCCTGACGCTAAACGCTGACGCTTATATTGCGCCGGATGATGTTCCGATCTCCGATGATGAGCCGCTGCTGCACTTGATCTTCAGCCAGTTGCCTGTGGGTTCTGACCTCGGGATGGGAGGTAACTTTCCGGGCAGCAACAGTGTCGCCGGACGAATAGTAACCCTGCGTGAGCAAATCGCCGGGTTGGCAAAAGACCACAGGCCGCTGTTGTTCGATGCCCTTGTGGCGGCGAATGAGGACGTTTCAAAAAGCCAGCTGGATACCCGCACGCGTAACCCTCTTCTGCCCCTATGGGTTCGTCAGCAGGCTTTTCTGACTCCCGCGCTGGGCGTGCTGTGTGCCTTATGCCCAGAGGTTCCGGTCGCACGCCTCGAGGAATTGCTGGATCAGATGCCGTTGACGGCGCAGGAAGAAACCGGCTTTCTGGAGAGAACACTATTGCCGGACGCTTTTGGCGAAGCGCTGAACATTTCTCTGGATGAGTGGAGCAGCAGTCTGGCCATTGATGGTCTGGCGCGAACGCGCAGCTTCAATACCTATACGGATGAGCTGGCCCGCCGCCTTGCCAGTCAGCTGCTGACGGACACCCTGGGACGAGCACTGGTGATCATCGAGTACGGCATGAGCCTGTATGTCACGCCAGGCCCTGACGATACCAGCATCGTTTTGCTGCATGACGACTACGGCAATTACCGTGCACAGGATACCGGCAACGGTGAAATCACTTCATTCAAGGAGGGCACCGACAGCTTTTATCTGGCGATCAGTGCGCAATTGAAGGCCGAAGAACGAGCATTGCTGGGCATGCAGTTCGAACAGGACGTCAAGGGGTTTCGCGAGCTGCTGACCCGTCTTGCCATCAAGGAAAATCGCGGCTGGTTTGACCCCGGAAAGCCCACCGAAATCGAAAGCGGGTTTCTACCCGAGTGGTTCGCGGCCGCGGCCGATGTCGAAAAGCATCGCTGGAAAGCGGCGGTGCAGGATTACACTCAGGCATTGCTCGAAGCTCAGGCACCGGACCTGCTCGATCCTTCCGGATACGGAGAGCCCGAGCAGTTGCGCAACTACGCGCGTGAGAAACTTCGGGCGCGAATCCTGCTCGACCACGGGGTTGCAGTCGACCCTGACGCTGTCATTGTGCACACCGCGAGCATCGAGATTGACCCAGGCATTATCATCGATACGGATTACACCTACGTCGGTCCTTCAGAGATCGAGCCGAATGTTGAAACGCAGCAGCGCAGCCTGACGGAGCTGTCTCTGGAAAACATTGCCGTTACCGATATCAACTTTCTGCTCACCGGTCGCGCGTTTGACGATCATGGACAACTGATCAGCTTTTTGAGCGCCGGCTATCTGTTCAGCCTGATTCGTGATCTGAACGTCGGCGAAAACTATGTCCGCTTCCTCAATACCGAGTTATTGACCTCGACAGCCGGGCAATGGCACCGCGAACGTTTCGCGAGCGTCATGCGCGCACAGATGCGTCTGGACGCCCTCGAAGCAAAAATGGCCGGAGACTTTCTTGGCGATGGAGGGCTCCCTCCCGAGTTGGCGAACAGAGGTTACAAATGGCTCGCCGCCGTACTGGATCACCCGTCTGAAGGTGGCGATCGTGCGGCGGTGGAGGGGCACCGCATTCAGGTCAGTCAGTTGTCGATCAATGGTGTGACATTGAGCGGCATACTGCTGGTCGGCGCGGAGTCTCTTTCCAGCGTGGCCAGCCTGGTGCTGTTCACCCCGCAGGTACCCGACGGCAAATGCTTCCGGGAAATGAGCGATGCGCAGGCACTTCAGCAACAAGTACTGCTTGAGCCTGAACTGCTGGACTATCTGGTGAGCAGGGCTCCTCTGGCGTCCCGGGGCCATGTCAGGCACGTCCTGACCTCTGGCCGTGACACGCTGTTCATGGCACTGCAGCCCTGCACCGGTAGTTTTCTCGATGCAGTTTACGAGTCTGAAGTCGCACGGGTGATTTCTGCTGTCGATGAACAGACCAATACCACGTGGGAAACCAATTGGGAGAGCGCCTGGGAAATCACCAAGGCTATTGGCGATATCGTGCTCACCTTCGCACCTTTCAAGGTGAGGCTGCCGATGGCCGCGCTGCGCAGTTTTTATGCCATATGGCAGGGCGTTGCCACGACGGCTGATGACAAGGCAAGCGCCCCGCTGTATTTCGTTCAGGCGGCGCTGCTACTGGCCGATGGATTGGCGCTGCCCAAGGGGCGACGGGTCAGGACGCCCGCAGCGACCTCCATTGGTCGTTCTGTCCTCGATCCGAGAACAGCCGTGGCAAGAATCCCCGGCGGGTTGAAATTACGCGATGACGGTTTTTACAAAGGCGTTTACGAAAAAAGCCGGGAAGACGCGCCGAGCCGTTTTTATGCCGTGCAACACGATAAGGCCTATGCTGTCAGGTACGACGCCGATTCCGCAGTCTGGCGGGTGATCGATCCGCGCCGGCCGGATGCCTATTACCAATTGCCGATTCAGCTCGACAGGCAAAATGTGTGGGTACACGCCTCGGCAGGTTTGCGCGGTGGCAAGAAGCATTCGAAACCCAAGTCCTCCAGTGGCTCGGGCAGTGATAGCGGATCGCCGGAAAACGGTAGCCGCGTCAGGAGGTATAAAGTTGATCTGGAGGGATTTTTTGAAAGTCGCAACTTCAAGAACGCTCAGAAAAACATCGAAGATGACCTCGTCGTTGCAGTCAGGAAGGCAACAGAGCGATTCGAACTGGACGGTAACGGCAGTCTGCATAAACACGGCAAAACAGGTTTTTCGCTCGATCTTCCCGGTGTTGGCAGGAGTACCGGCAGGGGAGCCTGGCGCTTGATACTCGAACCCGGTGAAAAGGGCATCATCAGGGCTGTCGACGTCAAGGATCCGCACAAATAGCTCAGACCTGCGCAGCGCAAGCCGCTGAATTGGCTTGGCAAATCGCCTCGATAGACAAAAGGCACGGCTCTCGCCGTGCCTTTTGCGTCGAGCTCTGAGAAAATGCCGGCACTTTTATTGCGGATGCCGACATGACTGCCCTGAAGAACGACCGTTTCCTTCGCGCTTTGCTCAAGCAACCCGTAGACGTCACGCCGGTATGGATGATGCGTCAGGCAGGTCGTTACCTGCCGGAATACCGCGCCAGCCGCGCCAGTGCCGGGGATTTCATGAGCCTGTGCAAGAACCCGCAGTTCGCCTGTGAAGTCACCCTGCAGCCGCTGGATCGCTACCCGCTGGACGCGGCGATTCTGTTCTCCGACATACTGACCATTCCTGATGCGATGGGCCAGGGGCTGTACTTCGAAACCGGCGAAGGCCCGCGTTTCAGGAAAACCGTGAGTACACTCGCTGACATCGAAGCACTGCCGATCCCCGATGCGCAGCAGGATCTGGGCTACGTGATGGATGCGGTCAGCACCATTCGCCGCGAACTCAACGGTCGTGTACCGCTGATCGGTTTCGCCGGCAGCCCGTGGACGCTGGCGACCTACATGGTCGAGGGCGGTTCGTCGAAGGACTTCCGCAAGTCCAAGGCCATGCTCTACGACAACCCGCAAGCCATGCACCTGCTGCTCGACAAGCTGGCGCAGTCAGTCACCTCCTACCTCAATGGCCAGATTCTGGCCGGTGCGCAGGCCGTGCAGATCTTCGACAGCTGGGGCGGCAGCCTGTCTTCGGCGGCGTATCAGGAGTTCTCGCTGGCCTACATGCGCAAGATCGTCAGCGGCCTGATCCGCGAAAACGACGGGCGCAAGGTGCCGGTCATCGTCTTCACCAAAGGCGGCGGTCTATGGCTGGAAAGCATCGCCGACATCGGTGCAGACACCCTGGGGCTGGACTGGACCTGCGACATCGGCGAAGCGCGTCAGCGTGTCGGCAGCAAGGTTTCGCTGCAAGGCAACATGGACCCGACCGTACTCTACGCCCGCCCGGAAGCCATCCGCCAGGAAGTCGCACGCATCCTTGCCAGCTACGGCAGCGGCACCGGCCACGTCTTCAACCTCGGCCACGGCATCACCCCTGAGGTCGACCCGGCCAATGCCGGCGCGTTCATTGAAGCCGTACACGAGTTGTCGGCGCAGTATCACGTGTAGTTGCCGGGCTGACGATGTTGGTTTTTGAGAGCTGAACTTGTGGGAGAGGAATAGAAAAGACTATTCCTCTTACTTATTTTCAGGGCTGATAGCTGGTGATCGGACGACGGTAGTGCTCTTAGGGGCGATGAGTGATAAATTGCCGGCAAGCAATCCGGCAAGAATAGCCGGTTAAAAATTACCAAAGCCCTATAAATAGGGGCATCAGGCGGGGTTTGAAACCGGCAAATGGCATTCACACCGTACATCCCCCAAGACAAAGCCCCCGATGAGCTGCAGGATCAGGTCGTCCAGATCATGCGGCTCGATGCGGCCCTACACGCGAAGATCCCTGGCCCGCTGCGTTTGCCGATGATGAACCTGCTGCGGGTGGTGAATTCTTACTACAGCAACAAGATCGAGGGTAACTCCACGATTCCCGCCGACATTCTGCGTGCCGAGGAGGCTCCTCAGGAGTTCAAGGGTGCCAAGGACCTGCAGGAGATCAAGCGTCACATTGAAGCCCAGCGTCGACTTACCGATGAGCCTATCAATCAGGTCGACGTATGCACGAAGAGCGCTATCTCACGCATGCACCGCGAGTTCTATGTTGGCGTGCCCGAAGATATGCTGGATATTCAACTGAATGAGAAGGGCGATACCGTACGTATGGTCCCCGGCGAATTCCGGCAATTGGGAGTTCGCGTCGGCAAGCACATCCCTCCAACCGTCGAGCAGATGCCCGCATACCTCAACGATTTTGAGCGAATGTACCGCCTTGACTGGATCCACGGCCTTTCGGGCTTCTTTGCGGCTGCAGCGTCGCACCACAGGCTGATGTGGATTCACCCATTTATGGATGGCAACGGTCGCACCGGCCGCCTGTTCACGGATCAGTACCTCAAGGCCGCTGGCTTTGGTGGGTATGGTCTGTGGTCCATGAGCCGTGGATTTGCCCGCAACGTCACCGCCTACTACGAGATGCTTGGCGCCGCCGACCACCCGCGCAAAGGTGAGCTGGATGGGCGGGGCGAGCTCTCGGATAGTGGCCTGTTGCGCTGGACCCGTTTCTTCACGGAGACTGCCCTGGATCAGGTGCAATACTTCAGCGCGCAGCTTGAACCGGAAAGGCTTGGCGAGCGGATCGACGTTTATTTCGAGATGCGCAGCCGTCGCGCGCTTTCGGACAGCAAGGGCGAGACTCTACCTGAGCTCCGTATAGAGGCCCGAGATGTCTATAAGGCGTTGCTCTATCAGGGCGATCAGCAGCGCGCTGATATTCAGGCCCGCTTGGGCGTCGGCGAGCGCACCACCCGCAGTCTGTTGAGCCAGATGGCCAAAGAGGGATTGATAACGTTGGACGGCCGCAAGCCGGTAGCCCTGAACCTATCCCGGCACTCGATCGAGTTCCTGTTTCCCTACCTCTGGTAACCCTGTACGCACCAGGGTCATCCTTCCCTTTTCAGCGCCGACGACTACGTCGGCGCTTTCGCATCCGCAAAGCCCTCCCGCAGCGAACCGCTGCGTGGCAGGAATCTGCCCTGTCGCTCGCCTTGCGGCTGGCCTTCGGCATAGCTCAACCGGCCGTTGACCCAAACACCGTCGATGCCCTGCGCCGCTCGCTGAGGATCTTTGAAGTCCGCCACGTCTCGCACGGTTTGCGGATTGAACAGCACCAGATCCGCCCAGTAGCCTTCGCGAATAAGGCCGCGCTCGTGCAGGGCGAAGCGCGCGGCCGACAGCCCGGTCATTTTGTGTACGGCGGTGTGCAACGCAAACAGCCCCTTGTCGCGGCTGAAATGCCCGAGCACCCTCGGGAACGCGCCCCACAGGCGCGGATGGGGAAACGGGTCTTCCGGAAGGCCATCGGAGCCGATCATCGCCAGCGGGTGAGACATGATGCGCTCGACATCGCTTTCATCCATGCCGTAGTACACCGCACCCGCAGGCTGCAACGTGCGTGCGGCGTCCAGCAATGACAGCCCCCAGTCGGCGGCAATGTCCTGCAGATCCCTGCCACCCTGATCCGGGTGCGGCGTAGACCAGGTGATGGTGATGCGAAATGCGTCAGTGACCTGTTTGAGGTCCAGCGTCGAAGAGCTGGCCGCATAGGGATAGCAGTCGCAACCTACCGGATGGTCCTGCGCGGCTTTTTCCAGGGCTGCCAGCAGTTGCGGGCTGCGTCCCCAGTTGCCGGCACCAGCGCATTTCATGTGCGAGATGATGACCGGTGAGCGCGCATGGCGGCCTATATCGAATGCTTCCGCCATGGCCTCCAGCACCGGCTCGAACTCGCTGCGCAGGTGGGTGGTGTAAATCGCGCCGAACGCGCTGAGCTCTTCCGCCAGTTGTTTGACCTCGCTGGTTTCGGCCGAGAACGCAGAGGCGTAGGCAAGGCCGGTCGATAACCCCAGCGCGCCGGCTTCCAGGCTGTCACGCAACTGTTCGCGCATCGCGGCAATTTCTTCCGGACTGGCGCTGCGCAACAAGTCATCCATGTGGTTGCTGCGCAAGGCGGTATGGCCGATCAGGGCCGCCACGTTCACCGCTGGCCTGGCGTTTTCAACCGCTGAGCGGTAGTCGGTGAAACGTGGATAGATGAACGCAGCGGCGTCGCCCAGCAGGTTCATCGGGTCGGGCGGATTGCCGCTCAGCGAGACCGGCGACGCGCTGATCCCGCAGTTGCCGACGATGACGGTCGTTACGCCCTGGCTGATTTTCGGCAGCATGTCGGGTTTGCGGATCACCACCGTATCGTCGTGGGTGTGGACATCGATAAACCCTGGGGCCAGCACGCGACCGGCCGCATCGACTTCTTCCCGGGCTTTGCCGTCGGTCAGACTGCCGATGCGCTGAATGCGCCCGTCGCTGATCGCCACATCGGCGCGTACCCCCGGTGTGTCACTGCCATCAATGACCAGTGCGTCGCGGATGATCAGGTCATAAAACATGGTTCAGTCTCCCAGCGGCAGGCCATCTTCGCCGCCACGGTATTCATCCAGCGCAAGCTTGATCCGGCGCAGCCGCTCCTGGTTGTCTTCAGGGCTCGACAGCGCCAGTTCAGTGGCCAGCACATCGATGGTCAGCAGCATGCCGTAACGCGCTGCGGTGGGTTTATAGATGAAATTGGTTTCAGCAATCTGTAACGGCAGCACGACCTCGGCCAGTTGTGCCAGCGGTGAGTCAGGCAGGGTGATGGCCAGCACGCGGGCACCGTAGCTGCGCGCCAGGGTCACGGCGTCGAGCAGCTCCGGTGGGCGCCCGCTGAGCGAGCAGACAATCAGACTGTGTTGCGGGCCAAGCGTAGCGGCGACCATGCGCATCATCACCGGGTCGCGGCAGGCGGCCACCGGGTAACCCAGGCGCACCAGCCGGGTTTGCAGCTCCTCGCTGCACAGGCTGGAGCAACCGCCCATGCCGAATGTGTGAATCATGCGTGCATCGGTGACGCAGGCGATGGCGGCGGCAAAGCGTGTCGCGTCAAAGCCTGCCAGGTGCTGGCGCAGGGTGGCTTCGATGTCGTCGACAATCCGGGCGAAAAAGGCCGACTGCTCCGGCGCCGGTTGCGGATGCAAAAAGCGGCTGCCGACGCCGCTGGCCTGAGCCAGTTGCAGGCGCAAATCGCGCAGATCCCGGCAACCGATGCTGCGCGCGAAACGTGACAGCGTCGCACTGCTGACCTCGGCACGGCTGGCCAGCTCATCCAGACTGGCACTGGCCGCGAAGGCGATATCGCTGAGCAACAGCCTGGCGATTCGGCCTTCTCCCGCACTGAAGGAATCCTGACGGGCACGTATCTGGTACAGAATGTCCACTCAAAGCACCTGCGCCAGGCCCAGCGTCAGGGCGAAAGCGACGACGGAAATCAGCGTCTCCAAGACCGTCCAGGTCTTGAACGTTTGCGCGACAGTCATGTTGAAATACTCCTTGATAAGCCAGAACCCACCGTCGTTGACGTGGGAAAAGATCACCGAGCCTGCACCCGTCGCCAGCACCAGCAGTTCGGGGTGTGGATAACCCAGCCCCATCGCCACAGGTGCAACGATGCCCGATGCCGTGGTCATCGCCACCGTCGCCGAGCCGGTGGCAACGCGCATCAGTGCCGCGAACAACCAGCCCATCAGCAGGGGCGACAGATGAAAGTCCTGCGCCAGGCCGACGATCTCATTGGTCACGCCGCTGTCGATCAGAATGCGGTTCAAGCCGCCACCGGCACCTACCAGCAACGTGATGCTGGCGGTCGGTGCCAGGCACTCGTTGGTGAATTTCAGGATAGAGTCGCGGTTGAAGCCCTGCGCGATGCCCAGCGTCCAGAAGCTCAGCAGGGTGGCCAGCAGCAGGGCAATCACCGAGTTACCGATGAACAGCAGAAAGCTGTTGAACGCGCTACCCGGTGTACTGATCAGGTTGGCCCAGCCACCCAGCAGCATCAGCACCACCGGCAGCAGAATCGTCGCCATGGTCAGGCCGAAGCTGGGCAGCTTCTGGCGTGGCTCGCGGTCGAGAAACTGTTTGGCCAGCGGGTTTTCAGCCGGCAGGTGGATGCGCGGGACAATGAATTTGGCATACACCGGACCGGCGATGATCGCCGTGGGGATGCCGATCAGGATGGCGTAGAACAGCGTTTGTCCTACCGACGCCTGATACGCCTGCACCGCGAGCATCGCAGCAGGGTGCGGCGGCACCAGCGCATGCACCACCGAAAGACCGGCGACCATCGGCAGGCCGACCATCAGAATCGACACCCCGACACGCCGGGCTACGGTAAAGGCGATCGGCACCAGCAGAACGAAGCCGACTTCGAAGAACAGTGGCAAGCCCACCAGAAACGCAATGCAGACCATGGCCCAGTGCGCGTTACGTTCGCCAAAGCGATCGATCAGGGTGCGCGCCACCTGCTCGGCGCCGCCAGACTCGGCCATCATCTTGCCGAGCATGGTGCCCAGCGCCACGACCAGCGCGATATGCCCCAGCGTTTTGCCAACCCCCGCTTCATAAGAGGCGACCACGCCACTGGCCGGCATTCCCGCAACCAGTGCCAGACCGACCGAAACAAGCGTGATGACGATAAACGGATTGAGGCGGTAACGCGCGATCAGCACGATCAAGGCGATGATGGCGACAGCGGCGTAGACCAATAGCGAAATACCGGGTGACGGCGACATAGCGACGATTCCTTGCAAAGTGGGTAGGCGAGGGCGCAACACCAACAGCTGAAGCTGTCAGCCTGAAGGCGACTCGGGAGTACTCGGCAGGGATGACGCAATAAGGTGGAGCAGGGGCATTTCAGGGCGATCACAGGTATTCATTATTTTTATCTCTGTTTTCGTTATGAAAATAAATTACACGAAAATGAAATACAAACAAATATATGAAAATAATTTTCTTTTTTGGGTCGTGCCTCGCTAATGGGAGAGAGGCGCTGAGGCGCGGCCTACCGCTGCGTCAGCAATTGCTCCGCATAGCGCGCAACGACATGGCCGAAAGCAATAGAGGTATTAGCGGTGCCCGAGCGCAGGCTGTCTACAAGGTTAGCGAGTTCCGCATCGCTGGCGCTGGATATGAACTGTTCATCGAACACACCCGTGATGGCCTCCTGACGTCTTTTGGTCAGATACGCGATATCGAGTGCGAGCTTTTCGATCATCGTCGTGGCGGGAAGGTCGGTGTGGGATGTGCTCTGGATTTTCCCTGTCAGCAAGTAACGGAAGCGCTGTTCGCAATCGTCCTCTGTCGGAGAGATGTGCAGGTCTTCATCGAACCAGTTGCCCTTGTAGTGGCCGCAGTGCAACGGGCTTCCTGGTGTGGTCTCGCGCAGGCAGGACGCATGAAGATTGCTGAACTCCAGTGCCAATGGCAGATAATGATCCTGCGGTCTGAAATGTTCGATGTGACTGCTATCAAGTTCTATTTCCCTGCCGCAATAGCAGCATGAGAAGTTCTGCTCTTGCAGCAGGCGATCATGCAGGTCGCGTTTTTGCGGGTTCTGCAAGGTTGGATAAGTGGGCGTCCAGTCTTCGTTTGCACTGGCTTTCCATTCGGTGAATGACGCAGGCTCAGTTCCTTTGATGATGCGTCTCATCGTCCAATGATCTCCTTGCGTTTGAGTAGCGCCTCGGCACCCGCGAACTCTGGTAGATCGGGCGCCTTCTTCTTCAGTGCATCAAGCTGCGACCTGGCTTTTTCAAGCTCGTTGTTTTCCAGAGTGCTGAATAGCTGATCGAGCAACTCTTCAATTTCAGGCTCACGCTGAGGCACGCCCATGACTTCTTCCAGAATGCTGCTGGAGTCCAGGCCGTAGGTTGCTCTTGGGTGAGAGCCGTCATGGTTATTCAGCAGGATGACCTCGCCCGGTTGCAGGCTGCCGATGACCTGTGGCGAGTGGCTGGCAGCGATGAACTGAATGCTGGGAAATGCTTTTTTCAGCGCGGGTGCAATGGTGCGTTGCCAGCCGGGGTGAAGGTGGATGTCCAGTTCATCGATCACGATGATGCCGTTTGTCTTGCTTAGAACATCCTTCCCCATGTGCGGATTTAGCAGGCAGATACGGCGGGCAATATCGGCGAAGAGGGCGACCATTCCGCGTTGCCCGTCGCTCAGGTCGTTGAACGGGGTTTTTCGGTCATCAATGTCCACCATCAGCCCCCGCATTTCCATGTCGTACTCTATGCCCTTGGACTCCGGCAGTGCGCACTGGATAGCTGAATTGATCCAGGTGAGTTCGTCGGTGAGAATGCCAGGGAAACCCGTTCTGGCCAGTCTTTGAAAGCGCTCCAGTGTCTTGCCGATGAACCAGGTCTCGAAGTTTTTCAAGTTGGAAGCGGCATCGAACCAAGAGGTGTAGGCATCCAGTCTTGATGGTTTGCTCTGTGCAGCATGCTCAGCGGTTACACTCATCGTCAGCCAGCGTCGATTGGCTTGATAGACGGCGAATACAGGCAAATCCCCGTGAGTAGCGCCGTCGATGCTGATCAGATTTTCCGAAAATACGAGACTGTTCAGCGCGCTAAAATTTGTCTGAAGACTGCTGCGTTCTAGCGATACGTGCCATTCCTGATGCTCAAACGCGCCACCTTGGGCAGTCAACACAAGAGGATAGCTGCGCTCAAAACGAATCCTGTCTTCGAACTTTACTAACTCGAACCGAACATCGGACTCGGCTATCGATGGTCGATGGACGCCAATGCTTCCAAGTAGATTCCCGAAGCATCCCGCCACTCCCAGCAATAACGACGTCTTCCCACTGCCATTAACCCCCACCACCAGATTGAACCCAGGCTGGAAGTCGAAATGAGCATCTTCGTAGCAACGAAAATTCTGCAGGTGGAGGCGGTCGAGGCGCATGTCGGTTTCCTTTACCAGAACTGGCGGATGCGCCAGTGTACCTTGGCTAACCCTATGCGCCATCGCCCTATGTGTGACTAAACCTGCGACCCCAGCGGCTGCAACCTTGCCAACCTCAACGCCACACCAAGGGCGATCAGCAGCAACACGCCTATAAACACCCCGATACCGTTCCAGCCTGCGTAGTGCCAGAACACGCCGCCGCCGGTGCCGGCCACGCTCGAACCTGCGTAGTAACAGAACAGGTACAGGGACGCGGCCTGGCCTCTGGCGGTGGTGGCCCTGCGTCCGACCCAACTGCTGGCCACTGAATGTGCGCCGAAGAAGCCGAAGGTGAAGATCAGCACACCGACGATCACCAGTGGCAGTGGGGTGAACAGGGTCAGCAGCAGGCCGGCCAGCATCATCACGATCACGGCCCAGAGCACCTGTCGGCGGCCTAGGCGGTCAGCCAGCGAGCCGATCTTTGCTGAACTGTAGATGCCCGACAGGTACACCACGGAAAACACACCGACCACGGCCTGGCTCAGGTTGTAGGGGGCGCTCAGAAAGCGGTAGGCGATGTAGTTGAACAGCGTAACGAATGCGCCCATCAGCAGAAAACCGGTCAGAAACAGCAGCGGCAGGCCTGCATCGCGAAACTGCACGACAAAGCCGTCGAGCAGACTGCGAGGGTGCAGCGAGCGCGGGCGGAAGTTGCGTGACGCCGGCAGGATCTTCCAGAACACCGCTGCGGCGATCAGCGCCAGCCCGCCGACCACCAGCATCGCCGCGTGCCAGCTGACATAATCGATCATCACCCCGACGATCAGCCTTCCGCTCATGCCACCGACGGCGCTGCCGCCGATATACAGCCCCATCGCCAGGCCCAGATGGGTGGGGTGGATCTCCTCGCTCAGGTAGGTCATCGCCACTGCCGCCAGGCCGCTCAACGAAAGACCTACAAGAGCTCGGGTAATCAGCACGCCCTCCCAGCTGGGCATCAAGGCGCTGGCGATGGTGAACAGCGAGGCACAGAACAGCGCCATGACCATCACCGGCTTGCGCCCCAGCCGATCGGATATCGGCCCGGTGATCAGCAGGCCGATGGCGAGCATTGCTGTGGCGACGGACAGGATCAGGCTGCTTTGTGCCGCAGTCAGGGAGAACTCGCTGGACAGCGTGGGCATCATCGGCTGAACGCAGTACAGCAGGGTAAAAGTCGAAAACCCGCCAGCGAACAGCGCCAGTGCAGTGCGTTTGAACAGTGGCGTGTTCTTCTCGATGTAGGTATCGCCCGGCAGTGTCGACGACTGTACGGACGAGGTGTTCAAGTCGGGGGTGGGCGGGGCAACGGCAGGGTTCACAAAGACCTCGGGGCACGGTTGAGCAGGCAATGAAAAAATCATATAGCTCGCTAATCATTCCATCCAATATATTGTTCGACCTGTTTGATAGGTAAAACGACTTAATGGAGGCCGCATGGAATTGCGTCATCTGCGTTACTTCATCGCGGTTGCCGAGGAGCTGCATTTTGGCCGCGCAGCCCAGGCGCTGGGGATTTCGCAACCGCCGCTCAGCCAGCAGATTCAGACGCTGGAGCAGGAACTGGGCACGCGTCTTTTCGAACGCACCAACCGGCGTGTCGAGCTGAGCGAATCCGGGCGGCTGTTTCTCGACGAAGCACGGCTGGTGCTGGCACAGGTCGACAAGGCCACTGATGTTGCCCGGCGTGCGCAACTGGGTGAAATCGGCGAGCTGAAGATTGGCTTCACTTCGTCTGCGCCGTTTACGTCGAGCATCCCGCAGGCGATTTTTGCTTTCCGTCAGGCCTGCCCGGATGTGCACCTGACCCTGACCGAGATCACCAGTCAGGAAGTGGCGGCAGGTCTTGAGGACAAGACCATTCAGGTCGGCATCATGCGCCCGCTGGCATTGCCCGATTCACTGGTGGTGTTCGAATTGCTCAGTGAGCCGCTGGTGGCGATCATGCGTGCCGACCATCCGCTGGCGGCAGAAAGCGAGGAAGGGATCTACATGGCGGCACTGGCCGCCGAGCCGTTCGTGTTCTTCCCGCGCACTTATGGCAGCGGTATCTACGCGCAAGTCCTGAGCCTGGCGCGCGCCGCAGGGTTCAGCCCGCTGATCACCCAGGAAGCGGGCGAAGTGATGACCATCATCGGCCTGGTCGCAGCAGGCTTGGGCGTCACCGTACTGCCCGCGTCCTACCGGCGAATGCGCATCGACGGCGTGGTCTACCGCAATGTCCTCGACCCCGGCGCAACCAGCGCGGTGTGGCTGGTGCAACGCAAGGACGAACAATCGCCCATGGCCAGGGCGTTCACCGAGCTGTTAACGCGCAACGTAGGGTGATTCAAAGGCACGGATGATAGGACGCGGAGCGTCCAGAACGGCATGCGACGCGGAGCGTCGCACGATAGTTGAGATTCTGGCCGCAGGAGCGAGCTTGCTCGCGATCTGCCGGGAACCGACAGCAAGACCGGTGCATGCGGTGCAGAACTGTATTCCCACGCTGGAGCGTAGGGAACGATAGGTGTGTGGGCTGGCGCGTGAGGAACGACAGGCGGCTCAGAGAATACCCTTAGCCCCAACGCCTGAAGATCAGCGAGGTGTTCACGCCGCCAAACGCGAAGTTGTTGTTCATCACGTATTCGTTGCTCATGTGCCTGGGTTCGCCGACGATGTAGTCCAGTTCGCCGCACTGTGGGTCAATGTCGACCAGGTTGAGCGTATGGATATAGCGATCGCTGTTGAGCATTTCGATGCTGAACCATGATTCCAGCGCGCCGCACGCTCCCAGCGTGTGACCGAGAAAGCTTTTTTGCGAGCTAAGTGGCATGCGCGGGCCGAACAGGCTGCTGGTGGCCAGGGTCTCGGCGATGTCGCCTTGTTCGGTGGCGGTGCCGTGACCGTTGACGTAACCGATGGCGTCGGGCGACAGGTTGGCGTCTTCGAGGGCCAGCTCCATCGCGCGGCGCATGGTGGTCTGCTCGGGGCGAGTGCTGTGCGCGCCGTCGGCGTTGCTGCCGAAGCCGACTATTTCGGCGTAGATGTGCGCCCCCCGTGCCTGGGCATGCTCAAGCTCTTCAAGCACCAGCATGCCGCCGCCTTCACCGATCACCAGGCCGTCGCGTCCGCTGTCGTAGGGGCGTGGTGTGGTGTGGGGCGCGTCATTCTTCAGGCTGGTGGCGTACAGCGCGTCGAAGACCATGGCCTCGGTCGGGCACAACTCTTCGGCCCCGCCCGCCAGCATCAGCGGCAGACGGCCGAACTTGATCGCCTCATAGGCATAGCCGATGCCCTGACTGCCACTGGTGCAGGCGCTGGAGGTCGGAATCAGGCGTCCGGTCAGGCCGAAGAAGATACTGATGTTGGCGGCGGTGGTGTGCGGCATCATCCGCACATAGGAATTGGCGTTCAGGCCCACGGCCACCGAGTTGATCAGCATGTTGCCGAAGGCCTTGATCTCGTCGGTGCTGCCGGTGGACGAACCGCAGGCCGTGCCCATGCGCCCATCGCGAATGATCGGGTCATTCAGCAGCCCGGCGTCGATCAGGGCCTGCTCGGCAGCCGCCACGGCCAGACGTGACACGCGGCCCATGCTGCGCAGTTGCTTGCGCGTCCAGTGCCCCGGCACGGCGAAATCGTCGATGGGACCGGCCAGGCGGGTATTGAGCTCGGCAAACCGGTTCCACTCGTCCATCCGGCGAATGCCGCTGCGATTGGCCGTGAAGCGTGCATCGATAGTCGGCCAGTCGCTGCCCACCGAAGTGATGCCGGACATGCCGGTCACTACCACACGCTTCATCAGCACAGTCCCCCGTTGACGGCCAGAACCTGACGAGTGATGTAGCTCGCTTCGGCCGACATCAGAAAATTCACCGCACCCGCCACTTCCTCGGGCGTGCCCATGCGTTGTGCCGGAATCATTTTCAGCAGTTCGTCCACCGGCACGTTCTCGTCGAGCATGGCGGTATCGATCAGCCCCGGCGCGACGCAGTTGACGGTGATCTTGCGCTTGCCCAGCTCGATAGCCAGGGCCTTGGCGGCACCGATCAGCCCTGCCTTGGAAGCGCTGTAATTGACCTGGCCGCGGTTGCCGATCAGCCCGGAAACCGAAGTGATGCAGACGATGCGCCCTGCTGCACGACGGCGAATCATCGGCATCGTCAACGGGTGCAGGACGTTATAGAAACCGTCCAGGTTGGTGCGCAGCACCTGATCCCAGTCATCGTCGCTGAGCGCCGGAAACGCGCCGTCGCGGGTCAGCCCGGCGTTGAGCACCACGCCGTAATAGGCGCCGTGCGTCTCCACGTCCTGTTCCAGAACGGCCTTGCAGGCGGCCCGGTCCGAGACATCGAATTGCAGCACGCGTGCCTGACGGCCCAGCGCAACGACTTCGGCCTGCACCGCTTCGGCTTCGCTGCGGCCGGTGCGGCAATGCAGGATCAGGTCGTATCCGGCCTGCGCCAGACGCAGGGCGATGGCGCGGCCAATGCCACGGCTGGAGCCGGTGACCAGTATCGATTCAGTCATGCCGGGGCTCCTTCAGCCAGGTAGTCAGCAGTATTGGGCGGGCAATATACATTGAGTCGGGCAAAAGCCTCGATACCCGGACCGGTGAGGGTGCATTCGAACATGCCCATGCCGTTGTCGTCCTGCAGGGAACGCACGGCGTGGATGTGCAGTTCGCTGCCCAGCGGGAAGCGCGTCACGTTGCAGTCGAACTTGCGGCTGCCAAGCAGAAACCCCAGCTTGACCGCTTCGCCCTTGTTGCGCGCCTTGCAACCGGCATAGGCCGCGACGCTCTGCGCCATCAGCTCGATGCCCAGCCATGCCGGCAGACTGCCGTCGGCTTGATTGAACAGGCCGTCGGCGCGCACGGTCAGGCGGGTTCGAATCTGTTCTTCGTCAAAGCTCAGCACCTGATCGATGAGAATCATGTCGCCGGCATGGGGGATGAGTTCGGCGAGCGGCCACTCGGTCATGGGGCATCTCCGATAATCAGGCTGATGTTGTTGCCACCGAAGGCAAACGAATTACTCATCATGTAACGAGCGTTTTCAGGTGTCAGGCGCGAGCCTGCATGTGTCCAGTGCAGAGCAGGCAAGAGCGGATCGGCCTCGCCGTCCCACAAGTGCGGGGGCAGGGCCTGTTCGGTATTCTGCGGTGCCAGGCTCAGCCAGCAAAACGCCGCTTCCAGCGCGCCTGCCGCGCCCAAGGTGTGGCCGCTGAGCGGTTTGGTCGACGAGCAGGGCACGCCGTTCGGAAATACCCCCTGCACGGCCAGGCTCTCCATGGCGTCGTTGTGCGGCGTGGCGGTGCCATGCAGGTTCAGATAACCGATCTGTTCCGCCTCGAGTCGGGCATTGCGCAACGCTTGCAGCATGGCATCGCGCGCGCCACGCCCGGTGGGTTCGGGGGCCGAGATGTGGTGAGCGTCGCAGCTGGCACCTGCACCCAGCAGGGCAATCGAGTGCCTGCTGTCGGTTTCGCGAGTCATCAGGAACAGCGCGGCGGCCTCGCCGATATTGATCCCGTTGCGGTTGCTGGAGAACGGGTTGCAGAGCTGCGGCGACATGGCCTCGAGTGCCGAGAATCCCTGCAGGGTCAGCCTGCACAGGCTGTCGACGCCGCCGCAGAGCACGGCATCGCACAGGCCCATGTCCAGCGCCCGCCGTGCACTGAGCAACGCCCGCGAGCTGGAGGTGCAGGCTGTCGAGATGACGTAGGCCGGGCCGCTCAATTGCAGCCAGGCGGCGAGAAAATTCGCCGGTGCGCCCAGTTCCTGTTGCCGATAATCGTAATTGTCGGGGAAGGTCCGCTCACGCAGCCAGACGGCCATGCTCTCGCTCGCTTCATCGATGCCCGAAGTGCTGGTGCCGATGATCACGCCAATCCGTCCGGCGCCGAAGCGGGTGATAGCCTGGCTGATGTCCTCCTCGATCTGCAGGGCGGCAGCCAGCAGCAACTGGTTATTGCGGCTGTGATGCAAATGCACGGCAGGCGGAATGGGCGGCAGTGCGGATTTGACCGCGCCGACCGGCAATGCACGTTCCGGCACCCAGCCGCTTTCGAACACCATGCCCGAGCTGTCGCCGGCGAACAGCCTGCGCGACACCTCTTCACGGCTGTCGCCCAGCGAGCAGATCACGCCCAGTGCGTTGAGATAGGCGGTCATGGCAGGCTCTCGTTGTTCAGCGGTGTGACTTTGTAGCTCAGTCTGTCCTTGAGGCGAATAGTGAACGCGTTGGCCGATTGATATTCGACCAGCCAGCGGTCATCCAGACGACGCTGCATGCCCTGGCGGTAAGCGGTCGGGTAGCGGCCATGCATTTCCAGGTCCGGGGTCATGGCGAACATCAGCGCAGCGAACAGCTCGCGGGCTTCGGGATTGGGCGGCAGCAAACCATCGGCCTGCCATTTTCCGTCGATCAGCAACTGGCGCGCCTGGGGAATGCCCAGCGGGTCCATCATCGACCAGCGCAATCCGCCGTTTTCACGCTGGATGATCAGCAACCAGTCCTGATGCTGATCTGCCTGGCGACGCTCGATGTGCAGCTGCATCGGCAATTGCAGGGTCGGTGCGCTGGTCGGCAGCGGGGCTTGTGCCGCACAGCCGCCGAGCAGCAGGAAGGCTAAAAACAGTACGCGAATCATGATGCTCCCACTTCCAGGGGTTTGCGGGCCACGACATTGACCAGCGTTTCCTCACGTTGCCCGAATGGCCTGGGCTTTTGCAGTTTCAAGACTTCGAGCAGGCCGAAGTCCCTGGCGCGGCTCCACCACAGGTAAGGGTACGAAACATTCTGTGCATCGAACTCGAAACCCTGGTCGCGGATCATCTGCAGATACTGCGCCGCGCTTTTCTGAACGTGCATCGGGTGGCGGAACAGCCAGCGAATCACCCAGGTGTCGATGTACGCTTCGGTCGACTCGGCGAACAGCAGATAGCCGCCCGGTTTGAGTACGCGGTAAAACTCGGCCAGCGCCTGTTGCTGATCGACCAGATGATGGAAAGTCTGGTGGCAGAACAGCAGATCGACGCTGGCGTCAGGCACTTGCAGGGCTGCGCAGTCGCTGCCGATCAGTTCGACCTCTACGCCTCTGGCCCGCGCCTCTTCACGACTCATGTCGAGGCTGTGCGGGTCGGCGTCGACACCGATGAGCCTGGAGGGCTGAAAAACCTTGTTCAGGTGCTGGAACGAGCGGCCTTGCCCGCACCCGGCGTCGAGCAACACCGGCGCAACCGGCGGCGCGCTGGCGAACAGGCTGCGCAAGTCGTCTATCGCCACGCGCAGCACGCGGTACTGCCAGATGTTGCTGCGCAGAAACCACAGGCCGAAGCGGGTTTCCTCGACATAACTGTCACTCAGGAACGGTCGATTCATGAGCCACTGCCCGCGCAGATTTCCGAGAGCGTGCGCAGGCGGCGCTTGGGCTCGCTGACAAACGGATTGCGTTCGTCCCAGGCATAACCGGCCAGAATCGAGCTGATCATGCGGCGGATGTCCGGAGCGCTGCCGGGGTAGAAGATCACGTTCTGGAACGTACCGTCGTACCAGCCTTCGACATAGGCGCGAAAGGTGTCGACGCCACGTTTCAATGGCACCGCGAACTCGCTTTCCCAATTCACGTTTTCGCCCTGCAACTGCCGGCTCAGCACGCCAGCCGCCATGCTCGCCGAACGCATGGCGATGGTCACGCCCGAAGAAAACACCGGGTCGAGGAATTCCGCCGCGTTGCCCAGCAGCGCAAAGCCCTTGCCGTGCAGGGTCTTGACGTTGGCCGAGTAGCCGCCGATGGTTCTCGCCGGCGTGTCCCAGACCGCGTTTTTCAGCACGCTGGCCAGTTGCGGTGTTTCAGCGATAAAGGCGCGCAGGCAGGCATCCAGATCCGCGGGCTTGTCCTTGAAGCGTTCAGCCGAGGCGACCACGCCTATCGAACAGCGGCCTTCACTGAACGGAATCGACCAGAACCACACATCGCTGTGCTGCGGATGGATGCTGACGAGAATCTTGCGGCGGTCGAAGGGCGGGCTTTCGATGCGGTCTTCGATATGCGTGAACACCGCCTGGCGCACGGGGAAACCCGACGGCGCTTCCAGATCCAGCAAGCGCGGCAGCACGCGGCCATAACCGCTGGCGTCGAGCACGAAGCTGGCCTGCACGCTGTATTCGCTGCCGTCCTCGCGCCTCACACGCAAAACCGGCTGCGGGCCTGCGAAGTCGGCACTGACGATCTCTTCCTGATAGCGGATTTCCACGCCTTGCAGCGCGGCCTGGTCCGCGAGCAGTTTGTCGAACTCGCTGCGCTGCACCTGAAAGGTCGTCGGCCTGCCGTTGCTGAACGTATCGCCGAAGTCGAAATCGCTGTATTGCTCGCCACGCGCGAAGGCTGCGCCATTCTTGGGCTGGAAACCGGCGGCCTGCACTGCCTCCAGCATTCCGGCCTCTTCGACGAAGTCCAGGCAATGGCACAGCAGGCTTTCACCGATGGAGAAGCGCGGAAACAGCTGGCGCTCGATGATCAGCACGTCATGGCCCTGGCGTTTGAGCAGGGCAGCCGCTATTGAACCGGCCGGGCCGGCACCGATGACGACGACCTGACGAATTTCCCTATCAGTGATGGGCACAGGTATTCCTTTTCGGTTGGGCGGTGGCAGGGAGTGACGACAGCGCTGCAAGATTCATGCGTGTGGCCCTTCAGCATTGGCTGGCGAATGAAGCGCTTTACGCGGGCTGGCCCAGGGCGCCAGCAGGAAGCTGAACGCCAGCCCCAGACTGACCGACAGGCCGAAGTTGCTGATCGCCGGGGTGCTGGAAACGGCCAGCAGCCCGAACGACAGCCAGGTGGTGAGCGCCGCCAGCAGCGTGCCCAGCAGGCTGACCGCCGCGCCGCCTATCTGCTCGCGCATCAGGATGGCGTAATCGACGCTGATCGCCGTGACCAGCAGCAGGCCGAACAGGCTGAACAGGGTCAGCGGCTGACCGAGCCAGCCCAGGCTGGCGAGGCTGCACAGGGCCGCCAGCAGTGGCAGGGCGACGATGCGCAACGCACCACCGAAGCCAAACGGAGTGATCAGCAGCAGGACGATCAGTACGCACGACGCCAGCTTCAATTCCGCTGCACTGATCTGTGTGTGGGCAAACACCTCGTTGAGCTCACCCAGGCGGTCGACCAGTTGCACGCCCTCCAGCCCGATGGCCTGCACGCGCAGCAACGCCATGCTGTTCATGCCGCGCAGGCTGACGATACTGGCGACACCTTGATCGCCATTGTCATCGCGGGTCGGTCCCAGCCAGAGCGTGCGCCACGGCTCGCTCAGCGGGCCTTGAAGCGCCTGATCGACGTCTTGCGCAGGCAGTGCCTGTAATTGCGCCAGTTCAGCCTTCAAGGCGCTGGCCGGAACGCCAAGTTGCACCAGCGGTGCCCAGTATTGCGGCAATTTGCCCAGTGCATCGCGGGTGGCCTGTTGTTCGGCAGGCGAATCGAGCAACTGGTTGAGCGCCATGTAGCCTTGCAGCTTGTCCATGCTGACCAGTTGGTCGAGCCGTTGGGTCAGTTCGGACTGCCGATCCAGCAATTGCTGCTGGTCCTTGCCGCGCACCAGAAAGAACTGGCTGGTGGGTTGATAACCGGTGATCCGTGCGATGGCCTGGGCTTCATCGGTCAACGCCTGAGGCGCTGCCACCCACTGGCGGATATCGTTCTTGGTGGTCAGGTGCCAGAGCCCGCCGCCACAGAAGGCCAACAGCAGCACCAGCAGAATCGGTGTGCTGATGCGCAGCAACAAGGCGGCGCGGCAATCGAGCATCAATTGCGCCAGTTTCAATGGCCACTGGGCAGGGCTGATCTCGACATTGGCGAGCAGCGCCGGCAGCAGGCACACCGCCGTCAGGTAGGCGCCGATCAGGCCGGCCGCCGAGAACACCGCAATTTGCGTGAGTGCCGGGAACGGCGTCCAGGCCAGCGCCAGGTAGCCGATGCAACTGGTGATCAGGCTCAGGCTCAGGCCCGGCAGGGTCAGGCGCAAGGCGGGCCAGCTGCGCCAGGGCTTGAGGCTCCAGCTCTTGGACAGGTAATGCAGCGGGTAATCCACCGCGACGCCGATCAGGCTGGAGCCCAGCACCAGTGTCATGACGTGCATGCTGCCGAATAGCGCGACGCAGGCCACCGCGCCGAACAGCATGCCGACCACCACCGGCACGAATGCCAGCAGCACGCTCCAGCGGCGGAAGGCGAGCAACAGCAACAACAGGATACCGACCGTTGCGCCACCGCCGACCCAGGTGATTTCCCGGCTGGCCTGCTTCTGCCCGTCGGCAGCGTAAAGCAGCCCGCTGGCCGCGAGCAATTGCCCCCCCGCCTGACTGGCCTGCACCCGCGCTTGCGCCAGCAGGTCGGCAACCTGGCCGGGCAGGTGCATATCGAAGGCATCGGTCCGGGTTCGTGAACGCAGCAGTACCCAGCTTTTACCCTCGGCGCTGGCCACCAGCGCGCCACTGGCCAGGTCCGCCTCGACCGAGCCCTGCTTCGGCAGGCCGTTCTGGATACGTCCGGTCAGCCCCAGCCAGTCATCCTGACCAGGCACCAGGCTGAACCCGGCAAACGGGTCGAACAGCGTCTGTACGCGCTGTTCGATGAAGGTTTTCGGGTCGTCGATCAGCAGTGTGCGGTCCGCTGTCGGCAACATGGCGATGCGCCCTTGCAGCAACTGGGTGCGCAGCGCGGGCAGGTCGGCCTGCAGCGACCACTGGACCTTCTCGAACAGGCCGGTCGACTGCCATTGTTCAGCCAGGTTACGCGCCAGTTCGACGGCCTTTTGCCGATCGCTGTGGCCCACCAGCACCAGCATTTCGCGGTTGAGCGGTTCCTGCATGCGCTTTTCGGCGCTCACCACCAGTTCGTCGTTATCGGTGCCCGGCACCAGCTCCATCAGGTTGGCCGACAGCGGCGAGCGGTCGTGCCACTGCCAGCCAGCCAGCGCCAATACGCCCGCCAGAATCAGTAGGAACAGTCGCGGCAACAGCCGCTCAGTCTTTGAAGTCATTACGCTGCGCATCAGTCAGGGTCGGGGCACTGTTGCTGTCGATCATTTTCAGGACCGTGCTGTCGCCCTGGGTTTCCAGCAGCTCGATACGCTGCACCAGTTCGCCGCCGTCGATGTTGATCTGCTTGAACACTTGTTGCAGCAGCATCGAGCGTGGCGTCAGGGTGAGGTGCCAGGCATTCGCCTCGCCCTTGAGCTGCAAGTCGAAATCCCGTTGCAGGCCGCTGCTGTCGCCTTGCAGGACCGCCAGGAACAGACGGTTCTGCTCGGCGCCGGCGTTCTTGTTCGGCACCGGCTTCCAGGTGCTGACATTGCCAGCGGTTTCACGACGGGCAATACCGTCGGCATTGATGCGGTAATCCTGCTTGAGCGGTGTTTCCAGCAGCCAGAGCAGCCCGAAATCCCTGGCGAGCACGAAGCGGCCCTTGCTGAGCAGCGGTTGCGGCAGGGCGCGCAGGTGTTTTTCCTGAACGAAACGACCCTGCACCACGGCAGGTTTGGCGAGCTGGTCGCTCAGCTGTTGCAGGTCGAAAGCCTGCGCCAGGGACGAAAGGCACAGCAGACCCAGCAGAATCAAGGTGCGAAGCGGGCGGTTCATGGCGAGGCGCTCTCTATTGTGCTCTCAAGGGCATTTTTCACGGCATCGATGAACACTTGCGGCGAAGCCAGTTGCATTTCCCGGCTCTGGCTGTCGACGGCGACCTGCACAGTGCTGGCGCGGGTCAGGCGCTCACCGGTGTGTGCATCGGTGATCAGGTAATTGATTTTCAAGCGGTTCTCCCACTCCACCAGACTGGCGCGCACGTTCAGTGTCTGACCGAACACGGCGCTGCGCACATAGCGCAATTGCAGATCGATCACCGGCCAACCATAACCGGATTCGAGCATCTGCATGTAGTTATGGCCGATATGATCGAGCAACGCGCAACGCGCCACTTCGAGGTACTTCACGTAGTGCCCGTGCCAGACGATGTTCATCATGTCGACGTCGAAAAACGGCACGACGATTTCAGTGTCGATGTGCAGAAAACCCTTACTGCGCATGTAACCTCCTGTGGCGACCCGCGCTGATTTTACAACGCAGCACATGATCGCCGAGCGCGATCAGCTCATGAGCCTGATTCATCGGCAGACTTCCAGAATGGGTAGAAATTGAACCATTGCTGCGGCGCTTCCAGGCAATAGTGCCCAAGACGCTCGGCATAACGCGTGGCCCACTGCTCGATGACCTGAGCGCGGTCGCTGCGCCGCCACTCGATGGCGTCGGCGAACGGTTCGAGAATCATCCGATAGCCTTTCGCACCCTTGAGGCAGAAGAACAGGTTGACCGAGCACTTGAGCAGACCGGCCAGCAGCCAGGGGCCTTGCGGGAAGTTGGCCGGCTGACCGAGAAAGTCGACCCGCACATTGCGCCCGCCGTGCAGCGCGACGCGGTCACCGGCGATGGCCAGCCACTCGCCTTCGTCCAGGCGCTGGCTGAGCTGCAGCATGATGGCCGGATCCAGCTCGCTGACCTGAATCAGGCGCAGATTAGTCGCGCCGGCTTCGCCGAGCAGGCGATTGAAACGTTCGGCGTGCTTGGTGTGCACCAGCACGTTCATGGTGACCTTTTCGCCGAGTTCGGCCAGCGCACGGCACACTTCGAGGTTGCCCAGGTGCGCACCGACCAGCATCTGTCCGCGTTGGCCACGCAGGTTCTGGCGCAGCAGGGCCTGGTCGACGATCTCGATCTGATCGATACCCAGCCTGCCGTTCCACACGTCGAGCTTGTCGAGCAAGGCATCGGCAAATGCCATGAACTGCCCGAACACCCGGCGCTGGCCGGGCCGCAGTTCGGGCTTGCCGCTCCAGTCGGCCAGGTGCTGCTGGTATTGCCAGATGCTGTGCCGGGCACGTCGGCCGAAGACAAAGAAATACAGAACGATGCCATACAGCACCGGGCTGAGCAGGCGCCGGCCGAGTACCCGCATGCCCCAGGCGGTGAGCTTCATGAGCATGAAACTGCCGCGCTCCTGATGACTGGCCCAATGCTCCCTGGGCGACTTATCGATGCTCATGGCCGCCACCGTCGCCACAGGATCATGGGCAGGCGTACCAGCATGCTGAAGAACAGTTTGGCGTGCATTTTCGAAATCAGAGCGTTGTCGTGAAACAGGCGGAAATGCGACAGGCCGTCCTGCGGGTAGTGAACCCGTGTCGGCAGCCAGCGCATCGGCTGGCCGCGCCAGGACAGGCGCACGAGAATTTCCGAGTCGAAATCCATGCGCCTGCCGATCTGCACGCGGTCGATCAGCGCCACCACCGGCGCCAGCGGATACAGGCGAAAGCCGCACATGGAGTCGCGAATGTGCAACGACAGGGTGTTGATCCACACCCAGACGTGGGTCAGGTAGCGTGCATACAGACGGCCTTTGGGCACGCTCTCGTCGAACTGCGGATAGCCGCAGATCAGCGCATCCGGGTGCTGGCGCGACTGCTCCAGAAACACCGGGATATCGCTCAGATCATGCTGGCCATCGGCATCGACCTGCAACGCATGGCTGAAACCGAGCCGGAACGCCTCGCGGAACCCCGCCATCACCGCGCCGCCCTTGCCCTGATTGACCGGCAGGCGCAGCAGGTAGATAGCCTCGCCCTGTGCCAACTGCTGTAACACGGCTTCGCAGGCCGGGCTGCTGGCATCGTCGACCAGGATGCACGGCAACCCGGCGTTGCGCACGGCCTTGACCACGTTGGGCACGGCCAGCTCGTGGTCAAACACCGGAATGATCACGCAAGGCTTATGCATGGTCGTCCTCCAGGAGGATCCGGCCACTGGAGCAGGGCGCGTTGTCGGCGTTGCGAAAGGCGAAGTGCAGCTTGGAGCGTGCCGCATCGAAGCGCAGCGTCAGCGTGAGACGGTCGCCGGGGCGCACCAGCTGCTGGAATTTGAGCACCTCCATGCCGGCGAATCCGCATGGCAGGTCGAGCAGGCGCCGGCCCAGACTGATCGCCCAGTCGACCTGCACCACGCCCGGCAAAATCGGCGCCTTGGGAAAGTGGCCGTTGAAAAACGCCAGATCGGGCGGGACACTCAAGTGCAGGTGCAGCTCGCCTTCGACGTTCTGTTGCTCAAGCACTTCCGGTTGTTTCGAGCGCGGCGCCAGCAGCAGCGCCTCGACGTCTGCTTGAGGCAGCTTGCCCTGGGCGTTGAGCGGCATCTGCCGCAGCAGCCGCCAGCGACGCGGCAGGGCGATGGTTTCGCAATGCGGCTGCAGGTGCTGTCGCAAGGCTTCGGTGAGCGCCCGGCGGCCTTGATTGCGCAGGGCCAGCAAGCCCGCGGCGCTCAGCACCAGCAGCGCGCCCAGCGAGGCACGGTTTGCCTGCACCAAGCCAAGGCGTGCTTCACTCACCCACGGGTGAGCCGCGAGGGCCTGCTCGATCAGCGGCAAGGACACGCGCTTCTCTTCGAGTTTGACGATGCGGTCCAGCCTGCCCAGCAGTTCAAAGCGCCCGTCTGCGCCGATCAGCGCCGCATCGGCGGTCTGCTCGACATGGCCGGGCGGCAGATAGGGCGAGCTGATGCGCAGCGCACCTTGCGCATCCTGACTCAGCTCTACGCCGTCGAAGGCCTGCCAGCGCTGCCCGCCCTGACGCCAGGCGATGCCGCCGGTTTCCGAGCTGCCGAGAATTTCCGTCGGCCACTGGCCGAGGCGTTGCTGCAGGCTCTGTGCGGCGTCGGCCGGCAATGCACCACCGGAAGAGAACACCCGGCGCACGGCCGCAAGACTGTGCCAGTCGAGATTGTCGCCCATGCGTTTGAGCAGCGCGGGGCTGGCGACCCAGGCGAATGACGGGTATTCACGGCTGGCGCGTTGCAGGTCTTCGGCGAACGGCAACTGACGGCGCACGAACGGGCGTGCCGCGCACAGCGGCCACAGCAAACGAAACAGCAGCCCGTAAATATGTTGCGTCGCCACGCTGCCGATCATGCATGCCGAGCCGAGCTCCGCGCCCCACAGCTGTTCCAGCCCGCAGACTTCGTTGGCCAGTTGCCGCAGGCGCTTCTCGATCAGTTTGGGCTCGCCGCTGGAGCCTGAGGTGCACAGGCTCAGCCGGCATTGGTCGAGGTCCAGCGCTGCCGCCGGGAGGGGCGCGGCACGCAGATCGCTCAGCTGGGTGTCACCTGGCAGGTCGGTCAGCCAAAGGTCGACCTGATTCGCCCAGCGCTCGCGGGTCTGGCCCTGCAAGTCGGCGGGCAGCAACACATGCACGTCCGCGCGCCAGGCCGCGAACAACGCAATGGCCAGGTCGGCGGCATCTTCGAGGTGCACTGCAAGGTGGGTGATGCCACGCGCTTGCAGCCCAGCGGCCACGCTGAGCGCCTGATCACGAAACTGCGCGTGGTCCAGGGTCGGGGCCAGCGTCAGCAGCCGGTCGGGCAGCGCATCGAGCAGCAGGTGTTCCAGGTTCAACCAGTTCATGCGATCCATTTCATTTGCCGCCCGCAGAGGGTGGGCGGACGATCCATTCGACAGCGAACAACACGCCCATCAGGCCGTAGGAAATCAGGCCGGTGTACAGCGTCCACCATGACAACGGTGCCCACAGCGTCAGGATGGCTGACGTGAGGCCGTTGACGAGAAAGAACAGGCACCAAATCTGCGTGACTTTACGGGTGTAGCGAATACCGGCCTCAGGCAGATCGGGGCGGTTCAGGCGCGCCATCTTTTCCACGATCGGCGGGCCGTAGACAAGGCTTGAACCGAACAGACCGAGCATGAAGGTGCTGACCAGTACCGGATACCAGCGCAGCATCATGTGACTGTCGAGGGCGCCGAGCACCACGCAAAAGATCAGCGCGACAATCGCCATCGCCAGGCTGCCTTGCCTGCGCTCTCCGGTCAGGGCGCGCGCCAGCCACAGGCTGCCGAGCAGCAGCGCGAACTGCCAGGGGGCGAAATGCTCGGTCCCCCAATAGACGGCGAATGGATACAGCACGCCGGCCAGCACCAGAATCAGGCCAATCAGCCGCTTCATTCGGCGGTATTGACCAGTTTGTACACGGCTTCTACCACGTCCTTCACGGTTCTCACCGACTTGAACTCTTCAGCCGCAATCTTCTTGCCGGTCTTGCGTTTGATGTGATCGATCAGGTCCACGGCATCGATACTGTCGATCTCCAGGTCCTGATACAGGTTGGCTTCAAGCGTGACTCTCTCAGGCTCCAGTTCGAACAGTTCCACCATTGCGGCGCGCAGGATTTCGAAGATGTCTTCACGGGTTTGCATGTTCAATTCTCAGGCCGGTTGTCTGGCGCTGACGAAGGCCGCAAGGCTGTCGACGCTGGCGAAATGGTTACGGGTGTCCTTTGCATCGGCATCGATCCTGATGCCATAACGCTTCTGGATGGCCAGGCCCAATTCGAGTGCATCCACCGAGTCCAGTCCCAGTCCTTCGCCAAACAGCGTCATATCGTTGCCGATATCTTCCGGGGTGATGTCTTCGAGGCCCAGGGCATCGATGATCAACAATTTAATGTCCTGGTGCAGATCGCTCATCTGAGGCGAGCTCCTTGGTGAAATAGTCATGCAGGTAATCGTTGAGCTTGCGGGACGCCAGGGGCGGTGGGCCTAGCGCACTGAAGGCGGTTGGGTCTATATCGGCACCGACGCGCAAAGTGAAGTGCACGCGGCGTTGCGGAATGCGATACCAGGGCTCGGCCTTGGTCAGGGTGGTCGGCTGGACCTTGATCGTCACCGGGGTGATGACGCTCGCGCCACGCAGCGCAATGGCGGCCGCGCCGCGGTGAAAGACCGGCGGCTGACCTGGCTGGGTGCGCGTGCCTTCCGGGAAGATGATCAGTGTCTGGCCGCTTTGCAGGCGCTCTACGGCGGCGTCGAGCATGTCCATGCTGCCATCGTTGCTGATGTAACCGGTGGCGCGCACAGGGCCGCGGGTGAACGGGTTCTCCCACAGGCTGCGTTTGACGACGCAGTTGGCGTCCCGCACCAGCCCGATCAGGAACACCACATCGATCAGTGACGGGTGGTTGGCGATGATCATCTGTCCGGGGCGGCCAAGCTTTTCGGCGCCTTGCACGTCATAGGTCAGCACCCGCATGCGCGCCATGATGCGGATGAACAGCCAGAACAGGCGGCTGATGGTCCGCCGCGCGCGGCGTTGATGGCTGGCCACATTGCCAGGCAGGCAACCCAATACTGGAAAAACGAACAACCGCAGACACAAACCGCTCAACCCGAACAGGGCAAAGCTGATGCCTGTTGCCAACAGACGCCAGTAATAGGCGTCCCGACCTTTTTTCAGTGACTGCGTTGCCAGTTCCATAACCGGTTATTCCAAGGGTGCAGGCAGACGGATTGATCAGTGTGCAAGGCCCGCAGCAGGTTCAGGGCGTGAGGCCACTGAGTGCGCGTTGTGCCTTGCGTATCGGTGTTCAGAGACAGCTGCCACTCATTCCCCGGCGTCAGCAGCAAGCCGACCGCGTAGGGAAAGGGCACGTCATCAATCCATTGGGCATAGGCTTGCGGTGGCTGTTCTTCAGTCACCACAAGCAATACTGCTTCTGCTCCCTCGGCCAGCAACGCTGCGGCCTCGAATGCTCCATACTCCAGCCCGTCGCCTGTGGCGGCCAGGGCTGTCATCTCACTTGTTTCACCGCGCATGATCGACCACAGACCAATGACGGCGTTATGCACTGAAAGGCTGAACTGGGTCGGTGAAAGCGGCTCGCTGGCGGCCAGATCACGCAGGATTTCAAAGGTCCTCGGGGTTTCTCCGTGGCGCGAGACAAACACCAGCGGGACGCGCCCCAGCCCTTCAGTCAACGGCCAGCCGACAGCAAACGCCATTCTTGCCATACGGCCCAGGCGGCGGCGTTGCATCGCAGGAAGAAAAGACACGTCTGGCGCTGCGTCACTGGTTTCCAGCAACGTCGGATCGAGGCTCCATCTCTGCCAGTCTTCCGCGCTCGCCAGGCCCGGCGCCCAGGCTTGCCATCGTGCAATGTTGAAGGTGATCAAGGCTTCTCTTCCCGCCCCTGCGGGCTTGTTTCTCGCTACATCGATATCAGGTCGATATCAGCCTGGGTGCGGTAATTGACCGAGTGCGCGCATTATCCCGATGGTGCTCATTACTAGCAAATTTGTTACATAAAAACCGTTTACAGGCGTGTATTTTAAGGTTGAAGTCGTTTTTCTGTATGACAACCGGCTGACAACTGTTTTTGCGTTAAGCTCACCGTTGTCATATGCGCTGTCTAGACTCGACCTCCTCTTACGGTCGTTATCGGCCACTGCTGCTGTTTCTTCATCTTTCAAGGAATCCAAAGCATGCGTCGCGTGGTATTCAATCAGAAGGGCGGTGTCGGCAAATCGAGCATCGCCTGCAATCTGGCTGCAGTCAGCGCTCACGAAGGCTATCGGACGTTATTGATCGATCTCGATGCCCAGGCCAATTCGACTCAGTACCTCACCGGCCTCACCGGCCAGGACATCCCGATGGGGATCGCCGAGTTCTTCAAGAACACGCTGTCCGGCTCACCGGTCGCCAAGAAGAACCATGTCGATATCTACGAAACACCGTTCGACAACCTGCATGTGGTCACGGCGACCGCAGAGCTTGCTGATCTGCAGCCCAAGCTCGAGGCCAAGCACAAGATCAACAAGCTGCGCAAACTGCTCGACGAGTTGAGCGAAGATTACGAGCGTATCTATCTGGATACGCCTCCCGCGCTGAATTTTTATGCGGTTTCGGCGTTGATCGCGTCCGATCGGGTGCTGATCCCTTTCGACTGCGACAGTTTCTCGCGACAGGCGCTGTACGGGCTGATGCGCGAGATCGAGGAGTTGAAAGAGGACCACAACGAAGGTCTTCAGGTGGAAGGCATCATCGTCAACCAGTTCCAGCCCAGGGCCAGCCTGCCGCAGCAGATGCTCGACGAACTGATTGCCGAAGGCTTGCCGGTGCTGCCGGTCTACCTCAACGCCTCGGTAAAAATGCGCGAGTCGCATCAGGCCAACCTGCCGCTGATCCACCTCGACCCACGGCACAAACTGACCCAGCAGTTCATGGAACTGCATCACCTGCTCGAGACCAACGCCCATCCGTGATGGGCCACCGCGAGAGCAATCGTCATACGCAAGTCCGCTCTTGATTCTGGCCGAAGGCCGCAGGAGCGACCGGGGCGGCGACCCGCTTTGTTCGCGAAGGCTCGTCATGCAGAAGTCCGCTCTGGATTCTGGCCGAAGGCCGTAGGAGCGACCGGGGCGGCGATCCGCCTTGTTCGCGAAGGCTATATTCCTGACGCAGAAAATCCATCGACTATGACGCCCTCTTCGCGGACAAGTCCGCTCCTACAGGGCACCGCAAACACCCGCAGGAGCGACCGGGGCGGCGATCCGCCTTGTTCGCGAAGGCTCGTCATGCAGAAGTCCGCTCTTGATTCTGGCCGAAGGCCGTAGGAGCGACCGGGGCGGCGATCCGCCTTGTTCGCGAAGGCTATATTCCTGACGCAGAAAATCCATCGACTATGACGCCCTCTTCGCGGACAAGTCCGCTCCTACAGGACACCGCAAACTCCCGGTTCGCTCCTAAGCCCTTTGACGGGCGTTCTACCGCGCAACTCTCGCTACGTCAGCGGCCTCAATACATCAGGCGTGAAGCTGCCATCCTTCATCGAACGGGCCAGGTGTCCCGCATGCTGGCGGGCAGTGTTGGCCAGTTCTTCGGGGATGGCGATGGTTGCGTCCATGTCGGCCCGGACATGCTCCTGCGAGGTGGTCAGCGTATTGCTGCCGGGTTCGCAGCCACACTGCACCTCATGACCCTGCGTGGCGACCGCCACGAGTTCGTCGATGTAGGTGGGGTTGCCCTGGGCGATGAAGCCAATCTCCCGGCAGGCCGGGCACCAGACCGGGTCTCCCATGCGGGCTACACGACGCCGCTCGATGACTTCGCTTGCCGATGCGGCCAGTACGAAGCCGCCGGTGGTGGTGAGATCGCCTTCCCTGACTATAAATGACATGGCGCTACTGCCTCTGGGTTACGGAAAACCTCAAGGCTAGGCGCAAATACGGATTCCGATAGCTCCCCTGGCCCTTTAAAGACCGGTCCTACGCAATTACCAGCCGGGCATTTCGAGCCTGTTGCACGCGCAATGACGCGCCTGGCGCAACGCCCGTTCCTCTATCGTTACTCCAGCCGTAATGATTCGACGCGTTGCTTGATTGATGCCCGACCGCTATCGCTCCAGGATGTGTAAAAACTACTGCGCTTGGCAATACTGCGTTAAAAACAGGCGAAAAATGCTCATTTAGAACACCTAGACTCCGCTTTTTCGCCTGTTTTTGCCTTATCTTGCCTTCGCTCGTGACGTTTTTACACACCCTGGCTCCTAAGGTGGCCGACGACAGCAAAATCGTGGAGCGATCATGACAACAACTTCCCCCGACGCACGCTGGACACGTCGTCGCAGCGAGAAGCAGCGGCGTCTGCAGCAAGTGCGGGCGTTGGCCGATGGTGTGGTGTTGCCGACCGACAACATCGTCGCGGCGCTGGAGGCCTTGCTGGTTTCCGGTGATCGTGTGGTGCTTGAAGGCAACAACCAGAAGCAGGCGGACTTCCTCTCCCGCGCGCTGGCCAAAGTCGATCCGGGCAAGGTGCATGACCTGCACATGATCATGCCGAGCGTCGGCCGCGCCGAGCACCTGGACCTGTTCGAGCAGGGCATTGCGCGCAAGCTGGACTTCTCGTTCGCCGGTACGCAAAGCTTGCGCATCAGTCAGTTGCTGGAAGACGGCCTGCTGGAAATCGGTGCGATCCACACCTACATCGAACTCTATTCACGGCTGGTGGTGGACCTGATCCCCAACGTGGTGCTGGCGGCAGGCTTCATGGCCGACCGCGCCGGCAACATCTACACCGGACCCAGCACCGAAGACACCCCCGCACTCATCGAACCGGCGGCATTCAGCGACGGCATCGTCATTGTCCAGGTCAATCAACTGGTCGATGACGTCAGCGAGCTGCCGCGGGTAGACATCCCGGCCTCGTGGGTCGACTTCGTGGTGGTCGCCGACAAGCCGTTCTATATCGAACCGCTGTTCACCCGCGACCCGCGCCACATCAAGCCGGTGCATGTGTTGATGGCGATGATGGCGATTCGCGGCATCTACGAGAAACACAACGTCCAGTCGTTGAACCACGGCATCGGTTTCAATACCGCCGCCATTGAGCTGATTCTGCCGACCTACGGCGAGTCGCTGGGCCTGAAGGGCAAGATCTGCCGCAACTGGACACTCAATCCGCACCCGACGCTGATCCCGGCCATCGAAAGCGGCTGGGTCGAGAGCGTGCATTGTTTCGGCACCGAGCTGGGCATGGAAAATTACATCGCCGCCCGCCCGGATGTGTTCTTCACCGGACGCGACGGCTCGCTGCGTTCCAACCGCCAGCTCTGCCAACTGGCCGGGCAGTACGCGGTGGACCTGTTCATCGGTGCAACCTTGCAGGTCGATGGCGACGGACATTCCTCGACGGTCACCCGTGGTCGTCTGGCCGGCTTTGGTGGCGCGCCGAACATGGGCCACGACCCACGCGGCCGGCGTCATGCCACGCCCGCCTGGCTCGACATGCGTCAGCAGCACGATGACGGCCCGGCTGCCTACCTGGAGCGCGGCAAGAAACTGGTGGTGCAGATGGTCGAGACGTTCCAGGAGGGTGGCAAACCGACCTTCGTCGAAACCCTGGACGCCGTCGAGGTGGCGAAGAAAAGCGGCATGCCGCTGGCGCCGATCATGATCTACGGCGACGACGTGACCCACCTGCTGACCGAAGAAGGCATCGCCTACCTCTACAAGGCACGCAGCCTTGAGGAACGCCAGGCGATGATCGCGGCGGTGGCGGGCGTGACCGTGATCGGTTTGCGCCACAACCCCAAGGACACCGCGCGCATGCGCCGTGAAGGGCTGATCGCGTTGCCCGAAGACCTCGGGATCCGCCGCACCGATGCCAGCCGTGAACTGCTGGCCGCCAAGAGCATTGCCGACCTGGTTCAGTGGTCCGGTGGTCTCTACAACCCGCCTGCCAAATTCAGGAGCTGGTAATGAGCGCACTTCAATGGTCACCGCACCCTGCTTCGCTGGCCGAGCGACTGGCCGATCTGGCGGTCGACGCCTTGATCGACGAAGCCGACCTGTCACCCAAACCGGCTCTGGTAGACCGGCGTGGCAGCGGTGCGCACACCGATCTGCATCTGGGGCTGATGCATTCCTCGGCGCTGTCGTTGTGGCCGACCTTCAAGTGGATGGCTGACGCCGCCACGCAGTTCGGTGTCGTGGGTCAGCCATTGCGTGAGGCACTGGGCAGGCTTGGCCGTGAAGGCGAGGCCACGATGCTGCGCACCACCAGCGGAGTGAATACGCATCGCGGCGCGATCTGGGCGCTGGGCCTGCTGGTGACCGCTGCCGCGCTGGATGCTCAGGAGTGTGCGCCCGAAGCCGTCTGCGCGCGCGCTGCCGCTCTGGCCCGGATCAAGGACCGCCAGGTGCTCACGCAGAACAGCCACGGTGATCAGGTGGTTCGTCGTTACGGTGTCATGGGTGCCAGGGAGCAGGCGCAGCAAGGTTTTCCGGCGGTCAGGCTGTTTGCCTTGCCGCAACTGCAACGCAGCCGCGCGGCAGGCAGCGGTGAGCAGAACGCCCGGCTGGACGCGCTGCTGGCAATCATGACTACGCTGGACGACACCTGCGTGCTGCATCGCGCCGGCATCGAAGGGCTGAATGCCATGCAGCAAGGGGCACAGCGCGTGCTGGACGCTGGAGGCAGCGCCAGTCTGGCCGGCCGCCGCGCACTGAACGCGCTGGATCAGCACCTGCTGGCCCTCAATGCTTCGCCCGGTGGCGCGGCGGATCTGCTGGCTGCCTGCCTGTTCATCGATGGCCTTGAGCCTGCGCTCGGCCCTGTTTCGAGGAGTGCCTGAAATGGAAACCCTGTCTTTTGAATTTCCTGCCGGACAGCCGCCCAAGGGCCGTGCGCTGGTGGGTGTGGTGGGCTCCGGTGATCTGGAAGTGCTGCTGGAGCCCGGTAAGCCGGGCACCTTGTCGATTCAGGTGGTGACGTCGGTCAACGGTGCCTCGCTGCGCTGGCAGCATCTGTTCGAACGCATGTTCGACGGCCAGACCCCGCCTGCGCTGAGCATCGATATTCATGATTTCGGCGCGACGCCCGGCGTTGTGCGTCTGCGCCTGGAGCAAGGCTTCGAGGAGATCGGTCATGACTGATAACGCACGGTTGCTGAATCAGCACAGTTTCATCGAACTGGGTGCCCGACAGCGCGCCCGTGCCTTGCTGGATGCCGGCAGTTTCCGCGAACTGCTCGGTCCGTTCGATCGGGTCATGTCGCCGTGGCTGGCCATGCAGGGCGTGGTGCCTCAGGCGGATGATGGCGTGGTGGTCGCTAAAGGCACTGTCGATGGTCGGCCAGTGGTCATCGCCGCCATCGAAGGTTCTTTTCAGGGTGGCAGCATGGGCGAAGTCGGCGGTGCGAAGATGGCCGGTGCGCTGGAACTGGCCGCCGAAGACAACCGCAACGGCATTCCTACCGCCGCGATCGTGCTGCTGGAAACCGGTGGCGTGCGTTTGCAGGAAGCCAATCTGGGCCTGGCCGCGATTGCCGAAATTCATGCCGCGATAGTCGACCTGCGTCAGTACCAGCCGGTGATCGGTGTGGTGGCAGGCAGCGTCGGCTGCTTTGGCGGGATGTCCATCGCCGCAGGGCTGTGCAGTTACCTGCTGGTGACTCAGGAAGCACGTCTGGGCCTGAACGGTCCGCAGGTGATCGAGCAGGAAGCCGGCATCGAAGAATACGACTCCCGCGACCGTCCGTTCATCTGGAGCCTGACCGGTGGCGAGCAACGCTTTGCCAGCGCTCTGGTGGATGGTTTTGCTGCCGATCATGTCGCCGATGTGCGCCAGCAGGTCAGCGGCTGGCTCAAGCAGGGCGTGCCCGACACGCATCGCAGCAGTCAGTACCCACTGTTCCTGCAACGCTTGGCCAGCCTCGACACTGAACCGCAAATCGATCCGCAAAGCGTGCGCACCCTCTATCAAGGAGCCCGGTCATGAGTCATTCACAACGGGGTTTGAACTGGTTCAACGCCTTGAGCGCAGGTGCCCGTGAAGTCACTGGCCTGCCTGCCTCACTCAAGGTGGCGGATGGCGTACTGGGCGAACAGCCGGTGCGCTTTCTGGCCGTGATTGCCGATATCGACAACCGCTTTCCCCGGGCGCGTCAGGGCGAAGTCGGCCTGCTGGAAGGCTGGGGCCTTGCCAAAGCGGTGGACGAGGCCATCGAGCAGGATCGCGACCGTGCCGAAAAGCGCGCACTGATTGCCATCGTCGACGTTCCGAGCCAGGCCTACGGGCGTCGCGAGGAAGCGCTCGGTATCCATCAGGCACTGGCCGGGGCTGTGGACAGTTATGCGCGAGCACGTCTGGCCGGGCATCCGGTGATCGGCCTGTTGGTCGGCAAAGCGATGTCCGGCGCATTTCTGGCCCACGGCTATCAGGCCAATCGATTGATCGCGCTGCGTGATCCCGGCGTGATGGTGCATGCGATGGGCAAGGCTTCGGCAGCCCGCGTAACCCTGCGCAGCGTCGAGGATCTGGAAAAGCTCGCCGCCAGCATTCCGCCGATGGCTTACGACATTGACAGCTACGCCAGCCTCGGTCTGTTGTGGGAAACCCTGACGGTCAAGCAGATCGAACAGCCCGCTGCGGATGACCTGGTTCAGGTGCGCAACGTGCTGAGCAGTGCGATCAAGGACGTACAGGCCCGCGGCGTCGATCTGAGCAGCCGCCTGGGCGCGAGCAACCGTGCGGCGTCGGTCAATGTGCGCCAGTTGCTGCGGGCGCAATGGTGATCAGCAACACGGGTGCAGTGCTGCCCCATGATTTGTTGTGGGGCATGCCGCTGACTGCGTTGCCGGACGATGCGCCCAAATGGGCGGTCGAGGCCGTGCTGGCCGGGCAACCGGTGGTGGTGCGGCGTCAGGCAATGCCCGCCGGGCAGGTGGCGGTGGGCTTGCGCGGTCGCGGTCGGGAGCAGCGCTATGCCGCGAGCATGCCGCTGGCTGAGGTCTGCCGAAGGGTCATGCCCGAGCAGTTGATCGACGCCCCGACCGAGATTCATCAGCAATGGCCGGCGTTGCAGGCGTTGCGCCAGATCCGTCCGGTCATGGAGGCGCTGGAGCTGGACTGGGGCGTCGGCGGCAGTGCCGGATTCGAGCTGGCCAGCGGTATTGCGGCGTTGCATCAGGACAGCGATCTGGATCTGATTCTGCGCACCCCCGGACGCTTGAATCGCCGCTGTGCCGCCGAGCTGGTCGAAGCGCTGGAAACCTCGGTCTGTCGGGTCGACGTCCAGCTGCAACTTGAGTCTGGTGCCGTGGCGCTGCGTGAGTGGGCGCGGCCAACGGGGCGGGTGCTGCTCAAGACCGCCACCGGCGCGCGGCTGGTTGCAGACCCGTGGCACCTGGGTCAGGTGTGCGCATGAGCAGCCTGTGGGTGTTTCCCGGCCAGGGTTCGCAGCAAACCGGCATGCTGCATCAGTTGCCGGACGAGGCCGTGGTGCGCGACTGCCTGCAGGAAGCCGCCGATGCGCTGGGCGAAGACGTGCTGGCGCTGGACACCGCCGGGGCGCTGCAAGCCACGCGTGCCGTTCAGCTTTGCCTGTTGATCGCGGGCGTCGCATGCGCACGCGTGCTGCAGGCGCGTGATTGTGTGCCGGACTACCTGGCCGGGCTGTCCATCGGTGCTTATCCGGCAGCGGTGGTTTCGGGGGCGCTGGCCTTTGACGACGCCGTGCGCCTGGTCGCGTTGCGTGGCGAGCTGATGCAAAGCGCCTGGCCGCAGGGTTACGGCATGACCGCGCTCATCGGCCTGGACCAGACACAGGTAGAAGCGCTGATCGGGCAGGTACACAGCGCGAAGACACCGGTATTTCTCGCCAATATCAACGCCGACAACCAGATGGTGATCTCCGGCAGTGCCGAGGCGATGCATCAGGTCGGTCAGTTGGCCAAGGCTGCCGGAGCGGCAGCGGTCAAGCGTCTTGCGGTCAGCGTACCGTCACATTGCGCCTTGCTGGACGCTCCCGCGCAACAACTGGCCGAGGCCTTTTCAAGGGTCGCGCTGCAGGCACCCACGCTACGTTACCTCAGCGGCAGCACGGCGCGGCCGGTGCTGAGTGCCGAGAAGCTGCGTGACGACCTGGCCTTCAACATGTGCCGGGTCATCGACTGGCGCAGCACCGTGGAAACCGCCTGGGAGCGGGGCGTGCGCCTGCACATCGAATTGCCGCCCGGCAGTGTGCTGACCGGGCTGGCACGCAAGGTATTCCAGCAGGGCAGCGCGCTGGCTTTTCAGGCTGCGCGCCTGGACAGCCTGGTCGCGCTGTCGCGCGAGGAGGGTCGCCGCACCCCATAGAGCCGCCGTGCAGCTGCTACGAAGGACAAAAACAACAACTTCAGCAATGCAAACAGAGGAATAACAACAATGATTATCTACGGTGTTGCACTACTGGCCATCTGCACGCTTGCGGGCGTGATTCTCGGCGACATGCTCGGCGTTCTGCTGGGTGTGAAATCCAATGTGGGCGGGGTCGGGATCGCCATGATCCTGTTGATCTGCGCGCGCCTGTGGATGGAAAAACACGGCGGCATGAGCAAGGACTGCGAAATGGGCGTGGGTTTCTGGGGCGCGCTGTACATCCCGGTGGTGGTGGCGATGGCTGCGCAACAGAATGTCGTCACCGCGCTCAAAGGAGGGCCTGTTGCCGTTCTGGCCGCCGTCGGTTCGGTGGTGTTGTGTGCCTGCACCATTGCTTTGATCAGCCGTACCAACCGGGGCGAGCCATTGCCCAAGGAAGAGCCGCTGCTGACGCCTGAAATCGCCCCGGCCGGAGGTCGCTGATATGTGGGACCTCATCGAAAAGGGACTTGAACACAACGGCCTGATCACCGCCTTCGCCTTCGTCGGCATCATCATGTGGGTCTCGGTAGTGCTTTCCAGGCGCCTGACGTTCGGCCGGGTGCATGGTTCGGCCATTGCGATTGTCATCGGGCTGATTCTGGCCTGGGTCGGCGGCACCTTGACCGGCGGCCAGAAAGGGCTGGCCGATATCACGCTGTTCTCCGGCATCGGCCTGATGGGCGGGGCGATGCTGCGTGACTTTGCCATCGTGGCCACCGCCTTCGAAGTGCAGGCCACCGAAGCGCGCAAGGCCGGGCTGATCGGGGTAATCGCCTTGCTACTGGGCACGATTCTGCCGTTTATCGTCGGCGCGAGCATCGCCTGGATGTTTGGCTATCGCGATGCGATCAGCATGACCACCATCGGTGCAGGGGCGGTGACCTACATTGTCGGCCCGGTGACCGGTGCTGCGCTGGGCGCCACCTCCGATGTAATGGCGCTGTCGATTGCCACCGGCCTGATCAAGGCGATTCTGGTGATGGTCGGCACGCCCATGGCAGCGCGCTGGATGGGGCTGGACAATCCGCGCTCGGCGATGGTTTTCGGTGGTCTGGCGGGGACTGTCAGCGGCGTTACCGCAGGGCTGGCGGCAACCGACCGGCGTCTGGTGCCTTATGGCGCGCTGACCGCCACGTTCCACACCGGTCTGGGCTGTCTGCTCGGGCCATCGGTGCTGTACTTCATCGTGCGCGCCATCGTCGGCTAGGTCAGGTCGTCTGTTCCAGCAGCCGGTTGGTGTACATCCGGCACTCGGCCAACAGCGCCAGCAGGTTGGGATCGCGCTGTTTGGACTTGAGAAAAACAATGCCGATGTGTTGTTGCATCCGGTAGCGGCTCTGCAACGGGATCAGGCGCACGCGGTTTTCATAGACCGCGGCGATTCTTCCCGGCAGCAGTGCATAGCCGACGCCGGAGCTGACCATGCTCAGCAGGGTGAAGATGTCATTGACCTGCATCGCCACCTTGGGCTCGAAACCGGCCTGCTGGAATACGCGGATCCCGTCGCGGTGCGTGGCGAAGCCTTGGGTCAGGGTGATGAACGTCGCTTCGCGCAGGTCGCTCAGGTCCACTTCAGGGTGTTCGGCGAACGGTGAGTCGGTGGGGACGGCGAGAAAGATGTCGTCGGAAAACAGCGCCAGATGCTCGCAGTCCGGGTCATGGGTGCTTTCATCCAGCGACACCAGCATCGCATCGACTTCCATGTTCTTGAGCTTGTAGAGCAGGTCCATGTTCGAGCCCAGAATCAGGTCGATATTCAGCTCGCTGCGGCGGATCTTCAGGCCCATGATCAGCTGCGGCACCGTCTTGACGGTCAGCGAGTACAACGCCCCCAGCCTGAACCGCGCCGCCGAGAAGCCTGCTGCCTGACGGGTCAGTTCCACCGTGGCGAGCACATCCTGGACCAGTTTCTGTGCACGTTCTTCCAGCACATACGCGCTTTCCAGTGGCGTCAGGTTGCGTCCCTCGTGCTTGAACAGCGGGCAACGCAGCGCGCTTTCCAGCGAATGAATGGCGCGGTGCACGCTGACGTTACTGGTCTGCAACTCCTCCGCCGCCCGCGCCAGATTGCCGGTGCGCATGAAGGCCAGGAATATTTCCAGTTTCTTGAGCGTCAGTTCGTCATCGATCTGCATGTCGTGGCGCTTATGGTTAAGGTGCGCTGATTGTGCCCTGTAATGACAGATACGTTGCTCTTTGTTTCAATAACCGGGAGCGTCTGTCATCAGTATTTTCTCTAGGCGAGGGCAATAAGCGGATGTACTACGGAGAAAAATTCAACGCCTGGTCGCATCTGGTTGGCGCCGTACTGGCGGCCGTCGGTGCGATCTGGCTATTGGTCATGGCCAGCCTGCATGGCGATGTCTGGAAAGTGGTCAGCATGGCCATCTATGGTGTGTGTCTGGTGACGCTGTACAGCGTCTCGACGGTCTACCACAGCGTCAAGGGACGCTCGAAATCGATCATGCAGAAGGTCGACCACTTTTCGATCTACCTGATGATTGCCGGCAGCTACACCCCGTTCTGTCTCGTGACATTGCGCGGCGCGTGGGGCTGGACCCTGTTCGGCATTGTCTGGGGGCTGGCGCTGATCGGCATCCTGCAAGAGATAAAACCGCGCTCCGAAGCGCGAATCATGTCCATCGTGATTTACGCGGTGATGGGCTGGATCGTGCTGGTGGCCGTCAAGCCACTGCTGGCTGCGCTCGGTGTATCGGGTTTCATCTGGCTGGCCGGAGGCGGCGTGCTGTACACCGTCGGCATCCTGTTCTTCGCCTACGACCAGATCCGCCACTTTCACGGCATCTGGCACCTGTTCGTCATTGCCGGCAGTTTGATGCACTTTGTGGCGATTTGTTTTTATGTGCTGTGAGGAGGGGCGGTCGGGACCTGACACCCGTTACCACGCTCCAGCGTTCTGCGTTATACGTAAGTCTGCTTCTGATTCTGGCCGAAGGCCGTAGGAGCGACCGGGGCGGCGATCTGCATTGTTCGCGAAAGGGCCAGTATATTCGTCGAAAATGCATCGCCTGAACTACTGTCTTCGCGAACAAGTTCGCTCCTACGCCCTCCGGGCAGAAGCCCATCAGGACTTGCGTATAACGCAGAGCGCATGAGCGTGGGGACCATCATCAGCGATCAGAAATCGCCCCACAGCTGTTGTGCCACGCTGAGCGCGACCACGGGAGCGGTTTCAGTGCGCAGCACGCGTGGGCCGAGGCGCGCGGCGTGGAAGCCTGCGTCTTGCGCCTGAGTGACTTCCGCATCGTTCAGACCGCCTTCCGGACCAATCAGAAAGGCCAGACTGGCGGGCTTGTCATGGCTGGTCAGGGGTTCGGCTACCGGGTGCAGGACCAGTTTCAGGTCGGCTTCGGTGTGCTTGATCCACTCGGCCAGCGGCATCGGTGCATGAATCACCGGCACCACGGAGCGACCACATTGCTCACAGGCGCTGATCGCGATCTGCTGCCAGTGTGCCTGGCGCTTCTCGGCACGTTCGTCCTTGAGGCGCACCTCGCAGCGTTCGCTGACAATCGGCGTAATTTCGCTGACGCCCAGCTCGGTGGCTTTTTGAATGGCCCAGTCCATCCGCTCGCCGCGCGACAGGCCTTGACCGAGATGAATGCGCAGGCCTGACTCCACCTGCCCCGCGAAGCTTTCGGTGAGCTGCACATGCACGCGCTTCTTGCCGACTTCCAGCAAGGTGCCGCGAAACTCCTGGCCCGACCCGTCGAACAGTTGCAGCGCGTCACCTTCGGTCATGCGCAGCACGCGGCTGATGTAATGCGCCTGGGCCTCAGGCAGTTCATGCTCGCCCAGACTCAGCGGCGTTTCAGTAAAAAAGCGCGACAGTCTCATGGTGTGTCTCGGTTCCGGTGTTCATTCTGTGAGGGTGTCGTCACCCGGCTCGCTCCCGCATGTGCAGCCAGGCCCCTGTAGGAGCGGACTTGTCCGCGAAGGCGTCAGTCATGACGCCGCAATTTCAGCCCTTAACCCGGATCGCGAAAGTCCGGATGAAAGTTCTCGCGCACGGCAACACTGACACTGCTGCGCGTCGCGATATCAATGCCTTCGCTGGCTACCTCGGCGAGGAAGTCGATCTGCTCCGGCGTAATCACGTACGGCGGCAGGAAATACACCACACTGCCCAGCGGCCGCAGCAGTGCGCCACGCTCCAGCGCATGCTGGAAGACCTTCATGCCGCGGCGTTCCTGCCACGGGTAGGCGGTCTTGGTCGCCTTGTCCTGAACCATTTCGATGGCGATGGCCATGCCGGTCTGACGCACTTCCGCGACGTGCGGGTGATCGACCAGATGCGCAGTGGCCGTCGCCATGCGTTGCGCCAGGGCCTTGTTGTTCTCGATGACGTTGTCCTGCTCGAAGATATCCAGGGTCGCCAGCGCCGCCGCACAGGCCAGCGGGTTGCCGGTGTAGCTGTGCGAGTGCAGAAACGCACGCAGGGTCGGGTAGTCGTCGTAGAACGCGTCGTACACATCGTCGGTGGTCAGGCAGGCGGCCAGCGGCAGGTAGCCACCGGTCAGCGCCTTGGACAGGCACAGGAAATCCGGACGAATGCCGGCCTGTTCGCAGGCGAACATGGTCCCGGTACGGCCGAAACCGACAGCGATTTCGTCGTGGATCAGGTGCACGCCATAGCGATCACAGGCGTCGCGCAGCAGCTTGAGGTAGATCGGGTGATACATGCGCATGCCGCCCGCGCCCTGGATCAGCGGTTCGACGATCACCGCCGCGACGCTGGCGTGGTGCTCGGCGAGGGTCTGCTCCATGGCGGCGAACATGTTGCGCGAATGCTCTTCCCAGCTCATGCCGTCCGGGCGGTGGTAGCAATCGGGACTCGGCACCTTGATGGTATCGAGCAGCAGCGCCTTGTAGGTTTCGGTGAACAGCGGCACATCACCGACCGACATCGCCGCCATGGTCTCGCCGTGGTAGCTGTTGGTCAGGGTGACGAAGCGTTTCTTGTCCGGCTGGCCGCGATTGAGCCAGTAGTGGAAGCTCATTTTCAGCGCGACTTCGATGCACGACGAGCCGTTATCGGCGTAGAAGCAGCGGGTCAGGCCGTCAGGCGTGAGTTTGACCAGCCGTTCGGACAGCTCGATCACTGGCTGATGGCTGAAACCGGCGAGGATCACGTGCTCCAGCTGGTCAACCTGATCCTTGATGCGCTGATTGATGCGCGGGTTGGCGTGTCCGAAAACGTTGACCCACCAGGAGCTGACAGCGTCCAGATAGCGCTTGCCCTCGAAGTCTTCAAGCCATACGCCTTCACCACGCTTGATCGGTATCAACGGCAGATTTTCGTGGTCTTTCATCTGGGTGCAGGGGTGCCACAGGACCTTCAGGTCACGTTGCATCCACTGGTCATTGAGGCCCATTTTCAATCTCCGGGTAGCGACTCGCCTGATGCGAGGACGAACAATCGCGCAAGCCTATGCAATGCCCGGCTGCGGAACAACCTTTGATGCAGTTTTAACGGCCGATGGACATTGCTGGCGGCTATTTGATGGCTCGCGTATCCTGCGCAGCGAGTCGATGTGTCGGGCTGACTTGCCCTATCTTCCCTATGTTTTCTGGAGTTCGCCGAATGCTTTCTGGTTGGCTGCGCGCCTGTGCGCTGATAGTGGCAGGGTTGGTCAGCGTTTCGACGCTCGCCGATGAAAAACAACGAACCGCCATTGTCGTCGGTGGTGGTCTGGCAGGTTTGACTGCCGCCTATGAACTGCAGGCCAAAGGCTGGCAGGTGACGCTGCTGGAAGCCAAGCCGAGCCTGGGCGGACGCTCCGGTCTGGCGACCAGCGAGTGGATCGGCAACACCAAGGCTCAGCCTGTGCTGAACCGCTACCTGGACAGCTTCAAGCTGCCTACTGTGCCTGCGCCTGAATTCGTGCGCACGCCCAGCTACCTGATCGACGGTGTGTACTTCACCCAGGCTGACCTGGCTGTCAAACAGCCGGCGACCGCCGAAGCCATCAAGCGCTACAACGACACGCTGGATAACCTCGCGCGTTCGGTGGACGACCCGGAAAACCCGGCGTCCAACAGCACGCTGTTTGCGCTGGACCAGATCAACGTCGCCAACTGGCTGGACCGCCTGAACCTGCCTGTCACGGCGCGTCAGTTGATCAATCAGCAGATCCGTACCCGCTACGACGAGCCTTCGCGCCTGTCGCTGCTGTACCTCGCCCAGCAATCGCGGGTGTATCGCTCGGTCGACGAGCGTGACTTGCGTGCTGCACGTCTGCCCGGTGGCAGCGCGGTGCTGACCCAGGCGTTCGTCAAGCAACTCAAGACCGTCAAGACCAACTCGCCGGTGACGGCAGTCATTCAGGAAAAGGACAAGGTCACCGTCAAGGCTGGCGCGACCAGCTACACAGCCGACTACGCAGTCATGGCCGTGCCGTTGCGTTCGCTGGGCAAGATCCAGATGACGCCTGCACTGGACGCGCAGCACATGGGCGCGATCAAGAGCACCAACTACGGCTGGCGCGACCAGATCATGCTCAAGTTCAAGACCCCAGTCTGGGACAGCAAGGCGCGCATGTCCGGTGAAGTGTTCAGTAACACCGGTCTGGGCATGTTGTGGGTAGAGCCGGCGCTTAAAGGTGGCGCCAACGTGGTGATCAACCTGTCGGGCGACAACGCGCGCATCATGCAGGCCTTCGGTGACAAGCAGATGGTCGATCAGGTGTTGATCCGTCTGCATGCGTTCTACCCTGAAGCTCGCGGTGCGTACACCGGCTATGAAATCCGCCGCTACAGCGTCGATCCCTCCACTGGCGGTTCTTACCTGGCGTTCGGCCCCGGTCAGATCAGCAAGTACTGGCGTCTGTGGGAGCGGCCGATTCTGCGCGTAGCCTTTTCTGGCGAGCACACCGACACCTTGTACCCCGGCACCCTGGAAGGCGCCCTGCGCAGTGGTCAGCGTGCAGCCGGTCAGGTGCAGGATCTGGCCGCTGGCAAGTCGTTCGAACCGGTCAAGGTTGCGCCGCCGAAAGCTCCGGCCCCGGCTGCGCAGAAATCCGAAGGTAATTTCTTCAGCAATCTGTTCGGCGGTTCCTCCGACAAGCCGGCCGAACCTGCCAAGCCGCAGGCTGACAAGCCAGGCTTCTTCTCGCGCATATTCGGCGGTGGTGAGCAACCGGCGCCGGCACCTGCTCCGGTTGAGAAAGCGGTAGAGCCGGCTCCAGCGCCTGCACCGGCTGCCGCTCCGGCACCCGTGGTTGCGCCGGTTGTTCAGCCTGCCAAACCGCCGGTAAAAGCCGAGCCAGCGAAGAAGCCAGCGACCAAGGCTGAGCCTGCGAAGAAAGTGCAGAGCAAGGAAGCGGCCAGGAAAGAAGCGGCTAAAAAAGAGGCTGCGAAGAAGGAAGCGGCCAAAAAAGAGGCCGCGAAAAAGGCTCAGAGCAAACCGGCTCCAGCCAAGACCCCTGCTGACGCAGCGCCTGCAGACGCCAACAACTGACCAGCCGATGGCTGACTGAAAGGGATGCGGTTCATACCGCATCCCTTTTTTTATGCACGCTCGATTCGTTCTATCCCTGTGGGTTGACCTTGTCGGGCCTCGGCGTGCCGTTCATCGGCATCGAAACGCCGATGGTCATTGCAAAGTGTTACTGGCGGCCAATTATCGGGATGCTGCTGCAGCGAGGACAGCCTGACACCGCTGAACAGGGGTTCAGATGTTGGGGAAAGCAACAGAATCGAAGTACGAGCTGCCCACCAGACCTATCGTATTGTTCGATATGTCCGAGCGAAATTTTGCGCTTTCATTCGATAGATAAAAAGCTAGTCTGGTAACACTTCTGACAAGGTACTGGTAATGCAGCTACGTAATTCATCCTCTCGCTACGGTCTGGTCAGCATGGTGCTGCACTGGGGTGTGGCTGCTGTCGTGTTTGGAATGTTTGCGCTGGGGCTGTGGATGGTCGGGCTGGATTACTACGATACGTGGCGCAAGGCGGGCCCTGATCTGCACAAGAGCATCGGCATCACGTTGTTTGCAGTCATGTTGATCCGTGTGGTCTGGCGCCTGCTCAGTCCGCCACCACCGCCGTTGACCAGCTACAGTAAGTTGACGCGCATCGGTGCCGCATTCGGCCATCTGTTTTTGTACGTCGCACTGTTTGCCGTGATGTTCGCCGGGTATCTCATCTCCACCGCCGACGGCGTGGGGATTCCGATATTCGGCCTGTTCGATGTGCCCGCGCTGGTTTCGGGCCTTCCTGATCAGGCAGAAACGGCTGGCTGGATTCACCTGTATCTGGCCTGGGTCATCGTGATATTCGCGGGGCTCCATGGTCTTGCTGCATTGAAACACCACTTCATCGATCGCGATGTGACCCTCAAGCGTATGCTGGGTCGTAATTGATTGTTCAATCAAAACGGGAATAAACGCATGTTGAAGAAGTCTCTCGCCGCTCTGGCTCTGGGTACCGCATTGTTGTCTGCTGGCCAGGCCATGGCTGCCGACTACGTTATCGACAAGGAAGGTCAACACGCATTCGTTGACTTCAAGATCAGCCACCTGGGCTACAGCTTCATCCACGGTACCTTCAAGGACTGGGACGGCACATTCAGCTTCGATGCTGCCAAGCCTGAAGCCAGCAAGATCAATGTCGAGCTGAAAACCGCCAGCCTGTTCACCAACCACGCCGAGCGCGACAAGCACATCTCCAGCAAGGATTTCCTGGACGTTGCCAAATACCCGGAAGCCAAATTCGTTTCCACCGCAGTCAAATCGACTGGCGAGAAAACGGCTGACGTCACTGGCGACCTGACCCTGCACGGCGTAACCAAGCCAATCGTCATCAAGGCAACCTTCAACGGCGAAGGCAAGGATCCATGGGGCGGCTACCGTGCCGGCTTCAACGGTACTTCGACGCTGAACCTGAACGACTTCGGCATCAAGGGCCCAGGCCCGACGTCGCAGACGCTGGATCTGGACATCAGCTTCGAAGGCGTACAGAAGAAGTAATTGCGCGCTTGATCGACAGAACGCCGACCCTTGGGTCGGCGTTTTTGTTGGTGCTGCCCAGGATCGAACGCGGAGCGTCCAAGGCTGCGCTACTACGCGGAGCGCTTATCTTCATATACAAGCCCTGAAAAGCTCGGAGGACGGCGCTTTCAGGTTTCTGCCCGCAGGGCGTGGGAGCGAACTTGTTCGCGAAAGGGCCTGTATATTCACCGAAAATGCATCGTCTGAGCTGAAGCCTTCGCGAACAAGTTCGCTCCTACGGCCTTCGGCCAGAATCAAAAACAGATTTACGTATACGCAGAGTGCGGGAGCGATCATCTCGCACGACGATCATCGATACAACAAACAAAAACGCCCCGAGCAAGTCGGGGCGTTTTCAGTGTTGCGTGGCTGTCAGCTGTCGCGGTTGCGGGTCAGCAGGGCCGGTTTTTCACCGCGTGGGCGGCTTGGCAACTGGTCCAGTTGCTCGGCAGACGGGAAGCGGTCGATCTTGGATTCCTTGTGCACGATCTTCGGCTGAGGCTGGCCGTCGCGGGGTGCGCGTGCGACCGGCTCCTGACCTTCACGTGGCAAGGGTTGCTCTTCACGTGCCGGACGACGGCCACGTGGCTGACCATCACGCGAGCGTGGTGCCGATGAGCCCGAGCCGTTGCGCTTTGGTGCGCCACTGCCGGAGCCGTTGCGAGCGCCACCGGCAGGTCGACCCTGGTTGGCCGGGCGAGCTGCGCCGCCAGCGGCCGGTGCGGCTGCGCCGGGCGCGGCGGCAGGGCGGCGACCACGGTTCTGGCCTTTGCCCTGATAAGGACTGACGTAGTCAGCGCGGTTGCCGAAGTTGTCTACTTCGTCGTCACGGAACTCGTCCGGTGCACGATCGGCTGCCGGGCGCGGTGTGGCGGGTTGCGATGCACGCTGTTCGCTGCGAGGCGTGCCCTCACGAGGTTTTTTTTCGCGTGGCTGCCTTGCAGGGCGTTCGCCAGTGGCGGAGGCAGCGGCAGGTTTTTCCTTGCCTTTATCCTTGCCCTTGTCGCGACGACCACCGTTGTTCTTGTCGCCATCGCCACGTGCAGGACGTGCGCCACGCGAGTTGCGAACATCCGGACGCTCACGCACTTCAGGCTTCTCAGCCTCGACTGCGGTGATGTCGAAGCCCATCAGGTCGCCGTCGGCGATCTTCTGCTTGGTCATGCGCTCGATGCTTTTGAGCAGCTTCTCTTCGTCCGGCGCAACCAGCGAAATGGCTTCACCGGAGCGACCGGCACGGCCGGTACGACCGATACGGTGCACGTAGTCTTCGTCGACGTTGGGCAGCTCGAAGTTGACGACATGCGGCAACTGATCGATATCCAGGCCGCGTGCGGCGATATCGGTCGCGACCATGATGCGTACATCACCTGCCTTGAAGTCAGCCAGGGCCTTGGTACGGGCGTTCTGGCTCTTGTTGCCGTGGATCGCGACAGCCGCAAGGCCGTGCTTGTCCAGGTACTCGGCCAGACGGTTGGCGCCGTGCTTGGTGCGGGTGAAGACCAGCACCTGTTCCCAGGCACCGACGGTAATCAGGTGCGCCAGCAGCGAACGCTTGTGGTTGGCTGCCAGGCGGAAAACCCGTTGCTCGATACGCTCGACCGTGGTGTTCGGCGGCGTGACTTCGATGCGCTCGGGGTTGTGCAGCAGCTTGCCAGCCAACGACGTGATGTCATTGGAGAAGGTGGCCGAGAACAGCAGGTTCTGACGCTTGGCCGGCAGCCGCGCGAGGACCTTCTTGACGTCATGCACGAAGCCCATGTCGAGCATCCGGTCTGCTTCATCGAGCACCAGGATTTCGACGTGGGAGAGGTCGACACTGCCTTGGCCGGCCAGGTCGAGCAGGCGGCCGGGGCAGGCCACCAGGACGTCCACACCACGGGACATGGCCTGAACCTGCGGGTTCATGCCGACGCCGCCGAAGATGCAGGCGCTGACGAACTTCAGGTCGCGGGCATAGAGCTTGAAGCTCTCGTGCACCTGTGCGGCCAGTTCGCGGGTCGGGGTCAGGACCAGAACGCGCGGTTGACGCGGGCCGTGACGCTGGGATTTGTCCGGAACACCATTGGGAAACAGCCGCTCCAGAATAGGGAGGGCGAAACCGCCGGTTTTACCAGTACCGGTCTGTGCCGCAACCATCAGGTCGCGACCTTGCAACACGGCGGGAATGGCCCGCTGTTGCACGGGGGTAGGCTGGGTATAGCCGGCTGCCTCGATGGCGCGGACTAAAGCCTCGGAGAGACCGAGGGAAGCAAAGGACATGAGTAATCCTGTTCTGTTGGAGCTTAAGCTCAAGGGATGTCTTGCCTGGCGCGAATGGCGTGTAAAGACAACGCGATCCCGTCCGGTCCTGCCGGGTCTTCAGTGCATTCCGTGACGTCTGCGCTTGATGAAAATTGCGCTGTTGGCGTGAACGGATGACGATTGCAAGACCGGGCGTCCGGGCGTAAGCCTGGCGGGAAGGCTGGAGTATAACAGAGCGAGCGCAATACGCCGCTTTCCTGCTGCCCAACGGTGTATGAGGCCGCGATCCCCCGGAAACTGCCGGTCGGATCGCGGTGCCGCAGCCGTTTTCAGCGTGGCAGTTGCAGGTTGTTCCACACCGCCAGGCTCGGTTCCGCCTGGTTCAGGGTGTAGAAGTGCAGGCCGGGAGCGCCACCTTGCAGCAGTCGTTCGCACATCTGCGTGATGACTTCTTCGCCAAACGCCTGGATGCTTTGCACGTCATCGCCGTAGGCTTCCAGCTGTTTGCGAATCCAGCGCGGGATTTCCGCACCGCAGGCATCCGAGAAACGCGCCAGCTTGCTGTAGTTGGTGATCGGCATGATGCCCGGCACGATCGGAATGCTGACGCCCATCTTCTCGACACGCTCGACAAAGTTGAAATAGCTGTCGGCGTTGAAGAAGTACTGAGTGATCGCACTGTCGGCGCCGGCATTGGCCTTGTTGACGAAGTGCTTGAGGTCGTCTTCGAAATTGCGCGCCTGCGGATGCATTTCCGGGTAGGCGGCGACTTCGATGTGGAAGTGGCTGCCGCTTTCCTGGCGAATGAAGCTCACCAGGTCATTGGCGTGACGCAGTTCACCGCTGGCCATGCCCATGCCGGATGGCAGGTCGCCGCGCAGTGCCACGATGCGTTTGATGCCCGCATCCTTGTACTGCGCCAACAGGTTGCGCAGGTCATCCTTGCTGTCGCCTACGCAGGACAAATGCGGCGCAGCAGGGACTTTGATCTCGTTTTCCAGCTGCAGCACGGTATTGAGCGTGCGGTCGCGGGTCGAGCCACCGGCACCATAGGTGCAGGAGAAAAAATCGGGGTTGTACGTAGCGAGCTGACGAGCAACGGTCAGCAGCTTTTCATGTCCAGCGTCGGTCTTGGTAGGAAAGAACTCGAAGCTGAAGCGGCGTTCTTGAGACATGGGGGAGGAGGCCTCCAGCTTTTAGCTGCAAGCTACAAGCTGCAAGAGGGCTGTATGCCTGGCTCCGCAGCCTCATGCTTACCGCTCACGGCTGTGTAATAACGATAAAGAAACGAGCGTCAAGCTCAAGCTGCAAACAAGAGAAATGCACTTGCTTGCAGCTTGAAGCTTATCGCTTGCAGCTATCTATCAATAGCGATAAGCGTCTGGCTTGAACGGACCTTCGACGGTCACGCCGATGTAATCGGCCTGGGTCTTGGTCAGCTTGGTCACAACGCCACCGAAGCCGCGGACCATTTCCAGGGCCACTTCTTCGTCGAGTTTCTTCGGCAGTACTTCAACGGTCAGACGCTCGGCTTTCCTGGCCGGGGCCAGGTCGGCGTACTTTTGCTCGAAGAGGAAGATCTGCGCCAGAACCTGGTTGGCGAACGAGCCATCCATGATGCGGCTTGGGTGACCAGTGGCGTTACCCAGGTTGACCAGACGGCCTTCGGCCAGCAGGATCAGGTAGTCGTCGTTCTGTGCGTCGAACGAGCCCGGGCCGGTACGGTGGATCTTGTGAACCTGTGGCTTCACTTCTTCCCATGCCCAGTTCTTGCGCATGAAAGCGGTGTCGATTTCGTTGTCGAAGTGACCGATGTTGCACACCACAGCACGCTTTTTCAGCGCCTTGAGCATGTTGGAGTCGCAAACGTTGACGTTACCGGTGGTGGTCACGATCAGGTCGATCTTGCCCAGCAGCGCCTTGTCGATGCTCGCTTCGGTGCCGTCGTTTTCACCGTCGATGAACGGCGAGACCAGCTCGAAACCGTCCATGCAGGCCTGCATGGCGCAGATCGGGTCGACTTCGGTCACTTTGACGATCATGCCTTCCTGACGCAGGGACTGGGCCGAGCCCTTGCCCACGTCGCCGTAGCCGATCACCAGCGCCTGCTTGCCGGACAGCAAGTGGTCGGTGCCGCGCTTGATGGCGTCGTTCAGGCTGTGACGGCAGCCGTACTTGTTGTCGTTCTTGCTCTTGGTCACCGAGTCGTTGACGTTGATGGCCGGGATTTTCAGCTCGCCCTTGGCCAGCATGTCCAGCAGGCGGTGCACGCCCGTGGTGGTTTCTTCAGTGACGCCGTGGATCTTGTCCAGCATCGCCGGGTATTTCTTGTGGATGATCTCGGTCAGGTCGCCGCCGTCGTCGAGGATCATGTTGGCGTCCCATGGCTGGCCATCCTTGAGGATGGTCTGCTCGATGCACCACTCGTATTCTTCTTCGGTTTCGCCTTTCCAGGCGAACACAGGAATGCCGGCAGCAGCGATGGCCGCAGCAGCCTGGTCCTGAGTCGAGAAAATGTTGCACGACGACCAGCGAACTTCGGCACCCAGGGCAACCAGGGTTTCGATCAGTACGGCGGTCTGAATGGTCATGTGGATGCAGCCGAGAATCTTCGCGCCTTTCAGCGGCTGATCACCGGCGTATTTGCGACGCAGACCCATCAGGGCAGGCATTTCGGATTCGGCGATGATGGTTTCGCGGCGGCCCCAGGCGGCCAGGGAAATATCGGCAACCTTGTAGTCATTGAATTCTGCGGGCGTCATTACAGCACTCATTGAGAGTCTCCATTCCATAAAAATGCGAATGGGCGCCGTTGTGCGTTTAAGGTTTGCCGGTCGAGGATTGTCCTGGCAAACAACGCCCCATCCGAGCCTGACAGGGAAAACCTGCTGCAGCGCCCCTCGGACAGGTGGCGGGAACGGTATCAAGCGTAGATGACCGTTTTGAAACGTTTGGCAGTATAGCGGTGCTCGCGATTCTACCCAAGGCTTTCTGTCGGTTTAAAGGCCGTCCAATTGCCATCTGTCTGTAATAGGGTCGATGCACAGTCGCTATGACCCAGGCATGGGCGCGGGCCGCCGGCTCTGCCATCATGCAGCTATCCATCGGCCAGACGCTCAGGAGTGACCATGAATTTCCACACCCGCAAATGGGTAAAGCCCGAAGACCTCAACCCCAACGGCACGTTATTCGGCGGCAGCCTGCTGCGCTGGATCGATGAAGAGGCGGCGATCTACGCGATTGTTCAGCTGGGTAATCAGCGGGTGGTGACCAAGTACATCTCGGAAATCAACTTCGTCAGTGCCTCGCGTCAGGGCGACATCATCGAACTGGGCATCACCGCTACAGAGTTCGGCCGCACCTCGATCACCCTCAAATGCCAGGTGCGCAACAAGATCACCCGCAAAAGCATTTTGACCGTCGAGAAGATCGTGTTCGTCAACCTCGACGAAGACGGCCAGCCTGTGCCGCATGGCCGGACTGAAATTCGCTACATCAAGGACCAGTTCGACGTAGAGGACTGATGCTCAGGTCGCTGAACACGCGGAGCATGGGCACGATAGTGTTCTTGCGCAAACCTGCCGTGCCTGGGCACGACAGTTACAGAATGATCGTTCCTCACGCTCCGCGTGGGAATGCCTTTCATGACGCTCCGCGTCATCCATAAAAGCAGGGTTCAGCCCTTGGCCTGCAACGCGCGCAACCATGCCAGACCTTCGCTGGTATCGCCTTTCGGGCGATATTCGCAACCGATCCAGCCGCTGTAGCCCAGTTCGTCGATGACGTTGAACAGGTGCTCGTAGTTCAGTTCGCCCAGGTCCGGTTCGTTGCGATCCGGCACCCCGGCGATCTGGATGTGGCCGATGCCTGCAAAGTCACGACGCAGCTTGGTCGTCAGGTCGCCTTCGACGATCTGGCAGTGGTAGCAGTCGAACTGCACTTTCAGGTTGTCGGCGCCCACCAGCTTGCAGATGTCCTGCGCCTGATCCTGGCGGTTGAGGAAGAAGCCCGGCATGTCGCGGGTGTTGATCGGCTCGATCAGGATCGTGACGCCTGCGCTCTTGGCTTGCTCAGCCGCGAACGCCAGGTTCTCCAGATAGACCGCCTGATGACGCTCACGCAACCCTTCGTTGGGCAGCAGACCGGCCATGACATGCACGCGGTCATTGCCCAGCACCTGCGCATATTCCAGTGCCCGCTCGATACCGCTGCGAAATTCCGCTTCACGGCCCGGCAGGGTGGCAATGCCTCGCTCGCACGCGTCCCAGTCGCCCGGTGGAGCGTTGAACAGCGCCTGCACCAGACCGTTGTCGCTCAGGCGCTGCTTGAGCTCCTGCGGCGTGTAAGCATAAGGAAACAGGTACTCGACCGCGCCGAAACCGTCGGCAGCGGCTGCGGCAAAGCGCTCAAGAAAATCATGCTGCGGGTACAGCATGCTGAGGTTGGCGGCAAAACGAGGCATGTTAACTCCAGTCTTCAAAGGGTCAGACGAATGGCCAAAGCAGCAAGGTGATCACAAAGCCCAGTGTGCCGAGCAGCGTGACCAGTACGGTCCAGGTGCGCAAGCCGTCGGCGACGTTGAGGCCCGCCAGCTTGGTGAACATCCAGTAACCGGCATCGTTGATGTGCGACATGGCCAGGCCGCCACCGCCCATGGCCAGACACAGCAGCGCCAGGTGGTTGGCGCTCAGGTCCAGTGTGGCGATCAGCGGGCTGAGAATGCCTGCGGTGGTGACCAGCGCAACGGTGGTCGAGCCCTGAACGGCACGCAGCAGCAGGGTCAGCAGGAAGCCCAGCGCGAGTACCGGCAGACCGGTGTTGCGCAGCGCTTCGGAAACCACGGCACCTATGCCGGTGTCGACCAGCACCTTGCCGAATACGCCACCGGCGCCGGCAATCAGGATCACCATCGCGACACCCGGCAAGGCCGAGCCGATCACGTCGGACACCTGAGTACGGCTCCAGCCGCGACGCGAGCCCAGCAGCCAGGCGCACAGCAGGGTATCGATCAGCAGCGCAACCAGAGGCGCACCCAGTACGGTCAGCACCGCGCGCAGTGTGGACGTGGCTGGCAGCATGGTGGTGGCCAGCGTGCCCATCAGAATCAGCACGATCGGTAGCAGGATCAGCGCGATGATCAGTCCGAAACCCGGTGCGGGCGCGGGCGGCAGCTTGCTTGCCAAGCTGCTGGCGCGCTCTTCGACGCCCATTGTTCGGGTTTCGCTCGCTTCGCGCACCGCGGAGTAATCGTTGCGCGCCCAAGCTTCCAGGTCTTCGTTGGTGACGTGCGGACCATAGACTTCGGCGCGGATGTCATCGGTCATCGGGTAAGTCTTGCGGGTCATGCGCCCCGCGACGAAGTAGCCGATCATGCACAGCACGGCAACGATCGGGATGCCCAGCATCAGCACCCGGCCCAGGTCCGCGCCCAACTGGCTGGCGGCGGCAACAGCGCCAGGATGCGGCGGCAGAAACGCGTGCACGGCGAGCAGTGCAGCGCACATCGGCAGCGCGAAAATCAGCAGCGGCTTGCGTGCCGCACGCGCCACACCATAGGCCAGCGGCATGAGAATGATCACGCCGACCTCGAAGAACACCGGAATGCCGACCATGAAACCGGCAACGGTCAGCGCCAGAGGCGTGCGCTTGTTGCCGAAGCGGTTGATCAGGGTCTTGGCCAGTGCTTCGGCCCCGCCGGACAGCTCGATAATGCGCCCGATCATTGCGCCCAAGGCGATGATGATCGCGATATGGCCGAGCGTCTTGCCCATGCCGCCTTCAATGGTGGCGACCAGATCGGCCGGTTTAACACCGGCGACCAGCGCCACGATGATGCTGACCAGCATCAGGGCGACAAACGGCTGAAATTTGTACTTGAGCACCAAAAACAACAGCAGTGCGATGCCCGCACCGGCCACGACCATCAACATGAGCGGCGTCATGCCCGTGCACTCCGGTCAATGGCGGTAAAGACTGACAACGAAACAGCGGGGTAGGGATGAGTCATGCTCTCGATTCCTGTTGTTATTGTTTTCGACCGGGAGGCGCAGTGCGCCTCGCGATCACCGTGTGTTCGTTACCACCTGGCGCCGAACACCTGACGCAACTCTTCAAGTGCCGCCGGGTCCAGCGGGGCAGGTTTGGGGGTGCTCATCAGCCACAGACGGGCAGTCTCTTCCAGTTCCTCAAGGGCATAGCAGGCCTTGGCCACCGAGCTTTCCCAGACCACCGGGCCGAGGCGCTCCAGCATCACGCCGCGCACGCTGTTGGCCAGTTCCGCCACGCGCTCGGCGACTTTCGGCGAGCCCGGACGTTCGTAAGGGATCAATGGGATATGCCCGACCTTCATGACCTGATACGGCGTCAGCGGCGGCAGAATGTCGTCTTCCTGCCACACCCCGGCCAGGGTCAGGGCGACCAGATGCGTCGAGTGCGTGTGCACCACGCCACCGACCTGCGGATTGCGGTCGTAGACCTCGCGGTGCAAGGCCAGGGTTTTGGACGGCTTGCTGCCGGACACCCATTCACCGGCCAGATTGACCTTGGCGATATCGGCCGGGTCCATGCGCCCCAGGCAGGCGTCGGTCGGGGTAATCAGCCAGCCGTCGTCGAGTCGTGCGCTGATGTTGCCGGCGCTGCCCACCGTATAGCCGCGGCCATACAGCAAACGGCCGACGTCGCAGATTTCCTGACGCAGTGCGTTTTCATCGATCATCAGGCAGCCCCCGCCAGTTGCTTGAGCGCCTTGGCGAAGAAGTCGCGCGCACCAAAGTTGCCGGATTTGAGGGCCAGGGCCAGCGGTTGTGCGCCGCTGCTCACTGTGGCGGGAACGCCCGGGTCGATCTGCGCGCCGATTTGCAGCAACTGCACGCCCAGTGCCTGAACCACGGCACCGGAGGTTTCGCCACCGGCCACCACGAAACGGCGCACGCCTGCGTCCAGCAGCCCTTTGGCGATTTCACCAAGTGCAGCTTCGACCATGGCGCCGGAGCGTTCGACGCCCAGTTCTTGCTGCACGGCTTTGACTTCGTCCGGAGTGCTGGTGGCGTAGATCAATACGGTCTGCCCGGCGTCTCTGGCAAAGGCCAGCGCCTGCTCGACCACCGGCTTGCCAGCGGCCAGGTCCAGCGGATTGATGCGCAGCGCAGGGCGATCGGCTTCCAGCCAGGCCGCGACCTGACCATTGGTGGCGACCGATGCGCTACCCGCCAGTACCACTTCGCCGCCACTGATGGCGACCTGTTTGGCCGCATCAATATCGCGCAGCTTGCCCGCCTTGCGGAAGTTGCCCGGCAGGCCCAGCGCCAGCCCCGAGCCACCGGTCAGCAGCGGCAAGTCGGCGCAGGCTTCGCCGAGTGTGTACAGATCCGCATCCGACAAGGCATCGGCAATCGCCATGCTCACACCTTCGGCGCGCAGCTCGGCAATTCTGTTGCGCACGCCTTCGACGCCCTCGGCAATGCTGTCATAGCGCAACAGGCCGACCTTGTGGCGAGTCTGCGCTTGCAGCACACGCACCAGATTGGCGTCGGTCATGGGCGTAAGCGGGTGGTTCTGCATGCCCGATTCGCTGAGCAACTGGTCCTGCACGAACAGGTGACCACGGAAAATCGTGCGGCCGTTTTCCGGGAAGGCCGGGCAGGCGAGGGTGAAATCGCTGCCCAGTTGCTCCAGCAGTGCTTCGCTGACCTGACCGATGTTGCCTGCGGCAGTGGAATCGAAGGTCGAGCAGTACTTGAAGAAGATCTGCTCGCAGCCGCGCTCGCGCAGCCATTCCAGAGCCGCCAGGGATTCAGCCACCGCCTCGGCGCTGGGCGTGGTACGCGATTTCAGGGCGATGACAATCGCGTCGGCGTCCAGACCGGCCGCCATCTCGGCGCTGGGGATGCCAATGCTCTGCACGGTGCGCATGCCGCCCCGCACCAGCATGTTGGCCAGGTCGGTGGCGCCGGTGAAGTCATCGGCAATGCAGCCCAGCAGCGGGCGAGCGTTATTCAGGCTCATCAGGCGCTCCTCAGGCTTTTTCTGGCTTGGCTTTCGGCAACTCGATGCCCGGGAAAATCTTGATCACGGCCGAGTCATCCTCGCGACCGAAGCCGGCGCTGGATGCCTGCATGAACATCTGGTGCGCGGTGGCCGAGAGTGGCAGCGGGAATTTGCTGCTGCGTGCGGTATCCAGCACCAGGCCGAGGTCCTTGACGAAGATGTCCACGGCCGACAGCGGCGTGTAATCGGCATTGAGGATGTGCGGCACGCGGTTTTCGAACATCCACGAGTTACCCGCACTGTTGGTGATCACTTCATACAGCGCGTCAGCGTCGACACCTTCGCGCAGGCCCAGAGCCATGGCTTCGGCGCTGGCGGCGATGTGTACGCCAGCGAGCAGTTGATTGATGATTTTGACTTTCGAGCCCAGACCGTGGACGTCGCCCAGGCGATAGACCTTACCGGCCATGCCGTTGAGGATAGCTTCTGCCTTGGCATAGGACTCGGCCGGGCCGGAGGTCATCATGGTCATCTGGCCAGCGGCCGCCTTGGCGGCACCGCCGGAGATCGGCGCATCGAGGTACAGCAGGTTCTGTGCGGCCAGACGCTCGCCCAGTTCGACGGCGAAGGTGGGCGCGACGGTGGCGCAACCGATGACCAGGCAGCCCGGACGCAGCGCGGCAATGGCACCGTTTTCGCCAAACAGCACGGTTTCGGTCTGCTCGGCGTTGACCACGACGGTGATGATCACATCGCAGGCAGCAGCCATGCTGGCCGGGGAATCACAGGCCACCCCGCCTTCCTGGGCGAATGCTTCGGTCACGCTGGTGCGCACATCACAGGCATGCACAATGAAGCCGCTACGCAGCAACGAGCGGGCAATGCCCAGACCCATCGCACCCAGGCCGATAACGCCAACGTTTTTGCCAGTCATGCAGTAATCCTCGAAGTCAGTGCCGATGCCTGTGAAGCCGACATTCGGACGTTATTGTTCTGATCTGTGAATCGGATAGTGAATCAATGAGTAAATAATGTGAAGTATTTTTATTTTTCACAAAATTTAACATCGATAGGCTTTTTCCATCGCGCACAAAAAAGCCCCTGTGCGGGGCTTGATTGAAAACCATGATGTTCGGCGTGCTGCGCCGTCTTTCACGAATCAGAATTTCGGCACTGGCGCGCTGGTGGCGTTTCTCAGTGAGCCGCTTTCCTGGCGCACGACTTCTTTGGGCTTGTACGCGCAATAACCGGGGCGCGGCCCGACTTTCGGGTGGTTGCGGCAGGTGTCCGGGCGCTTGTCATAGATGGTGCACAGGCGGCTTTTGCGGTCCAGGTACAGGCAGTCGTTGTTGCTCATGCGCTGCAAGGTGAAGATCTCGGACTTCTGGTTGTAGCGCTCGACGATGCCTTCTTTCTGCAGACGCTTGGCGATGTTCTTCGCCGGGTCGCCGCGTTCGAACTCATCGACGATGCCGATGCGGATCAGGTCCTTGATCTTCACTTCTACCGGCAACGTGCAGCAACTGGACACGCAGCCCCCGCACATGTGGCTGGAGTATTTGGCCCAGGTGTCGATGCGATCGAGTTCTGCGGCGGCGATCAAGGTGGGTTTCATTTCAGGTCAGGCTTCCGGGTGTATCGGGGCGCGCGATCATACCGGTCTGCAGCGATTTGCAGAAATCAAAAATTGCCGAAGCGACTGTCGGTCAGGTGTGGGCAGGCAGTCGGCCGCAGAGTCCGCGCCTGCCGAGCGCAGTCGGTCAGCAGGCGCGGTGTCTCAGTGGGGGCTCAGGACTTGAGCTTGTCGTCGGCCCTGAACATGCTGCGGATGCCGCGAACAGCCTGGCGGATGCGGTCCTGGTTCTCGATCAGGGCGAAGCGCACGTGGTCGTCGCCGTACTCGCCGAAACCGATGCCCGGCGAGACACACACCTTGGCTTCGGCCAGCAGCTTCTTGGCGAACTCCAGCGAACCCAGGTGCGCATAGGCCTGTGGAATCTTCGCCCAGACGTACATCGAGGCCTTGGGGTTCTCGACCATCCAGCCCAGTTCGTGCAAGCCCTTGACCAGTACGTTGCGGCGTTGGCGATACTGCTCGGCAATGTCGAGCACGCATTGCTGATCGCCTTCCAGCGCGGCAATCGCCGCCACCTGCAGTGGCGTGAAGGTACCGTAGTCGTGGTAACTCTTGATCCGCGCCAGTGCATTCACCAGTTCGGGGTTGCCGACCATGAAACCAATCCGCCAGCCGGCCATGTTGTAGCTCTTGGACAGGGTGAAGAACTCCACGGCAATGTCCTTGGCACCCGGCACCTGCATGATCGACGGGGCTTTCCAGCCATCGTAGACGATGTCGGCGTACGCCAGGTCATGCACCACCAGCACGTCGTACTGTTTGGCCAGGGCCACCACGCGCTCGAAGAAATCCAGCTCCACACATTGCGCAGTCGGGTTGGACGGAAAGCCCAGAATCATCATCTTCGGCTTGGGAATCGAGCCGCGAATGGCTTTTTCCAGCTCGTCGAAGAAGTCCACGCCTGGCACCAGCGGCACCGATCGCACCTGGGCGCCGGCAATCACGGCACCGTAGATGTGGATCGGGTAACTGGGGTTGGGCACCAGCACCGTGTCACCCTGGTCCAGCGTGGCGAGCATCAGGTGGGCCAGGCCTTCCTTGGAACCAATGGTCACGATCGCTTCGCTTTCAGGGTCGATGTCGACCTCGTAGCGCTTCTTGTACCAGTTGGAAATCGCCCGGCGCAGGCGTGGAATGCCGCGCGAGGTGGAGTAGCCGTGGGTGTCTTCGCGCTGGGCGACGGTGATCAGCTTGTCGACGATGTGCGGCGGTGTGGCCCCGTCGGGGTTGCCCATGCTCAGGTCGATAATGTCCTCACCGCGACGACGGGCAGCCATTTTCAGCTCGGCGGTGATGTTGAACACGTAAGGGGGGAGTCGATCGATGCGCGCAAAGCGGCGCGGCGAACCTTGGTCTGCCATGAGTATCTCGCGTACGTAAGCGCCCGGAACCGTCCGAGCGACGTGGCCACATGAGGCGGCCTGCCGAGGAAGATAGATGGGCTGATAGCCTTTTGTCCATCGGGATCTGCAACGCCGTGCCAAGACCGATATTCGGACCCCACCAAACCACCCGGCGGTGTAGAATCGGCGCTATTCATCGCCAGTCATCCCCGGCGGGTTTATGAGCTCAGGCCGAGTACACGGTGATCCCGTGGTGTTCGGTTTCTTCGCTGCCTGCGGTCACTGCCGCTGGTCCGCGACGTCAATAGAAGCTCACTCCCTTCCTGATTCAGCCTTATTTTTGCCGGAGTGCTCCAATGCCTGATTACCGCTCGAAAACCTCCACCCACGGCCGCAACATGGCCGGCGCCCGTGCCCTGTGGCGCGCCACGGGCATGAAGGACGAAGACTTCAAGAAACCGATCATTGCCATTGCCAACTCCTTCACCCAGTTCGTACCGGGCCACGTCCACCTCAAGGACATGGGCCAGCTGGTCGCGCGTGAAGTCGAACGCGCCGGTGGCGTGGCCAAGGAATTCAACACCATTGCGGTCGACGACGGCATCGCCATGGGCCACGACGGCATGCTCTATTCGCTGCCGAGCCGCGAGATCATTGCCGACTCGGTCGAGTACATGGTCAACGCGCATTGCGCCGACGCCATCGTGTGCATTTCCAACTGCGACAAGATCACCCCCGGCATGCTGATGGCGTCGTTGCGCCTGAACATTCCGGTGATCTTCGTCTCCGGCGGGCCGATGGAAGCGGGCAAGACCAAACTGGCCAGCCACGGCCTGGATCTGGTCGATGCGATGGTCATCGCCGCCGACTCGACGGCCAGTGACGAAAAAGTCGCCGAGTATGAGCGCAGCGCCTGTCCGACCTGCGGGTCGTGTTCCGGCATGTTCACCGCCAACTCGATGAACTGCCTGACCGAAGCGCTGGGCCTGGCCCTGCCGGGCAACGGTTCCGCACTCGCCACCCACAGCGACCGCGAGCAACTGTTCCTGCAGGCCGGCCGCACCATCGTTGACCTGTGCCGTCAGTACTACAAGGAAAACGATGATTCGGTGTTGCCGCGCAACATCGCCAACTTCAAGGCGTTCGAGAACGCCATGACGCTGGACATCGCCATGGGCGGTTCGACCAACACCATCCTGCACTTGCTGGCGGCGGCTCAGGAAGCCGAGATCGACTTCGACCTGCGTCACATCGATCGTCTGTCGCGCAAGGTGCCGCAGCTGTGCAAGGTCGCGCCGAACATCCAGAAGTACCACATGGAAGACGTGCACCGCGCGGGCGGGATCTTCAGCATCCTCGGCGAGCTGGCGCGTGGCGGCCTGCTGCACACCGACCTGCCGACCGTACACAGCAAGACCCTGGCCGAAGGCATCGCCAAATGGGACATCACCCAGACTGACGACGAAGCCGTGCACACCTTCTTCAAGGCAGGCCCGGCGGGCATCCCGACGCAGACCGCGTTCAGCCAGTCGACCCGTTGGGACAGCCTGGATGACGACCGTGAAAACGGCTGCATCCGTAGCGTCCAGCACGCCTATTCGCAGGAAGGTGGCCTGGCCGTGCTGTACGGCAACATCGCCCTGGACGGCTGCGTGGTGAAAACCGCCGGTGTCGACGAGTCGATCCACGTCTTCGAAGGCAATGCGAAGATCTTCGAAAGCCAGGACAGCGCGGTGCGCGGGATTCTTGCCGATGAAGTCAAAGCGGGCGACATTGTCATTATCCGCTACGAAGGCCCGAAAGGCGGTCCGGGCATGCAGGAAATGCTCTACCCGACGTCCTACCTGAAGTCCAAGGGGCTGGGCAAGGATTGCGCGCTGCTGACTGACGGCCGTTTCTCGGGCGGTACGTCCGGCCTGTCCATCGGCCACGCCTCGCCGGAAGCGGCGGCAGGTGGCGCGATTGGTCTGGTGCGTGACGGTGACAAGGTGCTGATCGACATCCCCAATCGCTCGATCAACCTGCTGATCGACGATGCCGAGATGGCCGAGCGTCGCGCCGAACAGGACAAGAAAGGCTGGAAGCCTGTCGAGTCGCGTCCGCGCAAAGTGACCACCGCCCTCAAGGCCTACGCCCTGCTGGCGACCAGCGCCGACAAGGGCGCGGTGCGTGACAAGGCGTTGCTGGACAAGCTGGTACCTTGATCCGCATCGGTAGAAGGTAAAAGCAAAAGCCCGGCAGAGATGCCGGGCTTTTTGCTGCGTTTGAAAAAGCAGCGCTTACTTGCGGTCCGCAATCACCCCGATCAGCACCAGCACCACCAGCAGCACCGGTGCCAGGCTGTAGTTGTTGAACTGGCTGAGGCCGCGCACTACCCACGGTGTGGCGTAGATCAGCGCCGCGCCGCTGCCCACGGCGCACAGCAGGGCGATGAGCGGGATGCGCAGGGCGCCGGTAATGCCGCTGATTCGCTGTTCCAGCCAGCCTTTGATGTCCGAGCCGAACAGCACCAGCAGGCAGCCCACCAGCGCGAGCGCGATTTCCGAGAGATTGCTGCGACTCCAGCGCGAAACGGTGGCGAGCAAGTCGAGTACGAAATCCATGCAGGGTCCTTAGATCAGAAAGTATTGCAGCAGGTCATTGAGGAACAGCTGGCCTTGTGGCGTGGCGATCAGGCGTGTCGGGTCCTGGTGCAGCAAGCCCTTTTGTTCAGCCTGTCGACGCGCCTCGGCCAGCGAATCGAGGCTTAGACCGGTTCTTTCGCGAAATAACGCAGCGTCCACACCATTTGTCAGTCGCAGTGCGTTCATCAGGAATTCGAACGGCAATTCATCGAGCGGCAACAGCTTGGAACCGGCCTGAAACGGCTTGTCCGGGTTCAGGTAATCCTTGGGCAGCCGTGTTTTCCAAGTACGGACAATGCGCCCGTCCGGGTGGCTCAGCTTGCCGTGTGCGCCTGCGCCGATGCCGATGAAATCACCGAACGCCCAATAGTTGAGGTTATGCCGCGCCGGTTTCCCGGGCTGTGCATAAGCCGACACTTCGTACTGCGCGTAGCCATGAGTGGCCAGCAACTGCTGTCCGGTTTCCTGAATGTCCCAGAGAATGTCGTCTTCGGGCAGCACCGGTGGCTGATTCCAGAACACCGTGTTGGGCTCCAGGGTCAGTTGATACCAGGACAGGTGGGTCGGCGCGAGGGCAATGGCCTGGCGCAGATCGGCCAGTGCTTCGTCCTGGGATTGATCCGGCAGGCCGTGCATCAGGTCCAGGTTGAAGTTGTCGAAACCGGCCCGGCGCGCCATGTCGGCGGCGCGAATCGCTTCGTCGCCGTTGTGAATGCGGCCCAGCGCCTTGAGTTTGGATTCCTGAAAGCTCTGAATGCCGATCGACAACCGATTGATGCCCAGGCCGCGATAGGCGCTGAACTTGGCCTGTTCGAAGGTGCCGGGGTTGGCTTCCAGGGTGATCTCGATGTCGCTGGCAAAGCGGATGCGCTGTTCGACGCCTTGCAGCAGGCGCCCCAGCGCATCGGCGCTGAACAGGCTCGGCGTACCGCCACCAAAGAAGATCGATTGCAGCTCGCGGCCGTAGACGTGCGGCAGGTCAAGGTCGAGGTCGGCGAGCAGGGCGTCGACATATTCCTGTTCCGGCAGCACCGGGCTGGCGGTGTGCGAGTTGAAGTCGCAGTACGGGCATTTGCGCACGCACCACGGAATATGGATGTATAGCGACAACGGCGGCAGGTGCGGCAGCGCAGGGCGCGGGCTCTCTGACGAGAAGCCGCTCTCGCCGAGAAACAGCGGCTGCGCAGGCGAATCGTGGGTCATTGCAGACCCAGGCGTTGCCGCAACAGGACCATCGCGCGGGCGCGGTGGCTGAGCTGGTTCTTCTCGGTCGGGCCCAGTTCGGCGCTCGAGCAGTTGCGCTCCGGCACCCAGAACAGCGGGTCATAGCCGAAGCCGTGTTCGCCGCTGGCGGCGTGCAGGATGCGCCCGTGCCACAGTCCTTCACAGAGGATCGGCAATGGGTCGTCGGCGTGGCGTACCAGTGCCAATACGCACACGAACTGCGCACCACGCTGTTCGTCCGGCACGTCTTTAAGCGCCTCCAGCAGCTTGGCGTTGTTGGCGGCATCGCCCTGGCCATCGGCGTAGCGTGCTGAATAGATACCCGGCGCACCGCCGAGAAAGTCCACTGCCAGCCCCGAGTCGTCGGCCAGCGCAGGCAGGCCGGACAGGCGCGCGGCGTTGCGTGCCTTGAGGATCGCATTCTCGACGAAGGACAGGCCGGTTTCTTCCGGCTCCACCAGACTGAACTCGCTGACCGAGCGCAGCGTTACGCTGTCGCCGAGCATGGCCTGGAGTTCCTTGAGTTTGCCGCCATTGTGGCTGGCCAGTACGAGTTGTGTGAGGTTCATGGTTGGCCTGTCGTGGTGCTTGGAAACGGTCGATTAAACGGCAATCCTGTGGTCCGTCAGCCCGGGGCTTGTGACGCGATAGATGCCGATCTCGCCGAGCAGATTAGGCCAGAGTTTGCTGGCCCAGCCGTGACGGTGCTGCTGATCGACCGCCAGCCTGTCGAGCACCTGCGCATCGCGCTCGCGGCACAGCTCTTCGAAGTCGCCGAAGGTGCAGAAGTGAATGTTCGGCGTGTTGTACCAGGTATACGGCAGGAATTCGGACACCGGCATGCGGCCCTTGCTCGCCAGATACCAGCGGCAGCGCCAGTGACCGAAATTCGGAAAGGTGATGATGCACTGGCGACCGACGCGCAGCATCTCGTCGAGGATGCGGTCCGGGTAATGCACCGCCTGCAGGGCCTGAGTCATGACCACGACATCGAAGCTGTTGCTGGCAAAGTTGCCCAGCCCCTTGTCGAGGTCCTGCTCGATAACGTTGATGCCCTTGGCAACACACTCGGCAATGTTGGCCGCGTCGTTTTCCAGCCCGTAGCCGGTGACCTGCTTGTGGTCACGCAGCCAGGTCAGCAATTCGCCGTCACCGCAGCCCAGGTCGAGCACGCGGCTGCCCGCGGGAATCCATTCCTGAATGATTTCCAGATCGGCTCTCATGGCGTCCTCACAACGAAATTCGGTTCATGTAATTACCGAAAGCCTGCAAGTAGCGCGGAATCGGGATCAGAAAGGCGTCGTGGCCCTGCGGTGCATCGATTTCCAGGTAGCAGACGTCCTTGCGCGCGGCCATCAGCGCGTCCACCAGTTCCCGCGAGCGGGCCGGCGAGAAGCGCCAGTCGGTGGTGAACGACATCACGCAGAACCTGGCGGTGGCGTTGGCGAAGGTTTTGGCCAGGTCGTCGTTGAAGTTCGCCGCAGGGTCGAAGTAATCCAGTGCCTTGGTCATCAACAGGTAGGTATTGGCGTCGAAACGCCCGGAAAACTCTTCGCCCTGATAGCGCAGGTAGCTTTCGACCTGGAACTCGACGCTGTGAAAGTCGTAGTTGAGTTTTTCGCTCTTCAGGCCACGGCCGAATTTCTCGCCCATCGAGTCATCCGACAGGTAGGTGATGTGCCCGACCATTCGCGCCAGCATCAGGCCGCGCTTGGGAATCACGCCGCGTTCCTGGAACGAGCCTCCGTGAAATTCCGGGTCGGTGAGAATGGCCTGGCGGGCCACCTCGTTGAACGCGATGTTCTGTGCCGACAGCTTGGGCGCCGAGGCGATTGCCAGGCAATGGCGTACGCGGTTCGGATAACTGATGGTCCATTGCAGCGCCTGCATGCCGCCCAGGCTGCCGCCAATCACCGCAGCCCAGGTGTCGATGCCGAGCAGATCGGCCAGCCGGGACTGGCTGTTGACCCAGTCTTCCACGGTCACCACCGGGAAATTGGCGCCGAACGGCTTGCCGGTGTCCGGGTCAATGCTGCTCGGCCCGGTCGAGCCGTTGCAACCGCCCAGATTGTTGAGGCTGACGACGAAGAACTTAGTGGTGTCGATCGGCTTGCCGGGACCGATACAGCTGTCCCACCAACCGGGTTTGCGGTCGTCAGCGCTGTGGAAGCCTGCGGCATGGTGATGCCCGGACAGCGCATGACAGATCAGCACGGCATTGCTGCGTGCGGCGTTGAGTTGACCGTAGGTTTCGTAAATCAGGTCATAGGCTGGCAACGAACGCCCGCAGGCCAGCGCCAGAGGCTCGCTGAAATGCGCCGTTTGCGGCGTGACCAGTCCGACAGAATCGTGAGGGAATACCGTGGGCATCGACCCTGCTCTCGCATAAATGAGGCGTAAGTCTAAAGACCGCGGGGTGCAGCGGCAATAAGGGATATTGTGAGACGCAAATCAACGGCACGATAGTTAAGGCTGTTGTAGGAGCGAACTTGTTCGCGAAGGCGTTGCTTGGGTCGATATATCCTCTTTGGATGTACCTACCCCTTCGCGAACAAGTTCGCTCCTACGGCCTACGGCCAGAATCAAAAGCGGACTTGTGTGTAACGTCGAGCATTGGAACGTTGGAACAAGAGTGCTTACATCAACAACCGCAGCACATCCGGCATGTTGCTCATAGCGGCGAGGTTGTTGATGACCAGCATGTCCAGCAGTTTGAGCACCAGGAATGCGAGGATCGGCGAGATGTCCAGGCCGCCCAGATTCGGGACGATCTTGCGGAACGGTGCCAGTGCCGGTTCGCAGATCTGGTTGACCAGTTCCGCGCCGGGGTTGTGGCTGCCCGGTGCGACCCACGACAGAATCACGCTGATGATCAGGGCAAAGAAGAAGATCTTCAGGAACAGCGCGGTCACGCCGATGATCGACCACAGCAGCAGGTGCAGCGGGTCGCCCGTGGTGCCGAACATCAGCAGCAGGGTCAGGGCCATCAGGATCATCTGCACGATGATCGCCAGCACCAGCGACGACATGTCCAGCCCGAACAGGCTGGGGATGATGCGCCGCAGCGGCTTGAGCAGCGGCTGGGTGGCGCGCACGATGAACTGGCATAGCGGGTTGTAGAAGTTGGCCCGTACCAGTTGCAGGACAAAGCGCAACAGTACGATCAGCAGGTAAAGACTGCCAAGCGTCTGCAGGACGTAAATTGCAGCGGTGTTCAATCCGATCATCGATCTGCTCCAGAAAACCCGAAAATTATTTGCCCAGTTGTTCAGCCAGCTCGGCTGCACGATGGTCTGCGGCGGTCAGTGCCGTTTCCACGAGTGCCTCGAAGCCGCCCGCCTGAAATGCCTTGATAGCCGCCTCGGTGGTCCCGCCCGGCGAAGTGACGCGACGACGCAGTTCGCCCGCGCCTGCATCACTGCCAGTCGCGATCAGGGCCGAGCCCAGCGCTGTCTGCAGGGTCAGCTTTTTAGCGATGTCCTCCGGCAGACCCAGTTTTACGCCTGCCGCTGTCATCGCTTCCATCATCAGAAAGAAATACGCCGGGCCACTGCCGGAAACGGCCGTGACAGCGTCCATGTGTTTTTCCTGCTCGACCCAGACCGCGATGCCTACCGCGGCCAGCAACGCCTCGGCCTGCTCACGCTGCTCGGGCGTGACGTTGTCGGTCGCGTACAGCCCGCTGGCACCCTGACGCAGCAGCGAGGGCGTATTGGGCATGCAGCGCACCACCGGCTGCTCGCCCAGCCATTGAGTCAGGCTGGCGCAGGTGATGCCGGCCGCGACCGAAACAATCAGCTGGTGAGGTTCGAGACTGGACTTCAAGGCCTGACAGACGGTTTTCATCATCTGCGGCTTGACTGCCAGTACCACCACGTCGACGCCCTTAATGGCTTCAGCGTTGTCAGCGAATACCTGGATGCCGTGATCGTTGGCAATGCGTTCGCGGGTTTCGGCACCCGGCGCACTGGCACTGATCAGTGCCGCCTCCACGCCCTGGGCGCGCAGGCCGCCGATCAGGCTGGCGGCCATGTTACCGGCACCGACGAAGGCAATACGGGTCTTGCTCATGAAGGGGTCCTTGTGAAGAGTTTATGCCTGGCCATAGTCGCGGGCGCCAAAAAGAGCGGTGCCGATGCGCACCCAGGTTGCGCCTTGTGCAATGGCGGCTTCCAGGTCGTGGCTCATGCCCATGGAAAGTGTGTCGAGCGCCAGGTTCAACTGCTCCTGCAGCGCGCGTACGGCGGCGAAGGATGCGTCCTGCGCCGCAGGATCGTCTGTGGGCTCGGGGATGGCCATCAGGCCGCGCAACCTGAGTCGCGGCAGGGCGATGATGGCAGCGGCCAGCGCAGGCAGGTCCTGAGGCGTACAGCCCGACTTGCTGGCCTCGCCACTGACGTTCACCTGAATGCAGATGTTCAGCGGTTCAAGCGCTTCGGGGCGTTGCTCGGACAGGCGTTGCGCGATTTTCAGGCGGTCCACGGAATGTACCCAGTCGAAGTTCTCGGCGATAGCTCGCGTCTTGTTCGATTGAATGGGGCCAATGAAGTGCCAGCACAAGGGCAGGTCGCTCAGTTCGAGCTGTTTGCCCAGCGCTTCCTGTAAATAATTTTCGCCAAAATCGCGCAAGCCTGCGTTGTAAGCTTCACGCAGGTCACTGGCAGGCTTGGTTTTACTCACCGCCAGCAGGCCGACGGACGCCGGATCGCGCTCGGCGGCAAGCGCTGCGTCGCGAATTCGCTGTTCGAGCGTTGAAATGTTAGCTGCTATCGTGGACATTGATTTGCGCCAGTCAGGCTAAGGTCTGCGGCATTCTATGTGATTGAGGAGCTGTATGGATATTACCGAGCTGTTGGCCTTCAGTGCCAAACAGGGCGCGTCGGACTTGCACCTCTCTGCAGGTCTGCCGCCGATGATCCGCGTCGACGGCGATGTGCGGCGTATCAACCTGCCCCCGCTGGACGCGAAGGAGGTCAAGGCGCTGATCTACGACATCATGAACGACAAGCAACGGCAGGATTTCGAAGAGCGGCTGGAAACCGACTTTTCCTTTGAAGTGCCGGGCGTGGCGCGGTTTCGGGTCAACGCCTTCAACCAGAACCGCGGTGCTGGCGCGGTATTCCGGACCATTCCCTCGAAAATCCTGAGCATGGAAGACTTGGGCATGGGCAATGTGTTTCGCAAGATTACCGACGTGGCGCGCGGCCTGATTCTGGTTACCGGGCCGACCGGCTCAGGCAAGTCGACCACCCTGGCGGCAATGATCGACTACCTCAATAACAATAAGCATCACCATATTCTGACCATCGAGGACCCGATCGAATTCGTCCACGAGTCGAAGAAGTGCCTGGTCAACCAGCGTGAGGTTCACCGCGACACGCTGGGCTTCTCGGAGGCGCTGCGCTCGGCGTTGCGTGAAGACCCGGACGTGATTCTGGTCGGTGAAATGCGTGACCTGGAGACCATCCGCCTAGCGCTGACCGCTGCTGAAACCGGCCACCTGGTATTCGGTACGCTGCACACCACGTCAGCCGCCAAGACCATCGACCGGATCGTCGACGTGTTTCCGGCTCAGGAAAAATCGATGATTCGCTCGATGCTCTCCGAATCGCTGCACGCCGTGGTCTCGCAGGCGTTGCTCAAGAAGGTCGGCGGCGGACGCGTGGCGGCGCACGAAATCATGATGGGCACCCCGGCGATCCGTAACCTGATCCGCGAGGACAAAGTGGCGCAGATGTATTCGTCGATCCAGACGGGCGGCTCGATGGGCATGCAGACGCTGGACATGTGCCTGGCCGATCTGGTCAAGAAGGGGCTGATCACCCGCGAAAGCGCACGCGAACGCGCCAAGGTGCCGGATAACTTCTGATCACAGGGATGCTGCAGGAACGAAAAAGGGGTCTTGAACGCGTTCAAGACCCCTTTTTCAGATGCAGCCTGCAGAGCGCAGATTCAGGCCAGGATCAGCGCTGAACCACACGCATCTGCCCTGCCTGCTTGGGCAGCACACGCTTGGCAATCTTGTAGTGGCTGTTCCAATACGGTTTGTTCAGCGTATCGACAGTTACGGCCTTGCCACGGCGCGGCGCATGAACGAACTTGTTGTCGCCCAGGTAAATGGCCACATGGTTGATGTTGCGGCTCTTGATGTTGAAGAACAGCAGATCGCCGGGTTTCAGGTCCTTGCGATCCACCGTCTGACCATGACCCTGGGCCATGGCGTTGGAGGTGCGCGGCAGGTCGACCTCACGGACATCCGTGTAGGCGTATTTGACCAGGCCGCTGCAGTCCAGGCCTTTGCCGGGCGTGGTGCCGCCCCAGCGATAAGGCGTGCCCACAGCCTGCAAGGCGCGTTTTACAACGGCGCTGCCTTGCTTGGCGGGGGCGGAAGCCTGCAAGGCCGCGACTTTCTTGGCGTTCTTGCGTGAAAGCGGCTTCTGGACGGCAGCGGTGGCGCCGTACTGAATTCGGGTGGTGGTGGCTTCCTGGGGGGCATTGCGAGTCGCGAGTGCCGGTGAAGAGTGGCTTTTGGCGGTGTAGCCCGAGAAGCTCGCAGGAAGTTGTTGCTCACGATTGGTGGCGTGGGCGGCCAGAGGCATAAATAGGCAAATGGTTAGCCATGTCTTGAAAAAAGGACGCATTCGGCAGGGCTCATGGTGGTCAGCGCGCAACTTTATAACAGCTTTTTCAAAAAAACTGACCCCATTTGTCGAGCGCATCACAGTGGCATCATTGCGTTTTATGCGACAGACTCTTTCTTTTTTCGGGCTAATCCCTTTAGCGACAAGGGCTTGGCGGCATTAAACCGCCTCATGTGCCATACGTCGGAATAGGGAAACCAAGTCACAATTTTGTTATGTATTTTTTTCTATCAGCGCAAAGAGGGCAAAAATGAACGCCTATCGTTCAGACACACACAGCAAGGTCATGGGCTACCTGATGTGGATTTTCGGCTTCCTGGGAGCGCATCGCTTCTACTACGGCAAACCGGTCACCGGGACCCTCTGGTTCTTCACGTTCGGTCTGTTTGGCATTGGCTGGCTGATCGACCTGTTCCTGATCCCGTCGATGGACCGTGACGCCGACCTGCGCTTTACCCCCGGCTCGACCGACTACAGTGTGGCGTGGGTGCTGCTGACCTTCCTCGGCCTGTTCGGCGTGCACCGCATGTACCAGGGCAAGTGGATCACCGGGATCATCTACCTGTTTACCGGCGGGTTGTTTCTGGTCGGCATCCTTTATGACTTCTGGACGTTGAATGACCAGATCTCGATGAAGAACGCCCGACGCGGGTGAGGCTGGGACGAAGGGCTGACGCAGAGCGCGGCCCGGACACCTATCGTTCCTCACGCTCTGCTTAGGAATGCCTGTCGTGACGCTCCGCGTCACAAATCTGCGCCGCGCCGCATGCTCAAGACCGGACGCAGAGCGTCCAGAACGGCATGCCGACGCGGAGCGTCGCACGGTAGTCGAAACCCTTCGCGAACAAGTTCGCTCCCACGGCCTTCGGCCAGAATCAAAAGCGGACTTGTGTATAACGATGAGCGCTCTGTGCGGGAGCGAGAGCCCGAAGCGGGCTCAGCGGCTGTAGCTGATCCGTCCATCCACCAGTGTGTAGCGTACCGAGCCGGGCAGGCAGTGGCCGATGAAGGGGCAGTTTTCGCCTTTTGACAGCCAGGTCTCGCCGGCAACCGTCGAGGCGGCCGGGTCGAACAGGACGATGTCGGCAGGCGCTCCAGCGCTCAGCTTGCCGGCTGGCAGGCGCAGCGCGGCGGCCGGGCCGCTGCTCAGGCGGGCGATCAGGGTCGGCAGGTCCAGCAGGCCGTCATCCACCAGCGTCATGGCCAGCGGCAGCAGCAGTTCCACGCTGCTGATGCCCGGCTCCGTAGCGCCAAACGGTGCCAGCTTGGCATCGCGTTCGTGCGGCTGGTGATGGCTGGAAATCGCCTGGATGACACCGCTCTTCACCGCTTCACGCAGGCCATCGCGGTCAGCGCGGGTGCGCAGCGGCGGCTGGACGTGATAGAGGCTGGAGAAGTCGATCAGCGCCTCGTCAGTCAGAATCAACTGATACAGCGCGACATCCGCCGTTACCGGCAGACCGCGTGCCTGCGCCTGGGCGATCAGCGCCGCGCCACGGGCACTGGTCAGCTGGCTGAAGTGCGCGCGTACACCGCTCTGTTCGACCAGCAACAGGTCGCGAGCCAGCGCCACGGTTTCGGCCGTCTCGGGAATGCCCGCCAGGCCCAGGAAGCTGGCCGTCGGACCATCGTGCGCCAGACCGCCTTCGGCCAGATCACGATCCTGCGAGTTGAAAATCACCGTCAGGTCAAAGGTCGCCGCATATTCCAGCGCCCGGCACAGCGTGCGGGTGTTGCTGAAGCTGCTCAGACCGTTGCCGAAGGCTACGCAACCTGCGTCGCGCAGGGCGATCAGCTCTGCCAGCTGTTCGCCGTCCAGGCCCTTGCTCAGCGCTCCGATGGGGAACACCTTGCTGAATCCGGCCTCACGGGCGCGGTCGAGGATCAGCTCGGCCACCGCCGAGGTGTCGAGCACCGGTTTGGTACGTGGCGGGCAGCACAGGCTGGTCACGCCGCCTGCCACCGCCGCGCGGGTTTCGCTGGCGATGCTGCCCTTGCGACTGTAGCCAGGCTCGCGCAGGGATACGTTGAGGTCGACCAGGCCCGGTGCTGCGACCAGCCCGGTAGCGTCGATGGTCTGCGTGGGCTCGAAACCCGCCGGGGCCGAACCGATGGCGCTGAGTTTGCCTGCTTCGAGGTGCAGGTCAGTGATTTGATCCAGCCCGCTGACCGGGTCGATGACGCGAGCGCCGAGGATGCTGAGCTTCACTGGGCGTTCTCCTGTTCGAATTGGCGTTGTGCGTTTTGTCCGCTCATGGCCATGGACAGCACCGCCATGCGGATCGCGATACCGTAAGTCACTTGATTGAGAATCACCGAATGCGCGCCGTCGGCCACTGCCGATTCGATTTCCACGCCGCGGTTGATCGGGCCGGGGTGCATGACTATCGCATCCGGCTTCGCGGCTTCCAGACGCGCAGTGGTCAGGCCGAACAGGCGGTAGAACTCGCCTTCGCTGGGCAGCAGGCCACCGGTCATGCGCTCACGCTGCAGACGCAGCATGATGACCACGTCCACGTCCTTCAAACCTTCGTTGAGGTCGGTGTAGACCTTGACCCCGTATTGTTCGACGCCCACCGGCAGCAGGGTTTTCGGCCCGATCACGCGGATATCCGGGCAGCCCAGCGCCTTCAGCGCCAGCATATTCGAGCGTGCCACCCGTGAATGCAGGATGTCACCGACGATGGCCACCGACAGGTTCTCGAAACCGCCCTTGTGACGGCGGATGGTCAGCATGTCGAGCATGCCCTGGGTCGGGTGAGCATGGCGGCCGTCGCCGCCGTTGATGATCGCGACGTCCGGGCACACGTGCTCGGCAATGAAATGCGCCGCACCCGAGTCCGCGTGGCGCACGACGAACATGTCGGCGGCCATCGCTTCGAGGTTGCGCAGGGTGTCGAACAGCGTTTCACCCTTGCTGGTGGACGAGGTCGAGACGTTCAGCGTGATCACGTCGGCTGACAGGCGCTGGGCCGCCAGTTCAAAGGTGGTCCGGGTGCGCGTGGAGTTCTCGAAGAACACGTTGCACACCGTCTTGCCGCGCAACAACGGGACTTTCTTGACCGCCCGGGCGCCGACTTCGAGGAATGAGTCGGCGGTGTCGAGAATTTCGGTGAGCAGCTCGCGGGGCAAGCCGTCCAGAGACAGGAAATGGCGCAGCTGGCCCAGGTGGTTGAGCTGCAGCGGGCGCTTGGCGTCGAGAGGCGTCATCGCAATGGACTCTTAAAGGGCGGTGGAGAGGTCTTGAAGTTCGAGCGCCAGCGGCTCGGGGCCGGACAGCTTGATGCGTTCATTCGGTGCCAGCGACAGGGTGGCGCCGACCACGTTCGGACGTACCGGCAGTTCACCGGCGTCCAGGTCCAGCAGGCAGACCAGCGTGACACTGGCCGGGCGGCCGTAATCGAACAGTTCGTTGAGTGCAGCGCGGACGGTACGGCCGCTCATCAGCACGTCATCGATCAGCACCAGGTGCTGGCCTTCGATCTCGAACGGCAGTTCAGAAGGGCGCACTTGCGGATGCAGGCCGTTCTGGCTGAAATCATCGCGATAGAACGAAACGTCCAGGGTGCCCAGCGGAGCGGGGTTGTTCAGTGCCTTGAGCAGCGCCTGGGCAACCCAGACACCGCCAGTGCGGATGCCGATGAAACGAGGGTCGCTGATGCCGCGCTTGCTCAGGTGAGCGTTCAGGTCAGTGGCCATCTGACGAATCAGTTCGGCGGGATCGGGCAGGCTCATGGTTGCTCCTTAGAGGCTCGGGCAGCGTCGGTCCGTGGCGCGATGCTCAAGCGATAACGTGGAATCCGGGTATCTCGAAGCGATAAAGGCAGAAAAAGTCACACATTCAACAGTTCGGGGTGCTCGTCCAGCCAGCCTTGCAGCAAGAGTGCAGCGGCAATGGCATCCACCGGGTTGTCGCGATAGCTGCCTTTCTGGCCGCCGCGCGCCATGCGCTCGCCCTTGGCTTCGAAGGTGGTCAGGCGTTCATCATGGGTGTAGACCGTTACACCAAAGCGTCCGTTGAGCTTGCGCGAAAACTTTTCCGCGCGCGCGCTCATGTCGCTGGGCGTGCCGTCCATGTTCAAAGGCAGGCCGACCACGATCGCATCAGGTTTCCACTCGTTGATCAGCGCCTGGACCTTGTCCCAATCCGGCACGCCATTCTGCGCCTTGAGCGTACAGAGTTCACGCGCCTGACCGGTAATCGCCTGGCCGACCGCAACGCCGATCTGTTTGGTGCCGTAATCAATGCCCAGCAGCAGCCGTAAGGCGGCCATCAAGCGTGCCCTGCCTGGGTCGAGATCAGGTTGAGATTGATACCCAGGCGTCTGGCGGCAGCCTCCAGACGCTGGTCGCTGTCGACATCGAACAGGATGGCCGGGTCGAACGAGCAGGTCAGCCAGGCGTTGTCGGCCATTTCAGCATCCAGTTGACCGGCATCCCAGCCCGCGTAGCCCAGAGTGATCACATTTTGATCAGGCCCGTAGCCATCGGCGATGGAGAACAGCACATCCTGCGAGGTCGACAAGGAAATCCCGCCCGGAAGATTGACCGTTGCCTGAAAGGTCTGGCCGCTGGGATGCAGGACAAAGCCCCGATCGGTCTGCACCGGCCCGCCGGTATGAATGACGATGTCCTGGCAGTGTCTCGGCGCCGGCAGTTCCGGTCGCAGTTGTTCGAGCACATCGGCCAGGGTCAGGCTTTGCGGGCGGTTGATCACCAGCCCCATGGCGCCATTGGCGTTGTGCTCGACAATGTAGGTCAAGGTCTGAGCAAAGTTCTCATCGTGCATGTGAGGCATGGCGATGAGGAAATGATGCTTGAGATAACTCGGAGAGACTTTTTTCATGAGCCCTAGTTTGGCGTTGCCTTGCCCGGCTGACAACTGACACGTGTGGGTGTCGGGCGTCAGCTGGCAAAAAGTTCAGTTGCTTGACAGCTTGTCTCCGCGTGCAAATTTCCAGGTGCGAATGATCTCCAGTCGATCGATATCCGCCAGATCGCCGGTGAACGGCGCAAAAGGCGCCGCCAGACGCACGATTCGTTGTGCGGCCTGATCCAGCAAAGGCTGTCCTGAAGATTCGAGCACCAGCACTTCATACAACGAGCCGTCCCGATTGATTGACACAAGAAGTCGCAAATTACCGTAGATCTGCTTGCGTCGTGCTTCCTCAGGATAGTTCAGGTTTCCGACCCGCTCGACCTTCTTGCGCCAGTCATCCTTGTACCAGGCACCTTTGTCGCGCATGGTCGAGGCCGCATTGAGGCGATGGATCTTCGGGCGCTTGGCGTAAAGCTGCTGTTCGGTCGACAGTTCGGCTTCGAGGCTGGCGATTTCGTTGCTCAGTTCCGAGCTGTCGAAGGTCGGTGCGGCCTTGGTGGTGGGCTCGGGCTTGACCTCATCGCGCTTGGCAACGGTTTTCTGCTGGCTGGGCGCGGTGGTCGCAACGGCCGTCTTTGGCGCTTCCTGTTTGACCACCGGCTTGCTGGCTGGCGGCGGGGTGACCTTGTTGACCTTGGTGTCCTGATAGGGCGCCAGCTCAGTGGTCTTGAGCGTTTCGGCCTTGTCCAGGGTGCCGCTGCCCTGCTGATCGTCTTGCGCCAGAAAGTCAGCCTGTTTGGGCTTTTCTTCGCTTTTGAAGGTGGCCAGGGTGATTTCCAGCGTCTGCGAGATCTGCTCCGGCTTTACATAGGTGAACCCCACGCCAAGGATCACCGCGAGGTGGATCAGCGCCGCGATCATCATGGTAAAACCCAGGCGATCGGCAGGGCGCACACCGGCGTTGGCGAGTTCCAGGGGGAGGTCGTTGTTGGCCATGGATGTCATTGGCGGTTCAGCATCTCGTCAGCCTGCATGTCAAAATCCGTGTCGTGTTACAGGTGGCGCATGATAACGCAATGTACCGCGCCGCTCTGCTGCGGATCGGACGAAGGGAATCGATCCGACGCCGTGGCGCACGGTGTTGCCCGTGGCCAGCGGCGTCAGCGGCAGATCAGCCCTTGCGCGCTTGCAGCTTCTTCTCGATCGCGTCCATCAGCAGGCCACCAATGTTGGTGCCGAAGGCGTTGTCGATCTCGCGGATGCAGGTCGGGCTGGTGACGTTGATTTCGGTCAGGTGCTCACCGATCACGTCGAGTCCGACGAACAGCAGGCCTTTTTCACGCAGGGTCGGGCCGATCTGTTCGGCGATCCAGCGGTCCTTGTCGCTCAATGGACGGGCCTCGCCACGTCCGCCTGCCGCCAGGTTGCCACGCGTTTCGCCGGCTGCCGGGATGCGCGCCAGGCAATACGGAACCGGTTCGCCATCGACCATCAGAATGCGCTTGTCGCCGTCCTTGATGGCGGGTAGGTAACCCTGTGCCATGATTTGCTGCGTGCCGTGGGCGGTCAGGGTTTCGAGGATCACTGACAGGTTCGGATCGCCCGCACGATGGCGGAAGATCGATGCGCCGCCCATGCCGTCCAGCGGCTTGAGGATCACGTCGCCGTGCTGTTCGGCGAATTCGCGAATGATGTCCGCGCGGCGGCTGACCAGCGTCGGCGGCGTGCACTGCGGAAACAGCGTGGCGAACAGCTTCTCGTTGCAGTCGCGCAGGCTCTGCGGCTTGTTGACCACCAGGACGCCGGCACGCTCGGCCTGCTCCAGCAGGTAGGTGGCGTAGACGAACTCCATGTCGAACGGCGGATCCTTGCGCATCAGGATCACGTCCAGATCGTCGAGACCTGCGTCGACTTCGGCTTCGAACTCGAACCACTTGGCCGGATCGGCAAACACCTTGAGCGGCTTCATGCGTGCGCGGGCCTGGCCGGCGTTCTGATACAGGTCTTTCTGTTCCATATAGAACAGTGACCAGCCGCGTTCCTGGGCGGCAAGCAGCATGGCCAGCGAGCTGTCCTTTTTATAGGAAATGCGCTCAATGGGGTCCATGACAATCCCTAGGCGAACGCTCATGGGCAATATCCTCTGATCGGTAAGGGCCGCAACGGCCGTAAAATTGGCATCAGGGTGGCGCTCCGATTGCTCCCGGTCAAGGGGCAGGCCTGCCGCGATGCACCAGGGTGTACTTTATGGATTGCGTCTGGAGAGTGTGCTAAAAAGGCTCGGCATCCGGTCTTCGGTCCCAGTCGATCAACGAAGCGATACGGTCAGGCTCCCAGTGCCTCGCAGAATGCGCAAAAATTCGCTGCGGCGATGGAAGAGCAGCTATGGAACAACACGCCTCCGCCCTGAAAGTCATGGTCATCGATGATTCGAAGACCATCCGCCGCACCGCCGAAACACTGCTCAAGAACGCAGGCTGTGAAGTCATCACTGCGATAGACGGTTTCGACGCGCTGGCCAAGATTGCCGATAACCACCCGCGAATCATATTCGTCGATATCATGATGCCGCGTCTGGACGGTTATCAGACCTGCGCGCTGATCAAGAACAACCGGGCATTCAAGTCGACGCCGGTCATCATGCTGTCCTCCAAGGACGGCCTGTTCGACAAGGCCAAGGGGCGGATTGTCGGGTCCGATCAGTTTTTGACCAAGCCTTTCAGCAAGGAAGAACTGCTCAGCGCGATCAAGGCTCATGTGCCGGGCTTCGTTGCAGCAGAACAACACATATCATGACGCCCGCGCCTGATGTAGCGCGCTCGTAATCTGACGGGGAACACCCATGGCTCGAATATTGATCGTCGATGACTCGCCGACTGAAATGTACAAACTCACCGGCATGCTGGAAAAGCACGGTCATGAAGTGCTCAAGGCCGAAAACGGCGCTGATGGCGTGGCCCTGGCCCGTCAGGAAAAGCCTGATGCCGTGCTGATGGACATCGTCATGCCGGGGCTCAACGGGTTTCAGGCCACACGCCAGCTGACCAAGGATCCTGACACCACCAATATTCCGGTGATCATGATCACCACCAAGGATCAGGAAACCGACAAGGTCTGGGGCAAACGCCAGGGCGCGCGGGATTACCTGACCAAGCCGGTGGACGAAGAAACCCTGATGAAAACCCTGAATGCGGTGCTGGCCGGCTGATCGCCGGAATCGCCATGGCCGAGCCGCGCACCGCTTTTGAACTGCTTCTGGATATGGATCGACGCTGTCGTTCGCTGGCGGCGGGCCTGCCGCTGCAGGAAGCCCATCAGCAGGACTGGGTCGGCATCGGCTTTCGTATGGGCGAGCAACGGTTTGTCGCGCCGATTGGCGAGATCGCCGAGATCCTTCACGAACCCCATCATGCGGTAATGCCCGGTGTGAAGTTCTGGGTGGCCGGTATTGCCAACTTGCGCGGTCGGTTGTTGCCACTCATGGATCTGTGCGGGTTTTTCGGCCACGAACTGGTGCCGGTGCGCAAACAGCGACGGGTGCTGGTGGTCGAGCACCATGATGTATTTGCCGGTCTGCTGGTCGATGAAGTGTTCGGCATGCAACGTTTCAGTCAGTTGAGCCTCATACCCCAGACCCCGCAGGACATGGATCAGCGTATGGTGCCGTTCCTGCGCGGGCAGTTTATCCGCGAGCAGGCGTGGCTGATCTTCAGCCCGTGGGCGCTGGTGCAGTCTGCGGATTTCATGGACCTGGCTTCCTAGCATGTCGGGCCTGGTGTGTTTCACAATTGATCCAGGCGGGGGCCTGATTAATGAGTAGTACAGACCGGTCAAGGGAAGGCGCAAGAAGCCGGACGCAGATTATTCTGCTGTTCGTGGCGCTTATCGTTTTCATCATGTTGCTGTTCGCCAACTTCGCCTACCTCAACACTCAGTCCAACTACGACAAACAGTACATCGGGCATGCCGGTGAGCTGCGCGTGCTGTCGCAACGCATCGCGAAAAACGCCACCGAAGCGGCTGCCGGCAAAACCCAGGCGTTCAAATTGCTGGCCGATGCGCGCAACGATTTCGACGTGCGCTGGGGCTACCTGAGAAAAGGCGACCCGGCCACCGGCCTGCCTGCGGCACCCGAGCTGATACGCGACGAATTGCGCACCGTGCAACGTGACTGGGAAGGGCTGCGCAAGAGCACCGACGTGATTCTGGCCAGTGAACAGACCGTCCTGTCGTTGCATCAGGTGGCGGCAACGCTGGCCGAAACCATTCCGCAATTGCAGGCCGAATACGAAAAAGTCGTCGAGAGCCTGCTGCAAAGCCGTGCTCCTGCCGCACAGGTGGTGGTTGCGCAGCGCCAAGCGCTGCTCGCAGAACGGATTCTCGGCTCGGTCAATACCGTGCTGGCCGGTGATGAAACGGCTGTGCAGGCCGCCGATGCCTTTGGCCGCGACGCCAGCCAGTTCGGTCGTGTGCTCAACGGCATGCTGGAGGGCAACGCCACGCTGCGCATATCCCAGGTCGAAGACCGCGATGCGCGCGCGCGGCTGGCGGAGATCGCCGAACTGTTCGAATTCGTCTCAGGCTCGGTGGACGAGATTCTCGAGACTTCGCCCGAGCTGTATCAGGTGCGCGAGGCGTCGGGCAACATCTTCAACACCTCACAGACCCTGCTGGATGAAACCTCGGTACTCGCCAACAGCCTGGAAAACCTCGCCAAGCGCCGCACCGTGAACACCGTCGGCGGCTATGTGCTGGGCTTGCTGGCACTGGCGTCGATCATCCTCATCGGTCTGGTCATGGTGCGCGAGACCAATCGCCAGCTGCGCGAAACCGCGCAGAAAAGCGAGCGCAACCAGACAGCGATCATGCGCCTGCTGGACGAGATCGAGAACCTCGCCGACGGCGACCTGACGGTCACCGCCTCGGTGACCGAGGACTTCACCGGGGCGATTGCCGACTCCATCAATTATTCCATTGACCAGTTGCGCGAGCTGGTGGTGACCATCAACCTGACCGCCGAGCAAGTGGCGGCTGCGGTGACCGAAACCCAGGCGACGGCCATGCAATTGTCGGCTGCCTCTGAGCACCAGGCGTTGCAGATCAGTGCCGCTTCGACGGCGATCAACGACATGGCCGCGTCCATCGATCAGGTTTCGACCAACGCCTCGGAGTCCTCGGCCGTTGCGGAGCGCTCCGTGACAATTGCCAATAAAGGCAACGAGGTCGTGCAAAACACCATTCACGGCATGGACAACATTCGCGAGCAGATTCAAGACACCTCCAAGCGCATCAAGCGTCTGGGCGAGTCCTCCCAGGAGATTGGCGACATCGTCAGCCTGATCGACGACATTGCCGACCAGACCAATATCCTGGCCTTGAACGCCGCCATTCAGGCGTCGATGGCCGGTGATGCCGGACGAGGGTTTGCCGTGGTGGCTGACGAAGTGCAGCGCCTGGCCGAGCGTTCGTCGTCTGCGACCAAGCAGATCGAAACGCTGGTCCGGGCCATCCAGAACGACACCAACGAGGCGGTTATCTCCATGGAGCAGACCACCAGCGAAGTGGTGCGCGGCGCCCGGCTGGCGCAGGACGCCGGTGTGGCGCTGGGGGAAATCGAAGGGGTGTCCAGGGTGCTGGCCGAACTTATCGAAAGTATCACCGACGCTGCCCACCAGCAGGCCGAGTCTGCCGGGCAGATTTCGCAGATCATGACCGTCATTCAGCAGACCACTTCGCAGACCACCTCGGGCACATCGGCCACCGCCGAAAGCATCGGCAACCTGGCGAAAATGGCCAGCGAAATGCGCCGCTCGGTATCGGGTTTTGCCCTGCCGTCATCGAAGAAAGCCGGATGATGTACCGCACATGAACAACCTTGATTGGGTAACGGACGGTACTCGTCATGGCTGATCGTCACGATTACGTAGCTCTTGAATGGCTGAAGGGCGAAATCGCCGAAACGCTGCGCCAGGCCCGTCAGGCGCTGGACGGGTTCATCGAAGACCCGGCCAACGCTGCGGCGATGGCCGAGTGCCTGAACCTGGTGCATCAGGTTCACGGCAGTCTGCAGATGATCGAGTTCTATGGCGCCGCGTTGCTGGCCGAGGAAATCGAGCAACTGGCGTTGGCGGTCCAGCAGAACCGCGTCAGCCATCCGATCGAGTCCGAGCAACTGCTGATTCAGGCCATGAGTCAGTTGCCGGTTTACCTGGAACGCATTCATTCCGCGCGCCGCGACCTGCCGCTGGTGGTCTTGCCACTGCTCAATGACCTGCGCAGTGCGCGGGGCGAAAGTCTGCTCTCGGAAACCAGCCTGTTCGCCCCGCAACTGGTCGTCGTGCCGGCGCTTGATGAACAAGAGCTGGCGCGGCGCAATACCCCGGAATTGCCCAACCTGCTGCGCAAACTGCGCCAGACCCTGCAGGCGGCGCTGGCCGGCCTGATGCGCGAGCAGGGCGTGCAGACCCAGCTCGGCTACATGGCCAAGGTGTTTGCCCGGCTTGAGCAGTTGTGCGAAGACGCGCCGCTCGGTGCGCTCTGGCGGATCGCCTCGGCACTGGTCGAAACCATGCTCAACGGCAACTTCACCAACAGCCCGGCGCTGCGCAGCCTGTTGAAGGACGCCGACAAGGAACTCAAGCGTCTGGCCGAGCAGGGCGTCACCGGCATCAATCAGCCCGCCCCCGAAGAGCTGTTGAAAAGCCTGCTGTTCTATATCGCCAAGTCCGACAGCCTGGCGCCGAAGATGCTCGACCTCAAGGATCAGTACGCGCTGGCCGACGCCTTGCCCGGCAACGACGTGGTCAACGAAGAGCGCGCCCGCATGGCCGGTCCGGACCGTGACGCCATGCGTTCTGTGATCGTGGCCTTGTGCGAAGGGCTGGTCAGGGTCAAGGAGCGGCTCGACGTGTTCGTGCGCGGCGACCGTCAGCATGTCAGCGAGCTGAACGCGTTGCTGCCGCCGTTGCGGCAGATTGCCGATACCCTGGCGGTGCTGGGTTTCGGCCAGCCGCGCAAGGTGATCATCGACCAGCTTTCCGTCGTCCTCGGTCTGGCGCAGGGGCAGCGCGAGCCCAGCGACGCGGCGCTGATGGATGTCGCGGGTGCCTTGCTCTACGTCGAATCGACCCTTGCCGGCATGGCGGGCAGTCACGAGCAGGTCAGCCGCGAGGAAAGCCGCCTGCCGACCACCGACCTGACGCAGATTCATCAACTGGTGATTCGCGAAGCCCGCACGGTGTTGCAGCAGGCCAAGGACGTGATCCTCGATTACATCGACGGCGCGTGGGACCGACAGCGCCTCGATCCGCTGTGCGCGCTGATCGTGCAGGTTCGTGGTGCGCTGGCGATGATCCCGCTGGCCCGTGCTGCCAGCCTGCTGGCCGCCTGCAACGAATACATTCAGGAACACCTGCTGGTCGATGAAACCCGTCCCACCTGGGTTCAGCTCGATTGCCTGGCCGACACCATCACCGGCATCGAGTATTACCTGGAGCGCATGCTCGAAGACCATCAGGCGCCGGGCGACCAGGTGCTCGACATGGCCCAGCAGAGTCTGGCACGACTGGGCTATACGCCCGCTGCGGACACCCTCGACGTGCCATTGCTCGAAGAGGTCATCACTCAGGACGAGTTGCTGGAACTGGATGACCGCAAGGCGCTGGTCAGCCCCACGCAAACTATTGCTCAGGTCCTCGCCAGCCCGGTCTCGGCCGTCAACCCGCCCGCCCGCAACGTCCCCGCCAGCCTGTTGCCGCCCTCGGCCGGGGAAGAGGCGGTAGACGACGAGTTGCGCGATGTGTTTCTCGAAGAGGCCGACGAGGTGCTCGACGCGCTGCGCGAGTACCTGCCGCGCTGGTTCACCTCGCTCGGCAGCGACGGCCATTGGGACAGCACGGCGCTGACCGAAGTGCGTCGTGCGTTTCATACCCTCAAGGGCAGCGGCCGGATGGTGCGTGCGCTGATTCTCAGCGAACTGGCCTGGGCGGTGGAAAACCTGCTCAACCGGGTGCTGGAAGGCGACGTGTTGCCGGGCCTCGAAGTGCAGCAACTGATGAGCGAAGTGCAGGCGCTGCTGCCGTCGGTCATCCGCGACTTTGCCGAAGGTGCACAGTGTCAGCGCGATGATGTCGACCTGCTGGCGGCTCGCGCCCATGCGTTGGCCAACGGGCTGGAGCCACCGATGCTGCCAGCCGCGGATGATCATGTGCCAGGCCAGCCTGTTGCCGACGAACCGCTCGATCCACAGTTGCTGGAGATTTTTCGTCAGGAAGCGCTCGGCCATCTGAATACCCTCGGTCGCTTCCTCGACAACGCCGAACAATCAGCGTCGCCGGCGATCAGCGACGCCGTGCTGCGTGCGCTGCATACGCTCAAGGGCAGCGCGCACATGGCCGGAGTGCTGCCGATTGCCGAACTGGCCAGCCCGCTCGATCAGCTGGTGCGTGAATACAAGGCCAACCTCATCGATATCGGCTCACCGGAACTTGCCCTGCTGCGCAGCGCCGAACCCTTGCTGCACAAGGGCCTCGAACAACTGGACAGCACGCCGCTGGCCGATATCCCGGGGGCCGCGCCGCTGATCGAGGCCGCCCTGGCGATGCTCAACGACCGCCTCACCGTGGTGCTGCGCGAGTCGGACAGCGGCCTGCGGATCAAGCGCAACCCCACGCTGCTCGCCGGTTTTCTGGCCGAGGGCATGGACATCGTGCTGGATGCGGAGAACCTGCTGCAGCGCTGGCGGCAGCACCCCGGCGAACGCCAGGAACTGAGCGCGCTGCTCGACGAACTGACCACCCTCGGTCATGGCGCGCACCTGGCCGACCTGCCGCAGGTCGATGAGCTGTGCGAAGCCTTGCTCGACCTCTACGGTGCGGTCGAGGAAAGCAGTCTGGCGGTCAGCGAGCGGTTTTTCGATGTGGCAGAAAATGCTCACGAAGCGCTGATCAACATGCTCGATCAGGTGGCGGCCGGCCAGGATGTCGAGCCGCGTCCCGAATGCGTGCGCGCCTTGAACCAGTTGCTGGATCAGGCGCTTGACCCGTCGGCGACCGGGCTGGTCAAGAGCGACGGCCATCGTACCTTGAGCGTTACCGAGCTCAACGCCGCCACCGAGCAACTGGCCAGCGAGGCCGGACACACTGAAGTTGCCGGGCCGGACGACGAAATCGTCGAGATATTTCTGGAAGAGGCCGTCGATATCCTCGACAGCGCCGGTCAGGCGTTGCAGCGCTGGCTGGCCGATCCGGAAAACCCTGCGCCGCTGGCCTCCCTGCAACGCGACCTGCACACCCTCAAGGGCGGTGCGCGGATGGCTGAGGTGGCCGAAGTGGGCGATCTGGCCCACGAACTGGAAAACCTCTACGAAGGCTTGATCGACCGGCGCTTCAACCATTCGCCGACGCTGGCTGCGCTGCTGAACGAGAGCCACGACCATCTGGCGATTCTGCTCGAGCAATTGTATCGGCAGGAAGCGCTCAGCGACCCTTCGGCTTTGATCGAAGCGCTGCGCAGTTGCCGCACGCTCGAGAGCGCCGGACCCGAGGTGCAAGCCTCGCCTGCCGCCCATGAAGATCTTCCCGAGCATGACGCCGAGCTGCGTGAAGTCTTCCTCGAGGAAGGTTTCGACATCATGGAAAGCTCCGGTGCGGCGTTGGCCCGCTGGCAGGCTGATCCGCACAACATGCTGGAAGTCGAAAACCTGCTGCGCGACCTGCACACCCTCAAGGGCGGCGCGCGGATGGTGGAAATTGCTCCGATAGGCGACCTCGCCCACGAGCTGGAGACGCTTTACGAGGGGCTTTCCGCCGGGAGCCTGCAGCCTGCGCCGTTGATGATCGGCCTGTTGCAGAGCGGCCAGGATGTGCTGGCCGACATGCTCGATGCCGTGCGCAATGAAAAACCGCTGCCTGACGCCTCCTTGCTGATCGAGAGCATTCGCAGGCTGGCCACCGATGAGCCGTCGGGCGCACAGCTGGCTGCGCAGGACCCGGAAGTCCATCCGGAGTCTGTCGTAGCCGTGGCCCCGGTCGCCGAGGGCGAGGTCGAGCGCAGTGGCCCGGAAATGGTCAAGGTGCCTGCCGAGCAACTGGAAGACCTGGTCAACCTGGCCGGCGAAACCTCCATTTTCCGCGGACGTATCGAACAGCAGATCATTGATTCACAGATCGCCCTGGTAGAGATGGAAACCACCATCGAGCGGATGCGCGATCAGTTGCGTCGTCTGGACATGGAAACCCAGGGGCGCATTCTCAGCCGTGAGCAGGTCCAGGCCGAGCGGTTGGGCTATGAAGAGTTCGACCCGCTGGAAATGGACCGTCATTCGCAGTTGCAGCAGTTGTCACGCGCCCTGTTCGAATCGGCGTCCGACCTGATGGACCTCAAGGAAACCCTCGGCGCGCGCGCCCGCGACGCGGAAACGCTGCTGTCGCAACAGGCCAGGGTCAACACTCAGCTTCAGGAAGGCCTGATGCGTACGCGCATGGTGCCGTTCGAGCGACTGGTGCCGCGCCTGCGTCGCGTGGTGCGCCAGGTGGCCTCGGAACTGCACAAGAAGGTCCATTTCGAGGTGGGCAACGCCGACGGTGAAATGGACCGCAACGTGCTGGAACGAATGGTCGCGCCACTCGAGCACATGCTGCGCAACGCCGTTGATCACGGGCTTGAAAGCACTGAAAAACGCATCGCCGCCGGTAAGCCGGAACAAGGCCATATCAGTCTGGAACTGATGTACGAAGGCGGCGATATGGTCATCGAATTGAGCGATGACGGTTCCGGTGTCGACCTCGCTGCCGTACGCCGCAAGGCCATCAAGCGCGGCATGATCCATCCGGATGCCGATCTGTCCGACCATGAAGTGTTGCCGTTCATTCTGCAGGCGGGGTTTTCCACCAGCGAGATCATCACCCAGATTTCCGGCCGTGGCGTGGGCATGGATGTGGTGCACGCCGAGGTCAAGCAACTGGGCGGTTCGATGGTCATCGACTCGGTGCCGGGCAAGGGCACGCGCTTCCGTATTCGCCTGCCGATTTCGGTGTCCGTCAACCGGGCGTTGATGGTGACGTGCGGCGAAGAACAGTATGCGGTGCCGCTCAATACCGTCGATGGCATCGTGCGCGTCATGGCCAATGAGCTGGACGGCTATTACCAGACCAGCCCGCCGCGCTATCAATATGGCGGGCGCAGTTACGAGTTGCGCTATCTGGGCGAGTTGCTGGGCAGCAGTCCGCCCAGGCTGGCCGGGCAATTGCAGCCGCTGCCGGTGTTGCTGGTGCATCTGCAGGATCAGTGGGTGGCGGTGCAGGTCGATGCGCTGGCAGGCTCGCGCGAGATCGTGGTCAAGAGTCTTGGCCCGCAGTTCTCCAGGGTGCAGGGCATTTCCGGTGCGACCATTCTGGGTGACGGCCAAGTGGTGCTGATTCTTGATCTGATGGCGCAGATTCGTAACTTGCAGGGCTTGCCTTTCCGAGGGCTTATGGCGCCTGCCTATCACGAAGTCGAGCACGCCAGACCGTTGCTGGTGATGGTGGTGGACGATTCGGTGACGGTGCGCAAAGTTACCAGCCGTCTGCTGGAACGCCACGGTATGCACGTGCTGACCGCCAAGGACGGTGTTGATGCCATGACCCTGTTGCAGGAGCACACCCCCGACATCATGCTGCTCGATATCGAAATGCCGCGCATGGACGGCTTTGAAGTGGCCAGTCAGATCCGCCAGGACGAACAGCTCAAGGACCTGCCCATCATCATGATCACCTCCCGATCGGGCCAGAAGCATCGCGATCGGGCGATGGCGGTAGGCGTCAACGAGTACCTGAGCAAGCCGTATCAGGAAACCGTGTTGCTGGAGAGCATCGCTTACTGGAGTCAGGCGCATGTCTGAAGGCACGTTCCAGACCAGTCGTCTGACCAGCCTGACCGGCTTGCTGGTGCCGTTGAGTGACCGGCATCTGCTGCTGCCCAACGTCGCGGTCGCAGAGTTGATCGATTACCAGGATTGCAGCGCAGAGCCGGGCGCCCCCGAGTGGTATCTGGGGCCGATCATCTGGCGCGAACTGACCTTGCCGCTGCTCAGCTTCGAAGCCGCCTGCGGAGGCCGCACACGTGTCGGCGGCCGAGCCCGGATCGTGGTGCTCAACGCACTGGGCGGACGCAACGACGTCAGGTTCATCGCCCTGCTGACCCAGGGCATCCCGCGCTCGTGCAAGGTCGACAGCCAGTTGAGCTACGTCGACGTCCCGCTGGCCGAACTGGAACTGGCCGCCGTACAGATCGGCGAAACCATAGCCCGTATTCCCGACCTCGAAGGGCTGGAGCAATGGCTGGTGGATGCAGGGCTGTCGTAGTTAAAGAGGACGCGGAGCGTCCAGAACTGCATGCGACGCGGAGCGCCGCACGATAGTTACAGGATTATCGTTCCTCACGCTCCAGCGTGGGAATGCCGTGCGTGACGCTCCGCGTCACAAATCTGCGCCGCACCGCACACTCAAGACAGGACGCGGAGCGTCCAGAACGGCATGCGACGCGGAGCGCCGCACGATAGTTACAGGAGAGCGTCCAGAACGGCATGCCTACGCTGGAGCATGGCCACGATAGGGGTCAAACGCCTCACGACGAACAGCTGATTTCCAGGTGCTTGCCCCAGTCCGGCGGGCGTTGGGCGTAGCCTTGCATGCCGGATTGTTCGGTGAAGGGGTTGCAGAGCACCTGATGCAGGCGGCGGACTTCTGCGTAGTCGCCTTTTTCCGCCGCAGCGATGGCGTTCTGTGCCAGGTAGTTGCGCAGGATGTACAGCGGATTGACCGCATGCATGCGGTTCTGACGCTCCTGCTCGGTGCCGTTGTCCTCAAGGGCAATACGCGCCTGATACGCTTGCGCCCAGCCATCGAAGCCCTTGATATCGACAAAGTCGTCACGCAGCGTGCGCAACGCCTCGGCGGCTGGCTGATCACCCAGGCGACGGAAGAACAGGGTGTAATCCACGCCACTGTTCTGCATCAATTTCAGCAATTGGCTGACCAGTTGTTCGTCCTGCTCATTCGCGACGGTCAGGCCCAGTCGACGGCGCATCAGGTCCAGGTAGTGCGCCTGATACAGCGGCAGGAACAAACCGATCGCCTCGCGCAACGCGTCCACGCTGATGAAAGGGGTCAGCGCCTGTGCCAGTGCGCTGAGGTTCCATTGCGCGATAGGCACCTGATTGCTGAAGGAATAACGGCCTTCATGGTCGGAGTGGTTGCAGATGAAGTGCTCATCGAAATCATCCAGAAACGCGAATGGTCCGAAGTCGAAGGTAATGCCCAGAATCGACATGTTGTCGGTGTTCATCACACCATGGCAGAAGCCGTAGGCCTGCCACTTGGCAATCAGCTCTGCGTTGCGCTCGACGATTTCCCGGAACATCGCCAGATACGGCTCCGGCTGCTCCTGGCAGTGCGGGTAATGCATCGTCAGCACGTGTTCGGCGAGGGTCTTCAACTGCTCTGGCTGCTTGGTGTAGAAGAAGTATTCCAGGCTGCCGAAGCGCACATGACTCTGCGCCAGACGCAGCACCATGGCTGCATGCTCCTGGGTTTCGCGCCATACCGGCGTGCTGGAGCTGACCACACACCCCGCGCGGCTGCTGGGGATGCCCAGTGCGTGCAGGGCTTCGGAGGCCAGAAACTCGCGGATCGACGAGCGCAGTACGGCGCGCCCGTCCCCCATGCGTGAATACGGCGTGCGGCCGGCGCCCTTGAGGTGCAGGTCCCAGTGCTCACCTGCATCGTTGTAGACCTCGCCGAGCAGCAGCCCGCGACCGTCGCCCAGGCGCGGGTTGTAGGAGCCAAACTGATGCCCGGAATACACCATCGCCCGAGGTTCTGCCTCCGACCACAGTTTGTGGCCGCTGAAGATTTCCGCGAACAGCGGCAGATCGGCCTGCTCAGGCGCCAGGTCCAGCAGCGCCAGCGCTGACTGGCTGGCTACCACCAGCTGCGGCGCATCGATGGGCTCAGGCAGCACGGAAGTGGAGAACGCATCGCCCAGACGGGCAAAGCGGTTGTCGAAAATGAGTTCGTCGAGTGCTTTCAAAGCGTATCGCCTCCAGAGGGGAATTTCAGGCTTTCAACGAAGCGGCGGCCTGCCTGGCTCGTCGGGCGTGTTGCAACGGTCAGAACCCGTAGACCGGGTCCCAGGGTGGTAGTTCTGGTGATCAGGCCTGCGCCCGGACTACCGGTTCCGGCTTCGCTCGAAGGCGGCCAGAATCGTTCGTTCCGATTGCACCAGATAATCCTCGAGCATGCGCGTTGCCTCATCGGTCTTGCCCGCGTCCAGGCGCCCGAGTACCGCAGCATTCATGTCCAGATAAGGCGAATGCAGCAGTTCCGGATTGTTGAGCAAGCCGAAGGCCAGTCGCAACTCTGCCGATATCTGCGCATAAAACGCCACCAGTCGCGGGCTGTCGGACAGCTCGACGATGGCCTTGTGAAACATCATGTTGGCGGTGCCCACGGCGATCCAGTCCTTCGCTTCACGCGCCTGCACGCCTGCCTCGACCGCATTGCGCATGTGCAGCACACCGGGATGCTGTGGATAAGCCTGGGCAATCGCCCCGCACTCGATGAAGCGCCGAATTCGGTAGATATCGATGATCGACGCCATATCAGGCTTGGCCACGGTGACGCCGCGATTGGGCTCGTGGGTCAGCAGTCCTTCGCGGGTCAGTACTCTGAAGGCTTCTCTCAGGGTATTACGGGAAATATCCAGACTCTCGGCCAGAGCGGCTTCCGAGAGGCGCTGACCAGGCACCAGCTCGCCCTCGACCAGCATTCTGCGAAGCTCAGTGGTGATTGATTCTCCGAGGGTGCGAGGGAGGGTAGAAGCAGCGTCGTTCATAAAAGGTCCAGAGAAAGAAAAGCCAGGTCGATATTCCACGACAGCTGATTGGCTGGCAAGGACGAAGGTCAACAGATGCTTCATCAGGTAGCACACCTGAGTCCCTGCGTAACAACATGGTGCACATGGTTGATCCACACCATCTACATTGTTCAACAATATTATCTTTGTGTATCTACAACTTGGCGCGCTTGAATGACCTTTGGCATGGTCGTTGCTCAAGCAGATTACCTCTCATCTCAGGAATGCCGCCGTGACACAGACTGCCAATGAGTTCACCAAGGCGCGCCGCGCCTCATTGATCGCCGCGATCTTCATGATGGCGACCTCTGCCATCGGCCCTGGCTTTCTGACCCAGACAGCCACGTTCACCGCGACGCTGGGGGCGGCGTTTGCCTTCGGCATCCTGGCTTCGATCCTGATCGACTTCGTGGTGCAGCTGAATGTCTGGCGCATCGTCACGCTGACCAGAATGCGCGCGGCCGACCTCGCCAACGCAGCGATCCCCGGCAGCGGTTATCTGCTCGCGGTATTGGTCATCTTCGGCGGCCTGGTATTCAGTCTGGGCAACATCGCCGGTGCGGGCCTGGGCTTGAACGCGTTGACCGGGCTTGATCCCAAATGGGGTGGCGCCTTGAGCGCGTTGATCGCCATCGCGATCTTTTCGTCGCACCGCGCCGGCATCGCCATGGACCGCATCATGATGGTGCTGGGCACCCTGAAGGTCTGCCTGATTCTGTTCGCCGCCTTTGCCTCGCATCCGCCGCTGGGTGAAGCGCTGCGCCAGACCGTCCTGCCGGACATGGTCGATTTCGCGGCCATCACCACCATTGTCGGCGGCACGGTCGGCGGCTATATCACTTACGCCGGTGCTCACCGCTTGCTGGATCGCGGCACCGTCGGGGTCGAGAACATCGATGTAGTGTCCAAGGCGGCGCTCACCGGTATTCTGGTCACCGGGGTTGTTCGTTACATACTCTTTCTGGCGATCCTCGGCGTGGTCGCCAGCGGCGTCGTCATCGACGTGTCCGGTAAGGGCGCAAACCCTGCGGCCCAGGCGTTCACTGCTGCCGCTGGCAACTTCGGCCTGATCATGTTCGGCCTGGTGCTCTGGGCGGCCGGTATCAGCAGCGTGATCGGCGCGTCTTACACGTCGATGTCGTTCATCACGGTGTTTTCCAAGCGCATCACCGAGCGAGCTCGTAACCTCGCCACGGTCGGCTTTATCCTGATCACCGTGGTCGTATACGTCATGTGGGGCAAACCACCGGCTGCGCTGCTGGTCTTTGCCGGGGGCTTCAACGGCTTGATCCTGCCACTGGGCCTGAGCATTTTCATGTACGTCGGCTGGCGCCGGTCCGACATGATGGACGGCTACCACTACCCGCGCTGGCTGCTGGTACTGGGCGTGCTGACCTGTCTGCTGTCGTGGTACATGGCGTTCAAATCAGTCGGTCCTATCTTTGCCTTCATCAATGCAGCCTGATTTCGGAGAATAAAAATGCCTGCAATAGACCTCAACAGTGATCTCGGTGAAAGCTTCGGCGCCTGGAGCATGGGCGATGACGAGGCGATTCTCGATGTGGTCAGCAGCGCCAACGTGGCCTGCGGCTTCCATGCCGGTGACCCGGCCGGGATCCTGCGCACCCTCGAGGCCGCTGCGGCCCGGGGCGTTGCCATCGGCGCGCATGTGGCCTACCCGGACCTGGTAGGGTTTGGCCGCCGCAACATGGACGTCCCGTCCGACCAGCTGACCGCCGATGTCATTTATCAGATCGGTGCGCTTCAGGGCCTGGCCCGCAGCGCCGGGACGAGCGTGAGCTACGTCAAACCCCACGGCGCGCTGTACAACACCATTGCTGGTGATCAGCGTCAGGCCGCGGCGGTCATTCAGGCGCTGCTGCGCATTGATCCCGAGTTGAAGCTGGTGTGCCTGGCTAATTCCCCGCTGCTCGACTGGGCACGCGAAGCCGGGCTTTCCTGCGTCGCCGAAGCGTTCGCCGACCGCGCCTATACCGCTCAAGGCACGCTGGTCTCGCGCTCGCGGCCCGGTGCGGTGCTGCACGACGCCGAACTGATCGCCGAGCGCATGCTGCGCCTGGTGCGCGAAGGCGTCATCGAGGCTGAAGATGGCCGCGAAATCAGCCTGCAGGCCGATTCGATCTGCGTGCATGGCGACAGCCCGGGCGCGGTGAACATCGCCCGCATCCTGAAAAACCGTCTGCACGACGCAGGCGTCACTGTCCGCGCATTCAATCGAGGCTGATCATGAACTCACTGCAACTCGCCCGCGAGGCTGCCAGCGCCGCCCGTGCCCGTTATCGCCAGGGATTCGTCGCGCCGACCGCTGGCGAGGCGCCTGGTCTGACCCAGTGCAACATGATCACCCTGCCACGTGAATGGGCGTATGACTTTCTGCTGTTCGCACAGCGCAACCCGCAAGCCTGCCCGGTGCTGGATGTGACCGAGGCCGGCAGCCACACCACCCTGTTGGCCGAGCAGGCTGATCTGCGCACCGACCTGCCGCTGTACCGGGTCTGGCGCGATGGGCAACTGGCCGAAGAACTGAGTGATGTGAGCCACATCTGGGCGCAGCACACCGATCTGGTCAGCTTTCTGATCGGTTGCAGCTTCACCTTCGAAACCGACCTGATGCACGCCGGCATCGATGTGCGCCACATCAGCGAAGGCTGCAATGTGCCGATGTACCGCAGCAACCGGGTCTGCCGCCCGGCCGGGCGCCTGCAGGGCAACATGGTGGTGTCGATGCGCCCGATCGCGGCGGACCGGGTTGCCGAAGCGGCGCGCATCACCGGGCGCTATCCCGGTGTGCACGGCGCGCCAGTACACGTCGGTGAGCCTGAACTGCTCGGCATCAACGACCTAGCGAACCCTGATTTTGGTGATGCGGTGACGATCAGGCCCGGCGAGATTCCGGTGTTCTGGGCCTGCGGCGTGACCCCGCAGGCAGTGGTGATGGCGTCCCGTGTGCCATTTGCGATTTCCCACGCGCCCGGCCACATGTTCATTACCGATATTCCGGACAGCTACTACCACGTATAGGAGAGGCTCATGCGTTTCTACCCGGCCAACCTGGATGCACTCCTGGTTGAACTGTCGAATCTGGACGAGACCCTGGCCCTGTTCGAATCGTTACAGCAGATGCCCATCGCTGGCGTGGAGGAAATCGTCCCGGCCGCCCGAACGTTGCTGGTGCATTTTCGTCCGTCAGCCATCGGTTTCGAAGCACTGGCCACACAGATCGCCTCGCGCGACATTCGTGGCAAGGCGCGCGAGGCGGGCAAGCTGATCGAAATACCGGTGCATTACAACGGCGAAGACCTGGCCGATGTCGCCCGCGAGCTGGATATCAGCGTCGAGGAAGTGATCAGGCGCCACACCGGCAGCGACTACAACGTTGCGTTCTGCGGTTTTGCCCCCGGTTTTGCCTACCTCAGCGGCGGCGCCGGGTTCGTGGTGCCACGGCGCAGCACGCCGCGCACGCGTATTCCGGCTGGCGCAGTGGCACTGGCCGGTGGTTTCAGTGGTATTTACCCACAGGCCAGCCCCGGCGGCTGGCAGATCATCGGGGTGACCACCTCAACCATGTGGGACCTGGGCCGCGACGAGCCCGCCTTGCTCCAGCCCGGCTACCGCGTGCGTTTCCAGGATGCCGGTCCGCTCCCGGAGACTCGTGTGCAGGTTGCCGCACCTGTCCGGCCGCAGGCGACGACGGTCAGCGAAGACTATCTGCAGATCGAGACGCCAGGTCTGCAGACCCTGTTTCAGGACCTGGGGCGTCCCGGTCGCGCGGGGCAGGGTGTTTCCGCATCGGGCGCGCTGGATCGCGGCGCCTTGCGCGCTGCCAACCGCGCGGTGGGTAACGATCCGGCGACGGCGTGCCTGGAAATTCTCATGGGCGGCCTGACCTTTACCTGTCAGGGGCAGACCGTTGTGGCGATTACCGGGGCTCAGGTCAGCGTCGAGGTGCTGACCGCCGAAGGGCAAAAATTGCGGCCGCTGCTTTATGCGCCTTTTTCTCTACAGAACGGCGATCAGGTCAGCATCGGTTCCCCGACTGCCGGCCTGCGCAATTATCTGGCGGTTCGTGGCGGTTTCATTCATGAGCCGGTGCTCGGCAGCCTGTCCACCGACACGCTGGCCCAGGTCGGGCCCGCCGCGTTGGCAGCGGGTGACCGGCTGGGCTTCACGCGCAGAACCGGCGGCCTTTCAGTATCGACTGCCGAACAACCGGCCTTCGAGATGCCGCGTAGCGATGAGGTCATCACCCTGGATGTGGTCATGGGGCCGCGCAGTGACTGGTTCAGCGCCGAAGCACAGCAGCTGCTGGCGCAACAGACCTGGCGGGTCACGCCGCAATCCAACCGTATCGGCATTCGCCTGGCGGGCGAGCAATCGCTGCAACGTGCCGTCGATGGCGAGTTGCCCAGCGAGGGCACCACAGTCGGCGCCATTCAAGTGCCGCCCAGTGGCCAGCCGGTGCTGTTTCTGGCCGATCACCCGTTGACCGGTGGTTATCCGGTCATCGGCGCAGTCGCCACCTACCACCTGGACAAGGCCGGGCAGATTCCGGTCAATGCCCGCATTCGTTTCAACCCGCTGAGCGCCTTCGAGCCAGTGCGCCCCGCCACTTCAGACGAGACCAAGAACAGATGAAAAAGGTTCTGATAGCCAATCGTGGCGAAATTGCCGTTCGTATTGCCCGTGCCTGCCGTGACTACGGAGTCGCCTCGGTGGCGGTGTACGCTGATGCCGATATCGACGCGCTGCACGTGCGTCAGGCCGATGAAGCCTACGGGCTGCAAGGCGAGCGCCCGACCGACACCTACCTGAACATCGAAAAGCTGCTGGCGGTTGCCGCTCGTGCGGGTGCCGACGCGGTTCACCCAGGCTACGGCTTTCTCTCGGAGCGCGCCGAATTCGCCCGCGCGGTGATCGACGCCGGTCTGATCTGGATCGGCCCCGATCCTGCGACCATCGACGCACTGGGCGACAAGGTCCAGGCCCGACGTATCGCCCTGAAAGTCGGCGCACCCCTGGTGGCCGGTACGGAAGACCCGGTAAACGATGCCTCTGAGGTGGTCACATTTGCCGAGCAGCACGGCCTGCCGATTGCCATCAAGGCTGCCTTTGGCGGCGGTGGGCGCGGCCTGAAAGTCGCCTGGAAGCTCGATGAAGTCAGCGAGCTGTACGAATCTGCAGTGCGTGAGGCGGTGACCGCGTTCGGTCGTGGCGAGTGCTTCGTCGAGCGCTTCCTGGATCGCCCACGGCACATCGAAGCGCAGATCATCGCCGACCGTCATGGCCGGGTGGTTGTGGTCGGCACCCGTGACTGCTCGTTGCAGCGTCGCAACCAGAAGCTGATCGAAGAAGCGCCAGCGCCTTATCTGAATGACGAACTGCGCCAGCGCATTCACGAGTCGGCCCGCGCGGTCTGCGCCGAAGCGGGCTATGTCGGTGCCGGTACGGTGGAGTTCCTGCTCAGCGGCGATGGCACCCTGTCGTTCCTGGAGGTCAACACGCGCTTGCAGGTCGAACACCCGGTGACGGAAGAAACCAGCGGTGTGGACCTGGTCATCGAACAACTTCGCGTCGCCGACGGCCTGCCGCTGTCGTTCGATGGCACGCCTGTGCCGCGCGGTCACAGCTTTGAATTCCGCATCAATGCCGAAGACGCGGGCAACGGCTTTCTGCCGACGCCGGGGTCTATCACTTTATTTCAGCCGCCGTCCGGTCCGGGCGTGCGTCTGGACACCGGCGTGGCAGAAGGCTCACGGGTCTCACCGAACTTCGACTCGATGATCGCCAAGCTGATCGTCACCGGCGCCACCCGCGAACAGGCCATCAGCCGCGCCCGCCGTGCGCTGGCCGAGTTCAAGGTGGAAGGCGTGGCCACCGTGCTGCCGTTCCATCGGGCGGTCATGGACCATGCCGACTTCACCGCGGCCGATACCTTCGCTGTCCACACCCGCTGGATCGAAACCGACTTCGCCGAGCACGTCACCATCGCCCCGCGCAACGCAGAGCCGGTCGATCCCGGCGTGTTGCGCACCTTCGTTGAAATCGACGGCAAACGCCATGAGCTGGGCCTGCCTGCTGCGCTGCTGGCTGGCGTGAGCCTGAACGCTGCCGCCCCGGCTTACGCCAGCCAGCCAGTCGCCGACACCCCGGACCCGCACGCAGTGCTGACGCCGGTCGCGGGCAACCTGCATGCCTGGGCGGTTGAAGACGGTGCGACGGTAGAGAAGGGACAGGTGATCGCGATCATGGAGGCGATGAAGATGGAAACATCGATACTGGCGCCGTGTGCCGGAACCGTGCAGATCAGCAAGGAGCCTGGGGGGTATCTGGAGGCGAAGGTGGTGATTGGGCGGGTTGAGGCCTGATTTGATCGTTAATGTGCGTCAGCCGCGTGGGGGCGGCTGACGCACACTGTCAGTCTTCTCAATCCAACCGCAACTCAGGCGGCTCGGGCGCATCCTTGGTCGCCGGGGTTACGGTAGTGTTCACCGGCTGCAGGGTGGTTTTTCCGGTCGGCGCATTGCCCTTGTCGCTTGGTTCGGCGGGCACCAGTTTGTATTCCAGGCCCTGGGTATTCTTGAGGTAGATCTCCATCTGGCGGAACGAGATGTTGATGTGCTGCTTCTTGAACTCGCGATTGATGAAGCGGTTGATCTCGTCGAGTACCGGGTTGCGGTCGCCCAGGTCGCGTACGTGCATGCGCAGTTCGTGGTCGAGGGTGCTTTCGCCGAAGTTCAGGAAGTAGACGATCGGTTCTGGCTCCTTGAGCACCCGGGGATTTTCCCGGGCGGCTTGCAGCAGCAGGGAGCGCACCAGGTCCAGGTCCGAGCCGTAATCCACGCCCAGCTTGAGGGTTACGCGGGTGACGGTGTCGGTCAGCGACCAGTTGATGAGCTGGCCGGTGATGAAGGTCTTGTTCGGGACGATGATGTCCTTGCGGTCGAAGTCGGTGATGGTCGTGGCGCGGATGCGGATCTTGCTGACCGTCCCCGACAGGGCACCGATGGTGATGGTGTCGCCGATCCGTACCGGACGTTCGAAGAGGATCATGATGCCGGAAATGAAGTTGGCGAAGATTTCCTGCATGCCGAAGCCCAGTCCCACCGACAGCGCCGCGACCAGCCACTGCAATTTGTCCCAGCTCACGCCCAGTGTCGACAACGTGGTGACGAAGCCGACACCGGCGATGGTGTACGACAGCAGTGTGGTCGTCGCGTAGGCACTGCCCTGCGCGAGGTTCATGCGTGACAGCACGAGTACTTCCAGCAGGCCGGGCAGGTTGCCGGCGAGCACGAAGGTGATGACGATGATCACCCCCGCACCGAGGAAATCGCTCAGGCTGATCGGCACCATGCTCATGTTGGCACCGGTGCCGCTGGTGTATTCGTAGAGAATGATGTTGTCCAGGTAGGCGAACACCGTGATCAGCTCGGCCCACACCAGATACAGCGCACCGACGAAACCGGCCAGCAGGGCCAGACGGATCAGACGCAGCGACTGCTGGTTGACCTGTTCGATGTCCAGCTTGGGTTCTTCGACCGGAATGTCGCTGTCGCCGTTTTCTCTGGCTGCCTGACGCTTGGCCAGCGCACGCTGATAGGCCAGGCGCCGGGCGGCCACGCTCAGGCCGCGGACGAACGTCGCCTCGACCATCAGCCAGATCATCATCAGGTACAGGGTGTCGATCAGACGGTCGCTGAGCTTGAGCGCGGTGTAGTAGTAGCCAAAGCAGACTGCGAGGAAGAGCGCGACGGGCAACGCCGTGAACAAGACGCCGACGGTTTTGCGGAACAGTGAGGCATTGTGATGCGTGGGGCTGGAGATCAGCAGGCGGCCAAGCAGCCAGGTCATCAGGGCGTAACAGGTCAGCACCACGCCGATTCCCAGCACGTCGTCGGCCAGTGCGGCAGGCTGGTGTTCGGCGACGGCCACTACCGCCACCAGGGCCAGGACCACCAGCCCCAGGCGCCGCACCCAGCCACGCAGGAACTCGACTTGCGCCGTCTCCCAGCGGAAGTGCAACTGCGCAACGCCAGACGGCGCAAGCACGCGATAGGCGGTGTAGAACACCAGCCAGGCCAGGGCGATCTGCAGCAAGGCCTCGCCCAGGTTGGCGTTTTGACCGCGGGCGTCGATCTGCAGCGCGTAACCGCACAGCGCCAGCCCCAGTGCGACGGGCATGGCCAGCAGCACGTTGATCAGCAGCGCCAGTGGCGTCTTCCATTGGCTGTCACGCTTGAAGTGACCGATGTCGGCGTGCAGGCGATTGAGCTTCTGGTACAGCGCCTTGCGCCGCCAGGTCAGTATGCCGATCAACAGCAGCAAGGGCAGGAACAGCAGCGGCCGCTGGGTCAGGCCGTCTGACAGTTCGCTGAGGCTGGATGTCCACGGCAGGGTGGCGACCTGCTTTTGCAGGCGCGGCCAGATATTCTGAAACCATTCCACGTCCAGCGGCTTGTTGCTGGGGATCCAGAACATCTGCTCGTCGAGTGTGGCGCGCAGCCCCTGAGCGGTGCTGGTCAGTTGCTTCTGGTTCAGTTGCAGGGTGATGGATTCGTTGAGCAACGCGCTCAGTTCGCGATTGAGGCGCTCCAGCAAGTCACTGCGGGTGATGGCCAGGTCCAGCAGCGTCCGGCGTAGTTGCGGGGTGACGTTTTCAGGCGGCTGGGTAGCGAGCAGCTTTTCGACGTAAGCGGTCGGCGTGCTCATCTGTTCGCGTTGCTGGTTGATGTCGAACTGATACAGGCGAATGTTGGCGATTTCATCGGCCAGACCCTTGTCCAGCTCAAGGTGCGGCAACGCCTGTTTCTGTTTGTAGAGAATCTTGGACAGCAGCAGGCTGCCGCTCAGCACGTTGATCTGCTCGCTGAGGGCTTGATCGGTCTGGGTCAGGTTGTCGAGTTGCTGCTTGGTCTTGAGGTTCTGCTGGGTCAGCTCGTTGAGGCGGTCGGTGCCGCGCAACAGGTAGTCCGAGAGCTTGAGGTTGGCAGCGCTTTCGGTCGCCAGCAGGCTGCTGCCGCCGGACTTCTGCGCTTCCAGGGACAGGTCGGCGACCGTTTTCTGCGACTGGGCGCGACGCTTGTCGTTGATCAGGGTCTGCAGGTCCTGAATTTCCTGCTCCTGGCGCGCGACCTTCTCGGTCAGCAAGTCATGCTGGCTGTTGCCCAGGTCCTGCAACTGGCTGTTGCCGGCCAGTTCCTGGCGGCGCAGCAGGTTGAGGGCGTTGATCGAGGCCAGCTCTGCATTGAGCAGGTTGCGCTGGTCGGCGCTCAGGGTCTTGCCGTTGTCCTTGCCATTCTTGAGGATGGCGTTGATCTGCTGGATGCGCGTCTGGTTGGCGCTGATTTCAGTCTGTGCACGCTCCGGCCGCGTTTGCGCGGTAATGGCCAGGCTGTTGGCGTCGTTGAGTTCGCTCTGCAGATCACTTTGCTGGGTGCTGCGCTGACTGAGCAGTTGCTCCAGCTGCGGCACGTCGAGGCCGCCATAGCGCTGGGCCACAGGCACCACTTTGCTTTCTTTCAGGCGGGCCAGTTCACGCTGGTTTTCCGAAGTCTGTTTTGGCGCTTGGGCGAGCTGCTGTTTGAGCGCTTCGAGTTTCTGTTCGCTGTCCTGCTTGCTGTTCAGAAACGCCAGTGTCTGTTCGAGGACCTGTTGCAGTGCCTTTTGCTCGGCATCAGGCAGCTTGCGGTCGGCAATCTTGTCGAGGCTTTGCTGAACAGCGGCGCTGCTGGGCGGGTCGGCGGCGAGCGCCGGGAAAGAAGACAGGCAGAGCGCAAACAGTGCGGCAGCACAAAAGGAACGCAGGGAAAACATAGACACCGGTCGCATGATGATACGTGTGGGTTGGCAGTTTAAAGGAACAGTCCGGGGCCCGGGCGGGTTCCTTCGGGGAATTTGACGCCCACTTTCTGGATCTTGTTCCCGTCCATGACGGCAACCGTCCAAATAGTTCCATTCCATTCAACCTGGTCGCCGACCACCGGTTCGCCACGGTTCTTCTGCACGATGAACTGGCTGAGCGGCATTCCAGGGTCGATGCCGTCGAGTTTCAGGCCATACAGGGCCGCCACTTCACCCAGCCTTGCGTCGCCTTCGAGCACGAAGTCGCCGAAGAAACGCAGGTCCAGCCCACGCTGCGGCGCCTGGCTGAACAATTTGCCCAGCGCTGAAAGGTCGTGTTCGTGGCCGATCACGCACAGCAGATCACCGACTTCCAGGGTTGTACTGCCGGACGGGTGGAGCAGTTGCTGGCCGCGGAACAGTGCCGCGATACGCGTGCCTTCCGGCATCTTCAGCTCACGCAGCGCCGCGCCGATGCACCACTTTTCAGCGCCCAGGCGGTAGACGAACAACTCCCATTCGCTGGTGACGTGTACCTCCAGCGCGGCCCGGGAAATCGGCGCGGGGTCAGGCGGAACCGTCACTTTCAGCAGTTTGGCCATCCACGGCAGGCTGGTGCCTTGCAGCAACAGCGAAACCAGCACGATAAAGAACGCCAGGTTGAAGTACAGCTGCGCATTGGGCAGCCCGGCCATCAGCGGGAACACCGCCAGAATGATCGGCACCGCGCCACGCAGGCCGACCCAGGCGATAAAAGCTTTTTCGCGATCATGGAAGGCCTTGAACGGCAGCAGGCCGACCATCACCGACAGTGGACGTGCCACCAGAATCATCCACAGCGCCAGACCCAGCGCCGGTATCGCAATCGGCAGCAGATCGTGCGGCGTGACCAGCAGGCCCAGTACCAGAAACATGCCGATCTGCGCCAGCCAGGCCATGCCGTCGAGCATATGCAGGATGCCGTGGCGGCTGCGAATCGGTCGGTTGCCGAGCACCAGACCGCACAGGTAGACCGCGAGAAAACCGCTGCCGTGGATGGCGTTGGTCAGGGCGAAGATCGCCAGGCCACCGGCAATCACCAGAATCGGGTAGAGGCCAGCTGCCAGATTGATGCGGTTGACCAGCTGCAGCAGGATCCAGCCGCCGCCCAGACCGATGAAGCTGCCGATCCCGAATTCCTGGATCAGGTGCCCCAGCAGTCCCCAGTGCAAGCCGGTCTGACCGCTGGCGAGCATGCCGATCAGGGTGACAGTCAGGAATACCGCCATGGGGTCGTTGCTCCCCGACTCGATCTCGAGGCTGGCGGTAACGCGCTCGTTCAAACCTTTGCCGCCCAGCAGGGAGAACACCGCCGCGGCGTCTGTGGAGCCGACGATCGCGCCGATCAACAGGCCCTGGATAACGCTGAGATTGAACAGCCACGCAGCCATCATGCCGGTCAGTACCGTGGTGATCAGCACGCCTACCGTCGCCAGCGACAAGGCCGGCCACAGTGCGACCCGGAAACTGGCCACCCGCGTTCGCAGCCCGCCGTCGAGCAGGATCACCGCCAGCGCAAGGTTGCCGACCAGGTAGGCGGTCGCGTAGTTGTCGAAGATGATCCCGCCGCCATCGACGCCTGCAACCATGCCTACGGCCAGAATAATGACCAGAATCGGAATGCCCAGGCGCGACGAAAGAGAACTGACCAGGATGCTTGCGGCTACCAGCAACGCGCCGATCAGGAACAGGCTGTTGATGGTGGTGGCGTCCAAGGGCGGTACTCCGTAGAAAACTGAATTGCAACGAGAGGGGCGAAAACTGACCATGCAGTCCGCATGCCAAGCGATTTAACCTGTTGAATTGCTTGGCTGTCAAAGATCAATTCAGGGCGATTGACCCAGAGCGGCGCTCCCGGGCTCACGATTGGTTGCAATCCAGCGGCTGACGCATAGCTATATACCGCAGACCAGACCTTCTTGCTCACTACTGTCGGGGCTCCTACCACCAAGAAGGTTTTCATCATGGATGATGAGTTTGCAGCACATTACGACTTCGACGATGCCGACAGGGCTGGCGATGATGACTCTGACGCAGCGTTCCGGAAACGGGTAGACGAAGACTTTTCGGTCAGCGATTACTTCCGGCTCAACCCGATCAACCTGCAGTCACCTGCCGCCCTGGCTGCGCGGGATGTGGCACAGGAATGCCAGTCGCGGTGGGGCGTCGAGATTGATCCGGACGACACCCTGATCGCCACGCTGTATATCGAAGATCCGAGGCTCTACCCCGCACCTCACCGCGCCAATGTCGTTCACTCGATGACACTGACCCAGGCGCTGCTGCGTAACTGGCAGCAAAAGGGCAATGGCAACTGGTTTGATCATCTCGGGCATTTGCAACCCCACAGTGACGGCGGTTTCGACTGCCAGGTCGTGGACGAGAAGCTGCTCGCTTCCGACTGCGTTGCTTACGAGGCCATCTACCGAAAAACCAGCCCGCAGCGCTATGACGCAACGACACAACTTGGCATCAATGCCGAGGCATTCAAGCAATACATCTGGGATCACAATCTGCAATCAGGGTATATCGCTTATCTGAAGCAGTTCTGGCACGCGCATGGCGAAGACTACAACCTGATGCTAAAGGCCGGGTTGTTCAAGGCAGCCTGGCTGCAAGCCGACGAAAATACCCTCAAGGCCGAGCACAAGGCCATGGTACTTGAGGCGCTTGGCCTGCCCGGCGATCAGGGCTGGAAAACGCTGAGTTTCGACGATTTTGTCGCTGCCCCGATTGCCACCCGTGTGACGATTTCCGAGCTGCTGGTCCACGGTTACAGTGCCGTCGACATCATGGTCATACGCAGCGCCGATTCGCCGACCGTGCTGCTCTATATACCCGGTAATTCGTCACCCATTCATGCCTTCAAGAACGCAGACGAACTCAAGGACTGGGTCGCGCTGATGTGCAGGGACCCCGGCAAGCGCCGTTCTTTGGAGGCGCACTTCAGTGCTGCCGATGACCTGGATGGCTTTTTCTACAGCGGTGTGGCCACTGCCCTGAAAGGCTTTGCCGTCTACCCGAAGCTGCTGGACTCCGCGACGGGTGCATGGAACCCCCGAAAGCTGGTGCAGTTTGGCGAACCTCTGCAGCCTTGGCCGTTCTCGCACTTCAAGACTCGGGTCAGGGCAAAGTCCGAAATCGATGCGCTGCAAAAAATCCGCAGCCATGGCGACTACTGGAAAGAGGAAGCCAGCAGCGGTTTGAGCGAATGCGTGTCCGTTCTGGGTGGCGTTGCCATCGTCTTTCCCGAGCTGATGCCGGTGGTCGCAGGGCTGTCTCTCGCGCTGGTCGGGTTGGGTGTTGACGCCGCCGTGAATGGTCACACGCTGGAGGAGCGTCAGGCTGGGCTTGGGCGGATTGCCTTCGGCGTCTTGAACGCGCTGCCGATTCTTGGCGAGGAGGGTGAGGCGGTCGAGGCCGGAGTTGAAACAGGGCTGGTTGACGAGACGCGTGGCGGCTATGAGGTGCCAGGGTCATCGACTGAGATCGACCCTGTCATCGATATTGAGCCAGCCCCGGTTTTCAGGCCGGAACCGCCGGCACTGCGCTCGCTTGACAAGAAAATGCGCCGTCTGTTGCGCGCGCTTGAAGCGCCTCAGGAACTGCCGGGACTTGCGTCGGGCGAAGTGGCGGGTATCTATCCGCTCGAAGGCAAACGCTACATCGAACTGCATGATCGTGCGTTCCGGGTGGAGTGGGTGCCGCAGGAGAAACAGTACCGAATTCGCTCCGCCGCGGACCCTCGTGTGTGGGGGCCCTATGTGAAGATTGTCGACACCGGCTACTGGGACCTGGACCTCAAGCTGGGGCTGCGCGGCGGGGAAAGTTTCGACGGTACGCAGTTGCCGCCTGCCAGTGAAGCAGAAAGCGTCGTAGTACCGGTGGTGCCCGGCGAGCCGAAAATCGAAGTCCAGCGCTGGGCCCCCAAGCTGCAGGTCGAATTGCCTATGGACGGTATCAGCATCGAGGAGGTACTGAGTCAATCAAGAGGGACCGTCATAGAGAAGTATTTCGTTCAGGTGAGGGGGGAAAAGACGAATGTCTATTACGACCCCGATATTCGTTGCTGGCGAACTGACCCATCTGACAGGGACGGCTTGGTGTGGCTGGATCGCGACGGGGTGTGGAACCGCGGTTCCAAAGACACATTCCAGAAACTTGAGGCAAATCTGCCACAGAGCCAGCGTTTCGAGTTCTATACTTTTCCTCGTGTACCGAGCCTGCCGGCAGACGCCAAACCCATAAGCCGCATCGTTCACCACATCTGGATGGGGGAACGAACGCCGGGTGCAGACCTCCTGGAAAAGATGCTGAGCAACATGCGCACCAGTCCGGATTTGCGCTTTCAACTGCACATAGATATCGATGACCCGGCAGCTGACCAGCAGTTGTTCGATTACTTTTTTGAACAGCCGCAAATGCATATTTCGCGCCTCAAGGAAGAAGCGTTCTATCCAGACTTCCTGAGCGGCGAAAACGGCGAGGCATTCAATTACTTCAGGCACTCGGATAACCGTAATTACGCCGCTGCCTCGGATATTTTGCGCTATCGGCTGATTGACGAGTATGGCGGTATCTATGTCGATTGCGACGACACGATCAACGTCCCTTTCGCAAAATTTCCATTGAAAGCCGGTCCGAATGACGTACTGCTGGGAAGGGAGCTGCAGGCGGAGCATCTGGGTTATAAAGGGCCGGGAAACAGTCACTTCGGCAGTCACCCGAACAATCCTGTTTTAAAACAGATGCTCAAGGAGATAAAGGTACGCTTCGACAGCGAGAAGCAGATCAACGAAGCGTTCTTCAGCACCCGCAGGCCCTACATCGACCGTACCGACGACGCCACGAAAGCCGCATCAAAAGCCAGGATGACGCCTTATATGACACGTATTTCGGACCTGACCGGCCCCAAGCTGATGTCAGATGTTTTGCGAAGGCTGCGACCTGACTGCTTCGATTTGCTGGCGCGCTCCTATCTTCCGCCTGATCAAGTCCTGTCCGTCATATACGAGGCCTATCTGAAGGATACCGTGGACTTCTATTTCCCCTTCAAGGCCACGGCGAAGATTACTCCAGGCTCTGCGAACGAGTGGTAGCGTTCAGTGGACAGTCCAGTGGCTGAGCCCGAACCATCGACAGGCGCGTGACGGCATAGATAGTTAGTGCCATGAACACTGCGATGGGTGATTACGTGCATGACTTCTCTCACACAGGAAGACGTTATGTCACCCCCACCCTCGCAAGCCTCCAAAACCGATCAGCAACTGCTGCGCGAACGTGCGCAGCAGTTTGTTCTCGACTATCCCGATCTGCACGATCTGGCCTATATCGCAGCCAGCAAGATCATTCTTCAACACACCCACAGGATGTTCAATCCTGAACAGGTGTACTGGCATCGTTTCGGTTCCGCCAGCAGCAGCCCGCGTACCTTCACCGGCTGGCAGCATTCCGGAAAGCCTGTGCAGTCGATGACCTTGATCGAGCTGCTCATGAAGCACTTCAGCGCCCACGACCAGGAAGCCAGCGATGAGCTCTCCCTGTACGGTGGTTTTTATACCGATGGCCCGGACCACGGGTTTTTCGACGAGCGCAATGAGGTGCCCATGCTGCCTCAGGATGTGCTCAACGACATGTGGACGCTTGATTTCAGTTCGTTGTACAGCCGCCGAATGGAGCGTTTCTGGAACATTCACAGTGACAACTTTTGCATTCTGGCCAAGGCGCAATATCTGGTTGCCGCCGGCCATTGCCTGCGCAAGGGCCAACTGTCACCCGACGACTTCAAACAGGTCACCCGCGTCGTTATTGCCGATCCATTGCAAACGCCTACGCTGAAAGCGTTGCAGGAGCCGCTGCCGTTGCCGCCCGGTGTGTCGGTACATACGCTGGATATCGACGGCATCAAGGCCCATGACCTGCTGCGTATCGTCATTGCCGGTGGGCGGGAGGTGATTTACTGGCCTGATGCCGAACAGCCTTTTATGGCGTTCGACAGCGAGCGCGCCTTGTACCACTGGCTCAAGGAACAGTTCATGGGCGAGCAGGCAGCCAAGGCGATGACAGGCCATTTCCTGCGTGGTGAGGCGTCCCGGACACAAGATGGCGCCAGGTTTGCGCGCGCGGTGAGCGATTTGCTCGCGCACGATTGGCGTGCTGACGTTCGACTCATCAACCAGTCGCAAGCGCCTATTGCAGGTGATCCCTTTGTTTACCTGCGTGACGTTGCCCGGCAGGCAATGAGCGCCGATGCACGCGAGATCCTGACGTCCAATACCGACCTGCTCAAGCAGATATGGATCGGCTATCTGAGCGCATTCCTGCGGGCGTTTGGCGGGCTTGCGCCGCTGAGCTGGCCGGTTGCTTTGACGCTTGTCGGGGCAAGTCTTGCCAATACCGGGTTGAATATTGATCAGGCGGTCAATGGCAAAACCCCTGCGCAACGCAAGGCTGGTGTGCTGGGCGCGATTCTCAACACGCTTTATCTACTCTTCAATCTTCCTCTGCTGATGTCCATACGTGTCGCTCCCCAGCCTTTACAGGTAACGACAACGGACGTCGCATCGATCTCCAGTGAGGCCCTGGAGGGCGGCAGCGTGCTTGCCGACCCGCTGGATAACATGGAAGGCAACCTGCTGCTCGACACCCTCACGCCCTCAGCCGAAGAGGGCAGGTTGCGCGGCGTCTACACGCTGGGTAACGGCGAAACCTGGATCAAGCTGGCGCACTTGCCTTATCGCGTAATGTTCAATGAGCAACAGCAGTGCTGGATGGTCGTCAATCCTGATAACCCGTTTGCGTTCATCGGCAGCAAGCCGGTTCGTCTGAACGCCGAAGGGAAATGGACGCTGATGGCGTCGCCCGGCTTGCAGGGCGGCTCTCCTATGGATGTGCAGATTCCGTCAGGCAGCGCATCTGCCCCGGTTGGCAAACCTTATGCGACAGTAGGTTCCTCGTTCTGGGACCGGTATTTGCAAACTGACATTTTCAATGAGCAGCACTTTGCAGAAACAGCTCTGGCCCGGCAGAAACAGGTCATGTCAATCTGGGACGCGACCCCGGAGGATGTCCTGGAGTCCGATTCTTCGCCCGATGGCAACGAGGTATACAGGGACCCCTGGCAGGGCAAACATCGGGTTTTCAAGCTTGGTGATGACGACTATTACGCCGCCAACATCACGCTGTATACCCAGGATGATGCGCAATTCAACAGGTTCCTGCGTACCGGTGAGAGCTTGGGCCGAAACCAGGTCAGAGCCATCGAACGCCTGGCCGATGACATCCATGTGGTGGGGTACAACAATGATGTCGAGTTGTACCGTGGCGGCAGTGGTGATCGGGGCACCTCGGGTGCCGTGTTCCGCAGCGGGCAGATCAAGGTCGGCGACGTGCTGGTCAATACCGATGTCACCTCGTTCAGCGAAAACCCCTACGTGGTCAGCGCCTTCGCCAGCAGTCGGGCCGGTGCGCCCGCTAGCGCCATGCTTGGGCCGGTCACGTTCGATGACACCTCGGTGGTCTTCGTTTTGCCCAAAGGGCGTTATCTGCGGGCCACGCCCGTTGCGCCATTCTCGGCCTCGCCCGATGAGGCCGAATCGATCTTCTTGCCCGGATGCTACTTTCAGATCGACAGCATCGAAGAAGTGAGCGGTGAGTTTTATCGCATCATGAAAGTCCAGATGCAGGAGGTCGATCGTCCAATCCAGGGGCGGGCGCTTTACGATATGCGCACGGGCGAGCCATTCAGTCGAGAGCAATACGCGCTTAAGCTGGGGACAGATGCCAAGGTACTGGTCGACCGGTTTTTTCCGCAGAATCCAATGACAGACCTGTTCAGCCCGCACTGATCAACAGCCAGCCTGGTTTTGATCAGAACCAGTCATCGCGCATTGCCAGACAGGTGTCATCGCGGTTTTCCAGAATCGTCAGTTCATGATGGCAGCCCGGTACTTCCCACGTCAGGAAATACCGGGCAGCTTGCAGTTTGCCGTGGTAGAAGTCGCTGTCGGCCGAATTACCCTTACCCAGGCCTTCCTCGGCGCGGATTGCCTGTTCCAGCCAGCGCCAGCCGATTACCGTGTGACCGAATGCCTTGAGGTACAGCGCCGAGTTGGCCAGTGTGCTGGTGATCCTGCCTTGCGCCAGATCGCCCAGCAGCCCCAGAGTGACAGCCTGCAAGCGAGCAATCAATTGCTCCAGAGGCTGGCGCAGTTCAACGAGTGACTCGTGAGCCTGTGCGCGCTCGCAGGTGTTGGCGATCAGGCGCAGCAGTTGCTTGAGGCCGGTGCCACCGTTCTGCGCCAGCTTGCGCCCGAGCAGGTCCAGTGACTGGATGCCGTGAGTGCCTTCATGAATCGGATTGAGCCGGTTGTCACGGTAGTACTGCTCAACGGGGTACTCGCGGGTGTAACCATGACCGCCGAGCACCTGAATCGCCAGTTCATTGGCCTTCAGGCAGAACTCCGAAGGCCAGGATTTGACGACGGGGGTCAGCAGGTCCAGCAGCTCATGGGCGTGCTTGCGGACGTCTTCGGTTTCTCCGGTCTGGGTGTCGTCGAACAGCCGTGAGGCATACAGACACAGGTCGAACGCGCCCTCTACGTAAGCCTTCTGGGTCAGCAGCATGCGCCGCACGTCAGCGTGCTGAATGATCGGCACGGGCGTGCTCTCGGGGCTTTTGCTGTCGGGCAGGCGACCCTGAGGTCGATCCCGGGCGTAATCCAGCGAATACAGATAACCGGCGTAGCCCAACATGACAGCGCCCAGGCCAACGCCGATACGCGCTTCGTTCATCATCTGGAACATGTAACTCAAACCGTGATGAGGCTTGCCGACCAGATAGCCAACGCACTCGCCGTTATCGCCGAAATTCAGCGCTGTAGAGGTCGTACCTTTCCAGCCCATCTTGTGAAACAGACCTGCCAGCAGCACATCATTGCGTTTGCCGAGGCTGCCGTCGTCGTGGACCAGAAACTTGGGCACGATGAACAGCGAGATACCTTTGACCCCGGCTGGCGCATCTGGCAGTTTCGCCAGCACCAGGTGCACGATATTTTCCGACAGCGAATGATCGCCCCCGGAAATGAATATCTTGTTGCCGCGCAGCCGATACGTACCGTTATCTGCCGGTCCGGCGCGTGTGCGGATGTCTGACAATGATGAACCCGCATGGGGCTCGGTCAGCGCCATGGTGCCGAAAAAGCGCCCCTCGATCATCGGTTGCAGAAAGCGTTGCTTCTGCTCGTCACTGCCAAAACTTTCGATCAGGTTTGCGGCGCCCATGGTCAGAAACGGATAGGACGTCGTCCCGACGTTGGCGGCCTGGAAGTGGGCAAAGCAGGCCTGCGACAGCAGGGTAGGCAACTGCATGCCACCCACGTCGAAATCACGCGATGCGTTGAGAAAGCCCGCCGCAATAAATGCGTCCACCGCGGGCTTGACCTCCGGGATCAGAATCGCCTCGCCCTTTTCATAGCGAGGCTCGCTTTCGTCAGCCTTGCGGTTGTGCGGTGCAAAGTACTTTTCTGCAATGACGCGCGCCGTCCCCAGCGCCGCATCAAAGGTTTCCCGCGAGTGCTCGGCAAAGCGCTCGCGACGCGTCAGACCTTCGGCGTCCAGCACTTCATACAGCTCGAAAGCCAGATTTCGGGAACTGAGCAGCGACTCGGACATGATGGCGTACCTGTTCTTGGAATGGCTCAAGTCTAGGTCGGGTTGAGGGGCGAGGGTAGCAAGATTGATTCGGGTGATGGTCGAGCGTGGGTGAGGGGGCATCGAGAGCGGACGCAGAGCGTCCAGAACTGCGTGCCAACGCAGAGCATTGGCACGGTAGTCATTGCAGAGCAGGGGAACGGTCGGTGTCTTTCAGACACCTCTCGTTGCGCACGCTCCAGCGTGGGAATGCCGTTCTTGACGCTCTGCGTCATCTGTTACCGCGCGGCATCAGCCGATCGTCATCAGGCTCGCATTGCCACCCGCCGCCGCAGTGTTGACGCTCAATGCCCGCTCGATCACCAGACGTTCCAGCGGTACGTTGGTTTCGCCGTGGGACAGGCCGTTGACGCCGACGATGGCACCGCTGCGTTGTGCGATCTGCTGGCAGATGGCACGTAGCTGATCGGAGTCGCCATGGTGCAGGACGGCGTCGAAGATGACTTCGTCCTTGGCCCAGTCAGGTATCAGTTTGATGCGCGCCTGAACGTCCTTTGGCAGGCGAGCACGCAGCGGTTTGCTGATGTCGGTTTCCGGCCATACGGCAGAGCTGCCGACCGCCAGTACGGCTGCCAGTTGAATCAGCAGGTCGTTCTCGTCGTCAGCCAGGCAAAGTACGTGTTCACGCGGCAGGATCGCGTAGCTGTTGCGTTCGCCGGTCGGGCCTGCCAACTGGCGGGTGATGCCGCTTTGCGATTGCTCGGCGTATTGACTGCACAACGCGTCCAGGTCGCTTTGCTGGTTGTTGGCAGCCCAGGCCTTCAGTGCCTGCAACGGCTTGCCGAGGACTTCACGCAGGCGGGTATCCGGCGCAGACAGCGCGTCGCTGCGGACGAACGATTTCTCGATAGCATCCTGCGGGCGCGTCGACAGCAGGCGATACAGGTACAACGGGCCGCCCGCCTTGGGGCCGGTGCCGGACAGGCCTTCGCCGCCGAATGGCTGAACACCCACCACGGCGCCGACGATGTTACGGTTGACGTAGACATTGCCGGCATTGACGTTGTCGATGACCTTGGCGATGGTCTCGTCGATGCGCGTGTGCACACCGAGCGTCAGGCCGTAGCCGGATGCATTGATCTGGTCGATCAGCAGGCCGAGCTCCTTGCGCTTGTAACGCACCACGTGCAGTACCGGCCCGAAGATTTCGCGTTGCAGCTCATCGAAGCTTTCCAGTTCGATCAAGGTAGGCATCACATAAGTGCCACGCTTGAGTTCGGTGCTGTCGGCGATGGCCACCTGATAGACCGTGCGGCCCTTGTCGCGCATGGCCTGGATGTGTTTTTCGATACCGGCCTTGGCCTCTGCGTCGATTACCGGGCCGATGTCTACCGACAGGCGCTCCGGATTGCCGAGGCGGTTCTCGGCCATCGCGCCCTTGAGCATTTCGATGACGCGGTCGGCAGAGTCTTCCTGCAGGCACAGCACGCGCAATGCCGAGCAACGTTGACCGGCGCTGTCGAATGCTGAAGACACCACGTCGATCACCACCTGTTCGGTCAGCGCTGACGAGTCGACAATCATCGCGTTCTGGCCACCGGTTTCGGCGATCAGCGGAATGGGGCGACCCTGTGAGTCGAGGCGACCTGCGACGTTGCGCTGCAGCAGGCGGGCGACCTCGGTGGAGCCGGTGAACATGACGCCTTTGACACGCTCGTCGCCGACCAACCCTGCACCTACGGTTTCGCCGCGACCCGGCAGCAATTGCACTACGCCTTCCGGAATGCCCGCTTCAAGCAACAGGCGCACGGCCTGTGCGGCGATCAGCGGCGTCTGCTCGGCAGGTTTGGCCAGCACCGGGTTACCCGCAGCCAGTGCAGCAGCTACCTGACCACTGAAAATTGCCAGCGGGAAATTCCACGGGCTGATGCAGACCACCGGCCCCAACGGACGGTGGCCGTCGTTGGTGAAGTCGTTGCGCGCCTGCACGGCGTAGTAACGCAGGAAGTCCACGGCTTCGCGCACTTCGGCGATAGCGTTGGCGAAGGTCTTGCCCGCTTCACGGACCAGCAGGCCCATCAACGGCTGGATTTCAGCCTCCATCAAGTCAGCGGCACGCTCCAGAATCGCAGCGCGCTCGACAGGCGGAGTGGCCTGCCAGATCGGACCGGCGCTCAAGGCGCACTGGATGGCGTTATCGACATCCTGCAGGGACGCTTCCTGTACATGACCGACCACGTCACGCAGGTCCGATGGGTTCAAGGCCGCACTCAACGTGCCTGCGCTGGCCGGGCAGCCCAGCATCGGGGCGGCTTTCCAGTCGTTGTGCGCGGTAGCCAGCAGGGCCGAAGACAGCGAAGCCAGACGATGTTCGTTGGCCATGTCGATGCCGCTGGAGTTGGCGCGTTCGGTTCCGTACAGGTCACGTGGCAGCGGAATGCGCGGATGCGGCAGGCCGAAACCGCCTTCCTGGGTCGCCATGCGTTCGATCTGGCTGACCGGATCGGCGACCAGTTCCTGAATCGAGATCGAGTGGTCGGCAATCCGGTTGACGAACGAGGTGTTGGCGCCGTTTTCGAGCAGGCGACGCACCAGATAGGCCAGCAGCGTTTCATGGGTGCCAACCGGGGCGTACACGCGGCAAGGACGATTCAGTTTGCCGTCGGCGACTTTGCCTACAACCTGCTCATACAACGGCTCGCCCATGCCGTGCAGGCACTGGAATTCATACTGGCCGGGATAATAATTCTGACCGGCGATCTGGTAGATGGCCGCCAGGGTGTGGGCGTTGTGTGTGGCAAATTGTGGATAGATGACTTCCGGTGCCGCGAGCAACTTGCGGGCGCAGGCGATGTAGGACACGTCGGTGTACACCTTGCGCGTGTACACCGGATAGCCTTCCAGGCCTTCGACCTGGGCGCGCTTGATCTCGCTGTCCCAGTACGCGCCCTTGACCAGACGGATCATCAGACGATGGCGGCTGCGGCGCGCCAGGTCGATCACGTAATCGATCACATAAGGGCAGCGCTTCTGATACGCCTGAATCACGAAGCCGATGCCATTCCAGCCGGTGAGCTGTGGTTCGAAACACAGGCGCTCGAGCAGATCCAGCGACAGTTCCAGGCGATCGGCTTCTTCGGCGTCGATGTTCAGGCCGATGTCGTACTGCTTGGCGAGCAGGGTCAGCGACAGCAGGCGCGGGTACAGTTCATCCATCACCCGCTCGTACTGGGCGCGGCTGTAGCGCGGGTGCAGCGCCGACAGCTTGATGGAAATCCCCGGACCTTCGTAGATGCCGCGACCGTGCGAGGCTTTGCCGATGGAGTGGATGGCCTGCTCGTAGGACGCCAGGTACTTCTGCGCGTCATGTTCGGTCAGCGCCGCTTCACCCAGCATGTCGTAGGAGTAGCGAAAGCCCTTGGCTTCGAAGCGACTGGCATTGGCCAGGGCTTCACCGATGGTTTCGCCGGTGACGAACTGCTCGCCCATCAGGCGCATGGCCATGTCGACGCCCTTGCGGATCATCGGTTCGCCGCTTTTGCCGATGATGCGGCTCAGCGAGGATGTAAGGCCCGCTTCATTGTGAGTGGCGACCAGCCTGCCTGTCAGCAGCAGGCCCCAGGTGGCGGCGTTGACGAACAGCGACGGGCTGTTGCCCAGGTGCGGCTGCCAGTTGCCGTTGCTGATCTTGTCGCGAATCAACGCATCGCGGGTGCCCTTGTCCGGAATACGCAGCAGCGCTTCGGCCAGGCACATCAGCGCGACGCCCTCCTGGGACGACAGTGAAAACTCCTGCAACAGGCCTTGAACGATGCCCGCGCGACCGCCGGCGCTTTTCTGGTTACGCAGTTTCTCCGCAATCGACGCGGCCATCTTGTTGGTGGCTTCGGCAACCGGCGCGCTCAGGCGTGCCTGCTCGAGCAGCATAGGCACCACTTCCGGCTCGGGGCGGCGGTAGGCGGAGGTGATGGCTGCACGTAACACGGACTGCGGTTGAATGCTCTCGGCAAAATCCAGAAAGCATTGCAGCCCCGCCTCTTCTGCCAGCTCGCCGCGGTCTTCGTTGTCCTTGCCGGCAGCACCGTCGAGCTCCAGCAGGGTTGCACCACTCTCGAGCTTTTCCAGGTAATTGAAAATCGCCTGCTTGATCAACCAGTGCGGCGTACGGTCGATGGAGTGAGCTGCGGCTTTCAAACGCTCGCGGGTCGGGTCGTCAAGTTTGACGCCCAGAGTGGTGGTGGCCATGTGTTGTCCTCTTTATAGCCACGTGGAAGTGGCATCGGCTTTGGCGCAGATTAGCCTCGGGACAGGGTGGGGTGCAACCGGGTGCAACCCGATTTGCAGAATATTTTGTGACGTTCCCGGTGAGCGGCTGATAAAAATGGCGCTACGCTCAGTACTGGTGCGTGATTTTTTGTAGATTGCGTTGAAAACGCCCTAAAATGGCGCGTAAATGCATATGTCACGAGTTTTTTGTAACAGGTGCAACTTGCAGGATGAAATGGGTTGCACCTTGTTTGGATTGTTTAATAGGATTCGTTCCCGCGGTGCAACCGCCAGTCATTGATTGCCAATCCTTGCGGAGCGATCAGTCAACGCGGTGTCGGGTGCAAAAGCAGGGATGTGCCGAATATCGGTCGCTATTCCCTTTGGCATCGGGTGCCAACATAAAAACAATGCCAAGGCAGAACTCATGAGTGTCAGCAACCCTACCTTGATCACGTTCGTGATCTATATAGCGGCAATGGTATTGATCGGCCTGATGGCCTATCGCTCTACCAACAACCTTTCGGATTACATTCTCGGCGGACGCAGCCTCGGCAGCGTGGTCACCGCTCTTTCAGCAGGAGCCTCGGACATGAGCGGCTGGCTGTTGATGGGGTTGCCCGGTGCCATCTATATGTCCGGCCTGTCGGAAAGCTGGATCGCCATCGGCCTGATCATCGGCGCCTACCTGAACTGGCTGTTCGTGGCCGGCCGTCTGCGTGTGCAGACAGAGCACAACGGTGACGCACTGACGCTGCCGGATTACTTCAGCAGCCGTTTCGAAGACAACAGTGGCCTGCTGCGCATCATTTCGGCCATCGTGATTCTGGTGTTCTTCACCATTTATTGCGCCTCTGGCATCGTTGCGGGCGCGCGTCTGTTTGAAAGCACCTTCGGCATGTCCTACGAAACCGCCCTGTGGGCCGGCGCTGCGGCGACCATCGCCTACACCTTCGTCGGTGGTTTTCTGGCGGTGAGCTGGACAGACACCGTGCAGGCCACGCTGATGATCTTCGCCCTTATCCTGACGCCGGTCATCGTTCTGCTGGCAACGGGCGGCGTCGACACCACCTTTCTGGCGATCGAAGCGAAAGACCCGACCAGCTTCGACATGTTCAAGAACACCACATTCATCGGCATCATTTCCCTGCTCGGCTGGGGCCTGGGTTATTTCGGTCAGCCACATATCCTGGCGCGCTTCATGGCGGCCGATTCGGTCAAGTCGATTGCCAGCGCCCGACGCATCTCCATGGCCTGGATGATCCTGTGCCTGGGCGGCACCGTGGCGGTGGGTTTCTTCGGCATCGCTTATTTTTCCGCGCACCCTGAGGTCGCCGGGCCGGTTACCGAGAACCCGGAGCGGGTGTTCATCGAGCTGGCCAAGCTGCTGTTCAATCCGTGGATTGCCGGCGTGCTGTTGTCGGCCATTCTGGCTGCGGTGATGAGTACGCTGAGCTGCCAGTTGCTGGTGTGCTCCAGCGCGTTGACCGAGGACTTCTACAAGGCTTATCTGCGCAAGGGCGCTTCGCAGGTCGAGCTGGTCTGGGTAGGTCGGGCAATGGTGCTGCTGATCGCGATCATTGCCATTCTGCTGGCGGCCAATCCTGAAAACCGCGTGCTGGGCCTGGTGAGTTACGCCTGGGCCGGTTTCGGCGCAGCCTTCGGCCCTGTGGTACTGATTTCGGTACTGTGGAAGGGCATGACTCGCAACGGCGCTCTGGCCGGGGTCATTATGGGTGCGGCCACCGTGGTGCTCTGGAAACAATTCAGTACCATGGGGCTGTATGAAATCATCCCCGGGTTCATCCTGGCCAGCATCGCCATCGTGGTATTCAGCCTGATCGGCAAGCCTGCTTCTGCGTCCATGCAGACCCGTTTCCTGGCCGCCGAACAGGATTTCAAAGCCAACCGCTGACAGGTCTGACTGAAACACAAACGGCCCGTTCTTCTTCGTGAAGCGCGGGCCGTTGTGTCTTCAGGCTGAGAGCTGCGTGCCGCTCAGCTCTGGTTGTGATCGATGTCTAGGTTGTAGAACGTCGCCTTGCCACCCTCCGAGGTGTACCCGGTATTGTCCTGGGTATACACCCCCGCCTTGAAGTACAGAGGCTTGTCGCGCCAGGTCTCACTGATGCGCGTGCTCCAGTCCTGATCCTTGGCGCTGACGGACAGTTTTCCGCCCTTGCTCAGGTGAATGACGTAATTGAATGTCTCATTGAGCTTCACACCCTCTACGATGGTGTAAACCTTGCTTTCATCGTCGTCATAGCGGTTGCGGACTTTTGCAACGATATCGCCGGTCTTGGTGTCTTCCTTGTATTGAAACTCGACTTTCAGGAGCGGCTCTGTGCTCTCGTATGCGTGTATTTGTCCGATGACAATCTTGCCTGAGGAAGGTACTTGGTCGACTTCCAGTTTGGCATTCAGAAAGTTGTCGGCATCCGGGTACACCCAATTATGCAGCGAACCATCGGACCACGTTTCCCGAAGTTCGCTTCGGGAATATTTGGCGTTCTCGGTTTTAGTGCCGGTGACGGGCGACCAGAACACAATGGCGTCGGTTTTGGATTTGAAATATTTACCGTCGTAGCCTTTTACTAACTGAGCGGTTTCGATGGTCTTGGGGGGCGACCCCACCGGGATGCTGAGATTCCACGATCCAAGATCTACCATTTTGTCTCCGTCCGTAAATGTCTTTGTATCGCTCATAGAGAAAGCCTCTGGCACGAGGCTTCAGCCAGCTTTTATACGGCTTGTAGGACAATTTGTTAATAAAAAAATGTCGAACGGATGGCGTCAAAGTGCTGTCACTTCTTCTGCAGGGCAGAGCCTGTAAGGGGTGCAGAGAATGACCGTTAGTCGGCTAGATCGAACTTTGACAGTAGGGAAGAGGCGCCTTGCTTCTGCTTTTGGCGAGACGAGGCTAGAGTTATTCCAAAGTATGACGGTCGTCCTGAGTCTCAGGCGTCATGCCCACACAGAGAAGCAGCATGGAACGCGTGCCAAACCAGCCAGATGATGGCTCTTCAGTTTTACTTGTTGTAGACGATTACCCGGAAAATCTGGTGACGATGTGCGCTGTTCTGCAAAGAACGGACTGGCACATTGTGACTGCAAGTTCCGGAATAGAAGCATTGACCGTACTTCTCGAGCAGGAAGTCGACCTGGTTTTGCTGGATGTGCAGATGCCGGGTATGGACGGCTTCGAGGTCGCGCGACTGATGCGTGGCAGTCAGCGCACCCGCCTTACGCCGATTATTTTTCTCACCGCCAATGAGCAGACCCAGGATGCGGTGCAAAAGGGCTATGCGAATGGTGCGACGGACTATCTGTTCAAACCCTTCGACCCGAATGTGCTCAAGCCCAAGGTGCAGACCCTGCTTGAGCAACAGCGCAATCGTCGTGCGCTGCAACAGCTGTCACTGGAGCTGGAGTCGGCCCGTGCGTTCAACGCATCGGTGCTGGCCAACGTCGCCGAAGGCATTCTGGTCGTTGACGAAGCAGGCACCATCAGCTTTGCCAACCCGGCTATCTGTCAGTTATTGAACACCTCCGTCGATCACCTGCGCGGCACCCAGGTGCTGGACTACATCATCGAACCGAAGGTAGGCCACTGGCTGGATTCGGGCTTTTACCAGCACTATCGCAAGTCCGACACCTATCGGGTGCACGACGCCATTCTGCGTACGGCGCAAGGCACGCAACTGCCAGTGGCGTTGTCCTGTGCGGCGCTGCCTGCCGAACAGAAGGCAATGGTGCTGACGGTTCTCGATATGTCGGTGGTTCGTGATCTTTATCAGCAGCTGGAAAAACAGGCCGTCACCGATGCATTGACAGGCCTGCTCAATCGCCGGGGACTTTATCAGGCCGTTGAAAGCATGCTGTTGCGCAACGAGCGGGCGGATAAATACCTGGTCGTGCTGTTCATGGATCTGGATGGTTTCAAGCAGATAAACGACACGCTGGGCCACGAGGCCGGTGATCAGGTATTGCTCTGGGTCGCCGAGCAGTTCAAGGACAGCATGCGCCCCTATGATGTGCTGGCACGCATCGGCGGCGACGAGTTCACCGTCGTAATCGACGGGCTTGATTACCCCGAACAGGCGGCCAAGATCGCCGAAAAGCTCATCGAGCGGGTATCCGGAAGACGCCAGGTCGACGGTGTCGAGATCACCCTGGGTGCCAGCGTCGGCATTGCGACCTTTCCGGATTGCGGCTCGAATCTGGACGGTCTGCTGCGCGCGGCAGATATCGCCATGTACGAGGCCAAGCGTGCAGGGCGGCAACAATACCGGTTCTATGATCAGAACATGAACGGGCGCGCCCGCTCGCGACTGATGCTTGAGGAAAGCGTGCGTACGGCCATCGACGGTCGGGATTTTTCAGTGGTGTACCAGCCCCAGATTCACGTGGCGGATGGTCGCTTGCGTGGTTTCGAGGCCTTGCTGCGTTGGCAGCATCCAGCGGTCGGAGAGGTCCCGCCTGCGCTGTTCATTCCGCTGCTGGAAGAGACCAGACTGATCAATCGGCTCGGCAGCTGGATCTTTGATCAGGGCGCCGAGCAGCGTCAGGCATGGAGCCACATCTTCGCGCCCGACATGGTGCTGAGTGTCTGTGTCAGCCCCACACAATTCTGCCTGCCCAATCTGGCCTCGGAATTGAAACGCGCCATGGATCGCTTCGAGCTGAAACCGGGGCAGATAGAGGTGGAAATCACTGAAACCGCCCTGGTCAACAACCTGACGCACAGCCACAAACAGCTGAAGTTGTTGCATGAGGTCGGTGTGCGCATTGCGCTCGACGACTTTGGTACCGGCGAATGCTCGCTGTCGCACCTGCGCAATCTGCAACTCGACACCTTGAAGCTGGACAGGCGTTTTGTGGCCAATATTGCAGGGTCAAAGCGCGAGGCGGCGATGGCCAGCAGTATCATCGACCTGAGCCGCAACCTCGATATGCTGGTTATTGCCGAAGGGGTCGAGACTGCCGAGCAATACCAGTGGCTGGCAGACAACGGCTGTCAGGTCATGCAGGGCTTTTTGATCGCTCATCCGATGTTGCCAGAAGATGCGTTGCGCTTTCCCGGGCACTTTGATGTGGCGGGCTTCAGGCAAACCAGATTGTTGTAGAATGGCGTTTTTCGATCTCATGCAAAGGCCCCATGACTGCATCCAGCCCTGCTCCGCTCAAATACCTGCAGGCCTATCCGCAGGCCCTGCAGGATCAGGTGCAGCAGCTGATTGCCGAGGATCGTCTGGCGGATTACCTTGAGCAGCGCTACCCCGCGCGGCATCAGGTCCAGAGCGACAAGGCCCTTTACGCCTATGCGCTGGCGCTCAAGCAGGATCACCTGCGCAACGCGCCAGCCATCAAGAAGGTTCTTTTCGACAATCGTCTCGACCTGACCCACCGCGCGCTGGGCCTGCACACCAAGATATCCAGAGTGCAGGGCGGCAAGCTCAAGGCCAGTAACGAGATCCGTGTGGCCGCGCTGTTCAAGGAAGCGCCGCCAGAGTTTCTGAAAATGATCGTCGTGCACGAGCTGGCTCACTTTCGTGAGTCGGATCACAACAAGGCCTTCTACCAGTTGTGCGAGCACATGTTGCCCGGTTATCACCAATTGGAGTTCGATTTGCGCGTGTACCTGACGTACCGCGATCTGCAGGCCGCGCGAGCGCCATGCTGAGCCAGGCACTGAAAAAGGATTCGACGATGCAGGTCAGCAAGACCAAAAGCAGTTTCTATCGCCGCCTGTACGTGGCGTATCTGATCGATTCACAGATCGCCAGCAGTGTTCCGGAGCTGATAGCGGCAACCGGCATGCCGCGTCGGACCGCGCAGGACACTATCAGTGCGCTTGCCGATCTGGACATTGTGTGTGATTTCGAGCAGCTCGAAGGCGGCCGCAATCACGCCGGCAGCTACCGGATCCGTGACTGGGGCGCCGTTGACAAGGGCTGGATTGCCGACAATCTGCCGCGTATCAAGGCCGTGCTGGAGTATCCCTGAGCGGCTTTCAGTCCAGATCGCGACGCATGCCGATATGCGGAATGTCGTCTTCCAGGTAGACCTCGCCCACCGGATTGAAGCCGTAGCGGCTGTAATAGCCTTGCAGATGGGCCTGGGCCGATAGGTAGATGGGCTGGTCGGGCCATTTGCGTTCGGCGTTTTCCAGGGCCTGCTCCATCAGTTCATGGCCGATGCCCCTGCTGCGGATCGAAGGCGCAGTCACCACCCGGCCGATGGTCACGTCGCCGCCTTGCTGGATCGGGTCGAGCAAACGCAGGTAGGCGACCAGCTTGTCTTCCTGCCAGGCCATCAGGTGGCAGGTGTCGCCCATCAGGTCCTGTCCGTCGACGTCCAGGTACACGCATTGCTGCTCGACCACAAACACCTCGGCACGCAGTTGCAGCACGGCATAGAGTTGCTCGATGCTCAGCTCGGTGTGATGTTTGCAGATCCATTTGATAGACATGTCGCAGACTCGCAGGGAAACCAGAAGCGAAGTCTAAACGTATCCGCCGACATTCCCAATAAACGCCGTCAACGATATGAATGCTGCGCCGGTTGAGCATGTTGCCTGCCCGGCTTGTCTACTGCCTGCTTGAGGTCTTCAATTAGAACTGCAGGCGCCCTCACGGGCGAGCGTTTTCCTGCCGATAGGATTAAATCGGGCATGCTGCCCCTTTCAGGAACCTGAGCATGTCGCAGTTGCTTCGAGCGGTGGGGGTGCTGGTCTTTCTGCTGATGGCGCACGTCAACGCAGCTGAAAAGTTGCGTCTTGTCGCCGATCCCTGGCCACCTTTTACCGACGCGCTGCTGCTCAACGGCGGGCTGGCAACCGATATCGTCAATACGGCGCTGCGCCGTGCCGGGTACACCACGCTGTATGAGCAAGTGCCCTGGGCACGGGCGATGCTGGGTTTGAGCCAAGGGCGTCATGATGTGCTGATCAATGCGTGGTTCAGCGATGAACGTACGAAAATTGGCCAGTTTTCTGCGCAATACCTGCTCAACCGGATACGTTTCATCAAGCGCAAGGAGTCGCCCATTGGCACCCTGACCCATGAGCAGCTCCACCAATACGTGATCGCGGTGGTCAGGGGTTATGCTTATGCCCCTGCGTTTGACAGCGACAGCCAGTTGCAGAAGGTCCCTGTGCAGAACTTCTCCACCGCCATACGCATGCTCGCCGCCGAGCGTGTCGACCTGACCCTGGAAGATGAGTACGTAGCCCGTTACAACCTGGCGATGGAACCGGATGAGGTGCGTGACCGGGTCGAGTTTCTACCGGGCTCGTTGAGCGAGAACAGCCTGCATATTCTGGTCAGCCTGAAAAATCCCCACCACGACAAGATCGTCGCCGACTTTGATCGCGAAATTGCCGCCATGAAAGCCGACGGCACCTACGATGAGCTGCTCAGACTGCATGGGTTGCAGCAACCTCCGGAGCTTTGATCAAGTGCGCGGCGAGGGTGCGCAGCGGAGCCAGCTGGCGGCAGATCAGCGCCAGCTGGGCTTGCACCAGTCGCTGACTTTCGTCCATGTCTTCGGGCAGTTGCTCCAGTTGCGCGGCCAGCCCTTCCTCGGCATCGCTCTGCACCGCAACCGGCTTCTTCTCGGCCAGCCCTGCAGCGATTTCGTCGATGCTGGCGGCCAGTGTGGCACCGACGTTATCGATCAGGTGTTCGCGGACATCACTCGGCAACTGCGTATCACGGTGCGCGCCGAGGCCGGAAAGGTAGCTCAGCAGCGTGTGTGACAGCACCAGAAAGCGGAAGCCGACGTCGGCCTCCTTGCGAAAGTGGCCGGGCTCCATGAGCATGTTCGCCAGCGTGGTCGACAGCGCGGCGTCGGCGTTGTGGGCGTTGCGCCGCGCCAGTCGATAGGCCAGGTCGTCACTCTTGCCCTTGGCGTACTGTTGCATGATCTGCCGCAGGTAGATGCTGTTGCAGGTCAGGGTATTGGCCAGCACCTTGTTCAGGCGTCGTCCCTGCCAGTCCGGCAGAAACAGGAACACGGCGAGACCGGCGATAAGGCTGCCCAGCAATGTATCGAACAGCCGCGGCAGGAACAGGCCATAACCATCACCGACCTGATTGAAGCAGAACAGCACCATCACCGTGATGGCGGCGGTCGACAGGGTGTAGCGCGTGGTCCGATTGACGAAGAACACCACCCCGGCCAGCACGGCGCACATCGATTGCAGGATCGGGCTGGTAACCAGATCGAACAGCACCCAGCCGACCGTCAGGCCGATCGCGGTGCCGATGATCCGCTGGCCGAGCTTGAGCCGGGTGGCGCCGTAGCTGGGCTGGCAGACGAACACCGTGGTCAGGATGATCCAGTAGCCCTGTGACGGGTGGATCAGGTGCACCATCGCGTAACCGATGGTCAATGCCAGCGGCAGGCGCAGGGCGTGACGAAACAGCAGCGAGGTCGGGGTCATCTGCAGGCGCAGGCGCGTCCAGACATCCTTGAGGTTGCGCGGCGAGCGGTCCAGCAGGCTGCTGTCGGTGGCATCGGCCACGGCGTCCGGGTTGCTGGCGTCGCTGATCAGGCGATCCAGGGTGCCAAGGTTGGCGGCCAGCGCGCGCAGCGAACGCAGCAGGCCGCGCCACGCAGGGTTGCTCTGGATGCGCAGATGTTCAAGGGACGCGTGCAGGTCTTCCATGGCTTCGGCGAAGCTTGGGTCATACACGAATGGCTGACGTAACTGGATGGATTCCGACAGCGCCTGGCAGGCAACGCCCTGTTGACGCAGCAGGCGCTGGCAGCGGAACAGCACGTCGCTGTGGAAAAACGCATCGGCCAGTGAGTTGTAGGGGTAATGCGACGAGCTGGCGCGCTCGTGGATGTCCTGGGCGATGAAGTACAGCTTCAGGTAGCGGCTGACTTTGGAGCCGGGGCGGCCGCTGCCGACGCGGTGCAGGATGATTTCCTTGGTGGAGTTCAGCGCGGCGACGACTTTGCCGTTCTGCTGCGCCAGCTCCAGGCGACGGGCCTCCACGTTGAGCGTGCGAATCGGTTCGAACAGGGTCGACTTGAGCTTCAGGTACTGGCCCAGCTCACGAAACAGTCGCGCCAGCGCCTGTTGCACCGGCTGGTTGGAAAACAGCATCTGCCAGAGCACCGACAGCAGGCCGTACCAGGCTGCGCCCGCCACCAGCAGCATCGGTTCATGCCAGAAGTCCAGTACTTCACCGCCACGCTGATCGACGCCGATCATGGTGTAGACCGAAAGAATCAACGTGCCGTAGGCAATCGCGCCATAGCGTTCACCCAGTGCGCCGAGCATGGTCAGGCAGAAGCTGGCCAGCGCCAGTGAACAGACAAACAGAATGGGGTAGGGGAAGAGCAATTCGACGGCAAGGGCGGCGATGCTGAAACACACCAGCGTCACCGCCAGTGCGTTGAGTCGGCCTTGCCAGCTGTCGTCGGTCTCGGCCAGGGCGCAGGCGATAATCCCCAGAAACAGCGGGATCAGTAACGCCATTTCATTTTGATACCAGCACAGCGCCATGCTGCCGGTCAGTGCGATAAAGACTCGAACGCTATAGCTGAATTTATCCAGCGCCCACAATCGACGGAATGTATGACGGAGAGATTTCGATGCCATGGGTTAGCTTGACGGCCCTGTTCGCAATTGATCGATCGTGCAGGAGGATATGTACAGACCAAATGACTGGCTGTACATCCGCCTCGCAAAATTTATACCGGTTTGCCGTGTCGTGATGTTGCATATCAGCGACCAGGTCACACGTACTGTGCGGCAGCATAGGCCGACGCCCACGCCCACTGAAAGTTGAAGCCGCCCAGATGACCGCTCACGTCCAGCACTTCGCCCACGAAATAAAGACCGGGGGATTTCAGCGATTCCATGGTCTTGGACGACACTTCACGGGTGTCGATACCGCCCAGCGTCACCTCGGCCGTGCGATAACCCTCGGTGCCCGCCGGGACCACCTGCCAGCTCGCCAGCTTTTCGGCGATCTCGGCCAGTTCGGCGTGGGTGTACTGCTTCATCGGTCTGGAAACGAACCAGTGTTCGGCGATCAGGTTGGCCATCTTCTTGGTGAAAATCTCGCCCAGCAGGGTTTTCAGTTCACTGTTGGGGCGCTCGGCCTGCTGCTGGTTGAGCCAGGCGGGCACGTCATGATCGGGCAGCAGGTTGATTTCCACGGTGTCGCCGGGCTGCCAGAACGAGGAAATCTGCAGGATCGCCGGGCCACTGAGGCCGCGGTGGGTGAACAGGATGTTTTCGCGGAAGCTGGTGTCGTTGCAGCTCACCAGGCAATCCACCGAGGTGCCTGACAGCTCGGTGCACAGCTCCTTGAGCTGATCGGTGATGGTGAACGGTACCAGCCCGGCGCGGGTCGGCAGCAGCGTGTGGCCGAACTGCTTGCCGACCTGATAGCCAAAGCCGGTCGCGCCCAGCGTCGGAATCGACAGCCCGCCCGTGGCAATCACCAGCGACTGGCAGTTCAGGGTGCTCAGCGTGGTCTGCAGGCTGTAGCCGGCGTCAGTCTTTTCGATCTGCTGCACGGCGGTGTCCATGTGCAGGCTGACACCGGCTTGTCGGCATTCTTCCAGAAGCATTTCCAGAATGTCGCTGGACTTGTTGTCGCAAAACAGCTGGCCGAGCTTTTTCTCGTGATAAGGCACGCCATGCCTGGCGACCATCGCGATGAAATCCCATTGGGTATAGCGGGCCAGGGCCGATTTGCAGAAATGCGGGTTCTGCGACAGGAAGTTTGCCGGCTCGGTGTACATGTTGGTGAAGTTGCACCGCCCGCCACCGGACATCAGGATCTTCTTGCCGGGTTTGTTGGCGTGGTCGATCAACATCACCTTGCGCCCGCGAGCGGCAGCGGTGAACGCACACATCAGACCGGCAGCACCGGCGCCAATGATTACAACGTCAGTAACGGGCACAGCGTGGTTCCTCGATCTTCAGGTCACGATCGTTCCCATGCTCCGCGCCAAGCTATGCACAAGCCTGTTTTTGATTCTGGCCGCAGAAGCCTGAAAACCGCGTTTTCAGGACCTTCGGGGCCTGTATATGACGCTCGGCGCGGCGTGTAGGGACTATCAGGGTCAACGATAAACTTTACAAAATCCGCACGCGCAGCGACTTGCCCTTGATCTTGCCGTTGTTCAAACGCTCCAGAGCCTGTTTGGCCATGCTGCGCTCGACGGCAACGTAGGCCTGGAAGTCGAAAATCGCGATCTTGCCGACCTGAGTGCCCGCAATGCCTGCCTCGCCGGTCAATGCGCCGAGGATGTCGCCCGGACGCAGCTTGTCCTTACGGCCCGAACCGATGCACAGGGTGGTCATGGCGGGCAGCAGCTTGCCGCCTTCCTTGATGCTCAGTCTGTCGTATTGCTGCCAGTTCAACGGCGCTTTCTGCAACTCTTCGATGGCACGGGCGCGCTGGCTTTCCGACGGGGCCACGAGGCTGACCGCGATGCCTTTCTCGCCGGCACGACCGGTACGGCCGACACGGTGAATGTGGATTTCCGAATCACGCGCCAGCTCGACGTTGATCACCATGTCCAGCGCGTCGATATCCAGACCGCGCGCGGCCACATCAGTGGCGACCAATACCGAAGTGCTGCGGTTGGCGAACATCGCCAGCACTTGATCACGGTCACGCTGTTCCAGATCACCATGCAGGCCGACGGCAGACATGTCCTTGGCGGTCAGGTGATCGACCACTTCCTGGACCTGCTGCTTGGTGAAGCAGAACGCCACGCAGGACGTCGGACGGAAGTGGCCGAGTACCTTGACCACCGCTTCCAGGCGCTGCTCCGGGGAGATCTCGTAGAAAATCTGCTCGATCTGGCTGTCGGCGTGCAGCGCTTCGACCTTGACGGTCTGCGGATCACGCATGAACTTCGAGGACAACTGCTTGATGCCGACCGGGTAGGTGGCGGAGAACAGCAGGGTCTGACGGCGCTGCGGAGTCTGCTCGATGATGTCGGCGATGGCGTCGTAGAAACCCATGTCCAGCATGCGGTCGGCTTCATCGAGAATCAGCGTGTTCAGGCCGTCCAGGACCAGCGAGCCCTTGCGCAAGTGCTGCTGTATGCGACCCGGAGTGCCGACGATGATGTGCGCGCCATGCTCCAGCGAGCCGATCTGCGGGCCAAAGGACACGCCGCCACACAGGGTCAGGACCTTGATGTTGTCCTCGGAACGCGCCAGACGGCGGATTTCCTTGGCCACCTGATCCGCCAGTTCGCGGGTCGGGCACATGACCAGTGCCTGACAACCGAAGAAACGCGGGTTGATCGGGTTGAGCAGGCCGATGCCGAACGCAGCGGTCTTGCCGCTGCCGGTCTTGGCTTGCGCGATCAGGTCCATGCCCTTGAGGATCACCGGCAGGCTCTGCGCCTGAATCGGTGTCATTTCGGCATAACCAAGCGACTCCAGGTTAGCCAGCATGGCAGCGGACAGAGGCAGGGAATTGAAAGCGGTGTTAGTCACGACGGTGGACCTGCAAAACAAAAATGTCGCGTAGTGTATCACCCGCCAGTCAGACCTGGCACCGCGATAAAGGTCGTGGGAGCGAGCTTGCTCGCGAAGGGGCCCTTACAGTCCCAGAAGATGGGGCGTCTGGACCATGGTCTTCGTGAGCAATGCGGATCGCCGCCCCGGTCACTCCCACAGGATCCAGCAATGAGCGCGGAGCATGGGCGCGATATCCAGGGCAAAAAAATCCCCGCTGGAGGGCGGGGTTGAGGTTCGAGCGTGGCAGCTCGCAAGGGTGTACAGCAAGGCCCGTCCGGGGACGGGCCTGCAGGGCTTACAGCAGGATTGTGCGGATGTCCGCCAGCAATTCGCTCAAGCGCTTGGTGAAGCGGGCAGCAGCTGCGCCGTTGATCACGCGGTGATCGTAGGACAGCGACAGCGGCAGCATCAGTTTCGGCTGGAAGGCTTTGCCGTCCCAGACGGGCTGGATGGTTGCCTTGGAAACACCGAGGATCGCCACTTCCGGCGCGTTGACGATCGGCGTGAAGCCGGTGCCGCCAATGTGGCCGAGGCTGGAGATGGTGAAGCACGCGCCCTGCATGTCGTTCGCCGTCAGTTTCTTGTTGCGCGCCTTTTCCGCCAGTGCGGCGGCTTCGGCGGCCAGTTGCAACAGGCTCTTCTGGTCGACGTCGCGGATGACCGGGACCAGCAGGCCGTCCGGGGTGTCCACAGCAAAGCCGATGTGCACGTACTTCTTGCGAATCACGGCCTTACCGCTAGGCGCCAGCGAAGCGTTGAAGTCCGGCAGTTCCTTGAGCAGGTGGGCGCAGGATTTGAGCAGCAGCGGCAGGACGGTCAGCTTGACGCCAGCCTTCTCGGCAGCGCCTTTCTGCGCGACACGGAAAGCTTCCAGGTCGGTAATGTCGGCCTGGTCGAACTGCGTGACGTGCGGAATGTTCAGCCAGCTGCGGTGCAGACCGGAAGCGCCGAGTTGCATCAGGCGCGTCATCGGTACTTCTTCGATCTCGCCGAAACGGCTGAAATCGACTTCCGGAATCGGCGGGATGCCCGAGCCGCCGCTTGCGCCGCCTGCTGGAGCTTCCTTGGCCTTCTGCATCATGGTTTTGACGTAAGCCTGAACGTCTTCTTTCAGCACGCGGCCGTGCGGGCCGGTGGCGCTGACTGCGCTCAGCTCGACGCCGAATTCGCGAGCCAACTGACGAACGGCCGGGCCTGCATGAACCTTGGCACCGTCTTTGGCCGGAGCCGCCGGAGCCGCTGGAGCCGCTGGCGCAGGTGCTGCTTCTGCTTTGGGAGCAGGGGCGGCGGGAGCTGCGGCCTCAGCCTTGGCCGGGGCAGCAGCGGGTGCGCTGGCGGCAGGGGCCGGAGCGGCGGCAGGCGCGGCGCCTTCGACTTTCAGTTTCAGGATCAGGTCGCCGGTACCGACTTCCTGGTCCAGCTTGACTTCAATGCTCTCGACAACGCCTGCTGCCGGAGAAGGGATCTCCATGCTGGCCTTGTCGGATTCCAGGGTGATCAGCGACTGATCGGCCTGGATGCTGTCACCGACCTTGACCATCAGTTCGATGATCTTGGCCTTGCCCGACGAACCGATGTCCGGTACGTGGATGTCCTGAACGCTGGCGCTGGCTGCCGGAGCAGGCTCGGCGGCGGCCGCGGGTGCAGGTGCCGCTTCAGCCGGCTTTTCGGCAGCAGCAGGGGCAGCGGCAGGTTCGGCAGCAGGTGCCGGGGCCGCAGCCGCTTCGCCTTCCACTTCCAGTTCGAACAGCTCGTCGCCTTCTTTCAGGCGGTCGCCCAGCTTGACCTTCATGGTCTTGATGACGCCAGCCTTGGGAGCAGGGATTTCCATGCTCGCCTTGTCCGACTCAAGCGTCAGAACGCTCTGGTCGGCTTCGATGCGATCACCGACCTTGACCATCAATTCAATGACTTCGCCTTCACCGTTGCCGATGTCGGGTACACGAATTAACTCACTCACTATGTCTCTCCTTAGGAGAACCTGTTCACTCACGAATACGCTGGTTCAGTTACAACGAAACAGCGTTGGATGCTCATTTACGTCGAGTAAATTCCGCATCCTCGGCTGTTTACGCTCTGATCAGCGCTCTTGAAGCAGACTCTTAGCAGTCCAGTGGATTGCGTTTTTCAGGATCGATACCGAACTTGGCGATGGCTTCCGCCACGACTTTAGGTTCGATATCGCCACGATCAGCCAAGGCTTCCAGGGCTGCCAGGACCACGAAGTGACGATCGACTTCAAAGAAGTGACGCAGCTTCTTGCGGCTGTCGCTACGGCCGAAACCGTCGGTGCCCAGGACTTTGTATTCCTTGGTTGGAACCCACTGACGAATCTGATCAGCGAACAGCTTCATGTAATCCGTCGATGCGATGACCGGACCTTTGCGACCGTTCAGGCATTCCTCGACATAGCTCAGCTGCGGCTTCTGGCCAGGGTGCAGGCGGTTGTTGCGCTCTGCAGCCAGACCGTCGCGACGCAGCTCGTTGAAGCTGGTGACGCTCCACACGTCGGCGCCGATGTTGAACTCGTCACGGAGAATCTTCGCCGCTTCGCGGACTTCACGCAGGATGGTGCCCGAGCCCAGCAACTGGACGTGGTGCGCCGCTTCCTTGGTGTCTTCTTCGAGCAGGTACATGCCCTTGACGATGCCTTCTTCCACACCGGCCGGCATGGCTGGCTGGGCGTAGGACTCGTTCATCACGGTCAGGTAGTAGAAAACGTCCTGCTGCTCTTCGAACATCCGGCGCATGCCGTCCTGGATGATCACTGCCAGTTCATAACCGTAAGTCGGGTCGAAGGTGCGGCAGTTCGGGATGGTCGATGCCAGGATGTGGCTGTGACCGTCTTCGTGCTGCAGGCCTTCACCGTTCAGCGTGGTACGGCCGGCGGTGCCGCCAATCAGGAAGCCACGGGTACGGCTGTCGCCAGCGGCCCAGGCCAGGTCGCCGATACGCTGGAAACCGAACATCGAGTAGAAGATGTAGAACGGAATCATCGGCTGGTTGTGGCTGGAATACGAAGTACCGGCAGCGATGAAGGAGGACATGGCGCCCGCTTCGTTGATGCCTTCTTCGAGGATCTGGCCTTTCTTGTCTTCGCGATAGAACATCACCTGTTCTTTATCGACTGGCTCGTAGAGCTGGCCGACCGACGAGTAGATGCCCAGTTGGCGGAACATGCCTTCCATACCGAAGGTACGCGCTTCGTCCGGGATGATCGGCACGATGCGCTGACCGATTTCCTTGTCCTTGACCAGTTGCGTCAGGATGCGCACGAAGGCCATGGTGGTGGAGATTTCGCGATCGCCCGAGCCATCCAGGATGGCCTTGAGGGTCTCGAGTGGCGGGGTCGGCAGGCTGAAGCTCTGCGCACGACGCTGCGGCACGAAACCACCCAGCGCAGCACGACGCTCGCTCAGGTAACGGGCTTCGGCGCTGCCTTCTTCCGGCTTGTAGAACGGCAGGGCTTCGAGTTCGGAGTCCTTGACCGGGATGTCGAAGCGGTCACGGAAGTGACGCAGGCTGTCGACATCGACCTTTTTGGTGTTGTGCGCAGTGTTTTTCGCTTCACCGGCGCCGGTGCCATAACCCTTGATGGTCTTGGCCAGAACCACGGTCGGTTGACCCTTGTGGTTGACGGCTTCGTGGTAGGCCGCATAGACCTTGTACGGGTCGTGGCCGCCACGGTTGAGTTTCCAGATCTCGTCGTCGGACAGATCGGCAACCATGGCCTTGAGTTCAGGCGAGTTGAAGAAGTGCTCGCGGACGAACGCGCCGTCCTTGGCCTTGTAGTTCTGGTATTCGCCGTCGATGACTTCGTCCATGCGACGTTGCAGGATACCGTCGACGTCCTTGGCCAGCAGTGGGTCCCAGAAACGGCCCCAGATGACTTTGGTGACGTTCCATTGAGCGCCACGGAACACGCCTTCGAGTTCCTGGATGATCTTGGCGTTGCCGCGAACCGGGCCGTCGAGGCGCTGCAGGTTGCAGTTGACGACGAAGATCAGGTTGTCGAGCTTCTCGCGACCGGCCAGGGCGATGGCGCCCAGGGATTCCGGCTCGTCGGTCTCGCCGTCACCCAGGAAGCACCAGACTTTCTGCTTGCCTTCCGGGATGTAACCGCGGTGTTCCAGGTACTTCATGAAGCGCGCCTGGTAGATCGCCTGGATCGGGCCAAGGCCCATCGATACAGTCGGGAACTGCCAGAAATCCTTCATCAGCCACGGGTGTGGGTAAGAAGACAGGCCATTGCCGTCGACTTCCTGACGGAAGTTGGTCATTTGCTCTTCGGTGATGCGGCCTTCCATGAACGCACGGGCGTAAACGCCTGGCGATGCGTGACCCTGGAAGTAGATCAGGTCGCCGCCGTGTTCGTCGGTCGGGGCCTGGAAGAAGTAGTTGAAGCCGATGTCGTACAGCGTGGCGCTGGAGGCGAAGCTGGAGATGTGGCCGCCCAGATCCGGGTCGCCGATGTTGGTTTTGACAACCATGGCCAATGCGTTCCAGCGCACCAGCGAGCGAATGCGGCGTTCCATGAACAGGTCGCCAGGCATGCGTGCTTCGTGGGTGACAGGAATGGTGTTGCGATATGGCGTGGTGATGGCGTACGGCAGCTGCGAACCACTACGGGTGGCCAGCTCGCCCAAACGGGTCATCAGGTAGTGAGCGCGGTCTTCGCCTTCTTTGTCGAGAACCGATTCCAGGGCGTCCAGCCATTCCTGGGTTTCGACGGGATCGAGGTCTTGCATGGCTTGCTCCAGGGCGGAAAGGCTTCCAGAATCGGTTGCCTGAGTTTGCGACTGGCCTTGTGGGCAGACGACATAAATTCTTGGATTTCCGGAGGGTGGGATCCGGCGGCGTGTAGTTTTACTACAAATCGACGACGATTTCAGCCCTCCGAGTATCGGACCCAGTAGTAAAACTACAGAGAAGCGACTCAATCGCTCCTGTTGGCGTGTAGCTTAAAACGTTACTGTTGATCGCTATTGAATATCTTGCAGGGAAAAAGCGGATTTTTATGCTTCTAATTTGATTTTTCCAGCAATTTATAACCTTTGTTCGACAAGCGGTGCTGGCAGACGCGTCTCGCCGTAACGACGGACGGGCGTCTGCACGCCGATCAAGGATAGACCATGAGCCTACCTTTACTGGCCGAATTTCCGGCCATTCTGCTGCCATCGATCAGCCGCGCCCGCCAGATGTTTCAGGCTGCGCTGACTGCCCTCTCCGAGGACGCGCTGGCTTCTTTCCAGGCCTGGCCCGAGGCGCGACAGGCAGCCTTCGACCGGGTCTGCGCCGCCAGTGATTTTGTAACCGAACAAGTCTGCCGTGATCCGCAGATGCTGCTGCAGCTGGCCGATTCGGGCGAGCTGGAGCGTAGCTTCTCTGCCGGCCAATTGCGCGGTCAGCTTGCCGACGCGCTGTCGAGCGTCGCCAGCGAGGATGAACTGGGGCGTAATCTACGTCGACAGCGCGCACGCCAGCAAGTACGGATTATCTGGCGCGACCTGAGCCGTCAGGCAAACCTGATCGAAACCTGCCGTGACCTGTCGGACATGGCCGATGCGTCGATCGATCTGGCTTACCAATGGTTGTACGCCCGGCATTGCCAGCAATTCGGCACCCCGACCGGTCGTCATTCCGGGCAGCCGCAGCACATGGTCATCCTGGGCATGGGCAAGCTTGGCGCGGTGGAACTGAACCTGTCCTCCGACATAGACCTGATCTTCGGCTACCCGGAGGGCGGCGAAACCGTCGGTACCAAGCGTGCGCTGGACAATCAGGAGTTTTTCATTCGTCTGGGCCAGCGGCTGATCAAGGCGCTCGACCCGGTGACCGTCGACGGGTTCGTGTTCCGGGTCGACATGCGTCTGCGCCCCTACGGTTCGTCCGGGGCACTGGTGCTCAGCTTCAATGCGCTGGAGCAGTATTACCAGGACCAGGGTCGCGACTGGGAACGTTACGCGATGATCAAGGCGCGCGTGGTCGGGGGCGATCAGGCGGCCGGTGCCGAATTGCTGGCGATGCTGCGTCCGTTCGTGTATCGCCGCTATCTGGACTTCTCGGCCATCGAAGCGCTGCGCACCATGAAGCAGCTCATTCAGCAGGAAGTGAAGCGCAAGGGCATGGCGGAAAACATCAAGCTGGGTGCCGGCGGCATTCGCGAGGTGGAGTTCATCGCCCAGGCCTTTCAACTGATTCACGGCGGCCGCGACCTGAGTCTGCAGCAGCGACCGCTGTTCAAAGTGCTGAAAACCCTTGAGGGGCAGGGCTATCTGCCCTCGGCGGTGACCGAAGAGTTGCGCGAGGGCTACGAGTTTCTGCGCTACACCGAGCATGCCATTCAGGCGATTGCCGACCGTCAGACGCAGATGCTCCCGGACAACGAACAGGATCAGGCGCGTGTTGCCTTGATCATGGGCTTCGCTGACTGGGCTGCCTTTCATGAACGGCTGATGTACTGGCGTGGCCGTGTGGCCTGGCATTTCCGCCAGGTCATTGCTGACCCCGACGCCGATCCGGATGACGAGCAAGATGAAGATGGCGAAGTGGTGGTTGGAGGCGAATGGCTGCCGTTGTGGGAAGAGTCCCAGGACGAAGAAGCCGCAGGTCGCCAACTGTTGCAGGCCGGCTTCGTCGATGCCGAGAGGGCGCTGAAAAATCTGGCCAACCTGCGCAGCAGCCCCAACCTGCGTTCGATGCAGCGTCTGAGCCGTGAGCGGCTGGACGCGTTCATCCCCCGTCTGCTGGCTCAGGCGGTGGAGCATGAGAAGCCCGACCTGGTCCTGGAACGCGTGCTGCCGCTGGTAGAAGCCGTCGCCCGGCGCTCGGCGTACCTGGTGCTGCTCACGGAAAACCCCGACGCACTGCGGCAACTATTGACCCTGTGCGCCGCCAGCCCGTGGATTGCCGAACAGATCGCGCGTTTCCCGTTGCTGCTCGATGAATTGCTTAACGAGGGACGCCTGTTCAATCCGCCGCTGGCCCCGGAACTCGCCGCCGAGCTGCGCGAACGGCTGATTCGTATCCCCGAGGACGATCTCGAGCAACAGATGGAAGCCCTGCGGCATTTCAAGCTGGCGCACAGCCTGCGGGTCGCGGCATCCGAGATATCCGGCAGCCTGCCATTGATGAAAGTCAGTGATTACCTGACCTGGCTGGCCGAGGCGATTCTCGATCAGGTGCTCGCGCTGGCCTGGCGCTACAGCGTGGCCCGCCACGGTACGCCGTTACGCCCGGATGGCTCGTTGTGCGATCCGGGCTTCGTGATCGTCGGCTACGGCAAGGTCGGCGGCATCGAACTGGGGCACGGCTCCGATCTGGATCTGGTGTTCATTCATGATGGCGATCTGGAAGCCGAGACCGACGGTGCCAAACCGATCGACACCGCGCAGTTCTTCACCCGGCTGGGGCAGCGGGTGATCCATTTGCTGACCACGCAAACCAACTCCGGTCAGCTGTATGAGGTCGACATGCGCCTGCGGCCTTCGGGGGCGTCCGGCCTGCTGGTCAGCTCTCTGGGCGCTTTCGCCCGTTATCAGGCCAATGAAGCCTGGACCTGGGAGCATCAGGCACTGGTCCGGGCGCGGGTGATGACCGGCAGCCGGGATGTTGGCGAGCAATTCGAGAAAGTCCGTGCCGATGTGCTGGGGCGCGAACGCGATCTGGACAAGCTGCGCGCCGAAGTCAGCGAAATGCGCGCCAAGATGCGTGACAACCTCGGGACCCGCGTGACAGCGGCCGGCAGGGCGGCCAATGCCTTCGAGGCGGCGGTGCCATTCGACCTCAAGCAGGACGCCGGAGGTATCGTCGATATCGAATTTATGGTGCAATACGCCGCCTTGGCGTGGTCCAGAGAGCATCCCGCGCTGCTGCAATACACCGACAACATCCGGATTCTCGAAGGGCTGGAAGAGGCCGGGCTGCTGCCGGATACGGATGCCGGCCTGTTGCGCGAAGCCTATAAGGCGTATCGCTCGGCGGCACATCGCCAGGCCTTGCAGAAGCAGGCGGGCGTGGTCAGCGGCGATCAGTTTCATGCCCAGCGGCGTGAGGTGATGCGGATCTGGACGCAGATGGGGTTGAGCTGAGCCTCACGGCAACGCCACATTCCGCTGCAACACTCTATAAAGCTATGACAGGGAGGCGACAGGTTGTGTGGGAACGTCACGCAGTCTGATCGGCCTCCCTGATCGTTTCTGGTCGTTTTTGGATAGAACATGAAAATTCTGATCGTTGGGCCTAGCTGGGTCGGTGACATGGTGATGGCACAAACGCTGTTCCAGTGTCTGAAACAGCGTCATCCCGAGTGCGAAATCGACGTGCTGGCCCCTGAATGGAGCCGTCCGATACTGGAGCGCATGCCGCAGGTTCGCGCTGCGCTGAGTTTTCCGCTGGGGCACGGTGCCTTGGAACTGGCGACCCGTCGCCGGATCGGCAAGTCCCTGGCTGGCCAATACGATCAGGCTATCCTGCTGCCCAATTCGCTGAAATCCGCGCTGGTGCCGTTTTTCGCCGGTATCCCGAAACGTACCGGCTGGCGCGGCGAGTTTCGCTACGGCCTGCTCAACGACGTGCGCATCCTCGACAAGCAGCGCTACCCGCTGATGATCGAACGTTTCATGGCCCTGGCCTTCGACAAGGGCGCCGAGTTGCCGCGTCCTTACCCGCGGCCGAGCCTGCGCATCGACCCGGCCACGCGCGATGCCGCACTGAGCAAATTCGGCCTCACGCTGGATCGCCCAGTACTGGCGCTGTGCCCCGGCGCGGAGTTCGGCGAGTCCAAGCGCTGGCCTGCCGAACATTACGCACAGGTTGCCGACGCGAGCATCCGCGAAGGCTGGCAGGTCTGGCTGTTTGGCTCGAAAAAGGATCATCCGGTCGGTGAGAGCATTCGCCAGGAGCTGATTCCCGGCCTGCGCGAGGAGTCCGTCAACCTAAGTGGCGAGACCTCGCTGGCCGAAGCCATTGACTTGCTGTCGTGCGCCGACGCGGTGGTCTCCAACGATTCCGGCCTGATGCATGTGGCCGCAGCGCTGAACCGGCCGCTGGTGGCTGTCTACGGCTCGACCTCGCCGGGCTTCACGCCGCCGCTGGCCGACGCAGTGGAGGTGGTGCGACTGGGCATCGAGTGCAGCCCGTGCTTTGAGCGCACCTGCCGTTTCGGCCATTACAACTGCATGCGTCTGCTTGAGCCGGACGCGGTGACTCAGGCGCTGAGCCGTCTGAGTAGCACGCCGGTGGAGGTTGCCTGATTTTGCGGGTACTGCTGATCAAGACGTCTTCACTGGGTGATGTGATCCATGCCTTGCCCGCGCTGACCGACGCGGCGCGCGCGCTGCCCGGTATTCGCTTCGACTGGGTGGTCGAGGAAGGCTTCGCGGAAATTCCCGCCTGGCATCCGGCGGTCGACAGGGTCATCCCGGTGGCGATCCGCCGCTGGCGCAAGCACCTCTGGCAGACCTTCAGGTCCGGCGAATGGCGGCGCTTCAAGCAGCAGGTGCGCGAACAGCGTTATGATCTGGTGATTGATGCGCAGGGCCTGTTCAAAAGTGCCTGGCTGACACGCTATGTCGAGGCACCGGTGGCCGGCCTGGACCGCGATTCGGCACGCGAGCCGGTCGCCAGTCGCTTTTACGATCGCGCTTTTCCAGTGGCACGCGGGCAGCATGCGGTCGAGCGGCTGCGTCAGTTGTTCGCTCAGGCACTGGGCTATCCACAGCCGTCCGGCATGGGCGATTACGGTCTCAAGCCGCTGGCGACGCTGGATGACAGTTTGCAGGCCCCGTTCGTGCTGTTCCTGCATGGTACGACCTGGGACACCAAGCACTGGCCCGAGCTGTACTGGCGGCAACTGGCCGAATTGATGGCAGCGCGTGGTCTGCAGGTGCAGTTGCCGTGGGGCAATCCGGCAGAGAAGGCCCGCGCCGAGCGCATTGCCGAGGGGCTGAGCGGCGCGCACGTGCTGCCCAAGCTCAATCTGGCAGGGGTTGCGCGGGTGCTGGCCAGCGCGCAGGCGTGCGTCGCGGTAGACACCGGCATCGGGCACCTGGCCGCGGCACTGGATGTGCCGACCATTTCCCTGTTCGGCCCGACCAATCCGGGCCTGACCGGAGCCTACGGCAAGTCGCAGGTGCATCTGGCCAGCGACTACCCGGGCTGCACGCCATGCCTGCAAAAGAAATGCACGTACCAACCGAGCGCCGACGATCAGCGCCGGTTCGACCTTAAGCGCGAGTGGCCGATGTGCTTCACTCGCTTGAATCCCGAGCGAGTAGCGAGCCAATTGGGCACGCTGTTGCTGGCAAAGGAACCTGGCTGATGCAACTGGCTTTTGTACTCTACAAATACTTCCCGTTCGGTGGCCTGCAACGCGACTTCATGCGCATCGCGCTGGAGTGTCAGCAGCGCGGTCATCAGATCCGCGTTTACACCCTGATCTGGGAAGGCGATGTGCCGCCCGGTTTCGAGGTGCTGGTGGCGCCGGTCAAGGCGTTCTTCAATCATCGGCGCAACGAAAAGCTCAGCGCCTGGATGGAGGCGGACCTGGCCAAGCGCCCGGTAGACCGCCTGATCGGTTTCAACAAGATGCCCGGTCTGGATGTGTATTACGCCGCCGACGGCTGCTTCGAGGACAAGGCGCAGAACCTGCGCAGCCCGCTCTATCGCAAGTGGGGCCGTTACCGCCACTTTGCCGACTACGAGCGCGCAGTGTTTGCCAGGGACTCGAAAACCCAGGTGTTGATGATCTCCGAAGTGCAGCAGCCGCTGTTCATCAAGCATTACGACACCCCGCCGTCGCGCTTCCATTTGCTGCCGCCGGGGATTTCCCAGGATCGCCGCGCGCCGCCGGATGCCCCTGAGATCCGCGCGGGCTTTCGCAAGGAATTCGGCCTTGCCGACGATGACCTGTTATTGGTGCAGATCGGCTCCGGTTTCAAGACCAAGGGCGTGGATCGCAGCCTCAAGGCGCTCGCGGCTCTGCCCGCCGAACTGAAGAAGCGCACGCGGCTTTTTGTAATCGGTCAGGACGACCCCAAAGTATTCCAACTGCAGAGCGCGGCGCTCGGCCTGGGTGATCAGGTGACCTTTATGAAAGGGCGCAGCGATATTCCGCGTTTTCTGCTGGGCTCCGACCTGCTGATTCATCCGGCCTACAACGAAAACACCGGGACCGTGCTGCTCGAAGCGCTGGTTGCCGGTTTGCCGGTCCTGGTCAGCGCGGTCTGTGGTTACGCTCACTATATTGCCGAGGCCGATTGCGGGCGGGTGCTGGATGAGCCGTTCGATCAGGCGCAGCTCAATCGCTACCTGTCGGAGATGCTTCTGGACAACGCCGCACGCAGCGCGTGGTCGCGCAACGGCCTGACCTTTGCCGACACGGCAGACCTTTACAGCATGCCGCAACACGCTGCGGATGTGATTCTGGCGGAGCACTATTGATGAAGCTGTTCCTTGCTGAGCCGTTCAAGAGCCTGTGGGCGGAGCGCGATGCGTTCGTCGAGGTCGAAGGCCTGAGCGGTGAGGTCTACCGCGAACTGGAAGGGCGCCGCACGCTGCGCACCGAGGTCGACGGGCGCGGTTACTTCGTCAAGATTCACCGCGGCATTGGCTGGGGCGAGATCGCCAAGAACCTGGCAACCGCCAAGCTGCCGGTTCTGGGCGCGGGCAAGGAATGGGACGCCATCGAGCGTCTGCATGAAGTCGGCGTCTCGACCATGACCGCCGTGGCCTATGGTGAGCGTGGCAGCAACCCTGCCGCGCAGCACTCGTTCATCGTCACTGAAGAACTGGCACCGACCATCAGCCTTGAAGACATCAGCCTCAACTGGCGCAGCGAGCCGCCCGAGCCGCGTCTGAAAAGAGCCTTCATTGCCGAAGTCGCCCGCATGGTCGGCATGATGCACCGCGCAGGCGTCAATCATCGCGACTGCTACATCTGCCATTTTCTGCTGCACACCGACAAGCCAGTGACCGCTGACGATTTCAAACTGTCGGTCATCGACCTGCACCGTGCCCAGACCCGCCGTGCGATCACGCCGCGCTGGCGCAACAAGGACCTGGCCGCGCTGTATTTCTCCGCGCTGGACATCGGCCTGACCCGCCGCGACAAACTGCGTTTTCTCAAGGGTTATTTCCAGAAGCCGTTGCGCGAAATCCTGCTCAAGGAAGCGACGTTGCTGACCTGGCTGGATAAAAAAGCCGACAAGTTGTATCAGCGCAAAGTGCGCTACGGAGACGCTCTCTGATGGCGGGCTGGAAGCTCGAGCCCGAGTACGCGTTCCTGGAACAGGAATTCGGTAGCCTGGATGCCGTATTTGCCCTGCAGGGACAGCAGTTGACCCGCGACCCGCTGTCCGACGTCATTCGCGTCGAGCGCGCCGGGGTTTACTACTACGTCAAACGCTACGTGGGCGCGGGCAAGGGCCTGCGTCGCTATATGGGCAAGCCGAGGGTCAAGTCCGAATGGCAGAACCTCAAGCGCTTTGCCAAATGGGGCATTCCCACCGCAGAAGTCGTGGCCTGGGGGCTGGAGCGCAACGGCGCGGCGTATGATCGCGGCGCACTGATCACGCGAGGCTTGCCGAACACTGAAGACTTGTCGGCACTGGCGCAACGCAAGGATCCGCGACTGGCCGACCGCCACTGGGTCGATGCAGTCAGTCGCCAATTGGCTGCCTTTACCCGGATCATGCACGACAACCATTTCACGCATAACGATTTGAAATGGCGCAACCTGTTGGTCGATAACGAGGGCAAGCTGTTTTTCATCGATTGCCCCAATGGTGCATTCTGGTGGAGCTTCATGCTGCGCTATCGGATCACCAAGGATCTGGCCTGCCTGGACAAGGTCGCCAAGTATCATTTGTCAGCCACCCAGCGCCTGCGCTTCTACCTGCAATACCGCCAGCGAACGCGTTTGAACGCCTCCGACAAGAAACGTATTCGACATATCGTCAGCTTTTTCGAGGGCCGTGAATGAGCGTTTTTATTGCCAGTGCCGACCAGCCTTTACTGGCGCGTCACAACCTGGCTGATTTTGAATCGCTTTGGAACATCAGGCTTGATGCGGTCGACGAACCCAATACCGGGCGCGGCGGCTGGAGCAGTGTGTTCCGCCTCGACCTGGACGGGCAGGGTTTTTACCTCAAGCGTCAGAGCAATTACCTGACGCACACGTTGCATCACCCGTTTGGCGAACCGTCGTTTTCGCGCGAGTTTCGTAACATCAGTCGCTATCGCAAGCTGGGGATTCCGGCGTTGCAGGCGGTGTTCTATGGCGAGCGCAAGGTCGACGGCGAACGCCGGGCGATCCTGATGACGCGTGCGCTGGACGGCTGGACCGATCTTGACGAGCTGTTGCAGCAGTGGAACCAGATGGAGGCCCCTCAGCGTCAGGCAATACTGCACGCCTGCGGCCAGCTGGCGCGCACGCTGCACCGCGCCGGACAGGTACATGGCTGCTTCTACCCCAAACATATTTTTCTTCAGGCAGCCGGTACCGGGTATCAGGCGCAACTGATCGACCTGGAAAAGACCCGCCCGGTGATTTTTGGCAAGCGTGACCTTGCCCGCGACCTCGAACCGCTGCTGCGCCGCGCGCCGATGTGGAATGAGGCCGATCGGCGCGAGCTGCTGGCGGCTTATCTGCACGCCACGCCAAACAGCCTGCTGGTCGACGCCTGGAGTGCGCGCCTTGGCAAACGCGGCGCTCACAAACGAGACCTTCAACACAGCGATGATAAAGAGACCCGTTGATGCGCCTGTCTGAACTCAAGACCGCCGGCCGTACCCTCGAGTTGCCGATGAGCCTGACGCTGGCCGATGCTGCCGGATCGGCTGAACTGCAATTGCTGACCCTGCTGCGTGTATTGCCGGGGCAGCGCTATGTCGGGGCCGGTGTCTGGCGAGGCCGAACGGTGCTGGCAAAACTGCTGGTGGGCGACAAGGCGGCCCGACACTTTCAGCGTGAGCTGGTTGGGGTCAGGCTGCTTGCCGAACAGGGCCTGACCACACCGCTGCTGCTGGCCGACGGTTTACAGGACGGCGAGGGTGGCTGGCTGTTGTTCGAGTTTCTCGAACAGGCGCCAAGCCTGGGCGATGCCTGGAACGCCGTTCAGCACCTGCCACCGCTGGCAGACGAGCAGCAAGCGGTGCTTGGCGAGGCGCTATCGGCCATTGCCCGGCAGCACGCAAAAGGCCTGTGGCAGGAAGACCTGCACCTGGACAACCTGCTGCGCCACAACGGGCAGCTGTACCTGATCGATGGCGCCGGGATTCGTGCTGAACAGGCCGGTACGCCGTTGTCCCGGCAAAAGGTGCTGGAAAACCTCGGCGTGTTCTTTGCCCAGTTGCCCAGGTCTTTCGAACCGTTTACTGAAGAGCTGCTGGTGCATTACCTGTTGAGCAATGCCGAACATGGTTTGCCGATGGAAGCGCTGCAAAAGCAGATTGACAAGGTTCGCAGCTGGCGGCTCAAGGACTTCATGAGCAAGACCGTGCGCGACTGCAGTCTGTTCAGCGTCGAGGACAGCGCTTCGGTGTTCCGCGCCATTCGTCGCGAGGAAGAATCCGCAATGCTGCCGGTGCTGAGTCAGGCGGATGCCTTGCTCGACCAGGGGCATCTGTACAAGACCGGGGGCGCTGCGAGTGTCGGGCGGGTTGAGGTCAGTGGTCGTCCGCTGGTCATCAAGCGCTACAACATCAAGAATTTCAGCCACTGGCTCAAGCGCTTCTGGCGCCCCAGCCGAGCCTGGCATTCGTGGCGCGAAGGCAATCGGCTGAAGTTCCTCGGTATCGCCACACCCAAACCGCTGGCCGTGCAGGAAAAGCGCTTTCTCGGCTTGCGCAGCAAGGCCTGGCTGGTGACCGAATTCATCGATGGGCCGGACATCATCGAACGCTTCGCCCCCTATGTTGAAAGCGGTGATGCGCCAGAGGTCGAACTGCAGGCGCTGGATCGGCTTTTTGTGCAGCTTATCCAGGCGCGCATCAGCCATGGCGATTTCAAGGGGCATAACCTGTTCTGGCACGTCGATCGCTGGGCGATGATCGACCTGGACGCCATGCAGCAGCACAGTTCGCAATCGTCATTCGCGGCGGCCTACGCCCGTGACCGGGCCCGCTTCATGCGTAACTGGCCCGCGCACAGCGCGCTGCACCAGTTGCTGGAACAGCGCTTGCCGAAGCTTGTGACAGACTGAGCCCGGCTGACCCTCGTGCCAGCGCGGAGCGCTCATCCGTAGTGGCTGATTCTCGTGGATTATCGTGCCAATGCTCCGCGTTGGCATGCCGTTCCGGACGCTCCGCGTCCTCTGGGTGACGCAGAGCGTCACGAAAGGCATTCCCACGCGGAGCATGGGAACGATCATCGGTAGTGGCTGACTCTCGCGCCAATGCTCAGGTGATGCGTTTGAGGTTCATCGCTTCGAGTGCTGCCACCAGTGCATCGATGTCGTCGAAGGGTTTGAGGTGGATGCGCGGCCAGCGCAGACGCTCGATGTACAGCTTGCCCTCTTCATTGCGCAGCACCGGTGTGTGGTGAACCCAGGTGTCGCGTGCGCGATGAATGATGGTTGGCAGGTTGCCTTCACCCTCCTGCACCAGAAACATTCCCGGCCTGGAAAGGCGGTTTTCGATGCTCGGCAGCCTGACCGGCTGTGGACGCAGCACCTCCATCTCCACCCGATAATCAGCTTTGATGTAGACCTTGTCATCCGCTATGCCGCCCGAGACGAGCTCCCCCGGATCCAGCGTTATTCCCCTCGAATGCCCCGGTGCCACATCGACGACCCGCAGGCCGATCCCGCCTTCCAGTTCGGCCATGCCCGGCACGACGCCCTGGTAGGTGTTGGAATGGCTGTTGCCGACCAGCGCGATCCACTTGTGCGAGCCCATCACCTCCTGATGCCTGCGGATCGTGCGTGAGGCAAAGTAATTCATCATTTGCTGGCGGATCAGGGACTCATCCTCGGCGATGCCTTTGAGGTGGTAACTGCCTGCGCAATCGATGGCACGAATCTCCAGGCCCTGCTGCCGCGCCTTGATGATCAGCCGCTCGAAGGTGTAGACCCCGTCCGGGTCGGTGTGATGCCCGCGGTCCAGGGTTTTCAGGTCATGCAGCAGGGTTTTGCTCATCTGCCCGGTTTCGAGGAAACGATCCAGGTCCGCCTGATGCAGATCGCTCAGCAGGTGCTCCATGTACAGCGTTTTGACGTTCTGCTGCGACAGCAACGGCAGGTTGTCGATGATCAGCTTTTTGCTGGCGACCGAAGAGTGTGACTCGCCAATGACGAGGCCTTCGGTATGGCGATACAGGGTTTCAAGCAGCCCGGCAGTGCTTGTCTGGGGTTCAATGGCTGGCAATGTCGGGCGAGGCGGCAGTTGCGCGGCACTGATGCTGGCGGCGTCCTTTTGCAGATTCTTGCGCCGCAGGTCGAACGTATTGCGCACAGTGTCGAGTTCGATGTCTTCAAAAAAATACTCCATATCGAGCCCCTTCTTTTCGAAGTTCGCCAGGCGATGCAGCGTGGTTCTGGTATCCGGCGGCATTTCGTAGGTAGCATCGGTCAGCGATTGCTGGATGGCCGTCATCGACCTGTCAACGCTCCAGTCATCGGCTTCCACGCGCAGCCAGGTATGGTTTTCGTCAAGGACGAACCCGTACTCGCCCGCCCAGCGCTCACCCTCGGCAATCGCGGTCGGGTCGCCCAGCTCGCGGATCAACGTGTTATCCAGAGCAGTGGCAGGGGGCAGCGGCCTGGCGGGCAGCGTCGGGTCGGCAAACGCTATGCTGAAGTCGCAGTGAGACGGCGTGTTTTCATGTGCCTCACCAGCGCCTTGCCTGATGCGGGTCGGACGTCCGGCGGGGATGTCCTGGACCTGCACACTGACGGCGCCCTGCATTTCAGCGATGCCGGGCACTTGATCGTGCGTCGTGGCCAGCTTCTGGTCGAGCAGCGCTACCCAACGCCTGGCAGAGGCCGGCTCGATGTCGTGGTTGATGAGCCTGTGCCCGAAGAAGTTGCTCATTTTCATGGCGGCTGCCGGGTCATCGGCAGCGCTCAGCACTGTATGGCCGAGAAACGGATAGCTGATCGACGAACTGAACGGGCGCACCTCGATCCCGTAACGGTGGGCTGCCTTGATCAGGTGGTAGTAATCGAATTCGCTGCTGGCGTTGTTCAGGGCGCCGCGATTGGTCTCTTGCAGGTAATACTTGAGTTCATGAGAGCCGGAGCGACTCTTTTTGCCCAGTTGGCGATACCTGGCCAGCTTGCGCAGGTGTTTGTCGGTCAGCAGGTGCTCGATGTACAGCACCTCGACACGCTGCTCTGCGAGCAAGGGCATGTTGAGCAGCAGCAGACGCTTGCTGGCCACCGATTTCGGGGCTTCGCTGAACACCAGTCCGTTACTGTGACTGAAGATGTGCTTGATGAGCGTGTCGACGCTGCCGGGCAGGCCATAGGCGGGCAGGGTCGGCCTGGGTGGAGGCGTGAATCGGGCAAAAAAGGCCTGGGCGTCCTGATAGAGTTGTTCCCGACGCGCCGTGAAGGTCTGGCGCACCTCGGTGAAATACGTTTCGAAATAGACGTCCAGGCCTGCGCCGGTCGGGTCGAAGACTTCCTTGTTGATGACGATGTCCAGGTGCGCGCGCATGCCGCTCGGCATCTCATAGTCGCTCAAGGTATTCAGCGAGCTTGAGCTTGCGCTGGCTTGCTCAGGTAGCGGTCGATAAGTGCCCGGAGTGTCCAGCCCGCCGCCGCGCAGGCGCTGCCGTTCGACAAGCAGCCACTGGCCCTGATCATTCAGGCGAACCGGCTGTTTGCCGAAGAAGGCGAACGGATTGGCCGGGTCGATGATCTGCCAGTACTGCCAGTAGGCGTCGTACTGAACCTCAAAGGCCTGGTCTGAGAGCTGGATATAGTATTTTCCATTGATCGCATGCACGCCTTTTGCGTGACCCTCGGCGATACGTGGCACGTTCTCCAGAGAGATGTCGACGGCCAGATCGATGCGCAAACCTGATGGCGCGCGCTGTGCAGTCGGGGGCAACGGGAGCAGCGGCTGCCAGGCGCCTCCGATCTCGCGCGCAGCGAACTGGCCGGTTGCCAGCGGCGGTGCCGAGGCGACATGGGACGCCTGGAAAATCGCAGCATGCCCATGAACGTTGGGCTTGCCGAGCAGAAATACTTGCTCTTGCAGCTCTACCGGGTACAGATCCTCGTAACGCGGCAGGGAAGGCTGGCGCTGGAACGAGCGCAGTACCGGGGTCGAATGCTGACTGTTCTCAAGCTGGTGCAACGCGCCGCCAAGTCCTTTCAGACCCACCAGCAAATCGCTGCCTGCACCGAGGCCGTTGAGCAGGGCCGACAGCATGTAGTTCGTGGCGCGCTCCCGGTCGCCTGCGCTCAGCGCTGCCAGTGCCTGCCCGCTGTCATGCAATGAAATCAGGCTGCCCACCGCAAAGCTTGCCGGCGGGAAGGGCAGGGTCAGGGCCGTGGCAACGATTTCGACACTGACCCGGATCAGCTTCGTCAGCATGTCGTTACGGCCGGTGGTGGTTTCTTCCACGTCACGCAGCCTGCGCTCCAGCGGCCGGTTGAAACAGGTATCGGCAACGTCTGCAATGAATGCCCTGGGGATGACCGGAGGCTTGTTGGCGTTGCCCTTCTGCATGTCCCGCAGGAAGAACGACAGGGTCCGGCGTGCCTTGATGCGGCAGCGATCCTTGTAGTAATCGATCATCCCGTCACTATCCAGCGAGCTCACGAAGTCGCTGAACAGACGGAATTCGATACCGTCAGGTGCCTGCGGCGTATAGAGCAGCGCGGCGTGACGGATCTGTGTCGGCAGGATGACCAGGCAGCCCTGAACGGTTTCGATGTGGGTCAGCAGCGGGCTGGGGATAACCAGTTGATCGACATCGGTCAGTCCCGAGGCGATCAGGGGTTTATCCACATGTATTTGCAGGGGGTAAAGGGGATATCGCTCGCGTGACGCTGGGTCGCTCAGGTGCGCGTTATCCAGCGATTGCGTGAGCCAGGCATACTGCGCGGCCTCGACATGACCTTTCAGCAGGCTGCGCAGTGCAGCCGCCTTCATCTGCAGTTGGGTGATCATCACGCTGTATTGGCGACGGTAGGCGTAGCCATCGTTTTCGCTGTTCAGCAGGGTGTTTCTGATCAGCGCAATGTACTCGTCCGCCAGCCACTGGCCGCGTACCGAACCTGCGACAGCAGCGGGTGACAGCGCGCTCAGGTCGATCCCCGGCGGGCCGCTGAACGTGGCGTCGGTGGCTGCCGAAGTGCTCAAGGGGTCGATGCTGTCGTTGTAGCCTTTGAGCAGCATGTCGGTGTAGGTCTGCGTTTCGCGCTCGCTGGTGATCACGATCTGATCGGGGTCTACCGTGCCTGCGGGGACGCCCAGCAGTTTGCCGAGCTGCTGGCTGGCACGCTGGTGTACGTAGTCCTTGAACGACTGAACCCCGGTGTGCGCCTGGGCCTGATAGTTGTCGAGGGCGCCATTGATGGCGCGTTCAAGGGCCAGTAATTCCCGACGCTGGGCGCGGCTGGCGCGCAGGTACCAGTCCGGGGTATGGCGGGCCTGTTCGGAGAGCAATACGCGGGTCTGCTCGTCGGTAAAACGGCGCAGTGCCGTCTCGCAGTCGGGGTGATCGATGAATTGCAGGAAGTCCTTTGCGGGCTGGGGTTTCTCGCGCAGCGCCGTCAGTTGCGCGTCCAGTTCCGGGCGGGCAGCGACCTCTACCTGATCAAGCAGCCAGGCCGTCATTGCGGGCGATGCGGTCCAGCCGACCACCTCATGCAGCAGTTGGGTGTCGGTGTCGAAGGCCTTGAAATACTGCTGCCCGGGCGCCTCGCTGGCGAACATGATCAGCCGTTGCGTCCGGCCTTGAGCATCCTGCTTGCGACACACCAGCAGTCTGGCCATCACGTTGCGGTCGTTCAGCCTGATCTGCTGCACGCGCAGCGCGGGATCAGGCGTACCCGTCGCCGCGCTGGTCAGCGCTGCGACAATGGCAAAGTCATCGGGCCGGATATGCCCCTGCATCTTCGCCGCCCAGCCGAGCGTGGTCAGTCGGACACGCGCCAGTGCCCGCAGCATCTGTTGGTTGTGTTCCTGTTGATAGGCCTGGCGTTGAAAATCGCCAAACACCGCGCGCAGGTCGAGTTCGTCAATCACTCTGGCAAGGTAGGCCGGGTTCAAGTCCGAATAGGCGGCGTCCAGCGGCTGGCCATCGAGGGTGATGAGCGTCTGGTCGAGGAAGTCCGAGCCCGCTGTCTCGTCATCCGGATGCAGGCCATAGAGCGCCAGTTCGGTCAGCGGCAGCTTCACGCGGTAGGTCTCACTCGTCGCTGGCAGCGTGCGGCGGGTGTCGATGGTCAAGTCCCGCGGGTCCAGATCATGGCCCAGGTCATTGGCCAGGCGGGTGCGCAACTGCATTTCGGCAAACCGCTCCGGCGACGCCGCGCTGCCCAATACACTCAGCATCGCAGTATGCGCCGCGTCGTAGCGTTGCAGGTGCAGGGCATAGGTCTGCAGGTCAGCCGCGCTGGCGATCTTCATCCACTCCGGCAGGTTACGCTGGTACTGACGTCGTCTGTTGGTCAGTTCACGCAGCTCGAGCATGGCAGCCGGGCCGAACAGGCCAGGCATGTCGATGGCCTGCTGGATCAGCGATTGACGCTTGAGCCGATCCGCCGTGCCGGGCTGTTCGCAGGCGTAACGGATGTCGTTGCGCTGCTTGTTCAGCAACCGGTCGAAGGCGTGAATGAACGGTGCCGTGGTAACAACGGGCTGCAATTGCACGTCGGCAGCCGTGAAGGGTTCCAGGTACAGGTCGGCGTCCTGGAGTATCTCGGTCAAACGCTCCTGATGCTGTCGTTGCGCGTTGCTGAGCAGCGCATCGCGCAGCGTTGGCGTGTTGAGCCACTGCACAAGGGTTGCGACCAGCATGGCCTGCGTGGCAAAACCGCTGATCCCGAGCCCTGGCAGCATCAATAACGTGCGCCCCTGATCCTGGGAAATCACCAGCACGCCGGCCATTTCAATCTGTTCGTCATCATGCAACTGCACCCGCACCGTCGAATAGGCGAGCGCCGGGCCTTCCTGATCGGGCGAGTCGGGCAGGCAGGCCAGGTAGCCACTGTCGAAATCGCGCTCGTGAATCCTGACGCGAGCTTCGTCATGCAGGGACCTTTGCAAGGCGGGCAAGAGGCGATCACGGCGGCTTTCACCGGTTTCGCCCGGGTCCGTCCAGTAGTCGTCGATCTGTTGCAACAGGCCGAAGATCTGCAACTCGCGTTCGGACACGTCAGCGCCGTCGAGGGCGCTCAGCAGGGCTTCGCCAGCCCGGGGCAGCGCGTCCAGCTCCCTGGCCAGCAGGGTGCGCAGTTCGTCGAGCCTTTTCAGCGCTGCGGACGCGCCAGCCCAGGTATCGCTGGGCGTCATCGGTACAGGACTCGGCGTTGAAAGGTTGAAATCCAAAGAGGGTGGTGTTTGCGTCATGACAGGCTTTCCATTGCGCTAGGCGCTGAGGTGTGATCGGCGGCCTCGGGGGCTGCGACTGAAGGCCTCAATTAATCAGGTGCAACGGGCAGCAACGCTGTAGATAAATATGCGAGGCGGCGAAAGAGACGTTTCGTACACCGTCTGGCGGGCCGCCTTGAGTGACATTTCAGCGCGTCGAGCCAATCCTTGGTCATTACGTTATAATCCCGCCCTTTAGCTGCCCTCAGCCCGCTGTGCGGGGGCACACCTTTTCCCGGGCGCCCTGCGCCTGCATGCAGACTAAAGAGGCTAGACATAGTGGCATTGACGATCCTTGGCCTGTCCGGCGCCCTTAGCCATGATCCTTCCGCAGCGCTTTACATCGACGGCAAGCTGATAGCAGCGGCCGAAGAAGAGCGCTTCGTTCGTGACAAGCACGCAAAGAACCGCATGCCCTACGAGTCGGCGAAGTTCTGTCTGGAGCAGGCAGGCATCAAGCCTTCGGACGTCGACGTGGTCGCGATTCCGTTCGCCCCGATCAGCCTGTTCGGCAAGGCCCGCTGGCATTACGCCAAGCGTTACTGGTACGCACCGGATCGCGCCCTCGATGCGCTGCTGATGGGCAATCGCCGTTACAAGCGCTACCGCAACAAGATTGTCTGGTGCCTCGAGCAACTGGGCTTCGATCCGAAAAAGATCAAGATCGAGCCGGTCGAGCATCACCTGGCCCACGCTTCCAGCGCCTACCACTGCTCCGGTTTCACCGAAAAAACCGCGATCATGGGCATCGACGGCAAGGGTGAGTACGCCACGACCTTCTTCGGCTATGGCGAGAACGGCAAGATCCACAAGATCAAGGAATTCTTCGATCCGGACTCGCTGGGCGGCCTGTACGGCGCGATCACCGAGTTCCTCGGTTTCGAGATGCTCGACGGCGAATTCAAGGTCATGGGTATGGCGCCGTATGGCGATGCCAGCAAGTATGACTTTTCGCGTCTGGCGACCTTTGAGAATGGCGAGCTGGTCATCAATACCGAACTGGCCAACGTTATTGGGCTGCGTCGCTACAAAGAGAACGGCAAGGGCTTCTATTTCTCGCCAAAGCTGATCGAGTGGCTCGGCCCGAAACGCGTTGGCGATGTGGCCGACGAACCCTACATTCACTACGCCGCGAGCATGCAGGCGCTGTTCGAAAAGCTCGCGCTGCAGATGATGGATCACTACCTGGGTGACATCCTCAAGGAAACCGGCAAGATCGCTTTCGCCGGTGGTTGTGCGCTGAACGTCAAGCTGAACCAGCGCATCATCGCCCGTCCTGAAGTCAAGGAACTGTTCGTGCAGCCTGCGTCCGGCGATGCCGGTACGGCGGTGGGCGCTGCGGCTTATGTCTCGCACGCCCGCGGTGTGCCGGTCGAGAAGATGGAACACGTCTACCTCGGCCCTGCGTACAGCAACGAAGATGTAATTGCGGCCTGTGCCCGTCACCCGAGCAAGCCGGTCTGGCGCCAGATCGACAACACGCCGGAGCGGATTGCCGAAATCATGGTCAAGGGCAACCCGGTTGCCTGGTTCCAGGGGCGTATGGAGTTCGGTCCGCGCGCGCTGGGCGGCCGCTCCATCATCGGTTGCCCGAGCGTCACCGGCGTGGCCGACCGCATCAACCATCAGATCAAGTTCCGCGAGCGCTGGAGGCCTTTCTGCCCGTCGATGCTCGACACCGTCGCCCCGCAGATGATCAAGATCGATCACCCGGCGCCGTTCATGACCTTCACCTTCGAAGTGGCCGAAGAGTGGAAAACCCGCGTTCCGGAAGTCGTCCATGAAGACGGCACCTCCCGTGCCCAGGTGCTCAAGCGCGAATACAACCCGCGCTATTACGACATGATGAAAGCGCTGGAAAACCTGACCGGCAATGGCGTGTCCCTGAACACCTCGCTGAACCGCCGTGGTGAGCCGATGATCTGCTCGCCGACCGATGCGCTGAACATGTTCTTCGGCTCGGACCTCGAGTACCTGATCATGGAAGACATCCTGGTGGTTAAAGAGGGCGTCGAGGCTTATGACACGCTCGGTTGAACGACACGTACTGCAGTTCTGTCACGGTTATGACGGGCCGTTTCTGGACTGCGCGCGGCAATACGCCAGCCTGTTCGCCGGCAAGGGCTATCGGGTGACGACGGTGTTTCTGACCGGTGCCGCCGATCCGGATGTCGTTGCTGACTGCGGTTCGGACGAAGTGCTGTTCATGGAGTACAGCTCCAGTGCCATTCGTGGCCTGAAGCTGGGCGCCATTCGGGATCTGCGCAAAATTGCTGCCACGCGCAGTTTCAGCTTCTGCATCGCGCACCGCTTCAAGCCGGTGTACATCGCCCTGCTGGCGACGAAGCTGCCGGTGATCGGTGTGCATCATGCGTTCGGCGATTACCACCGGCGCAGTCGCAAGCTGTTCGCCAACCTGTTTCGCAAGCGCCTGAGCCTGCTTGGTGTTTCCGACGCGGTTCGCGACGACATGCGCGGCAGCCTGCCCAAGTGGTCGGCCGAGCGCATTCAGACCCTGTACAACCGGATCGATGTCGAACAACTGCAGGGCAGTCAGTTTTCCGCTGAAGATGCCCGCGCAGAGCTGGGCCTGTCGGCGTCGGCCTGGATCGTCGCCAATGTCGGTCGTCTGCATCCCGACAAGGATCAGGCCACGCTGTTGCGCGGTTTTGCCGAAGCGCTGCCCGATCTTCCCGAGAACAGCCAGCTGGTGATTCTCGGCAAGGGGCGTCTGGAAGAAGATCTCAAGGCGCTGGCGCTGGAACTGGGCATCGGTCCGCAGGTGCTGTTCCTTGGGCAAGTGCCTGACGCGCGCCGCTACTTCAAGGCCTTCGACGTGTTCGCCTTGAGCTCGGACCACGAACCGTTCGGCATGGTCCTGCTGGAAGCGATGGTCGCCGGTGTGCCACTGGTTGCAACCTCATGCGGCGGCGCCAAGGAAGTGGTCGAAGACGTTGGCCTGCTGTTCCCGCTCGGTGATGTGCACAGCCTGGCACACGGCCTGGTGCACATGGCCGGCCTGGATGCCGAACAACGTCAGGATTGTGCCGAGCGCATGCTGTTGCGCTTGCGCGAACGTTTTTCCGATCACGCTGTGCGTAATGTCTTCTGGCGTCTGCCACAAGTCTCCAGCCTGACAGCGGGGGCCTGATGCTCAATCGATTCAAGGGCTGGCGCGAGCGTGGCTGGGTGCAGATCGATGCGGCTGCCTACGAGCAAGCCTGGCAGCGGTTTGGCGGCAGCGTCGCCACTCATCCGCTGGTGGTCGCGCGCCTGTCGGCCTTTTCCGGCATCGCTGTGCGTTATCTGGCCTGGGAGCAGGGCGGTGAAGTAAAGGCCGCGATTGCCACCTGGGGGCGCTCGCTGGCGCTGTCCAAGGACGAACTCAAACGCCACGGCAAGAAAGGGCTGTTCGATCTGGGGAATGCCGAGCTGATTCTGCCGGTGGCCGATGACATCGAGGTGCCGGTCCGGCATCGGGCCCGCTATGTGTCTGCGCTCAACGAAGGCCGCATCAGTACCTTCAAGCCACAGACCGAATCCCTGGCGATGGCGCGTACGCCTGAAGAACTGTCCAAGAAATTTCGTTACAACCAGCGTCGTGAGCTTCGCTTGCTGGAAGAGGCTGGCGGGACGGTAAGGCCTGTCAGCGAGTTCAGCAGCGCCGAACTGGCGAGCATGTACTGCGACCTGTTTCAGCGGCGCTGGGGCTTCGAAGCAACCGGCGCCCGGCACAAAGCCGAGGTCATCGAACTGTTGCGCGAGCTGCTGATCGGTTCGGTGGTGTTTCTCAACGATGCGCCGATTGCCATTCAACTGGTGTATCGCGTCGAAGCGCCGCAGTGGGTCAGCATCGAGTACGTCAACGGCGGTGTCGATCCCCAAACCCGTGATTTCAGTCCGGGCAGCGTGCTCAGCTTCGTCAATACCCAGTCCGCCTGGGAGAACGCCCGCGCACTGGGCAAATCGCTGCGTTTTTCCTTCGGTCGTGCCGACCGCGAGTACAAGGACCGATGGTGCAACCCCGTTCCGGTGTTCCAGATTTGAGTCGCAAGCAGCAGTTGCTCAAGCGCCATCGCCGTAACAAGCGACTGGCGTTGCTGGGTGGACTGCTCCTGCTGATCGCGGTGGGCGTGCTGGTGGCCTGGTGGCTGGCGCCGGTGCTGGCCGTGTGTGCCTGGGTCGCCCATGAGGCCTGGTTCGCCGATCATCTGTTCTATTCGCCGTCTGACGATTATCAGTACACCTTTGCTGCCGACAGCGAAGTGCCGGGCGTGCGCCTTGACGGCGGTACTTTGCTGATCGACCCCGCAGTACAACTGAACGGCGACGAAACGCTGATATTGGCACTGACGGTCAAAAGCACCTGGCTCGGGCGCTTTCTCGATCCGGTGGTCGAGCTGCAAGGTCAGGGCCTCAACGACCAGCAGGCATTCGAGCGCGGCGTCTGCGGCGTGCGTTATCTGAACCTGACCGGCCTGGGCGAGCCGTTGGCCGCAGGTGTGCTGAAACTGCGCGGGCGTTGCTGCCGCCTTGCCGGCACACCTCGTCTCTGGCTGTTTCGCCAACCGGATGCGCGAAAACAGCGTGTCATGGTCATCGCACCGCACGCCGATGATGCCGAGCTGGCCGCCTTCGGGCTGTACAGCCAGGCCGAGGAGGCGTGGATCATCACGCTGACCGCCGGTGAGATCGAGGCCGAGCATTATCGGCAGATGGGCATGGAGCGTGCCGAAGCTGCGCGTATGAAGGGCCGCTTGCGTGCCTGGGACAGTATCGCCGTGGCGCGCTGGGGCGGAGTGCCCGAGTCGCAGTGTGTGCAATTGGGCTATTTCTGCCTGCAACTGCCCGCCATGCAGGCTGCGCCGGATACGCCTGTTGGTTCGCGGGAAGCCGATCTGACCGATACCCGCCTGTTTCGTCAGTTCAATACCCTGCCATTGCCCGGCGACAACGGCCAGCCGACCTGGAATAACCTGCTCGCCGACCTGCGCGCGCTGATTCTCAAGGCCCGGCCGCAGGTTGTGGTGATGCCGCATCCTGCCATCGACCCTCATCCCGATCACATCTGCGCCCAGGCTGCGGTGCGTGAAGCGCTGCTCGGGCTCGAATGGCAGCCGGACGTAGTGCTCGGTTATGCCAATCACCTGCACGACAACGACCGCTGGCCGATGGGCGATGCCTACAGCGGCATCAGCCTGCCGCCGGTCTTCGATGCCACGCTGCCGCTGGTGCCGTACAGCCTTCAATTGTCGGTCGCCGCGCAACGCGACAAGGCCATGGCACTGGGCATGATGCATGACCTGCTGCCACGCATGCCGTTCAAGCGTCGTGTGCGCCGTGCGCTGCAGCGCGTTCTGGCCGGTCGTCACTGGCCAGCCGAGGGCGAAAACGAATTCTTCCGCAAGGCGGTGCGACGACACGAGTTGTTCTGGTGCAGCCGTGATCTCTGATTCAGCAGGCGCAGTACTGCAAGGAAAACCATGAAAGTTCTACTGCTGGTCCAGAAAGAGCAGCGTGCGATTCTGGACCGTCTCTATGACGGCATCGCCGCACATTGTGAATGCGAAGTGCGCTGGCTGAGCTCTGCGGAGCAACGCAACCTGCGTGGTTATTTCCGCCGCGAGGTGGACGTCAGCCGCTATGACCGGATCGTGTTTTTCCTGCGTTTCAAGCAGGAAGTGCGTCAGGTCGGGTTTATCCGCACGATTCCCAATCTGGTCATCCTCGAACACGATGCCTACCAGAACTACATTCCGTGCAAATACACCGGCAAGTTCAGTGCGCACTACCGCAAGCTGCCCTGGGCGCGGGTGATCTGTTCAGGGTTCATGGTCAGCGAGCGCCTGCGCCAGGAAGGCTTCGACGCGGTGTTCGTGCCCAAGGGCTATGACCAGAGCCTGCTGCAGTTGCAGGCACGCGAGCGTGACATCGAACTGGCCTTCGTGGGCAGCACCAACAGCGTCGCCTACAGCGGCCGCAAGGCGTTGCTGGACGAGTTGGGCCAGGTCGAGAACCTGCTCGTCACACGGACCAAGTCCGGCGAAGAGTATTGCGACACCCTGAACCGCATCCGTTTTTTCGTCAGTGCCGACGTGGGCATGGGCGAATACATGATCAAGAATTTCGAGGCCATGGCATGCGGCTGCGTGCTGCTTGCCTTCGATCAGGGCGCTGAAGAAAACCGCGCGCTGGGCTTTGTCGACATGCACAACATCGTGCTCTATCGCGACATTCCCGAGCTTCGCGAAAAGCTGGCGAAATTGCGCGATAACGTCACACTGGCCAGTGAAATATCCTGTAATGGGCAGACTTTGGTCGAGGAACGCTTTACATTCCATGCCCTTGGAAAAGCCATCGTGGACGCCATGCATGCGCCACTGCGCAGCATGCCGGCGGCGAGCTGGATCGATCGCCTGCGGTCACGATTGGGATGGTAGGGAATTATGAATATTCAATGATTGGGAACGAATGATGGTATTCAGCGAAAACAGCGACATTACGCTGGTCGTCACCAGTTGTGGTCGATTCGACCTGTTGAAGCGCACCCTGGAAACGTTCGACCATTTCAACACTGCGCCCATACGCCATGTGCTGATTACCGAAGACTCCGGCGATGACCGGGTTCAGGCATGCATTCCCGAACACTGGCACCCGCATACGCGCTTCATCATCAACAACCCCAAGCTGGGGCAGATGCGCTCTGTCGACGCGGCCTATTCGCTGATCGAAACGTCCTGGGTGTTCCATTGCGAAGATGACTGGGATTTCTACCGTCCGCACTTCATCGAAGAGTCGATGACGCTGCTGGAAAACGACCCTCAGGCCTTGCAGGTCTGGTTGCGCAGCTACAATCATGATCTGCGTATCCACAGCCCTTACGTTTACCTGAACGAGCGTGAAGTGGTCGAGGGTATCGCGTTTTACAAGTTGGGCTCGCACAAGCCGGAATGGCAGGGGTTTTCCTTCAATCCTGGGCTGCGCCGCCTGGCTGATTACCAGCAGCATGCGCCTTATGCCGAACACGGTGGCGAGAAGAAACTTTCACAATTATTCGCTGCACAAAACCGTTACGCTTTGATTCTGGAAAATGATGCCGTGTTGCACACCGGGTTTGGTGAGCACGTGGAGGTGCCGCAGGAGCGGCTTGACAAACAGCGTCGCAAACGTCGGGATCGCATCAAGCTGATCGTCGCTGTGCTCGCTGGCCTAGTAGCAGGTTGGTTGCTTAATAATGTCAGTTGACCCGATAAGAGTACCCGGCAGCAAAGTACAGCAGTACTTCACCGCTGCCATCGTCATCTTCCTGCTGAGTTTCATCCTCAACCCATCAGCCAAGATCACCAACAATCTGTTTTATGCATTCACGGCGCTGCCGGGCTTGTTCTTTCTGATCAAGTACCGAGCCGCTGGCGTGTTTGCCAAGCCACTGGGCATTGCCTGGGCGGTGTTCATGGCCTGCTTTCTGGTCCCCGCGCTGCAGGCGCAGGAGTTCCAGTATTACAAGCACATCATCTACGTCAGCCTGTTTGTCTTTGTCGTGGCCGGGATTACCGACAACGGCTTCTTCAGGCGCGGGGTCTTCGTGCGCAGCATGTTCTGGGCCATATGCCTGTACATCCTGCTCAGCAGCATTCACAGCTGGGTGACCGGGCAGTTCGAATTCGGCCAGCGTGTGGCGATTCTGCCGGGGCGAATGGAGAACGTGATCTACGCCAGTGCCTGGCTGGTCTGCAGCCTTGCGTTGGCCATGCCGCTGTGGGCAAGAGAGCGTCGCTGGGTCGAGGCTGTCTGCGCCGTTCTTGTCACCCTGGTGATATGTGCCTTCGTAGTGCAGACGCGTACTGCACTGGTGGGTTGCGCCGTTCTGTTTGCCGTCTGCACCGCCTATTCGCTGTACCGTTTCCCTCTGCGTACGATAGTGGCTTTGTTGGCGCTTGGCGTTGTGGCGGCAGCAGCCTTCTGGTTCGTCAAGGATGAACAGTGGGTCGCGCTGCTGACGGCCAGAGGTGATTCCTACCGCATCGAGCTGTTTGAAATCATGACCGGTGAATGGCGTCGCTGTGGCTGGATGCTCGGCTGCGGTGTCGATTTCTATACGACCCAGACCCTGACGGGCGGCATACCGATCCAGCACCCGCACAATATTTTCGTGTCGCTGGGGCTGTATACCGGCGCGGCGTCGCTGGTGATGTTTCTGGTCGTGATGGCGATGACGCTGTGGGACGCCTTGCGCAACGGCGATGCCTGGGGTCTTTACCTGGTATGCGCGCTGGTCATGCTTAACTTCGACGGTGGCCAGCTGGTCGGTAATCCCGACGAGCTCTGGGTGCTGGTGCTGTTACCGGCGACCATGGTGCTCGGGAGAGTGGTGCAGACGCATCGGCTCAGGCAGCAGCAATAGCATCAAAAAAATGGCCGCTTCGAAAGCGGCCATTTTTCATGGGGCAGGTTATTGAACAGCCTGGGCCAGTTCAGAGGTATCGCAGAGGGTCTGAGCGCTCATGTAGCCATCGAGGAAGGCCGGGTTGCCGTTGTCCAGCAGCCATTGGCGGTCTTCCTGATAGCGCAGCATGTGCTTGAAATTGCGCAAGCGGAGGCTTTTGCGCAAGGCGCGGCGATAGGTTTTCATGTCGGCGATGTCAATCAGGCCGAGGCTGCCTTCCGGCGTGAGGATCACGTTGCCAAGATGGGCCGAGCGAAAGTAGATGCCCTTTTCGTGCAACCCGGCAATGAAGCTTCCCAGTTGCATGCGCAGCTTGTCGTCGGCAACCGCGCTGCCCAGCAGCTGGCGCAGGGTGAAGCCTGCCAGCGGATCATAATGCACGGCATCGCGCTCGATCTCGGCGATGCGGCAGACTGTGCGTACCCGCGGGCAGGGAATACCGCGTCTGGCCAGCGTTTCACAGTTGTCTGCGAAGCGCTGCGCGTAGGGGTACCAGGCTGCGGAGCTGACAAGGCGTTTGCGCCGAAACAATTTCAGCATGGAGCCGTCACGCAGACGGAGTACCTTGTCGCCCGTGCCGTCGGCTTCAAGTACTTCGGCACCTTGAACCCGTTCAAGGTAATGGGCGTGGTCAAGCGCTTGCATCGATACTCCGGTTTTTACGCCCCAGGGAATGGACGAGCCGCCTATGTTACCGCAGCAGGCAGCCGCGAAAACCGCTGTGATACAATTCGGCCTCTTTTTAACACGACGGATTCTCATGACAACCTCCGAATCGTCCGCAACCTCCAGCGTGAAAATCTATTTCCGCCTGTTGTCTTATGTGCGTCCGTATGTGGGCATTTTCCTGCTCAGCATCATTGGTTTCGTGATCTTCGCCTCGACCCAGCCGATGCTCGCCGGCATCCTGAAATATTTCGTCGACGGCCTGACCAATCCCGAAGCGGTGCTGTTTCCCAATGTCCCTTATCTGCGCGAGTTGCAGCTATTGCAGGCCGTGCCGCTGCTGATCGTGCTGATTGCCGCATGGCAGGGGCTGGGCTCCTTTCTGGGCAACTATTTCCTGGCCAAGGTTTCCCTGGGGCTGGTGCATGACCTGCGGGTAGAGCTGTTCAACAAGCTGCTGGTGTTGCCCAATCGCTACTTCGATACAACCAATTCCGGTCATCTGATCTCGCGCATCACCTTCAACGTCACGATGGTGACCGGCGCTGCCACCGATGCTATCAAGGTGGTGATTCGCGAAGGCCTGACCGTGGTGTTCCTGTTCATCTATCTGCTGATGATGAACTGGAAGCTGACACTGGTCATGCTCGCGATCCTGCCGTTGATTGCCGTGATGGTCGGCACCGCGAGCAAGAAATTCCGCAAGCAGAGCAAGAAGATCCAGGTGGCGATGGGCGATGTCACGCATGTTGCCTCGGAAACCATTCAGGGCTATCGCGTAGTCCGCAGCTTCGGTGGCGAGGCCTACGAGCAGGCGCGCTTTGCCCAGGCCAGCAACAGCAACACCCAAAAGCAGCTGCGCATGACCAAGACCGGCGCCATCTACACGCCGATGCTGCAACTGGTGATCTACAGCGCCATGGCGGTGCTGATGTTCCTGGTGCTGTTCCTGCGTGGTGAAGCGACTGCGGGTGATCTGGTTGCCTATATCACCGCTGCGGGCCTGCTGCCCAAGCCGATCCGGCAGCTGTCGGAAGTCAGTTCGACGATCCAGAAAGGCGTCGCCGGTGCCGAGAGCATCTTCGAACAGCTGGATGTGGAAGAGGAAGTCGACACCGGCACCATCGAGCGTGAGCGCGTGACCGGCCACCTCGAGGTGAAGAACCTCAGCTTCTTCTACCCGCAGACTGCGCGTCAGGTGTTGAACGACATCAGTTTCTCCGCCGCGCCGGGGCAGATGATTGCCCTGGTAGGACGCTCCGGCAGCGGCAAGTCGACCCTGGCCAACCTGATCCCGCGTTTCTACGGGCACGACATCGGCAACATCCTGCTCGATGGCGTCGAGATCAACGATTATCGCTTGCGTAACCTGCGCAGGCACATCGCTCAGGTCAATCAGAACGTCACGCTGTTCAATGACACGATTGCCAACAACATTGCCTACGGCGATCTGGCCGGTGCGCCGCGTGCCGACATCGAAGCGGCTGCCGCTGATGCGTACGCCAAGGAATTCATCGACCAGTTGCCGCAGGGTTTCGATACCCAGGTGGGCGAAAACGGTGTGCTGCTGTCCGGCGGTCAACGCCAGCGTCTGGCCATTGCCCGCGCGCTGCTCAAGAACGCCCCGTTGCTGATTCTCGACGAAGCCACCTCGGCGCTGGACACCGAGTCCGAGCGGCACATTCAGGCGGCGCTGGATCACGTCATGAAGGGCCGTACCACGCTGGTCATCGCCCACCGCCTTTCGACCATCGAAAAGGCTGACCTGATTCTGGTCATGGATGCCGGGCAGATCGTCGAACGCGGTACGCACACCGAGCTGCTGGCGCAGAACGGCTATTACGCCCGCCTGCATGCCATGGGGCTGGACGAGCCAGCGCCTGCCGGCGCGGTTTGACCTCATTATCAGGCGGGCTGACACAGCCCGCCTGCCTTTCAGCGGTGTGATTCAACAGCCTGTCGGTTGCAAACCCCTGTGCTAAGATTCCGCCCCTGTCCATTTTTCAAGTACGGGTTGTTCCATGAAGCTATCCATGCCGCGCTTTGATCAGGCCCCTGTCCTGGTGGTGGGCGATGTCATGCTCGACAGATACTGGCATGGTGGTACCTCGCGTATTTCCCCTGAAGCGCCAGTGCCTGTGGTCAAGGTCGATCAGATCGAGGACCGTCCGGGTGGCGCTGCCAACGTGGCCTTGAACATCGCTGCGCTGGGCGCACCGGCTTCGCTGGTCGGTGTGACGGGGGATGACGAAGCTGCCGAGAGTCTGACCAACAGCCTCAAGGCTGCTGGCGTGCTGGCGCGCTTTCAGCGCATCGCCGATCAGCCGACCATCGTCAAACTGCGTGTCATGAGTCGCCACCAGCAGCTGTTGCGCATCGATTTCGAAGAACCGTTCAGGACCGACCCGCTGGCCCTGAGCGCAGAGGTCTATAGCTTGCTGGATGGCATCAAGGTGCTGGTCCTGTCGGATTACGGCAAGGGCGCACTGAAAAACCATCAGGCGCTGATCCAGGCCGCCCGCAAGCGCGGCATTCCGGTGCTGGCCGACCCCAAGGGCAAGGATTTCGCGATCTATCGCGGTGCCAGCCTGATCACACCGAACCTCAGCGAATTCGAAGCCATCGTCGGCCATTGTGTCGATGAGGCACAACTGGTCACCAAGGGTGCGCAGTTGATGCAGGAGCTCGATCTCGGCGCGCTGCTGGTGACCCGTGGCGAGCATGGCATGACCTTGCTGCGTCCTGATCAGCAGGCGCTGCACCTGCCGGCGCGTGCCCGCGAAGTGTTCGATGTGACCGGCGCTGGCGATACAGTGATTTCTACCCTGGCTGCGGCGATCGCTGCCGGCGAAGAGTTGCCGCATGCGGTAGCGCTGGCCAATCTGGCCGCGGGCATCGTGGTCGGCAAGCTGGGCACTGCGGCCATCAGCGCACCCGAGCTGCGCCGTGCCATTCAGCGCGAAGAGGGCTCCGAGCGCGGCGTGCTGGGGCTGGAGCAACTGCTGCTGGCGGTCGACGATGCGCGCGCGCACAAGGAAAGGATCGTCTTCACCAACGGCTGTTTCGACATTCTCCACGCCGGTCATGTGACCTATCTGGAGCAGGCGCGCGCCCTGGGTGATCGCCTGATCGTTGCCGTCAACGACGATGCGTCCGTCAGCCGCCTGAAAGGGCCGGGCCGACCGATCAACAGCGTTGAGCGGCGCATGGCGGTGCTGGCAGGTCTGGGGGCCGTGGACTGGGTCATCAGCTTCCCGGAAGGAACCCCTGAAAACCTGCTGACTCACGTCAAGCCCGATGTGCTGGTCAAGGGCGGTGACTACGGTGTTGACCAAGTGGTCGGTGCCGATATCGTTCAGGCGTACGGCGGCGAAGTGCGTGTGCTGGGGCTGGTGGAAAACAGCTCCACCACCGCGATCGTCGAAAAGATTCGAGGGCAGGGGTAGGGGTTAGTTGCAAGCTACAAGCTGCAAGCTACAAGCTACAAGCCACAGCAGATCAAATCAAAAGGCTTGAGGCTTGAGGCTTGAGGCTTGAGGCTTGAGGCTTGAGGCTTGAGGCTTGAGGCTTGAGGCTTACAGCTTGCCACTAATGGAGTGCAACAACTCCCGGGCCTTGCCGGTCAGGCGTTTGAGTCCTGACTTCTTCGCCGGTGGGGCCATGCCCTGCTGACGCAGCCAGTCCTTCCAACGAATCCGCTCTTCACGCACCACCCAGCCATCCTGCGCGGCGAAACTCTCGGCCAGGTACAGCCCTCTCGTGCCGGCCGGGATCAGCTTGTCGCGCTTGAGCGTGTACAGCTCAGGCAGGGGCGCGCCATTCTCCAGCGGCATCAGGTACAGGTCAGGCTTGCTGCGGTTGAGGCGGGCGACCAGTTGATCGTTTTCCAGGGCTTCGTCGACATGGAAAAGGCTGACCGGCCGCGCTTCCTTGGGGATTTCCAGGCGCATGTCGTAAATCAGCTGCAACGACGCCGTGGGCAAATGCACATAGGCCCGTGGGCGTTCCAGCAGGGTCAGGCTGCCGGTTCGAACAGGTCTCGCGGCGCCGGAGAGGGGGCTGAGGCGAAACGGCATGGCCTCGCGATAATGCAGCGCGGCAGCATAGGGCGCAGGTAGCCAGGTCTCCTTGAACAGCCCGCTGAGCCAGCCCTGCGGTGTTTCGATCAGGCACTCTTCGGCCACTTCCTGAATCGCGGTGTGCAGCGGCAGTGTCAGCTCATGGGCCGGGACATAACCCGAGATCAGCTTGAGTACGACGTCGCCGCGGTCCTGACGACGCTGGCGGACCAGCACCCAGTAATCGCGATTCTGCCAACTGACGGTCAGGCGAACGGACACCCCCAGATTGGCCAGCTCGGTGGCGAAACGTTCGGTGTCCGGCACGTCGATCTTGCGCCGCCGCTGCAAGGTTTGCGCGAAGTTCATCGGCATGCCGACGCTCTGGTAGCTCAGGCTTTCCGGAGTGGCCTCGACAAACAGCGGCAGTGTCTTGAAGTTGCTGGGATTCTTCCGGATCAGTGTTCGCGGCATAACGGCTCCTTCTTGCGTTGGGGTCGGCCGCCTTAATCAGGCTTGACGGCAAATCACGGCAGCGGCAGTTGCAACGTTGTGTGCCAGGTGCAACGGGTTGATGGTGCCGACAATAGCACTGGCAACCGCCGGATGTTCAAACAGTAGCTGGAAACTGGCGTGGACCGGGTCCGTGCCGGGTGTCAGGCAGACATGACCACTGGCCAGCGCTTTCTTCACCAGAATGCCCTTGCCATGAGCCTGCGCGTAATCCAGTACCGGCTTTTCGTCCTGCTCGTTGAGGTTGTAGGTGACCATTGCGCAGTCACCCTCACGCAGCGCCAGCAGGCCGCCTTCGACGGTCTTGCCGGAAAAGCCGAAGCCACGAATCTTGCCTTCGCGCTTGAGGTCGGCGAGCGTCTGATACACCTCGGCATCGTTGAGGATCGCCAGATCATTGCCGTCCGAATGCACCAGAACCAGATCGAGAAAGTCAGTTTCAAGACGTTTCAGGCTGCGCTCGACCGATGTGCGTGTATGGGCGGCACTGAAGTCATGGCTCGACTGGCCGTTGACGAATTCCTCGCCAACCTTGCTGACGATCACCCAGTCCTGGCGCTGACCACGCAGCAGCGGCCCCAGGCGTTCTTCGCTGGTGCCGTAGGCGGGCGCCGTGTCGATCAGGTTGATGCCCATGTCGCGGGCCATGCGCAGCAGCATCTGCGCCTGCTGGTCATCGGGAATCTTGAAGCCGCTGGGGTATTTGACGCCCTGGTCGCGCCCCAGTTTGACGGTGCCCAGCCCCAGCGGCGATACGTTCAGGCCGGTACTGCCCAGCGGGCGATGCAGATCGTGCAGGGTTTTCAGGCTCATGGCAGCAGTTCATCCCAGACAGGTATGGCCATCGGAGGCCGTGGCACATCGCTCAGCGCAGCTTGTGGGGTCGGGTGGATGCCGTCTCTGGACAGCTGCGACAGGACTCGGTCGGCGAAGTCCGGAGCCAGTGCCAGCTTGGTCGGCCAGCCGATCATCAGGCGTTGCTGGCTGTCGAGGAAGGCGTTGTCCGGGCGCACCAGTCCTGATTGAGCCGGCTCGGCACGATCAACACGCAGGGTCGCCCACTGCGCCTGACTCAGGTCGACCCACGGCAGCAGCGCTTCAAGCTCTTTGCGCGCGACGGCGATCTGCGCGTCCGGTTGGCGCGCCACGCCATCGGCTTCGGCCAGATCGCCACCCAGATACCACACCCACTGGCCGTCTGCGGCCGGGTGCGTGGTCACGGTGATGCGTGGCTTGGGGCCGCCACCCAGGCAATGAGCGTACAGCGGCTTCAGGGTCGGCCCCTTGACCAGCACCATGTGCAACGGGCGGCGTTGCATCTGCGGTTGCGACACGCCCAGTGCGTTCAGCAGGTCGGCATTGCCACCTCCGGCACTGAGCACAATGCGCTGCGCATGGATATCGCGACCATCGACGCGCAGACCGATCAGTTCATCGCCCTCGAAGAGCGGCTCGATGTGCTGACCGGCCAGCAGGCTGTCACCGGCCAGCTCGGCAAGCCGCCCGATCAGGCTGGGTACATCGACCACCAGCTCGGCAAGCCGATAGACCTTGCCTTTGAATTTTGGGTTTTGCAGGGCCGGCGGCAGTTGCTCGCCCTTGACCTGATCCACACGACCGCGCACGGCCTTGCTGGCGAAAAAACTGGTGAGGTTGCCGGCGATGGTGCCTGGTGACCACAGGTAATGGGCCTCGGACAACAGGCGTACACCGGACAGGTCCAGCTCGCCCTTGCCATCGAGGGCCTCACGCCAGCGGCGCGGCATGTCGGCAATGGCTTCGGAGGCACCGGACAGCGCGCCGTGCAGCGCGTACTTGGCGCCGCCGTGGATGATCCCCTGAGACTTGAGGCTTTGCCCGCCACCCAGGCTGGCGCTTTCTACCAGCACTGTCGAGAACCCTTGACGACGCAACCGGGCATTGAGCCAGAGACCGGCGACGCCAGCCCCGACAATCAGCACGTCAGTGGAAATAACCGATGGCATGAGCACCTCAGTGAGCGAAAAGTACCAGCATTATAAAGGATCGGGTTTTCAATGCCCGGCGGTTTTCGAGAACAGCTGAATGACCGCCACGCCCGCCACGATCATGCCCATGCCCAACAACGCGGGCAGGTCGAGTTTCTGGCCGTAGATGAAGAACGCCGCGATGCTGACCATGACAATGCCCATGCCCGACCAGATGGCGTAAGTGATGCCCACCGGGATCGTGCGCATCACCAGAATCAGCATCCAGAACGCGATCGCATAGCCGGTAATCAACAGCACCAGGGGCAGCGGGGTGCTGAACCCCTTCACGGCTTTCATGGACGTGGTGGCGATGACTTCCGCGCAAACGGCGATAGCCAACAGGTAATAAGCGTTCATGGTGCATTCCTTTTCGTCAGGCTGCGCATTCTAGCGACTTGTGATGGCGGGCTGATAAACTCCGCGCCCATGAATAGAACTCTTTATACCGTACTGTTTCATCTCGGCCTGCCACTGGTTGCCCTGCGCCTGTGGCTGCGGGCGCGCAAGGCCCCGGCGTATCGCCAGCGCATCGGCGAGCGCTTCGCCCGCGGCTTGCCGGTCATGCAGCGGGGCGGTATCTGGGTGCATGCGGTGTCGGTGGGTGAAAGCATCGCCGCCGCGCCGATGATTCGCTCGCTGCTGGTGCAATATCCGCAGTTGCCGATCACTGTGACTTGCATGACGCCCACAGGTTCGGAGCGAATCAAGGCGCTGTTCGCCAGCGAGCCGCGGATTCAGCATTGCTACCTGCCCTACGACCTGCCGTGGGCGGCCGCTCGCTTTCTCGATCAGGTGCAGCCACGGCTGGGCATCATCATGGAAACCGAACTGTGGCCCAACCACATCCATCAGTGTTCCCTGCGCGGGATTCCCGTGGTGCTCGCCAATGCCCGGCTGTCGGAGCGTTCGGCGCGGGGTTACGCACGCTTTGCCTGCCTGACACGACCTATGCTCGCGGAAATGGCCTGGTTCGCGGTGCAGACTGAAGCTGAGGCGCAGCGCTTTCGTGATCTGGGCGCACGTCCCGAGTGCGTGGCGGTGACCGGCTCGATCAAGTTCGACCTGAGCATCGACCCGCAACTTCTGCAGCGTGCCGCCCAGCAGCGTGAACAATGGCAGACCACGCAGCGGCCGGTCTGGATCGCGGCCAGCACGCATGCGGGCGAGGATGAAAGCGTGCTGGCGGCTCATCGCACGTTACTGACCAGTCACCCCGACGCGCTGCTGATTCTGGTGCCGCGTCATCCCGAGCGTTTCGACAGCGTGCATACGTTGTGTCAGCAGCAGGGTTTTGCGACGGTAAGACGCTCAACCGCGCAGGCTGTCACAGCGGATGTTTCGGTGCTGGTGGGCGATACCATGGGGGAATTGCTGTTTCTCTATGCGCTGGCTGACATCGCTTTCGTTGGCGGCAGCCTGGTGCCCAACGGCGGGCACAACCTGCTGGAGCCTGCGGCGCTGGCCATGCCGGTGCTCAGCGGCCCGCACCTGTTCAACTTCCTCGAGATCGCCGCCCTGCTGCGCAAGGCCGGTGCGTTGCAAGAGGTCAATGATGCAGCAGCGCTGGCCACCGCCGTGCAGGGCCTTTTCGACCAGCCGCAGCAGGCGCGCAACATGGCTGATGCCGGGCTTGCGGTGATGAAGGCCAATCAGGGCGCGCTGCAACGCCTGCTCGACGGGATCGGGCGGTTGATGGGCAAACGCTGAATCGGGAGGACGCAGAGCGTCCGGAACGGCATACCGACGCAGAGCGTCGGCACGATAGTTGAGATTCTCGTTCCTCACGCTCCAGCGTGGGAATGCCTTGGGTGACGCTCCGCGTCACAAATCTGCGTCGCGCTGCATGACTTGAAGTCGGGCGCAGAGCATCCAGAGCGGTCAGCAATCTCAGCGCTTTGCAGGCCGTTCGAAGTTCTTCTGCGCAGCAGTCGCCAGGTCCGGCGGCAGGAAGTCCTTGTCCGGGTTGTAGTCGGCCTTCAGGTAGCGCGACAGGTCCTGCAGGTCGCCCGGGTTCAGGGTGCCTGCTGCCTGCTTGAGGCGCAGGTTGTCGAGGATGTAGTCGTAACGCGTGTTGTTGTAGTCACGCACCGAGGCATACAGCTGGCGTTGCGCATCCAGCACGTCGACGATGTTGCGGGTGCCGACCTGATAACCGATTTCTGTGGCTTCCAGCGCGCTCTGGTTGGAAATGACCGACTGCTTGCGGGCCTGGACCTGCTCCACGTCGGTATTCACCGCGCGATGCAGGTTGCGGGTGTTTTCCACCACCTGACGACGCAGGCTTTCACGGCGCTGCTCGCTCTGGCTCAGGCGCGCATAGGCTTCACGTACCTGCGAGCTGGTCAGGCCACCGCTGTAGATCGGGATATTCAACTGCACGCCAATGCTGCGCTGCTCGACGTCGCCGCCGTAATTGCGCCCGGTGTAGTTGGGGTTGCTGAAACCCAGTGCATCGTTATCGCCACGCTGATAGGTCGCCACGGCATCGAGCGTCGGCGCGTGTCCGGCCTTGCGCTGGCGCAGGGTTTCTTCGGCGGCATTGACCGCGTAGTTGCTGGCCAGCAGATTGAGGTTCTGCTGCGCGGCAGTATCGACCCAGGCCTTGGCATCATTGGGCGTCGGCGCCAGCACCGGCAGGGTATGCACGATGCCTTCGATCGAGTTGTATTCGCGGTTGGTCAGCGTCACCAGCGCCTGAAAGGCATCCTCGACCTGACGTTGGGCAAGGAGTCGGCTGGCGCGTGACGTGTCGTAGCTGGCTTGCGCCTGCAGCACATCGGTCTTGTCCGACAGGCCGACATCGAAGCGCTCGTTGGCCTGATCCAGCTGGCGCTTGAAGGCCGCTTCCTCGGCCTTGGTCGAAGCCAGGTTGTCCTGTGCACGCAATACGCTGAAATAGCTTTGTGCCGATTGCAGGATCAGATTCTGCTCGGTAGCCGACAGCTCCAGTGCCGCCTGTTCGTTGCTCGCTTCGGCAGCCTGCAACTGGAACCAGCGGTCGGCGCGGAAGATCGGCTGGCTCAGCGTGGCCTGGTAGAGGTTGCCGCTGCGGCTGGCCACGGCTCTGGGCTGATCGATGCTGGTGCGGGTGCTGCTGTTCTGGGCGCTGCCGGAAATGTTCGGCAGCAAACCGGCGCGGGCCTGCGGCACGGCTTCCTTGCGCGCATCGTAATCGGCGCGCGAGGCCGCGAGGTCGGCGTTGTTGTCCACGGCCTGCTGATAAACGCTCAACAGCCCTGTCTGCGTTGGCATCGGCAATTCTGCTGCCCAGGTCAACCCGCTGGACGCAAACGAAACAGCCACGACCAACGAAAGTTTGCGCAACATGAGGCATTCCCTGTTCATGAAGAAAATAATTACAGTTCGGGTTGAAGAGAAACCGGGCTAGGGAGTGTAGAGCCAGACGCTTTTGGCAACAATCGTCGATTTGCGCCATTTATCGAGCCCCGTGCAAATAGGCTGGCGTTGCGACGGCACCCCGTCATAGACTGGCGGCGTTCTTGTCGGGGTGCCTTGCTATGAGGCTGAGATCGGTTAAACCGGATCCCGTTGAACCTGATCAGGTTAGCGCCTGCGTAGGGAACAAGATTTCTCGTCTCCCGGCGAGTCCTCTTGAGTGCCGTCCGGGGTCGATTGTTCAAATAATGAACAGTTTCGCCTCCTTTCGCTACTCAGCACCAGCACTGGTGCACCCGTCCGTCATGTCAGGTCACTCCGACAATAAATCCGCAACTGGATGTCTGGAGAGCCGTGATGAGTATAAAAGCAAAAAACGCAGCCCATTTGAGCGAGTCGGCGCAGGTCGATTCCGGATCGGTACAGCCGTTTACCCGTTCGCAGAAAATCTACGTTCAGGGCTCGCGCCCGGACATCCGCGTGCCGATGCGCGAAATCACCCTGGATGTCACCCCGACTGACTTTGGCGGCGAGATCAACGCCCCGGTCACGGTCTATGACACCTCGGGGCCCTACACCGACCCCAATGTGATCATCGACGTGCGCAAAGGCCTGGCTGACGTGCGCTCGCCATGGATCGACTCGCGCAATGACACCGAGCGTCTGCCGGGCCTGAGTTCCAACTTCGGCCAGCAACGCCTGAGCGATGCCGAGCTCACCGCGCTGCGCTTTGCCCATGTGCGCAACCCGCGCCGGGCCAAGGCCGGTGCCAACGTCAGCCAGATGCACTATGCGCGTCAGGGCATCATTACCGCCGAGATGGAATACGTCGCCATCCGCGAGAACATGAAGCTTCAGGAAGCCCGCGCCGCAGGTCTGCTGACCCAGCAACATGCCGGGCACAGCTTTGGCGCGAGCATTCCGAAGGAAATCACTGCCGAGTTCGTGCGTGAAGAGATTGCCCGGGGCCGCGCGATCATCCCGGCCAACATCAACCACGTCGAGCTTGAGCCGATGATCATCGGCCGCAACTTCCTGGTGAAGATCAACGGCAACATCGGCAACAGCGCACTGGGCTCTTCCATTGAAGAAGAGGTCGCCAAGCTGACCTGGGGTATCCGCTGGGGCTCGGACACGGTCATGGACCTGTCCACCGGCAAGCACATTCACGAAACCCGTGAGTGGATCATCCGCAATTCGCCGGTGCCGATCGGTACGGTGCCGATCTATCAGGCGCTGGAAAAAGTGGGTGGTGCAGCCGAGGACCTGACTTGGGAGCTGTTTCGCGACACGCTGATCGAGCAGGCCGAGCAGGGCGTCGATTACTTCACCATCCACGCCGGAGTGCTGCTGCGTTACGTGCCGCTGACCGCCAAGCGTGTCACCGGTATCGTCAGCCGTGGCGGTTCGATCATGGCCAAATGGTGCCTGGCGCACCACAAGGAAAACTTCCTTTACACCCATTTCGAAGACATCTGCGAAATCATGAAGGCCTACGACGTCAGCTTCTCGCTGGGCGACGGCCTGCGTCCGGGCTCGATTGCCGACGCCAACGATGCGGCGCAGTTCGGCGAACTGGAAACGCTTGGCGAACTGACCAAGATTGCCTGGAAACATGACGTGCAGACCATGATCGAAGGCCCCGGCCATGTGCCGATGCAGTTGATCAAGGAAAACATGGACAAGCAGCTGGAATGCTGCGACGAAGCGCCGTTCTACACCCTGGGCCCGCTGACCACCGACATCGCGCCGGGTTACGACCACATCACCTCGGGCATCGGCGCGGCCATGATCGGCTGGTTCGGCTGCGCCATGCTGTGTTACGTCACGCCCAAGGAGCATCTGGGGCTGCCGAACAAGGATGACGTCAAAACCGGGATCATCACCTACAAGATCGCGGCCCATGCGGCGGACCTTGCCAAAGGCCACCCGGGTGCGCAGATCCGTGACAACGCGTTGAGCAAGGCGCGTTTCGAGTTCCGCTGGGAAGACCAGTTCAACCTCGGCCTGGACCCGGACACCGCGCGTTCGTACCACGACGAAACCCTGCCCAAGGATTCGGCCAAGGTCGCGCATTTCTGCTCCATGTGCGGGCCTAAATTCTGCTCGATGAAGATCACTCAGGAAGTCCGCGAGTACGCCGCCAATCAGCGCATCGATGCGGTAGACGTCGACGTCGCCAAGGGCCTGGCCGAACAGGCCGAGCGCTTCAAACAGGAGGGTAGTCAGCTGTACAAGAAGGTGTAAAGGGCGATAGCCCGTCGTTATGCACAGTTCCGCTTTGATTCTGCCCGAAGGGCGTAGGAGCGACCGGGGCGGCGATCCGCATTGTTCGCGAAAGGGCTTGGCTTCTGCCCGAAGGGCGTAGGAGCGAACTTGTTCGCGAAAGCTTTATTCCGGGCGATACATCTTCAGCGGATGTAACGACCCTTTCGCGAACAAGTTCGCTCCTACGGCCTACAACCAGAAGCCCGCTCTGCGTCCGATTCTGAGGGTGCAGTGCGGCTTCACCCGGTTCCTTGACTTCCCACACGAGACACCCCTGTGAATACACCCGGCACCTATTCTCCCGATACCCCTGTCCCCGCCAGCCAGCGTGTGTTCGGCGGGCGGGATCTGTTTTCCCTGTGGTTTTCCCTCGGCATCGGCTTGATGGTGTTGCAGACCGGTGCCTTGCTGGCACCGGGGCTGGGCATGTCCGGCTCGATGCTGGCAATTTTCCTCGGCACGCTGGCGGGCGTCTTGCTGCTCGCCAGCGTTGGCGTGATCGGCAGCGATACCGGCCTGTCGTCCATGGCCGCGCTCAAGCTCAGCCTGGGCAGCAAGGGCGCGTCGCTGCCAGCGGTCTTGAACCTGCTGCAACTGATCGGTTGGGGGGCGTTCGAGATCATCGTCATGCGCGACGCAGCCAGTCTGCTCGGCGCGCGGGCCTTTGCAGAGGGCAGCCTGTGGAGCAGTCCGCTGCTCTGGACGCTGCTTTTCGGCGCACTGGCCACGTTGCTGGCGGTCAGCGGACCCTTGACCTTCGTGCGCCGGTTTCTGCGCAAGTGGGGCCTGTGGATACTCTTGACGGCGTGTGCATGGCTGACCTGGAACCTGCTGGCCAAGGCTGATCTGCCCGCGCTGTGGGCAACGTCCGGCGATGGTTCGCTACCGTTTGCCTCCGGGTTCGACATTGCCATCGCCATGCCGCTGTCGTGGCTGCCGCTGATTGCCGACTACTCACGCTTCGGGCAGCGCGCGAAAAGTGTCTTCGCTGGCACCGCTACTGGCTTTTTCATCGGCAACTTCTGGCTGATGAGCCTGGGCGTCGCCTACACCCTGGCGTTCGCCCCGAGCGGCGAGGTCAATGCCTTGCTGCTGGCACTGGCCGGCGCAGGTCTGGGTATCCCGCTGCTCCTGATTCTGCTGGACGAGACGGAAAATGCGTTCGCCGATATTCACTCGGCTGCGGTCTCCAGCGCGCTGCTGTCACGCATCAAGGTCGAGTATCTGGCGTTGGTGATTGGCGTGATCTGTACGCTGATCGCCTGTCTGGCACCGCTGGCGCAGTATCAGAACTTTCTGTTATTGATCGGCTCGGTATTCGCGCCACTGTTCGGCGTCGTGCTGGTTGACCATTTCATCCTGCGTGGTCGCAGTGGTCAGGCAGCGGAGGGCGGTTTGCGCTGGATGAGCCTGCTGGCGTGGCTCGGCGGGCTCAGCACCTACCACCTGCTGGCCAATCTTTATCCGGAAGTGGGCGCAACACTGCCAGCGCTCATTGTCGCTGGCGTGTTGCAACTGCTGATCGGCGGTGCGATCAACCGCGGCCGGGGAACAGTTCCGGCTTGAGGATGCCATTGAGCTGAGGATAAGGAATCTTCAGCTCGATGTGACCCATCGAATACGGCGCGATGGTATCGACCGAGTACTTGAGGATCACTGCACCGTAGGTCAGCGCAATGTGGGGCGTGCGCTTGAACGGCCAGGTCTTCATGAACTCGCTGTCTTCATTCATCTTGGTCGATACCAGCCAGCCCTGGTGGGCCAGTTGGGCTTTCTGCCAGAACTCGCTTTCCTTGCCCGGGATGATCATGTCAGCCAGGGTCAGGACTTTCTGCTGCTGACGCGAATAGTTGATGAACGCCCGACCCGGGTTGCCGTGGGCACCGCCGGTCTCCAGATAGCTGGACAGTTCGACCACTACGATACCGTCATGCTGCTCGCGTACCTTGGCCTGCAGATAGCTGGCGTTGCGACCCTGGGCCTGACTCAGGAACTGTTCCTGATAGGCTTTGATCGACGCAGGTGGCGATGCGCTGCTGTCGGCAACGGTCAATTGCAGCAACGTCTTCTGAACGATGGCGTCCAGTCGCGGCTCATCGGGGAAGTGCACGGTATCGATGTTCACCAACGGGCAGTCGGCCGTGGTGCAGCCCGGCTTGATCAGCTCGGAAGCATCGCGCTGGACTTGCAGCGGTGTGCGCATGTTGGGCGTGAAGAGGCTTTGGCAGGCGCCGAGCAACAGGGCCAGGCAAGCCAGTGAAGTGATCCTCAATAACGACATGTTGATCCTTGGCAGTGTCAGTAAAGGCGGTTGCGTTGTACGTATGCAGGCTGGTTGGACTGTAGACAACGTCTTCGGTTCGATCATGGCAGATTAGAATTGTTTTAAGTCCCGGCCGTCTACCCTGCATCTTCAAGGGGGCTGCATCTGACTGCCGATGCGCGTTAGGATGGCCCGATGTCAAACACGGCGGCCAGCGAGAAACCCATGACCCAGACCACACGATCTGCACCAAGCGCTTTTGAAACCATAAAGCGTGAAAACTGCTTCAAGGGCTTCTATAAGCTGGACAAGCTGCATGTGCGCCACGAATTGTTCGCCGGCGGGATGAGCAAGGAAATCAGCCGCGAACTGTTCGTTCGCCACGACGCCGTCTGCGTGCTGCCTTATGACGCCAAGCGTGACGAAGTGGTGCTCATCGAGCAGTTTCGTGTAGGCGCCATGAAAAAGACCAACAACCCCTGGCTGGTCGAACTGGTCGCAGGTCTGATCGACAAGGACGAGCAGCCGGAAGAAGTTGCTCATCGCGAGGCGGAGGAGGAAGCTGGGCTGAAGTTCGAAGCGCTGTGGCCGATCACCAAATACTTCCCCTCGCCGGGTGGCAGCGACGAGTTCGTTCACCTGTTTCTGGGGCGTTGCAGCAGTGAAGGGGCGGGCGGCTTGCACGGGCTGGAGGCCGAAGGTGAAGACATCCGGGTAACAGTCTGGTCATTCGATGACGCATTGCAGGCGATGAAAGACGGAACAATCAAGAACGCATCGACGATCATCGCCTTGCAATGGCTGGCGCTGAATCGTGCCGAGATAAGGGGTTTATGGTCGTGAATCTATTGCGCGAGCGCTACCGTGTCGATCTTGCCGGACTGCAGGCTGCGTGCGAGGCCAACTACGCGCGCCTGATGCGCCTGTTGCCCGACATGCGCAACGAACAGCGCTCACGCCGCGTCGCCGTTACCCAGGGTGATCAGATGCTGGGCGTACTGGCCGTCGAAGTGTTGCTCGACTGCCCGTACACCACCACCTTGCAAGTCCGCCAGGAACACAGCCTGCCGTGGCTGCCGGTGCCAGTGCTCGAAGTACAGGTCTATCACGACGCCCGCATGGCCGAAGTCATCGGCGCCGAACACGCGAGGCGCTTTCGCGGCATCTATCCCTACCCCAATGCCGACATGCACCAGCCAGACGAAAAGGCCCAGCTCAACCTGTTTCTGGGCGAATGGCTGAGTCACTGCCTGGCGTGTGGGCATGAGTTTGAGGCGGTGCGCTGATCGCTTCTCGACACACTGATGGTTCTTGCCACCCAAGACCGTGAATCAGCAAATGTGACCAAATGCTCGTCCGCACGCACATTCCCGGTTTACCCGCTCGCTGCCGCATCACATAATCGCGCTGAATCCTCTCTGGGAGACGGTCTTGCCGAGCGCAGCCCTTTCGTCGTCAGTTTTGCTGGTCCAGCTATCCGACAGCCACTTGTTCGCCGAGGCGGACGGTGCGTTGTTGGGTATGAGCACCCGCGACAGTCTGGAAAAAGTCGTTGATCAGGTGCTGGCCGAGCAGCCACACATCGATCTTGTGGTCGCCAGCGGCGATATCTCCCAAGACGGCAGCGTTGAGTCTTACCAAGCGTTTCGTCGGATAAGCGGGCGGATCGATGCGCCAGCGCGCTGGTTCGCCGGTAATCACGACGAACTGCCGCAGATGGAGCAGGTTGCGCAGCATAACGGGCTGCTCGACCCTGTGGTGGACATCGGTCAGTGGCGGGTGACGCTGCTGGATTCGGCGGTGCCTGGTTCGGTGCCGGGTTTTCTCGCGGACACGCAATTGCAGTTGCTGGAGCAGTCGCTGAGCGAAGCGCCTGATCGGCATCATCTGATCTGTTTGCACCATCACCCGGTGGCGATTGGTTGTGAGTGGATGGCGCCGATCGGCTTGCGCAATGCCGATGCATTGTTTGCCGTGCTCGATCGTTTTGCGCAGGTTCGCGCCATACTGTGGGGCCATGTGCATCAGGAGTTCGATCAGATGCGTAACGGTGTGCGCCTGCTGGCGTCGCCTTCGACCTGCATTCAATTCGCCCCGGGCAGTGTGGATTTCAAGGTGGACACCACGGCGCCGGGCTATCGCTGGCTGCGACTGCACGACGATGGACGGCTGGAAACGGCTGTTTCCCGAGTGGTCGGCCTGGAATTCGAGGTCGATTACGGCGGCACCGGCTATTGATCGGGCAGGCGGATACGTTTCCGGTGAGGTGCTGTAGCGTAAGTCCCTGTAAACTACACGGCTTTGCCTTGCACCCGGGAGCGACAGCGTGACGAGCGATACACCTTCACTGCTATACATCCATGGCTTGAACAGCTCGGCCCTGTCGAGAAAGGCCTGTCAGTTGAGCGCGCTGATGAAGTCCCTGGGTCTGGCTGATCGTCTGCAAGTCCCTGAACTGCATCACCATCCGCGTCAGGCCATGCTCCAGCTTGAAGCGGCCATCACGGCGCTGGGACGGCCATTACTGGTCGGCAGCTCCCTCGGCGGCTACTATGCGACTCATTTGGCGCAGCGGCACGGCCTCAAGGCGGTGCTGATCAACCCGGCAGTCAATCCGCATCAGCTGTTCGACGGGTTTCTCGGCGTGCAACAGAACCTGTACACCGGCGAGCAGTGGCAGTTGACCGAAGACCATATTCGGGCGCTGGCCGAGCTGGAGGTACCCGCGCCGCAGGATCCGCAGCAGTTTCAGGTGTGGTTGCAGACCGGTGACGAGACGCTCGATTATCGTCGTGCCGAGAAGTTTTACCGCAACTGCGCCTTGCGTATTCAGGCGGGCGGCGACCACAGCTTTCAGGGCTTTGCCGAGCACATGCCAGCACTGCTGACCGTTGCCGGATTTGCCCCCGATCTGTTGCAGAAGATCGATCTGTCGGCGCTGTAGGTGATCGATGCCCGGTCACATGAATGCAAGAACATTGAACCCCCGAAATTCCATGAAAGATTGATATCGAGAACCCATGGCCAATCCCAGCGCTAGCTCTTATAACGCAGACGCCATCGAAGTCCTCTCGGGCCTCGATCCGGTTCGTAAACGTCCGGGCATGTACACCGACACCTCGCGGCCCAACCACCTGGCTCAGGAAGTCATCGACAACAGCGTCGACGAAGCCTTGGCCGGCCACGCGCGTTCGGTACAGGTCATCCTTCATGCCGACAATTCGCTCGAGGTGTCCGACGACGGCCGCGGCATGCCGGTGGACATCCACCCGGAAGAAGGCGTGTCCGGCGTCGAGCTGATCCTCACCAAGCTTCACGCAGGCGGCAAGTTCTCCAACAAGAACTATCAGTTCTCCGGCGGCCTGCACGGCGTGGGCATTTCCGTGGTCAACGCGCTGTCCACTCAGGTTCGGGTGCGGGTCAAGCGTGATGGCAACGAATATGAGATGACCTTCGCTGACGGCTACAAGGCCACCGAACTGGCGGTCGTCGGCACCGTTGGCAAGCGCAACACCGGGACCAGCGTCTATTTCGCTCCCGATCCGAAGTATTTCGATACACCGAAGTTTTCTGTCAGCCGTCTCAAGCATGTGCTCAAGGCCAAGGCGGTTCTGTGCCCGGGTCTGCTGGTCAGCTTCGAAGACAAATCCAGCGGCGAGAAAGTCGAGTGGCATTACGAAGACGGCCTGCGTTCCTACCTGCAGGACTCGGTCACCGAATTCCTGCGCCTGCCGGACGAGCCGTTCTGCGGCAGCTTCACCGGTAACAAGGAAGCGGTCGACTGGGCGTTGCTCTGGCTGCCCGAAGGGGGCGACAGCGTTCAGGAAAGCTACGTCAACCTGATCCCGACCGCGCAGGGCGGCACCCACGTGAACGGCTTGCGCCAGGGTTTGCTGGATGCCATGCGCGAGTTCTGCGAGTTCCGCAACCTGTTGCCGCGTGGTGTGAAGCTGGCCCCGGAAGACGTCTGGGAACGCATTGCCTTCGTCCTGTCGATGAAAATGCAGGAGCCGCAGTTCTCCGGGCAGACCAAGGAACGTCTGTCGTCCCGTGAAGCGGCGGCGTTCGTCTCCGGCGTGGTCAAGGATGCGTTCAGCCTGTGGCTCAACACGCACTCCGAGCTGGGCCTGCAACTGGCCGATCTGGCGATCAACAACGCCGGTCGGCGCCTCAAGGCGAGCAAGAAGGTCGAGCGCAAGCGCATCACCCAAGGGCCGGCATTGCCGGGCAAGCTGGCCGACTGTGCCGGACAGGACCCGGCACGCTCCGAACTGTTTCTGGTCGAGGGTGATTCTGCCGGCGGTTCCGCCAAGCAGGCTCGCGACAAGGAGTTCCAGGCGATCCTGCCGCTGCGCGGCAAAATCCTCAACACCTGGGAAGTCGATGGCGGCGAAGTGCTTGCCAGTCAGGAAGTCCACAACATTGCCGTGGCCATCGGGGTTGACCCCGGCGCAGCCGACATCAGCCAGTTGCGTTACGGCAAGATCTGCATCCTGGCTGACGCCGACTCGGACGGTCTGCACATTGCGACGCTGCTGTGTGCCTTGTTCGTGCAGCACTTCCGCCCGTTGGTTGACGCCGGGCATGTGTACGTCGCCATGCCGCCGCTGTACCGGATCGACCTGGGCAAGGAAATCTACTACGCGCTGGACGAAGCCGAGCGTGACGGGATCCTTGACCGTCTGGTCGCTGAAAAGAAACGTGGCAAGCCGCAGGTCACCCGATTCAAGGGCCTGGGTGAAATGAACCCGCCGCAGTTGCGCGAAACCACCATGGACCCGAACACCCGGCGCCTGGTGCAGCTCACGCTGGATGATTTCGCAGCCACGTCGGAAATGATGGACATGTTGCTGGCTAAGAAGCGTGCAGGTGATCGCAAGTCCTGGCTCGAATCCAAGGGCAACCTTGCCGAGGTCCTGACTTGATACGAGCCTGGCTCGCCGCCCTGATCCTGATTGCCGCGCCGGTTGTCGCTGCGCCACTCGAGGCCCTGAAGCTGCAATCCGAGCATCCGGTGGACGACATGGCGGGTGGCAATCTGTCAGGTCTGGCGATGTGCAATGGCCAGCTGTGGACCGTGTCCGACCGTGACGACGATGTGCTGTACAGCCTGGATGTGTCGCAAGACACCTGGAAGGCTCAGTCACATCATATTGACGCACCTGCGCCACAAAGCTATCTGCCGTTGAAGTTGCGTTTCATGGCCGGGCTTTCCGCGCTGATACGCGGCGGTAGTCTGGATTTCGAGGGTGTCAGCTGTGATGCAGCCGGCAATCGCTATCTGGTCAGCGAGGCTTATGGCACGGTGCTCAAGGTTCCGGTGAGTGGCAAACCGTTCTGGCTGGATTTGCCGAAGGAACTGGTGGATCAGGCGCGGGCTCAGGGCATGTTGCAGCGTTTCAACGCGATTTTCGAAGGGATTGCCGTCAGTCCGGCAGGCGACCGTCTCTGGCTGGCGGCCGAACGCGAGAAGCGCGGCTTGCTGGTGGTGCAACGCGACAAGGAGCAGTGGACCTGCGGGCAAAGCTGCGTGCTGCTGTCCGAGTCCGGTCTGGACGCGTTGCCGCCGGAGCAGGGCAGCAAAAAGGTGTCGACGGATTTTTCTGATGTGTCGTTGTACAACGGCAAGCTGTTCACGCTGGAACGTGCGGTGTATCGCATCTGTCGGCGTGATCTCGAAACCGGGCAGATCGAGCGTTGCTGGTCGTTCGCCAAGGAAGCCATGGTGCCGTCGCGTCGTTACGATCAACCCTACGGGCTGACCGAGGCACTGGTGGTGGACGAGAAGGGCGCGTGGATCGGCATCGACAATAATTTCGGTGTGCGTGCCGACGGTGAGAAACGCCCGATCGTCTGGCGTTTCGCTGCGCCTGAGGCGGGCTGGAGTGCCGGGCAGTGAGCGACGTGCAGCCCGGCAAGCGCGCTGGCAAGGTGCTGATGATCATGGCTTGGGCGGCCGGTCTGTTTCTCGCGACGCGCTTTTTCGGCGATTGGGAAGACCGGCAGCAGAATCCCAACGCCGTGGTCACCTCGCAACACGGTGACGGCTATATAGAAGTGCAGCTGGCAGGCAACCGACAGGGGCACTTCGTCACGACCGGCCAGATCAACGGCCGGACAGTGGAGTTCATGATCGACACCGGGGCGACCGATGTGGCCGTACCCGGTGATATGGCTGACCGCCTGGGGCTCAAGCGTGGCTTTCCGGTCACGGTCAGTACGGCCAATGGTAACAGTCAGGGTTTTCGGACCACGCTTGACCGCTTGCAACTGGGCGATATCGTCCTGACCAATGTGCGCGCCCTGGTGGCGCCCGGTCTGGACGGTGAACAGGTGCTGCTGGGTATGAGCGCAATGAAACAACTCGAATTCACACAGCGTGGCGGCAATTTGCTGCTGCGCCAGTCAACGAAATAATGAGGCCCGCATGAGCGACTCCCTTGACCTCAGCCTGGATGGTGTAGAACGCCGATCACTGGCGGACTTCACCGAACAGGCCTACCTCAACTACTCCATGTACGTGATCATGGACCGTGCCTTGCCGCATATCGGTGACGGCCTGAAGCCTGTTCAGCGACGCATCATCTACGCGATGAGCGAACTGGGCCTGGGTGCCGACGCCAAGCACAAGAAGTCGGCGCGTACCGTCGGCGACGTGCTCGGCAAGTTCCACCCGCACGGCGACTCGGCCTGTTACGAGGCGATGGTGCTGATGGCTCAGCCGTTCAGCTATCGCTACACGCTGGTGGACGGGCAGGGCAACTGGGGTGCGCCGGATGATCCCAAATCCTTTGCCGCCATGCGCTACACCGAGGCGCGTCTGTCGCGCTACTCGGAAGTCCTGCTCAGTGAACTGGGTCAGGGCACCGCTGACTGGGTGCCGAACTTTGACGGCACGCTGGACGAACCCGCGGTGTTGCCGGCACGTCTGCCGAACATCCTGCTCAATGGCACCACCGGCATTGCCGTCGGTATGGCGACCGATGTGCCGCCGCATAACCTGCGCGAAGTCGCCAGTGCCTGCGTTCGCCTGCTGGACGATCCCAAGGCCACGGTTGCCGAGCTGTGCGAGCACATTCTGGGGCCGGACTATCCGACCGAAGCGGAAATCATCACGCCGCGTGCCGACCTGCTGAAAATCTACGAGACCGGACGTGGCTCTGTGCGCATGCGTGCGGTTTATCGCATCGAAGATGGCGACATTATCGTCACCGCACTGCCGCATCAGGTATCCGGTGCCAAGGTGCTGGAACAGATCGCCGCGCAGATGCAGGCCAAGAAGCTGCCGATGGTTGCCGACCTGCGCGACGAGTCGGACCACGAGAACCCTTGCCGTATCGTGATCATCCCGCGCTCCAATCGGGTTGAGCTGGACGAGCTGATGCAGCACCTGTTCGCCACTACCGAGCTGGAATCCAGTTACCGGGTGAACATCAACATCATCGGTCTGGATGGCAAGCCGCAGCTCAAGAACCTCAAGACACTGCTCGGCGAATGGCTGACGTTCCGCATCGGTACGGTGCGTCGCCGTCTGCAATTCCGTCTGGACAAGGTCGAGCATCGTCTGCACCTGTTGGACGGTTTGCTCACGGCTTACCTGAACCTCGATGAAGTGATTCACATCATCCGTACCGCCGAGCATCCGAAGGCGGAGCTGATTGCGCGTTTCGATCTGTCGGAAATTCAGGCCGATTACATCCTCGACACCCGTCTGCGTCAGTTGGCGCGCCTGGAAGAGATGAAGCTGCGCAGCGAACAGGATGCCCTGCGCAAAGAGCAGGCCAAGCTTCTGGCGCTGTTGAGCAGTGAGTCCAAGCTGCGCAAGCTGGTGCGTGCCGAACTGATTGCCGACGCTGAAACCTATGGCGACGAGCGTCGTTCGCCCATCGTTGCCCGTGCCGAAGCCAAGGCGCTGTCTGAAAACGAATTGATGCCCACCGAGCCGGTGACTGTCGTGCTGTCGGAAAAAGGCTGGGTACGCTGTGCCAAGGGCCACGACATCGATGCGACCGGGCTTTCCTATAAAGCCGGGGATGGTTTCAAGACCTCGTCCATCGGCCGCTCCAATCAGTTCGCCGTGTTCATCGACTCGACCGGGCGCAGCTATTCGGTTGCCGCCCACACCCTGCCCTCTGCGCGAGGCCAGGGCGAGCCGCTGACGGGCAAGCTGCAACCGCCACCGGGTGCGACCTTCGAATGCGTATTGCTGCCGGAAGATGATGCGTTGTACGTGATCGCGTCGGATGCCGGTTATGGTTTTGTCGTCAAAGGCGAAGACCTGCAAGCCAAGAACAAGGCGGGCAAGGCGTTGCTGAGCCTGCCGGCCGGGGCGAAAGTCATCCTGCCTCGCCCTGTGCCTGATCGTGAGCAGAACTGGCTGGCGGCGGTGACCACCGAAGGCCGCCTGCTGGTGTTCAAGATCAGCGATTTGCCGCAGCTGGGCAAAGGCAAGGGCAACAAAATCATTGGCATTCCGGGCGAGCGGGTGGCCAGTCGTGAAGAGTATGTGACCGATCTTGCGGTGATCGGACAAGGCGCTACGCTGGTACTTCAGGCGGGCAAACGAACGCTGTCGCTGAAACCTGAAGACCTCGAACATTACAAGGGGGAGCGCGGCAGACGTGGCAATAAACTGCCAAGGGGCTTCCAGAGGGTCGATGCATTATTGGTGGAAAATAGCTGAAAACATTGATCTGGCACCAAGGTTCTTCGTTTTGCCATGAAGTACGATGCATAATCGCTGGAGTCATGGTGCATATTCACGGATGATATGGGGTCTTGGGGTGCATGCGTGGCTCAGTGCCTGCATGGGTCTTGAAAGTACTTATACTGTGGCCTGTCTCTGGACGGCCACCTGGATGGGATGATGAATTTTCTACGCCTTCCCTTGATCCTGCTGATGACGGGCGTTCTGGGTCTGGCTGGTTGCAGTGTGCGCCAGCCGACCGCGCTTTATCAGCTCGATAGTGGTGAGCCTGGTCAGCCGAAACAGAGTAGTGGTCTGGCAGTTTTGCTGGGTCCTGTTTCGGTGGCCGACTATCTGCAACGCGAAACCCTGCTGCAACGCCAGCCTGACGGGACCTTGACCGCTTCGTCCGATGGGCGCTGGGCGGGCAACCTGTCTTCGGATATAGATCAGTTGCTCTTGCGTCAGCTGGCCTGGAAGCTCGACAGCCAGCGCGTCGTCATGGCGCCTGCGACGGCCAGTTTCACGCCCGATGTTCAGGTCGTGCTGTCCATCACCCGTCTGGACTCAGGGGCCAAGCAGCCTGCGGTACTGGATGCGCAATGGCGTCTTCTGGACCGTAAGGGCCATGTCCGTGACAGCCGACTGGTTCACCTGGAACAAGTCCACGCCGGCAGCTCTGCCGATCAGGTCAAGGCCCAGGGTATGCTGTTGCAGCGCCTGGCTGATCAGGTCAGCACGGCGATCAAGCCGATTTCCTGGCAGGCGCTCGATGAGCCGAAAAAAACGCCTGTCGCCAAGGCCAAAGAGCCTGACAAGCCAAGAATTCCGCTGGCTTCCCCCATACGCACCGATCTTGAAGTGTTCCGCTTCTAGGATTGGCCCAACAAAAAGCCCGCAGCGATGCGGGCTTTTTGTTGGGCGCTCATCTCTGGTTCCCACGCCCCAGCGTTCCTGACGCTTCGCACAGTCAGGATAGGACGCAGAGCGTCCAGAACGGCATGCCCACGCTGGAGCATGGGTGCGATGGTGATCTTGCGGACACCTATCGTTCCTCACGCTCCGCGTGGGAATGCCGGTCATGACGCTCCGCGTCATCTGTTTGCGCCGGGACAGGTTGGTCAGTATCGGATGCGGAGCATTCAGAGCGATATGCCCACGCAGAGCATGGGCACAAGCGTCTCACTTCAAGCGTGAGCGGAGGAGAGGATCAGGCCTTGTTGGATTCGTGCATGCGCGCCAGCTGGCGCTCGAGCATCGACGGGTAGGGCTCCATCAGGCGTTCTACGCAGCAGGCACCTTCCGGGCTGGCGATCGGGCGGATGCGGGCGCGCTGGCGGATCAACGGATCGTCGTTGATGCGGCGTTCGACCAGCAGCAGGTTGCGGCTGTGCTGAGACAGCGCCAGTGCGTCCTGCGCCGTTTCGGTCAGCAACAGATCGATCTGGCTCAGACCGCTCAAGCCTTCACCCAGCGTCAGGCCCAGTTGCAGTTGCAAGGTGATGCCACTATCGGCCACCTCGATCTGCAAGGCATGACTGAGTGCGCGCAACAGCTCGCCGCAGCAGATCGCGTTGGTCAGGTAGTCATCACCGCTTTCGTGACTGTGGAACAGCATCAGCGTGCTGCCGTCATTCAGCGTATGCAGCTCGCTTTCATACAGCGAGGCGGCCTGATCGAGGCAGTCGCGGTAGCGTTGCAGCAATTCGGTAAGGCGTGCACGCGGCAGGCGACGCAATTGATCCTGTGCACCCAGCTGCACGGCCAGCACTGCACTGTTGTGCGGCTCGACCGGCGCTACCGAGGCAGCCGCCGGGCGAACGGCTGGTGAGTTGTCCGAGTGGTCGCGCAGATCGGCGAACGGATCCTCATCGTCGTCTTCATCTTCCTCGGCAACGATGCGGCGCTGCACCGGTGGTGCCGGCAAGCGCGGTTTTGCTTCGCTGCTACGAGCTGAAACCACTGGCGCAGGCTTCTCTTCCGGCTCCAGATACGGATCTTCGCTGTCGTCTTCCTCGCCGTCATACTCGGGCTCGGGCAGCGGTTCTGGCTCCGGCACCGGCGGCGCGAACGAGGTGCGCAGCTGCCGCGCCAGATCACCGATTTCATCCTGGCGATCAGTGGCGGGTGTGTACGGGTCGATATCGCGTAGCCAGATACGCATCTGCATCAGTGGCGTGGAGATGTGGCGGCCAAGGCGCAGACTCAGGGCCAGCGCCAGGGCCAGCAGGATACCGGCCAGAATGCCCATGCTCTGCAGGCTGATGGTCAGCGGCTGCTGGAACTGCGACATGTCGAGGCTGATACGCAGATGGCCCGCCATCACGTCCTGGAACGTGATCTTGATTTCATACAGGCCCTGAGCTTCCCCCAGAAGCCCGTTTTTCGGGCGCTGGCCGGCCTCCGCGAGGATGCGGTTATCCACACTGTAGATAGCCGCATGCGCGACCAGCGGATTCTTGACCAGATTGCCCAGCAGCACGTTGAGACTGAGGATGTCGTTGGACACCAACAGCTCGGTAGCCGAGGTGGCGGTCTGGGTGGTCAGGGCCTGCCCCAGCGCATCAGCCTGTTCATGCATGGCCTGCTTGAACTGCAGGCCCATGACTCCGGCGTAGATCACCAGCGCCAAAGCGACCAGGATCACGTTATGGCTGGCAATGCGCAAAGCGATCGGTACACGGCGATGACGCAGGGCACGAAAGATGAGCAGGAAGAAATTATCGGTTTTAACGGGCGTGGGCCGGTTCACAGAGCACGGCTCTTTCGGTGAAGTTGTCGCGCAGTATAACGAGCGACCCAGTGGCGGCAAAGCGCTGCCTGTGCCCGGTGGTCACTGAATGTGGTTAGAATGCGTTTTTTTTCCACTGCGGGGGTGCGCCTTGCGCGAAATCGTCCTGATTAACATCACCGGTGTCGACCGTCCCGGTCTCACTGCAGCCATCACCGGCGTCCTCGCCCAAGGTGGCGTGAACATTCTCGATATTGGTCAGGCGGTGATCCATGACACCCTGTCGTTCGGCATCCTGGTTGAAATTCCGGATACCGTGCAGGGATCCTCGGTGCTCAAGGACATCCTGTTCACCGCCTACGAACTGGATCAGCAAGTCCGTTTCACTGCGGTGTCCGAAACCGACTATCAACACTGGGTCGAAGGTCAGGGCAAGGCGCGCCACATCGTTACGCTGCTGACCCGCAAAGTCACGGCCGAGCAATTGCAGCGCGTCAGCGCCATCACTGCCAGGTACGGGCTGAATATCGATCAGATCGACCGGTTGTCCGGTCGCATGCCGCTCGACACCCCGGCTGACAAGGGCAAGGGCTGCATCGAGTTCACCGTGCGCGGCGAGCCCGCCGACCCGAAAGCCATGCAGGCCGAATTTCTCGCGGTCGCCCAGGATCTCGACGTCGATATCGCGTTCCAGCAGGACTCGCTGTTCCGCCGCAACCGGCGCCTGGCGGTGTTCGACATGGACTCGACCCTCATCGAGGCCGAAGTCATCGACGAACTGGCCAAGGCCGCAGGCGTCGGCGAGCAGGTTTCCGAGATTACCGAACGTGCCATGCGCGGCGAACTGGATTTCAGCGAAAGCTTCAAGGAACGTCTGGCTTTGCTCAAGGGCCTAGACGTGAGTGTGCTGGATGAAATCGGCGCGTCCCTGCGTTTGACCGAAGGTGCTGAAACACTGTTCTCCGAGCTCAAGCGGCTGGGTTACAAGACGGCGATTCTGTCGGGAGGCTTCACCTATTTTGCCAAGCAGCTGCAAGCAAAGCTGGGCATTGATTATGTCTTCGCCAATGAGCTGGAAGTGGTTGACGGCAAGGTGACCGGCGTAGCGGTCGAGCCGATCGTCAATGCGCAGCGCAAGGCCGATCTGTTGCGCGAACTGGCCCACAAGGAAGGGTTGAGCCTGGAGCAGACCATCGCGGTCGGCGACGGTGCCAATGACCTGCCGATGCTGGCGATTGCCGGGCTGGGTGTAGCGTTTCGCGCCAAGCCACTGGTCAAGCAATCGGCCAAGCAGGCCATCTCGACGCTGGGGCTCGATGGCGTGCTGTATCTGCTGGGCTTGCGCGACCGCGAGGGAAAGCGCTGACGCTCAGGCCGTCGTGGTCTGCTCCTGATGGCGAGGGGCAATCGCGACGGCTGTCGCAATGATCGCTACAGCGTGCCCCACAAGGAATCGAATTCCTGATCCGGCATGGCCTTTTCGGTTTCGGCGGCTTTCGGGGCGTCGTACATCTGATACTCAAACTGATTGTAACTGGCGCTGCTGACCTGCCGGTTGCTCAGTGAGGCGCGGCGTTCTTCGCCGTTGACGTTGATCATCACCATGCTGCCTTCCTGAAAAGGCAGGCGCGGTGCGAGCACGGTGGGCGGTTTTTCCATGGCGCGTACTTCGGGCAGCATCAGAGTTCGCAGGTACTGGCTGTTCTGTTGTTCGCGAATCAGTTGCATGCCGCACGGCTGGGCAAACGGGGCGATCAGTTCGATGCCCATCTGTGTGCCCCCGCTGCGTACCTGACGGATCCAGCGCACGATGGCAACGCTCCAGCCCTGGCCTGCGTCGTCCTGAATACCCACCAGTTCGCCAGCCTGCAACTGTTGAGGCACGTCCTTCTGCCACGCCAGGCAGTAACCGCCCGGGCTGTGGTTGACGATATTCAGGTCGAAGGTCGGAAACGTGTGCTGGTTGTTGGACAGCGAGTCGCTGTCGCCGTCGTTTTTCGGGTATTCAATCTCTTCGTAGGGCAGCAGAACGGATGAGGTCTTGCCACGCTGAGTATCGAAGGCAGAGGCCCACGGGTCGTCCGCGTCATCATTGGCCATCTTCAACGAAAAGCTCGCTGCACTGGTGGCGCTGTTCAATTGCAACAGCTCGCTGAACGACTTCTGGCCAGCGACATAGAAATGCAGCGCGCTCATGCCGATGCACAATCTCAGCGTGCCCTGACCGGGCGTACGTTGAAAGGTGCGTTCGGCCACATCACCCCAGGCGACCGCCAGATGTTGCAGCAGGTCGGTGTTGATACCGGTTGGGATCAGCAGCGGTGAGGGCGTGCGCTGGTCGTCCGGCAGGGCCAGGTACTGATTGATCGCTTCCGCCAGCGCCAAGGTATTGATGCCCAGCAGCCGGGGTGATTGTTCGTCACTGAACAGGGTGCGATACAGCGGCGGTTTGTCTGCCGTCGGGTCCAGGGCGAAGAGGCTGCTTTGCGTGGCAGGCGACTGCAGTTTTACCAGCGCGCTCCAGGCCTCCAGCGCATCGGCCAGTTTGCCGATGTTCAGTTGGCGCATCTGATTGCAGCGCGAGCAGCCCATCAGCAGTGCGATCACATAGGTCTGTTCAACGCTCAGCACTTTGCTGTGATGGGCCAGGGGTTCTTCGACCGGCGTGTTGTGTAGCTGGTACTGACGGGCAATCTGATAAATCTGGTGCAGCTCGAGCCACAGGCCGTCCTGAACGGGACAGTAAAGCTGGTTGGCGCGAATCAGCGGCCCGTTGAGCCCGTGCACTGCTCGTTGCAGTGCGGTGCTGAACAGCCCGGCCTGGTCTCGGGTGTAGCGCGGGGCGACCTGCTGAATGATTTGCTTGTAACCGGTCGCCAGATGGTTTTGCAGCGCCTGGCAGAGGTTGGCAACCTTGCGTGGTCGCTCGTCCAGCACAATGGCCTGATTGAGAAAGTGACGTTCGAGGTGCTTGCAGACGAAGTACACCTCGGGCCGCAGCAATTCAAGCAATTGCAGGCGGTTTTCACTCGGGGTGATCAACTGGTTCAGCTCGGTCAGCCCCTGATAGAGCTGACGCGCCATTTCTCCGAGGTTTGCCTTGGGCAGTCTGGAGATCCAGCGTTTGAGGTCGCGGGGATTGGCTTCACTGAATGTCAGGCTCGACTGCGTCGGCGTGGGCGCACGCAATAGCAGAGGGAGGCTAAAATTACTCATGTGACAGACAAACTCCAACAACTCACTGGCCTGGATGATGGCTTCATAGGGGGGTCGAGGTTATCGCGCACCCGCGATATGCCGAGCATACGCCCATGAAAGTGCGAAGTATCCTACAGCATCGATCGGGCGACTTTACCAGTATCGACATAGGTTCGCAGCAATTATGGCCGGAGGCCATTATCGTCCGGTGGCATGCTGCATGAGTGCCAATATCCATCATCGGGCACTCATGCATCGAGGCTCAGGTCGCGATCATGCCTGTGCCGGAACGGCCAGTGCCTGGCCCATTTGAACCTTGGAGCCGGCCGTCAGTTGTTCGGCCCATTTCACCTGACCTGGACCGAACAGCACGATGGCGGTAGAGCCCAGCTTGAACCGACCCATCTCGGCACCTTTTTCCAGGTGGATCGGCGCACGCGCCGCTTCGTCGTAGCTGAACGTCTTCAATTCACGCTTGGGCGGTGTGACCAGTCCGGCCCATACCGTTTCGACAGACGCCACGATCATCGCGCCCACCAGTACCACTGCCATTGGTCCGCGCTCGGTATCGAACAGGCAGACCACTCGCTCGTTACGGGCGAACAGCTCGGGTACGTTTTCAGCGGTGGTCTGGTTGACCGAGAAGATGCGGCCCGGTACGTAGACCATTTCACGCAGCGTGCCGGCCAGTGGCATGTGAACGCGGTGATAGTCCTTCGGCGACAGGTAGACGGTCGCGAACTCGCCGCCCATGAACGGCGCCGACAGCTTGGGGTCGCCGCCAAGCAGTTCCAGTACGCTGAAACTGTGGCCCTTGGCCTGGAAGATCCGGCCGTGGTCGATAGGGCCCAACTGGCTGATGGCACCGTCGGCCGGCGAGAGAATCGCGCCCGGCGTGGCATCGAGCGGGCGCGCGTCAGCTTTCAATGCGCGGGTGAAGAACGCGTTGAAGTGCTCGTAGGACGTCAGGTCTTCGACCAGTGCCTGCGACATGTCCACCTGATAACGGCGGGCAAACCACGCAGTGAAAGCGTTTTTGAACCAGCGTACGCGGCATTCGGCAACGCAGCCTGCCAGTCGGGACAGCAGGTGGTGTGGCAGCAGGTACTGGCTGATGATGAACAAGCGGTCTTTCATTGAAGGTCCTGAGGATGAGTGTCCTGAATATTTCTGTGAGGTCCGTCCCGGTTCGGTGGCGCGGACCGGTTCGACGGTTTCGGCCGGGGCTGGCTGGGCAGGCTCTACGGGTTGCGCAACCTCGACGGGCGCGGCGGCCACATCCGGCAGTTCTACCGGTGTATCCGGGTGATTGCCCCATTCGCCCCACGAGCCGGCATATGCCTTGACCCTTGGATAGCCAAGCGCCTTGGCCACCAGATAGGTGAAGCCCGAGCGGTGATGGGTCTGACAGTGCGTGATGATTTCCTTGTCGGGCGTGATGCCCAGGTCGCGAAGGATCTCCGGCATGTCCTGGCGAATACGCAGGTTGCGCGCCTTGTCCATGCCCGCCGTCCACTCGAAATTGACGGCGCCGGGTATGTGGCCGCCTTTGGCCGCGACCACTTTTTCGCCCGAATACTCGGTCGGCGCGCGGGCATCCCAGATCGCCAGATCGGCGGCGCCCAGACGGCTTTGCAGGTACTCGCGCGTGGCGGTAGGTTCATCGTGCAGCGTCAGCGTTACCGGAGTATCGGCAGCAGGCGGCACGTCGGTGCTCAGCGGCAGCAATTGCGCTTCCCAGGCCAGCAGTCCACCGTCCAGATAGTGATAACGGCTGTGGCCGATGACATCCAGCAGCCAGATGAAACGCCCGGCCCAGCCGCCGCCTTCGTCATCGTAGACGACATAGACAGCGTCAGGGGTGTGGCCCAGCTCGCCGAACACTTGCTCAAGACCGGCCGTGTCGGGCAGCAGGCCGGGGGCAGGAGGCGTGCCCAGTTGTGTACGTTTCGGATCGACGAAGCGGGCACCGCGAATGTGCCCGGCTTCGTAGCGAGCGCTGCTGGTCAGATCCACGAGGATCAGTTCCGGGGCGTCTAGACGCTCAAGCAGATCGTTGGGTTCGATGACCAGCGACAAGCCAGTGAATGCGGACATTTGCAGCCTCCGATGAAAGGAAAGGGGCGAATTGTACGCCAGGCCTCAGGCTTTGCGATGACTAAAGATGCCCAGTGCCCGTTCAATACATTGCGCGGTTTTTCCGAATGCCTGGACGGAAATTTCCGACAAGGCCCCGCCGCCCTGGTCGGCGACCACCAGCAGCATGACTTTGCCGTTGTTGCTCAGCGAGCGAATCAGCCAGTGCTGGCCACTGAACAGGGTTTTCAGCGGCGGGGGCAGCAGGGCGGCAAATTGCGCACTGTTGGCGGGCGTCATGCGTAACTGCGTCGGCTGGGTCAGCAAGCGCTGCAGGACGGTGCTTTCCTTGATGAACAGCTGCAAGGCAGCGGCGTCCTTCGGCAGTCCGGCAGTCTGATTGACGCGCAGCACGGTTGAGGTCTTGTCCAGCATCAGCAGCATGACCCGTTCCATGCCGCACGAGATGAAGGCGTCGCGCGCCGAGGTGGTCAGGTGCATGGCGTTGATGAACGGGCTGGGATCCTGCAGCAGTTCGGCGCATTGCTTGCGCCACATTTGCAGGGCGTCAGCCGATGGCGGAGGTGCAGGCTCATTGTCGCGCCTTACACGCCGTGCATCCCACGGCCAGATCAGCGATTCGGCCGGGTGCCAGAGGTCTTTTTCCGCATAGACGCGTGCGCTGCTGGCCGCATTCTGGTGCGCCTGTTGCTGTACTTCGCTGATCGGCTGTTGCAGGTACAGGCTGGTCAGCCGTTCCCAGCGCAGGCAATGCGGGCTGTTCCAGGCCTGTTGTGCGGCCAGCGCCAGGCCGTTGCCCAGCAACACGGTATTGGCGGGCTGGTTCAGCCAGCGGCGCAGGTTGGGGTCGTCGTCCATGAGTTGTTGCTGCTGCAGCGGGCTGTTGTCTTCGCGGGCGATACGCAGCGCCTTGGCCAGATCGCGTCGCTCGTTGATCAACAGTTTATAGCCGCGCGTAACCCAGATCGGCAGGCGCCAGAACTCGGCGAGTGCCAGGCACAGTTCCAGCAGGTTGACGCCGAACAGCTCTTTTTCCACTGCAGCGCTGGAATGGCCCTTGTGGATAACCCGCAGTTCCAGCTCTTCGAGCAGCTTCGGATAAGCCAGCGCCATCGGCCAGAGCGGCGACAGAAACAGCAGGCTGCCCATGTGGATGTCCTGCCAGAGTCGCGCCAGTCGGCTGGCGAACAGGCCGTTGGCTTGTTGCGTGGCGTGCTGGCTGACCAGAATCAGTTGGCGATAGGCCGCAGGAATTTCTTCGGGCGGCTTGGCCGGCAAACGGCCCAGCAGGACTTCGGTACGCGCCAGACCCAGGCGGTTGATGGCAATTTCAAGGCTCTCGGCCTGCTCGGTCAAACCGTGGGTGTGATGGTTGGCCTCGCGCATCACGCTCAGCACCAGCGCAGGACTTTCCTGCATCATTTCGGCGATTTCACGCAGTGAACGACGACTGTCGTTCAGTGCGGCGCGGACGTGTCCATGATTGACGGCAGGGACCGGCAACGCGATGCCGTCAAGCAGTTTGACCCAGGCATCCAGCGTCTTCGGAACGAGGTGATGTGCTGCGTGTACTGTCGGCATTCGAGGGCCTGTGCGGCTGATTATCTGAGCTGGGAAACCGCCAGCGTACGGGGTGCTGAGGCCATTTTCCTCCTTTTATGGAGGCGCATAAATGGGTTTTTCAAAAGAACCGGCTATAGTCTGGCCCAGTTAGGCCGATAAGGAGAAGAAGAGATTCAACAACTTCCGGACTGTCCCTGAACCCGACTCAGTAAAGTATTTTTTCCTATGGCTAAAATCATCGGCATCATTGTCGTTCTCGCAAGTGTCATCGGCGGATATGTGCTGTCCCATGGCAAGGTCATGGCGCTGTTCCAACCGTACGAGGTCTTGATTATCGGCGGTGCTGCACTGGGCGCGTTCCTCCAGGCCAACCCTGGCTACATGTTCATGCACGTGTTCAAGAAGTCGCTGAAGATGTTCGGTACGCGCTTCACACATGCCTATTACCTTGAAGTGCTGGGGCTGGTCTACGAAATCCTCAACAAGAGCCGCCGTGAAGGCATGATGGCGATCGAAGGGGATATCGAAGACGCTGCCTCCAGCCCGATCTTCGCCAAATACCCGGGTGTCCTCAAGGATGAGCGCATGACTGCGTACATCTGCGATTACCTGCGCATCATGTCGTCCGGCAACATGGCTCCTCACGAGCTGGAAGGTCTGTTCGACATGGAGCTGCTGAGCATGAAAGAAGACCTCGAGCATCCATCCCACGCCATTACCGGTATCGCCGACGGTATGCCCGGCTTCGGTATCGTGGCTGCGGTACTGGGTATCGTGGTGACCATGGCGTCGCTGGGTTCGGGCGACAAGGCAGCGATCGGCATGCACGTAGGTGCGGCGCTGGTCGGTACGTTCTTCGGTATTCTCGCGGCTTACGGTTTCTTCGGTCCTCTGGCCACCAGCCTTGCGCATGATGCCAAGGAAGAAATGAACGTCTACGAGAGCATCAAGGCGTCGCTGGTGGCCTCGGCCTCCGGCATGCCGCCTTCGCTGGCTGTCGAATTCGGCCGCAAGGTTCTCTATCCGCTGCATCGCCCCAGCTTCAGCGAGCTGGAACAAGCGGTTCGCGGTCGCTAAGTTATGGAAAATAATCAGCCGATTATCATCAAGCGCGTAAAGCGCTTTGGTGGCGGACATCACGGCGGTGCCTGGAAGATCGCGTTTGCCGACTTCGCGACGGCGATGATGGCGTTCTTTCTGGTGCTGTGGCTGATGTCGTCTGCCACCCCGGAGCAGTTACTCGCGGTCGCCGGTTATTTCAAGGATCCGGTCGGCTTCTCGGACAGCGGTTCGCCCTATGTGATCGATCTGGGCGGTTCGCCAGAGATGTCGCCGAACCAGACGCTGAACCCCGAGGTGCAGACCACGCCGTCGCCGGACACCGTGCCGCTTGAGGCGGAAAATGCCGAGACCAAGGCTGAAGCGGTGGAGCAGGAACGTCTGGAGATGCTGCTCCAGGAATTGCAGACCAAGGTCGAGGAAAACCCGCAGCTGCAGAAATTCAAGGACCAGATTCTGTTCGAGATCACTCAGGACGGCTTGCGTATCCAGATCATGGATGCGGAAAACCGGCCGATGTTCGACTCGGGCAGCGCGCGTCTCAAACCATATTTCGAAGACATTCTGCTGGCCCTGGCTGACACCATCAAAAGTGTGCCGAACAAGGTCAGTATCAGCGGCCACACCGATGCAACGCCTTTCGTGGGCAGTGGCGGGTTCGGCAACTGGGAATTGTCGGCCAACCGTGCCAACGCTGCACGCCGTGCGCTGGTAGCCGGGACGTATCCGGATTCACAAGTGGCCAGGGTGGTGGGGTACGCGTCGTCTGCTCTGTATGATCGCCAGAACCCGACTAACCCGATCAATCGCCGCATCGATATCGTGGTGCTGACCAAAAAGGCCCAGCACCGCATCGAGGGCGATCAGAACTCCGGCGGTGCGCCAGCCACGCCTGCGGCGCCGACAGCACCCGCACCGGCGGTGCCTGCTGCTCCAGGTGCTCCCGCTGCGCCGGGGGCTTCGACAGCGGCGCCGCCCGACCCGCAGGCCTACGCACAGCCGCACGAGATCCGGCAGAAGCTGAATATCTTTGACGATGGCAAATTGCGGGTCGAGCCGGCCCAGAACTGAGCTGCAACCGATACAAAAACGCCGCGATGATCGCGGCGTTTTTGCGTGCGGCGTTCGGTGCTCAGTAACTGTCTTGCGGCAGGCTGGCAATGATCGAGCGGTAGCTGTTCATGCGCTGCTGCTGAACGCGGCCGTCCTCAAGCCCCTTGAGCAGGGCGCAGCCCGGTTCGCGGTCGTGCTTGCAGTCACGAAAGCGGCACGTGCCGATCAGGTCGTTGAACTCGATGAAGCCTGCCTCTACATCGGCACGGCTGACGTGGCCAAGGCCGAATTCACGAATGCCCGGCGAGTCGATCAGATCGCCGCCGCGCGGGAAGTGAAACAGGCGGGCGGTGGTCGTGGTGTGTGTGCCCTGACCGGAAACCTCGGACAGCGGACCGACCCGAGTGTCCGTTTCCGGCAACAGGCTGTTGACCAGCGAGGACTTGCCGACGCCGGACTGGCCGACGAACACACTGATGTGCCCGTCAAGCTGGCTTTGCAGGCTCTGCATGCCGTCACCGTGGTGCGCGGACACTTCCAGTACCGGGTAACCCAGCGTGCGATAGACCGCCAGCAGCGCATTGAGCGCGGGCGCATTCTGCTCGTCGATCAGGTCGGCCTTGTTGAGCAGCAGCAACGGACGAATCCCGGCATGCTCGGCGGCCACCAGGTAGCGGTCGATCAGGTTGGCATGCGGCTCGGGCATCGGCGCGAAGACGATCACGATCAGGTCGACGTTGGCCGCCACAGGCTTGAGCTGGCCGCGTGAATCCGGGCGGCGCAGTTCGGTGGTTCGAGGCAGTTGCGCGACAATGACGCCAATGCCCTGATTGCCGGCGCGCCATACCACGCGATCACCGGTTACCAGTGCGGGCAGGTTGGCGCGCAGGTGGCAGCGAAAGACCTGGCCGGTCACTTCGCCTTCCTGAGCTTCCACTTCGACTTGCACGCCGAAGTGGGCGATCACCAGGCCCGTCTGCTCGGGGCCGAGGTCGCCACCCTCAAGTGTTTCAAGCGTAGCGGACTCGCGTTTTGCTGCGCGGGCAGCACGCTCGCCCTGAATTTTTTCGATGCGCCAGTTCTGACGACGATTGAGTTGGCGTTTGGCCATGGGTGTTCCGATGTGATGTAACCGATGAATTAGGCAGTACGATTGATCGGCAGGAGTCTAGCACGGCAGGGTGAGCTAAACTGCGCGCCTACGCTGAGGAGTCGACACATGCAGAACAAGCAGAACCTGATCTGGATCGATCTGGAAATGACCGGTCTGGACCCTGATACCGATGTCATTATCGAAATGGCCACGATCATCACCGATAGTGAGCTGAACACCCTGGCCGAAGGCCCGGTGATCGCTGTGCATCAGAGCGACGAGACACTGGCGAAAATGGATGAGTGGAACACGCGCCAGCACGGCGGCTCGGGCCTGACCCAGCGCGTGCGCGAAAGTACCGTCAGCATGGCTGAAGCCGAGGCGCAGACCCTTGAGTTCATCAAGCTGTGGGTGCCGGAGCGCAGTTCGCCGATCTGCGGCAACAGCATCTGCCAGGATCGCCGCTTCCTGTATCGCCACATGCCGACGCTGGAAAACTGGTTCCACTACCGCAATCTGGATGTCTCGACCCTCAAGGAACTGGCTGCGCGCTGGTCCCCCGAGCTGAAATTCAAGAAAGGCAGCACCCACCTGGCGCTCGACGACATCCGTGAGTCGATTGCCGAGCTGCGCTTTTATCGCGAGCACTTCATCAAGGCCTGATCGGGACTCGCGGGTGCAGTGAATAATCTTCGCTGCACTCTTTCAGTGCGTTGGTCGGCTGGTTAGACTGCGCGCCTTTGTCGCAGAGTCGCCGCCATGTTGCTGATGCTTTATCTGATTGCCATCACTGCTGAAGCCATGACGGGAGCCCTGTCTGCGGGGCGGCGCGGGATGGACTGGTTCGGCGTGGTGCTGATCGCCTGCGTCACTGCGCTGGGTGGCGGGTCGGTGCGCGACGTGCTGATCGGTCATTACCCGCTGACCTGGGTCAAACATCCGGAGTATCTGGTCCTGACCAGTGTGGCGGCCCTGGTGACGATCTTCATCGCGCCACTGATGCGTCATCTGCGCTCACTGTTTCTGGTGCTCGACGCGCTGGGACTGGTGGCTTTTACCCTGATCGGCTGTATGACTGCGCTGGAGGCCGGGCACGGTCTGCTGATCGCGTCAGTCTGTGGCGTGATCACCGGGGTGTTCGGCGGCATCCTGCGCGACATCTTCTGCAACGACATCCCGCTGATCTTCCGCCGCGAGCTGTACGCCAGCGTGTCATTTCTGGCCGCGTGGTGTTTTCTGCTATGCCAGTACCTGCAGTTGCCGGACGAGCAAGCGGTGCTGATCACCCTGTTCGGTGGCCTGCTGCTGCGCCTGCTGGCGATTCGTTTCCGCTGGGAAATGCCCAAGTTTGTCTATAAAGACGAGCCTTGAAGAGGGGGAGAGGGCCACGAGCGGCATGCCCAAGCTAGTCTTGTGGGAGGCAATGTTGTTCAGTCATAACCATGTAGGAGCGAGCCGGGCCACGCTTCGCTTGCTCGCGAAGGCTGACTGACAGAGGCATAAATCTCCGGCGATTGTCCCTGCCTCTTCGCGAGCAAGCTCGCTCCCACAAGATCAGCGCTGCTGCAGAACATCTAGGCGGCTCGAAAACACCCCCGACCTGCGGGAGTGTTCCACAGGGCTTGAAAACACGGCGGACCTGTGGGAGTGAGCTTGCTCACGAAGAGGCCGGTGCAGTCGCTGAAAATCTATATATCGTGACTACGCCTTCGCGAGCAAGCTCGCTCCCACAAGGTCAGCGCTGCTGCAGAACATCTAGGTGTCCCGAAAACACCCCCGACCTGCGGGAGTGATCCATAGGGCTTGAAAACACGCCGGACCTGTGGGAGTGAGCTTGCTCACGAAGAGGCCGGGGCAGTCGCTGAAAATCTATATATCGTGACTACGCCTTCGCGAGCAAGCTCGCACAAGATCAGCGCTGCTGCAGAACATCTAGGTGGCTCGAAAACACCCCCGACCTGCGGGAGTGTTCCACAGGGCTTGAAAACACGGCGGACCTGTGGGAGTGAGCTTGCTCACGAAGAGGCCGGTGCAGTCGCTGAAAATCTATATATCGTGACTACGCCTTCGCGAGCAAGCTCCCACAGGAATATCCAGGGGGTACCTTTAAAGCGGCGCCACGCCATGTCTCTGCAGCGCCCATTCCACATGTTCTCTGACCAGTTCCGACGGGTAGTCGCGCCGTGCTTGCAGGGCCTCGATCACCGGGATGGTGGAGGGCGCGTTGCCCAGCCCCACGGCCAGGTTGCGTAGCCAGCGCTCATAACCCGCCCTGCGTAGTGGCGAGCCTTCGGTGCTGCCGAGGAATTTCTCTTCATCCCAGAGGAACAGCTCGGCCAGCCCGGCATTGTCCAGATTGTGACGCGGCTGAAAGTCGCTCTGCTCGGTTGGCCGGGCGAAGCGGTTCCACGGGCAGACGATCTGGCAATCGTCACAGCCGAACACCCGGTTACCAATCAACGGCCGCAGCTCTTCGGGAATCGCCGTCTTCAGCTCGATGGTCAGGTAGGAAATACAACGCCGCGCATCCAGCACATAAGGCCCGACAAACGCCGCAGTCGGGCAGATGTCCAGGCAGGCTGTACAACGACCGCAGTGTTCGGTCGCATGGGGCGCATCCACCGGCAGCGGAATATCGACAAACAGCTCGCCAAGAAAGAAGAAGCTGCCCGCCTTGCGGTTGAGCACCAGCGTGTTCTTGCCGATCCAGCCCAGCCCGGCCTGTTCGGCGATGGCCTTTTCCAGCACTGGCGCGCTGTCCACGAAGGCTCGAAAGCCAAACGGCCCGATGGCCTGCTGAATACGCTCGGCCAGTTGCTGCAGGCGCTTGCGGATGAGTTTGTGATAATCACGGCCCAGCGCGTAGCGTGAGACGTAGGCTTTTTCCGGCTCGGTCAGGCGCTGCGCCATCTCGGTGTCGCCCGGCAGATAATCCATGCGCAGCGACACCACGCGCAGCGTTCCCGGCACCAGCTCATCGGGGTGGGAACGTTTGCTGCCATGGGCTGCCATATAGTCCATTTCCCCGTGATAGCCTGCATCGAGCCAGCGTTGCAGATGCTGTTCGTGCTCTGCCAGGTCCAGGCCGCTGATCCCGACTTCCTGAAAGCCCAGCTCACGCCCCCACGCCTTGATTGAAACGGCAAGGGCGGCAAGATCATCGGAAGTGGGAGGTACAGCAGTAATAGCGGACATGCGCAGAGAGAAACCGGGGCCAAGGTGCGTATAATTCTGCCAGACATCGGAGCCCATAGACGCATGTTCGACACTAAACCTCATTTACCCGACGCGCTGTATAGCGCTGCGCAGGTCCGCGACCTCGACGCACGGCTGATTGCGGCCGGTACACCCGGCCTGGAATTGATGCTGCGTGCCGCGCAGGCGTTGTGGCACACGCTACTTCGGCGCTGGCCTCAGGCCAACGAGCTGACCGTATTGACCGGGCGTGGTAACAACGCCGGTGACGGGTATCTGGTGGCTGCAATGGCGCACAAGGCCGGCTGGCAGGTCAGGGTGCTGGCCGTCGGCGACCCGGCTGCACTGACCGGTGATGCTGCGGCGGCGCATGCTGCGGCTTTCGGTATTGATATTCAGGCATGGGCCGGGCAGTCGCTGGCCGGTGTCGTGCTGGATGCCTTGCTCGGTACCGGGCTCGACGGCGACGTGCGCGAGCCCTATGTCTCGGCCATCAAGGCTGTCAACGACAGTGGTCTGCCCGTCGTGGCGGCGGATATTCCGTCTGGCTTGAGCGCAGATACCGGCCAGACGCTGGGTGTCGCGGTGCGTGCCGATGTGACCGTTACGTTCATCGGCCTCAAACTGGGGTTGCTGACGGGGGATGCGGCGGATCTGGTGGGTGAGCTGATTTTCGACGACCTGCGAGCAGACCCGGCGCTGGTGGCGCAGATGCCGTTCAGCGCGAAGCGCCTCGATAAACACAACCTGCCACAACTGGCAGCGCGTCCGCGGACCGCTCATAAAGGCATGTTTGGCCGCGTGCTGGTCATCGGTGGCGATCACGGTTTTGGTGGCGCCGTGTTGCTCAGCGCCGAAAGCGCCCTGCGCAGCGGTGCAGGCATGCTGACGCTGGCCACACGGCCCGAGCACGTTGCGGCCGCCCTGACGCGCATGCCGGAGATCATGAGCGCGGCAATTCATTCGGCCAACCAGCTGATGGGCTTGATCGAGCCAGCCAGCGTGCTGGTGGTCGGCCCCGGACTGGGGCAGTCGGCCTGGGGGCGCAGCCTGCTGTCGGCAGCCGCCAATGCGGATCGTCCGCAGGTGTGGGACGCCGATGCGCTGAATATGCTGGCCGCCGGGCTGGTCAGCCTGCCCAAAGGCAGTGTCATCACCCCGCATCCGGGCGAGGCGGCACGCTTGCTGGGCGTGGGCATCAAGGAGGTTCAGGCGGACCGGGCCGCTGCAGTACGAGCGCTGGCGCGTAAATTCGATACGGTTTGTGTGCTCAAGGGCTCCGGCAGCCTGATTGCCGACGCGCACGGGCAACTGGCGCTGTGCGACCGCGGTCATCCGGCCATGGCCACTGCGGGACTGGGTGACGTGCTGGCCGGATTGATCGGTGCGCTGATGGCGCAGCATCTCAAGCCATTCGACGCGGCCTGTCTGGCGGTATGGCTGCACGCAAGCGCCGGTCAGACAGTCGGCGAGTACGGTCGCGGGTTGGCCGCCAGCGATATTATTCCTGCCATTCGTCAGTTACTGGAGGAGCTGCAACCGTGTCTGATTTAACGCTGCATGTGGTTGGCGAAGAGGCAATGATGGATTTTGGTGCACGCCTGGCCAAGGTTACAGAAGGCCTTGGCGTCATCTTTCTGGATGGCGATCTGGGCGCTGGAAAAACCACGCTTTCGCGGGGATTGATTCGCGGCTTCGGGCATGCCGGGGCTGTCAAGAGTCCTACTTTCACGCTGGTCGAGCCGTACGAAATCGGTGCGATAAAGGTCTTCCACTTTGATCTTTACCGGCTGGTCGATCCTGAAGAACTCGAGTTCATGGGCGTGCGTGATTATTTCGACGGCGATGCACTTTGTCTGATTGAATGGCCCCAACGCGGTGCAGGCTTTTTGCCAAAGCCCGACCTGACCATTACCATTGTGCCGCACAGTGAAGGTCGGTCCGTGATATTGAGCCCGCTGGGCTCGCGTGGCGAACAGTGGTGTGCCACTTTGGCTTTGGAATTCAAATAGATATGGGGTTAGGTATGCGCATGCGCGCGCTGGTTACTGTAGTGGGTCTGCTGTTGATGGCCATGGCTGTCGAGGCGGTTGCCGCTACGCAAGTACGAAGTGTCCGCTTATGGCGAGCGCCGGATAACACACGTCTGGTCTTCGACCTGACGGGGCCGGTTCAGCACAGCCTGTTTACCCTGACTTCGCCTGACCGTCTGGTGATCGATATCAATGGTGCGACGCTCGGCGGACCCTTGAACGTACCCACGGCCAATACGCCGATCAGCAGCATGCGTTCTGCGCAGCGCACACCTACCGACCTGCGCGTGGTCATCGACCTGAAAAAGGGTGTGACCCCGAAGAGCTTCACGCTGGCGCCCAACCAGCAATACGGCAACCGTCTGGTGGTCGACCTGTACGACAACGCCGCCGATGCCAACCCCACGCCGGTGATTCCCGACACCGCTGCCAACACCGCACCCGCAGTTCCGGTCAGCCCGGCCAAGCCTGAAATCAAGCTGACCCCGGTGCCGAATGGCAAGCGCGATATCGTTGTGGTGATCGATGCCGGGCACGGCGGGGAAGACCCTGGTGCCTCGGGCGGCGCCGGTCAGAAAGAGAAAAACGTGGTGCTGTCGATTGCCAAGGAGTTGCAGCGCCAGGTGAATGCCGAGAAAGGCTACCGTGCCGAACTGACGCGGACCGGCGACTACTTTATTCCGCTGCGCAAACGTACCGAGATCGCCCGCTCCAAGGGCGCTGACCTGTTTGTGTCGATCCACGCCGACGCCGCGCCGTCTTCCGCTGCGTTCGGCGCATCGGTGTTCGCCCTGTCTGATCGTGGCGCCACTTCCGAAACCGCCCGCTGGCTGGCGGACAGTGAAAACCGTTCTGACCTGATCGGTGGGGCCGGCGCAGTCAGCCTCGATGACAAGGACCGCATGCTCGCGGGGGTGTTGCTGGACTTGTCCATGACCGCCTCGCTGTCTTCGAGCCTGAACGTTGGCCAGAAGGTATTGAGCAATATTGGCCGCGTGACCTCGCTGCACAAGGCACGCGTCGAGCAGGCGGGCTTCATGGTGCTCAAGTCGCCGGATATCCCGTCGATTCTGGTGGAAACCGGCTTTATCTCCAACGCCAATGAGGCCAACAAGCTCGGTTCTGCGTCGCATCAGCAGGCGCTGGCGCGTTCGATCACGTCGGGTGTCAAGCAGTTCTTCCAGCAGAACCCGCCGCAGGGCACCTACATTGCCTGGCTGCGTGACAACGGCAAGCTGGCCCAGGGGCCGCGCACTCATGTCGTTCGTTCCGGCGAAACCCTGGCCATGCTTGCTGCACGCTATGACATGAACATCGCCACCTTGCGCAGCGCCAACAATCTGAAGTCCGATGAATTGAAGATCGGCCAGGATCTGCGTATTCCAAGTTCCGAGGTGGCGACTCAGTAATGACCGATCTCCTGCTCGACGGCGCCGAAGCCGATAACGCTCAGACTGCCCTGAACGCAGCACGCATCGAACTGCTCAGTCCGCGTCTGGCCAACCAGATTGCGGCGGGCGAAGTTGTCGAGCGTCCGGCTTCGGTGATCAAGGAGTTGCTGGAAAACAGCCTCGATTCCGGCGCGCGGCGCATCGATGTCGACGTCGAGCAGGCCGGCATCAAATTGTTGAAAGTGCGTGACGATGGCAGCGGCATCTCTTCGGACGATCTGCCGTTGGCGCTGGCACGCCACGCGACCAGCAAGATTCGCGACCTGGAAGACCTCGAGCGGGTCATGAGCCTGGGGTTTCGCGGCGAAGCGCTGGCTTCGATCAGCTCCGTGGCACGCCTGACCCTGACCTCGCGCACCCGCGACGCCGATCAGGCATGGCAGGTCGAAACCGAAGGTCGTGACATGGCGCCACGCGTGCAGCCGGCCGCGCATCCGGTAGGCACCTCCGTTGAAGTACGCGACCTGTTCTTCAACACGCCCGCCCGGCGCAAGTTTCTGAAAGCCGAGAAAACCGAATTCGATCATTTGCAGGAAGTCATCAAGCGCATGGCGCTGGCGCGTTTCGACGTGGCCTTCCATCTGCGGCACAACGGCAAGACCGTGCTGAGCCTGCATGAGGCGCATGACGACACCGCCAGAGCGCGACGTGTCTCGGCAATCTGCGGGCCGGGCTTTCTGGAGCAGGCGCTGCCGATCGAGATCGAGCGCAACGGCCTGCATTTGTGGGGCTGGGTCGGGCTGCCGACCTTCTCGCGCAGCCAGGCCGACCTGCAATATTTCTTCGTGAATGGCCGGGCAGTGCGCGACAAGCTGGTCGCCCACGCGGTGCGTCAGGCGTATCGCGACGTGCTGTTCAATGGCCGTCACCCGACTTTCGTGCTGTTCTTCGAGGTCGACCCGGCTGCTGTGGACGTAAACGTTCACCCGACCAAGCATGAAGTGCGCTTCCGCGACGGGCGCATGGTGCATGACTTTCTATATGGCACCCTCTACCGTGCGCTGGGCGATGTGCGCCCTGAAAATCAGTTGGGTGGCAGCGTGCCGGTTGTCGCCGAGACGCGCCCGAGCGGGCCTGAAGCGGGCGAGTTCGGGCCGCAGGGTGAAATGCGTCTGGCCAACAATGTGCTGGAGCAGCCCCAGGGCGAGCCTTTTGCCCGGCCTGCTGCCGCTGGCGGCGCTGGCAGCGGTTATCAGTATCAATACACGCCTCGGCCCACCGCTGGCGTGCCGGTCGCCGAAGCGCAAAGTGCCTACCGGGAATTCTTCGCACCGCTGCCCAGTGCCGCGCCCGCGTCGCTGCCTGAATCGCCCGGTGATATTCCGCCGCTGGGTTATGCGCTGGCGCAGCTCAAGGGTATCTACATCCTTGCTGAAAATGCTCACGGCCTGGTGCTGGTGGACATGCATGCCGCCCACGAGCGGATCATGTACGAGCGCCTGAAAATAGCCATGGCCAACGAAGGCTTGAGCGGCCAGCCATTGCTGGTGCCCGAGTCCATCGCGGTCAGCCAGCGTGAAGCGGACTGCGCCGAAGAACACCTTGCGACCTTCCAGCGCCTGGGCTTCGAACTGCAGCGGCTCGGCCCGGAAACCCTGGCGATCCGCCAGATCCCTGCGTTGCTCAAGCAGGCCGAGGCCAACCGGCTGGTCAGCGATGTGCTGGCTGACCTCATGGAATACGGCACCAGCGACCGGGTGCAGGCGCACATGAACGAGCTGCTCGGCACCATGGCCTGTCACGGCGCGATTCGTGCCAATCGGCGTCTGGCCATCCCGGAAATGAACGGTCTGCTGCGTGACATGGAAAACACCGAGCGCAGCGGGCAATGCAACCACGGTCGTCCTACCTGGACCCAGATGGGTCTCAATGACCTGGATAAATTATTCCTGCGCGGTCAATGAATGAACGCTTTACCTCCGGCCATCTTTCTCATGGGGCCTACCGCTGCAGGCAAGACCGACCTTGCGATAGAGCTGACCAAAGTGCTGCCCTGCGAGTTGATCAGCGTCGATTCTGCGCTGGTCTATCGCGGCATGGACATAGGCACCGCCAAGCCGTCGAAGACGCAGCTGGCTGAGCATCCTCACCGTCTGATCGACATTCTCGACCCGGCGCAAAGCTACTCCGCAGCCGATTTTCGCAGTGACGCTCTGGCGGCCATGGCGGAAATTACCGCACGCGGAAATATTCCTTTGCTGGTCGGCGGCACTATGTTGTATTTCAAGGCTCTATTGGACGGGCTGGCGGATATGCCGGCGGCCGATGCACAGGTCAGGGCGCAACTTGAGGCGGATGCACAGGCCTTCGGCTGGCAGGCATTGCACGATCAGTTGGCGGTGGTCGATCCCGTTTCGGCGGCACGTATTCACCCCAACGATCCGCAACGGCTGATCAGGGCGCTTGAGGTGTATCGCGTCAGCGGAATGAGCATGACGGCACATCGCGAGCAACAAACTGCGCAAAGTACCGAAGCAGCCGCATCAGGGCGCCAGCAATTGCCCTATACTGTCGCGAACCTTGCCATTGCTCCGGCTGATCGCAAGGTGCTGCACCAACGCATCGCGCTACGTTTCGAGCAAATGCTGGATCAGGGGTTTCTGGACGAAGTACTGGCATTGCGCTCAAGAGGTGACCTGCATTCGGGGTTGCCATCGATAAGAGCCGTCGGTTATCGCCAGGTCTGGGATCACCTGGATGGGAAACTGACACGGGATGAAATGCAGGAGCGCGGCATCATTGCGACGCGCCAGCTGGCCAAAAGGCAGTTCACCTGGCTACGTAGCTGGGACGACCTGCACTGGCTGGACAGCCTGGCCAGCGACAATCTGTCGCGCGCCTTGAAATACCTGGGATCGGTCTCCATATTGAGCTGAGTCCCTGCAATAGCCGTCTATCCTTGGGGGGTGGTCGGTCAAGCAAATCGAATTCGATTTATTATTTTATTGATCCTTAAAGGAGTGCGGCACATGTCAAAAGGGCATTCGCTACAAGACCCTTACCTGAATACCTTGCGTAAAGAGAAGGTCGGGGTATCGATCTATCTGGTCAACGGTATCAAGCTGCAGGGTACGATCGAGTCTTTCGACCAGTTCGTCATTTTGCTGAAGAACACGGTCAGCCAGATGGTCTACAAACACGCCATTTCCACCGTCGTACCGGTTCGTCCGATCCGCCTGCCAAGCGCTACAGACGCTGACGGCGCGGACGCCGAGCCAGGTAACGCCTGATAGGAGTCTGCCTTGTTCTTTGAGCGCCACAGTGGTGGTGAACGTGCAATTCTCGTTCATCTGGATGGTCAGGACCCTGAGGCGCGCGAAGATCCGCAGGAGTTTCAGGAATTGGCCATCTCGGCCGGTGCCGATACCGTTGCGTTTATCAACGTGCCGCGTCATCGGCCTTCGGCCAAGTATCTGATCGGCTCTGGCAAGGTCGAGGAGCTTCGCGATCAGGTCAAGGCTGAGCAGGCCGATCTGGTCATCTTCAATCACACCCTCACGCCCAGTCAGGAACGCAACCTCGAACGCGTTTTCGAGTGTCGTGTGCTTGATCGTACCGGTCTGATTCTCGATATCTTTGCGCAGCGGGCGCGTACTCACGAGGGCAAGCTTCAGGTCGAACTGGCCCAGCTTGAACACATGAGTACCCGTCTGGTCCGTGGCTGGACTCACCTTGAGCGACAGAAAGGTGGTATCGGCCTGCGCGGTCCGGGTGAAACCCAGCTCGAAACCGACCGACGTCTTCTGCGGGTTCGCCTGCGGCAGATCAAGGGACGGCTGGAGAAGGTTCGCAGCCAGCGTGATCAGGCCCGTCGCGGGCGTCGTCGCGCGGATATTCCATCGGTTTCACTGGTGGGGTATACCAACGCCGGCAAATCCACCCTGTTTAACTCGGTAACCGATTCGGATGTGTTCGCGGCGGACCAACTGTTCGCCACGCTCGATCCGACCTTGCGTCGTCTGCAGCTCGATGACCTGGGTCCTATCGTGCTGGCCGATACCGTGGGCTTTATTCGCCACCTGCCGCACAAGCTGGTCGAGGCCTTTCGCGCGACGCTTGAAGAATCGAGCAACTCCGATTTGCTGCTGCATGTGATCGACTCCCACGAGCCGGATCGCATGTCGCAGATCGAGCAGGTGATGGCGGTGCTCGGCGAGATCGGAGCCGAGGGCTTGCCGATCCTCGAGGTCTATAACAAACTCGATCTGCTTGAGGGCGTAGAGCCTCAGATACAGCGCGATGCCGACGGCAAACCGCAGCGTGTCTGGGTGTCTGCCCGTGATGGTCGAGGGCTTGATCTGCTCAAACAGGCTATCGCCGAATTGCTCGGCGACGATCTGTTTGTCGGCACGCTGCTTCTGCCTCAAAGTCTTGCCCGGCTGCGTGCCCAGTTCTTTGAACTGGGTGCGGTGCAGAGCGAAACGCATGACGAGGAAGGTGCCAGCGTGCTGGCCGTACGACTGCCGCGCGTTGAACTCAATCGACTGGTGAGTCGCGAAGGATTGCAGCCGCTGGAGTTCATCGAGCAACACACTTTGCAATAAAAGCACGAGAAAGCCGTTGTACGGCTTTCCCGAGCATTCTGTAGCATTGGTCGGCGCGCCGCGGGCGCGTCTTTGCTTTATCAGATGGAGAGCGCTATGGCTTGGAATGAGCCGGGTGGCAACTCGAATAATCAAGATCCCTGGGGTGGCAAACGCCGTGGCGGCGACCGCAAGGGACCACCTGATCTCGACGAGGCCTTCCGTAAGCTGCAGGAAAGCCTGAAGGGGTTGTTCGGCGGCGGTAACAAACGCGGCAGCGATGGCGGCAGCAGTGGCAGTGGTGGCGGTTCAGGCAAGGGCGGTGGCTTCGGTCTGCTCGGCATCGGGCTTGTCGTACTCGTCGCTTTCTGGCTGTACAGCGCTATCTATGTGGTCGACGAGCAAGAGCAGGCTGTCGTGCTGCGTTTTGGTCAGTACCACGAGACCGTGGGCCCGGGCCTTAACATCTACTTCCCGCCGTTCGATCGCAAGTACATGGAGAACGTGACTCGCGAGCGTGCCTACAGCAAGCAGGGCCAGATGCTCACCGAAGACGAGAACATCGTCGAAGTGCCGCTGACCGTGCAGTACAAGATCAGCGATCTTCAGGCGTTCGTGCTGAACGTCGATCAGCCTGAAATCAGCCTGCAGCACGCGACTGAAAGTGCGTTGCGTCATGTCGTGGGTTCCACGGCGATGGATCAGGTCCTGACTGAAGGCCGCGAACTGATGGCCAGCGAAATCAAGGAGCGTCTGCAACGCTTCCTCGATACCTACCGCACCGGTATCACCGTGACCCAGGTGAACGTGCAGAGCGCCGCCGCGCCGCGTGAAGTGCAGGAAGCCTTTGATGACGTGATTCGCGCCCGTGAAGACGAGCAGCGTGCACGTAACCAGGCTGAAAGCTACGCCAATGGTGTGATCCCGGAAGCCCGTGGTCAGGCTCAGCGTATTCTTGAAGATGCCAACGGTTATCGCGATGAAGTGGTTTCGCGCGCCAAGGGTGAGGCGGATCGCTTTACCAAACTGGTTGCCGAGTACCGCAAGGCACCTGAAGTCACCCGCCAGCGTCTGTATCTGGACACCATGCAGGAAGTCTTCAGCAACACCAGCAAGGTGCTCGTGACCGGCGACAAGGGGCAGAACAACCTGCTTTACCTGCCGCTCGACAAGATGATCGAAAGCAGCCGCAGCGGTACCGGCAATGGCTCCAATTCAGGTACGCCATCGCAGTCGGCCAATGATGCTGCCGCTGCTGCCGCCGCTGCCCGGGCGAATGAGGCTCAGCAGCGTGGTGAAGTACGTACCAGGGAGACTCGCTGATGAGTAACAAATCACTGATCACCCTTATTGTCGGCGTGGTACTGGCGGTCATTGCCTGGAACAGCTTCTACATAGTGTCCCAGACCGAACGCGCTGTTCTGCTGCAATTCGGTCGTGTGGTCCAGGCTGACGTTCAGCCGGGTCTGCATGTGAAGGTTCCTTACGTGAACCAGGTGCGCAAGTTCGACGGTCGTTTGCTGACCCTCGATGCACCGACCCAGCGCTTCCTGACACTGGAAAAGAAAGCGGTCATGGTCGATGCCTACGCCAAGTGGCGTGTGAAGGATGCGGAGCGTTTCTACACCGCGACTTCCGGCCTCAAGCAGATCGCCGACGAGCGTCTTTCGCGTCGTCTGGAATCCGGCCTGCGTGACCAGTTCGGCAAGCGCACCCTGCACGAAGTCGTGTCGGGTGAGCGAGACGCGCTGATGGCGGATATCACCGGTTCGCTGAACCGCATGGCCGAGAAAGAACTGGGGATCGAAGTCGTCGATGTCCGGGTCAAGGCCATCGATCTGCCGAAGGAAGTGAATCGCAGCGTTTTCGAACGTATGAGCACCGAGCGTGAGCGTGAAGCGCGCGAGCACCGTGCCAAGGGTAACGAGCTGGCTGAAGGCATCCGTGCCGACGCCGATCGTCAGCGTCGTGTGCTGCTGGCCGAAGCCTATCGCGAGTCGGAAGAAGCGCGTGGTGATGGTGATGCCCAGGCTGCCGCGATCTATTCCAAGGCGTATGGTCAGGACCAGGAGTTCTACGCGTTCTATCGCAGCCTGCGTGCCTACCGCGAAAGCTTTGCGAACAAGAGCGACGTGATGGTGCTTGATCCGAACAGCGAATTCTTTCGCTACATGGAAAAAGCCAAGCCGTAATTAATCATCCGCCGGGCGGCAAAACCGCCCGGTGGGGTGAACGTACGGTGAAACGTGTGTATCATGCGGCAGCCGGGAAATTCCCGGCTTTTTTGCGTCTGCACGATTGATTGGCCGTATCTGAATCGGAACGCGGCAAGATTTTTCGAGGAAAGTGGTCTGCAAGGCCTGTCTCGGGCATTTGTCGTGCCCGTCATACGGCGCATCACTTTCTGCTTCACTCAAGGTCGGCCTGTAGGCTGGCCGCCTGGATCACAGGGGAATGGCGTAATGGCAACGGTCGACCGCTGGCTGCTACCAGATGGCATCGAAGAAGTACTGCCACCGGAAGCGGCGCGCATTGAAGTAGCGCGCCGTCAGGTGTTGGATCTGTTTCAGAGCTGGGGCTATGAGTTTGTCGTCACCCCGCATATCGAGTATCTCGAGTCCCTGCTGACTGGCGCGGGTTCGGATCTGGATCTGCGCACCTTCAAGGTTATCGACCCGCAATCGGGCCGGCAGATGGGCTTTCGCGCCGACATCACGCCGCAGGTTGCACGCATCGATGCCCACACCCTCAAACGCGAAGGCCCGAGCCGTCTGTGCTACGCGGGCAGCGTTCTGCACGCCCAGCCGCGCGCGCTGTCGTCCTCGCGCAGCCCGATACAACTGGGTGCCGAGTTGTACGGCGATGCGAGCCCGAGCAGCGACGTCGAAGTCATCAGTCTGATGCTGGCCATGCTGCAACTGGCCGATGTGCCGGATGTGCACATGGACCTCGGGCATGTCGGTATCTATCGCGGTCTGGCGCGCGCCGCCGGCCTGTCGGGTGAAGTCGAGCAGCAACTGTTCGATGCGCTGCAGCGCAAGGCCATTGATGAGGTGATTGCCCTCACCGCTGATCTGCCGCCAGAGCTGGCAACAATGCTGCGCGCTCTGGTTGATCTGTGCGGTGGTCGTGAGGTGCTGGACGCCGCGCGTGATCGTCTGGCCGGCGCACCGGCGCCGGTGCTGGCCGCGCTGGATGACCTGCTGTCGATCGCCGAGCGTCTGGCTGCGCGTTTCCCGCAGTTGCCGCTGTACTTTGACCTCGGCGAGCTGCGCGGCTACCACTACCACACCGGTGTGGTGTTTGCGGTATTCGTACCGGGCGTGGGTCAGTCGATCGCTCAGGGCGGTCGTTACGATGACATCGGTGTCGACTTCGGTCGTGCCCGTCCGGCGACCGGCTTTTCCACCGACCTGAAAACCCTGGTAACCCTGGGGCAGGCAGAAATCGTCTTACCGTCTGGTGGCATCTGGGTGCCGGACAGTACGGATGCGGCACTCTGGCAGAGGGTTTGTCAGTTGCGCAGTGAAGGTCAGCGTGTGGTTCAGGCCTTGCCTGGGCAGCAGGCGAGCGCCGCGCGTGAAGCCGACTGTGACCGGCAATTGATTCAGCATGGCGAGCACTGGCAGGTAATGCCGCTGGCTTCTTGAGTATTCCTGCCGGCCGCCGCCGGCACCAAGTTTGCGTGAATGAGGACAAGTGTTATGGGTAAGAATGTCGTAGTCCTGGGCACTCAATGGGGTGATGAGGGCAAAGGCAAGATCGTTGATCTGCTGACCGAACATGCTACCGCCGTAGTTCGCTATCAGGGTGGCCACAACGCCGGCCACACGCTGGTGATCGACGGTGAGAAAACCGTTTTGCACCTGATTCCGTCCGGTGTGCTGCGCGAAGGCGTGCAGTGCCTGATCGGTAACGGTGTGGTGGTTGCTCCCGACGCGCTCCTGCGCGAAATCGTCAAGCTGGAAGAGAAAGGCATTCCGGTGCGCGAGCGTCTGCGCATCAGCCCGTCCTGCCCGCTGATCCTGTCGTACCACGTGGCACTCGATCAGGCGCGTGAAAAAGCCCGCGGCGAGTTCAAGATCGGCACCACCGGTCGTGGTATCGGCCCGGCCTACGAAGACAAGGTCGCACGTCGCGGTCTGCGCATCGGTGACCTGTTCCATCGCGAGCGTTTCGCCGCCAAGCTGGGCGAGCTGCTCGACTATCACAACTTCGTGCTGGTCAATTACTACAAAGAGCCTGCCATCGACTTCCAGAAGACGCTCGACGAGTGCATGGAATACGCTGACATGCTCAAGCCACTGATGCTCGACGTCACCGCTGCGCTGCATGAGATGCGTCGCGACGGCAAGGACATCATGTTCGAAGGCGCCCAGGGTTCGCTGCTGGACATCGATCACGGTACTTACCCGTACGTCACCAGCTCCAACACCACGGCGGGCGGCATTGCCACCGGCTCCGGTTTTGGCCCGATGTACCTGGATTACATCCTGGGCATCACCAAGGCCTACACCACACGCGTGGGTTCGGGTCCGTTCCCGACAGAACTGTTCGACGACGTCGGTGCGTTCCTGGCCAAGCGTGGTCATGAGTTCGGTGCCACCACCGGTCGTGCGCGCCGTTGTGGCTGGTTCGATGCCGTCATCCTGCGTCGCGCCATCGAAATCAACAGCATCTCGGGCCTGTGCCTGACCAAGCTGGACGTGCTCGACGGTCTGGAAACCATCAACATCTGCGTGGGCTACGAGAACGAAGAGGGTGCAGTCATTGACGCGCCTACCGACGCTGACAGCTATCTGGGTCTGCGTCCGGTCTACGAGCAGATGCCAGGCTGGAGCGAATCCACGCTGGGTGCCAAGACCCTCGAAGAGCTGCCTGCTGCCGCTCGCGCTTACATCAAGCGTGTCGAAGAGCTGGTGGGTGCGCCTATCGACATCATTTCGACCGGTCCTGACCGCAACGAAACCATCGTGCTGCGTCATCCGTTCGGCTGATACGTCACCGGGCTGTGCCAAAAAGGGTCGCCTGTGCGGCCCTTTTTTATTTTCGCGCCGAGGGCAGGGAAGCGCACAAAAGTGAGACTTGTGTCACGGCACGGCGCTTGCTACAAAGATGACAGAAAAGTGCCATCATTTTAATGGCGCTGAGGGTGGAGGGATTCTCCTGTGTCTGCTGTCTTATCTCTGTTGCAAAGTCGTTTGCTGCGCCCGGTCTTCATCGCGCTGGGCATCGCTCTTTTGGTGCAGGTCGTGGTGGCGGTTGCGCTTACCCGGAGCACGGTCACCGCGCTTGAGGCTGATCTCGCCAGTCGTCTCGGGGTAGATTCGCAACATCTTTCCTCAGAGCTGGAGTCGGCGAGTAGCGAAGTGACGTCGAGCCTCGATGCGTTGTCAGCCAGCACTCGTCAGCGCCTGAGTGTCGGGCTCTCTACCCGTCTGAAGGACGAGCAGGCTCAACTGCGTGCCACGCTGGAGAAAGACCTTCGCGAGTCCGCGACCGACATGGCTGAACTGCTCGCCGCCGTCGCTCCACGCGCCATGTGGGACAACGACACACCAACGCTTTCCGAATTCGCACGCCGTGCCCAGCGCAATCCCAATGTACTGTTCGTGGTTTATGACGACGCCGCAGGTGAGCACCTTACGCGTTACATGAACCGCGACAATCCGCTGGTCAAGGCCTTGCTGGCCAAGGGCGAAGGCGAGCGGGCGATGGACAAGGTCCTCAATGCGGCGAAAAACGATCCTTCTGTGTATTACGTTGAAGCGTCCATCAGCCCTAACGGTGTGGAGATCGGCAAGGTGCGCATGGGTGTATCCACGGCAACGGTCGAAGAGAATCTTGCCGCCCTGGACAAGCGTTTCGCGACCCTGATCACCAGTGGTGAACAGTTGGTGTCCGACAGCCTTGCCAGTGCCTCGAAAGACAGCTCGACCGCCTTGCGCACGCGTCTGCAGTCGGCTCAGGCGGCAGGGGTGGCGATGACCGCCAACACGCGTGTTGCGGTTCAGGAAGCTGCCGAAACACTGCGCTGGAGAATCGGCATGGGTCTGGCGCTGGTCGGCCTGTGTGTCTTGCTGTTACTGGCGGTGGTGCTCGGACGTCGGGTTGTCAGCAAGCTGCATCTGCTGATCGCGGCACTCAATGACCTGGCGGCGGGTGAGGGTGATCTGACCAAGCGCGTCAAGCTGGACAGTAATGACGAGATTGGTGATATGTCGGTCGCGGTCAACTGCTTCATCGACAAGCTGCAACCTATCGTCCGCGAGGCAGGCGAAGTGGCGCAGCGCACCGGGCAGGAAATCGGTGTCATGAGCGAGCGTAACGCCGGCGCCGATGCGGCGGCCGAATTGCAGCGGGACGAAGTAGCGGCCAGCCTCAAAGCGCTGGAGCAGATGGCCGACGAGGCGCAGTCGGAAAGCCACGCGATGCAGGCGGCTTTGCGTCAGGTTATCGACATCAAGCAGGCGACCGACGAAAACACCCGCACGTCCAGTCAGGTTGGCGGGCTGATCGAAGCGTTGGCCGGGCAGGTCGAGACCGGTGCGCAAGTCATCGAGCGTCTGGCGCAGCAAAGTCAGCAGATCGAGGTGGTGCTGGAAGTCATTCATGGTATTGCCGAACAAACCAACCTGCTGGCGCTGAACGCAGCTATCGAAGCGGCCCGTGCAGGGGAGACGGGCAGGGGCTTTGCCGTGGTGGCCGATGAGGTGCGGGCGCTGGCCAGCAAGACTCAAAGCTCGACGGGCGATATTCAGGAACACATCGTGGCCTTGCAGCGCGGCGCGAAAGAGGCGGTCGCTGCCATCGGCATCGCCGGGCGTCAGGCCAAGGAGGGGCTGGAGGTATTGCGCGACAGCGCCAAGCGCCAGCAGACGGTGCAGGCATCCGTGGAGCAGGTGCATGCGGCCATCGGTCTGGCGACCAAGGCGGCCGTTCATCAGGCTGAAGGTGCCCAGGCGGTGCGTGGTCGGGTAGAGGTGATCCATGCTCAGGCCGAGCGTGCTGCGAAGGCTGTGGTGGAGACGACCGCCAGCGGCAAAGTGCTCGATGGACTGGCTGCACAGTTGAAGGCGAGCCTGGGGCAGTTTCGGGCATGAGCGCCAGGTGCAGCGCTGCAAGTGTGGTGCTGCACTGTCTGCAGGAGGGAGGGCTTTTCGAGTGCCAAACGCAAAAAACCGAGCCATTGGCTCGGTTTTTTTGAATTGGTGCCCAGAAGAAGACTCGAACTTCCACGACCTTGCGGTCACCAGCACCTGAAGCTGGCGTGTCTACCAATTTCACCATCTGGGCAGCATCAGCAGCGCGTACGCCGTTGATGGGGCGCACTATACGGCGATCGTTTTACTCTGTAAACCCCTGTTTTGATTTAATAATCAAACCCTGAAAATGCAAAAACCCGCTTTCGCGGGTTTTTGTGAGGCTTGAGACTGTTGTAGTCTGTTGCCTGAATTGGTGCCCAGAAGAAGACTCGAACTTCCACGACCTTGCGGTCACCAGCACCTGAAGCTGGCGTGTCTACCAATTTCACCATCTGGGCAGTATCAACAGGCATCAACCTGTCGATGGCGCGCACTATACGGAGCGCCTTTTAGGCTGTAAAGCCCGGCAGTGAAAAAAACCCGAAAAAAATCGCGGACGGCGTGTTTCGGGTGTTTCAGCGGGGTCCAGGAGGCTTTTTGTCCAGTGGATTGAGCGTGAAATTTCCCGTTTCATGAGGTCTATGCCAAACTAACCCCTATATATACAAGGTGAAAACTATCTAATGGCCGATTGGCAGTCCCTCGATCCCGAGGCCGCTCGTGAAGCGGAAAAATACGAAAACCCTATTCCCAGCCGCGAGCTGATCTTGCAGCACCTTGCCGAGCGCGGTTCGCCGGCCAGTCGCGAGCAACTGGTCGAAGAGTTCGGCCTGACCACCGAAGATCAATTCGAGGCTCTGCGCCGCCGCCTTCGGGCGATGGAGCGTGACGCCCAGTTGATCTACACCCGTCGCGGCACTTACGCACCGGTAGACAAGCTTGACCTGATCCTCGGTCGCATCTCCGGGCATCGTGATGGCTTCGGCTTTCTGGTGCCGGACGACGGCTCCGACGACCTGTTCATGAGCCCGGCGCAAATGCGCCTGGTGTTCGACGGTGACCGGGCGCTGGCGCGTGTTTCCGGCCTTGACCGTCGCGGCCGCCGCGAAGGCGTGATCGTCGAAGTGATCTCGCGTGCTCACGAAAGCATAGTGGGTCGCTATTTCGAAGAAAGCGGCATTGGTTTTGTCGTACCCGACAACCCGAAAATCCAGCAGGAAGTGCTGGTAACGCCGGGTCGTAACAACGGCGCCAAGATCGGCCAGTTCGTCGAGGTGAAAATCACCCATTGGCCGACACCGCGATTCCAGCCGCAGGGCGATGTGATCGAAGTGGTGGGCAACTACATGGCGCCCGGCATGGAGATCGATGTCGCGCTACGTACCTACGACATTCCGCACGTGTGGCCCGAGGCCGTACTCAAAGAGGCTGCCAAGCTCAAGCCGGAAGTCGAAGAGAAGGACAAGGAACACCGCGTCGATCTGCGCCATCTGCCGTTCGTGACCATCGACGGCGAAGACGCTCGCGACTTCGACGATGCGGTCTATTGCGAAGCCAAACCGGGCAAACTGCGTTTGTTCTCCGGCGGCTGGAAGCTCTACGTGGCGATTGCCGACGTATCGAGCTACGTGAAGATCGGCTCGGCGCTGGATGCTGAATCCCAGGTGCGCGGCAACTCGGTGTATTTCCCCGAGCGCGTCGTGCCCATGCTGCCTGAGCAATTGTCCAACGGCCTGTGCTCGCTGAACCCGCACGTCGATCGTCTGGCCATGGTTTGCGAGATGACCATCTCCAAGACCGGCGAGATGACTGACTACGTGTTCTACGAAGGTATCATCCACTCCCACGCTCGCCTGACCTACAACAAGGTCAGCACGATTCTGGAACAGCCGAAAACCGCTGAAGCCAAGAGCCTGCGCGGCGAATACGGCGATGTGGTGCCGCACCTCAAACAGCTTTATGCGATGTACAAGGTATTGCTGGGCGCGCGCCATGTTCGTGGTGCGATCGATTTCGAAACTCAGGAAACCCGGATCATCTTCGGTTCCGAGCGCAAGATTGCCGAAATCCGTCCGACCACCCGTAACGATGCCCACAAGCTGATCGAGGAATGCATGCTGGCCGCCAACGTGGCCACCGCGCAGTTCCTGAAGAAGCATGAAATTCCTGCGTTGTACCGCGTCCACGACGGTCCGCCGCCAGAGCGCCTGGAAAAACTGCGCGCATTCCTCGGTGAGCTGGGTCTGACGCTGCACAAAGGCAAGGAAGGTCCGACACCTAAGGATTATCAGGCGCTGCTTGAAACCGTTCGCGACCGTCCTGACTACCACCTGATCCAGACCGTGATGTTGCGTTCGTTGAGTCAGGCGGTCTACAGCTCGGACAACAACGGTCACTTTGGTCTGAATTACGAAGCGTATACGCACTTCACGTCGCCGATCCGTCGTTATCCGGACCTGCTGACTCATCGCGCGATCCGCAGCGTCATTCGCTCCAAGCAGGATACGCCGCACGTTCGTCGTGCCGGTGCTGCGACGATTCCGAAGGCGCGCATTTACCCGTACGACGATGCGCTGCTCGACCAGTTGGGCGAACAATGCTCAATGAGCGAGCGCCGTGCCGACGAGGCTACGCGCGACGTAGTCAACTGGCTCAAGTGCGAATACATGAAGGATCGCGTCGGCGAGTCGTTCCCGGGCGTGATCACCGCTGTAACCGGCTTTGGTCTGTTCGTCGAGCTCACCGATATCTATGTCGAAGGCCTGGTCCACGTGACCGCCTTGCCGGGTGACTACTACCACTTCGATCCGCTGCACCACCGCCTTGCCGGCGAGCGTACCGGGCGTAACTTCCGCCTGGGCGACACCGTTGAGGTGCGGGTCATGCGCGTCGATCTGGACGAGCGCAAGATCGATTTCGAGATATCCGAAGCGGCAGCGGCTGCGAAGCCGACGGCGCGCAAGCGTCGTGGTAATGACACCGCGGCACCTGCTGCCACAACCACGGCTGAAAAGGACAAGGCGCCGGCCAAGTCCGGGCGTCGTAGCGCTTCGACCAAGGAAAGCAGCCCCGAAGCGTATCGCCCGAGCGATGCCGCGGCGAAAAACGCAGAAGTGCGTAAAAGCCGCGAGCTGAAAAAAGCGCTTCTGGCAGACGCGAAGGGTGGTAGCAAGGCATCGTCGGGAAAGTCTGACAGGTCGGGCTCTGCGCCTTCATCGGGCAAGCCGGCCAGCAAACACCGTAAAGGCTCGTCAAAAACGGGCTCCGCGCCAGCTGCGAAAAGCAGTGGCGCTCGTAAACCCAAGGCCAAGTCATGAGTCAGCTGGAAAAAATCTACGGCGTTCACGCCGTAGAAGCGTTACTTCGTCATCATCCGAAACGCGTCAAGCACATCTGGCTGGCCGAGGGTCGTAACGACCCTCGCGTCCAGACGCTGGTGGCGCTGGCAGCCGAGAATCGCGTGACCATCGGGCAGGCCGAGCGCCGCGAAATGGATGCCTGGGTCGAGGGCGTGCATCAGGGCGTTGTTGCCGACGTGAGCCCGAGTCAGGTCTGGGGCGAGGCCATGCTCGACGAACTGCTGGACCGCAGTGAAGGCTCGCCGCTGCTGTTGGTGCTGGACGGCGTGACCGATCCGCACAACCTCGGCGCTTGCCTGCGTACTGCTGATGCAGCAGGTGCGCTGGCGGTCATCGTACCCAAGGACAAATCCGCAACCCTGACGCCGGCTGTGCGCAAGGTCGCCTGCGGTGCCGCCGAGGTCATCCCGCTCGTGGCAGTGACCAACCTGGCGCGTACGCTGGAAAAACTGCAGCAGCGCGGATTGTGGGTGGTCGGTACTGCGGGCGAGGCCGAGGTCGAGCTGTATCAGCAGGACCTGACCGGGCCGACCATCATTATCATGGGCGCCGAAGGCAAGGGCATGCGCCGCCTGACCCGTGAGCATTGTGATTATCTGGTGCGCCTGCCGATGGCGGGCAGTGTCAGCAGTCTCAATGTGTCGGTCGCGACCGGCGTGTGTCTGTTTGAAGCGCTGCGCCAGCGATCCGCCAAGCGGAAGCCGGCTTAGTAGCAGCTGCAAGCTGCAAGCTGCAAGCCTCAAGCTACAAGCTACAAGCGGACTGCTTCTACTTGTAGCTTTCCACTTGCAGCTTGTAGCTCCTTCCCCATTTGTAGCTTTCCACTTGCAGCTTGCAGCTGCCTTCTCTACACTTGCGCCCCTTGCTGTCACGGCAGGCGCGCATGTGCCTGTCCCTGAGCAAGACCAACAGTGTCATTCACTCCTTGTCTGACCGCTATTTGAGCGGCAGGCTACAACCCGTAAGGAGCATTCATGCGTCATTACGAAATTATCTTTTTGGTCCACCCGGATCAAAGCGAGCAAGTCGGCGGCATGGTAGAGCGTTACACCAAGCTGATCGAAGAAGACGGCGGCAAAATCCACCGTCTGGAAGATTGGGGCCGTCGTCAACTGGCTTACGCAATCAACAATGTTCACAAGGCTCACTACGTGATGCTGAACGTTGAGTGCACTGGCAAGGCTCTGGCCGAGCTGGAAGACAACTTCCGTTACAACGATGCTGTGATCCGTAACCTGGTCATCCGTCGCGACGAAGCCGTAACCGGCCAGTCCGAGATGCTCAAGGCTGAAGAGAACCGCAGTGAGCGCCGTGAGCGTCGTGACCGTCCTGAGCACTCCGACAGCGCCGATGGCGATGACGGCGACAACAGCGACGTTAGCGATAACGCTGACGAGTAATCCACGGACCTTTTGAGGAGCCAATTACATGGCACGTTTCTTCCGTCGTCGTAAATTCTGCCGCTTCACCGCTGAAGACGTCAAAGAGATCGATTACAAAGATCTCAACACTCTGAAAGCCTACGTATCCGAGACCGGCAAAATCGTTCCAAGCCGTATCACTGGTACCAAAGCACGTTATCAGCGTCAGCTGGCCACCGCTATCAAGCGTGCCCGCTTCCTGGCCCTGCTGGCCTACACCGACAGCCACGGCCGCTGAGACCAGGTAGTCGACAAAACGTAACAAAGGATAGAAAGCATGCGTGCCCTGGCTGAATTCATCATGCGCGGCCGTATGCAGGCCACTCTCGTAGTGGCTGGATGTGCGGCATTGCCGCTGTTGTTCTGGTTGAGTGCTGCCGCAGGGTGCCTTGTGCTCCTGCGACGCGGGTTCAGTGATGCCGTTGGTGTCCTGTCCTGGGCTCTGCTGCCGGCTTTGGTCTGGTGGTATTTCGGTGAACCTCGTACAGCCATGGTGCTGGCCGGTTCACTGAGTTTGGCAATGGTTTTGCGTGCCAGCGAGTCCTGGGTCCGCGTGCTGCTGGTCAGCGTGGCGTTGGGTGTGGTGTATGCAGTAATTCTGGGCACGGTTTTTCGCGAACCTCTGGAAGCAATGTCGCAGGAGTTGCAGAAACATCTGCCGACAATGCTGGCCGGGCTCTACGAGCAGTTGAACGTAGAAGAGCGAGCGCGTCTGGGGGCACTGATTGCACCCGTCCTGAATGGCCTGATAGCGGCTGTGCTGCAAATCGTCAGTGTGCTGTGCCTGATTCTTGGGCGGTACTGGCAGGCGATGTTGTACAACCCTGGTGGTTTCGGGCGTGAATTTCGCGCCGTGAAACTCCCGCTGGTACCCGCGTTGGTGCTGGTGGTGTGCATGCTGGTGGGGCCGAATTTCGGTCCGCAGATAGCGATGCTTACACCGCTGTGCAGCGTACCGCTGGTCTTTGCGGGCCTGGCCCTGATTCACGGACTGGTCGCTGAAAAGCGTCTGTCCAGGTTCTGGCTGGTGGGGATGTACATCACGCTGCTGGTGTTCATGCAGCTGATTTATCCGTTGCTCGTGGTAATTGCCATTGTCGACAGCCTGATTGATTTTCGCGGTCGCCGGAGCTCGAAAGATTCCGGCAATGGTCCTGCGAACGGTGAAGGTTAAAAGTTAAGAGGATTTCCACATGCAACTGATCCTTCTGGAAAAAGTCGCCAACCTGGGCAACCTGGGCGACAAAGTAAACGTTAAGGCCGGCTACGGTCGTAACTACCTGCTGCCTTACGGCAAAGCAACCGCTGCAACCGCTGCCAACGTGGCTGCGTTTGAAGAGCGTCGTGCCGAGCTGGAAAAACTGGCTGCAGACAAGAAAGCATCTGCCGAAACTCGCGCTGCCCAACTGGCTGAGCTGGAAGTGACTATCACTGCCACCGCTGGTGACGAAGGCAAGCTGTTCGGTTCGATCGGCACCCACGACATCGCTGATGCACTGACCGCCTCTGGCGTTGAAGTTGCAAAAAGCGAAGTTCGTCTGCCGAACGGTACTATCCGCAACGTTGGTGAATTCGACGTAGCCGTGCACCTGCACAGCGACGTAGAAGCAACCGTACGCGTTGTCGTAGTGGCTGCTTAAGCAACACGTAATCGTCTGGCGGCATTGCTGCCAGAGGATTAACATCGGGCACGATCCTGTTTACAGGTCGTGCCCTTTGTCTTTGTGCCATCCCCATTCTGCAAACCCCGAATTAAAGTGGCCATGAACGATATTTCCGCCCCCGAGCAATACGATCTGCAAACCGCCGCCCTGAAGGTGCCGCCACATTCCATCGAGGCCGAACAGGCTGTACTCGGTGGTCTGATGCTGGACAACAACGCCTGGGAGCGGGTGCTCGATCAAGTTTCCGATGGCGATTTCTATCGACATGACCACCGCCTGATATTCCGCGCCATCGCCCGATTGGCCGACCAGAACAGCCCGATCGACGTGGTCACCCTGGCTGAACAGCTGGACAAGGAAGGGCAGACCTCGCAAGTGGGTGGCCTGGGCTACCTCAGCGAGCTGGCGAAAAACACGCCATCTGTCGCCAACATCAAGGCCTATGCGCAGATCGTCCGGGCCCGGGCCACGCTGCGGCAATTGATCGGCATCAGTACCGAAATCGCCGACAGTGCGTTCAACCCCGAAGGCCGGACCGCCGAAGAGATTCTTGACGAGGCTGAACGACAGATCTTCCAGATCGCCGAAGCGCGCCCCAAGACCGGCGGCCCGGTCAGCGTCAACGACCTGCTGACCAAGGCCATCGACCGTATCGATACCCTGTTCAACAGCGACAACGCCATTACCGGCCTGTCGACCGGGTATACCGATCTCGATGAAAAGACCAGCGGACTGCAACCCTCCGACCTGATCATCGTCGCCGGACGTCCGTCGATGGGTAAGACCACTTTCGCCATGAACCTGGTCGAGAACGCGGTGCTGCGCAGTGACAAGGTGGTGCTGGTCTACTCGCTGGAGATGCCAGGCGAATCGCTGATCATGCGTATGTTGTCCTCGCTGGGGCGCATCGACCAGACCAAGGTGCGGGCCGGCCAGCTTGATGACGATGACTGGCCGCGTCTGACATCGGCGGTCAATCTGCTCAATGACCGCAAGCTGTTCATCGACGACACGGCCGGTATCAGCCCGTCCGAAATGCGCGCGCGGACGCGGCGGATCGTGCGTGAGCATGGCGACATCGCCATGATCATGATCGACTACCTGCAGTTGATGCAGATTCCCGGCTCCAGTGGCGACAACCGTACCAACGAGATTTCCGAGATTTCCCGCTCGTTGAAAGCACTGGCCAAGGAATTCAACTGCCCGGTGATTGCACTGTCGCAGCTCAACCGCTCCCTTGAGCAGCGTCCCAACAAACGCCCGATCAACTCCGACCTCCGGGAATCCGGAGCGATCGAGCAGGATGCCGACGTCATCATGTTCGTTTACCGGGACGAGGTGTATCACCCGGAAACCGAGCACAAGGGCATTGCCGAGATCATCATCGGCAAGCAGCGTAACGGCCCCATCGGCACCACGCGCCTGGCGTTCATCGGCAAATACACGCGCTTCGAGAATCTGGCACCGGGCAGTTACAACTTTGACGACGATTGATTTTGCCGCCAGATGCTGTTGCCGTTTCATCATGGCTCGTGCTGAGACGGTGGCAGCATCTATCGGTGCGTATCCGTGATTCGGGTTGGATACAATCGCCCTGTTTTTTTGTTTTTTGCCAGTAGCAACCGCATTCTGCCTCTGCCTGTGGCGCCGCCTAACCCGAGAAGGTCCAGAGAGATTTCTCCTGTCCTTAACTTGTGTGCTGAGGCGCCGTTAAAACCTCGCTCATTGAAACTGTCGATCGCCTTGGTGACGGCTGATGTCACTTCATCCTCTCCAAATGTGTTTTTAGCATCCTCGAACACTGTGGAGTTAAAAAAGTCGCCGATAGCAACCTTGGCGAATGTTGTCGCTCGCTTCTTTTTTACTGGGGCATTAAGACTGGGGGCTTCAGGCGTGGATGTACTTGTTCCTGCAGAGTCGCGATAACGCTTTTTATCTTCAGGAGATACGGTGGGTTCTGATGTCTCAGTAATAGATGTCCGGTTGCTCACGTTGCTTAAGGTGCTCACATTGCTCACATTGCTCACATTGCTCGCGCGGCGGGACAGGTCAGGATACTCTGCGGCCCTAAGCTCCATGTGGATGAGTTTCGTTGACTGGCTTAAGAATTCAGGCGATTTGCTGTGTTTTTTGAAAAAGTCTTGCTGGACTGATTTGGGGAGGTAATACGCATGTACCGATCCAGTCGGGTCGTCGTGCCGAAAAAATATATCCCTGGGTCTCGCGTTGACGCTGCTCATGAAGCCGTGAAGTTCTTTAATCTCATTGCTGTCAAGCCCGAACTCACTGGCCGCACTATCAGAAAAAGCCCTATAGGCCTTTAGTTTGGCGTTTTTCCGTGTCCACGAGGTGTAGGCTAGAAGTGCCCAGGTGGTCAGTCCCATAGCGACTACCCCAATAGTAATGCCTATGGAAATGAGCGTCATGCCGTCAAAATCAATGCTCTGGCCACCCTCTGGGTCGACTCTGCTGACGGGGTTGTTTCTGGTCATTCGGTAAAGGTTCAGCCCCTCTACATCGCCTAGCGGGTCTGCACTCATCCAGCGCATCAGCCAAGGCGCGTAATACCTCACGCCGTAGTAATAAAGACCCGTGCTGTCCCGCTCCTTGCCAGAGTAGCGGATGGCTTTATAGGACGCTTCAACAGCCGAGCGCGCAGCCCACCATGCGGTCCCTCCGAACGGGTAATACCCTTCATGGCTGATCAGCTTTGCCTGGGCATCCAGCTCAAGTGTGCTTGAGCCCAGGTGGTCACCGATGCTGTAGCGGAGCTGATTGTTGTCTATCGCATCCGGTTTGCCCTCTCGCCAGTGCAGGCAGCGCACGTTAGTCCGTCCGGCGTACACTGTGATGACTTCCAGTCGCTCGCCGGTTGCACTGTTTGTACGGATTTCCAGGCCTGGCAAATAGCGCACGTCGCATTGGTGCTGGAATGTCCGGGTCATGGCCTTCGCTGTTTTACGCAGGCGCTGGCCGCTAGCGTCGTAAGCGTAGTGTTCGCCGTCGTCTGGTTGCTCGGAACGAGTAACGGCATCCACCTTGATCAGGCGGTTTCCCGAGTCCCAGTGCAGCGCTCGTCCCGCAACCAGCGCTTGCTGATTGCCATTGGCGTCGAATTGTTTATCGAAGTCTGGTGGCGCGTCACCCTCGCGCCAGGGCAAGGCCCGGTTGCTTTTGGTATCGACGATCATGTGGCGTGTGTACGCTTGCGCACCCTTGTGAATGAGCTTTAAGAGATTGCCCGCATCGTCGTAGGAATAACGTTGGGTGTAATTGAGTAGCTGACTTTCATCCACTGGTAGCCGGGCGAGCTCCGGTAATTCAGGGCGAATCCCCGCCAGGGCGGTTTCGCGACCGCTGGCCCTGATCAACTGGTAAAGGCTGTCATATTCGTATTCATTGACGGCATCAATGCGCTGGCCTGAACAGTGGCGTGCGGGCTGTGCCTCGTCCCGAATCCTGGTTACATTTCCCACTGGGTCGTAGTCGTACAGCAGGTGCTGCAGTTGCTTGACTCCCGGACGGTAGGTGATTAGCTCACCCATGCGACCATCGGCAGGATCAAAGCTTGCGCAGCTGATGACTCCGTTACCGGCTGTTTGCGACTCGATACGGCCATGCGCGTCGTACATCAATCCATGCAGCAGTACCTGATCGCTCCCGTTCATCACCCTCAGGCGGGTAGCCTTCAACTGGCCCGACACGTCATAGGTCGACGTATGACGATTGCCTGATGCATCGGTTTGGTCAAGTACCTCGCCCATAGCGTTGAAGCGTGCTTTGCTTGAGAAACCCGGGCCGGGCTCCAGCAACTCATCCTGATGCAGAGCGTCTGCAGGCCAGTTCGGTAGATCGTTCTTCTGCAGAAAGCGTCGGGTCTGCTGGAGAATCTGCCCTGATACGCCACAGGCATCGATAAGATCGCTACCCGATCCGTCGTAAGTCTGAATCAGGCGGCCGCAGACATTGTTGGCAGCGGCCAGCTCTGAACTATCGGCATATGAGAAACGTTCTGATGTTCGGCAGGGCTGGCCCCGGGGCTTTTCGTTGATCGCCAAGGGGCGAAGCAGTTCGTCGTAGCGGGTTGTCCAGTGGGTACCGCGTGCGTCATGGTGCTCCAGCAACTGACCCGCCTCGCCATAGAGGGAAACCCGGCAGCCTGCGTCGACACTGTTTACCGCCAAGGGCGCGCCGGTGAGGCTGAATACCGTGCTCAGGTTCGGGCGAGTGAATGGCTCGGTGGTCAATTGCCTGAATAGCCTGGCGTCCCATCTGGCGACGGGTCTTGCCGCTGCATCATACTGCTGGCGTTCCGGGCGCGCCTGCGAACTATCACCCGGTGTGCCGCGGTAATAACTCACACTGCGGATTGGCAGCCCCCGGCTATCAGTCACCATAAGCGTGGGTGTATGTCGGTGCAGGGCATCAGGCATGGTCGTAGATTTCCATCAGAGCGCGGAATCAGGGTATTCCGACTCGATAAGTCGCGGTACTGTCATAAATAGCAGTGAGGCGCGCCAGCCGAATGATCTTGCTATTCCGACCATTGCCGTCGGACTTGATCAAAAAATGTGCTATATTCCGCGCCCGCGATTTTTCCAACGTGCAAACGTAGGTCCTGAACATGCAATCAGCCAAGCCGTTATTTGACTATCCCAAGTACTGGGCCGAATGTTTCGGACCAGCACCTTTCCTGCCCATGAGCCGGGAAGAAATGGATCTGCTTGGCTGGGATTCCTGCGACATCATCATCGTTACCGGTGATGCGTACGTGGATCACCCGTCTTTCGGCATGGCGATCATCGGTCGTCTGCTCGAATCCCAGGGCTTCCGGGTCGGGATCATCGCGCAGCCCGACTGGCAGTCCAAAGACGACTTCATGAAGCTCGGCGAGCCGAATCTGTTTTTCGGTGTCGCTGCCGGCAACATGGACTCGATGATCAACCGCTATACCGCGGACAAGAAAATTCGCTCCGATGACGCCTATACCCCGGGCGGCATGGCCGGCAAGCGTCCGGACCGCGCAAGTCTGGTGTACAGCCAGCGCTGCAAGGAAGCCTACAAGCACGTACCGATCGTGCTGGGCGGCATCGAGGCTTCGCTGCGCCGCATCGCGCACTATGACTACTGGCAGGACAAGGTTCGCAACTCGATCCTGATCGACGCCTGCGCCGACATCCTGCTGTACGGCAATGCCGAACGTGCGATTGTCGAAGTCGCCCAGCGCCTGTCCTACGGCCACAAGATCGAAGACATCACCGACGTGCGCGGTACGGCGTTCATTCGTCGTGACACGCCGCAGGGCTGGTACGAGGTCGATTCCACGCGTATCGACCGTCCGGGCAAGGTCGACAAGATCATCAACCCGTACGTCAACACCCAGGACACGCAGGCCTGCGCCATCGAGCAGGAAAAGGGCAACGTCGAGGACCCCAACGAAGCCAAGGTGGTGCAGATTCTTGCCAGCCCGCGCATGACCCGCGACAAGACGGTCATCCGCCTGCCATCGGTGGAAAAGGTCCGTAACGACGCTGTGCTGTATGCCCACGCCAACCGCGTGCTGCACCTTGAAACCAACCCGGGTAACGCTCGCGCGCTGGTTCAGAAGCATGGCGACGTTGACGTCTGGTTCAACCCGCCGCCCATTCCGATGACCACTGAAGAAATGGACTACGTGTTTGGCATGCCTTACGCGCGCGTCCCGCACCCTGCGTACGGCAAGGAAAAGATCCCTGCCTACGACATGATTCGTTTCTCGGTGAACATCATGCGTGGCTGCTTCGGCGGCTGCACCTTCTGCTCGATCACCGAGCACGAAGGACGGATCATTCAGAACCGCTCCGAAGAGTCGATCATTCGCGAAATCGAAGAGATCCGCGACAAGGTGCCGGGCTTTACCGGGGTCATTTCCGACCTGGGCGGGCCGACCGCGAACATGTATCGCATCGCCTGCAAAAGCCCGGAGATCGAGTCGGCCTGCCGCAAGCCGTCCTGCGTATTCCCGGGCATCTGCCCGAACCTGAATACCGATCACTCGTCGCTGATCCAGCTGTATCGCAGTGCGCGCGCCTTGCCGGGGGTGAAAAAGATCCTGATCGCCTCCGGCCTGCGCTATGACCTCGCGGTCGAGTCGCCGGAGTACGTCAAGGAACTGGTCACGCACCACGTCGGTGGTTACCTGAAGATCGCCCCGGAACACACCGAGGAAGGTCCGCTCAACCAGATGATGAAGCCGGGCATTGGCAGCTATGACAAGTTCAAGCGCATGTTCGAGAAGTACACCAGGGAAGCCGGCAAGGAGCAGTACCTGATTCCTTACTTCATCGCCGCCCACCCGGGTACCACCGATGAAGACATGATGAACCTGGCGTTGTGGCTCAAGGGCAATGGTTTCCGTGCGGACCAGGTGCAGGCGTTCTACCCGTCGCCGATGGCCACGGCCACGGCCATGTACCACTCGGGCAAGAACCCGCTGCGCAAGGTCACCTACAAGAGCGATGCCGTCACCATCGTGAAGAGCGAAGCGCAACGTCGTCTGCACAAGGCTTTCCTGCGCTATCACGACCCGAAAGGCTGGCCGATGCTGCGGGAGGCACTGGAACGCATGGGCCGTGCCGATCTGATCGGGCCGGGCAAGGATCAACTGATTCCGTTGCATCAGCCGGCTACCGACAGCTATCAGAGTGCGCGCCGCAAGAACTCGACGCCGGCGGGCAGCCACAAGGTTGCCAAAAATGCCAAGACCACGCTGATCCAGACCCAGCACACCGGCCTGCCGCCGCGCGGAAGCGATGGCAGCAAGCCGTGGGACAAGCGCGAAGAGGCCAAGGCTGCCGCCATGGCGCGCAACAAGCAGGCCGCCAAGGAGCGCATGGATGCAGCCAAAGGCAAAGGCACCAAACCGCCCAAGCGCAAGCCGGTGGTGCCACGCTAACTTGGGGTATCAGGGCAGACGCAGAGCGTCCGGGTCCATACATAGGTTCTGAAGGCCGCTGAATAGCGGGCTTCTGCCCGGAGGGCGTGGGAGCGAACTTGTTCGCGATCTGCCGGGGACCGGCAGTAAGGCGGACGCAGAGCGTCCAGAACGGCATGTCGACGCGGAGCGTCGCACGATAGTCGAGATCATCGTTCCTCACGCTCCAGCGTGGGAATGCCGTTCGTGACGCTCCGCGTCACACCACTCCCGCCGTGCCGCTCTATCCATCAACGCCACATACCCACGCCGCTCACAATTCTTCACCCCCCACTCATTCCCTCTGCCACACTGTCTGCCTTATTAGCGTGCAACCCTTGCACCGCTGGCTTCGGCCGGCACGATTTTGGTGCTGCGCCCGTTCAGGCGGGGAGTTCCAATCTCGTTGGCGCACGACTTTGACCGGATGGCATAAGTCTTGCGCGGCTCAATTACCGTTCAGGCTCGCAGGAGGCACGCCGTGTCGATTCATATTGCCTTGCACCATGTCACGCATTATCGCTACGACCGCGCGGTCGAACTGGGTCCGCAGATCGTTCGCCTGCGCCCGGCCGCCCATAGCCGCACACGCGTGCTGTCGTATTCGCTGAAAGTCCTGCCTGAAAACCATTTCATCAACTGGCAGCAGGACCCTCAGGGTAATTACCTGGCGCGTCTGGTCTTCCCGGAAAAGACCGATGAATTTCGCGTCGAAGTCGATCTGGTCGCCGAGATGGCGGTGTTCAATCCGTTCGACTTCTTCCTCGAGCCCTACGCCGAGAACATCCCGTTCACTTACGCCAGCGAAGAGCAGCGCGAGCTGGCGCCGTACCTCGAAAAACTGCCGCTGACCCCGAGATTTCAGGCGTACCTGGACAGCATCAGTCGCGAGCCGATTCCGGCCATCGACTTTCTGGTCGGCCTCAACCAGCGCCTGAGTCAGGACGTGGCTTACCTGATCCGCATGGAGCCGGGCGTTCAGACTCCGGAATTCACCCTGGAAAACGCCTCGGGCTCGTGCCGTGACTCCGCGTGGCTGCTGGTGCAACTGCTGCGTCATCTGGGTATGGCGGCGCGGTTCGTGTCGGGCTACCTCATTCAGCTCAAGGCCGATGTCGAGGCGCTCGATGGGCCGTCGGGTACGGATGTCGATTTCACCGACCTGCACGCCTGGTGCGAGGTCTATCTGCCGGGTGCGGGCTGGGTCGGGCTGGATGCCACTTCCGGCCTGTTCGCTGGTGAAGGGCACATTCCCCTCGCATGCAGCCCTGAACCGTCCTCTGCAGCACCGATCAGCGGTCTGGTCGAGCCCTGCGAAACCGAATTCAGCCATGAAATGTCGGTCGAGCGTATCTGGGAGGCGCCGCGCGTCACCAAGCCTTACACCGAAGCGCAATGGCAGGACATCCAGGCCCTGGGCCGACAGATCGACGCCGATCTGCTGCGCGACGATGTGCGTCTGACCATGGGTGGCGAGCCGACCTTCGTGTCCATCGACGATCGCGATGGCGCCGAATGGAACACCGCCGCGCTGGGGCCGCGCAAGCGTGAGCTGTCCGCCGAGCTGTTCCAGCGCATGCGCGGGCATTACGCGCCGCTGGGCATCGTGCATTTCGGGCAGGGCAAATGGTACCCGGGTGAGCAGTTGCCGCGCTGGTCGCTGAACTGCTTCTGGCGCAAGGACGGCCAGCCGGTGTGGCGCAATAATGCACTGATCGCCGATGAAACCCGCGACTACGGCGCTACCGGCGAACTGGCGGGGCGTTTTCTGGCCAGCGTTGCCGAGCGTCTGAAGCTGCCGGCCCGCTTCGTTTTCCCGGCTTACGAAGACAATTTCTACTACTTGTGGCGCGAAGGCGCGTTGCCGGTCAACGTCACGGCCGAAGACTCGCGGCTGGGCGATGAGCTGGAGCGTGCGCGCCTGCGCAAGGTCTTTGCCCAGGGGCTGGACAAGATGATCGGTCAGGTCCTGCCGCTGGCCCGCAACGCGGACGGTGACAGCTGGCAGAGTGGCCGCTGGTACCTGCGTGACGAGCATTGCCGTCTGGTGCCGGGCGATTCTGCGCTGGGCTATCGATTGCCGCTGGCGTCGCAGCCTTGGGTCAAGGCGGCGGAATACCCGTTCATTCACCCGACCGACCATAACCAGGACTTCCCCGCGCTGGCCGACAGCGACTCGTTGACCTCGGCGCTCAAGTCCACAGACACGGACGCCGAGCGCGCGCCGAAGATCGACGAGTCGGCCGACTGGCTGACCCGCACGGCGTTGTGTGCCGAAGCGCGCGAAGGGCGGCTGTACCTGTTCATGCCGCCGCTGCAAAAGCTTGAGGAATACCTTGAACTGGTGGCCGTGATCGAAGCGACGGCAGAAGAACTGCAGTGCCCGATCCTGCTGGAAGGCTACGAGCCGCCAAGCGATCCGCGGCTGTGCAATTTCCGGATCACGCCGGACCCTGGCGTGATCGAGGTCAACGTGCAGCCTTCGGCGAGCTGGGACGAGCTGGTCGAGCGCACCGAGTTTCTCTATGAACAGGCGCGCCTCACGCGTCTGACCACCGAGAAGTTCATGATCGATGGCCGTCACACCGGCACCGGCGGGGGCAACCATTTCGTCCTGGGCGGCGCGACGCCGGCGGACTCGCCGTTTCTGCGGCGTCCGGACCTGCTGCGCAGCCTGATCAGCTACTGGCACAACCATCCTTCGCTGTCGTACCTGTTTTCCGGCCTGTTCATCGGCCCGACGTCCCAGGCACCGCGCATCGACGAGGCGCGCAACGACTCGCTCTACGAGATGGAAATCGCTTTTGCGCAGATGCCGGCGCCAGGCGAGGAAGTTGCGCCGTGGGTGGTGGACCGTCTGCTGCGTAACCTGCTGATCGACGTCACCGGCAATACCCACCGTGCCGAGTTCTGCATCGACAAGCTTTACTCGCCCGATGGTGCAACCGGACGTCTGGGGCTGCTGGAGCTGCGTGCGTTCGAGATGCCGCCGCATGCACGCATGAGCCTGGCGCAGCAGTTGTTGCTGCGCGCCCTGGTGGCGCGCTTCTGGCGTGAACCCTACGCCCCCGCGAAACTGGCGCGCTGGGGCACGCAACTGCATGACCGCTTCATGCTGCCGCACTTCATCGAGCAGGATTTTGCCGATGTGGTTGCCGACCTCAACGCGGCAGGCTACCCGGTGCAGGCCGACTGGTTCTCTGCGCACCTGGAATTCCGCTTCCCGAAAGTGGGCGATTACGCCGTCAACGGTATCGAGCTGGAGCTGCGTCAGGCGCTGGAGCCCTGGCATGTCCTGGGTGAAGAGGGCTCGGCCGGCGGCGCGGTGCGCTACGTCGATTCATCGCTGGAGCGTCTGCAAGTGCATATCAGCGGGCTGCCGCCGCAGCGCTACGTGCTGACCTGTAACGGTGTGGCAGTGCCTCTGCAGCCGACCGGGCGGGCCGGCGAGTTCGTTGCCGGTGTGCGTTATCGCGCCTGGCAGCCGGCCAACTGCCTGCAACCGACCATCGGCGTGCATGCGCCACTGGTTTTCGATCTGCTCGACACCTGGATGCACCGCTCGCTGGGTGGCTGCGAGTATCATGTCGCCCATCCGGGCGGCCGTAATTACGAAACCTTGCCGGTCAACGCCAACGAAGCGGAAAGCCGTCGCCTGTCACGTTTCTTCCGCATCGGCCATACCCCGGGCAAACTGGACGTTCCGTCGCTCAACATTAACGACGAGCTGCCGATGACGCTGGATATGCGTCTGCATTAAAAAAACAGTGGCTCTGTGCGTCAGATGCACACGGACGTGACATCTGACTGCACTAATCTGAAGTCCTTACGTTGCCTGCCGAGCCTTCCATGCCCGACCTGCTTGACCACTACCCGCTGTCCGAGGGTACCTACCACGAAATGCTCGACGCCTACGGAGCCGTTCGCCCGCACTGGCGTCGTCTGTACGAGCACATGCGGCGCAGCAGTGCAGCGCAACTGATCCAGCGTCAGGCCCTGCTGACCCGGCAGATTCAGGAAAACGGTGTCACCTACAACGTGTATGCCGACCCCAAGGGCGCGGATCGCCCGTGGGAGCTGGACCTGTTGCCGCACATCATTGCAGCGGATGAATGGCAGCACGTGGCGGCAGGGATTGCCCAGCGTGCGCGGCTGCTCAATGCAGTGCTCGCCGACCTTTACGGCCCGCAGACGCTGATCGCCAATGGCCTGTTGCCCGCCGAACTGGTGTTTGGCCACAACAACTTTCTCTGGCCGTGCCAAGGCGTGAAGCCTCCGGAAGGCACGTTCCTGCACATGTACGCCGTTGATCTGGCGCGTACCCCGGACGGGCGCTGGTGGGTGACTGCCGACCGTACCCAGGCGCCTTCGGGTGCCGGTTATGCGCTGGAAAACCGCCAGAGCGTCGCGCGCGCCTTGCCGGAAACCTACCGCGACCTGCAAGTCCGGCACCTGTCGGGTTTCTTCGATGCGCTGCAGCAGACCCTGGCCCGTCAGGCGCCGACCAGCAACGAAGCCCCCCTGATCGTTCTGCTGACGCCGGGCCGTTTCAACGAAAGCTACTTCGAACACTTGTACCTGGCGCGGCAACTGGGCTATCCGCTGGTCGAGGGGGGCGATCTGACGGTGCGCGATGCCACGGTCTACCTGAAGACCCTCAGCGGCTTGCGTCGGGTTCACGCCATCATGCGCCGGCTGGACGATGACTTCTGCGATCCCCTGGAATTGCGTACCGATTCTGCGCTGGGTGTGCCGGGGCTGCTTGAGGCGGTGCGTCAGGGCAATGTACTGGTCGCTAACGCGTTGGGCAGTGGTGTGCTGGAGTCGCCCGGGCTATTGGGCTTTTTGCCGAAAATCAGCCAGTACCTGTTCGGCGAGGATCTGATCCTGCCCTCGGTGGCGACCTGGTGGTGCGGAGAGCCGCCGGTGCTGGCTCAGGCGCTGGAAAAACTGCCGGATCTGTTGATCAAACCGGCGTTCCCCTCGCAGCACTTCGCGCCGGTGTTCGGCCGTGATCTGAATGAGGAGCAACGCCTCGCACTTGCCCAGCGCATGCAGTCGCGGCCCTATGCCTATGTCGCTCAGGAACTGGCGCAGTTGTCCCATGCTCCGGTGCTGCAGGCCGATGGCACCGGTTTGCAGCCGCGCGCCATCGGCATGCGTGTGTATGCCGTGGCCAGCCTCGACGGCTATCGCGTGCTGCCGGGCGGCCTGACCCGAGTGGCCGCCGAAGCCGATGCCGACGTGGTTTCGATGCAGCGTGGCGGGGCGAGCAAGGACACCTGGGTGCTGGGCGAGCGCTCGCACCTCGGCGAGCCGTGGAAAGGCCAGCGTAAGCTGGGTGTCTACGACCTGATCCGTCGCGATCCTTATCTGCCGTCACGGGTGGTGGAAAACCTGTTCTGGTTCGGCCGTTACTGCGAGCGCTGCGACGACAGTGCGCGCCTGCTGCGCATCATGCTGACGCGCTACGTCGACGATGATGACCCTCTCGCGCTGCAAGCTGCCGTCGCGCTGGCCGAGAGTCTGGGCATGCTGCCCGAGGCGCAGGAGGGCGAAGAACTGAAGGATCGCCTGCTTGTCGCGCTGCTGGGGGACGAGTGGCCGTTCAGCCTGCGCGCCAATTTGCAGCGTCTGCAATGGGCGGCCTCGCAAGTGCGTGGCAAGTTATCCAAGGAAAACTGGCAGGCGCTGGTCGAGTTGCAGCGCGAGGCCTTGAGCCTGGAAAGCGAAGAGCCGGATTTCGGCGAACTGCTGGATTTTCTCAACCGTCTGGTGATGTCGCTGGCGGCCCTGTCCGGCTTCGCCATGGATGACATGACCCGCGACGAGGGCTGGAGCTTCCTGATGATCGGGCGACGGATCGAGCGCCTGAAGTTTCTCAGCACCAGTCTCTCGGCGTTTTTGCGCGGGCTGGTGGTTTTCGAGCGGGCCGGTCTGGAGTGGTTGCTGGAGCTGGGCAACAGCAGCATCACCTATCGCTCGCGCTACATGGCGGTGCCGCATCTGATTCCGGTACTGGACCTGTTGCTGCTCGACGAGCAGAACCCGCATGCGGTGCTGTTTCAGCTCAAGCTGGTGCAGCGCTCGTTGCGCCGCCTGAACGACGAGTTCGATGCGCCACGCGACAGTAGCCTGGCGGTGCTGGCCCAGCGTCTTGCCGCGTTCGACCTGGGCAGCCTGGAGAATCCCTTGTTTGGCCAGAGCAGTATCGATGCCGTGCTCGACGGGCTGGCGGACTTGCTGCAAAGCATTGGCGACAGCAGTGGCCTGGCATCCGATCGCCTGGCGTTGCGCCACTTTGCCCACGTCGATGATGTCAGCCAACGCACGGTGTCTGTCTGATGAGCGCTTTCTACCAGATTTTCCATGACACGCATTACAAGTACGACAGCCCGGTCTCGCTGGCCCAGCAACTGGCGCACCTGTGGCCGCGCAGCAGTCCCTGGCAGCGTTGCACCGAGCAGGCGCTGGAGATTCTTCCGGAGCCCACCACGCGTCGTGATGAGCTGGATGTGTTCGGCAACCCGCTGACCCGTCTGGCCTTCGAGCGTCCGCACGATGAGTTGCAGGTCAATGCGCGGTTGCGTATCGAGGTCATGGAGAAGCCGTTTCTGGATTTCAATCTGTCGCCGGAATGGGAAGTGACCCGCAGTGCGCTGACGTACAGCGCCAAGCCGATGACCGAGGACATTCTGGAGGCCTGCCGCTATCGCTTCGAATCCCCCTACGTTCACCTGAAGCGCTCGTTCGTCGAGTTCTCGCAGGTCTGTTTCCCGCCGGGCCGCCCGTTATTGCTGTGCGTACAGGCGTTGATGGAAAAGATTTTCGAGGAGTTCACCTTCGATGAAGAAGCCACTCAGGTCGCCACGCCGCTGGTGGAAGTGCTGGAGCGGCGGCGCGGCGTGTGTCAGGACTTCGCCCATTTGATGCTGGCGTGTCTGCGCTCCCGTGGCCTGGCGGCGCGCTATGTGAGCGGCTATCTGCTCACCCAGCCGCCACCGGGGCAGCCGCGGCTGATCGGTGCCGATGCCTCGCACGCCTGGGTCTCGGTATTCTGTCCGGCCTCGGGCTGGGTCGACTTCGACCCCACCAACAACGTGCAGCCTGCGCTGGAGCACATCAGCCTGGCCTGGGGACGCGATTTCTCCGATGTCTCACCGTTGCGTGGCGTGATTCTGGGCGGCGGCACGCATGATCCGGAGGTGCGGGTCACGGTGATGCCGGTCAGCGGCTAATTACCGGGTCCCGTGAATCGTTCTTCAAAAGGACGCTCTGTCACGAGCGTCCGAGAGACGATTTGACGCACGTCCTTGGAACCCCGGCGCTGATCGGGCACTCTCTTCTTACATCAGTTTTACGTTAATCAAGTCCTGCCCTGGAGATTCAAATGATTCGCAAGCTTGTAGCGATTTCGCTGTTGTCATTGGCCAGTGGTCAATTGCTGGCTGCCGAGTGCTCGGTCACAGTCGATTCGACCGATCAAATGATGTACGACACCAAAGCCATTGAGATCGACAAGAGCTGCAAGGAATTCACCGTCAACCTGACTCACTCCGGCAGCCTGCCGAAGAATGTCATGGGCCATAACTGGGTGCTGGGCAAAAAAGCCGACACCCAGGCAGTCGTCACTGACGGCATGGCCGCGGGCATCGACAAGGACTATTTGAAGCCGGACGACAGCCGCGTCATCGCCCACACCAAAGTCATCGGCGCTGGCGAAAAGGACTCGGTGACGTTTGACGTGTCGAAGCTCGACGCTGCCCAGGAATACCAGTTCTTCTGCACCTTCCCCGGGCACATCAGCATGATGAAAGGCGCTGTGACGCTGAAGTAACGGCAGGTCTCCGGAGCGTCTGAGAGTATCGTTCCTCACGCTCCGCGTGGGAATGCCGTTCGTGACGCTCTGCGTCACAGATCTGAGCCGCTGCGCACATTCAGGATCGGACGCGGAGCGTCCAGAACTGCATGCCGACGCAGAGCGTCGGCACGATAGCCAGCAATGAGCGTCACAAATCCGTGCCGCGCACTCACTCACGGCGCGTAAGGCAGCTCGCGCTTGTGCTGGGTCTTGGCGTAGGTTTCGCAAATGATCCGGAACGCTTCCTCGCGTACCGGCTCGCCGTGCAGGAAGGCGTCGATCTCGGCGTAGGTCACGCCGTGCGAAGCTTCGTCCGGTTTGCCGGGTGACAGGTCTTCCAGGTCCGCAGTCGGCACTTTCTCGACCAGTGATTCAGGTGCGCCGAAATGGCGGGCGATGGCGCGTACCTGGTTTTTCACCAGGCCGCTCAACGGTGCCAGGTCGCATGCGCCGTCGCCGAACTTGGTGAAGAAGCCCATCACCGCTTCGGCCGCGTGATCGGTGCCGATCACAAGGCCATGGTAAGCGCCGGCGACGGTGTACTGCGCGACCATGCGCATGCGCGCCTTGGTGTTGCCGAGCACGAAATCCACCGAGGTCGCTGGAAGCCCGTCGAAGGCCTTCACCTCGGCTGCCAGGGCCTTGACGCTGCTGCCGATGTTGATGGTATGGCGCTCGTCCGGCTCGATGAAGTCGACAGAGGCCTGGGCTTCGTGCTCATCGGCCTGCACCACATAAGGCAGGCGCACAGCGATGAAGCGGTAGGCGTTGTCACCCGTGCTTTCACGCAGTTCCTTGACCGCGCGTTGGGCGAGCAGGCCGGCCGTCAGCGAGTCGACCCCGCCGCTGATGCCGAGCACCAGGGTCTTGAGCCGTGCGTTCTGCAGGCACTCCTTGATGAAGTTGACGCGGCGGGCGACCTCGGCCTGCAGCGCGTTCTGGTCCGCGAAAGGTGGCTGGACCTTGAGCTGTTCAGCAATCTGGCGCTGTACGGCGTGCATGATTCACTCCTCGTAGATAGGACAATTCAAGCGGGTTTTTCCGGGCTCGGCAAATCCGGCACCTTGAACACATGCCGCAGGTAAGCGACAAAGTTCGGGTCCTTGCACTGCGTCTTGCCGGGCTCATCAGAGATCTTCGCCACGGCCTGACCGGCGCACGCCGTCATTTTCAATACCATGTTCATCGGCGCAATGCCGGGGATGTCGGCCGTCAGGTTGGTGCCGATCCCGAAGCTGACATTGATGCGTCCGCGCAACGCGCGAAAGATATCGAGCGCCTTGGGCAGGTTCAGCCCATCGGAAAACACCAGGGTCTTGCTCATCGGGTCGATACCGAGCTTCTGGTAATGCGAGATGCATTTTTCGGCCCACTTCACCGGGTCGCCCGAATCATGGCGCAAACCGTCGAACAGCTTGGCGAAGTACAGATCGAAGTCGTTCAGGAAGGCATCGGTGGTGATGCAGTCGGTCAGCGCGATCCCCAGCAGGCCGCGATATTCACGGACCCAGCAATCGAGCGCGGCAATCTGACTGTCGATCAGACGCGGTCCCAGCTGCTGATGGGCCATGATCCATTCGTGGGCCATGGTGCCCAAGGGCTTGAGGTCAAGCTGGCGGGCCAGATGCACATTGCTGGTGCCGACGAACTGGCCTGGAAAGTCGTTTTTCAGGACGCCGAGCATTTCTTCCTGCACGCGGTAGGAGAACCGCCGGCGCGTGCCGAAGTCCGCCACTTTCAGCTCGGCCAGTTCATCCGTCGTGGCATGCGTGGTCAGCCATTCGAACTTGTCATACAGACGATCCCGCGCCTGGCTGAGCAGGGTGTCCGGGTAGCGATGCCGGTTGCGCACTTCGCTGACGATGGCCAGCAGCGGCACTTCGAACAGGATGACGTGCAGCCACGGCCCGTGCAGGCGAATGCACAGTTCGTCATTCTCGATGGTGGTTTTCACGTAGCGGGTATTGAAGCGGAACAGCCCGAGAAAGCGCAGAAAATCCGGTTTGATGAAGGTGATGCGTTCCAGAAAAGCCAGGTGTTCGGGGCTTAGCGACAGCTCGCACAACAGCTCGATCTGGTGCTTGATTTCATCCAGATAGGGGCGAAGGTCCTCCCCGTTGCGGCAACGGAATTCCCACTCGACGTCCACGTTCGGGTAGTTGTGCAGGACGGCCTGCATCATGGTCAGCTTGTAGAAATCGGTATCGAGCAGGCTTTGCACGATGCGATTGGAAAAGGCGCTCTCGCTCATTGAATCAGGCTCTCCAGAGCAGCCGGATAAAGTGGGGCGCGTGACTTCCTGTCTGTCACCATGGAAGGCTCACGGCCGGATGGGTGTGCATTGTCGCCCTTAAGCGGGGGGTTGATCCAACTGTTCCAGCATCCACTGTAGAAAAACCCGGATTTTGGGCACGTCGGCGGTGTGTTCCGGATAGGACAGGTAGTAGGCGCTGTTAGTGCTGGGCAATGCGTAATCCCAGGCAATCACCAGTTTGCCCTCGGCCAGTTCCTCCTCGACCAGAAAGCGTGGCAGCAGCGCAACGCCGCAGCCGACCTGGGCTGCGCGGATGCACATATAGAAAGTTTCAAAGCGTGGCCCGTGATAGCTGTGGTCGGTGTGATAGCCCTGGCTTTCGAACCATTCATGCCACGCTTCGGGGCGGAAGGCATTCTGCAGCAGGACCAGCTCGCTCAGTTGAGTCGGGTCGGCGAGAGGCTCGTCCGGCAGGCTTTCGGGGGCGCACACAGGCACCAGTTCCTCACCGAACAGCTTCACGCTTTCTGCGCCGGGCATGGCCGCCTGGCCGAAATAGAACGACACGTCACAGCGGCCCTTGATCAGGTCATCGGATTCCTGTTCGTTGATAAGGTCCAGGTGAATGTGCGGGTGACGCAAGCGCCAGCCCTTGAGGCGCGGCACCAGCCAGCGCGCGCCGAATGTCGACGGTGTGGAGACGCGCAACACCTCGGTTTCTCCGCCGTAGGAGCGCAGGAAGTGGGTAGACATCTCGATCTGGGTCAGGATCTTGCGCACTTCAGCCAGGTACAGCGCCCCGGCTGGCGTCAGTTGCAGACGGCGGCGCACGCGCTGAAACAGCAGGTGCTGAACCAGCTCTTCGAGTTGTGCGACCTGCTTGCTGACGGCGCTCTGGGTCAGGTTGAGTTCTTCTGCCGCGCGCGTGAAGCTCAGGTGCCGGGTCACTGCCTCAAAGCATTGCAATGCGGCTATCGAGGGCAGGTGACGTTTGTTCAGCATGATGACTTCTCTGTCTGCGGCGCGCGGGGGCTGGCGTAAGCGTTATGAATAATCGGAATGATATCTCGCTTAAAGGTCGTTTGTCGGGTGTACGCGGGGAGGTTATTACTGGCGTCGCGTGACGCGCGCTCCAGAATCGAACGATGGCTGCGGCAGGTCTCGTTTAATCCGCTAGCCTCAAATGGTGCGTCTCGTAGCGTTCGCGCACCGGGCGTGTGCAATTCGGTGACGTGTGCTGTTACACGTGGGTTGCCCATCATGGCATGCGCTGGTTGCTACTCGTGTGCGCATGGGTTGCTCTTTTTTCGGCCTGGGTTGCACCTTGCGCGCCCGAAGTGCCCACGGTGCCCTGTTGCGCGATGTTGAATGATGGAACGACACGAAAAACACGACATCGCCCTCAACCAAAAAGCGATGGCACGCGCCTTGCTCTGAGCAACTCTGTATCTGTTCGATCATGAAAGTGCCAACTAAAAAAATACCCTCAGGAGCACCACTTATGTCGCATACGTTTTACAGGAAAGGTTTTCTGGCAATCGCAGTGGCTACTGCATTGGGCGTGTCTTCGTTTGCACAGGCGGACGTGAAAATCGGCGTAGCGGGCCCAATGACCGGCGCGAACGCGTCGTTTGGTCAGCAGTACATGAAGGGCGCGCAGGCAGCAGCCGACGCGATCAATGCGGCAGGTGGTGTGAACGGGGAAAAAATCGTCTTGGTTAAAGGCGATGACGCCTGTGAGCCAAAGCAGGCCGTTGCGGTTGCAAACCGTCTTGTGGATCAGGAAAAAGTGATTGGTGTGGTCGGGCACTTCTGCTCGTCGTCGACCATTCCCGCCTCGGATATCTACAACGATGCAGGCGTGATTGCCATTACTCCGGGCTCGACCAACCCGACGGTGACAGAGCGTGGCTTCAAAGAAATGTTCCGCATGTGCGGTCGTGATGACCAGCAAGGTGTGGTCGCCGGTGATTATATCGTTGACGTGCTCAAGGGTAAGAAAATTGCCGTTATCCACGACAAGGACACCTATGGCCAGGGCCTTGCCGATGCAACCCGCAAGCAGCTGGACAAGCGCGGCATCAAGAAAGAAGAAATTCTCTACGAGGGTCTGACTCGTGGTGAAAAAGACTTCAGTGCGCTGGTGACCAAGATTCGTTCGTTTGGCGCCGACGTTGTGTACTTCGGCGGCCTGCACCCGGAAGCCGGTCCACTGGTTCGTCAGATGCGCGAGCAAGGCCTCAAGGACGTCAGGTTCATGTCCGATGACGGCATCGTCACTGACGAGCTGGTTACCACCGCTGGCGGTCCGCAATACGTAGACGGCGTGTACATGACCTTTGGCGCAGACCCGCGGGTGTTGCCGGAAAGCAAGGCTGTCGTGGACCAGTTCCGCAAAACCGGTTACGAGCCTGAAGGCTACACACTCTACGCTTACGCTTCGCTGCAGACGCTGGCTGCCGGTTTCAATGGCGCCAAATCCAACAAGGGCGAAGAGGCTGCCAAGTGGCTCAAGGCCAACTCCGTCAAGACCGTTATGGGTGATAAAGCCTGGGATGCCAAAGGTGACCTGAAAGTCTCCGACTATGTGGTTTACCAGTGGGACGCCACCGGCAAATACAAGCAACTCGAAAAACAGAAGTGAGATAAACCTCGTGTCAGTTCTGCCCGGCAGAGGCTGACCGGGTGATGGGCTCGCCCATGAGCGGGCCTGCATCTCTTTTGTTGTTTTCGGACCTGCCGATCGCGCCTCACGAGGGGGCGATCAGTGGGGTGCTGAGCTGCCCTTCAGTGTGTGAGCGTGCGTGATGGATGGAATCTTCCTGCAACAAATGGTCAACGGACTCACCCTCGGGTCTGTTTATGGCCTTATCGCCATCGGCTACACGATGGTCTACGGCATCATCGGCATGATCAACTTCGCCCATGGCGACGTGTACATGATTTCCGCCTACCTGGCCGCTATCGGCCTCGCGGTTCTGTCTTTCTTCGGCGTGGAATCCTTTCCATTCCTGATTCTCGGTACGCTGATCTTCACCATTGTGGTCACTGGCGTTTACGGCTTCGTCATCGAGCGTGTGGCGTACAAGCCACTGCGTAACTCGACCCGCTTGGCACCGCTGATCAGCGCCATCGGCATTTCCCTGATCCTGCAGAATTACGCACAGATCAGCCAGGGTGCGCGCCAGCAAGGCGTGCCTACACTGCTCGAAGGTGCGTGGCGCTTTGAAGTCGGCAGCGGCTTCGTGCAGATCACCTACACCAAGATCTTCATCCTCATTGCCGCCTTCGTCGGCATGGGCGTGCTGACCTACATCATCAAGTACACCAAGCTGGGCCGCATGTGCCGCGCCACACATCAGGACCGCAAGATGGCGTCGATCCTCGGCATCAACACCGACCGTGTCATCTCCTACGTGTTCATCATTGGTGCTGCCATGGCGGCACTGGCCGGTGTGCTGATCACCATGAATTACGGCACGTTCGACTTCTATGCCGGCTTCATCATCGGCATCAAGGCGTTTACTGCCGCCGTGCTGGGCGGGATCGGCTCGTTGCCGGGTGCCATGCTGGGCGGCTTGATCCTGGGGGTTGCCGAGTCGCAGTTCTCCGGTCTGATCAACTCCGATTACAAAGACGTGTTCAGTTTCGGCCTGCTGGTGCTGATCCTGATTTTCCGTCCCCAAGGCCTGCTGGGTCGCCCACTCGTGGCGAAGGTATAAGTATGTCCGCTCCTGTTGCTGTTCCTGTTTCCAAACCTGTCGAAATCAAGAAGAGTCTGATCGATGCCGTGGTTGCCGGGTTGCTGGCGCTGATCGTGTTCGGCCCCATCGTCGGGATCGTGCTCGATGGCTACAGCTTCAACCTGCAGCCGACCCGCGTGGCCTGGCTGGTGGGCGTGGTCGTGATCGGTCGCTTTCTGATCAGTCTGTTTCTGCAAACACCCAGAGGCCTGCGTGTTTCCCAGAGCTTCGAAAGCTCCGACTCCGGCGTGCATGTGCTCAAACCGGATCATCGATCGAGCCTGTACTGGATCATTCCGCTGCTGATCGTGATTGCCATCGTGTTCCCGATCTTCGCCAACAAGTACATTCTGACCGTAGTCATCCTCGGTCTGATCTACGTGCTGCTGGGCCTGGGGCTGAACATCGTGGTCGGTCTGGCGGGGCTGCTCGACCTTGGCTACGTGGCGTTTTACGCCATCGGTGCTTATGGTCTGGCGCTGGGCTATCAGTATCTGGGCCTGGGCTTCTGGTCGGCCTTGCCGCTGGCGGCGATCGCGGCGGCGCTGGCCGGGTGCATTCTCGGCTTCCCGGTGTTGCGCATGCATGGCGACTATCTGGCCATCGTGACGCTAGGGTTCGGCGAGATCATTCGCCTTGTGTTGAATAACTGGCTGTCGTTCACCGGCGGCCCGAACGGTGTGCCGGTGCCGGCGCCCACCTTCCTCGGGCTGGAGTTTGGCCGACGCGCCAAGGACGGCGGGGTGCCGATCCATGAATATTTCGGCTTCGATTACAACCCGGACCTGAAATTCATCTTCATCTACACCGTGCTGTTCCTGGTCGTGCTGGCGGTGCTGTTCATCAAGCATCGCCTGACCCGCATGCCGATCGGGCGTGCCTGGGAAGCCTTGCGCGAGGACGAGATCGCCTGTCGTTCGATGGGCCTCAATCATGTGCTGGTCAAGCTGTCGGCGTTCACCATCGGTGCGTCGACCGCAGGCCTTGCCGGAGTGTTTTTCGCCAGCTATCAGGGCTTCGTCAACCCGACCTCATTCACCTTTTTCGAGTCGGCGCTGATTCTGGCGATCGTGGTGCTGGGCGGCATGGGCTCGACCGTCGGTGTGGTGATCGCCGCGTTCGTGCTGACCGTTGCGCCTGAACTGCTGCGCAGCTTCTCCGAATACCGCGTGCTGCTGTTCGGGATTCTGATGGTGCTGATGATGATCTGGCGACCACGCGGCCTGATTCGCATCAGCCGCACCGGGGTAAAACCGCGCAAGGGCGCGCTGGTGACAGAGAGGGCTGCGCGATGAGCACTGAAGTGATTCTCTCCGTCGAGCACCTGATGATGCACTTTGGCGGCATCAAGGCCCTCAGCGACGTCAGCCTCAAGGTCCGGCGCAATTCGATTTTCGCCCTGATCGGCCCCAACGGTGCGGGCAAGACCACGGTCTTCAACTGCCTGACCGGTTTCTACAAGGCCACTGGCGGACGCATCGAACTGCACACTCGTGGCAAGACCACCAATGTGATCAAGCTATTGGGCGAGCCGTTCCAGGCGACCGACTTCGTGTCGCCGAAAAGCTTCCTCAGCCGGGTGTACTACAAGATGTTCGGCGGCACCCATCTGGTCAACAGGGCAGGGCTGGCGCGCACGTTCCAGAACATTCGCCTGTTCAAGGAAATGTCGGTCGTCGAAAACCTGCTGGTCGCCCAGCACATGTGGGTCAACCGCAGCCTGATCAGCGGGATCCTGAATACCAGGGGCTATCGCAAGGCCGAAGAGGATGCGCTGAACACCGCGTTCTACTGGCTGGAGGTGGTCGATCTGGTGGACTGCGCCAACCGTCTGGCTGGCGAGTTGTCCTACGGGCAGCAGCGCCGTCTGGAGATTGCGCGAGCCATGTGCACGCGGCCGCAGGTGATCTGCCTGGATGAGCCGGCTGCCGGTCTCAACCCGCAGGAAACCGAGGCACTCAGCGGCATGATCCGCCTGCTGCGTGACGAGCACGACATGACCATTGTGCTGATCGAGCACGACATGGGCATGGTCATGGGGATTTCCGACGATATTGTGGTGCTCGACCATGGCAACGTGATTGCGATGGGCGGGCCGGAACAGATCCGTAATGATCCGAAGGTGATCGCTGCGTATCTGGGCGCTGATGAAGAGGAGCTGGTATGAGCAAGCCGATCCTCGAACTGAAAGAGATCGATGTGTTTTACGGGCCGATTCAGGCCCTGAAGAAAGTCTCGCTGCACATCAATGAGGGTGAAACGGTGAGCCTGATCGGCTCCAACGGCGCGGGCAAGTCCACGCTGCTGATGTCGATCTTCGGTCAGCCGCGCGCGGCCAGCGGGCAGATCATCTATCAGGGCACCGACATCACCCAGAAGTCCTCGCATTACATCGCCTCCAACGGCATTGCGCAGTCGCCGGAGGGACGGCGGGTCTTTCCCGACATGTCGGTCGAAGAAAACCTGATGATGGGCACCATTCCGATTGGCGACAAGCATTCGGCCGAAGACATGCAGCGCATGTTCGAGCTGTTCCCCAGGCTCAAGGAGCGCCGCAATCAGCGCGCCATGACCATGTCCGGAGGCGAGCAGCAAATGCTCGCCATCGCCCGTGCGCTGATGAGTCGTCCGAAATTGCTGCTGCTCGATGAGCCAAGCCTGGGTCTGGCCCCGATCATCGTCAAACAGATCTTCTCGACCCTGCGTGAACTGGCAGCCACGGGCATGACGATATTTCTGGTCGAGCAGAACGCCAACCATGCGCTCAAGCTGTCCGACCGGGCCTATGTCATGGTCAATGGCGAGATTCGCCTGTCCGGCACGGGGCGGGAATTGCTGGTAAATGAAGAGGTAAGGAACGCTTATCTGGGCGGGCACTGAGTTCGTCAAAACCCTGCCGTTTTCGTCGCGCGCCCCGGATGCTCAAACATCCGGGGCGCGGTCGTCTGCAATTGTGGAAAACAATTTTGGCGCGTCTGATAAGTGCGACATAAAACCGCTGCAAAGGGTTGTTTTGTCACCGTTTTGACTTGTTCAGGTTTACTGTGGAACCGGCTGTTAATAACTTGGGAGTATTTACCTGCAGCCCTTTATGCATAAGGCCTGCAGAAGAATGATCAAATTTCGTACAGAGGTTTTCGGCCGACGTGACGGGGCATTTGTCAACAGCATCCGGGCTGGTCGTTCATACAGGCTTTACAGGCGAGCAGCCTGTGGATAAGTCTGTTAACAAGCCTTGGAAAGACTGCCCCGGACGTTATGGGGTCTGGGCTACAGGCCATCACTGTTTTCTGACGCTTGGCGACCCCTTGGCGGTCTCGGGCAAAGTCAAGGAAAAAACTTCGCCTGATACGCTGCAGGCCCCGAAACACGTGATGTTCAGCGGACCTGACTTGCCCCCAGAGATTGTGGGTCTGACTGTGGATAAGGTGGGCAAAAGTGCCTGTGAGGCCCGTAGCGCATGGCCCGCTCCGGATTGGTTGTTTTTTGTACAAATACACTCGGTTGTTGCATCGATGTCCCGCTGACGGGCATTCTGCTGCCCTTGCCAGAAACTTATTAACAGGCAGCGCTGTTTTTGCGCCATGTCAGGAGAATGAAATGACTTCCACTGTATTCATCACGGGCGCCACTTCCGGTTTTGGCGAGGCGTGTGCCCGTCGTTTCGCCGAGGCGGGCTGGTCGCTGGTGCTGACCGGTCGACGCAAGGACCGCCTGGATACCTTGAGCGCCGAGCTGTCGAAGCAGACCAAGGTGCATACGCTGGTGCTGGATGTACGTGACCGCAAGGCGATGGAGAGCGCCATCGCAGGTTTGCCTGAAGAGTTCGGCAGCATTCGCGGGCTGATCAACAATGCCGGTCTGGCGCTGGGAATCGATCCTGCGCCCAAGTGCGATCTGGATGACTGGGACACCATGATCGACACCAACGTCAAAGGTCTGGTGTACACCACGCGTCTGCTGCTGCCGCGTCTGATCGCGCACGGTCGCGGCGCGAGCATCGTCAACCTGGGTTCGGTCGCCGGTAACTACCCGTATCCGGGCGGCAACGTCTACGGTGGCACCAAGGCCTTTGTCGGGCAGTTCTCGCTGAACCTGCGCAACGACCTGATCGGCACCGGCGTGCGCGTCACCAACCTTGAGCCGGGGCTGTGCGAGAGCGAGTTTTCGCTGGTGCGTTTCGGCGGTGATCAGGCCAAGTACGACGCCACCTACGCAGGTGCCGAGCCGATTCAGCCTCAGGACATCGCCGACACCATCTTCTGGATCATGAACACACCCGCGCACGTCAACATCAACAGCCTGGAACTGATGCCTGTCAGCCAGACCTGGGCCGGCTTTGCGATTGATCGCAACCGCGGTTGATTGATTGCTGATCGGGCCGCGCAGCTGCGGCCCGATCAGCTGTCTGCGGGTGTTGGCGGCGGGAATGCACTGACGAAGCGATTTTCGACGAAATCTGCCAGGCCGATGTAGCAGGTCGCCAGGTGGTAGGGCGTGGTCGACGGCATGTCGCTGCGGCTGACCCTGCCATCGGGCTCGACGCACTCGTTCCAGCCCCTGGCATGCAGAAAGCGCTGCTCGAAGGCCGACAACTGCTGGGTCAAGGCCGCTTCGCAGTCCGGGCGCAGGGCCATGGCCCGCAGGTATTCCGCCTGGGCCCAGATACGCTGGGTGGCATCGCGTACCGTACCATCGAGCGCCAGCATCGCCGTCACAGCGCCGCTGTGTGGATCGACGCCCTGCGCCTGAGCGTAGGCGAACGCGCGGGTCATGGATTCATGCAGCTCGCGCCCGTGCAGTTCCGGCGACGATTGCAGCAGAAAGAACCATTCGAACTGATGCCCTGGCTCGTACCAGTTATCCACAGCGCCCAGAGGCTTCTCCAGCATCACGCCGGTTGCGGTATCGACGAAACGGCGCTGCATGTGGATAACCAGTGCGTCCAGTGCCGCCTGCGTGGCAGGGTCGGCACGCACCGACAGGGCAGCCAGAAACGCCTCTGCCAGATGCATCAAGGGGTTTTGCAACGGTCCGGTACCCAATACCGACCAGTCCTCAGCGAGCTGCGCCTCGTACAGCCCGTCGTCGTCGGCAAAGCGTTCTGCCACAACGTTGAGCGCTGCGTTGAGCACCGACTCTGCCAGCGGGTCCTGCACGTTCGCCCAGTAATGGGCGCAGGCAAAGATAATGAAGGCGTGGGTGTAGAGGTCCTTGCGGCGATCCAGCGGCTTGCCTTGTGGATCAATGCTGTAGAACCAGCCGCCATGCTCGGCATCGTGGAAGTGCTGTTGCAGGGAACGGAACAATTCACCGGCCCGCGCCCGTGCATCCGGCACTTGCGCGTGATCGATGAGGCTGGAAAACAGAAACAGCTGACGCGCACAGGCCATGGCGCGATAGCGTTGCGGCGGTAACGGTTGATCACTGGCGTCGAGTGCTTCGTAGGGCAATGCCAGTTGTGCGTTCCAGCCAGGCCCCTGCCACAGCGGAACGACGACCTGCATGAAGTGCTGCTGCAGGGCGGCGAACAGCGAGGTCAATTCAGGCGTGGAGGCGGAGCGGGTCACATGAGGCATCGGCTGGCATCGCGGCAGTGTCGAGGTGCGCAGCATGTTATCAGGATTGCTGCACGAGGGCGGGTGATGATCGTTCCTCACGCCAGGCGCGTGAGGAAGCTCTGGCAGTCAGCCAATCAGCGCCAGTCGCTCATTGATCGCGGCTTCGATCCCTTGGGCATCCAGGCCGCACTCGGTGAGCATCTGCGCAGGCTTGGCATGCTCGACGTAGACATCCGGCAGGCCCAGGTGCAATACCGACTTGAGGATATTGGCGCGTGCCAGAAACTCGCTGACCGCAGCACCGGCACCGCCCATGACGGCGTTTTCTTCCAGTGTGACCAGCAACTCGTGATTGGCGGCAGCTTCGCTGACCAGGGCTTCGTCCAGTGGTTTGACGAAACGCATGTCGATCACCGTTGCGTCGAGCTTCTCGGCCACCACCAGCGCTTCGGCCAGTTGCACGCCGAACGCCAGTATCGCAACGCCCTGGCCCTGACGCCGCACAACGCCCTTGCCGATCTCGAGCGGTTCAAGATCGGCCTCGATCACCGCGTTAGGGCCGGTGCCGCGTGGGTAGCGCACTGCTGCAGGGCCGGTATGCAGATAACCGGTGCTGAGCAACTTGCGCAGTTCGTTTTCATCGCTCGGCGTCATCACCAGCATGCCGGGGATGCAGCGCAGGTAGGAGAGGTCGAAGCTGCCTGCGTGAGTCGGGCCGTCTTCGCCCACCAGTCCGGCGCGGTCGATGGCGAACAGCACGTCGAGGTTCTGTACCGCGACGTCGTGTATCAGCTGATCGTAGCCACGCTGCAGGAAGGTCGAATAGATCGCCACGACCGGCTTGCTGCCTTCGCACGCCATGCCGGCCGCCAGGGTCACTGCGTGTTGTTCGGCGATGGCCACGTCGAAGTAACGCTCGGGGAAGCGTTCGCTGAACGCGACCAGATCCGAACCTTCCTTCATTGCAGGCGTGATGCCGACCAACCGTGCGTCAGCGTCGGCCATGTCACAGATCCACTGGCCGAACACGCCGGAGTATTTCGGTGCGCTGATCTTTTTCTGCGCGGCAGGCGCATTCAGCGGCTCGAGCTTGGTAATGGCGTGATAGCCGATCGGATCGACTTCAGCCGGTGCAAACCCCTTGCCCTTCTTGGTCACCACATGCAGAAACTGCGGGCCCTTCAGGTCACGCATGTTGCGCAGGGTGGCGATCAGGGTCGGCAGGTCGTGGCCGTCGATAGGGCCGATGTAGTTCCAGCCCAGCTCTTCGAAAAGCGTGCCCGGGACCAGCATGCCTTTGGCGTACTCTTCGGTGCGCCGCGCGATTTCCCATGCTCCGGGCAGGCGCGAAAGCACCTTTTTGCTGCCTTCACGCATGCTGCTGTAGGTGCGGCTGGAAAGAATCTTGGCCAGGTAGTTCGACAGCCCGCCGACATTGCGCGAGATCGACATGTCGTTGTCGTTGAGAATGACCAGCATGTCGGCGGCCACTTCCGGCGCGTGGTTCAGCGCTTCGAAGGCCATACCGGCAGTCAGCGCACCGTCGCCGATCACGGCAATCGATTTGCGCTCGCTGCCCTGCAGGCGCGAGGCAATCGCCATGCCCAGCGCGGCGCTGATCGAGGTGCTGGAGTGTCCGACACCAAAGGTGTCGTACTCGCTTTCACTGCGACGCGGAAAGGCGGCAACCCCTTCCTTCTGGCGCAGGGTGGACATGCGCGCACGACGGCCGGTGAGGATCTTGTGCGGATAGGCTTGATGACCCACGTCCCACACCAGACGGTCGTCCGGGGTGTCGAAAACGTAATGCAGCGCGATGGTCAGCTCGATGACCCCGAGGCCGGCACCAAAATGCCCTCCGGTCTGGCCAACGGAATACAGCAATTCCAGGCGCAGTTCATCGGCCAGGGTTTCCAGCTCGGCTTCGCCCAGACGGCGCAGGCCGTGCGGGGTATCGGCTCGGTCGAGCAACGGCGTGACCGGGCGCTCGCGGGGGATCTCTTTGAACGTCGTGGGCATCAGGCGAATCGTTATAAGTAAAAGAGGCGGCAGTTTACCTTATGCATCGTACGCTGCCCATGAAGTGAGTCGGCGGATGATCTGCCGACTGACATGTGTAATGACTGAGACCACGATGAAGCGTGGTTGATTCAGCGGATTTTCCGGTCCGGTGACAGTGATCAGTGGCGACGTTCGACGATGTAGCGTGCCAGCTGGCGCAACGGCTCTGCGGCAGCATCGAACGGGCTCAGCGCCAGAAGCGCCTGATCACGCAGTTCCAGTGCGTAGTGTTTGGCCGCTTCCAGGCCCAGCAGCGCCGGGTAGGTCGGCTTGTCGCGAGCGATGTCGGCGCCCTGGCGCTTGCCGAGGGTCGCGGTATCGCTTTCGACATCGAGAATGTCGTCCTGAACCTGAAAAGCCAGGCCGATTGCACGCGCGTAGACCTGCAGAGCATCGAGGCGCGGCTGATCGGCGTGACCGCTGGCCAGTGCGCCAAGCCGGACGCTGGCTTCGATCAATGCGCCGGTCTTGTGGCGATGCATGTATTCCAGCGCGGCCTGATCGAGCTTCAGCCCCACTGAACCCAGATCGATAGCCTGACCACCCACCATGCCCGCCGGTCCGGCCGCAGTCGCGAGGGCCGTGACCATCTGCAGACGCGTCTCGGCATCGCGTGACGTCAGGTGTGGCGCGAGCAGGGCCGTGAAAGCCAGGCTCTGCAGGCCGTCACCGGCGAGGATCGCGCAGGCTTCATCGAAGGCCTTGTGTGTGGTCGGCTGGCCGCGACGCAGGTCGTCGTCGTCCATTGCCGGCAAATCGTCATGTACCAGCGAATAGGCATGAATCAGTTCAACGGCACAGGCGGCGCCGTTGGCATCCTCGGCTACACCGCCCAGTGCTTCGCAGGCGGCATACGCAAGCAGCGGGCGCACGCGCTTGCCGCCGTTCATCACGCTGTAGCGCATGGCTTCATAGAGACGTTCGAGCTCAGGGCCCGGAGCCTTGAACAGCCCGTCGAGTGCTGCGTTGACGCGAGTCTGGCTTTGCGCTTGATAGCTCGCGATCATTCGGGGAGTTCCGCATCGTCGAACGGCTCTTCGCTCAGCTCGCCATCGCGCTCCAGCAGCACCTGAACCTTCTGCTCGGCCTGGGTGAGGGCGCTCTGGCAGTCGCGGGTCAGGCGTACACCTTGCTCGAAGGCGGTCAGGGAGTCTTCCAGCGACAACTCGCCATTCTCCAGCCGCTCTACCAGCGCTTGCAGATCAGCGAGTGACTGTTCGAAATCCAGTGCAGCTTTCTTGCGGGCCATGAGGGCATTTCCGGTAGAGGTTAAACCGCGCGACACTAGCAGAGCGATGGCGTCTGGGCAAATTGCGGCGACGGAGCCGCGCTCTTCAAGCGGCTGCCGGGGTCACTCTGCCGCGAATCCGTTGCGCAGGTCTGCGATCAGGTCTTCCGGGCTTTCCAGGCCGACCTGCAGCCGCAGCATCGGCCCTGCACCGCGCTCGGGACCGTGTTGTTCCACTTCCGTGATCAGGCTTTCAAAACCACCCCAGGAATAGCCGATGCCGAACAGTTCCAACGCGCCGGTAAAGCGATCCAGCACTTGCCGGTCAGCGGTGTTGAATTCGAAACTGAGCAAGCCGTTGCAGCCATGGAAATCGCGCTTCCAGATGGCGTGGCCCGGATCGTCCGGCAAAGCGGGATAGAGCACGCGGGCAACCTGAGGCTGGGCCTGCAGCCATTGTGCGATCTGCAGCGCATGGCGCTCATGCATGGCCATGCGCGCCGCCAGGCTGCGGGCACCACGCAGCACCAGATAGGCATCGTCGGGGCTGACGGTATTGCCCACGGCGGTGTTCATGGTTTTCAGGGTATGCCAATGCGCTTCGGTGGTGCTGACGCTGCCCATCATGACGTCGGAATGGCCGGCCACGTACTTGGTCAGGGCCATCAGCGAAATGTCCGCGCCCAGCGCCAGCGGCTTGTACAGCACCCCCGAGCCCCAGGAGTTATCCACAGCCAGCAGCAGATTCCTTGCTTTGCACAGCTGCGACAGAGCGGGCAGGTCACACATGTCGAATGTCAGCGAGCCGGGCACCTCGGCATAGATCATCCGGGTGTTGGCCTTGATCAGCGATTCCACGTTACTGCCGTCGGCCGCGTAGAAGTCGAACTGGATGTCGAAGGCGGTCAGCATGGTTTTCGCCAGCCGTCGAACAGGGCCATAGACCGATTCGGTGATCAGGACATGATCGCCTGGGCGCAGAAACGATTGAAACATCTGTGCCACTGCGGCCAGCCCGGTCGGGTACAGGCAGGTGCCGTGTGCGCCTTCGAGCTCGGAGATCAGGTCCTGCAAGGCAAACGCAGTCGGGTTGCCGTTGGCGCCGTAAGTCAACGAGCGCTCCGGCCCCGTGGTGCGAATTTCCGCCTGCCGCAAGCTTTCCAGACTGTCGAACAGCACCGTACTGAGGCGCACGACGGGTGGGTTGACCGCAATCCCGGGCCCGCTGCCGGCGCTGCGGCCGCGTTGCGACAGGGCGGTGTGGGCACGAGGGTCTTTGTCTTGCGGCATTAGAGGCTCCGGGTGGAAAAGGCTTGCAGGCTGCGGCTCAGGTACCCGCAAGCGTAATGCATCGTGCGCCTGGCAGGTATCACTGATCGTTCAACACAGCGCTCGCGTAGAACTCATGCAGTTTCGCTTGCAGTAACTGTCTGTCCGGCAGGCGGGTCTGGTACTCGGCAATCAACGCGGGTGAAAGCGAGCGGTTCAGAGCGTACTCGACGACTTCGTCGTTTTTGCTGGCGCAGAGTAAGACGCCAATGGCCGGGTTTTCATGGGGTTTGCGTTCATTGCGGTCCAGCGCTTCCAGGTAGAAGTCCAGTTTGCCGAGGTATTCGGGCTCAAAGCGGCCGACCTTGAGTTCAATGGCAACGAGGCAATTGAGGCCTCGATGGAAAAACAGCAGATCCAGAGCAAAGTCCTGGCTGCCGACCTGCAACGCGTACTCGGAGCCGACAAAACAGAAATCGCGGCCTAGCTCGATCAGAAAGTCCCTCAGGCGTTTCAACAAGCCGCCATGCAGGTCCGCTTCGGCGTGCCCCGGTGGCAGCTCCAGAAACTCCACCATATAGGCATCACGGAATATATCCAGTGCGGCCGGCCGGGTTTCCTTGAGCATCGCCGAGGCTTTGGCTGGCTGGGTGACAGTGCGCTCGAATAGAGCGTTCTTGAATTGGCGTTCAAGTTCGCGTTTTGACCACCTTTCCTGAGTTGCCATTTTCAAGTAGAACTCGCGTTCTTCAGGACGCTTGCTCTGGCTGAAAATGATCAGGTTATGTGACCAGGATAATTGTCGCGCCAGTGGCGCGACTTTCTCTTCTGCACGGTAAATCTCATAGAATTGACGCATGCGAAAGAGGTTGCTGCGCGTAAAACCACGCAGCCCTGGCTGGGTGGTGGCCAGATGCTCGGCAAGCTGGGTGACCACCGCGTCACCCCATTCAGCGTTTTCAAGCTTGCGACTGATGTAGGCGCCGACTTGCCAGTAAAGCTCGATCAATTGGGTGTTCACCGCCTGTGCGGCCTGCTGTCGAGCGCTCCGTATCATGGCGAGCACTTCATCAAAGCGATCATGTACAGGCGTATGCGGTGTGTTGGGAGTACTCATACTGAAAGTACTCCACTGCGTGGCAACCTGATGGGCGATTGCAAGCGAAAGTCTGGAAGAACAGTTGTTCGGCTCATAAAGGCGCGTCCTTGGGCGGTGGCTAAGGTCGGCTACTTTACGTGCAGATCAGGACGTTCTGTTCCAGAGTTTCCTGTGGGTTTGTAGCATCAGGTTTCTGTCCGCGAAGGACTTGACGTGTGCCTTATTTATCCAGATCGGACGCCTGATGCCGCTCCGGAACCTGATCGGCTTCTTCGCCCCAGGTGCGGTTGACCTTCTGGCCTCTGATGACGGCAGGGCGTGCGGCGATTTCTTCTGTCCAGCGAATCAGGTGCGGGTATTCGTGTACCGAGAGGAATTCGGCAGCCGAGTACACCTTGTTCTGCACCAGTGCGCCATACCATGGCCAGACCGCGATATCGGCAATCGTGTAGGTGTCGCCGGCCAGGTAGCGGTGCTCGCCCAGGCGACGGTTCAGCACATCGAGTTGGCGCTTGGCCTCCATCGCGAACCGATTGATGGGGTATTCGAGTTTCTCCGGCGCGTAGGCATAGAAATGCCCGAAACCGCCGCCCAGATACGGCGCAGCGCCCATCTGCCAGAACAGCCAGTTCAGCGTTTCGGTTCGGCCTGCCGGGTCGGCGGGCAGGAAGCTGGAAAACTTTTCGGCCAGGTACAGCAGGATAGAGCCGGACTCGAATACCCGAACAGGTGTTTCATGGCTTCGATCCAGCAATGCCGGGATCTTGGAATTGGGATTGATCTCGACAAAACCGCTGGAGAACTGATCGCCCTCGGAGATACGGATCAGCCAGGCATCGTATTCCGCACCGCTGTGCCCGAGCGCCAGCAGCTCTTCGAGCATGATCGTGACTTTCACACCGTTGGGGGTGGCCAGTGAATAAAGCTGCAGCGGGTGCTTGCCGACCGGCAGCGCCTTGTCGTGCGTGGGGCCGGCGACGGGCCGGTTGATGCTGGCGAACGTGCCGCCCGCCTTTGTTTCCTGCTGCCAGACCTTCGGCGGGGTGTAGGACGTTTGGGTCATGAGGAGCCTCGCTTGTTCAAGGGTGTTCGCTGGACCGGTCGTGTTGCAAAGGACCATAGACGTTATAGATCAACGTACGGGCTGGGAAGTGCCTTGCGATCGTGAACGAGTGTAGCGAGGCAGCGAGTGGCCCATTTCGCTACCTTTGGGAGTTTGTGGAATATTCCTACGGCAACTAAGGCGTCGTCCTATAGCTGTAGCCAGGTAAAAGAAGAGAATATGTGTTCGCAGCACGAGGATCATAAGGTTATCCATTCATGATCCTGGTTGTCAAAGTTGCTCTCTCTGATTTTCCCATTAATAGCTGGATACCGTATGCCGTCTTTTTGCAGCCCTGGCGTGATGAAGTGGCGCGACCTGATCATTAATCTTGTCATCAAGGAAATAAAAATCCGCTACATGGGCGCAACATTGGGCTTTATCTGGTCATTGGGCAATCCGCTGGTTGTCACGCTCACGTATTACACGGTGTTCACGTATATTCTGCCCAGTAGTCAGGACCGCTTTGCGCTGCACCTGGTGACAGGTATCGTCCACTGGATGCTTCTGGCACAAATTGTTTCGCAAAGCGGAGAGTGGCTGATCAATAACGGCAACCTCATTCGAAAGTTGCGGTTTCCCCGTCTGTTGCTACCCATTTCCGGGGCGCTGGCAATCGTTGTTTTCTGGGCCGGCTGCATGCTCGTCTATGCATCATTATTTGCCGTGCTCGGCGGCGTCTTTTCGCGTGCGCTGTTGTTTTATCCGATTGTGCTGATCGCGTTCATGGCGTTGATCATGGGCGTTGGTCTGGCACTCAGTGTCATCCAGGTCACCGTACGGGATGCCAAGCACTTCATCGACGTGTTTCTACCCTTGTTGTTCTGGCTCACGCCCATTGTATGGGTGAGCTCATCGCTGCCCGTCGGTATCGCCAACATTGCGGCCTATAACCCGATAGGTCTGTACTTCAACAGCTTTACCAGCATTCTGCATGCCGGAGTCGTTCCAGAGCCCCGTGATCTGCTGCTGTGCGTGTTCATGGGCGCCGCGTCGCTGCTGGTGGGGTTGTTCATGTTCAGGAAGGTGGACAGCGTGGTGGAGTATTTATGAGTCGCGTCGTCATCAAGGCAGAAAACCTCACCAAACAGTTTGTTCTGCGCCACAACAGGGGCGGTTTGAAGAAGAAGTTTCTCGGGCTGTTCGACGCTCGATATCGTGAACGTGCCGAAACATTCACGGCAGTCAGCGATGTATCGTTCACCTTGCACAAAGGCGAGTCGCTTGCACTGGTGGGGCATAACGGTTCAGGTAAAAGTACCTTGTTGCAACTGGTTTCACGCATTCTTGTGCCGACCAGTGGGCGTCTGACCAGCGTGGGCCGGGTAGCACCGCTAATCGAAATAGGGGTGGGTTTTCACCCTGAACTGACCGGCGAGGAAAATATCTACCTCAATGCCAGTCTGTTTGGATTGAGTAACAAGGAAGTGCGTTCGCGCTTCAATGAAATTGTCGATTTTTCCGGGTTGGGAAACTTCATCGATACACCGGTAAAGAACTATTCGTCTGGCATGTACATGAGGCTGGGTTTTTCAGTCGCCGTTCATGTCGAGCCTCAGACATTACTGGCTGACGAAGTACTGGCGGTAGGTGACGAAGAGTTCAAACGCAAATGCCACGAACGAATTCGAATAATGCAGGATGACGGGATGGCCTTGATTCTGGTTACCCACCAAATAGACGAAGGCAAGAAGTTTTGCCAGCGTTATTTAACGCTTGAGCGCGGCCGGATGACCGAGCACGGTTATTACTGATTCACTGCTTCGCGATGCCCTGCGTCCTGCCAACTGAGCAATAACTCAATTCATAAAGGGATTTCCATGTTGCAAATTATCGTTCCGATGGCCGGGGCCGGGAGTCGCTTTGCGGTTGCGGGCTACACCGATCCCAAACCGTTGATCCCTGTACATGGTGTACCGATGATCAAGGTCGTGATCGACAACCTGACGCCGGAGTGCTCGCACAGATTCATCTTTATCTGTCAGGCGGAACAGGTCGCCCGTTACGGGCTGAGGGAAAAACTGAAGGCCTGGGCGCCCGGCTGCGAGATTGTCGAACTCGGCGGGCTGACCGGGGGCGCTGCGTGCTCGGTGTATGCAGCAAGACACCTGCTCGACGACAGCCAGCAAGTGATGATCGCCAACAGCGACCAGTACGTCGATGTGGATATAAACGCCTATCTGCAGGCAATGAACGAGAGCGATGCAGAGGGTTTGATCATGACCATGAAAGCCAACGATCCGAAATGGTCTTTCGTGGGCTTCGGTGCAGCAGGCCTGATCGACCGTGTGGTGGAAAAAGAGGTTATCTCTGACGAGGCCACTGTCGGCATCTATAACTTTCGCCGCGCAGGTCAACTGATATCGGCCATCGAGGCGATGGTCGCGAAAGATCTTCGCGTCAATGGCGAGTTCTATGTCGCACCGGTTTACAACGAGCTCATCGGGCAGGGCGCCAGGGTCATTCATTACAGCATTGGTGCAGAAGGTCATGGCATGTATGGCCTGGGCATCCCGGCAGACCTCAACCAGTTCCTGTCGTTGCCGCTGAGCAGGCAGGCAGCCTCGGGAAAAGAGGCCTGAGATGCAGATCATCAGCCATCGCGGCTATTGGCTGCAAAAGCCGGAGCGCAATCTGCCCGAAGCTTTTCATCGATCATTCGACCTTGGCTTCGGCACCGAAACCGATGTCCGTGATGTGGCGGGCCAACTGGTCATTTCCCACGACATGCCCGCGGGCGGCGAGCTGACGCTGGATGGCCTGCTCGACATCATGGCGGGCCGCAACCTGCCTCTGGCCATCAACGTCAAGGCGGATGGCCTGGCACAGGCTCTCGCTGCAACCTTCGCCCGTTACGGCCATACCAACTGGTTCACCTTCGATATGGCGGTGCCGGACATGCGCAGTTACCTCAACGCCAACCTCACCACTTACACCCGTCTCAGCGATGTTGAGCCGTCGCCAGCCTGGCTCGAACAGGCAGCCGGCGTCTGGCTTGACGGTTTTGAGGGTGAGTGGTTCTCCAACCAGGTCATTGGCGATCTTCTTTCCCTGGGCAAGCGAATTTGTGTGGTGTCACCCGAATTGCACGGGCGTGGTCATGACGCCCTGTGGCAGCAATTGCTCGAGTTCAGGTCGCAGGACCGTTTGACGCTGTGCACTGATCTTCCCGCAGACGCAGCCACTTTCTTCACGTGAGGCAATCATGATCAAGGCAGTGATTTTCGATATGGACGGTGTCCTTATCGACGCCAAAGAATGGCATTACGACGCACTGAACAAAGCGCTCAGCCTGTTCGGTTACAACATCAGTCGCCACGAACACCTCACCGCCTACGACGGTCTGCCCACCTCGCGCAAACTCGACATGCTGAGTGTCGAACGCGACCTGCCGGTTGCCTTGCACGCCTTCATCAACGAGATGAAGCAGCAGTACACCATGGAGATCGTTTACGCCCAGTGCAAACCGACCTTTGTGCATCAGTACGCGTTGTCGTCACTGAAAACGCTGGGTTACAAGCTGGCAGTGGCGTCCAACTCCATCCGCAACACCGTGGAGGTCATGATGAACAGGGCAGATCTCGACCAATACCTCGATCTGCGCCTCTCCAATGAAGACGTCAGGCATGCCAAGCCAGCGCCGGACATTTATACCAAGGCCATCAGCCAACTGGGTCTTCGGCCTGAAGAATGCCTCATCGTCGAGGACAACGAGAATGGCATCAAGGCCGCCAGAGACTCAGGCGCACATGTTCTGGTCGTGGCTGAAACCTGCGACGTAAACCTCAATAACATTCTTGGCAAAGTCGAACAGATCAACTTCGACAAGGCGGCTGTCCTGTGAGCGCGTTGAATATCATCCTTCTGACCGGCAGGCAGTCAGAGGCGCTGCACGATGAGGGCGAGTACCCGCACTACCTGTGCGAATACAACGGCAAGCCACTGATTCATACACTGATAGACAACTGTGCGGTACTTCAGCCGCGCAGGATGATCTGCACATTCTCGAACCACGATATCGCCCGGCTGCACCTTCGCAGCATGCTCCCGCAGATGCACCCGTCGGCCAGTGTTCTAGCGGTTCACAACGTCACCCGGGGCGCGGCGTGCACGGCGCTTCTGGCGAGCGAAGAAATCGACAACGATGACGAATTGCTGATTCTCAGTGTCAGCGACTTTCTGGATATTGAGTTGCAGGATGTAGTGCGCACGTTTCGGCAAAGTCATGAGGATGCCGGAGTGGTCATCTTCAATTCTCTGCACCCGCGTTATTCATTCGCGCGCCTGGATAGCGACCGCCGGGTTATTGAAGCTGCCGAAAAAAATCCGATCAGCTCAAACGCCATTGCAGGTGTGTACTGGTTCAAGTCCGGATCGCTGTTCGTGTCGGCGGCCAAGGAGATGATTCGCAAGGACGCCAGGGTCAACGACAACTTCTACATAGCCCCCGCTCTCAATGAGCTGGTGCTGTTGCAGAAGAGGATCGGCGCCTACCGGATCGAACCCAGTCAGTACCGGCCATTGAAAACCGACAGTCAGCTCCACGCTTTCGAAGCAGGAGAAATGCGATGAAAACGGCCAGACTGGAAGACATGGTCAAAGGCTGGTTCGTGGGCGGATTCGAACCTGCAGTTTTCAGTACCGAGTCCTGTGAGGTCGGGGTCAAGGCCTACAAGGCAGGTGAAAAGGAAGCGGCTCATTACCACAAGGTCGCCACCGAGATCACCGTGCTCATTGCCGGGTCGGTCAACATGCGCGATCAGGTCTGGCATGCCGGCGACATCATCGTTCTGGAACCGGGCGACATCACGGCGTTCGAAGCGCTCACCGATGCGACCACCGTTGTCGTGAAGGTGCCGGGTGCGCTTGCTGACAAGTACGTCGTCTGACCATGAAAACGACCCATCTGCAGCATCACCCAAGCCTCGGCTACATAGCGGCTGGCAGTCTGCGCAGCCTCCCGGTTGGGCTACTGCTGCCCCATGAGTGTTCCAGCTTCATCTCGTTCCGCGCGCATCCGTTCCGCAAGCCTGAACGGGTGATCAGGAAACTGCATGCCGCACAGCGTCCGTTGTGTCTGTATGGGGCGGGTAGCTACTGTTTTTATGGTGTCCAGAGTGATTCACCGCTGGCACCCCTGCTGCTGTGGGACGGTGCGCACTTTCTGAATGTTGGCGAAAAAATAACGGTCATCGAAGACACGCCTATCGAGTGTTATCTGGATCGTGATTACTTTGCGGGATCACTCAAGGTGATTGCGCGTTCGGCCAACTCGGTCACTTACAAGAAAGTATCCAGGCTGACTGCGGAATCCAACGACGATCTCGACAGCTGGACCTTCGGCATTCCTGTCGGTCCAGGCGACGCCACCGTTCTCAATGCCGTCGTGAAGCGCATTCTGGAAATTGACATCCCGCACAAGGAGATACTGCTGTGCGGCACGCCGGGAAGTAACTTCGCCTATTTCGACAAAGTCCGCATCGTGGGTGAGGACATCACTGCCCCGCCTGTGCAGATCTGCAAGAAGAAAAACCGTCTCGCGCTGGAGGCCAGACACAGCAATCTGGTGATCCTGCATGATCGCGTTTTTTTGCCAAAACATTTCGGGGAAGTTGTCCGCCGCTTTGGTCCGCGCTATCCATTGATGACCTTGCAAAGCATGTTCTTCGATAACCGAATCAGCATGCACCCGCGTCGCTACTCGGATTACGGCATGGCCATGGACGAGGTCGCTCAGGGTCTGCTGGGGCTGCACCGCACCAGCGGTAATGCTCAGTCCATTGCGCCGTCAATATTCCCGGACGTCGACCGGACCGGGTTCTGTTTCGCCAGCCCGATGCGCTACAACAGCGACGCCAGCTACCCGACAGGCAGCCTCTACATTTGTCGCAAGGATGTCTGGAATGCCTGCCCGCTGGACGAGTCCCTGCACTGGGTGGAATACGAAGACATCGAGCATGCACTACGCGCATCCCGGGCAGGTATTCCAAACCGTATCAATCCCTTTGGTATCACTCAGTCGGTGACCTCCCGGGCGCTGCTGGGTGGCAAGGGCTCAGTCGAATCGGCTAACGGGCGCCTTGAGGTGTCCGGGCCTTGCTATGTGTCCCTGCTTCAAAAGAAACCTCTTTTCAATCTGTCTGCCGAGGCCGCATTGGCCAGACTGCAACAGTTCGGGGACAAATACCTGGCCAATCCATCGGCGGTTGTCATTCCTACCGGTCTTGATCGCATCTCTGTTCGAGCCTGGGTCGAACTGATCGATCGCGTGGCCCAGCAGTCCAGCTTCAGAAATGATATCGACGCAGTCAGAGAATTTCTCGCCGACTTCGAGAGGCTCATGCTGTTCGACCAATTGACAGAAACCCGTCAGGAGTTTCTGGTCAATCGCTTCCTCACAGACCCTGTGCTGGCCAAACAGACGCTGATCACGCAAAGCTGTGAGGTACGCAATATGTTGCGTCAACGCAGTACGCAGACCTGGTTCGTCCGCCAGCAGGATGACTACTTTCACCACAATCTTCTTTCGCTCCCCGGCATTCTGATTTCTGCGATTCGTGTGTACAGAAATAACGGGAAAATCTTCTACTTTGAAAGCCTGTGGGCTGCCGTGAGGGCGGTCTACAACTCCACACCTTTCAAGTCCTACATCCAGGGGGCGAAGTGAAGGTATTCGTCGTTTCTCATCTGAGCCCCAGCCCCTCCAGTCATCAGTTGATCTGTCAGCTGGCGCACATTCAGCACGAGCACAGAAAGACCGTTCCCGTGCTTGTGATTGATGACCGCTACAACCTGAGCGAACTGCCCGTCAGCGATCTACCGACGGAACACGCCCTGTTCAGCCTGGAGGATTTTCTTCACGACAATGGTCTGAGCGGCATTGTGGCGAACAGAATTGCCCAGCACATGGATAAAGTCGAAAGCGACTGGGTGCTGATTGATTTTGGCCAGCATGACTCGGCTACCTGCATGGACTTCATCCAGAAAATTGCTCGTTACAACTATCTGAGCGCCAGGCTGCGAAAGCGAAACCTCGTGATCATGGTGCCCTCCATGCATCTGGGCATTTATTCGCGAACCCTCAATGCGTCGTTCAACAATTTGCCGGCAAGCACAACCGCCTCAGCCCGTTCCGTTCAGATTAGAAGGTTATTGATGGTCACTCGTCTTGAGCGAGTACTGATAAGTCTTCCATTGCTGGCAGGCATTCTGCGTCGAATACGGCGTGTTGCTCTGCGCGTCTTTCGGCGTGTTGCAAGATCCCATTGACCGATCTGCCGCTAGCCGTCGGTAGCAGGCGCTTCTCATTACAAGGTTAAACACATGCCTCATCTTGTGGCCGTCGATTCCAGAAAAATCAGCGTGGTTATTCAGGGCCCCCTGTATCGCAACCTGAGTTCCAAACGAAATATCTTCGTCTGCATCGCGTCGATCCGGACGCACCTGCCAGATGCCGAAATCATCGTTTCGACCTGGCGTCATGAAGATACGTCCGGTGTGAAGGCGGACCAGATCGTCATGTCGGATGATCCGGGTGCCTTCGTCGATGACGCCGGTAATCAGATCAACATCAATCGCATGCTGCGATCGACGTTATGCGGTATTCAGAGCGCTTCAAGACCCTATGTCATGAAAATGCGCGCCGATCACAACCTGACCAGCGCTGCACTGGCCGTCATAGGCCAATCTGATGATACCGAGCCGGGCGAGACGCAACTGTTCGACACGCCCATCACTACCACGACGCTTTATATTCGCGACCCTGAACGGTTGCCGATGTTGTTCCATATATCGGATCTCGTTCAATTCGGCACGCGCAATGCGATGCTCGCCATGTGGGAGCAACCCCTGTTCGAAAGGGACGAGCTTTTCAACGACCGGCCGTCTCGCAACCCGTTTGGCAACTTCATTGGCTACACGTCCGCGCGCCTGGTCAGCGAACAGGCACTGATGCTGGGTGTCATGCACAGGAAGGGCATCGACGCCCGGCTCGCACGACCCTGCGAAGTAGGGCTGAGCAACCTGAAATTATGGGACAACGTCTTGAGACGCAACTTCAGAGTCCTCAACCACTGCGAGGCTGGCGTCGACTTCCCGGAACGCTTTCTGACCAGCCGCCGCGTACTGACGACGCTCTACAAAGCTTCTGCGATAGAGCAATTGCAAAGGCTCGACCCGCAGGGCTACAGGCTGAGAATTGCGCGCATCTGGCTCAATCAATACCTGCTGACCTGCCTGCGCCCCGGCTGGTGGGTGTCCTTTGCGACCATCGTACTGTTCAGCACCTCGCCGACCCTCGCCAAGCGCATTCGCTCGTACTGGCGCACGCTGAGGAAGGTCGCGCATGCGGAGTCTTATCGGGTTTGAGGGCTGGGCGTGGGCAGGTATCGAAAACACGTCATGCGTTGCGCAAGCGTTCATCCAGCTTGCTGAGCAACGCATATGGATCAGTCCCGATCCCCCGACAGACATCCATGAACTCGATGACATCGAGCCTGCGCTCGGCATTCTCCGTCTTCGAGACAAACGACTGCGGTCGCCCTAGCCTGACGGCTAATTCTTTTTGCGTCATACCGGCTGCATTGCGCGCTTCCAGCAAAAGATCAAGCAACGCCTGGTAGCGAGCATTATGGATGGTTTTCACTTGGGCACGCCGTCTGAATAGTCCGGCTACCTAAATAAACCCGATTTGGGATTATCCCAAAATAGGTTTTTCGATTAAGATATGTACCTCAAGGATGTACGCACACGTTCAAGGAGGTCTTATGAAAATCAGAAAAGCCCAGTTGCTGCGCCGTAGGCGTCTTTACCTTGGCTTGTCGCTTACGCGAAACCTATGTCCACAATGTCGTGCGCTAAAGCAACGCTCTAACGCCATCTCATTTGATGTCATGACCCAGCGCCAAATCGTCAGCGCAATGTATGCCTATCTCATGACCAGCTGGGAAGAACTGCCCGAACAGAACAAGCGTGCGCTTGGCTTCGATTCAATCGTGGGCGGTGAAGAGGAAGAGGCAGCGCTGAATCGATTGGCAACGCTGTTTATGGAGTATGCGGATGTTTCCCTGCGCAGGGCGCTGGTGGCGCGGCGGAGGCGTTTGGGGGAGTGAAAGTGATTGAGCGCCGAACGCGACATCTCAAAGAGTTATTCTCGAACCTGAGGGACTGGTCAGCCAGCAATCTCAAATACCCGCGCTTCTGTGCACCGCATTACCCGGATCTTCGATTTGGTCAGCGAGCTGATGACCAAACTGAACAGCGCCGTAGAACGAGATAACTATGCCTGGCAGACTGTTTTGCTCTGCTGCAGCACGCCGGGGCAAAACGTCACGAACGGATCAGTTGAAATGAGCGTTGTCTTCGCAGTGGACTGCTATTTTGATAGTCAAAACAGAGCGTAGATGAGACCTAGGGGGCGGCTATCTCTGGACTGAGATTGCTAGCAGTCAACCGCTTTAACGCAATGCCGAGAGCTTGATCGTCGAACAGCCTGCTTTTCCGAGCCGCCGCACCTGCGCCTCCATCCCAATGTTTCAATGCTTCGCGCACTGCCGGAACCGTTGGAGAAACTCCCGACTTACTCAATAACCAGTCAACCGTCGCCAACAGCTCCATGCCGAAAGGCGACTCAAAGCCGTCAATCAGCTCTGCTGTGCACTCCAGGGCTTGGGAATATTCCTTGGCCTCTGTTTTCAGATAGGTTTGCAGAAAAGCCTTACGGCCCTCGTCAAACCAGATCACGTCGTTAATACCTGCGTCGCTGATGCGTTTATCGCAATGCAGGTAGCTGCCATCGAGATTGTCGAGCAGATGCTCAAGGCGATTGGCGTATGGCCCATATTTGTGGGCTACAAATTTGAGATCCAAGGGGTTCTTTGCGCTTGGCAATTGTTCTATCGAACGCTCCAGAAACCAAGCGAGCTTCTGAATTTCAAGCAGGCTACATTCCATGCCCAAAACCCAGTAACGCCGAACGAGTTCGGCGATGAGTGCACGTGCAGGCGTCAGCTTCTCGACACCGCTGCGCTTCGCGACATTCAGATATTGATCGGTAGGTTCAAAGACAAGTACATCGACATCCAGATTACTCAAGACATCAACAATCTGCTCACGGACCTCTACCCATTTCAAACCGCCATTACCAGCACCGAGAGGTGGAACTGCTACGGATTTGACTTGGTTATCGATCAAAAAGCGGCGCAGGTCCCGTAAGCCTTCAGTTATCCATGCCATCTGCGAGGGGGAACGCCAGTGACGCTTGGTAGGAAAATTCACTATCCAGCGCGGCCCGTCCAGTTCGTTGACTGCCGTTACGTGAACCTTTCCGGTCTCTACCTCACCAGCCTTGCACGCCGCCGAATAGAGGCGGTAGTTTTCGGTAAAGCGCTCCTTGAACATCAGTGCAATGCCTTTTCCCATCACGCCTACCGTGTTCACCGTGTTCACGAGAGCTTCGGTATCTGCTTCCAGCAGATTGCCTTGGGTGAATCTGATCATTGGAAATACCATCCCGGGCGCGCGTGGACAGGCAAGGTCAGACCTCTGGCGGCAACGTCTTGCTCAATACGTTCTTTCGTTGCATCGTCGTAGCACATGATGCCAAGGAGTCCTGTGATCGGTAGGTGATGGTGAATGAGCGCTTCGGCCTGATAACGCTCCATCCTACGTGGATCATCAGCATCGCGCTTGAAATCGCGTCGCTGGATTATAGACCAGTCGACCCGGTCAAGATCTGCCAGATCGCTGTAGTAGTCGGTCCAGTCGGGATAGGCATGTGCGTTGGTGAAGACGAAAGCGAGACCGAGATGTTCGGCGCGGGGAAGGCTTGAGACCAGAATCACTATCTCTTCATTGCTACGCTGCTGAACGCTCCACCCGGACTGGATGTTTTTCATCATCACAGAGAAAGGTGTGAAGTAGAACGGCACGTAGTCAGACAATACGCCCCCGGGAGCAATGGGAACAACGCGGTTGCGGCGTTTGTCGATCAGGTCGGTGTTGCCGATGTTCACATAATACGGTGCCTGCACGTCGGAGCTGGCGCAATGTAGGCCGTTATCCAGAATCCAGGGCAGATTATCGCGATGGACGATCCGCCAAATCAGAGCTTTTTCTGGATTCAGACTGCGATAAATCATCTAAGAAACATTCCCCTGTTCACCCCGAGCTGCACATTAAAACCAGCGTCGCGCATTTTAGCCCCGCAGAAGGCCTCAATCTCGGCATTCGAAACAAAAATCTTGAAGAAATCTTGAGGGGAAACAATATTGGGCGATAGGCGCTCTGCCATGCAGACGCTTTTACATTCGGCATCATGATAGTCCCTTACATTCATGACGGCCCAATTGATAGCTTCGAAGCCTTCGGCATAGTCGAGTAGCTGAATGGCATGATTAGCTAGTGGGTGTTGAGGGATGATCTTCCAGCGGTTTTTGAGCGCGAAGTTTCGATGAATCGTGATCACGGCAAATTGAAGGTCAGGCGCTGCTGCGCTGAACCCTTCCTTGTGCTGGCGGAGATTCATGTTGCTTAAGATAGCGAATATCCACTGTCCAGCCGCAAGAAGAAAGCAGCAGACATTAAAAAGCCGGCTTGTGGCCGGCTTCTCGTAGGCGGTTCTGATCTATTTTTGATAGACCGCAATCGCCTTCAACAGATGCGCCTCTTGAAGAAGCGCGAATAGGCAACAGGGCAAACGGATCACATGCCCCGTTCAAACACCGCATCGCATGACTGCGTCAGGTGCTCTGGATGGCGAACAGGATACTGAACTTCGCCTTCCATGCCCAGCCCGAATGCCTTTCAGCCGTAAACGCCTCATAACAGCAGCATGGCATTGCGTCGGCTGTTCAGGGTCGACCACCAGAATATCCAGCCCAGAATCCGTATTTTTTCCCGGTCAATGTCTTCGGCGCTGAACAGTTCGTCCGGGTATTCGGCGTCGTTGTGGCTGCGCAGGCGCAGGCCGCCGTTGGGGAGGCGGTAGAGGTAGCGGACGCGCAGGATGCCGCCGTGTTCGAGGGCGTAGATTTCGCCGTCGATGACCTGAGTCAGCTCGCGGTCGACGCCGAGGATCGAGCCGTCCTGGATCTTGTCGGCCATGCTGTTGCCGACCATGGCCACGCACATGCAGTTTTTCGGGTCGATGCCCATGTTCTGCAGGACTTGCAGGGGCAGGCGGATTTTCTGTCCGGGGGCTTCGGCGAGGACGGTCTTGCCGACGCCGTGGGTGGATTCGGCTTCCATGAAAATCTGGATTTCCACATCGCCGCGCGACACGTTTCTGGCCTGATGAATGATGACGCGGGTATCGCCGCCGGTGTTTTCATTGGCGCATTCGTTAGGGTGTTTGGGGCCTTCGCCGGTGCGCAGCCAGCGGGCGTTGACGGTCAACAGTTCAGCCACCTCGTCAATCCGCGCCATGGGCACGCCGCGCTTGAACCAGTTATTGACGTGTTGCGGCGTGATTTTGCGGTTGGCGGCAAAATCAGTCGCTGTGAGATGGCACTCCCGAAGGAGGATGCGGAGTCGATCACCTGATGTATTCATAGTGGCGAAGTCTACGGGCGTCGCCGGGGCGTTTAAATGAACGAGGTGTTGACGTCGACGTTATCCCAGGGTGGGCGTGGCTATCCGGACTACGGATGGAATGAATGTCGTGTAGGTGGATTCCGTAATAGCGCTTTTGGCGCTAAACGAGGTATTGCGCGTTTACCCCCGCTATACGGGCCTTAACGAACTGTTCATTGAATGTCTAAAAGCCGGGCGCATTTTTAAACGTGCGTGCTGCAAAAAAGATGGATTGGGTTTCAGCGAGCGAGGTGTGCGGGGAGGTACAGCGAGGAGGGGGACGCGTGTTTCAGGGCACGGGTGTGGCGTGCCCTGAAACGCCAATCGATGATCAGCCTTTGTACGCTGCAACCGATTTGGTGATCTCGGCACGGGCAGCGTCAGCGTTGCCCCAACCTTCGATCTTCACCCATTTGCCTTTTTCGAGATCCTTGTAGTTCTCGAAGAAGTGCTTGATCTGCTCGAGCAGCAGCGGCGGCAGGTCGGTGTACTCTTTCACGTCGACGTACAGCTGGGACAGCTTGTCGTGTGGCACTGCGATAACTTTGGCATCGCCGCCGCCGTCGTCAGTCATGTGCAGGATGCCGACCGGGCGTGCGCGGATAACCGAGCCAGGGGTAACCGGGTATGGCGTTACCACGAGCACGTCCAGCGGGTCGCCGTCGTCAGCCAGGGTGTTGGGGATGAAACCATAGTTGGCCGGGTAGAACATCGGGGTGGCCATGAAACGGTCAACGAACAGGCAATCGGAATCTTTGTCGATTTCGTATTTGATCGGCGCGTGGTTGGCCGGGATTTCGATGGCGACGTAGATGTCGTTCGGCAGGTCTTTACCAGCCGGAATCTTGCTGTAGCTCATTGGGCATTGCCCCCCTGGTTGAACAGACAGATTGTGGCGCGAACCGCCATAAAGTGGTCCGGATTATAGGCATATTCTGTTTTGGTTGCCACGCATGGCCTTGGAGGCCGTCAGCTGTCCCGGTAAGCCGGGTCCTGTTGACGCAGCAGGTCGAGCCGCGCCAGGGTGTCCTGACGGTAGAACGCTTTCAGTTGTTCGTAGACGGCCGGGTAACTGCCGTGCAGCAGGTCGGGCGCGCTGAAGAAGTATTCGCTGGTCACGGCGAAGAACTCGGCCGGGTCTTCGGCGGCATATGGGTCGATGGCGGGTTCGGCCTCGGGGTTATGGTCCAGTTGCCGGTTGAGATCATCGAACGCGCTTTGCATGACGCGGGCCCACTCGGTTACCTGCATGTCGCTGTGCAGCGGCGGCAGGCCATTGGCGTCGCCGTTGAGCATGTCGAGCTTGTGCGCCAGTTCATGGATCACCAGGTTGTAGCCATCCCAGCCGCCGCTGCTCAATACGCCGGGCCAGGCCAGAATCACTGGGCCCTGCAGCCAGGCTTCGCCGCTGTGCTCACCATCCCACTCGTGTTCGACGCCGCTGGCATCGCGATGGCGCTGCGGGCTGACGAAGTCGTCGGGGTACAACACGATTTCATGAAAACCCTGATACCAGTTCAGTTCGCCGAGGTTCAGCAGCGGCAGCTGCGCCTGGGCGGCGAGAAACAGCCGCTGTTCGTCATCCAGATCAACGCCCGGCAGCGCGCTGAGGTGTTTGTCATGCAGAAACAGCACGCAGGCGTCACGCAGTTGCGCGTGCTGCCCGTTGCCCAGGCCATCGAGGATCGGCAGACGTGCGCAGACGTTCTGCCATAGCTCTTCAGCAACCGGGTGTCGGGCCAGCGTGCGCTGCCTGCGCCAGTGGCTGAATGACCACATGATTCAGCGCGCGTCGACCGGACGCGCGGTGCGGCTGCGCACCACGCCAATGACCATCGGCACCAGCGACAGCAGGATGATTGCCAGTACCAGAAAGGTCAGGTTGTGCTTGATGAATGGCACGTTGCCGAAGAAGAAGCCCAGTGTCACCAGGCTGCCGACCCACAGCACCGAGCCCAGCACGCTGAAGCCCACGAAGCGTGGATAGGACATTCTGCCGACGCCCGCGACGAAGGGCGCGAAGGTGCGGATAATCGGCAGGAAGCGCGCCAGCGTGACGGTCTTGCCGCCGTGGCGTGCGTAGAAATTCTGGGTGCGCAGCAGGTAGTCGCGGCGGAAGATTCGCGATGACGAATTGCTGAACAGTTTTTCGCCGACCGTGCGGCCAATCACGTAGTTGGTGCTGTCGCCCAGAATCGCTGCGAGCATCAGCAACCCGGCCAGCAGGACCGGGTCCATGCCGCCGCCAGCAGCCACGGCGCCAGCGATGAACAGCAGCGAGTCGCCCGGCAGGAAGGGCATGATCACCAGTCCGGTCTCGCAGAAAATCACCAGAAACAGAATCGCATAGACCCATGTACCGTAGTTGGTCACCAACAGGTCAAGGTAAACGTCGAGATGCAGAATAAGGTCGAGCGGGTTGAATTCCATTAAGGCACCTGAGGCGAGAACCCTGTCCGGGGTCGCATGCGGAAGAAACGACTGCGCGGCATTATAGAAGCAGAATGCGCAGAAGGGGTTTTGGAATAAACGGCGGGGTTGAATGGGAGGGCGCAGTACAGTCTTGGGGAGGGAAGAGCGGGCCGCAATATTCATCCGGGCTTATGCCGCAAGCCGGGAGGGTTAGGCGAATCTGCCCGGCGGCTGTGAACGGCATAAGCCAGTGTGGTGCCTAGTGTGGCGCGGCAGGGCCGTCGAGCAGGAAGTTGCCGATGGGTTTGTCTGAATGATCGCCAGCGCCGTCTGATTCCAGAGTCTGCAGTTCAGCCTCGTCTTTCAGGTTGACCCCGGAAATCTGCCGCCTGCAGGCCTCGCGCATCAGGTACAGCAGCCGATGAGCGGCCATGCCGTAGCTCAAGCCTTCCAGGCGAACATTGGAAATACAGTTGCGGTGCGCATCGTTCAGCCCGACCTTCGGCGCATAGGTGAAGTACAGGCCCAGACTGTCGGGGGAGCTGAGACCGGGGCGCTCGCCGATCAGAATGACCACCATCTTCGCACCGAGCAGTTCACCGACCTCATCGGCCACGGCGACGCGGCCCTGCTCGACCATGATCACTGGCGACAGCGACCAGCCCTCGGCGCTGGCCTGTTCTTCCAGGCGAATGAGGAAAGGCACCGCATGCCGATGCACCGCCAGGGCGGACAGACCGTCGGCGACGACTATTGCCAGATCGAGACCGCCCGGATGAGCCGCGGCGTAGTCGCGCAACGTCTGCGCTGATTCGTCATTCAGGCGACGGCCCAGGTCCGGGCGCTGCAGGTAGCTGTCCCGGTCGGCGGCGGCGCTGTGCAGCAACAGGGTTTCACGGCCTTTTTCGGTCAGTTGTGCGCTGATCGCGGCATGGTCGAAGGCCAGATGCACTGCATCGCGTGCCTGCGCATGGGCGGCTTGAAAGTCCAGCTGCGCAGAGGTCGGCAGGCTGGTACCGGTACGCCCCAGCGCGATGCGCGCAGGGGGCAGGCGGCGCAGTTCCAGCCATGGATTGGCGGGGACGGCGCTGTCTTGTAGTTCGTTCATCGGCTCGTCACTCATGCTAGATGCGCCAGCGCCTGACGGAAGGCCGGCGGCAGGCTGTCGCCGAAGCGCACACGGCCGTCGGCCTGGGTGAAGATGCCCATTTTTTCCAGCCAGGCTTCGTATTCCGGCGCAGGACGCAGGCCCAGGCTTTGTCTGGCGTACAGCGCGTCGTGGAACGAGGTGGTCTGGTAGTTGAGCATGATGTCGTCGGAACCGGGGATGCCCATGATGAAGTTGATCCCCGCGACGCCCAGCAGGGTCAGCAGGGTGTCCATATCGTCCTGATCGGCCTCTGCGTGGTTGGTGTAGCAGATGTCACAGCCCATCGGCACGCCGAGCAGCTTGCCGCAGAAGTGATCCTCCAGACCGGCGCGGATGATCTGTTTGCCGTTGTACAGGTACTCGGGGCCGATGAAACCGACCACGGTGTTGACCAGAAACGGGTTGAAATGCCGGGCGACGGCGTAGGCGCGGGTCTCGCAGGTCTGCTGGTCGACGCCATGGTGGGCGTTGGCCGACAGCGCGCTGCCTTGCCCGGTCTCGAAATACATCAGGTTCTGCCCGAGGGTGCCGCGGTTCAGGCTCAGGCCCGCTTCATAGCCTTCCTGCAACAGCTTGAGGCTGATGCCGAAGCTGGCGTTGGCGGCTTCAGTGCCGGTGATCGACTGAAACACCAGGTCGACCGGCACGCCACGGTTGATCACTTCAATGGAGGTGGTGACGTGGGTCAGTACGCAGGACTGGGTCGGTATTTCATAGCGCTGAACAATGGCGTCGAGCATTTCCAGCAGGGCGACGATGGACGAGGTGCTGTCGGTGGCCGGGTTGATGCCGATCATGGCATCGCCGTTGCCGTACAGCAGGCCGTCGAGCACGCTGGCGGCAATGCCGGATGGGTCGTCGGTGGGGTGATTGGGTTGCAGGCGTGTCGACAGCCGGCCGCGCAGGCCCATGGTGTTACGGAAGCGCGTCACCACCCGGATTTTCTGCGCCACCAGCACCAGATCCTGCACGCGCATGATCTTTGAAACGGCGGCAGCCATTTCCGGGGTCAGGCCGGGGCCCAGTGCGCGCAGACTGGTTTCGTCAGCCTTGTCGCTGAGCAGCCAGTCGCGAAAGCCGCCGACTGTCAGATGACTGACCGGAGCGAACGCCAGTTTGTCGTGGGTATCAATGATCAGCCGGGTGACTTCGTCCTGTTCATAGGGAATCAGGGCTTCTTCAAGAAAGTGCTTGAGCGGAATATTCGCCAGCGCCGTTTGCGCGGCGACCCGTTCGCCGTCGTTCTGCGCAGCGACTTCGGCCAGGTAATCACCGGAGCGCGCAGGACTGGCCTTGGCCATGACTTCTTTGAGGCTGTCGAAGCGGTACGTCTGCGCACCGACAGAATGGGAAAAGCTCGCCATACAGATTCTCCATGACGTCGCGCTGTTCGCGTCGGACGTGGTCTTTCGGTCGAACCAGTGACGTCCCGGTTCAAACGACTATGGGAAGCAACGTAAGCAATTAATACTCCATCCCGACCGGGAGTGCGAGTTTGCAGGCGTAAACGGATTAGTCCAGGGCAGGATACATCACGCCGCAGCGTTAAGCCGGGGCGTGATGCACAGGGTTGGTGCGTGATGTGTTTTTTGTTACCGCGCAATAGGGCTCGGTGCTATACACAAGTCCGCTTTTGATTCTGGCCGAAGGCCGTGGGAGCGAACTTGTTCGCGAAAGGGCCAGTACATTCTCCAGGAAGGTATAGTCCGAACTACCGTCTTCGCGGACAAGCGAAGCGTCGCCCGGTCCGCTCCTACAGGGGCGTGTTCCAACCTGAGCAGCGGACCTGAATACCTAGAAGAAACCCAGCGGGTTGGTGTCGTAGCTCACCAGCAGGTTTTTGGTCTGCTGATAATGCTCAAGCGCGATTTTGTGGGTTTCGCGGCCGACGCCGGATTTCTTGTAGCCACCGAACGCGGCGTGTGCCGGGTACAGGTGGTAGCAGTTGGTCCACACGCGTCCGGCCTTGATCGCCCGGCCCACGCGGTAGGCGCGGTTGATGTCGCGGGTCCACAGGCCTGCGCCCAGGCCGAACTCGGTATCGTTGGCGATGGCCACGGCTTCGGCTTCGTCCTTGAAGGTCGTGACGCTGACCACCGGGCCGAAGATCTCTTCCTGGAACACGCGCATTTTGTTATTGCCTTTGAGCAGCGTCGGCTGGATGTAGTAGCCGGTGGACAGGCTGCCCTCCAGCTTCTCCACTTTACCGCCGGTCAACAGTTCGGCGCCTTCGCCCTTGGCGATGTCCAGGTACGAAAGAATCTTGTCGAATTGTTGCTCGGATGCCTGGGCGCCGACCATGGTGTCTGTGTCCAGCGGGTCGCCGCGTTTGATCTTCTCGACCTTGCGCAGCACCGCTTCCATGAACTGTGGATAGATCGACTCCTGCACCAGCGCGCGGGACGGGCAGGTGCAGACTTCGCCCTGATTGAAGAACGCCATGACCAGGCCTTCAGCGGCCTTGTCGATGAACTCCGGCTCGGCGCTCATGATGTCTTCGAAGAAGATGTTCGGTGACTTGCCGCCCAGTTCCACGGTGGACGGGATGATGTTGTCCGCCGCCAGTTTCATGATGTGCGAGCCGACCGGTGTCGAGCCGGTGAAGGCAATCTTGGCGATACGTTTGCTGCTGGCCAGCGCTTCACCCGCCTCGCGGCCATAACCCTGCACGATGTTCAGCACGCCGGGAGGCAGCAGGTCGCCGATCAGTTCGATCAGCACGCTGATGCCCAGCGGCGTCTGCTCGGCAGGTTTGAGCACGATGCAATTACCGGCCGCCAGCGCAGGGGCGAGTTTCCAGGCCGCCATCAGGAGCGGGAAGTTCCACGGGATGATCTGCCCGACCACGCCCAGCGGCTCATGAATGTGATAGGCCACGGTATTGCCGTCGATTTCGGCGGCGCTGCCTTCCTGCGCGCGCAGCACGCCGGCGAAGTAGCGGAAATGGTCGGCGGCCAGCGGGATATCGGCGTTGAGGGTTTCGCGGATCGCTTTGCCGTTGTCCCAGGTTTCGGTGATGGCCAGGACTTCCAGATTGGCTTCGATGCGATCGGCAATCTTCAGCAGGACCAGCGAGCGGGCCTGTACCGAGGTCGAGCCCCAGGCTGCAGCGGCGGCGTGCGCAGCGTCGAGTGCCTTGTCGATGTCTTCGGCGGTGGAGCGCGGAAATTCTGCGATGGCCTTGCCGGTGACCGGCGAGGTGTTGGTGAAGTACTGGCCTTTGACCGGCGCGACGAACTCGCCACCGATGTAGTTACCGTAGCGTTCCTTGAAGTTGACGATGGCGCCTTCGGTACCGGGATGAGCGTAACGCATGGTATGTCTCCTGGTTCTTGTTGTGAGGGAGTCTGTGTCGATTCTGCTTTCGGGTATCTGGCAACGAGCGTTCAAGAATAGGCCATTTGCATTCGGCCGTGGCTAGGACTTTAGGCTTATCTGCCGGGCATTGAAATGGGGCGTACGCGCAAGACGACGGACAAACTCAGGGTGCCATTTCACCGTCCCTACGTTAACCTGCGCAGATGTTCTGAGAGGTTGGTCATGCATATTCATATCCTTGGTATCTGCGGCACGTTCATGGGGTCTCTGGCGGTGCTCGCCAAAGCGTTGGGGCACCGGGTCACGGGCTCCGACGCCAACGTCTATCCACCGATGAGCACCCAGTTGCAGGCGCAGGGCATCGAGCTGACCCAAGGCTATGATCCCGTGCAACTGATCCCCGCGCCGGACCTGGTAGTGGTCGGCAACGCGCTGTCGCGTGGCAACCCGGCGGTTGAATATGTGCTCAACACAGGTTTGCCGTATGTGTCTGGCCCGCAGTGGCTGGCGGACCATGTGCTGCAAGGCCGCTGGGTACTGGCCGTGGCCGGCACGCACGGCAAGACCACCACCAGCAGCATGCTGGCCTGGGTGCTGGAACACGCGGGCATGAGCCCCGGCTTCCTGATCGGTGGCATCCCGCAGAACTTCGCCGTGTCGGCACGTCTGGGCGAGACCCCGTTCTTTGTGGTCGAGGCCGATGAATACGACAGCGCGTTCTTCGACAAACGCTCCAAGTTCGTCCACTACCGTCCGCGGACAGCGATTCTCAACAATCTTGAGTTCGATCATGCCGACATCTTCCCCGACCTGCCGGCCATCGAACGTCAGTTTCACCATCTGGTGCGTACCATTCCGAGCGAAGGCCTGGTGATCCATCCGACGACCGAGCCGGCGTTGTCGCGGGTCATCGAGATGGGCTGCTGGACGCCGGTACAGACCACGGGCCAGAACGGTCAGTGGCAGGCACGGCTGTTGAGCGAAGACGGCTCGCGCTTTGAAGTGCTGTTCGAAGGCGAACTTCAGGGCGCCGTCGACTGGGACATGACCGGTCAGCACAACGTGGCCAACGCCCTGGCGACACTGGCAGCCGCTCGCCATGTGGGCGTCGTGCCGTTGCTGGGGGTGCAGGCGCTCAGTGCGTTCAAGAGCGTCAAGCGGCGCATGGAAAAGGTCGCCGACGTGCGCGGCATCACTATTTATGATGACTTCGCCCATCACCCCACGGCTATCGCCACCACACTGGACGGCCTGCGCAAGAAGGTCGGTGATGCGTCGATCATTGCGGTCGTCGAGCCGCGCTCCAACTCGATGAAGCTTGGCGCGCATCGCGACGGCCTGCGGGAAAGCGTGGGTCAGGCGGATCAGGTGGTCTGGTATGCGCCCCCCAATCTGGGCTGGGATCTGGCGGCAACAGTCGCGGGAGGCACTGTGCCTGCGTTGGTCTGTGATTCCCTTGAGGCAATCATCGCCCAGGTCAAAAGCCAGGCGCAGCCCGGTACGCACATCGTGATCATGAGCAACGGCGGCTTTGGCGGCCTGCATGGCAAGCTGGCGGAGGCGCTTAAATGAGCGGCCCGGAGCGCGTTACGGTTGCCATGACCGGCGCTTCCGGCGCGCCATATGGCCTGCGCCTGCTGGATTGTCTGGTGCGTGAGGACCGGGAGGTACATTTCCTGATCTCCAAGGCGGCGCAACTGGTGATGGCCACCGAGACCGACGTACGCCTGCCGCCCAAGGCGATGATGATGCAGGCGTTTCTGACGGAGTACACCGGTGCGTCTGCCGGGCAGATTCGTGTCTATGGGCGCGATGACTGGATGTCGCCAGTGGCCTCCGGCTCGGGTGCGCCGAGCGCGATGGTGGTGGTGCCGTGTTCCACCGGTTCGCTGTCGGCGATCGCCACCGGGGCCTGCAACAACCTGATCGAGCGCGCCGCTGACGTGACGCTGAAGGAGCGACGCCAGTTGATTCTGGTGCCGCGCGAAGCGCCGTATTCCAGCATTCATCTGGAACACATGCTCAAGCTGTCGAACATGGGTGCAGTGATTTTGCCGGCGTCTCCCGGCTTTTATCACCAGCCGCAGACCATCGACGACCTGGTGGACTTTGTCGTTGCGCGGATCCTCAATCTGCTGAATATCCCTCAGGACATGCTGCCGCGCTGGGGCGAACACCATATTGGCAGCGATGAATAAGCTGCTGCTGGTCGCGCTTGCGCTGGCGCTGACCGGCTGCGCAACGGCACGCACGCTCAATGCGGCCAAACCGGGCGCGCCGGTGGTGTATGCCGGTACGCGCTTGAATATGTATGCGCTGCAGGGTGGTTGCTGTGCCGCCGACCGATTCGGTGCACAAGCTCCCAGCTACCCTGGCCTTGACCTGCCGGGCAGTGCGCTGCTCGACACCCTGCTGCTGCCACTGTCATTGCTGACGGCCGCGGGACTGGGGGTTCAGGCTACGGGCGGGCTTTAATGTGACGCAGATCATTCCCATGCGGAGCTGATCGTTATATACAAATCTGCTTTTGATTCTGGCCGCAGGCCGTAGGAGCAAGCCGGGCGACGCATCGCTTGTTCGCGAAAGGGGCGGTATGATCGCCGAAAATGTACCGTCTGAAACATCGCATTCGCGAACAAGCGAAGCGTCGCCCGGTTCGCTCCTACGGCCTCCGGCCAGAATCAAAATCGGACTTGTGTTTAAAGATGAGCGCGGAGCGTGGGGACGATCATCGCTGAGCCTCGGCGAACCTACTTGCCCAGCTTGCGCAGCTCATCCGATTCGACGATCCGTTCGCCGTTCTGCTCTTCCAGCGCCAGCCGCCACAGGGCGCGGGCCAGGTGGCAGGCTTCGATGGCGCCGTATTTGCCGGGGATCAGTTTGGCGATAGGTGCCGCCAGTTGCTCGACCCAACGGGTTTCAGGACGGCTGCCCACCAGCAGGGAAGGGCGGGCGATGGTCAGTTGCGGCCAGCCCTGGGCACGAAGCGCCTGTTCCATTTCGCCTTTGACGCGGTTGTAGAAGGTGCTGGACTGCGGATCTGCGCCGACTGCGCTGATCACCAGCAAATGGCGAGCGCCGAGCTCGCGGGCGCGGCTGGCGAACGCTGTGACCATGTCCAGATCGACCGCCTTGAAGGCGTCCTGCGAGCCCGCCTGTTTGATCGTGGTGCCCAGGCAGCAGAATGCGATGTCCACCCGGCCAGACAGCGTTGGCAGCAGCGTCGCCAGCTCGCCGACCGGATTTTCCAGGTGCGAGTGTTCGGCCAGCGGCTTGCGCGTCGGTGCCAGCACGCGGGTGACGGTCGGCTCGCTGAGCAGCCGGTCCAGCAAATGCTCGCCTGTAAGGCCCGTGGCTCCTGCGAGCAGGATGTGTTGCGGCGTCAGGTACATATCGTTCTCCTTGATACTGCTAAGCCTAGCGGCTAGTCGAAGTCTTCGCTTCCGTGCGGTTCAACGCCGTGCTCAACGCGCGTTCGGCCTGGCTCTTGCGCAACTGCTGCCAGCGCGCCAGGACTCCTTTGGGTGCCCATATCTGCGGTTCGGAGGCCTCGAAGTTGTCTTCGGTCTCACGTTGCGCAACATAGGCCTTCGCTTCGTTGAAAGCGTGTTGCAGGTCATCGGTTTCGACCAATGCCCTGGCAAATAGTGCATCGCCAAAATAAGTGAAGTCGGCCTCTTCCGAGCAGCCGAACGAGACGCGGTCGGCGCGCTAGGCGGTCATGATCAGCGTGCGTTCATCTTTCAGGTCGGGAATGAAGCCGCCGGAATAACAGGCTGAAATCACCACAACCTTGTCACGATTCTTCAGTGGCGCGAGGGCCGCGGCCAATGCGTCGGCGGGCAGGTCTGCCAGCGACAGGCGCGGCTGGTCGAGCACCAGTTCATGATCCTGAGTGCCGTGGCTGGTCAGATAAATGAACACCAGGTCTTCCGGGCCGGTGCGCTGGGCGAGTGTCTGCACTGCGCGGGTGATGGTTTCACGCGTCGCCATCGGCCGGTCATCCATGTGATCGCGATGATTGACCAGGCTGACTTGCCCGACGGCACCGAAGCGCGACTTGAGCAGATTGCTCACGTAGTCCGCTTCGCGCATGAACACGCTCTGCTTGCCGTCGCCACCTATGACCAGCGTGTACAGCTCGGTGGCCGGTGTCGACGCCGGCACTGCTGCCAGTGCCTTGTCCAGCAGCGAACCCTGGACCAGCAGCCCGGCTTCGAGTGGGTCCGGGAGCAATTTGCCTTTGGCATCACGGATTCGCTCGCCGTTGGCCCAGATGCCGCGCTGCTCCTTGCCATCCGGAGAAATCAGCACGCCATCGCCCTGGTAGGTGTCATCGGCGAACTGGCCGATGTAGCGGCTGCCATCGGCCAACAGCAACTGGCCCTGACCCATGAAGCGCCAGTTGTCGAAATCACCCTGGTAGCGGCTGCCGTCAGAGCCGATCAACTCGCCTTTGCCGGTCAGCGCGCCTTCCTTGAACTCACCGCTCCAGACGTCACCGTCGCTGTTTTCATAGCGCCCCTTGCCGTCCAGCTGGCCGTTGCGGAAATTGCCGACGTATTGATCGCCTTCAGCACTGGTGAAGCTGCCGGTGCCCTGCAATTGACCGTCGATGAAGTTGCCACTGTACTGGTTGCCACTGGCGTCACTCCGCGACCCCTCGCCGTTGGCCTTGCCATTGGCGAACATGCCTTGATGCTGGCTGCCGTCTTCCAGTTCCAGGCGACCGGGGCCGTCGTATACACCGGCCTTGAACTGGCCACGATAAAGCACGCCCTTGTCTTTCTGGGTGCCTTCACCGTCCCGCATGCCAAGTTTGAAGCTGCCGACATAACTCGCGCCAGCGCGGGTGGTCAGTCGGCCCTGGCCATTGAACAGACCTTGCTCGAAGCCGCCCTTGTAGACGTCGCCATTGCTGGCGTGCCATTCGCCCTGACCCTGCCGCAGGCCGTTTTCGAACTGACCTGCGAACCAGCTGCCGTTGGGGTAATCGATGCGGCCCTGGCCCTGCAGGACGCCGTTGACCAGATCGCCCCGGTAGCGTCCGCCGTCGGGCAGGCGACCGTCGGGTGGCAAAATTGATTCGCCATCACCGCAGCCTGCGATCAAGAGTGTCAAAGCCAATGGAGCGAGCGCGCGCATGTGAGATCCCGGAAGAATGATTCAGGGGCGAGCCCGGCTCCGCTTGAGCAGATGTTAGGGGGCACGACCGCAGGGGAGTATGCCGCAGCGAGTCAACGGGATGAAACAGTCTGTTACGACTGTTTCATGTTTTAAACGCTTTATACGAAACACAACGTTAAAGGTTCGGCCACAAAAGCGGGTTTTTCCTGACCTTCGATCTCCAGCGTGGCCGTTGCCTTGAGCAACCACTGGCCGGGTTTTTTCTCGCTCACGTCGGTCAGCTGGACCTTGAGACGCACCCGCGAGTTGACCGTCACCGGTTGAACGAAGCGCACACTGTCCATCCCGTAATTGACCGCCATCTTCAAGCCTTCGGGCAGTACCATGATGCCCTCCATGAGCTTGGGAATCAGCGACAACGACAGGAAGCCATGTGCGATGGTCGCGCCGAACGGCGTCTGCGCCGCTTTGACCGGGTCGACATGGATGAACTGGAAATCCCCTGTGGCGTCGGCGAACAGGTTGATACGCTGCTGGTCGATAGTCAGCCAGTCTGAATAGCCTGCGTCCTTGCCGATGTACTGCCTGAGTTCTGTGACGGGTACAGAAGGCATACTGCTCTCCTTGTCTGATGAGGGTGTACTGAACGGCCACTGCCCGCAGCAGCCAATGCGTGCAGGCGAATCACCAGATCAGCAGAGGGGAGCTGGCCGGTCAAGCAACTGCAGCAATGCGAATACCCACTCATGACCTCTGGCGCAGCGTGTTTATAATGACGCCGATCGTTCGCCGGGTTCGTTTATCTGCTGGAGTCTTCATGCTGTTAAGGGGTTTGACATGGCTGGTGCTGTTCCAACTGCTGGGGACCGCGCTCAACCACCTGTTTCTGTCGATTTTGCCAGGGCCGATCATCGGCCTTGTGCTGCTTATGGCGTATTTGATGTGGCGCGGTGAAGTCAGCGAGCCGATCAGCATGGCGGCCAGCAGTCTGCTGCGCTATCTGCCGTTGCTGCTGGTGCCGCCTGCGGTCGGGGTGATGGTGTACGCGTCGGCCATTGCCGAAGACTTCTGGGCGATCTTTGGCACCCTGACCCTGTCGCTGATGATTTCCGTGGTCTTTGTCGGCTGGCTGATGCAGTCATTGATCAAGCGTCAGGCCCAGCGCCGGGAGTTGCCATGAGTCTTGACTGGCACGGTGCATGGCTGTCGGTGATTCATCACCCGCTTTTCGGCATCGCGATCACCCTGAGTGCCTACCAATTGGCGATGGCCGCCTATGAAAGAACCCGCTGGCTGTTTCTGCAGCCTGTGCTGGTCTCGATGGTGGTGGTGATCGGGATCGTGCTGTTCTGCGACCTTGAATACACCGAGTACCGCAAAAGCACCGAGATTCTGGGCACGCTGCTGGGGCCTGCAACCGTTGCGCTGGCGGTCCCGCTCTATTTGAATATGCGACGGATCCGCCAGTTGTTCTGGCCGGTCTTGACTACGCTGGTAATCGGCGGGGTGTTTGCCACCGGTTTGTGCGTGGGGTTCGGGGTGCTGTTCGGTGCCGACCACATGATTCTGATGACCATGGCGCCCAAATCAGTGACATCGCCCATCGCCATGCTGGTCGCCGAGCAGATCGGCGGGGTTGCCGCCCTGGCGGCTGTTTTTGTGTTGATTACTGGCGTATTCGGTGCCATTTTCGGCCCCGGTCTGCTGTCACTGATCGGGGTGGACAATCCTGCTGCCCGAGGCATGGCGCTGGGGCTTACCGCGCATGCGGTAGGCACATCCGTGGCATTGCAGGAGGGGGAAGAAACGGGGGCTTTTGCTGCGTTGGCAATGAGTCTGATGGGCGTTGCGACGGCGTTGTTCCTGCCGCTGGCAATGTCGCTGGCCATTTAAAAGGAGGCTTTTCTATGACGCTGCCATTGTTTCCGCTGAATGCTGTGCTGTTTCCAGGGTGCGTGCTTGATCTGCAGCTGTTTGAAGCCCGTTACCTGGACATGATCGGCCGCTGCATGAAGCAGGGGGAAGGGTTCGGTGTGGTGTGTATCACCGAGGGAAGTGAAGTTGGCTCCGCGCCGGACGGCCATTCGTTGATCGGCTGCGAAGCGCTGGTCATGGATTTTCAGCAGCAGGAGAACGGCTTGCTGGGCATTCGTGTGGTCGGGGGGCGTCGCTTCCGGGTTGTCGCCACTGAGGTTCAGCGCGATCAACTGCTGGTGGCCGAGGTCGAGTGGCTTGAAGAGCCCGTGGAGCGCCCGCTGCAGGAGGAAGACGCCGACCTTGTGGCCCTGCTCGAAGCGCTGGCCGAGCATCCAATGGTGGCTTCCTTGAACATGGGTGTGTCTGCCGGTGGGCAATACGCCTTGTCCAACCAGCTTGCCTATCTGCTGCCGTTCACCGAAAAAGACAAAGTGGAACTGCTGGAAATCGACGACCCCGAAGAGCGTCTCGACGCGATTCAGGAATTGCTCGATGAAATGCAGGGCGATCTGCAGGCCTGAGCCCGGATCGCGCTGTTCATTGCGCAGGGTAGCAGAGCGTCTGGAACGCCATGCCGACGCAGAGCATCGGCACGTCTGTCGCGGTTAGCTCGGTGGATACTGCTCCAGAATTTTCGCCACCGTGGTGCGCATGGCCTGATCGCGTTCGGACGGGCTGCCGGCGTTGTCATTGAGGATGCGCTCGGTGCTGCCACGCCAGACCAGCTTGCCGTCCTTGCCGTCGAACATATCGATCTGCACGGTGCCGACCTTGTAGTCGACGCTGCGGGTTTCGGTGTTCATCGGCCCGTTCCAGTAGCCATAACCGCCCCAGGGGCTCCAGCCCCCGCCATAGTTGGTGCTGACCGTCTGCTGACGGTTTTCGACGATCAGCCAAGCCTGCACTTTCAAATCAGCCCGGGCGCCGGCTGCGGCCATGCGTAATCCACGCTGGTCCAGTTGCTCGCCGATCGACTGGCGAAGGCGCTGCTCGGTCAGGTCGCTCTTGAGCCGTGGATCATTGTCGGGCTGATACTGAACGGCGGGCTCCTTCCAGCTCCAGCTGCGATAGCCGCCGAAATCCCGCCGGGCATCGAAGTCGCGATTGATCGAGTTGCTCTGACAGGCCGTCAGCAACATGGCACAGGTCAGCAGAACGATACGGCGAAACATGGCAGTTCTCCGAAAGGGTTACGAAGGCGGGTAGGCCGCCAGAGCCTGTTGCACGGCCTGCCGCAATGCACTGCTGCGGTCGGCCAGATTGTTGCTGGCGCGCGCATCGGCACTGGCGCTCCATACCGGCTGGCCACTGCGCGCGTCAATCAGGTTGATCTGCACCACCATGACCTTTTCCTGATAGGTGCGCACCACCGGCACACTGGCGTAGCCGCCATAACCGGGCCGGTAGCCATCGTAGCGGCCATAGCCCATGCCGCCCCCGTAGTAGGGATCGTAATCTTCACGCACCTGGCGCAGCCGCGTTTCCTGCCGGGTCGTGGCAGCGACGTACAGGTCGGCCGGCTGATTGCCGCGAGCCGGTCGCAAGCCACGCTGGTCCAGGCCGTTGCTCACGGCTTCGACCACCTGCGCCGAATCCACCCATGCGGTACCGGGCGGCAGCTGACCATTGAGCCAGCCCCAGGACCGATAACGCCCATAGTCACGCGGCGGCGCAGGGTAGGCGCTCATGTCCAGCGTTCTTGCCGCCTGCGCGGGGGCGGGAGGCATGGGCAGAGAACTGGCGACATACGGGTTGTCGCTCTGGCAGGCGCTGATCCCGAGCAGAGCGGTTCCCAGCAGCACGGCAAACAAGGCAGAACGGTGTTTCATGGTGGGCTCCGCAGTGATGTCAGACCGGACGGCACATCCAGTGAAGGTATCGACCCAGCCCGGCAAAGGCTGGATGACGCCGATGCGCCAGTTCCATTTCCAGCAGATCCGTCAGCTCGGCCCGAGCCTGGAATTCAACCGGCATGTAATCGTGAAATACCCGCACCCCGCTACGCGTTTCGACTTGCCACAGGCCTTCAAGTTGCGCCGCCAGTTCCCGGGGGTCGAGCGGTTGCTGGGGCGTGAGGCTCTGTTTTTCTCCGGCCATGTCATTTTTGCGCATCTTGCGGAAATGGCCCTTCAGCAGGTTGCGATAGACCAAGGCATCGCGGTTGTAAAACGCCAGCGACAGCCAGCCATCGTCCTTGGTCAGCCGGCGCAGCACCGGGAGGATGCTGTGCGGCTCGGCCAGCCATTCCAGCACGGCGTGGCACAGCACCAGATCATAAGTGTCGCTCAGTAACTCGGGCAGCGCCTGCCACGGGGCCTGAATGAAGGTTGCCGTCTGTCCGGCATCGGCGAAGCGCTGACGTGCGCCTTCGAGCATCGGCTCGGCGGGTTCGGCGAGGGTCACCTGATGACCCTGTTCGGCCAGCCATAACGACATGTGGCCCAGCCCGGCGCCGATATCCAGTACACGAAGCGGTCGCGCCGGCAGGGTCTCGGTCAGGTCGGCCTGCAGTACTGCCAGACGAATGGCACCCTTGGCACCGCCATAGATCTTTTCCGCAAAGCGGGTCGCCAGCTGGTCGAAATGCCGATCACTCACTTGGCAAATCTCCGCTCGCTGTCAGCCAGCTTGTTACGCACCACCGTGTCCATGTCCAGGCCCAGTTCGCTGCACAGCAGCAACAGGTAGAGGACGATGTCGCCGATTTCCTGGCCGGCGTGCTCCAACTGGGCGGCAGGCAGCTCGCGGGACTGGTCTTCGCGCAGCCACTGGAATATTTCCACCAGCTCGGCCATCTCCACACTGGCAGCCATGGCCAGGTTTTTCGGGCTGTGAAATTGTTTCCAGTCATTCTGGTCGCGGATGCGGTGCAGGCGTTGGGTCAACTCGTCGAGGTTCATCATGCTCTCCTGAAGACGCATAGCTTCAGGGGGAACGGGTCGCCAGGCAAGTGGGCGTTGAGGTTTGTTCAGCCGTTGATGGGAGCAGGGCTCCCGTCAGAGGTGTTCATCCGGCTGTGCGTCACTCGCTGACAGGCTGCCAGCTACCGACCATATGCACGATGCCTTCCTGGCCTTCGACACGGAACTGGCCCTGCGAGCCGGCGGCACTGGCCGACAGCGTCACGTCGGCAGGCAGGCGTACAGGCTTCTGGAACTGCACGCTGATCTCGACATTCGAGGCCGGCAAATGCTCGCCCAGCGCCGCGAGCGCCCGGGCCTTGAGCCACATGCCGTGGGCGATGGCGCGTGGAAAACCGAACAGCCTGGCGCTGGGGGCGCTGAGGTGAATCGGGTTGTAGTCGCCCGACACCTTGGCGTACTCACGGCCTATCTGCGCCGTTGCCCGCCAGCCTTGCAGCTCGCTGAGCGGCAGCGGCGCGGCTTCGGGATAGCTCACCGGGCTGTCTTCCAGGTGCACGGCGGTGCACAGCAGGGTGCTTTCTTCTTCCCACAACAGCCCCATGCCGTCTTCGGCCTGGGTGACCAGGGTGAACGTCGCCCCCTTGGCATGCGGGCGCAGATCGGTAGCCTGAACGCTGATGTACAACTGGCTCACACCGCCCAGTGGGCGATGCGTGCGGGTGCGATTGGCGAGGTGAATCAGCCCCAGCAGAGGAAACGGAAAGTCCTCGGAGGTCATCAATTGCATTTGCAGCGGAAATGCCAGCACGTGCGGATAGGTCGGAGGCAGCAGGCTGCTCTCTTCGAATCCGCACACTTTGCGGTACGCTTCAAGCTTGTCGGTATCGACCGCAATCCAGCTGCGCAAGCCCAGATCGGGTAGCTGCATCCCGGTGACCTTGCGCCTGAGCGCTGCCTGGATGAACAGGTTGGACAGGGGCTGCAGGGAATTGAGGTAGCGCCAGTGAGCCGTCATCATCCATCTCCTTGAATTCGATGCGGGTGCTTAAGCCCCGATCACGTTTTGACCACATACACGTAGAACCTGACCGCTCACCGCGCCGCTGCCCGGCTGGCTGAACCACGCCACCGCTTCGGCAACGTCCTGTGGCGAGCCGCCCTGACCCAGCGAACTCATGCGCCGCCCGGCTTCACGCAGGGTGAACGGCATGTGCGCGGTCATTTTCGTTTCGATGAAGCCCGGCGCGACGGCGTTGATGCTGATGCCGCGTGACTTGAGCCCGGGGGCCATGGCCCGTGCAAAACCGATCAGACCGGCCTTGCTGGTGGTGTAGTTGGTTTGCCCGCGGTTACCGGCGATACCGCTGATCGAGGCCATGAGCACGATCCGCGCGTTATCCTTCAGGGCTCCCGCATCGAGCAGTATTTGAGTCAGCACTTGTGGCGCATTGAGGTTGACCGCCAGTACCGAGTCCCAGAAATCTTCCGGCATGTTGACCAGCGTCTTGTCGCGCGTGATGCCGGCGTTGTGCACCAGTATGTCGACGCCGTCGGGCAGGTGTTCGAGCAACTGCGCCGGGGCATCCGCCGCGCAGATATCCAGCGCCAGGGCCTGACCGCCAAGCCGTGAGGCGAGTGCTTCCAGCTCGTTCTTGGTCTGCGGTACATCCAGCAGAATGACCTGCGCGCCATCACGGGTCAGGGTTTCGGCGATTGACGCGCCTATGCCGCGTGCAGCGCCCGTCACTACTGCCTTGAGCCCGGCCAGCGGGCGGGTCCAGTCCTGCACCTTGCTCGGGCAGGCACTGAGGTGGACGAACTGGCCGGAGATGAACGCAGCCTTGGGCGTGAGGAAGAAGCGCAGGGCGCCCTCCAGTTGATCCTGCGCGTCGTCATCCACCTGCAGCAACTTGACCGTTGCGCCATTGCGCACTTCCTTGGCCAGCGAGCGGCTGAAGCCTTCGATGGCCTGTTGAGTGCTGGCCGCCAGCGGATCAGTGAGTGTCTCGGGTGCCTTGCCGAGAATGACCACATGCGCGCAGTGATCGAGATTGCGCAGCAGCGGCTGAAAGAAGTCCCGCAACTGCCTGAGCTGATCGGTGCGCAGGATCTGGCTGGCGTCGAAAACCACTGCCTTAAGGCGCGGACCCTGGTTGGACACCCACGTGGTGGCGCCGGGCATGTCGCTGCCGAAGCTGTACAGCGAGTCGGTCAGACGGCTGGCGAACTGGCGGACCTGATCGCCCAGCGGTCCTGCGCTGATCAGCAAGGTCCCTTCGACGGGGCGCAGACGTCCGGCCTGCCAGCGCTCCAGGTGAGTGGGGGCGGGCAGACCGACGGCCTTCACCAGGCGCCGACCCATGTCGGAGTTGGCGAAATCAATATAGCGATCTGACGGCATGGAACACTCTCCTGAAGTCGGGGTTCAAAGGAATGGACCACGGTGGCATGACGTTTGTTCTTGCGATCGACACGGCTCATTCATTCGCTTGAAGAAAGGGAGTTTTCCATGACGCATCCTCGTCGGGTCGCCATCGTCGGCGGTAACCGCATTCCGTTCGCGCGCTCCAATGGCCCTTATGCCAAGGCCAGCAATCAGGACATGCTCACGGCTGCTCTGGAAGGGCTGATCGAGCGCTTCAATCTGCATGGGCTGCGCATGGGCGAGGTGGTGACGGGCGCGGTGCTCAAGCACTCCAGAGACTTCAACCTGACCCGCGAATGCGTGCTCGGCTCGCGGCTCTCGGCACAGACCCCGGCCTACGACATTCAGCAAGCGTGCGGTACGGGGCTGGAAGCGGCGTTGCTGGTGGCCAACAAGATCGCTCTGGGGCAGATCGAGTGCGGCATTGCCGGCGGCGTGGACACCACGTCCGATGCGCCGATCGGCGTCAACGAGGGGCTGCGCAAGATCCTGCTGCAGGTAAACCGCAGCAAGACGCCCGGTGACAAGCTCAAGGCCCTGATGCAGTTGCGTCCACACCACCTCAAACCGGAGCTGCCGCGTAACGGCGAGCCGCGTACGCGCTTGTCGATGGGCCAGCATTGCGAGCTGATGGCGCAGACCTGGGGCATAGAGCGCGGGCCGCAGGATCAACTGGCGCTCGAGAGCCATCTGAAAATGGCCGCGGCCTGTGCCGAGGGCTGGCAGGATGATTTGATGACGCCGTATCTGGGGCTGATCCGTGACAACAACCTGCGCCCGGACCTGACGCTTGAAAAACTGGCCAGCCTCAAGCCCGCGTTCGAGCGCAGCGCCAAGGGCACCTTGTCGGCGGGCAATTCGACACCGCTGACCGATGGCGCGTCGGTGGTGTTGCTGGCCAGCGAGGAGTGGGCTCGCGAGCGGGGCCTGCCGGTGCTGGCCTACTGGCGCGACGGCGAGGCCGCAGCGGTGGATTTCGTCAACGGTGCAGAAGGGCTGCTGATGGCGCCGGTCTACGCTGTTCCGCGTCTGCTGGCCCGCAATGGCCTGACCCTTCAGGACTTCGATTACTACGAAATCCATGAAGCCTTCGCCGCGCAGGTGCTGTGCACCCTCAAGGCCTGGGAAGACGCTGACTACTGCAAGACCCGTCTGGGGCTGGACGCGCCGCTGGGGTCGATTGATCGCAGCAGACTGAACGTCAAGGGCGGCTCACTGGCTGCCGGCCATCCGTTTGCGGCGACCGGAGGCCGCATCGTCGCCAATCTGGCCAAGCTGCTGGATGCGGCAGGCAGCGGACGTGGATTGATTTCCATCTGTGCCGCAGGCGGCCAAGGCGTGACGGCGATTCTGGAGCGTTAGGCAAATGCTGGGGTCATGGGCATAATCCACAACTGACTTACGCAGAGCATGGGCACTATCGCGGTCTACCTGACGACTATCGTTCCTCACGCTCCTGCGTGGGGATGCATGTCGTGGCGCTCCGTGTCACACCCGTGCGTGGGATGATCAATCAGCATTATTGGCCTGTAACGTTGAGGTAAGGCATGGGGTTCATTATTGGCGTATCGGTACTGCTGATTCTGATCGGCACCGTGTTCTATCTGTTCGACAAAGGCGCGCGTACTCGCTGGCTGAGGCCTTATATCGGGCTGATGCTGATCGGTTTGCTGATCGGCGGGATGGGCTTGCTGGTGGGGCTGGTCTCCGATGAAATAGAGGTTTATTTCCTGCTGGTGGCCAAATGGGTCATCGCGGTGACCGGTATCATGTTCTGCCTGCGACTGATCGTACTGATCGCCAAGCGCTTCATCGCCAGCAATTGAGCGTGCAATCCGCCCATGTGTGACAGGACAACGTGGAAAATCATTTCAAGTTTCTGACCCTGCCCAAGACCTCGGGCGAGGTCGCCAACGTCTTCATTCACGGCTACTCGTCAGGGCATGATCTGGATGACCGACGCCTGTTGGCCAACAGCATCCCCGGCGCCTTGCGCCAGAGTGTGAACATTCTGGCGTTCTGGCCATCCAGCCATTTCACCCAGATGGACAACCGTTCCCGTGGCCTGCTGATGGCGGCTGCCCGTGTGCACCCGCTCGCGGGCGCGGCGGCGCTGGCAGGGGACCGGGTCGTTCATTTTGCGCGTATCCGCAACCGTGCCCGCGACATGGGCAAGGTGCTGTTGGCGCAGCTGGATCGCTACCTGTTCGAACATCATCCCGACGTCAGGCAGGTCAATCTGATCGGCCATTCACTGGGCGGCCGGCTGCTGGTCAGCGCGCTCAAGGAGCTGCAGCAGACACCCGAACACGGGCTGGTGGTGGGCGACGTATTGCTGATGGCCGCTGCCGTACGCATTGATGCTGCCGAGGCCGAGCGGCTCAAGCAGAAAATCAGCGGACGGCTGATCAATGCGTACTCCACGGAAGATCATGTGCTGTTGCTGAATCTGGGCGAAAAGAGCCTGGGACGTACGCCGGTCGAACACTTCGAGAATGTGCGCATGCGAGGTTATCGCCATCACCATTACTGGCAGCGCTTGCAGGAAGTATTGATTGCCACTCGCTTCAGTGGCTGTGAAGGGCTGGAAACCGGCGTTGCGGTGCTACCGACAATGACTCGCGACCCGGTCCTGCAGGACGTCTGGCTGCACAGCGTTCTGGCCCGTTCGCCGGACTACGTGCTGGAGGCGGCCATCACGCATTTGCGTAGCAGCCGCTGGACGCGACTCAAGGCCACTGAAGCGGACCGCACTTACGCCTTCGTGCGCGAATTCCAGCTGGTCGCCGGGCACTTTCTGATCAATGCCGCCCGGCGTCGTGGCGTGCCCTATACGCGAGTGCTGGGCATGCTGGCGCGGCAATACGGTCTGGGCGATGCGCTGCACCAGTGCGCGACGGTGGTCGAAGTGGAAGAGCTGCTGCTCAGAACGTTCTTTCGCCATGCGTTCAACAGCGCGCACCCGCTGGTGCAGATGCCGCGTGCCAGTGTCCGCGCGATGAGCTGGGATATCTATGCCGCGCATGTCGATGCACTGGCCGAGCGCCTGACCGTGGCGGCGTTTTTCAAGACCGCGCAGCCCGACGAGGCGCCCGTCGCGGTCAAGGGCTTGCTCGGTGCAATTCGCCAGGCCCCGGTGCAACGCTTGTTGACGCACTTCGGCACTGCGCTGCGACCGGGTTATTCCGCACTGATCCCCACCGTGGCGATCGTCTTCTACGCGCGCGTCACGCTGGATGATGACGCGCTGATGTAAGCCGCAATCACGCGGCGCGAGCTTCTTCCAGGGCGGCGGCCGAAAGCTGCTGGCGATGACGACTGGCGTAGCTCTCGGCGATGATCGAGCACACGATCAGCTGCATCGGGTGGTAGATCATGATCGGCAACAGAATCAGGCCAAGCCCCGGATTGCTGCCGAAAATCAGCGCAGCCATCGGCGCGCCTGCAGCAAGGGACTTCTTGGTGGCGCAGAACACCGCCGCGACCTTGTCGGCATGATCGAACTTGAGCACCCGCGCCGTGCGGGTGGTCATCAACAGGATCACCGCCAGCAGCAGCGCGGTGCCGATGAACGCGGTCAGGATCACGCTGTTGCCCTGGCTTTGCCACATGCCGGAGATCATCGAGTTGCAGAACGCCGCATACACCAGCAGCAGAATCACCAGCTTGTCGATCAGGTTGGTGTATTTCTTGTGACGGGCGAAGAACTTGCCCAGCAGCGGCCGCATTAACTGGCCAAGCACCAGTGGCAGCAGGAGCATGGCGCACAGGTCGAGCAGCGTATCGCCCAGATCGATCCCGCCAGCGCCGGTGCCGACCACCAGGCTGACCAGCCACGGGGTGATGAAAATCCCGATGACACTGGACATGCTGGCATTGAGAATCGCTGCCGGGACATTGCCGCCTGCGCTGCCGGTCAGCGCCACAGAGGAGGAAATGGTCGAGGGCAGGGCGCACAGGTAGAGGAAGCCCAGCATCAGCGGCGCTGGCACCTGCGAGCCCAGCAGCTTGTTGCACGCCAGCCAGATCAGCGGGAACACCACGAAGGTGAAGACCTGGATCATCACGTGCAAGCGCCAGTTGGTCAGGCCTTTCTTGATCTGCTCGCTGGACAGATTCACGCCATGCAGAAAGAACACTACGAACACGCCGACCTTGATGACGTACTCAGCGTGCATGCTGCCGCCGGTAGCCCCGAAACGCGGGAAGAAATAGGCGAGTACCGTCGCCAGCACCATGCCCCAGAGGAACCAGTCGGTGGCGACGCGCTTGAAGTGTTTGAGTGATTGCATAGGGGGCCGGAGAATTTTTGTAAACAGAGAGGCGTGCAGGCTACTCTGTTGCTCCATAGCCGTCTTGCGACATAAGGCCATAAGATGCCGAGTAACGGACAGATCAATCAGCGACAGCTCACAGGCGAACGGCAGATACCGGCCTTGTCCGGCCTGCCGCGCCCGCTGTATGCCCGTGCCGAAAGCCTCAGCGCCGGTTCCTGGACGCCGCCCCATCGCCACGACTGGGTGCAGTTTTCCTACGCGATCAGCGGGGTTCTGGGTGTGCATACCGCCGAGGGCAGTTTCTTTGCGCCGCCGCAGTGGGGCGTCTGGGTGCCTGCCGGGCTCGAGCATGAGGTGGTGACCTCGATGCGCGCCGAAATGCGCAGCCTGTACATTCGCACGGCAGATTCGGGGTGGGCACCGCAGCGCTGCAGGGTACTGGAAGTCACGCCACTGGCCCGCGAGCTGATCAAGAGCTTCTGCCTGTTGCCCGTGGATTATCCCGAGCAGGACAGCCATGAGGCGCGGCTGGTGCAGGTGCTGCTGGATCAACTGGCGCAACTGCCCGAAGTGGGTTTTTCACTGCCGTTGCCACGTCATCCGCGTTTGCTGGGGCTGTGCAATGAGTTGATCGAAGAGCCGGGGCGCTTGATCACCCTGCACGACTGGGCCGCCCGCCTCGGGACCTCCGAGAAGACCCTGATGCGCCTGTTTCAGCGCGAAACCGGATTGAGCTTTCGTGGCTGGCGGCAGCGGGCACGGCTGCTGTCTTCGCTGTCTGCACTGGAAGAGGGCGCCAGTGTGACGCGGACCGCGCTGGCCTGCGGTTATGACTCGACGTCAGCGTTCATCGCAGCCTTCAAGGGTTTGTTCGGCCACACCCCCGGTGACTTGTTCAAGTAAGGCGTGGATGCCTTGTGCACTAACGAGTGCATCTAACGCTGTTTTTTCTGCTTTTACATGTTTTGTCCCGGAATATCTTTCACCGGCTGTACGGCACGAAAGGTGCTTTAAACCGGGGGATTGCGTGGTTTTTTCTTAAAAAACCTTTCAATCCACAGGGGGTTACCCCTACTCGCTGGCGGAGGATTGCCGTATAACGGCAACAATCGCGTATCTGGCAACAAAGGACCCACAATAAAAGCTGATGAAAACTCCTAAACGCATTGAACCCCTGATCGAAGACGGTCTGGTCGACGAGGTGCTGCGCCCGCTCATGAGTGGTAAAGAGGCAGCTGTTTATGTGGTGCGTTGCGGCAATGAGCTGCGGTGTGCCAAGGTTTACAAGGAGGCTAACAAACGCAGTTTCCGTCAGGCGGCCGAGTATCAGGAAGGTCGCAAGGTACGCAACAGCCGTCAGGCCCGCGCCATGGCCAAGGGCTCGAAGTTCGGGCGCAAGGAAACCGAAGACGCTTGGCAGAATGCCGAAGTGGCTGCGCTGTTTCGTCTGGCCGGCGCAGGTGTCCGGGTGCCCAAGCCGTACGACTTCCTGGAAGGCGTGCTGCTCATGGAACTGGTAGCTGACGAGTATGGCGATGCAGCGCCGCGTCTGAACGACGTCGTGCTGGAGCCGGATCAGGCGCGCGAGTATCACGCATTCCTGATCGAGCAGATCGTGCTGATGCTGTGTGCCGGTCTGGTGCACGGTGACCTGTCCGAGTTCAACGTGCTGCTGGCGCCGTCCGGCCCTGTCATCATCGACTTGCCGCAAGCGGTCGATGCCGCGGGCAATAACCACGCGTTCAGCATGCTGGAGCGCGACGTCGGCAACATGGCGCTGTACTTCGGCCGCTTCGCGCCGGAGCTCAGAAAGACCAAATACGCCAAGGAGATGTGGTCGTACTACGAGGCAGGCACCTTGTCGCCCGCCACGGTGCTGACCGGTGAATTCGATGAGCCTGAGGACGAAGCCGATGTGGGCGGCGTACTGCGCGAAATCGAAGCCGCCCGCCTCGACGAAGCCCGCCGCCAGGCAGCTCGTGCGGCAGACGACGCGCCACCGAGCAAATCCACCGAAGAGCCACCGCCGCCGTGGATGCAGTAAGGCCCTTTCGCGAGCAAGCTCGCTCCCACAGGGAGTGCGTGTGGCAGGCGCTCCGTCGAGTGATGCAGTAAGTAAGACCACTGTGGGAGCGAGCTTGCTCGCGAAGACGATTGATCAGGCGCGCTGTTTTCGAAGGCTGTACCGGCCCTTTCGCGAGCAAGCTCGCTCCCACAGGGAGTGCGTGTGGCAGGCGCTCCGTCGAGTGATGCAGTAAGTAAGACCACTGTAGGAGCGAGCTCGCTCGCGAAGGCGATTGATCAGGCGCGCTGTTTTCGAAGGCTGTACCGGCCCTTTCGCTAGCAAGCTCGCTCCCACAGTGAGTGCGTGTGGCAGGCGCTCCGCCGATTGCATGCAGTAAGCCCCTTGTGGGAGCTAGCTTGCTCGCGAAGGCGATGGATCAGGCGCGCTGTTTTCGGAGCCTGTACCGGCCCTTTCGCGAGCAAGCTCGCTCCCACAGGGAGTGCGTGTGGCAGGCGCTCCGTCGAGTGATGCAGTAAGTAAGACCACTGTGGGAGCGAGCTTGCTCGCGAAGACGATGTATCACGCGCGCTGTTTTCGGAGCCTGTACCGGCCCTTTCGCGAGCAAGCTCGCTCCCACAGGGAGTGCGTGTGGCAGGCGCTCCGCCGATTGAATGCAGTAAGACCCTTGTGGGAGCGAGCTTGCTCGCGAAGACGATGTATCAGGCGCACTGTTTTCGAAGGCTGTACCGGCCCTTTCGCTAGCAAGCTCGCTCCCACGGGAGTGCGTGCAGGCGCTCCATCGAGTGGATGCAGTGAGACCCTTGTGGAAGTGGCTAGCAACACCCGCCCGATGCCAGGTCCTTGAGGATCGGGCAGTCGGGGCGGTCGTCGCCGTGGCAGTGTTCCACCAGTTCCTGAAGCGTGTCGCGCAGGCTCGCCAGTTCGTCGATTTTGCGGTTCAGCTCGGCGATGTGCTGGCGGGCCAGTGCCTTGACGTCGGCGCTGGCTCGCTGGCGGTCCTGCCAGAGAGTCAGCAGTTTGCCGACCTCTTCCAGCGAAAACCCCAGGTCCCTTGAGCGCTTGATGAACGCCAGCGTGTGCAGATCGTCCGCGTTGTACAGGCGATAGCCGCTGTCGCTGCGATGGGCCGCTTGCAGCAAACCGATGGACTCGTAATAGCGGATCATCTTCGCGCTCAAGCCACTGCTTTTCGCCGCCTGACCGATATTCATGGTGCGTCCTCCAGGTCGCGGGGTTTCCAGGTTTTCAGCAGCAGCGCATTGCTCACTACGCTGACGCTCGACAGCGCCATCGCCGCGCCCGCCAATACCGGATTGAGATAGCCCAGTGCCGCGAGGGGAATGCCGATCAGGTTGTAGACGAACGCCCAGAACAGGTTCTGGCGGATTTTCGCGTAGGTCCTCCGGCTGATGTCCAGAGCCGCCGGAACCAGTCGCGGGTCGCCGCGCATCAGGGTGATGCCCGCTGCATGCATGGCGACATCGGTCCCGCCGCCCATCGCGATACCGACATCCGCTGCCGCCAGCGCCGGAGCATCGTTGATGCCGTCACCGACCATCGCCACCACATGGTAGCTTTTCAGTTGAGTGACGGTGGCTGCCTTGTCGGCAGGCAATACTTCGGCATGCACATCGTGTATGCCCAATGCCCTGGCAACCACCTGAGCACTGCCCCGGTTATCGCCGGTCAGCAGATGGCTGCTGATGCCGCGCGCATTCAGCGCTTTGATTGCCTGATCGGTTCCAGGCTTGAGCGTGTCACCGAAGGCGAACATACCGATCACTTTCGGCTCCGGAGCCTGCTCGATCAGCCAGGACAGCGTGCGCCCCTCGGCTTCCCAGATGCGTGCGGACTCGGCCAGATCGCCCATCGGCAGGCCGCTGTCCTCCAGCAAGCGTCGATTGCCCAGCGCCAGTTCACGGCCCTCAACGGTGCCGGCGATGCCCCGACCGCTCAGGACGCGGCTGTTTTGCGCGGCATCAGGTTTGAGTTGCCATTCCTGACAGACATCCAGCACCGCTCTGGCCAAGGGGTGTTCACTGCCGCGTTGCAGCGCGCCCGCCAGTTGCAGAAGGTGTTCTTCATTGCCCAGCACCGCGCTCATGTTAGTGATACGCGGCGTGCCCGAAGTCAGCGTGCCGGTCTTGTCGAACACCACGGCATCGACCTCGTGAGCCCGTTCCAGTGCCTCGGCGTCCTTGATCAGAATGCCGTAACGCGCTGCCACACCGGTCCCGGCCATGATCGCTGTCGGCGTCGCCAGGCCCAGGGAGCAAGGGCAGGCGATCACCAGTACGGCAACGGCATTGATCAGCGCGACTTCCAGCGAGGCACCGACCAGCAGCCAGCCGGCCAGTGTGAACAAGGCAATCACCAGCACGGTGGGCACGAACACCTGGCTGACTTTATCCACCAGCTTCTGGATCGGGGCTTTGCCTGCCTGAGCGTCTTCGACCAGACGAATGATGCGCGCCAGCACCGTTTCCGCGCCCAGCGCGGTGGTCCTGATCAACAATTGGCCTTCGCCATTGATTGCCCCGCCGGTGACCTTGTCGCCCGGTTGCTTGACCACCGGCAGGCTTTCACCGGTGATAAGCGCTTCGTCGGCATGGCTGCGGCCTTCGACCACTTCGCCGTCCACCGGGAAGCGCTCGCCGGGTTTGACCAGCACCCGATCATCGAGCTGCAGCGCGCTGATCGCGACGTCCTGTTCGAGGCCATCGACTACCCGCAGGGCGCGCTCCGGGCGCAGCGCTTCGAGGGCGCGGATGGCACTGGCGGTCTGGCGCTTGGCGCGGCTTTCCAGGTATTTGCCCAACAGCACCAGCGCGATCACCACCGCCGATGCTTCGAAATACAGGTGCGGCGTCGTTCCGGGCGCAGCGTGCAGCCATTGATAGACGCTCAGGCCGTAGCCGGCGCTGGTACCGATCGCGACCAGCAGGTCCATATTGCCGGCACCTGCGCGCACGGCTTTCCAGGCGGCTACGTAAAAACGTGCGCCAAGGATGAACTGCACCGGCGTCGCCAGCGCAAATTGCACCCACGCAGGCAGCATCCAGTGCACGCCCAGCGGTGTCAGCAGCATCGGCAGGATCAAAGGTAGCGCCAGCACGATGGCCAGCAGCAAGGCCCAGCGCTCGTGGTGCAGGTGACGGGCTTTCTGGTCGGCTTCGGCGTGACGATCCTGGTTCAGCGTGGCGCTATAACCGGCACGGCTGACGGCGTCGATCAGGGTTTGCGGATCGGTGTGCGCTGCGGTGTCTACATGGGCACGTTCATTGGCCAGGTTAACCGTCACGCTGTTGACCCCCGGCACTTTGGCCAGGGCACGCTCGACCCGACCTGCGCAACTGGCGCAGGTCATGCCGCTGATCGGCAGGTCGAAGGTGGTGGTGTCTTGCATGTGAATCACTCCCTGAGGCTGGCTACCTGCAAGGATCAACCTTGCCATACGGGCAAGGTCAAGCGCGAATCAATAGTTGAGGTCGGCTTTCTTGAGGTACATCCCGTTCAGGTCGGCGGCGATACGGTACTTGAGAATATCCCCCGCACGCAGCTGGATCTTGGTGCTGCGCGGCGCTTCCATGCCGGGCTCACAGCCCACGACATTGCCGCGCAGGGTGCTCAATCGCACCGACACTTCACCGGCAGGCAGGTTGAAGGACACCGAGTCTTCCTGATACAGCCTGCCGGCCAGACGGTCCTGTACGTAGATGCCGATCTCGCAGGAAGTCGCGACTTCCAGGCGCTCTCGAGAAATGATCAGGATGCCGTAGTCCTGAGCCGCCTGAGTGGCAGGTGTGATAGCCAGGAAACCGAGAATGCTGAAGAGGCTGACTGCTGACCAGCGCATCGCTGATACTCCTGATGTAAATGTGGCTGACGATAGAGGTGTCGATAACCCAGCTTGGCTCACGATTACGCCGAATGCCAGCCCGGCAGCAATGGCAGAAACTTGACCTTGCCATGATGACAAGGTTGAAGATGCTCGCTGTTCATCACTGAAGGAGTGACATCATGCAGTTATTCAACGTTCAAGGCATGACCTGCGGGCATTGTGTTCGCGCGGTGACCGAGGCCATCAAACATGACGACCCGAGTGCCGATGTTCAGGTCGAACTGGCCAGCAAGCAGGTCAAGGTGCAAAGCAGCCTGTCGCCCGAGCGGATTGTCAGTTTGATCAGCGAAGAGGGTTATCAGGCACAGCCGGCATGACCCTGCCCCGGGAGATCGATGCGGTCTCCCGGTCTGTAAACATTGAAAAGTTTTGAATTAATTCCCCCGTTCGTCGTTCTCTGCAAGGTAAGCCGGGTAAACTAGCCCGTTGCTCTGCATCTGTGAATGGACACCCGATGAATCTACGAACGATCCTTATCCTTGGCTCATTGAGCGCCTTCGGCCCTCTGGCCATCGACTTCTATCTTCCTGGCTTTCCGGCCATGGCCTCGTATTTCGGGACCGATGAAAAACACGTACAACTGACCCTGGCGGCCTACTTTCTGGGACTTTCCCTGGGGCAACTGGCCTATGGCCCGGTGGCAGACCGGTTCGGTCGGCGCATTCCGCTGCTGGTCGGCGTAACCCTGTTCATGCTTGCCTCGGTCGCCTGCGCCTTTGCGCCGAGTCTTGAATGGCTGATTGCCGCGCGCTTCGTGCAGGCGTTGGGCGGCTGTGCCGGGATGGTCTTGTCACGCGCCATCGTCAGCGACAAGTGCAACGCCGTCGAGTCGGCCAAGGTCTTCTCGCAACTGATGCTGGTCATGGGCCTGGCACCGATTCTGGCCCCGATGCTGGGTGGTGTGCTGGTCAGTACCTTTGGCTGGCAATCGATCTTCGTCAGCCTCGCCCTGTTCAGCGGTGCCTGCCTGGCGGCGGTTGCGCTGGGGTTGCCGGAAAGCATGCCGGCCACCACGCCGCGTCAGCCATTGAGCGGCGCGCTGGGCCAGTACCTCAATCTGTTCAAGGACGGTGTGTTCATCGGTCACGCGCTGACCGGCGGCATCGCCATGGCCGGGATGTTCGCCTACGTCGCAGGCTCGCCGTTTGTGTTCATCAAACTGTATGGCGTGCCTGCCGAGCACTACGGCTGGCTGTTCGGGATGAATGCGGCGGGCTTCATTCTGGTGGCGCAGATCAACGCGCGTATCTTGCGCAAGACCGGCCCGGCGTTTTTGCTGTCGCGCACGGTCTGGATTTATCTGGCTGCCGGGCTGGTGTTGCTGGCGATCAGCGGGCTGCGCACCGAGGCGCTGTGGCCACTGCTGGTGCCGCTGTTCATCTGCGTGGCAAGCCTGGGCTGCATCATCCCCAATGCGTCGGCCTGCGCCATGAATGGCCAATGGGCGCGCGCGGGCAGTGCCTCGGCGTTGCTGGGTTGTCTGCAATTCAGCGTTGCCGCCGTCGCTGCCAGTCTGGTGGGCGTGCTGCATGACGGCACGGCCACACCGATGGCGCTGGTCATCAGCCTGTGCGGCGTGCTGACCGTGGGCCTCTCGGTGCTGACGCGACGTGCGCAGGCCCGGCGCGACGCATCGCTCCAGACCGCCTGATCGCCAAAGCGGTGGTGTCAGTCGCGCCGGGCGTGACTGACACCCTCGACTTCAGACGGCTCAGAAACCTTCCAGTACGACCTTGCCCTTGGCCTTGCCGCTTTCCAGCAGGGCATGAGCGCGGCGCAGATTTTCGGCATTGATGGTGCCGAAGTGCTCGCCAAAGGTGGTTTTCAGCGTCCCGGCGTCGATCAGCTCGGCAACCCGGTTGAGCAGGTTGTGCTGCTCGATCATGTCCTCTGTTTCGAACATCGACCGCGTGTACATGAATTCCCAGTGCAGCGACAGGCTCTTGCGCTTGAGCTTCGACACGTCCAGCGACTTGGGATCGTCGATCAGCGCCAGTTTGCCTTGTGGCTTGAGCGCTTCGACGAGCTGATCCAGATGCTGTTCGGTCTGGGTCAGGCTGGCGACATGAGTCACGTGGTTCAGGCCGACGCGTTTGAGTTCTTCGCTCAGCGGCTTGCTGTGATCCAGCACATGGTGCGCGCCCAGTTCGCTGACCCAGCTTTCGGTCTCGGGCCGCGAGGCGGTGCCGATGACCTTCAGCGATGTCAGTTTGCGCGCCAGCTGGGTCAGGATCGAACCCACGCCACCGGCGGCGCCGACGATCAGCAGGCTGTGTGCGCCTTCACCTTTTTGCTGCGGGATCTGCAATCTCTCGAACAGCAGTTCCCAGGCGGTGATGGCTGTCAACGGCAGCGCTGCGGCATGGGCGAAGCTCAGGGTCTTCGGCATGTGGCCGACGATGCGTTCGTCCACCACGTGCAGCTCGCTGTTGGCACCTGGCCGGGTCAGGGAACCGGCATAGAACACTTTGTCGCCCGGTTTGAACAGTGTGACCTGGCTGCCGACGGCTTTCACCACACCCGCCACGTCCCAGCCGAGCACCTTGCCTGCACCGTCTTCAGGCTGGACGTTCTGGCGGATCTTGGTGTCCACCGGGTTTACAGAGATGGCCTTGACCTCGACCAGCAAATCGCGATCGCCAGCCACCGGCTCGGGCAGCTCGATATCCTGCAATGATTTCACGTCGCTGATGGGCAGGGACTGGTAGTACGCAATGGCTTTCATGTCAGGGCCTCTCCAAAGAAAAAAGTGATGAAGAGATCATTGGCTATTTCCAGTAAAGATAAAACCCGCTAAAACGGCAGGCTCTTTCAATTTTATTTTGATAATACGAGGGCATGATGCTGCGTTTTGATGACTTGCAGTTATTCGTACGTGCGGCGGATCTGGGCAGCCTTTCTGCCGCAGCGCGGGTCATGGACATGTCTGCGGCGGTTGCCAGCGCGGCGCTCAAGCGTATTGAACGGCAGTTGGGGACGCGCTTGCTGGCCCGTTCGACGCGCAGCCTGCGCCTGACCGCCGAAGGTGAGGGGTTTCTGGAATACGCCCGCGCTGCACTGGGCAGCCTCGAGGAGGGGCGGCGCTTGCTGGCCAGCAGCCAGGACCGTTGCGAGGGCGTGCTGCAACTCTCGGCGCCGTCGGACCTGGGGCGCAACGTGCTGTTGCCGTGGCTCGACGAATTTCAACAGCAGCATCCGCAACTGACCGTGCGTCTGCTGCTGGGTGATCGTATTGCCGATCTGTTCCGCCAGCCTGTCGACGTGGCGCTGCGCTACGGCGAGCCGGAAGATTCCAGCCTGGTCGCACTGCCAGTGTTGCCTGACAACCGCCGGGTATTGTGTGCGGCGCCGAGTTACCTGCAGCGTCATGGCGAGCCGCATCAGGTCGAGCAACTGGCGCAGCATAACTGCTTGCTGTTCATGCTCGGCGATCGCGTTCATGACCGTTGGACGCTGAACGACGGCAAGCGCGAAATCAGTCTGACGGTCAGCGGCAACCGGTTCAGCGACGATGCCGACGTCGTGCGCCGCTGGGCGGTTGCAGGTGAAGGTGTGGCGTACAAATCCTGGCTGGACGTGGCCGCAGATGTGCGGGCCGGGCACCTGAAAGTGTTGATGCCTGACCTGGTCGGGGAGCGGGCGCCGTTGAACCTGTTGTGCGCGCATCGGGCGCAACTCAGTAAGCCTGTCATTCTGTTACTGGAAATGCTCAGGTCACGGTGTAAGCAACATGCTGTAGGTCTGTCGTCCGCAAACTTGTTTTAATCGCCGCGTCCCGGTAGGAAATAGCCTTCGGAAGTGTCGGAAAATATAATTTTCAAAGGCATTTCAATAACGTGAAGTTTCACTGTCGGGACAAAGTTGAAACTGACTGTTGTTGAGTGGATTTGGCATTTTTGTCATAGCCATTACGCTTGTCTTTTTAATCCCCTTTTGAAGTGTCGCTGCAAACCCCTTGTATAGAGGGGTTGCGGCGTAGTCGCGGGTACAACTTGGTGTTGAAGGAGTGCGCCACAGTTGGGCGATTTTTTACGTCGTGGTGTGCCCGCAGTGTGTAGGAGGCGCTTTTCACCCAGCGGGGGCGCAGGGCATAGAGTTTATACTTGTCATTACATATAAGAGCCACGTTGAACTCTACCGAGGCGTGATTGCTTTCACCCAGTCATCACCATAGATGAATGTTTCAACAGGGAGTGAACACATGGAATACGGACCTTGCATCAGCCAGATCGCAACTTTGCTGGCCGACCCCAAGCGCAGCGCAATGATCTGGGCACTGATGGATGGTACTGCTCGCCCTGCCAACGAATTGGCAATCCTGGCGGGACTCTCGACTTCTTCTGCTGGCGCTCATCTGGCGCGGCTGACCAGCGGTGGTCTGTTGAAACAGGAGGTTCGCGGCCGCAAGCGTTTCTTTCGCCTCGCTGCGCCGGAAGTGGGGGCCGCGGTCGAGGCGCTGGCCTGTGCCTCGCTGGCCAGTACTGAACAGATCAATCGTCGCTTTGCCCAGCCTCGGCCGCCCTTGCCGCTGCGCCGTGCAAGAATCTGCTCCGATCATCTGGGTGGCGAAATGGCTGCCGAGCTTTATCAGCGCCTGCTGGAAGCCGGCTGGATAGAACAGCAGGAGAAGCGCGTCGAGGTCACCAGCAAGGGGGTGGCCAGATTTGCCGAACGCGGCATCTACATACCCGCACTGGCGCAACGCAAGCGTGAAACGGTGTGTGTCTGTCCGAAGTGGAACGATCGCAATCCGCATCTTGGCGGCGCGCTGGGGGCGGGGTTGTTGCAGCTGTTCATTCAGATGGGCTGGCTGCGCACCACTGAAGAGTCCAGCACCTTGCAGGTCTCATCCAGTGGGCAGCGGGAAATCAGCAAGATCGCAGCGGCGGCCTGACTGGAGCGGTGGGTGTTGCTCGCTCCACCAACATCGTGCCACCGCTCCGCGTAGGCATGCAGTTCCGGACGCTCCGCGTCCTCTTGCGACGCAGAGCGTCGCGAAAGGCATTGCCACGCGGAGCGTGAGGAACGATGGGGATAGCCGCTCAATCACTCTCTAGGGCTTGACCAGTCGTGCATCCAGGCTGTTTTGCGCCAGGCGTTTGGCCTGATCTTCGGTCATGCCCAGGTGGGTGTACAGCGCGTGGAAGTTCTCGGTCACGTAGCCACCGAAGTAGGCCGGGTCGTCCGAATTGACGGTGACCTTCACGCCGCGCTCGAGCATGTCGAGGATGTTGTGCTGGGCCATGTCGTCGAACACGCAAAGCTTGGTGTTGGACAGCGGGCAGACGGTCAGCGGGATCTGTTCGTCGATGATGCGCTGCATCAGCCGCTCGTCTTCGATGGCGCGAACACCGTGGTCGATGCGCTGGATCTTCAGCAGGTTCAGTGCTTCCCAGATGTATTCCGGCGGACCTTCTTCTCCGGCATGGGCCACGGTCAGGAAGCCCTCGTTGCGCGCGCGATCGAACACACGCTGGAACTTGCTTGGCGGGTGACCCATTTCCGAGCTGTCGAGGCCTACGGCGACGAACGCATCACGGAACGGCAGCGCCTGATCGAGGGTTTTTTCGGCCTCTTCCTGGGACAGGTGGCGCAGGAAGCTCAGGATCAGGCCGCTGTCGACGCCCAGCTTCGACTTGCCGTCTTTCAGCGCACCGGTAATCCCGGCCAGTACCACTTCAAACGGGATGCCACGGTCGGTATGGGTTTGCGGATCGAAGAACGGTTCGGTGTGGACAACGTTCTGTGCCTTGCAGCGCAGCAGGTAGGCCCAGGTCAGGTCGTAGAAGTCCTGCTCGGTGCGCAATACGTCCGCGCCCCGGTAATACAGGTCGAGGAATTCCTGCAGGTTGTTGAAGGCATATGCCTTGCGCAGGGTTTCGACGTCATCCCACGGCAGGGCAATCCTGTTGCGCTCGGCCAGGGCGAACAGCAACTCGGGTTCCAGCGAGCCTTCGAGGTGCAAGTGCAGTTCTGCCTTGGGCAGGGCGTTCAACCAGTCGTACATATTCTTTTCTCATCAGGTGCAGATCCCGGGCATTCTACAGATGCACGTCGCTGCGCAGGGTAAAACCTGACCGAACGTTCAACTTGCCTCCTGTTCGCGGCGATAAGCGTAGGTATCCGCGAAGCGCGACAGCAGAAATTCGGCGCAGGTGGTCACCGGATAGCGGGCCGGATGATCGTCGCTCTGGCAACCAGGCAGGCATTCGATGCGCGTGTCGGGGTGCGGTTCGGCAAAGAACGGCATGGAGTAGCGATCAACCCCGAGCGGGCTGATGACCCGGTGCGGCGTGGACAGATAACGATCGTTGCTCCAGCGCGCCATCATGTCGCCCAGATTGACCACGAAGGTGCCGTCAAGCGGTGGCGCGTCGATCCATTCGCCACGCACATCACGCACCTGCAAGCCGCCCGCCGTGTCCTGATACAGCAGGGTGATGCAGCCGTAATCGGTATGCGCGCCTGCGCCTTGTTGCTCGGCTGAGGTCGCCGTACTACGCGGCGGGTAATGAATCATGCGCAGTACGCTGACCGGGTCCTTGAAGCGCTGATCGAAGAAATCGCGCTCGATGCCCAGTGCCAGGGTCATGGCGCGCAGCAGGGTTTGCGCCAGCGCCTGCATGTCCAGATAGTGTTGCTCCATCAGGGTTTCCCAGCCGGGAATGTCCGGATGCCGGTTTGGCCCACGCAGCGGTTTACCCGCCAGCACGTCGGGATGACGGGCATCCAGGTGCAGGCCCATGTCGAAGGTTTCCTTGAGGTCGCTCGGCAGGCTGGGGTCCAGTTGTTCGGTGGCGATGGCGCCGTAGCCGCGATGGTGCGTGCTTTGGGTGATGTCGATCAGGAGCTTTTCAGCTGCCGGCCGGGCGAAGAAGTCCTTTGCCGCCGCTTGCACCTGTTCGATGCGTTGCGCGCTGATTGGGTGGCCCTTGATGTAAAAGAAGCCCCACGCCCGACAGGCACTGTCGATTTGCCGGGCGACATCCTGCCAGGCCTGAGTGTCCGTGCCGTAGAGCGGGGCGATGTCGATGACGGGAAGCTGGTCCATTAACCGGTCCTGAAAGGGAAGTGTCGATGATCGTGCCTGGCGCGGCAGGCACGATGGTCAGGCAGCTGACGGGCTGATTACTTCGGCAGCTCGGCCTTGATGCCTTCGACGTAGTAGTTCATCGACGCCAGCTCGGCGTTGGTCGCGACCACGCCGTCAGCAATTTTCACCGTGCCGTTCTGGTCCTTGATCGGGCCGGTGAACGGGTGGAATTCGCCGCTTTCGATGCTGGCGATGATCTTCTGCGCCTCGGCCTTCACGTCAGCAGGCACCACGTCGCTGATCGGCAATTCGACCGTTCCTTCCTTCAGGCCGCCCCAGTAATCCTGTGGTTTCCAGGTGCCCGCGATGGCGCCTTCGGCCGCCTGGATATAGTGCGGGCCCCAGTTGTTGACGATGGAGGTCAGCACTGCTTTTGGTCCGAAGTGAGCCATGTCCGAGGCATAACCGACGGCATACACGCCACGACGCTCGGCGGTCTGGATCGGCGCAGGACTATCAGTGTGCTGGAATACCACGTCCACGCCCTGATCGATCAACGCGTTGGCCGCATCGGCTTCCTTGCCCGGATCGAACCAGGAGTTGACCCACACCACCTTGATCTCGGTGCCCGGGTTGTATTTGTTCAGCGCCAGCTGGATGGCGTCGATGTCGCGTAGCACTTCAGGAATCGGGAACGAGGCGACATAACCGATCTTCTTGGTCTTGGTCATCTTCGCGGCGATGTAACCGCTCACGTAGCGACCTTCATAGGTGCGGGCCAGGTAAGTGCCCATGTTCTTGTCCTGCTTGTAGCCGGTCGCGTGCTCGAACTTCACCTTGGGGAATTGCTTGGCGACTTTCAGTGTGGGGTTCATGTAACCGAACGAGGTACTGAAGATCAGGTCGTAACCGCCCTTGGCCATATTGCGGATGACCCGCTCGGCGTCTGCACCTTCCGGCACGTTTTCCACGTAGCTGCTGGTGACCTTGTCACCCAGCGCCTTGACCATCGCCTGGCGCCCCTGCTCGTGCTGATAGGTCCAGCCGTGGTCGCCGATAGGGCCGATGTAGACGAAGCCGACTTTCAGCGGATCGGCTGCCGAGGCGAGCAGGCTGGAGCCGATGCCGACAACGGCGGCGACGGCGCACAGCAGTTTTTTCAGGGGACGACGTGGGTTGGTCAGGTGCATCGGGTCTAGCTCCTTGCGGTCTTGTTGGAATGCCTACCCGAGCAATGCAATTAACTGACCAACAGGACAACTTACGATGCGGGCTTGCTTCCCTGCGCAGCGCGCCTATTGTTGTACATAGGTTTCGATGAGCCTGGAATATGTGACTTTCAGGTTTCTGCCCGCAGGGTGTGGGAGCGACCGGGGCCTTCCGCCAGAATCTAAAACAGACTTGTGTGTAACGCGTAGTGCAGCGCGAAGGTGCAGGCGCTGTGGGCTGCGCCGCTAACTGGTGCAGCGCGTGCTGCGCTCGACGATGCACATCGGTGTGCCTGCCACGGGTTCGCGCATGATCTGCACTTGCACATCGAACACCTGGCAGACCAGCTCGGCCGTCAGCACATCGCCCGGTACGCCGCAGGTCACCAGACGCCCGGCCTGCATGACCGCCAGATGGTCTGCGTAGCGGCAGGCCTGATTGATGTCATGCAGCACGGTAATCACCGTCTTGCCTTCGGCGCTGAGTTCACGCATCAGGTCCAGCAGTTCGACCTGATGGCTGATGTCCAGATAGGTGGTCGGCTCGTCGAGCAGGACGATGGCCGCGTCCTGCGCAAGGATCATCGCCAGCCAGGCGCGTTGTCGTTGCCCGCCGGACAGGTCGGACAGTGGGCGCTCGGCCAGTGTGTCCAGCTCCATGCGCTGCAAGGCTTGATCGACACTGTGCTGATCGGCGCCACTCAGACGTCCCCACAGGCTGTTGTGCGGACTGCGGCCGTACGCCACCAGCTGGCGTACGCTGACGCCTTCCGGAATCGGCAGTACTTGCGGCAGAAAAGCCACCTTGCGCGCCAGCTCGTTGGCCGACAGCTTGCCGTAGGCGGTGCCATCCAGGCTGAGACTGCCCGCTTGCGGGGTGAGAATTCGGGCGAAGGCCTTGAGCAGAGTGGATTTGCCGCAACCATTGGGGCCGATCAGCGCAGTGACCTGCGCAGGCGGCGGGCTGAACGACAGGTCTTGCACGATGCGCGTTGCGCCGTAGCCGATGTCGAGTTGCTGCGCCTTCAGAATAGTCATGGGATCAACCTTTGAATCGGGCCAGCAGCCAGAGGAAATACGGAGCGCCGATCACCGCCGTGAGAATCCCGGCCGGAACTTCGCTGGGCGCGATCAGCGTGCGGCCTAGCGTATCGGCCAGCACCAGCAATAACGCACCCAGCACCATCGAGGCGGGCAGCAGGTACTGATGATGACCGCCGACCAGACGGCGGGCCATGTGTGGTGCGACCAGGCCGACGAAGCTCACCGGGCCGATAATGCCCACCCCCAGGCTGGTCAACAGCACGGCACTGCCCATCGCCAGCCAGCGCGTACGCGTGAGGCCGGTGCCCAGGCTCTGCGCGGCCTCATCGCCAAGGCCGATCAGGTTCAGCGGTTTGGCCATCAGCAGGCTGAGCGGGATCAGCAGCAGAAGCGGCAAAGCCAGCAAAACGTGGTGCCAGTTGCGGCTCCACAGGCTGCCGGTCAGCGCCAGCAGGGCGGTGTTGATATCCAGCGGGTTGGACAGGATCAGGAACTCGGTGATGCTCGACAACGTCACTGCAATCGCGACCCCGGACAACGCGAAACGCACGCCGGAAAACTGCACGCCGGTGTTGTACAACGCCAGCAGCAGCGCTCCCGCCGCACCGCCCAGACACGCCACAAACGGCAGCGCCGACACCGGTAACTGCGGCAGGCCGATAATCGCGATGGTCAGCGCCAGCCCGGCTCCCTGAGTGACGCCGAGGATTTCCGGCGAGGCCAGCGGGTTGCGAATCACGCCTTGCACGATGGCGCCAGCCAGGCCGAACGCGCAGCCGGTCATGATCGCGATCAGGCCGCGTGGCAGGCGGTGATTCCAGACCTCGAAGTCCTTGCTGTCGTGGGCGATCAGGTGATCGAGTACGGCGCCTGGTGTCAGCCACACGGTGCCAGCGCTGAGGCTCAGCAGCAGAGCGAGTGCCAGCAGGGTCATCAGCAGCAACAGCCGTGCGCGCGGGTGGTTCATAGCGCACGCCTCGCCAGAAACAGAAAGAACGGCGCGCCGATCAATGCCGTCACCACCCCGGCCGGTGTTTCCACCGGGAAGGCCACGGCGCGGCTGATCAGGTCCGAGGCCAGCACGATGGCCGCGCCCAGGCCGGCGCTGATCGGGATCAGCCAGCGGTAGTCATTGCCCAGCCATTGGCGAGCGATGTTCGGCGCGATCAGGCCGACAAAGCCGATCGGCCCGACTGCGCAGACACTGGCACCGACCAGCAGCAGGCTGACCACGAATACCCGCAGGCGCAACGCGCCGATACGCACTCCCAGCGAACGCGCGGCGTCTTCGCCGAGGTTGATCAGGTTAAGGCGTGGCGCACAGGCCACCGCCAGCACCACGCCGATCAGCGTGCACGGCCAGAGCAGTTGCAATTGTGCGGCACCGACATTGGCCAGCGACCCAGCCAGCCAGTTGAGCACGCTTTGCGCCTGCGCCTCGACGAGAATTACCGTGAGGCGGGTCAATGCGGCGCACAGGGCGGCTACCGCGACACCTGCCAGCACCAGTCGGCCTTGAGCCGTGGCGGGTGACCAGGCACCGCCAAGACTGAACACGGTGATCCACGCCAGCGCACCGCCAAGGCAGGTCATCAGCAGTGCGCCACCGGGGAAGGGCAGGGCGACCAGACCGGTGGAAAACAGCGCGAGCCCCAATGCGGCGCCTGCGGTAACGCCAAACAATGAAGGAGACGCCAGACGGTTGCGGGTGATGCCCTGCATCAACGCGCCGGCCACGCCCAGGCAGGCACCGACCAATGCCGCGCACAAGGCACGTGGCACGCGCAGTTGCGCGACGATGTAAGCGATATTGCCGCCCTCGCGGCCCTGTGTGATCAGTCCGTTCCAGGCATCCACCTGGCGAATGCTGAACGACGACAGGGCGAACAGCGACACCCAGAACAATCCCAGGCAGGCTGCGATGATCACGCCCGCCATCAGCCAGCGGCGCATTTACGGGTTCAGCACGGCCTTGCCGCCCTTGAGCACGGCAAGCGCATCGTCGGCGATCTGCTCGGAGGCCATGATCCCGCGATTGCGCGCCCAACTGTCGCCATCCACTTCGGCCACCTGCTTGTTACGCACCGCGCCCAGCACCTGCCACAGCGGCTGCTTGCTCCAGCTGTCGACGATGCTCGGGCGGCGGTAATGACCGACCAGCAACCAGCCCGGGTCCAGGGCCAGCAGTTGCTCCAGGCTGACGAATTCGGTTGGCGCGGCGTTTTTGCGTACTTCCGGGACCTTCAGACCAATCGCCTGCAACACGCTGCCGGCATAAGAGTGCGGGCCATGCACAGAGAAGCTGTCTTCGCGGGCGACGCCGAACAGCACGTTGCTGTTGGCCGGAATCTGCTCGGCGACGGTCTTCAGGTGCTGGCGGTTTTCCGCGATGCGCGCCTGCATCTGTGGCCCTTTGCCCAGCGCGACGCCGATCAGCTCGGCAGACTTCAGGCTGCCCTGATAATCCTCACCGCGTGACGGCAGCATCAGCGTCGGCGCCAGGCTGGCCAGGTCGTTGTACAGCGCCTGATGGCGGCCGAGGTCAGCGATGATCAGGTCCGGCTTGAGCCGCGCGATCACTTCTATATTGGGTTGCGAACGCAGACCTACAGACTGCCATTCGCCGACGGCCTTGCGCACCTTGGGCAGCACGCGGTTGGCATCGCCATCGTCCGCCGCGCCAACGGGTGTCACGCCGACCGAGGCCAGCCCGTCGAGAAACGAAAACTCCAGCACCACCACGCGCTTGGGGGGATCAGGCAGGTGGACTTTGTGTTGGCCGTCATCGATGTCGATAGGCGTGGCCTGGGCGACGCTCGCCATCAGGGTCAGCAGGCCGCAAGCCAGCAGATGCGGAAGTCGAAAAGCACGCATGGCAAAGGTCCTTTCTAACAAAGCGGAATCATGAAAAACAGGCGCGCCCTGAAGGCCGCGAAGAAAACGGCGGTCACTATGGTTGAAAACGGCGGGCACTATTTCACATCGCGGCGACGGGATCAAAAGTCATTTACGCGTGAGTGCCGTTCTCATTCGGGCTATTTTATGAAACCTTTTGTCACACACGCTACTCTGACAGCCTTCACTGTTGGCCACCTTCATGTACATCCGCGGCGATGTCGCAAGGTTTGGGGAATAAAAATGGGCGCATTGCTCAAGCAAGAAAAGTTTCTGTTGCTGGCAATCATTGCCATGTTCGTCGCTTATCCACTGGAGCATGTGCTGGTAGGCAATGGTCAGGTCGTTGCGCTGGTGTCGGGGCTGGCGCTGGTTGCGTTCATTATCTGCGCCTCGATGCGCGTTGCGCATCACGCCGAGATGCTCGCGGAAAAGGTCGGCGATCCTTACGGCACGATGATCCTCACGCTCTCGGCGGTAACGGTCGAAGTGGTGATCCTGGCGATCATGATGAGCAACGAGCCGTCGCCGACGCTGGTGCGCGATACGATTTATTCGGCGGTGATGCTCGACATCAACGGCATCCTCGGTCTTGCGGCGCTGATGGGCGGTATCAAGCACGGCGAGCAGTCGTACAACGACGATTCGGCGCGCACCTACAGCGTGATGATCCTCACCGCGATGGGTGTGTCGATGGTCGTACCCGAGTTCATTCCCAAGGGTGACTGGAAGATCTATTCGGCGTTTACCATTGGCGCGATGATCCTCCTCTACACCCTGTTCCTGCGCATGCAGGTCGGGCCGCACAGTTACTTTTTCAGCTACAGCTACCCGGAAAAGAAGAAGCGTCAGAGCCAGGGCTCCAATCCGGCTGAAGAGCATGCGGAACCGGTCAATCTGACCCGCTCAATTGCCACACTGGTTGTCGGCGTGGTGGTGATCGGTGCGCTGGCCGAAGTGATGTCGAAGACGGTTGACCTGGGCCTGGAAGGCACCGGTGCACCGCCGGTGATGACCGCCATCCTGGTAGCCGCCATCTCTGCCGCGCCCGAGATCCTCACGGCCCTGCGTGCCGCGTTGGCCAACCGCATGCAGTCGGTGGTCAACATCGCTCTGGGTGCGTCGCTGTCGACCGTGATCCTGACCGTTCCGGTGATGGAAGCCATGGCACTTTACAGCGGCCAGCCCTTCCAGATGGCCATGACTCCGGTGCAGACCGTGATGATCCTCATCACCCTGCTGGTGTCCGCCATCAACCTCAACGACGGCGAAACCAACGCCATCGAAGGCATGACCCACTTCGTGCTGTTCGCGACGTTCATCATGCTGTCGTGTCTGGGGCTGTAGCACTTATTGCCTATCGCTCATACGCTCTGCGTCGCAAGAGGACGCAGAGCGTCCTGAACGGCATGCCGACGCGGAGCGTCGCACGATAGTCGAGAGTATCGCTCCGCATGCTCAACCCTGAATCAATTCCCGCGCGGCCTGGCGGTGATCGGCAATCAGTTGCTTGATGTCCAGGCCTTCGACCTGGCCGTCGATCACTCGCCATTGCCCTGCAATCATCACCCGATCGGCACGGTCAGCGCCGCACAGCAGCAGCGCTGACAGCGGATCATGGCTGCCGGAAAAGCGCAGTTCGTCCAGCTTGAACAACGCCAGATCAGCCTGTTTGCCCACCGCCAGTTCGCCGAGATCAGTGCGTCCCAGCAACTGCGCCGAGCCTTTGGTGGCCCAGCCCAGCACCAGATGCGGGGTGATTTTTTCGGCGCCGTAGCGCAGGCGTTGCAGGTAAAGCGCCTGGCGGGTTTCGAGGATCATGTTCGATGCGTCGTTGGACGCCGAGCCATCGACCCCAAGCCCCACCGGCGCGCCAGCAGCGAGCAGATCCAGGGTTGGGCAGATGCCGGAGGCCAGGCGCATGTTCGAGCTCGGGCAGTGGCAGACACCCGTACCTGCTGCGCCGAGACGGGCGATTTCGTCGGGGTTGAAGTGGATGCCATGGGCCAGCCAGGTACGCGGTCCCAGCCAGCCTACACTGTCCAGATAATCCACGGTGCGCAGGCCGAAGCGTTGCAGGCAGAAGTCTTCTTCGTCGAGGGTTTCGGCCAGGTGGGTGTGCAGGCGCACGTCGAGTTTTTCGGCCATGGCCGCGCTCTCGGCCATGATCTGCGGCGTGACCGAAAACGGTGAGCAGGGCGCCAGGGCGATTTGAATCTGTGCGCCGTCGCCACGCTGATGGTAGGTCTCGATCAAGCGCTGGCTGTCGGCCAGAATCACCTCGCCCTGCTGCACGGTTTGCTGCGGCGGCAAGCCTCCATCCGCTTCGCCCAGGCTCATCGAACCGCGCGTCAGCATCGCGCGCATGCCCAGCTCCCGAACGCTCTGCACCTGAACATCGATAGCCTGTTCCAGCCCGTCGGGAAACAGATAGTGATGGTCGGCAGCGGTCGTGCACCCGGACAGCAACAACTCGGCCAGCGCCACCTTGCTGGCGACCGCGAGCTTCTCCGGCGTCAGGCGCGCCCATACGGGATATAGGGTTTTCAGCCAGGGGAACAACGGCTGATTGACCACCGGTGCCCAGGCCCGCGTGAGGGTTTGATAGAAGTGATGGTGCGTGTTGATCAGCCCCGGCAGCAACACATGCTCACGGGCATCGAATGTTTGATTGCAGGGCTTTGACGGGAGCTGCCCGGCGGCCAGCACTTCAGTGATGACGCCGCCTTCGATCACCAGACCGCCACGGGCGTCCAGGTCATTGGCAGTGAACACGGCAAGGGGATTTTTCAACCAGATACGGATCGCAGGCATGGGCCGGCTCCTCTGAAAGACAGGTTCAGGTTAGCCAGCTCAGTGTTGCCCTGTCTGCTGATCCAGGGGCGCCGGGGGCAGGTGCGCCCCGGCGAAGGACGGCGATTCTAGTCGAGCGGCCGGTTACCAGGCAATCGTCTTGCCCTGGTAATCGATGAAGTGATGGCCGCCTTTGCCAGCGTAGGCATTGAGCTGTTCGACCAGCCCGGTGGTGCTGGTCATGACGTCGATGGCAGCATTTTCGCCGCCCATGTCGGTCTTGACCCAGCCCGGATGCATCGACAGCACAGTGGGACGGTTTTCGCCCAGCTCGGTGACAAAGGTATTGGTCATCGAATTGAGCGCGGCCTTGCTGGCCTTGTACAGCGCAAGGTTTGCGCCATCCGGGCAAGTGACGCTGCCCAGCCACGAACTCATGAACGCCAGGACGCCCGTGCCGGGACGAAGTTGATCGACGAAGCGCTCGGCCAGACGAATCGGTGCCACCGCGTTGGTCAGGAACAACTGCCCCAGCTCGGCAGCGGTCGACTTCGCAGCGCTCTGGTGTTCCGCACCGGTGATGCCGGCATTGACGAACAGCACGTCGAACACCTCGCCGCGCAGCTTCTGAACCAGCACTTCAAGCGAGGCGGTTTCGTCCAGATCCACCGCTTCGATGCGCACACCCTCGACTGCTTTCAGGTTTTCGGCATTTTGCGGATCACGTACGGTGGCGGTGACGTGCCAGCCCTGTTCGGTCAAGCGCTGCACCAGCCCTAGCCCCAGGCCACGCGAAGCACCGATGATCAGAGCGGTTTTCTTGGTAGTGGTCATGAATGATTCCTTGGCAGATTGAGAGACAGACTCCATGGCAGTGCCAGCAAGGCCTCTCGAAAGTTTCGACCTTGCAGCGTACTCCTGCCCATGACCTGTTGGAATCTTCGCGAGCCGAAAACGTTCAAGGTAGATGCCTGACGCGGAGCATTGGCACGATAGTCGGGATTATCGTTCCTCACGCTCCAGTGGAATGCCGTTCGTGACGCTCTGCGTCACAGATCTGCGCCGCGCTGCGCATTCAGGGTCGGACGCAGAGCGTCCCGAACGGCATGCGACGCGGAGCGTCGCACGATAATCCATCAGGTATGTGTAAGCCCATCAATGCCCCGCCCGCCATGGCTGGCCCAGCGATACCGGCGCATACAGCCGGGTGCGCAGGGCGTCGCGGGAGAGCAGGACGAGGACGATGATGGTGGCCACATATGGCAGCATCGCCAGCAGGTTGGACGGGATCGCCAGGCCGATGCCCTGCGCGACCAGGTGCAGAATGCTGGCCAGACCGAATAGGTAGGCACCCAGCAGCAGGCGCCACACGCGCCAGCTGGCGAACACCACCAGTGCCAGGGCAATCCAGCCGCGTCCGGCGCTCATGTTTTCTGCCCACATCGGCGTGTAGGCCAGTGACAAATAAGCCCCGGCCAGCCCAGCCATTGCGCCGCCGAACAGCACCGCCAGGGTGCGCACGCGCAACACCGGCAAGCCCATGGCGCTGGCGGCATCTGGGTTTTCACCGACGGCCTGGATGATCAGCCCGACGCGGCTTTTCAGCAGCGCCCAGGCGACCAGCGCGAACAAGGCAAAGGACAGGTAGACCAGCAAGTCCTGGGCAAACAGCATGCGGCCGATCAGCGGAATGTCGCTGAGCAGCGGGATGGCGACAGGTTCGAAACCGCTCAACGGTTTGCCGACCCAGGCGGCCCCGACGAAGCTGGAAAGGCCGACGCCGAAGATGGTCAGCGCCAGCCCGGTCGCGACCTGATTGGCGTTGAACACCAGCGCCACCAGGGCAAACAATGCCGACAGCAGCATGCCTGCAAGCATCGCCAGCAGCACGCCCAGCCACAGGTTGCCGGTGTTCAGGGCGACGATGAAACCGATCACTGCGCCAAACAGCATCATGCCTTCCTGACCGAGGTTGATGACGCCGCTTTTTTCACAAATCAGCTCGCCCAGCGCTACCAGCAGCAAGGGTGTTCCGCAACGGACCATGGCGTAGAAAATGTTGCTCAGCAGGTCGATATCCATCATGCGGCTCCTGTGACAGGTGTCATCTGGCGCTTGGCCCAGTGCAGTTTCAGACGTGGGCGATAGAGAATCAGCACATCACAGGCGAGCAGGAAAAACAGCATCATCCCCTGAAACAACTGGGTGATTGCCAACGGCAGGTTCAAGGTCATTTGCGCGCTTTCCCCACCCAGATACAGCAGGGCGATCAACAGGCTGGAGAACAGAATACCGATGGGGTTGAGGCGGCCGAGAAAGGCCACGGTGATCGCGGCATAGCCATAACCGGGCGAGACCTGCGGCACCAGCTGGCCAATGGGGCCGGTCACTTCCGATACGCCGGCCAGCCCGGCCAGCGCGCCGCTGATCAACAGCGCCAGCCAGACCAGGCGTTTTTCGCGGAAGCCGACAAATCCGGCAGCACGCTTGTCCAGGCCCAGCACCTTGATCTGAAAGCCGACGAAACTGCGTTGCAGCAACACCCACACCGCGACCAGCGCCAACAGGGCGAAATACACGCCGATGTGCGCGCGGCCATCCTCCATCAGCAGCGGCAGACGGCTGGCGTCGCCGAAGGTCGCTGACTCCGGGAAGTTCATGCCGGCCGGATCCTTGAGCGGCCCGTGGACGAAGTACAGCAGCAAGTTGAGGGCGATGTAGTTGAGCATGATGCTGGTGAGGATTTCATTGGCGTTGAAGTGCGTGCGCAGCCAGGCGGTCACGCCCGCCCAGGCCGCGCCGGCGAGGGTGCCGGCGAGCAGCACCATGACCAGCGCCCAACGACTCTCCATCTCGATGATGTTCACCGCCACGGCACTGCCGGCCAATGCGCCGAGCAGCAACTGGCCTTCCGCGCCGATGTTCCAGATACGCGCCTGATAGGCGACCGCCAGACCCAGCGCGCAGAGCAGAATCGGCAGGGTCTTGACCATCAATTCCGACAGGCCGTACCAGTCGCTGACCGGTGCGATCAGCAAGGTGTGCAGCGTCACCCAGGGGTTCAGGCCCAGACCCATGAACAGCAGCGAGCCGCAGACCAGGGTCAGCACCGCAGCCAGCAAAGGGGAGCACCACAACATCGCGCGCGATTGCTGGCCGCGCGGTTCCAGAGAAAGCAGCATGTTTTGCTCCGTTAACCAGGCACGTGGGCCTGGGTTTGAGAATGATCGAACTGTCCGGCCATCCAGCCGCCGATTTGCACGGTGCTGGTCTGTTCAGTGGGGATCAGCTCGGAAAGCTGACCGCCGCTCAGGGCGGCGAGTCGGTCGCTGATCTGGAACAATTCGTCCAGGTCTTCGGAGATCACCAGAATCGCGGCCCCCGCATCGCGTAAGGCAATCAGCGCCCGATGGATCGCCGCCGCCGCGCCGACATCCACGCCCCAGGTGGGATGCGCGGCAATCAACAGTTTCGGCTTTTGCAGGATTTCCCGACCAAGAATGAATTTCTGCAGGTTGCCGCCCGACAGACTGCGCGCCGGGGCCTGTGCATCCGGCGTCTTGACTGCAAAGCGCCGAATGATTTCGTCGGCCAGTGCGCGCACCTTGCTGCGCTGGATCAGGCCATTGCTCACCAGCCCTTGCTGGAAGGCGGTAAGCAGCGCGTTGTCGGCGAGACTGAGTTCCGGCACTGCGCCATGTCCCAGACGCTCGGCCGGGACGAATGCCAGGCCACGCTTGCGCCGCGCATCGGGGCGCAGGTTGCCGACCGGGGCATCCTCAAAACGCAGGGTCGCCGCCTGGGCGTGCGGCAAGGTCTGTTCGCCGCTGAGCAGCGCCAGCAATTCATCCTGACCATTACCGGCCACGCCTGCGATACCGACGATTTCGCCGCTGCGTACTTCCAGGCTGAGGTCTTTGAGTGAGCAGCCGAACGGGTCCGGGTTGTGCCAGGACAGCTTGTCGATGCGCAAAAAGGCTGTGCTGCCGCTGACTTTTTCATAGTGCGCGGTCAGCCCTTCGGCATCGCCGACCATCAAGCGCGCCAGTTCCAGATCGGAGCAGTCAGCGGGAATGCAGTGCCCGGAGACCTTGCCGTTGCGCAGCACGGTTGCGCTGTGACACAGCGCGCGCACCTCACCCAGCTTGTGACTGATAAACAGAATGCTGCAGCCTTCCCGGGCCAGATGCCGCAGGGTCACGAACAGCTCCTCGGCTTCCTGGGGCGTCAACACCGACGTCGGTTCGTCGAGGATCAACAGGCGAATGTCCTGCATCAGGCAGCGAATGATCTCGACTTTCTGCCGCTCGCCAATCGACAGGCTGTGCACCAGTCGTTGGGGTTCCAGCGCCATGCCGTAGCGTTGTGAGACCTCGCGGATGCGCGGCTCCAGTTGTTTGGGCGTGCCTGCTGCTGCGCCCATCGCCAGCGCGATGTTTTGCGCGACGCTGAGGGTTTCGAACAGCGAAAAATGCTGGAACACCATGCCGATGCCCAGGCTTCTGGCCTGTGCCGGATTGCGCATGGTCTGCGCCTGGCCTTGCCAGATGATCGTCCCGGCGTCGGGCTGCGTCACGCCGTAGATGATCTTCATCAGCGTGCTTTTGCCCGCACCGTTTTCACCCAGCAGGGCGTGAATCTCTCCGGGCTGAATCGTCAGGTCGACAGCGTCGTTGGCCAGGCAGCCGGGATACCGTTTGGTGATATGGCGCAGTTGCAGGCGCGCAGGTATCGCGTGGTTTGACATGAAAGGCTCTGAGGCAGAAGTGGGTCGCGTGTGGATAAAGCAAAATCCTGGCCAAGGAGTCAGGATTCGCGTCCGGTGCGCTGAATCAAGGCTGGGCACGGAGTTTTCGGCTTTGTCGCCGGCCTTCTTCCATCGCACGCACGCGTTTCAGCACCAGTTCGGGGCGTGCTGACCGGGCGCGGGCCAATGTGGCCCTTTGATTTGAACAAAAAATGTACAGCGGACGTGGAGGGCGGCGCACTGAACCAATGCGCGACCCTTGCACCTGTTATCCACAGGTTCTTCCACAGATACTGTGCGCAAGCGGGTTGAGTGAGAATAATGCGGCGGCGGTTAACATCCAAAGGCACTAAGAAGCGCTAACAGGCTGTTTTTGCGCTCTTTATGGATCCACGAACGGCAATTGCTCAAAAAACGATCATTCGCCTGAAACGCAAGCCCGGCAAGGCTCGTGGTGGAGTGTGCTCAGCTTATCCACAGCCGGATGCACAGTAGATGTGGGCAATTGTTACATGTGCCGCAGAGGCTGCGGCTATTGCTCCGGCGCTGCGTGCAGAAGGATTCTGCCGCGACTCAGATCGGCCAGTTGGCGCTGCAGGGTATCGGTGTGTTCGGGGCCGATGGCGATGGACATCTGCACACCGTTGGCCATGAAGTTTTCGCTTTCCACCAGCCCGTTCAATTCGCCGAGACGCAGCTTGACCAGCGCCAGCTCACTGAAGCTGCACTCAAGGTGGAACGAGGCGCGCTGGATCAGCGGCAGACGCTCGGCCTGCTGCAGACATTTGTTGGCACCGCCGCCATAGGCGCGGGCCAGGCCGCCGGTACCCAGTTGAATGCCGCCGTACCAGCGGATCACCAGCACCACGACCTGATCGAACGCCTGCGCTTCGATGGCGGCCAGAATCGGCCTGCCTGCGGTGCCGCCCGGTTCGCCGTCATCGTTGCTGCGATACTGCCCGCCGAGCTTCCAGGCCCAGCAATTGTGGGTGGCGTTGAGGTCACTGTGCTGCTCGATGAACGCCTGTGCGTCGGCCGGGCTGGCGATGGGGGCGGCGAGGGTGATGAAGCGGCTCTTGCGGATTTCTTCACGAAACTCGCAAGGGCCGACCAGGGTAAAAGGCATGCGTGTGTCCAGCTGACGTCAAGGCGACGATTCTACAAGGCTGGCGGCGTGAGCCCACAACCTTTGAGGATGATTCGAATGAGATTGTTGCTGGCCTGATCCATGTCCTGGCGCGTCAGTCGAGAGCGACCGGTGACGCGACAGATCTGCGAGGCGAAGTCAGCATAGTGCTGGGTGCTGCCCCATAGCAGGAAGATCAGGTGCACCGGGTCGACGGGGTCCATCTTGCCGGCGTCGATCCAGGCTTGAAAGACCGCGGCCCGGCCCTGAAACCACAGGCGGTAATCCTGACTGAAATACTCACTCATGCATTCGCCGCCGCTGATGATCTCCATGGCGAAGATCCGCGAGGCCTGTGGCTGGCGGCGCGAGAACTCCATCTTGGCGCGAATGTAGCGGGCCAGCGCCTCTGCGGGATCGTCTTCGACGCTGAGGTGGTTGAAGGTGCTGTCCCACAAATCGATGATGTTGCTGAGCACCGCGACATACAGGCCGAGTTTATTGGTGAAGTAGTAATGCAGATTGGCCTTTGGCAGCCCGGCCTTGATCGCGATGGTGTTCATGCTGGTGCCCTTGAAACCGTGGCGGGCGAATTCATCTTCGGCTGCCTGGATGATCGCTTCTTCGTTCTTCTGACGAATACGGCTTGCAGGCTTGGTGACGTGAGCGCTGTGTGCGGGGACTTCAAGGGTCATGGGCAATTCCGGACAGGTCGTAGGGCGCGACGGATGAACAGATAGCGCACCGGCGAGCATCTCGCAAGCGTCGGTGCGGGCGCGGCATGCAAAGTTATCGTGGTTGCTCCACAGGTTCGGGTTCCGTTACGGCGTCGGTCGTAGCGGCGGTGACTTTGCCTTCCGGAATCAGCAGGCACATGACAATGGCCGTGATGCCGCCGCTGGTGATGGCCGAATCGAACAGGTTCTGCACCAGTTTCGGCAATTGGTGCAGCAGCGCAGGCTGCGCCGCAATGCCCAGACCGACACCCAAGGACGTCGCAATGATCAGCATGCTGCGTCGGTCCAGCGGTGACTGGGCCAGAATGCGCACCCCGGCGGCGGCGACGCTGCCGAACATGACCAGCGTTGCACCGCCGAGCACCGGCTTGGGGATCTGCTGGACGATGGCGCCGATGTGCGGAAACAGCCCGAGTACGAACAGCACCGCGCCGATGTACAGCCCGACGTAGCGACTGGCAACGCCGGTCAATTGGATCACGCCGTTGTTTTGCGCAAAGGTGGTATTGGGAAATGCGCTGAAGGTCGCGGCGATCATGCAGCTCACGCCATCGCCGAGCACGCCGCCCTTGAGGCGTGCCAGGTAGCTCGGGCCGCTGATGGGCTGGCGCGCGAGCATGCAATTGGCGGTCAGGTCGCCGACCGTCTCGATGCTGCTGATCAGATAAATCAGCGCGACCGGCAGGAAAGCGCTCCAGTCGAAATTGAAGCCGAAGCGGAAGGGCACCGGTACGCTGATCAACGGCAGGTCGTGAAGGGCTTGCGGCACCAGTTTGCCGCTGAACCAGGCGGCCAGACTGCCGACCGCCAGGCCGATGATGATGGCTGACAAACGTACCCAGGGCGTATTCGAGCGATTGAGCACAATGATCACGGCCAGAACGAACGCGCCCAGCGCCAGGTTCACCGGGGCGCCGAAGTCCGGCGCATTGAAACCGCCGCCCAGGTCTGTCACGCCCACCTTGATCAGGCTAACACCAATCAGCGTGATGACAATGCCGGTCACCAGCGGCGTGATGACCCTTCGCAACTGGCCAATGCAGCGACTCAGCGCGATCTGCACCAGCGCACCGAAAAAGCACACGCCGAAGATCATCGCCATGATGTCCTCCGGGCTGCCGCCGCGCTGCTTGACCAGAAAGCCTGCGGACAACACTGCGCCCAGGAATGCGAAGCTGGTGCCTTGCAGGCAGATCATGCCCGCGCCGACACCGAACGGGCGGCGCGCCTGGATGAACGTGCCGGTGCCCGAGACCATCAAGGCCATGCTGATCAGGTACGGCATGTATTGGGTCAGGCCGAGGGTCGAGCCGATGATCAGGGGCGGGGTGATGATCCCGACGAAGCTGGCGAGCACGTGCTGGAACGCAGCCAATATGGCCGTCCAGGGTTTGGGGCGGTCGTTCAGGCCGTAGATCAGGTCATCGTTGTCGAGTGTTTCAGGCTGCATGGCAAGTTCTCGGACGGGGAAATGCCATGTGCTGGCGTGTCGTTGTCCGGGACTACTGCAAAAAACTGTCCAGTTGCTCAGGTTATTTTTATTTGAGCCCAGTTATTTCAATAAATATCAGCCTCATAGCGCTTTCAAGGCGCGCTGCAGCGTCGGCGAACCGGCCAGGTGTCGGACAGAAATGTGTCATCGGGTAGCGGCAAGTGTTTCCAGAAAGCTCTCCAGCACCAAATGGGGGCGCCGGCCTTTGCGGGTGACGGTCACCAGATTGAGGTCGTAAAACTTCGAATCCGGTTTCAATGCGCGCAGCCTGCCTTCCTGCACCCAGGTGTTGGCGTAATGATCGGGCAAGTAGCCTATGTAGCGGCCGGTCAGAATCAGGAAGGCGATGCCCTCCCGGTCCGACGCGCTGGCCGTGCAGGTCAGCGCCTGATAGTGGTCCTGAACATCGTTGGGCAGGCGAAAGGTCGGAGCGATGGCTTCCTGTTGTGCGAGGCGTGCGTCATCCAGCGTGGCATTGTCGGCGTAAAACAGGGGATGCCCGACCGCGCAATAGAGCAGCGAACGCTCGCTGTACAACGAATGATACTCAAGCCCCGGCAAGGCACTGGCCTGTGGCACGACACCGACATGCAGACCGCCGTCGAGTACACCGCGCTCGACTTCGGCGGGGGCGATCATGCGGATGTTGATGTGCACGCCCGGCCCGCGCTCTTTCAGCCGGGCCAGGGCATGGGTGATGCGCATATGGGGGAGGGTGACCAGATTGTCGGTCAGACCGATGTTCAGCTCGCCGCGCAGGTTCTGGTGCAGGCCGTTGACCTCTGTCCTGAAACTTTCCAGCGCGCTGAGCAGTTGCAACGAAGACTGATAGACCTCGCGCCCTTCGTTGGTCAGTGAAAAACCGGCTCGGCCTCGCTGGCACAGACGCAGGCCGAGGCGTTGTTCCAGATCACTCATCTGCTGGCTGATCGCTGATCGGCCAATGCCGAGCACGCTTTCAGCCGCAGAAAAGCCACCCGCCTCGACAACGCTTTTGAATAGGCGCAGCAAGCGGATATCAAAATCACTGACCTGCGACACCGGGTCGGAACGACGGATATTCATTGTTTAGTGATTACCAAACCAAAGATCGTAAAAGGCGAGTTTTATGAACTTTAGCCGCGTGGCACCTTGGCTGCAATGACCGTTCGTTTAGCGCCTGCGAGGCTTGCTCCCATGAATATGTTCGAAGTGTCCGATGTGCCTGTCACCCGTCAGTTGAAGCTCGATGCTCACTGGATGCCCTACACCGCGAACCGAAATTTCCAGCGCGACCCGCGCATGGTCGTGGCCGCGCATGGCAGCTATCTGACAGACGACAAGGGGCGCAAGATCTACGATGCACTCTCAGGTCTATGGACATGCGGGGCCGGGCACACTCGCAAGGAAATTCAGGAAGCCGTGTCCCGGCAATTGGGCGTGCTGGATTACTCACCGGGCTTTCAGTTCGGGCACCCCCTGTCGTTCCAGCTGGCAGAACAGATTACCGACCTGACGCCGGGCACTCTCAACCACGTCTTCTATACCAACTCGGGCTCCGAGTGCGCGGATACGGCAGTGAAGATGGTGCGCGCCTACTGGCGGCTGAAAGGCCAGGCGACCAAGACCAAGATGATCGGCCGGGCACGCGGCTACCACGGCGTGAATGTGGCCGGCACCAGCCTGGGCGGAGTGAATGGCAACCGCAAGATGTTCGGCCAGTTGATGGACGTCGACCACTTGCCGCACACCCTGCTGGCCAGCAATGCGTACTCGAAGGGCATGCCCGAGGCGGGCGGTATCGCACTGGCTGACGAGATGCTCAAGCTGATCGAGTTGCATGATGCATCGAACATCGCTGCAGTGATCGTCGAACCCATGTCGGGCTCGGCGGGTGTGATCGTTCCGCCGCAAGGCTATCTCAAGCGCCTGCGGGAGATTTGTGATCAGCACAATATCCTGCTGATCTTCGATGAAGTCATCACCGGCTTCGGCCGTACGGGCTCGATGTTTGGCGCGGACAGTTTCGGTGTCACGCCTGACCTGATGTGCATCGCCAAGCAGATCACCAATGGCGCTATCCCCATGGGCGCGGTAATCGCCAGCAGCGAGATCTATCACACGTTCATGAACCAGCCAACGCCGGAGTACGCCGTCGAGTTCCCTCACGGCTATACCTATTCCGCTCACCCCGTAGCGTGTGCGGCCGGGCTGGCGGCGCTTGAACTGCTGCAACGGGAGAATCTGGTGCAGCAGGCCGCCGCAGTCGCACCGCATTTTGAACGTGCGCTGCACGGTATCGAGGGCGCGAAAAACGTGGTCGATATCCGCAATTACGGTCTGGCGGGTGCCATCCAGCTCGCACCGCGTGACGGGGATGCCATCGTGCGGCCCTTCGAGGCGGGCATGAAGCTGTGGAAAGCCGGTTTCTACGTGCGCTTTGGCGGTGACACCCTGCAATTCGGGCCGACCTTCAACAGCCAGGCGCAGGATCTGGATCGATTGTTCGATGCCGTCGGCGAAACCCTGAATCTGATCGACTGACCGCGCTGGCAGTCTCTCTTCTTATATACGTGCCTTTATCGCATCGGGTGTGAGCTGACTCACGCCCGTTGCCTTTATCCGGAGTTTTCCATGAGCAGCATTCAACACCTGATCCACGGCGAGTTCGTTTCTGCTGAAGGTCGTAGCGCCAATGTGTTCAACCCGTCGACCGGGCAGGTTATCCACACCGTAGCGCTGGCCGATCACGAAACAGTCCAGAAGGCAATCGACTCGGCCAAGGCTGCCTTTCCGGCGTGGCGCAATACGCCGCCGGCCAAGCGTGCTCAGGTGATGTTCCGTTTCAAGCAGCTGCTTGAGCAGAACGAGGCACGCATAGCCCAATTGATCAGTGAAGAACACGGCAAGACCCTGGAAGATGCGGCGGGCGAGCTGAAACGCGGCATCGAAAACGTGGAGTACGCCTGCGCCGCGCCTGAAGTGCTCAAGGGTGAATACAGCCGCAACGTCGGGCCGAACATCGATGCGTGGTCTGACTTTCAGCCGCTGGGTATTGTTGCCGGTATTACCCCGTTCAACTTCCCGGCCATGGTGCCGCTGTGGATGTACCCGCTGGCCATTGCGTGCGGTAACTGCTTCATCCTCAAGCCATCGGAACGCGATCCCAGCTCCACATTGTTGATTGCCGAGCTGCTGCATGAAGCGGGGCTGCCGAAGGGTGTGCTCAATGTGGTTCACGGTGACAAGGTCGCTGTCGATGCGCTGATCGAAGCGCCGGAGGTCAAGGCGCTGAGCTTCGTCGGTTCTACACCGATTGCCGAGTACATCTATAAGGAAGGCGCAGCGCGGGGCAAGCGCGTTCAAGCGCTCGGTGGCGCCAAGAATCATGCGGTGTTGATGCCGGATGCCGATCTGGACAATGCCGTGAGTGCCTTGATGGGCGCTGCCTACGGATCCTGCGGCGAGCGTTGCATGGCGATCTCGGTCGCGGTGTGCGTCGGCGATCAGATCGCTGATGCATTGGTGGCCAAACTGGTTCCGCAAATCCAGAGCCTGAAGATCGGTGCGGGTACGACCTGTGGCCTGGACATGGGGCCACTGGTCACCGGGCAGCATCGCGACAAGGTCAGCGGCTATATAGAGGACGGTGTGCAGGCGGGCGCGACCCTGGTGGTCGACGGGCGCAATCTTCAGGTTGCCGGGCACGAACGGGGCTTCTTCATGGGTGGCTGCCTGTTCGATCGCGTGACGCCAGAGATGCGTATCTATAAAGAAGAGATTTTCGGGCCGGTGCTGTGCATCGTGCGTGTGGACAGCCTTGAGCAGGCCATGCAACTGATCAACGATCACGAATATGGCAACGGCACCTGCATCTTTACCCGCGATGGCGAAGCGGCGCGTCTGTTCTGTGACGAGATTGAAGTGGGGATGGTCGGGGTCAACGTTCCTTTGCCAGTGCCGGTCGCCTATCACAGCTTTGGTGGCTGGAAGCGTTCCCTGTTCGGCGACCTGCATGCGTACGGTCCCGATGGCGTGCGCTTCTATACCCGTCGCAAGGCCATTACCCAGCGCTGGCCGCAACGTGCTAGCCACGAAGCGTCGCAATTTGCCTTTCCCAGTCTGTAAATTCTGCGGGAGGGAGATCGTCTTTAAAGAGGATCTCCCGTGTTTACGGGGGAGTCGCAAAGCAGGGCGAAGATTTTTGAAATTAACGGTTGACGCCCTCGGTGAGGTGTCTATAATTCGCCCCACTTCCGGCGCAGACGGAAACGAAAAAGCCTTGTAGATCAATAGTTTGCAAGGTTTTAGAGTGAAGAGTCAGCGAGGAAGGAGGTCGGGTCTGGAGTGATCGGCAGCGGTGAGAAAAAAGAGTTTGACACGCGGTTGTAACGCTGTAGAATTCGCCTCCCGCTGATGAGCAACTCAAGAGTTGGTCGCAGCGCAAGTGGTTGAAGTTGCAAAGGAAACTTTGAAAACTTCTTGAAATAACCGCTTGACAGATACAGAGGACGCTGTAGAATGCGCGCCTCGGTTGAGACGAAAGATCTTAACCCACCGCTCTTTAACAACTGAATCAAGCAATTCGTGTGGGTGCTTGTGGTGTCAGACTGAAGTCAACAGATTATCAGCAACCCAAGTTACTCCGCGAGAAATCAAAGATGTAACCAACGATTGCTGAGCCAAGTTTAGGGTTTTCTCAAAACCCAGTTAGATGTTTGAACTGAAGAGTTTGATCATGGCTCAGATTGAACGCTGGCGGCAGGCCTAACACATGCAAGTCGAGCGGCAGCACGGGTACTTGTACCTGGTGGCGAGCGGCGGACGGGTGAGTAATGCCTAGGAATCTGCCTGGTAGTGGGGGATAACGCTCGGAAACGGACGCTAATACCGCATACGTCCTACGGGAGAAAGCAGGGGACCTTCGGGCCTTGCGCTATCAGATGAGCCTAGGTCGGATTAGCTAGTTGGTGAGGTAATGGCTCACCAAGGCGACGATCCGTAACTGGTCTGAGAGGATGATCAGTCACACTGGAACTGAGACACGGTCCAGACTCCTACGGGAGGCAGCAGTGGGGAATATTGGACAATGGGCGAAAGCCTGATCCAGCCATGCCGCGTGTGTGAAGAAGGTCTTCGGATTGTAAAGCACTTTAAGTTGGGAGGAAGGGCAGTTACCTAATACGTGATTGTTTTGACGTTACCGACAGAATAAGCACCGGCTAACTCTGTGCCAGCAGCCGCGGTAATACAGAGGGTGCAAGCGTTAATCGGAATTACTGGGCGTAAAGCGCGCGTAGGTGGTTTGTTAAGTTGAATGTGAAATCCCCGGGCTCAACCTGGGAACTGCATCCAAAACTGGCAAGCTAGAGTATGGTAGAGGGTGGTGGAATTTCCTGTGTAGCGGTGAAATGCGTAGATATAGGAAGGAACACCAGTGGCGAAGGCGACCACCTGGACTGATACTGACACTGAGGTGCGAAAGCGTGGGGAGCAAACAGGATTAGATACCCTGGTAGTCCACGCCGTAAACGATGTCAACTAGCCGTTGGGAGCCTTGAGCTCTTAGTGGCGCAGCTAACGCATTAAGTTGACCGCCTGGGGAGTACGGCCGCAAGGTTAAAACTCAAATGAATTGACGGGGGCCCGCACAAGCGGTGGAGCATGTGGTTTAATTCGAAGCAACGCGAAGAACCTTACCAGGCCTTGACATCCAATGAACTTTCCAGAGATGGATTGGTGCCTTCGGGAACATTGAGACAGGTGCTGCATGGCTGTCGTCAGCTCGTGTCGTGAGATGTTGGGTTAAGTCCCGTAACGAGCGCAACCCTTGTCCTTAGTTACCAGCACGTCATGGTGGGCACTCTAAGGAGACTGCCGGTGACAAACCGGAGGAAGGTGGGGATGACGTCAAGTCATCATGGCCCTTACGGCCTGGGCTACACACGTGCTACAATGGTCGGTACAGAGGGTTGCCAAGCCGCGAGGTGGAGCTAATCTCACAAAACCGATCGTAGTCCGGATCGCAGTCTGCAACTCGACTGCGTGAAGTCGGAATCGCTAGTAATCGCGAATCAGAATGTCGCGGTGAATACGTTCCCGGGCCTTGTACACACCGCCCGTCACACCATGGGAGTGGGTTGCACCAGAAGTAGCTAGTCTAACCTTCGGGAGGACGGTTACCACGGTGTGATTCATGACTGGGGTGAAGTCGTAACAAGGTAGCCGTAGGGGAACCTGCGGCTGGATCACCTCCTTAATCGACGACTCAGCTGCACCATAAGCACCCACACGAATTGCTTGATTCATTGAAGAAGACGATTAGAAGCAGCTTTAAGCTCCAAGCTGATAGCTCAACGCTAGCGGCTACAAGCTCGAAATTGGGTCTGTAGCTCAGTTGGTTAGAGCGCACCCCTGATAAGGGTGAGGTCGGCAGTTCGAATCTGCCCAGACCCACCAATTTTGTGTGGGAAACGCCTGTAGAAATACGGGGCCATAGCTCAGCTGGGAGAGCGCCTGCCTTGCACGCAGGAGGTCAGCGGTTCGATCCCGCTTGGCTCCACCACTTACTGCTTCTGTTTTGAAAGCTTAGAAATGAGCATTCCATTGATCCTGATGATCAGTGCCTGAATGTTGATTTCTAGTCTTTGATTAGATCGTTCTTTAAAAATTTGGGTATGTGATAGAAAGAAATATAGACCGGGCACCTCTTTCACTGGTGCGTGTCCGGGCTAAGGTAAAGTTTGTGAAATGCAAACTTTCGGCGAATGTCGTCTTCACAGTATAACCAGATTGCTTGGGGTTATATGGTCAAGTGAAGAAGCGCATACGGTGGATGCCTTGGCAGTCAGAGGCGATGAAAGACGTGGTAGCCTGCGAAAAGCTTCGGGGAGTCGGCAAACAGACTGTGATCCGGAGATGTCTGAATGGGGGAACCCAGCCATCATAAGATGGTTATCTTGTACTGAATACATAGGTGCAAGAGGCGAACCAGGGGAACTGAAACATCTAAGTACCCTGAGGAAAAGAAATCAACCGAGATTCCCTTAGTAGTGGCGAGCGAACGGGGACCAGCCCTTAAGTTGTATTGAGATTAGCGGAACGTTCTGGAAAGGACGGCCATAGTGGGTGATAGCCCTGTACGCGAAAATCCCTTTGCAATGAAATCGAGTAGGACGGGGCACGAGAAACCTTGTCTGAATATGGGGGGACCATCCTCCAAGGCTAAATACTACTGACTGACCGATAGTGAACCAGTACCGTGAGGGAAAGGCGAAAAGAACCGCGGAGAGCGGAGTGAAATAGATCCTGAAACCGTATGCGTACAAGCAGTGGGAGCCCACTTTGTTGGGTGACTGCGTACCTTTTGTATAATGGGTCAGCGACTTATTTTCAGTGGCGAGCTTAACCGAATAGGGGAGGCGTAGCGAAAGCGAGTCTTAATAGGGCGTCTAGTCGCTGGGAATAGACCCGAAACCGGGCGATCTATCCATGGGCAGGTTGAAGGTTGGGTAACACTAACTGGAGGACCGAACCGACTACCGTTGAAAAGTTAGCGGATGACCTGTGGATCGGAGTGAAAGGCTAATCAAGCTCGGAGATAGCTGGTTCTCCTCGAAAGCTATTTAGGTAGCGCCTCATGTATCACTGTAGGGGGTAGAGCACTGTTTCGGCTAGGGGGTCATCCCGACTTACCAAACCGATGCAAACTCCGAATACCTACAAGTGCCGAGCATGGGAGACACACGGCGGGTGCTAACGTCCGTCGTGAAAAGGGAAACAACCCAGACCGTCAGCTAAGGTCCCAAAGTCATGGTTAAGTGGGAAACGATGTGGGAAGGCTTAGACAGCTAGGAGGTTGGCTTAGAAGCAGCCACCCTTTAAAGAAAGCGTAATAGCTCACTAGTCGAGTCGGCCTGCGCGGAAGATGTAACGGGGCTCAAACCATGCACCGAAGCTACGGGTATCATCTTTTGATGATGCGGTAGAGGAGCGTTCTGTAAGCCTGTGAAGGTGAGTTGAGAAGCTTGCTGGAGGTATCAGAAGTGCGAATGCTGACATGAGTAACGACAATGGGTGTGAAAAACACCCACGCCGAAAGACCAAGGTTTCCTGCGCAACGTTAATCGACGCAGGGTTAGTCGGTCCCTAAGGCGAGGCTGAAAAGCGTAGTCGATGGAAAACAGGTTAATATTCCTGTACTTCTGGTTATTGCGATGGAGGGACGGAGAAGGCTAGGCCAGCCTGGCGTTGGTTGTCCAGGTTTAAGGTGGTAGGCTGAGATCTTAGGTAAATCCGGGATCTTAAGGCCGAGAGCTGATGACGAGTGTTCTTTTAGAACACGAAGTGGTTGATGCCATGCTTCCAAGAAAAGCTTCTAAGCTTCAGGTAACCAGGAACCGTACCCCAAACCGACACAGGTGGTTGGGTAGAGAATACCAAGGCGCTTGAGAGAACTCGGGTGAAGGAACTAGGCAAAATGGCACCGTAACTTCGGGAGAAGGTGCGCCGGTGGAGGTGAAGCATTTACTGCGTAAGCCCCTGCCGGTCGAAGATACCAGGCCGCTGCGACTGTTTATTAAAAACACAGCACTCTGCAAACACGAAAGTGGACGTATAGGGTGTGACGCCTGCCCGGTGCCGGAAGGTTAATTGATGGGGTTAGCGCAAGCGAAGCTCTTGATCGAAGCCCCGGTAAACGGCGGCCGTAACTATAACGGTCCTAAGGTAGCGAAATTCCTTGTCGGGTAAGTTCCGACCTGCACGAATGGCGTAACGATGGCGGCGCTGTCTCCACCCGAGACTCAGTGAAATTGAAATCGCTGTGAAGATGCAGTGTATCCGCGGCTAGACGGAAAGACCCCGTGAACCTTTACTATAGCTTTGCACTGGACTTTGAATTTGCTTGTGTAGGATAGGTGGGAGGCTTTGAAGCGTGGACGCCAGTCTGCGTGGAGCCAACCTTGAAATACCACCCTGGCAACTTTGAGGTTCTAACTCAGGTCCGTTATCCGGATCGAGGACAGTGTATGGTGGGTAGTTTGACTGGGGCGGTCTCCTCCTAAAGAGTAACGGAGGAGTACGAAGGTGCGCTCAGACCGGTCGGAAATCGGTCGTAGAGTATAAAGGCAAAAGCGCGCTTGACTGCGAGACAGACACGTCGAGCAGGTACGAAAGTAGGTCTTAGTGATCCGGTGGTTCTGTATGGAAGGGCCATCGCTCAACGGATAAAAGGTACTCCGGGGATAACAGGCTGATACCGCCCAAGAGTTCATATCGACGGCGGTGTTTGGCACCTCGATGTCGGCTCATCACATCCTGGGGCTGAAGCCGGTCCCAAGGGTATGGCTGTTCGCCATTTAAAGTGGTACGCGAGCTGGGTTTAGAACGTCGTGAGACAGTTCGGTCCCTATCTGCCGTGGACGTTTGAGATTTGAGAGGGGCTGCTCCTAGTACGAGAGGACCGGAGTGGACGAACCTCTGGTGTTCCGGTTGTCACGCCAGTGGCATTGCCGGGTAGCTATGTTCGGAAAAGATAACCGCTGAAAGCATCTAAGCGGGAAACTTGCCTCAAGATGAGATCTCACTGGAACCTTGAGTTCCCTGAAGGGCCGTCGAAGACTACGACGTTGATAGGTTGGGTGTGTAAGCGCTGTGAGGCGTTGAGCTAACCAATACTAATTGCCCGTGAGGCTTGACCATATAACACCCAAGCAATTTGCGTCGAATGACCAGATTGCGGTGACTGTGAAGATGACACGAACCGAAAGTTTGCGTCACGAATGACACCTGAAACAGCTTGATATCACATACCCGATTTGCTGAAGCGCGCCGCAGGGCACGATTCGGTACCCGAATTTCTTGACGACCATAGAGCATTGGAACCACCTGATCCCATCCCGAACTCAGTAGTGAAACGATGTATCGCCGATGGTAGTGTGGGGTTTCCCCATGTGAGAGTAGGTCATCGTCAAGATTGAATTCCAGAAACCCTCTTCGCTTACGCGTTGAGGGTTTTTGTTTGTCTGGGGTTCCAGAAACCTCTGTCTTCTCCTGAACTCATAACTCCACCTCTCCGGCAGTCATCCAGACCCACGTGCTTATGGCAATCCGGCGCGCTTGCCCTTATGGTTCGGCATCAGGTTCCACGCACCCGTCAAGGAAGCAAGCATGTCCGTTACAACCTCTCTGAGTGCAGGCTTCATGGTGGTTCAAGGCAACCGCCCGGATGAACTGCGCAGTCTGGTTGTGTCCTGGATGCGGCGATATCCATTGGCGCCCCTGGAAAACGAGATTGCTCTGGTGCAGAGCAACGGCATTGCACAGTGGCTGAAGCTGGCCTTGGCCGAAGATGCTCAGGATGAAGATAACGGTGGCTGTGGTATCGCTGCCGCCATAGACGTCCAGTTGCCCGGCAGTTTCATGTGGACGCTGTATCGCATGGTGCTGGGTGCGGACGAGATCCCCCAGACGTCCTTGCTCGACAAGACCCCTTTGACCTGGCGCTTGATGCGCTTGCTGCCGTCGCTGATCAATCAGCCGCACTTCGAACCGCTGCAGCGCTTCCTGACCGACGACACTGATCTGCGCAAGCGCTATCAATTGTCCGAACGCCTGTCCGATCTGTTCGACCAATATCAGGTTTACCGCGCTGACTGGCTGCAAGACTGGGCCGCTGGCCGCCATCAATTGCGCGACGTACGAGGTCAGTCCAGGCCATTGTCAGCCGCCAATTGCTGGCAAGCCGAACTGTGGCGCGCGCTGCTGGACGATGTCGGGGCTGAAGGGATGTCGCAGAGCCGTGCAGGCGTGCATCAGCGCTTCATCGAGCGCATCGGCAACATGACCGAAGCGCCACCGGGCCTGCCGGCACGGGTCATCGTTTTCGGCATTTCGTCACTGCCGGCACAAGCGCTCGAGGCGTTGGCAGGGCTGGCCAGGTTCAGTCAGGTTCTGCTCTGTGTGCACAATCCGTGTCGTCACCACTGGACCGATATCGTCGCTGACAAGGACCTGTTGCGTCACCAGTACAAGCGTCAGGCGCGCAAGAGCGGCATGCCGATGGTCCTCGACCCGCAAGCGCTGCATCAGCATGCTCATCCGTTGCTCGCGGCTTGGGGCAAGCAGGGACGTGATTACATCAACCTGCTGGACAGCCACGACGACCCACGCAGCTACCGTTCCTCGTTCAAGGACGAGCGGATTGACCTGTTCAGTGAGTCAGAGCCCACCAACCTCCTGAACCAACTGCAGGACGATATCCTCGAGCTGCGTCCGCTGGATGAAACCCGTGAGCTGTGGCCGGCAGTCAATCCTTCTGAGGACCGCTCGATCCGCTTCCATGTGGCTCACAGCGCGCAGCGCGAAGTAGAGGTGCTGCATGACCAGCTACTGGCGAGATTCAGCAAAGACCCTGGCCTGCGCCCGCGTGACGTGATTGTCATGGTCCCGGATATCGACAGCTATGCCCCGCACATACGAGCAGTATTCGGGCAGATCGAGCGCGAAGATCGTCGCTTCATCCCCTTTACGCTGGCTGACCAGGGCCAGCGCGGCCGCGAGCCGTTGCTGATTGCTGTCGAGCACCTGCTCAAACTCCCGGACAGCCGTTTCCCGGTCAGCGAGATTCTCGACCTGCTGGACGTTCCAGCCTTGCGCGCACGCTTCAGGATTCAGGAGCGTGACCTGCCAACACTGCATCGCTGGATAGAAGGCGCAGGTATTCGTTGGGGCCTCAATGCTCAACAGCGTGCCGGTCTGGGGCTGCCGGATGCCCTTGAGCAGAACAGCTGGCATTTCGGCCTGCGTCGCATGTTGCTGGGTTACGCGGTGGGTGCCGGCGCGGCTTACGACGGCATCGAACCCTACGATGAGATCGGCGGGCTTGATGCGGCGTTGATCGGTCCGCTGGTCGCGTTGATTGACGCCCTTCAGGTTGCCCACACAGAGTTGTCGACACCCACCACTCCGGAAGCGTGGGGTGCCCGCCTGCAATCGCTGCTGCAGTTGTTCTTTCTCGCCGACAGCGAGCATGACGACTACCTGCTTGCCCAGCTGGAAACACTGCGCGAGAACTGGCTGGAAACCTGTGCAACGGTAAGACTGACCGATGAGCTGCCGCTGACCGTTGTGCGTGAGGCCTGGCTGGCCGGGCTCGATCAAGGGCGCCTGTCCCAGCGTTTTCTGGCGGGCTCGGTCAACTTCTGCACGCTGATGCCCATGCGCGCCATCCCGTTCAAAGTGGTCTGCCTGTTAGGCATGAACGACGGCGATTACCCGCGTGCGCAACCGCCGCTGGATTTCGATCTGATGGGCAGCGATTACCGACCCGGCGACCGCTCCCGGCGTGAAGACGATCGCTATCTGTTGCTGGAAGCATTGCTCTCGGCCAGAGACCAGCTGTACGTCAGTTGGGTTGGCCATAGCATTCGTGACAACAGCGAGCGTCCAGCTTCGGTGCTCATCGGTCAGCTGCGCGATCACCTCGCCAGTGGCTGGAAGCTGGCCGGCGAGACCGATCCGGACGGTAAACACGATGATCAGCGCTTGCTGAAAGCCCTGACTGTGAATCACCCGTTGCAACCCTTCAGCGCCAATTACTTCCACGTCGGCACAGGTTATTTCAGCTTCGCCCGCGAGTGGCGCCTGCTGCATGAAACCGACCTTCAGGTGCCCGTGCCTCAAGCGCTGCCGGCTCATGAACAGGAAGAACCGCTGTCCATTGCGCAGTTACAGGATTTCCTGAGAAACCCGGTAAAGCACTTTTTCAGTCAGCGCCTGAAGATCTATTTCGAGGTGGCTGAAGCGCCGCTCGCCGATGAGGAACCGTTCGTGCTCGATGCCCTTGAGCGTTACGGCCTCAGTGAAAGCCTGCTCAGCGCAGCGATGGTTTCCCCTGACGGTATGGATGCCGCCCTGAAAACCCAGGCGCTGAAACTGCAAGCCAGTGGACTGCTGCCGCTCGCGGGCTTCGGCACCTTGATGCAGAGCGAACTGATCGAACCGCTGCCAGACGTACTCAGGCGCTACCACGATCTGTTGACCCTCTGGCCCGAGACCCTGAGCAGCGCTTTACCGATCGGCTTCAGCCATGCGGGTGTGAGCATCGACGGCTGGCTGGGCGGGCTGCACCGTAACGCCCGCGGCGAGCTATTGCTGGTCACCGCCATTCCCAACAGCATCGGCTCGAAAAAGACCCGCAAGTGGCACCGGCTGATTCGGCCGTGGGTCAATCACCTGGTGGCGTGCGCCTGCGACCTGCCGTTGAGCACGGCACTGGTCGCCAGCGATGAAACCCTGATGCTGGAGCCGCTGGACAAGGCGAGTGCCGTCACCACGCTCAATCACTTGCTGACGGCCTGGCTGCACGGCATGCAGGAACCCCTTCCGGTCGCGGTCAAAACTGCCTTCGCCTGGTTGGGCCAGCCTGCCGACAAAGCCGAAGCGGCTGCCCGCAAAGCCTACGAAGGTGACGGACAGACCAGCGATGGCGAGCGTCGCGAAAGTACGGCACTGACTCGGCAGTTCCCGGACTTTGACGCACTGATCGACAGTGAAGAATTTGCAGGCTGGTGCGAGACGCTCTACAAACCGATTTACGACGCGCCCTGGCAATCGTTGTCCGGCGGGGAGGGCGGCGCATGAGTAAGCAATCCCTTCCTCTGGCGCTGCGCTTCCCACTGCGCGGCAGCCAGTTGATCGAGGCCAGCGCCGGGACCGGCAAGACCTTCACCATCTCCGCCTTGTACTTGCGTCTGGTGCTCGGCCACGGTACCGAGCAGTGCGGCTTTGGTCGTGAACTGCTGCCGCCGCAGATCCTTGTGGTGACCTTTACCGACGCCGCGACCAAGGAACTGCGTGACAGAATTCGTACCCGGCTGGCGGAGGCTGCACGCTTCTTTCGTGACGAGATCCCTTCCCCCGATGGCCTGATTGCCGAGCTGCGTGAACAGTTTGAAGCGTCGCTATGGCCTGCCTGTGCCAGCCGTCTGGACATCGCCGCGCAGTGGATGGACGAGGCCGCGGTCTCGACCATCCACAGTTGGTGCCAGCGCATGTTGCGCGAGCACGCATTCGACAGCGGCAGTCTGTTCACCCAGACGCTGGAAACCGACCACAGCGATTTGCTCGGCGAAGTCCTGCGTGATTACTGGCGCCGCTTCTGTTACCCCATGAGCGGCGACGCGTTGACCTGGGTGCGGGAAAACCTCAGCGGCCCCGCGGCGTTGCTGCCGCGTGTGCGAGGTCTGTTCGGACGCGAGCGCAGCCCACTCACCCAGGAACCGGCCGAACTGATCGCGGCGTCATTGCAAGAGCGCCGGGCAGCGCTTGCCGCGCTGAAAGCGCCGTGGGCCGTTTGGTCCGACGAGTTGTATGCGCTGTGTCAGGACGCGGTCGCTCGCAAGGCAGTCGATGGCCGCAAAATGCAGGAGCGCTATTTCAAACCCTGGTTCGAAAAGCTTGCCGCCTGGGCCGCTGACGACACACAGGAAGCGCTGGATCTGGGCACCGGTTTCACTCGTCTGACCCCCGACGGCATTGCCGAAGCCTGGAAGGGCGATCCACCTGCGCACCCGGCCTTCGAGGCCATGGCACAGCTGAAGGCGGCGCTCGATGGCTTGCCCAAACCGGACGCTGCCGTGTTGCAGCATGCGGCGCAGTGGGTCAGTGTCCGCTTTGAAGAAGAGAAGCGTCGCCGCGCCGAGATGGGCTTTGATGACATGCTGCTCAGGCTCGACGCGGCCCTGCATGCCGCTGGCGGCGAGCGTCTGGCCACCCTGATTCGCGAGCAGTTTCCGGTGGCGTTGATCGACGAATTCCAGGACACCGACCCGGTCCAGTACCGGATCTTCGACAGCATCTATCGTCTCGAGGCCAACGATGAGCAGACCGGGCTGTTCCTGATCGGTGACCCGAAACAGGCGATCTATGCCTTTCGCGGCGCCGATATCTACACCTACCTGCGTGCCCGGCAGGCTACCGATGGCCGTTGGCATACGCTGGACACCAACTACCGCTCCAGTCATGCGATGGTCGAGTCGGTCAACCACGTCTTCACGCGGGCAGAGCAACGTGAGCAAGGTCGCGGTGCGTTCCTGTTTCGTGATGAGCACGGCAATCAGGTGCCGTTCTCCGATGCGCTGGCCCAAGGCCGCAAAGAGACGCTGCACGTCGACGGTGCACCCCTGACGGCGCTGACGGTCTGGCACCTGCAAAGTGACCAGCCGGTATCCGGCGTGGTTTATCGTCAACAGTTGGCAGCCAGTTGCGCGAGCGAGATCGTGCGTCTGCTCAATGCCGGTCAGCAGGGTAGTGCCGGTTTCGTCACGCCCGACAGCACACTGCGCGGGCTGCGTCCGGCCGACATTGCGATTCTGGTCCGCGACGGCAAGGAAGCGCAGGCGGTGCGTCAGCAACTGACCGCGCGGGGTGTGCGCAGCGTGTACCTGTCCGACAAGGATTCCGTGTTTGCCGCTCAGGAAGCCCACGACCTGCTGTCCTGGCTCAAGGCCTGTGCCGAGCCGGACTCCGAGCGCACGCTGCGTGCCGCGCTGGCGTGTATCACGCTGGACCTGCCGCTGGCCGAGCTGGAACGCCTGAATCAGGACGAGCTGGCATGGGAGCGGCGCGTCATGCAGTTTCGTGGCTATCGCGCCATATGGCGCAGCCAGGGCGTGCTGCCGATGCTGCGTCGTCTGCTGCACGACTTTGCCCTGCCACAGACCTTGATGACCCGCAGCGACGGCGAGCGAGTACTCACCAACCTGCTGCACCTGTCTGAGCTGCTGCAGCAGGCCGCCGCCGAACTGGATGGCGAACAGGCGCTGATCCGTCATCTGGGCGACCACTTGGCACTCTCCGGTCAGGCCGGGGAAGAGCAGATCCTGCGCCTGGAAAGCGACGAGCAACTGGTCAAGGTGGTTACTATTCACAAGTCCAAGGGCTTGCAGTATCCGCTGGTGTTCCTGCCGTTCATTTGCTCGTCGAAACCGGTGGACGGCAGTCGCTTGCCGCTGCAGTTTCATGACGCCGACGGCAAGTCGCAGATCAGCCTGCAGCCTACCGAGGCGCTGATTCAGCAAGCTGATGACGAACGTCTGGCCGAAGACCTGCGTTTGCTCTACGTCGCACTGACCCGATCGGAACATGCCTGCTGGCTGGGCGTCGCCGACCTCAAGCGCGGCAATGCCAACACCTCCATGCTGCACCGTTCCGCACTGGGTTACCTGCTGGGCGGTGGCGCAGCGCTGGCCGAGTCGGCGGAGTTGAACATCTGGTTGCGTGATCTGGCCCAGGGGTGTGGCGCAATTGCCTTGCAGCCTGTTCCGGAGCCCACCGACGAGCGCTTCAGTGCGCCGCGCAACGCAGCGGCGCTGGTCAAGCTGCTGGTGCCCAAACGCCGCGCTGCCGAGAACTGGTGGATCGCGTCCTACAGTGCCCTGCGTATCGGCGACACGGTGACGGCCGGTGCCGATGAATCGCCTGACAGCCCGCAGGCACAGAAACTGTTCGACGACGAGCGTCTGGACCCCGAAGCCCCGCGCGACATCCTGACCAGCGGTGGCGATATCCATCGTTTTCCGCGTGGCCCCAATCCCGGCACCTTTCTGCACGGGTTGCTCGAGTGGGCTGGCAACGAAGGTTTTGCAAATACCGCGCACGTGCCGGACAAACTGCAGGACGCCGTCGCCCGTCGCTGTAATCGGCGCGGTTGGGCGGGCTGGATCAATACCCTGAGCGATTGGCTGCAGCACCTGCTGAACATGCCGCTGCGCCTGTCGCCTGATGCCGCACCGGTGGCCTTGGGCGAGCTGGATCAGCCCAATCAGTACCGTGTGGAAATGGAATTCTGGTTCGCCAGCAATAACGTCAACGTCGCGCAAATGGACGCCCTCGTGCGCCGCTTCACCCACGACAACGCGCCGCGTGCTGCGACCGAGACGGTCTCGCTCAACGGCATGTTCAAGGGCTTTATCGACCTGACGTTCGAACACGAAGGCCGGTATTACGTGGCGGACTACAAGTCCAACTGGCTGGGCAGCGACGACAGTGCTTACACCCCGCTGGCCATGGAAACCGCCATTCTAGACAACCGCTACGACCTGCAATACGTCCTGTACCTGCTGGCTCTGCACCGCCAGCTCAAGACGCGGATGGCCGACTACGATTACGACCAGCACATGGGCGGCGCGCTGTACCTGTTCCTGCGCGGTAGTCGCTCAGCCTCTCAGGGCGCGTATTTCGCCCGTCCGCCACGTGAGCTGATCGAAAGTCTGGACCTGCTGTTTCAGGGCAAACCGATAGCGCATGACCTGCCGGGAGCATTGGCATGAGCCGCTCGTTCGATGATCTGTTGCCTACTGCGCTGGACGACATCAGCCTCGCTGAGTTGAGCCCGCTGGTGCGTGTCGGCGATCTGCTGATCCTGCTCGAACGTTGGGTCGAGCGCGGCTGGTTGCGTGCTCTGGACAAGGCGTTCGTCGCGTTCCTCAGTGACCTCGATCCGCAGGCCGATCCGTTGGTGCTGGTGGCAGCGGCGCTTACCAGTCATCAGCTCGGCCACGGCCACGTCTGCCTTGATCTGTACGAGACCCTCAAAGAACCGGACTTCGCCCTGTCACTGCCACCTGAAGGCGATCAGCAGAGCGCGCCGATGCTGCTGCCCTCACAACTTCTGGCAGCACTGGATGGCGCCGCCTGGTGCCAGGCGCTGGCAGGCAGCATGCTGGTCGCCGAGGTGGGCGATTCAAGTGCCGAAGCGCGACAAAAACCGCTGGTGCTTGCCGAGCGACGTCTGTACCTGCGTCGCTACTGGACTTACGAACGGCGTATCGCTGCCGCCTTGCGTCAGCGCCTGGCCCAGCGTGAAACGCCGCCGGAGGGGCTGCCGCAGCAGCTCGACGCGTTGTTCGGCCCGGCCGATTCTTCGCCACAAGCCGTTATCGACTGGCAGAAACTTGCCTGCGCACTGGCGACCCGCAAGGGCTTCAGCATCATCACCGGCGGCCCCGGCACCGGCAAAACCACCACGGTGGTACGCCTGCTGGCCTTGTTGCAGGCCCCGGCGGTACAGAGTGGCCAACCGCTGCGCATCCGGCTCGCGGCGCCCACCGGCAAGGCGGCGGCACGTCTGACCGAGTCCATCAGTCAACAGGTGCAGAGCCTGGATGTCAGTGACGACGTACGCCAGAAAATCCCCAGCGAGGTGACCACCGTCCACCGCCTGCTGGGCAGTCGCCCCGGTACCCGGCACTTCCGCCACCACGCGGGCAATTTACTGCCGATCGACGTGCTGGTGGTTGATGAAGCCTCCATGATCGACCTGGAAATGATGGCTAACCTGCTCGACGCACTGCCGCCGCATGCACGCATGGTTCTGCTGGGTGACAAGGACCAGCTGGCATCCGTTGAGGCGGGGGCGGTACTCGGGGATTTGTGCCGCGACGCCGAAGAAGGTTTCTACAGCCCCGACACCCAGGCCTGGCTGGAAGCCGTCAGCGGCGAAGACCTCGGCAAGGGCGGTTTGCGCCAGGGCGATGCGCAGCAGCATCCGTTGGCCCAGCAAGTGGTGATGCTGCGCCACTCACGTCGCTTCGGCCAAGGCAGTGGGATCGGCCAGTTGGCCCGGCTGGTCAACCAGCAACAGGACCAACAGGCCCGCGCGCTGCTGTCGGCGGGCAGTCATGACGACCTGTTCGCCTTGGCTCTCAAGGGCGAGCAGGACCTCAAGTTCGAACGCCTGGTGCTCGACGGTCTTGGCAGGGGCGAGCAAGGTCCGCAGGGTTACCGGCATTACCTGAACGTACTCGCCGCCGAGCGGCCCGCCGACGATTCGGCACTGGACGACGCGTGCTGGACCCGCTGGGCGCGCTCGGTACTCAGCGCCTTCGACGCTTTTCAACTGCTGTGTGCCGTGCGCAAAGGCCCGTGGGGCGTGGAAGGCTTGAACCAGCGCATCACGCACGCGCTGTTCAGCGCGAAGCTGATCGAAAGCGAACAGCAATGGTACGAAGGTCGCCCGGTGCTGATGACCCACAACGACTACGGCCTCGGCCTGATGAACGGCGACATCGGCATCACTTTGCGCCTGCCTGAGCGCGACGGCGAGGGCAAACAGGTGTTGCGCGTCGCCTTCCCCCGCAACGACGGCAGCGAAGGCGTACGCTTCGTCCTGCCCAGCCGCCTCAACGAGGTCGAAACCGTGTACGCCATGACCGTACACAAATCCCAGGGCTCGGAATTCGCCCACACCGCCCTGATCCTGCCCGAAGCGCTCAACCCGGTACTGACCAAGGAGCTCATCTACACCGGCATCACCCGCGCCAAGCACTGGTTCAGCCTCATCGAACCGCGCCAGGGCATCTTCGAAGAAGCCCTGCGCCGCAAGGTCAAACGCCTGAGTGGGTTGATGCTGGGGCTTTGATCATGTCCGTGCTGTCTGGCGATTCGTTACCGTGCATTGCAGGTACGAAGTCGAGCGCCATAATCCCTATGCGCTTCAACCGGGTTCAAGGGTCAATTGAAAAGGCCAGGGTGTAACTGCATGACGGCGGATAAAGCGTGTGCTGTGGTTCTGCGAGACCGGGGAGTGCTGGAGATTCTGGCATTCGAGCATCCGTTGGCGGGCCTGCAATTGGTGAAGGGCAGTGTGGAACCAGGCGAGTCAACTTGCGCGGCTGCTGTGCGGGAGTTAATGGAGGAGGCCGGGATTCAAGCGACAGCAAAGCGAAACCTGGGTGAGTGGCACTCCACCATAACGGGACATATCTGGGCATTTCATGAATGTCAGGTGGCTCAAGACCTTCCCGATAGCTGGGTGCATTTTGCAGAGGATGATGGAGGACACGATTTCAGATTCTTCTGGCATCCGCTGATGAGTGAGCCGTCTGACAGATGGCATCATATTTTCAAGGATGCCTTGAGCTTTCTCAGGGAGACCGTTACTTGAGTCTGGGTATGGGTCAGCTCTTCTTTAGATGCCGGGAGTGTTTTCTGTGTTTACTCATTGGCTGTGCCGAGTTTGACGTGGCGCGGGTAGCACGCCTCAGGGCTGGAAGGGGTCTGGTCGCCCCGGACACTGTTTCAGACGAGCAATGACGTCAGGCGCCGTTTTTGCTGTGTCGATCCTGCCGATATCATCAAGATAGATGTCTATCGTACTTCCCCATTTAGGCGTGATGTCGATGCACCGCTTGAAACCCTTATCGGTCCACCAATCGAACATCATGAAGAAGTCCTTATCAGGGAATATGTAGCTGAACTCAACGGCTGAGCCGCCGTGCCTGATATCGCCCCTGTGGATTCTGTCCTGAATGTTCCACACGTATCGAAACTCCTCCTTGCTATTCGGAGAAAAATTGACCGCTACGACCGGCGAGGAAAAATACCAAAAAGCCACAGGAAGGATGCCGAGTAGAAGAAACATCCAGCGGCCAAATCGGATCTTGGGTTTATGGACAGGCATGTATCTGGACCCCTTTACCCCATGCCTGGGGCGGTACTGCAAGCACTTCGTCCATGATCATTTTGGCAGTGACGCTTCCTTTAGGATGTCGTCCGCGTTCTGCTTGGGTGCTGTGATGGGTGTACGTTGGTGGTGCTGGTAGGGCACCTTAGGACCGAAAAGGGTCAGGTTCCCCAGCACACTGTTTTAAACGAGCGATAACATCATGGTCAGTCGCAGCAGTGTCGATTCGACCTTTATCATCAAGGTAAATGTCTATCATTCGCCCCCATTTCGGCGTTACGTAGAAACACCTCTGAAATCCCTTGTCGGTCCACCAGTCGAACCTCATGAAGAAGTCTTTATCAGGGAAGATTTGGCCCCACTCGACCGCTGAGCCGCCACCTGCGGGCATGTCACCTTTATAAATTTGATGCTGAGTGTTCCAGATGTATCGAAACTCGTCCTTTCCTTCGTGAGAAAAATTTACTGCTACGACTGGAGACGCTAAGTACCAAAAGGCCATAGGGCCGACCAATAGGCCAACAAGCAGCCAACGGCCATACCCGGTTTTAGTTTTGCTTGCATTTGTGTTCACGGATGCCTTTTCCCCATGCTCCAGGTGCTACTGCAAGAACTTCCTTCATTACCATTTGTGCCGTAATTCCACCGGTGGGGTTTTGGCTGAACAGCTTGATCCCAATGCTAATCGAAATCCGGTCTGGGGCGTCGTCCCATGCACGGAGTCCATCAATGTCGGCCGAGCGATTAGGCCCCGGAAGTTTTCTTTCCTCTTTCGGTTTCTGTAGGACCTCGACTGCTTTCCTGAGTGTGTCTGAAACGATCTGCTCAGCACCTGCGCCATCCAAAAGGATGCTTTCGGAAAGCCCACCAACTCGCCCGACGTATCCATAGTGAATGTTCGACCAGATGTCATAGAAGTAATCGTAATCGCCCTGTTTGTGGTAGACGACGCCATCGTATTTCGCGGCGAGTATCGGCTTGTGGTCCCACGGGCGATTCTGACCAACACGTTCTGCCCAGATGGCAAAAGCCTTTGCTTGCATACCGGCCGCCATGCTGTAGAAATCGGGGCCGGGACCAAGGCGCAAGTAAAATGGAAGCGTCTCATACTCCTTCATCTTTGCCGCCGCATCGAAGCTATTGAGGTCTCTCATCTGTCGAACTGCGGGACTATTGATGTTGGCGTTCATCTCTCCAGCAATATAAGTCGCCAGCTCTTCCATCCTGTCAGGGTGTTTGCAAACAACAGGTTCCGCTTTTGGCTAAGGCTTCGCCTCTGACTCCCTAGCGGCAGCCTTAGGTTCTAAGGGCACCTTAGTGCCGGAAAGGATCAGGTTCGCCCTCACATTTTTTCAAGCGTTCAATAATGGCGGGAGATGTTTTGTTAATGTCGACTCTACCCGATTCCGTTAGGTATATATCTAACGTAGCCCAGCGCTTGGGCGTTATGTCGATACATCTCATATGGCCCTTGATGGGGCCCCAAAAGAAAACCATAAAAAAGTCTTCATCGGGGAATAGATGACCAACATCAGATGACGCTTCTCCCGGAAGCATCCTCTCTCTATGAATTTGGTGTTGCGTATCCCATACTAAACGAAGTTCATCGGTAGCTTCTTTGGAGTAATGAATAACTACGCTGGGGGTAGCAGCATACCAAGCCGTTAGCAGAGCTATAAACGCGAACAAAACTGCATGACGCAACTTAAGTTTTCTCACATTGATGATCAATGACACCTGCTCCCCATGCTTGTGGTGCAACCGAAAGAACCTCTTTCATTATCATTTTCGCTGTTATGCCACCATGAGGATGCAGGTTAAAGAGTTTAATCCCGATCCCGACAGATATTCGGTCGGGATCGTCGTCCCAAGCGCGGAGTCCCTCTACGTTCTCGGCACGTTGAGGCCCCCGGTGTTTTCTGCTTACCGGTGGTTTGGTTATGTCACTGATCGCCCCGACAGAGTCTGAGACTATCTGCTCTAACCCCGCACCGTCGGCAAGCACGCTTTCTGAAAGACCGCCTGCGCGGCCAACATAACCGTAGTGGATGTTAGACCAAATATCATAAAAATACTCGTACTCTCCTTGCTTGTGGTAATACCCACCGAACTTCTTATGGATTTTCGGCTTGTGGTCCCAATCCCTATACTGCCCTACACGCTCAGTCCAAATCACCAACGCAGCAGCGCCATTTGCTGCGCCAATAGTTTGGGGGTTCGTCGCGCCAACTTGAGCATACCAAGGCAGGTCCATTTGCTTGCGAGTCTCTTCGGCAACGTCATAACTGAGCAGTTTTTTCATTTTCAAAACAGAAGGGTGATGAATATTGCGATTCATCTCGTCCGCAATGTATGTCGCCAGCTCTTCCATCCTGTCAGGGTGTTTGCAAACAACAGATTCCGCCCTTGGCTCAGGCTGCGCATCTGACTTCTTACCGGCTGCCTCAGGGCCTACCAAAGCGTTCGCCGCCAAGGCTTTCTCCGTGAGCTTCGGGTCAGCCAGCAAGGTCGCCATCTTCTCGTCGTCCACGGAACCGTCTGGCCGGAAGGCCCCCAGCGCCATGAAATTGATAATGGTCGCGCCACCAGCGTCACCCATGACGAAGCCGCCACCAACATTGCTTGAGCCGGTGATGATTGTCCCGCCGTGACTGGTGGGGCTTCCCAGGTGGGCCATGGGACGGCCATTCACCAGAATGGAAGGAAAGCCTGCAGTGATGACCGCGCCACACCCGCAGGTATCCCCCACACGTGCCGCGCCCATGCCGTTGATGTTGACGTCACCGGATGCAGAAGCGATAGGCGTTGTACCGTGCCCCGGCAATGGGCAGGCGTGCTTGTCGCCCAATCGGGCTGAAGAAATCATTGCATGCCGTCCCTGCGTTTTTGATCCGTAGACAACCAGCGTTTAGTTGACGCGTGGGAGGCTACCGGAAGCGCAAAAAGCGGTATGTAGGGGAAATCTTAGTTTTGCGAAGGACCTTGAGAATCTGATCGAAAAGTCGGGGTCACCTCAATGGGAGCGAACCAGCATCCGTGTGACAAACCGCCAACTCCGGTCTGCCCCGCTACGAAACGGCCACCTGATCCCTTGAAAATCGGTCACGACACAAAGCGAATAGCGCAGTTTTCCCCTAACAAAAACCCCTTATTCAACTCCGTCACCTCCCGAATGTAATCCCACAGCAACGTGATCCGCTTCAACTTGCGCAGGTCCTCCCGGCAGTACATCCAGAATTGACGAGTGATGTTCACTTCCTCCCTCAGCACCGGCAGCAGCCGTGGGTCTTGGGCGGCGAGGAAGCATGGCAGGATGGCCAGTGCGCGGCCCTGCAGGGCGGCGGTGTATTGGGCGATGACGCTGGTGCTGCGCAGTTGTGCCTGGGCGTTGGGGAGCAGGTTGCTCATGTATAGCAGCTCGGAGCTGAACGCCAGGTCATCGACGTAGCTGATGAAGACGTGCTCGCTCAGGTCCGCCTTGTGTTCGATGGGCGAGTGGTTGTCGAGGTAGGCCTGGGTCGCGTACAGACCCAGGCTGTAATCGCAGAGCTTGCAACACACGTAGGGGCCGTGCTCGGGGCGCTCCAGGGCGATGACGATATCCGCCTCGCGTTTCGACAGGCTGATGAAGTGCGGCAGCGGCAGGATGTCCAGCGAAATGCTCGGGTAGCTGTCGAGAAAGTGGCTCAGTTGCGGGGTGATGAAGAAGCTGCCGAAGCCTTCGGTGCAGCCCATACGCACATGCCCGGACAGCGCGACGCTGGACCCGGAAACCTGCTCGCAGGCCATGTGCAGTGTGCTTTCGATGGACTCGGCATAACCCAGCAGGCGCTGACCTTCGGCGGTCATGATGAAGCCGTTGTTGCGCGATTTCTCGAACAGCAGTGTGCCCAGCGAGGTTTCCAGCGAGTTGATGCGCCGCGACACGGTGGTGTAGTCGACGCCCAAGCGGCGGGCCGCGCTGCTGACTTTTCGGGTGCGTGCCACCTCGAGGAAAAACTTCAGGTCATCCCAGTTCAACAGCCCCAGGGAGGTGATGTTTTTTTGCATGTTGACCCTGCTTTTATCTGCGTTCTTGTTAGAAGTTTGCACATCTATACTCCAAAGCACGCCCCCTGACCAATTCAAAAACAAGACTGCCGGGAGGCCACGATCATCCTTCTGCACAGGCTGTGGATGCGTGGTTTGCTGAAGGGAGAATCGCTGAAATGAATGCTTCACTGAACCACACGACGACCTCGATTGCTCGCGTGAAACTGCTGATCAACGGCGAGTGGACTGACTCGCAAAGCAGCGAATGGCAAGACATCGTCAATCCCGCCACTCAGGAAATCCTCGCCCAGGTGCCATTCGCCACGGCCAGTGAAGTGGACGCCGCCGTCGCTGCCGCTCACGTGGCCTATCGAACCTGGCGGGAAACACCCATCGGTGTGCGTATGCGCATCATGCTCAAGTTGCAGGCGCTGATCCGCGAGCACTCCAAGCGCATCGCGGCGGTACTCAGTGCCGAGCAGGGCAAGACGCTGGCCGATGCCGAGGGCGATATCTTTCGGGGACTGGAAGTGGTCGAGCACGCCTGTTCGATCGGCACGCTGCAAATGGGCGAGTTTGCCGAGAACGTCGCCAGCGGCGTTGACACCTATACGCTGCGCCAGCCGATCGGTGTGTGCGCCGGGATCACGCCGTTCAACTTCCCGGCGATGATTCCGCTGTGGATGTTTCCGATGGCGATCGCCTGCGGCAATACATTCGTGCTCAAGCCTTCCGAGCAGGATCCGCTGTCGACCCTGTTGCTGGTCGAGCTGGCGATCGAGGCGGGGGTGCCGCCCGGTGTGCTCAATGTGGTGCATGGTGGCAAGGAGGTGGTGGACGCGATCTGCACGCACAAGGACATCAAGGCTGTTTCCTTCGTCGGTTCGACGGCGGTCGGCACGCATGTCTACGATCTGGCCGGTCGGCATGGCAAGCGGGTGCAGGCAATGATGGGGGCGAAGAATCATGCCGTCGTGCTACCTGATGCCAACCGTGAGCAAACGCTGAATGCGCTGGTAGGCGCAGGTTTTGGTGCGGCGGGTCAGCGGTGCATGGCCACCTCTGTGGTGGTGCTGGTCGGCGCGTCGAAACAGTGGCTGCCCGACCTTAAGGCGCGGGCGCAGAAACTCAAGGTCAATGCCGGCCAGGAACCGGGCACCGACATCGGGCCGGTGATTTCACGACGGGCCAAACAACGCATTCTGGATCTGATCGAGAGCGGTGTGCGTGAAGGCGCGACGCTGGAACTGGATGGTCGGGAGGTTTCGGTGCCGGGTTACGAGGGCGGCAACTTCGTGGGGCCGACCTTGTTCTCGGGCGTCACCACCGACATGCAGATCTACACCCAGGAGATTTTCGGGCCAGTGCTGGTGGTGCTGGAAGTCGACACCCTCGATGAGGCTATCGCGCTGGTCAACGCCAACCCGTTCGGCAACGGCACCGGGCTGTTCACCCAGAGCGGCGCGGCGGCGCGCAAGTTCCAAAGCGAGATCGATGTCGGGCAGGTCGGGATCAATATTCCAATTCCCGTGCCGGTGCCGTTTTTCAGTTTTACCGGCTCGCGGGGTTCCAAACTGGGCGATCTGGGCCCGTACGGCAAACAGGTGGTGCAGTTCTACACTCAGACCAAGACCGTCACCAGCCGCTGGTTCGATGACGACAGCGTCAACGATGGCGTGAACACCACGATCAATCTGCGCTGAGCGCTGGCGGTCAATTCGCCCGGGAGAACAACCATGAACATCGCATTTATCGGTCTGGGCAATATGGGCGCGCCCATGGCCCGCAACCTGATCAGAGCCGGTCACGCCTTGCAGGTGTTCGACCTCAACAAGAGCGTACTGGCTGAATTCGCCGAGCTGGGCGCACAGGTCAGCGATTCACCCGCACAGGCGGCCCAAGGCACTGAACTGGTCATCACCATGCTGCCCGCCGCGGCGCACGTGCGCAGCGTGTACCTGAATGACGACGGCGTTTTGAAGGGGATCTCGCCCGGAGTTCCGGCGGTTGATTGCAGCACCATCGACCCGCAGACCATTCGCGACATCGCCGCGGTCGCTGCGCAGCAAGGCGTGGTGTTGGGCGATGCGCCGGTGTCGGGCGGCACCGGTGGGGCGCAGGCCGGTACGTTGACCTTCATGGTCGGAGGCTCTGCCGGTCATTTCGCTGTGCTCAAACCAGTGCTGGAACAGATGGGCCGCAACATCGTGCATTGTGGTGACGTGGGCACCGGCCAGATCGCCAAGATCTGCAACAACATGCTGCTGGCGATTTCCATGATCGGCGTGGCTGAGTCCATGGCGCTGGGCAATGCACTGGGTATCGACACCGAAGTGCTGGCCGGCATCATCAACACCTCGACGGGCCGTTGCTGGAGTTCGGAGGCCTACAACCCGTGGCCCGGCATCGTCGAAAGCGCGCCCGCGTCACGCGGTTACAGCGGTGGCTTTGGCGCCGAGCTGATGCTCAAGGATCTGGGGCTGGCAACCGAGGCCGCGCGCTCGGCGCATCAACCGGTCATCCTCGGCGCAGTGGCGCAACAGCTGTATCAGGCCATGAGCCTGCGTGGCGATGGCGGCAAGGATTTCTCGGCGATCATTGAGGGGTATCGCCCGAAAGCGTAGGTGTCGCACGTGTCGGGGATAAGCGGGGCGTTAATGTGTATCCGGTTTTTACAGTAGGAAAACGTGGCAGAACCGGATACTTTGGACTTCGTCAGACCCGCGCAGGGATGCTCGGTACGCTTCGACGAGAAGTGCCGCATCCCTCGTCTAGAGGCTGGCGCTTCACATCAAACGTCCCTGACCCAGAAAAAGAAGAGATCGACCATGAAGTTCGAACCCCTCGCCAGATCGTTGATCGCGACGGCATTGATTGTCGCGTATTCCCCCACATTCGCCGCGTCACAAGCCCCGGTCGCCGCCGAAAACGGCATGGTCGTCACGGCTCAGCACCTGGCTACCCACGTGGGTGTCGATGTACTCAAGGCTGGTGGTAATGCGGTCGATGCGGCCGTAGCGGTTGGCTACGCGCTGGCGGTGGTCTATCCCGCTGCCGGCAACCTCGGCGGTGGTGGTTTCATGACCATTCAACTGGCCGACGGGCGCAAGACCTTCCTCGACTTCCGTGAAAAGGCACCATTGGCGGCCACCGCCGATATGTACCTGGACAAGGACGGCAAGGTCATCCCTGATCTGAGTGCCAAGGGCCATCTGGCCGTCGGTGTTCCGGGCACTGTCTCCGGTATGGAAATGGCCCTGAGCAAGTACGGCACCCGCAAGCGTGAAGAGGTCATCGCCCCGGCGATCAAGCTCGCCGAGGAAGGTTTTGTGCTGGGCCAGGGCGATGTCGACATGCTGTCGAGCGCCACGGATGTGTTCAAGGCGGACATGGCCGATTCCGGTTCGATCTTCCTCGACAAGGGCGAGCCGATGCAGGTCGGTCAGAAGCTGGTGCAGAAAGACCTGGCCAAGACCCTCAAGGAAGTGTCCGAGAAGGGCAGCGACGGTTTCTACAAGGGCTGGGTTGCCAAGGCACTGGTCGATTCCAGCCAGGCCGGCAAGGGCATCATCACCCAGGCTGACCTCGACCATTACAAGACCCGCGAGCTGGCTCCGGTCGAATGTGACTACCGTGGCTACCACGTGGTCTCGGCACCGCCTCCGAGCTCCGGTGGTGTGGTCATCTGCCAGATTCTGAACATCCTCGAAGGCTACCCGATGAAAGAGCTGGGCTTCCGCTCGGCGCAGGGCATGCATTATCAGATCGAGGCCATGCGTCACGCCTACGCAGACCGCAACAGCTACCTGGGCGACCCGGACTTCGTCAAGAACCCGGTCGAGCACCTGCTGGACGTCAAGTATGCCGCCAAGCTGCGCGCTGCCATCGATCCGCAAAAGGCCGGTGACTCGAACAAGATCAAACCCGGCGTCGCGCCCCATGAAGGCAGCAACACCACTCACTATTCGATTGTCGATAAATGGGGCAATGCGGTTTCGGTGACCTATACCCTGAACAACTGGTTCGGCGCGGGCGTCATGGCCAGCAAGACCGGCGTGATCCTCAACGACGAAATGGATGACTTCACCGTCAAGGTCGGCGTGCCCAACATGTACGGACTGGTGCAGGGCGAAGCCAACGCCATCGCGCCGGGCAAGACGCCGCTGTCGTCGATGAGCCCGACCATTGTCACCAAGGACGGCAAGGCGGTGATGGTCGTCGGCACGCCGGGCGGCAGCCGCATCATTACCGCCACGCTGCTGACCATGCTCAATGTCATCGACTACGGCATGAACATTCAGGAAGCGGTGGACGCGCCGCGTTTCCACCAGCAATGGCAGCCTGAGGAAACCAACATCGATACCTTCGCGGTCAGCCCTGACACGCTGAAGATTCTCCAGAGCTGGGGTCAAAAGTTCGCAGGTCCGCAGCCGCTCAATCATGTGGCGGCGATTCTGGTGGGCGCGCCTTCGCTGGGTGGCAAACCGGTCGGTAACAACCGCTTCTACGGCGCCAACGACCCGCGTCGCAACACTGGGTTGTCGCTCGGCTATTGAGTCACGCTGCCAGTCACGCCACGGCCCTAAGCTTCAGGGTCGTGGCGTTTTGCGTTCTGAGGTCTGCTCAGTTACGCACCCAGCGCTGCCTGCTCCAGCCGCTCAACGCGTCGACGGCGAATACCAGTATCAGCATGGCCAGAATCACGGTGCTGGCCTGCGCTTCCTGAAACAGGCTGAGGCTGACATACAGCATCTGCCCCAGACCGCCCGCGCCGACAAAACCCAGTACGCTGGCCATGCGAATGTTGTTCTCCCAGCGATACAGCGTATACGCCAGCAGTTGTGGCCAGAGGTTGGGCAGGGTGCCGTAGCTGAACGCCTGCCAGGCGCTGCCGCCCTGCAGACGAATCGCTGCCGCGGGTTGCGGCGCGGTATTTTCCAGCGCCTCGGCAAACAGACGGCCCAGAACGCCGGTGGTGTGCAGCGCCAATGCCAGCGTGCCGGCATTGGGGCCGAGCCCGGCAGCCAGCACCATCAACACGGCCCACACCAGTTCCGGAATGGCGCGCAGCGCATTGAGCAGCAGGCGACTCAGGCTGCGCAGGAACCAACCGAAGCGTCCGGCAGCGGGCAGGGCCAGGAGCAAACCTGCAATGGCGGCCAGCAAGGTGCCAAGCGCAGACATGGCCAGGGTTTCCAGGGCACCCTGGCCGATTGCCTGCAGATGAGGGCCGCTCAGGTCCGGGCTCATGAAGCGCAACGCGTAACGGCCCATCTGCGTCAGGTTGTCGTGGCTGCCCAGGGTGAACAGGTCGAGGCCGAGGTACACAAACGATGCGGCCACGGCCGCAATCATCGTCAGCACCAGCAGCAGATTGCCAGCGCGCTTCATGTGAACTGTCTGCGTAGCAAACGGCTGAGCTGGTCGGCGAGCAGCACCAGCAGCAGGAAGGTCAGCAGCATGCTCGCCACTTCGCCACCGGCGAACATGCGCATCGACAGGTCGATCTGCTGACCCAGTCCGCCTGCGCCGACGAAGCCCATGACCACCGAAGCGCGCACGGCGCACTCCCAGCGGTACACGGTGTAGGAGGTCAGTTCGGCTGCTGCATTGGGCAGGATGCCGTAAGCCAGTGCGGCCAGGCGACCACTGCCTGCCTGAAGCAGCGCGTGGGCCGGGCGTTGGTCCACCGATTCGAAAATCTCCGCGTACACCTTGCCGAGCATGCCTGCATAGGTGATGGCGATGGCCAGCACGCCCGCCGTCGGGCCCAGGCCGACCGCGCGCACGAACAACAGCGCCCAGACGATTTCCGGCACGCTGCGCAGAAAGATCAACACCCCGCGTGCAGGCCAGCGCAGGCACTGGCCGGGCCAGCCGGGGCGGCCGCCGCGTGAGGCGGCCGACAGCGACAATGCCTGGCTGGCGAGCAGGCTTGCCGGAACGGCCAGCAGCAGCGCAAGGGCTATGCCAGCTGTGGCGATCGCCAGGGTTTGCAGCGTCGCATCCAGCAGCAGCCCGAGGAATTCCGCAGAGTGCGCCACCGGCCAGAACCCGGCGAGAAAGCTGCCCATCGTCCGCGCATTATCGGCTTGCAGCAGTACCAGCGGATTCAGTTCGGCCAGACGAATGCCCGGCCAGAGCAGGGCGACCGCCAGCAACGTCAGCAACAGGCGCGGCGTTGCCGCCGGGTCGCGCTGATCCCGACTCAGCATCGCGGCGTCCAGCGTGTTTCAGCCGCATCCGAAACCGGCTGAGGGCTGAGTTGTTCATTGGCATACAGCGTGTCGAGATGCTCCCGGCCGACCTCGCTGGCGGCGAGGTCGAAGTGAATGCGCCCGTCGCGCACCCCGATGATTCGCGGAAAATGCGCCAGCGCCAGTTCCACCGCATGCAGGCTGGCGACCAGCGTCACGTTGTGCTCGATGGCGTGCTGACCCAGCAGCGCCAGGGTGTGATCGGCGAGGCGCGGGTCCATCGCCGAAACCGGCTCGTCGGCCAGCAGCAGTTCGGGTTGCTGATACAAGGCGCGGGCAATGCCGACACGTTGCAGCTGTCCGCCGGACAACTGCTGGCAACGTTCGAACAGTTTGTCCGCCAGGTCCAGACGTGCCAGCACCTCACGGGCGCCGCTGATGTCGAGTGGATGCAGCAGGTTCAGCAGGCTTTTGCCCAGCCCCCATTGACCAAGCCTGCCCGCCGACACCGCAGTCACCACCCGCTGGCGCGCCGGCAACGGCGGTGCCTGATGAATCAGCGCAATGCGGCTGCGCAGGCGCTGGCGTCGTGTGCTGGAGAGCTGCCAGGGATCAGTCCCCAGCACCTGCAGTTGCCCGGCACTGGGCGGCAGAGCGCTGGCCAGCAGGTTGAGCAGCGTGGTCTTGCCCGCACCGGACGGCCCGATGATCGCTACCCGTTCGCCACGAGCGATGCTCAGGTCCAGGCCGCGCAACGCCAGTGTGCCGTCGCTGTGGCGCAGCTCGATGGCGGACAGACGCAGGGTCATTTCAGCAGGTCGGCAGCGCGTGCGGCTTCTTCGATGCCTTTGTAGTTCTCTGGCTTGGTTTCGATGAAGCGGCTGGCGGCCTGAAGATCGAGGATCGCCTTCTGCTCCGGGTTGGCCGGGTCGAGGTCGAGGAAAGCCTGTTTGATCTTCGCTGCCAGTGCCGGGTCGAGGCTGCCGCGTACGGTCCAGTTGTAGTCGAAATAAGCCGGTGTGGTCTGGAAGACATGAACCTTGTTGGTGTCGACCTTGCCGCTGGCGACCAGCTTGTCCCACACGCTGGCATTGAGCACGCCTGCATCGACCTTGCCCGCCTGAACCCACGCGGCGGTTGCGTCATGCGCGCCGGAATAGGCGACGCGGCTGAAGAACGTTTCCGGCTTGATGTTTTCCTTGAGCATGAAATAGCGCGGCATCAGGCTGCCGGATGTCGACGACACCGAGCCGAAGGCAAAGGTCTTGCCCTTGAGGTCTGCCAGGGTTTTCACGTTCGGATCGGAGGTGATGAATTTGCTGGTGAACTTGGCGTCCTGCTCACGCTGTACCAGTGGCACCGCATTACCGGTCTTGAGGTTGACCTGAACGAAGGTGAAACCGCCCAGCCAGGCCATGTCGAGCCGGTCAGTGGCCAGCGCTTCGACCACTGCCGGGTAATCCGCGACCGGAACGAACTCGACCTTCATGCCCAGCCGTTGCTCCAGATAAGCTCCCAGCGGCTTGAACTTGCGCAGCAGTTCGGTGGGCGCTTCGTCGGGAATGGCCGAGACGCGCAGGGTGTCGGCAGCGTGGCTGGTCAGGGCGGAGAAGGACAGGGCAAGGCCGGCGGCGAGCGCCAGGGTACGCTTGAGCATGGGGGTTCTCCGGTTCAATAGCGGAAAAAGGATAGCCTGAAGCCCGCGTGCACGAGCAGGCGGCGCTTCACAGGATTCGGTGATGATGCGCGGGGATTATAAGAGGCATGGCGAGAAAGGCCAGTTCGGCAGATTCATCGCCCGAATGCGCGACCGGCGCACGACGCGGTTTGCGCTGATAAGGGAACAGCCCCTAGACTCCACAGCCTGTTTCCCGGTAACCGAGAGTGTCGCGATGAATGAGCCAATCCGCCTGACCCAGTACAGTCACGGAGCAGGGTGTGGCTGCAAGATTTCCCCCAAGGTGCTGGACGTGATCCTCGCTGGTAGCGGCGCTCAGAACCTTGACCCCAGACTCTGGGTTGGCAATGCCTCGCGTGATGACGCGGCGGTCTATGCGCTGGATGACGAGCGCGGCGTGGTCTCGACCACGGACTTCTTCATGCCCATCGTCGATGACCCGTTCGACTTCGGCCGTATCGCCGCGACCAATGCCATCAGCGACATCTATGCGATGGGCGGCGACCCGCTGATGGCCATCGCCATTCTCGGCTGGCCGGTCAACATCCTGCCGCCAGAGGTCGCACGTGAAGTCATTCGCGGTGGTCGTGCCGTCTGCGATGCTGCCGGTATTCCGCTGGCGGGCGGGCATTCCATCGATGCGCCGGAGCCGATCTTCGGTCTGGCGGTGACCGGCGTGGTGCAGAAAAAGCACATGAAGCGCAACGACACTGCCCTGGCGGGGAGCACCTTGTACCTGACCAAGCCTCTGGGCATCGGCATCCTCACCACGGCCGAGAAAAAATCGAAGTTGCGCGATGAGGACATCGGTCTGGCGCGTGACTGGATGTGTACCCTGAACAAGCCGGGCAGCCGGTTCGGCAAGCTCGACGGGGTGCAGGCAATGACCGATGTCACCGGCTTCGGTCTGCTCGGGCATCTGGTTGAAATGGCTGACGGCGCAGGTCTGACCGCACGTCTGGACTATGCTGCTGTACCGCGTCTGCCCGGCGTCGAGCATTACATTGCCGAGGGCTGTGTGCCGGGCGGCACATTGCGCAATTTTGAAAGTTACGGCGACAGGATCGGCGCACTGAGCGATGCCCAGCGTGACCTGTTGTGCGACCCGCAGACCAGCGGCGGCCTGCTGGTCGCGGTCAGCCATGAAGGTGAAGCCGAGTTTCTGATCGTGGCCGCCGAACTGGGGCTGCTGCTCACCCCTATCGGCACCCTGCTCGAGCGACAGACCCACGCCGTCGAGGTGTTCTGATGGCCGACAACAGCAGCGACTACCGCGCACTGTTTCTCAACGACGTGCCGATGATGGACGCTCGGGCTCCGGTGGAGTTTTCCAAGGGGGCTTTCCCTGGCGTGATCAACCTGCCGCTGATGAATGACATCGAGCGGCAAAAGGTCGGCACCTGCTACAAGCAACACGGTCAGGACGCCGCTATCCAGCTCGGGCATCAATTGGTCTGCGGTCAGGTCAAGGATGAACGCGTCAGCGCGTGGATCGAGTTCGCCAAAGCCAATCCGGATGGCTACCTGTACTGCTTTCGCGGCGGGCTGCGCTCGCAGACCGTGCAGCGCTGGCTGAAGGATGCCGGGGTCGACTACCCGCGGGTTCTTGGCGGCTACAAGGCGATGCGCACGTTCCTGCTGGATACCCTGCACGAGGCGGTGAGCGAATGCAGTATTGTCGTGCTCGGCGGAATGACCGGCACGGGCAAGACCGAAGTATTGACGCAACTGCGCAACAGCGTGGATCTGGAAGGCATCGCCAATCACCGCGGCTCCAGCTTCGGCAAGCGTGCCACCGGGCAACCGGCGCAGATCGACTTCGAGAACCGCCTGGCCATCGACCTGCTCAAGAAGCGCGCAGCCGGTATCGAGCAATTCGTTGTGGAAGATGAAAGCCGTCTGGTCGGCAGTTGCAACGTGCCGCTGGAACTGCACCAGGCGATGCAGGGCTGCCCGATGGTCTGGCTGGAAGACAGCTTCGAGAACCGCGTCGAGCGCATTCTCGAGGACTACGTGATCAACCTCTGCGCAGAGTTCATCACCGTCAAGGGCGAAGAGCAGGGCTTTGGCCTGTTCGCCGAGCGTTTGTTGCAAAGCCTGAACAATATTCACAAACGTCTGGGCGGCGAGCGTCATCAGCGCCTGTCGGACCTGATGCAGGCGGCGCTGGAAGAACAGCAGCGTAGCGGTGCGGTTGACCTGCACCGAGGCTGGATCGAAGGGTTGCTCGGCGAATATTACGACCCGATGTACGCTTACCAGCGCGAACACAAAGCGGCGCGTATCGAATTCGCAGGTGATCAAACGCAAGTGCTGGCCTATCTGCGCGAGCGCTCTGAGCAACGTTAAGCCTCGACCTCTATCCATCTGGCAAGGGACGCCATGCACTCGATTCTCGACTTCTATCAAACCCTGGGCTGGGGCCTTTCGGCGCTGGTGATCGGCACCTTTCTGCTGGCCGGAACGGTCAAGGGTGTCATCGGTCTGGGCTTGCCCACGGTGGCAATGGGGTTGCTGGGGCTGGCCATGCTGCCGGCGCAGGCTGCGGCGTTGCTGATCATCCCGTCGACATTCACCAACGTCTGGCAACTGGCGACGGGTGGGAGCCTGCGGCCTTTGCTGAAGCGGCTATGGCCGATGCTGAGCATGATTTTCATCGGCACGCTGGCCGGGGCGTTCTGGCTGGGCATGAGTGGCGGTCATTCAATGACCCGCGCGTTGGGTGGCGCGTTGTTTCTCTACGCACTGAGCGGGTTATTCCTGCCGACCTTCAGGGTTGCCGCCGCTGCCGAGCGCTGGCTGGGCCCGCTGTGCGGCTTGATTACCGGGGTGATCGCGTCGGCCACCGGGGTGTTCGTGATTCCCGTGGTGCCTTATTTGCAGGCGCTGGGCCTTGAGCGCGACCAACTGGTCCAGGCGCTGGGGTTGTCCTTCACCGTCTCGACGCTGGCGCTGGCGGCGGGGTTGTCGTGGAACGGCGCGCTGAGCGGCGCAGAGCTGGGCGCCTCCACGCTGGCGCTGATTCCGGCCCTGTTGGGCATGCTGCTGGGGCAATGGCTGCGCCAGCGAATCAGCGCGTTGCTGTTCAAGCGTGTGTTCTTTATCGGCATGGGCCTGTTGGGGCTGCACCTGCTCATAAAAGGCTGATCAGTCATGCGTTGTATCGCGGGCATGCGCGACTTGCACTGAGGATTCAGTGTTTTCCGGGTTTCATGCAGGAGAAGATGAAGGCTTACGCGCTGACTGCCATTTGCCGAGCCCGTCGCTGGACGGGCTTTTGACTGCTGCGAATGTCAGTGCGTGCGGGCGACCGCAAACTCGCTCAGTTCGACCAGTGCGTCGCGGTACTCGCTGGGCGGCAGCGCGTCCAGGCAGGCAATGGCGCGGGCCGCGTAGTCGCGGGCCAGCTGTGCGGTGTAATCGAGGGCACCGGCGCTTTCCACTGCATTGCGGATGCTTTCCAGATCTTCCAGACCACCTTTCTGGATCGCCTGGCGAACCAGTGCGGCCTGTTCCGGGCTGCCTTCGCGCATGGTGTAGATCAGCGGCAGGGTCGGCTTGCCTTCGGCGAGGTCGTCACCGACGTTCTTGCCCAGTGTCTCGGCATCGCCACGGTAGTCGAGCAGGTCATCCACCAGCTGGAAGGCCACACCCAGGTGGTCGCCGAACGTGCGCAGTGCTTCGCTCTGTTCCTGGGGGGCGTTGCACAGGGCAGCGGCGCTGTGCGTCGAGGCTTCGAACAGCATGGCTGTCTTGCCACGAATCACTTCCATGTAGGTTTCTTCGGTGGTGCTGGCGTCACGAATCTTCGAGAGCTGCAACACTTCGCCTTCGGCGATGATGCGGGTTGCCTTGGACAGAATCTTCATGACTTCCATCGAGCCCAGCTCGACCATCATTTCGAACGAGCGCGAATAAAGGAAGTCGCCCACCAATACGCTGGGCGCATTGCCCCAGAGCGCGTTGGCGGTGGAGCGACCACGACGCATGCCGGACATGTCGACCACGTCGTCATGCAGCAGGGTCGCGGTGTGCAGGAATTCAATGGTGGCTGCGAGCAGGCGAACATCATCGCCTTCGCGACCCAGTGCCTTGCCACACAGCAGCACCAGCAACGGGCGCAGGCGCTTGCCACCTGCCGACGTGATGTAATCACCGATTTTCGAGACCAGCGGTACGCGCGACGTCAGTTGCTTTTTGATGATAAGGTCAACGGCACTAAAGTCGTCCGCCACCGCGCGGTAGAAGGCTTGGGGTTGCATCAGCGACAGGTGCTCCGGATAGGTTGCGCCGCATGCTAGGTCGCGGGGTAGAGCGTGTCAAGGTATGACGAGCCGCCTCTTGCAACACGCGAATGCCTTGCGTACAATCGCGCACCCTAACTTTCCTGGGCAGCACCTGCCTTACGCAATGCAGACGGGCCGTTCCAGCCCCATGCAGCCATGCCAGCCGATACTCTTCTTATAAAGAGCTGGGTGAGCAGGATTTTCGGAGAAATACCATGTACGCAGTAATTGTTACCGGTGGCAAGCAGTACAAAGTCGCCCCAGGTGAATACCTGAAAATTGAAAAACTGGAAATCGCTACTGGCGAATCCGTCACGTTTGACCGCGTTCTGCTGGTTGGCAATGGCGACGACGTCAATATCGGTGCTCCCGTTGTTGCTGGCGCTACCGTTGTGGCTGAAGTGGTTTCGCAAGGTCGTCACGATAAGGTTCGTATCATCAAGTTCCGTCGTCGTAAGCACCACATGAAGCGTATGGGCCACCGCCAGTGGTACACCGAGATCAAAATTACAGGTATTCAGGCTTAATTCAGCCTAATCCTCAACTGGAGAATTGACTCATGGCTCACAAAAAAGCTGGTGGTAGTACCCGTAACGGGCGCGACTCAGAAGCCAAACGCCTTGGCGTGAAGATGTATGGCGGCCAGGCTATCATCCCTGGCAACATCATCGTGCGTCAGCGCGGCACCCAATTCCACGCTGGCTACGGCGTTGGCATGGGTAAAGATCACACCCTGTTCGCGAAAGTGGAAGGCGTGATCAAGTTTCAGGTCAAGGGCGCCTTCGGTCGCCGCTACGTGAGCATCGTTCCGAAGACTGAAGTCTCGGCAGCGTAATCACGCAGTAGCTTAAGAGCCCTGTCTTGCGACGGGGCTTTTTTGTTTGTAGAGGTAGAGAGGCAGGTGAGTCTCTTGCAAAACTGTTTGTGCGGGCTGTTGTGATGTTGACCCATGGGGTCGCTGGTTTCTGATCGGTATCGCAACGCTCATTTTTGCAAGAGTCTTATGTAATTTATGTGGTTCTGCTCGTCCCTGTGGCGGGAGGCGTGCGTTATGAAATTTGTAGATGAAGTATCCATTCGAGTAAAAGCCGGTGATGGCGGCAACGGTTGCATGAGCTTCCGTCGCGAAAAATTCATTGAAAACGGTGGTCCCAACGGCGGTGATGGTGGTGATGGCGGCTCGATCTTCATGGTCGCCGACGTCAACCTGAACACGCTGGTCGACTACCGTTACACCCGCCACTTCGACGCCGAGCGCGGCTCCAACGGTGGCAGCGCCGACTGCACCGGTCGCAAGGGTGAAGAGCTGGTGCTGCGCGTGCCGGTCGGGACCACCATCATTGACGCCACTACTCAGGAAATCATCGGTGACCTGACCAAGGACGGTCAGCGCCTGATGGTTGCGCAGGGCGGCTGGCACGGTCTGGGTAACACCCGATTCAAGTCCAGTACCAACCGCGCTCCGCGCCAGACCACACCGGGCAAGCCGGGTGATCAGCGTGATCTCAAGCTCGAGCTGAAAGTGCTGGCCGACGTCGGCCTGCTCGGTCTGCCAAATGCGGGCAAGAGTACCTTCATCCGTTCGGTGTCTGCGGCCAAGCCGAAGGTTGCCGACTATCCGTTCACCACGCTGGTGCCGAACCTGGGCGTGGTCAGTGTCGATCGCTGGAAAAGCTTTGTGGTTGCCGACATTCCAGGTCTGATCGAGGGTGCATCCGACGGCGCAGGCCTGGGGATTCGCTTCCTCAAGCACCTGGCGCGTACCCGTCTGTTGCTGCACCTCGTCGATATGGCGCCACTGGATGAAAGCAGTGCTCCGGATGCGGCTGAAGTGATCGTCAACGAGCTGGAGAAATTCAGCCCGTCGCTGGCCGAGCGTGATCGCTGGCTGGTGCTGAACAAGTGCGATCAGATTCTCGAAGAGGAGCAGGAAGCGCGCAAGCAGGAGATCGTCGATCGTCTGGAGTGGACCGGCCCGGTTTACGTGATCTCCGCAATTGCCAAAGAAGGCACCGAGCAGCTGACCCGCGACATCATGCGTTACCTTGAAGAGCGCAGCCAGCGTATCGCCGAAGAGCCTGGTTACGCCGAAGAGCTGGCCGAGCTCGATCAGCGCATCGAAGATGAAGCCCGTGCCCAATTGCAGGCACTGGACGATCAGCGTGCCCTGCGTCGCAGCGGCGTGAAGAGCGTGCATGACATCGGTGACGATGACTGGGATGAAGAAGACGTGGACGATGAAGATGGTCCGGAAATCATTTACGTCCGTGACTGATCGCTTGAAGTAAACTTGAACGCCGCTACGATTGTTAGCGGCGTTTTTGTATCCCGAATTTGAAAATCTCTGGCTAGGGTTGGAAGAAGATGCGCAGCAAAGTGACGGGCGCCCAGCGCTGGGTTGTGAAGATTGGCAGTGCCTTGCTGACGGCGGATGGCAAGGGTCTGGATCGCAACGCCATGGGTGTTTGGGTGGAGCAGATGGTGGCGCTGCACGAGGCGGGTGTCGAGCTGGTACTGGTGTCTTCCGGGGCGGTGGCTGCCGGCATGAGCCGTCTTGGCTGGACGGCCCGACCCAGCGCCATGCATGAGCTTCAGGCTGCTGCGGCGATTGGTCAGATGGGCTTGGTGCAGGCGTGGGAATCGAGCTTCGCCGAGCATGGCCGACATACCGCGCAGATCCTTCTGACTCACGATGACCTGTCGGACCGCAAGCGCTACCTGAATGCCCGTAGCACCCTGCGCACGCTGGTCGAGCTTGGGGTTGTGCCGGTCATCAATGAAAACGACACAGTGGTCACCGACGAAATCCGTTTTGGCGATAACGACACGCTGGCGGCGCTGGTTGCCAATCTGGTCGAAGCTGATCTGCTGGTCATCCTGACCGACCGTGACGGCATGTTCGACGCCGATCCGCGCAACAACCCGGAGGCGCAGCTGATTTACGAAGCGCGTGCCGATGATCCGGCGCTGGATGCAGTGGCCGGTGGTACCGGCGGTGCGCTGGGTCGCGGCGGCATGCAGACCAAGTTGCGTGCAGCGCGACTGGCGGCGCGTTCCGGTGCGCATACCGTCATCGTCGGCGGGCGCATCGAGCGCGTTCTGGCGCGGCTCAAGGGAGGGGAGCGGTTGGGTACGCTGCTGTCCCCGGAGCGCGGCATGCTCGCAGCACGCAAGCAGTGGCTGGCAGGTCATCTGCAGACCCGCGGTACGCTGGTGCTGGATGATGGCGCTGTTGCGGCGCTGGCCAGGGATCAGAAAAGCCTGCTGCCGGTGGGCGTCAAACTGGTCCAGGGCAGCTTCCGGCGCGGCGAGATGGTGGTATGCGTCGCCCAGGACGGTCGCGAGATCGCTCGTGGGCTGAGTAACTACAGTGCCATCGAAGCCCAGAAAATCATTGGTCACTCTTCCGAATCCATCGTGCGCGAGCTGGGCTATATGGCCGAGCCCGAGCTGATTCATCGGGATAACCTGATCCTCGTCTGACTCAAGGCTGCAAAAGGAATCGTTGATGCGCTTCATGAAAGGTTTATTGGCGGCCGCGTTGCTGGTGCCGGTGCTGGTCTCGGCCGAAGAGATCGGTCAGGTGTCGACCGTGTTCAAGATGGTCGGGCCCAACGATCGAATCGTGGTCGAGGCGTTTGATGATCCCAAGGTGGATGGGGTGACGTGCTACCTGTCACGCGCCAAGACGGGCGGCGTGAGGGGTGGTCTGGGATTGGCCGAAGACCGCGCCGAGGCGTCCATCGCCTGTCGCCAGGTCGGGCCGATCCGCTTCAGGGAAACCCTCAAGGACGGCGACGAGGTGTTCAAGGAGCGTACTTCGCTGGTCTTCAAGACTATGCAGGTGGTGCGTTTCTTCGACAAGAAGCGCAATGCACTGGTGTACCTGGTCTACAGCGACCGGGTCATCGAAGGCAGCCCGCAGAATGCCGTGACCGCCATTCCGATTTTGCCATGGACAGCCGCGCCAGCGCCTTGATCCTCCTCCATGCTGAGGTCCACGCTGAGGGGAGCTGCCATGTCAGGGCGTTGTGGTGGCGCTCTGCATCGGTTGTTCGCAGTTCTGTGCGGTAAAGAGTGCATCCCGGGTTGGGCTTATGCGTTTTGGCAGTGCGCTACTGCCACTGCTGATGCCCGATCCATCAGGATGCACTTCTTTTTCGTCTCAAAAAAGCACCCATGCGCATGTCGTCTTACTTCCAGCCTCTTGCCTCTGATTCCGAAGCTCGTGCGGACGGCTGAATCATGTCGTCTGGCAAATAACATCGGCCTTGCGGCCGCGGATTGAAAAAACGGCCTACCTGTTATTTCTGTCAGTAGACGGGTTGATGAACGAAGTGGTTTGATGTGGCCAGTTCGTAATAGCCGGCTGGTGGGGGTAAGCACGCTATTACGTAATGATCACGCTGAATAAAATTTACTCATTGGAGGCTTCGGCGTATCAAGAGGGTAGGCACTCATGAGAATGATCTCATTGCAGTACTTGCGTGGATTCGCTGCATTACTTGTTGTCGTTGGGCATAATTCGTTTTTTTTGGGCGGCGACTGGATAGATCATATACCTGCCTTGCTGGGCGTGGATATTTTTTTTATTGTGAGTGGCTTCATTATGACGTTGATCACTTATCAGTCCCCTGAAAGGCCGATATCATTTGTGATCAGGCGCCTCTTTCGTATATGGCCGGCTTTCTTTGTGGTGTGGCTGCTTTCCTACCTGTTTGTTTACCCTGAAAAACCCCTCGATCAGATGATATGCAGTCTCTATTTTTGTCTGCAGGACTATAGTCTCGTGGCGCCGTCGTTTGGATTCAGCGCGCTCGGACCGCCCTGGACCCTCACCTATGAGGTTGTGTTCTACCTTGTATTCACTATTTCAATGAGCATCAGCTATCGCTACCGCAGCTACGTCTGCGCGCTGGTTTTTCTGGTGTCTTCGGTAGGATTTCAGCTGTATTACAATGGTCATTTTGATTTTTCATCACAGGCCTCGCCCGATATTGTTGTGGTGCACGTATGGCAGGCCTGGATTAAGATTATTAGCAATACCATCACTTTCGAATTCATCGCCGGCATGATGCTGGCTGAGTTAATGCTCGCGAACAGGTTGCCCGACCTGTCGCTGTCGGGGCGAAGGCTTATGCAGTTGGCTCTTCTGTTGGCGATAATAAGTGCCTGCCTTTTGGGGTGGCAAGACTTCGGTCTCCGTGGCGGTTTTTGGCTGGCATTAATTATTGTGTCGTCGGTTGTGATGCTCGGTTATCGCGCTGAAGTGAAGGGTAACAGGCTATTGATTTTTCTCGGTGATATCTCCTATTCGCTTTATCTTGTTCATTATTCCCTGATGATGTTCCTGATTAAAATCATTCCTGGCAATGCACCGATGGTTGAAAAGGCAGGGGTGTTCATTCTGTCGATCGCTGCAAGCATCGTGTTGGCGTTTTTCATGTTTGAGTGGGTTGAAAAGCCCTTCATCAGGGTGGGTAAAAAAGTTGCCAGTGTTTTATCTGCTGGGCAGAAATGACCGATGCGCTAAAACTCAGGCAGTGGGTATGTTTATTGTAGTGAGCTCAGAAGGCGGGATTGGAGCAATCTTGTGTCCGCTGTCGGTGCAACTGTTACGGTCTGCCCATCGGCACATGGGTGCTCTGCGCAGTCTTGCTCAAGGCATTGAAGCCGTTGTCGCCATACCCTACCCGCTGTTTGGCGGGCCAGTCGGCTTGACCGGCAATGATCTGTGAGATGCCTGGGCCGAGGCGGCTTTCAAGCAGGCAATAAAAAACCGACCCTGAGGTCGGTTTTTTAACCAGCGTGTCGCTTAGGCTGCAGCAGCAAGGCTCAGAGCCTTGATGTGACCGTTCAGACGACCTTTGTGGCGAGCAGCCTTGTTCTTGTGGATGATGCCTTTATCGGCCATACGGTCGATAACAGGAACAGCCAGAACATAAGCGGCTTGCGCTTTTTCTGCGTCTTTTGCGTCAATGGCTTTCACTACATTCTTGATGTAGGTACGAACCATGGAACGCAGGCTGGCGTTGTGGCTGCGACGCTTCTCAGCCTGTTTTGCACGTTTTTTGGCGGAAGGTGTGTTGGCCACCGTCGAGCTCCTCGAAAGACTTTGTGAAATAGCAAACAAAATAGGCCGCGAATCATGCCGATGAGTTGAAGTCTTGTCAAGGGCAGTTAAGGTGTTCCGCTGAGTGGTTGCTACATTTGACTGGAGGATTTATTTCCGGCCTGTGACCTGTAAACTCGCGGCCTTTGCTTCGGGCGTTTTTGCGGCGCGAAGTATCGCATAAATGACTGGCTTAATCGCCCATCCTTTGCCAAGGCGCACAACTCTTTCAATGAATCTACTCAAGTCACTCGCCGCCGTCAGCTCTATCACCATGGTTTCCAGGGTTCTGGGCTTTGTCCGCGACACCATCATCGCGCGCACTTTCGGTGCCGGAATGGCCACGGATGCGTTCTTCATCGCCTTCAAGCTGCCCAATCTGCTGCGCCGTATTTTCGCCGAGGGTGCCTTTTCCCAGGCATTCGTGCCGATCCTGGCCGAGTACAAGAGCCAGCAGGGGGAGGAGGCGACGCGTACCTTCATTTCGTATGTCACCGGGCTGCTGACCCTTGCGCTGGCGCTGGTGACACTGCTCGGAGTGATATTTGCGCCCTGGGTGATCTGGGCCACCGCGCCCGGCTTTGTCGACACCCCGGAGAAGTTCGCCCTCACCTCGGACCTGCTGCGGGTGACCTTTCCTTATATATTGCTGATCTCCCTGTCCTCGATGGCCGGGGCGATCCTCAATACCTGGAACCGTTTCTCGGTGCCGGCGTTCGTGCCTACGCTGCTCAACGTCAGCATGATTTTCTTCGCGCTGTTCCTGACGCCGTATTTCGATCCGCCGGTCATGGCGCTGGGCTGGGCGGTTCTGGTGGGCGGCCTGCTGCAGCTGCTTTACCAACTGCCGCACCTGAAAAAGATCGGCATGCTGGTGCTGCCGCGCCTGAATCTGCGCGACACCGGGGTCTGGCGGGTAATGAAGCAGATGCTGCCCGCCATCCTTGGCGTTTCTGTCAGTCAGATTTCTCTGATCATCAACACGATCTTTGCCTCGTTCCTCGTCGCCGGTTCGGTGTCATGGATGTACTACGCCGACCGTTTGATGGAGCTGCCCTCCGGTGTGCTGGGTGTGGCGCTGGGTACGATTCTGCTGCCGATACTGTCCAAAACCTACGCGCAACGGGATCGCCAGGAATATTCGCGGATTCTCGACTGGGGTCTGCGGCTGTGTTTCGTGCTGGTCCTGCCTTGCACCCTGGCGCTGGGGCTGCTCGCCGAACCATTGACCGTTTCGTTGTTTCAGTATGGTAAATTCGACGCGCTCGACGCGGCTATGACCCAGCGTGCGCTGGTCGCCTATTCGGTCGGTTTGCTGGGGATCATCCTGATCAAGGTGCTGGCCCCCGGTTTTTATGCTCAACAAAATATCCGCACCCCGGTGAAAATCGCGATCTTCACCCTCATAGTGACTCAACTGCTCAACCTGGCCTTCATCGTGCCCTTGCAGCATGCCGGTCTGGCGCTGGCGATCAGTGTGGGGGCGTGCATCAATGCCGGGTTGTTGTTCTGGCAGTTGCGCAAGCAGGATCTGTTTCAGCCGCAGCCAGGCTGGACGAAGTTCCTGTTCAAGCTGGTGATTGCCGTCGCGGTGATGTCGGCGGTGCTGCTGGGGCTCATGCATGTCATGCCGGCGTGGGACGAAGGTCACATGCTGGAGCGTTTTCTGCGTCTGGGTGCGCTGGTTGCAGCCGGCGTCGTGACCTATTTCGCCATGCTTCTTTTATTAGGCTTCCGCCTCCGGGATTTCGCCCGCAAAGCCATTATGTAGGGCGCGTTGCAGGGGTTGACCTTCGGTTTTTGTCGCCACACGCCGAGAACCTTCATCCGGTCTTGGTGTGTTGCCTGTCGTCCACGGCCGTGTGTGGTTATAATCGGCCACTTTATGAGCAAGAAGTGCGTTATGCAGCTGGTTAGAGGCCTTCACAACCTGCGCCCCGAACATCGGGGCTGCGTCGCCACGATTGGCAATTTCGACGGCGTTCATCGCGGCCACCAGGCTATCCTGGCGCGTCTGCGCGAGCGTGCCGTCGAATTGAGTGTGCCCAGTTGTGTGGTGATCTTCGAGCCGCAGCCGCGTGAGTTCTTTGCGCCCGAGACGGCGCCGGCACGTCTGGCCCGTCTGCGTGACAAGCTCGAACTGCTGAGTGCCGAAGGCGTTGACCGGGTACTGTGCCTGTCCTTCAATCAGCGTCTGTGCAAGCTCAGCGCGGCAAGTTTTGTCGAGACCGTGCTGATCGACGGCCTCGGTGTCCAGCACCTCGAAGTGGGCGACGATTTTCGTTTCGGCTTCGACCGGGTCGGTGACTTCGACTTCCTGCAACAGGCCGGCACATCGTATGGTTTTACCGTAGAAGCGGCGCAGACCGTTGAAATAGATGGCATCCGGGTCAGCAGCACCAAGGTGCGCAAGGCTCTGGCTGCGTCAGACTTTGCCCTGGCCGAGCGTATGCTCGGTCGTCCGTTCCAGATAGCCGGGCGGGTATTGCACGGCCAGAAGCTGGCGCGCCAGCTGGGTACGCCCACCGCCAACGTACAACTCAAGCGTCGTCGTGTACCGCTGAGCGGGGTCTATCTGGTCAGCACGGACATCGATGGCAAAACCTGGCCGGGGGTCGCCAACATCGGTGTGCGCCCGACGGTCACCGGTGATGGCAGTGCCCACCTTGAAGTGCATCTTCTGGATTTTGCCGGCGATCTTTATGACCGGCGTTTGACGGTGGCTTTCCACCACAAGCTGCGTGATGAGCAGCGTTTCGCCTCACTGGAGGCGCTCAAGACGGCGATCAATGCGGACGTCGCCGCCGCCCGTGCCCATTGGCATGGCTAACCGCTAAACAAGAGCCTGAAATGACTGACTATAAAGCCACGCTAAACCTTCCGGACACCGCCTTCCCTATGAAGGCCGGCCTGCCCCAGCGCGAGCCGCAAACTCTGCAGCGCTGGGACAGCATTGGCCTGTACCAGAAGCTGCGCGAGATTGGCAAGGATCGTCCCAAGTTCGTTCTGCACGACGGTCCTCCGTACGCCAACGGCAATATTCACATCGGTCATGCGGTCAACAAGATTCTCAAGGACATGATCCTGCGTTCCAAGACCCTGGCGGGCTTCGATGCCCCGTATGTGCCGGGCTGGGACTGCCATGGTCTGCCGATCGAACACAAGGTCGAAGTGACCCACGGCAAGAACCTCTCTGCCGACCGTACGCGTGAGCTGTGCCGCGCCTATGCGTCCGAGCAGATCGAAGGCCAGAAGTCCGAATTCATCCGTCTCGGCGTGCTGGGCGACTGGAGCAATCCGTACCTGACCATGAACTTTGCCAACGAAGCCGGGGAAATCCGCGCGCTGGCCGAGATGGTCAAGGGCGGTTTCGTCTTCAAGGGCCTCAAGCCGGTCAACTGGTGTTTCGATTGCGGTTCGGCACTGGCTGAAGCCGAAGTCGAGTATCAGGACAAGAAGTCCTCGACCATCGACGTCGCGTTCCCGATCGCCGACGAAGCGAAACTGGCAGCTGCGTTCGGCGTGCCGTCGCTGGGCAAGCCTGCGTCCATCGTGATCTGGACCACCACACCGTGGACCATCCCCGCCAACCAGGCACTGAACGTCCACCCGGAATTCGAATACGCGCTGGTCGATGTCGGCGACAAGCTGCTGGTACTGGCCGCCGAACTGGTCGAAAGCTGTCTGGCCCGTTACAAGCTGGAAGGCACCGTCATCGCGACCACCACCGGTCAGGCGCTTGAGCTGATCAACTTCCGCCATCCGTTCTACGACCGCCTGTCGCCAGTCTATCTGGCTGACTACGTCGAGCTGGGTGCGGGCACGGGTATCGTTCACTGCTCGCCTGCCTATGGCGTAGACGACTTCACTATCTGCAAACAGTATGGCCTGAGCAACGACGACATCATCAGCCCGGTGCAGAGCAACGGTGTGTATGTCGAGTCGCTGGAGTTCTTCGGTGGCCAGTTCATCTTCAAGGCCAACCAGAACATCATCGACAAGCTGGTCGAAGTCGGCAGCCTGATGGACACCGAAACCATCAGCCACAGCTACATGCACTGCTGGCGCCACAAGTCGCCCTTGATCTACCGCGCCACCGCGCAGTGGTTCGTCGGCATGGACAAGCAGCCTGAAAGCGGCGAGACCCTGCGCAAGCGTGCGGTCAAGGCCATCGAAGACACTGAATTCGTTCCGGCATGGGGGCAGGCGCGCCTGCACTCGATGATCGCCAACCGTCCTGACTGGTGCATCTCGCGTCAGCGCAACTGGGGCGTGCCGATTCCGTTCTTCCTGCACAAGGAAAGCGGCGACCTGCACCCACGTACCGTCGAGCTGATGGAAGAAGTGGCGCAGCGTGTCGAGAAAGAAGGCATCGAGGCCTGGTTCAAGCTCGATGCCAGCGAGTTGCTCGGTGACGAAGCCGGCAAGTACGACAAGATCTCCGACACCCTGGACGTCTGGTTCGACTCGGGCACCACGCACTGGCATGTGCTGCGCGGTTCGCACCCGATGGGCCACGAAAGCGGTCCGCGTGCCGACCTGTACCTGGAAGGCTCGGACCAGCATCGCGGCTGGTTCCACTCCTCACTGCTGACCGGCTGCATGCTGGACGATCACGCACCGTATCGCGAGCTGCTGACCCACGGGTTCGTGGTCGACGAGAACGGCCGCAAGATGTCCAAATCGCTGAACAACGTGGTAGCGCCACAGAAGGTCAATGATTCGCTGGGTGCCGACATCATGCGTCTGTGGGTATCGGCGACCGATTATTCCGGCGAGATGGCGGTTTCCGACCAGATCCTGCAGCGCAGCGCCGACGCTTATCGTCGTATCCGCAACACTGCACGCTTCCTGCTTTCCAACCTGACGGGCTTCAACCCGGCGACCGACATCCTGCCCGCCGAGGAAATGCTCGCGCTGGACCGTTGGGCCGTGGATCGCACGCTGCTGCTGCAACGCGAGCTGCAAGAGCATTACGGCGAATACCGCTTCTGGAACGTCTACTCGAAGATCCACAACTTCTGCGTGCAGGAGCTGGGTGGTTTCTACCTCGACATCATCAAGGATCGTCAGTACACCACGGCGGCCAACAGCACCGCGCGTCGTTCGTGCCAGACGGCACTGTTCCACATCTCCGAAGCGCTGGTGCGCTGGATCGCGCCGATCCTGGCGTTCACCGCCGACGAGCTGTGGCAGTTCCTGCCCGGCGAGCGCAACGAGTCGGTGATGCTCAACACCTGGTACGAAGGCCTGACTGAAATGCCGGCCGACTTCGACATGGACCGCGCCTACTGGGAGCGGATCATGGCGGTGAAGACCTCGGTCAACAAGGAAATGGAAAACCTGCGCGCTGCCAAGGCCATTGGCGGCAACCTGCAGGCTGAAGTGACCCTGTATGCCGAGGAGTCGCTGGTGGCTGACCTGTCGAAGCTGAGCAACGAGCTGCGCTTCGTGCTGATCACCTCGACAGCCAGTGCGGCGCCGCTCGCGTCCGCGCCAGCCGATGCCGTGGTCACCGAAGTCGCCGGTCTGAAGCTGAAAGTGCTCAAGTCCAGTCATGCCAAGTGCGCCCGTTGCTGGCATCACCGCGAGGATGTGGGGGTCAACCCCGAGCATCCGGAAATCTGCGGTCGTTGCGTAGACAACATCAGCGGTGCAGGCGAGGTCCGTCACTATGCCTAACGCCTCGTTTGGCCGTCTGGCCTGGCTGTGGTTGAGCGTGCTGGTTCTGGTCATTGACCAGGCCAGCAAGTATTACTTCGAGAACGCGTTGAGCCTGTATCAGCAGATCATCGTGATTCCCGACCTGTTCAGCTGGACCCTGGCCTATAACACCGGTGCCGCCTTCAGTTTTCTGGCCGACGGTGCCGGCTGGCAGCGCTGGCTGTTCGCCCTGATCGCGGTGGTGGTCAGCGCCGTGCTGGTCGTCTGGCTCAAACGCCTGGGTCGTGACGACACGTGGCTGGCCGTTGCACTGGCGCTGGTACTGGGCGGCGCACTGGGCAACCTCTACGACCGTATCGTGCTGGGCCACGTGATCGACTTCATCCTGGTTCACTGGCAGAACCGCTGGTACTTCCCTGCATTCAACGTCGCGGACAGTGCGATCAGCGTCGGCGCAGTCATGCTGGCGCTGGACATGTTCAAGAGCAAGAAAACCGGAGAGACCGTCAATGACTGAGCAATCTTCGACTCAAGGCTCGTCTGACGAGCTGCGCATCGGTCAGAACACGCAGGTCACTCTGCACTTCGCCCTGCGTCTGGAAAACGGCGATACCGTCGACAGCACCTTCGAAAAGGCCCCGGCCACGTTCAAGGTCGGTGACGGCAACCTGCTGCCCGGCTTCGAAATGGCGATTTTCGGTTTCAAGGCGGGCGATAAAAAGACCGTCGAGATTCTGCCGGAGAACGCCTTTGGTCAGCCCAACCCACAAAACGTGCAGATCATGCCACGCTCGCAGTTCGTGGGCATGGAACTGTCCGAAGGGTTGCTGGTGATCTTCAACGACGCCGCCAATACCGAGTTGCCCGGCGTGGTGAAAGCGTTCGATGACGAGCAGGTCACCATCGACTTCAATCACCCGCTGGCAGGCAAGACTCTGAGCTTTGAAGTGGAAATCTTCGAAGTGAAGGCGATTCTGGCTTCCTGATATTCGCCGTCAAGCCCGGCCAAGGCCGGGCTACCCCGTACCAACCATGAGGCACCGCATGCAAATCAAACTCGCCAACCCCCGCGGCTTTTGTGCCGGAGTGGACCGCGCGATCGAAATCGTCAATCGCGCTCTGGAAGTGTTTGGTCCGCCGATTTATGTGCGCCATGAAGTCGTTCACAACAAATTTGTCGTCGAGGACCTGCGCTCTCGCGGTGCGATCTTCGTTGAAGAGCTGGATCAGGTGCCGGATGACGTCATCGTTATCTTCAGTGCCCACGGTGTCTCCCAGGCTGTGCGTACCGAGGCGGCAGGCCGTGGCTTGAAAGTCTTCGATGCTACCTGTCCGCTGGTGACCAAGGTGCATATCGAGGTCGCCCGTTACAGCCGTGACGGCCGCGAGTGCATCCTGATCGGCCACGCCGGTCACCCGGAAGTCGAAGGCACCATGGGCCAGTACGACGCCGCCAACGGCGGTGCGATCTATCTGGTCGAGGACGAAGAGGATGTTGCCAGCCTGCAAGTGCGCAACCCTGAAGCCCTGGCCTTCGTGACCCAGACCACCTTGTCCATGGATGACACCAGCCGGGTGATCGATGCCTTGCGCAAGCGTTTCCCGGCCATTGGCGGGCCGCGCAAGGACGACATCTGCTACGCCACGCAAAACCGTCAGGACGCAGTCAAGCAACTGGCCGATGAATGCGATGTGGTGTTGGTGGTGGGCAGTCCGAACAGCTCCAACTCCAATCGCCTGCGTGAGCTGGCCGAGCGCATGGCGACTCCGGCCTACCTCATCGACGGCGCCGAAGACATGCAACAAGGCTGGTTCGACGGGGTGGAGCGTATTGGTATCACTGCGGGCGCTTCGGCCCCCGAAGTGCTGGTGCGCGGCGTGATCCAGCAATTGCAGGCCTGGGGCGCGACCGGTGCGGATGAGCTTGCCGGCCGCGAGGAGAACATCACCTTCTCGATGCCCAAGGAATTGCGCGTCAAGTCGCTGCTCTGAGGCTATTCAGCCACACAGCGCTGCATCGATTTTCGTGTCCTCGACCCTCACGCGCCCGGCCGGTGCGACTATCACTCGATAGTTGCTCACCGGCTGGTCTGCGGCACATACGTGCAACGTCCTGGCGGTCCTGCGCCGCAACGTCCCCAAATCATTGAAACTGATTTCCTCTACACGCTTGCGGTTATCGACCACTCGCGCCGTGCTGCTATTGGCGCGTTCTATCAGCACCGGATCGTTTTCGTCGGGACCTTTGCCATCCGCGTCGAGTATGATCCGCCAGCCGTTGCTCCAGTCGTTCTCGATGGCATGAAGCGTAACGATCTGATTGCGTGTGACTGCGGCCGCTCTCGCCGAGCGAATGCCGCTGGCCAGCTCCCGGGCGGTTGCAAGCCCGCGGCTGGAATCGATGAGTTCCTTGAAAGACGGGGTTGCGACGTTGGCGAGGATGGCCACCAGTGCAACGACGATCAATAATTCGATCAGTGTGAATCCTGCATGCTTCATATGCCTTCCTCCCTGGAAACCGCCGTTTCAACGCACTGCGGGCGTTCGTCGTGGCAAAACAACCGTACGTCCCGCTATGGATTTTCCCGCGGCGTTGCGGCCTTATAGTCGTAACGTCTAGGAGACACTCAATGCGTCATATAGCCAAGGGATTCAGCCTCATCGAATTGTTAGTCACTGTGTCCCTGGTGGGCATCCTGGCGGCTATCGCTATCCCGAATTTCACCAGCTCCATCCAGAGCAACAAGGCCGATACCGAGCTCAGCGATTTGCAGCGGGCGCTCAACTATGCGCGACTTGAGGCGATAAACAGGGGAGTGGCAGTGCGTATTGCGCCGACCAGCGGTACGGCGTGGACCAGCGAATTGCAGGTGTATCTGGTTTCCGATACTCAGACGACGCCTACGGCGCTGCGAAAAGTGGCGGCCATGAGCAGCGGTGCCACGCTGGTGGCTGATAACAATGCCACGGCAATTGATTTCAACAACCTGGGTGCGCTCATTGCCCCGGCTGCGGCGGTGACCATGACTTACACCCGAGGCACCATTAGCAAGACCATAAAGGTCTGTCTGACCGGTCGGATCACCCTGGGTGGAGGCTGCTGATGGCTGGTGAAACCCGATATCGCCAGACCGGCATGACCCTGATCGAGGTGCTGGTCTCGGTATTGATTCTGGCCATCGGCCTGCTGGGCGCGGCGGCCATCCAGCTCAACGCGCTCAAATACACCGACAGCTCGGCCATGACCAGTCAGGCAAGCTTCATTGCCTACGACATGATGGATCGTATCCGCGCCAATGTTGATGGTAATGCCAGTGCCAATGGGGCGACCAATGTGCTGGCGACTTATGCCTTGGCGAATCTGGATGCGGCACCTGCGGCCAACCCGAACGATGCCAGAGCGCAGGATCTGTCTGATTTCAGAAGCAACATCATCAACTTTGCAGGCCAGAGCGGCACGGGCAGCATCACTGTCAGTAATGCTCCGGAAGTGACCATCATCATTGGCTGGAGCGATAACCGCGCTGCGGGTGCGAGTAATCAGGCAACAGGAAGCCCTGCGGCAACTCCGGTACCTCGGAGCTTTCAACTGGTCTCCCGGATCGGGGTCAACCCATGAGAAAGCTTTCCAGAGGCTTCGGCCTGGTCGAAATCATGGTGGCGCTGGTCCTGGGACTGGTGGTCAGTCTCGGTATCGTGCAGATATTCACGGCTGCCAGAGGCACCTACCAGAGCCAGAATGCCGCAGCGCGGATGCAGGAGGATGCGCGTTTCCTGCTGAGCAAGCTGATGCAGGAAATCAGGATGACCGGCATGTATGGCTGCCTGAGCTTCAGTAACTACACGCCTGTATCTCCTGCTATCCCGTGGCCGATCGCACTGGATACTCCAATTCTCTGGGATAATCCGAGCAGGACGCTGACGCTGGTGACCGCCGACGTGGGGACCACAGGCAGTACGCCCACCTGGACCATTGTTTCAGACTGTCAGTCTACGACACAGCTCTACGCCAGTAAGCGTGCGCCTGCTGCGGGGGAGACGGCCTTTCCGTTGCGGCAGTTGGTCTACACGCTGACGGGAACAAACCTGACCATCCAGTACGGCACGGGGGGCGATGTGCAACCACTTTTACAGAACGTCGCAGACTTCAGTGTTTCCTTCGGCATGGCGGGTAACCCGATGTCCTATACCACGGCCGTTACCAAAGCCAATGCCGACGCTGTACGCAGTGTCCGCATCAGCCTGACGCTGCAGGATGGACAGAACGGCATCGTCAAGTCTCAGCAGTACAACGTTGTTGCTTATCTGCGTAACCGCTTTTGAACGGGCCAGGCATGAACAAGATCGTGCGATTCAATTCGATACCGACCTTCCCAGCGCGACAGCGCGGCATGGTGTTGCTGGTCAGTCTGGTATTTCTGCTGCTGCTGACGCTGCTGGGCATTTCTTCCATGCAGAACGCCACGCTGCAGGAAAAGATGGCGGGCAGTGTCGTGGTTCGTAATGTGTCGTTTCAGGCAGCCGAGGCACAGTTGCGTCTGGGCGAGTCCTCGATCATGGCGTCCGGGTTTTCAATGGCTCCCTGTAAGTCACCGGCTGCCTGCGTCCCGCCGTCGGATTCGACCACCGTAGTCAGGCCGGGATTGGGCACTTCCGGAGTGACCTGGGTCGGGACTGCCAATGCGTTGTTCGGCATCCAGAATCTGGGTACAACGCCTACGCCCATAAAACGTCCTGCAAATTGCACGGGCTCGGTAACGATGTATCGGGTAACAGCCATCGCCATTCAAGGCACCTCACGAACAGTGCTGGAGAGTATTTATGCCAACTGCTAAGGCGCTTCGTGGTGGCTTGAAATACCTCTATGGCGCGCTGTTGGCGTTGTATCTGGCAAGCCCTGTTTATGCCTTCACGCCAGCGCAAGTGCCCTTGTTGAGCTCTCCGGCGGTGCCACCGAACCTTATGCTGCTCGTCGATAACTCGGGCAGTATGTACAACATCATCTGGGATTCGGGATTTGATGCCTCGGTCAATCGTCCTAACATCAGCTACTACTCGACTCAGTGTCTCAGTGGCGTGATCACTGTTGTATGTCCGTTCATAACGACACTTTCGGATGACGATACCCTGTCGGTGGGTGATATCAATGCCTACAGTATTTTCACCCTGTCACTGATGTGTCCATTTGGCGGGCGTCCGGTTTTTCGCAATAACGCTCAGTATTGCCTTAACCTGCCCGATCCGGCCGGGAACGGGCTGACGCGATATACCGCTGATTACCTGTCCTACCTCATTGATCTGGTCCGTCCCAATTTCTTTGGTGTACGCGACTACACTAATGGCGTGATCCCCAACGATTACCGAATGAACGTCGCGAAAACCGTGGCGACCAATCTGGTGACCAACAACACGTCGCTCAGAATCGGTCTTGCCACGTTCAATGATCCAAACAATTTTGATTTAGGGCCCGGAGGCAAGATAGCCAGGGTTGTTTCGGACCTGTCGCCGGTAGCGATCAGTACCTATCAAACCACGGGTGTCTCTCAACAGAAGGCTACTCAAAATATCACTGACCTCAAAACGGCTATCAGCAACCTGACGCCGTCAGCCAATACCCCGCTGGCGGAAACCTACTATGAGATCACCCGCTATTTTCGGGGCATGACGCCGTTCTATCAAAGCGGATCGACCTATGTGAGCCCGATCCAGTACCGCTGCCAGAAAAACTACGGTGTCGTTATAACCGATGGCTTGCCGACCTATGACCGGACGTTCCCGACCAACGACCCTGACGATGTTCTGGACACCACTCGCTCGCTACCCAACTGGGATTTGAACGCAGCCAATGACGGTGTCAACCTGTCTGGCGATGGTGAGGGCGATACGCTGTATCTGGACGATCTTGCCAAGTTCGCCTATGACATTGACCTGCGTCGGGATGCTGTGACAACGGGCGGGGATCTGACCGGCAAAAGTTGGGACACTGCCGGCTTCGTAAAACAGGATCTCAGTACTTACACCATCGGCTTTACGGCCTCGAACCAGATGTTGATCGATGCGGCGGATGATAATCATGGTCACGGCAAATACTTTCAGGCCAACGACAGTTCGGGGCTCAGCTCGGCGCTAGATCTCGCATTAAGCGACATCTACGCCAAAGTCGGCTCTGGCGCAGGGGGCGCGGCAAACTCATCGACGTTTCAGACAGGTACTCAGTTCTATCAGGCGCTTTACGATCCAAGCGATTGGCACGGCACTATCAAAGCCTTCAATCTGGATCAGATAACAGGTGCCTTGAGCGCGCCTGTCTGGACGACTGACACGGCTATTGTCACTGGCTCGACGCCGCCGGTATTCGAGTCGTGGAGCACGCTTGCCACTCCGACGAAGATTCCCTTGGAGTATGCCAGTTTCAGCCCTGCTCAACAGGCTGCGCTGAATGCGACGTTGCCAACCAATGCCACCGGAGCAGAGCTTATTGCCTGGGTCAAGGGCACCGCCAATGCGAAGTTCCGGACACGTACCCGGCTGCTGGGCGATATCGTCAACTCTTCGCTCGGTATTGCACTCCCTTCACAGAAGACCGCCTCTGACCTGACCGGTGACACCACCTACACCACGTATCTGGCCACCAAGGCAAACAGCATGACCCCCAGCATTCTGGCCAATGCCAATGACGGCTTTTTCAACGTCATCAATACCAGTGATGGTTCAAGACGATATGCATACATGCCATCCACTGCGCTGACTTCGCTGGCTACCATTGCTTCGACCAATTATGGATCCGGCGTACACAAGTTCACCGTGGATGGGCAGATTGCGGTGTTCGATACACAGCTGTCAGCCGGCTCATCGTGGCGCACCGTTGCTTATGGCGGTACCGGAGCGGGCGGCAAGGCATTCTTCGCCATCAAGCTATTCGAGGGCACGAGTAACACCGTCAGCGCGTTATGGGAGGTCAAGGCACCTGACACGTCCGACACCAATAACAAATTCAACAACCTTGGATACGCCTATTCCAAACCGGATGTTGCGCGGATGGCGGATGGCACCGGGATTGTGGTGGTCGGGAACGGTTACGGCAGTTTCACCGGCAGAGCGTCGCTCTATGTACTGAATGCCAATACCGGGGCGTTCATTGCCGAGATCCAGACGCCGGTGCTTAACAACGAAACCGATAACGGGCTTTCTTCGGTCAAATTGCGTGTCAACGCTCAGAACGTGGTTCAGGCTGCCTACGCTGGCGACCTGAAAGGTCGGCTCTGGAAGTTCGACATGAGCGGCGCCACCGCCGCCAGCTGGAAGGTGGCTTTTGGCGGCGCGCCGTTGTTCACGGCACCGCGCGGCGCCAACCAACCGATAACGGTTCAGCCCTTCGTGCTCGATCATCCACTTAACGGCAAGCTCGTTTATTTCGGGACGGGCAAGTTCATCGAAGTCGCAGACAAGCAGACCACCGCTCTTCAGGATTTTTACGCGATATGGGATGCCGACTCCGGGACGGGCAGTACCGTCGAGGCGAACCTTCAGGCGCAGGCGGTCAATGGCAGCGTTGTCAGCAACGGAACCACCTATTTCACGTCGACAACCAACGATGTGGACTGGTCAGTCAAGAAAGGCTGGTACATGCCCCTCTCGGCCGTGACGCCCTACCTGGGCGAGCGGATCATTTACCCCGCGCAGACCAGCCGGGGGCGGATCATCTTCTCGACGGCCTCCGTGAACTCCGCCGACCCTTGTGAGAGCACCGGCACCGGTCGTGTATTCGAGCTCAATGCTGCGACTGGCAGCATGCTTAACTATCAGGTGCTCGATACCAGCGGCGATAACGCTATCAACAGTTCAGACCTGCTTGTCGCGGGACTCGGATACACCGGCATCCCGGTCGTCTCGGCTATTGTCGCGGGTACGGGGGACGGCAACGAGGTGAAGATCGTCAATAACTCCACCGGCAACACGCCTGATCGCCTGAAGGAAAAGGGCGGGAGTGGTAACGTTTACCAACGCATCATGTGGCGACAAATCCAATAGGGAAACGAATCATGCGAGCGACATCCAGGGGCTTTACGTTGATCGAACTCATGATCGTCGTGGCGATTGTCGGTATTCTGGCCGCCATCGCGTACCCCAGTTACAACGAGTACGTGAGGCGTACCCAGCGGTCGGCGATTGCCAGTCTGCTGTCCGAGCAAACCCAGGCGCTGGAGCGGTTTTACTCACGAGCGACCCCCCAGCCCACTTACATGGGGGCCAACGTGAGCTTAGGCAATACGTACTACAAGATAACGGCGACCCTTAACGCTACCGACTTCACCCTGACAGCTGACCCTATCGGAGGCACGCTGATGGCTGGCGACAAGTGTGGCAGTTTCGTGATCACTAGCACCGGGGCGCGTACCAACACTGGCGCAACCAGCGGTGTCACTGTCAAAGACTGCTGGGGCCGCTAAACCGTTTCCTTGTCACGAGACCAAGATGTCCAAGCAAAAAATAGTCATTGTCGGCGGTGGCGTCATAGGTCTGTTGACCGCCTTCAATCTGGCGTCCGAGCAGGTCAGCGTCGTGCTGCTGGACCGTTCGGGCGTTGGTCAGGAGTCTTCCTGGGCGGGCGGCGGGATTGTTTCGCCGCTTTACCCATGGCGTTACAGCCCTGCAGTCACCGCGCTGGCGCACTGGTCGCAGGATTTCTACCCGCACCTCGCCGAGCGTTTGCTCGCACAGACCGGTATCGACCCTGAAGTGCACAGGACCGGCCTGTACTGGCTCGACCTTGATGACGAGCAGTTTGCGCTTGAATGGGCTGCCCGCGAAAAACGTTCGTTGAAGCGCGTGGATATCTCGGCGGTGAATGATGCTGTGCCGGTGCTGGGTGAGGGTTATTCGCGGGCGATCTACATGGCCGATGTGGCCAATGTACGTAATCCCCGCCTGGTCAAATCGCTCAAGGCGGCCTTGCTGGCAATGCCCAATGTCGAGATTCGCGAGCAGTGTGAAGTCAGCGGCTTTACCCGTGAAGGCAGCAGGATTTCGGGTGTGCAGACACCTGCAGGGGATATCACCGGTGATCGGGTGATTCTGGCGGCGGGTGCGTGGAGCGGCGAGTTGCTCAAGACCCTGGGGCTGGAGCTGCCGGTCGAGCCGGTAAAGGGCCAGATGATTCTCTACAAGTGCGCATCGGACTTTCTGTCGAGCATGGTGCTGGCGAAAGGGCGCTACGCGATCCCGCGCCGTGACGGGCATATCCTGATCGGCAGCACCCTGGAGCACGAAGGTTTCGACAAAACCACCACGCAGGCCGCATTGGAAAGTTTGAAGGCATCGGCCGTCGAATTGCTTCCGCCATTGGCCCATGCCGAGCCCGTCTCCCAGTGGGCAGGCCTGCGCCCTGGCTCGCCTGAGGGCATCCCGTTCATTGGACCGCTGGACGGTTTTGACGGCCTGTGGCTCAACTGCGGGCATTACCGCAACGGCCTGGTGCTGGCTCCGGCGTCCTGCCAGTTGATCACTGACCTGCTGCTGGAGCGCGAGCCGATCATCGATCCGGCACCCTACGCGCCGGCGGGGCGCCTCGCCGGCTAGTCATCCTCTCGGGCACGAGGGTGTTCTCACGGGCACCTATCGTTCCGCACGCTCCAGCGTGGGAACGCCTTTCGTGACACTCTGCGTCACATAGTTGCTGCCGCTTAACGCATTCAATCCAGGCCCAGCTTCTTCAGGCGATAGCGCAGTGACCTGAACGACAAACTGAGTCTTTCTGCTGCAGCGGTGCGGTTCCAGCGGGTTTCTTCCAGCGCCTGCAGAATGAGCTGGCGTTCGACGCTTTCCAGGTAGTCTTCAAGGTTGTCGATATCGGCCAGGCTCGGGCCGTCGTTCTCCTGAGGGCTGGCAGACTCTGTCAGGCGCAGGTCGCTGGCGTGGATTTCGTCGTTCTCGCACAGCGTGTAAGCGCGCTCCAGCATGTTTTCCAGTTCGCGCACGTTACCGGGGAAGCGGTAGCTCTTCAGCGTTTCCAGCGCCTGCGCGTTCAGGCGCGCGACGGGCTGTGCGCCGTTCCCGGCAAGGCGCTTGAGCACGCTGGCTGCCAGTTGGTCGATATCCTCACGCCGCTCGCGCAACGAGGGCACGCGCACTTCGATCACGTTCAATCGGTAATACAGATCCTGACGGAACCGACCGGCCGCGACCTCTGCATTCAGGTTCTTGTGGGTGGCGCACAGAATGCGCACGTCGACGATCTGCTCTTGCTGGCCGCCGACGCTGCGGATGGATTTTTCCTGAATGGCGCGCAGCAGTTTGACCTGCATGGCCAGCGGCAGGTCTGCGACTTCATCGAGAAACAGCGTCCCGGTGTGCGCCGCCTGAAACAGACCAGGCTTGTCTTCGTGGGCACCGCTAAAGCTGCCTTTGCGATGACCGAAGAATTCGCTTTCCATGAGTTCGGAAGGAATGGCGCCGCAGTTCACCGGTATGAAAGGTTTGTCGATGCGCGGACCCTGCTCGTGGATCAGCCTCGCTACAAGCTCCTTGCCGCTGCCCGACTCACCGCTGATGTAGATCGGCGCCTGGCTGCGGGCCAGCTTGCCGATCTGACTGCGCAAGGTACGCATTGCCAGCGAGTCGCCCAGCAGGCGGTTGTCGATGCTGCGCGTGGGTTGCGCGCCGGGCAGGCTCAGCGCGCTATTGACCAGCTCGCGCAACCTGCCCAGGTCGACCGGCTTGGTCACAAAGTCGAAAGCTCCGGCCTTCAGCGCGTGGATCGCGGTGTCCAGGTTGCCGTGGGCAGTGATCATCGCCACCGGCACGTGGGGGTAGCCGTGCTGTATGTGTTGCACCAGCTCAAGGCCATTGCCGTCCGGCAGACGCATGTCGGTCAGGCACATGTCGAACGGTTCGCGGGCCAGCCAGTCGTGGGCTTCGGCAACGTTACGCGCACTACGGGTGTCGAGTTTCATGCGTCCCAGCGTGATCTCCAGGAGTTCGCGAATATCCGGCTCATCATCGACTATCAGGATTTTTTGCCGTTGGCTCATGCTCAGCTCGTCTTGAACGGGTGGGCGAAGGTAATGCGCAGGCAACTGCCACCCGTGGGGCGGGGCGCGTATTCCAAATGCGCCTGATTGCTTTCACACAGTTCACGTGACAGATATAGACCAAGGCCGGTGCCTTTGCTTTCTGTGGTGAAAAACGGTTCGAACATTTTGCTCAGGTGTTGCTCGCTGACCCCCGGCCCGTCGTCCAGCACTTCCAGTGTGGGCAGGTCGCTCTTCTGGTCATTGTGTAGTTTCAGCCAGACCTGCGCTGACGGATGATTCTTGCCGCTGTAGCGCAGGCCGTTCTGCACCAGGTTGGTCATGATTTGCGTCAGTTGTCCGGAATCCATGCGGGTTGTCAGCGTGCCAGGGCTGATGTCGACATGAATCTTCTGATTGGGCGCAGCGGAACTGCGAAATTCAGCGACAAAGTGTTCCAGCCAGGTTTTCAGATCGAGCAGTTCGGGTTGCGCCTCGCGTCTGCGCGACAACTGCAGGACATTTTCGATGACCCTATCAATGCGTCCCGACTGCTCATGAATGATCTGCCCCAGGCGTCGATCCGCCGCACTGAGCTCTTCCGATTCATTAAGCAACTGCGCCGCATGGCTGACGGCGCCCAGCGGGTTGCGTATCTCATGGGCAATCCCGGCGGTCAGGCGCCCCAGTGCGGCAAGCTTGAGCTGCTGCGCCTGATGGGCGATCTGCGACAGGTCTTCGAGAAAAACCAGCGTCTGACGCTGATCGCCACGGTTGAGTGTGGCAAAACTCGGTTGCAGTACCAGCCCGACGGGGGCGGTGGTGATGCTGCGCGGCACCATGATCGGGTTGACGAGCCACTGGCGCAGGCGTTCAACCAGTTGTGGCGAGCAGGTGTCGATGATCTGGCCGACCAGTTGCTCCTGACCCAGCAGGTGTAAGGCACCCTGATTGGCCAGCAGCACCTGGTGATTGGCATCCAGCACCAGAATGCCGGTACGCATGCGTTGCAGAATGAGTGCGTTGAGTGCTTCGAGGCTGTCGACATCCGCCGCGCGCTGTTCGGCCAGTACCTCGCTGACCTGCATGCGCGCTGTCAGCGCCTGCACCAGCAGGGCGGCGGCGAAGCACAAGGCGCCCAGCGAGCCAGCCTGCACGTAGTCGTTGGAAACCGAGGGTGTGCCGAAGCTGATGTAGAACGTCAGGTAGATGATGCCGATGGCCGAAACCGCAGCGATCAACAAGCCGATACGGCCGCGCAGCAGCACGTTGCTGATCGCCACCGAGGCAATCAACAGGTTGCCGATACCGCTGGAAGGCCCGCCGGCTGCGTAGAATAGCGCGGAGAGCATGATCGCGTCGGTCATCGCCAGGCCGAAAAACTGTGCCTGACGGCTGGGCCGTTCCAGCAACACGACGACCAGAATGTTGAACACCAGATACAACCAGCAGCCCGAGCGGAACAGGTTCGGGTTGGCCAGTTGCAGCAGCTCGGTTTCCAGGCTGCTGGAAATCAACAGAACCAGTACAACGCCGATGGTCAGTCGGTAGAGGTGGTACAGCCGTAGAATCCGCTGTGCCTGCGGGCTGACAAGGGACGGTGAGTCAGCGGTCACGTGCCGCGGGGCCTTGCAGTCGGTGTGCTTCGCTGCAATACCATTGCTGTGCCTGGCTCAGCGCACGATCCTGCGGCAGATGAACGCCACACTGTGCGCATCGCACCATGGGGGTAGACGCCAGTTCAGGCGGCTCGGCGCGGGGTTTCGGCTTGGGGGGATTGATCAGACGCTTGACGAACCAGACCACCGCCGCGATCAACGCGACCCACATAAGTAAGCGAATCATGACTACCAGCTTAGTGATTGACGATGGCGCAGTGTAGCCAAGCCGCGAGCGGGCGCACAGTGGCAAAATTGATGCACAAAAAAAGAGACCCGAAGGCCTCTTTTTTCATGCGCTGAGGATCAGTCGAACAGACCCAGGGTCATGTAGCTGAACCACGAACGGCTCTTGGAGCCTTTCGCTTCGGCGTCTTTTTCCGCCTGTTCGTCCAGCTCTGCCTGATTCTCCGGCAGCAGCTCTTTCGGAATGGAGTCCTTGGCGTCCTGGTACTGCTTCTTCATGTCCTGATCGGCACGGGTCTGGCCCGGTGGCAGCGGTGCGCTACCGTCGATCAGGCCAAGGGTCGCTTTCGACAGCCATGAGCGGTTATCGGCCTCGGCTTCACGCGGGGTGAATTTGCCGTCAGCCAGTTGCGGGTGGTTCGGGTAGTTGGTCTTCAGCACTTCCAGGCTGGTGGCAGCCAGGTCGTCAAGGTGCAGACGCTGATAGGACTCGACCATCACTGCCAGACCGTCGCCGACCGAAGGCGTCTCCTGGAAGTTTTCCACTACGTAACGGCCACGGTTGGCGGCGGCGACGTAGGCCTGACGGGTCAGGTAATAGTCGGCTACGTGGATTTCGTAGGACGCCAGCAGGTTGCGCAGGTAAATCATGCGCTGCTTGGCGTCAGGCGCATAGCGACTGTTCGGAAAGCGGCTGGTCAACTGGGCGAACTCGTTGAACGAGTCGCGGGCAGCGCCCGGGTCACGTTTAGTCTGGTCCAGCGGCAGGAAGCGCGCCAGAAGGCCCACGTCCTGGTCGAAGGAGGTCAGGCCCTTCATGTAATACGCGTAGTCGACGTTCGGGTGCTGCGGATGCAGGCGGATGAAACGCTCGGCAGCGGATTTGGCTGCTTCGGGTTCACCGTTTTTGTAGTTCGAGTAGATCAACTCGAGCTGGGCCTGATCGGCGTAGCGACCGAACGGATAGCGAGATTCCAGCGCCTTGAGCTTCTCAGTGGCACTGTTATAGCTGTTATTTCCCAGGTCGGCCTGCGCCTGCTGGTACAGCTCGACTTCGCTGAGGTTTTCGTCGATGACTTCCTTCGACGAACAGGCCGCAGTCAATGCGAGGATGGCGATCAGCAGCAGGTGTTTCACTTGCATGGCGGCTTGCGTCCCTATAACGGCCTGCTGTCTTGGGCGGGGCCGTCCTGTTATGATGAGCGCCCCGCGATACCGGCGGGACAAAAGACGCCGTATTTAACCACAAGCGCGCTGCCGAAACCAAAGGCTAGCCGCCACCTAGTCTGGTCATGTCCGAAAATATAGAACTTCGCGCAGAGGTGCCGTCCGAATTGGGCGGTCAACGCCTCGATCAAGTCGCCGCACAATTATTCGCTGAGCACTCGCGCTCGCGCCTTTCCGCCTGGATCAAGGACGGCCGCCTGACTGTGGACGGAGGCGTTCTGCGCCCTCGCGACATCGTGCACGGTGGCGCTGTTCTCGAGCTGATTGCCGAGCAGGAGGCCCAGGGTGAATGGGTCGCTCAGGACATCGAGCTCGACATCATCTATGAAGACGACCAGATACTCGTCATCAACAAGCCTGCCGGGCTGGTGGTGCATCCGGCTGCCGGTCATGCCGATGGCACGCTGCTCAACGCCCTGCTGCACCATGTGCCGGACATCATCAATGTTCCGCGTGCCGGCATCGTGCATCGTCTGGACAAGGACACCACCGGTCTGATGGTGGTCGCCAAGACCATTCAGGCACAGACCCAACTGGTTACTCAGTTGCAGAGTCGCAGTGTCAGCCGCATCTACGAGTGCATCGTGATCGGCGTGGTGACCGCAGGCGGCAAGATCGACGCACCGATCGGCCGTCACGGCCAGCAGCGTCAGCGCATGGCGGTGATGGAAGGCGGCAAGCAGGCGGTCAGTCATTACCGCGTGCTGGAGCGCTTCCGTTCGCACACCCATGTACGGGTCAAGCTGGAAACCGGGCGCACCCACCAGATTCGCGTACACATGGCGCACATCAACTACCCGTTGGTCGGCGACCCGGCCTATGGCGGTCGTTTCCGTATCCCGCCAGCGGCCAGCCTGACCATGGTCGATTCGCTCAAGACCTTCCCGCGGCAGGCGTTGCATGCCCGCTTCCTGGAGCTGGATCATCCGACCACCGGTAAGCGCATGAGCTGGGAATCGCCATTGCCGGACGATTTCGTCTGGTTGCTGTCCTTGCTCAAGCAGGATCGCGAGGCGTTCATCGGGTGAATGACTGGCTGATACCTGACTGGCCTGCGCCAGCACAGATCAAGTCCTGCGTTACCACTCGCTCGGGTGGGGTCAGCCTGGCCCCATTCGACAGCTTCAATCTGGGCGATCACGTCGATGACAGCCCAGAGGCCGTGGCGAGCAATCGCCAGCGCCTGAGCTCCAGCCTCAAGGCTCAGCCCGCCTGGTTGAAGCAGGTGCACGGCGTCGACGTCGTGCCTGCCGATCCATCCCGCGTCGTTGAAGCCGATGCCAGCTGGACGAGCACGCCTGGCGTGGCTTGCACCATCATGACCGCCGATTGCCTGCCCGCGCTGTTCTGTCGTCGTGACGGTACGCGTGTGGCTGCCGCGCATGCCGGCTGGCGCGGGCTGGCGGCCGGGGTGCTGGAAGCGACGGCCGACAGCCTGCAGAGTGCTCCCGAAGACATCATGGTCTGGTTAGGACCGGCCATCGGCCAGCCGTCGTTCGAAGTCGGCCCCGAGGTGCGCGAGGCCTTTACCGCCAGCCACCCGCAGACAGCCGCTGCGTTTGTCGCCAGTTCGAATCCTGATCGTTTCATGGCCGACATCTACTCGCTCGCCCGGTTACGACTGGCAGCCCAAGGTATCTCTGCCGTGTACGGCGGCGGGCTGGACACCTTCACCGACCCGCGCTTCTTTTCCTACCGCCGCGCCGCGCGCACTGGCCGCTTCGCTTCGCTGATCTGGATCGAACACGCCTGATTGCCGGGCTGTTTTGCACAAGCCAGCTAGGCTTGCCTGAACACTTGTCTGATCTGTATCAACCCCGGCCCGCTTGAAACGCGCAGAATCGTCCGCATCTAACTGGCTATTCAGCAGGTTTTCTTTATAGGTGTGTTCATTGCTCCGGCCTGCATTAAAGGAAGGTGACAAATGCGTATCGACAGATTGACCAGTAAATTACAGTTAGCGTTATCCGATTCCCAGTCGCTGGCCGTTGGCCTCGACCATCCCGCCATCGAACCTGCGCACTTGATGCAGGCGCTGCTTGAGCAGCAGGGCGGTTCCATCAAGCCTCTGCTGTTGCAGGTAGGCTTCGACATCAACAGCCTGCGCAAGGAACTGAGCGCAGAGCTGGACCGCCTGCCAAAAATCCAGAACCCGACCGGCGACGTCAACATGTCGCAGGATCTGGCGCGCCTGCTCAACCAGGCTGACCGTCTGGCGCAGCAGAAAGGCGACCAGTTCATTTCCAGCGAGCTGGTGCTGCTCGCGGCAATGGACGAGAACAGCAAGCTCGGCAAATTGTTGCTGGGGCAGGGCGTCAGCAAGAAGGCCCTGGAAAACGCCATCAACAACCTGCGCGGCGAAGGTGCCGTGAATGACCCGAACGTCGAAGAGTCGCGTCAGGCGCTGGACAAATACACCGTCGACCTGACCAAGCGTGCCGAAGAGGGCAAACTCGACCCGGTGATCGGACGTGATGACGAGATTCGTCGCACCATTCAGGTCCTGCAGCGGCGCACCAAGAACAACCCGGTGTTGATCGGCGAACCTGGTGTGGGCAAGACCGCCATTGCCGAGGGCCTGGCGCAGCGCATCATCAATGGCGAAGTGCCGGATGGCCTGCGCGGCAAGCGCTTGCTGTCGCTGGACATGGGCGCGTTGATTGCCGGTGCCAAGTACCGTGGCGAGTTCGAAGAGCGCCTCAAGTCGCTGCTCAACGAGCTGTCCAAGCAGGAAGGCCAGATCATTCTGTTCATCGACGAGTTGCACACCATGGTCGGCGCCGGCAAAGGCGAAGGCTCGATGGACGCTGGCAACATGCTCAAACCTGCGCTGGCGCGTGGCGAGCTGCATTGTGTCGGCGCCACCACGCTCAACGAGTACCGCCAATATATAGAGAAGGATGCGGCGCTGGAGCGTCGATTCCAGAAAGTCCTGGTCGACGAGCCTAGCGAAGAAGATACCATCGCCATTCTGCGTGGCCTCAAAGAGCGCTACGAAGTGCACCACAAGGTTGCCATCACCGACGGCGCGATCATCGCGGCGGCCAAGCTGAGCCATCGCTATATCACCGACCGCCAGTTGCCGGACAAGGCCATCGACCTGATCGACGAAGCGGCCAGCCGTATTCGCATGGAGATCGACTCCAAGCCTGAAGTGCTCGACCGCCTTGAACGTCGCCTGATCCAGCTGAAAGTAGAAGCTCAGGCGCTCAAGAAGGAAAAGGACGAGGCGGCGATCAAGCGTCTGGAAAAACTCCAGGGTGAAATCGAGCGTCTTGAGCTTGAGTACGCGGATCTTGAAGAGATCTGGACCTCGGAAAAAGCCGAGGTCACCGGCTCGGCACAGATCCAGCAGAAAATCGAACAGTCTCGTCAGGAGCTGGAAGCCGCTCGCCGCCGTGGCGATCTGAACCGCATGGCGGAGTTGCAGTACGGGATCATTCCCGACCTGGAACGCAGCCTGCAAATGGTCGACCAGCACGGCAAGCCGGAAAACCAGTTGCTGCGCAGCAAGGTGACCGAGGAAGAAATTGCCGAGGTCGTGTCGAAGTGGACCGGTATCCCGGTGTCGAAGATGCTCGAAGGCGAGCGCGACAAGCTGTTGCGCATGGAAACCCTGCTGCACAACCGGGTGATCGGCCAGGAAGAAGCGGTGGTCGCGGTCTCCAATGCCGTGCGTCGTTCGCGTGCCGGGCTTTCCGACCCTAATCGTCCGAGCGGATCGTTCATGTTCCTCGGCCCGACCGGCGTGGGCAAGACCGAGCTGTGCAAGGCGCTGGCCGAGTTCCTGTTCGACACCGAAGAGGCGATGGTGCGTATCGACATGTCCGAGTTCATGGAGAAACATTCCGTGGCTCGCCTGATCGGTGCGCCGCCAGGCTACGTTGGTTACGAAGAGGGCGGCTACCTGACCGAAGCCGTACGTCGCAAGCCGTATTCGCTGATTCTGCTCGACGAGGTCGAGAAGGCGCATTCCGATGTGTTCAACATCCTCTTGCAGGTGCTTGAAGACGGACGCCTGACTGACAGCCACGGGCGTACGGTGGACTTCCGCAATACCGTGATCGTCATGACCTCCAACCTCGGCTCGGCGCAGATCCAGGAACTGGTCGGTGATCGTGAGGCGCAGCGTGCTGCGGTAATGGATGCGGTCGGTACGCACTTCCGTCCGGAGTTCGTTAACCGGATCGACGAAGTGGTGATCTTCGAACCGCTGGCGCGTGACCAGATTGCCGGTATCACCGACATCCAGCTGGGCCGCCTGCGCAAGCGTCTGGCCGAGCGCGAGCTGTCGATGACCCTGAGCCCCGAAGCGCTGGACAAGCTGATCGCGGTTGGTTACGACCCGGTCTATGGCGCACGGCCGCTGAAGCGGGCGATTCAGCGCTGGATCGAGAACCCGCTGGCGCAGATGATCCTCTCGGGCAGCTTCATGCCCGGCACGACCATTACCGGCAAGGTGGTCGACGACGAGATCACGTTTGTCTGACAGCGCTCGTCAACGCTCTATAGAAGGGCCCTCGAACCGAGGGCCTTTTTTTGAGGCGTGGTCAGCAGTAGAATCAGGCCCGAGAGGCGATCTGAAAAAAAATCGCAAATCATTGTCTTAAAAAGCAATTTATAGGGTTGACAGGTGTTTTTAAAATTGTAGAATAGCGCGCCTCAGAGACGTGAACGCAACGATACAAACGAAGCGCAAAGGTCGATGAGATTGAAATCAACGAGTTAACAGCAAGCTGGTTTCAAGGCAACAGGTTGTAAAGTTGAATCTGAAATCGATAGTTCCGCGATAGCTCAGTTGGTAGAGCAAGTGACTGTTAATCACTGGGTCCCTGGTTCGAGTCCAGGTCGTGGAGCCAGATTTCGCAAGGTTCAATGCAGTTTAAGTCGGGGTATAGCGCAGTCCGGTAGCGCGCCTGCTTTGGGAGCAGGATGTCAGGAGTTCGAATCCCCTTACCCCGACCATATTTGGGTCGTTAGCTCAGTTGGTAGAGCAGTTGGCTTTTAACCAATTGGTCGTAGGTTCGAATCCCACACGACCCACCATTTTTGGCTTCAAGGTTCACCTTGGAGCCGAATCTTAAAGATCTGATGCCACTCGTATCAGGTCGCAGGCAGCTGGTTGAGGTGCCTTGATTTACCGGGGTATAGCGCAGTCCGGTAGCGCGCCTGCTTTGGGAGCAGGATGTCAGGAGTTCGAATCCCCTTACCCCGACCAAACACTGTTGTGGCTGTATCTTTAGGACCTTGATGGGTGTTCATGTCTCAGTTTGAGGCAGGCTTTACCGTATGAGGGGTCTTATACCCAAACAAGCAGCCGTCTGTCGCGAAACATAGCGCCAGCAAGCTGTGATGTCAAATTGGAGCGCCCCGTACCGAGCGAAAGCTTGTGTACGGGGCGTTTTTTTTGGCAAAAAATGCTGTGCTGCGCGTGTATCGGCCCATATGAAGCAGTCATTAGGCCTGATAACTAAATAATCGGCATCGCGATGCATCTGCTGATAATGGCAGATTGAGTATTTTTACAAATATCCAACGCAAGGGATCAGCCTGACCTGCCGATCCATCCGGCCAGTTCCAGCATTTCCGGGCGTAGATGCCGAGCATCCTGGCTTGGGACAGGTCTTTCCTCGATCACTGGTTCAGCACTAGCTCCTCCGCCGGCTATGTTGTTCTGTACCCACCTGGTGAGTTCCCCCAAGCTTCTCAACAGATCTTCTGGACTGGAGCAGCCTAACGGTAGCTGGCTGACTGCGGTGTCGCGGTCACTAGCGGGTGAGGGCGTTTCGTCGCGGTTCACTATCCTGGTATCTGGAGCAGTTGACGGGCTCATGGTCGAGACCGGTGTAGGCAATGCGCGGGGCCTGGCCAAGGCCCGGCCAGCTGAGCTTTCGGCTTCTGCAGTTGTTTCGCGAGTCGTAGTCGACAGAGTCAAGTCCTTAACTGGAGCAGATATTGATCGGTGTCTATCAGCACGCAGCGTCGCATCCGGTTTTGCCATGTAGCTAATTTTGGCCGGCCGCTTTCCTCGTTCATTCATCACCTCCCGCATCATGTCGTAGTCGGGTTCGATGTAATCCATCGTGGTAGCTATATTCGAGTGGTTCAGCAATTTCTTGGTCAGATAGATATTGCGCTCCGGTAGCGTCATCAGCTCACTGGCGATCGTGTGTCGGAAGCGGTGAGGCGTCATCCGTATACCGGTCATTGCAGTGAGTTTTTTATACATCGCCTCGACTTGGTTGGAGTTCATCTCATGGCGGCGGTAGTGGCCTGAAAATCTGTTTACGTTGAATAACTGGTCACCAGGCTGGAACCTCAAGGCCTTCGCTGCGTGCATAAGCGTTTCTAGCTGAGCCATCAGGCCGTCCGGGATAGGAATCAGGAACTCACGATGAGTCTTCTCCGTTTCGCCTCTAACTCTGATCAGCCGGTCGCGCAGGTATACATCCGCATATCTCAGGCATAGCAGCGCGTTGAGCCTGATCCCCGTGTAGTAGAACGTTTCGAACACGCTCAGCCAGAACCAGGCAGGTGTAATTTCTGTCCGTTTTGCGGTGTCACGCTCCTCTGCGGTCAGCATCCTCAACCAGTTCGAGCGCGGACGCTTGCGTCGTTCGCAACTGTCTTTTTTGGGCGCTTGGGCGGCATCACACGCGTGTTTTAAGTGGGTTAACAACCAGATCCAGCAGACCGTGCTCGATTGCATAGCCGTATATGGTGCGCAAATGGCTGGAGTCGGGCCTAAGGTCATGAGTGAGTATGTATTCCTGGGGCAGTTCCGGAAGCGTCATCGGTTTCATTCAGATGTGTCCTTGTCTACCAATTCTGCCAAGCTGATGACCGGGTTGTCATAGGGCACCTCGCTGAAAACGTCGGTAGGTTCTATGAGCAGATAACCCCGCAGTTGCTTGCTTTTTCGTGGTCCTTTGACCAGGCATGTCCAGATGTTCAAGCCTGCGCCAGTCTTGCGATGTTTTTTCAGCTTCTCAAAAGAACGCTGAACGACCTGCCAAGCTTCCAGATCTCGCTCTTTAGCCTCACGCTCTATGTCTGGGTGCTCAAGTGCGTAACGTTTGAATAAGTCCGGGCTCACCAGGAACGCAGTGCCATCCACGGTATGCACACGTGCCTTGGCGTCATTGATGATGATCCTGTGGGAGATCACGCCCCCCTTCAGCCAGGTGAGGAAGTTCGAGCCGTGGCTTGAGCTACCTTCCGGCGAGACTTTTGCTGGCTCTTCGACTGGGGCTGTGTGGTTTTCTGCCTTGTTACCCACAAGCTGCCGAGGTTGGCTAAGACGGGTAGCTGCCGGAGGAGGGGGCAAAAACGGAATCTGGTCATCATCGCCTACCGGCTCGGGTGCTGGTTGAGTCGATGCTGTCGCTACCGGGTCCGGGAACAGATCGAGCAGCTCGTCCAGCGCATCAAAATCTTTTGCTGCAGCAGGTGCTTGCTTAGCTGCAGGGCGCGCTGCTGATGCTGATGCTGCAGGCGTATTTTTGCTGTTCACCGGTTGAGATTCGTCGCCTCCAGCAGGAACTTGCTCGTTGCCATCCGCCATTGGCGCAGATTCCACGGTCAGCGTGCCGGTATACGTCTCAGGTCTATCAGTGGTGTTTGGTCAGATCAGTGCCGGCGCTATTTTCAGCACTGTGAACGTGTTCTTCCAGCCGCGACCATTATCGATGCTGGCCTTCCAAATGGCTTTTCCCTCTCCGTTGGGCTGAATGATCGCTTGATCCTGGAGCAGATTAAACATTGGGGCGTTGGAGGTGGGGATGTGTTCGATACCCTGAGACAATAGAAGAGCTCTGAGCTGATCTACGGCTGGCTTGCTGACAAGCCACAAGCCTTCCTGAGTCAGCCATCCGTCCGAGGGGCCGTCGGGCTGGTTCAACTTGAATTTATCCGCCACGAGCATCCTCAAGCCTTCAGCCAACTGCCGTTGGATAGACTGTTTGGGCGCTGACATAGCCCTACCAGGATTGCCTCCGAGTTCCTGTGCCACGGAAGCCTGGTCTGCTTGAGAGACAATTTCACCAAGGATATCGGCATGCTCATACTGACCTGCGAACGCGAACACGAGTTGAGACCAGAGCTCGGGAAACCCGCTGAGCCAGTCCAGTGCCTTTGCCGGAATTACATTGGAGTAGATCAGCGACGAAGCGGCTCCATGTAACCGATAGTCTCGACCTTTCACGTACCTGAATCGGTATGGCTGATCCAGAGGCCCATGCCATGGATGCCAGATAGTGCCATCTGCGAGCTCAACCTTGACGTCTACTGCAATCTTGCCCAGGTCGTGGACGAGCGCACCGTAGGCCGATGCTGCAGACCATGCTTCCGACTGGGCCGCCTGCGACTCGGGCGGTGCTCCGATGGGAAGCAAATACATTTGCCGTATCTTCAATGCGTAGGCGACGATTTCGAGACCGTGATCCAGCATGCCACCATGATATGCATGGTGGTGATTCTCAGAGGCAGGGAGATGCTGCACCAAGGCTGCATAGCCCTTGAATGCCTGCATGTAAAGGGTCTCGAACTGCTCACGCGGCAGAGAGGTCCGCTGCCAGATATTTTCAATCAACTGGCGCCGTCGGGAAGTCGACAGCAACGCGTCGGGAGATTCTGGTTTGAAAAAGCCTGCAGCAGCATTGGACGATATCGGAGACGCTTTTCTTCGCGTGAAGAAACTGAGCATATAGGCACCCATGATGAAGTCATTGGTGGGCCTTTTGCTCTATATGGCTCAGCGTGACAAGTCGAAACCTATATCCGTCCTGGAAAGGTTATATGCATAAGACGCCACCTGATTGGGCGGGATCCAAGCAGTGTCAGTAATCGGATGTTGCCACGCTTGCGTGGAAAAATGTAGCCTCCAAGTATCTGTTAAGTAACATCTTTTATAAAATTCATTTTTATGGAGGCCGCCTCTCGTACCCTTTTGGCATCCATTTCCGGTGGACTCGCCGGCCTTTTCGGGTAAGGCACTTACCCTTATTCCCCCATTCCATTCAAACCCTTCGCTTTGCCATTTGCTTCAGCCCATTTCGCCCCTTTCGGTGCGGACGACGTGCGGCAGACGAAGACGGACAGCCCCTGGTCGAGTCGAAGTCAAAGGCATGGGGCAGTCAAAGCCCGACAGGCTGGATGAGCTCCGGTCCTTGATTCCGCACGTTCCCCACTGCGCGATCAACCGGGAACCATTCAAAATCGTCAACAATCCTGCAGTGCTCTTTTGCCAACGCTTCGGCTTTCTGCGGTGCTGTTTCGGAATCAAGCCATGCCCGCGCACCTTCTGATGTCAGTACCACCGGGCGGCGATCATGAATATCCACCATTCCCGAGTCGCTTGCCGACGTGATGATGACGAACCCGTCACCATCATGCGGTTCAAGCCATCTGTGCACCTGGGCCAACGCCGCGAAGAACATGGGCTTTTTACTCTTAAGGCGGATGAAGTAGGGCTGCTTTTTCTTGGGGTCATCCGGGTCCTTCACCCATTCAAACCAATCGTTCGCTGGGGCAACTGCACGTCCGTTAGGCCATAGCCCCTTGAAGAATTTTCCCGTCATCACGGTTTCGACTCGCGCGTTGATTGGTGCTGGTCGTTTGCCTTTTTGCCCAGAAAGGCTCCCACCCCCACCGAACCTTGTCACACTCAGGCCCTCCTCGGTGGGACGGATGATCTCAACCCGGGAACTAGGGGCCACGTTGTAGCGCTCTATGGGCCTTAGGTCGTACCCATTGATCACGAGCTGCTCTGGGGCAAGCTCCTTGAGTTAGTGGTCCATGGATTCGTAGATCGAGTAGCGTCCGCACATGATGTCACCCCTAATCTCACTCGTCGAAAATGCCTTTCAGTACGATTGACCGCGCGCGGGCCAAAGAGTTAACTGTATATATATACACACCTAACTTATCGAAAGGTCTTCATCATGAGCGTAGTCATTCTTGGTCCGTTGTCTGAAGGGGGTATCAAGCTACCGCTCTAGTCATTTCAGGTGCCAGCTGGGTTTGCTTCTCCCGCTGTCGATTACATCGAGAAGCACGTGTCTCTGGACGAACTGGCCGAGGTACGGGCACCGCATGTCTACCTGGCGAAAATTCTCGGAGACAGCATGATTGGGGCAGGTATTTTTGATAAGGATCTGATCGTCGTTGATCGCAGTCGCACTGCCGAGCATGGAGAGATCGTTGTGGCAGTGCTTAATAATTCGGAACCGATTTGCAAGCGGCTCTTCATGATGGGTGGGGGTGTCAAACTTCAATCCGAAGATAGTGCCTACCCGTCCAAGCACATCCTGGAGGGTGACAACCTCGTCATCTGGGGCGTAGTGAACTACAGCATGCGCCGTCATGGAAAAGCATGAGGCTGTCTTCGCGCTTATCGATTGCAATTGCTTCTATGCCAGCTGCGAGCGTGTTTTTCGTCCAGATCTGGAGAAAACGCCCATCGTGGTACTCAGCAATAACGACGGTTGCGTCATCGCCCGTAGCTACGACGCCAAGCCATTTGTGAAAATGGGCGCTCCCTATTTTCAGATCAAAGAGGTGTTGCGCGGCAACGGCATCAAGGTGTTCAGCAGCAACTATGCGCTCTAGTAAGTTAGGTGGAATGCTTCTGAGCTACCCTGATTCTGACGACGTTGACCTGTGGGGCTGGGGACGTCTTACGTTCAGGGCCTGCAGAACGCCCAGTCCAATCGAGGGGAAAAAGCCGATAGTCGTGGGCGCCGTGATCTGGTTTTGTAGTTTTACGAAAAGTTACCTGGCTTAAGCTGAATAACTATTTGTAAAATTTATATTATAAAAATATCAATACTCAAACGTGCAGGCAGAGGGGTTACTTTCACTGCAGCTGAGTCCGTTCCAAGCTTTCCCCACAGGTGTTGCTACCTTGAGTGTTTCAAGACTCATCCTGATCCCTGCGCTGCTATTACCCTCATAGTCGCACGCCACAAATGCATTACCTGTGATCGCGCTTCTGTTGCGTATATTGGCACTTTTGAATGCAATGCTATTTATGTCCTTTGCATCGCCTCGCGGGTTTTCGCCTCTCCATTGTTGGTTGTTTGGGGCTGGCGCCGTATACACAAAACCTTGCCCTTCCTGATGTTGTTTGATGACGCTGACATCCGGGCACGCGGCAGGAGTAGGAGCGGCATACACCTTGCCCATTAAAAGTGCCAAAGCAACAATGCCTACTGATTTCTTTGAGCGAGCTTTCATTTTACTTTCTCCATCGTGGATCTACGTTGATTTTATTTTTTACAGTGGGTGAGCGAGTTGCTTGCCATACTTTTAACCGACAGATCACCACCACCGGCTTATCTATTCGCTTTTACTTTTGCATGTGCCGCGCATGAGTGGTCAACAGTGTCCATCGAGTTCCATTATGCTTTCAAAATATTTTAAATGGTCGACAGCGCCTCAATGCCAACGCTGCGATCAGCGTCAAAAGGTAGGTTCTCTTATCCTGTAGCGATTGATCAATCTGAGCACACCCACCGCATTCGTCACGACACCCACCAGGCTGTGCACCGCGCGGCTCAGGTATCGGCGGAGGTTACCTGCTTCAAGACGCGCCTCGGTAGTGTGGCCGTAGTGATCTCGTCAAGGAATGGAAGACGGAGAGAGTAATTTTCCTTTCCACATAAAGTAAGTTAGGTGGAATGCTTCTGAGCTACGATGATTGTGTCGCCGTTCTGGGCGATTGCCCATGGCCTCTACCGTATCGTGTGAGCTGGTGCCCCACCGCTACCCTAGTGTTCAAGTCTTGGGTGTGTTAGCCAAGAATACGGCGCACGGGTTGATGCTTTTTATGCTATCTGATCCTTGAAGGGTACCTTGGTAATTGCTGCCGACCCTGGAGTTGCCTAGCAGCAGCTTAAGGGTCGACAGCAAAGGACTGCTCAGGGTAATTACTCGACTCATTCAGCAGTACTGATTGAAACTTCGATTATGCTGGCCCGAAGAGTTCGGTTTTTTCAGACGAATTCTTGAAGACCTTTATCTCCATCCGATTATCCAGTAAAGCGGCTCATGATAAAGTCATCGGGGTCAGGGAAGTTGTCATCGTCTGAATCAGACTGGACTTCTCTGAGCAGTTCGCCGGCTTGCTTTGTCGACACATTGTGTCCTGCCGCACGCATTTCATCCCTGAAGACTTTCGCATTTTCTCCAGGAGCACTGCTTTTTGATCCGAGCACAAATTTGCGCGGAATCGATTGATCTGTCATGAGTGCGGTGCCGCCGGTCCTGGGGTCGGTTATCAGGCTTAAGTTGTTTCTGACGCCGATAGTGCGTACCAGTGTGGGATTACTCGTGTCAGCAAACATGGCAAAGTCCTTGGCTTCTTTTTGGGATGAAGACAAATAATGATGTCGTCTGGCTTCAGACTGAGCCTCCCTACTCAAGTTCATAAACATATTTGCGTTGCCACCTGCAGTAGCGCCGCCAGTTTTTCTACCTGCATCGAACCCTTTGCTTCTCAAGTCTATTTTTGATTGCATGGATGTACCGTGCCACAAAACAGATTCGCTATACACGCTCCTCGCATTGGGTATCAAGTTGCCACTGGATGGCTCTGAATCAGTTTCGTAGCCGCGATCATCGCTGTTCGTCGGTCTGCTTGCCGCCCTGGGTTCCTCATGGCTTTCGTAACCGGAATAATATCCAGTGCTTCTTGACGTACTCGATACACAGCCCATAAAAGACCTTTTGCTTGAAGGTATGGAACTGATCTGTGGCATTCGAGAGCTAATGAGTTCCCTGTCAGAGTCGACCCATTGCGCTGGAAGCGATTGACTGCGCATTCGCCTGTACGCTTTACAAATCTACAGGTCTGGACACGCTCAGGCTGAAGCAGAAAAAGCTTAACGCAGGATTTTCTCTGGGGGCTGTAGGCTTCCTTCACAAATCATGCCGGAATGCATTTGAAGCATCATGCCTCTTGCCACGCTTCGCTTTCTCATCGGGCCTTGCGCTGATTTTCCATTCTACATAAAGTAAGTTAGGTGGAATGCTTCTGAGCTACGATGATTGTGTCGCCGTTCTGGGCGATTGCCCATGGCCTCTACTGTCTCTTATGAGCACGTGCTTCACCGTTACCTCAGCGTTCAAGAATGGCTGACACTGCTCGATAACCTGGGAAGAGCGCCGGCTACCTTGGATGCGTACGGCAGGGGATTGGCGCATTACTTGCTACACTGCGAAGCCTCCGGTCTGGAGGCTGAATCCATCACATTTGAGCAAGTAACGCTCTACATTCGTCGGCTACTGCCCGGGCAAGAAAACGCGGTGGCGAATTCGACCTTGCACCAGCGCCTCGCCGCGATCCGCATGTGGTACGACCACTTGGTGTTTCAGGGGCGTTGCGCACAGAATCCGGTACCTCGTGGCCAGCACGGCCGCCTGTGTCAGGTCCCTGGACATTCAGGCTTTGTGAGAGGGCTGGTGCCTCGCCTGCTAAAGCTGCCCGACATCCCCACGGATGAGCAGTGGCGTTACTTTCTCAGCATCGCGGCCAGATCGTCCAGCCGCGTCGTGTGCTACAGCGACATCGAGCATTTTGTCAGCAATGTCGCGGCAGGTGCCTTTGGAGCGGTCGAAGTCAAGACGACCCTGCAGGATGCCGTTGGTGAGCAGGTTGTACAAAGCCGGGTTGGCACGCTGAATAATCAACCCTGGCAGTGATGAAACGGCGCTGGTGGCGTTAGAGATCATCGACCCCATGATCGTCTGAAATCCGGAAGTTGCTCCATTCAACTGATTTTGAAGCGTGTTGTTCATGCTCATGTTTCCGCAGACCAGATTGAGGTGGTTACCGTGGTGGATGACACGCTGTTGCCGCTCATGAGGGATTAACCCGCGTGCCGGCGAGTCGCTGCTCCACGTCATCCGACTTAAAAGCCAGCGCTTTTAACCGTTTGCGTAGTCACAGCTTGGGTAAGTGAAACTTCAGCACTTGTGGCACTCCTCCATCAGCGGCCACAACGTCGAGGCATAAAGCATCTTCGGGTGCATGGGAAGGGGAGCAAGATCCGCTTTTTACCGCTCCGTCCGGTAGCAGCTGAGCGAATTTATGCGTACCTGGAACGGGATGTATGTCGAGACGCAGCGCCGGGTCCGCTGTTTCGCTCGATGCGGGGCACCACCAGTGCCGGCGTCACTGCGAATGGTCTTTACACAATTGTTGCGCAGTGGGCACGCGTGGCAGGCATCGAGGTCGAGCGGTTGGGTGTTCACGGACTGCGGGCCACTGCGGCGACCAACGCACTTGAGCATGACGCAGACATTGCGAAGGTGCAGGTCTGGCTGGGCCAAGCAAACATAAGCACGACCCGTCTTTATGATCGGCGCGGCCAACGGCCCTAGGATTCACCGACTTTCAAAGTTAAGTATTGACCTAGCCAAACTCCAGATGAGAGCTGGAAAGCCTGTGTTGTAAATCCCGCCTAGAGCTCCTTCAGAGCCGTCGCGGTCTCTGAGAGGATTTCGTCGGACAAGCCCCCCTCGCCGATTGCTCGTGCCATGGCAAGGGCACCAACCATTGCACTGAGTAGCAAGCATGAGCGACGTCGATCACCATAGGCGTCCGTAGTCGGCGTCAATCCGGCAAGAAGTTCGAGATACAGCTCGACTTGGCGTGCGTAGGCCGAGCGGGTTCGATCATTCGTGCGCGAAATATCCTCGGCCAGCCCGGCCACTGCACATCCGCCCTCAGGAAGCGCGCGATGTGCCGGACTCAGGTAGTCGTCTATGATCGCTTCGAGCGCTCGTCTGCCACCCTGACCGCACGTAGCCACGGTCCGCGCGCTTCCTTGGGCCAAAGCGCGTTCCACTGCGGCGGTGACCAGTTCATCTCGAGATTCGAAATGACGGTAGAAGCCGCCGTGGGTCAGACCGGCTTCCTGCATCAGATCCGCCACGCCGATACCGTTTATGCCACTGCGGCGAATTTGAGCTGCAGCGACATTGATGATTCGATCGTGGCTTGTTGCCTTGTCTGCTTTCGAGCTACCCATGAATGGGTCTCCAGTACCAATGGGATACCAGTTTATCCCAAAGAGTGTGAGTGCGACCCAGTTCATTCGAAGTACGCCAAGGCTTCGGACGCACCAAAGACGATTGCTATTCGTGCTGTTAGGTATTGGTTCTGAGATTGCCGAGGTGATAGCCCATCCGGGCCTCGAAGTCAGCCCCCACTTCGTCGCGCTTTTGCGCTATGCGGGCTCCCCGCTCATGAACCGTCGGCCAAGAGAACGCATTAAGGAAAACTTCCTGTGTTTGCATAAGATCCTCAGCGGATGGCAGGGTTCTGCGGTTAATCAGCCCTTTGGCCTCGGCCAGCGCAGGCTTGTCGAACGACGCGATGCGTCGAGCGAGATTGTCGACAAATGCGTCGAGTTCATTATCGGGGAGGGCGCGGTTCACCCACCCGTAAAGCGCTGCAGTGGCTGCGTCGAAATCATCACTGCCTAGGACGATTTCGAGTGCCCTTGCCCGCCCGACGAGGAGTGGTAGTCGCTCCGTTGCGCCACCGCCTGGGAACACGCCTGCTCCGACCTCGATCTGGGCAAAGATCGCACGCTCAAGGCTTGCAAATCGCATATCACATGCCAGAGCAATCTCAGAACCCCCGCCACGCGTGCGACCCCGAATTGAGGCGATGGTCACAACAGGTGAGGTGGTCAACCGTGTGGTGGCATCGATGAACGTTGGCAGTCCAGTAGGTCCAGGCTGCAGGGGAAAATCGGCGACCCGGGATACATCATAGTGATTGACAAAAAAATCCTGGTCATCGCTATCGAATACGACCACCCGCAACGCGTCATCGGATTCGATAAGAGTGGCGATCTGCTGCAACTCGATGAGGGTGTCCGGATCGCAAAAGTTGAGGGGCGGATTGTTGAAAGTCACTCGCCAGTATCCCGGCGCTACATCGGTGATCGTGAACTGGGTCAGTAGAGATCTCATTCAGGATATTCCTTATAGGATGCTGAGTATTGGACGTATCGAGAATGCAGGCATCTCTCGCTGTATAGCATCAGGATGACGACCGTAATCAGGATGTCAGATATAATCCTCATCGTCAAAGACGTTTTGTATCCGAGCCTCTTTGCACAGCAGCTTCAGACAAAACAGGTTTGTGATCGCCGAAGCTCTGATCGCAGCGAGCATCCTTGCTACCCATCGAACCTTATATTAATGCCCCGATAGGTAATCTCTCAGGCGCATGATAGGGCGCGCTTGGCGCGCTTTCGAAGCCGTGACCATGACAACCGATCGCGGGCCGAACTTGCGATGGCTAGTGCTCGTCATAGCCGAACGCGCCAGCAACCTGACGCTGCTGGAAGCCTCTAGCCAAGTGAATCGAGATATGGACGGTTCGGCGCCTCCTGCTGATCAAGGTGGCTCAGACGGATCCTATGACACTCATGTAAGCGCCGGTCTTGACGGTCTTGGCACGTTGTGCTTTGGCGCGCACAGCGATAACGAAACCCCGGACATGAGCTCTTTGCCAATCGCGACCAGACGGGCTGTGATTTTCATGAGCCGTTATTGAAGAAGAATGTGTGCATGGGGCACCGGCTTGGATCTTTGAATGCGACGTCAAACCTGCAAAGAGCCAGTTCTTGCGTCCCAAAGCCCAAGGTCGGATCTGGTTCTCGCACCAGTTATTATCAATGGGTACGGCCCCGTCATCGAGGTAGCGCGACAGCGCTGCCCAGCGTTTCAGGCTGTAATCCAGTGCTCTGCTGATAGCCGAACCTTCGGGCACGAGATCGCGCTGGGCGATCATCCAGGCATGCAGCCTATCCATCACCGGTACGGCTTTTTCTTGCCGTATTCGGCGCCGTAAATCCGGCTCCAGGTCGCGCACTTCACTCTCGATTTCTTAAAGCAACTGGATGTAGCGCAGGGCCTGTTCGGCGAGCGTGCTCTTGTTGGTCGCGTGCAGTTCGAAGAACTTGCGCCGCGCATGGGCCATGCAACCGATCTCGGTCACGCCGAGTGCGAAGCTGGCCTTGTAGCCGCCAAAATCATCACAGACCAGTTTACCCTTCCGGTCTTGCAGGAAGTTGCGAGCATGTTCACCAGCGCGGCTGGGACTGAAGTCATAAACAACAGCTGCTGTTTCGCAGAACTGACTGGTGGCGTATGCCCAAACATAGGAGCGGTGGGTTTTCTTTGAGCCCGGCACGAGCATCTGCACGGGTGTTTCATCGGCATGAACAACCTGTTGCCCAAGCACTACGTCGCGCAGTGCATCGACCAGAGGTTGCAGCTGCACCCCAGTCACACCAACCCATTGAGCCAACGTTGAACGTGGAATCGCCAAGCCGGCACGACCGAAGATCGATTCCTGACGATAAAGAGGCAGATGGTCAGCAAACTTCGCGATCATGACGTGGGCCAGTAACCCGGCAGTCGGGATTCCCTTATCAATGATCTGCGCCGGAACCGGCGCCTGGATCAGCGTTTCGCAGTCATCACAGACCCACTTGCCACGGACATGGCGCTCAACGGTAAATACGCCGGGCGTGTAGTCCAGCTTTTCGCTGACGTCCTCACCGATACGTTGAGTGCGCAGCCACATAGGCAGTGAGTGTTGTCCGGCTCGTGATGGATTAGCGTGCGTGGAAACTCTGCCGGCAAAGCAGTGCGTTTGGGCTTTTGCTTTTTCTCGGTCGGAGCCAGCACTGCTTGCAAGGCTTGAGGCTCTGCTTCAATCGCCGCGATATCGGTATCGATCAGGTCATCGAGCAAGCTGGCCTGCTCAGGATTCATCTGCTCGCTGCGCTTGGCAAACTTCAAACGCTTGAGTTGTGCGATCTCGTGGGTGAGCTTCTCGATAACCGTTTGATCGCGTTTGATCTTCTTGCCCATCGTCTCGACCGTCTTACCCAGTGTGTCGACTTGATGGTCGAGCGTCTCGACACGCTGTATCAACTGCGCCGCCAAAGCGCGCAGCTGTTCAGGGGTAAGATGGTCGAGATTGGGGAGCGAAGTCATGGTGCCGATTTTGCCACAGCAAGCAGTTCGCGGCGATAGACCGATAGGCTAATGGCAGCCGTTAAAGCAGTGTGATCGAGCCGCCGGAACCTACGCGTTGCCATGGCAAGCCCAGTACTAAAGCCTGAAGTTGCTCGGGAGCCAACTCCAGTTCAGAGCCTTGGCGAATACCTGGCCAGTGGAACTTGCCTTGGTTCAATCGGCGAGCCGCCAGCCAGATACCGAAGCCGTCATGCACCAAAACTTTCATGCGTTTGGCGCGGCGATTGGCGAACAGATAAGCGCAGTGCGGCTTCGCCGCACCGAACACCGCGATCACCCTGGCCAATGCCGTCTCGGTACCGGCGCGCATGTCCATCGGCTCGGTGGCGAGCCAGATCGCATCGATGCGGATCAAAGGACAAGCCCTCGGACAAAGCGGGCGCATCCGTCAGGGTCGGAAGTTGGCCATTTTACGATGAGCGATTGCTCGCCACGCGGCAGCTCAATGATCGCTGACGCTTCGGTCTTATGTTTGGTTCAACCGGCGCGACTTTCAAAGGAATGAAAGCTGGCAGCGCGACTGCCTGCTGATCACGGTAAAGCGGTATCCACCGGCGAACGACATTGGCATTAATCCCGTGACTCATCGCAATAGCTGCCACGGAAACACCGAGCTGCTCGCACTCTTGAACGACTTGGGTCTTGAAGGATTTCGGGTATGACTTACGTTGGCGCATGACGATCCTGGCATTAAGGGTAATTGCGTCCGCATAAAAATACGCGGACACAATCGCCCTTATTGCTCGAGCTAGGAAGGCGTGTTCCCCGGCCCCTTACGTATTTTCAGTAGTAGTGTCAATTCTGCATCAGCAGCAATAATTAGGTGAATGCCAGTCGTCTCTAAGCCCCACAAAAGGAGTCAGTCGCTGTCCGTTAGAGAGCCAGTCATGCTGGACTCGTTTTCGCCTTTGCCTGGTTTTATTATTTAGCGGTTTGACTAGTGTTCGGCGGTGCTGGCGGCTTCTCGTGAGATTGAGATACGGATTAACAAAAGTGCCAGCAGTTGACATACCAGAATCAGCGAAGTGGCGGCCACCAATGCATCGGACAGCCCGATTATGCCGGGAATAGCGTTTTTAACTCCGAAGAACACCCCGCCAACGCTGGCCACAAAAAACGCTGAACTGCATTGTAGGACGGTATTGATAAGCCCGGAACTCATGCCTGGATGATGGCGATTAAGGGTGTCACTGACTACCCCTACCATGGCCGGCAATGCGAAACCTTGTCCTGCGCCAAGCAAGATCAAGGGCAGGTAAAGCAGATCCGGGCGCCCGCCGCAAATGCACATTACCACACTAAGCATGCTCGCCGCCTGAAGGCTCAAACCCAACATTGCCCCGCGCTTACCCTGGCGCTGACCAAGAAAAGCACTGCTCAATGCTGCAATGAAAAAGCCAATACCGAAAGGCAGGATCCTAGCGCCTACCGCCGCCGGACTAAGTTGGAAACCCGACTGTAGGAAGTCGGCATAAATCAGAAAGAATGGCGAAATGGCATAGAAGCAGAACAGCGCTAGAACGCCGGGTAACAACGGCGGTAAGTTAAAGATCGCCAGATCGACAAAGGGTGCTCTTCCTCCACGTTTGAGTTGGTTTTCCCAAGTAACAAATAGCTTGAGGCAGAAGGCGCTTAGGGTAAGTGCAAGCCACGACCACCAAGGCCAGCCTCTAGGCGCAGCCTCGATAAGGCAGGCTAGGAGCGGTAGCAGGAATCCGGCGAATAAAGCGCAGCCTCGGATGTCTATATATTTCGACTGCTGTAGTGTGGATTCGGTGAGCAGGCGAACTGCGGCTAAAAGGCACAACAAGACAACCGGCAAATTTATTAGGAACAAGCTGCGCCAGCTCAGTCCGCCGATATTGGCTTCTATAAGCAGGCCTCCCGCGCCTTGCCCCACCAGACAGGCTAGACCAAAAATCGAAGCATACAGCGAGAGTGCAAGTGCTTTGTCTTTACCAATGAAGTTGGCGTGGATTAATGCCAGGGATTGGGGGGCCATTATGGCGGCAAACAACCCCTGAACGAAGCGGCCAACAACCAGGACCAGATCGCTTCCGGCCATACCGCAGGCTGCCGAGGCAACTGCAAAGCCGAGCATGCCCACGATAAAGGTTCGTCGTGCACCATAGCTGTCTCCCAAGCGCCCGCCGAGAATCAGGAATAGTGCAAAGGCTGCCGCGTAGATTGATACCGAAGCCTGCATCATGCCATCGCTGGCCCGCAAGTCAGCCTTGATGAAAGGGAGGGCGATGTTAATGATGAAGTAATCTAGAGGCGGCAAGAACGACCCCACAAGAAGGATTGCCAAGCACATCCAGCGCCTTGCGCCGGTCAGAACCTCCGCATGATTTGGTTTTAGCGTTGGAGCCTCTGACATTGGTCAACCTCCCGATATCTGGAACCCAGTTCCATTAGGGTTTGAGCCAGTAGGCTTGGGTGGGTGAGCATGCTCAGATGTCCCGAGTCGAGGTACTGGACCGTAAACACGCCAGTGTTCTGGGCAAGGTGTACGGCTTTATCAAAAGCCGGAAAGGGGAACTGAGTACAGCGAATGTAGCTGTAGGCCACATTGCGGCTCAGGTCCAAAGGGGTAAGGGGCTCAAAGAAGGGCCGGCCGGGATGCGGGCTCAGACGCTCCTCGACCTCAGAATGCAAGATCGGGTCCCGCAATCCGAACCAGGCAGCGTTGCCCAATGTAATTGTAAGTTCTGATCCTTCTCGCTGCCATGTCGTCAGCTGAGCTTGTAGAGCTGTGGGCAAGTATTCTAGCAGCGGTCTACTGTCTATGGGGAGAAAGGCATCGAGGAAAATCGCTGATCGCACACGAGAGTAAAGTTCGGGTATTGATGCAGCTGCCACTGCACCGCCATAGCTCCAGCCCACCAGCACCACATTGTCTAAGTTGTTATCCACCACTGCCGCCACAATTTCCCGAGCATGGCTGCTGAGGCCAACCTCGTCGGAGATCAAGTGTTGACATTCGGCGACCCCTGCAAGGGTTGGCGTCAGTACGCGATGGCCTTGATTTTGCAGCAAGCGGACAACATCCCGCCAGACCCAGCCCCCGAACCCGGCGCCAGGTATCAGGACAAAATTTAGAGTTGGCGGCTCTGAACCATCTTTTCTAAGCTCAAACTGCATGGATAAAACGCTCCGTATTGCCCCACCAGTTTGCTCGAATGGCCCTGCGCTGTATTTTCCCCACTGCGCTACGAGGCAAAGGCTCATGCTGCAGAACGATTTTTTGCGGCGTTTTAAATTCGCCTAGAGCCTGGCGGCACAGTTCAGCCAAGACCTTTGCATCGGTATTTGCTCCTTGGCGCAGGACGCAGATTGCTTGCAAAGCTTCGCCGCAGTTTTCGTCGGGCACCCCGAACACCACGGCCTCTAGCACCTGGGTATGGCCCATCAAGACGTTCTCAACCTCATTCGGGTATATGTTCATTCCACTGCTGACGACCATTTCTTCCTTGCGATCCAGCAGGTAAAGGTAGTGTTGTTCATCGATGCGGCCGAGATCGCCAGTCAGCAGCCAGCCCTGATTGAACTTGGTCGCAGTTTTCTGTGGATTTTTCCAATATCCTGACATCACACCATGGCCACGAATTGCAATCTCACCGACTTGACCTGGGGGTAGCGCTTCGCAGGCATCATCCAGTACGCAGACCTGCACATCGTGGCGAGGTCGGCCACAAGACTGCAGGCGGCTATCACCCAGGGACACCTCATCGAGGTTCAGGGGCGGCATCACACTGATTATACCCGCCTCGACCTGACCATAATATTGATACAGAACTTGCCCAAAACATTTATGCAGACGGCGGATAGTGGACTCAGCGATGGGTGACCCGCCGGTGATCACAGCCTTGAGCCAGTTTTGCGGCGGTACTGCGGCTGCGGAAGCGAAGCGGGTCAGCACGTTGAGGTCTGCGGGTCCGAAGAAGCTGTAGGTGACCCGATACTTGGTGAGACATTGCAGACAGTCGGCCGCATCGAAAGCGGGTCTGACTAAGGTGCAGGCCCCTGCGATCCAAGTGGGTAGCAATAGGTAGCCGGCCCCGTGGGACAGCGGGCTTACCTGGAGGAACACATCACTAGGGCTCAGGGGTGGCAGACTATATGACCACTCGTAAATTGAGTAGAGCCACGTCCTGTGACTGATGGGCACACCTTTTGGTACTCCGGTGGTGCCACCGCTGTGGCGGATGATGAACAGATCCTCATCGGAGACGTTGATGTTCGGGTCGCTATCATCTGCTGAAGCGAGCCAGGTCTCGTAGCTGGCGCCGTAGGTCAGCAGCCGCAGCTTGGGGTCTTGCCGATGCATTTCCCTTGCGGTGTCAGCGTGGGCCGGCGAGACAATCAACGCTTGGCAGTTCGTATGCTCGACAATATTCATCTGAATGGCCAGAGCGCTACCGGCATATAGTGGTACTCGCACAAATCCAGCAATAGCAAGCCCCACAACCACATCCAAGGATTCGATGCTGTTATCTTCCAGCACTGCCACTCGTGTTCCGGGTTCAAAGCCCCAAGCCAACAAGCCGTTAGCCAAGCGGCAGGCACGTGTCCATACCTGCTGATAGCTATGACTGCGCTCTCCATCGCATACTGCCGGGCGGTCGCTGAAAGCCTTCACCGCCTGAAGGAGGGTGTCCTTGACGTTCATTAGGGGCGGCCCTCGCACGCAGGTTTGTTCCCTGCCAAGACGAACAGCTTCCACCGAAACTCAAGGTGTTTCTTGTCCTGGGGCCATACTTCGGCCAACCGCTCGGCTAATTCGATACAAGGATCGGTGCCGTGCTGGTCGATATATAGCTGAGTCGCAGACCAAGTTCTTGTGTAGTTTACGTAGTCCTGTAGGCTCCAGCTGCGCTGGATATGCATCTCAGGAGTTGGCAGTCGCGGATAAGGAAATGGCAGATCCTTGAGCCCAGCGAACAAAATTTCGGTTTGAGCGGGCCAAAAGTCCTTTAGCACCCCGAATTGAAAGTCGTTGATCACTTGGTCCAGGGCGGGAGTCAACGGCTCGTTGAATGCGTAGCCGACGATGAGCAGTAATCCCTCACTGACCAAGCAGTGATCGACCAGCGCGTAAAAGCTGGAGGTGTTTATCCAATGAATAGCTTGGGCCACACAGACTGCGTCAAATTGTTGATGAGCGAAACGAGCATTTTCTGCGGCCAGCACCTGAAAACTGATATTGGGTACCCGAGGCGCATGACTAATTTGCTCCGCACTGATGTCTGTCGCGGTTACATGCCTAAAGGTTGTCGCTAGATTGATAGCGGCCTGGCCGCTGCCGGTTGCGCAGTCCCACACTTGTTGTGTATCAGGACTATTTCTTTGGATGAAGTCATAAAGCTCTGCAGGGTAATCGAAACGAAAAGCTGCATAGTGATGAGACTGCTTGGAAAAAAGCTTGTCAGTTTCTTTTGTGTTTTTTTGGGCAACGTTCATTTTCACTTTCCCTTGTGATGATATTGGGTAAAGTTGCGGATTTAAAATTACATTCGCAACGACATAACACAATAGCGCTTAGAAGCCCTTAAAACAGAAGGGCCAAAGCTAGATTCTAATTAATCATTTTTTTTTAAGAGCGTCTGTCACTGATTTCTGGGACAGCAATTATTTTGCATTTCCCTGCGTGGCACAGGCTGGGAGAATCGAGCTGAAATATCGTATTAGACGCATGACATCCCGTCTTTTCACACGAAAATACATCCCTTTAGTGGTCAACTGATCCTGGACACGACGTTAAGGTTGTCTCGTACTGAGTGGGCGCCAGTCCATTGTTGAAATATTGTGGCCGAACCGGGTCGTAAAGATGCACCCGATCAAGCCAATCGGCAGGGGAGGCAAACCTAGCAAGTGGCCACCGTGTAATAAACGTACTGATATCAGATAGCTTCATAGAAATTCTCCCGGTGTCGGGGCGTGGAGTTACCGAGTGTTAGCTTGGCTACTAAACACCTGTATAGACGTATTGCGGCCCTAGGCTGATAGAAATATCAAGTTTTCTGCTCGTCACAGACGGTTCTGCGCCACCTTCATCTTCGTTTGCGAGAAGACGGTTTCATCGATCTGGACACCTGGATGGTCAATTCCACGTCAATCCGGGCCACCCGGGCAGCCAACGGCGCTGGAAGAAAAGGGGCCCGCAGGAACCGCCACACCATTGTCTCGGCCGAAGCCGGGGCGGACTGACTACCAAAATACACCTCGCCTGCGACAGCCATGGCTTCCCGCTGGCCATCATGCTGTCGCCTGGCGAACAGGTTGACTCGTGCTACTTCAAGCCGTTGCTGGATCAGATCAGCCTTCCTGGCAGCAAGGGGCGCCCACGCAAGCGTTGCCGTTATGTGCTTGCCGACAAGGGTTATTGCATCGCAAGCCTCGACCTGGCCTGCCTCGGCTGTTTGACGGGCCTCAGTACAAAAAACGCAACGTTATGGAGCGGTTGTTCAGCTGGCTCAAGGAAAAACGTCGGATTTGTAGGCGTTACGACAAGCTGGCAAGTAGCTTTAAAGCGATGGTCACACTGGCTTGCATCGAAAGATGCTTGCGGGCTGACTTTTCAGACAAACCCTAGAGAACGAGTTAACGCTTAGGGTGCTATAAACTGAGTGAACAAAACTAGTACTATTAAAGGAATAATCTGTGCTGTCCAAAGGGGGGGTAAGCAAGTACTTGAGCTTCGCAGGGAAGCGTCTAATCTCTTCAATATCCGCCAAGCCCCTTTTTTTGCCTGGACTTGGCACCCACAGGTAAAAATAAATCATACTGCAACGCATGATTTTCCTTAAAAGACCTGCGTTTGAGAAGGCCATCTTGTTATGCTCTACAAACACACAGCTGGGGAGGCAACGTTCAAATTTTTCGGTATAAGCGTGTGCGATATAAAAAGTAATACACATCGTGATTACGATCGATAGAGTAATGATAGTCGCTATTAGACCTGGATCTAGGTCTGTCATGGGCTGGTTTGCCTATACAGATAGTCACCCATCATCTCACCGCGTTTAGTCCCCATCGCGCCTCCCGCTACACCTCCAGCGGCACCTCCGATCACTGCGCATGCCAGCGCAGCTGCTCCGCCTGCAGGGACGCTTATCGCAACACATATGATTCCAGCAACAGAATAGGTGGGCTTTATGATGTATTGCAGTCGTCATATTAAAGCGCAGCTCTATGGTAGCTCTGATGGACCACGCGGTTTCCTGATGCTACGCGATGGGCAATTGGCAGCCGCAGGCTGACTAGTTCATAAATGGTATGCAGTACATACCCGAAAATTGTAACATTGCCAACGTAGGTAACAGTCTCAGTACGTTGACGCAACGTCATCCATAGAACCAGACGAGGAAAAGTGAAGTGAAATTAATCACAACGGTAACCACAAGTCTGCTAATGCTCATGAACGGTGCTCACGCCGAGGGACTGACCACCTCGGTGGATGGTAAAGAACTGACGGTTAGCTTCGGTCAGCCCACCATTAAGCAAGTGCTGCATTACCGTAAAATGTACGACAAAAAACCGTTCCCCGATGCCGAAATTTATTATTACGATAACGGCACCTACAAACTGATTTCGCAGGGTGAAAACCACTATGGCGTTTACTCCATAGAGGGCAATGTAGATGAGGAAACTTTCACTGTGCGTTTCATTTCTCTGCCTTCTAGCGACTGGGGGAATAAAACGGCCTTTCATCAGTTAACGTTCGTTCGTGGAGACAAGCAAAACATATTCATCCAGAACGCTATTGTTGATACCGGCGAGGCCCTTGCCCAGCAGAACGGCACTTATACCCAGGAAAAAAATACCGTCACGAATCCGGTGTCTACCACGTGGAAAAATAAATAATCTTCATGGAGCGTCTAGTCGTGGAGCTACGTCTATATCCAGCCGCCCGGAAAATTCACCATGACATCCGTTGCGCATCTCTCAGAAACGGAAACTTGAGCATGATTTCAACGAACGGTTGAGCCAATATTGCCTGTATTGAGCGGGCGAAATCCATTTTAAAAAAGCCCGCTTATTACAGGGGCTTCCCCATTGCGCAGAAGCCCAACAAAAAATTAGACGTCGGCCCAGCGACGCTTCAGGTAATCAACCACCTGCTGTGTCTGCGAAGCCCGCAGAAACATATGTCGAAAAAACATGCACCCGGACACCTCAGCCAGAGAATCATTCAGGTCAAGCTGACGAGTCATTTCAGGCACGCCCCCCTCAACAGTCCAGTCTGGCTCGGCTGCTGATGCCGTTCCCACTTTATACAGAGCCATACCAATATATAGCGCTGTGCCGGTACCCCTGACGGTATCCGCCCACCACTGGGTGATGACGTCATAGCGGGCAACCTCCCGGGCAAACGGCCAGTAGACCTGCGGGGCGATATAATCAATGATGCCGTCAATGACCCATTTCCGGGTGTCTGCGTACGCGAAATCGTAATTAGGTGCACCGGCCTGCGTATCAGACCCCAGCGGGTCGTCAGATTTATTCCGCCAGACGCCTGCCGGGCTGATACCAAGCAAGACATCCGTGTTAACGGCGGCTATTTTTTTATGGCATGCATCAACCAGCGAATAAGTGTTATTCCGTCGCCAGTCGGCCTTTGTAGTAAAGGTCGTATTGTAGGTCTGGTAGGTCGCATCATCATTGAGCAGGGAATCGGCGGATTCATAATAAAAATAATCGTCGAACTGAATGGCATCCACATCGTATTGAGTGACAATCTCTTCAACGATACTACTCACCCACGCCTGAACTTCAGGTATGCCGGGATCGAGAACAAAGCGTTTCGCTGAAGTGCCTGTCCATTCAGGATGCAGTTTAAACACACTGGCCGGCGAGTCAGAGGATGAGTTATTCAGCTCTTCTATTGTGGCATCGCTGGTGTTCATTGATACGCGGTACGGGTTCACCCATGCGTGCAGCTCGATATGACGAGCGTGCGCCTGCTCAACGGCATAAGCCAGCGGGTCGAAGCCGGGATTTTCCCCAAGCGTCCCCGTCAGGTATTTCGACCATGGAAGCAGGTCTGATGCGTAGAATGCATCTGCGCAGGGAACAACCTGGAATATAACCGCAGTCATTTTCATGGCCACAATGTCATCAAGAATGCGGGTCAACTCTTCTTTCTGTGTACTGACACGTACAGCCTCATCAGTGATGGCCAGAGATGAGACTGACGGCCAGTCAAGATTCGTAACGGTTGCGACCCAGGTCGCCTTGAGATTTTTGTTCGCGGTCGCCATTGCGGTTTCTCCTGTGTGCAGGGTTCTGAGGAAACGAAATACGCTGTCCATGCATGGGCATTTTGAAATGCCTGTTCATTAACGAGTACGACACCTTCCAGGACGCTGGTAGGTAGCCATGGCCGAGCAGATCATCGCGATGAGCGAGTTGCTGGGCTGAACGCCTGAAGAGCGCCTGCTTGCACAGGCGTTCTTCAGGCATCGTACGTGGACGGCGTGTCAGCTCAGTTGCACGTCTTTCATCGCAGGAATGTAACCGTAGTCATATTCTTCCTGCACGAACGAGCGATCCCCCTTCAACAGGATTCTCACCGTCGGCGCCTCGGTGCCGCCGATACGATAATCCTCACCTTCGGTGGGCACGCTGTCGATGAATGAAGTCACCAGGCCGTTCGGCATGACGCAGTGGGAATACGTCTGGAAAGGCTGCTCGGGCGGATTGCCGAGCACCAGGCCGGAAGCGTTCATTGGCCGGTACGGGCCGAACAAATGTTCGCCGACAAAACCGTAGACACCGTCTGGTCCTGTAATACCATCGGCATACGTAAACTTGTGACTGATGGTGAACAAGTAATACTTGCCGTCCTGAAAGACATAGTGCGGACGCTCGGTCTGATCGTTCACGCCGACGGCTGTCACCAAGGGCGGAAGTATTTCCCACTCTTCACCAGTGAGATCTTTTGCGACCGCCAGGCCGATACAACCTACCTGGAATCTGGCCCCGCCCACGTCTTCATGACCTGGTGGCACAGGACCCAGCTCGACACTCCCTACTGTGTGCGAGCCGCGTTCACCGGCGACGTTGCCTTCAAACACCATGTACAACTTGCCGTCACGGGGGTCAATGAACGGGCTGGGGTCGCGAAAGTTCCAGCTCGAGTTCTGCGCTTCGGTTTGATAATAGGTGCCGTCGGCCTCGAACAGCTTTTTGACCTGGGTAAAGTCTTTCAACTCCACGCCCTGATCGGACGTCACAATACGACCACGTACTTTGGCGATCGCTGCGCCGGGCGTGACGCAGGTGTAATAAAGATCGATATCGCCTTTGTCATTCAACAGTATGGGTGTGCCCGCCCACTCTCGCGTGGTGGGCGATACCCCCTCGGCCATTACGCGACCACCAAAGATCCAGTCCTTGCCGGTACGCGAGTACCAGTAGCACATGCGTGCGCGGCCATGACGATCTTCCCAGTCACGCTTGATGTCATAACGGCCATTGGCGTCGAGGTATTGCGGATCATTGGGGTGGCGGTCAGCCGTCAGGGTCAGGATGACCGACCAGCCGTTGACCGAAACCACCGTGCCATCCAGCTCGCGCAGCGGCATGGTGTCCCAGATGAATACCGTATCACTCATGACCGGGAAGTCCGCACTCACCAGTGGCTGCGTGGTGGTCGGGTCATTTTCATTGACCTTCAGCGCATCGGCGCGGGACCAGACAGTGGGTGCGTAGTTGATGTGACCTGCTAGAGGACTATTTTTGAGCTGGCTTACAGCAGAGCTGCTAGTGGACATAATTGATACCTTTAAATAGCTTTGGGAGGCAGCAGCGACGCTGCTGTACCTCTTTCGCTCAAAGGCGATAACTCAAGGCTCGCGGCCTTCACATGATTCAGCGTCCCGCAGCGGGAGCACTTGATTTGGAGTTCGGTGTAGTCACCCATGCGAGCCAGCAGCTTCTTGCACTGTCCGCATCGGTAGTCTTTCAACATTTGCACGGGTCTCCTTGTATTTCGCCCAATGAAAAACCCCGCCGAGGCGGGGTTTGGGGTGGATCGCAATGTATCGGTTGGCGCTGTTAAAAAGCCCCTATCCGATGGCTGCCCTGAGGCGCAAATCGCATATCGTGGTGTCTTTTTACCCGCATCCGGAAAGTCTGGAAAGAAGCACTTTCGGGGAAGGTCGAGTTTGGCCGGAGTTCAACAAGAGTTCGACCACAGATGCGCAATCGACCCGGATAAACGGCGCGAGACAGCGCTTTGATTGGAGGCGCGGTGCTTCAGGCGTGTACAAAGTCAGTTGATTCCAGAGCACGGGCGCAGCCATGAATGAAACGACCAGCTTGAGGTGATTGGACGTTTGACGAGGGGATAAATCTGCACTGGAAAGCGGGACTTCTGCGTCATCGAATCGGCAGGATGGAGCGTAGGGCGATGCTTCTGGACAAGGTGGTTGGTCAGGTTGTCTGCTTGAGCAGGAGCAGACAACCATTCCGAAAAACCTTACTCCAGAACGCCGATACGCTGCTCATCCGGCCAGAATAACGCGGCTTGCCCGCACGCCTGGCCCTGCGAATTCAATAAGGTCCACACCACACCTGCGTAGATCATGAACGGTTGATCATTCGCATCCACTCGCCAGCCGCTGTAGCCCTCAGCGATGCCATTGGCGGTGACTTGCTCCAGCAATACCTGACGCTGAGCACGATCGAGCTCCGAGGCGCTGAAACGTGAGGGCATGCCAATGAAACTGTCGCGCGGGTACTTGAAGCATTGCAGCGCGCATTCGTTCACGTAGGTAAAGCGCGGGTCCGCGGCGCCATCGTGGGCCAACAGGCTATAGGGAGCTTGTGTATGCAGCCAGGTGAGGCGTTGTTGCGAGTCCAGTTGCCGAGGGGACGGCAGTCCGTGGCCGGTCCAATGTCGGTAGCTTTCATCGAGCATCTGTATGAACTGTTCTTGAGACACCTGTCACCTCGCAACGAGCACGCAAAGATGCTTTTATCAGAGACTTTATTTCTGAAACAGCACGCTATATCCAGGCGGCAATGGCAAGTTGATGCTGTTTTGCCATCTTGGTCGCCTTGCTTACATAAAAGGGTGCGTTACCGAAGAGCATATGCTCTGGGTTTACATCATAAGCTATTATGATATATTTAACGCGCATGATATTTAAAGATTGATAAATTTAATTTAATTATTGTTTGTCGGTCAGTGAAGGTAGTCTGGTTTGACTTTTGCTAGAGGGCAAGAATCAGCGTTCTTGCGTCAAACACCCCAGGGATTAATGTAATAAACTGCCCGCTAATATGAGTGACTGTCATGAGTGATATTCTAAACAAAATAAAACATTACAAACTTCAGGAAATAGAGGCGGCGAAAGCTGACTTGCCATTCAGCCGCCTCGAACAGCGTGCCCTCGAACAGTCCAGCCCACGCGGTTTTTATAAAGCACTGAAAGCAAAAGAGCAGCAGGGTCTGATCGGCTTGATTGCAGAAATAAAAAAAGCCAGTCCATCAAAAGGTCTGATTCGCGAAGACTTCAACCCTCCTGAACTGGCGAAGGCTTATGAAACCGGTGGCGCTGCCTGTTTATCCGTTCTGACCGACACGCCAAGCTTCCAGGGCTCGCCGCAGTTTCTCATTGACGCGCGAAACGCTTGCGCCCTTCCTGTGTTACGAAAAGACTTCATGTTTGATACGTATCAGGTGTATGAGGCACGTGCCTGGGGCGCGGACTGCATATTGCTGATCATGGCTTCATTGAGTGATGACCTGGCTGCCGAACTTGAAAGTGCCGCCATGACGCTGGGGATGGACGTCCTTGTGGAAGTGCATGACGAACATGAAATGGAGCGTGCGCTTAAACTGTCTTCCCCGCTGCTCGGCGTCAATAATCGCAACCTGCATACCTTCGAAGTAGACCTCGGCACAAGCGAGCGACTGGCATCCATGGTGCCCGCAGGCAAACTGCTGGTCGGCGAAAGTGGTATCGGCAACCATAATGATTGCCTGCGACTCAAGAAGTCCGGCATCACTACCTTTCTGGTCGGCGAAAGCCTGATGCGCAAAGAAGATGTTGTGGCGGCGACAAGAACACTGCTGACCGGCAGTGCGGACTGACACGTATCAAGCTCCCGGGTCAGAGGGGCAGTTGTGCGCTCCTCTGATGCAGCCTGCGGATATTCCGGACGTAAGCAGTTGTTTGCTCTGAATGCTGTGGAATCACTATCCATAGCATCCCCAACGGTCCGACATGAAGCAATAGGCAACCTTTAAAGCGACAACCTCGCCACCAGCTTGCTCATCCCTATGGCCAGCGTTTCGAAGTTGAAAATCAGAACTCAAGAGCAGTCGCTTTTTTCGGGATCGTCCCGCGTGACGACTCGATGCGTGGGCTATCCCACGCAAGGCTTCATAACGATTCTCTGACCACCAGCGGGCAGTCCACAGGCTGGGAGCCCGATACCTCAACGCTGTCGATCAAGTGCCGGGCGGCGTTGCGACCGATCTCGTAATACGGCAGTTGCACCGTGGTCAGCGCAGGGATGAACAGCTCGGCGATGCCGATCATGTTGTCATAACCCAGTACGGCGACATCGCCGGGGATTTTCAGGCCCTGGCCCAGCAGCAGCTGGTAGGCACAAAAGGCAATGCGGTCATTGCCGCAGATCAGAATGTCGAACTGCGGACGGCCATCCAGCATGTGCCGGGCGAGGATGGCGGCGGTTTCCCAATAGGCGTCGTGTTCGGACAGGTTGTATTGCAAGAGTTCGTCGCCAGCCAGACCGAACGCCTCGCAGGCACGCAACATACCTGCTTGCCGAATTTCCCAGGCCAGGCTCTGTTTTGGCAGGTTGATGAACAGCGGGCGTCGATAGCCCTTGCTGAATGCGTGGTGCAAGGCACGGTACTGACCCATTTCGTCGTCCGGCACATAACTGACAAGGCTGCTGTCATCGGCTACGCAGTTGGCGAGCACCAGCGGTTTGCTCTTCAAGCGCTGCGGGATACTCACTTTGCGCAAGCCCATGGCGCTGAAGATCAACCCGTCGGGGCGATGCGAGAGCATAAGGTCGATGTTCTGGTCGGTCGGCGGGTTGCTCAGCAGGTTGAGGATAAATACGTTCCAGCCTGCCTGCTGCGCGGTCTGTTCGATGGACAGCAGCAGCTCGACCGCAAAAGGCGTCGTTGCGGTGTCCAGGGCGAATACGCCGATGGTCCGGGTCTGCAGGTTGTCGCCGCGTATCCGGCGAGCCGACAGGCTGGGTACGAATTGAAGCTCATCGATCGCGTTGCGCACTCGCTGATAAGTCTCCGGGCTCAGCTTTCCCGGATCATTGAGCGCCCGAGACACCGTCATCAGAGACACACCGGCCAGTTTTGCAACGTCTTTAACTGAGGTCATGCGGGTCGGGGCCTGTCGGGTTGACTGATGATTATCATGCTACAGAGAGCTGATTTTTTTCGCGACTTCAATGATTTACCTTACAGGTATCCGGAGGAGAGCTGCCATGCGTTGGCAATGCAGACTCGGCCTCCTGTGCCGTTGGCAACAAGCTTGACCCCCAGGCTGTCGGTCTGTGGATAAAGGCGGCTGCTGAAGCTGAAACTGCCGTTTTGCTCGAACACCTCAATGGACGAGCGATCAAGAAAGATCCGCAGTTCAAGCTGATTCTGTTGTGGATCTATCGCTACGCTGCGCTGACCGCTGACGTGGGTGCCCGACTGAGTACGGTCGAGGATCAAACGTTTTAGCGACGCATCGTAGCAAAGCAGAGTCTGCTCCTGGCCATCCTGACTGCAACGCAATGCCACGCCCAAGTGCCCTTCGATGCAGTCGAGCAGGTCCAGCTGCACGTGGATTTCCAGCATGTCGCCGTGTATGTCGGTCAGCCACTGGCTACCCGCGTCGCTCCACCAGGCAGTGCCTGGCAAGGCTGCGTTGCGCAGCGCTGTCAGTTCGCGTGCGGGCTGCACGCAAAGGCGATCGGCGCGCACTTCAAGTTCTCGCGGCAGGCCGAGCATGCCGCGCCAGTGATGCGCCTCGGTGGGTGTAGGGCTTTCCCACATGTCGATCCACGCCCACAGCAGACGTCTGCCATCTGCCGCCACCAGCGTCTGCGCCGCATAGAAGTCGTGGCCGCTGTCCAGCTCGATAAAAGGCCCGCCGGTGAACTGCCATTGACTGTCGACCTGGCCCACTCGATAGCCGGTGTGGAACCTGTTCAGTCGCTCGTAGCGCTGTGCCGGCATGCCCTGGGGGGAGTAAAGCAGTACGTCGCGTTCATTCAGGCCGAACAGGTCCGGGCATTCCCACATATAGCCGTCGCCTTCCTCGCCTGAGGACACATAGCTGACGAATTCCCACGCGTGCAGGTCCTTGGATCGATAGAGCGGCAGCAGCGGTTTGTCGCCCAGGCGTGCGCCGGCAATCAGGTACCAGTGGCCGTCCTGTCGCCAGACCTTCGGGTCACGGAAATGAATCATCCCGTCTTGCGGCGGGGTGTCGATAACGGCCCCGTGTTTGACGAAACTGATGCCATCGGTGCTGGTGGCCAGGCACTGCACCTGACGGATAAAACGCTCGTCGCCCACGTCACCCAGCCATGTGTGCCCGGTGTAGATCAGCGCCAGGGTGTCGCCACACACCACTGCACTGCCGGAAAAACAACCGTCCCGATCGAAGTCATCACCGGGTGCCAGGGCAATGGGCAGGTGTTGCCAATGGACCAGATCGGCACTCTTTGCATGGCCCCAGTACATCGGGCCCCATTTCGCGTCGAACGGGTGGTGTTGATAGAACACATGATATTCGCCACGAAAGAACACCACCCCGTTGGGGTCATTCATCCAGCCTGCCGGCGGGGCCAGGTGGTAACCGGGCCGATAATCGTGGATGAGCTGCGACAGGCCCTCTTCCAGCGCATGGTGCGCGCGTTCGAGGGCGGGGGACATCGGGTTGCTCATGGCATTCACGGAAAAACTCATAGGGTGCCTGCTTGTACGAGGTGCGGTGTGGTGCCGGGTGTCAGGTGTTGACTGGCGTCTGTGTGGCGCTTCAGGGCCAGGCCATCGGCGTCGAACAGGTGCAGGTTGCTGTCGTCGAATTGCAGCGCGACCTGGTCGCCCACCTGCCAGCCGGCCTTGGCATCGCAGCGACAAATCAAGGGCTCGCTCGCCCCGGTAGCCAGGTGCACATAGACCTCGCTGCCCAGGTATTCGACACCGGTCACCGTGACGCCAACGCCGTTGTTCGCAGCATTGAGGGTGATGTGCTCCGGGCGAACACCCAGGGTCAGTTGCGCATCCTCGGTCAGATTCGAGCTGTCGAAGGGCAGGGATTTCATGCCCAGTGCCGGGATATCGATCAGGCTGCTGCGACCCGGTGCCTGCAAGCTCACGGGCAGAAAGTTCATTCTTGGCGAGCCCAGAAAACCGGCGACGAAAAGGCTGGCAGGGCGCTCGTAAAGTTCGCGTGGTGAGCCGACCTGTTCGACCTGACCGCCGTTGAGTACGACAATCTTGTCCGCCAGGGTCATCGCCTCTACCTGATCGTGGGTGACGTAGATCATCGTCGAGCCCAGCCGCTTGTGGAGGCGGGCGATTTCGTTGCGCATCTGAACCCGCAACGAGGCATCCAGGTTGGAAAGCGGTTCATCGAACAACAGGATGTCCGGTTCCCGCGCCATGGCTCGGCCCATGGCCACACGCTGGCGCTGCCCGCCGGACAGTTCCCTGGGCTTGCGCTGCAGCAGTTTGTCCAGTTGCAGGATCTGCGCGGTTTTCAGCACGCGTTCGCGCAGGCTGCTTTTTTCCGTCTTGGCCAGCTTGAGGCCGAAACTGATGTTGTCGTAGACGCTCATGTGCGGGTACAGGGCGTAGGACTGAAAGACCATACCGACACCACGCTCGCGTGGTTCCAGGTCATTGACCCGTCGTCCGTCGATCAGCAGGTCGCCAGCACAGATCGAATCCAGTCCGGCGATCAAGCGCAGCAGCGTCGACTTTCCGCAGCCCGACGGGCCGACGAACACAACGAACTCACCGGCAGCGATCTCCAGGCTGACGTCGCGCAGAATACGCGTGCCGCCCAATTGCTTGTTGATGTTGGCTAGCTTCAATTTCATCACGATGCTGTTCCTTGTCAGTTGTGTGCATCAACCTTTCAACGCGCCGGCGGTGAGGCCGGAAACGATGCGGCGCTGGAAGATCAGCACCAGAATCACCAGTGGCACGGTCACCAGCACCGACGCCGCCATCAACAGGCCCCAGGGCAATTCGTGGGAGCTGCCACCCGAAATCAGGGCGATGGCGACCGGGACCGTTCGCTGGGCGTCTGTCAGGGTGAAGGTCAGGGCAAACAGGAACTCGTTCCACGCGGCAATAAATGCCAGCAGGCCGGTCGTGACCAGGGCGGGCCACAGCAGCGGCAACAGCACGCGGGTCAGCGTGACCCAGGGCGATGCGCCATCCATGATTGCCGCTTCTTCCAGTTCATGCGGCAGTTGCCCCATGAACGTGGTCAGCACCCAGACGGTGAAGGGCAGGGTGAAAATCGTGTAGCTCAGGATCAGCGCCCATGAGGTGTTGTACAGACCCAGTGCGCGGATCACTTCAAACAGCCCCGACAGCACCGCGACCTGAGGAAACATGGAGACCCCGAGCACCATCATCAGTACCGTGCCGCGGCCTCGGAACTTGACCCTGCCCAAGGCATAGGACGCCGTCAGGCCGAGGAACAGCGCCAGCATCACCACACTCAGCGCAACCACCAGCGAGTTGGCGATGGCCTGCAGGAATGAAGCCTGGCTGAGGACCGCTGCGTAATTGGAGAAGTCGGCTTCGGTGATCCAGTAGCTCACTTCAAACAAGGCGCTGGACGGTTTCAGCGAGGTCAGGACGGCGTAATAGAAAGGGAAGATCGCGTACAGCAGCACGACCCCGACCAGGCCCCAGAAGGCCAGGCGCAGCAGCGCTTTCTTCAGCGGGCGCAGGTTCATGAGCGCACCTCCAGCTGGCGACGTCCGAGGTACAGATAAAGCATGGCAATCACGGCCACGACCAGAAACAGCAGGGTGGAGGCGGCGCTGCCGTACCCGACGTCCTGGAACTCCACCAGGTGCTGGCGGGCATAGACCGACATGCTCATGGTGCTCGAAGAGTTGGAGGTCAGGACGTAGATGACGTCGAAGACCCGCAACGAGTCGAGGATGCGAAAGATTGCGGCGACCAACAACGCGGGCATCAGCAACGGCAATGTGACACGCCAGAACACCCGCACCGGATGAATGCCATCGACCCTGGCGGCTTCGTAGCAATCGCTTGGCAGCATCTGCAGTGCCGCGAGCATCAGCAGGGTGACAAAGGGCACGGTCTTCCAGACATCGACGATGATTACTGCCCACATCGACAGATCCGCATCTGCCGTCCAGGCCAGTGGCGCGTCAATCAGGCCCAGGCTCAGCATCATGTGGTTGATAATGCCGAACTGGTCATTGAGCATCCACGACCAGATCTTCGCCGAGACGATGGTCGGAATCGCCCAAGGGATCAGAATCAACGCACGCACCAGCGCGCGGCCGGTGAACTTGACGTTCAACAGCAACGCCACCATCAGTCCGAGGACCATTTCCAGCCCGACCGACACCACGGTGAAATGCAGGGTGTTACGCACCGCGTTCCACCATTGCGGATCGACCAGCACGCCAGACCAGATGACGCCGTCGTAGAGCAGATAATTGCTCAGGCCCACGAATGAGCCACTGCCGGTATCCGACAGATCGGCGTCGGTCAGGCTGAACCAGAATGTGCGCAGCAATGGCCAGGCCGCCACCAGCACCAGGCACACCAGCATCGGCGTCAGAAACAGCCAGGCGGCGCGTAGCCTGCGACGTTGTACAGGCGTTTCCCGGGTGACGAGTTCGTCGTCTCCGGGGTAGTCGGTAGAAGAGACAGGCATGTTGATTTCCTTACGTGTGGCTTACCAGTTCCGGCGTTTGATGCGGGTCAGTTCGCGTTCCAGTTCGACCAGTGCCTGATCGACCGGAATATCGCCCGCCAGCACGCTATGCACCCGATCGAAGAAGGCGTTGGAGACGCGTGGGTAGCCGTTGGCCGTGATGGCGGCGGGGCGCATGACCCCATTGCTGAGGATGCTGTGCAACTGGGGGTAGTAAGGCATCGCCGCGAGCAACTCGGGGTCGGCATACAGCGACTCGATGACCGGGTTGTAGGCACCTGCCAGGGCACGCTGTTTTTGCTGTTGGGCGCTGGTCAGGTAGGCAACCAGTTCTGCCGCCAGCTTGGGGTTGCGGCTGTAGCGCGAAACCGCCAGCCCCCAGCCTCCGAGCGTTGAAGCATGGGTGCCGTTCGCGCCGCCGCTGGGGAGGGGCGCTACGCCAACCTTGTCTTTTATCGCGCTGTCCTTGCTTTGCACCAAGGCCCACACGTAAGGCCAGTTGCGCATGAACAGCGCATTTCCCGACTGGAACACGCCACGGCCTTCTTCCTCGGTGTAATTGAGGACGCCGGGCGGGGAGATGTCGCCGACCCAGCTCTTGGCCAGGGTCAGCGCGACTCGTGAGGCCTGGCTGTTGACCACGATGTCTCCGCGCGGGTTGACCAGTCCGCCGTCCGGCTGGCTGCTGATCCATTCCAGGGCGTTGCATGTCAGGCCTTCATAAGCGCGCCCCTGGAACACATAGCCCCACATCGTGGCGTTCCCGGCATCGCGCTCGGCTTTTTGCACTTTTTTGGCGGTAGCGGTCATGTCTTCCCAGGTCTGGGGGACCGGCTGTTGGTACTTGTCGAGCAGATCCTTGCGGTAATACAGCAGCCCCGAGTCGGTAAACCAGGGCATCGACACCAGCCGGCCGTCGACGGTGGCGTTGTCCACCTGTGCCTGGAAATAGCCTTGTGTTGCATTTGCCGGAAGCAGTTCGCGCAGGTCCGTCAGGTGTTTGGCGAGCATCCCCGGCCACACCATGTCGATTTGAATGATATCGATGTCGGTGGACTGGGCACTGAGGATCTGCTGGTAGAACGACAGGCGCTCGGTCGCAGAGTTAGGCGTGGAAACCACCTGGACGTTGTTGCCGGTCTGTTTTGACCAGCTATCGACTGCCTCCTTGCACAGTTGCAACTCAGCACCGACGGCCCCACACGAGATCGTCAGATTGGCGGCGTTCGACAGCGCAGGAAACCCTGCAGACAGGGTGAGCAGCGCGGCGGGAAGAAGAGATTTCAGCTGTTTCATAGAGCCCTCTTTATTTTTGTTTTTATAAAAGTTAACGTTAACATCGTCAATGTAGCAGCGTATTTTCGATGTGGCACCCTTTTTTCTTCGATTTGCACAATTTTGTGTTGAGGGAAAAAGGCCCGGCCAACGTCACGAAAACAATAAAAACAAAACAGGAAGTCCACATGCAGAACGCATCAAGATGGCTACTCGCAGGGGTACTCGGCACCTCGACAACCGTCTCTCAGGCCGCGACTCTGGAAGAACGGATGGCCGCTTTTGAAGCCCGTGCCAGCGCTGCGGAAAAACGTGCAGCCGCAGCCGAACAGCAAACCCAGGCGCTCGCCAGGGAACTGCAGCAACTCAAACTCGCCACCCCCGCTGCGCAGCCTGCCGCGCCTATTTCCGCGCCGACTGTGGCAGCCAGTCCACAGCCCGCTCTGGATGATCGCGTAGCAAAACTCGAAGCCCGCCAGCAAAGCATGGAGAAGCCAGGCGGTGTCGGACACCTCACCGACGGGTTCAGCTTCAAGGGCTATGCTCGCTCCGGCCTGTTGATCAACGACGGATTGGGCGGCGGTCGCGGCGGGCCTTATACAACACCCGCGGGTTCAGTCGGTGGGGCGGTCGGACGGCTGGGTAACGAAGACGACACCTACATGCGCTTCGATCTGTCGAAAGAGATCTACGCGCAGAACGGCACGCGCTCCAAGTTCACGGTCTCCATCGCCGATGGCGTTGAAAGCTATAACGACTGGACACCCACCGAAAGCAGCCTGAACGTGCGTCAGGTATTTACCGAACTCGACCACATCGCCGCCTTCAAGGGTAATTCAGTGTTCGAGAACTCCACCCTGTGGGCCGGTAAGCGCTTCGACAGGGATAATTTCGATATCCACTGGCTGGACTCGGACGTGGTCTTTCTGGCCGGGACCGGTGGCGGTATCTACGATGTGCAGATGACCAGGGACTGGCGCTCGAACTACTCCCTGATCGGACGTAACTACGGAGATTTCAGTGAGGGCGGCGTCGATGCCGATGTGGAAAGCTACATCCTGACCTCCAACCAATTCTTCGACAATGGTCAGTGGCAGTGGATGTTCAACGCTATTGGCGCAAGGAAAAACGACGTCGGTACGCGCACCAATCAAGCCGGTTTTGCACCCGCAGATTCAGGCCTGCACACCATGTTGGCCAATCACCAGAAGGACTTTTTCGGCCGCGAAGGCTTCTTCAAGACGGCGTTGCTCTATGGGCAGGGCCTGGGTGCACAGGTCAAGGACATCGGCGCCGATGGCGAACTGCTCGACGACGCCCGCGCGGTGCGTCTGGCCATGTATGGCGAGACGCCTATCGCGCCGGGATGGCGCATCGGCCCGAGCCTGCTGGCCGAGCAGAGCAAAGACCGCTATGTCAAAGGCGACGATTACCGCTGGCTCACGCTGAACATGCGCTTGGCCAACGAGATCAACAGCAACTTCGAGATGGCCTACGAGCTGAGTTGGCAAACCATGGACCTCGACCCCAAAGGCTACCTGCAACGCAATGCCGTCGACGGTAACTTCTGGAAGTTTACGGTGGCGCCGACCTTCAAGCCGGACATGGGTGACCTGCTCACACGTCCCGAACTGCGAGTGTTCGCAAGCCTCATGAACTGGTCTTCGGACCTGGACCGCTACAGCACGACCGGCAACTTCGGCAAAAGCGACTTCAATTCCGGTGGTGTTTGGCAGTTCGGTATCCAGATGGAGACCTGGTTCTAGACTCTGTACGAAAAGTGGCTGCGCTCGGTGATGCTTCGTTAAAAACAGGCTCGGATGCGAGTCCAATCGGAATGCTCATTTACAACACGTAGACTCCGCTTCCTCGCCTGTTTTTGCCTCGCCTGACCTTCGCTCGCCGACTTTTCGTACAGAGCCTAGGCATCGTATTCAAAGCCCGGCGCCGTGTGCCGGGCTTTGAATCGGTCTACTGCTACCCAATGAGTATTGGGACAGTCCGTCCTACTGACCAGCTACGCCCTTCATCACCTGCACCCTGAGCACCTTGTTGGCAGCGGTAATGTACGCCCAGCTTGCCTGCTCGCTGGAGCAGAATGTCAGGTTGCTGGTATCGGCCGCCGCGACCAGCAGTTTGCCCAGTGGCTTGCCTGCTGCGGAAAATACCTGAATACCTTCCTTGCTGCTGCTCCACAGGTTGCCAAGCGCGTCGACTTTGATCCCGTCCGGGATGCCGGGCTCGATGTCAGCGAACACTTTGCCGTTGATCAAGCGACCGTCGCGCACCTGATAGACCATGATGCGATGTGCCAGCTTCTTGTTGGTGAAGTCGTGGGCCATTTGTGAGTCGGCCACATAAAGCAGCTGTTGATCCGGCGAGAAGGCCAGGCCATTGGGCGCGTGGACTTCGGGTGTGTCGAGACGGGTGATCTGCCCGGTGTCGGGTACGTAACGATAGATGAACTCACCGCCTTGCTCCGGCTTGCCGCCATAGCCTTCGCTTTTGCTCAGCACACCGAAAGTGGGATCGGAAAACCAGAGAGCGCCGCTTTTATCTGCCACGACATCGTTCGGGCTGTTCAGCCGTTTGCCCTGGTAGGTGTCGACCACTGTACGCCACTCACCATTGGACTCCTGCCGCACGATGCCACGCTTGCCATGCGAGGCCGCCACCACACGGCCCTGGCCGTCGAGCGTATGCCCGTTTTGAAAGTCGGCCTTTTCCAGCCAGGTGGACACGCCATCCTTTGCCTGCCAGCTGCTGACCTTGTTGGCCTTGATGTCACTCCAGATCAAACGGCCATCGGCCAGGCACAGCGGGCCTTCTGCCCACTTCGCCTGATCGGTCAGCAGCTCGACGCGGGCCTGGGGGGCAACCAGTTGACTGAAGGCTGGATCGATAACCACTTGCCGAACAGGGGCGACGGCGTCGGTTGCGCCTGCTGAACCTGCGGCCAGGAGCGCACCGCCCAATAACCATGAGGAGGGGCGCAGAAAGTGTTTTTTACGGGTCGGTTTCATATGTTCAGGTCCGTAGGCGATCAGTAGGCACAGCTGCCATTGGTACGTTTGTCAGCCGCACCCGGTTTAAGTTTGATGATCAGTTGAACATTGGGTTGATCACCCACGGTGCGTGTCAGGTGGCCTACACGCTCGTCATCCGGACGCGGCCGGGACCGGGTATCGGCATTGAACTGCATCTCTCCCGGTCCTTGCACCAGCACACTGCCATCGGTGGTTTCCACCGACCATTGCCCCTGCAGGGTGATCACCCATTGTGGCCCCGGCGCGTGGTGCCAGTTGCCGACGTATCCCACTGGCAGCACCGCGTAGGCGATGCTTTCAATATCGTCAGGGGAGACGCCGACCCATTGCGGCGCGGCTGGCGGGGCATAGCTTTTGAACTCCAGGCCTTCCAGGCGGCAGTGGCCCACATGCGTGGCACCTTTTTCGTCAGCCCACAGCGTGGCATATGAAACAGGCGGTTGCAGTTGACCGTTGCTGTGAGTCATTTGCGTAGACTCGTTCGGCACCGATTGCACGTCGGCATTGGCACTCGCCATGCCCGCGCAGGCGGCGCAGGCCAGAGCCAGGGTGTATAGAGATTTCATCGGGTCACTCCGTTTACAGGGAAATTCCAGGTGCCGGTCGCAAGGCAGCGCGCTACTCAGACCGATTGGCTGTGAGGCAGCCAGCGCTGCTGCAAATCCCGCCGTATGACTTCGATCACCCACATCCACAGCAAGTGCCCGAACGTTTCCGATAACAACTCCGAGGCAGGCAACTCCCACAGCGGCGGTGCCCAATGGAACGCCGGCAGGATGACGCCGTGAAAACCCAGGGTCACCAACAGGCCGAAACCCAGACCCTGCCACAGGGCGGCGCGCGGATACCGGAGTACAAGCAGGCAATAGAACATGGCGAAGAAGATGGAAAAGCCATGGTGGACCAGGGCACTGCCGTAATTCACCACATGCTCTGAATACACATAAGTCAGTTGCTGAGCGTTGATGCCCAGCGAATCAAGCATCTCCACAGGCGGGACCGGGCGGTCCGGCGTGCGAGGCGGGAAGGGGATCTCTGTACCCCATTTGATGAAACTGGAAACATTGCCCCCGACAAAGCCGGCCAGTGCGGCGACACCATACGCTCGCGTGTTCAAATCAGCGCCCCTTCTTCATAGACCAGGCTGTGAGCGATCTCGCCCCTAGCCGTTGAACCATGAAGTATGTGCAACGCTCATTTATTTGTAACATACTAATTTGATAGCTCATTGATACTAAAAAAATATCAGATGATTGATTTGAAATTGATGCGTCAGTACGTGGTGGTCGCTGAAACCTTGAATTTTCGCAAGGCCGCGCAGCGCTTGAACATGTCACAGCCGCCCCTGAGCGTTGCGATTCGTCGTCTGGAAGAATGCTTGGGTGTGCAGTTGTTGCAGCGCAGTACGCGCTCCACGCAACTGACCGGCGCGGGCGTGGTGTTTCTGGCCGAGGCTCGGCAGACACTGCTGCAGGCCGAACGGGCCTGTGAAATGGCACGTCGCTCTGCGGCAGGCATGCTCGGCACGATTCGCCTGGGCTTTGTCGACAGCGTGGTCGATGGTTTGCTGCCGGCGCTGCTGCGTCGCTATCAGGCAGCCAACCCGAACGTCGACATTCAACTGCAGGAGGCCACCCCTCCCGAGCAGCTTGAAGGCCTGCGCAATGAGCGGCTGGACGTCGGCATTCTGGTATTGCCGGTCATCGACCCGGGCACTATTCATATCGAGCCGCTGTTCGAGGACCGCATGGTCGCGGTGCTGCCGCAGGACCATCCCTTGGCCGAGCAGACGTCCATCGGTCTTGCGGAGCTGGCAGACCAACCGTGGATTCTGTTCGCCCCGCATCATGGCCCGGGCATGCACTCGCACATTCTGCTGGCCTGCGCCAGTGCAGGCTTTACCCCTCGGGTCGTGCAACAGCCTCGCCAGATGCAGACCACGGCCGCGCTGGTCGCCGGAGGAATGGGCGTGGCGCTCATGCCGCAGCGCTATGCCCGACGTCAGCCTGGGCGGCTGGCGTGTCGGGAGATAACTGGGCCAGGCACACCTGTTGCCTATGTGCTGGCGCTGGCGTATCGCGAGCTGTCTCCGTGTGCGCAGTCTTTGCGCGAAGTGGTCATGGAGCTGGTTCAGTCGCCGGCGTTCAGGCTGTCGTCCGCTGAGTCATGACGCCGTCGCCTCAACTCGGGCCGGAACCCGCAACTCGCCCCTCCCGGCAGGTGCCGGTTCAAATGCACTGAACGCCTTGCAACGGCCTGACTCCAAATCTTGCCCCGGCGCTCAAACAATGCAGCACGTCGATGGGTGTTCGAATCCTCTGCCAATCAAGGAATTCCCATGACCGATCCACGTAACGTTGCCCACGACAAAAAAGTCCAGCAAGAGAAAAAGAACCACGGCGAAGAAATCGCGCCGAATGCCGAGCATGCGCCTCAGCCAGGTATGAAGCCGGCACTCAAGCACGATGATGACGAGCAGGAAGAGCAGGCGTAAGCCAGTGACCTGATCGTGACTTTTGGCGGTGCTGACTGATGTCAGCACCGCCAGGTCGCGCATTCGATGCCATCACTTCAGGCACCCAGCCCGATGTGATCGGTAAAGATGTTCAGGATGTCGCCATGAAACTCTGCGCAGGTAAGTTTTAGCGCTGATTCCTCACTTGAACGGTATGACCGATATCTCTCCGTTCCTTTCAATGATCGCGTACCTGATGTCCTTCATCTCCACGATCCCTTGCGTGGTTCGTGCGGCCTCCATCACATCGGATTCGCTGATGCGCGCTTCTCTCATTCGTTTGGTCAGTGGCTTGCCGTCTTCCACGATGACCGTGGGGCCGCCATCCAGAAATTTGGCCAGCCGCCTCGATCGGCGTTTGGCCAGGGAAAAGCCGACGTCTATGGCGATAAGGGTGGAGATGATCAGTATCGCGTTGGTCACCGAAAAATCATCGCCCAGCAGCGCTTGCTGAGTGGCCTCGCCGATGATCAGCAACAAGACGAAATCGAAGGTAGTGAGGTCGGTAAGGGAGCGGCGTCCGGCAACACGAAACAAGACCATCAAGACAAAATAAATCGCTGCTGCTCTGAGCACGGCATCCATAAATCGCTTTCTCTCTACGGGTAGATAAACCTGGGCATCGGCAGCGTTTCGCCACCCAGCATATGCATTTGCCCTCGGTACAGTCCCACCCCGTTACTGCGAACAGTCAGGTACAAAGTGGCTAAACCGTCCTTGTCAGCCTGCATCGGAATGACCAGATCACGGCCTTCGCTGTGAAGGGGAGCGGGCTGGGGGTTGAGGTTCTCGATCGATACGCCTTCGAGCAGTCCACTGCCGACGACCAGATAACGCAGTTCGGAGGGGGCGCCTCTGGACGTGACAATCATATCGTCCTGACTGCCGTTGCGGCTGAAACGCTCGTAGCTCACCTGCAGTTTGCCATCTGCCGTTCGAGGCTCGACCTGGCTCAATGGCCCTTTGGAAAACAAACCGGCAAGGGTCAGCACTATCAGTACAATCAGGCCTGCCCAGCCGATGCGCTCAAAGCGCCAGACTCGACGCTGCTGCGCCATATCTTCCTGGACGGGATATGACCGGCTGCGGAACTCATGGTCGTCCGCTTCATCACCGCGTAGTGCCATTAACGTGCTGTCCATTAGGGAAATTTTCTAGGCACCTTATTACGCGTTCAACCCGTCCGCTGTCCAGAACGGTTTACATCCTTGTCATGGCTATGCACGTTCCAGGTGAGTGGCTGCCTTGCGCAGCCGGTTTGAATGTGAGCCAAACGAGTGCCGACGAGGAGGGCTATGAAGGGCTGGTGAGAGTATCTTGCGTCAGTCGTTCATCGGCGCGTGCATGACTGTCCAGTCTTCGATCAATCCGGCATACAGTTCGACGCATTGCTGAAGTTTGTCGACTTCACAATACTCATCGACCTTGTGCGCCATGCCGGGCTCTCCCGGGCCGAGAATAAGGGTGGGCGGATAGCCGATGGCGGGGAGCAGCACGGCAGCATCGGTAAAGTAGGGCACCGCCTTTTCCTCCAGGGGGGCGTCATGCAAGGCCTGACAGCGTGCAAAAACCTGTTGCACCCACGGCTCGTCGGGGCTGGCACAAATACCAGGCAGATCAATCAGGGTGCTCAGTTCCGCGCCGCTGCCCAGATGGGCCGCCAGTCGTCCGCGAATCTCGTCGTGGTCCAGATTCGGTGCAGTGCGCAGGTCCAGGGTGAACGCTGCGTAGTCCGGTACCGAGTTGATGTTCAGGCCGCCGCTGATAGTGCCGACGTTCAGCGTCGGCTTGCGCATGAGCGGATGCGCAGGGCCTACTTCAAAGGTCTGCGCGCGGCCAATGTGTTCGGCGGCCAGATAGATAGCGTTCACGCCTTCTTCCGGCATGGCGCCGTGGGCCGTCAGGCCATGGCTGGCGCAGCGCAGCCATAGCGCGCCTTTGTGTCCGAGTATAGGGTAGTTGGCCGTCGGCTCTCCGATCAGCAGTGCGCCCAGTTCGCCCAGCAAATGGGGCGCGTCACTGCACAGGGCCTTGGCGCCGTCACAGCCGGTTTCCTCTCCGCCGGTGAGTATCAGCCGAACGCCGGGCCCGCGCCGAATGGAATCACGGCTGCGCTGGCAGGCCACGATGAAGGCGGCAATGCCCGCTTTCATGTCGCTGGACCCTCGCCCGTACAGCCGGCCATCGACGATCTCACCGGCAAACGGCGAGTGACTCCAGGTGGCACTGCCGAGCGGCACGGTATCCAGGTGGCCGGTGAACCCCAGCGGTTTGCCGGGGCCGTCGCCCTCAAGCCAGGCGACCAGATTGAAACGGCGCTCACCGAAACGCTGCAGCTCGCAGACAAATCCGTGGCGGGTCAGCTGCTCGGCAAGAAAAGCCGCACACGCTTCTTCATCGCCCGGCGGGTTGAGGGTCTGGAACGCCAGCAGGGCTCGGGTCAGGGCTATAGGGTCATCGAGCATCGGAGCCTCCGGTCAGGTACGGCGGGTCAGCCAGTCGAGGCTGTTGATCCAGAAGCGGCGATAGCCTTCCCAGTCGAGAAAAGCTTCCGGCAGCCAGTGTTCGGAAAGGTCGCTGGTCCACGCCAGAGTGCGTCCGGCACCGACCTCGCGCGCGGCAAGCAACGGGTGCCGAGAGCCTTCGACGGTGGCCAGCAATTGAGCTTCGGGATGCAATTCAACTTCGTTGTAGCCAAGCAGGTAAGGCCATTCGCCGCCCAGGCCTCGCAGTATCGGGTGATCGCTGTGGATCTGCGGCAGAAAGCCTTCCGGCACTTCGACACGGTCGTCGTAAGGCAGGCAGCGTACGGGCAAGACTTCCTCGACAGGCGTTCCGCGGTAGCGCGCGCCGCCGTTGATGCCTTGAAAGCTGAAGTAGCCGCCGACCATCATCAATGCACCGCCCTGCAAGACGTATTCGCGAAGGGCTTTGAGGCGGTTGGGCGTGCGCTTGCCACGCAGCCAGGTGTCGGGGTGCAGCAGCAGGGTATTGGCACCGATGTCGGAGAGGATCACCGCCTGATACTGACTGAGTGCTTCAACCGTGGCCGGAAAGTCGGTCTGGGCCTGATCGGCGCACATCTGCGTGATCTGATAGTCGCTGTCTGCCATCGCCGCGAGCAAGCGCCGCGCGCCATTGTGCGCAGTGACGCTGTCGAACTGATCGAAGCCTTTGATGTGGGTTGACGTGCTGACCCATGATTCGCCAGCCAGCAATACGGACTGTTTCATGACGTTGCATTCCTCTGCGATGAAAAAGGAGCCTGGAAGCCGCGCTGGAAGACCCGGCGCGGGTTGTCGATCAAAAGGTTTTCGAGTTGTTCGCCGGTAACGCCATGACGGCGCAGGCGCGGGACAAAGTGTTTCAGCAGGTAGCCATAACCATGACCGCCATAGCGAGTCAGCATGGTTTTCAGAAAGACGTCCTGAGACAACAGCACCTGCGAGCCGAAGCCGTGCTCGATCAGGGCGACGATGGCCCGTGCGTTTTCCTCATCGCTGGGCGACTGCGCGTGCTCGTCGGCGAAGTAGTAACCCATGCCGATCATGTCGTATTCCAGAAACGCGCCGCGTGCCGCCAGCGCATGCTGATAGGCGGGGTCGCTATGGCTCGGGTTCATGTGGCACAGCACCGTGTGGCGCAGGTCGGCGCCTTCTGCCTCAACGATGTCCAGTACCCGGTGGCCGAGGCGCTCCCAGCCTGGCAAGTGCACTGAAAGCGGCACGCCGGTCGCGGCACTTGCACGGGCTGCGGCGCGCAGTGATTTCTCTTCGTCAGCCGTGAACGCGGCGGAAACACCAATCTCGCCGATCAGGCCGGCAATCACCTCGGGCTTCTCTTCACCACCACCCACGTCATGAATGATCTGCTCCGCCAGCTGTTCCACCGAGCGTTCATGCACGTAATGCGGGTGCGAGGGTTCCAGATAGAAACCGGCACCCATGATGATATTCAGGCCGGTCAGACGGGAAATTCGCTGCAAGGCCTGCGGGTCGCGGCCGATGCCCAGATTGGTCGGATCAACCACCGTTTCCCCGCCCAGCGCCCGGTACTTCAGCAGCTCCTCACAGGCCAGATCGACATCGAACAACTGACAGTTGTCGCGGCTGACCAACGGGTTCATGTGCAGTTCGCCAAGCAGCTCAATGCTCACCGGGCGCTCGGCCAGGTGTCGCTCGCCGCAGCAACTGGGTGCCACCCACTTGCCCGAAGCGTCGAGCAGAATGTGTTCGTGCATCAGGGTGACGCCAAGGCGCTCGACCGGCACCGGCCCCAGCACCGTCATGGCATGGCCGCTGTCGACCCCGAGGGGCAGGGGTGAAGGATGACGAAACAGGCTCATGCTCCAGCCCTCCCGAGTGGACGGCCGGTACGTAGAATGCGTGTGTTCAGCCAGATCGCCAGCAGTACGATCAGGCCCGTGGCGATTTGCGTGTAAAACGGTGAGACGTGGGCCAGAATCAGCCCGTTCTTGATCGCGGCCATGGTCAGTACCCCTAACAGTGTGCCGACAATCGTGCCGAAGCCACCGAACAGGCTGGTACTGCCGAGGACCACGGCAGCAATCACTTCCAGTTCGAAACCTTCGCCCTGATTCGAGGAACCACTGCCCAGCCTGGCGGTGACGATCATGCCGGCCAGCGCGGCCGCCATGCCACTGAGCATGTAGACCCGCAGCAGCACACCGCGATGATTCACCCCGGCGCGGCGCACGCTTTCAGCGTTGGCACCGATGCCCGTGAGGTAGCGGCCAAAACGCATTTTGCCGAGCACCAGCACCCCGCCCAGCGTGACCAGCAAGGCCAGCCAGGCGGTCAGCGGCACGCCGAGAAACCAGCCGCGACCGAGGGCCAGAAACGCCGCTTCTTCGCGTGGGACGGGGATCGAATAGCCTTGCGTCAGCAGCATCGCCAGGCCACGAATAATGGTCAGGGTGGCGAGGGTGACGATAAAGGCCGGGATGCCCGCGTAGGCGATGAAGTAGCCGTTCAGCGCCCCGATCATCGCGCCGACCGCAAGCCCGCCGAGCAGAACCAGCGGCCAGGGCAGGTGCCAGGCATTGAGCGCCATGGCCGCCAGCGCACCGACCAGCGCCAGGGTCGAGCCGACCGACAGGTCGATGCCGCCGGTGGTGACCACCAGCGTCATCGCCACCGCGACAATCAATAACGGCGCGTTTTGCCGGATAACGTTGAGCAGGTTGGCACCGCTTAAAAAGTTATCGGTCACCAGTGCGAACAGCACAAAGCACAGGGCGAAAAACAGGCCGATGCTGACCACGCCGGGAAAATCATGCAGCAGGCGCTTGAACAGCGACTGCGGCAGAATGCGTTGGCGCGTGAGATCGAGCGTTTTCATGGCGTCATATCCTTTCAGGCGCTAGCGGAGCGGGCAGTGAATTTGTGCCCGACGATGAGTTCGACGACCTCGTTGAGGTCGGTGTCGGCGATCCGTCGCTCGGCCAGATTGGCGCCGTCATACATCACCATGAGGCGGTCGCAGACCAGAAACAGGTCCTGCAACCGGTGGGTGATCAGAATCACGCTGACGCCCTGGCGGCTGATGGTACGAATCAACTCCAGCACCGCTTCGACTTCGGCTACCGCGAGGGCCGCGGTGGGCTCGTCCATGATCAGAACCTTAGGCCCGAAGGCGGCCGCGCGGGCAATCGCAACGGCCTGGCGCTGGCCGCCGGAAAGGTGTCGTACCTGCGCGCGGGTATCCGGAATGGTTATGCCCAATGCTTCAAGAATCTGCCGTGCTTCACGGTGCATGCGCGTCTCATCGAGCAACGGCACGCCGAGCACGCGGCGCATCGGTTCGCGGCCCATGAAGAGGTTTCCGGCCACATCGACGGTGTCACACAGCGACAGGTCCTGATACACCATCTGGATATGGCAGCGCTGCGCATCTGCCGGGCCGTTGAAACTGACTTCCTCGCCATCGATGGCGATTCGTCCGCTGGTCGGTATCACGGCACCTGACAGAATCTTGGTCAGCGTGGATTTGCCCGCGCCGTTGTCGCCCACCAGCCCCAGCACTTCACCGGGCTGCAACAGCAGATCGACACCGCGTAACGAGGCTATCGAGCCGTAGTGTTTGGTGATGGCACTCATCTGTACCCGAGGCACTTCGCCAGGCGTCTGCATGCTGAGCCCCTTATTTGAATTCGGCGCGATAGGCTGCCAGGTTGGCTTTGGTCACCAGCGTGACGGGAATGCTCTGTTCGCGAGCCACGGTCTTTCCGGACAACAGCGCCAGCGCCGACTCCACCGCCGTCTTGCCCATGGCCTGGGTATTCTGTTGCACCACCACCGCGACAGAGCCGTCATCCAGACCCTGCACTGCCTGAGAGGACAGGTCCCACCCGAAAATCCTGACCCGCTCGCCCGCACCTTGCGACACGCTCGCGGCAACCGAGCCAATCAGGGCGGGTTCGCCAGTGGCATAAATGATCTGCAGATCAGGGTTGGCGGTCAGCAGGTTTTCCGCCGCAGCCTGGGCGGTGTCCTGCACATTGTTACCGTCGACGGTATTGACGATCTTCGCCTGGCTGGCGGTCTTCGCCAGACCCTCGCGGAAGCCGTCCAGACGCAGATTCTGCACATAAGAGCCGAGGGCTCCGACCACGCCGATGCTGGCTTTGCCCGCCAGTTCGCGGTTGATGTATTCGCCGGTGTACTGGCCCATCTGTCGGGCTGCCTCGCGGTTATCCACGCCGACCTGCACGGCATTGTCGCCATTGATCACAGCATCGATTGCCACCACCGGGATTCCCGCCTGCGCGGCTGCGGTGACTGCCGGCTTGATACCGTTGACGTCGATGGCGCAGAGCAGAATGGCGTCGACTTTGTCCTGAATATAGGCCTCGATGGCGTCGTTCTGGGCTGACGGATTGTCGTTGGCGTTGAACACCACCAGCTCTGCTCCGGCAGCTTTCGCCGCCGCCTGTGCGCCTTGGGTAATCTGGGTGAAATACAGCGCCTGTTGGTTGACCTGTACCAGAGCCAGACGTTTGCCGGTCTGGGCCTGAATGATGGGTGACAACGCCAAGGCCAAAACAACGCCGAGGGTCAGGGTGAAACGCTTGCTCAAACGCAGCATTGCCATCCTCCTAGCCTGATCGCCGGTGTGGCAAATCAGATCGGTAAACCGGTTTACCATTTGTCTCAAAAAAAAGACAAATGAGTTTTGTCTTCAGGTTTGAAAACTAGAGAAAGCAGATTGTGTGCCATTTTTTCCGCAATGCCTGCCAGTGACCGTACAGCCTTGATGCGCCACAGTTTTCCGCAATCATCGGCTTTTCAGGAGGCAAACGGCAGTGCACTGATTTAAGGCCGGGTGTTACTTGTTGCCCCGCAATCAGTCACTGCGCTTTGCTACCGTGCCCCGACAGACCAGCTCTACGGGTACGCGCACGATGTCCTGCGCACAGTCGCCGCCCGTCATCCTCTGCAGCAGTTGCGCCACGCCGAGACGGCCAAGCTCTCTGGAGGATTGGCGGATGGTACACAGCGGCGGGGTCAGCAGGCTGGCGTACACGGCGTCGTCGAAACCCACCAGCGACATGGCGCCGGGCACGCTGATAGTGCGCTCACGCAGGACATCGAGCACGCCCAGGGCGATGAAGTCACTGGCGGCGAAAATCGCCCCCGGAGGGTCGGGCAGGGTGAGTAGCTGTGCGGTCGCGATACGCCCGAACTCACGGCTGTAATCCCCAAAGCACAGGTATTCCGGCACCTCTGCGATGCCCGCCAGCGCGAGCGCTTCCCGGTAGCCGGCATAGCGCTCGCGGGCACTCATCAAGGCCGACGGCCCGGACACATGAGCGATGCGTCGATGGCCATGGCGGATCAGGTAGTCCGTCGCCAGGCGACCGCCCTGATGATTGTCGGCGAAGACTTTGGGCTGCGAGGTGCCGGGAACGTCTTCGTCGAGCAGAATGATATTGCGGTAGCTCATCAGCTGACTGGCCAGCGTGCCGTCATCCGGGCGGTTGCTGACCAGTAGCAAGCCATCGACGTTACGTGAATCCAGCCAACGCACAAACGTGCTTTCGCGCTCAAGCAGGTTGCGGGTGACACACAGCACCAGGTTATAACCGTGTGCGGACGCCTCTTCCTCGGCCGCGTCTGCCAGCTCGGCGAAAAACGGGTTGGCGATGTCCGGCAGCACCAGGCCGATGGTCTCACTGCCGCCTTTGCTCAGGCGCCGGGCCAGACTGTTGCCCCGGTAGTCCAGCGCCTTGATCGCCATGTCGATACGTTGCGCGGTTTCCGGCGGCAGGCTGATGCTTCGGTTCAGATAGCGCGACACCGCAGCCTTGGAAAGACCTGCATGGTTGGCAACATCCTTGAGCGTTACGGGTCTGGTCATGGCGGTCGGCTTTGTGGCCTGAAAAACGAAGTATTGAAATGAGGTGCCGGTATCTTCTCATGCGTGCCCGAACAGCCCGACGATTTTCTCTGCGGGTGACGTCGAAAAAATCCAGGCCGGGCATTGGCCGGCCAGCTATCGTTGACCTTCTGCACGTTTGCGACACGCTCTGCTTGAGCGAATGTGTGCCGTCTTGAGCTATTGGTACGTAACTAAATATGGCGCATTATTTATATGTTGTCGTATGACTTATGTCTGATCACTTCATCACACACCACGATCATGCAAGTAGTCCAGATATTCCTTGCATTGGCTCTAAGACATTCGCCACGAATGTCGATCACTTACAGTGATAATTGTCCATTAAAGAAGCCTCTCTTGTTTGCTTAATGGAACCGCACAGCACACTGCGACACTCATTTACTCCATTTTCCAGTAAATGCAGGCGATGGGTGTTTGCGATGAATGCCATTCAGCCAATTATAAGCTCGGCTTATTTTCAATACTCTCTCGGTGATAGCAATTGGCTGCTTTCTTGGGGCTCTTCATTATCAACAGGCGTTATCCATGATTGGATCAATCCGAAAAGTGGCTATTTGCCTTGCGAGTATCGGCTGATCGCGTTCGAGTCTGATAAAGGTCCTGATGCCTGTAATTCCAAGGACGAATGTTCATCGCGAGCCCCAAGACGAACGTTCAGGAGTGCTTAATGATAAATCCCGTAAAACACAATTTTAGTCACCTTGGGTTTTCAAACGCTCAAAGTACCTCGGCACTGGGGCCTGCCAGTAATAAAGTGCCCAACTTTGTTTCGCGAGGGCGAGGCAAGGGAGTTCCAGTGGAGCAATTCAATACTGCCGAAGAGTGTCGTTTGGCGGGTCGGCAGGACAGCGTACTGGATTCGATAGACGGCAAAGAGTTCATGCGACTGCTGCAGAAGTACACGGCCTCTGAAACAACCGAAGAAGAATTTGCGGACCTGAGAGCCTCCATACCGCGCTACTCCATTGAGTTGGCCAAGTCGGATCAGCCTAAAGTGCTTTATCGGGGGATATCTCTGGATGATGAGGCGGCGTCGCTGTTACTGAATACCTCCAAGGGTTACCGCAGTCGCGAAATAGCCCATGGTCTTATTCACGGCCTGCGCGTGGTTAAAGGCGTTTACACCGCGACCGGGGTGGCCAGTGCCTCGACAGTGTCAAACGTTTCGCAAGGCTTTGCGCTGGTGAACGCGAAGAGGAAAAAAGAAACACCGGTTCTTTTTGTACTGAAAGCGATGCCTGCCGTTCCCGCGCTCAACCACAGTGGTGCAAAGGGTGTGACACTCAGTGAGAGCCGGTTGCCGTTATCGGCGGCCAGCAAGAGTGAACACGAAGTCATTCTGGATATCACCAACCGGTACGAAATTACGCAGGCTCGCCGGAGCGGTGAGTTTATTGTCGTCGACATGACGGTTTTAGGGCGGTCCAAGAGGGGAGGTGAATTCGCCCTCGTCGAGACTGACAAATGGAAACAACTCTCTGGCGCCAAGGGCTCTAATCCAGGTGGATTGTTTCAAGCGCCCAATGGCGTTAAGTGGTATGTGAAAACCAACCCGTCTGCCAATAGACTTCGAAACGAGGTGCTTGCCTCCAGACTGTACCGTGCCGCAGGAATCGATGTTCCTGACATAGAACTGGCGTCCCGCAAAGGCAAGCCCGCACTGATTTCAAAACTGATAGTAGGGAACCCCAAAGACCTCGATACGCTGGCAAAAAATAGTCAGTTGAAGTGCGGCTTTGCTGTGGATGCCTGGCTGGCGAACTGGGATGTCATCGGTCTGACGGGGGACAATGTCATCTTCAATCACCGTAACAAACCTGTGCGCATCGACCTTGGCGGTGCGCTGGTCTTCCGCGCCCAAGGGGAGCACAAGGGTAATCAGTTCGGTACCACGCCCATGGAGCTGGTCACGATGCTGTCTCGTGAAGACAATTCGTCCAGTCGTGCCTTCCGGAAAATCGAGCGTAATGACATCCGCGAGGGTATTGCAGCGATAGAAAAAATACCGGATGCGCGTATTGCCGCACTTTGCGCAGAACACGGCCCTGGCAATCACAGCGAACGCATTGAGCTCGGCAAGAGACTGATCAGTCGGAAGAAGTGGCTTGTCGATATGAAGCAGACGCTTCCTTATATTCATCGCCGAAAGAACGAGCGCGGCGATGTTGTGACTGTTAAAAACCCCACGTCACCCAGCGCGGCGGATACGTGGCGTGATCGATACGCAACCGCCGTTTTTGTACCTCACAGCGCTGTCCGTGGCAGCATGAACAACCTGCCGTTCAGATCATTTACACCCCCAGACACGATGGATGGCTGGCGCCGATTTACAACCCGGGCGGTCAACTTCACAGAGCCGGAATTCAAGCGTTCTCCGCACCTTGCTCCCGCCAGTGGAGCGATCATTTTTGAGCCCGACGGCAGGGTATGGATCACCGAGCCGACCAATCACCCGTTCGGCGCAACGCACGCTTTTCCCAAGGGAAAGCAGGAAGCCGGTCTGAACTTGAGGACCAATGCACTCAAGGAAGTCTACGAAGAGACGGGGCTTCTGGTGGAATTCCACGGCTTTATCGGTGACTACGACCGAACAACATCCCGTACTCGTTATTACCTTGCCAAACGCATAGATGGCATACCGTCCGATATGGGTTTTGAATCTCAAAGCGTCAAGCTGGCAAACATTACCGAGGCCAAAAGACTGCTACCCAACGCCGTGGATATTGCCATCTTGCGAGACGCAGAACGGGCTTATCTAAAGGGCCCTTTCAAATGAATTTCATCTGCTTGAACGCGTAAAGACGATAAAGAGGATTTCTGAAACCCTGTACAAAAAACCGTTCACCCAAACGCGTTACCTCCACAAAAAAGGAGTAATGAAATGAGTATGAATACCTCTGTAAACAACAACAGTCCGGGGTGGTCGCCTGTCTCGTCGGGCAACCTGGCTCCGAGTCCGGACTATTCAGGTAAGTCGTCGAGCAATGCCGTGCACTTTCTTCCTCCGGAAAGTACCCAGCGCTCGCCGAACACGGTGAGTTGGGGGAATGGCGCGCCGACAACCGCCACCGCCGGGAATGGACAAGCACGAGGGGGCGATCAAAGTGACTTGATCGAGGCGTTGACGACGCTGATTCAGGCGCTGCTGAAACGCTTGCTCGGTGATTCTTCCGCAAGTAACTCTTCTGCAAATAACCCTTCCGAGAACCCGTCCCCTGCTTCGTCCGGGCCAGGTCGGGCTTCTGCTTCTCCCGGCGGTGCTGCCAGTTCGACGCCAGACTCAGGACTGTCTGAGCAGTCAAATCAAGCCCAACCGTTCAATAACACTGGCTTGGGTTCTCATGGCGGCGCGAATACGGTTCCTGACCGGATTGCGTCTCCTGAGGCAGCGCAAAAAATGGTCGAAGACGTGAAAAATGCCGGAGGGGGAACACTTCGCATCCAGATGACCCATGACCAGATCAATGACCCGGCGCAAATGGCCAAACTCAAGGCGATGGTCGATGCCGGCGACAAACAAGGGGTCAAGATTCAGTTTACGTTTCGTGACAACGCCAATGGCGGCGGTGGCAATGTCTTGTCCGGCGACAAGCTCCAACAAGCCGCCGACGATGTCAAAAACGTGGTTTCTGCCCTTGGAAACCATCCGAGTTTTGTACTCGATACGTTCAATGAGGGCGGCAAGAGTGCCACTCAGGGTTGGGCCGATATGCAGAGCACGTTGATCAAGTCAGCCCGCGACGCTGGTTACAAAGGCGACATCGTGGTGGAGGACAGCAATTGGGGTGGTGGTCTGACGGCCGGCGGGGAAAGCGGGCTGGTCAAATACGCTGATCAGCTGAAAGCCGCCAATGGCAGCAACAACCCTGGCCTGATCGGCAGCATCCATGAGTACGCCAGCGGCGCCGATGCCTCTTCGCGTTTGTCATCGGAGATCAAGGCGCTTACGAGCGCGGGCTTCAAGCCGCAAATCGGTGAAGTCGGTAACGCCAACTGGACCGGGGGCGGTAACTTCGAACAGCGCGACGGCGCCAACCAGGCCGTGAAAGACAACATGGGCGCCCTGAAAGCGGCCGGGGCCGATGTGCTGCCATGGATGGACCAGTTCGAGAACGGCAAGATCAAACACGATGTCGGGTTCTCGAAAGGCGATCAGTTTTCCTGATCCTGCTTCATGGAACCTGTTTTACCTGTCGACCGCTCAGCGGGCAGCTATCTGCGAGGTCGTCAACGAGCAGTGCAGAGCGGCGAGTTGAAGAGGTTGCGCAGATGCTGCGCTATCTGCGCAACCCCCTTTTTCATGACCGATAAGTAGCAGGTATAAAAGCTATGCCTATCAACAGACCCGCCTTCAATTTAAAACTCAATACGGCAATTGCCCAGCGGACTTGAAGAAGGATGCAGGTGCGCAATTGCGCCGTTTGAATCAGAGCGAAGTGCGTGCCAATACACCGACACGTTTCGCCGTTCACCATCGTGCCCCCACTTATGACGTCGCACAAAGCGCGTTGGGTGAAAATCACGGTGGCTGGACTGCCGCCAATCATTTCAAGATGACGGGGTCTGAGGTCTTCATCCATATGGATCGCCTGGAGCCGAACTGCAAGGGGGAGTTTGCCGGAGACAAGATCCACCTCAGCGTTGCACCTGAGGATGTACCGCATGCATTCAATACTGCAGGCGAGCGACAGTCCGGTTGACTCGTGGAAAGTGACTGACATGAAATGCCTGCAAGCAGAGATGCCGGCGGCAAAGCAGCGCGTGGCGCTGGGCGCTCAGTTCACGATCTACGCCAAGCCCGACCGTGCAGACAACACCTACAGCCCAGAGTACATGGGCAAAATGAGGGGGATGATCAGCAGTATCGAACAGGAGTTGAGCGCCGCCGGTGTAAGGCAGAGCAGCCATCGCCCGGACTCCGATGTCTCCCCGGGGCACTGGAGCTATGCGTCTTATCGCAATGAGCATAAAAGCAACAGATCAGGGACTTCCAATCAGCACAGGAACCTGGAGGCCGAGCTTTTTTTCCAGTTGGTCTCATTCTCTGATGGGGCTTCAGGGTCATCGAGGTCCAGCGCTGACCATCAGGCCTTGCTGCCGCCGCCGTGGGCCCGGTAAGGCTGTTTTTCTGAGCATTGCCGTGCGACCGGGGTTTGTGTCGTGAAACGTGGGTGTCGAAAGAAACGCTGGCTGCACGGCGACAGCTTCGGGTTCACCGGTGCAGGATCGCCTGATGAATCTCCTGCAGCGGAATGATCCGCTGCGCCGCGTTCAGTTTGATCGCTTCCTTGGGCATGCCGAACACCACGCAACTGGCCTCGTCCTGAGCCACTGTCGCGCTGCCGGCGTCGAGCATTTCCTTGAGCCCGCGTGCGCCGTCGTCGCCCATGCCGGTCATGATGATGCCGGTGGCGTTCTTGCCGGCGAATTTGGCCACCGAACGGAACAGCACGTCCACCGAAGGACGATGGCGGTTGACCAGCGGGCCGTCGATGACCTGGACGTGATAATAGGCGCCGCTGCGCGTGACCATCATGTGTTTACCGCCGGGGGCGATCAGCGCGAGGCCGGGCAGGATGCGGTCGTTGTTTCTGGCCTCGCGCACCTCGATCTGACTCAGGCTGTTCAGGCGTTCGGCGAACGATGCGGTGAATTTCTCCGGCATGTGCTGGACGATGACCATGCCGGGACAGACGCGGGGCAGGGCAGTCAGCACCGCTTCGAGTGCCTGTGTACCGCCTGTCGAGGTGCCGATGGCGACGATGCGTTCAGTGGTCTGCGCCATGGCATGGCCGCTGGCAGCCGGCAAAATGGCATCGGCGGTCAGTTTGCTGGCTGGGGTCAGCACCGGGGCGGCGGTGCGCTTGCCGAGGTTTCTGACGTTGGAGTTGGCTGCTGCGCGTACTGCTGCAACCAGCTCGGCGGCCGAATCGATGAGGAAGTTCTTCAGCCCGGTGGTGGGCTTGGTGATGATTTCCACCGCCCCGGCAGACAGCGCCTGCAATGAGGTTTCCGCGCCTTTCTGGGTCAGCGACGAGCAGATCACCACCGGCGTCGGCCGCTCGCTCATGATCTTCTTGAGAAAGGTGATGCCGTCCATGCGCGGCATTTCCACGTCCAGCACAATGACGTCCGGCCATTCCTGAGCGAGCTTGCTCATGGCAAATATCGGGTCTGACGCCGCGCCCATCACATGAATATCGGGGGTGTCGTTGAGAATGGCCACCAGTACCTGACGAACTACAGCCGAATCATCGACCAGCAGTACGCTGATTTTTTTGTTTGGCATCTTTTTCCATTGCTTCCATTGGTTGGTGCCTGACCCATACGTTTCCGTCCCACAGGTCGAAGATGATGCTGCGATGGCCGGTGCTGCCGAGGTCCTGAGCCATCAGTTTCAGGCGGTTCTGTTCGGCCAGCGCAAGCGCCGCATGAACGTTGCTGTCAGCGACGTTGCGCATGTGCGGGTCATGGCGATGAGCAGGAAACATTTCGCCGCCGCCAAACAGCTTGACCTGATATTCCTCCGGCAGCGTGCCATTGGCCAGTGCATGACGAATGAGTATTTCCATCGCTTCGTCAGCGTACCTGCCGTCCAGTGGCTGATGCCGGCGTATGCGCCCGGGCAGCATGAAGTGGCACATGCCGCCAATACGCCGCCACGGGTGCCAGAAGGTAATCGCCACGCATGAACCCAGCAACGTGCGCAGGCGAGTCGGCCGGGTCTCAAAGACCACTTCGCCAGGCCCCAGCACTATTTCGGCTACACCGACAGGCGTGTTCATGGTTTGCGGTAAATCGAAGGGGAGACCATTTTCAACATGTCATTCACACCGTTCAGGCTTTCCGAGTGGCTGATGATGAAATAGCCTCCTGGCTTGAGACGGGGGATCAACCGCGCCACCACTTTGCTTTTGGTTTCCTGATCGAAATAAATCATCACGTTGCGCAGGAAAATGACGTCGAACTCGCCCAGATCCGGCAGGGTGTCATTGAGATTGACCTGCACGAAACTGACCCGGCTGCGCAACGACTTGTCGATCAGGAAGGTCCCTTCTTGGCGACCTGTGCCTTTCAGACAATATTTGAACAGCAAAGGTTGCGGCAACGTCTCGGTGCGTTCCATAGGGTAGTGACCGCTGCGCGCCTTGCTCAGCACGCGGGTGCTGATGTCCGAGCCGACCACTTCCCAAGGCGTGGTGCCCAGTTGCTCGGCCAGAGTCATGGCCAGGCTATAGGGCTCTTCGCCAGACGAACTGGCGGCGCTCCAGATCCGGAATACCTTACCGGGTGTGACCTTGGTCAGCACCTGCTGACGCAGAAAATCGAAGTGCTTGGGTTCGCGGAAGAAATACGTTTCATTGGTGGTCAGCAGGTCCAGCGCCACTTGCAGCTCGCCGTTGCGCTGATCGTTCATGATTAGCTTGAAATACTCGCCATAGCTGTCCAGCTCGTAATGCTTGAGACGCTTGAACAGGCGGCCGGCAACCAGCGCTTTCTTGGCCAGCGTCAGTTTGATGCCCGCAGCGTTGTACAGCCAGTTCTGGAACTGGCCGAATTCGCGATCGGTGAGCGACGCTGTATCAGGCATGTGCAGACCTCACGTCGCGTCGACGTCGGGCGGCAGCGACTGGCCTGCTTCGGCAAGGCTGGACATTTCATCGATGGACAACACGCGGTCGACCTCGAGAACGATCACGAACTTGCCGTCGACCTTGGCCATGCCGCTGATGAAGTCGGCGCGAATTCGCGCACCGAAGTTCGGCGGCGGCTCGATCTGCGACGCCGGAATCTCCAGCACCGCCGAGACATTGTCGACCAGCAGGCCGATGTCCTGCGGCTGGCCGTCCTCACTGTTGGCCTCGATGATGATCACGCACGAGCGCCGGGTGATGGCCGAGTTCTGTCGCCCGAAGCGCGCCGACAGATCAACCACAGGCACCACAGCGCCGCGCAGATTGATCACCCCGCGCACGAAGGCGGGCATCATCGGCACCACCGTCAGGCTGCCGTACTCGATTATTTCCTTGATGCCCAGAATGCCGATGGCGAACATCTCGCCACCGAGCATGAAAGTCAGGTACTGCGCCTCTTCTTCGACCGTCGCTGCGGTCTGCCGAGTCGTGACCAATGAGCCCATGTCGTTCTCCCCTGGAGTCTCTATCGAAGCCGGCAATCAGAAACGGGTAAATTCCGATTCGTCCGGGGCGCCCGCCATGCTTTGCGCAAATGCCTTGCGCGGAGCCTGTTGCGGTGGCCGCGGAGGCTGACGGTTCGGGCTGTTGCGGCTGTCGAAAGTAGCGCTCTGTGCGACGGCCCTTGGCGATGCGTCGAGGGTGAAGAAACTCATGGCCTGTTGCAGTTGTTCGGCCTGGCTGCTCATTTCTTCAGCCGTAGCTGCCAGTTCTTCGCTGCTCGATGCGTTTTGCTGGGTGACCTGGTTGAGCTGGGTCATGGCGGTGTTGATCTGCGCTACACCGGCTGCCTGCTCTTCCGACGCTGCACTGATTTCCTGCACAAGGTCGGAGGTTTTGTTGATCGAGGGCACCATTTCGTCCAGCAGCTTGCCGGCCTTCTCGGCCATTTCCACGCTGCTCGACGACAGCTCGCCGATTTCCTGCGCGGCCACCTGGCTGCGCTCGGCCAGCTTGCGCACCTCGGCGGCCACTACCGCGAAACCCTTGCCATGTTCGCCGGCGCGCGCGGCTTCGATGGCGGCGTTGAGGGCGAGCAGGTTGGTCTGGTAAGCGATGTCGTCGATGATGCTGATGCGCTGGGCGATTTTCTTCATCGCCACGACGGTCTGCTGCACCGATTCGCCGCCATCGGTGGCTTCCTTGGCGGCCTTGCTGGCCATGCCATCGGTGACTTTGGCGTTCTCGGTGTTCTGGTTGATGCTGGCGCTCATCTGCTCGACCGATGCGCTGGTCTCTTCGACGCTGGCGGCCTGCTCGCTGGTGGCCTGGCTCATCGACTGTGCAGTGGCGCTGACTTCTTCCGAAGCGCTGGCCAGGTTGTCGGCGGCATTACGCACTTCGCCGATGATGTGCGACAGCTTGCCGACCATGTTGCGCATGGCGTTGAGCACCATGCCAGTCTCGTCCTTGGAACCGTGGCCGATGTGGGCGTTGAGATTGCCCTCTGCCAGTTGCTCGGCGGCCGTTGCGGCCTCCTTCAGCGGGCGGGAAATGATCCGGGCGATGAACAGCGCCAGACCCAGGCCGATCATCAAGGCTGCAATCAGTACCACGATGATCGAGATACGGGAGGTTTCGTACAGGCTGGTGCCTTTGTTGCCAGCGATAGTCGCGCCAGCTTCATTCAGCTCGACCATTTTTTGCAGCTGAGTGGTCACTTCATCGAAATGCGTCTTGGATTCGCCCTTGAGCAATGCCCGCGCCTGAGCCTCCAGGTTTTGGCGTGACTGATCGAACAGGTCGTTGCTGACCTTCAGGTAGGCGGCCCATGACGCGCTCACGCTATTGAACAACTGACGATCGTCATCACTGGAAATCAACTTGTCGTAAATGGCCAGGCGGGTTTCGAACTGTTTGCGAGAGTCCGCTGCTTCCAGCTCCATCTGCGCCTTTTCCTGGGCGGTGTCGGCTGCAATATGGCGGTTTTCCTTCAGGCGGTAATTGGCGGCGAAGAAGCGCATGCCCGCGGCCGCCCGCATGGACGGCATCCAGTTTTCCTTGATGTCCTGAGCGGCCTGGTTGACCTGCCCGAGCTGGATGATGGCAAAGACTCCCATGGCCGCGGTCAACGCCAGAACCACCAGGAACGAGGTAATCAGCTTGGTGGAAATCTTCAGATCGTAGAACCATTTCATTGAAGTAACTCCTTGGGAATTGCGAATCCGTCAGCGAGAAGTGGGCAGCAGGAATTGAGGCGCCTGGGTCGAGCGGGCCTCCATGTGTACGATCTGGTTGAGCAGGGCGGGGATGTCGAGAATCAACGCCACCGCGCCACTGCCCAGGATCGTCGAGCCGCTGATGCCGCGCAGCGCGCCGAACAGCTTGCCCAGAGGTTTGATAACGGTTTGGAACTCGCCCAGCAGGTCATCGACCACCAGCCCGGCCTTGTGCTCGGCGTAACGCACCACCACCACGTTCTGGCGCCTGGCGGCCGGGCCTTCGTGATTGAAGTGGTCGCGCAGGTAGACCAGCGGCAGCACTTCGCCACGCAGGTCCAGGTAGCCGCTGTCGCGGGTCAACTGCCGGTTGTGTTCGTCCAGCTCGATGCATTCCTGCACCATGTCCAGCGGGATCACGTAAGTCGACTGATCGATACCGACCAGAAAGCCGTTGATGATCGCCAGCGTCAGCGGCAGGCGGATGCGCACGATGGTGCCCTGACCGGGCTGACTGTCCAGATCCACCGTGCCGCGCAGCAAGGTGATGTTGCGCTTGACCACGTCCATGCCGACACCACGCCCCGAAAGGTTGGTGACGGCCTCGGCAGTGGAAAAGCCGGGCTCGAAAATCAGGTTGTAGATTTCCTGATCGGTGAGGCTTGCGCCGGCCGCCACCAGTCCGCGTTGCTGGGCCTTGTCGAGGATGCGCTCGCGGTTGAGTCCGGCCCCGTCGTCGGCGATTTCAATGACGATGCTGCCCGAGTCGTGGTACGCGTTGAGGCTCAAATGACCTTTGGCCGGCTTGCCTGCCGCGCGACGTGCTTCGGCGCTCTCGATGCCGTGGTCCATGGAGTTACGCAGCAGGTGCATGAGCGGGTCGCCGATCTTTTCGACGACGGTCTTGTCCAGTTCGGTCTCCGCACCATTGATAATCAGGTCGATGTCCTTGCCCAGTTCCTGACTGACATCGCGCACCACACGGCGGAAGCGATTGAAGGTGTCGCCGATGGGGATCATGCGCAGGTGCAGCGCGCCATCCAGAATCTGCTCGACCAGCCCCGACACCGTCGAGCTGGCTTCCTGAAGCGGGTCGTTGTCGCACGACTTGGCCAGCAGGCTGGCGCCGGCGCTGGCAATGACCAGCTCGCCGACCAGATTGATCAGCTCGTCGAGCTTGTCGGCGTTGACGCGCACATAGCGGCCATCCTTGTTTTTCTGCTCGCTGCCCGAAGAAGGGCGCTCTACAGCGGTTGCCGTTGCCGTTGCCGTTGCCGTTGCGGGCGTACGTGGCACTGCGCGCTGATCGCCCAGCAGTTCGCCGCTGGCCACCACAGGGCTGTGTTCGGGCTGCGAGACCAGTTCGGTGCCGGTGGGCTCGACGTGGTCTGGCGTTTCGTCCAGCGGCGTGATTTCCACCGCGCAGTCTTCACGCACGAAATCGAAGACTTCGTTGATCGCGGCGTGCCCGGCAGCCGAGCGGAAATCGATCTCGAAGCCCAGGTGGCAGGATTCCGGGTCCCACGCTTCAACTGTTGGAATGCTGTCGGTCAGCGTCGTGACCTGGACCATCTGCCCCAGGGTATTGAGGTAGCGCAGGAACGACAGCGGGTCCATGCCGTTGCGAAACACATCCACGCCAAACCGCAGCGAGATATGCCAGAGCACGTCGGCTGACTGTTCATCATCGCTGACGACCTGCGCACTTGCGATGTCAGCGGCGCTGGCGCTGGCCGGTGCCTGGAAGACCTGCAACGCCTGACGCAGCGCTGCCTCGCGCTCCAGTGCAGGTTGCTGCAGTTGCTCGCCACGGCTGGCGACCACGTCGATCAACTCAAGCATGTGATCGCCGGATTTGAGCAGCACGGCGATCAGCTCGGCGTTTACCGAAACACTGCCTTCACGCAGACGATCCAGCACGTCTTCGACGATGTGAGTAAAACTGACGATAGGCGTCAGCCCGAACAGTCCGGCCGAGCCTTTGATGGTGTGCGCTGCGCGGAAGACCGCGCCGATCGCGTCCAGGTCGCCGGGCTCGCTTTCGAGTTGCAGGAGGGATTCCTCCATGGCCTGCAAAAGCTCTCGCGCTTCAACGATGAACGTCTGCTGTGCCTGATCGAGATTAATACTCACGATGACTTCCTTGATCGATCACTGGGCAGTACTGCAAATGGACGCGCTACAGCACCACACCCGGATTACATAACTCGAAGGTTTCGCTGACTGCCTTGCTTTGCCCGGTCAGGTGCAGCGAAGTCCCGGTCTTGCCGGCTTCACGCTGGATCACTGCCAGCAGTTGCAGGCCGGCGCCGTCCATCTCGGTGACCTGTGAAAGGTCAACCTCCAGGCGTGCCGCAGCGCCGATCTGTGGCAACAGCCTGGCGGCCAGTTCGGTCACGGTGTAGATCGTCAACTCGCCGTCTATCTGCACGCGTGCAGTGTCGTTGGCGCTCTCGTCTGGCGTGGGCATGCTGGCCTCCAGGGGCCTGGGTCTCAGGGCAGGATGAGCTTGGAAACCGCTGCGAGCATTTGTGCCGGCTGAAACGGTTTGACGACCCACGCCTTGGCGCCTGCGGCCTGACCTTCGGCCTTTTTCGATTCCTGGGATTCGGTGGTCAGCATGATGATGGGCGTGAACTTGTAGCTGGCCAGCTTCTTCACTTCCTTGACGAAAGTGATGCCGTCCATGTTCGGCATGTTCACGTCGCTGATGATCAGGTGCACTTTCTGCCCGGTGAGCTTGCCCAGTGCATCCTTCCCGTCACAGGCTTCGATAACGTCGTATCCGGCACTCTTCAGCGCGATACCGACGACTTGCCGGACGCTGCTTGAATCGTCGACCACCAATACACTCTTAGCCATGATTTACTCCTAGAAAAACGTGATTTCCTGCGAATCCTGCTGTGCTGCCGATTCACCTCGGTGAGTGCGACGTTGCTCGTCGGTCGCGTAGGTAGACTCCATGCGCGCCAACCATTGCCGGGCGTCGATGGCGACGGCCTCGTCGGGGGACTGGCTAGCCTGCAGAAGGTGTGCATGCAACGAGTCGATGTTGTCGCGTACGTGGGCGAGAATCTGGCTGACCCGGTCCTGAAACTGCAGGTTCACCAGGACCTCGGTCATTTCGTCGCGAATCCCGTAGCTCTCCTGCTTGAGCAGGTCGGCGGACTCGGCCAGGCGTCCGGTGATGCTCTGGAAGCGCTCCAGTACGTTCTGAATGCTTTGTTCGGAAGCGGCCACCGAATGGCTGTCCTGATCGGCACCGCTCGATGCGGCCTGCACCAGCTGGGTGATGGCGTTGTTGATGATGTCGACCTTGGCGGACATCTGCTGACCGGTCTCGCTGGACTTGCTCGACAGGCTGCGCACCGCATCGGCCACCACGGCAAAGCCACGGCCCGCCTCACCGGCACGCGCTGCCTCGATGGCCGCGTTGAGGGCCAGCAGGTTGGTCTGTGCGGCAATCGCTGCAACGTCGGCGGCCATGGTGCGCAATTCGCCGGTGTAGGCGGTGAGGCTGCGCACCTGGGAGAGCGTCTGGTCGCGGCTGGCCTGAGTGGATTTGAGCGAGTCGATCACCCGGCTTAGTTCGCTATCGCTTTGCGACAACACTTTCAGCGCACCATCGGCGTTCTGACCGTCCAGCTCACCGGCGGCGTGTTGCGACGCCTGCACGGTTTCCTGCAGGCGCTCGGAGATGCCCATGAAACGCGTGCTCAATTCGACAATCGCGGTTTCGGTCTGCTGGCGCGAGCTCTCGACCTGCTTGGCCCAGATAGGCATGGCACCGAGGAGGATTTCATTGAACTGGGCGTTGGACGCCATGGCGCTGCTTTGAGCGCTATGCGCCTGGTGGTGATCCAGCGCCTGAGCCACGGCGCGGCGCACTTGGGTCTGTTGGGAGCGGGCGGCCAAGGCACAGGCGCCGAGACCAATCGCCAGCAGTGCAGCACACGCCACCAGATTGGCCGTACCCGTGCCGAACTGCGTGAGAATCCAGGCAATGGCGGGTATGACGGGAATGAGTGAGAACCAGATGAAACGCGGATGATTTTCTGCAGGAGCACTACTGTATTGATTCGACATCATGGGTTCGATCCCTGAACAGTGCAGCGTTGTACACGACTCAATGGTTATCTGCGCGCCGCAGACAAACTTGATCCCCGTACGGGAGCCTTCCGTCCGGTCGCTTGGCGCACAACCCGATCCTGTTAAAAATAGCGGGTATTCGGGGCATCGCAAGTCGGCGCAGCGAACGCGTTGGCAGAACAGCCGGATTCACTAGGGAGAGGACGCAGAGCGTCCGGAAAGGCATGCGACGCAGAGCGCCGCACGATAGTCGAGATGATCGTTCCTCACGCTCCGGAGCATGGGCACGATAGTGTTTTCCCGTACGCCTCTCGTCTGGCGTGCCTTAGTGCAGCTTCATCCGCGGCTCGGTGCCTTTACCGATCTTGCTGCCCAGCATCAGCATCAGGGTACGGAAGGTGCCGTACAGCGCCATCTGGTGCATGCGGTACAGCGACACGTAGAACATCCGCGCCAGCCAGCCTTCGAGCATCACGCTGCCCATCAGGTTACCCATCAGATTGCCGACGGCCGAGAAGCTCGACAGCGAGATCAGCGAGCCGTAGTCCTTGTAGGTGTACTCTGGCAACGTCTTGCCTTCGATCCGCAAGCGCAGCGATTTGACCAGCAAGGAGGCCTGCTGGTGGGCGGCCTGAGCGCGCGGCGGGACGTTGCGGTCGGTGCCTTTTTGCGGGCAGGCCGCGCAGTCACCGAAGGCGAAGATATTTTCGTCACGGGTGGTTTGCAGCGTCGGCAGCACTTGCAACTGATTGATCCGGTTGCTTTCCAGACCATCCAGTTCATGCAGGAAGGCCGGGGCACGAATACCTGCCGCCCAGACCTTCAGGCTGGCCGGGATGACCTGCCCGGTAGCGGTGATCAAGCCATCAGCCGTCACTTCACTGACTGCTGCATTGGTCAGTACCGTCACGCCGAGTTTTTCCAGCGTCTTGTGCACCGGCGCGCCGATGCGCTCGGGCAGCGCGGGCAACACCCGTGGCCCGGCTTCGATCACCGTGATGCGCAGGTTTTCCGGCTTGATCTGACCCAGCCCGTAAGCCGCCAGCTCATGCGCCGCGTTGTGCAGCTCTGCCGCCAGCTCGACACCGGTTGCACCGGCACCCACGATGGCCACGGTGATTTCCTGCGCGCTGTCGGCCTGACCGGCGTGGGCGCGCAGGTAGTGGTTGAGCAGTTGCTGGTGAAAGCGCTCGGCCTGCTTGCGGCTGTCGAGAAACAGGCAATGTTCTGCCGCGCCCTTGGTGCCGAAGTCGTTGGTGGTGCTGCCCACGGCGATGACCAGTGAGTCGTAACCCAGGCTGCGTGCCGGAACCAGTTCTGCGCCGTTTTCATCCAGCGTCTCGGCCAGATGAATCTGGCGGCTGGCGCGGTCCAGGCCGGTCATGCGCCCGAGCTGAAACTGAAAGTTGTTCCACTTGGCCTGAGCCACGTAGTTCAGCTCGTCCTCATACGAGTTGAGCGAACCGGCAGCCACTTCGTGCAACAGCGGTTTCCAGATATGCGTCAGGTTGGCATCAACCAGCGTGACACTGGCCGTGCCTTTCTTGCCCAGGGTCTTGCCCAGACTGGTAGCCAGCTCCAGACCGCCAGCGCCTCCGCCAACGATAACAATACGATGCGTCATAAGGATTACTCGGAAGGTTTAAGGAATTCGGGGGGAGCTCGATCTTCGCGAGCGCAAGGCAGCTCATAGCGTCAGAAGGCTCAATAAAGGGTTCATCACCACACTGCCCGGGTCAGGAGCGGCCTGCGCTCGACTGGATGCCGGTGTGCCTGAAGGTACTCTTCGACACACCTTTGCGGTTCCGGGTTCAGGTGTCTGCTCAATTTATCCGTTGTCTCAGGCGTGCTGTCGGGCAGGGGGCCAGGGATCGGTGATTTCCAGCGGCTCGACCTGCAGCGTATCGTCCAGGCGGATGATTCCGCTTTGTAACACTCGCGCAGTGATTCCACCATGCCCGCGCACCGCCTGGAACGTCCCGTGACCAAGGCGCTGCTCAAGTCGCGCACAAGGCTGACACCAGCCGGTGGTTTCGAAAATCGCCTGACCGATCCGGAAACGTCGATTCTTCAGGCTGAACAGGTTGATGCCACTGATCACCAGATTGCGCCGTAAATCCTGCGGCACGATAGGGTTATCCGCCGCGCGGTTCAGCAACGAGCCAACCACCGCCAGATGCTCCCACTGAATCAACGTCACCTGCCGTGCATTGCGCGGGCCGGGCCGCGAGTGATCGCCGGTCAGACCTGCTTCACGACGTGCTTCCACGGCATCCAGCTCGATCATCTCGACCCGCGATTGCGGACGCACGCCTATCCAGCGCACACGACCTTGTTGCGGCACATCGGCCAGCAGTTCCTGCAAGGGGCTCATAAACTGATTCCAACATCGAAAACGACACTGCGTCCCAGATTGGTACGCAGAAAATCCGGAGCGCCCGGATGCGCGAACAATACCCGAGCGAAGGTCGGCCCCACCAGCGACAACGACCGCCAGCCCTGACGCAGGTACTCGGTCGGTGGTGGAAAGTGACTGTTGAGGTCCAGCACCTCGCGCTTGAGGCTGGCGAAGGCGATGATATCCAGCCCGCCCAGATCAATGCCGCGTTCGCGATAGTTGGTGGATTTCTTGCGCAGGGTAGGGGCGAGTCGGTGCAGCAGTTCAGAGGCTGGAATGCGCTTGGGCTTGGCCTCCCGACGTACCAGTTGGCTCAACGAGAACGCGCTTCGTCGTCGCGCCAGCTCCTCGCGCCACTCGTCATTAAGACGCCGCCCCTCATCCAGCACGAAAAACACCTCGAAGCGCCCGTCACGAAACAGCACATCCGGCGGCTCCTGACTGGCAGGCGTGAAGTCCTCATTACGATGCGCAATGTTCAGCCCCTGCAACAGGCGCTGACAAACCCAGCGCTCACGCTCCCACTTCCGCGCATTGGACAGAAAGGCGTTGGCTTGTTCGGCCTGGATCGTCAACAGGCGCAGGTAGTCTGAGTCATCCATAGGGCCAAGCTTAGCGTTCAAGTTGCCATGACTGGAAGAGTGAATGCAGGGGTGTAGACTGGCAATTCATTTTTTGATCGCGTGCGATAAATGTCCGCAGGCGCTGCTTTTATCGAGGATCGACCTGTGAAGCTCCTGCCCATCCTGCTGCTGGCCTTGCTGCCCCTCACCGCCAATGCGCTGCAAGTCGGCGAGCGCCTGTCCTCCTGGACACTGCTCGATCAATACGATCAACCCTACACCCTGAACAACCAGACGCAAACCCTGCTGGTCGCACGCAGCATGGACGCCGCCAAGCTGGTGAATGCCGCCCTTCAGGACAAGCCAAAAGGCTTTCTGGAATCACGCCACACGGTGTTTGTCGCTGACATCCAGAAAATGCCAACCATCATCGCCAAAATGTTCGCCATCCCCAAAATGCGCGATTACAGCTACCGCGTGATGCTTGATCGAGAGGCGCGCATCGTGCCGCAGTACGCAGGCGATGACGATAAGGTGCTGTGGTTACAGTTGCGCGACGGGCAGTTGGTCAGTCAGCAGCAGTTTGGCAGTGCTGATGCGTTGAGGGCTGCGCTGGACGGTAAATGATCGCGATACATGAGCGTCGTGGGAGCGAGCTTGCTCGCGAAAGGGCCATCACAGACGTCCTGAGATGCGGCTGAAAGATAGCCCTCGTAGTTGCGTATAAGTGAGTTGCTTCACATCGACCTGTTATCAATGCCCCCTGTGCGGAGCCTCCAGATCACCCGAGAACAACTCATCCTCAGCATCCGGGCTAACCGGAATCGCATGCTCTTCAGAAGCCCAGGCTCCCAGGTCGATCAGTTTGCAGCGCTCGGAGCAGAACGGGCGGCTCGGACTGGCTGCGCTCCATTCCACCGGGGCGTCGCAGGTTGGGCATTGAACGGTCATTGGTTGGCTCATGATTGGCCTCCACGCAAAGTAAGGTAAAAGTGGTGCAGCCGCTCGACTTCGCTGCTAAGCCAGGCGTGATCGCGGTCGTTGACCAGCACATCATTGGCATGACGCAGGCGGTCTTCACGCTGGATCTGCACCTTGAGAATGGCTTCGACCTGCTCCTGGCTGGAGCTGTCGCGCAGCATGGTGCGTTCTATCTGCAGGTGCGCCGGAGCATCGATCACCAGCAGCCGCTGGACCATGCGGTATTGCCCGGACTCGACCAGCAGTGGCGAGACCAGAATGGCATACGGTGATTTGGCCTTGGCCAGATGGCTGACGATTTCCTGATTGATCAGCGGATGCAGTAGCGCTTCCAGCCAGCGCCGCTGCTCGGGGTTTTCGAAGATCAGCTTGCGCAGCGCGCCACGGTCCAGCTCGCCGCTGGTCTGCAACACGCCTTTGCCGAAGTGCGCCGCGATCTGCTCCAGCGCCGGGCGCCCGGGCTCGACTACCCAGCGGGCGGCATGGTCGGCATCCACAGTGTCGACGCCAAGGTCGCTAAAACACTTCGCCGCTGCACTTTTACCGCTACCGATGCCGCCAGTCAGGCCAAGAATCCAGGGTTTTTCATCAGGGTGAGTCATCTGAAACCGGCAAACTGCATGTAAGAGTCGGTTATTTGACCACCCCAGAGCAAAGCGATCCACCCCGCAATGGCCAGATAAGGACCAAAGGGGATCGGCGTACCGCTTTCGACCCTGCGGACACGCATCATGATCACCCCGAGCACCGCGCCCACCAGCGACGATAACAGGATGGTCAACGGCAAAACCTGCCAGCCGCCCCACGCGCCCAGCATGGCCAGCAACTTGAAGTCGCCATAACCCATGCCTTCCTTGCCGGTCACCAGCTTGAACAGCCAGAACACCGACCACAGCGCCAGATAGCCGGCCACCGCTCCCCACAGCGCATCGTTCAGCGAGGTAAACAGCCCGAAGGCGTTGACGATCAGGCCCAGCCACAGCAGTGGCAGCACCAGAGAATCAGGTAACAGCTGGTGATCAGCATCGATCAGACTCATCGCCAGCAGCCCCCAGCCCAATACCAGCATCGCCGCCGCCTGCCAGCCAAAACCGAAATGCCAAGCCACATAGGCCGACAACACTGCGCAGGTCAGCTCGACCAGCGGGTAGCGTTTGCTGATCGGCGCTTTGCACTGCGAGCATTTACCACGCAGCAGCAGATAGCTGATCACCGGCAGGTTCTCCCAAGGGCGGATTTTGTGTGCGCAATGCGGGCAGCTGGAGCGGGGGCGGTTCAGGTTGAAGACGGGCTGATCGGGTTCGGCGGGCAGGCCGAGCAGTTCACGGGATTGGGCTTTCCAGTCGTGCTCCATCATTATTGGCAGGCGGTAGACGACCACGTTGAGGAAGCTTCCGATGATCAGGCCGAGGATGCAGCAGGTGGTGACGAAGGCCAGGGGGGAGCTGGCCAGGAGGTCGAGGAGGGGCATGTCAGACGACGTTTCCGAGTTTGAAAATGGGGAGGTACATCGCAATGACAAGGCCGCCAACGATGACACCCAGCACAGCCATGATCATGGGTTCCATCAGGCTGGTTAGGCTATCAACCATGTTATCGACTTCATCTTCGTAGTAGGTTGCAACTTTATCGAGCATGGAGTCGAGCGCGCCAGATTCCTCACCGATGGCTGTCATCTGGATCGCTAAACTTGGAAATACACCTGTGGAGCGCATCGAGAAATTCAATTGCATGCCGGTGGAGACATCCTGCTTTACTTTATGAACTGCATTTCGAAACACCACATTCCCTGTCGCCCCGGCCACCGAGTCCAGCGCCTCGACCAGCGGTACGCCAGCAGCGAAAGTTGTGGCAAGAGTGCGCGCATAGCGGGCTACTGATGATTTAAAGATAAGCGGGCCTATGATTGGGACTTTTAACAAGAACCTGTCTAGGCTGTCGCGAAATTTCTGAGATTGTTTGTAGGCCCGTTTGAACAGAAAAAAGCTTCCAAATAGCAGTCCCAGAATAGCTAGCCACCACTGCTGCACAAACTCTGAAAGGGCAATCACCATCAGTGTAAACAGAGGTAAATCTGCACCAAAACTTGAAAATACTGTCTGAAATTGCGGTACCACTTTGATTAGCAGAATACCTGAAACTATTACCGCCACCACGAGAACAGCAGTAGGATAGGTCATGGCTTTTTTGATCTTGGCCTTGAGCTTTTCGGTTTTTTCCTTATACGTTGCTACCCTGTCCAGAAGACTTTCCAATGCGCCTGCCTGTTCACCTGCATCAACGAGGTTGCAGAACAGCTCATCAAAATGTTCAGGCTTTTGGCGCAAGGCAGTCGCGAAGCTGTTCCCTGCTGAGACTTCTTGCTTTAGCGATACCACGAGCGTTCGCATATTGGGGTTCTCGGCACCCTCGCTGATTATGTCGAACGATTGGAGTAGAGGTACGCCGGCTTTCATCATGGTGGCCATCTGCCTGGAGAAGAACGCTATGTCCAGTGGCTTGATTTTTTTACCTTTTCCAAATATAGAAATTGACTTCTTACGTACTTTGGTCGGGTTGACGCCCTGCTTGCGCAACTGCGCTTTTATCAGCGCTGGGTTGTGGCCGCTCAATTCTCCACTGAGCTTTCCACCCTTTTTGTCCAGGCCTTCCCAAGTATAAATGCTGACTTTTACTGCTTTGCTGGCCATGCTTAATCCTTGGTCACACGGTTGACTTCTTCTAGGCTTGTGATGCCCTGCATGGCCTTTGAAAGGCCTGAGGTACGCAGATCATTAAAGCCGTCCTTGCGCATCTGCCTGGATATCTCCAACGAGTTACCTTCCTCCATGATGATCCGTTCCAGCTCTGGCGTCTTCTTGACCACTTCGTAAATGCCCACCCTTCCTCTATAGCCTCCATTGCAATGCTCACAGCCCACCGGGCCGTAGATTTTGAAAGTGTCAATTTTCGCTTCTGGAAACCCTTCTTTAATCAGCGTTTCGCGAGGAATATCGAGTTCTTTCTTGCAATGGCTACATAATTTGCGAGCGAGTCGTTGCGCGATAATCAAATTGATCGCAGTGGCAATGTTGAACGCTGCGACGCCCATGTGATGCAGGCGGGTCAGCGTTTCTGCTGCGCTGTTGGTGTGGAGGGTCGATAACACCATATGGCCGGTCTGTGATGCCTTGATGGCGATCTCGGCAGTTTCCAGGTCTCGAATCTCGCCGACCATAATTACGTCAGGATCCTGACGCAGAAAAGCCCGCAATGCTTGTGAAAAATCCAGACCTTGGCGCGGATTGACGTTGACCTGATTGATGCCTTCCAGATTGATTTCTACTGGATCCTCGGCGGTGGAAATATTGATATCCACTGTGTTGAGAATGTTCAGGCCGGTATAAAGCGAAACAGTTTTACCCGACCCTGTAGGTCCTGTGACCAGAATCATGCCTTGCGGTTGTTTCAACGCTTCGAGATATAGCGCCTTTTGCTCGGGCTCGTAACCGAGTGCATCGATACCCATCTGCGCGCTGGTTGGATCGAGAATCCGCATCACGATTTTCTCGCCCCACAGCGTAGGCAAGGTGTTCATACGAAAGTCGATAGCCTTGGTTTTGGACACTCGCAGCTTTACCCTGCCGTCCTGCGGTTTGCGTCGTTCCGAGATATCGAGGCTGGCCATAACTTTTAAACGCGCGGCAATACGGTTCGCCAAATGGATCGGCGGCTTGGCGACTTCATGCAGGATGCCGTCGGTACGCAGGCGCACACGAAAGGTCTTTTCGTAAGGTTCAAAATGCAGGTCCGAAGAGCCGAGGCGGATAGCGTCCGTCAACATTTTGTTCACGAAGCGCACTACAGGAGCGTCGTCAGCATCATTCTGATCAGCAAGCGAGGTCTCTTTGCCATCGGATTGTTCAACTTCCAGGCCGAGATCAACGTCTTCCATCTCTCCCAAGCCATTGCCTGTCTCAAAGAACTTTTCGATGGCATTGCTAAGTTTGTCGTCCTCTACAAGTATCGCCTCGGTATTTAGACCGGTGCTGAACTGGATATCAGTCACTGCCTGATGGTTCGTTGGGTCGGATACGCCTATAAAAAGCCTGTTTCCGCGTCTCCACAGGGGGAGTGCATGGTGTTGTCGGACCAGCTTTTCGCTTACCAGCCCTTTTGGCTGGCTTTCCTTCTCAAGGTTCGCTAGGTCCATGAACGGAATGCCAAATTGGTCAGAAGCCATCTCTGCAAGCGTCAGGCTTTTGACTAACTTGTTCTGAACCAGATAGCTGACCAGCGAAATCTTTTCGCGTCGCGCCTGTTGGTACGCTTGCTGAGCAACAGGTTCAGTGAGTAGCTCGGCGAGCACCAGTTGTTTGGCCAAACCAGAAAGCACAGCGTCAGTCATAAAACCACCAAATACAGACATTGTGAGGGTTATAGCGCAGTCAAGCGATGCTGCCAAATAGCAGAGATAGATGTGACAAAAATTGTCAGTTTCTGCTGGTTTCTGAGAGCTTGATGGTCTGTTTTCAGACCTATGAGGCGGACAAATGCTTTAGAGAGAACATTGGCACGACCTGTGCTTAGGTTTTTTTAGGGCACTACCTAATTGACGCCTTGGAGATTTAAATTATGAATGCACAAAAAGGTTTTACGCTCATCGAGCTTATGATCGTAGTCGCTATTATCGGTATCTTGGCCGCTATCGCAATTCCTCAGTACCAAGATTACGTAACTCGCGCTCGCTGGGCCGAGAACAATACAATTATTGCTCCTGTAAAAGCTGCCGTTGCAGAGTGTCTGCAGGTAAGTAATAGCACATTGGGGAGCTGTGATACTGTCGCTAAACTTACCACCACTACTGGCTATGCTGCTTTACCTTCTGCAAGTAACAATTTGAGCTCGGTTGCACTCACTGCAAGTACTGCAGCAATTGTTGTGACTGGCACTGCAGCAGTAGGAAGTTGTGTCGTCACGTGGACGCCGAGCGTAGCTGATGCGAACAAGATCACTTGGACTGGAGTCACTAGCGGCACCGGGTGCTCTAGGTCTAAGACAGGTATCTGATTTGCTTTAATTTTTTAGTTGACTAGACTTTAAGGCTTTTGTGTGAGTGACCCTATCGTGACTGATAGGGTCTTTTTTTGATTTGTAATTGAATGTTTTGAGTTTTAACTTTAAAGGTCTATGAGGTTGCGCCTATCGCAGTGCTGTTACTTATGAGCGTTAGCCACGCAGCTTAAGATGCGTGGCCAAGCAGTAATTGACTACTCGGGTTAGGGATTAACTTCTACCTCGCCACCCCATCAACCCGCGCCCGCCCCTTAAACCTCCTCCTAACCCCAACCACAACCATCACCACCAGCAACCCCACCACCACAAAAAAGATCGTGTTAAAAATCGGAAACGGCTGATCACGGCTCGTTACCGCCTCAACCTCTGTCACGTTGGGAAACATCGACAGGATGGTTATCCGCCAGCCGTAGTAACGAATCAAAGCCAGTTGCTGGGAGTCACGTGAGTAGCCCTGGGCTTTGGCCTGGATGTCGGCGGAGTCGAATTTGAAGTACCACGGGAAGCTCCAGCCGGTGTCTTCGTTGCGATAGACCACGACTTTCTTGCTGTCCGGGTCTTCGGTGTTGATGAAGTACACGTCGCGGGTCGGGCCGTCTGCCGGGTTTTCGGCGTTGATGACGCCGTCGGCGTCCATTCTTTTGACTTCCACGCCGGTGATCATCACGACATCATGGCGCGGCAGGACGTAGTAGAGGCTTAATGCGCCGATCCCCAGTGCAACGAATACCACAAGCCAAATCGACCTTCTCAGCCACTTCATACCAGCGTCCTCTGTTTAAAATTGCGTGACTTTGCCCTAATCCGAACATTTCGAAGCAAAACAGTTATTACAAAATTCGACAAGGCCGTTGCTGACGGCGTTGTCTCCCGGAGATTGACATGATTTGGTTCCTTGAAGGGCAATCCAGCCAGCGTGAAGTGATCATGGGCGCGCGCGATGCGCTGCCTGCGTCGGTGCAGATCATCGCTTCGCATCGCCAGCAACGTTCTGAAATCACCGGGCAGGCCGATGTGGCGCTGCAAGAGCTGGTCGATAACGACGAGCGTATCGACTGGGTGCTGCACACCGCTCGCTCGCTGGGCGTCAAGATTATTGTCGCCGGGCGTATAGGCAGCTTCTACGAAGCGCAGCGTGACCGTTTTGTCGCTGAGGGGTTGGACCTCGTTACCGGCGGAACGTCCCTGCAGACCTTCATGGATGTCGATGACAAGAGTCGTTTCACGGCGGCGGCCGAGGCGGCGGGGCTGGCGTGTATTCCGGGGATTGCCGTCAGCAATGCCGAGGAGTTGCAGGCGGCTTACGATGCGTTGGCGGTGTCTGGCGAGGTGTGCATCAAGCCGGTGGTCGGGATTTACGGCCGCGGCTTTTGGCGCTTCAAGACCGACGTTGACGACTTTCGTTGTTTCGCCAACCCGGATGCGCGTGAGACGACCTTTCAGGCGTACCTTAATGCTTATCGTCAGGCTGATGATGTTCCCGCCATGCTGCTCATGCCGTACATGCCGGGCAGTGAGTGTTCGGTAGACATGGTTTGCGAGCACGGCAAGGCGGTTGCTTTCGTCGGGCGGCGCAAGGTGGGGCTCAATCAGACTTTCGAGCGTGACAGCGAAGCTGTACAACTCGCGGTACGTGCGGCGGAGCATTTTGCCTGCGACGGGCTGATCAATGTGCAGACCCGCGACGACGCGGATGGCAAGCCGCGCTTGCTGGAGATCAACCCGCGTTATTCAGGGGGCATTGGCTACACCCGTGAAACCGGCATCAACCTGCCGGGTATTTTCGCGGCACGGCGTCTCGGCTTGAAAGAACCGGAAACACATTGGCTCGAAGATATCCGCGTCAAGGCCATCACGGTCGCTGTACGGGCCTCGGTTTGATCGTGATAATAGATTTTTGCTATCACTAATCGCTCTTATCAGGGAGGATCGGGCATGAAGCTTCTTGCGCCAGGTGCAAACACTGCTTTAGCTAACGCCCTCTGCACCTGGAACCTGGAGAGCGGTAAGTCTTCGGTTTTTGGTGAGTACGCAGCGGTCGCCTTGCTGGCGGTCAACGACAAGCGCCAGCCGATGGGCGATCCGGCGCTGCTGCATCAGGAACAAGGCTGGATGGAGTGGAGCGGCGGCCCTCAGGATGTTGGCTGCACGTTAAGGCTGGACAGGTTGCCGACAGGCAGTGATCGCGTGCTGCTGATGGTCTATGTCTATGCGGCCATGGGGCCGATCCGTGATATCGGCAGCCTGCACCTCAAAGTGGATGGCGACATCGAGCACCGCCTGGACCTGCGCGATAACGGCGAAGCGGCGATCATCATCGGCGAGTTTTACCAGCGCAATGAGCAATGGAAATTCCGCGCGCTGAGCGAAGGCTCGGCGTATGGACTGTCGGCATTCGGGCGCAACATCGGACTGGACGTGGATGATCGCCATCCTCGTCGTCCGTCTGGCGGATCCTCGGGTGGTCCTCGGCATGAGTCGGCGACCGGCACGGCGTTCGTGGTCGGCCCGGCGCACGTCATGACCTGTGCGCATGTTATCGAAGACATGGGCGTGTTCTACATCACTTCACTGGAAGGCCGTTACAAGGCCGAGCCAGTGGTCATCGACCGTCGCAATGACATCGCGCTGCTGCGCGTGCAGGGTGCGCCGCCGTTGTCTCCGGTTACATTCCGGGACGGGCAGGGCTGTGAGCCGGGTGATACCGTAGCGGTTTTGGGCTATCCACTGGCGTCCATTTCAGGTGGCGGGTTGCAGGTGACTCAGGGCGGAATCTCCGGTCTGTTCGGCCTGCACAACGATGCCAGCCTGTTTCAGTTCACGGCACCGATACAGCCGGGGTCCAGTGGCAGCCCGTTACTCGACAACGGTGGCGCGGTGATTGGCATGGTGACCTCAACCGTACCGGACGGGCAAAACATGAACTTCGCCGTGAAGTCCGCACTGTTGCTGGCCTTCCTGCAGGCGTGCCGCATCGACGCTGCGCATGCCCGCCCGGAAAGGTCGTACACCACCACAGAAATCTCGCGCACCGCTCAGTCGTCGTTATGGCTCGTTGAAGCCTCTCGCCAGTGAAGTCGGTGTTGCCTGCCTGATCCGCAGGCGTCAGGGGCTGCGGCCCCGTTAATCAGGAATTTATCGATGGACAGCAGCGCAGCTTTTTCCAACCCTACAAAGCTTCGTGCTGATCTGCTTCGTGGTCGCCTCGATGTCAGCGTCGATTCGTCGACCATCGCTCCGGATTCACTGTTCGGCTTCGCCGAGCGGCGTAATCCCAAGCGCGCGTTTCTCTTCGTGTCCCGAGTGTTGGGACGCCACATCCCTGCGCGCCCGAGCGTGATGCTGAAGAGTTTTCAGGACCTGGCGCACAAGATCCCCGCAGATCTGCCCGGCCCGGTGCTGGTCATCGGCATGGCCGAAACGGCTGTCGGACTCGGCGCCGGCGTACACCGTGCCTATAGCGCAACGCGCGCGGATGCCCTGTACATGGTCAGCACGCGCCATCCGACCGGCAGCGCACTGTTCGCCCGCTTTGAAGAAGAGCACAGCCATGCCAGCGCACACCTGATCCACCTGCCCGTTGATCCGGCGTTACGCGAGATGATGCTCGGCGCGCGTTCGCTGGTGCTGGTCGATGACGAGGCGTCGACGGGCAAGACCTTCATCAATCTGCATCAGGCGCTGGTCGATGCCGGGTTGAGCAAGCTCGAGCGGGTGGTGACCTGCGTGCTCACCGACTGGTCGGCGGGCGCGGTCAGTACCTCGATGGGCGCAGTGGCAGAACAGGTCTCGCTGCTGCAAGGCTCGTACTCCTTTGATGAAGACCTAAGCGCGCCGCTGCCGGAGATGCCGGAAGTCGGCACCGTTGCCATGGGTGACTGGCCGCTGGTCACTGCCAATGACTGGGGGCGCATGGGTGTGCTGTCGGTGGCCGATACGCTGGCACCGGGTATTACCGTCAAAAAGGGCGAACGCATTCTGGTGGTTGGCACCAGCGAATTCGTCTGGCGTCCGTTCCTGCTCGCCGAGCGTCTGGAGAAGGCCGGAGCCGACGTGCATTTCAGTTCCACCAGCCGTTCACCGATTGCACTCGGCCACGCCATCGACCATGCGCTGTCGTTCTCCGACAACTATGGCCTGGGCATCCCTAATTTCCTCTACAACGTGCGGCCGGGGCAGTTCGACCGGGTGCTGATCTGTACCGAAATGCCAAGGCAGGCCGTGCCTGCCGAGCTGATCGAAGCACTGAACGCCGAGGTCATCTGCGATGAGTAACGACCGCCCGCTGATCTTCGTCGATCTGGACGACACGCTTTTCCAGACTGCCCGCAAAACGCCGACTGACATTGAAAAACACGTTGCGACGCTGGACATCACTGGCAATGCCAACGGCTACATGACCAACGTGCAGAAGTCGTTCGCGCACTGGCTGCTGGCGCATTCCGAAGTGGTGCCGGTGACGGCGCGCAGTGTCGAGGCTTACAGCCGGGTCAAACTGCCGTTCACCTCAGGCGCGATCTGCTCCCATGGTGGCGTGATGCTTGATGTCATGGGGCGGCTGGATCATGACTGGAACGAGCAGATGAAACGGACCCTGGCCAGCTACCAGTCGCGCCTGCATGAGCTGTCGGCGACGACACTGGCGATCGGTCAGGAGCTGGGGTTTTCACTGCGCGGCTGGGTGGTCGAAGAGGCGCAGCTGTTCCATTACGTGGTGACCAAGCACAACGAGAGCGATGACCGCATCCTCGGCAAAGTGCTGGCCGAAGTGCAGGCGCGGGGCTTGCTCGACGGCATGCATATCCACGGCAACGGCAACAATCTGGCCTTCCTGCCCGAGGGGCTGGCCAAGCGTTACGCAGTCCAGGAGTGGCTGCGGCGCGACAAGGCGATCAATGGCGAACGCCCGGTGCTCGGTTTTGGCGACAGCATCACCGATCTGGGTTTCATGGACGAGTGCCACTGGTGGGCGACACCTGCCCGCAGTCAGTTGGCGAAAATGTTTGTCGGAGCAGCGCATGAGTGATCCCGTTCACGGGCTCGATACGGTCGGCAGCGGCAGTTACCTGCACGATGATGTGCATTTTCTGTTGCGCGGCGTGGCGCTGCAGACCACCAGCGTCGAGGAGAAGGAACGCCTGATTCAGACGCGACAGAAGCACTATTCGGAAATGATCAGCGAAGAGTCGGCCCCCAGCGCAGCTCACAAGGCGCTGTATGAGCGGGCGCTCGAGCAGAACGGTGCGCGCATGGCCGACGATGTACAGGCCCTGGCCCAGGCGCTCGCCCGCGAGTGCGCAGGCGCTGAAATCATTCTGGTGTCGTTCGTGCGCGCCGGTCTGCCGCTGGGTGTGCTGTTGCGGCGGGCGCTGATCGATCTGGGTCGCGAAGCGCACCACTACGGCATCAGTATCGTCCGTGATCGCGGCATTGATACGGTGGCGCTTGAAGCCATCATTCAGGCCCACGGTGCGCAGAACATCGTGTTCGTCGACGGCTGGACCGGCAAGGGCGCGATATCGGGTGAGATCCGTCGCAGTCTGGCGGGCGATACGCGCTTTCCGGATCAGCCACGGCTGGTGGTGCTGGCCGATCCGTGTGGCAGCGCCTGGCTGGCAGCGTCGGCAGAGGACTGGGTGATTCCGTCCGGCATTCTCGGCGCCACGGTGTCGGGTCTGGTGTCGCGCTCTATCTGGCCGACGGACGGCGGGCTGCACGGTTGCGTGGTGTACGAGCAGTTGCTGGACCACGACGTCACGCAGTCTTTTATTGAACAGATCGACAGCCAGCGTCGTCAAAACAGTTCTACGCTCACACTGACACCCTGGACGCTGCCTCAGCGAACCGAACTCAAGGCCGCCGCATCACAGGTGGTCGACCGTCTGGCCGAGCGCTTCAGGATCAATAACTTCAATCGCATCAAGCCGGGCATTGCCGAAGCCACCAGAGCGGTCATGCGCCGCGTGCCGGATCATGTACTGGTGCGCAACCTGGCTGACAGCGACGTGCAATTGCTGTTGCACCTGACCGAAAAAGCGGGGATTCCCGTCGAAGAAGTGGGCGATCTCCTGGGGCCCTATCGGGCCGTGACCATCATTCGGAGTCTGAGCTAATGGCCTTATTCTCGCCTTATGCGCTGGGGGCAACGCTGTACATGCCCGCGACCCGGGACGACATCGTCGATGTGGTGTTCGGTGAAAAGATTCCCGAGCTGCGTTCGCTGGTTGTCTGTCTGGAAGACGCCGTGGCACTGACCGATGTCGACACGGCACTGATCAATCTTCGTCAGGTACTCACCCGTATCCGCGATCATGGCGGTCGTCCGGCCAACGGTCCGCTGCTGTTCGTGCGTCCCAGAGACGCGGCGATGGCGCGAATTCTCAACGACTGGCCGCTGACGGCGCACGTCGACGGTTTCGTTGTTCCCAAGCTCTCGCTGAAAAGTCTGACGAGCTGGGAGCAGGCCGTCACCAACCCGGCGCTGGCGTTGATGCCTACACTGGAAACTCCGGAGGTGTTCAATCCGGCAGCAATGGTCGAGCTGGGGGAAGCCTTGAAGGCCAGCCTGTACGAGCGGATCATTGCGCTGCGCATCGGAGGCAATGACCTGATGGGCTGTCTGGGGCTGCGCCGCAATCCGGCCATGACCCTGTATTCGACGCCAATGGGGTATGTCATCCCCATGCTGGCAGGCGTCATGGGGGCGCAGGGCTTTGCGCTCACCGCACCGGTCTTCGAGCAACTGGCCACTCCGGACATTCTGCAGCATGAGCTGGCGCTGGATATTACCAATGGATTGGTCGGCAAAACGGCAATTCACCCCTCGCAGGTCAATATCATTCAGAATGCGCTACGCGTCAGTCTGGAGGACATGAACTCCGCCCGGATGATTTTGAACTCTGTGGCGCCCGCAGTGTTCAAGTACAACGATGCGATGTGTGAACCGGCTACCCACTATAAATGGGCAACCCACATCATGGAGCGCGCCAAATGGCATGGAGTGTTATCCGCACCCGCTTCGATCATGGATGCCAGCATTCGACTCGCTGAGGCAGTTAGCTAGATGATAGAACCTGACCTTCAAAACGCAGGACCCGATCTTGAGCCTGTAGGGCCCGACCTTGAAATCGAAGTGGAACAGCGCCTGCTGGCGGTCTTCGATTTCGACGGGACCATTACCCGCCATGACAGCTTTGTCCCGTTTCTCAAATTCGCCTTCGGGCAACGTGCCTTTTCGGTGCGCATGGCGCGGCTGGTGCTGCCCAGCATCGGCTACCTGGCCAAGCGCCTGACCCGTGATGAACTTAAGGGCCGTCTGATCAAGGCTTTTCTGAGCGGTGTTGAAGTGCAATGGCTGCAACAAAAGGCCGAAGCTTTCTGCCAATCGCACTGGAAGCGCCTGATGCGCCCCGCAGCGCTGGAGTCCATCGCCGCTGAAATCGAGAAGGGCGCCATTGTCACGCTTTGTTCAGCATCGCCTGCTATGGTCCTGCGACCCTTCGCTGATCGTCTGAAAGTAGAGCTGATCGGTACCAACCTGGAAGTGATCGACGGCAGGTTGACCGGTTTGATCGAAGGCAGCAACTGCCGTTGCGACTCGAAAGTTGCACGCCTGGAGAGTGTCTACGGGCCACTGACCCAGTTCCGGGTTCGCGCCTGGGGCGACACCCGGGGTGACCACGAATTGCTCGCCGCTGCTCAGGATGCGCACTGGCGTTTGTTCCATCCGACGTGGCGTCGAGGCCGCTATAAAGGCCCCGTTAACGCCAAGTTACACAATCCTGATGGCAAAGACGGGCCAACACGGTAAGGCTGTAACACTTTTATCCGAAATCCAACGTCACATGGAGCGAAAAATGGCACTCACTTTGGCAAAGAACCAGACGATCTCACTCGAGAAAACTGCTGGTACAGGCCTCAAGAAAGTCAGCATGGGACTTGGATGGGACCCTGAAAAAGCCAGTGGTTTCTTCGGAAAATTGCTCGGTGGTGGCGGTGGCGACATCGACCTTGATGCCTCGTGCATCATGCTTGACGCCGCCAAAGGGCGCCTCGATCTGGTCTGGTTTCGCCAGCTGCAATCGCTTGACGGTGCCATTCAGCATTCGGGTGACAACCGGACCGGCGAAGGCGCGGGCGACGATGAAACCATCAGCGTCGATCTGGAAAAACTGCCTGCCAACGTCAAATACCTGGTGTTCACCGTCAATTCGTTCACCGGTCAGAATTTCGAAAAAGTCGCCAATGCCTACTGCCGTATTGTCGATCTGGGCAGCCGTAATGAACTGGGCCGCTTTGATCTGTCCGAAAAAGGCCAGCACACCGGCGTTGTGATGTCCTACCTGACGCGCACGCCATCGGGCTGGAATTTCACCGCAGTAGGCCAGGTCACCAACGGTCGCACTGCTGATGATCTGGTCGAGCTGGCGATCGGGGCTATACGCGTATGACCCAACTTGTCCCGGGCGCCAACGCGCCGGTCGCTGCCGGTCCGCTGACGGTGGAAATTATTTACTCTCCGCTCGCGGACGCGGATATCGATGTGTCTGCGTTCCTGCTGACCAGTTCGGGCAAGGTCCGTGGCGATCAGGACATGTGTTTCTACGGCCAGAAAAGCGTGAACGGCGGTGCGTTGCAGCAGACGGAAGCCTCAGCCGGACGCGCGGTATTCAGTCTTGACCCGAGCCGTCTGGATTCGGTCATCGAGAAGGTTGCCCTGACGGCGACCATCTATGAGAACAAGGCCAGTTTCGGCAGCGTGTCACGCCTGGCATTGAGCATCACCGGCGGTATCGAAGCCGATATCCCGACCAGCGGCATGAAAGAAACCGCGCTGATTCTGGGCGAGTTCTACCTGCGTCAGGGTGCCTGGAAATTCCGTTGCGTGGCCCAGGGTTTTGCCGGCGGCCTTGAGCCGTTGGCGAAAAACTTCGGTGTTGAAGTCGCTGCGCCGCAGGATCAGCCTGCACCTGCACCTGCACCTGCACCTGCACCTGCACCTGCACCTGCACCTGCACCTGCACCTGCACCTGTTCCCGCGCCTGCACCGAAGTCGACCGTCAGTCTGAGCAAGATCACGCTCGACAAGACCCGTGCGTCGATCAGCCTGGAAAAATCCAGTGCCGGTTTCGGTGAGATTCGGGTCAACCTGAACTGGAACCGTCGTAACGACAGCAAGGGCGGCGGCTTCTTCTCTATGAAGAAGAGTAATGCCATCGACCTTGATGTAGGCTGCCTCTTCGAAATGCAGGACGGTCTCAAAGGCGCTGTTCAGGCGCTGGGCAACTCGTTCGGTTCGCTCAACACCGAGCCTTTCATCAAGTTGATGGGCGATGACCGTACCGGCTCGATCAGCGACGGTGAGTGGCTGCATATCAATGGCGCGCACTGGAGCAAGATCCGTCGCATTCTGGTCTACGCGTTCATCTATGAAGGTGCGCCGAACTGGAAGGAAACCGACGGGGTGGTCACCATTCACGCGCCGGGCCAGCCGCCCATCGAGGTTCGCCTCAATGAAGAGGGCGGTCGTCAGGGCATGTGTGCCATTGCCCTGCTGGAAAATGACAACGGTGCGGTCAAGGTGACGCGTCGCGTGGATTTCCACAACGGCCACAGCAACATGGATAAAGCCTACGGCTGGGGCATGCGCTGGGCTGCCGGTTCCAAGTAAACAATACCGTGGTATTTCTGGGCTGGCTGTGCCGCCTCATGGGAGATAGACATGCTGGACTGGTTGAAAACAAACGCAACAGCTGCTCGCGACAAGCTGGCTTCGGAAGTCTCGAAGTTCAAGAATCGCGAATTCATGGAGGCTGTGGTTTCCGGCTGTGCTCTGGTATCGGCCGCAGACGGTGATATCAGCTCCAGTGAAAAGCAGAAAATGGCCGGCTTCATTCAGAACTCTCAGGAACTGAAAGTTTTCGACATGAAGGACGTCATCCAGGGCTTCCAGGAAGCCTGCTCCAAGTTCGAGTTCGATTTTGAAATTGGTCGCGCCGAGGCCTTGAAAACCATCGGCAAGATCAAAAAGAAAGAAGATGCTGCCCGTTTGCTGGTGCGCGTCTGCTGTGCTATCGGTGGCGCCGATGGCAGCTTCGATGAGAAAGAGCGGGAAGTCTGCCGCACGATCTGTCGAGAGCTTGGCCTCAACCCGTCCGATTTCGACCTGTAATTTTTACCCTAAGGAACGCAGTTAAATGGAAAGCACCTCTCTAGGCTTCCCTCCACTCACGATGGCGGTTTTCGTCGGTCTGGCCGTTACGGCCATGGCTATCGACATGTTTTCCCACCGGGGAAACAAGCCAATCACCCTCGCGCAAGCCTCGGCGTGGTCGATTTTCTGGGTCGCCATTTCGCTGGCGTTTGCCGGTTTCCTGTATGTCCAGCACGGCTCTGAAGTCGCCACGCTGTTCGTGACCGGTTATGCGCTGGAAAAAGTGTTGAGCGTCGACAACCTGTTCGTGTTCATGGCCTTGTTCTCCTGGTTCAAGATTCCGGATGGCCTGCGCCACCGCGTTCTGTACTGGGGCATCATCGGCGCCATCGTCTTCCGCGGCATTTTCGTCGCCATCGGTACCGGCTTGCTGGCGCTGGGTCCATGGGTCGAAGTGGTGTTTGCGGTCATCGTTGCCTGGACAGCCATCATGATGCTCAGGGCGGGCGATGACGACGACGAAGAAGTCGACTACTCGCAACACATGGCTTATCGCTTCGCCAAGAAGCTGTTCCCGGTGTGGCCAAAACTGCACGGCAGCAACTTCTTCGTCAGTCGCTCGGTGCTGGAGCAGGAAGTCAAAAAGCCTGAAAACGCCGGTATCACGCTGGCGGCCAAAGGCGCTCTGTTCGCGACCCCGCTGTTCCTGTGTCTGGTTGTGGCGGAAATCTCCGACGTGCTGTTCGCGTTCGACTCCGTGCCTGCAATCATCGCCGTAAGCCGCGAGCCGCTGATCGTATTCTCGGCCATGCTCTTCGCGATTCTTGGTCTGCGTACCTTGTATTTCGTACTTGAAGCCCTCAAACGTTACCTGGTGCATCTGGAGAAAGCGGTTATCGCCTTGCTGTTCTTCATCGCCGTCAAACTGGGCCTGAACGCAACCAACCACCTGTTCCATCACGGTTACGAGATCAGCGCCAACACCAGCCTGCTGGTGGTAGTCGTCGTATTGATCATCGGTATCGTTGCAAGCCTGCTCTTCCCGGGCAAAGACGAATCCGCGGAAGAAAAAGCGTAAACACTGGATAAAGGAGATAAACGAATCATGGCTTTGACTCTGCAAAAAGGTGGCAACCTTTCGCTGTCGAAAACCGACCCGACCCTGACCAACGTATTGATCGGTCTGGGCTGGGATCCGCGAGCCACTGACGGACAGGATTTCGACCTGGACGCCAGCGCATTCCTGTTGGACGCCAATGGCAAGGTCCGCAGTGAAGCTGACTTCATTTTCTACAACCAGCTCAAGAGCGCCGACGGTTCTGTCGAGCACACCGGTGACAACCGTACCGGTGAAGGTGATGGTGATGACGAAGTGGTCAAGGTCGATCTGACCCGTGTGCCTGCTGACGTCGACAAGATCGCATTCGTGGTGACCATTCATGACGCAGAAAGTCGTGGCCAGAATTTTGGCCAGGTGAGCCGCTCTTTCATTCGCGTAGTGAATGAAAAGTCGGGCGCGGAAGTCGTCCGTTACGATCTTGCTGAAGATGCCTCTACCGAAACCGCAATGATCTTCGCTGAGTTGTACCGCAATAACGGCGAGTGGAAATTCCGCGCCGTTGGTAGCGGTTTCAAGGGGGCCTAAAAGCATTGGCCAACTCTTTCGGCATGAATTTCTGATTCACGCCCAACCACTTTTCTGGAAAGGATCAAGAACATGGCAGTAAGTCTGAGTAAAGGCGGCAACGTTTCCCTGTCCAAAGAGGCTCCGGGCCTGACAGAAATCACCGTAGGCCTGGGCTGGGATCCGCGTGTGACCGATGGCACCGAGTTTGACCTGGATGCTTCGATCTTCATCGTTGGCGAAAATGGCAAAGTGCTGGACGACAACAGCTTCATTTTCTACAACAACAAGAAGTCGGCTGATGGTTCGGTCGAGCACCTGGGCGATAACCGTTCCGGTGCTGGCGAAGGCGATGACGAGTCGGTAACGGTCAAGCTCACTGGCCTGGCAGCCGCAGTGAAGAAGCTGGTTTTCGCGGTCACCATCCACTCCGCCGAAGAGCGCAAGCAAAGCTTCGGCCAGGTTTCCAACGCTTACATCCGCGTTGTGAACAAGGCTGACGGCAAGGAAATCGCTCGTTACGACCTGTCGGAAGATGCATCGACCGAAACTGCGATGATCTTCGGCGAGCTGTATCGCAATGGCGAAGAGTTCAAGTTCAAAGCCATTGGCCAGGGCTTTGCCGGCGGTCTGAAGCCGTTGGCAGAAGCTCACGGCGTGGCAATCGGCTAAACCCGAGCAGCGCCCAACAAAAACCCCCGCCAGCGATGGCGGGGGTTTTTTATTGGGTGTTAGAGCGTCTCGTTCCTCAAGCTCCAGCGTGGGAGTTCAGTTCCCGACGCTCTGCGTCGCAAGAGGACGCGGAGCGTCCGGAAATGCATGCGAAGCAGAGCGCCGCACGATAGTCGGGATTTCTCCAGTCTAATAACGTAATGCTGAAGTTAACGTTCGCTTCTGCCTACGCCTGCCGGCCCTGCGGCCAGCATGCGCCCGGCCAGTCGAGAGAAGGGCAGGCTTTGCAGCCATACCGTGCCGGGGCCGGTCAGTCTGGCGAAGAATACCCCTTCACCGCCGAACAGCATCGACTTGATGCCGCCACCGACCATGCGGATATCGTAATCGACCGTCTGGGTCATGGCTGCCAGGCAGCCGGTGTCGACATCCAGCGCTTCGCCTGCCGCCAGTTCGATCTTGCGCACCGTGCCACCCATGTGCACGAACACCCAGCCGTCGCCTTCCAGCTTTTGCAGGATGAAACCTTCGCCCCCGAACAGGCCGGTGAGGATTTTCTTCTGGAACTGGATACCGATGGAGACGCCTTTGGCGCCGGCCAGGAAACTGTCTTTCTGACAGATCAGCTTGCCGCCGAAATCGCGCAGGTTGAGCGGCAGGATCGTGCCGGGGTAGGGCGCTGCAAATGCCACGCGGCCCTTGCCCGAACCCTGTTGCGAAAACACCGTGGTGAACAGGCTCTCGCCGGTCAGCATGCGTTTGCCAGCACCGAACAGCGAACCCAGCAGCCCGGACGATTGATTGCTGCCGTCGCCGAAGATGGTTTCCATCTGCACGTCGCAGGTCTTGTACATCATCGCCCCGGCTTCGGCGACGGCGCTTTCGCCTGGGTCAAGTTCCAGTTCGATGAACTGGGTTTCCGTGCCGTACAGTTTGAAGTCCACGCCATCGGTGGTCTGCGCCAGGCCATAGCCGCCCGAGGCGTTCGGATCAGGCGTAAACGAAGGGCGTCTGGCGGGTACAGAGGCCGGCGCGGGTGTCGAGGCTGTCTGCGCGGGCAGCCCCGACGGTTTGGGCTGGATCATGTCCGGCGTCGGCTCAGGGAAAGGCGTCACACCGTCCTTCTTCATGGCGCGCACCTGCGGCACCTGATAGATCGGCTGCCAGTCCGGCATGCCTTGCTTCCAGCACCACGCACCGGGCGACTCACGGGCAATCAGCCGTGCAGCATCCGCGTCCATCGGGCCGAGTTGCTTGCCCGCGTTCATTACAAACCATTGTTCCAAAGCGTCTACTCCCGAGCGAATAGTGACAGTTGGCTGTGCGCGATGGGTCAGAGGCTCAGGCGCATGGACAGGTCCACGGCTTTCACATCCTTGGTCATCGCACCGATGGAAATGTAATCGACACCCGTTTCGGCAATCACCCGCAGGGTATCGTCGTTGATGCCGCCGCTGGCTTCCAGACTGGCACGGCCCGCGGTGAGGCGCACGGCCTCGCGCATGTCATCAAGGCTCAATTCATCGAGCATGATGATGTCGGCGCCTGCGTCCAGCGCCTGCTTGAGTTCACCCAGGCTCTCCACCTCGACTTCCACAGGCTTGCCGGGTGCAATCCGGTGCGCCGCTTCCACTGCCTGGGCGATGCCGCCACAGGCTGCGATGTGGTTTTCCTTGATCAGAAACGCGTCGTACAGCCCGATGCGGTGGTTGTGACAGCCGCCGCAGGTGACTGCGTATTTCTGCGCCATGCGCAGGCCGGGCAGGGTCTTGCGGGTATCCAGCAGTTTGACCTGAGTGCCTGCGACCATGTCCGCGAAGTACTGCGCCCGCGTGGCCACTCCCGAGAGCATCTGCAGGAAATTGAGCGCGCTGCGTTCGCCGGTCAACAGCGAGCGGGCCGGGCCTTCAAGATGAAACAGGGCCTGATTCGGGCTGACTCGATCGCCATCGGTCACTTGCCAGTGCACGGCGACGCGCGGGTCCAGTTGCCGAAAGACCGCATCGACCCAGGCAGTACCGGCGATCACCGCTGCATCGCGGGAAATGATGGTGGCCTTGGCCAGTCGCTCTGCCGGAATCAATTGAGCAGTGATATCGCCGCTGCCGACATCCTCCAGCAACGCGCGACGCACATTGGCCTCGATCTCGGCGGTCAGGTCGGCAATTCGTAAATTCGGCATAGCGGGCTCCAGTAGCAAAGTCGTTCGAGTATAAGGCACCGCATCCCGCTTACCCACCTGCGCCAATGCCAGGGTGTTACCTCCGGGAACGTGCAGTTGGTCGGTTTGGCAAATTCGTTTGCGATGGAACGCGAATATCGCGGTCTATCGCTGCACATGAATGTCTTGCCGCTTCCTTTGCGAAAGTGAAAGAAAAGTCTGACTGGCGCTGATGACAAGTTTTGAAAGATAATCCGACTTGTAATTGACGCCATGGGTTTGACGTTGCGCAAGGCCAAGGGGGTCGCTTCACAGTGCGAGGGTAGCAAGCCACGTTTGTGATGGGGTTCAGGTTGTTTCCTGTCAGGGGGTGTAATGCCGAACGACGAAAAAGTAGTGCCGTTGAGCAAATCGTTCCCTTTACAGGGGGCGGGTACTCCTTTGGCCCGATTACCTGTTGTGTTGTTGCAGGTTCGCGACAAGGCTGCCCAGCAGCTCAAGGATGCATTGCAGGCGTTGTTCGATAACGCCGACGACACGCTGTTCGAAATGGCTGACCGCGCCCGCAGCAACACTGAGCAGAACATCTTTTTTGAAGCCATGCGTGACCTGCGCCTCAAGCGCAAAAGCATAGAACGGGGTTTCCTCGACAAGTTCTACGAGTCCTTCCTGGTCCTGGGTCAGTATCAGATTCAGGAACCCGTGCTTCCGGCCGCTGTGTCTTTCGACAAGCTGTCGCTGGTGCACAACGATGATCTCGAGAAGACCGTGGCCGTGGATGCCATGGTCAGCAAGGTCATGAGCCGTGACGCCCTCGCCCTGGGCCAGCTCACTGCCCGCCTGAACGTCCTCATTCCTCAAGCCATTGCCGAAGACTCCAACCCGCTGGGGCCGGCGATGCTCTGCAGATTCTTTCTGGAGGCCGGGCGCAGCCTTGGCGTCGAGATCAAGGTCAAGCTGATCATTCTCAAGCTGTTCGAGAAGTACGTCCTGGCCAATACGGACGATCTGTACAGCGAAGCCAATCAGTTGCTGATTGCCACCGGTGTATTGCCGGACATGAAAGCGTTGCCGGCCCGGCGCTCATCCGACCGGGCAGCGCCGAGAAGTCGCGTCGCCGAGATGTCCGACCCTGTCCTGAACGAAGCCGCCGACAAGCTCGACAAGGGTGTGCAGGAGGTTTTCTCGGCCTTGCAGGAACTGCTGCTGCACGTTCGCGGCAACCTCGCGCCGCGCCATGAACCCAACGCCGAAGTGCGTCCGATTTCCAGCCGGGACTTGCTGCGCCTGCTGTCTCACCTGCAGCAATATGTACCGTCGCAGGACACTGCAGACGATTTCGACCTGCGCAACCAGCTTGAACAGCTGCTGACGCGAGTCAACGTTAAAACCGGAAAATCCAGAATCGTCGGTGTCGGTGATGAGGATGTCATCAACCTGATCGCTATGCTGTTCGAGTTCATTCTCGATGACCGCAACCTGACGCCGTCATTGCGCGCTCTGATCGGGCGCCTGCAGATTCCGATGCTCAAAGTGGCGGTCATCGACAAAAGCTTCTTCAGCCGCGGCAGTCATCCTGCCCGCCGCCTGCTCAACGAAATTGCCACTGCCGCGCTGGGCTGGGGTGGTCGTGACGACTATCAGCGCGACTCGCTGTATCAGCGCGTCGAGCAGATCGTGCAGCGCCTGCTCAATGACTTTGTCGATGACCCGGCAATCTTCTCCGAATTGCTGGCGGATTTTCTGGCCTTCACCAGTGACGAACGTCGCCGCAGCGAGTTGCTCGAGCAGCGCACCCGTGATGCCGAAGAAGGCCGCGCGCGTGCCGAACTGGCCCGACAGCAGGTACAACACGAACTGAATCAGCGCCTGCTGGGCAAAACCTTGCCTGAGGTTGTTGTGCGGCTGTTGCAGGAGGCCTGGAGCAAGGTCCTGCTGCTGACCTGCCTCAAGCATGGCGAGGAGTCCAGCGAGTGGCAGGCCGGGCTGGAGACCATGGACGAGTTGATCTGGAGCGTCGAGCTGCATGATGACCCGCACGCCCTGCAGCGCCTGCTGGATCTGGTGCCGGGACTGCTCAAGTCGCTGCGTGACGGTTTGACCAGTGCCGCGTTCGACCCGTTTGCCACCAGCGATTTTTTCAGCCAGCTGGAGTCGCTGCACGTCCAGGCGTTCCAGCACTTCTCGCGCTTGCAGGAAGGCGAGGGTGGCACCGCGCAAGGCGATACTGCGCAGGCAGACGGCCAGGCCGTCGAAGGCCCGCCGATGATGGCGGTGGTTGAAGAAATCGTCCTCATCACCCCTGAAGAGCAGATGCTCAATGAGCCGGTGGTCCAGTTACCTGACGATGACGCAGGCCTGCAGATGGTCGACAAGCTGCGGGTCGGTTGCTGGGTCGAGATTCAGGAAGATGAAGAGCACAAGCTGCGTTGTAAATTGACCGCGATTGTCGAGCCGACCGGGCGTTATGTGTTCGTCAATCGTACCGGCATGAAGGTTCTGGAAAAGACCCGCACCGGCCTTGCCGTCGAATTTCGTCGCGGCGCGGTACGTATTCTCGACGACGCGCTGCTCTTCGACCGGGCCCTGGAGTCTGTCATCAGCAATCTGCGCAAGCTCAAGGGCGCCTGATCGGCGGCTGTGCCTGTCGCCAGGCACCTGTTTGACTAAGGTGCCGACGCCCCGCGTCGGCTTGCAGTCCACGCCGCTGAGCCAAGGTTCCTTGCTGTCTACAGTGTGTTTCCTACATTGCGGATCCGTACCCAAGCCCCCACATCGGCTCCTGCCACGGGCATAATCAGCGCTACTTATTTTCCCCCGTTCAAGGAGCATTCATGCAACTGGACTCCGCAAGCGGCTGGTGCGACGGCGTGCAGCATTGCCCCTCGCCCAACTTCAATGCGCGACCCGAAGGCGAGATCTCGCTGCTGGTTATCCACAACATCAGCCTGCCGCCAGCGCAGTTCAAGACCGGCAAGGTGCAGGCTTTCTTTCAAAACCAGCTCGACATCGACGAGCATCCCTACTTTGTGGGGATTGCCGATCTGCGTGTTTCAGCGCATTTTCTGATCGAACGTGATGGCGAGGTCATTCAGTTCGTCTCTTGTCTTGATCGTGCGTGGCACGCCGGTGTTTCCAGTTTTCAGGGCCGGGAGGGGTGTAATGACTTTTCTGTCGGCATCGAACTGGAGGGGACGGATGACCAGCCTTTCACCGATGCACAATACGACGCGCTGATCGACCTGACGCGACAGTTGCGTCAGGCGTTCGAGGCGATCACCCCCCAGCGTATCTGTGGTCACAGTGACGTGGCGCCGGGACGCAAGACTGATCCTGGGCCCTGTTTTGACTGGGCCAGGTTTCGAGCGGCTTTGCTGGATTGATGTGAGGGACGAACAATGAGTTTTCTGGTGCTACTGCTGGCCGTTCTTATCGAAAAGTTTTCTGCGCTGCGTCAGCGCGTTCAGCGTGACGGACCGTGGCTGAAAGAACTGGCAAAACTCGAGGCCAGCCCGCGGACCTCGACACGTCCGTGGGTAATGCTGGCGCTGCTGGTGCTTGTGCCCGTGCTGATCCTGCAACTGGCGCTGACCATCATCGGCTCGGTGGCCTATGGCTGGCTGCTTCTGCCCATTCACCTGCTGGTGTTGATCTACAGCCTTGGCCGGGTTGACCTGATTGCGGTGCTCGGGCCGTTTCGCGATGCCTGCCGACGTGGCGATGTGCAGGCGGCGGTGCATGTGGCCGAGCGCGACATGGGCGTGCAGGCGGACAACAGCGAGCAATTGCTGCAGGGTGTGCAGGGCTACCTGCTCTGGCAGGCGTTTCAGAGTTTCTTCGCCGTGATTTTCTGGTACTTCGTACTCGGCCCGGTGGCTGCGCTGGCCTACAGGCTGTTGGCACTTGCTGTCGAGCACGGCAAGACACCCGCACTGGTGGAACGCGCAGGGCAGTTGCGCCATGCGTTCGACTGGGTACCGGTCAGGTTGCTCGCCGCCAGCTTCGCATTGGTCGGCAATTTTGTGGCGGTCACCCGGGTGATGCTGCATGAGCTGCTGAACTGGAACATCAGTGCTGCACAACTGATCACGCGCGTCGGCTGCGCCGCCAGCGAGGTTCCGCCGCCGATGATGGGCGCGCAGGGCGTTACCGGCCTCGACATGCTCTGGGAGCTGCTGGTACGTGCTGCGGTGGTCTGGTACGCGGGGTTCGCCCTGTGGACCCTTCTGCTCTGATTCGATACTGGCCGCGCAGGCTCAGGCATGTGACATCAGGTGTGTGACAGGCGAGGCCAGTCGAACAGTTCGCAGGCATTGTCCGTGCTCGCCTGGGCCAGGCGCTCGGGGCTGATCTTCATCAGCCCCGCGAGGGCCTCGCAAATGTCGGGCAAATGCTGCGGGCTGTTGCGCTGATAGGGGTGCATGGCGGGCGCCATGTCCGGTGAGTCGGTTTCCAGCACCACGCTGTCCAGCGGCAGTTCGGCGATGACCCGATGCATGCGCAAAGCCTGCGGCCAGGTCGCGGCTCCGCCCAGACCCAGTTTGAACCCCAGCCTGATGTATTCGCGCGCTTCTTCGCGGCTTCCGGCAAACGCATGAATGATGCCGCTGCGCTGTGGCTTGTGGCGCTTGAGCGTCGCGATCACATCGGCATGGCTGCGTCGCACGTGCAGCAAGGCGGGCAGGTTGAAGTCGTTCGCCAGCTGCAATTGCGCGTCAAAGAGCGCCTGCTGACGCACCTTGTCCGGCTGCTCGACGTAATAATCCAGACCGATCTCACCTACCGCACACAGCTGCGGATGGCCTTGCAGGCGCGTCAGCCAGTCGCCCAGCTCGGTCAGGTGTGCAGTGCGGTGCTCATCGATGTACACCGGATGCATGCCGAACGCTGCGTGCAGGGCGGGGTTGGCCTCGGTCAGTTCCCAAAGCCGCTGCCAGTTACGCTGATACACCCCGAGCACCACCATGCGCTGCACGCCGAGCGCCAGACAGTTGTCCAGCACTTGAGCGCGGTCGGCATCGAAATCCGGAAAATCCAGGTGGGTGTGGGTATCGATCAGCGTCACCTTCACGCCTCGTGAATACGTTGCTTGAAGGCCCTGGCAATTGCATGCACGCCTGGCTGGTAGTCATCCTTCTCGATAGCCGTCAGCGCCAGTTGCAGGGCTTTGTCGGCGATCAACTGGTGTTGCTGGGCCATGGCGTTGACGGGCAGCGGCAGGAAATCCAGCAATTGAGTATCGCCGAAAGTGCCCAGATGCAATTGGGTTGATTGCAGTGCCTGGCTTTGCAGTACATCGAACACGCCTTGCAGCAGCACGTAGGACGTGGTGATCAACGCGTCCGGAAGATGTCCCTGGCGCTGTAGCATCTCGGTCATCAAACGCTGACCACACTGGCGGCTGAACGCTTCGCCGTGCTCGATGATGGTGGCTCCGGTAAACCCGTCGAGTGCGTGTTCGAAGCCGGCGGCACGCGCGCGACTGATGCTCAGTTCAGGACGTGCGCTGATCAGGGCGATGTGTCGCGGTCGGGTTTGCAGGAGGCTGTGGGTCAGTTGCTGACAGGCGTCGTGGTCGTCGCTGACCACCGAGCAGAAAAACTCGGGATTCATTTCCCGGTCGATGGCGATGATCGGCGTGCCCTTGAGCTGCAATTCGCGGTAGCTGTCGTCACCGGTCGGCAGGCAACTGGCGACCAGCAGTGCATCACAACGGCGTGCACGGAACAGCTGCAGAAGCTGCAGCTCGCTGGCGGGGTCGTCATCGGAACTGGCGATAAGGAGTTGATAACCGAGTCTACGCGCGCCTTGCTCGAGCAATTTGGCGATACGCGCATAGCTGGGGTTTTCCAGGTCGGGCAGGATAAAGCCCAGTGTCTTGCTATGACGGCTGCGCAGGCCCGCCGCTTGCGGGTTGGGCCGGAAGTCGTGCTGCTCGACCACGGCTTTGACACGCTCGACCGTTGCCGGGCTGATACGCTGTTTTTCGGCCTTGCCATTGATGACGTAACTGGCCGTAGTGACAGAAACACCTGCCAGACGTGCGATATCGCTCAGTTTCACCCCGGAATTTCCTTTTATTAGGTACGCGGCTCAGGACAATCGAGTTATTTTTTTCATGGCGCTGATCTTTACACCAGACCGTAGGAAATTCCCAAGTACTTCACGTATTTTAGGAATTGTCCCACAGTGATCGCACCGTCCGGGCTTCAATGAATCCCCAGAATCGAGTAACGTGCCGGGCAATTCTAGATTAAACGATTCAGCACGCCTGTTGTCTGCTGCAATCGAGATGAAAGTGATGTCCGATACGATGCTCGGACAGATATCACCTTCATCCCCCCTACGCTGTCGATCACATGATCGCCATTAAAACAAGAATCAGGTGGCGCCTTGGCGCTGCACAGGAGTCAAGGCAATGCTCGAACTCACTCTGGAGCAAATATCCATGGCCCAGTCGGCTGTGGATAAAACTGCCGCACTTAAGCTGATTGCCGACCACCTGGTCGCTGATGGTCTGGTTGCCGAGGGCTACCTCACCGGGCTGATGAACCGTGAGCAGCAAGGCTCGACCTTCCTCGGTCAGGGCATCGCCATCCCACACGGTACACCCGAAACCCGCGACCTGGTGTTTACCACCGGTGTGCGTCTGATGCAGTTCCCCGAAGGGGTGGACTGGGGCGACGGACAAATGGTTTACCTGGCGATTGGTATCGCTGCCAAATCCGACGAGCACTTGCGCCTGCTGCAACTGCTGACGCGCGCATTGGGTGAAGAGGATCTTGGCCAGGCACTGCGCGAAGCGAAGACCCCGGAAGACCTGCTCAAACTATTGCAGGGCGCTCCGCAGGAACTGGCGCTCGACGCACAGATGATCAGCCTCGGCGTATCGGCCGACGATTTTGAAGAACTGGTCTGGCGCGGCGCACGCCTGTTGCGCAAGGCCGACTGCGTGAGTAACGGTTTTGCCGCCGTGCTCCAGCAAGTGGAAGCCTTGTCGCTGGGTGATGGCCTTTGGTGGCTGCACAGCGAGCAAACCGTCAAGCGTCCCGGTCTGGCGTTCGTCACCCCCGACAAACCCATGCGTTATCTGGGCCAGCCGCTGACCGGACTGTTCTGCCTGGCCAGCCTCGGTGAGGCGCATCAGGCGCTGCTCGAGCGTCTGTGCCTGTTGCTGATCGAAGGCCGCGGCCACGAGTTGGGTCATGCCACCAACAGCCGCGCCGTGCTCGAAGCGCTGGGCGGCGAACTGCCAGCCGAGTGGCCGACCCGGCAGATTCAACTGGCCAACGCCCATGGCTTGCACGCTCGCCCGGCGAAGATACTGGCGCAGCTGGCCAAGGAGTTTGACGGCGAGATCCGCATGCGCGTGCTGGAAACCGGCGAGGCCGCCGTGTCGGCCAAGAGCCTGAGCAAGCTGCTCAGCCTCGGCGCCCGCCGTGGTCAGACGCTGGAATTCATTGCCGAGCCGACCATCGCCGACGACGCACTGCCAGCCCTGATCGCCGCCGTTGAGCAAGGTCTGGGCGAGGAAGTCGAACCCTTGCCCGCCGTCTCGCAGACCGAGGCTGCGCCAGCGCCTGCCACGGCTGCTGCCAAACCGCTCAGCGCTCCGCCAGCAGGCAGCGTGTTGCAGGCTGTGTCTGCTTCACCGGGGATTGCCATGGGGCCGGCCCACGTTCAAGTGCTGCAAAGCTTCGATTATCCCCAGCGGGGCGAGTCGGTGGCTGCCGAGCGCGAGCGCCTGCACAAGGCGATCGGCGAGGTGCGCAGCGATATCGAGAATCTTATTCAGCGCAGCAAGTCCAAGGCCATCCGGGAAATCTTCATCACCCACCAGGAGATGCTTGAAGACCCGGAACTGACCAGCGAAGTCGAAGCGCGCCTCAACAACGACGAAAGCGCGGCCGCGGCCTGGGCCACGGTTATCGAGACCGCTGCGGTTCAGCAGGAACAACTGCAGGACGCACTGCTGGCCGAGCGCGCCGCAGACCTGCGTGACGTCGGTCGCCGCGTGCTGGCGCAGATCTGTGGCGTCGAAACCGTTGCAGCTCCGGACGAACCCTACATTCTGGTAATGGATGAAGTCGGCCCGTCCGACGTTGCCCGTCTCGACCCGGCGCAGGTCGCCGGCATTCTTACCGCACGCGGCGGTGCCACCGCGCACAGTGCCATCGTGGCGCGTGCGCTGGGCATTCCCGCGCTGGTCGGGGCCGGTGATGAAGTGCTGCTGCTCAAGCCGGGCACCGTACTGCTGCTCGACAGCCAGCGCGGACGGCTGACCGTCGCGCCTGACGAGGCGACCCTGCAGCGCGCAGTACAGGACCGTGACGCGCGTGAGCAACGTCTCAAGGCGGCCGCCGCAGCGCGCATGGAGCCCGCTGTGACGCGCGATGGTCATGCCGTCGAAGTCTTCGCCAATATCGGCGACAGCACCGGCACACCGGCTGCCGTGGAGCAGGGCGCGGAAGGCGTCGGTCTGCTGCGCACCGAGCTGCTGTTCATGGCGCATTCCCAGGCGCCGGATGAAGCCACGCAGGAAGCTGAATACCGCCGCGTGCTGACCGATCTGGGCGGGCGTCCGCTGGTGGTGCGTACCCTGGACGTCGGTGGCGACAAGCCGCTGCCTTACTGGCCGATCGCCAAAGAGGAAAACCCGTTCCTCGGCGTCCGCGGTATCCGTCTTACCCTGCAGCGTCCTGATGTCATGGAAAGCCAGCTTCGCGCCCTGTTGCGTTCGGCAGACAGCGGCCCGCTGCGCATCATGTTCCCAATGATCGGCACGCTCGAAGAGTGGCGTCAGGCGCGGGACATGACCCAGCGCCTGCGCGAGGAAATTCCGGTCAGCGACCTGCAACTGGGGATCATGATCGAAGTGCCATCGGCTGCGCTGATCGCCCCGGTGCTGGCGAAGGAGGTGGACTTCTTCAGCATCGGCACCAATGACCTGACGCAATACACCATGGCCATCGACCGCGGCCACCCGACACTGTCGGCCCAGGCTGACGGGCTGCACCCGTCGGTGCTGCAACTGATCGACATGACCGTACGCGCAGCGCATGCCAACGGCAAATGGGTGGGCGTGTGCGGCGAACTCGCTGCAGACCCGCTGGCGGTGCCGATTCTGGTCGGCCTGGGCGTGGATGAATTGAGTGTCTCGGCGCGCAGCATTGGCGAGGTCAAGGCTTGCGTGCGTGAACTGACCCTGAGCAGCGCTCGGGAACTGGCGCAAAATGCGCTGACGGCGGGCAGCGCCGCCGAAGTCCGCGCGCTTGTGGAGGCTGTGTAATGGCGAAGATTCTTACCCTGACCATGAACCCGGCGCTGGACCTGACTGTGCAGTTGGGGCAGTTGGAGCTGGGCCAGGTCAACCGCAGCACGGCGATGCTCACTCACGCCGCGGGCAAAGGCCTGAATGTGGCGCAGGTGCTGGCTGACCTGGGCCATGACCTGACCGTTGCCGGCTTTCTCGGCGTCGACAATCAGCAAGCGTTCGAAGCGTTATTCGAGCGTCGTCAGTTCGTCGACGAGTTTGTCCGGGTGCCGGGCGAAACGCGCAGCAATATCAAGCTGGCCGAAGGCAGTGGCCGTATCACCGACCTGAACGGCCCGGGGCCGCAGGTCAGTGAAGAGGCGCAGCAGGCGCTGTTTACCCGCGTCGAACAGATCGCACAGGGTTTCGACGTGGTGGTCGTGGCGGGCAGTCTGCCGCGCGGCGTCACCCCGGAGTGGCTGCAAAAACTGCTGCTGATGCTCAAGGACCTCGGTCTGAAAGTGGCGCTGGACAGCAGTGGTCTGGCCTTGCGCGCGGGTCTGAAGGCCGGGCCCTGGCTGATCAAACCCAATACTGAAGAGCTGGCTGATGCGCTCGACGCTCCGATCATCTCCATCGCGGCGCAAGCCGAGGCGGCTGCGCGTTTGCAGGCGCAGGGCATCGAGCATGTGGTGATCTCTCAAGGCTCCGAAGGCGTGCACTGGTTCAGCCCGAGCGTGGCGCTGCATTCGCTGCCGCCCAAGGTCACCGTGGCCAGTACGGTCGGTGCGGGCGACTCGCTTTTGGCGGGCATGGTGCACGGCTTGATCAGTGGCCAAGAGCCGCACAAGACCTTGCGCACTGCCACAGCGATTGCCGCCATGGCGGTGACCCAGATCGGTTTCGGTATTACCGATGCCGCGCAACTCAAACGGCTTGAAGGCGGCGTCACTGTACGCAGCCTTTCAGAACAATAAGAGAGGATCGTCATGAAGTTAGCCATAGTTACGGCCTGCCCGAACGGCAAGGTCAGCAGCGTACTCAGCGCACGATTGCTCGAAGCGGCGGCCCTGCGCCAAGGCTGGGAAACCAGCGTCGAAATCATCGATCCCAACAAGGCCGATCAGCAGTTGTCCGCCGAGGACATCGAAGCTGCCGATCTTGTCCTGGTGGTCAATACCGGTCCTGTGGACTTGAGCCGCTTTGTCGGCAAGCGCCTGTTTCAGGATTCACCTGCGCATGCGTTGCAGGATGTCGACAGCTTTCTGCAGCGCGCCGAGCGAGAAGCGCAGGTGCATGCAGCGTCCGAAGCAGCGGCGCCTCAGGCAAGCGGTGGCAGCGGCGGGCAACCGCGCATCGTTGCAATCACGGCTTGTCCGACCGGTGTAGCCCACACGTTCATGGCGGCCGAAGCGATCCAGCAGGCTGCCAAGCGTCTGAATTACGACCTGCAAGTCGAAACCCAGGGCTCGGTAGGCGCGCGTAACCCGCTCAGCGCCAAGGCCATCGCCGATGCCGATGTGGTGCTGCTGGCGGCGGATATCGAAGTCAACACCGACCGCTTTGCCGGCAAGAAGATCTACCGTTGCGGCACCGGGATCGCGCTCAAGCAGTCCGAAGCGACTCTGAAAAAAGCCCTGGCGGAAGGGCAGGTGGAGTCCGATGAGGCCGCCGCCAAGTCACCTGCCAGACAAGAGAAGGCGGGCGTCTACAAACACCTGCTGACCGGCGTGTCGTTCATGCTGCCGATGGTCGTGGCGGGCGGGCTGTTGATCGCTCTTTCCTTCGTATTCGGTATCACCGCGTTCAAGGAGCCGGGTACGCTGGCTGCGGCACTGATGCAGATTGGCGGGGAAGCAGCGTTCAAACTGATGGTGCCGTTGCTGGCCGGGTACATCGCCTATTCGATTGCTGACCGTCCGGGGCTGGCCCCCGGCATGATCGGTGGCCTGTTGGCGAGTACGCTGGGGGCCGGGTTCATCGGCGGTATCGTCGCGGGCTTTCTGGCTGGTTACAGCGCTGCGGCGATCAACCGCTACGCACGTCTGCCGGCCAGCGTCGAGGCGCTCAAGCCGATTCTGATCATCCCGTTGCTGTCGAGCCTGTTCACCGGTCTGGTGATGATCTACGTGGTCGGCAAGCCGGTTGCTGGCATGCTCGAAGCGTTGACGCACTTCCTCGACAGCATGGGCACCACCAATGCGATCCTGTTGGGTGTGGTGCTGGGCGCAATGATGTGCGTCGACCTCGGTGGGCCGATCAACAAGGCGTCCTACGCGTTCTCGGTCGGTTTGCTGGCGTCCCAGAGCTACGCGCCGATGGCCACCGCCATGGCTGCGGGTATGGTGCCACCCATCGGTATGGGCATCGCTACGATCCTGGCTCGCCGCAAGTTCGCCCAGAGCGAGCGTGAGGCCGGCAAGGCGGCGTTCGTGCTGGGGCTGTGCTTCATTTCGGAAGGTGCCATTCCCTTTGCCGCCAAGGACCCGTTGCGGGTGATTCCGGCCAGTGTCGTGGGTGGCGCGCTGACCGGTGCGCTGTCGATGTACTTCGGCTGCAAGCTGATGGCACCGCATGGCGGCCTGTTCGTGATGCTGATCCCCAACGCCATCAACCATGCGCTGCTTTATCTGGTGGCGATCATCGCCGGTAGTGTGCTGACCGGCGTGATCTACGCGCTGATCAAGCGCCCGGAGCCCGCTGACATGGAAGTGGCGCCCGCAGCTGCCTGATGATGCAAGGCGCGGGCTGCCCCGCGCCTTCTTCCTGCTCTAGCGTTCGAGTGCCAGAGCAACCCCCTGACCACCACCGATGCACAGCGTGGCCAGGCCCTTCTTCACATCGCGCCTGATCATCTCGTGCAGCAGTGTCACCAGCACGCGGCAGCCCGACGCGCCAATCGGGTGACCAAGAGCGATAGCGCCACCGTTCACGTTGAGCTTTTGCGGATCCAGCCCCAGCTCCTTGCCGACCGACAGGGACTGTGCAGCGAAGGCTTCGTTGGCTTCGATCAGGTCCAGCTCGGCCAGCGACCAGCCAGCCTTGTCCAGGCAGCGACGTGTGGCACTGACCGGCCCGATGCCCATGATGGCCGGGTCGACACCGGCGTTGGCATACCCGGCAATGCGCGCCAGCACCGGCAGGCCCAGTTGCTCGGCTTTAGCGGCACTCATCAGCATCACGGCGGCCGCTCCGTCGTTCAGCGAAGAGGCATTGCCGGCGGTGACCGTACCGTCCTTTTTGAACGCGGGCTTGAGCTTGGCCAGCGTCTCGGCAGTGGTGCCGGCGCGGGGCTGCTCGTCTGTTGCGAAGGACAGCGGATCACCCTTGCGCTGCGGGATCAGGATCGGGGTGATCTCATCGACGAAGCGTCCGGCTTCAATCGCAGCCATCGCCTTCTGCTGAGACAAAGCGGCGAACTCATCCTGGGCTTCACGGCTGATGTCGTACTGCTGCGCGAGGTTCTCGGCAGTGATGCCCATGTGGTAATCATTGAATGCATCCCACAGGCCGTCAGTGATCATCGTATCGACCATGCTGGCGTGGCCCATGCGCAATCCGGTGCGCGCGCCCGGCAGCACGTAGTTGGACAGGCTCATGTTTTCCTGGCCACCGGCGATGATGATCTCGGCGTCGCCGCAACGAATCGCCTGGGTCGCCAGGTGCAGGGCCTTGAGGCCGGAGCCGCAGACCTTGTTCAGGGTCATGGCCGGCACCGAGAAGGGCAGGCCGGCCTTGATGGCTGCCTGCCGCGCGGGGTTCTGACCAGCGCCTGCGGTCAGCACCTGACCCATGATGACCTCATCGACCTGCGCGCCGTCCACGCCGGTGCGGGCAAGCAGTTGACGAATGACCGCTGCGCCGAGGTCGACTGCGGCGACAGAGGCCAGTGAGCCCTGAAAACTGCCCACAGCGGTACGCGTGGCGGCGACGATAACGACGTCGTGCATGGTGCTGATCCTCATTGTTATTGAGTACTCATGGTGGCACAGATAGGCAGGCAGGTTCCAACCGTGAACCGCCCGGTCACGGTTTGCCGAAAACCTTCATGTCACGTTCAAACGCCCATGCGGCGTCTGGCTCGTTGCGCCGATCCGTCGCGCACGGCCCAGCGCAGAATGGGCGCAGTATTGTTGACGCCCAGGCGGATCATCCGGCGCTTGAAGGGGCTTTGCGTGACGTCGAGCATGTCGCTGGCCCAGTCCGGCAGCAGCTCGATACCGGCGCGCATCATCAACACGCCAAAAGGCTTGGCCAGCCAGTTGGGTGCGGGCGCATCGAGCAGCAGGCGCAGCACTTCGCGGCTGCGCGCGTCACAGACCAGTTGGCCGCGTATGTCGGCCAGATAGTCAGCAATGGCCTGACGGGAGCGCGGAACGTTGCGCGCGCCGAGTCGCTCGGCGACCAGCGCCGTTTCCGCGTAGTACGCGTCCTGATCGGCGAGCGACATGTCCGGGTTGAGATAGCGCACATGCGCTGCGAGGAAGCTGCTGACTTCGGCCACATGCACCCAGGTCAGCAAATCCGGGTCGCTGGCGGCATACGGCCGGCCATCGGGCGCGGTGCCGACAATGTTCAGGTGAATGTTGCGGACCTTGTCGATCAGCCAGTTGGCATCCCGCGTAGAGCCGTAGGTGGTGCCGGACAGAAACTGCCCGGTGCGCCGCAGGCGGCCGAGCATGTCCTGACGAAAGTTGGAGTGGTCCCAGATGCCCGCCAGTGCCAGCGGGTGCAACGCCTGCAGCATCAATGCGCTGATGCCGCCGACCAGCATGCTGGTGAAATCGCCATGCACCTTCCAGCACACCGCCTGAGGGCCAAACAGACCCGGGTCGCCCTTGGGGGTCTCCAGATCCAGTTGACCCAGGGCCAGGCCGGTAAGGCTGATGACCTGGGTTTCGATGCGGGTGCGGATGAATTCCATGTCGGGCTCGGGCATCTGGGAGGGAAGTACGGCAAAGAGACTTTTGTGGTAACGGACCGTGCGACCCTTCGCTTGCTTGCGAAAGGGCCGGTACATCCGCTAAAGATGTATCACTCGAAATAAAGCTTTCGCGAACAAGTTCGCTCCTACAAGGAGAGCGTACATCCGCTGATGATGTACAGGGCTTCTGCCCGCAGGGCGTGGGAGCGAACTTGTTCGCGAAAGGGCCCTGTGCAGCCGCAGAAGTTTCTGCGTCTGACATAACGCCTTCGCGAACAAGGCGGATCGCCGCCCCGGTCGCTCCTACAAAAGCCCCGTTTCCCCTACTCATCAAGACTTCTGCGTAACGCTGAGCGCAGAGCGTGGGAACGAGAGGGAAACAATCAGCCGCGGTGACGGCCGCGGAAGTAGTTGATCAGGCCTTGGGTCGATGCATCGTCAGCCGGCTCTTCGGTGCCGCCGGTCAGACGCTGGTACACCGCCTTGCCCATTTCCTTGCCCAGCTCCACACCCCATTGGTCAAAGGCGTTGGTGCCCCAGATCACGCTCTGCACGAACACCTTGTGTTCATACATGGCCACCAGCGCGCCAAGACGACGCGGGCTGATGCGCTCGACCACCAGCGTGTTGCTCGGACGGTTGCCGGGGATGACCTTGTGCGGTGCCAGCTTCTGCACCTCTTGCTCGTCCATACCCTTCTCGCGCAGTTCTGCTTCGGCTTCTGCGCGGGTCTTGCCCATCATCAGTGCCTGGCTCTGCGACAGACAGTTGGCGTACAGCCACTGGTGATGGTCAGCAACCGGGTTGAAGCTGACGATCGGCACAATGAAGTCGGCCGGAATCATCTGCGTGCCCTGGTGCAGCAACTGGTGGTAAGCGTGCTGACCGTTGGCACCCACGCCGCCCCAGATCACCGGCCCGGTGTCGGTCGAGGTCGGCGTACCGTCCTGACGGACGCTCTTGCCGTTGGATTCCATGTCCAGTTGTTGCAAGTGCTTGGTGATGTTGCGCAGGTAGTGGTCGTACGGCAGGATCGCGTGGCTTTGTGCGCCCCAGAAATTGCCGTACCAGACGCCCAGCAAGCCCAGCAACACCGGCATGTTCTGCTCGAAAGGCGCGCTCTGGAAATGCTGGTCCATGGTGTAGGCACCGGACAGCAATTCCTTGAAGTTGGACATGCCGATGGCCAGCGCGATAGGCAGACCGATGGCCGACCACAGCGAATAGCGACCGCCGACCCAGTCCCACATCGGGAAAATGTTTTCTTCACGGATGCCGAAGGCCACGGCCGCCGCGTTGTTGCTGGACACCGCGATGAAGTGGCGATGCAGTTCGACTTCCGAGCCGCCCTGCGCCAGGTACCAGGCGCGTGCAGCCTGCGCGTTTTTCAGGGTTTCCAGCGTATTGAAGGATTTCGACGAGACGATGAACAGCGTGGTCTCGGCACGAATCTTCATCGACAGCTCATGGAACTCGCTGCCGTCGATGTTGGCCAGGTAATGGCAGCGGACACCTTTGTGCGCGTAGGCCACCAGCGCTTCGGAGACCAGCTCCGGGCCGAGGAACGAGCCGCCGATGCCGATGTTCACCACGTCGGTGATCGGTTTTTCGGTATAACCGCGCCACAGGCCGTCATGGATGCGGCCGACCAGTTCGGTCATCTGATTGAGTACGCGGTGTACGTCCGGCATCACATCGACGCCATTGACTTTCAACTTGTCGCCGACCGGGCGGCGCAGAGCGGTGTGCAGGGCAGGGCGGCCTTCGGATGAGTTGACCAGCTCGCCATCATACTGAGCCTTGATCGCGTCCTTGAGGCCCACTTCACCCGCCAGACTGACCAACAGGTCGCGGGTCTCGGTGGTGATCAGGTTTTTGGAATAATCGAGAAACAGACCGGCGCTGCTGAGGGTGAATTGGCTGAAGCGCTGCGGGTCGGTGTTGAACGCTTCGCGCATGCTGAAGTTCTGCATGGCCTGGCGGTGTTTGTTCAACGCTTGCCAGGCGGGCAGAGCGGTCACATCGGAAGGAGTGCGGTAGTACGCCATCGCTGCGGGTTTCCTTTAACTGGTTCTGTCTTTGGATATTCTTGGAGCGAGGTCGCAAGCTTTCTCACGGGCTACACATCGCAGACTACCCTTCGCGTACCTGTTTGTCTGCGCCTCGCCTTACATGACCCCGGTACTTTTTCGCACACAGGCAACCGGGGTTTTGTCTCGAACACTGCCGGTTGTGGTTCAGGCAACCTGTACCGGTATGGCATTGCCGGTGTGCCTTAGTTCATTGCCGGTGCACATCCTGTCAGCTTCTGGTCAGGTGCAGGTTGTCGATCAAGCGGGTTTTGCCCAGGAATGCCGCTGCGAGGATGACCACGTCGCGATTGTCGGCAGTCGCCGGACGCAGGCTGGTGGCATCGCGTATCTCCAGATAGTCGATGCGAAAACCGGCAGCCTCTAGTTGCTGCTTCTTGCTCGCCAGCAATGCGTCGAAATCCTGTTCGCCGGCACTGATCACGTCGGCGGTCTGGCGGATCGCCTGATACAGCGCGGGTGCCGCGGCGCGCTGAGCGTCGCTCAGATACCCGTTGCGCGAGGACAGCGCCAGGCCATCGTCGGCACGTACTGTCGGTTCGCCGATGATCTGGATCGGCATGTTCAGATCACGCACCATGGCCCGAATCACGGCCAGTTGCTGGAAGTCTTTTTCACCAAAAATCGCCAGGTCAGGCTGCACCATGTTGAACAGCTTGCTGACCACGGTCGCGACACCTTCGAAATGGCCGGGACGGCTGGCGCCACACAGGCCTTGCGACAGGTGCGGCACGCTGACCAGTGTCTGGTCGGCCATGCCGTGCGGGTACATTTCTTCCACGCTGGGCGTGAACAGCAGATTGCAGCCGGCCTGCAGGAGTTTTTCCTGATCGGCAGCCAGCGTGCGAGGGTAGGTGGCGAGGTCTTCGTTGGGGCCGAACTGCAGCGGATTGACGAAAATAGTGGCGACCACGAAATCGGCACGCTGCGCCGCCTTGGTGACCAGCGCGGCGTGGCCGCTGTGCAGGTTGCCCATCGTCGGGGTCAGCGCGATTCGCTTGCCTTCGCTGCGTGCCCGCGCAACGGCGGCGCGCAGGTCCTGTACGGTTTTTACTGTGTTCATGCCGAGAATCCGTGTTCAGTGGCCGGAAAGCTGAGGTCTTTGACGGCGGCCACGTAGGCCCGGATAGCCGACTGGATATCGGCCTGACCGGTCATGAAATTTTTCACGAACTTGGGCACGCGCCCGGTGATGGACAGGCCGAGCATGTCGTGCAGCACCAGGACCTGGCCGTCGGTGGCGCTGCCGGCACCAATGCCGATGACCGGGATCTTCACCGCCTGGGTGATTTCCTCGGCCAGTTCGCTGGGCACGCACTCCAGCAGGATCATCGCTGCGCCTGCCTGTTCCAGTGCGATGGCATCGGCGCGCATCTGCCGCGCCTGCGCCTCCAGCCGGCCCTGAACCTTGTAGCCGCCCAGCACGTTGACTGCCTGTGGGGTCAGGCCCATGTGCGCGCACACCGGAATGCCGCGCTCGGCCAGCAAACGGATCGACTCGGCCAGCCAGGCAGCGCCTTCGACCTTGATCATGTGTGCGCCCGCCTGCATCAGCGTCGCGCTGTTGATCAGGGTCTGCTCCAGCGTTGCGTTGGCCATGAACGGCAGGTCGGCAAGAATCATCGCGCCCTGGTTGCCGCGTTTCACACAGGCAACGTGGTACGCCGTTTCAGCGGTGGTAACAGGCAGGGTGCTGTCGTGACCCTGCAGGACCATGCCCAGCGAGTCGCCTATCAGCAGCACTTCGACACCCGCCTGGGAGGCCGTGTGGGCGAAGGTTGCGTCGTAGCAGGTCAGCATGGTGATCTTCTCACCCTTCTGCTTCATGGCCAGCAGCGACGTAACGGTTATGTTCGGCATGTAAAGTCCTCCATCAGGCGCTGTGAAGACGGGTGTTCAGCGCGTGAGAGTCATCCTGGAAAAGCAGGCACACCGTCGTGTCGCGGTGTTTTGCAAAGGCCTGTTTCGCGCCCGTTCGCCTGTGGTGTGGCGGCGGGAGGCCTATCTTCGTGAGGAGGGGGCGTGAAGTCAATTGAAGGTGTTACCTGTGCGTCGGAGCGGTTACACCGGCGCGGTGACAGACAGGCTTCATGCCTCGGCGGGCAGACGCTCAAGACCTGTGAACGGGCATTCATCGAGCAGACGATTCAGTGGGCGCCCGTCGGCCAGTGTCAGCCCCGGAGCCAGCTCTGCCAGCGGGTACAGCACGAATGCCCTGGCCTGCATGTGGTAATGCGGCACCTTGAGGCGTGGCTCATCGATAAGATGGTCGCCGAACAGCAGAATATCGAGGTCCAGCGTGCGTGGCCCCCAGCGTTCGTGGCGTTCACGGCCCTGGTCCAGCTCGATGGCCTGTAGCGCATCAAGCAGTGTCAGGGGCGCCAGAGCGGTGTCGACAGCCGCGACGGCATTGGTGAAGCGCGGTTGGCCGGGCAGCAGCGAGTCGCTGATATAGAAGGACGACACGCCGCTCAACTGACAATCGGGTAACTGCGCAATGGCCTTGAGGGCGCTGCGCAATTGCTCGGCAGGGTCAGCCAGATTGCTGCCCAGACCGATGTACACGCGTTCAGTGGCCAACAGCGGTTTATTCACCGCTTTGCGCCTCGCCCGTGCTGCGCTTGCGTTTGGCGCCGCTGTTACGACGCCGCTTGCGCGGGGCTGTGCCGGCCGCCTCGGGCTTGTTGCTCAGGTCGCGAATCATGTCGCGGCGTTCGCTGTCGTTGCAGTCCTGATAATCGGTCCACCACTGGCCCAGACCATCGGTCTGCTCGCCCGCTGTTTCACGCAACAGCAGGAAATCGTAGCCGGCGCGGAACCGCGAGTTGTCGAGCAGCAGGTCGGCACGCTTGCCCGAACGGCGCGGCAGGCGCTCCTGCATGTCCCAGATCTCGCGGATCGGCAGCGTGAAGCGCTTGGGGATAGCGATGCGCTGGCACTGTTCGATGATCAGTTCGTGAGCGGCTTCCTGCATGGCTGCGATCGGCGGCATGCCACGTTCCTGGGCACGCAGCACCTTGGCCGGCAGCGCAGGCCAGAGCAGGGCAGCGAACAGGAACGCCGGCGTGACCGGCTTGTTCTGCTTGATGCGCAGGTCGGTATTGATCAGCGCATTGCTGATCAGCGTATGGGTGTAGGTCGGGTTGTATTCCAGGGCCTTGGAGCTGGCCGGGAACAACGGTTCGAACAGTTCCAGGTCCACCAGCATTTCAAAGGTGGGGGCGGCATGCCCGGAGAGGAACAGTTTGAGCACTTCCTCGAACAGGCGTGCCGACGGAATGTCACGCAGCATCGGCGCCAGTGCACGGATCGGCTGAGCGCTGTGCTTCTCGATACCGAAGTCCAGCTTGGCAGCGAAACGCACGGCACGCAGCATGCGCACCGGGTCTTCCTTATAACGCTGCTCCGGATCGCCGATCAGGCGGATCAGGCGATTGCGGATGTCGTGCACGCCATTGGCGTAATCCAGGACGCGTTCGCTGACCGGGTCGTAGTAAAGCGCGTTGATCGTGAAGTCGCGACGCTGGGCGTCTTCTTCAAGCGTGCCGTATACGTTGTCACGCAGGATGCGTCCGCTTTCGTTGCGCGAGGACTGGTTGCTGTCCTCTTCTTCGTCATCCTGGGGATGATTGGCGCGGAACGTCGCCACTTCGATGATCTCGCGACCGAAGTGGATGTGCACCAGCTTGAACCGGCGGCCGATGATCCGCGCGTTGCGGAATTCGGCACGCACCTGTTCGGGCGTGGCGCTGGTGGCGACGTCGAAATCCTTGGGCGTGATGTTGAGCATCATGTCGCGTACGCAGCCACCGACCAGATAGGCCTGGTAGCCGGCGTTCTGCAGGCGCTCGACGATATTCACGGCATAGCGGCTGAACTGACTGCGTTGCAGCGAATGTTGGCTGCTGTTGAGCACTTCAGGCGTGGTGCGCGTATGTTGCTGCGGTTTGCGCAGTGGGGAACGAAATGACTGGAACAACTTCTTCAGCATGGGATGCACTGTTTGAAGGAATATTCGGCCAAAAACGTGGAATGACCGCATGATGGGCGGGGATTCTAGCATTTAGTCGAGGGATGGTGTAGGAAGCTGTCGCGGAAGGGTAAACGATGGCGCGGATCAAGGCGGGGAAGCTACTGGGGGAGCCGAAGCTCCCCCAAAGTGTGTGCTCTTTATTATTGTTTTCTGCCTGGGCTTCTTGTTTTTGTTGAGTGCCCATTCACGAGACCTGCGTCTGTGAAACCTCCCAGTCGGGAGTCAAGAGCAAACGGATTGCTTTGGTCGCTGCGTTGCAATGATCATTCGATCCAACCAGTTCAGGCGCTACCTAAGGGTAGTTTTTGTTGTTCTCGGCCTGGTTGCGGGGCAAGCCCCAAATACAACTCCTCTCCAAAAGAATCAGTTAGCTGCGCCTCCGCCGTGTTGTTCTTGTTATGCGTGAGTCGATTCGTATTGTTTTTATTGTGGGTGTCGTACTGCTTGTTGTTCTTCTTGTACTAAACATATAGCAGAAGCTGTGCCAACTTTTGCCAGGCCCCGTAAACCGGGGCTTTTCGGGCAGCAGGGCGTTTTTGCGCACACAAAAAAGCCGGGCCTGCGTTACCGTAAGACCCGGCTTTTGTTACGTGAAACGCTTGAGGTAACAGTTTGTCCCCGCCCTGCGCACCGCGTGCCAGAGCCCTGGGCCGGTTTTATGTCTCGCTGGCGACGCCCTTGCGCCGCGGGATGCCCAGACGCTGACGGCGTTCCCACAGACATTTGCGACTGACGCCCAGCTTGCGCGCCAGCTCGGTTTCAGTCATGTGATCCTGATGCTCCAGAACGAAGTGCTGAAAATAGTCTTCGAGTGACAGGTCTTCGGCGGGCTCGTTGCCCGACGAGCCGGAAGAGCCCGGTAACGGCGCCATGCCCATGTACTCGTCGTCATCCAGACCGTCGAGCTCGATGTCGATGCCCAGCAGGTCAGCGGTGATTTCCGGGTTCTCGCACAGAATCACCGAGCGTTCCACAGCGTTTTCCAGCTCGCGTACGTTACCCGGCCAGCTGTAATGGCGGATCGCTTGTTCGGCGTCGTGTGCAAATTTGAGGTCGTCGCGCCCGACCTTGCCGCTCTGGCGAACCAGGAACGCATGGGCGATTTCCAGGATGTCGTTGCCACGTTCGCGCAGCGCCGGGAGCTTCAGGGCGATGACGTGCAGACGATAGAACAGGTCTTCACGAAACTCGCCATTTTTGGCCAGCGTTTTCAGGTCCCGGTGGGTCGCGGCAATCAGGCGTACGTCGACCTTTTGCGATTGCACCGAACCGACCCGGCGAATCTCGCCTTCCTGCAATACGCGCAGCAGGCGAGCCTGGGCTTCCAGCGGCAGCTCGCCGATTTCATCGAGAAACAGCGTGCCACCGTCAGCAGCCTCGACCAGACCTGCGCGGCCTGCGCTGGCCCCGGTGAACGCGCCTTTTTCATGACCGAACAGTTCGGACTCGATCAGCGATTCGGGAATGGCCGCACAGTTGACGGAGATCATCGGCGCCTTGGCGCGGCGTGAGAGGTTGTGCAGGGCGCGGGCGACCAGTTCCTTACCGGTGCCCGATTCCCCTTGAATCAGGACGTTGGAATCAGTCGGGGCGACTTTGCGGATCTTGCTGTAAAGATCCAGCATGGGCGGGCATGAGCCGATGATGCCGATCTCGCCATTGTGGTTCTGTGCCGGGCCTTTTTCAGCGCTGCTGGTCCGGGCGGTGGCGCCGCGTTCGTCCTGAAGGTGCTTGACCGTCTGCCGATCACGCAGGATCCGCGAGACGGCCTGGAGCATTTCATCGTGATCGAAGGGTTTGGCGATGTAGTCCACCGCGCCCATCTTCATCGAATCGACTGCCGAGCGCAGGCTCGCGTAACTGGTCATGATCAGCACCGGTTTGCCCTCGCCGAGCTTGATCAGCTCGGTGCCGGGTGCGCCGGGCAAGCGCAGGTCGCTGACGATCAGATCGAACGACGGGATGCTGAAGCGTTCCTGAGCCTCTTGAACGGAGCCGGCTTCACTGACTTCATACTGGTTGCGTTCAAGCAGGCGACGCAGGGCTGAGCGGATAATCGTTTCGTCTTCGACGATCAAAATATGCGGCATTGATTCAGTTCTCTCGACGGTCTCAGTTCGCGGTGGACGTCGCGTCGACATGGCGTGGCAAGGTCACCCTGATTCGGGTTCCACGCTGCTGCTCGGGATCGGCCGGGCTGTCGATGGTGATTTGTCCATAATGCTCTTCAACGATGGAATAGACCAGCGCCAGGCCAAGTCCGGTTCCCTCGCCAGGATCCTTGGTGGTGAAGAACGGCTCGAACAATCGGTCCATGATTGCCTTTGAAATCCCACTGCCTTCGTCTTCGACGATCAAGTCCACAGTGTGCTCGGATACTTCGCTTCTGACCCTGACTGCGCTGCCTGCCGGGGAGGCGTCGCGGGCGTTGGAGAGCAGGTTGATCAACACCTGCGCCAGCCGTTGCGGATCGCCAACCGCCCAGTGCTCGGGGTTACACAGGTTGTAGAAGTGTACTTCGAAATTGCGCCGGTTCAGTGCCAGCAGACCAATAGCATCCTGAGCCACCACGGCCAGACAAACGGCTTCGTCGCTATGCTGATGAGCGCCCGCGTGAGCAAAGCTCATCAATGACTGGACGATGCGCGATACGCGTTTGGTCTGTTCGAGGATCTGGCTGCTGATTTCCTTGAGCTCGCCGTCTTCTTCACGTTCTTCGCGCAGGTTCTGGGCGAGGCAGGCAATGCCGGTGATCGGATTACCGATTTCGTGCGCCACACCGGCGGCCAGGCGGCCGATGCTTGCCAGGCGTTCCGAGTGCACCAGCTTGTCTTCGAGCATCTGCGTGTCGGTCAGGTCCTCGACCAGCACCACCAGGCCGCTGTTGCCCGGCGCCAGAGGCTCGTTGATGGCTACCTTGTGCAGATTGAGCCAGCGTGTCTGGCCGTCCAGACCGAGCTTCTGCTTGTGCAAATGCTCATCGGGCAGGCTGGTAAAACCGGTCAGCAGGCTCTTCCACGGCTCGGCAATGGTTTCCAGTCGCGAGCCGACCACACGCTGCGCGACGATGCCGGTCAATTCTTCCATGGCCCTGTTCCACATCAGGATCTCCTGATCTTCGGCCAGCGAGCAGACGCCCATCGGCAGCTCCTGTAGGGTCTGGCGGTGGTAGCGACGCAGGGCATCGAGTTCGGCGGCAAGGCCGGTGAGGCGCGAGTGGTAGTCCTCAAGCCGGCTTTCAATGAAATGTATGTCTTCGGTGACGTATTTTTCGCTGCCTGATTTGTACGGCAGAAAGGTTTCCACCATGTCCTGGGCAACGCTCGGCCCCATCAGCCCGGACAGGTTGGCCTCGATGCGGTCGCGCAGGCGACGCAGGGCATAAGGGCGGCGCTCGTCGAAGGGCAGGTAGAGATCGCGCAGCGCTTGCTCGACCTCCTTCTGCGCGGCTTTCGCGCCCAGCGGCTTGGCCAGTTGGGTGGCGAACTCCTGCGGCGACACCGCGTGCAGTTCCCGGCGTTGCGGGCGGCGCACGTTGTCGACTGCGCAGGCCTCGGCGGCCCCGGCTTCTTCAGGGCTGGCATTGGTGAACAGCGAGATCAGGGTGAACAGCAACACGTTGGCGGCGAGCGAGGCGATGGCTGCCATGTGCCAACTGGTGTCGTCCAGCACATAGATCATGTTCAGCCAGGGAATGTAGAAGCCCTGCAGGTTGCCGATCAGCGGCAACAGCATGCTGACCGCCCAGACTGAAATGCCGGCCAGCAGCCCGGCGATGAAGCCGCGTCGGTTGGCGGTCGGCCAGTACAGCACCGACAGCACGCCCGGCAGAAATTGCAGGGTTGCAACGAAGGCGACGATGCCCAGGTTGGCCAGATCCTGCTGCGCGCCGAGCATCAGGTAGAAGCCGTAACCCAGCGCGATGATCGCCACGATCAGTCCGCGTCGTGTCCACTTCAGCCAGCGGTAGATATTGCCCTCGGCGGGTGGCTGATACAGCGGCAGCACCAGGTGATTGAGTGCCATGCCGGACAACGCCAGCGTGGTGACGATGATCAGCCCGCTGGCCGCCGACAGCCCGCCGATGTAAGCGAGCAGGGCCAGGGACTTGCTGTTGGCGGCGATACCGATGCCGAGCGTGAAGTATTCCGGGCTGGTGGTGGCGCCAAGTTTCAGCCCGGCCCAGAGGATCAACGGCACTGCCAGGCTGATCAACAGCAGAAACAGCGGCAGACCCCAACTGGCGCTGACCAGCGAGCGCGGATTGAGGTTTTCCGTGAAGGTCATGTGATACATGTGCGGCATGACGATGGCCGAGGCGAAGAACACCAGCAGCAGCGTGCGCCACGGGCCTTCCTGCAAAGGCGTGTGCAGCGAGGCGAGGGCGGTCTGGTTCTGCAGCAGCCACAGTTCCAGTTGTTGCGGGCCGTCGAACACACCATACAAGGCATACAGCCCGACGCCGCCCAGGGCAATCAGCTTGATCAGCGATTCAAAGGCGATGGCGAACACCAGGCCCTCGTGTTTCTCGCGGGTCGCGATGTGCCGTGAGCCGAAGAAAATCGTGAACAGGGTGATCAGTGCGCAGAACGCCACGGCGACCCTGTCCTGCACGGGCTCGCGGGTCAGAATGCCGATGGAGTCGGCGACCGCCTGAATCTGCAAGGCCAGCAGCGGCAGCACGCCGATCAGCATAAATACGGTGGTCAGTGCACCGGCCCAAGTGCTGCGAAAACGGAACGCGAACAGATCGGCCAGTGATGACAGCTGGTAGGTGCGGGTAATTCTGAGGATCGGGTAAAGCAGCACCGGCGCGAGGAGGAAGGCCCCGGATACCCCCAGATAACTGGACAGAAAGCCGTAGCCATACTGATAGGCCAGACCGACCGTGCCATAAAACGCCCAGGCGCTGGCGTAGACGCCCAGTGACAGGGTGTAAGTCAGCGGATGACGAATGATCCAGCGCGGAATCAGGCCGTGTTCGCTGACCCAGGCTACACCGAACAGCACCAGCAGGTAGGCGGCGCTGACCAGCAGCATCTGCGTCAGACTAAAGCTCATCGGCATCTCGCTGGCTCTGCAGAATGAACGTCACCACAATCAGGATCAGCCACAACATGTAGGGCCGATACCAGGCACCGGTGGCATCGATCCACCAGTCCATGATGGCTGGAGAGAACAGATAAATGCCGACCACCAGAAGCAAAACCAACCGGTATATGTACATCTGGTCTCCCTGCGCTGGTAGATGAGGAGCGGCATGTTAACGGATGCCGGGCAACCTGCAAGTATCCTTGCGTCGCAGTTTGTGGCGACCGCTCTGGATCAGTCTATCCGGGCTTCTTCAATATTGCGCAGTCGGGGTATCAGGTCAGCGTTCCAGTGACGGATGCCCCAGGCAAGCACTTCCTGTGCAGTGCCGTCGGCCATGTGCGTATCGAGCGGTTGCCCCAATGCGCGCAAGGCCCGCAGCAGCAGCGGCGTCGCCTGATCGGCCGGCAGCGGTGGGGAGCGATAGGACTTGCCCAGCTTGTGGCCATCCGGCTGGGTGATCAACGGTACATGCAGGTAGCGCGGTTGGGGCAGGCCCAGCAGTTCCTGCAGGTACAGCTGGCGGGGGGTCGAGTCGAGCAGGTCGGCGCCGCGGACGATATCGGTGACGCCTTGCCAGGCGTCGTCAATGACCACGGCCAGTTGATAGGCATACAGCCCGTCGCGCCTGCGGATCACAAAGTCACCGCTTTCGCGGCCCAGGTGCATTTTGAAGGTGCCCTGAACCCGGTCGTCGAAACGATATTCCAGCTCCGGCACGCGAATGCGGATCGCCGCGTTGTCTGGCGAATGCCCGGCATTGCGGCAGAAACCCGGATAAATACCCTGAAAGCCTTCGAGCTGTTTGCGCGAGCAGGTGCAGGCGTAGGCCAGGCCATGATTGAACCAGCGCTGGAGGATCTCGGCGTAGGCGTCATGGCGCTCGCTTTGCCGCACCATCTGGCCGTCCCATTCAAAACCGTAGCGCTCGAGTGTCTCGAGAATCCCCGCCTGCGCGCCGGCCACTTCACGCGGCGGATCGAGATCCTCCATGCGCAACAGCCACTGCCCGCCTGCCGCGCGTGCATCGAGATAGGAGGCGAGGGCTGCGACCAGCGAGCCAAAATGCAGGTAACCACTGGGAGTCGGCGCAAAGCGCCCGATATAGGCCGGTTTTTTCATGGGCGGGATGTTACGGGTGACGGGCTTGGGCGGGCAAGTGGAACGCAGTGGGTGGTTATGCAGAGTCTTGTGCCAATGCTCCGCGTTGGCATGCAGTTCGTGACGCTCTGCGTCACACGGCGGTTCTGCGATTTCAGGTGGCTGGGGGTTCGACTCAAGTCACCTTTTCGCCCCTCGGCGACTCACTTTGAGGGACCAAAGTGAGCAAAGTCCCCGCTCCGGTTTCCGGCCCGACTTCGTCGGGTTCCTTCGCCCTGTCACTGATCCGGGGGTCGCCGCAACGCGCCATCCATGGCGCGGTGCGGCTAGCCTGGCGTCCTGCCAGGCTACCCCCGGATCAGTGGCAGGACTCAGCCGTCACTAACGTCGCACTCTGCGTCGTCAGTGCCATCGCGATCAAAGAGCGCATGGGAGTCAGTTGGGCTGTGGACAGCGATGAGCAAGGAGTGGGAGCAAGATTCGCTGTCATAGTGCTTCAACAGGCACAAAAAAAGACGCCGAAGCGTCTTTTCAGTCAAAGGCGGCCCCAGGTCATTTACCGACCTGTTTTTCCTTGATTTCTGCGAGGGTCTTGCAGTCGACGCACTGGTCTGCAGTCGGGCGAGCCTCAAGACGGCGGATGCCGATCTCTACGCCGCAGGATTCGCACCAGCCATATTCTTCGTCCTTGATCAGTTGCAGCGTCTTGTCGATCTTCTTGATCAACTTGCGTTCGCGATCGCGGGCACGAAGTTCAAGGCTGAACTCTTCTTCCTGACTGGCACGGTCTGCCGGGTCGGGGAAGTTGGCAGCTTCGTCCTTCATATGGTCTACCGTCCGGTCGACCTCTTGCATCAAGTCCTGCTTCCACTTGTTCAGGATCTTGGTGAAGTGCGCGCGCATCGGCTCGCCCATGTACTCTTCACCCTTCGTTGGCACGTAGGGCTCAAAGCCGCTGATTAGATGGTTCTGTTGCTTTTCTGGGGTGGGCATGTCTGGACCGCCTCTCACTCTTCTAATCTATTGCGCAGGATTGTTCCATCACCGACACCCGTCGGCCCTGCAGCTGCAAGCGGGCGAACTTACCAGATCAAATCGGAGTGCGCTACTCCCGGTTGTCGAGCATGACGACGCCGTCTTCTTATGGAGATGGCCATTTCGCATCTGCCCTGCATCTAAATGAACTCTAGTCGCTGCGCACCGTCGTAGCTTTCTTTTATTCAGCGTTTGGAGACCGGGCTTTTCAGTCCGCAAATGCACCGTCGGGCGGGTGGTTGGGTAGAATCATGGCGCGCCGTGATGACAATCATGTTTTAACACCCGCCCTTTAAAGGAATATCCATGAGCCAGCCTTACAGTGCGCGCAGTCGCGCCATAGAACCTTTTCATGTCATGGCGTTGCTGGCGCGTGCCAATGAATTGCAGGCGGCGGGTCATGATGTGGTTCACCTTGAAATCGGCGAGCCCGATTTCACCACTGCAGAGCCCATCATAAAGGCTGGCCAGGCGGCATTGGCAGACGGCAAGACGCGCTACACCGCCGCGCGCGGTCTGCCGCAACTGCGTGAGGCCATTTCCGGGTTTTACGCTCAGCGTTACGGCGTCGACATTGATCCTCAGCGGATTCTGGTCACGCCGGGCGGTTCAGGCGCCTTGTTGCTGACCAGCAGTCTGCTGGTCGATCCGGGCAGGCACTGGTTGCTGGCCGACCCTGGCTACCCGTGCAATCGCCACTTTTTGCGCCTGATAGAAGGCGAAGCGCAACTGGTGCCCGTCGGTCCGCAACAGCGTTATCAACTGACCCCCGAGCTGGTGGCCACGCACTGGAATCACAACAGTGTCGGCGCTCTGGTGGCGTCACCGGCCAATCCGACCGGCACCCTGTTGAGCCGCGACGAACTGGCAGCCTTGTCTCAGGCACTGAAAGTCCGCAATGGGCACTTGGTGGTGGACGAGATCTATCACGGCCTGACCTACGGTGTGGACGCCAGCAGTGTGCTGGAAGTGGATAACGACGCTTTCGTTCTCAATAGTTTTTCAAAGTATTTCGGCATGACCGGGTGGCGTCTGGGCTGGCTGGTCGCGCCACAGGATGCCGTGGCCGATCTGGAAAAGCTGGCCCAGAACCTCTACATCAGCGCGCCAAGCATGGCGCAACATGCCGCGCTTGCCTGCTTTGAGCCGCAGACACTGGCCATACTCGAGCAGCGGCGCGCCGAGTTCGGCCGCCGCCGGGACTTTCTGCTGCCAGCGCTGCGCGAACTGGGTTTCGGTATTGCCGTCGAGCCGGAAGGGGCCTTTTATTTGTATGCCGACATCTCCGCGTTTGGCGGCGATGCCTTTGCCTTTTGCCGGCACTTTCTGGAAACCGAGCACGTCGCCTTTACACCAGGCCTCGATTTCGGCCGTTTTCAGGCCGGGCACCATGTGCGCTTTGCCTACACGCAGAGCCTGCCGCGCCTTGAGCAGGCGGTCGAGCGAATCGCTCGCGGTCTGCGTAGCTGGGGTGTCTGATGCGTTTTTCTCCGCAGCTTGAACAGGGTCGTCTGCTGGTGCGTTACAAGCGCTTTCTCGCTGATATCGAAACCGATAGCGGTGAATTGCTGACCATTCACTGCCCTAACACCGGTTCGATGCTCAACTGCATGATGCCCGGCGGGCGCGTGTGGTTCAGTCGCTCGAATGACCCCAAGCGCAAACTGCCGGGCACTTGGGAAATCAGCGAAACCCCGCAGGGTCGCCTGGCCTGTATCAATACCGGACGGGCCAATACGCTGGTTGAAGAGGCGTTGCGCGCCGGGGTCATCAGCGAACTGACGGGTTTCACGGCGCTCAAGCGCGAGGTGGCTTACGGACAGGAAAAAAGTCGTGTGGACTTTCGTCTGGAGTACCCGGATGGCTATCTGTATCTGGAAGTTAAAAGTGTCACTCTGGGATTCGATGGTTCCAGCGTGGCGGCATTCCCCGATGCGGTGACCCAGCGCGGCGCGCGGCACCTGCGCGAACTGGCGACGCTGGCGCGCGAAGGCGTGCGCGCCGTGCTGTTGTATTGCGTCAATCTCACCGGTATCGACGCTGTGCGGCCGGCGCAGGAGATTGATCCTGCCTACGCGGCGGCGTTGCGTGAAGCCATTGATGCCGGTGTGCAAATTCTCGCCTACGGTGCGCAACTGACGTCGGAAGAGATTTTTATCGACCGGCGCCTGCAGGTGCACGGGCTGGATTGAGGCGTCTGGCTACAGGCGGCTCAGACTTCGTCAGGCCTCCAGATGCAGCGACACCCAGATGCCCTCGGCGTCTTCACGGCTTTTGATGACGGTCAGGGATTGACCTTCGCAAGGCCCGGCAACGCATTCGCCATTCTCGATCAGAAACAACGCCCCATGCGTCGCGCACTGGATCAGGCTTGCACTGCTGTCCAGAAATTGATCGGGTTGCCATTCCAGCGGAATGCCGCGATGCGGGCAGCGGTTCTTGTAGACAAACACCGAGCCCTGACGACGCACGGCAAACAGTGCATGTTCGCCCAGCTCGAAGCCTTTGCTGTGGGCTTCGGGCAGGTGGCTTGAAGTGCAAAGGAATATCAAGAAGCCTCCATAGGCCCATTCTTCGGGTGCCAGTTGTCGGGTCGATGCCTGATCGGACAAGTCTGGCATTTTCTTCGGATTGATGCGCTGCGTTACGTTGAAGTCATCACAGGATGCGTCGGTTCTTTCCTGTCTTTTTGTAGCCTTCGTCTTTAAGTACGCCGCTCGCACCTGTCAGCCTTGCAGCTGTATATCGTCCGCTCATGTTTTGCAGAGCGGAAACACTATGAAAGAGATGACAGCAGATGATGAGCGGCTGGCGCGTCAGGTCATCGGGCTGCTTGAGCTGTTTGCCCTCAATACAGACGACACGGAGCAGCGCATTGTCGGCATCTGTCGGCGCGCATGCACGCCTGTGGGACCGGTTGCAGCGGTCAGCGTCCAGCAACGTTTCGTGTGTCTGGCGCGCACCACGCTGGATCGCTTACAGGCTCGTCATATCAAGGTCGTCGCCGTGGTCAATTTCCCTCATGGCAGCAGCAATGTTCAGTCGGTCCTCGCCCAGGTACGTGCTGCGCTGATGGCTGGCGCGGATGAAATCGACGTCGTGTATCCCTTTCGCGCGCTGCTCGGCGGAGACCGGCAGCCCGGCCTGGCGATGATCTCGGCGTGTTCGGCCTTGTGTGCCGGGCAGGTGAGGCTTACAGCGACGCTTGAAACCGGTGACTTGCGTGACTCGCAAATGATCCTCGACGCTTGCCGCGATGCGATTGTTTCGGGCGCTGACTTCATCAAGACCAGCACCGGCAAGGCCGCCAGGCATGTCACGCCGCAGGCTGCACGGATCATGCTGGAGTCCATTGCCGACGTAGGCGGGCAAGTAGGGCTGAAGGTTGCAGGCGGGATCCGTACGTTCGAAGAGGCGCGTGTTTACATGGCACTGGTCCGCGCGCGATTTGGCCTGCAATGGATCAACGCCGGGCGCTTTCGGCTGGGCGGCTCCAGCGTGCTGGACGACTTGCTGGCAAGGCTCGGCCTGCTCGAGTCGCATGGTGGTGGCGATGGCTTTTGAATGATCGATGGCTTTGCGCCGGACAAAAAAAGACCCGGCAAAGAGCCGGGTCAAAAACCGTGATTAGCCTGATGAGGAGATAATCTGAAAGTCCGAACCAAGGTCTTTCAGGCTACCGTCCAGTCTCGCGACCGGATGTGATAATCATAACGATTCTCATTTGTAAGTCAACATTTCTTTTGGTCGCACGCGTGCCTGTGCCTGCGGGTGATTCAGGCAGGATATTCATGGATTAAACGTGACGGAGTACAGCGTAGCCTCAGTGGCGAGCGGGTTGCGCATGCGAGGGAAGAGGGGGTGAAAGCAGGGCGCTACATCGCCAGCCTGCTGTGCATTGCGCGTGCAGGCTGCAACGTTTTTGCGGTATCAGTGGGTACGGTAGCGCAGGCGCGTGCCGAAATTCACCGACATCAGAATCTCGTCAGCCGAGAGTTCAGCCGGGAAGAACACGCCTGAAATCTGTGCATGAGCGATGCTCGCACCTTCCATCGGCGTATTGCGCAGGTCCAGGCCACGAAGGTCGGCAGAGCGAAAATAGGCGTCGGTGAAGTCGATATTGGCGGTGTCCAGCGCGCGCAGGTCCAGCCCCCTGAAGTCGCCCCCCACCATGTCGATGGTGCCGGTTCGCGGTTTCTCTTGATTGAAACCTTCGACGTCATCTTTGCGCAGCAGCATATAAAGCGGTGAGTCGATCTGTTTGGGGTGGCTCATGATGGCCTCCGACATGTCATTGCGTTGGAATTGTGGCGCCAGTATATCGCCATCATTGTAAGGCCGTGAAGCGCTAACCGCTCAACGGCCATGTGTCGTTTTACAGACCCGGCAGGCGCTGACGCAGGTTGTCGATAAGGCTGTCCAGATCGCTGCTGACGTTGGTTGCAACCTTCTTGCTGCGCAGGATTTCGTCGGCGCCGAGCGGCTCGCGACTGGCCTGCTGAGCCTCGATGACTTCCAGTGTCGCGTCAGAGGGGTCGTTGTCCTGTGCCTGACGCTGCGCAAGCCAGCCAGCGATCACCGCCTGCGGTGCTTCGCAATCCAGAATCAGGAACGGGACGCCGGTGTTTTCGGCAATCTTTGCCGCCGCATCGCGCTGCTCGCGCTTGAGGTAAGTGGCATCGATTACCACCGAGAAGCCTGCGCGCAGGGTTGCGGTGGCCAGCTCATGCAGGCGTGCATAGGTTGTGCTGCTGGCTTGCGCGTCATACAGATCCTGACCCTGGCCGGCAAACAGGCGCTTGCGCTCTACGTCCGAGCGCAGGCGGATGGCGCCCAGCGATTCCACCAGACGCATCGCCACGTGGCTTTTGCCAACGGCAGAGACACCGTGGGTGATCGTCAGAAACGGTGAAGGGATGGCGCTGTAGCTCTCGGCCAGATTGGCATAGTTGCGGTACTGACGAAGCGTCGCCGCGCGCTGCAAGCCGTCGGCATCGGCCGGCTGGCTAAACAGTGCCACCTTGGCGCGGACCATTGCGCGGTAGGCCTTGTAGAAATTCAACAGCTCCAGGCCCGCGTAGTCGCCGGTGACTTCCAGGTACTGACTGATCAAACGCCGTGACAGCGACTTCAGGCCACGGTCTTCAAGGTCCATTGCCAGAAAGCCGATGTCGGCATAGACATCGGTCTTGCGGAACGGCTCGTTGAACTCGATGCAGTCGAACAGCACGACCTTGCCATCAATCACCGTCGCATTGCCCAGATGAATGTCGCCATGGCACTCACGGATGAACCCATCGGCCTTGCGGTGGGCCAGCAACGGCTTGAGTCGCGCAAAGCTCGACTCTGCCCACGCGTGCAGGGCATCAAGCTGTGCCAGGTCGGATTTTTCGCTGATCAGCGGGCGAATCTGCTCGAAATTCTGTACCACCGGGGCCATCACGCTGTCAGCCGAGCCCAGTTCGCTTTCAGCTCCGACCTGCGGCGAGGTCAGGTGAAAACCGGCAATCTGGCGCGCCAGTTCGTCGATGTGCGCAGTCGTCAATTCACCGTTGGCCTGCAGCGTGCTCAGCAGGCCATCCTGCGAGAACTGTTTCATCTTCAGCGCGTATTCGATCGCTTCACCGTCGCCGCCCAGTTGCGGCGTGTCCTCTGTGCCAGTGATTGGCAGGACTTCGATGTAGAGATCGTCGGTCAGACGCTGATTCAGGCGCAACTCTTCTTCGCAGAAGTGCTTGCGCAGGGCCAGCGTGGTGAAATCCAGAAAGCCGAAGTTCATCGGCTTTTTGAATTTGTAGGCATACGGACCCGTCAGCAGCACCCAGGAAATGTGCGTTTCGATGACCTGGAAACTCTCCACCGGATGGGGGAAGAGGGCAGGGTTCTGCAGGGCAGCAATCAAAGACTGGCTCACGGTCGATCCTTCAGGAATGTGTTCAAAATGTAAGTACACGATGCCGCCATTATGGCCGCTTGGCGCGAGGCTGCAAACCGCTGACTCGGGCGTCTGTCGATCCTCGGTAAAGTGCGTATAATCCGCGCCCATGACTCGATCCCGCACCTCTCGTTCTGCAAAAAAACAACCTCCCCGCAGCCTTAACAAGTGGCTGGGCTGGGCGTTGAAGCTCGGTATTGTCGGCCTGGTTCTGCTCGGCGGCCTGGCCATTTATCTCGATGCAATCGTCCAGGAAAAATTCTCCGGCAAGCGCTGGACCATCCCGGCCAAGGTCTATGCACGGCCGCTGGAGCTGTTCGTCGGACAGAAGCTGAGCCGCGATGACTTTCTCATCGAACTCGACGCTCTGGGCTATCGCCGCGAAAGCGTGGCGAATGGTCCCGGCGCCGCTGCGGTGAACGGCAATACCGTCGACCTCAATACGCGTGGCTTTCAGTTTTACGAAGGCACTGATGCAGCGCAGCAGGTGCGCGTGCGCTTTTCCGGTGACTATGTAGCCGACCTGTCTTCGGGCAATGGTGCCAAGCTTGCGGTGGCACGACTCGAGCCCTTGCTGATCGGCGGCCTGTACCCGAAGAATCTGGAAGACCGAATCCTGATCAAGCTGGATCAGGCGCCGCCCTATCTGCTCGACGGGCTGGTAGCGGTCGAGGACCGGGATTTCTATCACCACTTCGGCGTGTCGCCCAAGTCCATTGCCCGGGCGATCTGGGTCAATACCTCGCAGGGGCAGATGCGCCAGGGCGGCAGTACGCTGACCCAGCAGTTGGTCAAGAACTTCTACCTGACCAATGAACGCAGCCTTACCCGTAAGCTGACCGAAGCCATGATGGCCGTTCTGCTGGAGATTCATTACAGCAAGCAGGAAATCCTCGAGGCCTATCTCAACGAAGTGTTCGTCGGGCAGGACGGCCAGCGCGCCGTTCACGGTTTCGGTCTGGCCAGCCAGTATTTCTTCAGCCAGCCGCTGTCCGAGCTGAAAATCCATCAGGTGGCGATGCTGGTCGGACTGGTCAAGGGGCCTTCCTTCTACAACCCGCGGCGCAATCCGGAGCGTGCTCTGGAGCGTCGTAATCTGGTGCTCGACCTGTTTGAGCAGCAGGGCGTCGCCACTCCCGAAGTAGTCGCTGCTGCGAAAAAAATGCCACTGGGTGTGACCAAGACCGGGACCCTCGCCGACAGCTCGTTCCCGGCGTTCCTCGATCTGGTCAAGCGTCAGCTGCGCGAAGACTATCGCGACGAAGACCTGACCGAAGAAGGGCTGCGGATCTTTACCAGCTTCGATCCGATCCTGCAGATGAAGTCCCAGGCGGCCATGGACGACACGTTCAAGAAGCTCGCCGGGCGCAAGGGCTCTGATGAAGTGGAGTCGGCCATGGTCGTCACCAATCCTGAAACCGGCGAAGTGCAGGCGTTGATCGGTGGGCGTGAGGCCGGGTTCTCGGGCTTCAACCGGGCGATCGACGCGGTGCGTCCGATCGGCTCGCTGGTCAAGCCGGCTATCTACCTGACGGCACTTGAGCGGCCAAGCCAGTACACCTTGACCAGCTGGATTGCCGACGAACTGTTCCAGGTCAAAGGCGCCGATGGCCAGATATGGAAACCGCAGAACTACGATCACAAGTCACACGGCAATATCTTCCTGTATCAGGGGCTGGCGCACTCTTACAACCTGTCGACCGCCAAGCTGGGTCTTGAACTGGGCATTCCAAACGTGTTCAAGACACTGGCCAAACTGGGTGTGACGCGCGAATGGCCGACCTATCCGTCGATGCTGCTGGGTGCGGGTGGCTTGAGTCCGATGGAAGTGGCCACCATGTATCAGACCATCGCCAGCGGCGGGTTCAATACGCCGATGCGTGGTATTCGCAGCGTGCTCACCGCGGAAGGCGAGCCACTCAAGCGTTATCCGTTCCAGATTGAACAGCGCTTCGATCCGGGTGCCATATACCTGGTGCAGAATGCGATGCAGCGGGTCATGCGCGAAGGTACGGGCAAATCTGTTTACAACGTATTGCCGAGCTCGTTGAATCTGGCGGGCAAGACCGGTACCAGTAACGACTCGCGTGACAGCTGGTTTGCCGGGTTCAGTCAGGACCTGCTGGCGGTGGTGTGGATGGGGCGCGACGACAACGGCAAGACACCGTTTACCGGTGCCACCGGTGCCCTGCAGGTCTGGACCAGTTTCATGCGCAAGGCCGGCCCGCTGCCGCTGGACATGGCGATGCCGGACAACGTCGTTCAGACGTGGGTCGATGCGCAGACCGGTCAGGGGTCGGATGCAAGCTGCCCGAATGCCGTGCAGATGCCGTATATTCGCGGCAGTGAGCCCCAGCCCGGCGCGACATGCGGCGGCGCTCCGGCACCTGCCACTGAGGTGATGGACTGGGTCAAGGGTTGGTTGAACTAGGCAATCGAGGTTTTCAAGTGAATAAATGGTGGATTCCAGCTTTAACGGCACTGGCCTTGCTGAATGGCTGCGCCAGTGTGGAACGCGGCTCGATTCCGGTCGTGGATTCGAGCTCCAAGGTGTCCAATGGCGAAGGTGCGGCAGCGTCGCGTAACGGTACTTACCGGACCAACACGGCGCCTGTGCAACAGCAGCCGCAAGCCGTGCCGCAGGACTCGGGCGTCGTAGTTATGGTGCCGGGCGCGGGTGGCGCCGATGCAGGACAGAGTTACTCTGCGCCCGCCAGTCAGGCGCCGTTCAGTGTCAACACTCCGCCTGTCGATGCTGCGCCGGTCACCCAGGCCCCGGTCAGTCAGGCTCCTGCAAACAACAGCTACAGCATGCCGGCCGCTTCTGCCCCGACCGGGATCCCGTCCAGCGGTGGCGGTCTGTCGGAGGACGAGCAGCTAGACGGGCCTGTACTGGCATTGTTGACCACCGCCCAGCAACAGCAGACCAGTGGCGATCTCAATGGCGCGTCGTCCAGTCTCGAGCGTGCGCAGCGGGTTGCACCGCGCGAGCCGCAAGTGCTCTATCGTCTGGCTCAGGTGCGTCTGGCTCAGGGCGATGCGGCCCAGGCCGAGCAACTGGCACGTCGTGGTCTGACTTACGCCAACGGGCGTACCAGCCTGCAGGCCAGTCTGTGGGGATTGATCGCTCAGTCACGCGAAAAGCAGGGTGACGCGGCCGGTGCTGCCCTGGCTCGTCAAAAGGCTCGCTGATGGACGGACGTTTGCCTGAGGTTGCCGAGCAACTGTTGCTGATAGAGCGCGAGTTGCGCGTGCTGGGCTGGTGGGATACCACGCCGCCCAGCGAGCAGGCGCTCGCCAGTCAGGAACCGTTCAGCGTCGATACCCTGGAGTTCGCCCAGTGGCTGCAGTGGATTTTCCTGCCGCGGATGAAGGTCATCCTCGAGCGCGACCTGCCGTTGCCCAATGCTTCCGGCATTCTGGAAATGGCCGAGATGGTCTATGCCGGGTGCATGAGTGAAACCCGGCAGCTGCAAGCGCACCTGGCGCGGTTCGACCAGCTGATCACAGCAGCGCGCTGATCGGCGCGCTTCTAGCGGCAGTATTCGCTGATCGCCTTGTTGGTTTCTTCGATACGCGTCTTGCGGTTCTCATCCGTAAGGCGCCTTGATTCTCCTCCAACCTGCTCGCGCACTCGCGGATTGTTTTGCAACTGCGCAAGATTGGTGCGCAGGGTCTCGCAATTTTCCGCGCGCTTGGCTTCCTGAGCCTTCACCTGGCTTTTGACTTTCTGGTCAATCTCGCGTTGCTGCGCAGCCCCGTCGTCCGCAGGCATGCCCGGCGCGGCGGCAGGTGGCGGAGTCTGCACATTGATTTCCTGCACCGGCTGGCCAGTGGGGGGCTGGGCATCAAAGTGCGTCACGCCCTGGGCATCCACCCACTTGTAGATCGAAGCGGCCTGGCTGGTTGCGCTGATGGCCAGCGCGGCGGCGAGAATCATCCAATGCATGTCGGGTCCTTGAAAGTCTGTGCATGCAGAAAGCTACCATAACAGTGCATTTCAGTCCGAAACGGTGCGATTTCACTTGTCGGGTGTCAAGAAAGCGCACGGATCGCTTGACTTGAAGGGGGGGAATCACAACAATCCAAAGTTCGCTGTAGAAGGACTGCCAGAAGCAGACCCTCTCGGTAGATCATGAGGCGCACACCCGCGCCGACCTGTAACACCCGCAACGCGTTACCTCGCGCTGGGTGGGAATGTTCCGCAACACTCAGGGACCTCCCAATACTTGCTCAGTCAGTGCTGACGTAGTCGGCGACCACCGTCGCTCATGCTCTGCTGGCAGTAAACCTATTAAGACCCGTCCCGGAGTGGGCGGTATTCTGGCGTTTTAGAGGTGAACAACGTGGAGCTTTTATCTGGCGCTGAAATGGTCGTCCGCTTTTTGCGTGACGAAGGCGTTGAGCATATCTATGGGTACCCCGGTGGTGCCCTCCTGCATGTCTACGATGCCCTGTTCAAAGAACCGGCGGTGAGCCACATCCTTGTTCGCCACGAGCAGGCTGCCACGCACATGGCCGATGGCTATGCGCGGGCTACCGGCAAGGCAGGCGTGGTGCTGGTGACCTCGGGTCCTGGTGCAACCAATGCCATTACCGGTATCGCCACGGCGTACATGGACTCCATTCCGATGGTGGTCCTGTCCGGTCAGGTAGCCAGTACGCTGGTGGGCACCGATGCGTTCCAGGAGACCGACATGATCGGTATCTCCCGGCCGATCGTGAAGCACAGCTTCATGATCAAGCACCCGTCGGAAATCCCGGACGTCCTGAAAAAGGCTTTCTACCTGGCACAGTCCGGTCGTCCGGGCCCGGTGGTCGTCGATATTCCGAAGGACATGACCAACCCGGCCGAAAAATTCGAATACGTCTTCCCGAAAAAAGCCAAGCTGCGCTCCTACAGCCCGGCGGTTCGTGGCCATTCCGGTCAGATCCGCAAGGCCGTCGAGATGCTGCTGGCGGCCAAGCGTCCTATCGTCTACGCCGGTGGCGGGGTGATCATGGGCAATGCTTCGGCGCAACTGACCGAGCTGGCGCAACTGCTCGATGCACCGGTAACCAACACCCTGATGGGGCTTGGGTGCTATCCGGGCACGGATCGCCAGTTCGTCGGCATGCTCGGGATGCACGGCAGCTACACCGCCAACCTCGCGATGCACCACACCGATGTGATCCTGGCCGTCGGCGCGCGCTTCGACGACCGAGTCATCAACGGCGCCAGCAAGTTCTGCCCGAACGCCAAGATTATCCACATCGATATCGACCCGGCTTCGATCTCCAAGACCATCAAGGCCGACGTGCCTATCGTCGGTCCTGTCGAAAGCGTGCTGACCGAAATGGTTGCCACCTTGAAAGAGATCGGCGAGACACCCGACAAGGCATCCGTTGCTGCGTGGTGGAAGCAGATTGACGAGTGGCGCGGTACGGGGGATATGTTCCCGTACAACCGTGGCGATGGCACAGTCATCAAGCCGCAGGCCGTTATCGAAACGCTGTGCGAAGTCACCAAGGGCGACGCCTATGTCACCTCGGACGTCGGTCAGCATCAGATGTTCGCTGCGCAGTACTACCGCTTCAACAAGCCGAACCGCTGGATCAACTCGGGCGGCCTGGGCACCATGGGCTTTGGTTTTCCGGCAGCAATGGGCGTGAAGCTGAGTTTCCCGGACGAGCACGTGGCCTGCGTGACCGGCGAAGGCAGTATCCAGATGAACATTCAGGAGCTGTCGACCTGCCTGCAGTACGGCCTGCCGGTGAAGATCATTCTGCTCAACAACGGTGTGCTGGGCATGGTCCGCCAGTGGCAGGACATGAGCTACGGCGCGCGTCACTCGCATTCCTACATGGAGTCGCTGCCTGATTTCGTCAAGCTGGTCGAGGCCTATGGTCACGTCGGCATGCGTATCACTGACCTGAAGGATCTGAAGCCGAAGATGGAAGAAGCCTTTGCCATGACTGACCGGCTGGTGTTCATGGATATTCAGGTCGATGTGACCGAGCACGTCTATCCGATGCAAATCAAGGACGGCTCCATGCGCGATATGTGGTTGAGCAAGACGGAGCGGACATAATCATGCGCCATATCATTTCCCTGCTGCTGGAAAACGAACCGGGTGCACTGTCGCGCGTCGTTGGTCTGTTCTCCCAGCGTAACTACAACATCGAAAGCCTGACGGTTGCCCCGACCGAAGACCCGACCCTGTCGCGTCTGACGCTCACCACCGTAGGTCATGATGAGGTGATCGAGCAGATCACCAAGAACCTCAACAAGCTCATCGAAGTGGTCAAGCTGGTCGACCTGTCGGAAAGCGCTCACATCGAGCGCGAACTGATGCTGGTCAAGGTCAAGGCCACCGGCGCGCAGCGTGCGGAGATCAAGCGCACCACGGATATCTTCCGCGGGCAGATCGTCGACGTGACCGCCAGCGTCTACACCGTGCAACTGAGCGGCACGAGCGACAAACTGGACAGCTTCATTCAGGCCATCGGCACCGCCGCTATCCTGGAAACAGTACGCAGTGGCGTAACGGGCATTGCCCGTGGCGACAAAGTGCTGAGCATTTAAATCAATTAAGCAAATGGCCTGCGTGGCCAAGATAACAGGGGATTTCCATGAAAGTTTTCTACGACAAAGACTGTGACCTTTCGATCATCCAGGGCAAGAAAGTCGCCATCATCGGTTACGGTTCGCAAGGCCACGCTCAGGCGTGCAACCTGAAAGACTCCGGCGTTGATGTCACTGTCGGCCTGCGTAAAGGTTCGGCCACTGTCGCCAAGGCCGAGGCTCATGGCCTGAAAGTGACTGACGTCGCTTCTGCCGTTGCTGCCGCCGACCTGGTCATGATCCTGACCCCGGACGAGTTCCAGTCCCAGCTGTACAAGAACGAAGTCGAGCCGAACCTGAAAAAGGGCGCAACACTGGCGTTCTCCCACGGCTTCGCGATCCACTACAACCAGGTTGTGCCGCGCGCTGACCTCGACGTGATCATGATCGCGCCGAAGGCCCCGGGCCACACCGTGCGTACCGAGTTCGTCAAAGGCGGCGGTATCCCTGATCTGATCGCGGTTTATCAGGATGCTTCCGGCAACGCCAAGAACGTTGCCCTGTCCTACGCTTCGGGCGTTGGCGGCGGCCGTACCGGCATCATCGAAACCACCTTCAAGGACGAGACTGAAACCGACCTGTTCGGCGAGCAGGCTGTTCTGTGCGGCGGTACTGTCGAGCTGGTCAAGGCTGGTTTCGAAACGCTGGTCGAAGCTGGCTACGCGCCGGAAATGGCTTACTTCGAGTGCCTGCACGAACTGAAGCTGATCGTTGACCTCATGTACGAAGGCGGTATCGCCAACATGAACTACTCGATCTCCAACAACGCCGAATACGGCGAATACGTCACCGGCCCTGAAGTCATCAACGCCGAATCCCGTCAGGCCATGCGCAACGCTCTGAAGCGCATCCAGGACGGCGAGTACGCGAAGATGTTCATCAGCGAAGGCGCCACCGGCTATCCATCGATGACTGCCAAGCGTCGTAACAACGCGGCGCACGGTATCGAAATCATCGGTGAAAAACTGCGCTCGATGATGCCTTGGATCGCGGCGAACAAAATCGTCGACAAGGACAAGAACTAAGCTTTTCCGGTTCACCGCCGGACTACAGCTGGTTTACAGGAAAAGGCGCGACCCATCGGTCGCGCTTTTTCGTTCTGGGTCAGGCTCTGGTATAAAGCTGCATCGTTTGCTGGCGAACCGTCGCCGCAGATCTGTGTCGAACCTTTTCATACCGCTGCAAGGTAATCTCCATGAGCGAACGTCCTGAAGAGCCCGTCAAGGCCTCTGACGCTGAAAGTCTGCTACCTATCGATGAACACGTGGAAGAGGGCCATGACGCCGAAGGCCGGCAGGTCCGGCATCGGGGTATCTACCTGCTTCCCAACCTGTTTACCACGGCGAATCTGTTCGCGGGTTTCTACTCCATCATCAGCTCCATGAGTGCGCAAAGCGCCATGAGCGCCGGTGATTTTGCCGGGGCAAGCAAGTATTTCGCATTCGCTGCGATTGCGATCTTCGTGGCCATGGTGCTCGACGGCCTGGATGGTCGTGTGGCGCGCATGACCAACACGCAAAGCGCGTTTGGCGCCGAGTACGATTCGCTGTCCGACATGGTTGCCTTTGGTGTGGCCCCGGCGTTGCTGGCATTTGGCTGGGCGCTGGGCGACATGGGCAAGGTCGGCTGGATGGTTGCCTTCATCTATGTAGCCGGCGCCGCATTGCGTCTGGCGCGCTTCAATACGCAGGTCGGCAAGGCTGACAAGCGCTACTTCATCGGCCTGGCCAGTCCGGCAGCGGCAGGTGTAGTGGCCGGCACGGTCTGGGCATTCAGCGATTTCGGGATTCAGGGCTCCAAGCTGTCGTTTCTCGTTGCGTTGCTGGTCGCGGCCGCCGGTATGCTGATGGTCAGTAACATCAAGTACAACAGCTTCAAGGAGCTGGACTTGAAGGGCCGCGTGCCGTTCGTTGCGATTCTGGCGGTGGTCTTGGTGTTTGCTGTCGTATTCAGCGACCCGCCGCGCATTTTGCTGCTGATATTTCTCGCTTACGCTCTGTCCGGCCCCATTCAGTATCTGCTACGTCGCCGCAAGGCCTAGTCAATGATCTAATTTCCACCATACTCCGTAGTCTATTGGTGCATCAGTTCCCTGGCCTGCGGAGTCATCATGTTAATCAAACTTCCTTCTGCGTCCGACTCCAAAGAGTCGGACGTCACGCCTGAATCCATTTATCTCTCGCGACGCACATTGCTCGCCAGCTCGCTTGCAGGTCTTGCCGTCACGGCAATGCCGCGCTGGGCGGGGGCCGCAGATGCTTCGCGGTATGCCGATGTAGAGCCAGGCAAAGCGCCAGGCTGGTTCGCGGAAAAACTGCCTGCCACGAAATGGCAGGCGGTCAACGTCCAGGACGAGGCGATCACGCCGTTCAAGGACGCAACCCATTACAACAACTTCTATGAGTTCGGTACTGACAAGGGCGATCCTGCCAAGAACGCTGGCTCTCTGCAGACCGAGCCGTGGAGTGTCGTGATCGATGGTGAAGTCGCCAAGCCTGGCCGCTATGCGCTCGAAGACTTCATGAAGCCTTACCAGCTGGAAGAGCGGATCTACCGGTTGCGTTGCGTCGAAGCCTGGTCGATGGTCATCCCATGGATCGGTTTTCCGATCTCTGCGTTGCTCAAGCAGGTAGAGCCGACCTCCAAAGCCAAATACATCCGGTTCGAAACGCTGGAGGACGCCAAGTCCATGCCGGGTCAGCGCTCGGACTTTGCCCTGATCGACTGGCCTTATGTAGAAGGGCTGCGTCTGGACGAGGCGATGAACCCTCTGGCGATTCTGGCGGTGGGCATGTATGGGCGTGAGCTGCCTAACCAGAATGGCGCACCGTTACGCCTGGTGGTGCCATGGAAGTACGGTTTCAAGAGTGTGAAGTCCATCGTGCGTATCAGTCTGGTCAGTGAGCAGCCGAAGACCACCTGGCAAAGCATTGCGGCAAACGAGTATGGCTTCTATGCCAACGTCAACCCGACTGTCGATCACCCGCGCTGGACGCAAGCCCGCGAGCGCCGCTTGCCGAGCGGTCTGTTCAGCCCGAATCTGCGCGACACGAAAATGTTCAACGGCTATGAGGAAGAGGTGGGTTCCTTGTACGCCGGCATGGATTTGCGGAAGGACTATTGATGCGATATCCGTTTTTGCGTCTGGCTGTATTTCTTGCCGCTTGTATTGCGCCTGTGTGGTGGTTGTACCAGGCATGGATTTTTGCGCTCGGGCCTGATCCCGGCAAAGTCCTTGTGGAAAACTTCGGAGTGGCGACGCTGGTCATGCTGCTGATCACGCTCTCCATGACACCGTTGCAGCGCCTTACCGGTTGGTCCGGGTGGATTGTGGTGCGTCGCCAGCTGGGCCTGTGGTGCTTTGCCTATGCGTTGCTGCACCTGAGCATGTACGCACTGTTCATTCTGGGGCTGGATTGGGGGCAGTTGGGTGTCGAGCTGGTCAAGCGTCCTTATATCATCGTCGGTGCGCTGGCGTTGCTGGGGTTGCTTGCGCTGGCGCTGACTTCCAACCGTTATAGTCAGCGCCGTCTGGGAGCACGCTGGAAAAAGCTGCATAGGATCATCTACGTAATTCTGGGGCTGGGCCTGCTGCATATGTTCTGGATTGTCCGGGCTGACCTTAAAGAGTGGGCGCTGTATGCGGGGATAGGTGCATTCCTGTTACTGCTGCGCATTCCCGTGTTTGCTCGGCGAATCCCGCGTCTGGGCGGCGCTGCGAAGGCCAGATCGGTAAAAGTTCAAAATAACGGTTGACGCCCTCTGTGAGGTGTCTATAATTCGCCCCACTTCCGGCGCAGACGGAAACGAAAAAGCCTTGTAGATCAATAGTTTGCAAGGTTTTAGAGTGAAGAGTCAGCGAGGAAGGAGGTCGGGTCTGGAGTGATCGGCAGCGGTGAGAAAAAAGAGTTTGACACGCGGTTGTAACGCTGTAGAATTCGCCTCCCGCTGATGAGCAACTCAAGAGTTGGTCGCAGCGCAAGTGGTTGAAGTTGCAAAGGAAACTTTGAAAACTTCTTGAAATAACCGCTTGACAGATACAGAGGACGCTGTAGAATGCGCGCCTCGGTTGAGACGAAAGGTCTTAACCCACCGCTCTTTAACAACTGAATCAAGCAATTCGTGTGGGTGCTTGTGGTGTCAGGCTGAAGTCAACAGATTATCAGCAACCCAAGTTACTCCGCGAGAAATCAAAGATGTAACCAACGATTGCTGAGCCAAGTTTAGGGTTTTCTCAAAACCCAGTTAGATGTTTGAACTGAAGAGTTTGATCATGGCTCAGATTGAACGCTGGCGGCAGGCCTAACACATGCAAGTCGAGCGGCAGCACGGGTACTTGTACCTGGTGGCGAGCGGCGGACGGGTGAGTAATGCCTAGGAATCTGCCTGGTAGTGGGGGATAACGCTCGGAAACGGACGCTAATACCGCATACGTCCTACGGGAGAAAGCAGGGGACCTTCGGGCCTTGCGCTATCAGATGAGCCTAGGTCGGATTAGCTAGTTGGTGAGGTAATGGCTCACCAAGGCGACGATCCGTAACTGGTCTGAGAGGATGATCAGTCACACTGGAACTGAGACACGGTCCAGACTCCTACGGGAGGCAGCAGTGGGGAATATTGGACAATGGGCGAAAGCCTGATCCAGCCATGCCGCGTGTGTGAAGAAGGTCTTCGGATTGTAAAGCACTTTAAGTTGGGAGGAAGGGCAGTTACCTAATACGTGATTGTTTTGACGTTACCGACAGAATAAGCACCGGCTAACTCTGTGCCAGCAGCCGCGGTAATACAGAGGGTGCAAGCGTTAATCGGAATTACTGGGCGTAAAGCGCGCGTAGGTGGTTTGTTAAGTTGAATGTGAAATCCCCGGGCTCAACCTGGGAACTGCATCCAAAACTGGCAAGCTAGAGTATGGTAGAGGGTGGTGGAATTTCCTGTGTAGCGGTGAAATGCGTAGATATAGGAAGGAACACCAGTGGCGAAGGCGACCACCTGGACTGATACTGACACTGAGGTGCGAAAGCGTGGGGAGCAAACAGGATTAGATACCCTGGTAGTCCACGCCGTAAACGATGTCAACTAGCCGTTGGGAGCCTTGAGCTCTTAGTGGCGCAGCTAACGCATTAAGTTGACCGCCTGGGGAGTACGGCCGCAAGGTTAAAACTCAAATGAATTGACGGGGGCCCGCACAAGCGGTGGAGCATGTGGTTTAATTCGAAGCAACGCGAAGAACCTTACCAGGCCTTGACATCCAATGAACTTTCCAGAGATGGATTGGTGCCTTCGGGAACATTGAGACAGGTGCTGCATGGCTGTCGTCAGCTCGTGTCGTGAGATGTTGGGTTAAGTCCCGTAACGAGCGCAACCCTTGTCCTTAGTTACCAGCACGTCATGGTGGGCACTCTAAGGAGACTGCCGGTGACAAACCGGAGGAAGGTGGGGATGACGTCAAGTCATCATGGCCCTTACGGCCTGGGCTACACACGTGCTACAATGGTCGGTACAGAGGGTTGCCAAGCCGCGAGGTGGAGCTAATCTCACAAAACCGATCGTAGTCCGGATCGCAGTCTGCAACTCGACTGCGTGAAGTCGGAATCGCTAGTAATCGCGAATCAGAATGTCGCGGTGAATACGTTCCCGGGCCTTGTACACACCGCCCGTCACACCATGGGAGTGGGTTGCACCAGAAGTAGCTAGTCTAACCTTCGGGAGGACGGTTACCACGGTGTGATTCATGACTGGGGTGAAGTCGTAACAAGGTAGCCGTAGGGGAACCTGCGGCTGGATCACCTCCTTAATCGACGACTCAGCTGCGCCATAAGCACCCACACGAATTGCTTGATTCATTGAAGAAGACGATTAGAAGCAGCTTTAAGCTCCAAGCTGATAGCTTAACGCTAGCGGCTACAAGCTCGAAATTGGGTCTGTAGCTCAGTTGGTTAGAGCGCACCCCTGATAAGGGTGAGGTCGGCAGTTCGAATCTGCCCAGACCCACCAATTTTGTGTGGGAAACGCCTGTAGAAATACGGGGCCATAGCTCAGCTGGGAGAGCGCCTGCCTTGCACGCAGGAGGTCAGCGGTTCGATCCCGCTTGGCTCCACCACTTACTGCTTCTGTTTGAAAGCTTAGAAATGAGCATTCCATCCTGCAAGACAAGGGGTGCATGAATGTTGATTTCTAGTCTTTGATTAGATCGTTCTTTAAAAATTTGGGTATGTGATAGAAAGAAATATAGACCGGGCACCTCTTTCACTGGTGTGTGTCCGGGCTAAGGTAAAGTTTGTGAAATGCAAACTTTCGGCGAATGTCGTCTTCACAGTATAACCAGATTGCTTGGGGTTATATGGTCAAGTGAAGAAGCGCATACGGTGGATGCCTTGGCAGTCAGAGGCGATGAAAGACGTGGTAGCCTGCGAAAAGCTTCGGGGAGTCGGCAAACAGACTGTGATCCGGAGATATCTGAATGGGGGAACCCAGCCATCATAAGATGGTTATCTTGTACTGAATACATAGGTGCAAGAGGCGAACCAGGGGAACTGAAACATCTAAGTACCCTGAGGAAAAGAAATCAACCGAGATTCCCTTAGTAGTGGCGAGCGAACGGGGACCAGCCCTTAAGTTGTATTGAGATTAGCGGAACACTCTGGAAAGGGTGGCCATAGTGGGTGATAGCCCTGTACGCGAAAATCTCTTTGCAATGAAATCGAGTAGGACGGGGCACGAGAAACCTTGTCTGAATATGGGGGGACCATCCTCCAAGGCTAAATACTACTGACTGACCGATAGTGAACCAGTACCGTGAGGGAAAGGCGAAAAGAACCGCGGAGAGCGGAGTGAAATAGATCCTGAAACCGTATGCGTACAAGCAGTGGGAGCCCACTTTGTTGGGTGACTGCGTACCTTTTGTATAATGGGTCAGCGACTTATTTTCAGTGGCGAGCTTAACCGAATAGGGGAGGCGTAGCGAAAGCGAGTCTTAATAGGGCGTCTAGTCGCTGGGAATAGACCCGAAACCGGGCGATCTATCCATGGGCAGGTTGAAGGTTGGGTAACACTAACTGGAGGACCGAACCGACTACCGTTGAAAAGTTAGCGGATGACCTGTGGATCGGAGTGAAAGGCTAATCAAGCTCGGAGATAGCTGGTTCTCCTCGAAAGCTATTTAGGTAGCGCCTCATGTATCACTGTAGGGGGTAGAGCACTGTTTCGGCTAGGGGGTCATCCCGACTTACCAAACCGATGCAAACTCCGAATACCTACAAGTGCCGAGCATGGGAGACACACGGCGGGTGCTAACGTCCGTCGTGAAAAGGGAAACAACCCAGACCGTCAGCTAAGGTCCCAAAGTCATGGTTAAGTGGGAAACGATGTGGGAAGGCTTAGACAGCTAGGAGGTTGGCTTAGAAGCAGCCACCCTTTAAAGAAAGCGTAATAGCTCACTAGTCGAGTCGGCCTGCGCGGAAGATGTAACGGGGCTCAAACCATGCACCGAAGCTACGGGTATCATCTTTTGATGATGCGGTAGAGGAGCGTTCTGTAAGCCTGTGAAGGTGAGTTGAGAAGCTTGCTGGAGGTATCAGAAGTGCGAATGCTGACATGAGTAACGACAATGGGTGTGAAAAACACCCACGCCGAAAGACCAAGGTTTCCTGCGCAACGTTAATCGACGCAGGGTTAGTCGGTCCCTAAGGCGAGGCTGAAAAGCGTAGTCGATGGAAAACAGGTTAATATTCCTGTACTTCTGGTTATTGCGATGGAGGGACGGAGAAGGCTAGGCCAGCCTGGCGTTGGTTGTCCAGGTTTAAGGTGGTAGGCTGAGATCTTAGGTAAATCCGGGATCTTAAGGCCGAGAGCTGATGACGAGTGTTCTTTTAGAACACGAAGTGGTTGATGCCATGCTTCCAAGAAAAGCTTCTAAGCTTCAGGTAACCAGGAACCGTACCCCAAACCGACACAGGTGGTTGGGTAGAGAATACCAAGGCGCTTGAGAGAACTCGGGTGAAGGAACTAGGCAAAATGGCACCGTAACTTCGGGAGAAGGTGCGCCGGTGGAGGTGAAGCATTTACTGCGTAAGCCCCTGCCGGTCGAAGATACCAGGCCGCTGCGACTGTTTATTAAAAACACAGCACTCTGCAAACACGAAAGTGGACGTATAGGGTGTGACGCCTGCCCGGTGCCGGAAGGTTAATTGATGGGGTTAGCGCAAGCGAAGCTCTTGATCGAAGCCCCGGTAAACGGCGGCCGTAACTATAACGGTCCTAAGGTAGCGAAATTCCTTGTCGGGTAAGTTCCGACCTGCACGAATGGCGTAACGATGGCGGCGCTGTCTCCACCCGAGACTCAGTGAAATTGAAATCGCTGTGAAGATGCAGTGTATCCGCGGCTAGACGGAAAGACCCCGTGAACCTTTACTATAGCTTTGCACTGGACTTTGAATTTGCTTGTGTAGGATAGGTGGGAGGCTTTGAAGCGTGGACGCCAGTCTGCGTGGAGCCAACCTTGAAATACCACCCTGGCAACTTTGAGGTTCTAACTCAGGTCCGTTATCCGGATCGAGGACAGTGTATGGTGGGTAGTTTGACTGGGGCGGTCTCCTCCTAAAGAGTAACGGAGGAGTACGAAGGTGCGCTCAGACCGGTCGGAAATCGGTCGTAGAGTATAAAGGCAAAAGCGCGCTTGACTGCGAGACAGACACGTCGAGCAGGTACGAAAGTAGGTCTTAGTGATCCGGTGGTTCTGTATGGAAGGGCCATCGCTCAACGGATAAAAGGTACTCCGGGGATAACAGGCTGATACCGCCCAAGAGTTCATATCGACGGCGGTGTTTGGCACCTCGATGTCGGCTCATCACATCCTGGGGCTGAAGCCGGTCCCAAGGGTATGGCTGTTCGCCATTTAAAGTGGTACGCGAGCTGGGTTTAGAACGTCGTGAGACAGTTCGGTCCCTATCTGCCGTGGACGTTTGAGATTTGAGAGGGGCTGCTCCTAGTACGAGAGGACCGGAGTGGACGAACCTCTGGTGTTCCGGTTGTCACGCCAGTGGCATTGCCGGGTAGCTATGTTCGGAAAAGATAACCGCTGAAAGCATCTAAGCGGGAAACTTGCCTCAAGATGAGATCTCACTGGAACCTTGAGTTCCCTGAAGGGCCGTCGAAGACTACGACGTTGATAGGTTGGGTGTGTAAGCGCTGTGAGGCGTTGAGCTAACCAATACTAATTGCCCGTGAGGCTTGACCATATAACACCCAAGCAATTTGCGTCGAATGACCAGATTGCGGTGACTGTGAAGATGACACGAACCGAAAGTTTGCGTCACGAACGACACCTGAAACAGCTTGATATCACATACCCGATTTGCTGAAGCGCGCCACAAGGCACGATTCGGTACCCGAATTTCTTGACGACCATAGAGCATTGGAACCACCTGATCCCATCCCGAACTCAGTAGTGAAACGATGTATCGCCGATGGTAGTGTGGGGTTTCCCCATGTGAGAGTAGGTCATCGTCAAGATTGAATTCCAGAAACCCTCATCGCTTACGCGTTGAGGGTTTTTGTTTGTCTGGGGTTTATTGTTCGATGTGCGTTCCCTGCCTGACTCACTCCGCTGCAATGCAGCCAGAGACTCCGCGAGGTTTAGTGGAACGCCCCCATCCCTGCCAGTCTGCTGCCGGGTCGCAGGTGGAAGCTGCGCAGCACCGGCAGGCTTCCGTCTGACTGACGCGGCGCATCCCACCCCGTATCGGAGACATCCCCAAAGTCTGCATCGGTTACCGGCGTTGGCAATGTCCAGGAGTTGTGTGCCATATCCAGTCCTTCGGTGTTAACGGTCAAGCGTCCCTTGTAAGCGATGTTGTTGGACAGGTTGCCGAGAGGGATCAGCGAACCATCCGGGGCGATACCTGCCATGTTGTAGTTCACGCCATTTGCAAAAGCCGTGTTGTTGATGAAGTCCAGTGCCAGGGTATGGTGATTGGCATAGAAACCAGCGGACTTATTGTCAAAGGCAACTGAGTTACGGACGATGTGTTTCACGCCGTCAGGCACATACTTGCCACCGTATCCACCGGCTTTGATGCCATTGCCGTTACCTGCTTCAAGTTTTGTGCGCGTGCCAGGCAGGTAACCTTGCTGCCATGCCCATGAGCTTTCGATGGTGACTGGCGAGAAGGCATTGATCAGGTCAAAGCCGTCGTCGGAATTGGCCCACGCTCTGCAACCGCGGAATACATTGCCAGGATGGCCCGCCTTGATATGCGCGCCGAAGCCGTCTGCACTCTGACCTGCGCCGTTTGAGGTGTAAGGATCGTAGTTGTGGTGGGAGTCGGTATTCAGTACCAGGTTATAGCCGCCGTTCTGAATGAACAGGCCGGGTCCCATGTTGTGATGCAGATTGAGTTGCTCGAAGGTATTGTGGCTGCCGCTGTTCCAGATGCCCCATGACTCGTGGTTGAGATGGTTTTCCGGTTGTTGCGGCACGCCGGTCACCTCCAGCCCCTTCAGGTGTAGCCAGCTACCGGTAACGTTGAAGCCTTTGACGCGACAATCGTCTTTCATGGCCGAGAAATCGAAAACCGGTGTTTCGCCTGGATAGGCCCAGTAGCGTATAGGTTTGTTTTCGCTGCCGCTGTTGTTCAGGGTGATGGCATTCACGGTGTCTGTACGGGTGGCGCAGCGGTTGATGCCGGCTGTGTAGGCATAGAGGCCGCCGCGAAAGTACACCGTGTCGCCGGCTTTTGCGGCTTGCTGTGCTTGCATGATGGTACGTAACGGTGCGCCTTTGCTACCCGCCGCGTGATCATCGCCATCGGGGGCCACGTAGTAGTCAGTTGCTTGCGCTGTTGCAGCACCGACCAGCAAGACCGTCAACAGTATCGTTCTCATGGGGTCACTCCAAGCCTGCCTGGTGTAATCGTATGCGTGTTTGCTGCACCTCATTATGAATTCGATGAATAAAGAGTCTGCTCGCCTGAGGCCTGCAACAGGGCCTTCTCAATTCAAAGACAATAAAAAAGGCCGCACTCACATGCGGCCTTCTGGTTACGTCAATCAGCCCTTAAGAGGCCAGTTCCGGAACCTCTGGTTTCACATCGTCACGACGCTGAATGTATTTCCAGTCCGCTTCATCAATGTAAATACCATTGGGTCCGCTGCCGCCTTCCAGGTCGATGGCGACGTGGGCCGAGACCTGTGGCTTCACACTGGCCAGAATTGGAACGAAGCCCAGTTGCAAACTCGTTTCCAGCAGGGCTGCCTGATTCTTCTCGTCGATATCTGCGGCTTCGTCGAGGTAGTAAGGCAAACGCACCCGACCGGCCTGATCGCGATCCATCAAGTGCAACAGCAGGTACATGTTGGTCAATGCCTTGATGGTCATCGTGGTGCCGTTGGAGGCTGCGCCATCGATATCGGTGTGGATAACCGGCTGGCCATTGACCTTGGTGATTTCGAAGGCCAGCTCGAACAGGTCTTTCAAGCCCAATTGGTTGTGGTTGGCAGCCACAAGCCGCGCCAGATATTCCTTGGCTTCTTCGTTCTTGTTGTCCTGCTCTGCGCTCTGGCTCAGGTCAAAGACCGACAGCGTTTCGCCTTCTTCGTACTGCCCGGCACTGTGGATGATCTGGTCAATGTGCTTGAGCGCTTCCTTGTTAGGGGCGAGCACGATACGGAAGCTTGCCAGGTTCGAGACCTGACGCTTGTTGATCTCGCGGTTGAACAGCGCCAGTTGATGCTCAAGACTGTCGTAGTCGCTACGGATGTTGCGCAGGGTACGTGCGATATCCGTGACCGCAGCGCGACGCGCCTTGCCCAGCGTAAGCGCTTCGTCGGTACGGTGCGCATAGGCATTGATCAATAACTGCAGACGACGCTCCATGTCGTCCTCGCTGTCGAACTTGGCCACACCCTTGAGGCGAACCTGTGCATACAGCGCTTCGATCTGCCCATCGCAGCGCAACAGACCCTGCCAACTGTCCTGATAGTCGTTGAGCAGCGGCAACAGGTTATCCATGGAATCATCGATAGGGTCCATGAACGGTGTGCCGAACGGCAGGTCTGCGGGCAGCAACTGACGGCGACGTAGCGCGTCGTCCAGCGTGCGTTGCTTGGATTCCATATCGCCGATCTGACGTGCGATCAATTGCAGCTTGGCGGACAGTTGCTGCACGCGTTCGGTAAACGCGTCACTGGAGCGTTTCAGTTCATCCTGAGCGGCTTCCATCTGCGCCAGTTCTTCCAGCTTGGTGGATTCCTCTGCGCTCAAGGTCTGGCAGCGGCGGAAGTCTTCAAGCGCCTTTTGCGCATCCAGCACCTGCTGATACAGCGCTTCGGTCTGGGTCTTGCTCGCCGAACGGTCGGCAGCGACAGCCTGCTGGGTTTTCAGTTGTTTGAGTTCTTTCTCCAGTCGCTCTTTCTGATCACGCAACGCGGCACGATCGGCCAGCGCCTGCAGGGCAGGAGGCTCGATGCTCGACAGGTTGATGGTCAGCCCCGGTACTGCAAACTGATCGCCCTTGAAGCCGTCCAGAATGGTCTCAAGCGACTTGACCCACGCATCGCCATCATCCAGCGCAATGCCTTGCTCACCCAGTGGCAAGCTGAACAGTGCGCTATTGAACAGACGCATCAGACGTTCCACGTCCGGCTGGGAAAACTCTTCACGCAGACGGGCATAACTGTTGTTGTCCGCATGATCAAGCTGTTGCTTGACCGACTTGAGGCGTTTTTCCAGATCGCGCAGGCGCTCGTCCAGGTCTTCGGCGCTGAACTGCCGGGACTGGGCCAGCGCACCGGCCAGCTCATCGTGAGCGTCCTTGGCGGCGAGCAGCTGTTGCTCCAGCACCTTGACGTCATCGACCAGCGCAAAACGATTCTTCAGTACCGACAGCTCGCCGACCCAGCGCTGGATGCTGCTGATCTCGCGCTCCAGGCGCATCAGCTCCTGAGTGCTGCTGCGCTGATCGTTCTGCATCTCATCCTGCTGGGCACGGTAATGCTCAGCCTGAATGACCAGCTCTTCCTTGCGCGCACCGGAGTAATCCGACCAGGTGCCGAGCAGTGAATCGAGGATCGGTGACAGACGATGCAGCTTGCCGCGCAACACATCGCGCTGCTTGACGCCAGCGGCCAGCGCCTCGACCAGAGGGCCGGCCAGCACCAGCGAGTTGTAGTCCTGTTCCATACGCCGCACATCGCGGAAGGCTTCTTCGCAGGCGGCAATATAGTCGACGCTGCCCGAACGCAGGCTGTGCTCGAAAGCATCCAGAAACAGCTGCTTGAGTTTGGCGGCGGTGATTTCACGCATGTGCAGCAGGTTGATGAACAGCGCGCGGAAGGTCTTGAGGCTCTGCTCGCTGGTGGAGCGCAGCGGGATCAAGGTCAGGTCCAGCGGAATCGACGTGTGGCCGCCGACCAGCAGACGGCGTAGTTCGTCAGGCTTCAGCTCGTAGGCTTTCAGGCCCTGGCTTTCCAGGTTGCTGAACAGCTCTTTCTGACGCAGGCAGGTGTCGTTCTTCTGGTAATGACCCAGATCCAGCTCGCCGGCATAGGCGAAGAACTGATGACCGAAGCCGCCACCCGGACCGCGACCCACGACACCGATGACATGTGGGCCGTGGGGCAGGGAAACTTCCACCAGAATGTAGCTGGTGTCGGAGGCGAAGTAGAAGCGCCGCGACTGCTCAAGGCTGTACTTGCCGAAGCTCATGTCCGACATGCGCGCCAGAATCGGAAATTGCAGGGCGTTGATCGAGGCGCTTTTGCCGAGGTTGTTCGCGCCATACACCGACAGCGGGTTTTCCAGCGGGAACAGGCCGAGGCTGTAACCGGCAGTGTTCAACAGGGCAAAGCGGCGGATGCCATAACGTTCCTGGCTCATGTGTCCATCTCCTGTCGTTGCTCATCGGCGATTGCCCGGGCCAGCGCCTCTTCCTCGGTCTCTTCGCCGAATTCAGCCAGGTCCAGCGGGTCATCGGTTTCCAGCAGCTTCTCGTCGCTGTCGTCATCGATGAGCACAGGCGTCGGCAGGGGCAGGGCGCTATGCAGGCTGGCTGCCAGATCGCGGTCCTGTTGCACCGACAGGCACACATCGAGAAAACGGTGCATCGGCGGCAGGAAGCGGTAGATACCCACTTCCTCACTGGCAAAGCCCAACTGCGTCATGCGGCGCATGATCTTTTCTTCAAGCTCTTCAGGGGTCTGTACTTCAGCCTGGAGAAACAGGTCGCGGTACTTTTCCAGCATCGAAGGCAGTTCGTCGCGGCCCAGGCTGCCACCGTCGAGCACCGACATGGGGTCACGGCCCTGATCTGCCAGGTGTTCAACGAGGATGAAGGTGAACAGCGCCAGACGCTGGGCGGTCTTGTTGACCTGTGCGGCAGCCAGTTCAGGCACGAAGTAATAAAAGCCACGCGTGTCGCAGACCAGTTCAAAGCCCAGTGCCTTGAACAGCGTACGGTACTGGTCCTGGCAGTTGGAGAGCTGGGCGTACAGCTCCGGATCGCGGCGGCTGATGTGATAGCCCTTGAACAGCTCGCGAAAGATCGGCGCGAGCTGGGACATTTCGGATAGATCAAGATGCATGAACGGTGCTCTCGGAATGCTCGGCCTGCTCGTCTTTTGCAGCGAGCAGGGCAAAGGAGCGCAGGCTGACGCGGTGCTCCCGGGTGAAATATTCGCGACGCTCGAGGCGTTCACGGGCGAAGCGCTTGTCTCGCGACAGGCGCGAGAACCAGTAGAGCAGCTCGTCGGTTTCGCCGGTCGGCTCCTGCTCCAGCAGCCAGACCATCAGGTCAGGCATCGGCAAGGCGTCTTCGCAGCGCTCGAGCATCTCCTTGACCGTACGCGGTGCGCGTGGCGCCTGGCCCTTGCGGGTGCCGCTGGCCTTGGGGAATCTCGCGGGTTTGGGTTCAAAGCGCGCCAGCGCATACACGTAGGCCTCGACCTGACTGGCACTGCCCAGGAACGTGCTTTGCGGACGGGTGAACATCGGCATGGCAGCCTGCGGCACCGCATCCAGTCCCTTGCGGCGAATGGCAGACAGGGCCAGCGCTGCGCCGCGTGTCACCGCGTTATGGCGACGCGCTTCTTCACGCAGTGGCAGCAGCAGCTCGCGCGCATGGCGCAAGGTCAGTTGGGCGCTGGTCTGCATTTCCAGAATGCGCGCGTGGGTACGCAGCAGCATGTCGTCGTCGACCAGGTGACCGAGACGTTGTTGCTCGGTCAGCAGGCGCAGCAGGACGTTCTCGACCTTGCGCACGCCCTGTTCGAACGCGCCATCCGCGTTGACCAGCTGAATCATCGGCTCGACGTATTCGTCCCACGTCGCCAGCACTTCGGCATAACGCTGGCGCAACGGGATCTGCCGGTCGCTGGTCTTGGCCCGGTCGGCCACGGCGACCAGCGCCTGTTCGTCGTTGGCGAGCTTCTTGAGTACGTCGCGCACGCGCATGTCCAGCAGCCGCAGCTGTCTGGCCAGGTCGTTGGCGTCGCGAACCTCGAATGCGTCCTGAATGTAGCCGGCCAGTCGCTCCAGGTGGCGCAGGTAGGCCTCGATTTCCAGGCACAGGCCCAGACGGTGCTCGCGGCGCAGGTACGACAGGAAGTCATGGATCTGTGCGTTGAGCTCGAAACGGTTCGGGCTTTTCGCGACGGGCACCAGAATGTCCAGACGGATCCACACGTCCAGCAGATTGGTGATGTCTTGCGGAGTGCTGTCCTGCTGCTGAGCGCCCAATTGCAGGCGCAGCTCGCTCAGGCTCAACGTACCCTGGTCGAAATGTTCGCATAAGGGCTCAAGAAGCGCCCAATGCTCGGCAAGGGCGCGCAGAACGCGCTTGGGTTCGATCATCGTTAGGCCGACTGTTGGCAAGTGAAAAGCGGCAATTGTACTGCATCAGCCGACTGATATTTCACCTGCGGGCGATATGCTGCAGCGCAAAAAGGCGAACAACGCTAGAATTGCGCGCTTAACTTATCCACAGGTGGCTGACCCTTGCTCAACGAGTCCCGTCGCCGCGCTTATTTGACTGCCATGCAGGTGGTCAACTGGCTGCCGCGCACAGAACTGCCATTCGCCGCGCCGTCGCGTCCGCAACTGCTTGTGCCGTTGCCGCCGCCGGTCGAGGTGCAACGTGTCGCGCCTGCTGCTTCGCCAGCGGAGCACGCTGCGCCTGCCGAAACGTCGAACGTCGAGCCGATTGCCCGGCAGCCCGAGCGCCCGAGGGTCGAGGTGCCGCGCCCTTCACTGGCCAGCACGCGCACAGCGCCCCCGGCCGCCGAAGAAGCCGAGCCGGCGCCGCCCAAGGCGCCGGTGGTACCGCCACCGCGCTTTGCCCTGCAATTGTTGCGCGCCGGACGCTGCCTGTTACTGGTCGAACTGACCACCGGTCAACCGTTTCAGAGCCGTGATCCTTCCTACCTGCTGCTCAAGGACATGCTGCGCGCCGCCGGTCTGCCCGACAGCCCGCAGATCATCGGCGAGCCCGTGCGCTGGCCGTTGCTGGTCCGCGGCCAGATGGACCAGGGCCCGGAAGCGGCGCGTGATTTCGTGCAGGGCTTCGTCGGCGCGCGGCTCGAGGACGAGCCCTGCGCCTGCCTGTGGCTGATCGGTCTGCCGTCGATGAAATACGCCGGTGAAGCCGATGCCGAGTCTTACCACCGTGAACTGCAGATCGAGGGTCTGGGCACTGCCTGGGCGCTGCCAGGTCTTGAATTACTGATGGACGAGCCTGAGCGCAAGGCGGATGTCTGGAAAGCCATGCGTCGGCTGATGACGCGCTGGAAATCGATCGATGAGTGATGCCGTAACCTTCCGCCGCATGACCGAAGCCGACATGGACGCGGTGCTGAAAATCGAATACGCGGCGTTCAGTCATCCTTGGACACGCGGCATCTTTCTCGACGGGCTAAAGTCCTACGAGATCTGGCTGTTGTTCGAGGGCGCGCAGCAGGTCGGGCACGGCGTCATTCAGGTCATCATCGACGAAGCGCACCTGCTCAACATCACGGTCAAACCTGAAAACCAGGGGCGTGGTCTTGGCCTGTTGCTGCTCGACCACCTGATGAAACGCGCTTACCAGCTCAATGCACGGGAATGCTTTCTGGAGGTGCGTGACAGCAACCGTCCAGCCTATCGTCTGTATGAAAACTACGGTTTCAACGAGATAGGCCGGCGTCGCGATTACTACCCGGCGGTCGGCGGCCGTGAAGACGCAGTGGTCATGGCCTGCACGCTTTTCGAGTAGTACGGCGCTGTCAGCGCTGGGTGTTGCCGTCCAGCGGTTCGACAATGGCCAGTTCTTCTTCGTCCAGGCCGTTGCCACCGCCAATGTCATCTTCATCGACAACCGTAACGTCCAGGTCGGCCGGGACGTCTTCGCCTGGCTCGTTCGGTGAGCGAGCGCCGTCTTCATGGATCAGGGTTTCCGGAGACAGATCATCGTCAGTCGAATGATGGTCATCCGTGGAAGCCCCCGTCAGGCCTGCCTCACGCACGCGTTGATCCGGAATTTCATGTTGCAGCTCGCCTTCAGGGATAAGATCGCCGATACGGCCCGGTTCTTCCTCGTCGAAATCGAGTGTTTCCATGGAGCCCATGCGGTCTTCGTTATCGTCGATGGGTTCCGGTTCGGTGGCACCGAACGGACGGCGTGAATCATTCATGGGAAATCCTCATTTCAGGTGGTCGTAAAAAGTGGACCGGCCATGACTTTGAAGATTCCTTTTTTGTTGACCGTGACTTGAAGGATCTGACACCAGTCCAAGGCTGGGCATCATTATCGAGGCGTCAAAGCATGAACGAGCTACAAGACCTGATTGATAACAATGCACGCTGGGCCGATGCGATAAAGCAGGAAGATCCTGAGTTCTTCGCCAAACTGGCCCGCCAGCAAACCCCTGAGTTCCTGTGGATCGGTTGCTCCGATGCACGCGTGCCGGCCAACGAAATCGTCGGCATGCTGCCGGGTGATCTGTTCGTGCACCGCAACGTGGCCAACGTCGTGCTGCATACCGACCTGAATTGCCTGTCAGTGATTCAGTACGCAGTGGACGTATTGAAGGTCAAACACATTCTGGTCACAGGCCACTACGGTTGCGGTGGTGTGCGGGCGTCCATGCAGGACCGCCAGTTCGGCCTGATCGACGGCTGGTTGCGCACGATTCGTGACCTGTATTACGAAAACCGCGAGTTGCTGGCCAAGCTGCCGACCGAGGAAGAGCGCGTCGACCGCCTGTGTGAGTTGAACGTGATTCAGCAAGTGGCCAACGTCGGTCACACCAGCATTGTGCAGAACGCCTGGCACCGTGGGCAGAGCCTGTCCGTGCATGGCTGCATCTATGGCATCAAGGATGGCCGCTGGAAAAGCCTCGACGTGACCATCAGTGGTTTCGAGCAATTGCCCCCGCAGTACCGTCTGCGTCCGCAGGACTGACAGCTGCTTATCGTCAGCCAGCCTGTGGCGCAGGCTGGCTGGCGAGTTTCAACCCATCACAGCACGAAACGCTGCACCATCAGGTTCAGATCAGTCGCCAGCATCGACAGTGCGTTACTCGCGACGGTGGTCTGCTGCGCGCCCGATGCGGTCTGGCTGGACAGGTCGCGAATACTGCTCAGGTTGCGGTCCACTTCAGTCGCCACTTGGGCCTGCTGCTCTGCGGCACTGGCAATCAGCAGGTTGCGGTCGTTGATGGTGGCGGTTGACTGGATGATCACTTGCAAGGCTTCGCCGGTCGAGGCGGCCTGTTCCATTGTCAGATTGGCCTGGGTCGCCGTGTGGCGCAGCGAGCTGGCGGTTTGTTGGGTGCTTTGCTGCACGCCGCTGATCAGCCCTTCGATTTCCGCGGTGGATGCACTGGTGCGCTGCGCCAGTGAGCGGACTTCATCGGCCACCACGGCAAAGCCTCGCCCGGCTTCGCCTGCACGAGCCGCTTCGATAGCCGCGTTCAGCGCCAGCAGGTTGGTCTGATTGGCGATTGCGCGAATCACATCGAGGATGCTGCTGATGCTCTGGGTACGTTCGGCCAGCCCTTCAGCCTGATGCGACGAATCCAGCACATTCTCGGTCAACTCCTTGATCGACAGAATGGTTGCCGACAGCTTTTCCTGCCCTTGTGCCGCCGCCTGGGTCGACGCCTCTGACTCGGTCACGGTATTGCTGGCGTTGCCTGCCACTTCGATGGCCGCCTGGCTCATCTGATTGACCGCGACAGCGGCCTGCTCGATTTCAGTGTTCTGCAGCTGCAGATTGAGCGCACTGGCTTCGGCGATGCTGCCCATTTCCTGAACCGACTGCGACAACTGCGTCGCCGCTGCGTAGATCTGGTCGATCGTACTGTGCAGGTTGGTACGCATGCGCCCGAGCGTGATCAATAATTGTGCGGTCTCGTCCTTGCCGTCCGGTATCGGGTGTTCGCTCAGGTCACCATCGGCAATGGTGCTGGCGATGTGTAACGCCTGCCGCACCGGATGGATGATGCTGACGCTCAGGCGCCAGGCCAGCAACAGGGTCAGTACCAAAACCAGGCCGATGGCGCTCAGCGCGATGATCCGGGTCTGTTCATAGCTGGCACCTGCGGCCTCTACAGCGGCGGCCGCACTCTGCTTGTTCAGTTCGCGCAACAGCTGCACCTGCATGTCCATCAGGTCACCCTGCAGCGAGAGCACGGTGTTGGCCAGCGTCCTGGCCTCGTCCAGCTTGTTCTGCTCGATCAGCGCGATCTGATCCTGCAAGCCGGGCATGAAGGCCTTGTAGGCATCCTGCAACGCGACAATCGAGTCATGCTCAGTGCCCGACTGAACACGCGCCAGGTATTCCGAGAAGCCTTTCTCGACCTCGTTCCTGAGTTGTTCGACATTGATCTTGCTGTTGATAACGGCACCCGGATCGTCGGCGTTGGCGATCAGACGGGTGGTTTCGCTGCGCAGTTTGACCAGGCCGATAGCGATGGCATCGGCGGTGGCGATACTGGGCAGGGCGCCGCTCTCGACCGCCTCGCCCTGGGTGCGGATAGCCTGCATCTGCAACAGGCAGAATACGCCAAGCGCGACCATCAGCAGGGAGGTTATAGCGAAGCAGATCACCAGGCGCAGCGTGATTTTGAAGCGGCGCAAGAGTGTTGGCGTTGTGGCTTGCCGACGTAGGAAACGAGGCAGAAATCTTTTCACGGCACACAACCCCTATAAACACACGGACCTTCTCGGAGAGCCGTTTATAGGGCAATTGTGTGATGTCTTTATGACATCTACTGAATGATGGGTAGGCAGCCGACGATTCATGGCTGAGGGGTCGCAACTTCCTCCATCAGCTCATCCAGGAAGCGCTTGAGCCGGTGGTGCCGGACTTTCGCCAGCTGTGCGCCGGTATCGGTCTGAAAACCGTCAGCCAGGTGCAGCAGCTTGGTGTGGAAATGATCGACGGCGAAATTCAGGTCGTCATAGGGGCGCCGGCTGGCATGCGGGTCATACGGGTCGTAGAGCGCTTTGCCGAGCCGCCCTGATACGTAAAAGGTGCGTGCCGCACCGATCATGCCCAGCGAGTCGAGACGGTCGGCGTCCTGCAGTATTCTGGCCTCGAGGGTCAAGGGGGTGATCGCCGCCGAGAAGCTGTGCGCTTCAATGGCGTGGGCGACGGAGGCGATGCTTTGTTCATCCCAACCCATCTCGGTCAATAATTCGCTGGCCCGCGCCGCCGCCAGTCGCGATGCGCTGGCGCGAAACGGCGAGTCTTTCTCGACCGAAACGCAATCATGCAGCAGCGTCGCGGCAATCAGGACGCGGGCATCGCCGCCTTCACGGTCACGAATGGCGCAGACGTTCTTCCAGACACGCAGCAAATGCGAGACATCGTGCGAGCCGTCGATTTTCTCTGCATGAGTGTGGGGTATCAGCAGGTTGGCCAGATCCTCGAAGGGGGTGAAGCTGGCGGCGGTCATGCGGTGGTCCTCGGGCGTCTGGTCAGGCATCAGCATTACAGACAATGCCGCCCGATAAAACCCTGTCACTGATCAAGAATATGGCTGATCTGGCCGACAAGCAGCCCCGCACCCCGGGCGTTGAGGTGGTTGAAGTCCTTGTAGTACGAATGCAGGTCGCCGATCAGGCATTGCCTGTCCTTGCAGAACGCGTCATCCAGCGTGATCAGGCTGATGTGTTTCGATTGGCTGGCACGCAGGAACAGCTGGCGGGTGAAACGCTGCAACAGGTCGTGTTTGTCCATCGGCACCGACAGTTCGCTGACCCGCTTCAATGCCTGCTCATCGCTGTCCGAAGCGTCGCGCGCCAAGCGATAGTAGAGACTTTCAGGGTTGATCATTTGCTGCGGCACCTGCGCAACGATGAACACCTCGGCGCCGATACTGCGGTAGGCCTCGATCGTGTGTTCAAGGGCCTGGCTGAATACCCTGCGCGAGGTTTCCCGGCTTTTCTGCGGATCGGTGCGCGAGGTCAGGAAATACTTGCTCATCGTCCTCTCGCTGTAGTCGTCGCCGGTATACAGCGTCCAGCGCGCCACCAGCACGACCTTTTTGATCCGCTGCCGCTTCACGTAGTCGAATTCCCGATCGGCCAGCGCTTCGCAGACCCCGGCAGCGTAGTTGCCGTTGGCCACGTCCACGCCGAGCAAGGGCAGGCAGCCGCCCAGACCGATGTGCGCGAGGGTTCTGCCCTGATCCCGGGCGGCGGCGTCGAACGTCGATAACAGCGCTTCAGAATGGCTGTCGCCGAACAGCGCCATGTCCGGCGCGGCCTGATCGTCAGCGAGTCCGAACAGGCAAAAATCGACTTTGCCGCCTTTGCCGGCCAGTGGCTGGTCGCATTTGTCGCGTATCAACGGGTCGGCGAATGCCTGATGCAACTCCGGATCGACGGCGAAACGCTGGGGAAAGCCGTTATTCACATAGCCGAGCAGCCCCAGCGCGACAAAGAATGTGGAGGCGGCGCCTGCCGTGGTGAAAATCTGACCGCGATTGAAGGTGCCGGCCTTGCGAAACGGCTGCTCGACGAAACGCCAGCTCAGCCAGGCCAGCACCAGAGACACAAGGGTAAGCGCCAGCATGAACGGCAGGCCCGGCTCAGTCAGGTTGTACTGGCGGGCAAAGGCAAAGACGGGCTGATGCCACAGGTAGGCGCTGTAGCTGAGCATACCGATCGCGACGGGCACACGTGAACTCAGCGCTCTTCCAACCCAAGTCTTGCCATGGGCGAAGACGATGATCAACACCGCGCCCAGTACGGGCACCAGTGCATTAAGGCCGGGGAAGGGCGTGCTGCTGTCGAAACCGACCACGGCATAACCGATCAGCAAAAGCCCCAGTAAAGTCGCCGCCTGATCTACAACGCTCGCGCGCCCGATGCTGCGCGGCCGCCAGGCAAAGTAGAAGGCGATAAACGAGCCCGCCAGCAATTCCCAGGCGCGTGCCGGCAGCAGATAAAACGCGTTGCTGGCGTCTTGATGGGCGCCCAGTTGCGCGAGCGCCAGGCTGGCCAGGGCGACGACCATCAGCAGCACGATCAACCTCTTGCGGCCCAGGCCCCAGGCCAGCATCAAGAGCAGTGGGAAGAACAGGTAGTACTGCTCCTCCACCGCGAGCGTCCAGGTGTGCAACAGCGGTTTGAGTTCTGCCGTGGCGTCGAAATAGCCGCTTTCCAGCCAGAACAGCACGTTGGATGAAAAGGTCGGCACCGCCACCAGACTCTTGGCGAAGTATTTCAGGTCCGACGGATCGAGCGTCAACCACGCGACAGGCAGGCAGATCAGCATCACCACGAATAGCGCAGGCAGGATGCGTCGCGCGCGTCGTTCATAAAAGTTGATCAGCGAGAACCGGCCTCTGATCTTCTCCGCGAGGATGATCGAAGTGATCAGATAGCCGGAGATCACAAAAAAGATGTCGACGCCCACGAATCCGCCGCTGAACAGCGGCATGCCCGCGTGGAACAGAATGACCGGGATGACCGCGAGCGCGCGCAGGCCATCGATCTCGGGTCGATAGCCGAGTGCCGGGTTGTGAGGGATGCCCATGTGATGTGCTCATGCAGTAAGTGGCAAGAGACGGTAAATGCACGCTGCAATAGCTACCGCCAACGCGAGGCGCAGGGGTCGTGTAGTGAGAGGAAGAAGAGGCGTTGCCAGACAGAGCGTGCTGTATTTTTTTAGTTCAGGTCTTCGCTTCTGTCCAATGACTGAAGCAGGTTTATGACGACAGATCAGTCTCTTCCCACCTGAAACAGGAAAAGCCCCTTATAATGCATGGTTTTACCCCTCCTCGATGCGAGAACCATTGTGAGCTTACCGTCCTGCCCGAAATGCAATTCCGAATACACCTACGAAGACGGCAGCCTGCTGATCTGCCCGGAATGCGCCCATGAATGGTCTGCCGACGCCGCTGGCACCGATGCGTCCGACGAGGTGAAAGTCATCAAGGACTCAACGGGCAACGTGCTGCAGGACGGCGATACCATCACCGTGATCAAGGACCTGAAAGTCAAAGGCTCCTCGCTGGTGGTCAAGGTCGGCACCAAGGTCAAGAACATCCGCCTGGTCGATGGCGACCATGACATCGACTGCAAGATCGACGGCATCGGCGCGATGAAGCTGAAGTCGGAGTTCGTCCGCAAGGTTTGATTCTGCCGGGTAATGGCTTTAGCCTGAACGCCTCGCCGGTCCTTCGACTGGCGAGGCGTTCATGTTTCCGGGCGCGCCAAGGCTGTTTTTCCTGAACAGGTGAATACTGTGCCGAAAACCCCCGCCCCCTATCTGAAGCCCGATGAATGTGTCGTGCTGTTCGATGGCGTCTGCAAGCTGTGCAATGGCGTGGTGAAGTTTCTGATTCGCCATGACCCGCATCAACGTCTGCGCTTGGCCGCAGTGCAGTCGGAACAAGGTCAGGCATTGCTGAAGTGGGCCGGGCTGCCACTGGACGATTTTCATACCATCGCGGTCATCGTCAACAATCGGGTGTTCGTGCGCTCGGATGCCTTTCTGCACATCATGGGGCTGTTGCCTGCGCCGTGGCCGCTGCTCAAGGTGCTGGGGATTTTTCCACGCTTTCTGCGGGACTGGGCCTACAACCGCATCGCGCTCAACCGATATCGCCTGTTCGGGCGCTATGATCACTGCCTGTTGCCATCACCCGAGGACCGGCAGCGCTTCCTGGGTGACTGACGACCGGCGGTCATTTGTAAAGTCTGTCAGGCACGCACGGGTTGTGATCCACTCTGGCGGTCCGTAGAATTCGAGTCATCTGGCTTCACTCCCCATATCCACAATAATCCACTTTGCACACTGCGCCCGATTCAGAAGGTCGAGCGGAGCGTTTTTGCGTTGGTTTTTCAGTGGGGCGAGCCGCGGTTTTGCATACAGGTGTCAGGCGTGGTGTTCATGCGTGGCGATCGGCCTTCGGGTCGGAACATTTTCAGGGCGTTGTGATTCTTGATAACTTCACCTCCAAACGAGCAGGCAGGTAGCTGGCTTGGCGTATTCGCGCTGGCCTTGGCGGCCTTCATTTTCAATACCACCGAGTTCGTGCCGATCGGTCTGCTGAGTAACATTGGCCAGAGCTTCGAAATGACCCCGGCCCAGGTCGGGCTGATGCTCACGATCTATGCCTGGGTCGTGTCGCTGATGTCGTTGCCGATGATGCTGGCGACGCGCAACATCGAGCGCCGCAAGTTGCTGATGTTCGTGTTCGGCCTGTTCGTGGTCAGCCACGTCCTTTCCGCGATTGCCCCCAGCTTCGCGATCCTGCTGGTAAGCCGGGTCGGTATCGCGTTTGCACATGCGGTGTTCTGGTCGGTCACGGCGTCGCTGGCCGTGCGCATCGCACCGCCCGGCAAGCAGGTTCAGGCGCTGGGCCTGCTGGCAACCGGTACGTCGCTGGCGATGGTATTGGGTATTCCGCTGGGCCGCGTGCTGGGTGAAGCCCTGGGCTGGCGCACCACCTTTCTGGGCATCGCCGCTATCGCTGCGCTGGTAGTCTTCCTGCTGGTTCGCGCGCTGCCTTTGCTGCCCAGTCAGAACTCAGGCTCGTTGCGCAGCCTGCCGATCCTGTTCAAGCGCCCACGGCTGATGGCGATCTACCTGCTGACCGCCATCGTGGTGACCGCTCATTTCACCGCCTACAGCTATATCGAGCCGTTCACTCAGACCGTGTCCCTGCTCAGCGGCGAAATGACCACGATCCTGCTGCTGGTCTTTGGCGGGGCCGGGATCATGGGCTCGATCATCTTCAGCCTGTTCAGCGATCGCTTCCCCAACGGGCTGTTGATCACCGCCATTGGCACGCTGACCCTGTGCCTGCTGATGCTGTTGCCGCTCTCCGGTGATGCCGTGACGCTCGGCACGCTGACCATTATCTGGGGCATGGCGATCATGTGCTTCGGCCTGACCTTGCAGGCGCGCGTACTGTCGCTGGCACCCGATGCGACCGATGTGGCGATGGCGCTGTTCTCGGGCATCTTCAATATCGGTATCGGCGGCGGCGCGCTGCTCGGCAGCGTGGTCAGCAGCCATCTCGGGGTTGCCAATGTCGGCATCGTCGGCGGCCTGCTGGCCCTCGGGGGGCTGGGGTTGTGCTGCTATACAACGCATCACTTCGGCAAGGTGCGGCCTGCTGCCGAGATGCAGGCCGAGAGCAAATAGGGCACGCATAAAAAAGCTCGCTGACGCGCAATGCGTTCAGCGAGCTTTTTGGTCTGGCTTGCAGGTCAGGCTTTAAGACGACCCAGCCACTCCAGCGACGTTCTCCAGATACAAATCCCCAGGAAATACGCCGACATCGCCAGCCACAGCCCCATGACCAACGGGCCATTGTGCGGGTGGTTGATTATCAGCAGTGCGCTGGACAGCAACCATACGGTGGTCACCGCGATATTGAGCGGCATGAAACGGCGCACGCGGAACGGGTGCAGGAACTTCATGCGGGTCATGGTCAGCAGCGCCAGGGCGATGATGGTGATGAACGTCAGCCATGGGGCCGGTGACAGAATGTACAGGCACAGCGCAACGACGTTCCAGGCAGCGGGGAAGCCTTGAAAGTAGTTGTCCTTGCTTTTCATGTCGACGTTGCAGAAACAGAACAGCGACGAAACCAGGATGACCGAGACGCTCAGCAGCAGCGTGTAATCCGGCACCGGTATGTAGCGGTAGATGAACAATGCGGGAATGAACACGTAGGTCAGGTAGTCAATGACCAGATCCAGTACCGAGCCGTCGAAGTGCGGCAGTACCGACGTGGTGTTGACCTTGCGAGCCAGTGAGCCGTCGACTCCATCCACGATCAGGGCCGCGCCCAGCCACAACAGGCAGGCTTTGGGTTCGTTGTTGAACAAGGCAATGGTCGCCAGGAACGCAAGGACTACGCCGGTGGCGGTGAAGCCATGCGCCCCCCATGCGTTGAGTCTGGCTATGCGTTGATTGGTTATCACGGGGGCGCTCTCCAGGAAGTAATGCTTGCCAGGGTGTGCCGCAACCTGACCGGTAGCAACTATCGACCCGGCAATTGCCGATAAGTTTAGCGGTGACTATCCCTTGTTTCCCGGTTGTTTTCCAGAAAGCCACGCTCTGGGTCAGATCGCTGGTCTCTGTATTCTTCCGGTTCGACGAAACAGGTAGGCGCATCACCGTTGGCATTGAGTTGGTTGATCAGGGTCGGCTGGCCCTGTTCATTGAACAGTACCTGCCCGACACCCGCCGAGTTCCATAAGCGTTCACCGACGTTGCTGTGCTCGGGCGTGCGCGGAACAACCTTCATCAGGCGGCGCTTGGTGAACCAGTTAAGAGGTGAGCGAGGAGAGTATAACCAGCGATTCAGCCGATCAAAAGTGTCCAGCAGACGACGGGGGAATTCATTCTTAATGCCACTGCTGGTGATTTGCCAGATGTGAGGCCCGCCACTGCGTTGGCGAATCAGGATTTCGTAGACGAACGAGTAATGCACATCGCCCGACAGAATCACGTAATTGCCCGGGGTTCTGGAATGGCGAAAGATGTTCAGAATCACGTTGGCGGCACCGCGATGTGCCATCCAGTTTTCTGCATCGACCAGTAACGGATAGCCGCACCAGCTGAAGATGCGTTGTATCGCCTCGATCAACTTGACGCCGAACACGGGGGCAGGTGAGACGATAATCGCTGATTTGTGGTCGATCAGCTCCTGCTGCAGTTCGCTGAGCGCTTCCCAGTCGAGCAGGCCGGACGGGTGATTGAAGTTCGACTCGCTGCGCCAGCGCCGGGTGCGGGTATCCAGTACCACCAGTGCCGGGCTGGTGGGTAACACGTAATGCCATTGCTGAAACTTCAACAACTGATCAATCAACTGGTCCTGGGCCTGGCTGTCCAGCCAGTTGTCGTTCGACACGGCGTCGGTGCTCAGGGCATGAGCCTGCTTGACCAGACCGTTGAGCGCATCCGGGTTATTGCCCCAGCCCTGGCACAGCAGGTAGGCGAGCAGGGCGTTGCCGATGATGCGTTTGGAGAATGGATGGCCGTACGCGGTTTGCTCCCAGTTCGCCGACAGGTTCCAGTCATCGGTGATGTCGTGGTCATCGAAAATCATCATGCACGGCAGATGCGCCATCGCCCGTGCCACGCCGCTCAGGCCGGCGGCAAACGCCTCGACCAGCTGCTGTTCCCTGGCGTAGCGCTCGACTTCCCCGTCTTCCAGTTGCGGCCTGCCGGGTTCGATCAGGGTCCAGGGCGTGGGTGACCAGACCAGCAGGTACATCGCCATGACTTCCGCCAGGGTGACCAGATGGTTATCCGCTGTGCTGCTGGTGAATACCGGCTTGCTGGTGCCGCCGAAGAAGCGCTCGCGCAGTGTGTCGTTGCTTTTCAGGGCCGGCAGCAGGTCGGCACGCTGGTAATAGCTGGCCGGATGCGTGTAGAGACGAGGACTGTCATCGACGATGGCACCGTCGAGTCGCTCGTCGAACAACCCCAGCCGTTCGATCAAGACATGGATAGCGCGCAGCATCGGCCCGGCAACATCGTCGGCGTAAATCTGATCGCCGCTCATCATCAACAGCGCAGGGCGTTGCAGCGGCTCCTTGGTGTCGGCCAGCAGGCGGTCCACGCAGAGCAGACCTTCGGCTGCGCTGTGGTGCGGCTTGCGGCACGAGCCATGCAGCAGGTGATCAATGCTGCTGCGCACCACGAAGTTCGGGTAGCGGTTGCCCTCGTACAGCAGGTGCGGCGCCCACTCGGCAATACCGCCTTCGTCCTCCACCCGCAGGTCGTAATCGATCCAGGTGTCGCGGGGCAGTTCGGCTTCCAGTTGCAGGTCGATCAGGTGAATGAACGCCTGGCGCCCGACTGCAATGACCTGACATTGACTGTCGTCGAGTACGTAATCGTTGAAGCCCGCAGAGGGATCATCAGTAGCGGCATGGCGCAGGCGCACGGTAAGGCGCAACCGACGGGACCCTACCAGCCACAACACCAGGCGGCCGGCTTCCTGACGGCGCAATAACGGGCCGGCAAGGATGGACGGCAGCGAAGTGAGTTGTTCGATGGAAGAAGCGGACATCCTGGCTTATGGCTCTGGCGGGACACAGGCGGGGATGGTAACGCAACAGGCCCGGAAAGTTCTTGTTACACCACGCGAGCGCATGTTTCCGGACATTGCAGACAATGCGAAACGGTCCGCTCAGCCTTGCTCATATGAAGACTTTGTTAACCGCCTGCAGAGTGCTCTGAAAATGCCGATATACACCTATGCAGAGGGCATCAGAATTCCATAAAGTTTTATGGCGTTATGCCATATTCGCTCATGAGGGTTCCCGCTATGAAATGGTTTTACAACGCAAGGCTGTCCGCCAAGCTTTTCATGTCTTTTGCGCTGTGTGCGCTTTTCACCCTTGGGGTGGGCGTAATAGGCAGTCGCGGCATCAGTGCCTTGTCCAGCAGCCTGGATAACGTGTTTACCAACAGCCTGCTGTCGGTCACAAAATCCGGAGAGGTCACGGCCTCGGTCATTGCTCAGAACCGTGATCTCTATCGTTTATTGGCCGCCATGGCAGGCAATGCGCCGCAAAGCGTCAAGGACGATATTCTCGCGAGCATGAGCGTCAACAAGACTCAAGCTGAAAAAAGCTACGCCACCTACCGGGCTACGCCGCTTGACGATGACGAGCGCGCTGCCGGTGATCAGATGGACAGAGACTGGCCTGGCTATCAGGCACTCATCGAGCAAGCCAAAAGCGTTGCCCTGTCCGGGGATATTGCCGGGGCAAGAGCGATCATCGACGGTGATGTACGCAGCGGTTACCTGAAGGTCATGGATCAGCTGACCACCATCGTCAACTCCAATAATCGTCAGGCGGGCGAGGCCGCTGTGGCTTCTGACCAGACACAGAACTCTGCGCAACGAAACCTGTACATCGGCATCGGCTTGTCATTCTTTGCCGCGTTTGTGATGGGCCTGTTCATAAGTCGTGCCATCAGCACACCAATCAACACTGCGGTGACCAATGCCCGGCGAATTGCCAGCGGTGACCTGACCCTGCCGATTGCCAGTCAATATCACGACGAAGCCGGCATGATGCTGGTCGCTCTGAGCGATATGCAGGACAACCTGAAAAGCACGATCGGGCAAATATCCAGTGCTGCCGACCAGTTGGCCTCGGCTGCTGAAGAACTGAATGCCGTGACTGAAGAAAGCAGTCGCGGTCTGATCCGTCAGAACGATGAGATTCAGCAGGCCGCTTCGGCTGTGAACGAGATGACCGCTGCGGTCGAAGAGGTCGCGCGTAACGCCATGTCGACGTCGGAAGCGTCCCGCCAGACCAGTACCGACGCTGCCGCCGGTCGTGATCAGGCCCGCGATGCGGTGAATGCGATCAACACCGTCAGTGCCGAGATCAGCAGTTCGACCACCATGGTCGAAGAGCTTGCCGGGCGCGTCCGTGAGATCGGGCAGGTGCTGGACGTGATCCGTGGGATCGCCGAGCAGACCAACCTGCTGGCCCTCAACGCTGCCATCGAGGCCGCGCGTGCCGGCGAACAGGGGCGCGGCTTTGCTGTGGTGGCAGACGAGGTGCGGGCGCTGGCCGCTCGAACCCAGGCGTCCACTGGCGAAATCGAAACCATGATCGGCAGTGTTCAGGCCAGTGCCGATCAGGCCGTGCGGGCCATGGCCAACAGCCGCACCCTGACCAGCAACACGCAAACCCTGGCTCAGGCCACAGGGCAGTCGCTGGAGCGCATTGCGCAGAGCGTCGCCGAGATCAACGACCGCAACATGTTGATTGCGACGGCCTCCGAAGAGCAGTCCCACGTTGCGCGCGAGGTGGATCGCAACCTGGTCAACATTCAGGACCTCTCCGCCCAGACTGCCGCAGGTGCTCATCAGACCAGTGCTTCAAGCCAGGAACTGTCGCGTCTGGCCATTTCCTTCAACAATCTGGTAGGCAAGTTCAAGGTCTGACGTAAGTCTCAGGCCGTTGTGTTCGGCAGGCGCTTCTGGAAAAAGAAGCGCTTGTTGCCGGGTGGATAGTCGTCAATCTGGCCGAACTCGGTGTAACCGTGGCGGCGATAGAAATCGGGGGCCTGGAAGTCGAAAGTGTCCAGCCAGATCCCCGTGCAGCCCTTTTCAACCGCCAGATCCTCGGCCATCTGCATCAAACGCGAGCCCATGCCTTGCCCGCGGGCTTGTTCGGGAACGACCAGCAGTTCGATGAACAGCCACTCATAAAGAATGCGAGCGTGCAGCCCGCCGAGGACTTCCCGGGTTTGATCATCGCGAATGAACATCGCCACTTTCTCGGACTTGCCGTCGCCCGCCTGCTCGGCGTTGAAACGTTTCAGTGGTTCCAGAATCGCCAGACGATCCTCTTCCGTAGGGTTGGTGCTGACGTCAATGTGAATGCTCATGCGATGGCTCCCAGCCTGGGTGTGCGCCGAGATTAAAGTGGCAGGGGCGCGGCGTAAAGCAGGATCCTGCGGGGTGTCATTTCACGCGAAGCACACGCAATTACGTCCGGCGCGCTTGGCTGCGTAGAGGGCATTGTCAGCCGCGCCAATCAGGTTCTCGGCACTGGTCAGAGGCGCTGTCGCACAGGCCACGCCGAGGCTGATGGTGACCAGCGCGTTTTCGCCCAGCACCGGATGCGGCAACTTGAGCTCGGCAACCGCGCTCTGCAGGGCCCCGGCCACTTCCCTGGCCTGCACGACATCGCCGATCATCAGCACCAGCACCTCTTCGCCGCCGAACCGGAACGCCACAGCACCATGCTCATGCGCGCTTTGCTGGAGTTTCTGACAGAGCAATCTGAGGCAGGTATCCCCTTGTGGATGACCGTAGTTGTCGTTGTAGGATTTGAAGTGATCGATGTCCAGCAGGATGATGGCCACGTTCGCCGGTGCATTGCGAGCGTGTTCCCAGACTGACGCCATCACTTCGTCCTGATAGCGTCGATTGAACAGTCGGGTCAGCCCATCGGTACGCGCGAACTCCATCAATTGCACTTGAAGCAGGCGTCCGCGAAGCGCAAACAGGTAGCTCATGCGGCTTGCCCGCTCCAGAAAGTAGGAGGCCATCAGCAACAGTGCCACTGTCGAAACAAACAACACGGCATTGGCCTGCCAGATCACAAAATCGGCGAAGTCGGCAATGTAGGTGGTCACCAACTGGATGATCAGCATGCATAACATGGCGACAGCGGCATGGCGCAACGGCAATTGCTGGATCATGGTGCAGTAGACCATGATCAACAGCATGCCGAGTTGATAAAAGATTTGATAAGGGCTGTCGCTGTGAATCATGACCAGCATTGGCATGAGCGAGCACACTACCGTGGCGAATGCTGCAATCGTTTCCATCGCCCAGCGCGTAGCAACCCGTTGGGCCAGCATCAGCAGCGCGATAAACATCGGCGTAATCAGGCACAGACGGCCCACCGCGACATAGGCAAAGACATCCCGCAATATCAACCAGTCGCTGATCAGAAACAGGTTGTAGACCAGACTGCCGCCAATCCCTACCGCCGTCAGGAACTCGCGCCGCGGCAGCCGGGTTTCTTCCTGATAGCGTTGCTCAAGAACACGGCTGAAGCGTAACGAGCCAACACCTGAAGTGATCGTCTGCTCGACCTCGGCAAGGAGTTGCGCATCTTCAAGGCTGGGACGTTCAAGGGCAGAAACGAGCATGTGACACCGGGACATTAACATCGAGAGACGTAAGACATCATGAGTGATGTCTTAGTGCTATCAATGTATCTTGCTGCCATACCAAAGTCGACCGATGGTGGCTGCTGCCTCTATGGGTAAGGCTGCAACCGGCGTTCTGCATCTTTGGTCATATCGTGCAGGAGAACGGTGGGTTTCTCGTCGCAACATCAGCCGGCAGCAGGGCGAGGCAGAGGTATCTGAAAAATGACTGCTTGCACTTCAGATTCCGCATCTATAGTGGTCTTATGCTTCGACTCAAACAAGGTGGGCTGCTTTCGAAGCGGGCGCGTCGGGATGCATGAATTTATCTCGGCATAATAAATGAAGCCAAGCGAACCCAGATCGAGCTCCTATTTATGAATACACCTGAAGAATCTGTAATTATCACGGGCATCACTGGCCAGGATGGCGCGTACTTGACTCAACTTCTGCTGGAGAAAGGTTATAAGGTTTACGGCACCTATCGCCGCACCAGCTCGGTCAATTTCTGGCGTCTCGAAGAGCTTGGCGTAGCCAGTCATCCGAATCTGCACCTGGTTGAACATGACCTGACTGATTTGAGTGCCAGCATTCGCTTGTTGCAAAAAGCCGAACCTACCCAGATTTACAACCTGGCGGCGCAGAGTTTTGTCGGTGTTTCCTTCGATCAACCGATAACGACTGCCGAAATTACCGGCTTGGGGGCAGTCAACCTGCTCGAAGCGATACGCATCGTGGACCCGAAGATACGTTTTTATCAGGCATCGACTTCCGAAATGTTCGGCAAGGTGCAAGAAGTCCCGCAGGTCGAAAGCACATCGTTCTATCCGCGCAGCCCTTATGGCGTTGCCAAGCTTTATGCCCACTGGATGACGGTCAACTATCGGGAGTCTTATGGGATTTTTGGTGCCAGCGGCATTTTGTTCAACCATGAGTCTCCGCTGCGCGGCAAAGAGTTCGTCACCCGCAAGATAACGGATTCTGCCGCACGCATTTCACTGGGTATGTCGCAACTTCTGGAGTTAGGTAACCTGGACGCCAAGCGTGACTGGGGGTTTGCCAAAGAGTACGTGGAAGGCATGTGGCGCATGTTGCAAGCCGACGAGCCCGACTCATTTGTACTGGCGACCCACAGATCCGAAACGGTTCGTGACTTTGTGGCAATGGCGTTCAAGGCTGTCGACATAGATCTGGAATGGAAAGGTAGCGCGGAGAACGAGCGGGGCATCAATGTGGCGACGGGCGAGACGCTCGTTCAGGTCAATCCCAGGTTCTACCGCCCCTCTGAAGTCGAGTTGCTGATAGGCAATCCGGAAAAAGCCAAACGGGTGCTTGGTTGGGAAGCAAGCACTAACCTTGAGCAGCTCTGTCGGTTGATGGTGGACGCAGATCTGAAGCGTAATCAGCAAGGTAGATCGTTTTGAGCAACCCTTTCCAGGCTGTCCGACTCGAGCACTCAGGTGCTACTGATCACCACGGCACGTGCAACGGGGCCTGATGAATCAGGCCATTTCAGTTACCTCATCGCGCCAGTAATTCAATAGCGTTGCGAGCGTATCCTGCAGCTTGGTAGCAGGCTCCCAGTCAGTCGCCCTGCGGATAGCGGAGTTATCGCCGAACGCGCTGGGTATGTCGGACGGCCGCATTCGGTCAGGATCGTTGACCACCTCTATCGTGCTTGAGCTCAGAGCCGTGAGTTGATTGAGTATGGCCTCCATACGTATGGGCTCGCCGCGGCAAATATTCAGGCACCGAGGGTGGGCTTGTTGCGTGTCGGCCATTTTCAACAGGGCGACGTACGCATCGCACACATCACTTACATCGAGAAAGTCTCGCGCTGCTTGCAGGTTGCCGACTTTCAACTGTGGTGCCTGCCTGCCTGCTTCTATCAAGGCGATCTGACGAGCAAATGAGGCGGTTGCGAAGTCGGCTGATTGCCCGGCACCAATATGATTGAAAGGGCGTACGACGATACCTCTCTGTCCGCGACGAAAGCTCTCGTGGAAGGCCGTTTCAGCAGCGAGTTTGCTGGCGGCATACGGGTTCATAGGCCTGCATACGCTGTTCTCGTCGAGGGCAATACCCTGCTTGAATGCCTCGCCATAGACTTCCGATGAGCTCACAAACAGCACAAATGCCTGCGGAGTCTGGCGTTGCAATGCCTGCAGAAGATTCATACTTCCCATGACATTGGTTTGCCAGGTCATCAAGGGGTCCTCAAAACTAGTGGGTACGTGAGTGATTGCAGCCAAATGTACAACATGAGTGAGGTTTGATCGGGACACTGCACGCTCTAAGCCAGAGGCATCGCGAATGTCACAATGCAGCGATTCGGTAGCATGAGCGGACTCAGGAGACTCAGGACTCACCAGTGCAACCACATGATGTCCTGCCTGCTGTAGCTTTCGACACAGCATCTGCCCGACGAAACCGTTTGCACCAGTGATCAGAATGCGTTGCATCGTGTGGCCTCCTCATGGGCATGCTGCAAGTAAGTGAGTTTAGCAAGGGCGGGTCGATCCGTTTGACCTGCTGCGCATGCCCTTTGTTTCGCCTTCAAGGCGCTCTTCAGCAGGCTGGTATATTCCAGGGTTTTGCCGTTACAGCCCGCACGTGCCGGGACAACATACACCAACCCCATCTGCCACCATCAGACGAAATGCCTTAATCCCGTCTACGCTTGTGTCGATATATACGTACAACCTCACTATGGGTGCCGTCATGTTCAACACTCGCTTGAAAAAGGAATTACAGGCACAAAAGGCCGAGTTATCCATGTACCGGCAGATGCAGAAAGGGATGGATGCGCAAATGGTCTGTCTGACTCTGGACGCCAGCTACCACATCGTCCACGCCAACGACAACCTTCTCAGTACGCTTGGCTACTCGCTCGAGCAAGTGCTGGGCAAGGATCTGGACCACTTGGTGCCCACTTACGTCAAACAGCTTGATTGCTACCGCAGTCTCAAAGTGGCGGTGCAGAAGGGCGAGTCGGTCATCGACAGGTACCGTTTTCTGCATGCCGATGGCCGGCTGATATGGATTCGCGCCCTCTGGCAGCCGGTGCTGGATGAGCAGGGCAGACTGATGACGTTGCAATGCTACGGATCGGACATCACCCAGATCGTCGAGACCGCTGCCGAGAACTCTGCGTTTATTCAGGCATTGTTGCGCTCCACCGCCGTGATCGAGTTCAACCTGAGCGGCCAGGTACTGACTGCCAACGATCAGTTCCTGCGTGGCATGGGTTACAGCCTGGCGCAGATCAAGGGTAAGCATCACAGCATGTTCTGTGATCCGGCAGAAACCTCTCAGGCGTCGTACCGGGAATTCTGGGCGATGCTTAACCGTGGCGAGTTCGTGGCCGGACGCTTCAAGCGTATCGATAGCAACGGGCGTGAGGTCTGGCTGGAAGCAACCTACAACCCGGTCCACGATGCTCAGGGCAAACTCTACAAGGTGGTCAAGTTCGCCACGATGGTGACCGACCAGGTGGCGCGCGAAGAAGAGGTCAGTCAGGCCGCCAGCGTGGCGTTTGAAATCTCCCAGCAGACCGACGTCAGCGCCCAGCGCGGCGCGGATGTGGTGCAAAACACTGTCCAGACCATGCGCAAGATTTCCGAAGAAATGCAGACGGCCTCCTCGGGCATTGAAGCGTTGGGCAAACAGTCACTGCTGATCAATTCTATCGTGCAGACCATTGGTGGCATTGCCCAGCAGACCAACCTGCTGGCGCTCAACGCCGCCATCGAGGCCGCGCGTGCCGGTGAGCAGGGCCGTGGCTTTGCCGTGGTGGCTGACGAAGTCCGCCAACTGGCAGGCCGCACCAGCGCCGCAACCGAAGAAATCGTCAGCGTCGTGCAGCAAAACCAGACGCTGGCCGATGAGGCGGTACGCGGCATGGCCAACAGCCGCACTCAGGCGGAGCAGGGATTGGTGCTGGCCAACGAGGCCGGTGCAGTGATCGTCGAGATTCAGGAGGGGGCCAAGCAGGTGGTGGGCGCCGTGGGGCGGTTTGCCAATCAGTTGAAATGATCCTGCTGTGCCTCCGCTGCATGGCGCAAATGCCTAAGGCCCGTCAATGCGGGCTTTAGGCGTTTCAATGTTGACTCATGTTCAGGCGTCACACCGCAACAGCCCCCGCCTTGCCAGCCTCCACCACAAAACGCTTCAGCGTCGACAAGCTCGCCGCAGGGTCCAGCACATCCGACACCACTTGAAAGCGGGTCTGCATGTGCTGTTCGTTCAGGTCGACTGCCACGTAGCCGCGTTGACGGCTGTCGAAGAACTTCACGTGTGGGTTGAGGCCGAGAATGCTGTTGAAGGCGTCGAACGGTGGCCCGCTGGAGGTTACCGAAGTGCCGACGAATTCGGTGGCGACGATGGCTGAATCCGGATTGCCGGCGTCGGCGTGCAGGTCGGTGGTCCAGAACGAATGGATATCGCCACCCCAGAACACCGGGTTGCGGGTCTGGTGGCGTTGCAGGGAGGCCAGCACGCGCTCGCGGGTGGTCATGTAGCCGTCCCAGCCGTCGGTCCAGTGGCCCTGCGCCTGGGTCTTGAGATCGCGCTGTTCCAGTGGCGCGACCAGCAAATCCTGGGCAATGACATTCCACTGTCCGGGAGACTCGGCGAAGCTGCGGTCCAGCCAGGTTTCCTGTTCCCAACCGAGCATGGTGCGTTTCGGGTCACGCAGATCCGGGCAGTCGCTGGGCGCGACGTGACCTCGACGGCTGCCGTTGGCCTGGATGCAGGGTTGCTCGGAGCGGTACTGTCGACCGTCCAGCACGTGAAAACGTGCCAGACGCCCATAGTCGAGGTTGCGGTAGATACGCATTTCCTGTCCTTTGGGCAGGCTGCTGGCGCGCAACGGCATGTGTTCGTAAAACGCCTGGTAGGCGGCGGCCCTGCGGCGCAGAAAGCTGTCCACCGGCACGTCGGGGTCCTGGGACCACTGGGCGGCGTAGTCATTTTGCACTTCATGGTCGTCCCAGGTGGCGACGCTCGGCGCACAGGCATGCAGCGCTTGCAGGTCGGGGTCGGTCTTGTACTGCGCGTATCGGTTGCGATAGCCCGCCAGGTCCATGGGGTCAGGTGTCGCGTGGTGACGCGGGAACCGAGGGCTTTCCGAGGATACGTTCATCTCATAGATGTAGTCGCCAAGAAAGAACACCAGATCCGGGCGCTCCGCGGCCAGGTGTCGATAGGCGCTGAAGTATCCGGCTTCCCAGTGTGAACACGACACGAAGCCAAACCGCGCCGAGACCATCGCGCTTGCCAGCGGTGCAGTGCAGGCCTGACCGACAGCGCTTTGCGCCCCCAGGCTCTCGAACTGATACCAATAAGGACGCCCAGGCTGCAAGCCGCTTACTTCGACATGCACCGAATGGGCAAGGCGCGGGTGGGCGGTGGCCTGTCCTGTGCGGACTACGTGAACCATGGCCGCATCGCTGGCGATCTTCCAGCGCACCTCAACGGGTTTGTTCAGCCCGCCATCGCCCGAGGGCGTCATCACCTTGGGCGCCAGGCGTGTCCATATCACGAAGCCGTCCGGCAACGGATCGCCAGACGCCACGCCGAGCGCGAACGGGTAATCGACCCCCGCGCTGCGCGCAAACGGGCTGAGGATCGACAGTAATGTGGCACCGGCGACTCCGGTAATGATGCGTCGACGGTCCGGGTTGAAATCGGTCATGACGTGGCCTCCGATGATGCGTATTCGGAGCGCAACAGCCCGAACAGCAACATGTTCTTGAACACACCGTTTTTCAGAAATGCCTCTCTGGTACAGCCCTCATACGATAGCCCGCACTTCTCCAGGACCCTGGCGCTGGCCGGGTTGTCGCTGAAGCACTGGCCGGCGATGCGGTTGAGGTTCATGTCCGTGAAACCATGCCTCAGCAAGCCTTTAGCCGCTTCGCAGGCATAACCCCGATTTTGGTATTGGATTCCTGTCCAGTAACCCAGATGGCCGCTGCGATGCGAGATCGAAAGGCGCAGCGAGACGATCCCGGTCAACTCTCCGCTTTCCCGGATGTGAACCCCAAGGCTCACCGTCTGACCGGCGGCGTACTGGTCATGGGTCTCGGCGATGAATGCCTGCGCATGCTCAAGGGTGTAGGGGCTGGGCAGTGCAGCGGTCATGGCCGCAATGCTCGGCTCGTCGGCCAGGCGTGACAAGGTGAGTGCCTGTTCCGGCTGCAACGCGGCGAGCAGCAGACGCGAGGTTCTGATAGTGGGCAGCGGGCGACTCATCCGTATTTTCCGTCGGGTTGAATGCTCAAACGCTGGCGCGTTTTTATGGCATTTCCATGACAGCCTCAAGAATCATTTAAGTGCCATCAGATGTACAGGTAACAGCCATGTAACAGTCATGTATCGGTCTTGTAAAACCAACCGATCGGTCATGTTCGGTTGCTAGATTCTCGGCCTCTAACAAGAAAGCGAGAGGCTGGCATGAGAACGTGGGACGAACCTAAAAAGCGCAAGGCGCACATCGAACTGATCCCCATGATCGATGTGATGATGTTCCTGCTGGTCTTTTTCGTATTGGTAAGCCTGAACGTGATTCCAGCGTTGGGGATGAAAACCCAGTTGCCGAGCGCCAGCAGTTCACAGCAGCTCAAGCCGCAGAACAAATCGATCCTGACGCTGGGGCTCAACGGCGAATTACAGCTCGACGGCAAGGCGACCACGGTCGACGCTCTGGTGCCTGCCTTGAAGGCGCTGGAAAAACCCGACAGCAAAACCACGATCATCGTTAACAGTGACAAGGGCGTGGAAGTCGCCCGGCTGGTCGAGATTATGGACACCCTGCGTCTGGGTGGCTTCACGTCAGTCTCCATCGCCACGCGCAAATCCTGACCATGTATTTTCTGTTTCGTGTACGTCAGTGGCTCGGCGGCCTGCCTGCGCTGGTGGCGCTCATCGCAATCGTGATCGGTGTGCAGACCCGTCCGCTGAAAATGGAGCCGGTCTACGACGAGTCGGCCGTGGAGCTGGCGCTGATCGAGCCCGAGCCGCCTGCGCCCGAGCCCGTCGTGCAGCTCGAGGCGCCTGCGGTACAGCCTGACGAGCCGCCACCTCCGCCACCTGTAGTCGAAAGCGAAGAAGCCGAACCGGCGCCACCTCCACCGCCGCCCAAGCCCGTTCCCAAGCCAAAACCCAAGCCGGAGATCAAGCCAGAACCCCGGCCTAAGCCCTTGCCCAAACCGGCAGTGGCAAAACCCGTCGAGCCGGTTCAGGCACCCATTAAGCCGATCGCCAGCGCCCCGGTTGCGCCGCCGTCACCGCCTGCGCCACCCGCACCACCGAAGGTCGACACCCAGGGTATGGAAGGTGGCTACCTCAAGGGGCTGCGCAGTGAACTGGACGGTTACAAACAATACCCGACTGGCCGTCAGGCCTCACTGGAGCGCCCGAGCGGCGAGGTTGTGGTGTGGTTATTGGTCGACCGCCAGGGGCGAGTGCTGGACTCCGGCATTCAGACCCAGGCCTCCAGCATGCTGCTCAACCGTGCAGCCGCCAACAGTCTGCGACGCATCAAGCAGGTCAAGCCGTTTCCCGAGCAAGCCTTTGGTGGACGCAGCGAACAGCGCTTCACCGCCACCTTCAACTACAGCGTGCAATAGCACTGACAAGGAACAAAGTGATGAAGTTTTCCAGAATTCACCTTGCGTTGGTCGCCGCGGGCATGAGTCACGGCATGGTTATGGCCGACTCGAGTGGCAGTGACGTCGGCACCATTGGTGTGCAAGGCAGGGCGACGGTTGGGGGTGGCTACATGGTGCAGGAGGAGAGCATCAAGGCGCGCTCCACTGTCACCAAAGAAGCGCTCGACAAGCAGACCGCAACAGGTAACGCGATCGACAAGCTCAAGTACACACCGGGCCTGAACATCTCCAGCGAAGACGCCACGGGTCTGTCCGGCTTTCGCTTTACCATGCGCGGTCTCAACTCCGATCAGGTCGGCATGTCGGTAGACGGCATGCCGATCAACGACTCCGGCAACTACGCGCTGTACTCCAACCTGCTGGGGGACCCGGAAAACATCGATCAGATTTTCGTGACTCAAGGCTCTGCCGAAAGTGACGGCCCGCACATCGGTTCCAGCGGCGGCAACATCGGTATCGTCACCATCCGGCCCACCAAGGAAACCGGCGCATTCGTCAAGCAGGTGGCGGGCAGCAACGGCACTTACAAGACCTTCGCGCGACTCAACACCGGAGAAATCAACGGGCTGAGCAACTGGCTGTCGATGTCTCACACCGAAGGTCAGAAATGGCGCGGCGATGGCGCGGTGCGTGCCGACAAGGTGGAGTGGAACAGCTTCTTCGACATGGGCTCGGGCAATACCGCCAACCTGATCCTCAAGTACCACGAGCAGGACAACAACAGTTACAGCCAGCTCACCAAGAGTCAGTTCCAGCAGAACGGGCGCAAGTTTGACCCTTATCCTTCGACGCCTGCACTGGGCAGCAACGGCAAATTGTCCAGCTACTACGAGCTGGCGCAGAACCCGTTCCAGACGTTCACCGGCGTGCTCAATACCCAATTCAAGCTGGCCGACAATCTGTCTCTTTCAGTCATCCCGTATTATTTCTGGGGTAACGGCAGCGGCGTGAACAGTTCTTCCTATGCGCTCAATCGCGGCTCGAATCAGAACGGTGTGTTCGACCTGAGCAACCTGCCGACGGCGGCGGCTTATAACGCAGACGGGTCATCGACCACTGGCGTGTATTACCGGCCGTCGCGCACGCAGACCTGGCGTCCGGGCATCACCACCAAGTTGAACTGGGACGTCAACGACGAGCACAGCGTACAGGTCGGCTACTGGTATGAACGCGCGCGCCAGTCGCAGACTCAGCCGTTCATCCGCCTGAAGAGCAATGGCAAGCCTGAAAGCATCCAGCCGGATTCGGACTACATGGTCGATGCCAACGGCAACGAGATCCAGGGCCGTGACCGCTATACCGTGACGCCTGCACAAAAAGTCTGGGCTCAGGACACCTGGTATTTCGCCCCGGACTGGACGCTGGTCGGCGGCCTGGCCTTCATGAACGTCGAACGTGAAGGCACCAACCACGGCAGCCTGACCGAGCGGCCGGAAAAGCGCGACCAGACCTACAACAAGCTGTTGCCGAACCTCGGCCTCAAATACCAGCTGGATGAGCGCGACCAGTTGTTCTACAGCCTGTCACGCAACATGCGCGTGCCGCAGAACTACGTTCTGTATGACCCGGGCACCGGCTCCATCGACAGCAAGCCGGAAACCAGCTGGAACCACGAACTGGGCTGGCGCTACACCGAACAGGACATGACGCTGGCGGCCACACTGTTTTACCTGCAGTTCAAGGACCGTCAGGTGTCATCAAAAGACGTCAATGGCGATTTTGCCGACATCAACGCCGGTGCAGTCGACAACAGCGGTCTGGAACTGGAATGGAGTGGCCTGCTGCCGCACCATTTCAATTACTACACCTCGTACACCTACACCCGCGCCAAACAGAAAGATGACCTGACCGTGTTCAATAACGGTACCGCCATCGAACTGCCGACCAGTGGCAAGCAATTTACCAACGTGCCGAAGAACATGCTGGCCGCCAACATCGGCTACGACGACGGAAGTTATTACGGGACCTTTGGCGCCAAGCTCACCAGCAAGCTGTATGGCGACCTGACCAACGACGAAAGCATTCCGGGGCGCACCATCTTCAATCTGGGCGCAGGTATCTACCTCCCGGTGGACAAGAAAATCGTCAAGGACGCCACCTTGCGTCTGAACGTCGACAACCTGTTCGACAAGGAATACCTGGACGGCGTGTACACCACCAAAACCAACGCGGGCACTTACAGCGGTTTCCGCGATGGCGACCCGGCCTACATCGTCGGGGTCGAGCGTACCGTCACCGTTTCTCTTGAAGCCAATTTCTAATTTCATTGACCAGAGGTCCGTGCCATGGACATGAATCAGCTTCACGACATCACCTTCTATGTGATGTACGCCGCCATCGCGATAGCAATCTTTGTCGCGATTGAACGAGGCATCTACTTCGCTTACGTGCGTCGCCAGTCGCGGGCCCTGCAAACGGCACTCGGTGCTTCGGTACACAGTGAAAAGGACCTGCCGGAGACGCTGACGCGCCGGACCAGCCTGCCACTGGAAATGGTCCTGCCGGTGCTTGCGCAAAAAAATGCACAGGGCTCGCGCAGAGATCTGGATGATGTCATCGAAACCCAGTACCTGAGCACGCGCGCACCGCTGGCCCGTAGCCTCTGGCTGATCGAAACCATCACCACCGCTGCGCCACTGTTGGGCTTGTTAGGGACGATTCTGGGCATCATCGACACCTTCAAGGCCCTGGCCAGTGCCGGGGTCTCCGATCCCGGGCAGATTTCCGCCGGTATCGGTACAGCGCTGTTCGCGACCGGGCTGGGTATTGCCATTGCCTTGTTCTGCGTGGTCTTTCACAACTACTTTCAGGACAGCCTGGAACGCATCAACGACCAACTCAAGATCCTGCTGATCCGTGCTTCCAGCGGCGCACGTGTGCATGACGAGGCCGAGCATCCGGCTGTTTCGGCTCAACCGAAATACCGCACGGCCTGATCCAAATAGCGGCGCGTGCCTCTGGCATTCGCCATCTTGTCTGTGTCTGGCGATGAGGCTCGCAATGCCCTTTTACCCTTCATATCGTCGACTGTCCCTGAGCTACCGCGCCGTGATCGCAGCGTTACTGCTGGGCAGTTCGTGCGCGCAAGCAGACTTCGCCATCCCGGGTTTCGAGCTGGTACATACCGTGCCGGTCGGGTCTGACTTGCAGACGCCTGACCTGCGAGCACCCGGCGAAGTCTGGCGCGAGCTGTTTGACGGGGCTCGCGAGCGTATCGACATCGAACAGTTCTATGTCGCAGACCACGCAGGCTCGGTCATGGACAAGGTGCTTGAAAGCCTGACGGCAGCCGGGCAGCGCGGAGTGAAAATCCGGTTTCTGCTGGAAGAAAAAGGCCTGAAACTTTCCGACCCGCAGACCCTTGAGCGACTGCGCGCGATCCCCAACCTCACCTTGCGCGTACTGCCCTACGCAAAGCTCACGGGCAGCGGCATCATTCACGCCAAATTCTTGGTCGTGGATGGCCGACAGGCGTTCATCGGCAGTCAGAACTTCGATTGGCGCTCACTGGAGCACATCCACGAAACCGGCCTGCGCATTGACGAGCCGACCGTCGTGGGCCAGACGCAGGCCATATTCGATCAGGACTGGCTTGCCCAGGCTGCCATTACCGAGGGCAAACCGGTTCCGGTGCCGCGCCCGGTCGATAGCACATCGCCCAACGGCAACTACCTGATCGCCAGTCCGCAGCGCTATAACCCGCCAGGGGTCGTCGACTCCCAGGCCGAACTGCCCCGTTTGCTGGCGCAAGCCAAAAGCGAGGTTCGTGTCCAGTTGCTGGACTACGCGCCCCTGTCCTACGGGGCCGACAAAACCCGGCCTTACTATGCGGTCATCGATAATGCCCTGCGCAGCGCAGCCGCCCGCGGCGTGTCGATCAAACTCATGGTGTCCGACTGGAACACCGGCATGCCCGAAGTCGCCTACCTCAAGAGTCTGGCCCTGGTGCCCAACGTGCAGGTGCGCATCGTCACATTGCCGATGGCGGCTCAGGGTTTTATCCCCTATGCACGCGTGATCCACAGCAAGACCATGGATATTGATGATCAGGTGGCCTGGGTAGGCACCAGCAACTGGCTGGGCGGCTACCTCGACAACTCGCGCAATCTGGAAGTGGTGATGCACGACGGCTCGATGGCCAAACGCATCGGCCAACTGCACGAGCAGCTTTGGGATGGACCGTACGCCAAGCCCATCGACATCAATCGCGACTACCCGGAGCCGCATCCGGGTAAGCCTTGACAGTAAGCAGATGGGTAGCCGAAAGGGCAGGGCAGTGTTAGTGAGGGGGTTGAAATGAGCTTGATCGTCCGTGCCATGGCAGACAGTGACTGGTCTTCGCTGGCTGTTATGTTTGAACAACCGGTATTCCGTTGGTGGACGCTTCGTATGCCGCACCAGTCAATCAACGACGTAAAAAAGCTTGTCGAAAGTCGAAGTGCTTCTGGGCTGTCCCTCGTTGCCGAGTGCGATGGCATGGTTGTCGGCTGCGCCATGCTCTATCGTTTTCAGGGGCGCAGGCAGCACGTAGCTGATTTCTGGATGGGGGTTGCAGACAGTCATCATCGTCAGGGCATTGGTGACTTGTTATTGAGCGAGCTCACCGCCACTGCCTCTCGATGGATGAATTTAAAGCGCCTGGAGCTTACTGTTTTCGTCGATAACAAGCCTGCTATCGCACTGTACGAAAAGAATGGCTTTGTCATAGAGGGCACGCACAGGAAATTCGCCTATCGAGATGGCGAGTACATAGACGCTTTCAGCATGGCAGCAGTCTACTGAAGTCTTTTAAAAGACCCTCGGAATGCAGCCTGCTTGTTATCAGGTACGAAGTCGGGGCCGTGCAGCACCGGCCCAACGCGTATCACTCATGAGCGCTGACTTGCTCGATTCCATCGTTCTCTTAAGCGGCATATCCACATTTTCCAGGCCGACTTTTCAGACAAACCCTAGGCCCCTTTGTCCGCTTCAGCCACAATGACAGCCTTTACCCACCAGCCTGCTGTGGGCTGTAAAAGGATTGGTGCTACTGATGATGCTCTCTTTCAAACCATGGTTGCGGGGCCTGGCGCTGGTTTTGCCACTGGCTGCGTTGCTGACCGCGTGTGACAAGTCCGACAAATCTGACAAGCCGGTGACGCCGTCTGCGCCGCCGCACACCACGTATAGCCAGGCTGGCTGGGACGCGCTGCCTGCGGTGTCCGACGCGGATTTGCAGGCCGGTTTTGCCTCGTGGCGCAGCGCGTGTGTTCGTTTGAAAGCAGATGCAGTGTGGGGGCCGACGTGTGCGGCGGCTGCGAGTCTTGCGGCTGCGCCGGATGCTGCGCAGATTCGCACCTTTTTGCAGGAGCAGTTGCAGGTCTACAGCCTGCGCGCCGACGGGGGTAGTGCCGATGGTTTGATCACCGGCTACTACGAGCCTGTTTATCCGGGCAGCCTGACGCAGACCGCCACGGCCAATGTGCCGGTGTATGGCATTCCGGACGATCTGATCGTGGTCAATCTGGACAGTATTTACCCAGAGCTCAAAGGCAAGCGTCTGCGCGGTCGGCTTGAGGGGAGGGTGCTTAAGCCTTACGACGACGCTGCAACGATCAGCACGCAGGGCTTGAACGCGCCGGTGATTGCCTGGCTGACCGACCCGATGGATCTGCAATTCCTGCAGATTCAGGGCTCGGGGCGCGTGAGTCTGGAGGATGGCTCGCAGCTGCGTCTGGGCTATGCCGATCAGAACGGTCGTCCTTATCGCGCAATTGGTCGCTGGCTGGTAGAGCAGGGGCAGCTGAAGAAGGAGGACGTGACCATGGGCAGTATCGCGGCCTGGGCCAAGGCGCATCCGGAGCGGATCAGCGAGCTGCTGGCGAGCAATCCCAGCTACGTGTTTTTCGCCCGTAACCCCGACAGCAACGAAGGCCCGCGCGGCTCGCTGAATGTGCCGCTGACCCCGGGCTACAGCGTGGCCATCGATCGCAAGGTGATTCCGCTGGGCAGTCTGCTCTGGCTCTCGACGACGCGGCCGGATGGCAGCAGCGTGGTGCGTCCGGTCGCTGCCCAGGACACGGGCGGTGCGATTGCCGGTGAAGTACGCGCCGACCTGTTCTGGGGGACCGGCGATGAGGCGGGCAAGCTGGCTGGCGACATGAAGCAGAAAGGCAATATCTGGCTGTTGTGGCCCAAAGGCATGCCGTTGCCTCAGTCCGCAGAAACAGCTCCTGCAGCAACCCCGGCTGCTGCCAGTCACTGAAATCCCTTCACCTCGATAGCTACCGTCCTGCTCAATGGATAGGTAGCTATCTTCTTCATGCCCCCGTTTTCCTTCCAAATACGCTTGAGATAGCGAAATGCAATGGGGCGAGAGTGCTGCCAACAGCGCCGCCAGAGCTATCGGTTTGCAGGTGAAAAAAGCCGGCATTCAGGCCACTTCACAGCGTCAATTCCAGATTTAGACGTTACCCTTTGCCGAGTGCCCCGGCGGACTCGACTGGTTGCCGTCGTCATTACAACCTGCGCCGTAAAGCGTGGCCGCCACGCAGATCACCGAGCTTGCCAATGAATCGACGGAGACAGCAAGCTGCCCAACGTCGCGCTGATCGGCACGTCGTTCTCGTGCAATTCGGGTTTTGTCGGGTTTCTACAGCGCGCACTCGGCGCCCCGATTGGCAACGTTGCCAAGGACTGCGGCGAGCTCTTGGCAACGTTGCCAACCTTTACTTTGACAACCCGGCCTTCCGCCAGACGCCGCCCAAACTGCTTATATGGGAAATTCCCGAGTGGGATCTGCAGACCATTTATGGGAGGGTCGACAAGTTAGATGTACCTGTAAAATAAAGCTCGGGCATACCCTGTTCGAGACAGGGTTACGATTATCAAGTCTCAGATGGAGGAACGCCCGGCTGAAGCCGGGCGTTCTTTAAATAGTGTAACTTTTATTCAAAAGAATATTTTTTTTCGGCGATGAAAGCGGGCTCCTTCCAGTTGGGTCCTTTAGACGTGCGACCATTTGCATCTAAAGCCAGAATGCCCTCACGGAAAAGTCGGGTGTAAGTTCCCCAAAGCTCACCGGACTGAAGCGCCTCAAATTTATAAGTGGTGTACAGTCTGTCTATCCGTGGTTGGGACGTAGTTAGAGCCAGGACTGCCAATACATCTGCCACGGTTTCGTTAATGATAATGTCTCTGATGTGGGTCATTTCATTGGCCTCTCAATGCGTCAGCATGATCTTGTTTGTCACCAGCCGATTGAGCCGCTTCGGTGTAAAGAAAATCACGATTTTCGTTAATTCTATAATCCTCAAGGGCTGCCGTATGAGCGTTATTCCATACGTTACCTTGCACGCCATCAGCCACCCCCAGTGCCCTGTAACGTTCTAATTCCCTGAGCTCGTGGGTGTAAAATCTTTTATCAGTATCCGTCACGGCTAACTCGCCGCGCAAAATTTTTTCCAGACGATCAATCATTATAGTATTTGCATCTGATGAGCCGAATCGGCCTGTGTGCAGCTTAACGAGATCAATGCCGTCCTGAGTGACTGAGGCGGTTGTCCAGTCAAGGTTTTGGGTGGGGCCGCCCGCTTTTTCAGGATCGTACATTCGACCGCTATGCTCTCCTTTGGTTGTTGCCCCTTCATAGGGGCTGTTGAACACGGCATAGACCGGAGGCAAACCCGAATTTAAAGGATAAACGTAAATGGCGTCCCGAATGTCCATCTGGCCGGTGGCGGGTAAAGGCTCGGCTTTCACCTCGATAGGTTCCAGTGTAATTCCAGCGTACGCCGGAATTTCGACTGGTTGCGCCACCGTCGTCGTTGAGCTGTTTCCAGGTGCTGCGATTGGAAACGTCAAGGTGATGGGCGGGGTGTCCGAAGTGGTAAAGGTGTAGGCGTTGGCCACTGGGTCCAGTATCAGAGCCCTCACAGGCACCTTGGGAGAAAATCCGCCTTCGGCTTGTGTTGCCACGACTGAATACTTCGACTGATCGCCGTAAATTCTATAGGGCATATCGACCGTTCCACCCGTTGCCGCCACGTCATTCAAGGCGTCGGGCAGATCAGGCATCAGAACCCTGGCCGGAAGGTCCAGCATTCTTTCCGGTAACTCTCCATTGCCAAGCGAAGGGGAGTACAGCAACGTGCCGATGCCTACGGCTGTGGTAGAGCTGACAGCCGTGCCTGCGAGAGCCGTTAATATTTCGATAGCGGCTTGAATGGTAGCGTCCAGAAAGAGACCGGATCCTGCTGTAACGGAAATGACTCCTGCAACTGCACCCAACTGCGGTGTACCCGCTTCCGGGAGCCTGAGCGTCTTGCCCGCTTCTAGCGCTTGAGCTTCTGCCGTCACGCGCGCGTGCTCGTCAGCGTCACGCTGGGCCTGCGTCTCTGCCTCCATACGAGCTTGTTCAGCCGCTTCGGCAGCTACTCGGCGAGCTTCTGCTTCGGCAGCAAGAAGAGCCTGCTCATCCGCTACTCGCTTGGCTTCAGCCTCCACTGCAACTCGGGCTTGTTCAGCGGTTTCGGCAGCAAGTCGAGCGTGCTCTGCAGCTTCAACGGCAAGCCTCGTCGACTCGGCTTCTGCCGCGATACGTGCGTCCTCCCTGGCCTGCGCTGCAGCAATAGTATGGCTTAGTGATACCGACCTCTCTGTGAGCATCCTGATTTTCTCTTCAAGAATTTTTGCTCTGTAGGCTGCTGTGACTGAGGCTTCCCAGCTTTTATAAACGTCAAGGGGAGAGCCCAAGTCTCTTCTTGTTTGAAAGATATTTAAAAAATCCACAGCGTTTTTTTTAATATCTACCGCCAATACATGCCTGCCAAAGAAAGCATGAGCGCCTTCGTTACTCTTGGCTAACTCAGCAGCGCGCTGTGAAATCAGGCTGTCCACCACGTTTTTTTCAATCGTAGACTTTTCTAACTCAGAGAAGGGGTAATCTCCTACGCCGGCAGAAATTTCCGCGTCAACGTCAGCCGGAAGGAGGGGCAAAAAGTCTATGTAAGACTGATGGATGTTTTGCTGTGTTGAAGAGGCCGTCACGATAATGGATATCGTGTACTGCTCGTTTCTTATACCCCTTTTACTGAAGAATGCATCCAGCTCATGGTTTGCAGGAATAGTGCCGTCCCATCGCAGCGGTCTGGCGATTACTCCGGCTCCTGACAGCGGGCCTAATGGCCTGGGCAACGGCTGGCCAGGTGTTACGATTGTGGGTGGAAGAGTAATGACGTTTTGCGGCATGTGCTTATCCTTAAGGTTTAAATCGCCCAATAATATCTCCTTGATATTAGGTAGTATTAATAGTCACGAAGTGCGGTACATAGGTATAGGTAGTTGTTTTTTTGTTCAGGCTTTCAGGCACGCAATTGAAACGCATGCTGGTGTAGGACTGGTCAGCGGCCGCACGTAGTGTTGCCGGTTTTGTAATCCATCGCAGTGTTAAGGCGTTACTTCTGGTGCTGAATGCATTGGTCGCGGCGTACGTTGCTTTGAACCCATGGGACAGCAAGAGCCCCCCATAATCGAGCTAACCGTTCAGCCAGTTCACCCCAAACGCGGATCAACCACAAAATCCAGCTCTTTGGCCGTCGCCACAACCGCCCTGAACTCCGGGTGCTGGACGTTGAGCAGGTAGTTGGACTCGCGCGGGATGATCACGCTGGGCACTGCCAGTGCCAGGCTCTGAGCGGAGGACAGCCAGTCGTCGCCGAACGAGGCGGTTGCCGGTGGTGCAGGCTCTTCGCGCCAGTCGCGGGGCAGGGTGTCCGGGCGTGCATTGAGGATGTGCTCCTCGGCAATCTGCAGTTCAAGCATCGTGTAATGCTGAGCCACAGTGGCGTTGTTCAGGTGTACCAGCACTTCCAGCAGGGCCAGTGACTCGCTGCCCGCGCAGTACACGCAGGCGTTGCCTTTGCTGTTCCAGCGTCCGCCATAGAGCTTGGCGCCTTCGCCGTCGAAGGCCTGCGCCAGCCATTTGCGCTTGACCAGTCGATAGACCGCTATCACGCCACGACCCCGTGCTCCAGGCGGCCGATCAGGTCGAGCACTGCCTGAGCCTCCGCCGAGGTCGCGAGCATTTCCAGCGGCCTGCGAGTACCCAGCCCGTAGACCGGGTTGGCCAGCCACAGACGAGTCGCTTCGGCGTCGTTTTCGAACAGGTCCAGCGCCGCCTTGTACACCGCTGCCAGGCGGAACAGCCGATCGCTTTCCTCGGCATTGAAGCGGCGCACCTTGAGACGTCGCTGCAAGGTCGCCGGAGCGATGCCCAGATGTTCGGCCAGGGTCGAGCGGTTCAGGTCGGTGTAATGCGCCAGACGTTCGAAGACTTCATACGGCAAGCCGTCATGCAGCGCCGAGTACAGCCGCGCGCCTCGTGCGGGAATGCCCAAGTGTTGCCAGAAATCGTCCTGCCGGGGCAGGGCTGGATGATAGTCGCGTATGGGCAGAGACATGGCACACCTGTCTATCGAGTGATTGCTATTAAATCTATCAATTGATAATAGGCACGTTTCAGACGTCGCGACAGTGATTTACAGCAACGGATAGCGAATAAAACTACAGAAACTCCAAAAATCACCGACTTAAGCTATAGGTTTAGTTTGAATGTTGCTGATCTCGCGTTATAGGCTCGAAGTCAGTCGCTTCCGATGGTGCCGTCAAACGTATACGTGCTGTCCGCCGTGGTCAGCCTGATTTTCCTGCAGTGAGAACCACACGATGTCCACGCTTGCGCTATTGATATGCGATGACTCGAACATGGCGCGAAAGCAGCTGTTGCGCGCGCTACCTGAAGACTGGGATGTGTCGGTCACGCTGGCCACCCAGGGGCAGGAAGGCCTGGAAGCGATTCGTAAAGGTCAGGGCCAGGTGGTCCTGCTCGACCTGACCATGCCGGTGATGGACGGTTACCAGACGCTGACGGCGATTCGTGACGAAAACCTCGACGCCAAGGTGATTGTGGTGTCGGGCGACGTGCAGGACGAAGCCGTGCGTCGGGTCATGGAGTTGGGCGCGCTGGCGTTTCTGAAAAAACCTGCCGACCCGGACGAACTGAAAAGCACGCTGGAGCGCCTGGGCCTGCTGGGCAAGCCTGCGGCGTCACCGGTTGCACTGCCGGCCCTCAACAACAAGGGCGGGGTGATCAGCTTTCAGGATGCGTTCCGCGAAACCGTCAACGTAGCCATGGGCCGTGCAGCGGCGTTGCTGGCCAAGGTACTGGGTGTCTTTGTGCAGTTGCCGGTGCCCAACGTCAACATGCTTGAAGTTGGTGAGCTGCACATGGCGCTGGCCGATGCGCACAGCGATCAGCGCCTGACTGCGGTGTGTCAGGGCTACATCGGTGGCGGTATTGCAGGCGAGGCGCTGCTGATTTTCCACGACTCGGAAATTTCCGGTATCTCGCAGCTGATGGGCGGCGATCACTCCGACAGTTCCGACATGGAGATGCTCCTTGACCTGTCCACGATCCTGATCGGTGCCTGCCTGAGCGGGATTGCCGAACAGATCGACATCGCCTTTTCGCAGGGCCATCCACAGTTGCTGGGTGCACAGGGCGGCATCGACGAGCTTATCCGCATCAATCAGCAACGCTGGAAAAAGACCCTGGCGGTCGAAATCAGTTACAGCGTGGAAGGCCACAATCTGCATTTCGATCTGCTGATGCTGTTCACCGAAGATTCGGTCGAGCTGCTTACCAAAAAACTCGCCTACATGATGAGCTGACCCATGAGCAACGCTATTGAAATCAACGAGCTTCATTGGTTGCTGGCCGTCACGCAGAACATTGACGTAGGCATCGTGGTGCTGGACCTGAACTACCGCGTGACGGTCTGGAATACCTTCATGGAAAACCGCTCGGGTGTGGTGCCCTATGTGGCCATCGACAAGACTTTTTTCGAGATTTTCCCGGAGGTCAACGCGAAGTGGTTCAGCAAGAAAATCGATAACGTCGTGACCCTCGGCACGCCGGCGTTCACCATCTGGGAGCAGCGGCCGTATCTGGTGCGTTTCAAGAATTACCAACCGATTACCGGGCAGGAGGAGTTCATGTATCAGAACACCACACTGTTCCCGCTGCGGTCGACCACCGGTGCGATCAGCCATGTGTGTCTGGTGATCTATGACGTCACCGACGTCGCGGCCAACCGCAATCAGTTGCTGGCGGCCAACGACAAGCTGCAGCAACTGTCGGGCTCAGTGAAAAGCTGACCCGCGCCCGGGCTTGGCGATGAATGAAACCGGCACTGCGGGCTTGATCCCGCTCGTGCTAGGATCGCGATTTTTCCGCTGACGCTCAGGGACATCATGCGACCTCAAGCCACCCTCACTGTTTTGCCTGTCGAGCGCCCGTTGGTCGGGCGTGTCAGCCCGCCGGGCTCCAAGTCGATCACCAACCGTGCATTGTTGCTGGCCGGGCTGGCCAAAGGCACCAGCCGCCTGACCGGCGCGCTGAAGAGTGATGACACGCGCGTGATGTCCGAAGCCTTGCGTCTGATGGGCGTGCAGGTCGACGAGCCGGATGACAGCACCTTCGTGGTCACCAGCAGCGGGCACTGGCAGGCGCCGCAACAGGCGCTGTTCCTCGGCAATGCCGGGACTGCGACACGCTTTCTGACCGCGGCACTGGCCAACTTCGAAGGCGACTTCGTGGTGGATGGCGACGAATACATGCGCAAGCGCCCGATCGGCCCGTTGGTCGATGCCTTGCAGCGCATGGGCGTGGAGGTCAGCGCACCCAGTGGTTGCCCGCCGGTGGCCATCAAGGGCAAGGGCGGTCTTGAGGCCGGTCGTATCGAAATCGACGGCAATCTGTCCAGCCAGTATGTGTCGGCACTGCTGATGGCCGGTGCCTGTGGCAAGGGGCCTGTGGAAGTTGCCCTGACAGGCAGCGAGATCGGCGCGCGTGGTTACCTCGACCTCACGCTGGCGGCCATGCGGGCGTTCGGTGCCGAGGTTCAGGCCATCGGCGACGCCGCCTGGAAAGTCTCGGCTACCGGTTATCGCGCTACGGATTTCCACATCGAACCGGATGCCTCGGCGGCCACCTACCTTTGGGCTGCGCAGGCCCTGACCGAGGGCGCTATCGACCTGGGCGTGGCCAGCAACGCGTTCACTCAGCCTGATGCACTGGCCAGTCAGATCATCGCCAGCTTCCCGAACATGCCGGCCGTGATCGACGGCTCGCAGATGCAGGACGCGATTCCCACGCTGGCCGTACTGGCCGCGTTCAATCGTCAACCGGTGCGCTTTGTCGGCATCGCCAACCTGCGGGTCAAGGAGTGCGACCGCATCTCGGCACTGTCCAACGGCCTGTGCGCCATCGCACCCGGCCTGGCGGTCGAAGAGGGTGACGATCTGATCGTTACCGCCAACCCGACGCTGGCAGGCACTACGGTCGATGCCTTGATCGATACCCACTCCGACCATCGGATCGCCATGTGCTTTGCACTGGCGGGCCTGAAGATTGCCGGCATCCGCATTCTCGACCCTGATTGCGTCGCCAAGACCTACCCGGGGTACTGGGATGCGCTGGCTTCTCTGGGTGTGAGTGTTCAGCGCTGATAGATCAGGTTTATCGGCTCGGGAAGCCTGTAGGATTTCGAGACATCTTTAGCTGGCAGTCTACGGTTGTAGATACTATGTTTATACGTTGGGGTTGCATGCCTCGTGTGAGGTATCTACAGTATTGCTACGTTATGAGGTGTCTTTATGGAAGTGAAAATTCAGCAATGGGGCAATAGCGCTGCAATTCGTTTGCCCGCAAACGTGCTAAAGCAGATGAGCCTGTCTAGCGGCGATGTCCTTACACTTGATGCGTCTGCAGAAGTCATCACGCTCAAACCCGCTAAAGCAAAGTTGCATTATCGATTGGCTGACTTGATGGCAAAATGTGATTTGAGCGCGCCTGAACCCACAGAATTGGCCGAATGGAACGCCATGCAGCCAATTGGACGTGAGGTTTGAAACGGGTTAAATTCAACCGGTCGGATATTGTGCGACTGAACCTGAATCCAACCGCAGGCCGTGAACAACAGGGCGATTTTCGTCCAGCGTTGATTCTGACGCCTGCGGCTTATAACGCATCGGGCCTTGTAATTATTGTACCCATCACGCAGGGCGGCGACTTCGCTCGGTATGCCGGTTTCGCGGTGCCTTTAAGCGGTTCAGGTACCGAAACGCAGGGTGTCGTTCTTTGCAACCAGATTCGAACCGTTGACCTTGAGGCTCGTGGCGCAAAGCGTGTTGAGTCAGTTCCCGAGATGATAATCGACGATGTGCTGGCTCGCGTTCAAGCCCTTTTTGAATAGCAGGTTCTGCTAGTTGCCTGGCTCCTCAATCTGCTCGCAGCCGTTTTTCAAATCCCGAAAAACGGCTGCATCATCCGCGCCAGCAGCCCCTGAAAACGCAGCTTCGATTCAGTGGCCAGCACGCAAATGCATTCCCGGTCAGGGTAGGCAATGGGCTGGTGATGGATATGGCTGTCCAGATCGGCCACATCGTTGAGTCCGAACTCTCCCTGTACGTCGTAATACGCGCCCTTGAGGACCATGGTCATCTCGCCGCTTTCGTGGCTGTGCACCGGCATGCTCACGCCGGGGGCGATTTTCAGCAGCATCAGGTTGCCCTGTTCGATGCCTTCAGCGCGTACACGTTTTACGCCGGGGATCAGGGTCTTCCACTTTAATGTGCTCAGGTGTCGACCAAAATGCGCCTGCATGCAGACCGGCATCAGGTCCGGGTCCTGATTGGCCGCCGGCATCGAATGCATAGCGGGTACGAGCCCCGCTTGCTGCTCGTCAAGCCGCGCGAGCATGGCCGATCGGCCCTTGAGTGGCACCACACTGCTGGTGTGCTGCTGCATCAACACACCGCCAATGGCCTCGGCCTGCCTGAGCCGCGCCCGGCACTCGGCGCAGCGCTCCAGGTGCGCGGCAGTGACTAACGAGATGACCTGCGACAGCGCTCCTGCGGCATAGCTGACCAGCGTGGCGTCGTCCGGATGATGTTGTGGGCCCATCATGATTCCTCTATCCGCGAGCGCAATTTTTGAAACGCAAGGCGCAGGCAGGACTTCACTGTGCCAAGCGGCATACCCAAGCGTTCGGAAATCTCCCGGTGGCTGAGCGCTTCGAAATACGACATTCGCAACACTCGGGCCTGATCGGCGGGCAGGTTCTGGATGGCGATGTTGAGTTGTTGCTCCTGGCGCTGGCTGTAATCGAGTGTTCGATCTACCGGAGCCTCCAGACGCTCGAGTTGTTCCAGCGAGTTCTGCACCTGCACCCAGCCACGGTCCTTGCGCACGCTGTCGATGTAAAGATTGCGTGCGATGCGAAACAACCATGTCCCCAGGCTGGCCTTGGCCGGGTCGAACGAGTCGGCCTTGTGCCACAGTTTGAGCAGCACTTCCTGCACCAACTCTTCGGCCTGACCTTCTGGCACATTCAGCCCGGTGAGGTAGCGCAACAGGCGCGGAGCGAAGTGATCGTAAATGCGCATGAAGCTGTCGCGGTCCCTCTGGCGGGCCACGGCGGTGACTTCATCGATCCAAAGTCGGGTGATTGTCGATTCGCTGTGAGAGGGGGACAAGTGACAGAAGGTCCTGAGACTGGCAGTTATGCGCATGATCCACCTTCTGATCACCATTGTGTGGGTTTGGTTCGCGATGCAGAGGTGTTACGTAACGGGGTGGGGGGTGGATCATAGGATGTGACGAGCGGCGCATCCGTTCAGGTGCAAGAATCCTTGGACTTGGAAGGTGTGTTTAGCGAGTTGCTCGGTCATCCAGGCGAAGACCATCAGTGCGCTGAAATTCTCGCAGGTTGTGGGTGGCAACGATCAGCCCAGTAGAACGGGCCTTGCGACCATTAGCTGTCATTTCTGACAGTAGAGTGAAAAATGCTTTTTGCTTAATCTGACTTTTGGAGACCATCAACGTCAGGGAGACAATCATGGGTACTCATGTCACGCACGCTTCATTCTCGCAGGTCCGACTCGCCAGCCTATTGTTATTGGTCATCGTTTGCACGGGGCTTTTTTTCGCGCCAGAGCGATCACAGGCTGAGGTTGCAAACCTGGCGACTTGTCCGGTAGGAACTCACACCGCAACGTGGTCGCCAGGAGTGACCAATACCGCCAAGACTACCGACGTGGTGACGACAAGCAATTGGGGACCGTGTGTTTTACCTTCATTTCCCCTGGTAGTCAGCGCTTCGTCCATACAAAGTTTTCAGGCCCCTTTATCCTGTCAGTCTTTACTGCTGCAAACGTCCAATGTGGTATGGATCATCACCTGGAGCGATGGGGTGACCAGCACTTACACGTTCAATACGAGTTTCAATACTGTGAACGGTCTGATTACAGCCGTTCTGGGTGTCGGGACAATTACAGATGGCCGTTTCAAGGACGCCACTGCGTTGAGTACATTTGAGCTTGTTAATTTTCAGGCCGCGTTGAATAACAGCTGCGGCACTACGACCGGTGTCACCGGTGTCAGCGGCCTTTCAACGCTGGTCATTACCCCGTAATGACAGACGCCAGGCTCGCACGCATAAGGCCTGCTACAAACTCTTGTCTTGCAGGCCGACCCCCAACCTCATCTACCCCCCCATGCCTTAAAAAGGCTCAATCCCGGATGCCTCGACAGATGATGGGCGTTCACCGGGTGGCTGACGGGCTCAAAACATAAGAGGCGTTGCAGTTATCGTGTTGAGGTCATTGGCTTACCCAGTCTTCTACCCTCAGCCCCTCGACGCGCTGGAATTCACGCTGGTTGTTAGTGATGACAACCAAGCCTAGAGAGCGGGCGTGTCCTGCAATCATTTGATCGTACGGGCCGATCGGTGTGCCCGATCTAGCCAGTTCGGCTCTGATCATGCCGGTATGAGCCGCCGCGTCGCTGTCGTAAGGGAGCACTTCAAGACGCGCTGTGAAACCCTCTACAACGGCAAGGTTTCTTTCGGGCTCAAAGACTTTTCTGCGCCGTAGACAAGCTCCATCAATGTGATCGCGCTGATACGTAGCTGTCCGTGATGGAGGTTGAAGGCTTCACGCACCGAAGCTGGCTTGTTCTTTATAGTGAAAATGCAAATGTTGGTGTCAAGCATGTACTTGAGCATCAGAGCGATTCGCGCTGCTGTTCGGCTGGTTGTCCGCGCTCTGCCATGAAATCATCACTGACACTTTCACCATCGAACCAGCTGTTCCACATTTCACCGGCGGGGGAAATAATGCGGGTTCTGCCCACGGCTATAACATCGACACGTTTCACGTCGTCGGGCAAGGCCACCGCTTTTGGCAGTCGGACAGCCTGGCTTCGATTGCTTTTGAAGACTGTGGATTGTTCCATGAGTGATTCATCCTTGGCTGATGTTTCGGATGAATAAGAATATGTTTTTTTGGGATATGTCAACGGAATATCCCGACTCGTTCTGTAACTTGAAATGAGTCACCAGGACACTTATTCATAACCCCCGCTTCAGGTCCTTGTAACGAAGACTGAACTCCAGCGTCACTGACTCTCCCTGCCGCAAGAGCTTCAACCCAGGATGCCCCGGCAAATGATGGGCATTGACCGGGTGGCTGACCGGCTCGAAACAGAAGAAATCCAGCCCCGACGGGCAGAACACCAGAAAGTATTCGCTGCCGGTGGCCTGGCAGTGCAATTCGTAGCCCAGGTCCGGCTGGCTGATGATGCTCTGGCCATCCCAGCCGGTGAAACCGTTGTCCAGCCGTGTGTCGGGCAGCGCGTTGCCGTGCCGGAAGTCCCACTCGGCGGGCAGGTCCTGCAAGGCGCGGGGCAAACCGGCTTCGTCGCATAGCCAAACCTGCGCAGCCTTGGCCTGCAAACGAGTATGGGCGGTGCGCGGTAAGTACGGGTGCAGGCCCAGCCCGTGCCAGATGGCGCGGCTGTCCTGATGGGTGGTGCTCAGTCCAATGCTCAGCGTGCCCTCGTGCAGGGTGTAGCGCAGTTGCGCGCTGTAGGCGAAGGGTGTCTGGCTGTCGAGTTGCAGGCAGATCTGCCGAGGCGCCTGCTCGATGACCGTCCATGGCTGCTGCCACGCACTGCCATGAATCGGCAGCGGGTCGTTGGCGCTGTTTGGTTCCAGGGCCAGCCAGCCGTCTGGTGTCTCGAAACCGCCGTTGCCGATCCGGTTCGACCACGGTGCCAGCGGGTAGCAGGCCAGCCGACGGGGCGTCCCGGCCGCCAAAGCCTGTTCGTCGCTGGGGCGCAGCAGAGGTTGCCCGCTGGCCAGGACGCTCCAGTTGACGATACTGCCGCCGATGTCGGGGGCGAGTGTCAGGCGGGTCAGGCCATCTTCAAGGGTCAGTACGCTCGTGGACATGCTTCAAAGCCTTTCTGGATGATTGAGGGTCAGGCGACCGGGCGCGACGCCAGGTCAGCAGCACGATGCCGCTGACCACGATCAGCCCGCCGACCACCTGACCGCTGCTGAGCAATTGATCGAGAATCAGCCAGCCAAACAGCAGGCTGGCCACCGGCTCGATATTCATCACTGGCGCGTTGCGGGCGATGTCCAGACGCGCCATGCAGATGAACAGCAGCGAAAAGCCCAGCCCGTACAAAACCACCAGACTGGCCAGTGCGCTCCAGCCGACAGAACTCGTCGGCAGACCCACGCCGCCGGGCAGCACGCCGCTGCTGCCGGCGATGGCCGCGACGACGAACACCACGGCCATGGTCAGCATGCTGCGCACGCTGCCGCGCATGCCCGCCAGTTTGTTATCGGTAATCCACAGCGCAAAGGCGAACACCACCGCAGCGGTCGACGCGTAGGCGACGCCCTCCAGCCATTGCGGCTCGCTGCTGCCGGGGTTCGACAGGCGCTGTGGCACGTCCAGCGCCAGCGTCAGGCCAAACAGGATCAAGCCCATCAGGCCTGCTGCGCGCCGTGTCGGCCTGGCTCCCCCCAATGCCCAGGTCAGCAACGCCAGCAGGATCGGCGAGACATTGACCACCAGCAAGGCCAGGGCCACCGGAATACGTGCCACCGCCGAGTAGATGCAAAAGCTCTGAGTGGCGATCAGCAACCCCAGAAGCAGCTGCCAGCGCCAGGTGCTGGCGGGCAGACTGAGCCTTTCACGCTGCCAGAGCACCAGGCTGACCAGCACCAGCAAGGTGACGCCGGAGCGACAAAGGATGGCCAGCAGCAGGCCGGTGTCATGATCGAAGGCAATGCGCGCCGCGATGTGGTTGCCGGCAAACGAACAGGCCAGCAGGGCCAGGATCAGCACGGCAATGTGTCGCGGAAACAGGGCAGGGGCAGACATACGCAAACCAGCCTCCTTGGCTGGACAACAGAGGTGCATGCCGGAGCGCTTTCAAGCGCTCCGGCAGCCTTGCAGCTGGAGACGTCAGAGCACGACGCTCGGCAGCCACAACGAGATGGCAGGAATGTAGGTCACCAGCATCAGCACCAGGAAAAGCGCGACATAGAACGGCACCAGTGCTTTTACCGTGGCTTCGATGGTGACCTTGCCCACGGCAGCACCGACGAACAGCACCGCGCCCACCGGCGGGGTAATCAGCCCGATCCCCAGATTGACCAGCATGATCATGCCGAAGTGCACCGGATCGATACCGACACCGACGATGACCGGCAACAGAATCGGGGTCAGGATCAGAATCAGCGGCGCCATGTCCATGACCGTACCGAGCAGCAGCAACATCACGTTGATGCACATCAGGATCACGTAGCGGTTGTCCGACAGGGTCAGGAACGCTGTGGTGATCTTCATCGGGATTTCCATCAGCGTCAGGATGTAACCGAAGCTGGCGGCAAAACCGATCAGAATCATCACGATGGAAATGGTGCGTGCGGCCCGGTGCATCAGTTTGGGCAGATCGCGCCATTTGTAATCGCGGTAGATGAACATGGTGACAAAGAACGCCCAGAGCACGGCAATCGCCGCCGACTCGGTGGCCGTGAAAATCCCCGACAGAATGCCGCCGAGAATAATGACCATGGCCATCATCCCCCAGAGCGCTTCACCGGCGATTTTCAGCGCCTGACGCAGCGGCACTACTTCACCCTTGGGGTAATTGCGCTTGCGCGCGAAGATCATGCACAGGCCCATCATCACCGCGCTGAGCAGCAGGCCCGGGAGGATCCCGGCCATGAACAGCGACGCGATCGACACCGTGCCGCCTGCCGCCAGCGAATAGAGCACCGAGTTGTGGCTGGGCGGAGTCAGCAGTGCCTGCACCGAGCCGCTGACGGTCACTGCCGTCGAGAAGTCGCGAGGGTAGCCGTTGCGTTCCATCTCCGGGATCAGCACCGAGCCCACCGAGGCCGTGTCGGCCACCGAGGAACCCGAGATCGCGCCGAAGAAAGTCGAAGCCACGATATTGACCAGCGACAGCCCGCCACGCACGAAGCCCACCAGCACCGCAGCAAACGCGACCAGACGTCGCGACATGCCGCCTTCGGCCATGATCGCGCCGGCCAGCACGAAGAACGGAATCGCCAACAGCGAGAATTTGTTGACCCCGCCCGCAATCTGGATCATCAGCGCATCGGCCGGGATGTCGATCCACCAGGCGCCGATCAGGGCTGAAAGGCCCAGTGCGTAGGCCACCGGCATGCCGATCAGGATCAACGCGATAAAGCTGCCCAACAGTATAAAAGCGTCCATTTATGCGGCACCTTCGCTTTCTTCAATGACGTCGAAGCGCATCACTGCGCGATGACTCTGGTCACCCAGAAACAGTCTTTCCAGGACGAATACCAGCGTCACGAGGCCGCCAATGGGGATCGGCAGATAAGAGATGCCGACGCGCAGAAACGGCAGTTCGCCGACGAATTGATTCCAGGTGGTGGCGCACAGCTTGAAGCCCTTGAAGATCATGAACAGGGCGACGATCGCCATCAGAATCTGCACCACTACGCTGGCGACTCTGCGCACCTGCTGCGGCATGCGGTCCACGGCCATCGACACAGCCATGTGCGCACCGGCCCGGTAGCTGGCGGCAGCGCCAAAGAAGGTAAACACCACCATCAGCAGGATGGCGGTGGGTTCCGGCCAGCTGGAGCCGCTGCCGAGGATGTAGCGGGCAAAGATGCCCCAGGGAATGATCAGGGTCATGATCAACACCGACAGACCGGCAATGCCGATGCAGACCCGATAAAGCGTGTCGTTGATGCGCAATAGCGTATTTTTCATAAGGCTCACCACTGCGGCGGCGAACGAGCTGGTGCTCGTTCCCGCTGCGTAATCGGACAGGCTTATTGGGCCGCTTGGGGGTTGCTCGCCGCCAGTGCCGGATCGGTCTGGACCGCTCCGATGCGGTCGATCAGACCCTTATATTTCGCACCGTATTTGTCGCGTACCGGCTGGGTCGCGTCGTAGAAGGCTTTCTTCTGCTCGGGCGTCAGCGTGATGAACTCCACGCCAGCAGCCTTGAGCTTGGTCTCGGCATCGGCTGACGACTTGTCCCACAGCACGCGTTCTTCCATCTGCGCTTCACGTGCGAGCTTTTTCACCAGTGCCTGCTGCTCGGGGTTGAGCTTTTCCCACGTGGTTTTCGACATCACGATGGGCTCGGGCAGGATCAGGTGTTCGGTCATGGTGAAGAACTTGGCGTTCTGGTAGTGGTTATGCTGGAAATACGTCGGCGGGTTGTTTTCCGCACCGTCGATGACGCCGGTCTGCAGGGCGCTGAAGATCTCGCCGGTGGCCATGGCGATGCCGTTACCGCCCATGTCGTTAATGGTTTCGATGAACACCGGGTTGCCCTGAACGCGGATTTTCATGCCTTTGAGGTCGGAGATCTGGCGTACCGGCTTCTTGGTGTACAGGTTGCGGGTGCCGCCATCCATCCACGCCAGGGCGACCATGTTGAATTCGGAGTTGCTGATCTTGTCGAGGATTTCCTGACCGATCTGGCCATCGATGATGGTGCGCATATGCGCCTGATCACGGAACACGAACGGCAAGTTGAAGACGTTAACGTCCGGCACTACCGGGCCAACGATGCCGAGGCTGACGCGGGTCATCTGCACGGCGCCACTCTGGACCTGCTCGACGACCTCCTTCTCGGAGCCGAGCACACCGCCTGCGTACATCTTGAAACTGATCTCGCCCTTGGACTGTTCTTCGAGTTTCTTGCCCATGTTCTGCTCTGCCACGACCGGCGCATAACCAGCAGGGTGAACCTCGGCGAATTTGATTTTGACGTCTGCCTGGGCCATGCCTGACACACAGAAGGCCAGCGGAAGTGCTGCGATGAGAAGCGTGCGTTTGAAATCCATGGATATCTCCGATTTTGTTATTTTTGGTCGAGCTACGGGATTTTCGGTAGGGCGCTGTCAGCCCTGAAACGTGGGTTCCTCCAGGCCTTTGACGCCAGGTCGCAGGGCGAACACACCACCGGCCAGTGGCTGATCGCCAATATCGCCACCCGGGCGAATGGACGTCACGAACAGGGTGTCCAGGTTGGGGCCGCCAAAGGCACACATGGCTGGCTTTTTCACCGGCACGACCAGCGAGCGGTCGAGTTTGCCGGAGGGAGTGAAGCGGTGGACCAGGCCTGCGTCATTGCCACAGATCCAGTAGCAGCCGTCGGCGTCGATCGCCGCGCCGTCTGGGCGACCCAGGTGATGGTTCATGTCGACGAACAGACGGCGATTGTGTGGCGTGCCGCTGTCGGTGTCGTAATCGAACGCCCAGATCTGCTGCACGCTGGGGTGCGAGTCAGACAGGTACATGACCTTGCCGTCGGGGCTGAACGCCAGGCCATTGGGGACGATGAAATCCTTAAGCTGTGCGTCCAGTGTCTTCTGGCCGGCACTGTAGCGATACAACGCACCCACCCTCGCACCGGCGGCCATGTCCATGAACATGGTGCCCGCCCAGAACCGACCCTGTCGGTCGCAGCGGCCGTCATTGAAGCGCATGCCTGCCTGCGCGTGTTCGACGCCGGCCAGAAGCGTGCTGATCAGGCTGCCGTCTTCGCAGGGCTGCAAATGAAAGATTCCGTTCTCCATCCCCGCCACCCAGCCACCCCGGCTGTCGGCGGCGATACAGGCCAGCATTTGCGGCGCTTTCCAGCTGCGCGTGCTGTCCTGATTGAAGTCCCAGCGATGCAGCTCGCCCTTGGGAATATCCACCCAGTACAGCGCTTGATCACGCACGCTCCAGACCGGGCTTTCGCCGGTAGCGTTCTGTGCATCGACAATCAGTTCGGCATCCATGGCGGTTGGTGTCTCCAGAGTGCTGCGAGAGGAAGGCGCTGCTTATTGGTCGCCGAACGGTCCTGAAGCGACAAAGGCACCGCCCTGGTAGAGCATTGCCGGGTCATCGGCTGCCGGCAGCGGCTGGGCGTCGACCTTCTCGCGGAACACTTCCGAGCTGTCCTTCGGGGTGTAATCCAGTTTGCTGGCCAGGCGGTTGTCCCACCACACGGTCTTGTTGTCCGAAACGCCGTAGACCACGGTGTGGCCCACGTCTGGCGTGTACAGCGAGCGTTCGATCAACTGGGTCAGGTCGCCAAAGCTCAGCCAGGTGCTCATCATTCGGCGGTTTTGCGGTTCGGCAAACGAGGAGCCGATGCGGATGCTCACGGTTTCGATGCCGTAGCGATCGAAGTAGAAGCTGGCCATGTCTTCGCCGTAGGACTTGGACAGCCCATAGTAACTGTCCGGGCGGCGAGGGGAGTGCGCGTCGATGGTCTCGGTCTGCTTGTAGAAACCGATCACGTGGTTGGAACTGGCGAAGATCAAGCGTTTCACGCCGTGCCGGCGGGCCGCTTCGTAGATGTGGAACACGCCGCAGATATTGGCGCCGAGGATCTCCTCGAACGGTCGCTCGACCGACACACCGCCGAAATGCACGATCGCATCGACGCCTTCGACCAGTTGGTGTACGGCATCCTTGTTGGCCAGATCGCAGACCTGAACTTCTTCACGGTCGTCGACAGCGGGTGCCATCTCGGCAATGTCGGAAAGCCGCAGCACGTTTGCGTAAGGGCGCAGTGTTTCGCGCAATACCTTGCCCAGGCCGCCTGCCGCGCCGGTCAGCAGGAGGCGATTGAAGGGAATTTGAGTGGTATGAGCCGATGCCATGAGAGAAGTCCCGATTGTTATTTTTGTCATCTGTTGTCGTATGACTTGCCGGATTATCGGCACCGCATACGCTGATTGTCAACGCGGCCAAGGTCTAAAAACGGGCTGGGCACGCCCTTGGCCGGATACATTTGTAACAAGGCAAAACCTGCCGTCGCCGACAGGCTCTGCCACCGCTTTCACAGCAACGAAATAGGGTAGCTGACGAACACGCGATTCTCGTCGAATTCGTTGGTGCTGAAATCGCGACGCAGGCTCGAGTTGCGCCATTTGACGTTCAGGTTCTTCAGCGCACCGCTTTGTACGGTATAGGCCAGTTCGGATTCCCGGCCCCATTCCTTGCCGTCGGTGATGTTGCCGGTGTGCACATTGTCGCCGCTGATGTAGCGGTTCATCAGGGTCAGGCCTGGGACGCCCAGCGTCGCGAAGTTGTAGTCATGGCGCAGTTGCCAGGATTTCTCTTTGGCGTTGTCGTAGCTGGAGTTGTAACTGTCGTTGGCCAGCGTACCGCCACTGGTGCCGTTGACACGCATCCACGCGGTGTCGCCCGTCAGCTTCTGCAGGCCGACATAGAAGGTGCTGCCGCCATAGCGGGCCGAGAGCAGCGCGTAGGCCGTCTTGTTATCCAGGTCGCCGGCCAGTTTGTTGCCGTCTTCCTTGCCGGTGAAGTAACCCAGATTCGCGCCCAGGGTCCAGTCGCCGAGCGGCTGGCTGTGCAGCAGGTTGAAGAATTGCTGCTGGTAGATGTCCTGCAGTTCCGAGTACCAGACGCCTACCTGAGTACGCTTGTCGTTGAAGACATACTCGCCGCCGCCGAAGTTGAAGCGGTCCGAAGTGAATGCGCCTCGCCCGTTCAGCGACATGTCTTCCATGCTCGCGTCGTTGCGCGGGCTGTTGCCGCGGAATTGCCCGCCATACAGGGTCAGGCCGTCGATCTCCTTGGACGTGACCTGACCACCGCGAAACGTCTGCGGCAAGGAGCGACCGTCATCGGAGCGCAGGATCGGCAGCACTGGCATCCATTCACCGACCTTCAGTTCGGTCTTGGAAAACCGCGCCTTGCCTGCCACGCCCAGGCGCCCGAAATCATCGGCCGGCCGGCCGTCGCTGTGGATCGGCAGCAACTGAGTACCGCCCGTACCCTTGCCGCCATCGAGCTTGACCGAGTACAGGCCCAGCACGTCAACCCCGAAGCCCACTACGCCCTGGGTGAAGCCCGACTTGGCGTCGAGAATGAAGCTTTGTGTCCATTCCTCGGCCTTGCCCTGCGGCGCGGCGCTGCTGGGGTACGCAGGATTGGTGAAATTACGGTTGAAGTAGGCATTACGCAGGTTGAGCGTGGCCTTGGTGTCGTCGACGAAACCCTCGGCCATGCCGAGCATCGGGAAAATCAGCGTCATGCCGCCGACGCCCAGCAGGATGCGTGAGCGGGTAGTGTGAGATGTCATTATTGTTGTGCTCCCTTGTTTAGTGAAACCTTCCCCTTTCCTGGCCGCGCGCAAGCGGCGGCCGACACCTTCGAGGATTACGTGATGCCTGTCGCCAGGCATGGCCTCGACCTGCAGACGGCCGAGTACCGTTCGCTGTGTTTAGCGAATGGTGTGAATCGAGAAAGGTGTCTGGTAGTGAGATTGTTCAGTAAACAACGAGGTATCACCGATCCAGGCTTCGATGATTGAGCCCTTGCTGATCGAGCGGGCAGGCGCGGCGTGAGTGTTCATGATGGACAGGCCTCGGTGTTGTTTTTATTTTTGGCGTTATAGGTTGTCGTACAACTACGAGGATTATTTGCAGACCGTTGCCGCGTTGTCAACGCACCCATGGTCGAGGTTTAACGATTCACCGGTCATTTACCGCGCTCCTGAAAGCAAAATTAAATGCGAGTGAACGCTGCGGGCGGGTGTGCAGTCCACCCGATAATCCCGTTCATTTTTTGGAGACTGCCGAATGAATCGTTTCACCCAAAAAGTCATCGTCGTCACAGGTGCCGGTTCCGGAATCGGCGAAGCGACCGCCAAACGTTTTGCCGAGGAAGGCGCGAGCGTGGTGCTGGTCGGCCGCAATCACGACAAGCTGGCCAAGGTGGCCGCGCAACTGAAGGGCGAAGGGCACTTGGTCAGAGCCACGGATGTGGCCGACCCGAGCGACGTGGAAGCGCTGTTCAAGGAAGTGGCGACCCGTTTCGGGCGTCTGGATGTGCTGGTCAACAATGCCGGCATCGTCAAGTCCGGCAAAGTGACCGAGCTGGGCATAGAGGACTGGAAACAGCTGATGTCCGTGGACCTGGACGGCGTGTTCTATTGCACCCGCACCGCCATGCCGGCACTGATCGCCAGCAAAGGCAACATCATCAATGTCTCGTCGGTGTCCGGTCTGGGCGGCGACTGGGGCATGAGCTTCTATAACGCGGCCAAGGGTGCCATCACCAACTTCACCCGTTCGCTGGCCATGGATCATGGGGCTGACGGCGTGCGTGTGAATGCCGTTTGCCCCTCACTGACCCGCAGCGAGCTGACCGAAGACATGCTCGACGACAAAGCGTTGATGGCCAAATTCATGGAGCGCATCCCATTGGGGCGCCCGGGTGAAGCCGAAGACGTCGGCGACGTGATTGCCTTTTTGGCCAGCGATGACGCGCGCTTCGTGACCGGCGTCAACCTGCCGGTAGACGGTGGCCTGTCGGCGTCCAACGGGCAGCCGCCGCAGGCCTGATTGTCACGGGTGCAGAAACAATCAAGCCCGGTAAAGACCGGGCTTGATGTCAACGCTGGGTGATCAGATACGGAAGCGGCTGACCATCGTCTGCAGTTGCCCGCCCAGGCGTGCCAGTTCGACGCTGGACGCAGCGGTTTCTTCGCTGGCCGAAGCAGTCTGCTCGGACACATCGCGGACATTGATGATGCTGCGGCTGATTTCCTCAGCGACCGCGCTTTGCTCTTCAGCGGCGGCGGCAATCTGCTGGTTCATCGCCTGAATGCTGGAGACCGTTTGCGTGATGCTGCCCAGCGACGTACCTGCCTGACGGCTGAGGGTCACGCTGCTGACGGTCAGTTCGCGGCTGTTGAGCATGATGCTGGACACCTGGCGCGTACCGCTTTGCAGCGCAGCGACCAGTGTTTCGATCTCCACGGTGGACTGCTGCGTACGTTGTGCCAGGCCGCGAACTTCGTCGGCAACCACGGCAAAACCACGTCCGGCTTCACCCGCACGAGCCGCTTCGATGGCGGCGTTGAGCGCCAGCAGGTTGGTCTGTTCGGCCACCGCCTTGATGACGTCCATGACCTTGCCGATCTTGTCGCTTTCCTGCTCTAACTGAGTCATGGCATCGACCGAGCGGCCCACTTCATTGGCCAGGCGCTCGATCTGGACGATCGCTTCACCCACCACCTTGTCACCGTCACGCGCTTCGCGGTCGGCGTTGGACGCGGCCTGCGAGGCCTGTTCGGCGTTACGCGCCACTTCTGCAACCGTCGCCGACATCTCGTGCATGGCGGTGGCGACCTGATCAGTTTCGACTTTCTGGCTGTTGACGCCAGCGCTGGTCTGTTCGGTAACCGCCGACAGCTCTTCGGCGGCACTGGCGATCTGTACGACGCTGTCGCGAATACCGCCAATCAGTTCGCGCAGAGTGGTGCCCATGCGCTGGATGCCTTGCTGCAGAACGCCGAGCTCATCACTGCGTGTCACCGCCAGGGTCTGGGTCAGGTCACCGGACGCAATACGGTCGACCACTGCCAGGGTTTCGCGCAGGGGACGGGTAATCTGCCGGGTGATGATCACTGCGGCGATGATGCCCAGAATGATAGCCAGCAGGGTGCAGGTGATCTGCGTGGTACGCGCCTGTGCGCTTTCCTGATCGCGGCGATCCAGTTGCAGCTTGTACATGTCCTCGCTGATCTTGACGATATCCTGCCCTTGCGTGGTCATTTCCTTGCGCGCCTGGACAATCGTGCCCGTGGCGGCCTTGAAGTTTTGCAAAGTCGTCCGGTAGGCCATCAACGAGGTTTCCAGCTGCCTGAGCTGATCGGCCTGAGTGCCGCTGAAGGTCGCCTTGAGCGCGTCCAGATCCTTGACGGCCGCATCCAGTTTCGAAACAGCTGCCTGCTCGGTCTCGGGCGTGGCATTGGTGGTGTAGCCGCGCACTTCATAGCGTGCGAGTCTCAAGTCATCCTTGGCATCGGTGACGAGTCGGTACTGCTCGAAACGGTTGGCGTCAGCCGGGTCCATGTTTCTGACTTCAGTCACAAGCTGCTCGAACACCGCGAGGCTTTTGACCGCGTGGGTCGTCAGCTCATCACGCGCAGCGGTGCTGGCCTTGTAGCCACTGCGCATGTTGTTGAGGGACTTCTGGTAGTCAGCGATCACGATGCCCAACTGATCGAGCATTTTCAGGTTTTCGGGACTTTTGAACGAGGCCCGCAGTTTTTCCTGATACGCCTTGAAGCTGTCCAGCGAGGTCTGCACGGTTTCGGCTACCTTCTCGTCGCCGTCGGCCACCATGTATTGCAGGCGCGTCACGCGCAGTTTGGTCAACTGCGCATTGAGTGAAGTAATGTCACTCATCCAGTTACTGCGGTTGATCAGCCCGCTCATGCTGGTCCAGCCAGTCAGTGCAAGAATGGCTGTAAAAACAAGTACCAGACCGAAGCCGAGGGCCAGTTTCATATTCACGCTGATGTTTGCAAACCAGCTACTCATTGAATTCTCCAACAACTGCCATTGAAACGGTCTTATCCCTGAAAGGTATGGCATACAGGTCAGGGCGGGGTGAGGTATACAGACACTATCGGCAGGAACTGGCCAAGCTGAAATAAAAAATAAAGAAAGTTCCACGACGCCTGGAATATTTTTTTCCAGGCATATCATTTGCGCCAGCACACCGTTATAAAGCACCGCCGAAGTCATTAAAGTAGAGCGCCGAATTCCAGAGGGAACGGCACACCGTCGGCTGTGTTTGCGAGATCAAAACCCTATCCGTTGCAGGTTCATTGTGTGTGCAGGGCATGACATTTTTTGTGTCGCAACTTGCTCTGGCCTCCGAGCCTTCTTCCAGCAGTCCTGTTGAGATGCCTTGTCATGAATTTAAAGTTTCGTCATAAGATTCTGCTGGCCGCGGCCGGTGTAGTGGTGCTGGCGTTCGCCTTGTTCACTTTGTACAACGATTACCTGCAACGTAAGACGATCAACCAGAACCTCGAGTCCTCCGTGGGTCAAGCGGGTCAACTGACTGCCAGCAGCGTCCAGAACTGGCTGAGCGGGCGCATTCTGGTGCTGGAAAACCTCACCCAGAACGTAGCCTTTCAGGGGGTCAATTCCGACCTCAGCGGACTGGTATCGCAGTCTGCGCTGGTATCGACCTTTCAGTTCACCTATGTCGGTGACAGCAAAGGCACATTCACCCAGCGGCCCAATGTGGACATGCCCGCGGGCTACGACCCTCGCCAACGGCCCTGGTACAAGTCCACCGTCGACGCAGGCAAGACCATTCTCAGCGCGCCGTATCTGGCTTCTGTGGGTGGCCTGGTGGTAACGATCGCCAGCCCGGTCAAGGCGGCGGGCCAGGTCACGGGCGTCGTCGGCGGCGACCTGAGCCTCGACACGCTGGTCAAGATCATCAACTCGGTTGAATTCGGCGGGCTGGGTTACGCCTTTCTGGTCAGTGGCGACGGACAGATCATCGTCAGTCCGGACAAGGAACAGGTGATGAAAAACCTCAAGGACATCTACCCCGGACAGACCATCAGCCTGGACGCGCGCCTGCGTGAGGTGAGCCTCAATGGCCAGCAACGGCTGCTGTCATTTACCCCGATCACCGGGCTGCCCTCGGCTGACTGGTACATTGGCCTGTCGATCGACAAGGACAAGGCCTATGCGCCATTGAGCCAGTTTCGCAGCTCGGCGATGGTTGCCGTGCTGATTGCAGTGGCCGTGATTGCGTTGCTGTTGAGCCTGCTCATTCGTGCGCTGATGCGCCCGTTGACCGACATGGGGCGTGCGATGCAGGACATCGCCCAGGGCGAGGGTGATCTGACCCGGCGCCTGAGCATTCAGGGCAAGGACGAGTTCGCAGCGCTGGGTGGCTCGTTCAATCAGTTCGTGGAGCGCGTGCACGCGTCCATCGTCGAAGTGTCCTCCGCAACGCTTCAGGTGCATGACCTGTCGCAACGGGTGGTCAACTCCTCTAACTCGTCCATCGTCGGTTTCGATGAGCAGAGCGCCCGGACCAACAACGTCGCTGCAGCGATCAACGAGCTGGGCGCTGCAACCCAGGAGATTGCCCGCAACGCATCGGACGCCTCGATCCAGGCCAGTGAGGCCCGCAACCAGGCAGAAGACGGTCAGGTAGTGGTCGAGAAAACGATACATGCCATGAGCGCGCTGTCGGCCAAGATCAGTGATTCCTGCATGCAGATCGAGCAACTCAACGCCAGCACCGAAAACATCGGTCACATTCTTGATGTCATCAAAGGCATCTCGCAGCAGACCAATCTGCTGGCCCTCAACGCCGCCATCGAAGCCGCCCGCGCGGGTGAGGCCGGACGCGGTTTTGCGGTAGTTGCCGACGAGGTGCGCAACCTTGCGCATCGTACCCAGACGTCTGCCGACGAGATTCACAAGATGATTGGCGGCCTGCAGAGCGGCTCTCAGCATGCCGTACTCAACATGAATGAAAGCCAGACGTCGAGTCAGGAAAGTGTCGAAGTTGCCAATCAGGCGGGCAGTCGTCTGCGTGATGTGACACGGCGCATTGGCGATATCGATGGCATGAATCAATCCGTTGCTGCAGCGACAGAAGAGCAGACTGCCGTTGTAGAAACCCTCAATATCGATATCAATCAGATCAACACGCTTAATCAACAAGGCGTGGCCAACCTTAATGAAACGCTCAAGGACTGTGCTGCGCTTTCGCAACAAGCCGGGCGTTTGAAGCAACTGGTCGACAGTTTCAAGATCTGACCGTACATCCAGTGACAGAGGCCGGGCCACTTATACGTGGCCCGGTCTTCAAGAGTGAGGGCTTGCAAGTACCAGTGAGTGGGGGTGTCAGCAAGCCCGCTGGACCGCCCAGCGTCACTCGTCCATGAAAAAGCCTGCTCGGTGGCAGGCTTTTGGTCAGAGATCCTTTTTAACCTCTTTATCGATGTGCTTGTCAGCCTTGTGACGTTCCTTGTCGTCATGTTTAGCACCTTTGTCAACCTCGTCAGCGTCGTGCTTCACGCCCTTGTCCACTTCCTTGGCGTCATGATCGACGCCTTTATCCAGTTCACGGTTATCGTGTCGGACACCCTTTTCCAGCTCACTCTCTGCAAGGGCGACGGGCGCTACAGCACCCGTCAGGAAGAGGGCGGCAGTCATTGAGAGTACGAGTTTACGCATGCTTTGCTCCTTCATGAGAAATGCTGGCTCTTCTTGAGCCATCACTTTCGAGCATAGACCAGGCATTCAGAGTGAAAAATGCAGTTCGTCGAAAGGCCGACTCGAGTAACGATCCAGTCCCGGCCTTCAAGCAACTGCTTTAACCAGAATGCTTGCGTCGATCTGCTCAATCGATGTCACCCCGGTCAACGTCATCGCCACATGCATTTCCCTGGCAAAAATATCCAGCATATTCTCGACGCCACGCTGCCCATCGGCGCCCAGCGCATAGGCCATCGAGCGTCCGAGCAACACGCCTTTGGCACCGAGGGCGAGCATGCGCACCACATCAAGACCCGAGCGAATGCCGGAGTCGGCCAGCACTGTCAGGTCACTGCCGACCGCCTGAACAATCGGCGGCAAAGCCTTGGCGGTGGACAGCACGCCATCCAGCTGACGTCCGCCGTGGTTGGATACGACAATGCCGTCCGCGCCAAAACTCAGCGCATCTCTGGCATCCTGCGGATCGAGAATGCCCTTGATGATCATCGGGCCTTGCCAGAACTCACGAATCCACTCCAGATCCCTCCAGCTGATGGACGGGTCGAAGTTGTTCGCCAGCCAGCCCACATAATCTTCCAGGGTGGTGGCCTTGCCCAGGTATCTGGAGATATTGCCCAGATCATGGGGGCGACCGAGCAGGCCGACATTCAGTGCCCAGTCCGGCTTGGTCATGGCTTGCAGAATGCGTCGAGGCGCGGCATAAGGCCCTGACATGCCCGAGTGCGCATCACGATAACGCGCGCCGGGCGTTGGCATGTCGACGGTAAAGACCAGCGTCGTGACGCCCGCCGCCTTGGCACGCTCCAGAGCGTTTTTCATAAAGCCACGGTCTTTGAGCACGTAGAGCTGAAACCAGATCGCTTGATCGCTCTGCGACGCTACCTCTTCAATCGAACACACCGACACCGTCGACAGACAGAATGGAATCCGCTTGTTCGCCGCGGCCCTGGCTGCCTGCACTTCACCGCGGCGCGCATACATTCCGCTCAGGCCTACGGGGCTGAGGATAATCGGCATCGCCAGGGATTCGCCAAACAGTCTGGTTTCAAGACTCACGTTATCGACATTTTTCAGGACCCGCTGGCGCAAGCTGATATCGGCCAGGTCCGAACCGTTGGCACGCAGCGTGTGCTCTGCATACGCACCGCCGTCAATGTAATCAAACAGAAAACGCGGGAGTTTGCGTTTGGCCGCTGCACGGTAATCGGATGCCGAAGAAATAATCATGACGTTTTCCTGAGCGAATAAATCTACGAAGCGAGGCCGCCAAGGGGGAGCGGCAGGTTCAGATTACGGAAAAACCGACTATGATCAAAACAACTAATACAACTTGAATTCAGTCGGAAATCGAATACTCGTGAACCTTCGAACATTACGCACTTTTGTCGAAGTGGTACGTCAGGGTAGCTTCTCCCAGGCCGCTGACGTGGTGTCGCTTACCCAGTCCACCGTCAGCAAAGCCGTCAAGACCCTTGAGGACGAATTGGGCACGCCGCTGTTGAGTCGCATTGGCCACCGCAGCGAACTGACCGCCGCCGGCGAAATTGTCTACCGCCGCGCCCTGACCCTGTTGGCCGAACGCAACGATCTGCTGACCGAGCTCAACGACCTGCGTGGTTTGAAGGGCGGCGTGCTGCGCATCGGTCTGCCACCCGTCGGCAGTGGTGCGCTTTTCGCCGCCATGTTCACTCAATACCGCGCCCGCTATCCGGATATCGATATTCAGCTCACCGAACACGGCGCGAGCAAACTGCATGAGTGCCTGGCTTCGGGAGAAGTCGAGCTGGCAGCACTGTTGAAGATGAACTCGTTCAGTGAAGAGTTCGATTACCAGGATGTGCGTATCGAGCCAGTGGTGGTGGTCATGGCAGAGAACCACCCGTTGGCCAAGCGCAAACAGGTCGTCATTGAAGACCTGGCCGAAACGCCGTTTATCCTCTTCGAGGCCGGATTTGCACTGAATACCATGATTAAACTGGCCTGCGACCGCAAGGGCGTGACGCCCAAAGTGACTGCGCGCAGCGGTCAGGTCGACTTTATTGTGGATCTGGTCTCGGCAGGGCTGGGTGTCGCGTTCTTGCCGAGGATGCTGGCGCAGAAGCACTGTCACGACGGGATTCGACTGGTTGCGCTGAACGAACCGGATACCGATTGGCATATGGTGTTGGCATGGCGCAAGAACGCGCACTTGTCACCTGCGGCCGAGGCCTGGTTGGCGCTCGCCAGGGAAACCCGTCTCCCGACGACGTCCTGAAATCCCGGAGGCGTGCTTTAAGCACACGCAGGGGGGGGCTCGGAGGCATAAGAGGTGTGACAAAACAGGAAGGCCAGAAACAAGAAAGCCCGCACGAGGCGGGCTTCTTGTTGATTCACAGTGATCAGAAGAAAACTGTGAATCGGTACTTGGTGGTACACAGGCAATTGAACTGGTTATTTAAGCACCTGTATTTATTGAATATCTTCGACTGCGTGTTTTAAAGGGATACACCTGGGGATACACGGCGCTCTCTGCTGGGCTGTTTTTTTGCCTGTCCGCGCAGATGAATTGTCTCGCCATAGGCTACCGACTATTGCCGACGAACGGTGAAAGTCTTGCCGGTTTTGACATTCACCTATCTGGGCGCACTTCAAGGCAGGGTGTAACAGCCGGTGTAACAGCAGAACCGCAGTCGCCACGCTAGCCACTCCGGGACCGGGTAGTGGTCATCCATGGGGTTGGTTCTCGCAATGGTGGCGTTCGTTCGGCGCGGCGGGATATTCCTTAATTAACCTGGGCTCCCATTTCGGTAGGACAGTTACTGGAAACTACTGATATTCCGGCAGTTTGGATTTGCCGCTTACAGGCGCATCTGCCGGAGGACCTGTCGCGGATCGGCACCGGCTGATATAGCGGATATGGCGTCCTTGGTGAGCTGATCTAAGGCCTTTTCCTCGAACGCTGCGGCCATTGAGGCAGCCTTGCGCACGATCAGCACAGCCAGCTCCTGAGGGAATTCAACAGCAGACGGGGTTGGCAGATAATCGCAGTCAATAATGGACACGGCTTTATCCTCGGTTGGCGTCGGATCAGTTGCGGTCATGGGGCGGGCCCACAACGCGCTGGCATGTTATCAGCTCCGCGGGAGGCAACTATACCAATTCCGGGTTTGCCGATCGGGGCGATGGATCGAAATCTGATGGGGTAGCGCTTCACGACCCCATGGCTCAAAGGTGAGTCATGATCACAATTAAATCCCACCTGCTCCGACCTGCTGTCAGGCTGATGGAAGCCACGGTAAATATTTGAGGAACACCGAGCGACACCACTCAGCCAAGAGTAGGTGTCGCGCCCGATAGCAGCGAGTCGAGAAGCGCTTTGAGCGATATTTTCTGAAGGCACAGATCCCCGTCGTCTCCGTACTTGGCTATCGCCCACATCACCCCCTGACCCATGTCAAAGACAACGGTGCGCCTGGACATCAGCCACCCCTCGCGAGGATTTCTCCACGACCACGCATGTTGACCCCGGTACGACTCAGCCACGATTCCATCGAACGCTTTGCCGTGGTGCAATTCAAACATCGCACCCGGCGACGTGTCAGCAGCAATATCGCTCCTGCGAAAATAGCCATAACCGCTGCCGTCATGACTCGGTTGCCTAAAGTAGCTCGACCATTTCGTATAGGTAGGCATTCCCAGCTTGAAATCGCGCAGCCGCTCGTGATTAGGATCAGGTAGCGATTCGCCTATCCGGATGTGCTCCTTGAATTTCTCGCCGTTCACGATCCAGATCATTCGCTCTCCATAGAACGTCTCGCGGCTTTTCATTTCCTCGATACTCATAGGAGAGTTCTGTAGCTCAATGACCGTGCCGTCAGGCCGCTTCACATCTGCGATGTGCCTCTCGCCAGAGTGGTCAAAGGCGACGACCTCCTGCCACTCGAATGGAAACAGTGCTTTCCAGGCGCGATGCCAAGGGCCCTCGTTCTCCATCCACGGATCGCAGTGTCGATGGCCGGCGTGTGCCCAGTGCCAGCGGATGATAGGACCGCATTTCGCCTGTGCGGGCTTTCCACACAATGGACATTCGCCTTTCAGACCCGGCGCTGGCGCAGAGCGCGCTCCACTCACAAGAGCTACTTCCATTGATGGCATACCCGCCTCCCATTCGATGATGCGAGTCAATGTAGCTGAAATCCGCCTGGGTGCATTTCATTCCTGGGTATGTCCAAAACAGGAGAGGACGCTTGCTATCAGTCAGCCAGACAATATGTCGACCGGCGCCCAAGTTGCCAGTCAAAACGCCCTGGTTTTGCTGGAAACCAAAGTGGAAACCAGCGACTGGCAACCATTATTTTTTGATATCGGGCGGACGACAGGATCGTGCATTGGCGGCTGCGAACCTCAGTGCGAAGCTGGGCCTGATACGGCCCCAGAGTGCGCACCAGTCATGCGTACCGAGCTGCGTACTTAGTGTGCGCAATCTAGGGGAGTGCAACTGCTTCCCGATATTCGTTGCTAGAAAAGACCTAGTCGCATGGCAGCGTTGTAGTTGGTGAGTATTGACGGCCAGCCTGGCTCAGCGGGCGGCATGATTAATTAATGGGTACCAGGCTAGCCGGCCAAAACACTAGGTCTCGGCAGCTCCAACGTAACGGATGAGTAGCATTGCAGCAACGTTCAAGCCGACAGATGGAATGGCGGCATAAATCCGGACCGGCTGAAGGAAAGCGTTTTGACGACCCGTAGGAAAGATGCGAGCGTGGTCACTGAAAGCTCGAACGTCGAAACACAAGGGCAGTGAGATGGATCAGGACCGCGTTCATAGAGATACCCTCTACGCCGAAGTATGGTCTACGCCCATGCTTTCCCTCGCTCCAAAGTACGGAGTATCAGCGGTTTTTCTGTCACGGGTTTGTGCCCGCTTGAACGTACCTTGTCCGCCCCGAGGTTACTGGGCGAGGAAAAAATCGGGACAAAAGCCGAATATTCCACCACTCCCAAAGCCGAGGGTTGGTGACCCTACCGAGTGGAGGAAGGGGGATCAGCTACTCCGCAGTAAGGGAGCTGCGCCCGTTGATGCTGCGTTGAAAGGCCGAAGTGATAGCCGTTTGATGGTGATGGGATCGCTAGATTCGTTCACCGATGGCAGGGTAGCGGGCGACGGTTATCTCAAGCCAAAGAAACGAAATCTACCTGATCTCGTAGTTACAGAGCCTACTCTTCGCAGGGCGGCGATGATCCTTCAGAAAATAGCGACCCGTTTTCGCGACTATCAACATCGGGTTTCCGTCGCTTGTGGTCAGGCCGGGTACGCGCGCAAGGCTCTCGATGAGGAAGAGGGCCGGCTAATACGCTCGGTATTTGAAACAAGCAATTGGGCACCCGCTCGGCCAACTCTGGTATTTATCGGTGAGCTAGCAATCGGCCTGACGATCTATGAGCAAACGGCCGACAAAGAGGTCGTCTATATCGACGGTAAGTACCTGCCTGTAAGCGAGGCTAGAAAACTCAGGCCAGGACTGTGGAGCGGAACCAGAGCTGCGCGCTACCAGGTGATTACTGATCGAGCTCCAACTAAACGACTCTGTCTCAGAGCATACAGCCCTTACCCTTTAGTCGATTGGACACAAACTTGGACGGAGCAAAATGTAAGCCTCTCGAAGCAGATCGATGAAATCGTACATTCGTTGATTAGCAGCGCTACCTCCTTGGGCCCCAGACTTGCGGAAGCTCATCGAGAGGCAGATTTGGAGCGGAAACGTTGGGAGGAAGAGAGAAGAATTGCTCAGCTGGAGTATCAGCGCTCACAGGTAATCAAAACTCGGAAAGATGCGCTACACGACCTCCTGAGCATCATCGAAAAGTGGAGCGTGGATAGGAAGGTTGAAGATTTTTTCGATGACATCATCAATCGCTCAAGCGACTTGAGTGAGGAGGCTCGATCTGAGCTCCTTAATAAGGTTCAGGAAGGAAGAAACCTTATTGGTAGCGTGGACAGCGTCGATGCGCTCATGGCATGGGTATCCCCACCGCCGTTGCTGAGTGAATAACTGACGTCGGGCGTTATGCTAGGGAAGGGCGGTAAGCCACTCTATGCTGTGATTGAGTCTTTGATTCTCATAACGGTTGTAGTTGAGCAGTCAGCGTGTCGGGCGGTAGCGCGGATGCCCAACCCGGCCTTTAACAGCTCCTTTACGCGCTTGTGCAGATCGGTATCCACTGGGCGCCCCTGATACTTGCCCTCGGCCTTCGCCTTCTCGATCCCCTGCGCTTGGCGCTCGCGCCGCTGCTCGTAATCCTTACGGGCGATAGCGGCCATCATCTCCACCAGCATCGAGTTGATCGCGCCCAGCATCCGGCCGGTGAACTCATCGCCTTTCGTATCCTGCATCCCCTGGTGGCTGGTCGGCAGATCAAGCGCAACGATGCGGAGCCCCTTGGAGTCAATCGCGGCCTTGAGCTTCTGCCAGTCATCCACCGGCAGACGGGAGAGGCGGTCGATTGATTCCACCAGCAGCACGTCACCCTTGCGCGCATCCTTGAGAAGGCGAAGCAACTCCGGCCGGTCAGCGGCCGCTCCGCTGGCATTCTCCAGATACACGCTGGCGATGACCTTATTATGTTCGTTGGCGAAGTGCTCGAGCGAGGCGCGAGCCCGGCCGGCGTCCTGCTCGTCTGTCGATGCTCTGAGGTATGCGCGGATGAACATGAAGTGCTTCCCGTATCAGTTTAGATGTCTCACTAATACTGTTGCACTTTGGGTGTCATATATCAAGCGAAAAGACCTGATATAGGAAGATAAGCCCGTATCAGCTCAGGCATACCTTTGTTTACACCGCGCTGAACTTGCCCCGAGGCCCGAGCAAAGTGCCGAACGACTCGGCATAGCTCTCTCGCATCTGCTTCGTGAAAATCTCGGTCAGCTCGACAACCTCCGGCCCGACTTCTTCACCGCAATGGATCACCGCGATAAAGCGGCCCATGACGTCAGCGTTCAGCTGCGCGCGCTCACGCCATACGTGGGGAGGCGTTTCTGCCTCCATGCCCTTGAAGATCACCGGCACCAGAGCCTGGCTTAGCGCCTCGATCAACTCTGGCATATTGATATCACTGATTTTCATCGCTTGCTCCTGATGAGTTGCATAGCCGGGCCATTTCGCTGCAGGTCGCGCAACATCATCTCGTAGGCACCCTTCATGCCCCGACTTGCGCCATCGTCAGCTGCTTGTTTCAGATTCTGTGCCATGTTCTCGTCAGCGCCTCCCTGAAAGTAAAAGTTCTGTTCGATCGTTGGCATGCTTACCGACGCTGAAGAGCTGGACGCCCTGGATGTGGATGCGGCACTACCGACATACCCGCCGTCGGCATAGCCCTTGGTGTTGGCGTTCATGCGCTCCAGGAACTCACGGGCGCCGGGCTGGCTGACCACTTCCTTTTTCACGACAAACTCACCGCCGTGCACGACACCCTTCGGCTCGAACTTGCCGCCGTCGCCCGTGTAGCCGCCACCGTAAAACCCGGATTTGGATATCATCTGGCTCGATCCGGTCATGACACCCTGCCCGAGCGTAGATGCACCACCGGTCATGAATCCGAACGCCGTACTTAGGAAGCCCGCGGCTGCCTGGCGCAACTGAATGCGGATGAGGTCGGAAACCACCCCGTCGGCAAAGTCGCTGAATGATGCTTTGCCAGTCTTCACGAAGTTGATAACCGCGTCCTCCATGTTGCCGAACGCCCGTGTAAACAGCTGATTTGTCTGCCCTGCGACGTTGCGAGACTGTTCGAGGTACGTCTGCATTGCCGAACTTGCGCCCAGCACCCAGTCCTGTTCTGCGCTGTCCACGTCGGTGTAATACTGGCGCTGCATGGCCAGTCGGCTTTGCAGCGCTGCGTTCAGTGCGGCGGTTTGCTTGGCGTACAGCTCCGGGGTGATCTTGTCCTCATTGCGCTGCGCTGCGAGCGCATCCAGTTGCGACTGGTACTGCTCCTGAATGCCGAATTGCTCCTGCATCCTGGCGCGCTGCTGGTCGCCCATGCCGAGCCCGGAAAGGCTGTTGTTCAGTCCGGTCCGGTCTTTGGCGAGCTGGCTATTCAGGTTCGCCTGAAAGGAAAACAGCTTTTGGGTTTCCTCGGTGGCCAGCTTGCGCAGTTCGTTTTCTTTCTCCAGCGCCGCGTTCTGCTTCTGCTGTGCGAGGTTCAGATCGGCCATGGCCAGAACCTGCTTTTGCGCGGCAGTGAGCGTCTTTTTCTCCTTGAGCTGGGCGATCTCTGTTTCCAGTTCGACCAGTTTCTTTTGCTCGGCGCCGATGGACCTGGTTGTGCCGTCCTGTATCAGCAACTCCCGGCTTTGCTGCTGCAGGACCGCATAACGCTGCCTGGCGTCATCGAGTAGCTTCGTGCCAGCGTCCTCCTGGAAGGCCTTTGTCTTGCCGGCGTTCTTGTTGACCGTGGTGCCTTGCTCGATCTGAGACGTTCTTGCATCAACCATTTGCTGGGGAGTCAGGCGAGTCGGAGCGGTCTTTTTGACCGTAGAGCCCCCTGTAAGAAGGGCGGCACCGGTCAGGGCCTGCTGTTTCGTCTGTGGCAGCAAAAGCAGGTTTGTGCCCTTGCTCAGAGTGAGCGCTTTATCTATGACGCGCTGCATCTGGTTTATCTGCTTGTTGGCGCTGGCCTCGGCGGCCTTGGCTGCCTCTTCGTGACTCTTCTTGACCGCGGCGGTGGCGTCCTCTGCTGCCTGCTGCTGGGTGTACAAGGCGACAAGCTGGGCCTTAAGTGCGGCCTGCTGGACCTTGTCCGCCTCCTTGACCGCGCTTTCATACTTTCTCAGAAGGTCGGTTTGCTCGGCCACAATGCTGGATTGAGCGGCCTGCGCCTTGGTCAGCCCCATTTTCTGGGCCAGAAGGGCGGCTTCGGCCTTCGCGTTTGCACCGATCAGGTCGCGTGATTCAGTCAATTTTGCGATGTACTTTTCCCACTCAGCGACTTGCGCCTTCGTCTGAGAGCCTGAACCGCTCTGACTTATCGTGAGATTCCCAGTGCTTTGCGATATTGCCTTCGTGGCCGCATCGACGGTGCCCAGCTTCGTGGCCAGGTCTGCGGCCGAGGCCGTATTCGTCTGTTGCGTCGCGGCCAGCTCGGCCAGCTTACGAATGAAATCAGGGGTCGCGTTGCTGTTCGTCTGAATCCACTGCGTGACGCTGTCGAGGCTTCGCTTTCCTGATTCGACCTCGGCAATCATGCTGCGGAACTGATCGGCAAACGGCCCGAGGGTGATGCCCCGTTCTACCTTGTAGGCGTAGTCATCAAGGGCAGATGAGGCCTTGTCCAACGCTGCTGCCTGCTGGTCTGCCCAGGTGATTTTTTGCAGGCGCTGCTGCTCAGCCGACAGGGCCTTGTATGCGCTTACCGTCTCGCTAACGGTGGCGTTATGGCTGATCAGTGACTTGGATGCATCGTCAGCTCGATCGCCGACGCTCAGGAATGAGTAGGCAACCGCGCCGGTCATGGCAATCAAGCCGACAGGCCCGGTCAGAAGCCCCAATAAGCCGCGTCCGGCAGCGCTCGCGACAAGCAGCGCCTTGCTGGCGGTCGTCACTGCCGCTGTGGCTGTCTCTGAGGCTCGTATGGCGGCATTGGCGGCCAAGGTAGTCTCAGCTACCCCCGCTGCTGCTGCAGACCTCACGACGTAGGCCTGCTGAATCTCGGCAGACGCAGCGGTCGTGGTGGCTGCCAGCTGGATCTCGGCGGCCTGGATCTGTTTGATGATTTTGATTTCGTCGAGCCTCGCTACAGCCATTCTGTTGCGTGCTGCAGCTCGACCCTGTTCGGATATCTGGCTCGACAGCCTGGACACTTCCAACTCGCGCTCGGCAACCAAAGCCGCCTGCACAGACCTCATATTGTTGAGTTCAGACTCCTGGCGCATCCGGTCGGCAGCTAGTTTTTGTTCTGCGGCTACCAGCTCGGCATTTGCCCGTGCGAGCGTCGCATTTGCGTCGGCCTGCTTTGACTGCGCGCTCAGCACCGCCTGTTTCGCTGACTCTTCCTCAGCCTTGTTTGCGGTCAGCGTTGCAGCGGTAGCGCTGTACAGCGCAGCGGCCTGCTGGATAGACGCCTTGGTCGACAGTGCTAAATTGGCGATGGCCTGGCCCGTAGAGAGAACCAGTCGACCGCCGATGATGTAGGCGAGCGTTTCCGCTGCATTCGACACCCGGGAAAGCATGAGGTAGGTGGCTGACGAGTCACTGGTCAGGGCGTCCATGGACTTGGAAGCGGCAACGAATGCAGATGATATGGTTGCGCTGACACCGCTGGCCTGATCCATCTTGCCGACCAGTTGGGTGAACGAGTTGTCCAGCGCGGTAATGCTGTTGCCGATCGTCACGGCAGTCCTGGCGAAAAGCTGGTCGACGGCCTGCTGCTGTGATTGCAGCGCCTTTACAACCGCGTCCGCTGTCAGAAGCCCGGCAGCGCCGAGTGCGCGCAGTTCCCCGACGGTCTTACCCATGCCTGCGGCGATTGCTTGAGCCAATGCAGGGGCCTGCTCCATGACGCTGTTCAGTTCTTCACCGCGCAGCACGCCCGAGGCGAATGCCTGACCAAGCTGGACAAGCGCTGCACTGGCTGATGCCGCCGAAGCGCCGGAGATAGCCAGGGTCTTGCTGATGGTTCCGACAACGCCGGCAACGCCTGCTCCGGTCAGTTTCAGCTCTTTCTGATTGGTCGCGATCCGCTGATACAACTCGGCCGTGGCATTGAGCGGCTGATAGGAACTCTGAGAGATATCGAACACAGCCTTTTGTGCCGTGGCCAGCTCACCAGCACCATCGGTCACCAGCTTCATGCGGTTTGTGAGGGTGCTGTAAGCCTCGGCTGCGTCGTAAAACGCTTTCGTGCTGACTGCCGCAACAAGCGGTCCAGCCAGGCCAGCGGCGGCCGATGACAGCGAGCGCACGCGCCTTTCGAGCGCCTGAACTTGGGCACCTGCTGACGCGGAATTGCGACCGGTGTCGCTCACTGCCCTGGAAGCTCCGGACAGTACCGGCCCGCTGCGCAGGCCTGCATCGTTGAGGGCGGTCAAGGCGCGGCGAAGATCATCGACCTGCTGCTGTGCGCTACGGCTATCGACCTCAAGCGCTAAGCGGGATGTAAGGGCCATCAGAAGCTCCTGAGCGCGACGTACAGTCCCGCTATGTGTTCTTGCGTAATTAAGCCGCCCGGCGCGTTGGCGACCAGGAAGTAGTCGAAGGATGGGTTGGTTTGCCGGATGTCAGTTTTGAGGTGTTTTGAAAGCATTGGCATAGGCCGTCATGAGCTCGGTGAGCGTCATCTCATGAAGTGGATGCCAACCGACAGCGTCCACTGATAGTTCGCCATGGCTTGATGAGCTAAGCCGTGATTGCATGCAGTGTTAACTGCTCCGGATGCTCGTTTTGCTTAAGCATGCACGCCAAGCACCGGCCTGTTTTCAGTCAATGCGATGAGCAAAGCACTCGCCTGAACGTTACCCTGGTCTGCCGCTGAACGAAGACGACTCCAGGCTGCTTTGACTTCTGCACGGGTTGGTTTGGATTGGTGTCCACGCGGCTTACTGGTTGGTGACATGGATTGTTCCTCTGCTGGCTGGCTGAAGCCTTACAGAGTCGACATTAGAGCTAATATGCGCATATAACCAGTATTTTTAGGGTGCACTTAGAGTGATACATAGAACGAGACAGTAATAGACTAAAAGACCCCCGGAAAGCGGATGGTCGGTGAAATCTTGAAGGGCGTTTTTGTCGCAGTAAGTCGTCGATAGGCAAAGTGATACAGGGGTGAGTTTTCGGCTCAGCGGTTCATCCTCAGATTGAGTTTGGGCGAGGGCCGCCCTAATGGGAGAGAGTTGTTCCGCGCCACGAAACGACAGTACGTGAAATTGTGGCGCGAGATTCTGTGAGCGCAGCGGCTTGGTGGTTACCACCTTGCTTACCTCAGTGGTAGCCATTACGCCAAACGTTGACAATTGTTGACATATCGCTCGATCTCATAGCATGCCAAAGCTACGTTAGGCCTCATTCATGGGGTTGTTTTTGCAGAACGATCATTCAACCATTGGAAATAGCTGCAAAAGCCTGGATACCAAGCTGGATACCAGTGCGAACTGCTCATTTGAATCTGCACGTGAACTTCGCACCGACCTCTTGAATGTCAGGTTTTGTCAGGTTCCGCGCGCGGAAAATCGATCTTGACGGACGGTGCTGATCAGGTCTTGGGCGAAGCTGGGTCAACCTGGTGTGACGGAGAGATTTGAGCCGCCGACTCTCCGCTAACGTTGCCGCGCACGGTGTGCATGTCGCCACATTCCTTGGCGGCCTGCTCCAGCAACTTCGCTGCTTGAGCAAGATGCCCACGCTCCTCAGCATTTTCCACCATTCGCCCGAGCGCACGCAGGCGATAGGCCCGATTCGCTACTGGGACCTCGGCAATAGCTTCGCGAAAGTTTGCCCGGGTATCTTCAAACAATGCCACCCAGCGCTTAGCCAGCCCCTTGCTGGAGCGCTTGGTTGGGTCGTTAATCTCGACCTGCTGGCGGGACACAGTCACCCCGAAGTTAGTCTTTACGGCCTCTGCCACCCGTGAGGGTGTATCGAAGCAGGCCAGCGCCTGGACGATAAAGGTTTTGATTTCGGGAGTTATCGCGGCCATAGGATCGATTCTGTCTAGGTTCTGTCAAGAATTGATCGCATGGTCTCGCAGATCATTAGTCCCGCGCCATGCCCGTCTGTCACGGTTATCTGATCAGCGCATGTAGAACGGCCCAATGCCGCCAATAGACTTACGGAATCGTAGCGGAATGATAGTGAAGCGCTTGATTTCACAATGGCTGGTATGTACACGGCAAAACTGAATTCTATACGCGATATCGTGCGGCTTGTGTCTGAGGGGGAAGGAGCAGATGCGGGTGCGGGAAGCCGCGCCTTAGCAGAAGGTCAAGAGAAGAGGTCGATGCTGGTAGCACACGAGCCCGCTCAGCGGCGGGCTCTGACGAGGCTTCAGATTGAAATTACCAACTGCATCCTTTTCTGATATCCGCAAAGGCCGCTTCTGCGCCTGAGGTGTCAAAGATCGCTGTGACCGGGCTTTCGCTATATGGGGTTACGTTAACGATAAACTTGTCTGACTCCATCATTTCCTTCATAGCCTTTATCGGAGAGCCCGGATAGAAGGTCGAAGTGTTGTCAGTGGATATCTGCCAAGACCTGGTAATGGCCTTGCTTTTGCCTATGCGATAGGTAACGTCTGTGTCGTCAGTACCGATGAATGAAGACCAGTTAACGAAAAGCTCAGTCTTACCGTCGGCGCAGCGTGCAAGCATGACCACGCTTTCCACCGACCTGCCCGTGCCGCCTTCAGACCCTAAAGCCGCCGTGTAAACAGGCTTGTCGTTCAAAGGGTCGGTCTTGGTCGCGGTGTACCACTTCCCCGATCCCTCGGTTTTAGTCGGCGTTGTCTTCTCCGCGAGCCCTGCGTCATCGGCAATCTTGTCGAAGCATGCCAGTCGCTGAACGTCGCCTTTTATTGCTGAGCATGCCGCGATTGATGTATCGCTAATCGCCGCGAGCCCTGGCGTAGATGCCGTCATGGCCGAGAGGCAAATCAATCCAGTTATCGCCAAATTACGCACAGTACAACCCTCCATAGATGAAGGGTGATTCTACCTTGCCATCAATTCGTCGCGCACGCCCCTCATCAAATCTCAGACTCAACGAGCCCGTTAGCAGATGTGATGCAGATCGGTGGTGTGTTGCATGGTCGGCCCCTGGGTCTGTGATGGCCTATGTATATGTGACCGGATCGACCTGAAAACCTGCGCTGATCCATTCGCGGCGAGCATTTCGGGCCCCTACATGCGCAAGCCAGATAAGCGCTCCGTCGGCTCGCTCAGCAGAGTGATGATCATCCGCTATGGTTAGAGCTCTTCACCAAGGAGCAAGGGAACATGGACGTCATCAAAGTCAGACTCTGCGTCTACGGCCAGAACAACTCCAGGCTGGGCACGATGGATAGCGAAGGGGTCATTAGGTCGGATCGAGCGGTGATCTTCCGAGTGAGAGACTGCGCTGTCTACTCGATGCACCAAGGCTATCTCGGAAAGCTTGTAGATGGGGTGTGCCGGACGAGTAGGGGGGAATTGATATTTACCTTGCGAGACTCGTGAGCGTGGCCGCCGAATTTACCGCAAATGAGGGGGCATCTATCTGGCTGAGGGGCGCGCAGCCGGCGGAGTAGCATTTAATTCAAGGCCTGCAGGTAATTGCAGCAGCAAAGTGTGAATTGCTGCCTACACTCCGCGCGATGTAGGTCTCAGGAATTCTCCCGACCTGCGATAAAGGATCGCCCGAATGAACTCCCAAATGGACCTGAGGCCTATCATTGAGGCAGCATTTTTACCTATGAAGTGCGTATGCGATATCGCCCTGGGCGGCTCGATGACGATCCGGATACCCAACCCGGCCACCGAGGCGGAAGAGTTCACCGTGACAGGCATCGACACGACGGCACTGGTGACCATCCGCGACATCGTTGCGCTTGTGCTTGAGGTGAAATCGGAAATGAGGTTGCGGCGCTCTGCGTCTTACCTGCATCCTAAAGGACGGTAGGCATATGCAGAATGAAAAAGCCCGGCGCTAGGGCCGGGCTTCTAAGTCGCTATGTCAGCCGTAATCGCGAGTGGCGCATGCGAGAATCAATTGTCTATCATTCGCTGGACAGTGATGGATACCGGTTCCATTTTTTTGGTTTTCGCAGACATTCTAAACTTTACTACTACATCTGCTCTAACCTTGAATTTTCCGGCAAGGCTTTGGGGGTCTACACCTTCCTCCAGTACCAATTTAACACGCCGGTCAACCAGTCCTCTGATGATTGCCGCCCAGCCTTTGCTGGATGAGTCGAGGTCTGTTGCCCTGATCTCCACATCCGCATCTGGGTGCGGCTCGTCAATTTCGAATGGCTCGAACTCTACCACGTCGGGTATTTCTCTTACCGTTTCTTCCGGAATCGACAGGTTTTCATCCTCGCTCATGACCACGGTTGCGCCTTCCTCTTTCTTGGCTGGCGCAATAATCTTGACTGCGGCTTGAGCGAGCTTTTTCTTGTCAGTTGCTCCAACCTTCTCGATTACCTCCGCGAATTTCTCCGGCGACATTGCGTATGATTCCGCCCCAATAACCACAAAATTACTGTTGTTAATGTTTAGCGACACTGGAGACGGAGACGGAGGGGCTTTGTTGATGATTGCCCATGCTGCGCCAGCCGCTACAAGGGCGCCAACTACGCAGGTGACAGCCACAGCGCCTTTCAAGACCGGACTACCATTGCCAGGAAGCTTTCGATAAACATTTTTTCCCCCCTCTCGGACCTTATCCAGAAACTTATCTAGCTCTGCCTGGTTCTTAAAAACCAGCTTTATCAGCGTGTCTTCAATGAAAGAACCTTGCTGAAAGCCCTCGACCAGCAGCTCCGCAGACATAATGCCAGCGCCAGTGAGCTGAGATAGAGCCTCTGGGAGAAAGTGGACAGAAACCTTTTCCAGAGCAGCCAGAGAGTCTATTACGTCCTGAACCGTTAACGGCTGCTTATTCGTGTACTTTACAGAATGTTCGACGAGCAGCACGAAATCAGACATCTTCATCCCTTCTCATAATATTTCCATTTCTCGGCTTTGTTCGGCCATTTTTTGGTAAGACCTCGTCGCCCCAACCGGGAATCGACACCAGCAGCAGTCCGGCTCTATCGATCATATCGCTGGTTGCCAGTGGATATCAGGTAAAGCGATTCGGAGTATGGCAGCCGTGCAAGTATATGAGCGCCGTTCAGCACTCCGGCCAATACTGCGCCTCGACATAGTAAATTCACGTTTCCTTGAATCCGCACGCATATGGCATCAGCGCTGTCGATAAACTCGGTCTTGTTGAGGCGAAACATTACAACAGTGCTACCCTCGGGTACTGCTCCGATGGGCGCCACAACAAAAAATGTGAACTGGGTATAAATGGCCAAAGCCAGAACCACTATAGCGCCGACGCTCAAAACTTTTTTCATTGAAAATCCTTTTCCTAATTTCTATGTTACAAATCTCAACCGCGCAGATTACCCGACCGCTGGTCACTAGCTGGCCAGCACTCTGATCGGCTAACGGCCCGTTACTTACAGGCGGCTTCCGCCACATAGAAGGAAATTGAGCCTTGTGTCAGCGGAGCCATGCTCCCGCTAGGCTTCGATGCTTTCATTTCGGCCAGTGTTTCACCATCGCCCAGATACTTGAACGTGCCAGCCGAGCAGTTGACCAAGCGCTGAGAGTAGCCGGTGCCGCTAGGCCCCACACGTTTGGTTGTGATTTTTCGCTCATTGCCTTTGGCGTCCCGCTCCAACACAAAATACTGGGCCTTTGTGTCGGATGGCACAGGAAGCGGTGTTTCGGCGGCAAGCACCGGCATGACTGCCACTGCGAGAATTGCAAACATCCTGTTTTTCATGACTGAATCCCAAATATGCGCTAAATGCCCCGCCGCGTCAGATTGCCTGACTTCCCACTTCGGTATGGCAGGTGGCTACTTTGTCACGCGCCACGAAACGTGAGCAAGCCAAATCGTGGCGCGTATGAACGAATCAATGAGCTGTCCCTCACTGGCGTCATTCAAGAGCTTTAGCTCCAGCAGCGCCTGCAGCAGCATTGAATCAATGCAGCGTGAGGTGAGGAGTTGACTTTGGATCGAGTGGTGCGCCAGGTTCGAATAGGTCGGGTAGCTGGTCCTCTGGGCATTCCCGGATAAACTGGATCGTTGCAGCGTGGCAGGCGCGGTAGATTGGCCCGCCAGCGCCCCAGTCTTCGCCGTAGCCTGATGAGCTGTCTTCCAGTTGTGACAGGTACGCTATGCCTTGCAGGCTTGTGTCGCCGTCCTCGGCAGCCTGATGCCGGTGGACAGGATTCACGCTCAGCAGATCGCACATCCGCTCAAAGCCCAGCGCTTCAGCCAAGCCCTCGCGGTCGAAAATAAACGACTTTCCAAACCCTAACAGGATGGCTCGCCCTCCGGCGCATTCGACTTCTCGGTGTGCCAGCGCTTGCCGCTCAATGTCCGCAATGGCCTGTTTGGCGAATGGCAGGAACGGTTTGAGCTTGTTCGCCTCGCGGCGGAAGGCCCGCCGCTCAGCAGTAATGGAATCAAGCCTTTCAGACACAATACGACAGATCCGTCGAGTGGTGATGAGCTGGGTGCTGGCGCTGATACCTGGCTTTAGGGCGATGCTGCAAAGCCTCATGAGAACGCTAGATGTCATTGGTGTATCTCCATGGGCGTTTGGTCGTAAGTGACGCGCAGATCGGCACCAGCAGGGCAGTGGCGGCCGGTAGGCATGCTGCAATTGCGGCAGGCCATGACGTGGCTGATGTACTGGTCTCGGGCACGCCGCCATTCAGGCGTGGCTTCGGCGGCGTGCGTGTAGGTGCGTGCCGGTGTTGTTTGGTGGCTACCGCGCTCGATCAGCGTGAGCAGTGGTCGATCCACTGGGCTTTTCGTCAGGTTTGGTCGTGATGCGGCGGCCCGGGGCGGCAGGCCATCCAGCAGACCGGACAGGAGGCTCATTGCTGGATCTCCACGGTTTGGCTATGACTCTCATATGTGCCTGTGAAAAAAAATCGGGGGAACGGGGGAACAGTGGGAACAGCCAATGTTTCCGGGGCTTTCAGATGGGGTACATGTACCCCACCCAAAAAACGGGGGAACAGTGATAACCAGATGCGCGGAAGGTCTGGCTCTCTTATATTCAAAAACATGTTTGTGTTCCCCCTGTTCCCCATACATTCAATAAGGGGGAACGGTTCCAGGCCCTATAGATACTGGCTGTTCCCCCGTTCCCCCTGTTCCCCAAGAAAATAGGTTCCTGTGAACTCGGGCATTTGCATGCGGTGATGAAGGTGTTGTTCATGCGCTGCCACCTTCACCATCCATGACCTCTGGATCGATCACGTATAGGCGGGCCGAACCTCCACCTGGGATTCGGTATTTCTTCGTCTTGCGGCTTTCCCGGTCAGTGTCACGTCTGGCAAGCATCCCACCGGCCTCCAGCGCCTTTATCACGCGGCTCAAGCCATGTCCGTGGGCCGCTTCGACAATGGCTGACTTGTTGAACAGGTACAGGCGTTTCCCCACGGACAGCTCCCAGTAGCCTGCACGGTTGAACACTTTGGTGTCGGGTACTTGATCGTTCACGTCCGAGAAGCGGCTTGTGCCGTGCTTATCGATGAAGTCCAGAATGCCAGCCAGGATCTGTCGGTCCTCGGCATTGCCGCTGCCCACCTGATTGAGCCATTCGCCGTATAGCAATTGGCAGTCGGCCAGAGCGCTACCGGGCGTCCATGGGAGCAGGCCATAGGCAATGGCCATTTCGCCCGCCAAGGCAATCACTGCAAAGCGATCTGCCACGCGCCCAGCCTGGGCGTTGTCCTCAATGAACTGGGCTCGGGTTCTGGCGAAGTCTTCCAGCAGGCCGGGTCGGTCATCACTGGCGAGAAGATGCTCCACGAATGCGGGGCCGATGTGGCCGTGGTGCGCGCTCACTGCCACGGTGAGCAAGCGGTGGAAGTCGGCACCCTCAAGGCCATGCAGCTCGTCGAAGGCGCGGTGAGTTCGCGTACCGGCGTTCACGTCGACCATTCGCAACTCAGCGCCGGCGTGCGCCGCATTGCCGCTGATGGCCGCGTGCTCGGACAGAGAGCGCTCGCCACTCGATAGCGCCAGCAGTCGCCAGCTCAGTTTGCCGCGGGCCTCGCGGTCGCGGGTCATCGTGCCTTTCCCCTGACCGTTGGCCAGCGAGTAGGCCATTTCCTGCACCCGCTTGGGATCTGCCCGCTTTATCTCGTCCAGCGGCAGCATGGTGTCGTTGCGGCTGGAGGCCTCGATCTCCAGACCGCCCTTGGTCATGTCCCAACTGGCCGCGAATATTCCGGGGTCGCCCCACACCGACGATCCGATAAGCTGCGCCAGTGATTTGCCGCTCGAGCTGTCGCCAACCAGGTGAACACCGCCGCCCAGCACCCCCACCAGACTGAGCAGGGGGCCAGCCAGTGCACAGCCGATCGCCAGTGTCAGTACCGGATTACCTTCGCACTTGGCAGCCACCTCGGTTTTCCAGCCGTCTAGCTCGCCACGCCGACTGAACAGCACCTGAGCCTTGTTGCTGGCCTGATACCGTACCTTGGCGCTCCCCAGCGTTCGTCCGGGCAGCACAAACGCGCCTGACTCATGCCAGCCCGGGCGGCTGGTGGTGGCGAACATCTCGTCCGGGCGCTGGTCTAGCAGGTACTCCATGAACGTTCCGCGTTTCTTGAGCGCGATGATGACGCCCATGCCGAACAATGCGCGCCGGGCATCCTCGCCGCTGCCGCCGAATACTTCCATGGCGATGATCCACTCCTTGATACCGCCCTCGGTGGCCAAGCGGAGCAGACGGCCCTCGCTACCGTCGTCACTGTTGGTTGTACGGGCAACGACCGTCACCGGGGTAGAAATCCACTCGTCGGTGATAGGCCGGTCACTGGCATCATCTTCGTTCTCTTCCTCGTCGGCACCGCCACGCTTGAAGCCGTGCCAGTAGACCCCCGGGCGCAAACGCCGGCCTTTCTCGTTGATCACCCACTGTTCATGCACTGCCCAGCATGGTCGGTCTGGTGTTATGCGCCGGCCACGCTCCACCTCAAAACCGGCCAGCTCGTCGCAGATCTCGCGCTCGCGCCTTACCGCCTCTTGCAACTGCTCGGAATCAATCTCGCTCAGACCTTCTCCACGCTCAATCTGGACTGCTGCGATTTGCTGAATGATCCGAGCATGCTCCCGCCCACTCTCCAGAGCCTTACGCCGGTATTCGGAGCGATCTGCAGCGGTCAGGCGTCCCGGGAACAAGTCCTTGAACTCCAGACCGATTGAGGCGAGAACATCCTCGGATGAGCAGCCGGCAAAGCAGTGGATCAATGCCCGGCCATCGTCGGTGCTGGACACGCTCAAGGAGGGGGATTTATCCACGTGCGCCGGGCATTTCGCCATGTGACGGTTCTTGCCGGACGGCTTTACGCCATCCAGCCGTTGAAGAATCCGGCTGGCTGGGTCATCGCCCACTACGGACAGTTTTGGCCTAGGTTTCATTGCAGTTGCTCCCGCGCCGGTACTGCTGCAAAAGCCTGCATGACCTGACCGTTATTGATCGCGTGCCAGTAGGTGAGCTCGTCAATCGCTCCAACCTGACGAGCCTCTACGGCGGCGTCAGGGCTACGCATCACAACTCGCCCGCACTCGGCGTCCTCCGCAGTCAGGAAAGGCCCCAGCAGTGGCTTGGGCGTTTTCGGATGAACTACGAAGAACAGCTCGTTGGCTTTTTTCAGGCAAGCCGATCCCGTCGACGCAAGTGCATCGTTTTGAAAATTCATGCTGTTAAACCTCTATCGGGCTGACGCCTTGCAGTAGCCGCGCATGACTAAAGTTTCGTTTTATTCAGGCGTTTCCACTGTTCCATGTAAATGGCATTGTCGATAACTCCGCAGTTGAACAACGCCGTGAGGTGTCCAATCGCCTCGCCATCACGTTGACTTGCGAGTGGACAGCCAGATGCGAAGGCCTTCACCGCGATCTTGACTGCTTGTTTCACCATGCGCTCCCCAGTCCAATAAACATCAAGCCTGGATGGGTCGCTGAAATCGATGTTATGTGCGCCCAAGGCCCGATATCGAAGGCCGTACAGTGCCAGTTCGGCAAGCTGTTCGGTGTTCATACCGCAGAGCGCCGGGTGCTCGGAGTAGAGGTTCATTTAGCACCAGCCTTGCGCATAGCCTCGCTGGCTTCCAGTGCCCTGTTGCAGACCTCCGCTGTCGCGTTGCAGGAAGCATCAGAAAGAGTGCCAATAAGCCCTCCGATGCTTTCCAGCATCCACCCCACCTTGACTACTGCTTCTGGGCTAAGGCCGGAGTTTTCGTTATCCGCTGCACAAGCCAGCAGGTTGCCGATACCTGAAATGCCATACGCCAGCGAGTGCATGTAGTCATCGGTCGCACGGATCACTGCATCGAGCTGGTCGGCATTCATTTTTGGGATGGTGTCGTTTGTGGGAAGCAGGTCGACCCAGGTCATAGTTTTCATTGGTCACCCCCACAAACTACCGGAATGTCGGTAGTTAGAAGCTCGGCCCAGGTCATGGCTGTGTGCTGGGCCATGACGGCGATCACCTTGGCCACGAGCGGCGGAGTGGTCGGGTTGGCGATGACGGCAGAGGCGAGCGCCAGCAGAGTTAGAATTTCCCTGAGGTCTCTGACCAGTTCGGAATCGATAAGGGCATGAGCGGTCATTGGGCAGCTCCCCGATCGTCGCGCAGGCTGTAACGCACTGACTGAACCAGCGCTGCAGCAGTGCCAGCGAGGAGGCCAAGGGATCGAAGCTCCACGCAGGTGATAGGGTCTTCGCCGTCATTGATTGCAACGTCGAGACGAGCGCAGAGACGCTCTACGCCCAGAGCCAGGTCGGCGGCTAGCGCCAGGCCCTCACCAGCATCGCCGCCCTGAATCACTTGGATTAGGTGGTTCATATCGTCGCGCGCGCCGAACTTGATGGATTGCAGCTGTGGCAGTGCTTTATTTTTCGAGGCGATCATTGTGCAACCCCAGCATTTTCCAGAGCGCGTGCGCGGTCCATGTGGGAGTTGTAGCGGTTGAGTCTTACTGCAAGGGATGAGTTTGCGCGGAGAGCGCTCAAGGCCATGCGGCGGTGAGCAAGTGCGCGAAGTGCGGGCGGAATGAGGGTATGCATAGGTAAAGCTCCCGTATCAAGTTGAGAGCTACCACGTTCGCGACCAAACGAATGGGTGGCAGCCGTGCGTAGGTTGGTCGACCGGAGATACAGGAACCCGGCACACCCGAAGGTGTCCTGCGCACAGCCGCCATAACACGGAACTGCGGACACAAAAAAAGCGCCTGCAATCGTAATGGGGGCGCTGTTGCGCCTGTATTTTCTCGGGCGACCAAACCCGATCGCTGAATTTGCAGCGACAGGCAGACGATACCGAGCATCACGATTGCTTGCAATCTCTGTTATCGACCGCTGGTCTTTAATCGTGAAGGTCAATGTCATTTTATGAACCCTCGATCAGCAGCGCTCCAGCACTTGTATCGCAGGCGAGCGGACGCACCTTCGCGATCTGGCGAGGAGTTACCTGTGACACGGCGAGAGCAACTGCCAGGCCGATGCAGTAGAGGCAGTCGAAGGGATTCAAGCGGCACCCCGCAACTGCTTATTGCGCAGCGCTTGAACATACGCATTAAGCGCCTGCTTGCGTGTCGCATAATCTCTCCCTTGGCCGATCAGCAGCACGTCTCGGGTTTCCACCAGCATGATCAGCTCCAGCTCTGGCTGCGTCAGTTGATCCCGATTGCGGCCGGCGAACTGCCCGGTGATGACCTCATTGATCAGCCGCGCTTCGTTCATGAAGTGGTGCGGCTTCGTGGCCTTGCCTGCGGCCTCATGAGTGATCGACAGGGCGTCGCACAGGCTTCGGTAGCCCACGGCTGCTTGACGTCGAGCGACGGCCTTGGTGTTGAGTTCGCCGCGGATTAGCGCATCGATCTGCTCATCGCACCAGATCTCAAAGTCCACATCGAGCCAGCGGGCGAACTTGACCGCCAGCCGTGGGTGAATCCAGGTGCCTCCACCACGATCGGCTCGGGCACGACTGGTTTTTACATATGTGATTTTCCCAGATGTACGCTCCAAGGCGTTCAGATAGCGAACTGCGTCCGGTAGGCGAAGCCACTGAGCAGGCTCTTTGCCGAATCTGGCCGCAGCTTCCGTAGCATTGATCCAGCCGTCAGCGTTGAAGGTGACGGCCTGGCCCTCGTAATCCATCTTCAGAATTTTGGCAGTCATGCGGCGGCCCTGGGTTCGGACATCAACGTGTACAAGGCAACACCCCGATGGGTGCGCCCCCATTCATCAGTGAGGACTATCCGGGCTGTGTCTATCCGGTACCCAGCTTTGCGCAGATCGCAAATCCGGGCACCTGGGCGGCAGATGTTCAGCTCGCGCATTGCGGTGAACGTGTCAATCGACCCCAAGCGAAGACGCTGTATAAACCGTGCGTTCTGGGCGTTGATGCTGGTATTCTTTATTTGAGATATTTCGAGGCGGGCCTGTTGGTCGGCCTTTTTTTTGTCTGTCATTTATGCAGCCTCCCCGCGCAGCGCGATGCGCTGGCGAACCCATGCCTGTACTTCTGCCAGCACGAAGCCAACTGGCGAACCACGCGACTTGCTGTTGCTCAGCGGCACAGGGCGAGGGAAGGTCGGGTCGTCTTTGAGGCGTTTGTAGACGGTGGGGCGGGCGAGGCCGGTGATTGCTTCCAGATCCGGCATGCGAATCAGGGTGATCGCCGGGTCGAAGTTCTGCGCTGCGCTGGCAGATGCTTTGTGTGGAGCATGGATAGTGTGCATTTTGCGTTTCCCGATACTGATCTAGACGGGAAACAGGATGATTGCGCGACGGTGCTCTCAACAGACCAGCATGCGCGGAGACTGTACCGTTAGCGCGTATACCGTACTGTATGCGCGCAGATGGTAGTCAGTCAGGTCTTTGAGCGCACGTGCGCCGTGATCCACCCATAAAGCGTTCTCTCGGTAACTCCGTATTCTCTGTGTTTATTCCGAGCGAAGGCTGTGCGGCTGCTGAAGTTTGACCCGGTATTATCCCAACACAGCAGGGCTGCTGACCTGCTCTCGCTTGTTTCTTTATGTCGAGCATTGGCTGCGAGACTGGCTGCGAGCGAAACCTTTTTCCTCACTAAATCCTCTACCTGCTCGGGGATTCTTTTTTCATTGTCGCGCAGGAAAAACTCGATTCTTTTGCGCATTTCATGTTCCTCCTGACGCTGCTCTGCTCTACAAATAACCTCCATGATGTCTACCGCGTTGTTGGCAATGGAGCGAAGGCACACCATAGGTAGGTCTGCTTTCAGGACGGGTGGATACCACTCATCGTCCTGGTATGAAAGGATCGCTTCCCCAATGAGCACCAATGCTAAAACTGCGAAGTATTCATAGGGTTTTGCGTCAGGGAAATTCTCATCATCAAGATCGACTCCTTTTAAACTATCCTCCAGAGCCTCTAGGCGGGTAGTGTTCTCTTCATTCGGAAAATCGAACTCATCAGAAATGATGTCAGGGTTTTGATCGACCAGCGTTCCCAATCCATATTCCGTCCGGTCCTTCTCGGGGAGATGGCGGAGTATCGAGCCATTGGTTTTCACTTGGTGGGTGATCCAAGATTCTTTCTCTTTGTCAAAATATTCGTTGGTGAGCCACTCGATAGTTGAGGCGGCTACTCTGATCTCATGTTCTGATCGGTTCGCAAGTACCAGCCTAGCGCGTGCTTGCATAACGGGCAGCCGCCATATTGGCTTGAACGGAGCCTCGTCGGTAAATGCATCAAACTCTTTATCCGTTTCCATGATCAACCCCTGTCCCGTCGCCCTGTAATGAGAAGCCGGCTGGCCGTATGGGGGGGCTTATCTCCCCGTGCGGCTAAGCGGGCCAACATATTGTGTATGTCTTATCGCCTGCAATTGAATATCGTTAGATTTCAGTCGATATGTGTCTACGAGTACCTCGGAAGGCCCGGCTCAGGCCCTTTGCCCGAAGTCGCCTTGCACTATTACGCCTCCTGCAAGGCCATCAAGGTAGTTCGCATACCATTGCATCATCGCCGTGCGCTGCGGCATGTATTTCGCCTTGTTGTAGACGCCAGCCACGCCGGGCTTTTTGTGCGAAAGCTGGGCCTCGATGTGGTTTTCGTCGAAGCCGTTTTCGTTGAGCACCGTCGACGCGATGTGCCGAAACCCGTGCCCGGTCTGGCGACCCTCGTAGCCCATCCGGCGTAGCGCCATCAGGAACACGGTATCGCTACGGGGTTTCGTGCGGTCACTGCGTCCAGGGAAGAGCAGGGGATTGCCGCCGGTGTATTGCCGCAATTCTTCCAATGCCTCGATCGCCTGTGTGGAGAGGGGCACCAGATGCTCCAATCCCTTTTTCCGGCCCTTGCGATGCACTGGGACGGTCCAGACCTTTTTATCGAAGTCGAACTCTGACCACTGTGCCTCGCGCAGCTCGCTAGGGCGCACGGCGAACAGGCTCAGCAGGCGCAGGCCGAGGCGAACGTCGTGAGCGTGAGGATATGCGTCAATTGCGCGGATCAGGCCGGGGAGCTCGTCCTGTGTTACGTGGGCATAGTTCTCGGCTTTACCTGATTTGAGATACTTCTGCAGACCCTCCAGCGGATTGTGGGTAGCCCGGCCGGTAACGCGCGCCAAGTCGTACACGTCCCGACAGTAGGAACGCACCCGGCTCATCTGCTCAAGAATTCCTTGCTGCTCCATGCCGCGCAGAAACTCCATCCATTCGAGCGGAGTGATGTCCACGAACTGGCGCTTACCGAACACCGGGAAGACATGACGCTCCAGGGCGCCGATAATCCGCTTTGCTGTGCCCGCGTCCCAATTAGTCAGACGTGACGCGTACCACTCCCGCGCCAACGGCTCGAATGTCTCGCCGGCGATATCCCGATCTGCTTTCTTGCGCGCTTGCTTGGTGATGATGGGATTTTTGCCGTCGGCGGCATCAGTGCGCAGTTCGCCAGCTTTCTGCCTGGCGACAGATCCGCTCACCTCTGGATAACCGCCGAGCCCGAGCCATGACCATTTGCCGTCTGGCTTCTTGTACCGCAGCTGCCAAGACTTTTGCCCGTCAGGCTTCACGCGGAAATAAAGGCCGCTCCCGTCGAGTTCGCGATACTCCTTGGCGTCAGGCTCAAGGCCGGCCAATGCGGTATCGGAAAGGGGACGGCGTTTTATCTCGGAGCGCTTCATTTTGGCTTGTATCCCCTCGGTTCAATTATTTCTCGAGGATACACACCGGGATACACGGAGGGAAGGTATAGAGGGATACAAGGAGAGATAGTCAGAAACAAGAAAGCCCGCACTAGGCGGGCTTCTTGAGGTTGTTTAGAGACTCATGGAGACATCTGTAAACAGGTACTTGGTGGCTACACAGGGACTTGAACCCCGGACCCCAGCATTATGAATGCTATGCTCTAACCAACTGAGCTATGTAGCCAAGTGGCGCGCATTATTCTCGGAGAACGCATATGTGTCAAGCGTTGTTGTGAAAAATAATTGCGTGTGATCAACCGGTTAGGTGGCAGCCCTCGTCGGAACGTCGTTCCGGGCGCTTACCGGAACAGGGTGTCGAGCATCTCCAGGTCATCGAATTCTTCTGCCCTCTCCAGCATCTCGGCCATCTCCCTCCGCTCCCTGAGCCAGGCTTTAAGGCTTTTCGGGGTGGTCAGTGCCTGCAGTTCGTCCTGTTCCTCGTCGAGGTGCTCCCGTATGGCTTTGACCTGCCTGGCACACTTTGTGTTGGCGGTCTTGGGTTTGAGGTCTTCGTACGGGTCCATCAGGAAGCGTTCACGGATCAACATCTTGCGATCATGAATCTCGTCCTCCAGCTCTCTGAGTTGTTCGCTCAGGATCCGGTTGAAATGCTTGAGGCGCTTGTCGGAGATGCTGTCGATGTGGCTCTGGTCGATTTGCTCGATCTCCATTTGCATCTTCAGTAGCGCCAGCAAGTCATCACCCTCGTACGCTTCGTTGACCCTTTGCATGAGCGCTGTCTTGCGATCGCGCTCATCGGCATCCTGCTCGCGGTCCGGGTGCAGTGCGCTGGCCAGCTTGCGGTAGATTTCGCGCAAGGACTGGCTGCCTTCAGCCTCTTCCTGCTCACGACGCAGTTCGCTGGCCGTCGGCTTTTTCGGCTTCTGTGCGCCTTGCGCTTGCTCGGCCTGCTCTTTGAGCTTCTCTTCAATATGCCGAGTCACGTCCTCGAGGGAGTCCAGGTCGACATCGTCGTCCAGTTCCACGCCCAGATTTTCTTCCAGTGATGCTTTGAACTGCTGGTTTTGCAGGCGCTCCTCCTCGTCGTAGTCGTTGCCGGTGTATTTGAGGTAGAGCTGCTTCAGTTCTTCATCGTGTTCGCCGCCCATGAGTGACATGGTCAGGACGCAGATAATCTCGAGCACCGTATGTCTGTCTTTTTTGGCCAGGCGGAACTGATCGAAAGCCACGTCAAGCAAGCGCAGCTTGTTCATCTCGTTCGCTGCCTGCTCACGGAGCATCGGAACCAACTCTTCGATCCACAGCTTTTCGCAGGTTGCTGAAATCGCGAGCCACTGCTGCAAAAGCTTGCGCCTGGTTTCGAGCTTTTCCATCAGCGTGTTGAATTTCTTCTGACCGGCGCTCAAATGCGGCCTGGACGGTTGCGTGACGATGCGTGGCGAGGCGGGTGGGGTGGTCATGAAGACCTCCTTGATGGGGGAGCACTGCTGCGTAGTGATTGATTGTCGTTGGCCAGTTTACTTTTTCTGACCTTTTTGCGGGATGAATAAATGGCTGCCGTAAAGCACTTCTTCTTGTCTGCTGAGCGGTCCGCTTCTTGCTTGCATGTGCCTGATAGCTCGTTTGAGAAGCTTTTTGACGCCAAAAACAATGAATGGCGACACTTTGCGTACCAATCTGAGGCGATGTGTATCGCCATTGAAACAAGAACATGGCATTTTGCTGTTAGTGTTTTTCCAACAAAAGGCATCGCCTCTGTTTGTGCAGATCTGGCAGGTGTTCACCGGGAGTCGCAGGACATGAACAGTCTTTTGTCACCAGGCATGCGCCTGATGGGACATTTTGGTTTTGCTCGCAAGTTTCAGGTCTTGTTCCTGCTGTTCATGTTGCCGCTGGCGGGCAGCGCATGGGTCATCACCAAGGAATACAGCAACAAGCTCGATGTCATATCCGGGGAGCAATCCGGCGTGCGTCAACTGCTGGCCCTCGACGATCTGAACATCGAGTTGTCCGCCCAGCGCGATCATGCCGCACGCTGGAAAGCGGCCGACATTCTACGCGAGCCAACCCCGGCAGCGAAGGCGGCGATGGCCAGCGTCGATGCAGGGATACCTCGAATTGCCAACGCGCTGCAGGGCGTTCAGGCCGTATTGGTCGAAGAGAAAGCTCCTGCCGACACCATGAACCGTTTCAAGGCGCTTCAAGCTGCGGTTACCGGTCTGGACACGGCATCATTGCGCACGGTGGGCTGGTGGCCTGATGGCTACGACCGTTTCACCACGGTGCTGAATCTGGTCCAGGCGCTGCGTGAGCAGATCGCGATGGACAGCGGTTTGATTCTCGACCCCTGGCTTGAAACCTACATGCTGATGCAGCTTTCCACCCAGCAAGTGCCGGACCTGATCGAGCGTATCGGTCGTCTGTCGAGTGTGGGGCAGACGTCGGTGGCATCGGGGCAGTTCAGCCTGCAGAGCCGCCTGCAAATGCGCGACCTGCGTGGCCGCATCGATGATTCCAAGGACCAGATGCAAAAGGCCGCCGGCCTGCTGCTGTCCAAGCTTCCCGAGCAGTTGCAGCCGTGGGCCGACAAGTACGCTGCGGTGATGCAAGTGCTGGAAGCACAGCTGAAGGTCATTGACGAAGGTGTTTTCGGCGGCAGCATCAAACTCAAACCGGAAGAGTTCGAAAAGAGCATCGACACGCTGACTGGCAGTACGGCAGATTTGCGCAGGCAGTCGCTTGACGCGCTCAATGGACGCCTCGATTACTACCATGAGAACTCCAACACGGAGTTCATCCCGATGGCGGTGGTCTTCTGTGTTCTGGTGATCATGGCGATCTATCTGTTCGCCTGTCTGCAATCCTCGATTCGCAACAGCGCCAGAGGCATCACCACGCTGGCTGAATCCCTGCGTGACGGCAATCTGTGTGTGGAAGTGGCTGTGCAGGGCCGTGACGAGCTGGCTGCCATCAGCCGCGCGCTGAACGTCGCGGTAGTGCAGCTGCGTACCAGCCTGCTGGGTGTCAATCAGGAAACCGTACGTGTCGGCGATGCGGTCTTGACGCTGAATGCCCAGTCCAGCGGGACGCTCACCGAAGTCGAAGACCAGCAACAACAGATCAGCCAGATCGCCGCAGCAGCCACCGAACTGGCTGCCACTTCCCAGGGCGTGGCCAGAAGCTGTGAGCAGGCATCGGAGAGCGCCAGGCAGACGCGTCAGATTGCTCAGCAAAGCAGCCAGGACAGCCAGCGCACCACTGACAGCATCCAGCAACTCAATCAGCGGCTGACCGAAACTGCCGCTGCGCTGGGCCGCGTCAGCGAGCAGGGCCAGCAGATCCAGTCGGTGGTGGATGCCATTCGCGGCATCGCCGAACAGACCAACCTGCTGGCCCTCAACGCAGCCATCGAGGCGGCGCGCGCCGGTGAGCAAGGCCGCGGGTTCGCGGTGGTTGCCGATGAAGTGCGCAGCCTGTCCCAGCGCACCCAGGCCTCGACCGCTCAGATCGCCGGCACGGTCGACAGCTTGCGCTCCACCGTGACGCAGGCGGTCAACCTGATGGAAGCGGCCTGCGGGCAAGCCGTCAACGATGCGCAGTCGGTAACCGGCCTGGGCATCCGCCTGGGCGAAATCGCCACGGCAGTGCAGGGTGTGACCGATACGCTGGCGCAGATATCGACCGCCGTGGAAGAACAGGCAACGACCGCTGATGAAGTGAGCAGTAACATCCAGCAGGTCGATCAGGCCGCAGGACGTTTGCTGGAAGGCGCCCGTGCGGTCAATCAGGCGGCGGATACCCTGAGTCAGGGTAGTAGGGCGTTGAATGACAATACGGCGCGGTTTCGCTTGGGGTGATTGGGCAGTTTGCCGCATCAGACCGAAGAACCGGCGTGGTGAAACCCGCCGGACTATCCGTTTTTGTGGGAGGACGTGTAAAAGTTGGATCAACGGATATACATTCAATCATTTGATAACTGACGGGAGTCGACACAAGGCGTAAAATGCGCGGTTTTTGCAGGCGAAAGGTTTCTTGAGAACGCAGCTCCCCGAAAAACACAGGGCAGACGGTGCCAGCCCGCTACGGCGTCGAGGTTTATCCGACGCGTCCGGCCGCCCACGCGTCGCCATTTTGATGTGCACGTACAACGGGGCTGTGTACCTTCGTGAGCAGCTCGAATCGTTTTTTGCTCAGACCTTTCGCAATTGGGTGCTTTATGTTTCCGACGATGCATCGACTGATGACACCGTTGGCATACTTTCCGAGTACCAGGCCCGCTGGGGGCGCGAGCGGTTAGTTATTTTCAGCGGGCCTTGCAAGGGCTTTGCGGAGAACTTTGTCTCGCTGGTTCGACGCCCTGAAATAGACGCCGACTATTTTGCGTTCAGTGATCAGGATGACGTCTGGTTCAGCGACAAGCTGGAGAGAAGCGTGGGGCGCCTTGAGCTATTGAAGCCCGATAAGCCGGCGCTTTACTGCTCCAGAACCCGGCTGGTCGATGCGGACTTGAAGGTAATCGGGGTTTCTCCGCTGTTCAAAAAAGAGCCGTCTTTTAAAAACGCCCTGGTTCAGAGCCTGGCAGGTGCCAATACCATGCTGATCAACCAGGCGGCGCGAGATCTTTTGGTCAAATTGCCTGAACACGCCCCACTGATCGCCCATGACTGGCTGACCTATCTTCTTGTTACGGGGTGCGGTGGTCAGGTTTTCTATGATGCCGACCCCTGCCTCTACTATCGCCAGCACCGAGGAAACTTGATCGGGGCCAATGCGAGTACTCGAGAAAGGCTGGTACGGTTTCGCAAAATGCTTTCAGGACGATTTGCCGAGTGGAACGATGCCAACGTGTCGGTTCTGAAGGGGATGGAGTCTGTGCTTACTGAAGAAAGCAGGAGCGTACTGACGTATTTCGACACCGGTCGAAGAGAAGTTTTTTTAAAGCGCGTCTTGACTCTGCGAAAGGCCGGGATCTACCGGCAGACGGTGCAGGGCAATCTAAGTCTGATATTGGCAATATGTGTGGGGCGAGTGTAGCAGGCGATCAATTTTGCGTTGTTTACGCAAGACGCTTGATAATCATCAAACGGAAGGTATTCGTCAAAGCACCTTCAATAGAAAGTTTACGGTGCGTGGAGTCGCATGTGATTAATCGAGATAATTCATTCGATTGTCTTGGGCTCCTTTAGAAGGTCTGAAGTATGCATCAATTTTTGATGCCCTCTCGGCCTGGACTTCAAAAGGCGCCCGCCATATCAGATAATCAGACTTTTCTCGCCATGCCGTGCAGCGATCGACTAGATCATCATGATGCTCCGCACGCTTGTCAACGCGGGTGTAGCCAGCATCACCGCTGACACAGGTTTCCTCCCCATGTATCATTTCGAACTATTTGCACATGGGCCAATGTGTCTTGCATCAGACACGTTGGCCCGGATATTGGTCCAGTTTCTTTTTACCAGTTGCCTCTATAGAGATCGGAGTAAACATATTTCGGATCTGTCATTGTTGTAGTGGTGACAGAGAAAAACAGAATTGCTGATACTCCCAGTGCGGCACCGATTAAGACCCCATGCTGGCGCAGCAAATTCTTTACTGAGCCAAGGTCGCTGGTAAACGCAATTGCACAATAGAAGGCAAGGTGCAGTGCGAGGAAGAATCGTGTCTCCACTGCCGATGGAATTATGGCAATTGTCGGCAATAAACACGTCAACGCCCAAAAGACAGTTTTCACCCTTTCGCCAGTCGTTGCACGTTGCGCCGCGATAGATATGCTGATGATTAGCAGGCCAGAAAATATAATGAGGAAGTTGAAGAGGGCAAGGGTGTTCCTGTCTCTTGACTGCCCTATCGTATACACTTCGCCGTCGCGCAAATCGAGACCATTGATGATGTGTCTACCATAAATCCCTAAAAAGTCTAGCGGGTTTTGCAGAAGTAGTTTGAAATAGGTGCTCAGTTCAAACGGTTCACTACCGATGTTCTTGTCGGCAAAGAAGCGCTCACCAGCGCTGTCCATATAAAAGACGGCTGGGCCAGGCGATGCTGTATCCACCGAGGTTTCGTAACGCTGCAGCGTAATTCCCCAAAGTAATTGGCTAACGAACAATGATTGTGTTGGTGAGGTTTTCACTAATGCGGCGGGCGAAGTTATAACTAATGGGGATAGGATTTCGTGGTGTTTTAAGTTGATGGCCGTCTGTGGTATGGCTGCGATCAACGCGCCTGATAAAAAAATCAAGAGTACAGAGATCTTAGTAGGTACTGAGTGCTTGTCATAAATAATGAATACTGCGCCTAGTGCCAATAGGGCAGCAGGGAACAGATAAATGGTACGCGTGTTGTAGGCCCCATATGCAAGGAAACCTGACAGTACTAATAATGTGAAACGTTTCAAGCGAGAGGTTGTAGCAGCTGAAGAAAGCATGCAGAACGATGAGCCGACCATCATTGCCAATGCCGGTAGATCGCTCAAGGGATAGGCGATTACGCCAGGGAATAAAATTGCTACGAGCATTGGGATGATCATTCGACGCAGGAACGAAACCTGCCCACCAAATACCCTCAGATAAAACCCTGGAAGAAGAATGGCAAAGAAATAGGCGTATACCAAAGACGAGGTAATTCTAAATGGACTGTATCCAAGTACCGTAAACGTGTCAGAGAGGTATCTGGCTGGTGCGAGCAAGGCTGGGTAGAAGTATCCCCGGATGGTATGTGGAAAATTGAACAGATGTTCTACTTTGCTCAAATTCCAATAATAACCAGCGTCCCAAGGGAATGCAGCCACGCCCATGATTTTATGAAGAATCATGAAAGTCAAAGCGATCGCCATAAAGGCAGCAACTTCTTGACGCCTGACAAGTAATCCTTCTCGAACATGCTGTAAAAACGACTTGCTGTGAGTGAGTTGTTTCATGTGGCTCCGTTGTTTTTTTTATAGTGGTATCTGACGATGGCTACGATCGGCTAAATATGCGAAAGCTGGCGCTGCCAGAAAACTTCCTAATTATGCGCGAACGTAGTAAATCCAAAAGTGTTACGTACCCTTCGTCCGCCTCGCTCACGGAGGTTGGCGAGCAAGCTATCCGACCGCATTGGCTGACCAAGTCATGGTCTCTGACGGAAATGTGCACGGTACAATGGGGTGGATAATGCCTGCTTCAGCGGCAAGTTGGAAAGAAGTATTTCTCGTCTTGATTTTTCAGACTCCGGTACAGCTGCGCTCTATTGTTCCAAAATATTACTGGTAGATGCCGATCTGAAAATGATCGGTGTTTCACCGTTGTACAGTAAATCTCGTCTTATGGAGCCAAGTTGTTTCAAAACCTGACAGATCTCAATACCACGCTGGTCAATCAGGCTGCTCGTGCACGATTAGTTCGGTTGCCTAAGTGATCTCAGCTGATCGGTCATGACAGGCTGATGTGTTTTCGCAAAAATGCGTTCAGGGCGATTTGTAGAATGGAACGACGTTAACGTGACGATTAGGAGTGGGGTGCAGTTTGCTCGCTATGGGAATCGTGCTGTTTTGAGGGATGTTGATCACCGCCGTCGACAGGTTGGGGTTAAAAGGTTGTTGATTCTTCGCAGATTTCGTATCTAAAGGTAAGTAGTGCTAGGAAGTTTAAGTCTCATTCTGGACGTGGTCTGGGAAGAATTTGAAGGTATTGCAATGATCATGAGCTCAATTGTCATTAGCCTTTTATCTTGGCCGTATACGGTGCGGACTTTTTCTGACCTCTAGTTTATCGTCGTCCAGTCTGGGGTTCATATATCTATGCTCGAATCTGATTTTTCGTTGTTGTCACTTGCGCACTGGCGATCGACGATAAACATGCTCCACGTGTAACTCGGTTCTTTCCAGTTTTCGACTTTTGCGTCTCCCAAAGACATGTAGCTTCTCGGGTAATCCATGGTCTAAATCAGACTGCTAAGTCATTTTTTTTGCCAAAGGAGCTAATTCCTGTCCGATACCTAAAGGGCAGTGGAGTCGCCAGCTCCTACGCCGTCCAAGATGGGAGGAGCTGAAATCTAGATGGATGGCATGTCGGGGCTCTGTGTGGTGAGGCAGATGACTCCGTCGGACGGCCGCCCAAATTTCTTTTTTTTGCACCTGCATAAACGTATCCTGTCATGGTTATGCTTGATATTGGGCGTCATTTTGGGCTGGCGATGGCGAATCTACCTGCAATACGAGGTAGATGCCTACGAATCCTCAGGGCTCATGTCTTCGAAGTCAGCATGTGCCGGCTTGATGAGGACGCCTGTGAATAGTTGACATAGTGTTGAAGTGATGCCAGAAGCTAAACCGTCACAGACAAGTCGTGTAATATACGGAGTGTCGAAAGGAGTGCGAGTGACCGTCTTGCCGTAAGAGCAACGTGGTGTATTCGGAAGAATTTAAAGAAATTACGAGGTCATCGAGTCATGCTTAAGCGTCTCCGCCACGAGAACTCGCTTCAGAAAAAGCAATCTTCTGCTGCCATAGAGAAGCTGCAGCGAGAGCTGGTTTTAGAGCAGCAAAAACTGGCAAGAAAGGAAGCAGTGTTCACGGCGGCTTTGATCGAGCGAGATACGCATATCCATAATTTGAACCTGACCATTATGGAGCTACAAGGCTCGACCAGCTGGAAGATAACATCTCCGCTTAGAAAAATAGTTGCTGCCATTCGACGCGCGCGCGGCGGAGAGCAGGCAGCTGCGCCATTTCCTGCACATGGCTCGCTTCCGCATACCGTGGAGCCAGAAGAGACAGAGCTCATTCACTCTGAACACGTGCCAGAGCATGTCGATACGTACACGCAATGGGTCGAAGAGTTTGACACCATTGACGATATTGATCGCCTTTGCATGTATGAGGAAATGGGAGCTTGGAAAACCAAGCCGCTGCTGTCGATCATCATGCCTGTTTACAATCCGCCTATCGACATGCTGAGAGAAGCCATCGAAAGCATAAAAACCCAAGTTTATTTCAACTGGGAATTGTGCATAGCCGACGATGCGTCAACCGATCACCGTGTTCGGCTGTTTCTTGAACAGAGTGTCAAATCAGACCATCGGATAAAAGTCACCTATCGTGAACAGAATGGTCACATTTCGAAGGCCAGCAATTCTGCACTCGACGTCGCAACAGGTGAGTTCATTGTCCTGATGGATAACGATGACACGCTTCCTGAGCACGCCTTGTTCTGGGTGGCCAAAACAATCAATAACCATCCTGATGCGGCTGTAATTTATTCGGATGAAGACAAGATAGACGAGCAGGGCATCAGATCGGCTCCCTATTTTAAAACCGACTGGAACCCTTACCTCTTCCGCTCGCACAACATGATCAGCCATCTTGGCGTGTACCGGAAAGAACTCGTTGATAGAGTCGGGGGGTTTCGGATCGGTATGGAAGGATCCCAGGATTATGATCTGGCGCTTCGTTGCGTTGAGCAAGTCGAGGCTGCCCAGATCATTCATATCCCTCGCGTACTTTATCATTGGCGCATGCATGCAGGCAGCACTGCAATGTCCACCGATGAAAAGCCCTATGCACAAAATGCCGGGCAAAAGGCACTTGATGAACACCTGAAAAGATCTGGAATAGCCGGGCATGCCGAGCTACTGGATTTTGGCATGTACCGTGTTCACTACGACTTGCCTGCTGTGAAGCCTTTGGTGAGTTTGATCATTCCGACGCGGAACGCTTACGCGTTGGTGAAACAATGCATTGAGAGCATTCGTCACAAGACGCTCTATCCCAACTACGAAATCATTCTGGTTGATAACGGTTCTGATGATCCGCAGTCGCTGCAGTATTTCGAGATGCTCTCACGCCTGACGGGTGTCACCGTGCTTCGTGACGACGGTGAATTCAACTACTCCGCACTGAATAACAACGCGGTAGAGCACGCCAAGGGTGAGCTTATCGGGTTGATCAACAACGATATCGAAGTCATCAATCCTGAGTGGCTGGATGAAATGGTGTCCCTGGCGTTGCAGCCTAACGCTGGAGCTATTGGTGCACGGTTGTGGTATCCCGATGAGCGGCTACAGCATGGTGGCGTCATCATGGGACCACTCACCCTTGCCGGGCATGCTCATAAAATGCTGCCCAGAGGTCATCATGGCTATTTCGGAAGAGCATCTTTGATTCAGGGAATGTCTGCGGTGACAGCAGCGTGCCTGGTCGTGAAGAAATCAGTCTTCCAGGAAGTAGGTGGGCTCAACGCCAAGGATCTGAAGATTGCCTTCAATGATGTGGACTTGTGCCTGAAGATCATGCAGGCCGGGTATCAGAATATCTGGACCCCGAATGCAGACCTTTACCATCATGAGTCGGCGACGCGTGGCTTTGAGGATACGCCTGAAAAAATTAAGCGGTTTATTAGTGAAGTCGAGTACATGCAGAACAAGTGGCGTGCGATTATCAAGCACGACCCTTACTACAACCCTAACCTGACTATATCTGCAGAAGACTTTTCGGTAGCGTTCCCACCACGTGTTACTGATTTGGCGGGTGGCATGTAGCCTGCTAAGAGCTATGGTTGAGGCAGGTGTCGGTGGTCACCGACACCTGCCTCATACTGATCAAGCAAGACGTTTGTCCCGCGTAACCATGCAGGTTACTGGCTCTTCTCGGCCTTGGCGGCGAACGCAAGTTTTGACAGGATGAACGTCACAGGCAGAGTTAATGCAATAGCGGCCAAAGGCGCAAGTCTTTCGTCAAACTGCAGCTTTTCGACCCAGCACCAGAGTATGACCAGACTCAAGCAATACTGAATCGCGTAAATAAGCGGCAGCAGGATCACAGAACGCAGGCCCTGATGGCTCTTGAAGACAAAGAATCGATTCAGAACATAGGCCAGCAATATTCCGGTCACATAAGAAATCGTGTAACTGATTTTATAGGACAGGAACATCAACAGAATGAGATAGATTCCATAGGTCAAGGCGGTGTTGAAACCGCCTGACATCAGGAATCGAGCAAAATCCTGTTTTAAGAATTTTGAAAAAGCCCGATTCATCATGGTGCCGTTATTCAGCGTTTGCGATCAGGGATTTGAATTCTTCGTAGTTACGAATGTAGTCCCCGGCATCATAGTAATGCGATGCAAACACCAACAGTACGGCATCCTGTGAATAGCGATACTGAATACCCCAGGTCATCGGTGGCAGGTGGATGCCCTGATTCGGCTTGTCGAGAATAAACTCTTCACGATTGACACCATCATCCGCTACAACATGAACCGAGCCCTTCACTGCCACCAGAAACTGGTGACAGATACGGTGCGCGTGTTCGCCCCGCGTCTCGGCAGTCGGTACGTCGTAGACTAAGAAGTAACGTTCGGACTTGAAGGGTACCGAACGCTCGAATTCGCCCGCCGACAAACTACCGCGAATATCCGCGACTTCATTCATGGTGTGCAAGGTTACGTTCTTCACTGACGTGGTGGTTACGCCTGGCGCAGCCTTTTCCGGGCGTGTCTCGCTACTGGCGTTGACAGGCTTGGCGTCCACGTAACCAATGATCTTGGCCGGGTTACCTACGACTATAGCGTTAGGCGGTACAGAGCGGGTCACGACAGCACCTGCGCCGACCATGGCGTTGATGCCGATGGTAATGCCCGGAAGAATCGTGCAGTTAGCACCCAGTGAGGCGCCTTTTCTGATAATGGTACGCGCGAAACTCTGTGGATAGACTTTGCTGCGTGGGAACAGGTCATTGGTAAATGTGGCGTTAGGACCGATGAAGACATCGTCTTCAATGGTAATGCCGTCCCATACCTGTACACCGCATTTCAGCGTCACGCGATCGCCGATGATAACGTCGTTTTCGATGAAAACGTTATCGCACACGTTGCACTCGCTGCCCAGGCGTGCGCCTGGCAGGATATGCGCGAACGCCCATACACGCGAATCTTTCCCGATATTCTCGGACTCGCACAGCGCATGGCTGTGAACAAAGAAATCCTTAGCGCTGCTCATGTGTTTCTCCAAATCCCTCGATCCGCATCGGGATGGCCAAGGGTCTATTCTTTGTATTTTCGTAAGTGCGCCATGCATAAGAACCGACGATGCCCAATCCCAGCAGGTTCAAACAGCCGAGGAAGGTGATGGCCAGCATGATCATTGCGTAGCCGGGTACTTCAATTCTGCCTTCGAGCTTGGCGATGAGTGTGAACACACCGAACAGCGCCGCAAATGTAGAGCCGAACGCGCCGACGCGGGTCAATATACGTATAGGCATATCCGTGAAGGAGAATACGCTGTCCATCAGGTAATTGACTTTTTTACGCAGCGTCCATGCAGACGTACCGTGAACCCGTTCCTGCCGGGTATAGGTAACTACTTCGCGGCGATAGCCCATCCAGAAGATCTGCGCGATGAGAGAGCTGTGACGCTCTTCAAGAGTCAGCAGAGTATCCCGAAAAGCCTTGTTGCAGGCGAACATATCAACGCCGCCTGGCGGTATTTCAGGGATGACATAGCGACGGTAAAAGCCCCAGAAAATCTTTGAAGCAGTCCGCGTTGCCCATGGGTCCTGACGACCTTCACGTACACCAACCACAACGTCGATATCGCCGCGCATCAGTACCGTATTCATTTCCAGAACCAGTTCTGGCGGCTCTTGAAGATCTGCAGCCATTACCGCAAAACGGTCGCCAGTGCCATGCTGTAAGCCCGTGCGGATCGCCATGAATGATCCGAAGTTTCTGGACAGCAGGATCAGCTTGGACTTGAACGATTGTGCCGGTAGTTGTTCCCTGAGTAGTTCGTAACAGCGGTCAGGGCTGCCATCCACAACGAACACAACTTCCAGGTCGTGTCCGAGCTGCTTATCAAGCGCCGTCACAGCGACGAGCAAGTCGGGAAGATTGCTCTCGTTGCGATAGACGGGAATGACCAACGTCAGCAAAGTCATATCTCCTTGGAAAAGTGCGCAGTGACCGCTGCGATGACGCGTTCAACCTCGTCGTCACTCAGGCCCGGGAAGCAGGGAAGGGAGATGACGGTATCACATGTACGCTCGGTCACGTCCAGAGCGACGGACGGCGCAGATGAGTACGCTGGTTGTTTATGGTCGGCGATGGGGTAGTGAATATCCGTACTGACTGACTTCTCTTTGAGTGCCGCAGCCAGAGCCGCCCGATCTTTCGCGCGAATCACATATAGATGGGCGACGTAATCATCCGAAACCGAGGATGGAAGCTCGATATCCAGTCCCGCGAACGCTTCGTTATAGCGCTTGGCGATGGAGCGGCGCTGTTCGTTCCAGGTGTCCAGATGCGGCAATTTGATACGCAGAATTGCCGCTTGCATCTCGTCCAGGCGGCTGTTGCGGCCACCCGGGATTGCAACGCGATATTTCTGGTCCCAGCCATACTGCCGAAGCTGGCGGATACGTGAGGCCAGAGCGTCATCACCGGTAACCACTGCGCCGCCGTCACCGAGAGCGCCCAGGTTTTTAGTCGGGTAGAAGCTGAAGCAGGCGATGGTGCCAAAGCTGCCTGCTTGCTTGCCATTGCGTCGAGCGCCGTGGGATTGCGCGCAATCTTCAAGAACCGGAATGCCTGCTGCGGAAGCGATCTGAACGATCTCTTCGATGTTCGCCAGTTGACCGTACAAGTGCGTAACGATGATGGCCGCCGGCTTTTCCTTGGCAATTACAGTTTCCAGAGAGTTTTTGCAAAGGGTCAATGTTGCAGGATCGACATCTGCATAAACAGGCGTTGCGCCTACTGCGTGGATCGCTGTACTGCCATAGAAGCCGGCATTTGCCACGGCGACAACCCGGTCGCCTACAACAACGTCCAGGCCTTTGAGGGCGAGTTCCAATGCGTCCGAACCGTTAGCCACGCTGATGCAATGCTGCACACCTACGTAGGCGGCAAACTCTTCCTCGAACAGCTTCACTTCGTTACCTAAAACGTACCAGTGGCTGTCCAGCACGGCCTTCAACGGAGTCGCGAAATCAAGTCCTGCGTTAGCTTTGATGGCCGAGAAAAGCGGAATATTTTCCATTGGGGGTTCCATGATCAATGAGACGAACGGCTGATGAACTCGCATACATCAGGCATTGCGAAAATTTTAAATGAAGAGCTGACAGTGTATAGCTTCAGGTCGCACTTGTCGGCTGGAGATGGCGGCAGAATGATCCCTTCGTAACCGGTACGGAGCGCTGATTTATCCCCAATGGCTTCGGCGACATCCTGCCTTTTACCTTCAATATTGAGAGCACCCGCAATTTTACCTCCTTTTACGGCGATTATATATAGAGGTACTCCATCATGGGGTTCAATATAGCTCCAGCCTCTTATGAACAAACCGTCTGAAGTCTGGCGTATAACGTCGATGTTGCCCCTTGGAGTCGCTGGCGAAACAGGCGCTCTTAGAGAAAACTCATCACCCTCTACAAAGAGACGTTTCGGCAACTCGGGGGCCCTGATGAAAGCATCAGTTGAATGGATTGAACCGCTTGTCTCTTGTACAGCTTCAGACAAAGGTCTACCAATGGCTGACTTCTGAAGATTAGGCTGGCTTAAGGTATTTGCGCTCCAAGCAACAAGATTAGTCCACGCCATCCATACGGTAACTAAAAACAGCCACTTCATGTGGAATTGACGAGATTTTTCAGCTCGCGCTAAAGAGGCTGATGTTAGGTTGCTAGTATGCGTTGTAGTTGCGATCGCAATAATGAATGCGAGGAAAGGTATGGTGACGAAGAGATATCGACCCTGAGGCTGAGGTAGGGTGTTTTGAGAGGCAATCAGGCTAAGGATTATGATTGATGGAAATAAGCCAAGAATCATGATCAGAGGAAGCAGTTTGTCCAGTATAAGTTTTTTCTTGTCTGGCAAAGCGCAGGCGCGAGCCGTCTGGAAGATTGCAGTCAGTGTGACTAATATCAGAAGGAAAGCAGCTCCCATGTAGTAGGAATCGGGTATGTATACATTCATCCAGCCCGTGACCGAGAAATAACTCTTCGTAGCCAGGCTTAACCATGGCACGATCGTCGTCATGTCGAACAAGTGATCCGGACACCTTATATAGCATGTTCCAAAACCTTGTGCCGGGCTGAGCTTATGCATCGCGACAAATTCTAATTGGCCTGAAATCCCGGTAATTTCGCCGTACTTGATGTAGGTAATTACAAGCATAGGGGCTGAGATAAGCACAGCTATCAATGACGCAAATGGAAGGAGTTGTGTGACTTTACGCTCTCCGCTATAACGATAGGCAATGAGCATGACACCAGCAAAAACGAGGGCGGGAAGAAAGTAAAGTTTTGCCAGGAACATCAGGCCGAGTGCAATGCCGAAACAAATCGCACTGTACTTTGTCGGCCTTTTTACATACCCCATAAGACTGCTTAAAAGCAGTGCAATACTGGTGAGTCCATAGGCGTCACTATTGAAGTACGAGAATACGAAAGATACTTGAGGGATGAGGGCTATGATGAGTGCGCAAAAAGCTGCACTTTTTTCCGTCATTCCAGCTCTGTGCGCGATTCGGTACAATGCGCAGATAAATACTGCGCCGAGTATCCAGTTGAAGCACCGTGCTGAAAGATATGCCAAATCATCTGGTAGCAACCAGCTTAGTCCGTAAGAGCTGATCATTGCGCCTATCACATGAGGAAAGGGCAAGCCGTGGTACCAGAACTCTCCGGGGTGCCATGTATAACCGGAAAGGTTACCGGTAAATGGCTGTAATGGTTCCGCAGCGCTAGGTAACTCATGAAATGTCTTGAGGTATTCTAATAAAAAAAAGTGCGTTGACTCATCAGGTCCGCCGTGGAACGAGATACCAATCGACCATAGGATCAGGACGAAAAAGTAGACGACAGCTAAAATCAATTGGTAGCGGGGTTTTGATATTTCTGTGTCGTTATGATGAATAGTGTTCTCAGGCACGCAAAGCTCCTAGGCTTCTGGTTTTCCTTGTTTTTTGATTCAGTAATGTGCACCTGAAGTTGATCAATTAATGATCCTCGGAGGCCACGCCATACTAAAATCTTCATAATCCAGCGTCAGGTTCGGACTATAGGCATAGTCAGCTTGAATATCAGGCCAACGCGACTTGATGTATTCGATTTCTTTCGTGAAGCGTGCCTGTTTTTGCGGTGTGTCTTCCAGCCCACGCGTGGCGGACTCGTGATGGTAGAGCTCTGCAAAAGGCGTCCAGACGTTTACATAGCCTGCCTCTTTGACTTTCAGGCAGAAGTCCACGTCGTTGAAGGCAATTTTCAAATGCTGCTCTTCCAGACCACCGACCTGTTCAAAAGTCGATTTTCTGATAATCAGGCAGGCAGCTGTTACGGCTGATAGCTCCTGAATCAACTCCGCCCTGCAAAAATAGCCAGGTGCGCCTTTAGGCAGATTCTTGTGGGAATGACCTGCTACCCCGCCCAGGCCTGTGATAACGCCACCGTGCTGCAAGCGGTCATCTGGATACCAAAGACGCGCACCCACGGCGCCCACACCCGGTTGCAGTGCTATCGATACCATCTCGCTCAACCACTCAGGCGAGATGACCTCAATATCGTTATTGATAAGTCCGATCAGTTCGCCATTCGCAATGCGTACGGCCGCATTATTGAGTGCAGAGTAATTGAATGGACCTTCATCGCGCATGACGCGAATGTTCTCTTCCTGATCAAGCAGAGCAAAATACTCAAGCGATTCTGGCTCGTCAGAGCCGTTGTCGATCAGAATGATTTCGTAATGCGTGTACGTAGTGAGTCGCTTGATACTGTCGATGCACTGTTTGACCAGTGCATGGGCATTTCGAGTCGGGATTACCAGGCTGACCAGCGGCTGGGAAGCCGGGAGCTTGTAGTGAACACGGTACATGCCCAGAGAGGAGAGCTCGGCAACGCCGACGTCCCCTTTACGTTGCAGGTGCTCATCCAGTGCCTTGACCCCGGCCAGTGCCGCATAAGGCTTTTCGTCACCTGCCATGGCGGTGCTGCCGGCGTGTATCCGCCAATGGTAGAGCACGCGCGGGATATGAATAATCTGATTTCGCTCAAGCTTTTCTATGCAGCGCAATGCCAGGTCATAATCCTGTGCACCTTCAAAGCCGACCCGGAATTGCCCAACTTCGTTGACAAGATCTCGACGATAGGCGCCCAAGTGGCAAACCATATTCTGTGAGCGGAACAGGAATTCGTTCCAGTCTGACTTGAAGTGAGGCGAGCTGCGCGTACCGTCCGTGCTGATCTTGTCTTCATCGGAGTAGATGAGCCCCGCGTCCGGATTCTCGCGAATGGTGCGTGCCACCCAGTAGAGCGCATGCCTTGGCAGCAAGTCATCGTTATCCATCAACGCGACGAATTCGCCCGTGGCGACCTCCAAGGCCGAGTTGCTGGCCGCGGATATATGTCCGTTGTGTTCGCGGAAGACGACTTTGATCCGCTCATCCTGAGCGCTCAGAGACTTCAGGTAGTCGATCACGCCCTGATCAGTCGAGGCGTCGTCAGCCAGGCAAAGCTCCCAACGCGGATATAACTGGGCGCAGACACTTTCTACCGCTTCACGCAGTAACTCCAGCGGCGGGTTGTAGACGGGCATGATGATGGAGATAACCGGCCCGCCACCCCAACCAACGATGTCGTCGTTGATACGACTGATTTTTGCATCGTCCAGGGTGTCGTACTTCTGAACCCAGAGTACGTAATCATGCCTGTTGCCGTGCAACGCTTGCGCTGCGTCACCTTTGGCCCATCGTGCTTGAGCAATGACGCCAGCAACCCCCCGCACCTGCCATACCTGATAGGCTTTCCTGGCGGTGCTGAGCAAACCACCACCGCGTCGAATGATCATCGGTAGCGAGGTGATGTTGCTTTTCGCTCTGTAAAGCGTCCTTGTCACTTTCCTGAGTGGCGCTGTTACCAGCCAGCTATAAGAGGACTGCATAGAGATGATATTCAGATTCAGGTTATGAACATGAGTATCTTTGGCTTCCAGCTCAAGCCGATGATTCTCCAACAACGTCAGGTTTTTGCTTTCAAGCCCCGTCAGTTCACGGCGCTGGTTCTGTTTCAGAGCCAGCGTTTCCGTTTCAAGGCTTGTCAGTGCCAGGTGATGGCTTTCTTTCAAGGACAGATTTTCGGCTTCAAGCTCCCTGATCGCGGTGTGGTGAGCGTCCAGCGCTGCCAAACGCTCGCCTTCGACCTCGATTAACTTGAATCGAAGATTTTCCTGCAGAGCGAGGTTTTGAGCTTCCAGATCCTCCCGCTCTTGCTGGTGAGCTTCTTGCGCAGCCAGCCTTTCAGCTTCAAGAGTCGCCAGCACCTGGCTATGACTCTCCTGAAGTGCAGCATTCGCAGCCTCGAGTTCCTGGACGGCCAGACGATAACTTTCCTGAAGCGTCGCGTTTGCGGCATCGAGCTCCATCACTTCCAGGCGATGGCTTTCCTGAATGGACAGGTTTTCATTTTCTATGTGAGCCAATGCCTGGCGATGGCTCTCTTGCTCGGCCAGATTTGCCGCCTCGATCGCTTCCAGCGCCGAGTGTTCCTTGAGGTTCTGATCCGCCGTCGTTTCAAGTGCCTGTTTGAGCTCTTCTTCCTGTTGAAGAAGTCGTTCAGCGACCTGACCTTCTGTGAGCAAGGTGAACGATATCTGGACTTTGAATGATTTACCGGTAATCAGCATATTGAGATCGGCAGGTAACATCACGTGCGGATCATCATTGAGCGCCATGAACAACGTGCCATTGGCATCGCTGGAAAATGCTGTGATACCTGCGGCGGCAAGGGGGGCATGCGTATTATCGTGCCACGCCCACAGTTCTGAGTTCGCGCTGTAGACCTTGATGACGCTGATCGAAAATGACTGTCTGACGTTCGTTGGATCGAAACGTAACGAGGCGCACCGGGCTGAAGCGGGGACGTCGAAAATAACCGTCTGAAAACCATCATGAACACGCTGGTTTTTTGTTCGGTCCTCAGAAAATCCGCCTTCGGTATCGCCCAGATAAAGCGTTGCCATTTTAGGCGTTTCGTTTAGTTGAGAACCGGTTTTCTGGATCGTCGCATCGGGCGCCCAGTTCAGAAAGCTGGCGGCCTCACGACCGGTGACCCTTTCCTGGAAGAGGGCTTCCAGCGCGGCAAAGCGATTGAGGTCTTGATCCGTCACAGTAAGGCCGACGCTGGCCATCAATTGAATGATGAAGTCGCGCCTGCTGATCATGGTTGCTGTGGGATGGAACGGAACTGCGCTGGCAATCAGCAGCAGCAAACCACGCATCAGCAAATGCCCCAGCTCCACACCTTCGACCATTTCCCATTCGATGTCGATCAGGTGCGGCTGGCCTTTGCTATCAAGGATGATGTTCTGTGCAACGGCATCGATATAGTGGCCTGGCAGACGTTCGTCTACATGATCAAGTGCAAGATCATGGCCTTCTGATGCAAGCAGCTGTTTGAGGCTGTTTACATACAGTGAAAGATACGGTGTGAAGGTGGCCACGTCCCAGTTGTGAGTTGACGCAGCTTCATAGAATTTCAGGCTGAGCAGCGAGCCTTTGGCGTAACCATGAGCGTCCGGCAGAATGAACCGATGCGCATCTTCCGGGCTTTCCGGAACCGGATTGTCACTAAGGCGGTGGTAGCGAACCTCGATACCTTCTGGTGTCTCGACGAACACGGTCGCTTTACAATATTCGGCATTGCGCCCTGTGCTGTAGTGGTACGCAAGGGTATTACCTGGCACTACCTGTTCCGGCTTGCATGAAGCGACGACGAGGAAAGAGTTGGCGAGGTCCATACCCAGATGGTTATCAATGACAACGGGCCAGGCTCTTTCCAGGTTGAACGTCGTGTTCGCAGGCAGTTGTGGATCTTTACGAGTGTTCTGGCAGGCCAGCGCAGCCGCGTCGAAGTCTTGAGACCTGAAGCCGCTTTCAGTAATGATCGAGTTCGGAATCTTGTAATCGGGGTAGGGCGATAGAAAGTCCGACGCCATGAACCCTGCGCGGGCAATAAGCGCTTGTAGCTCTTTACGGCCAAATGTTTTCGGCTGCCGATCTACATACCGTCCTTCGATGCCATACATGGCGACGCCGACATGATCTTCCGGCGCGCCTGCAAAATATTTCAGACCCAGCTGGTTCTCGATGGCGATAAACAAATGGCCGTCGGGCTTCAGCAGTTTTCGAACGCGATTCAACATGCCGAAGGCTGGATCGGCATCTGCGCTGAACATACTGGCGTATTCAAGAACGCCGATGAGTGTTACGACGTCGAACTGCTGATCAAGCTTGAAATCATCAAAGCGTTCAGCCAGTACCGTAACGTTATCCAGATCTCTGGTTCTGCTGGAAGCAATCGCGGCGCGGCGCGGGCTACCCTCTAAAGACAGAACCGTGGCGCCTGCTTCGCCGAGGTAACGGCTGATTGCGCCGCATCCGGCACCTATTTCAAGAATCGATTTGCCTTTGATAAGGCTCTCGAAGGGGCGAAAGATATTTCCACGGCTGGAGGTCAGGTGATAAAGCTTCGGCCAATCGGTGCAATATTGCGGAAGCTCGCTTGACAGGACTGATACGTCCTTCGCCTCACGTACGATTTTCGCCAGTTCGTTCTCGGAGTTGTCGCCATCGCTATAGGCGATGCCCTGGTAATCGGAACGCACCCAGACACCTGTGTCCGCATCCAGGTTATAGCCGTATTTATCAAGCTCAAACATCAACAAGTACCGGTTCAATTTCCATGGAGGCGCCCAGGTCTATCAAGCCCAGAAGCTTCGGAGTAGGTTCTACGACGAAATGTATCGAATCATAGCGCCGGTCGTGAGGCACGATGTCTTCGCTTTGCCGAGAGGCGATACCGATGGAAATGAAGTAATCACCGGTCGCCAGCGCGTTTCTGAATTTCACTCGCGCTTTTGCCTGTTTGCCAGCGCTGCCTATCAGGCCTGCGCCCTCGCAATCCTGCATGTAAGAGTTGGTGCCGTATACGGTGACACCCTCTTTGGTCTTGATCGTAAAGCCGATAATCGGGTTGACCACAGTGCGATTGAATTGCAGGGCCAGATCAAGAACGATTTCCTCGCCTGATTCAACGCTGTTGGGAAACTCCCTACCCGATGCATTCATATGGAAGTCGAGCAGTGTTGCAGCTCCATCCCCCCAACGGTACTCATGAGGGTTGTAACCAGGCCTGCTGGCGTATACGTCTTCATCAAAACGCAGCGCTATCTTGTCGGTTTCGACTGGGGCGGTTTCCACTCGCTCTGCTTCGGCGAGGTCCAGGCTCTTGTCGGTGATAGGGCTCTTCTCACGCCCGAACAGAAGGTCCGTGTAGCGGTTGATGACCGGGCGCGATTCGCCAATCATCTCGATCCTGCTCTGTTCCAGCAAAATCGCGCGATTACAGTGGGTGACCACTTGTTCGCTGGAGTGCGTGACCAGCAGGATACTGGTGCCATTTTCTTTCAACTGCCTGAGGCGCTCAAAGCACTTGGCCTGGAATCGTGCATCGCCAACGGAAAGTGCCTCATCCACGACAAGGATTTCCGGATCGACCTGGGCCTGGACTGCAAACGCCAGGCGTACGGCCATGCCGCTCGAGTAGGACTTGACCGGCTGATCGAGGAATTCGCCAATGTCGGCAAAGCCGGCGATCGCGTCAAAGCGCTCGTCCACTTCGTCACGCGTCAGCCCAAGCACAGCTGCGTTCAGATAAACGTTTTCGCGGCCGGTAAACTCGGGGTTGAAGCCAGACCCCAGCTCCAGCAAGGCCGCTACCCGGCCACGTGTGTGAATCTCGCCGACAGTCGGGTTCAATGTTCCGCAGATGATCTGCAGCAAGGTTGACTTGCCTGAACCATTACGGCCGACGATGCCGACTGTTTCGCCTTTGGCAACATTGAAGCTGACGTCGCGTAACGCCCAGAACTCTTTGCCGTAGGTGGTAGTGGTTTCCTGCCCAGACCAGCGCTGAAGCCTTGGCACCAGCGCTTGCTTCAAGCGGTCATGAGGTTTGTCGTAGGTGTAAAAACACTTCGAGACGTTTTGTACGCTGATAACCGGTTGATCAGATGACATCAGCGAATCCTTTACGTGTTTTTTGGAAGAACCAGAACCCCATGGCAGCAATTACCGCGCCAATCACAATGGCGATACCCAGACTGTCCCAATGGGGAAGATTGCCGAACAGCAGTACGCTACGGCTCTCTTCGATAATGTAGGTAAGCGGGTTCATCTGCAGCCAAGGGCGATAGACTTCAGGAAGCGCCGCCACCGGGTAAAGAACCGGCGACAGAAACAGCAGGACAGTGGTCAGAACCGTAATGACATGGCCGACATCGCGCAAGTAAACGCCCAGGGATGCGAGAAACCAGCTGATACCCAGCGTGCCGAGAATGAGCGGCACCAGAATCAGCGGGAACAACAGCGCCGTCCAGAAAAGCGTGTGCGAGATCAGCAGTTGTGCGATCACCAGCACTATCAGGCTGATGCAACTGTGGAAAAGCGCCGAACCCAAGGTGATAACCGGCAGAATTTCCAGAGGAAACACCACCTTCTTGACGTAGTTGCTGTTACTCATCACCAAAGAAGGTGCTCTGTTGGCACACTCTGCAAACAAGCCATGCACGATCATCCCGACGAACAGCAGAATAGCGAAGCCGCCTTTGCCAGTGTCGACGCCGACCCAACGCGCGCTGAAGATTTCAGAGAACACGAAGGTATATACCGCCAGCATCAACACCGGGTTGAAGAATGACCACGCCAGGCCCATCACCGAGCCACGGTAGCGCCCGATGACTTCTCTCTTGGTCATTTGCGAGATCAATGAGCGGTTGGTCCACAGGCTGCTGACTAGCCGCAAAGGGCCCGCCGAAGGAGTTTTATGAGGGTTCATTAAGCGAACACCTCGGCGTCTTCGAATACGACGGCTTTCTGATCTTTGGCAGACAGGGAGGGCGCTTCGCCGAATGGCCAGTCGATGCCCACGGTGGCGTCGTTCCAGGCAAGGCTGCGTTCGTGCTCCGGCGCCCAGTAATCGGTGGTCTTGTAAAGGAACTCGGCGCTTTCGGACAGTACGACGAAGCCGTGAGCAAAGCCTTCCGGAATCCACAGTTGTTTTTTGTTTTCGGCGGTGAGATGCAGTCCCACCCACTTACCGAAGGTCGGGGAGCTCTTGCGCAGGTCGACCGCAACGTCAAAGACTTCTCCGACGGTGACTCGGACAAGCTTGCCCTGTGGCTGTTGAATTTGGTAATGCAAACCGCGAAGAACGCCTTTCACCGAACGCGAGTGGTTGTCCTGAACGAACGTTACAGGCCGTCCAACGACCTCTTCGAATGCCTTCTGGTTGAAGCTTTCAAAGAAAAAACCGCGATCGTCGCCGAAGGTCTTGGGCTCGAATACGATGACGTCTGGAATGGCGAGGCGTGTTGCATTCATAGGTAACGTATCTCCGGGATGCTCATCAGGGTCTGCTCATAAGGCCCTGGCTGGGGCAGGCGTGTGTTGAAAAAAGCCTGCGCCATGGAATTTGATTGCGCCATTAAAACGCGTTTCACGATATCGAGGCTCATGGGCGTCGGGTGCCCCATAGGCTGTCCACCTGGGCGGAAAATGTCTGCGCTGGATAAGGGGGTAGTTCTGTTATGACTGTGGGGCGCGGGGCATGCATCGTCTATTTGTAGTTTTCCGACGTAGGTTCCGACGATGAGCAACACAAGGTCTTCATTGCAGGACGGTTTTACGAATTGAAGCGCGTCCGGTATCTGAGCTCACGGCCGTATGGGTGACTCGAGCCTTGTCATCCTTGGTTGGGCGGTACAAGTGACCCCACCTTCCGAGGCTGGTTCCGCTCACCCCGGTTACACCGGCTTCTTTGCGCTCTTGATACCGAAAACAAAGGCCTGCACATTAACATAAGCCGCCGCCGGAGAACATTCGGTGCCCTGCGAAATTAAGCGGCTTCGGTACTGTGACCGATGCCCGGCCAAGCGGCGGCTAAAGTTCTCTGTGGCTTTGGGCGCAGATGTTGAAAACCCGTATTTTCAGAAGGTTGCGATGCCTGATCATCGGTTTAATCAGGCAGCATCGCTGTGGCTGGGCCAGAAGGGCGCGAGTGGCTATCTGGCAGTCAACGCTTGCTTAGCATTGCTGTAAGGCAGGCAATAATGAAGAAGATCTTGTCTCTCGGTCTCCTGCGGCATTGCGGTGCCTTGAACGCGAGCTTCAGGAACGACAGCCGCGTACTCACGTGTTTCCCCGCAGGATGCAGTTGGCTGTCTCCGATCAACTGGCCAATCAGCACTACCTGCCCGGCCCACCAACCGTCAGCAATCTTTTTCAGTCGACTGATGAGTGAGGCAAGCCCGGTGTTGGCGCCAACCTGATTGTTGGCGTGTTGACGGTAGTCCATGCCGGGAACCGGATCGATAAGCCATCGGAAGCCGTGACTGCGAGCAAATGCGTAACAGTACCAGTCGTGCAGGCTGACGGCCTGAGCTGCATCCCAGTGGGAAAGGAGGGATGACTTGAAGGCATCTGCAAGCCGGCGATTCATCACATAGGTGCAGCCGGGGCCCGCGGCTTCGAACAGATAATCCCACTGGACCTGAGGCTGAGCCTTGTCCAGCAGTACACGCTGACCATCCGGCCAGAATGCGGTGACATTGCTGGAATAGGCATCATGATGACCCGGCGCCAAAGCCGCTACGGCGCGCTGAAGCTTGTCCGGATGCCAGATATCATCTTGATCGGAGAACGCTACGTAATCGAATGTCGAGAAATCGACATCCCGGATCAAGCGAAAGAAGTTGCGTGACGCTCCGCCAAATTGTCCGGCAGGCGGTAGCAGGGTGATATTCGCATAACGCTGCGCGTAGTCAGCACACCATGCTTCAGTGCCGTCCGTGGAGGTATCGACACTGATGAACACGCTGACGCAGACGTTTGTCTGCTTCAGGATTGAATCAAGTTGCGCCTCTATCCACGCCATACCGTTATAGGCTGCCAATAGCACGGCTACCTTGGGAAAAACAGATGACATACTGTTCGCAGCCTTGCGGTATGGGATAGAGGTTTGCAGTCTTAGAACGAGCCCAGATCCAGCAGCTTCTGCAGATACTGGCCGTAGCCGGTCTTCTTCAGCTTCTGAGCCTGTTCACCCAACTGAGCGGCGGTGATCCAGCCGTTGGTGTAGGCGATCTCTTCCAGGCAGGCAACTTTCCAGCCCTGACGCTGCTCGATGGTGTGCACGAAATGGCTCGCTTCCAGCAGCGACTCATGAGTGCCCGTGTCCAGCCACGCAAAGCCACGACCGAGAATTTCTACGGTCAGGCTCTTCTGCTCGAGGTAAGCACGGTTTACATCCGTGATTTCCAGCTCACCGCGCTCGGAAGGCTTGATGCTCTTCGCGATTTCGACGACCTGATTGTCGTAGAAGTACAGGCCGGTGACGGCATAGCTCGACTTCGGCGCTGCAGGCTTCTCTTCGATGCTCAAGGCGCGACCGGTTTCGTCGAACTCGACAACGCCAAATCGCTCAGGATCGGAAACGTGGTAACCGAAGACGGTAGCACCGCTGGTCTGCTGGCTGGCCGAGCGCAGGTTGTCGGAGAAGTGCTGACCGTAAAAGATGTTGTCGCCCAGGATCAGGCAGCAAGGATCTTCACCGATGAACTCTTCGCCGATGATGAACGCCTGTGCCAGACCGTCAGGTGTAGGTTGTTCAGCATAAGTCAGCTGAATACCGTACTGGCTGCCATCGCCCAGCAGTTTACGGAAGCTTGGCAAGTCTTCTGGTGTCGAGATGATCAGGACTTCACGCATCCCCGCCAGCATCAGCACTGAAAGAGGGTAAAAAATCATCGGCTTGTCGTAGATAGGCAGCATCTGCTTGGATACGCCAAGGGTGAGCGGGTGCAGACGAGTGCCCGAGCCGCCGGCCAGGATGATGCCTTTACGATTAATGGTGGTCATTTGTTCAGAGTTTCCATGAGCATTCGGGCTACACCACTTTGCCAGTCAGGCAGGTGCAGAGAAAAATTGTGGCGCAGCTTTTCTGTGTTCAGACGCGAATTCAGAGGGCGTTGCGCGGGTGTAGGGTATTCGATGGTGCCGATGGGATTGATCGTTTCCACCGCCAGGGGTTCCCCGTTGGCGCGGGCGAAATCAATCACATATTGCGCGTAGGCATGCCATGACACTTCGCCGGCAGGTGCCAGGTTGTAGATGCCACACAGCTCCGGCTTCGCCAGCGTTTGAAGCAGGGCTGCAGTCGCTATGTCGGCCAGCAACTCGGCTCCTGTAGGCGCTCCAATCTGATCGGCAATCACATTGAGCGCCGGGCGATCTTTTGCAAGGCGCAGCATGGTTTTGGCAAAGTTGTTGCCGCGTGCCGCGTAAACCCAGCTGGTACGGAAGATCAGGTGCTTGCAGCCTGAGGCAGCGATAAGTTGCTCGCCTTCAAGTTTGGTCGCGCCGTAATAGTTGACCGGCGACACCGCATCGCTTTCTTTCCATGCGATGCTGCCTGAACCGTCGAATACATAATCGGTCGAGTAATGAACCAATAGCGCATCCAGTATGCGGGCCTCTTCTGCCATGACCTGACTGGCCAGGGCATTGACCGTATGCGCGAGCTCGCGCTCGGTTTCGGCTTTGTCGACAGCGGTATAGGCTGCGGCGTTGACAATAACCTGAGGTTTAACGCTGCGAATGGTATTGCGCAAACCATCCAGATCAGAAAGATCGCCAGAAAGCTCGCCATAAGCCGTCGATACGCTATGGCGGTCAAGAGCGACAACTTCACCTACTACAGCGAGTGAACGTTGCAACTCCCAACCCACTTGGCCGTTTTTGCCCAGCAGAAGAATTTTCATCATTTATCGGCGCGCGCTGTGTAGTTCTTGTCGATCCATTGCTGGTAGCTTCCGCTCTTTACATGAGCAACCCACTCGGGGTTATCGAGATACCACTGCACCGTCTTGCGGATGCCGGATTCGAAGCTTTCTTCCGGCACCCAGCCCAGCTCACGCTGAATCTTGCTGGCATCAATCGCGTAGCGCAGATCATGGCCCGGGCGGTCCTGCACATAAGTGATCAGGCTGGCATGCGGGCGATGGGCTGAGTCCGGACGCAGTTGGTCGAGCAGGGCGCAGACAGTGTTGACCACTTCGAGGTTCTGCTTCTCGTTGTGACCACCGATGTTATAGGTTTCGCCGATCTCGCCTTCGGTGACGACTTTGTACAATGCGCGGGCGTGGTCTTCTACGTAGAGCCAGTCACGAACCTGATCACCTTTGCCGTAGATAGGCAGCGGTTTGCCTTCAAGCGCATTGAGAATGATCAGCGGGATCAGCTTCTCTGGGAAATGGCACGGGCCGTAATTGTTGGAGCAGTTGGTCACCAGAGTAGGCAGGCCGTAGGTACGGCTCCAGGCGCGTACCAGGTGGTCAGAGCTGGCCTTGCTGGCCGAGTAGGGTGAGCTTGGCTGGTAAGGGGTGGTCTCGGTGAAGAGATCTTCCGGGCCTTCCAGGTCGCCATACACTTCATCGGTGGAAATATGATGAAAGCGGAAGTTGGCCTTGCGTGCTTCGTCCAGTTGGCTCCAGTAGCCACGCGCAGCTTCAAGCAGCGTATAGGTGCCGATGATGTTGGTCTGGATAAACTCCGAAGGGCCTGTGATCGAGCGATCGACATGCGATTCGGCCGCCAGGTGCATCACTGCATCGGGCTGATGTTCTTTGAACACCCGATCCACGTCATCACGGTTGCAGATATCGACATGCTCAAACGCATAGCGCTCGCTTTGATCGGCTGACTGCAGCGACTCAAGGTTGCCTGCATAGGTCAGCTTGTCGACGTTAACGACGGAATCGGTTGTGTTGGCAATGATGTGCCTGATGACCGCCGAACCGATGAAGCCAGCACCGCCTGTTACTAAGATCTTCAAAAGAGTATCTACCTTGGGTTGTGACAAGGCTCTGCCCGGTCCGTGGAAACAATCGCTGATCGGCCTTCGTCTTTCAGACATCTGCTGCGTTAAACATGAATGTTTAAATGACGTGGATGAGCGATGGTTAAAAAACGACATTTTACATATAAAAACAGACATCCCCATCAAAAATTTGAGGGTGTCGGCGATAGTGTGGAGCGCTTGAGCATGGCGGTGCATAAAAACGCGAAAGCCCCGGATAATGGGGCTTTCGCGGTGATCGGAGCGCGCTCTTGCCGAGCGCCCTCTGGGTATGCGTGATGCTTACACGTTAAACCGGAAATGCATCACATCACCGTCCTTGACGATGTATTCCTTGCCTTCCAGACGCCACTTGCCGGCTTCCTTGGCACCTGACTCACCCTTGAACTGGATGAAGTCGTCATATGCCACCACTTCGGCGCGGATGAAGCCTTTTTCGAAGTCGGTGTGGATCACGCCTGCGGCTTGTGGTGCGGTGGCACCGACGCGGACGGTCCAGGCGCGGACTTCTTCGACGCCAGCGGTGAAGTAGGTCTGCAGGTGGAGCATTTCGTAGCCAGCGCGGATCACGCGGTTCAGGCCGGGTTCTTCGAGGCCCAGGGCTTCGAGGAACATGTCTTTCTCTTCGCCGTCATCAAGCTCGGCGATTTCGGCTTCGATCTTGTTGCAGACCGGCACCAGCATTGCGCCTTCTTCTTCGGCGATGGCGCGGACCACGTCCAGCAGCGGGTTGTTCTCGAAGCCGTCTTCGGCGACGTTGGCGATGTACATGACCGGCTTGGTGGTCAGCAGGTGGAAGCCACGGATGGTGGCTTTCTCGTCGTTGCTCATGCTCTTCATCAGGCTGCGTGCAGGCTTGCCTTCGCTGAAGTGTGCAATCAACTGTTCCAGCAGGCCTTTCTGGACCACTGCGTCCTTGTCGCCGCCCTTGGCGTTGCGGGTGACCTTTTGCAGTTGCTTCTCGCAGCTGTCGAGGTCGGCGAAGATCAGTTCCAGATCGATGATCTCGATGTCGCGCTTGGGGTCGACGCTGTTGGAAACGTGAATCACGTTCTCGTCTTCAAAGCAGCGCACCACGTGGGCGATGGCGTCGGTCTCGCGGATGTTGGCGAGAAACTTGTTGCCCAGGCCTTCGCCCTTCGAAGCGCCTGCCACGAGGCCGGCGATGTCGACGAACTCCATGGTGGTCGGCAGGATGCGTTTCGGGTTGACGATGGCTGCCAGGGCCGCCAGACGCGGGTCGGGCATCGGCACGATACCGCTGTTCGGCTCGATGGTGCAGAAGGGGAAGTTCTCGGCCGCGATACCAGATTTGGTCAGGGCGTTGAACAGGGTGGACTTGCCGACGTTAGGCAGGCCGACGATGCCGCAATTGAATCCCATGGTGTTTCCCCTCGAGTGATGTCAGGCCTTCTGGCTGTGCAGGTTTTTCATCGCCCGGTTCCATTCACCGGCGAAGATATCCGGCAGCACGCCGAGGGCAAAGTCGATACTGGCGTCCAGTTTTTCCTGTTCGGCGCGTGGCGCTCGACCCAGGACAAAGCCGGATACCTTGCTGGCATCGCCCGGGTGGCCAATGCCAAGCCGCAAGCGATGGAATGTGTTCTGGTTGCCGAGCTGCGCAATGATGTCGCGCAGCCCGTTATGACCGCCATGGCCGCCGCCTACTTTGAGTTTGGCAACGCCCGGAGGCAGGTCAAGTTCGTCATGCGCCACCAGAATCGACTCCACCGGGATGCGATAAAAGCCGGCGAGTGCTGCGACAGCCTGGCCGCTGCGGTTCATGTAAGTGGTGGGAATCAGCAGACGAACATCCTGACCCTGGTGCGTGAAGCGCCCGGTCAGGCCAAAGAATTTGCGCTCGGGAACGAGGTTGACTCGTTGCGCCGCAGCAATACGCTCAACAAAAAAAGCCCCTGCGTTATGCCGGGTCTGTTCGTATTCGGCGCCTGGATTTCCCAGGCCCACGATCAGTTGTATGGCGGTCACGACAGGGGCTCTTCCTTTGGAGTTGAGGGTTGAACCGCTGACGACAGCGGCAATGTGGACGAAAACTGCTCATTTACCATGATGTAAACTCAGCGATCTCGCCCGCTTTGCCTGCTATCGCTCGCGATGTTCCCTGAGCAACTCCGACGTTACCAAGTAATGAATTACTCGGCAGCGCCTTCTTCAGCTTCACCTTCTTCTTCGTCTTTGACGATACGCGGTGCGTGGACGTTGGCGATTGCCAGGTCAGTACCGTGTGCCAAAGCGACGAACTCAACGCCTTTAGGGGCTTTCAGTTCGGACAGGTGAACGTTGTCACCTACTTCCAGCGCGCCCAGATCGACTTCGATGAACTCAGGCAGGTCTTTCGGCAGGCAGGTCACTTCCAGTTCAGTGGTAGTGTGCGAGATCTCGCCGCCTTTCTTGACCGGAGCTTCTTCGTTCAGGAAGTGGATCGGCACGATTGCGGTCAGTTTCTGGCCGGCAATAACGCGCACGAAGTCAGCGTGCATCACGTGGCCTTTGGCCGGGTGACGTTGCAGCGCCTTGATGATGACGTTTTGCTTCTTGCCACCAACGTTCAGCTCGATGATGTGGCTGTAGGCCGCATCGTTTTCCAGCAGTTTGGCAACTTCTTTGGCCAGCATGCTGATGGACTCGGGGGCTTTGTCGCCACCGTAGACGACAGCTGGAACCAGGCTAGCGAGACGACGCAGGCGGCGGCTCGCACCTTTCCCCAGGTCGGAACGCTGTTCTGCATTCAGGGTAAATTCGTTCATGTTGTATCTCCAAATTAACCACATCCACCGTTGCGTTTGCGACCAGCGCTCGGATGGTATGGGCAAAAAAGCCCCGCCCTGACCGGATGTCAGGGCGGGGCGCTTTTCGTCTGCGTGATGTCAGTTAACGGAACATCGCGCTGATCGATTCTTCGTTGCTGATGCGGCGAACCGCTTCGGCGACTACCGGGGCAATATCCAGTTGACGGATACGGCCACAGGCTTGAGCGGCGGCGGACAACGGGATGGTGTTGGTCACCACCAGTTCGTCCAGCACGGAATTTTCAATGTTTTCGATCGCCCGACCCGACAGCACAGGGTGTGTGCAGTAGGCGAAGACCTTGGCAGCACCATGCTCTTTCAGGGCCTTGGCCGCGTGGCACAGCGTGCCGGCGGTATCGACCATGTCATCGACCAGAATGCAGGTACGCCCTTCGACATCACCAATGATATGCATCACTTCGGAGTGATTGGCTTTCTCACGGCGTTTGTCGATGATACCGAGATCGACGCCCAGGGATTTGGCGACAGCACGTGCACGCACGACACCACCGATATCCGGGGAAACGATCATCAGGTTTTCGAAGCGCTGATCTTCGATGTCATCCACCAGAACGGGGGAGCCGTAGATGTTATCTACCGGAATGTCGAAGAAGCCCTGAATCTGGTCAGCATGCAGATCAACCGTGAGCACACGGTCGATTCCCACTACGGTCAGCATATCAGCGACAACTTTTGCGCTGATGGCAACACGTGCGGAGCGCGGACGGCGATCCTGGCGGGCATAACCAAAGTAGGGAATCACAGCAGTGATTCGGGACGCTGAGGAGCGACGGAAGGCATCAGCCATCACGACGAGTTCCATCAGGTTGTCGTTCGTGGGTGCGCAGGTCGGCTGAATGATAAAGACGTCTTTACCGCGGACGTTTTCATTAATCTCAGTGCTGATTTCGCCGTCGGAGAATTTTCCAACAGAAACATCACCCAGTGGGATATGCAGCTGACGTACTACACGCCGAGCGAGATCGGGGTTGGCATTCCCCGTAAAGACCATCATCTTGGACACGCGCAGTACCTAGAGGCTGAGGGTAACCTGGATGAGTATAGAAAATGGCAGGGGCGGCTGGATTCGAACCAACGCATGGCAGGATCAAAACCTGCTGCCTTACCGCTTGGCGACGCCCCTGTATTGAATCAATCGAGTGCCTGGCACTCAATTCCTGCTACAGAATTTGCAGCTTACGATGCAACATCGAGATGTTGCTTCCTTTCGCTACGAACCCCGTAAGGGTCTCTGTAAGAAGGGCCGAGACTTTATCAGCTTCAGCTTTGTTTGGGAAGGCCCCAAACACACAACTTCCAGTTCCGGTTAATTTTGCTTCGGTAAATTTACCTAGCAAATTCAAAGCGTTACGTACTTCTGGGTAACGCCTCTCTACAACCGCCTTACAGTCATTTCGACTGTTTCCCTTGGGAACGGGGCGCACTTTAATGGGCGGCGTGTCGCGTGTCAACAACGGATCTGAAAAAATTTCTGCTGTACTTACAGATACTTGCGGGACGAGCACCAAATACCAGGGTTCTTCCGGGTCCACCGGGGTGAGAATTTCGCCGACGCCCTCAGCAAAAGCGGCATGTCCACGTACGAAAACCGGTACATCGGCGCCCAGTGTCAGCCCCAGTTGCGCCAGACGATCCTCATCCCAGCCGAGCTGCCATAAATGATTCAGGGCCAGCAGGGTGGTCGCTGCATCCGAGCTGCCGCCGCCGATACCGCCACCCATGGGCAGGCGTTTTTCCAGCCAGATGTCCATGCCCAGTGTACAACCGGACTGTTGTTGCAGGGCACGGGCGGCTTTGACGATCAGGTTACTGTCATGCGGGACGCCGGGAACGTCGGTCTGCAGGTGAATCTCGCCATCTTCGCGAACGCTAAAACCCAGTTCGTCGCCGTAATCGAGAAACTGAAACAGCGTCTGCAGTTCGTGATAACCGTCAGGACGACGTCCGAGAATGTGCAGCATGAGGTTGAGTTTTGCCGGGGCAGGCAAAACCAGTTGTGGCGTGCTCATGCTCATTGCCCCAGTTTGCGAGGCTGCCAGTCCTTGATGACCAGCGTGACATCCAGATCCTGCCCGTGCAGCTTGACGCGCTCTGGCAGCCAATAGCCGTTCTGCTCGACGTAGCTGAGGTATTCCACCTGCCAGCCATCCTGTTCAAGGCTGGCCAGTCGGCTGTCGCCATCGAGTGTCACGTTGCTTTTGCTGTCCGGTGCCGGTAGACCGCGTACCCACCATACAAGGTGCGACACGGGTAGTTTCCAGCCCAGTTGATCCTGCAGCAGTGATTCTGGCGAGGTGGCTTCGTAGCGGCCCTGATTGGCGACTTCGAGCACCACGGCGCCGGGCCTGCCGGTCAGGCGTGCAGCACCACGACCGAGCGGGCCGGACAGGCGGATATCGTAGTAATCCTGGCGCTGCAGCCAGAACAGGGTGCCGCTGCCGGAGTCTTTCGGCGCGCGGATACCGACCTTGCCGTTGATCTGCCAGCCATCGAGGCTGCTCAGTTGCTGTTTGTGCTCGCGCCATTGCGCGGAGTCACCTTTGCCCTGAACGGCTTCGCGGGAGGTGAGGCCGGCGCAGCCGGTGAGCAGGGCGATGAGGCTGAATACGATTACGTGGCGCAAAAACATAACGTCAAAGGGTCTCTGATCCGGTCAAGCGTCGCAATGTGCTGCGCAGGACGGTGCTGTCGGGTTGTTGTTCAAGGGCCTTGGCCCAGACTTTTTTGGCTTCGCGCTGCTCGCCCTTGGCCCAGAGTACTTCGCCCAGGTGGGCGGCCACTTCGTGGTCGGGGAAGCGTTCGAGTGCCTGACGCAGGTAGCGCTCGGCATCGTCCAGATTGCCCAGGCGGTAGTTCACCCAGCCAAGGCTGTCGAGCACTGCCGGATCGTCGGGGCTGATCTTGTGGGCTTTTTCGATCAGGTCGCGTGCCTCGCTATAACGCGTCGTGCGATCGGAAAGGGTGTAGCCCAGCGCATTCAGCGCCATGGCGTTTTCCGGTTCGCGCTTGATGATGGTGCGCAGGTCTTTTTCCATCTGCGCCAGATCATTGCGTTTTTCAGCCAGCATGGCGCGGGTGTACAGCAGGTTGGCGTCGTCCGGGTATTGCTTGAGCGCCTGATTCAGCACCTGCCAGCCACGGTCCAGTTGATCATTGCTGGTCAGGGTTTCGGCTTCGATCAGGTACAGCTGGATTGCATAATCGGGCTCTTCGGCGCGCGCTTCGGACAGCCGTTTGGCGGCTTCGGCACCGTTACCGTTGCTGACCAGAATATCGGCCTGGCGCAATTGCGCCGCCAGGAAGTCCGGGCCGGGACCGACCTGAGCGTATTCGTTGAGCGCGCTTTGCGGGTCATCGCGCTCTTCGTGGATACGGCCCAGATTCAAATGCGCCGAATCGACATGCGCGCCACGGGCGATCAGCTCTTCCAGATAGCCCGCTGCTTCGTCCCAGGCCTTGGCTTCAAGACACACCAGGGCCAGCGAAAAGCGCAGCTCGTCGTCATCCGGATACTGCTGCAAGAGTGCGGAAAACTGCACTTTGGCGTCTTCCATGCGGTTCTGCTCGACGAGCATGCGCGCATAGGTCAGGCGCAGGCGCTTGTCGTCGGGGTATTTCTTGATGCTTTTTTCCAGCAGGGGCACCGCTTCCTTGCCTCGATTCATGCTTTGCAGCAGGCGGGCGTGCAGCAGGATCGGCGCGATTTCACCTTCTTTCGGCGGGTTGTCTTCAAGCAGTTTCAGCGATTGTTCGGAATCGCCGTTCTGCTGCAGCAACAGCGCCTTGCCGAAAATCAGCTGGCCGTTGTTCGGGTATTTGCCCAGCAGTCGGTCAAAGCTCTTGAGCAGACCATTGCGGGTATCCGGATCTGTTTCGGCCGCCGACAGGGCCAGAAAATCGAAGTGCGTGTCGCCCTGGCCTTGCAGGACTCTCTCCATGTACACAAGGGAATCGTCGTAACGCCCGGCGCGCGCCAGTTGGATGGCGGCAGCTCGTTGCGCTTCGAGATTGCCCGGCGCGTTCCTCGCCCAGATCAGTGCGGTATCCAGCGCCGATTGATCGGCACCCATGTACTCAGCGATCTGATAAGCGCGCTCCGAGACCCCCGGATCCTGAGTCTTGATCGCCTGGGTCACATAGTTGTCCAGGGCGATGTCGAAGCGGTTGCGCTGGCCAGCCAGCTCCGCACTCAACAGGCTGACCAGGGTGTCCTGAGTGAACGAACCATAGACCTGCGGCTTGGCTTCAGGCGCGGGCGGGGCGTCCTTTTGAGCGGGCACAGGCTGTGACGAGGCGGGAGTCATGGACTGACAGCCACCCAGAAAGGCGAGAGCAAGGAACAACGCGGAGGATCTATTCATATATAAGAAGGGCGGCTTACCTGCGGTGGGAGCATCATGACACAAGGCTGTTGGCAAAACCCACAGCCGTCGGAAAAACTGATGCAATGCGTGTGTTTGCAGTGTCGCGGAGCCGAAAGCACGGTCTGCGACGAGCGATTGTAGTGGGACAATAATATGTGGTGGTTGTTCTGAGCTTATCGAAGTAGGACAATTACCGGCTTCACGTCACCACCTGCGACCCTGAATGGCCTTCCTTGCACTCGGTATCAACCATAAGACCGCCTCGGTCGACGTTCGCGAGCGTGTGGCATTTACCCCGGAACAGCTGGTCGAGGCATTGCAGCAGCTCTGCCAACTGACGGAAAGCCGCGAGGCTGCGATCCTTTCTACCTGCAACCGCAGCGAGTTGTACATCGAACACGAGCACCTTGGCGCGGACAGTATTCTTGCCTGGCTGGCCAATTATCATCACCTCAGTCTTGAAGAATTGCGTGCCAGTGCTTACGTGCACGAAGATGACGCTGCCGTGCGGCACATGATGCGTGTCGCCTCGGGGCTCGATTCGCTGGTGCTTGGCGAGCCGCAGATTCTCGGCCAGATGAAGTCTGCCTACGCGGTTGCCCGCGAAGCCGGCACGGTCGGGCCGTTGCTCGGTCGTCTGTTTCAGGCGACGTTCAGCGCTGCCAAACAGGTACGTACCGACACTGCCATTGGCGAAAACCCGGTCTCTGTGGCCTTTGCTGCAGTCAGCCTGGCGAAACAGATTTTCAGTGACCTGCAACGCAGCCAGGCCTTGTTGATCGGTGCAGGCGAGACCATTACTCTGGTCGCCCGGCATCTGCATGATCTGGGCGTCAAGCGTATCGTGGTCGCCAACCGCACGCTGGAACGCGCCAGCATGCTTGCCGCCGAGTTCGGTGCGCACGCGGTGCTGCTGTCGGACATCCCGGCGGAACTGGTCAACAGCGATATCGTGATCAGCTCCACCGCCAGCCAGTTGCCGATTCTGGGCAAGGGCGCCGTGGAAAGTGCGTTGAAGCTGCGCAAGCACAAACCGATTTTCATGGTCGATATCGCCGTACCGCGGGATATTGAGCCTGAAGTCGGCGAGCTGGACGATGTTTACCTGTACAGCGTTGATGACCTGCATGAAGTGGTGGCAGAGAATCTCAAGAGCCGTCAGGGCGCGGCGCTGGCCGCCGAGCAGCTGGTCAGCGTGGGTGCCGAGGACTTCATGTCGCGCTTGCGCGAACTGGCCGCAGTCGACGTGCTGCGTGCCTATCGTCAGCAAAGCGAACGGCTGCGTGACGAAGAACTGAGCAAGGCGCAACGTATGCTGGCCAACGGCAGCAATGCCGAGGACGTACTGATCCAGCTGGCACGTGGCCTGACCAACAAACTGCTGCATGCACCCAGCGTGCAGCTCAAGAAGCTGTCTGCCGAAGGTCGCGTCGATGCGCTGGCCATGGCCCAGGAACTTTTTGCCCTCGGTGAGGGCTCGACGGATAAACCCCCGCAATGAAAGCTTCACTGCTCAATAAGCTGGATGTGCTCAGCGACCGTTTCGAGGAACTGACCGCGCTGCTCGGCGACGCGGAAGTCATCAGCGATCAGACACGCTTTCGCGCCTATTCCCGTGAATACGCTGAAGTGGAGCCAGTCGTTGCGCTCTACGCGCAGTTGCTCAGGGTGCAGGGCGACCTGGAGGGCGCACAGGCGCTGCTCAAGGACAGCGATCCGGACATGCGCGAAATGGCCGTCGAGGAAGTTCGCGAAACCAAACAGCAACTGGTCGAGCTGGAAGCGCAATTGCAGCGCATGCTGTTGCCCAAGGACCCGAACGACGGTCGTAACGTGTTTCTGGAAATCCGCGCAGGCACCGGTGGCGATGAAGCGGCGATTTTCTCCGGCGACCTGTTCCGCATGTATTCGCGTTACGCCGAGCGGCGTGGCTGGCGCGTCGAGATTCTTTCCGAAAACGAAGGCGAGCATGGCGGCTACAAGGAAGTCATTGCACGTGTCGAGGGGGAAAGCGTCTACGGCAAGCTGAAATTCGAGTCCGGTGCGCACCGTGTGCAGCGTGTTCCGGAGACCGAATCCCAGGGCCGCATCCATACCTCAGCCTGTACGGTTGCGGTGTTGCCGGAGCCTGACGAGCAGCAGGCGATCGAGATCAACCCTGCCGACCTGCGTGTCGATACCTACCGCTCTTCGGGCGCTGGTGGACAGCACGTCAATAAAACCGACTCGGCGATCCGCATCACCCACTTGCCGTCGGGTATTGTCGTCGAGTGCCAGGAAGAGCGTTCGCAGCACAAGAACAGAGCCCGGGCAATGTCCTGGCTATCTGCCAAACTGAATGATCAGCAGACCAGCGCGGCGGCCAATGCCATTGCCAGCGAGCGCAAGCTGCTGGTCGGCTCGGGCGATCGGTCCGAGCGCATACGTACGTATAACTTCCCTCAGGGGCGAGTGACGGATCACCGCGTGAACCTGACTCTGTATTCGCTGGATGAAGTTCTGGCGGGCGGGGTCGATGCAGTGATAGAGCCGCTACTCGCTGAATATCAGGCTGATCAACTTGCGGCACTGGGTGAGTAAATGACCATCATCGCAAGTGTACTCAGAAGCGCCGAGCTTCCCGATTCACCGACTGCACGGCTTGATGCCGAGCTGCTGCTGGCGGCGGCGCTGGGCAAACCACGCAGTTTTCTGCACACCTGGCCCGAACGCATCGTCAGCACCGAAGCCGCCGTGGCATTCGCCGGCTACATGGAGCGCCGCAGCAAGGGCGAGCCGGTCGCTTACATCCTCGGCCAGCAGGGCTTCTGGAAGCTTGATCTGGAAGTCGCCCCACACACGTTGATCCCGCGCCCCGAAACCGAAATGCTGGTCGAGGCGGCACTGGAACTGGTGCCTGCCTTCGCACCCGCTCAGGTGCTGGACCTCGGCACCGGCACCGGCGCAATTGCGCTGGCGCTGGCCAACGACCGCCAGCAATGGAAGGTCACCGCGGTTGACCGTGTGCCAGAGGCCGTCGCCTTGGCTGAGCGTAACCGGCAGCGCTTGCAACTGAACAACGCCGAAGTCTTTGAAAGCCACTGGTTCGGTGGCCTGCAAGGTCGACAGTTCGACCTGATCATCAGCAACCCGCCGTACATCTCTGACGCAGATCCGCATCTGTCGGCTGGCGACGTGCGTTTTGAGCCGAGCAGTGCGCTGGTGGCCGGTTCCGACGGGCTGGATGACTTGCGCACGATCATCGAACAGGCGCCTGCACATCTCAATGCGGATGGCTGGCTGCTGCTGGAGCACGGCTACGATCAGGGACCTGCGGTGCGTGAGCTGCTGATTCGCCAGGGCTTCGAGCGTATTCAGACGCGCCGTGATCTGGGCGAGCATGAGCGCATCACGTTCGGATGCAAGCTGTGCTGAGTGATCAGGAGCTGCTGCGCTACAGTCGCCAGATTCTGCTGCAACATGTTGATATCAATGGCCAGCTAAGACTCAAGCAAAGTCGTGCGCTGGTCGTGGGCGTCGGCGGGCTTGGCTCGCCGGTGGCCCTGTATCTGGCCGCCGCTGGGGTTGGTGAGCTGCATCTGGCGGATTTCGATCACGTCGACCTGACCAACCTGCAACGCCAGATCATCCACGACACTCAGAGCATCGGGCAGGCCAAGGTAGATTCGGCCATCACCCGGCTCAATGCGATCAATCCCGAGATCACCCTTGTCGCTCATCGTGCAGCGCTGGATACCGACTCACTGGATGCGGCGGTACAGGCTGTCGATCTGGTGCTCGATTGCTCGGATAATTTCGCCACTCGCGAAGCGGTCAACGCCGCCTGTGTCGCTGCCGGCAAGCCGTTGGTCAGTGGTGCGGCCATTCGGCTTGAAGGGCAGTTGTCGGTGTTCGACCCGCGTCGTGCGGACAGCCCTTGTTACCATTGTCTGTACGGGCATGGCAGCGAAGCCGAACTGACCTGCAGCGAGGCCGGTGTCATCGGGCCGCTGGTCGGTCTGGTTGGCAGCCTGCAAGCGCTGGAGGCGTTGAAACTGCTGGCCGGCTTTGGCGAACCCATGGTCGGTCGACTGTTATTGATCGACGCCTTGAGCACGCGTTTCCGTGAACTGAAGGTCAAGCGTGACCCGGCGTGCAGCGTCTGTGGTCCGGCCAGTGTGCAGCGCGAGCATGCTTGACGTGCATATGAGCCATGGCGGCGATGCACCGGTCGGAATCTTCGATTCCGGGGTCGGTGGTCTGTCGGTGCTCAATGAAATCCGCCAGCTGTTGCCCAGCGAGTCGCTGCTGTATCTGGCGGACTGCGGGCACATTCCCTACGGTGAAAAGACTCCCGAATTTATCATCGAGCGATGCCTGACGATTGCCGGGTTTTTCCGCGAGCAGGGGGCCAAGGCGCTGGTCGTCGCCTGCAACACGGCTACTGCCGCAGGTGTGTCGCATATACGTCAGCGCTACCCGGACTGGCCGATTGTCGGTATGGAGCCAGCGGTCAAACCGGCTGCCGAGGCGACCCGCAGCGGCGTTGTCGGCGTGCTGGCGACTACCGGAACGCTACAAAGCGCCCGCTTTGCGGCCTTGCTGGACCGTTTTGCCAACGATGTGCGGGTCGTGACCCAGCCGTGCCCCGGGCTGGTCGAGCTGATCGAAACCGGCGACCTGGTCAGTCCGCAAATCCGTCAATTGCTGCAGCATTATGTCGAGCCGTTGCTGGCAGCGCGCTGTGACACGATCATTTTGGGCTGTACTCATTACCCGTTTCTCAAGCCATTGCTGCGCGAAATGCTCCCCGAATCGGTCACCCTGATCGATACCGGAGCCGCAGTGGCGCGGCAACTGCAGCGTCTTTTGACGCGGTCCGGCCTGCTTGCCAGTGGTGTCGCCCGAGACACTGTGTATTGGTCTAGTGACATACCGGACAATTTCAGAAAAATCCTACCTTTTTTGTCGCAAAACGTCGGCAATGTGAGAAGCTTCCGTTTGTAAAAAAAACGTGAAAAAAGGCGCTTTTGGTGTGAACTAACGTCGCCTCCGCGGCTTCTATAAAAGCGGCTGATGAATTCCAACACTTTTCGTACAATTTAATATATTTAGGACGTTTCTCATGAAGAGACTCTTTTGCCTGGCCGTGATTGCGGCCGCTTTGGCAGGGCAAGCTTCAATCGCGCAGGCTGATGGTGTTGAGTTTTCGGTCGGTCAGACCGGCGAGTCGACCATGACTTATCGTCTGGGCGTGCAGTTTGATTGGGATAAAACCTGGCTGCAAAGCGACATCGGCCGTCTGACCGGCTACTGGGATGGCGCTTACACCTACTGGGATGGCAAGGACTACAAGGATAACCACAGCCTGTCGTTCTCCCCGGTTCTGGTCTACGAGTTCGGCAACGGCAACGTCAAGCCATACGTAGAAGCCGGTATCGGCGTCTCGGTGTTCTCCAACACCCAGGTTGAAGATCGCAAGTTCGGTTCTGCCTTCAACTTCGAAGACCGTATCGGTTTCGGTCTGCGCTTCGCGGGCGGGCATGAAGTCGGTATCCGTGCGACCCACTACTCCAACGCCGGCATCAAAGAGCCGAACGACGGTATAGAGAGCTACGCACTGCACTACAAGATGCCGTTCTGATAAAACAGCTGCCTCTCATGCCAGCGCCCCGCGTTGGCATGCATTTCGTGACGCTCCGCTCCGGACCATCCCCCCCCCCCCCCCGCAGAAGAGCCCGGGTGACGGCGCTTTCAGGCTTCTGCCCGCAGGGCGTAGGAGCGAACTTGTTCGCGAAAGGGCCGGTATATTCACCGAGAATACTTCGTCTGAACTGACGCCTTCGCGAACAAGTTCGCTCCTACGGCCTTCGGCCAGAATCAAGAACAGATTTGTGTATAACGCTTAGCACAGCGCGTGGGGACGATAGTGATGAATCAAAGATAAGCCGTCGCAATCCCTTTGCGTTCGTTCAGGCAGTCTTCCGCACCCGCTTCGAATTCACGACAGATCAACGGGCGTTTCTCGTAGATCGTGCACATCATCGTGTTGCGATCCAGCGCAGCGCACCAGCCGTCATCCAGGCGCAACATGACCTCGCCACCCCACTCATCGGTATCGATGTAACGCTCAGGCACGCCCGTGTCGGTGATCAGCATCACTTCCAGTTGGCAGCAGCAGGCTGCGCAGGTCGAACAAGTGACTGCCGGTTCGCCGTGGACCTCGGCGAGCGGAATGAGTGTAGCGTTCAGAGCGTTTCTCCCGAGTGTCTGGCGGCGCGGGCTGCCAGCCATTGCAGCAGGGGAAATATACCCGCCCAGACCAGCCCCAGCACCAGCATGCCTGGCCACACTCCGAGGGGAAGGTGGACCTGGGCCAGTTGCGAGCCGGCATAGTACGACATCGGGCCGCCAATAGCGCCCAGCACGACTGCACGCCATAGCGGCTTCGCCGTCCAGGCCAGGCAATGATTGAGCGTGGTGCCCAGCACCGCCCACAACAGCGCCAGCCACAACGGCAAGAGGTAGCCGCCCGTGCCGAAATCAAAAACGCCGAGTGTCATCAAGGTACTGTCCAGCACGATACCGATCAAGGTCACCGTCAGAATCAGCCGGCCTTCCGCTGCCCATGAGCTGATCCACAGAAAATGCACCGCCAGCACGCCCACGGCGATCAGCAGCCAGAAGCTGTTGCCGCCCAGTACGCAGGCGAACCAGCCGATCTGAAACAACAGCGCGTTGGCAATGGATTTAAGCATTGAAGCGCCCAAGCAGCGGTTCGCGCAGCGCTTCGGGCTTGGCGAGCAGCAGTTGCGCGGTGCCGATGGTCCGCTCCAGGAAGCCGCCTTCGCAGTAGCACAGGTAAAACTCCCACAGGCGCAGGAAATGCTCGTCGTAACCCAGCTCGGCGAGTTTGCCGTGGGCGTTTTTGAAGTTGTCGTGCCACAGGCGCAGGGTGCGCGCGTAGTGCAAGCCGAAATCTTCCATGTGCAGCAGGTTCATGTCGGTATCGCTGCCGACGATGTCGAGCATCTTCGCCACCGAGGGCAGGGCGCCACCGGGGAAAATGTAACGCTGGATGAAGTCCACAGTGCGCTTGGCCTGTGCGTAACGCTGTTCGCGGATGGTGATCGCCTGCAGCAGCATCATGCCGTTGCTTTTCAGCAGGTTCGCGCATTGCTTGAAGTAGGTGGGCAGAAAGCGATGGCCGACCGCTTCGATCATCTCGATGGACACCAGCTTGTCGTACTCACCGGTCAGGTCCCGGTAGTCGGTCAGCAGCAACGTCACGCGATCCTGCAGGCCCAGTTCGATCAGTCGTCGCTCGGTGTAGGCGAACTGCTCCTTGGACAGGGTCGTAGTGGTCACCTGGCAGCCGTAGTGCTGCGCCGCGTAAATAGCCATGCTGCCCCAGCCGGTGCCGATTTCCAGCAAGTGATCGGTGGGCTTCAGGGCGAGTTTCTGACAGATGCGCTCGAGCTTGTTCAACTGCGCCTGTTCCAGCGTGTCGTCTTCGCTGAGGAACTGTGCGGCTGAATACATCATGGTCGGGTCGAGAAACTGCTCGAACAGCGTGTTGCCCAGGTCGTAGTGGGCCGCGATATTTTTCTGCGAGCCTTCGCGTGTATTGCGGTTGAGCCAGTGCAACGCGTGAATCAGCGGGCGGGTCAGGCGCGCCATTCCGCCCTCCATCGCATCCAGCACATCCAGATTGCTGACAAACACCCTGATCACCGCCGTCAGGTCTGGTGTCGTCCAGTAGCCATGAATGAAGGCCTCGCCCGCACCGATGGAACCGTTACTGGCGACCATGCCCCAGGCTGCCGAATCGAGAAGGTGGATTTCAGCCTGAATCAGCGCGCCGTTCTTGCCGAACACATGGCGCTCACCCCGTTCGACAATCACCAACTGGCCGTTGCGCAGTCCGGCGAGTTGCCGCAGCACGCCTCGGCGCAGGAGGTTGGCAGTCAAACCATTAGTGCCCAGATTGGCAGAAAAACTACTGCTACTGCTTTTCATGGAGTGAGTCCTTGGATTGCGCGGCGGCAGCACGGTACTCGCCGTCAGCGGCCTGATGGGAAAAGATGGGTATGCGTTTGACCAACAGGCGCATGGCCTGCCAATAAATGGCCAGACAGGTTTTCGCGGTCATCCATGGATAAGCGATCAGATAGCGATGCAGCGTCTTGCGGTTGAGACTCTGGCGGGTCAGATTGAGCGTGGCGTCAAACATCTTCAGTTCGCCTTGCCAGTCAGCCATGTGTACACCGATCCGTTCGGCGGGCTGGCTGAAGCTCATGCGGTACTCGAGATCACGTGGCAGAAACGGTGAAACATGAAAGGCCTTGGCCACGGCGAAATGCTGATGGCCTTCGCCGGTGGCGGGCAGCACATAGCTGTAGCGCTCGCCCCACGGGGTATTGGTCACTTCACACAGAATGCCGGCCAGTGTGCCGTCAGCTTCGTGGCAGTAGAAAAAACTCACCGGGTTGAACGACAGCCCCCAACTGCGCGCCTGCGTCAGCAGGCAGACGCGGCCAGACGGGATGCGCCCCAACGCTTTGCCGACCCGCTCGCGGACCGCCTCGATGAGCGTCAGTCCTTGCCCGGTCAGCTCTGGCAGATAGTCTCGCTCACGAAACGAGAACGGCGCAAAACGCCCCCGGCCTGCCAGTGGGGAGAGCCCCAGTACGCTGTCCTGTTCATCCAGATCCAGATAGAGCAGGCCTATCCGATAGGTGAACTCATGGGCGCGCGGTGCAAACCGCCGGTGGCTGATCCAGCCACTGTAGAGGGCGCTGTTCACAGCGTTTCACCAAAGGCCTGGGCGACACGCAGGCCGCTGACCACGCCGTCTTCGTGAAAGCCATTGGCCCAGTAGGCGCCGCAGTACCAGGTGTGGTCGACACCGTTGATTTCCTCCCAGCGCGCCTGTGCAGTGATCGCATCGAGGCTGTATTGCGGATGGGCATAGCGGTAGCGGCCAAGGATTTTGGCCGGGTCGATGGCCGCAGTCTGGTTGAGGCTGACGCAGAACGTCGTGTCGCTCTCGATCCCTTGCAGAATGTTCATGTCATAGGTGACGGCGGCCGACTGCTGTTCGCCGCCGCCCAGGCGATAGTTCCAGCTCGCCCAGGCCAGTTTGCGCTTGGGCAGCAGTCGCGTGTCGGTGTGCAGCACCACATCGTTTTCGGCATAGCGCAGCGCGCCGAGAATCGACTGCTCGGCACTCGATGGCTGTGCCAGCAGGGCCAGGGCCTGATCGCTGTGACAGGCAAACACCACCTTGTCGAAACGTTCGCTGCCCATGGCGCTGTGCAGCGTCACACCTTCGCTGTCACGCTCGACACGTGTGACCGGGCAGGACAGACGAATGCGCTCGCGGAACGAGGCTGTCAGCGGTTCCACATAACTTCTGGAACCGCCTTCGATCACGCACCATTGCGGCCGATGAGTGACTGAGAGCAGGCCGTGATTCTTGAAAAAGCGCACGAAGAACTGCAGCGGGAAGCCGAGCATGTCGGCCAGCGACATCGACCAGATCGCCGCGCCCATGGGCACGATGTAATGATCGATGAAGCGCTGGCCATAACCGCCGTTCTTCAGGTACTCGCCCAGCGTGGTGTCTGCCGCGATGCGCTGGTTTTCCAGATCATCGACCGATTGACGATTGAAGCGCAGGATATCGCGCAGCATGCCCCAGAACCGCGGCGACAGCAGGTTGCTGCGCTGGGCGAACAGGCTGTTGAGGTTGTTGCCGTTATATTCCACGCCAGTACGCGGATCATGTACCGAAAAACTCATTTCCGCAGGCTGGAAGCCGACACCCAGCTGGCCTAGCAGGCGAATGAAATTGGGGTAGGTCCAGTCGTTGAAGACAATGAAACCGGTGTCGATCGCGTAGGCGCGGCCTTCGACCTGCACATCCACCGTGTGAGTATGCCCGCCGATCCAGTCCGAAGACTCGAACACGGTCACCTCATGCGCGCGGTTGAGCAGGTAGGCACTGGTCAGGCCAGAAATCCCGCTGCCAATGACTGCGATCTTCATTGCGCGTCCTTATTCGACGATTCGCTGCGCGCCATGCGTTTGCCGAGGGCCAGTCGGGCGCGTGCCGGGAGCAGGGCCAGTAAGCTCATGCTGAAGATGAACAGCGCCGGAAAGGCGATATCCAGCGGACGTTTGTTGCGCCCCAGTTTGCTGGCGATATGTTTGGCTGCCTTCTCGACAGGCCAGCGCATGGGCATGGGGAAATCATTTTTCTGCGTCAGCGGCGTGTCGACGAACCCGGGGCTGACCACTGTCACGTCGATGTTTTCGCTGGCCAGGTCCAGGCGCAGCGCTTCGAGCAGATAACGCAGGCCGGCTTTCGACGCGCCGTAGGCTTCGGCGCGGGGCAGGGCCAGGTAGGTCACCGCACTGGCCACGCCGACCAGGTGCGGCTGATGACCTTTGCGCAGCAGCGGCAACGCGTGCTCGATGCAGTAACTGCTGGCCAGCAGGTTGGTGCGTACCACGCGTTCGACCATGGCCGCTTCAAACTGTCGGGCGTCGATGTATTCGCAGGTGCCCGCGTTGAAGATGGCCGTGTCCAGGGCTCCCCATTGCCGGGCGATGTCGTCGGCAATCGCCTTGACTTGCTCGGGGTCGGTGATGTCACCGGTCACCAGCAGCACCTGCGTGGGATAAACGTTCGCAAGGTTCTGCAATGGCTCAAGCGTGCGGGCGGTCAGCGCCAGCCGGTGACCGGCGTTGAGCAGTTCTTTGGCCAGCGCCAGGCCAATGCCGCTGCTTGCTCCGGTCAACCAGATGCGTCGTGCAACAGGAGTGCTCATCCCAACCTCTTCTTCAACCAATGGATGACTCGACCCATGATGGGCAGATGTTCGTAGAGCAATGCACCGGCATCGAAATAGTCCCGGTGTCGATAAACCTTGTCGCGCCACTTCAGGTGCGAACAGCCTTCTACCCGAATCGTCCGGCCGGCGGCCAGACGCGGGTGCGAATAACTCATGGTCCAGACCAGATAGCCCTCGCCGGGGCGCACCTCGTCGAAGGCGTGGAAGTCGAAATGCAGGTCCTGGACGTTGGCGTACAGCTCGCCGAAATAGCGGCGCATGGCGGCAAGGCCATGGATATCGTGCATCGGGTCGCTGAACGACACATCTTCGCTGTACAGCTCGGCAACCTGGTCAAGGTTGTCCTTGTTCAGCGCGGCAAAACCCTCGGCGAAGCGATGCAGGAAATCAGCCATGTTCGACTCCTGCGGCCGGCTGTCGAGCCGGGAGCGCCTTGAACGCTGCCAGGGCGCGGGCGCGGCTCTTGCTCAGGTCGACGATGGGTTTCGGGTAGTCGGCAGCGCCAAACAGGTCACCGATTAACGACGGGTCGTGAATCTGCTTTTTATTCATATCCGCCAGTTCCGGCAGCCAGCGCTTGATGAACACGCCCTCGGGGTCGAAGCGTTCCGACTGCGACAGTGGATTGAAAATACGGAAGTAGGGCGCCGAGTCGGTACCAGTGGACGAGCTCCACTGCCAGCCGCCGTTGTTGGACGCCAGATCACCGTCGATCAGGTGGCGCATGAAAAAGCGCTCGCCCTCACGCCAGTCGATCAGAAGATTTTTGGTGAGAAACATCGCAACGACCATCCTTAGCCGATTGTGCATCCATCCGGTTTCCAGCAACTGGCGCATCGCTGCGTCAATGATTGGCAGCCCGGTACGCGCTTCTTGCCAGGCGCGCAGTTCTTCAGGTGCATCGCGCCACTTCAACGCCTCGGTTTCCGGGCGAAAGGCGCGATGACGCGAGACGCGCGGGTAGCCGACCAGCGTGTGTTTATAGAACTCTCGCCATAATAGCTCGTTGATCCAGGTCACGGTGCCCACGTCGCCAGTCTCGAACTCGCCCTGATTACTGGCCAGTGCCGCGTGCAGGCACTGGCGCGGCGAAATCACCCCGGCCGCCAGATAGGCCGACAACTGGCTGGTGCCGGGCTTGGCCGGAAAGTCGCGTTCGGTCTTGTAGTAGCTGATCTGCTCGTCGGCGAAGGCGTCCATGCGCCGTCTGGCTTCGGCCTCACCGGCCGGCCACAGGTCACGCAAGGCTTTCGAGGGCGTGGCAAAGCCCTTGACCTGCTCGGGAACCGCATCGCTTTTCATCGACTGTGCCGCCTGCGCTTGCGGGGTGCGCACCGGGTGCGGCATGGCCTCGTGCAGTCGGGTGTAGCAGACCTTCTTGAACTGGGTGAATACCTGAAAATAGTTGCCGGTCTTGGTCAGGATGCTGCCGGGCTTGAATAACAGCTGATCGAGGTAGCTGTTGAAGTGCACACCGGCTTTTTCCATTGCCTTCTGCACCGCCTGGTCGCGGCGGGTTTCGTTGATGCCGTATTCCTGATTGAGGTGCAGGCCCTCGACCTTGAACTGTGTGCACAGTGTTGCCAGCACTTCAGGCGCCTGATCCCAGGTGTCCGCCTCGCGGATCAGCAAAGGAACGTTCAACTCGCCCAGCGCCTTCTCGAGCTCGACCAGATTGCGCAGCCAGAAGTCTACCTTGCAGTCGGCATCGTCATGGCTGCGCCACTGCGCAGGACTGAGCAGGTAGACCGCCAGCGTCGGACCGCGCTCCATGGCGGCGGTCAGGGCAGTGTTGTCTTGAGCGCGCAGGTCGCTGCGCAGCCAGATCAGTTGCATGAGAAGTCCTTAGATAAGTCCGAGCTTGCCCAGCTCGATCTGAGCGCTGAGTACGTCGTGGGCAAGGGTCAGTCCAGATATCTCCTTGGCCTGTACGAGCAACTCGGCATTATGGATCTGCACCGTTGGTCCGCCCAGCACGACAGGGCAGGTGATATTGGCCAGCAATCGGGGCAGATGGAGCACGTTCAGCGACTTGCTGGAATACAGCACTATGCCGCGTGGCTTCAGGTATTCGGCTGCCAGCGCCAGCTCGCCGACCGGCAACGGCCAGTCGAACACCTCGACCGGGCAATCGGCGCTGCTCACCAGCCAGGCCGCCAGCCACAGGTGCGGTTCCAGCGGCAGATCGGACTGATTGACCAGCAGCAACGGGCTGCCATTGAGCTGACGATTGTTGTGGTAGATGCGTGCGCCAAACTTGCTGCGCAGCCAGGAGTAGAAAAACGTGCGCTCCAGTTGCGCGCCGAACTTGCCTTGCCAGCGCTGTTCCAGCTCGGCCAGCAGCGGCAGCAGCAACTGCTCACACAGCGTGCGCGGCGGGTACAGCGACATCGCCTGATTGAACACGTCATCGACCCGGCGTTCGGCCAGCTCGCCGATCGCGACCAGCAAGGTCTGACGCAATGCGTCCCAGTCGTTGGTCGGCGGCAGGGCGTCCTTGCGATTGTCATCGATCAGCCCCTTGACCTGACTGACGGACACACCGCGGTTAAGCCAGGTCAGAATCTTCATGACGCGCTGCACATGCTCGTCCGAATACAGCCGATGACCTTTGGCGGTGCGGTGCGGGACGATCAGCCCGTAACGACGCTCCCAGGCACGCAGGGTGACGGCGTTGACGCCTGTCTGCCGTGCAACCTCGCGGATCGGCAACCAGTCGCCCGGCACCTCTGTGTCTGTTTCATTCATGAGTCAAATCGCATTGCGCAGGCTGAGGTTTTCCGGGTGGGGCTGCATGTACACCTGCAGCGCCACATACGGGTCCGGATGTTGGCGAAAATGATGCTTGAGCAGCGTCAGCGGCACGATCAGGGGCACGATGCCCTGGTGATACTGGGCGATGACCTGCTGGATTTCCTGCTTGTCTTCACTGGTAATGGTTTGTTTCAAATAACCACACAGGTGCTGCAGGACGTTGGTGTGAGTGCTGCGCGTGGCGCACTTTTTCAAGGCTGCCATCAATTGGCTGAAGTACAGCGGCGCGATTTCGTTCGGGTCGGTGCGGCCCATGCTGCCGAGCATCTTGCCCAACGCCTTGTATTGCACCGGGTCGTTGGCCATCAGCTGGTATTTGTAGCGCGAGTGGAATTCGGTCAGGGCGCGCCGGGTGACGCCTTCTTTCAGCAACTGTTGCCAGGCCGCGTAGGCAAACACGCGGGTGACGAAGTTTTCGCGCAGCACGGCATCGTTGAGCCGGCCGTCTTCCTCGACGGGCAGATCGGGGTGACGTTCGCAAAAGGCCTGCGCATAGATCCCGCGACCGCCGCCATCGACCGGGGCGCCGTTTTCGCGGTAGACCTTGACCCGCTCCAGGCCGCATGAAGGGGATTTCTGCATGAAGATGTAGCCGCAGATATCGCCCAGCTCAGCGGCCATCTGTATGCCGTAATCCGCCAGGGCCTGGGTAACGTCCAGGTCACGATTGACCGTACCAAGCGCCTTGGGATTTTCTGCGTCGCCCACCAGCCTGATCGGCTCGCGCGGGATGCCCATGCCGATAGCGACTTCAGGACACGCCTGGACGAAATCGAAGTACTTGCTCAACGCCTGCGTACACAGATGAGATTCCTTGTGTCCGCCATTGAAGCGAACCTCGGCACCCATCAGGCAGGCACTGATGCCGAGTTTGGGTTTTTCGATTGCGGACGCCGCCATCAGTCACCTCTACAGAAGACTTGTACAGATAGTTCGTGCTGTACAACTTGTCTTCATCATAGGGGTGTAATTGTACAAGTCAAATTCTTTGTAGAGGGCGGTAAGGGCTGATTCCAGCTACTTCCAGCCCATCCGCCATGTATCTGACTGTTGCAGCACTTGCCACGGCAGTCGCTCGCTGCGCTGGGTCAGCACGGCCTGCAGCTCTATTTCCAGGACGGTGCCTTCTTCGTCCTTGAACAGCTCGGTGACCAGAAAGTGTTTTTCCCGGTTGAGCGGGGTGGCTGCTGTCCATTTCGACAGCAGCAGCTTGCGCGGGTTGATCTGATTCATTGCACGTGTTCCAGCAATCGACGCGCGGCTTCCTGCCCACTCAGCCATGCGCCTTCCACGCGTCCGGACAGGCACCAGTCGCCGCACACGTAAATGCCCAGATCGGCATCCGACAGGGCGCCCCATTCGTGAGAGCCGGCAGGCCGTGCATACAGCCAGCGGTGGGCGAGGCTGAACACTGGCGCGGGCATGGTGCAGTCGATCAACTCCGCGAAGGCGCCGTGCAACTGTTCGGTCACCTGTTCTCTGGAGGCGTCGATATTCTGCTGGCTCCACTGGCTGGTGGCGTGCAGTACCCAGGTATCGAGCGTGGCGTCGCGCCCGGGTTTGCTGCGGTTGCGGGCCAGCCAGTCCAGCGGGCTGTCCTGCACGAAGCAACCCTGCATGGGCGTCTGCAATGGGGTTTCGAAGGCCAGCGCCACAGCCCAGGTCGGGTCCATCTTCACGCCTGCCACGACGCTTGCCAGTTTCGGCGCGGCAGCCAGCAGGGCTGTGGCCTGAGGGGCCGGGGTGGCGATGATCACATGGCTGAAAGGGCCGTGGCTTTCGCCTTCGGCATCCAGCAGGTTCCAGTGTTGTTCGCCGCGAAACACTTCAGTGATCCGGCACGAGAACGACACTGGCAGATCGCCGCGCATCGCCCGGGTAATAGCGCTCATGCCAGGCGTACCCACCCAGCGCACTTGCTCATCCGGTGAAGGGCTGAGTCTGCCGCCATGAAAGTTGTAGAGCGAGGGTGTCCACTCGGCGACGTGGCCCTGGGTTTGCCACTGCTTGACTGCAGTGGCAAAGCGCCGGTCACGGGCGGTGAAATACTGTGCGCCCATGTCCAGCGAACCTGCGTCGCTGCGCTTGCTGGACATACGACCGCCGCTGCCGCGGCTCTTGTCGAAAAGGTGCACCTGATGCCCGGCGGCTGTAAGCGCCTGGGCTGCTGAGAGTCCGGCGATACCGGTACCGATGATTGCGATAGGGACAGTCATAGGGGCCTCGTTACCTTGTCTGTACAGACTACGCCGTAGTTAAAACCTGTACAATCTTCTTGTTTGGTATAACTTGCAGTGGTTTTGCAATTTAGCGATTGAGTCACACTGCCACTGGCAAGGTCGAACGGTTCAGCGACTCGGGCGAAGGCCTCGAGGCTGCGCTTCATTCTGCTGTGGCCTATGGTTCAGCTGACAGTTTCGTTTTCCGGACCAACGTCACGGACAGCGTCACTGGTAAAAATAAGACTACTCAATTGTCACCTACGCCACGCGAGGTTATCTGCCATGCACATATTGCTGACCGGTGGTACTGGTTTGATAGGACGAGCGCTCTGCCGTTTCTGGTCTGCTCAAGGCCATGAATTGACGGTATGGAGCCGAACACCCGCCGATGTCGTCGAGCTGTGCGGCCCCTCAGTGCGTGGCATTGCCAGCCTTGATGAGCTGGGCACGCAGCCGGTGGATGCAATCATCAATCTGGCAGGCGCGCCCATTGCGGATCGTCCCTGGACCCGCAAGCGCCGTCTGTTGCTGTGGGAGAGTCGCGTCGGCCTGACCGAGCAACTGCTGAAATGGCTGGGCACTCGCGCGCAAAAACCTGCGCTGATGATTTCCGGTTCCGCAGTCGGTTGGTACGGCGACAGTGGCGAGCGCGAAATCGACGAAACCTCGCTGCCTGCCAAGGAAGACTTTGCCAGCCAGCTGTGCAATGCCTGGGAAGAAACCGCGCAACGTGCCGAGGCGCTGGGTGTGCGGGTGGTGCTGATACGCACGGGGCTGGTGCTGTCCGATCGTGCCGGTTTTCTGCAGCGTCTGTTGCCCCCTTTCAAATTCGGCATGGGCGGGCCGATCGGTAACGGCAGGCAGTGGATGCCGTGGGTTCACATCCAGGATCAAATCGCCGCAATTGATTTTTTGTTAAATCTGAATGAAGCAAAGGGTGCTTATAATGTTTGCGCGCCTTCACCGGTGCGCAATCGTCAGTTTGCCAAGACCCTGGCCGGCATTCTGCACCGACCGGCGTTCATGCCCATGCCTGCGCTGGCCCTGAAGGTATTGCTGGGTGAGCTTTCGGTATTGCTGCTCGGTGGTCAGCGTGCGCGGCCGGAGCGTTTGCAGGAAGCTGGTTTTACATTCAAGTACACCGAACTCGACACCGCCCTGCAGGATTTGCTGGGTCGCCACTGAACGCTGTTGAAATGAATAGGATGTTGCATGACCGATCACGCTTTGTTGCTGGTCAATCTGGGTTCGCCTGCCTCTACTCAAGTGGCAGACGTGCGCAGCTACCTGAACCAGTTCCTGATGGATCCTTATGTGATCGACCTGCCGTGGCCAGTGCGCAGGCTGTTGGTCTCGCTGATTCTGATCAAACGGCCAGAGCAGTCCGCACACGCCTATGCGTCCATCTGGTGGGATGAAGGTTCGCCTCTGGTGGTGCTGAGCAAGCGTCTGCAGCAGGCGATGAAAAAGGAGTGGTCGCACGGGCCGGTCGAGCTGGCCATGCGTTATGGCGAGCCGTCCATCGAAACCGTGCTGACGCGCCTGGCAGAGCAGGGCTTCAAGAAGGTCACCCTGGCGCCGCTGTATCCGCAGTTCGCCGACAGCACGGTGACCACGGTCATTGAAGAAGCCAAACGTGTGGTGCGCGCCAAATCGTTGAAAATGCAGTTCTCGGTGCTGCAGCCGTTCTACGATCAGCCCGAGTACCTGAGTGCGCTGGTGGAAAGCGTGCGGCCGCATCTGGAGCAGCCTTACGACCATTTGCTGCTGAGCTTTCACGGTCTTCCCGAGCGGCACCTGCACAAGCTCGACCCGACCGGCAAGCATTGCCTGAAGGACGACTGCTGCATGACCGCCCCCGCCGAAGTGCTAGCCACCTGCTATCGCGCGCAGTGCATACATTCGGCGGCGGCATTCGCCAAACGTATGGGCATTGCTGACGGCAAATGGTCGGTGTCGTTCCAGTCACGTCTGGGGCGTGCCAAGTGGATCGAACCCTACACCGAAGCGCATCTGGACGAACTGGCGGCGAAAGGTGTGAAGAAGCTGCTGGTCATGTGTCCGGCGTTCGTGGCTGATTGCATCGAGACGCTGGAGGAGATCGGTGATCGCGGTGCCGAGCAGTTCAAGGAAGCGGGGGGAGAGGAACTGATTCTGATCCCTTGCCTGAACGACGACCCCAACTGGGCGAAAGAGTTGAACAGACTGTGCGAGCGTGCGCCGTTGATGTTGTAGTGCTGCGAACGCCAGGGTGGTGGTGATCGTTCCTACGCTCCGCGTAGGAATGCATTTCGTGACGCTCCGCGTCACAAATCTGCGCTGCACCGCACATTCAGGATCGGACGCAGAGCGTCCAGAACTGCATGCCAACGCGGAGCGTTGGCACGATGGTCAAGCCCACTCCCGGCAGGATTACGGCAACTGATCATCCAGTTGCTTGTTCTTCCAGCTGTCATTGCCCGGCAGGATCAGGTTCAGGGCGATGGCGGTCACGGCGCACAGGGCGATGCCCTTCAGGCCGAAATCGTTCGGGCCGTTGCCGGTGCCGATCAATACGCCGCCGATCCCGAATACCAGGGTGACCGAGACAATCACCAGATTGCGCGCTTCGGCCAGGTCGATCTTGTGGCGGATCAGGGTGTTCATGCCCACTGCGGCAATCGAACCGAACAGCAGACATAGAATGCCGCCCATCACCGGCACCGGAATGCTCTGCAGCAGCGCGCCGAACTTGCCGATGAACGCCAGTGTGATCGCAAAGAACGACGCCCAGATCATGATCTGCGGGTTGTAATTCTTGGTCAGCATCACCGCGCCAGTCACTTCGGCGTAAGTGGTATTGGGCGGGCCGCCGAACAGACCCGCTGCGGTGGTGGCGATGCCGTCGCCGAACAGCGTGCGGTGCAGGCCCGGCTTTTTCAGGTAATCGCGTCCGGTCACACTGCCGACTGCAATCACGCCGCCGATGTGCTCGATGGCCGGGGCCAGGGCCACCGGAACAATGAACAGTATCGCCTGCCAGTTGAATTCCGGTGCGGTGAAGTGCGGCAAGGCCAGCCAGGCGGCGTCAGCGATTTTTTTGGTATCGACCACACCAAAGTAGAACGACAGCGCGAAGCCCACCAGCACGCCGGAGATGATCGGCACCAGACGGAAAATGCCTTTGCCGAACACCGCCACGATCAGCGTGGTCAGCAGGGCGGGCATCGAAATCAGCATGGCGGTCTGATAAGGAATCAACTGCACGCCATCGCCGGACTTGCCCATCGCCATGTTGGCTGCAATCGGGGCCATGGCCAGGCCGATGGAGATGATGACCGGCCCGATCACCACGGGAGGCAGCAGGCGATCAATGAAACCGGTGCCCTTGATCTTCACCGCCAGACCGAGAAAGGTATACACAAAGCCTGCCGCCATGACGCCGCCCATGGTCGCGGCCAGACCGAACTGGCCCTTGGCGAGGATGATCGGGGTGATGAAGGCAAAGCTCGAGGCCAGAAAGACCGGCACCTGACGCCCGGTGACGATCTGGAACAGCAGCGTGCCCAGGCCTGCGGTGAACAGCGCCACGTTCGGATCGAGCCCGGTGATCAGCGGCATCAGCACCAGCGCGCCAAAGGCCACGAAGAGCATTTGCGCGCCGGATAAAATCGTGCGCCACAGTGGATCGTTGAACTCCTGCTGCGTCATCGGGTTACGCGTCCTTCTGTTTGGTGCCGAAAATCTTGTCACCGGCATCGCCCAGGCCCGGAATGATGTAGCCGTGTTCGTTTAGACGCTCGTCGACGGAAGCGGTGTAGATCATCACGTCCGGGTGCGCCTTCTCTACGGCAGCGATGCCTTCGGGCGCCGCGACCAGGACCATGGCGCGGATTTCCTTGCAGCCGGCCTTCTTCAGCAGATCGATGGTGGCGACCATCGAGCTGCCGGTGGCCAGCATCGGGTCGATGATCATTGCCAGGCGCTCGTCGATTTCCGGGACCAGTTTTTCCAGGTAGGTGTGCGCCTGCAGGGTTTCTTCGTTGCGGGCCACGCCGACCGCGCTGACCTTGGCGCCCGGAATCAGGCTGAGCACGCCGTCCAGCATGCCGATACCGGCGCGCAGAATCGGCACGACAGTGATTTTCTTGCCCGCGATCTTCTCGACTGACACCGTACCGGCCCAGCCTTGAATGTCGTAGTTTTCCAGCGTCAGGTCGGCGGTGGCTTCATAGGTCAGCAGCGCGCCGACTTCCTGAGCCAGCTCGCGGAAATTCTTGGTGCTGATGTCGGCGCGGCGCATAAGGCCGAGCTTGTGGCGGATCAGTGGGTGACGGATCTCACGAATGGGCATGGGGAAAGGCTCCAGCGGGGCAAAAATCGGTCTAGGTTAATCTATTCGGCACTGACTGTCTTAAAGCACATGCAGTATCGTTACGAAGCTTCGACGTTCGCGGCTTTTGCAAGACACTCGCAACGTTAGTCCAGAATCACTTGCTCTGGCTTGAACGGATGCGTACCTTTGCCCGCTTTTCTCAAACTGCCTTACCTGGAGAGCGTCATGTCCGCTGATCTCGAGCATATCCGTCAAGTCATGCGCGAAGCTGACTGCCTGTACACCGAGGCCGAAGTGGATGCGGCCATTGCCCGCGTCGGCGCGCAGATCAATGCCGAACTGGCCGAGCGCAATCCTGTCGTGTTCTGCGTCATGAATGGCGGCCTGATTTTCTCCGGCAAGCTGCTCACCCATCTGAACTTCCCGCTGGAAGCGTCCTACCTGCACGCGACGCGTTATCGCAACGAAACCACCGGCGGCGATCTGTTCTGGAAAGCCAAGCCGGAAGTCTCGTTCATGGACCGTGACGTGCTGATCATCGACGACATCCTCGATGAAGGCCACACCCTGGGCGCCATCATCGACTTCTGTAAACACGCCGGTGCCCGCGCTGTGCACACGGCCGTGCTGATCGACAAGGACCACGACCGCAAGGCTCGCCCGGACCTGAAAGCCGACTACGTCGGCCTGCCGTGCATCGACCGTTATATCTTCGGCTTCGGTATGGACTACAAAGGTTACTGGCGTAATGCTGCCGGTATCTATGCGGTCAAAGGGATGTAAGGCATTCTGACGGCCGCTTCTGCGAACAGGGGCGGTCGTCGATTGGCAATTATATGGAAACCCTCAATGAAGCTACTGATTCCCGGCGCCGTAGCGTTGGTGCTGTTGTCTGGTCTGGCCGTTGCCGCACCTGCTGCGCCGGTATCGGCCAGCCCCATGCACGATCAATACCTGCCGCCTGACGACCTGAGCCTGCGCGATGGTGTGCCCGAGCAGCAACAGTTGATGCGGGTCACCGAGTACACCATCGTTGCCGGTAACCAGCGGCAATCGAGTCAGCAGCCGATTCCGGTCACCTCGCCCTTGTCGCTGCGCCTCAAGGGCAAGTCGCTGAACAAGGGCGCATCCATCTCCCAGGTGCTCGTGCACTTCGATGGCGGTGATAGCAAAAGCCTTAAAAAGCCGACCTATGATGAGCCGTCGCGCACGTTGACGCTGTATTACCCGCTGTCCCAGTACCGCGTGCTGGTGGACTTGCTGCGCAACGAGAAGGTCTATTGCCAGTTCCTCAGTTATGCCAACGGACACATCTGGGCTGATCTGCACACCACCTCTGCACGTGCGCGTTGAGCGCGGCGCTCGCCGGAGGGTAAACTGCCCGCCCGTGAAAGTGTCTGCGACCTGCTGGAGCCTGTAATGCGTAAAGATAAGAAGCAGTTGATTGGCGATGAGATCGGCGATGAGCAGATCAAACTGTTCCTCGACTTCGAGCCGTATGATGCTACCTCGCCGTCGCTGCACAAGTTGATCAAGGCTTATCGTGGGCTGCGCATCAACGATTTCGAACGCTTTCTGGTGTTCTTCAAGGAAGCGGGCCATGACTTCGATGGCAAGGACGAGCACGGCAACGACTTCATCGCCCTGATCAAGGATCAGCGCAATGCTGATGAGTACATCGAACTGATCGAAAAAGCCCGTACGTAATTGCCGTTTGACTGTCGTGCCAATGCTCCGCATTGCCAGAGCTGGACGCAGAGCGTCCGGAACGGCATTCCCACGCGGAGCTCTCAGTCGTTATACACACGTCCTAGAGCGCCCGGAATAACGGGCTTCCGAGCTTCTGCCCAGAGGGCGTGGGAGCGAACTTGTTCGCGAAGACGGTGTTTTAGTCGATGCATTTTCGGCGATTATACGACCCCCTTCGCGAACAAGTTCGCTCCCACGGCCTTCGGCCAGAATCAAAAACAGACTTGCGTATAACACTGAGCGCAAAGCGTGAGGACGAACGCTGCAGTCACTTGCGTGCCTGATACGCCTTGCCGTAATGCCGCTCCAGTCGTGACTGCAACAACTCCAGCCCGATCGACATGATCCAGTACAGCACCGCCGCGGTGGTCAGCATTTCGATGTATCGATAGCTGGAGCGGCCGTAAGACTGCGCGAGAAACATCACTTCCCAGACGCCCATCACTGAAATCAGGGAAGAGTCCTTGAGCATGGAGATGAACTGGTTGGTGGTCGGCGGAATGATCGTGCGCATGGCCTGGGGCAGGGTGACGCGCCAGAAGATCTGCGTCGGGCGCAGCGCCAGGGCCAGTGCGGCTTCACGCTGCCCGACGGAGACACCGATGATACCGGCACGGAAAATCTCGCTCAGGTACGCCCCGTAGTTGAGCGACAGCGCGATCACTCCTGCCGTGATGGCTCCGGGCACGATGCCAAGTTGTGGCAGACCGAGATAGATCAACAGGATCTGGATCAGCAGCGGCGTGCCACGAAAGAACGAGGCGTAGAAGCTGGCGATGCCAAACGCCACTGCGCTGCTGGAGAGCCGTGCGAGTGCCGTGACAAAGCCAAGCACGACCGAGACCACGATCGAGCACACTGACACGAACAATGTCAGCGCCGCTCCCTGCAGAAAGCCGTTGGGGGCCATATGCAGCCCGATCAGGTTCGGCAGCTTGTCGAGGATGATCGACAGCTTCAGATCGAAGCTCAGGAAGAAGCCGGCGAACAGCACGAACATGACCAGCCAGGTCAGGTAAAGCCGCGTACGGAAGCCGAAAACTCGCTTGAGCAGGCTCTGCTCGGCCTGCTCGGGTGGGCGCTGGGGCTGAAAGGAAGTCATTTGCTGATGTCAGCACCGATCCACTTTTGCGACAGCTTGCTCAGGGTGCCGTCGCTCTTGAGTTCGGCGAAGACTTCGCGAACCTTGGCGTCCCATTCCGGATCGTCTTTTTCGATGGCCACGGAATTGGGTTCCTCATACAGCGACTCGCCCGCCAGTTTGAAGCGCTTGTCCTGATCCAGACGCGGTTTTGCGGTCACCAGATTGGTCAGTATCGCGTCCAGCCGCTTGCCAGCGCCCAGCCCAAGGTCTTGAAAGGCCACGTTGTCGTTGTCGTACGGGGCGATCTGTACGTCTTCGAACGGGTACTGCAGGGGCTTGTCTTCGGCGCCATCGATGACCAGGTTCTTGTTCAGGTAACTTTCGTAGCTGGAGGCGCTAGTCAGGCCGACTTTCTTGCCGCTCAGGTCCTTGGCCGAATGGATACGATCATCCGAGGCGTTGACCACGATCACTGCAGGCGAGGCGTAGTACTCGACCGGGAAGTTGAACACTTCGGCGCGGGCCTTGCTCGGTGTCATCGAGCAGACGCAGATGTCATAACGTCCGCTCCAGTGGCCCGCGGCGATCACGTCCCAGGACGGTGTTTCGAGGCGCAACTTGACGCCCAGTTTCTGCGCCACGGCCTTGGCGACGTCGACATCAAAGCCGTCCAGTTCATTCTTGTCATTCAGGAAAGAGAAGGGCGGGTAACTTTCCATGAGGACGTTGACCAGCTCTTTGTTTTTCTGCACGCGATCCAGCGTGGCGCCGGCCAGAACTTGCGTGGAGGCTGCCAGAGTGACCAGGCCGATGCCCAGCAGAGCGCGATAATTCACAGATATCCCCTGAAAAAGTGTTTGTAGTTTGATGAAAGGGCCGTATTAAATACGTTATACAAGACTGACTCATAATGAGTTTTTTTCATATACATATAAGCAGATCACATATGACGCAAGGCACAACTGTAATTCTCGATGGCGGCATGGGCCGTGAACTGCAGCGTCGCGGAGCCCCGTTCCGCCAGCCTGAATGGTCGGCTCTGGCATTGAGTGAAGCACCCGAAGCGGTGAGTGCGGTACACGCCGCTTATATCGAAAGTGGTGCTCAGGTCATCACCAGTAACAGCTACGCCGTCGTGCCGTTTCATATTGGTGAAGAGCGTTTTGCCCGTGAAGGTCAGGCATTGGCAGCGCTGGCCGGGCAACTGGCGCGCGAATCGGCCGATGCTTCTGGCGGACGCGCCCGGGTAGCGGGCTCCATTCCGCCGCTGTTCGGTTCCTATCGCCCTGACCTGTATCAGCCTGAACTGGCTGCCAACGTTCTGAAACCACTGGTTGCCGGGCTGTCGCCGTATGTCGACCTGTGGCTGGCCGAAACCCAGAGCTGCATTCTCGAAGCGCAGACCATCCGCGCCGGGCTGCCCAATGACAGCAAACCGTTCTGGCTGTCCTTCACCCTGCAGGATGAAGACACTGACGAGGTTCCGCGCCTGCGCTCAGGCGAGCCGGTCGCCGACGCCGCCAGTGCTGCCGCAGCAATGGGTGTCGCCACGCTGCTGTTCAACTGCAGCCAGCCAGAGGTGATCGGTGGCGCAATCGATGCGGCGCGTGAGGTGTTCACGTCGCTGAACGTCGACATTGCCATCGGCGCCTATGCCAACGCCTTCCCGCCGCAACCCAAGGACGCCACCGCCAACGACGGCCTGGATGAGCTGCGTGAAGACCTTGACCCGCAGGGCTATCAGCAGTGGGCGGCAGACTGGGTCAAGCGCGGCGCCACGCACATTGGCGGCTGCTGCGGGATTGGCCCCGAGCACATTGCCGTACTGTCCAGAAGCCTCTGACCGGCACCTGCAATAAACGCAATAAAAAGCCCCGTGGCTGGTAAAGGCTCACGGGGCTTTTTGTTACAGCACAGCAGCGACCGGATCAGGCGAAGCTGTGTTCCTGGCTGCTTTTCTCGACCAGTTCCAGCGCCTCGTCGTTCTGCGCGCTGATACGCTCGTAGAGCGGCGCATCGGTTTCGAGGATCTTCTCCCGGGCCGGGAAAATCTCTTCGAGCTTGGTCGCCCATTCCGTGCGGGTTTTCTCCGGGAAGCAGCGCTCGAGCAGCTCCAGCATGATCGACACAGTCACCGAAGCGCCTGGCGAAGCGCCGAGCAGTGCGGCCAGCGAGCCATCCTGTGCAGACACCAGCTCGGTGCCGAATTGCAGGACGCCGCCTTTTTTCGCATCTTTCTTGATGATCTGCACGCGCTGACCGGCGATTTCGAGACGCCAGTCTTCGGCTTTCGCTTCCGGGTAGAAGCGGCGCAGCGATTCCAGGCGTTGCTCCATCGACTGCATCACTTCGCTGACCAGGTACTTGGTCAGGTCCATGTTGTCGCGCGCCACCGCCAGCATCGGTTTGATGTTGGCCACGCGTACCGAGAGCGGCAGGTCGAGGTACGAGCCGTGTTTCAGGAACTTGGTGGTGAAACCGGCATAAGGTCCGAACAGCAGGGATTTCTTGCCATCGACCACGCGGGTGTCCAGGTGCGGCACCGACATCGGCGGCGAGCCCACGGCGGCCTGGCTGTAGACCTTGGCCTGGTGGTGCTTGACCACTTCCGGGTTGTCGCAACGCAGCCACTGGCCGCTGACCGGGAAGCCGCCAAAGCCCTTGCTTTCTTCGATGCCCGACAACTGCAGCAGTGGCAGTGCTGCGCCACCGGCACCGAGGAACACGAATTTGGCATCTATCTCGCGCGTGCCACCGCCATTCACGTCCTTGACGCTGACGGTCCAGCCGGCGCCGTTGCGGGTCAGGTTGGTCACACGGCTGCGGTACTTGATCTGCGTGCCTGGAGCGCTGGTGAGGTGGCCAAGCAGTTGATTGGTCAGCGCGCCAAAATTGACGTCGGTGCCGTTCATCATGCGCGTTGCGGCAATTTTTTCGTCCGCAGGCCGGCCAGGCATCATCAATGGCATCCACTCGGCCAGTTTTGCCTTGTCCTCGGTGTATTCCATCGAGGAGAAGGCGTGATGCTTGCTCATGGCTGCAAAACGGGTCTTGAGGAACGAGACGCCTTTTTCGCCCTGTACGAAGCTCAGGTGCGGAACCGGGTTGATGAATGAGCGGGCTGTACCGAAGGTGCCCTTGCGTGCCAGGTAGGCCCAGAACTGTTTCGAGACTTCGAACTGGGTGTTGATGTGCACCGCTTTCTTGATGTCGATGGAGCCATCAGCCGCAGGCGGCGTGTAGTTCAGCTCGCACAGACCGGCGTGGCCGGTGCCGGCGTTGTTCCACGGGTTGGAACTCTCCGCAGCACCGGAATCCATCAGCTCAACGACTTCCAGCGTGATGCCGGGGTCGAGCTCTTTTAGCAATACCGCCAGAGTGGCACTCATGATGCCCGCTCCGACCAGTACTACATCGACTGCTTCGTTATGCGCCATTAACGCGTCTCCAAAATCTGCAGCACCAAATTGACGGCATACGATCCTGAGGCTGGTTGCCAGGTGTTCGCGGGCTGGATCAACTCTCTACCCTCGCTTGCCTGGCCAGGATCGCCTGACCGATTCTTCGCAATTTTTCGCATCCAAAGCGCAGGTCCCGGTCAGGCCCGGTCATGGTTCATCAATGCTTCATGAACGCATTTCCAGGCCCGCGAGGCCATTCGACCATCGTCAGGGAGCCCCTTGTGCAACGGGCTCCTGTCGATGGCGTCAGGCTCCGGTCATGGAGGCGCGGCTGCGGTCAGTCCTGTTCAAGAGAGCCGGTTCAGACGCTGATGGTGCATTTACAAACGCGTACCTATTCATTTGCTCGCCACACTCTTGTGAAGTAGTGAAACCCGTTTTTCACGTCCTTTTGGGAACGCGAACCAAACCTCGAAATGGCTGCGATGACAGCGCTGGCAGGTCAGGCGCATAGAGAGTGAGGCGCTGGCCGGCGAGAAAGGTTCGATACGATTCGAGCATTCTTCACCTTTCATCGAGCACACTCGTGCGCAAATGACCTGTGTGGGCGGCTCTCTGTGGGCATTACGAAGGCGCTAATACGGCGATTAGCAGTGCTGCGAGGCCCGATCAGGAGACGTCCTTATAATCGGGGGGAGATTATAGCGATGAAATGGCAGGAATTGATCGCTTTAAATGACTTTTATTCGCTCCCCGGTCAGGCGGTGAGCAACTGGCCGCGCGGTGAGCGTTCGCTACGCTGCGTCACGCGGGCGCTGGCGGGCAGGGGCTGATTCAGCCAGCTGAGCCGTTGTTCGGTCACTTCGACCCATTCCACGCCGGTCGGGCGTTGCGCGCAGTGTTTGAACGCACGGCAGACGCCTGCCTGATCGATACGCGCGTAGTGGCGATGCTGTGGGCGTGCAGTGAACAGAGACCGGAACAGATTCATGGCGCAGCTCCTGTGACTTTAATGAGCGTCTGGGCGATGGAGGCGAGTCTGCCGCTTGGATGTGACGCCCTGATTACACCGTGCTGGATGAATCTTGCCCTGCGTTGCTGCGTGAACCCCGATGCGTGTCGAATGTCCGAGGCTTAACGGTCAGTGGCCTCTGGTTAGCGGCTGTTACAGGCCGCTATACTGCGGCACATTCAGTGTCTGGCCCATGGAGAAATGAGCATGCTGCGTCGCATTTTGTTCGGTTTGCTTGCTGTAAGCAGTTTGACCCTGGTGGGCTGTGCCCACAGTCCGCAACAACTCAGCCCCACGCCCAAGCTCAACGCGCAGCTGGCGGCCGTAGGGCGTGGTCAGCCTGTGGTGGTGCGTGTCGTCGACGGCCGTCCTGGGCCGACGCTGGGTACGCGCGGTGGCATGTACCCGGAAACCAGCGCAATCAGCGTCAACGGTGCCGATATCGTTCCCAAGCTTCAGGCTCAGGCTGAAGCGGCCGTGCGCCTGCTGGGCTTTACGCCAACCCAGAGCGGCAACGCTCCACGACTGACCGTGACCCTGGCAGACTTGAAGTACCAGTCGCCGAAGGAAGGTCTGTACGTGACTGAAGCCACCATCAGCTCGACGTTCCGCGCTGACGTGCGCAATAACGGTCGCACCTACAGTGGTCGTTACGCCGCATCGCTGGACCAGCGTTTCGGTATGGCGCCGAACCAGGAAACCAACACCAAGCTGGTGAGCGACGTGTTGAGCGATGCGCTGACTCGCGTCTTCCAGGACCCGACCATCGGTTCGACCCTGTCGCAGTAAGCCTCTAACCGTCGCGATAAAAAAAGCCCGGCCCTTGTTGAAGGGGCCGGGCTTTTTGCTGTTCAGGGTTTGCTATCAGGCTGCCTGCTGGTAGAAGTCCAGGAAACTCAACCCCGTGTCCTGATCCATATCCGGCAAATCATGATGAACATGCCCGCCCAGTGCGCAGTAGACCAGCCAGTGGCGGTCCTGAACATTGAAGGCCAGGCCATCGATCAACTCCTGCTGCTCATCGCTTGGGGCAATGAGATAAAGGCGATCCTGATTTTTTGCATGCAGCATGACAAGCTCCAAAGAGAGGGAAGTCCGTTTCTCGAGGAGCCACACAATGCAGGCGAAGTATGACGCTGGGGTGACAGCGGCAAAGAATTGTCATGCAGGATGTTTCGGGGGGCGTATGACCACGCGGAGCCTGAGCAGGTGCGTGCTCTCCCGTACACCTATCGTTCCTCACGCTGACCCGCCCACGACCGGACGCAAAGCGCCCGCAACGGCGTACCCACGCGGAGCATGGGTACGGTAGGCATTCTGGCGCAGGTCTTAAAGCGCCAGCCCTGCCTTGACGCGGTACTGGTTGCGCACCGGTGTCGCGTATTGCTGAATCATGTAGGGGCGGTGCTCGATCGGCGTGCCTGCCAGACGACTTTCCCACTCCTCCCTGGCACGTTCGAGTTCATCGGCCGGGAACAGGGCTTCAGCCTTCGGCACTTCAAGCGCCGGATCGGCATCGCTCCACTGCGCGTACGCCAGGTAATGCACCGGGAACAGCCGATAGCCGCCGAGAATCTGCCGGTCCATCTCGATGGCCAGTTGCTTGGTGTCCTCGAAGTGCTCGGTGATCGGCGGTGCAAAGTTCACATGCACACGGCCTTTATAGCCGGTGATCCCCAGGGCAATGCTCACGTCGTCTTCGCCCGGCGTCTTGGTGTAGGCGCCGGTTGTCGCACGAATGTACAGCTCGCGGGCCTTGGCGCTGTCGCACGGATCATACTCATAGCTGATCGACACCGGGATCAGGTTCAGCGAACGAATCACGTCGCCAAACGGCTCATCCTTGCGGCTCATGTGGAACATCTTGAGGATCGCTGACTCGGTACGGTCGTCACCGTCCTTGGCGCGGCCCTCGGCCTGAGCGATCCAGATCGACTGGCAGTCCTGGGTGATCGAGTGATTGATGTACGCCGACAGCAATTGATAAGCCGCCATCTTCTCGCGCCGCCCGGTGATCGAGCGATGCACGATGAAGCTCTTGTTCAGGCGCATCAGGTCGCTGACGAATGGCTTTTGCAGCAGGTTGTCGCCGATTGCGATGCGCGGAGTGGGCAGGCCTGCGTGGTACACGGCATAGTTGACGAACGCCGGGTCCATGACGATATCGCGATGGTTGGCCAGAAACAGGTAGGCGCAACCGGACTTCAGCTGTTCGACGCCGGTGTAGGTGACCCCGTCGGTGGCGCGTTCGATGGTGTGGTCGACATAATATTCAACCTTGTCCTGCAGCGTGGCGACCGAGTCGATGCCGGCAAATTCGCGGCGCAGCTTGCGTGCCAGGGTTGGCTGCAGCAGCCAGCCGAATGCGCCCGCCAGGCGGGGAAAGCGGAACCGGGTCAGAATGGCGAGAAAGGCTTTGTCGCTCAGCAGACGTGCCAATACGGCGGGGACTTCTGCATCGTTGTAAGGTCGGATGGCATCAAATTCGCCCATCATGCTCTCTTGTTTGAATCGAATAGGGTAAAAAGAAGACGGATTTGTTAAAACTGCCTTCTGAAGAATGGGTCAATTATACGCATAACTGATCCCGGAGACCGTGATGCAGGAATTACAGAGTTACGACTGCCCTTATTGCGGCGAACCTGTCGAAGCCGTACTGGATATTTCCGGCGGCGATCAACAGTACATTGAAGACTGTCCGGTCTGTTGCCGCCCGATCGTTTTCGACCTGCAGACCGACGGCGAAGACTGGAATCTGGATGTTCGCAGCGAGAACGAGTGATGCAGAAGATCTACGAGCCCGAGAACCTGATGGAGGCCGAGTTGCTGCTGGCAATGCTTGCCAGCGAAGGCATCAACGCGCATCTGGCCGGTCGTGATCTGCTTGGGGCGATGGGCGAGCTGCCGGGGCTGGGCCTCCTGGCCCTCAAGGTCGAAGATGCGCAGGTCGCTCGCGCACGAGCGTTGATCACTGCGTACAATAGCGCCTCGCCCCTGTCTGGCGATGAGCCGGACGACTTCCCCGATGTACTGGTGTGCTGAGCACCTTCAAACGAGTCTGATTAGCCCCCATGTGTGGACGCTACGCCCTGTTTCGCTGGACCCCTGCCTTTGCCGCCTTGCCCGGTTTTCCTGCCGATCAGCAGGCGCAATGGAATATTTCGCCAGCCGACTGGGTGTTGATCATGCGTGCCGCCGACAACGCGGAGGGCATCGAGCTGGTGCGCGCGCGCTGGGGCCTGACGCCGGCCTGGCTCACTGACCTGTCGAAAACGCCTGCCCATGCCCGCGCTGAAACGGTGGCCGAGCAGCCGATGTTTCGCGATGCCTTCACCCATCGCCGCTGTCTGCTCCCCGCCAACGGCTTTTACGAATGGCGCGGCACGGTGCGCAAACGCCCGTTCTGGCTGACGCCGGGGGAGGGCGCCGCGCTGTTTTTCGCCGCGATCTGGGAAGCCTATCCGGTGCAGGGGCATACGTACCTGAGCGTCGCAGTGGTTACCCAGGCCGCGGCAACCCAGCGCCGGCCATTGATTCTGGACGCCAAGGGCCAGAAAGACTGGCTGGCCGCCGACACGCCGCTGCCGACCCTGCAAGCGTTGCTGGCTGCCCCGCAGACGGCGCTGCGCGAGCGGCCACTGGCCAATCTGGTCAATGATCCCAAGCTCAATGCCCCTGAGTGCCTTACGCCTCTGAGCTAGTCGGGCCAGGCAAAAAACGCCGAATCGGACAAATCCGATATCCGCACTGAAGTACATCTGATACAAACTGGACACACCTGCGGGAACCATCAGCCCCTGTGCAAAGACCAAGATGCCAGCTGGCCGGTATCTGGCGCAGAGGTCTGCCCCGGGAATGACCGTTTCATACACTAGGAGATACACCATGCGTCCTTCATTTGCCTTCTGTGCCTTGAGCGCTGCGTTGCTGCTCGGCGGGTGTCAGGCAGTCAATACCACGAGTGGCGACTCGGTCGGTGTGGAGCGCAAACAGTACATGTTCAGCATGCTCTCGACGGATGAAGTCAACAAAATGTACGCCCAGTCCTACCAGCAGACCGTTGGCGAGGCGACCAGCAAAGGGGTACTGGACACCACCAGCGCAAATGCCAGGCGGGTCCATGCAATCGCCGATCGACTGATTGCCCAGGCGCCCAAATTGCGACCTGATTCGGCCCAGTGGCAGTGGGAAGTCAACCTGATCAAGAGCGACGAGCTGAACGCCAACTGTGGTCCTGGCGGCAAGATCATTGTCTACAGTGGCCTGATCGACACCCTCAAACTGACCGACGATGAAATCGCTGCAGTCATGGGCCACGAGATCGCCCATGCGTTGCGCGAGCACGGGCGTGAAGCGATGTCCAAGGCGTACGGTGTTTCGATGGCCAAGCAGGGCGCAGGCGCCTTGCTGGGATTGGGTCAGGACAGCCTGGCGTTGGCAGATACCGTGGTCAACTACAGCCTGACGCTGCCCAACAGCCGCAGTAACGAGAACGAAGCTGATCTGCTCGGTCTGGAACTGGCCGCACGCGCCGGTTACAACCCTAATGCAGCGATCACCCTGTGGCAGAAAATGACCCAGAACTCCGGCGGTTCGCAGCCTGAGTTCATGAGCACTCACCCGGCCTCGGAAAGTCGCATCGCCTCGTTGCAGGCTGCGATACCGAAAGTCATGCCGCTGTACCAGAAAGCCGCTAAATCCTGAGTGGATGAGTCGCCCGTAGCGTTGCGAGTGTTTTCGCAACGCTACGGGCCGGCATTACACCCAGCCGCTGACCTGCATTGCCTTGTAAACCGCCACCAGCGCCAGCACGAAGAACGCGCAGGCAGCCAGTCGGCGGATCAGGGTCAGCGGCAGCTTCTCGGCGGCGAAATTGCCCGCCAGCACCACCGGCACGTTGGCCAGCAGCATGCCCACCGTGGTGCCCAGAATGACCAGCCACAGATAGGAATACTGCGCCGCCAGCATCACCGTGGCGATCTGCGTCTTGTCACCGATTTCGGCGATGAAGAACGTGATCAGCGTGGTCATGAACGGGCCGAACTTGCGTGCCGTGCTGGCTTCGTCGTCGTCCATCTTGTCCGGAACCAGTGTCCACAGCGCCGTGGCGGTAAAGCTGGCGGCGAGGATCCAGTGCAGCACTGCGTCTGACAGATAACTGCTGAACCACGCACCCACTGCGCCGGCGGCTGCATGGTTGGCGAGGGTTGCGGCAACGATGCCGGCAATGATCGGCCATGGCTTGCGAAAGCGCGCGGCGAGAACGAGCGCGAGCAACTGCGTCTTGTCACCGATTTCGGCGAGCGCGACTACTGCGGTGGGGATTAAGAATGATTCCAGCATCAGGCTTCCTGAGGGGCGGGTCGACACGGCTATGACACGTACGACCTCCCCGCCCCGGGTAAGGTGTTCGTGTCATAGGTCTTGTCAAACCACCGATCCGTCTGAGCGGATTCCGGGTCGCACGTACCATGGTCTGAGGACCAAGTATGTTGATACGTGCCGGACGAGCATGGCGCTCGTGGGAGACTACTCCCCTAGGACGGAGCGGATTCTGCCTCCGCGAAAACGTTTCGGCAAGTGCTTATTTCAGGGGCGTTTGGCGCTGTAGATTTTGAAACCGTTACCCTGAGCCCTGACTTCGCACTGCCCGACATGCTCCTCGATCAGCGGCTGATAACGCAGGAAGTTATTCGCGACCAGGCGCAGTTCGCCACCTGATTTAAGATGTTGGCGTGCTTTTCTCAGCAGGTTTTCCGTTGCCATGTAATCGGTATGAACCCCGACGTGGAACGGCGGATTGCTCAGAATCGTGTTCAAGCCCATCGGGGCTGCGTCTATGCCGTCACCGGTCAGCACCTGGGCTTGCAGGCCATTGGCGGCAAGGGTCAGGCGCGAACTGGCGGTGGCGAAGGCATCGACATCGAGCATGATGACTTCGTTATGCGGGTAACGACGCTTGATCGCCGCGCCCAGCACTCCGGCGCCGCAACCGAAATCGAGCAGGTTGCCGCTGGGCAGCTTGTCAATGTTTTCCAGCAACAAGGCTGAACCACGGTCGAGCCGGCCATGGCTGAACACACCGGGCAGGCTGACGACGGTGAGCGGGCCGTCCTGCAATTCGATCTGGTAGGGCCTGGCGAGGCTTTCCAGGCTGACGGCTTGCGGTGCGTGCTCGACGGTGACCTGCCACAGTTGGCAGTGGCGGGCGCTGTCCAGCTTGCGCGCGCGGCCGAACGGGCTCAGTTGCTTGGCAGCCGCTTCGATGCCACCACGTTTCTCGCCGACCAGAAACAGCTCGCGTCCGGCCAGTCGCGAGGCCAGTGCATTGAGCAGGTAGTCGGTCAGATCACGTGCCTTGGGCAGGAACAGCACGGCGGCTTCGAAGCCAGTCTGTGGCGTCTCGACGCCGAAATCCACGCGCCCTTCAAAACGCGCATCCAGGGCCGTCTGATCACCGGCGTGCCAGCACCAACCACGTGCATCCGGCAGTTTTCCGAGCAGGTCATCGGCGGGCAGTCCGACCAACAACAGCGAGCCCTGAAACAGCTCGGCCTGACGGAGTAACACTTCACTGCGCGGGTCCATGGAATGGCTCCTGAAAAAGCGCGCAGTCTAACAGGATATGGGCCAGGAGGACGCAGAGCGTCCGGAACAGCATGCGACGCAGAGCGCCGCACGATAGTTGCGATGATCGTTCCTCACGCTCCAGCGTGGGAATTCAGTTCGCGACGCTCTGCGTCGTCACGAGGACGCGGAGCGTCCGGAAAGGCATGCGACGCAGAACGTCGCACGATAGTTAGAGCACGCCCAGCGCCGCGCCAATGCTGGCATCTGTTGCGAAGACATCAGACAGCGTAATCTGCCGGGTCACACGTCAACCCTCCAGGAGATCCCACATGTACTGGGCAGAATTTCTTACCGTTGCGCTGATTCACTTGCTGGCGGTTGCCAGCCCCGGTCCGGATTTCGCGGTGGTGGTGCGTGAAAGCGTCACTCATGGGCGCAAGGCAGGGACCTGGGCGGCGTTGGGCGTCGGCTCGGCGATCTTTCTGCATGTGGGCTATTCGCTGCTGGGGATCGGGATTATCGTCTCCCAGTCCATCGTGCTGTTCAACGCGCTGAAATGGGCAGCCGCGGCCTATCTGCTGTACATCGGCATCAAGGCGTTGCGCGCCAAGCCGGCCGCTGCAACGGGGGATACCGCCATCAAGGCCCCTCCCGGCGAGCGCACGGCACGCGGTGCCTACATCAGCGGTTTCGTCACCAATGGCCTGAATCCCAAGGCAACGCTGTTCTTCCTCTCGCTGTTCACCGTGGTGATCAATCCGCACACGCCACTGCTGGTGCAGGGCGGTTACGGCGTGTACCTCGCAGTGGCGACGGCGGCGTGGTTCTGTCTGGTGGCGCGACTGTTCAGCCAGGCCCGGGTGCGCGCAGGATTCGCGCGCATGGGGCACTGGTTCGACCGGGCCATGGGCGGCGTGCTGATCGCGCTGGGCATCAAGCTGGCGCTGACCGAAGTGCGCTGAAACCTGAGTTCAGTACGCCGCTTACCGAGCACATGCAGCAGTCCGGACGCCCCTTGCAGACAGCGCGGGGCGTCTCGAAAAATCATCCCTTTTACTGATTTCACTGGCAGCCCGAGGCCCTAGAGTGCATATTTTCAGCACGCTTATGGACTTTGAAAAAGGGCTTCATATGTTACAGACTCGCGTTCTTCCGCCCGCCGATGGCGCGTATCAGTGCCCTCTGTTGATCAAGCGCCTGCTGTTGTCGGGCGGTCGTTATGAAAAGACGCGCGAAATCATCTACCGTGATTCGGTCCGCTACACCTACGCGACCCTCAACGAACGCATATGCCGCCTCGCCAACGTACTGACAGCGGCGGGCGTGAAGGCTGGCGATACCGTGGCGGTTATGGACTGGGACAGCCACCGCTACCTGGAATGCATGTTCGCCATCCCGATGATTGGCGCGGTCATCCACACCGTCAATGTGCGACTTTCTCCCGAGCAGATCGCCTACACCATCAACCACGCCGACGACCGTCTGGTGCTGGTGAATAGCGAGTTCACGGGACTCTATCAGGCGATGTCCGGACACCTGAGCACGGTCGAGAAGACCCTGTTGCTGACGGATTTGCCAGACAAGACTGCCGAGCTGCCCAACCTAGTGGGCGAGTACGAGACCCTGCTGGCGGCGGCCAGCCCCGAATACGTGTTCGAGGATTTCGACGAAAACTCGGTCGCCACCACGTTCTACACCACCGGCACCACTGGCAACCCCAAAGGGGTGTATTTCACCCACCGCCAACTGGTGCTGCACACCATGGGCGTGGCGACCATCATGGGCTGTATCGACAGCACCCGGCTGCTGGGCACCGATGACGTCTACATGCCCATCACGCCGATGTTTCACGTGCACGCCTGGGGCATTCCCTATGCGGCAACCATGCTCGGTCTGAAACAGGTGTATCCGGGCCGCTACGATCCCGAGTTGCTGGTGGAGCTCTGGCGCAGGGAGAACGTCACCTTTTCCCATTGCGTGCCGACCATCTTGCAAATGCTGCTCAACGCCAAGTCTGCCCAGAACGTCGATTTCGGTGGCTGGAAGATCATCATTGGCGGCAGCTCCCTGACCCGCAGCCTGTATCAGGCCGCCAAATCCCGCGGCATCCAGCTCACTGCCGCCTACGGCATGTCCGAAACCGGACCACTCATATCCGTAGCGCACATCAACGAAGAGTTGAAAGCCGGCAGTGAAGACGAGCGCATCACCTACCGGATCAAGGCCGGCGTGCCGGGAATGCTGGTGGAAGCCGCCATCATCGATCAACAGGGCAACTTCCTCCCGGCCGACGGCGAAACCCAGGGAGAGCTGGTGTTGCGTGCGCCCTGGCTGACCGGAAGCTACTTTCGCGAGCCCGAAAAAGGCGCCGAGCTGTGGGCGGGCGGCTGGCTGCACACCGGTGATGTGGCGACGCTGGACGGCATGGGCTTCATCGACATTCGCGACCGCATCAAGGACGTGATCAAGACCGGTGGCGAATGGGTTTCCTCGCTGGAACTCGAGGACTTGTGCAGCCGCCATCCGGCAGTACGCGAAGTGGCAGTGGTCGGCATCGCCGATCCGCAATGGGGAGAACGGCCATTTGCCTTGCTGGTGATTCGCGATGGGCACCAGCTCGACGCCAAGGGTTTGAAGGAGCACCTCAAGCCGTTTGTCGAGCAAGGTCACATCAATAAGTGGGCGATTCCCAGCCAGATCGCGCTTGTTACCGAAATTCCCAAGACCAGCGTCGGCAAGCTGGACAAGAAACGCATGCGCCTGGACATCGTGGAGTGGCAAAGCAGCAACAGTGCCTTTCTCTCGACCCTCTGACACCTCGGGCGTGCCGTATCCGTTGGCGACGGCACGTGTCTGCGCTGCAGGTCCTGCTCTGTGACTTGCCAAATTTGCAAATTACGCCATCCTCCCCGCCACATGTTTTTTGGCGGCTTCCCGGAAACGGTCGGTCCAGAGGCGTTGGTCGTGCAAATCACACTTTAGAGGGATCTAGCGTCAGAGCGTGCTGGCTATAGTCAGCACCGGGAATGGCAAGAACGGACCTGGCGCGTGTGTTGATTCGATGACTGATTCGTTTCTGGATTTCCCCACCGCCATAACAATAAAACACAAGGAGTAGCGTCGATGACAAGCACATCCCCCTTCTGGCGTAGGGCCAGGCTGCCTTTGGCCGTCAGCCTTGCCTCGTCGCTCGCCGGCCCGGCCTTTGCCGTGACCTTCAATGTCGGCGAGATCGAAGGCAGTTTCGACTCGTCGCTGTCAGTGGGGGCGAGCTGGTCGACGGCCAATCCCAACAAGAACCTGATCGGCGCCAACAACGGCGGGCGTGGTCTGTCGCAGACGTCCGATGACGGTCACTTGAACTTCAAGCGTGGGGAGACGTTTTCGAAGATCTTCAAGGGCATTCATGATCTGGAACTGAAGTACGGCGATACCGGTGTGTTCCTGCGCGGCAAATACTGGTACGACTTCGAACTCAAGGATGAAAACCGCGAGTTCAAGGACATCAGCGACTCGGGCCGCAAGGAGGGCGCCAAGTCGTCCGGGTTCCAGCTGCTCGACGCCTTCGTCTATCACAACTATTCGATTGCCGATCAGCCGGGCGCGGTGCGCTTCGGCAAGCAGGTCATCAGTTGGGGGGAAAGTACCTTCATTCAGGGCGGCATCAACAGCGTCAACCCGGTCGATGTTTCGGCCTTCCGGCGACCCGGTTCGGAAATCAAGGAAGGCCTGATTCCGGTCAACATGTTCTACCTGTCCCAGAGCCTGACCGACAACCTGTCTGCCGAAGGTTTCTACCAGCTGGAATGGGACCAGACGGTCGTCGACAACTGCGGCACTTTCTTTTCGCAACCCGATGTGATTGCCGATGGCTGCAACAACAACCTCGCGGTCTTGCGCAGCCGCAGCGGCCTGAACAGCTCGCTGACGGCGGCCGGTCTGCCAGCTGGCGCGCGCGGTGCGGTGTTCAATTCGCTGTCGCAGCAGGGCGTGGTGTTCGGCAACCCGGATGAGGGCGCGGTGGTGCGCCGAGGCCCTGACCGCGATGCGCGCGACAGCGGCCAGTTCGGTTTTGCCTTGCGTTACAACTTCGAACCGCTGGACACCGAGTTCGGCGCGTACATGATGAATTACCACAGCCGTGCACCGATTTTCAGCGGGCGCGGCGGCTCGGCTGCTTCGTTCAGCCCGCAAGGGCTGGTCGGTTCGCTGGTGCGCAACGGCATTCCTGCCAGCACTGCCGCCGCGCTGGCCCCCAGCCTGCTGCCGGTGGTGGTGGCGGGTAACTCCAGTTACTACGTCGAATACCCCGAAGACATTCGTCTGTACGGCCTGAGCTTCTCGACCACGCTGCCCACCGGCACGGCCTGGAGCGGCGAGATCAGCTACCGCCCCAACGCGCCGATTCAGGTCAATACCACCGACATCCTCTATTCGGGCATTTCGCCGCTCAATCCCAACGTGTCGCTGCTCAGCGGGCAGCCGAATACGGATCAAGCCGGTTATCGCCGCAAAGAAATCACCCAGATGCAGACCACATTTACCCAGTTCTTCGATCAGGTCATGGGCGCCGAGCGTCTGACGGTGGTCGGTGAAGTGGGCTGGACGCACGTGGGCGGGCTCGAAAGCACCTCCAAAATCCGTTACGGCCGCGATCCGGTGTACGGCCCCGGGCCGCTGCCTGGCGGTCAATGCGCAACGTTGAACGCCGGCACGCTGACCGGTGCCGAGCAGAACAACCTGACCCGCTATTGCGAAGACGACGGCTTTACCACGGCCAACTCCTGGGGTTACCGCGCCCGCGCTATCTGGGATTACAACAGCGTGTTCGCCGGGGTCAACCTCAAGCCGAGCGTGGCCTGGTCGCATGACGTCAAAGGCTATTCACCCGGCCCAGGCGGCAACTTCGAAGAGGGGCGCAAGGCGGTCAGCCTGGGGCTCGATGCCGAGTACCAGAACACCTACACCGCGAACCTTTCCTACACCAACTTCTTTGATGGCAAGTACACCACGGTCGATGACCGGGACTTCGTGGCGCTGAGCTTCGGCATGAACTTCTAAGAACATGGTTTTCAGGATGACGATGAACATGAAAATAACAAAAAATCTGTTGCAGGTCGGGGTTCTGTGTATGTCGCTGCTGGCGACGGGTGTGATGGCGGCGGTGTCCGAGTCCGAAGCGGCAAAGCTGGGCACCTCGCTGACGCCGATGGGCGCGGAAAAGGCCGGTAATGCGGCCAACACCATCCCGGCCTGGAGCCCGATGCCGAAAAACGCCGGGGCGGTGGACAGCAAGGGTTTTCTTGCCAACCCGTACGCCAGTGAAAAACCGCTGTTCATCATCACCGCGGCCAACGTCGAGCAGTACAAGGACAAGCTGGCGCCGGGCCAATACGCGATGTTCAAGCGCTACCCGGACAGCTACCGGATTCCGGTCTACCCGACCCATCGCGGTGCCACCGTGCCGGATGACGTGTTCGCCGCGATCAAAAAAAACGCCACCACCAGCAAGCTGGTCGGTGGCGGCAGTGGCCTGGAAAACTTCGATACGGCCATTCCGTTCCCGATCCCGGCCAGTGGCGTCGAGGTCATCTGGAACCACATCACCCGCTACCGCGGCGGCAGCGTCAAGCGTCTGGTCACCCAGGCCACGCCACAGCCCAACGGCTCTTACAGCCTGGTGTATTTCTCCGATCAGTTCGTGTTTCGCGACAAGATGAGGGATTTCGACCCGAAAAATCCGGGCAACGTGCTGTTCTACTTCAAGCAGGAAGTCACCGCTCCGGCGCGTCTGGCCGGTGGCGTGTTGCTGGTGCATGAAACCCTGGACCAAGTGGCCGAACCACGCTCGGCGTGGCTGTACAACGCCGGTCAGCGCCGCGTGCGTCGTGCGCCGCAGGTGTCCTACGACGGCCCCGGTACTGCCTCCGACGGCCTGCGCACTTCCGACAACCTTGACATGTACAACGGCGCGCCGGATCGCTATGACTGGAAACTGATCGGCAAGCAGGAAATGTACATCGCCGCCAACAGCCACAAGCTGGACGATCCGACGCTCAAGTACGCCGACATCATCAAGGCCGGCCATATCAACCAGGACCTGACCCGCTACGAGCTGCGCCGCGTCTGGCACGTGACCGCCACCCTCAAGGAAGGGCAGCGTCATATCTATGCCAAGCGTGACTTCTTCATCGATGAAGACACCTGGCAGGCCGCCGTCATCGACCATTACGACGGGCGTGGTCAGCTGTGGCGCGTGGCCGAGGCGCACTCGGAAAACTACTACGACAAGCAAGTACCGTGGTACGCGGTAGAGACGCTGTACGACCTGCAATCGGGTCGCTACGTGGCGTTGGGCATGAAAAACGAAGAGAAGAAGGCCTACGAGTTCGGCTTCACGGCCGGCACCAGCGACTTCACCCCCAACGCGCTGCGTCAGGAAGGGGTTCGTTGATACCTGACCGATACACGCTGTAGCGCCGCGCCTGCCTTGTGCGCCTGAAGAGCCCCTTGATCGGGGCCTTTTCAGTTGTGGGAAGTGGCCTTATAAGCTGTAGGAATTTTGTTACAGTCTTTTCGGTGATGGCCTTTCAAAAGTAGCGATTTACCCGCTAGTCTCCGAACACCGCGATGCCGAAACAACGATTCCTACACGAGCCGGCCATGACTGATCTGTCCCGAATGCAAGGGTTTGCAGACGGCGCGATTCCTGCGTTGGAAGGGCGGTTTTTCCGTCCACCTCTGCCTGAGGGTTATGTTCCCCGTGCGCGCCTGTGTCAGCGTCTCGATGCCGGGCTTGGCGGCCGACTGCTGCTGGTCTGCGCCCCGGCCGGGTTCGGCAAGAGTTCGCTGGCTGTCGAGTTCTGTCAGGGGTTGCCGGACAACTGGCAAAACGTATGGCTGGGTCTGAGCGCGCGGGACAGCGACCCGGGTCGTTTTCTCGAGCGTTTGCTGGCCAGCCTTCAACAGTTCTTCCCGCAACTGGGTACTCAGGCGATGGCTTTGCTGAAGATGCGCCAGCGCCACCAGCCGTTTGCCTTCGAGGAGTGGCTCGACGGCCTGCTCGACGAGTTGGCCATGCACCTGATGCTGAGCAAGCCGCTGTTGCTGGTGCTCGATGACTATCATCTGGCCCAGGGGCCGGTACTCGATCGCTGCCTGCAGTTCCTTCTCAACCATCTACCGGCCGGGCTGGTGGTCATGGTGACCAGCCGGCAGCGCCCGGACTGGCATCTGGCACGCTTGCGTCTGACGCGGCAGTTGCTGGAAATCAACGAACAGGACCTGCGCCTCACGCACGCCGAATCCATGGCAGTGCTGGAGCGGCACAGCGGATCGCTCGACAGCGAGGCGTTGCAAAGCCTGATTCAGCGCAGCGAAGGCTGGGTCGCCGGGCTGCGCTTCTGGTTGCTGGCGGCGTCCGAAGCCGGTGATGAAAGCGCCTTGCCCCAGACGCTGCGCGGCAGTGAGGTGCTGATTCGCGAGTACCTGCTGGAAGAAGTGATCGACTGCCTGCCGGCCGATGTTCAGGCGTTTCTCTACGACACCGCCTGCTTGGAGCGTTTTTGCGCCGAGCTGTGCGACGCCGCGCGGGATGGTCACGACAGCGCCGGGATGCTGGGTTATCTGCAGGCGCATCAGGTCTTTCTGGTACCGCTGGACGAGCAGGGCCACTGGTTTCGCTATCACCATCTGTTTTCCGATCTGTTGCGCGCTCGGCAGGCGGCCGGTGCACCACCGACCCGCCTGCACCTGAATGCCTGCCGCTGGTTCAGCGCTCAGGGCCAACTGGATGAAGCCGTGGAGCAGGCGTTGCGCGCCGGGCATCTGGATGTGGCCGCCAATCTGGTGCAGAACCTCTCCGAAGAACAGCTGCTGGCCGAACAGAATGTCGGCATGTTGCTGCGCTGGAAGATGGACTTGCCGGACGACCTGCTGACCAGCACGCCACGCCTGATCGTGCTCTACGCCTGGGCGCTGGGGCTGGCCTGCCAGCTGGATGCCGCCGAAGAGCTGGCCAATCAACTGAGCCGCTTTCTGCCGGCGCCCTCGGCAACCGCTCAGAAATCCATGCTCGCCCAATGGCTGGCGCTCAGCGGCATCATCGCCCGTGGCCGCGGAGACAGTGAAAAGACTCAACATTATTGCACCGAAGCCCTGCTGAGCCTGCCGGAAAAACGCTATGGCCAGCGGCTGGTGTGCCTGTCGACACTGGCCAACCTCGCGGTCGCCAGCGGTGATCTGTGGCGCGCCCGCGTGTTGAATCGCGATGCGCTGGAGCTGGCGCAGCGGGTCGCCAATCCGTTGTTCGAGGCGCTGGCGCATTACGACCGCGCCAGAGTTCTGCAGGCGCGTGGCGAAATTCTTCGCGCGCTCGAGGAAGTGCGGCAGGGGCAGCAACGCCTCAAAGGCTTGTCCACCGTTCGGCTCTACGCGGTCCGCGCGCGCCTGATGCTGTATGAAGGCTACCTGCTGACCCTGCGTCTGCAGATGGACGAAGGGCGGGTGTTATTGCTGGCCGGTCTGGCCGAGGCGCGCGCCTGTCGCGACATCAGTGTGCTGATCGGTCATTGCGTGATCGCCACCATGGAAGGCTGTGCCGGGCGGTTTGCCGAAGCCTTCGCCGAACTCGCCGAGGCCGAACGGCTGATGCACATCTGGGACGTGCCGCCGATCTACTACCTAGCGATGATTACCTTGGTCAAATGCGAGCTGTGGCTGTTGCAGGGGCGCATGGACCTTGCCGAAGCGTGGCTGCTGCGCCTGACGCAGACCTACAACGGCGGTCTCGGTGCTGCGGCCCCCGAGTGCCATCCGCAACTGCCGCAACACATTGAGTTGCAGCGTGCCGTACTCGAACGACAGCAGGGTGACGGCGTTGCCTGCGAGCAGCGCTTGCAGGCGCTCGAGCGGCGCGCTCAGGAGGTGGGGGCAAAACTGCTTGGGCTGATCGCCATGAGCCAGCAGATCGGCTTGCTGCTGAGTCAGGCGCGACGCGACGAGGCGCGGGCATTGTTGCTGCGCAGCCTGCCCGCAGCGTCCGGCGGTGCATTGATGCCGTTCAAGGCGCTGCTGGGCGAGCACCCCGAGTGGCTGCATGAGCAACTTGTGCAACTGCCACCCTGCCGGGTTCAAGCTGCATTGCTGGAAAAGCTTCCGGCCTGTTGCACGCCGTCGCCCGAGGCGGCACATGGCGGCGATTGCCTCAGCGTGCGCGAACTGGGTGTGCTGCAACTGATTGCACAGGGCTGTTCCAATCAGGAAATCAGCGAGCAGCTGTTCATCTCCCTGCACACCGTCAAGACTCACGCCAGTCACATCAACAGCAAACTGGGGGTCGAGCGTCGCACTCAAGCGGTGGCGCGGGCCAAGACACTGGGCTTGCTGGGTTGACGTCAACGGCGTTCACCGGGGCACTCAGGCCGGGCTGCCCGCCCACAGCGTATCGACTTCTTCCAGCCCCCAATCGGTGGTTTTTTCGATTCTGGCGATCCTGTCCGGGTCGGAAGGGCAGTCCAGGTCGATGACTTGTGCGGCGAACGTCTTGCCGGTGCGCGCTGACATGAAAACCTTCACTTTCGGTTTCAACAGCGACGCTTGACCTTGTTCGACCACCACGCCGAGGCGCCCGCTTTCCAGGCGTACCAGTGTGCCGATCGGGTAAATACCCACGGTCTTGACGAAGCTTTGAAACACCACGTCGTCAAAATGTCCCTTCCACGACGCCATCTCGCGAATCGAATGGGCAACGCCCCAGCCCTTTTTGTAGGGGCGGTCGGAGGTGATGGCGTCATACACGTCGCAGACCGCGCCCATGCGCGCGAAGATGCTGATCTGGTCGCCTTTCAGGCCGTGCGGGTAGCCCGAGCCGTCGACCTTTTCGTGGTGATGCAGGCAGACGTCAATCACCGACGCGGCCACGGGCTGCGTGTCCATGAGGATCTTCACGCCCAGTTCGGGGTGGGCCTTCATGATCTCGAATTCGTCGCGGGTCAGGCGGCCCGGTTTGTTGAGCACCGCCGGGGCAATCATCATTTTGCCGACATCGTGCATCAGCCCGGCCACGCCAGCCTCACGGACCTGATCGTCAGGCATGCCCATGCGTTTGGCCAGCGCGACCATCAACGCGCAGACCGCCACCGAGTGCATGTAGGTGTACTCGTCGGACGTTTTCAGGCGTGACAGGCTGATCAGCGCGTGCGGATGGCGCAGGATCGAGTTGGAGATTTCCTCCACTAGCAACTGCACATTGTCGACATCCATGGCCCGGCCCATGCGCGCTTCGGTAAACATGCACATGACCGCATCCCTGGCCCGTCCGCAGATCAGCCTGGCGCGCAGCATTTCCTTTTCGAGGCTGGCCGGCGTTGTATCGTCGCTGGCCGATGGCGCTGAGGGCCGGGGGGCCAGGACGCGGCTTTTGCCGGTTTCGATCCAGACTTCTTTGGTACCTGATTGCTGAATGCGCTCGAGCACTTCAACGTCATCGAGTATGACTTCGACCAGGCCTATCCAGAATGGGTCATTGCTCCAGCGGCGGCAGATCTTATGGATGTACATGCCCAGGGCAAGATCAGCCACCGGTATTTTCTTCAGCATGCTCAGCCACCTGCGTGCATAGGCATGCCAGGTGGCGGGTAAGCGCAACGAGCATACGATGGACTGCTGGCGGCTATCAGCAGAATGCAGGCGCTGTTGATCGACATGACTTCACCTCGTTGACTGCAAGGATTGTTCTGATCTCACAGTGCCAGTATACGGAGCTGTCGCAAAAAATCATGTCTATTTGGTACATTCCGGCGGGCTCATTCTGGCTGGTTCATTCTGCAAGTCCGCCAGTCAACCGGCAAAGCCCTCAGGCCGCTGGCGTTTCGCTCGGCAGGTGATGATAGCGACGGCCGAAGTAGACCAATGCATCTGCACCGCTCTGATGCCTGATATCCACCACCTCGCAGAACAGAATGTCATGCGTGCCGACGCTGACTGACTGGCTCACTTTGCAGTCGAGCGCCAGTTTTGCACTGTCCAGGACCGGTGCGCCGGTCACGCCGGCCTCCCACTGCCCGCAGGCAAAGCGCTCCTGCTGGGAGCTCTTGCCGCCGAACAGGTTGGACAAGTCCTGCTGACCGTTGCCCAGCGTATTCACGCACAACGTGCCGTTCTCGATGAAGGCGTCATACACCGACGCACTGCGGTTGATACAGACCAGCAGCGTCGGCGGTTGATCCGTCACGCTGCACACGGCGGTCGCGGTAAAGCCGGCGCGTCCGCCAGGGCCGTCGGTGGTGATGAGGTTGACGGCGGCGGCCAGGCCGGACATCGCATCGCGAAACGCCAGCTGGCTGACAGCGGCGATGGGCAGAATGGCGGGAGTTGCAGAGGAGGTAGGCATTGGAAGAGTCCTTTCAGGGTTGTGTGTCAGGGTTGTGTGCTGAGAAAAGCACGCAGGGCGCGTTGGAAGGGCAGTGGATCGGTAATGTTCGAGGCATGGCCGCCATATTCCAGCAGCACCAGCGTTGCATTCGGCAGGGCGTTGGCCAGGTGCCGGGATTGCTGCCAGGGCACCAGCATGTCGTCGCGGTTGGCAATCAGCAGGGTCGGGGTGTGAATGCGTGAAAGATCGGCCGCCACGTCGAAGGTTTCCAGCGCATGGATGCGCCGTAGCAGGTTGTCGGTGTCGGGGAAATGCGCCAGAGCGTGGGCTTCGTCGTCGGCCAGCCGCGGGCCGTTGGCGGCGATCCAGTCTGCCGGGTAGAGGAACAGCGCCTGAGCCTGTACGTAGGCCTCCGGTCCGCTGTTCAACAGCAGTTTTTTGCGCACTGAAAAGCAGCGCGCGCTGTGCGGGTTCGGACTGCTCCAGGCATTGATCAGTACCTGGCTTTGCAGCAGTTCCGGGCGCAGCAGGGCCAGTTCCAGACCCACCAGGCCGCCCAGTGCATGGCCCATGAAATGGCAGCGCTGGATATCGAGTGAGTCGAGCAGGGCCAGCAACTCGATAGCCATGTGCCGGATCGAATAATCCGTCGGCAGCACCGCAGGGCTGCGTCCGGTTCCGGCATGGTCATAGACCAGCACATGGTAATCGCGGGTCAGCAGCGCCAGGTCATCCGCCCAGTAGCGGCCAGACCCGCCCAGCCCGGAACTGAGCACCAGGGTCGGTGCATCGGCATGCTGGCAGGCATGAAACTCATGGAACATGGGTTTTCTCCGGGTGGGCGTCAACTGCCCACGGTCGCGATTCAGCCGATGTGGGCGATGCTGGCGATTTCGATCAGCGCCTCGGGTTTGACCAGACCGCACTGGATGCAGTAACGGGCTGGCTTCTCGCCCGCGAAATACTCGGCATACACCTCGTTGACCTTGGCGTAGTCGGCCCAGTCACGAATCATGATCATGTTGAAGGTGACATCGTCCAGCGTCCCGCCCGCGGTCTCGACCACACTTTTGATGGCTTCCAGCACGTGACGGGTCTGCGCAGTGGCGTCGCCGACGTGTACCACGTTGTTGTCCTTGTCGAACGGCAGCGTGCCCGCGACATAGAGCACGCCGTCGGCCATGGAGCCCGGTACGAACGGCGCGATGGGTTTGCTGGTGCCGGCAGGGATGATCGCTTTCTTGGTCATGCTGGTGTCCTCACGAAGGTTGCCCGACAGGGCTGAAAGTGGTGCAGAAGTCATCGACGCTGGAAACCCAGCCAAAGAAGGTTTCGATGTTGAACAGCGCGGCTTGCTGAGCGAATTCGGGGCCTGCCTGATGGGTCGCGTCAGCCAGCACCACGCCGAAATATTCCAGGTGAAAGCCGTCGCGCAGGGTCGACTCGACACAGACATTGGTGGCGATGCCGGTGAACACCAGGTTGCGAATGCCGCGGCTGCGCAGCACGCTGTCGAAGCTGGAATTGAAGAAGCCGCTGTAGCGGATTTTCGGCACCACGATGTCGCCAGGCTGTGGCGTCAGTTCGTCTACCAGCTGGTAATCCCAACCGCCCTTGGCCAGCAGTTGCCCTTCGAGCTCCGGGCGCTTGCGCATGGTTTTCAGGGCGTTGGACTTGTGCCAGTTCGGTGAGCCGGGGCCTCCGGCTTCGACATAGGCCGGGTCCCAGCCATTCTGGAAAAAGATCACCGGAATGCCTGCTGCACGCGCGGCGGTACAGGCCTTGTTGATATTGGCGATAACCGGCCCGGTGCTGCTGACATCGAACCCGGCCAGGTCCAGATACCCACCGAGCGAGGCGTAGGCGTTCTGCATGTCGACCACCACCAGCGCGGTTTCGCCGGGTTTCATGCGCAGCGGCTCGGGACGGGCGGGCAGCTCGCGGGCGGGCTGCAGGTCCGGCAGGTCAACGCCTGCGACGGTTGTCGGGGTTGTCATCAGACCACCTCCCTGAGCTGCGCGATGTGCTTGCGGCTGGTCATCAGTGGCTGGATCTTCTCGCCGAAATCCTCGACCCCTTTGACGAAATCATCGAACGTCAGCATTACGCCCTGAGTCCCCGGCACACTGGCCACCTCGTCGAGCATTCTCGCCACCGTGGCCCACGAGCCCACCAGCGTGCCCATGTTGATGTTGACCGCCGAGGTCGGGTCGGCCATCTGTCGCAGGTTGGAGCCGGCACTTTTATCCGCCGAGCCTTTTTCGCTCAGCCAGGCAATGGCTTCTTCGTCGGCACCGTCCTTGATGTGCTCCCAGCGAGCGCGTGCGGCTTCGTCGGTATCGTCGGCGATGATCATGAACAGCACGCAGGAGGTGACATTGCGGCCGGTCTTTTCATTGGCTTCGAGCAGTTTCTGTGCGGTTGGCGCGAAGGCCGTGGGCGTGTTGACGCCTTTGCCGAAGCAGAAGTTGTAGTCGGCGTATTGCGCCGAGAACGCCATGCCCGCTTCACTTTGACCGGCGCAGATCAGCTTCATGTCGGCCTGTGGGCGAGGGCTGACGCGGCAGTCCTGCATGCTGAAATGTTCGCCCTTGAAGTCGCTGCTGCCGGTGGCCCACAGGTCGCGCAGAACCTGAGCGTACTCGGCCAGGTATTCATAGCGGGTGTGGAAGAACTCGTCGCCCGGCCACAGCCCCATCTGCTCGTATTCCGGCTTCTGCCAGCCGGTGACGAGGTTGATCCCGAAGCGGCCATTGGAGATCGAGTCGATGGTCGAGGCCATGCGCGCGGCAATGGCGGGCGGGATGGTCAGGGTGGCAACGGTGGCGAACAGCTGGATCCGGCTGGTGACTGCGGCCAGGCCGGCCATCAGCGTGAACGACTCCAGGTTGTGTTCCCAGAACTGCGTCTTGCCGCCGAAGCCACGCAGTTTGATCATCGACAGCGCAAAGTCGAAGCCATAGCCCTCGGCCTTCTGCACGATCTGTTTGTTCAGCTCGAAGGTCGGCATGTACTGCGGAGCATTGCTGGAAATCAGCCAGCCGTTATTGCCGATGGGGATGAAGATTCCAATGTCCATATGAGGCCTCTCTGCGTGGGTCGATGCGTGCCAAAGCGCGACTGGCGGCACTTGAATCGCCTTTCAATCGTCTCTCAATAAGCTTTTGCATTAAGCGGGCCATAAATTTTTATTGTTTTTATTCAATAGCTTGTGAATTTTTACTGTTTGTTTCAGACCATTTGGTCCGAATCAGAGCACTTGGTTTGTGCGCGGCGCACGCAGATGGGGCAGGGCGGACGGCGCAGGCAATCCGTATCGACAAAACAGCTGCGCCCGTTAAGATGCCCGCTCATTTCGGCATCACTGGATGGATGTGCGTGAACAAGAAACCTCCCCTGGCTGACCCGGCGAACAAACGCGTACGCAAGGCCAAGCCAGAGACTGTGGTCAAGACGACCCGCGAACCCAGTGCGACGTCCCTGAAGCGGCGCATGCGCCTGATGGAAGGCAAGCGCACGCTGATTCTCGATGCGGCGCTGGAGATATTTTCCCGCTACGGCGTGCATGGCAGCAGCCTGGATCAGGTCGCGAGCCTGGCGGATGTCTCCAAGACCAACCTGCTGTATTACTTCAGCAGCAAGGACGACCTGTACCTGAACGTGCTGCGCCAGCTGCTCGAGGTATGGCTGAGCCCGCTGGTGCACTTCACCGCCGACAAGGAGCCGGTGCAGGCGATCAGCGCCTACATCAAGGCCAAGCTGGAGATGTCCCGCGATCACCCGGCCGAATCCCGGCTGTTCTGCATGGAAGTGATGCAAGGCGCACCGCTGATTCAGGGCGAGTTGCAGCACCCGTTGCGTGACACGGTGCAGGCCAAGGTGGCGGTGATTCAGCACTGGATCGACAGCGGTCAGCTGGCGCCCATCAATCCGCACCACCTGATTTTTACGCTATGGGCGACCACCCAGCATTACGCCGACTTCCGTACTCAGGTCGAGGCCGTGACCGGCAAGACCCTGGATGATCCGGCGTTTTTCGACGAGGTGCTGACGAGCCTGCGCAGCATGGTTCTGGACGGGATCCTGCCGCGCAAGGCGTGAATGGACCTCGCCGGACCTGACCCGCGCACCCCGCTCGCGCAGTGCGCGGGCGTCCTGCACAAACCAAGTGCTCCGATTCAGACCATTTGATCTGCTTTATTCATCTCGATGGCGTCAGGTCGTTGTTCCATAGCGCTTTTCCTGTACTGGCATGGATGCTGCTAATGCCTGCCTGTGCGGTCCTCATCGGCCATTACCCTCAGGAAAACGTCTATGTACAAGAAACTGTTGCCCGGGACATTGTGTGCGGCCGTAGCGTTGGGAGCGGTCAGCCTTGCTCAGGCTGAAGGGTTGACCCTCGAAGGGAAGCCGAAAATCGCCATGGTGTATATCAGCCCGCGCAATGATGGCGGCTGGACTCAGGCCTTCGACGAAGCGCGCGTGAAGCTGGAGAAGGATCTGGACACAAAAATCCAGTACGTCGAGAGCGTGCCCGAGAACGCTGCGGCGATTACGCCGGTGGTCGACCGACTCATCGCACGCGGTGCCAACATCATCGTCGGCACTGCATTCGGTTACTCCGACACCTTTCTTGCACTGGCCAGGAAATACCCGAAAGTCGCGTTCCTGAATGGCTCGGGCACCACCAATGCACCCAACCTCGAATCGTTTTACGGGCGTACCTACGAGAGCCAGTACCTGTGCGGTATGGCCGCAGGCGCGGCCTCGAAGACCGGCAAGCTGGGGTTTGTCGCCGCCAACCCGTTCGGCCAGGTCAACTGGACTATCAACGCCTATGAACTGGGCGCCCGGCAGATCAATCCGAAGGCCACCGTCACCGTGGTCTATACCGGTGCCTGGAACGACCCGGTCAAGGAACGCGCAGCAACCATGGCGCTGATCGACAATGGTGCCGACGTGGTCGGTCAGCACGTCGACAGCCCGACACCGCAGATCGTCGCTCAGGAGCGCGGCATTCATGGCACCGGCCACCATCGCGACCTGAGCGAGTTCGCCCCCAAGGCGACGGTCTGTTCTTCGCTGTGGGTCTGGGATCGCTTCCTCGGGCCTGAGCTGAAGAACATCATTGCCGGCAACTGGACGCCGCCCGCCAACGGCGCGCTGCTGTCGATGCAGCAGGGCGGTACCGATATCAAGCTGACTGCGGACACGATCATTTCCGATGAGGACCGCAAGAAGATCGAGGCCGAGCGCGCCGAGCTGCTGGCCGGCCGGAAAATCATCTACAGCGGCCCGCTGGCCGATCGTGACGGCAAGGAGCGGGTGGCGGCCGGTCAGCAGTTGTCTGACCCGGATCTGTGGAAAATGGACTGGTTCGTCGAAGGCGTGAAGACTCAGCAATGAGTCAGGTCAATGCGCTGCAACTCACCGGCATCAGCAAATCGTTCGATGGCTTCAAGGCGCTGATCGACGCCGACTTCACCGCCTGTTGGGGGGAAGTGCACGCGCTGCTGGGCGAGAACGGTGCAGGCAAGTCCTCGCTGATGAACATCGCCGCCGGGCTGTATGCACCGGAAACCGGCACCCTGCTGCTGGACGACAATCCGGTTCAGCTTCAGGGCCCGAGGGACGCCAGCCGCTACCGGATCGGCATGGTTCACCAGCACTTCAAGCTGGTGAAACCGTTCACGGTGGCGCAGAACATTCTCCTGGCACTGCCCGAGCAACCCGGTGAAGGCAGCTATCGCAAGCGGCTGCGTGCGCTGGAACAGGAAATTGTCGGCAAGGCCGAGACGCTGGGTTTTGCGATTGACCCGGCGCGCACCGTCGACAGCCTGTCGGTCGCCGAGCAGCAGCGCGTCGAGATTCTCAAGGTGCTGCTGGCCGGTGCGCGGATTCTGATCCTCGACGAGCCGACGGCAGTGCTGACCGATCAGGAAGCCGAGCGTCTGCTGCTGACCGTTCAGGCATTCGCCCGGCAGGGTGCGGCGGTGGTTCTGGTTACGCACAAGATGGCTGACGTCAAACGCTATGCCGACCGGGTAACGGTCATGCGCGGCGGGCGCACGATACAGACCCTTGATCCGCAGCGTGTCAGCGTCGAGCAACTGGTGCAGTTGACTGTGGGCGAATCGGTGCCGGTTGCCGAGCATCAACCGGCGACACCCGGTGAGGTGCGTTTGCAGGTCAAAGAGTTGCGCAGCGTCGGCAGCAGTACGCTCAACGGCGTCAACCTGACCCTGCACGCCGGGCAGATTTACGGCATCGCAGGCGTGGGTGGCAATGGTCAGGCCGAGCTGGCCAACGCGCTGATGGGGCTGGCGCAAGCGACCGAGGGTGAAATCCACATGGCCGGGTTTGGCGATTTGCGCGACGCGTCGGCCGATCAGCGTCGGCAGTTGCGCATCGCCTCGATCCCGGCCGACCGCTACGGCGCGGCGCTGGCCGGGTCGCTGTCGGTGGCCGAGAACTTTGCTATCGGCAATATCCACAGCGGGCAGTACGGCTCTTTCTGGCGTCTGGGCTACAAGCGCCTGAAACAGGATGCACAGCGCGCCGTGGCGGACTTCGACGTACAAGGCGTGCGCTCTCTCGATCAGAAAGCTGCGCTGTTGTCGGGAGGCAACGCACAGAAACTGGTGATCGCCCGCGAATTCAGCCGCGACCCGCAATTGGTGCTGGTGCACAGCCCGAGCCGCGGCCTGGATGTGCGTGCCACCCAAGCGGTGCACGCCCGTTTGCGAGCAGCACGGGACGCGGGTGCTGCGGTGCTGGTGATCAGCGAGGATCTGGACGAGGTATTGGCCCTGGCTGACCGTGTCGGCGTGATGAACGGCGGGCGCATCGTCGCCGAGTTCGCGCACCCTGCCGACCGGCAAGCCATCGGCAAAGCGATGGTGAGCCATGACTGAATCAGTACAACCGATGACATCCGCACGGCAACCCTTGCTGGCGCGGCGCTACACCCTGGAGCTTCGTCAGCAGACCGGCTGGCTATTGCAGGCGCTGATCATTGCTCTGGCGTTGCTGATCGGACTGACGATCTGCACCGTGATTCTGATTCTTGCCGGCGTGCCTGCTGACGAGCTGCTCAACGAGTTCGTCGTGCAGACGGTGTTCGATGCGCAAAACTTCAAGGCAGTGCTGTTTCAGGCATCGCCGATGATCATGGTCGGGCTCGCCGGGTGCATGGCGTTTCGGGCGCGTTTCTGGAACCTGGGGCTGGAAGGCCAGATGATCTGGGGCGCGATTGGCGCCACGGCGATTTCGCTGTTTCAGGTGGGCCCGGAGGCTTTGCGTCTGCCGCTGATGATGGCGGCAGCCGTGATCTGCGGATTGTTGTGGAGCCTGGGGCCGGTGCTGCTGAAGCTCAAGTGGCAGGTCAACGAGATCATCTCGACGCTGATGCTCAATTACATCGCCGCCAATTTCCTCCTGCACCTGGTGTACGGCAGTTGGAAGGACCCGCGCGACAACTTTCCCTATTCCCCCGCGTTCCAGAGCTTCGAGCGGCTGCCCGACCTGTTTGCCGGGTATAACGCGGCGATCCCTCTGGCGCTGCTGGTCACTGGTCTGACCCTGTGGTTCGTCGGTGTTTCGCGGGCCGGGCTGTACCTGCGCTTTGTCGATGCCAACCCGAAAGTTGCCGGAGCGGTGGGCGTACCGGTGCGCAAGATGATCATCGGCACCGTGCTGCTGTCGGGCGCGCTGGCCGGGCTTGCAGGTTTTGTCGTGACCTCGGGGCAGGAAGGGCGCCTTACTCAATCGTTCTATCAGGGCTACGGTTTTTCCGGGATTCTCATCGCCTTTCTGGCCCGCAACAACCCGGTGGCCGCCACCGTGGTCGCGTTGCTGATCGCCATGCTGTTCGTGGCCGGGCGCAACCTGCAGGTGTTCTATCAGATTCCGTTTTCGATGGTGCAACTGATCCAGGCGATTCTGGTGATCTGCGTCGCGTCGTCGGACTTTTTCATCCGCCATCGCCTGCGACGCATTCAGGCAGGAGAACGTTGATGGAGCTTATTTCCCACTGGCTGGGCAGCGCACCGGATTTTGCCGTGCCGTTCGCCCTGGCAGCGCTGGGCCTGATCCTCATCGAGCGCAGCGGTGTACTGGCGCTGGGCGTCGAAGGGCTGATGCTGGTCGGCGCACTGGCGGGCATCGGTATGCAGTTGAGCCTCGGCTCGCCGGGCCTTTCGCTGCTGGCGTCGATGGCGGCGGCAGGTCTGGTGTCGTTGCTGTTTGCGCTGATGGTGCTGGTGTTGCGGATCAACCAGGTGATCGCCGGGCTGGCGCTGGTGTTCTTTTGTCAGGGCTTGACCGGGCTGCTGGGCACGCTGCTGGGCTGGACCAACCGTCCGGTCAGCGGCCTTCAGGCGGTCGAGCTGTGGCCGTTGTCCGAGCTGCCCGTGGTGGGCCGGGTATTTGTGCAGAACCCGCTGGTGTACCTGACCGTGGTGATTTTCATCGCGGTGGTCTGGCTGCTCGATCGCACGCGCACCGGGCTGCGTTTGCGCGCGGTGGGCGAGAACCCGCAGGCCGCCGATGCCGCAGGTATTTCCGTGCTCGGTTACCGCCTGGCGGCGATTGTCGCCGGCTCCGCGTTGATGGGGCTGGCCGGCGGTTTCATTGCCGTGCTCAGCACCAAGATGTGGATCGCCGACATGACCGGCGGACGCGGCTGGATCGCGGTTTCACTGGTGATCTTCGCGCGCTGGTCGCCGTGGCGTGCGCTGGCCGGTGCCTTGCTGTTCGGCGGTATCGAGGCGCTGATTCCGCAGTTGGCGGCAACCGGCGTGCGCCTGCCTCAGTATTTCGTCTTGATGACGCCCTATGCGGTCACCCTGTTGGTCATGGTCTGGGTGGCGAGCGGCAAGCGTCAATCGAGCAGCCAGCCCGGTGCGCTGGGCGAACCCTACATTCGCGAGGAGCGCCGCTGAGCGCAGAAGCCCGCAAGACGGGCGGTTCAGCACGGGTTAAGGAATTTTTGATAGCGGGTATGCTCTAATCCGGTTACCAGCGTTCGTCAAAACCAGGAGCACCTGAATGTTTACCTCGCGTCGTTTGATCATTGTTGCCACCGCCGTAGCCATGCTTTCCGGCTGTGCAACATCCAATCCCTATGACAATCAAGGCCAGGCGCAAAGCTCCGGTGGTATGAGCAAAACGGCCAAGTACGGCGGACTCGGCGCATTGGCCGGTGCGGTAGCCGGCGCGGCCATCGATCACAATCATCGCGGCAAGGGTGCCCTGATTGGCGCAGCAGTGGCAGGTGCCGCATCGGCGGGTTATGGCTACTACGCAGACAAGCAGGAAGCTGCGCTGCGCGAGAGCATGGCCAACACCGGTGTCGAGGTACAGCGTCAGGGTGACCAGATCAAACTGATCATGCCGGGTAACATCACGTTCGCGACGGACTCTTCGGCCATTGCCAGCAGCTTCTATTCGCCGCTCAACAATCTGGCCAGCTCGCTCAAGCAGTTCAACCAGAACAACATTGAAATCGTCGGTTACACCGACAGCACCGGCAGCCGCCAGCACAACATGGACCTGTCGCAACAGCGCGCCCAGAGCGTCGCGACTTACCTGACCTCGCAGGGCGTCGATCAAGCGCACCTGTCAGTGCGCGGTGCAGGGCCTGATCAACCGATTGCCAGCAACGCCGACGTCAACGGCCGCGCCCAGAACCGTCGCGTAGAGGTCAACCTCAAGCCGATTCCGGGTCAGCAGTACTGATCGACACCGCTGCGTCCACCTGACAGCGGACGCAGAGTATCAGCACGATAGTTGAGATCATCGTTCCTCACGCTCCAGCGTGGCAATGCAGTTCGCGACGCTCTGCGTCGCAAAGAGGACGCAGAGCGTCCAGAACGGCATGCCAACGCGGAGCATTGGCACGATGGATGGCTGAAACGTCAGGCTTGCGGCGGCCTTGATGGCCTCTTCGCGAGCAAGCTCGCTTCCACTTCCCACAAGTCAATATCAATGCGGCGCCGGATACTGCTCATGCAGGCTGTCCAGCAGTCGGTCTTTCTCTTCCCATAGCGTATTGATCCACTGCTGGAATTCCAGGCGGTATTCGCCGTCCTGGTCGTAATTTTTGCCTAGAAACTGCTGCGGGATTTTGATCTCTTCGAAGTGGGCGACCACTTCCTTCACGTTGCCGCACAGCAGGTCCCAGTAGCCGGGTTGTCCGCCAGGGTAGTGGATGGTCACGTTGATGATCGATTCCAGCTGTTCGCCCATCGCATCGAGCACGAAGGCAATGCCGCCGGCCTTGGGTTTGAGCAGGTGGCGGAAGGGTGAGTTCTGTTGCGCGTGTTTGCCGGCCGTGAAGCGCGTGCCTTCTGCGAAGTTGAAAATCCCCACCGGGTTATGGCGAAACTTCGCGCAGGTGCGGCGAGTGGTTTCCAGGTCCTTGCCTTTCTTTTCTGGGTGTTTGGCAAGGTACGCCTTGGAGTAGCGCTTCATGAACGGAAAGCCCAGCGCCCACCACGCCAGACCGATCACTGGAACCCAGATCAACTCCTGCTTGAGGAAAAACTTCAAGGGGCGAATACGTCGGTTGAGCACGTACTGCAAGACCATGATGTCGACCCAGCTCTGGTGATTGCTGGTGACCAGATACGAGTGCTGGTAATCCAGCCCTTCCAGACCGCTCAGGTGCCAGCGGGTGTGGCACAGCAGTCTGATCCAGGCATTGTTGTTGCCGATCCAGGTTTCATGGATGTGGCTCATCAGCCAGTCGGTGAAGCGCTGTGCCGCAGAGAAGGGCAGGCAGATCTTGAGGATCGTGACCGCGAACAGCACCGTGCAGCAGACGATGGTGTTCAGCGCCAGCAACAGCGAGGCAATGACGCCGCGTAACGGGGCAGGCAGGAAATCCATTAGGAAGATGGCTCCGCAAGTTATCGGAAGCCGCAGACTGCTCTGCGGCACTCGGGTCAGGTATCAGGACAGCGTGTCGGCCTGTATGGCTGTCAGCGCGATGGTGTAGACAATGTCGTCGACCTGCGCGCCGCGCGGCAGATCGTTTACCGGTTTGCGCAGGCCCTGCAGCATCGGGCCGAGGCTCACACAGTCGGCACTGCGTTGCACCGCCTTGTACGTGGTATTGCCGGTGTTCAGGTCGGGGAACACGAACACGTTGGCGCGTCCTGCGACCGCGCTGTCTGGAGCCAGCTGCCGGGCGACCTGTTCGTTTGCGGCCGCATCATACTGCAGCGGCCCGTCGATCAATAGATCGCGGCGGGTTTCGCGTGCCAGTTGCGTCGCTTCGCGGACCTTTTCGACTTCTTCGCCGCTGGCCGAGTTGCCGCTGGAATAGCTGATCATCGCCACACGCGGCGAGATGCCGAACGCAGTGGCCGAATCGGCGCTCTGCAAGGCAATCTCGGACAGCTCGCTGGCACTCGGATGCGGGTTCATGATGCAGTCGCCGTACATCAGCACCTGCTCGGGAAAGAGCATGAAGAACACTGAAGACACCAGCGTGCAGCCTGGCGCGGTCTTGATCAGTTGCAGGGCCGGGCGGATGGTGTTGGCGGTGGAGTGAATGACGCCGGACACCAGCCCGTCGACCTCATCCAGCGCGAGCATCACCGTACCGATCACCACCGGGTCTTCGAGCTGTTGCTCAGCCATGGGCGCGTTCAGGCTTTTGCTTTTGCGCAGTTCCACCATCGGCGCAACGTAGCGTTCACGAATCAGGTCCGGGTCAAGAATTTCCAGCCCCTGCGGCAGCTCGATGCCGTGCGCCTGCGCAACGGCATGCACTTCCTCGGGCCTGGCCAGCAACACGCAACGCGCGATACCGCGCGCCTGGCAGATGGCGGCAGCCTGAATGGTCAGCGGTTCGTTGCCTTCAGGCAGCACGATGCGCTTGTTGGCCGCCTGCGCGCGCTGGATCAACTGATAGCGAAACACCGCAGGCGACAGGCGCAGCTCGCGGGGTGTACCGCAGCGCTGGTGCAGCCAGTTGGCGTCCAGATGACTGGCAACGAAATCGGTGATGTTTTCCGCGCGCTCGCGGTCATCGATGGGGATTTCCTTGTTCAACTGATTCAGGCGATTGGCCGTGTCATACGAACCGCTGCTGACCGACAGCACCGGCAGCCCCGCCTGCAGTGCGCCGCGGCACAGCTCCATGATGCGTGGGTCGGGCACGGTATCGCTGGTCAGCAGCAGACCGGCCAGCGGTACGCCGTTTATGGCTGCAAGGCTCACCGCCAGGATGATGTCGTCGCGGTCGCCCGGCGTCACCACCAGCACCCCCGGCTTGAGCAGTGGAACCGTATTGAGCACGGTCCGCGCACAAATGATGATTCTGGTCATGCGGCGCTGATCGTAGTCGCCTGCGTTCAGCACCTGCGCGCCGAGCAGCTCGGCCACATCGCGGGTACGCGGTGCGTTGAGTTCGGCGCGATACGGAATGCAGCCCAGCAGGCGAAAGTCGCCGCTGCGCAGCAAGGGGGAGTGCTCTTTCAGGCGCGAGGCGAAGACTTCCATGCTTTCTTCGGTGCGCACCTTGTTGAGTATCACGCCCAGCACCTTGGGATCCTTGGGGCCGCCAAACAGCTGGGCCTGCAATTCGACCCTGCCCGACAGATCGGCGAGCACTTCGTTTTCCGGAGCAGAGACCAGAATGACTTCGGCATCCAGGCTCTTGGCCAAATGCAGATTGACCCGTGCGGCATAGCTCGCGCTGCGGGTCGGGACCATGCCTTCGACGACCAGCACGTCCTTGCCGACAGCTGCCTGCTGATAAAGATTGATGATCTCTTCGAGCAGTTCATCCAGTTGACCATCACCGAGCATGCGCTCGACATGCGCAAGTCCCAGAGGCTTGGGCGGCTTGAGGCCATGGGTGCGAGCCATCAGTTCGGTCGAGCGCTCGGGGCCCAGATCGCCGGGATGTGGCTGGGCGATCGGTTTGAAAAAGCCTACTTTCAAACCAGCGCGCTCCAGCGTGCGCACCAGTCCCAGGCTGATGGAGGTCAACCCCACGCCAAAGTCAGTGGGGGCGATAAAAAAAGTCTGCATACTGGCTTCTCGATTGAGCAGTGCAAGGGTCGCAGCACATAGGGAACCGCTGCCGACCGAAAAAGTCCGGAAACCGTCTAACGCGATTTCTCTGCCGCAAGACTATCGTTATCCGCAGCGTTCGCACACCAGCCGCAAAGAAAGGCTTTACCGGTCATCTGTTGACGCTGTGCAGGATCCAGTACCCAGGCGCGTGACTGCCAGGGAGGCTGATGACGCAGGTGCTGAGTGTGGCCGCAGGACAGTAGCGCAATCCAGTGCCCTTCTTCATCCTGGCTGAAACCGATAACGGTTGAACTTTCCAATCAGGGCCGTCCGTCAGAGTTGCGTTCGCTTTCGGGCGATTGCTTGGTTAAACTTGCCCGTTCTTCAATCTTAAGCAAAAGGTCTTGTCCCCATGCCGATCGCCGCCAATAAGGCTGTCTCCATTGACTATACCCTGACCAACGACGCTGGTGAGGTCATCGACAGTTCTGCCGGTGGTGCGCCGCTGGTTTACCTGCAAGGTGCAGGCAACATCATCCCGGGCCTGGAAAAGGCACTGGAAGGCAAGGAAGTAGGCGAGCAGGTGAAAGTCGCCGTCGAGCCCGAAGACGCCTACGGCGAGTACTCGGCCGAACTGGTCAGCACCCTGAGCAGCAGCATGTTCGAAGGCGTCGACAAGCTTGAAGTCGGCATGCAGTTTCACGCTTCCGGCCCGGATGGCGGCATGCAGATCGTGACCATCCGTGATCTGGATGGCGACGACGTCACTGTTGACGGCAACCATCCGCTCGCGGGTCAGCGCCTGAACTTCGACGTGAAGGTTGTGGCCATCCGTGATGCCAGTGAAGAAGAAATGGCTCACGGCCATGTTCACGGCGAAGGCGGTCATCAACACTGATTTGTGCTGCTAAGCTCAGGCACTGAAAAGGCGCCCTGGCTGTTCTGCGATGACGACTTTCGTTACGCGTGCGGTCACGGTGCCTTTTTTCGGGTTGTAGCCTGGGGCGACTTGTTTCAAAAGGGGTTCTCATGAGTGCTTTTCACGACATCAAATTGAAAGCGCTGGGTGGCCAGGAACTGCCGCTGGCGAATTTCAGAAAAAAAGTGGTTCTGGTAGTCAACGTCGCGTCCAAATGCGGGCTGACACCGCAGTACGCGGCACTTGAAAACCTCTATCAGCAGTACAAGGACCAGGGCCTGGAGATACTGGGTCTGCCGTGCAACCAGTTTGCCGGGCAGGAACCGGGTACCGAGCAAGACATCGCCGAGTTTTGCCAACTCAACTATGGCGTGACGTTTACGCTGGGTGAAAAACTCGACGTCAACGGCCCCAACCGGCACTCGCTTTACCGTTTGCTGGCGGGCGAGGGTGCCGAGTTTCCCGGGGATATCACCTGGAACTTCGAAAAGTTTCTGGTTGGCAAGAACGGCGGTGTAAGCGCACGTTTTTCTCCGCGTACCACTCCGGATGATCCTGCGGTGATCCAGGCCATCGAAAAGGCCCTGGCGCAAAGCTGATCGTAGAGCCGGGGTAGCATTTAGCATTCGCCCGGCTTTCTTGCGCGCTCGTCGCTTCTGAACTCAAATCAGCCAGATCAATAGTACTGGGCCACTGCTGACGCCCGGCGATATTCTGCGCGCCTGATGGCAATCGACCATTTCACAGGAGTTGCGCATGTCGGCAGAAGCCTTGTTCACGCCTTTCCGTCTGGGCAGCCTGGAGCTGTCCTCGCGTGTGGTCATGGCGCCCATGACCCGCTCGTTCTCGCCAGGGCACGTGCCTAACTCGAAGGTCGTCGAGTACTACCGGCGGCGCGCTGCTGCAGGCGTCGGGCTGATTATCACCGAAGGTACGACGGTCAATCACAAGGCCTCCAACGGCTATCCGAATGTCCCGCAGTTTTTCGGCGAAGCGCCGCTTGCCGGCTGGCGCAAGGTGGTCGAGGCGGTGCATGCGGAGGGCGGCAAGATCGTCCCGCAACTCTGGCACGTCGGCGCAGTTCGCCGTCCTGGCACCGAGCCGGACGGCAGCGTGCCTGCCTACGGGCCGATGGAGAAGGTCAAGGACGGTCAGGTGCTGGTGCATGGCATGAGCAAGCAGGACATCGACGAGGTCGTAGCGGCCTTTGCCCAGGCTGCCGCCGATGCCAGGGCGATTGGCATGGACGGTGTCGAAATTCATGGGGCTCATGGTTACCTGATCGATCAGTTCTTTTGGGAGGGCAGCAATCAGCGCAGCGACGAGTACGGCGGCAGCCTCGCCAACCGCTCACGGTTTGCCCTCGAACTGATCAAGGCCGTGCGCGGCGCAGTAGGCCCGGACTACCCGATCATTTTCCGTTTCTCACAATGGAAACAGCAGGATTACACCGCGCGCCTGGTGCAAACGCCCGAGGCGCTGGGCGAGTTCCTGCAGCCTCTGGCCGATGCAGGTGTGGATATATTTCATTGCTCTACCCGGCGTTTCTGGGAGCCTGAGTTTGAAGGCTCCGACCTGAACCTGGCGGGCTGGACGCGCAAGCTGACCGGCAAACCGACCATCACAGTCGGCAGCGTCGGACTGGACGGCGAGTTCCTGCAATTCATGGTCAACACCGACAAGGTCGCTCAACCGGCCAGCCTGGAAAATCTGCTGAAGCGACTGGGCAACGACGAGTTCGATCTGGTGGCGGTGGGGCGCGCGCTGCTGGTCGATCCTGATTGGGCACTGAAAGTGCGCGAGGGGCGCGAGCAGGACATCCTGCCCTTCAGTCGAGACGCACTGACGACACTGGTCTGATTTTCTTGCTGGCTACCGACCTGATCTCTTTGACGCTTGCAGCGTTCTGGCTCGGGCAGGCCTCGCGCAATTGACGCTCGAACTGATCGATGACCGCTGTCCAGCCCTGGCGGCTGGCATGCTGCCGGGCGTTGAGACGCACGCGGCGCAGCGTCTCACTATCCTCCAGCAACCAGCGTGCCGCGTCGATGAACGCCGCCTCGTCACCCGGCATGGCCAACGCACCGTTGTGGCCATGGCGGATATGCTGCCCGGCTGCGGCTTCATCGTAGGCGACCACCCCCAGGCCTGAGGCCAGTGCTTCGAGAACCACATTGCCGAAGGTTTCGGTGAGGCTGGGAAACAGAAACATATCGGCCGAGGCATAGTGCGTCGCCAGCACCTCGCCGCGCTGCGTCCCGCAGAAAATCGCCTCCGGAATTTGCTGCTCCAGCTGCGCGCGTTGAGGCCCGTCGCCAACGACCACCAATTTCAGATTACGCTGCGGGTAACTGTCCTTGAGCGCCTCGAAACAGGCTTTGAGCAGGCTCAGGTTTTTTTCGGGGGCAAGGCGGCCGACATGCAGGACCGCGACATCATCGGGTTGCAGACCCCAATTCTCTCGCAAAGGCTGCGAGCGTCTGGACGGGCTGAACAATTGACTGTCGACGCCACGTGACAACAGCTCGATCCTCTCAAAGCCACGCCGCTCCAGCTCGACCTTCTGACTGATGCTCGGCACCAGCGTCATGCGCGAGCGATTGTGGAACCAGCGCAGGTAGTGCGTCAGCAAGCGGGTGATGAACCCCATGCCGTACTGCTGCGTGTACTGCGGGAAGTTGGTATGGAAGCCACTGATCACCGCAATCCCCAGGCGCCGCGCTGCGCGCAGTGCCGAGAGCCCCAGCGGCCCTTCCGTGGCGATGTACAGCACATCCGGCCGACGCCGCTGCCAGCGCCGCAGCAGCTTGTGCATCGAAGACTGACCCCACTGCAACCCCGGGTAACCCGGTATCGGCCAGCCCCGGCAGAGCAGCAGATCCTCTGCAGTGCCCGCGCCGATCTCGTCGTTCTGACGTGGCCGGACCAGCTCGACCCGATGCCCACGCAACCGCAACCCTTCACACAGCCGCCCCAGGGTATTGGCGACGCCGTTGATCTCGGGAGTAAAGGTTTCAGTGATCAGGGTGACATTAAGAATTTGGCTCATGAGAGCAGTGTCGACTGATTACATTTCGGTTATGTGGCGGTTGTGTGATGGATTGGTGATAGGGCGTCGGTAAGGTGAGCAAGTTGGCGTGAGACTGCGCGGAATAGTTAATAGGTAAACGCATAGGCTGTACAACCCAATGGGGTTACATTAGGAAATGGCGAAACATTGTCGGTATGGGTCATTTGAAAATCCCTCGCGCACGTTCCATTGCCGCAGGCATAGGCACGAAGTCTTTATCCTCCACACTGGATCTGCGTTGTTCGATAGTCATGCTATCCATGAAGCGAGTCGAGCGGGGCATTGCCGAGTGTTGCGGGTGCTGCGGCTGGGGGTTTTTTCTCTGTCTGTGTGATGGCATCGTTCAACAGGTTTGCAAACCGACCTGAACGGTTTTCCGGTAGTCTTTCGAGGGATGCCGGTCGGTAGGAGGAGAGTTGTTCTGCGACAGATTCTGTTTTTATTTCCATAGCGATTACTCCTGTTTTTTTCAATCAGGAGAGCAAGGATAATGCCATATTTAATGTATTGGTTGTTCCTACACCGTTGCGATCTTGTATTCGAGTTCGGGAAGATATGTCCTACGCAATATTCCTACGTGTAATGTTTTTTCATATCTCGGCAAATAGTGTCTGCTTGCGGCAAGCTGTTGCCGTTACACGGAATGGAGTTATATAAGCTGGTTGTGGGAATACTGATATATAGCTGTAAGAAGCCTCCCTTTTAACGCCGAAGTGCCGAACAGATAACTCGTTATCTGTTCGGCACGCTCTCAGGCGTAGTCGTCACTCAGCCGGTCAAGCGGGGCACTCAGCCCAGATCACGAACCAGTTGGCCGATCACTTCGCCCACTTTGGCCAGATCCGGTGCCGCCAGACGATGTTCATCGGCATACGAATACGCCACGGTGAACAGGCCGGCGGTGCGGGTGGAGTAGGCAGGGGCGTCTTTCTCGAAAACACGGTTTTCAGCTTCGGCAGTCAGCGAAGTGGAGCTGATGACGATGCGCTCTTCGGGGTCGTTCACACCGTTGATGTACACGTTGTCCGGGTTGATCGACCATTCGGCCAGTTCACTGACCAGAAAGGCGCGGATCTTTTCCTGAACGGTAGCGTTGTCAGCGGCCAGTGCAGCAGGATTTACTTGAGCATTCATGATTTAACTTCCTTGTTAAGTTCATGTGTCGCCTGGTTTCATGGAAGGTGGCTTCACATGAACGGGTTGGTTGAGGCCCCATTTAGCCCCAACTGGCAGGTTGAGTTGCGGTGCATATTTATATGTGTGTGATTTTTTTCTTCGGGTGTGCCGAACCGCATGGCGCGGTCCGGCATGTCGCCATTCAGCCGCGTGTCAGCCGCGTGCGTGAGTCACCGGCAACGCATCCGCGCCGCGCTCGCGCACCCAGAACAGCGTTGCACCGGCCACTGCAGCAGGCATCATCAGCAGGTTGACCACCGGGATCAGCAAGGCAACGTAGACGATGCCGCCGAAGCTCAGGCTCTGCCAGCGTTTGCTCTTCAGCCAGCCGAGCATTTCGTTCCAGCCCAGTTTGTGGTTGTCGGCGGGGTAGTCGATGTACTGGATCGCCATCATCCACACCCCGAACAATAGCCATAGCGGGGCGGCGATGATGTTGGCGACCGGGATGAACGACAGGATGAACAGGCCGAGCATGCGCGGCAACATGTAGCCCAGCTTGCGTGCTTCGCGGGCCAGGGTGCGGGGCACCATGGCGACCAGTTCGGCCCAGCTGAAATCGGGCGATTCGTCTACGCCACGAACCACGGCTTCGACCTTTTCGGACAGAAACCCGTTGAATGGCGCGGCGATGATGTTGGCGACTACGGTGAAGGTGAAAAACACCATCAGCAGCACCAGCGCCACGAACAGTGGCCAGAGGATGTAACTGAGAAAGCTCAGCCAATGAGGCAGGGTCGGCATGAAGGTGTCGACCCACAGCTCGAACTGATGCACCGCCAGATAGATCAGGCCGCAGAACAACACCACATTGATGCTCAATGGCAGTAGAACGAACAAGCGCAAGCCTGGGCTGAGGACCAGTTTCAGGCCCTCTCTCAGGTATTGCGGGCCGGTAAGGGCGGGAGCGGGCATGGGAGTCTCCGAGTGCTTGAAAGGCGTGACCTTACCGGCTTTGTGATGGCCATGAAAGAGCTGAGCGCCGACGGTTTTTGAGCATGCCAGACTTGTGGCGTATCCTTGGCGAAGGAAGATTATCCGAATGGCTCGTCACCCATGCGCTGCTTTCAGGCGCCCACGCTATAGAAGTGACCTATAGGGTGGATTGTGAAACGATATTTCCTTAACCTCTGCGGCCCCGATAGGCTGTTCGGCAATCCAGGACCTGTCCTTCAGGTCAGAATTTTCAGGACCCGCCGAAGCAAATGACGCTTCCCCAAGCGTTTCGGTGGTCCTTTTTATCCAGCCGTCCCGACCGCGGCGTAAACGGTCGGTCGATAGGAGTGTGTCATGTCAGACGTACGTCATTCCCGAGTGATCATTCTCGGTTCCGGCCCTGCCGGTTACAGCGCTGCGGTCTACGCCGCTCGCGCCAACCTCAAGCCCCTGCTGATCACCGGCATGCAGGCTGGCGGCCAATTGACCACGACTACAGAAGTTGATAACTGGCCAGGCGACCCGCACGGCCTGACCGGTCCTGCCCTGATGGAACGCATGCGTGAGCATGCCGAGCGTTTCGAGACTGAAATCGTCTTCGACCACATCAATTCGGTTGATCTGGCCGGCAAGCCGTTCAGCCTGCAGGGCGATAGCGCGACCTACACCTGCGACGCCCTGATCATTGCCACCGGCGCCAGCGCCCGCTACCTGGGCCTGCCTTCAGAAGAAGCGTTCATGGGCAAGGGTGTTTCTGCCTGCGCCACCTGCGACGGTTTCTTCTATCGCAACCGTGAAGTCGCGGTGGTCGGTGGGGGTAACACCGCGGTGGAAGAGGCGCTGTATCTGGCCAACATCGCCAGCAAGGTGACCCTGGTTCACCGTCGCGAAACCTTCCGTGCCGAGAAGATCCTGATCGACAAGCTGCACGCGCGTGTCGCCGAGGGCAAGATCGAACTCAAGCTCAACGCCACGCTGGACGAGGTCCTGGGTGACAACATGGGCGTGACCGGTGCGCGCCTGAAGAACAACGACGGCAGCAGCAGCGAGCTGAAAGTCGACGGCGTGTTCATCGCGATCGGCCACACGCCTAACACCTCGTTGTTCGACGGCCAGCTGGCCTTGAAGGACGGTTACATGGTTGTGCAGGGTGGCCGTGAAGGCAACGCCACAGCGACCAGCGTCGAAGGCGTATTCGCGGCCGGCGACGTGGCCGACCACGTGTATCGCCAGGCCATTACCTCGGCCGGTGCCGGCTGCATGGCGGCACTCGATGTCGAGCGCTACCTGGACGGGCTGGCTGACGTATCGTTCTGATCGTTGCCGTCTGATTCACTTCGTGCCAATGCTTTGCATTGGCACGAAGTTCGCTGCGCTCTGCTGGATATATCTGCGCCGCGCGACAAGGAGCAGCGGTGCTCAAGCTCTGATCAAGCCTTGCGCTTGAGCGGCTCGCCTGCAAACTTCACACCCGCCAGACCATTCGCCATCAGCGCACGGATATTGCCGTGGTCGCTGCCTTCAGGTGTGGCTTGCACCGAGCGGTAATGCTCGCCGAATGCCAGCAGTGCCTCTTCGTCAGTCAAGCCTTCCAGCAATGCCAGGCCCAGGGTCTTGCACGACCCTTCGTTTTGCCCGGCAGCATTGTCGACGTCGCCGTTTCTGAAGGCCTGAGGCTGGTAGTCATAGCCGTCGGCGATGAATGCCAGGGTGTCGGCAAACGCATGCTCGCCGCTGCTCAGGCTGGTGCGCAGGGAATTCAGGTCAGTCATGTTGTTTGGTTTCCTTGACGAACGCCGCCTGTTGTTCGGCGTTCGCTTCTTTCTGGTAGCGGGCTTTCCACTCGCTGTACGGCATGCCATAAACCACTTCACGCGCATCATCGAGGCTGAGGTCGATCTGCTTTTCGTCAGCAGCGGCCTTGTACCACTTGGACAGGCAATTGCGGCAGAAGCCGGACAGGTTCATCAGGTCGATGTTCTGGACATCCTTGCGGCTGTCCAGATGCGCGACCAGTCGGCGGAAGGCTGCGGCTTCGAGTTCGAGGCGTTCTTGCTCGGTCATGACGGGCTCTTTTCAGTTGACGGTTGAGGTCATGATAAGAGTTTCAGCGTTGACCGGCGAGCGTGATCGATACCGATTCGGCAAAGCGCAGGGCGTGCGGCTTGTCGACTTCCACTTCAGCGTAGGTTACCGCCTCGTGGCTCATCACCAGGTCCAGCACTTCCTGGGTCAGTCGTTCCAGCAGGGCAAAGCGATTACCCTCGACATGCTGGATGATGGCCTTGGTGATGGTGCGATAGTTGAGGGCATGCTCGATGTCGTTATCCCGCACGGCTTCCTGAGCGGCATACAGAATCGTCAGGTTGATCAGCACGTCCTGTTTGTTGAGGATTTCGTCCTCGTTGATGCCGATGAACGTGCGCAGGCGCAGGTCCTTGACGCGGATGCGTGCGGTGCCAGGTTCGAGTCTTGCCATTATTGTCTGCTCCGTCCGATCAATTGCAGAAACTCCATGCGCGTGGTGCTCGAGTCACGGAAGGCGCCGAGCATCACTGACGTATTCATGGTCGAATTCTGCTTTTCGACGCCGCGCATCATCATGCACATGTGCTGGGCTTCGATGACCACCGCTACACCGGCGGCTCCGGTGACTTTCTGAATCGCATCGGCAATCTGTTTGGTCAGATTTTCCTGAATCTGCAGACGGCGGGCAAACATGTCGACGATGCGTGCGATCTTCGACAGACCCAGCACCTTGCCGGTCGGAATGTAGGCGACATGCGCCTTGCCTATGAACGGCAGCAGGTGGTGCTCGCAAAGCGAGTACAACTCGATGTTCTGGACGATGACCATCTCATCGTTATCGGAGGCGAACAGCGCGCCATTGACGATTTCTTCGACGCTCTGGGTGTAGCCATGACACAGGTACTGCATGGCTTTGGAAGCGCGTTTCGGCGTGTCCAGCAGACCTTCGCGGTCTGGATCTTCACCAAGGCCGAGCAGAATGTCTCGATAGTGCTGGGGCAGGGACGAACTCATCAGAATGATCCTCGGGGCGGCTTACTTGACGTGCCGTCCGCCGTTTACGGTCAGTGTTGTGCCGGTGACATAGGTGCTGTCCAGAAGATAACGCAGGCTCTGGTAAATCACCTCTGCACCAGGCTCTATGCCCAGGGCCGATTTGGCCAGGGCGTTGGCGCGGTAGGCCGCATCATCCTTGGGTTGAAACATCAACAGCGCCGGTGCTATGCCGTTGACTTTGACAAGCGGGGCGAACCTGGCAGCGAAGGACAGCGTCAGGCTTTCCAGGCCGGCCTTGGTTGCGCAGTAGGCGATGTGCTTGCTGCTGCCCTTGCGGGTCACGTCATCGCTGATATGCACGATGTCAGCGACCTCACTGGCGGTCAGCAACGACTCGCAATGCAGGTTGATCAGGTAGGGCGCCAGCATGTGCACGTTGAACATGCGGGTGAAGTTGTCGGCTTCATCGCCCGGTGTTTCTGCCAGCCACTCGGAAGCATTGTGGACAATGGCCCGCAGGCTTGAGGTCTGGGTTTTCAACAGCTCGATAAAGGCCATGATCCCGGCCTCGCAGGAAAAATCCCCGTGGATGGCCACCGCTCCAGCCTGGCGCAATTCCGTCACACTTTCATGCTCGGTGCGGTAACTGATGATCACCCGTTGCCCGTGTTCGAGCAGACGCAAGGCGCAATGCAGACCTACGCGCTGGCTGGCGCCGGTGATCAGGACAGGTGCAGAAGAGATTGCCATCGACAGCTCACGTATCGGTTATCGGGAGTGGACGGGGATTGTACGGTCGATTGTTTCTTCCAGATTACAGGCAAAGTTATACCAGAGAATTTTTTTGTACAACCCTGGGTATCATGAAACTCGTCAAGCCAGCGCGCGCAGCCGCTGGGCACGGGATGGCCGGGGAAATGAGAGGGAGCGAGGAGCGACCAAGACCTGTACCGAAGGGTAGGGGGTGTACAGGTCTTTATGAGCTTAGCGAGGGGAAGGTGATTGCGTCGGGCGTGCCGGTGCAGGCGTGCTCTGTAGCCAGGGTGCCAGCAGGCGCGTGGACAGCGGGATGAACAGGTAGACCATCAGCGGGGTGAGCACCGCGGTGCTGATCATGATGCGCGGCAACAGGTCCAGATGATTGAGCAACGGGCCCAGCAGAAAGTTGAAGATCAGCGACACGGGGAAGAACGCCAGCCAGATCGCGACGGCCTGTTTCCAGCGTGGCGGGCGCTGATCGATTGCGCCGAACCAGCCGTCGATACCGCTGACCCGATGCTCCGAGGGTTGTGCGAAAAGACCGCTGCCGCGCACCAGCCAGGAGCGCCGAGAGGCGGAATGCTCCCAGGCGTGCATGGTGTGCTCATCGGTGAAGCGGAAAATGATCTGAAATTCGTCATCGCCGGGCGGGGGAGCCAGTACCCCTGAACCCAGATACCCCGGAAAGTCCGTGGCCAACTGTTCGCCTTCGTGCAGCCAGGCCATCATTTCATGGTAACGACCCTGCGCCACGCGGCGGGCAACCATCAAGGTGACGGGTGAGGTAGACATTGTATATCTCCGGTAGAGGCGTGAAATTCCCGGGTAGGGAGGTCACATGCCGCGATCCGGGATGGTGGATAGCGACAGCTTCACGTGAACAGCAAGCAAGGATTATTCCTGAAACGCTGAGAGACCGGTAGAGCGTTGCCGGGCAGGCGGGTTACTTGTGCAGGGACGGATGTTTGCGACGATGCTCTTGCAGGATGTACTGACGCAGGCGCTCGGCATCGTCCTTGCCATGCTTGCTGAAGTGATAGGCACCGACGTTTTGCCCGATCATTCGCTCCAGCTTGCCGCGCATTGGAATAGGCGCTTGACCCGGCGGGTTGAACCAGGCTGAAAAGTTTCTCGGCAGCTTGCCTTCCTTGCGGTACTCGAGCAGTACGCCCTTGAACGACAACTCGTGGACCCACAGCGCTCTCAGTGCGCCCTTTTCGGTTTCGAGAGGGATCGGCTCTTCCAGCACGAGTCGCCATGGGCGGATCTTCGGACCTTCTTCGAAGATACTCGGCGCGCCGAGCTCCAGATGCAGTGCGTGGAATTCGTCCTCGACCAGATGCAGAGGGAAATTCATCTGCTGATTCTCGAACTGCGCATGAATCGTGACCTGCTCATGAGCGGCCAGCTTTGTCAGCAGATCCTGAATCTGGATGCCGCCATTGACCAGCAGACTGCGCGTACTGTCACGTACGTTCAACTGGGGGTTGCGCTGCATGCTCTGGATAAAATCCAGCTCAGCCTGGGTGAGAAGTGAATCAGGTTGCATGGGCGGAGGCTCGGTCTAACCGGTTATTGAGAACACAGACCATTGATTCCGCAAAGTGTTCTGGCCATCCGTCATATTTTTTCATTCAAGTGTTTCAGCTCTGCTGTGCTTCTTCGGGCAGACCGAAGGCAGAATGGTCCGTAGAAAATTCAGACGGCATTCTAAGGCATAATGTTTCACTTTTTTAAGCTGCTGCTGGAATAACCATGAAAGTCGCCATCGTGTGTGGAACGGTCTACGGATCGGCCGAGGAAGTTGCCAGACACGCCGCCGCGCTGTTGCGTGCCGCCGGCCATGAGACCCTCGTCAATCCGCGCCTTATGCTGCCGGATCTGCTCGCCTTCGAGCCTCAGGCGCTCCTTGCTGTGACGTCGACCACCGGGATGGGCGAGTTGCCCGACAACCTCATGCCTCTTTATGCAGCGCTGCGCGACGGTCTGCCAGGCGAGCTGCGTGGATTGCCTGGTGGGGTGATCGCACTGGGCGATGCCAGTTACGGCGACACCTTCTGCGCAGGCGGTGAGCAGATGCGCGAACTGTTCGCTGAGTTGGGCGTTAGCGAAGTGCAGGACATGTTGCGTCTGGACGGAAGCGAGAGCGTCACCCCGGAAACCGACGCCGAGCCGTGGCTGGAAGCGTTCATCAAGCATCTGGGCTGAAAATATCGCGCTCCTTTATGGGGAATGATTCAGCACAGCAGATGTTGATTGTGGCTGTGCAGGGCGTGGACGACACTCATCGCAACGTCTTTCTGAGGCATGGAGCCAGCGATGAGCGAGTCAGTGCGTTTTGACGATAAAGTCGTGATTGTGACCGGCGCAGGGGGTGGGCTGGGTCGGGCTCATGCGCTGCTGTTTGCGAAACACGGTGCGCGAGTGGTGGTCAACGATCTGGGCGGTTCTGCGCATGGCGAAGGGGCCAGCGCGTCTGCCGCCGATTGCGTCGTGGCCGAGATTCGCGCGGCAGGCGGCACTGCAATAGCCAACCATGATTCGGTGACCGAGGGCGGCCGCATTGTGCAGCATGCGCTGGACGCATTCGGGCGCATCGATGTGCTGGTCAACAACGCTGGCATCCTGCGTGACAAGACCTTCGCCAACATGGAGGACGCCGACTGGGACCTGGTCTATCGCGTCCATGTCGAGGGGGCCTATAAGGTCACCCATGCCGCCTGGCCTTATCTGCGCGAGCAGAATGACGGACGGGTGATCTTCACGTCATCGACGTCCGGTATCTACGGCAACTTCGGGCAAGCCAATTATGCGACGGCCAAGCTGGGGCTTTACGGGCTGACCCGCACCCTCGCGCTGGAAGGTCGCAAGCACCGCATCTTCGTCAACGCCATAGCGCCGACGGGCGGTACACGCATGACCGAGGGGCTGATTCCCGCCAATGTCTTCGAGCTGCTCAAGCCCGAGCTGGTCAGCCCGCTGGTGGTGTACCTGTGCAGCGCACAATGCCAGAGCAGTGGCGAGCTGTTCGAAGTGGGCGGTGGCTGGATCGGCAAGGTCCGCTGGCAGCGCAGTCAGGGAGCCTGTTTCGACCCGCAGGCAGGCTTCAGCCCGGAAGACGTCGCGGCGCAGTGGCAGGCGATGGGTGATTTCGCCAACGCAGCGCACCCTGCCGACACTGGCGAGGCGCTGAAGGAAATGATGGCCAACCTGCAGAAGTACGTTAAATAAACAGCCTCTGGCAGTTGCTGCAAGACCGCGGTTATCGGTTGCGCGTGCGCGCTTATTCACGCTGACGGCTTGATTATGTGTGAGAAGTTTCACCGAGTTATGTAAGTGCTGTCTTGTGGCACTGTAGGGCAGGTATGGATTTTTGCACGCCTATCAATCATGCCGTGCTGGCCCCGATATGAAGTTCGAACACATTCATATCTGGAGTGACACATGGCCAAATCAATATGGGGCGACTTTCCGCCGGTAAACGTCGCGGCGCCTCCTGAACGCGTCAAGGTCAAGAAAGCTGCGGCACAGGTGACCCAGGTGCTTCAGGAGGTGGGCGAAAATTCGATTGCGCTCAATTCCCTGGCGATGGAAAAACGCAAGATGAAACCGCTGTTCAAGGGCTTCAATCCTGAACAGATAAGCCCCAAGGATCTCAACAGAGCGGGGATGATCCTGTACAAGTTCGGCATGATCGATAATCACACCGCTGAGTTGATGAGTCGCGCAGGCGACGAGTTCGACAAGAAAGGCAAACTGGTCGACCCCAGCAAGGAAATCAATGCGCTGGAGTTTTTTGCCAGTCGGATCATCGACATGAAAGAGAAAGCGCTGAGCGGCGATCCATACGCCAACGCGCTCTTGCCTGATTACATCAAGACCATCCATATCCTGCAGAATCTTCAGGTGTTTGCCGAGTCGGGTGACAGTTACGAGATGCGCAAGATCAAGGACATGGAAAGCAAGGGGCTGATCAAAAAAACGCCGAATGCCAAGGGCTGAGGCACGCAGCACGCATGAAGGCTGAAGGCGTTAAACCTGCAGGCAATAAAAAAGGCCGCTGCGCAGAGACCTGCACGGCGGCCAAACAAAACGCAGGATCAAGGGAGCTTGCAAATCCACGTCGATTTAACGCGCGCAGGTTAACCGCCATCACGCGTCTGAAAAATCCCCGCGCAGGATATGCAGCATTACCCGGCAGGTAACAATTCGCCTCGAATGAGCAGGATGCTCAATGAACGCGGTGGTTTACCGATAAATGGCTCAGGCGCTCGGCAAGCTGGAGTCTTTGCAGTGGGTCTTCACTGAGCAACAGCGCGCGCTCCAGATCGAAACGTTCGGCCTGCGGGCATTCAAGAAACTGATACAGACTGGCGCGAGCCAGGTGATCGCTGCTGGTGGCCTGGCCCAGTTCGACGATGCGGTCGGCATCCTTGAGCGCCGCGAGGACATTATCGTTGATCTGGTGCAGGTGCCGCAGGTTGCGCGACAACCGTTGCAGCATGCTGGTCGGGGTGGCGCGTGTCATATGTTCGGCGCGCAGCTGCATGGTCGGGCCGAACTGCCGGATCAACAGCTCGCGGCAATCGGCGGGATAGAGCCTGCGCCCGCTGCAGGGGTCGAGCAGGTGATCGGCACCCGGCACGCGCAGCAGGAAGTGACCCGGGAAGTTAACGCCTTCCAGTGCGATATCCAGGCGTCGTGCGATCTCCAGCGCGATCATTGCCAGCCCCAGTGGCTGGCCTCGACGCTGCCGCACGATCTTGTGCAAAAGGGCCGAGTCGGGTTTGGGAGGGTTCCAGTCATCCTGCTGAAAACCCAGGGCGTTGAGATGCCGCAACAGCGGCTGGGCAAGTTCAGGCGCAGGCAGGACAGGCAGCGCTGAATTTATCTGGCGCTGCAACTGGTCCATTTCGCTCATCACCTCATGCCAGGCGAAGTGCGCGTCATGTTCGGTCGACACCCATAACGCAGCTTCAAACACCGCGGGCGGTGTCTGTTGCAGGCAGGCCAGGCAATGCTGACGTGGCGTCATTGACCACTCCGTGCGGCTCGAAATCCAGTACGAAGACTCTTTGTAGCCCTGTGCGCGAATTTCGTCCAGCGCCACTTGTTTCTACTTGTTCAGAGCTTCTATCAGGTCGGGTGTCACATAGTGCGGACCGTCGAACAGATACAGCGGATAGCCATCGAATGCGGCGATCTGCGGTTTCAGTTCGGCCGCCGTTGCCGGGCGGAAGCCGCCGCCTACCTGCGGACGAAAGGCTTCGACGATGATCCTTACGCGATTGTTGCCCAGCCTGTTGCGCAAGGCATCGGCATAGGTTCGGGCAACCGGGGCGGTGCGGGCATAAACACCCACACCATCCTGAAAGAACACGCCGATATCGTCCGGCAGCCAGGTTTTCAGCCAGTCTGCCGTGGCGGCGGGCCCGATATTGCCGCCATCGTAGACGCTGATCCATAACGGTCTGGGCAGTTTCGCCAACAGTGCGGGTAACTCCTTGGCCCGACTCCAGCTGGGATCGACCTCGGCGGGGAAGTACCAGCCGGTGACATTGAGCGGCGTTTTCACCTTGGCCAATTGCGCCGAAAGCACCGCCAGTTGCTCGATATTGTCCCGTGAGCGGGTTTCGCTGAAGTACCCGGCCAGCCCGAGGATCACCTCCTGCGCCCACGGCTCCTTGCCGATGCGTGTCCAGTCCGGCAACACGGGCACACTGGCCATCGGCGTGCCCGGTATGAACGCCTGATCATCGACCGCCGTCCACTGCACAAGCAATTGCCGTGCGCCGAGCCTGTCCCAGTTGCCGCTTATGCCTACGGTTGCGTTATCCGGTTGCCAGACGATGCCGACCACGCCCGGGCCCTTGGGCTGGATCAGTTGATACAGCTCGCTGGTGCCGAAGGCGATCGCCCCCACCAGCAGGGCGGCCACCGAGGTCTTGATCAATGTTGCCTGTCGCAGCAGTGCGGCCAGAGCCTTCAAACATTACTCCCTGATGGGTGACGGGCGCGGGTCACCACGAGAACGTCATGCGTGCGAAAACGCCTTCTGCGCGGTCATCGCCAAACACTTTCTCGCGATACTGCACGGAGAAGTCGACATACGACTGCGGCGCCTTGTACTTATCCTCGCGGAACCAGTAACGCACGCCCGTACCGACACCAAGCCCGCCAGCATTACCCGATGATGTGCTGCTACGGCCGAGACTGTCGACCTCACTGCGCATCTTCGAATCGTAGTCCACTGCGGCGACCACATGGGGAAACACCACCAGCCGCGGGCTGATGCTGTCCAGACGGAAGCTGCGTCCGACCTGCCACTCGCTGTTGAAGTAGTTGCGCTTGTCCTGCAGATAGCGCCCGCCTTCAGCGTACAGCTGCGACGTCCACCAGCTCGGTACATCGACGCGCAGGTCGGTGCCGATGCTCGAGCCGTAGCCCAGGCGCACCAGCCAGTCGCCATCGGCGTTCGAGTTGCCCAGCGGAAAGGTGCGTTCGAAGGCACCGATCACGTTGACTGCGCTGAACGGCTTGACCCGGATACCAAGCGCGCCCTGCAAAGCATCCGCGCCTGTGTCGGAGTCGCCTTCCTTGCTCCACAGCGTGTCGGTGACGCGTCCGTAAAGCTCGACGAAGCGCGCATTGCGGTAACCGAAGGGGCGCCAGAACACTTCGGTGCTGTTCTGCACGCTGTCATTGCTGCCGCCGGGTGCGCCGCTCAGGCCGCTGCTGGTGCTGGCACCCCGATAAGTCGTGGTGTTGGTCAATCCCCATTCACGGGACAGATCAGAGACGGCGCGTCGGGTGTCGAACACCTGTTGCGCGGGCATCTGCAAATCGCCGGTCTGCTGATAATCGAGCACGCGTTTGAAGTAGGCGATGGCCTGCGCATCGTTCGACGTGCGCATCGCGCTGTAGGCGGCATCCTGCACTTCGCGTGGCTTGAGGCCGGACTGACGGTCAACACGCTTGAACGTATCCAGCGCACCTTGATCATCGCCCGCCTGGCTGAGGAAATAGGCTATCTGCACTTCATCGCCGGGTTGCAGTTCGCCCGCGTCGCGTGCTTTCTGCAAGCGTTGCAATGCCTCACTCGGCTGGCCCATGGCGGCGTACAACGAGGCCTGTTCACGCAGCGGCAGGTTGCCTACCGCCATGGCCTGGGCGAAGTCCTGACGCGCACCGTCCTGATCGCCCAGGCGCTGACGCATTTGTCCGCGCTGGACGAGCAGGGTGGCGTCGTTGCCATTCAGCGCCAGCGCTTCGGTGGCCGCAGAGCGCGCTTCGGCATACTGCCCTTGGGCAATCAGGGCGCTGACCAGTAATTTCCGGTAGGCCATCTGCTTTGGAAAACTGCGGACAGCCTCCCGCGCCTCGCTGACTGCGGTGTCGTTATCTCCGCGAGCCAGTGCCTTGTAGCCGGTGGCCGCCTTGTCGACCGCCACCTGCTCCTGAATCGCCTGCCGACGACGCGTCAGCACCTGTTGCGGCCCCAGTGCCTGCTCGGCATCGTTGATCGCTGCCTGTGCTTCATCCAGATGCTGCTGACGTTGCAGCGCCTCGATCAGCATCATGCGGTAATCGAGGTTCTTTGGTGCCTGGGCAATGGCCTTGCGCGCATGACTGGCCGAGCCGTCATAGTCGTGCCTGGCGTAGGCGCGCAGCGCCTGATTGCCTTCCAGATAGCCAGGTTGCGGACGCGTCTTGTAAGCGCGTTGCGGGTGATCGCGGCGGTACTTGTCGCGTTCGGCCAACGTAATGAGGTCACGCAACTGCTGAGCGTCACCGCGCTGACGCAACGCTTCGTTCGCTTTGGCGATGGCCAGGTCGTAATCCTTGCGGTTGTAGGCCATGTAGGCTTCGTTGGCGATGGCATACGCCGGGCCGGTCAACGGCAAAGGCAGGGTTTCTGCCTGGCTGAACGGCGAAGAAAGACTCAGGCCGGTCACCAGCAGCGACAGGATGAAGGGGCGCTTCATAGTGGCTGCTCCGTTTGATCGTCAGATCGGTAATGGTTGTGCTGACGTGCCACAGCCTGTTCGATGGTTTCTCTGGGCAGCACGCCAATGTCGACCAGGTAGTCGCCGATCCGGCCATGCACATGCGGGCGGTAGCCGAGCATGGCTTTCTGGAACACTTCGCGGTCCAGCAGGCCTTGCTCGATCAGCAGATCGCCCAGCAGTGGCGCTCTGGCTGGAAGCGGCTGACCCTCGACCACCTGAAGCTGACGCAACTGCGCGACGATGTCGCTTTCACGGGCAATCAACTGCACCGGCTCGGCACCCAGCTGTTCGCTAATCTGCTGCAGACCGTCAGGCGGCAGCGGGCTGGCCACTGCGATTTCCTGGCGGCCCAGCGCATTCATTTGCAACGGCACGACACGCCAGCGCAGGCAGAACTCATCCGCCAGCACACTGTTGTCGGCACGCTTGCTGGCGATGTCGAACACCCGCGGCAGGTCATTCTGGAAGGCGATGGCCTCAGCCAGGGTTTCATCGTCGAGCCAGCCGTGGCTAAGCAAAATCCTGCCCAGGGGCACCTGACGGGTTTGCTGTTCAGTCAGTGCGGTCTGCAGTTTTTCGTCGTTGATGGCTTGCCAGGACAACAGCACGCTGCCCAGACGGCGGGGCGCGACGGCAATCAGGTCGGAAGACGGGAAGTCGTGCATGGTCTTGTCCCAGACCAGCTTGCGGTTGAGCACCTTGCCCACCAGAAACATCCGCCAGGCCCGCGCCGCAGCCATGAAGTTGACGAAGTTGCCGACCACCATGCGCGGTATCGACAGCAAACCGTGCTGCCAGCCGTAAAGCACGGTGGTGAAGTAGCAGCGATGCAGGATCCGCCACAGCAGTGCGATGCCGTTGGCCACCAGCAGATACTGAATCAGGCCGGTGGTTTCAAAGGGGGTCGGAAAGCTGGTGTTCCACACTCCGCTGGAGCGCAGCACAATCAGCGCCAGAAGTTGAATGAGGATTACGTAAGCGAGGATGCTGATGAACGATGTGACCACGCCCTTGCGGTCGCGAAACAGCAGGTATCGATTGGCCAGTGAACCGGTCCAGCCCATTTGCTCCCAGCCTTGCAAGCCGATACCCAGCGTCCAGCGCGCTTTCTGGCGAAAGGCAGTACGGAAGGTGTCCGGGAAGAATTCGCGCACGCACAGCGGCATTTCCAGCGTCGATTCGTAAGGCTTGCGGAACCACGATTTGCGCAGCACCCGAAATTGCACCGGGAAGCGTACGAAGATCGCCTGCATGCCGTACTTCGCCAGTCGCGCGCCGACGTCGTAGTCCTCGGTCAGGCTTTCGGTATTGAACGGCTGGTTCTGGTTTTCATCCGCCAGCACCATCAGCGCACGTCGCGAGAAGCAAGTGCCGACACCGGCCGAAGGCACGGTGTCAGTCATGCTTTCGCGTACCACCAGGTCCTTGCCGTGCCATTCGGCGAACTCGTCCATGTAGGTGCCGGCTACCCATTCGTACCAGTTGCGTTCCAGCGACACGACCGGCAACTGGATCATGTCCTTGCGCGGCAACAGGTAATTGAACAGGCGCAGTTCAAGCGGGTGCAGCACGTCTTCGCTGTCGTGCAGGATAGTCCCGGCGAACTGTACGGCGTGGGTCTTCTCGTACAGGAAAATCGCCTGGATCACCCAGTTCAGGCAGTCGGCCTTGCAGGTCGGGCCGGCGTGCGGCACCTCCACACGGTGCAACTGCTTGTAGCGGCGACGCATGCGCTCCACTTCATCGATGGTGCGCTGGTCGTTGATGTAAGTGCCGACGAACACCACGTAGTTCTGATAGTCGAGCGTCGACACCATGTTTTCGATCATCGGCGCGATGACGTCGTATTCCAGCCAGGCCGGGACCATGATTGCCAGCGGCTGCTCGTCACGGGCAGTCAACTGCTCGGCAGTCAGTGGCCGGTAGCGACGTTCGGCGGTGAACTTGCGGTACAGCCGGCGCGACCAGTACCAGATATCGATGAACAGGTCATCGATACTCGATACCAGGATGATCAGCCCGACAACGATCGTCGCGACTTCCAGCACGCTGTAGTAATGGGCCAGCCAGTAAGGCCAATAGAGCGACGTCATTGCGGCGGCCTGTTACGAGCGATTGCGACGGGCGCTATGGCCAGCCAGCAACAGAATGAGAAAAAGTACGATGCCGGCCGGGATCAGCCACAGCAGTGATGGTTTGCGCCAGGCCTCGATGCCGGTGCTTTCCTCCTCCTCGATCATCTGGCTGCCGGTCGGGTCCTTGGCGTCGAAGGTGGCGATCGGGCCGCTGTCAGCCAGCAGCGCGGCGTTGCCACGTTCCAGCAGTAGCGGACGTTCGAACACAGGAGCCTGACCGCCCAGCGAGCGATAGACCATGCCGTGCTGGCCGCCGGCTTCGATCACTTGCAGCGAAGCCAGGTGGTTGAGCGACTTGAGGTCGAGCAGCGTCTGCTCTTTGTGGTTGATCAGCAGGTGTCCGTCGTTGCTGGCCTTGACCGACTCGGCGCCGTCCTTGACGGGCAGTTCGAAGGCCAGGAAAGACTTGGCCGGTGTCACGGCGACGCTGGCGTCGTCGCTGACGCTGAGCTGTGCGCGCAAAGGCGAGACGCCGGAGGCGCTGGCGATACGGATGACTTGCGGCAGGCTGCTGGTCGGGTGCTCAAGGTAGCCCTTGGGCACCATGATCTGCGTATCGGTGGCGAAGCGTGCCGCCATGCCCGAGAAGTTTTCGTCAGGCGTGACCTTGTCCAGCACGATGTGGCTGGTTGGCAATACCGAGATCGGGAACGCCTGCGGCGTCTCCAGGCACTGGTTGCTGACCGGCTGACGCTGGAAAGACACGCGCAGGACGTTCTGCGCCGCTAGTGCGTATTGCGGAATGCGGGCTTCGATGCGCTCTTTCTTGCCATCGGGAGTCAGTTGCATTGCACCGATCAGGTAATCGTTGAGGAACAACGTGGCAACCGGCGGGGTACCCGATGCACCGGGGGCGGCAGCGATATCGATCATCGCAGTCACCGGTACGCGACCGTCATAGGCAACGCTGCCCAGCGGGAACGAGGCGCTCCAGTCGGTTTTTGCCAGCACGTCCACCGTGCCGGGCTTGCCGCCCAGACGGGTCAGTGCGACACGACCGTCTTCGCTCAGAGGCATGGCGGCTTCTTCGCCAATGGTCAGCTGGCGATTGCGCGCCAGTTTATTCCACGCCGAGCTGAGCAGGCCGATGGCCTTGTTGGCCGACTCCGGCTTGATCATCAGCAGCGCGCGATTGCCCAGCATGGCCAGACTCACGTCATCCCCGGCGCTGTTGGCAAGCGGCTTCTTGATGTGACGCTCGCGCCACTGGGCCAGTGCACTGGCCGCCGAAGCATCCAGACCCTGCACCTGCGCCTGGAGAGCGTCCATGGCGTCGTCGATAGCCTTGAGCAACTGCGGATCGCTGATCGCCAGGTCGGCCTGCAATGCAGGTGTCTGGCCGAGCATCAGCAATGCACCGATTTCCGCCGGGTCGCGCAGGGTGTACTGGCCCTTGCCTTCGAGCCCTGCAAACGCCGGAATCTGCTTGAGTTCCGCCGGAATAGTCAGGCCGCTCAGGTCTACGCTGTCCTGCACCGCAGGGAACGGCAGGATGCGTGCCTGCTTGCCGATGCGCTCCAGCGCTACGCCCAGACGCCAGGCGGCATCGTAGCTGGCGTTCGACAATGTGCCGGGTGCGACCAGCAGGCCGGGTTTGCCGGGCAGTGCGTTCCATACCGCGCCGACGTCCTGCAACTGGCTGGCGTCATAGCTGTAAGTGAGGCGTGTGTGCGGATCGATGCGCAACACGTTGCCGATCGCGCGTTCATCCTCGCAGAGCGCTTTCGAGATCACCGACGACCAGGCAATCCCCAGCCGTACCGAACCGCTTTCCCGCGCTGCCTTGTCGACGCCCAGCGTCGCACTGGCGTTGCCCTGTTCTTCATTGAGGCCCAGCGCACGTACCGGATAACCGTCCAGCGACAGCAGCAGCGTGTTGCGGCCGGCCTCGCCGTTCAGGTAGCTGGCATCGAAATTCAGCGTGGCCTCGGTCAACGGCACATTGGCAGGCACCGGCAGATACAGCTCGCGGCGGGCATCGGAGGCATTGAGGATGATCGGGCGATCGATACCCAGCTCCCTCAACTCGATCACGCGCTCCTGGCGATTGTCGGCAGTGATTCGGTTGATCGCCTGGGTCAGCGGGCTTTCGGCAGCCAGGGCGAATGCAGGCATCAGCGCCAGCAGGCTCATCCCGCAGGCAAGTACGCCAAACGCGCCCATGTTTACGGCAACGGAAGATTTCATCGTGCAGATCTCGGTAAAGGCTCAAGGCCATTGGGTCTTGATACAGGCTGCCGGTCTGCTACAACGTTTTTCGGGCACTCGGTCTGAACCGGGTGCCCGTATCGTTTGCGGACTGCTTCCTGCGGATTTTTTTGGGGTTCGTTTGCGCTACCTGCGCGTCCTTTTGGCTAACTGGCCATCGAGCGCAACTCTGCATGTTCATGCTGGGGCTTGATTCGTGTATCCAGGTGTCTGTCCACCGGGTCCTGGCGCTGACGCGGCAGCTCGGCGACAAACTCATCCACCGGACGGCCCATCAGGGCATCGACGATCCGTGAACTGGCTTTGCCGTCGCCATAGGGGTTGGCTGCACGGGAGGCGTTCTGCCACAGCGCATCATCGTCAAACAGGGCGTTCACACCGCGAATGATGGCGTCCGTCTCGGTGCCCACCAGGCGCACAGTGCCCGCCGCGACCGCTTCCGGGCGCTCGGTGACATCGCGCATGACCAATACCGGTTTGCCCAGCGACGGCGCTTCTTCCTGCACGCCACCGGAATCGGTGAGGATGACGTGAGCGCGTTGCATCAGGCGCACGAACGACAGGTAGTCCAGCGGCTTGATCAGGTGCACGTTGGGCAGATCGCCCAGGTGCTCGGTCACCGGCCCAAGTACATTGGGATTCAGGTGCACCGGGTAAACGATCTGTATGTCATCGCGTCTGGCCAGTTCGCCCAGCGCCTTGCAGATGTTCAGGAAGCCGTCGCCGAAGTTCTCGCGACGATGCCCGGTCACCACCAACACCCGGCGCTCGGGCACCAGGAACGAAAACTGGCGATCAAGTGCATGGCGCAGCTGACGGTTGCTGTCGATTCGTTGCGCGGTCAGGTGCAGGGCGTCGATCACGGTATTGCCGGTCACGAACGAAATGCCCTGCAAACGCTCGCCCAGCACGTTGCGGCGCGACTCGGCGGTGGGAGCGAACAGGTGATCGGAAATCAGATCGATGCAACGACGGTTCATCTCCTCAGGCCATGGCTGACGGATGTCACCGGTGCGCAGACCTGCTTCGACGTGGCCGATGGGGATCCGGCGATGAAAGGCCGACATGGCCGCCACCATGGCTGATGTGGTGTCGCCGTGAACCAGCACCCTGTCCGGTTTCATCTCGTCCAGAATCGGGTCGATCGCCGCGTAAAGCGCAGCGGTCAGCGAGTTCAGCGTCTGATCCGGGCGCATCACATCAAGGCTGTAGTCGGCTTTGAGCTCGAACATGTCCAGCACCTGTTGCAGCATGCTTTGATGCTGCCCGGTAATGCAGATTCTTGAGTCGATACCTGGCTCTGCAGCCAGTGCTCTGACCAGGGGAGCCATTTTGATGGCCTCCGGACGAGTACCGAAAATGGAAAGGACCTTCATTCTGGGGTGCAGACCAGCCATTATTTCCTCCCGCGCCCTTAGCGCGTCGCACAGCAGCAAAAACCAGACTGAGAACAGCTTGGTCAGCTTGCGAGTTGATGAGTTTCTCGGGCGGAAAGATCGGAGTTTGTGGCTCGATGTTCACTTCAGTGTGAATGTAGCAATATGCCTTGTTACCCGGATTTGTCGGAATTATTAACAGAACAGGATAATAAAGCAAAACGTTTTATTAAGTATTTTTCAAAGTAACAATGAGTAGGAACTTTAGAATTTCACCACGGTCAGTACAGGGTTAAATTTTTTGAGAGCTGCCGTTTGGGTCAATGAATACGGGGTTTTCAAGGGCTTCTGAAACGCTTTTTCAGCTGTTTTGAATGCCGGCTCGCCACGCGTAGTTATGAGTGATGGCAAAAAGTTCCAACAAAACTAGCAGCGCTGAGGTGTGCGTCACTACAGCAGAATCCTGACGCCTGTTTAATGACAGGAAGAGAGAAGGGGTTCACAAAAATGACGCTGATATAATGACGGTTGGGAACTTTGATCATGTATCGAGTTTGACACGCTGACGGGAAGACGGGATGTTAGGAAAGGGCTTAGATGCTGTTCAAGTTGTGCGGCATATACAGTATTGAGTTGTAGCAGCAATACGGGTGATTGCCCAGCCATTAAATGAGAATGATTGGCGACCCCCTCGCAATGAGGGGAGTCGCAGCCCACAACGGAATCAGTCTTTCGCCTCGGCCGGTTCCGACAGCTCGCTGAGCGCGGTCGCGTTGTTCTTGAACGCCGCTGCGAACACGGCGCGATTCTTCGCCATGTAAATGCTCGCGTCCTCTGCATGCTTCTCCGAGATCCCCGGCACGTTCTTGATCAGGACGTCGGTGAGAAGCTCGGCCAGCTCGAGCATTTGGTCGTGCGCATCGGCGAGTTTACGGTCCACGAAAGTAGTCTCCAGATCGCGGGTACTGCGGTAAAGGGTTTCAACAGCCATTTTGGCCTCGTCGTCTTATCCAGTGTTGAAAGGGCTAGACCCGGACGTTCAGCGCTTTGTGCTCTGACCAGCGGGTATGCAAAGCATTGATCGTGCATGACCAGCGCGCCGGTCAGGTATAGCGGGGCACTGCGTGAAGGCCTTTAGGGAAGCTGGCCTGCGACGCAACAGCGAAAGCGATTTCTCGATTACTGTGTTTTTATACAGTAAAAGCCATGTGCCAATCAAGCCCCGCCTGAATAGTGGCGTTTACGCATCTTTTTTGCGCTGCAAATGTGCCTTGCGACAACCCGCCGCGCTCTCAACCATAGCCTATGGCCCTGTTCCTGCTTTAAAAAGCAGGCCACAACAGTGTCACGCGTACCCGGCATCATCCGGTCGGCATAAACGAAGGTTCAGAGGTAGCGCTTCATGGGAAACAAATGGGCAGTAAAGATAAGACACCGCGTGCATGCGCAGGCCGAGTCGCTGGGCAACCTGTGTGTGGAGAGCTTCCACTTTCTCGCCCTGTTCGCGATCGGCGCGATCACTGCATGGGCGTCAGTGGTTGCATTCCTGGGGATGGTCGAGAAAGGCAACGTCACGGTCGATGACATCCTGCTGCTGTTCATCTATCTCGAGCTGGGGGCGATGACCGGGATTTATTTCAAGACCAACCACATGCCCGTGCGCTTCCTCATCTATGTGGCGATCACTGCACTGACGCGGCTGCTGATTTCCGACGTGTCCCACCACAACCCACCGGATATCGGCATCATCTACCTGTGTGGCGGCATTCTGTTGCTGGCGTTTGCGATTCTGGTGGTGCGCTATGCGTCTTACAAATACCCTTCAGCGAAGATTCCCGACTCGTCCAGCACCGTCAAAGGCGCGGTGACGGAAGAGAAGGGCGAAATCTGATCTAGGCAATGGCGGCATCTGTGCAAGATGCCGCCAGCACGCTGCTTATAGAAGAAGGCAATCAGTTCAGCCAGACCCCGGCACGCCAGTGCCAGCCATCACCAGCGCTTTCCCAGTGCGGATGCACATAGTGATAGCCGGGTCGCTCGGCTTCCCAGTGGCCATGCACCGGCACGAAACGCTGGCCGTTCCAGTGCCAGTAACCGCGTGCCCATACATAGCCTGGGCGAGGGGCCGGTTCCACCTCGACGACGCGTTCGGGTGGCGGTTGCGGCGCGATCACTTCTTCGACGTATTCATGATGGACGTGCGGTCGTTCATGGACTACACGCTCCTCGACACAGCCTGACGCGATCGCAAGTGATGCGATCAATACCCCATAACGTAAATACATGTTGCCTCCTCGGAATAACCCGCAGGTGCAGTGGCGCTGAACTCAGTGCCCAGTCGCTCGAATGTTTCTGCGCAAGGATTGTTGTAGCAGGATGTATCTGTACTTTTGCTGAAGAGGAGGGAGGGGGGAATGATAGCTAAAGGCCGGTTTTACGAGGGGAGGAGGTCATTCAAGCCGTCTGGAGACGATGGCGTGGCATCAACATATTCTGGCTCTGTGCAGCGCCATTAACGGCGCTGCACAGAGGGGAAGGGCAGGTGTCCATCAAGCTCCGGCATTCACCGTTGCCTGACTCTGCGGCCATGGACCATTGGCCGGGGCAGGTGTCTTTTTCAGGGTCGCGCCGTCGGTCAACGCCGCAAGGATCTTGATCGCGCTGTCGCCACGTTCGATGGCGATGCCAAATTGCACGCTTTCTATCAGCTTGCGCAGGCGTTGTGGGTCATTGCGTTGGGCGGCGCTGATCAAGCGCTTGGCAACGACGCCGCATTCGTTGGACAAGGTCAGCATGATGCTGCCGTCCAGCCCTTGAATGCTCAGATTCACCCGATAGTCGGGGTGAAACGTGTCCGTGATCATTTGAAAAGGATTGTCCATATCATTCACCTGCTCAATGGTCTGCATAAGTTGACCGGGTCGTAGTCCTTTTGGTTCTCGACGACTGATCAGCGGTTGCGTTACTCCTGCGCCTGCTGCTGACCGTTTTGCTGTCGTCTTTCGCGTTGATGACAGGTTCGTTTAAGACGCTTTAACGCACTCTCGACGTGAGTCAGCGCCAGGAAGTGGCCGTCCTGATGGCCTGCCTCGTGGTGCGTACTACAGGGCTTTGCATGGTTCGGGCCATATTGCCGGGGCGATACGCTAAAAGCTGCCGAGCGGGAGTGCTGCGCAGCCGCTTTCTGGCTTGCTTTGCGGCAAGACAAGCCAGTCAGTCCGGTTGAAAAAAGCGCTCTCCAAAACGTGCCGGGGGTGCGTCCCGGACATGATCTGGTTGTCTCGCGAATGACGTTTTGCAGGGTTTTTTCGAGTGATTGTCTGACACTCGGACAACCGATTCTTGACGCCAGAGATTCGTAACGACGGGGTCGAAACCGTCCTCGCGTGCTGTTCAGGTTCCGGTGTTGAGCGCGGTGCTGCGGAACGGCGAGATGCATATTGAGCGCTTGTGGGCATGCATGGCTGACCAGCACACTCACAGAGGTGAGCGGCGTGCTTTTTTTGCTCGCCGATGGCTTTGCGGTGCCGCTCGACGGGCGCCTGGTGCGGCGTGTTAAATTCGATGGACGGCAACCGGCGATCGAAACGGCTGCAAGGCGAGCGGTGGATCAGGGTGGCCAAAGCTGTGCAGCGACCTTTTGTGGTGCGCACCGATTGGGGCATACAGACGTGTGTCGGCCACGCTGTCGGTGTGCACTGCGCTTGCCGGCCTATGGCGAACAAAAAGGGCGAACCGTTGCCGGTTCGCCCTTTTTTTGCAAAACGTGTCAGTGGAACATCAGGTCAGACGAGCGGCTTCTTTCTCCTGCTCTTTTTCCAGAAATTCTTCTTCGAGCAGCGCGTCCGGGCTGACCGGATCTTCATCCTGTTCGGCGATGGTCGGTGCGGCGCCTCGTTTGCCGCGCAGTTTGCCAAACAGATGCTCGAGGGCGTGATCGAGTTTTACAGCAGCGCCATCCACAGCCTGATCTACCGTATCGGCCTTGTGGGAAACAGAAATGGGTTGGTGTCCTTTGGGGCGAGCTTCCATCTGGCACTTGATGTCGTGTGGGCCAGGCTTGTCGCCGTTTTCATCGCGGATGTGGACTTCCACGCGGGTCAGGTTTTCATCGTAGTGTTCGAGCGTGCTTTCAACGGTGGTACGAACCCACTCCTCCAGTCGGATACTGCTTTCGATGTGATTATCGCTATTGACCTGGATTTGCATAGTTAATCCTTATTAGGGCTTGCTCGTGCGAGGCTGGACTGCATGATTCCTGTCGGAATCGTTTTCGTTTGCGCTCATTCACAGTGTTGGCGGCAATCGCCTGACAATTCAACCCCAATGTGTAAGAAATATTTCGCAGCAAAAAATTGCTTCCCTGGCGCGAGGTTACGAATCAGCAGCGGACGCAGAGCGTCCAGAACGGCATTCCCACGCGGATAGTGAGGAACGAGAGGTGTCCGGAAGAACACTGCTCTCGCGCTCTGGCGTCCGAAACTAGAACGCGACCGACGTCTGTACGTACACCGTGCGTGGTTCGCCGACGTATTTGCCGCGGTTGTTGTCGTCGAACGAGCGGGTGTAGTACTGGCGGTTGAAGATGTTCTTCATCCCGACCGCAACGTTGAGGTCAGACAATTGCGGGCCGAAGTCGTAGTTGGCGCGGGTGCTGAACAGCATGTACCCAGGGATCTTGCCGGTGCTGCCGTCGGCGCTTTCAGCCGAGGTATTGGCGTTGTCGGCAAACTGGTCGCTCTGGAAGGCGCTGTCGAAATTGAGCTTCCACGGCCCTTCGGTGTAGCTGACGCCCATGGTTCCCTTGTGCTTTGACGAGAACGGCACGCGATTGCCCTTGTTCGGGCCGTCTTCGCGAATCGTGGCGTCGACGAAGGCGTAGGTCGCGTAGACATCGTAGCCGGCCAGCACCGGGCTCAGGCCCTCCAGCGCATAGTTGACGCTGGTCTCGATGCCCTGATGACGCGTCTCGCCGCGTGCGATAACCGTGTCATTGGTCTGGTTGCTGTCGTACTGGTTGTCGAAATTGATCAAGAACGCGCCGATCTCGGCCCGCAGGTTGCCGTTGTCGTAGCGTGTGCCCAGTTCCCAGGTGCGGGCTTTTTCCGGTTTGACTTCATCGCCGGTGACGCGGTTGGGCATCTGGCTGTACTGCACACTGCCGAACGAGCCTTCGGTGTTGGCGTACAGGTTCCAGGTGTCGGTCAGGTGGTAAAGCACGTTCAACGCGGGCAGTGCGGTGCTGTAGTCGCCCTGGTAGCGGGCGTTGGTCAGGTTGTTGTTCTGCGCGGTGTCGATCATCTCGTAGCGAATGCCCGGCGTGATGGTCCACTTGCCGATATCGATGCGGTCGTCGATGTAGAACGCATGCGCTTCGGTCGCGCCGCGTGTGTCGCGGTCGTTGCGACTGGCGGTGGTTGGCAGCTCGCCCGTCACCGGTTCGCGATAGCGCAACTCATGACCGGCCTCGTTGACGTAGCGGTAGCCAACGCCGACTTCATGCCAGGTCTCGCCCAGCGCAAAGCCTTGCGAGAAGCGTGTTTCCAGGCCGCGCACCCAGTATTCGCGGGGCGACAGGGAAACGAAGCTGCCCTGATCCAGATAGCCGCTGCGCAAGGTCTTGGTGAAGAACGTGTTGGCGGTGAAGACGCGCGCGTCCTGCTCATAGCGATAGCCGAAGTTGAACAGGGTGCGACGGCCCCAGAACTTGTCCTTCAGGCGTGTCGACTGGTACGGGTCGGCATCGTAGTCCGCGACGCTGAGGCCTCCAGGCATCTGTGCTTCGCCATCGTAGTACTGCGCCATGGCGTTGAGGCTGTTGGCGTCGTCGATCTGGTATTTGCCCTTGAGAATCAGGTCGTCGATTTCGGTGTCGCTGTGCTCGCGCCAGTCGCCGCCGCGCACGCCGGAATACAGAATCGCGCCGCCCAGGCCGTTGTCCGCGGTACCGCCTGCCAGCAGGTTGCCGGTGGTCTTGAAGCCGTCGTGGCTGGACGACGGGCTGGTCTCGGTTTGTATGCCGCCCTTGAGAGTGGGGGCGTCGGGGATCGCGCGGGTCACGAAGTTGACGATGCCACCCACGTTCTGCGGACCGTAACGCACTGCGCCACCGCCACGCACCACATCGACTGCGTCCATGTTGCCCATGCTGATCGGCGCAAACGACAGTTGCGGCTGGCCATAGGGCGCGAACGGCACCGGGATACCGTCCATCAGCACGGTGGAGCGCGACGCCAGGCGTGGATTGAGGCCGCGAATGCCGAAGTTCAGCGCCATGTCATGGCTGCCGGTGCCGTTGTTGTCCGGCGCATTGACGCCCGGAATGCGATTGAGCACTTCACGCGCCGATGTCGCACCGACCCGCTCGAATTCCTCACGACGAATCACGTCACGCGCGCCCGGATGCTCGAAAACGTTGGTTTGCTGCGCAGCGCCCAGCCAGTCACCGACCACCGTAGAGACACCCAGTTCGATCGGCGCGCCAGCGGTATTGGCCGGTTGCAGGGTAAAGCCGTTATTGCCATCGGCCATGGCCTGCAGGCCGGTGCCTTCGAGCAAGGCATTCAGGCCCTGCTCGGGCGTGTACTGACCTTCCAGGCCACGGCTTTTCAGGCCGCTGGTGATCTGCGAACCATAGGAAATCAGCACGCCAGACTCACGACCGAACTGGTTCAACGCCGCTTCAAGCTCGCTCGGCGCAATGTGATACACCTTGGGTGCGACCTCGGCGGCCTGCGCCATCGACAGGCTGCCGACCGAGAGGCTGGCGCCGAAAATGACATGGCGCAATGTACGCACCAGCGGCGAAAGTTTGGTAGGGCGGGCTGACATGCAGGAGTCCTTTGACCGGAAGGTTGAGAGAGGCTTTCCCTGTCTGTCACGCGAGGATCAAAAAACGGCTCACGCTTTTTGAAAAATTTTAGCCGGCCAGTGCAAATCTACCTGACATCCCCAAACCGCTGTGTGACGCAGAGCGTCACGAACGGCATTCCCACGCTGGAGCGTGGGGACGATAGTCAAAATCGCGTTCACTACCATCGAAATGCTTTTCGACCACGATGGCACTGACGACGCAGAGTGCGACGTAAGTGACGGCTGAGTCCTGGCGCTGATCCGGGGGTAGCCTGGCAGGACGCCAGGCTAGCCGCACCGTGCCATGGATGGCGCGTTGCGGCGACCCCCGGATCAGTGACAGGGCGAAGGAACCCGACGAAGTCGGGCCGGAAACAGGAGCGAAAGGATTTGGTTACTTTGGCCTCATCAAAGTAACTCGCCGAGGGGCGAAAAAGTGACCTGAGCCGAACTCCAATCTACCTGACATCGCATAACTGCTGTGTGACGCAGAGCGTCACGAACGGCATTCCCACGCGGAGCATGGGGACGATAGTCAGCGGAATTTCAGTCCCGTATTCCGGGCTCTTCAGGACGCGTATGTCACCATGAGCACCGGGCGTGGAAACGAGCAATCACGATCAAACCCGCGCCTGCACGTTCACCCAATACCGCGTGAAGCGCTGCACGCGTACCGGGAGGGCGAGTTCGAGCATGTCGAGGATGCGCTCGCTGTCGGCCAGCGGGTAGCTGCCGGAAATCAGCAGCCCTGCAACCCTCGCATCGCAATTCAGACGACCGCGGCGGTAGCGACTCAACTCTGCAAGAAAATCCGCCAGCCTCATGCGCGACGCCACCAGCATCCCGTCCGCCCAGGCGCCACTGCCTGCGTCCAGCGGACGAACCTTGTCCCAGGCATCACGGCTGAACGTCACCTGCTGGCTGGCGCGCAGCATCAAGCCCGCTCCGCTCTTGCCGGCAGGGGCTATTTCAAGGGCTCCGGCAAACACGGCCAATTGCGTACGCCCATCCAGCTGACGCAGGTTGAAACGACTGGCGCCTGTCGACGCCCTGACCGTGCCTTGCGCGCTCAACAGGTTCAGCGGGCGCGTGTCCGCCGAGGCCGTCATGAGGATTTCGCCCTGCAGCAGTTCGATCAGGCGCTGCTGCGCATCAAAACGTACATCCACCGCGCTGGCAGTATTCAACTGCACCTGACTGCCGTCGCTCAACGCCACCTTGCGCTGTTCGCCCACACCACTGTCGTAGTCGGCCAGCAAAGGTTGCAGGGCAATCTGTTCGCGCAGGCTCCAGCCCGCTGCCGAGCCTGCGCCGAGCAGCAATAACAGTTTGAGCGCATGCCGACGGCTGGCGGACTTCGGCGCATTGAGTGCCGCATGCGCCAGCGGCGAGGACAGTCCACTCAGGCGCTGGTTGACCCGCTGCATGTGCGCCCATGCCCGTTGATGCTCGGCGTTGCCATTGAGCCACAGCTGCCAGGCGTGCTGACGGCGGGCATCCAGCGTGCCTTCCTGCATTTCCAGCAGCCAGCCAACGGCCTGCTGTGCCACGGCAGGCGAGATGTCGGATTTGTTCAAAGACTCGTTGTTCGGATTCATAGGGCGAAATAGCAGCGCAGGGCGGCCTTGTGCAGATGACGCTTGACCGTGGCGATGGAAATACCCAGTTCGGCAGCGATCCGGCCATGGCTCAAGCCGTCGACCTGCGACAGCAGAAACGCCCGCTTGACCAGTGCTGGCAGGCCGTCCAGCAGTTGATCGAGTTCGACCAGGGTTTCGAGAATGATCGCCCGCTCTTCTTCCGAAGGCGCCACGCGCTCCGGCAGTTCGGCCAGTGCCTGATAGTAGGCATGCTCCAGGTCCTGACGCCGGTAGTGATTGCACAGCACACGCTTGGCAATCGTCGTCAGAAAGGCTCGCGGCTCGACGATTTGCGCTGTATCGCGTGCGCCCAGCACCTTGATAAAGGTGTCCTGCGCCAGGTCCGCCGCGCTGTGCGGGCAGCCGAGCCTGCGCCGCAACCAGGTCGTCAGCCAGGCGTTGTGAGCCCTGTACAGGCCTTCGACAGTGTGATTGAGAGCGGAGTGGGCGACGGGCATCACGGGGAAACAATCCACGGGGACTCATTGGTGGCGTGGATTCTGGCAGACTCTTTTGCGTATGAGAATATTTATCATTAATATTGCGGTTCATTTTTCCCGCCCGGGATCGAAAAAACGCACGGCAAAAGCCAGAACCAGTGTCGTAATGCGTGGTGAGAGCAACTGCGGCTGGGTGGCGGTTGATGAGCATGGGCAGCGGTGAGTCAGCTATTGGCCTAAAGCCGTTCTGTACTCACCTGGTGTCGCCCCAGTGGCCTGACGAAAACGGTTGCTGAAATGGCTGGCGCTGGCGAACCCGCAAGCCAGCGCGATTTCGCCCAGTGGCTTGCCGGTACTGCGCAGCAATTGGCGCGCCTGCTCGATGCGCCGCGCCAGCAGGTACTGGTGCGGCGGCAACCCGAAGCTTTCGCGAAACATGCGTGCGAAGTGGTATTCCGACAGCGCGCACAGGCCGGCCAGTTGGCCAACGCTCAGCGGGTCGGCGAGATGCATTTCGATGAAGTCCACCAGATGTCGGCGCAGATGCGGCGCCAGGCCGCCTTTCAAGCGCAGCCCGTCGCGCAGGCCTGCCTGATTGAGCAGCGCATGGCTGACCATCTCGTGCGCCAGGCTGCTGGTCAGCAGGCGCTCGCCGGGTTCTGCCCAGTTCAGGCGAATCAGCTGCCGGAAGCGTGCCGCCTGTATGGGGTCTTCCAGAAAGGTGTTTTCCCGCAGCTGCATCTCGCGCGGCTCGCGATCCAGCAGGGTGACGCAGCCCAGCGCAAACTGTTCCGGGCTGAAATACAGATGCGCCAGACGGATCTCGCCGTTCACCACCCAGGCGGACTCATGACCGGCAGGCAAGATGCACAGCTTGCCCGGCGCGCCTTTCTGGTCGGGTCTTCCGCGGCGAAAGGTCCCGGTACCGTCCTCGATATAGCACGACAGGGTATGGTGGGTCGGTGCGTGATATTCCTGCGAGTCGTGCCGATTGTTCCACAACGCCGCCACCAGCCCGTCGCCCAGCGGCGCGCTCTGCTCCAGATTGGCATTGGGTGAACTGTTCAGGGCCTGAAAGACCTGGATGGATTCAATGGCGGACATGACGATTCCTCTAGGATTTGTATCCTACTCGCTGGTGACGCCGCTGCCAGTAGCGCTTGAATCAAATGCGCAAGATTGTGCAAGCGATGGCAGGCCGGCACGCCGCAGACTGATGGCTCATCAAGGAGCCTGCACCATGAACCTCTCGCTTTATCTGCTGACCGTGCTGATCTGGGGCACCACCTGGATCGCCCTGAAACTTCAACTCGGCGATGTCGCGATTCCGGTATCGATCGTCTATCGCTTCGCATTGGCGGCCTTGGTGCTGTTCGCGTTTTTACTGCTGAGCAAGCGGCTGCAACCAGTCAATCGTCGTGGCCAGTTGATCTGTCTGGCGCAGGGCGTGTGCCTGTTCTGCGTCAACTTCATGTGCTTCTACACGGCCAGCCAGTGGATACCCAGCGGCCTGATCGCGGTGGTGTTCTCGACCTCGACGCTGTGGAATGCGCTGAACGCACGGGTGTTCTTTCGCCAGAAAATCGCTGGCAACGTCATGGCCGGTGGCGCGATGGGCCTGCTTGGGTTGGCGTGTCTGTTCTGGCCCGAACTGTCCGGGCACAGCGCCAGCCGCGAGACCCTGATCGGGCTGGGCTTGGCCCTGCTGGGCACGCTGTGCTTCTCGGCGGGCAACATGCTGTCGAGCCTGCAGCAGAAAGCCGGTCTGCGTCCGCTGACCACCAATGCGTGGGGCATGCTCTACGGTGCGACGATACTGGGCATGTATTGCCTGCTGAGTGGCACGCCGTTCAGCTTTGAATGGAACACGCGCTACGTAGGCTCACTGCTGTTCCTGGTGATCCCCGGCTCGGTGATTGCATTCACTGCCTACCTGACCCTGGTAGGACGCATGGGCCCGGAACGCGCGGCTTACTGCACCGTGTTGTTCCCGATTGTGGCGCTGAACATCTCGACGTGGGTCGAAGGCTACCAGTGGACGCTGGCGGCCCTGCTGGGGCTGGGGCTGGTGATGGTCGGCAACGTGCTGGTGTTCAGGAAGGTCAGACCGGTTGCCGTCGTGGTCGGCGGCAAACTGGCCTGAGTCGGTGGTGATCGTGCATTGCCTGCAGATCGGCAGAGGCGTGGCCTCAGCCTTTCCACACCTGCGGGTTGACCAGATCCTGCGGTCGTTCACCGAGCAGCGCACTGCGCAGGTTGCCGTAGGCGCGGTCGGCCATGGCCTGGCGGGTTTCGGTGGTGGCTGAGCCGACGTGCGGCAGGGTCACCGCGTTCTTGAGCTGGAACAGCGGCGATTCGCTCAGCGGCTCTTTTTCGTAGACGTCCAGACCGGCACCGCGAATGGTGCCGTTCTGCAGCGCTTCGATCAGGGCGGGTTCATCGACGATCGGGCCGCGGGCGATGTTGACCAGGATGGCACCGGGCTTCATCAGGCTCAGCTCGCGGCGGCCGATCAAGTGCTTGGTCTTTTCGCTCAGCGGTACCACCAGGCAGACGAAATCCGCTTCGGCCAGCAACTGGTCCAGGCTGCGAAATTGTGCGCCCAGTTCCTCTTCGAGTTGGGTCTTGCGGCTGTTGCCGCTGTACAGAATCGGCATGTTGAAGCCCAGACGCCCGCGGCGGGCAATGGCCGCGCCGATGTTGCCCATGCCGACGATACCCAGCGTCTTGCCATGCACATCGGTGCCGAAGTGCGGCGGTTCGATGCTGCGCGTCCACTGTCCGGCCTTGGTATAGGCGTCCAGTTCGGCGACTCGGCGGGCGCTGCTCATGATCAGCGAGAAGCCCAGGTCGGCGGTGCTTTCGGTCAGTACATCCGGCGTGTTGGTCAGCAGAATGCCGCGCTCGCTCAGGTAGTCGACGTCGTAGTTGTCGTAGCCGACCGAGATGCTGGACACCACCTCCAGCCTGGTGGCGCTCTGCAGTTGTTCGCGACCCAGCTTGCGGCCTGCGCCTATAAGTCCGTGGGATTCAGGCAAGGCTTCTGCAAACTGCGCGTTGATATCACCCTGCTTGGGGTTGGGCACGATCACGTTGAAGTCTTGCGCCAGGCGCTCGGCCATTTCAGGAGAAACACGGCTGAAGGCGAGTACGGTTTTTTTCATTGGGCAGTCACTCTCGAGCGGTTGAATGAGTAGCACGCTAACATTCCTCCCCGCTCTTTGGCAGCCGCTTTTTGCAGTTGTACGATGTCAGTACGAGGACTTGAGCGCCTGCACATGCAGATCGGCTTCGTCGGCTGCGAGAATTTCCGGCAACGAACCGCGCAGGTATTCAACCCAGGTTCTGATCTTTGCATCCAGATACTGGCGGGACGGGTAGATGGCGTACAGGTTCAGCTCTTGCGAGCGGTAATCGGACAACACGCGCACCAGGGTGCCGTTGCGCAGCCCCTCGATCGCCGAGTAGATCGGCAGGATGCCGACCCCCATGCCGCTGGAAATCGCGGTCTTCATCGCATCCGCAGAGTTGACCAGCAGCGGCGAGCTGTTGATGGTGACCATCTCCTGACCTTCCGGGCCATCGAACAGCCATTTGTCCAGCGGGAACACCGGGCTCACCAGACGCAGGCATGCATGATTCAGCAGGTCGGCAGGCTTGTGGGCCATGCCGAAGGTTTTCACGTACTCGGGGGACGCGCACACGATGCTGTAGGTAATGCCCAGGCGCTGAGACACAAAGCCCGAGTCGGCCAGTTCGCTGGCGAGCACGATCGACACGTCATAGCCTTCTTCCAGCAAGTCCGGCACGCGGTGGGTCATGGTCAGGTCGAATGCCACGTCCGGGTGGTTGCGCCGGTAACGGGCAATGGCGTCGATCACATAATGCTGGCCGACGCCGGGCATCGAATGCATCTTGAGCTGCCCGGCCGGCCGGGCATGAGCGTCGCTGGCTTCGGCCTCGGCCTCTTCCACCGAGGCGAGAATCTGCTCGCAGCGCAACAGATAACGCTTGCCTGCTTCGGTGAGGGCAATGCGCCGGGTGGTGCGATTGAGCAGGCGCGTCTGTAAATGCGCTTCAAGGTTGGAGACCGCACGCGAGACGTTGGCGGTGGTGGTATCCAGCACGGCGGCGGCAGCAGTGAAGCTGCCCGCTTGCGCCACGCAGCTGAAGGCACGCATGTTTTGCAGGGTGTCCATGGGTACTTCTCTGAGTAGATGGCAAATTGTGACATGAAGTAACGGATGCATGTATCCAGACCAAAGGATTATCGCCGTTTCAGTAACAAAGATTCACAAATCTCCCTGCTTATCGCCGCATCGAGCGCCGCCTAGAATCGCCGCCATTCAAGGTGTGTCACCTTCGTTCGGGAACTTGCAGCTGTGCCGCGTCGCATCATCAGAGGGCTCTGGCCCGTCGGTATTCTGGCTTTTACGCTGGTCATCAGCGGCTGTATCGGAACACATGGAATCAAATCGCAGGGCAGTCTCCTGCACGCTGACAGCCTGGTCACCGATCAGGCGATTCAGAGCGCTGCCCTCGACGCCCATTGGCCCGCAGCGCAATGGTGGCGTGCCTACGGCGACGCGCAACTGGACCGCTGGGTCGAGATCGCGACGCTGGGCAGCCCGAGTCTGGCACTTGCCGCGGCTCGGGTGCGCCAGGCAAGGGCGATGGCGCAGGTCGCCGAGTCCGCCGAGTCCGTGCAACTGCAGGGCAACGCCAGCCTGATGCGTCACGACTGGCCCGAGGATCAGTTTTATGGTCCCGGAGCGCTGGCCGATACTCGCACCTGGGACAACAATGCGTCGCTGGGCTTGAGCTACGCGCTGGACCTGTGGGGACGTGAACGCAACGCCAGCGAGCAGGCCGTTGATCTGGCGCATGTGAGTGCTGCCGAGCAGCGTCAGGCGCAGCTCGAATTGCAGGAAAACGTGGTCCGCGCCTATATCCAGCTGTCCCTCGACTACGCCCGACTGGATATCGCCGAAGCGGCCCTGGCCCAGCAGCAACAGATACTCGACCTGGCGCAGCGCCGCCTCAAGGGCGGGATCGGTACGCACTTCGACGTCAGTCAGGCCGAAACCCCGCTGCCTGAGGCGCATCGGCAGATCGACGCGCTGCAAGAGGCCATTGCCCTGAGTCGCAACCAGTTGGCCGCGCTTGCAGGCAAGGGGCCGGGGCAGGGCGCGGCCTTGCAGCGGCCTGCGCTGTCGTTGCACACCGCACTGACATTGCCCTCGGCACTGCCTGCCGAACTGCTGGGTCAGCGACCTGACGTGGTGGCTGCGCGCTGGCAGGTGGCGGCGCAGGCACGCGGTATCGACGTTGCACATGCCGGCTTTTATCCCAATGTCGATCTGGTCGGCAGCCTGAGTTACATGGCCACGGGCGGCGGCGCGCTGGAGTTTCTGACCGGCAGCAAGCTGGGCTACAAGGTCGGGCCGGCCATCAGCCTGCCGATCTTCGACGCTGGACGCTTGCGGGCGGAGCTGGGGCGGGCGTCGGCTGCTTATGATCAGGCCGTGGCGCATTACAACCAGACGCTGGTGATGGCGCTGAAAAGTGTCTCCGACCAGTTGATTCGGCGTGCCTCGATGGACAAGCAGCAGGCGCTCGCCGCTGAATCGGTGGCGTCGGCACAAAAGACCTATGACATTGCCCTGATCGCCTGGCAGCGCGGCCTGACCGATTACCTGAACGTGCTCAATGCGCGCACGCAACTGTTCCGCCAGCAACAGGTTCAGCAACAGGTCGAGGCTGCGCGACTGGAAGCCTACGCCGGGCTGGTGGTGGCGCTGGGCGGTGACGGGGATGGCAATGGTCATTCCGCACACACCGCCGCCGAGTCCGGGGGCGGGCAATGATCGCCGCTCTGCAACGCATCACCGACCTGGCGTGGCGTCGCGAGTTGCACAGTTGGGCGCGCAGTGACGGGGTGACCTGGGTTTACATCTTCAAGGTGCTGCTCGCCGCGTTTCTCACCTACTGGCTGGCACTGCGCCTGGAACTGCCGCAACCGCACACGGCGATGATCACTGTGTTCATCGTCATGCAGCCGCAGAGCGGACAAGTGTTCGCCAAGAGTTTTTATCGCCTGTTGGGGACGCTGGCCGGATCGGCGATGATGGTGCTGTTGATGGCCCTGTTTGCGCAGAATCCGCTGCCGTTTCTCGGCAGTCTCGCGCTCTGGGTCGGCCTGTGTTCGGCCGGCGCGGCGCGCTATCGCAACTTTCGCGCTTATGGCTTTGTGCTGGCCGGGTACACGGCAGCCATGGTCGGGCTGCCTGCGCTGGCGCATCCGGAAGGTTCGTTCATGTCGGCGGTGTGGCGGGTACTGGAAATCACCCTGGGGATCCTGTGTTCCACGGCCATCAGCGCCGCGGTGCTGCCGCAGAGTTCCAGCGCTGCGATGCGCAATGCGCTGTATCTGCGCTTCGGCGGGTTCGCGCGCTTCGTGGTCAACGGCCTGCGCGGCGACATTTCACGCGCTGAATTCGAAACTGGCAACGTACGCTTTGTGGCCGAAGCCATCGGCCTGGAAGGGCTGCGCAGCGTCACGGTATTCGAAGACCCGCACATGCGTCGCCGCAACGGTCGACTCAACCGCTTGAACAGCGAATTCATGACCGTCACCACGCGCTTCAATGCTCTGCACCAATTGCTCGAGCGTCTGCGTCTCGAACAGGCCGATCAGGTGTTGACGCATATCGATCCCGGTCTTGAACACCTTGCAGAGCTGCTCGACGGATTCGCCGACCGCGCGTTGACCAACGATGACGCGGCGCTGCTGGTCACGCGTCTGGAGTCGTACAGGGCGCAGTTTCCCGAGCAGGTCAGAAGCCTGCGCGCCGAGCTGGAGCGCACCCTGCCCAGCGACGCCGAACGACTGGATTTTCACACCTCGTTCGAGCTGCTGTACCGGCTGCTCAGCGAGTTGCTCGACTACGCACGAACCCACGCATCGCTGGCCGACCACAGCCATGAGCGTGAACAGTGGAAGGGCTCGTTCGTACCGCGTACCCACTGGATGACCGCGCTGGCAGCCGGCGCCCGGGCGACCTGCGTGGTCGGGCTGATGAGTGTGTATTGGGTGCTGACGGCGTGGCCCAGCGGCGCGAGCATGGTCCTGGCCTCGGCGGCCACCGTTGCGCTGTCGTCGACCACTCACAACCCCAGGCGCATGTCGTTGCAAATGGCCGGCGGTACATTGCTCGGCGCGCTGTCGGGCTTTCTCGAAACGTTTTTTCTGTTCCCGCACATCGACGGTTTTCCGCTGCTGTGCCTGCTGTTGGCACCGGTGTTTGTGCTCGGCGCGTACCTGGGCTCACGTCCACAGTGGACGGGATACGGCCTGGGGTTGCTGATTTTTTTCAGCCTGGGCTCGGTGCCGGACAACCTGACGGTCTACGACCCCTACACCTTCATCAACAATTACATCGCGATGGTCATCGGCATGCTGATCTGTGCCGCTGCCGGGGCAATTATCCTGCCGCCCAACAGCCGCTGGATGTGGCGGCGCCTGGAGCAGGCCTTGCGCAATCAGGTGGTGTTTGCGATCAGCGCGCCGCTCAAGCGTCTGGGCTCAAGCTTCGAAAGCCAGACTCGCGACCTGATGCATCAGGCGTACGGCCTGGCGATCGGCAAACCGCTGGTACAGCGCGAGCTGTTGCGCTGGATGTTCGTGGTGCTGGAAATCGGCCACGCCATTATCGAGCTGCGCCATGAACAGGCGATTCTGCCAATTCACCCTGCCTACGCCGAGTACCAGCCCTGGCGCATCGCGCTGCGAGTCATGGGGCGCGCCTTGGTGCGCCTGTTCATCCAGCCTGACGCGATCAATCTGCAGCGCTGTCTGCTGGCCGTCGATCAGGCCATCAAACGGGTGCAGGAGGCCGATGAACCCTTCGCCTCGCATTTCGATACGTCGGTGCTGCGCCGGGTAAAAAGCTACCTGCACTTTATCCGCACGTCGCTGCTGGACCCGCAATCGCCGCTGGCCGCTTACAGCGTTGCGCGAACCGCTTCAGGAGTCGTCCATGCCGCCGCGTGAAATAGCCTTCCACGGCCTGTACATGCCGACCCTCACGCTGATCTTTCTGCTGGCCGTGGTTCTGGCATGGGCGCTGGATCGACTGCTGGCCGGTTTTGACCTGTATCGGCATTTCTGGCACCCGGCCCTGCTGCGTCTGAGTCTGTTTATCTGCATCTTCGGCGCGTTGGCGCTGCCCCTTTATCGTTGACGCCTGAGTCGGGAAAAATCTCTGGATGAAAAAGTTCTTCAGTCTGTTTGCCACGTTGCTGGTGCTGGCAATCGCGCTCTGGATCGGTCGCGCGTTATGGGTCGACTACATGGATACGCCCTGGACCCGCGATGGTCGGGTACGCGCCGACATCATCAACGTGGCTGCCGATGTGTCCGGCACCGTGGTCGATGTCCCGGTGCATGATAACCAGTGGGTAAAGCGTGGCGATCTGCTGATGCAGATCGACCCGGAGCATTACCGGATCGCCGTGAAGCAGGCGCAGGCGTTGCTGGCTTCACGCAAGGCGACCTGGGAGATGCGCAAACTGAATGCCAGGCGGCGTGCCGATATGGATGAGCTGGTCATCTCGGCAGAAAATCGTGACGACGCGAGCAACGTTGCCACCTCGGCCCTGGCCGATTACCAGTTGGCCCAGGCGCAACTGGAGGCGGCCGAACTCAACCTGTCCCGCACGCGGGTACTGGCGGCGGTGGACGGTTACGTCACCAACCTCAATGTGCATCGTGGTGACTATGCGCGCATCGGCGAAGCGAAGATGGCCGTGGTCGACATGAACTCGTTCTGGGTCTACGGCTTCTTCGAGGAAACCAAGTTGCCGCACCTGAAAGTGGGTGATCCTGCGGACCTGCAACTGATGAGCGGCGAGGTGCTCAAGGGCCATGTCGAAAGCATCGCCCGCGGCATCTACGACCGTGACAACCCGCAAAGCCGCGAACTGATCGCCGACGTGAACCCGACCTTCAACTGGGTGCGTCTGGCCCAGCGCGTGCCGGTGCGTATCCATCTCGATCAAGTACCGCAGGATGTGTTGCTGGCGGCGGGGATGACCTGCACGGTGATTGTCAGGCCGGTAGACGGCTGATACTTGAGGACGCAGAGCGTCCAGAACGGCATGCCAACGCGGAGCATTGGCACGATAGTGACAAGGCTCGGCTACAGATCAGCGTTCAGCCCAAAGCGTTTTCTCAGGCCCATATCCAGCAGCCCTTTGGGCAGCAACCACGCCATCAGCGGCAGCAGACGTGAGCCGTTGCCCAGGCGCAGCAGGCGTGGCGGATGGGTGTGTTGCACGGCTCTGAGCAGGTCGCGAGCGAATTCGGTGACGGGAGTAGGATTGTCCAGAGAAGCCCTGGCGCGTGCACGAATGCCTTCGCGAATCGGCCACCACGGCGATTGTTCGCTGATCAACTGCTCGGCTTCGTGGCTGGCGTTCTGTGCAAAGCTCGACGCGATCGCGCCGGGCTGAACCTCCATCACCTGTACGCCGAACGGCGCCAGTTCCAGACGCAGTGCATCACTGAGCGCATGCACCGCCGCCTTGGAGGCGCAATAAGCCCCCGCGAACGGCGTGACCAGCACGCCGGATACGCTGCCGATGTTCACCACCAGACCCTTGTTGCGGCGCAGTGCCGGAAACAACGCCCGGGTCACCCCCACCACGGAAAATACATTGGTTTCGAACTGCCGCTGCAAGGCCTGCACACCGCCGTCGAGCAGGGGACCCATCGCGCCATAGCCCGCGTTGTTGATCAACACATCCAGGCCGCTGTGCGCCAGACCGGCGGCCAGTTGCTCCAGCGCCAGGCTGTCGTTGACGTCCAGTTGTACGGCGATGAAACCGGCTGCACTGAGTGCCGCGACATCGTCGGCTTTGCGCGCAGTGGCCCAGACTTCATAGCCGGTGGCCTTGAACGCGTCGGCCAGAGCACGGCCGATTCCGCTGGAACAGCCTGTAATCAAAGCGATGGGCATGGGAGATCCTTGTGGTCAGTCCGAGAAACTGCCTTGTAGATGTTCTGCGCGAAATTCCAGGGTTTGCGGGCGGTACCCGTTGCGCAGTGCCGGCACCGGCACGCAATCCTGCCACGTGCCATTGGCCTGAAGTTCACCGGGGCCGCGATAGCGTGCGGACGCGTAGGTGTTGTCGGTCAGATTCACCGAATCCCCGGGCGCATAGGCCGCGATCCGCCAACGCAGTTCCTGCAGGGTGACCTGATTGGTATTGGTGATGCTGACCTGCAACGGACGATCTGCCGGGCAGCCTTGCGGATCGTAACTCAGGCGGATATCCAGACGCTCAAGCTGGCGTGTTTCCCGACTGTCCTGCCAGATGACGATGGCCGCCACCGCGCCGAGCGCGACCGCCGCAGCCAGCGAGACGGGCAGGGCCTTCGCCGGATAACGGAGCAGAAGGATCAGCCAGGTGAGGATTAACAGGATGCCGATCAACATGCGGCGGGTCTCCAGCAAGATGCAATGTCAGAGATACTACAGACATTGGGCAGGCGTTGACCAATGGGCAAGGCATCGGCGCGGAGAGCGCTGCAGTCTGCCCTTGTTGTTCCACTGTCATAAGTGTCAGTAGGCGCTACGGCCCCACTTATCTAGAGTGTGGGACAGCGCGGAATCTTCCAGCTTCGTCGGACTTATGCAGGTGCCAGTCATGGTTGAACGCTCGATTGCCCTTCATCAGCACACGCCGGCATTACAGTTGGTGGACCCGCGTGGCTTGCCTGTGGCGTCGATTTTGCTGCATCGCTCAAGCATCGACCACGAGCCGGAACTCCGTACCAGCCAGGCGTCATTCGACCTTGCCAGTCGACCTGTCAGCCATTGGGATCCGCGCCTGTGGGCTGATCGGGCACCTGCCAATCTCAGCGTCATTCATTCGCTCGGCGGTCGGGTTCTGGCCAGCGACAGTGTGGACGCTGGCTGGCGAGTGTTGCTGGCGGGGGAGGCCGGGCAGGTAGTGGAAGCCTGGGACGCTCGGGGCGTTGTGCGACGTACTCAGTACGATGCGCTGCTAAGGCCCACCGAAGTTTTTGAAGATGAGCACTGCGTTGAGCGCTTGCTTTATGGCGGCCCTGACTCGACCGCATATAACCAGTGCGGTCAGTTGATTCGTCATGATGATCCGGCAGGTACGCGGCTTGACGATGCGTATGGTCTTTCGGGAAGTGTTATTCGTCAAACGCGGCGCTTTCTGCACTCTGCCAATGAGCCTGACTGGCCCGCGTCGCTGGCCGGGCGTGATGCCTTGCTGGAACCCGGCGACGGCGCAACCACCTGCTGGCACTACAACCCGTTGAACGAAACAATTCGGCAAATCGATGCGCAGGGCAATGTTCAGTTGCTGGATTACACCGTTGCGGGGCAGTTGAAAAACAGTCGTTTGCAACTGAACTGTCAGGCTGAACAGGTTTTGGTCAGTGCCATTCAATACGACGCGCAGCAGCGGGTGGTGTCGGAAACGGCTGGTAATGGTGTGATCAGCACGGCGCTCTATGCCACTGAAGACGGTCGTCTACTGGAGTTGAATGCCAGGCATGGCAATGGGCCGATGTTGCAGGACTTGCTCTACGGCTACGATCCCGTTGGCAATGTCATCCGTATCGAGGACCGCGCTCAGTCAACGGCTTATAACCGCAATCAGCGCATCGACCCTGTTTCGGCCTATGGCTACGACACGCTGTACCAACTGATCGAAGCCACAGGTCGGGAATCAGCGGTCGTCAATCACGGTCCGGTGTTTCCGGGTTTTCAAAGCCCTGCCGACCCTGCGCAACTGGCCAATTACACCCAGACCTACCGCTACGACGCGGGTGGCAACCTGCAACAGCTTACCCATACAGGCGCGCAGTCCCATTCGCGAACGCTGGTGACTGCGCGTTACAGCAACCGCAGTCTGCCGGTGATCAATGACCATATACCCGGTGAAGCTGAAATTGCTGCAGCCTTCGACGCCAATGGCAATTTGCTCGCCCTGCAAGCCGGGCAAGATCTGAGTTGGGATCGACGCAACCAGCTGCAGCAAGTGCGTCCAGTGGTTCGTGAATCCGGCAATGATGACAGCGAACGCTACAGCTACGACGCCAGCGGCCAGCGCCTGCGCAAGGTGCGTACCACGCAGGCCAAAACCATTACCCATACGGCCGACGTGCGCTACTTGCCAGGGCTGGAAGTGCGCACCGATAGCGTCACTGGCGAAACCCTGCACGTTGTTGTGGCCCAGGCCGGTCGCAATAACGTGCGCGTGCTGCATTGGGCGTCTGGAAAGCCCGACGTGCTTGAAAATGATCAGACTCGCTACACCCTGAACGACCACCTGGGGTCCGGCACGCTGGAACTGGACGGGCAGGCGCAGCGTGTCAGTCAGGAAAGTTATTACCCGTTCGGCGGCACGTCATGGTGGGCGGGGCGCAGTGCGATCGAGGCGAGTTACAAGACCGTGCGTTACTCGGGCAAGGAACGCGATGCGACGGGGCTTTATTATTACGGGATGCGGTATTACGCGCCGTGGTTGCAGCGCTGGATCAATCCGGACCCGGAGGGCGTTGAAAGCGGTTTGAATTTTTTTAATTTCAGTGCCAACAGCCCGATTGTGTTTGTCGATATCGGCGGGTTGACACCATTCCCTTTTGAAAAACTAAATAATCCGAAGGTATTGGCAGCAATCCGCAGCGGCTCCTATTTAGAGGCTCAAACTCTAGCTCGTGATGCGCGAGCTTTCAACGATGTAGCATCGATAAATGAGTGGCTGGTTTCATTGATGAGGGTTACAAAAATAAGTGATGCCAAAAGATTTGATAATAGGCTTAATAATACGCTATTGACAATGGATGTGCCGGATAGCAGTATTAAGTTAATCATTAAAAAAGTAAATTTTAGTACGGGCGCTCAGCGTGAGGAGTTGGCTTTTATAGTAAGTCATAAATTAAAGCTAAACCTTGTTCCTCCCACCATCGCCAAGGCAAAAATAGCGGTTCAGCAAATGATCGTAGGTGGGAAAAAAAACACAACTTCGGGAGTTAAGTTTCCGGAAGATGCCAAATTTTTTTACTACCTGGTGAATCAAATAGATGACAATTCAGGTAATCAACTTTGGCGGCAGGACGGCAGTGTGTATCTGATAGATCACGAATCGACGTTCTCAACAATAAACAATCAGGCGTACACGCTTGAAAATATAGACCTTCTGAGCGTTTTTGATGTGGACCGATGGGCCGCATTTAACAGTATTGGAGGGGAGGAGTGGCGGAAGATTATTGCTCAGTCGGGTTCGACATTGAAGGACACGGAAATAGACGCTTTTTTACACCGTGTTGCACAAACAAAAATTTCTGTGCAAAAACATATTGATCAAGGAACGGCTTCTTTTGGGAAAAAGCGAAGTCTTATGCAGCGGGTGCTTAATAAAAAAACCGCCGGATAGCGTTTCTACTACGCGGTGAAGTTTGAGAATGAAATAAATTAAAAACCCTCAACACCTCTCTGTGCATATCAATATACACAAAGAGCCGTTGAGGGCTGTCTCACTTGCAGCTAAAAGCGTCTGTTAGCGAGCGATAGTCTGGGTCTTCACACCCGCTTCCAGCGCGTTCGAACGACCGTAGCTATCTTCGAAACGCTCGATATCGTCTTCGCCCAGGTAGCTACCCGATTGCACGTCAATGATTTCCAACGGGATCTCGCCCGGGTTGTGAGTCTATGTGCCGAGTCAATCGTGATGGTTTCAAGCTGAAAAAGTATTCAGTGCACTACCTGGCAAGTCGGATCAAGGATGACTGAACCATGAATGCTACGAGCGCTGTCCTGCACCGTTACACCCCGCATCTACAGGTGGTAGATCCGCGTCGGCTGCTGACCGGTTCAGTCGTGTTCTGCCGTCTGAAGCCTGCTGAAGAACCGCAGGCCAGGCACAGTCATACGGCCTTTGATGTCGCGGGTCGTCCGTCGATGAGCTGGGATCCGCGCCTGTGGGCTGATCGGGCACCTGCCAATCTCAGCGTCATTCATTCGCTCAGCGGTCAGGTTCTGGCCAGCGACAGTGTGGACGCGGGCTGGCGGGTGTTGTTGGCGGGTGAGGCCGGGCAGGTGCTGGAGGCCTGGGATGGCCGGGGCATTGTGCGACGTACTGAGTACGATGCGCTGCTCAGGCCCACCGAGGTTTTTGAAGATGAGCACTGCGTCGAGCGCCTGCTTTATGGCGGCCCTGATTCGACCGTGTATAACCAGTGCGGTCAGTTGATTCGTCATGATGATCCGGCAGGCACGCGGCTTGATGATGCGTACGGTCTTTCGGGAAGTGTTATTCGTCAAACGCGGCGCTTTCTGCACTCTGCCAATGAGCCTGACTGGCCCGAGTCGCTGACCGGGCGTGATGTCTTGCTGGAACCCGGCGACGGCGCAACCACCTGCTGGCACTACAACCCGTTGAACGAAACAATTCGGCAAATCGATGCGCAGGGCAATGTTCAGTTGCTGGATTACACCGTTGCGGGGCAGTTGAAAAACAGTCGTTTGCAACTGAACTGTCAGGCTGAACAGGTTTTGGTCAGTGCCATTCAATACGACGCGCAGCAGCGGGTGGTGTCGGAAACGGCTGGTAATGGTGTGATCAGCACGGCGCTCTATGCCACTGAAGACGGTCGTCTACTGGAGTTGAATGCCAGGCATGGCAATGGGCCGATGTTGCAGGACTTGCTCTACGGCTACGATCCCGTTGGCAATGTCATCCGTATCGAGGACCGCGCTCAGTCAACGGCTTATAACCGCAATCAGCGCATCGACCCTGTTTCGGCCTATGGCTACGACACGCTGTACCAACTGATCGAAGCCACAGGTCGGGAATCAGCGGTCGTCAATCACGGTCCGGTGTTTCCGGGTTTTCAAAGCCCTGCCGACCCTGCGCAACTGGCCAATTACACCCAGACCTACCGCTACGACGCGGGTGGCAACCTGCAACAGCTTACCCATACAGGCGCGCAGTCCCATTCGCGAACGCTGGTGACTGCGCGTTACAGCAACCGCAGTCTGCCGGTGATCAATGACCATATACCCGGTGAAGCTGAAATTGCTGCAGCCTTCGACGCCAATGGCAATTTGCTCGCCCTGCAAGCCGGGCAAGATCTGAGTTGGGATCGACGCAACCAGCTGCAGCAAGTGCGTCCAGTGGTTCGTGAATCCGGCAATGATGACAGCGAACGCTACAGCTACGACGCCAGCGGCCAGCGCCTGCGCAAGGTATGCACCACGCAGGCCAAAAGCATTACCCATACGGCCGATGTACGTTACCTGCCCGGGCTTGAAATCCGTACCGATACGGCCACTGGCGAAACCCTGCACGTTGTTGTAGCTCAGGCCGGGCGCAATAACGTGCGCGTGCTGCATTGGGCGTCTGGAAAGCCCGACGTGCTTGAAAATGATCAGACTCGCTACACAGTGAACGATCACCTAGGGGCCGGCACGCTGGAACTGGATGGACAGGCGCAGCGTGTCAGCCAGGAAAGTTATTACCCGTTCGGCGGCACGTCATGGTGGGCGGGGCGCAGTGCGATTGAGGCGAGTTACAAGACCGTGCGTTACTCGGGCAAGGAGCGGGATGCGACGGGGCTTTATTATTACGGGATGCGGTATTACTCGCCGTGGTTACAGCGCTGGATCAATCCGGACCCGGCTGGGCTTGAAGACGGGCTTAATCTATACGGTATGTTGAGAAACAATCCGCTCACCTTCATCGACGCTGCGGGAGAAGTCGCTGAAATCCCCAAGCATATTCATTACATCTGGTTGGGCGCTGCGGAACCACTGATGAAGCACCTGGGAGGGATTGAAAACACTTCTGTGCTGAACCCTGACTATCAATTGACGCTGCATCTGCATCTGGACCTGCGAAAGGGTGATGAAACGGAAATAGTTGCAGCGCTGCGCGGGCGAAGGAACGTCCATATTTCCGATCTCAGGGAAGAAGAATTTTTCAGAAAATTCCAGAAAACCCCGTCGTACGAGATTTATAAGGATTTGTATGGGGATGACCCTCGACACTACTCTGCAGCCAGTGACGTGCTTCGCTACAGCTTGATCAACCATTATGGCGGTATTTATTCGGACACGGACGACATGTTCAAGCGCGGTGTCAGGGATACCGATTTCATTCCCAAGCCCAAGAGGATTTTCACGATGCGCCCGACGGACACACCTTGGAACCGGGATGAAATCGTGATTAACAATAATTCGTTCGCGTCACCTGCCAACAATCCGGTGCTGAGCACCTTGGAAAAGGAGATCGTCGACCGGTACAGCGTTTATCGTGAGACTGGCCTTGGCGCAGTGCTCAGTAGCACCGCCGATGTGAATGACAGGATGAGAATCGTTTCTGCTGTCACGGGGCCCAGGGTGTTCACAGAGGTATTGCTTAAAGAGGGGCGCGGGCTGAGCAAGCTGTTTTCAACGATGATCGATCACCATATTAAAGGTAAACCATTAAAAAACCCGAAGCGTTATCAGGCAGAAGCCCAAAAAAGAATGCCACTCTCGAACTTCATAAACATGGGAGGCAGCCACTCATGGAAATAGCGCCGGTGAGGCCGTATGAGCAACCTGAATATGAGAACCATCTGTTACAGGGCAATGATGGTCTGGATCTCACGATAAAAAGCCCTCGACAACACGTTGCGGGTAAGGCTACGCAACGTGTTGCCGAGGGCTGTCTCACTTGCAGCTAAAAGCGTCTGTCAGCGAGCGATTGTCTGTGTTTTCACACCCGCTTCAAGCGCGTTCGAGCGACCGTAGATGTCTTCGAAACGCTCGATGTCGTCTTCGCCCAGGTAGCTGCCCGATTGCACTTCGATGATTTCCAACGGGATCTTGCCCGGGTTGCGCAGGCGATGGACCGAGGCGATCGGGATGTAGGTGGACTGGTTTTCAGTGAGCAGGAACACGTTCTCGTCACAGGTGACCTGCGCAGTACCGGATACCACGATCCAGTGTTCGGCGCGGTGGTGATGCATCTGCAGCGACAGGCAGGCGCCCGGCTTGACGGAGATACGCTTGACCTGGAAACGACCGCCCATGTCCACCGAATCGTAGGAGCCCCACGGACGGTACACTTCGAGGTGGTTCTGGGTCTCGGTGCGGCCCTGTTCGTTCAGGGTGGCGACCATCTGCTTGACGCCCTGGACCTTGTCCTTGTGGGCAATCATCATCGCGTCCTTGGTTTCGACGACCACGATGTTGTCCAGACCGATCACCGACACCAGTTTACCGTTGCCGTGGATCATGCAGTTGCGGCTGTCCTGGATGACGACGTCGCCCTTGGTGACGTTGCCGTTGGCGTCCTTGGCGTTGACTTCCCACAGCGACGACCAGCAGCCGACATCGCTCCAGCCGGCCGACAGCGGTACAACGCAGGCGCGCTGGGTTTTTTCCATGACCGCGTAGTCGATGGAGTTGTCCGGGCAGCAGGCGAAGGTCGAGGAGTCGATTTCAAGCGCGTCGCCGTCCTGCACGCTGCGCTCGAGGGTCAGCAGGCAGGTGTCGTAGATGTCCGGATCATGCTTTTTCAGCTCTTCGAGGAAGCGGCTGGCGCGGAACAGGAACATGCCGCTGTTCCAGTAGTAACCACCGGCTTCAACGAACTCCTTGGCGCGTTTTTCGTCAGGTTTTTCGACGAACTGCGACACGCGGCTGACGCCTTCCGGCAGCAGGGCATCGGCGGTGGACTTGATGTAGCCGTAGCCGGTTTCAGGCTTGTTGGCCGGTACGCCGAACAGCACCATTTCGCCGCGTTCTGCGGCGACGGTTGCCAGTGCCAGTGCACGTTGCAGGGCTTTCTGGTCTTCGATGACGTGGTCGGCTGGCAGCACCAGCATCAGGCCGTCATTGCCTTCATTGACCAGCTTCATGGCGGTCAGTGCAACGGCGGGTGCCGTGTTGCGGCCGAACGGTTCCATGAGGATCGCCTGGGTTTCCAGGTTCAATGCAGCGAGCTGCTCGTTGACGATGAAACGGTGGTCCTTGTTGCAGACCACGATAGGCTCCTGCATGCCCTCGAACACCAGACGCTCCAGGGTTTGCTGGAACAGGGTGTGCTCGCCGGTCAACGCCAGGAACTGTTTAGGGAATTGTTTACGCGAAAGCGGCCAGAGTCGTGAACCACTACCGCCTGACAAGATAACTGGAATCATTTTGTTTCTCCAAAAGCATTCAATTAGGGCTGTACGAGGTGTCTGTCGTTTCTGTCTTGTTCTTGTTCCGCGCGGGCCGGTTCAGTGCTGATGCCCTGAACCGGCCGGCATAATCCGTATTAGCGGGTTGCGACCGGTGGCTTGACCCACACTGGCGAGAGGCTGCTGCCGCTGCCGGTGATGTAGAGCACAGCGGCTTCGCCACGCTCCAGTGCCACAGGTTTCACATCGGTGACTTTCTTGTCGCCGTCGTACAGCGCCAGGCTGACCTTGACCGGGTTGATTTCACGCTCGCCGGTGCCTTTTGCCGCTACAGCCTTGACCACATCGGTCTTGCCGTCAGCGGTTTTCAGGGTCAGGGACTTGTCGCTCAGGTTCTGCACACGAACCAGGGATTTCTGCTTGTTCTTGAACGGTGGCTCTTCGACCAGCTGTGGTTTGCCGCTGGCGTTGTTGACGATGGTGTAATAGTGATCACCGGCCAGTTTCACCGGCAGGCTCTGGCTGCCCAGCTTGGCGGTGTAGTCGCCCTGCGGCATGAAGCTGAACGCAGTGCTGCCCAGTGGCGCCACTTCGTTGAGGTTGGTGTTGCCAACGGTGGCGTTGATTTCGGCGTTGCTGGCGTTGTAGACACGCACGAAGGTCGAGCCTTTTGGTGCGGTCGGGCCGTACAGGGCGGAGTCGCCGGCGAAAGCCTGCAGGGACATCAGGCCCAGACCTGCGGCCATTGCGCAGGTTTTGAACAGGCGTTTTGCGGCCGAACGGTTGGCAGTAGTGTTGAAAGTCATGAGTCAGTCCTCTCAGTTTTGCGCCCGGTTGGGCGACTCGGATTGTTTGGCGTTGAGCGCCACGTTTTCTTGGGTGTCACGCGATTTCTTCAGCTCGGCGATCCACTTCGGATCGAACTCGCCAAGATCGTTGTGTGCCGGCAGGTAGCGCTCCGGGAATTCCCAGATCACCACTTGCGGCGGGGTGTTCTTGAAGGCATCGGTCTGCAGGTACTTGAGCATCGGCAGGATCGGGCCATGGCCGTCTTCGGCGTAGTTGACGACATCGCTGCGCAGCGCTTCTTTCAGGGCGCCGACGAAGTTCCAGTTAGGGTTGGCGCTGTAGCTGGTGCCCACCAGACCCACCGGGATGTCGCTGTCTGCGAACAGTGCTTCACCGCCTGCCGCTTCGCCTGCTACCGGATCGGTACTGCGTTTCTGCAACTCGTCCGGCTTGGGCAGCATGTTGCTGAACAGCGGATCGAGCGGCAGGAATGTAGTCAGGTCACCTTTGTAGGCTTCGGTTCCTTTGGCTTGTGTGACGAACTGCTCAGGTTCGCCTTCCAGTGGCGTTTTCTGGGCAATCGCGGCGCTCAGTTGCTGCGCGGCGACTTCGGCACCCATTGGCGTCCAGTGCGTGTCGGTACGCAGGAAAACCTGGCCCTGTTGCTTGGCAGCTTGCAGCGGCGCCAGCAGGTCCGGGGCAAAGATCCCGGCCTTGGCCACCTGGGCGTGGAACTGCTGATACAGGTCGGCGTGCAGGCTGGCAGGCTTGGTGTTACCGATGTGTTCCGGGTACAGACGGGTCTTTGCCGGAACGATCGCCAGGACCAGCTTGGTGCCCTGTTTTTCCAGTGCGTCACGCACACCCTGAATGATCGCCAGGTTGTCGGCTTCGTTCTGCTCGCCGTTGGCAACCGCGTCGAACTCTTCGTCGGTGTACAGCCACTGGTCCTTGCCGAGCACGACGCCCGGACGACCTTCGTTGAACAGTTTGAAATCCAGCGCCGCCCAGAGGTTGGTGCCCAGGCGCTTGATCGGGAACTCATCGTCGTAATGAGTTTCCGCCGCCTTGGTCCACTTGCCGTTGAGCACAGTGGTTTCCGCCGACGTCGAGAAGGTGCTGAAACTGCGCAGCGACCAGATCCCGAGGACCAGCAGAATGCCCAGAAAGAGGGCGATATAGAGGATTCGTAATGAACGGGTCATATCAGGCTCCTCAGAACTGGAAGTAAAGGAACGGCGAGAAGCTTTGCGCCGAAAGTTTGAGAATCGAAGCCACGAACAGCAGCAGGATCAGTGCGCGCATGGCGTAACGTGGCCAGTCGGCTTCCCAATAGGCCGGTTGCACCTGAGCTTCGCTGCCCACGGTGTAGCCAGGCATATGCAGGCTACCAGGCGCGTCGCCAGGAACTGCCTTGATGGTGCCCGGTTGAGCGGTTGCAGGACCGTCGGCCTTGGTGCTCTTGCCGGTGTCTTTTTCGCGGTTCTGGTAGAAGTCGCGCAGACCGAAGAACGCCAGCGTCAGATAAGCCACCACCAGCGTTGCCACTTGCAGACCGGTCAGGCTGGCGCGGTTCAGTTCCGACAGCTGCCATTCGCCGAAGCTGAACATGGCGCCGTACATACGACCGGCAACGTGCAGGTTTTCAGCGCGGAAGATGACCCAGCCGATGATCACCAGCAGGAAGGTCAGTGCCCAGCGAATTACATTGAAGCTGTAAGGCTTGGTGTTGATACCGACCGCTTTTTCGATCGCCAGCCACATGCCGTGCCAGGCACCCCAGATGATGTAGGTGACGTTGGCACCGTGCCACAGACCGCCGAGCAGCATGGTCAGGAACAGGTTGCGGTAGGTCGCGACCTTGCCGCCACGGTTGCCGCCCAGGGTGATGTACAGATAGTCACGCAGCCAGGTGGACAGGCTGATGTGCCAGCGACGCCAGAACTCGGTGATCGACTGGCTGATGTAAGGCTGTTTGAAGTTTTCCATGAAGCGGAAACCCATCATCAGACCCAGGCCGATGGCCATGTCGCTGTAACCGGAGAAGTCGAAATACAGCTGCGCGGTGTAGGCCAGCGCACCCAGCCAGGCATCGCCAGTGGTCGGGTTCTGCAGGGCGAAGCAGTGGTCGGCGACCACGGCCAGGGTATCGGCGATGAACACTTTCTTGATGAAGCCCTGCATGAAGCGCGTGGCACCTTCGGAGAACTTGTCCAGCGTGTGGGTACGGTTGTTGAACTGGTCGGCCAGATCACGGAAACGCAGTACAGGGCCGGCGATCAGGTGCGGGAAGATCGCGACGAATGCAGCGAAGTCGATCAGGTTGCGCGTGGCCGGGGTGTCGCCGCGGTACACATCGATGATGTAACTGATGGACTCGAAGACATAGAACGAGATACCGATCGGCAACAGCACGTGAGTCAGGATGAACGGTTCCAGACCCATCGAGGTCATGGCTGCGTTGATGCTGTCCACGCCGAAGTTGGCGTATTTGAAGTAGCCCAGAATACACAGGTCCACAATCACGCCAAGCAGCAACCACTTCTGTGCCGGCTTGGTCCGCACACCTGCTGCGCCCACCTTGAGACCGATCCAGTAGTTCCAGACCGTCACGCCGATGAACAGCGCCAGAAAGTCCACTCGCCACCAGGCGTAGAAGATATAGCTGGCAATCAGCAGCAGCAGATTGCGATAGCGTTGCCCGCTCAGGTAGTACAGGCCGAGGAAGATCGGCATGAACAGGAACAGGAACACGTTGGATGAGAAAACCATCCTTATCTCTCCGTTTGTCCAACATTCAAGGGCTCAAAGCCCCCCAAACCCCCGTTGAAATTGGGGGGTAAAACACGTCGCGTTACGGCTTGTCGGTGAAGCAGCTCAGGCGAGGTCCGGTCTTACGGATTTAGCGCCTGGGCGTGCCTCTTCGCGAGCAAGCTCGCTCCCACAAAGAACTCTGTGAATCACGAACCGTCGTTATCGCCCTTGTCGCCTTTCTCGTGCGAGGGGTCGTAGACCTTGGTCAGGTCACCGCCCAGGCGGAACGTCTTGAACGGCTGCTTTTCGTGTTTCTCTTCCAGCACATCCGGGCTGCAGGTGTAGAGCGAGCAGTACGGTTCGAGCCAGGCGAATTTCGGATCTTTCTTCAGGTCCGTCATGTCCTGTTTCTCGCCGTTGTGTTCAGCGAATATCGAAGGGTCTTTGACGCCGGCCAGAACCCGGTCACCCAGACGCTTCAGGGCGCCATTGTTTTCCGGACGCAGATCCACGCCGTTGGCCTGGGCGAAGCTGGCAATCATCGCGAGCGGTGGCAATGCGTAGTTGTGATACGACAGTGCACGCTGACGACGCTTCATCTCGTTGGGCAGGAAACCGTCCTTGTCCACTTGATTGGCAGCGACCTTGTATTCCTTCACGGCCCAGTCGAACAGGTCCTGACGATTGGTGGCGACAGCGGTTGCCATCACTGACCAGGCAGCCCAGTACGAGTGGTTGTTGATCTTATCCAGCGGCAGATTGCTCCAGTCGCTGACCACCTGATCGGCCAGTTTGCTGAACCAGGCTTCGATGATCTTCGCGTCCTGCTGACGATTGGCCAGCGGGTGCGACTCGGAGAACTTCAGGCGCAGGTAGGCGGAGGACATGCTGCCCAGAGCCCATTTGCGCATGGATTTACCGGTGTGGTTGAACTCGCGCGACTCCAGCGCATCGGCCTTGGCCCAGGTGGTCATCATGTTCAGCGCGCAATCGAGTTGTTCCGGACGACCGTCGCGCATGTACTGCATCACGACTTTGCTGACGCCACGCTCAAGGGTGGTGATGTCCTTGGTCGCATCACGGAACGCTTCTTCGGATACCGCATTGAGCGTTGCGCGTGCCTTGTCCGAACCCTCGTACTTGCTGCGGAAGACCAGCTTGTCGGTGTAGGGCTTTGGAATGGCTTCACAACTGAAGTTGTGATCGCCAGTCTTGATTTTTTCGATCGGGGCGTCATAGCCCTTGGGTGGAACCAGTGCGGCGGATGCGCCCGTGGCCCAGGCCATCGATGACAGGATTGCCATCGACAGCAGGGTAGGGCGAATCAGTTTAGGAGTCTGCATAAGTCACCTCATAGTCCGGCTTGAGCGGTGTGTGTCGCAGCGCTCGGGAACACGTTGCGTTTGCATACTTTGGCTTCGACTTTTTGTGGTGCCGTGCCTGCTTCCGGTCCCTGGATTTCCAGCGCCAGCAGTTGCTGGTTGGCCCAATCCTCATCCTCGCGCAATTCAAAGGCGAAGCGTCCATCGGTGTCTGACGTTTCCGGTTTCTCGATTTTCAGATCCTCGTGGCGACCGTTCATGTACCAGAGCCTGGCCTGAAGGACTTTCACCGAGGTGTCGTCAAACTTGATGTCGATCTGATTGCTGCCGTTGCGAATGTCCTTGATGCCATTCTTGCCGTTGACCAACACTTCGTTGGTGCCCGGCTTGAGGGTGGTGCTGGCGCTCATGACGGCAGGCTTGCCTTCACAGCCGTTGTCCAGCAGCGACATCATCTGGCGATAGATGGTCTCCTGATCCAGGCGATACAGCGGCGAGAATTCCCAGATGAGAATTTTCGGCGGACGCTTCTGGAAGTCTTCACTGCCCAGGTACTGCAGCATCGAACCTTCCAGGCCACCACCAGGGAACGCCACGTTCAACACGTCAGCGCCCATGTATTCCTGGAGGAAGCCAGCGAAGTTGTAGTTCTTGCCGCTGTGGCTGGTACCGACCAGGGTGATTTCCGGGTTACCGGAATCGCCGAACAGGTCGCCGTCGCCTGCCTCACCCTTGGGCTCGGTGGTGAACTGGTCCATGTACTGGATCGCGTAGCTGGTGCCGCACAATTGACCCGCCATATTGTGCAAAGTGCCCGTCTTGCCCATGCGTCCGGAAATATGACTTTCGAACTCACGCTTGGGGATGTCGCTGTAACCCGGAACTTTCTTCACGGTTTCGGCAACGATCTTCGCCGTACGCTGCGCGCCATACGGCGTCCAGTGCTGGTCACCGCGGAAGTAGAAATCATGCGCCTGCTGCTCGTTGGTCAACGGCGACAGGTCAGGGACCCAGTAGCCCATCTTGCTGAAGCGGCCGAGCATGGCCTGATAGTTTTTCAGCGCCTTGTCGTAGTCGAACTTGTCGCGTTCGGCCGGGAACAATTTGTTGCGATCCACCAGACCACGGGTCGGCTGATACACCACGACCAGCTCGACGCCTTTGCTCTTGAACGCATCGTGCAGTTCTTTCATGCGGCGATAGCCGGCAGGCGTGGTGTCGAACTCGGTGCGCAGGTCTTCCTGAGTCCGGAACAGCCAGTCGCCCTGGGCCTGGACCAGCGTGGTGAAGTTCTGCTGATAGCGCGTGGTGTAGTTTTTCGCGTCATGCGCGGCCGGGCACAGCGAGCAGCAGGGCTCGGCCTTGAACGTCGGTGCTTGCGAGTCGTCTGCCCGAGCGACACCCGCGGCGGCCATCAAGGCGGCGGTGAGGCTGGACAGGCTCAACAGCTTGATCAGATGTGCGTGCATAACAATACCCTTCCTCATTCCCGCAGCTCGGTCTGGCTTTCGACGGGGTCGATCAATACGGCTTTCTTCTGGCGTACCAGCAGGTCGAGGATTTCGTCCTGGCGCTCACCGAGGACGCCGTTGAGGCTGATACCGACTTCTTTGGTAGGCATCAGCATCGAGACGCGATACAGCTCGACACTCAGTGGCGAGTCGATGGACAGCGGGCCGGAGCCATTGCTGGACAGTTCGCCGCCGACCATGATCAGCGAGACCTGAGCGTCGAACGGATCGAGCTCGATGTCGCGGTCGGTGTCGCTCAGGTCCTTGATGTGGCCGTAGACGCCCATCAGGCCGTTGCCCATGGCGACGTTCTCGTACAGCTTGATGTTCACACTGTTACGTACGCGGATACCGTGGCGGCGGTTGGCGATCACGCGATTGCCCCACAGCAGGTTGTTGCCGCTTTCGTACAGGGTGATGCCGTCGGTGTGGTTCTGGTAAATCTCGTTGTAGGCGACGATGTTGCCGACGCTGTTACGGTCCAGAACCACGCCGGACAATTTGTTGTTGTGGCTCTTGTTGCGGAAGATGAAGCTGTTGTCCACTTCCCGGGAAATGATGATCCCGTGCTTCTTTTTGGTCCCGTAAACGTCGTTTTCGGCGATGATCAGACCGTGCGAGCGGTCGTGCGGGTCAATGCCGTAAATGATGTTGTCGCGGTAGGTGTTGCCCTTGACCACGAAGTCGCGGGTTTCATAGCAGTAGAAGCCGTACCACATGTCCGAGAACTCTGAATCGATGATCCAGCCCGTCGGTTCGGGACGCTTGAGCACCTTCGCGGTGTTGGGCGTGTACTGGGAAATACTGATGCCGTAGGACTTGCTCTGGTCGTAACCCAGGCTCGCCATTTTGGTATTGGCGATCCAGGTTTCCGAGCCACCCCAAGTCAGCAGGAAAGGGCGAAACTCGTCAGGCTTGCGATAGGTCGCCAGGCTGTTGCGGGTTTCACTCCAGCCATTGACCTGAGTGTGAGTGATCAGCATCTTGCCTTCACTGACGATGAACGAGCCCTTTTCCTGAGACAGACGCAATTCCTTGGTCTTGCTGTCGATCTCGAAGGTCCCGGTTTCCTTGATCAGGATCGGCAAGCGCGCCACGTAGACACCTGGCGAGACCTCGTTGAGGAACTGCTTGGGCACCTTCTTGGCCAGGTCCTGCAGGTTCACGTAGCCGTCGGAAATCATGATCGCTTGCGGGATACCGCGCTGACGGTTCACCCATTCGGCCATCTTGTTGTCACCGCCGATGAATTCCTTCAGGCCGGTTTCTTCCATCATCCGCGAAACAGTGACCTTGCCCGGCTTGTTGCGCACGATCTTTTTCAGGGCGGCTTCGGCGGTGTAGCCCTTGAGGTCGGGCAACACCGGCTTGGCCATTTCCAGCGGCGCGGTCGGCGGGCTGGTGATGGTGTAGGTCTTGGCCTGATGCAATTCCTTGACCAGCGCCTTCTGTGCGTCGGGTACGACAGGCGCGTTGGCCAGCGCCACACCGCTGGCCATCAGCAGGGCGCTGGTCAGCAGTGCGCTTTCGAGCAGGGCGTGCGGCCAGTGCCGGCTACGCCCGTTGCTTGTATGACTGTTCATCTCTGGCACTCCTTTGGCGGTTCGCATCAGAAGCGCCAGATGACGTCGACAACAGCGCGGTGCATGTAGCTGTCCACGTTGCTCTGATACGCGTCGCCTGGCTTGAAGACACCTGCGCGCAGGCGCACCAGTGCCGAAGGTTCATCGAACGACTGGCTCAACGAGGCTGGCAGCAGGCCTTGCTTGAAGTACTTGGTCACGACCAGGTCCATTTCCTGACCCAGGTCCTTGCTGCCGTCTTCCAGTGGCAGCGAGCTGAAGGTACCGTCCTGATTGTCGTTCACCGCATTGATGCCCGAGCCGCCGATACCAGTATTGCCGTCCACGCGACGGAACTTGTGGTAGATCAGCGACGCGTCGTATTCCTCGTTCATCTGCCAGGAGGCGAACAGCGAGCCGGTTTCCACGTTGGCCATTTCGCCCTGGAAGGCTTCACCGAAGCGATGGATGCGCGAACGCGTGCCGGTCCAGTTGGAGCGGTTACTTTCCAGACCGTTCTGGACGTAGTCTTTGCTGGCGCGCGAGTAGGCGGCGCCGACTTGCCATTGCGGGTCCAGACGCAGGCGCAGGCCCAGGTCGGTGGCCCAGCCATTCATGTCACGGCTGTTCTTTTCGCCGGCGATGAACTGGTCGTTGGGAGCAGAGGTCACGCCGATTTCGTCGCGCGTTCCGTTCAGCCAGGTCAGGCTGCCCCAGTAGTTGAGCTGATTGGTGTTGCTGCGATAGTTGTAGGCATCGCTGTCAGCCTGCAGGCCGACCCAGGTCAGATCGCCATTGGACGTCTTGTCCAGATCATCCAGCACCTGACCCTGAGACTTGAGCTTGCCGTCGTCAGCACTGTGGTGAGCGCGGATACCGGCCCAGTTGCCTGGTGTCCACTGATAGCTGACCGAGCCGAACAGGTGTTTGCGATCTTCATCGTCAGGTGCCAGTTCGGTCAGGTCGGTGCGGTATTCGCTGAAACGCTGGGCAGCACCCAGTTCAGCGCGCAACAGTGTGGTATCGAACGACCAGTTGATGGCCTCGATGTTGGTGTCGTGCCATTGACCGTCGTCGTTGCGCAGACGCTGACGACCGATTTTCAAAATCTCGCCAGGGTAGGGCGTGAAACCGCTGTAGCCGATCCAGAACTCACGCAGTGCCGCGTAGGTTTTGTCGGCTTCGCGCTCGCTGGCGGTGCCACGCGAAGTCTGGGTGCCGCTGCCGTCGCTGTTGCTCTGCTCCAGCGGGTCGGTCTGAATGATGTCGGTGGCGGTGACCACCTGGCCCATCGCGTAACCGCTCCAGTCGCCGCGCTCGCCATAGACCCAGGGACGCAGGTCCAGGCCCACACCGTTGACGTCGCCGCCCGAACGGGTGCCCAGATCGCGATCATCCTCGGCCTGCGCCGTGGCTTTGATTTCGATACCGAAATTCTGCGGTTGTTCGGTCAGCGCTGCCAGCGTCGGGCAGGCCCACAACAGGGTGAAGCCAAGGCCCATGCCGGCGGCCATCAGGGGATTCAACTTCATAATGCTTCCTCACCGTCTTTTTCTTCTTGCAGGGCCTGCAATGCCATCGCGTTCTGAGTGGCGGTAGCGCCCCGGACTTTTTGCTCGCGTGCCAACAGGTCTTTGGCGGTGGCGAGCTTTTCAGGCGGCAGTTGTGTATTGAGGGCTTCGGCAAGCTCGGTCGCTTGCGGGGTCTGACTGGCCAGCGCCAGTTGCGCGAACACCCAGGCGTTGACCGGGTCGGGCATAGTGCCCTTGCCCTGCGAGAACAGTTGCGCAAGGGCGAAGTCGGCGCTGTTCTGGCCACCACGGGCGGCGGTCAGCAACTCGTCCACGGCCTTTTGCGAGTAGACCTGGCCCAGGTAGCCGCGACGGTAGATCTGACCCAGGTAGTAATGGGCAGAGATTTCCGTTGCGGTGGCTTTCTTCAGGTGCTCCTCGGCCTTGACGGCATCGGGCGTGACCCATTTGCCCTCGTAGTACAGGCGTCCGAGCAGCAGCTCTGCGCGTGGCTGGTCCGCCGCGCGGCCGTTGTTCAGGTATTCCATCATCTTGTTGACGTCGCCCAGTTCGGGGAAGTCGTAAAGCAGTTTGGCCAGCGTGACCCATGAGATCGGGTAGCCCGGCGCAACGCTTTCCAGCAATTGCTGAGCGGTCTTTTCGTCCGGCGTACCGATGGTGGAGTCACCCAGTACGCGCGCGACGCTGTCCACTCGTTGTGCATTGACGCGGCCAGCGGCGTATTCGCTCTTGAGCTTTTCGATCAAGGCCGTGCGTTGCTCGGCCTGGCCGCGTGTCTGGTAGACAGTGGCCAGTTCGACGTAGCAGATATCCGTGGCCGACAGTGCCTGTTTGCAGATGCTCTCGACCTCGTCGAGGTGTTGAGCATAAGTGCCCTGGGTGCGATACAGCAGCACCTGAGCCAGACCTGCTTCCGGATAACCGGCGGCGCGCCACTCGCTGATCTTCTGCTGCGCATTCACTTCAGGGAAGGTGTGCGGGTACTGCAGATACAGCATGGCCAGCGGGATCAGCGTGCCGGATTCGCCATTGGCGAAGGCCTTCTTCAGCAGGCCTTCGGCTTCGCGGTGTTCGGCTTCTGTGGCATCGGGCTTGGCCGCCAGCAGACGGCCCAGGCGCGACTGCGCACGAGGCGACGTCTCTGCTGCAGCACGATAAGTGGCCTCGGCCTGCTTGAGCTGAGCGGGGTCGCGAGTCGCGACCTGAATATCGGCCAGGCCGACTTGCGCGTCGCTATAGCCCAGGTCCGCCAGCTGCCGATAGTTCTGCTCCGCCAATGCCGTGTCGCCGTTTTTCAGGGCTTCATTGGCAAGGCGTTGATCAGGCAGGCCGGCACAGCCGCTCAGGCCGAGCGCGACGGCGAGGCTCAATAGCGTGGGGGTCGACAGGCGTCGTAGTGGGCTGTTCATGGTTACAGACCCGCAGCCATGGCTTTATCGATCAGCCAGTTCACGGACGGGCCGCGATCGCTGACCACTTCGACAGGGCGACCGGCAAGCGAGCTGCTCAGGCTTTCGTCAGGCTTGATCTGCACGCGGATGTCGGTAGACAGGTCGGCGTCGCTCAGGTTAGTGCTGCTGACGATCTGGCCGGTGCGCAGTTTGTCTTCGCCAGCGATCTGGAAGCTGACACGTGTGCCTGGCTTGACATCGTTGAACTGGCGATAGGTGAAGCGTGCTTCAACCGTGGCCGGCGCGTTGCGTGGCACCAGTTGGAAGATCACCTGACCCTTGGACGCGAACTGACCGTCGGCCACCAGTTGGCGAGCCACGACGCAATCGCACGGGCTGGTCATGGTGCCGCTCATCTGCTTGCCATACAGCTCTTCGATCTTGGCCGGCTGCAGGTCTTCACCCGTCAGGCTGCCCTTGAGCATTTCCAGCATGCTGGTGTTGAAGGAGGCCAGCGGGGCGCCTTTGGCAGCTTCGCCGTTCTGGGCGACCAGGCTTTGCACGGTACCTTCACGCGGCATGGTCACGTCCATGCTTGGAATGGTGACCAGGCCGGCCGATGCATGGCTGACGAAGTACAGGCCATAGATCGTCTTGAAGATGAAGCCGAAAGCGGCCAGACCGACAATGAACACGCCCAGGCTGAACGTTACGGCGCGCAGGCGACCCATGGCGCTCATGCCGCCGTCCTTGCCCTTGACCTTGCGTGCCTTGGTGAAGTTGTCGCGCTGCAGCGTGGCCAGCACTTCGCCCAGGGTGACGACTTCGCCGGACAGGTGCGAGGTGATCAGGTGGCGCAGGGTTGCGATGTCCTGAGGTTCCAGGTTCTGGAACTGGCAACCGATGCGGTTGCTGGTGTTGTCGATCGAGCGCACTTGCAGATCGACGTCCATGGCCAGGCCAAGGTTGTCGATGATGAATTGCAGGCGTCCCTTGACGATCTGACCTTCGCTGAATTTCTGCCCGGATGGAGCAACGAAGCTCAGGCCACCGGCCGACAGGTCTTCGACACGTACCAGTGGCGCGTTGGGCTGATCATTCAGCAGGCGCAGCTTGGCAGGGATCTTGATCCGCGCGTGTTGGCGCTGGGCTTCGGATTCATGTACGACGTTCGCATTCACGGCTGTATTCATGGCTATTTTTCCTACTTAAGCAATTAATCCGTTGGCCCGGTCAAACCATCGTCAACAGCACGGCGACGAAGATGGTGCCAGCCGAGAAAGTCATGGTTCGGGACGACCACGTGTTGAACCAGCCCTGAAAGCTGGCCATGTCGCGGCTTAGTTTGGTGTCCTGGCGAGTCCAGGACTGGCGGTCCAGGCGGAAGAAGACATAGATCTTCATCAGCGCACCGACGATCTGGTTGTAATAGAGAATGATCGGGTAGGCAGGCCCGATCCTGTGTCCCGAGAGGGACAGCAGTAGGGTGAGGATCAGGCGGGTCATGCCGATCCACAGCAGATACATCAGCAGGAACGCGCCGCCATACTTGAAGCTGGCGATCAGGGCGACGGTCAGACCGAGAATGGAGGTCCACATCGACACACGCTGGTCAAACAGCACGATGCTGGTGAAGATCCCCAGGCGACGTACGCCCAGACCCAGTGCACGCGAGTTCTGACGCAGGTTGTTGCCGTACCAGCGATACATCAGCTTGCGGCTGGCCTTCAGGAAGCTCTTCTCGGGCGGGTGTTCCACGGTGTTGATCGCTGCGTCCGGCACGTAGAACGTGTCGTAACCCAGGCGCATCAGGCTGAACCAGCTGGACTTGTCGTCGCCGGTCAGGAAGCGGAAGGTGCCCAGACGCCAGTGATTGAGCGAGTCGCTTTCCACGTCGGCAATGAACTCGGGGTCGGTTACCACGGTTGCGCGGAACACCGACATGCGACCGGTCATGGTCAACACGCGTTTGGACAGGGCCATCGAGCACATGTTGATGTGACGCTGAGCGAAACGCAGCTTGTGCCACTCGCTCATGATGTAGCCGCCACGCACTTCACAGAACTCGTTGGTGGTCAGGCCGCCGACATTGTCGAACAACTGGAACCACGGTACGGTCTTGGCGACCACACCTTCGTTGAGCACGGTGTCACCGTCGATCACCGCAACCACGGCACGGCTGTCAGGCAAGTGACGCGAGATGGCACGGAAGCCATAGGCCAGGCCATCGCGCTTGCCGGTGCCCGGAATGCGTACGAAGTCCAGCTTGACGCGCTCTGGCGGATTGAACTTGGCCCACATGCTCTTGACCAGCAGCTCATCGGACATTTCCACCAGCGAGCAGACGATCGTCGTCGGCAGGCCGCAGTCGATGGCTTCGCGGATAACCGAGTTGTAGACCTGTGCGGTGGTCAGCGCGTCGATACGAAAGCTGGTGACCATCAGAAACACATGGGACGGGTCTGCTGCGCTGCCCAGCTTGCGAACCTTGCGGCGCAAGTGCGGGTACACGATGTACAGGAAAATCATCCCGCGCACGAAGTGCGTGATCCCCATCGAGTAGCGCCAGATGCCAACGGCGCCAATCAGGAATATAAAGTTCTTCGACTGTGAGTCGAAGATACTGGTAGGCAATGCCGCGGCAAGGCCCATGAGTAAACTTAAATAGAACAGCCAACCTGCGGCCTGTAACAGGCCGTGCTTGAGCCTCTGCATAATCGTATCCCTAAGTCAGTTGCGAGCCTCAAGCCCCAGGCTGCAAGCACATTGCTTGAGCCTGTGGCCTGGAGCCTGGCGCTTGTGGCTTGCGGCTGATTTACCAGCAGATACCTTCGGCACGACCGTCTTCGCTGGTGGCGTTGGCCATGAAGCCCACCAGATCGATGACGCGCTTGCCTTCAGGGGTCTTGTTGGCGAGGGCGCGGAAACGCTCATCGCGGTTGCCGAGGATAATGACATCGGAGTCATTGATGACCTGGTCGAAGTCCGAGTTCAGCAGCGAGGAAACGTGCGGAATCTTGGATTCGATGTAGTCCTTGTTGGCACCGTGAACGCGTGCATATTCAACGTTGCTGTCAAAGATGCTCAGTTCGAAGCCCTTGCCGATCAGCATTTCGGCCAGCTCTACCAGCGGGCTTTCACGCAGATCGTCAGTGCCGGCCTTGAAGCTCAGACCCAGCAGTGCAACCTTGCGGGTGTCGTAGCTGGCAACCATGTCGAACGCGTTCTGCACTTGCGAGGTGTTACTGCGCATCAGCGAGTTGAGCAGGGGGGCTTCAACGTCCAGGCTGCTGGCGCGGTAGGTCAGGGCGCGAACGTCTTTCGGCAGGCACGAGCCGCCGAATGCGAAGCCAGGGCGCATGTAGTACTGGGACAGGTTCAGCGCCTTGTCCTGGCAGACCACGTCCATCACTTCACGGCCATCGACGCCGACAGCCTTGGCAATGTTGCCGATTTCGTTGGCGAAAGTAACCTTGGTGGCGTGCCACACGTTGCAGGTGTACTTGATCATCTCGGCAACGGCGATGTCCTTGCGGATGATCGGTGCATCGAGTTCTTCGTACAGCGATTGCAGAACGTCGCCCGACGCTTTGTCGAACTCGCCGATGACGGTCATTGGCGGCAGGTCGTAGTCCTTGATCGCAGTACTTTCGCGCAGGAACTCAGGGTTGACGGCGACACCGAAGTCAACACCGGCTTTCTTGCCGGAGCAGTCTTCCAGAATCGGGATAACGACGTTGGCAACAGTGCCCGGCAGTACGGTACTGCGAACCACGATAGTGTGGCGGGTGGCTTTGTCACGCAGGACATAACCGATTTCGCGGCACACCGACTCAATGTAATCCAGTTCCAGATCGCCGTTCTTCTTGCTCGGCGTACCGACGCAGATCATCGACAGATCGGTGGCGCGAATGGCTTCGGCGAAGTCTGTAGTGCCGCGCAGTTTTCCGGTACTGATACCTTTCTGCAACAGCTCTTCCAGACCCGGTTCAACGATAGGTGATTTGCCGTTGTTGATCAGGTCGATCTTGGTGCTGGAAATATCCACACCCACTACTTCGTGACCGCGGGCAGACAGGCAACCGGCACAGACTGCACCGACATAACCCAAACCAAATATGCTGATACGCATCGTATTCTCCTCGATTTTTCACGCCATAGATTGGCTGGATATTAATTTTGGCCAGCAGATGTCACGCGCTATCCCTTACGGCTAACAACGCCGTAGAACTAACGCAGGCATATTTAATGAGTGAGTGCCCAAAACAAGTAAGGCGAACTCAAATGACACTAAGTGCAAGCGGCAAGTAACCTGTCCTTTCGGTCAGGGCCCTGCTCTCCTTGGATGCAGTAAACCACTCCTTGTTCGACGATTGACGGCGGACCTCGGTGAGACTGCCTCTGGCGCTAGCCAGGGCCGTCCTGTTCGAATCCTGCGCGTCGCACCGGGCCGGCGCTTCGCCTGTCTACAACATCAACTAGTGATGTGAGTTTAGTTCTGGTACCTGACACCAGGGTCACCTGGACCTGGCTTCCTTGTCGGTAACTTCCCGTTTCCCAAGGCGACCTGTAAGTGATCTCTTACACGTCAGCCCAGAATTGTTACGGGATGTAGGAGCGTACGAATTCGCATTTAGTTCCTGGCCGCTCGTCCTGATTTGCGAATTTTGGTGTATCCGTTCTGTGACATACGCAGTATCGAGGTGATGGCTTTTTTCTTAAAAGCCTCGAATTGTAAGGGGTTTGGAGGGGTGGCAGTTGAAGTGCCACTACTGCAAAAATCTGAAATGCCACTACTTAAAAAAGTGGAATTTTTTTTTGGAAAAAATTGCACGCCAGTTAAGAGTCGAAAACTTGACGTTTGTCTGGCGTCATGAAGTTGGCATTCGGTGTTGGATCGTAGGACAGGTCGTGTAACAGCGCTCCGTTACACGACGGTTACAGCCTCTAGTCTTCTGCGATGTTGCGCAAAAACACCAACTTGTCGGGGGTCGACTGTTCGCGGTTGTAACGGTAGCCCTGTACATCGAACGCTTGTAATGCTTCGGGATCGTTGATGCGCTCTTCTATAACGAAGCGGCTCATCATGCCGCGAGCCTTTTTCGCATAGAAGCTGATGATCTTGTACTGCCCGTTCTTGAAGTCCTTGAACTCGGTGTCGATGATTCGCGCCTTGAGCGACGAACGTTTGACGGCAGAGAAGTATTCGGTAGAGGCCAGGTTGAGCAGCAGGTCGTCGCCCTGGTCAGCCAGCGCCTCATTCAGCCATTCGCTGATTCGCGTGCCCCAGAAGGCGTAGAGGTCCTTGCCCCGAGCGTTGGCCAGTCGGGTGCCCATTTCCAGGCGGTAGGGCTGCATCAGGTCCAGCGGGCGCAACAGGCCGTACAGACCCGACAGCATGCGCAAGTGCCCCTGCGCGTAGTCGAGCTGCGCTTCGCTCAGCGTTTCCGCTTCCAGGCCCGTGTAGACATCACCCTTGAAGGCCAGCAGTGCCTGCTTGGCGTTGTCGAGGGTGAAGTCCGGGTTCCAGCTGCCAAAGCGCGCCGCGTTCAATCCGGCCAGCTTGTCGGACAGGTGCATCAGTTCGCTGATCTGCGCCGGCGTCAGTTCACGCAGCTGGTCGATCAGCTCTTGGGAATGGTCCAGGTACTGCGGCTGAGTGAAGCGGCCGGTCGTGGGCGGTGTCTCGAAATCGAGGGTTTTTGCCGGGGAAATCACCATCAGCATGAAGTCGTCTCCTTTTATCGTCCGTGGATTCTAGGGGCTGACAGCCTGCGACTCCAGCTATGGTGGCGATAGAGGTCGCTCCGCCGGAGATGGCAGCAGGACCTGCAGCTTTGTATGCGCGCCGACATAAGAAGCCAGGCACATATCAGCTATAGTGGCGCGCTGGTCATGACGTTAATGGTTGATCGAGAGGGCATCGGGTTTGCGTATCGTTTTAGCAGTGTGTGCAGGTCTGTTCTGGCTTCAGGCGCAGGCGGCAGCGCCGGTCATTGCCACCATTGACCGCAGCGTCTGGCCTGAGCGGCTCGAGACGCCGGGGTTGTTCGACGTCGCATCGCGTGCGGAGATCCTCGCCTTTGCCCACGAGCTGTACCTCAGCGAAAAGCTCGACGAGGAAGGCCTCAAGCAGCGCCTCGGCCTGCGCTTCGTCAACGTGCCGTCGTTGAACGTGGTTCGTCATCGGCTGTGGCTGCGTTTGCTGGAGAACTACCAGAACGCGCAAAAGAGCTGCGAGCAGGACGCCAATTTCTGTGTGCTGGTCGAGGACATGGACCAGTTGCGACAGCGCGCCGAGGAATATCAGGTATCCAACGATTCGTTCTATGCCAATTGGGCCAGACCCGGCGCCGCATTCCACCAGCGTTATCTGAACGAGCTGCTGTTCATGGCGGCCCTGTTTCCGCAGACCAGCAGCGAGATCGAGCGTTACAACTCCGATGAGATGAGTGGCGACGAGATGCCGGATCGCACGTTCATGCTCAACTTCGAAAGCGGCCCGAGCCCGGCCGACGGTGGCACCGACTGGCTGGCCGACTTCATGCGCCAGCAGAAAATGACCGCCACTTTCTTTGTGCTGGGCAAGAGCCTTCAGGAGCGTCTCGACAGCACGTCGGTTGCAGGTGTGCAGGCGCTGTATCGCCAGCAGTGTGTGGGCATTCAGGGCTGGGAGTACCGCTCGCACAGCCAGTGGCTGGACTGGCAGGACTCGGTGCGACGCAGCGCGGCATTGGTTCAGCAAGTGTTGCCGGACAACTTCGTGCCGCTGTTTCGCCCACCTTATGGCCATCGACGTGCCGACAGCGGCGACTTCTTCCGCACCGAGCATTTGCGCGTGTCATTGTGGAATATCGATGCTGAAGACGACACCGGACGGCTTTCTGCAGAGCAGGTGGGCGACCGTGTACTGACCCTCATGCTGCTCTGGCGCAAAGGGACGGTGGTATTCCACGACGTGGCCAACAAGGCGCAGTCGGCGCTGCCATTGCTGCTGGCCAATACCGCGCAAAGCGAGTTGATCTGGGACGATTGCCGGAATATCTCTGAAGCGCCCGAGGAACAAGGGCTGCAGAGCAGTGAAGAGCCTGCGCCGGAAGCGGAATGAAGGCAGATTCGGCGTGGGCGGACTTCCGACTTTAAACGTGCCGGGTACGTCCGCCAAGCCCTATTCGTCAGGCTGTGAAATAAACTTCAAAAAACTGTCAAAGAGCTTTTTTCTGTCATCCCTTTTGCTGTATTACGAATACAGACCGCCGAAACCTGCAACACAGGTGGCGTCTTCCAAGACCCACCTTGAGCGACATTTCTGCCCTGCCTGAAGGGGAGAATCCGGCGGCCTTTTCGTGGCGCAGTACTGTCGTGGTTCTGCGTCGCCCGGCTTCTACAAAGGTGAGCGAGTATGGATGACCACGGACGCACCCCTTCCACCAACCAGCCAATCCTTTACGTGCTCGATACCAACGTATTGATTCATGATCCAAACGCACTGCTGAACTTCGAAGAACACCACGTCGCCATCCCCATGACGGTTCTGGAGGAACTGGACAAACTCAAGGCCGGTAAGCATTCGGTTGCTGCCGAATGCCGCCAGGCCATCCGCCTGATCGACAAGACCCTGGGCGAAGCTTCGCCGGAGGAAGTCGAGAAGGGCGTGCCCATCGACCGTGGTACAGGCGTGCTCAAGGGCTACCTGTCGATTTTGATGAGCAAACGCGAGGAACCCAACAGCCTGCTGCCCGAGCACCTGAACGACAACATCATCATCAACCAATTGATTGACCTGCACGCGCGCAACAAGGACTTGAGCGTCGTGCTGGTGACCAAAGACATCAACATGCGCCTCAAGGCGCGCGCTTGCGGCATTGCTGCCGAGGATTACAGCACCGACCAATTGGTCGATGACGTTTCACTGTTGTCGCGTGGCTACCATGACATGACCGGTTCGTTCTGGGACCGCGTCAGCAAGGTCGACACCCGTCAGGAGCGCGGCCGTACCTGGCACCGCGTGCAGCTCACTGAAATGCTGCCGGCGGTTCATATCAACGAGTTCATTGTCGATGAGCAGGGCTTCGTAGGCTGGATCAAGGGCGTCAAGAACGACGAGCTGCTGATTCTCGACATGCACCAGGAGCCTTTGCTGCATCAGGAGGCCTGGGGGCTGAAGCCACGCGACATCTATCAGGGGCTGGCGCTGTTCGCGCTGCTCGACCCGGATATTCATCTGGTCAACCTGTCAGGCGCTGCTGGCTCGGGTAAAACCATTCTGGCCCTGGCCGCTGCCATCGAGCAGACCATGGTCACCAAGCGCTATCGGCGCATCATCGCCACCCGCAGCGTTCAGGGTCTGGATCAGGAAATCGGTTTCCTGCCCGGCACCGAGGCGGAGAAGATGGAGCCATGGCTTGGCGCGATCACCGATAACCTCGAAGCGTTGCACATGGATGACGAAAACACCCATGGCAGTGTCGACTACATCCTCAGCAAGGTGCCGTTGCAGTTCAAATCCCTCAACTACATTCGAGGTCGCAGCTTCCAGCAAAGCCTGATCCTGATCGATGAATGTCAGAACCTGACCCCGCACCAGATGAAAACCATCATCACCCGTGCCGGCGCCGGTTCCAAAGTGGTCTGCCTGGGCAACCTGGCGCAGATCGACACCCCTTACCTGTCGGCCACCAGTTCCGGGCTGACCTACCTGACGGAGCGCTTCAAGGACTTCCCTAACGGCGTGCACATCACCCTGCAAGGCGTGCCACGCTCGATACTGGCCGAATACGCGGAGAGTCATCTTTAGCTGAAAAGCAGCTTTAAGTGGCAAGCTGCAAGCTGCAAGTGGGGAACTACGGTGTAAGTGGGGCCCTCGCTTGTAGCTTGTAGCTTGTAGCTTGTAGCTTGTAGCTTGTAGCTTGTAGCTTGCAGCTTGCAGCTTGCAGCTTGCAGCTTGCAGCTTGCAGCTTGCAGCTGCCACACTTCTTGCTTCTGCCAAGGAGTAACGTTGTGCTCACTCATCTCGATTCCCAGGGTCGCGCCAATATGGTCGATGTCACGGATAAAGCCGTGACGTCCCGAGAGGCGGTGGCCGAAGCTTTCGTACGCATGCTGCCGACGACGCTGCAAATGATCGTCAGCGGTGGTCATCCCAAGGGTGACGTGTTTGCCGTCGCGCGAATCGCCGGCATTCAGGCGGCGAAGAAAACCAGCGATCTGATCCCGCTTTGCCATCCGTTGATGCTCACCAGCATCAAGGTGCACCTCGCCGCCGAGGGTGATGATGCCGTGCGCATCACCGCGAGCTGCAAGCTGGCCGGGCAGACCGGTGTGGAAATGGAAGCCCTGACGGCTGCCAGTGTTGCCGCGCTGACCATTTACGACATGTGCAAGGCGGTAGACCGCGGCATGGTCATCGAGTCGGTCCGGCTGCTGGAAAAGCTGGGCGGCAAGAGCGGTCACTTCATTGCCGATCAGGCACAGGTTTCCTCATGAAGGTTCAGGTTCAGTATTTTGCCCGTTACCGTGAAGTCCTGGGCCTGGACAGCGAGTCCGTTGAAGGCGAGTTCGCCACGCTGGACGCGTTGCGCCAGACGCTGCTGCAGCGCGGCGAGGTCTGGCAAGTGCTTGCCGAACAGAACCTGATGTGTGCTCGCAACCAGGAGCTGTGCAAGCCGACCGAACCATTGGCCGATGGCGATGAAGTCGCGTTCTTTCCGCCCGTGACCGGAGGTTGATGATGAGCGTTCGTGTCCAGGCAGAGGCTTTCGACCCCGGCACTGAAGTCAACGCGCTGCATGCCGCGAATCTGGGCATCGGCGCGGTGGTCAGTTTTGTCGGCTATGTTCGGGATTTCAATGAAGGGCGTGAAGTGTGCGGCATGTTTCTCGAGCACTATCCGGGGATGACCGAAAAGGCACTGGCAAAAATCGTTACCGAGGCCGAACAGCGCTGGCCGTTGCTGCGCGTTGACGTACTGCATCGGGTTGGCGCGCTGGAGCCCGGCGAGCCGATCGTATTCGTCGGCGTTGCCAGCGCGCACCGTCAGGCGGCGTTCGAAGCCTGTGATTTCGTCATGGACTACCTCAAGACCCGCGCGCCGTTCTGGAAGCGTGAAAACACGTCAGAAGGCACGCGCTGGGTCGAAGGTCGTCACAGCGATCACCAAGCGGCTGATCGCTGGAAGTAAGCATCAGGCGTTGCTGCGCACCACGGCCCTGAGCAGATGAGTCGGCGGCGTCTCGCAACTGATCTTGCGGCCCAGTTTTTCCTCGATGGCGGGCAACTGGTAAGAGTCATCCTCGCCGGCAAAACTGATCGACACGCCATCGGCGCCAGCGCGACCGGTACGGCCGATGCGGTGCACGTAATCGTCCGGCACTTCGGGCAGGGTGAAGTTGATCACGTGGCTGATGCCGTCGATGTGAATGCCGCGACCGGCCACATCGGTGGCGACCAGCACGCGGATCTTGCCTTCGCGGAAGCCTTCAAGGGTCTTGATGCGCTTGTGCTGAGGCACATCGCCTGACAGCTGCGCCGCGTTCACGCCATCGCGCACCAGGCGCTCTTCGATGCGTCGGACTTCGTCCTTGCGGTTGGCGAAGACCATCACCCGTTCCCAACCGTTGTCGGTCACCAGGTTGTAGAGCAGCTTGTACTTGTCGGCACCGGCGACGGCATAGATATGCTGTTCGACGTTGTCGCTGGCAACATTCAACGATTCGATCTCGACGATGGAAGGGTCCGTCGTCCACTGCTTGGCGAGGTTCATCACGTCTTCGGTGAAGGTCGCGGAGAACAGCAGGGTCTGGCGCTCACCCTTGTGCGGCGTCTGACGAATGATCTGGCGTACCTGCGGGATAAAGCCCATGTCCAGCATGCGATCGGCTTCGTCGAGGACCATCACTTCGACCATGTCCAGATGCACTTCGCCGCGCTGGTTGAAGTCCAGCAGGCGGCCTGGCGTGGCGACCAGGATGTCGCAGTGGCGTGCTTCGAGTTGTTTGAGCTGCTTGTCGAAGTCCATGCCACCGACGAAGGTCATGACGTTCAGGTTGGTGTACTTGGTCAGGTCGGCGGCGTCCTTGGCGATCTGCACCACCAGCTCGCGGGTCGGAGCGATGATCAGCGCGCGCGGTTCACCCATGTAGCGTTCTGCAGGCGGCGGCGTCTGGGTCAGTTGCTCGATGATCGAGATCAGAAACGCAGCAGTCTTGCCGGTGCCGGTCTGGGCGCGTCCGATCGCATCCTTGCCCTTGAGGGTGAAGCCCAGTACGCCCGCCTGGATCGGTGTGCAGTACGGGAAACCCAGGTCCTGAATCGCGTGCATCAGTTCAGGCGCGAGGTTGAAGTCATGGAAGCGGGTCTTGCCTTCCTGCGGCTCGACGACGAAATCCTCGAGTTTCCATTCCGGGGCGGGCGGTTTGGCTACGCGTTCGCGGCGCGGGCGCTCGGCCCTTGGCTTGTCGGTGCGCGGCGCTCTGGCTTTGGAGGGCTCGCTGGTCGTGTCCAGAGCCTGAGTCTGGACAGCATGATCCGGTGTGTCGCCTGTGGCAGCGGGAGAGGCGGGAATAGAGGTTATCGGAGTAGGCGCAGGCTGCTCAGCCTCGCTCTTACCGAACATCTTTTTAAGTGCTTTGAGCACGGTCATCTCATCAATTGGTTAAGGAATGTACGCCGAGCAGTGTAAAGCAAGAACCGTGCTCGGCGTAGTGCCATCCATGGCGAGCTACAAAAGCGGTCCGTCGCAAGGGGTTCAGAGCGCTTCAGCGAAGCCTTTCAGCCAGCCAGACGCCGATGTCGCGAATTTCCTCCGGTAACACTTGATGCTCCATTGGGTATTCCTGCCATTCAACGGTTACACCCTGGGCGGTGAGATGGTCGTAGACGGCGCGACCCATCGGATAAGGCACCACCGCGTCGTGCTTGCCGTGCAGGCAGTAGGCCGGGATGCGTTGCTGACTCGCTGACAGGGTCATCTCGTTGCTGAATGTAGGGGCATAAGTGGACAGCGCGAGTACGCCGCCCAACGGACCCTGCCAGCGGCGGTAGCCGGCATGCAAGACCACCGCGCCACCCTGGGAAAAGCCGGCCAGGAAGATTCGTGCCGGGTCGATGCCGCTGTCGCGCTGCTGCTCGATCAGGTCCAGCACCTTCTGCGCCGAGGCTTCCATCTGATCATGGTCAATGGCCCTGGCCTCTGAACTCATGGACTTGATGTCATACCAGCTGGGCATTGCATAACCGCCATTGACGGTCAAAGCGCGTGTCGGTGCCTGAGGCAGTACGAAGCGGGTGGTGCGCAACGACTCCTGCAGTGCTTCGGCGACCGGCAGAAAATCATAGCGGTCGGCGCCCAATCCATGCAGCCAGATAACGCAGGCGTCGGCGGGGCTGGAAGGTTCAATGATCAAGGAATCGCTCATGACTGCTCCATTTGTGTGCGCGGGCTCTTTTTGAGCGCATTAATAAGGTGCGCAGGTAGATTAAAAATGAAAGAAGATGTCGCAAGGTTACAAGTTTTTGTCTTGACCTGTCGCTAATTCGACTTAGCCAGCATGCTGGTACGGGCTTTGCTACAGCAGCATTGGAGTCGAGTCGCTCACATCGTTCGGTAACACTATAAGGCTATTACTTATAGCGATCGAAAAGCAGCTCGGGAGTCCATGCGTCAGGATTCGCGGCACGATTCAACCTGTACCGCTCAGGTCCGGGAAAATCATGGGGTTTCAGTCCACGGGGCCGATTCTGAATCATGAAGACGAATGACGGGATGATCCTGCAGGCAATTCATGATTCAGGCCCAGCGTCGCATGACCCAAAAATAAGCCAGCACGGGTCATTAGCGCCTCACAAAGGTGCGACGCGACTGAAACACCTACACAACAAAGAGCAAACTGGAGGTTTTGAATGAAGATGTTGAAATCCACCGTGGCTGTCGTCACTGCCTTGGCCGCATTTGGTGTGATCGGGGCTGCAAACGCCGGTACCACCCTTGACGCTATCAAGAAGAAAGGTTTTATCCAGTGCGGCGTCAGCGATGGCCTGCCAGGGTTTTCCGTTCCAGACTCCACCGGCAAGATCACCGGTATCGATGCTGACGTCTGCCGCGCAGTAGCCGCCGCAGTATTCGGCGACGCCACCAAGGTCAAGTTCAGCCAGCTGAACGCCAAGGAGCGCTTCACCGCACTGCAATCGGGCGAGATCGACATCCTTTCGCGTAACACCACCTGGACCAGCTCCCGCGACGCGGGCATGGGCCTGGTGTTCACCGGCGTGACTTACTACGACGGTATCGGCTTCCTGGTAAACAACAAACTCGGCGTCAATAGCGCCAAGGAACTGGACGGTGCAACCATCTGCATCCAGGCCGGTACCACTACCGAGCTGAACGTCTCCGACTACTTCCGCTCGAACGGCCTGAAATACACCCCGATCACCTTCGACACCTCCGACGAAAGCGCCAAGTCGCTGGAAGGCGGCCGTTGCGACGTACTGACTTCCGACCAGTCGCAACTTTACGCGCAGCGCAGCAAGCTGGCCAAGCCGGACGATTACATCGTGCTGCCTGAAGTGATCTCCAAGGAGCCTCTGGGCCCTGTCGTGCGTAAAGGCGACGAAGAGTGGTTCTCGATCGTGCGCTGGACCCTGTTCGCCATGCTCAACGCCGAAGAAGCCAAAATCACTTCCAAGAACGTCGAAGCTGAAGCCAAGTCGACCAAGAACCCTGACGTAGCCCGTATGCTGGGTGCTGACGGTACTTATGGTCAGGACCTCAAGCTGCCGAAAGACTGGGTCGTGCAGATCGTCAAGCAGGTCGGCAACTACGGCGAAGTGTTCGAACGCAACCTGGGCGAAGGCACCCCGCTGAAAATCAAGCGTGGCCAGAACGCTCTGTGGAATGCCGGTGGCATCCAGTACGCTCCACCTATTCGTTGATTGACCCGGCGCCCGACAGGCTTCCCAGCCTGTCGGGCGTTGTTCTGTTGGATTTTTCCTGGGGCATTTCATGGAAAAGCAAATCGTCGCACCCAAGCAAAAGCTCTCTCTGAGCGATCCGAAAGTGCGCGCGTGGTTATTTCAGATCATCACTGTCGTGGCGGTGATCGCGTTGGGCTGGTTCATTTTCGACAACACCCAGACCAACCTGCAACACCGTGGTATTACCTCGGGTTTCGGTTTTCTTGAGAACAGTGCCGGTTTCGGTATCGCTCAGCACCTGATCGACTACAGCGAAGCGGACAGCTATGCCCGTGTGTTCGTCATCGGCCTGCTGAATACCTTGCTGGTGTCGGTTATCGGTATCGTCCTGGCGACCTTGCTGGGCTTTGTCATTGGTGTCGCTCGCCTGTCTCCGAACTGGATGATCAGCAAGCTGGCCACCGTGTATGTCGAAGTCTTCCGCAACATTCCGCCATTGCTGCAGATCCTTTTCTGGTATACCGCCGTATTCCTCACGCTGCCTGGTCCGCGTCAGGCGCATGGCTATCTGGACATGTTCTTCGTCAGCAGCCGCGGGCTCAACATGCCCAGAGCATTGCCTGCCGAAGGCGCCTGGGCATTCCTGATCAGTCTGGTGGTTGCCGTGATCGCCATCGTGATGATGGTGCGCTGGGCCAACAAGCGCTTCGAAGCCACCGGCCAGCCGTTTCACAAGTTCTGGGTCGGCCTGGCGTTGTTGCTGGTTATCCCCGGTCTGAGCATGCTGATCTTCGGCAGCCCGGTGCATTGGGAGCTGCCGCAGCTGAAGGGCTTCAATTTCTCGGGCGGCTGGGTGCTGATCCCTGAACTGATCTCCCTGACCCTGGCACTGACTATCTATACGGCGGCGTTCATCGCTGAAATCGTGCGTTCCGGCATCAAGTCGGTCAGCCATGGCCAGACCGAAGCTGCTCGCTCATTGGGCCTGCGCCCTGGGCCGACGCTGCGCAAGGTGATCATCCCGCAGGCGCTGCGCGTGATCATTCCGCCGCTGACCAGTCAGTTCCTGAACCTGGCGAAGAACTCTTCGCTGGCAGCCGCCATCGGCTACCCGGAAATGGTTTCCCTGTTCGCCGGTACGGTGCTCAACCAGACCGGGCAGGCCATTGAAGTCATTGCCATCACCATGAGCGTGTACCTGGCGATCAGTATCAGCATTTCCCTGCTGATGAACTGGTACAACAAGCGCATTGCGCTGATCGAGCGGTGAGGAAAAGCGCATGACAACTCATACTTTCAAACCTGATATGCCACCACCGGGCAAAGTGTTCGGCCCGATGGCGTGGATGCGGCAGAACCTGTTCTCCAGCTGGATCAACACCCTGCTGACCCTGTTCTCCCTGTATCTGATTTATCTGGTCGTACCACCGATCATCAGTTGGGCCCTGCTGGACGCCAACTGGATCGGCACGACCAAGGCGGACTGCACCAAGGCGGGCGCCTGCTGGGTGTTCATCGAGCAGCGCTTCGGTCAGTTCATGTATGGCTACTTCCCCAATGAACTGCGCTGGAGGGTCGACCTGACCGCCATCCTGGCGATCGTCGGCGCTGCGCCGCTGTTCATCTCGAAGTTTCCGCGCAAGGCTGTCTACGGTATTGCCTTCCTGGTGATCTACCCGGTTGTCGCGTTCTACCTGCTGCATGGCGGCGCGTTCGGTCTGACCAACGTACCGACCAGCCAGTGGGGCGGTCTGATGCTGACCCTGGTGATCGCCACCGTGGGTATCGTCGGTGCCTTGCCGCTGGGTATCCTGCTGGCGCTCGGTCGTCGTTCCAACATGCCGGCCGTGCGTGTGGTATGCGTGACCTTCATCGAGTTCTGGCGCGGCGTGCCGCTGATCACCGTGCTGTTCATGTCGTCGGTGATGCTGCCGCTGTTCATGCCTGAGGGCATGAACTTCGACAAGCTGCTGCGTGCGCTGATCGGCGTCATCCTGTTCCAGTCCGCGTACATCGCTGAAGTGGTGCGTGGCGGCATGCAGGCCATTCCCAAGGGCCAGTACGAAGCAGCCTCGGCGATGGGCCTGGGTTACTGGCGCAGCATGGGTCTGGTGATCCTGCCGCAGGCGTTGAAGATGGTCATTCCCGGCATCGTCAACACCTTCATTGCCTTGTTCAAGGACACCAGTCTGGTGATCATTATCGGTCTGTTCGACCTGCTCAACAGCGTCAAGCAGGCTACCGCCGACCCGGCATGGCTGGGTATGGCCACTGAAGGCTACGTCTTCGCGGCCCTGGTGTTCTGGATCTTCTGTTTCGGTATGTCCCGCTATTCCATGCATTTGGAACGTAAGCTGGACACAGGCCACAAGCGTTAGGAGTTTTGTGATGAGTGAAGTTATCAATAAGCCTCTGGGCGCTGAAGGCATGATCCGCATGGAGGGCGTACACAAGTGGTACGGCCAGTTCCATGTACTCAAGGACATCAACCTGAATGTGCGCCAGGGTGAACGTATCGTGCTGTGCGGCCCGTCGGGCTCGGGCAAGTCGACCACCATTCGCTGCCTCAACCGTCTGGAAGAGCACCAGCAGGGTCGCATCATTGTCGATGGCACCGAACTGACCTCGGACCTCAAGCAGATCGAGACCATCCGCCGCGAAGTGGGCATGGTGTTTCAGCACTTCAACCTGTTCCCGCACCTGACCATCCTGCAGAACTGCACCTTGGCACCGATGTGGGTGCGCAAGATGCCGAGGAAGAAAGCCGAAGAAATCGCCATGCACTATCTGGAGCGTGTGCGGATTCCGGAGCAGGCCCACAAGTTTCCGGGTCAGCTTTCCGGTGGTCAGCAGCAGCGTGTGGCGATTGCCCGTGCCTTGTGCATGAAGCCGAAAATCATGCTGTTCGATGAACCGACGTCGGCCCTTGACCCGGAAATGGTCAAGGAAGTGCTCGACACCATGGTCGGTCTGGCTGAAGAAGGCATGACCATGCTGTGCGTGACCCACGAAATGGGCTTTGCCCGTACCGTGGCAAACCGGGTGATCTTCATGGACAAGGGCGAAATCGTCGAACAGGCCGCGCCGAACGACTTCTTCGATAACCCGCAGAGCGACCGTACCAAGCTGTTCCTCAGTCAGATCATCCACTGAGTGGACTTCTGCTGAACAAGGAAACCGGGCCCTGTGCCCGGTTTTTTTATGCCTGTCGTTGCTGTGTGGGTTGTATGCAATTGATCTGAACCTTGTATTCGCGATGATTCTCCAACAGGATACCGCCCCCCTGAAAAGGGTCGACATACTTGATGACCGAGAAACTGATGACTGCCAAGGCTCAACTCAGCCCCCAACCGACTGCCGATCAACCTCATTCTGCCTTGAAGCGCCCCTGGCTGTTGCTGCTGGGTCTGGTGCTGGTCGCCCTCAACCTGCGCCCGGCGTTGTCCAGCATTGCGCCGCTGCTTGACACGGTGTCCGACAGCCTGGGCATGTCCGCTGCCGAGGCCGGACTGCTGACCACCTTGCCGGTTTTGTGCCTGGGCCTGTTCGCGCCGCTCGCACCGATCCTCGCCCGCCGGTTTGGCAGTGAGCGGGTGGTCATGGTGGTGCTTCTGACACTGGCTGCAGGCTTGGCAGTGCGCAGTCTGTTTGGTCAGGTCGGGCTGTTTGGCGGCAGCCTGCTGGCGGGTGCGAGCATCGGAATCATCGGCGTGTTGCTGCCGGGTATCGTCAAACGTGATTTTCCGCACAAGGCCGGAGCCATGACCGGTGTCTACACCATGGCCTTGTGCCTGGGCGCGGCCATTGCAGCCGGTTCGACGGTGCCGCTCAGTCAGTACGTGGGTGGCAGTTGGCAGATTGGCCTGGGTTTCTGGCTGGTTCCGGCACTGATTGCCGCCGCATTATGGTTTCCGCAGGCGCGTGAAGTGCATGGCACGCATCGCGATGTTTACCGGGTCCGTGGTTTGTTGCGTGACCCGCTGGCCTGGCAGGTCACGCTGTACATGGGCCTGCAATCGTCGCTGTCGTACATCGTCTTCGGCTGGTTGCCGTCGATCCTCATCGGTCGCGGCCTGACGCCCACCCAGGCCGGCCTGCTGCTGTCCGGCTCGATCATTGCGCAGGTCATCAGCGCGCTGGCGGTGCCTTATCTGGCCACACGCGGCAAGGATCAGCGTCTGGCGATCATGCTGGTCATGTCGCTGACCCTGATCGGTCTGTTCGGCTGCCTGTATGCGCCGCTTGGCGGGCTGTGGGGCTGGGCGATCCTGCTGGGGATCGGGCAGGGCGGCACGTTCAGTCTGGCGCTGGCCTTGATCGTCCTGCGCTCGCGCGACTCACATGTCGCCGCCAACCTGTCGAGCATGGCGCAAGGCGTCGGCTACACCATCGCCTCGACCGGCCCGTTTGCCGTGGGCGTGGTGCATGACATGACCGGCAGCTGGAGCGCGATTGGCTGGATCTTCGCGGTACTCGGGCTGGGCGCCATCATCGCGGGCATGGGCGCCGGTCGGGCGCTGCAGGTGCAGGTCAGTAGCGAGAAGGTTTGATGTTCGATGATTGATGATCGTGCGACCCGGGCTTGAGTTGCTTCAGGTCTGGGTCAGATTGGCCCGTGCCCATTGTTCGGCACGGGTGACGCTCAGCCCTGATTTCGCGTTGTAGGTACTGGCGACGTCCCATGCCACGCCTCGGCCCATGGCAAAGACTGCCCGGTATTTGCGCAGATTGTCATCCGGCATTTCCGTCAGATCAGCTTGCAACTGCGCAACACTCCATACGTGCCGCTCGATGTCGCGCCCCGTGACACGCTCCACCAGATCGGCCAGCCCGGCGTACGTCAATGTGTCGCCAGCGGTGTACACCACCTGATTCACGATGCGCGGCTCGTGCATCACGATGGCAGCAGTCAGCCTGCCAATGTCCTCTGCGGTCGTGACTGTCACGGCAGTATCGAGGCTGCCCAGCGCATTGATCCGCCCGCCTTGCAGATCGACGACACCGAACGCGGGATCGAACAGGAAGCTTGTAAACATGCCGGTCGAAACGATCACCCATTCGGTGCGCTGCTGGGCGCGCAGCTTTTCTCGCACATCGAGTTGTTCATCGAACAGATCCTGAGGGCTGCCCCGGCCGATAAGGTCGTAGTCAACGCCGAACTGCCAGGGCAGGTAGCGTTTTATGCCGGCCTTGAGCGCTGCATCGGTCAGTTTGCGTTGAGTGCCCCGGCCAGCGGCAAACCCCGCACAGCTGATTACCGTGTCGTAGCGCGTCATGACAGTGGCAAGTTCGTCCACGCTGGCAACGGCCAGATCGGCTGTTTCGATGGCAATGTCCAGCGCGCGGATTTCTTCGATTTCCACACGCTTGGCAGGCGCCTGAGTGCTCAAGCTGCTCTGGCGTAGCAGCACGGCAATGCTCAAGCCATGTGCCCCGGCTTTCTCGACCAGCCCTCGCAACACCGCGAGCCCAAGCTCTCCTGCACCTATTACCAGAATGCGTTGTTTGACGTTTGCGTTATCGGCTTGCATGGTGATCCCTTTGGACAGCCTTTCAATTCAGGCGGGAGAGATGCTGGCATGCCTGTCGACATACAAAAAGTAGGCACATCGGTGATACCGGGCGGGCTGGACGCGCAGGAAGTGGTCAGACGCTCCGAAGCGGCCTGTGCTGCGCTCAGCGATGATGAGGATGGTCTCAAGCGTGACATTCTCGGCCACGCCGGTAATCGCTGGTCATTGGGCGTGGTCCATGCCCTTGGCGTCAGCAGCCCTTTGCGCCACGCCCAATTGCGCCGAAAACTGCACGGTGTCACCCAGCGCATGCTCACTCATACCTTGCGCCAGCTCGAACAGGACGGGTTGATCACCCGCCACGACTACCGCGAGAAGCCGCTCAGGGTGGAATATTCGTTGACCGACCTGGGCATGGGGCTGCTGGTACAGATGATTCCGCTGTGGACTTGGGTGATTGAAAATTCGGAGGCGTTCAGTGCGGCGCGAAATCGTTATCTGGACAGGTAAACGTGATGGCTGATGCGCCATCAACCCCTCGCCATTTTCTTCGGCGCCGCTTATCGTGCACGAATAATTCGCCAAGGGATGTGCACGCATGAACTACGAAGAACAAAGTCAGGCCAACAGCGCACTGATCACCCGGTTTTATGAGGCGTTTGCGCAGCTGGATGCCGAGGCGATGAGTGCCTGCTATACCGATGACGTGTTGTTCAGCGACCCTGCCTTTGGTGAATTGCGCGGTGCTCAGGTCGGTGACATGTGGCGCATGCTGACTTCCCGGGCAAAGAATTTTTCGGTGGTCTTCGATCAGGTGCGAGCCGATGACCAGACTGGCAGTGCGCACTGGGTGGCGACGTACCTGTTCAGTCAGACCGGGCGCACGGTGGTCAACGATATTCAGGCCCGTTTCGTGTTTCGTGATGGCAGGATCTGCGAGCATCGCGATCATTTCGATATGTGGCGCTGGTCGCGCCAGGCCCTGGGTTTGAAGGGCCTGTTGCTTGGCTGGACGCCTTTGGTGCGCAACGCCGTCAGGGCTCAGGCGCTCAAGGGCCTGAAGACCTTTTCAGAGAGCCGCCGTGCCTGAGGTCGCCTGCACCGCCAGTGCGTCGACTGCCGAACAGGCGGTCGGCAAACCCTGGTTTGTCTATCTGGTGCGCGCTGCCAACGGCTCGCTGTACTGTGGCATCAGTGATGATCCGCAGCGGCGGTTCGCTGCGCACCAGAGCGGCAAGGGCGCGCGCTTTTTCTCTTCGAGTCCGGCAATGGCGCTGGTCTACGTTGAACAATGGCCCAGCAAGGGCGAGGCGTTACGCCATGAGCGGCTGATCAAGAAGCTCAAAAAAAGCGCCAAAGAGGCGTTGGCTGCCAGCTACGTAATGTCACCGATCCATGCGCGTGATGGTGTCCCATCAGTTTGAGGTCGTGGGCGGCCAGGGTACTGCGGGTTAAGCTGTGTTTTTCCCATGTGCACAGAGGCTGAACATGTCCGAGTTGATCCTTCACCACTACCCCACGTCGCTGTTCGCCGAAAAAGCCCGTCTGATGCTGGGTTTCAAAGGCCTCACATGGCGTTCGGTGACTATCCCTTCGATCATGCCCAAGCCTGACCTGACTGCATTGACCGGCGGTTATCGCAGAACCCCGGTATTGCAGGCCGGAGCGGACATCTACTGTGATACGGCACTGATGGCGCGGCGTCTGGAGCAGGAAAAAGCCTCGCCAGCGTTTTACCCGAAGGGGCAGGAGTTCACGGTTGCCGGCCTGGCCGCCTGGGCCGATTCGGTGCTGTTCATGCATGCCGTGAGTCTGGTATTTCAGCCTGAATCAATGGCTGTGCGCTTCGCCAAGGTGCCGCCAGACGCCGCCAAGGCCTTCGTCGCCGACCGTTCGACGCTGTTCAACGGCGGCACTGCGTCGCGCCCGCCTGTGGAGCAGGTCAAACACCAATGGCCGACCCTGATGTCGCGCCTGGAGCTGCAACTCTCGCACGGCGGCGATTTCCTGTTCGGCGTACCGTCGATTGCCGATTTGTCGGTCGCTCATACATTGTGGTTTCTCAAGCAGACGCCGGTGACCGCACCCTTTGTCGATGAGTATCCGAGTGTCAGGGCCTGGCTTGATCGTGTGCTGGGTTTTGGTCATGGCACGTTCAGCGACCTGAGCTCGGCAGATGCCATCGAAATCGCCAGAAACGCCACGCCTGCGCCATTGCCCGATGAAACTCTCGTCGATCCAAATGGCTTCAAGGCAGGTGACAAGGTTGCGGTTTCTGCGGTCGACTATGGCGTCGAAGCGGTTGAGGGCGAGCTGGTATTTACCGGCCGCGAAGAGCTGATCCTGCGCCGCGAGGACGAGCGTGCCGGTGTCGTGCACGTACACTTCCCGAGAATGGGCTATCGGATCGAGAAGCGCTGAGGTTCAACGATGCTCTGCGTCGCAAAGAGGACGCTGAGCGTTGGCACGCTAGCCAGGCGGGTTACTTCAACGCCGCCAGTATCTGGTCCGGGTCAAACCCCCGGATCAGTGTGCCGTTGACGTCGATCAGCGGGATGCCTCTGCCACCCAGCGCTTCATAGGCCTTGCGGCCTTCTTCCGACTTCTCGATGTCGAACTCCTGATACGCAATCCCCTTGCTGTCCAGAAAACGCCGGGTCTGCTTGCAGTAGCCGCACCAGTCAGTGGCGTACATCACCACTTTCGCCTGGCTGTAGCTCTGTGCGACGTCTGCCGGGGGCGGGTTGACAAAGTGCTCGATCCTGCCCCAGTTCTGGTAAATCACGACCACCAGCATGATCAGGGCAAACTTCTTGAGGGTACGCAGCAGCATCTCGGTTACCGTCGCTTCAACTGGTCGGTCAGTTGCGTCGGCAGCCCTTTGATGATCAGGGTACCGGCGCTTTCGTCGTATTCGATCTTGTCGCCCAGCAGGTGCGCTTCAAAACTGATCGACAGGCCCTCGGCGCGGCCGGTGAAGCGGCGGAACTGGTTGAGGGTGCGCTTATCCGCCGGTATTTCCGGGGACAGGCCGTAATCCTTGTTGCGAATGTGATCGTAGAAGGCACGCGGACGCTCTTCGTCGATCAGCTCGGACAGTTCCTCCAGGCCCATCGGTTCGCCCATCTTGCTCTGACTGCTGGCGTAGTCGACCAGGGTCTTGGTCTTCTCGCGGGCCGATTCTTCCGGCAGGTCTTCGCTTTCGACGAAATCACTGAACGCCTTGAGCAGCGTGCGGGTTTCGCCGGGGCCATCCACGCCTTCCTGGCAACCGATGAAGTCGCGGAAGTACTCGGAAACCTTCTTGCCGTTCTTGCCCTTGATGAACGAGATGTATTGCTTGGACTGCTTGTTGTTCTGCCACTCGGAAATATTGATTCGGGCGGCGAGGTGCAACTGGCCAAGGTCCAGGTGCCGGGACGGGGTCACGTCCAGTTCGGCATTCACTGCCACGCCTTCGCTGTGGTGCAGCAGGGCGATGGCCAGGTAGTCGGTCATGCCTTGCTGATAATGGGCGAACAGCACGTGGCCACCCACTGACAGATTGGATTCTTCCATGAGCTTTTGCAGGTGCTCGACTGCCATTCGGGAGAACGCCGTGAAGTCGCTGCCGCCGTCGATGTATTCCTTCAGCCAGCCACTGAATGGATGTGCGCCGGACTCGGGATGGAACAGGCCCCATGCCTTGCCCTGTTTGGCGTTATAGCTTTCGTTGAGGTCGGCCAGCATGTTCTCGATGGCCTGGGACTCAGCGAGTTCGGAGTCGCGTGCATGGAGAACAGCGGGCGTACCGTCGGGTTTCTTCTCGATCAGGTGGACGATGCAGTGACGGATCGGCATGGGCTTCTCGGCTGAAAAAGGTGAAGAGCGTGCAGCTCGTTGCAAGATGCCCAGTGTAACGCACGCATGCGCCTGATGGCCCCGGACGGGCTGGTTTTCGCCAGCAGCGAGTGTTTGCTGGATGTTTTTTGTGCAATTAACATTAAAACCTGACCAAAAGGATAGGTAGAGGCGGATATTTGCCCGGCTCTGTGCTAGTTTTGCGCGGTCTTGCGCACTTAGCGCGTCAAGCGTGCAGTTAGCGCACACGTAGGTCGAACCATTACCCGGTTTCAGTATCTACACTTTCGCGATTAATCGTGGCTGCTAGCGGGTGGCCAGGTTCGTTGCCTGGCCACGGGCCGACGTTGCGCTCTGCAATCCAAATGAATTTGATAGGGAAGGAACACCACCATGGCTCTTACTAAAGACCAATTGATCGCCGATATCGCTGAATCTATCGAAGCGCCAAAAACCACCGCGCGTAATGCTCTTGAGCAATTGGGCCAAATTGTTGCCGACCAATTGGAAAACGGCGTGGAAATCACTTTGCCAGGTATCGGCAAACTGAAAGTTGCAGAGCGTCCAGCTCGCACTGGCCGCAACCCTTCGACTGGCGCTGCCATCGAAATCGCTGCCAAGAAAGTTATCAAGTTCGTACCAGCCAAAGTGCTGACCGACTCGATCAACAAGTAAGCAACCGCTTGCTGTGAAAAAGCCGTGCACCGGTTAACCGGGCACGGCTTTTTTGTGGGCGCCTGATTGGACACCTCCCGCAAAGTCGGACGCAGAGCGTCCAGAACGGTCCTCCAGACGCCTATCGTTCCTCACGCTCCACAGCGTGGGAATGCCTTGCGTGACGCTCCGCGTCACAGATCTGTGCCGCACTGCATACTCAAGAGAGGACGCAGAGCGTCCAGAACGGCATGCCGACGCGGAGCGTCGCACGATAGTCGAGATTACGGCATGCCGACGCGGCGTCGCACGATAGTTGAGATTATCGTTCCTCACGCTCCAGCGTGGGAATGCCTTGCGTGACGCTCTGCGTCACAGATCTGTGCCGCACTGCATATTCAAGAGAGGACGCAGAGCGTCCAGAACGGCATGCCGACGCGGAGCGTCGCACGATAGTCGAGGTTAAGGCATGTCGCTGCGGAGTCGCACGATAGTCGAGATTACGGCCTGCCGACGCGGCGTCGCACGATAGTTGAGATTATCGTTCCTCACGCTCCAGTGGACTGCCCCCCGAAAGTTGGACAGTTTTAGCTCGCCGCCTGAGCCCTGTATTTTACGGGGCTCAAGCCGTTTAGCTTCAGCTTGATGCGGTCATTGTTGTAGTAGCGGATGTACTCATCCAGACCTGCCTTCAGCTCTTCTATGCTTTCAAATCGTTTCAAATAGAAAAACTCGGACTTCAGCGTACCAAAGAAGCTTTCCATTGCGGCATTGTCCAGGCAATTTCCCTTACGCGACATGCTTTGCTTCACGCCCTTGACCGCCAGCTTTTGACGGTACTGCGCGTGTTGATACTGCCAGCCCTGATCCGAGTGCATCACAAGCTTCGGCTCGTCCTGCAACTGCTGGAGAGCCTTGTCCAGCATATTGGTGACCAGCTCAAAGCACGGCCTGGTAGACACTTCGTACGCCACGATCTCACCGTTGTACAGGTCCATCACGGGCGAGAGGTACAGCTTTCGATTGGCCACTTTAAACTCGGTCACATCGGTCACCCATTTCTGGTTCGGGCGTTGCGCCGTGAACTTGCGCTCCAGCAAATTCGGCGCAATTTTCCCGACGGTGCCCTTATAGGAGCGGTACTTCTTGGGTCGCACAACTGATCTCAGGCCCAGTTCAGCCATCAATCGCTCCACAACCTTCTTGTTGACCAACGTGCCTGAGTTGCGAATGACCGCCGTGATACGCCGAGCCCCATAAAGACCTCTCTCCTCGTGATAAACACGCTCTATCTCCTGCTTCAGAGCTGCATCTGGATCGGGTCTGGATTGCACCTGAGCCTGATAGTAAAACGTGCTGCGCGCCAGGCCCGCCAGCGTCAGAAGGGCGCACATCGGAAACCGGTTCCTCAGTTGTTTGACGATCAGGGCTTTTTCTTTTGCCGTCGTTGCTGCTCCTTCAACTCTTCCAACTTTTTTAGGTAAGCGTTCTCCATGCGCAGGTATTCAAGCTCGGCCATTAACTGGTCGCGTGTCTTGTGCGTATCGTCAGCGGTTACGGGTTCGGTGGGATAAGGCTTCTTGGGCATGGCAGCAGGCTTTCTTCTTGTGGGAACACGCGGGGCTAGACCGTCACTGTAATGCTGCTGTTCCCAAATGACTATTTGGCCAGGATCACCAATACCAAAATGCGCTGCGGTCTGGCGAAGCGACAGCCCGTGCTCGCGCTTGTGCTCAAGCACTGAGCGTTTGAAGGCTTTACTGTACCGAAGACCAGGCTTGCGATGGCCTGTGTGCCCATGGCTCTTGTAATTGGCGACCCAGCGTCGAAGCAGGCTGAAATCGATCGAGAACTGACTGGCCACCTTGCGAAAGCCGATGTTGCCTTCAAGGTACGCTTTGACGACGGGGAGTTTGAATTGCTCTGAATACTTGGCCATTTGAACACCCCCATTAGGTCGGATTGGTGTCCAACTTCTTGGGGGCAGTCCACAGCGTGGGAATGCCTTGCGTGACGCTCTGCGTCACAGAACTGTGCCGCACTGCATACTCAAGAGAGGACGCAGAGCGTCCAGAACGGCATGCCGACGCGGAGCGTCGCACGATAGTCGAGGTTAAGGCATGTCGCTGTGGAGTCGCACGATAGTCGAGATTACGGCCTGCCGACGCGGCGTCGCACGATAGTCGAGATTAGGCGCTTGTTCACGATAGTCGAGTCAGCCTGGTGCGCGCTGTGCCTTGTCGAGGAAGGTCCAGGCCACAAAACGGCTTTGCTTCTGGCCCTGGCCCATTTCCACTACCTTCACTTCCAGCGCGCCGGCTTTTTTCAGGGCGCTGTGGATCGGCGGCAGGTTGGAGGCCTTGGACACCAGTGTGCTGAACCACGCCACCTGGCTCGGCAGCAAGGCGCTTTCCTGGATCAACTGCGTTATGAAGCCGATCTCGCCGCCGTCGCACCACAACTCCTGCGACTGTCCACCGAAATTGAGCACCGGCAGCTTGCGCTTGGGATCAGCCTTGCCCAGCGCCCGCCACTTGCGCTGGCTGCCACGCTGCGCTTCTTCCAGCGAGGCATGGAAGGGCGGGTTGCAGAGGCTGACGTGGAAGCGTTCGCTGCTGTCGAGCAGCCCGAGCAGGATCTGCTTGCGATTGGCCTGCTGGCGCACGCTGATGGCCTTGCTGAGGCCGTTGGCCTTCACAATCGTGGTGGCTGCGGCGATGGCGGTGCTGTCGATGTCCGAACCCACGAACTGCCAGCCATAGTCGCTATGCCCCAGCAACGGGTAGATGCAATTGGCGCCAGTGCCGATGTCCAGCGCCTTGATGGAGGCGCCGCGTGGTATCACGCCTTCGTTATCTTCGGCCAGCAGGTCGGCAAGGAAGTGCAGATAGTCCGCACGCCCCGGAATCGGCGGGCACAGGTAATCGGCCGGAATGTCCCAATGGGCGATGCCATAGAACGCTTTGAGCAGCGCGCGGTTGAACACCCGTACCGCCTGCGGATTGGCGAAGTCGATGCTTTCCTTGCCGTAAGGATTGAGGATCACGAAGGCTGCCAGCTCGGGGCTGGATTTGATCAGCTTCGCAAAGTCGTACTGGCCCTGATGCCGATTGCGCGGGTGCAAGGTGGCCTTTTCACGCGGCGCAGCAGGTTTGGCTGGCCGCTGAGGCTTCTTGCGCGGTGGTTTGCGGGTATCGGTCATGGGTTCGATGTCAGCCGTGAGGTTGAGTTGCCTGGCTTATTCGCGAGCAAGCGCAGCGTCGCCTTTGGCGTAGTACGCGTTGCTCGCGAATAAGTCAGTACAGAAGTTCAGATAACAAAAAGCCAGCCCATGATCGGGCTGGCTTTTCTGGCCACCTTACAGGCTGGCGATGCGTGCGTGTTGCTCGGCCAGCTTGCCCAGTGCCTGTTCGGCTTCGGTCAGCTTGGCGCGTTCCTTGGCGATGACTTCAGGCGGTGCCTTGTCGACGAAGGCGGCGTTGGACAGCTTGCCGCCGACGCGTTGCACTTCGCCTTGCAGGCGCTGGATTTCCTTGTCCAGGCGCGCCAGCTCGGCCCCTTTGTCGATCAACCCGGCCATCGGCACCAGCACTTCCATGTCACCGACCAGGGCGGTGGCGGACAGCGGTGCTTCTGCGCCTTCGGTCAGTACGGTCATGGATTCGAGCTTGGCGAGCTTCTTGAGCAGGTAATCGTTTTCGCTCAAACGGCGCTGGTCTTCGGCGCTGACGTTCTTGAGGAACAGTTGCAACGGCTTGCCCGGACCGATGTTCATCTCGCCACGGATGTTACGCACGGCGAGCATCAGGCCCTTGAGCCATTCGATGTCGTCTTCGGCCGCCTGATCGATGCGTGCGTCATTAGCCACCGGCCAGGGTTGCAGCATGATGGTCTTGCCTTGCGCACCGGCCAGCGGCGCGAGGCGCTGCCAGATTTCTTCGGTGATGAACGGCATGAACGGGTGCGCAAGACGCAACGCCACTTCCAGAACGCGAACCAGTGTGCGGCGTGTGCCGCGCTGACGCTCGACCGGCGCTGTCTCGTCCCACAGTACCGGCTTGGACAGTTCCAGATACCAGTCGCAATACTGGTTCCAGATGAACTCGTACAACGCCTGGGCGGCGAGGTCAAAGCGGAACTGATCCAGCTGGCGGGTCACTTCGGCTTCGGTGCGTTGCAACTGCGAGATGATCCAGCGATCAGCCAGTGACAGTTCGACCGCTTCGCCGTTCTGGCCGCAGTCTTCGCCCTTGTCCAGTACGTAGCGCGCCGCGTTCCAGATCTTGTTGCAGAAGTTGCGGTAGCCTTCGACGCGGCCCATGTCGAACTTGATGTCGCGACCGGTGGACGCCAGCGAGCAGAAGGTAAAGCGCAGGGCATCGGTGCCATAGCTGGCGATGCCGTCGGCGAATTCCTGGCGGGTCTGCTTCTCGATCTTTTTCGCCAGTTGCGGCTGCATCAGGCCACTGGTGCGTTTCTCTACCAGCGTTTCGAGGTCGATACCGTCGACGATGTCCAGCGGGTCAAGCACGTTGCCCTTGGACTTGGACATCTTCTGGCCCTGGCCATCGCGCACCAGACCATGCACATAGACAGTCTTGAACGGGACTTGCGGCGTGCCGTCCTCGTTCTTCACCAAGTGCATGGTGAGCATGATCATCCGGGCGACCCAGAAGAAAATGATATCGAAGCCGGTGACCAGCACGTCGGTGGAGTGGAAAGTTTCCAGTGCCTTGGTCTTTTCTGGCCAGCCGAGCGTGGAGAAGGTCCACAGGCCCGAGCTGAACCAGGTGTCGAGTACGTCGTTGTCCTGCTGCAGCGCGATTTCCGGGCCCAGATTGTTCTTGGCACGCACCTCGGCTTCGTCACGGCCGACGTAGACCTTGCCGGACTCGTCGTACCACGCCGGAATGCGGTGGCCCCACCAGAGCTGACGGCTGATGCACCAGTCCTGGATGTCGCGCATCCACGAGAAGTACATGTTTTCGTATTGCTTGGGCACGAACGCGATGCGGCCGTCTTCGACAGCGGCAATCGCAGGTTCGGCCAGCGGCTTGGTGGAGACGTACCACTGATCGGTCAGCCATGGCTCGATGATGGTGCCGGAACGGTCGCCTTTCGGCACTTTCAGCGCGTGATCATCAACGCTGACCAGCAACCCGGCGGCGTCGAACGCGGCAACGATCTGTTTGCGCGCTTCGAAGCGATCCAGCCCGGCATAGGCTGCAGGCAGCCTGCCGTCGACGCTTTCGTTCAGCGTGCCATCGAGGTTGAACACCTGAGCGGCGGGCAATACGTTGGCATTCTTGTCGAAGATGTTCAGCAGCGGCAGGTTGTGGCGCTTGCCGACTTCATAGTCGTTGAAATCGTGGGCCGGGGTGATTTTCACGCAGCCGGTGCCGAACTCGGGATCGCAGTAATCATCCGCGATGATCGGGATGCGGCGGCCTACCAGAGGCAATTCGACGAACTTGCCGATCAGCGCCTTGTAGCGCTCGTCCTGCGGGTTCACCGCAACGGCGGCATCACCGAGCATGGTTTCCGGGCGCGTGGTGGCCACGATCAGGTAATCCAGACCTTCGGCGGTCTTTGCGCCGTCAGCCAGTGGATAACGCAGGTTCCACAGATGACCCTTATCGTCGTGGTTCTCCACTTCGAGGTCGGAAATGGCGGTGTGCAGCTTGGTGTCCCAGTTGACCAGGCGCTTGCCACGGTAGATCAGGCCGTCTTCATGCAGACGCACGAAAGCTTCCTTTACCGCTTCGGACAGGCCGTCGTCCATGGTGAAGCGCTCGCGGCTCCAGTCGACGGACGAGCCCAGGCGGCGGATCTGGCGGCTGATGTTGCCGCCGGACTCGGCTTTCCATTCCCAGATCTTGTCCAGAAACTTCTCGCGGCCCAGTTCATGACGGCTTACGCCTTGCGCTTCGAGACGACGCTCGACCAGCATCTGCGTGGCGATACCCGCATGGTCGGTGCCCGGTTGCCACAGCGTATTGCGGCCCTGCATGCGACGGAAACGGATCAGTGCATCCATGATCGCGTTATTGAAACCGTGGCCCATGTGCAGGCTGCCGGTGACGTTCGGCGGCGGGATCATGATGGTGTACGAGTCACCCACGCCTTGCGGAGCGAAGTAGTTCTCGGACTCCCAGGTCTGGTACCAGGAAGTTTCGATGGCGTGCGGCTGGTAAGTCTTGTCCATGCGCGGCGGGAACCTGTGGCATTGATTCGGAAACCGGTAAGTATAGACCTGACGGCCAGCGACAAGCCACAGGAGCAGCTGTGAGCTTCAAGCTTCAAGCTGCAAGCTGGTAGTTCTGTCAGTAGGCGGCGTGTCTTCCAGACGGCATGATCGGTATTCAGACTTTACCTGCAGGGCGGACGCTGCCATGGACGATACGCCTGAAGGCAGACGCGTGCTGTGTCGATATCGCTATGACGCGCTGGACCGGGTTGCGGTTGTCGATCCCGATGCACAGGAAGCAGTGTCGCGGTTCTATCAAAAGAAACGTTTGACGGTCGAGATACAGGGTGCAATGCGCCGTCGTGTGTTTCTCGGTGAAGACCGTTTGCTGGCGGAATATCAGGTTGACGGCGCTGCCGAGCGAGTGGACCTGCTGGGCACCGACAGGCAAAGCAGTGTGCTGCATGCCCTGAGTTCAGAGGGGCGGCAGCCGCTGGCTTATAGCCCTTACGGACATCGCGCGCAGGGCGGCCCGTTTTCCGGCTTCAACGGCGAGCGCGCGGACCCTGTGACCGGGCATTACCTGCTGGGTAACGGCTACCGCGCGTTCAACCCGGTGCTGATGCGTTTCAACCGACCAGACTCGCTGAGTCCATTTGGACGGGGAGGCCTGAATGCGTATGCCTACTGTCAGGGGGATCCGGTTAATCGGAGTGATCCGGGTGGGCACGTCGGGGTCCACATACTCTTTCTCGACAAGTTACCGGACCTGGCGCTTGGCAGAATATTCAGGCACTTGTCTTTCAAGGATATGGCCGCAGTGAGTGGAGCGTCTAATACATTGAATGAGAGAGGAGCCGGGCTGATAGCCTTGCAGTTAAATAAGCGTTTTGTAGACGCCAGTGACCCAGGCGTACTGTCGAACCTTCGCAGCGCTATAAAAAGCGAAACGGGTGTTTTGCCCAGTGTATTCAAGAGTGAAGACTTCAAAACACGATTTGATGAGGTCGTGGCGAACGCCAGCCAAAAAATGAGTGATCGAATCAAGGAGGCCAAGCATGCCGAGCAATCATTCTCTGATAAATTCACGGGTAAACCCAATACCAGTTACGACGATTTCAAGAAAGCATTGGTTAGTAAGCGCAAGGAGCACGAAGGGTCTCTCGAAATGCTGCTAAATATTAATAGAGATGTGGCTAGACGCACGACGCTCATGGGAGCCTGGTACACCCAAATTGGTCTCAAGGGGAAAATGGAGCGGCGCGTAGCAGATATCCGCTCCCTATTGAATACTCCCTGACAGCGTCTCTATGTGCGTGTATTCCGGACTCCTGATCACACGCTCACTTCTGCTGCTGCGCCAATAACCGCTCCAGCCTTGCCTCCAGCCGGCGTTTGATTTCGTTTTCGATATGCGGGGCGAAGTCGTCGATGACGTCCTGCATGATCAATCGCGCGGCTGCGCGCAACTCGTTGTCCAGGTGCAGCAGTGCATCAGGGTTGGGCAGCGCTTGCGGCTGGGCTGCCTGCTGCGCCTGCGGGGCGGGTGCTGTGTGCGCATCAGGTGTCAGCGTCGGGATGTCGTCTTCGTCGAAGTCCTGTTGATAAGCCGCGTCGGGGCGAGCGCCGACAACATCGAACAACAGGGGAATCTGACCTTCGGGACGAGCTGTGTCGTTCGACTGGGGGGAATGTGCGGGGTCATCGCCGAGCAGTTGGCGGATCGACTCGAGGTCGTTCAGCAAGTGCGCGGATTCAGCTTTTTTTGAAGTATCCATCGTGTCCTCAAAGGCGCTGCAGTCGGTGATCTTGCGGAGGATAGCCCTGTTCGCGGTAGGAACGGAAACTCTCGCGTGCGGCAAGACGTATGGCCGGGTCTTCGACAACGACTTCGGCCACGCGGGCGAAACGTTTGAAGAAGGCCGGAATGCTCAGGTCGAGATTGACCAGCAGGTCGCTGTGTTCGCCCGAGTCGTCGCCCAGACCCAGTACCACGGCCGCATCGTGATCGCTCTCGGCGTCGCCATGGGGCAGGAACACTTCGCCTCTGAAACGCCAGAGCCGGGCATCGAGGTCCTCACGCTGCGCAGCATCGCTGCAATGCAGATAGACCTTGTGACCCAGGCGCCAGGCCTTTTCCGTCAGCTTGCAGGCAAAATCCAGGCGGGCCGCAGGATCGGCGCTGGGCAGGATGTAGAAGTCGACTTGAGTCATGTGGGTTCCAGAACCGGAGGCGTATCGACTGTGCAGCCGATACGCCAGGGTCTCTTTCTTATACGCCGGCGCGGTCGAGCAGGTATTGGGTCAGCAGCGGAACCGGACGCCCGGTGGCGCCTTTTTCCTTGCCGCCGCTCAGCCATGCAGTGCCGGCGATGTCCAGGTGAGCCCAGTGGTAGGCCTTGGTGAAGCGCGACAGGAAGCAGGCCGCGGTGATGGTGCCGCCTTTCGGGCCACCGATGTTGGCAATGTCGGCGAACGGGCTGTCGAGCTGCTCCTGGTACTCATCGAACAACGGCAGCTGCCAGGCACGGTCATCGGCCTGTCTGCCCGCGTCGAGCAACTGATTAATCAGCGCGTCGTTATTGCCCAGCAGGCCGGAGGTATGGCCACCCAGTGCAACGACGCAGGCGCCGGTCAGGGTTGCGATATCGATCACCGCCTGCGGCTTGAAACGCTCGGCGTAGGTCAGTGCATCGCACAGCACCAGACGGCCTTCGGCGTCGGTGTTGAGGATTTCGACGGTCTGGCCGCTCATGGTCGTGACGATGTCGCCCGGACGTGTCGCAGTGCCGCTCGGCATGTTTTCGGCACAGGCCAGAATGCACACCAGATTGATCGGCAGCTTCAATTCGAGCACCGCACGCAGGGTGCCGAACACGCTGGCTGCGCCGCACATGTCGAACTTCATCTCGTCCATGCCCGAGGCAGGCTTGATGCTGATGCCGCCGGTATCGAAGGTGATGCCTTTACCGACCAGCACGAATGGCTGGTCGCCTTTTTTGCCACCCTGGTAGTTCATGACGATGAGGCGCGGCGGCTGGGCGCTGCCCTGTGCTACCGCGAGGAACGAACCCATGCCCAGATCGGCCAGTTTCTTCTCGTCGTGGACTTCCACTTTCAGGTTCTTGTGTGCCTTGCCCAGTGCCTTGGCTTCTTCGCCCAGGTAGGTCGGGTGGCAGATGTTCGGCGGCAGATTACCCAGGTCGCGGGTCAGCGCCATGCCAGTGGCGATTGCCTGAGCGTGAGTCGAAGCGCGTTCGACGTCGGCCGCCTTGACCTTGTCGGTCAACAGGGTGATTTTCTTCAGGGCACGAACTTCGGCTTTCTGGGTCTTGAAGCGGTCGAAGACGTATTCGCCGTCGGCCAGGGCTTCGACCAGCAGACGAGCCATGCCATAGGTGTCGCGGTTTTTCACCGACAGGTCATCGAGCGCAATCGCTGCATCGGTGCCGCCCAGGCCCTTGAGGCAGGTGAGCGCTGCGCCGACGATCTTTTTCAACTGACGGTCCGACAGCTCGTCTTCCTTGCCGGTGCCGACCAGCAGAACGCGCTCGGCCTTGATGTTGGGCAGATTGTGCAACAGCAGGCTCTGGCCGACCTTGCCGGCCAGATCGCCGCGCTTGAGGATCAGCGAAACGGCTCCGCCGCTGAGAATATCCACAGTTCTGGCAGCACCGGCCAGTACACGGCTTTCACCGACGGTGACCACCAGCGTTGCGGTTTTCAAGGTTTCTGGGCTTACGCTTTTAACAACCAATTCCATGTGGGGTCCCCGAATAGACGATGAGAGTCGCAATATGAATGTCGTACGCAGCATGGCCCGAGTGTTTTCAGGGGCGATGCCTGCGCTAAGCCTTGCAGTTTGACCCCGCTGCACGACTGCTGACAACCCCGCAGAGCTGCCTGTCTGGCGTCTATGTGAGAACTATCCCCGGTGCGCAGTGACAGAAACACACAATCACAGGATAATGCCGCATATTTTTTGAGGCCCACGCCTTTTGTCGGCGTGAAGCTCTGGTTGCCGTGGCTCACAAATTTTCCCTGTTTGGCTGCCTGAGCCTGACAACTCTGGAGTGTCTGGTTTGATTGTCTTCCGTTATCTGTCCCGAGAAGTGCTGCTTACCTTGAGTGCGGTCAGCGCCGTACTGCTGGTGTTCATCATGAGCGGGCGCTTCATCAAGTACCTGGCGCAGGCCGCGTCCGGTGCGCTCGATCCTGGCGTACTGTTCCTGATCATGGGCTTCCGCCTGCCGGGCTTTCTGCAGGTTATCCTGCCGCTGGGCCTGTTCCTCGGCATCCTCATGGCGTACGGACGGCTGTACCTGGAAAGCGAGATGACCGTGCTGGCCGCAACCGGCATGAGTCAGCAGCGCCTGCTGGCTATCACCATGGGGCCGGCCACGCTGGTGGGTCTGCTGGTCGCCTGGCTGAGCTTCAGCCTGGCTCCACAGGGTGCCACACAATTTTCGCTGCTGATCAATCAGCAGGACGCCATGACCGAGTTCGACACGCTGGTGCCGGGCCGTTTTCAGGCGCTGCGTGACGGTACGCGTATCACCTACACCAAGGAGCTGTCGGAAGACCGCTCGCAACTGGCCGGCGTGTTCATCTCGGAAAAGCGCATGTCCAGCGACAAGAGCAAGGACAACGGCATCACCGTGCTGGTCGCGGAGAAGGGCCACCAGGAGGTACGGCCCAATGGCAGTCGCTTTCTGATCCTCGAGAACGGCTATCGCTATGACGGCAATCCGGGGGCTGCCGACTACCGCGTGATCAAGTACGACACCTACGGGGCGATGCTGCCCAAGCCGGAAATCAGTGAGGAAATCACCGACCGTGAAGCCATTCCGACCAGCGAGCTGATCGGCAACCCGGCACCGCGTTCCGTGGCCGAGCTGCAGTGGCGTATTTCGCTGCCGCTGTCGGTGTTCATCGTGACCTTGATGGCCATCCCGCTGTCGCGGGTCAATCCGCGTCAGGGCCGTTACCTGAAACTGCTGCCGGCGATCCTTCTGTATATGTCTTACCTGGCCATTCTGATTTCTGTGCGCAGTTCGCTGGAGAAAGGCAAGCTGCCGCTCAGCCTGGGGATGTGGTGGGTGCATGCCATCTACCTGTCCATCGGCCTGCTGTTGTTCTATTGGGAGCCTCTGCGCCTGAAGATGGCGAGTCGTCGCAGCGTCACGGAGGTGACTCGTGGTCAAGCTTGATCGATACATTGGCAAAAGCGTCCTGCTGGCGATTCTCGCGGTTCTGGGCATCATTCTGGGGCTGGTCTCGCTGTTCGCGTTCATCGACGAGATGGGCGATATCAGCGACACCTACACACTGGCGGATGCGCTCAGCTACGTCATGCTGACGGCGCCACGTCGCGTCTACGACACCTTGCCGATGGCCGCCCTGATCGGTTGCCTGATCGGTCTGGGTACGCTGGCCAGCAGCAGTGAGCTGACCATCATGCGTGCGGCGGGCGTGTCCATCGGGCGCATCGTCTGGGCGGTCATGAAGCCCATGCTGGTGCTGATGATCGCAGGCGTGCTGGTCGGCGAGTACGTGGCCCCCTATGCCGAGAACCAGGCTCAGGCCGCGCGCTCGCTGGCCCAGGGCTCAGGTGATGCGCAGAGTGCCCGTCATGGTCTGTGGCACCGCCAGGGTGATGAATTCATCCACATCAACACGGTTCAGCCCAATGGCCTGATGCTCGGTGTGACACGTTATCGTTTCGACGACCAGCGCCACATGCAGACCTCCAGCTTTGCCAAAGAAGCCAACTTCAAGACCGATTACTGGGAATTGAAGGACGTCACCACCACGCACTTCAATGACGGCCGCACCGAGGTCATCAACACCCCGGTCGAGCGTTGGGACGTGGCGTTGAGCCCGCAACTGCTGAGCACGGTAATCATGCCGCCCGAGTCGCTGTCCATCAGCGGCCTCTGGAGCTACGCGCATTACCTGGCTGATCAGGGCTTGAGCAATGGCCGCTACTGGCTGGCGTTCTGGACCAAAGTCCTGCAACCGGCGGTGACCGTCGCGCTGGTGTTGATGGCGATCTCGTTCATCTTCGGCCCGCTGCGCTCGGTTACGCTTGGGCAGCGCGTGTTCACCGGTGTAGTGGTGGGCTTTACCTTCCGCATCATTCAGGACCTGCTCGGCCCATCGAGTCTGCTGTTCGGTTTCCCGCCGTTGCTGGCGGTGCTGCTGCCAGCTGCCGCCTGTGCGCTGGCCGGAGTACTTCTGTTACGCCGAGCCGGATAATGCATCAGCCGGACTGAAAAAGCCGACCCCTGGGTCGGCTTTTTTATGGGCGCTTGCTAATCCCGCATGCAAAAAAGCCTCTGGCATCGCTGCCAGAGGCTTTCTTGTAAATGCGTGGTGCGTCGTTCTCAGCCTTCGGCTTGAACTTCGTCAGCCTGCATGCCTTTCTGGCCCTGAACTGCAACGAAGGTAACTTTCTGGCCTTCTTTCAGGCTCTTGAAGCCGTTACCCTGAATAGCGCGGAAGTGTACGAACAGATCCGGCCCGCTCTCAGGAGTGATAAAACCAAAACCTTTTTCGTCGTTGAACCACTTGACGGTACCGCTCTGACGTTCAGCCATTTTCTTATTTCCTTGACGCTTGACTTGAATTGGTTACAGCCTCTTTCGCATGAAAGAGCACTGGGGCTGGTTGCAGGAAGTAAGAAACGTAGAACGGGTTGTAGCAAACCTAGAGCTACTGCCCAGGTCCAGATTCGGCGACCCATGCAAACACAGTCCGGAAACTCTACGCCAACTCTCGTTGCAAATACAACCCCCTTGCCTGGCTCCCTGTTTTCGGGGCTTTGGCCTTATACCTGCAGGGTTTGCATCGCGTGCACGGTGTTTGATCCGTCATAACATTTTGCACTTTATAGGTGCATTTTTTGCATATATGACAGGCTGTTCATGCGGCTGAAATACTCACGAAACACTGCAGGGGAACAGTGCCCCAGCAACACCGAAGTGTTGCTGTTTTTTTGACGCCGCTATTTAGCCGCGGAAGTAACGTTGCGCAACGAAAGGCATTTTTGCGACGAGCATCGGTACTTTCTTGCCGCGCACCATTGCCCAGACAGGTGTATTCAGCGTTGTGTAATCGTTATGCAGATAACCCATTGCCAGTGGGCCAGCCAGCGAAGGGCCAAAACCGCCGCTGCATACCGTGCCGATAACCGCGCCCTGTTCATCGACGATCTCGGTACCTTCGCGCACGGGCGTGCGCTCCTGCGGAAGCAGGCCGACTCGCTTCTTGCTGACACCGCTCTGTTGCTGGGCAAAGATGCGCTCGGCTCCCGGGAAGCCGCCTGCACGCGCACCGTCGGCGCGACGCACTTTGGAAATCGCCCATAGCAGACTGGCCTCGATCGGCGAGGTCTGCGTGTCCATATCATGGCCGTACAGGCACAAACCGGCTTCCAGTCGCAGCGAATCACGTGCGCCCAGGCCAATAGGCGCCACTTCCGGTTCTTCCAGCAGGCGGCGTGCCAGGGCTTCAGCCTGTTCGGCAGGCACCGAAATTTCATAGCCGTCTTCGCCGGTATAGCCCGAGCGACTGACATAGCATTTGACGCCCAGCAGCGTGACGCTGGTGAACTGCATGAAGGTCATTTTGGCGACTTCCGGGGCGAGGCGTGCCAGTACGGTCACAGCGGCCGGCCCTTGCAGCGCGAGCAGGGCGCGTTCTTCAAACAGTGGTTCGATCTTGCAATGCCCGGCCAGGTGCCTGCACAAGTGCGCCAGGTCCTGATCCTTGCAGGCCGCATTGACCACCAGCATCAACTGGTCGTTACCGAGATTGGCAACCATCAGGTCATCGAGAATGCCGCCGTTCTCGTCGGTGAACATCGCGTAACGCTGCATGCCGACCGGCAGGTCAATGATGTCTACCGGCACCAGGGCTTCCAGCGCCTTGGCGGCGTCTGCACCGGTGAGGCGAATCTGGCCCATGTGCGAGACATCGAACAGACCGGCCTGAGCGCGGGTGTGCAGGTGCTCTTTCATTACGCCCGCCGGGTATTGAACAGGCATGTCGTAACCGGCGAAGGGCACCATCTTCGCGCCGAGTTCGCGGTGCAGGGCGTGCAGGGGAGTGGTCAGCAGTGATTCTGTGGACATGTTCGATTCCTTGTTGAGCGGGTCATACCGGTGGCACTGCCTGTGCGTGCAGCGCAATCAGGCAGTGCCAGGCAGCGGCTGTCACGCTTCCTGATAGTTCTCGATGGACGGGCAGGCGCAGACCAGGTTGCGGTCGCCGAAGACGTTGTCGACACGACCGACCGGAGGCCAGTACTTGTTCTCGATCAGTGAATCGACCGGGTACACCGCCTGTTCGCGGCTGTAAGGATGGCTCCACTGGCCGACGATTTCGGCAGCGGTGTGCGGCGCGTTTTTCAGCGGGTTGTCATCCTTGTCCAGGGTGCCGTTTTCAACTGCGCGGATTTCTTCGCGGATCTTGATCATGGCATCGCAGAAGCGGTCCAGTTCTTCTCGGGATTCACTCTCGGTCGGCTCGATCATCAGTGTTCCGGCGACCGGGAACGACATGGTCGGGGCATGGAAGCCGAAGTCGATCAGGCGCTTGGCCACGTCGTCGACGCTGATGCCGCTGCTGTCCTTGATCGGGCGCAGGTCGAGAATGCACTCGTGCGCGACCAGGCCGTTGCTGCCGGTGTAGAGCACCGGGTAATGCTCCTCCAGACGGCGCGAGATGTAGTTGGCGTTGAGAATCGCCAGTTGCGAAGCGCGCTTGAGGCCTTCACCGCCCATCATGCGGATGTACATCCAGGTAATGGGCAGAATGCTGGCGCTGCCGAACGGTGCCGCGCAGACCGCGCCTTCCTTGCGCTCCATGCGGGCATGACCGGGCATGAACGGGGCGAGATGGGATTTCACGCCGATCGGGCCAACGCCCGGGCCGCCACCGCCGTGGGGGATGCAGAAAGTCTTGTGCAGGTTGAGGTGCGACACGTCGCCGCCGAACTTGCCCGGTGCGCACAGGCCAACCATGGCGTTCATGTTTGCGCCATCGATATAGACCTGGCCACCGTTGTCATGAACGATGCCGCAGATTTCGCGAATGCCTTCTTCGAACACGCCGTGGGTCGACGGGTAGGTGATCATGATCGCCGCAAGCTGGTCGCGATGCTGAACGGCCTTGGCGCGCAGGTCTTCGATGTCGACGTTGCCACGTGCATCACAGGCGGTCACCACGACGCGCATACCGGCCATGTTGGCAGTCGCCGGGTTGGTACCGTGCGCCGAGGAAGGGATCAGGCAGATGTCGCGATGTTCGTCGCCACGGCTCTGGTGATAGGCGCGGATCGCCAGCAGCCCGGCGTATTCGCCCTGCGAGCCGGCGTTCGGTTGCAGCGAGATCGCGTCGTAACCGGTTGCGGCACAGAGCATGGCCTCCAGCTCATCGGTCAGTTGCTGGTAGCCGGCGCTTTGCTCGGCCGGAGCAAACGGGTGCAGGTTGCCGAATTCGGCCCAGGTCACCGGGATCATTTCGCTGGCGGCGTTGAGCTTCATGGTGCACGAGCCCAGCGGAATCATGGTGCGATCCAGCGCCAGGTCCTTGTCGGCCAGCTTGCGCAGGTAGCGCATCAGCTCGGTTTCCGAGTGATAGCGGTTGAACACCGGGTGGCTGAGGATCGCTGACTGACGCAACAGCCCGGCCGGCAGGCGTGACTGCACGCTGTCTGCCAGCGCGGCGAAGTCCGGCAGGCTCTGGCCGTCGCTGGCAAAGATTGCCCACAGCGTTTCGACGGCCGACTGCGAGGTGGTCTCGTCCAGTGACAGACCCAGACGCTGGTCATCGATTTCGCGCAGATTGATGTGCCTGGCGCGTGCGGCGGCATGCAGTGCAGCGGTTCTGTCGCCGGTGTGCAGGGTCAGGCTGTCGAAGAAAAATGCCTGCTCGGCCTTCAGGCCCAGCGCGCTCAAGCCTTCGGCAAGAATCGCGGTCAGCTGGTGAACACGATTGGCGATCTGTGTCAGTCCGCGTGGACCATGGTAGACGGCGTACATGCTGGCGATGTTGGCCAGCAGCACCTGTGCGGTGCAGATGTTGCTGGTGGCCTTTTCGCGACGAATATGCTGTTCGCGGGTCTGCATGGCCAGGCGCAAGGCCTGCTTGCCGTGACGGTCCACCGACACGCCGACCAGACGGCCCGGCATGTCACGTTTGAACGCATCGCGGGTCGAGAAGTAGGCCGCATGCGGGCCACCGAAGCCCAGTGGCACACCGAAGCGTTGCGCGCTACCAATCGCCACGTCAGCGCCGAATTCGCCTGGCGGGGTCAGCAGGGTGAGGGCCAGCAGGTCGGCAGCCACGGCGACCAGTGCGTTGGCCGCGTGGAAGCGTTCGACCAGTTCGCGGTAATCGAACACGTCGCCATTGCTGGCCGGATATTGCAGCAGTGCGCCGAAGTAATCGCCGACATCGCCCAGCTCGTGCTCATCGGCCACGACCACGGTAATGCCCAACGGCTCGGCGCGGGTACGCAATACATCCAGGGTCTGCGGGTGGCAGTGGCTGGACGCGAAAAACTGTTGGCTGGCCTTGTTTTTGCTCAAGCGTTTGCAAAAGGTCATTGCCTCGGCGGCGGCGGTGGCTTCGTCGAGCAGAGAGGCGTTGGCAATCGGCAGGCCGGTGAGGTCGCTGATCAGTGTCTGGAAATTGAGCAATGACTCCAGGCGGCCCTGGGAAATCTCTGGCTGGTAAGGCGTGTAAGCGGTGTACCAGGCCGGGTTTTCCAACAGGTTGCGCAGAATCGGTGCTGGCGTGTGGGTGTTGTAGTAACCCTGGCCGATGTAGGTCTTGAACAGCTGATTCTTGCTGGCGATGGCCTTGATGGACGCCAGCGCATCGGCTTCGCTCTGCCCGGCAGGCAGGTTCAGAACGCTGGTGCCCTTGATGCTTTCCGGGATAACGCTTTCGCTCAGCGCTTCGATGGAATCGAAACCCAGTGTTTGCAGCATGGCCAGCTCGTCAGCCGCGCGCGGGCCAATGTGACGGGCAATGAATTCGTTGGCAGTGGTCAGTTCGATACGGTCAGTCATGGCGTGCTCCTCAGGCTTCGGCGTTGGCTTTGATCAGGCGGTCGTAGGCGTCCTGATCCAGCAAGCCGTGAATGGCGTTGGCGTCTTGTGGAACGAAGCGAAAGAACCAGCCCGCACCGAGGGCATCTTCATTGACCAGCTCCGGCGTGGCATCGAGGGCGGAATTGACCTCGACGACGTCACCGTCCAGCGGCATGTTGATGCTGCTGGCGGCCTTCACCGATTCCACCACCGACACTTCAGCGTGTTGAGTGTAGGCCTGTAAATCCGGGAGCTGCACGAAGACCACATCGCCCAGCGATTCCTGTGCGTAGGGCGTAATGCCGACCGTCACGCTGCCGTCGGTTTCGGCACGCAGCCATTCATGGTCAACGGTGAATCGCAAATCGCTCATACAAACTCCTCGGAGAACAGGGCTCGCGCAGCACGCGAACAATATGAGCCATGACCTAGCAATTTAGCGGCCATGTTTTATTTTTCTTTTTAAATCAATGGTTTGTATGTTATTTGGCTACGCTTGACGATATCGGGTGTAGCGAAAACGCTACGGTCGTCAGGTATTTGAAAATACCTGACTGATCAAGGCCTTGATGCGTGGGGAGTGAGCTGTTTTGGAGCGAAATCGTTACGTTGGAGCGTTTTCGTTACGATCGGGCCGGCATGATTGCACCCGGCTACCAATGGCTATCACCCGGAACCCGTCGCTAGCGCGTCGGCAGTTACCCGACGCGGCTTGCCGGTGAGCACAAAAACGCTTCGAGCTCTTCAAGCGGCAGTGGCTTGCTGATCAGATAGCCCTGAATTTGATCGCAATGGTTTTCGCGCAGGAACGCCAGTTGCTCTGGGGTTTCAACCCCTTCGGCGATCACCTGCAGGTCGAGGCTGTGAGCCAGCTCGATGATGGCTCTGGCGATGGCCGCGTCCTGTGGGTTGCTGGTCACCTCGCGAATGAATGCGATGTCGATTTTCAGCTTGTCGATAGGGAAGCGGCGCAGGTACGCCAGGCTTGAATAGCCGGTGCCGAAGTCGTCGATGGAAATACTCACGCGGTTGGCTCGCAGTGCTCCCAGGGTGGCGATGGTGTGTGCGGTATTTTCCATCAACGAACTTTCTGTCAGCTCGACCTCAAGCCACTGCGGCGCAACATTGTGTTTTTCGAGGGCCTGACGGATGTCGGCAACCAGGCTGCTGCTGGAAATCTGTTGCCCGGAGATGTTGACCGCGACCTGAAAAGAGCCCAACCCGGAGCGTTGCCAGCGCGCAATCTGGGCGCAGACGCTGTCGACCACCCAGTTGCCGACTTCACCGATCAGGCCGAGGCTTTCCAGTACGGGGACAAATACGGCAGGCGAAACGCCTGGATGACCAGGGCGTGGCCAGCGCAACAGCGCCTCAAGTCCGCAGATACGGTCGTTGTTCAGGTCCAGCTTGGGTTGGTAGACGATTTCGAAGGCCTGGTTGCGCACCGCTTCGCGCAGCGCGGCCTCAAGGTCCAGACGGGCCGAAACGTCGGCGTTCATCTGCGGCGTATAGAACCGGTAGTTGTCCGGGCCGATCTTTCGAGCGCTGTTCATGGCGGTGTAGGCATGTCTGATCAGCTCGCGCGAGTCTTCGCCATCCTCCGGGTACAGGGCAATGCCGATGCTGGCGGTCATGACCAGGCTCTGGCCTTCTATGCGGAAGGGCGCTCGCAATGCGTTGCGGATGCGTTCGAGCGTTTGCCGGGTATCCGCCTGGCCGGGACGAAGCATCAGAATCAGGGCGAACTGATCGCCGTCCACGCGGCCGAGGGTGTCGCTGGCATTCAGGCAGTTCGACAGTCGGCGGCTGACTTCCAGCAGCACCTCATCGCCCAGCACATGCCCCCAGGTTTCGTTGATGTTCTTGAAACCGTCGATATTGACTGTCAATGCCGCCAGCTTCCAGCGACTGATGGCCGCCTGGGTCATGCCCATTTGCAGGCTGGTAAAAAACAGATCCCGGTTGGGCAGGCCGGTCAGCGTGTCGTAGTGGGCCATGGTCAGCAGGCGCTGGTCGCTTTCCTTGCGCCGGGTGATGTCGCGCACGATGCCGACGATGACCCAGTCCTCGCCGGTTCGGTAGGCCTGGCGATGGATTTCGACCTCGACATCCCGGCCGCTCTTGTCGCGAATCTGGGTTTCCAGCGGTTCGCTGGGGCCTTTGCCGGCGATGATCTGGTCATACACGACCTCAAGCTGCTCCATGGACGTCTCGCCCAGTTCCGCAGGTGTCTTGTGCGACAGCTCCTCGGCGGTGTAGCCCAGCAACTGGCAGGCCCGGCGGTTGAATTCGATCAGGCTCATGGTGTTGCGGTTGATCAGGAAGATCGCGTCTTCGGAGGCGTCCATTACCGTGCGAAAACGCTCGAGATCGATGGTGCGCTGCTGCAACTGATCTTCGAGGATCAGGCTGTGGCTCTTCAGGTAGTCGCCGAACGCCTTGAGACGCAGCAGGTTACGCACGCGCAGCCACAGTTCGGCGCTGTCCACAGGCTTGTTGAGGTATTCCTCGGCCCCCGCTTCCAGCCCTGAAAGACGGGAACTCTGGTCGTCGAGTGCCGAGAGCATGATGATCGGTATATTGGCGGTGCCCTTTTCGGCCTTGAGCTGGCTGGCGACTTCATAGCCGTCCATGCCCGGCATCATGATGTCCAGCAGGATCAGGTCGGGTGCCTGTCGTTTGACCATGGCCAGCGCCAGCTCGCCTGATTCCGCCGTCAATGTCCGGTAACCCTGGTTCTGCAAGAGAACCTCCAGCAGGTCCCGGACATGGACGTCGTCATCGATAATCAGGATGGTCGCGGCGCTCTCGGTCATATCGAATGCTCAGGTAATGGGCTGTTGAGGCAGATTTTTTTCCAGCAGGGTGTCGATGACCCGGTACAGCTCCTTGTAGCGCAACGGCTTGATGACATAAGCGTTGCAGCCCGCCAGGCGGATCTTCTCCTTGTCTTCCTTCATGGCCATCGCGGTCAGTGCGACCACCGGGATCGCGGCGGTGCCGGCGTCTTTCTTCAACAGCGCTGTGGCGGTCAGGCCGTCCATTTCCGGCAGATGGATGTCCATCAGGATCAGGTCGGGCTGACGTTCGCGAGCCAGTTTCAGGCCGGTTTCGGCATCGACGGCCGACAGCACAGTGTGCCCGGCGCTGGTCAGCAATAGCTCTGCCAGACGCATGTTCGCCGCATTGTCTTCAATGATCAGGATCTGGGCCATCGCGCCTCCGCTGATTCAGGTGAGCGGATGGGCAGCCAGACCACGAAGCGTGCGCCGAGGTCCTTCACGCTGGCGACCGCGACGCAGCCGCCATGAAGTTCGGTCAGTTGCTTGACCATCGCAAGACCCAGTCCGGTGCCTTCGAATTTGCGTGCCAGGCCGCTGTCGATCTGGCTGAACGCCTTGAACAGCTTGTTCATGTCGCTTTGGGCGATGCCGATTCCGGTGTCGCTGACACTCAGTTCCAGAAACTGCTCACAGTCACCGGACGCAAGCGCAAACCCGTAGGTCGGCCAGTCGCCATCGATAAGACCTGCCTGGGAAGCCGGCACCAGTCGCACCGCCAGCGTCACCCAGCCACCGGGCTCGCTGAATTTCACGGCGTTGGCCAGCAGGTTGTAGACGATCTGCTTGGTCTTGCGTCGATCGAGCTCAAGCTCACCGAATTCGGCCTCTGTTTCCAGTTTCAGCTGAATGTGTTGCAGGGCGGCTTGCTCACGCACGATCAGCAGGCTGTTGCTCAGCAGTTCGTCCAGATCGACCGACTCGAGCTCCAGCGTCATCATGCCGGCCTCGACCTTGGACAGGTCAAGGATGTCGTTGATCAGCGACAGCAGGTGCTGGCCGCTGTTGAAGATATCGCCGATGTAGCGTCGCTGGGCATCGGTCATGTCGCCGACCATGCCGTCCCTGAGTGCCTCGGAGAAACCGATCACGGCGTTGAGCGGGGTGCGCAGCTCGTGCGACATGGTGGCAAGAAACTCGGACTTCATGTGGCTGGCGTGTTCCAGCTCGATATTCTTTTCTTCCAGCGTTCGCTCGAAACGCTTGCGCTCGGTCACGTCACGGGCTGCGGCGAAGACCCCCTTGAGCTTGCGGTCACGGTCATGAAAGGTCGCGGCGTTGTAGGACACCACGGTTTCAGTGCCGTCGTAGGCGCGCACGGTGAGTTCGTAGTCACTGACCTTGTGCTCGCTGAGCACGCGCTTGATGGCGGCATCGGCACTCGCCGGGTCGGTGAAGAAGTTCTTGCAGGGCGCGCCGATCAATTCGTCGCGGGTGCGCCCGGTCAGCGCCATCATCTGCTTGTTGACGTCGGAAATGATGCCTTGCGGGTCGGTCATCATCAGCGCATCGATGTTCGATTCGATCAGCGAACGGGTATAGAACTGTTGGTCCCGCAAGCGCTGATCGAGCAAGGCCTGAGCTTCTTCCTCCTGCTTGCGCGCGGTGTTGTCGGTGCCGATCAGCAGATAACCGATGATGGTTTCGGCGCTGTCGCGCAGTGACGTGACCGAGACCATGGCCGACAGGCGGCTGCCATCCTTGCGGATGTAGGTCAGTTCGTAGATGTCTTCGATGCCGCGCGAAGCCTTGAATACCAGGGCTTCGAAACCCGGCGTGATGGGCGTGTTGAGTTCATGGCTGAGGGCCGCCGCGCGGATGATGAGCTCGGCGGGGTCGGAGATGTCCGCAGGTGTGATCTTGTCGACCACGTCTTCGGAGTGATAGCCGAGCATCCGTTCGGCGCCGACATTGAATATCTGGATAACGCCGTGCTCATCGGTTGCGATGCTGGAGAAGTAGGCGCTGTTGAAAATTGCGTCCTGCAGCGCGCCGGTCTTGAGAAGGATTTTCTGACGGCGAGATTCGACGATTTTTTCAGCGCGAGACTGAGCGTCGACAAGCGGGCGGTCCACTGGCGAGGTTGGCATATGACTTCCCGGTACTACCTGACCTTTTTGCCATTACGGCCGTAATCACACTACGGACATCCATTCAAATGGATGATAAGAGGTTCATGGACGATACCAGATCGTTATCGGCAAACTAGTTATTAAATGAATCCTTTCGGAATATATTTTCGATGAGCGACTTCAATCGACTAACGCTTGCCAGGAATTCCATATTTTCGCAGGCGATGAGCGATGGCGGTGTGCGAAGTATGCAGGCGATTGGCCAGTTGGCGGGTGGAAGGGTAATCCGCGTAAAGCTTTTCCAGCAGATTCCGCTCGAAGGCTTCGACGGCATTTTCGAGGCTGTCGATCGGGCTGTCGTTCTGGCGCGCCACTGCGGTGCCGGCGATATCCAGGTCGCCTATATCCACTTGAGTGTGTTCGCAGATGGCAGCTGCGCGAAAAATCACATTCTGTAATTGCCGCACATTGCCTGGCCAGCGGTTGCCGAGCAGTGCAGGGTAGGTGCCGGGTGCAAGTCTGCAGACCGGGCGCTGAATCTGTGCGCATGCCTGCTCCATGAAGTATCGGGCCAGCAGCAGAATGTCCTGACCGCGCTCGCGCAACGGTGGAACCTCAAGATTGAGGACATTAAGGCGGTAGAACAGGTCTTCACGGAAGGTGCCTTCGCTGACCATCTTTTCCAGATCGCGGTGGGTGGCGCTGAGAATGCGCACATTGACCCGTACTTCGCGATCGCCACCGACGCGCCGGAAGCTGCCATCGTTGAGAAAACGCAGCAGTTTGGCCTGCAGATAGGGTGACATTTCGCCGATTTCATCGAGAAATACGCTGCCCTGGTTGGCCAGCTCCATCAATCCCGGTTTGCCGCCACGCTGTGCCCCGGTAAACGCTCCCGGGGCGTAGCCGAACAGTTCGCTTTCGGCGAGGTTCTCCGGCAACGCCGCGCAGTTGAGGGCCAGAAACGGTTCGCCGTGGCGTGCGCTGCTGGCGTGACAGGCCCGGGCGACCAACTCTTTGCCGGTGCCGGTTTCGCCCTGAATCAGCAGCGGTGCGTCCAGCGCCGCCACCCGTTGCGCGCGTGCCTTGAGAGTGCGGATGGCGGCCGAGTCGCCGAGCAGAGCGTCGAAACCTTCGGCGTGATCATGGTGCAATGCCGACAGGCGTTCGCCGATTCGGCTGGGCAGGTACAGGGTAATCAGCGCACCGGCCTCGGTGATCGGCGTGGCATCCAGCAGCAGTGCTTCACCATTGAGGGTGATCTCGCGCAGCGGCAGGCGAAAGCCGTTTTCCAGCAACGCGGCGTGCAGACTGGGGTCACTGAACAGCTCACCGATCGATTCACCCGCTGGCTCCCTGCCGATCAGTGCAATGAGTGCCGGGTTGGCCAGCAGCACGTGCCCGGCGCTGTCCAGTGCCAGCACCGGATCGGTCATGGCGGCGAGCAACGCGTCCAGCTGCAAGTGGCGACGCTGACCCGGAAGGATGTCGACCACGGTGATCGCTTCCACACCACGGACCCGAAACAGCGCGTCCTTGAGCTCTTCGAGCATTTGATGGCTGAGCGTCGGCGCATCGATGTACACGTTGGGCGGTACCATCTCCACCGCGTCCAGATTCAGATTGCGTCCACCCAGAATCGCCAGCACTTCCTGGGTGATACCGACGCGGTCGATGAAGCTGACATGGATGCGCATGAGGCGTTGACGGTTCGCGAATGAGAAGGCGGCAAGTATGCCTTGTGGCGGCCGGTTTGGTGAAATCTGCTGGTGTCCTTGCAGACACCTGTCACTCCTCACGCTCCTGCAGGCACCTATCGTTCCTCACGGCCCAGTGGAATGCCCTTCGTGACGCTCTGCGTCATGGATTTATGCCATGCCGCCTATTCAGGCGAGGACGCAGAGCGTCCAGAACGGCATACCCACGCGGAGCATGGGCACGATGGTGTTTTCCGATGCCTGATTCCTCCCGTGACTGCCCGTTGGTGTCCTTGCGCACACCTATCGTTCCTCACGCTCCAGCGTGGGAATGCCCTTCGTGACGCTCCGCGTCATGGATTTATGCCATGTCGCCTATTCAGGCGAGGACGCAGAGCGTCCAGAACGGCATACCCACGCGGAGCATGGGCACGATGGTGTTTTCCGACGCCTCATTCCGCCCGCTACTGTGCGCTGGTGTTTTTGCGCACGCCTATCGTTCCTCACGCTCCAGTGGACTGCCCCCAAGAAGTTGGACACCAATCCGACCTAATGGGGGTGTTCAAATGGCCAAGTATTCAGAGCAATTCAAACTCACCGTCGTCAAAGCGTACCTTGAAGGCAACATCGGCTTTCGTAAGGTGGCCAGTCAGTTCTCGATCGATTTCAGCCTGCTTCGACGCTGGGTCGCCAATTACAAGAGCCATGGGCACACAGGCCATCGCAAGCCTGGTCTTCGGTACAGTAAAGCCTTCAAACGCTCAGTGCTTGAGCACAAGCGCGAGCACGGGCTGTCGCTTCGCCAGACCGCAGCGCATTTTGGTATTGGTGATCCTGGCCAAATAGTCATTTGGGAACAGCAGCATTACAGTGACGGTCTAGCCCCGCGTGTTCCCACAAGAAGAAAGCCTGCTGCCATGCCCAAGAAGCCTTATCCCACCGAACCCGTAACCGCTGACGATACGCACAAGACACGCGACCAGTTAATGGCCGAGCTTGAATACCTGCGCATGGAGAACGCTTACCTAAAAAAGTTGGAAGAGTTGAAGGAGCAGCAACGACGGCAAAAGAAAAAGCCCTGATCGTCAAACAACTGAGGAACCGGTTTCCGATGTGCGCCCTTCTGACGCTGGCGGGCTTGGCGCGCAGCACGTTTTACTATCAGGCTCAGGTGCAATCCAGACCCGATCCAGATGCAGCTCTGAAGCAGGAGATAGAGCGTGTTTATCACGAGGAGAGAGGTCTTTATGGGGCTCGGCGTATCACGGCGGTCATTCGCAACTCAGGCACGTTGGTCAACAAGAAGGTTGTGGAGCGATTGATGGCTGAACTGGGCCTCAGATCAGTTGTGCGACCCAAGAAGTACCGCTCCTATAAGGGCACCGTCGGGAAAATTGCGCCGAATTTGCTGGAGCGCAAGTTCACGGCGCAACGCCCGAACCAGAAATGGGTGACCGATGTGACCGAGTTTAAAGTGGCCAATCGAAAGCTGTACCTCTCGCCCGTGATGGACCTGTACAACGGTGAGATCGTGGCGTACGAAGTGTCTACCAGGCCGTGCTTCGAGCTGGTCACCAATATGCTGGACAAGGCTCTCCAGCAGTTGCAGGACGAGCCGAAGCTTGTGATGCACTCGGATCAGGGCTGGCAGTATCAACACGCGCAGTACCGTCAAAAGCTGGCGGTAAAGGGCGTGAAGCAAAGCATGTCGCGTAAGGGAAATTGCCTGGACAATGCCGCAATGGAAAGCTTCTTTGGTACGCTGAAGTCCGAGTTTTTCTATTTGAAACGATTTGAAAGCATAGAAGAGCTGAAGGCAGGTCTGGATGAGTACATCCGCTACTACAACCATGACCGCATCAAGCTGAAGCTAAACGGCTTGAGCCCCGTAAAATACAGGGCTCAGGCGGCGAGCTAAAACTGTCCAACTTTCGGGGGGCAGTCCACAGCGTGGGAATGCCCTTCGTGACGCTCCGCGTCATGGATTTATGCCATGTCGCCTATTCAGGCGAGGACGCAGAGCGTCCAGAACGGCATACCCACGCGGAGCATGGGCACGATGGTGTTTTCCGATGCCTGATTCCTCCCGCTACTGCCCGCTGGTGTTCTCCAGGCCTCGGCTGCGCTGGCTTACTCCAGATGCTCCGGTTTAACCGGGTCGCCTGACTTGGCGTGGAGTTTGTCGCGAATGTCCGCGAACATTCGGTCATAGTCCTTGTGCTGGGCGATGGGCAGTGCGGCCGAGTTGGGCAAGCCGTGCCTTATCGCGATGCGACTCGCGTCATGGGCGAAGTTGAAGGCAAGGTCACGGGGCAACTGGAATTGCTCCTCGAACGGCTTGCCGTTGATTTCGCCCTGCATGGTGAAGTGCATGGACGTGCCTTGCTTGGGATCTTCCTCCACGTTGTAGCGCAAGTGGATGTCATAGCTGATATCCGACGGTTGAAGCGCCACGTGGGTGAGGTGCAGATGGCCTGGCTCGTACATGAAGTGACTCCATCAAGGGGTGAGTGTGCTCAGTCTGACACTGACCGAGACAGGACGGTTCAGCCTTGCGCAGGGTGCCACGCGCATCATGCCTGCGCTCAACGCTCTATCTTGTCCGGCTCCGGCCTCGACCAGATCCATAGATTGCCCAGCGCCATCCCCGTGAGTGCCAGGTACAGCCACCAGGCATGGCCGATCAGGCTCAGCATCACCACGGCACAGACAAGCATGCTGATGGTAGCGCTGATCTTGGCCTTGCGCGCGACCAGTCGGCCGTTACGCCAGTTGTACAGTATCGGTCCGAACACCCGGTGATTTTCCAGCCAGGCGTTCAGTCGCGGCGAACTGCGTGTTGCCGCCCAGGCGGCCAGCAGAATGAACTCGGTGGTTGGCAGGCCGGGAACGAAGATCGCAACGATGCCTATGCCCAGCGCGGTGTAGGCGAGGATGCCGTATAAAAGGCGTGAAAGTCTTGAGCCGGGTGGTTTGTACGTCATGGTCTCTACAGGCAGGTTCGGGGAGCCCGGCCAGCTTAACAGCACCGGGCGCTTTTTCATGCCTGTGCCATGTCTGTAACGGGAGCATCGGCGTAGGCGCACTGCAGCAACACGTTGAAACGCTCGAATGCGGCGATGGCGCCGCGATCGAGTTCTGCTTCCTGTTCGGCAGTCAGTGGCAGTTCATCAAGCGTTCGGACAAAGGCTTTCCAGCCTGCAGCCCGGCCTCCGGCAGGCTCGCCCAGGTGCCGCGCGCCGAAGCTGTCGCTCAGGTTCAGGGCCTGGGCACGTTTGATCAGGAATGCTGCACCAAGCTTGGAGCCCTCGGAGACGAACAGCCAGCCGAGCGCTTCAGCGCTGCTCGGCTTTTGTACCGCGCCCGCCACCGGCAGGGGAAGGTCCATGTTCAGGTCGGCAAGGTCTGCTCTGGCCTGTTCGGCCCGGCAGCGGGCCGGCAGGTCGCTGATGATCGTTTGAAGTGTGGGGTCGCTGTACAGGGGTTGCAGCTCTTTCTGGAACAGGTACTGGGCAACCACGAAGCGCGAATAGCTGGCCAGGGTGTCAAACGGCGCATGTGCCTTGACCGCCTTGTCGAGCTGTTCATGCAGCGCGTGGGTGATCTGGCTCAGGCGTTGCGAACGCAGGGTCGGTCGGTTCTGATCAAGGGGCATCGTAGTCTTCCTTGCTGAAAAAAGGCTTGTTGAATAGACGAACAGTCAGGCCCGAAAGCGTAAAAAAAGCCTGCCGCTCGATCATCCAGCGGCGGGCTTTCAGAGACGTTCGGGCTCAGATGTCCCACACCACGTTGACGCTGAAATTGCGTCCCGGCTGGGTCAGGCGATCGAGGTTGGCGGGTGCGGTTACGCCGGCTTCTCCCACGCCGTCGTAGCCGCGCACATCGTCCCAGCGCCAGTATTTTTTATCGGTCAGGTTGTACAGGCCTGCGTTGACGGTCACGTCATCACTGACCTTGTAGTAGCCGGTCAGGTCCAGAATGCCGAAGCCCGGTGTCCTGAACTGGCTGGAGGTGCCGTCCGGCGTGTGGAAGTTGCTGTCATCCACGCGGTTCTTGCGCTTGACCAGAGTCCAGCTCAACAGACCGCCGTAGTGATCGCGGTCATAACCGAGCCCCATGACACCGGTCAGCGGGTTGACGCTGTTGAGCGGCTCGCCCGTGTCGTCGTTGCGGCCGTGCAGATAGGCGACCGAGGCCTGGCTGTAGAGACCGTTCGGCGCACCCAGGCTGTCGAGGTTCAGACGGCCTTTGAGTTCGGCGCCTTTGAGGGTGGCGTGGCGTATGTTGTTGGACTGGAAGGTGAGTTCGCTGTAGCCGGGAGTGATGGCGTCTTCGTTGATGAAGTCGCGGTACTTGTTGTAGAACACCGCGATGTCGAACGAGCCGGACTCGAAGCGACCGCGCAGCCCGGTTTCGTAACTTTTACTCGTTTCGGGCTTCAGGTTCGGATTGGGCTCGACCACGTACCCGGCGGTCGGGTTTGCGAAGCGTCCGTACAGTGACTTGGCTGAAGGCGTGCGGAAGCCCTCGGCATACTGGCCGTACCACGTGTAGGCATCGCTGAGTGCGTACGTCACGCCCAGCTTGGGCGACAGGCGATGCCAGGTTCGCGTTTCATCGTTCGCCTGGTCTGGGTCGGTCAGGCTGACCGACCTGAGGAATTGCGAGGTGAATGTCGGATCAAGCCGGGTGTGGTCGTAACGCACGCCGGGCAGGAAGGTCCAGTCATTCCAGCTGATCTGATCCTGCGCGAACAGCGCGTAGCTGGTGATGGTCGGGTCGGGGAAATCACTCGTTGCGGCCAGCCGGTCGCTCGGGCTGTCTGCACCGACAGCGCGGCAGGAGCCGAAGACTCGCGCACAAGTGCCGCTGCCGCTGCGCAATCCGGTCACTTTCTGGCGCTTGATCGTTGTCCCGTAGGTCAGCACGTGGTCGGTGCTGGCAACGGAGAATGCCTTGTCCAGCTGGGCATCGAACACCCACTGCTTTTCCTGATACTGCGTGTCGCGTTCACGAATGACATCGCGGGAGAACGGAAAGTAACGTTCCCGGGTGCTCTGATCGGTTTTCGCGATCTGGTAGTTCAGGCTCCACTTGACGTTGTCGACCAGCAGGCTGCCGAGTGCAAAGCTGTTTTCGATCCCGAAGCGTTCGCGGGTGATGGTGTCGTTACCCTCGCGCGACTGATACATCCCCAGGCCGCTGCCGTTGGTGAATGGACCGCCGACTGCGCTTTTCAGATTGCTGTCGCGGTCGTCCTTGTACTTTTCATAGGCCAGCGCCAGACGCGAACCGTCGCCGTAATTCCAGCCCAGTTTGCCCAGCACATTGGTACTGCGCGCATCCTCAGGGTTGGCTTGCGCGCGGCTCAATCCGCTACCGCCGGTGCTGCCATAGGATTCGGTTTCATGGCCATTGCGCTGGCTGAGGTGCAGCAAGCCGTCGAACTCGCCCTGACGGCCTGCGACGGTGGCCGAGTTGAGCCAGCTTTCGTCTGCCGAGCTGTAGCCGGTTTTCAGCCGCGCGCCGACATTCCTGCCGGGCTTGATGATGTCGTCCGGGTCCAGTGTGTAATAGCTGACCACACCACCAATGGCGCTGCTGCCGTACAGGGCCGAGGCGGGACCGCGGAGGATTTCCACGCGTTTGACGATCTCCGGGTCCACATAGTTGCGGTGAGTCTGTGCATAGGGACCGGTGAAAAAGCTGTCGGGCACCTCGACGCCGTCGACCTGGGTCAGGATCCGGTTGCCGTCGATGCCGCGAATGTTATAGCCGGTCGTGCCCGCACGCTGGCCTGCGCCACCCACCGAGACCCCCGGCTCGTAACGCACCAGGTCGCGGAGCGTGTTGACGTTGTCGCGGTCCAGTTCCTCACGGGAATGTACGCTGACAGTGCTCGGCACCGTGGCGACATCCTGGGCCTGGCGTGTGGCGCTGACAGTGATCTGATCCAGCGCCATGACGCCAGCGGTGGGCGCGCGTTTTTCCAGCACGATGCTGTTGTTGCCCAGATTGCGGTAGCTCAGCGAGCTTCCGGAAAGCATGCTGTCCAGCGCCTGGGCAGCGCTCAGTTCCCCGCTGGCCCCAGGGGAGATGACGCTTTGGGCCAGGCCCGCCGACATGCCTGCCTGCCAGCCGGTCACGCGGCTGAACTCGTTCAGCGCCGACACCAGGGGTTGCTGACTGATCGAGAAGGGGTAGGTGCCCGCCGGGCGTGTCGCATGAGTACTTTCACTGGCAGCACTGGCGTTTGTCAGCTGCAGACTGGCGCCCAGTACCGCAAGCGTAAGCAGAGAAAGCGTAAGCCTTGCGCGTTGTCGGGCGACAGGCGTGAACGTGGATGACATCGGTAGCGCTCCCTGGGGTGTTGCTCGTCATAGTGTTTACAAGCTGTTTCACAATGAGAATCAGTTGCATTGGCTATGACTAGACGAACGGCCAGTCGCTATCGAGTAAAAAAACTTTTCTTCAGTTGAGAATCACCAGCGCGGGCATTTCGTGAATGCTTGCCGACGTGATCTGCGCCAGCGAACGCACCACGTCGAGCGGGTTGTCCAGGCGATAATTGCCGGTTACGGCAACACGGTCCAGTTGCGCATTGGTGCTGACGATCCAGCCTGGGTAGTAACGGCGCAGCTCAGCCAGTACGTCGCCCAGCGGGGAGTTGTCGAATATCAGTCGGCCCTGCACCCAGGCCAGGTCCCGGGCCGGGTCAAGCTTTTCACGCTGCCCAAACCCGTCAGGCCCCACGCGAACGCTGTCTCCAGCGCCCAGACTGAGGCTGGAGTCGCCATGGCTGGCGTGCACGTCGACAGCGCCGCGTTGCACGTGTACCTGCGCGACGCCGTTCAGGTAGCGCACCGAAAACGCGGTGCTGTTGGCGCTCATGCGCACCGGGCCTGCTTCGATTTCCAAGGGCAGCCCGGGCCTGGGCGTGACATCGAAGAAGGCTTCACCCTGGTACAAGCGGGCAGAGCGCTGTTTTTCTCCGACCTGACTGGAGAAAGCCGAATCAGTATTGAGCAGCACCTTCGAGCCGTCCGCCAGTTCCAGGCGCTGGCGTTCACCGACGACCGTCAGATGATCGGCCTGGAGGCGCAAGGGCAGATTGCTGAAGCTGAACAACCCCAACAGCAGCACCGCAGCAGTGGCCAGAGGTTTCCAGTGGGAACGGGCACGCTGCCATGCCGAGCGCTTGCGCGGTGGTGCGATATTTTCGGCTGCGTACCGAACCGGCTGCGAGCTCCAGAGCGTCCGGGCCTTCTCGAATGCGCGAGCGTGGTCGGGATCGGCATTCAGCCATTCCTGAAAACGCGCCTGATGCGCATCGTCTGCGCCTTCCAGCTCGATCAGCCAGGTCAGGGCCTGATCCATTGCAGCGTTGCTCAACACGTCCTGCGCGATCGCGTGCGGACGTTCTGTTTTCGGGGCCACGGTGTTCCTCGGCAATCCTGAAACTGTATCGATATGAGTGTGGCAGCGTGCGGCAGGGTTCAGGGTGGGTCAAGCCTGGAAAGGACGCCTATGCAGATCGCCATGATCAGTTTCAATTCTTTTTGTACGGTACTGGCAGAGACCTGCAACTGCTCGGCAATTTCCAGATAGCTGCGGCCATCGAGGCGGCTGAGGGTAAAGATTTTCTGCTGGCGCGGGCTCAGCGTGCTCAGACTGGCGCTCAGGTTCTCCAGCAGGCGCTTGGCGTGTGCAGCATCTTCGGGCGAGCCCAGCTGGGCCACGACATTTTCGAGCCGTGCAGGCGACACGTCTTCGAGCATGGTCCGGCCGTGGATGCGCCGCGCACGCAAATGATCCAGCGCCAGGTTGCGAGCGGTCTGGAAAACGAAGGGTTCAAGATGAGCGACCGGGTGTTCGGTCAATGCACGGCTGACGCGCAGCCAGGTTTCCTGAAGCAGGTCTTCAGCAGCGCTTTGATTGCCAACCATGCGTTGCAGAGTACGTAACAGGACCGGGCGCTGGGCCAGAAACACGTTGTTGAAGTCTGAGTGCGACACGAAGGAGCCCGACCGGAGATTCGAGCAAATGATAATGCTTCTCATCTTCTGGGCGGGTCAAGCCTGGATCTGTAAATATTTGTCCGCCAGAGGCGCGCTCAAGACCGCGCGAGGACGCCCGAAGCCGCATGCCCACGCAGTGCATGGGCATGAGAGCAGGCGCTTGTCTGGACGTCTGTCCTTTACTGCGCGTTATGCAGTGCCAGGCAGTTGTCGAGCATGCGATTGGAAAACGCCCATTCGTTGTCGTACCACGACAGTACCTTGAGCAGCTTGCCGCTGACCTTGGTGTGGTTGGCGTCGAAGATCGACGACAGCGGGTTGTGGTTGAAGTCGTGGGAGACCAGCGGCAGCGTGTTGTAGCCGAGCACTTTGGAGTGCTGACTGGCTTCTTTCATCAGCGCGTTGACTTCATCGGCGGTGGTTTCGCGCTTCAGGGTCACGGTCAGGTCGACCAGCGAAACGTTGATGACCGGTACGCGTACCGCCATGCCGGTGAGTTTGCCTGCCAGTTCCGGCAGCACCAGACCTACCGCTTCGGCAGCGCCGGTCTTGCTCGGGATCATCGACTGCGTGGCCGAGCGGGCGCGGTACGGGTCGGTGTGATAGACATCGATCAGGTTCTGGTCGTTGGTGTAGGCATGAATGGTGGTCATCAGACCGTTTTCGATACCCAACTCGCGATGCAGCACTTGAGCGACCGGTGCCAGGCAGTTGGTGGTGCACGAGGCGCTGGAGATGATCTGGTGCGACTGGCGCAGCGTGTCGTGGTTGACACCATAGACGATGGTGGCATCGGCACCGCTGGCTGGCGCGGAGATAATCACCTTGCGGGCGCCGGCGGTGAGGTGCGCGGCAGCCTTGTCACGGCTGGTGAACAGACCGGTGCATTCGAACACCACGTCTATGTCCTGCGCTTTCCACGGCAGCTCGGCCGGATTGCGAATGGCACTGACCGAAATACGGTCACCATTGACGGTCAGGCTGTCCTTGTCGCACTCGACCGTGCCGCTGAAAGGGCCGTGTACGGTGTCGAAGCGCAGCAGGTGTGCGTTCATTTCGCTGTCGCCAAGATCGTTGATGGCGACGACCTGCAGGTCCTGGCGGTAGCCTTGGGTATACAGTGCGCGTAGGACGTTGCGGCCGATGCGGCCAAAACCGTTGATTGCGATACGAAGAGTCATACAGCCGTCCTTCTGAATTTGTTGTTGGAATTACAAGATTATTCTCATAGAAATAGAAAACAAGCCTTTTTAGTGGCAATATTTTGTTTTATCTACAACTACAAGCCTGAAAGGCCCTCCCAGTTGATCGAGATCAGGGTTTTGCTCCCTGACAGTCACTGCTCGAAAACCGGAGCCGTCTTTACGGGTGACCTTAGACGTTAGCCTGGAGTTCATCACATGCATCCCCGCGTCCTTGAAGTAACCGAGCGTCTCATCGCCCGCAGTCGCGATACCCGTCAGCGCTACCTTCAATTGATTCGCGGCGCAGCGAGCGATGGCCCGATGCGCGGCAAGCTCCAATGCGCCAACTTTGCCCATGGCGTCGCCGCCTGCGGACCGGAAGACAAGCAAAGTCTGCGTCTGATGAACGCCGCCAACGTGGCCATCGTCTCTTCCTACAACGAGATGCTCTCGGCGCATCAGCCCTACGAACACTTTCCAGCCCAGATCAAACAGGCTTTACGTGACATTGGTTCGGTCGGTCAGTTTGCCGGCGGTGTGCCGGCCATGTGCGATGGCGTGACCCAGGGTGAGCCGGGCATGGAGCTGGCCATTGCCAGCCGTGAAGTGATTGCCATGTCCACGGCGATTGCCTTGTCACACAATATGTTCGACGCCGCCATGATGCTGGGCATCTGCGACAAGATCGTCCCCGGCCTGATGATGGGCGCCTTGCGGTTCGGTCATCTGCCGACCATTTTCGTGCCTGGCGGGCCGATGGTTTCAGGCCTCTCCAACAAGGAAAAAGCCGACGTACGGCAGCGGTATGCGGAAGGCAAGGCCACCCGCGAAGAGTTGCTCGACTCGGAAATGAAGTCGTATCACGGTCCGGGAACCTGCACCTTCTACGGCACCGCCAACACCAACCAGCTGGTGATGGAAGTCATGGGCATGCACCTTCCCGGTGCTTCGTTCGTCAATCCCTATACGCCCTTGCGTGATGCGCTGACGGCCGAGGCGGCCCGCCAGGTAACGCGTATGACCAAGCAAAGTGGCAGCTTCATGCCGATCGGCGAGATCGTCGACGAGCGCTCGCTGGTCAATTCCATCGTTGCGCTGCACGCGACTGGCGGCTCGACCAACCACACGCTGCACATGCCGGCCATTGCCCAGGCCGCCGGCATTCAGCTGACCTGGCAGGACATGGCCGATCTGTCGGAAGTGGTACCGACCCTCAGTCACGTCTACCCCAACGGCAAGGCCGATATCAACCACTTCCAGGCGGCAGGCGGCATGTCGTTCCTGATTCGCGAGCTGCTGGCTGCCGGCCTGCTGCACGAAAACGTCAACACCGTGGCCGGTTATGGCCTGAGCCGTTACACCAAAGAGCCGTTCCTGGAAGACGGCAAACTGGTCTGGCGTGAAGGGCCGCTCGAAAGCCTCGATGAAAATATCCTGCGGCCGGTTGCCCGTCCGTTCTCGCCGGAAGGTGGCCTGCGGGTCATGGAAGGCAACCTGGGGCGCGGCGTGATGAAAGTGTCCGCCGTGGCTCCGGAACATCAGATCGTCGAAGCGCCGGCCAAGGTGTTCCAGGATCAGAAGGAACTGGCCGATGCCTTCAAGGCGGGTGAGCTGGAGTGCGATTTCGTCGCGGTGATGCGCTTCCAGGGGCCGCGCTGCAATGGCATGCCCGAGCTGCACAAGATGACGCCGTTTCTGGGGGTCCTTCAGGATCGCGGGTTCAAGGTTGCGCTGGTCACCGATGGACGCATGTCAGGCGCCTCGGGCAAGATCCCGGCGGCGATTCATGTCTGCCCGGAAGCGTTCGATGGTGGCCCATTGGCTCTCGTGCGTGATGGCGATGTGATTCGTGTGGATGGTGTAAAAGGCACGTTACAAGTTCTGGTCGAAGCGTCAGAATTGGCCGCCAGAGAACCGGCCATCAACCAGATCGACAACAGTGTCGGCTGCGGTCGCGAGCTTTTTGGATTCATGCGCATGGCCTTCAGCTCCGCAGAGCAAGGCGCCAGCGCCTTTACCTCTAGTCTGGAGACGCTTAAGTGAAGTTGGCCCTGGTCGGTGATATAGGCGGTACCAATGCACGTTTTGCCATTTGGGAAAACAGCACGCTGCATTCTGTCCGGGTATTCCCGACCATTGACTACGCGGGTCCGGAGAAGGCCATCGAAGTCTATCTGCAGGACCTGGAGCTGCAGCGCGGCGATATCGGTCATGTATGCCTGGCGGTCGCCGGACCGGTCGACGGTGATTTTTTTCAGTTCACCAACAGCCACTGGCAATTGAGCCGCGAGGCGTTCTGCGCCGACCTGCAGGTCGATGAACTGCTGTTGATCAACGACTTCACCGCCATGGCGCTGGGCATGACCCGGCTCAAGGACGATGAATACCTGACGGTCTGCCACGGTGTCGGCAAGCCTGACCGGCCGCGCGTGGTGGTGGGGCCGGGGACCGGGCTGGGCGTCGGTACGCTGATCAAACTCGAAGGCAGTCGCTGGATGGCGTTGCCGGGCGAGGGCGGGCATGCCGATCTGCCCATCGGGACTGCGCGCGAGGCGTTGCTGTGGACACGGCTGATGGCCGAACACGAGCATGTCAGCGCCGAGGTCGTGCTCAGCGGTGCCGGCTTGCTGTTGCTGTATCAGGTCAGTTGCGCGCTGGACGATATCGAGCCGGTGCTCAAATCGCCTGCGGCGATCACCACCGCCGCGCTCTCGGGCGACCCGGTAGCCGCGGCAGTGCTGGAGCAATTCTGCGTGTTTCTCGGCAGAGTGGTCGGCAACCATGTGCTGGCCCTGGGCAGCCTCGGCGGGGTTTATATCGTCGGTGGCGTGGTGCCTCGTTTTACTGAGTTCTTCATCAACAGCGGGTTCAAGCGCGCCATGGCCGAGAAGGGCGTCATGAGCGACTATTTCAAAGGTCTGCCGGTGTGGCTGGTAACGGCCGAATACCCTGGCCTCATGGGGTCGGGCGTGGCCCTGCAACAGGCGTTTGGTGCGCAGATCTGAGCGATATGGCATAACAACAAGAATTCACAGCCAGACAAGGACGCTTCAACTTGAGCCCAGTCAGTAAATCGATCCTGTTGGTGGATGACGATCAGGAAATTCGCGAGTTGCTGGACACCTACCTGAGCCGCGCCGGTTTCCAGGTGCGCACGGTGGGTGATGGCGCGGATTTCCGCCGGGCGTTCAATGACCAGCCAAGCGACCTGCTGATCCTTGACGTCATGCTGCCCGATGAAGACGGTTTCAGTCTGTGTCGCTGGATCCGCCAGCATCCGCGCCAGCCGCATGTGCCGATCATCATGTTGACTGCCAGTTCTGACGAGGCCGACCGGGTCATCGGCCTGGAGCTGGGAGCCGATGATTATCTGGGCAAGCCGTTCAGTCCGCGCGAGCTTCAGGCGCGCATCAAGGCGCTGTTGCGACGTGCCCAGTTCGGTCAGGAGCGTCCGGGTGGCGATGTGATCCTGTTTGATGAGTGGCGACTGGACATGGTCAGCCACCGGCTGTTTCACAATGACGGCGAAGAGGTGATTCTGTCCGGCGCCGACTTCGCACTGCTCAAACTGTTTCTCGACAACCCCCAGCAGATTCTCGACCGCGACACCATCGGCAACGCCACGCGTGGGCGAGAGCTGATGCCGCTGGAGCGGATCGTCGACATGGCGGTCAGCCGCCTGCGCCAGCGTCTGCGCGACACCGGCAAGTCGCCGCGTCTGATCCGTACCATTCGTGGCAGTGGTTACCTGTTGGCCGCGAACGTCAACTCGCAAGCGGGCAACGGCTATTAAACCGACAGGGGCAGGCGCGAAGAGAACCGGCCTGCCGCTGCCGCGCTCGTTGCTGGGCCGCATGTTGCTGCTGACCTTGCTGGCGGTTCTGCTGGCTCAGGCGCTGTCCAGCGTGATCTGGCTGTCACAGCTACGTGCCACGCAGATGGAGGGCCTGGTAACCAGTGCGCGCAGTCTGGCGTACTCGATGGCGGCCAGTGTCAGCTACTTTCGCTCATTGCCGCTGGCTTACCGGCCGATGGTGCTCGACCAGTTACGCAGTATGGGCGGCACACGCTTCGTGGTGTCACTCAACGATCATCCGCTGGACATGCAGATCATGCAGCCCACTCCTCGCAAGCAGGCGGTGCTGGACGTGGTGGGCGAAGTGCTGCGCCAGCGTCTGGGCAATGGTCCGGACATCACCGTATGGTTTGCGCGGCCCGAAGATCTGCGGATTTTCAACAGCGGCCTGAAGCTCGACGAGTTGCCGCGTTCCTGGGCCCATTACGCGCTGACGCTTGAGCCGGTGAACCCGCCGGTGCTGGTCACGCAAATCGAAATGGCGCCCGGCGAGTGGTTCTACATCGCCTCGCTACTGCCTGAACCCTACACCTCGCTGGAGGAGCAGGAACTGCCCCTTCAGCAAGTGTCGTTCATTGTCCTGACCAGCGCATTTCTGCTGTTGTTCATCGGGTTGCTGGTGCATTGGCAGAGCCGTCCGCTCAAGCGCCTGGCGCGGGCCGCACGGGACATGTCGCTGGGCGCGGATGTCGAGCCTGTGGTCGAGGGCGGCGGCAGCGAAGTCATCGAGGTCAGCCGGGCATTCAACGCCATGCGCACGCGGATCAGCCGCTACCTGACCGAGCGAGGCCAGTTGTTCAGTGCCATCTCCCATGATCTGCGTACGCCCATCACGCGTTTGCGCCTGCGGGTCGAGTTGCTCGAGGATGAGCAACTGCAACGCAAATTCAGTCGCGATCTGGACGAACTGGAATTGCTGGTCAAAGGCGCGCTGCAGTGCGTCAAGGACACCGATATCCATGAAAACATCGAGCCGGTGGACCTCAATGCGCTGCTTGAATGTCTGGTCGAACCCTGGCTGCTCGCTGATGGCAATGGACGTGTCACGCAGCAGGGTGAGGCACAGGCTGCCTATTCAGGCAAACCGCTGGCGCTCAAGCGCTGCATCGGCAACCTGATCGACAACGCGCTCAAATACGGTGACCGCGCGCACCTGAAGGTCGAAGACGATGCCCACGCGTTCGTGCTGCATGTCGACGATGAAGGCCCTGGCGTTCCCGAGCAGCGCCTTGAGCACGTTTTCGAACCGCATTTCCGCCTGGCAGGCAATCAGCAGCAGGGCTACGGCCTTGGCCTGGGCATCGCTCGCAACATTGCCCACAGTCATGGCGGCGAAGTCAGCCTGCAGAACCTGCGTGACGGAGGGTTGCGGGTAACGTTGTACCTGCCGAGAACTGCGGAATGACTGGTTGGGAAGTGGCTTTTGGCTAATGGTTGCAATCGGATTTAAATTGTCACCATCCTGTGACAATTGCGCGTCCCTTCGTTACTGTCGGCGCGTCAGGCTTGGTTAGACTCCCACGAAGCGCAAGCACCAGACTTGCTCATGCATAACAACAAGAAAGGTCAATTCGATGAATTCCATGTCACGTCTCGCTGTTGTCATCTCTCTCGCTTCGTTGTTCCCTCTGAGCGCTAACGCCGCTGACTCCAAAGGCACTGTTGAAGTGGTGCACTGGTGGACGTCGGGTGGCGAAAAGGCTGCAGTCGATGTTCTGAAAGCTCAGGTTGAAAAGGACGGCTTCGCCTGGAAGGACGGCGCCGTTGCAGGCGGCGGCGGCTCCACGGCCATGACCGTGCTCAAGAGTCGCGCGGTTGCCGGCAATCCTCCTGGTGTGGCCCAGATCAAAGGCCCGGACATTCAGGAGTGGGCCTCTACCGGTCTGCTCGATACCGAGGCGCTGAAAGAGGTCGCCAAGTCCGAGAAGTGGGACTCCCTGCTGGACAAGAAAGTCTCCGACACCGTGAAGTACGAGGGCGATTACGTAGCCGTGCCGGTGAACATTCACCGCGTCAACTGGTTGTGGATCAACCCTGAAGTCTTCAAGAAAGCCGGTATCGACAAGGCACCCACTACGCTCGAAGAATTCTACGCCGCGGGCGACAAGCTGAAAAAAGCCGGCTTCATCCCGCTGGCGCATGGCGGTCAGCCTTGGCAGGACAGCACCGTGTTCGAAGCCGTTGTGCTCTCGGTCATGGGCGCTGACGGTTACAAGAAAGCCCTGGTCGATCTGGACAAGGATGCGCTGACCGGTGAAGGCATGGTCAAGTCGCTTACCGAACTCAAGAAAGTCGCGACTTACATGGATGCCGACGGCAAGGGCCAGGACTGGAACCTGGAAGCTGCCAAGGTCATCAATGGCAAGGCCGGCATGCAGATCATGGGTGACTGGGCCAAGAGTGAATGGACCGCGGCCAAGAAGGTCGCCGGCAAGGACTACCAGTGCGTAGCCTTCCCGGGCACCGACAAGGCGTTTACCTATAACATCGACTCGCTGGCCGTGTTCAAGCAGAAAGACGAGGGTACGACTGCCGCACAGCAGGATCTGGCCAAGGTCGCCATGGGTGAGGACTTCCAGAAGGTCTTCAGCATCAACAAGGGGTCGATCCCGGTTCGTGAGGACATGCTGTCCGACATGAGCAAGTACGGTTTCGATTCGTGTGCGCAAACTGCTGCGAAGGACTTCCTGGCTGATTCCAAGACCGGCGGTCTGCAGCCAAGCATGGCGCACAACATGGCAACTACGCTGGCAGTGCAGGGCGCGTTCTTCGATGTGGTGACCAACTACATCAACGACCCGTCAGCCGATCCGGCAGCAACCGCCAAAAAGCTGGCCACTGCGATCAAATCTGCCCAGTAATTCGTTTTTAACCGCCTTTAACCGTCGTCCGCAGTGTTGAAATCCCTGGTTGATTTCACCTGCGGCTGCGGCCTGGATTCGATATACCGCATGGGATACTCCCGATGAGCTCTGTCGCTGCGAACAGCAAAGCCTCGCCAATGGATGCGCTGCAACGCTGGCTACCAAAACTGGTGCTGGCCCCCAGCATGTTCATCGTACTGGTGGGGTTCTACGGCTACATCCTCTGGACATTCGCACTGTCGTTCACCAACTCGACGTTCCTGCCTTCCTATAAATGGGTCGGCCTGGCGCAATACGCGCGTCTGATGGACAACGATCGCTGGTGGGTGGCAAGCAAGAACCTCGCGGTCTTTGGCGGGATGTTCATTGCAATCAGCCTGGTGATCGGGGTCCTGCTGGCCGTCCTGCTGGACCAGCGGATTCGTCGCGAGGGCATGATTCGTACTATCTACCTGTACCCGATGGCGCTGTCGATGATCGTCACCGGTACTGCCTGGAAATGGTTGCTCAACCCTGGCCTGGGCCTGGACAAGATGTTGCGCGACTGGGGCTGGGAAGGTTTCCGTTTCGACTGGCTGATTGATCAGGACCGCGTTGTGTACTGCCTGGTCATCGCAGCGGTATGGCAGTCCTCGGGCTTCGTCATGGCGTTGTTTCTGGCGGGGCTGCGTGGCGTCGATCAGTCGATCATTCGCGCGGCGCAGATGGATGGCGCAAGTCTGCCGATGATCTACTGGCGCGTCGTGCTGCCAAGCCTGCGTCCGGTATTCTTCAGTGCCGTGATGATTCTCGCGCACATTGCGATCAAGAGTTTCGACCTGGTAGCCGCGATGACCGCCGGTGGCCCCGGTTACTCATCCGACCTGCCGGCGATGTTCATGTATTCCTTCACCTTCAGCCGCGGCCAGATGGGCATGGGCTCTGCCAGTGCCATTCTGATGCTCGGCGCGATCCTGGCGATTCTGGTGCCGTATCTGTATTCCGAGCTGAGGACCAAACGCCATGACTAGTCATGTTGGCAAACCGGGCATCAGCTTCAGTCGTGTTCTGATTTACGCGGTGCTGATGCTGGCCTGTCTGATTTATCTGGTGCCGCTGGTGGTGATGCTGTTCACCAGCTTCAAGACCCCCGAGGACATCGGCACCGGCAACCTGTTGAGCTGGCCGAGCGTAGTGACTGCAATCGGCTGGATAAAAGCCTGGGATCTGGTCGATGGCTACTTCTGGAACTCGATAAAAATCACCGTTCCGGCCGTGATCATCTCCACCGCAATCGGCGCGCTCAATGGCTATGTGCTGTCGATGTGGCGTTTCAAGGGCTCGCAGCTGTTCTTCGGTCTGTTGCTGTTCGGTTGCTTTCTGCCGTTTCAGACCGTCCTGCTGCCGGCATCCTTTACGCTGGGCAAGATGGGCCTGGCCAACACGACCACCGGGCTGGTGTTTGTTCATGTGGTCTACGGGCTGGCATTTACCACGCTATTCTTCCGTAACTACTACGTCAGCATTCCCGACGCGCTGGTCAAGGCTGCACGACTGGACGGTGCCGGTTTCTTCACCATCTTCGGGCGCATCATTCTGCCGATGTCCACGCCCATCGTGATGGTCTGCCTGATCTGGCAGTTCACCCAGATCTGGAACGATTTCCTGTTCGGCGTTGTGTTCTCCAGCGGCGAGTCTCAGCCGATCACTGTGGCCCTGAACAATCTGGTCAACACCAGCACAGGTGCCAAGGAATACAACGTTGACATGGCGGCGGCGATGATTGCCGGCCTGCCGACACTGCTGGTCTACGTACTGGCTGGCAAGTATTTCCTGCGTGGGCTCACGGCCGGCGCGGTCAAGGGGTAATCATGGCGACTCTCGAATTACGCAACGTCAACAAGACCTACGGCAGCAACCTGCCGGACACACTCAAGAACATCGACCTGTCGATCAAGGATGGCGAGTTTCTGATTCTGGTCGGTCCATCGGGCTGCGGTAAATCCACCCTGATGAACTGCATTGCCGGTCTGGAAAGCATCAGTGGCGGCGAGATTCTGATCGACGGCCAGGACGTCAGCGGCACCAGCCCCAAGGACCGCGACATTGCGATGGTCTTTCAGTCCTACGCCCTGTACCCGACCATGAGCGTGCGTGAAAACATCGCCTTCGGGCTGAAGATCCGCAAGATGCCGCAAGCCGACATCGACGCTGAAGTGGCGCGCGTTGCCAAGCTGTTGCAGATCGAGCACCTGCTCAATCGCAAGCCGGGCCAGATGTCCGGTGGCCAGCAACAGCGTGTCGCGATGGGTCGTGCCCTGGCACGTCGACCCAAGATCTACCTGTTCGATGAGCCTCTTTCGAACCTCGATGCCAAGTTGCGCGTCGAGATGCGTACCGAAATGAAGTTGATGCATCAACGCCTCAAAACCACCACTGTGTATGTGACCCACGATCAGATCGAGGCCATGACGCTGGGTGACAAGGTGGCGGTGATGAAGGACGGTATCGTCCAGCAGTTCGGTACGCCCAAGCAGATCTACACCGATCCGGCCAACCTGTTCGTCGCCAGCTTCATCGGTTCGCCGCCGATGAACTTCATCCCGCTGCGCCTGCAACGCAAGGATGGCCAGTTGATCGCTGCGCTCGACAGTGGCCAGGCGCGTTGCGAACTGCCGGTGGGCGTGTCCGATGCAGGCCTGGAAGATCGAGAAATCATTCTCGGTATTCGCCCTGAACAGATTATGCTGGCCGGCGCTGAATCGACCGGGCTGCCGACCATTCGTGCCGAGGTCCAGGTGACCGAGCCGACCGGTCCGGATACGCTGGTGTTCGTCACGCTCAACCAGAGCAAGGTCTGCTGTCGCCTTGCCCCGGATGTCGCACCACAGGTGGGCGAGAGCCTTACCTTGCAGTTCGATCCTGCCAGGGTGCTGATTTTCGATGCCCAGAGCGGCGAGCGTCTTGGGGTGTTGGGAGCGCGGCAGGCGGCTGAACGGGAAAACAATGTGTCACCGGTCGAGCCGCAAGTGATAAATTGATTCAGCAATGAGCACCGCTGGCTGGCCGTTGGCTGCCAAAACGCACGGCCGATCAGCGAATACAAGGCAGTGAATGAAGCAACATGTCTACCAAAGCTAATAACAATAAAACGAGGATTGATGGGATGAAGAAGATCAACAAAGGTAAATCGCTTTCCCGGCTCCAGTTGGTATGCAAGCTGTCGGCGTTGGGTGCAATGGGTCTGGCCGGCAGCGTTCACGCCGCCGAGCCATTTGCCGCTGATTCACCCTGGATGACGGGTGACTGGGGTGGCAAGCGCACCGAGTTGCTGGACAAGGGTTATGACTTCTCGCTGGAATACGTTTCCGAGATGGCCAGCAACCTGAAGGGCGGCTACAACGATGACACCACCGGTCGTTACAGCGACCAGTTCGCGCTGGGCATGAAAGTCGATTTGCAGAAGGTGCTGGGCTGGCAAGACGCGGAGTTCAAGCTGGCAATCACCGAACGTAGCGGTCGCAATATCTCCAATGACCGTATCGGCGATCCTCGCGCCGGTACACTCAGCTCCTCCCAGGAAGTCTGGGGCCGTGGTCAGACCTGGCGCCTGACGCAGATGTGGATCAAGCAGAAGTACTTCGACGGCGCGCTGGACGTCAAGGCCGGTCGCTTTGGTCCGGGCGAAGACTTCAACAGCTTCCCGTGCGACTTCCAGAACCTGTCGTTCTGCGGCTCGCAGGTCGGTAACTACGTTAATACCTGGTACAACTGGCCTATCAGCCAGTGGGCGTTGCGCATCAAGTACAACATCACGCCTGAAGTCTATGCCCAGGTTGGCGTGTACGAGCAGAACCCGTCCAACCTGGAAACAGGCAACGGCTTCAAACTCAGCGGCAGTGGCACCGAAGGCATGATTCTGCCGGTCGAACTGGTCTGGACTCCGTCCTTCAACTCGTTGCCCGGTGAGTACCGTGTCGGTTACTACAAGAGCACGCCAAACGCCAACGATGTCTATGAAGACGTGAACGGTCAGCCGCAGGCCTTGACTGGCGCAGCGTTCAAGTCGCACAGCAGCAAGCATGGCTGGTGGGTCGTGGCTCAGCAACAACTGACCACTCATGACGGCGACGCCTCGCGCGGCCTGAGCATCTTTGCCAACGCCACCGTGCATGACAAGGCGACCAACTTCGTCGACAACTACCAGCAGATCGGTTTCACGTACAAAGGTCCGTTCAACTCGCGTCCGAAAGATGACATCGGTATCGGTTTTGCCCGTATCCACGTCAACGACGATGTGCAGGATCGCGTGCGTCTGGCCAACCAGATCAGCGGTATCAACGACTACGACAACCCTGGCTTCCTGCCGGTTCAGAGCACTGAGTACAACTCTGAAATCTACTACGGCTTCCATGTCACCAACTGGCTGACCGTGCGTCCCAACCTGCAGTACATCAAGCATCCTGGTGGCGTAGATCAGGTTGATGATGCGCTGGTAGCGGGCATCAAGATCCAGTCGAAGTTCTGAGTATTGACTGACGCGTAACGCGATCAAGGGTCGTGTGTGCTTTGCGGGCAGCCTGGCTGCCCGTTTTTTTATGGCTTGATCCTTTTATTTTTCAGGGACGCGATTGGCGATGACCACTCACGACGCGCAACTGCCTGAACATCCCTTGCAACGCTTCTTCCGATCCCGACGGGCCAGACCTACTTTCGAGTGGGAGCGCCATCAGCTGCGCGAGGTACTGGTCATCGACCACCCGCAATGTCAGGCCGTATTCAGTCGTCAGGGTGCGCAATTGCTGCACTTCCAGCCGCAGGGCCAGAAACCCTGGCTCTGGTGTGCCGCGCAGTGGCCCCAGGTGGGCGCCATTCGTGGAGGCGTGCCGGTCTGCTGGCCATGGTATGGTCGACATCCCGGCGAGAGCGGCTGGCCGGCGCACGGCTGGGGACGTTTGCTGGACTGGAAACTGATCGACAGCAGTGAGAGTGAGGAGGGCGTGAGCCTGCACTGGCGCTTGCAATTGTGGGACTGGCAGGTCGATCTGCATGCCGAGCTGGGGCAGAGCATGGAGCTGCGTTTGAGCACGTGTCACGAGGACAGCGAGCCGTGTCACTTCAGCCATGCGCTGCATGTTTATTGGCGGATCGGTGATGTGGCTGAGGTCGCGCTGGAGGGGCTCGACGGCGCACAGGGTTATGACCAACTCAGCCGCCAGGCCTGTCAGCAACAGGGCGAACTGCGCGTGGCGGGCGCCTGCCAACGCGTATTCGAACACGCCGGCGCCGTACAGCTCCAGGACCCGATCTGGCAGCGCAGGCTCAACATCGACACCGGCGACAGCACCAACACCGTCGTCTGGCACCCCGGCAGCCGACCGCTCCTCGGCGTATGCGGCAGCGAAATTACAGGCTTTGTCCGCGTCGAAGCGGCCTCAGGCTCCGGCGACACCTTCAGCCTGCGGCCCGGAGAACACGTGCAGCTCAAACTGCAAGCCAGCCTGGCGGGGTGAGTTGCATGTGACGCAGAGCGTCGGCACGATAGTCAAACCCCGATGGCACAGACGACGCAGAGTGCGACGTAAGTGACGGCTGAGTCCTGGCGCTGATCCGGGGGTAGCCTGGCAGGACGCCAGGCTAGCCGCACCGGGCCCAGAGTGTGTAAAAACCAGCCCAAGTATCGGCTGCGCGTAGCGCAGACGATACTTGGCTAGCCGGAACGCCTTGAAAGTCCTGCCATCGCTCTAATCCGCCCTTAAGGCCGTTAATAGCGCTTTACAGCCCCTTTTATCGGGCGCAATGGAGGCTTTTCAAGCCGCCAGCGCTTTTACAAGATTCTGCGTGCCGAGGATGTTCATTACCCGCTTCAAGTTATAAGCAAGCACGTTCAAACTCATTTCGGTGCTCACTCCGCCAAGCCGTCGCGTCAGAAAATGCGTTGCACCCATCCACTGCTTGAGAGTCCCGAAGGGGTGCTCGACGGTCTGCTTGCGGATGGTCATTACCTGCGGCGCGTTAGCCAGGCGGGCCTGCATTTCTTCCAGTACTGCCTCATGTTCCCAGCGCCGAATTTTTCGCTCTCTGGCCGGTGTGCATTGCGCCTTTATCGAGCAGGCCTGGCAGTTGGAGCGCCAGTAAACGTCCAGCTTCTTGCCCTTGTCGATGTAAGAGTTGCGCCAGATCAGCACTTGATTGGCGGGGCAGACGTACACATCGTTGTCCGCGTCGTAAACAAACTCGTCATTGCCGAAACGGCCATCAAATTTGGCCCGCGAGCTCAGCGTTTTTGGCACATAAGCTGTGATCCCTGCCTCGTGACAGGCCAGGATTTCTCCGCTTTTGTAATACCCGCGGTCCGCCACCACCGACAACGATTCGACTTGCATCACCTCACGGGCCTGCTGGGCCATCGAACTAAGTTGATCAAGGTCGTGACCCACATTGATCACCTCGTGCGCGACGATCAAATGGTGCTTGGTATCCACCGCGGTCTGTACGTTGTAACCCACGATACCTTTTCCCCCACTGCTCATCATTGAGCGCGCGTCCGGATCGGTCAGCGAAATTTGTTTGTCCGGGGATTCTTCAAGCTGTACCTCGATGGTCTGCAACGCCTTCATTTGCTCCTTCAATTTGGCGATCTTCTCCTCTAGGCCGCCTTTGGGGCCTGCGGTCTTGGGCTCTTCCCGATCAGCCGCATCCAGCCCCTTTAGATAAAGGGCAATGCTTGATTCAATCTCTTCCATCCGACGCTTCAGTTTGGCACTGGTGAAATTGCGATCGCGGTGATTGACCGCCTTGAATTTACTGCCATCGATGGCAACGAAATGCTCCGAGAAAAGCCCCAATTGTTGACACAGCACGACAAACTGCCGACAGACTCCTCGAATGCCCTTTGCGTTGTCTTTGCGAAAGTTGGCGATGGTCTTGAAATCCGGCATCAGGCGACCGGTCAACCACATCAGCTCGACGTTGCGCTGCGCCTTGCGCTCAAGGCGTCGGCTTGACTGGATACGGTTGAGATAGCCGTAGATGTAGATCTTCAGCATGACTGCAGGATGGTAGGCCGGTCGGCCCGTTTCAGCGGGGACAGCGCTTTCAAAACCCAAGGTGATCAGGTCGAGCTCATCCACAAAGACATCGACAACGCGCACCGGATTGGTGTCGCTGACGTAATCGTCGAGACTCTCGGGAAGCAAGGTACTTTGACCTCTGTGTTCACCTTGAATGAAGCGTTTCATGGGCAACCCTTGCAATGAAATCCTGGGGAATCATAGCAAAGGTTTACCTTGGGTTTTTACACAGTCTGGGCCATGGATGGCCCGTTGCGGCGACCCCCGGATCAGTGCCAGGGCGAAGGAACCCGACGAAGTCGGGCCGGAAACGGAGCGAGGACTTTGCTTACTTTGGTCCCTCAAAGTAAGGCGCCGTAAGGGCGCAAAGGTGACCTGAGCAGAACCTCAATCCACCTGACAAAGAAAAACCGCCGTGTGACGCAGAGCGTCACGAACTGCATTCCCACGCGGAGCGTTGGAACGATAGTCAACGCGTTCTTCCGATCACACCCAGTCAGCCCTGATCCTCGATCGGATAACGGCTGTCATTCAGACTTTCCTTGATCTTGCGCAGATGCGGCTGGAAATCGACGCCGCGGCGCAGCGTCATACCCGTGGCCAGCACATCGAGCACAGTCAACTGAATGATCCGCGACGTCATCGGCATATAAATATCCGTATCTTCCGGCAGAGGAATGTTCAGACTCACCGTACTGGCCTGAGCCAGCGGCGAACCGGCTGCCGTCAGCCCCAGCACCGACGCGCCGTTGGCCCTGGCGATACGCGCCACCTCCACCAACTCACGGGTACGGCCCGTATACGAAATGATCACGAACAACTCGCCGGTATGAGCCACCGATGCAATCATCCGCTGCATCAGCACATCGGCATGCGCCGTCACCGCCAGATTGAAGCGAAAGAATTTATGCTGCGCGTCCAGGGCTACCGGCGCGGAGGCACCCAGCCCGAAAAAATGGATCTGCCGCGCCTGGATGAGCATGTCCACAGACTTGCTGATCAAAGCCGGGTCCAATTGCTGGCACGCGCTGTCCAGTGACGCGATGGCGCTGCCGAAAATCTTCTGGGTATAGGCCTCCGGATTATCATCGGCTTCCACCGCACGGCTGACATAGGCCGCGCCGCTGGCCAGGCTCTGGGCCAGTTGCAGCTTCAATTCCGGATAGCCACTGACACTGAACGAACGGCAGAAGCGATTGACCGTCGGCTCGCTGACCTTGGCGGCCTGGGCAAGCGCTGCAATGCTCAGCCGCGTGGCCATCTGCGGGTTGAGCAGGATGACCTCGGCCACTTTGCGTTCGGCCTTGTTCAGCTCGTCGAGTCGGCCCTGGATTTGCTCCAGGAGGTTTCTTACGCGGTCCATTCAAAGTCCTTGTCGGGGCTGATTTACCAACGGTTTTGCCTTGGGCTTTTATTAGCCCTTTAGCCTGTAGCAAAGGTGGCCTATCGTACTGAGGGCCTGTGTTGATCACCACTGGAATATGCTTTCAGGCAGAATGTTGTGGTTATTACTACATATGGCCTTGAGTAACGCCTTTAAAAAAGGTATTTGTAGCCTAACTTGATAAAAGAACCAACATTATGCCCTTGATTACGGTTGAACCGTGCACATTTGCCCTGTTTGGTGCCCTGGGGGACCTTGCGGTACGCAAGCTGTTCCCGGCTCTTTATCAGCTTGATCGCGCTGGACTGCTGCATGAAGACACAAAAATTCTTGCCCTGGCGCGTGAACCAGGCGACGAAGAGTCGCATCTGGCGTACATCGAAAAATCCATGCGCCGCTTCATTCCCGAGACGGAGCTGGAGCCGGACAACCTGAGCCGCTTTCTGGCGCGTCTCAGCTATCTGCATGTCGACTTTCTCAAGGCCGAGGATTACGTTGCGCTCGCCGAGCGGGTCGGCAATGCCGAAACCCTGATCGCCTATTTCGCCACACCGGCCTCGGTCTATGGCGCCATCTGCGAGAACCTCGCGTCGGTCAACCTCGCCGAACGCACGCGTGCCGTACTGGAAAAACCCATCGGCCACGACCTGGCCTCTTCGCGCCGGGTCAATGACGCCGTCGCGCAGTTTTTCCCGGAAAACCGCGTTTATCGCATCGACCACTATCTGGGCAAGGACACGGTACAGAACCTCATCGCTCTGCGCTTCGCCAACAGCCTGTTCGAAACCCAGTGGAACCAGAACCATATTTCGCACGTAGAGATCACGGTGGCCGAGAAGGTCGGCATCGAAGGCCGTTGGGGCTACTTCGATCAGGCCGGCCAGCTGCGTGACATGATTCAGAACCACCTGCTGCAGCTGCTCTGCCTGATTGCCATGGACCCTCCAAGCGACCTGTCGGCCGACAGTATCCGTGACGAAAAGGTCAAGGTGCTCAAGGCACTCGCACCCTTCACCCCGGAGCGTCTGGCGACCCAGGTGGTGCGTGGCCAGTACACCTCCGGCTACAGCGAAGGCAAGGCGGTGCCTGGCTATCTGGAGGAGGAAAACTCCAATACCCAGAGCGATACCGAAACCTTCGTCGCGTTGCGTGCCGATATCCGCAACTGGCGCTGGTCGGGTACGCCGTTCTATTTGCGCACCGGCAAACGCATGCCGCAGAAGCTGTCGCAGATCGTGATCCATTTCAAAGAGCCGCCGCACTACATCTTCGCGCCTGAACAGCGTTTGCAGATCAGCAACCGCCTGATCATCCGCCTGCAGCCTGACGAAGGCATCTCCTTGCAGGTGATGACCAAGGATCAGGGCCTGGACAAGGGCATGCAGCTGCGCAGCGGTCCCTTGCAACTGAATTTTTCCGACACCTACCGCAGCGCTCGTGTCCCCGACGCTTATGAGCGGTTGTTGCTGGAAGTCATGCGTGGCAATCAGAACCTGTTTGTCCGCAAAGATGAGATCGAGTACGCCTGGCAATGGTGCGATCAATTGATCGCTGGCTGGAAGAAGGCGGGCGATGCACCCAAGCCTTACCCGGCCGGAACCTGGGGGCCGATGAGCTCCATTGCCCTGATTACTCGCGACGGGAGATCCTGGTATGGCGACATGTGACCTCAAGCTGCCAGCAGGGCTGGTAGCACACGATTTCGACACGGCGCAGCAACTGGCCGATGCACTGGCCGAAAATGTCGCCGAGCGCCTGAAGCAGGCGATCAGCGATAACGGTCTGGCGACGCTGGTGGTGTCCGGTGGACGCAGCCCGGTCGCCTTCTTCCAGAGTCTGGCGACACAACCGCTGGAGTGGTCGAAGGTGGTCATCAGTCTGGCGGACGAGCGCTTCGTGCCGACCGAACATGCCGACAGCAATGCCGGCCTGCTGCAGCGCCACTTGCTGCAGGGGCCTGTGGCGAAGGCCAGGTTTCTCGGCCTGTACAGCGTTGCGAGCAGTGTCGAGGAAGCCGCGCAGGCTGCCGATCAGGCCTTGGCCGAGCTGCCACCCATAGATGTACTGATTCTGGGCATGGGCGACGACGGGCATACCGCATCGCTATTCCCCAACAGCCCGAATCTGAGCGAAGCCCTTGATCTGCAAGGCGAGCGCCGCTGCCTGCCCATGCTCGCACCGAGCGTGCCGCACCAGCGCCTGACCCTGACCCGCCGCCTGCTGGCGTCGGCGCGCTCACCGATTCTGTCGGTGTCCGGTCAGGCCAAACTCGACACCCTGCGCACCGCGCTGGCAGGCGATGACCTCGCCGAAATGCCGGTACGTGCCTTTCTCAACCCGTCTCTCGAGATTTACTGGTGCCCATAAGCCCCGATAAGCCCCACAAACAAAGGAACCGTCGCCATGACACAGAACGAAAATAATCAGCCGCTGACCAGCATGGCGAACAAGATTGCCCAGATCGACGAACTCTGCGCCAAGGCGAAGATTCTGCCGGTGATCACCATCGCCCGTGACCAGGACGTACTGCCGCTGGCCGATGCACTGGCCGCTGGCGGCATGACTGCGCTGGAAGTGACCCTGCGCTCGGCGTTCGGCCTGAGCGCCATTCGTATCCTGCGTGAACAGCGCCCCGAGTTGTGTGTGGGCGCGGGGACGATCCTGGACCGCAAGATGCTGGCCGACGCCGAAGCGGCCGGTTCGCAGTTCATCGTGACGCCCGGCAGCACGCAGGAACTCTTGCAGGCGGCGCTCGACAGCCCGCTGCCTTTGCTACCCGGCATCAGCAGTGCCTCGGAAATCATGATCGGCTACGCCATGGGCTATCGCCGTTTCAAGCTGTTTCCGGCCGAGATCAGCGGCGGTGTGGCAGCGATCAAAGCCCTTGGCGGGCCGTTCAACGAGGTGCGTTTCTGCCCCACTGGCGGCGTTAATGAGCAGAACCTCAAGAGCTACATGGCCCTGCCCAACGTCATGTGCGTGGGCGGCACCTGGATGATCGATAACGCCTGGGTCAAGAATGGCGACTGGGGGCGTATCCAGGAAGCGACTGCGCAGGCCATGGCGCTGTTTGACTGATTTTCAGGATTTCGGCGTCAGCCCCTTGCGGCTGATTCCGACAAGGAAGTTGTTGTTGGTTGTATGGCTTTTCGGTGCTCCCTGGTCCGGAGCACCGTTTTTTTCTCCCCGGACCTTCTCTTCGTTTTTACCCCTTGTCCTTGAACGACTGACTTGGACGCGTGCGCAACGGGTCCAATAGCGCGCCAAGGCCGTTGTGATCGATTTCCTGCATCAGCGCCAACAAGCCGCCCAACTCTCCTTTGGGAAAGCCTTCGCGGGCGAACCAGTTCAGGTAATGCCCTGGTAAATCAGCGATCAGCCGGCCCTTGTATTTGCCGAACGGCATTTCCTGTGTCACCAGCAACTTGAGTTTTTCCGGGTTCATTCGCGATAAGCCTGCGTTTCTGTCTCAGCTTGTACGATACGTGCATTCTGCATGCAGGCCAAACCGCAGATCATGCAGAAGTCACGAACGGGCAAATGTGAAAATTTCGTAAGTCATTGATATTAAATAATTATTTTCATTTCAAAAACTGGCACGGTGTCTGCAATTACCTATACATCGAACACTTTCGTATCAACCTGCCATTAGGAAATTATCAAATGACTGATATCAACAAAGAAACGATCTCTATCCTGAATGACCTGATCGAAACCAGCAAAGACGGTGAAGAAGGTTTCCGTACCAGCGCAGAACACGCAAAAAGCGCCCAGGTAAAATCGTTCCTTGCAAACCGTTCTACTGAAGTCGCTGCAGCCGTTCGTGAACTGCAAGCTGAAGTGACCGCACTGGGTGGCAAGCCTGAAGATTCTTCCAGCGTATCTGGCGCACTGCACCGCGCATGGGTCAACCTGAAGTCGATGGTTACTTCGGACGACGACAAGGCCGTTCTGGAAGAAGTTGAAAAAGGCGAAGACGTTGCCAAGAAGGCTTATCGCGAAGCGCTGGAAAAAGCCCGCGCCAATAACGTTTCCACTAACGTTATCGCGCTGATTGAAAAGCAGCAGGCTGGCGTTCTGGCCAACCACGACAAGGTAAAAGCACTGCGTGACGCAGCACGTGCAGCCCATGCCGCATCGTAATTCGATGCCTCAGCGGTAACCGAAAAAACGCCAGCCAGTCTGGCGTTTTTTTATGCCCGAAGGCAGCCGGTCAAACCTGATCGGTGACCTTTCTGGCAACCGAGCTGCGGTACTCGACCCGGTTACGCCCATTGTCCTTGGCCTGATACAGCGCCTTGTCGGCCACCCCGAAAAACGCCTCCAGTTTATCTCCCTGACGAACGACCTCCGAAGCGACCCCGATGCTCACGGTGATGGGATGCTCGGCATTCCTGAACAGCGGCAGTGACTCTGCGGCCTTGCGAATTTTTTCCGCGATCAGCATGGCGCCCGGCAAGTCTGTTTCCGGCAGCACCACCACGAACTCTTCGCCGCCATAGCGCGCCACCCGGTCGCCCGGACGGCGGATGCAGTATGAGATGGTCTGCGCAATCAGACGCAGCGCCTCGTCCCCGCCCTGATGGCCGTGACGCTCATTGAATGCCTTGAAATGGTCTACGTCGATCATCAGCAATGACAGCGGCTTGCCAGAGCGTTGCGCTCGGGCCCATTCGGTCTCCATGGCCTCGTCGAGCTGGCGGCGGTTATCGAGCCCGGTCAGACCATCTGTCGCGGCCAGGCTGGCCAGCGCATCTTCGGCACGGTGGCGTCTTCGCAGTTCGCGACACAGCAGCCAGGTCAGCCACAGAATGCCCAGACACAAAACGCTGGTGGCCGAGCCGACCAGCCAGGCATTGCGCCGCCAGACGGCATACACCTCATCCTCGGACTGCCCGATGACGACGATCAGCGGCAGGTTGCCGACTCGGGAAAAGGTATACAGCCGACGAGCGTTCAACTGCGTCGACATCGCGGCGAAGCTGCCATCGCCTTCCTGAAGGATGCGCTGAAAGTTGGGGCTGTGGCTGTAATCCTTGCCGATCAGATCCTGGCCTTCCATTTCCGGGTAGCGAACGATCAGAATGCCCGAGGTATTGATCAGGTTGATGCTGCTTTCACTGCCCAGGTTCTGGCTCATGAACAGGTGCTTGAAATACACCAGGCGCATCGCCGCACTCACGATGCCCATGAACTCACCGTTGGGTCCTGATATACGACGGCTGAAACTGATGCACCAGTCCTTGTAGCCCCAGCGCGTCTTGTACGGCGCGCTGACATGTAGCGTCAAAGAGCGGTCGGTTGCATGGTCCTTGAAATAGGCGCGGTCAGAAAAGTTGTCCTGTCGAGGAATGACAGATAAAGAATCAGCCAATATCTCGCCGCGGTTATCGAGCAATACCAGATCGCCCTTGTAAGAGGCGGCAGTGGCGCGATCAAACAGTACAAGTTGGCGCAGTTCAGGCGACAGTTGCTGAAGGTCCGGACGCTGCCACGCACTGATCATACCCTGCAGGGAAGAGTCGTAAAGTTCTGCGTTACGCATGACGTCGGCATCAATCAAACGCACGATATTGGATGCTGCACGTGCTGCTGTCTGTGCTGCGTCGTCGCGCTCCCGGGCCAGTAGAGACGCCACGATCGCCAGAATGGCGAGCATTGAAACCGAGCTGCCGAAAATCAATATCAGTTCCGGACGGGTCCATCTGAGCCGGGCTTGCCGAGAAAACGCAAACACCATCATCGGTTGTTCTACCTGCAGACGAATGATTCTTGATAATCGGTTAATAAAATTATCAGTTATTTGGGGAACTTAATGACGCGTGTATAACACGCTCCTTATAGCCTCATATGAAGGGAATGTGAATAAAGCAAGTGTATTTAAAATGCTGCGAACAGGCGCACATTGAGGGCCGTGAAAACGGTCAGTGCAGTCAGTATTTTCAGGTGTCAGCGGGGCAGCTGGATGCCGAAAGTATTGGCGCCCTTGTCGCTGTTCACGAACACGGTGCCGCCATGCATCAAGGCAATCGCCTTGACGATGGCCAGCCCCAGGCCGTGATTGGCGCCGCTGTTGCTGCGTGAGGCATCCACCCGATAAAAGCGCTCGAACAGTCTGGGTAAATGTTCCTGAGCGATGTGTACGCCCGGATTGGTCACGCTGACAGTGACATGGGCATCGCGCGATTCGATGTTGACTTCAATGGCCTCGCCAGCGCCGGTGTGCTGGACGGCGTTATGCAACAGGTTGATCAGCGCTCGGCGCAAGTGGGATTTTTCAATCGGCGCGCTGGCGTCGCCGTTGACACGGACTTGCACGTGCGCGTCTTCCAGAATGAAGTCCAGGTAATCCAGCGTTGTAGCGACTTCTTCAGCCAGTGAGGTGCAGGTCTGTGCCTTGACCCTGGTGCCCTGATCGGCGCTGGCCAGAAACAGCATGTCGTTGATGATCGAGCGCAGGCGCTCCAGCTCTTCGAGATTCGACTGCAGCACCTCGAAATAATGTTCGGCAGAGCGGCCGCGGGTCAGCGCTACCTGGGTCTGACCGATCAGATTGGTCAGCGGCGAACGAAGCTCGTGTGCCACATCGGCATTGAACGACTCCAGCCTCGAGTAGGCTTGCTCGACGCGTTCAAGCGTGGAGTTGAATGAGGCGACGAATTGCTCGAGTTCCGGCGGCAGCGGCGACAGCTGCAAGCGTCCGGACAGCCGTGGCGGGGCGAGCTTCTGGACTTCCTGCGAGAGGCTGGTCAGCGGTCGCAGGCCAATTCGCGCGACCCAGTAGCCCAGCGCCGACGCGAGCAGAATGCCCAGCGTGGCCAGGCTGATCAGGGCGACCAGCAGCGAGTGTTGCGTGTGCCAGAACGTCTCGGTGTCGATGGCGGTCAGAAAGCGCAGTGCCGGACGCTGTTCCTTGGCGGGAAACTCGCTGACCAGCACTTTGAACGAAAACGGATGATCTGCCAGTCTCAGGTCGTGCATGCCCAGCGGCCCGTGCGCAAAACGACGAATGTCCGCACCGGGATTGCCGAACTCGTAGAGCGGATTGTCACTCACCACCCAGAAGCGCAGGCGCTTGTCCTCTTCGCTGAGCAAACTGAGCTTGTTCTTGATCTTGCCCCAGTGCTCCGGGTTGCCGAAACGATTGACCGCCGATTCCAGCACGCTGTAGCGCGCATCCACTTCCGCGCGGGGCAGCAGGTCGAGGCTCTTGTCGACCTGCAGGTACAAGGCCCAGCCGATCAGCAGGAACACCACCAGTGCCACCAGCGCGAACATCCCGCTCAGGCGTAAAGCAATCGAATCAACCCGCACTGCGGTTCTCCAGCACGTAGCCCATGCCGCGAATGGTGTGCAGCAGCTTGTGCTCGTGAGGGCCATCGAGCTTGGCCCGCAAGCGCTTGATCGCGACTTCGACCACATTGGTATCGCTGTCGAAGTTGATGTCCCAGACCATCTCGGCGATGGATGTCTTGGAGAGAATGTCGCCCTGACGTCGGGCCAGCACGCTGAGCAGCGAAAACTCCTTGGCGGTCAGGTCCAGGCGCAGGCCGGCACGGGTCGCCTTGCGGCTGATCAGGTCTATCCACAGGTCGGCGATGGTGATCTGTACCGGTTCATGGCCACCGCTGCGCCGGGTCAGGGCCTGCAGACGGGCGACCAGTTCCAGAAAGGAAAACGGTTTGCCCAGGTAATCATCCGCGCCTTCGCGCAGGCCGCGAATGCGGTCGTCGACCTGCTCGCGTGCGGTCAGCATGATCACGGGTGTCTGTTTGCGCGCGCGCAACGCACGCAACACACCAAAACCATCCAGGCCCGGGAGCATCACATCGAGAATGACGATCGCATGGTCATTCTCCAGCGCCAGGTGCAGGCCTTCGATCCCGTCGCGCGCCACGTCCACGGCATAGCCCTGTTCGGTCAGGCCCCGACGCAGGTAGTCGGCGGTTTTCTCTTCGTCTTCGATAATCAGCACGCGCATTGGGCGACTCTCACTTGTGCAGGGCCGGCGCCGGTGCGGCGGGCGCCGGGTGGCGTCGATGAAACAGCCGCTCCAGTTGCAGATAAATGACCGGCGTCGTGAACAACGTGAGCATCTGGCTCACCAGCAGGCCGCCGACCACGGCAATACCCAGCGGCTGACGCAACTCGGCACCGACGCCGAAACCGAGCATCAACGGCAGCGCGCCGAGCAGGGCGGCGAGGGTGGTCATGATAATCGGTCGGAAGCGGGTGATACAGGCCTCATAAATGGCCTCGTGCGACGTGAGACCCTGCTCGCGCTGGGCCTGCAGGGCAAAGTCCACCAGCAGAATACCGTTCTTTTTGACGATACCGATCAGCAACACCACGCCGATCAGGGCCATGATCGAGAAGTCCTGGCCCATCATCCACAACAGCAACAATGCGCCGATACCTGCCGAGGGCAGGGTGGAGATGATGGTCAGCGGGTGCACGAAGCTTTCATAGAGCACGCCCAGAATGATGTACACCGCCACCAGCGCCGCTAGGATCAGCCACGGCTGGTTGGCCAGCGAGCTCTGGAACGCCTGTGCCGCACCCTGGAAGCTGCCGATGATCGAGGCGGGCATGCCGATCTCGTTCTTGGCCTGATCGAGCATGCGCACCGCATCGCCCAAGGCGACCCCGGGTGCCAGGTTGAACGACAGGTTCGCCGCCGGAAACATCCCGTCATGGCTGATCGATAACGGTCCCATGCGCGGCGCACTGACCTTGGCCAGCGCCGACAGCGGCACCATTTCGCTGGTCAGCGGTGAGCGCAGGTAGAAGTACGCCAGGCTTTCAGCCTTGCCGCGCTGCTGGGCGTCCAGTTCAAGGATCACCTTGTACTGGTTGACTTCCGTCTGATACTCGCTGATCTGCCGCTGGCCGAACGCGTCGTACAGTGCCTGGTCGACATCGGCCGTGGTCAGGCCGAATCGCGCGGCAGCGCTGCGGTCGATGTCGATGTGCGTGACGCTGCCGCCCAGTTGCAAGTCGTTGGACATGTCGCGAAACGCCGGGTTGCTGCGCAGCTTTTCAGTCAGCCGTTGCGTCCAGGTGTTGAGCAATTCGCCGTCGTTGCTCTTGAGCACGTACTGGTACTGACTGCGGCTCGGGCCGGAGCTGAGGTTGATGTCCTGCCCGGCGCGCAGGTACAGAACGATGCCCGGGACCTTGGCCAGTTTGGGGCGCAGGCGGTCGATGAACTCACTGACCGACACATCGCGTTCGGCACGTGGCTTGAGCGAGATCCAGAAGCGGCCGTTGGCGATGGTCTGGTTGCTGCCTGAAACACCGACCGAATGCGAGAACGCCAGCACCGCAGGGTCCGCGCCGACGATCTTTGCCAGTTCCAGGTGTTTTTCCACCATGTCCGGGTAGGAGATGTCGGCAGCTGCCTCGGTGGTCCCGAGTGCAAAAGCGGTGTCCTGGACCGGAAAGAAGCCTTTGGGGATGAGGATGTAACCGACCACTGCCAGCGCCAGGGTCAGGCCGAACACGCCAAGCATCAGCCGCTGATGGGCCAGGGCCTTGCGCAAGCCACGCTCGTAGGAGGCGAGCAGGCGTTCACCGAACCCCGGTTTCTGATGCGGGTGATGGGTGGGCGCGCGCATGAACAAGGCGGCCAGGGTCGGCGCGAGGGTCAGGGAGACGACCACCGAAATAAGGATGGTCGCGGTTGCGGTCAGTGCGAACTCCTTGAACAGTCGCCCGACCACGCCGCCCATGAACAACAGCGGAATGAACGCCGCCACCAGTGAGAAACTGATCGACACTACGGTAAAGCCGATTTCCCCTGAGCCCTTTATTGCGGCCTCGCGCATGCCCTGACCGGCTTCGAGATGACGGTGGATGTTCTCGACCACCACGATGGCGTCGTCCACCACGAAACCGACCGCGACCACGATGGCCACCAGTGTCAGGTTGTTCAGGCTGAAACCGAACAGGTACATCATCGCAAAGCTGGCTATCAGCGAGACCCCGAGTACCGCACTGACGATCAGGGTGGCTGACAGTTGGCGCAGGAACAGCGCCATGACCGCGACCACCAGCAGCACCGCTATCATCAGGGTCATTTCCACTTCATGCAGCGAGGCACGGATGGTACGGGTGCGGTCGTTGAGTACCGAGACATCGACGCTGGCCGGGAGCATTTCCTGCAAGCGTGGCAGTTCACCCTGGATACGGTCCACGGTGTCGACAATGTTGGCGCCCGGCTGGCGGAAGATGGCGATGTTGACGCCTTGCTGATCGCCGGACCAGGCCTTGACGTAGGCGTTTTCCGAGCCCGCGACCACCCGTGCCACATCCTTGAGCTGGACGGGTGCGCCGTTCTTGTAGGAAACAATCAGTTGCGCGTAGTCCTGCGGCTTGAACAACTGGTCGTTGGAAGACAGGGTCGAAATACTGTCCTTGCCGTACAGGGCACCCTTGGCCAGGTTAAGGCTGGTCTGTTGCACCGCCAGGCGAATATCGGCCAGGGTCAGTCCCAGCGCAGCCAGTTTCTCGGGAGCGGCCTGAACACGAATCGCCGGACGTTGCTGACCGGTGATGAAGACCTGGCCCACGCCTTCGATCTGGCTGAGCTGGCGCGCCAGAATGGTTTCGGTGACGTCGCTCAGTTCTGTGCCGGGGATCAGGCTGGAACTCACGCTGAGGATCAGCACCGGGCTGTCGGCCGGGTTGACCTTGCGCCAGGTCGGCAGACTGGGCAGGTCGGCCGGCAGGCGTCCGGCTGCGGTATTGATGGCGGCCTGCACTTCCTGGGCCGCAGTGTCGATGCTTTTGTTGAGCGTGAATTGCAGCGTCAGGTTGGTGGAGCCCAGTGCGCTGCTGGAGGTCATCTGGGTCATGCCCGGTATCGCACTGAACTGTACTTCCAGTGGCGTGGCAACCGAAGACGCCATGGTTTCGGGGCTGGCGCCGGGGAGCTGCGCGGTGACCTGGATGGTCGGGAATTCCGCTTCCGGCAACGGCGCGATCGGCAGCCGTGGAAAGGCAATGACCCCCAGCAGTACCAGTGCGAAGGTCAGCAACAAGGTGGCCACCGGGTGGTCGATGCACCACGCCGATACCGAGCCCCGGCCGTTCATCGTGCGGGCTCCACTTGCGCGCTCGCGACATCCGCAGCAGGCGCGCTGATCACTTCGACCGTTGCGCCGGGGCGTAGCCGCGACTGGCCGTCGCTGACCAGTACATCGCCAGCACGCGGCCCGCTGATCAATGTCTGTTCGCTGTCCTGATAGAGCACTTTGACGGGTACGACTTCTACCTTGTTATCGGCAGTGAGCCGATAGACGAAGTGCAGGTCAACGCCGCGCTGCACCACTTGTGGCGGCACTTTCAGCGAGTTGAGTTCGATACCGGTCTGGATCTTCACGGTCACCAGTTGCCCCGGCCAGAGTTGCTCGCCGGGGTTTTTGAATTGCGCCTTGGCGCGGATCGTACCGGTGCTTGCCGACACCTGATTGTCGATCAATGAAAGCGTGCCTTCACCCAGCAGCAGGCCGTTGGCCGCGCCGTCGCCCTGATACGCCTTGACGGTCGCAGCGTTACGTTCGGCAATCAGCCCCTGCAGGGTCGGCAACATTTGCTGTGGCAGGGAAAACTCCACGGCAATCGGGTCGATCTGGGTCACTGAAAACAGCCCTGCAGCATCGCTGACGCGCAGGAAGTTGCCTTCATCGACGTTGCGAATACCGACCCGTCCCGTCACCGGCGAGCGAATCTGGGTGTAGGACAGCTGCACCTGTGAGGCGTTGATGCTCGCTTCGTTGCCTTTCGCCGTGGCTTCGAGTTGCCTGACCATTGCCTGCTGTTGGTCGAATGTCTGCCGCGAGATGCCATTGTCCTGGGTGAGCTGGCGATAGCGCTTGAGGTCCAGTTGCGCGACGTCCAGCTGCGCCTTGCTTTGCGCCAACTGGGCACGCGCCTGCTCCTGCGCGGCCCGGATAGAGCGGTCATCCAGCGTTGCCAGCAGGTCCCCGGCCTTGACCTGCTGACCTTCCTTGACCAACACACGCGTCAGCACCCCATCCACCTGGGGGCGGATCACCACGCTTTGCAGCGACAGCACCGATCCGATCCCTGTGACGAAACGCGGTACGTCTTCAAGGCTGACCGTGATCACTTTGACGGGCACAGCGGCAGCGGCATTTTTGGGGAGTGCGGCCGGGCGTGTCAGTTTCCAGCCGGCAATCGCCGCACAGGCGATCACCAGGACGACGGCGGTGACGGTCAGGGTCTTTCTGCGCATATGAAGAAAACGCCAAATGTCGGTACGGGAGAGATGTTTTTTACAGCTTCCTTATAGCCTGCAAACCCGGTCAACAGAATGACTTTCAGCTGTCAGGTTTGTCAGAAAGCCTCCAGCGGGTGTGGCGTGCAGTCAAGAAAAGTCGGAATCGGACGATATCTATGTTGAAGAGATAGTTGTCCAGATGTTTATAAAGTCCTAGGAGTTTTCCTACATTTTCCTAAGTAGGTTTCTGGCAGGTCATTCTCTCATCAACTTAAATTATCGTATGAGTCTATGAATGGAGTACGCCATGAGCAGTCAGAAATCGAACGGAAAAGTGATGGTGAAGTTACGGTCCCTTGATAAACGTTTGTGGGTCGCAATCCTGTCGACGTTGCTGCTGGCTGCTCCCGGTTTGTCATGGGCAAAGGACGGTGCAATTACGTTGCGTGGCAGTATTGTCAACAGCAGTTGCATGATTTCCAGTACAGAGATGGCGGCGCCCAGTGTTCATTCGCGAACGCTGGAAGTTGCACCCGGGGTCACTATTCATGTGAGCACCGAACGCAATGTCTGTGGTGAGCAGGCAATGCCCTTCGTGACGCAGTATCAGGTGCTGCCTGCCGCCGTGTTAATCGACGGAGAAGCCCTGCAGGCAAGTGCTGCAGTGGTCACGTTGAGCTATCAGTAACTACCGGTCTGTCGTGTTTTCTCGTCCGGACTGTCACGCTTTCAAGGGGCAGTCCAGTGCCTGTAAAGTTTGAACGATACATAACCTCGGCCACAGTGAAGGCGTCGGCAGTCTGTGCCTGAGTAAGGGCGCGCTTCTGTATTGAAAAGGGTTTTTATCAGTGTGCAAGGCACCACTTATAATTATTCCTACAGACCTGTCCTGCGTGTTGTGTTGTGTTGTCTGCGGGGTGAAAGTTATCGAGCTGACAGCACTGAAATCGACCTGGCTCTATAGTGCTCACCGTCCGATAGCGGGCACACACGAAATAACACAAGGAAGGTCGTTAGCATGAAAAAGCTTTCTCTTACATTGGCAGTTCTGGGCGTAATGGGCGCTGGCATGGCAGGTACCGCCAGTGCGGCGAACAACGGCACAATGGTCTTCAACGGAACACTGACCAATATCTCCTGCGATGTGGGGCCGGGCACGGGTGTCAGTACGGGGACCAACCCTGGCGAAATCAATATCGACCTGGGCAACGTGTCCTTCTCCGATATCGGTGTATCGAGCGAAAGCCGATTCGAAACGGCTTCCCCCATCCAGTTGCTGGTCAACTGCAGTGCGGGTGCCGACCAATACAACATGGTGAAGATGCGCCTTATTGCCCGTAACGGCAGTGGCCTGGACAACAACGACGCGAAACTCCTGCGCACCACCGGTGCGGCAGATGGCGTCGGTATCGGCCTGCTCAATGCCTCCAGCGTGTTGATGGATCTGAGCGGCGACGAAACCGTCGACACCACACTCATCAAGGATGGCGCCAGCGGTGCCACCGCTGAAATCAATTTTGGCGCGGTGTATGTGCTTAACGGCACGCCCACCAATCCGGGCAATGCCGACGGCTTTCTGCCGTTCGTGATGGATTACGAGTAATCGTGTCGGACAGGGCGGGCCGTGCTCGCTCTGTCCTCTACCGAATTCAAGGCGAACGCCAGCATGTTTTCCGATTTTTTTCGCTACACGATGCTTGTTGCGTGGTTGTTCTGCGCATCCACCGTTCAGGCGGGCATCGTATTGAATACAACGCGAGTCATTTACCAGGGCAACGACAAAGAGGTCAGTCTGGGGGTGCACAACAGTGGCGGGGGGGAGATTCTCCTGCAGTCCTGGCTTGAATCTCCGACGACGGCGGCCAGCAATAACGAAGGGCTGCAGAACCTGCCGTTTATTGTCACACCCGCGCTTGCGCGTATGGCCGGTGGTGGCAGGCAACTATTGCGGATCATTCATTCCGGTACTGACATGCCCACCGATCGTGAGTCGGTGTTATGGCTCAATGTTCAGGAAATACCCCAGAGCGCAGCAGAAAACACGCTGCAGATCGCGGTACGTCAACGCATAAAAGTCTTCTTCCGGCCTGATGGTCTGCAGGGTGATCCACAGCAGGCGCCGGAAAAACTGAACTGGCAACGGGTCGATGACACCGGTGTGCAGGTCGAAAATCCCGGCCCCTACCATGTCTCCATGCTCCGGATTTCCATACGTCAACATGACACTGAACTTGCCCTTCTGGACAGTCAGATGCTGGCGCCACATCAGCGTCTGCGTATTCCGTTACAGCACACACCGGCAAGTGCGCCGTTGGTTCTGAGTTTCGTCAGTCTCAATGACTACGGCGGACAAGTGCCTTATCAGGCAACCCTTGGCAACAAACAACCGGTTAACGCCGGCAAGGCGTCGCCCCGATAAGCTGGCGCATCCACTGTCAGCGTTCACTATTCAAACCGTCGGGCCTCAGTGACAAGACAGCCCGGCAGACCTGCGTCTGTGTAAAAGGATTGCACGGCGCGCGCGACAGCCGAAGTAGAGTGAAGACCGCTATGGAATGGCGCAAAGAAGTTAATAAGGGAGTTATTGCCCAGTGCGCGCTCCCTCACCCCCGACGCGGTGCGCTGGGTATCGGTTTCGGATTGACGTTGATGTGTGCGGTCAGCGCGTCGGCCGCCTCGTCGGGTGGCGACGGGGCAGTCAGGTTCAATACGGCGTTTATCCAGGGAAGCGATCAGCCGGCTGACCTTCAGGAGTTTCTGCGCTCCAATAGTGTATTGCCGGGTATTTACCGGGTTGATATCTACGTCAATCGCAAGCTGAGCGGCAGGCGGGATATCCGCTTTTTGAAAAGTCCGCTATCAGGCCTGATCGAGCCCTGCCTGTCGCTCGAGATGCTGCAGAGTTTTGGTCTGGACTTGAGCCGTCTGCCGCCAGGTGAGGCATCTGCCCAGGCCTGTTTCGACCTGCCCGCGCGTGTCGCATTTGCCCGCGTCGACTATCAGCCCGGTGCGTTGCGACTGACGATCAGTGTGCCGCAAGCGGTGATGTCACGCGGTGCTCGCGGTTATGTGTCGCCGGAGCTTTGGGACCAAGGCGAGACCGCAGGCTTTATCAACTACAACTTCAATGGCAGCCGGCGGCGTAACAAGGGCCTGGAAACGGAGCAGTACTACGTGGGGCTGCGAAACGGGCTGAACGTCGGCGCTTGGCGTTTGCGCAACGAGTCCTCTCTGGTCGGCGGCAGTGACAGGCCCTGGCGTTATCGCAGCAATCGTACCTTCGCGCAGCGTGACATCACCACCCTGAAAAGCCAGCTCACGCTGGGCGAGACGTTCACCGATTCGCAGGTATTCGACAGTGTCCGCTTCAGGGGCGCGGCGCTGGCCTCTGACGATGGCATGCTGTCTGACAGCGAGCGGGCCTATGCCCCGGTCATCCGCGGGATTGCCGAAACCAATGCGACCGTGGAAGTTCGCCAGAACGGCTTTCTGCTCTACAGCGGCAGTGTGTCGCCCGGGCCGTTCGAGATTGCCGATATCTATCCCAGTGGCTCCAATGGCGACTTGTCGGTGTCTGTCATCGAAGCCGACGGGCGTGTAAGAACCTTCACTCAGGCCTACGCGTCGCTGCCGATCATGGTTCCCGCAGGCTCGTTGCGCTACAGCCTGGCCGGTGGGCAGGTCGACAACAACGACGATCAGCAGGCCTCTCCGGCATTTGCCAGTGCGGCCCTGATCTACGGTCTTTCCGAACGGATTACCGGGTTTGCCGGGGTGCAACTGGCCGAGGATTACCAGGCCGCGAACATAGGCACCGGGATCAACACCGGGCTGGGCGCGGTGTCGATGGACCTTACCCGCTCGGTCAGCAAGGTGGATCAGCGGGCGCGCAGTGGCCAGAGCCTGCGCGTGCGTTATGCCAATACGCTGGATGTCACCCACACCACGTTGGCAGTGGCCGGTTATCGATATTCGACCGAGCAATACCGGACCCTGAACCAGCACGTCAGCGACAGCGGCGCGCTGCGGCAATTGCGGGCCTCTGGGCTGGCGCGGGATCGGCTGGAACTCAGCATCACTCAGATAGTGCCTGGCCAGTCGGCGTCGCTGAGCCTGACGGCGTCCGAGCAGCGCTACTGGAACCTGTCCGGCAAGACCCGGCAGCTTTACCTGTCCTATAACGCGGCCTGGTATTCGCTCAATTACAGCCTGTCCATCGAACGCAACGAGGATTTCGGGCGAAGCGGTGACGCGAGCACCGACAATCGTGTTGCCCTGAGCGTGACCCTGCCGCTCGGCTCCAGCCCCGGCTCGTCGCGACTGTCTTTCAACGCGGTGCGCGGCAGCCGCGGCGAGTACAACGCGCAGGCCGGGCTCAACGGTCAGGTGCCGGGCGACCGCGACACGTTCTATTCGGTACAGGCTGGACGTGACAGCAGCTCCGGCAGTTTCGGCGCAGGCAAGGTCAGCACCAGCACGGCGTTCGGCCGTTTCGAGGCCGGTTATAGCCAGGGCCAGGACTACGATGCATTCAGCCTGTCCGCCGCAGGGTCGCTGGTGGCGCATGCCGGTGGCGTGAACCTGGGGCAGACCTTGGGAGAAACCTTTGCTCTGGTTCAGGTGCCCGACGTCGGTGGCGCCCGCTTGAAGTCGTTCAGTAACGTCGAGACCGCCGGCAACGGCTATGCGGTTTTGCCCTATGCGCAGGCCTACCGCACCAACTGGGTCAGCCTGGATACCCGGCAACTGGGCGCTGATGTCGATCTGGAAAACGCTATTACCCAGATCGTGCCGCGCAGGGGCGCGATACCGGTGGTGCGCTTCAAGGCCAATGTGGGCCGCCGGGTCCAGTTCGAACTGGTGCGCGTCGATGGCAGCAAAGTGCCGCTGGGTGCCAGTGTCGAAGATGAGCAGGGCAGGGCGCTGGCAGTGGTCGATCCCGGCAGTCAGGCGCTGGTGCTCAGCGAGCAGGATGCCGGCAGCCTGTGGGTGCGCTGGTCAGATCAACGTTGCCAGGCGACATTCTCGTTACCGCCCAGAGACCCGTCGCGAGCCTACGAGCGGATCAGGGTGGTATGCCGATGAGCGCTTTCGCTGGCTCATGCAAGGCGCTGTTGACGGCTGTGCTGTTGACGAGCGGCCTGGCGGCGCACGGGGCTGTTTCGCTGAGCGGAACGCGGCTGATTTTCGACGGGCAGTATCGCGAGGTCACGCTCGAGGTGCGCAATCGCGGCAAGTCCGAGGCACTTTTACAGGCCTGGCTCAGTGACGCAGTGGATGACGACGACGCCCCGGGTGAGCTTCGCAAGGCGCTGCCATTCGTGGTCACGCCACCGCTTTCACGCCTGCCGGTGGGCGGCAGGCAGACCTTGCGCGTGCTCTATCAGGGCACAGGCATGCCGCAGAAACACGAGTCGCTGCTGCATCTTTACGTGCTTGAGATACCCCGACGCCAGGACGGTGCGGGGCAGTTGAACATCGCCGTGCGCCAACGCATCAACGTGTTCTACCGGCCCCTCGGCCTTGACGGTGATCCGGCCGACACTCCCGCGCGGCTGCTGTGGACACTGACTCATGACCCGTCGCGCGCCTTGTTGCTGACGGTCAGTAACCCGACGCCCTATCACGCTGCCCTGCAAGCGCTGCGTATCGACGGGGTGCAGCTTGGCGATCATCTGTTGCTGGCGCCGGGCGCACAGGTCGCGATGGTTGTGCCGGCGAGTGTCGAGCGCTCTGCCACACATCGTTTTTCCTACCAGGCGCTGACCGACTACGGCGGCCGACGGATCCATTGCGCACAGCTCACCGGGCAGACGGCCACTACCGCCAGGCTGCCGAACAACAATTCCATTCAGGACGAATGCTGATATGAAACATCTCTCTGCCAGAGGCTGGCTGCGATCCCTCGCCGTGTTGTTGTTACTGCATCCGGCTTCCACCTTCGCGCTGATCTGTACCACTCAAGGGACGGGCGAAACCGAAATTCACGATGACCTGAGCAGTACGGTGGCAATCCCGGAGTCGATTCCCGACGGGGAAGTGGTATGGCGTTCCGAACCTCTGAACGTTCAGGTCGAATGCGCCACAGAGGGCTGGCAGTCCGAAGCGCAGGAGATTTTTATCTACCTGAATCCGGACAATCGTTCGATCGGTCAGGGGATTCGTGCCGGAATGACGTTACAGGGTATCGATCACATCCAAGGCAGTGGACGAGTGAGTACCGGCAGCTACCTGCCGATGTGTCGCGAGGGTGAGAACACGCTCGAAAACTGCCCGAAGGTGCGTTTCAGCCTGGCGTTTTCGGTATTCATCCAGAAGTTCGGCGCTACACCGCCCTCCGGTTTGGCCAGTGACCTGCTGGATTACCGGTTCTTTCAACTGGGCGGCGCGACAGACCCGAGTCGGCTGTCAGGGCGCAGCCTCAGTTATGTGATCAATAACCTGCGGGGGCTGAGGTTCGTGGCCTGCGATGCCGATCTGCAGGTGCTCCCGGAAACCGTGGAATTTGGCGACGTTGCGATACACCAGGTGGCGATTGGCAAAGTGACTGCTACCCAGACATTCTCCCTGCTGACCAGCCGCAGCTGTGATTCGCCGTTCAGCATTGATGCGCGTTTCAGGCCGGTGACAGGCACTCTGTCTGGCGAGCTGCTGATCCCCGTCGGTAATGATTCATTGGGGATACGCATTACCAGCGCAGTAAACGGTCAGCCGCTACGTTACAACGAGCCATTCCATCTGGCGGAATTGCTCGGCGAAACCAACACAGCCAGGGCGGACTTCAATGCCGAACTGCTGTGGAACACCAACATGCCAAGGCCCGGACCGTTCAATGCCGAGGTGATGGTCGATCTGTTCTACAAATGACGGCGACAGGAGGCTCGGGCGGTTGTGCGGCGATTAATGTATGCTGCGCGGCCGCGGGCATTTGCCCGGCCAATTCGACTTTCTGGTGACACCATGACCACGCCTGAACAACCTCCTGTTCAAGACGCCGCAGCCGACTCCGTCGCAGACACTGAAAAGAGGGCTGTCATTGCGCCTTTCAGCTTTCCGTTCAAGCCTTCGGAGTTTGCCCAGGCCAAAAAAGAGCCGGCGTGGCATCAGAAAAACAACAAGCACGGCCACCACAAGACCCCGGGCGTCGCGCCGGCTGGCACCCGCAGGTCGATGGGCAAGCGCTGATTGCCTGAGAGATCCTGTCAGGCCGCCTGCAAAGGAATGAACAGGTAGGAAACCGGCTGCCGGTCAGTCACCTCGGCACCTTCCTGTTGCAGGGTGTCCAGAACGTGCTGGCCGGCGACGTGAAATTCCCACTTCGAGCCTTGGGCTTGCCCCTCCTGTGCAGGGTTTTTGACCTCTTCGATGGCGGCAGCAAACGCGCCCATGTCCGGCAGGTAGGCGACGAAACCGTTGCCCTTGAGGGCGGTGGTGCGAATGCCCAGCTTCTGGCAAATCAGCTGTTTGGTGTCTATTTCATCCCGATCGGCCTGACGCGACCGTTCGATCAGGTCTATCAACTGCGTATCGACCAGCCTGTCGTTAACGATAAGGTCCGGACCCTGCTCCCAGGACTCTGGCGGGCAGCCCTTGTTCTCCGGGCGCAACGGAATGTGTGGATTGATCTCCATCGGATAGATCCGGCACACCAGTGGCCGGCGCTCGTAGATACGACACAGGTTCTTCTCGTCAAGATTCCGGCAGCGCCCGACGTTGTAGGCTGCGAAGGTGATCGCCACAAAGGCTGTCGTACTGCCACTGCTGACCTCGGTCGAGCGACGGCTGGCATGGGTGAGCTGCGCCTCGGAAACCCCATAACCATTGCTCAAAAATGCCTCGGTCAGCACGATGACGTTGCCGCCATCGGCCGCCCACTGCGCGGCTTCGTTGAGCGTCAACGGTACGTGATGGTCGGTGCAACAGCCGCCACAACCCACGCAGGAAAACTTGGTGTCCATTATCTCGATGACCCGTCCAACAGGTAGGCGGCAAGCGACAACAATTGGTCACTCACTCGCTTGATGTGTCTCGGGAAGCAAGTTGCGCGCCAGTCGCCGGGCCGTGAACAGCGGGTTCAGGCTGCAGGAATGTCGAAACGCTTGAGATAGGCCAGTGCGGATTTTTCGTAAAGCCGCCGCGCCGCCAGGTTGTTTTCCATGACGTGAAGGTCGACAGCTGCTTCATTGCGCGTATGCAGGTGGGCGAACAAATGATTGAGCAGGGCGTAGCCGATCCCGCTGTGTCGCACATCAGGGTGCACAACCAGGTCCCTGATGAATGCGCTGGTCCAGCACACGATCACACCGACTACCGTTTCGTCACGCATGGCCAGAAAGCACAGCGACGGATCGCATTCGGGATCGTGTTCGAATGCAGCCAGCCAGTCCGGATAATCCGCCACACAGCCTGCGGCGCTGCCATAACCCAGAGTCAGCAGGCGGTGAACCTCTGCGGCTCGCTCAAGCGTGAAGGGATGTGGCTGGATGCCAGGCGGCCAGGCCGGGATGGGCACTGGCACTGCAAGATCCCGACGCATCAGCCAGTAATGCGCGGCGGATGCATCGGTCAGGTTCGGACGTTGTGTCGCCGTGCGCTCAGGGATCAGAGCCCTTGGGCGACCACCGTACGTGCGGCCTCGATCAGGCATTTGGTCAACTCGGGTGACGAGAACTTGGTCAGCACGGCATTGGCCCCGGCGATCTGTGACTTCTCGCTGTTCATCGCGCTGTCGAGCGAGGTGTGCAGCAGAATGTACAGATCACTGAAGTCCGGCGTATCCCGGAGCGTGCGGGTGAGGGCATAGCCGTCCATCTCCGACATCTCGATATCGGACACCACCACGTTGATCTGTCGCGCAGTACCCTGCAGGTCGAGCAGAACGTCGATAGCCTCTTTGGCACTGCGCGCCGTGTGGCATTCGAGGCCGAGATTGCGCAAGGTAATGATCGACTGCTGCAGGGCAACCTGACTGTCATCGACGACCAGAATCCGCGCCTTGCTCAGCAGTTCCGCATCCTCTTTGGCCAGCTCCGTCGACTGCACGACGATCTGTGCAGGGGCGATGCCGTGGATCACTTTTTCGATGTCCAGTACTTGCACCAGCACGCCGTCGACCTGGGTGACCCCGGTGATGAACGACTTGCTGCTAGACCCGTAGGGCGGCGGACGGATATCGGTGGTCAGGCAATGCACAATCTTGCTGACGGCCTGAACGTGCAGGCCCTGTTTCGAGCGGCTGACATCCGTGACGATCAGGCAGCCACCGTCGGGATCGGCCAGTGGACGCTCGCCGATCGCACGACTCAGATCGATAACCGACAGTGACGAGCCACGTAGCGTCGCAATACCTTTGACGTGTGGGTGCGATTCGGGAAGATGGGTCAGAGGCGGGCAGGGAATGATCTCGCTGACCTTGAGCAGGTTGATCGCCATCAGCTTGCCGCTGCGCAACGTGAAGAGGAGCAGCGAAAGTGAATCTGCTCGGACGTTCTTGGACATATGAACCTTCTGGCTGTAGGTATTTCGTCGCCTGGTAGCGGCAAACAACTTTCTATGACAGGTTATCGACCTGCGGCCGGCAGGCTTGAGGATTTTTAACCGACAGCCGAGCGCGTCCGTTCGCTTGCCATTGAAAGCCGTCGCACCCCACCACGGCGGGCCCGACAAACTGGCTGCCCATGTGCCGATAGTGGCAGTCTGGCTTCGGTTGCGTCAAACCGGGAGAGGGCGGCACATTGTCGCTCTCTGCCTTCCGACGACCTGCGTCGCGGTTTCGCACGCCATAGTGCTTTGACAGAAAGGCACCCTGCGACAAAATACCGCAGCTATATATAGAAGAAGAGCTGCGACAAACTGACGCACCCTTCTATATATAGAAGGGCTTTGCACCCGGTTCCTGCAAAAGCGTCCTGCCGGTTGTGGATGTGCTGCCGCGCAGACCACCTGACCGGCAAATGCGTCCGTATGGCTGGCCAACGCTTGAGTTGCCGAATCAGACAGATGATCATCGCGCACGTCTTGGCGCAGTCGGGCCGTACCTCCGTTCAGGCTGCGAACGCTGCATGGCGTTGACCAACCCTTTCATCAGTTCAGTAAGGTATGTGAATGAGCGACAACACGTTGTACCTGAGACGCGAAAAGCGCTTTCTGGTTTTGCTGGGTATTATCTGCCTGGCCCTGATCGGCGGCGCCCTGTACATGCAGGTCGTCCTGGACGAAGCGCCTTGCCCGCTGTGCATCCTGCAGCGTTACGCACTGTTGTTCATCGCCATTTTTGCGTTCATTGGCGCCGCCATGCCCGGGCGTCGCAGCGTCACGGCGTTTGAAACCCTGGTGACCCTCAGCGCTCTTGGCGGCATTGCCGCTGCCGGCCGGCATGTCTGGATCCTTGCCCATCCGTCCGACAGTTGCGGTATCGACGTGTTGCAGCCGATTGTCGATGGCCTGCCATTGGCTACACTGTTTCCTACAGGGTTCCAGGTCGGCGGTTTCTGCACCACGCCATATCCGCCGGTTCTCGGATTATCACTCGCGCAATGGGCGCTGACGGCTTTTGTCCTGACCGCAGTTCTGGTACCGGCGTGCATCATTCGCAATCGCCGCAAACCTTACTAACTTCAGGGGCTTTCGCTAAAAACGCCCCGTGAATACGGGGCTTTTTTCGAGTACGATGAGGCGTTTGGAGGACGATTGTTACGCATATAGAGAATAACTGTTACAAAATTAGGCATAGTCATTAAAAATTTACGTATCTACAATCCCCGTCACTTGTCGTTCAGCTTGGCCGAACGATCAGCATTTTGAGGCTTGGAGCGTCCCCTGTGCACTCTGAACAGGCAGCGCAACGCTTGCCTCTGAGGGCGTATAATGGCCGCGTCGAAAGCGTCTGCCCGAAGTTTTGGGCAGTTCCAGCAACTCAAAAAACAAGAATCCATAGCTAAACCCGGACTTGTCGATACGCCGCTGTGCGTACTGGCGGCCCTTGTTCAATTCAAAAAAATTAGCCGGCACTGGCAGGGCGAAGTGTTGGCGGTCGAAACCCAACTGCACCGCGCAAGCTGCTTTTAGAGGTCGTGAAATGAGTAAAAAAAGGTACCCCAGGTTTTTTGGCTTCTTGGCCCTTTTCTGTATGCTTTTGCTCAGTGGATGCGATGGCGTACCTCTGCTCGATCCAAAAGGGCAGGTGGGTATCGAGCAGCGGAACCTGATCGTAATCGCAACGTTGCTGATGCTGATTGTCGTGATCCCGGTCATCCTGATGACCCTGATCTTCGCCTGGAAGTATCGCGCATCGAACAAGGCTGCCAAGTACACGCCGGACTGGTCTCACTCCACCAAGATCGAAATCGCAGTCTGGGGCGTACCCATGCTGTTGCTGGTCTTCCTGGGGTACATCACCTACGTCTCGACTCACTCGCTGGACCCTTACCGTCCGCTTGATTCGGACGTCAAGCCGGTCACCATCCAGGCGATCTCGGTTGACTGGAAATGGGTATTCATCTACCCGGACTACGGCATTGCCACAGTCAACAAGATCGTGTTCCCGGCCAAGACTCCGATCAACTTCCAGGTGACCTCGGACAGCGTGATGAACTCGTTCTTCATCCCGGGTCTGGGTGGTCAGATCTATGCGATGGCGGGCATGCACACCAAGCTGCACCTCATCGCCAACGAGAATCACGAATTCAACGGTATTTCGGCCAACTACAGTGGCGCAGGCTTTACCGGCATGAAGTTCAAGGCCATCGCTACCAGCCAGGCTGATTTCGACAGCTGGGTCAGCGAAGTCAAGAGCTCGCCCAAAAAGCTTGGCACTGCCGAATACGCCGAGTTGATCAAGCCAAGCGAACGCAACCCTGTCGAACTCTTTTCCTCGGTCACCCCGAACCTGTTCCAGATCGTCATCGACAAGTATGAAGGTATGAATCCGGGCAAGAAGGTTGTTGCTGGTGAGAAGGAAGTAGCCGGTGAGGCTGGTGCGGAAAAAGGCAAAAATTCAGCTGCTGGGGCAGAGGAGTAAACGATGTTTGGCAAATTAAGTCTGGAAGCGGTGCCGTTCCACGAGCCCATAGTCATGGTGACACTTGCCATGATCGCGCTCGGCGGCATTGCGGTTGTCGGGTTGATCACCTATTTCCGCAAGTGGACGTACTTGTGGTCTGAGTGGCTGACCTCTGTCGACCACAAGAAAATCGGCGTGATGTACATCGTCGTTGCCATGGTCATGCTGCTGCGCGGTTTTGCCGACGCGATCATGATGCGTACCCAACTGGCGATGGCCCAGAACGGTTCCGAAGGGTTCCTTCCGCCTGAACACTATGACCAGATCTTCACCGCTCACGGTGTGATCATGATCATCTTCATGGCGATGCCGTTCTTCACGGGTCTGATGAACATCGTTCTGCCTCTGCAGATCGGCGCTCGCGACGTGGCGTTCCCGTTCCTGAACTCCCTGAGCTTCTGGCTGCTGGTCGCAGGTATGCTGCTGATCAACATCTCCCTGGGTGTCGGTGAGTTCGCCAAGACCGGCTGGGTCGCGTATCCGCCTCTTTCCGGGTTGCAATACAGTCCTGGCGTAGGGGTTGACTACTACATCTGGGCGCTACAGTTATCCGGCTTGGGTACGACGCTGACGGGGGTCAACTTCCTCGTGACCGTGCTGAAGATGCGTACCCCTGGCATGAAACTGATGGACATGCCGATCTTCACCTGGACCTGCACCTGGGCAAACATCCTGATCGTGGCTTCGTTCCCGATCCTGACCGCTACCCTGGCGTTCCTGACCCTTGACCGCTACCTGGACTTCCACATTTTCACGAACGAAATGGGCGGTAACCCCATGATGTACGTGAACCTGTTCTGGGCGTGGGGTCACCCTGAGGTGTACATCCTGATCCTGCCGGCCTTCGGCGTGTTCTCGGAAGTCATCTCGACGTTCTCCGGCAAGCGTCTGTTCGGCCACAAGTCGATGATCTTCGCCTCCGGTGCGATCTGTATCCTGGGCTTCATGGTCTGGCTGCACCACTTCTTCACCATGGGGGCGGGTGCCAACGTCAACGCCTTCTTCGGTCTGGCGACGATGCTGATTGCGATCCCGACGGGTGTGAAGCTGTTCAACTGGCTGTTCACCATGTATCAGGGCCGTCTGCGCTTCACTGCACCGGTACTCTGGACCCTGGGCTTCATGGTCACCTTCTCGATCGGCGGCATGACCGGCGTTCTGTTGGCGATCCCGGGTGCTGACTTCGTGCTGCACAACAGCCTGTTCGTAATCGCTCACTTCCACAACGTCATCATCGGCGGTGCGGTATTCGGTTACATCGCCGGCTTCGCGTTCTGGTTCCCTAAAGCGTTCGGTTTCACCCTGAACGAGAAGTGGGGCAAGGCAGCGTTCTGGTTCTGGATCGTCGGCTTCTTCGTCGCATTCATGCCGCTGTACGCGCTGGGCTTCCTGGGCATGACCCGTCGTCTGAACGCTACCGACATGCCAGAGTGGAACATCTACCTGGACGTCGCGCTGTTCGGCGCCGTGCTGATTGCCATGGGTATCGCTTCGCAGCTGATCCAGCTGTTCGTGAGTATCCGTGACCGCGACAACAACCGCGATCTGACCGGTGACCCATGGAATGGCCATACCCTGGAATGGTCCACTTCTTCGCCTCCACCGTTCTACAACTTTGCCGAGCTGCCAAAAGCTGACGACATCGATCCGTTCACCGATGCGAAACGTGCCGGTACCGCTTACAAGGTTCCTGCCCGCTACTCGGCGATCCACATGCCTAACAACACGGCTACCGGCCTGTACATGGGTATGTTGCTGACGGTCTTCGGCTTCGCATTCATCTGGCACATCTGGTGGCTGGTAGGCGCAAGCCTGGTCGCGACCATTGCAGTCTTCGTTGCTCACGCTGTCCGTGACGACCAGGGCTACATGGTGCCTGCTGAAGATGTAGCGCGTATTGAAGGTGAGCATCACAAGGTCCTGGCGGCCAACGGTGCATACACTCCTGTCAAGTCCTCGCTGGAACAGGTTTAAACAATGTCAAATATTGCAATCAACTCCGGAGCCCACGATCACGGTCACGACCATGATCATGGGCATGACGATCACCACGACAGCGGTGGCATGACGGTCTACGGCTTCTGGCTGTACCTGATGACCGACTGCGTATTGTTCGCCTCGTTCTTCGCGGTGTACGCCGTGATGGTCAACAGTGTCGCGGGCGGCCCGTCGGGCCAGGACATCTTCCTGCTGCCATTCGTGGCAGTGGAAACCGCGTTCCTGTTGGTCAGTAGTATCACTTACGGCTTTGCCATGCTGGCACTGTACAAGGGCAATAAGAGCCAGGTACTGGGCTGGCTGGCACTGACCTTCCTGTGCGGTGCTGCCTTTATCGGCATGGAAATCTATGAGTTCCATCACCTGATCGAAGAGGGCTACGGTCCGAGCCGCAGCGGCTTCCTGTCAGCGTTCTTCGCGCTGGTAGGTCTGCACGGCGCCCACGTGACCAGTGGTCTGATCTGGATGGCGATCATGATGTTCCAGGTCCAGAAGAAGGGCCTGACCAACACCAACAAGACGCGCCTGAGCTGCCTGAGCCTGTTCTGGCACTTCCTGGACGTTGTCTGGATCGGCGTGTTCACCGTTGTCTATCTGATGGGAGCTTTGTAATGTCAAATTCGCATCACTCCGCTGAAGACAATAGTCACGGCTCAGTGAAGTCGTACGTCATCGGTTTCGTACTGTCGATCATCCTGACCGCCATTCCGTTTGCCCTGGTGATGTCACCTTCACTGCCGAAGGACATGACGATCGCAATCGTTCTGGTCTTCGCGATCATCCAGATTCTGGTGCACCTGCATTACTTCCTGCATCTGGACTTCACGAGCGTGCAACGTAACAACGTGATGGCCTTCGCCTTTACCACGATGGTTATCGTCCTGCTGGTCGGCTTGTCGCTGTGGATCATTTTCAGCGTCCACCGCGAAATGATGGCGCATTGAGGAATACCAGATGTCACTGAAGCACTTTATCCAAATCACCAAGCCGGGGATCATTTTCGGTAACGTGCTTTCGGTGGCAGGTGGCTTTTTTCTGGCTTCCAAGGGAAATATCGATTTCGGCGTGTTCCTCGCTGCAGTCATCGGTACTTCCCTGGTCGTTGCGTCCGGTTGTGTGTTCAATAACTGCATCGATCGCGATATCGATCAGCGAATGGAGAGAACCCGTAACCGGGTTCTGGTGCAGGGCCTGGTTTCACTGAAACTGGCGCTGCTCTACGCAACCCTGCTCGGTATTGCAGGCGTTGGCCTGCTGTACACCGAGGCCAATCCCTTGGCCGCACTGTTTGCAGTGATCGGGTTCGTGATCTACGTCGGCCTTTACAGCCTGTACCTGAAACGCAGATCCGTTCACGGCACGCTGGTGGGCAGTCTCTCGGGGGCCATGCCGCCGGTGATTGGCTACTGCGCAGTGAGCAACAGCTTCGACTTTGCGGCCCTGACGCTACTGGTGATGTTCAGCCTGTGGCAGATGCCGCATTCGTATGCGATCGCCATCTTCCGCTTCAACGATTACCGTGCTGCGAAGATCCCGGTTCTGCCTGTCAAGCGCGGCATTCTGGTCACCAAGCGCCACATCATGCTCTACATCCTGGCGTTCCTCGTGGCGACCCTGATGTTGACCGTCGGTGGCTATGCGGGCCTCAACTACCTGGCTGTCGCAGCGGGTATGGGCATGTACTGGCTGTACATGGCCTGGAAGGGCTACAAGGCCGTTGACGATACTGTCTGGGCTCGCAAGCTGTTCGTGTTTTCGATCTTCACCATTACTGCCTTGAGCGTGATGATGTCGGTCGACTTTCAGGTGACAAAAGAATTGCTGGTGACTTACGCCTTCTGATTCCACTTGATACGCGACCTGATAAACCCCGTTCTGCGAAGAACGGGGTTTTTTTTGAGTGTCGATCTACACTGGTTGAAGGAAATGGCATGCCGATAGTTTTTTGGCGGCTGTAAACGCCTGTTTGCAGGGCGTTTTTGACCTTTCATGGAAAAACAGGAGCGCTTGCCCCATGATGTGCCGTTTTCAAGCGACCCGTTACAGATATCCGGTTTCCGAGCCCGTCAGGGCTGATCATGATTATGGCTGCTATCCATGATGTCTTCAGAAAGTCAAAACCTCTCGCCCAGCCCTTTGGTTTCCATCGTAGCCCCTTGCTACAACGCCGAGCGATTTCTTGAGGTCGCGATTCAGAGCATCTTTGCTCAGGACTACAAGAATTTCGAGGTCATCGTCGTCGACGATGGTTCTACCGACAACAGCATCGCCATGCTCGAGTCCCTGCAGCAACGCTATCCGTTCCAGCTCTACCGCCAGGCCAATCAGGGCGTCAGTGCTGCCCTCAACCATGGTCTGCGTTACGCCAAAGGCGTTTACCTTTCCACGCCGGACCTGGATGACATCATGCTTCCCTCTTCGGTGCGTATCCGTGCCGAGTACCTCGATGAGCATCCCGCAGTAGGCTGTGTCGGCGCATTGGTCAGCTACATGGATGGTGACGGCAAGGAAATAAAACGTCAGTCGCGCGATTACATCGAGCGGCTGACGTTCGACGACATATTGCGCGACGCGGTGGTCGTCGGTGCGCCGGTTGCTCTGTACCGCATGAAGGCCATCAAGGATGCAAACGGTTATGACCCGCAGATAAAGGTTCAGGATTTTCAGGCGACACTGAAAATCGCTCATCTGGGCTATGAAATTCATGTGCTCCCCGAGATCGTCACGCGCTATCGACGTCACCCGAACAACCTTTCACGCAAGTACAAGGTGTTGCTTGAGGCTGACCTGAAAAGCATCGAGCCTTATCGGGATCATCGCGAATACCAGAGCGGTCGAACTCAGGCCATCAACAAAGCCTTGAAATACGCCGCGGTCGCGGACAAGCGATATGCCTGGAGTCTGTTGTTTTCCATCCCATGGAGGCAGATCAACAGAACGACCTTGCGGCGCTGCAAGCGTTTGCTGTTGAGCTATCGATAAGTGCGGCCTGGCTGTCCAAAAATAATGTGATTGAAGATATGAAATTCATCGAGCTGTTGAAAAATAGAAAAATACGCAAACAGTTGCGCAAGATGGACAAGCTGGACAGGCACGCCGAAAAAATTAGATTGAAATACCCGCGTGCGGTAGTCGGCGTCGGGACTTATGGCATTCCGGATATTGTCGACTTCGGTGACGAATCGGTGTTCAGGGTTGGGGCTTACACCTCCATTGCCGAGGGCGTGAAAATTCTACTGGGCGGTGAGCATCGCACTGACTGGATTACGACGTACCCATTCCCGGCGATGGTCGGGCAAGTCGCAGATATTCAGGATTACGCGCCAAGCAAGGGCGATGTAGTGATCGGCAGCGACTGCTGGATTTGCGCCAATGCAACCATTGTGTCGGGTGTCACCATCGGCCATGGCGCCATTGTCGCGGCAGGTGCGATGGTCGTTCGGGACGTGGCTCCTTATTCGGTGGTGGGCGGCAACCCCTGCAAATTCATCCGTTGGCGATTCGACGAGGACATTCGCCAGTTGCTGCTCCAGGCAGCCTGGTGGGACTGGCCTGTTGAAGAGGTCAAGTCCGTCGCACGAACATTGTGCAGTTCGGATATGGACACATTTATCGACTATATCCGCCAGCGCCAGGCATCGCCGCCGCTACCGGTCGGGTGACCGCTGGACTCATGAGGCGTCTGCCCGCATGTCTGCTTCAGAAATGCCATGTCGGTTTGCATTTATTTCGAGCCTCATGGCCTGAATGATCTGGCAGAATAAGGCATTGGCCTGACTCGACCAGGCAGTCGCTAAAATGATAGAGGGCGTTATGAGTCAAGAAAGCATCAACTGGGACACTCTGGGTTTTGACTACATCAAGACCGACAAGCGCTACCTTTCTCATTGGCGCGACGGTGCCTGGGATCAGGGCTCACTGACCGAGGACAACACGCTGCATATCAGCGAAGGGTCGACCGCGCTGCATTATGGCCAGCAGTGCTTCGAGGGCCTCAAGGCCTACCGCTGCAAGGATGGCTCGATCAATCTGTTCCGTCCCGATCAGAACGCCCAGCGCATGCAGCGCAGCTGCTCCCGTCTGTTGATGCCCCACGTCCCGACCGATGTCTTCATTGAAGCCTGCAAGCAGGTGGTCAAGGCCAACGAACGCTTCATCCCGCCTTACGGTTCTGGCGGCGCGCTGTACCTGCGCCCGTTCGTCATCGGTGTGGGTGACAACATCGGCGTGCGCACGGCGCCTGAATTCATCTTCTCGATTTTCTGCATCCCGGTGGGCGCCTATTTCAAGGGGGGCCTGAAGCCGAACAATTTCGTCATCTCCGGCTACGACCGCGCTGCGCCCAACGGTACAGGTGCAGCCAAGGTCGGCGGTAACTACGCCGCCAGCCTGATGCCCGGTTCCGAAGCCAAGAAGCACAGCTTTGCAGATTGCATCTATCTCGATCCGCAGACCCATTCCAAGATCGAGGAAGTGGGCTCGGCCAACTTCTTTGCCATCACCAAGGATGATGTGTTCCTGACGCCCAAGTCGCCATCGGTGCTGCCGGGTATCACCCGCCTGTCGTTGATCGAACTGGCGAAATCCCGTCTGGGCCTGACGGTCGAAGAGGGTGATGTGTTCATCGACCAGCTCGGCGAGTTCAAGGAAGCCGGCGCATGCGGTACGGCTGCGGTCATTACTCCGATCGGCGGGATTTCCTACAAGGACAACCTGCACGTGTTCTACAGCCAGACCGAAGTCGGTCCTGTGACTCAGCGTCTGTACAAGGAGCTGACCGGCGTTCAGTCCGGTGACATCGAGGCGCCAGCCGGCTGGATCGTCAAGGTGTGATGAGCTGACCCGGATCGTTCCAGCGTCGAACGCTGGAACGATCATTGACCACAGGTTCAGGCTTCAGGTGTTTTTTCTTCCTCAAGCGGCTCTTTCGCCGGCCCCAGCACAATCGCCAGATGCCGCAAGTCGTCGACCTCCAGGCTATAGCTCTTGCCTGAAGGGCTCAGGGTGACGGTTCCCAGCGCATACACCGTGAAGAACTTCACGTCCTCCGCATGGCTCAGCAGCTCACTGATGTAGCGGCTGGAGCGATAGGCCTGCATCTGCGCAGGCGACACGTAGAGCGTCACCAGTTTGCCGTCGAGACGGTCGAAGAACCTGAACTTGAAACCCAGCCCGTATCGCTGTTCGATCAGACCGCCGCCGAACAGCACCCGTCCGTTATCGCCTGATTGTGCGTATTTGATATGGCGAAAATACGAGCGCAGCGACACTTCGCCCTGGCCCGGAATTTTCAGTTTCAGCAGCTTGAAGTCTTCCAGTGACAGCTCAGCCTTGGCCTGCCGATAACTGTCCACCAACCGTTCCAGGTTATTGGTGCGGGTCTCGCTGTAACGGGGCACCTTCGGCGTAGCAGGCTCTATTGGCGGATTGGCAGCGGGTGGACGTTGCACCGGTGCGCCAGCCTTTTCCAGGCCGGACTTCTCCTTGGCCGGCTCCTTGATCGTCGGGTCGAAAACGTCGATGTAATCATCCAGTTTGCGCTTGGCCTTGCGCAGACGCGTCTGGACATCGGTTTCTTCAATCGGGTCTGCGGCCTTGTCGTCTTCGTCCTCGTCCACCCATTCACAGCCCGGCGAGTGGTCGTAATGCGGATTGGCACGGAAGTGCGCGGCGACAAAGGTCGGGTTGTCCTGAGGCTTCACGTCGTAGCGCACGCCCGTCACTTTGGCACCCAGCGCCCGGCAGGCTTCGTTCGAGCAGAGAAACTCGAAGCGCGTACGTGGTGGCTCCTGGGAAAAGTATTCGCGTCGGGCAGCGGCAATCGACAGCTCTTGCTGCAGTTCAACGCAGAATGCGCGGGTGATGGGCTTGCTGGGCTTCATGCGGATCGTCCTTGTACATTCAGGACAACACGCTATTTCAGGCGTAGAGCGCTTGCAACAAAATATGTGAAATGGCGTGAAAAACGGCGGGCAGGGCGGGATAAATCAAATACCCGGCTGCACCCTTTGCGCTATGACGCAAGGGGTGCAAAGGGTGCAAATTGAATCAGGACAGGCGGAAGCGTCCCACGATGTTGTTCAGGTCCAGCGCCAGCGTTGACAGCTCTCGACTTGCACTGGCGGTCTGTTGCGCGCCAGACGAAGATTGCGCCGAAAGGTCACGGATGTTCATGAGGTTGCGATCCACTTCCCGGGCGACATGGGCCTGCTGCTGGGCCGCACTGGCGATCACCAGATTGAGATCATTGATCTCGCTCACGGCAGCGCTGATGACGGTCAGAGACTCGTTCGCGCCCTCTGCAATGCCAAGCGTTTCGCTGGCCAGCTCGGTGTTGCCGCGCATGGAGCCTACTGCGCGTTCGGTGCCGTTCTGAATATTGGTCACCAGACGTTCGATTTCGCTGGTGGATTGCTGAGTGCGGTGAGCCAGAGCACGCACTTCATCCGCCACCACGGCAAACCCGCGTCCAGCCTCGCCCGCGCGAGCCGCTTCGATCGCCGCATTGAGCGCCAGCAGATTGGTCTGTTCCGCAAGGCCCCGAATAACATCCAGCACCTTGCCGATGTCGCGGGACTGACCTGCCAGCTCGCCAATCAGGGTCGCGGTTTTCTGCACATCCGTGCTCATGGTGTTGATTGAGGTCACGGTCTTTTTGACCAGCCCCAGACCGTCTTGCGCGGCGCTGGTCGCATTACTGGACGAGCGCGCCGTATGCTCGGCATTGCGCGCGACTTCTTCCACTGCGCTGGTCATTTCATTGACTGCGGTGGCGGCCTGGTCGATTTCGTTGTTCTGACGCTGGATGCCTTGCACACCGTCTTCGGTGATTGCAGTCATCTCTTCGGCAGCGGCGGCCAGTTGAGTTGCAGAACTGGAGATCTGCTGCAGGGTGTCGCGCAATTGAGTCTGCATCGCAACGACCGCAGCAGCAACGCTGGAAGTGTCATTGGCGCTGATGTTGATCGTGCTGCTCAAATCGCCTCGGGCGATGGTGCGTGTGATCGTCGCGACGGTGCTCGGTTCGCCCCCAATGGCTGACAGGATGCTGCGTATGGTCATGAGGGTCACGATCACGCCCAGTATCGCGATTGTCAGCGTGGCGGCGATGGACAGATTATTGGCTTGAGTGGCGCTTGATTCCTGCGCATCGAAACGCTCGCCCGCACGTTGCTTGCCTTGTTCGCGCAGCGTTTGCAGGGTCTTGAACACCTGCTCGGCAAAGGGTTTGACTTCGGTGCGGTTAATGTTGGTGGCGGCGGCGATATCACCGGTCTGGATCACGCTGGTCTGGTGCCGCATGCCGTCCCGCAACTTGACATAGCCACGCTGCAATTGTTGGGTCAAGGTCACATCAAGGGTTTCTGCGGTGTTCTTGCTCAACTGGACGGTCAGCTCATCCAGCTTGCTGAAGGCCGCTTCGTTTTCATTCTTCCAGCCTGCCGTCTGCTCCGGGTTGCCGATGGCGATCATGCGTAAAATATTGATATCCACCCGCGTAAGCGCACCATCGATATTGTTGACCGCTTCCGTAGCCAGAAAATCTCTGTTGTAGAGGGCGTCGACATTCGCGGTGGATGTCTTGAGCGTCTGGATCATGAAAACCGACAGCACGATAAATGCAGCGATGATGGCAAATGTAGACGCCATCAGCCTGTTTTTTACGGTCATGCCGCTGGTAGCTGTCGTTTGAATCTGGGACATGGGATTTCCCTGTGAAAGCCTATTGATGGCCTCGTCAGTAATACCGAGGAACAAATAAGTATCGGCGTAGAAAATCCTGACTTTAGGTGATGGCTAAATAATATCTATCAAGGGGTGGCGGGTACTGCCAGCCACTCGCTCAGCGCCTGCTGATACTCGCCAGTGGCCTTGCTCAGGTGCAGCCACTGATCCACATAGGCTTTCCAGGCGACATCGTCGCGTGGCAACAAATAGGCTTTTTCGCCGTATTGCATGTAGCGGGTCGGGTTGACGGCACACAGGCCCGGCATGCGTTTCTGCTGGTAGAGCGCTTCGGAAGCATCGGTGATCATCACGTCAGCTTTCTTGTCCAGCAGCTCCTGAAAGATGGTCTTGTTGTCATGAAATGCCAGCGACGCCTTTGGCAGATGAGCGCGAGCGAAGGCTTCATTGGTGCCACCGGCAGGTTCGATCAAACGCACAGAGGGCTGGTTGATCTGCTCGACAGTCTGATACAGGGCCTGATCGGCGCAGCGGACCAGCGGGATTTTGCCATCGACGTCCAGCGTGTTGCTGAAAAACGCTTTTTTCTGGCGTTCCAGGCTCACCGAGATGCCACCCATACCGATGTCGCATTTACCGGCCACCATGTCCGGCATCAGGTTTTTCCACGTCGTGGGCACCCACTGCACGTTCACCCCCAGGCTCTTGGCCAGTGAGCGGGCCATGGTGATATCAATGCCTTCGTATTCGCCGTCTTCGCGCAGCAGGGAGTAGGGCTTGTAGTCGCCAGTGGTGCACACAGCCAGCTGGCCAGCCTGCAGCACCTTGTCCAGATGCGAGGTGTAGTCCTGAGCCTGAGCCATGCCTGTGATGCCCAGCAACAAGGCGGTCAGGGCGCTGTATTTAAGATTCATCATGAGTCTGGATACTCGCAGCGGTGCAGTCGGTTTTATTGAAGTCGACAGATTGCTTCATTTGTCAGGCCGATGTGAAGCTGTAATCAAAACATGCCGTTGACGGGGCAGCGTAAATCAGGGGTTGAACATTTCGTAAAAAAGCGTAATGTTGTCCTCCATGATTCTTGAGCAAATCAAAGCGGTCGGCAATGACACTCGCATGTTGATCATGGAGTGGCTGAAAAACCCGCAAGCCCATTTCCCTCCCCAGGACCACGGTGATCCGGCGATAGGCGTGTGCGTGTCGCACATTCAGGCCAAGGCCAACCTGTCGGCTTCTACCACGTCTGCGCATCTGGCCATCCTGCAACGTGCCGGGCTGGTTCAGGCCACGAGGATTGGCAAGTGGACCTATTTTCGCCGTGACGAGCAGGCCATCGACCGGTTTGCCGACAGGCTCAAGAAAGAACTCTAGGCTTTGAGCGTTATTTATACATTTCGTCATTTTGCGTAATGTTGAATTGATAGGAGATTGACCATGAGCAATACAACCATCTATGTGCAGGCTGGCGGCGGCTACGATCAGGTCAGCGTGGGCGAAAGCGAAGTGCTTGCACCGAAAGCCGGTGAGATCACTGTGCGTCTGCACGCCAACTCGCTCAACTATCACGACTTTGCGGTCGTCACCGGCATGTGGGCACCAACGGAAAAACGCATTCCCATGGCCGATGGTGCAGGCGTAGTCACCGCAGTAGGCGAGGGCGTCAGCGAGTTCGCGGTTGGCGACTCCGTGGTCAGCACGTTCTTCCCGGAATGGATCAGCGGCGAGCCGCTGGTTGAAGGTTTTGTCACGGTGCCGGGTGATGGCGTCGACGGTTATGCCCGTGAGCAGGTGACTGCCCGTGCTACCTCGTTCACCCTGGCGCCAAAGGGCTACAGCCATGCCGAAGCGTCCACGCTGACCACCGCTGGCCTGACCGCATGGCGTGCGCTGATGGTCGATGACGCGTTGAAAGCCGGCGATACCGTTCTGGTACAGGGCACTGGCGGTGTATCGATTTTCGCGCTGCAATTCGCCAAGATGGTCGGTGCGACCGTTATCGCGACGTCGTCGAGTGATGAAAAGCTGGAGCGTCTGCAAGCCATGGGCGCCGACCACCTGATCAACTACCGCAAGGACAGCAACTGGGGCGAGACTGCCCGCAAGCTGACCGGCGGCCGTGGTGTTGATCACATCATCGACGTGGGCGGTCCATCGACCCTGCAGCATTCCATGAATGCGGCACGGGTCGCTGGCCACATCTCGGTCATCGGCATTCTGAGCGGTGTTGCCGGTCAACTGGAGTTCGTCCCGGCGCTGGTCAAACAGCTGCGCATGCAGGGCGTGCTGGTCGGCAGTCGCACCCAGCAACAGGACATGATCCGTGCCATTGATGCCAACGGCATGCGTCCGGTCATGGACCGTTCCTTCCCGATGACCGACATCGTCGAAGCGTTCCGTTATCAGGAAACCAATCAGCATTTCGGCAAGATCTGCCTGGATATCTGATCCGCAACACTGTGCTGTTAACTGAGCACAGGTGAACAGCGCTGGCCTGCCGACCCTGGTGTCGGCAGGTCAGTCGTGAAGTCTTGCATTACTTTCCCGGCGATCCCCGCTCATTTCCTTGCATCAAGTTCGCAGGTCTGTGGTCACATCCTCTGTGGCATGAAAGACGTTCGCGCTGTGCAGCGTCAGCGCTGCCTGGCGCCACGTTCACTTCGATTATCAGATCAGGGACGCATTGAATTATGAAACCTCACCTTTTGCTGGGTCTGCTTGGCGTTTTCTCTTTCGGTGTTCAGGCTGCATCGCTGGACGTTCCGATCAATCTGGTCAGCGCTGACGGCGCCCCCAAACCTGTCGGCAGCGTTACGGTAAGCGAAACCCAATACGGCTTGCTGTTCACTCCGAATCTGAAAGAGCTGCCTGCGGGCATCCACGGTTTTCATGTGCATGAAAACGGCAGTTGCGAAGCGGGTACCAAGGACGGCAAGAAGGTCGCAGCCCTCGCGGCTGGTGGGCACTTCGACCCGGCCAAGACCGGCAAGCATCTGGGGCCTTACGCCGATGGCCACTTAGGCGATCTGCCTGCGCTGTACGTGGCTGCTGACGGCACCGCGAGTTATCCGGTGCTTGCCCCACGCCTGAAGAAGCTCTCGGAAATCAAAGGCCATGCGCTGATGGTTCACGCCGGCGGCGACAACCATTCCGACCACCCCGCACCCCTGGGCGGTGGTGGTGATCGTGCTGCCTGCGGCGTGATCTGATGCAGCGTGCCTGCATCCGTTTAGGGTGCAGGCGCGCCAATGGTTAAAGCTTTCTTTATCGCCTGAGTAAGTCGGGCGCTGCGCCGTGCTCCGTTTGTCTCGGCGCTGAGCAATCACGCGCGCTTGAGTGCACCCCCATGATGCATCGCCGAATGACCGGTCTTGTCGCTCTTCACTTCGTACTGCGGATCGTCCTTTGAAGCGGGCCGATGTTTGCCCATGAACTCCACGTCCTGCACATGTACTTTGGTGACTTTGCCATGCACCTAGCCTGCCTCGGAGTTCCAGTGTACGGCGTCGCCAACTTTGAATGCGGTGGTCATTCAGATGTCCTCGAGTGGGGAGCGACTGATCTGCAGCGTTCGCTCGGTACTGTTCGGAGTGTTCGGCGCGGCAAGAATTCACTGCGGTTGATCATGTGGTTGGCCTTTATCTTGCTCATGTATCTGCAGTCCGTTATCAAGGAAATGATTACATGAGGAAGTGGCTTACAGGCGCACAGATTACCAATGATCAAACCCGGGCTGTTATTGACGGCGTCCTGCAACACGGCCGCGCATTGTCCGAGGCGAAAGAGGAAAACAGGGATTCTCGCATCATTGCTCTTGGTGTAAGTTGAAAAGCTTGCTGATCAAACGATCAGAACATTCGCGCTTTGCTTGCCAAGGAATGCCTTCAATAATGAATCTGTCACTCAAAAAACTGGCTGCCTCCACCTTGATCCTGGCCAGTCTCTCGTCGTTCACCAGTCTGGCAAACGCCACTGTCACTGCACAACAGAGCGCCGTCATCCTCAAGACGTTCAGTGATACGTCGGTAAAGGATTTCAGGCAGTTTCTGAACAGTCTGGCCAACGCTGATGTGGTTAAAACTGCCGATTTTGGCCCGGCCATCAGTGCCTTTCTCGATAACAAACCACTTTCCGCAGCGCAACAAAACGATATTCATCGCCTGCTCGGACTGTATACCCGCATGAAGTACGGCAGCGCGGCGACTGAAACCCTGCGTGAGCTGGTGGCGATTCCCACGGTTCGTGTCGACGGCGTTGCCCAGCACGAAAACCCGGCGTTCATAAAGATTGCCGACAAGATCAAGAGCCTTGCCGAAGGCTTCGATCTGAAGTTTCGTAACGTCGATAACCGTGTGTATGAAGTGTCGCTCGACGGGGCCAGTGATGAAGTGGTGGGCATTCATGTGCATGCCGATGTTGTACCGGTCACGCTGGACAACTGGGTCTTGCCTGACGGCACTCGTCTGGACCCGTTCAAGGTGACGTTGATCGGTGATCGCATGTACGGGCGCGGTACCGAAGACGACAAGAACGGTATTGTGGTGGCGCTCTATGCCATGAAAGTCATCAAGGAAGAAAAACTGCCGCTGGCCAGAAACTTCAAGCTGCTGATCGATACCACGGAAGAAACCGCCGGCGACGCCATCCCTTACTATTTTGAGCGTAACCCGACGCCGGCCTACAACCTGGCGCTGGATGGCGGTTATCCCGTTGTGATCGCAGAAAAAGGTTACGGCACGGTCATGGCCAGCTTTGCCCGACGCCAGGCAGAAGGCGAGGGTGCCGAGATCGTTTCAATGACCGGGGGTATGGCCACCAATCAGATTCCATCGAAGTCGGTCGCCACTCTGCTGACCGACAAACCTGCCGAGCTTGCTGCCAGTCTGCAACAGGCCGGTGCCGAGTACGTGAAAAGCAATGGCGGTGACTTCGAGGTCGATGCCAGGGTCGACGGCAAGGACGTCAAACTGACCGTGACCGGCGTATCCGCACACTCATCGGCGCCCCAGTCCGGGGTCAATCCGGTCGCGAGGATGCTGGATTTCATCAACAGCCTGCAGGGCAAGGTGGCGCTCAAACATAACCAGATCACTGACGCTGCTCGCTATGCCGCCGACAACTGGGGGCTCGATTACCTGGGCAGCAAGTTGGGCGTCGGGTTCTCCGACGACTTCATGGGGCCTCTGACCGCATCACTGACGTACGTCGCAATGGATGAAAAGGCATTCAAGCTTGCGGTCAATCTGCGCGTGCCGAAGGGCAAGTCCCCACAGGTGCTCAAATCCGAAATCGCCGAAAAGCTGGCGGCCTGGAGTACGAAAACCGCGATCAAGCCAGCGTTCGACTATTCCATTGCCGAGCCGATGTACCGCAATCCCGAGGGTGAGTGGGTCAAGGCGCTGCTCGCTGTCGCCAGTGAAAATCTCGGTATGGAACACACCTTTGGCACGTCGGCTGGCGCGACGTCGGTCCATTCATTACCCAACGGTGTGCAGTTCGGTCTGGCGAGACCCGAAGTCAAATACACCGGTCATACGGATAACGAGTTCAAGACCACCGGGCAGTTCTTGCTGGATCTGCAGATCGTCACCGAGATGATGGGGCGTATCGGACAACTGCCAAAGCTCTGACACGATTTCCGGGCCTGTTGCAATGACAGGCCCGGGTTCAATGCGCAGGCAAACGAGGCGGGCAACGAGTAAAACCAAGTCTTGGTCTAAGCGCATTCCACCCGGTTGCGGCCCAGGCGCTTGGCCTGATAAAGCGCCTTGTCTGCACGCTGAATGAGGCTGGCAGCCGTTTCCCCGGCGCTGAGCTCTGCAACGCCCAGAGAAATGGTCACCGACCCGGTTTCCGGAATCACCAGGCTTTCGACGCTGTTGCGAATGCGTTCCGCGAGTTCGGCAGCCTGTTTCAACGAGCTGTCGGGCACCAGGATCAGAAACTCTTCTCCTCCCCATCGAGCGGCGACATCCAAGAGGCGGATACGCTGTTTGAGGATGGCCGCAACGCTGGTGATTACGCTGTCCCCGGCAGGATGGCCGTACCGGTCATTGACCGCCTTGAAATGATCGATATCGCAGATGATCAGGCTGAACGGCTTGCCCGACATGCTCACCGCAGGTATTTGCCGCTCAAGCGTATGCTCGGCCGAGCGACGATTATCCAGCCCGGTCAGCGGATCGCTGTGCGCAATCTCCAGCAACTTTTGTTCACGGCCCAGGCGTGTGGTCACATCCTGGCTGATGCTGACGTAATGGGTGATTGCGCCCTCCAGATTACACAGTGGAGAAATGCTGTGTTCCGCATAGAACAGCGAGCCATCCTTGCGCTTGTTGATGAAGGTCGTGCGAAGCGGGGCGCCACTCTTCAGCGCTTCCTTGAATTGCGCATAGAACGCCTCATCGTGTTTTCCAGAGCTCAGCATTCGCGGGTTTTCGCCGAGGATTTCGCTGCTGCTGTAGCCAGTGATCTGCTGAAAGGCCTCATTGGCAAACACGATGGTGGAATTGCAGTCGGTGATGATAATCGGATCAAGCGCAGCGTTCAGCGCCTGCGCCAGCAGGTGTTGCTCACGCTCGGCGCGGATGCGCGGGCTGATGTTCTGCTGCACAGAGACAAAGTTGCATACCGTACCGGCATCGTCGCGCACGGGAGAAATTTTCCACTCGACGATGTAAGGACTTCCGTCCGCGCGGTAATTGACCGTCGACCCTTCGAAAAAAAGACTTTCGCTCAGGCATTCGCGCATCCGCTCGATCACTTGGGGATCGGTGTCCGGGCCTTGCAGGATCCGTGGCGAGGCTCCGATCAATGCCTCGGCCGTGTAGCCGGTCATGGCGCAGAATGCCGGATTGACGTACACAATGAAGGGGCCGCCATTGGCCAGATTGGCGTCGGTGATCAATACGGCATTGAATGACTGTTCAACAACTGCTTCAAGCAAGGCAAGACGCTGGCTGGATGAGGTCATCTGATTTCCTGTCGAGTGATCCGTTAATTGATCGCGGCTCTGATCAGATAATGTGTGACGCAATGCCGGTTGGACGATGGATGCCGTGGGTTGGACCGCAGGCACTGAGCACTGGTTGCACAGGCACTATACCTCCATGAATAAACGGGTGCATAACGCCCCCATGCAGCGCCCAAGTATCTGACCGGTTTGGCAAATATTAACTGCGACGCGATGTCGCATTCCGGTATCGTTCGGTCAATTGAAACTAATTGTTTCTGATTCTTTCGAGGAGTGCGCTGAAAAGCACCCTGAAAAAACGAACGCCAGGAGGTCCGCGTTGGATTTGTCGTCTGCTGCCTGGGTGTTTCACGACACCCGCCTGATTATCTGCTGCCTGATTGCCATCGCCACGATCATCGTGCTGATCAGCGCCACCAGGTTGCCCCCCTTTCTCTCCATTCTCGTCGGCACGTTCATCGCCGGCATCGGCGCAGGTTTGCCAGCCGAGGCTGTCGCAAAGGCCTTCAGCAAAGGCGCGGGCAGCATTCTCGGCGAGGCCGGAATCATCATCGCGCTGGGGGCAATGCTTGGCGCGCTGATGGCCGAGTCGGGGGCTGCGGATCGCATCGCTTCCACTTTGCTCAGGCTGGGCAAGGGCCGCACGTTGCCGTGGATAATGGCGCTGGTGGCGATGGTCATCGGCTTGCCGCTGTTCTTTGAGGTTGGTCTGGTGCTAATGGTGCCGATCATCTTCGTCATGGCGCGTCAGTCCGGTCAGCCGCTGCTGAAAATCGCGATTCCGGCACTGGCGGGCATGACCACCTTGCATGCCCTGATGCCCCCGCATCCCGGCCCGTTGATTGCGGTCAGCGCGTTGCATGCCGATCTGGGGCTGACCATGCTGCTGGGGCTGTGCATTGCCGTGCCGGCAGTGATTCTCGCCGGCCCGCTGTACGGCAACTGGCTGTCCGGGCGCATGCACGTTGAAGAGCCCGCCGAGCTGGGTGAGTTGTTCAGTGCCAAGCCTGAAACCAGCCGGCAGCCTGGGTTTGGCATCTCGCTGCTGATCATCCTTTTACCGGTGATCCTCATGCTCGGCAGCACCTTTGCCAAGATAGCGCTGGAACCTGAAAGCAACATCGCGCTGACCTTGAAGTTTCTAGGCGAGCCCCTGGTGGCGCTAGGCATCGCGGTGCTGGCGGCAACGGTTTGCCTGGGCTGGGCCAACGGGCTTTCCCGTGAGCACGTCGGCGGTACATTGCGCAAAAGCCTCGCGCCCATCGCTGTGCTGTTGCTGACCATCGGCGCGGGTGGTGGTCTGAAGCAGACGCTGCTGGATGCCGGTGTCAGCCAGACCATCAGCAAGGTGGCAGAAGGTGCGCACATGCCTTATCTGCTGCTCGCCTGGCTGATTGCCGTGGCACTGCGTCAGGCCACCGGGTCTGCGACCGTGGCGACCACGACGACGGCGGGTATCCTTGCGCCGATGATGGCCGGGCTGGCGCCGGTGCAGGCATCGCTGGTGGCGCTGGTGATCGGTGCCGGCTCGGTGTTCTTCTGCCACGTCAACGATGCAGGCTTCTGGATGGTCCGCGAATACTTCGGCCTGCAACTCAAGCAAACCATCTGGGTCTGGTCGGTGTTGCAGACCATCGTGTCGGTGGTCGGGCTGGTCGGGACATTGCTGTTGTGGCACTGGCTGACGTGAAATGCTGCGGAATGGCCGGGAGTCAGTCCGGCCCATCAACGTCGGCGTAAATCAGGCAGTGCATTCGGCTGCGGACTTGATGATATGCAGCAATGCCTCTGAGCGCATCGGCCTGTTCAGCAGATAACCCTGAAAGTAAGGGCAGCCCATTTTGCGCAGCAGGTTGTATTGTTCTGCTGTCTCCACACCTTCCGCCGTGATATCCAGGTTCAGCGCTCGTCCCAGCGACAGGATGCTGCTGACAATGGCTTCGCTGCGCTCATACGTCATCATTCGGGACACGAAGGACCGATCGATCTTCACGGCATCGATCGGGTAACGGTCGATGTAGCCGAGCGAGCTGTAACCCGTGCCGAAGTCATCCAGCGCCACTCTCACGCCAAGCTGCCTGATCTGCCGGAGAATCTCCGCGATCGCGTCAGGCTGATAGAGAAACACCGACTCGGTGACCTCGATCTGCAGTTGTGTAGCAGGCAGGCCGGTGGAGGCAATGATCCGTGTTACCCGATCGACGAATCCGGGATGGCTCAACTCTTTTCCGGACACGTTGACATTGAGCCTGAGGTCCAGATGAGAGAACTCCTTGCGCCAGGCCTGCACTTCGCTGCAGGCTTTGTGCATTACCCAGGCACCCAGCTCATGAATAATCCCCAGGTCTTCGGCAATCGGGATGAACGCATCGGGAGAAATGATGCCCATGGTGGCATGGTTCCATCTGACCAGGGCTTCGACCCCGACCAGGTGTTCACAGTTGCCGCTGTAGATCGGCTGATAAAAGACCAGGAAATCCTTGTCTTCCAGTGCCTGGCGCAACGCGTTCTGAATCATCAGCGTGTCGATCGCCGCCTCGCGCATTGAGGTGTTGAAGATGCTCCAGCGTCCTCGGCCCTGTTTTTTCGCGGAGTACATGGCCACATCGGCGTCACGCAGCAACTCTTCGGGCTTGGTATGACTTTCGCCTGCGCTGACGATGCCGATGCTGCAGGAGATGAAAATGTCCTGGCCTTCGATCTGGATTGCCGTGTTCAACTGGCTCACGATGCGTTCAGCCATTTTTACGGCAGTCTCCGGCTGATCCTTGCCCATCAGCAGGATCGCAAATTCGTCGCCGCCGATTCGCGCCAACACATCATTCGAGCGAACGCAGGTCTGCAATCGGTTCGCGACCCCCTTGAGCAACTGGTCACCGGCCAGGTGCCCCATGCTGTCGTTGACCACCTTGAAACCGTCCAGGTCCAGAAAGAGTACCGTTGCCCGTTCGTAACGAGACTTACGGGTTTCAAATGCCGTGGTCAATTCGTTCATCAGGTAAGCGCGGTTGAACAGTGAGGTCAGCTCATCGTGAAAAGCGATATAGGTCAGCTCTTCGGACATGCGCTCGCGTTCCTCCAGCCGGCTCTGTAACGCAAGCTTTTCCTCCCACTCCAGACGAGCTCGCTGAGCCAGTTGCTGAGATTCCTTGCGCTCGGTGATATCGCGCTGCACGGATACCCAATGGGTGAACCAGCCTTTTTCGTTGGCCACCGGCACAATGCTCAACTCGACCCAGAACTGGCTGCCATCCTTGCGGGTGTTGAGCAATTCGACTTCAACCGGTCGCCAGTGACTGAGAGCCTCGCGAATAATGTCCAGCGTTGCCCGACTGGTGTCCTCACACTGCAGGATCCGGGGCGTGCGGCCTATGACTTCCTCTTCCGTGAAGCCGGTAATTGCCAGAAACGCAGGGTTGCAATAGACGATACGCGGGCCGGGCAGATCGATGGGTTCCGCTTCGGTGATAAGAATCGCGTCATTGGCGTTGATGACCACCGATTCAAGCAAGCGCAGGCGTTCGAACGAGGTGACCAGCGGATTGTTGGCCTCGGGATCACGTCCCGGTTGCAGGTAGGTACGAATATGAACCGCCTGGGCCTGCAGCGCATAGCGTTGCGCAGCGCTCAGCACCATTGCGCCATCGCTGTTGCTCAACAGCATCGCGCCCAGCAACTCATGCCTGAAGCCACGGATAGCAACGTAGATCAGGGTAGTCCCCGGGCTGTTGGTCTGGATCGCATTCGCCGGACTGTCCTGACCGACCAGCACCACGTCGCCATACGACGAGACCATCCTCAACCATGCCTCATCCGCTTTGAGCAGGCTTTGGCCGCAGCTGACCAACTGTTCCCAGCCTGTAGCGCTGGATACCATCAGCAAAGCGGCGGTGCACGAGGCGGAGTGAGCAGCGGCCTGCAATACCTTGGCAACATCTTCAACATTCGTCGGTATGACGTGGTCGTGCTCATAGCCCTGTGGGTTCATCGATCGCTATTCCTGAATGGCTTGCATGTGTGGCCCGGATCATGTTCGGCAGCGCATAAGCCGTGGACCCGTTCCGTGGACCTCTTCCAGCTGCGCGGAGAGATGGTCTGATGGGTTCAGCTGATTTTTCAGCCAGGACCACGTACAGACTTGATATTGCTAAGAGACGTTTAGTCGAGGCGACGACTGACCCATTGCATAACGAGCCAGACTGTCAGTCACCGGCCGAATAAACAGTGGAGGTTCATGTATTAATACAGCAAATACAGGCTGATGCCTAAGTGCTATTACGCGCTAATGCTTACGACAGGGCAGGTTTCAAAAGGTTGCATGGGAGGCTGGATGTCCGGATGGGCTGATTGATGCGCCTCAATTCAGTGGGCTCTTGCTTGCGGTTTTGTCTAAGTACTTTCGCCCACATCATGATCCGTCAGACCGTGGCGCTTCTCATGATTGGTAACACTGACGAGTATCGGTTGGTGTCGAAAAAAGCGTTTTCGGTCTATGATCTGGCCATTGAGGTTACGCTGAACATGCTGACGAGGAGGATTAATGCCTAGATCTTCAGAAGATGTACTGTCCGAAGAAGCTATTCAGGAGCTGGAAGCTCAGATTCCGGCCAAAGCGTCCCTTGCCACCAGAATGGCCTATGAGAAGGCAAAATCCTCCGGGCAGACAGTGTTGCTGTCCAAAGGAGGATTTATCGTCGCCGAATGTGCGGACGGCACTGAAGAAGTCGTTTGTGCCTCCACGCCGAGACGCAAGGTAGCGACCGGCTCCTTCAGGATCGGCCCAAGGTCCGCTACCAGTGCCCGTACCTAGGCTACGCGTATTTGCCGGCCCTAACGGTTCAGGCAAGAGCACCATCAAGCGCATACTTGATCCTGACCTGATTTACATTTACGTCAATGCCGACGACCTTGAGCGTGAGGCGGGCGATAATGGGTTTATAGATCTTTCCCCTTTTTCGATTGAAGATGATCAGCAAGCTTTCCGGGCGTTTTTCTCCTCGCACCCCCTCATTGAAAGAGAACGGTTGGCTTGTCAGGCTGAGCATTTCTTCATCACCGCCCAATCGCTATTGATTGAAGGCATCACATTCACTTCTTACCACGCCTCGGTCGTTGCTGATTTCATCAGGCATCAATTGCTTGTTCAGTCCGCCAGCTTCACGTTTGAGACAGTCATGTCGGACCGTTCCAAAGTGGAGTTCATCAAAAAAGCCAAGGCGATGGGATACCGGACTTATTTATATTTCGTTGCCACTGAAAACCCGAGTATCAATATCAACCGGATCGCGATTCGTGTTGGCGAGGGCGGGCACAATGTCACCCCTGAGAAAGTGCATGCCCGTTATCACAGATGCCTGGCGTTACTGCCGGAGGCTATCCAGGCAACGAGTCGAGCATACTTGTTTGATAACTCTGGAGATACTGCAGAACTCGAAGCAGAAATCACAGACGCTTCGATTGTCGAATACAAAATTGACGAAGTCCCGGAGTGGTGCAAAGTGGCCATTGAAGGGCTTGAACGGCTTATCGATCCGGAACCTTAGAAGTGCGCTTTATCGCAGTACAAACTCTTGACTGCCCACCGCAGGGCGCACAGGCGCTCACGTATCAGACCTGCCCCCCAGAAGTTTTGATTTGAAGCGTAGAAACCTCACGCCTCATACCGCCGCCGCGCATCACTGAGCATGGAGATCGTCAGTTTGCGTACTTCCAGTTTGCTGATCTCTACATGGGAACGCAGCAGCAATAAGGCTTCGTCACGTTTGCGCGCCTGAAGGGCATTGAGGATCGCGGCGTGTTCGAGGTAGGTATGTTCGATACGCGCGCTTTTGAAGAAGTCCAGGCGGCGCACAATACGGATGCGCTCGGTCACTTCCTGATGGATGCGGGCCATTTCCAGGTTGCCTGAAGCGGCCACCAGTTGGGTGTGGAACTGTTCATCGAGGTCGGCGACCACTTGCATATCTATCTGCCAGCAATCGCGATCGATCAACCAGTGCTGGCGCAGAATAGTGAGTTCCGGATGCACTTCGGCGCAGGCACAGATGCGCTCGACCGCCGCGCACTCCAGCACGATGCGCAGATCGTAGAGCTGGTCGATCTGGTTGAAATCCAGAGGCTTGACTGACCAGCCACGCCGGAACTCGACGTCCAGGTAGCCTTCGCGTTGCAGGCGGTAGAGTGCGTCACGCACCGGCGTTCGCGAGACCTGATAACGGTCGGCCAGTTGGGTTTCGGTGAAGCGGTCGTAGGGCAGCAGGTAGAAGTCGAAAATCTCCTGCTTGAGCCGCCGATAGACGTCTTCAGCCAGCGCGTTGGTGGTGTTCGGGGAATTCAAGGGCGTGGCTCCAGGCTGCTCAGGTCAATGCTGACATGTGCGGCAACGACTTTCCAGCCGCCATCCAGCCGCGCCCAGGTCTGCATCTGCCGGCCAAGGCGCTGGGTGACGCCATCATGAAACTCGGTACTGACCGTGGCGAAGTCTTCACCGAAGGTGCTCACAACGGTGCGCAGCAGCGTGCGGCCCGGTCCCACCGGCTGACACTGGCGTCGATAGCGCGCAATCGTCTCGGCGCCATGCAGGTTCTCGGCGACGCCGTAGCGGACGGTCTGTTCGGAATTCCAGAAATACGCATCCAGCGTGCTCAGTTCATTGGCCAGCAGGGCGCGTTCGTAGTCGTGAAAGGCGTGGGTCACTTCAGCGACCACGTGGGGGAGGTTGATGTCCATCAGTGTGTGCTCCTTGTCTGCAGCGCCTGCTCCAGGTCCGTCAACGAGGCAACCCGGCCGACGATCCCGCCTTGTGCGGTGATCATCTCCAGCGTGGCCTTTTTGAACGCAGGGAAGTAGCTTTCGGTCGCGTCCTCGATCAGCAGGCAGCGATAACCCCGGTCATTGGCTTCGCGCATGCTGGTCTGCACGCAGACTTCGGTGGTGACGCCGGCAAAGATCAAATGGGTGATCCCGGCTTGGCTCAGCCGCTGCTGCAGGTCGGTGGCGAAGAACATGCCTTTGCCGGGTTTGTCGATGACCCACTCGTCAGCGAGTGGTGCCAGGGCGTCGATAATCTGATTGCCGGGTTCGCCGCGAATCAGGATGCGCCCCATGGGGCCGGGATCGCCGATGCGCAGGCCCGGCGAGCCATGGTCACGTTTGGCTTGCGGGCAGTCGGCAAGGTCCGGGCGGTGTGATTCGCGGGTATGGATCACCGTCATGCCTTCATCGCGCGCCAGCGTCAGCAGGCGTTGCACGGACGGTACGATGGCCTGCAACGGTGCGACGTCGTTGCCCAGTGCGGCACCAAAGCCGCCGGGTTCGAGGAAATCGCGCTGCATGTCGATGATCACCACAGCGGTACGGGACGTGTCGAAGGCGAAGCGGTCAGGGCGCGCATTGACCTTGTTCATGCCGATTGCCCCGCGAGATGCTCGGCCCCGGCCATGTGTCGGCCCAGCTCGGTACGGTCGGCGTCCGCTGCACGGGTTTCAAACACCAGTTCGCCGTCGTGAATGACCACGATACGGTCTGCCAGGCTCAGCAGCTCGTCGAGGTCTTCACTGAGCAGCAGGACCGCTGTGCCGCTGTTGCGAGCGTCGATCAGGCGCTGGTGAATGAGCGCGACACTGGCGAAGTCCAGACCGAATACCGGGTTGGCGACGATCAGCACCGCGACGTCGTGGGTCAGTTCACGGGCCAGTACAGCGCGCTGCACGTTACCCCCGGACAAGGTGCCGATCGGCCGGTCAGGGTCGTTGGGCGACACCTGGAACTGCTCAATCAGGCTGCGTGCCTGCACACCTGCTGCGCGACGATCCAGACGCCAGCCCTGGCGGCAGAGAGGCGGCTGGTCGAAATTGCGCAGGGCCAGGTTGTCAGCCACGCTGAACGTGCCGATGCAGGCGTTGCGCAGGGGCTCTTCAGGCAGGCTGAACACGCGCAGGCGCTGCATCTGTTCACGCCGTGCGTGGTAAGGCTGACCGTCGACCGCTATCTGCCCGGCGCTGAAGGCGCGCTGGCCGAGCAGCGCTTCGGTGAGTTCACGCTGACCGTTGCCGGAGATGCCTGCAACCCCGACGATTTCACCCGGGTGAACGGCCAGAGACAGGTTTTTCACCGCCAGCGTGCCTTTGTCGCCAGGCACATCCAGGCCTGTCACCTGCAACTGCGGCGGGCGGGCCGCCATCACCGGGCGCTCGCTGCTCACCCCGCGTACCTGTGCGTCGCCCATCATCCACGCCGCCATCTGTTGCGTGGTGGTGTCAGCCACTGCCGCGCTGCCCACCCAGCGACCCTTGCGCAACACAGTGACGTCATCGGCGTAGGTGCTGACTTCGCGAAACTTGTGGGTGATCATCAGGACGGTCAGTTCGCCACGATGCGCCATCGCCTGCATCAGCCCCAGCACCTCGTCGGCTTCCTGCGGCGTGAGCACCGAAGTCGGTTCGTCGAGAATCACCAGCCGGCGCTCCAGATACAGCTGCTTGAGGATTTCCAGTTTCTGCTTTTCGCCGGCCGCCAGGCTGCTGACCGGACGATGGATGTCCAGACGAAAAGGCATTTTTGCCATGAACGCTTCCAGGCGCTGGTGCTCGCTGGCCCAGTCGATACGCCACGGCAGATCGCCGCGCGACAGCACCAGGTTTTCCGCCACGCTCAGGCCCGGCGCGACGGTGAAGTGCTGATACACCATGCCGATCTGCAACTGATGAGAGTCGCGCGGGGTGCGAATTTCGTGTTCGCGGTTGTTGATCAGAATGCTGCCCGACTGCAGCGGGCTGTAGCCGATGATGCCTTTGACCAGCGTACTCTTGCCGGCGCCGTTCTCGCCGAGCAGGGCATGGACGGTGCCGGCGCGGACCTTGAAGGACACCTCGTCGAGCGCGCAAAAACTGCCGAAGTATTTGCTCGCACCAATCGTCTCAAGGCTCGGGGCGCGCATGTTCATGCTCCCAGCAGGTCGCGAAGCATCGAGGAATGGCCGACCGCACCGAACACGCCACCCTGCATTTTGACCATGCTCAGGGCCGCCGCATGGTTGTCAGGGTCGGTCGCCCCGCAGCAGTCTTCCAGCAGCAGGCACTCGAAGCCACGGTCATTGGCTTCGCGCAGGGTGGTGTGCACGCAGACGTCGGTGGTGATGCCGGTCAGGATCAGATTGTCGATGCCGCGAGTGCGCAGAATCAGTTCCAGATCGGTGGCGCAGAAGGAGCCTTTGCCGGGCTTGTCGAGCACGATTTCGCCGGGCAGCGGTGCCAACTCGCCAATGATTTCCCAGCCCGGCTCGCCACGCACCAGAATCTTGCCGCACGGACCGGGGTCGCCGATTCCCGCGCCGATGCGCTGCGAGCGCCAGCGTTTGTTGGCGGGCAAGTCACTGAGGTCCGGGCGATGACCTTCGCGGGTATGGATGATGGTGAAGCCCAGCGGGCGCATTGTGGCGAGCAGCGCCTTGATCGGCTCGATGGGCGCACGGGTCAGCGCCAGATCGTAACCCATGCTGTCCACGTAGCCGCCGACGCCGCAGAAGTCGGTCTGCATGTCGATCACGATCAAGGCCGTGTTGTGCGCATGCAATTGCCCGTTCCAGGGCCAGGGGTAGGGCGCCGATGCAATATGACGTTCGCTCATGGCGTTACTCCTTCCAGCTGCCGGGGGTGGGTTTGAAGTCGCGCTCGGGGGCCGCAAAACCGCACGAGCTGCCATCGGTATGCACGACATCGTCTTCCCACGGCAGACGGTACTGACCTGCGCTCAGATCGTGCATGTAGGTGTAAGGGCAGTCGCGTGCGCCGCCCTTGACCGCCACATAGCCGCGATGCCCGAATTGATAGATGTTGTTTTCCACGCCCCAGTGCACACGGGCTTCGCGGACCAGGTCGGGGCGCAGTTCGCAGCAGACGATTTCGTCGGCCCGGCCGCCCCCTTCGGCCATGATCGTGCCGTCGAAGTCGACAAACATCGCCTCGCCCATGGAGTCGAACGTGCCGTCGGAGCCGCACATGCAGACGCTTGCGGTCTGCATCAGGTTGGTGAAGGCGTTGCTCTGATTGGTGATTTTCCACGAGTGGCGGATCGGTGCGGTGTAACCCGCGGTGCGCAGCATGATGTCGGCGCCCTTGTAGGCGCACTCGCGGGCCATTTCCGGGAACATGCCGTCATGGCAGATGATCAGCGCCAGCTTGCTGCCGCGCGGTCCGTCGCAGACCGGAATACCCAGATCGCCCGGCTCCCACGGTTCGACCGGCACCCACGGGTGCAGCTTGCGGTAGTACAGGCGGATCTCTCCAAGGTCATCGACGATCAGGCCACTGTTGAACGGGTTGCCGTGCGGGTTGGCTTCCATGATCGAGAAGCAGCCCCATATCCGGTGCGTCTTGCACGCCTCGCGCAGTGCCATGACTTCCGGGCCGTCGAGGCTGCACATGATCTCCGGCGCCGTGCTCATCGACAGGCCGTGCAGCGAGTATTCGGGGAATACGATCAGATCCATGCCCGGATTGCTGCGCCGAGCCTTGGCAACCATGCCGACCACTTTCTGCGTCTGCATCCACAACGCCTCGCGCGTATGCGGATCGGGCAGCGCCAGTTGCGCCAGGCCGATCACCACGCCATTGGGCGACTTGTTCAAACCACCAAGACCACTGGCCATGCAATGTCTCCTCGAAAAAAGATCAGTTCATCGCGTCAGGCTGAGTTCGCCCGGCGCGCCGTTCAAAGTGCGACCACGGCGACAGGTGGCGTACATCACCACCAGCGTCAGCGCATAAGGTGCTGCGGCAAACAGGTAATAGCCGGTGCTGATACCGACCGCTTGCAGGGCCGGGCCGATGGCACCGGCAGCGCCGAACAGCAACGACGCCCACAGACACGCCAACGGGCGCCAGCGGGCAAAGATCACCAGCGCCACGGCCATCAGCCCCTGACCGCTGGACAGCCCTTCGTTCCAGCTGCCGGGGTAGTAGAGCGACAGATAGGCACCGCCGATACCGGCCAGCCCGCCGCCCACCGCAGTGGCCACGATGCGTACCTTGAGCGGTCGATAGCCCAGCGCCTGAGCGGTTTCGGCATGGTCGCCGACCAGACGCAGCATCAGCCCCCAGCGCGTGGTGCGCAGCCCCCAGTGCAGCACGAACGCCAGCGCTGCACCGACGAAGAACAGCACATTGATGTTCAGCGCCGAGCGCACGCGTTCTTCGCTGCTCCAGGCACCCAGCGCCAGTGAAGGCAGCATGGGCGCCTGTGGCTGGATAAAGGCTTTGCCGAGAAAGAACGCCAGGCCGGTGCCGAGCAGGATCAGTGCGATGCCGAACGCGATGTCGTTGACCCGTGGCAACGAGCACGCCAGCCCATGCAGCAGGCCCAGCAGAATGCCGACCCCGGCAGCCGCGCCGACGCCCAGCCACGCCGAGCCGCTCAGGCACGCGACGGCATATCCGGACATGGCACCCGCGACCAGAATGCCCTCCAGCCCCAGGTTGATCCGGCCGCTCTTCTCGGTCAGGCATTCGCCCAGGCTGACGAACAGAAAAGGCGTGCCGACGCGGATGGCGCCGGCCAGCAGGGCGAGCAGAAAGGTAGTCAGGTCGATATCAGCCATGTTGCAGTGCTCCCTTGTCGAGCGGCGCAGGCGCCGCCGTCAGCCTGATCTTCCAGGCGGCGATACGTCCACCCAGGGCTTCCCAGAGCAGCAGATTGGTGAACAGCAGACCTTCAAGAATCAGCGTGGTGGCGTCCGGCAGACCGAGCCGTCGTTGAAGCAGTCCGCCACTGGCCTCCAGCCCGCCAAGCAGGATGGCGCAGACGATAATGGCCAGCGGATGATGGCGAGCGGCGAAGGCGACAAGGATGCCGCTGGTGCCGTAGCCTGCGATCAGTGCGGCGTTGGCGCTGCCTTGCACCGCGGTGACCTCGAACATGCCGGCCAGGCCCGCCGCCGCACCGCCCAGCAGGCAACTGAGCATGATCAGCCGGTCCACGGGCAAGCCGATCATCAGCGCAGCCCGCACGTTGCCGCCGACCACGGCGAGGGCAAAACCCTTGACGCTGTGGCGCACCAGCACATACGCCAGCAGACAGGCGACGACGCCCGCCACCAGTCCCCAGTGCACCTCGAAACTGTCGCTGATCGTGCCGATCATATAGGCATCGTCCAGCGGCGGCGTCGAAGGCTTGTTCAGGCTTGCCGGATCGCGCAGGGGGCCTTCCACCAACTGCCGGAACAGTGCCAGGGCGATGTACGAAAGCAGCAGGCTGCTGATCGTTTCATTGACCCCGCGACGCTGGCGCATCCAGCCACTCAGACCAATCCACAGTGCGCCCACGGTCATTGCTGCGACGGCCATGCAGGCAAGCATCAAACCGGCTGGCAGATCGCTGAGCCACAAGGGTGTCACTGCGGCAGCCAGGCCGCCCAGTACCAGCGCGCCTTCACCGCCGATGATGATCAGCCCGGCCCGTGCGGGCAGGGCGACGCACAGCGCGGTGAGCATCAGCGGCGCGGCGCGTTGCAAGGTGTTTTCCAGGGCGAACCACGAGCCGAAGGCGCCTTCGCCGACCAGGTGCAGCGCCTGCCAGGCAGGCTTGCCCTGAACCGCCAGAAACAGCCCGAACAGCACGCACGAGGAAAACACCGCCAGCAGCGTAGGCAGCCCCGGCAACAACGCGCTGGCCAGGCGGCGCAGACTTATCGATGAACTCATGAATGTTCCTCAGAGCTGGCCAAGCACGCCTTCGACCAGGTAATTCATGCTCTCCAGAGCAATGTCGGTCTGGCCTTGGGCAACACCATCGGCAATCACCACGTTGCCCTTGTTGTCCTTGAGCGGGCCTTTGAAAATCACGAACTGACCGGCCATCATCTGCGCCTTGATGGCATCGGCTTTCTGCCTGGCGTCGGCCGTGACCGCAGGCCCGTAGGCAGACGTCTTGACGAAGCCTTCCTTCAGCCCGCCGCGCAGGAAGTTGATCATCGGCGCGCCGCTCTGGGCTGCCGCGACGTGAGCACGATAAGGCGTCTCCCAGTTCCATTCGGCCCCGGTCAGGTAGCCCTTGGGCGCCAGCGCAGCCTGGCTGGCGTGGTAGCCACAGGTCATCACGCCGCGTTTTTCAGCCGTCTCGACGATGACCTTGGGCCCGTCGACATGGCAGGTCAGTACGTCACAACCCTGGTCGATCAGGCCGTTGGCGGCCTCCGCTTCCTTGACCGGTAGCGACCAGTCACCGGTGAAGATCACCGTGGTGACGATGCTCGGGTCGACCGAGCGGGCACCCATGGCGAAGGCGTTGAGGTTGCGCAGCACCTGAGGCACTGGTTTGGCGGCGACAAAACCGAGCTTTTTGCTCTTGCTCATGTGCCCGGCGATCACCCCGTTGAGGTATTGCGCCTCGTCGATGTAACCGAAAAAGCTCCCCGCGTTCATCGGGTCGCGACCTTTCTGCCAGAGACCGCCGCAGTGCGCGAAACGGACGTCGGGGTACTTTTTGGCGACCTTGACCACATGCGGTTCGAAATAGCCGAACGAGGTCGGGAAAATCAACGTGGCGCCGTCCTGACGGATCATGGCTTCCATGGTCTTCTGTACGGCCACGGTTTCCGGAACGTTCTCTTCCTCGATCACTTTGACGTTGGGCAGTGTCTTGATGATGGCCGCTGCCTGGGCGTGGGCCTGGTTGTAACCAAAGTCGTCGCGAGCGCCGACGTAGATAAAACCCACTACCAGCGGCGCATCGGCTGAATAGGCGCGACCGAAAGGCAGCGCTGCGCTCAGGCCGATAATGCCCGCCAACTTGATGAAACTGCGACGATCAACATTCGACATGTGTGCTACCTCGGGTCATTGAGCGATGGAAGATGTGTGCGCGGCGCGGTAGGCGCGCCAGCCTTTGTAGTCAGTGATGTCCAGCGCGCCTTCAAGGCCGCCAGGCTCACAGATGAAACCCTTGACCCACTGGCCGTCGGCCAATTGCAGCGAGCCGATGCCCAGTGGCGCGGGAATGGCTGCGACGAAAGCGCCGAACTGGTTCAGCGGCATTTCCCAGACTTCTATCTCGATGCTCGCGCCCTGTTCAGCGACGCGCACCAGTCCCGGCTTCGGCGGCGACGTTTCTGCCAGCGCATACAGGCGGTAATCCGCGCTGGTGGTTGTGCTGCGCAGCAAGCGAGCGCCACCTTCAAGCAGTTGCCAGTTGAGCGGTTGGCCGACCAGATGCGCGCCGACGACCGCAACCTGTACGGTCGGGCTGTTATAGGGCAGGGGAGCCATTGCCACGGCGTCACGCTGGTCAGCCTGGCCGAACAGCGACTGCCAGGCGGCGGCGATCTCTGCCAGGCGTTGATCGGCACCGGCCGGGCCAATCAGCGTGATACCCGCAGGCAGCCCGTCCGCGCGACGATCTGTCGGGATGGCGATGGCGCACATGTTCATCAGGTTGACGAAGTTGGTGTAATAGCCGAGCTGTGAGTTGAGCGCGACCGGGTTGCCGAGCACCGCTTCGATGGTCGGCATGCACGGCGCGGTTGGCACCACCAGCACATCGATGTCGGTCAGCAGTTGCTGCGCAGCGCGGGTCAGCTCTGCCAGGCGATAGCGCGCGTTGAACGTGTCCACGGCGTCGAATGAATCAGCGCTCTGCACAATGCCGCGCACCACGGGATGAATGTCGGCCGCGTTGCTGGCGAAGAATTCGCCGATGGCAGCGCGGCGTTCCGCCACCCACGGGCCTTGATACAGCAGGGCAGCTGCCTCGGCGAACACGTCGAACTCGATAGCGCTGACCGTCACCAGCGGGTCGTTTTGCAGGGCTTCCAGAGTTTTGAGGTAAGCCGCCTGTGCCTGCTCATCGCCGAAGAACTCGCAGTGCCGCGCGACGGCGACACGCCGAACCCTGCGCTGCACCGGCAATGCCTGCACGGCCACACTGGACGCATCCAGCGGGTCGTAAGCTGCAATGACCTGCGCCACCTGCCAGGCTTGCATCACATCGTTGGCAAAGATGGATGGGCAGTCCAGCGTGCGGCAGGCAGGCACGACCCCGCGGCTGCTGAACAGGCCAAGGCTGGGCTTGAGCCCGACGATGCCGTTGAAGCCGGCTGGCACGCGGCCTGAACCTGCGGTGTCCGTGCCCAGTGCAAAACTGACGTAGCCACGCGCTACCGCCACTGCCGAACCGGAACTCGAACCGCCACTGACGTAGGCCGGATCATGCGCATTGCGTACCGCGCCGTAAGGCGAGCGGACGCCCACCAGGCCTGTGGCGAATTGATCGAGATTGGTCTTGCCCATCAGGATTGCGCCGCTGTCGAGCAGCAGCTGCACAACGTGAGCATTGTCCTCGGGTACGTAGGCGAACGTCGGGCAGGCAGCCGTGGTCGGCATCTGCGCCACGTCGAAATTGTCCTTGACCGCAAAGGGCACGCCGAACAGCGGCAACCGGTCATACAGCGCATCGCCCATTTCTTCGGCGATGCCCTCCAGCGCCTTTGCCCGCTCGACAAGCTGTGCCAGGGGAACGCGATGAATCCAGACCTCTGCCCGGTCATCCGCATCAATATGCGCAGTCAGGGTATGCACCAGAGTCGTCAGCGTGGTTTCGCCGGAGCGGAGCGCCGACTGAAGTTCAGGAATATCGAGTGCGGTCATGGTGGTGTTCATTCATGTATACAAGATGAACTGACGCGTTTGCACGTTATGGGCCAACGTCGGCCGGAGGGCGATTTACGGCGGGATTACTGGCTATTGGCGGTGAGTTGCGCTGCAATCATGCGTCATGTGTGCGCTTGAATGCGTCTGTGTGCACAAAGATGGGTCGTGTCAGCCGCAGGGCGAATAGTATCGCCGCACGGCTGACATCAATGCGGGTTTCTCAGCTCTCGCAGAACCTGAGCCGGTTACCGAACGGGTCGCAGACTTCCAGTACCTTCCCCCAGCCTTGCTGAACAATATCCGGGCGGGCATAGCCGTACTGCTTGCCGATCAGCTCATCGCGCAATTGCTCGATGTTCTGCGTCGGAATGAACACCGCCGCACCTGGACAGGCGTCACCGTGATGCTCGGAGAGGTGCAGGTTCAGCCCGTTACGGCTGATGCCTAGATACAACGGCAGATCCGCTTCGAAGCGGTGTTCGAATTCGATGCTGAAACCGAGAAAGTCGATATAGAACTCACGCGCTTTGCGTTCATCGAACATCCGCAGGATCGGGATGGCGCTGGTGAAGGTCACGGTGGCTGGCTCGGTCGTGGGCATGGCTATTCCTTTATTTGAAATGATGGGCGTGCAGTCATTGATGCCGATGCACGCATTTATGCTATGCGGGCTGCTTTACCGGGAACGAGACGAACGGTTTTATTTCCTTGAGGACGAACATGCTCTGCATTTCCTTGATGCCGGGTAATCGTCTGACCACGGTCATGGCGAAGTCAGCAAAGGAATCCAGATCGGGCGCTACGACCTGAAGCAGGAAGTCCGCATCGCCACCGATGCTGTAGCACGCCACTACATCTTCCAGCTGCATGACTTCCTTCTCGAATTTTCTGGCCTCGGCCTCACTATGACTGTCGATGCTGATACGAATGAACACCATGACGCCAAGCCCGATCTTGCGGCGGTCCAGTACGGCTCTGTAACCCTGGATATAGCGATGTTCTTCCAGCTGCCTGACCCGTCGCCAACAGGGCGAGGCAGACATGCCGATCTGGTCGGCCAGGGTCTGGTTGGTGATACGGCCATCCTGCTGCAGCGCCGTGAGGATCCTTACATCTATCGGGCTTAATGTCGGTTGGGTCATAAATACCGTTACTCCTCATGTTGCAGGAAATTTATACCGGTTTTAGCCATCCAGCTAGTAAGAACAGATGATTCTTTCCGCGTGGAAACACGTAATATTTTTCGACACAGGGGTTTGCCTTCTGGATCTCAAGCAAGCTCATTAATCAGCGTCAAGTCTCAAGGAGTGCAACATGCTTGATCTGACTCAGGTTCTTACGTATTCGGCAGCGTTGGGTATTGCCGCCGCCATTCCTGGCCCCGGTATGGCAGCGCTGGTCGCACGGAGTGTCAGCGGCGGGGCGGTGTCAGGCTTTTGCCTGCTGTCCGGGCTGATCCTCGGTGACCTGACCTATCTTTCATTTGCAGTATTTGGCCTTGCCATGATTGCCGAACACTTCAATGCGTTGTTTCAGGTAGTGCGATGGGGGGCCGCGATTTATCTGTGCTACCTGGCCTGGCAGTTCTGGTTCGCAGATCATCAAGCCATAGAAATCGGAAAATCAGCGAAGAAAAAAGAGTTGCTGTCCGCGGCCGCGTCCGGACTGACCATTACCTTGGGCAACCCCAAGACCATTGCCTTTTATCTGGCGCTTTTGCCGTTGGTCATCAATCTTGAAACGGTCTCTTTGCAGACATGGGGGCTGGTTCTGGTGCCGCTGACGGTGCTGGTACTGCTGGCGGTCGGGGCCGTGTTCATATTTGCCGCCTTGCGCATTCGACATTTGCTGTCGAGTGAGCGTGCGCAAAGAAAACTGTTTCGCGGTGCGGCGGCAATCATGGTCGCGGCAGCAGCTTCGATGCTGGTGCGCTGATCTGCCTGGAGGGTAGATGAGGCCGTTGATGGCCTCATCCGGTCGCCGTTACAGCTCTTTCTTCAGATGCTTTTCGATCTGCTCCAGCGACTTGCCCTTGGTTTCCGGCAGGCACAGGAACACGAAAATCAACGAGCCAATGTTGATGGCGGCGAAGATGAAGAACGTCGGGTTGCCGATGGTATCGACTGCGATCGGGAAAGTGAACGCTACCGATGCGTTGAACAACCACTGCATCGATACGGCCGTGCCGGTCAGCAAACCGCGCACCTGCATCGGGAAAAGTTCTGACATCAGCAGCCAGTAGACCGGCGAGATGCACATCTGCATGAACAGCAGAAACACCAGAATGCAGGCCAGGGCGGTATAGCTCTGGGTCATGTTCTGCGGCATGAACTGCAACACGCAACCGAGTGCTGCCTGCATCAGAATGACGATGACCAGACCGGTCATCAGCAAATGCCGACGCCCATAGCGGCCGATGGCCCAGATGCCCAGCAAGGTCGCGATGACTGACACCACGCCGTTGCCGATCGTCGCCGTCAACGCAGCGTTGGTGCCCATCCCGGTGTTCTTGAGAATGATCGGCGTGTAGTACATGAACGCGTTCACCCCGGTGAACTGCGCGGTAAAGCCCAGACCTACACCGATCAGCAGCAACTTGATGACCCAGCGCTGACGCAGCAATTCTCTTGCTTTGGGACGATGACGAGCTTCTTCGTCCTGCGCCTTCATCTCGTCGACTTCGCGCTGTGCGTCCTGTTTGCTGGGGCGCAGTTGCTCCAGCACGTCCTGCGCTTCGTCGAAACGGCCTTTGGAGGCCAGCCAGCGTGGCGACGCGGGTACGAAGAACGTACCTACCAGCAGCAACACCCCTGGCACCATGGCGACTGCCAGCATGTAACGCCAGATCCCCGGTGTATGCAGCAAGGCGGCCATGACCGCACTCAGCACATAGGCGAGCAACTGGCCGCTGACGATCATCAGTTCGTTTCGGCTGACCAGCCGCGCACGCCGTGACGGGCCTGCGATCTCGGCGATGAACACCGGCACTGTTGCAGAGCCGCCGCCCACCGCGATACCCAGCACGAAGCGCGCGGCGATCATGAACGGAATGGACGGTGCAATGGCGGTGCCCAGTGCGCCGGCGATGAACAGCACTGACAGCAGGCGTAATGTGAGGCGGCGTCCGAAGCGGTCGGAGATATAGCCGCTGGCAAGCGAGCCGAACGCGGCGCCGACAATCAGTGACGCGGTAACCATCCCTTCGCTGTACGCATCCAGACCCAGGCCGCCCTGGTCGGCGGGCAGGGTCATGAACGGCAGGGCGCCGGCGATGATGCCAGTGTCATACCCGAACGCCAGCGCGCCCATGGTCGCCACAAGCACGGAGATAAAGATGAGTCGATTCGATGCAGCGCGTTGCCGGCCTTGCTGACCCGCCGCTGCTGAGGTGCTACTAGAAGACATGAATCTGAAGTCCTTGGCTTGAAACCAGCGTTGCGCCAGTACATGGATGTCACGCTTAGGGCGATGTCGGTCGCGCTAGTTCCCTACAACCCCACTCAGGATTGCATTTTTGGCGAAAGCCTTGAGCATGGGGCTGCTGAAACGATTAACTTTTTCTTGTCCTGATGACTGGATTTGTCTCTTTTTCCGTCATTGAGACTCAGTCTTTGGTGATGGCAAGATCGTCGGGGTCTGGTCGGTCATTGATAAAGCGGCAGTGGAACGCGAGCTTCGTGGCGAACCAGCGGGTGCTTCGAGTGACAGAGGCGCCTGAGCGAGTCGGGTACGTTCATCGAACGTAAAATCATTTCAGGGCACTCCGGGGTGGTAGCGCAGTCTTTTTTAGACACTCTCACCCGGCGGAGCCCGACATGATCACTGTCCATCACCTGAACAACTCACGTTCGCAGCGTATTTTGTGGCTGCTCGAAGAGCTCGACCTGCCCTACGAAATCAAACGTTATCAGCGCGACCCGAAAACCAACCTTGCGCCACCCGAGCTCAAGGCGGTGCATCCGCTGGGCAAATCACCTGTCATCGAAGATGGTCCGCACGTCGTCATTGAGTCCGGTGCCATTGTCGACTACCTGATTCGCCGCCATGGCGACGGTCGCCTGCAGCCGGACCCTGCCAGCGCTACTTACGACGAATACGTGCAATGGCTGCATTTTGCTGAAGGTTCGGCGATTCTGCCGCTGATGCTCAACCTGTACGTCGGACGCCTGGGTGACGCGGGCGCGCCGCTGCATCCGCGTATCCAGTCGGAGCTGGCCAACTATCTGGGCTATCTGAATGAGGCTTTGGGGCTGACGCCATATCTGCTTGGCGACGAGCTGAGCGGCGCGGACATTCAGATGAGCTTCATTGGCGAGTTCGCCAAGGCCCAGGGAATGCTGCAGTCCTACCCGAATGTGACCGCATGGGTTGAAAGACTGCAGGGCAGACCTGCGTACCGCAAGGCTTTGGAGCAGGGCGGCGAATATTCCTTTGCCAAGTAACCGCCGTGCCTGAAGCGCTTGCGCCGCACGATATTCGGGCTGATCGCTCCTCACGCTCCAGCGTGGGAATGCAGTTCTCGACGCTCTGCGTCGCAAGAGGACGCAGAGCGTCCGGAACGGCATACGACGCAGAGCGTCGCACGATAGTTGCGATGATCGTTCCTCACGCTCCGCGTGGGAATGCAGTTCTCGACGCTCTGCGTCGCAAGAGGACGCAGAGCGTCCGGAACGGCATACGACGCAGAGCGTCGTACGATAATTGAGATGATCGTTCCTCACGCTTCAGAGTGTAGATGCAGTTCTTGACGCTCTGCGTCGCAAGAGGACGCAGAGCGTCCGGAACGGCATACGACGCAGAGCGTCGCACGATAGTTGAGATGATCGTTCCTCACGCTCCAGCGTGGGAATGCAGTTCTAGACGCTCTGCGTCGCAAGAGGACGCAGAGCGTCCGGAACGGCATACGACGCAGAGCGTCGCACGATATTCGGGCTGATCGTTCCTCACGCTCCGCGTGGGGATGCAGTTCTCGACGCTCTGCGTCGCCAAGAGGACGCAGAGCGTCTCACGATGGCGCTGACATGGAGGATCAGCCTTCAGACGGGCGGGTCGAGTCCTGATCCGCTTCGGCCGCCAGCTTCAAGCGGTCGGCCTTGCTGATGTATTTGTCTTTGCTTTGCGGGGCCAGTTTGGCGCTGGCCTTTTTGGCATGGGCCTTGAGCAACTGCTGGATTTTCTTGCGACGATTCATGTTCTTCAACTCGTTTGCACAGGCGCGAATCATAGCAGTTTGCCTGTCGCGCCATGCCTATGCCTACCCGCCGTTCTCAACCATCTGCCACAACGACGCACCGACGCCGGTAATGCTCTCGCCGGCAATCAGGCCAGCCGCTGCGGTGATGGCAAAGCGTTCGGTCAGTGACGGCCAGCGACAGTTCACCAGCCAGGTGAGCACTGCACCGAGCGCCATCATCAACGACACCGAGGCGGGAAGCACGAAGGCCAGGCCCAGTGCTGCGGCGCTGGGCAGGTACCGGGCGCGATGCGCGGGCAGTGTGCTGTCGAGGATACCCAGCAGCAAGCCGGCCAGACCGCCGATGAAAATCGCCCAGCGGATGCTCGCCGACAGCGAATCCAGACCGTGCGTCAGGGTCTGCGCCACGGCTTTCCAGGTCGCCACCGCCGGGGCTGGCCACTCCTCGGTGAGCAGCATCGATTGCGGGTCCGGGATCAGCGCCATATAAGCCAGAACCCCGACGATACTGCCGACGAAAATCCCCAGTGTCTGGGCAATCAATTGCTTGCGCGGCGTGGCGCCGATCGCCCGGCCTACCTTGAAATCGTTCATCAAATCGGTGCATTGCCCGGCTGAACCGCCGGCTGTGTTGGCGCTCATCAGGTTGATCGGCAACTGACCGGGCGCGACGATGCCGAAGCTCAATTGCGATAACTGCCCGATTGCGCCGATGGGCGGAATACCCGTGGCACCGACCACGCGCGCCGCAACGGCCGCCAGGCAGATCGCCAGAGGAATGGTCAGCAAGGCCATCCACAGATTGATACCGAACAACAGTGCCTGCAGGCTGACCACCAACAGGATCGCCAGCGCAAACCCGGCGGCCGGCCCGGGCTTGGGCATTGACCAGGGCGTCCCGCCGCTGGCCTTGGTGGAGGCGTGCAGTGTCCACAGACGGATGGCCAATGAGGCCAGCGTCGAACAAACCATCAGGCTCACGCCCGGCCACAGCAACCATTCCACCAGCGCGGCGAACTGCGGGCCGCTGCTGTCGGCCGGTAACGTCACCAGCCCCTGTTCCAGCAGCCACGGCGCCAGGCCACCCCAGGCCAGCAAGGCACCGATCAGCAGGGTCAGGCCGACGCGAATACCGATAATCGCCCCAAACCCCACCAGCAGCAGCGAAGGGTCAGCGGTAAAAGTCAGGCGCTCCAACTGAGCGCTCGGCGACCAGCGCGGGAACGCCCATATGAACGTGTCGACCCACTTGGCCAGCGCTGACAGCAACGCGGTACTGAGCAGCACCTTCAGGCGCGTCGCAGCTTCACGGCCGTGATTGTAGATGTGCAGGAGGGTTTCCAGAGTGGCCATGCCTTCGGGGAATTTCAGCGATGCGTCATTGAGCAGTGACGGGCGCAAATACCAGGCAATCCAGATCCCCAGAAAGCTCACCGAGAAAACCCAGGCGATCATCGGGATGGCATCCAGTTGCTGACCCGTCAGCAGGGTATAAGCCGGAATCGGCGCGACCAGCCCGCCGGAAATGATCGACGCAGCGGCGGAGGCGACAGTCTGATTGATGTTGCTCTCATGCAGCGTCCACGGCAGCTGCCCGGAAGAGCGCTTCGACAGCCCTTGCCAGATCGCATAACCGATCAACAGCGCAATGATCGACATGTTGAACGACCAGCCGATCTTCAACCCGGCGTACACATTGGAAGGCGTCAACAGAATACCGAGCACAACCCCGGTAAGTACCGCGCGTAGACTGAGCTCACGCTCGACAGGGCTGGCAAGAGGGGTCGATGGTGAGGTCGAAAGCATGCGAATTCCTTTCGGCGATGAGACAAGGCGACCTATAAAGTGAGCGCCATATCGGCCGAAGGTTCATATGGCAGGCATCGTTGTGTGGTGGCGTCCGCCACTGAGTCTTTACGCAGCAGATCGCTGAGTGCTCAGCCGCCAGTGTCGATTTACCGGATGCGATCTTGACGCACAGGAGGTGAAGTTTCGTGGCTAGCATCGAGGCGTATCCTTTTCCAGTCGTAAGCTGTGCATTCCTGAACAGAGGTGAGCCCATACCCAGCGCGAACCTGTCAACCAAGCACATTCAGCCCATCATTGAAATGGCACTCGCGATCATTACCGCAACATGCGCGTCATTCTAGTCGCATAACCCTGCGGCGATCATCCTGCACACGGCCCGGGCAATATCTTGCGTTGCCTGCGCGGTCTGTTCGCCTGGCAGCTGATCGAACATATGCGGCACGCCCGGGTAGACATGCAATTCCACCGGCACCCCCGAGCGCGACAGGGTCAGCCCGAATGCCAGGTCCTCTTCCAGAAACAGATCGAGTGCGCCAACGCAGATGAAAGTGGGGGGTAGATCGCTCAGGTCGGTGGCCAGTGCGGGGGAGAACAGGGCCTTGCGATCATCGTCTACTGCGTAGGCACCGCGCAGGCACTCCCAGCAAAAATGATTGGCCTGACGCGACCAGCTGAAAGTGCCGGTAGTCGGGTTGGTTGGCGGAGTGTCGGGCGTGCCTGTGCGGTGATCCAGCATCGGGTAGATCAGCACCAGGCCAGCGATGGTCCGCAGACCTCTGTCTCTTGCCAGCAGGGCGAGCGCGGCAGCAAGCCCGCCGCCGGCGCTGTGGCCCATGATCACCAGATTGCTGGTGTTCATGCCCTGCGCCGCTCCGTTGCAGAATATCCATTCCAGCGCTGCGTAACAGTCCTCCAGCGGGATCGGGAACGGATGCTCGGGGGCAAGCCGGTAATCGACGGCAATGACGATTGCCTGGAGCTCGACGGTCAGCTTTGCGAGGTCATCATCGGCCATCTCCGGGCTGCCCAGTACAAAGCCGCCGCCATGGATATACAAAATGACCGGGAGGTCGGTGTGAGGGTGTGAAAGGTCCGGGCGATAAACACATAGCCTGATGCCATTGTCCGGATCGGAGGAGGTCCAGTGTTGCTCGCCGCGCGCTGTGGCGGCGGTGGCCCAAGTGGCGCTGACGCGAGCCCTGATGTCGGCAAGGGTGTGCAGCGTCCAGTTGCTCGACGGCTCGTCCATGAACCAACGATAGGCCGGGTCCAGTAATTCATTGGCGTTCAATACGTGCTCCCGAGGCGCAGGGAGATCAGCCCCTGCGCCGGCCAGTGCTTAAAGCCACGCCTTGATTTGCGTACAGACGGCGGGCGTGGAAATGCCATAACGGTCATGCAGTGTAGGCAGCGCGCCAGCGTCGAGAAAAGCGTCCGGCAAGGCGATCTGCCTGAACGTGGGCGTCACGCCATTGCGCAGCAGCACCGTCGCCACTGCCTCGCCCAACCCGCCAATGACCGAATGGTTTTCGGCCGTCACCACCAGCCGGCCCGGCTTTCTGGCTTCAGCGAGTATGGTCTGTTCGTCCAGCGGTTTGATGGTGGGTACGTGCAGCACTGCCACGTCGATACCGTCGGCCTGCAGCTGCTTGGCCGCTTCCAGTGCGCGCATGGTCATCAGGCCGGTGGCAATGATCAGCACGTCGTTGCCAGTGCGCAGTGTTTTGGCTTTGCCGATCTCGAATGTGTAACCGTACTCGTCCAGCACCAACGGCACATTACCGCGCAGCAGGCGCATGTACACCGGGCCCTGATGCGCTGCGATCGCCGGTACGGCCTGTTCGATTTCCAGTGCATCACAGGGGTCGACGATCATCAGGTTGGGCATGGCGCGAAAGATCGCCAGGTCGTCGGTGGCCTGATGGCTGGGCCCGTAACCGGTGGTCAGGCCCGGCAGACCGCAGACGATCTTGACGTTGAGGTTGTCTTCGGCAATCGCCATACAGATGAAGTCATACGCGCGTCGGGAGGCGAACACCGCATAAGTGGTCGCAAACGGTACAAAACCTTCTCGGGCCATGCCGGCCGCTGCGCTCATCAGCAACTGTTCGGCCATGCCCATTTGATAGAAACGTTCGGGATGCGCCTTGGCGAAGATATGCAGGTCTGTGTATTTCGACAGGTCAGCCGACAGCCCGACGATGTCCTGACGTTGCTCAGCGAGCGCCGCCAATGCATGGCCGAACGGAGCCGGGCGAGTGGCCTGACCCTCCGACGCGATAGATGCGATCATCGCCGAGGTGGTCAGTTTTTTCTTCGTGGCGCTGGACGGAGTCGGTGTGTAATTGGCAGAGCTCATACGGTTTTCCCCTCGTCGAGGTTATTCAGTGCGACGTCCCATTCATGCTCATCCACACGGATGAAGTGGGTCTTTTCACGGGTTTCCAGAAACGCCACGCCCTTGCCCATTTTTGTGTCGCAGATGATCACCCTGGGCTGCGTACCGTCGTGCTGGCGCGCGTTGTCGAAGGCTGTGACCAGCGCCTCCAGATCGTTGCCATCGACCCGTTGGGTAAACCAGCCAAACGCCTGCCAGCGATCGACAATGGGTTCGAAAGCCAGTACTTCACTGGAGTGGCCATCGGCCTGCTGATTATTCACATCGATGATCGCAATCAGGTTGTCCAGCTTCCAGTGCGAGGCGGACATGGCCGCTTCCCAGGTGGAGCCTTCGTTCAGCTCGCCATCCGACAGCAGGTTGTAGACGAAGGCACTGGAGTTCTTGCGCTTCAAGCCCAGGCAGGCCCCCACCGCAATGCCCAGCCCATGACCCAGTGAGCCGCCGGTGATTTCCATGCCGGGGGTGTAGGTGGCCATGCCAGACATGGGCAGTCGGCTGTCGTCGGAGCCGTAGGTTTCCAGCTCATCGAGCGGGATGATTTCGGCCTCGATCAACGCCGCGTACAACGCAATGGCGTAGTGGCCGATCGACAGATAAAAACGGTCGCGCTGTTCCCATTCAGGGTCTTCAGGGCGGTAGTTCAGCGCGTGAAAATAGGACGCGGCGAGCAGGTCCGCAGCGCCCAGCGCCTGTCCGACATAACCCTGGCCCTGAACCTGGCCCATGCGTAACGCGTGTCGGCGAATGTTATGAGCACGCTGCGCCAGCGAGGTGGAAGGCGCAGATAAAGTAGTGGCTGTCATGGTGATTACTCCGTTGACTCAACGATTGACCGAGGCGGCAGGGATGCGCAGTACCAGATACGCGCCGATGAACAGCACGCCGGTAATCAGGTACATGCCGATGGCGCTTGAGCCGGTCGTGGTGGTGATCCAGCCGATCAGATAGGGCGAACAGAAGCCCGCGAGGTTGGCGAAGCTGTTGATTCCAGCGATCCCGGCGGCTGCCGATACCCCGCCCAGCAGGGTGGTGGGCAACATCCAGAACAGCGACGATGCCGAGAGAATGCCCGCTGCGGCGAGGCACAGGCTGAGCACCGACAGCAGCAGATTGCCGCCGAACAGCGCTGCCAGGCTGAGCCCGAGGGCGCCTGCGATCATCGGGCCGACCAGGTGCCAGCGGCGTTCTCGATGCTTGTCGCCGCTGCGCCCCATCAACAGCATCACGACGATTGCGCACAGGTAGGGAAGGCTGGTCATCAGGCCGATATGCAGCGGGTCGGAAACGCCTGCATTGCGAATCAGCGTCGGTAGCCAGAAGGTGATCGCGTACTGGCCCATCACCACGCAGAAGTAGATGCACGCCAGCAACCACAGACGCCTGTCACGAATGAAGGCGCCTACCGACGCGTGTACCACTTTCTGGCTGTTGTCCTCTTGCAGCTCCTTGTTGACCAGTTCCTTCTCTTCAGCGGACAGCCATGTCGCCTGATGCACGCCATCCTTCAGATAGCTCAGTACCAGCAAGCCGACGATCACCGTCGGGATCGCTTCGAGGACGAACATCCATTGCCAGCCGGCCCAGCCATGAACGCCTGCGAAGCGGGTCATGATGTAGCCGGACAGCGGGCCGCCGATCATGCCGGACAGCGGGATGGCGATGAACCACAGCACGGTCATGCGCGCGCGGCGATAAGAGGGGAACCAGTACGTCAGGTACAGCAGCAGACCGGGTGCCAGACCGGCTTCCGCCACTCCGAGCAGAAAGCGCAGGGCGTAGAACTGCCAGGCGGTTTCGACAAAGGCGAAGAGCGCGGAAATGATCCCCCAGGAGATCATGATACGGGCGATCCAGCGTCTTGCGCCGACCCGGTGCAGGATCAGGTTGCTGGGCACCTCACAGAGGAAATAGCCGATGAAAAACATGCCTGCCCCCAGCCCGTAGACGGTTTCGCTGAAGGCCAGGTCGTTCATCATCTGCAGCTTGGCGAAGCCGACATTGACGCGGTCCAGGTACGCGCACAGGTAGCACAGCATCAGGAACGGCATCAGTCGCCAGGCGGTCTTGCGGTAGGCATTGGCGCGCGTGGTCGAAACCGCGTCGAGAGTCATGGTGGTTATCATGATGGTCTGATCTCTTGTTTTTATAGACCGCCAGGCAACCGCCTGGCGTATCGTCGATCCAGAACAAACACAGGCTGTTTGCCAGCCCGTCCACTCGCGATCAGTGGATCAGCATGCCGCCGTTCACATCCAGCGTAATACCGGTGAGGTAGGACGACAGGTCGCTGGCCAGAAACAGCGCGGCATTGGCCACATCTTGCGCTGCGCCCAGACGGCCCAGCGGGATGCCATCGATGATCGCGTGACGTCGCTCGTCCTGCATCAGACCGCCCGTGATGTCGGTATGGATCAGGCCGGGGGCAATGGAATTGACACGTACCTGATCGGGGCCGAATTCTCTGGCCATTGCCTTGCCAAGGCCCAGTACGCCGGCTTTCGCTGCGCTGTAGTGAGGCCCGCCGAAAATGCCGCCGCCGCGCTGGGCGGAAACCGAAGACATGCACACGATACTGCCCGAGGACTGGGCCCGCATGGTCGGGATCACTGCCTGCGACATGAGCAAGGTGCCGCGCAGGCTGACGTCGAGCACCTTGTCGTAATCGGAAGGGCGGATGTCCAGAGTCTTGATGGGCTGAGTGATACCGGCGTTATTCACCAGGATGTCAATGCGACCGTAGTGCGCGATGACTTTGCTGACGGCCTCGTGAACCTGTTTTTCGTCGGCGACGTTGGCTGCCAGGCCCAGATGACCTTCGCCCAGTGCGGCGGCGGCATCGCGTGCCGCGGACTCGTCGAGATCGATGATCACCACGCGTGCGCCGTGGCTGGCGAAAGTGATCGCGGTTGCGCGACCGATACCGCGCGCCGACGCGGCGCCAGTGATCACAGCAATTTTGCCTTGAAGTAGCATGAGAGGTACCTCTGATTATTGTTATGGGTTCGATTCGGGTGATCGATGACTTCAGAGTGTTCCCGGTGCCGGTCCTGAGCAATGCCGCAAAAATCACTGGATGCTGAAAAAAATTCACCTCTCGTCAATTCGGCCGGTGAGTGGTTGAATGAACGAAATTCAAATAATCGGACACAGCGGAGCATTCATGCGGCCTGATGACGATGCACCTCTGAGCCTGCCACCGCTGAAAGCACTTCAGGCCTTCGAGCAGACGGCGCGCTTCGGCAATCTGGCCAGGGCCGCCGAAGTGCTGGACCTGACGCCGTCGGCCGTCAGCCACCAACTGGCCCGGCTGGAGGCCTTGATTGGCCGCCAGTTGTTCGTTCGGGCCGCCCGTGGTGTGACCCTCACACCGGTGGGCGAGCAGTATCTGAAAGATGTCTCTGGAGTGCTGCACAGCCTCACTGTCGCCACCGAGCGTGCCACCAGCGATGTCAGCCTCGATTGCCTGCGTCTGCATTCTGCGCCCAGTTTCGGGCTGCTGTGGCTGATGCCGAGGCTGGAAGCCTTTCGGGTAAGCCACCCGGACATTCAGATCAACCTGTCGTGTTCCTACGAGTCGCTGCATTTCAGCAGGGACAAGATCGACGTCGATATCCGCCATGGCAGGCCGAACTGGCCGAGCTATGAAGTGCGCACCTTGCGTGATGAGAAGTTTGCTGTGCTGGCGTCCCCGCAATTATTGGCGCGCCGCCCGATAGAGAGCGCCGCAGGCTTGCTCGACCGCGAACTGATTCTCTCCGAGGCCACCTTGTTGAAGTGGCCTGAATGGTTTGCCCGGCATGGCTTGGCTCGCCCGGAAAAACCCTACGCGCTGAGTTTTGACCGTTCATACATGACACTCGAAGCGGCCAGTCATGGATTGGGTTTTGCGCTGGAAAGTACGCTGCTGGCGCAAAAGTACCTGGCCACGGGGGAACTGATCGAAGTCGCTCCCCACGCCCTGACTGCACCGGTTGCAGCGCACCATCTGGTATTCCCCAAGGCGCACTCCAGCTTCCCCAGAGTCAGGCGATTTCTTGAATGGATGGAAAGCGAACTGGGGCAGGGATTTGTGTTCTGAACCACACTGTCTATGGTCCTGCAATGTGATGCCGAGCGTCTCGCATGACGTGCCAACGCTGGGACATCGGCACGCCAGTCAAACGCTCTAAACGACCAGTCGATGCGGTTGCCAGGCGCTGCCCTGCTGGTCTTGCGAGTCAATTACCAGACTTTGCCTGGCCGGTGCATCAAACATCGAGCGCAGATTCTTTTCGATGGTGTTGCACAGGTCTTCCATGCGAATCCGGTGCTGGCTGGCGCCGAACGGGGCTTGCAGGTCAGTACCGATGCGGTCCATTGCCAGCAGCATGCAGCCGACGACCGTCGAGATTGCCGGGGTGAACCAGCCCAGGGTGGTCACCATGCTCAGCGGCATGATGATGCAGAACAGGGTACTGAACAGTCTGGGAAAATAGACGTACGGGTAGGGCAGCGGCGTATTGGCGATGCGCTCCATGCCGCCCTGGCAGTTGGACAGTTCGACCATGGTCGACTCCAGTCGCGCCAGGCGGATGCTGTCGATTCGCCCTCCGGCAAACTCTTCGGAGATCATGGCTGCCGAGCCGTTGAGAATGTCATTGGGAAAGTTATTGCTCTCACGCGCGCGTTGAATCTCGGAATGCGATAACAGCCCTTCGAGTTTTGCTGTGCTGACATCGCCTTTCAGATGAGCGCGCAGTGCCCGCAGGTAAGCCACGTGACGATTGAACAATACTTCTTTCACCGGGTTGCCACGTTCATTGGCGCTGCCTTCAATCAAGGTCAGTACCTGGCGGCCATAGCTGCGCGAGCTGTTGACCATCGCGCCCCATAGCGTGCGCGCTTCCCACCAGCGGTTGTAGGCGCTGGAATTGCGAAAGCTGATCAGTACGATAAGCGCCGAGCACAACAGCGTAAGCGGCATCAGCGGGAGATCTATCCCCGCACCCTGGATCAACATGAAGTCCATGGTCACGGCCACGTCCCAGAGCAGAAGCCAGAACAATGACCAGCCAACGTAGGTGACCGTTCTGCTGATGCACCGCCATTTTTTTTCAAAAGGACCAGACATTGCGGCACTCCTTTGCTGGGTTGGAAGGGGTTTGGCGCGGTCAATCAACACACCACGCCGCAAACTTACTGACCGAGGCTTAAAGCTCGCTTAATTCTCCATGGTGGCGAAACAGTCACGCCTGTCTTGACCATGGCGACCCCTACCAACAGCTGGAACCCCCGGCACTGTTGCGACCACACAGCCTTGTCGGTCCTCTTCGCTGACGGGCCCCCGGACGTTTGCAATTGCTATCACTCTCGGACCGACGCCTCATTGCCTTGCCTGTTCGCAAGCAAGTCGTCCGGCCAGACTCGTCTCGGCGCGTTGCTACGCAACTTAAGCAATAGAGAGGGAGTTTCAATGCACATCAACCGAACCTGCAGCTCGCAGCCCAGCATCGAGCTGGAGCGCTTTTATTCCGCATCGCAATCATTGGCCTCCAGTTCCGTACGCGAGCTCAGCCCTGCCGAACACGCTAATCTGCAAGCCATTACCGATTACCTGAAAGATCATGTATTCGCTGCGCACAAACTGCCGTTGAGTGAGTCGGCCGTCGATCAGGATGCCGTTCATGCGCACAACGAGCAACTCGACAACATCATCGATGCTCGCGCCAGACGCTTGCTGGACGAGGGCGAAACGCCTGCCACCATTGCCGACACCTTCGCCAAGGCGGAGAAGTTCGACAGGATGGCAACCACCGCTTCGATCACGCTGCGCGCCACGCCGTTTGCCGCTGCGTCGGTGCTGCAATACATGCAGCCTGCCATCAACAAGGGCGACTGGCTGCCGATGCCGCTCAAACCCCTGACGCCATTTGTGTCCGGGGCGCTGTCCGGGATCATGGATCAGGTCGGCACTACGGTCATGAATCGCGCCACGGGCAACCTGCACTACCTGAGTACCCCGCCTGAGAAACTGCATGATGCGATGGCGGCTTCCGTGAAGCGTCATTCGCCGGGTGTCATGCGTCAGGCGGTGGATCTGGGTATTGCCATCCAGGCTTACAGCGCGCGAAATGCGGTGCGTACCGTGCTGGCGCCAGCACTGGCATCCAGACCCGCCGTGCAGGGTGCGGTCGACATCAGCGTGTCGGCGGCAGGTGGCCTGGCGGCCAACGCGGGGTTCGGCAATCGTATGCACAGTGTGCAGGCGCGTGATCACTTGCGCGGCGGTGCGTTCGTGCTCGGCATCAAGGACCAGGAACCCAAGGCAGACTTGAGTGAAGAAACCGACTGGCTCGTGGCTTACAAAGCGATCAAGTCAGCCAGCTACTCCGGCGCGGCGCTGAACGCAGGCAAGCGGGTGGCTGGCCTGCCGCTGGACGTCGCCACCGACGGCCTGAAAGCGGTGAGAAGCCTGGTGTCGGCCACCGGTCTGGCGCAAAACGGGCTGGCCCTGGCAGGCGGCTTTGCCGGCGTGGGCAAATTGCAGGAGATGGCGACCAAAAATATCACTGATCCGGCCACCAAGGCGGCGGTCAGCCAACTGACCAATATGGCCGCCTCGGCAGGCGTTTTTGCGGCCTGGACCACCGCAGCGGTCGCAACCGATCCCGCGGTGAAAAAAGCTGAGTCGTTCTTGCAGGATACGGTCAAATCGGCGGCGTCGAGTTCGACCAGCTATGTAGCTGACCAGACTGTCAAGCTGGCCAAGGCGGGCATTGACGCGAGTGGTGAGGCGATTGCTGCGACGGGGGCATCCTTGCTTGACACATTACGTCGTCGCAATGCTCGTGAGCCGGACATCGAAGAGGGTGGCATTGCAGCGGGTTCACCGAGCGCGGTGCCGTTCCAGCCAGGGCGCTCATAAGCGTTTCGACCCATAGCCGGTAAAGCAAAGGGGCGCCTTCCACGGAGTGCGCCCCTTTGCTTGTTTCTCATGTATGCGTCGTATCAGAGCTCGGTGTGCTGGGTAGACGCCTTGGTCTTGTCATAGGCGTGCTTGACGTCGGTCATGGCGATGTCGCCAGTGGCCAGTTTCAGATCGTCACTGTCGCTTTTGACGAGTGCGAACTTGCCATGGGTCGCGTCCACGCCATTGAGCTCGACACTCATGTCATCAAACTGCTTGCCACCATTGGTGCGGACCAGCGTACCGAAATCGGTGGCCTTGAAACCGTCGACTTTCAGGTGGGTATCGGCATTGAGCTGAATGACCTTGTCATCGGCACCGTTGGCGCTGCTGTTAGTGATGTTCAGGTTGGTGACCTTTGCGCCGCCTTCGCCCTTGACCGTGATCATGTCTTCACCGACGTTCTGGGCGTGCACGTTATCAATGGTGACTTGCTCCGAGTTTTTGGCATTCACGTGGATGCCGTCGGCTTCGTTCTCGCCCAGGTTCACGTTTTTCAGCACAGCGCCTTCGGCCAGTTCGAACAGGGGCTTCTGATGTTCGTCCTGATCGCCGGTGCCCATCGACTTGTCGGCGGTAAAGGTTGCACCGTGGCCGTCATACACCTGGCCAGCACCGACTTTGATGGTGTCTTTCACGACATTGACGTCACCGGATTGCTCAAGGGATTCCGTTGTATCCGAAACCGTGGTGTTGCCCGAGCTGCGGCCGGGATTGGCCAGTTGCGGGGTGACTTGAGGCGTTACACCATCACCGCCGTCGCTTCCGTTGTCGGTCGAAGGTGCGCCGCTGCCGTCTGCGCCAGTCGACACATAACTACCGCCGCCGTCACCTTCAGTGGTCGGGGATGTACCGCCACCACCGTCACCTTCAGTGGTCGGGGATGTACCGCCACCACCGTCACCTTCAGTGGTCGGGGATGTACCGCCACCACCGTCACCACCCGTCGCCGCCTTTGTGCCGCCGCCCTCGTCACCGCCTGAAGCCTCCTGAGTACCACCGTCACTGCCTTCGGCCGATGGCGTACCGAGTCCTCCCTCGTTTTGAAACGGGTCTTGCCACTCGTTGGAGTCCTGACCCGTGTCCTGTTTTTTATTGAGGTTCATGAGCATTTGCAGCAGCGATGTGACGAGTGCACTGAGCAGCTTGACGACGTTGGATTGAGGGTCAGTTGCAGCGCTGCTGTCGGTGGGGTTTTGAACCGTATTGTCGGGCTGTCCGAAGCTGACGTCTTTCTGTCTGGCAGTGTCGAACAGCAGGGCACTCGGGTCGACGGCCTGTGCAGTGCTCTCATCGCTGAACGTATTGGTCTGCGGACTCTTGCCGCTCAGCGCCGAGAAGTCCAGCTGGGTTGAAGCGGGTTGGTAGGAGGTGGATGAGTTGATACCGATGCTCATGGTGCTTTACCTCGATGGGATGGACATATGAACCAGCGTCGTCTTCCGGATTTACCGGCGTTGCTCGCCGCGTCCTTGTCGGGTTCTATAGGTCGATGAGGACTCTGCCTTGGCGTTGCCGGAAGTGAGTGGCAACACGGGGGGATGGGTTCCCGTTTGTGTGCGTTGACGGACGATGATCCCGATGCACCGCTCTGGAGAGTCACCTCGCCCCAAGGAACCAAAACCCCTTGCCCTCCGACTCAGTGCGTACACGCCAGCAAAAAAATGGTGTGGACCCACATCGCACTCAGAGGCCGTGAAATGAACAGAAATGATGCATATCACACGCTTATCAGTGAGATTTGCGCGCTCAGTCTGATCTCCGAACCTGAACGTTTTTACGAGTCAGCCAATTTCAAAATCAGCGACGTCGACTTCACCCTTCACTATCAGGACCGCGACGAGGGGCGTGCGATTCTCATCTACGGGGATATGGGCGCGCTGCCCGCGCGCAATCGTGACAGCGCCTTGCTGGCGTTGATGGACATCAACTTTCATATGTTTTCGGGGGCCCACAGCCCGGCTTTCTCCTGGAATGCCCAGACCGGCCGAGTGCTGCTGATGGGATCGATAGGCCTTGAACGAGCGACAGCCGAGGGCGTGCTGTTGCTGATGAAGTCCTTTGCCGACCTGGCCAGAGAGTGGCGCGAGCACGGTTTCATGGGGCCGGTGGGTGCTGCGGGCGCCCCGGTCAATATGCCTGCTTCTCAGGCAACCACGCGTGACACTCCTGCGAGTTCCGGGAGGTTCCAATGATTGGCACACGAGTCGGCGGATCAGGCAGTACCGAAATCGTTCAGGCGAACCAGCCGCAGCCGTCTGCCGCTGTCGCCCAGGCTCATCCACACGCGGTAAGCCCGAGCAGCAACCCGCCGCTGACCGCCAGCCAGTCGGCCGCGCAAGCGCCGGAAAGCTCGGCGGCCGGTGCCGCTCGCCTGCCAGTCGCGCCGCGACATCTGCCGACATTGGAGAAGTTTCGTGCCGAACAGCCCACCGTACAAGGCACTTCCACGCCGACTATCAGCGCTAACGCGGCCCTGCTGATCGGCAGTCTGTTGCAGTCTGAAAAACTGCCCTTCGAGGTCATGGCCGCCCGTTTGTCGCCTGAGCGTTATGCGTTGCAGCAGTTTCACGGCTCCGATTTACAGCAAATGCTCGGACGATTCGCTGAGCCAGGGCATCTGCCAGGCAAGGCCGAGACCGAACAACTGATCAAGGGCTTTGCCCGGTCGCTCGCAGACCAGCTGGAGCACTTCCAGCTCATGCATGACGCGACGGCTGAGGCATTCGGCCCCGGAGGGCTGCGCGACCGCAACACACTGGCGGTCAGTCAAGCGGCGCTTGGCGAATACGCCGGTCGGGCGAGTAAATCCATCGAAGCGGGGCTGAACCACAGTCTCGCGGTGCTGGACGAGCGCATCGCCGCGCTGGACAGCCAGTTGGAGGGCGCCACTGAGGACAGCAGACCGGTTTTGCTGATGGACAGGCAGGCGCTGGAAACGGCCAGGGCGATGCTGAGCGACCTGCACGTCGACTTCTGCAAATCGCCTGAAGCCAAGCGGTTGAGTGCCGTTGCCGCTCACACGCAAATGGATGCTCTGATCGACAAGCTGAACGTTGATCGCAGCTCGGTCGGCGGCTGGAAGGGGATCGGTCCGATCGTCGCGGCAGCGGTGCCGCAGTTTATGGTGTCCATGCTCCACCTGGGGTATATCCGCACGGCCACCAGTGACGCGATGAAAGATGCCGTTCCCGAAAAAAGCGCCGACGCCAGCATGAAGAGGGCCCTGGCCGTAGGACTGACTGCCGGGGTGGCTCACGAGGGCGTTACCAACCTCTTGAAGCCGATGGTGCAGGCCGGGTTTCAGAAAGCCGGCCTCAACGAGCGGCTGAATATGGTGCCGCTCAAGGGTATTGATACCGACTCGGTGATTCCCGACCCTTTCGAGTTGAAGAACGACAACGGCGCACTGGTCAGAAAAACGCCTGAGGAAGCCGCTGAGGACAAAGCCTTCGTCGCAAGCGAGCGAGCGGTTTTGAATCAGAAAAAGGTTCAGGTTTCGTCTACCCATCCACTGGGTGAGATGATCCCCTACGGCGCCTTTGGTGGCGGGCAGGCGGTACGCCAGATGCTCAATGATTTCAATCTGCTCAATGGCCAGACCCTGTCGGCCAGAGCGGTGACCTCCGGGATCGCCGGGGCCATATCAGCCACCACCCAGACCATTGCACAGCTGAACTCGACCTATGTCGATCCGCGCGGGCGCAAGATCCCGGTCTTCACCCCGGACCGCGCCAATGCCGACCTGGGCAAGGACCTGGCCAAAGGCCTGGACCTTCGCGAACCGGCGGTACGCACCGCGTTCTACAGCAAGGCTGTTTCAGGTGTGCAGAGCGCAGCGCTGAACGGCGCGCTACCATCGGTTGCCGTCCAGCCCCAAGGTGCATCCGGCACGCTCAGCGCGGGGAATATCATGCGCAACATGGCGCTGGCGGCAACCGGTTCGGTGTCTTACCTGTCGACCCTGTATGCCAACCAGTCGGTCACGGCCGAGGCCAAGGCCCTGAAAGAGGCGGGCATGGGCGGCGCAACGCCAATGGTAGCTCGCACTGAAACCGCCCTGAGCAACATCCGCCATCCGGACAGAGCTTCACTGCCGCATACGTTCCAGCCGGATACCCTGGGTGGCGTCCCCAGGGCCGTGGAAAACGCCTATCACATGGCCCGGGGCGCGCTGCAATTACCGACCCAGGTGGTGGTCGATACGGTGCGTGTCGTGGAAGACGGCGTAGCAAGCGGGGTGTCCTCGTTGCGCGATGCACACAAACCAGCGGAAACATCATCGCCAACAGCTGATGACGCCGCTGCTGTCGAACTGACGGCGATGGAGGAGGGCCGCCGACGCTGATGAAAGCAACCAGGGCTGAGCCTTTCTTTTGGAACCGACAGCGCCAGGCAGCCACTCACTGCCTGGTCAGCTCAGGCTTTCTTAAAGGACTATGACAATGAATACCTCGCAACACGAGTTCTCCCGTTTCATCACTGCGCTGGGTGCCCAGCTTGGCACTTCGCTTACCTGGCAGAACGGGGTATGCGCCCTGTATGACAGCCAGGACAACGAAGCCGCCGTCATCGAGTTGCCCGAGCACAGTGAGATGGTCATCTTTCATTGCCGTGTCGGGCGCTGCCCGGAACGTTCTGCCGATTTGCAGCAGTTGTTGAGCCTGAACTTCGATGTCGCCCGCTTGCACGGTTGCTGGTTTGCCGTCGATCAGGGCGATGTGCGCCTGTGTGCGCAACGTGAGCTGGTATCGCTCGATGAGCCAGCCTTTTGCGACGTGACGCGTGGCTTTATTGCTCAGGCTCGCGAAGCCCGCGCATTTCTGCACGCCTGAACAGACGGGGTTGCCCGCCAACGCGCCGCTTCCATGCGGCGCTTTTTACGGTGTTTCAACTATCAGCTTTTGACTTCGAAGCCCGACAGTTTCAACTCGCCTGCCGCCTCTTTCAGCGACGCCGAGGGCCGCGACAGTTCCCCGTCGAACGTGTAGCCGATGGGTTTGTCCTGATCTTCGCCATAGATGAAATTGATCCGCCCGAGGGGCTTGTTCACGCTCAACGACGCGCCGCTATTGTAGCTGATCAGTGGCGTGGGTGACGTGAAGTTCTCGGTCTGCCGTGGGGTATGGAACACCACCAGCCTTTTGATCCTCATGTTGTTGCGATTTTCCAGAAGGCCGGAGAGTTCGGTCTGCGTCAGCGTACCCCTGCGGCTGCCTTCGTCGATCTCGTCGATCAGCGAGTCTTTCGGTTCAAGGCGTATCCGGGCGAGGGTGCCCTGGCTGTTTTCAAGCTGCTTGACCATGGCGCTGAGCGTCGGGTCCTGACGCATATACTCGGCGACTCTGGCCGCATTGCCTGGCGCACTGGCGTCACGTAACGAACCCATGATTCTGGTGAGGATACTTTCCTTGCTCAGGCCGGACAGGCTGGTCTTGCTGGTTTCGAAGCGGGCATTGTCCAGCACACTGTGATTGTTGATCGACGCTTCGTGTTGCACGCCTGCCCGTTTCAGGTCTCGAAGCGCCTTGTATTGCGTGTCGTTCTGCGACGGTCTCTCGGCAAACAGCGCTTTGAGCCCGTCAAGTCGTGCCTGAATGGCCTGCTCAGGGTTCATGTCGACGTAAAGAGCGTTCAGCGGATTCTGCAGCTCTGCAAGGCGGGCTGTCGTGGCTTTGTCCTTGAAGGCTGCACCGAGACTTTTCGACAGTTTGTCCAGGCTCTCGGTGGTCATCGGGGTCGCTACGTTAAAGCGGAACTTGACCCGTTTGACGGTTTTGTCATCAATGGTCACGTTCGCTGCGACCCCCAGGTTATTGGCCGCCGATTGAGTCGCCGGTGTCGGTCCGGCGGCGGAGGTCGGGGTCGCTGTGGAGTTGCTATGCGTGCCACTGATCTGCCCTCGTGCCTGCCCGCCGAAGATCAGGCTGTTGAAAAAGCGCGGCCGGTTCTTGCCGCCGTCGCGCAGTTCTGTCTTGTCGTTCTTCTGGGTCAGTGAGTAATCGGTGTAGCTCAGCAGATTGACCGTGACATTCGCCGCCACGCCCAGACGCGCAACCGCAGAAAGCGGCGCGCTGTCGGCCTCCGACAGGCCGAAGCCGACGCGCATATCAGCGCTGAAGCCTGTGGTGATATCGAAATTGAAGCGGCGCGCTTCATAGGTTTCGTGGTCCTTGACTTTGTTCAACAGCTGCAAGGGGTTGAGCTTGCCTTCGAACAGGTCATCGACGAACCCGTCGATTTCGTCGTCCGCCACATTGAAGATCACCCCGGCACGCTGGCTGGCGGCAGCGGTTGCGGTCACGTCTGCGCCAAGACGGAAGTTCGGCGTCATCTTGCGGTTGTTACCGATATCGACGCTGCGGGCAGGGTGGTTTTCGTCGAAGAACCCCGGCCAGTAATCCTTGCCGCCGCCCACGCCGCCGTTGACATTGCCGGCCGCTTCTCTCGTCAGGTACAGGGTCACGCCGCCTTCGCAACGTTCGGCACTGAAGAGGTAGTTGCGATTGCCGGTAGCGCCGGCGTTCGGCCACGGGCCTGTCGACTTGTCGGCAAGGACGACCCACGGGCTGGTCAGGTTCAGCCCGTAACTGCGTTGCACGCCGATTTCATCGTCGCCGTGCTCCAGGTTTTTGAGCATGGCCTTGAGCGTGTCGGCCAGTTCGGACTGATTCTGGCTGCCGGTTGCCGCGCGCATATTGACGCTGACCGCGTGGTCGGATTTTTTGAGTGCGTTCGAGAACGCCTTGACTGCGTCATACGCGCCTTCCAGTGCTGCGTTATCGGTAAAGCCCATATCGGTGACCTGCTTGACCGGGTTCTCGCCATAGGTCACATCGCGTAACGAGGTCAATTCCGCTTGCAGCCTGGGCAGGTCGCTGCTGCGTGCCAGTAGCTCAACCTTGCCGATCAGCGCGCCGAGGTCGTTCAGGGTGACCAGATCCAGCGCCAGGCGGGCCTTGCTCAGCCCGTGATCTTCGTTGGCATCGCGGCGTTGGCCCAGGCCGATATCGGTCTTGGTGTGAGAAAGCTTCACCCCGTTGTCTTTCAGCAGCTTGAGCGTTCTGGCCGTCGGGTTTTCTGCGGACGGGGCGATCCGGGTCAGGGCGTCATCCAGCTCTTTGACGAAATCATGGCCGGAGCTTTTGAAGTTAAGTATTGATCCCAATTCGGCCAGTTTTTTGCCGAGCTGGGTGCGTTTCGACGGTTTTGCCAATGCGCTGTGCTGGTTGAGCACACCGTCGTTCTGTTTCAGGTTCTTGAGCTTGCCGTAATCCTTGCCAATGTTTTCCAACGCAGTCCTGGCGTGCTTTTCCAGTTCGTCGCGGAATACTTCGAGTTCTTTTGCCAGCTCAGCGCCTTCAGGGCCAAGCTGCAGGCGCGCAATTCGCGCTTTCAGATCGTTGCCCGGGGTCGGCGGTGCGCCAGCGGCTTCATGAACCAGTTCAAGTTGTTTGAACGCGATCAGCTCTTTTTTGTAGAGCTCCTTCAGGCCCTCGCGACCATGATAGCGATGCTGGATGTTGTTGCCGACGTTCTTCATCCAGCGAGGCGGTTCCAGCGTGTGCTTGTAAACGTTGGCGCGAATGGCCTCGCTGGCGGTGGGGCGATTGCTTTTCTCCATGCCGCTGCGCCCGAATGCATTGATGTCCAGATTTGCTGTCAACCCGGTGCCTGGAATTCGCCAGGTCTTGTGCGCGCGCGTGATGCGGTTGTAAACGTCGTTCAAGCCGTTTTTTTCTACGGGACGCTGTTCGAACGCTTGCCACTGCCCCTCTTTGAGTTGCATCAGGCCTTGACCGGCGGCGTCCTCGACCTGGACGCTCAAGCGATTGTCATCATTGCTGTACAGCGCTTTGACCGGTTGCCCGTCGGGCGCTGCCAGCGGCGTCCATTTGGCGGCCAACTGGCCTCCGAATCGGGTTGCCTGCCATGCCTCTCTGGGCATGCAATACAGCTTGCCGGTGCTGCTCAGCGTGTAAAGATTATGCTTTTCGTCCAGGGCCAGATCTTTGATGTCTCCGTCAATTGCGGAGGTATCCAGATCAATGGGTTTGTGGTCCTTGCTATGGGCCGTCAGTCTGTTCTGATCATCGAGCGCGACAAAGCGCTTGTCGCTGACCATGGCAAAGGCGGTCACGACCCGATTCTCCAGCCCTGCGATTTCCTTGCCCATCGCCACCTTGGTCGAGCGCGCTATCTGGGCCAGTGCCGTATTGTGGTCGAAGGCGACATTGGGGTGTTTAGGGGCCACGTCGAGCCTGAGCAGCTTGCCACCTTTCAACACGTAGGCGTTGCTGTCGGCTCCGCGCTGCAAGCGATCGACATCCTTGATGCCTGCGTCTTTCCAGCACTGCGGCGTCGCGTCCCAACGCTGGATGCGACCGGCGTTCAGACCGACCAGTCCGGCACGGTCGAGGTGCAGGCGATCGGCACCGACGGGTGCTGGCATAACCGTCAGGCCGCGTGTGTTGTCCAGGACCAGCGCATTGGTCAGATTCCAGCCACTTTCCAGCTTCGCACCCTGCTCGTCGAGCGCATGGGAGTGCACCTCGCCCTGACGATTCCTGATCAGTGCGTGCACGCGACCGTCATCGCCGCTGATGAATCCGCTGACGCTGTTGTGGCCGCCCATTGGTTGATCGTCCAGCCTGTAGCCGGCCCGTTCTGGCATCAGGCGCAACGTTGGCTCGTTGCTTTCGAAGGCGCTGCGATCAGTGCTGTAAAGCCTGCCCTGCGTGTCGGCAATAAATAGCCTGTCGTTGCTCAGGGCGACTTCGGCGGCCTGTGCCTGACCACCGTCGAGTTCCAGGGTTTTGGTTTTTTTCGGGGTCAGCCCACCAATCACCGGGCTCATGTCGGTGAGCAGGACGGTCTGCACATCCGAGCCGCTGAGCAGTGCCGCGGTATCGTCAGGTGCGACCGAAAATGACTTCAGGTCGTTGAAATCGGCATGCGGCATGAACGGGCTGGAGAGATCGACGACAACATCGTCACTTTTGGCGTAGACCGAGCCGTTGCCTCCGGTTATCAGGCGGTTGAAGGCGATGTCCTCGATTTCATCCACCGGCTTCCAGCGTGCGGCGAGCGGTTCGAACTGGTACAGCCGGTCTTCGTGCACGCGCAGGCGGTCGCCGTTGGTGGTCTGATGGACGTCGGTGAGGTGGGCGATATGGGCCTTGCCTGGCAACTCCTGGCTGCGCCGCCCGTCAAGGGTGTCGAGATGAATGTGATTTTCTTCACGCTGCATGTTCACCGGCGGAGGTTTCCCGCCTGCCACCGGCAGTGTTGGCTCGCTGCTGCGGATGACCGCCAGCGAGCTGTCACCTTGCGCCAGATGCAGCAGATGCCCGTTGGCTTGCAACAGTTGATGGTCCTGCACGCCTTGCTCACTCTGCTGCGCCAGATAGGTTTGTCCGGGCTTGGCGAGTATGTCGTTCAGCAAAGCGGCCATGCCGGGCGTCTTGAATGAAGAGAAATCCGGCTTGCCATCGGCACTCAGCCTGATAGTGGCCTGTGGTCGCGTATCGCGTATCAGTTGCTCGCTCCTGAGCTCGGAGCGCCCGCCGGTGCTACTTTCCAGCCCGGTATTGCGGCGTGCGAGCGGCCCATCAGGATCGTCGGCTTGGGTACCGGAACTGCTAGCCGTGTTCGGGTCTACAGGCTGCATTGACTGGCGTGTGCCATCGGGGCCTTGCAGACGGCCGCCGGGGTTACGGCGTTCACGCATCGCGCTGGCGACCGCCTCTTCGTCAGTCATGGGCTCTGCGGCTAGCTGCTCTGAGGCGCTGCGTGTGAGCTGATCCTGCGGAAGATTGAACGTGACACGGCGATTGTTGCGGGGGGCAGTGTCTGCCCGCGTCGATCCTTGTTCTATTTCATGCTTCGTCGTTCCTGAGGTGTTCGCACGGGTGCGCAGAATTGACTTGGGGGGAGGATCGTTGCGCGGCGGCGGGTTATCTGGCAGACGAGTGTCACGACTGGTGTTTCTGCCCGCCTCGCGACTGGAGCGCGGTGGTGAGCTTGAGGGGGGTTGCGTACTGGGCGGTCTGGCTGCCGACTGCCGGGGTGCCCTGGATTTCTGGAACACCTTACCGACGCTTTTCAGCAGCCGTTTTCCCATACTGCCCAGCGAATGTGAGGAGCGCTGGGTCGGCTGTTCGGTTTGCTGCCGGATATTTGAAGGGTTGTCGGCTCTTGCTGTCGCTTCTGGCGCAATGACGTTTCCGGTATTGCGGTTGACCGTTGGTGCCTGCACGGTGCATCTCCCTTTCCATTTGCCGCCCGACGACGGCGATTGTGTAACCCTTTTGAAAAGTCCTTCAGCTCCTGTGTGGCATGGGGAAGGCACCGGTTCCACAGAAAAACAGCTGGCTGAAACGTTTCAGGCTTGTGCGTACGCAAGCGAAATACGCCTTGCACGGAACTGGAAAGGCGGGCGTGCCACGTAGGGGGACACGTTCAGGACATTCCGCACATGGCCGCCGTTGCCCTCCACGTTTCGTCTCCTCGTTTGCTGGCTCGTTCGGTACAGATCGCCGTTCTGGCCCTGGGGGCGCTGTGTGTGGGCTGTCAGTCAGTCGATGACTCACCGTCGCGCCTGGACCGCTTGCCGCGACTGGTCGCCGGGCTGGGGTATCGCTCGGCCGACGCGCAGGCCGACCCCCTGGCTGCAACGACTGTTGCCGATTTGCCCGTCTACAACGGCGAGGACGTTTGGCAACGGGTGGCGCAGCGATGCCGGCTGGTGGACGGGCAGGGCGTCAATGAACGTATCGCTCGCCAGCGTGACTGGTTGCTGAACAATCGCGGTTTTCTGACCGGGGCCAGCAAGCGCGCCACGCCTTACCTGCATTTCATTGTCGAACGTCTCGATGAACGCAACATGCCACTGGAACTGGCGCTGCTGCCCATGATCGAGAGCTCCTACAATCCCTTGGCCAACTCCCCGGCGGCGGCAGCGGGCCTCTGGCAGTTCATCCCGTCTACCGGTCGCCAGTTCAACTTGAACCAGAGCGCTACCTACGACGCCCGCCGCGATGTTGTCGCGTCAAGCAAGGCGGCGATGGACTATCTGACTCGCCTGCATGATCAGTTCAATAACGACTGGCTGTTGGCACTGGCGGCCTATAACGCAGGCGAGGGCACGGTTGCACGAGCGATCGACGCCAACCGTCGACGTGGCATGCCTGTCGACTACTGGCATTTGAATTTACCCCGGGAAACCCAGGACTACGTTCCGCGCCTGCTGGCACTTTCGCTGGTGGTGCGCAATCCAGGCGCCTACGGCGTGCAACTGACGCCGGTCGCCAACATGCCGTATTTCGATGTGGTTGAGCTCAACCACACGGTAGACCTGACTCAGCTCGCCGCCACCACCGGGGTAGACGAGGCACAGTTGTTGCGCCTCAACCCGGCATTCCTGCGAAAAAAGACCCCGGATGGCCCGGGACGTTTGCTGATTCCCAAGACCCACACGCAGGTGTTGACGGCAGGTATCGAGCGGATCACCGGAGAGTCGCCGACAACCGCTGTCATCCCGGCAAGTCCCGGAAAGCGTGTGATCGAGCGTCAGCCAGCGTCACAGGTGGCCGAGCGCGCTCCGACGCCTGAACCGTTGCAGGCACCAGGGCGCGAGCAGACGGCAGGCCTGATGCAGGTGCTTGAGCGCGAGCCGGCACCGGAATCGGTGCAGCCGGTCAGGCGTGAACCGCAACCGAAAGTCGTCCAGGTTGCCAGGCAGGAGCCCTTGCCCGGCCCCGCGCAACCCGTTCAGGCTGCCGAACAGGTAACTGTGTCCGACCCCATCCAGCCTGCGCGTCAGGCGTCGTCGCAGGCGACAAACGAGCGTTCGCTACTGGACCGCCGGATACAAAAGAGGCTGTACATTGATGACCGTTCGTCGCCACGCAAGCGCGACGAGATCGCGTATCGCGATGAGCCGCGTGAGCTGCCGAACGGTCCTCGTGTCGTGGTGTACGCCAGCGATCCACGCCAATAACCTCTCGATTTTTTTCTCCTGAGCGCTTAAAGCACCTGAAAATTGCCCTTTTTTAGTGCTTTTTCGCGTTCCCAGCGCGTGCCCGAAACCTTCGAATAAAAAATTTTGCCCCTTTTTTTGCCTTTATAGGGACGTAAAAAGGGTGGCGGACCAAGCTTTACCAAATATGTTTCTCAATGGCTCACACAAACTTTGTAAAGAATTGTAAGGAAATACTTACACATTTTTTGAAACAATCTCAGTGATGATGAGGTATCAGCGCTGCTTATTGTGAGAGGCGTTCATAACGCTATAAGCCTGGATTGCCAGATTGTCCTACAGTGAATCCTTTCAGCGACTTAGCCATTTTCAAAACCTGCAAATACGCATTCTGAAAAGGCCACGCGTTCGGATTACCGAATGCATGGGTGGCAAAAAGCTATCGCGAGATGAGCCCAAAAAATGGGAGGGTTATGGATCCAACCAGATCAGAGATGCGCCATCGTTCGGAAATCCGACTGTGGTCTTGTTTGTATTAGTCCAGTTGTCGGGTTCTGTCTTGCAACCGATTCTCCCTATTTGGACGTGTGGAGTAAGTTGAACGTCAACTGGTTTTTACATGAGTGTGTTAGTTGTGAGTGTGTGGAAAGTTAATACAATACGTTCGTACAAATGACTGTTTTGGTGTGCTCATCTTTTATGGCTGTAAAGAACTAACGTGCTGCGGCGCCTATTAAGTGTGCTGCCAGGTTCATGGCGTGGCTATCTGTTTTTTCTGCGATTGGCAAGTTACAAATTTTTCTATTTCATTATGACTCATGATCGGGCATACGGCTGGATCCCCCGCAGCCACGGGAGCTGCAGCGACGAATGGTCAGCGTAAGCCTATGATAGTTTTGGAATAAGTATATATTGATAGTGTCATTTTAAAGCGCTTTCGCTATACCGAGTGAGTCTTTAGGTTCTGGTGCTACTTGATAGTCATTCTCGAATTTGTGAAATTTTTCACAGTCCGTGGGGAACTAAATGACTATATGTGTGCCTTGTAAGACGTGGTATTAATATCCCGCCTCCCTCCCGCCATGAGAGTGATCGATGAGCACAGACATTGATAACGACGTTCTAACGTGTTGCAACGTAACTGCATTATCGGCCGGTCATCAAATTGTAATGAACAGCGTGCTAATGGATATGGACTTGCTTCTTTGCGGAGAAACCGGCACCGGCAAAGATACCCTGGCCAGCCGGATTCACGAGCTGTCGAGCAGGACCGGGCCTTTTGTCGGCATGAACTGTGCGGCCATCCCCGAATCGTTGGCAGAGAGCCAGTTGTTCGGAGTGGTCAATGGTGCGTTCACCGGCGTGTGTCGGGCTCGCGAGGGCTACATCGAAGCCTCCAGCGGCGGCACCCTCTATCTGGATGAAATCGACAGCATGCCGTTGAGCCTTCAGGCCAAGCTCTTGCGGGTGCTGGAAAGCAGGGGCGTCGAGCGACTCGGCTCGACCGACTTCATACCACTGGATCTGCGAGTGATTGCTTCGGCCCAGCGTCCGCTGGATGAACTGGTGGAACAAGGACTTTTTCGTCGTGACCTGTTTTTCAGGCTCAATGTGCTGACACTGCAGTTGCCGGCCTTGCGCAAGCGTCGCGAGCAGATTTTGCCATTGTTCGACCAGTTCACCCAGGACGTCGCCGCAGAATCCGGCCGTTCCGTTCCAACGCTCGACAATCGACGTGTACAGATCCTGTTGAGCCATGACTGGCCCGGCAACGTGCGCGAACTGAAGTCGGCTGCCAAGCGATTTGTCTTGGGGTTGCCGTTGCTGGGCGCTGAGCCGGTCGAAGCGCGTGACCCGGTAACAGGGCTGCGCATGCAGATGCGCGTCATCGAGAAAATGCTCATTCAGGATGCCTTGAAGCGACATCGGCACAATTTCGACGCTGTGCTCGAGGAGCTCGAGCTGCCCCGGCGCACCCTCTACCACCGCATGAAAGAGCTGGGTGTTGCTTCGCATATCGACCTGGTAGCCGAGTCCTGAATCGCTGCTGCGCTCGCGCAACGCTGATGCCATTGGAGTCATGAAATGAATCTCGATGATGAATTTGACGATCACCTGGATGCGGAGCGCGTACCCAATCTGGGGATCGTCGCCGAAAGTATTTCGCAGCTCGGCATTGATGTCTTGCTGTCGGGCGAGACCGGTACCGGTAAAGACACCATTGCCCGGCGCATTCACAACATGTCCGGGCGCCAAGGTCGTTTCGTCCCGATGAACTGCGCAGCCATTCCGGAATCGCTCGCCGAGAGCGAGCTGTTCGGAGTGGTGAGTGGGGCCTATACCGGCGCCGACCGCTCCCGAATGGGCTACATCGAGGCGGCGCAGGGCGGAACCTTGTACCTGGACGAGATCGATAGCATGCCGCTCGCCCTCCAGGCCAAGCTGCTGAGGGTGCTTGAAACCCGTGCACTGGAGCGTCTGGGTTCGACCTCCACGATCAACCTGGATATCTGTGTGATTGCCTCGGCCCAGGCCTGTCTGGACGACGCCGTCGAAGAGGGGAAGTTTCGGCGCGACCTGTACTTTCGCCTGAACGTGCTGACCCTCAAACTGCCGCCGCTGCGCGATCAGCCCGAGCGTATCCTGCCGCTGTTCACCCGTTTTGTGGCGGCGTCGGCCAAAGAACTGAGCGTCCCGATTCCCGATGTATGTCCGTTGCTTCAGCAGGTACTGACGGGGCATCATTGGCCCGGCAATATCCGCGAGCTCAAGGCCGCTGCAAAGCGCCGTGTGTTGGGCTTTCCTCTGCTCGGGGCTGACTCGCAGACCGAAGAGCACCTGGCGTGCGGGCTCAAGTTCCAGCTGCGAGCGATCGAAAAGGCCTTGATTCAGCAAGCGCTCAAGCGCCACCGCAATTGCATCGACGCGGCCAGCCTGGAGCTCGATATCCCACGTCGTACGCTCTACCGCCGCATCAAGGAATTGAGCATCTGATTTTTTGCAGAAGATCTGGAACCGATTCGCGGACACCGGCCACCTAGCTGTACCAAGCAATTACGCTGGTACAGACGAAGGGGTATGACGTTATGACTATCATGAGTTCTCTGGCGGGTGCAGGTCGCGGTGTCGTCAACACGATCGGTGGTGCCGCTCAGGGCATCAACAGCGTAAAGAGCAGCGCCGACCGTAATGCTGCACTGGTGAGCAACACCGGCAGCACTGACAGTATCGACGCGACCCGTTCCAGCATCAGCAAAGGCGATGCAAAAAGTGCCGAGCTTGACGGTACCGCGAACGAAGAGAACGGCCTGCTGCGCGAATCGAGCATGCTGGCGGGCTTTGAGGACAAGAAAGAGGCGCTTTCCAACCAGATCGTCGCAAGCAAGATCCGGAACTCGGTCGTCCAGTTCTGATTTCTTGAAGCCCCTTCGTGCCTGAGGGGGCTGCTACTTTGAGGAGGTTGTGATGCAGAGTCTCAGTCTTAACAGCAGCTCGCTGCAAACCCCGGCAATGGCCCTTGTCCTGGTGCGTCCTGAAACCGAGACGACTGGCGCCAGTTCGTCGAGCAAGGCGCTTCAGGAAGTTGTCGTGAAGCTGGCCGAGGAACTGATGCGCAACGGTCAACTCGACGACAGCTCGCCATTGGGCAAACTGCTGGCCAAGTCGATGGCCGCGGATGGCAAGGCAGGCGGCGGTATCGAGGATGTCATCGCTGCGCTGGACAAGCTGATCCATGAAAAGCTGGGTGACAACTTCGGCGCGTCTGCGGACAACGCCTCGGGTACCGGACAGCAGGACCTGATGACTCAGGTGCTCAATGGCCTGGCCAAGTCGATGCTCGATGATCTTTTGACCAAGCAGGATGGCGGGACAAGCTTCTCCGAAGACGATATGCCGATGCTGAACAAGATCGCGCAGTTCATGGATGACAATCCCGCACAGTTTCCCAAGCCGGACTCGGGTTCCTGGGTGAACGAACTCAAGGAAGACAACTTCCTTGATGGCGACGAAACGGCTGCATTCCGCTCGGCACTCGACATCATTGGCCAGCAACTGGGTAATCAGCAGAGTGGCACTGGCGGTCTGGCGGGGACGGGTGGAGGTCTGGGCACTCCGAGCAGTTTTTCCAGCAACTCGTCCGGTGTGAAGGGTGACCCGCTGATCGACGCCAATACCGGTCCCGGTGACAGCGGCACTACCAGTGGAGAAGCGGGGCAACTGATCGGCGAGCTTATCGACCGTGGCCTGCAATCGGTATTGGCCGGTGGTGGACTGGGCACACCCGTAAACACCCCGCAGACCGGCACGGCGGCGAATGGCGGACAGTCCGCGCAGGATCTTGACCAGTTGCTGGGCGGCTTGCTGCTCAAGGGCCTTGAAGCGACGCTCAAGGACGCCGGACAAACCGCTACCGACGTGCAGTCGAGCGCTGCGCAAATCGCCACCTTGCTGGTCAGTACGCTGCTGCAAGGCACCCGCAATCAGGCCGCGGCCTGACCGACACCCGCCTGACGGAGAACTCACGTGACCATTTCCCACCTTGGTAATGTTAAAAGCATCTCGCCGGAACTCGGGCAGGATGTGCCACAGGGGCTCGTTTCAGAACCGGCCCAGGCGGATGTCGACATCTTCACCGCTGCCACGCAGCCGGACGGCGTTTCGAGCGGAGCGCCGCTTTCCGAGCATATCGCCAGCGCAATTTCCGGCGGTCTGGGCGAAACCGAAAAAATGTCTCAGCAAGCAATGCGGTCGATGAAGAAAGCCTCCGGGACTGGAGATGCGCTGGATATCGCGGCGATGACCAGGACCCTGTCGCAATGCTCGTTGCAGACTGCGCTCACGACCAAGGTGGTGAGCAAGACTGCGCAGGCGCTCGACAAGCTGACTAACTTGCAGTAGAGGTTTCCGTGAAATTTCTGAGCGCAGGGCTGCTGCTGATTTGCATGGTATTGCTCGGCGGCTGCAGTGATGAAACCGATCTGTTCACCGGCTTGTCCGAGCAGGACTCCAACGAGGTCGTTGCCCGTCTTGCCGATCAGCATATCGACGCGCGTAAACGTCTGGAAAAAACCGGCGTTGTCGTCACCGTCGCGACCAGCGACATGAACCGCGCCGTCAGGGTGCTCAATGCTGCCGGCCTGCCACGCCAGTCTCGCGCCAGTCTGGGGGATATCTTCAAGAAAGAAGGGGTCATTTCGACCCCGCTCGAAGAGCGCGCCCGCTACATCTATGCCCTGTCTCAGGAACTCGAAGCGACGCTTTCGCAGATAGACGGCGTCATCGTTGCCAGGGTGCACGTGGTACTTCCGGAACGCATCGCACCGGGTGAACCGGTGCAACCTGCCTCTGCTGCGGTGTTCATCAAACACTCCGCAGCGCTTGACCCGGACAGCGTGCGTGGGCGCATTCAACAGATGGTCGCCAGCAGTATCCCCGGCATGTCGACGCAATCGGCAGAGTCGAAAAAGTTTTCCATTGTGTTCGTACCGGCTACCGAGTTTCAGGAAACCACGCAGTGGGTCAGTTTCGGACCGTTCAAGCTGGACAGCGCCAATCTGCCGTTCTGGAACCTGATGCTTTGGCTGGTACCGGTTGGCCTGGCGGTGTTGTTGCTGATCATCGCGCTGCTGTTGCGCAGTGACTGGCGCGCCTCGGTCCTTGGGCGGATCGGCCTTGCCGGCCGTAGCCGCTCGACCGTACCGGCGCGCGCCTGATGGACCTGACCGCCGAGGACTATTGGACTCAGTGGTGGTGCAACCCCTGGCCTTGGGCGCATCCAGGCTGGCAAAGCCGGTTCGCTGAGCGCTGCGGACTGACCGTCAGCGACTGTGAAGCGCTCATGGTCAGCCGTCACGGCGTGTTTCTGCAGAGTGTCGGCATCATGCCAAGTCAACCGCCAATGCCTGCAGAGCCGGTGTTGAACTGGCTGGCGCTGACACCCGCGCAGCGTGATCAGGCGCTGGATCTGGCGCAGCGCATCTGTTTTTCCCGTAACGAAAGCGACGGCGATGACGGGCAGTGGTGCTGGGCGCTGACCAAGGCGTTGCGCCCTGGTGTCTGGCTGGAGCTGGAGCATGAAGATGCGCGCTTGCTGTTGGGTGCCTGGCTCGGGCCTGAGTATTGGTCGCGATTGCGTCTGGCCTGGGCGCCCGATGAGGTCGCCGAGAGGCCTTGCGCGGCCCCCGAAAATAAACTTCAGACGCTGTGGCAGGCTGTTCTATGGCGTGTCACCGCGGCCTGAATATCCGCTTCCCTCTGCATCAGGAATTCGCACCATGCTTGCCAAACGCAGTATTACCCTGACTGCCGACGCGGTGCTGCCCGAGCCGGTATTGCGCCGTGAATACATCGCCAACAGCCTGCTGGCTCGCGATATTCTGACTGACGCGCAACGTCAGGCGGAGCAGATGCTGGTACTTGAGCAGGCTAAAGCCGATCGTCGGCATCAGGAGGCGCTTGCGCAGTTCTGGGAGCGCGCCAATGCCTTTCTGGACGAGCTGCACGTCCAGCGCGAAGCCTTGCAGCAGCAGGCCATGACTGCTGTAGAGGAGCTGCTGACTGAGGCATTGAGCCAGTTACTCGACGAAACGACCCTTGCCGAGCGTGCTCGGGCACTGGTCAGGAACCTGGCAGCCAGCCAGCTTAACGAAGCAGTGGCCACACTCAGCGTTCATCCGGAGATGGCCGAGCCGGTCGCCGAATGGTTGGCAGAGAGCCGTTTTGCCGAGCACTGGGCGCTCAAACGGGATGCGACGCTGGCCACTGAAAGCCTGCGCTTGAGCGACGCCAACGGCGCTTTCGAAATCGATTGGGCAACGCTGCGCAATGGGCTGGCAGGCGCGGAGCCGGCTGCCTGAAACAGACTCTTGCGGCGAAAATGGAACCGCTCCACCTGTTTGCTCCACTCAAGGTTTGAACCTTTCTGATGGAGTATCAGGACATGATAAATTTCAAATCCCTGCAAAATAACCTCGATTCCACGCTCACCCGCGCGTTGTCCGACGTGGATGACGTGCTGGACGGGGGCAATGGGCATTTCACCGCCGACGACATCGATGCCTTCAGTGAGGCGAGCCAGCAGGCTGCGGTCAGCTCCAACATCGCTGATCAATGCCAGCAGGCTGGTTATAAAATGACCAAAAATGTCATCGATGGATTTCAGTGAGTTCGAGGAGGTCGTCGGCCTGTGGCGTGATCAGCGTCCGGCGAGCCCGCTCGACTGCTGGGTCGACGACGCCAACGCACGGCTGGAAAGGGTGGGTGGCGGAGTCCGTTGCAGCATCGAGTTACTCGACCCCTATGACGCCAACGACCCTCAGCGTATCGAAGCATTGCTCAGTCACGGCGGTGCCAGCCTGGCGTGCGCCTGTGACGGCGCGTTCGCCATCGATCCGCAAACGCGCTGCATGGTGCTGGTCAGCTGGATGCCTGGCCCCTGCAGCCTTGCCGATCTGCTGAACCGTCTGGAAAGCCTGGCCAATCAGCGCGCGGCCTTGCTCAGCCTGATGCACACCACTCTGGTCAATTCCGTGCCCGCCTTAGCCGGGCGCACGACCCTCAATCACCGGCAACCGGGAGTTTGAAATGCGCAAGGCCTTGATGTGGTTGCCTTTATTGTTGATCGGGCTGTCCCCCGCCACGTGGGCGGTGACCCCCGAAGCCTGGAAACATACGGCTTACGCCTACGATGCCCGGCAGACCGAGCTGGCGACAGCGCTGGCCGACTTCGCCAAGGAATTCGGCATGGCGCTGGATATGCCGCCCATTCCCGGGGTCCTTGATGACCGGATACGCGCTCAGAGCCCGGAAGAGTTTCTCGACCGCCTGGGCCAGGAATATCACTTCCAGTGGTTTGTGTATAACGACACGTTGTACGTCAGCCCCTCCAGCGAGCACACCTCGGCACGCATCGAAGTGTCATCCGACGCGGTAGATGACCTGCAGACTGCCTTGACCGATGTAGGGCTGCTGGACAAGCGCTTCGGGTGGGGGGTACTGCCGAACGAGGGCGTGGTTCTGGTTCGTGGCCCGGCAAAATATGTGGAACTGGTGCGCGATTACAGCAAGAAAGTCGAAGCGCCGGAAAAGGGCGACAAGCAGGACATCATCGTATTCCCGCTCAAGTACGCCAGTGCCGCGGACCGCACCATTCGCTATCGCGATCAACAACTGGTGGTCGCCGGGGTGGCCAGTATTCTCCAGGATTTGCTGGATACCCGTTCTCGTGGCGGGTCGATCAATGGTATGGATCTGCTGGGGCGAGGCGGTCGCGGTAACGGCCTGGCGGGCGGTGGCAGCCCGGACGCTCCGAGTCTGCCGATGAGCTCCAGCGGCCTCGATACCAATGCGTTGGAGCAGGGCCTCGATCAGGTGCTGCACTATGGCGGCGGCGGCAAAAGCGCTGGAAAAAGCCGCTCTGGCGGTCGGGCCAACATCCGTGTAACGGCCGATGTCCGTAACAACGCCGTGCTGATCTACGACTTGCCCTCGCGCAAGGCCATGTACGAAAAGCTCATCAAAGAGCTGGATGTTTCGCGCAACCTGATCGAAATCGACGCCGTGATCCTCGACATCGATCGCAACGAGCTGGCAGAACTGTCCAGCCGCTGGAACTTCAATGCCGGGAGTGTCAACGGGGGCGCCAACATGTTCGACGCTGGCACCAGCTCCACCCTGTTCATTCAGAACGCCGGCAAGTTCGCTGCCGAACTGCATGCGCTGGAAGGTAACGGTTCAGCCTCGGTGATCGGCAACCCGTCCATTCTTACCCTTGAAAACCAGCCGGCCGTGATCGACTTCAGTCGCACCGAATACCTCACCGCGACGTCGGAACGCGTGGCCAATATCGAGCCCATCACCGCAGGCACCAGTCTGCAGGTGACTCCGCGCTCGCTGGATCACGATGGCAAGCCTCAGGTGCAACTGATCGTCGATATCGAGGATGGTCAGATCGACATCTCCGACATCAATGACACGCAGCCAAGTGTGCGCAAAGGCAATGTCAGTACCCAGGCCGTCATAGCCGAACACGGTTCACTGGTCATCGGCGGTTTCCATGGCCTTGAAGCCAACGACAAGGTCCACAAGGTTCCGTTGCTGGGCGACATCCCCTACATCGGCAAACTGCTGTTCCAGTCCCGCAGCCGCGAACTGAGCCAGCGCGAGCGCCTGTTCATTCTGACGCCAAGACTGATTGGCGACCAGGTCAACCCGGCTCGCTATGTGCAGAACGGCAACCCTCACGATGTCGATGATCAGATGAAAAGGATCAAGGAACGGCGTGACGGCGGTGAGCTGCCTACCCGCGGCGACATTCAGAAAGTCTTCACGCAGATGGTCGATGGCGCTGCGCCAGAGGGCATGCATGATGGCGAAACACTGCCCTTTGAAACCGACAGCCTGTGTGACCCGGGCCAGGGCCTGAGCCTCGATGGCCAGCGCTCGCAATGGTATGCACGCAAGGACTGGGGTGTGGCCGTCGTGGTAGCGCGTAACAATACCGAAAAACCGGTGCGCATCGACGAGAGTCGCTGCGGTGGTCGCTGGGTCATCGGCGTCGCCGCCTGGCCCCACGCATGGCTGCAACCGGGCGAGGAGAGCGAAGTGTATATCGCGGTACGTCAGCCACAGATATCGAAAATGGCCAAAGAGAGCCGGCCATCACTGCTCCGGGGGGCAAAGCCATGAAGATCAGCAGCGTTGCAGTCGTGTTGGTGGTGTTCGCTACCCTGACCGGGTGCGCCACACACGGTTGTTCGGGCACTGCCTGCAAACGTCCGGACTCCACCAGCCGCGAACTGGTCATCTGGTGGCCCCCGGACATGCGTGACGGTCTTGACGATCAGGACCACGAGCGCGATTACACCGTCGTGAAGTTAAGGGACTAGACATGATTGAGGTCGAGGAGAAAACAGCGTTCTACTACAACGTTGCGGCACAGAGCCCTGCGGTCTGGCCGGTGGCAAACGGAGTCTCCTTCGTCAGCCGCCGCGAGCACCATGACTGGGGCATTGCGCTGCACATCGAGGGTCGAGCGCTGCGTCCCGAACAACTCAGAGAGGCGCTGCAACTGAGGTTTTCAGAAGCCGAACGATTCAATGACTACTTTCTGTTCCTGGATATGCGGCGTGATTTCGTCGTGTGGCACGCGGTGAGCGACGCCCCCCATGCCGTCACCAATCTGGATGATATCCGCCGAAACGAACTGATACTGGCAGGCCTGGATCATCTGGCTTAGGAGATAACACCCGAGTGAAAAAAAGACCGCCCCAGTGCAGATGGGGCGGTCTTTTTTTGGGGCAGCTGAAAGCTGCGAGCGGCAAGCCTCAAGCAGTATTGGGGCATCTTGCAGGACGCAGTCAGTAGCAGGAGATAATACGCAGGGAATGGGAGAGGGCTGGTGCATAAGCAACCACCAGGCTCTGTACGTAAAGTGGCTTCGCATCGGTGATGCTGCGTTAAAAACAGGCTCGAGCGCGAGTCCGATCGGAATGCTCATTTACAACACGTAGAGTCGAACGCGACCCCGGCCGTTCCTCGCCTGTTTTTGCCTTGCCTGACCTTCGCTCCCCGATTGTTCGTACAGAGCCTAAAGTCAGTAGGTCAAGATTGCAAAGTGGTATGAACCCCTCGACGTAGTTCGGGACCTGATTTCAGATTCATATCCGCTTTAATGAACAGTATTTGATTGACCTGAAAGATGAGTGATCAACTCCCTACCGTACTAACATCCACAACATACGTGGGCTATCTTTTCGGGCTGACGGTAAGCCCGTCAGCTATTGCATAATCTAATCTATTGCGCAAATGCCATGACGGGCTCCCAGTAGGTGAATGGGGTCTAGATAATTCGATGCGCTCCATTGGACCTCAGCGGTTTGCTCACAACGTGCCGTTGGAGTTCTCGCACAGCATCCTGGTTTTTAAGAACACCTTGATAGAAGGCCGTCGCCCAATTATTAGGGTATGGATCGCATTCTCGCTCGCTGAGCCTGGACTCAAATATAGATTTTATATCGCAGGGCTTGCTCTGGGCAATCCTGATCCAATGGCGGTATTGTTCATCGCAGTAGTCCACGATTCGCTGCTTGATATGCAGGTTTTTTAAGTGGGAACTTATTCTCTTCTCATCAACATCTGTAATGCTTTCTGGAATACTGAAGGCCGGTGAGAAAACAAGCTTTCCCTCCACGATCGTTACCTCAATCTTAAACCTCAGTGTCGACAACGCAGGGCTATAAATAGGATGAAGAAAGAACGACTGATTTTCATGTTCACAAAAATATTTCACCCCTTTTATTGGAGCGCAGTCACGGCATTGAGGCACAAGATTATCAGAAAAAATCGAGTATTCCGGCCAACGCTCTTTCGGTAAGAAATGGTCGAGCGTTTCCGGCGCTCGAGGAAATCCACAATAGGGGCACTCATCCAGCGTATGATCATGACGGCGAGCCTCTAACAGTGTCTTTAACGCCGCTGGAGGGCGCTCATAAAAGTCTATCAGTACGTGGCCAGAAAGTGAGATCCCGCTTTTTCGTGGCTCTGTTTGATAGTCCTCAATAAATCCGTCAAACTCTTCATAGCGCTCGCGAACGGCATACTTAATAAATCCAAGTATGGCAGTGTTTTTTTTAGCTGAGCCAATAGCCAATTCAAACCAAGAGCAACCCGGTCCAGTGCGAAGGTATGAGAGGTCCTTCATTTCGGCCTCCGCTCAATATCCGGCTCCACATCATTCTCACCCGCGATAAGTTTACCGCTCAGATACGCCAGTGCCTCGTCTCCTACCTTGGGACCGAGCTTCTCAAGGGCCTCCTCGGGACTCGCGCAATCGGCGACAGCTTCGTCAATTGAGTCTTCGTAGGGCTTGCGCGTCTGATAGTCATCAAACGCCAGTCCCATGATGACTTCCACGGTCTGACCAAATGTTTCAAAATTGGGTCTCGAAACATCTGTCCTATCCTCCACCTTTCGCAGCACCGAAATCGCAGACCGCTCTACCTCTCGCGCTAATATCGTCGAATGCGTAGCAATGATCGCGTTGGATTTTGTCGCGGCAAGCAACTGCTTCAGCATATCCAAAAGCCCGACCTCCATTGACGGGTGGAGATACAGTTCTGGCTCGTCAAGGATGAGCAGGCTCTCCTCGTCCACTTCGGCGACTAAGTTCGGCAGCAGGTAGGAATAGATGGTCTGCCCGGAACTCAGAGGAACCGTTCTATCTCCTTTTAGGAATTCGATACCCGCCGCGTAATTAAAATCCTTGCGCGTAGCGAGACTCAGCCGTACCGCTTCCGTGGTGCGGCTAAGCACTATCGACGAATCATCTGAATTGAAAACTTGAACTGCATCAAAATCAATGGAGTGGGACAACGTATCAAACAGCAGCTCGAAACGGCTACCGCCAGTCCATTCGTTATCTGCATCATATTGAACGATACGATGGAGTGCTCGAGCGCTACTTTCTTTAGGCCACGTCAGGGAAAACTTACCCTCAGGGTCACGGAAACCAATGTAGACATATTCATTGACCAGTCGCCTGCGTCGTTCTTGCTCATCTTTAGCTGTCAGATCACTTTCGTGACTGTCGTCAGTCTGGGCCATGGCTTGGTTTGGCAAGGCATTTGACAGCTCAACCTCGGTTTTGAACGACTCAAAGGGTGAATAGGCTGCCACAATGACTTTATGGAAGAAGGGCCAGCTCTCAGCATGTTTTTCCACTCCCGTAACCAAATCTATCAAGTGGCGGAGGACGTGGCTTTTTCCGACACCGTTCCGGCCAATGAGTAAGTTGATATTGGTACGACCTAACTGCCTGGCGTTGTCAAAATTAAATTCGACAGCGTCAAAGTTATCCGGAAGCCCCTCCAGCTTGAACGAGAACTGTTCCTGCGCTTCATAGCTGCCTAGCGCTATCTGATAGCCTTTTTTTAAGATGGCCTTAGCAAGGCGATCTCTGAACAGGGACAGCTCGAAACCCTCCCAGTTTGAAAAATCTCCGTACGCATGCAGATTATAACTCCCGTCACAAATCTGACGCAGGTAGTCTTCTGCCCTCTGGGGAATGAGAGCGTGGATCCTACGATAATAATCAATGTCGGATGATAGCGAGACCACCTTTTTATGATCCAACAGTTTCGTAATTCGAACGCTTTCTCCGACTTTATCATGGGATGTTAAAAAATAAATTGAAGAGTCATCATAACCATTCACAAGTAACTTGGTGCGCCCCAAGGACTCGCGCCTGCCATGCTCTACATGATAGACCTGAAAGGTGACGATATAACCAAAGTCATCCCAGGCCTTGGAATAATAGGTGCCAATGTGATCTTGCAGTAGATGGATGCCATCAATGTTGTCAATGTTAAGTGCGGTTGAAAAGTAAAACTCTATCCCTGGCATGCATAAGTCCTTTTAAAAATTTTCCCAACTACTTTAAAACAGCCTACGCTTGGCAATATTTCACTGCAAGCCCTTTGCAATGCATCAAGCGGGTGCCCCATCGCCGACTATACTGACCTCTCAGCATAGCGCGCAATGGTATTCAAACGACCCCTTTACTATCCGCCAATCGTCCAGCCCAATTAGAACGACGCTTTATCATCCAGGTTGAGTCTCTGTGCAAGCGTCAACTGACCCACCGCCGACACCTGGTATGGATTGCCACTATCAATCATTCAAGGCGCTTTCATGGCATACACAGCTCCCGAGGGGCTTAGTCCTAATACAACGATTTACCGATACATGGACCTGGCCACACTTCTCCTTGATTCGTCAGCGACTCCTGTTCTTCGCGGAGGTCAGTCATGAAGGCCTCCTCGAGGGGATGCTCATGGATCTGGATAGTTTAATGGACAGTGGCATGGCAGAGATGCTCGAACATGCCGTAAACAAGTACAGCTGCATTTTGGTTCGTCAGTGGACAATAAGCCATCACAGCTCGACTTCAACCTGAATCACCTCATCGGTGACTTCGTCCAGTTGCCGAACCACTTTGTAGATGTGACCGACAGCTTGCAGGGTGGGCCGGGGGATATATTTTCCGACCTTGGAGCGGTACAGCGTCCTGGTCAGCCAGATGCTCTGCACCACCGGGATGCCGGCTTTTTTGGCGCGGGCAATCAATGCCAGGGCTTCCTCGTCTTCACCTTTGCAATGAATCAGCGGCAGAGGCGTTTCGCCTGGTCGGTAATACAGGGCCACCGCGTAGTGCGTCGGGTTGACCAGCAGCATGTCGGCGTCTTCCACCGGCTTGGGCGCAGCACTGGGCTCCTGATTGAGGATCTCCTGGGCAAGTTGCCGACGATGGCCTTTGACGTGGGGGTCGCCTTCCGATTGCTTGTACTCTTTCTTGATGTCCTCGTGGCTCATGCGCAGTTTTTTCGCATGGAAGTATTTCTGCATTGCGAAGTCGATCATCGCGATCGCCAGCAGCAGCCCCAATATCACTCGCAAAATATGCCTGAACAGCTCGACCAGGGCATGCCAGTAGGTCGTCAGATCGCTGTTGGCCAGCAACACCAGGGTGCCCAGCACAGGTTTGACTTGCACATACAGCGTCGCGCCGATGGCAATGGCCTTGAGCACACTGAGCAGCAGGTTGAGCAGGTTTTGCCCGGAAAACATCTGTTTGGCGTGGGAGAACGGGTTGATCTTGTTGGGATCGATTTTCAGCGCCTTGGGCGCGAACAGAAAACCGATCTGCATCCAGCTGCTGATCAAACGCATCAGCATCGCTATACCGACGCTGCACAAGGTAAAGCTGAGCAGTACCGAGAGTCCTTCGCTGGCGATCAGCTCGACCGACGCGGCAAAGCTGCGGTCGATGCCTTGAAAGGACAGCGACAACAGCGCCTCCAGTCGGTTGACGCTTTCATCAGCCAGGGCCAGGGTAATTTCACTGACGGCCATCAACACCAGCAGTTTGCCGAGGTCCTGACTCTGCCCGACCTGACCCTTTTCCCGCGCGTCGCGCAGTTGCTTGGGCGTGGCCTTTTCGGTTTTTTCGCTCACGGCACTTGCACCAGAAGCGTCAGTAGCGACTTCAGATCAACCAGCTTCAACAATTGACCGGTGCCCAGTTCCAGCAGCGTCGGCAGATAGATCAGCAGAAAAGCGAGGCCGGCCATACTCTTGGCCGGCATGGCGAGGATCGAAACGTTCAGCTGTTGCGCATACAGACCAATGATCGCGAACGCCGCTTCGATCAACAGCAGCAGCGCAATGAAGGGCGCCGCATACAGCAGCATGTGCTGCATCGTCTGGTTCAACTGCTCCAGAAAGACATCCAGGCCGCCAGCGTTCATGCCCGGCATCCAGGCCGTCGGAGGCCAGACGCTGTAGCTGTCCCAGATGATCTGAGTCATCAGTGAAAGCCCCCCGGTGAGGATTACCAGCATGATCAGGGTTTCTTGAAACAATTCGCCCAGTGGCGTGGCGTCAGGGCCCAGCGCCGGGTTCAACTGGCCACCGCTGAGCGCACCGCGCTGGCTGTCGAGCAGCGCGCCCACCGAGGCGAACATCCAGAATGGCGCATACAGCAACAGCCCCAGTAGCGTGCCGAGTACCGCTTCCTTGATCAGCAGGCCGCCGATTGCGAACCAGTTGTCGTCGAGGGACTCCAGAGCCTTGCTGATGGCCGGTGCCGGGATCATCGCCATCACCGCCACGACGGCATAACGCAACGGGCCTTTCAGGTATTTGAAGCAAAAGGCTGGCACCAGCAGCATGCAGGGCATCAGCCGCGCCATTGCCAGTCCCATGCCCAGCATGAATTGAAAGGCGCTGTGCGCGTCGAAGGGCATTTAGTGACTGACCCCGGAGCGGGCAATCAGGTCGAAGGCCATATTGATGAACTCGATCAGCTCGACGCCGATCCAGCGGCCGGTCATGGCCAGGGTCAGTCCGACGGCGCCCAGTTTGATGCCGAAGGGCAATGTCTGATCCTGAATCTGCATGAGTGCCTGCAGCAGCGAGGTGACCACACCCACCAGCACCGCAACGGCCAGCGGCGGGGCGGTCAGGATGACGACCAGAAACATGCCTTGCTTGAACAACGCCAACGCTTCCATGACCGCCTCACATGTAGGAATAGAACAGGCTGTCGAGCAGACGCGACCAGCCCGATACGAGCACGAACAGCAGCAGTTTGAGCGGCAGCGACAGTGTCATCGGCGAGACCATCTGCATGCCCAGTGCCAGCAACAGGTTGGAGACAATCAGGTCAATGACGATGAAGGGGATATAGATCAGAAAACCGATCTCGAAACCGGCCTGCAATTCCGACAGCACAAAGGCCGGGATCGCCAGCAGAATATCGTCTTTGCTGGCCTGATCGGCCATTTCCTTGGGCCACATGCGCTGGGTATTTTCCAGCAGGTGGGCCACGACGTCCGGATCGGTGTTGCGTGTCATGAAGCGTTGCAGCGGCTCGATGACGACTTTGAGGCTGCTCTGCAGTTTGTCGGCGTTGCTCAGTTCCAGCGGGTGTTCATGGACCCGCTGCTGTATGTCATGCGCCACCGGAGCCATGACGAACATCGTCGCGGCCAGGGCGATGCCATACAACGCCATGTTCGGCGGTACTTGCTGAACGCCGATCGCATTGCGGGTGATCAGCAGCGTCATGGCGATCTTCAGAAAGGCGGTACAGACGATCAACAGGAACGGGATCAGCGACAGCGAGCCGAGAAACAGCGCCAGCATGATCGGGTTGATGCCCTCCATGATCATGAGCGCGCCACCAGCCGGGTAATCTGCAAACCGAGGCGGCCTTCGACGTCGACCAGTTCGCCTTCGGCAACCACCTGCTCGCCATGGCACAGCGTGGCGTGGCCTGGCGCGATGCCGCTGACTTCGAGAATGGTTCCGGCGTCCAGTCGGCGCAGTTCGGCAAGGGTTAATCTGAGCTCGCCGCAGCGCAAGGTCAGGTCCAGCTCCAGTGAGTCGAGCATCGGCGACTCATGGTGGTCTCCTGACTGCTCTTCATGCTCCGGTTCGTCCGCATACCCGAATGCCTGCTCGGCGTGTTCGTCGTCATGCGGTTGCTGATCAGCCTGTTCAGGCACCGGTTCTTCATAGTCGTCGAGCATCTCGACGTCGTCCTGATACAGATCTTCAGTACTCATGGTGACTGTGCTCCTCATGACTGAGCTGCAGAAAAAGATGCTGTGCCTGTTGGTCGGTGCAGGCCGCCCATTGACGGCCAGCGAGTGTCACGGACCCTTGTCCGGCGCTGTCGAATCGGCAGCGGGCAGGCAGCACGACGTCACCGGGGCGTAGCGCGGCGATTTGTTCCAGTGTCAGTGACAGTTCGCCGACGATCAGCGGTGTCGCCACCGACCAGGATTGGTCCACGTCACGCTTCAAGACTTGCCAGTCAGCCGAACCCAGAAGCCTGAGCAGGGTGGCGGGTGCGGCGTGCAGGTGGGCATCCAGTCGTTCGCTGCCCAGCCGTACGTGAACCCGGCAGCCGATGGCCGGCTCGGTCGGGGCGTCGGAAAACGGCGCAACAGGCGCCAGCAGGTCGGCAATCACCGGGCTCAGGCGCTGGTTGAATAGCTGCCAGTACCAGGCCTGGTGCTCGCCGCCAAGCGAGAAGGGTATTTCGCCCAGCAGGCTGAGCAACGCTTCGGCATCGCTCAGCAGCAAGGGGCCGACCGCAGTATTCAACCAGACACCGTCTGCCGGTATCCGCGCGTCTTCGAGCTGCGGCAGCAGGCTCAGTTCGGCGTGTTGACCGCGGGTGCTGAAGCCCAGGCGCCGTCCGGCGCCGAGTGCGCGGGTGGCTTGGGCCAGCAGGGCGTCGACCTTGCGCAGACGCAGGGCGCTCATGCTGTGAAGTCTTCATGCATGTCCAGCTCGACATCCTGCCCGAGTGCCTGCGCCAGCGAGTCCCGGCATGCGCCGACCTGGCCCTGCAAGCGCTTGAGAACGTCACGTCGGCCAAAGCCCAGTTGAATGCTCCAGCGGTTTTCGGATTTGCTGGCGTTGACCCGCACGCTCCCCAGATTGGGCATGAGCAGGCTGAAGGCCAGCGGACCGTCCGGCTGATCGGGCAAACGCTGCGCCAGCTCGTCGATCAACTGCGTCGGTACGTTTTCGGATTGTGCAGAGAAGGCCACACCGCTGCCTCCGAAGCCCTGCTGATCCGGCTCTTCACCTACCTGCGGTATCAGCAGTTGCGAGAAGAACATGCCGTCGGCGCTCATCGGGCTGTCGGTGACTGAACGGTTCAGCGCGAAACGAACCTTCTGTACATCGCCGCGAGGCGCCCCGGCAAAGGCTGGCGGCTGGTCATCGGACCTGTCGGGTTGACGCAGCGAAGGCAGGGCGCGTGAGGTGGCCGGCGGGGCACTCGGCACGGGTGGCGCTTTGGCAGGGGTTTTGATCGGTGCGGTCATCGTCACTTAACCTTCTTCGTTGAGCGTCTCCTCCATGCAGGCGAGTTTCTCGACCGCGCGCTGAGACGCCTTGGCTTGCAGCCGTTTCTGTTCAAGCAACGCCTGTTGTTCAGCTACTCGCATTTGCTGTTGCTCCACGTCCTGGCGGATGTAAGCCAGGCGGTCGAGCATGGTTCTTTCCTTTTCGTGCCAGCCGTCGACATCAGTCAGGCTGAGCGTCTTTTGCAAATGCGCATGGGACAGACTCTCGCGGCGGCGCTTATGGTTGTCGCGTTCCTGATTCAGCGACGCCCTGGTCTCTGCTAAGTGGTCGAGCATCGATTTCAGTTCCAACTGCGCCTGGCGATGGGCGCGCTCGGCACTGGCCTGACGATGTTGGCGCAGTGGCGTGAGCAGCCCGATCACCTGCTGCAGAGCGACCTGTTGCGGGTCGTCTTCCAGTGGTTCGTCCATGGCTACTCCGGCAGTTGAGAAGTGAGTTGCAGCAGCCTGTCGAGGGTTTCCTGCAACGGCACGGGTTCACGCAGGTCCTGGCGCAGAAACGCGTTTATAGCCTCGTTCAGTTGCACGGCGCAGTCGGTGACCGGGTCGGCCCCGGCCTGGTATTCACCCAGGCGCAGGAGCATTTCCACTTGTTTATAGGCGGCCAGCAACTGACGCAGGCGATTGTTCGCCCGTTGATGTTCGCGACCGGTGACGTTGCTCAGAATCCGGCTGATGCTGGCCGACACATCGATTGCCGGGTAGTGCCCGCGTTCAGCCAGTTTGCGCGACAGTACGATGTGCCCGTCGAGCAACGAGCGCACTTCGTCGGCGACCGGATCGTTCATCGAGTCCTGTTCGATCAGTACCGTGTAAAGCGCGGTGATCGAACCGTTTTCGCTCATCCCGGCGCGTTCCACCAGGCGTGGCAGCAGGGTGTACACCGAGGGCGGCAGACCGCCGCGCCCCAACGGCTCGCCCGAGGCAATGCCGATTTCCCGTTGCGCGCGGGCGAAGCGGGTCAGCGAGTCGAGCAGCAACAACACTTTCTGGCCGCGGGCGCGAAAGGCTTCGGCAATGGCGGTCGCGGTGAACGCAGCGCGGGCGCGCTCCATGCTGGAACGATCGGATGTCGCACAGACCAACACCGAGCGGCGGCGCAGGGTTTCATCCAGTTCATGGTCGAGAAACTCGCGCAGCTCGCGGCCCCGTTCGCCGATCAGGCCGAAAACGATGACGTCACAATCCATGTTGCGCGCCAGTTCGGCCATCAGCGTGGTCTTGCCGCAGCCTGCACCGGCGAACAGCCCGACACGCTGGCCTTCGCCGAGCAGGATCGCACTGTCGATGGCGCGTATCCCGGTGGGTAACGCTCGGGTGATACGCGGTCGCTGGGTCGGCGGCAGGGCGTCGGCGATCACCGGCAGCGTCGTGCGGCGGTCCTCGGGGCCGGCGAAAGCACCGAGGCAATCGCCCATCAGCGGGCGCCCGAAACCGTCCAGTACACAGCCGAGCAGGCTGTCATCGACGCCGATCCGGTGTGCCACACCCAGCGGGCGGATCGGCGCGCCGACCTGAATACCGTCGGGTGGGCCCAAGGCACTGAGCAGCGTGCATTCCTGGGTGAAGCCGACGATTTCGGCCAGCAGCAACGAGCCGTCGGCTTTGCTCACTTCACACAGATCGCCGACCTTGGCCGACGGAATCTTGCACTCCAGCAGAATCCCGCGCACGGCGCTGACCCGGCCAATGACGCGCACCGCGCAGTACTCGCTCAAACGCCTGGCGTGGGCGTCTTTCCACAGGTTCAGTGCTGCATTCACCAGTTCACCTCGATATGGCGATTACCGTCGAATTGCAGACGCTGATTGTCGATACGGGTGAGGCGCAGGCCATCCACTTCATCGCCTACGTACACACGTCGACCGTCGGCAGTCACCAGGTGCGCATGCGGCCCGGTCATGATCTGAACCACCACAAAGGGCAGGGTGTTGCGATTGCTGCCCACGTTGTCCAGAACGGTGACCGGCGAGTCGTACAGGGCCTTGAAGCGCTGAAGCATGCGCTGGTAGACCAGCAGCGATTCTTCTTTCAGATCGCCGTTGAGAATCAGCCCGTCGGGCGTCTCTTCCACGCTGACGTCGGTCAGCAGACGGTCGCTGAGCATGGTGCTCAACTGGTGGCGGACGGCATCTGCGCTGCTCAGGCGTATGCGGTTGTCGGTCACAGGGTTTGCCGCCCTGGCTGGCGCCTTGGGTGTATCGGGCGAGGCCTCTGTCGTGGCGGCCGCCAGGTGTGCCGGGCTCTGATCCATCGCAATAGCGGGCGGGCGAGTCAGGCTCCAGGCGCTGCCGATGACGCCCACCAGCAGCCCGGCGATGATGCCTGTGGTGCGGTTGAGAAACTGCGAGCGGGACTTGACCTTCTCCAGCGGCACGTCGTTGCGTGCCGGCCCGGATTCGGCCTCAGGCTGTTTGGGAATCACGGCGGGCACCGAGGGCCACTCATCGCCTGCAGGCGAAACGCACAGCCACACCGAACCCAGCATGAAGGCGTTATTGAGCGTCAGGTCGATGCTCGGCCGGACGTTGCCCTGTTCGTCGCAGACCGCGCCTTGTTCAGCGTTCAGTGTCCAGTTGTCGTCGACACGTTGCAGGCGGCAATGCAGGCTTTCCACGCCCGCATCGTCCAGCGCCAGATCGTGTTGCCCGGCAGAGCCAATCGACCATTGCTCACCGATCAGCGGTAATGCCGCGCCTTGGTGCTGGCCGTTCAGTACGCGTAATTCAAACATCTGAAAGTCTCCGTGCATTCAGGCCTTGCAGGCTCAGGCAGCGTGCTCGTTGTCCAGCGCCTCGAGATCGTCTTCAAGGTCGAATCGACCCATGACCTTGACCTTGGCCGCGTTGCTGATTTCCGCGAAAGATAGTACGGGTACATGGTAGAACTCCTCCCTCAACAAGGTACGCAGAGGGCTGCGCAGATCCTGTGCCACCAGCAGAACCGCCTGTTCGGGAGCTCGTACCGGGAAGGCAATGTGCAGCTGTTGCACGAGCATCTGGCTGATCTCGTTGCTCAGCGCGAAGAATGTTTCGGTTTGCGTCTGGCGCAGGCCATCACGCAACAACCCCTCGCTTTCCGGCGTCAGCAGCCACACTTGCAGGCCTTCGGCACCGCAGTACTGGTGGTAGATCTGCGACTTGAGCGCAATGCGCACATAGTCGGTCAGCACATTGGTATCGCGTTCATGCTGACAGTGCTCGATCAGGGTTTCGGCAATGACCCGGATCGCCCGCAGCGGCACACACTCCGAGGCCAGGCGTTGCAGGACAGCCGAGAAGCGCGTCAGGGTGAGGACCCGTTGCATTTCCTGAGCGAGTTCCGGTTGCTCGGACTCCAGCCAGCCGAGGATGGCTTTGGTTTCCTGCAAGCCGATGAACTGCGGCGCGCAGGACTGCAATGCGCGCTCCATGCGTTCGATGATCAGGGTCGTGGAACTGACCGGGTTCAATTCGCCGGACTGCTCGGCAGGCAGCCAGACCCATTGATCTTCCTGGCGGTCGGTATTGCCCGGGATGGCTGCCGGAAGGTTTTCACCTTCCAGCTGGCGCGCTTCCACGGCGACATGGCTCTGTGTGAAGGTGGCCTTGAGCATCGGTACGTCATAGACGGTGAAGCGAAACTCGTCCGGTGCAATGTCATCGACGTGCTCGATGATGAACGAAGGCAGGGTCAGGCCGTACTGCACCACCAGACGGTTGCGGCGCTTGCGTATTTCGCTGACCAGCGCTTCGATCTGCGCGCTGTCCTGACCGGGGTGGAATTGCAGCACAAACTGGCGGCTGGGCGAGAAAGTACGCAGGTCTTCCTTGCCGTTCATTTCTGGCGCCACAGTGGCTGTACGTTGCTCATCGGCCTTGGGTTTTGCCCGTTGCAACTGCAGCAGTCCACCGGCACCGCAGATGATCGCGATGGTGATGAAAACACCGGTCGGCATTCCCGGCAGTGCAGCGAAGCCGAGCATGGCCACCGAGGCGATGATCCAGGCCTTGGGCTGGCTGGTAATCTGCTCGGCGATCTCGCGGCCGATGTTGGCTTCCACACCCGCCTCGGTGTTGGGCACGCGGGTGATGATCATGCCGCTGGTCACGGAGATCAGCAGGGCCGGAATCTGCGCGATCAGACCGTCACCGATGGTCAGTACGGTATACAGCTGCAAGGCGTCGCCCGCCGCCATGTTGTGCTGAAGCACACCGATGGAAATGCCGCCGATCATGTTGATGGCAACAATGATCAGGCTGGCGATCGCATCGCCGTTGACGAATTTCATGGCGCCGTCCATCGCACCGAACAACTGGCTTTCCTTGTTCAGTTCGGCGCGTCGTTTACGGGCCTCGTGGACGGTGATCAGGTTGGCGCGCAGGTCACTGTCGATGGACATCTGCTTGCCGGGCATCGCATCCAGAGTGAACCGCGCACCGACTTCGGCGACCCGTTCCGAACCTTTGGTGATCACCAGAAAGTTGACCACCGTCAGGATCAGGAAGATCACCAGACCCACCGCCAGGTTGCCGCCCACCACGAACTGCCCGAACGCCTCGACGATGTGCCCGGCGTCCTGGTTGAGCAGAATCAGCCGCGTGGTGGAAACCGACAGGGCCAGGCGAAACATCGTGGTCAGCAGCAGCACGGCAGGGAAGGTCGAGAACGCCAGTGGCCTGGGCAGGTGCATCGCCAGCATGATCAGCAGGCAGGAGATGCAGATATTCACGGCGATCAGCACGTCGATCAACCCGGTGGGCAGCGGCGTGATCATCATGAACACGATGGCGATCACAAAAAACGCACCGACCAGTTCCGAGCGGCGCATGGCCGACAGCGCGACCATGTTCAGAAAGTTGATGACCCGGTTCATCAGGCAAGCCCCTCGTATAGTTGCTTCTGTTCCTTCTGCGTAAGCTCGGCCATCAGCGTGAGTAGATTATTCAGCGCGGCCTGGCGGCTTTTCAGGTCCCGCCAGAGCAGGATCGGCAACTGCATCAGCATCGGCCGCAGGCCATTGAGAAAGGCCAGCTGGTGTTCGAGCCTGTTGCCCCCGATGTGCTGGGTCAGTTGCAAGGTCTGATTCACATTCATGCCATTGGCCGTCAGGGTCAGCATGTGTTTGAGGAAGGCCGGCGGGTCCACCGTCAGTTTGGGATTCTTTTTGCGCATGCGCCCCAGCAGATGTTCGCAGCCGCGCAGCAACGTAGTGACATGGCGCGCGGTGGTCAGGCCATGCATCAGCGTGCGCAGTTGTTCATGGGAAGCCGACGGGGTAATCGCCGAAAGATCGTCGGCGATGGCGATGCGCATGTCGCGCAGGTTCAGGTCGAACTCGCCGGGTTCCTGTTGCTCGCCAATCAAGGCTTCGATCAAGCCCGTGACATTGGGTTGTCCGGAAACCGCTACGCCATACAGATTGCGTAAGGCAGTGCGGCGCTTGTTATCGATGTTCTGGCGCCCGAAGGCTCTTGCGGTATTGATTCCGGCGCGGGTACGCGGGCCGAATTGGCGGCGCAGATGTTTAAGCGTCTGGGTCAGCGCTACATATTCTGCTTCCGCCCCATCGTCTTCTGCCTGTTTACGTGCCGCCTGCAACACCACGTGAGCCTTGGCAGCGTCGCCGTCAGCGAATTCCAGAACCTGTTCCAGATCGGCGTCGTTGTCCTGCAGCAGTTTTTTGCGCAGCAGTCTGGCGGCGTTATCCAGCCCGGTGTCGCTGGCGCTCATCAGCAACTGATAAAGCTCGCCCAGCTTGACGGCCCGCGACTGCAGCGCGTTCCTGCTCGCGATCAGTTCTCGCTCACGCAGGATCCGGCTGTGCTGCACCAGTGCTGCGGCGAAGCGCGAAACCTGCAGTGACGAGGTGCCTTTTTCATCAGGCAACCCGCCGCCGGGAATCGCTCGCGCAGCCGGCGTGATGGCGCGGATTGGCGCTACCGGACGAATGGGCAATGTAGGCGGGGCGACAATTTTCATAGGACGATTCTGGGCCTGGTGTGACCGCTGAGTGGGTCGTCGACCCGGTTCGGTTCCCTGGTGGCGAAGGCTCATGCGTTTGTGCCAAAAGCTGCAGAGCTAAAAATCGTGTTGCGCAAAAAAATGTATTACAAAGAATTTCATATTTTAAAATATTTATACAAATCATGTGGTTATGATTATTTTTGGATTGGCATGGTTATCGCTATAGGACTTGCACTCCATCAATTGAGGCAAGCCCATGCTCCCGAATCTTGTGATCCTTGATGCAACCGAACCACGCCAACCATCGTCGTCCGCCGGTATCCGGCAATTGACGGCCGATCAGGTCCAGATGCTCAGAGCGTTCATCCAGAAGCGGGTGAAGAACGCTGATGATGTGGATGACATCCTGCAATGCGTGTTTCTCGAGGCGTTACGCAATGAGCACAAGTTTCAGCACGCCAGCAAACCGCAAACCTGGTTATGTGGCATTGCGCTGAATCTGATCCGCAATCACTTCCGCAAAATGTATCGCCAGCCCTATCAGGAAAGCTGGGAAGACGAAGTCCATACCGATCTGGAGTGGAACGGCGATATCACCCATCAGGTAGACGGTCACCGACAGCTGGCACGCGTCATAGAGGCCATCGATTGCCTGCCGACGAACATGCAGAAGGTTCTGGAAGTTTCGCTGGAAATGGACGGCAATTATCAGGAAACCGCCAACACGCTCGGTGTTCCTATCGGCACCGTCCGCTCCCGACTGTCCCGGGCGCGGGTGCAGCTCAAGCAACACATAGACCCGTTCGCCTGAGTGGTCATCTATCTGGAACCAACTTGCACGTAAAACCACACAGTTGCCATCCCTCACCACTTGGATGGCAACCATGCGTATATCCAGTTCTCCCAGTCCTGCCCTCGGCAGCATCGTGAATCAACCCACCTCTGGCGAACTGGCTGCTGAGACGCCATTGGCCAAAGCTTCGCTTACGCAGGGCAGCGCAGGTGGTGGTCAGGCTTTTGTGCAGTTCGGCCAGGCCAACGACAGCCCCTCTTCCTTTTCGGGAACCGAGCAAAGCGGTTCATCGCTGATGAGTCTGCTGACTCGCAGCAGCAGCAGTGAAAGCACCTCCAGCGTCGATCAGGACAGTGATCAGGTGTCCCCGATGACATCGGTCTCGGCCACAGCGAGCTCGGCATCCACGGCGGCCTCCAGCCCGGCGAATGCCCCGAGCGCTACCGATGCAGCGTTTCTCGATAACTCCGAATATTCCTCGCCCGAGGCGCTCAAGCGCTGGGAGCCGATGGTTGCCAACCTGCCGCCCGAAGAGCGCGAGCAGGCGGCCAAAGAACTCAACCGGCCCATCGCCGCAGCGTGGATGGCCAGAGAGGATGGTCCCAATGCCGAAAAGGCGATGGCGTTCATCAATGCCAACCCTGCGTTGAAGACGGCGGTGGACGTCGGCAAGGATGGCGGTAATGCGGATGGCAAAATCACCAACAAAGACCTCAAGGCGTTCGCCAAAAACATGGAGAAGGCGGCCGACAATGCCGACAAGGATGTGGCCAAGTACATGGAAGATAACCCCGGCGCTGATCCTCAATCGCTTGAAATGGTGCGCAGCGCAGCGGTGATGCGCGCCAATATGCCGTTGGCGACGGCAGCCGACCCTCATCATGCCGTCGGGGCGGCGGACAAAACCGATGTCGATGGTAATGTCAGCGCCGAGGGTCTGAAAGCGCTGATTAAAAGTAACCCCGGGTTGTCAGGTACGCTCAAACAGTCGTCCAACATGTGGTCGCAGGCGGGCTTCCTCAGCCAGGTGGATGAAGCCGGGCTGACCGGGCGCAAGAAGGCTGCGCATAGCCCCGACCAAGTGTTCGATGCGTCCAATATGAGCGAGTGGATCAGAAAGAGCGCCCCCAAAAATGGTGGCCAGTTCGCCAGCATGCTCAGCGACGCCGCGACGTTGAATTCGGTAGCCGGTATCGATATCAGCAAGCTCAACGCGCAGGTGTTCGAGAAGCCCAAGGCTTACACCGGCGCGCAGAAAGCCGCTGTGATGATCAAGTTGCAGCAGACTCAGCAAAGCGTGATAGCCGGGCGGGATTTGCGCAATACCGAGAAGACCGAGGCGGGCCTTAACGAGCGAATCGCCCAGTTGCAAGCCGATCCCGACGTTCAGGAGTACCTCAACAAAAGCATTCCTGAACAGGAGCGCAGTCTGGTGCGCAGCGATTCAGCGCTGCAAAAGGCTGTGACTGAGCAGGCTCAAAACGTCAACAGCGGAAAGGCTTTGCAGACCGACATGGCAACCGCGGACAAAGCGGTCGACAAACACAACCCCAACCCCGATTACAGTGGCGCCATCACCGGCCTGTCGGCTCAACTGCAACTGCAAAAAGACCTTTTTCCCGATGCTCAGGTGCCCACTGCCCAGCAAGTCTTCAACAACCAGCCTGATGAACTGCAAACGAAGATCGCCGACTCCTACGTTCGCAATTTCAGCGAGGGGGGCGCTCTGAAACAACTGCTTGGCCAGAAAAAGTCTGACGCCGGCGAGTCTTTGCAAACCGCAGATAACCAGAAAGCGGCGTATGAAAGCGTGCTCCCCGCTGATTTCGTTAATGATGAGCGTGAGAGCTACACGGCCAGCACCTTGTCCGAACTGCAGAACTCCAAAAAAGGCCGCAAGTTGCTGGAGGGCAAGACCGATGAAGAGGGCGGCCCTTCGCTGGCCGAGCAGCTCGCCGAGCAAGGTATCGGAGGCAAGGCATTCAACTCGGTCATGGGCTTTGCGTCAGTGTCTGACAGGCTCGCCAGCGGTGACAAGCTGGGCGCTGCTCAGGGCATCATCGACAGCTCCAGGTTGGGCGCGGAGGCAATCAAGGGCGGCATAGACACCGGCGCGAAAATGATGGGCCGTGAGGCGTCCGCCGGCCTTGGTCGTCTGGGCGGACAGATGATCGGCCGTGCCGTCGGCCTGGTTGCCGGCGAAGCCACAGGACTTGCTGCAGGCGCAGCGCTGGGCGCTGCAATCCCGGTCATCGGCTGGGCCATCGACGGCGCCATGGCGTTGGGTTTTGGTATTTCGGCGATTATCGACGCAGTCAAAAAGCACAAGGCACAGAAGGCGTTTGATCATAACGTTGACCCGGTGCTGGATCAGTTCGGGATTGACAGGGCGCATTGATTGAATTGAATCGGCTCAGACGCCTTGAATGCTGAGCCTTCATTTTTACAGATCCGTGTGGGCTGTTTAATCGGCCGCATGAAAGTTTATGGACAGCGTTAGCGCTAGACGCTAAAAAACCGAGGCTATTTGACAAATATCGGCCTTTTGTCAGGCCTGACATTAAATTAAACAGTTAGAAAAGGTGAGCCCGAAGAGTTGCGTATCGTCAAAAGCATCTGTCATTTCTTCGGACAGCTTTCGCGCATCATATACAAACTCTCCAGAGGCATCCTCTGTCCATCAACGAGCCAGGACGCCAAGGTGCGGTGAGCTTCAGGGGCCCCAAGTGAGCAGATTGATGCCTTGCCAGCAGGCGTTAGTAGGAGTGGCCCGATGGCCTGATCCGCATTTTAACAGGGACGATGCGCCCCACCAGATGGAGTATGGAGAATCGTTCTACCATAAAAGCCGAGAGCTTGGTGCGTCGGTCGCCAATGGAGAGATAGAAACGTTTCAGGAGTTCTGGAGTGAGGCTCGTGATTGGAGAGCTTCCAGAGCAGGCCAAGATGCTCGACTTTTTAGTTCATCGCGTGATCCCAACTCTTCACGGGCGTTTGTTACGCCTATAACTGGACCATACGAATTTTTAAAAGATAGATTCGCAAACCGTAAAGATGGAGAAAAGCATAAGATGCTGGATTTTCTCCCACACAGCAATACGTTTAGGTTTCATGGGAAAATTGACGGTGAGCGACTTCCCCTCACCTGGATCTCGATAAGTTCTGATCGTCATGTCGACAGAACAAAGGATCCTTACCAAAGGTTGCGCAACCAAGGCATGAACGATGTGGGTGAGCCTAATGTGATGTTGCACACCCAAGCCGAGTATGTGCCCAAAATTATGCAACATGTGGAGCATCTTTATAAGGCCGCTACGGATGCTGCATTGTCCGATGCCAATGCGCTGAAAAAACTCGCAGAGATACATTGGTGGACGGTACAAGCTGTTCCCGACTTTCGTGGAAGTGCAGCTAAGGCTGAGCTCTGCGTGCGCTCCATTGCCCAGGCAAGGGGCATGGACCTGCCGCCGATGAGACTCGGCATCGTGCCGGATCTGGAAGCGCTTACGATGCCTTTGAAAGACTTTGTGAAAAGTTACGAAGGGTTCTTCGAACATAACTGATCGTTGCAGCGTTACTGGCGTTTGAACGCTGCCAGTAACGTACTGCGCTGCTTATAATGAGACGGGCCAACGTTCCATTTGTGTGGAACGTTGGCAGTGATTGGTTTGAGTAAGCTTTTCCAGGTACGACGAGTGCAGCGAAGTAACAATGAGAATTCACAGTTCCGGTCATGGCATCTCCGGACCAGTATCCTCTGCAGAAACCGTTGAAAAGGCCGTGCAATCATCGGCCCAAGCGCAGAATGAAGCGTCTCACAGCGGTCCATCAGAACATCCTGAATCCCGCTCCTGTCAGGCACGCCCGAACTACCCTTATTCGTCAGTCAAAACACGGTTACCCCCTGTTGCGTCTGCAGGGCAGTCGCTGTCTGAGACACCCTCTTCATTGCCTGGCTACCTGCTGTTACGTCGGCTTGATCGTCGTCCGCTGGACCAGGACGCAATAAAGGGGCTTATTCCTGCTGATGAAGCAGTGGGCGAAGCGCGCCGCGCGTTGCCCTTCGGCAGGGGCAACATTGATGTGGATGCGCAACGCTCCAACCTGGAAAGCGGGGCCCGCACGCTCGCCGCAAGACGCCTGAGAAAAGACGCCGAGACGGCGGGTCATGAGCCGATGCCCGAGAACGAAGACATGAACTGGCATGTGCTGGTTGCCATGTCGGGTCAGGTGTTCGGGGCTGGCAACTGTGGCGAACATGCCCGTTTATGTGGAATAGAAAGTCAACACCATGATGTGCTCCTTAGCTCACCGTCTCTGGCTGGCTTGATAAGTGGGATGACCATCATTCATGGAACCACGGTAGCTTAGCTGACCACTCAAGGGCGTTTAATCCAGAAGCCTTCCTAAGCATTAAGGAGAACATCACGATGGGAATTTGCGTTTCCAAACCTAGCGTCCGGCATGACTACAACGAGGATTATGGGAGAAATTATGGCGCTGATACCGCCCAAGCTTCTTCGAACACTTCAAGTTCCGACAGCGAATGGGAGCAATCCCCTCCGCACTCGCCTAGGCAACCTGTAGCTGCTGACATACCCGATAGAGCCAAGGACAAGATTTCAGCGCTACGCGAGTCGTACTACAGATCACAGATGAATTCAAATCCGGATCTCTTGCATTATGCAAAAAACATACTCGACAACATAGAATACCGACAGTCCAACATTGATACACTTCAACTTGACGCTCAAAACCTAGGTTCGCTTGCTGCAGCTTATAATACAAGCTTCTCACAACTTAACCTGCATTGTTTCGACTCGCGCATCGCATTCCTAGATCACCTGCAAAGTCATAATGAGCCAGGCGCGTGGCGTGGTGTTTTTCGGCTAAATCCGCCCTCACTTCATCATGTTGCTGTGGACGTACGTAACCACTCCAATGGTCAAAAGACGCTGATTGTATTGGAGCCCATTACCGCCTATAAGGATGATGTTTACCCTCCTGCCTACTTACCGGGTTATCCTCAACTGCGCGAGGAGGTCAATACGCGATTTCGAGGAAATGCTAAAATGTCTGTCATAGAGACTGATGCACAACGTTCATGGCACGACTGTGTCATATTTTCGCTTAACTTTGCTTTGTGCGCCTACCAAAAAGATAGTGCCTTTGATAGCCTTCATGAAAAACTGGCTGAAAGTGGCTATTGTTTTCCAGGAAATGAAGATAGCCGATCGCGACTTGCCAGAGGCATAGAATTGATTGACGGAAAGCAAGTGCTGCCTGCCGTATTTTATAAACATGCGCATTCCCGAGGGACAGTGACTGCCGTAGAGAACGCTCAGCCCCACATAGCAAACGACAATGTCAGCACAAATCGGTCATCGTCCGGAGAAACGTTAAATGAACGTGCTGAGGCATTCCGCGTCCATCGGGAGGGGGGTGATCCAGAAAACTATAGTATGTCTATCGAGTCGTCCCGGGCGCGAAAGATAAGGAAAGCCCTAGAGAGCCAATAATAAGATGCACTGACTCATTTAGATGGGTCTCCCTGAGAGAAAAGACATGCAAGGGAGCCGCTGACTTATTCAATAACCAGTTATTGCCTCGTTATAAATCAAGGTCTCCAAAGCGTTCTCGGGGCAAAAAACGAATAAATCAGCGGCTCCTTGGGACGCGCACGATTACCGGCTTTTATTCGCCTCGATTTGACTGGGCGTTCTGCCATCCGGCGTCGGTACGTCATCGAGCTTGCGTATAAGCCCATTCAATTTTTCCAGGTCACCTTCAACAACAGCCCGCTCGTCGGCCGTCAGGGGCACGGCCTCCAGGTAATGTCCGATAGATGCTCTACCTTCCAAGGCCTGTGCTCTGGCGCTGGCTTTGGGAATATTAAAATCACAGCCGGCACACGCCATTCGATGGGGGCAACTGCTCCAGAACGGATTTGAACAGTACGAATCGCCCAGATCATAAAAGGTATAGGGGTCAGATGAATGGCGCGCGATTACGTCGTGGTCGATAAGCACTGACTCCATGTGCGACATTTGATCCGCTTTGACAAATGATGCCGCCAGCTTGGTGGGGCGGATGCGGATGTAATGGAGCGTAGAACTGGGCGAACTGTGCCCAGACCACTGCATTAGCTCCATAAGCGACATACCCTGTGGAACACTCGCCAATGCAGTCACGACCGAGGCGCGCCCCCGATGGCTGGTAATACGACCCCGACTGTCGTCTAGCGGGACACCGGCCTTTGCACATAGCATCGGGATAATCGTGCGGTTGATGACTCCCGCGCCCATGCGCTTACCCCGAAACTGAAACAGGTAACTGACCCTCTCCCCGGTTCGTTCATCCACAAGCGGTGCCTGGTTCACCGGTCTTTCTTGAAGCCAGGCGTCGATTCGCTCTTTAACCACCACCGCCACGGGTTTGACAAAAGCCTTGAACGTCTTGCTGGCTATAGCGAGCTTTGCCTACGGTGCATCGGCTCAGGAAAAAGGACGCGCTGGCGATGAAAATATTCATCTGGCTGCGCAGAGCGGGGAAGATCATGTCTGGGCTGAAACGGATGATTCCAGCGCTGGCTCTTCGCCTATTGTCATGGACCCCTGGTCAAACGGTCCTGCCGTTTTTGCAGAGGACAGTCGGTTTGCTAAAGATAGGCGCGCGGTAGAGCGAACGGATTCGTTCACGCTTTCAACCGCTGCCAAAGCAGGCAAGATTACACGAGAGACAGCCGAGAAGGCGCTGACCCAAGCGACCAGCCGTTTGCAGCAACGTCTTGCTGATCAGCAGGCGCAAGTCTCGCCGGTTGAAGGTGGTCGCTATCGGCAAGAAAACTCGGTGCTTGATGATGCGTTCGCCCGACGAGTCAGTGACATGTTGAACAATGCCGATCCACGGCGTGCATTGCAGGTGGAAATCGAGGCGTCCGGAGTTGCAATGTCGCTGGGTGCCCAAGGCGTCAAGACGGTCGTCCGACAGGCGCTAAAAGTGGTCAGGCAAGCCAGAGGCGTCGCATCTGCTAAAGGTATGTCTCCGCGAGCAACCTGAAAACCGGTTGAGTATGCGTGGTATTCAGGGCATACGGAAAGTACGCGCGGCAGGACGCGACAGCATTTTTCATGACTTCGTAATTGTTTAATGGTATCCGCGCCACAAACCCCACCTGGCAAAAAATGAGGATGTGGTTTAACGAGGCATCTCTGGCGAGCAGTTCCACGGCAATAGGGCTTCGTAGTCTTCTACCGACGAGGCATGTGGCAAACGCTCAAGTACGTGGCGCAGCCACGTATAAGGCTCTTGGCCGTTGAGTTTGGCGGTCTCGACCAAGCTATAGATCTGGGCGCTGGCTGTGGCGCCTTTGGGCGTATCGCTGAACAGCCATGCTTTTCTTCCTATGGCAAACGGCCTGATTGCTCTTTCGGCAGCGTTGTTATCGATGGGTAAAAAACCAGCTTCGATATAACGCTCCAGCCGGGTCCAGTTGTTGGCCAGATAACTCACCGCTTTACCCAAGGCACTTTGCGACGTGACCTGCGGCTGCGTTTTTTCCATCCATGCTTTCAGCTTCGTCAGCTCAGGCAGGCTTTTTTCCTGACGACCGATGTAACGCTGCTCATCGCTGACATCCTTGAGTTCACGCTCGATGCCGTACAGTTTGTTAATGCATGCCAGTGCAGCATCGGCGCGGCCCGTCTTGCCTTGGGGCTGCACTTTCCTTGCCTCCACGAACTTGCGTCGTACATGGGCCATGCACGCCAGACGTTCTACACCCGGTTGCAACGCCAAAGCGTTATAGCCTGCGTAATCGTCGGTCATCACGTAGCCACGATAACTTTCCAGCAGGCGCAGCGGCACTTCCTGCGCACGGCTGGTGGTGTAGTCGAACAGGACGACTTTTCGGTCTGGTGGTCCGCTGGCCTGTACCCACATCCAGGATTGGCTGGTTGGGTCACGATCCGGCTCTTTTAGTACCTGGACTCGGGTTTCATCGCAGTGGATAAACGGGCTTTCGAATAATCGATCACGCATCAAATTCAAAAGTGGCTGGAAGTGCTCGCTGCACTGGATTACCCAGCGTGCCAAGGTTTGGCGCGGTATTTCGATACCATGTCGACTTAGTACCGTTTCGAAACGATGCAGGGGCAAACCGTCGACATATTTGGTGGTCAGCAGCATGGCCAGTACGCTCGGACTGGCCATGCTCTTTTCGATCAACTGAGCCGGCTTGTCAGCCGTGACCGGTGCCGTTTCACAACCGCGGCAAACCGTAGACTTTGCGGATATGTTTGATCACGCGAATCTGCATCGGCACGATATCCAGCTGTTCACTGGTTTCTTCGCTGATGACATGCTTGCGGCAACCGCAGGCACAGGTCAGTTCGTGCTCGGGCAATTCGTGAATGACTTCGATGCGGGGAAGATCAGCCGACAGTGGCTTGCGTTTACCACGGCGTTTGACCGGTGCAACGACCTCTTCGTCGGCGTCGCCGACGGGAAGCATCGGCTCGCTTTCAGGTTCGTTGAATAGCGCGAGTTGCGGCGTGTTGGGTTCGACCGTCTGTTCGGACTTGCGACCAAAGATACGGTCACGCAACAGCTTGATCTGTTCTTTCAGATCAACGATGTGGGTGGCGTAAGCTTCTTTGGCGTCCTGGGCTTCAAGCAGCATCTGCTTAAGCAAAACAGGATCGTCAGGGAGGTCGTCGGGCATCAATTTCATGCCCTGGATTATACCCGTCAGGCGACAAATCGTGGAGTCAAAACCTTGTGAGGACGGTTGCGCCAAAGATCAAAACCGTCGAGCAACCAGTTCAGTTCCTGAACTGTCAGCACGATGGCTTCGTCTGTCTCATCGGGAGACGTTTTGAAACGCTCGGACTCCAGACGCTTGAGCCAAAGGCAGAAGCCGTTGCACTCCCAGTAAAGGATTTTCACCCGGTTACGAGGACGATTCAGAAAAACAAAAAGCACGGGGTCGAATACGGCAACTTTGATGTCCAGCTCAACCAGTGCGGCCAGCCCGTCGATTGATTTTCGAAAGTCCACAGGCGTGGGGTAGAGGTACACTTTTTCGACTTTGGCGTCGGGTCGCATCATGAGGTGCTGGCTCCTGAAAAGAATCGGGAGCACAGCATCAAGCTTCAATGGCCGGTTTGGAATGTGGGGTTCATGAGGCGCTTACTGAGCAAGCCGAGCCTCGACTCGTTCCTCCTGCCTCTTGAGGTGACAACCTTTATTCTTCTCGAACACCTGTCCTCGGACAAAACGCGCCAACCGTAAGGCGCGTTTTTTCAGAGGACGTGAGTCAAGGCTTGGCCCGGACCCTGTTTGCGGCAAGGAAGTCACCTGCTCTCTTTATTTTCTGCATTCTGAAACCTTCAATAGAGGTAACGTGCTGACCGGCAGATCGTTGCGCCCGGTAGGCACGGTTTCTGTGTAATAGCGTTTCCATATGCAGACCGCCCTGGTCTTTAGTGACGGTGGTATCTTTTTCCGGGTGATTCTCCACTAAGCTTTTTGACTGAGCATGTTTCAAGAAGGTCGCCGGGATAGGCACCTGCTTTTCTCCATTGTGCAGACGGGCGGTATATTCTTCGTGATGTTTAAAAGCTTTCAGGGCGTTATTAAGCGCAAACATGGTGCAGTCAGTTTTCGAGTATTGAAGAAAATTTCCTACCATTTTGATTTTGACGTTGCCTAATGCTGAAAGTATTTCCCTTTCTGCAGCATCTATAATGTTCCCAGGGGCAGACTCAAAGCCGACAATCGACGGTCGATGGCCGTATCTCAGTTGGATATCCAAGGCTATATGGTGGTCTGGCATCTTTTTGAATGGGGGGTAAACAACCCGCATACTCAGCGATTGCTTGTTTTTTTGAATATCCCTGTTTTGCTCTTTTATCGCCTGGTAACAGTCTTTATGACTTTTGAATGTATGCAGATTCAAGCCGGGATTTCTTGTATTTTCCGCTTTGGCGAACAGCGGCAGTAACTTGATATCTCCTTGCGTAATATTGGAGTTCGGACCTTCACCCTTTTTCACTTGGTTACAGACCATTACGGCATATTCATGCAGATCCTTATCACGCAAAGCTAACTGGGCCAGGTTAATCGGTTCCATCTTCTCCAGTAGGCGCTTAGGTATTGCTTCGGGCTTCTCAGGTATAGCATCTCCCCGTGATGCTTTCGGTGAGTTCAGCATCATAGTATGAAAATTTTCCAGCTCAGAATGGTTCCGCCCGCCGGCGAGGCGAAATTGTAAAAGGGCGGACGACGAAGGCATTGAACCTTCAGCCTGCGGAGTATCATTCGCGCCGGATGAGCTGGCCCCTGATTCATATCTTCCTGCCGCGCGCGCGTTTTGCGGTGATGTCGCTGTCTGGTTGGCGTTGTATCTGATATCCGTTGGCAGCGCATCCTGACGTCGCAGACGTCTGCCCTCGCCACGCTGTAGCGGTGGGTTAGTTACCGATGATGACGAAGCGCTTTCAGTGTTCTCTGCCTGAGTCCCCTGACGTCTGTTCGGACCTGAGATATTCATCGAATAGTCCCCGCCATGGTTAGCATTAAACCGGCTTTCGTCAGCCTGGTTGAGGAGGCGAGCGGAGCAGAATGGCCATGCAGTAACTTTGCCCGCCATATTTTCGCCACTTCGATCATCTGAACGCAGGCGCTGACAAAGTGATCCTCATCAATCCGTAACGGATCAAACCGCTGAAAAAGCAGCACTTCATTATTTTTTTCGTCCAGCCCGAAGGCCGCCCCATCGCTGGACCCATAATGAAAGAGGTTGGCGGCCAGAATATCGCTCAGAAGTGTGCTGCTGGCTGGAGTAGAAAGCGTGCCCACGCACAGATAAACAAACAGCGTATTTTGCTGTTCAATCCGTTCCAGCGTCATGTCCAGTTCGTTGACCTTCAGACAGCACAGGTGATTCGCATCCAGAGAAAGCGGTCTACTTTCAAGCCTTATCGCCAACGCATTCAGCAAGTCTTGTATCGTCATAATCGGAACTCTGCAGGTCAGGAAAATGTGCACCAGCCGCTATCGAGGCCAAACCTCGCCCTGTCATGGCCAGGTCCTGTCCGGCTGGCCCGGTGCTCTATTACTGATCGTTGAGTGGTTGAGGCCTTTAGTCAGTTCCCCAGGCATTGATCGACTCAATGAAAGATCTTTTAGGGGGCGCCTTAGAAAAAGGATTTTAAAGTACGTTAAGCTGAACTGATTTTAGCTGTTGTAATGGCCGGAATCTTGGCGACGCCAGCTAGGGCATTCCTAACCGGTCCAGCCTAGCAAGCTCTTCAGTGAATCCGTAAACGGCGTTTTTCAGCGCCTTGAATCGCTCATTCGCTGCCAGAATCGCTGTTTTCGTACCAAATCGGCGGGGGTTGGCAACCACTTGGCCTAGTAGTCCGGGTCGAGAGTCGGCGGGCAGGCCCGCAGCGGCTCGATCGCGTCCTGATGGCTCATGCCTCTGGCCAGTAGCGTGTCGATTTCCTTCCCGATCTGATCGCGGCAGGCTGCCTGGTAGAGCAGGGGCCGGCTGTGAGCGATCTGGTTTAGCGCTCGCTGAATCGGCTTGGGTAGCGTTTCAGGTTTGGTGATGCTCATGTTTGCAGTCCTCGCGGACCGGTAACGGAACCGCCAAAGCTTCGAGCCGCCACGTGTGACCTCAAGGCAAAGGCCAGCGGTAGCCGTCAGACAGTAGAGTTTTTCGCGGGGCTTTGCGGTACGAGCGGCTGTGTCAGTGAGAGCCAAGACAAACCCTCTGGGCTGGCGCTGGCGCTGGCGGGGGATTTTCCCGTCAGAGTGTGAGTGGAAATCTGGACCGAACTCGATCTACTCACAATAAACTGGGCTTACAAGGGATTCGCTGGGAACGCTGGGCACAAAAAAACCGGCTCGTGGGCCGGTTTATCTGGTGTTCCGGGTCTGGTTGGGACCTCTGGATACTGCTATGTGGTGCCCCGAGGGAGAATCGAACTCCCACTTCTTTCGAAAACGGATTTTGAATCCGCCGCGTCTACCAATTCCGCCATCAGGGCTCAATGGCGGCGAAGTATAAGGATGAGTTTTCTGTTGGTCAACAGGGATTTACGCAGGTTTTTTACTAATGCCGTCAAACCGGATAAACTTCCCGGCCCTGCTAAACGAACCCGATCATGCGCGTCGCTGACTTTACCTTCGAACTCCCCGATTCCCTGATTGCTCGCCATCCACTGGCCGAGCGTCGCAGCAGTCGTCTGTTGACCCTCGATGGGCCGACGGGTGCGCTGGCACATCGTCAATTCACCGATTTGCTCGAGCATCTGCGCCCGGGCGACTTGATGGTGTTCAACAATACCCGGGTCATTCCCGCACGCCTGTTCGGGCAGAAAGCCTCCGGCGGCAAGCTGGAGATTCTGGTCGAGCGCGTGCTGGACAGCCATCGTGTGCTGGCGCATGTGCGCTCGAGCAAGTCGCCCAAGCCTGGCTCGTCGATTCTGATCGATGGCAGTGGCGAGGCCGAGATGGTGGCGCGCCACGATGCGCTGTTCGAGTTGCGCTTCGCCGAAGAAGTGCTGCCGTTGCTGGAGCGTGTCGGCCATATGCCGTTGCCTCCTTATATAGACCGTCCGGATGAAGGCGCGGATCGCGAGCGCTATCAGACCGTTTACGCGCAGCGTGCGGGTGCGGTGGCTGCGCCGACTGCCGGCCTGCATTTCGATCAGCCGCTGCTCGAGGCGATTGCTGCCAAGGGCGTTGAAACCGCGTTCGTCACTCTGCATGTCGGCGCAGGGACGTTCCAGCCGGTGCGCGTCGAGCAGATCGAAGATCACCACATGCACAGCGAATGGCTGGAAGTTGGCCAGGACGTGGTCGACGCCGTCGCCGCGTGCCGTGCACGGGGCGGGCGGGTGATTGCCGTCGGGACCACCAGCGTGCGCTCGCTGGAGAGTGCCGCGCGTGATGGCGAACTGAAGCCGTTCAGTGGCGATACCGACATCTTCATCTATCCAGGCCGGCCGTTTCACGTGGTCGATGCCCTGGTGACCAATTTCCATTTGCCTGAATCCACGCTGTTGATGCTGGTTTCGGCGTTCGCCGGTTATCCCGAGACGATGGCGGCCTACGCGGCGGCCATTGAGCACGGCTACCGCTTCTTCAGTTACGGTGATGCGATGTTCATCACCCGCAATCCCGCGCCGACGGCCCCACAGGAATCGGCACCAGAGGATCACGCATGAGTCGCACCTGTCGTATGTCTTTCGAGTTGTTGACCACCGATGGCAAGGCCCGTCGCGGTCGGCTGACCTTCCCGCGTGGTGTGGTGGAAACCCCGGCGTTCATGCCGGTGGGCACCTATGGCACGGTCAAGGGCATGCTGCCCCGTGATATAGAGGCGACCGGCGCGCAGATGATTCTGGGCAACACGTTTCACCTGTGGCTGCGTCCGGGGACCGAAGTCATCAAGGGCCACGGCGACCTGCACGATTTCATGCAGTGGAAGGGGCCGATTCTGACCGACTCCGGCGGTTTTCAGGTGTTCAGCCTGGGCGCCATGCGCAAGATCAAGGAAGAGGGCGTGACGTTTGCCTCGCCGGTCGATGGTGCCAAGGTGTTCATGGGGCCGGAAGAGTCGATGCAGGTCCAGCGTGATCTGGGTTCGGACGTGGTGATGATCTTCGACGAATGCACACCGTACCCGGCCGACGAAGATGTGGCGCGTGTCTCCATGGAGCTGTCGCTGCGCTGGGCCAAGCGTTCCAAAATCGCCCACGGCGAAAACACTGCCGCGCTGTTCGGCATCGTTCAGGGGGGCATGCACGAGAACCTGCGCAAGCGCTCGCTGGAAGGCCTGGACGAAATCGGTTTCGACGGTCTGGCGATTGGCGGTCTGTCGGTAGGCGAACCCAAGCACGAGATGATCAAGGTGCTCGATTACCTGCCGGGCCTCATGCCGGCAGACAAACCTCGTTACCTGATGGGTGTAGGCAAGCCGGAAGATCTGGTCGAAGGTGTGCGCCGTGGCGTCGACATGTTCGACTGCGTGATGCCGACCCGCAACGCTCGCAACGGCCATCTGTTCACCGATACCGGTGTATTGAAAATCCGTAACGCGTTCCATCGTCACGACAATTCGCCGCTGGATCCGACCTGCGATTGCTACACCTGCCAGAACTTCTCGCGCGCTTATCTGCATCACCTGGACAAGTGCGGGGAAATGCTGGGGAGCATGCTCAATACAATCCACAATTTGCGGCACTACCAGCTGCTTATGGCTGGTTTGCGCGAGGCTATTCAACAGGGTACATTGGCCGCCTTCGTCGATGCCTTCTATGCCAAACGCGGCCTTCCAACGCCGCCTCTGGGTTGAAACAGAACGAGTTTTTCCTGCTTTTTATACTAATTATGTAACTGGAGCGACAAATGAGCTTTTTCATCTCTCCCGCTTTTGCGGATGCTGCTGCACCGGCTGCCGGTCCTGCGGGCAGTGGTTTCGAGTGGATTTTCCTGGTCGGCTTTCTGGTCATCTTCTACCTGATGATCTGGCGTCCACAGGCCAAGCGTGCCAAAGAGCAGAAAAACCTGCTGGGTAACCTGCAGAAAGGCGACGAAGTTGTCACCAGTGGCGGTATCGCGGGCAAGATCAACAAAGTGACCGATGACTTTGTGGTCATCGAAGTGTCTGACACCGTTGAGCTGAAAATCCAGAAGGGCGCCATCGCGGCCACTCTGCCTAAAGGCACCCTGAAAGCGATCTGAGCAACAACTTTTTACCCATCGACGGGGCGCGCAAGGCGCCCCGCGTTTTAAGCGGGCGGCGTGATGCTGAACAAATACCCTCTGTGGAAATACGTACTGATCCTGGCGGTGCTGGTGGTCGGTTTTATTTATTCCGCACCCAATCTCTACCCTGATGATTCTGCCATCCAGATCAGCGGCGCAAGCACTGCGCTGCAAGTCAATCAGGCGGACGTGGATCGTGCAGCCAAGGCGCTTGCCGATGCCGGCATCTCGGTCAAGGCTTCTTCTCTGGCCGAGAATGGCAAGGGCGGTTTGTTGCGTCTGAGCAAGCAGGAAGACCAGTTGCCAGCCAAGGATGTCGTGCGCAAGGCGTTGGGTGACGACTATGTCGTTGCACTGAACCTGGCGCGTACCACGCCGACCTGGTTGCGTAACCTGGGTGCAAGCCCGATGAAGCTCGGTCTCGACCTGTCCGGCGGTGTGCACTTCCTGCTGGAAGTCGACATGGACAAGGCGATCGATGCACGTCTGAAAGTCTACGAAGGCGAAGTCAAATCCCTGTTGCGCAAGGAAAAGGTGCGTTATCGCAGCCTGCCGCAGCTGGGCAATGTGATTCAGCTGGGCTTCACCGACGATGCAGAGCGCGAGCAGGCGCGTGCACTGGTGCGCAAGACCTTTACCGATTTCGAAATCACGCCTGCCGAGCTGAACGGTATCCCTGTACTGCGCATGGCGCTGACGCCGGCCAAGCTGGCCGAGATTCGTGAATACTCGATCAAGCAGAACCTGACCACCGTCCGTAACCGGGTCAACGAGCTGGGCGTTGCCGAGCCGTTGGTTCAGCGCCAGGGTGCCAACCGCATCGTGGTCGAGTTGCCGGGTGTGCAGGATACGGCCGAAGCCAAGCGTATTCTGGGCAAGACCGCCAACCTCGAATTCCGTCTGGGTGCAGGCCCGGATGATTCGAAAGGCACCACCGAGATGTTCGAATTCCGCGAAGGCGGTCGTCCGGCAGCGGCGGTGGAGCGTGGTCTGATCATTACCGGTGATCAGGTGACTGACGCCAAGGCCAGCTTCGACGAGCATGGTCGTCCACAGGTGAACATCAACCTCGATGGTCATGGTGGCGAACTGATGAGCCGTGCAACCCGCAGCAATGTGGGACGCAGCATGGCGGTGATCTTCATCGAACAGCGTCCGACCACCACCTACACCAAGCAGATGGTCGACGGTGTCGAGAAAGACGTGCCGGTGCAGACCTTCAAGGAAGACAAGAAAATCATCAGCCTGGCGACCATCCAGTCGCCACTGGGCAGTCAGTTCCGGATTACCGGTCTGAACGGTCAGGGTGAATCTTCCGAGCTGGCGCTGCTGTTGCGTGCCGGTGGTCTGGCGGCACCGATGTACTTCGCCGAAGAGCGCACCATTGGTCCTAGCCTGGGTGCCGACAACATCACCAAGGGTATCGACGCTTCCCTGTGGGGCATGCTGTTCGTCTCGATCTTCATCATGGCGATCTACCGTTTCTTCGGTCTGATCGCGACTGTCGCACTGGCCCTGAACATGGTCATGCTGCTGGCCTTGATGTCCTTGCTGGGGGCAACGCTGACCCTGCCGGGTATCGCCGGTATCGTGTTGACCATGGGTATGGCGGTGGACGCCAACGTGCTGATCTTCTCGCGGATTCGTGAGGAGATCGCCAACGGCATGACGGTCCAGCGTGCTATCAACGAAGGTTTCGATCGTGCCTACACGGCGATCCTCGACGCCAACCTGACGACGCTGCTGGTCGGCGGCATCCTCTTTGCAATGGGCACCGGCCCGGTCAAAGGGTTTGCGGTGACCATGTCGCTCGGGATCTTTACCTCGATGTTCACGGCCATCATGGTGACCCGCGCTATGGTCAACCTGATCTACGGCGGTCGTGACTTCAAGAAGTTGTGGATTTAAGGGGCTGCCATGTTACGTACCATCAACTTCATGGGCGTTCGCAATGTTGCGTTCGCCATCACGATGCTCCTTACCGCACTGGCGTTGTTCAGCTGGTTCCATAAAGGGCTCAACTTTGGTCTGGACTTCACCGGCGGTACGCTCATCGAGCTGACCTACGAACGTCCCGCCGACCTGGGCAAGGTCCGTCAGGAGCTGGTTTCGGCGGGCTATCACGAAGCCGTTGTACAGAGCTTCGGCGCCACCACTGACTTGCTGGTGCGCATGCCGGGTGAAGACCCGCAACTGGGCACTCAGGTTGCCGAGGCGCTGCGCAAGGCCGGTGCCGATAACCCGGCAGTGGTCAAGCGTGTCGAATTCGTCGGCCCGCAGGTGGGTGAAGAGCTGCGCGATCAGGGCGGCCTCGGCATGCTGATGGCGCTGGGCGGTGTTCTGATCTACCTGGCATTCCGCTTCCAGTGGAAATTCGCCGTCGGGGCGATCATCTCGCTGATCCACGACGTGGTGGTGACGATGGGTATCCTGTCGTTCTTCCAGATCACCTTCGACCTGACGGTGCTGGCGGCGGTGCTGGCGATCATCGGTTACTCGCTGAACGACACCATCGTGGTCTTCGACCGGGTACGCGAAAACTTCCGCCTGCTGCGCAAGGCTTCGCTGATCGAGAACATCAACATCTCCACCACCCAGACACTGCTGCGCACCATTGCCACCTCGGTTTCGACCCTGCTGGCGATCGTGGCATTGTGGGCATTTGGCGGCGACAGCCTGGAAGGCTTCTCCATCGCGTTGTTCATCGGTGTGCTGGCGGGTACCTACTCGTCCATCTACATCGCCAACGTGGTGCTGATCTGGCTGAACCTGACCACCGAGGACCTGATTCCTCCAGTGGTCGTCGAGAAGGCTGACGACCTGCCGTAGATCCGGCCATCATAAAAAAGGCGCGAGTGCTGAACTCGCGCCTTTTTTTATGCTCCAAGGCTAGGCATTGCGCAGCCATGCTGCGTTTCGATTGGTCAGGAGGTTCAAGTGAACAAGTCTATGCTTGTTGGTGCTGTGTTAGGTGCTGCTGTCGTGACTGCTGGCGGCGCCGTTGCCACCTATAGCTTGGTCAAGGGTGGTCCTGAGTATGCGGATGTATTGGCGGTAGAGCCGATCAACCAGCAGATCAAAACCCCCCGTGAAGTTTGCAAGGACGTAACCGTTACCCGTCAGGCGCCGGTCAAGGACCAGCATCAGATCGTCGGTAGCGTGATTGGCGCGGTTGCCGGTGGTTTGCTCGGCAATCAGGTCGGCGGTGGTAATGGCAAGAAAATCGCCACGGTCGCGGGCGCGCTCGGCGGTGGGTATGCCGGTAACAAGGTTCAGGAAGGCATGCAGGAGCGTGACACCTACACCACTACGCAGAACCGCTGCACGACGGTCAACGATGTGAGCGACAAGGTTGTGGGCTACAACGTCAAATACAAGTTGAATGAGAAGGTCGGTCAGGTTCGTATGGAGCGTGATCCGGGTAGCCAGATTCCGGTCGACAAGAACGGTCAGCTGATATTGGGTCAGGCGCAATAACGCCAGTCGCTGAGTTTCACAAGACATAAAAAAAACCGGCTTGCGCCGGTTTTTTTATGCCTGCCGCTTAACGCTTGAGCGAAGCTGGCAGGTGCGGTGCGATCGCGGTCAGAACCGCCTTGAAGCACTTGGTATTGCCGGCAACGATGTGGCCTTTCTCGAGGAAGTCGTGACCGCCGGTGAAGTCGCTGACCAGGCCGCCTGCTTCCTGAATGAGCAGGGCGCCCGCAGCCATGTCCCACTCGGACAGGCCTGACTCCCAGAACGCATCGAAGCGACCAGCAGCAACATAAGCCAGGTCGAGGCTGGCAGCGCCTGCGCGGCGGATGCCGGCGGTCTGGCCTACCAGGCTGCGGAACATACCCAGGTAGTTCTCGATGTTGTCCATCTGGTTGTCACGAAACGGGAAGCCGGTGCCGAGCAGGGCGCCTTCCAGGCTCTTGCGCTGGCTGACGCGCAGGCGGCGACCGTTCAGGGCTGCGCCACGACCACGGCTGGCGGTGAATTCTTCCTGGCGGACCGGATCGAGAACCACGGCGTGCTCGAGGCGGCCGCGGTATTTGCAGGCGATGCTGACAGCAAAGTGCGGGATGCCGCGAACGAAGTTGGTGGTGCCGTCCAGTGGATCGATGATCCACAGGTAGTCGGTGCCTTCGCCGCTGCCTTCGTGCAGGCCGCTTTCTTCGCCGAGAATGCCGTGAGTCGGGTAGGCCTTGCGCAGAGCGGTGATGATGCTTTGCTCGGCAGCGCGGTCGATCTCTGTGACGTAGTCTTTGGCTTCTTTTTCGTCAACCTTGATGGTATCCAGGCGCTCGATGGAGCGGAAAATCAATTCGCTGGCGCTGCGGGCGGCGCGCAGCGCGATATTCAGCATGGGCTGCATGGATAATTCACCTAAGGTTGTTAAAGAGAGCCGGGCATTCTATGGGCTGATTCGAATTATTTCCAGCCTTGCGTTGTTACGGTTGTCGGGTTCGTGTGTGTTTTTTTGCGTCCGGCGCGGTCGCTTCTGCGGTTGCGGTCCGCACAGCTTCATAGCGTTAGCCGAGCCGTTTCTGTAAGATTTGCCCCCCTAATTCGTGTCAGTGAGCGTTCGCTTTGTTGCAGAACATTCGTGTTGTCCTGGTCGGCACTACCCATCCCGGAAATATCGGCGGGGCGGCTCGCGCCATGAAAAACATGGGGCTTTCGCGTCTGGTGCTGGTCGATCCGCGGATCTTCCCTTCGCCCGATGCCGATGCGCGTGCGTCCGGCGCTACCGACATCCTCGAGGGCGCGCAGGTGGTGGCGACCCTCGAAGAAGCGCTGGTCGGCTGCCGTCTGGTGCTGGGCACCAGCGCGCGGGATCGAAGCCTGCCGTGGCCCATGCTGGATCCGCGCGCCTCGGGTGAAAAAGTCATCGAGCAGGCCGGTGAGGGCGCCGAGGTGGCGCTGGTGTTCGGTCGTGAGCACGCGGGCTTGACCAACGAAGAGCTGCAGCGCTGCCACTTCCATGTGCACATCCCGTCTGACCCTGTGTTCAGTTCGCTCAATCTGGCGGCTGCCGTACAGGTGCTCAGTTATGAGGTGCGCGTGGCCTGGCTGGCTGCGGCGGAGCAGGGCGAGGCTTCCAAGCCCGCCTCGGCGCACAATGCCGAGCTGGCGACGATGGACGAAATGGAAGGTTTCTACACCCATCTTGAGGCCACGCTTGTGGCTATCGGCTTTCTTGATCCGGAAAAGCCGCGGCATCTGATGGCCCGGCTGCGCAGACTGTACGGGCGTAGCGAAGTCGAACGTTCCGAGCTGAGTATCCTGCGCGGTGTGCTCACCGAAACCCAGAAAGCCGCACGCGGTGAACCCTACAAGCGAAAGGATCAGTGATGTTCGAGCGTCTGCGAGAAGACATTCAAAGCGTGTTCCACCGCGATCCCGCAGCGCGCAACGCCTTTGAAGTCCTGACCTGCTATCCGGGGATGCACGCGATCTGGCTGCACCGCTTCGCCCACATTCTGTGGCGCAACGGCTGGAAATGGCCAGCGCGGGTAGTCTCGAACTTCGGCCGCTGGATGACCGGTATCGAGATCCATCCGGGTGCGCGCATCGGTCGCCGCTTTTTTATCGACCACGGCATGGGCATCGTGATTGGCGAGACCGCCGAGATCGGTAACGACGTCACCCTCTATCAGGGCGTGACCCTGGGCGGCACCAGCTGGAATGCCGGCAAGCGCCATCCGACGCTGGAAGACGGTGTGGTGGTCGGGGCGGGTGCCAAGGTACTTGGGCCGTTCACTGTCGGCGCCGGCGCCAAGATTGGCTCCAACGCAGTGGTCACCAAGGCTGTGCCTGCGGGCGCAACCGCAGTGGGCATCCCGGGGCGGATCATCGTCAAGTCGGACGACGAGGTTGAGGCCAGGCGCAAAGCCATGGCCGAGAAGCTCGGCTTCGACGCGTACGGTGTCAGTGCAGATATGCCTGATCCGGTCGCGCGCGCCATTGGCCAGCTGCTTGACCATTTGCAGGCTGTCGACGGCCGTCTTGAAGGCATGTGCGATGCGCTCGGCAGGCTTGGCAGCGATTACCGCGCCAAGGAGCTGCCGGAGTTGCGCGACGAGGTTTTCGACTGCGTCAAGGACTGCCAGGAAGGCAAGGTCGGCTAGCGCTCACGACGGGCAAGGTGCGTGCCATTACGCCGCACCTTTGCTATGATGCAGCCCGCACTTTTCGCTAATCCCGACTGTTTTACTTGGTCTAATAGTTGACTCTTTTACTCGGGAATAGCATACTCGCTCTCATTCCGAACCTCTGCGGTATACGCCATGCGACTGACTACTAAAGGCCGATACGCTGTAACAGCCATGCTTGACCTGGCGTTGCATGCGCAGAACGGGCCAGTGTCTCTGGCCGACATCTCCGAGCGGCAGGGTATTTCCCTGTCCTACCTCGAGCAGCTGTTCGCCAAGCTGCGTCGCGGCAATCTGGTTTCCAGTGTTCGTGGTCCGGGTGGTGGTTACCAGCTGTCGCGCGACATGAAAGGCATCCAGGTTGCTCAGGTTGTCGATGCAGTCAATGAATCGGTCGATGCCACGCGGTGTCAGGGTCTGGGCGATTGCCATGCTGGCGATACCTGCCTGACCCATCACTTGTGGTGCGACCTGAGCCAGCAGATTCACGAATTTCTAAGCGGTATCAGCTTGGCGGATCTTGTCACTCGCCGTGAGGTACAAGAAGTTGCTCAGCGCCAGGATATGCGCCGTGGTCATAATCACATGTCGCAACTGGGTAAGATCGAAACGTCCGCCGTCGAATGAACGCAGATGAATGAGCGGTGCGCCTGCCTGATAGGAGAGCTTCAATGAAATTGCCAATTTACCTCGACTACTCCGCGACGACCCCGGTCGATCCGCGCGTCGCGCAGAAAATGATCGATTGCCTGACCGTCGAAGGAAACTTCGGCAACCCGGCCTCGCGCTCCCACGTCTTTGGCTGGAAAGCCGAAGAAGCGGTCGAGAACGCCCGTCGTCAGGTCGCTGATCTGGTCAACGCCGATCCGCGCGAAATCGTCTGGACCTCGGGTGCTACCGAATCCAACAACCTGGCTATCAAGGGTGTTGCGCATTTCTATGCCAGCAAAGGCAAGCACCTGATCACCTCCAAGGTTGAACACAAGGCTGTCCTCGACACCACTCGCCAGCTGGAACGCGAAGGTTTCGAAGTGACCTACATCGAGCCCGGTGAAGACGGTCTGATCACGCCTGCCATGATTGAAGCGGCACTGCGCGACGACACCATCCTGGTTTCGATCATGCATGTGAACAACGAGATCGGCACCATCAACGATATTGCCGCGATCGGTGAACTGACCCGTTCGCGCGGTGTGCTGTTCCACGTCGATGGCGCGCAGTCGACCGGCAAGGTTGAAATCGATCTGGCCAGCCTCAAGGTTGACCTGATGTCGTTCTCTGCACACAAGACCTACGGCCCAAAAGGCATCGGCGCGCTCTACGTCAGCCGCAAGCCACGTGTTCGCCTGGAAGCGACCATGCACGGCGGCGGTCATGAGCGGGGCATGCGTTCCGGTACCCTGGCGACCCACCAGATCGTCGGCATGGGCGAAGCATTCCGCATCGCCAAGGAAGAAATGGCTGCTGAAAACGTGCGCATCAAGGCACTCAGCGATCGTTTCTTCAAGCAGGTCGAAAATCTGGAAGAGCTGTACGTCAACGGCAGCCTGACTGCCCGCGTACCGCACAACCTGAACCTGAGCTTCAACTATGTCGAAGGCGAGTCGCTGATCATGGCACTCAAGGATCTGGCGGTATCGTCCGGTTCGGCCTGTACTTCGGCCTCGCTTGAGCCTTCGTACGTGCTGCGTGCCCTGGGTCGCAACGATGAGCTGGCGCACAGTTCGATTCGTTTCACCTTCGGCCGGTTCAGCACCGAAGAAGAGATCGATTACGCCGCGCAGAAGGTTTGCGAGGCTGTCACCCGGCTGCGCACACTTTCGCCGCTGTGGGACATGTTCAAAGACGGCGTCGACATCTCCAAGATCGAGTGGGCGGCGCACTAATTTAAAGTCGCCTCCAATACAGGTCATGGGCAATTGCGCGTGACCTGCAGAGCGGCTCCCTGATGTGAGAGGAATAGAATCATGGCTTACAGCGAAAAGGTCATCGACCACTACGAAAATCCACGTAACGTCGGCAAGATGAACGCGGAAGATCCTGACGTCGGCACCGGCATGGTCGGCGCTCCTGCGTGCGGCGACGTGATGCGCCTGCAGATCAAGGTCAACGAGCAGGGCGTTATCGAAGACGCCAAGTTCAAGACCTACGGCTGCGGTTCGGCCATCGCGTCCAGCTCCCTGGCGACCGAGTGGATGAAAGGCAAGACTCTGGATGAAGCAGAGACCATCAAGAACACTCAGCTGGCTGAAGAGCTGGCACTGCCGCCAGTGAAGATTCACTGCTCGGTACTCGCTGAAGACGCCATCAAGGCCGCCGTTCGCGACTACAAGCAGAAGAAAGGTCTGCTGTAAGCGGGCTTTTCAAGAGAAGCTTGCAACAGAGTCAACTGCAACAGGCTAATGCAACAGGCTAAGGAGTTCCGATGGCTATCAGCATGACAGAAGCTGCCGCTAACCACGTACGACGTTCCCTCGAGGGGCGCGGCAAGGGTGACGGCGTTCGTCTGGGTGTTCGCACCACAGGCTGTTCAGGTCTTGCCTATGTGCTCGAGTTCGTCGATGAGGCGGCCAGCGAAGACACCGTGTTCGAAATGCACGGCGTCAAGGTGATCATTGACCCGAAAAGTCTGGTCTATCTGGATGGCACCGAGCTCGACTTCGTGCGCGAAGGGTTGAACGAAGGCTTCAAGTTCAACAATCCCAACTCGCGCGGTGAGTGCGGCTGTGGCGAAAGCTTCAACGTCTGAGGCTTTTATTGTGGGTACTCCCTGTCACTTCGCCCTGTTTGACCTCAAGCCCGAGTTTCAGCTTGATCTTGACCAACTGGCCACGCGCTACCGTGAGCTTGCGCGCAACGTGCATCCGGATCGTTTTGCGGATGCCCCCGAGCGTGAGCAGCGTGTGGCGCTGGAGCGCTCGGCCAGTCTCAACGAGGCCTATCAGACCCTGAAAAGCCCGCCGAAAAGGGCGCGTTATCTGCTGGCAATGAACGGCAACGAAGTGCCGCTCGAAGTCACGGTGCATGATCCCGAGTTTCTTCTGCAGCAGATGCAATTGCGCGAAGACCTCGAGGACTTGCAGGACGAGGCTGATCTGGCCGGCGTCGCGACCTTCAAGCGTCAGCTCAAGATCGCTCAGGACGAACTGAACCAGAGCTTCGCAGCCTGTTGGAATGATGCTGCACAACGCGAGCACGCTGAAAAGCTGATGCGGCGTATGCAGTTTCTCGACAAGCTCTCTCACGAAGTGCGCCAGTTAGAAGAGCGCCTCGACGATTAACCCCGCGCGGCTTCGGCCGCGCGCCAGTGATTATTCTGAACAGCATGGCTTTACTGCAGATCGCCGAACCCGGCCTGAGTCCTCAACCGCACCAGCGTCGTCTGGCTGTGGGTATCGACCTGGGCACTACCAATTCTCTGGTTGCTGCAGTACGCAGCGGCCTGTCCGAACCGCTGGCCGATGCAGAGGGGCAGGTCATTCTGCCGTCTGCCGTGCGCTATCACGCTGATCGTGTCGAAGTAGGGCAGTCAGCGAAGATCGCCGCCTCCCAGGACCCGTTCAATACCGTTCTATCGGTCAAGCGTCTCATGGGCCGTGGTCTGACCGACGTCAAGCAACTGGGCGAGCAACTGCCGTACCGGTTCGTCGGCGGTGAGTCGCACATGCCGTTCATCGACACCGTGCAGGGGCCGAAAAGCCCGGTCGAAGTGTCTGCCGACATCCTCAAGGTCCTGCGCCAGCGCGCAGAAGCCTCGCTGGGTGGCGAGCTGGTAGGCGCGGTGATCACCGTTCCTGCCTACTTCGATGATGCTCAGCGTCAGGCGACCAAGGACGCTGCCAGACTGGCGGGACTCAATGTACTGCGCCTGCTCAATGAGCCTACGGCTGCGGCGGTGGCCTACGGCCTGGATCAAAAGGCCGAAGGTGTGGTTGCCATCTATGACCTGGGCGGCGGAACCTTCGATATTTCGATCCTGCGCCTGACCGGTGGTGTGTTTGAAGTACTGGCCACTGGCGGCGATACCGCTCTGGGTGGCGATGACTTCGATCATGCGATAGCCAGCTGGATTGTCACGGATGCCGGTCTGTCAGCCGATATTGATCCTTCCGCGCAGCGCAGCCTGCTGCAGGCTGCCTGCTCGGCCAAGGAAGCGCTGACTGACGCCGAGTCTGTCGAGGTCGTCTACGGCGAGTGGCGTGGCACGCTGACGCGCGAGGCGCTCAATGCGCTGATCGAACCTATGGTTGCGCGCAGCCTCAAGGCCTGCCGTCGTGCGGTCCGTGACACCGGTATCGAGCTTGAAGAAGTCGAGGCGGTGGTCATGGTCGGCGGTTCGACCCGTGTTCCGCGAGTGCGCGAAGCGGTGGCCGAGCTGTTCGGTCGTCAGCCGCTGACCGAGATCGACCCGGATCAGGTGGTGGCCATCGGGGCTGCGATCCAGGCCGATACCCTGGCCGGCAACAAGCGTGACGGTGGCGAACTGCTGCTCCTCGATGTGATTCCGCTCTCGCTGGGGCTGGAAACCATGGGCGGGCTGATGGAGAAAGTCATTCCGCGCAACACCACCATCCCTGTGGCACGTGGTCAGGAATTCACCACATACAAGGATGGCCAGACGGCCATGAAGATTCATGTCCTGCAGGGCGAGCGTGAATTGATCAGCGACTGTCGTTCGCTGGCGCGCTTCGAACTGCGTGGCATCCCGCCGATGGTCGCGGGTGCGGCAAAGATTCGTGTCACCTTCCAGGTCGATGCTGACGGTCTGCTCAGCGTTTCGGCGCGTGAAATGGGCTCGGGCATCGAGTCGAGCATTCAGGTCAAGCCGTCCTACGGGCTGACCGATGACGAGGTCACTCGCATGCTCAAGGATTCCTTCGAGTATGCCGGCGACGACAAGGTCGCTCGTGTGCTGCGTGAGCATCAGGTTGATGCCGAGCGTCTGCTCGAAGCAGTTCAGGGTGCCCTGGACGCCGATGGCGAGCGTCTTCTCGACGAGGAAGAGCGCCTGGTCATCAATCTGCAGATGAACGAACTCCGTGAACTGATGCAAGGCACCGATGGTTATGCCATCGAGCAGCAGACCAAGCGTCTGTCGCAGGTGACCGATGCATTTGCTGCCCGACGCCTCGATTCGACGGTAAAAGCCGCACTGGCCGGGCGCAACTTGAATGAGATTGAGGAATAACTGATGCCGCAGGTGATTTTTCTGCCCCACGCCGAGCATTGCCCGGACGGGCTGGTTGTAGAAGTGGAGCCCGGCACGTCTATTCTCGACATTGCCCACGAGCACCACATCGAGATTGAAAGCGCCTGTGGTGGCGTGTGTGCGTGCACTACCTGCCATTGCGTCATTCGCGAAGGGTTCAATTCGCTGAATGAAGCCGATGAGCTTGAAGAAGACATGCTCGACAAGGCGTGGGGGCTGGAGCCGCAGTCGCGTCTGTCCTGTCAGGCCATTGTCGGCAACGAAGACCTCACCGTCGAAATACCCAAGTATTCGCTCAACCATGCCGCTGAAGCGCCGCACTGATTCAAGGATTGCTCATGAGTCTCAAATGGGTTGATGTTCAGGAAATCGCCATCCAGCTGGCTGAAAGCCACCCGGAGGTAAATCCGCTCACCGTGAGCTTCCCCAGGCTGCGTGGTCTGGTCATGGCCTTGCCTGAATTCGATGACCATCCGGACCGCAGCGGGGAAAAGGTCCTGGAAGCGATCCAGACATTGTGGATCGAAGAGCTGGATTGACGTTCAGTAACGCGCGCAGTTAGGCAATACACCAGAACCCGCGTATAATTCGCGGGTTTAATTTTTCGCTTCAATCACTGCTTCTGGAGTTTCACCATGGCTGTTCAACGTACTTTCTCCATCATCAAGCCTGACGCCGTTGCCAAGAACGTAATCGGCGAGATCACCACTCGTTTCGAAAAAGCCGGTCTGCGCGTTGTCGCTTCCAAGCTGAAGCAACTGTCCAAGGCCGAAGCTGAAGGTTTCTACGCTGAGCACAGCGCTCGCGGTTTCTTCGGCGACCTGGTTGCTTTCATGATCTCCGGTCCGGTTGTCGTTCAGGTTCTGGAAGGCGAAAACGCTATCGCTCTGAACCGTGAGCTGATGGGCGCTACCAACCCTAAAGAAGCGGCTGCCGGCACCATCCGTGCTGACTTCGCTGATTCCATCGACGCCAACGCTGTTCACGGCTCCGATTCCGAAGCAGCCGCCGCTCGCGAAATCTCGTACTTCTTCGCAGCTACCGAAGTAACCGCTCGCTAAGTCATTTTTGACTGACGAGTGAAGGGTGAATTCATGATTGCATCGACTGGTAAAACCAACCTGCTGGGGCTGACTCAACAGGAAATGGAGAAATTCTTCGACTCTATCGGGGAGAAGCGCTTCCGTGCCGGTCAGGTCATGAAGTGGATTCACCACTTCGGCGTCGACGATTTCGACGCGATGACGAACGTCAGCAAGGCCCTGCGCGAAAAGCTCAAGGCCTGTGCTGAGGTTCGCGGTCCTGAAGTGGTCAGCGAGGACATCTCCAGCGACGGCACCCGTAAATGGGTGGTGCGCGTAGAGTCCGGCAGCTGTGTCGAGACCGTCTATATTCCGCAGGGCAAGCGTGGCACCTTGTGTGTTTCGTCCCAGGCGGGCTGTGCCCTGGATTGCAGTTTCTGCTCCACGGGCAAGCAAGGCTTCAACAGCAACCTCACCGCCGCCGAAGTCATCGGTCAGGTGTGGATTGCCAACAAATCCTTTGGCAGCGTCCCGGCGACCGTCGACCGTGCCATCACCAACGTGGTGATGATGGGCATGGGTGAGCCGCTGCTGAACTTCGACAATGTCATTGCCGCCATGCATCTGATGATGGATGACCTGGGGTATGGCATTTCCAAACGCCGGGTGACCTTGTCCACTTCCGGTGTGGTACCGATGATCGATGAGCTTTCCAAGCACATCGACGTGTCCCTGGCCTTGTCGCTGCACGCACCGAACGATGCGCTGCGCAACCAGCTGGTGCCGATCAACAAGAAATACCCGTTGAAAATGCTTCTCGAGTCCTGCCGTCGCTACATGTCCAGTCTGGGCGAAAAGCGTGTGCTCACCATCGAGTACACCATGCTCAAGGACATCAACGACAAGGTAGAGCACGCGGTCGAGATGATCGAGCTGCTCAAGGACACACCTTGCAAGATCAACCTGATCCCGTTCAACCCGTTTCCGCACTCCGGTTACGAGCGTCCCAGCAATAACGCGATACGTCGTTTTCAGGACCTGTTGCATCAGGCCGGTTATAACGTCACTGTGCGCACCACGCGTGGTGAAGACATCGATGCTGCATGCGGCCAATTGGTCGGGCAGGTGATGGACCGCACACGCCGTAGCGAACGCTATATAACCGTGCGTGAGTTGAGCGCCGAGGCCGATGCGGCCCCTGTCGCGGTGACTCGAACCTGACTGCGAACCTGACCGAGAGAGACCCCATGCCTGTGCGTGCCTCGCTGCTGCTCTGTGTTGTCGTCTTGCTGACAGCGTGCGTGTCCACCGGCAACGTCAACCCGCTGACGACGGCCCAGGGGCGCGAGGAAGCGCGCAAGGCATATGTGCAGCTCGGGCTGGGTTACTTTCAGCAGGGGCAGACCGAGCGCGCCAAGGTTCCGCTGAAAAAGGCGCTCGAGCTCGACAGTTCCGATGCGCAGGCCAACGCCGCGCTGGCCCTGGTGTTCCAGACAGAGATGGAGCCGGAGCTGGCAGAGCAGTACTTTCGCAAGGCGTTGGCTGCCAGCAATAACGAAACACGCATCGTCAACAATTACGGCAGTTTTCTTTTCGAACAAAAGCGTTATAAGGAAGCCTACGAGCGTTTTGAACAGGCGGCTGCCGACAACCTGTATCCTGAGCGGTCACGGGTTTTTGAAAGCCTGGGCATGACCTCGCTGAAACTGGGCAACCGCGAGCAGGCTCGCGAGCATTTTACCAAGGCATTGCGCCTGGACCGTCAGTTGCCGTTATCCTTGCTGGAAATGGCTCAGCTGTCCTACGAAGACAAGCAATATGTGCCGGCGCGTGACTATTACGACCGTTTTAGCCAGCTCAGCGAGCAAAATGCACGTAGTCTATTGCTCGGTACGCGGCTGGCGAAGATATATGATGATCGTAACAAGGCGGCCAGCTTTGGCCTGCTGTTGAAAAGACTCTATCCCGGTACGCCGGAATATCAGCAATACCTGTCGGAGCAATGATGAAAGCGGCGCATCCCGAAGTTGTAGCAACCAATCGCGTGAATCCTGGAGAAACCCTGCGCCAGGCCCGCGAGAGCAGGAGCTGGTCGCTGCCAGATGTGGCCTTGAGACTGAATCTCACCGTGACCTCCCTGACCAATCTGGAGAACGGCCAGTTTGAAAAGCTGCCCGGGCATACGTTTGCCCGGGGTTATGTGCGTGCCTACGCCAAACTGCTTGATCTTGATCAGGCGGCGCTGGTCGAGCGGTTCGACCAGTTCACCGGCACCGACGGTAAAGGCAGTTCGGTTCACGCGCTGGGCCGTATCGAAGAGCCGGTCAGGCTGTCGCACAATATTCTGCGTATCGTCAGCCTGCTGTTGCTGGTGATTCTGGTCGGCGGCGGTTTCTTCTGGTGGCAGGATCAGGCGACCTTGCGCGGCAAGGATCAGTCCGGGCTGAACATGGAGCACGTCGAAGTCGAAAGCGCGGATGGCACCACGCAGATTCACCCGCTTGACGAACCGGAAGAGCCTGCTGTGGCTGAAACGCCTGCCTCTGGACAAACTTCCTTGCCGTTGAATACCGGTGCGCCTGCCAGTGAGGCGCCCGCTGCTGCGCCTGCGGCCCCGGCTTCCAGCGTCACAGGTCACGCAACCGCACAACCACAGACACCTGCTGCCGCTACGCCACCGGCGAGCGCGCCTCAAGCACCCGTTGCTGCGCCGAACGTGCCGTCGATGCCGACTGCACCTGCCGAGCAGCCAGCGCCTGTCATGGCAGGTGCCGGTCAGGTGACCGTACAGTTCGTTGCCGATTGCTGGACCCAGGTCACTGACGGAAACGGCAAAGTGCTGGTCAGCGGTCTCAAGCGCAAGGGCGAGAGCCTGGATGTCAACGGCAAGCCGCCGTTGACCCTGCGTCTGGGCTACGCGCGCGGTGCGCAGGTCAGCTACAACGGTCAGCCTGTGGATGTAGCACCTTTTACCAGCGGCGAAACTGCTCGCCTGAAGCTAGGGCAATAAGTCATGCACGGCGAATCTCCAATCAAGCGTCGCGAATCCCGGAAAATATGGGTCGGTTCCGTACCGGTAGGCGGTGATGCGCCGATCGCGGTGCAGAGCATGACCAACAGCGATACCAACGATGTCGCCGCTACCGTGGCACAGATCAATCGTCTGGAAGCGGCGGGTGTCGACATCGTGCGTGTTTCGGTGCCGGACATGGACGCTGCCGAAGCATTCGGCCGCATCAAGCAACTGGTCAAGGTGCCGCTGGTCGCCGACATTCACTTCGATCACCGCATCGCCTTGCGTGTGGCGGAGCTGGGCGTCGACTGTCTGCGTATCAACCCGGGCAACATCGGTCGCGAAGACCGTGTGCGGGCGGTGGTCGATGCTGCACGTGATCGGGGCATCCCGATCCGTATCGGCGTCAATGCCGGTTCGCTGGAAAAAGACCTGCAGAAGAAGTACGGCGAGCCCACGCCAGAGGCCCTGGTAGAGTCTGCGCTGCGCCATGTCGAGCATCTGCAACGCCTGAACTTTCAGGACTTCAAGGTCAGCGTCAAGGCTTCCGATGTGTTCATGGCGGTCGCGGCCTATCGGCTGCTGGCCAAGGAGATCGTTCAGCCGCTGCACCTGGGCATCACCGAAGCCGGTGGCTTGCGTTCGGGTACGGTGAAATCGGCTGTCGGTCTCGGTATGCTGCTTGCCGAAGGAATTGGCGATACTATCCGCATCTCGCTGGCGGCTGACCCGGTCGAGGAAGTGAAGGTCGGGTACGACATTCTCAAATCGTTGCGCCTTCGTTCGCGTGGAATCAACTTCATCGCCTGTCCGAGCTGCTCGCGGCAGAACTTCGATGTGGTCAAGACCATGAACGAGCTGGAAGGTCGACTCGAGGATTTGCTGGTGCCGCTCGACGTCGCGGTGATCGGTTGTGTGGTCAATGGTCCGGGCGAAGCCAAAGAGGCGCACATCGGCCTGACCGGTGGCACGCCGAACCTGATCTACATCGACGGCAAACCCGCGCAGAAACTGACCAATGATAATCTCGTGAATGAGCTGGAACGCTTGATTCGCGAGAAAGCGGCTGAAAAAGCCGAAGCCGACGCCTCGGTCATCGTGCGCGGCTAACCCGGATTGCTAAGGATTTTCTGTGAGTAAGTCTCTACAAGCCATTCGTGGCATGAACGACATTCTGCCCGAGCAGACGCCGCTGTGGCGTCACTTCGAAGGCACTGTTGCCCGTCTGCTGGATAACTACGGTTACCGGCAGATTCGTATGCCTATCGTCGAATTCACCGAGCTGTTCAAGCGCTCCATCGGTGAAGTGACCGATATCGTCGAGAAAGAGATGTACACCTTCGCCGACCGCAACGGCGACTCTCTGACCCTGCGCCCTGAAGGCACTGCCGCGTGCGTGCGTGCGGTCCTCGAGCACGGCATCACCGGCGGCGGCCAGGTTCAGAAACTGTGGTACATCGGTCCGATGTTCCGTCACGAGCGTCCGCAGAAAGGCCGTTATCGTCAGTTTCACCAGATCGGTGTCGAGGTCTTCAACCTGGACGGCCCGGATATCGATGCCGAACTGATTGTCATGACCTGGCGCCTGTGGGGCCTGCTGGGCATTCGCAACGCCGTCAAGCTCGAGCTGAACAGCCTGGGCACCAGCGAGGCGCGTGCGCGTTATCGCGAGGCGCTGGTCGAATACCTCTCGGCACGTCTCGACCAACTGGACGAAGACAGCCAGCGCCGCCTGAAAACCAACCCGCTGCGCGTGCTGGACACCAAGCATCCTGAAACCCAGGCTGTGCTGGTCGATGCGCCGAAACTGGCGGACTACCTGGATGACGAATCCCGCGTTCACTTCGAAGGCCTGAAGGCCCGTCTGGATGCCGCCGGTATTCCTTATGTGATCAATCCCAAGCTGGTGCGTGGCCTGGATTACTACAGCAAGACCGTTTTCGAGTGGGTCACCGACCAGCTCGGTGCCCAGGGTACGGTCTGTGCGGGCGGTCGTTACGACGGTCTGGTCGAGCAGATGGGCGGCAAGCCTACTGCAGGCGTCGGTTTCGCGATGGGCATCGAGCGACTGGTGCTGCTGCTCGAAACCCTCGAGCAGGTGCCGGAAGAGATTGCCCGTCAGGTCGATGTCTACCTGTGCGCATTTGGCGAAGCCGCCGAGCTGGCTGCGCTGGCACTGACCGAAAAGGTGCGTGATCAGCTGCCGACTCTGCGGTTGCAGGTCAACGCCGGTGCCGGCAGCTTCAAAAGCCAGTTCAAGAAAGCCGACAAGAGCGGTGCGCTGTACGCGCTGATCCTCGGCGAAGAAGAACTGGCGGCGAAGGTCATTGGCGTCAAACCCCTGCGTGGCCAGGGTGAACAACAAAATATTGCCTGGGATGCTCTGTCAGAGCACCTGGCCTCCTGCGTCGTGCAGGGTTGAAGCTGATTTAACAGCCGTTTAGCGAATAGGAGTATTGGGGTGTCGGGTACCGAAGATGAAGAGCTGGCGGTAATGAAGGACTGGTGGCAGCGCAACGGCAAACCTCTGTTGACCGGCGGTCTGCTTGCGCTGGTCGTGGTTCTGGGTTGGCAGTTCTGGCACAGGTATCAAGCCAGCCAGTCGCAAGGCGCCTCGATGCTTTATCAGCAATTGCTGGAAACCGCACTGACGCCCAGTGGCCAGGCAGACACCGCACGTGTCGCCGAGATCTCCGGCAAACTGAAAAGCGAATTCGGTGGCACTACCTACGCACAGTTCGGTAGCCTGTTCGTCGCCAAGGTGGCGGTCGATGCCGGCAAGCTGGATGATGCTGCAGCCGAGCTGAAAACCGTGGCCGACAAGCCTGCCAACGACACGCTGGGCGAGATTGCCCGTCAGCGTCTGGCACGCGTGCTGGCTGCGCAGAACAAGACCGATGACGCGCTGAAGCTGCTCGACGGCGATGCCGACAAGGCTTTCCTCGCCAGTCGTGAAGAACTCAAGGGTGACCTGCTGGTACAGCTGGGTCGTACCGACGAGGCGTATGCTGCATACCAAAAGGCCAAATCTGCTCTGTCCGAAGACGCAGCAGTGGGTGGCCTGCAAATGAAGCTCGACGATCTGGCGAAAGGGGATGCGTGACGTGATTCGTTGGAAACATGCAGCATTGCTGGCTCTGGCCATTCTGGCCGCGGGTTGCAGCAGCAACAGCAAAAAGGAATTGCCTCCGGCCGAGCTGACCGACTTCAAAGAAGAAGTGGTTCTGCACAAGCAGTGGAGCCGTTCCGTTGGCGACGGCCAGGGCAAGACTTACAACATGCTCGTGCCAGCCATTGACGGCGACCGCATCTATGCGGCGGACGTCACGGGCGAAGTCGTGTCGCTGGATCGTCTGACTGGCGACGTGATCTGGAAGAAGGATCTCGATCTGCCCGTTTCCGGTGCAGTCGGCGTGGGCTATGGCCTGGTAATGATCGGCACCCTCAAGGGTGAAGTGATTGCCATGGACGCCACGTCCGGTGAGGAAAAGTGGCGCGCCCACGTGACCAGTGAAGTGCTGGCTCCGCCGGCCACCAACGGTTCTGTGGTCGTTGTCCAGACTCAGGATGACCGCATCGTCGGTTTCGACGCTTCTACCGGTTCGCAGCTCTGGATCTACGAAAGTACGCCGGCGGTGCTGACCCTGCGCGGCACGGGTGCTCCGCTGGCAACCAACCGTCTTGCCGTAGCGGGTCTGTCGACCGGCAAGGTCGTCGCTCTGGATATCACCAACGGCGTGCCGATCTGGGAACAGCGTGTTGCCATCCCGCAAGGCCGCTCGGAACTGGATCGTGTCGTCGATATCGACGGCGGCCTGTTGCTGTCCGGCGGTACGCTGTACGTCGCTACCTATCAGGGGCGCGTCGCCGGTCTCGATCTGGAAAGCGGTCGTGTGCTCTGGCAGCGTGATGCTTCGAGCTACTCGGGTGTCGCCCAGGGCTTTGGCAGCGTCTATGCCACTCTGGCCTCCGGTACTGTCGAAGGTATCGACGAGCGTTCGTCCTCTGCACTGTGGAGCAACGAATCACTGGCTCGCCGCCAGCTCGGCGCGCCGGAAGTGTATTCCAGCTACGTAGCGGTCGGTGACATGGAAGGCTACCTGCACCTGTTGAGCCAGGTGGATGGTCGTTTTGTCGGTCGCGAACGTATCGACAGCGACGGCCTGCGTGCGCGTCCGCTGGTGGTTGGGGACATGATTTACGTGTATGGCAACAGCGGCAAACTGGAAGCCCTGACCATCAAGCAATAAGTGTCCATGCCCGGGGCCAATGGCCCCGGGTGCCCTTGCTTCGGCAAGGCTGCGGTGCCTTTGTGGCATCGCCCCGAACTCCGGCCGCTGCCCTGCAGCGGCTTTTGTATTTTCTGAAATAACGAAGTGGAGAGCCGCATGGTTCCCGTAATCGCCCTGGTGGGTCGACCGAACGTCGGCAAGTCCACCATGTTCAACCGCCTGACCAGGACTCGCGACGCCATTGTCGGCGATCTGTCCGGTCTTACCCGTGATCGCCAATACGGAGAGGCGAAGTGGCAAGGGCGCTCCTATATTCTGATCGACACCGGCGGTATCTCCGGTGACGAGCATGGCATGGACGAAAAGATGGCCGAGCAGTCGCTGCTGGCCATTGAAGAAGCCGATGTGGTGCTGTTTCTGGTGGACGCCCGTGCGGGCTACACCGCTGCTGATCAGATGATTGGTGAGCACCTGCGCAAGCGCAACAAGCGTTCCTACGTGGTTGCCAACAAGATCGACAACATCGACGAGAACCTGGCGCGTGCCGAGTTCAGCCCGATGGGTCTGGGCGACGCCATTCCGGTGGCCGGTGCCCACGGCCGTGGCATCTCGCAGATGCTCGAAATCGCCCTGCGGGAATTCCCCAGGGACGAGGATGAGCCTGAAGAGGGCGTTGAGGTCGAAGAAGTCGCCGAAGGTCAGGAAGCCAAGCGCATCCCCGGCCCGAGCGAGAAGGACGGCATCAAGATCGCCATCATCGGTCGTCCCAACGTCGGCAAGTCGACGCTGGTCAACCGCATGCTGGGTGAAGACCGGGTTATCGTCTATGACGAGCCAGGCACCACGCGCGACAGTATCTACATTCCCTTCGAGCGTAACGAAGAGAAGTACACGCTGATCGACACCGCCGGTGTGCGCAAGCGCGGCAAGATCCACGAGGAAGTCGAAAAGTTCTCGGTGGTCAAGACGCTGCAGGCCATCAAGGACGCCAACGTGGTGATCTTTGTGATGGACGCCCGCGAAGGTGTGGTCGACCACGACCTGAACCTGCTGGGCTTCGCCCTTGAAGCGGGTCGTGCGCTGGTCATCGCGCTGAACAAGTGGGACGGCATGACGCCGGGCGAACGCGATTTCGTGAAGATCGAACTGGAGCGCCGGTTGTTCTTCGTCGACTTCGCCGACATCCACTTTATCTCGGCCATGCATGGCACGGGCGTGGGCAACCTGTATCAGTCGGTACAGAACTCGTTCAAGTCCGCGGTAACGCGCTGGCCAACCAGCCGCCTGACCCAGATTCTCGAAGATGCAGTCAGCGAGCATGCGCCACCGATGGTCGGCAGCCGCCGCATCAAGCTGCGCTACGCTCACCTGGGGGGTGCCAACCCGCCGCTGATCGTAATCCACGGTAACCAGGTCGAGAAGGTACCCAAGTCCTACGTCCGTTATCTGGAAAACACGTATCGGCGTGTGCTCAAACTGGTCGGTACGCCGATCCGTATCGAGTTCAAGGGCGGCGAGAACCCGTATGAAGGCAACAAGAACACGCTCACTGACCGTCAGGTCAACAAGAAGCGTCGGATGATGTCGCACCACAAGAAGGCCGACAAGAAGCGCCGCGACAAGCGCTGAGTCAGCATCGGGAAAAAGGCGCTTCGGCGCCTTTTTTTGTGTCCGTTTAATGGGCTATCCTGCCTGACCCGTGCCGCCCGGTGCCGGGAGATTGCAGGGAAAGGGTTCCATGATCGACAGCAAGTTGCCCAACGTGGGCACCACTATCTTCACCGTCATGTCACAGCTGGCCGCCGAAACCGGGGCTATCAACCTGTCCCAGGGGTTTCCCGATTTTGACGGGCCGCAGGCGCTGCGTGATGCAGTCTGCCGACACGTCACTCAAGGCCATAACCAATACTCACCGATGACCGGCCTGCCTGCGCTTCGTCAGCAAGTCGCGGCAAAGATCGCCCGCAGCTATGGGCGTACGGTCAATCCGGACAGCGAAATCACCATCACACCGGGTGCCACGCAGGCGATTTTCTGCGCGATCCACAGCGTTATTCGCGCTGGCGACGAAGTGATCATTTTCGACCCTTGCTATGACAGCTACGAGCCTGCCGTCGAACTGGCCGGTGGGCGCTGCGTGCATGTGCAACTGGGGCTGGATGACTTCTCCATCGACTGGCAAAAGCTCAGCGATGCGCTGAGCCCGCGCACCCGCATGATCGTCATCAACAGCCCGCACAACCCCAGCGGCGCGTTGATCAGCCGTGCAGAGCTCGATCGGCTGGCCGCACTGATTGCCGATCGCGACATCTACCTGCTCAGCGACGAAGTCTATGAGCACCTGGTGTTCGACGGCGCACGCCATGTCAGTGTGCTTGATCACGAAGCGTTGTATCAGCGCGCCTTCGTCGTCAGCTCGTTCGGCAAGACGTATCACGTCACTGGCTGGAAAACCGGCTATGTGGTCGCGCCGCCAGCATTGAGCGCCGAGTTGCGCAAGGTGCATCAGTATGTGAGCTTCTGCGGTGTCACGCCTTTGCAGTACGCGTTGGCCGACTTCATGGCCGAACACCCGGAGCATGTCGATGAACTGCCAGGCTTTTATCAGGCCAAGCGCGACTTTTTCTGTGGTCATCTGGCCGAGTCGCGTTTCAGCTTCCGGCCGGTGGGCGGGACTTATTTCCAGTTGGTCGATTACTCGCAGATCAGGCCCGACCTCAACGATGTCGACATGGCCTTGTGGATGACCCGTGAACACGGTGTGGCGAGCATTCCGATTTCTGTGTTCTACCAGAGCCCGCCAGCAGGGCAGCGCCTGATCCGCCTGTGCTTTGCCAAACAGGAAGAGACGTTGCGTCAGGCGGCGGAGAAACTATGCGCGATCTAAGCGGGCTGCCGAACCTCAACCTCGCGCTGATCCAGACCACGCTGGCGTGGCATGATCGCGAGGCCAATCTCGAGCATTTCGAGCCATTGCTGGATCAGGCGCGCGGCGCGGACCTGGTGATCCTGCCAGAGATGTTCACCACCGGATTCTCGATGGAGTCCGAGGCCCTGTCAGAACCGGAAGCCGGGCCTACATCGGCATGGCTACTGGCGCAGGCCAGGCGTATCAACGCCGTGGTGACCGGCAGCGTCATGATCCGCGCTGCCGATGGCAGTCATCGCAACCGCTTGCTGTGGGCGCGACCGGATGGTGCGCTGCTGCATTACGACAAGCGCCACCTGTTTCGCATGGCCGGAGAGCACGAGCATTACACGCCGGGCGATCGCCAGGTCATGTTTGAACTCAACGGCTGGCGTGTACGGCCGCTGATCTGCTATGACCTGCGCTTTCCGGTCTGGAGCCGTGACGCTCAGGACACCGACCTGTTGCTGTACACCGCCAACTGGCCGGGTGCGCGGCGTCTGCACTGGAATCGCTTGCTGCCTGCCAGAGCCATTGAAAACCTGTGCTATGTGGCGGCAGTCAACCGGGTCGGATCGGACGGCAAGGGCTTCGCTTACACTGGTGACAGTCAGGTTCTGGATTTCCAGGGCGAGAGCCTGTTGAGCGTGGGCGAAGCGGACGGAGTGTTCAAGGCGACGCTCAGCGCGGCAGACTTGCATGCCTATCGCACACGGTTTCCAGCCGGGCTGGATGCTGATTCATTTAATATTGAATAAAGGTACTTCAGAATGTTTCTGGTCGGCCGATAGCTTCTCCAGAATTCCTGGAGACCGCCATGACTACCATCAATACATCCACGCTGAACAGTTACTCGAGCTCGTTGACGTTAGCGATTAAACCTACCGAGGCTGAAACAGCCAAGGCCACTGCTGCTGCCGCCACCACGACTACCGAAACAGAGAAAAGCTCTGATCAGGCATCCACCGAAGGTGGCAAGGCCGGTGCGGCGGGTGGCGGCGGCAGCGTGGGTGGCTCCAGCGAGTCGTCTCTCAATCAGACCATCGAGCAAATAAAGCAGCAGATCAAGGACGCTCAGAAACAACTCGCCGAGCAGAAAGCGCAGTTGGCTGCCGCACAAAGCAGCAAAGGCACGGCGGAAGAAAAGGCCCAGAAATCCATGGCGATTCAGGGTCAGATAGCGAGCACCAGTGCCAACCTGCAGACCTTGCAGGCCTCGTTGTTGCAATTGGAGACTGAAGGTGGCGTGAACACCACTGCGTGATCCCTCCTGATGAGCGTCCGAAGTGACGCTCATCATGCCCACTCACAGTGTTGCGTGGGCATTCAGCTGCGTCTGCCTCCGATCAGGCGGCGCAGCGTCCGGCGTTGCCTGTCACTCGTTCACGTTCATGAACTTGCGGGCCCACTCTACGTAGTCTTCAGGCTGCGTATAGGTGTGGGTCAGTTCGGTTGCGCTCATGTTCGATTCGTTGCCCAGGATCTGGCGCTGTTCGCGCAGGCAATCGTAGGTGGCCTTGATCGCGGCGAAGTACGCTGCGTGGCCATGTACGCAGACCCTCACACCCATCTCGGCAAGGCGCGCGTTGTCGTGCAGTTCCGGGTTGCCGTACGTCACCAGCATCAGCGGCACGGTCACACCTTCGGATATCTGCGCCAGGTGATCGAAGTCACGAATGCCGACGATGGTAATGCCGTCAGCTCCGGCAGCCTGGTATTGCTGCACACGGCTGATGGCTTCCTGAACCGGGATAATTGCCGCATTGGTGCGGGCAAAGATCGACATCTCCGGATCGACACGTGCTTCCAGCGCTGCGCGGATCTTGCCAACACCTTCTGCAGTGGAAATCAGGTCCGTGGATTTGCGTCCGAACTGCGCCGGCAGCAGGGTATCTTCAATCGTCAGTGCAGAAATACCGGCACGTTCCAGTTCGACAACGGTGCGCATGACGTTAAGGGCATTGCCATAACCATGGTCTGCGTCCGCGATGACCGGGAGCTGTGCGACACGGCCGATGCGCGTGGCCTGTTCAACGAATTCACTCAGGGTGATCAGGGCGAAGTCAGGGGCTGCCAGGACTTGCAGCGACGCCACGGAGCCGCCGAGGATGCCTACTTCAAAGCCCAGATCCGCTGCGATTCGCGCTGACATGGGGTCGAACACCGAGGCTGTGTGAAAGCAAGCGTTCGACGAGGTGAGCGCACGGAAGCTGCGGCGCAAATCTTGATGGGAAGCCTTGGGCATAATCGCTCCAAATGTGATTGGATCAGCTCAGCGTACCGAGGCCGATGGTAATTTCAATGCACGGTGGGTCTGCCCGAGCATTCTTTTCGTCCGGAAATCAATGCAATAGTCGTCTTGGTTTTATAGGAAAGGTGCAGCTGGCAGGTAAGTCCGAGCAGGCATCGTCAGCATATGAATTGCTGTTGGATTGGGCGAACTCTGGAGTAAGGGCAGCATGCTACCACAGCATAAATGAAAAAGATTATGCCGAAACAGGCAGGGTCATGCGCGGAATGCAAGAGGCAGGTGCAGCGTGAGGCGGGGGAGGGAAGCGGGCGCTGCGGATGGCGGACCTGCGTCCGCCATCCGGCTATCGAATCAGGCAGCCTTGGCTTGCGTCTGACTGATTGAACGATTAAGGGCGCTGAACAGGGCGCGGAAGCTCGCCGTGGTGATGTTTTCATCGATGCCCACACCATGCACGGCGCGTTCGCCATTCACGCGCAGCTCAATGTAGGCGGCCGCCTTTGCGGTGGTACCCGAACCGATCGCATGCTCGTTGTAGTCCATGATTTCCACGGCCACTGGCAGACCGGCGACCAGTGCTTCCAGGGCGCCCTTGCCCTTGCCACGCCAGTGCTGGGTTTCACCGTCGACGTGCACCTCGGCATCCACCGAGCTGTTGCCGTTCTCTTCCTGCAACTTATGGCTGATCAGCGCATAAGGAACGTTAGCTTGCAGGTATTCACGACGCAACAGCGAGTGAATCTGCTCGGCCGTCATCTCCAGGCCCAGGCGATCAGTTTCACCCTGAACCACCTGGCTGAACTCGATCTGCATGCGGCGTGGCAGGGAAATGCCATATTCCTGTTCCAGCAGGTAAGCGATGCCACCTTTGCCTGACTGGCTGTTGACGCGAATCACCGCCTCGTAGCTGCGACCGATGTCGGCCGGGTCGATCGGCAGGTAAGGCACTTCCCACAACTCGCCTTCCTTCTGCTGGGTGAAACCCTTGCGAATCGCATCCTGGTGCGAGCCAGAGAAGGCGGTGTGGACCAGGTCGCCAACGTACGGATGACGTGGGTGCACCGGAATCTGGTTGCACTCTTCGACGACCTTGCGCACGCCGTCGATGTCCGAGAAGTCCAGCCCGGGATTGATGCCCTGGGTGTAGAGGTTCAGCGCCACGGTGACCAGATCGACGTTACCGGTCCGCTCGCCGTTACCGAACAGGCAGCCCTCGACGCGATCCGCGCCGGCCATCAGGCCCAGCTCGGTAGCCGCAACGCCCGTGCCGCGGTCGTTGTGGGTATGCAGGCTGATCAGCACGCTGTCGCGGCGGGTAATGTTGCGGCCAAACCATTCGATCTGGTCGGCGTAAATGTTGGGTGTCGCCACTTCCACGGTGGCCGGGAGGTTGAGGATCACCTTGTTCTCGGGCGTCGGGTTCCACACCTCGATCACCGCATCACAGACTTCCTTGGCGAATTCCAGTTCGGTCGCACTGAAGGTCTCCGGCGAGTACTGGAAGGTCCACTGGGTTTCCGGCTGCTGCGCTGCGTATTTGACGAACAGCTTGGCGGCGTTGACCGCGATCTCCTTCACCCCGGCCTTGTCCTGATTGAAGACAATGCGGCGGAACGACGGGCAGGTCGCGTTATACAGGTGAACGATGGCTTTCTTGGCGCCGCGCAGTGATTCGAAGGTGCGGGCGATCAGGTCTTCGCGAGCCTGGGTCAGTACCTGGATGGTGGTGTCATCCGGGATGTGACCGTCTTCGATCAGGGTACGCACGAAGTCGAAGTCAGTCTGCGAAGCCGATGGAAAGGATGCCTCGATTTCCTTGACGCCGACGCTGACCAGGGTTTTCCAGAAGCGCAGCTTCTTGGCCGCGTCCATTGGTTCGATCAGCGACTGGTTGCCGTCGCGCAGATCGGAGCTGCACCAGATCGGCACTGCGTCGATGGTCTTCGAAGGCCAGGTACGGTCAGGCAGATCAATGGTCGGGAACGCGCGGTACTTCTTCGACGGGTCTTTGAGCATGGTCATCAGGAAATCCTTTTGTATTCACGGGGCCGGGGTTGGGCGGCCTGCCGTTCTGGATAGATAGCACAGGGAATTGCGAACACAGGGACGAGGCACAGCACGCTAGCCAGGCAGTCGGGCGCTGACCAGGCTGAGGCACCGGTGTTGGCGCAACAGAATAAGGGTCTGAGAGGTTTTCATGAGGCCAACCGTAACCATTGGCATGGATGATGGCAAGCACTTGAAAAAGATTAGAATAAATTCTCGAAAATACGTCTTTGGCGAGTTTTTATAGCGGTATCTGAAGCGTTATGTGCGGGTTATTGTTGTTCGAAAGCGATGTGCGCAAGTGAGGGGGCGTGTGAGCGAGCGCCGTAGCGCTCGCTCACTAACAGGCTTACGGCTGAAACGCTCCGATGAAGATCGCCGGGTCCACGCGCGCATCGTTGAGGCTGACGTTCCAGTGCATGTGCGGCCCGGTTGCGCGACCTGTGGCGCCGACTTTGCCGACCACTCCGCCACGCGGGACGAGATCGCCGACTTTCACGTCGATCTTCGACATATGGCAAAACATGCTGATGAAGCCTTGCCCGTGATCGACGAATACGGTGTTGCCATTGAAGAAGTAATTGCCGGTCAGGATGACCTTGCCCGCTGCCGGGGATTTGATCGGCGTGCCGGCCGGCACCGCGAAGTCGAGGCCCGAATGCGGGTTGCGCTCTTCGCCATTGAAGAAGCGACGCACGCCGAACTTGCTCGATAACGGGCCATTGACCGGCTTGTCCAGAATCAGGTTGCTTGGCGTGCCTGGGCTGAAACTGCGGTAGGCGCGCAGTTGCTCGGCCAGTTCGCCCTCAATGCGTTTGTTGTCTTCAGGGTTGGGATTGACCTGACGTTTGTTCTTGAGCGTGATGTGCTGTTCCGGGTATTTCTTGATGCCAACGGTGAAGTTGAGCGTGCGCCCGCCGGAGGTGACCTGCTGGGTGCCGGGTTTGACGGTCAGTGGAATGCCGACGATGGCCAGCCAGCGCGTGCCCTGTTCCTTGACTACCAGCACCGGTTTGCCTTGATAGGTGGCGGTCGGTGCCTGAGCGCCAGTGCCCAGATCGACAACCGCCACGCCGCCTGGCACCGGTTTGTCGAGTGCGCGGGTAATAAAGCTGTCAGCGTGAACGGGAAGACAGAGCAGCAGGGCGAACAGCGGGGCGATAAAACGTAGCATCAGGCAGTCAGTCCAGAAGGGAGAGGGTCACAGGTGTGAGGTGATTGTCTTCGACGCGTACTTGCAGTTCGCCTTCGCCGAGCCTGGCGGTAAGTCGTTGGCCTGTCTGCGTCTGTGCAGCGTTACGAATCGCGTGGCCGCGCTCGTCGAGCAGAATGCTGTAACCGCGTCCCAGTGTGGCAAGCGGGCTGACTACGTTGAGGGTCTGCACCTGACTTTGCAGTTGCAGCTTGCGTGCCTTGATCTGTTCGCGAATGGCTCTCGGCAGACGCTCGGCCAGGGCATCCAGACGCTGGCGTAAAAAAGCCAGGGTCCGGCCTGGATGCTGGGCAGCAAGGCGGCTCTGCATATGCGCCAGACGCAGATGACGTTGATGCATGTTCTGTTCAAAGGCGCGGCGCAGGCGCATGTCCAGGTCATCCAGCCGCTGCGACTGCTGACGCAAGCGCTCGCCGGGGTGACGCAGACGCCGGGATATACCCTCGAGACGCAGCCGCTCGCGCATCAGACGGTCCTGCATGCGGCTGACCAGTCGCCGGTGCAGGTTGTCGACGCGTCGATGCAGGTCGCTGGAGTCCGGGGCGAGCAGTTCAGCGGCGGCAGAGGGCGTCGGTGCCCGCACGTCGGCGACAAAGTCGCTGATGGACACATCGGTTTCATGCCCGACAGCGCTGACAATCGGCGTTACGCAGGCGTCGATGGCACGGGCGACGGCTTCTTCGTTGAAGCACCACAGGTCTTCCAGCGAGCCGCCGCCACGGGCCAGGATCAGCGCATCGAAGCCTCTGCTGTCGGCCAGCTTCAGTGCGCGGACAATCTGGTTGATCGCCTCGCGGCCCTGAACGGCGGTGGGAATCAAGGTCAGCTCGACCCGCGGCGCGCGACGGCGGAACACGCTGATGATGTCGCGGATCACCGCACCGGTCGGAGAGCTGATAATCCCGATACGTTGCGGGTGCAGCGGCAGAGCGACCTTGCGCTCGGCGCTGAACAGGCCTTCGTCGCTGAGCTTGGCTTTCAGCGCATCGAACGCCAGGCGCAATGCACCGTCACCGGCAGGTTCCACCGTATCGAGAATCAACTGATAGTCGCCGCGGCCTTCAAACAGCGAGACCTTACCGCGCACCTTGACCTGCAAGCCGTCCTTGAGCGCCTGACGCACCCGCGCCGCGCTCTGCCGGAACAAGGCGCAGCGGACCTGCGCGCCAGAGTCCTTCAGCGTGAAGTACACATGGCCCGACGCCGGGCGCGAGAGGTTGGAGATCTCGCCCTCGACCCAGATGCTGCTGAACACGTCTTCCAGCAGTACGCGCGCGCGGCCGTTGAGCTGGCTGACAGTAAGGACTTCCCGGTCGAGGCCGAGTCTTGCGAAAGGGTCTTTGATCATGTCCGGCATCATAATGGCAATGCCGGTCTGGCGCACAGGTCTGTCTCGTCGGTAAAGGCAGGATTGCTTCTTGACCTGAATGGCCAGCCCATTAAGCTGCGGCCTCGAACAGCTTTAAGCGACGCTCCGTTATGAACACCCAAAGCATCATCGTCCCGCAAATCTCTACCTTTCCCGGGCACGAGGCCAGGGCGCGGCTCATTCTGCGCTGGCTGGTCAAGCTCGATGTGGTCGAGCCGGAGCTGACCACCTGCGGACGCACCTATAACAAGATGGCCTACGCGGTGGCATCGGGAGCGAAGCGGGTGGTGAAGAATCCCGATGCGTTGCCGTTCGGGCAGGTCGTCAACGGCCTGGAAATCGTCACCAAGCGCTGCATCTATACCCCGCTGAACGACTTTGCCGAAGAGGCCGGTTGCCCGGAGTGTCGCCGCGAAGTGGGGGAGGCGCTGTTCGACAGCCTGGAAGACTGGATGCCCGGTCACACCGATAATTTCACCTGCCCCGAATGCCGCCACGAAGATGACATCAACGGCTTTCTTTTTCTCGACGCCTGCGGGTTTTCCAACCTCGGTTTCATCTTCAATAACTGGCTGGATGCGTCGTTCACGCAGACCTTTCTGGATGACTTCGCCGAACGTCTGGATCGCCCGGTCTCCTGCGTTAATGTGCGTCTATAAACAGCTTTGATAATAGGCTGAGGTTTACATTGAGCCGGGCGGGGTCTGTGGGTATAATGGCGCGCTTCCAATTTCCCGCCCGGGAGCCCCCGCGATGCTGCGTATCAGTCAAGAAGCCCTTACATTCGACGACATTCTCCTTGTGCCCGGTTATTCCGAGGTACTCCCTAACGAAGTCAGTCTGAAAACCCGTTTGACCCGTGGCATCGAGCTGAATATACCTTTGGTCTCTGCTGCAATGGATACAGTCACCGAGGCCCGTCTGGCAATTGCCATGGCCCAGGAAGGCGGTATCGGTATCATCCACAAGAACATGACCATCGAGCAGCAAGCTGCCGAAGTGCGCAAGGTCAAGAAGTTCGAGGCCGGTGTCGTCAAGGACCCGATCACGATCGAAGCCGACGCCACTGTTCGCGATCTGTTCGAACTCACCCGCATGCACAACATTTCCGGCGTACCGGTCCTGCACAATGGCGACCTGGTCGGCATCGTGACGTCCCGCGACGTACGCTTCGAAAACCGTCTTGATGTCCCTGTCCGCGAAGTGATGACGCCCAAAGAGCGTCTGGTCACCGTGCGCGAAGGCGCCGACAAGAACGAAGTGCGCGAACTGCTGCACAAGCACCGTCTTGAAAAAGTCCTGATCGTGGATGCCAATTTCGCGCTCAAGGGCATGATGACCGTCAAGGACATCGAAAAAGCCAAGGCTTACCCGCTGGCCAGCAAGGACGATCAGGCTCGCCTGCGTGTCGGCGCTGCAGTCGGTACCGGCAAGGACACCGGCGAGCGCGTCACCGCACTGGTCGCGGCTGGCGTTGACGTTGTTGTCGTCGACACCGCTCACGGTCACTCCAAAGGCGTGATCGACCGCGTCCGCTGGGTCAAGGAAAACTTCCCTCAGGTGCAGGTCATCGGCGGCAACATCGCCACTGGCGAAGCAGCCAGGGCACTGGTTGCCGCAGGCGCCGATGCAGTCAAGGTCGGTATCGGCCCGGGCTCCATCTGCACCACGCGTATCGTTGCCGGTGTCGGCGTGCCGCAGATCAGCGCCATCGCCAACGTCTCCGCTGCCCTTGAAGGCACTGGCGTGCCGATGATCGCCGACGGCGGTATCCGCTTCTCCGGTGACCTGTCCAAGGCCATCGTGGCTGGCGCCTCCTGTGTGATGATGGGCTCGATGTTCGCCGGTACTGAAGAAGCGCCAGGCGAGATCGAACTGTTCCAGGGCCGTTCCTACAAGGCCTATCGCGGCATGGGTTCGCTGGGTGCGATGTCCCAGGCACAAGGCTCGTCCGATCGCTACTTCCAGGATTCGTCCGCAGGTGCCGAAAAGCTGGTGCCGGAAGGTATCGAAGGCCGTGTGGCCTATAAAGGTCCGTTGTCGGCCATCATCCATCAGTTGATGGGCGGCCTGCGTTCCTCCATGGGTTACACCGGCAGTGCCGATATCGAGCAGATGCGCACCAAGCCAGAGTTCGTTCGCATCACCGGTGCTGGTATGGCTGAGTCCCACGTCCATGACGTGCAGATCACCAAGGAAGCGCCGAACTATCGCGTCGGCTAAAGCCTCCAGCTTCAAGCCCCAAGCAATCAGCTACAAGCGGTAGTTACGCACATGTAACTACCGCATTGATTCCGACAACTTGCCGCTTGCAGCGTATAGCTTGCAGCTGCTCAGAGAGTTTCCATGGCCCTCGACATTCACGCCCACCGTATCCTGATCCTCGACTTCGGTTCCCAGTACACCCAGCTGATCGCCCGCCGCGTGCGCGAAATCGGCGTGTATTGCGAGCTGCATCCGTTTGACATGGACGACGAAGCGATTCGCGAATTCGCTCCAAAAGGCGTGATCCTCGCCGGCGGCCCCGAGTCCGTACACGAAGCCGACAGCCCGCGCTGCCCGCAAGCGGTATTTGACCTGGGTGTGCCGGTTTTCGGTATCTGCTACGGTATGCAGACCATGGCCGAGCAGTTGGGCGGCAAGGTTGCCGGTTCCGAGTTGCGCGAGTTCGGCTACGCTCGCGTTGACGTAGTTGGCAAAAGCCGTCTGCTCGATGGTATCGAAGACCATATCGACGCCGACGGCCTGTTTGGCCTCGACGTATGGATGAGTCACGGTGACAAGGTCACCAAACTGCCGGAAAACTTCCACATTCTGGCCAGCACCCCGAGCTGCCCGATTGCCGGTATGGCTGACGACGCTCGCGGTTACTACGGCGTGCAGTTCCACCCGGAAGTGACCCACACCAAGCAGGGCGGTCGCATCCTGTCGCGCTTCATCCTCGACATCTGCGGCTGTGAAGCACTGTGGACCCCTTCGAAGATTGCTGAAGACGCCATCGCTCAGGTTCGCGCTCAGGTCGGTACTGACAACGTGTTGCTGGGCCTGTCCGGCGGCGTTGACTCCTCCGTGGTCGCGGCGCTGCTGCACAAGGCCATCGGCGATCAACTGACCTGCGTATTCGTCGACAACGGCCTGCTGCGCCTGCACGAAGGCGAGCAGGTGATGGCCATGTTCGCCGAGAACATGGGCGTCAAGGTGATCCGCGCCAACGCCGAAGAGCAGTTCCTGAACAACCTGGCAGGCGAGAGCGATCCAGAGAAAAAGCGCAAGATCATCGGCCGCACCTTTATCGACGTGTTCGATGCCGAGTCCTGCAAGCTGGACAACATCAAGTACCTGGCGCAAGGCACCATCTACCCCGACGTCATCGAGTCGGCTGGCGCGAAAAGCGGCAAGGCCCACGTCATCAAGTCGCACCACAACGTGGGCGGCCTGCCGGAAGAAATGAACCTCAAGCTGGTCGAGCCACTGCGCGAACTGTTCAAGGACGAAGTCCGCCGCCTGGGCCTTGAACTCGGCCTGCCCTACGACATGGTCTACCGCCACCCATTCCCAGGCCCAGGCCTGGGCGTGCGCATCCTCGGCGAAGTGAAGAAGGAATACGCCGACCTCCTGCGTCGTGCCGACCACATCTTCATCGAAGAACTGCGCAAGGCCGACTGGTACCACAAGGTTAGCCAGGCATTCGTAGTGTTCCAGCCGGTCAAATCAGTCGGCGTCGTCGGCGACGGCCGCCGCTACGCCTGGGTCGTTGCGCTGCGTGCGGTGGAAACCATCGACTTCATGACTGCTCGTTGGGCACACCTGCCTTATGAGCTTCTGGAGACAGTGAGCGGCCGGATCATCAACGAGATCGAAGGGATTTCGCGGGTGACTTACGACGTGTCGAGCAAGCCGCCGGCTACGATTGAGTGGGAATGATTGGGTTGCCGGGATTTGCCGGTACCTGCAATCGAAACTGCCCTGGAGCCCGCGTGATTGCGGGCTTTTGGCTTTTTGGGTCTGGCAAACTCAGGCATCTTCATGCATCGCCAAGCACCTTGTTTCTGTGGCATGGTACGCGGCATTGACTGAGCCAAATGCCATGCTTGGTGCTTGATACCATGTCGCCCTAGTAGAGGTGGGCATGGTATCAAATCTCATCATCAGCCCGGTTTCATTGGGTTTTATCGTGGTGCATGAGTGCTTTTCTGAGCATGGTATTTTTTCCATGGAATCCGTAACTACCATGCTGACCGATACCAAGCTGCGTAACCTCAAACCGCAAGAAAAACTCTACAAGGTGAACGACCGCGACGGGCTGTACGTGGCCGTCACTGCTGCCGGTTCCATCTCATTTCGTTACAACTACTCAATCAATGGCCGTCAGGAGACCATCACGTTCGGTCGTTATGGCGTGGGTGGCATTACACTTGCGGAAGCCAGAGAGCGCCTGGGCGAGGCTAAAAAGATGGTTTCGGCGGGTAAGTCACCTGCCAAAGAGAAAGCCCGTGCAAAGGCTCGCACCAAAGGGGCAGAGACGTTTGATGCGTGGGCTGAGAAATGGCTGCGTGGGTATCAGATGGCTGACTCGACGCGTGACATGCGCCGATCGGTTTACGAGCGCGAGCTAAAGCCGCACTTCGGTAATCAGAAGCTGGTGGAAATTAATCATGAGGACCTGCGAACGCTGACTGATGCAATCGTGGAGCGTGGAGCTCCAGCCACGGCCGTGCACTCCCGCGAGATCGTGATGCAGGTGTTTAGATGGGCGATTGAGCGTGGTCAGAAGGTCGAGAACCCGGCTGATCTGGTGCGCCCTGCGAGCATCGCGAGATTTGAGCCACGTGACCGCGCTTTAGGGCCTGACGAAATCGCGTTGATGTATCAGTACCTAGACCGCATCGGCACCGCCTCGTCCGTTAGGGTCGCCGCTAAGCTGTTGTTGCTGACCATGGTCCGCAAAAGTGAGTTGACCAACGCTACTTGGAGCGAGATCAATTTCAGCGAGGCCTTGTGGATCATTCCGAAAGAGCGGATGAAGCGCCGCAACCCCCATTTGGTGTTCTTATCTCAGCAGGCTTTGGATTTCTTCATTGCATTGAAGACGTTTGCCGGCGGTTCAGATTACGTCTTCCCCTCCCGGTACGATTCTGATTTGCCGATGAGTACCGCGACGATCAATCAGGTTCTGACGCTTACCTATCGGCTCGCGCAGAAAGAGGGGCAGCCACTGAGTAAGTTCGGACCACATGATTTGAGGCGCACAGCGAGTACGCTGCTGCATGAAGCGGGGTACAACTCAGACTGGATTGAGAAGTGCCTCGCGCACGAGCAGAAGGGCGTACGGGCCGTCTACAACAAAGCTGAATATCGTGATCAGCGTCGGGCAATGTTGCAGGATTGGGCGGATATGATTGATGAGTGGACGCGCAGAAGAACGCGCTCAGAGAGTTGATTTCGTTTTTTGTAATTGGATAAGCGGGAACTGATCTATTTTGTTCTATCAAAAAACCCACATTCGTGGGTTTTTTCTTTCCCGAAACTATCGTTTGTGGGACACATATTTTCTCGTGGCTTCTGAGGAGAAAACTCCTGACAGAACAACTATATGGCATTGTTTTTTGTCCCGAAACCAGACGTTTGTGGGAATTAACATGCTGATTTAAAAGGGGATTCCCTGATAAATATCGCTGGAATGCTCTGGAAATATGGGGCAATAATCGAACCTCGAAATGCGACAAAACGAGGAGTTCGGTGTGAAGAAAGAATCAAAAAAAGCGGTTGGCGTCCTCATCAGTAAGAAGCAATTGCTGGCGATAATCCCGTTGTGCGAACGCACGATTTACAACTTTGAAAAACAAGGGAAGTTCCCGCGACGCATCGCTTTGAGCAGCCGTAAAGTCGTGTGGGATTTGGCGGAGATCGAGGCATGGATTGATAGCTGTAAGGAGTTCGGCAAGGCACACCGTCCAGGAATGGGGGCCTGAATTGTGGCGATTGATTTGCGGGCTGCGTTCGAGAACGAACCGCCCACTCTGGACTTCATTTGGCCGGGCTTCCTTGCTGGGACGGTAGGAGCCTTGGTAGCTCCCGGAGCCACGGGCAAGAGCTTTTGGGCGTTGGAAGCCGCAATGTCCGTTGCCTGTGCCGCAACCGTTGAAAGCAGAGCAGCCGGTGGTGACTTAGTAGGGCTTGCACCTGCGAAAGCTGGTCGCGTCGTCTATTACGCGGGAGAAGACCCTGAGCCAGCTCTGATTGGGCGGATTCACTCTATCGGCAAACACCTTGAGCAGGAAGCTCGCGAAGCCATCATAGAAAACCTAATGGTCATGCCGATCATGGGAAAACTAATGGACGTGATGGATGAAAGTAAGAGTGCCGAGGTAGTCGAGCAATGCGAAGGCGCTCGACTGATCGTTCTGGATACATTGAGTCGTATTCACACCCTTGATGAGAATAGCAACGGTGAGATGGCTCAGCTTGTCGCTAAGCTTGAGGAAATCGCGGCCATTACAGGAGCGTCACTGCTTTATCTGCACCATGTCAGCAAGGGCAGTGCTCGCGACGGGCAGGCCGATCAGCAGCAGGCAGTACGTGGTGCATCGGCTCTTGTCGATAATCCTCGATGGTGCGGTTTTGTCGCCAAAATGACTGAAAAAGAAGCGCGGAACCATACTGAACGCGTTTATGACCGACAGCCTATCGGGGAAGACCACCGGAAGTTCTTTGTTCGTTTTGGTGTTAGCAAACAGAACTACGATGCCACACCGCTCGATCAATGGTACAAGCGCCACGACGGTGGCGTGCTTGTGCCGGTGGAGTTGGAGGCGGTGAAGAAGGAACGCGCTCTGCACGTCGTAAGTGGGAATGACGATGAGCGGTGGTAACGCCGTGGTCCCCACCAGTACTACCGCACTGGCCCGAGTGAGGCTTTATCAGCCCAGCCAGCGCCCGCAGCATCGCCAAGGCGATTGGATCGATACATCATTTGGGCGTTGTCGCGTGGTAGGTAGACTAGGCCAGAGACACGCCGATACTGTTGAAGCAGTCTTGTATTGCGCAGAACGGCAACGCCCTGTTTCAGATGGCGGTGCGGAGCTTCTGGTAGATCCCGCTCAAGTTAGAAAAACAATTTCCGACAGCCGTTATAGCTTCACACAGATTGAGAAATTGTTTGTGGAGCTGCGCGCCGCAACGATCACGATTGAAACGCCCCAATTTGATTTCCCAATAATCGGCGGATTGATCGACCACGTTATCCCTTCGTCCAAGACACGACCTGATCCCCTAACTGGGGGGCAGCGTAATCTATGGCGGGTGCGCCTTGGTGTAGCACTAGTTATGCTGCTAGAGCATGACTTGAGTTTGTTCTACGATCCGGCCCCTATTGCCCGCCTCCAGCATGGCATCAGCCAAGCGGTAGCTCGGCACGTTTTGAGCCACAAAGTAGAGCCGACAGGCGGTTGGTATCTCGACACCCTTATCGCGGCCGTCGCAGGTACTGTGCCAAGTAAGGCAATGCGTGATGCACGATTCAGGCTAAGGGAAGACACGGATAAATTGAAGGCGTTAGGCCTGACTATCGACGGCAACAGGGTGAGGATAAAAGTTTCTCGCAACGCTTAAGGCGTCGCACACCCGCCCGATAGCGTCGCATACCCGCCCGATAGCGTCGCGCACCCGCCCGAAACGTCGCACACCCGCCCGGAGTTAACAGGATATTCAGGATATTCAGTCCCTGCGCGGCGCAGCCCGCGCTTTAGGCGCGGTCCGGCCTTGCCGGTCGGCCTGCGGCCGTTGGGCACCAAAAAGTAAGAGCTTGGGGCTTTCCGATCCCTTTGGGCTTGTCAGAATGCCCCAGGAGCCGTCAAAAACGCTTTTTAAGCGTGCGGTGATTGCTGTGAGTGCGCATAGTCCCAAGAACGCTCAGAACGGAGCGCAAGGCCTTACAGTGGGTGTGATGGACGGAGTTGAGACGAGTTCGTGCGTATTACAGCCCGATGAGGTGGCACAAGTCCGTGCGTATTACTAATGACGAAGCCCCCGTGTGTTTGTCCGGAGTAGTCGGGTGTAGCCCCCGGCATGAATTATCGCGAGTAGCCCGCAAGGCCGGTGCGTCAACGCGAAGCGTCGTCCACGGCCGCGCAGCCGCGGAAGGGGCGAAGTGTTCGTAGCCAGAATCGAGCAGCTAGGGTGGTCGGCGTCGTGTCCGCGTTGATAGTGGAGGTGTCCCCCTATCCTTCCAGAATTGGACATAAGTCAGGAGAGGCTGCGTTTGGAAAACACAACCCCGCACTGAGGCGGGGTTGTGTGGGGCTGGTCAGCGATCACCGCTTACTTGGCTTCTCTTGCTTCTGTGCTTCCTGCGCTGCCTGCGCTGCCTGGATGGCCATCAACGCCTGCTGATTCAGGGCTGCGTTATTCTTGCTGCCCAGCAAAGGTAGTCGATTCATAGCCTGTGCCCCGGCAAATAGGCGATACGAAGCCGATAGAGCGAGCGGGCTTACGCGAAGCTGCAAGGCCGTGTACTGGCGATCCAGCCTATCGAGTTGCGGCCCGTAGCCCTTGCTACGCAGCCATCGGCCGAGCGCCCACATGCCGATGCCGAACGTAAAAGCGAATACTACGAATCCAGCGAACATCAGAAAGCCCATCATGATTATTTCCCCGTTTTTTCGTTGTTGGAGGCCGTACATGGCACACTCAGCGAGGCTAGGCGACCATTAGTAGGGCTTGCGTCTGAGGCTGGACGGATCACGTTTGAATCCCCCTGCTCGGAATCAGCGGCTAAATCTCCACCGCCGTTTATCGGGGCCGAATTGACCTCGCTATTTGAAGGTGGGGTTGATCCAGCACCAAGGGACAGGCCATGCGCATTCTCCATGCCCGGTACAGCCATTGAAGCCATCACCCCAAGCACCTTTGCACCTCCATTCGCTGTTTGAGAAAGGGCATTTCCCAAGCCTTCAGTACCCCTTTTTGGTGTCTCTTGCTGTTTGTCTTTGTCGTCGTTGTCTTGGATTGCCTTTCCAGCCTGCTTAGCGGCCTGCTGTACGCCGCTGTTAGATTGCTGGGCAGGGCTAGGCCTCGTATTAGCCGTACTGCCCCCTACGCTCGAGCCCGCTGATGTAGAGCCCTTGAGGGCTGCGCCGCCACCAGTGCTAGCACCCACTCCAGAGGATGCGGCATTGGCTGTTGACGCTACCGCACCGGTGCCGGAGTTTGCCGCACCGGCAAAGCTGGAGTTGATAGCGCCAGCCAATCCTCCGCTACCGGCAGCCCCTGCAGCACTTGCACCACCACCACCGGCAGCGCCAAGCGCACCAGCGGCGGCGGGCGCAGCGGCACCGGCCGTGGCGATGGTGGCGACTGCGGCAGCAGCACCGGCTGCGCCAGCCGCTGCCATTCCGCCGATGGTCGAGCCTCCGCCCATTGACGTGCCGCTGATCATCCCGCCAATCAGTTCGGGAATAGTCTTGGTCAGGTAGGCGCATACGAGAGCCAAACCTGCCAATGTCATCAGAGATGCTTCGTCATTGGTATAAGCCGCTAACCAGGACTTAGCCGACGTGACAATAATTCCTACGATCAATGTTAAGACGAACAGCTTGGCACCTACTGCAACAACGAAACGGAGTGGTGCAATTGCAAAATCGCGAGTCCATTGCGAACCGCCGAAACCGAAGAACAGCACGGAGGCATTGATTATGACGTACGACTCTACAAGCGTCACAAACATGAATGCCGCGATAAAGGCGAAGCACAATAAAACCAAACAGCCAACAAGCGCGATAAGGACTGCTTTACCCGGAGAGAAAAGTGAAATTCCTTCCACAATGGTACGTGAGAAGTTGACGGCCACCGCGAACATATCACCGGGCTGAAGCGCACGACCCAAACCGCTAGCTGTGCCTGCCGCTTCTCGGAAACTGTCCACTACGGCTGTTGCCCATGGCACGGAATGCTCAATGACTGCGTAGAAAAAACCAATGACCATGAAGAAGCGGATCAGCTCGCCGACAACTTCGCCTAAGTCAACTTGTTTCATCACTAAAGGCATGAACGTCCAAACCAATTGGATGAGAGCGAGAGACGCCAGTAATTTGAGTGCATAACCCTGTAGTCGTGGTGACCATTCACTTGCAGCTTGATAGAGCATCCGCAAAAGTCCGTTCATTTCATTGCTTTGAGTTACATCTCCTGCTGCCATCGCGCTACCGGCTGAAAGCAAGAGTATTGCACTAATGAGTGGTAGAAATGCTGAGCGTTGCATAGTTAGAAATCCTCAGACGGGCCCCAATTGTTTTTCCGGGCTTCAAAGTTTTTATCCGTGTCTAATTGCATCGAACGATCAGTAGCACCGCAATCTGTGCGGATAGAAACAATGAATCCGGACAGAACAGCACCACTAAGAGCAGAGACGATACATAACCCAGCGATCAGGTTTTTAGATATGAACATAGTTAGAAATCCTCGGAGGGCCCCCAGTTATTTCTACGAGCCTCGAACTTCTGCTCGGCGGCTTCGCTAGCAGCCTTTCGGTCGCCCTGCTGAGCCATATAGTTACCTTGCATATTTATTTGCGTGGCCAGTAGATCGCGCAGTTTTTGCAACTGCTGCACGTTCTGAGACGCTATCTCGTTGCCTGCCTGAATGGCTTGCATCCGGCCCACGGCTGACTGTGAGCGAGCCACCATGTGATCGAGCTGGGTATCCTCAGACTCGAAAGTGCTGGTGTTGAGATTGGCAGCTTCAAGGGCCGCTTTTACGCTGTCGCGGTTTTGCTCTGACCACTTCTGATAGCGCTCACGCGCCGGTACTTCCGCAGAGTTCGCAGCTTGATTTAGGTATGACTGAAAGCCAGGAAAAGCGGTGTTGAACTGAGAGTCCATATTCTGGATCTGGCGGCCTAGGGACTGCGACCGGTTGTAGATGTTGGCCACATTTTTAAGATCGGCCGCGATGCTGCCAAACATGGAATTGGGCAAACCCGTGCCCTGAGTGACCATGTTTTGATACTGCTGAATCTGCGTCTGTAGCTGCTCGGCAGTGTTCAGCGACGTGTTGACTGCTTCGGCGTACTCGAACATCTGTTGATAAAACGTCGAGCAGTTCGAGCAGTAAATTGCGTAGGCGGGAGACGATGCCAAGTAGAGACCCACATTAAGGCTTGTGCTTATCATTGCTAAAATCATTGCAGTGCATCTTCTGGATTTTCGAGCTAATGAAATCGGCGGCTTTAGCGATTCTGCATTCACAACGAATACCTCGTTTTGTCATAGTTCAAGATTCGATTATTGCCCTATATTTCCAGAGCATTCCAGTGATGTTTGTTAAAATTTATCTTTAAAAATCAGTATGTTAATTCCCGCAAACGTCTAGTTTCGGGACGAAAAAAAATGCCATATCGTTGATCTGTCAGGAGTTTTCTGCTCAAGAACCGCAAGAAAAAATGTGTCCCGCAAACATTTGTTTCGGGACAGAAATAAAACCTACTGAAGTGGGCTTTGCAGCTAAAAGGTTTAGCCAAAAGCTAGATGGGATTGCCGCGATGTGGATCGCGCTGAAATCCGGGGTATTTTTCGCCGGTTTTCGGGCGGCCGCTGGTGTGGTCTTGGTTTGACTCCCTTAGCCTCTTGGACAGGATGGGTAGGGGGAGTGATTTGCTCGCCACTTTTTTTCTTTGGTGCCCATCGTCCTTTACTTGGTTCATATCATGCACGCCTTCTGTCTCTGTTTTGCGCATTGAGCAAGTAGGCCGTAACGGAATCCGCCCTAGTTAAAAACTGCGCTGTTACGCGTCTGGGTGCGTTTCTATGCGCCTATTAGCTTCTTTGCGACACACAAAGTGCGCTGGTATGCGCTTCAATGCGTCCTTATGCGTTTAGCCCTCTGTTTCGGGGCTCCGATGGATATTGATCGATTCGAACGCATGGAAACGCACGGAGTTAGACGGCAAGATATGTGTTGTACGGGTACGGGCAAGCCCGTACCCATCCACCACTGCCACTTATTCGCCTTCGGCTCAACGTATCTTGCTCTGCGAGGCGCACAGCCGCTGCCGCGTCTAAGAGCAAAAACACAGCAACAACAGGAGCACCCATGACAGGCAGCACCAAAGAAAAAACAACGGCTCGCCGACGCGGCAAGCCGATAGAGGTTTGGGTCACTGATGAGGAAAAAGAGGCAATTACTGAGCGTGCTAACGAGGCAGGCATGTCCCGTTCTGGCTACCTTCGCGCCCTTGGTTTGAACACTCCGATCCGGTCGGTTGTTGATCTGGTCGCAGTCGCTGACTTGGCCAAGGTCAATGGTGACCTTGGGCGGGTGGCTGGCCTGCTGAAACTCTGGCTGGCAGAGAAGCGAGGAGAAGGGGCTAGCGCCATTGATGTGGATGCATTGATGGTCGATTTCCGGGAACTACAGGTCACAGTTCGAGAAAAAATGGGATTGATCGTCAAAATTCATAAGTGAGCCCGTTTTTGCTTATATCTGTAGCGATCCGATATGCTCTTGGTCGAGAAATTGCCGACAGACCCTCGCCCGTAGTGTGAACCAGTTCAGTCTGCATCTGACACGTTCGAAAAGCGTAATTTCTAAGGCAGCACCGGACCTTACGTGTCACAGTAGCCTGATGCCATATGGGGCGCTACTATCCGACCAACGACGAAGTACTGCTCGTGGTTACGTGGTTGGGCTAAAGAGCACCAGCGCGCAAAAGCCAGTTGTATTGCGTTGTTACGCTCATATGGGGTCAAACCTTGACTAATTCGTGGATAAGGACATGCCTACAATCTAGGGGATAGGTTGTTCGCCAGGGAGGTAAGTGTGAGCGAGAGTAAAACGACCGTACCTACAGGTGCCCAAAGGACCGCCCTTCCTAGTCCAACACCGTGGCCAGGAGCAAACGCCCGGCTTCTAGGTCTCGGCGCAGGTCTGCCTGTTTCCAAGCTTGATCGACTCGCAAGCTTCGATGATAGCCAATTCGAGCGCTTCGTACTCGAATGGGGGAACGACTACCTAAAGGCAAGAGTGCCGGGTGTTTACGAAGTCCAGCTTCGCGGAGGCGCCGGTGATAAAGGGCGAGACGTCATCGTTTGGTTCGATCCACCGAGCGCAGTTCCACGCCGTTGGCATCTGTATCAATGTAAACATTACGCCACCGCGCTAGGGGCAAGCTCTGCTTACGAGGAAATTGGGAAGGTTCTATACTACACTTACGTCGATGACTACTCTTCACTGGCGGAGTATTGGTTTGTTACGCACAAAGGTGTGACGTCATCGTTGCAGGATCTTTTTGACTATCCCGAAAAATTAAGAGCAGGCCTTCTCACGAATTGGGATAAGTATTGCCAGAATAAGATAACTACAAAGAAGAAGGTCGAGCTCACTCCAATGCTCAAAGCGCATATTGAAGCGTTTGATTTCAGCATTTTTCGCGCAAAGCAGCCGCTTGATCTCATATCAGAGCATGCACAGACACGTTATCATCTCGCCGTATTTGGAGCTCCTTTAATCGATCGACCTTTACCACAAAAACCGCCGTCGTCAGTGGCTCCTCTTGAAGCGGTCTACATTGCCCAACTTTACAAGGCAATAAGTCAGAAACTTGGAATTGAAGTGACCAATACTGGCCACTTCAATCATGACACAAAGCTATCCGCTCTCTTTGAACGCTCCAGAATGGCTTTCTATTCGGCCGAAGGCTTAAAGGAACTTGCTCGCGATCAAATGGCCGATATGTCCTACTTTGACACGCTACTCGGCGAATTCTGCGACGGTCTTTATCATTACTATTCTGACGAAGGCCGTGTCGGCCTCGACCGCGTGGTGGACACAGTGAAGGGCGCGCAGTCTCTTCAACTCAGCGATCATGTATTGAAGCCACATGTTGTACCAAATGATCGTGAGGGAATGTGCCATCAAATGGCAAACGATGGTCGAGTGGAATGGTGCTCATCATGACTTATAATTCGGAGTTGACGCCGGTTCGCCCATTCAATAGCCCGCTCGAATGTGGCCTGCGGATGTTGTTTTTGCTAGAAGCTAGCACTGGGCAAGACACAGACCTTCAACGTTTGATCTCCTACGACTACTTGCTAGTGCACTCTGGTGATGTTGTCGGCGGTCCGGAAAGCCTTCACCCCGCAGTTCCTTTTCGAGGTAGCGAGTTCCTCGTAAAAAGAGATCTTGTCCATGCGGGACTTAATCAAATGTGCTCTCGAGAGCTACTCCTTAAAACCTTTGATGCTACAGGCATCCTATACCGTGCCACGACCCTGACGTCGGCTTTTCTAGCACTGATGAGAACGTCGTACGCGTTGGCGTTGCGTGAGCGCTCTAGCTGGGTTATTGAGCATTTTGGAATGTATTCAGACGGCGAGCTTGAAAAATATATGAATGAAAATGTTGGCCGCTGGGGTGGCGAGTTCGAACGGTTGTCCGCCCTAAATGAATTGGAGCTCTGAAGATGTTGCAGCTCCGACAAATAGTTCTTAGAGGCGAAGGTGTCCCGGATGCCTCAATTAAATTTTTACCCGGCGGAAACATCGTAGCTGGTGAGTCCGATACAGGTAAGAGTTATCTGCTTAGGTGCCTAGACTATATTTTCGGCGCCGATGAGATGAAGAAGCGAATTCCAGTAGCAGAGCCTTATTCAAAGTTATATGTTCAGTTTGAGAACAAAGTTGGCGGCGTTTTAACGCTAGAGCGCCATTTGTCTGGCGGTAATCTTGCATCACATACCTGCCTTATCGAAGATATCCAAGGCGCTGGAAAACCGCTAAAGCCGAAGCGAAAAGGCAAAAGTAAGGCCCGAGATATTACTGAGGTACTGTTCCAGTTCGCAGGCTTAAGTGAGGCTGTTCTTCGCAAAAATGATCGAGGGGAAGTGCAGCGCCTTACTATAAGGCAATACCTCCCAGTCTTACTTGTCGACGAGATCGCCATTATCGACGAAAGGTCACCGGTTTTAGGGAAGGGCGGCTTTGATGAGACCCCGCGTAAGCGCATGTTCGCCCATATGCTCACAGGTAAAGATGACGCAGGCGTAATCGCGGCCGAGAAGTCCGAGATTGCCCAAGCGAGGCTTACAGCGCAGCTTGGTCTGATTACCGGGCTCCTTGAACCACTAGAGCATCGGATTCAGCAGGGCCCGATGGCAGATCAAGACTCCATCGAAAAGGTCGAGTTTGCGATAGCCGAGCTGTCTGCCTCGCATTTCGAAATAACCGGCGAACGTGCCAAGTTGCAGGCTGAGCGTACAGAAAAAACTCGATCGCTGAACCGGGCAGAGTCTCAGGTGGTGGCAGCTGACGAGCTCTTGGCTCGGTACCATTTACTTGAAGATCGATATAACTCCGATTTGCAACGCCTTGATTTCGTCACAGAAGGTGCTCATTTTTTTGATGGCTTACAAGAAATAACTTGCCCATTGTGCGAACAGCCAATGACTACCGGTCACGCTCATACTACGCAAGATTCCGTGAGAAATATCTATGAGTCCGCAAGAGCAGAGGCTTCCAAGATTCTTGGTCAGCGCGGCGACCTCGCCTTAGCTATTAAGAGCCTTGAGAGTATCCGGAGCGCTAGATTATCTGAAGTGATCTCATCCAAGGATGCGCTTGCGCTAACCGATCAGAGAACTGTGGACGTTATATCTCCAGCTCTTCAACAAACGGCGGTGCGCCTCGAAGTATTGGTGGCCCGCCGGATAGAGCTTGAGAGGCTAAAAGCTGATGAGGATCAGGCGGGCACACTGCGGCTGATGAGAGATGAAATTGAACGTATGTTCGACGATAAGCCCGGCAAGAGCACTTGGGAGGCACTACCTTCTACAGCTCTCAGATTACTCTGCAAGGAGATAGAGGCCGTCCTAACGGAATGGGAATGGAAGGGTGAAGGACGTGTTGAGTTTGACCAAAAAGAGTTCGACATCATAGTAGATGGCCAGTCTCGGCAATCCCATGGTAAAGGCGTCCGGGCGGTTCTGCACACCGCGTTCACAATCGGGCTACTGCGCTTCTGCAAAATCAATGATTTGCCTCATCCGGGTGTCGTCGTTATTGACTCTCCTCTGACGAGCTATAAAAAAGGAAAACCCGGTGGAGCCAAAGATGGGCCAATCGATGCGGGTATGGAGTCCGCCTTCTGGCGTTCGCTCACGGCGATTGATCCCGGGGTCCAGGTCATCATTGTAGAGAATAAAGAGCCGCCGGCCGACGTGGCGAATGACCTGACATATTATTGGTTTGCGGGAGACACCGGTTCCTCGACCGATCGTAAAGGCTTCATTCCGGCCGCGTGAATCATGTGCGCTAAGTACGGCGCGAAACGTCGAAATGACTGGGTATGCGTTACCAATCGGGGCAAGCCTGAACGATCTGGAGTTCTACATTCTGTCCGGTGACCGTATTTTTCCGGCTAGCCGGTACCTCATCTTTACAGCTGCTTCCGTCGGTTTCGCTTGATAGAATGCTCCACTTTTTTCACGCTCTCTTGCTAGCTTCCCCATAAGGAAATGCGCCATATGTCGGCCCTTGCCGTGCTGCTCAACGCTTATCGCGTTGCTTCTGTTACCGAACGCGAGAAAGGCACCTATTTTGAAGAACTGATCTGTGCCTACCTGCGCAACGAGGCCACTTACCGCGACCTCTACGACCAGGTATGGACGTACGCGGATTGGGCCAAAGAAAGGGGCCTTAGTGGCAAGGATGCGGGTATCGATCTGGTGGCTAAGACCCAAGGCACCAACGAGTACCACGCTATCCAGTGCAAGCTGTACGCCGAGGACTACAAAGTCCAGAAAAAGGACATCGATAGTTTCTTCACTGCTTCAGGCAAAGCGCCTTTCACATATCGTGTCATTGTGACCACCACCAATAACTGGAGCGAGCACGCCGAGGACGCATTGCAGGGGCAGCAGCCCCCGGTGAGTAAGATTGATCTTCAAGCTTTGGAGGACAGTCAGATTGACTGGGCAAGGTACCAGTCCAGCAAAGTGGTCACGCTTAAAACCAAGAAGCAGCTGCGAGAGCACCAGCAGACTGCATTGAATGCTGTGGAGGCGGGCCTCAAAGATGCTGAGCGCGGCAAGCTGATTATGGCTTGCGGCACTGGCAAAACGTTCACGAGTCTAAAGATCGCTGAGCGTCTGGCCGGCAAGGGCAAACGAGTACTTTTTTTGGTGCCCAGCCTGTCGCTGCTATCCCAGACGCTCACAGAGTGGACGCAGGAGAGTGAAAACCCGCTGCACAGCTTTGCAGTCTGCTCTGACAGTGATGTAGGGAAGAAACGCAAAACTGATGACGACGCGGTGCAGGTTTTCACTCATGAGCTGCGCTACCCGGCGACGACGAAGGCAGATCGTCTGGCTGCGGAAGTGCTCAAGCGCCATGACGCTGAGCACATGAGCGTGGTGTTCTCCACCTATCACTCAATCGACGTGATCAGTCGTGCCCAGCATGAGCATGGCTTGGCTGACTTCGATCTAGTGATCTGCGACGAAGCACACCGCACTACAGGCGCGACCTTCGGTGATGATGACGAAAGCAATTTCGTGCGGATTCACGATGGTGCCGATATATGCGCCGCTAAGCGCTTGTATATGACCGCCACGCCACGCATCTACGGTGACATCGCTAAGGTCAAGGCTGAGTCCGGCGAAGTCACGCTCTGCTCGATGGATGACGAAGCCCTGTACGGTAAGGAGTTGTTCGTCATTAACTTCTCCGAGGCTGTCCAGCGTGGATTGCTCACGGACTACAAAGTGTTGGTGCTGACGGTTGAGGAGAGTGTTATCAGCCGTCGTTTGCAAGAGCTTCTGAAGGACGAGAACAACCAGCTCAAGGTCGATGATGCAGCCAAGATCGTTGGTTGTTGGAAGGCGTTGTCAAAGCAAGGGTTGCATGACCAGCTGATCGGTGATGATGAGCCAATGAAGCGCGCTGTCGCCTTTTGTCAGGTCATTTCACCCAACTACAAGGGCGCCAAGCACAAGGTCAGTTCCGTCAACATTGCCGACATGTTCCAGTCGGTAGTGGAGGCTTATCAGGACTCGGAGGAAATCGAAGAGGCCGTGCGGCTTACCTGCGAAGCCGAGCACGTTGATGGTGGCATGAATGCTAGCCAGAAGGAAGCCAAGCTGAAGTGGCTGAAGGCTGAGGCACCGGCCAATACCTGCCGTATCCTCAGCAACGTTCGCTGTTTGTCTGAGGGCGTGGATGTGCCGGCTTTGGACGCCGTACTTTTCCTCACTCCGCGTAACTCCCAAGTAGACGTGGTGCAGTCTGTTGGGCGCGTGATGCGTAACGCTCCGGGTAAAAAACGTGGCTATGTTGTGCTGCCGGTGGTTATCCCGGCAGGCATGGAACCTCACGAAGCGCTAAACGACAACCAGACTTACAAGGTGGTCTGGCAGGTACTTCAAGCGCTACGCTCGCACGATGACAGCTTCGACGCCATGGTTAACAAGCTCGACCTGATCGGTTCAGACCCGCGCAAGATGGAAGTCATCGCCATTACCGACAAGGCCGAGAAGAAGGCCAAGAAATCTTCCGGCACAAGCAACGGAAAAGCAGGCAAAGGCCAGTACGGCATTGGTAGCAAGAACAATGATGCTCCCGGGCAGCTGACCCAGCAGGCAGAGCTGGCCTATGAAGTGGGTGAAATCGAGAAGGCTATCTACGCCAAGATCGTCGACAAGTGCGGCAACCGCCACCACTGGGAGGAGTGGGCTGGTGATATCGCCAAGATTGCCCGTACTCACATTGACCGCATTCAGGGTATTCTGGAAAATCCGGAATATGGCAAAGAGAAGGCTGCATTCGCAAATTTTGCTGCCGAGCTGCGCGACGACTTGAACGACAGTATCACCGATGGTGAAATTATTGAAATGTTAGCCCAGCATTTGATAACTAAGCCGGTGTTCGACGCGTTGTTTGAGGAGTATAGTTTTGCTAGTAATAATCCTATGTCTAAAGCTATGCAGGGGGTGTTAGACGCGCTTCATGAACATAATCTTGAAAAAGAAGCTGATACACTAGAGAAGTTCTATAGTACCGTTAGGTTGCGCGCCTCAGGTATTAATAATTCTGAAGGTAAGCAACGGGTTATCAAAGAGCTCTATGATAAGTTCTTCAATGGTGCGTTCCCAAATTTAGCGAAAAGATTGGGTATTGTTTATACTCCAGTTGAGGTTGTAGATTTCATTCTCCACAGCGTCAATCATTTGCTTAAGAAAGAATTTGGTCAAGATTTGGGTGCTGAAGGGGTGCATATTATAGACCCCTTCACAGGTACTGGGACGTTTATTACGCGCCTTATCCAGTCTGGCTTGATTGGTCCGGATAAATTGACCCATAAGTACCGTCACGAAATTCATGCCAATGAGCTGGTGTTGCTTGCCTATTATATTGCTGCCATAAATATTGAGGCAACATATCATGATGAAGCCTTAGTTCCCTATACTCCGTTCGAGGGGATCTGTCTTACTGATACTTTTCAAATGTATGAAAGGGATGATCTGGTAAGTGGGCTTCTGGAAGATAATAGTGCGCGCCGTAAGCGCCAGAAAATGTTGGATATTAGGGTCATTGTCGGCAACCCACCTTACTCTTCTGGAGATAAGGATGATGAAAATAATAAGAATGTTGAGTATCCGTCTTTAGATGCTCGTATATCTGATACGTATGTCAATAAGTCATCTAAGAAAATGGGTAAGAGCAAGATTTATGACTCTTACATCAGGGCTATCCGTTGGGCTAGTGATCGCGTTGGGGATGCAGGAATTATTGGCTTTGTTACGAATGCTGGCTGGGTTGAAGCAAATACAACAGACGGACTTCGCAAATGCTTAGCTGAAGAGTTTTCTAGTATTTATGTATTTCACCTGCGAGGTAACCAGTACACGTCGGGTGAGCGGTCGCGTAAAGAAGGCGGAAAGATTTTTGGCGGCGGTAGTCGTGCGCCAATTGCTATCTCCTTCTTAGTAAAAAATCCAACGAAAGGTAGTCATGGCGAAATATTTTTCCACGATATTGGCGAATACCTCAGTCGAGAAGAGAAGCTTGAAAAAATTTCCAACTTGATTAGCATTGAGAATGTGAGCGAGTGGCAAGAAATTACACCAAACGATCATGGTGACTGGTTAGGTCAGAGGGATGAAAGCTTCTCTAGCCATATTTGCATCGGGGCTAAAGAGGGTAAGGGTGACGATTGCATTTTTGGCTCTTACTCAATGGGCATTAAAACAAATCGCGATGAGTGGACATATAATTGTTCAAGAAGTAAGTTGGTTGAGAATGTATCTAGCATGATTTCCTTCTATAATTCTGAGCTCTCGAGATTCAAGCTGTTGGGGCTAAGCAAGGACGAAGTTGAAGGTTTTTTATCTCGGGATAAGACGAAGATAAAATGGACTTCTGATATTGTTGGTGATTTTAAAAAAGAAAGATTTCACGTCGTTAAAGAAGAGGATTTTGTGATTTCTATGTATAGGCCTTTCTCTAAGGAATGGGTCTACGCAAATAAAAGCTGGAATTGGACGCGTCACTTGATGCCGCGATATTTTCCCAGAAATGAGCGCGAGAACATAGTTATCTGTGTCACGGGGACAGGTGAGACGAAAGGGTTTACTGCTCTTGTTACAAACTATGTGCCTAACTTGCATTTGGTTGCGGGTGCTCAATGCTATCCTATGTATCTTCACAAGGAAGAAATATCTTCTGCGGATGACGGACTTTTTAAGACGGAAGATGTTACTGAGCAAGGTCGGTCCAGTGCTATCACTGGGAGAGGTCTAGAGCATTTCTTATTGGCTTATCCAGGTGAAAAAATAACAAAAGAAGATGTGTTTTATTACGTCTATGGAATCCTACATTCTCCAGACTATCGCGAGCGTTATGCAGACAATTTGAGCAAGGAATTGCCTCGCATTCCAAAAGTCAAAAGCGTCGTTGATTTTTGGAGGTATAGTACGGCTGGAAGGGATTTGGCAGGCCTGCATCTAAATTATGAGTCTGTTGAACTTTATCCTTTGCTCATCGAGATTAGTGGAGGCCTATCAACTGCAGATTATCGCGTAAATAAAATGAAGCCTGCAAAAAAAGGCGATAAGACGACTGTGCTCTATAATCATAGGATCACAATAAAGGGTATTCCGGAGACCGCTTGGGATTATATGGTCAACGGCCGTCCAGCGTTAGAGTGGGTTATGGAGCGACAGTCTGTTCGAGCTGATAAGGTCAGTGGAATCGTCAATGATGCCAATGACTGGTCGACTGAAACAATGCGCAATTCTAAATATCCGCTAGAGCTCTTCCAGCGCATTGTGACTGTCAGCGTTAAGACGATGGATATCGTGAGAGCGTTACCTCCCTTGGATATTTGAGCTGAGCCTCTGATGCCAGCTAGAGCTGGCTCGGATCATCAAACTTTTACGTTGAAACAGGGCAAGCAATGAAAGACCGCAGTCATGATGAGGCAATGGCAAAGCTTTTCCAGGCGAATCCGTCTTACGCGGATGAGCTGCTTGCTGAGGTGCGTCGGACTGGCGACAAGGATGAGATGGCTATTTTGAGGCGTCAGCTTTCACCGGATCTAGCCATCAAAAGTACGCGCTCTGGCGAACGTAAAAACTAGCAGAATATGGCACTTTCCATGGTATCGTCACGGTTTATACGTGCTTAGTCCCATTATTAAAGGGTTTTCTAGACTAATTGATAATAGAGTGGGAATGATTGGACGTCCGGCATTGTCCGGCACGATCTAGCAAGAAATGCCCTGGAGCCCGCGTAATTGCGGGCTTTTGGCTTTTTGGGTCTGGCCGATTTTCTTTTTGAGAATGATGTGATTACTTTTCACGCAAGATGCTCACCCCCAGCCTACCTGCGAGCCGAGTCAGGTTCGCGCGATCCAGATTAAGACCTCTAGCTGCAGCAGAAACATTGCCTTCTGAAAGCCTGAGAGCCTCTTCCAATATCGCTTTCTTGTATCCGTCGACAGATGATTTGAAATCGTGAGACGGGATCTGCTGTGCAAGGATAGAGCCTGATTTTTCCGCAACCCTCTCGGAGGGCGATTCCAGTAGGTCAAGGTCCTGCAATTCCAGCGACAAAACACTCTGCCTTTGCAAAGACGCCGCTCTTTTTTTTGCCTTCAGCGCGGCCCTCGCCATCAGGTGTTCCAGTTCCCGGATATTCCCTGGCCACGAGTAGCCGACTAATGCTTGGCGGGCAGAGTCGGAAAATCGCAACGAAGGTACGCCGATCCTCCAGCGGTTTTCTTCCGCGAATGCTCCGGCGAGCAACATGATGTCGTCCCGACGTTCTTTCAAAGAGGGGACGCGTAATGGGTAGACGCTTAGTCGGTGATACAAGTCTGCTCGAAAGCGACCCGCACGCACTTCCTCAATCAGGTCTCGGTTGGTGGCGGCAATCAAACGAATATCGACGACATGGAGCTTGTCTGAACCGACCCGCTGAAGCTGGCCACCCTGAAGTACGCGAAGCAGGGTGGCTTGCGCGGCCAACGGCAGCTCGCCGAGCTCATCCAGAAATAGTGTGCCAGTGCTGGCCACTTCAAATTTACCCAGCCGATTTTCGATGGCTCCCGAAAAGGCGCCTTTGACGTGTCCGAAAAGCTCGCTTTCAATCAGGTGCTCAGGAAGGGCGGCGCAATTGACCGTTATGAACGGTTTGTCCGCTCGCGTCGAGAGATCGTGCAGCCGCTGGGCAACCAGTTCCTTACCTACTCCGGTTTCGCCGGTAATCAAAACCGTGAGGTCGCTTGAAGCGACCAGATCGATTTCAGAGAGGAGTTGCCTGAAACTTTCGCTGTTCCCAATCATTTCAGGCTTGGGCCTGCGTGCAGAGAGCCGGTACGCTTCTGCTCGTTTCCGTTCTCCGGCAACGGTGCGCAATAGATCATCAAATCGGGATGCCGCTACGACGGTCGCCGCAGCGAACATGGCAAAGGTCTCGACGGTTTGAAGATCCTGCTCAGAGAACTGCCCCACGGTCAGGGCGTCCAGTGTCAGAACCCCCCAGGTTTTGTCATTGATCCGCAACGAGCAGCCCATGCAGTCGTGTACGGGCAAGGCGCTTGAACCGATCAGTCCGTCATAGGGGTCTGGAAGATCACAGTTCGGTGGAAACAGAACGGCTCCCTGCGCTTCAATGATCGCCTCCAGTCGCGGATTGCTTGCCACGCGGTAGCGTCGGGCCATTGCGTCACTGGCCAAGCCATGCGCGGCAACCGGTATGAGTTCGCCCTGCTCCAAGCGCAGTAATGCCACAGCATCCGAGGGGACCAGCTCTCGCAATGCGTTCAGAACACGGTAGTAACGATGCTCTGCAGGCAGCTCTACTGCTAAATCACCCAAGAGCGGAAGAAGGGCATGCAACGCATTCAGTTGATGAGTCGAAATGACATCTTTTTTCACGGATAAGGTCTTAATAACACAGTCATAAAGACTCTATACGCCTTCGGCTTGCTGTTTTACAAGGCTTTTATGCCTGGCACGGCGGTTGCTCTAACCAAGGGTATAGATTCCTACCCTCTGGAGCCCACCATGCTGACCTCAACCCAGCGCGACATCATCAAAGCAACTGTGCCTCTGCTTGAAACTGGAGGGGAAGCGCTGATCACTTATTTTTATCAACTCATGCTCGACACGCACCCTGAAGTGCGTCCGTTGTTCAATGAGGCGCATCAAGCTAACGGGTCGCAGCCCCGCGCGCTTGCCAACGGCGTGCTGATGTATGCCAGGAATATCGACAGGCTCGAAAACCTGGGCGGGCTGGCGAGCCAGATAATCAACAAGCATGTGGCGCTGCAGATCCTTCCCGAGCATTACCCTATTGTCGGCTCCTGCCTTTTGCAGGCTATCCGCGAGGTGCTGGGCGCAGAAATCGCGACAGATGAAGTCATCGCAGCGTGGGCCGCAGCCTATCAACAGCTCGCAGATATCCTCATCGCCGGTGAGCAGAGTGTCTACGACGCCATTGCTGCAGCACCGGGCGGCTGGCGGGGTGGCCGTCAATTCACAGTCCTTAGAAAGGTGGCCGAAAGCGCTGAAATTACGTCATTTTATCTTGCGCCCACTGATCATCAGCCCGTTATCCGGCATAAAGCCGGACAGTACATCGGCCTACGGCTCATGATCGATGGTAAGGAAGTGCGGCGTAACTACTCTTTGAGTGAGCAGGCTGACGGTGTTCGATATCGAATCAGCGTCAAGCGCGAGCTGGGGGGACTCGCGTCTACCTATCTGCACGATCATGTGGAGGCGGGAAGCTCGCTCGATGTGTTTCCTCCTTCCGGGGATTTCACGCTTAACGACCATATCAAGCCACTGATACTTATCAGCGGCGGCGTCGGGATCACGCCAACGTTGGCAATGGCCGAGCAAGCGCTGGAGTCCGGGGAGCGACCAGTAACCTTCATTCACTATGCACGTAATGGTCAGGTGCATGCGTTCTCAGACCTCCTGCGAAGCTGGCAACAACGCTACCCGCTGTTCAAGGCTCGTGTCGTCTATGCGGAGCGGGCCGATCATGAGGTCTACACGCCAGACGCCATTGGCTTTCCCTTAATCACTCACCTTGAACAATGGCTGCCGGCTGACCGCGATGTCGACGTTTATTTCCTGGGACCCAAACCATTCATGGCATTCATGAAACGGGCCTTAAAGGATCTGGGAGTACCAGAGAAACAGGCCCGGTATGAGTTTTTCGGTCCCGCGCAAGCCTTGGCGTGAGGTTGCAAGGCAACTCTAGGCTCTGTACGAAAAGTGGCTGCGCTCGGTGATGCTTCGTTAAAAACAGGCTCGGAATGCTCATTTACAACACGTAGACTCCGCTTCCTCGCCTGTTTTTGCCTCGCCTGACCTTCGCTCGCCGACTTTTCGTACAGAGCCTAGGGCAGTGGCTAAAGAGTTCGTATTTGCTTTGGCAGATTCGGCTCAAAGACAATAAATGAGACCAGAGTGATGCATAACCAGGCGTTACCGGCACGAAATAATCAAAACCAGAACTTGCTATGGTCTGCGGTCGCTGCGGCCATGGTAATGGCCATTGGCATGGGCTTTGGACGTTTTGCTTATACCGGCGTCTATCCTGTGATGGTTCACGAGGGCATAGTGAACCTGCATGATGGCACTTTGGCTGCGTCAGCCAATTATGCCGGATACTTGTTAGGCGCTTTACTGGCTGCGCGCTTATCAAGCGGTCATTCACGCAGGTGGATAGTGGTCTCTATCCTCGCCAGCGTGGGGTGCCTGATTGCGCTGGCCTATACCGCACTGCCTTGGCTAATTATCAGCGTTCGAGGCGTGGCAGGGCTCTTCAGTGCGCTGTCCATGATCGCCGCATCGCAGTGGTTGTTGCAGCACAAGGGGCATCATGAGGGAGCCCCTATACTCTTTTCAGGAGTGGGCATAGGAATCTTCTTGTCAGCAGAAATTCTGGCCATTGCTCAAGGCGTCGGACTTAACAGTTTTAGTCTGTGGCTTACGCTGGGCGCGAGCAGCGCCGTACTAAGCGGCATTGCCATAAAGAAACTGGATAAGCGCTCCACCCATTTAATAGCCCCATCAGCCAGTGATGCTCCTGGGCGTCATATGGCGTTAGGCGCATGGCCTTTAATTGCGGCCTACGGGTTGGCGGGTTTTGGCTACATTATTACGGCGACGTACCTTCCGATGCTGGTGAAAAGCGCCTTTGGAGATATGAACCCCGTTCACATCTGGGCTATTTTCGGTCTTGGAGCCGCGCCCTCCTGCTACCTCTGGCACACACTTCACCTGAGATTTGGCACTCACGTTGCGCTCCGTGCAAACCTTCTGCTTCAAGCGTTCGGCGTCATTCTGCCAGTTATATCACCTACCGAGGTGGGATACGTGGGCAGCGCGTTAATTGTTGGCGGAACATTCATGGGCACCGTAACCATAGCCATGCCCGCCGCAAAACGCGTTTCACACACTATTAAGCACAACCTTATCGCTGTCATGACTGCTGCCTATGGCATAGGCCAAATCATTGGGCCGTTATTAGCGAGCTACCTGTTCGCATACAGCGGCTCGTTTAACACCTCGCTGATCGCCGCAGGCGTTGGCCTGCTGCTCTCGACACTGCTGACCGTTCGACTTCCTTCACCACTCCAGACAGACAGGTAGTGACATGAACACCACGAATTTCTGGTCCAGCATAGGGGTTCGGCTACCCATTATTCAGGCGCCGATGGTTGGCGTTTCAACCCCAGTACTTGCTGCCGAGGCTAGTAACGCAGGAGCCCTGGGATCGATCGGCCTTGGCGCCAGCACCCCGGATCAGGCACGAGCCCTTATAAAACAGACGCGCGAACTGACTGACCAACCGTTCAACGTGAACATGTTCTGCCACAGACCTGCCCGTTTTAGCCATACGCAGAACGATGCCTGGCTGGCCTATACCGCAAAATGGTTCTCCGAATTCAATGCAGCGCCTCCTCAAGAAATACGCGAAATTTATAAAAGTTTTCTGAGTGACCGGGTGATGCTTGAAGTGCTATTAGCCGAGCGGCCCGCCGTAGTCAGCTTCCACTTCGGCACACCCGACGCGGCCTGGGTAGCAGAGCTAAGAGAGGCGGGCATTGTTACGCTGGGTTGTGCCACCACGCTCAAGGAAGCACAAATGCTTCAGAAGACAGGCGTGGACGCCATTGTCGCGCAAGGCTATGAGGCAGGAGGGCACCGTGGTGTATTCGACGATACGCCCAACCAGGACCACGAGCTTGGGTTGTTCCCCTTGACCCGGATGTTGACTACACACGTAGGCTTACCGGTGATCGCAGCCGGTGGGATCATGGACGGCGTAGGCATTAACGCGGCATTGGCATTGGGGGCCATAGGTGTACAAATGGGAACCGCCTTTATCCTGTGTCCCGAGTCCTCAGCTACGCCCGAGCATCGCGCAGTGCTTGTCTCCGCAAGAGCCCATGAAACTCGCGTAACCAGCTATGTATCCGGCCGTCCTGCCCGTGGCTTGGCGAATCGTTTGTACCTGGAAAACACCGAACAACAGATCCCTGTCCCAGCCGAATATCCCTTGGCTTATGATGTGGCCAAAGCACTGCACGCCGCCGCTGTTCTAAAAGGCTGTCATGATTTTGCCGCTCAATGGGCCGGGCAAGGGGCGCCACTCGCACGCGCACTCCCTGCAGCAGAATTGATCAAAACCCTGGTGGAAGAGATGCGTTCAGCGTCTACATCCACAACCTTCCTGTAGAGAGACAATCAATGCCATTGCTGAAAATTGATGTAATAGAGGGCCGTTCGGATCAGGAAATCGAGACGTTGCTGGATGCGATCCACGACGCGATGGTGAACGCATTCCAGGTTCCTGAACGTGACCGCTACCAGGTGTTGAATGAACACAAAAGAAATCGACTGATCATTCAGGATACGGGTCTTGGATTTACGCGGTCCGACAAAGTCGTTGTCATCACCGCCATTAGCAGGCCGCGTCCAGCAGAGATGAAAAAGCGGTTTTATGCCCTGATAGCAGAAGGATTGGAGCGCAACTGTGGCATCGCAGCAGAGGACGTGATGGTTTCGATAGTGATCAACAGTGACGAAGACTGGAGTTTCGGTCTGGGGCGCGCTCAATTTCTAACCGGTGAGCTATAACGGCACTTCCGCCAATCACCACCTCGAACTTCATGCTAGATGCTGGGCAGAAATCAATCAGGGTTGGAGCTTATGTGATCTATCAAACGGCCCGAGAACGCAAAGGAATCAGCGCTACGTTACCCGCTGGTGATACGTCCCAATGATCACTTTCACGCAAGAGGCTGCCTTCGTGACGGGCGTCTCAGCTCCTTACCGACCGCAAAACACCTCATTTGATACTGATCTGAAGTTCGAGGAAAATCGTTACGGACAACCCGCTCAAAGGCACCCCAGCCCCAACGTCGACGCCGGGGTAGCCTAGCAAAAAATATTCGATATCCGCATCCCTAAAAACCAAGGACCCCATTCATGAAATCCCGATTTTCTCTCAGTTCATCTTTCCTGATCATGTTGTCGCTGACAGGATGCGCAGCGAATATGGATGCTCCAAAGCACGATCAGCCTGGAGAAAGCGCGCTTTACGGCAGTTGGCATGTTGCAGGTGTAGCGGTATCAGACTCGGGCGTGCAGGCACTGGGGGATGATGATCCGAGCTTTATGGGGCGACGTCTCAGTTTCAGTCACGACCAGCTTGCATGGAAAGCGTCCACAGACTCCACGGAAGATGTGTGCAAGGGGCCTGTTTTTCATAAGCTTCCGGCGATGAGTGGAGCTGAACTGGAGCCGCAACTCCATAAGCTTGGCATCGAAAAAGCTGTGCGCTATAGCGTTGAATGCAAATCTGGGAGCTGGGGTCCTTTTGACAAAGAAACTCCGGCATTTTTCCTGGCACAGGACGGGTCGTTAGCTCTTTCCTGGTATGACGGCGGACTGCTGAAGCTCGTGCGAGACTGATCACGCACAGACCCTTCGCATAGCGCTGTGAAGGGTCTCCTGAAAAAGTAACCTGCGTTGCAATCAGTACAACTGAGGCGGAACATCGGCTATTGGTACTAAGGGCTGCGCTCGGCAGTTACCTCTCTCTTACCACACAAGTCCCCCTGAGCATCAACTGTTGCTATCAGATCAGCCCCGACTGTAACTATCTCCCCATCAATAATCCGCTTATCGTCGTGCTTGTACTACGGAGTGACAGTCATGCCGGATGCAGCCAATCTCTACCTGTTCATTGTCGCCACCACGTTACTTTTAATCGTTCCGGGTCCGAACATGGCTTTTGTGACCAGTCATGCGTTGGCCCACGGTTGGCGTGCTGGCTTCGCTGCCGCTCTCGGTATCTCCTTCGCCGACGTGCTGATGACCGCTCTGGTCAGTGCAGGTATTGGCGCTGTGGTCATGAGTTGGGCACCTGCATTTGAAGTACTACGCTTGGCAGGGGCGTGTTATCTGATATGGATCGCCTGGCAAGCTTTAAAAGCGCCAGCCGCGACTGCCAGCGGGCAGCCCCAATTGGCTTCCTTCCGGAAAATATTCGCCAGAGGCACACTGAATAGCCTGTTGAATCCCAAGGCGCTTTTGTTCTTTATGGTATTCCTGCATCAGTTTGTCAGCGTAACTGGTGGCAATGTCAGCCTCCAGTTGATGTTTCTCGGAGCGCTGCTTGCGCTGATCGCGCTACTTTTCCATACCGCACTCGGAATATTTGCCGGGCAGCTAAGAGGGAAACTGGGCGGCGGCAAGATCGCCAGATGTTTAGGGATTTATGGCTTTGCCGGGATAATGGCAGCGTTGGCGGCACGCTTGTTGTTTCTTGACCGCCCGCTTTGAGGCGGTGAATGAAAACTCGCAGCCGAGTCATGCGTACTCGGCGAGTAAGCGGCAGGCCATGTCACGTCCCAAACGCCACATCACCACCAGTTGCGCATGTACACGCTGGCCCTCCGCACACGTTATGACCTGAAGCCACTTGCCCATTAACCCCAAACCGCGGCGACTCCATTTATGTTCAAACGCATTCTGTCCGCCCTCAGCGGCAAGAAATCTCAAGCTTCAACAGATAACTCGCCTGCTGATACAACGCCGCCAGAAGCTCACGACGGCGAGTTAATCACTGCCTACGACAGTTACGGACGCGAGATAAAGATCACTCGTAGCGAGTGGCGCGAGAAGGTGTTCCTGCCCAATCTGCAACAGCAGTGGGGTGATGCTGACGAGCTCTACAACCTCATCGTTTCGGGGCTGAACGATGGATTTGCGACTGACCTGATGTCTGCCGCCGAACGACTGGTCGAGATCGACGCTAATCCCGAGCGCAGCCATGTGGTGAATGGCATCGTGCTGATGCATAACGCGCGGCTCGATGCAGCAGAAGCCTCGCTACGCGAAGGGCTGGCTAAAGTCGGCGTGTCGGGAATCATCCTGACCAATCTGGCCAAGGTGTTTGCCGAGCGTGGTGATCAATCAGGTGCAGAGGCGACGCTTTGGCAGGCGGTTGAAGCCGATCCGAATCAGGAAAACGGTCTGTTGTGGTGGCTGAGCATTCAGCAGGAGCGGGGCGGTGAGGCCGCCTACCTCGATGCTCTACGCACTGTAGCGGCGTTGCCGGGCAGTTGGCGTGCGCAGTTGTGGATGGCGCGGCATTACCTGCAGCAGCAAAACGTCGCGCAGGCGCGTGTGTTGTATGAAGAGGTACTGGCAGGAGGTCATTTCGACCGCAGTGCCTTGCAGATGATATCGGGTGACTTGGGCAACAATGGCCACATTCCGCTGATCGTCGAGCTTGTCGGGCCTGCTTATGATGAGCACAAACATGATTCGACGGCAGGTCTCAACTTGCTGCGTGCCTATCAGGAACTGGGCAGGGTGGATGAAGGCGAAGCGTTGCTTACTCGCTTGTATGCACTCGGCTTTGCGCCAATCAAAAGTCACCTTGACCAGTTTGCGCATGCTTTCGAGGACGTGCGCAGGCAGGAAGACAAAGGCATTCCGATTGACCCTGCCAGCGTGACGATCAGTACCTTGGCGCTGAACAAGCCGGTCTGGCACTACGGTTTGCGCAATGCTGACTGGCTCTTCGCGCAAAAACCGGAAGGTGCGCCAGAAATCGGTTTCTTCGCCTTGTCCAAAATCATGGAGAAAGCAGAGCCTGCCGAATCGCAGCGCGAAGATGATGTCGGGCGCTATACGCGTGCCATTCCTCTTTACCTGGCGGAGTCGGTTCACTATTGGCATGACTATGTAGCCAATTGCTATGTTCAGGTCGCGGAGGGTGCGGGGCCGGTTGTATCGGGGGTTGAGGTCGACGGCAACACACTGTTCGATATCGTCCCGCCAACGACGAAGTATTTCGTGACGGGCGAAGTGGGTTGTTCGGGTGAGGGCGATCAGGCCCAGTGGCGGATTTCACTGAGCCTATGGAATTGTGCGACTCGCACCCGGCAAACCGTTGAAAGCGGTAGTGCAGGCAAGTCAGAACTTGGTGCGCTGGTACTTGATCTTCAACAGCGCTTGCTGGTCGGTATCGGACTCAAGCGCGAGCAGCCACTGGATGTTTTTTACCAGCAGCCCACCGCCGAAGTACTGCCGGTGTATCTGACCCAGTTGGGCCAATCATTCATGCTGACGTTGCTTGCGAACGACCATTTGCCCAAGTCATCAATGTGGGGTGAGCGGGCCATGCTCGAGTGGCCTCTGAATATGGCGCTCCAGTGGCCTGAGATGGAGACCGCAAAACTGATGTACATCTCCGGGCTGGGAAAGGCGTTCGGTTACAAGTCGGAGACAGTCGCCGAGCACAAGCAACGAAGCCTGCAAGTGCTGAGCGAACTGGAGCGGGCAAACAGCCCGGCATGGCGCCTTGCACCGTTGGTATGGAAAGTGTTCGGCATGCAGGCAGAGCTGGAGGATTACCGCGCCAATCTACCGCCTGATGTAGAGCCGGCCTATATCGAATGGCTGGAGCGGGTGAGCCAGGCATAGCGGTTGATCGATGCAAAAAGCCGGAGCGGGCGTCACTGCCTTGCCCGGCTTTTTTACGCCTCGACTTCAGTTCGTGGTATCCACCCTTATCTTTCCCCAAATGCAGGTGTATCGTATTCGCCCCTCGCATTTGCTCGCAGATGCGCTCAGTCGTCGTTTTCGAGGTTGCGCCGTTCATGTCCTTTACCCGTCGTCAAATCCTTACAGGCATCGCCGGTCTGGCCGTAGTCGGCCTTGGCGCGGGTGGTGCTTCGCGTTACTGGATGGGGCGTCGCGAGTCTGAAGCGGGCTCTGACTTCGTGCTGATCGCCGCTCCGCTGGATGTGGAACTGGTGGCGGGCCACAAGACGCCAGCCTGGGCCTTTGGCGGTTCTGCGCCGGGTACGGAGCTGCGCGTGCGGCAGGGTGAGTGGCTGCGGCTGCGCTTCATCAATCAGTTGCCGGTCGAGACGACCATTCATTGGCATGGCATTCGTTTGCCGCTGGAGATGGATGGCGTGCCGTATGTGTCGCAGTTGCCGGTCAAGCCGGGTGAATACTTCGATTACAAATTCCGTGTGCCGGACGCGGGTAGCTACTGGTATCACCCGCACGTCAGCAGCAGCGAAGAGCTGGGCCGCGGGCTGGTCGGGCCGCTGATTGTCGAAGAACGCGAGCCGACCGGTTTTGCCTATGAGCGCACGGTCAGCCTGAAAAGCTGGCACGTGGACGAGCAGGGCGCCTTTACCGAGTTCAGTGTGTTGCGTGAAGCGGCGCGTGAAGGCACGGCTGGTCGATTGTCGACGCTGAACGGTATTCCGCAGGCGGTGATTGAGTTGCCTGCCGGGCAGATCACTCGCGTGCGCTTGCTCAATCTCGACAATACCGTGACCTATCGACTCAATCTGCCGGACGCCGAGGCGCAGATCTATGCGCTGGATGGCAACCCGGTCAAACCGCGTCCCTTCGGCGACGAATACTGGCTGGGGCCGGGCATGCGCATCTGTCTGGCGATCAAGGCCCCGCCGGCAGGCGAGGAAATCTCGCTGCGTAACGGTCCGGTGCGCCTGGGGACGTTCCGCTCGGTCGCCAATAACGACGCGCCTGGCCAGTGGCCGCCCGAGCTGCCGGCCAATCCGGTGGCTGAGCCTGATATGGCTAACGCCGAAAAGATCAATTTCAACTTCGAGTGGGTGGGCTCGATGTCGGTCAACACCGACAATGGCAAACCGCCCAGCCTGTGGCAGATCAACGGCGAAGCGTGGGACATTACCGACAAGACCTGCGCCGATCGGCCTATCGCCAGGTTGAAGCTGGGCAAGAGCTATATCTTCGAGTTGAAGAACATGACTCAGTATCAGCACCCGATTCACTTGCACGGCATGAGTTTCAAGGTAATCGCCTCCAATCGGCGCAAGATCATCCCGTACTTCACCGACACCTTTTTGCTGGGCCGTAACGAACGGGCGCGAGTGGCGCTGGTGGCGGATAACCCCGGTGTATGGATGTTCCATTGCCACGTTATCGATCACATGGAAACCGGCCTGATGGCCGCCATCGAGGTGGCATGATGCGGCAACCGCAGATCATCGACCGCAGCAAGGATCAGGATTTCATGCGCGAGGCGCTGGCACTGGCCGCGCAAGGCGCACTGCTGGGCGAGGTGCCTGTCGGGGCAGTGGTGGTGCAGAACGGCGAGATCATCGGTCGTGGTTACAACTGCCCGATCAGCGGCAGCGACCCGAGCGCGCATGCCGAAATGGTCGCGATTCGTGACGCCGCCAAGGCGCTGGACAATTATCGCCTGCCGGGCAGCACGCTCTACGTGACGCTGGAGCCGTGCAGCATGTGCGCGGGGCTGATCGTGCACTCACGGGTGGCGCGTGTGGTCTACGGGGCGCTCGAACCCAAGGCGGGCATCGTGCAGAGCCAGGGGCAGTTTTTCAGTCAGGCATTTCTCAATCACCGCGTACTGTTCGAAGGCGGGGTGCTGGGCGAGGAGTGCGGGACGATGCTGAGCGAGTTTTTCAGAATGCGCCGGGCAGCCAAGGACGCTGACAAAGGCCAGGGCAACGTTTAGAGCGGAGATTCGTCCGTGCTGCTGGACGAGGGGACGGGAGAGGCTGGCGGGACGGGCGGTTGGGTCTTGTCGACGCCAGGAACATGCAGGTTGCCATCGGCGACCTGACTGCCTTCAAGCTGGGGCTGCGTCACCCAGGTCAGAATGTCGTAATAACGGCGAATGTTGGCCACGAAATGCACCGGCTCACCGCCTCGGGCGTAGCCGTAACGCGTTTTGCTGTACCATTTCTTCTGTGCCAAGCGCGGCAGCATTTTTTTAACGTCGAGCCATTTATCAGGATTCAGCCCCTCGTTCTGGGCCAATTTGCGCGCATCTTCGAGGTGACCGCTGCCAATGTTGTAGGAAGCGAGAGCTAGCCACGTGCGATCCGGCTCTTTAATCGAATCGTCCAGCTGATCCTTTATGTAGGCAAAGTACTTTGCCCCGCCCTGAATGCTCTGGCGCGCATCCAGCCTGTTGGACACGCCCATGGCTTGCGCGGTGTTCTGGGTGAGCATCATCAGGCCGCGCACGCCGGTTTTCGAGGTCACGGTCGGCTGCCACATCGATTCCTGATAGCCGATGGCGGCCAGCAGTCTCCAGTCGACCTGCTCTTTCTTGGCCGATGTCTGGAAGTGCTTCTCGTATTTGGGCAGGCGTTCCTGAAGGTGCTGGGCAAAGGTGTAGGCACCGACATAGCCGAGCACGTCGACGTGGCCGTAGTAACGGTCCTTCAGGCGTTGCAGGGTGCCGTTCTTTTCGACCTTGTCGAGGTAGGCGTTGATTTCGTTGAGCAGGCTGTTGTCTTCACCCGGCGCGACGGCCCAGCGCTGTGCACGGGCTTCGCCCAGGTCAAAGGCTACGCGTACATTGGGGAAGTAGACCTGGTTCATTGCCAGCTCATTGGAGTCGACCAGGGTCAGATCGATCTGGCCTTCGTCGACCATGCGCAGGAGATCAACGACCTCGACCGCGTCCGATTCTTCATATTGAATGCCGGGATTCTGCGCCTTGAGCGCCGCCAGTTGCTCGGCATGCGCGCTGCCTTTGAGCACCACGATGCGTTTGCCCACCAGATCGCCGGGATCGGTCGGTCGCGACTGGCCGTTGCGATAGACCACCTGAGGGGTGACTTCCAGATAAGAGTGCGAGAAACGCGCCTGTTGCTTGCGCAGTGGCGTTTCAATCAGGCCGGCGGCACCGAGTACCGGACCGCCCGGTTTGTTCATCTGGTCGAAAAGATCGTCAAGGTTGTCAGCTGTTTCTATCTTCAGTTCGACGCCCAGATCATCGGCAAAGCGCTTGACCAGCTCGTATTCGAAGCCGGTTTCACCGTTGCGATCCTGGAAATAAGTCGCCGGGCTGTTGCGGGTGATCACCCGCAGTACGCCGTCCTCCTTGACTCGCTCCAGTGTGGTGGGTTTTTCCACACAGGCGCCGAGCATCAGGAAGAGTCCGGTTGCGATGAGCCATTTGGCGCAACGTGGGCGGAAATCTGGTTTGAAGAACATCGGTGCAGTATACGCAAAGCGCACCGGGCGCCATATCTCGACAGTGAAGCTTGCGTCTGATAGGCGAGTGGCTTTTACCGGCATTTCCGGAGTTTTTTTGCCTGGGGCGACATTCGGGCGCAGCGGATGACGCCGTTTTGGGTGATCAAATGCCCGGTTTAGGCTAGAATACGCGGCCTCAAAGCACACCCCCTTCTCGAGGCTGTCCCGAAGATGTTGATCCTGCGCGGTGCTCCTGCCCTTTCTGCTTTCCGCCACAGCAAATTACTAGAACAACTGAAACAAAAAGTTTCAGCTGTCAGTGGCTTGTACGCCGAATTCGCCCACTTCGCTGACGTCAACGACGTTCTGACCAGCGAAGAACAGCAGGTTCTCGACCGTCTCCTGAAATACGGCCCCAGCGTGCCGGTTCAAGAGCCGAGCGGCCGTCTGTTTCTGGTGTTGCCGCGTTTTGGCACCATTTCACCCTGGTCGAGCAAGGCCAGCGACATCGCTCGCAATTGCGGCCTGAGCAAAATCCAGCGCCTCGAGCGCGGGATTGCCTTCTATGTAGAAGGCCAGTTCAGCGAGACCGAGGCCCAGGCAATCGCCGACGGCCTGCACGACCGCATGACGCAACTGGTCCTGGGCGACCTCGAGCAGGCTGCCAACCTGTTCAGCCACGCTCAGCCCAAGCCGCTGACCGCCGTGGACATTCTGGGTGGCGGCCGCGCAGCCCTGGAAAAAGCCAACGTCGAGCTGGGCCTGGCCCTCGCCGAAGATGAAATCGATTACCTGATCACCAGCTTCAACGGTCTGGGGCGCAACCCGCACGACATCGAGCTGATGATGTTTGCCCAAGCGAACTCCGAGCACTGCCGCCACAAGATTTTCAACGCCAGTTGGGACATCGACGGCCAGAGCCAGGAAAAAAGCCTGTTCGGCATGATCAAGAACACCTACCAGATGCACAGCGAAGGCGTGCTGTCCGCTTACAAGGACAACGCTTCGGTGATCGTCGGCAACGTCGCCGGTCGCTTCTTCCCGGACCCTGAAACCCGTCAGTACGGCGCGGTTCAGGAGCCGGTGCACATTCTGATGAAGGTCGAGACGCACAACCACCCGACCGCCATTGCACCGTTTCCTGGCGCAGCGACCGGCTCCGGCGGCGAGATTCGCGACGAAGGTGCAACCGGTCGCGGTGCCAAGCCCAAGGCCGGGCTGACCGGTTTCACCGTCTCCAACCTGCAGATTCCCGGTTTCGTGCAGCCCTGGGAAGTGCCGTACGGCAAGCCCGAGCGCATCGTGACTGCGCTGGACATCATGATTGAAGGCCCGCTGGGTGGCGCGGCGTTCAACAACGAGTTCGGTCGCCCGGCGCTGACCGGCTATTTCCGTACCTTCGAGCAGTCCATCACCACGCCGCACGGTGACGAGGTTCGTGGTTATCACAAACCGATCATGCTCGCGGGCGGTATGGGCAACATCCGCGAAGATCACGTCCAGAAGGGCGAGATCACCGTGGGTTCCAAGCTGATCGTGCTGGGTGGCCCGGCGATGCTGATCGGCCTGGGTGGCGGCGCGGCTTCCTCGATGGCGACCGGCACCAGCTCCGCAGACCTGGATTTCGCGTCGGTTCAGCGTGAAAACCCCGAGATGGAGCGTCGTTGCCAGGAAGTCATCGACCGCTGCTGGCAGTTGGGCGACCGTAACCCGATCAGCTTCATCCATGACGTCGGTGCCGGGGGGCTGTCCAACGCCTTCCCCGAACTGGTCAACGATGGCGATCGCGGTGGCCGTTTCGAACTGCGTAACGTACCCAATGACGAGCCGGGCATGGCCCCGCTGGAAATCTGGAGCAACGAATCCCAGGAACGTTACGTGCTGGCCGTGGGCGTTGAAGATTTCGAGCGCTTCAAGGCTATCTGCGAGCGTGAGCGCTGCCCGTTTGCGGTTGTCGGCGAAGCCACTGCAGAGCCGCAACTGACCGTCACCGACAGCCATTTCGGTAACAGTCCGGTGGACATGCCGCTGGAAGTCCTGCTGGGCAAGGCGCCGCGCATGCACCGTTCGGTCGCACGCGAAGAAGAGATCGGCGATGATTTCGACCCGAGCACACTGGACATCGAAGAAAGCGTGCAGCGCGTATTGCGCCACCCGGCCGTCGCCAGCAAAAGCTTCCTGATCACCATCGGTGACCGCAGCATTACCGGTCTGGTCGCTCGCGATCAGATGGTCGGTCCATGGCAGGTGCCTGTGGCTGACTGCGCCGTCACCGCCACCAGCTTCGACGTCAACACCGGCGAAGCCATGGCGATGGGCGAGCGTACTCCGCTGGCGCTGCTGGATGCTCCGGCGTCGGGCCGTATGGCAATCGGCGAAACGCTGACCAACATCGCGGCCTCGCGTATTGAAAAACTCTCTGACATCAAGCTGTCGGCCAACTGGATGTCGGCTGCCGGCCACCCTGGAGAAGACGCGCGTCTTTATGACACCGTGAAAGCGGTCGGCATGGAGCTGTGTCCGGAACTGGGGATCACCATTCCAGTGGGCAAGGACTCGATGTCCATGAAGACCCGCTGGAGCGACGAGGGCACCGAAAAGAGCGTGACTTCGCCGCTGTCATTGATCGTGACGGGCTTTGCGCCAGTGGTCGACATCCGTCAGACCCTGACGCCCGAGCTGCGCATGGACAAGGGCATCACCGACCTGATCCTGATCGATTTGGGACGTGGCCAGAACCGCATGGGCGCCTCGATTCTTGCGCAGACTCACGGCAAGCTCGGCCGCGTCGCTCCGGACGTCGACGACGCGGAAGACCTCAAGGCCTTCTTCGCCGTGATTCAGGGCCTCAATTCCGACGGTCATATCCTCTCCTATCACGACCGTTCCGACGGTGGTCTGCTGGTCAGCACGCTGGAAATGGCTTTCGCCGGTCACTGCGGTCTGAACCTGCACCTCGACGGTGTGGCGGACAACGTCTCCGAACTGAGCGCGATCCTCTTCAACGAAGAGCTGGGCGCGGTCATCCAGGTCCGTCAGGACGCTACTCCACTGGTGCTGGCGCAATTCAGCGCGGCCGGTCTGGAAGACTGCGTGGCAGTGATCGGTCAGCCGATCAACAACGATGAAGTGTCGATCAGCTTCCATGGCGAGCCGGTATTCAGTGGCCAGCGCCGTCTGCTGCAACGCCAGTGGGCCGAGACCAGCTATCAGATCCAGCGCCTGCGTGACAACGCCGAATGCGCGGATCAGGAATTCGATGCGCTGCTGGAAGAAGACAACCCGGGCCTGACCGTCAAGCTGGGCTTCGACGTCAACGACGATATCGCCGCGCCGTACATCAAGACGGGCGTGCGTCCTCAGGTTGCAGTTCTGCGCGAGCAGGGTGTCAACGGTCAGGTCGAGATGGCGGCAGCCTTTGATCGTGCCGGTTTCAACGCAATCGATGTGCACATGAGCGATATCCTGGCCGGTCGTGTCGACCTGAACGACTTCAAGGGTATGGTCGCCTGCGGTGGCTTCTCCTACGGTGACGTATTGGGTGCCGGCGAAGGCTGGGCCAAGTCGGCATTGTTCAACAGTCGCGCGCGTGATGCGTTCCAGGGCTTCTTCGAGCGTTCCGACAGCTTCACGCTCGGCGTCTGCAACGGTTGCCAGATGCTGTCCAACCTGCACGAGCTGATTCCGGGCAGCGAGTTCTGGCCGCATTTCGTGCGTAACCGCTCCGAGCAGTTCGAAGCGCGCGTGGCCATGGTCCAGGTTCAGGAGTCGGCTTCGATCTTCCTGCAGGGTATGGCCGGTTCGCGCATGCCAATCGCCATCGCGCATGGCGAAGGGCACGCGGAGTTCCGCAATGACGATGCGCTGCTTGAAGCGGACGTTTCCGGCACCGTTGCACTGCGCTTTGTCGACAACCACGGCAAGGTCACTGAAACCTACCCGGCCAACCCGAACGGCTCGCCACGCGGTATTGGCGGCATGACCACCCTCGACGGTCGTGTGACCATCATGATGCCGCACCCGGAGCGTGTGTTCCGCGCGGTGCAGAACTCATGGCGTCCCGAGGACTGGAACGAGGACGGTGCGTGGATGCGCATGTTCCGCAACGCGCGGGCCTGGGTTAACTAAGGCGCGTGTACAAGCTCGCCTTTTTTGTTCCACCGAGCCATGTGGACGAGGTCAAGAACGCCGTATTCGCTGCTGGTGCAGGGCGAATCGGCGCTTACGAGCACTGCGCGTGGCAAGTGCTCGGCCAGGGTCAGTTCCGCCCGCTGGATGGCAGTCAGCCATTTATCGGGCAGAGCGGTGTGGTCGAGTCGGTGCAAGAGTGGAAGGTCGAGCTGGTCGTCGCGGACGAGCTGATTCAGCAAGTGGTGATGGCGCTCAAGCAGAGCCATCCCTACGAAACGCCTGCTTACGAAGTATGGCGGCTGGCAGAGTTCTGAATCGCCTGCAAAGCTGGACGCAGAGCGTCCGCAAATGCGTCACCACGCTGGAGCGTTGGGACGATAATCATCCTGTAACTATCGTGCCAATGCTACGCGCTCAGACTTGTACACAAGTCTCGTGGGAGCGAGCTTGCTCGCGAATGCGCAACGCCGCACATTAAGGTCGAATTTCGATCATCGTCCCGTCTTTCACCAGATCCCATATCTCGCGCATGTCGTTGTTCTTCAGCGCAATGCAGCCGTTGGTCCAGTCCAGCGTGTGGAAATACCATTCCGGATACTCTTCATCCACCGGTGTGCCATGCAGCATGATCATGCTGCCCGGTTTCACGCCCTCGGAACGTGCGCGTGCCGAGTCCGAAACATTCGGGTAGGAAATGTGCATCGACAGGTTGTAGTTATTGCTGGGTTTACGCCAGTCGATCCAGTAGAAACCCTCCGGCGTGCGTTGGTCGCCTTCCTGCAGCTTGGTGCCCTTGGGGTTCTTGCCCAGCGAGATTCGGTAGGTCTTCAAAGCCTCGCCACCGCTGATCAGCTGCAATTGGCGCGCTGACTTGAGCACCAGCACCTTGTCGATCGGCTTGCTGGCGATACTCTCGGTATTGATGACCTTGTTATTGATGATTTTCTGTTCGCTGCCCTTGGGCACGATGGTTTGAGTAAACGCGGCCTGCGAAAGCGGCATGAACGACATGCAAAAGAGTGCGAGCAACCAGCGCATTACGATTTCCCTGAAGATACTTCTTTGACAAAAGCGCCGATGTTGTGTGCGACCCTGGCGTTCAGGTGTCCAGCAACGGACGTGACGGGGGAAGGGCGCTGGTATGAACCGGGTAGGCCTGCCGACGCCGATCCGCAAAGAAGTATTCTAGGGTACGCCCGACCGTCATGAAAGCCAGGTCCGACCACGGAATGTCTGCTTCGTCGAATAACTGCACTTCCAGGCTCTCGATGCCTGCGGCGAATGCCTCATTCGCCATCTCCCCACGATAGAACACATGCACCTGATTGATATGCGGTACGTCGATCAAGGTGTACAGATGCAGTTCGCTCAGAGTGGCGCACGCTTCCTCCATGGTTTCGCGCCGTGCAGCCTGTTCGATGGTTTCGCCGTTCTCCATGAAGCCGGCCGGCAACGTCCAGAAACCCAGGCGCGGCTCTATCGCCCTGCGGCACAGCAGCACTTTGCCGCCCAGCGTCACCAGACAGCCCGCCACGATGTTCGGGTTCTGGTAATGAACGGTGTGGCAATGCTCGCAGACATAGCGCAAACGGCTGTCGCCTTCGGGAATGCGCTGGATAACAGGGTTGCCGCACTGGCTGCAAAATTTCATGGGATCAGTCGATAGTGAACGCAGTCGCTATCTTGGCCTGTCGTGCGGCGGCTCGGCAACCCTCTGTGTGACAGGAGTTGTCCTGCAAGGGCTTGGGCGCAGCGTTGCTTTGGTGCATGATGCCAGACAGGCAACAGATCGAGATTTCCCATGCTGGATGAGCTACTTCGCCGTGTAGTCAGTCACACGCCAGAAACCCTCGACTCGGATCGAAAGTTCCCCGAGGCGGCTGTTCTGGTGCCGATTACCCGCAGCGAGCAACCCGAGCTGATTCTGACCCTGCGCGCCAGTGGCCTGTCGACGCATGGCGGTGAAGTGGCGTTTCCGGGTGGCCGTCGCGACCCGGGCGACCCTGATCTGATTTTCACTGCGCTGCGCGAAGCCGAGGAGGAGATCGGCCTGCCTCCCGGGCTGGTTGAGGTGATCGGGCCGTTAAGTCCGCTGATCTCCAAGCACGGCATCAAGGTCACACCTTATGTAGGGGTGATACCTGACTTCGTCGAATACCAACCCAATGACGCCGAGATTGCTGCAGTCTTCAGCGTGCCGCTGGAATTCTTTCGTCAGGACACGCGCGAGCACACTCACCGTATCGATTACGAAGGCCGCAGCTGGTACGTGCCCAGTTACCGTTATGGCGAGTACAAGATCTGGGGGCTTACCGCGATCATGATCGTCGAGCTGGTCAATGTGCTGTACGACACCAGGATCAGCCTGCATCATCCGCCCGAACGGTCGACGATCTGAGCCGCTGGCACCTGAAGCGTCACTGTTTATAGTTCGTCCCCATGAGTACGACCCGCCTGAGGAGGCCGCATGAAATTTCGCCTGGGAGAATCCCGTGTCCAGACCGATCCGCAGAGCTGGGTGGCTCCCAATGCAACGCTGATCGGCAATGTCAGGCTCGAGGCGGGTGCGAGTGTGTGGTTCAACGCGGTGTTGCGTGGCGACAACGAGCTGATTCACATCGGTGAAAACAGCAATGTGCAGGACGGTACGGTGATGCACACCGACATGGGGTCGCCGCTGAGTATCGGCAAGGGCGTGACCATCGGCCACAACGCCATGCTGCATGGCTGCAGCGTTGACGATTACAGCCTGATCGGCATCAATGCGGTCATCCTCAACGGGGCGAAGATCGGGAAGTACTGCATCATCGGCGCCAATTCGCTGATCGGAGAAAACAAGGTCATTCCTGATGGCTCGCTGGTCATGGGCACACCGGGTAAAGTGGTGCGCGAACTCACCGACGTGCAGAAGAAGATGCTGGAAGCCAGCGCAGCCCATTACGTACACAATGCCCAGCGTTACGCCCGTGACCTGGTAGTGCAGGAAGATTGATGAGCACTGATACCCCGATCGAAAAACCGGTCCGCTCCCCGTGTGTGAGTATTTGTGCACTGGATGAGCAGGATATCTGCACCGGTTGCCAGCGAACCGTCACCGAAATCACCCGCTGGAGCCGCATGAACAACGACGAGCGCCGCGTTGTACTCGGCTTGTGCGACGAGCGCGCCAGAGCCAGCGGCCTGATGTGGACAGTGGGCGAGGCACGCTGATGTTCCGATGGCCTTGTAGCCGCGAACAAGTTCGCGAAGGGGGCGGTGCAGTCGATGCATTTCCTGCGTCAGGAATAGCGCTTTCGCGAACAAGTTCGCTCCTACAGGGGGCATCCGCGAGCTTTTGTAGGAGCGAACTTGTTCGCGAAGAGGTCGGTGCAGTCGATGCATTTCCTGCGTCAGGAATAGCGCTTTCGCGAACAAGTTCGCTCCTACAGGGGGTATCCGCGAGCTTTTGTAGGAGCGAACTTGTTCGCGAAGGGGGCGGTGCAGTCGATGCATTTCCTGCGTCAGGAATAGCGCTTTCGCGAACAAGTTCGCTCCTACAGGTTATCCGCGAGCTTTTGTAGGAGCGAACTTGTTAGCGAAGAGGGCGGTGCAGTCGATGCATTTCCTGCGTCAGGAATAGCGCTTTCGCGAACAAGTTCGCTCCTACAGGGGGCATCCGCGAGCTTTTGTAGGAGCGAACTTGTTCGCGAAGAGGTCGGTGCAGTCGATGCATTTCCTGCGTCAGGAATAGCGCTTTCGCGAACAAGTTCGCTCCTACAGGTTATCCGCGAGCTTTTGTAGGAGCGAACTTGTTCGCGAAGGGGGCGGTGCAGTCTATGCATTTCCTGCGTCAGGAATAGCACTTTCGCGAACAAGTTCGCTCCTACAGGGGGTATCCGCGAGCTTTTGTAGGAGCGAACTTGTTAGCGAAGAGGGCGGTGCAGTCGATGCATTTCCTGCGTCAGGAATAGCGCTTTCGCGAACAAGTTCGCTCCTACAGGTTATCCGCGAGCTTCTGTAGGAGCGAACTTGTTCGCGAAGAGGGTGGTGCAGTCGATGCATTTCCTGCGTCAGGAATAGTGCTTTCGCGAACAAGTTCGCTCCTACAGGTTATCCGCGAGCTTTTGTAGGAGCGAACTTGTTCGCGAAGGGGGCGGTGCAGTCGATGCATTTCCTGCGTCAGGAATAATGCTTTCGTTTTCGCTTGGGCGCGGCTCTTTTCCGCGTTTGCTATCATTGCCGCTCGCTTGCACAGGCCCAAACCCTCCATGCTTTTCCTGATCGCCTACATCAGCAGTGTCGTGCTGATCAACTTCGCCTTTTCCAGTGCGCCGCACCTGGACATGATCTGGTCTGCCTGGGGCGGGTTGGTGTTCGTGTTGCGGGACATGGTGCAGATTCGCTTTGGCCATGGTGCGATCATTGCCATGCTGGTGGCGCTGGTCCTGTCCTATGTCACCAGCGACCCCACCATCGCCTTGGCCAGCGCCACGGCGTTTGCGGTTTCCGAATGCTGACCTTGCCCCCGAGAAACGTATCCCTTAACCCGGCGTCGGGGTTGAGTATCTAAGGTTGTTGCCTTTGCCAGTTCTGCTCGTATTGCATCGGACTTACGTAATGAAGCGTCGAGTGCAGGCGCTCTTGGTTGTACCACAGCAGCCAGTTAATGACCTCGTCCTTGGCAGCGCGTCGGGTTTTGAATTTCAAGCCATGCAGACGTTCCACCTTCAACGAGCCGAACACGGTCTCGCTGCACGCGTTATCCCAGCAATTGCCCCGTCGACTCATCGAGCTGACAATCCCGTAGCCCTGAAGGACATGACGAAAATCAAAGCTGGCGTACTGGCTCCCGCGATCACTATGAAACAGCAGTCCGGAGGCCTTATGTGGATGACGCTTGAACCAGGCCATGCGCAACGCATCAATCACCAGGCTGCTTTTCATGCGCTCGTCCATCGACCAGCCCACGATCTGGCGACTGAACAGGTCTACCACTACCGCCAGAAACAGCCAGCCCTCATCTGTCGGGATGTAGGTGATGTCGCCCACCCAAGCTCTGTCAGGCTCCATCACGGCGAACTGGCGATCCAGCAGGTTCTCCGAAATGGGTAAGTCATGAGCGCTATCAATGGTCACTTTGAAACGTCGTTTGCCCTTGCCGCAAATACCATGAAGCTGCATCAGCTTTTGCACACGCTCTTTGCCGACGCGAACGCCGTCAGCCAGCAAACCGTGCCAGATCCTGGGCCAGCCGTAGCTGCCACGACTGCGGGCATGAGCGGCGCGAATGTGGACGAGCAATGCTGCGTCGCTTAAACCTCGTTGAGGGCAATTAACTGCACAGCGAGCTTGGTGGCAATGAAAGCCGGTCGCACTGACGCCCAGCACCCGGCACTGCACACCGATAGGCCAGAGACGGCGATGAGTAAAGATGAACGCGTACTTCAGCTGGATGCTTTTGCGAAGTACGCCGTCGCCTTTTCCAGAATGTCGCGCTCCATCTTGACGCGTGCCAGCTCGGCTCGTAGACGGCTTATCTCCATCTGCTCGGGAGTGACAGACTTGATGTCAGCGCCGGTCAGCCTGCCTTGGCGATGCGCCTTGACCCAGTTGAACAAGGTCTGGTCGGATATACCCAGAGAGCGGGCAGCGGCAGCAAGCGTCAGGCCTGTATCGACCAGTCGCACGGCCTCAAGTTTGAACTCAAGGGTGTATTTAACGCGATCTGTCTTGGGCTTAGTCATGTCGTATCCTTGCGGCTATTGAGGCACCTGGCAAGGGATACGTTTTTCAGGGGCAAGGTCATGCATTGACTGGCTGGTGTTCAGCATTACCAGACGCCCGTTGCGTGATCGGTTGTGGATCAGCTCGGCACTCAGCATTCCGCTGGATACCTTTATCTTCTTCGGCATGATCGACGCCCTGACGGCGCCGGTCGTGCTCACCGCGCTGGCATCGAAGTTCGCTGGCGTGACCATTGTCTGGATGATCATGGCCTGGCGGGCGCGCAACAGTGCGTGTCCAGGCTGAGCGCCCATTTGCCGGGGCTTCGTGGTAAATTGCGCGCCTTTCTTCACAGCGGTTGCTTGCATACGGCGGGCAGCCCTCGACATCTGCTTCACGAGGACCTGAGATGACTCAAATCGGAACTCCACTGTCGCCCACCGCGACGCGCGTACTGTTTTGCGGTAGCGGCGAACTGGGCAAGGAAGTCGTGATCGAGCTGCAGCGCCTAGGCGTTGAAGTGATCGCTGTTGACCGTTACGAGAACGCGCCAGCCATGCAGGTCGCTCATCGCAGCCATGTGATCAACATGCTCGACGGTGCGGCACTGCGCGCAGTCATCGAGGCCGAGAAGCCGCACTTCATCGTTCCGGAAATCGAAGCCATCGCCACCGCAACGCTGGTCGAGCTCGAGGCCGAAGGCTTCACCGTGATCCCGACCGCGCGCGCCGCGCAACTGACCATGAACCGCGAAGGAATTCGTCGTCTCGCGGCTGAAGAGCTGAAGCTGCCGACCTCGCCTTACCACTTTGCCGACACCTTCGAGGCGTACAGCAAGGCGGTCGAAGACCTCGGTTTCCCGTGTGTGGTCAAGCCGGTCATGAGCTCTTCGGGCAAGGGGCAGAGCCTGCTCAAGAGCACCGATGACGTGCAGAAAGCCTGGGATTACGCGCAAGAGGGTGGTCGCGCTGGTAAAGGGCGTGTCATCGTCGAAGGGTTCATCGACTTCGATTACGAAATCACCCTGCTGACCGTGCGTCACATCGGTGGCACCACATTCTGCGCGCCGGTTGGGCATCGTCAGGAAAAGGGCGACTATCAGGAATCTTGGCAGCCGCAGGCCATGAGCCCGGTTGCGCTGGCAGAGTCCGAGCGGGTTGCCAAGGCGGTGACCGAGGCATTGGGTGGACGCGGGATGTTTGGCGTCGAACTGTTCATCAAGGGCGATCAGGTGTGGTTCAGCGAAGTCTCGCCGCGCCCGCACGACACCGGTCTGGTGACGCTGATTTCTCAGGACCTGTCGCAGTTTGCCCTGCACGCGCGCGCGATTCTGGGGCTGCCGATTCCGTTGATCCGTCAGTTCGGCCCTTCGGCTTCGGCAGTGATCCTGGTCGAAGGCCAGTCCACGCAAACCGCTTTCGCCAACCTCGGCGCTGCGCTGGCCGAGCCTGATACCGCATTGCGTCTGTTCGGCAAGCCGGAAGTCAACGGTCAGCGGCGCATGGGCGTTGCCCTGGCGCGTGACGAGTCCATTGAAGCCGCTCGGGCCAAAGCGACCCGGGCATCGCAGGCGGTAAACGTAGAACTGTAGGGGCGCAGCGGTAAGCCTCAAGGCTCAAGCTGCAAGAAAGAGCACCACGCTTCTTCTTGCAGCTTGCAGCTCAAAGCTCCCTATCTCTCGTCTCTTTCAGGCTCAACACCGCCAGCACGCTGATCAGCGCTGCAGCAGACACATACCCGCCCACCCAGCTCAGGCCACCCATCGCCACCAGTTTCTGGGCGAAGAAGGGGGCGACCGACGCTCCGACGATTCCGCCCAGGTTGTAGGCCGCCGATGCGCCGGTGTAGCGAACCTGTGTCGGGAACAGTTCCGGTAGCAGTGCGCCCATCGGGGCGAACGTGATGCCCATCAGAAACAGTTCGATGCACAGAAACAGCGCCACAGCCCAGGTGCTGCCGTGGGTCAACAGTGGCTCCATGGTAAAACCTGAAAGGATCGCCAGCACGCCTCCCACAATCAACACCGGCTTACGCCCGAAGCGATCGCTCGCCAGTGCGGCCAGTGGTGTGGCCGCTGCCATGAACAGCACCGCAAAGCACAACAACCCCAAGAACGTTTCACGCGTATAGCCCAGCGTGGCCACGCCGTAGCTCAACGAAAACACCGTCGAGATATAAAACAGCGCGTAGCAGACCACCATCGAAGCCGCACCGAGCAGCATGGGTTTCCAGTGCTGGCTGAAGGTTTCCACGATGGGCAGGCTGACCCGTTGGTGGCGAGCCATGGCCTTGGCGAACACGGGCGTCTCTTCCAGCTTCAGGCGCACGTACAGCCCGACCATGACCAGTACGGCGCTGAGCAGAAATGGAATCCGCCAGCCCCACGCGCGGAACTGCTCGTCATCGAGGGTCATGGCCAGCGCCAGAAACAGGCCGTTGGCGGCGAGAAAGCCGATCGAAGGGCCCAGTTGCGGAAACATGCCGAACCAGGCGCGCTTGCCTTTCGGGGCATTCTCGGTCGCCAACAGCGCCGCGCCACCCCATTCGCCACCCAGGCCAAGCCCCTGACCGAAACGCAGCACACACAACAGAATCGGCGCCCACGCCCCGATCGTCGCGTAGCCGGGCAATACGCCGATCAGCGTGGTGCAGATCCCCATCAACAGCAGCGAGGCCACCAGGGTCGACTTGCGCCCGATCCGGTCACCGAAGTGACCGAACAGCGCCGACCCCAGAGGGCGAGCGAGAAAGGCGATGCCGAAGGTCAGAAATGACGACAGCATCTGGGCGGTGCCCGAGGTCTGTGGAAAGAATACCGGACCGATCACCAGGGCGGCGGCGGTGGCATACACGTAAAAGTCGTAGAACTCGATGGCCGTGCCGATAAAGCTGGCCGTGGCGACGCGGGTCGTCGAATTCACCGGCTTTGCGTGCGCGTCGTGATCTTCGCGAGAGAGCGGGGTGCTGGTCATGCGGATTTCCTGACAGTCGACTCGCCGGTCGGCATCGACCGTATTCCGGCAAGCGTGCATTTATTGTGATTGTGGGTGCGGCGTCGAGCAGAGTAACCCGAATGGGTCGAGAGGCAAGGGCGGTTCAGGAATCTATTTGAACGCAGACAGCTATTTGAAAGTGCGGACCAGCGTGTTCTGCCACATGGCGACACGCTTGACGCGGTTGTCCTCGGTTTCGAGGATTTCCAGCCGGTAAGGCCCTATTTTCAAGCACACCGGAGCGTCCGGGATGGTTTCCAGTGCCTCGGTAACCAGTCCGTTGACGGTTTTCGGGCCGTCTGACGGCAGGTGCCAGCCAAGGCTCTTGTTCAAATCGCGGATGGACGCTGCGCCTTCGACTTCGAGACGCCCGTCGTCCTGTTGTTTGACGTGCGGGTTATCCAGCCGCTGCTCGCTTTCGAACTCGCCGACAATCTCTTCGAGAATATCCTCGAGGGTAACGATGCCCAGCACTTCCCCGTATTCATCGACCACCACGCCGAGACGCCGCTGCTGTTTGTGGAAATTCAGCAGCTGCAACTGCAGCGGGGTGCTTTCCGGTACGAAATAAGGCTCGTAGCAGACCGCCAGCAACTGCTCCTTGGTCAAAGTGCCCTTGGGCAGCAGGTGGCTGATGTCTCGGGTATTGATGACGCCTTGCACCTGATTGATATCGTTGTGATAGACCGGCAGGCGCGTGTGCCGTGAAATGATCAGACGCTCGATGATCATGTCCATGGGGTCATCAAGGTTGACGCCATCCACTTCGTTGCGCGGGATCAGGATGTCATTGACGGTAATGCTGTCCAGCGCACGAATGCCTGACAGCACGCTGGCACGCGGAGAGTATTCCTGGGCGGCATCGTTGCGCGGAGTATTTTGCGTGTCGTCTTCGAAGTCCTGATCCTGCTGCTGTACGGCGCGAGACAGGAAGGGACGCAGCAGTGTCTTGGCCAGAACATTGAACACGTAGGCCAGCGGCCAGATGATCTTCATCGGGATGCGCAGCACACCGTTGCCCAGCAGTAGCGTCGAGACAGGGTGGCGGTTCGCCAGGCGGCGCGGCATGTATTCGGCGAAGACCAGCATGATGCTCACGGTAGCGAGCCATGCCACGGTCGGACCGTTGTAGAGCCAGTAATTGGCGGCGATCAGCGTTGCGATCACGCTGATCAGTACTCGGATCAGCGTATTGCCCAGAATCAGGCTGTTCAGGTTGAAGGCCAGTTCGGGGAGCGGCGCCGACTTTTCCGGGCGGCTGGCAGAGCGCATCGCCTTGACTTGATGATGAGCGGCTTCGACCGCAGTCAGCAGGCCGGCCCACAGCAGCAGTAGGGCGAGGACTCCGAGCAACGGGCCCAGGGGCAGATTATCCATGATCAGGGCCCGTCAGATGTGCAGGATGAATTCGCGTACCAGCTTGCTGCCGAAATAGGCGAGCATCAGCAGGCAGAAACCGCCCAGCGTCCAGCGAATGGCCTTGTGTCCACGCCATCCAAGGCGGTTACGCCCCCACAGCAGCACACTGAACACTATCCAGGCCAGACAGGCCAGCAGGGTCTTGTGCACCAGATGCTGGGCAAACAGGTTTTCGACGAACAGCCAGCCGGAAATCAGCGACAGCGAGAGCAACGACCAGCCAGCCCACAGAAAGCCGAACAGCAGACTTTCCATGGTTTGCAGCGGCGGGAAGTTCTTGATCAGCCCGGAAGGGTGCTTGTGCTTGAGGCGGTAGTCCTGCAACAGCAACAGCAGCGCCTGGAATGCAGCAATGGTAAACATCCCGTAAGCCAGCAGAGAGAGCAGGATATGGCTGAGGATGCCGGGCTCTTCCATGATCGGCTGCACAGTGCCGCTAGGGGCGAACTGGGCGAGCAGTACAGTGACCATCCCTAAAGGGAACAACAACACCAGCAGGTTTTCCACCGGGATGCGCGATGTGGCGATCAGGGTGACGACGATCACCGACGCCGCGATAAGGCTGGCGGAGTTGAAGAAGTCCAGACCAAGACCGACGGAATGCGTCAATTGGGAAAACAGACCAATGGCATGTGCGATGACCGCCAACGCTCCAAGCAGGCAAAGCAGCCGCTTGTCGGGCTTGACGGCCTGGCTCAGACGCAGGCTCTGATAGACGGTCGCAGCGGCATAAATGATGGCGGCGGCGAGGCTGGGAAGCAGGCTGGGTGGCAAAGGGGACATAGATCCTGATGGACGGGCCTGAAAAGACGCTGAGTTTGGCATAGAACCGGCAAATCACGAAAGACCACAGAAGCAGTCTGCGTGGTGTCCGTGCGACGGAGTCTTCGCTATAATCCGCGACCTGCTCAAGCCGCAGGCTCGCCGAGCGCCATTTCTGCATTACGGGCCGGGCCGCATCAACCGGGGTTCGACGAGAGCCTGAAAGGATCGCGCATGTTTGAAAATCTGACTGACCGCCTCTCGCAGACGCTGCGCCATGTTACTGGCAAGGCCAAGCTGAACGAGGACAACATCAAAGATACCTTGCGCGAAGTGCGTATGGCGTTGCTCGAAGCCGACGTCGCCTTGCCGGTGGTCAAAGACTTCGTCAATAACGTCAAGGAACGCGCCGTCGGCACCGAGGTGTCGCGCAGCCTGACGCCAGGTCAGGCTTTCGTGAAGATCGTCCAGGCCGAACTCGAAAGCCTGATGGGCGCCGCCAACGAAGACCTGGTGCTCAATGTCACGCCGCCTGCCGTCATCCTCATGGCGGGTTTGCAGGGCGCGGGCAAGACCACCACTGCCGGCAAGCTGGCGCGCTTCCTTAAAGAGCGCAAGAAGAAAACCGTGATGGTGGTGTCGGTCGACGTTTACCGTCCCGCGGCCATCAAACAGCTCGAAACCCTGGCCAACGATATCGGCGTGACGTTCTTCGCCTCCGACATCAGCCAGAAGCCGGTGGACATCGCCCAGGCGGCCATTAAAGAAGCCAGGCTCAAGTTCATTGACGTGGTCATCGTCGACACCGCCGGTCGTTTGCACGTCGATGTCGAGATGATGGGCGAGATCCAGGCGCTGCATGCGGCGGTCAAGCCGGCCGAGACGCTGTTCGTGGTCGATGCCATGACCGGCCAGGATGCGGCCAATACCGCCAAGGCCTTCGGTGATGCACTGCCGCTGACCGGTGTGATTCTCACCAAGGTCGACGGTGATGCCCGCGGTGGTGCGGCGCTGTCGGTGCGTGCCATTACCGGCAAGCCGATCAAGTTCATCGGTATGGGCGAGAAGAGCGAGGCGCTGGAGCCGTTTCACCCGGACCGCATCGCCTCACGCATCCTCGGCATGGGCGATGTGCTCAGCCTTATCGAGCAGGCCGAACAGACTCTCGACAAGGACAAGGCCGACAAGCTGGCGAAAAAGCTCAAGAAGGGCAAGGGCTTCGACCTCGAAGACTTCCGCGACCAGCTGCAGCAGATGAAGAACATGGGTGGCCTTGGCGGCCTGATGGACAAACTGCCGAGCATCGGCGGCGTCAACCTGTCGCAGATGGGCAACGCTCAGGGCGCAGCGGAAAAACAGTTCAAGCAGATGGAAGCCATCATCAACTCGATGACCCCTGCCGAGCGCCGTGATCCGGATCTGGTCAGCGGTTCGCGCAAGCGCCGCATTGCCATGGGCTCGGGCACTCAGGTTCAGGACATCGGGCGTCTGATCAAGCAGCACAAGCAGATGCAGAAGATGATGAAGAAATTCTCCGCCAAGGGCGGAATGGCCAAAATGATGCGCGGCATGGGGGGAATGTTCCCCGGTGGCGGCATGCCAAAAATGTAATTGCGTCGCGTGCAAGACGCTTTGCACGCTTCCCATCTGGGGGGTGACCCCCAGTCAGCCCGCGCTATGCGGGCTTTTACCGGCTGTCATACCGACAGCTCCCTCGCAAATCTGGAAGGCATGCCGATAGGCGCCGGAAAAAGACATTTGCAAAAGTCGGGATATTCCTTAGAATATGCGGCCTTTCGGGCACCTATGCCCGCTGTGCATCTTAGATTTGCAGCACCGACTACAGGAACGATGTTCAATGCTAACCATCCGTCTTGCCCTTGGCGGCTCCAAAAAGCGCCCGTTTTACCACCTGACCGTAACCGACAGCCGCAACGCTCGTGACGGTTCCCACAAGGAACAGGTTGGTTTCTTCAACCCGGTTGCCCGTGGTCAGGAAATCCGTCTGTCCGTTAACGAAGAACGCGTCAACTACTGGTTGAGCGTGGGTGCACAAACTTCCGAGCGCGTTGCCCAGCTGCTCAAAGAGCACAACAAGACCAAGGCCGCGGCCTGAGTCTTATGAACGCGACGCCTGCATCTGCCGACGATCTGATCGTCATTGGCAAGATTTACTCGGTTCATGGCGTTCGCGGCGAAGTGAAGGTTTATTCCTTTACTGATCCGATTGGAAACCTGTTGGACTACAAAACCTGGACGCTTCGGCGCGAAGGCAGCGTTGATAAACAGGTGGAGTTGGTCAGCGGACGCTTGCAAAGCAAGTTTCTGGTCACAAAGCTCAAGGGTCTCGATGATCGTGAAGAAGCGCGTCTTCTGTCCGGTTACGAAATCTGCGTGCCGCGTAACCTGTTCCCTGATCTGGACGATGGCGAGTACTACTGGTACCAGCTTGAAGGCCTCAAGGTCATCGACCAACTCGGGCAACTGCTCGGGAAAATCGATCACCTGCTCGAAACCGGTTCGAACGATGTAATGGTTGTAAAGCCCTGCGCGGGTAGCCTGGATGATCGCGAACGCCTGTTGCCCTATACGGAGCAATGCGTGTTGGCAATCGATATGGCTGCTGGCGAGATGAAGGTGGATTGGGACGCGGACTTCTGAATGCCATGGCCAGCCTGCGCATAGAAGTCATCAGTCTGTTTCCCGAGATGTTTTCCGCCATCAGCGAATACGGCATTACCAGCCGTGCGGTGAAACAAGGGCTGTTGCAGCTCACTTGTTGGAATCCGCGGGATTACACCACTGATCGCCATCACACTGTGGATGATCGCCCATTTGGCGGTGGTCCGGGCATGGTGATGAAGATCAAGCCCCTTGAAGATGCTCTGGTTCAGGCCAGGCAAGCGGCAGGGGATGCGGCGAAGGTGATTTACCTGTCGCCACAAGGCCGCCAGCTGAATCAGTCTGCGGTACGCGAACTGGCGCAGGAGGAAGCGATTATCCTCATCGCCGGTCGTTATGAAGGCATTGACGAGCGTTTTATTGATGCTCATGTCGATGAAGAGTGGTCGATTGGTGACTATGTTCTTTCCGGTGGCGAGCTGCCGGCGATGGTCCTGATTGACGCGGTTACGCGGCTGCTGCCTGGAGCTTTAGGGCATGTGGACTCCGCGGAGGAAGATTCCTTCACGGACGGTCTGCTGGATTGCCCGCATTACACCCGACCTGAGGTGTATGCGGATCAGCGTGTTCCCGACGTGTTGCTAAGTGGCAATCACGCGCACATCCGGCGTTGGCGTTTACAGCAGTCCCTTGGGCGGACCTATGAACGACGCGCTGATCTTCTGGAAAGCCGCTCGCTTTCTGGAGAAGAGAAGAAGCTGCTGGCGGAATACATCCGCGAGCGGGACGATAGTTAACGTATCGATGGTCGATCCAGACGGATTACCTTAGGAGCACCAGCATGACTAACAAAATCATTCTTGCCCTCGAAGCAGAGCAGATGACCAAAGAGATCCCTACCTTTGCACCAGGCGACACCATTGTCGTCCAGGTTAAAGTGAAGGAAGGCGACCGCGCTCGTCTGCAAGCATTCGAAGGCGTTGTCATTGCCAAGCGTAACCGTGGCGTGAACAGTGCTTTCACTGTTCGTAAAATCTCCAACGGTGTTGGCGTTGAGCGTACTTTCCAGACTTACAGCCCGCAAATCGACAGCATGGCTGTGAAACGTCGCGGTGACGTTCGCAAGGCCAAACTGTACTACCTGCGTGACCTGTCCGGTAAAGCAGCGCGCATCAAGGAAAAACTGTCCTGATACAGTTTTTCGATGCATAAAAAAGGCAGCCTCAGGGCTGCCTTTTTGCTGTCTGTTGTTTGATGATTCATCCCTTGTCTACCGACATATGCACTGAGTGAACATGGCTGCCATCGACCACCCGCTGATTGACCGGTTTCTGGACGCGCTCTGGCTCGAGAAGGGGCTGTCCGACAACACCCGGGATGCTTACCGCAGTGACCTGGCGCTGTTCAACGGCTGGCTGCAGGAGCGCAACGTTGATCTGATCAGTGCCGGGCGTGAAGTCATCCTCGATCATCTTGCCTGGCGCGTGGACAATGCCTACAAGCCGCGTTCTACCGCGCGTTTTCTGTCCGGCGCGCGTGGCTTCTATCGCTACCTGCTGCGTGAAAAGCTGATTGCCGTCGATCCCACCCTGCAGATCGACATGCCTCAGCTGGGCAAGCCGTTGCCCAAGTCGCTCTCCGAAGCCGACGTCGAAGCATTGCTTGCCGCCCCCGACCTGAGCGAGCCCATCGGCGAACGTGACCGCGCCATGCTTGAGGTGCTGTATGCCTGCGGTCTGCGCGTGACCGAATTGATCAGCCTGACCCTGGAGCAGGTCAATCTGCGTCAGGGCGTGCTGCGCGTGATGGGCAAAGGCAGCAAGGAGCGACTGGTGCCCATGGGCGAAGAGTCCATCGTCTGGGTCGAGCGTTACCTGCGTGGTGCTCGCGACGAGTTGTTGGGCGGCAAGCCCAGCGACGTCCTGTTCCCCAGCACTCGCGGCGACCAGATGACCCGCCAGACCTTCTGGCACCGTATCAAGCATCAGGCGACTGTTGCGGGCATCGGCAAATCCCTGTCGCCGCACACCCTGCGCCACGCCTTCGCCACCCATCTGCTCAATCACGGTGCCGACTTGCGCGTGGTGCAGATGTTGCTCGGGCACAGTGATCTCTCGACCACGCAGATCTACACCCATGTGGCGCGTGCGCGGTTGCAGGAGATGCATGCCAGGCATCATCCGCGCGGTTAGTGAGCCTCTCTGCTGTGAGTCATTGCGCGGTTTGATGAATGATTATTCCAAATCGTTCTTGCAGAAGATCCTTTTTTTTGGAGGGTATGGCTATTCTTTAGGTGAGGGCGCTTGAAACCAACTATCAAGGATGATCAACATGGCTATTGAAGAAAAAGGGCTACCCTTTCTCGCACTACTGGATCTGGCCGATAAAAACCTTACAAAGTTAGCATTTTCCAAAATTGCGGCAGGAGGAAAGGTCGAGAACCATAAGTTTCTCTGCGCCAATTCGTTGGCAACGAAATCCTTGTGTGTGTATTTTCAGCCTCAAATAGACAACAACTATGCAATGATTGTTAAGGAGGTCCCTGCTAAATATTTACCGCAGGCTAAAGTAGCTGAGGATAAAGCGCCTACGGGTGAGCCAGGAACTGAGGACGAGTGGTTTTACCTCGAGGATGAGGAGGATCCTCCAACCCAGCCTGCAGCACCAGTACCTGCACCTGCACCTGCAGCTCAGCCTCCTAAGCAGGAAGTTCCTGTCTATTTAGGTATCAACGAACAAGGATGGGTTCATGCAACAACGAATTCTGGATGGGCTTATCTGGCGCAGATATCAGGTTGTAAAAATATTGAGTTCTCGATTGACCGCACGGACGCTCAAGACGTTTATTTGAAGTCGTGGCGAAGCAAGAACTTCATGCAGACTTACAAGCGTGAAGACTTTCCAAACAAGGCATGGTTCGCCTGGATGACTGACTGCGACGGCACCGATGCGGTACTGAAGCTGACGATCATCGAGCGTTACAACGCAGACGGCTCGGTCAAAAAGTAAGGCGCGGGTAAAGCATTTGCCGGGGATGAGGGTTGTGACAGCCCCCATTCCGGTTTCGCCTGTCAAGGTGGGCACTCTTTTTTCGACAGTTGCCAACCTGTCCGCCGTTATAGAAGTTTTCAGGTTTTACTCCGGATCTTCGTTGCCGCCGGCTTAAATGCTGGTTGGCACCTTCAGTATGCTGCCCTGGCTGGTGCAGCCCCGGTATCAGCGGTTGCAGGTTATGCATGTGACGCATCATCCTCGAGGTTAATGTTCTGATGTCAGCGGCATGAAGGAGTGCGATGATTTTTATGCCGGTTATTTCCAATCGTTATTGAGACGTGCGGGCGATGTTTCTTCGAACAGCTACCATCAGGATGAGGTTATCTGAAACTCACTATCAAGGATGATTGACATGTCTGACGAAAAAAAAGAGCGTTCATTTCTGGCGACGCTGGACCTCAAGGACGGTACCAAGCTGGGGTTTTCCAAAATTACTGCGGGAGGAAGCGATACGAAAGAGGTGGAGGAGCTGTGTGCCAATTCACTGCTCACGCAATCGATCAGGATTTACTTTGAGCCCAATGATGAGGGCAACTACGTTATGTTTTTCAAAGGGTTTGCGGCGGCGGATAAAATACCTCCAAAGACTAATGATCTGATTGAGGAATCTTTTGACAAGACAGTTACGGAGGAGCGCGAACAGCCAGAGGAGCGGGTTAAATTTTACTCTCCGTCTGACGCTGCCTTAAATACAGTCCGTGCTTCAGTGTCTGTTTCACAAGACAGAACCCCGCCTCCTGCAAACCAAATCACGGCCTCTCAATCCCCCGAGCCAGAGCCGCCCATTTACTTAGCCGTTAGCGACGGCGGTTGGGTCCATAAAACAAAAGAGCCTGGATATGTTTATCTGGCCGGGATAGCAGATGGTGGAAGCAGTAAGTTCTCGATTGACCGCACGGATGCTCAAGACGTTTATTTGAAGTCGTGGCGAAGCAAGAACTTTATGCAGACTTACAAGCGTGAGGACTTTCCAAACAAGGCATGGTTTGCCTGGATGACTGATTGCGACGGCACCGATGCGCTACTGAAGCTGACGATCATCGAGCGTTACAACGCAGACGGCTCGGTCAAAAAGTAAGGCGCGGGTAAAGCGTTTGCCGGGGATAGGGGCTGTGACAGCCCTATCCCGATCTGCACAGGAAAAATCTGCAATTCATCAGGGAAACCTCCCGAATCATGACGGCCTGTCGGCCCCGCGGGCCTTATGTGGTAGGCTTTGCCGGTTTCGCCTATCAAGGCTGGCGCGCCTTTTTTCGACAGTTGCCAGCCTGTCCGCCGTCATAGGAGTTTTCATGCGTTTGCCACAGATTTTCGCTGCCGCGGCTTTGATGCTGGCCGGCACCTTCAGTATGTCTGCCCTGGCTGATGCAGCCCCCGATCAGGCTATCCGCAAGACGCTCGACTCGCTGGAATTGCAGCTGCCGGTCGAGAGTATCTCGCCGAGCCCGCTCAATGGCCTCTATGAAGTGAAGCTCAAGGGCGGCCGCGTTCTGTACGCCAGCGCCGACGGTCAGTTCGTGGTTCAGGGCTATCTGTTTCAGGTGCAGAACGGCAAGCCGGTCAACCTGACCGAGAAGACCGAGCGTCTGGCCATTTCCAAGACCATCAACGCCATTCCTGCGTCCGAGATGGTGATCTACCCGGCGGTGGGCGAGACCAAGTCGCACATCACCGTATTCACCGACACGACCTGCCCGTATTGCCACAAGCTGCACGAAGAAGTCGGCCAGCTGAACAAGATGGGTGTCGAAGTCCGTTACCTGGCATTCCCGCGTCAGGGGCTTGGTTCTCCGGGTGACGAGCAGTTGCAGGCCGTGTGGTGTTCCAAGGATCGCAAGGGCGCGATGGACCGTATGGTCGATGGCAAGGACATCAAGGCCGCCAAATGCGACAATCCGGTCAGCAAGCAATATGAGCTCGGTCAGTCGATCGGCGTCAACGGCACGCCTGCGATTGTCCTCGCTGACGGTCAGGTGATTCCGGGTTATCAGCCTGCGGCTCAGGTTGCCAAACTGGCATTGAGCGCCAAATAAACCGGTGTTTTCAGGCGCGCCTTGTGCAGACAGGGGGCAAGTGGCCGAAGTGTCGTCAAAATTTCAGCCGCATGGCGCCATGCGGCAGTTTTTCCACAGCCGATTCAGGTTCGGCTGTTTTTCGGGGAGTTCATCAGTGAAACCGGTCAAAGTAGGCATATGTGGGCTGGGTACTGTCGGTGGCGGTACCTTCAACGTACTTCAGCGTAACGCCGAGGAGATTGCCCGCCGTGCCGGGCGCGGAATCGAAGTGGCGCAAATTGCGGTTCGTACACCAAATCCCAATTGCCAGATTACCGGTACGCCGACCACCAGCGATGTGTTTGCCATTGCGACCAACCCTGAAATCGACATCGTCGTAGAATTGATCGGCGGCTATACCGTTGCCCGCGAACTGGTCCTCAAGGCCATCGAAAACGGCAAGCACGTGGTGACCGCCAACAAGGCGCTGATCGCGGTGCATGGCAACGAAATCTTCGCCAAGGCGCGTGAGAAGGGCGTGATCGTCGCTTTTGAAGCAGCGGTTGCCGGTGGCATCCCGGTCATCAAGGCCATTCGTGAAGGCCTGTCGGCGAACCGTATCAACTGGGTTGCCGGCATCATCAACGGCACCGGCAACTTCATCCTCACCGAAATGCGCGAGAAGGGCCGTACCTTTGCGGATGTTCTGGCCGAAGCTCAGGCCCTGGGTTATGCCGAAGCCGATCCGACCTTCGACGTAGAAGGTATCGACGCGGCGCACAAACTGACCATTCTGGCCTCCATTGCCTTCGGCATTCCGCTGCAGTTCGACAAGGCCTACACCGAAGGCATTACCAAACTGACCACTGCAGACGTCAATTATGCCGAAGCGCTGGGCTATCGCATCAAGCACCTGGGCGTTGCACGCAGCACGGCGCAAGGCATCGAACTGCGCGTACACCCGACCCTGATCCCGGCCGATCGCCTGATCGCCAACGTCAACGGCGTCATGAACGCCGTGATGGTCAATGGCGATGCGTCCGGCTCGACGCTGTTCTACGGCGCGGGTGCCGGTATGGAGCCTACCGCGTCTTCGGTGGTGGCCGATCTGGTCGATGTGGTCCGTGCGATGACCTCCGACCCGGAAAACCGGGTCCCTCATCTGGCCTTCCAGCCCGATTCGTTGTCCGCTCACCCGATCCTGCCGATCGAAGCCTGCGAAAGCGCCTACTACCTGCGCATTCAGGCCAAGGATCACCCGGGCGTGCTGGCTCAGGTCGCGAGCATCCTGTCCGAGCGTGGCATCAACATCGAATCGATCATGCAAAAGGATGTCGAAGAACATGATGGCCTGGTGCCGATGATCCTGTTGACCCACCGGGTAGTGGAGCAGCGTATCAATGACGCCATCCAGGCCCTGGAAGCGTTGCAGGATGTGGTGGGCCCGGTAGTCCGTATTCGCGTCGAACATCTTAATTAAGGCAGCGGCAAGCGGTCAGCTACAAGCTACAAGTCAGACGCCGATCGTTTTGGACTTGCAGCTTGCAGCTTCCAGCTTGCAGCTCGAACCGAAGGTTTGATCCCATGCGCTATATCAGTACTCGCGGGCAAGCGCCTGCATTGAATTTTGAAGACGTGCTGTTGACTGGTCTGGCCAGCGATGGTGGCCTCTACGTGCCGGAAAACCTGCCGCGCTTCACGCAGGAAGAGATCGCTTCCTGGGCAGGTCTGCCTTATCACGAGCTCGCCTTCCGGGTGATGCGCCCCTTCGTGGCGGGCAGCATCCCGGATGCCGACTTCAAAAAGATTCTCGAAGAGACCTACGGCGTGTTTGCCCATAGCGCTGTTGCGCCGCTGCGCCAGCTGCATGGCAACGAGTGGGTACTCGAACTGTTCCATGGCCCGACGCTGGCGTTCAAGGACTTCGCACTGCAACTGCTCGGCCGCCTGCTCGACTATATTCTGGCCAAGCGTGGCCAGCGTGTCGTGATCATCGGCGCGACCTCGGGCGACACCGGTTCTGCGGCCATCGAAGGCTGCCGTCGCTGCGACAACGTCGACATCTTCATCCTGCACCCGAATAACCGGGTATCGGATGTACAACGTCGGCAGATGACCACGATCTTCGGCGACAACATTCATAACATCGCAGTCGAAGGCAACTTCGACGACTGCCAGGAAATGGTCAAGGCCAGCTTCGCTGATCAGAGCTTCCTGAAGGGCACTCCTCTGGTCGCGGTCAACTCGATCAACTGGGCGCGGATCATGGCTCAGATCGTCTACTACTTCCACGCGTCGCTGCAGTTGGGCGGACCTGCGCGTTCGGTGTCGTTCTCGGTGCCGACCGGTAATTTCGGCGACATCTTTGCCGGTTATCTGGCGCGCAATATGGGCCTGCCGATCAATCAGTTGATCGTTGCCACCAACCGCAACGACATCCTGCACCGCTTCATGAGCGGCAATCAGTACGTCAAGGAAACCCTGCACGCCACGCTGTCGCCTTCCATGGACATCATGGTGTCGTCCAACTTCGAGCGCCTGCTGTTCGACATGCACGGTCGCAACGGCGCTGCCATTGCCGAGTTGATGAGCACGTTCCGCCAGGGTGGCGGTTTCAGCGTCGAGGAAGAGCGCTGGACCGAGACCCGCAAACTGTTCGATTCGCTGGCAGTCAGTGACGAGGACACCTGCACGACCATCGCCGAAGTGTTCGCCAGCACTGGCGAGTTGCTCGACCCGCATACCGCTATCGGGGTGAAGGCTGCGCGCGAATGCCGGCGCAGTCTGGACACGCCGATGGTGATTCTGGGCACCGCGCATCCGGTCAAGTTTCCGGAAGCGGTTGAGAAAGCCGGTGTAGGAAAAGCGCTTGAACTACCTGCACATTTGTCTGATTTGTTCGAGCGCGACGAGCGCTGTACGGTTCTGCCAAATGACCTGAAAGCCATACAGGCGTTTGTCAGCCAGCACGGCAATCGCGGCAAACCGCTCTGACAGAAGCGTTGTGTAACAACTTTAGGCCCGCCATCTGGCGGGCCTTTCTGTTTCTACGTGCCAAACTTCGCTGGTTTTTCGAACCATAGAGTCGGGTCATTCGTAGTGAAGCAGGCAAGTATGCAAAGCGTAGTCAGGGAGACAGGCAGCACATCGAGATGCCGCGCATGGCGCCGGGTGTGGATGTTGCTGGCGCTGGTTTTTGCCGGGGCAGCCAATGCGGCGCAAAGCCTGCCGTTTTCACTGACAGCTCCTTTTGTGGCTTCAGCGGATATGGTTCTCGAAGATCAGGACCGGGCCTGGCTCGACCAGCGCAAGGTGCTTCAGGTCGGCATTGCGATCGCAGACTACGAACCGATCGACATCACCAGTGACCGCAACCGTTATCAGGGCATCAGTGCTGACTACCTGGGGCTGGTCAGCGACCAGTTGAACCTCCCGGTGCAGGTCACCGGTTTTGCCAAGCGTGACGAGGCTATCGAGGCGCTGCGCGACGGCAAGATAGATCTGCTGACCAGTGCCAATGGTTTCGAACGGGGTGTGAAAGGACTGTCCTTCTCAACCGAATACATGCCCGATCGATCGGTAGTGGTTGGCCGCGGCAACGATCTGAGCCCGTCGTCGAGCCTGGCCGGCAAGAAGGTCGTACTGCTTGATGGCTATGCCGATTCGGACGTGCTGCACCGCATTTATCCTGACAGCCAGATCATTATTGCGCCTAACCTCTACAGTGCTCTGGAAGCCCTGAGTCAGGGTGAAGTAGACGTGTTCATCGGTAACGAAGTCATCGTCCGTACCTACACTGCCCTGCGGCCCTATCTCGGTTTGCAGATCAAATTCGAAAGTCGTCTGCCCCCGGTGGGGTTTTCCTTTGCGGTCAGGGATGACGAGCAGCGCTTGCTGACCTTCATCAATCGGGCCCTGGACAGCATCGCACCTTCGACCAGTCGTGAAGTGCTCGGCCGCTGGACCATGGGGCTGGGCGCCGACGTGGAAGGACAACGTATTCGCCTCACCAGTGCCGAGCGACGCTGGCTGCTCAAGCATCCGAGTGTGACCATCGCGACCGTGCAGCACCCACCGTATATCTACAAAGACAATAACGGCCACTGGGTAGGGTTGAACGCAGATGTGCTGTCACGTATCTCGCGCATGACCGGCTTGCAGTTCGTCCATCAGGAATCACTTTCCACGCAGCAGAGCATCGACGTGCTGCGCGCCGGCCAGGCCGACATGAACACCACGCTCGCGGAAAATACCGAGCGCCGAAGGTTTCTGGACTTTACCTATTCGTTCGGCGGCAATAGCTGGATGTTCGTGGTGCGCTCCGACCACTCGTCCCGCATATCGCTCGACAGTCTGGCCGGGAAAGTACTGGCACTGCCGGCCAGGCATGCGCTCGAAGACCTGATCAGGCGCGAACACCCCTTGATCCAGCTGCGGCTGGTCAATACCTATGATCAGGCTCGCGCGCTGGTGGAAAGTGGTGCTGCCGACGCGACCATTCAGAATGAAGTGGGGGCCTACCTGTTTCCGTCCGGAGAGTTGAAGGTCGCCAGAAGTGTCGAAGGTCAGTGGTCACCCGACAGATTTTCAGTGATCAAGACCCAGCCCGAACTGCTGGGGATTCTGAACAAGGCGCTGGAGGAGTTCCCGGTGGCCGAATTGCGCTCGATCCGTCTGAAGTGGCTGGGATCGGCGCTGCCTCAGCCGTCGCTCTGGGCGCGCATACCGCCGTGGGTATTCTGGGTGGTGTCCCTGGCGCTGCTGACCGGGCTGGTGTCGCTGACCTGGAGCAGTCGCCTCAAGGTGCAGATTCGCCAGCGGCAAAGGGCGCAAAGACAGCTCAATGATCAACTGGCCTTCAAGCACGCGCTGCTCGACGGTATCCCCAATCCGATCTATGTGCGCGATCTCAAAGGGCGCCTGATTTCCTGCAACCGCAGCTACGAGCAGAGTCTGGGCATCAGTTTCGAACAGATGAATGGCCGACGCCTCACGGACGTCAATCTGATTCCGCGTGCGTTGGCCGAGCAGATGCACACCGATTACCTCAATCTGCTGGAAAATCATCAGCCGGTCTTTTCCGATCGCACCATCGAACTGCCTGGCAAACGTATGGATGTCTGGCAATGGACGGTGCCTTTCTTCGCCGCCGATGGTCAGCTGCAGGGGCTGCTCGGCGGCTGGATCGATATCACCGAACGCAAGCAACTGGAACAGCAGCTTCAGGAAGCCATGCGTCTCGCCGCTCAGGCCAACGAGGCAAAAAGCGCTTTTCTGGCCAGCATGAGCCATGAAATTCGTACGCCGATGGGGGCAATCATTGGCTTGCTGGAACTGGAATGCGAACAGGCCTTGCGCTTGGGCACGATGCCGTCGCAAGGCCTGCAAGTGGCTCACCGCTCGGCTACGGAGCTGGTCGCGCTGATTGGCGAAAGTCTTGATCTGGCCAGAATCGAAGCGGGCGGCATGCAGTTGTCACTGGCTGTCACCTCCCTGCAAGGGCTTTTCGACGGTGTGATCGAGCTTTTTTCCGCACAGGCTCGGGAAAAGGGTGTGGAGCTACGCCTGGAATTCTCTGCGCAGGCGCGCGGCGACTACTGGCTGGATCCCTTGAGGTTGCGCCAGGTGTTGCACAATGTGCTGGGCAACGCCTTGAAGTTCACCCGTCAAGGTGCGGTGGTCGTGAGGCTCGATGTGACCAGCGATTCGCCTGACTCCACGCGTGTGCGCATTGGTATCCAGGACAGTGGCGAAGGTATCGATCCGCAGCGTCAGCAGCAGGTATTTCAACCTTTCACTCAGGCGAACGACGACACGGCCGCACACTACGGGGGCAGCGGGCTGGGGTTGAGCATCACCCGGCAACTGGTGGCGCTGATGAAGGGCGATATCAGCCTGCACAGCGAGCCGGGCAAGGGTACCCTGGTTACCATCGACCTGCCGTTGACCAGGGTGAGCGAGCCGGTTTTGTCAGCGGACGATGTGACGGATGCGCCTGTCGACACGCGTAGTCTTCATCTGTTGGTGGTCGATGACATGTCCGCCAATCGCCTGGTATTGACCCGCCAGCTGGAGTTTCTTGGCCATCAGGTAACGGCTGTCGAAGATGGCAAGGCGGCGTTGTCGAATTGGTGTGAAGGGGCGTTCGATGCGGTCATCACCGATTGCAACATGCCGGGTATCAGCGGCTACGCGTTGACCCAGGCCATTCGCCAGATCGAAGAGAAAGAGCAGCGTCAGCGCTGCCCGGTGATTGGCTGTACCGCCAACGCGATGAGTGACGAGGCGGCACGTTGCGAGCAGGCAGGCATGGACGGCCTGCTGATCAAGCCGCTGTCACTGGCGCGTCTGGCCCAGGAGCTGGCGGATCGGGTACGCGAGCCGACGTTCGACATCGGCACGCTGCAAGCCATGACTCAGGCCAACCCGCAACAAATGCAACGGTTGCTGAGCGAGTTATGGAAGAACCTCAGGCATGAGCACGCGTTGCTGGAGCCCGCAGTGTCGGTCAATGACTGGAAGACCCTGGGCGCCTGTCTGCATCGGCTCAAGGGCGCGGCGAGTCTGGTCGACGCTGTGCCGCTCGCCAAGGCGTGTGCCGCGCTGGACGACAGTGTACGGCTGCAGAGCGCAGCCAGGCTGGCCGAACGCTGGCAGGTACTGGAAGTGGCCATGACCGGTCTGCGCGCGGATATCGAATTGCAACTGGTGGCCGTGCCCGAGACCGCGGTGCCAGGCGCTTGAATCCTGCGGAAAACCTGTGGCGTGTTTAGGACATGTCCTATGGGGCGGGTCTGCGGGACGAGCTACAGTTAATGCTATCCCGGGCCGATGGCTCTGACTCCGCAGGCGTGATCGTGCACTCACTCAAGGTTCTTATTCTCGAAGACCATCCCTTCCAGCTGATGGCTCTGCATCAGATGCTCAACGCCAATCAAGTGTTCGATGTGCTGGTGGCCGACAGCGTCGAGGTCGCCAGGCTTTCGCTGCAAACCCGCGGTCCTGTCGACATCGCGATCTGCGACCTGCAGATGGAAGGGCCTGATGGTCTGGAACTGATCCGCTTCATGGCTGAGAACGGCCTGGCGCGAGCGCTGATCATTGTCAGCTGTTCCGCCGCCTGCGTGCTGGAAGGGGCCGCGCAGCTGGCGCTCGCCCAAGGTCTGAATGTTCTGGGGTATGTGCAGAAACCTGCTTCCGCCGGGGCGTTGTACGAGTTGCTCGAGGCCTATGGGCCTGGCCGCTCGGACTGTATAGAGCAGGCATCGCCGGGCAGCGCGTTCAGAGCTCTTTCCGCCATCGAATTGTTTGACCCGACAGGCAGCGGACCGATAGACGTGGCGTCCATTGCCGAACAATGGATCACCTATTTTCAACCCAAGGTCAGTCTGCAGGGCGAGTTGCTGGGGGCCGAAGCGTTGGTTCGCTGGCAGCATCCGGTGTATGGCCTGCTGGCCCCCGGGCGATTCATCGAGGCCATCGAGGCTGAAGGGCTGACCGTTGCGTTGACCTGGCGGGTGCTGGATCAGGCCCTGCAGTTCTCTGCGCAGGTCATGCGCGAGCAGGGCGAGCCGCTGTCGGTTGCCGTCAACATTGATCCACAAGTGCTGCAACAACTGGATTTCGCCGAGCAGATCACGCAGGCGCTTGCCCGTCATGGCGTGCCGGCCACCGCGCTGACCCTGGAAATTATCGAGCAGGACGCCGCACGACCGGAAACCTGGCAGCTCGAAGGCCTGCTGAGGTTGTGCATGCAGGGTTGCAAGTTGTCCATCGATGACTTTGGCATGGGCGCTTCGAATATGGACCGGCTTCTGCAATTACCTTTCAGCGAACTGAAAATACCGACCGAGTTCGTGCGCGGCATGGCCGACGACGCGCGTAAATCGGCGGTAGTGGCCGGTGCCTTGCTCATGGCGCAGCGGCTGTCGATGTCGGTCGTGGTTGAAGGGGTCGAGACGATTGAAGACGTCCACAGTCTGCTGGCGCTGGGCGATCCGGCCATTCAAGGGTATTTCATTGCGCGCCCGATGCCTGCCTCGGCGTTCATGCGCTGGATGGCTGAGCATGATAGCAGCCACCTGCACGCCGTTTCGAAGGACGACCGGCCTCAGGACATGCCGCTTTCCTGCAAATAAATGAACAGGGCTGCGTCATTGGCCAGTCCGAGCTTGCGCATGGCGGCGACTTTCTGGGCGCTGACGGTCTGTTTGCTGCGATTGAGTTGCGCAGCGATCTGGCCAACCGTATGGCCGGCCGAGAGCAGGCGTAACACCTCAAGTTCCCGCGGCGACAAGCGATCTGCCGGCACAAGTGTGTCGTGTCCGTGCTGCCGGGCCTCTCTGAGTACCCTGCGTACGGATTGGGCGACGAAAAGCTCACCGCGCCTGACCCCCTGGATGGCAGCAGGCAGTTCTCCGGCAAGGCTGGCCTTGCTCAACAGACCCCGGACATCCAGGTCGAGCATGGACTGAAACAGTCCGGCATTGCTCAGGGTCGTGACAACGATCACCGGCAGCGCCGGAAAGTCCCGGCGGATGCGCTGCAGCAGACGCAGGCCATCGTTCTGCCGCTCAACGGGCATCATGAAGTCAGTCACCAGCACATCGCAGGCGTGGCGTTCGAGTACCTGAAGCAGTTCGTCCGGATTGCAGGCCTCGGCGACGACGCTGGCCAGATTGTTCTGCTCCAGTACGACCCGCAGGCCGATTAGAAAAATCGGGTGGTCATCAGCCACGATGACCCGCAACGGGCGATCAGCGGAATCGCTCAAGAGGTGGCTCCGTGAAAAAGGCTATACGGGTATTGCATGCGATAGAGGTGTTTAACGCAGTGATCAAGAGCATAGGCACCTTGTAGGACGCGTAGCGGAATTATGTTGGATTCTTCCTACAAGCTGACTTTCAGTTGTCATCGGCGTCCGGTTTTTTCCTTGTCACATTCAACAGGCATGCTCGAAATGACAGACAGGTGCTGCGATCTGGCGATAGAAAGAACTTTCTGCTGTCGCCGATGGTCATTGGTTAGCACCTTTGCATTCAAACTGTTGAGTGGTGATCCGGATGGAAAATATCAGCTTACTGCTAAGCGAAGCGCTGGCTCCCTATCAGGCCAGTATTGGCCCGGCCGGTTCTCGGGGCGAACGTCTGGTGACTCTGAAAGATAAAGCGGGCACCTGTGTGATCGAGCGCGCATTCGGCGCTGATCAGCTGAGCGACAAGCGTCAGCTCACCGACGTGGTAGACGGCCTGCGCCGCGATCTGATGGTTGCCGAGGGTCGAATCGAACCCTGTGTCATCGCTGCCATGCGCAATGCTGCAATCAGCCGCACGTTTGTCGGCACCCCATCATTTGCTTAACAGTTGCTTAACCGGCGACAACGATTCTGGAACCTGACGGGTTCTATGCACTCCTATCCATTACGTCAGACTTGATCATTGTGCTCCGGTGATCAAGGGCTGACGTACTGACCAGCATGGTCATGTTTACCCCGAGCAGGTCCCCCTCTGCCCGGGGTTTCTTTTGTCCGCTCATTCCTTGTCCAGCAGCGCCTTGACGTCCTCCAGGTAGCTGGCCCGTTGCGCGGGTTCCAGCCACTGCGCATAAAAGCCCATCAGGCTGGTTTCGCGCAGCACGCGCATCTCGCGGTTGATCAGCGCAATGGCCTGCTGGCCTTTGGGTGAGTTGCTGCAACTGACATAGACGAACTGGTATGCAGGGTTGCCCTTGATCGGCAAGAAGGCCAGCTCCTCGGGCCTTATGCCTTGTTGCATGGCGTGATAGCGCGCTTCCGGCCAGAAGCTGATAAAGGCCTGCAGACGCTCCAGACGCTCCATTTGCAGCAGGCTGCCGACGGCATCGTTACCGTAGTGCGGCACAAGGACGTCTTCATCGACGTCGTGCAACGTGTGGTCGATCACTTCTCCATAGCTGCGTTCGGCAACGATGCCCAATTTGATCTTCCGGCTGGCCATCAACGCCGCCACGTCGATTTTTCCGTCTTCTACATAGGGCTCGAACTTCGACATCTCCTCCTTGCGTACAATCAGGCCGCTGCTCAGTACCGCACCGATCGGTATGGAAAAAAGCAGGGTTCTGGCTCTTTCTGCCGTCCACAGCATGGTGGGATCACAATTGAGAGACGTCTCGTCGCTCAGCATTTGCAGAGCCCTGGCGCGGTTGACCCGCATCAGCACGTGATCGTATTCGGGCATTTGCGCAGTCAGCAATGGCATGAGCTGATCAATTGCACCTTGCCCGCGCATGGCACCGGAAAAAATCGTCGAAGGGGGGATGTCGCGCATCAGCCAGGTCAGCGTCTCCCTGGCCTGGCTGGCGCACGACGTGGCAGCCAGCGACAGGGCGAGCATCAATCGAGCCGTTGTGCAGTACGAGGCAGGAAGGGGCATTCGCGGGTGTCATCCTCGAAAAGGGTTCAACGGTCTGAGGTAGGGTTGGCAGCTCTTTGAATGGCGCTGCGCCAGTGGCGTCACATTCAGGTGCCCCGGTTGGGAGTCCGGGCGCTCGCTGCAGATCGTCTTTAGCACAGATATGTATCAGAAATTTGTTTCAAACTATCGATTTTTGTTCGTCCTGCAAATGGGGGGCAAACACACCCTTGCGCGAGCAAGTTCGTTCACAGGCCCGGCATCGGGTAGACTTGCCGTCTTCCCTCCAGACTCTAGAAGCCCGTTCATGGCCCAGCCGTCCACGACCTACAAATTCGAACTCAATCTCACCGACCTTGATCGCGGCGTGTACGAGAGCGTCAAGCAGACCATTGCCCGCCATCCTTCGGAAACCGAAGAGCGCATGACTGTGCGTCTGCTGGCCTATGCCTTCTGGTACAACGAACAGTTGTCGTTCGGTCGTGGCCTGTCAGATGTGGACGAACCCGCACTGTGGGAAAAAAGCCTGGATGACCGGGTTCTGCACTGGATCGAAGTGGGGCAGCCGGATGCCGACCGACTGACCTGGTGCTCGCGCCGTACCGAACGCACCAGCCTGCTGGCCTATGGCAGCCTGCGCGTCTGGGAAGGCAAGGTCATCCCGGCGATCAAGAACCTGAAAAACGTCAATATCGCCGCCGTCCCGCAGGAAGTGCTGGAAGTGCTGGCCAAGGACATGCCGCGGGTCATCAAGTGGGATGTGATGATCAGTGAAGGGACGGTGTTCGTCACTGACGACCGCGGCCAGCATGAAGTCCAGTTGCAATGGCTTACGGGCGAGCGCGGCTGACAGCCGCCGGTTCCGTTCGAAAAACATTCATCGACACTGCACAGAGAATCAGCTGACCCGCATGCGCATCGAACCTCGTCCATTGCCCGACACCTTGCCGTTCCTTGGCGACCTGCCGCCCTTGCTCACTCGTCTATACGCAGCACGAGGTGTGGCCTGCGAGGCCGAACTGGACAAAAGCCTGGCGCGGCTGATCCCCTATCAGCAACTCAAGGGGATCGATGCAGCGGTAGACCTGCTGGTCACCGCGCTGCGCGAGGGCCAGCGTATGTTGATCGTCGGCGATTTCGACGCCGATGGCGCGACCGCCAGCACCGTGGGTGTTCTGGGCTTGCGTCTGCTGGGCGCGGCGCATGTGGATTATCTGGTGCCCAACCGGTTCGAATACGGCTACGGCCTGACGCCGGAAATCGTCGAAGTGGCGCTGCAGCGCGAACCTCAGCTGTTGATCACCGTGGATAACGGCATTTCGAGCGTCGAGGGTGTAGCAGCGGCCAAGGCGGCCGGCTTGCAGGTACTGGTGACCGATCACCATTTGCCTGGGCATGAGCTTCCGGCCGCAGACGCCATCGTCAACCCGAATCAGCCAGGCTGTACCTTTCCCAGCAAGTCGCTGGCCGGTGTCGGGGTCATTTTCTACGTACTGATGGCCTTGCGGGCGCGTCTGCGCGAGACCGGCTGGTTCGAGAGCAATCAGCGTGCCCAGCCCAATCTGGGCGAGCTTCTGGATTTGGTCGCGCTGGGCAGCGTGGCCGATGTGGTGCCGCTGGACGCCAACAACCGCATTCTGGTCCATCAGGGGCTGATGCGTATCCGTGCCGGGCGTGCCAGACCGGGGCTGCGCGCCATTCTGGAAGTTGCCCGGCGTGAACCTTCGCGCATCACCTCCACCGACCTGGGGTTCATTCTCGGGCCACGCCTGAACGCGGCAGGGCGCCTGGATGACATGAGCCTGGGCATCGAATGCCTGCTCTGCGACGACCCGACACTGGCGCGGGAAATGGCCGTGCAGCTGGACGAATTGAACCAGGATCGCAAATCCATCGAGCAGGGCATGCAGCGTGAAGCACTCGCGCAGCTCAAGGACCTGCCGCTGGAGTCGATGCCGTTTGGCCTCTGCCTGTTCGATGCCGAATGGCATCAGGGTGTCATCGGCATCCTCGCTTCGCGTCTCAAGGAGCGTTACCACCGCCCGACCATCGCGTTCGCCAGCGCCGGGGAGGGCGTGCTCAAAGGCTCGGCCCGCTCGGTGCCAGGGTTTCACATTCGCGACGCGCTGGACGCCGTGGCGGCCAGTCATCCGCACCTGATCAGCAAGTTCGGCGGCCACGCGATGGCGGCAGGTCTCTCGCTGCCTGAAGAGAACTTCCCGGCATTTGCCGCAGCGTTCGACCAGGAGGTGCGTCGTCAGCTCGATGAGCAGGACCTGACCGGGCGTCTGCTGTCCGACGGCTCGCTGGCCGTCGAGGAGTTTCATCTGGAACTGGCCCGTGCACTGCGCAATGCCGGTCCCTGGGGGCAGCACTTCCCGGAGCCTTTGTTCCACGGCGTGTTTCAGCTGGTCGAGCAACGGGTGGTGGGCGAGCGTCATTTGAAGATGGTGCTCAAGACCGAGTGCGGCAGCGTCAAGCTCGATGGCATTGCGTTCGGCGTCGACCGGGATATCTGGCCCAATCCGAATATCCGCTGGGTCGAGCTGGCCTACAAACTCGATCTCAACGAGTTTCGCGGTAACGAAACCGTGCAATTGATGGTGGTGCATATCGCGCCACGCTGACGATAGCAGGAACCCCTCTCGCTAACGGGGTGTCGACACTACACGGTCTGTCAAACCTGTTCTTTGAATGAACGGAACCTGGACACCTGAATTTTCATTACGAGAGGTTGCCATGAGCCTGCTGCTTGAACCCTATACCCTGCGTCAATTGACCCTTCGCAATCGCATTGCCGTATCGCCGATGTGCCAGTATTCCAGTGTCGACGGCCTGGCCAACGACTGGCACCTGGTTCACCTGGGCAGTCGTGCTGTCGGCGGTGCCGGCCTGGTCATCACCGAAGCGATGGCGGTGACGCCGGACGGCCGCATCACTCCCGAAGACCTCGGGCTGTGGAATGACGAGCAGATCGAACCGCTGCAACGTATCACCCGCTTCATCAACGCTCAGGGCGCGGTTGCCGGCGTCCAGCTGGCGCATGCCGGCCGCAAGGCCAGCACCTGGCGCCCGTGGCTTGGCAAGCACGGCAGTATCTCCCTCAATGAAGGTGGCTGGACGCCGGTCGGGCCTTCGGCGATCGCCTTCGATCCGCAGCACACTGCCCCTGTGCAATTGAGCGAGACGCAGATCCAGGAGTTGATCAAGGCGTTTGTCGATTCCGCACGGCGTGCCCTGGAGGCAGGCTTCAAAGTCGTGGAAATCCACGCTGCCCATGGCTATTTGCTGCATCAGTTCCTGTCGCCCCTGAGCAACCAGCGCACCGACGAGTATGGCGGTTCATTCGAGAACCGCATTCGCCTGACGCTGCAAGTCACCGAAGCCGTGCGTGCGGTGTGGCCTGCAGAGCTGCCAGTGTTCGTTCGCGTGTCCGCCACCGACTGGGTGGAAGACGGCTGGAACGCTGATGAAACGGTCGAGCTGGCGCGTCGGTTGAAAGCCATCGGGACCGATCTGATCGATGTATCGTCGGGCGGTACGTCAGCCAAGGCGGAAATTCCGGTCGGCCCAGGCTACCAGACGCGCTTTGCCGAGCGGGTTCGCAAGGAGTCCGAGATCGCAACGGGCACGGTGGGCATGATTACCGATCCGGCGCAGGCAGAGCACATTCTGCGCACCGGGCAGGCCGATATCATCCTGCTGGCGCGTGAGCTGCTGCGTGATCCGTACTGGCCGCTGCGTGCCGATGAAGACCTGGGTGGGCGCCTGGCAACCTGGCCTGCGCAGTACCAGCGCGCCACACACCGTGATCAGCCGATTCATGAGTCAGATCTGCGCGACTGATCGCCAGTCGGCTCACGGATAGCAATACCCGAAAAATGAGCGCCGTATGGCGCTCATTTTTTGTTACTCGCCTTCCAGCAGCTCGGTGACGCGGCCAATCAGTTCGGCAATCGCAAAGGGCTTGGGCAGCACGTGCATGCCCGGCTCCAGCGTGTCATGCGCCAACGCGGCGTTTTCAGCATAACCGGTCACAAACAGGATTTTCAGGTCGGGCCGGACATCCCGCGCCGCGTCTGCGACCTGACGACCGTTCATGCCGCCCGGCAGACCGACGTCGGTGATCAGCAGGTCGATGGCCGCCTTGGACTGCAGAATGGTCAGCGCATCGGCGCCTCGTTCAGCCTGCAAAACGATATAGCCAAGGTCCTCTAGCAACTCCGTAATGAGCAAGCGCACGGCGGGCTCGTCATCGACCACCAGAATGGTTTCGTCGCCGGTGCTGGAGGCGGGCACTTGCAGCGGGCTGTCATCGAAGGCCACTGTTTCAGCTTCGCCTTCGTGCATCGGCAGCAGAATGCTGACTTTCGAACCCTCGCCAACCTTTGACGTGATGTAGACGCCGCCACCTGACTGCCGTGCAAAACCGTAAATCATCGACAACCCCAGTCCGGTGCCCATGCCTGTCGGTTTGGTGGTGAAGAACGGGTCGAAGGCCCTCGCCATGACGTCGTTGCTCATGCCCGTGCCGGAGTCGCTGACGGACAGTTCCACATAGCGGCCTGCAGGCAACTGATACCGGGTCGCCGTGACTGCAGTCAGGTGACGGTTGCCCGTCTGGATCAGCAGCTTTCCGCCATCGGGCATGGCGTCCTTGGCGTTGATGCACAGGTTGAGCAGTGAATTTTCCAGTTGATGCGGGTCAACCAGGGTCGCCCACAGTCCGCGTGAGGCATTGACCTGCATATCGATGGCCGGACCTACGGTGCGCCGGATCAGCTCGTCCATGTCCACGACCAGCAGGTCGATATCAGTAGCCTTGGGCGCCAGTGTCTGACGGCGCGAAAATGCCAGCAGTCGATGTGTCAGGGATGCCGCGCGTCGCGAACCTTCCAGTGCGGCGTTGATGTAGCGGTCCAGCTCTGTGAAGCGTTCCTGTCTGATCCTCGACAGGAGCAGCTCCATGTTGCCGGTCACGCCCATCAGCAGGTTGTTGAAGTCATGAGCCAGACCGCCGGTCAATTGCCCGACCGCTTCCATTTTCTGCGATTGAATCAAGGCCTCTTCGGCGATACGCAGTGCCTTGATGCGGTCCTTTTCGTGGGTTAGGTGTTTGCCCAGCGCAAAAATGATTCCATTGCCGGGTGCCGCGGTCCAGCCGAACCAGTGATAGCTGCCGTCGACGTGCTGATAACGATTTTCAAACAGCGGCAGCACATGGTTGATGGTGTGTTTCAGAGCATTCTGGGTGCCGCTGACATCATCCGGATGCAGCAGGGTCATGATGGAGGTGCCCAGCAGCTCGTGTTCCGGGTGGCCCAGCAGCGCTGTCCAGGCCGGGTTTACCCGCAGAAAGATACCGTTGAAATCGAGTATCGCCAGCGGGTCCGGAGATATCTCCCAAAACGTGTCCAGCTCCAGCGTGCGTTGCTCCAGCCTGGCGGTCTGCTGTCGTTCCAGGCTGACCAGGTCATCGATCAGTTTCAGGCGTTTGCGTTCGCTATCCTGCAGCGCCTGCTGGTTGAGGACATGCGCGGTGGTTTCGTTGGTGATGCAGAACATGCCGACAACCACGCCGTATTCGTCGATTACCGGTGAAAACGAAAATGACCACCATGTCTGTTCGACCTCGCCGTAGCGTGCCATGGTCAGCGGCATATCCGTGTAGCGGCAGGGCTTGCCGGCAAACGCATCGATCACCAGCGGCGCGACCTGATCCCAGACGTCAGCCCACAGATCCGGAATGAGTGCGCCGATAGCGTTGTCCTTGCGCGGGCCGAGAATCGGCGTATAGGCGTCATTGTGGAAAAACACCAGATCCGGCCCCCAGAGCAGGTACATGGACTCCGGGGAATTGAGGATCAGATTCAGGGTGTTTTTCAGCGATACCGGCCAGTGCTCGATCGGTCCGAGTGAAGTCTGGCTCCAGTCCCTGGATCGGATAATCCCGGCGGCCTTGCCGTTGGCGGTCGGGAAACCAGTGGGCGATATCACTTCGGACAAGCTCCTGAAAATCTGCATGGAGGGGCAGTGGCATTCATATGAATATGGATGTGTGTTCGATCAGTCCAGGAAAGGGGCTGCATACCTGACTTTACCTGCAGCCTGTCCTTATTGACTCTTTGCCACAGGCGCCGGTTGCACGCATTTCGCCGATAAGCGGGGCAGATTGACGAACGGGTATCGGTGCAACTCCGTAACATCCGGAAGCACACCGGTAAGGGCCTGGCAGTGACTTCTCTTCAACTTGTTGGTCAATCACTCATCTGACAAACCTTGTAGGAGGCTTCCTGTGAATACGCGTGGTTTACTCGATCAATTGCTCAAGTCCGGACAAAGCATGTTGCAGGACAAGAACAAAGGCAAATCCGGCAAGCAATCGTCGGGCGGCGATTCACTGATCAATGGCCTCGGCAGCCTGCTTGGCGGTGGTAAAGGGCAGGGCGCTTCCCAGAATGGGCTGGGTGGTCTGTTGTCCGGCGCAGGTGGTGGTGCGCTGGCCGCAGGTGCCATGAGCCTTCTGCGTGGCAAACGCACACGCGGGATGGGCGGCAAGGCGTTGACCTACGGAGGCTTGGCGGCGCTGGGGGTGTTGGCTTACAAGGCTTACAACAACTGGCAGGCCAGTCAGGGGCTCGCCGCTCAGCGCGAACCGCAAACCATCGACCGGCTGCCCGAGGCTGAAGCCGAGCAGCATAGCCAGGCAATCCTGCGTGCACTGGTCGCCGCGGCAAAGGCAGATGGTCATGTCGATGAGCGTGAGCGCGAACTGATCGAAGGTGAGTTCACCAAGCTGGACAGTGATCATTCACTTCAGCAGTGGCTTCACGCCGAGCTGAACAAGCCGCTGGACCCGGCAGAGGTGGCCCGGGCCGCGACCACGCCGGAAATGGCGGCGGAGATGTACATCGCCAGTGTGATGCTGGTGGATGAAGAGCACTTCATGGAACGCGCCTACCTCGATGAGTTGGCGCGTCAGTTGAAGCTGGAACCCGGCCTCAAGACCGAGCTTGAAGGCCAGGTGCGGAACGCTCAGTGAACTGGCGCTTCCAGCAGCGGGTTGCCTGACACGCCTTGTGTCAGGCAACCCGCTCGATCAGTGATGTTCCATTCCTTCGGCGTTGGTCAGCTCCCTGATCAGTGCTGTCTGCTGCTCCTTGAACCTGGCTTCGAACTCTTGAATCCGTCCTTCGTATTCCGGGTCGTCGAGGCTGATATTGCGTTGCTCGAACTCGTCGGTGAGTTGGTTCAGTTCAGTCCTGTAGGTGCGTTCGAGTGCTTCGAAGCGTCCAGCATGGATTTCGCGCAGGTAACTGATCCAGTAATCCTGCTGCTGGGCAAAACGCAGGAAGGGCTCGCCGCGTTCGCCGTTTTGCACGCGAAGCAGTGCCGCGTCGAATTCCCCCGGCCTGATGGCGGCGTGGGCCTGGTACAGCATGCCTTCCGGCGGCACGGGCAAGTCCAGCGCGCTGGCCCAGTGCGTGCGATACGCCAGACGTACCTCGGCTTCATCACGGCTGCCGGTCTGTTCGCGGGCTGCGGTATCCAGCTCGGACAGGCGATACAGCCGGACGGTCAGCCGATACAACAGCGCACCGCGCTGCTCCGCGACGACGTCCTGCAACGACTGCCGGATGAACACCAGCACTTCCATCTGGTTGAACTCCAGAAGGATGCCGTCCGGGCAGGTGTGGTTGTCACGAAACAGCCTGAGCGGTTCTTCGGCAATAGCGTTGAGGGTCAGTCCGAGTTGCGGGTCCTGACTCACCGTGACCAATACCCGCCAGACGCGCTCGCGCAGCGCTGCACGGCTGGTGATGTTGCGATAATCGGCGCTGTGACGCAGCGAATCGATCAGGTCGAGCAGGTTGCGGGTCTGCTCGCGGGCCTCCAACTGCTCCCAGATCTCGCGCCGCCCGGCGCTCAACGGGTTGCTGTCGTCCAGCCAGGGCTCGACGGTGACGGGTTCCGGAGTCGATGCCCGGCTGTCCTCTGAGGACAGGTACTCGGAATACGATGAGTCCGAGTCATGGTTTTCCGTCCAGTCCATCGCGCTGAGCTCGGGCGGCAGGTCCATGTCGAAGGTGAAAGAACGTCCATAACGCTCTGAAAAATGCGCCTGCCGCATGGTGTCTTCGGAAAGCGGATTGTTCAGCAGGCTTATTTCCGTGTGCGCAAACTCGCTGCCGGGATTGGCGAGTATGTGCTCTGGCAATTCGCTGATCAGATTACCCTCCAGCAAGAGTGTCCTGATTTGCGCTGGAACCATGCTCTCTGTCCAGGCTGGCCATTCGACCAGTCCGGCATTGTTCAGTGACAGCCAGTTGAGTGCAGTGCCACTGAGGCTGGTCAGGTCGCTGATGGCGCCTATTCGGTTGCCATCCAGCTCCAGTCGTTCAAGCGTCGCAATCCGGCTGAAGAAATCGATGTGCTGTTGCTCTACCAGCATTCCCTGATCCATCAGCGATAGCGAACGAAGTGATCGAAGCTCGAGCAGCGCCGGTGGCAGTTGCAGCAGGGGGGCGACATGTCCGCTTATTTCCAGTGAGGTCAGATCAGTCATGCGGCGCAACAGTTGATCGAGATCAGAGGCCGTGCCGGTGATTCGGCTCAGGTGCAGATAGCGTACCTGGCGATAAAAGAAATCAGGCAGCTGTCGAGGAAAGTCGATCAATGCGATGTCTGCAAGGCGCAGGGGGCTATGGAGCTGCCCCAGGCTGAAATTTCGCCAGTGATCGATCAGTATCCTGCCGATTTGCTGGCGTGATTCGATGGTCTGCTCGCTCGGTACGGCCATCGAGCCGGAGGCATGCGTCCATTGATCAACGGCGGCAAATAATTCGGCACCTTCGTTCAGTTGCCTGTTTACAGCGGCCTGCACGGCAACCGGAGTGTCCATGACAAAACTGAAGGAACTGCCGGCTACCGCTTCATTGATACGTGCGTGTATTGCGGTGTGTCGGGACAGGATATTGCCGCGCAAGTCAATCAAGGTCCGGTGCTCAGGGCTGGGAGGATTGTCAAGGATCCACCCGGGCAGTTCCGTCAGGTTGTTGTGAGCCACCGACAGCTCACGAATGTTGTTCGGAATGATGTCGGTCAGCCAGGACGGCCAGCGGTTCATGCCAACCCGCTCCAGCACCAGCCGATCAAGGTGCAGCCAGCTCAGGTCCATGGGCAGCACACTGACCAGTCGATTGCCACTGAGGTTCAGCATCCTGAGGCCCGGCATGCTGCGCAGGTGGTCCATCTGCGCCTGATCCAGAAAAATCTCCTGGTTGATCAGCGCCAGTTCGGTCAGTTGGGGCAGCACACGGGACACTTGCTGAGGCAGGTTGAGAAAGACCGAGGTCTCGGGGGCCAGTCCGGCGGCTGGCTCACTGATCAGGTTCAGTGCGCGGGTATGCGGGAAACGTTGCAGGAAGGCTCCAAGTTCGGCGCTGTTGGTCGACTGCCGGGGCAGGTTTATGCCGGCAGGCGTCAGGTCAATTGCACCGGGGCGTGCTCTGGGCTCGACCGATATGTTTTCCAGGTGCAGCGCGGTAACGCGATTGAAGACGAAGTCCGGCAGATGGTGCGGAAAGTCACTCAGCGAGACATGTTGCAGGCTTAGCGGCTCAAGCGTCCGTCCTATCTCGGGCAGGTTGTTGAGGCGCCAGTGGTTCCAGATCGCTTCGTTGATGCGCATGCGACTGTCCATATGAGCCTGAGTCATGGGCGGCATTGACACGGATTCATAGGCCCACGCGTCGAGACTTGCGCGCAACAGCATTTGCTCGTGCAGCAGGTCGTTGAGTCGCGCATCGATGGTTCTGTTGTCCCAGCCAGTGTGGCGCAGGCGGCCGAGGATCTCTTCGGGAAACGCGTCCTCCAGCTCAAGCATGCGGATCTTGTCCAGCAGGCTCTCGTCGGTCATGTGCCAGTCGACCCTGCCACCGCCGCTTAATGGGTAGCCAAGGCGACCATCGGCCAGGCGCATGGGGGATTTCGAGCCTGGCTTGATCGCCTGCATGTTCAGCAATGGCGCGAGTTTCTGGCGGGGCAGGGGATTGTCCTGGATCAGCGCTGCCAGCGCCTGACCCTGCCCGGTGTGGGCAAAGCCCAACTGGTTGCGTTCGGCATCGGGCAGGGCGTGCAGCACGGACGAGTACAGATCGTCCAGCCCGTGCAGGTGCTGGTCATCAGCGTCACGGGCCTCGTAACGATTACCGTCCTTGATCAGTACTTTGCGCACAGGCGCATCCTCGAGACCGATGCTGTCGATCAGCCGGCCACCGAAATACCGGTCATGGACCTCCAGCCTGACCTGTGCAGGCCATTGCGGCAGGGCTTCAAGGCTGTGCAACGCAAGACAGTCGGTATCGGCGCTGGAGACCGAGGTCAGATAAAGCCCTTCATAGGCCCGCGCCAGCCTTACCTGTTGTAGATAGGCGCTGGCCTCTTCGGCAACGGGCAGCGGCACCCGGCGCTCCATCGTCAGTTGCAGCCGCTCTGCCGGCAAAGCGTGGCTGGCCAGTTCCTCGGCAACCAACGGCGGCAGGCCAGGAAATGCCTTCTGCAGGGTCTGCACGCCGTCAGCCTCGGCGACGCTCAATGCGCGGTAACGGGATTCGAACAGCCAGCCTCGGGTGGCTCGGGCGCGTGCCGCCAATTGCGCCCGTAGTGTGATCAGTCGCGGTGACATGCCGAGCTGACCCGCGCCGAACTCTTCGTTGAGCAGGGTGCGTATTTCGTTGTTGCCGAGCTTTTCCAGCACCTGGCGCAGGGCATCCGGCTGGTCGGCACGCACCGTGATGTCGAGGCTGTCAGCCGCCACCGGATGAGAGGCCGGGGCGAATGTCTGAAGCGTATGGCCCTCGGCATCCACCAGGACCAGCGCGCGATTGCCCGGCCAGCCACGGTCCTGGCTCAACAGCTCCAGTTGAAGCGGTGCCGCCGCGTTTATATCGTTGGCTTCCAGTTGCTCGATGAACCGCTCGATCTCCTGGTCCAGCCTGAACCGGCGCGCCGTGTCCTCAAGCAATGCCGGAGGGCGACGCTGATCGGCCAGTGCCTCGCGCATTACCGATTCAGGCGTGTTGCTGACGTTGACGATGCGCCTGGCGGTGCTGTCGGAAAACGTATCGCTGGAATAGCCCAGCCGTCGAAACAAGGTCAGGCCTTCCATCTCCAGCGGCTGATCGAGCTCATGCAGCCATGCTCCGGCGCCGTTGTGCCGCAAGGCGGGCCGGTAGCTGTCCGTACGGGTCGGATGCTCGATCAGGTAACCGTCGCCGTTGGCGGCAGGGCTGACCGAATAGGTGCGTCCTTCAAGTGGCAGCCATTGTTTGCCCTGCCATGTGTACAGCCCTGTAGCATCGGGCTGCAGCCCCTTGGGCAGGACGATGTCATGGGCAAAGGGCGTCAGATCAGGCTTCCACAGGCGCGTCGTGCCGCCTGGTAAATCCACGGGCTTGAGGCGGTGGACGAACTCGGGCGCCTGTACTGCAGGGATGCCCGCTGCGCCCGTCGACGCAGCACCAAGGGCCGATATCAGCGCAACGTTCTCGATCACATCGAACAGGTAGGCGAACGCCTGTCGTTTCTCGTCCCTGGCCCAGCTCTCCATGCCCTCATACACTTCGTGAACCAGCTGAATGGCGGTGACGGCCATCATCACTTCGCCCAATACCGGAACCACGAAGCCTGCGATATTCAAGACGTCGAAGGCGGTGTCCATGAAGTACTGCACCCGCTCATCGAAGGTCTTCTGGTCCTGTGCCGCAGTCGGCACACCATGAAACAGTGCGTCGTCGCGCAACGCCGCGCGTTTGCGCTCGTGCAGGTTGTCCAGCAGTGGGCCTTGCAGCACGGTTTCTCTCAGGTCGAGTCGCGCGTTTCGGTCCGCTTCACGCTCCAGCCACTGACGTTCGAAAATGCCGCCTTTCTTGACTTTGGGGTACAGGCGTTCGGACAACTTTTCAAATACGGTACTTCGATGGCGTGCAGGTACGAAACGCATGAAGAAGTTCAGGTAGCCGTTGATGAACATCCGCTCACGCAACGCATTTATGAAGACTTCGACCGAGTCGTATTCCTTCAGCGGCGCAACGGGGTCATCCGGGATATACACCACAATCCTTTCTGCCTGAGTGGCAATATCCCGGTCTTTGCCAATCACCAGAAGACCGTTCAGTTCGATATCGCCCAGGCACAGTACGCTGCAGTTGACCGGCCTGTTATCAAGTCGGACATGTTGCTTGCCGTCGAGAAGCTCAAGTAATGCGCCTTGCAAATCCGGGCCGATCTGCTGTTGCAGGGAGGCCATCTGCAACTGCAGCCGGATCGACGATGCTTCCAGTTGCATGAAGCTCTGGCGCAGTCTGGATGCCGCGGCGTCTGCAGTTTCGTCGGGGCTCGAAGGCGTGCTGAAGACGGCCTGGATATGCGCCTGATATTGGCCGCCCAGGTCCAGCTCACGGCACAGCGCCGCAAAGCCGGTCGGGGAAATCGGCAGGGACGTGCCGGTGATCTGTTGGCCGATGATTTCAAAGGAAGAAAACACCTGGGCCTTGATGCCGGTGCTGGCGTCCATTGCGCCCGGTGTGGTTTCCCAGGCTTCGAAATTCTGCAGCGCAGCCTTGAGCAGGCTCTGGGTCGACGCCCTCAGGGCAGTGTTTGCCTGCGTTACCGGGTCTCTGGATGCCGTATTGAACGACTGGTCGACCCGTGCACGACTGGCATGGAACAGCCAGGTGTTGGCGACGTCCACCTCCAGCCCGAAGCGATCCTTGATGGCGGCTGTCAGCAGGGGTCTTGCGAAGTCCTCCAGTGTCGACAGACCGTCCAGCGTCGGACGAACCTGTTGCTCGTACTCGCGGTGCCCGGCATACAGGCGCTGCAGCTCGGCGAGCTGACCGGGGCTGGACTTGCGGGCGCCTGCCAGCCATTGCAACGGACGTCGCGAGGCTTTGCGCAAGGTTGCATGGGTTGCCGGCGTTGCCTGAAGCAGCCACTCGGGGGATTTGTCTTTTATCAGTTGCAGATGCGGGAGCTCAGGAGCCTTGCCCGACGGAGATAGATCCAGCATTTAAATGCCTTGTCGTGAATGAACAGGCGACAAAGCTTACGGCCGCGACTTGCCGTGCAAGTGCTAACTATCTATGTGCTCTTGCTGTTTCTGAAGGCCATTGCTCAAGTAGTGGTGGCGATGGCCGACAAGACATGAAGAGGGGCGAAAGAGTGGCGGTCGACAGCGGCCATGACTTCATTTTGTATTACCCATGTAACGTTTGACGGCTGGGCTATACTCACGCCGTTTGGACCGTTCGTCGGTCCGCTTCTTGAACACGGCCCGACGCCGTCGTTGAACTCTTGAGGGCTGACTGTGAAGAACTGGACCTTGCGCCAACGGATTCTGGCGAGTTTCGCCGTCATCATCGCAATCATGCTACTGATGGTCGTTTTATCTTATTCACGTCTGTTGTCCATCGAGTCCAGCGAGGAAGATGTGCGTCTCGATGCGTTGCCCGGCGTCTACTACAGCACCCTGGTGCGCAGTGCCTGGGGCGAGAGTTACATCCGCACGCTGGAGCTGATTGCCGAAGGGCAGGGGCGGCCGCTGACCAAGCAGGAACGAGACCAGTTTCAGGGCTTTGACGAAAACCTGCAGGCACAGATGGACGGCTACAAGAAGTCCATCTTCGATGATACGGACAGAGACAGCTTCGCGCTTTTCGAAAAGCGCCGCGAAGCCTATTCGCGCATGCTCGCCGATGTTCACGCCAAGTACGATCGCGGCGACTACGCAGGCGCGCGCGCCGAGTTCTATGGCGAAGTCAACCCGGTCTGGCTCGCGGGCCGCAAGCAGCTCAATGATCTTATCGTGGCCAACAAACAGCTGGCGGATCAGGCCACCACCAATATCGTCAATGCCGTGCTGGCTGCCAAGATCAGCATGGTGCTCTCTCTGCTGATCGCGGTCATGGCCGCAGCGGCCTGCGGGCTGTTGTTGATGCGTTCGATCATGGCACCGATGCAACTGATCGTGCGGATCCTGGACGTCATGCGTACCGGCGACCTGAGCACCCGCTTGAGCCTGTCCCGCAAGGACGAGTTCAATGCCGTCGAGACCGGCTTCAACGACATGGTCACCGAGCTCACCGCGCTGGTTGCGCAGGCGCAGCGCTCTTCGGTACAGGTCACCACATCGGTGACGGAAATCGCTGCAACGTCCCGCCAGCAGCAGGCTACCGCCACCGAGACCGCTGCAACCACCACCGAGATCGGCGCCACGTCGCGGGAAATTGCCGCCACCTCGCGGGACCTGGTGCGGACCATGACCGAAGTTACCTCGGCCGCCGATCAGGCCTCGGTGCTCGCCGGTTCCGGCCAGCAGGGGCTGGCCCGCATGGAAGACACCATGCATCAGGTAATGGGCGCTGCCAATCTGGTCAACGCCAAGCTGGCGATCCTCAACGAGAAGGCCGGTAACATCAATCAGGTCGTCGTCACCATCGTCAAGGTCGCCGACCAGACCAACCTGCTATCGCTCAACGCCGCCATCGAGGCCGAGAAGGCCGGTGAGTACGGTCGCGGGTTTGCAGTGGTTGCCACCGAGGTCCGTCGCCTCGCCGACCAGACGGCTGTCGCCACGTATGACATCGAGCAAATGGTGCGTGAAATCCAGTCGGCGGTGTCTGCTGGCGTGATGGGCATGGACAAGTTTTCCGAAGAGGTGCGCCGCGGCATGTTCGAGGTCACGCAGGTCGGCGAGCAATTGTCGCAGATCATCCATCAGGTTCAGGCGTTGGCACCCCGTGTGCTGATGGTCAACGAAGGCATGCAGGCCCAGGCCACCGGCGCCGAACAGATCAACCAGGCGCTGGTGCAACTGGCGGATGCCAGCAGCCAGACCGTCGAATCACTGCGTCAAGCCAGTTTCGCCATCGACGAATTGAGTCAGGTCGCGGTCGGGCTGCGCAGTGGCGTTTCGCGTTTCAAGGTCTGAAGGATCAATGAGTGATCAATCGCCGAGGCGCAATGGCCCGCCACTGACCGCCAGCAAGCTCTTTCTGCTGTTTTGCATAGGCGAAGACCGCTATGCACTGGACGCGACCGAGATCGCTGAAATCCTGCCGCGGGTGAAGCTCAAGACCATTGCCCAGGCACCTCACTGGGTGGCGGGAATCTTTGCCCATCGCGGCGAGATCGTCCCGGTGATTGACATCAGTGCGCTGAATTCCGGCGAGCCGGCGCGCTCGCGTACCAGTACGCGCATGGTACTGGTGCATTATCGCTACGACGACGCGCACCCGGCGCAGTTGCTCGGGCTGATTCTGGAACAGGCGACAGAGACGCTGCGCTGTCCTGTTGCGCAGTTCAAGGCCTATGGGCTGGACAATCGCCTGTCGCCTTACCTGGGGCCGGTGCGTGAGGATGAGCAGGGCCTGCTGCAGTGGATTCATGTTCACGAGCTGTTGAGCGAGCCGGTGCGCGAGTTGTTGTACCCGGTGCCGCCGATTGACCTCGAACTGCTCGAGGACGCGCAATGAAGGTGGATGATTCGCGCTTCTTCAGCTTTCTCAAGGAGCGTATCGGCCTGGATGTGACCTCCGTCGGCGAGGCGATCATCGAGCGCGCCTTGCGTCAGCGCGCAACGGCCGCCCACTGCGCTGACAGTGATGCCTACTGGCATCTTCTGGTCTCCTCACCGCAGGAGCAGCAGGCGCTGATCGAAGCGGTGATCGTTCCCGAGACCTCGTTTTTTCGTTATCCCGAATCGTTTGTCACGCTGGGCATGCTGGCCCGTGAGCGAATCGCCAGTCTTGCCGGTGCGCGCCCCTTGCGCATTCTCAGCCTGCCGTGCTCGACCGGTGAGGAACCGTATTCCATCGCCATGGCGTTATTCGACGCCGGGGTCGACGCCAGGCAATTCAAGGTCGATGCCATCGATATCAGTCCTGTTTCGATTGCCAAGGCCGAACACGGTGTTTATGGCAAAAATTCGTTCCGTGGCAGCGACATCGGTTATCGCGAGCGCTATTTCAATCCGGTCGCTGACGGCTTTGAAATCGCTGACAGTGTTCGCGCCTGTGTAAGTTTTCAGCCGGGTAATCTGCTCGACCCCAAACTCGTTTCGCAAGCGGCCTATGACATCGTCTTCTGCCGCAATCTGGTGATCTATTTCGATCGGCAGACCCAGCAACATGTGTTCAAGGTGCTCAAACAACTGACCCGCGAAGATGGCCTGCTGTTCATCGGCCCGGCGGAGGGCAACCTGCTGGCCGGTATCGGCATGCGCTCGACGGGGATCGCCCAGTCGTTCGCCTTCCGGCACGCACCTGTCGATGCGCCGGTGCCGGCTCCGACCCCCCGGCAGGTCCCTGCACCCGTGGCGCCCCGTCCGGTCGTCGAGGCCCCTGCCAGAGTTGTCGCGCCACGGCCTGCGCCGCGCCCCTCTGCGACATTCGCGCCCATTGCAAAACCAGTCGCTGCGGCGGGTAACACCGAGGTGTCGGCAGTGCTCGACAGGATTGCGGGGCTGGCCAACGAAGGCAAAAGTGCCGAGGCGCGGGCTGAATGCGAGCGTTACCTGCAGCAGCATGAGCCGGTCGCGCAAGTGTTTTACTGGCTGGGTCTGCTCAGCGAAGTGGAGGGCCGTGTGCCACAGGCGCAGGGCTTCTATCGCAAGGCGCTGTATCTGCAACCGCAGCACTCAGAATCGCTGGCCCAACTGGCGGCATTGCTGGCTGCGCAGGGTGACACTGCCGGCGCGCGCCGCTTGCAGGACCGCGCTGCGCGTGGCGCGAATAAACAAGGAAACCACTGATGGCGGGCGTGTCCGGTTTTTCCAGTCTGACCCATGATCAGGCCCTGGATATCGATGATTGCTGGAACCGCATCGGCATTCATGGCGATCGCTCCTGTCCGTTGCTTGCAGAGCACATCCACTGCCGCAACTGCGCGGTTTATTCGGCCGCAGCCACCCGTCTGCTGGACCGCTATTCGCTGGCCCAGGAGTCGCCCGAGCATTTTCAGGGCTCGGTGTTGCTGCGCGACCTCGAGACCCGCTCGATTCTGGTATTTCGTCTTGGCGAAGAGTGGCTGGGGCTGGCGTCGCGCTGCCTCTCGGAAGTCGCCCCCAGCCAGACCATCCATTCACTGCCACACCAGCGCTCGCGTGCGTTGCTGGGTGTCGCCAATGTACGCGGCGCTCTGGTAGCGTGCATCTCGCTGGTCGAGCTGCTCGGGTTGGACAGTACCGCGGTGAGTAACCCGTCGACGCGGGTGGTACCGCGCATGCTGATCGTCAGCGTCGAAGGCGGCCCGGTGGTGGTCCCGGTGGACGAGGTGGACGGCATTCATGCCATCGACGAGCGGGAGCTGGAAGCCGCTTCGGCATCCGGCACGCACGCCAATGCCCGTTTCACCCGTGGCGTCCTGCAATGGAAGGGCCGCAGCCTGCGCTGGCTGGATGAAGATGAGTTGTTGTCGGCGGTGTATCGGAGCCTCACATGACGCCAGATCAAATGCGTGACGCCTCGCTGTTCGAACTGTTCACGCTGGAAGCCGATGCGCAGACCCAGGTACTGAGTGCCGGCCTGCTGGCACTCGAACGTAACCCGACCCAGGCGGATCAGCTGGAAGCCTGCATGCGTGCCGCTCATTCGCTCAAGGGCGCAGCGCGGATTGTCGGCGTCGATTTCGGTGTGAGCGTTGCGCATGTGATGGAAGATTGTCTGGTCAGCGCGCAGGAAGGGCGTCTGCTGCTTCAGGCCGAGCATATCGATGCGCTGCTGTCGGGGACCGACCTGTTGATGCGTATCGCCACGCCTGGCGGCGACAGCGTTGGTCAGCCTGATATCGACAGTTATGTCGAAAGGCTCAATACGTTGCTGGCTTCCGGTGCTGGCGCGGCGCGAACGGTCAGTACGCCACTGCCGGACCCGGCCTCGGACGCTTTACTCGCCAGCGCGATGCTGCAGTTCGAGACGCCCAGCGCGGCAGTTGTGCCGGAGTCTGTGCCCGAGCCCTTGGCCGCAGACTTGCCTGCGTCGGCCAATCCGGCCGCCATGCCGGCTGCGGAACCTGAAGCACCGTTCACGCCATTGCGTGAACGGCGTGTGGCCGAAGGTGGCGAGCGCGTGTTGCGAGTCACCGCCGAGCGCCTCAACGGGCTGCTGGACATGTCCAGCAAATCGCTGGTCGAGACTCAGCGACTCAAACCGCTGCTGGCCGGTATGCAGCGGCTCAAGCGTCTGCAAAGCAGCAGTGATCGTGCGCTTGAAGTGCTGGGCGCCAGCTTCGGCGAGGAAGGTCCTTCGGCTGATGTGCAAAAAGCCCTGGAAGACGCGCGTAGCCTCTTGTCCCAGGCGCAGCAGGTGTTGGTCCGGCACACTGCCGAGCTGGATGAATTCGGCTGGCAGTCGGCGCAACGTGCGCAGCTGTTATACGACACGGCACTGGCCTGCCGGATGCGACCTTTCGCCGACGTGCTGAACGGCCAGGCGCGCATGGTTCGCGACCTGGGGCGTGAACTGGGCAAACAGGTCCGCTTGCAGATCGAAGGCGAGAAGACGCAGGTCGATCGCGATGTGCTGGAAAAGCTCGATGCGCCACTGACTCACCTGCTGCGCAACGCCGTGGACCACGGCATCGAATCGCCCGAGAAGCGCGTGGCGTCCGGCAAGGACCCTGAAGGTCTGATTCGTCTGCAGGCCTCGCATCAGGCGGGCTTGCTGGTCGTCGAGTTGAGCGATGACGGTGGCGGCGTGGACCTTGAACGTGTGCGCCAGAGCATCATCGACCGCAAGCTCTCGCCCGCCGAGACCGCTGCGCAGTTGAGCGAGGAGGAACTGCTGAGTTTTCTGTTCCTGCCGGGCTTCAGCATGCGCGACAAGGTCACGCAGATTTCCGGCCGTGGTGTTGGTCTTGACGCCGTGCAGCACATGGTTCGCCAGATGCACGGCAGCGTCGAGCTGCAGCAATGGGCAGGCGAGGGCAGTCGCTTCAGAATAGAAATGCCGCTGACGCTTTCAGTGGTACGCAGCCTGGTCGTGGAAGTGGGCGGTGAAGCCTATGCCTTTCCGCTGGCGCATATCGAGCGCATGCGCGACCTGCAGCCTGACGATATTCTGCAACTGGAAGGGCGTCAGCACTTCTGGGATGAAGAGCGGCATGTCGGTCTGGTTTCGGCCAGCCAGCTGTTGAACCGGCCACCCGCGCAGAAGGCCGGAGAAACGCTCAAGGTCGTGGTGATTCGCGAGCGCGATGCGGTTTATGGCGTGGCCGTCGAACGCTTCATCGGCGAGCGTACGCTGGTGGTGATGCCGCTCGATGCGCGCCTTGGCAAGGTCCAGGACGTGTCGGCAGGGGCCTTGCTCGACGACGGTTCAGTGGTGTTGATCATCGATGTCGAAGATATGCTGCGCTCGGTGGAAAAACTCCTGAATACCGGCCGTCTGGAGCGCATCGACCGGCGCGCTCGTCAGGCAGATCAGGTGTCACGCAAACGCGTGCTGGTCGTCGATGATTCTTTGACCGTTCGCGAGCTGGAACGCAAGCTGCTGGTCAGTCGCGGTTACGAAGTATCGGTGGCCGTGGACGGAATGGATGGCTGGAATGCCCTGCGCGCCGAGGACTTCGACCTGCTGATCACCGACATCGACATGCCGCGTATGGACGGTATCGAACTGGTGACCCTGTTGCGCCGCGATACCCGCTTGCAGTCCTTGCCGGTCATGGTCGTGTCCTACAAGGACCGTGAAGAAGACCGGCGTCGCGGCCTGGACGCCGGCGCCGATTATTACCTGGCCAAGGCCAGTTTCCACGATGATGCCTTGCTCGACGCTGTCGTCGAATTGATAGGAGACGCGCAAGGATGAAGATTGCCATCGTCAACGATATGCCCATGGCCATCGAAGCCCTGCGTCGTGCGCTGGCCTTCGAGCCCGCGCATCAGATCATCTGGGTGGCGTCCAATGGTGCCGACGCCGTGCAGCGTTGCGTCGAGCAGACCCCGGACCTGATCCTGATGGACCTGATCATGCCGGTGATGGATGGCGTGGAAGCCACGCGCCGGATCATGGCCGAAACACCTTGCGCCATCGTCATCGTGACCGTCGACCACGAGCAGAACATGCGCCGCGTGTTCGAAGCGATGGGGCACGGCGCGCTGGATGTGGTGGACACGCCGGCCATTGGTGGTCCCAATCCAAAAGAGGCGGCGGCGCCCCTGCTGCGCAAGATCCTCAATATCGACTGGCTGATCGGCCAGCGTGTCGGCCTCGAACGGGTCGCGGCTACACCGCGCGCCGCGCCCTCGAGACGTGATCGGCTCGTGGCGATCGGCTCCTCGGCAGGCGGGCCTGCCGCGCTGGAGATTCTGCTCAAGGCGCTTCCGGTGAGCTTTCCTGCAGCGATCGTCCTTGTGCAGCACGTCGATCAGGTCTTCGCCGCCGGTATGGCCGACTGGTTGAGTTCCGCCTCCGGCCTGCCGGTACGTCTGGCAAGGGAAGGCGAAACGCCACAGCCGGGTGTGGTGTTGCTGGCAGGCACCAATCATCATATCCGCTTGCTCAAGGACGGCACGCTGGCGTACACGGCGGAGCCGGTGAATGAAGTTTACAGGCCCTCGATTGATGTGTTTTTCGAGAGCGTAACCCGTTATTGGAGTGGCGAGGCGATCGGCGTTCTGCTGACCGGGATGGGGCGCGACGGTGCACAGGGACTCAAGGCCATGCGTGAGCGGGGGTTTCTGACCATCGCTCAGGATCAGGCCAGTTCTGCTGTGTATGGCATGCCCAAGGCCGCCGCAGCCATCGATGCTGCCGTGGAAATCCGTCCGTTGCCCGCCATAGCACCTCGCTTGATCGAGGTATTTACTCAATGACTGCTCTGCTGAACCCAGCGGCAGTCGGCGATCAGGAGAAAGATCATGAATGACCTGCAAACGGATGAGCTCAAGACACCGGATGAAAACAGCGCAATGGTGCTTCTGGTGGATGATCAGGCCATGATTGGTGAAGCCGTACGGCGCGGCCTGGCCGGCCATGAGTCTATCGACTTTCATTTTTGTGCCGACCCGCATCAGGCGATTGCCCAGGCCGTGCAGATCAAGCCGACGGTGATTCTGCAGGACCTGGTGATGCCGGGCCTCGACGGGCTGACGCTGGTTCGCGAGTACCGCAGCAACCCGCTGACCCGCGATATCCCGATCATCGTGCTGTCCACCAAGGAAGACCCGCTGATCAAGAGCGCGGCGTTCACGGCCGGGGCCAACGACTATCTGGTCAAGCTGCCGGACAACATCGAGCTGGTGGCGCGCATTCGCTATCACTCGCGCTCGTACATGACACTGCTGCAGCGCGATGAAGCCTACCGCGCGCTGCGCGTCAGCCAGCAACAACTGCTCGATACCAATCTGGTTTTGCAGCGCCTGATGAATTCAGACGGCCTCACGGGGCTGTCGAATCGCCGCCATTTCGACGAGTATCTGGAACTGGAGTGGCGCCGGGCAATTCGCGAGCAGTCCCAGTTGTCGTTGCTGATGATCGATGTCGACTACTTCAAGCCCTACAACGATAACTTCGGGCATCTGGAGGGCGACGAGGCCCTGCGTCAGGTCGCCAAGGCCATTCGTAACAGTTGCAGTCGCCCGTCGGACTTGCCGGCTCGCTACGGCGGCGAGGAGTTCGCCATGGTCCTGCCCAACACCTCACCGGGCGGGGCGCGTCTGCTGGCTGAAAAACTGCGCCAGAGCGTTTCAGGCATGAATATTCCGCACATTGCGCCAGCGCCGGGCTCCAGCCTGACCGTGAGTATCGGTGTGGCGACCATGACGCCACAGCTCGGAATGCCCAGCCGTCAGCTGATTCTGGATGCCGACAAGGGGCTTTATCAGGCCAAGAACAACGGTCGCAATCAGGTCGCAGCGGGCTGACGCCGGCTGCGATCGGTAAAATAGGCCTCACAACGCCTGCCCGACGGGCTGCTTTCGTGGCCTTGCCTGGGGTATACTCGTCGGCTTTGAAAATTTCGCCTGCGAGTGCTGCCTACCATGGAAATCAACCCGATCCTAAACAGCATCAAGGATTTGTCCGAGCGCTCCGAAACCATTCGGGGGTATCTTTGACTACGATCACAAACATGATCGTCTGACCGAAGTCAACCGCGAGCTCGAAGATCCAAACGTCTGGAACAACCCGGCCTACGCTCAGGAACTGGGGCGCGAGCGCTCCCTGCTGGCGCAGATCGTCGAAACCCTGGACGAAATGTCCTCGGGTCTGGCCGATGCCAAAGACCTGTTGCTGATGTCTGCCGAAGAAGAAGACCAGGCTGCCGTCGATGACGTCGCTGCCGAAGTCGAGCGCCTGCGCGAATCGCTGGAAAAGCTCGAATTCCGTCGCATGTTCAGCGGCGACATGGACCCCAACAACGCCTACCTGGACATCCAGGCCGGCTCCGGCGGTACCGAAGCGCAGGACTGGGCGAACATCCTGCTGCGCATGTACCTGCGCTGGGCCGACAAGCGCGGTTTCGACGCCACCATCATGGAACTGTCCGCCGGTGAAGTCGCCGGTATCAAGGGCGCTACCGTGCACATCAAGGGCGAGTACGCCTTCGGCTGGCTGCGCACCGAGATCGGCGTCCACCGTCTGGTGCGCAAGAGCCCGTTCGACTCGGGCAACCGTCGCCACACCTCGTTCTCGGCCGTGTTCGTTTCGCCGGAAATCGATGACAACATCGAAATCGACATCAACCCGGCGGACCTGCGCATCGACACCTACCGCTCCTCCGGTGCCGGTGGTCAGCACGTAAACACCACTGACTCGGCGGTGCGTATCACCCACGTTCCGACCAATACCGTGGTCAGCTGCCAGAACGAGCGTTCCCAGCATGCGAACAAGGACACCGCCATGAAAATGCTGCGGGCCCGTTTGTATGAGCAGGAAGTGCAGAAGCGCAACGCGGCGTCCCAGGCGCTCGAAGACACCAAGTCCGATATCGGCTGGGGTCACCAGATTCGCTCCTACGTACTGGACGCCTCGCGTATCAAGGACCTGCGGACCAACATCGAACGCAGCGACTGCGACAAGGTGCTTGATGGCGATATCGACGAATACCTGATCGCGAGCCTCAAGCAAGGGCTGTAAACCGTCAGCCAACACCTCAAGTCCCTCGTCGCCAGGCGAGGGCGAACCTGTGATGGAATATTTAAAGACATGAGCGACCAACAACTCGACCCGCAAGCCCTGCAACAGGAAGAAAACACCCTGATCGCCTTGCGCAAGGAAAAGCTTGCTGCAGGCCGTGCCAAGGGTCAGGCCTTCCCCAATGACTTCCGCCGCGACAGCTACTGCAATGACCTGCAGAAGCAGTACGTCGACAAGACCAAGGAAGAACTGGCAGAGGCAGCGATTCCGGTCAAGGTTGCCGGTCGCATCATGCTCAACCGTGGCTCGTTCATGGTGATCCAGGACATGACCGGGCGCATCCAGGTCTATGTCAACCGCAAGACCCTGCCCGAAGAAACCCTGGCCGAGGTGAAAACCTGGGACCTGGGCGACATCATCGCCGCCGAAGGTACCCTGGCACGCTCCGGCAAGGGCGACCTGTACGTCGAGATGACCAGCGTTCGCCTGCTGACCAAGTCCTTGCGTCCGCTGCCCGACAAGCACCACGGCCTGACCGACACCGAACAGCGCTACCGTCAGCGTTACGTCGACCTGATCGTCAACGAGGAAGTGCGTGAGACCTTCCGCGTGCGTTCGCAGGTCATCGCTCACATCCGCAGCTTCCTGATGAAGCGCGACTTCCTCGAAGTCGAAACGCCGATGCTGCAGACCATTCCGGGCGGCGCGGCGGCCAAGCCGTTCGAAACCCACCACAACGCGCTGGACATGGAAATGTTCCTGCGTATCGCCCCGGAGCTGTACCTCAAGCGTCTGGTGGTCGGTGGTTTCGAGAAGGTCTTCGAGATCAATCGCAACTTCCGTAACGAAGGTGTTTCGACCCGGCACAACCCCGAGTTCACCATGCTCGAGTTCTACCAGGCCTACGCCGATTACGAAGACAACATGGACCTCACCGAGGAACTGTTCCGCGAACTGGCGCAACTGGTTCTGGGCAGCACCGATGTGCCTTATGGCGACAAGGTGTTCCACTTCGGCGAACCGTTCGTGCGCCTGTCGGTGTTCGACTCGATCCTCAAGTACAACCCTGAGCTGACCGTTGCCGACCTGCAGGACATCGACAAGGCGCGCGCCATTGCGAAAAAGGCCGGTGCCAAGGTGCTGGGCTTCGAAGGCCTGGGCAAATTGCAGGTGATGATTTTCGAAGAGCTGGTCGAGCACAAGCTGGAACAGCCGCACTTCATCACCCAGTACCCGTTTGAAGTGTCGCCGCTGGCGCGTCGCAACGACGAAAACCCGAACGTCACCGACCGTTTCGAGCTGTTCATCGGTGGTCGCGAAATCGCCAATGCCTACTCCGAGCTCAACGACGCCGAAGATCAGGCCGAACGCTTCCAGGCTCAGGTGGCCGACAAGGATGCCGGTGACGACGAAGCCATGCACTACGACGCCGACTTCGTTCGTGCGCTGGAGTACGGCATGCCGCCGACGGCAGGCGAGGGGATCGGTATCGATCGGTTGGTGATGTTGCTCACCGACTCGCCGTCGATTCGCGACGTGATCCTCTTCCCGCACATGCGCCCGCAAGCGTAACCAGTGGAAAAACAGCCGCCTTCAATGGGCGGCTTTTTTTTAAGTGTTTTTCAGATCGACTCATTTCAGAGCGACTTATAAGGAAGCTGTCGTGACGATTGCCAGAGAAGGGGCCGCCGGAGTAGCCAGCGCGGTGGCCAAAAGTGTCAAGTATCAGGGCCGCAAGGCTGCGCGTGAGGGCAGTGAGCAACGCAGGCAGGTCATTCTCGATGCCGCCATGCGTATCGTGGTGCGTGACGGCGTACGCGCCGTTCGCCATCGCGCAGTGGCCGCCGAAGCCAGTGTGCCGCTGTCGGCAACCACCTATTACTTCAAGGACATCGATGATCTGTTGACCGATGCCTTCGCCCAGTATGTACAGCGTAGCGCTGATTATCTGGCGCGGCTGTGGCAAAACACCGAAGGTATTCTGCGCGAGATGATGAACCGCAGTTCCGGGAGTCCGACCGACCGTTTTCGTCTGGCGGACGACATTGCGCGTATGGTGATGGAGCATATCCGTCATCAGTTGCTGACCCGGCGTGACTATCTGATTGCCGAGCAGGCGTTCTACCATGAAGCACTGATCAACCCGCGCCTGACGCCATTGGTCATGGCCCATCAGGAAATTTTGCTGCAGGGCAGTTGTCAGTTCTTCCAGGTAATCGGCTCCCTGCATCCCTATCAGGATGCTCAGGTGTTGACGGGGCTTATCCGGCGCATTGAGTATCAAGGCCTGCTTCACGGGCCGCAGCGTCAGGCGGACGAAGAAATGCTCTGTATCCTGACCCGGCAGATGCGTCTGGTCCTGGGCACCCCGCAGCCGGTTCGAGGGTGACTATACTGCTGCGCGGGTGTCGCGGATCGGCCATTCAGACGGCTTGACGATCCTGCCAGTTTCGATATTTACCAGCGATGGCGTGTTGTTCCGCGCCGCCAAGCAGTAGCGTGACAACCAGCCAAGGAGTACCGGTGGACGAGTATCAACAGACTATTCGTGCTTTATCGGATCGGATCGTCGTTGCACAGACGCCGATTCGCATTCTGGATGCAGTTAAATGGGATGAGAACGTCCGCAAGGAGTTTCTGGCCGCCAAGGGCAAGGCGCTGCCTGCCGTGGACCGCGCCTATTACGAAAACCGTCCGCTGGGTTTCGACTCTTCGGCCTTGAAGCAAGAGTTCCAGAACATCGAGCGGGACGTGACGCGTCAACTGGGTCAGTTCAACCCGGTCGGGCAGATCATGCGCCGCATGTGCCGTGAGTACCGCATGGTGGTGCGTATGCTTGAAGCGCGCGGCACGTCCGACTTCGGGCTGATTTCTCAGGAGCTGTACGGCGCGGCATCCGATGCCTTTCATGCGGGTGATCCGACGCTGGCCGATCTTGGCTTGATGCTCTCTGATTACCTGAACAACATTGCCGGGCGCGGCGACCTGAAGGACGAGCCGAAAACGCTCACCGCCAAAGACGCCGTTTCGCTGCTGCAATCGCGTTTGAACCGCGTGTTCGGTGAGGCCGAGGAGACCATCCGGGTTTTCGAATCCGACGGGATCGTCGCCGATGCGGCTGCGGGTGCCGACTACATCAAGATCCGCACCGACGCGATGTTCAACGAACGCGATGTACGCGCGCTGGAAGTGCACGAAGGGCTGGTGCACGTGGGCACCACGCTGAACGGGCAAAACCAGCCGATCTGTACGTTCCTGTCCAAAGGCCCGCCATCCTCGACGGTGACGCAGGAAGGCCTGGCGATTCTCATGGAAGTCATCGCCTTTGCATCCTATCCCAGCCGCCTGCGCAAGCTGACCAATCGCACGCGGGCCATTCACATGGCCGAGCAGGGCGCTGATTTTCTCCAGGTGTTCGAGTTCTATCGCGAGCAGGGCTTCGGCATGTCCGAGAGCTACGGCAATGCCAGTCGCGTTTTCCGCGGCTCGGTGCCCAACGGCCTGCCGTTCACCAAGGACCTGTCCTACCTGAAAGGCTTCATCATGGTCTACAACTACATTCAGCTCGCCGTGCGCAAGGGCAAGCTCGAACAGGTGCCGCTGCTGTTCTGCGGCAAGACCACCCTGGAAGACATGCGTACCCTGCGTCAACTGGTGGACGAAGGGCTGGTGGTTGCACCCAAGTACCTGCCCGAGCAGTTCCGTGACATGAACGCCCTGTCGGCCTGGATGTGCTTCTCCAACTTCCTCAACCACCTGAGCCTGGACCGTATCGAAGCGGATTACTCGAATATTTTGTAGGCAGCGATCTTCGCTGTACGCCAGCCTGTTTTTGACTCTGGCCGAAGGCCGTAGGAGCGAACTTGTTCGCGAAGGAGAGGTACATTCTCCGAAAGCTCATGATTATGCCTATCGGCGAATGCTCGCGGAACATGGGAACGAGAATCTGAGTCTCGCGCCAGCACGGCAGTGATGTGGCGATGAAAACAACAAGGAGCCCTCATTTGAAACTGCTCGGCATCTTCACCCTGGTCCTTGCGCTCACCGGCTGCAGTTCGATGTTGTTCTACCCCGAGCAAGGTGTTCCGTTCACGCCCGACAAGGCGCGCCTGCAGTATCAGGACGTGAACCTCACTGCTGCCGACGGGACGCGCCTGCACGGCTGGTGGTTGCCCGCCAAAGAAGGCGTGCCGGTCAAGGGTACGGTGCTGCATCTGCACGGCAACGGTGGCAACCTGTCCTGGCATCTTGGCGGCGTCTGGTGGCTGCCCGAGCAGGGTTATCAGGTGTTGATGCTGGATTACCGTGGCTATGGCGAGTCGCAGGGCGAGCCGAGCCTGCCGGCGGTCTATGAGGATGTTCAGGCCGCTTTCGACTGGTTGAACACTGCACCGCAAGTGCAAGGCAAACCGCTTGTGGTCCTGGGGCAAAGCATTGGCGGGGCGCTGGCCGTGCATTATCTTTCCGAACACCCGCAAGAGCGTTCGCGTCTCAAGGCGCTGGTGCTGGACAGTGTGCCGGCCAGCTACCGCAGCGTCGCGCGAAACTCGCTGAGCAAATCGTGGCTGACCTGGCCATTGAAAACGCCCTTGTCCTGGCTGATCCCGGAAGCCGACAGCGCGGTCAACGGCCTGCCACGACTGGCCGGCACACCGATGCTGATCTTTCACAGCATGGACGACACGCTGGTGCCGCTCGCCAACGGCCTCGAGCTGTACAAGGCCGCGCCTCCGCCGCGCGTATTGCAATTGACCCGTGGTGAACACGTGCAGACGTTCGCAGACCCTCTCTGGCGTCAGGTGATGCTGCGCTATCTGGACGATCCGACGCATTTCAACGGTCTGCGTCGCCTTGCGGAAGTGCCCAATTACCCGACCCCCGCAACACCGCCAGCGCAATGAGCCGCGATCGTAACCTCAACGGCATGATCCTCAGCGCTGTTGGTGCGGTCATCGGCACAGTGGGCTGTCTGTGGTTTTACGGCTACCTGCACTTCGCAAAGCCCGAGGATGCACTGTTGCTCGGTGAATTCACCCTGCTCAAAACCGTGCCCGGCGAGGATTACAAGGTCGCTGCCACGCCAGCCGCCGAGGTCGCGCAGTGCGTTGATGGCGTACTGGTGTTGTTCGATACGTCGCGAAAAGGTCTGTCAGGCGTGTTGATCGATGATCGCAGGCACGCAGTGCGCTGCCTTGGCCAGCAAACGCCTCGGCCGTAAGACACCGGTAAAAACCAGCGTCCATGAAAAAGCCCCGCCTGTATGCGCAGGCGGGGCTTCGGTGCAGCAGCTCAGTCGCTTATTTCATCGAAGAGCGCGGTGCAACAGGCTGGTTGTCGTTGGAGATAGTCACTTCCACACGACGGTTCATGGCGCGGCCCGAGTTGCTGGTGTTGTCAGCAACCGGGTATTCCTTGCCATAACCCATGGTCACAACGCGCGCTGGGTCTACACCCATGCGTACCAGAGCCATACGCACCGAGTTGGCGCGACGCTCGGACAGCGACTGGTTGTAGGAAGCCGAACCGGTGCTGTCGGTGTAGCCTTCGACAATCACTTTGCGATCAGGGTTTTCCTGCAGGAAGGCAGCCAGCTTGCCAATGTCGCCCTGGGCGGTCGGCTTCAGTTCGGCCTTGTTGTAGTCGAACAGCACGTCACCGAAGGTCACCAGCGTACCGCGTTCGGTCTGCTTGGCGTTCAGGCTGTTTTTCAGTGCAGCGATCTGCGCGTCACGTGCTTCCAGACGGGCCTTGGCGCGGTCGGCAGAAGCATTTTGCAGCGCTGCTTCAGAAGTGCGCAGGGCGATGGTCTGCTTGGCCAGCTCGACGCGCTGGTTGGTCAGATACGACAGTTGGTCGACTTTCTGCACGTCCTCATCGTTGCGGAAGGCCTGTTCTGCCTTGGTCAGCCATTCGCTGGCGTCCTTGGTTTCAAGGGCTGCGACTTGAGTGGCCTGAGGGTTGGTCTGCAGCGCGGTGAAGTTGCTGCGAGCCTGTTCCAGGTTAGGGTTCGGCTTGGTTGCACAGGCTGCCAGGGCAACGCTCATGGCCAGCAGAGCAGGGATCATCAATTGTTTACGCATAATAGGGTCGTCCTTTAATCAGTTACGAATTCATGAAAACAGAAGGGTGTACAGGACAATCACTGCACCTGACGCAGGCCTTCTTCACGGAGTTCGTTGACGCCTTGACGAGCGTCCTGCACGGCCTTGGCAGCTTTGGCGGCCTGAGATTTGCGTTCTGCTACGCGAGCGTCCCACTCGGCCTGTTCAGCCAGACGGCGTGCTTCATCGTATTTGTGATCCTGCATGGCCAGATCAGCAGCCTTGAGCTTGTCCTGAGCCGACTTCATTTCTACCGCCGCGAACTCGGTACCGCCAGCGCTGACAGCGCTGTTGACTGCCGATTGCGAAACCGCGTACTGCTCGGAGGGCGGGTTACCGGCACAGCCGGCCAGGATAAAGGTGCTACCGAGTGCCAGCGCAGCCAGCTTGAGACCGCGCAGGCCTTTGAATTTGGTTTTGGCAGTTAGGGTGTTCATGTTGATCAACTCCAATGTCTGACTCCAACGTGGTTATCCATGACAGTCGTTGCATCAAGTCCGGGCATCAGGTTCTACAACCGCCTACTGCCTTTCGGGCTTTCCTGTAATGGTTAATGGTTCCGACCTTCGCGGTTTTTGAATAGTTCAGATAAATATCTACTGACCGGTCAGGAATTTTCAGAGGCATTCAGACGAGTGCCAATATGTTGATCATCATATGAAGGCGCGTCGAACCCCGTTCAATAACCCTGATCGCGTTCAGGTTTTTGCTGAAGCATTTGTCCAACTGCAGACTTTTGGTGCACTGTTGGCATAGCGGATTCGAATTCACGTACGCCCGTGCTACCGAGCGGGTACGCAACTGAGCCCAGATAAAAAACGGGAGAGGAACGATGGCCGATATCGATGCGCGTCTGCGCGAAGACGTTCACCTGTTGGGTGAGCTGTTGGGGAATACGATTCGCGAGCAGCGAGGTGCGGAATTTCTCGACAAGATCGAGCGTATTCGCAAAGGTGCCAAAGCGGGCAGGCGCGGTTCCGCAGAAGGGGCCGAGCAACTCAGCTCCAGCGTCGACGGGCTGGGTGATGATGAGCTGCTGCCGGTGGCGCGTGCGTTCAACCAGTTTCTCAACCTGGCCAATATTGCCGAGCAATATCAGCTCATGCACCGCCGCGATGATAAACAGCCGCTGCCATTCGAGTCGCGAGTACTGCCCGAACTGCTTGATCGCCTCAAGGCCGAAGGCCACTCACCTGATGCCCTGGCACGCCAGCTCAGCAAGCTGGAAATCGACCTGGTGCTGACTGCGCACCCGACCGAAGTGGCACGTCGCACGCTGATTCAGAAATACGACGCCATCGCAGCGCAGCTGGCTGCACTTGATCATCGCGATCTCAATAGCATCGAGCGCACACAGATTACTTCGCGCCTGCAGCGGCTGATTGCCGAGGCCTGGCATACCGAAGAGATCCGGCGCATCCGACCCACCCCTGTCGATGAAGCCAAATGGGGTTTCGCGGTCATCGAACATTCCCTCTGGCACGCCATTCCAAACTACCTGCGCAAGGCAGACCATGCGCTGCATGCGGCCACCGGTCTGCATCTGCCCCTGGAAGCCGCGCCGATCCGTTTTGCCTCCTGGATGGGCGGCGACCGCGACGGCAACCCGAATGTCACCGCCGCTGTCACCCGCGAAGTGCTGTTGCTGGCGCGCTGGATGGCCGCTGACCTGTACCTGCGTGACGTGGACAATCTCGCCGCAGAACTGTCGATGCAGCAGGCTAGCGATGCTCTGCGTGCCAGCGTGGGTGACAGCGCCGAACCCTATCGGGCAGAACTCAAACGCCTGCGCGAGCGCTTGCGCGCGACGCGCAACTGGGCCAATGCCTCACTGAGCGAAACCCTGCCTGCGCCGGAAGCGGTGCTGCGAGACAACCGTGAACTGCTCGACCCGCTGCTGCTGTGCTTCCAGTCGCTGCACGAATGCGGCATGGGTGTCATCGCCGACGGCCCGCTTCTGGATTGCCTGCGTCGTGCGGTCACATTCGGCCTGTTCCTGGTGCGTCTGGATGTTCGTCAGGATTCCAGCCGTCACTGCGCAGCGATGACCGAAATCACTGATTACCTGGGGCTGGGTCGCTACGAAGAGTGGGATGAGCAGACCCGCATCGATTTTCTGTTGCGTGAATTGAATAACCGCAGGCCGCTGCTGCCGAGCTACTTCAAACCGGCCGCCGATACCGCAGAGGTTCTCGCAACCTGCCGCGAGGTGGCGGCCGCCCCGGCGGCGTCGCTGGGGTCCTATGTCATCTCGATGGCCGGCTCGGCTTCGGATGTGCTGGCCGTGCAACTGCTGCTCAAGGAATCCGGGCTGCAGCGGCCCATGCGTGTGGTGCCGCTGTTCGAGACCCTGGCCGACCTGGATAACGCCGGGCCGGTGATCGAGACGCTGCTCGGGCTGCCGGGCTATCGCTCGCGTCTGCACGGCCCGCAAGAGGTGATGATCGGCTATTCCGACTCGGCCAAGGATGCCGGCACCACTGCGGCGGCCTGGGCGCAGTACCGCGCCCAGGAAAGGCTGGTGGAGATCTGCCGCGAGCAGCAGGTCGAATTGCTGCTGTTCCACGGTCGCGGCGGTACAGTCGGTCGTGGCGGCGGTCCCGCGCACGCGGCGATTCTGTCGCAGCCGCCGGGTTCTGTGGCCGGGCGTTTCCGGACCACCGAGCAAGGGGAAATGATTCGTTTCAAATTCGGTCTGCCGGACATCGCCGAGCAGAACCTCAATCTGTATCTGGCTGCCGTGCTGGAAGCGACCCTGTTGCCACCGCCACCTCCGCAGCCAGCGTGGCGGACGATGATGGACCAGATGGCCGACGACGGGGTCAGTGCCTACCGAGCGGTGGTGCGCGAGAATCCCGAATTCGTCGAGTATTTCCGTCAGGCGACGCCCGAGCAGGAGCTGGGGCGCTTGCCACTTGGCAGTCGTCCGGCCAAGCGCCGCGAGGGCGGTGTAGAAAGTCTTCGTGCCATTCCGTGGATCTTCGCCTGGACGCAGACGCGTCTGATGCTGCCCGCCTGGCTGGGTTGGGAGGCCGCGCTGAGCAAAGCGCTGGAGCGCGGCGAAGGCGAGGTGCTGGCGCAGATGCGTGAGCAGTGGCCGTTCTTCAGAACGCGCATCGACATGCTGGAAATGGTCCTTGCCAAAGCCGATGCGGACATCGCCCGACTCTACGACGAACGTCTGGTCAGCGCCGAGCTGCAACATTTGGGTGCACATTTACGCGACCTATTGTCGCAGGCGTGCAATGTGGTTCTGGGGCTGACCGGGCAGACGCAACTTCTGGCTCACAGCCCTGAAACGCTGGAATTCATCAGTCTGCGCAACACCTACCTTGACCCGTTGCATTTGCTTCAGGCGGAGCTGCTGTCGCGCTCGCGTAATCGTGAAGCCAGTCTGGACAGTCCTCTGGAACTGGCGCTGCTGGTGTCTGTAGCGGGGATTGCTGCCGGTCTGCGTAACACGGGCTGATGGATCCGGCCAATGTCATCGTCGGGCCTTTTCGGTCCGGCGATGGCCAGCGCGGGTTTTCCAGGCGGGTCTGCCTGAAACGTTGATATAGGTCATGTCACTCTGAAATCAAGGCCGGCAAGCCGGTACGCCTGCGGTTACTGCGACTTTCGGCGGCTTGTGCGGCCTCGGTCTGCTGTGTATCTTGATCAGCCTTTCGGCCTATTGGCCTGATTCATTTTTTAGATTGGCCCCCGAGGCGAATCCGATGATTTCACTATAAAAAATTTGAGGAGCATGACGATGCGCGTGATTCTGCTGGGAGCTCCCGGGGCCGGTAAAGGTACTCAGGCAAAATTCATCACTGAAAAGTTCGGCATCCCGCAGGTTTCGACAGGCGACATGCTGCGCGCTGCAGTCAAGGCTGAAACCGAGCTGGGCCTGAAGGCCAAGAGCGTCATGGACTCAGGCGGTCTGGTTTCCGATGACCTGATCATCGGCCTGATCAAGGACCGTCTGGCCGAGCCGGACTGCGCGAACGGCGTGCTGTTCGATGGCTTCCCGCGCACCATTCCACAGGCCGAAGCCCTGTTGAACGCCGGTCTGGAAATCGACCATGTGCTGGAAATCGCGGTCGATGACGAAGAAATCGTCAAGCGCATGTCCGGCCGCCGGGTTCACGAAGGTTCCGGGCGCATCTACCACACTATCTTCAATCCGCCGAAGGTCGAAGGTATCGATGATGTGACCGGCGAACCGCTGTTGCAGCGCAAGGACGACGTCGAAGAGACCGTGCGTCATCGCCTGTCCGTGTACCACGCGCAGACCAAGCCGCTGGTCGAGTTCTACAGCAAGCTGGAAGCGAAGAACGGCAAGCCCAAGTGCAGCCATATCCCGGGCGTCGGCTCGGTTGAGGACATCACTGCAAAAGTACTGAAAGCCTTGAGCTGAGGCTCGCAGGCTGAACAATAAATGGCCCGCTTGCGGGCCATTTGTCATTTATACTGCTGCACTTTTTCACATTGACCACGACGGAAACACCGATGACCACCTTGCTGGCCCTGGACACCGCCACTGAAGCCTGCTCGGTCGCTTTGCTGCATGACGGCAAAGTACTGAGCCACTACGAGGTGATCCCGCGCCTGCACGCCCAGCGGCTGCTGCCCATGATCAAAAGCCTGATGGCCGAGGCGGGCATTGCCATGTCGGCGCTGGACGCCATCGCTTTCGGACGTGGTCCCGGTGCGTTCACCGGTGTACGTATTGCCATCGGCGTCGTGCAAGGCCTGGCATTCGCCCTTGAGCGTCCGGTGCTGCCCGTGTCGAACCTCGCCGTGCTGGCGCAGCGCGCCTTGCGCGAGCACGGCGTGTCGCAAGTGGCCTCGGCCATCGATGCACGCATGGACGAGGTGTACTGGGGCTGCTATCACGAGAGCGCCGGCGAGATGCGTCTGTTGGGCGACGAAGCTGTGATGGCGCCCGAACTGGCCACGCTGCCTGCGCACGCCAGCGGGCAATGGTTTGGTGCCGGTACGGGCTGGGGCTACGCAGAGCGTATTCCGCTCAGCCTGGCAGGCCATGATGCGGCCATGCTGCCGCACGCGCAGGATCTGTTGACACTGGCGACCTTCGCCTGGCACCGCGGCGAAGCCCTGCCTGCGGATGACGCTCAGCCGGTCTACCTGCGCGACAAGGTCGCTACACCTAAAGCACGTTGATGGAATGAGTTCAGGACCCGCGCAATCGTCTGATTCGTCATGAACACGTCTTTCAATACTCGCCAGCATCAGCCAATGCTGGAAAAATATCAGTTTGCCATCTACCGTTTATCGTCTGAATGGTCTTTAATCTCATTTGGCGATAACAAGTTGCAAGATATGTGGTCTAGTTATCGTTACGCAATTTGCGAACTACAAGGCAGTAACGCTAAATTGCCACTATCGACGCCGAGTACATAATCGATGCGCATAGACGGAACCTCATCACGCTCGTACCCCATCAAGCGAAAGCCGCAGAAAACACCTTCGACGGTCGAAGGTTCTTTTGAGGAAGTCGTGGTTGATGCCGAGCTGCCGCCGCCACCAGCGCGCGCTCGCCGTGAAACGGGTGATCCAACGATTGGCAGCACTGCCAACGTACCTGCGCGTCCGCAAGACATCATTTTCCCGCGCTCCATGAGCTCTCGTGTCGCCCATGCGCTGGCCAGTTATATGGCCACTGCCAGTTTTGTCGATTGGGACCTTGAAGTATCGGGGCTCGATCTGCACGTCTGATTGTGTCTCGTCTGCCTTACTACCTCGGTTGTCCGTCATGGAGTGAAAACGCCTGGCGCGATTCGCTGTACCCCGAAAATGCCCGCCCCAATGATTTCCTGAACCTCTACACTCAGGTGTTCAACGCTGTCGAAGGCAACACCACGTTCTATGCCCGTCCCGCCGCCACTACGGTGCAGCGCTGGGCAGAAATAATGCCCGACGATTTTCGCTTCACCGCCAAATTCCATAAAGACATCAGTCACAACGGCGACCTTCGTGAGCAGGTGGGCGCCGCTGGGGAATTCATTCGCCTGCTTGCGCCTCTGGGCAGACGGGTCGCGCCGTTCTGGCTGCAGTTGCCCGCCAGCTTCACACCGCAGCGCCTGGCCGAACTGGCCGGTTTTCTTGACGAGCTCAAGGTGTCTGTAGCAGTGGAAGTGCGCAACATGGCTTTCTTCATGAAAGGTGACGAAGAGCGCATGCTCAATCGCCTGTTGCTGGACCGAGGCGTCGAGCGCATCTGCCTCGATTCGCGGGCATTGTTCAGCTGTGTCTCGAGTGATCCTGCAGTCCTGCACGCCCAATCGAAAAAGCCCAAGGTGCCGCCTCGTCCGGCTGCGCTGACGCTGTTTCCCCAAGTGCGCTTCATCGGCGGTCCGGACCTGGAGGCCAACGATCAGTTTCTGCTGCAGTGGGTGGAAAAGGTCGCCGTGTGGATTGAAGAGGGGCGCACGCCGTATGTCTTCCTGCACACTCCGGACAACATCAGGGCTGCCGAGCAGGCCATGCGCTTTCACCAGCAACTGATGGCGCGATTGCCGGGCTTGCCGGCATTGTTCGAACTGGATCGCGGGCCTCAGGTGGAACAGTTGGGCTTGCTCTGAGGTCTTCCAGGTGTGGGCTGAAAAAGCCTGGCCTTGCGGAGAGCACGCTTATGGATGCGCAACTGCGCTGTGTTGCCCCTGTTTACAAACGCCTCTTGCGGTTCGCCTCTGTTGCCCTGGTCAAGGGTTGAGCATGCGCGTGCTTCTGGTATTCCTGTTGCTCTGTGCAATGGCTGCGTTGGCAGTCTGGCGTGGCTGGGTCGATGTCCCCGAGCGCTGGAACCCATGGGCGCCACTGGATGTGCGGGCCGAGCCCAACTTTCTGACGGCTTACAAGCTATCGCGATTGCAGAACGATCCCGCACTGTGCGATCAGGTGCTGAGTTCGTCGGGGTTGCGTTTCAGTCGCCAGGCCGACAGTGATCCGTCTGCTCGTTGCCCTCTGCAAAATACCCTGCGTATCCAGGGTGGCGACGTGGCGCTGAGCAGCAGCTTTCTGGCCAGTTGCCCATTGGCGGTCGCCTATGCGCTATTTGATATCCACACGTTGCAGCCTGCCGCCCAGGCCGTTTTCGGCCAGCGGGTAGCGCGGATCGATCACTTGGGCAGCTTTGCCTGCCGCAATATCTATAACCGCACCAACGCTCGGCTCAGCCAGCATGCCACGGCCAATGCGCTGGACATGGCAGGTTTTCGCCTGGCAGACGGTCAGCGCATCGGTGTTCTACAGGACTGGAACGATGATGGGGACAAGGGGCGTTTTCTGAGGCTGTTGCGTGACGGTGCCTGCAAAAATTTCAGTACGGTGCTCGGGCCGGAGTACAACGCAGCGCATCGCGATCATTTTCACGTCGACATGGGGCGCTGGTCGGTGTGCAGGTAAAGCCGCGGTAAGCTGCCGGCAGGAAGCGTTCGGGGCTTATGCCGCCATCCGCAGGTTTTGCAGGATCAGCGGGCGTGCCCAGCCGTTCTCGTAGTCGAACTGGCGTTGTTGGGCGGCGATGGTCTGCTCATCCAGGGGCAGGGCAGGCTTGTCGGCCAGTTCCCATTCAAATTCGGCAATCGGCAGATGAAGCGGGCGTGGCTGCGGGCCAGGGCCTGGTTTGACGCTATCGTCATACGGATTCAGAACGGTAGGGCGTACCCAGTGGCTCTCGAATTCCAGATGGCGTTGCTGTTCGATCATTTCAGCCATGCTGAACGGCTCGGCAGGCGGAGGCAGCAGATCAAGGTCGAACTCGGCAATCGGCAGGAACAGCGGCTCTGGAGGCTTGACCTCGGTGTCGGTGACCGGGCAGGTACGTTGCTCGACGATTTTGCTCAGGGTTTTTGCGCCAGCGACCGGTTCGCCTGTTTCTACATCCACCTCAACGGCCGTCGGGTGCACGGGGACTGAAGCGCTTTCACTGACCTGATCCGCCATCGCCCGGGCAAATGCATCCGACCACAGCTGCGTCACACCACCCAGTGTGCGGCTGTTGCGTACGCTAAAGTCGCCTGAGTGCGACAAATAGCCGATGGATGATTGAACAATCTCTGACATAGCGATCAGTACTGGCCTTGGGTCTGGCAAAATGCCGGATACTTGGTTATCGGCAGGCTTTGCCGAACATTAACAATTTTTGAGTGTGTAAACGCAATGATTGAGCAGCAAGCAGGCAGTCGTATCCGGGTCGAAGCCCTGGCCGTTGGCGGACAGGAGCAGGCGGCGCAATGGGCGCAGCGCCTGGGCCTGCCGTTGACCGATGCGCACGCTGATTTTGCACTGCAGCTTACTGACGAAGGGCTGCAGTTGCAGCAATTGGGCGATGATGCGCCAGGCGCGGTACGTGTCGATTTTGTCGAGGGCGCAGTGGCTCATCGGCGACTGTTCGGTGGTGGGACCGGGCAGATGATTGCCAAGGCGGTTGGTATTCAGCCAGGCATTCGCCCCAGCGTGCTGGATGCAACGGCAGGGCTTGGCAAGGATGCGTTCGTGCTGGCAAGTCTCGGTTGCGACATGAGCCTGATCGAGCGTCAGCCGATCATCGCTGCATTGCTGGAGGATGGTCTGGCCCGCGGGCGCGGTGATCGTGACGTCGGTTCGATCATTGCCCGGATGCGCCTGTTGACCGGCAACTCGATCGACCTCATCCGCGCCTGGACAGGCGAGCCGCCCCAGGTGATCTACCTGGACCCGATGTTCCCGCATCGGGAAAAGACCGCCCTGGTGAAAAAGGAAATGCGTCTGTTCCGGCCGCTGGTCGGTGATGACATGGACGCGCCAGCCTTGCTGGAAGCCGCGCTGGCGCTTGCCACCCACCGCGTGGTGGTCAAACGCCCGCGCAAGGCCCCCTGCATCGACGGCCTTAAGCCGGGCTATGCGCTGGACGGCAAATCCAGCCGCTACGACATTTACCCGAAGAAAGCCTTGAAGCCCAAGGCAGCCACAGACGAGAGCGGTGCATAGCGCCTATCGTCGACGGCCTGAGCCCGAATCAAACGCAGATGCGCCTGTAAATACAGGCGCGAATCCCGCACTCAAAGTGCGCCAAACACTTTCTTCGCCAGGCCCGTAGCGGCGGCAGCAGGGTTGGCGCGAATGCTTTCTTCCTGTTTGGCGATCATTTCGAACAGCCCGTTCAGCGCTTGCTCGGTCACGTAGCCTTCAAGGTTGGCATTTTTGCTGTCAAGCGCGCCAAGTGCTGCCGCTTTGCCGGCAAAGGCGTTGTACTTCTGGGCCAGGCCCACCTGATCGGTGGACTTCTTGACGATAGGCAGGAACTTGGCGCGAATCTGCTCGCGGCTGGTGCTGCTCAGGTACTGGGTGGCCGAGTCCTTGCCACCGCCGAGAATGGCTTTGGCGTCGGTTACGCTCATCTTTTTCACTGCGTCTACAAGCAGGGCCTGAGCTTGAGGCACGGCGGCTTCGGCGGCCTGGTTCATGCTGGTTTCCAGCTGATCGACCTGAGTGCCCATGCCGAGCATTTTCATTTTTTTCGCGATCTGGCCGAGTTTGCCCGGCAGCTCGATACGTACCTCTTCATTTTTGCTGAAGCCACCGGGCACGCCGAGCTGTTTGACGGCGACCTGTGCGCCTTGAGTCAGGGCATCCTTGAGTCCTCCGGTCGCGTCCGATTGCGAGAGGTCGCTCAGCGACAGGGCGAAGACGTTGGCCGACAGCAGAAGGCCAGCGCACAGGCCGGCCAGGGTGAAGGAAAAACGAGGCATGAGAGCTTCCTTGTTGAAGTGGGTTCTGACCTGAACCCGGGTCGATAGTGGTGCGGTGCGTGATCAAGCGTATCAGGAAGTCGCAACAGGCACTTGCGCCCGTGAGCGATGCACGTCAATCGATGTCGGGGGTGATGAAGCCTTGTGAAACGACAACGGCGCGTGAAGGCGCGCCGTTGAAGGGAGCAAGCAGTGTCGAACGGATTAGCCGGCTGCCTGAATGACCTTGATTTTCAGGCCGCTCTGGTCCTGGTTGGTCAGTTCAACAGGATGAACAGTGTCGTTGATCCAGATAAGTTTGCCGTCATGTTCGATGCGTGCCGACAGTGCATAGCTGCGACCCTGAATGGGGTAGCGATCTGCGGCATAGCCCAGTTCAAACCGCAGTGGCACCTGGCTGGTAATGTGTGTTTCGCTGACGTCGATGACAGGGGCCAGAACATCAGCAAGGCTGATGTCACTCAGGGTGACAGTGAGCTTGCAGTCCGCTGGCAGCAGGATGCGTGGCAGGTAATAAACTTCACCCTGAAGGCGTACTAGGGGTTCGCTGGACATTTCAATTTCCTTATTGAGTGTGGGTACCAGTCATTGGCACAAACCACACCTTAGCAACTGCCGGGAGGCATAAAGCACTCGTCTAAAGATCCCCGGCTAATTGCGGAAAATCCCTACGCTGCGCCTTGATCGGTTCCCGCTTCCTGCTCCTCTTCATTGCTGTGCAAGGCCACTTGCCGAATCGAAAGACGGATTTCGGCAGGCAATACCCGCTTGGCCGCACCTTCTGCCAGTTCGCCCAGCATCGGGTGATAGCTCAGCTTGCCGGCGCTGTCCTTGCGCAGTACGCCCAGGTCCAGCAGGGTCTGGATGAAGTGCCGGAACAGGCTCTTGTCGAAGAACTCCGGCGCATTGAGGCCATGCAGAATCGACAGGCGCTGGGCCATGACCGTGCACAGGTCCTCAAGCTGCTCGGGGCTCAGCGTGTTCTGCCCGCTGTTGAGCAACAAGGCAATCGCCATGTAGAAGCGCTGCAGGGTCTGGGCGATGGCGCGCGACAACAGGGTCAGCAATACGAACTCGCGGGAACTGGGCTCCGGGCGCACGTAGGCGTCCTTTTTGAAGCGCAACAGACCTTGTTCCACGAACGCTGCCAGCCACTGATCGACCACGTCATCCAGTTCGTTCAGCGGCCAGCGAATGAACAATTCCGATTGCAGGAACGGATACAGCGCACGTGTGTAGCGCAGGATCTGTTCACGGGTCATGCGCGACGAGCTCTGGAAAAAGCTCGCCAGCAGCGAGGGCAGGGCGAAGATGTGCAGGACGTTGTTGCGGTAATAGGTCATCAGCACCGCATTCTGTTCGTTCAGGTACAGAATTTTGCCCAGCGCGTCTTTTTGCTCGGCGAGCAGGTCCATGCCTTTGACATGCTCGATCAATGAGCGGCCATCACCTTCCGGCAACGTCGTGTGCGGGGAGTACGGAACGGCGCGCAGCAGGGTCAGGTACAGGTCGAGAACCCGCTCCATGGCCTGATCGTCCAGCGCCAGTCTTTGCGTCGACAATAACGCCACGGCAACCAGGTTCATCGGGTTGACGGCAGCGGCTTCGTTCAGGTGCTGAGCCACACGCTCGCCCAGACGGTGCGTGGTCTCGCTCAGCCATTCGGGGCGAAATTGCGGGTCCAGTTGCTGTTCGCGCCAGTCCGGTTGTTCGCCATCGAGAAACTCGGCCAGTTTGATCGGCGCACCGAAGTTCACTGAGACCTGGCCGAAGCGCTGCTTCAGCGCGCCGATGACTTTGAAGATATCGAAGATCGACTCTTTCTTCTTGGTTGCTCCGCGCAGTTCGCCCAGATAAGTACGGCCTTCCAGTACGCGCTCGTAACCGATGTACACCGGGATGAAGACGATAGGCATCCGCGAGTTGCGCAGAAAGCTGCGCAGGGTAATGGCGAGCATGCCGGTTTTCGGTTGCAGCATGCGCCCGGTGCGCGAGCGACCGCCTTCGACAAAGTATTCGACCGGAAAGCCCTTGATGAACAGCGTGTGCAGGTATTCGGTGAACACCGCCGTATACAGCGGGTTGCCCTTGAACGTGCGGCGCATGAAAAATGCCCCGCCACGTCGCAGCAGGCCGCCGACCACAGGCATATTCAGGTTGATGCCGGCGGCGATGTGCGGCGGCGTGAGGCCGTTGCGAAACAGCAGGTAAGACAGCAGCAGGTAATCGATATGGCTGCGGTGGCAGGGGACATAAATGACCTCATGTCCCGGCGCGACTTCCTGAACGCCTTCGATGTGGCTGACCTTGATGCCGTCGTAGATCTTGTTCCAGAACCAGCTGAGCACCACTTCCATGAAGCGGATCACTGAATAGGTGTAGTCCGAGGCGATCTCGTTGCCGTAGCTCAGCGCCCGTTCCCGCGCCTTTTCCTGGGTGATGTGTTCACGCTCGGCTTCTTCGATGATCGCCTGCTTGACCAGCGGCTCGTCCAGCAGACCTTTGACCACCGTGCGCCGGTGCGAAACGTCGGGACCGATCACGGCACTTTTCAGGTTGCGAAAGTGCACGCGCAGCAGACGTTGGGTCATGCGCAGGGTCAGTTCGTAACCTTTGTTTTCACCCACCAGTTCGCGCATGTGGATAGGCGCGGAAAACTGCACGCGGGTCTTGCGGCCCAGAATCAGAATGCTGACCAGGCGACGTAAGCGGCCGGTCACCGCCCAGCTGTCGGCAAACAGCAGCTTCCAGGCACTGGACTCGCGGTCAGGCGACTGGCCCCAGAACACGCTCACCGGGATGATCTGCGCGTCTTCGCCGGGGTTCTGGCTGACGGCTGCGACCACACGCTCCAGCGTCGGAGGCGCACCACGCTTGTCCTGGCGACCGAGCCAGTCGGGGGAGGGGGTCAGGTAAAAGAATGCGGCCGGCTCGATCAGGTTGCCGACCGCTACCGACAGCACCGGACGAGGCAGACCGGCCTTGCGGCATTCTGTGTCGATCACTGCCAGATCGCTGATCGACGGCGATTGCAGTGCATAGAACACCGGGCGGCTGCGGTCCAGATTCAGCGTAAAAGACGATTGATTGATGGTTTCCGAGCGAACCCAGAGATACAACAAACGGCGCAGGGTGCCGAACACAAGGCGACGGAATGGAGAGCGGGTCATACGGCTTCTGCTGAGTGAGGGGCGGGCGATTGCCCTGGATGGGCGCCAGTGTGACGTATCCCGAAGCGATCGGCAAAAGCGCCGGTGCGCGCGCTGAACGGATCACGTCTGAATGACCGCTTGCCGAGCCGGGCTCACCTGACGACGGCACGTATCAGGAACGTCGCGGCGAAAAATCCTACGCGGTTCGCCAGGTAATCTCTTCCTCACCGTCGGCACTCACGCGTATCCAGCGGTCGGCCGTCTCGTCGCTTTCTTCTTCAACCCAGGTGCCCGGGGCGCAACGTACTTCGACGTTCAATGCCTTGAATGCGGCGCGAGCACAGGCGATGTCGTCTTCCCACGGGGTCTGATCGCTGTCCAGGTGCAGGCTGTTCCATTTACCGACCGCTCTGGGCAGCCAGGTCACGGCGACAGTGCCCGCGGTGCATTTCCAGGTCTGGCCTTTCTGCTTCCAATCGCTGCAAAAGCCCAGCGCTTTGCCGAGCCACTGGGCGATTGCCTTGTGATCGACGTCTTCGTCTTTCAGGTAAATCTCGATATCGGGTTGGCGCATGGGGGCCTCTGTTGAATGCTTATTGCAGCACGAAATAATCGTAGCGCATGGAAACGGTGACCTTGAAAGGTCCTGGTTGCTCGATGACCGCTGCCCGACGTTCGGCGCTGGCGCGCCAGCCGTGCGGTGTCATGGCCAGCAGATCGGCGCGGGACTGGCCGTCGATCAGCTTCAGCGTGTAGCGCAGTGTTTCGCTGTGTTGCAACTGCATGCCTTGCGGCACCAGTGACAGGTGCTTGTCGTCTGCGTAATCGCGCACTTCATCATAGAGCCGCTGACGCAGCTCCATCAGATGCTCGCTGGTCGGGCCGACCCGCATCAGTCCGCCGCCAGGGGTCAGCAAACGCTTGGCTTCCTGCCAGTCCAGCGGGCTGAACACGCTGGCCAGAAACTGGCAGCTGGCATCCGCAAGTGGCACACGGGCCATGCTGGCGACCATCCAGGTCAGCGCCGGATCACGACGACAGGCGCGTTTGACCGCCTCGCGGGAGATGTCCAGCGCATAGCCATCGGCATGCGGCAAGGCTTCGGCAATCTGCGCGGTGTAATAACCTTCGCCACAACCGATGTCCAGCCAATGCGCGGGGGATCGCTCGGCGGCCAGTTCAGCCAGTCGCCGGGCTACCGGCGCGTAGTGCCCGGCGTTGAGAAAATCGCGTCGCGCCTCGACCATGGCCTGATTGTCGCCCGGGTCGCGGCTGTTCTTGTGCTGCACCGGCAACAGGTTCAGATAACCCTGACGGGCTCGGTCGAAACGATGATTGGCCGGGCACACCACGCCGTTGTCGGCAGTGCTGAGCGGCGCTGAGCAGATCGGGCAGGTCAGCATCAGGCGAGCAACTTGACCAGAGTCTGGTAGTAGATCTCGGTCAGCACATCGAGGTCGCTGGCCAGAATACGTTCGTTGACCTGATGGATCGTTGCGTTGACCGGCCCCAGCTCGACCACTTGGGTACCGAGGGTGGCGATGAAGCGACCGTCGGAGGTTCCGCCGCTGGTTGAGGCTTTAGTCTCACGGCCGGTGACGCTTTTGATGCTGGAAGACACGGCGTCCAGCAACGCGCCCGGTTCGGTGAGGAACGGCAGGCCGGACAATGCCCAGTCCACGTGCCAGTCCAGTTCATGCCTGTCGAGGATATCGGCAACGCGCTGCTGCAGACCTTCGACGGTCGACTCGGTGGAAAAACGGAAATTGAAGACCGCCACCAGATCGCCGGGGATGACATTGGTGGCGCCGGTGCCAGCGTTCAGGTTGGAGATCTGGAAGCTGGTCGGCGGGAAGAAGTCGTTACCGTGGTCCCAGTGCTCGGCGGCCAGTTCGGCCAGGGCCGGCGCGGCCAGGTGAATCGGATTCTTCGCCAGATGCGGGTAAGCGACATGGCCCTGCTTGCCGCGTACCGTCAGCGTGGCGCCCAGCGAACCGCGCCGACCGTTCTTGACCACATCGCCGACCAGCGTGGTGCTCGACGGCTCGCCGACGATGCACCAGTCCAGACGCTCGTTACGCGCTGCGAGGCGTTCGACCACGGCTTTGGTGCCGTGATGCGCCGGGCCTTCTTCGTCGCTGGTGATCAGAAATGCCACCGAGCCCTTGTGATCAGGGTGGTCGGCGACAAAGCGTTCGGCCGCCACCAGCATGGCCGCCAGACTGCCTTTCATGTCTGCCGCGCCGCGTCCGCAGAGCATGCCGTGCTCGTCGATCAACGCATCGAACGGGTCGTTCTGCCAGTTCTGCAGCGGCCCGGTCGGCACCACGTCGGTATGCCCGGCGAAACACAGTACCGGGCCGTCGGTAGTGCCGTGGGTGGCCCAGAAGTTGTCGACGTCTTCGATACGCATTGGCTCCAGCTTGAAGCCGGCATCGCCCAGGCGCTGCATCATCACGGTCTGGCAATCGGCATCGACCGGCGTCACTGACGGACGGCGGATCAGATCGCAGGCGAGTTGGAGGGTGGGCGAGAGGTCGGCTGGGGCCGTCATGTACAGAACTCCGGTAGCAAGACTTTGGGCGCGAAAAGGCGGATATCTTAAAGCAAAACGACGACCTGAGGCCGTCGTTTATCGTGCCCGGTGGATATGTCAGGTTGTCGGCAGTGCCGGGCGGTTTGCGCGTGCCGACAAGATAGCCATGGTTATGGCTGCAAGATAAGGGAGTGATTGTGCGAACAGCATGGTTATCCAGAAACCGGAATTCGTATCGATGGATGCCCTGCCTGTGAGCAAAAGCACAATCGCGATCCAGGAGATCGCCAAGGTAGACAGTTCTTCCCTTACATCGAGCAGGTTTTGTCCGATCCGGTTTGCAGAGGTATGTTTGGGCGTTCTGTAGAAAGGCATCGCCGAGGTGAAAAGCCCCGCCAGCACTGCCTTGCCCAAGGTCGGATAAAGCGCCATGCCGGCCAGTATCGCCGCCAGTGCCTCTTTGATGTGTGTGCTGACCAACCGCCGGTAAAGCACAATCATCTTGAACGAGCGCAGGGCAAACATCAGTATCAACGACGTGGAAAATATCCATGGCAGCGGCCCGAAAGTCTCGGGCTTAAGGATCATTGCCATCGACCAGGCCAACGCAGCCAGCGTTAACAGATAATTCATTCCTTCTGCCACCCACGGCATCCACCCCGCGATGAAATGGTAGCGTTGCATCGCGCTCAGGGACGCGCAATTTCCTGCAATCAGGCTTCCGGCGTGCCGCTTGACGATCTGCATAGCTCCATATGCCCAGCGATATCGTTGTTTCTTGAAGTCCATGAACGTATCGGGAGTCAGCCCTTTGCCATAGCTGATAGCGGCGTAACCAGTGGAGAAACCACTTTCAAGCATACGCAGGCCAAGTTCGGCGTCTTCGCATATGCACCATTCCGCCCAGCCCAGTCGGTCCAGTGCTGATCGGCGGATCAGTGTCATGGTGCCGTGCTGGATAATTGCATCGTGATCGTTACGGATCACCATGCCGATGTTAAAAAAACCTCGGTACTCGGCCTGACAGCAACACTTGAACAGGCTTTCGTGACCGTCGCGATAATCCTGCGGCGATTGAATGACTGCAACCTTCGGGTCCGTGAAGTGGGGCACCATATGTTTGAGCCACTGTCGATGGACACAGTAATCAGCGTCGATGACTGCCACTACCTCTGCGTCTTCAGCGGTATGTCTCAGGAGGTAGTTGAGCGCACCCGCTTTGAATCCGGGAAGTGGACTGACATGAAAAAACCGGAACCGAGGGACGAGCTGCTGACAGTATCGCTCGATAGGCTTCCAGATGGCCGGGTCCTGAGTATTATTGTCGATAACCAGCACCTCGAAGTCCGGGTAGTCCAGCGTTTGCAACGAGTCGAGAGTCCGTTTCACCATGTCCGGAGGTTCGTTGTAGCACGGAACATGCAGGGAAACTTTCGGGGCGGGACCAACAGGACGATGGACGGGGCTGAAAGAGCGTGGGGTGTCCGGTCCCCAGCAGGCTTCGAGGAATTCGTGCGTTTCGATACCCATGTAAGTCAGCACGCTGGCAGCCCAGATAAAGACGACAGGCAGCGCGAGCCAGGCGGGCAGTGGCTGTGAGTAGTGCATGCCGAACCCTGACAATGCGCAATAAGCCAGCACGATTATCAAGGCGCCTGCAGGCCACGACTCCGGTTTAAGGCGGGTGATAAGCCTGAGTGTTTCCGAGAGCATGTTGACCGGCATTTTTACCGGGCCGTTGACGTGCAGTTTTAATCTGCGCTTTGCATCGAACAAACCCCAATTAGGCCCGGGCAGACCTTCTTCAGTCTTCCAGTGCTGGTCGAAGGCTTCTATCACGAAATAGTCATGGCCGTGCTGATCCAGTAATGGAATCTGGTTGCGCAGGTATATCGAGTGCTCTGCGTCAGAGGTCGTCATCCGCCTCTTGGCGATGGCCTTGCTCGGCCAGCCAATCTCCGAAAGTATGAGGGGCTTGTCGGGGAATCTCGTTCTCAGTTCGTTCGCGTGTGCCAGAACGATCGCGGTCGCGTCCAGCGCTGAAACGCCTTCCCAGAAAGGCAAAATATGGGCGGCAATGAAGTCGACATGCCTGACGAGGTCCGGCGTCTCGTACCATTGTGTCCATATCTCGGAGGTCGAAACAGGCACATTGACGGCGCGTCGTGCGGTCTGCAGATAGTGAATAAGCAGATCGATGGGAACATCATCACGAAACAGGACTTCATTTCCCAAGACCAGGCGTTGCACGCTGGAGTAACGGTTGGCGAGTTCGATCCCTGCATTTATTTCCTCGATATTGTGCGTTTCATCCTCTGTTATCCACACGCCAAGCGTGACATTCATGCCCAGTGCTTCGGCGAGTTCGGGGATATGCATCAATGTCCCTTCCACCGAGTAAGTTCTTATATTCCGTGTAATGCTTCGAAGTAGCAGCAGGTCTTCTCTTATCTGATCACGCGTCGGAAAAATCTGTTTGTAGGGGCTTTGGCCCGGTCGAAAAGGGGCGTAGGCCACGCCAGAGATCATTGCAGGCCAGTTGGGCGGATAATTGAACCTGGTTTTGAACAGGTTTTTCAGCCACGTGCCTGCCTTGTTTGAATATTCATCCATGTGTGAAACGTGCTCCATGCTTGTTGCACTGGTGCCGCGAGTTCCCTTCGCGTTGGTTAACCTTAGTCGCCCTCGTTCATTGCCGTTTGCAATGCTTAGACTCTTTTCCTCGGGCGTTTCCAAAAACGGAATGGCGTTTAGGCAGTGGGCGTTGATCGCGTTCTAAAATCATTATTTTTTACTTCCCTTGAGTCTCTGGGTCAGTTCGTCAACGGACCAAGACCTTGCCTGCCGGGAACAAGTCAGGTGTCTTGCCGTCGACAAACCCCTATAATGCGCGCCGGTTTTTGAGGTATTGATCATGAGCGCAGAAGATCCGCGGTTCGCTGGTATCGCCCGTCTATATGGCATCGAAGGGCTGGCACGCCTGCGCGCGGCCCATGTGGCGGTGGTGGGTATCGGCGGGGTGGGCTCCTGGGCGGCGGAAGCCATGGCGCGCAGTGGTGTGGGCGAGATTTCGCTGTTCGACATGGACGATGTCTGTGTCAGTAACAGCAACCGTCAGTTGCATGCGCTCAGCAGTACGGTTGGCCAGTCGAAAGTCGAGGTGATGGCTGAGCGTATCCGCGCGATCAACCCCGATTGCATCGTGCACGCGGTGGCTGATTTCGTCACCCGCGACACCATGGCCGAGTGCATCACCCCGGACATGGACTTCGTCATCGACTGTATCGACAGCGTCAACGCCAAGGCTGCGCTGATTTCCTGGTGCAAGCGGCGCAAGATTCAGATGGTCACCACCGGCGGGGCGGGGGGGCAGATCGACCCGACCCTGATTCAGATCGCCGACCTGAACCGCACGTTCAATGACCCGCTGGCCTCCAAGGTGCGCTCGACCCTGCGTCGGGATTATGGTTTTTCACGCACGCCGAACCGTCACTACAGCGTGCCTTGCGTGTTTTCTACTGAACAACTGCGCTACCCCAAGCCGGATGGCAGTATTTGTCTGGAAAAGAAATTCGTCGGCGAGGGCGTAAAGCTCGATTGCGCCGGTGGTTTCGGTGCAGTGATGATGGTGACTGCGACCTTTGGCATGGTTGCCGCTACCCGTGCGGTAGACAAGCTGGTGGCGGGCACGCGACGGCCTTCGGAGCGGATCAAGCCAGCGCTTGTAACACCCGATCAGGCTTGAGTCAGCTGGCGCATCTTCTGCAGTACGGCATTCAGGCCGTTGCTGCGCGAGGGTGAGAGCTGGCGGGCGAGGCCCAACTGATTGAACCAGCCAGGTAAATCCACGGCTGCCAGCTCCCGGTCCGACAGGCCGTTGACCCGCGCCAGCAGCAGCGCCACCAGACCGCGAATCAGTCGCGCGTCACTGCCGGCCCGAAACAGCCAGGCATTGTCGCTGACTTCGCCGGTCAGCCAGACCTTGCTTTCACAGCCATGTACCAGATTGTCGTCGGTCCTTTCTTCGTCACTCAGTGGCGCGAGTTGATCACCCCATTGCATCAGCAGGCGTGCGCGCTGTTCCCAGCCTTGCGGCCGGGAAAAACTGTCGAGCGCAGTTTGCGCCAATGGCGGCAGACTCATCGAAGCAGCTCCAGTGCCTGATCCAGTGCGCTGAAGAACTGCAGCAGATCGTCCGAATCGTTGTACAGCGCCAGTGACACGCGAATCGCGCCGGGCAGGCCAAGGGTCTTGAACAGCGGCATCGCGCAATGATGACCGGCACGTACGGCAATGCCCTGTTCGGTCAGCAGGTGAGCCACATCAGCATTGTGAACATCGTCGACGACGAAGCTGACCAGTGCCAGATCCGGCGAGCCCAGAACCTGGATGCCATCACGCTGTTGCAGGCCCTCAAGCAGGCGACGGTGCAGTCTGGCTTCATGTTCTGCGACCGCCTGATGATCGAGGCTGTCCAGATAGGCCAGCGTAGCGCCCAGACCGATCACACTGGCGATGGGCGGGGTGCCGGCCTCGAAACCCAGGGGTGCCGGACGAAATTTCGCGTGCTGATAATCGGCTGTCAGCACCATCTCGCCGCCGAACTGCCAGTGCGCGAGGCTGGGCAGCGCCTCGTTGCACCCGTAAAGCACGCCGAGTCCTTCTGGGCCATACAGTTTGTGGCTGGAAAACACATAAAAATCGCAGCCCAGCGCCTGCACATCGTGGCGTCCGTGCACCACGCCCTGTGAGCCGTCCACGACGGTAATGGCGCCTTGGGTCTTGGCAAGTGCGATAAGACGAGCGAGCGGTTGCCAGGTGCCGAGCACGTTGGAGAGCTGGGTGACGGCGAGCAGACGTGTGCGCGGTCCGATCAGGTTGGCTGCCGCGTCGCAGTCGATCACGCCATCGATATCCAGCGGCAGAACCACCAGTTTCAGGCCGCGACGCTGAGCCAGTTGCTGCCATGGCAGCAGATTGGCGTGATGTTCCAGCGCGCTGATGGCGATTTCGTCGCCCGCCGCGAATTCATGTTCCAGCCCGTAGGCCAGCAGGTTCAGCGCAGACGTCGCGCCGTGAGTGAAGATGATCTGGCCGTTCTCGCCGGCATTCAGCCAGCGGGCGGCCTTGCCACGGCTGGCCTCGAACGCTTGAGTGGCGTGTGCGCCGGGCAGATGCTGGGCACGATGCACATTGGCGGCACCGTTGGCATAGTAATGAGTCAGGGCGTCGATCAGCGCCTGGGGCTTTTGCGTCGTGGCGGCGTTGTCCAGATAAGTCTGGCCTTGCCGTTGCAGGGCGGCGATGGCGGGGAAGTCGCCACGCCAGGGAGAGAAGAGGGGCATTGTTCGTCCAGCGTGTGGAGGCGGGTTCAAAGCCAGCAGCCTTGAACCCGCACACAGCATCAGTTATGAGCGTGCAGTGCTTCGTTCAGCTCGACGGCCGACTTGTGGGTTTTGCATTCCACCGCGCCGGTCTGAGAGTTGCGACGGAACAACAGGTCGGTCTGACCCGCCAGCTCGCGGGCCTTGACGATCTTGACCAGCTCATTGTTTTCGTCGAGCAGCGCGACTTTGGTACCTGCGGTCACGTACAGGCCCGACTCAACGGTGTTGCGATCACCCAGCGGGATGCCGATGCCGGCGTTGGCACCGATCAGGCAGCCTTCACCGACCTTGATGATGATGTTGCCACCACCGGACAGCGTACCCATGGTCGAGCAGCCGCCGCCCAGATCCGAGCCCTTGCCGACGAATACGCCAGCGGAAACGCGGCCTTCGATCATGCCCGGGCCTTCGGTGCCGCCATTGAAGTTGACGAAGCCTTCGTGCATGACCGTGGTGCCTTCGCCGATGTAGGCGCCCAGGCGCACGCGAGCGCTGTCAGCGATACGGACGCCGCTCGGCACGACGTAATCGGTCATTTTCGGGAATTTGTCGACCGAGAACACTTCCAGCAGCTCGCCCTTGAGGCGTGCTTCGAGCTGACGTTCGGCCAGTTCGGCCAGATCGACCGCGCCCTGGCTGGTCCAGGCCACGTTTGGCAGCAGCGGGAAGATACCTGCCAGGTTCAGACCGTGCGGCTTGACCAGACGGTGCGACAGCAGATGCAGCTTGAGGTACGCCTCGGGAGTCGACGTCAGTGTGGCGTCTTCAGCCAGCAGGGTCGCGACCAGTGGCTTCTGGCTTTCGGCCAGACGAGTCAGCAGTGCGGCTTGAGTAGCGTCCACGGATTTGGCCGCTTCGGCCAGCTTGTAGGCCATGTCGACATTAAAGGTGATCGCCTGGTTGCCGCCGGTGTAACCCAGAACCGGTGCGATAGCCGCGACCAGTTCCGCAGAAGGATTGATCAGAGGCTGAGCATAAAATACTTCAAGCCATGCGCCTTGACGATTTTGGGTGCCGACGCCGAAGGCCAGGCTGAACAGGGTGGTGGACATGTAAATACCTCGTGGCTTTATCAAGGGGCTTTCAGTAGCGCTCTGGCTTACTGTAAAGCCGCTGCATACAGGTCAGGCTTGAAGCCGATCAGGGTTTTATCGCCCAGATCAAGCACCGGGCGCTTGATCATGGACGGCTGCGCGAGCATCAGTTCTATGGCTTTCGCCTGGTCGAGATCGGCCTTTTGTCCGTCTTCGAGCTTGCGAAAGGTCGTGCCTGCGCGGTTCAGCACAACCTGCCATCCGTGTTCATTGCACCACTGCTCGAGGTGCTCACGGTCGATGCCCTGGGTCTTGTAGTCGTGAAATTCGTAGCTCGCCGAATGCTCATCGAGCCAGGTACGAGCCTTTTTCATCGTGTCGCAGGCTTTGATGCCAAATAGAGTGTAAGTCATTGTTTAAGGTGGGGTGGCTGATCTTGCTCGATACTCCCCACGTCCTCTCCTCGCAATTTAGCCGGCTATTATGCCACGTCAGTCCGTTCAGTGTTATGACAGAGCCAGTACGGTGACTGAACGAAAATTAGATAATAAGGCTAACCATCATTAAGAAAACTTCACCCGCTCACGCTTGAGTCGCTGGCTGCAGCGGGCAATTATTACCCGTCATTTGAAGTTTGGGTGCGTTATGTCTGAGCAAGAGAAGAAGCGTCAGGATGCGCTTGTCCGGCAACGTTATTACAGGGAGCGTCAACGTGCCGAGGGATTCAAGCAAAGTACCATCTGGATTCACGGTGAAGCCGAAGCTCAGGGCCGGCTGGCTGCCCGTGAAGGAAAGCCGTTGCTGCCCATGCAGTCTCATGACCCCGTCAGCTGGGCAGTCGGCTGGGTGGCTGAAAAGCTGCGGACCCGACAGTAGTCAGCACTTTTTCGGGCGGTCACGCCACACGTTGGGGACGTATGGCGCGCTGTTGATTGCCGCATGATCAACACGTGTCAGGACGCTCTCCGTCAGAGCGTTTCAAATTTCGAGTTGCCACGGTCCGCGTAGATAGCGCCCATCACGGCGATGTCATTGCTGCTGAGCGTCTTGCCCACATTGATGATCTCGAAGTCGCCGAGGGTCAGGCCGTTGGGGATATCGAAATGCATGATCGAATCACGGTCGTAAGCCGAGTGGTGGAAGTCTGCGGCCTCGTACCTGTCGAAAAAATTGGTATTGATCTCTTCGTCGCTCAACCCGGTTTGCGAAAGCAGTGAGCGCAAGAGCGGCTCGTTCCAGGGGATGTTTGCCTGTGGATGCTGATGCTCGTGAACCGCGCCCAAGGCGTGCCCGAATTCATGCAGTACGATGCGCGTCAATTCCGGCATCGGCTTCAGGTCCGCCGTGTACAGCTCTTTTAGGTTGAACTCCATCGTAGCCTCATCAGGTCCGGCCAGCAGGGTATCGGTGCCTATGGCGCTCCAGTTCAGATGTTCATTGAAGCCAATTCGGATATCACTCGCCCCGTCCGTCACGAACTCGAATTTCAGGTTTATGTGCGGCAGCCACTTGCGGGCGGCCTCGACGATGGGTGCTGTCAGGCTGACAGGAGGATTCTTCAAAAAAAGAACTTTCAGGGTTCGCCCGCGAGCCCAGTATTTGCTGAACGAAACCAGCAGGCGCGCCTGGCGACCTGACTGGCTGGTGTCGGCGCCGGTTTCCGATGGGTAAGCAGGGGTGATCGGCGCGTTGGCGGGGTTTTCGCGAATCGCTGCATCATACGAAGCCTGGTGATTTCCAGCGCTGCGCATGCAGCAGGATGCGGGCAGTTTTACGCCTTGGGTAACAGCGGGTGCGGTCATGGGAGTGGCCTTCATGGTAGTTCGCTTCGTGTCTGGAAGCATTAAAAATGAAGGGTGAGGGTACGTTCACGCAGGGGGCTGGAGGTGGTAACTAATTACCCCGCCGCACATTGCATGCGGCGGGACGATTTTTTTGGATTCGGCTTTTACTTGCTCAGGAATGCGCGGATACGTTCGGCCGCTTCGATGCATTCGGCCAACGGGGCCACGAGCGCAAGACGCACCCGGCCTGCGCCAGGGTTGACGCCATCCACTTCGCGGGAAAGGTACGAGCCCGGTACTGCAGTGACGTGCTGATCGACGAACAGATCGCGGCAAAATGCAGCGTCATCGGTACCGACGTTCGGCCACAGGTAAAAGCCGCCGTCCGGGCGTTGAACGTCGAGCACCGGGGTCAGGATGTCGAGCACCGCAGCGAACTTTTCCCGGTACAGATCACGGTTGGCGCGTACGTGCTCCTCATCATTCCAGGCGGCGATGCTGGCCAGTTGAGTCTGAACCGGCATGGCGCAGCCGTGATAGGTGCGATACAGCAGGAAGGCCTTGAGGATCTGGGCGTCACCCGCCACAAAACCTGAGCGCAGGCCCGGCAGATTGGAACGCTTGGACAGGCTGTGGAAGACCACGCAGCGTTTGAAATCCTCGCGGCCCAGCTCGACGCAGGCGCTGAGCAGGCCCGGTGGCGGAGTCTGCTCATCGAAGTACAGCTCGCTGTAGCACTCGTCCGCAGCAATGACAAAGTCATGTTCGTCGGCCAGGGCGATGAGCTTTTTCAGGGTTTCAACCGGAATCAGTGCCCCGGTCGGGTTGCCTGGTGAGCACAGAAAGAGGATCTGGCAACGCTTCCAGATGTCCGGGCTGACGGCATCGAAATCGGGATTGAACCCGTTATCGCTCAGGCATGGCAGGTAGTGCGGTTGGGCTCCGGCCAGAAACGCGGCGCCTTCATAGATCTGGTAAAACGGATTCGGGCTGATCACCAGGCCGTCATCACTGCGATTGACTACGGTCTGGGTGAAGGCGAACAGCGCTTCGCGCGTGCCGTTGACCGGTAATACATTGCGCGCCGGATCGAGCCAGCCCTGTGGCACGCCGAATCGACGGCTGCACCAGCCGGCAATGGCTTCGCGCAGCGCAGGAATACCCAGCGTGGTCGGGTAAACCGCCATCTGATCGAGGTTGTCTGCCAGTGCTTTGGCAACGAAATCGGGAGAGCGGTGCTTCGGTTCGCCGATGGACAGTGCTACCGGACGCTTTTCCGGGTTGGGTGTCACGCCGGCCAGCAAGGCGCGCAGCTTCTCGAAAGGGTAAGGCTGAAGCAGTTGCATGGCGTTATTCATGGAACGTGTTCCTCAATGAGCTGCGTTGAGTCGATTCGTATGGCCAAGTATTCATATGCTGATCCGCAAATCGTTGCCCGGCTCTGAGTTGACGCTCAGTTGCTTGACGATCGCATCCTGCAACTGGCGGCACAGTTGTGGATCGGACAGCGGGTGATTGTTGGCGTCGGTGATGAAGAACACGTCTTCCACGCGCTCGCCCAGCGTTGCAATCTTGGCGTTCTGCAGGGACAGGTCGAACTCCAGGAAGATCTTGCCGATGCGCGCCAGCAGGCCTGGACGGTCCGGTGCCAGCAACTCGAGTACCGTCACCGGACGCTGGGCGTCGTTATGAATGGTGACTTGCGGTGCGAAGGCAAAGTGCTTGAGCTGACGTGGCACGCGGCGCTTGATGATTGTCGGGTAATCATCCGGGTTGCGCAGGGCTTCGGTCAGGCCTTCGCGGATGTCCTGAATGCGCTCCGGGTTGTTGCCGATCGAACCGCCCTCATGGTCGAGGACGATGTAGGTGTCGAGTGTGAATTTGCTGCTGGAAGTAATAATGCGTGCGTCGTGAATGTTCAGGTTCAGCTGGTCCATCGCCGCCACGGTAACCGCGAAGAAGTCATGCTGATCCGGGGCGTAAATGAAGATCTGCGTGCCGCCCTCGAATTCACGCTGCGTGGTTTCCTTGATCAGCACCAGCGGACCGCCGTCGGCTGGTTGCTGCAGAATCGCATCGCTATGCCAGGCCACGTCGCCGGCGGTGTGGCGCAGGAAGTAATCATCGCCCAGTGCTGACCAGAGTTGCTCGACGTCATCAGGATCGGTGCCGTTGCGTACCAGAATATCCAGTGCGGCAGTCTGTGTGCGGCGAATCTGTTCTTCGCGGTCGACCGGGTTTTCCAGGCCGCGGCGCAAGGCCCGCTTGGTCTCGGTGTACAGCTGACGCAACAGGCTGGCGCGCCATGAGTTCCAGAGCGTCGGATTGGTCGCGTTGATGTCGGCGACGGTCAGCACATACAGATAATCCAGATGCACTTCGTCGCCCACGAACTGGGCAAAGTCGTGGATGACCTGCGGATCGGAAAGGTCCTTGCGCTGGGCGGTGGTCGACATCACCAGGTGGTTGCTCACCAGCCAGACAATAAGCCGGGTGTCCCAGGCAGGCAGATGATGGCGCGCACCGAACGCCTGCGCATCGATGGCGCCCAGCTCCGAGTGATCACCGCCACGACCCTTGCCGATGTCGTGATAAAGCCCGGCCAGGTAGATCAGCTCCGGCTTGGGCAGGCGGCCCATGATCTTGCTGGCCAGCGGAAATTTCTCGGACACTTCGGTGTATTGCAGCTTGCGCAGGTGCTTGATCAGATTCAGCGTGTGCGCATCGACGGTATAGATGTGAAACAGGTCATGCTGCATCTGACCGACGATATGGCCGAACTCCGGCAGGTACAGGCCGAGAATGCCGTAGCGGTTCATCCGCCGCAGGTTGCGATGAATGCCTATTTCGCACTTGAACAACTCGATGAACAGGCTGGTGTTGCGAATATCGTTGCGGAACTCGTCGTTGATCAGGTGCCGATGTTCACGCAGCAAGCGAATGGTGTCGGCACGTACACCCTTTATTTCCGGATGCTGGGCCATGAGCACGAAGATTTCGATCATGGCAAACGGGGTGCGCTTGAAGACGTTCGGGTGGGTGGCTTCTATATAGCCATCGTGCAGCTGAAAGCGTGAATTGATCGGCTGTGGTGTGCCGCTGTCGTCGGAAAGAATCACTTCTTCGAAATGCTGGATGATCAGATCGCTGAGTTCGGCGATGCTCATGACCACCCGGTAGTACTTCTGCATGAAGCGCTCTATGGCCAGCTTGGCATCATTGTCTTCATAGCCCAGCAACCCGGCGATGCGTACCTGATAATCGAACAGAAGCCGGTCCTCGGAGCGTCCGGCCAGCATGTGCAGCGCGTAACGCACTTTCCACAAAAACTCTTGGGAGGAGGCGAGCAGGGCGTTTTCGCTGCCCAGCAGGAAGCCTTCGCCTGCCAGTGCGTGCAGGTTCAGCGTGCCGTACTGACGCCGCGCGACCCAGAGGATGGTCTGAATATCGCGCAGGCCACCCGGAGAGCCCTTGACGTTGGGTTCCAGGTTGTATTCGGTGTCGTTGTACTTGTGGTGGCGTTTTTTCTGTTCCGCGTGTTTGGCGAGGAAAAACTCCTTGCTCGGCCACATATGCTCGGTGCTGGTGACCTCCAGCATGCGCTGGCGCAGGTGTTCGGGGCCGGCGATGGTGCGACTTTCCATCAGATTGGTGATCACGGTCAGGTCGGCGCGGCCTTCCTGTGCGCACTCGTTGACCGAGCGTACGCTTTGTCCGACTTCCAGGCCGATGTCCCACAGCAGGGTCAGAAACCGCTCGATAGGCTCGCGGAAAACTTCGTGGTCATCGCTGTCCAGCAGGATCAGCAGATCGATGTCCGAGTAAGGATGCAGCTCGCCGCGCCCGTAGCCACCCACTGCCAGAAGCGCGATATCGGCGTCTTCACTCCATTCGAACTGATCCCAGGCCTTTTGCAGGATGTTATCGACAAACCATGCCCGGTCCTCGATCAGTCGTCGAATGTCACGGCCCGACCTGAAGCGCTCATCAAGGACGTCTCTCGCTCGGCGGATGGCCTTCTTGAACGCAGCGATGGGGCTGGCTTTCAAGGCCAGTTCGGCCTGGAACTGGCCTCGATCGAACAAGTCTGGATCTACTTGCGGCATTGAGCAGTATTCCTCGTGTCGGGCTGTGCAAGTGACGGGCGGGCGTTCAGCCGGGCATGATCGGGTCAGGGAGCCTTTTGGGCAATGGTGTCATCGCTGCGCAAGGTGAAGATTTCGTAACCGTCAGCGGTCACCAGCAGCGTGTGCTCCCATTGCGCCGAGAGCTTGCGGTCCTTGGTGATCGCCGTCCAGCCATCGCCGAGAATCTTGGTTTCAGGGCGACCCTGGTTGATCATCGGTTCGATGGTGAAGGTCATGCCTTCCTGCAACTCGATACCGGTTCCGGCCTCGCCAAAGTGCATCACCTGCGGCTCTTCATGAAACACCTTGCCGATGCCATGGCCGCAGAACTCACGAACCACGGAGAAGCCGTTCTTTTCAGCGTGTTTCTGGATGACGGCACCGATGTCACCCAGGCGAGTGCCGGGTTTGACGATTTCGATGGCCTTGTACAGGCACTCCTGAGTTACCTTCGACAGGCGCTCGGCCCATACCGGAACGGTGCCGACATGGAACATCCTGCTGGTGTCGCCATGGTAGCCGTCCTTGATGACGGTAACGTCGATGTTCAGCGAGTCACCGTCCTTCAGCTTCTTGTCGCTCGGGATACCGTGGCAGACCACCTGGTTGATCGAGGTGCAGATCGATTTGGGAAAGCCCTTGTAGTTCAGCGGGGCCGGGATCGCCTTCTGTTCGTTGACAATATAGTCATGGCAAAGGCGGTCCAGCTCTTCGGTGGTCACACCGGGCTTGACGTGCGGCGCTATCATTTCCAGAACATCGGCGGCCAGGCGACCGGCGATGCGCATCTTTTCGATGTCTTCCGGGGTTTTGAGGGTGATGGTCATACGAATTCTCTCGGCGTGGCAGGCACGCGGTGGGTGCGCAAAGGCGCAATTCTATCAGACCACCGGTGCCGGGTAATCATCGCTTCCTTCTATAGGCCGTCCATGCAACTGCAAAGTCACCGCAAAACAAGCACTTGATGGGAGTTCCGTTCTCTTCCCTTTTATGATATAAAATGCGCCGCTTTCCAAGGTCCGTCCTTGAAGCACAAACCCACACACGTGTCGACACGATGACCTGGGTGCCCTTGGCAGATGCCATTGGTTGGTCATTGGGATACGTGGAGGCCTAACCCGACTTATCAAGGAACTATTTATGTCCCAAGTCAATATGCGCGATATGCTGAAGGCTGGTTGCCACTTCGGCCACCAGACCCGTTACTGGAATCCGAAAATGGGTAAATACATTTTCGGCGCGCGTAACAAGATTCACATCATCAACCTTGAAAAAACCCTGCCTATGTTCAACGAAGCGCTGACTTTCGTTGAGCGCCTGGCTTCGGGCAAAAACAAGATTCTGTTCGTCGGCACCAAGCGTTCCGCTGGCAAGATCGTTGCTGAAGAAGCAGCACGTTGCGGTTCGCCGTACGTCGACCATCGCTGGTTGGGCGGCATGCTGACCAACTTCAAGACCATCCGTCAGTCGATCAAGCGTCTGCGCGAGCTGGAAGTACAGGCTGAAGACGGTACTTTCGCCAAGCTGACCAAGAAAGAAGCCCTGATGCGTACCCGTGATCTGGAAAAACTGGATCGCAGCCTGGGTGGTATCAAGGACATGGGCGGTCTGCCGGACGCTCTGTTCGTTATCGACGTTGATCACGAGCGCATCGCGATCACCGAAGCCAACAAGCTGGGCATCCCGGTTATCGGCGTCGTCGATACCAACAGCAGCCCGGAAGGCGTTGACTACATCATCCCTGGCAACGATGACGCAATCCGCGCCATCCAGCTGTACATGGGTTCGATGGCTGATGCTGTTATCCGTGGTCGTAACAATGTTGCTGGCGGCACCGACGTCTTTGTCGAAGAAGCTCCAGCTGCAGCTGCTGTAGAAGGCTGAGTACAAACGCCTGGCGTTTACTCAGTACGCGAAAAGGGGGCTTAGCCCCCTTTTTGCCACCTAGGAAATGATTTGTCGGTCTGTAGCCATGACCTCGCTGTCATGTGTTGCTGCCACCCTGATTTTTCAAGAATTGCACGCCCGGCCTGTCGGGTGGAATGGTTGAAGACCTATCCAAGAGGATTTTGAAATGGCAGAGATTACTGCAGCGTTGGTCAAAGAACTGCGCGAGCGTACCGGCGAAGGCATGATGGATTGCAAAAAGGCCTTGACCAAGGCTGGCGGCGACATCGAAAAAGCAATCGACGACATGCGTGCTTCCGGCGCCATCAAGGCCGCCAAGAAAGCAGGCAACGTGGCTGCTGAAGGCGCTATCGCCATCAAGGACGACGGCAAGGCTGCTGTCATCATCGAAGTCAACTCGCAGACCGACTTCCTGGCCCTGCAGGACGACTTCAAGGCTTTCGTTGCTGCAAGCGTCGAAAAAGCCTTCGCTGACAAGCTGACTGATGTCGCTCCGTTGATCGAAGCTCAGGAAGCTGCACGTCTGGTACTGGTCGGCAAGGTTGGCGAAAACGTCAACATCCGTCGCTTGAAGCGTATCGAAGGTGACGTCGTAGGTACTTACCTGCACGGCAACAAGATCGGCGTGGTTGTTACCCTTAAAGGTGGCGACGTCGAGCTGGCCAAGGATATCGCCATGCACGTCGCGGCAAGCAACCCAGAGTTCCTGTTCCCTTCGGAAGTTTCTGCCGAAGCGATCGAGCGCGAGAAGAATGTCTTCCTGCAACTGAACGAAGACAAGATCAAAGGCAAGCCAGCTGAAATCGTTGAAAAAATGGTTGGCGGTCGTATCACCAAGTTCCTGGCAGAAGCCAGCCTGGTTGAGCAAGCCTTCGTCAAGAACCCGGAAGTCAAGGTCGGTGATCTGGCCAAGAAAGCCGGCGCTGAAATCGTTTCCTTCACCTACTTCAAAGTAGGCGACGGCATCGAGAAGCCAGTTGATAACTTCGCTGACGAAGTGGCTGCTCAACTGGCTGCCGCCAAGCAGTAAGACGGTTTTTCAACTGTCGCCCCAAAGAGGCTGCCCGCTCACGCGTGCGGCCTCTTTGTCGAAAGGGAAAAGGAAATTTTCCTTGGAGATTGTGCTCACAAGGCTGCATTCTCCCGACGCGCGCAAAGCGTCAAGCTAAAGTAAGCGCAGGCTTGAAATAGCCCGCACAGATTTTTTTCAGAAAACGCCGCAGGAGAGATTCGCAATGGCTCAGCAGGGCAGTGGTTATCAGGCTCGCTATAAACGCATTCTACTCAAGCTTAGCGGTGAGGCCCTCATGGGCTCGGAAGAGTTCGGCATCGACCCGAAGGTGCTGGATCGCATGGCGCTGGAAGTCGGCCAGCTGGTCGGTATCGGCGTTCAGGTCGGTCTGGTGATTGGCGGCGGCAACCTGTTCCGTGGCGCGGCCTTGAGTGCTGCGGGCATGGATCGGGTGACAGGCGATCACATGGGCATGCTGGCCACTGTGATGAACGCCCTGGCAATGCGCGATGCGCTGGAGCGCGCTAATATCACTGCCATCGTGATGTCGGCCATTTCCATGGTGGGTGTGACCGATCATTATGATCGCCGTAAGGCCATGCGCCATCTCAGCGCCAAGGAAGTGGTGATTTTTGCCGCCGGCACCGGTAATCCGTTCTTTACCACCGATTCGGCTGCCTGCCTGCGCGCGATCGAGATCGACGCCGATGTAGTGCTCAAGGCCACCAAGGTGGATGGTGTGTACACCGCAGATCCGTTCAAGGACCCGAATGCCGAGAAGTTCGATCATCTGACCTACGATGAAGTGCTGGATCGCAAGCTGGGTGTGATGGATCTGACCGCAATCTGCCTGTGTCGCGATCACAAGATGCCATTGCGCGTCTTCAACATGAACAAGCCGGGTGCCCTTCTGAATATCGTCCATGGTGGCGCTGAAGGGACCCTGATCGAGGAAGCACAATAATGATCAACGAAATCAAGAAAGATGCTCAGACCCGTATGCAGAAGAGTCTGGAGTCGCTGACCCATGCCTTCACCCGTATCCGTACCGGCAAGGCGCATCCGAGCATCCTGGGTGGTGTGATGGTTCCTTACTACGGCGCCGATACCCCGCTGAGCCAGGTGGCCAACGTGACCGTCAAGGACTCGCGTACCCTTCAGGTCGTGGCGTTCGAGCGCAACATGCTCGCTGCTGTCGACAAGGCCATCCAGAGCTCCGGTCTGGGCTTCAATCCGACCAACCTGGGTGAGTTGCTGCTGATCTCCATGCCGGCGCTGACCGAAGAAACCCGCAAGGGCTTCACCAAGCAGGCGCGCGATGCTGCAGAAGATGCCCGTGTGGCCGTCCGTAACATCCGCCGTGACGCCTTGAGCCAGTTGAAAGACCTGGTCAAGGAGAAGGAAATCAGCGAAGACGAAGAGCGTCGTGCGGCTGACGACGTACAGAAGCTGACTGACAAGTTCGTGGCGGAAATCGAAGTTGCGGTCAAGCAGAAAGAAGCCGATCTGATGGCTGTTTAAGGTTTCGGACGCTTTCATGGAAAAGATAAAACCGGCCGTGCCGTCTTCGGTGCCGCGCCATGTTGCGATTATCATGGATGGTAATAATCGCTGGGCCAAGAAGCGCCTGCTGCCAGGCGTTGCAGGCCATAAGGCCGGCGTCGATGCCGTGCGGGCCGTTATCGAGGTCTGCGCCGAAGCGCGGGTCGAAGTGCTGACACTGTTCGCGTTCTCCAGTGAAAACTGGCAGCGCCCGGCCGAAGAGGTGGGTGCGTTGATGGAGCTGTTTTTCACGGCGCTGCGCCGTGAAACCAAGCGCCTGAACGAAAACGAGATCAGCCTGCGAATTATCGGCGACCGCTCACGCTTTCATCCTGAGCTTCAGGCTGCCATGCGCGAGGCGGAAGTGCGCACCTCCGGCAACAGCCGTTTCGTGCTGCAGATCGCTGCCAACTACGGTGGGCAGTGGGACATCGCGCAGGCTGCCCAGCGGCTGGCGCGTGAGGTTCAGGCCGGGCACTTGCAGCCGGAGGACATTACTCCTCAGTTGTTGCAGACCTGCCTGGCCACCGGCGACCTGCCGTTGCCGGATCTGTGCATCCGCACCGGCGGCGAACACCGCATCAGCAATTTTCTGCTTTGGCAGCTGGCCTACGCCGAGCTGTACTTCTCCGACCTGTTCTGGCCGGACTTCAAACACGATGCCATGCGCGCCGCGCTGGCAGATTTCGCTTCTCGCCAACGTCGCTTCGGTAAAACCAGCGAACAGGTAGAAGCTGGAGCCCGGGCTTAATGCTGAAACAACGGATCATCACGGCACTCATTCTGTTGCCGATCGCCTTGTGCGGGTTTTTCCTGCTGACCGGCATGTACTTCGCCCTGTTCATCGGGGTCGTCGTCGTTCTGGGTGCCTGGGAATGGGCGCGGCTCGCAGGTTTTGCCGCGCAGTCGATGCGTATCGGCTATGCGGCTGTGGTCGCTGTTCTGCTTTTCCTCATGTACCTGCTGCCAGGGCTGGAGCCCTGGGTGCTGGTTGCTGCCGTCATCTGGTGGGGTGTGGCGACCTTTCTGGTCCTTACCTATCCGGACTCCAGCAGTCACTGGGCAAGTGCAGCGTGCAAGCTGGTCATCGGCCTTCTGATTCTGCTGCCTGCATGGCAGGGTCTGGTCCTGATCAAGCAGTGGCCACTGGGTAACTGGTTGATTCTGTCGGTGATGGTGCTGGTCTGGGCCGCCGACATCGGCGCTTATTTTTCCGGCAAGGCTTTTGGCAAGCGCAAGCTGGCGCCCAAGGTGAGCCCTGGCAAGAGCTGGGAGGGCGTATATGGCGGTCTGGTGGTCAGTCTGGGCATCACCGCAGCAGTAGGTTTTTCCCGCGACTGGACGGTTGCGCAGTTCATCGCGGCGCTCTTTGGTGCGGCGGTGATCGTATTCATCTCGGTGATTGGCGACCTGACCGAAAGCATGTTCAAGCGCCAGTCCGGGGTCAAGGACAGCAGCAATCTGCTGCCTGGACACGGCGGAGTACTGGACCGCATCGACAGCCTGACGGCGGCCATTCCGGTATTTGCCGTTCTGCTCTGGGCCGCTGACTGGGGTGTCATGTGAGTGGTCCGCAACAAATCACCATTCTGGGCGCAACCGGTTCCATAGGGCTGAGCACTCTGGATGTGGTCGCCCGTCATCCAGCGCTTTATCAAGTGTTCGCGCTCACCGGTTACAGTCGTCTGGATGAATTGCTGGCCTTGTGCATCAGGCACACACCGCAGTACGCCGTAGTGCCGGATCAGGTGGTCGCTCGCAAACTGCAGGACGACCTGGCAGCGGCCGGGCTCGATACCCGGGTGCTGGTCGGCGAGGGCGGTCTGTGCGAAGTGGCCGCAGACCCTCGGGTCGATGCAGTCATGGCCGCCATTGTCGGGGCTGCCGGCTTGCGCCCGACCTTGGCTGCGGTAGAGGCGGGCAAGAAAGTATTGCTGGCCAACAAGGAAGCGCTGGTCATGTCCGGCGCCCTGTTCATGCAGGCTGTTCGGCAAAATGGCGCTGTGCTGTTGCCCATAGACAGCGAGCACAATGCGATCTTCCAGTGCCTGCCCGGCGATTTCGCTCGCGGGCTGGGTGCCGTTGGCGTCCGGCGGATCATGTTGACTGCCTCGGGCGGGCCGTTTCGCGAAACGCCGCTGGAGCAGTTGCAGAATGTCACGCCGGAGCAGGCCTGTGCCCATCCGGTCTGGTCGATGGGGCGCAAGATCTCCGTCGATTCGGCAACCATGATGAACAAGGGGCTTGAGCTGATCGAAGCCTGCTGGCTGTTCGATGCGCGGCCGGATCAGGTCGAGGTGGTCATTCACCCGCAAAGCGTGATTCACTCGCTGGTCGATTATGTCGATGGCTCGGTGCTGGCTCAATTGGGCAATCCCGACATGCGTACGCCCATCGCCAATGCATTGGCATGGCCTGCGCGTGTAGACTCTGGCGTTGCGCCACTGGACCTGTTTCGTATCGGTCAGCTTGATTTTCAGGCGCCGGACGAGGAGCGATTCCCTTGCCTGCGGCTGGCCCGACAGGCGGCAGAGGCTGGAGGCAGTGCACCTGCCATGCTCAACGCGGCCAATGAAGTGGCCGTCGCGGCATTCCTCGATGGGCGTATCCGCTACCTGGAAATCGCCGGTATTATCGAAGAGGTTCTGGATCATGAGCCTGTCACCGCGGTCGAAGGGCTCGAAGCGGTGTTCGCCGCCGATGCAAAAGCGCGTTTGCTGGCGGGCCAATGGCTTGAAAGACACGGGCGATAGCGATCTGACAACCCGTCAGGATGTGAGTGAAAGGGTTGATGTGGTGCGTCAACGGCGGGCCTGGAGGCCTGCAATGATTAACACACTGGCCGACCAGTCGGTACCCGGAGAAGGCTGATGAGCGCTTTATACATGATTCTCGGCACCCTGATTGCTCTGGGTGTGCTGGTGACCTTCCACGAATTCGGCCACTTCTGGGTGGCGCGCCGCTGTGGCGTCAAGGTGCTGCGTTTCTCGGTAGGCTTCGGCACGCCTCTGCTGCGCTGGCATGACCGGCAGGGCACCGAGTACGTCGTCGCTGCCATTCCTCTGGGCGGCTATGTGAAGATGCTCGACGAGCGCGAAGGCAATGTTCCGCCCGAACTCGCTGACCAGTCGTTCAACCGCAAGACAGTAGGGCAGCGCATCGCGATCGTGATTGCCGGCCCGACTGCCAATTTCATCCTGGCCATCGCATTTTTCTGGGTGCTGGCGATGATGGGCAGCGAGCAGGTGCGCCCCGTTATCGGCGCAGTCGAGTCCGGAAGCATCGCCCAGCAGGCTGGCCTGACGGCCGGACAGGAAATCGTTGCTGTCGATGGCGAGCCTACTTCGGGTTGGGCCGGGGTCAATCTGCAACTGGTCCGCCGTCTGGGTGAAAGCGGTACCATCGCGTTGAAAGTCAGGGACCAGGGTTCTACGGTCGACACGTCTCGTCAGTTGGTACTGAGTGACTGGCTGAGAGGCGCAGAAGAGCCTGATCCGATCAAGTCGCTGGGTATTCGCCCGTGGCGTCCGGCGCTGTTGCCGGTGCTGGCGGAAATCGATCCGAAAGGTCCGGCGCAGAGCGCAGGGCTCAAAACGGGTGATCGTCTCGTTGCGATGGACGGTCAGCCGCTCGATGAGTGGCAACAGGTTGTCGATCGGGTGCGCGAGCGTCCCGAAGCGAAGATTTCGCTGCGCATCGAGCGCGACGGGGTGCAAATGGACGTGCCGGTGACCCTCGCGGCCAAGGGCGAGGGCAAGGCTGCCGCGGGTTACCTGGGGGCTGGTGTGAAAGCTGTCGATTGGCCACCGGAAATGCTGCGCGAGGTCAGCTACGGGCCTTTCGCGGCGATGGCCGAGGGTGTGAAGCGCACCTGGAACATGAGTGTGCTGACCCTGGACTCGCTGAAGAAAATGTTGTTCGGCGAGCTCTCGGTAAAAAACTTGAGTGGACCGATAACCATTGCTAAAGTGGCGGGCGCTTCGGCCCAGTCGGGCATCGGAGATTTTCTGAACTTCCTCGCTTATCTGAGTATTAGCCTGGGTGTTCTGAATCTGCTGCCCATTCCCGTCCTGGACGGGGGGCATTTGCTGTTTTATCTGATCGAGTGGGCGCGTGGTCGTCCCCTTTCGGAAAAGGTTCAAGGTTGGGGGGCGCAGATCGGTATTAGTCTGGTAGTGGGCGTAATGTTGCTCGCGCTGGTCAACGATCTGGGCCGACTGTAAAGCGTTGCCGAGTTGCGAATCTGCCGCATTTTGCGGCAGTTTGTTTATTGCCAGTTGGAATAAGAAAGGACTTCATGAAACGTCTGCTGCTAACTGCGGTTCTTTCCGCACTGATGATCGCTGAAGTTCACGCCGAGTCCTTCACCATCTCCGATATCCGTGTCAACGGCCTGCAGCGGGTTTCCGCCGGCAGTGTCTTTGGCGCACTGCCGCTGAACGTAGGCGAGCAGGCGGACGATGGTCGTTTGGTCGATGCTACCCGTTCGCTGTTTAAAACCGGTTTCTTTCAAGATATCCAGCTGGGTCGCGACGGCAACGTGCTCGTCATCAACGTCGTCGAGCGCCCTTCGGTTGCGAGTATCGAAATCGAGGGTAACAAGGCCATTTCCACCGAGGACCTGATGAAGGGGCTGAAACAGTCCGGTCTGGCCGAAGGTGAGATTTTCCAGCGTGCCACCCTCGAAGGCGTGCGTAACGAGCTGCAACGTCAATACGTTGCCCAGGGCCGTTACTCTGCCGAGGTTGACGCCGAGGTTGTTCCTCAGCCGCGCAACCGCGTAGGCCTGAAGATCAACATCAATGAAGGCACCGTAGCCTCCATTCAGCACATCAACGTGGTGGGTAACAAGGTCTTCTCCGACGAAGACCTGACCGACCTGTTCGAGCTCAAGACCAGCAACTGGCTGTCGTTCTTCAAGAATGACGACAAGTACGCCCGTGAAAAGCTGTCGGGTGACCTTGAGCGCCTGCGTTCGTACTACCTCGATCGCGGCTATATCAACATGGATATCGCCTCGACCCAGGTGTCGATCACGCCCGACAAGAAGAACGTGTACATCACCGTCAACATCAATGAAGGCGAGAAGTACAGCGTCAAGTCGGTCAAGCTCAGCGGTGACCTGAAGGTCCCTGAAGATCAGGTCAAATCCCTGTTGCTGGTGCAGCCGGGCCAGGTGTTCTCGCGCAAGGTCATGACCACGACGTCCGAACTGATCACCCGCCGTCTGGGTAACGAAGGCTATACCTTCGCCAACGTCAACGGCGTGCCGACACCGAACAACGAAGACCACACGGTCGATATCACCTTCGTCGTCGACCCGGGCAAGCGTGCCTACGTCAACCGTATCAACTACCGCGGCAACACCAAGTCGGAAGACGAAGTGCTGCGTCGCGAAATGCGCCAGATGGAAGGCGGCTGGGCATCGACCTACCTGATCGACCAGTCGAAAACCCGTCTGGACCGTCTGGGCTTCTTCAAGGAAGTCAACGTCGAAACGCCACCTGTTCCTGGCACCGACGATCAGGTCGATGTGAACTACGCCGTTGAAGAGCAGGCGTCCGGTTCGATCACCGCCAGTGTCGGCTTTGCGCAAAGTGCCGGTCTGATCCTTGGTGGTTCGATCAGCCAGAACAACTTCCTGGGTACCGGTAACAAGGTCAGCATCGGCCTGACCCGCAGCGAATACCAGAGCCGTTACAACTTCAGCTACGTCGATCCGTACTACACGCCGGACGGTGTCAGCCTGGGTTACAGCGCGTTCTACCGCACCACCAACTACGATGACCTTGACGTTGATGTTGCAAGCTATGCGGTTGACAGCCTGGGTGCCGGTATCAACCTTGGCTACCCGATCAGCGAGACCTCGCGCCTGACCTACGGTCTGACCGTGCAGCAGGACGAGATCAAGACCGGCAAGTACACCGTTGACGAGATTTTCGACTTCGTCGAGAAGGAAGGCGACAAGTACCTGAACTTCAAGGGCTCGGTTGGCTGGTCTGAATCGACTCTGAACAAGGGTGTTCTGGCGACCCGTGGTCACTCGCAAAGCCTGGTGTTCGAATCCACCTTGCCGGGTAGCGACCTGTCGTTCTTCAAGCTGGATTACCGTGCCCAGTACTTCCACCCGATCACTGATAACTACACTCTGCGCCTGCACACCGAGCTGGGTTATGGCGACGGCTATGGTTCGACCTCGGGTCTGCCGTTCTACGAGAACTACTACGCCGGTGGCTTCAACTCGGTACGTGGCTTCAAGGACAGCACCCTTGGTCCGCGCAGTACGCCAAGTAATGGCTCCAAGCCGGGCACATTGGCGGACCCGGATCAGGATCCACTGCCGTTCGGCGGTAACGCTCTGGTTCAGGGTGGCGTAGAAGTCATGTTCCCGCTGCCATTCGTCAAGGATCAGCGCTCCTTGCGGACGTCTGTTTTCTGGGACGTGGGTAATGTCTTCGATACCAAGTGCGACTCGACCAGAACAAGCGCGTCAGGCAAGAAAGTCGAATGCAACGACATCGACCTTTCCGGCATGGCCAGCTCGGTGGGTATCGGCGTCACCTGGATCACTGCGCTCGGTCCTTTGAGCTTTGCTCTGGCGATGCCGATCAAGAAGCCGGATGACGAAGCAGAAACTCAGGTCTTCCAATTCTCCCTGGGTCAGACCTTCTAAGCGTCTGGTCTTTGATAACGCAACGAATTTTGTAGGAGTTGTATTGTGCGTAAGTTGACTCAACTGGTAATGCTGGCCACCGTACTGGTCGCCAGCCCTGCATTTGCCGACATGAAAATTGCGGTACTGAACTATCAGATGGCCCTGCTGGAATCGGACGCTGCCAAGCGTTACGCAGTGGACGCCGAGAAGAAGTTCGGCCCGCAACTGACCAAGCTGAAAAGCCTGGAAAGCAGCGCCAAGGGTATTCAGGATCGTCTGGTCAGCGGTGGCGACAAGATGGCTCAGCCTGAGCGCGAGCGTCTGGAGCTTGAGTTCAAGCAAAAGGCCCGTGATTTCCAGTTCCAGTCCAAGGAACTGAACGAAGCCAAGGCCGTTGCTGACCGCGAAATGCTCAAGCAGTTGAAGCCGAAGCTGGATCAGGCTGTAGAAGAAGTCATCAAGAAAGGTGGTTTCGACCTGGTCTTCGAGCGCGGTGCGGTGATCGACGTCAAGCCACAGTATGACGTGACTCGCCAGGTCATCGAGCGCATGAACCAGCTGAAGTAACCATGAGCATAACCATCAAGCTCGGCCAGTTGGCCGAGTTCCTTGGTGCCACGTTACGTGGCGACAAGGATATCGAAATCACCGGGCTGGCCACTTTGCAAGAGGCCGGCCCTGGTCAAGTCAGTTTCCTGGCAAATCCCAAGTACCGTAAATTGCTGGTCGATACCCAGGCCACTGCCGTGCTGCTCAAACCTGCAGACGCCGACGGTTACGCCGGTAATGCGCTGGTGGTTCCTGATACTTATCTGGCCTACGCACGCATTTCGCATTTTTTCGATCCCAAGCCTAAAAGTAGCGCAGGCGTTCATCCGACGGCAGTGATTGCCGCAGATGCACTGATTGATCCTGCTGCCAGCATTGGCGCTTTTGCTGTGATCGAGAGCGGTGTGCGCATTGCAGCAGGTGTCACCATCGGTGCTCACTGCTTCATCGGCGCTCGCTGCGAGATCGGTGAAGGCGGCTGGCTGGCCCCGCGGGTAACGCTTTACCACGATGTGCGCATTGGCAAGCGCGTGGTCATCCAGTCGGGTGCTGTGCTGGGTGGCGAAGGCTTTGGCTTTGCCCAGGATAAAGGTATCTACCACAAGGTTGCACAGATCGGTGGCGTCACCCTCGGTGATGACGTCGAGGTTGGCGTCAATACGGCGATCGATCGCGGTGCACTGGCTGACACGCGCATCGGCAATGGCGTGAAACTGGATAACCAGATTCAGATTGCTCACAACGTTCAGATTGGCGACCACACGGCGATGGCTGCGTGTGTCGGCATTTCCGGAAGCACCAAAATCGGCAAGCATTGCATGCTGGCTGGAGGTGTCGGTCTGGTGGGGCATATCGAGATTTGCGATGGCGTTTTCATCACCGGCATGACGATGGTGACGCATTCCATCACCGAGCCGGGTTCGTACTCGTCCGGTACGGCCATGCAGCCGGCCGCCGAGTGGCGCAAGAGTGCAGCTCGTCTGCGCAAGATCGATGATATGGCGCGACGTCTGCAAAAGCTTGAAAAGGCCATAGAGACGGTGACCTGCGCTGATAATCGCTCATCTGATGGCTGATACCTTTTTAATATCAAGCGTGCTCAGTCGATAAACTGCCTCCTTGATGTAGAGGGGTGCTGCGCAGTCGCGACGCACTCCTAATCTTTACTACAGGCTTCCCCTCGAAATGATGGACATCAAAGAAATTCGCGAATACCTGCCTCATCGTTACCCGTTCCTGCTGGTGGATCGCGTGACCGAGCTGGATATCGAGAACAAGAACATTCGCGCCTACAAGAATGTCAGCGTCAATGAGCCTTTTTTCAACGGTCACTTCCCTGAGCATCCCATCATGCCGGGCGTGCTGATCATCGAAGCGATGGCACAGGCTGCCGGTATCCTCGCGTTCAAGATGCTCGATTCCAAGCCGTCGGACGGTACGCTCTATTATTTCGTCGGTTCGGACAAACTGCGTTTCCGTCAGCCGGTTCTGCCGGGCGACCAACTGGTTCTCGAGGCGAAATTCCTGAGCAGCAAGCGTCAGATCTGGAAGTTCGAATGCAAGGCTACCGTTGATGGCAAGGCAGTCTGCTCTGCCGAAATCATTTGTGCGGAACGCAAACTATGAGTTTGATTGACCCTCGCGCAATCATCGATCCGACGGCCGTTCTGGCCGACAATGTTGAGGTCGGCCCCTGGTCGATCATCGGACCCGGTGTGGAAATTGGCGAGGGTACAGTCGTCGGTCCTCACGTTGTCCTCAAGGGGCCAACCAGAATCGGCAAGCACAACCGCATCTACCAGTTTTCATCGGTGGGTGAGGACACGCCTGATCTGAAATACAAGGGCGAGGAAACCCGCCTTGTCATCGGCGATCACAATGTGATCCGCGAAGGCGTGACCATTCACCGCGGGACCGTTCAGGACCGTGCCGAAACCACGCTGGGCGATCACAACCTGATCATGGCCTATGCCCATATCGGGCATGACAGCGTGATCGGCAACCACGTGATTCTGGTCAACAATACTGCCCTGGCAGGCCACGTTCACGTGGATGACTGGGCGATCCTGTCCGGCTTTACCCTGGTCCATCAGTTCTGCCACATCGGTGCGCACAGCTTCTCCGGCATGGGCACTGCGATCGGCAAGGATGTACCGGCGTTCGTCACGGTCTTTGGCAACCCGGCCGAGGCGCGCAGCATGAACTTCGAGGGCATGCGCCGCCGCGGCTTCTCCGAAGAAGCCATTCATGCGCTGCGCAGAGCCTACAAGACAGTTTATCGCCAGGGGCTGACCATCGGTCAGGCGCTGGCCGATCTGGCAGAGCCTGCGGCGCAGTTTCCTGAAGTGGCCGTATTTCTTCAGTCCATTCAGACGTCGACCCGCGGCATCATTCGCTAACCATGACCAGTCCACTCTGTATCGCTCTGGTCGCGGGTGAAGCATCCGGCGATATCCTCGGATCCGGTCTGATGCGTGCCCTCAAGGTGCGCCATCCCGATATCCGCTTCATTGGTGTCGGCGGTCCGTTGATGGAAGCCGAAGGCATGCAGTCCTCCTTCCCGATGGAGCGCCTGTCGGTGATGGGGCTGGTTGAAGTGCTCGGGCGACTGCGCGAGCTGCTGGCCCGGCGCAAGCTGTTGGTCCAGACCCTGATCAATGAAAAGCCGGACGTCTTCATCGGCATTGACGCGCCTGACTTCACGCTCAATATCGAACTTCAGCTACGTCGCGCCGGGATCAAGACTGTGCACTACGTCAGCCCGTCGGTCTGGGCCTGGCGTCAGAAGCGTGTGCTAAAGATTCGTGAAGGCTGTGACCTGATGCTGACCCTGTTGCCATTCGAAGCGCGTTTCTACGAAGAGCAGGGCGTACCGGTGCGTTTTGTCGGTCATCCGCTGGCAGACACAATTCCTCTGGAGTCCGATCGTGCAGGTGCTCGCGCAGGCCTGGGATTGGCGCAGGAGACGCCGGTTGTCGCGCTGATGCCGGGCAGCCGGGGCGGTGAAGTGGGGCGTCTGGGCGGGTTGTTTTTCGACACGGCCGAGCGGCTGCTTGCCCGGCGCCCAGAGCTGCGCTTCGTACTGCCCTGCGCCAGCCCGCAGCGACGGGCTCAGGTGGAGCAGTTGCTGCAGGGGCGTGATCTGCCCGTCACGCTGCTCGACGGCCAGTCGCATGTTGCTCTGGCCGCGTGCGATGCGGTACTGATCGCCTCCGGCACCGCGACCCTGGAGGCGCTGCTTTACAAGCGCCCCATGGTAGTTGCCTATCGCCTGGCGCCGCTGACCTTCTGGATACTCAAGCGAATGGTCAAAAGCCCTTACGTGTCGCTGCCGAACCTGCTGGCCCAGCGTCTGCTGGTGCCTGAGCTGCTGCAGGACGACGCTACGCCAGAAGCCCTGGCGCGTACGCTGCTGCCATTGATCGACGACGGTCGCGAGCAGACCGCCGGTTTTGATGCCATTCACCGGATCCTGCGTCGCGATGCGTCCAATCAGGCCGCCGATGCGGTATTGAGCCTGCTCGGACGGTCGCCTTCACTGTGAGGTCGCCCATGATGCAAACAGGTCTGGATTTTACCCTCGTCGAGGACCTGGTGGCGGGTGTTGATGAAGTGGGTCGCGGCCCGCTGTGCGGTGCCGTGGTAACCGCCGCCGTCATTCTCGACCCGACCAGGCCCATTCTCGGTCTCAATGATTCGAAGAAACTGACCGAAGCCAGGCGCGAAAAGCTCTACGTCGAAATTCAGGAGAAAGCCCTGTGCTGGTTCATTGCCAGGGCTGAAGTCGAAGAGATCGACCAGCTGAATATCCTCCACGCCACGATGCTGGCCATGCAGCGCGCCGTTGAGGGGTTGAGTATCACGCCCAGACTGGCGCTTATCGACGGCAACCGCTGCCCGCAGTTGTCGGTGCCCTCGGCGCCGGTGGTAAAGGGTGACTCCAAGGTGCCTGCCATCGCTGCCGCCTCGATTCTTGCCAAGGTGAGTCGGGATCGGGAAATGGCAGCGTTCGAACTCATCTATCCGGGTTATGGCATCGGTGGGCACAAGGGTTATCCTACCCCGGTGCATCTGGAAGCACTGGCCCGGCTCGGGCCGACGCCCATTCATCGGCGTTCCTTCGCTCCGGTGCGTGCAGCCCATGAAGCGCGCGCAACGATAATGATGGGTGGCTCGATTTCGCCTTCAGTCGGGTTGCTGCAGGACTGACGTTTCACTCCGGGCCAGCTACAATCCTGCCCTTCGTTTTTTGTATTTTCGCGTTTTATAGGATCACCATGCCGGCTTCTTTCGTTCATCTACGCCTGCACACCGAATATTCGCTGGTTGACGGTCTGGTTCGGGTCAAACCGTTGATCAAGGCGCTGACCGGCATGAACATGCCCGCCGTGGCGGTGACCGACCAGAACAACATGTGCTCGCTGGTCAAGTTCTACAAGGCCGCCCAGGGCTCCGGCATCAAGCCGATCTGCGGTGTCGACCTGTGGCTGGCGGGCAGGGACGAAGATGCCGCGCTCAGCCGCATCAGCCTGCTGGCGATGAATGCCCAGGGCTACCGCAACCTGACCGAGCTGATTTCCCGAGGCTTTATCGAAGGCCAGCGCAACGGTCAGATCGTCATTCAGCGCCAGTGGGTCGCGCAGGCCAGTGAAGGTGTGATTGCGCTTTCTGCGGCCAAGGAAGGCGAGATCGGCATGGCCTTGCTCGGCGGCAATCCGGGGGAGGCCGACGAACTGCTGCGCGAGTGGCTGGAAGTCTTTCCTGACCGCTTCTATATCGAAGTGCAGCGCACCAACCGCGCCAATGACGAAGAACATCTGCACGCTGCGGTGGCCCTGGCCGAGCGTCACGGTGCACCGCTGGTGGCGACCAACGATGTGCGCTTCATCAAACAGGCCGATTTCGAAGCTCACGAAACCCGTGTGTGCATCGGTGAAGGGCGTGCGCTGGACGACCCGCGTCGCTCGCACAACTACAGCGATCAGCAATACCTGAAAAGTCCGGAAGAAATGGCCGAACTGTTCAGCGATCTGCCGGAGGCGCTGGAAAACACCGTCGAGATTGCCAAGCGCTGCAACATCGACGTCAAGCTGGGCACGCACTTCCTGCCCAACTTCCCGATTCCCGATGGCATGACCATCGATGAGTATTTCCGCAAGGTCTCCTTCGACGGCCTCGAAGAGCGTCTTGCAGTCCTGTTGCCCAAGGACACGACCGAAGATTACGAAGCCAAGCGTCAGGTGTATGTCGACCGGCTGAATTTCGAGCTGGATATCATTATCCAGATGGGCTTCCCCGGTTACTTCCTGATCGTGATGGACTTCATCCAGTGGGCCAAGAGCAACGGCGTGCCGGTGGGGCCGGGCCGTGGTTCGGGTGCCGGGTCGCTGGTCGCCTATGTGCAGAAGATCACCGACCTCGACCCGCTGGAATACGACCTGCTGTTCGAACGCTTCCTGAACCCGGAACGGGTTTCCATGCCCGACTTCGACGTCGACTTCTGCATGGATGGTCGTGACCGGGTGATCGAATATGTGGCCGAGAAGTACGGTCGCAACGCGGTCAGCCAGATCATCACCTTCGGTTCCATGGCTGCCAAGGCGGTGGTGCGTGACGTGGCGCGGGTGCAGGGCAAGTCTTACGGGCTGGCTGATCGTCTGTCGAAGATGATCCCGTTCGAAGTCGGCATGACCCTCGAAAAAGCCTACGAGCAGGAAGAGATTCTTCGCGATTTCCTCAAGGTCGATGAGGAAGCTGCGGAAATCTGGGAGATGGCGCTCAAGCTCGAAGGCATCGTGCGTAACGTCGGCAAGCACGCCGGCGGTGTGGTTATTGCCCCGACCAAGCTGACCGACTTCTCGCCGATTTATTGCGACGAGGCCGGTGACGGTCTGGTGACCCAGTTCGACAAGGACGATGTCGAGGCTGCGGGGCTGGTGAAGTTCGACTTCCTCGGTCTGCGTACCCTGACCATCATCGACTGGGCACTCAAGACCATCAACCGCGACCGCGCCAAGGTCAACGAAGAACCGCTGGACATCGCGTTCATTCCGCTCGATGACATGCCGACCTATCAGTTGCTGCAGCGCGCCGAGACCACGGCAGTGTTCCAGCTCGAGTCGCGCGGCATGAAAGAGCTGATCAAAAAGCTCAAGCCCGACTGTCTGGAAGACCTGATCGCACTGGTGGCACTGTTCCGTCCCGGCCCGTTGCAATCGGGCATGGTCGACGACTTCATCAACCGTAAACACGGTCGCGCCGAGCTGTCCTATCCGCACGTCGATTACCAGTACGAAGGCCTCAAGCCGGTACTGGCACCGACCTACGGCATCATCCTGTATCAGGAACAGGTGATGCAGATCGCCCAGGTCATGGCCGGTTACACCCTTGGCGGTGCGGACATGCTGCGTCGTGCCATGGGTAAGAAAAAGCCCGAGGAAATGGCCAAGCAGCGCGGTGGTTTCATCGATGGCTGCAAGACCAATAACATCGACCCGGACCTGGCCGGTAACATCTTCGACCTGGTGGAAAAGTTCGCCGGTTACGGTTTCAACAAGTCCCACTCCGCGGCCTACGGGCTGGTGTCGTACCAGACTGCCTGGCTGAAGACTCACTACCCGGCGCCGTTCATGGCGGCGGTATTGTCGGCGGATATGCACAACACCGACAAGGTCGTGACCTTGATCGAAGAAGTGCGCACGATGAAGCTGCGCCTCGATGCGCCGGACGTGAACACCTCGGAGTTCAAGTTCACGGTAAGCGACGATGGCCGCATTCTTTATGGCCTCGGTGCGATCAAGGGGGTAGGCGAGGGGCCGGTCGAGGCGATTACCGACGCGCGCCAGAACGGGCCGTTCAAGGACCTGTTCGACTTCTGCGCCCGCGTCGACCTCAAGCGGGTCAACAAGCGAACCCTGGATGGGCTGATTCGCAGCGGTGCGCTGGATCGCCTCGGGCCGTACTTCGAACTGGAGCCCAAGGCCTATCAGGCCAATATCGACCGTAACCGTTCGGTGCTGCTTGCCGCACTGGAAGAAGCCATTCAGGCAGCAGAGCAGACGGCGCGCAGTCGCGACAGTGGTCACTCGGACCTGTTCGGCGGCCTGTTCGTCGAAGCGGATGCCGATGTCTACGCCAACCATCGCAAGACCCGCGAGCTGAGCCTCAAGGATCGTCTGCGTGGCGAGAAGGAAACCCTGGGGCTGTACCTGACCGGGCATCCGATCGATGAATATGAAGGCGAGATCCGCCGGTTCGCCCGGCAACGGATCATCGATCTCAAGCCGGCAAGAGACACTCAGACGGTGGCAGGTCTGATCATTGCCCTGCGCGTCATGAAGAACAAGAAGGGCGACAAGATGGGGTTCATTACCCTGGACGATCGCTCGGCGCGCATCGAGGCGTCGCTGTTTGCCGAAGCGTTCCATTCGGCTCAGTCACTGTTGCAGACCGATGCTATGGTGGTGGTCGAGGGCGAAGTCAGTAATGATGACTTCTCCGGCGGGCTGCGCCTGCGGGCCAAGCGTGTCATGAGTATCGAGGATGCCCGCACCAATCTGGCCGAGAGCCTGCGTGTGACGGTGCGTGCCGAAGCGCTCAAGGGCGACCGGCTGCGCTGGCTGGGCGATCTGTGCAAGCGCCATCGCGGTGCCTGTCCGATCACGGTGGACTACACGGGGCAGGACGCCCGTGCATTGCTGCAATTGGGAGAAGCATGGCGGATTGATCCTGCGGACAGCTTGATTCAAGCTCTGCGTGACCAGTTCGGACGTGAGAACGTCTTTCTCCAGTATCGTTGAACGCCGCAGGCTCGACTTGCGCTCAACCCTGAATTTTAATTTCGACCTGAACGCGCCGGTTCCGAACAGGAACGGCGCAGACGGATCAACCGGCCGGCCTCTTGGCCGTCGACCCAAGACGGATGCCTATGAACCCGAATTTTCTTGATTTCGAACAGCCTATCGCTGACTTGCAGGCCAAAATCGAAGAACTGCGCTTGGTGGGTAACGACAACTCGCTGAACATCGGCGACGAGATCTCCCGGCTGCAAGACAAGAGCAAGACGCTCACCGAAAGCATCTTCGGCAACCTGACCAGCTGGCAGATCGCGCGCATGGCGCGCCATCCGCGTCGTCCCTACACGCTGGACTACATCGAAAACATCTTTACCGAGTTCGATGAGCTGCACGGTGATCGTCATTTCTCCGATGATGCGGCGATCGTCGGCGGTATTGCCCGTCTGGACAACCAGCCAGTCATGGTCATCGGTCATCAGAAAGGTCGTGAAGTGCGCGAGAAGGTTCGTCGCAACTTCGGTATGCCGCGCCCCGAAGGCTATCGCAAGGCCTGCCGCCTGATGGAAATGGCCGAGCGCTTCAAGATGCCGATCCTGACCTTTATCGACACACCGGGCGCCTATCCGGGTATCGACGCGGAAGAGCGCAACCAGAGCGAGGCCATTGCCTGGAACCTGCGCGTGATGGCCCGTCTCAAGACGCCGATCATCGCTACCGTCATCGGTGAAGGCGGTTCCGGTGGTGCGCTGGCAATTGGTGTCTGTGACCAGTTGAACATGCTGCAGTATTCGACCTACGCGGTGATCTCTCCGGAAGGCTGCGCATCGATTCTGTGGAAGACCGCCGAGAAGGCCCCGGATGCTGCCGAAGCCATGGGCATCACCGCTGATCGCCTGAAAGGCCTGGGTATCGTCGACAAGGTCATCGCCGAACCACTGGGTGGCGCGCATCGTGACCCGGTAGCCGCCGCTGCCTTGATTCGTGAAGAGCTGAGCAGTCAGCTGGCGATGCTCAAGGAGTTCGATAATGACGAGCTGCTTGCCCGCCGTTATGACCGCTTGATGAGCTACGGTCTGTAAGCTGCGTCGCCCCGATTGTTTCCACGTCTTGCGGGCTTCTGCCCGAAGGGCGTGGGAGCGAACCTGTTCGCGAAAGGGCGGGTTCGAGCACTGAAGCCGTTAGTGTGCGAACCCGCCAGGCCGGTGAAAACACCCATGACCACCCCCTCACGCACCGGTCATGATCTTTCTGTCAGGCTTCTTCAAGTCCTGGCCCCCTGGCGCAATGCGCCTGTCTGGCATGTCGGTTTCTCCGGCGGCCTCGACTCAACCGTGCTTTTGCATCTTCTGGCTGAACTTGCCAGTCGCGAAACCCTGCCTGCGCTTAACGCCATCCATGTGCACCATGGCCTGCAGCCCGCTGCCGATGCCTGGCCAGAGCATTGTCAGCAGGTCTGCAGGACGCTCGGGGTGGCATTCGAGTCGGTTCGTGTTCAGGTCGAGCCGGGTGCAAGTATCGAGCAGGCGGCCCGGCAGGCGCGATACAGCGCGTTCAGCGAGCGGCTGGGTGAGGGCGAGGTGCTGCTGACGGGGCAGCATCGCGATGATCAGGCCGAGACCCTGTTGTTCCGTCTGCTGCGCGGCGCAGGCGTACGCGGTCTGGCTGCCATGCCCGATCAGCGGGTGCTGGGGCGTGGGCACCTGGTGAGGCCGCTCCTGGATATGTCGCGAATGCAGTTGGAGGATTACGCGCATCGGCACGGGCTGAACTGGATCGAAGATCCCAGCAATGACGATCAGCAGTTCTCGCGCAATTTTCTGCGCAGTCAGGTACTGCCGTTGCTGACCTCCCGATGGCCACAGGCAGCGGCCAGTCTGGCGCGAACCGCACGTCACCTTGGCGAAGCGCAGCAATTGCTGGACGAGCTTGCGCTGCAGGATATTGCCCATGCCCAGGCTGCAACGTCGTTCGCTTGGCTTAGCCTGCCGGTATTGAGTCTTGGGCCGATTGCCGCATTGTCAGCAGCCCGGCAGCGCAATGCACTGCGTCACTGGCTTGCGCCGCTGACGCGCCTGCCGGACACCGATCACTGGGCCGGCTGGGAGGCGTTGCGCGATGCAGCGCAGGACGCGGGCCCGCTGTGGCGGCTCGCCGATGGAACCCTGCACAGGGCGCAGGGCTGCCTCTGGTGGGTGCCCGCTGGCTGGGAGCCGCTCGGTCATCAGACAATGGACTGGTCAGACCCTGGCGCGGCGCTGCTCCTTCCCGGTAATGGCCGCGTGGTTCTGCAAGGCGAGGCGCCGTCGGGGTGTCTGCAAGTCCGCTATCGGCAGGGCAGTGAAGTGTTACGCCTGGACGGGCGTGGCAGCCGTGACCTCAAGCGCTTGCTCAACGAGCAGGCAGTGCCGGCGTTTCTGCGCGGCAGATTGCCGCTGCTGTACCTCGATAACGTGCTGCTGGCGGTCGCCAACCTGCCAGGGCTGGACGGTTCGCCCAATGAAAACTGGCGTTTGCGCTGGGTTGCGCCGACCGGCGACCAAAGTTTGAGCTGAAAGGCCCTTTCAGGTAGACTACGCTCCCTTCTTGATACAGCTTCTGTCGGCTCTTTTGAAACGACATGAGTTGCCGGTTACCAACCAGTATTTACTGGGTAATTCTTAAAATGTAGCGCACACCACACTGGCTTCGGCCGGTCGGTTTCAACGCAGCAGTTTCGGGAGTGCACCGTGAATTTTGTCGGTAATCGGGGGCTTCGGCCTTCCTTCGCTATCCCCGGCGGCTCTGACCGCTTTAACGCAGACTTCTAGGGTTTTTCATGACGCGCTACATCTTCGTCACGGGCGGTGTTGTTTCTTCATTGGGGAAAGGCATTGCCTCGGCTTCATTGGCGGCCATCCTGGAGGCGCGGGGACTCAAGGTCACCATGCTCAAACTGGATCCCTACATCAACGTGGACCCAGGCACCATGAGCCCGTTCCAGCACGGTGAGGTGTTCGTCACTCACGACGGCGCCGAGACCGACCTGGACCTTGGTCACTATGAGCGGTTCATCCGCACCACCATGACCCAGAACAACAACTTCACCACCGGCCGTGTGTACGAGCACGTCCTGCGCAAAGAGCGCCGTGGTGATTACCTGGGCGCGACCATTCAGGTCATCCCGCACATCACCGATGAAATCAAGCGCCGCATCATCAAGGGTGCAGGCGATGCCGACGTGGCGCTGGTCGAGATCGGCGGCACGGTGGGTGACATCGAGTCCCAGCCGTTCCTTGAAGCCATCCGCCAGTTGCGTTTCGAAGTCGGCGCGCGCCGCGCGATGCTGATGCACCTGACGCTGGTGCCGTATATCGCCACTGCCGGCGAGACCAAGACCAAGCCGACCCAGCATTCGGTGAAGGAATTGCGCTCCATCGGCCTGCAGCCTGATGTGCTGGTCTGCCGTTCCGATCACCCGATCGACGTTTCTTCGCGTCGCAAGATCGCTCAGTTCACCAACGTCGAAGAGCGTGCAGTCATCGCCCTCGAAGACGCGGACACCATCTACAAGATCCCGGGCATTCTGCATTCGCAAGGCCTGGACGATTTTGTGGTCGAGCGCTTCGGCCTGCAATGTGGCGGTGCCGACCTGTCCGAGTGGGACAAGGTTGTCGACGCCAAGCTCAACCCGGAGCACGAAGTGACCATCGCGATGGTCGGCAAGTACATGGAACTGCTCGACGCCTACAAGTCGTTGATCGAAGCCATGAGCCACGCCGGTATTACCAATCGCACCAAGGTCAACCTGCGCTACATCGATTCTGAAGACATTGAAAACCAGGGCACCGGCCTGCTGGAAGGCGTGGATGCAATCCTGGTTCCGGGTGGCTTCGGTCTGCGCGGCGTCGAAGGCAAGATCACGGCCGTTCAGTTCGCCCGTGAGAACAAGGTTCCGTACCTGGGCATCTGCCTGGGCATGCAGGTCGCAGTCATCGAGTTCGCCCGTAACGTGCTGGGCTGGAAAGACGCCAACTCCACCGAGTTCGACCGCACCAGCGCACACGCTGTGGTGGGGCTGATCACCGAATGGGAAGACGCCACCGGCGCAGTCGAAACCCGTACCGAAAGCTCCGATCTGGGCGGCACCATGCGTCTGGGTGCGCAAGAGTGCCAGCTTGAAGCCGGTTCGCTGGTTCACGATTGCTACACCAAGGACGTGATCGTCGAACGTCATCGTCATCGTTACGAAGTGAACAACAACCTGTTGCCGCAACTGATCGAGGCCGGCCTGAAGATTTCCGGTCGCTCCGGTGACGGCGCGCTGGTTGAAGTGGTTGAGGCTCCGGACCATCCATGGTTCGTTGCTTGCCAGTTCCACCCGGAATTCACCTCCACGCCCCGTGACGGTCATCCGCTGTTCAGCGGTTTCGTCAAGGCGGCACTGGCTCAACATCAGAAAAATTCCTGACAGGGACTGCAGACATGGCTCAGAAAATCATCCGCGTAGGTTCGATCGAGGTCGCCAACGACAAGCCAATGGTGCTGTTCGGCGGCATGAACGTACTCGAATCCCGGGATATGGCCATGCAGGTCTGTGAAGAATACGTAAAGGTCACCGAAAAGCTCGGTATCCCTTACGTGTTCAAGGCCAGCTTCGACAAGGCCAACCGCTCTTCGGTGAACTCCTACCGTGGGCCGGGCCTTGAAGAAGGCATGCGTATTTTCGAAGAGATCAAGCGCACCTTCAACGTGCCGCTGATCACCGATGTTCACGAGCCTCATCAGGCTGCCGTGGTGGCCGAAGTCTGCGACGTCATTCAGCTGCCGGCTTTCCTGTCGCGGCAGACCGATCTGGTTGTGGCGATGGCGAAAACCGGCGCGATCATCAACATCAAGAAAGCCCAGTTCCTTGCACCCCAGGAAATGAAACACATCCTGACCAAGTGCGAAGAGGCCGGTAACGATCAGTTGATTCTCTGTGAGCGGGGTTCCAGCTTCGGTTACAACAACCTGGTCGTGGACATGCTTGGCTTCGGCATCATGAAACAGTTCGAGTACCCGATCCTGTTCGACGTAACCCACGCCCTGCAGATGCCGGGCGGTCGTTCCGATTCTGCCGGCGGCCGCCGCGCCCAGGTGCTGGACCTGGCCAAGGCCGGCATCAGTCAGAATCTGGCCGGTCTGTTCCTTGAAGCCCATCCGGACCCTGACAACGCCAAATGCGACGGGCCATGTGCCCTGCGTCTGGACAAGCTGGAGCCGTTCCTGGCCCAGCTCAAGTCACTGGATGAACTTGTCAAAAGTTTTCCGATCGTAGAGACCGCTTGAGCAGGGTTCTCCGGTAAAGTGCCGTTCCCCGTCATTCGTGACGGGGTTGTCACATTCAGGGCTGCCGGTTTTTGCACCTGACTGTGAACATCGTTTTCCCGCTGCGTCGTTTTCGTCAATCCTGGAGTGTTTACAACAATGGCAAAAATCGTTGACATCAAAGGTCGTGAAGTTCTTGACTCCCGTGGCAACCCAACCGTTGAAGCAGATGTGCTCCTCGATAACGGCATCATCGGCAGCGCCTGCGCGCCGTCTGGCGCTTCAACCGGCTCGCGCGAAGCGCTGGAGCTGCGTGATGGCGACAAGAGCCGTTACATGGGCAAGGGCGTTCTGAAGGCTGTTGCCAATATCAATGGTCCGATCCGCGACCTGCTGCTGGGCAAGGATCCGGTTGACCAGAAGGCGCTGGATCACGCGATGATCGAGCTGGACGGCACCGAAAACAAGGCAAGCCTGGGCGCGAACGCCATCCTCGCGGTCTCCCTGGCAGCTGCCAAGGCAGCGGCACAGGATCAGGACCTGCCGCTGTACGCGCACATCGCCAACCTCAATGGCACACCGGGTGTGTATTCCATGCCAGTGCCGATGATGAACATCATCAACGGTGGCGAGCATGCCGATAACAACATCGACATCCAGGAATTCATGATCCAGCCTGTCGGCGCCAAGTCCTTCGCTGAAGGCCTGCGCTGGGGCACCGAGATTTTCCATCACCTCAAGGCGGTTCTCAAGGCGCGTGGCCTGAACACCGCAGTGGGCGACGAAGGTGGCTTCGCGCCTAACCTGGCGTCCAACAAGGAAGCGCTCGACGCCATCGCCGAGGCGGTTGCCAATGCGGGTTATACGCTGGGCACCGACGTGACCCTGGCGCTTGACTGCGCAGCGAGCGAGTTCTACAAGAACGGCAAGTACAAGCTGAGCGAAGAGGGCGAGTACAGCTCTGCCGAGTTTGCCGAATACCTTGCCGAGCTGACTCGCAAACACCCGATCATTTCCATTGAAGACGGTCTGGACGAGTCCGATTGGGATGGCTGGAAAATCCTCACCGACAAGATCGGCGAGAAAACCCAGCTGGTAGGTGACGACCTGTTCGTGACCAACACCAAGATCCTCAAGGAAGGCATCGACAAGAAGATCGCCAACTCGATCCTGATCAAGTTCAACCAGATCGGCACGCTGACCGAAACCCTGGAAGCCATTCAGATGGCCAAGGCTGCCGGTTATACTGCGATCATCTCTCACCGTTCCGGCGAGACCGAAGATTCGACCATTGCCGACCTGGCGGTGGGCACCTCTGCCGGTCAGATCAAAACCGGTTCGCTGTGCCGCTCCGATCGCGTGTCCAAGTACAACCAATTGCTGCGCATCGAGGAGCAATTGGGCTCCAAGGCTGTGTATCGTGGTCGTGCCGAGTTTCGCGGCTGAGCCATAGATGGTAAAAAGACGCAGAGTGCTGCGCGGATTCGGGTTCCCTGACTCGCCTGTGCAGCTCCGATGCTGACGCTCCGCGGTAATCTGGAGTGATTGAGCCTGGCTTATGTCAGGCTCAATGCCCTCAGTCGTTTGTTGTTCACGTTGGCTCTGCTGTCTTTTTTACTGGGTACCTGATATTTCAATGCGCAGTCCTAACTGGTTGTTCCTCGTCCTGCTCCTGTTGCTGGCTGGCTTGCAGTACCGCCTTTGGGTCGGTAACGGAAGCCTCGCGCAAGTGGCCAGCCTGACTCAGCAGATTGCCGACCAGCACGCTGAAAATCAGGTGCTGCTGGAGCGCAACCGCGTGCTTGATGCCGAGGTCATGGAATTGAAAAAAGGTCTGGAAACCGTCGAAGAGCGTGCCCGACATGAATTGGGCATGGTCAAGGACGGCGAAACCCTTTACCAGCTCGCGCAATAATCAAGTTGGTGCGATGAAAGACTTTCTTCCTGCCTTCTGGGCAGTGATACCTGCAGCGGGCATTGGCGCTCGCATGGCAGCCGACCGTCCCAAGCAATACCTGTCACTGGGCGGCCTGACAATTCTGGAACACAGCCTGCTTTGCTTTCTCGATCACCCCCGTCTCAAGGGGTTGGTGATCAGTCTGGCTGTGGACGACCCTTACTGGGCGGCATTGCCCTGCGCGCATGACACTCGCATCCAGCGCGTGGACGGCGGCAGCGAGCGCTCAGGCTCGGTGCTCAACGCGCTTCTGCACCTGCATGCGCAGGGCGCCAGCGACAATGACTGGGTGCTGGTCCATGACGCTGCGCGTCCGAATCTGGCGCGCAGTGATCTGGATAATCTGCTCGGCGAGCTGGCCGATGATCCTGTCGGCGGCCTGCTGGCCGTGCCGGCCCGCGATACGCTCAAGCGTGCCGACAGCAGCGGTCGCGTGCTTGAGACTGTGGATCGCAGCCTGGTCTGGCAAGCGTTCACGCCGCAGATGTTTCGTCTTGGGGCCCTGCATCGCGCCCTGGCGGACAGCCTGGTCTCCAACGTCAGCATCACCGATGAGGCATCGGCCATCGAGTGGGCAGGGCAGTCGCCCCGCCTGATCGAGGGGCGCTCGGATAACATCAAGGTCACTCGCCCCGAGGACCTGGAATGGCTACGTCAGCGCCGCAGCGAGTTCGGGCGCTAGGTTTTCGCTATTGGCGATATTCATCCCGCATCGCCAACCCTTCCTTAAGATAATCCACCAGCTTGCGCACCTTGGGTGACAGGTGCCTTTGCTGCGGATACAGCGCCCACACGGCGGTGTTGGGCGGTTGATGTGCCTCCAGCAACGACACCAGCGTGCCGTCGTTGAGGTGTTTCTGCACGTAGTAATCCGGCAACTGGCATAAGCCGACCCCGTGCAGCGCGGCATCCAGCACTGCCTGGCCGCTGTTACAGCGCCAGTTGCCTTGCACGCGCTGGGAGAATTCACGCCCGTTCTGCTGAAGCTGCCAGGTGTCGCTGCCACCGATCAGGCAATTGTGGCGATTCAGTTCTGAAAGGCTGTGCGGCCGGCCGTAACGCTGGATGTAGGACGGCGAAGCGCACAGGTACATCTGCCGTGGCGCGAGGCGGGTTGCGACCAGACGCGAATCCTGCAGCCGACCCAGACGAATCGCCAGGTCCATGCCTTCATGAACCAGATCCAGCGTGTCGTTGCTCAGCTCGATATCGACCCGCAGGTGTGGGTACACATCCATGAAACGCGTGACCAGCGGCGTGATGAAGCGCTCCCCGTACGCCACGGCGCAGGTCATGCGCAACAACCCCTTCGGTTCGCTGGCCAGATCGCCCACGGCGCGCAGTGCTTCTTCACGGCCGTCCTGCAGGCGCTGGCAGTGATGCAGAAAGGTCTGCCCGGCTTCGGTGAGTGCGACCTTGCGTGTACTGCGGTAGAGCAGACGGGTCTGCAGGCGTTCTTCAAGACGCACGATCTGACGGCTGACGTGCGACGAGGAGACCCCGAGCCGCTGAGCCGCCGCCGTGAACTGCCCGCATTCCGCAACAGCAACGAACTCATCCAGACCTTCCCAGCGATTGGTGTACATCGATTATCCCTGTACAGCATTAATGTTTTGCTTTTAGCCGCATTACTCGTCAATTGGCACTGTACTACACTGCAATCCTTGTTTTTACCCGTCGGAGAAGATTGATGATCAAGTCGCGCGCTGCTGTCGCTTTTGAAGCCAAAAAGCCATTGGAGATCGTTGAAGTCGATGTGGCCATGCCCAAGGCGGGAGAAGTGCTGCTCAGAGTAGTGGCCTCCGGCGTTTGCCACACCGATGCCTACACATTGTCCGGGGCTGACCCTGAAGGGATTTTTCCGTCGATCCTCGGCCACGAAGGTGGTGCGATTGTCGAAGCGGTGGGTGAGGGCGTGACCTCGGTGGTGGTCGGCGACCACGTGATTCCGCTGTACACCCCGGAATGCCGTCAGTGCAAGTTCTGCCGCTCGGGCAAGACCAACCTGTGCCAGGCGATTCGTGCCACGCAGGGTAAAGGCCTGATGCCGGATGGCACCACGCGCTTTTCCTACAAGGGCGAGCCGATTTTCCACTACATGGGCACCTCGACCTTCTCCGAATACACCGTACTGCCGGAAATCTCGGTGGCCAAAATCGACAAGCAGGCACCGCTGGAAAAAGTCTGCCTGCTGGGATGTGGCGTCACCACCGGTATCGGTGCGGTGCTCAACACCGCCAAGGTCAAGCCTGGTGATACCGTGGCCATCTTCGGTCTGGGCGGTATTGGCCTCTCGGCATTGATCGGTGCGGTCAAAGCCAAGGCGGCTCGAATCATCGCCATCGACATCAACCCGGCCAAGTTCGAGATCGCCAAACAGCTGGGCGCGACTGATTGCGTCAATCCGAAGGATTTCGACCGTCCGATCCAGGAAGTCATCGTCGACATGACCGATGGCGGCGTCGACTTCTCGTTTGAGTGCATCGGTAATGTGCAACTGATGCGTGCAGCGCTGGAATCCTGCCACAAGGGCTGGGGCGAGTCGGTCATCATCGGCGTGGCCGGTGCCGGTCAGGAAATCGCTACCCGTCCGTTCCAACTGGTGACCGGGCGCGTCTGGCGCGGTTCGGCATTTGGCGGCGTGCGTGGCCGTACCGAATTGCCGAGCTATGTGGACATGGCGCAGACCGGAGAAATCCCGCTGGATACGTTCATCACCCACACCATGGGCCTGGAGGACATCAACAAGGCGTTCGACCTGATGCATGAAGGCAAAAGCATCCGCACCGTCATTCATTTTTAAGGAGCAGCGGCAAGCTGTCAGCTCCAAGCGGCAAGCACGAAGGTCTCTTACCTGCTTGTAGCTTGCGGCTTATAGCTTGCAACTGGAGGACATCACATGCCTTTGGAAAATATTTCCTGTCAAAAGAGTTTCGGCGGCTGGCACAAGCGCTACAAGCACCACTCCCAGGTGCTGGGCTGCGACATGGTGTTTGCCGTCTATCTGCCACCGCAGGCGGAGCAGGGCGGCAAGCTGCCGGTGTTGTACTGGCTGTCCGGCCTGACCTGTACGGATGAAAATTTCATGCAGAAAGCCGCCGCCCATCGACTGGCGGCCGAGTTGGGCATCATCATCGTGGCGCCTGATACCAGTCCGCGTGGTGCCGACGTGGCAGATGATCCTGACGGCGCCTGGGACTTCGGTCAAGGCGCGGGCTTCTACCTCAACGCTACCGAGCAGCCTTATGCACGGCATTACCAAATGCATGATTACGTGGTCAAGGAGCTGCCGGCGCTGATCGAGGGGCATTTTCCGGCGTCACAGGTGCGCAGTATCAGCGGGCACTCGATGGGCGGTCACGGCGCGCTGGTCTGCGCATTGCGTAATCCGGGTCGCTATCGGTCGGTGTCGGCGTTCTCGCCGATCAGTAATCCGATCGATTGCCCATGGGGGCAAAAGGCATTCTCGCGTTATCTGGGCGAAGACCGTTCCCGCTGGCGCGAATGGGATGCCAGCGTGCTGATTGCGCAGGCGTCCGAAAAGCTGCCGACGCTGGTCGATCAGGGCGATCGTGACGATTTTCTGGTCAACCAGCTCAAACCCGAGGTGCTGGTTCAGGCGGCCAAGGCTGCGGACTATCCGCTGACCCTGCGCATGCAGCCAGGCTACGACCACAGCTATTTCTTCATCGCCAGCTTCATTGAGGACCATCTCAGGCATCACGCTGCAGCCTTGAACAGCTAACGCGCGCCAAAGCAGGTAGAATCACGCCCTGACTTTTTTCAGGGCGTTTTTTTATGCGTATTGGCCATGGCTATGATGTGCACCGTTTCGCTGAAGGCGACTTCATTACCTTGGGCGGCGTGCGGATTGCACACGGGTTCGGCCTGCTGGCCCATTCCGATGGCGATGTCCTGCTGCATGCCTTGAGCGACGCGCTTCTGGGCGCCGCAGCGCTGGGCGATATCGGCAAGCATTTTCCCGACACCGATCCGCAGTTCAAGGGCGCCGACAGCCGCGTGCTGCTGCGTCATGTCCTCACGCTGATCCACGGCAAAGGCTGGAAGGTCGGTAATGTCGACGCCACCATCGTCGCTCAGGCACCAAAAATGGCACCGCATATCGATGCCATGCGGGCATTGATCGCTGAAGATCTTCAGGTTGAGCCGGACCAGGTCAACGTCAAGGCCACAACGACCGAAAAGCTTGGCTTTACCGGGCGTGAAGAAGGCATCGCGGTGCATGCCGTTGCGTTGTTGCTGCGCGCATGAACGAACTTGAACTGCTGGGCCCGCGAGCTTACGGCGAGGCACTGGGGCGTGCAGTCCTCAAGGCGACTGCCGAAGACTTTCAGGTCGACGAAGTGCTGGACATTCCGCTTTCCGGGGATGGCGAGCACTTGTGGCTATGGGTCGAGAAGCGCGGTCTGAACACGGAAGAGGCGGCACGTCGGCTGGCCAGGGCTGCGGGCGTTCAGCTGCGCACAGTCAGCTACGCCGGGCTCAAGGATCGCCAGGCACTGACCCGCCAGTGGTTCAGCATTCAACTGCCGGGCAAGGCCGATCCTGACCTGTCCGCGGCGCAGGACGACACGCTGCAGATTCTCAAGAGCGGCCGCCACAAACGCAAGCTGCAGCGCGGCGCCCATGCGGCCAATGGCTTCACACTGCGTCTGACCCAGCTGGATGCAGACAAGGACGCCTTGAATCAGCGTCTTGAAACCATCGCCCGGCAGGGCATCCCCAATTATTTCGGCGCGCAGCGTTTCGGTTATCAGGGCGGAAATCTTGGCGAGGCACGCGATTACGCCGCCCGCAAGGCGCTGCCTGAGCAACGCGCGGTGCGTTCGCGACTGTTGTCCACGGCGCGCAGTTACCTGTTCAATCGGGTGTTGGCCGCCCGGGTTGCCGATGGCAACTGGCAGAAGGCTCAGGTCGGTGATTTGCTCGCGTTCACCGACAGCCGCAGCTTTTTTCCGGCCGGGGTGGATGAATGCAGTGATCCTCGTCTGGCGATCCTCGACCTTCACCCCACCGGACCACAGTGGGGTGAAGGCCCTTCGCCAGCTGGCGGTGCGACGGCAGCGCTGGAAAATACCGTTGCCGATGACGAATCTGTGTTGCGTGACTGGCTGGTCAGAGCGGGCATGGAGCACGAACGTCGCATCCTGCGACTGCCCATTGGGCGGCTGACGTGGCATTATCCCGAGTCTGACATTCTGCAACTGGAATTCGTCCTTCCGCCCGGATGCTTTGCTACCGTTTTGGTACGCGAACTCATCGATCTGGTGCCGGTTGGGCAGACGGACAGCTCATGCGTATTCTGATATCAAATGATGACGGGGTGAATGCGCCCGGTCTTGTCGCGCTCCATGCGGCGTTGGCGGACTACGCCGACTGCGTGGTGATTGCGCCTGATCAGGACAAAAGTGGTGCCAGCAGTTCTCTGACACTCGACCGGCCCCTGCATCCGCACACCCTGGAAAATGGCTTCATCAGTGTCAACGGTACGCCCACCGACTGCGTGCATCTGGGCATTCACGGGCTACTGGAGCGTCAACCGGACATGGTGGTTTCAGGCATCAACCTGGGGGCCAATCTGGGCGACGATGTACTGTATTCCGGAACGGTCGCTGCAGCCCTGGAAGGGCGTTTTCTGCAGCGCCCGTCGTTTGCCTTTTCGTTTCTGTCACGTCAGCCGGATAATCTGGCGACGGCGGCGCATTACGCGCGTTTGCTGGTCGAGGCCCATGAGCAACTCGACCTGCCACCCCGCACGGTATTGAACGTGAATATTCCCAACCTGCCGCTCGAGCATATCCGCGGCATTCAATTGACCCGATTGGGGCATCGTGCCCGCGCTGCAGCACCGATCAGGGTCGTCGACCCGCGTGGCCGTGCAGGCTACTGGATCGCGGCTGCCGGCGATGTCGAGGACGGCGGTGCCGGGACCGACTTTCATGCGGTCGTACAAGGCTACGTATCGATCACGCCGTTGCAACTGGATAGAACCTGTCAGGACGGATTCAGCAGCCTGAACACCTGGCTGGAGGGACTTCGTTGATGTCACGCGAGCAGGATGATTTATTGCGTCGAGGGATCGGAATGACGTCGCAGCGTACCCGCGAGCGTCTGATTCAACGCCTCTGTGAAGAGGGCATTTCCAATCAGCGGGTACTGGACGTCATTCGCAAGACGCCCCGGCATCTGTTTGTCGATGAAGCGCTGGCGCATCGCGCCTACGAAGACACCGCATTGCCCATCGGCCACAACCAGACGATATCCCAGCCCTACATGGTCGCGCGGATGAGCGAGCTGCTGCTGGCAGCAGGGCCGCTGGACAAGGTCATGGAGATCGGTACAGGGTCCGGCTATCAGACCGCTGTGCTCGCCCAGCTGGTAGAGCGAGTGTTTTCGGTCGAGCGCATCAAGGGGCTGCAGGATCGCGCCAAGGAGCGTCTGGTCGAGCTCAATCTGCGCAACGTGGTTTTTCGCTGGGGTGACGGCTGGGAGGGCTGGCCAGCCCTGGCGCCGTATAACGGCATCATCGTCACGGCGGTGGCAACCGATGTACCGCAGGCATTGCTCGATCAACTGGCACCGGGAGGCCGTCTGGTCATCCCTGTTGGCTCTGGGGAGGTTCAGCAGTTGATGCTGATCATTCGTGAAGAAAACGGTTTTTCCCGGCATGTGCTGGGGGCTGTGCGCTTCGTACCCTTGCTCAACGGGCCCATCGCTTGAAGATTGTCTGCGGTAAACAATGAATTCTGGCGTCAGTCATCGGTCTACAGCGCGCGGCCCGGAATCTTGAATGGCCTGATGGCATCATTTCCACGCAGCTGATTGATACTTAACAGCGTTTTTCAGCGGCTTATCACTGGCTGCCCGTTGCTATTACGACACAATAGGCATCTTTTTTGAATTCAGTCACCAGTAAAGGGAGTGGCGGGTGAGTCTCACAGTCATTCAGCAGCTCAGGTCTTCAAGAAGTTATCAGCGTCTGGTGATTGGCATTGCTCTCAGTGTCCTTTTGGTCGGCTGCTCCAGCTCGCCTTCAGGCGGCGTTCGCGTGGTCGATCGCAACGGCAATGCAGTCGCCCAGCGCCCGACGGTGACCACCGGCCAGTATGTGGTCAGGCGCGGTGACACACTTTTTTCCATTGCATTTCGTTACGGCTGGGACTGGAAGGCGCTGGCTGCCCGTAACCAGATCCCGGAGCCGTTTACCATCAAGCCCGGTCAGACAATTCGCTTTGACGGACGCTCCTCTTCAACGCCGAACGTGGTTTCAACGTCCGGCGCGGGGCGTCCGGTGACGTCTACATCGACCAGTACCGGCAGTTCCGGATCCGTCAAAACCACGGTCATGTCCAAACCCGTTGCGGTTGTACCTGTGGTTATACCTCCGTCGGCGACCACCGGGACAGGCCCGGCCGGCAAGTCTCCGACGGGTTGGACCTGGCCTTCGAGTGGCATTTTGATAGGAAAATTTTCCTCAAACGGCAGTTTGAATAAAGGAATTGATATCGCTGGTGATTTGGGACAGCCTGTTTTGGCAGCGTCTGATGGTTCAGTTGTTTACGCCGGAAGTGGATTACGGGGCTACGGCGAATTGATCATCATCAAACACAGCGATACCTACGTCAGTGCCTACGGTCATAACCGCAGGCTTTTGGTACGGGAAGGACAACAGGTCAAGGCAGGGCAGACGATTGCCGAAATGGGGTCAACAGGAACTGACCGGGTGAAACTGCATTTTGAGATTCGCCGCCAAGGGAAACCTGTAGATCCGTTAGGATTCTTGCCACGTCGTTGATAGTTGTCAGCCTGTTCCTGGCGTAGTAGGAACAGGCTCAAGCGTTGCCATGGAACCAGGCGATGCTGGAGCTTGAGGTCGAACTCACCAAAGGACTAAAACAATGGCTCTTGGCAACGAAGCGCCGGAGTTTGACATCGATGATGAAGTGCTCCTTATGGAAGCCGGCATTGTCCTGAAGGAAGCGTCAAACGAGAAGCAGCCAGCCGCTGTCTCGGGACGTACCAAGGTCAAGCATTCAACATCGCTCAAACAACACAAGTACATTGACTACACGCGGGCGCTCGATGCTACCCAGCTGTACCTCAATGAGATCGGTTTTTCTCCTCTATTGTCCCCGGAAGAAGAAGTTCATTTTGCGCGTCTGTCGCAAAGTGGAGATCCGGCCGGGCGCAAACGCATGATTGAAAGCAATCTGCGGCTGGTAGTGAAAATTGCCAGACGCTATGTCAATCGTGGGCTTTCATTGCTTGATCTGATCGAGGAGGGCAACCTGGGGTTGATCCGGGCGGTTGAGAAGTTCGACCCAGAGCGCGGCTTTCGTTTTTCGACCTACGCCACCTGGTGGATTCGTCAGACCATTGAACGCGCGATCATGAATCAGACGCGGACCATCCGGCTGCCGATTCATGTGGTCAAGGAGCTGAACGTTTATCTGCGTGCGGCCAGAGAGCTGACCCAGAAGCTGGATCACGAGCCCTCTCCTGAAGAGATCGCCAACCTGCTGGAAAAACCGGTAGGCGAGGTCAAGCGCATGCTGGGCCTGAACGAGCGTGTTTCGTCGGTGGACGTTTCGCTGGGGCCGGATTCGGACAAGACACTGCTCGATACCTTGACCGACGACCGTCCGACAGACCCCTGCGAGCTGCTGCAGGACGACGATCTTTCACAGAGCATCGATCAATGGCTGTCTGAACTGACCGAGAAGCAGCGCGAGGTTGTGATTCGTCGCTTTGGCTTGCGCGGGCATGAAAGCAGCACACTTGAAGATGTTGGGCTTGAGATTGGTCTGACGCGTGAGCGTGTAAGGCAGATTCAGGTCGAAGGACTCAAGCGTCTGCGCGAGATCCTTGAGAAAAACGGTCTGTCCAGCGAGTCGCTCTTCCAGTAATCCCCCCTCCGTAGCCACCATCCAGGGCCGATATAACACTGTGTGTATATCGGCCTTTTTATATGTCTTCCGTCATTCCAATGTTGCTGCGCGTGCTGCCAGCAGACGCTGCTCTGCCTGGTCGATAACTACGTGCCTGTACTTATAAGTTTCAAAGCCTGTAAGTCATTGCGTACGCTTGCTGTAAGTCATTCAGTTAAGCAGAGTGAGGCTTGTCGCCAACTCGCCTGTTTTTCCATTGCAAGGCTTTGTTTTAGAAGAGGTTCTAATTTTGAAAGGCGATCTTCCAGGAAATATTCTGGAGCGTTTCGGGTGTTGCTCTCCAGGGTTAAATCTCTAATATCGAAGCTGTGCCAACGGACAGGCACAGGCCATCAAGGATGAAGGCCGGGATATCGCGGGATGCGATTCATCAGGATGATGACTAGGGAATACAGGGATCAAGGAAAAATGTGGGCGGGTCATACCGCCCCTTTTTTTATCTGCAGAAAATCGTCTTCAACAAAAAAGGCCCTCTTGAGGGCCTTTTGTCTGTATGGAATCTAGCGTTCCAGATCAGCGATCTTGCCGGTTTTGCCATCCCACTCTGCCGCATCCGGCATAGCGTCTTTCTTTTCGGTGATATTGGGCCAGATTTCAGCAAGCTCGGCATTGAGCTCAATGAAGTTTTCCATGCCGGCAGGAATCTCGTCTTCAGAGTAAATGGCTACGGCAGGGCACTCTGGCTCGCAGAGCGCGCAGTCGATGCACTCGTCCGGGTGAATCACCAGGAAATTCGGGCCTTCGTAAAAGCAGTCCACCGGACAGACTTCTACGCAGTCGGTGTACTTGCACTTGATGCAGTTGTCGGTGACGACGAAGGTCATTTCTAATTTTCTCCTCAGGCGGCTGCGGCAGAGCCCTTCCAGACAGGGGTGCCAGGTTCGGGAGGTTTCCCGGCCCTATGAAAACACGTGCTTGTGGTGGGTGGCCTTGAGGCAGTAAGACTGCGTCGTCTGCTACCTCTCCCTGCTACCTACCGGCGGTTCGCTGCATTTTCACGCGGCTCGAAAAACGCCTCGACCAGGCTAAAAGCCGAGAGCGTCCCAAACCGCGCGGGATTCTAACAGTATGTAACGCTTCGCGTCACAGGCGAGTTTGCAATGTGTATAGCAAATCCAGCGCCTGTCGCGGGGTCATATCGTCGACCTTGACCTTCGACAGCTCGTCGAGCACCGGGTGCGGCAGACTTGCGAACATATCGCTCTGCTGCGGGACAGCGGGCTTGCCGGGTTTGGCGCGCGGCTGCTCGTGCGGCAGGCTGGTGGTTTCCAGACGCTGCAAGTGCTCCTTGGCGCGGCTGATGACCTTGCCCGGCACACCGGCCAGTTGCGCCACGGCCAGGCCATAGCTCTGGCTCGCAGGCCCGGGCAGGACGCGGTGCAGGAACACGATGCGCTCGTTATGCTCGGTGGCATTGAGGTGCACGTTGGTCACCAGCGGTTCGCTTTCCGGCAACACCGTCAGTTCGAAATAGTGCGTGGCGAACAGCGTGTAGGCACGCAGTTGCGCCAGACACTCGGCTGCCGCCCATGCCAGCGACAGGCCGTCGAAGGTGCTGGTACCGCGCCCGACTTCATCCATCAGCACCAGACTCTTATCGGTGGCGTTGTGCAGAATGTTTGCCGTTTCGCTCATTTCGACCATGAACGTCGAGCGTCCGCCCGCCAGGTCGTCGCTGGAGCCGATGCGCGTGAAGATCCGGTCGACCAGCGACAGTTCGCAGCTGGCGGCGGGGACGAAGCTGCCGATATGGGCCAGCAGTACGATCAGCGCCGTCTGACGCATATAGGTCGATTTACCGCCCATGTTCGGGCCGGTGATGACCAGCATGCGCGTGCTGTCGTCCAGCGCCAGGTCGTTGGCCACGAAAGGCGTGCTTAGAACCTGTTCCACCACCGGATGGCGACCCTGCTCGATGCGCATGCACGGTTCGGCGACAAAGCGTGGGCAATTGAGGTCCAGATTCAGCGCGCGTTCCGCAAGGTTGCTCAGCACGTCCAGTTCGGCCAGAGCCGCCGCTGTATCCTGAAGCGGCGCAAGATGACCGATCAGGTCTTCGAGCAGTGTTTCGTAGAGCATCTTTTCCCGAGCCAGCGCGCGGCTCTTGGCCGACAACGCCTTGTCTTCGAACTCCTTGAGTTCGGGCGTGATAAAGCGCTCGGCGCCCTTGAGGGTCTGGCGGCGTATGTAATCAGCCGGCGCCTGCTCGGCCTGCTTGCTTGGCAGCTCGATGAAGTAGCCATGCACGCGGTTGTAGCCGACTTTCAGGTTGCCGAGGCCGGTACGGGCTTTTTCGCGGGCTTCCAGGTCGATCAGGAACTGACCGGCGTTTTCGCTCAGCGACTGCAGATCATCCAGTTCAGCGTCGTAGCCCGTCTTCAAAACGCCGCCGTCACGGATGACGGCTGGCGGATTGTCGATGATCGCGCGCTGCAGCAGGTCGGCCAGCTCGGGATAGGTTCCGGCAGTCTGCGCAAGTTGCTGCAGATGCGGCGCGTCCAGATCGGTCATCGCCTGTTGCAGTTCGGGCAGGGCGCTCAGTGCGTCGCGCAGGCGGGCGAGGTCACGTGGCCGCGCGTTACGCAGGCCGATACGCGCCAGAATCCGCTCGATGTCGCCGATTTCCTTGAGCTGTGGCTGCAGGTTTTCGAAGCGATAGCGTTCCAGAAAGCAGGTGATCGATGTCTGCCGTGCCTGAAGGATGGTCAGGTCGCGCAGTGGCCGGTTCAGCCAGCGGGTCAGCAGCCGCGTGCCCATTGCGGTCTGGCAGCGGTCCATGACCGATTGCAGGGTGTTGTCACGGCCCCCGGACAGGTTGGTGTCCAGTTCCAGGTTACGGCGGCTGGCGGCATCGAGGATCACGGTATCGTCGAGACGTTCGTGACGCAGGCTGCGTAAATGGGGCAGGGCGGTACGCTGGGTTTCCTTGGCATAACTGAGCAGGCAGCCGGCAGCACCAATGGCCAGCGTGAGGTTTTCGCAACCGAAACCCTTCAGGTCCTGGGTTGCAAACTGCTGACACAGACTTTTATGGGCTGAGTCGCGCTCGAAATCCCAGGGTGCGCGACGTCGAGAACCACGGCGTTTCTCGGCGGGCAGACCTTGTGGCCAGTCATCCGGAATCAACAGCTCGACCGGGTTGATGCGCTCGAGCTCGGCCAGCAGGTTCTCCCAACCCTTGATCTCCAGCACACTGAAGTTGCCGCTGGTGATATCCAGTACCGCCAGGCCGAACAGGCGTTCGTCACCCAGCACGGCGGCGATCAGGTTATCGCGGCGCTCGTCGAGCAGGGCCTCATCGCTGATGGTCCCTGGCGTGATGATCCGCACCACCTGACGATCCACCGGCCCCTTGCTGGTGGCCGGGTCGCCGATTTGCTCGCAGATCACCACCGATTCGCCCAGTTTCACCAGCTTGGCCAGATAACCCTCGGCTGCGTGGTAGGGAATCCCGCACATGGGAATGCTCTGACCTGCCGACTGGCCGCGTGCGGTCAGGGTTATGTCCAGCAGCTTGGCGGCTTTCTTCGCGTCTTCGTAGAAGATCTCGTAGAAATCGCCCATGCGATAAAACATCAGCTGATCCAGGTGCTGGTTTTTGAGTTTCCAGTACTGCTGCATCATCGGAGTGTGTGCGGAGAGGTCGGAAATTGCTTTATTCATCAGTGGCTTAGGCAAGTTCTTGAGAGGAGTGAGGCAACCTTGAGACGCGACGGGTAGCCCTTGTCTGAAGCAAGGGGCGTCTGCCGGGTATGTGCGATGGCGGCAAGGTTATCACGCTCGACCGGGTGGTGCAGTGACAGCGTGGCGCCCGCGTATTGGTGACCGGGCGTTTCCAGACAGCCATGCAGCTCGATTTGCCGTATAGACTTTCATCGCTGCCACTCGATCTCCGGGCGGTAACTTATAAAAAAGGATTTTTATATGAAGAACAAACGAGCAAGGGACTCTGTCAGCGGGCGCTTCATCCCTTTGGAAGAAGCCAGAAAAAGGCCGAGAGAAACCACGGTGGAAACGGTCAAAAAGCCCGGGCGCAGGAAAAATGACAAGTAAAGCAGCATGCTCAGTACCGTTGCGCGGCAGGTGCGCGGCTCCAGGATTCACCTTTACAGGCTTTCCAGCATGAACGATTACACCGTGAGTGAGATAACCGGGCTTGCCGATACGCTTGGCAGGCTTCTCGACGCAATGAACGCGCAAGTGACCACTGCCGAATCCTGTACGGGGGGCGGAATCGCCGAAGCGATCACGCGCATTGCCGGCAGCTCGGCGTGGTTCGAAGCCGGTTACGTGACCTATTCGAACGCCCAGAAGACCCGTCAGTTAGGGGTGCCCGAGGTATTGTTCGAACAGGTCGGGGCGGTCAGCCAGCCGGTCGTCGAAGCCATGGTGCGAGGCGCGCAGCGTGAAAGCGGTGCACGATTCGCCGTCGCGGTCAGCGGTGTCGCAGGCCCCGGCGGCGGTTCGCCGGACAAACCGGTCGGTACTGTGTGGCTGTGCTGGGGCAAGGATGATGCGTCGGTCAGCCGCTGTTACCGGTTCGATGGCGACCGTGATCAGGTTCGTCGACAGACGGTCGAAGCCGCGCTGCACGGGCTGATACAGCTTGCGCGCGGAGAAATGCCAAAACAGGGGTAGGCGCGCGCTCACTGCTGTGGAATAATACTGTCTACTTATACAGGTGTTGTGGCCATCAAGGCCCTAATTGAATTTGATTACGTGAGGACTTCAATGGACGACAACAAGAAGAAAGCCTTGGCTGCGGCCTTGGGTCAGATCGAGCGTCAGTTCGGTAAAGGCGCCGTGATGCGCATGGGCGATCACGATCGCCAGGCGATCCCTGCCATCTCCACCGGTTCGCTGGGTCTGGATATCGCTCTCGGTATTGGCGGACTGCCAAAAGGCCGGATCGTGGAAATCTACGGTCCTGAGTCTTCCGGTAAAACCACACTGACGCTGTCGGTCATCGCCCAGGCCCAGAAAATGGGCGCTACCTGTGCCTTTGTCGACGCCGAACACGCGCTGGATCCGGAGTACGCAGGCAAACTGGGCGTCAATGTCGACGACCTGCTGGTTTCGCAGCCGGACACTGGTGAGCAGGCGCTGGAAATCACCGACATGCTGGTGCGCTCCAATGCCATCGACGTGATCGTGGTCGACTCCGTTGCTGCGCTGGTGCCGAAGGCAGAGATCGAAGGCGAAATGGGTGACATGCACGTGGGTCTGCAGGCGCGTCTGATGTCGCAGGCGCTGCGCAAGATCACCGGCAACATCAAGAACGCCAACTGCCTGGTGATCTTCATCAACCAGATCCGCATGAAGATCGGCGTGATGTTCGGCAGCCCGGAAACCACCACCGGTGGTAACGCGCTGAAGTTTTACGCTTCGGTACGCCTGGACATCCGTCGTACGGGCGCGGTCAAGGAAGGCGATGAGGTTGTCGGCAGCGAAACCCGCGTCAAGGTTGTGAAGAACAAGGTGGCTCCGCCGTTCCGTCAGGCCGAGTTCCAGATTCTTTACGGCAAGGGTATCTACCTGAACGGTGAAATCGTCGATCTGGCCGTTCTGCATGGTTTTGTCGAGAAGTCCGGTGCCTGGTACAGCTACCAGGGCAGCAAGATTGGTCAGGGCAAGGCCAACTCGGCCAAGTTCCTGGCAGATAACCCGGAAATCTGCAAAGCGCTCGAGAAGCAGATCCGCGACAAATTGCTGACCCCTGGCGTCGACACCAAGGCTGTCGGCTCCCGTGAAGCAGTGGCTGCCGATGATATGTCTGAAGCAGATGTCGATATCTGATAGCCATGCCTGCCGTACTCGATACACCTGTCGCCGTCAGGCGCACTGCAATGGACCTGCTCGCACGTCGCGAGCACGGTCGAGTCGAGCTGACGCGTAAACTGCGTCAGCGCGGCGCTCCCCCCGAGCTTATCGATGCCGCCCTTGATCGCCTGGTCGAGGAAGGTCTGCTCTCTGAATCCCGCTACCTTGAAAGCTTCGTGTCTTACCGGGCACGTTCGGGCTACGGTCCTGTTCGTATTCGCGAAGAGCTTGGTCAGCGTGGCTTGCAACGTGCCGACATTGAGCAGGCGCTCAGGGACTGCGGTATTGATTGGCAGGAGAAGCTTTACGAGCTTTGGCAGCGCAAGTTTGCCGGTGCTCTGCCTGTCGATGCGCGCGAGCGAGCCAAACAGGGGCGTTTTTTGAGTTATCGAGGCTATCCGCTGGAAATGATCGGCCGCTTGTTAAGCGGCCGTGGCGGAGATGACTGATATATCGGGGCGTTTACTGTGGCGCCCGTTTCTGAGCTGCGTCCCTGGTCGCTGAAGCGTCTTCCCAGTTTTCCTGTTGGTTGATGTAATCCACCAGTTCACGAAGCCTGCCCTGATTGCGGCCTGTGAAGGTGAACGCCAGTCGTGTCAGGTGACTGAACTGCGCTTCATCGTGTTCTTCGCCCTGATAACTGTGCTGGTGAAAGTTTTCATTGATGCACAAGTCAGCGAACGCTTCCTGCATGTGCTCCAGAGCTTGCTCGCTCAGCGCATGATGCATACGGATCACGAACTTGTTTTTCAGCCAGCGGCTGGAATGGAAGTTGGCGTAAAACCGGTTGATCTCTTGCACCGCTTCGTCGGCGCTGTAAACCAGCCTCATCAGCTTCATGTCGGCTGGCAGAATGTAGTGATTGTCCTGCAACTGGTGCTTGATGAAGTCCAGCGCACCTTGCCAGAAACTCCCGCCAGGCGTGTCCAGCAATACCACAGGCACCAACGGGCTTTTGCCGGTTTGTATCAACGTCAGCACTTCCAGGGCTTCGTCCAGAGTTCCGAAGCCGCCTGGGCATAGCACCAGCGCGTCGGCTTCCTTGACGAAGAACAGCTTGCGCGTGAAGAAGAAGTGGAAGGGCAGCAGGTTTTCGCTGCCCTCTACCGTCGGGTTGGCGTGCTGTTCGAAGGGCAGGGTAATGTTGAACCCGAGGCTGTGTTTCAAGCCTGCACCGGCATGGGCTGCCGCCATGATGCCGCCGCCTGCGCCGGTGATGACCATCATGTTGGAGCTGGCCAGTTTTTCTCCCAGCTCTCTGGCCTGGGCGTACAGCGGATGTTCCATTGGTGTACGAGCGGAGCCGAAGACAGTGACTTTGCGGCGGCCCTTGAAGCGCTCGAGCACCCGAAAGGCTTTGTCCAGTTCGCGCAGGGTCTGCAGCGTTATCTTGACGTCCCAGCGGTTACGGTCATCCTGGGCCATGCGCAACACGGTGAGCATCATGTCGCGGTACAGCGGAAGGTTTTTCGTGCCCGGAGCCACCTCATTGATGTGCTCTTCAATCTTGCTGGTCAGGTCGAGACCGTCGCTTTGAAAGTGTCGGGATAGAAGATCGTCAGGTACATACGGCATTCGGGATTTTTCCTCCTGCAGGATCGATGGCCCGGTGGGGCGTGTTGAATCGATGATGTCCCGGTTTGCAGAGAAAGGCTACCCATTCCCTGTTCATTGCCAGGGTGGATTGGTTGCAGGATGTCTTGAGTACTGCTCGAATGACGCGCCTGAAGAACAGGCGCGCGGGGGGAGGCTACATGTCGGGCGTGGCTTATTGCTTGGGCTTTACAGTGCAGTCGGAAGCCTGAAAGGTCTGCGTCGCAACCGGGCGGTTGGTCTTGTACTCGGTGAACTGATACTTGAGTACGGCACCCTTGGTCATCAACTGGCGAAAACCATTGTTGTGGCACACGCTATTGCCCAACTGGTTGCGCATCACGTCCGGGTTGGCGCGCATCTGCTGAGCCTGGCCTTCACGAACGCTCAGGTGGTTGATCAGCTGGTTGCCGCTGACGGTATAGCCCTGATCGAGGATGTCTTCGTTGATCGCTCTCGGCGTGCCGACACTGCTTTCCTTAGCGACTTTTTCCAGCATCTTGCTGAGTTCGAACTCCTGTTTCGACGCCGCCTGGGCGCACAGTGGAGTAACGAGCAAAAGCGTAAGGGTGGGTACGATAAGGCGCAGCATTAAACTCTCCTGATTAAGTCACTGGCCGTTGGACCAGCGACTTCAAAGTGCGTTCCGGGCAGCCCACCGATAGCGCGGGGGTGCTGTGGCGCAGCAGTATAGAGCAGGAGTCTTCCTCGGGCCTAGACTCTGGACGAAAAGAGGCTGCCGTACCGAAAGCGCGTTGAAGTGCCGGGGCTCTGATAAACTGCGCGCACTTTAGTCCTGCCGAGTCTTTGTGGTGTCGATGTATCTCCCCCGCAGGTGTGTCCTGTAATGAGCCATGCCGTGTCCCGCCTGCGCGATGAGCGTCTGGCCCGCAGTACCAGGCCTTTTATTGCCCGAGGCTCGCGCGCGCCGCGCTGCCCGGAATGCCGGGTGATCTCCAGCTATTGTCTGTGCGAATGGCGACCCAGCGTCGCTGCAGACTCAGGCATCTGCCTGCTGATGTATGACACCGAGCCCTTGAAGCCGACCAACACTGGTTGGCTGATCGCCGATGTCATCCAGGACACTCATGCCTTCCTCTGGTCGCGGATAGAGGTCGATGAGCAATTGCTCGCCTTGCTGGACGACCCGCAGTGGCAGCCCTACATCGTCTTTCCCGGAGAATTTGTCGCCGAGGAGCGCGTGGTCAACAGGGTCTCGCGCCTGGATGGCAAGCGCCCGCTGTTCATTCTGCTGGATGCCACCTGGACCGAAGCACGCAAGATGTTTCGCAAGAGCCCGTATCTGGAGCGGTTTCCGGTCTTGAGTCTGGAGCCCGAGCAGATCTCGCGTTACCGTTTGCGTCGATCGAGGCGTGACGATCACTTCTGCACGGCGGAAGTGGCCGCCCTGTGTCTGGAACTGGCCGGTGACGCCAGTGCCAGCGGAGTGCTGGATGCTTATCTGGACGTGTTCAGCGCTCATTACCTGGGCGCCAAGTACCAGAACCCGATCGATCCCGACGACGCGGCGCATACCCACTTGAAGGCGTTCATTTGAAGGCTGTTCATAACCAGGGGCTGCCGAACTGCACGGGTTTGGCTAATTGCCATCTATGTTCCCGGGTATCGACGCTTCGCGCTTGACCGTCATGGCCATGCTGGGCATGCTTGGCGCCGCCTGGAAGCCGATTCATCTGGTCTGGCAGGGCACCGGGGCCCGCTTCGGGTTTCGCACTGTGCGTTCGCCAGCCTTGCTGGGCGGCCGAGTCTTCGGCCCCTCACTATAAAAACAGGATCATTACATGACCTACGACATCCTGATCGCTGATGATCATCCCCTGTTTCGCAGTGCGCTGCATCAGGCGCTGAGCATTGGCCTGGGGCCTGACGCACGGCTGGTCGAGGCAGAAAGCATTGCCCAGCTTGAGTCGCGCCTGGGGGAGAAGGCTGATTGGGATCTGGTTCTGTTGGACCTGAACATGCCAGGGGCCTACGGCTTCTCCGGGCTGGTCCTGTTGCGTGGCCAGTACCCGCAGATACCGGTGGTGATGGTCTCGGCGCAGGAAGAAGCCTCCATCGTGGTGCGCTCCAGAGAGTTTGGTGCCAGCGGCTTCATTCCCAAATCCAGCTCGCTGGAAGTCATTCAGCAGGCGGTACGCACGGTGCTTGACGGTGACGTCTGGTGGCCGCCGCAGGTCAATGAAGTGATCAGTGTTTCAGACGAAGCAAAGGCTGCCAGCGCAGGCCTTGCCAGCCTGACGCCGCAGCAGTTTCGAGTGCTGACGATGGTCTGTGAAGGCTTGCTGAACAAGCAGATCGCTTCCGAACTCAGCGTGTCCGAAGCGACCATCAAGGCACATGTCACAGCGATTTTCCGCAAGCTTGGCGTACGCACGCGTACCCAGGCAGCATTGTTGTTACAGCAGCTTGAGTCCATTTCGTCCAGCTGACGGCTTTCAGGTTGCGAGCATTCACGCTTTTTTGACCTTTATTGCCTTAGCTTTCCTCATCTTTTTTACACAGCAGCCTCTCTATGTCGCCCTTCAAAGGCCAAACCGGTCTGAAACGTATTCTTAATGCCGCGGGTTATTCACTGGACGGTTTGTGCGCAGCCTTCAAAGGTGAAGCGGCTTTCCGCCAGTTGGTACTGCTCAACGTGGTCCTGGTCCCGCTGTCGTTTTTCCTGCACGTCAGCAAGGGCGAGCATGCCCTGCTGGTTGCCGTGTGCCTGCTGGCGCTGATCGTGGAGCTGCTCAATTCGGCCGTAGAGGCGGCCATTGACCGCATCTCGCTGGACCTGCACCCGCTGTCCAAGAACGCCAAGGACATGGGCAGTGCTGCCCAGTTCATCGCCCTGAGCATGATTGGTCTGGTGTGGGCGATCATTCTGCTGGGCTGACGCCTTTGGTACAGATCGTCAATACAGGCTGGGCAGCACGATCTCGTCGCTGCGCTGCACCCCTGCGGTGAATGCGCGACACAGTTCGAGAAACTCGCGCATGGCCGAGGTCTGGTATTTCTGTTTGTGCCAGATGAAGTAGAACTGCCTGGCCAGGTCCAGCTCGGGCGTAGCCAGTTCGACCAGATTGCCGCGACGAAAGGCATCACGCAGCGCCAGTCTGGAAATGCAGCCAATGCCCAGCCCGGATTCGACTGCGCGTTTGATGGCTTCGGTGTGCTCAAGCTCCAGTCGGACATTCAGCCCGTTACGGTGATGACGCATCGCCTGATCGAACGTCAGGCGTGTGCCTGAGCCCTGTTCCCGAAGTATCCAGGCTTCATGGGTCAGCTCTTCCAGGGTTACCTGGGCGCGCTTGGCCAGCGGATGCTGCGGGGCGCAGAACACCACAAGTTCGTCTTCGACCCAGGATTGCACTTCGATGTCCGGGTGGCTGCAATCGCCTTCGATGAGGCCCAGATCGATCTCGTAGTGCGCAACCTGTTGCACGATATGCGCCGTGTTCTGGACATGTAGCTTGACCTGGCTTTCCGGATGGCGCTGCATGTAGCCGCCGATCAGCAGGGTCGCCAGGTAATTGCCGATCGTCAGCGTCGCCCCGACCGCCAGTGAACCGAAGCCTGATTTGCCGTTGAGCAGGTCTTCGATTTCCTTGGCCTGATCGAGCAGCGCGACGGCTTGGGGCAGCAATTGTCTGCCGGTGGCGTTGAGGCTGAGGCGCTTGCCGGCACGGTCAAATAGCTGGCAGCTCGATTGGCGCTCCAGCTCGGTGATGGAGGTGCTGGCAGCCGACTGCGAAAGCGAAAGCAGTACTGCGGCTTTGGAGACGCTTTCCTGCCGGGCGACGGCCACAAATACCTGGAGCTGACGGAGAGTAAATCGCATATCTATATAACCGATAACCTATATCTTGATAATTCATTTAACAGATATTGTGTCTGCCACTAGAATGTCGCGCAATAGCGCAGTGCTTCTGCGCGCACTATTTTTTCAGGAGTCCTCACGTACATGAGCAACATGAACCACGAGCGTGTCCTCAGCGTCCACCACTGGAACGACACCCTCTTCAGTTTCAAGTGCACCCGCGACCCTGGTTTGCGTTTCGAGAACGGTCAGTTCGTGATGATCGGTCTGCAGCAGCCAAACGGTCGCCCGCTCATGCGCGCCTATTCGATTGCCAGCCCGAACTGGGAAGAGCATCTGGAGTTCTTCAGCATCAAGGTGCCTGACGGCCCGCTGACTTCCCAGCTGCAGCACCTCAAGGAAGGCGACGAGATCATCATCAGCAAGAAGCCTACGGGTACGCTGGTGCTGGACGATCTCAAGCCAGGCAAGCATCTTTACCTGCTGAGCACCGGTACCGGCCTTGCGCCGTTCATGAGTGTCATCCAGGATCCCGAAACCTACGAGCGTTTCGAGAAGGTCATCCTCTGCCACGGCGTGCGTTACGTGAACGAAGTCGCCTATCGCGAATTCATCACCGAGCACCTGCCGCAGAATGAATTCTTCGGTGAAGCGCTGCGTGACAAACTCATCTACTACCCGACGGTCACCCGCGAGCCTTTCGAGAACGAAGGTCGTCTGACTGACCTGATGCGCAGTGGCAAGCTGTTCAGCGACATCGGCCTGCCGCCGATCAACCCGCAGGACGACCGTGCCATGTTGTGCGGCAGCCCGAGCATGCTCGACGAGACCAGCGAAGTGCTCAACAGCTTCGGCCTGACCGTTTCGCCGCGTATGCGTGAGCCGGGCGACTATCTGATCGAGCGTGCGTTCGTCGAGAAGTAAGCCGGCTGCACAAGACCCGCCTCTTCCTTGAGTGGATCAGGCGGGTTTTTGTTGTGCGGGATTTGTTGCCTCGATCAGTTCAGATCAGCAGCAGCCTCAGGCGAGCAGCACTTCAAGCACGCAAATCACGCCGGCCTGCGGGTAGTGCCAGCGCACGTCCAGATCCCAGAACTGAGCACCATAGCGACGTTCCGGCGTGGGCAGCTGATAGGCCGGGCGCGGGTCCTGGGCCAGGCACTGCTCGATCAGTTCGACCAGCGGCTCGTTCAGGCGCAACGCGTGTTCACGAGCCTGTTGCAGCGCGGCCTCCTGCCAGCGCACCGGTATCAGGTCTGGCGCAGCACTGGCGATGTGGTTGGTCGCGTCGGCGATTGCGTCGGCGTAGGGCACATAGGGCTTGATGTCCAGCACCGGCGTGCCATCCAGCAGGTCGATGCCGGACAGCCAGAGTCGCCCGGGCTCGACCTTGTCCAGCTTGACCACCGACTGGCCGATGCCATTGGGGCGATGGGTTGCGCGGGTAGCGAACACGCCCATCGACTGGTTGCCACCCAGGCGCGGCGGGCGCACCTTCAGGCGTGGCTTGTCTTCCAGTGTCAGGTGGAACAGAAACAGCAGCCAGACGTGACTGACCTGTTCCAGCCCCTGAACCGCTTCACCCTGATCGAAAGGTGGCACCAGCTCCAGCACGCCGCGTGCCGCCGGTGCCAGCTGTGGCTGGCGCGGGATGGCGAACTTCTCCTTGAAGCAGGAGCGCACGAAGCCGACAGGGGAGACGTTGTAGCTCATCGGGACCGATTCAGCCACGCACGCGCAGGGTCAGGCCCTTGAGGAAATTGCGCAGCAGTTGATCGCCACAGGCGCGGTAGTTGGTGTGTCCGACCTTGCGGAACAGGGCGCTCAGTTCTGGTTTGGAAACCGGGAAGTCGACTGATTTGAGGATGGCGTGCATGTCGTCTTCTTTCAGTTCGAACGCCACGCGCAGTTTTTTCAGGACGATATTGTTGGTGATCGGCAAATCGATCGCCTGTGGCGGACGGCTGTCGTCCTTGCCACGCTTGAAGTAGACCAGGCCATCGAGGAAGTGCGCCATGATTTCATCGCTGCAATCCAGATAGCCTTCTTCTTCCTCTTTTTTCATGAAAGCGATGACATCGCTCTTCGACACTTCAAAACCGGTCAGTGCGGTGATCTCGACAATCTTGCTGTCGCTGATATCGAGCATGTAGCGCACGCTGCGCAGTACATCGTTGTTCATCATGAGGCGTGTTTCCTGATAAGTCGTAGGGCAGCGCATGACGGTGGTCATGCGCGCTGTAATAAGGTGGGTGGCGCGAGGGTCAGAATTTTTCCTTGGCCGTCATGTAGCGCCACTGGCCCTCGGGCAGTTTGCCCATGGATACGCCGCCGATGCGGATGCGGCGAATGGCGACGATCTTCAGGCCGACGGCCTCGCACAGCAGGGCGATGATGCCGGGCTGCGGGTTTTTCATTGCAAAGCGCAGGCGGTTCTCGTTCTGCCAGCTGGCTTTCACGGCTGGCAGCTCCTTGCCTTTGTAGGTCAGGCCGTGGTTCAGCCGATTGAGGCCGTGAGCAACCATCTCGCCCGAGATTTCCACCACGTATTCCTGCTCGATTTTGCTGCGGTCATCGGTGAGCTTGCGCAGGATTTTCCAGTCCTGGCTGAATACCATCAAGCCGCTGGCGTTGGCCTGCAGGCTTGAAATCGCCTCAAGGCGCATGAAATGGCCCTTGAGCGGACGCTTGCTGTAGCTGTGCTCTACGGAGAGCGTACCCGGCGTGATCATCTGCAACGCTTCTTCGGCGCTTGCCGAGGCGGGTTTGTGCAGGATGATCGTCACCGGCTCGGGCGAGTCGGCCTTGGCGTCCGGGCTGAGCTCGATTTTCTGGGTGCTGACCTTGAAGTGCGGTTCTTCGATGACCTCGCCGTCCACAGTGACCCAGCCACCCTCGATAAACAGTTCGGCCTCCCGGCGGGAGCAACCGACCAGCTCGATAAGGCGTTTGGAAAGGCGAATGGGGTCTGTCATGACAAAAAAGCCGTTTGCTAAAATAAAGTCGCCATTGTAACCGCCCGGCGACGGTTAATCGCGGCAACATTGCATTTGCGCTGCAATCGGTGTCAGTTACGACTGATCAGGCGCATTCTGAGCATGGGGTAAGGCTGGCCCAGACCATCGATTTCAGAGCGGCTGACAACCTCGAAACCATGCCTGCGGTAAAACCCCAATGCCTGCGTATTCTGCTCGTTGACGTCCAGCTCGCGGATATTGAACTGCTCGATTGCATGAGTCAGCAACTGCGTGCCCAGCTTCTGGCCGCGATGGTCCGGGTCGATGAATAGAATATCCAGACTGTCCTTGTGCGCACCCGCAAAGCCGGTGATGTTGAGCTGCTCATCCCTTGTACAGAACAGGGTCACACTGCCCAGATACTGCGGCAGCAGCACCTTGAGCCGGGTGATGTAGGCGTCTGGCAGAAAGTCATGGGTGGCGCGCACCGAGCGTTCCCATACCTCGGTCAATTCCGGGTAATCGCGGGTATCCGGTGTGTATAGCTGCATCTCGCGTCCTCCTTTAAGCCGGTCCTGGATAGACAACAGCCCGAGACGAAAAAGCCCTGCCGGTTCAAGGGCAGGGCTTTCGCTTGCGACCAGGGAGAGCGCTTAGAGCATCTCGGCCCACAGGTCGTATTCGTCGGCATCGGTCACCCGGCACATGATCTTGTCCCCGGGCTGAACGGTGCTGCCGTCTTCCAGGCCGATGAACACGTTGCCGTCGATTTCCGGGGCGTCGAAGAAGCAGCGGCCCACGGCACCACGATCGTCGACTTCGTCGATCAGCACTTCGATCTCCTTGCCGATTTTCATCTGCAGGCGCGCAGCGCTGATTGCCTGCTGATGAGCCATGAAGCGATCCCAGCGATCCTGCTTGACGTCGTCCGGCACGATGGCCGCGTCCAGCAGATTGGCGGGCGCGCCTTCAACCGGCGAGTACTGGAAGCAGCCAACCCGGTCCAGCTGCGCTTCGGTCAGCCAGTCCAGCAGGTACTGGAAGTCTTCTTCGGTTTCGCCGGGAAAGCCGACAATGAAGGTCGAACGGATGATCAGGTCCGGGCACTGCTCACGCCAGTTCTTGATGCGCGCCAGGGTCTTGTCTTCGAAGGCCGGACGTTTCATCAGCTTGAGGATTTTCGGGCTGGCGTGCTGGAACGGGATGTCCAGGTACGGCAGGATCTTGCCCGCGGCCATCAAGGAGATCAGTTCGTCGACGTGCGGGTACGGGTAGACATAGTGCAGGCGCACCCAGACACCCATCGAGCCCAGCGCCTGGCACAGCTCGGTCATGCGGGTTTTGACCGGCTGACCGTCCCAGAAACCGGTGCGGTATTTGACGTCAACGCCATAGGCGCTGGTGTCCTGGGAAATGACCAGCAGTTCCTTCACCCCGGATTTGACCAGGCGCTTGGCCTCGTCCAGTACATCACCCACCGGGCGGCTGACCAGCTTGCCGCGCATCGACGGGATGATGCAGAAGCTGCAACTGTGGTTGCAGCCTTCGGAAATTTTCAGATACGCGTAGTGGCGCGGGGTCAGTTTCACGCCTTGTGGCGGCACGAGGTCGATCAACGGATTGTGATCCTGGCGGGGCGGCACCACATCGTGCACCGCGTTGACCACCTGCTCGTACTGCTGCGGGCCGGTCACCGACAGCACGCTCGGGTGCACGTTGCGAATGACACTCGCATCGACGCCCATGCAGCCGGTCACGATGACCTTGCCGTTTTCCTTGATGGCTTCGCCGATCACTTCCAGCGACTCGGCCTTGGCCGTATCGATGAAGCCACAGGTGTTGACCACGACCACGTCGGCGTCCTCGTAGGTCGCAACGACTTCGTAACCTTCCATGCGCAGCTGGGTCAGGATGCGTTCAGAGTCAACGAGTGCCTTTGGGCAACCCAGTGAAACGAATCCAACCTTGGGGGCGGACGGCGTGGTGACGGTGGACATGGCAAACCTCGGCGTGAAGGGCGCCCGGACGCGAAGCGCAGGCGCTGACTGGGCGCTTGCTGCGCCTCTGATCAAAAAGTGCGCAATTCTAGCGGCGAGTGGGCAGGATGACCAGCGTTTGCATGAGAATTACGACGTACGCGAGACGCAGCCAAGGCCAGCGCTTGCCGAGCCGATCGCATCACGACCGGCAGTAACGCCGGCACACGCAGTGTATTGAAGAAAATAGCCGATGTTGCAAAGGGCGGCAGTGACAGTTTGAATGAAGTCCAGGCCCGACTGCGCAGGCCTGGACTGGCTGTCACATGCTCTCAGCGCCGCGGTTCATGCATCGGGCAGCCGTTGTGCTGGCTGCGAAAGCCCGCCGAGTGTTCATAGGCCGGTTTGCGCACGCGCATCACGCCGCCCAACGGACGATGCGCCTCAAGGCCATGCCATGGGCTGAACGCCATGGCTTCGTCGATTTCCTGGACGTTTTGCTCCGACCACGCTGACTGGCGGGGCACATCGATTCGAGCGACGGTTACGTAAGGGCTGAGGTCTTCCGGCCAGATCGCCGAGGCGTCCTCGATCGGCATTTTCTCCAGGTCCGTGGCCAACTGGACGCGGACTTCCCAACTGGCATCGTGTTCAAGAAAGAACGCCTTGACCGCTTCGCGCAGACCGTCCGGATTGTCTTTCAGGTCCACAGCCTTGTCGGTCAGCGCAATCAATTCGGCGGAGACGGGCACGACGCTGAGTTTGGCGTAGTAGGGGCCGTACAGAAACGGTACGACGGTGTAGAACGTCTCGCCCAGGATGTGGGTCATCGGGTGTCCGCCGAGACTTCTCAGTGTGCCACTTTCGCCCCCGGCAGACTCGATCACCGACTCGATGCCGCGCAGGACGGCAGACAAAGCGCGTTTCATGCTCGGCGCCTTGTCGGTCGTCTTGGCCAGCAGCTTCAAGGTCTTCAGGAAGGCCTTGGGGTCCTTGGCGGTAAAGGCCTTGGCGTTTTGCATGACGAAATCCTGAGTGGTTGCCTCTGCGCTGCCAGGCAAGCGCGGGCCTTCGACGCCTACCAGTTTGATGGCCAGGCCTCTGGGCGTGGACACCTTGTCGTCGAGGATGTCGCCCGGGTTGGTCGAAAAGCGCATGACGACCGGGAAGTTGCCGGGCCTGGCGAAGGCACCCTGGGCCAATGGCTCGGGCAGGTCGCCGTACACTTGAATCTGCCCGTGGAGCAAGCCGTGAGCCTTGGCGTGGACACTGCGAATGGCGTGCCCTGTATCTTGATAAGTGGTCTCGAGGATGGAATGCATGGCTTCGACCAGCTCTTTGCTGGTCTGCGCTTCATCATCCGGAACGACTTCAAATGAGGGCTGGAAGGGTAAAGGCTGGACAGTCAGGTTTTGTGTGGTCATCAGAGCATCTCGGTCAGAGGTAATCAGGGGGCCCGGGCGTCGGTGCGGTTCTTGAAGACCCCTGATGCGGCAGGCTTAACTAATGACCGGCCGATATTTTTGTCGTTCCATGAGAAACGCTGCCTCGAAAAACGCCTTCAACAGGCAGTGATCAAGGCGTGGTGGCAGGTCGGATCGTTGCGACGATCTGCGTTTCACCAAGAATTACGACGAGTGCTGCGTTATGCTTCGCGCCATCGCGCCGAGGCATGTCAATGTCTGGCTGAATCTGAATTGTTACGCCTTGTGATGTTCTCAGTGTTGAACCTCATGTCTGGTTTCCGGGAGTAGTGGATGAGTCAAGCAAACAGTCATGCGGAGGCCGGAGGCGCTGCCAAGCCCATCGGGCTGCTGATCGCCGCGGTAGGGGTGGTTTACGGCGACATCGGCACCAGTCCGCTGTACACCCTCAAGGAGGTGTTTCAGGGTGGTTACGGTGTGGACGTGACCCATGACGCGATTCTCGGCGTGCTGTCGCTGATCTTCTGGTCGCTGATCTGGGTGGTTTCGTTCAAGTACATGGCGTTCGTCCTGCGTGCCGATAACCAGGGTGAGGGCGGTATCATGGCGCTGATGGCCCTGGCGCGGCGCGCTTCGGCCAAGCATCCCCGGCTGCAAATGATGATGGTGATATTCGGCCTGTTCGGCGCCGCATTGTTCTACGGTGACAGCATGATCACCCCGGCGGTTTCGGTGTTGTCGGCGATGGAAGGGCTGGAGCTGGCGTTCGATGGCCTCGATCACTGGATCGTGCCCATGGCGCTGGTTGTGCTGGTGGGCCTGTTTCTGATTCAGCGTCATGGCACCGCGCGTATCGGCGTGCTGTTCGGCCCGGTGATGGTGATCTGGTTTCTGGTGCTCGGCGCGCTGGGTGTCTACGGCATCATGCAGTCGCCGGAAGTGCTGAAAGCGGTCAACCCGGCATGGGGTGTGAATTTTTTCATCATCCATCCGGGCATCGGTGTGGCCATTCTGGGGGCTGTGGTGCTTGCCCTGACAGGGGCCGAGGCGCTGTACGCCGACATGGGCCACTTCGGCCGCAAGCCGATTTCGCGTGCCTGGTTCATCCTCGTGCTGCCTGCGCTGCTGCTCAACTATTTCGGCCAGGGTGCGCTTGTGCTGGGCAACCCTGAAGCGGTTCGTAACCCGTTCTACCTGCTGGCGCCGGGTTGGGCGCTGCTGCCACTGATCGGTCTGTCGACGATGGCGACCATCATTGCCTCGCAAGCGGTGATCTCCGGTGCCTTCTCGATGACACTGCAGGCGATCCAGCTGGGCTACATTCCGCGCATGCACATCCAGCACACCTCCAGCGACGCGCAAGGCCAGATCTACATTGGTGCCGTCAACTGGGCGCTGATGGCGGGTGTCATTCTGCTGGTGATCGGCTTCGAATCGTCTGGCGCGCTGGCGTCTGCCTACGGCGTCGCGGTGACCGGAACCATGCTCTGCACCACCATTCTGGTGTCGACGGTCATGCTGATGCTCTGGAAATGGCCGCCATTGCTGGCTGTTCCGTTGCTGATCTGCCTGCTGCTGGTGGACGGTCTGTTCTTCGCGGCCAACGTGCCGAAGATCTTCCAGGGCGGGGCCTTCCCGGTACTGGCGGGCGCGGTGTTGTTTATCCTCATGACCACCTGGAAGCGCGGCAAGCAGTTGCTCGCGGAGCGAATCGACGAGGGCGGCCTGCCATTGCCGATCTTCATCGGCAGCATTCGCGTCCAGCCGCCGCACCGGGTACAGGGCACGGCAGTGTTCCTGACTGCACGTTCGGATGCCGTACCCCATGCGCTGTTGCATAACATGCTGCACAACCAGGTGTTGCACGAGCAAGTGGTGCTGTTGACCGTGGTGTATGAAGATTCGCCGCGTGTGCCGTCCGCTCAGCGCTTCGAAGTCGAATCCTATGGCGAAGGCTTCTATCGGGTGATCCTGCACTTCGGCTTTATCGATGAGCCTGACGTACCGGCTGCGCTGGCCTTGTGTCACTTGCCGGAGCTGGACTTCAGTCCGATGCGCACCACGTACTTCCTCAGCCGCGAGACCGTGATCCCGTCCAAGATGGATGGCATGGCTCGCTGGCGTGAAGCGTTGTTCGCCTTCATGCTCAAGAACGCCAACGGCAACCTGCGCTTCTTCAAGCTGCCGTTCAACCGGGTGATCGAGTTGGGTACGCAAGTGGAGATGTAAGCGTTGGCCGGGTTGTCCGGCAGCGCAGATAAAAAAATCCCGGCCACCTCACGGTGCCGGGATTTTTTTGTCGCAGACTGTGGCGTTACTGAGCGGCAGTCTTGCCCTGACGCTTGTTGATCGCGTCGATCAGACGTTTGGCCAGCGCCGGATAGTCCTCATCGAAGTGATGACCGCCTGGCAACTGAACCGCTTCGCCGACGGCGGTGGTGTCAGTGCAACCGCTGTCTTTCTTCTCTTCGACGCCGTAAACGCAGAACACCTTGGCGGCTGGCAGCTTGGCCATTTCCTGTCCGGTGGTGGCTTCCTTGCCTGCGTTGCCAAGCCAGCCGTCGACGTGAATCTCGAAGCTGCCAGTGCGCGCGAAGGCCAGCAGAATGATCGCGTCGACCCGATTCTGATCTTCTGCGGCCAGGCGATTGTAGATAGCCGGCATGACGTCCGCACCGAACGAGTAGCCCGCCAGAATGAAGCGCTTGGTGCCCCACTTCTGACGGTAGTGGTTCATCAGGTCGGTGAGGTCGACGGCGGTCTGTTCCGGCGTCTTGTGTTCCCAGTAGTAGCGCAGTACGTCGATGCCCACCACCGGGTAGCCCATCTTGGCCATGTCGCCGGCCACGACCTTGTCCAGGTCGCGCCATCCGCCGTCACCGGACATGAACAGCGTCACGGTGTCGGAGGGCTGGCTGGCCGGAACTTCGACCGTCGGTATGCCCAGTCCGCCACTGTCATTCTCGCCGAGCAACAGATGACGAAGTTCGGTATTGAGCACCTGAGGCAACGGGATGTCGTAGTCGCTGATGCTGGTGTCGGCGTTGCTCTGATCGCGCACGAAGGCTGCGCTCGGATCATCCGGCGCGTCGTTCCAGGCGGCCAGCCAGTGACCGTGCGCAGCCTTCTGCGGCAGCGGCACGTCGCAGATCTGCGGCGGCTTTTCGTCCTCTTCCACAACGGGCGGCGGATTAGACACGTGCTCGAGCGCAAAACCTACCGAAATGGCCTGCGCCTGGTCATCGGTCTGCCCGGCCAGCCAGCGCCAGGCCAGGGTTGCGCCCGGGCCTATGCCACCGACGACCTTTGCCGGGCCGTCGAGCTTCGTCAGAGCGTCCTGAAAGGTCTTCTGCTGCAGGACGCAGTCGTCCTTGGGCAACACCACCTGAATGATGCGTGCCGACGCATCCTTGCTGATCGCCAGCAATTGCTTGTCGCTCAGCATGTCTTCAGCGGTGACGGCCAGTGCGATACGGGTCTTGATGCTGGTGGCCGGCGTTACGCTGGTCAGCGGCGCGCCACCGTCAAGGTTCGAGTGTTCCAGTGATGCGGGCGGAGCGGGGCGGGTCCAGACCCAGACCCCCAGCGCTACGATTAAAAGAACAATTACCAGAGCTGCGAGCAAAAGGCGCCAGGAGCGTCGAATCATCAGCGTTTCACCAATCCAGTCAGGCCGCCCGCAATCAGGGCGGCGGTGTCAGCCAGTGCCACGAGCGGATCGAGTCCGGCAGGCACGGCCATATAACGAGGTTCCCAATCGGGCTGGAATTTGTCCTTGAAGCGACGCAGCCCCTGGAAGTTGTACAGCTGTTCGCCACGGCGGAAAATCATCGAACCCAGACGCTGGGTGATGGGTGCGCCACGTCGCGGCTGCAGGCCCGACAAAGGCACCATGCCCAGGCTGAAGCGCGCGTAGCCCTGGGCTTTGTAATGCAGAATCAGACCGACCATCATGAACTCCATGGTCAGCTTGGGTGCATCCGGGTGAGAGCGCATCAGGTCCAGGCTGGCCAGTTCCGGGCTGGTGGTTTCCAGCAGGTTGGAGAACGCGACCGGCTTGCCCTGGAAGTGCACGATGGCAATACGGAAGTACTTCAGGTACTCAGTGCTGAAACGGCCCAGCGAGAAGCCTTTTTCGCGGACATTCTTGCCCGTCAGCCAGGCGTCGGAAATCACTTTCAGCTCGTCGATCGGTGCCTGGCCCGGTTCGTAGATCTCCAGCGAAAGACCGTCGCGGCCACCCCGGTTCCAGGTGTAACGCAGGTCTTTCATCTCCTTGCCCTTGGCGTCGATGTCGAAGCGATGCAGGTCGACGCGCGCTTCTTCACCCAGCTTGATGGCCGTGAGACCGATGTCCATGTAGAACGGCAGGTTTTCTGCACGTACCTGGTAGAACACCGGGCGCGCATGGTGCACATCGCACAGGTCGCGGAACTGCCAGATCAGCTCGGCACGCTGTTGTGTGGGGCCGATCGGGTCGTAAAGTGCTACCAGACTGCGGCCGCGATGCGAGTACATCAGGAACGCATTGCCGGCCGGATGGAACAGGATCGCCTTGTCGCCGGTGAGCACCAGGCCGCCATCGGGCTGTTTGGAGGCCTTGAGGATCTCGGCCGCCTTGTCCATATCTGCGGCGTCGGGCAGCTTGATGACCGGTCTGGCAGTACGCAGTAACCAGGTCAGCGAAACCACTACCAGCAGCACGGCGCTGCCGAGCGCCGAACGCAGGCCGCGCGGGGCGTCTGCATCGAGGGTGAACTGCCACCACAACTGGTGACTGTAGGGCACGTCCTGATAGGCGAACAGCAGCAGCCAGATCGAGGCACCGACCACGCAGATGCTGGCAATCAGGTAGACCGGCGAGAACGGCAGCTCCAGCAGGCGGCTTGGACGGTAGAACGAACGGCGGAAAGTCAGCAGCAGGCAGGCGGTCAGCAGCAGCATGCTGGCTTCTTCCCAGTCGAAGCCCTTGAGTATCGACAGCACTGCACCTACCAGCAGCAGAATAGAGGTCAGCATCCAGGCAGCCGACAGCCGGCGACGCAGGCCCTGGGCGAGCAGCAGGCACAGCACACCCACCAGACTGGCTCCAAAGTGCGACGCATCGATCAGTCGATGCGGGATCATGAAGCCGACGTTTTCCAGACGGGTATCGATTTCAGGGGTGGCACCAGAGAAGAGCAGCACCACCCCCGACAAGAAAACCAGTAGTGCCAGAATCGGTGCCGCCAGCCCTGAGGCGACGCGCATGGCCTGCCGGGTCGGCAGCAGGCGCTGAGCCTCGGTGAACAGCAGGGTAAGGCAGGCCAGCAGCAGCGGCAGGATCACGTAGATCAGGCGGTACAGCAGCAGTGCAGCGGCGAGCGGGGCGGCACCCAGTTCGTTGGCAAAGGCTGCGAGCAGAATCGCCTCGAACACGCCGACGCCACCAGGCACATGGCTGAGCACGCCAGCAGCGAGCGCCAGCAGGTAGATAAGGATGAATGCACCCAGCGGCGGCGCATGCGGCAGCAGCAGGTACAGCACCATCGCGGCGGCGGCGACGTCCAGCGCGGTGATCACCAGCTGAATCAGCGTCAGCTTCAAATCCGGCAGGCGCAAGGTGCGACGACCGAGACGAACCAGAATATTGTGCGGGATGTCCTGTTCCGGCAGGCGTCGACGGTAGACGAACACCGCCAGCAGCAGGCTGCCGATCAATACCGCTGTAGCGACTACAGCCAGCACGTCGACGGGAAGCTTGAGGGCCAGTGACGCGCCTGACAGGTTGCTCAGGGTGGCTAGTGCAGCCAGCGGCGGCAGCGCACAGCCCAGTGACAGGCTGGCGAACACGGTCATGCGGGCGATTTCGATTGCGCCTACGCCATGGCGTGAATAAAGCCTGTAACGTACCGAGCCACCGGACAGCATCGACAGGCCGACCGCATTGCCGATGGCAAATGAGGTGAAGCCGCCGAGAAGCAGCGTCTTGATAGGCAGGTCGACATTGGCGTATCGACTGGCGGACAGTTCATAGCCCATCAGAATGATATAGCCGACGATTGCCGCGAGCAGCGCACCGCCCAGGGCGGGCAGGGGGACTGCGAACAGCGAGTCGTGCAGCGCATACCAGTCCATTTCGACCAGCATGTGGCGGCAGGCTATAAGGGCCAGGCTGAACAACAGCAGCATCACCGCCAGCCCGATGGGCTGTCGGTATTTGCTCAGCAGCTCCCGCCAGTTATGGCGCGGTGGGCTGACGGGTTGCTCTGCATCAATGGTTTCATTGGAATCGGACATGTTGTCGCGCATCAATCACTCCTTGGATCGTGCGCGACAGGATGGAGGTATGCAGCCAAGTTACCAATCCCTACGCAGAAAATATTTCAGGATGTTAGCGCGTCAACGTCTAACGAGCGAATGGCGAATCGAGCCGGGTGATGCTGTTCAGCTACGGTTCAGTCGTGATTCAGCTTAGTAACACCTATCGGCAGCGCACGCAAAAACTGTCGTAAATGCACGCATTACGTTACAGATGTGATGATAGGGTTTCAAAGGGCTTTGGAAATAGTCTTTTTTGTCAGACAGTTAGCCGTTGCCCGCGCTACTTTTTTACCGGAAACAAAAAAGGCCACTCTTTCGAGTAGCCTTTCTTGATGTTTGGTTGCGGGAGCCGGATTTGAACCGACGACCTTCGGGTTATGAGCCCGACGAGCTACCAGACTGCTCCATCCCGCGTCTGTGTGGCGGCATTCTACAGCCGAACGCTGAAGTGTCAACCCTTAATCCGCAAAGCATGCAAATGAATAGCAGATTGTGCACATTGTGCACGCTCTATAGCCAAGGCAGAGGGCCACGGCGGCGTGCAGGTCAGGGCTTGAGAAGAGGGCTTTTCAGGCACGCACAAAAAAGGCCACTCTTTCGAGTAGCCTTTTCTGATGTTTGGTTGCGGGAGCCGGATTTGAACCGACGACCTTCGGGTTATGAGCCCGACGAGCTACCAGACTGCTCCATCCCGCGTCTGTGTGGCGGCATTCTACAGAGAGATGACAAGGTGTCAATGGTTAGTTTTAAAAAAGTGCTTTTTCTTCAAACGCTTAGCGGATCCAAATGATCGATCTGCACGGCATCGGCGCTTGCATGACGGGGCTTTGCAGCTGTTTCGGTCATGCGTGATGGGCTTTTGACTACTTTTCGTGGCGGCCTTTCGCATCATTGGATGTTACTTGGCGGCACGAATGAGATACTGCCCGGCCATTGATTGCAAAATCCCATCAGGTCATGACGCAGCGCAAAATCATCCACATCGACTGTGACTGCTTTTATGCAGCCATTGAAATGCGTGACGAGCCCGACCTCGCCGGCAAACCGTTGGCGGTAGGCGGCTCTGCGGAGCGGCGCGGGGTGATTGCGACCTGTAATTACGAGGCGCGCGCCTATGGCGTGCGTTCGGCCATGTCGTCCCGGCATGCGCTCAAGCTCTGCCCGGACCTGACCATCGTCAAGCCGCGCATGGATGCCTATAAAGAAGCATCGCGGGAAATCCACACGATCTTTCGCGATTACACCGACCTGATAGAGCCGCTGTCTCTGGATGAGGCCTTTCTGGATGTGTCCGAGGCCGGGCACTTTTCCGGCAGCGCCACGCGCATCGCGCAGGACATCCGTCGTCGGGTCTCGAATCAATTGCACATCACCGTGTCGGCGGGCGTTGCGCCCAACAAGTTTCTCGCCAAGATCGCCAGCGACTGGAAAAAGCCCAACGGGTTGTTCGTCATTACGCCGGATCAGGTCGAGGAATTCGTCGCTTCCCTGCCAGTCACCAAGCTTCATGGCGTAGGCAAAGTCACCGCAGACAAACTCGGCCGGCTGGGTATCGTCGACTGCGCCGACCTGCGAAGCCGCAGCAAGCTCGCGCTGGTCCGGGAGTTCGGCAGCTTCGGTGAGCGCCTCTGGAGTCTGGCGCACGGCATTGATGACCGACCGGTGCAGAATGACAGCCGACGTCAGTCAGTCAGCGTTGAAAATACCTACGACACGGATCTGCCTGATCTGGCGGCCTGCCTGGAAAAGCTGCCCGACCTGCTGGAAACCTTGAGTGGCCGGATGGCCAGAATGGAAGGGCAGTACCGGCCCGGCAAGCCGTTCGTCAAGGTGAAGTTTCATGACTTTACGCAGACGACTCTGGAGCAGTCCGGAGCCGGAAGGGATCTGGGCAGTTATGAACAGTTGCTGGCTCAGGCGTTCGCCCGCGGTGGCAAGCCGGTCAGGTTGCTGGGCATAGGCGTGCGCCTGCACGACCTGCGTGCAGCCCATGAGCAACTGGAATTGTTCTCTCGACAATGACTGGCCGCGGCTAAACGCCGCGGCCTTTCATGTTGCGGGCTTTTTTACTGGCTCTGGGCAGGAACGGCGACCAGGCGGCCAGCGTCTCTGGCGAGCGACTTGAGAAATTCACCCTGCAGTTGCGGGTCGTTGCGCGTCAGTTCGATCAGGTTCTGTTCCAGCTCGCTGGCTTCTTCTTCCAGCCCCATGTCAGAAAGACGTTTGACGCGATGCACCCACTGGCTGACCTCATCATCTTCAAGGTCGTCGTAGATCAGGGCGTGCGCCTCCAGCAACTTGCCGCGTAGCGAATGGCTGATTGGCAAACTGGCGCTCGTGTGCGCGCTGTCCTGATCGTCTTCGACATTGATATAAATGCGCGTGATGCGGCTCAGGTCCTGTTCGGCAAACGGACTGTCCAGCAGGTTCAGGCGCAGGATGCCGTTGCGGTCAGTGCTCATTTCGTGAGTTTCATTGCCAGCCTTGACCATCACCGGGCGTTCATTCCAGGGCAGGGTGGAGTTCTCGATCCGCTTGTCCTTCTGAACCTCGTCGATGCTCGCCAGATTCTGCTCGGCGCGACCGTGGGACGGGGCGTTCATGAACGGGTTCAGACCTGCCACGCCATAGTGAATCCAGTCCTTGGTCATGCTTTCCGGCAGATTACCCAGCGCAAACACGTTGACCACGTTAGCCCCGACACCTGCGACAACAGCGACTGCGCCGAGCGGGATCTCGTAGACCTCCCGCCACGGTTGGTAAGGCGTATAGCGGTCATAGTGGCGGGTGACTTCAAAGTCGGTGACCTCGAACGATTTGTGCTCGTGAATCCGCACGCGGCGTTGCGGCAACTCCAGTGTCTTGGGTTCGCCGATATCGACTTGCAGGGTGTGTTCGAGCAGTTTGCGTTCGACTCGCTCCTCGTGCTCGCTGCGCTGAGAGAGCTGGTTGGCACAGCCGCCGACGAGAAATGAGCCGCACAGAACGGCGCTGCCGAGGCTTAGGGTGCTTCGTTTGAGCATGGGATCTCTGATGCGGATTGGGCGAGTGAAGAGCGGCGCACCTGCGAGCAGGTGCGCACGTTGACTCAGCGGTTCACTTTGCCCTGGATGAACGACAGCACGTCCGCGACCGCAATGGCTTGCGGTTGCGATTCGGTACGGCTCTTGTATTCCAGATTACCTTCGGCCAGGCCTCGGTCACTGACCACGATACGGTGCGGGATACCGATCAGTTCCATGTCGGCGAACTTGATGCCCGGGCTGGTCTTCTTGTCGCGGTCGTCGAGCAGTACTTCAAAACCGGCAGCCGTCAGGTCGGCGTAGAGTTTGTCCGTCGCTTCACGAACGGCGTCCGTCTCGTAGCGCAGCGGGACCAGCGCAATCTGGAACGGCGCGAGGGTGTCGTTCCAGATGATGCCGTTTTCGTCGCTGTTCTGTTCGATGGCAGCGGCAACCACTCGGGAAACACCGATGCCGTAGCAACCCATCGCCAGATTGACCGGCTTGCCGTTTTCACCCAGCACCTGGCACTTCATCGCTTCGCTGTACTTGGTGCCCAGCTGGAAGATGTGACCCACTTCGATGCCGCGCTTGATTTCCAGCGTGCCCTTGCCGTCCGGGCTTGGGTCGCCCGCAACCACGTTGCGCAGGTCGGCAACGGTCGGAACCGGCAGATCGCGCTCCCAGTTGACGCCGAAATAGTGTTTGTCGTCGATGTTGGCACCGACGCTGAAGTCGCTCATCAGCTCGACAGAGCGGTCGATGATGCACGGCAGTGGCAGGTTCAATGGGCCCAGTGAGCCCGCGCCTGCGCCGATGGCGTCGCGCAGTTCGGCTTCGGACGCCATGACCAGCGGGTTGGCGACCTGTTCCAGCTGACTGGCCTTGATTTCATTGAGCTCGTGATCGCCGCGGATGATCAGGGCGATCAGCTTGCCCTCTTCGGCAGCATGCACCACCAGCGTCTTGACGGTTTTCTCGATTGGCAGACCGAAACCTTCGACCAGTTGGGCGATGGTCTTGGTGTTCGGCGTGTCGATCAGACGCAGCTCTTCGGTCGCGGCAGGGCGCGTCTTCTCGCGAGGAATCGCCTCGGCCTTTTCGATGTTGGCTGCGTAATCGGAGCCGTCGCTGAACACGATATCGTCTTCGCCGGATTCGGCCAGTACGTGGAATTCGTGCGAGCCTGCGCCACCAATCGAGCCGTTATCCGCTTCGACCGGGCGAAACTTCAGGCCCAGTCGGGTGAAGATGTTGCTGTACGCCAGATGCATGCGGTCGTAGGTGACCTGCAGCGATTCGTGATCGGCATGGAACGAGTAGGCGTCTTTCATGACGAACTCGCGTCCACGCATCAGGCCGAAGCGTGGGCGGATCTCGTCACGGTATTTGGTCTGGATCTGGTACAGGTTGATCGGCAGCTGTTTATAGCTGTTGAGCTCATTGCGTGCCAGATCGGTGATGACTTCTTCGTGGGTCGGGCCCAGGCAGAACTCACGGTTGTGGCGGTCGACCAGACGCATCAGCTCCGGGCCATACTGCTCCCAGCGTCCGGATTCCTGCCACAGTTCTGCGGGTTGAATGCCGGGCATCAGAATTTCGAGTGCGCCTGCGGCGTCCATTTCTTCACGAACGATGGCTTCGACCTTGCGCAGTACGCGCAGGCCCATGGGCAGCCAGGTGTAGAGGCCGGAGGCCAGCTTGCGAATCATGCCGGCGCGCAGCATCAGCTGATGGCTGACCACGACCGCATCGGAAGGGGTTTCTTTCTGTGTGGCGAGCAAAAATTGACTGGTGCGCATGGTTGGCCGTTGTCGGTTGCTGAGACAGGAAATGACCTGGCATTGTACGGCGCTGTGCCGGTCGCGTACAGGGCGGGGCTGGCTTGCAGGTGGCGTTGGAGTGCTTTCTTGGGGGCATGAAAAAGCCCGGCATGTGCCGGGCTTCTTCTATTAACGAGTGCTGAGCGGTGATTACAGGATCGAGATCGGGTAATCGACGATCAGGCGGAACTCGTTGACGTCGCCATCTGCCTGGGCATCGTTACCACGGTGCCATGCCTGACGCATACGGAAGGACAGGTCTTTGGCCGGGCCAGTCTGTACAACGTATTTGGCTTCAAGGTTGGTTTCGTGGTGCTTGCCGTCAGCTCCATACATGTTGGCATAGGCACTGGACGCGTCTACTTTGGTGCCATCAATGTTGTCACCGTTGAGGTAGCGTGTCATGAAGCTCAGGCCAGGAACGCCGTAAGGCGTCATGTTCAGGTCGTAGCGCACTTGCCACGATTTCTCGCCTGGGCCGTTGAAGTCAGAGTACTGAACGGAGTTGGCCAGGAAAATAGAGTCGCCGCCACGATTGTTGTCGCCTATACCGATATAGTCGAACGGCGTATCGCCGTCGACTTTCTGGTACGCAACGGTAATGGTATGCGCTGCCAGGAACGAATAAGCCGCCGACGCCGAGTAAGTGGTGTTGTTAATCGACCCAGCTTTAGCGCTGCCTTCGTCAAGGGTGCGGTACAGGTTGACGTCGAAAGCCAGTGACTGATCATTCCCCAAAGGCAATGCATAGTTCACGTTACCGTAGTACTGATCCCAGATGTCTTCGAGTTTGGCTGCATAGAAAGCCACGCCCAAACCATCGGTCACTGCGTACTTGCCGCCAACAAAATCTGCACTGCTGGCTTTCAGGCCGTTGAAGCCGTTTGCGTAAGTTGCCCAGATGCTGCCGTCGTGACTCGTGTCATCCTGGCTTGTGCCCGAGTAGAAGTGTCCTGCTTCAAGATCAAGACCTGCAATCTCACTGCTTTGCAGGCTTAGACCGCTAGCGGTTTGAGGTAGCAGGCGTGATCCGCCAACCGCAAATACTGGACTGGTAGGCTGCATGTCGCCGATTTTCAATTCAGTCTTCGATACGCGGAATTTTACAGCGCCGCCCAGCTTGCCCTGCGTAGCCTCGTTATCACCATTGGCGTCAGTGACCAGGTTTCCAGAGCCTGAGTATTTGTCGAGACCCCAAAGCCTGAAGCCTCCATAGCCGAATGCCTCAACGCCTACACCGATGGTGCCTTGAGTGTAGCCGGTACTGAAGTTGGCCCAGATGCCTTGGGTCCAGTCTTTGTCACTGCGACCGCCTGGAGCAGGGTTGTTTTTCTTGTCACGGTTGTAATAGTAATTGCGCAACTTCAGGTCAAGCGTGCTGCCTTCCACAAAGCCCTTGGCATCAGCCTGATCGCTGACGAAAGGTGCGGCTGTTGCCATTTGGGCGCTGGCTGCCGTAACGGCCAGTGCGATTGCGCTCCACTTCATCACTCTCATCGTGATTGCTCCTTTGGTTTTTAGAAGATTTGTCTGCCGTCCCACCTGTTTTTTTATCTGGGCGGCTCTTTCTATTTTTGTCGGCGGAATCTATATCACGCTGACTTGGGTTGCTATAGCTACAGCCTTATCCTTTCAGAATCTTTACGACGCGCAGCCGAGCTAGCCTGTAGTGGCATTCTGCACCTTGTCTGATTGATCAAAGTGCGGTCCGTCACAGCGTCCCTCAGGGTCGCAAGCCTTGTTTCCCTTGATTCTGCCACCCCTGTTTTCCGCCAGGGGTGCCTTGATCATATGGGTGATAAAGCAACAAGCGTGCACAAAGTTTCCGAAAATGAAAAAATTTTGTGAAAAATCAGAATCAGGATCGCATTTTTGCTCTATCTACATGTTTTTGTTAGCCATTTTTATTTTTTAAAAATACCTGTGGCTTTTCCTCGCCAAGGATGAACGCTGCCCTGATTCCCCAAAACGTTACCGGTATCGGCTCACGTTGAGTAGAAAACGAATCCGCTTTGTTGCTGTCGCAACAGCAGTGTGTGATTTTGGTGCAGTCCTTATCGGATTCGCCTGAACCTGGAGCATTGCTCTGGTGGCGGTCATGGTGAGGCAGTGGATGTTTCATTTTCATGTACGTCAGGCAGGCAATTGTAAGGCACTGGTTCAACGTGTGGCTGTTTGCAGCGGGATCTGCCGTCATTCAGTGGCGTCAAATTGGTGCGGCGACCGTTGTGGTGGGTGCATTCTGGTGCATAGGTGAAGCCTCACGCGAAGCCTAGTATCCTGCCTGCCTATCGCAGCACCCTGCCACAGGCAGGGCAGGTGCATTTACCTGGCAGTCAGGAGCTTTTTATCGTGTTCGTTCTGGATTCCCGTCTTCAACAAGACACCCTGCCGATTGGCGACTTTCCGTTGTGCCGGTTACTGCTCTCCAACGACAGTCACTACCCATGGTTCATTCTGGTGCCGCGTCGGGCTGAGATCACTGAAGTCTTTCAGCTGAGCGCTGCAGATCAGGTGCAGTTGTGGCAGGAGACGACTGCACTGTCCAGGGTGCTGAACGAGCTCTTCGATGCGGATAAAATCAACGTTGCCGCCTTGGGGAACGTGGTGAGCCAGCTGCATATGCACGTCATCGTGCGCAAGCGTGACGATGCCGCCTGGCCTGCGCCCGTGTGGGGCAAGCAGGCTGCCATCGCTTATACTGACGAACAGTTCTCGGCAATCCGCCAGCAACTGAAGCCGGTACTGACAAATGATTTCCGATTTGAGGAGGAGCAATCATGAGCCTTGAAGAGCGAGTCATGGAGCTTGAAAGCCGTATGGCCTTTCAGGACGATACGATCCAGGCGCTCAATGACGTGCTGGTAAAGCAGCGGCGCGAGCTTGATCATCTGCAACTGCAGATGGCGGCGATGCTCAAGCGTCAGGAGGAAATGGGCAGTCAGTTCGAGACCTTCGAGGAAGATGCGCCGCCACCTCACTATTGATCGGCTGGCATAAAAAAACCGCGACTTCCGTCAGGAGGTCGCGGTTTTTTGTTGCTTGAAACAATCAGCGGCGGGGCAGGGCTGCAATGACATCTTCGGCCTGCAGGCCTTTGTCGCGGTTCATCACGGAAAATTCGACGCGTTGCCCCTCGACCAGTACGCGATGACCCTCACCGCGAATGGCACGAAAATGCACAAAAATATCGTCGCCGGAATCCCGGGAGATGAAGCCGAAGCCCTTGGAGGTGTTGAACCACTTTACGGTGCCAGTATCACGATTCCCCATGTCGTGGCTTTGCGGCGCGGACGAGGGCGTGTAAGACCTGTAAAAGCTGACGCCCAGGTGCAAGGCGACGGCTGCGATGGCGACAGCCAGGCTCACCAGAATGGCGGGTTGACCTGCGATGCCGGGTAGAGGAACAAGCAAGGTTAGCGTTTGTACGATTACCGCAATGACAAGCAGTGCACTGACCAGATTTTGCAGATTATGACGCGGGCCTCGATTCCAGTAAGGAATGACCGGAGCGAGTATCAGGTTAAGCAGCCCTAGAAAAGCCAAGCAGATCGCGTCAGGATTTTGCAGGTAGAGAGATGCCGCTTCACTACGCAGGCTAGGTATGAAAGAGAGCAACAGGGCTGCTGCTCCCGTTACCAGATGGACGATTTTCAACATTTTAAAAAGCTCACATGCAAGAAGGATTACAAGAAATAGCTGGTAACGTCCGGTACGCTTCTGAACAAGATGAGGCGTGATGCACGAACGCTGGGCCGGCCTATGTGCCAGCGCTGAATGACAACTCGTTGGCGACACGCCGTGTATTTAACAGCAAAGCCTGATCCTACTCAAATCAGCAATCGATAATGGTGCCGGTGCCTGTCCGTCCCTGGCATCACGTTGTCCTTTAGTACCTCTGCACATGCTGAAACAGAGCGCTCTGGCGGATTTTGCTGATTATTCTTCAATTTTCTGCTCCTGGCAGCCCGCTGCGAACACGCAGGAGTCGCCGTGGTATTGGCGTGAGTCGCTGCCAGCAGCCAGCGTCGTACCAACGGAAAGCTGCGCCATTCGGGTTCTCTTGATAGAGTAGCGGTCTTTACTGCTTTTCAATCCTCACCAAAAGGGCATGAAACATGGCAATCGATATCGGTATCAGTGAAGAGGATCGCAAATCGATCGTGGACGGTCTGTCGCATCTGCTGTCGGATACTTATGTGCTTTACCTCAAGACTCACAACTTTCACTGGAATGTCAGCGGGCCGATGTTTCGCACGCTGCATTTGATGTTTGAAGAACAGTATAACGAACTGGCACTGGCGGTTGATTCCATCGCCGAGCGTATTCGTGCTCTGGGCTTTCCGGCGCCGGGTACTTATTCGACGTATGCGCGCCTGTCTTCCATCAAGGAAGAAGAAGGCGTACCAAGCGCTGAAGATATGATCAAAAGTCTGGTGCAGGGTCAAGAGGCAGTTGTCCGTACCGCTCGTAGTATCTTTCCTCTTCTGGACAAGGTAAGTGACGAGCCGACAGCTGATCTGCTGACGCAACGCATGCAGGTGCATGAGAAAACGGCCTGGATGTTGCGCTCGATGCTCGAGTCTAAGTAACGGCCAGGGGCGAGTGGCTTCAAGTGCCACCCGTCCCGCTCCTGAACTGTTGATCCCCCGCCGTATCTGGTACTTCCTGTACCTGCCTTCATTGCGCAATCGCTCCGGCAATTCAAGGCCCTGCAGTCGCGCGTTGTGCTGCAGTTCTCCTCGCTTTTATTGGCGGCTCCTTCAAGGTTAATAACGTTATTCCGCTGTTTCCTGTAGCCATCTCCTACAGTGACAAAGTGTAGGGGCTTCTGGCTATAAAATCGTCAATCATGTTTTATACATCGGGACATTTATTTGTTTTTGAATATTTCTTTTGGTGTTTAAAACTCAATGATTCGAAGGTGACGGTTATGATGTTACGAAGTGCTGAGCGAGAGCTTAAGTTGCTGCATCGGGAGGTGGAAATACGCCATGACCCTTTTGTCGAGGATTTCAATATGACGCTGGCGCAACCACACTCCAAATCCGTTCGGCTTAACGGTCTGGCTACGTGCCTGCGTCTGGAGAACGTGTACTGGAACATTCTTTCAGGTATCGCCAGTTCCAATGAGTGCTCTGTCAATGCGGTACTGTCCTACATTGATCGGGAGGTTCACTTGCGGTACGGGGGCGTAAAGAATTTCAGTGGTTTGATTCGTGTTGTCTGTGTGGCGCATCTTTTGAAGGGCGACTGCCTGGAAAATTCCCACGTCTAGCATAGCTTTATCCTCATTCCTGTGGGCCCGCTCAGGTGTGCCTGCGCTTTCCCCCGCAGCGCGAGTGAACGGCTCGGCTGCGCGGGGTGGTCACGAACTTATCCGGTCGTTAATAGGTTCGTCCGGCTGCACGGTGCCAATTAACTCTATATAATCCTCCGTCTTGCTAGCGGGCGTGACTCTGCGTGGGTCAGGGCTGGCTTTGGCCTTGTGCCGGTGCCTTGTACCTCTGAGCGCAAGCCAGGAGCGAAATCGCCACCGAATTCGAATTACGAGAAGTGAAAACACCATCATGATGCGCAGCCATTATTGCGGCCAACTGAACGAGAGTCTGGAAGGCCAGGAAATTACCCTTTGCGGATGGGTCCACCGTCGTCGTGACCACGGGGGCGTTATCTTCCTCGATATCCGCGACCGTGAAGGCATGGCTCAAGTCGTGTTCGACCCTGATCGGGCCGACAGTTTCGCTGCCGCTGATCGCGTGCGCAGCGAGTACGTGGTCAAGGTCGTGGGCAAGGTTCGTGCTCGTCCGGCAGGTGCCGTGAATGCGAACATGGCGTCAGGCGCCATCGAGGTTCTGGGTTACGAGCTCGAGGTGTTGAACGAGTCCGAAACGCCGCCGTTCCCTCTGAATGAGTATTCCGACGTCGGCGAGGAAACACGCCTGCGCTATCGCTTCATCGACCTGCGCCGTCCGGAAATGGCCGAGAAGCTGCGTCTGCGTTCGCGTATCACTACCAGTATCCGTCGCTATCTGGATGACAACGGCTTCCTCGACGTCGAGACGCCGATCCTGACCCGCGCCACACCAGAAGGCGCTCGCGACTATCTGGTTCCAAGCCGCACACACCCGGGCAGCTTCTTCGCCCTGCCGCAATCGCCTCAGCTGTTCAAGCAACTGCTGATGGTCGCCGGCTTCGATCGTTACTACCAGATCGCCAAGTGCTTCCGCGACGAGGACCTGCGTGCCGACCGTCAGCCGGAATTCACCCAGATCGACATCGAAACCAGCTTCCTCAATGAAGAGGACATCATCGGTCTGACCGAGAAGATGGTTCGTCAGTTGTTCAAGGAAGTCCTGGACCTGGAGTTCGGTGATTTCCCGCACATGACCTTTGAAGAGGCCATGCGCCGCTACGGTTCCGACAAACCGGACCTGCGCAACCCGCTGGAACTGGTGGATGTTGCCGATCAGCTCACCGGCGTGGAATTCAAGGTGTTCAGCGGCCCGGCCAACGACCCCAAGGGGCGCGTTGCCGCACTGCGTGTACCGGGCGCCGCCAGCATGGCGCGCAGCCAGATCGACGACTACACCAAGTTCGTCAGCATCTATGGTGCCAAGGGGCTGGCCTACATCAAGGTCAACGAGCGCGCGAAGGGGCCGGAAGGCTTGCAGTCGCCGATCGTCAAGTTCATCCCGGAAGACAACCTGAACGTCATCCTCGATCGCGTTGGTGCGGTTGATGGCGACATCGTCTTCTTCGGTGCGGACAAGTTCAAGATCGTCAGCGAGGCCCTTGGCGCGCTGCGCATCAAGATCGGTAATGACCTCAAGCTGCACACTTGCGAGTGGGCACCGATGTGGGTCGTTGACTTCCCGATGTTCGAAGAAAACGACGACGGCAGCTTCACCGCGTTGCACCACCCCTTCACGGCACCCAAGTGCACCCCTGAAGAGCTGGAAGCCAACCCGGCGACCGCGCTGTCCCGTGCCTACGACATGGTGCTCAACGGCACCGAGCTGGGCGGCGGTTCGATCCGTATCCATCGCAAGGAAATGCAACAGGCGGTCTTCCGTCTGCTGGGCATTGCCGAAGACGAGCAGCAGGAGAAGTTCGGCTTCCTGCTCGATGCCTTGAAATATGGTGCGCCACCGCACGGTGGTCTGGCTTTCGGTCTGGACCGTCTGGTAATGCTGATGACCGGCGCGCAATCGATTCGTGAAGTGATCGCGTTCCCGAAAACCCAGAGCGCGGCCGATGTCATGACCCAGGCGCCTGGCGTTGTCGATGCCAAAGCGTTGCGCGAGCTGCACATCCGTCTGCGCGAGCAGCCAAAGGCCGAGTGATGCCGGGCAGGGCGTATCAATGATGCGCCCTGCATTTACCCCTTATTGAGTGAAGCTTTTTGCCCGTCTGTTCAGGGCGAAAGGTGAAGGTGTTTCAAAAAGAATCTGGAGCGAAAAATGGCAGGTCATTCTAAGTGGGCGAACATCAAGCACCGCAAAGAGCGTCAGGATGCCAAAAAAGGCAAGATTTTCACCAAGTGGATCCGTGAGCTGACCGTTGCTGCGCGTCAGGGGGGCGGTGATCCCGGTTCCAACCCGCGTCTGCGTCTGGCGCTGGACAAGGCGCTTGGTGCGAACATGACCCGTGACACCATTGATCGTGCGGTGGCGCGAGGGGTAGGGGCCTCCGACGGTGATGATGTCGAGGAGCTGGGTTACGAGGGCTACGGTCCGGGCGGCGTGGCGATCATGGTCGAAACCATGACCGACAACCGCAACCGTACCGCGGCGGCTGTGCGCCATGCATTCACCAAATGCGGCGGCAATCTCGGCACCGACGGCTCTGTTGCCTACCTGTTCGATCGCAAGGGGCAGATCTCCTTCGCTGCCGGGGTCGATGAGGATTCGCTGATCGAGGCTGCCATGGAGGCTGATGCTGACGATGTCGTGACCAACGAAGACGGCTCGATCGATGTGTTCACATCGTTCTCCGGGTTTTATGCAGTGCGTAACGCATTGGAGGCTGCGGGTTTCAAGGCTGCAGACGCAGAGATTGTCATGCTGCCGACCACCAGTGCCGTGCTTGATCTGGAAACCGCTGAAAAGGTACTCAAGCTGATTGATATGCTCGAAGACCTGGATGACGTGCAGAACGTGTATTCAAATGCGGAGATCCCGGACGAAGTGATGGAGCAACTGGGCTGATCGCTTGCAGGTAACACCAGGTCGGAAGCCGGGGGAACGAAGCTGTGAGCAACGCGCAGCTATCGGCCCCCGGCTTCTGCCTTTATGCTGCACCTATTGTTTTGCGTGACTTCCTCAAGCTGCAGGCGTTATGACTCTTATTCTTGGTATCGATCCCGGTTCGCGAATCACCGGCTATGGCGTGGTACGCGACACCGGGCGCGGCTGTGTCTATGTCGCGTCGGGCTGCATCCGCACCGGCAGCGGCGAGCTGCATGAGCGTTTGCAGATCGTTTATCGCGGTGTGCGGGAAGTCATCAAGACCTACGAACCAGTGACGATGGGCATCGAAAAGGTTTTCATGGCGCGTAACGCCGATTCGGCATTGAAGCTGGGGCAGGCCAGGGGCGCAGCCATCGTGGCGGGTGCCGAAGAGGCGCTGGAAATTGCAGAATACACCGCAACCCAGGTCAAGCAGGCAGTTGCAGGAACCGGCGGTGCCAATAAGGAACAGGTGATGATGATGGTCATGCACCTGCTCAAGCTGACCCAGAAGCCGCAAATCGATGCGTCCGATGCCCTTGCCATCGCCCTGTGCCACGCGCATACGCGTTCCAGTCTGATTCCTCACGGCTTGGGCACTGCGCGCAGTCGCGGCGGCCGCTTGCGGCTCTAGAGGCATTATATGTCCGCTTATTTTCTATGATGACGGTGTTCAACTTCTTCGCGCGAGCGACAGGCAACACGAAAGGATCTGAAACGTGATTGGACGTTTACGCGGCTCTCTCGCCGAAAAGCAGCCTCCGCATCTGGTGCTGGATGTCAACGGTGTCGGCTATGAGGTGGAAGTGCCGATGACCACCCTGTACCGGCTGCCGCATGTTGGCGAGACGGTGACTTTGCACACCCACCTGGTGGTCCGCGAGGACGCGCACCTTTTGTACGGCTTCTACGAAAAACGCGAGCGCGAACTGTTTCGTGAGCTGATCCGGCTCAATGGCGTCGGCCCCAAGCTGGCACTGGCGCTGATGTCCGGTCTGGAAGTCGATGAGCTGGTACGTTGCGTACAGGCGCAGGACACGTCGGCGCTGACGCGTATCCCCGGTGTGGGCAAGAAGACTGCCGAGCGGCTGCTGGTCGAGCTCAAGGATCGTTTCAAGGCCTGGGAGGCCTTGCCAGGCACCTTTACGCTGGTTTCCAATGGTCCCAATCAGGCTGAGCCTGTGGCATCGGCAGAGTCCGATGCGGTCAGCGCACTGATTTCGCTGGGCTACAAACCTCAGGAGGCGAGCAAGGCTGTCTCCGCCATCAAGGAAAAAGATTTGAGCAGTGCGGATCTGATTCGCCGTGCGTTGAAGGGGATGGGTTAAGTGATAGACGCCGACCGTCTGATAACTGCCACTGGTGGCCGTGATCGTGATGAACAGATGGACCGCGCGATTCGGCCACTGAGCCTTGCGGATTACATCGGCCAGCCGACCGTACGCGAGCAGATGGAGTTGTTCATCCAGGCTGCCCGTGGTCGCAGCGAAGCGCTGGATCACACGCTGATCTTCGGTCCGCCCGGTCTGGGCAAGACCACGCTCGCCAACATCATCGCTCAGGAAATGGGCGTGTCGATCAAGAGTACGTCCGGCCCGGTCCTCGAGCGGCCCGGCGATCTGGCAGCGATCCTGACCAACCTTGAACCCAATGACGTGCTGTTCATCGACGAGATCCATCGTCTGTCGCCGATCGTCGAGGAAGTGCTGTACCCGGCAATGGAAGACTTCCAGCTCGACATCATGATCGGTGAAGGCCCGGCAGCGCGCTCGATCAAGCTTGATCTGCCGCCGTTCACGCTGGTCGGTGCGACCACTCGAGCCGGCATGCTGACCAATCCGCTGCGCGACCGCTTCGGCATCGTGCAGCGACTCGAGTTTTACAACATCGCCGATCTTTCCACGATCGTGTCGCGCTCGGCAGGCATTCTGGGGTTGGTCATCGAGCCGCAAGGCGCTTTCGAGATCGCCAGGCGCGCCCGTGGCACGCCGCGTATCGCCAACCGCCTGTTGCGTCGCGTACGGGATTTTGCCGAAGTGCGTGGCAATGGGCAGATTACCCGGCAGACAGCCGATAAGGCCCTCAACCTGCTGGACGTCGACGAGCACGGCTTCGATCATCAGGACCGGCGTTTGCTGCTGACCATGATCGAGAAGTTCGACGGTGGTCCGGTGGGCGTGGACAGCCTGGCGGCGGCCATCAGCGAAGAGCGTCATACGATCGAAGACGTACTCGAGCCCTATTTGATCCAGCAAGGCTATATCATGCGCACACCTCGGGGGCGTGTGGTGACCCGGCATGCGTATCTGCATTTCGGCCTGAATATCCCGTCGAGGATGGGCGAGATACCGGTACCGGACGATTTCGGCGACGAGCCCGTGGATTTATAGCAATGGCTTGCAATTTATTTGCGGTCTCTGTGGTCACATTGCCAGTCCTGCCGCCGATACCAGTAACTAAGTGGCAAATCGTTGAAAAACAGTTGCCTGACCCGATTGGCAACCTGAGGAGTAAGCTCTAGAGTATGCGCGCGCAAAACGGGGTTCAGTCGTTCGCACATCGCTGTCGCGTTTATTACGAGGACACCGATGCCGGCGGCATCGTCTACTACGTCAATTATCTGAAATTCATGGAGCGGGCTCGTACCGAGCGGCTACGGGAATTGGGCTTTGCCCAATCCGAACTGGCGCAGGAAAACCTTTTATTTGTCGTGCACTCCAGTGAGGCTCGTTATCACCAGCCGGCGCGGCTGGATGACGAGTTGCTCGTCAGTGCAGAAGTAACCGAATTGAATCGCGTCAGCCTGCGCTTTAAACAGCAGATCAGGCGGGCGTCGGATGCAACGCTGCTCTGTGAAGGGCAGTTCCTGGTGGCGTGCGTGCGCGCCGATAGTTTTAAACCCCGGGCCATTCCCGAAGCTCTGCGAGCGGCCTTCGCCGACCAGAGCGGCGCGGGCATACATTCAGAGCAGGAGATAAAGCGTGGAAGCTAACGTCGTCGACCATTCCTCCATGTGGAGTTTGGTCAGCAATGCCAGCATTGTTGTTCAGTTGGTAATGCTGATTCTGGTAGCTGCTTCGGTCACTTCGTGGATCGTGATTTTTCAGCGCAGCAACATGCTGCGCGCAGGTCGACGTGCGCTGGACAGCTTTGAAGAGCGTTTCTGGTCGGGTATCGATCTGTCCAAGCTGTACCGTCAGGCGGGCAGCAACCCCGATCCGGATTCGGGCGTCGAGCAGATCTTCCGTGCCGGTTTCAAGGAGTTCTCGCGTCTGCGTCAGCAGTCCGGCGTCGATCCTGATGCGGTCATGGAAGGTGTGGCGCGCGCCATGCGTGTTGCCATCTCCCGCGAGGAAGAGAAACTCGAAGCCGGTCTGCCGTATCTGGCGACCGTGGGCTCTACCAGTCCTTATGTCGGTCTGTTCGGTACTGTCTGGGGGATCATGAACTCCTTCCGCGGTCTGGCGACTGCACAGCAGGCAACACTGGCTACCGTGGCACCGGGTATTGCCGAAGCATTGATTGCAACGGCCATCGGCCTGTTTGCAGCCATTCCGGCCGTTATTGCCTACAACCGTTTCGCCGCGCGCAGTGAGACCTTGATCAGCCGTTACTACACGTTTGCTGACGAGTTCCAGGCCATCCTGCACCGTAAAGTGCACACCAGCGAAGAGTGAGCAGGTAATTCCCCATGGCTTTAATCGCTCGAGATCGTCGCAGAAAACGCAAGCCGGTCGCCGAAATGAACGTAGTGCCCTACATCGACGTGATGCTGGTGTTGCTCGTGATTTTCATGGTGACGGCTCCCATGATCAACCAGGGCGTGAAAGTCGACTTGCCCAAGGTCTCCAGCGAGGCTTTGCCGCAAGACAACAACAATCAGGTCCTGACCATTTCGATCAAGGCTGACAAGACCTATTACTGGAACCTTGGCAGCGAAGTCGATACCGACAAGCAGATGGACAAGGCAATGACCCTGCCACAGCTGACTGCCGCAGTGACCAAGATCGTCGCTGCCGGTCGTGACGCAGGCAAGCAGACGCAGGTTTTCATTCGTGGTGACAAGACCGTCGATTACGGCTCGGTCATGGGCACGATGGGCGGGCTGCAGAAGGCTGGGGTCGGGAATGTTGGCTTGATTACCGAGGCACCCTGATGCAGCCGATTCGAGAGCCGTCCGCCTCGGAAAGCTACTTCTGGCCCAGTGTCTGGGCCGTGGCATTGCATATTCTGATTTTCGGCATGCTGTTCGTCAGCTTTGCCATGACTCCGGATCTGCCCGAAGCCAAGCCTATCGTTCAGGCAACGCTCTATCAGCTCAAGTCCAAGAGCCAGGCCACTACCCAGACCAACCAGAAGATTGCCGGTGAGGCGAAGAAAACCGCTGCGCGACAAACAGAAGTCGAACAGCTGGAGCAGAAAAAGATCGAGCAGCAAAAACAGGAAGCTGTAAAAGCTGCGGAACAAAAGAAAGAAGAGTCTGCTCAAAAAGCCGAAGAGCAGAAAGCAGCCGACGAAGCCAAAAAGGCCGAACAGAAAGCAGAAGAGGCCAAAAAGGCTGACGATGCCAAGAAAGCCGATGAAGCCAAGAAGGTTGCCGACGCCAAAAAGCTTGAAGAGAAGCAGCTGGCTGATATAGCCAAGAAGAAGGCCGAAGACGAGGCGAAGAAAAAAGCCGAAGAAGACGCCAAGAAAGCTGCTGCCGAGGAAGCCAAGAAACAGGCTGCTGATGAGGCCAAGAAAAAGGCCGCAGAAGACGCCAAGAAAAAGGCTGCCGAGGACGCGAAGAAAAAAGCCGCTGCCGATTCCGCCAAGAAGGCGCAGGAAGCAGCCCGTAAATCCGCTGAAGACAAGAAGGCGCAGGCACTGGCCGATTTGCTGTCCGATAAACCGGAGCGGCAACAGGCTTTGGCTGACGAGCGGGGCGATGAAACGGCTGGCAGTTTCGATGACCTGATTCGTGTAAGGGCTTCGGAAGGCTGGAGTCGTCCACCATCGGCACGTAACAACATGTCGGTAACGTTGCAGATCGGGATGTTGCCGGACGGTACGATTGCTTCTGTATCGATTGCCAAATCCAGTGGTGACGGACCGTTTGACAGCTCTGCGGTTGCTGCGGTGAAGAACATTGGACGTTTGACAGAAATGCAGGGTCTGAAGCCGGCTGACTTCGCGCCCTATCGTTCATTCAAGATGACATTCACACCTGGAGATCTAGCCTTGTGATCAACCTTTTTCGAGGACTGCTGGTCGTTCTCTGTTTCGCATCCGCAATGGTGTCGGCAGAAGAAAAGAACATTCTGGTCACCAGCGGCAGTGACCGCGCAGCGCCAATCGCTGTTGTGCCTTTCGGATGGCAGGGCGGTAGCGTTCTGCCTGAAGACATGGCCGAAATCATAAGCAACGATCTGCGCAACTCCGGTTACTACGCGCCGATCCCGAAGCAGAACATGATCAGCTTGCCGACCCAGGCCAGCGAAGTCATCTTCCGTGACTGGAAAGCGCTGGGTGCCCAGTACGTCATGGTCGGCAACATCACGCCTGCCGGCGGACGTCTGCAGATCCAGTACGCGCTGTTCAACGTGGCCACCGAGCAGCAGGTGCTGACCGGTAACGTGTCGGGTACCAATGATCAGTTGCGCGACATGGCGCACTACATTGCCGACCAGTCGTTCGAGAAGCTCACCGGTATCAAGGGTGCGTTTTCCACTCGTATGCTTTACGTGACGGCCGAACGCTTCTCGGAAAACAACACGCGTTACACCTTGCAGCGTTCGGATTACGACGGTGCTCGTGCAGTAACCCTGTTGCAATCCCGTGAGCCAATCCTGTCGCCGCGTTTTGCGCCGGACGGCAAACGTATTGCCTATGTCTCGTTCGAACAGAAGCGTCCACGCATCTTCGTTCAGCACATCGACACCGGTCGTCGCGAACAGATTACCAACTTCGAAGGCCTGAACGGCGCGCCTGCCTGGTCGCCGGATGGCAGCAAGCTGGCATTCGTACTGTCCAAGGACGGCAACCCGGAGATCTATGTAATCAATCTGGCGTCGCGTCAATTGAGCCGCGTGACCAACGATTCTTCGATTGATACTGAACCTTTCTTCGGCAAGGACGGGTCTACGCTATACTTCACGTCGGACCGTGGCGGCAAGCCACAGATCTACAAGACCAATATCAATGGCGGCGGTGCCGAACGCGTGACGTTCGTGGGTAACTACAACGCCAACCCGAAATTGTCAGCCGATGAAAAGACGCTGGTAATGATTCACCGGCAGGACGGCTTCACTAATTTCAAGGTGGCAGTGCAGGATTTGGCCCGCGGTAGCGTAAAAATCCTCACAGATAGCAACCTTGATGAGTCGCCTACTGTTGCGCCCAACGGCACCATGGTAATCTACGCCACCCGCCAGCAGGGCCGGGGAGTCTTGATGCTCGTGTCCATTAACGGACGCGTAAGGCTCCCGCTTCCTACCGCTCAAGGCGAAGTCAGAGAACCTTCCTGGTCCCCTTACCTGAACTGACGCGGCGCTACACGATTTGCTTAACACACTGGGGTTCATTAGGAGTTTCAAGATGGAAATGCTGAAGTTTGGTAAATTTGCTGCGCTGGCTCTGGCCATGGCTGTAGCTGTAGGTTGCTCGTCCAAAGGCGGCGACAATGCCGGTGCAGGCGGTGCTGCTGTTGATCCTAACGCTGGTTACGGCGCCAACTCGGGTGCTGTTGACGGCTCCCTGAGCGAAGAAGCTGCTCTGCGCGCAATCACCACCTTCTACTTCGAATACGACAGTTCGGACCTGAAGCCAGAAGCCATGCGCTCCCTGGACGTGCACGCCAAAGACCTGAAAGCTAACGGCGCTCGCGTTGTTCTGGAAGGCAACACCGACGAACGTGGTACTCGTGAGTACAACATGGCACTGGGCGAGCGTCGTGCGAAAGCCGTTCAGCGCTACCTGGTACTGCAAGGTGTTTCCCCAGCCCAGCTGGAACTGGTTTCCTACGGCGAAGAGCGTCCAGTTGCTACCGGCAACGACGAGCAGTCCTGGGCTCAGAACCGTCGCGTCGAACTGCGTAAGTAATTTGACATGCGAACGTGCCGACGTGCTCTAACCGTTTTGGCCCTTGCCCTTCCGCTTTCAGCGTTGGGTGCGGCACCTGTGGTCGATAACAATTCTGGCTCTGGCAGCAGCAGTTATCCGCCAGCGGGTTATGGCACGTCCGGCGCCTATGCCGGGGGAGGGGTTACGGCCCCTGCCTCGGCACAAGGTCAGCTGTTCATGCAGCTGCAGCAAATGCAGGACGAAATCGCGCGTTTGCGTGGTGTTGTCGAGGTCCAGCAAAATGACATCCAGCGCATGAAGCAGGAAGCACTGGAGCGTTATCAGGAACTCGATCAACGTATAGCCAGTGGCTCAGCCGCTCCGGCTACCAATAATTCCCAACCTGCTGGTGGCGCTATCGACGCCGGCGGGACGCCTTCGGCCCCCGCGGCTCAGCAGGCACCGGCAGCAGGCACCGAGCCTCCTGATCCGGCGAAGGAAAAGCTTTATTACGAAGCCGCCTTCGATTTGATCAAGGCAAAGGATTTCGACAAGGCCAGCCAGGCCTTCACCGCTTTCCTGCGCAAATACCCAAACAGTTCGTATGCGGGCAATGCCCAATACTGGCTGGGTGAAGTCAATCTGGCCAAAGGCGACCTTCAGGGCGCCGGTCAGGCGTTCGCCAAAGTCAGTCAGCAGTATCCGAAGCATGCCAAGGTGCCTGATTCGCTGTACAAGCTGGCTGATGTCGAACGCCGTCTGGGTCATACCGACAAGGTAAAAGGCATATTGCAGCAGGTCGTTGCCCAGTATCCGGGCACTTCAGCTGCACAATTGGCGCAGCGAGATCTGCAGCGCCTTTGATGTGCTGACCCGCTGATCAAGAAAGCCGCGCTAGTCGCGGCTTTTTTCGTTAGAATCTCGCACCCGAAATTCCGGTACACCTTACGCTTTTCTGGATTCCGCGATTGCGAGTCCCTTGAAGTGCCTGACGGAGGCGGACGGCCTGTTTAGCTGTTACGCCCGTGGCTGATATGCAAGACACATTACGCATCACCGAAATCTTTCACTCGCTGCAGGGTGAAACCCGTACGGCAGGCCTGCCCACCGTATTTGTCCGCCTTACCGGCTGCCCGTTGCGCTGCCAGTACTGCGACAGTGCCTACGCGTTCAGCGGCGGCACCATTCAGACGCTGGACGACATCCTTGGACAAGTGGCTTCCTATCGCCCTCGTTATGTCTGCGTCACCGGTGGCGAACCGCTCGCCCAGCCCAATGCCATTGCGTTGCTGAAGCGTCTTTGCGACGCGGGCTATGAAGTATCGCTGGAGACCAGTGGTGCTTTGGACATCTCGGCGGTGGATCCTCGTGTCAGTCGCGTCGTAGACCTCAAGACCCCGGGGTCAAAAGAAGTCTCGCGTAACCGCTACGAGAACATGGAGCTGCTGACGGCGAACGATCAGGTCAAATTCGTGATCTGCTCGCGTGAGGATTATGACTGGGCGGTTTCCAAGCTGATCCAGTACGGTCTTGATCGTCGTGCGGGCGAAGTTCTGTTCTCGGCCAGTCACCACGAGCTCAAGGGCCGTGATCTGGCGGATTGGATCGTGGCTGACAACCTGCCGGTACGCCTGCAGATGCAGTTGCATAAAATTCTTTGGGATGACGAGCCGGGGCGCTGATATGAGTGAATTGACCAAGACTGAAAAAAGAGCCGTGATCCTCCTGTCTGGTGGCCTGGACTCTGCGACCGTCGTAGCCATTGCCCGCGCCGAGGGTTACGTCTGTTACACGATGAGCTTCGATTACGGCCAGCGTCATCGCGCCGAGCTGGATGCCGCTGCGCGGGTTGCCGGTGATCTCGGTGCCGTGGAGCACAAGGTCATTGGCCTGAACCTCAACGGTATTGGTGGCTCGGCATTGACCGACAGCTCCATTGCCGTGCCTGAGTCGCCTTCTGAAGGCATTCCGGTCACCTACGTACCGGCACGCAACACCGTCTTCCTGTCGCTCGCTCTGGGCTGGGCAGAGGTCCTTGGCGCGAGGGATATCTTCATTGGCGTCAATGCCGTGGATTACTCGGGTTATCCGGATTGCCGTCCCGAGTTTGTCGAGTCATTCGAGCGCATGGCCAATCTGGCTACCAAGGCCGGTGTGGAAGGGCAGGGCTTCACGATCAGGGCGCCGCTGCAGAATCTGAGCAAGTCGGACATCGTCAAGGCAGGCACTGCGCTGGGGGTCGATTACTCGCTGACGGTTTCCTGCTACCAGGCTGACGACCAAGGCCGTGCCTGTGGCAAATGCGACAGCTGCCGCTTGCGCGCCGAGGGCTTTACCGCTGCCGGTATCGCAGACCCGACTCGCTATTTTTAAAGTTTTTCAAAAAAGGTGTTGAATTACTCATAAAAATCAGTAATATACGCGCCACACAACAGAGGGTCGTTAGCTCAGTTGGTAGAGCAGTTGGCTTTTAACCAATTGGTCGTAGGTTCGAATCCCACACGACCCACCATTTCGAAAATCTGGAAGGCCCATGAAAATGCGGATTTCCAGGTTTTTTTTTTGCGTTGCAGATTGTCATGGTCGAATAGCGGTTCTGGGCTTCCGTCATGGGGCTGATGCGACGATCGGTAAGGCAGCTGGCAGGTCTTTCGAGGCTGAAGGCAGTAAGCACCGATTGAGTGTGATGTGCACCCAGACAAGCAGCCGTCTGAACTCCCGATGGGTTTTTTCGGTTTCGCCCCTAACCCCGATTATTCTCTGGCTCGGATCTACGTTCTCATACCTCAAGCAGAGCAATGCGTTAAGTATTATGCCCGTGTATTAGGAGGTTACCCCACTAACGACGTGCGCTTGATGACCAGGGCGGCGAACGAGGCAGTGAATCGTTTGTTTCGACCGGAGTTCAAGTACAGCAAGGCAGAGGTACTGTTGCTGGATCTGCGACAGCCTGGCGAGTTTACGGATGACATGTTCGCAGCTTCGCAACTGGCGTCTGCGGAGAGGATGATGGGAGGCCTGGACGAGATCAATACACGCTGTGGCAGAGGGGCTTTACGAACAGGGAGTGTTCCTTTCAATCCGGAATGGGCTATGCGCCGCGAGCTGATGAGTGAGAGTTATACAATCAGGCTCGATCAGTTGTGGGAGGTGAAAAGTCTGTAAGAGCTCTGTAAGGATCAAGGCGCGGATGCACTTGGGTTACTAGAGTTACCACGCCTACTTCGTCAAAATCTTCGAATCGAGATTTAGATAGAGCAGTTTTTTGTAGACGCAAAGTGATACGTTTGCAGTCATTCGCTAGTGAAATTTTAGTATTTCTGATTGTCATCTAATAGCTCCATTGAACTGACATCGTACATCCATCACTAACCCAGCTGTCTAATTGATATCACCAGTTCGCTTCGGTGGTGAGAAGGAAAAGCTGTCTTCATATAATAAAGCTTGACTCGTCGCTTTTGAGAGGATAATTTTTATTCAAGTCTGATGTTGGATCCGAACGATGCAGATTTTTTAGCTCTGACGATTAGGCCGTTTCGCGATAGCATGATTGATGCCGTTGTATTTTAATGTATACTAAAGCCATGTTGACTGCCTTTTTCTGTTGGGGCATATACTTCTTTTGCAGGCGGAAAGTTGGCAGTGCTGTGGGTCTTTAAACCCTCCGACGTAGGCTTTCGCTCAGCTCGGCTGATCGTACCGCGAACTCGGCGGCAAAGGTATTAGTATTATTTATGGAAATAGGTGCATTGCTGATTGCGATGCGAGCTCGGCAGTTGGCGGGGCGGGGGCGCCAGCCTTAGAAAGCCTCATTCCCCACAGCCTTATATAGAGATTGGACGCTCGGTATATGATTATGTTGCTCCGCTTTAAGGCGGCTCATCTTTGATGTCTGCAGGGGCGTTAAGGAATTCGGTCAGGTCGAAAAAAGTCGGTATACGCAAGCCAATGCGTGGTCGACCAGCGGTCGTTAATGCTTACTAATCTTAGCGGACTAATAGGGTTTGAAGGGATTGGTTTAGGAATTTTGGATGTTGACGACTGCTGTGCACAGCTGCCGTTTCAGCTTTAGTTTAAAAAAACGTAACCGGGCAGCACGTCAGGTTGAAGAGGATAGCGTCACGTTATGGATGACCATTTTAATTCACCCAGTATTGATATTTTGTACGACTACGGTCCCTTTCTGAAAAAATGTGAGATGACGGGAGGCATAGGCAGCTATTCATCCGGAACGCCCACCCCTCGGGTAGCGATAGTCGGTGCCGGCATCAGTGGGCTGGTCGCTGCAACTGAATTATTACGTGCGGGAGTCAAGGACGTTGTTTTATATGAGTCGCGTGATCGAATCGGGGGGCGGGTATGGTCTCAAGTGTTCGATCAGACTCGTCCACGTTACATTGCAGAAATGGGTGCGATGCGCTTTCCTCCCAGCGCAACTGGCCTTTTCCACTACCTGAAAAAGTTTGGTATTTCAACGTCGACCACCTTTCCGGATCCAGGTGTGGTGGACACGGAGCTGCATTACCGTGGTAAACGCTATTACTGGCCAGCGGGCAAAAAGCCGCCCGCATTATTCAGGCGAGTTTATGAGGGGTGGCAGTCTTTATTGCGCGATGGTTACCTCCTTGAAGGCGGTTCTTTAGTTGCCCCGCTGGACATTGCCTCCATGCTCAAGTCGGGTCGTTTTGAAGAGGCAGCGATCGCATGGCAAGGATGGCTCAATGTATTCCGAGATTGTTCATTCTACAACGCGATTGTCTGTATTTTTACCGGCCCCCACCCGCCAGGCGGTGACCAATGGGCTCGCCCTGAAGACTTTGAGCTGTTCGGCTCGCTTGGCATAGGCTCGGGTGGTTTTCTGCCAGTCTTTCAGGCTGGCTTCACGGAAATACTCCGGATGGTCATCAATGGATACCAAAGTGATCAGCGACTGATTCCGGACGGGATATCCAGTCTGGCCACGAGACTCGCTGATCAGGCATTTGACGGCAAAACGTTAAGGGAGCGCATTTGTTTTAGTCGGGTAGGCCGCATTTCCAGAGACTCTGAAAAAATCATCATCCAGACAACAGCAGGAGAACAGGGCTTATTTGATCGAGTGATTGTCACTAGCAGTAATCGAGCCATGCAAATGATTCATTGCCTCACGGACAGCGAGCGCTTCCTGAGTCGTGACGTCGCTCGTGCTGTCCGCGAAACCCACCTGACCGGATCATCGAAGCTTTTCATTCTCACCCGTACTAAATTCTGGATAAAAAACAAACTTCCGACCACCATCCAGTCGGACGGCTTGGTGCGCGGCGTCTATTGTCTGGATTATCAGCCCGATGAACCTGATGGTCACGGAGTTGTTCTGCTCAGTTACACGTGGGAAGACGACGCTCAAAAAATGCTGGCGATGTCTGACAAAAAGACACGTTGTCAGGTACTGGTTAATGACCTCGCTGCGATGCATCCGACGTTCGCCAGTTATCTCCTGCCTGTTGAGGGGGATTATGAGCGGTATGTATTGCACCATGACTGGCTCACCGATCCCCATTCTGCGGGCGCTTTCAAACTCAATTACCCCGGCGAGGATGTTTACTCGCATCGATTGTTCTTTCAACCGATGACAGCGAACAGTCCCGATAAAGACACGGGGCTCTATCTGGCTGGCTGCAGTTGCTCTTTTGCCGGAGGGTGGATCGAAGGTGCTGTCCAGACAGCATTGAACAGTGCCTGTGCCGTGCTGCGCAGCACCGGAGGGCAGGTGTCAGAAGGCAACCCGCTTGACTGTATTAACGCCTCCTATCGCTATTAGCAGTCCTGAGAGAAGCGCTTATACAGGGAGAAGAGTATGCGCGAAATGATCACACTTGAATCGCTGTGCCGGGCATTGGCCGATGAACAGATTGCCGCTGAAGAGCTGCGCGGGCGGGCGCTCGACACTGAGGCCCGCTTGACCCTTTTGAACTGTTTCATACGCGAGGGCGATGCGGTCAGCCAGTTTGGCGAGGCTGATCAAGCAAGGAAGGGTACTTCACTCTGGGGCGTGCCAGTTTCCTTCAAGGATAATATCTGTGTTCGCGGTCTGCCGTTGACGGCCGGGACGCGAGGGATGTCCGGTTTCATAGCTGATCAGGATGCTGCGATTGTCAGTCAACTCAAAGCCCTCGGGGCTGTGGTTGCTGGCAAGAACAATATGCACGAACTTAGTTTCGGGGTGACATCCATCAATCCTCATTGGGGAGCCGTGGGAAACCCCGTTGCCCCCGGGTATTGTGCCGGGGGCAGTAGTGGTGGAAGTGCCGCCGCAGTGGCAAGTGGAATCGTTCCGCTGTCGGTGGGGACCGATACGGGGGGCTCGATAAGAATACCGGCGGCTTTTTGCGGCATTACGGGCTTCAGACCCACTACTGGACGCTTGTCAACGGCAGGCATTATCCCTGTTTCTCATACAAAGGATTGCGTTGGGTTACTGACACGAACAGCAGGCGACGCCGAATTTGTGTATGGGCTGTTGTCAGGCAAGCAGCAGTCTTTTCCTCTGAACAGGACGGGTCCCTGTCGAATCGGCCTACCGGTCTCCATGTGGTCTGATCTGGATGGCGAGGTGGAGAGGGCATGCATTAATGCACTCAGCCTGCTGCGCAAGACAGGGTTCGAGTTTGTTGAAATTGATGATGCCGATATTGTGGAACTGAACCAGACACTCACGTTCACCGTTCCGCTTTACGAATTCTTTGCCGACTTTGCTCAGTCATTGCTCTCCTTGGGCTGGAAGCACGGTATCCATCATATTTTTGCGCAGGTTGATGATGCCAACGTAAAAGGCATCATCAATCACCATCTTGGAGAGGGCGCTATAAAACCGGCTCACTATTTGAGTTCACTGCAAAATGGCGAGCTGTTGAAAAGAAAAATGGATGAGCTATTTGCTCGTCATCATATCAAGCTCCTGGGGTATCCCACGGTACCTTGCCGGGTACCTCATCTGGATCATGCTGACCGACCAGAGTTTTTCAGTCAGGCCATTCGCAATACCGACCTGGCCAGCAACGCGATGCTCCCCTCTATAACGATTCCCGTCGGGCCGGAAGGGCGGTTGCCGGTCGGCTTGAGCTTTGACGCGCCCAGAGCGCGAGATGCTTTTTTACTGAGCAACGTGAGTCTTATAGAGAAAGTATTAAAGGGTTGAGGTTTCAGTTGCCGACGCTTGTTGACGGGGTGTCGCGGTGTCGGCGTTTATCTACGCAAACCGACGTCAGGAGTTTCGATGAGCGTTTCCGAAAGACGCGTCTCTAGGTTGTTTGATCCAGGTAGTTTCAAGGAGGACCTCGAGGGCCAGAACACCCATTTCATCTGCGGGGCAGGAACGATCCACTCAATCAAGACCTATGTTGCGATGAGTCGCGGTCGTGACTGCGAGTTTCAAAGCAGTCGGCAATGGAGTACGGCTCAGCAAATTATAAAAACGGTAGGTTTGGCACGAGCTGCTGAAGCCCCGCTTATCTATATTCAAGATAAAATCGGGGACAATAATGATACTGAAGGCTTTGATACAGCCAGGGTTTTTTCTTCAGATATGTCAAGTTTGCTTCTTTCCCCGTCCGGGATGGGCAGCGTCAGCGCATCGCTGGCAGAGTTGGCAAAACTCAATTTGCTGATGTCCGTGATTTTAGGGCCGACATCAGGGCCTTTGGCGTTACCTGTGATGCTCGCCGATCTGGTGCTGATGACTCGTCGAGGAGCTTTGTGCATGGGACGACCTGACATGGTCAAGGCGATGCTCGCTCAACAGACCGATCTTTATTCCCTCGGCGGGTCCGATATCCACAGTACCGCGTCTGGGTCCGTGCACTTGGTTTTTGACGACGAGGCTGATCTGTTCGCCGATCTGAGAAAACTGCTCTTATATCTGATTGCTGGAAAAAGCTCGACGTACGGTGAGTTTTCAACCCCGCTTGAAGTGGATTTCAGCCGCCTGTTGCCCCCGTCTCATAATATTCCTTTTGATGTGCAGCATCTGGTACGTTCATTTGTCGATAGCGACAGCCTGATCGAAATCGGTGCCTCTCATGCGCCTGAGGTTTTAGTCGGGCTGGCCAGCCTGCAAGGGCAGGTTTTTGCCGTGGTTGCCAACAACTCCGCGCATGGCGGCGGCGTCATCTACAAAAGGACCGCCCGCAAAATGATTCATGTCATTGACCTGGCTGGGAAAATGAGCTTGCCCATTTTGTTTATCGCAGATATTCCTGGGATCATGATTGGGGAAGAGGCTGAACGCGATGGGATTTTTGCCGCTGTGGCAGATTTATTCAGAGCACATACCCGATGCAAGGTAAAAAAATTATTGTTGGTTGCTCGGAAGGCGTACACCGGTGGTGTTTATGCCATGAGCGGGCCAGGCTTTGAACCTGTCGCCGTGCTGGCCTATCCTGACGCCAATATAGGCGTTTTCAGTACCCTTACCATGGAAAAGATCATCAAGTCCTCAAGCATGACCGATGCGCAGAGAGCTGTGGTGTCCGCATTGGATGAGGAAATCAGATCGCCGCTACTGCTCAAAGACAAGGGCTTGATTACCGATGTCATCAGTGTGCGAGATACACGGGAAGCAGTGTTCAAGTATCTGTTTCATTAGGAGTGTTCAGCTCCGTACCTGACGGCGTCCCAGTGGTGGGCACCAGCAATTACTGCCCTGGGTTGCGTGCCCCTTCGCAATTGCAAAACTTGATGAGGGAATGACAGAAAACGTCTGGGTTGCCAAACAGATTGGACGGCCTGCGATCAAGGGCTTCAACACCGTGCTGGCTTATACCTTGGCAGAGCCAGGCTTTCCGAAGGGTTGCCCAGGACGCTTGGCAGCAGCTGTGGCAGGTAACGATCAAGGCAACGGCCTTCCTCATCTACCATGTATTCATCGGCGACCTATTTCGCCAAGAACGATTGTCCTGCAGTCCATAGCTGAACCTCGACACTCCAGAACGGTTTGGGTACGAAGTTTGAGATATCCCGGTCGCCGTCAACCACCAGCCGAAGGGGCGGTGCTTGAACGCTTCCGACGGAGAGCACACCGGTATACTCGGACTGTCGGCCCAGCAAGGTGAAAAGCCGCGAAAAAGTTCATGCCGGTGAGCCGGTCCGCTCTGGAGCGAGCGCGGAGAGATACAGCGGGTAGGTTTCAGAGCCTTGTTTGACGCTGTTGAGTGCCTGGTGGATGGATGCTTCGTTGAGCGCTGACAGCCAAAGCCTTTGAATCGGTCCCCGGTGCCCACAATAGTCGATCAGCGCGCGATCATCTCCCGCGGTCAGCGTCCGTCGCAATCACGAGCTCGGTGGCCTGCTTGAGTAGTTGCTTGACGATCTTGAACTGATCGGCTGTTTTCGGCTTGACGAGCACTTTCCATTCCGCAGGCAGGATTGTAAGTATGTCCAAGCTCCAGTTTTTCAGGCGCTCTCCATAGGCATCGGGAGGAGCTGTTTTCAGTAGGTGTCCGCCCCCCCCCCCAGTTCACGGCCACACCATTGCCTTTGATGCAGCCGTCACCTCGTGTTTTGGCTCCGAGCACGGCGGCGATGTCTTTACCTCTCGCACAGATACAAGCGCATAAGTAGCGCCCGTTCATCAATATGCTACCTCCGCCGGATTCTGGTACAAGGCTCGGACACGTTTCGCGGCGGCCGGCGCTGCATCTGAGATGAGATTCGTAGCATGTAGATGGATGCCGAGATGGAGCGCTGGCAGCACCTATTGCCCGAGCCGGTACATGAGCGCTTGCGGCATGAATCTATGGCCTCGGATCAATCGCCTGCTATCAAGGTGAAATGGGACGCGTATTGCGGTCTATGCCGGGAGGATTGATCTCGCTTGAGGAAGGCGGGCGCTGACCCACGGCGGCGCGCTGTTCCGGCATCTGGCTGCGGTAAGATTGGCCGTGTAGTGGTTTGTCAATATCAATAACCCGTGTACCCGCCGGGCTTATCAGATCGCCCTGCAGGACTTCTGCAGTTTCGTCGGCTCGGCCTAGGCGTTTCGCGCCGTGGCGCGCTCAGTTGGATTTCTGATTCGTCCGATATCAAACTCATTGCCCGCGCTTTGGTGTCGTATGCGCTGATCGTCTTGCCATAGCCAACGGCAAGCGTGCCTAACGACAACAGCGTCCATTAGGTCTTTTTAAAATCGGTGCGTCAGAGAGGACAAATAATGCAAGTGCTCTGTTCGATAATAAAGTTAATTATTCGCTGCCTCTCTGTGTAACTCATTATTATGAGTTGTGGATTTGGGGTTGCCAGGCGTGCGCCGAGACGAATTTTAGTCGTCCGTTCGTCGACATGCGTCAAAAAAATTATAGAAAATGAAAAGAGTGACGACATAGTGGCTTATAGCCATGGAGCGGCCTTTTATCTTTAGTTCGAGACCCTCGGTTATGAACAGGCTTATCCTGCCTCGGCACCTCTTTGTCCAGAAAACACATACAGTTCGAGTATTTACTCAAGTACTTCAATGGCCCTCCGGATGACGCCGCAGTGAGTTCAGATCTGTGACGTGACCTTTTTACCGAGCGTGTCGAGGGTTTCAGCAGATTCACATTATCAATTCATCCTGATGCGTATCGGACTCTATGTTCCGCTACCTGTCCGGCGGACTTTTATTTTCAAAAAATCAATGAGTAAAGATATATGTCCAGCGCAACATCTGGTGTGTTAAGTAATATGACGGTTCGGGCGAAGCTACTGGTGGGTTTCGGACTGTTGATTTTAATGATTTTGTTAATGGCTTATACGGGAAAGGATGCCACCGATACGTTGAAGCGTCGGGCTGAACTGTCTGGGGATATTGCTCAATTCAGCTCGATCGCCCGAGACATGCGTATCGAGCGTTTGGTTTATTTTTTAAAAGCGGATGATGCACAGGCTTCAAAGTGGTTGGAGGCACTCGAGCGGACGGAGCGTCAGCTGGTGAGCATCTCGCCCCGTTTCAAAACAGCCAATAACATCGCGCTGCTCAAAGAAGCCCAAACGACGATGCAGCTTTACCGTGGGTTCTATACTCGATCAGTCGAGGCTACTCGAGAGCGTGAGCAACTGCGGACCCTTGCCGGCGCTTCGGGCGAAACGATTAACGGTTTGTTGCTGAAGATCGCAGAAGCCGCCAACGACGAGAGCGGGAATGCCGCGGATCGTCAGAAACTCCCTGCACTGTTTATCTCTGTCCAGAAGATGCGAACCGCGTTTCGCTCTTATACGGCATCCCCGAGTAAAAGCGGGGAAGACACTGTCCGTCAGGCAATAGCGCAGGTGGTGGCCAGTATCGACACGCTCAAAGATACCAGTTTGCCCCGTGCTGACGTTCAAGCGTTGGCGGCAGGAATGGCCACCTATAGCGGGCAACTGGAAACATTAGTTGCCGCTCAGGCCAAAGTTGATGAGGCTCAAGGCGGTATCACAACGTCGATCGCCACCATTCTTGGCATTACGGACAAGATGACGGCTATCCAGAATGAGTTTCGTGCCTCCGATGCAGAGAAAGCACAGGAGAAGATTTTGCTCTGGCTGGGCCTTTCTGCTCTCTTGGGTGTTCTTGCGGCCTGGTTGATTACTCGATCAATTGTTCATCCACTCAAAGAGACTGTTGAAATCGTTGAAGTCGTTGCAGAAGGGGATTTTACGTACAAAACGCAAGTGACTCGAAATGATGAGTTGGGCGCGTTGCAGGGCAGCATGCTGCGCATGACGTCCGGGCTCCGAAGCTTGATTGGGGAAATGAAAGAGGGAATCGTGCAGGTGGCAAGCGCGGCAGAGCAGCTTTCAGCAGTAACCGAGCAGACCAGTGCGGGCGTGAACGCGCAGAAGCTGGAGACTGAGCAGATTGCCACTGCGATGCAGCAGATGACAGCCACTACTCATGAGGTATCTCGTAATGCAGCCCAAGCCGTAAATACTGCGCAAATCGCCAGTCAGTTGGCCCAGAAAGGTGGGCAAGTCGTTGACAGGACTCGTTCCCAGATAGAGACCCTGGCGCGTGAGATGAACATGACCAGAACAGCGATGGCGGCGCTTAGAGGGAATACTCAGAGCATCGGTGGCGTGCTGGATGTGATAAAAACGGTGGCTGATCAGACAAACCTTCTGGCGTTGAACGCGGCCATTGAAGCTGCGCGTGCCGGGGAGGCAGGACGTGGTTTCGCTGTCGTCGCGGACGAGGTAAGAGGCCTGGCCGTGCGCACCCGCACGTCGACAGACGAGATCGCGCTGCTTATAAACGAACTGCAAACCAGTACCGATCATATGGGCCAGGTTCTAGAGCAAAATCTGGCACTGACGGACAGCAGTGTCGAACTGTCTACGCAAGCCAGCGAAGTGCTGCAGAGTATTACCGCATCTGTTCATGAGATTGAGGTGATGAACGAACAGATCGCCGTTGCTACTGAGCAGCAAAGTAACGTCGGTGAAGAAATAGGCAGGGGCGTCACGAATGTCAGGGACATTTCAGACCAAACAGCCGCCGCCAGTGAAGAGACAGCGACATCGAGTGTTGAATTGGCCAGAGTCAGCGCCAGACTGCAGGAGATGACCAACCGGTTTAAAGTCTAGCCTGAAGGTCTGGCCCAATGCGTTTGTGGCTTGGGTCAGGCCTCAACAAGACCAGATCGAGTTCATACCGCGTTGCGGCACTCAGCCGCCATGCATGGGCTGCCGGTACGGCTGAAAAGAGCGGCCGCACAAGAGAATTGGCTATCTACAAAGACGAGTACCTATCGAGTCATCCGGGCGACGGGGGGGGGGAGGTGGGACTGATCTGAAGCAAGCGTTCAAAGCGTCGGAAAACTTATTGAATGTTGCTCCCAAGGGGTGATCTATAGGGGCGGCGTTTTTGAATATTGCGAGGCTGTAGCAATTGTCGTGGTGGGTGGTCCCGGCGCCGCCATTCCGGGCGTCGATTCGGTTCAGCCCCACACCAAAAGATTCAGGAAAGGTAGAAATGGAAAAAGAGGCTTTTTTGCAACTGCTGGCTGCCGAAGGGTTCGGCACCGTTGTTGAAGTCGAGCGCGAAGCGTTTGGTACGCTGGACTCGCATGCCCACAACTTCGAGGCGATGGCGCTGGTTCTGCACGGCAGCCTGGTCATCCATAAATCTGATGGCGATTTCACCTACAACTCAGGAGATATTTTTCACCTGGAATGTAACCAACCCCATTCGGAAGTGTTTGGTGAGCATGGCGTACGGTACCTGGTGGGAAGAAAGTGACGAAGCTGGCATTTCAGCCTGGATTCATGTGATGTCAGACGTACAGGAAAGACCATGTTCGAACATCTTGACCTCAACGCGCTGATCGCCGCCTACGGCTATTGGGTCATTTTCCTGGGCTGTTTGCTGGAAGGCGAAACAGTGTTGATCCTTGGTGGTATGGCTGCGCACCAAGGTGCTCTGCAATTGCTGCAAGTGATCGGCTTGGCCACGTTGGGCGGTATGCTCGGCGATCAGTTGCTATTCTGGACCGGACGTTATTCCGGGGAGCGCCTGCTGCCCAGACTCAAACGTCACCAATCTGCCATCAAGCGGGTCGAGGGTCTTATCCAGCGTTACCCCACGACCTCCGTATTCGCTGTTCGCTTCCTCTACGGCATGCGCCTGGTGGGGCCTATGGTGATAGGTGCAAGTGGCCTGTCACCCTGGCGTTTCGCCCTGATAAATGTGCTGAGTGCGGCAGTCTGGGCAACCCTGTTCGTCTGCGCCGGCTATTGGGCGGGGGAAGCGTTACAGCATCTACTCGGCGACCTGAAGCCCTATCGTCTGCCGATCTTCCTCGCGGTGGTAGCACTGGTGATTCTTGCTGCGTTGGTGCGGTATGTGCGCCGCCGATCCAAGGCAACGCATGATTGAGGCGGTGGAGTCGGCGCGCATGGCTGTAGCGCGCCTTGCCGACGTTGAGGTCGACAGCCAGTACCTGGCTTTCCGTGCCCCCGGCAAGCGGTCTTCAAGAACCCTTCTCATCGCTGCCCGCCGAGCCAGAAACAGCTGTTAAATCAGTTTTTTGGCGCTAGAATCGGCGCGCCTTAAGAAGTCTGGCCGATATCCACCGGATATCAGCCATAAGCCTTTGTACAGATGGCGCAGCCTCTGTCAGGCTTTTTTTATTGCCTGTATTTCGGGTGTAAACTTGCCTTTCGCGCACTGGCGCTTTCAGGTCCCGTGAACATGACACAGATCTCCGAACGTTTCCTGGTGCAGGCGCATCTCGATGCCAAACAGCCCAGGACGTTGAGCCCGGCAGAGCAGGCGCGTTACCGTGCCGACATTGCTGCTGAACTCAAGAAGCAGGACGCCGTGCTGGTTGCTCACTATTACTGCGATCCGGTTATTCAGGCGCTGGCCGAGGAGACTGGTGGCTGCGTGGCCGACTCCCTGGAAATGGCGCGCTTCAGCAATAACCACGCGGCCAGCACTGTATTGGTGGCGGGTGTGCGTTTCATGGGCGAAACCGCGAAGATCCTCAACCCGGAAAAACGCGTGTTCATGCCGACGCTTGAAGCCACCTGCTCGCTTGACGTGGGGTGCCCGGTCGACGAGTTTTCCGCCTTTTGCGACCAGCACCCGGAACGTACCGTGGTGGTGTATGCCAACACCTCAGCAGCCGTCAAAGCCCGCGCGGACTGGGTGGTGACCTCAGGCTGTGCGCTGGAAATCGTCGAGAGCCTGATGGACAACGGTGAGAAGATCATCTGGGCGCCAGACAAGCACCTGGGCCGCTACATTCAGCGTGAAACCGGAGCCGACATGCTGTTGTGGGACGGTGCCTGCATCGTCCACGAAGAGTTCAAGTCCAAGCAGCTCGAAGACATGAAAGCCCTGTACCCCGAGGCGGCGATTCTGGTTCACCCGGAGTCGCCGGAAGCGGTCATCGAGCTGGCTGACGTGGTCGGCTCGACCAGTCAGATGATTGCCGCAGCGCAACGCCTGCCCAACAAGACGTTCATCGTTGCCACTGACCGGGGCATCTTCTACAAGATGCAGCAGCTGTGCCCGGACAAGATCTTCATCGAGGCGCCTACGGCCGGCAACGGCGCGGCGTGCCGGAGTTGTGCACATTGCCCATGGATGGCGATGAATACGCTTGAACGCACCTTGCAGTGCCTGCGTGAGGGCAGTAACGAGATATTCGTCGACCCGGCGCTGATCCCCCATGCTGTACGCCCCTTGCAGCGCATGCTGGACTTCACTCAGGCAGCGCGTTTGCGACAGGCCGGCAACGCCTGACAGCGGTCATGAAAAAGCCCGACTGAAGCGTCGGGCTTTTCATTGTTGTACGTGTCAAGCCGTCTTGCGACGCCGGACGATCAGTTCATCATGTCCTTGACCATCCGCTCCTGCTCGATCAGATCCTTTTGCCGCGCATCGATACGTGACGCCAGCTGAAAATTATTGGCCGCACGGCGTTTGGCGAAGTCCAGCTGCTGGATCGCCTGACGGAAATCACCGACCAGCGCAAAATACTCGGCGCGCGCCTGATGCAGGCCGATCGTGTTGCCGTTCAGGCCACGGGTTTCCGCCACGACGTACCAGATGTCCGGATCATCCGGGCGGGTCTTGAGCAGTGCTTCAAGGCTTTTCTCGGCTTCGGCCGTGCGGTTCTGCTTGAGCAGCACGTCGATACGCACGTCATTGAGCGGATAATTGCCGGGGTACAGCGTCAGCATGCGATCGACACGCTGCTGCGCATCGGCCAGGCGGTTATTGGTGATGTCCAGGTCGATCTGCGTCAGGTTGTAGGTAATGTCATTCGGCGCTTTTTCGAGCAATGGCTTGAGGGTTTCCCTGGCCTCGTTCAGTTGTCCGCCCTTGATCTGCGCGATGGCCAGGCCATAGCGCGCCGGATCGGATTTCGGGTTTTCAACCAGTTGCGCACGGAAGCGTTTGGCGGCAATGCCTGGGGTTTCTTCGTAGATCAGCGCCACGCGGGCGCGCATCAGTTGGTACAGCAGACTGTCTTCCTTGCCGCCCGGTTTGGCCTGCTCGGCACGGTTGCGTGTGTCGGCGATCCGCGACTCGCTGACCGGGTGAGTCAGCAGAAACTCCGGAGGCCTGGCGTCGAATCGATACTGGCGCATGAGGCGCTCGAACATGGTCGGCATGTTGCGCGGGTCATAACCGGCCTTCTCCAGGTTGAGAATGCCGATGCGGTCGGCTTCCTGCTCGTTCTGGCGCGAAAAGCGCCGTTGTTCCTGGATCGCGGCAGCCTGTGAGCCGGCGATGGTGGCGATACCCGCGTCACCGGCGCCTGCGGCTGCCATGACGATACCCGCCAGCATCGCGGCCATGACCGGCACCTGCATGCGTTGCTGGGCCTCGATGCCCCTGGCGAAGTGGCGTTGTGACAAGTGAGCCAGCTCGTGAGCCAGTACCGAGGCATACTCACCCTCGGTCTGAGCGTTGAGAAACAACCCGCCGTTGACGCCGATGATGCCGCCGGGTGCGGCAAAGGCGTTGAGCTGCGGGCTGTTGATCAGGATGAATTCAAGCCGCCGGTCCTGAACCTGACTGGTCTCGGCAAGGCTGTAGACCGAAGTCTCGACGTAGTCCTTGAGTTGCGGGTCCGACAGCTGCGCCACCTGGCCGCGCAGCAACCCCAGCCACGCGCGGCCCAGACGGTGCTCCTGTTCGGGGGAGACAATCGAGGAGCTGGCGTCACCAAGCGAGGGGAGGTCATCCGCCATGCCGTGTGTAGCGAACAGGCAAGCGAGGGTGAGCAGTGTAGGACGCAAAAAATTCATGCATGAAGCTCTGGTCAGAAGAACCTGTACTGTAGCTGGCTCAATGGCGTGCTGACCAGAGTGAGGTATTCTTGCCGCCTTGTTCGTCCTGCCTTTTCTGACCTGCTTTGTAATTCGATGTGTCCGCCTGGAGATAAACGATGTCTGACGCTGTAGTGCGCCCCGAGGCCTGTGACGCCGAACTGGATGCCAGTGGTCTCAACTGTCCGCTGCCCCTGCTGAAAGCCAAGATGGAACTCAACCGCCTGGCCAGCGGCGCGGTGCTTAAAGTAATTGCCACCGATGCCGGTTCGCAGCGCGATTTTCGAACTTTTGCCAGGCTCGCCGGGCATGAGTTGCTGCATGAAGAGGTCGATGCCGGCATTTATCGTTACTGGCTGCGCAAGGCCTGACCCACTGCCGCGTTTTTTCCGAAAAGGATGTTTGATGTTCAATGTGCTTCGCAATTGGGTGCAACGCTACTTCTCTGACGAAGAGGCGGTGGTCCTGGCGGTTTTGCTGTTTCTGGCGTTCACTCTTGTCCTGACGCTGGGCGGCATGCTGGCGCCGGTCCTCGCCGGTCTGGTGCTGGCGTTTCTGATGCACGGGCTGGTCAGTGCCCTGGAGCGCCTGCGCATGCCCGAAATGGCCGCCGTCGGTCTGGTGTTCACCCTGTTCATCGGCGTATTGCTGGTGTTCCTGCTGGTATTGGTGCCACTGCTCTGGCACCAGTTGATCACTTTGTTCAACGAAGCCCCGGGTATGCTCGCCAAATGGCAATCCGTGCTGCTATTGCTGCCCGAGCGTTATCCGCACCTGGTGTCCGACGAGCAGGTGCTGCTGGCCATCGAGGTCGCCCGGGGTGAGGTGGGCAAGATCGGTCAACTGGCGCTGACGTTCTCGATCTCCAGCCTGCCGCTGCTGGTCAACCTGATGATCTATCTGGTGCTGGTGCCGATTCTGGTGTTCTTCTTCCTCAAGGATCGGCACATGATCGGCCGCTGGGCGCGTGGCTATCTGCCGCGTGAGCGCGCTTTGATCAACCGGGTGGCGGATGAGATGAAGCGCCAGATTGCCAACTATATTCGTGGCAAGGTCATCGAGATTTTTATCTGTGGTGGCGTGACCTACATTGCTTTCGCCGCGCTCGGGCTCAATTACGCAGCGTTGCTGGCAATGCTGGTCGGCATATCAGTGGTCGTGCCCTATGTCGGCGCGGTAGTGGTCACCGTGCCGGTGGCGTTGATCGGTCTGTTCCAGTGGGGCTGGGGTGACCAGTTCATCTACCTGATGATCGCTCACGGCATCATTCAGGCACTGGATGGCAACGTGCTGGTGCCGCTGCTGTTTTCCGAGGCCGTCAATCTGCACCCGGTGGCAATCATCTGCGCCGTGCTGCTGTTCGGCGGGTTGTGGGGGTTCTGGGGGATCTTCTTTGCGATTCCGCTGGCCACGCTGTTCAAGGCCGTGCTCGACGCCTGGCCGCGCAATGAGCCGACGGTAGCCCCGTTGCTTTGACGCGATAGCCGCGACAGCAGGGCTGAATCGCTGCGGCACCTTGCGCGCCGCAGCGGGGTACGCGGATCAGCCTTTGTTCAGGGCTTCGGCCTGCGCCAATACTTCAGCCACATGGCCCGGCACTTTCACGCCGCGCCATTCCTGACGCAGTACGCCTTCCTTGTCGATCAGGAAGGTGCTGCGGTCCACGCCCAGGTATTCCTTGCCATAGAGCTTCTTGAGCTTGATGACGTCGAACAGCTGGCAGACGGCTTCGTCCTTGTCCGAAATCAGCTCGAACGGGAAAGACTGCTTGGCCTTGAAGTTTTCATGGGTCTTCAGGCTGTCGCGGGAAACACCGAGCACAACCGTGTTGGCTGCCTGAAACTGCGCGATATGGTCACGAAAGTCCTGACCCTGCGTGGTGCAGCCGGGCGTGTTGTCTTTCGGGTAAAAATAAATCACGACCTGCTGGCCCTTGAGCGCAGACAGCTCGACAGTCTGTCCGCTGGTAGCGGGTGCCTGAAAATCGGGAACCGGATGATCTACTGTGACAGTCATGAGGACTCCTTACATTGGGGCTTGTGGGCGCCAGGGTTCGATCAGTGCGTCCAGATTCAACGCGTCGGCGAAATCGAGGAATTGATCGCGCAGCCAGCTGATCTGCGTCCCGGCAGGCAGTGTCACCGTGAACGTGGCGTTGAGCATGGTGCCGCCGGTCTGCGGAGCCTGATAGGTGTCGCAGATCAGGTTCTCCAGCTCGACGTTGTGGTCGATGAAGAACTGGCACAGCTCATTGATGATGTCCGGGCGGTACGCCGAGCTGACGTAGGCCACGTAGGGCAGGGCCTCAGGACGGTTCTCAAGAGTGGCGCTGCGCACGACGCTGGTCGTGAACGCATGCTTCTTGGAGAGGCTCGACAGACCGGTTTCAAGGCGCGCCAGAGCGTCCCAGCTGCCCGACACCTGAAGAATCAGCGCACTGCACTCGCCGTGGCGGGTGAGGCGCGAGGTGACGACCGAGCAGCGGTTTTCATGGCTGGCGCGGCACAGGACGTTGGTCAGCTCCATGGGGTTTGCGCCAAGGGCACTGATGACAAGGAATTGTTCGCGAACTGTGGGGGTGGACGACATGCAGCATTCCTAGACGATGAGCGGTCGGTACTTTTTCGGACTTGCGGGGCTGTTTCGACAATCGATGGCGCAAGATTACTTGCCGGGTCCCTCGGCGCCTGGCTCGCATGGATATACCATGACTGGGCTGGAGTGCGCTGGGGCGGGGCTTCTGGCGACAAATTCGACCGATTGAGCGAGGTGCGCAGGTGACCAGTACCGATCAAAGGACGAAGGGTAGCGAAAACCATCGCTCAGGGGAATGCTCAGAGCGCGGTACTTCGCTTGTACAAGGCTGATAGCGCCAGTACCATTACGGCTCTCTTTTTCCGGCAGGAGCGGTTGCATGATTGCGGGCAGTATGGTGGCACTGGTCACACCAATGGATGCACAAGGTCGTCTGGACTGGGACAGCCTGAGCAAACTGGTTGACTTCCACTTGCAAGAGGGCACCCACGCCATTGTTGCCGTAGGCACCACCGGTGAATCGGCGACGCTGGATGTGGACGAACACATCGAAGTCATCCGCCGGGTGGTCACTCAGGTTGCAGGTCGCATTCCGGTCATCGCCGGTACAGGCGCCAATTCGACGCGTGAAGCTGTCGAACTGACCACCAACGCCAAAAATGCGGGTGCCGACGCGTGCCTGCTGGTGACGCCTTACTACAACAAGCCGACTCAGGAAGGCCTGTTCCAGCATTTCAGCCACATCGCCAATGCCGTCGACATCCCGCAGATCCTCTACAACGTGCCGGGCCGTACGGCCTGCGACATGCTGCCAGAGACCGTTGCGCGTCTGTCGACGGTAAAAAACATCGTTGGTATCAAGGAAGCCACCGGCAACCTGCAACGCGCCAAGGACATCCTGGCCAGCGTCAGCAGCGATTTTCTGGTGTACTCCGGCGACGACGCTACAGCAGTCGAATTGATGCTGCTGGGCGGCAAGGGCAATATTTCCGTCACCGCCAACGTTGCACCGCGCGCCATGAGCGATCTGTGCGCAGCGGCCATGCGTGGCGATGCGCAAACGGCCCGGGCGATTCACGAAAAGCTCATGCCGCTCAACAACACCCTGTTCATCGAATCCAACCCTATCCCCGTGAAGTGGGCCTTGCATGAAATGGGTCTGATGCCAGACGGTATCCGTCTGCCGCTTACCTGGCTCAGCGAAGCCTGTCATGAACCGCTGCGTCAGGCCATGCGCCAGTCCGGCGTCCTGGTTTAATTGAGGAAGTATCACGCAATGAAGCGATTGGCCGGACTTTCCGCACTTGCTCTTATTATCTCCAGCACCAGCGGTTGCGGTTGGCTCTGGGGCGAAGATGGTTACTTCCGTGATCGCGGCAGCGATTACCTCCAGGCGACCCAGACCCCACCCATGCAGTTGCCCGCCGATGTCAGCGGCGTCAAGCGTCTGGATCCTTTGCTGCCGATCCCGCGTAACGTGGCTGACAGCACTCAGAAAGACGGCGAGTACACAGTGCCGCGTCCTCAGCCGCTGGGCACGACTTCCGAGTCGAGCGACTTCAGCCTGCAGAAGAGTGGTGATGCGCACTGGATCCTGGCGCAGCGTCAGCCCGCCGAAGTCTGGCCGGTGGCTCATCAGTATTTCGAAGACAACGGTTTCCGTATCGCTGAAGAGCGTCCGCAGACCGGCGAATTCAGCTCCTCGTGGCAGCGCCTCGATGAGCTGTCCGCTTCGGTGGCCAAGCGCCTGAGCGCTGCTGGTGTCTCGGCCGACTCGGAAACCCGTGTACGGGTTCGCATCGAGCCGGGCGTGCAGCGCAATACCAGTGAAGTCTACGTGGTCAGCGTTGAGCGTCCTGCCGGCAGCACTGCCGACGTGGCCTTCCCGACGCGTACCACCAACCTGGGCCTTGATGCAGCACTGACCGACGATCTGCTGGCCAGCATGGGCCGCAACGCCGAGAAGGGCGGTTCTATTTCCCTGCTGGCGGCACGTGACTACGACACCCCGAGCCGTGTTGCCTTGAGCGAAGACGGCAGCGGCAACCCGGTCTTGAACCTCGGTGCCGATCTGGACCGCGCATGGTCGAGCGTTGGCCGTGCGCTGGATCAGGGCGACTGGCGTGTCGAGGACATCAACCGCAGCCTGGGTCTGTACTACATCAACCTGGCTGAAAAGGCCAAGACGCCTGAAAACGAGCCTGGTTTCTTCGGCCGCATGTTTGGCAGCAAGTCGACCAAGGAAGAGATCGATGCCCGTGCCGAGCGCTATCAGGTCCGCCTGAGCAAGGTCGGTGACAACGTTCAAGTGACCGTCGAGAAGAACATCAACACCGTTGCACCTGCGGATATCGCACGTCGGGTGTTGAGCGTTATTCAAGACAACCTGGGTTAAGTGCGTTTCGCGGTTCTCGGCAGCGGCAGTCGTGGCAACGGCACGCTGGTCGCAAGCAACGATACGTACGTACTGGTCGATTGCGGTTTCTCCCTGCGGGAAACCGAGCGGCGCCTGGCTCGTCTGGGCGTCTCGGCAAGCCAGCTGAGCGCCATACTGGTGACCCACGAACATGCCGATCATGTGCATGGCGTGGGTTTGCTGTCGCGGCGCTACAATGTGCCGGTCTACCTCAGCAGCGGGACGTTGCGCGGAATGCGCAAGCCGGTTGAAATTGCCGGCCTGCTGGCAGGCGGGGAGAGTCTGCAGATCGGCGCACTGGACATCGACGTGGTGTCGGTCGCCCACGATGCGCTTGAACCGACGCAGTTCGTCTTCAGTGACGGCAAGCGCCGCTTCGGCCTGTTGACCGACCTTGGCTCTTACTGCTCCAACGTATTACAGCGTTATCAAGGCCTGGATGCCTTGATGATCGAGGCCAATCACTGTCGCGACATGCTTGCCCGAGGCCAGTATCCGGTCTTTCTCAAGCAGCGCGTGGGCTGTGAAACCGGTCATTTGAACAACCATCAGGCCGCCAATCTGGTGAGCGAACTGGGATGGCAGGACCTTCAGCACCTGGTGCTGGCGCATCTCAGCAGCAAGAACAATCTGCCGCATCTGGCCCGGCAATGTTTTGTCGATACCCTCGGGTGCGACCCGGACTGGCTGCAACTGGCCGATCAAGATTCAGGGCTCGACTGGCGACATATCGCCTAGCCCAACTACTTAGCAAGCGGAGCCCATCATGGAAAAACGTGAAGAACTCTACCGCGGCAAAGCCAAATCGGTTTACAAGACCGACGACGCTGACCGCTTGATCCTGCTGTTCCGCAACGACACCTCGGCGTTCGACGGCAAGCGCATCGAACAGCTCGACCGTAAAGGCATGGTGAACAACAAGTTCAACGCCTTCATCATGCAAAAGCTCGAAGAAGCGGGTATTCCAACCCAGTTCGACAAGCTGCTGGGCGACAACGAGTGCCTGGTCAAGAAGCTCGACATGATCCCGGTCGAATGCGTCGTGCGTAACTACGCGGCTGGCAGCCTGGTCAAGCGTCTGGGCATCGAAGAAGGCACCAAGCTCAACCCTTACACCTTCGAACTGTTCCTCAAGGACGACGCCAAGGGCGACCCGTTCATCAACGAATCCCACGTTGTGGCGTTCGGCTGGGGCACCGCCGAGCAACTGGCTCGCATGAAAGAGCTGTCGATCAAGGTCAATGACGTGCTGACCAAGCTGTTCGACGACGCCGGCCTGCTGCTGGTCGACTTCAAACTCGAATTCGGCGTATTCCACGGTGAAATCGTCCTCGGCGACGAATTCAGCCCGGACGGCTGCCGCCTCTGGGACAAGGACACCCGCAAGAAAATGGACAAGGACCGCTTCCGCCAGGGTCTGGGCGACGTCATCGAAGCCTACGAAGAAGTCGCAAACCGTCTGGGCGTGCCGCTGTAAGCGGAAAAAAAACACGCAAGCGCTTGATAGCACGAAAAAAAACAGCAGAAGGGCTTCGCCTTCTGCGTTGATGCTGTTATGATGCGCGCCGTTGGAGAGATGCCAGAGTGGCCGAATGGGACGGATTCGAAATCCGTTGTACCTTCACCGGTACCTAGGGTTCGAATCCCTATCTCTCCGCCATTACGTAAAAACCTTTGTAAATCAATAAGTTACAAAGGTTAAGAAGCAGCGATTGGTAGCAGCAGTTTGTAGCAATTTTTTGCCAAGCTGCAGCGATCAAGTCGCTGTTTTTTTTCGTCTGTATTTTTAGGTGACTGATCATATCCCCCGTCAGGTCTACGTAGCCCTTCTGTGATCGTCTAAGATGCGATAGGGCGTCGTTCGCATCACGACGTGTGATACGAGCAAGGTTTGATAAAAGCTCTTACACTGCAGCTACGGGATCTGTGAGCTTTGCGGCTATACATCTAAATTCACCAAAGTAGGGCTTGCCATCGATGTTGAGCAAAGCGAGGATGTTCAACGGCACATCGCCATCATGGAACGGAAACCAAAATGCCTTATCAAGCTCAGCTTGTTTGTTTAGCCAACTCACGAAAACCCCAAGGCAAGTGCATTGCTGGCAAAATTTGGGGAGGAGATCACCACGGCACGTGGGTCCGTCCTGTGAGTAATCGTCCTCAAGATTCGATCTCTGACGTAGAACGAACCTGCCAAACTGGGCAATTTGCTCAGTTGCGTGATTTTCTATCTATTTCCTTTTCCAATGCCCATGGACATGCGTTTCAGCAAGAAAATCATGTGATCCAGCATCCACCCGTTTGGGTTCAAAACGGGCAAGCGTCAATTGCTGACCTAGCCAATCTTGTGGACACACCGCTTGCTCTGTGGGAAAACAATCATCACAGCTACTCAGGTTGCAATGACAAGGTTCCAGCTGAGATCCTTGTTAATCACCGATCTAGTCTCTACTTGATTCGCCCCCAAAATATCCGGATCAGAGTCTCTGCCGAGGGGGCGTATCGTGGTGATGGGACGCTAAAAGCAAGGGCAACATTTTCGTACAACAGAATTAACTACTCCCTTATCATCACCGATCATGACGTGGAGCGATATTATCAGCAGCAAGGTGCCGGTGAATATACTCCAGAGGGCGTGAGCTATTTTACGGTTAGCCTCGGTGACGTGAGCAACGGTTTTGCTTATAAATTGATAGCCGCAGTGATCTAAGGGTAAATATGAAAATTTTCACAATAGGTTTTACTGAGAAAAAAGCCGAGCGTTTTTTCTCTCTTATTAAATTGTCAGGTACGAAGCGAATTGTTGATGTACGACTTAATAACTCGTCGCAACTTTCAGCCTTCGCCAAAAAAGACGATCTAAAATATTTCCTCAAAGAACTTTGTAATGTTGACTACATCCACGTTCCGGATTTAGCCCCGACAAAAGAAATTTTGTCCCCATACCAGAAAAAAGAGATTTCTTGGCAGCAGTATGAGGAAAAATTTCTAAATCTCATGGCGAAACGAAATATTGAAAAACACGTAAAACCAGAAATTATTGATGAGGGTTGCTTGCTTTGCAGTGAGCATCAGCCGCATCAATGCCATAGACGGCTGGTGGCAAATTACCTTAAACAGGCGTGGGATCAATCTGATGCGGTTGTCAAAGATTTAGTATGAGTAAAGATGCAAAAGTTTTAATTGCATACCCTATCGACTTCCTTTCATATTCAAAATTTGAAAGGAAAGTCGATAAAATTATTGGCTGTCTTGAAAAAGTAGAGCTGATTTACGTTGCTGATGAAAACGGCTTTATCGAACAATATTCGGCGTCCAAGGGACTGAAAGCGACCCCTTTCGAGGCAGACAACGAAGCGTTAAAGAAAGCAACGCACGCTATCCTTTTTCAAGATGAAGAAAGAAATTGCTTTTTTATTTTGTATAACGAACTACAAGACAGAAAAATACCAACAAGGGTGATAAATTTAAAAATCACAAAGGTATCTAATAAAGACAATGGTGATAGCTACGATATTTATATTGGCAGAGGAACCCTGTGGGGAAACCCGTACCAGATGGGTAAAGAAGGCACACGCGACGAAGTTATAGCCAAGTTTGCTTATGATTTCGAAAAACGCTTTTTGAAATTACCCGAGAAATTTGATGAAAACATCGAAAAGCTCAGGGGCAAGACTCTCGGTTGCCACTGTAAGCCTGCGGCATGTCATGGTGATGTGATCGCTAACTATCTTAACTCCCAAGACGATGGAAAGTAACTCGACGGCATTACGCTTAGCGGGTGTCCAGACGTTTTCTCACTCTGTGGGTATTGGCCCGGTTGCGAACGCCCGGCCAATGGTGCGTTAAAGCCCTCGATTTTTGATCAGGGTGGTTTTGAACGCTGGGACTTGTACCAGTGTGAAGAACTACCGAATATGCGGTGTGTGTGTCGATCCCGCACATGTGGCGGCAATGAGCCACCCTGTTGCTATATTCTTTCTCTATGCCATAGGAGATAGAGCACCATGATCAAGGAATCAAAGGAAGAGATTTTTATAAAAAAGGTCTTTCACCATTTTGGATTCGACCTTGAAAAAATCAGAGAAAGCGACACAAAAAGCCCGGACTTCCTCACATCAGATGGTCAGTATAAAATTCTGTTGGAATTGAAGACGAAAAATGAAAGCCAAGAAATTCTTGATGAAAGAGATACGGTGTTAAAGACGGGCGAAATTTATTCAAAAACCACGCCGCTACGCCGAAATAATAGAATCTCGAAATTATTTGACAAAGCTGCTAAGCAGTTCCACTCAAAGAAAGAAACCGTTGAAGCTGATTTTTGCTTTCTTATTCTGCACGCATGCGGGCCTGCCACCTCTTATCATTTGAGTCAGTTTGAAGCTTCGGCATATGGCTCAGTGAAACTGATAACTTATGGCATTACTAATGAACCGTTAAAAGATTGTTACTATTTCCAAAATAGTGATTTTTATAAGCATCAATCCATAATTGATGGAGCAATATTTGTAGGGGAAAATAACCTGCAATTCTGCATTAACGATCTATCACCACGTTATGACGCTGTGAAAAAATGCGGTTTTGTGAAAGCGTTCACTACTGGCGTGGTCGATCCGACTGCTAAAGAGACCGCAGGCAAGGCGTATTCTATACGAACCAATATTGATAGAAATGATGAGTACGAACTCATTGAACATATCAAGAAAAAATATTCGATAGACAAAGTAACCCCGTTTAATTTTATGCATCAAATACTTATCACAAGAATTGCCGCAAGTGAGGAGGAATAAAATGGCGGATAACAGGAAGCTAACAAAACGCCAGCACTACCACATGCGAGCAATTTTGAAAAATTTCTCGGTAGGTGAGGATCTAAGTATTTTTTACAAAGATGGAAGCATTGGATGCCTGACATACGAAGACAAAGCATTTTATGGGCATATTGCATGGTCGGATGAAACAGAAACACGTTATGGAGCCGTCATTGAGAAAAAAGGACTTGGGCAAATACGTCACATCCTAAATACTCGTGGAGTGTCCGACCATCAAGATATATCGACATACCATATATTTTGGCGTTTACGTCACATGTATGCTGTGACGCCTGGGCCAGTGACTAAAATTTATGAAGGTTTCGATTTCGGTACGTTGGAAGAAGTCAAAGACTGGGCCAATAGGCATGGGAAAATCTACGTCAATGGGGATGGCACCATTGATGGCATGTTTGCGGCAACTCTCAGGATTCAAGAAGGGCTTGATCGGTACCGTAAAGAATATGAAGGAGTTTTTTGGTCAGTAGGGATCGCAGAAAACGGCGGATTGATTTCGGCAGACAACTACCAAAGGTCTTTAATGTTTCCTTTATCGCCTCATATTTTGCTATGCGGCAAGCGTAAAAAAAATAAGAAGCCTTGGATTATGACTGACGAAGAAATCACGCAGGCAAACCAAATGGCGAAAGATGAATGCCATGATTTCTGTTTTTCAAAGCCTAAAAGCCATGATGCTATCGCATCATAAGGCCTGTAAAGCCTCTGCTCGTTGGGGTTGGTATTGAGATTCTGAAAGTCCCTATCTCTCCGCCATACAAATAAAGACCCGTAGCTGATTCAGCTACGGGTTTTTTATTGCCTGAGATATGGATCATTTCCGCGTACGTGCTTCATTTGGTCTGATTTACAGCGTCCCTAACGCGCCGATACACGTGCTGCGTGAGGGGCTCTTTCGAGTGCTCTAGCCGGGTGATGTCGTCAAAGGGGTCGTCGATCAGGTCAGGCAACAACTGCCGCACTATGTTTAGACGTTGCGAACGAGGGTTACCAGAATCGCGGTATCGTGAGAATATCTGTAGCGGATGTTAACTGTCATAGTGAGTACTTGATGTTTAGCTCGGGGATCGAGAAGACTATTTTGCTAACGCTTTTGGCTGCTGTTGGCGGGGCGTTTAAGTTGGGGCTTGAGACGCAGCACCGCTGGCTAGTGGGGAGTGAGCAGGAAGTGGTTGCGAAAGGCTCTTATATAAAACTCAAAGAGCTTGAGGATGGCTATTATTCTAAGAAGTATGTGGATGAAAATTATCTATCGAAAAGTTCCGTACTGGAAGGCTTTGTTACGAAGAAGCAGTATAAGGAGATTGCGGCTGAGTTAGTTGAATGTCGCTCTAAAGCGCAACTTGCTGCTAAGGCGCTGAAGTCTGAAACGAAAAAACTTTCGTATGGTGAGGTGTGGCATCCCCAAAATCCTGAGTTCGTCATACGATTCGACAGCTACTCAGTGGATGTTGATAGTGTCTTTACTGGCATCGTTACGACTATTTTGCCTGAGTCGGAGCGTAGCACCTACAGGATGTCGCCTTTAAGTAACTCTAGGGTATACAAGTTCAGGTATGAGGGACAGAGCTATAGCCTTAAGCTGGACTTTAAGAACGTCAGGGATGAAATTTTTTTGGAGGCTACGCTCACCCAGATTTTGTGATTTATTATTTGATAATCAGTCACGGAAAATATGCCTAACTGGCGGGTGTTTTGTTGCTGATAGTCAACCTTGGGTGCGAGCGGCAATAGGGTGTTGGGATAGGCCGGAAGTCAGTCGCAAAAACTAGATTTGTATTTTGTATGTCGATCCAATCGGGCAAAAAATGGGGTAATTCATCCTTCCATTGTTGCCATCCAATGCTCAGTGAGCGGCTTTCTGGATTGCTGGGAATCAACCTGTAGCACTGGTGACGGAGGGCTGCAGGCCTTTTTTTGCCCAGTACCCAGACACAATGGAAGTGTGCTGTGCTGAGCGGTTTACCTCCTTTGGAAACGGGCTCACTCTTTCGAGTACTGTTCTGCCTCGTTGATGCAGTGCTCGCAGAGAGCGCTGCCATGGCAGGCCTCTTGTTCGAGTGATATTGCCAACTCTTTGCCTTCAAGGACTATCTGGCAACCCTTGCGGTAGCTGCCCGGGTCCGTCGGACCCTCGCATGCTCTCTGGCGATGAGCGCAATGACTGCATTTTGAAGGGCGCTCAATTGGTCGGAACCCTTGGCAATGGCGAGCTTGGCTATTCGGCTAACCTTGGCGTGCTCATTGGATTTTTGCAGTATTCAGGCGCTCGTTCCGCTCATGCAGTACACGAACAATGAATACGACCCGGGTGCGAACCACATAGCTCACTACGAAGGGGTAGCGGGTAAGCACCAGCTCGCGCACGTCCGGGGTTTGGGAAGGGCGTCCCATCCCCGTAAACGTCGCGAGCTGCTCAATGGATTCCAGAATGGTATTTACGACTTCGTCAGCTCTCTGGTGGCCCATCAGCCCCGCGTAATGCTCATGAATCGCTTCCAGATCGCTATCGGCTTTTTCACTTAACTCGATTTGCGGCACGCGCTACCCACTTGGCTTTAACGGTTTCCAGATCGATCGTCTTCCCTGCATCGATGTCGGCCAAGCCTTCATCAATGGCTTTCAAATGCCACGCTTCTGCTTCAACGTAGCGAGACAGAGCACGTTTCAGGTGGTACTGACGATCACGGTCCGTGGCAAGGGCAAGCTGGTCGAGCATTTCGACCAAGCCTTCTTCTACCCGGAATGACAGAACAGGCGATGCCATATTGGCCTCCACGGCTGATAGCTGTAAACAATGTATACAATAAATTAATTGGTATACTCAGTTTACTTGCTAGCGCACCGGGTTTGTCAACGTTCAGTCAAAACAGATTTTACTGAGAGTTTACTTTTATCGGCTTCTCATCCGTCTAGCTGCTCAGTCAGATGCCGTACAAGCCTATCCCTGAGGACTTCCAGCTCGTCGTCATTCAGAACCAGCTGCTCACGGCAAGGATATGGCTGCGCTGACACGATTGTCAGCGCCCTGCTGAGAAGCGGCTTTTACCATTAGACCAACCGAGACACCGCTCGAACGCGGCGTCCCGGCCAGTAGATCAAGCGCGGTAAGGTGCGTAGTCGATGTAGCCCTGCGCATCGCCACCGTAGTAGCTGTCACGGTCCGGGGTCGTCAGGGGCCAGCCGTTTTTCAGGCGGGCGACCAGGTCGGGGTTGCCGATGAAAGGCTGGCCAAACGCAGCAAGGTCGATCAGGTTTTCTTCCAGCAGCGCATCAGCGCGTTCACGGGTCATGTCGCCGGCGAGGATCAGCGCGGTGTTGCCCAGTTCGGCCTTGCAGTGCTTGAGCAGTTTGCGTAATGCCTGCTCCTGCGCGGCGGAGCTTTCGCCGGCCATGAAGAAGTGCGTCTGGTCCATGACGTGTACATAGGCGATGCCGCGTTCGCGCATGCCTGCGCACAGCGCAGAGTAGGTTTCGTCGATCTCCGGGTAGAGCGGCATGTCGAACAACTGGCCATAGGGCGAGATGCGAATACCAACGCGGTCGGCACCGATTCTGGCGCAGGCGGCATCGACCACTTCGAAGACGAAGCGCAGCCGATCTTGCAGGTTGCTTGCGCCGTATTGATCGGTGCGGTCGTTGACCTGCGGGTTGAGGAACTGCTCCAGCAGGTATCCATTGGCGCCGTGAATTTCCACGCCGTCGAAACCGGCGTCGATCGCATTCTGCGCGGCCTGGGCGAAATCCTCGACGACTCGCGCCACTTCTTCGGTGGTGAGCGGGCGCGGCACGGAGGTGGGCACGAAGCCGGGTTCGCCGTCTTCGCCATAACCGAACGCAACTGCACCCTGTGCTTGTCTGGTGGTGGCGCTGACCGGTGCTTGGCCGTCGATCTGGATCGAGGTATGGGACACGCGGCCAACATGCCAGAGCTGCGCGAACATGTGACCACCGACGCTGTGGACCGAGTCCGTCACCAGCTTCCAACCCTGGATCTGCTCCGGTGTATAGATGCCTGGATTGAACAGGTAGCCCTGGCCTTCACGGGAGATCGGCGTGCCTTCCGACACGATCAGGCCGGCGGTGCCGCGCTGGGTGTAGTGCAGCGCGATCTGTTCGGTGGCGATGTCCTCGGGGGCACGCGAGCGGGTCATTGGCGCCATGACGACGCGGTTGTTGAGGGTCGTGTTGCCGAGTTTGAATTCATTGAACAGAGTCAAGGCAGTCTCTCCTGTGGAGGGAGAATCAAAAGGACAATGACGGCAGCAGCCTTGGACGGCGGCTGTCAGGGGATTACTGGCGACGTGTCAGCGGTAGCGCAACGAGCACTCCGATGCCCATTGGCCACCCGCCAGCTTGCCAGGCAGGGATGTTGCGGCCGCCATCATCAGGACTGATAGTCCGAGCGTGAGGTGTTGTCCGGGGCCAGTTCAGCGCTGTATTAGGCTTCAATCCGAACAGGTTTTGACATAGTCTATTGGAGAAATGGCGTTTGATTTTTGCTGGTTTCTATCAAGTGAGTGGAATGGAATTCAATAATCGGAGTGTCTATGTTTTCGTCTGAGCGCCTCAAGGGTATCGATGTGTTCGTCATCGTCGCCGACATGGGCAGCTTCACGGCCGCAGCTGAACGGTTGAACCTGACCAACTCGGCGATCAGCAAGAGCATTGCGCGATTGGAAGGGCGTCTGCGCACCCGGTTGTTCCAGCGCACTACGCGTCGGCTGTCGCTCACCGAGGCAGGGGAAACCTTCTACCGTACCTGCACAACGGTCCTTTCGGATCTGGAGGAAGTCGAGATTGCGCTGACTTCGACCCAGACCGAGCCACAGGGCAAGGTGCGTATTGATTTGCCAGCTTCGTATGGGCGTTTACATGTCCTGCCGTTGATTCTTGATTTCATGAAGCAGCACCCCAGGTTGCAGCCCCATGTGTCTTTTTCCGATCGGTACGTCGACCCGGTGCACGAGGGCATCGATATCGTCGTCAGGATTGGTGGTTCAGATGCCTGGCCAGCCGCCATGGCTCATCAGTTTTTTGGAACGCAGAAGCTGATTTTTTGCGCGTCGCCCGAGTATGTAAATCAATATGGGCAGCCCAAAACGGTGTCGGACCTCGATGATCACCAGTGCATCGGCTATGGGCAAAATGACGGTATGGCGATCCCCTGGTATTTCAAGGGCCGCCAAGCAGGGGACATGGAGCGCAGAATCATGCATCCGCACATTGCCGTGGGAGACGGAGAGGGTGAGGTAATGGCAGTGTTGGCGGGGCTTGGTATCGCTCAGCTACCGACCTGGCTGGTCCAGGGGCATCTGAACAGCGGCAGGCTGGTGGAAGTGCTGCCGGATCTTGCTACCGAAGGCCTTCCGATGAATCTTGTCTGGCTTCGAAGTCGCGAGGCGCTGCCAAAAGTCAGCGCTTTGGTCGCCTACCTGGGAGCCAATCTCACGCCTGCCGGGCGTGTTGAGCGGGCTTGAATAATCATTGAATCGGGGATGATCGCAAAGCCGCTTACAACACAGAATCGCGAAACCGTCCCTGTCTCCTCAGCCTGACGTGATGGAAAACTCGGGGAGGATGTGCTCCTGAAGTTCATCGATCAGCTCCAGAGAGGGGCGCCGCGTGGGCTTGAGGTTCAAGGCAACATGATTGATCCCGGCTTCGCGTTGCCGCGAGAAGAAGTCTTTCAGCGCCTTTCGACCGCCCCGCAGCATCCGCCCCGTTTGTAGCGGCGCGTCAGGATTGGTGTCGAGATCGAACATCGCGCCATAGCCGAAAGGGATGAACCCCCTGGAAGCGGTTGCCTCACGCCAATGCGGTACAGCCTCCGGCATGCGCGGCGCGTCGCCATGCCAGATCCAGGCATCTACATTGGCTGCAAGCCACTCCAGGCTCTGTCCAGCACGACCGATGGCAATGATAGGGACGCGTTGGGCTGCGGGTTTGGGGACCAGATCGATATCGCCCCGCAACTGGCCGAAATGCTGTGTCTTCAGGCGCGGAAATGACTCTGAAATCAGCGTTTTGATCAGCGTTAGCGCTTCCTGATAGCGTTCCGCCCGGCTGGCAAAGTCGACCCCGAAAGCCGGGTACTCTGTTGCCCGGTCACCCGAAGCCATGCCAGCGAGAAAGCGGCCTCCCAGGAGTTGGTCCGCCGTAGCGATCTGCTTGGCGGTGATAACCGGCTCTCGCAACGGGCTGACGATGCCTGCAGTGCCGATGGCGATTCTATGAGTGAGCGCTGCCAGCCAGCCCGCGTACACCAGCGGATCAAGGACCTGGCCGGTATCGCCAAATGACGGATCGTAAAACGGCACATCGCGCAGCCACAGCGCCGCAGCATCGCTCTGATCGAGGCGCTGCACGATCTCGGCCTGGTCCTCCAGACTGGGAAAAGGGCCGTCAGGATAGCCGCGCGCGGGCGAGATGAATCCGATGGTCAACTGATCAGGCTGGAATGTACCGCTGAACGCCGTATGGTTCTCCAGGCTGAGCGATTGATTGTTCTGAGTCATCGTTTTACTCCGTTTCGGAAATCGATCATTCGATTCTATAGATGACCTTTAGGCGGATCTCCGATCTTTTGGATCAGTCATTGTGAAAAAAAATCATCAATATGCTGTCTGCAACAGTTGAGCGAACGACTGGCTGCCCATGCAGATTACAAGCACTGACATCATCCTCCTGCAAAATTACGTGGTTTTCATACCTACCCTTTGGCCATTCGCAAACTAATCCTGCCTCCCGGTTTCGCTTTCGCCCTTTCTGATCTATACCTTGGGTTCAACGTTTTGTGAGGCGAGGAGCTATCAGATGTCGGACGTAGATCAGGTACAAAAGTCGCAACCTTCTCCCAGCCAGAGCCACGATGACGTGATTGCTCAGTTCAAGTGGCAGGGCAAGCAGATCGACTGGTTGCTGCAATGGCTGGTCAAGTTTGTTGCCAACACCAAGGTTGAGATGGGCGTGACGCTGTCGGTGGGCGGGAATCTGGTTTCCGGGCATCTGATTTCTCACGATGCGTATTTCGAGCAGTTGGCCGACGATATCTCGGCACCGTTCAGTTCGTTCGCCAACGGCACTGACGCGACCATGAAAGAGATGATCCTGTCCTTCAAGCCCGGTGAGTCATCTGAAGACACCCCGGCCTTCCATTTCATTCACTTGAAGGACTGCCGCACCTATTCCACTGACGGCAACCCGATTTGTGATGCCGGTGTGCTGTGGCGGGGCCGGATCTCGGCAGTCGATGGGTTCACCATCGGGCTTATCGCTGAAAAGCCTGGCGCAGCCTGATCCCATGAAGCCCCGACGTCCGTCGGGGCTTTTTCAACCCGAGACCATGATGCCTTCCAGCGTGCCGACTGCACCGGCTGGTCATGGGATGCTGCGCCTGCAATAGCGTCACTTAGCCACTCTTTGCGCGACAAAATGTCGCAAGCCGCTGTCAGGCGAGTAATATGTCTGCCCTGACCTTATCCGCCGAATGGTTTTCGGCATGGCCTGATAGAGAACTGGCGACAAGAAAAAACAACAAGAACTGAGCCAGGCTGCCCGCCCCGGTCGACGTAAAGAATTAATGAGTAGACGAAAAAGGCGATTAGAGAAAATGACCAACACTTCGCGACCTTTGTACATTTCCTACGCAGGACCCTCACTGCTGGAAATGCCCCTGCTGAACAAAGGCAGTGCCTTCACCCCGCAAGAGCGGGTCGAATTCAATCTGATCGGTCTCCTGCCGCAGAACGTAGAGACGATCGAAGAGCAAGTCACCCGGGTCTACAGCCAGTACAAACAGTGTGCGAGCGACCTGGACAAGCATATCTACCTGCGTTCGATCCAGGACAACAACGAAACCCTGTTTTTCCGTCTGCTCGACTCCCACCTGGACGAGATGCTGCCGATCATCTACACGCCGACGGTGGGGCAGGCCTGTCAGGAATTCTCCAAGATCTACCGCACGCATCGCGGCCTGTTCATTTCCTACCCCGAGCGTGACCGCATCGATGACATTTTGCGCAGCGCGACTAAGGATCGGATCAAGATCATTGTCGTGACCGACAGCGAGCGAATTCTCGGCCTGGGCGATCAGGGCATCGGCGGCATGGGCATTCCGATCGGCAAACTGTCGTTGTACACCGCTTGCGGCGGGATCAGCCCGGCGTACACGCTGCCGATCGTGCTGGATGTCGGCACCAACAATCGTGAGCTGCTGGACGACCCGATGTACATGGGCTGGCGTCACGAGCGGGTATCGGGCAAGGAATACGAAGACTTCATCGCGCTGTTCATCGACGCGGTGCAGCGTCGCTGGCCGGACGTGCTGTTGCAGTTTGAAGATTTCGCCCAGTCCAACGCCATGCCGCTGCTCGAAAAGTATCGCGACGAACTGTGCTGCTTCAACGATGACATCCAGGGCACCGCTTCGGTTGCCGTGGGTACGTTGCTGGCGGCCTGCAAGGCCAAGAATGAAACCCTCGGCCAGCAGAAGGTGGTGTTTGTCGGAGCCGGTTCGGCAGGCTGCGGGATCGCCGAGCACATCATCGCAGCGATGCGCATTGAAGGCCTGAGCGAAAGCGAAGCGCGCAAACGTATTTTCATGGTTGATCGTTTCGGCCTGTTGACCGAAAGCATGGACAACCTGCTCGACTTCCAGAAACGACTGGCGCAAAAGACCGCCGACGTGTCTGGCTGGACTGCCGGCTCGGAAGCCTTCCCACAGTTGCTCGACGTGGTCACCCACGCCGGCGCCACCGTAATGATCGGTGTGTCCGGGCAGCGCGGTCTGTTCACCGAGCAGGTGATTCGCGAACTGCACAAGCATTGCGCCAAACCCCTGGTCATGCCGCTGTCCAATCCGACGTCCAAAGTGGAAGCCACGCCGGAAGAAATCCTGCGCTGGACCGACGGCAATGCGCTGGTGGCCACCGGCAGTCCGTTTGCGCCAGTGGAAATCAACGGTCGCACGGTGCATATCGCGCAGTGCAACAACTCCTACATCTTTCCGGGCATCGGCCTCGGCGTGGTGGCCTGCAAGGCATCGCGCATCACTGACCGGATGCTCATGGCGGCGTCCAATGCGCTGGCCGAGTGCTCGCCGATGGTGACAGGGAAGGGCGATGCGGTGTTGCCGCCGCTCAAGGAAATCCAGCAGGTCAGCCGCAAGATCGCGTTGGCTGTGGCCAGGGAAGCGCAAGCCGAAGGGCTGGCGCTGGAAACTACCGAAGAGGCACTGCTTGAGGCCATCGAGCGTAATTTCTGGTTGCCGGGCTACCGGGCCTACCGCCGTCGCTCGGTCTGATCAGGCGCGGTTGAAAGGATGACGTCTCCGCAAGCTTGCTTGCGGAGACACGCTGCTCTGCAAATGCGGTAATGCTGCAACGAATTTCTTTACAGTGAAATAAGCTTCATTCAACCCAATCCTCTCACCATTTTCACATAAAATTGATGATGCGCTGCCTACAGTGCGCGCCATCGGGGAGTTCACTGGCTCCTGAATGCCCGATGCATATTCATTCGATAAGCAGACCACGATGCCGACACCCAGAACTGTTCGTCCAGAAGTTGTAACCCTACTTGCCAGTGCGTTTCTGTTACTGGGTTTCAATATCAATCTCTGGCAGCATCTTTTCTCGATTACCAGCGCCGATAGTAAAGGGTTGGCCATGCGCTTTGCGTTTGGCTTGATGATTTTTTGCGTGTTCAATATCGTGCTGACGCTGTTGGCATTCCGTCGTGTGTTTAAACCGGTGTTGATCAGTCTGTTTATGATCAGCGCGGGGGTGGTTTATTTCATGACCGAATACGGGGTCATGATCGACGCTGGCATGTTTCGAAACTTCGCCGAAACCAACGTTACGGAAGTGCAGGGGCTGCTGTCTTTAAAACTGGCCTTGTATATCCTTCTGCTGGGCGTAGTACCCTCGCTGATACTCTGGAAACTGCCGATCAGCTACCGTCGCTGGCACCTTGAACTGTTCAGCAAACTGCTGGTGACGGTTGCGTGCTGCGTGGCAATCGGCGGCGTTGCACTGGCCAATTACCAGGGGCTGTCGTCATTGTTTCGCAATCACCATGAGTTGCGCCTGATGGTGGTGCCAAGCAATTACATTGGTGCGTCGCTGGGCTACCTGAGTGAGCAGGTGCTCTCTGCAAGGCGCCCGTTCGTCAAGATCGGCGAGGACGCCAAACGTTCTGCGGATTGGGCCACGCATGCTCGCAAATCGTTGACCGTGCTGGTGGTCGGCGAAAGTGCCCGGGCCGAGAACTTCGGGATCCTTGGCTATGGTCGTAACACCACGCCCAACCTCAACAAGGAAAGCGGGCTGGTGGCGTTTACCGATGTGTATTCCTGCGGCACCGAAACCGCCGTGTCGGTGCCTTGCATGTTCTCCAGCATGGGGCGCAAGAATTACAACGCTACCCAGGCGCGCAATCAGGAAGGCTTGCTGGATGTACTGAAGCGCGCGGGCATAGACGTGATATGGCGTGACAATCAGGCCGGCTGCAAAGGCACCTGTGATCGAGTGACCTTCCAGGACGTGAGCAATCTCAAGGACCCGCTGTTGTGCAACAACCATGAATGCCGGGACGAGATACTCTTGCAAAACCTGCAGACCTTTATCGACAGTCTCGACAAGGACACGGTGCTTGTTCTGCACCAGATGGGCAGCCACGGGCCTGAATACTACAAACGTTACCCAAAAGAGTTTGAAAAGTTTACCCCGGTGTGTGAAAGCAATGCGCTGAACAATTGCAGCCGGGACAGCATCGTCAATGCGTACGACAATACGTTGCTTTACACCGACCATGTACTGTCCACACTGATTGATCTTCTACGCGCCAATCAAAACAAGGTCGATACCGCCATGGTCTACCTGTCGGACCATGGCGAGTCGCTGGGCGAGTACAACCTGTTCCTGCACGGCACGCCTTATGTGCTGGCGCCTGATCAGCAAAAGCATGTGCCGATGATGGTCTGGTTGTCCGATAACTATCAGAAGTCCTTTGCCGTCACGCCGGAGTGCCTGGCCAAACAGCGTAATGCACCGTTGAGTCAGGACAATCTTTTCCATTCCATGCTCGGCCTGCTGAAAGTCGATACCAAGGTTTATGACCCCAGCCTCGATATGTTTGCCGGGTGCCGCAGCGAGTTGGCGGCCACCGACAAGTAACCACGTGCGCGGCGTTCCGGGTATTGATCGTCCTCTCACGTTATGGGGACGATCATCGGCAGCGCGTTTGCCCGGCAGTCGCTGTTCCCGTCCGTCATTTGCATGAAGATGCGCCAGACCCGGACGACAGACGCGCGATAATCTCCCATGACGATATATACTGCGCGCCATTGTTGAAGGGAGAGCCATGTGGCCATCGATATTCACTGGATTCGCGACGACGACAGCCTCGCCCGGCATTGCGCACAATGGCAGTCACTGCCTTTCGTGGCGCTCGACACCGAGTTCATGCGGGTCGACACTTTTTATCCGATCGCCGCGCTGCTGCAGATCGGCGACGGGCAGAGCGCCTGGCTGATTGATCCGTTGCTGATCAACGACTGGCGGCCGCTGTCTGCGTTGCTCGAAAACCCCGACGTCATCAAAGTGGTGCATGCGTGCAGCGAAGACCTCGAGGTGTTGCTGCGCCTGACCGGCAGCCTGCCGGTTCCGCTGTTCGATACCCAGTTGGCAGCCGCCTACCTGAACCTCGGTTTTTCCATGGGCTACTCGCGCCTGGTGCAGGAGGTCCTCGACATCGACCTGCCCAAGGGCGAAACCCGTTCCGACTGGCTGCAACGCCCGTTGTCGGAAACGCAGGTCAGCTACGCTGCCGAAGACGCCGTGCACCTGGCCGAGTTGTTCACCATCCTGCGCCCGCGCTTGTCCGACGACAAATACGCCTGGCTGCTGGATGACGGCGCCGAACTGGTCGCCAACCTGCGCCGTGAGGTGGACCCGTACGAGGTGTATCGCGACGCCAAGCTGGCCTGGAAGCTGTCCCGCGCCCAGCTGGCGGTGCTGCGCGAGTTGTGTGCCTGGCGTGAGCGTGAGGCGCGCGCCCGTAATCTGCCGCGCAACCGTATCGTGCGTGAGCACTCGCTCTGGCCATTGGCCAAGACCCAGCCGGACAACCTCGGCGCGCTGGCGCGGATCGAGGACATGCACCCGCGTACGGTCCGTCATGACGGCGAGTTTCTGCTCGAGCTGATCAAGACCGCGAGCGTGTTGCCTCCCGAAGAGTGGCCACCTGCGTTGCCCGAGCCACTGCCCATTGATGCGGCCGGGTCGATCAAGCGTCTGCGCGCAATCGGCCAGCAATACGCCGAGCAACTGGACATGGCGCCGGAGCTGATGCTGCGCAAGAAGACCCTCGAAGCCCTGCTCAAGAGCGGCTACCCCGACGGTCCTTACCAATTGCCCGACTCGCTGCGTGGCTGGCGTCGCGAGTTGATGGGTCAGGCGCTGCTGGACAGCCTGGCCACCCCTGGAGAACCGTCTTGAAGCGCATCTGCTCGATTTATCGCAGCCCGAAAAGAAACGAGATGTACCTTTACGTCCTGAAGAGCGACGTCCTCAAGCGTGTGCCGCCCGAGCTGCTGGTGGCCTTCGGCAAGCCGGTTCATGCATTCGATCTGGTGCTGAGCCCCGAGCGGGCGCTGTCGCGCGAAGATATCAATGTGGTGCTGGAGAACCTCGACAGCCAGGGCTATCACTTGCAGATGCCGCCGGCTGAAGACGATTACATCGAGCACTTGCCCGAAGAGCTGCTGCGCCGCAACGATCCCATGTAATCGTTGCTCACGTTGTAAAGCGGCCCACATCGACGTGGGTTGCCTGTCCTGTTTTTAAGGTTTTTGAAACATGCGCGTTCTGATTGCCGAGCACGATTACCACGTTTACACCCAATTGTTGCGCAAGGCTGCGCCTGATCTGGAAGTTTTCAGCACTGGCGATTCTGCCGAATTGTCGCGCATGGCCAGCGACTGCCCGGTCTGGCTGGGGCAGCCGGACCTGATGGCCAACCTGTTGCGGCAGGGGCACACGCCGCAATGGCTGCAATCCACCTGGGCGGGCATCACGCCGCTGCTGGCTGACAGCCTGTCGCGCGACTATCGCCTGACCCGCGCGGTCGGGATTTTCGGGCAGGTCATGGCCGAATTCGTTTTGACCTACATGCTTGGCCATGAGCGCGAGGTGCTGGCGCGCCTGATGAGCCAGGTCGAGCGCAAGTGGGACAACCGCACCGGGCAGAGCCTGTCGGGCCGCAAGGCATTGATCGTCGGTGCCGGTGATATCGGTCAGCGCGTTGCCGAGTTCCTCCTGCCGTTCGGCGTGCAGGTGTACGGTGTGGCTTCCAGTGCGCGCACTCAGGAACCGTTCATCGAAGTGACGGCGTTGTCAGACATGACGGGTCTGCTCGGCGAGATGGATTACGTCATCAACCTGCTGCCCAACACGCCCGAGACGCACGACCTGTACGACGCCAAGCTGTTCGCCAGCTTCAAGCCCACGGCGCTGTTCATCAACGTCGGACGCGGGGTGGCGGTCGTCGACGCAGATCTGGTCGAGGCGTTGAAGGAAGGGCATCTGGCTGGCGCGGTGATTGACGTCTGCCGTCAGGAGCCTTTGCCGCAGCGGCATCCGTTCTGGACTGCCTACGGTCTGCTGTTGACCGGTCACAGCTCGGCGCCTACCTCACCTGTGGCCATGACCGAGCTTTTCGTGCATAACCTGAACGCTTTTCAGGCCGGAGAAACGCTGCGCGGCGAGGTCGATTTTTCGCGAGGTTACTGACGCCCTTGCCTGCGAGCCGACGTTTCAGGCGTCGGCTCGCAGGTATCGATCACCGCAAACAGTCGGTTACAGCGAAAAATCACCTTCGGCGGCCAGTTCTGCCAGCGGCTTGCGCGGGCTTGGCACTTCGCGGCCTTGCAGGTAGTCCGGCAGGGTCGATTTGTCACCCAGCTTGCCAATCGCGACGGCCGCGTGCACTGCGTAGCCCTCGGGAATATTCAACTCCTTGCGGGTCAGATCCTGATCGAAACCGGCCATGCCGTGGGTGTGCCAGCCGCTCAGGCTGGCCTGCAGTGCCAGGTAACCCCATGCCGAACCCGTGTCGAAGGTGTGCCATAGAGCCGGGCTCTCTTCGCTTGCGCCGGGGGCGACGAAGGTGGTCTTGGAAATGACGATCACCAAGGCCGCTGCGTGTTGCGCCCAACTGCGATTGAACTCGTTCAGCAAGCCCAGGTAACGCTCCCAGTTCGGCGTATCGCGACGTGCATAGAGAAAGCGCCAAGGCTGCGAGTTATACGCCGATGGCGCCCAGCGTGCGGCTTCGAAAAAGCTCAGCAGGGTTTCCTGGTCGATGCTTTGGCCGTTGAAGGCACGTGGCGACCAGCGTTCGGTGAATTGCGGGTCGATCGGGTGATCGGCGATGCGAGGGTTCGTGCTCATGAGAGTCCTTGATAGCGAAGGTTGAAAACGAGCGTGGCTTGATGGGCCGTGGTCGGCAGGCATCGCTTGAACGCACTGAAAACCCGTTAACGCTACTGTTTTGCCCTGTCGCTGACAAGTCCCGGCTACCGGCAGTCGCAAGTGCTTGGCCCGCACCCCGTGTACCTCTAGACTGGCGGCCTTTTCATTATCGATACCGTTGTCCGAACCATGGCCGCTAAAGTTGAACCCTTCTGGATGCGCAAGACCCTTGACCAGCTCGATACCCAGGAGTGGGAGTCTTTGTGCGATGGCTGTGGCCTGTGCTGCCTGCAGAAGCTTGAGGATGAGGAAGACAACGCGGTTTATTACACGCGAATTGCCTGCAAGCTGCTGGATCTGAAAACCTGCCAGTGTTCCGATTACGCAAACCGTCGTGCCTCGGTGCCCGATTGCATTCAGTTAACGCCCGGTCAGGCAGATGAGTTCAAATGGCTGCCACCGACCTGTGGCTATCGCCTGGTCAGCGAGGGCAAGGATCTGCCGCTCTGGCACCATCTGGTGTGTGGTGATCGCACGGCCGTGCATCACGAGCGTATCTCCCAGTCAGGTCGCATGCTCAGCGAGAACAATGTGGCCGAAGACGACTGGGAGGATTACCTGATTTTTCGCGCAGGTTGAACGCTTAAATGACCGGTTTTGGCTCGGTCAGCTCTTCCACGCCTTTGGCAGCCGCCGTCTTCACGGCATGTTCAGCGTCGTCCTTGAGGGTGTTCAGTTCCGCACCGGCACGTTCGATGGTCGAGCGTGCGCTCTGCAGATCGCTGCGGCCTTTTTCCATCAGGCTCTTGGCCGAGCAGTGACCACTGATGCCGCGTGCCAGCGCCGCGCCGCCGATGGCCAGTTGGATCAGGCCCAGAAAGCCGCCACGACGGACGCCTTTACCCATCAGCAATACGCCGCCAGCCAGCGAGCCGATACGCTCCCAGCCCTGGACATTCTGCTCGGGTTTGCGTTGAAGCAGTTCAGGTGTGTCGATGCGTTCGATGATCGGGGTGTCGCGCATGATGGCTCTCCATGAGGTAGTAGGTCGGAGTTGGCAAATTGGAAGCAGTTGCTCGATTCACAGAAACTGACTGCCCATGCGCGACACAGGTTCAATGCTTTTCCGTCAGCGGTCGCTGGCCGGATCAATTTTCTCGCGACCGAACTGCGGACCCGAACGGGTATTGATACCTTTGGCCATGCGGTCATAGAGAACAACGTTGACGGTCGCCGCCAGGTTCATGCAGCCCTCGGTCGGGATATAGACCACGTCTTCGCACCAGTCGCGAATCTCCTGATCCAGCGAGCCATCTTCCGGGCCGAAGATATACAGCGCGCGATCAGGGTGCGTGTATTCGGGCAGTGCGCGGGCGCCGTCGACCAGTTCGACGGCCACCGGAATGCAACCCAGCGGCAGAATGCTTTTGAGGTCTTCGATGCCGATCAGCGGGATGTCCTGATGGATTTTCTTGGTGTCGGTGATGAAGTCCCGCGCGCGTTCATAGCGTTTACCGGTATAGAACACCGACGCCACGCCGTAACAGCCGGCCGCACGCATGACGGAGCCGACGTTTTCCGGGGACTTGGGGTTGTAAAGACCGATGCAGGCGTACCGTTTGTTGGCCACGGGGAGGGTGCTCTGAAGAAAACCGGGGATTATACGGCAGCCTCGGAGCAATACCATTGACTGTGTTCAGAACCACATGCGCACGCCGACCACCAGTCGCGCGTCCTGGGTGTCTTCGTCGTCCTCGCGCGCGTAATCGGCCGTCTTGCCGTAGGAGCGGTCCCAGCTCACCCCGACATAAGGGGCGAATTGCGGGGTGATCTCGTAGCGCAGTCTGAGGCCGAACTCGCTGGTCGACAGGCCCGAACCATTGCCGCGTTGCGGGTCGTTCTTGCCGTAGAAGTTCAGCTCCGCGGTGGGCTGCAGCACCAGATTGTTGGTCAGTTGGAGGTCGTAGTCGGCCTCCAGGCGAGCGGCGGTCTGTCCGGCTTCGCCGATGAACGCGGTGGCCTCGATATCCAGATCCGAAATGGCTTGGCCCTGCAGGCCGAAGGCGGCCCAGGTTTGCGGCGCGCCCGGTTTGAAATCCTGACGTGCTCCGGCGACCACGTCCCACCAAGGGCTGATCGAGTGGCCCCACAACGCCTGGATTTCCGCTTCTTCGGTCTTGCCGTTGGTTCGCTCACCTTCGGAGCGCAGCAGCAGGCGGTCGATATCACCGCCAATCCAGCCGGACAGGTCCCAGGCCAGAGCGCTGCCGTCGTTGGCGTCCTGCCATTCCAGCTTGTCGGCCAGAAAGTAACTGTTGATGGCGCTGTCATGAACCTGATGGCCCGCGTGGATGGTGTACACCGCAGCCCGGTCCGCATCAGTGATCGGCGGGATCGGGGTTCGGCTCTGGTTGGGCGCAGCCTGTGTCGAGGGCGTGTCCTCGCTGTCGCCGGCGTCCATATGCATCGCATGGCTGTCGTGGTCCATGCCCTCCATTCCGGCGGCCAAGGTCGGGGCCCACGGCGTGGCGGTCAGCCCGGCGGCCAGCAACAGCATCGGCAGGCGGGGCGAATTCAGCGTTCTGCTCAACATCAAGGTCCTCATTCTTCCACCCGCACTTCGCGGAACATGCCCATTTCCATGTGGTACAGCATGTGACAGTGATAAGCCCAACGGCCCAGCGCATCGGCGGTCACGCGATAGCTGCGGCGTGATCCCGGTGGCATGTCGATGGTGTGTTTGCGCACCATGAACTGTCCATTCTCGTCTTCGAGGTCGCTCCACATGCCATGCAGATGGATGGGGTGGGTCATCATCGTGTCGTTGACCAGCACGACACGCACCCGCTCACCGTATTTGAGCATCAGCGGTTTGGCGTCCGAGAACTTCACACCGTCGAATGACCAGGCGTATTTTTCCATATGCCCGGTCAGGTGCAGCTCGATCGTGCGACTGGGCTCACGGCCGTCCGGGTCTTCGAAGGTGCTGCGCAGGTCAGCGTAGGTCAGGACTCTGCGGCCATTGCCCCTGAGGCCGATGCCCGGATCGTCGAGCTTGGGCGAGGTGCTCATGGCTTGCATGTCGACCAGCGGGTTGTTGTTTTCGCTCTCGGGGTGCGATTGCGGAGTCGGCGTTTTCTGGGCCGGCGTCTGCGCGTGGTCCATTGCGGGCATCGCGTCGTGGCCCATCTTGCTGTGGTCCATGCCTGACATGTCGTGCGTTGCCGGGGCTGCGGCGTGGTTCATGCTGCCATGCTCCATGCCTGCCATGCCCATATCATCCATGCTCAACAGCGGGCGTGGATCGAGGGGCGGAACGGCAGCCTGCAGGCCGGGCCTGCTGGCCAGGGTGCCGCGGGCATAACCGGTGCGGTCCATGGACTGTGCGAACAGGGTATAGGCACCTTCCGCCGGCTCGACAATCACGTCGAAGGTTTCCGCCACTGCGATGCGCAACTCGTCGACGGTCACCGGCTTGACGTGCAGGCCGTCGCTGGCCACTACGGTCATCTTCAGGCCCGGAATACGCACGTCGAAGTACGTCATTGCCGAGCCGTTGATCAGCCGCAGTCGGATCCGCTCGCCAGGCTTGAACAGCCCGGTCCAGTTCATGTTCGGCGCCTGACCGTTCATCAGGTAGGTGTAGGTCGCGCCGCTGACATCCGCGAGATCGGTCGGGTCCATTCTCATCTTCGCCCACATCCAGCGATCCCTGGTGGTCTCGCTCCAGCCTTTTTCACCCACGTCGTTGATGAAGTCGCCGACGGTGCGCTGGTTATTGTTGTAGTAATCGGACTGTTTCTTGAGCGTTTTCATCAGCTGGACCGGCTCTTCGTCGGTCCAGTCGCTGAGCATGATCACGTGTTCGCGGTCGTATTCGAACGGCTCCGGCTCTTTCGCGTCGATCACCAGCGGCCCGTAGACCCCCGACTGTTCCTGGAAGCCGGAGTGGCTGTGATACCAGTAGGTGCCGTGCTGCCTGACCTTGAAGCGGTAGACATACAGGCCATCCGGCGCAATACCGTCAAAACTCAACCCCGGCACGCCGTCCATGTTGGCCGGCAGGATGATGCCGTGCCAATGGATGGATGTGGCTTCGTCGAGCCGGTTTTTGACCCTCAGGGTCACGGTGTCGCCTTCGCGCCAGCGCAGCAGCGGGCCGGGAATACCGCCATTGATGGTCTGCGCGGTCTTGGCATTGCCGGTGATGTTGACCTGGGTTTCGCCGATATACAGATCGAACTCGGTGCCGGACAACCCGTTGGGCTGGCCCGGATTGGCCACCGCCCACGCCGGGCTGCGCCACAACCCGAGGCCGCCGAGCAGGCCACTGGCGGCCAGCCCTTTCACAAAGGTTCGTCTTGAGGTTCGGGTGGGCATGGCGAGATATCCGGTCGGTCGGGTGGCCGCAGGCCAGGGGAAGTGCGGGTAGGGCAGGGGAGCGTGGCTGGTCGAAAGCGCCGAGGTTACTCGTCCTTTTTCATCAGCCCGGCCAGTGCAGCGAACGGGTTGTGAGTGGCCTTGGCGGTTTTCGGACTGCCCAGGGAGCCATCGGCGAAGTACTGCTGATCGGTGTAGCGCGAGTGCTCGTTGTCGTGGCAATACAGGCACAGCAGCTCCCAGTTGGAGCCGTCCTGCGGGTTGTTGTCATGGTTGTGGTCGCGGTGGTGTACGGTCAGTTCGCTGAGACGTTTGCCTGCGAACTCGCGCGCGCAGCGGCCGCAAACATGCGGGTACATGCGCAGCGCCTTGTCACGGTAGCCCATCTCGCGGTCGCGCTGGGCGTCGGCCAGGATGCGGTCCAGCTTGGCAGTATGGGAAGGAGGATTGGCCGTGCTCATGGTGTCACCTGTGCGTGTGCGCATTGAAAGCGGAATATCGGCAAGTTTAGCGCCAGATAGGCAAACTCACACCTGTTGGGAGAGTAATTGACCATCGACCATGCGCAGGCGCTTGGACAACGAGATGGCCAGGGCACGAATGATCTTGGCGGCGATTTTCGGTGCGTCCTCGAGCATCTTGTCCAGCGAATCACGGCCCAGGTTCAATAGCTGGCAACTGGTGGCTGCGATACAACTGGCCGAGCGGCGCTCGCCATCGAGCACCGCCATTTCTCCGAAGGCGCGGCCGTGGCGCAGAACGGCGATTTCCACCTGTTGACCGTCTGCGGCAAGCTTCTGCACAGACACGGTGCCCTGATGGATGATGCACATGAAGGTTCCGGCATCGCCCTCGGCAAAGATGGTCTCGCCTTTATCGATATCGGTAATGCTGAAATAGCCGGCTACGGTAAAGAAATCGCCCGGCAGCAGGGTGTCGAACAGGCCGCAATCGAGCAGCATGTCGCGTATGGCGTTGTTCAGGTTGGACAGTGGTTCTGACATGTTAGGTCTGGTAATCCTGACAAAGGGGCAACTCCGCTGCCCCCGATCCTAGTAAGACAGGTGTTTCACACCAAGTTCATTCAGCGATCTGCAATACCTTGAAGATAAATGCGTACTCCAGCGCCACGTCACGCAAGCCCTGATAGCGACCGCTCATGCCACCGTGCCCGGCGCCCAGTTCGGTCTTGAGCAGCAACGGATTATCGTCGGTCTTGGTGGCGCGCAATTTAGCCACCCATTTGGCGGCTTCCCAATACTGCACACGGCTGTCGTTGTAACCGGCGATGACCAGCATGGCCGGATAGGCCTGAGCCGTGACGTTTTCGTAGGGCGCGTAGGCCTTGATACGCGCGTAGACCTCCGGCTCCTGCGGGTTGCCCCATTCGTCGTATTCGGTGACGGTCAGCGGCAGGTCCGGGTCGAGCATGGTGTTCAGTACATCGACGAACGGCACTTCGGCAATCGCTGCCTTGAACAGCTCGGGCCGTTGGTTGAGCACCGCACCGATCAGCAGGCCACCGGCGCTGCCACCGCTGATCACCAGTTGTCCGGCGCTGGTCAGGCCCTGGGCAACAAGGTGTTCGGCGCAGGCAATGAAATCGCCGAAAGTGTTCTGTTTGTGCTCCTGCTTGCCGTTGCGATACCAGGCCTCGCCCAGCTCGCCGCCGCCGCGCACATGGGCGATGGCGAACGCCACGCCACGGTCGAGCAGGCTCAGGCGCGCGTGGGAAAACCACGGGTCGAGGCTCTCGCCGTAGGCGCCGTAGCCGTACAGATACAGCGGGGTGGCCTGTCCGGCCAGTTCGCGCTTGACCACCAGGCTGATCGGCACCTGGGTGCCATCGCTGGCCGTGGCCCACAAACGCTGGCTGACGTAGGCATCGGCGTCGAAGGTGCCCAGTACCGGGGTTTCCTTGAGCACTACCTGTTCGCCGCTGGCCAGGGTCAGTTGACGGACCTGGGCCGGACGGTTCAGCGACTGGTAGCGCAGGCGGATTTTGTCGCTGTCGAATTCCAGCGTGTCCTGCACATACAGGCTGTAGGCGGCGTCAGGTAGCTGCACGCGATAGGTCGGCAGCGCTTGCGGACGTACTTCGATGATCGGCAGGCCGCCCTCGCGCAGGCTCAGGCTGATGCCTTTGGCGTTGAGGCTGACGCCTTCGAGCATGACCTTGTCGTCGTGCGCGACCAGCGTCTGCCAGTCCTCGCGCACCGGTACGTCACTGTCCTGTTGCGCAGCCTGATACAGCGCGAAGTTGATGCCGCTCTGATTGCTGCGGATGAACCAGGTCCAGACGCCATTGAGCAGCCCGTGGTCCGGATAATATTCGTGACCTTCGCTGCGCGGTGCGAGGCAGGTGAAGGCCTGTTGCGGATGATCGGCGTCCAGCACCCAGGCTTCGCTGGTGGTTTTGCTGTTGAGCAGAATGATCAGTTGGCGCTCTGAGCTGCTGCGGAAGCAGTGCAGGAAGAAGCGGCCGTCCGGCTCGTCGAACACCTGCTCGGCCGATGCCGTGCCCAGGGTATGGCGATGCAGCTTGCCCGGGCGATGGGTTTCGTCCAGCTCGCCGAAAAACAGGGTCTGGCTGTCGTTGGCCCAGGTCATGCTGCCGTCGCAGTTTTTAAAGGGCAGGCTGCTGATCTGACCGGTGCTCAGCTCCTTGACGTAAAGCTCATATATCTCGTCGCCACTGGTGTCCAGGCTGTAGGCCAGACGCTGGTGGTCGGGACTGATGCTGAACGCACCCAGCGAGAAAAAGCCGCCATCGGCCATCTCGTTGGGGTCGAGCAACAATTCCTCGGCGCTTTCATCCACCGTGTTGCTGTCGTCGGCCGGGCGCGGGCAGCGGTAGTGCCGGGCGTATTCATCGCCTTGTGTGGTGCGGGTGTAATAAAGGTACGGGCCCCAGGGGGAGGGCAGCGACAGGTCGGTTTCGAGGATGCGGCCCTTGATTTCTTCGAACAGGCTTTCGCGCAACCCGGTCTGCTCTGCCAGTTGCTGCTCCTGCCAGGCGTTTTCGGCTTTGAGGTAGTCGAGCACTTCGTCGGTGTCGCGGTTCTGCAGCCAGGCATAAGGGTCGGGACCGTCGGCCTTGCGAGCGATCGGGGCGCTGGAGGTTGCATTCGGGAAGGACATGCTGGGCTCTCTGTTAAGGCATCAATCAGGAAAATATCGGTACACGCTGAACCGAATACTGAAGCGAGGCAAGCCGCGTCAGGCAAAAGCCGTTATCATAAGCGCCTCTTTACCTGGCTTACCACGGACGTCATGACCGAAAACGACTATCTGATCGCCTGGAGCGTCTACGCCTTCGCCGCGTTGGGTTGCCTGCTGGTATGGTTTCTGATGACCCGCTGGATGTGGCGGTACCTCAAGGAGCCGTTGCTGGTGGCGGTCGCGGTGCTGCTGTTTACGCCGACCATGGTCGACCCTGCCAAGGACGCGATGGCGCCAGCCGTGGCGATCACTGCGCTCGACCTGATGTTCAAGGTCGGCAGCAATATCTGGACCGCCGTGTCGGACCTGGCCATGTATGGTATGTTCGCCTTCGCCGCGTACCTGCTGTTCGTGCTGATCCGCTGGCCGATCGAACGCAGCCGCAAGGCCCGCCAGCCCAAGCCTGCGGCCCAGCCTGTCGAAACAGACCCTGCTGACGAACCTTTCGCCGAAGACGATCACTACGCTCGCAAGAACGCTGCGCCTCTTGCGCCGACCAGGGCTGCGCGGGTCGAGCCGCGGCTGTAGCTCCCGCTTCGTTGGCAAGCGCCGCTACCTGCGGCGCATGACCCGCTGCAAAACGTCTTGAAGCGAGAACCTGAGCATGTGTGAACTACTGGGCATGAGCGCCAACGTCCCGACCGACATTGTCTTCAGCTTTACCGGGCTGATGCAGCGTGGCGGCCGCACCGGTCCGCATCGCGATGGCTGGGGCATTGCCTTCTACGAGGGCCGTGGCCTGCGTCTGTTTCAGGACCCGGCAGCCAGCAGCGAATCGGAAGTCGCACAGTTGGTGCAGCGTTATCCCATCAAGAGCGAAGTCGTGATTGGCCATATTCGGCAGGCCAACGTCGGCAAGGTCTGCCTGTCCAATACCCATCCTTTCGTCCGTGAGCTCTGGGGCCGTAACTGGTGCTTTGCGCATAACGGTCAGCTGGCGGATTTCACCCCGGGCGTTACTTTTTATCGGCCAGTGGGCGATACCGACAGCGAAGCGGCATTCTGCGACTTGCTCAATCGCGTCCGCGAAACCTTTCCCGAGCCCGTCGACGTCGAGGCGTTGCTGCCTACGCTGATTCAGGCGTGTGCCGAATATCGCAGTAAAGGCGTGTTCAACTGCCTGTTGAGCGACGGCGACTGGCTGTTTTGCTTTTGCAGTACCAAACTGGTTCAGATCACTCGCCGTGCTCCGTTCGGTCCGGCGAGGTTGAAAGATGTCGACGTGATTGTCGATTTTCAGGCTGAAACCACACCGCACGACGTGGTCACGGTCATCGCGACCGAACCCTTGACCGAGAACGAAAACTGGAACCGCTATGAACCGGGCCAGTGGAGTCTGTGGCGCAAGGGCGAGAGCGTGGCGCAAGGTTCAGTCGACACCGCGACCGAGACGGCCAGGCCGTAAGACACCATCACATCGGCTTAATGGATAAAAAAGAAGAGGGATATTGATGCTGCGAAGTTATCTGCGATTGGTCCTGTTCACCATGGGCCTGCTGTTCGGGGTACAGATTCCCGGTTTCATCAGTGATTACAGCAAGCGTGTCGAAGCGCATCTGATCGAGGCGCAACAAGCCGTCAAGGGCTATACCGCCACTGCGCAGCAGTTCTTCAAGGGCGATATCCAGGCGCTGATCCAGCACTATCGCAGCAGTGAAGACCCGGTTTTCCGCAGCGATGCGGACACCATCGACACCCTGATGAACCGCACGCACATTCTTGAGCGTCAGTGGCTCGGGCTCCAGGGGCCGTGGTATTCCAAAGCCATCTTCGTGGCCACCTCTTCCGATCCGGATATCCGTCGCGAAACCTTCAATGGCTATACGTGGCAAGTTCTGCTGGCCCCGGAAGTGATTGCCTGGGGCATCATCAGTGCATTGCTGCTGGCGCTGCTGATCGAAAGCTTTGTGCTGTTGCTTGGCTGGGTTTTCAACGGCGGACGACGCAAGCCGCAGCTGGAACGCGACTGGAATTGACTGTGGGGCGGGGCATAGCGAAACATCGGCGCGCAGCTCATATGACTGCCCGTGTTTCATTATGTAGATAGGCGAGTACCGTTTCAGGTGCGTTCCACATCAGCACGTCGATGATTGAAAGGTTTTCGACGAAATTCAGAGGTCCCGTGGAATAACTGAATGAAGCGGGCTCGAGAAACCTCAGTTCTATGCCTCGTTCCTGCCATTCGCCGGGTATGAAAATTTCGCGTCCACCTGTGGCGTTGATGTACTGGCGCGCCCCCAGCACGGTGCTTATTTCCAGCGCCCATTGGCCTGCATGTTCAATGGGCGGCAGATCCAGGTTCATCGCCGCACAGCTTTCCCAGTTAAAACTCATGCCTAAATACTCGCAGACCACTTTCAGCGCGCGCGTGTTGAGTTCACACAGGTGGGTGGCAGGTGTGCCGAATGTCTGCTCGACCACCTGCAAGGTTTCCCGGAAGTACGGCGCCTGGCTTCGATAGTGTTCAAGCTGATTCTTGATTCGTCGGTGGGCACAGGCAAGGTCGATGATGGTCGCGTCCTTGATCAGTGCGCCCTCGCTGACACAGACCGGAACATTGATGTATTGCCAGTCGCCTTTGCTGCCCAGTACCCGATTGCGGTTCATCCAGCTTTTGCGTTTGTATTTGACGATGTCAAAGACCAGCCCGCGCTGGACCGCCGCAATGAGCTGGAAGTAACCGATGTAGGGGAAAAAGTAAGGCTGCATGATCCCGAGCGTTTCGTTCATAAGTAACCCGCGACGTCGCGACGTCGCGACGGCTGCTCAGGCAAAACGATGGAGTAACTGCAAAACGACCTACTCAATCAGCACTTTTGCGTCTGATTGGTTGTGTGGAACTGTCAGCGTAGTTTGGGTGTTCAAAATGATCATGCTGCTGGTCGGGTTGTATCGGTCGGTCGATGACCGGCTTATACAGCATTGGCAGCAGCCTTATTTCATTTCGCCAGGTAGCGCATGCCTTCTTCCAGACCGCTGAGGGTCAGCGGATACATCTGACCTTCAATCAAATCACGCACGATATGCGTCGAGGTGGTGTAGTCCCAGGCATCTTTCGGGTAGGGATTGATCCAGATGATCTTCTTGAATTTGGCCATGAAGCGCTGCATCCATACATAGCCCGCCTCTTCATTCCAGTGTTCGACGCTGCCGCCGGGCTGGGTGATTTCATAGGGCGCCATCGAGGCGTCGCCGATGAAAATCACTTTGTAGTCCTCGCCATACTTGTGCAGCAGGTCCTGGGTAGCGGTCCGCTCCGAGCTTCTGCGCAGGTTGTTCTTCCACACCGATTCATAGATGAAGTTATGGAAGTAGAAATACTCCATATGCTTGAATTCGGTCTTGCATGCGGAGAACAGTTCTTCACAGACCTTGACGTGCGAATCCATCGAGCCGCCGATGTCGAACAGCAGTAATAACTTGATGGTGTTGCGCCGCTCCGGACGCATCTGAATGTTCAGCAGGCCGGCATCGCGTGCGGTGTGATCGATAGTGCTGTCGATGTCCAGTTCATCCGCAGCGCCCTGACGAGCGAACTTGCGCAGGCGACGCAGGGCCACCTTGATATTGCGCGTCCCCAGCTCAACCTGATCATCCAGATTCTTGTACTCGCGCTGGTCCCAGACTTTGACGGCCTTGCCTTTGCGCTCGCCGGCCTCGCCGACGCGGATGCCTTCCGGATTGTAGCCACCCGAACCGAACGGGCTGGTGCCACCGGTGCCGATCCATTTGTTGCCACCGGCATGGCGTTCCTTCTGTTCTTCCAGACGTTTCTTGAACTCCTCGATCAGTTTGTCGAGGCCGCCCAGCGACTGGATCTGCGCGCGTTCCTCGTCCGTCAGCGAGCGCTCGAACTCTTTGCGCAGCCAGTCTTCCGGGATCAGCGCCTGCAAATGCTCGTCGAGGTTTTCCAGGCCGTTGAAATACGCACCGAAGGCGCGGTCGAACTTGTCGAAATGGCGCTCGTCCTTGACCAGAATCGTGCGCGCCAAGAAGTAGAACTCATCGATGTCGGCGAACACGACCCGCTGTTTCAGCGCATTGATCAGGTCCAGCAGTTCACGCAGAGACACCGGCACTTTGGCCGCGCGCATTTCGTTGAACAGGTTGAGCAGCATGGCTGTCGCCCTTTTACATGGCAGGTTGGATAGACACGATCAGCGATTGCCGCGACGGCTCATGAACGCCAGACGTTCCAGCAGATGTACGTCCTGCTCGTTCTTGACCAGCGCGCCGGCCAGTGGCGGAATGGCCTTGGTCGGATCGCGTTCGCGCAGCACGGCTTCACCGATGTTGTCGGCCATCAGCAGCTTCAGCCAGTCGACCAGTTCGGAAGTGGAGGGCTTCTTCTTCAGCCCCGGCACTTTGCGCACATCGAAGAATACGTCCAGCGCTTCGCTCACCAGGTCTTTCTTGATGTCCGGGTAATGCACATCGACGATGCGTTGCAGCGTGGCCCGATCCGGAAAGGCGATGTAGTGAAAGAAGCAGCGACGCAGAAAGGCGTCCGGCAGCTCTTTCTCGTTGTTGGAGGTAATGATGATGATCGGTCGCTTTTTGGCCTTGATGGTTTCATCGATCTCGTAAACGTAGAACTCCATCTTGTCGAGTTCCTGCAACAGGTCGTTGGGGAACTCGATATCGGCCTTGTCGATTTCGTCGATCAGCAGAATCACACGCTCCTCGGACTCGAAGGCTTCCCAGAGCTTGCCCTTTTTCAGGTAATTGCGTACGTCGTGGACCTTGTCGACGCCCAGTTGCGAGTCGCGCAGACGGCTCACCGCATCGTACTCGTACAGGCCCTGATGGGCCTTGGTCGTGGACTTGATATGCCAGGTAATCAGTTTCGCGCCGAAGGACTCGGCCAGTTGCTCGGCGAGCATGGTCTTGCCGGTGCCGGGCTCGCCCTTGACCAGCAATGGACGCTCCAGCGTGATGGCCGCGTTGACCGCCAGCTTGAGATCGTCAGTGGCAACGTAGGCCGGCGTACCTTCGAACTTCATTGATCCATCCTTTTTCGCATGGGCGCGCGTAACCGGTCGGCACGCACGCCGTAAGAGGGGCAAGCAATGCCCTGACTATAACGTGGCGGCCCGCTGGCTGTGAACGAAGACGCCTCATTCAGTTCTTGAATGGCGCGTCACGCTGTGACCGGGTGTAAATTGTAACGCTGCTTCTGGTATGGCTAATTTGGCGATACCATGCGTGCCATGTCGACCAAATACAGATTCAGGGATAAATACAGGATTCAGCTGAGAGAAAAAGACCACCTGCCGCCGCATGTTCACCTGACTGGGGGCTGGACGTGCTGATTTGCCTTGAGCTTGTAGAGCCCATGCGCGGAACTGCACCGGCTGTTGTGTTGAGGGAAGCTCTTGAATGGATACGCATTCGCCGTAACGAACTGATGGAGGAATGGAAACGATGGCATCCATGAAACGCCCACGGCTCAAGGAGGTTCATGCCCAGTCCGGATATCGACTGGCCTTGACGTTCATCGACGATCAGCAATTCGTGCTCGACATGAGCGCGGATGTGCAGACTTTTCCTGGGTTACGGCCTTTGATCGCTGCCGATGCCTTTGCCCAGGCCCAGGTGGGCGATGATGGCTGGACGGTTGAATGGCCAGAGCCGGATATCCAGATCGGTGCCGATACCTTGTACCTTGACGCTCAGGCTCAAGCGGCCACCGATGAAAACACGCGTATTTTCATCGGGTGGCGGGCCCGCACGGGGTTGCCCCTGGCCCAGGCCGCAAAAGCATTGGGTGTGAGCCCGCGCAGCATCACCCGCTACAGCAACTCCCGCGAGCCGACACCACGCACCCTTGCGCTGGCTTGCCTGGGCTGGGATGCATTGCAGCAACAGGCACAGGCCGCCGAAGGGCGGGGTGTATACGGCACAGACAAAAAAACACGCTAGGAACCCTTGCTGCTCTCATAGCGCGCATTGAATGCCTGCACGAACGCATTGCGCAGGATCTGCAGAAACGCCTGGAAGCCGCTGATGTCCTGCTGATGGACACTGCCGCTGAGGTCGACGCGTGTGGCGAACTGGTTTTCCCGCTGGTTTTTCAATACGGTTTCGCTGGTGCCGACCAGCGCTTCCCAGATCGAACGGAAAACACCCTTGTCCTTGTTTTCGACATCCTGCTGCCAGTTGAATACGTCCACATTGCGCAACAGCGGCTTTATGTAGCCCTTGAGCTGGCCTTTGTCGGCCTGCGCTTCAATCACCACGTCGCCATCGCCGGCGTTGAAATCGAACTTGCCGTAGGCCGACGAAAAGTCGTTGAGTTTCTTGAGTTGGATGCCGGTGGCGCGCAGTTTGAAGTCGAAGTCTTCAAAGTTGCTGAACGGGTCGAATCTGGCTGTGCTCTCCAGATCGGCGTGGCCCAGCAGGCGCGCCTTGCCCTTGAACTCGGCATCGCGATTGCCCTCCACGTCGACCACGTTAGTCAGGTTATAGATGCTGGCATTGACCTGATCCGCCTCGATTTTTACCTTGGGCGTGGAGTTGAAGTTATTGAACGTGATACGCCCGTCGTCGATGCGCAATTCGTTGAGGGTGATAGGCAGCAACTTGTTCATCTGGGTACGCCAGTCGGTGCCCTGACCGGTCTGCGAGTCCTGCTTGCTGCCGCCGTCCACGAAGTTGATCTGCGGGCCAGTGAACAGGGCTTTCGCGACCACTGCATGGTCATACCAGAGAGAGTGCCAGCTGACTGCCAGTTCGATCATCGGCGCGTCAAAGAAGGGCACCGGGACCTTGCCGTCGGTCTTGACGATCTTCAGCCCCTTGATCCGGTACGCCCCTCGCCACAGTGCCAGGTCCACATCGGTGATCTCGCCTCGGTAGTCACCCATGTCGGCCAGTTTGTCGTTCAGATAGTCACGCACCAGGTATGGCAGGGCGATATTGACAGCGATCAGCAGGACTACCAGAGCGGCCAGGGTCCATAGCGGCCAGCTGTAGCGACGTTTCATGACATGAGTCTCCTGTTTCAATGAAGGATTGACTGCTCGCGTCGTCATCCGTTCGGTCAGACTGGACGCCCCAGAGTTGGCGGCATAGGCTTTGGGTCTTTAACCGATGTGCACAAGGACACCCTCATGAGCCGTATCTACGCTGATAACGCCCATTCCATCGGTAATACGCCGTTGGTGCAGATCAACCGTATCGCGCCGCGCGGTGTCACCATTCTGGCCAAGATCGAAGGGCGTAATCCGGGCTATTCCGTCAAGTGCCGTATCGGCGCCAACATGATCTGGGACGCCGAAAGCAGCGGCAGGCTCAAGCCGGGCATGACCATCGTCGAGCCAACCTCGGGCAACACCGGCATCGGTCTGGCCTTCGTTGCCGCTGCCCGTGGCTACAAACTGATGCTCACCATGCCCGCTTCCATGAGCATAGAACGTCGCAAGGTACTCAAGGCACTGGGCGCAGAACTGGTGCTGACCGAAGCGGCCAAGGGCATGAAAGGCGCGATTGCCAAGGCCGAAGAACTGCTGGCAGGCAACCCCGAGAAATATTTCATGCCGGCGCAATTCGAAAACCCGGCCAACCCGGCCATCCATGAAAAAACCACTGGCCCGGAAATCTGGGCAGACACCGACGGTGCCATCGACGTCCTGGTGGCAGGCGTAGGAACTGGCGGGACTATCACCGGTATCTCCCGGTATATCAAGCACACCGAAGGCAAACCGATCCTGTCGGTCGCGGTCGAGCCGGACGGTTCGCCGATCATCACCCAGGCGATGGCCGGTGAAACGATCACGCCCAGCCCGCACAAGATTCAGGGCATCGGCGCCGGCTTCATCCCGAAAAACCTCGACCTGTCGATTGTCGACCGGGTGGAGCGTGTCACCGATGAAGAGTCCAAGGCCATGGCGCGGCGTCTGATGCAGGAGGAGGGCATTCTCTGCGGTATCTCCTGCGGCGCGGCAATGGCGGCTGCCGTCCGTCTGGCTGAAAAGCCGGAGATGCAGGGCAAGACGATCGTGGTGGTGCTGCCGGACTCCGGCGAACGTTACCTGTCGAGCATGCTGTTCAGCGATCTGTTTACCGATCAGGAGCTTTCCCAGTAACACATCTTCGCAAGCGCGCACTTCATGCGGGCAACGCAAGGGTTTATGATGGCCAGCTTACGACTCGCCGGACGATCAGCGCTGTCCGCCCGGCGCTCCAGTCATTATTCAGAATCATGCATCAGCACTGCCCGCGTGACGTTTGGCGTTATCTGCCCGCTTCAAGGAGAGCTTCATGACCCTTTCATTTGTTGCCAAGGCATCGATCCTGATGCTGTTTCTGGGCAGCACGCTGTACGTTCATTTGCGCGGTCGGGCCCGATTGCCTCTGTTGCGGCAGTTCGTCAACCATTCTGCATTGTTCGCACCGTACAACGCACTGATGTACCTGTTTTCCCGCGTGCCGTCCGAGCCGTATCTGGACCGCAGCAAATTCCCTGAACTGGACGTCCTCAAGGACAACTGGGAAACCATTCGCGACGAAGCCATGCACCTGTTCGACGAAGGCTATATTCGTGCGGCGGAGAAAAACAACGACGCCGGTTTCGGCTCGTTCTTCAAGAAGGGCTGGAAGCGCTTTTACCTGAAGTGGTACGACAAGGCCTTGCCGTCTGCCGAGGCGCTGTGCCCGAAAACAGTCGAACTGGTCAACAGCATTCCCAACGTCAAGGGCGCGATGTTCGCGCTGTTGCCGGGTGGCAGTCACCTCAATCCGCACCGCGATCCGTTTGCCGGCTCGCTGCGTTATCACCTGGGCCTGTCCACGCCCAACTCCGATGACTGCCGGATCTTCGTCGATGGCAAGGAATACGCCTGGCGTGACGGTCAGGACGTCATGTTCGATGAGACCTACGTTCACTGGGTCAAGAACGAGACCGACCAGACTCGTGTGATTCTGTTCTGTGACATCGAGCGTCCGCTGACCAACCGCTTCATGACCCGTATCAACCGCAGCGTCAGCGCGTTTCTGGGCCGCGCCACCGCTCCGCAGAACCTTGACGACGAGCGCGTCGGCGGAATCAACCAGGCGTATGCATTCAGCAAGCGTTTCAGCGACGGCTTCAGTGGCAAGGTCAAGCAGTTCAAGCGCGCCAACCCCAAGGCTTACCGCGTACTGCGCCCTGTTCTGGCAGTGGCTGTACTGACGCTGCTGGGCTACTGGTTGTTTGGTTAAGCGACAGTCTTTCCTGTTATTCCGCTCTGATCCGGTTGTTCGTGGCCTCTGCGAACAACCGGCATTCCGTTACCCGTCCAGACTCACATGCCGGCTCAACAGTGCGCGCAGCGCTGCAGGCTTGACCGGCTTGGGCAGATAATCGAGTCCCGCCGCATGCACCTGAGCGATCAACTCTGCCCGCCCATCGGCACTGATAAGCACGCCCGGCACCGGTTGACCCAGTCGGGTGCGTAGCCAGACCATGAGTTCAGTACCGGTTTCGCCTTCATCCAGGTGGTAATCCACCAGGGCAATCTGCGGTCGAACGCCATTGTTCAACAGCGCTTCGCATTCCTGGCGATTGCGCGCGGTCCAGACCTGACAGCCCCAGCGTGACAGCAGACTGTGCATACCGATCAGGATGCTGTCTTCGTTGTCGACACACAGCACCTGTGTGCCGTTCAGCGCGGGGCGGCTGACATCGGGCAGCGTAGCGGGGAGTGCCGCCTGGGGCGCGGCCAGCGGTACCCGGACGCTGAACACGCTGCCTTTGCCGGTCCATGAGCGCACCTGCAAAGGATGCTCGAGAATGCGGCACAAACCATCGGCAATCGCCAACCCCAGACCCAGCCCCTTGGCCGCGTGAGTCTTGTGGCTGTCGAGGCGTTTGAATTCTTCGAAGATCACCTTGCGCTTGTCCTCGGGAATGCCCGGCCCCCGGTCCCAGACTTCCAGACTCAGGCTCTCACCGTAGCGCCTGACACCCAGCAGAATGGGGCCTTTGGCATAGCGGAACGCGTTGGTCAAAAAGTTCTGCAGCACCCGGCGCAACAGCTTGATATCGCTGTCGACGCGCAGTGAACTGCCCCTCACACGAAAACTCAGGCCCTGCTCCTGAGCCAGCGCCTTGAATTCGGCACCGAGGGTGTCAAACAGCGCGCTGAGCGGAAACGGCTGGCGGTCCGGGGTGATCTTGCCGTTTTCGATGCGGGAAATATCCAGCAGGTCGCTGATCAGGTCTTCGGCAGAGCGCAGCGAGCTGTCCAGGTGCCGAACCAATTGCTGGGCTTCGCTGGAAATCCCTTCCTGCTGATGTGACAGCGCAGCGGAGAACAGCCGTGCAGCGTTCAACGGCTGCATCAGGTCATGACTCACCGCAGCCAGGAAGCGGGTTTTCGATTCGTTGGCGGCTTCAGCGGTGCCCTTGGCTTCGGTGAGCGCCTGGTTGAGCTGGGACAATTCGTGGGTACGTGCGGCTACCCGCTGCTCAAGGCTTTCATTGACGCCTTTGAGGGCGTGTTCGGCAGCGCGGAACTCGGTGATGTCGGTGAAACTCATGACGAACCCGCCGCCGGGCATAGGGTTACCAATCAGCTCGATCACCTGGCCATTGGGAAACAACCGCTCCGAGGTGTGAGCGCGGCCCTGGCGCATCCAGTGCAGACGGCGCGCAACGTGAACTTCTGCCTCGCCCGGTCCGCAGAGCCCGCGTTCGGCGTTGTAGCGGATGATGTCGGCAATCGGCCGGCCAACGCCGATCAGGCCTTCGGGGTAATTGAACAGCTCAAGGTAACGGCGATTCCAGGCCACCAGCCGCAGGGACTGGTCGACCACGCTGATGCCCTGGGTAATGTTTTCGATGGCACCCTGCAGCAGCGCGCGGTTGAACTGCAGGACTTCCGAGGCTTCGTCGGCGATGCGTACAACGTCTTCCAGCTGCATGTCGCGACCTTCGATAGCGGCCTTGACCACCGCGCGGGTCGAGGAGGTGCCGAGCACGCCGGCCAGCAGTCGCTCGGTATGCGCGATCCACTCACCGTCGGCATTCAGGCTGGGGTTGAAACCCTTGCCCTGCCTTTGGGCGAAACGGATGAAACTCTGCCGCGCGCGGTCTTCACCGACGAAGCGTGCCGACAGGCTGAGCAGGTCCTCGATCTGCACCGCAAGCAGCGGGCGGCTGAAGTCGCGCCCCTGGGTTTCCTGACCGATGAAACGACCCGCCTGCCAGTGCTCGGCCACTCGCGTGCGCGACAACATCGACACCCAGGCGAACAGCGTGCAGTTGCCGGCCATCGACAGCACCACGCCCTGGGTCATCGGCGAGATAGGCAGGTCGAACGGGTTGCTGTGCAGCCAGGAAAGCAGCGGGAAAGTGCTCAGCGACCAGCCCATGCCATGCGCCGCCACTGGCAGCACGAGGGTGTAGAACCAGATGAAGATACCGGCCGCCAGCCCTGCGAAGACGCCACGCCGATTGGCCTGCTTCCAGTACAGCGCACCGAACATGGCGGGAGCCAGCTGGGTGATCGCGGCAAAGGCGATCTGGCCGATGGTCGCCAGACTCGCCGTCGACCCGAGCATCCGGTAGCTGACATAGGCCAGCAGGAGAATCATCACGATGCTGATGCGTCTGACAGAAAGCATCCAGTGACGAAACGCTTCGAACGGCCGCTCGGTGTTTTTGCGTCTTAACAGCCACGGCAGCAGCATGTCGTTGGAAATCATCGTCGACAGCGCCACGCAGGCGACGATCACCATGCCGGTTGCCGCCGATGCTCCGCCGATGAAGGCCAGCAACGCGAGTGACGGGTGAGCGTGCGCCAGCGGCAGGCTGATCACGAACGAGTCGGGCAGCATGGAGCCGGGCAGGAGCATTTGTCCGGCCAGTGCAATCGGCACCACGAACAGCGCGGCCAGCGCCAGATAGGCCGGGAACACCCATTTGGCGAGATTCAGGTCCTGAGGCTCGATGTTCTCGACCACCGTCACGTGGAACTGGCGGGGCAGACAGACAATCGCCATCATCGCCACGCCGGTCTGCACGAACATCGACGGCCAGTTGATCGTGTCTTTCCAGTATTCCTCAAGGCGTGGCGCGAGTTTGGCCTGATTGAACAGGTCGTCGAATCCGTCATACAGGCCGAACGTGACGAACACGCCGACTGCCATGAACGCAAACAGCTTGACCAGCGCCTCGAAGGCAATGGCCAGCACCATGCCGCGATGGTGTTCGGTGACATCCAGATTGCGTGCGCCGAAGACGATGGTGAACAGCGCGAGAATCAGCGACACCACCAGCGCAGTGTCCTGAGCGCGGGTGCCGGTGGAATCGGCCACGGCACCGATCAGGATATTCACCCCCAGCACGATGCCTTTGAGCTGCAACGCGATGTACGGCAGCATGCCGATCAGGCAGATCAGCGCCACCATCACCGCCAGGGACTGGGACTTGCCATAGCGCGCCGCGATGAAGTCGGCGATCGAGGTGATGTTTTCCTGCTTGCTGATCAGCACCATTTTTTGCAGCACCCAGGGTGCCAGCACCATCAGCACGATGGGCCCCAGATAAATCGGCAGAAACGACCATAATTGCTCGGCGGCCTGACCCACTGCGCCGAAAAACGTCCAGCTGGTGCAGTACACCGCCAGCGACAGGCTGTAGACCCAGGCACGCATGGTCGGGCGCAGGGATGCGCTGTAGCGGTCGCCGTAGAAGGCGATGGCGAACATGATGGCCATATAGGTAAGGGCAACGGCCGCAATCAGCCCGCTGGACAGCGACATATCAAATTCCACACCGTATCGATAACGCGCAGTCTCGCACGATGGCCGCGCTTCGTCTTTGTCGACCAAGGTCGAGCGTGGCGCGGTGTCGCAGCCGCCCCGACAAAGCCCGAAGTGATAAAAAAAGCGACACAGGTTTTGTAAAAGAAAATGTCCTATCGACATTCGGCGGCGTTACGTCTTCAATGTGCCTCGGATTGGCCGCTGCGTCAGTTCTCCCCAGCCTCTCAGGACCACGGACGATGAGCCAACAGTCACAATTCAGCCTGCTCGGGAAACGCCGTTTCCTGCCGTTTTTCATCACGCAGTCTCTCGGGGCATTCAATGACAATGTCTTCAAGCAGTCATTGATCCTTGCCATTCTTTACAAGCTCAGCATCGATGGGGATCGCTCGATCTACGTCAATCTATGCGCATTGCTGTTCATCCTGCCGTTCTTTCTGTTCTCGGCGCTGGCCGGGCAGTTCGGCGAGAAATACCCCAAGGACAAGTTGATCCGCATCATCAAGTTCGGCGAGATCGTCATCATGGTGGTCGGCGCCGCAGGCTTTCTGTTCAATCATCTGGAGTTGATGCTGGCCGCGCTGTTCGCCATGGGGACGCATTCGGCGCTGTTCGGGCCGGTCAAATATTCGATCCTGCCCCAGCACCTGCGCGAGAGCGAACTGGTCGGCGGCAACGCGCTGGTCGAGATGGGCACCTTTCTGGCGATCCTGGCCGGCACCATCAGCGCGGGTGTGATGATGTCTTCTTCGCAATACGCCTGGGTGGTGGCGGCTGCCATCGTGCTGGTCGCCTGCCTGGGGTTTCTGGCCAGCTTCGGTATCCCGCGCGCCGAGGCTGCCTCGCCGGAGATGAAGCTCAACTGGAACATCTTCACCCAGTCGTGGGCGACCTTGCGCATGGGGCTGGGGCAAACGCCCGCGGTTTCGCGCTCGATTGTCGGCAACTCGTGGTTCTGGTTTGTGGGCGCTATCTACCTGACGCAGATCCCGGCCTATGCCAAGGAATGGATGTACGGCGACGAAACGGTCGTTACGCTGATTCTGGCCGTATTCTCCATCGGCATCGCGCTGGGCTCGTTGCTCTGTGAGCGCTTGTCCGGGCATAAGGTCGAGATCGGGCTGGTGCCGTTCGGCTCGATGGGCCTGACAATTTTTGGCCTGCTGCTGTGGTGGCATTCGGGCGGTTTCCCGCAGAACGTGCAGGCCAACGACTGGCTGGCGGTGCTGTCCTCCGGGCAGGGCTGGCTGGTGCTGTTCGATATTCTGGGTATCGGCGTATTCGGTGGCTTTTATATCGTGCCGCTGTACGCCTTGATCCAGTCGCGCACGCCGCTGAAAGAGCGCTCGCGCGTCATTGCCGCCAACAACATTCTCAACGCGCTGTTCATGGTGGTCTCGGCGATTGTCTCGATCCTGCTGCTGAGCGTTGCCAAGCTGTCGATTCCGCAGCTGTTTCTGGCCGTGTCGGTGATGAACATCGCGGTCAATATCTACATCTTCAAGATCGTCCCCGAGTTCACCATGCGCTTCATGATCTGGCTGCTTGGCCATTCCATGTACCGCGTCGAACACCGCAATCTGGACCGGATTCCGGACGAAGGCGCGGCGCTGCTGGTCTGCAACCATGTGTCCTTTGTCGATGCATTGCTGATTGCCGGTGCGGTGCGGCGTCCGATCCGCTTTGTCATGTACTACAAGATCTACCAGCTGCCTGTGCTTAACTTCATCTTTCGCACCGCCGGGACCATCCCCATTGCCGGGCGTAACGAAGACATGGACATCTACGAAACATCGTTCAAGCGCATCGCCCACTACCTCGCGGAAGGCGAACTGGTGTGCATCTTCCCGGAAGGCAAACTGACCACCGACGGCGAAATCAACGGCTTCAAGAACGGCATGAGCCGCATCATCCAGGAAACGCCAGTACCGGTCATTCCACTGGCACTGCAAGGCCTGTGGGGCAGCTTCTTCAGCCGCGACCCGAGCAAGACCCTGTTTCGCCGCCTGTGGTCTCGCGTCGTGCTGGTGGCCGGTTCGCCCATCGCAGCGGACGTGGCAACCCCCGTGGACGTACGTGAAGAAGTGAAAGCGCTGAGAGGAAAAGTGCAGTAGCGCCGGCGCTCCGTACGACTGACGTGCCAATCACTCCGCATTGGCACGATAGTCATCAGTTCCCGAGCCGTGTATTTAGCCAAATTGCTCTGAAGCGCTTTTCAACCACGATGGCACAGGCGACGCAGAGTGCGACGTTAGTGACGGCTGAGTCCTGGCGCTGATCCGGGGGTAGCCTGGCAGGACGCCAGGCAAGCCGCACCGTGCCATGGATGGCGCGTTGCGGCGACCCCCGGATCAGTGACAGGGCGAAGGAACCCGACGAAGTCGGGCCGGAAACGGAGCCAGGGGGTTTGCTTACTTTGGCCCCATCAAAGTAAGTCGCCGAGGGGCGAAAAGGTGACCTGAGCCGAACCCCGATCCACCTGACACCGCAGAACCGCCGTGTGACGCAGAGCGTCACGAACTGCATTCCCACGCGGAGCATGGGAACGATAGTCAACCGTCCAACTTTTTGGGGGCAGTTCACTGGAGCGTGAGGAACGATAGTCAACTGGCATCAACGGACGGACGTATTCTCTTCCTCCGGCATCTTCCTGAAATACGTCGACAGCAACGCCCCGGAAATATTGTGCCAGACACTGAACAGCGCACTTGGCACCGCCGCCAGCGGCGAAAAATGTGCACTGGCCAGCGCAGCGCCCAGCCCCGAGTTCTGCATACCGACCTCCAGCGCCAGCGACTTGCGTTGCGCCAATGGCAGCTTGAAAACCTTGCCAGTGAAATAACCCAGCAGAAAACCGAACGTGTTATGCAGAATCACCACCGCCATGATCAGCAGGCCGGATTCAGCGATTTTCGCCTGACTGGCGGCGACCACCGCGCAGACGATCATCACAATACTGACCACCGACACCAGCGGCAGCACATCGACCGCATAGCTGACCCGCGCGCCCAACAGACGCTGGGCAATCACGCCCAACACAATCGGCAGCATGACCAGTTGCAGGATCGACCAGAACATATCCAGAAAGGACACCGGCAGCCACGCCGACGCCAGGAACCAGATCAAGGTCGGGGTCAGCAGCGGGGCGAGCAGGGTAGTGACCGCAGCGATTGCCACCGCCAGCGCCAGATCACCCTTTGCCAGCCAGGCCATGACGTTGGATGAAGTGCCGCTCGGACAGCAGCCGACCAGAATCACACCCACGGCGATCTCCGGCGGCAGTTGAAACACCTGGCACAGCAACCAGGCCACACCGGGCATGATCACAAAGTGCGCGATCACACCCAGCGCCACTCGCCACGGGTTACGCGCCACTTCAGAGAAGTCTTCGAGTTTCAGGGTCAGGCCCATGCCGAACATGACCAGCCCCAGCAGCGGCACGATCCAGCTCTTAAGGCCAATGAATGCCTGCGGAAACAGAAATGCCAGAATGGCGAACAGCAAAACCCAGTAGGCAAACGTGTTGCCGACAAAACGACTCAAGGCTGCCAACGCACGCATGGCCTGTTCCTTATTGTTGAATAACCGGGGTGAAATGAATGCGCCGTCTGACGAGACGGCGCGGTGTTTCGAGCGGCAGTGCTGCAAGAGCGGGTATCAGATGCCCTGCGGAATCTCTTCGCCGCCCAATGCCTCGAACAGCTCCGGCAGGAACTCGCCGAAGGTCAGCATCATCAGCGTGAAGCTGGCGTCCAGTTGTCCCAACGCTTCGTCGCCACCGTCCTGTTCGGCCTGATCCTGCAGCAGGTCCTCGAACTTCAGACGCTTGACCACCAGTTTATCGTCCAGCACGAACGACAGCTTGTCCTGCCAGGCCAGCGACAGTTGGGTCACGACCTTGCCTGTGCTCAGGTGCAGCTGGATTTCGTCGCCGGTCAGGTCCTGACGCTTGCAGCGCACGATGCCGCCATCTTCATGGGTGTCGCGCAGCTCGCACTCGTCCAGCACGAAGAAGTTGTCGGCCGCTTTCTGGGTCTTGACCCAGTCGGTCATGGTCGCACTCGGTGAAACCTTGACCGTCAGCGGACGTACCGGCAGCGAGCCGATGACTTCGCGCAGGGTCGACAACAGGTCCTCGGCGCGTTTCGGGCTGGAGGCATTGACCAGGATCAGGCCCTGTTTCGGCGCGATGGCGGCGAAAGTGGCGGAGCGACGGATAAACGCACGCGGCAGGAACGCCTGGATGATTTCATCCTTGAGCTGATCGCGTTCCTTCTTGTAGACCTTGCGCATCTGCTCGGCTTCGATCTCGTCGACCTTTTCCTTGAGCGCGTCACGCACGACGCTGCCCGGCAGAATGCGTTCTTCCTTGCGTGCTGCGATCAGCATGAAGTCCTGACTGATGTGTACCAATGGAGCGTCTTCACCCTTGCCGAAAGGAGCGACGAAACCATAGGTGGCTACCTCCTGGCTGGCGCAGGCGCGCGCCGGTTTGGTCGCCAGTGCTGTCTCCAGCGCTTCGGCATCAAAAGGCACGTCCTGGGTCAGGCGATAGACAAGCAGGTTTTTGAACCACATGAGGTGAATCTCTCTTTCTATACAAAGGCGGGCATTATTCGCTCCTCAGCCGCTGGGGCCAACCCTGTACAGAGCGTTTGTAAGCCTTTGGAAGGATTATAAAAATTATTTAAAAAAGTGCTTGCCAGAGTACAGGTCGCTCCGTAGAATGCGCGCCACACCGAGAGTGAAGGGTGATTAGCTCAGCTGGGAGAGCAGCTGCCTTACAAGCAGCGGGTCGGCGGTTCGATCCCGTCATCACCCACCAAACTCGCTTTTAGTGTTACGCGCAGCGGTAGTTCAGTCGGTTAGAATACCGGCCTGTCACGCCGGGGGTCGCGGGTTCGAGTCCCGTCCGCTGCGCCATATTCCGCTTCAAGGCCCTTGAACTCCTTGAAGCAAACAGAAAGCCCGCCCAGTGCGGGCTTTCTGCTTTCTGTAGTTTGGAAATTCCAACCCCCTCGTGCAATGCCCCCGCGGCAGTTCTATTGAAGTTCTGTAAGAATTATTCTTCGCGAATGTAAGTAATGTCCTTAATTAGTGAAGTTTAAACCAGGCTTGTTAGTTAGCCTTGGTGAGCGCTTGATTTATCCTCTTTGCTGGTATTAGCTGAATGGGTTGATGGGGTATCCAGACATTAAACGTTTTTTGATGATCCCAGATAATTAATCCAGACCGACCGCCGAATCGAGGCGGTCTGATACGATAATGAGCAAAGGAATGACTATGAAAAATCGTTTTAAACTGTTTGTAGGCACTACGGCCTTGATCCTCTCTGCGAGCGCGCTGGCCAAGCCAGTACTGCACACGGCGACCATCGACCAGCACGGCAATATCGTTGCTCAGTCGTCGCCCTGGATCAAGTCTGTAAGTTACAGCAGCCAGAAAGACTACTTCGCGACGTATAAAGTGCTCTTCAAGGAAGGGCAGTTTAAAAAGTCTCCAGGGTTCTGCTCGGTGTCTTCCATTGATACCAGTGATCATGAGCGGCTGTTCTACGGGCACGCCAAGTTGGGCGGCGCTGCGACAACAGAACAGGTCAATGTATTGGGACTTATGGTCGGTAAGCGGGGGGCTTCGGGTGACTCCTCAATGAGTTTCCAGTTGGCCTGCAGTAATTGATTCAATGAACCCCGCCTGGTGCGGGGTTTTTTACGGCGGTCTGATCTGGAGGCGCACCTTCCGGCTTTCCATCCAGCGCATTTGCGCAGATCATTCCTCCACCTCCCAACAAGAAAGGACGTGTCATGAGCCTGCCTCTTCAGGGCATCAAGGTGGTGGAACTGGGTCAGCTCATTGCCGGGCCGTTCGCGACGAAGATTCTCGCCGAGTTCGGTGCCGAGGTCATCAAGGTCGAGCCGCCATTGACCGGTGATCCCCTGCGCAAATGGCGTTTGCTGCATAACGGCACGTCCGTCTGGTGGGCGGTGCAGTCCCGCAACAAACAGTCGGTAACCCTCGATCTGCGCCAGCCTCAGGCGCAGGAGATGGCACGGCGCCTGATCCGCGATGCCGATGTACTGGTCGAGAACTTCCGCCCCGGCACACTTGAAGGCTGGGGGTTGAGCTGGGAAGCGCTGCACGCCCTCAATCCGAAACTGATCATGCTGCGTGTCTCCGGCTACGGGCAGACCGGGCCGTATCGCGACCGGCCGGGTTTTGGCGTGATCGGTGAGGCCATGGGCGGTCTGCGTCATCTGTCGGGTGAGGCAGGGCGCACGCCAGTGCGTGTCGGCGTATCGATTGGCGATTCGCTGTCTGCGCTGCACGGTGTGATCGGCATTCTGCTGGCGCTTCGTCATCGCGAGCAGAATGGCGGCGACGGGCAGCAGATAGATGTCGCATTGTACGAGTCAGTGTTCAACATGATGGAAAGCCTGATTCCCGAGTATTCGGTATTCGACACTGTCCGCGAGCCGGCTGGCAGCAGCCTGCCAGGCATCGCGCCGAGCAATGCCTACCGCTGCAATGACGGCAAGTACGCGTTGATCGCGGGCAATGGCGACAGTATCTTCCGGCGCCTGATGGAAAAGATCGGCCGCGCGGACCTGGCCAGCGACCCCGAGCTTGAGCACAACGACGGGCGGGTCAGGCACGTGGCGCGCATCGATGCGGCCATCTCGACCTGGACCGCCGAACGCTCGATGGACGAAGTTCTTGCAGCGCTCAACGAGGCCCGTATTCCGGCAGGTAAGATCTACGACGCAGCCGATATCGCCAGGGACCCGCATTATCAGGCGCGGGACATGCTGTTGCAGGGCACGCTGGATGACGGAACGCCCGTCACCCTCCCGGGTATTGTGCCTAAACTTCAAGACACGCCGGGGCAGGTACGATCGTCTGCGCCAACACTCGGTCAACACACCGATGCTGTGCTTGAAGCGCATGGCATCGACGCTGCCACCCGTGCCGAGTGGCGTCGGCTTGGCATTATCTGATCCGAAACCTGACCATTGTCGTAAACAGAACTCTATTCCAAACGGAGCTGATCCCGTGATTGATCATCTGGACCATCTGGTACTGACCACTGCCGATATCGACGCCTGCAAGGATTTTTACGTACGCGTTCTGGGCATGACCCCTGAACGCTTTCGTCAGGGGCGTCTGGCATTTCGCTTCGGCAATCAGAAAATCAACGTCCATGAACGCGGCAAGGAGTTCGAGCCCAAGGCTCACTTGCCGGTGCCAGGTGCGCTGGATCTGTGTTTCATCGCCACCATCCCGCTGGAGCAGGTGATTGTGCACCTGCAGGAGCAGGACTGGCCGATCGTCGAAGGTCCGGTCGAGCGCACCGGTGCTACCGGGCCGATCTGGTCGGTGTATGTGCGTGATCCGGATCTTAACCTGATCGAAATTTCCGAGCCGGCGGCTGATGCGTCGATGTAATCGCGCTCGATGAGGGCGGTTGCATCATTGCATCAGCAGCCCTTCGCAGGCGCTCCGTCCTTCGGCACGAATGCGCCTTTTTCGCCTGGCTTGGTGATGATGTACGCACGTCGCCACGGCTGATCGTCGATCAGTTTCCAGCGATGGCCGGGGCCGGTGGTGTCCTGCGCCAGCAATACTTCCCCAGGGTGCAGGATAAAGTTCTCGCCGCCGGTGGTGGAAAATTCCAGCGTGCCGGACAGGGTGATCACGTACTGCTCTTCGGGGGCCGGATGCCAGTCAAAGGTCGAGTGCGCCGGGGTTTCCTTGAAGTGCAGGGCGCTGACATCGGTCATGGCTTTTTGATCGATTGAACCCTCGATGACGTGTGACAGATTGTCGGGGCCTGTGCACAGGCGGTAGGCCTTGATGCCCTCAGTGACAACCAACGGCGGCTTCTTGGCGGCATAGGCTGCGCTGACCGGTAACATGGCTGCGGCGGCGATTACGGCCAGGCTTGCCAACTGGCGAGCCGTCGAGCGCGTTGAGCGAAAACGAGTGGTCGGTTGCATAAAAATGTTCCTGAGCACGACAAACTGCGTGAGCCCTGGTCGCCAGTCGCGATGGTCGATGCAGGGTCTGGGCCGATTCGCCCACGCCGTGGATCGAAGCACATCCCGGGATGCTTAAAAATTATCTTTAATTTCATGTTGTTCGGCGCCGGCAGGCGTACGTAACGTCATATTCATCTATGTCACTTGCCGTCTCGGGTTTCCTTACGCTCATGACTCAATCAGTCAGGCTTCCAAGGAGCCCCGCATGCACCCCAGAAAAAGGCGCTACAAACGATCCATCGATCACCACCCCGGCATGCCGGCGCTCAGCGCGCCGTTCGATCATCCTGATGATGCGGCGCGTTATGCCCACGAGCGGATCGGCAATCGGCGTGATCGCGAATACGGTGGTTTCATTCTGGTTCGCAAGGATGGTAAATACATCGCGACCGAACCCATGAACGGCAGCGAGTTCAGCTTCGATCCCAATGAAGTCTTCCCGCGCAATGACCAGGAAGGTTACGTGCTCTACCCGCAAGGGCATGACGACTATGCGGTCTACCATTCTCATCCGTCACTGCAGGCCGGGCTGGACGAGTGGCCGGAGAGTGAAAAGGTCACGTACCCGAACAGTTTTTCAGTCGGCGACATTTATGCGGTGATCGATGATCAGGAGGTGTGTGCGGCGACGTATCTATCCGGGCCTGACGGCTCCCTGATCAAGTACACGCTGTCGCGCTCTGCCGCCGAAGACACATTGTTTGCGCGCGTCTCCGGCCCGCGCAGCATGCCGCACCTGTGTGAACTCAGCCAGATCCACAAGGCGCTGCAGAACCTGAGCATGATGCCCAGTGATGTAGTCCGCCTGCTGGCCGGTGCCGGGGATCTGCACGTGATAGTGCCCAGCCGCCTGTGGGGGCAGGCAGGCAAAGTGCCGGCCGACTGGCAGCCTTACCCGGACGATGCTGTTGCTCGTACACCTCCCGCCAAATCGCCTGCAAGCTGCGAAGCGCAATGGCCACCCCGACCTCTGAGCCTCAGCGCGCCGTTCAACAGTGCCGATGAGGCTGCACGTTACGCACATGGCCGTATCGGCAGTCGTATTCATTCGCAGATCATCGGTTTTCTTCTGTTCAATCCGGTCGCGCGAGCCTATCGGATTGCCGAGCCGATTCTCGATGACGGCATGCCGGTGTATGCACCGTGTTCGGCATTTCATCCCGATGCCTATTATCGGCCTGCATTACCTGACGGCTACCGTGTGGACGGCATGTATTTCTGCTCAGCCAATCTGGCCGTCGAGGGCGGACGTGACGTCATCAACGATTTCTTCGAGCCGGATGACCTGCATCGGATGTTCAGTTACCGGCACAAACCGGCACAACGCCGTAAAGGCCTGCCGATTCGCTATGGTTTCGAGATGTCGGCGGTTTATTTCTCGGCAGCCGACGGCGCGCTGCTCTGTTACACCCCAAGCCAGTCCGCCGAGGAGTTTCAACTGTTGCAAAGCGTATCGCGAGTGTACTCCGGGGCCGAGTCCGTTCAAGCGCAACTCGCTGCCGGTAACCTCAGCGTGCAGGATTTCGCCCTTCGAGTGGCGCGGGCCGGGCTTCTGCGCGTGCTGCAGACCAGTGAGCGCTGGCCTGATGCCGGTGTGATCAGTCCCGTGGCCTGAGCCCTGTGCAGCGAGCCAGCGCCTTGCCTTCGCGAATCACAAACTGAACTGCAACTGAACAATGCGGTACAGATCCGGGAAAACCTTTGGATACCTGAACTTATCGGCGTTTTCTCCCTCTCATGCCGGTAGCCATTGATCGCGGCGGCCTGATAAGCTCGCGGCTTTACTCGTTTGCCCTTTTGGCGCATGAACAAGGAATTAGCATGAAACAGCATCGGTTGGCAGCGGCGATTGCCCTGGTCGGTCTGGTACTCGCAGGTTGTGACAAGCAAGCCAGCACCGTAGAGCTGAAAACCCCAGCACAAAAAGCGTCTTATGGCATCGGTCTGAACATGGGCAAAAGCCTGGCTCAGGAAGGTATGGATGATCTGGATTCCAAGGCTGTAGCCCTGGGTATCGAAGATGCTGTTGGCAAGAAAGATCAGAAACTCAAGGACGAAGAGCTGGTTGAAGCCTTCTCCGCGCTGCAAAAGCGTTCCGAAGAGCGTCTGGCGAAGATGAGCGAAGAGGCTTCTGCCGCTGGCAAGAAATTCCTCGAAGAGAACGGTAAGAAGGACGGCGTGGTCACCACCGCTTCCGGCCTGCAGTATCAGATCATCAAGAAAGCCGATGGCGCTCAGCCCAAGCCTACCGATGTTGTGACTGTTCACTACGAAGGCAAGCTGATCGACGGCAAGGTCTTCGACAGTTCCGTTGAGCGCGGCAGCCCGATCGACCTGCCGGTTGGCGGTGTGATTCCGGGTTGGGTCGAAGGTCTGCAACTGATGCACGTCGGCGAGAAGATCAAACTCTTCATCCCGAGTGATCTGGCTTACGGCGCACAGAGCCCGAGCCCGGCGATCCCTGCCAACTCGGTACTGGTGTTCGATCTTGAACTGCTGGGTATCAAGGACCCTGCAGCGGCACCGACTCCTGGTGCTGATGCCGACGAAGAAGAGGCAGCTCCTGCCGCTTCGGCTCCGGCCAAGAAGTAACGCACCACCTGGCTACAGAAAACGCCCTGTCTCGACAGGGCGTTTTTGTGTCCGGCTTATTTCCCGAACGCTTGGTCATTCGGGCAGTCCCACTATCATGGATGTATGCAAAGGCATTGTCCGACAGTCCGGCAAGATCAAGGTACTCGTTTAGTAGAGGGTGTCGGGTTCACACGTTTGTAGTTTTTTTGTGAGTAAAAAACGCCCGATTTGACTACGGCCCCCCGAAAACGGGGGGTTGAGGCTGGAAAGAAGCCGCTGTTCACAAGGTTATCCACAATTATTGTGGATAACCTTGTGGCACTGGCCGGGCAGGTTCGGCGAATCTGCTTTTATCGAACGACATTTTGCTGAACGGGAGTGGGTATGAAAGCACCGTGGAATTTTATCCGTTATCTGCCCGGAGCCCGGCGTTTGCTGGCCGCTGGACGATTGCCAGGACTGTTGTTCGCTGTCGCGCGCAAGGGCAACAGTGAAGGTAATCGTCTGGGCAAACTCAAGGAAGACCTGCGTTTGCTGCAGGCCTTGTGCCTGGCTTACTGGCGGGGCGAATACCGCGCCATCAGCCCCAAAGCGATCCTGTCCATTGTCGCCGGTCTGATGTACTTCCTCAGCCCGCTGGACGCGATCCCCGACTGGATACCCGGCCTCGGCATGCTCGATGACATCGCCGTGCTGGCGTGGGTTACCAAGCACCTGAGCAATGAGCTGGACGCTTTTCGTGAATGGCGCGCGCAGCAATCGCCCGAGAAACTCATCGTGGTCGAGCAACTGCCGAAGACTCAGGCCCTGCTGGAGCAAGAGCGGGGTAAGGTGTAAGTCTCACGGATTGAACACAAGCCCTGGCGTTCCGCTGTTAAGATGCCTGCCTATGGATCAAGCCTGATCAGTATGCGGTCGTGTAGTACAAGGTGACTCTATGGATCTTCAAGTGATATCCCGTGACGGGGAGCCGGAATACGCCGTGCTGCCCTGGGCGCAGTATCAAGCACTGCTCAAGGCCGCCGGCCTGGCCGGCAAGCCTTCCGAGCCGGCTGCCTCGACTGGCGGCACCACCGCCAGTGAGCTTCCCGGGTTCGATGAATTGCGTGCACTGCGCGAGGCCAAAGGCCTTGAAGCGGCGAGTCTGGCGCGTACCGTCGGGATCAGCCCGTCCTATCTGGAACTGATCGAGAACGGTACTCGGCAGCCGGACGGCGCCATCAAACGCAGCCTGGCGTGGGAGCTTGGAGTGCCGGGCTGGCGAGGTGAGTCGTGAGCGTGCGCATCAGTCGTCAGCATTGGGATGGACTGCTCAATGAGCTCGATCTGGCCCGTCGCCAACGGCACCTGCTGACCTATCGCGCTCTGGTGGAACGCCTGCAACTGCCCAGCCCGGCCATGCAGACCCTTACGGCCGCCCTTGAGCACCTCGCCGCCATGGATGCCCGCGCTGAACAGCCCTTGCGCAGTTCGCTGGTCATCAGCCAGGGCGCCAGCCGCCTGCCGCGTCCCGGTTTTTTCGAGTGCGCCGAACGCCTTGGCCGTTTCTCCGGACCTTCGGACGGCGTCGCGGCAGCGTCATGGCACGCCTCGGAAGTGGTTCGGGTGTTTGAATACAATTATCCGCAAGTGCAAGCGCAGTAGGGGTATGGCGCCGGCGCTCACGCCTGCATCAACAAATCCAGTCGCGTCGAATCGATGACGTGAATGCTGGCGCCGGCGACATCCTTGGCGAAGTGCTTGGCCTGTGAAGCGAGGTCGGCCAATTGGCTGGCATCGACCAGCGTGCAGCTTGCTTCATGCAAGTGCACCACGCCAATCGACAGTGACAGCAGGGGGAATTCCTGGCGTTGGCCCTGACGGTTGAGGGCGATGAAACAACCGGCTTCCAGGTGTTCTGCGCGGTAGAAACGCCGGCATTGATTCTGAAAATCATCCAGCAGGGTTTTCAGGCGTCGTTCCCAGTCATCAAAGCCCAGCACCATCAGAAAATCATCCCCGCCGATGTGCCCGACAAAGTCCCTGGCCGGATCGATGCGGTCGTTCAGGCATTGCGCCAGACACAGCAGCACCTCGTCGCCACGCGCATAACCGTAGATGTCGTTGAAGGGCTTGAAGCTGTCGATGTCCACGTAGCAGATCATCGACGCACGGCCTTGCTGCAGCAGTCGAGTCAGGCATTGCTGAATCGGAACGTTGCCGGGCAGCAGGGTCAGCGGGTTGGCGTAACGTGCCTGCTGGATCTTCATTTCGGTAATCAGCTTGAGCACGTCGATCACTCGTCCGAGGCCCAGATAGGTACCGTTCGAGGTGATGATGAAATCCTCCTCGATGCGCTGCCGGGCACGGCTGGTCAACAGCCGGCTGACCTGTTGCAGTGACTGGCTGACCTCCACGGCGAGAAAGTCACTGCTCATCAGACGGCTGATCGGTTTGCGAGCAAACAGCTCGGTGCCGAAGGGCTTGAGCAGGGCCTCGGACAACGAATGCCGGTGGACGATGCCGCACGGTCGGGCGTCGTCATCCAGCACCGCCAGAGAATTGAGGTTGGCCTGCCTGCGAAACGCTTCCAGCACTTCAGCCGTGGGTGTCGACTGGCTGACCGATGGCTGCGGATTGAGCAGGGCAGACAGGTCGGCCGCTTCTTCGTTGAGCGGCGCCACTGCGGTTTCTGTCCTGGGCAGCATGGCGCGGGTGTCGCGCGGCGGGCGCTCCTGAGGTCGGGCCAGCAGATAGCCTTGAACCAGGTTCACGCCCATGTCTTTCAGCGTTGCCAGCTCTTCGGGCAATTCGATGCCTTCGGCAATCACCGTCGCTCTGGAGGCCTTGGCCATCTGCAGCATGGAGCCGACGAATTCGCGCTTCACCGCATCCTGGTGAATGCCGTCGATGAAGTGCCGATCGATTTTCACGTAGTCCGGGCGCAGCTCCGACCAGAGTCGCAAGCTCGAATAACCGGCGCCAAGATCGTCCAGCGCGATGGAAAAGCCCATGTCGCGGTAGTGGTGCAACGCTTTGTACAGCAGGTCGAAATCGTCGGTGGGCATCTGCTCGGTCAACTCGATGACCACGTCCTTGGGCGCGATGTGGTAGCGACGCAGCATCTCCAGAGTCCGCCCCGGTGGATGCGAGGTTTCGAGCAGCGATTCGGGGGAGACGTTGAGAAACAGCTTGCCCGGCAACTTCTGCTGGCTGAAACGTCGGCAGGCGCTGTCCCGACAACTCAACTCCAGCTCGCTCAGACGACCGGCCTGGCGGGCGATGGCGAACAGGTTCAGGGGCGAGTGCAGGGCGCTGTTGGACGGGCCGCGGGTCAAGGCTTCATAGCCCAGGATCCGGTGTTCCGACAGCGAGACGATGGGTTGGAACAAACTGTGCAAATCACCACGAGCCAGAATGGAACTCAGTGCGCTCAGCTGCTCTGTTATGGTCATGGTCGTCTCGAAGAGAATGAAAAAGGGCTGAGCGCTTTCGCGTTCAGCCCCGTATTTCACGACAGCTTCATGACTGTTTGATGACGTTGAAGCTAAATGGCCATCAATGAACCTGCGTTACTTCTTCGCGACAGCGGCACTCAGACCCAGGTAGTCGATGAGAATGCGCCCGGTCTCTGCCAGATAGGCATCGTCCTCGGGTTTGGTTTTCTCGTCTTCCACCGGCAGCGCGTCTTCGTCTTCCTTCTTCAGCTCTTTGAGCGGCTCTTCACCCTTGGCCTTGCGGCGGGTGTTTTCCAGCGCAAGTTGCTTGCTTTCGATAGACGCATGCTCGGCACGCCGGTCGGCTTCATTGAGGCTGACGGTCTTCTCGTTCATCAGCTTCTTGGCCAGCGCCAGGCGATCCTCGATGAACACGAACTCGGCGTCTTTTGCCGAACGTGCCTCGTGACGCGCCTGCAGTTGGGCCAGGAACGGCCTGAACGGGTCGATCGCCGGCTTGATCGCCGGTTTGATGCTGTCCCACGGCATGGCCTCGGGCAGCGCGCTCTCGCCGATTTCCTTGGTGTCGATCAGCGACGGGTAAGTGATGTCCGGTACCACGCCCTGATGCTGGGTGCTCTGACCGGAAACCCGGTAGAACTTGGCCAGGGTCAGTTTCAGTTCGCCGTGATTGAGCGGCTGAATGGTCTGCACGGTGCCTTTACCGAAGGTCTGACCACCGATCACCAGCGCGCGGTGATAATCCTGCATCGCCCCGGCGAAAATCTCCGACGCCGACGCAGACAGACGGTTGACCAGCAGTGCCATCGGGCCTTTGTAGAACGCGCCCTTGGCTTCGTCTTCCAGCACGTCGACCTTGCCGTCGGCATTGCGCACCAGCACGGTCGGGCCTTTGTCGATGAACAGGCTGGTCAGCTCGGTGGCTTCCTGCAATGAACCGCCACCGTTGTTGCGCAGATCCAGTACCACACCGTCGACCTTCTCGGCCTGCAATTCGGTGAGCAGTTTCTTCACGTCACGGGTGGTGCTCTTGTATTCCGGATCGCCGGCACGGTAGGCCTTGAAGTCCAGATAGAAGGCCGGAATGTCGATGACCCCGAGCTTGTAGTCCTTGCCATCCTGCTTGAGGTGCAGGATCGACTTCTTGGCCGCCTGCTCTTCAAGTTTCACCGCTTCACGGGTGATGGCGACGATCTTGGTGGTCTGGTCGTTCGGCGCATTGCTGGCCGGGATGATCTCCAGGCGTACCACCGAGCCTTTCGGACCGCGGATCAGCTTGACCACTTCATCCAGACGCCAGCCGATCACGTCGACCATTTCCTTGTCGCCCTGAGCGACGGCCACGATCTTGTCGGCCGGGGCAACCTGCTTGGTCTTGGCCGCCGGACCTGCCGGCACCAGACGCACGATCTTCACGTTGTCATTATCGCTCTGCAACACGGCGCCGATGCCTTCCAGCGACAGGCTCATGTTGATGTCGAAGTTCTCCGCGCTGTCAGGTGACAGGTAGTTGGTGTGCGGATCGTAGGACATGGCGAACGTGTTGATGTAGGCCTGGAAGATATCTTCGGCGCGAGTCTGATTCAGACGCGCCTGCTGATTCTTGTAGCGCTTGGTCAGGGTTTCCTGAATCTTCGCCGGGTCCTTGCCTGCAATCTTCAACCGCAGGACTTCATCCTTGATGCGCTTGCGCCACAGTTCGTCGAGCTCGGCGGTATCCTTGGGCCATGCGGCGTCCTTGCGGTCGACCAGCAGGGTTTCCTTGGTATTGAAGTCGAGCTTGTCGACGCCCTTGCCCAACTCGCCCAGCGTGAAGTTCAGACGCGCGTTGACGCGGTCCAGATAGCGCTTGTAGATGATGAAGCCGGCGTTCAGGTCGCCACTCTTCAGGAAGTCGTCGAACTGGAACTGCCATTTGTCGAACTCGGCAATGTCGCTGGCCATGAAATAGCTGCGCGAGGGGTCCAGTTGCTTGATGTAGCTCTGGTAAATAATCGCTGAACGCTTGTCGTCCAGGGGCGGCTTGCTGTAGTGATGTCGTTTGAGCAGCTCAACCACGTTGAGACTGGCAATCACTTCGTCGCGGTCCGGCTGAAGATTATCCCAGCTGTTGGCGGCAAAGGTACTGGCTGACATCGGCAAAACGCTAAGGCCGACAAACAGTGCGAGGGCAGTGCTGGGGAATAGTTGCTTCATGCTGATTCGACGCGAGGACAATTGATAACGCATATTAGGCCGTCTTTGAGGTCGCCGGTTCCTTTGGACCCGGCCGCATAATGCAAAAGCCCGGGCAAAACAGCCACGGGCTCAGTCTGGACTCACTATGGAGGCACCGTGAAAGCATTGCAAGGCGTTGAAGGACATGTGGAATGGGTCGAGGAGCCGAGTCCGGCCCTCGATGTGGGGCAGGTACGTATCAAAGTGGCTGCGGCAGGTTTGAATCGTGCCGATCTGTTACAGCGCGAGGGCAAGTATCCGCCGCCGCCCGGAGTCACTCAGACGCTGGGTCTGGAGTGCTCCGGCGTGATCGCCGAAGTCGGTCCGGGTTCGTCCTGGGTGGTTGGAGACCGCGTCTGCGCGCTGTTGGCGGGCGGGGCGATGGCCGAAGAAGTGGTGGTCGATGGGCGACACGTGCTGCCCGTGCCGGAAGGGCTGTCGCTGCATGAGGCGGCAGCCATTCCCGAGGTCTATGCCACGGCGTGGCTGAACCTGTTCGAGCTCGCCGGGCTCAAGCCAGGCGAGAAGGTGTTGTTGCACGCTGGCGCAAGTGGGGTTGGTTCAGCCGGGATTCAGCTTTGCAAGGCGTTTGGCAACCCGGTCTGGGTCAGCGTCGGCTCGGCAGAACGGCTGGCCTATTGCGTCGAACTGGGTGCTCAGGGCGGCGTGGTGCGCAGCGAAAGTCTTGAAGGCCTGAACGATTTTGCACCGTTCAACGTCATCCTCGACCCGGTGGGGGCGAGCTATGCCGAGCTCAATGTAAAACTGCTGGCCCTTGACGGCCGCTGGGTGCTGATCGGCGTCATGAGCGGCCGCGAGGCGAAAGTGGATCTGGCTCATGTGCTGGGCAAGCGTATCCGGTTGATGGGCTCGACCTTGCGCAGCCGCGACGACACGTTCAAGGCCGACCTGCTCAGTGACCTGGGACAGCACGTCTGGCCGCTGTTCACTGAAGGCCGCCTCAAGCCGCAACTGGCGAAATCCTTTGCGATCAAGGATGCCGAAGCGGCGTTCGAAGAGCTGGCGACCAATACGGTGTCCGGCAAGATCGTGCTGGTGATCGACGAAAGCCTGGTCTGACCCGGCGGCGCCTCTGGACTCAGCTCCAGTCGTGCACCGGCCAGCCTGCTTTCTGTGCGTGTTCCAGTAACACGGCATCGGGGTTGACCACGTTAGGGTGGTCAACCTTGAGCAGCAGCGGCAGGTCATTGCGCGAATCCGAATAGAAACTCGCACCCTCGAGATTTTCCCCCTCGGCATCCAGCCACTCCATCAGGCGCGTGATCTTGCCTTCCCGATAAGTCAGCACGCCGACTGTGGCCCCGCTGTAGACGCCATGCTGCACGTCCAGCTCGATACCCAGCACTTCGTCGATGCCGAGGCGTTCGGCGATCGGCTTGACCAGGTGCACGCCCGAAGCCGAGATCACCAGAATCCGGTCACCCTTGGCGCGGTGCTTTGCAATGCACGTGCAGGCGTCGCTGTAGATGATCGGTTCGATGACGTCCTCGACCCACGGGCCGACCAGATGCTCGATTTCTTCGGGGGTACGGCCAGCCATGGGCTCCAGGCTGAAGGCCATGTAGTCTTCCATCGCGAGCTTGCCCTCGCTGTAGGCGGCCATCAGTTCGTCGTTTCGTTGCATGAACGACGTCGAGTCAACCCAGCCCAGGCGACCCATCTGCTCGCTCCAGAGCGTGGCGCAGTCACCACCGATCAGGGTTTCGTCCAGGTCGAAAATTGCCAAGGGCATGTGTGCTTATCCTCAGTGTTGGTTACGTTAGCTTCAAGCTTCAAGCTTCAAGCTTCAAGCTTCAAGCGAAAGCGAAAGCTCGGCGGTTGCGTCAGTCAAGCGCGCACAGCGCCGACGGTTCGATGTTCAGTGTTACACGCCTTCCGTCCGGGTGCAGGTCGTCGGCGCTGCGGTTCAGTACGTCGACCACCAGCTTCACGCCACGGGCCTGTACCCGGTAACGGATGACGTTGCCGAGCAGACTGTGACTGCGTATTTCGCCTTCCAGTTCGCCGGTCAGGCTCAATTGGATCGATTCAGGGCGGATCGCCACACGGCTGTTGATCGGGCGCTGCATCAGGCGCGTGGCGTCGTCGGCTTCCAGCAGGTTGTAGTTGCCGATGAAGCCTGCGGCGAATACGTCCACAGGCGCGGTGTAGAGGGTTTCGGCGTCGCCGCTCTGCACGATCCGGCCCTGGTTCATCAGGAAGATACGGTCTGACATGATCAGTGCTTCTTCCTGGTCGTGGGTCACGAAAATGGTGGTCAGGCCCAGCTCGCGCTGAATGGCACGGATCTGTTCGCGCAGGTTCTTGCGAATCCGCGCATCCAGCGCCGACAGCGGCTCATCGAGCAACAGCAGACGCGGGCGAGTGACCAGCGAACGCGCCAGCGCCACGCGCTGGCATTGCCCGCCGGACAACTGATGCGGGTAACGCGTGGCAAAATCGTGCAGCTCGACCATGCGCAGAATCTCGGCGACGCGCCGTGTACTCTCGTCAGCACTGACTTTCTGAATGCGCAGCCCGAAGGCGACGTTTTGCTCGACGGTCATGTTGGGAAACAGCGCGTAACTCTGGAACACCATGCCGATGTTGCGCTTTTGCGGGGTGAGCGGCACCAGATCGCTGCCATCGAGCAGAATGCGCCCGCTGTTGACCGGGGTCAGCCCGGCGATGCAACGCAACAACGTGGATTTGCCGCAGCCCGACGGGCCCAGCAAGGTAACGAACTCGCCTTTCGCAATGCTGCAGTTGATGTCGCTGAACACTGACGTGCTGGCGTAGCTTTTCTGCAGGTTTTCAATGCTGACAAAACTCATCTCAGTCTTTGTCCTTGTTCAGTCGATTGGCGGCCCAGGTCAGCACCAGCACGAAGAGGAAATAGGAAATCACCAGCGCGCTGTTGAAGTGACCGCTGCTGTTGCGCATGTTGTTGAGGTACACCTGCAGGGTTTCATAGCGCGTGCCGACCAGCAGGTTGGCGAATACGAATTCGCCGAACAGGAACGAGAACGACAGCAGCAGGGCAATCATCAGGCCCTTGCGCAGGTTGGGCAGCACCACCATGAACGCCGCCTGCCAGGTGCTGGCGCCGAGCAACCGGGCGGCGTCCATCAGGTCTGTCAGGTTGATGGCCTGCAGGTTGTTGGTGATGGCGCGGTACATGAAGGGCAGGGCGACGGTGAAGTAACAGCCGATCAGAATCCACGGTGTGCCGACCATCGCCATGGGGCCTGAGCCATACAGCTGCAGCAGGCCGACCGAGGAAACCACGGGTGGCACGGCAAACGGCAGCAGGATGAGGATGTTCATCAGCCCGTCGAGGCGCGGAAAGTAGTAATGCACGACGAACAGCAGGGGCAGAATCAGCACCACCGAAAGGATCAGTGCGCCGACGCAGACCAGCAGTGACTGGCCGAACGCCGTCAGAAAGCGTGGGTCGCTCCACAGCGCCACGTACCATTTGAAGGTCAGGCCACTGGGCAGAATGGTCGCCGACCAGCTGGTCGCGATCGAGTACAGGAAGGTGCCGGCCAGCGGCAGCAACAGGATCAGGAACAGCAGGCAGACCACCGTCTTGTGATAAATGCTCGCAGGCCCTCGTTCAACGCGTGACATGGTAGCTCCTTCTCAACAGCCACTGATGGACCACCGTGACCAGGGTCATGAGACCGACCAGAATCATCGCCAGCGCGCTGGCCATGTTCGGGTCCAGCGTGATATCGCCCGCGACCATCGCCGCGATACGGATGGGCAATACGTTGAAATTGCCGGTGGTCAGCGCGTAGACCGTGGCATACGCGCCGAGCGCATTGGCCAGCAGAATGACGAAGGTGCCGAGCAGTGCCGGGGTCAGCACCGGCAGGCCGATGTAGCGCCAGAACTGATAGCTGCTGGCCCCCAGCAGCGCTGCCGACTCGTTCCAGTCTTCGCGCACGGCATCGAATGCGGGGTAGAGCAGCAGCACGCCGAGGGGGATCTGGAAGTAGGTATAAAGGATGATCAGTCCGGTCTTGGAATACAGGTTGAAGTCATCGATGATCCCGGTCTGCTTGAGGATCAGGGTCAGCGCGCCGTTGAACCCCAGCAGGATGATGAACGCGAACGCCAGTGGAACGCCGGCGAAATTGCTGGTCATGTTGGCGAACGAGTTGACGAAATCGCGCAGCCGCGAATCCACCTTGCGCAGTGAATAGGCACCCAGAACGGAGATGATGATGCCGAACAGGCTCGACCAGAAGCTGATCTCCAGGCTGTACTGAATGGCCTGCCGATAGAACTTCGAGCTGAACGCCCGGGTGAAGTTTTCCCAGCCCCAGCCGGCATCGCTTTGCAGGCTGTGGATCGCGACCCACAACAGCGGTGCGATCTGAAACACGATGAAAAATACGGCGAAGGGCAGCAGGCACAACAGCCCCAGCCACTTGCCTCGGGAAAAGGTCGTCAATTGAAGATCTCCCGGCAGACCGGTTTGTCGTGAGGGATACCCAGCAGCTCGCAAACGGTGCCGCACAGATCGGTCTGGCGCGGCGCGGCGTCGACATTCAGGCTGAAGGCATCGCCGATAACGAACAGCGGTACTTCACGCTCTTCCGGCAACAGCCCGTTGTGCGAGCGGTCGTTGTTCATGCCGTGGTCGGCGGTTACCAGCACCTGATACCCCGCATCCAGCCAGCGTTGCAGATAGTCAGCCAGAATGATGTCGGCGCTGCGGGCGCTGTTGCGGTACTGCGCAGTGTCGAGGCCGTGCTTGTGCCCGGCGTCGTCGATGTTCATGGGGTGGATCAGCAGAAAGTTCGGGGCGTGGCTGAGGCGCAGACTTTCGGCGTCGGCGAACAGGTGCGAATCAGGGTAGTGGTCGGCCCAGTAGAACAGCCCGTGCTGGATCGGCAGGTCCGCTGCCTCGGTGTGGCGGTCGCGTGCCGGGTCGAACGGCGTGCGGTTGTACAGCTCGCTGACCCAGTGATAGGCCGCCGCTGCCGTGCTCAGTCCGGCGTCGCGAGCATAGTGAAAGATGCTGCGCTGATTCGACAGGCGTGAGACGTTGTTATGCACGATGCCGCTGTCGATGGGCGCAACGCCGGTCAGTATGCATTCGTAAAGGGGGCGGGAGAGGGCGGGCAGTTCGCATTCGATCTTGTAGAGCGCGGCCCTGCCTGCATCATGCCAGGCTTGCAGGTGCCCCATCGCATGGCGTGCGACTTCGTAATTGAGGCCGTCCAGCACGATCAGGATGACGTTGTGTTTCATGGGCAACTCGCTTTGAAAGAACGGGCGAGACTGGCTCGCCCGGTGTACACGACTTCATCCCTGAGCCGCAGGAGAGGATCAGTTCATCTCGATGATGACCTGCTCGTTCCACATCTGCGGCAGCGCTTTGGAGGTTTTCTCCCAGGCGTCTGCGTTCTTGATCGGCTTGGCGTTTTTGTACTGGTCTTGCGGCAGCAACTTGGCTTGAACATCTTCAGGCAATTTGATGTGCTCTACGCGAATCGGGCGCGCATTGCCTTCTGCCAGCCTGATCTGACCCGCGTCGCTGAAGGTGTACTCACGCGCCAGCTTGGCGGCGTTCGGGTGTTTGGCATACTTGTTGATGATGGTGGTGTAGCCGGAAATCACCGAGCCGTCCGACGGGATCAGCACGACGTAATCATCGGGTTTGGTCATCTTGGCTTTGTAGCTCAGGCCATTGAAGTCCCAGACCACACCGACTTCGATTTCGCCTTTCTCGATGGTCTGAATGGTCGGGTTGGCCAGCGACAGACGCTTCTGTTTGGCCAGATCGGTGAACAGTGCCAGGCCCGGTGCGATGTTGCTTTCGTCACCTTTCATGGCGATGGCCGCTGCCAGTACACCGTTGGCAGCCTGAGCCGCAGTGCTCACATCGCCGATGGAAACCTTGTATTTGCCGGTTTTCAGGTCAGCCCAGCTTTTCGGGATTTCAGAGCCGTGCAGCAGGTTTTTGTTGACGATGAAGGCAATGGTGCCCGTATAGGCCAGCGCCCAATGGCCGTCCGTGTCCTTGGCCCAGGTCGGGATCTGCTCCCAGGTGGTTGGCTTGTAAGGCTGGGTGACGCCTTTTGCTGCGGCGATAGGGCCGAATGCTGCGCCTACGTCGCCAATGTCACCGCTGGCGTTGTCTTTCTCCGCTTCGAACTTGGCGATCTCCTGGGCCGAACTCATGTCGGTGTCCATGTGCTTGAGGCCGTATTTGGCTTCCAGGTCTTTCCAGATGCCGCCCCAGTTTGCCCAGTCATCCGGCATGCCGAGGCTGTTGACTGCGCCTTCAGCCTTGGCCGCAGCCTCCAGCGTTTTAAGATCCGTGTCCGCAGCCATGACCAGCGAACTCATTGCCATGGCTGAACCGAGGAGTGATGCCAACAAAAGATGTTTCATTCGGAGCTCCTAGTGCACTTCTTGCAAGAAGTGTTCGTTGCGGATTGTTTGGTCTAGATCAGCAATACCTGAGCCAAGTTAGGCTTTTTGCATGACATTTTCGTGTCGTGTCGCGTAGACAAAAGCGTTTTTCAAGGGCCCTGGCAGTGCCTGGCGCTAAGCGTAGACCATCGCAACGTGCGCGCTGAGCAGGGGGTTCGGGGCTGTTTTCAGCACAGTTGGCATGCAACGTGATTTGTCCTGTAACAGGACAGTCATGTACCCGGCCTAGGCTCACCGCAAGGGAGTCAACGGCGTTGACCGCACTGATGTATGCCTCGTAACAGGGCTGGTCTAGTCCAGACGGATACCGGAATGCGCGAAGATGTACCACGGGCGGTAACCACGATTTGCCATGCGCTGCAGGAGCAGATCGAACACGGCTTGTTGCCGCATGGCAGCAAGTTGCCTGCAGAGCGCAAGCTCAGTGAGGTATTCGCCACCACACGCATCACCTTGCGGGAAGCGCTTTTGCAACTCGAGTCGCAGGGGCTGATTTACCGCGAAGAGCGGCGTGGCTGGTTCATCTCGCCGCCGCGGCTGGCCTATGACCTGATCAGGCGCAGCCATTTCCACGCAATGGTCTGTGCCCAGGGAAGGGTGCCTCACACCCAGCTTCTTTCTGCACGCCTGCAACCTGCTTCAGCGATGATCTGTGAAATGCTGGAACTGCCGGCGCTGTCGAGCGTGATCCAGATCTGTCGCGCGCGGCGAATCGATCAGCGCCTGGTGCTGTATGTCGAGCACTACCTGAGGCCGGAGTTGTTCCCCGGCATTCTCGAACACGATCTGAACGAATCGCTGACCGCACTCTACGCCCGCTGCTACGACATTCACTGCGGCCGGGTGCGCTTCGACATGGTTCCCACGTCTTTGCACAGCGAAGCATCCGCAGCACTGAAGGTTTCACTGGGTAGTCCGGGCCTGCGCATTGCACGAGTCAATTACGACCGCAAAGACCGGTTGATCGATTGCGATCTCGAATACTGGCGTCATGATGCTATTTATGTGCGCGCTGAGGTGCATGGCGACTGAACGCCTGTATTTAAAACCTGCTTGCCAGGCACGGTCTGCACCGTCGTTAGTTGCCTGTTTTCTATAAGTAAATGCTCATTTCAGTGGTCGGAAACTTGCGAGGTGCAGGGCCTGTTTAATAGGCTCTGTGTAACGCATGCGTTTAACTAACAAAAAAAATCAATGAAGATAACGCTGTTGTCTCTTGGGGCGTGGGCGTAGATTAGTTGGTTTTTGTCATCAGGATTTTCAGAGTAATTATTCTAATCTTTCATGAAGAATTTACAAAAAAGTTAGTATTAATTAATGTTTTTTAGTGGGGTGTGGTAGGTTTTTTAGTGCGGAAGGATGTGCGCTGTTAGTGGCTGTTTTGTGCACCATCGTTCCACATTGGATTAAGGCTGACATGGCGGTTGTCCTGTAAAGCAATGCTTGATAAGTGCAGCTGCTTTTATTTAAAGGATCTATGAGGATGCTGTAATGAATCTCGACAAGGCGTTGGTGCTGCGTACCTGTGCAAATAACATGGCCGATCATTGCGGCCTTATATGGCCCGCTTCCGGGACGGTTGAATCCAAATACTGGCAGTCAACCAGGCGTCACGAGAATGGTCTGGTGGGTTTACTGTGGGGCGCTGGAACCAGCGCTTTTCTAAGCGTGCATGCCGATGCGCGATGGATTGTCTGTGAAGTCGCCGTTGCAGACATCATCAGTCTGGATGAGCCGGGAATGGTCAAGTTTCCGCGCGCTGAGGTGGTTCATGTCGGCGACAGGATCAGCGCGTCACACTTCATTTCGGCGCGTCAGGCCGACCCTGCATCAACGCCCCCGCCCACGTCAATGACCACGGCCACGCTCCCGCCCCCGCCCACGCCTGCGGCAGCACATGTCACATTACCTGTGGCGGCAAGTGTCACGTTACCGGTGGCCGAACAGGCCAGTCATGAAGTGTTCGATGTGGCGTTGGTCATCGCAGCGGCCCCCTCAGTAAATACCCTGCCGGTAACGACGCCGCAGAATTTGCAGACCGCCACTTACGGCAGCACGTTGAGTGGCGACAACCACAGTCGGCTCATTGCCGGTTATGGCAGTAACGAGACCGCTGGCAACCACAGTGATCTGATTGCCGGTTATGGAAGTACAGGAACCGCCGGTTCCGACAGCTCGCTGGTCGCAGGCTATGGAAGCACCCAGACTGCCGGAGGGGACAGCGCGCTGACGGCGGGTTACGGCAGCACCCAGACCGCCCGCGAAGGCAGCAACCTGACGGCAGGGTATGGCAGTACGGGAACAGCTGGCTCGGATAGTTCGTTGATCGCCGGTTACGGCAGTACTCAGACTTCCGGAGAAGACAGCTCGCTCACAGCGGGTTACGGCAGCACGCAGACGGCCCAGGAAGGCAGTAATCTGACGGCCGGGTACGGCAGCACCGGCACGGCGGGCTCCGATAGCTCGCTGATCGCCGGTTATGGCAGTACACAGACCTCTGGAGGTGACAGCTCGCTGACGGCGGGTTACGGCAGCACGCAGACGGCCCAGGAAGGCAGTAATCTGACGGCCGGGTACGGCAGCACCGGCACGGCGGGCTCGGATAGTTCGTTGATCGCCGGTTACGGCAGTACACAGACTTCCGGAGAAGACAGCTCGCTCACGGCGGGTTACGGCAGCACGCAAACGGCTCAGGAAGGCAGCAACCTTACCGCTGGGTACGGCAGCACCGGCACGGCGGGCTCGGATAGCTCGTTGATCGCCGGTTACGGCAGTACCCAGACTTCGGGCGGCGACAGTTCGCTGACCGCGGGCTACGGCAGTACGCAGACGGCTCAGGAAGGCAGCAACCTGACCTCCGGGTACGGCAGCACTGGTACCGCAGGTGCCGACAGCTCGTTGATCGCCGGCTATGGCAGCACGCAGACTTCGGGAAGCGACAGCGCCCTGACCGCCGGCTACGGCAGCACGCAAACGGCTCAGGAAGGCAGCAATCTCACTGCTGGGTATGGCAGCACCGGCACGGCAGGTTCCGACAGCTCGCTGATCGCCGGTTACGGCAGCACGCAAACCTCGGGCAGCGACAGTTCGCTCACGGCGGGTTACGGCAGTACGCAGACGGCCCAGGAGGGCAGCAATCTGACGGCGGGGTACGGCAGCACGGGTACAGCAGGTGTCGACAGCTCTCTGATCGCGGGATACGGCAGCACGCAGACCTCGGGAAGTGACAGTGCGCTGACAGCAGGTTACGGCAGTACGCAGACGGCCCAGGAAGGCAGCAATCTGACGGCGGGCTACGGCAGCACTGGCACGGCTGGTGCCGACAGCTCGTTGATCGCCGGATACGGCAGCACGCAGACCTCGGGAAGTGACAGTGCGCTGACAGCAGGTTACGGCAGTACGCAGACGGCCCAGGAAGGCAGCAACCTGACTGCGGGTTATGGCAGCACGGGTACGGCAGGTGCCGACAGCTCGTTGATCGCCGGATACGGCAGCACGCAGACCTCAGGCAGTGAAAGTTCGCTCACCGCGGGTTACGGCAGTACCCAGACGGCCCGTGAAGGCAGCACGCTGACAGCCGGGTATGGCAGTACGGGAACAGCTGGCGCCGACAGCTCGTTGATCGCCGGTTACGGCAGCACGCAAACCTCTGGCAGTGAAAGCTCGCTCACGGCAGGTTATGGCAGTACCCAGACCGCACAGCAGGGCAGCGTACTTACATCCGGCTATGGCAGTACGCAAACGGCGGGGGCTGCCAGTAACCTCACCACCGGTTATGGAAGTACCGGCACTGCGGGTCATGAAAGCTTCATCATCGCCGGTTACGGGAGTACACAGACAGCGGGCCACAAAAGTATCCTGACCGCGGGCTATGGGAGTACTCAGACTGCCAGGGACGGTAGCGACCTGATTGCGGGCTATGGCAGTACAGGAACCTCAGGCTCAAGCAGTTCGCTGATCGCAGGTTATGGCAGCACCCAGACCGCGAGTTACAAAAGCATGCTGACCGCCGGTTATGGCAGTACTCAGACGGCCAGAGAACACAGTGACCTTGTCGCAGGCTATGGCAGCACGTCAACGGCAGGTTCAAACAGTTCGCTGATCGCCGGATACGGCAGCACCCAGACGGCGGGCTTCAAAAGCATACTGACCGCCGGTTATGGCAGTACCCAGACGGCACAGGAGCGCAGTGACCTGGTCGCAGGTTATGGCAGCACGTCGACTGCGGGCTACTCCAGTTCCTTGATCGCCGGCTATGGCAGCACGCAGACGGCAGGCTACGGGAGCACGTTGACGACCGGTTATGGCAGTACGCAGACCGCGCAGGAAAACAGCTCGCTCACCACCGGTTACGGAAGTACCTCCACTGCGGGCTATTCCAGCTCGCTGATCGCGGGTTACGGCAGTACGCAGACGGCAGGCTACGAGAGCACGTTGACCGCCGGTTACGGCAGTACGCAAACCGCACAGGAGCGCAGTGACCTGGTGACAGGTTATGGAAGTACTTCCACTGCCGGCTATGCGAGTTCGTTGATTGCAGGTTATGGCAGCACGCAGACGGCAGGCTACGAGAGCACCTTGACCGCCGGTTACGGCAGCACGCAAACCGCACAGGAAAACAGCTCGCTCACCACAGGCTACGGGAGCACTTCCACCGCCGGCTTTGCCAGCTCGCTGATCGCCGGTTACGGCAGTACGCAAACGGCCGGCTACAAAAGTACCCTCACGGCCGGCTATGGCAGTACTCAGACCGCAGAGTACGGAAGTTCACTCACTGCGGGCTATGGCAGCACTGCAACGGCCGGGCAGGACAGCTCGTTGATCGCCGGTTATGGCAGCTCCCTGACCAGCGGAATCAGAAGTTTTCTGACGGCAGGCTATGGCAGTACGCTGATCGCCGGACTTCGCAGTGTTTTGATCGCCGGTTATGGCAGTAGCCTTACATCGGGCATTCGCAGCACATTGACTGCGGGTTATGGCAGTAACCAGATTGCAAGTTACGGCAGCTCGTTGATTGCAGGCCATGAAAGCATTCAGGTCGCCGGAAATAAAAGCATGCTGATCGCCGGCAAGGGCAGCTCGCAGACCGCAGGTTTTCGCAGCACGCTGATTGCCGGTGCGGGCAGCGTACAACTGGCGGGTGATCGCAGCCGTTTGATTGCCGGTGCAGACAGTAATCAGACCGCGGGTGACCGCAGCAAACTACTGGCCGGTAATAACAGTTATCTGACCGCCGGCGATAGAAGCAAACTCACCGGCGGGCATGACTGCACCCTGATGGCGGGCGATCAAAGCAGATTGACCGCTGGAAAGAACAGTATCTTGACGGCCGGCGCGCGGAGCAAACTTATTGGCAGTGAAGGCTCGACGCTCTCGGCTGGAGAAGACTCCACGCTGATTTTCAGGCTCTGGGACGGGAAGAGGTACAGGCAACTGGTTGCCAAAACGGGTGAGAACGGTGTTGAAGCCGATATACCGTATTACGTGAACGAAGATGACGATATTGTCGATAAACCCGACGAGGAAGATGACTGGATAGAGGTAGAGTAGCCAGCGATATTCAAGCACTCCACTACTGAATCATCGACAGGGTGTGTCGATGGAGTTCGGGACATGAAGTCCCTTTATAAACGAATGATCTTTTGTTGCGTAAGATATGGCTCAGGATCATGCAGGCAAAAGCAGCTTTTTTATCGTTGTGATTAGAGAGGTTTTATTTTTTTCAATGGCGTTTACCGGGGTCAATACTGACACGCGAGAGCAGCAGGCCGCTCCCGCGTTACCGATGATCGCCTCAGTCGTTATGGCAGCTCGTGGCTGGCATAGAACGCGCTCAATACCTTGACCAGATGCGCCAGGTCATGGCTGCCGGCCAGTTCGCGGATCGAGTGCATGGCGAACGTTGGCAAGCCGATATCTACCGTGCGGATGCCCAGATGGCTGGCAGTGATCGGTCCGATGGTCGAGCCGCAACCCATGTCGCTGCGTACCACAAAGCTCTGCACCGGGACTTCTTCGGCCATGCACAGATGGCGGAAGAAACCGGCGGTTTCGCTGTTGGTGGCGTAACGCTGGTTGCTGTTGACCTTGATCACCGGCCCGGCGTTGAGCTTGGGGCCGTGATTGGCGTCGTGCTTGTCAGCGTAGTTGGGATGAATGCCGTGGGCGTTGTCGGCTGAGATCAGCAGCGACTTCTGAATCGTGCGCACGTAGTCTTCGCTGCTTGGCAACAGGCGCTGGACGATCTGCTCAAGCATCGCGCCGTCTGCGCCACAGGCAGAAGACGAGCCAACCTCTTCGTGATCGGTGCACACCAGCAGGGCGGTTTCGTCGCTCTCGGTGTTGAGCAGTGCCTGCATCCCGGCGAAACACGACAACAGGTTGTCAAGGCGTGCGCCTGCCAGGAAATCCCCGTTGAGGCCGACCACAGCGGCGCCCTGGGTGTCGTAGAAGCTCAGCTCGTAATCGAGCACCACATCGGCATTGAGCCCGTGTTCGCGGGCCAGTTGGTCGGTCAGCAGCGCACGGAAGTCCGCGCGCTCGTCACCGGCTACCTGCGCCAGGATGGGCGGCAGTTCGTTTTGCGCGTTGATCGCCCAGCCTTCGTTGGCAGTGCGGTTCAGGTGAATGGCCAGATTGGGAATCACGGCGATCGGCAGCTTGAAGTCGATCAGTTGGCTTTCGACCTTGCCATCGCGGCGGAAAGTGACGCGCCCGGCCAGCGACAGATCACGATCGAACCAGGGAGCCAGCAAGGCGCCGCCGTAGACTTCGACGCCCAGTTGCCAAAAACCCTGGCGTTGCAGTTCCGGTTGCGGCTTGACCCGCAGGCACGGGCTGTCGGTGTGCGCACCGACCATGCGGATGCCGCCACTGAGTGGCGACTGACGGCCCATGCGGAAAGCGACAATGGAGGAGTCGTTACGGGTGACGAAGTAACGACCTCCGGTTTCTACTGCCCACGTATCACGTTCGTCCAGCCGCTGAAAACCTGCGGCTTCAAAGTGTTGCACGAGGGTGGCAGTGGCGTGGAATGGGGTAGGAGAAGCCTTCAGGAAATCAATAAGGCCTTTGTTCAACTCTGCGCGCATAAATAGCTCCAGACAACAATGGCGCGAGTTTACCGTATTGGATGATTTGCTGCCTTCGGTTGCGCTCATCGCGCAGCTCTCGTGCCGATGCGCTGTGTGACGCAGAGCGTCACGAACTGCATGCCGACGCGGAGCGTCGGCACGATAATCAAAACCGCAGTCATTGCCGCAAAAGCGCTTCTCAACCACGATGTCACTGACGACGCAGAGTGCGACGTTAGTGACGGCTGAGTCCTGGTGCTGATCCGGGGGTAGCCTGGCAGGACGCCAGGCTAGCCGCACCGCGCCATGGATGGCGCGTTGCGGCGACCCCCGGATCAGTGTCAGGGCGAAGGAACCCGACGAAGTCGGGCCGGAAACAGGAGCGGGGACTTTGCTCACTTTGGTCCCTCAAAGTGAGTCGCCGAGGGGCGAAAAGGTGACCTGAGCGGAACCCCAATCCACCTGACATCACAGAACCGCTGTGTGACGCGGAGCGTCACGAACGGCATTACCACGCGGAGCGTGGGAACGATAGTCGGGCCCGAACGCCAATCCACCTGACATCACAGAACCTCTGTGTGACGCGGAGCATAGGGACGATAGTCAGCGCGTCATTTAAATCAGAACGGCGCAGCACACTCGAAGGTCATTCGCTCGCCAGTCCCGGGATGCGTGAAGCTCAGCATGCTGGCATGCAGACACAGACGTGGATAGGCCGCCAGCGCTTCCGGATGCGCGTACAGCCCATCACCCAACAGCGGATGCCCGATCGACAGCATGTGCACACGCAACTGATGCGAGCGGCCAGTGATCGGCGTGAGCTCGACGCGACAATAAGTGTCATGCCGCTCGACAACCTTCCAGAACGTCAGCGCGTGTTTGCCACCCTCGTGGTCCACCACATGCCGGGGCTTGGTAGGCGGGTCGTAGCGCAACGGCAGATCGATGCTGCCGCTGTCCAGGGACGGTTGGCCCCAGCACAGCGCGGTGTAGGCTTTCTCGGTTTCGCGGTCATGAAACTGACGCGACAGTTCGCGATGCGTATCGGCATCGCGGGCCAGCAGAATGATGCCCGAGGTTTCCCAGTCCAGACGATGGACGATACGCGCTTCGGGGTAACCGTTTTCCTGCAGGCGGGTAATCAGGCAATCCTTGTTGTCGTCGGCACGACCGGGAACGGAAAGCAGCAGGGTAGGCTTATCGATCACCAGAACGGCGGCGTCCTGATGAATGATGCGGATGTTCGACAACGGCATGCAACGGCCTCGAAACGCTAGAAACGCCGACGGCGGCAAGGGCGCAGCTTCCGGAGAAGTGCGCCGATACCGCCGCGAGCGACTGCCTGATCAGCGATCGGGCAGGGTGATATTGAGTTCCAGAATAGAACAGCTGCCCTGGCTTTCCAGAGCGACCTGTACCTGATCAGACTCGATATTGACGTATTTACGGATCACTTCCACCAGCTCTTTCTGCAGCGCAGGAAGGTAGTCCGGGGTACTGCGTTGGCCGCGTTCGTGAGCAACGATGATCTGTAGACGCTCTTTCGCTACCGAGGCCGTGCTTCCTTTTTTGCGGTCACGAAAGAAGTCAAAAATATTCATTAATTACCCCCGAACAGGCGTTCAAAGAATCCTTTCTTATGCACATCCAGAAACCGGTGCTCAAGTGTTTTGCCCAGCAGGCGGTCGACCGCATCGCTGTAGGCCTGACCCGCGTCGCTCTGGTCATCGAGAATGACCGGCACGCCCTGGTTGGAAGCTTTCAGTACAGCCTGGGATTCGGGAATCACGCCGAGCAGGGTAACGGCAAGGATTTCCTTGACGTCTTCCACGCCGAGCATTTCGCCCTTGCTGACGCGCTCAGGGTTGTAGCGGGTCAGCAGCAAGTGTTCCTTGATCGGGTCTTCGCCGCGTTCGGCGCGACGCGATTTGCTGGCCAGCAGGCCCAGCATGCGGTCGGAGTCACGCACCGACGAGACTTCAGGGTTGGTCACGACGATGGCTTCGTCGGCGAAGTACATGGCCAGGTGAGCACCGGTTTCGATGCCGGCCGGCGAATCGCAGACGATGTATTCGAAGGATTCCTTCAGCTCCATGAGGACTTTTTCAACGCCCTCCTTGGTCAGTGCTTCCTTGTCGCGGGTCTGGCTGGCGGCCAGCACGAACAGGCCTTCGATCTTCTTGTCCTTGATCAGCGCCTGTTGCAGGTTGGCTTCACCATTGACCACGTTGACGAAGTCATACACGACACGACGTTCGCAACCCATGATCAGGTCGAGGTTACGCAGACCGACGTCGAAGTCGACGATGACTGTCTTGTGGCCGCGCAGTGCGAGGCCGGTACCGATGGCGGCGCTGGTGGTGGTCTTGCCCACACCACCCTTGCCGGATGTAACAACGAGAATCTTGGCCAAGGTGTATCACCCCTAGAGGAAAAGGACATTGAGTCCCTGAAAGGCATCTCCTGGCGCCGCGCACGCCGAAGCATTCTGGAAGCCCTGGGGTCTGATTCCGGAAAGCTAGCACTAAGCTATTACTTTCGACTCATATACCCGCTGAAAAGCAGTGCTTTTCAGAACTTCCTGCCGCCTTCACGACAATTTCGCGACGAATCAGAGATGCTTTGAAAATTGCGGCAGTATCCGTTAAAGACGAATGATGTTCAACACATCACCTGACAAGCTGATCTGGACCGGCGAGCCCCATAACGGGTCCCTGCGCAAGTCCTCGGACACCTTGTATTGTCCGGCAATCGAAATCAGCTCGGCGCTCAACTGCTGACAGAAGATGCGTGCCTTGGTATCGCCCTTTATTCCCGCCAGTGCCCTGCCACGCATCGGGCCGTAGACATGGATGTTTCCATCGGCGAGAAGTTCCGCACCAGGACTGACCGGCGCGACTACCACCAGGTCGCCGCCCTGAGCGTAGATCTGCTGCCCGCCGCGTACCGGAGCGGTTATCACGCGGGTCGGCTTGATCAGTGGCTCGGGTGGTTTTTCCGGTATTTTTTTCGGTGCTTCGGCCTCGACCGGGTCGATCACGCGTTCACGTGCGCCGGACGGCGGCAGGACCGGGAGGTCGACGGCAATCGCCGCAGCAATGTCTTCGATGCGGTTGGCGCGGATCGCCAGGGTGCGCAGGCCATGCTGGCGACAGATGCGCACCAGACCCGGGAGATCCACCGGCCCCTCGTTCGGTGCGAGTTTGTCCAGAGCCAGGATCAACGGCGTATTGCTGAAGAAGTTGGGGGCTTGTGCCACCTTGGCGGCCAACTGCCTGTCGAGCGCTTCAAGGTTGGTTCGGGCCAGCTCCATCACGGTGATGGCGAGCATGCTGCCCTTGAGCTGAAATACAGGTTCCGGGTTTTGCGATTCAATCTGGCTCATGGTTGATATACACAACAGCTTGTCGCTAAAAGTGCCGAGACTTATAGCGAGAACGCCCGCGAGCCGCAAGCGGCCAGAACCGTTGTAGAATGCGCGGCCTTTGTTCTGACGGAAGCCCAAATGGATCGCCCGCGTCTTAAAGCCAGTTTCCTTCACCCCCGTTTCTGGCCGCTATGGCTGGGGCTGGGGCTCTTGTGGCTGATTGTTCAATTGCCATTTTGTGTTCTGCTGGTCATCGGTCGGGCACTGGGCGCCATCATGTACCGTGTGGCCACTGATCGAAAAAAAATCGCGTCGCGCAATCTGGAGCTGTGCTTCCCGCATTTGTCCGCGGCCGAGCGCAAGCGTCTGCTCAAGGAAAACTTCGCCTCCACCGGGATTGCCTTTTTCGAGATGGCGATGAGCTGGTGGTGGTCGAAAAAACGTCTGGCCAGGCTTGCCCACGTCGAAGGGCTCGAGCATTTGCAGAATGCCCAAAAAAAAGGCGAGGGCGTGATTCTGATGGCGCTGCATTTCACCACGCTGGAAATCGGCGCGGCGCTGCTGGGCCAGCAGCACACCATCGACGGCATGTATCGCGAGCACAAGAGCCCGCTGTTCGACTTCGTCCAGCGTCGCGGGCGCGAGCGCCATAACCTTGATTCGCTGGCTGTCGAGCGCGATGACGTGCGCGGCATGCTCAAGTTGCTGCGCGCCGGCCGGGCCATCTGGTATGCGCCGGATCAGGACTATGGCGCCAAGCAAAGCATTTTTGTGCCGCTGTTCGGCATCCAGGCCGCGACCGTGACCGCCACCAGCAAGTTCGCCCGCCTGGGCCGTGCGCAGGTTGTGCCCTTCACTCAGCGGCGTCTGGCAGACGGCAGTGGTTACCGGCTGGTGATCCATCCGCCGCTGGATAACTTTCCGGGGGAAAGCGACGAAGCCGATTGCCTGCGCATCAACCAATGGGTGGAAAAGGCCGTCACTGAATGCCCGGAACAATATCTTTGGGCCCATCGACGCTTCAAAAGTCGACCGCCAGGTGAACCGAAGCTATACAACAAGCATAAATAAAACGCGTCTTCGATCACCGAGGTCAGTTGTAGATGCCAGATCCTGCTGTTGCGATCAATGCTGTGAGGAGTCCGGTCGAACCGGTAACCGGGCTCATTCTTTCAGGTGGTGGTGCACGTGCCGCCTATCAGGTCGGGGTGCTTGCAGGCATTGCCGACCTGTTGCCTGCCGGGGCGCCCAACCCTTTTCCGGTCATTGTCGGCACGTCGGCAGGGGCGATCAATGCAGTGAAACTGGCCAGCGGTGCGCTGCACTTTCGCATTGCCATTCACCAATTGACCGAGTTCTGGCAGTCATTTCGCAGTCATCAGGTTTTACGCAGCGACTGGTCGGGTGTGATCCACCAGGCCAGCCGGTTTTTTGGCCGCAGCCTGATGGGCTTCGGACGAAACATTCCCGTTGCCTTGCTCAACAGCTCACCGCTGCGTGAACTGCTCAACGAGCGGCTGGACCTTTCCGGGATCGAAGCGGCGATCAATGCTCACCACCTGCGCGCGGTGGCGGTGACAGCCTTTGGCTACGAGTCGGGGCAAGCGGTCACGTTTTATCAAGGGCGGGGCACCATCGAGCCGTGGTTACGTCATCGGCGTATCGGTCGTCCGACGCAACTCACCGTGGATCACCTGCTTGCCAGCTCGGCTATCCCGTTGCTGTTCGCTCCAGTGATGCTCGATAAGGAATACTTTGGTGACGGAGCCGTGCGTCAATCTGCACCGATCAGCCCGGCGCTGCATCTAGGGGCCAATCGGGTGCTGGTCGTGGGTGTCAGCGGCAATCCGCGCGGGCTTAAAAGCGAACGACCCGCACCACGTCCACCGAACGGCATGCAGCCGAGTCTGGCGCAGATCAGCGGGCACATGCTCAACAGCACCTTTATTGATAACCTGGAAAGCGATATCGAATTGCTTGAACGACTGAACACGGCCAGCGCGTTGCTGCCCGATGAGCAGATCAGGCAGCCGGGCATGGAGCCGGTGGAAGTGCTGGTGATTTCGCCGAGCCGTCCGCTGGATGAAATCGCGGCCCGCCACCGCCGTGAACTGCCCCCCGCACTGCGCACGTTCCTGCGCGGGCCGGGCGCGACCAGGAGCAGCGGTGCCAGTGTGCTGAGCTATCTGCTGTTCGAGTCAGGTTATTGCAGCGAATTGATCGAGCTGGGGCGTCACGATGCGATTGCTCAGGGTGCCGAACTGAAGCGCTTTTTGCGTCTGACCTGACGTCGCCACGGCAGGAGCGAGCCCTGCCGTGGAGCGCGCTGTTATCTCACTCGGCGTACCTGCAACTGACCGCACGGCGGACCGCTCAGTTGCTCCCCGGTTTCGAGGCTGAACACCGAAAAGTGCAGGGGACAGGTGATGGACCGGCGTTTCTCGTTGACCACTCCATGCTCCAGCCATCCTTCACGATGCGGGCAACTGCTCGGTATCAGGTATTGCTCCTGGCCAATGCGTACGGTGAACGTGTCGGGACGACGAAACTCAGCAGGCTCGTTCAAGGCTGACCTCCTTGTTGAAATGCTTGAGCCGACGGGCTTTTTCTACCGCCAGGTCGAACGCCAGGTTGGTGATCTCGCGTCCCATGCAGATGCCGCGCCAGGCTTTTACCGGATCCAGATCCCCGCTGACGTCCATGGCCTTGAGCAGGCGCTGGCCCTCGATGGCGTGGAAAACGTCGATATGAACGTGTTCTGAATAGTAGGTATGAGCCTTGATCTGCAAGCGCTCGCAAAGCTGCGTGTAGCACTCGAAAAAGAACGGTACCACGGTCTCGAAGTAGGTGATGACGCCGGCAAACCATGACGCATCGTCCGCCCGCATCGCCAGCCAGCAGAACATATTGGGAAAGGTGAAACCGGCGCTGGAGTTGGCGTCTACGTAAAACTGCAGGTCCAGCGGCATTTCCAGTTCGCGCAACAGGTCCTGATAGAGCGTGGTATGCGAGCGTTTGAGGTTCCCCGAGCCGAACTCGTCGATCATCATGCGCAGCATGGGCATCTGTGCGGGAAGGCTGAGCCTGGGCATCAGGTGATAGAACACCTGTGCTTCGGTCAGGCCATCCAGTGCAAACTCCTGAACCAGAATCCGGAATTCGTCGAGGGTCATGTCGTTGGCGACATACTGTGCGCTGGGCGGTACTTCGCTGCTCTCCTGTTCGACCAGCTCGGCCAGCATTCTGCGCAGACCGGCAAGGTCATCAGGCGCATCTGCCGTCATGCTGCGTTCGATGGCATCCTCGATCCAGTGTTGCTCGAACGCCAGAATCGCCTGTGGCATGGGCACCCGCTTTTCGATAAGCGCACGGTTGGCCAGAAACAGTTGCTTGTGCAGGTCTTCCATCAGGCAGCCTCCTCGGTGACGACACGCTCGCTGTTGATCACGCCCCTGGCTCTGAGCTCGCGCTTGATATGCGCGTACCAGTCCGGGGCATTGAGCAGATAACGCTGGTTAAGCGTGGCGACTTGCTGGCTGAGTGCCGGCTGCTGCCGGGCAGCCGCTGTCCGGCACAGCAGCGGTTCCAGATTGGCCAGGGAAACCACATTGCCGTCGGACTCCAGGTCTCCGGCCAGCTGCATTTCCCAGCCGATGAAGTAGTCGACGCCCTCCTGTCGAATGGCATCTACCTGATCCTGCGGGCGCGACAGCGAGGGCGAGTCCTTCAGGCCAATGACTCTGGGTAACTGCGCGATGGCCTTGAGGGTGGCGAAGGACTTTTCGTTGCCCGACAGGGCGGCCTCGTTGTACATGAAGATATCCATGTGCGTCGCGTCATGAATGGTCTGGTAATGCTCGATGATCGCCTGCTGGCTGATACCGGGCGTCAAGGGTGAGGTAAACATCACTGCTTGAGCACCGGCATCCTGAGCCAGGAGGGCAAAGTCCAGCACCTCCTGCGTCGAATGGCGTTCGATCCCGGCGATGACGCTGCGCTCGCCCGCGTGCCTGAGGGTCAGCGTCAGCATCTGCAGCCATTGCTGACGCGACAGCCGCCAGCCCTCTCCGGAGGTCAGGCATGGAATGTAGCCATCGACATGGGGCGCGAGGCTACCCAAAAGGCGTTCGAGGCTGGCTTCGCAGACTTGCTCCTGCGCGTTCAGAGGCGTTATCAGGGGGACCAGAATGCTTTTACCAGACATGTTGAAAGTCCTCGTTGCTGATCACCATGGCGCAGGACTGGTCATAGAGACGCTGGAGCATCTTCGGGAACGTCTGCCGTCGAATGGTGCTTTCGAATGGTTGAAGGAAAGGCTGCAGCACTTGCAGGCGCAGCAACTCCGGATCGTGGGTATAAAACGGGATTTCCTGCTCCAGCACTTGAGCAGCCAGCAGTTTCTTGTCGGCCGGCAGACCTCTGAACAGCGTTTCACCTGCTGCGCGCTGGAGCACCTGTTCGCTATAGCCCTCACGCTGTATTGCCATGTCGGTGTGCAAGACATCCATGAACGGGTAATAGGCGTCCTGCAGGGCACGGCCTTTCTTCCAGATGATGGCGTCGCAAATGCCTATCTGGGCGAAATTCATCTGCACGCTGCTCTCGTAGAACCGGGAGAAGAACTCCAGGGATTTGTCACGCACGCCGGGATCGGCATGGTGCATGCCCATGAAAACCGTGGCATCGATCATCGGCAGGTCGAAGTCAGACATGGAGGTTCTCCAGTGCCTGCGCAATTGCCTGAACGGCGGCCTCGAATTCGTCCGGCTTGCGTGCCAGTGCCAGGCGTATGTAGCGCTGGCCTTTTTCCGGCTGGCTCCAGTAGAAATACTTGCCCGGCAGTACGTAGACGTCCGATTGCAGCAGATAAGCCTGCAAGTCATCGGCGTTCACGCCGGCGGGTAGAATCTCGAACCAGGCCACGCTGGTATCGATCATCGGTTGCACATACTTCAAGACCTTGCCCTCAAGGCAGGCACGCGCCTTGCTGCGGTTGAGGTCCAGCACCGAGCGCACGGAGTCGAAGTCATCGTCGTTGCTGTCCTCGATGTAGCGGGTCACGACGTTGAGGATGAACGGTGAGACATTCAGCAGGACGCTGGTGACAATGCTGTAGATATCGGCGTTGATGTCGCGGCTGGCCATGAGCGTGGCGCATTTGGTGTCCTGCAGGGGCCAGGTCTTGCCCGTATCTTCCATGACCAGGTATTGAGTGCCGATGTCGTCGAGAATCGCGTAGGCATCCACGCGCTGCTTGCCGGCGGCTTTGAAGAACGAGGCGAAACAGAAATCGAGGATCAGCAGCTTGTTGTAATCCCGGCAGTAGCGGGCCACTTCGACAAACGTGTCCGGCCCCTCGGCAAACAGGCTGGAACCTGTCGGGTTGTTGGGATCGACCAGAAAGATTGCGTCCAGTCCGATGGCGGCCTTCTGTAACTTTGCGTACACCTCGGTCGATGACCTGAACAGGCTTTCATCCAGTGCCGACATGGGCACTTCCATGTGTTTCAACAGGTCATGCAGGTTGTCGAAACAGGGCTCGATCAGCCCGACGCTCATGTTCTTTTTGCGCAAGTAGGTCGCAGTGATATGCATGGCGATGGACGCGGCGTAGACGAGATAGATTTCGTCGTGGCGTTTCAACGCATGATGCTGGCCGTGGAAGGTGAAGAAGGCCTGAATGAACGTCTGTTCACTCTGATACTGCGTCTGGTTCTGTGCCCGATACCACAGCTCGGGCAGGCTGGCGACGATCATGCGCTGGGTCTCGCTCTGATCCTGGTGCGTGTGGGCATCGGCCAGATTGAAGCGGGTCTTGAGGGCAGAAATTTCGTGTTGGGTAATATCGTCCAGAACAGGAACTGCGTTCAAGGTGTCGATACCGGCATACAGACTATTCATACCATTATCCCTGTGGCGTCATTATTGTTTGGGAAGCCGCCGTCCTGGATATCCAGAACGCCGGAGCAGATTTCCTTATTTTCGGCGCCAATGACACTGTACCTAAGTGCAAACAGCAGGGCGTTAGTGTTTCAGCGTGTTGACCTGTTCTTAAGTACAGTAGATTTGCCTATTTAAATAAGTAATGCTTCACGCTGGTGACGCCGGGTGGGTTTTAGAATGTCGAGCGGGTTTGAATTTCAGGTAGCCAGTTACAGCAAAGTGCCCGTCACGTTGCTGGAAACGCTGTATGCCCTGCGCAAGAAGATCTTTTCGGATCGGCTTGAATGGAAGGTTCGCGTCAGTCAGGCGTTCGAGTTCGATGACTATGACAGTGCCGCTGCGACTTACCTGATAGGCAGCTGGAACGGGGTTCCGCTGGCCGGGCTCAGGCTGATCAACACCTGTGATCCGTACATGCTGGATGGACCGTTTCGCAGTTTTTTCGACTATCCGGCGCCCAGAAATGCTGGCATGGCGGAGTCGAGCCGGTTCTTTGTCGACACGGAACGTGCCCGGTCGCTGGGTATTCTGCACGCGCCACTGACCGAAATGCTGCTGTTCTCGATGCACAATCACGCTGCCTCGGCTGGTCTGGAGTCCATCATCACGGTGGTCAGCAAGGCGATGGCGCGGATCGTGCGCAAGTCCGGGTGGGAGCACCGTGTTCTGGCAACGGGGGAGGCTTCACCAGGCGAGACGGTATTGTTGCTGGATATGCCTGTGAGCGCCGACAACCATCAACGGCTGCTCGGCAGCATTGCTCTCAGGCAGCCCGTCACGGATGACCTGTTGCGCTGGCCAATACCGCTCGATGCATCAGCATCCTTGCAGCGAGCACGCATGGACAGCGCAGCCTGAGTCAGACCATGCCCATATTAATGGCTTTGTACACGGCCTGTTTGGCAGTGCGCACTTCGAGTTTGCTGGAAACGTTGGACATGTGAAATTTCACGGTGCGTTCCGAAATGGAAAATATCTCGGCGATTTCGCTGTAGGCCTTGCCCATGGCTACCCATTTCAGCACGCCTATTTCGCGGCTGGATAATTTGCATCGGGTGGGCTGCGGGAAGAGTTCGTGGGGCGCCTGTGTCTTGGTCAAACGGTCATGAAAGCGGATGAGGCTCATCTGGATATCAGCGGCCTTGTCGCGGATTCGCTGATCGAAGTCAGTCTGTTGCCTGGCATTGCAAAGACTCAGAGCGGCAAAAAGCCCGCTTGCATCGTGCAGGGTGAAAGTGGCCCCGGAGGACAGCTGGTATTTGGCCGAGCGCTTCAGGAAGTCATCGGTCTCGACGCCCTGAATGGCATGCCGGGCCTCTCTCCAGAAAAATGGCGTAATGCTATGCCAGGCATGTTTGATGATGGGATCGATAAGGTGATAGTTGGAGGCAATATACGACTTCAGCCAGGAATCAGGATAGTTGGACAGGATGACCGGTTTGACAGTGCGTGTCTTTGGGCTGGAAAAGTAGGCATAGGTGAAATCGCCAATACGATGCAGATCGTTTTCGAAGTCTTCAATCAATTGACGCAGCGGAGCAGGGGCTGCGTTGATCTTGAGGGGCGGGCAGTCAAGTTGGGTGTGCACGGTACGAACCTCCATGTAATACCTTGTCTATTGTTTGTTTGCGGCCTGGCCGTCTTCATTATCCTCATTTGTATTTTCCGCAGTACATGAAAACATGGACTGCGTGTGTCTTTTGTCTTTGAACAAGGGCTTAGCCGTTGAAAATAATACGCTCATCGACCTGCCGAGTTGCGAGCGCACGCATGTTCGGGGACTGGCCATCGCGCTGCGATGAGGCGTGTCAGTGATTTTTATTGCGATTGCAATCATATTCTTGGTTCCATCAAGGTGCAAGGATGCTTGTCCGACAGCAAGGAGTAGTGATGAACAGCGCAAACAGTCATTCGTTGGCACCCCAGACCCGGTTCGCGGCGTTGGCCTGCATGGACAAGATTCAGGCGGTCACGGGGCTTGCGCTGCGTGGGTGTTGTTCACCCCTGTTCGCGATGGCCGATATCGTCGAGCGTCTGACCAGAGATCCGTCCACCTCGCGGCGGATATCGGTGGTACGGGCCAGCAAACACATGTCACGCGGACAGGAAGGCATGCTCGCCAGCGCCTGGCCGCTGAGATTTGCTGCGCAGGCTGGCGCGGTGGAGTTGCCGCTGATTTACATGATCAGCAGCGAAACCTCCGCCGAGTTGAGCGCGCTCGCATCGGAGTCGTTCCAGCGGGGCATCTTCTGCAACGATATCGAGACGCTGCCGTCACGCTGGCCCAAGGGTGCCCATCCCTGGTTACCGCTGTGGCTGCTGTCGAACCGCAAATGCCAGCCGTTTGACCCTGCGGATGCTGCCGAAGCGCGGGCGATCACACTGCACGCCCTGCACAGTCTGTATGTCGAAGGCCGGAGCGGCTTCTATTACATGGCCTTGCACGACGAGTCCAATGAGGAAGTCAGTGAACTGAGCGATGCTCAGGCTGTGGCGGCCGTACAGGGCATGTACCGGATTGGCGACGCCGTTTGCGGTCATGAAGGCCGTCGCGTACGCCTTCTGGGGGCGGGTCTGGCGCTGCGCTCGGTACGCCAGGCTGCCCGCCTGCTCCGTGAACACTGGGACGTCGATTGCGAAATCTGGAGCTGCCCCAGCTATACCCGAGTGGCCCGCGATGCCGCAGCCGCACGACGCTGGAATCGTTTCCATTCTGCACAACCCGCACGATCCTGGCACCTGCGCGATTGCCTGGGCGAGGGGCAGGACGCGGTGGTAGCCGTCACCGGCTACCCGCAGGCCGTGGTTGAACAGCTGCGTGAGCATGTCCCGGGGCGGTTCGTCGGGCTGGGTGCCGATTCCGCGGCCCCGCAGGGTACGCCTGCAACCCGTCCGGAGTGGATCGTCGTACAGGCCCTGACTGCGCTTGCGGAAGGCGGGCAACTGGGCTACGAGCCGCTGAAACTCGCCTTGCGACGCTATCAGCTGGTCTGATGTCAGCCTTTTCCACCGCTTTGCCGGGCGGCCAGTGCGGCACGCTCCAGCGCGTCGGCGAACACGCGGCGCTGCTGGTCGTCGAATTGCGTCAGAAACAGCTCGTCGACTGCCGTTTCGTAAACCTGCCACATCTGTTTGCGCAGGGTCCGGCCCTTGTCGGTGATCGCTGCCACGGCGCCTCGTCCATCGCTGTCGGACCTGTGGCGCGCCACCAGCCCTTCGCTTTCAAGCCGGTCGACCAGGCGAGTCAGGTTGTAGCGTTCAATGGCCATGACGTCGGCCAGCTCATGCATGCGGCGCATGCCTTGCGGGCCGCTTTCAATGCCCCAGAGCGCGTCATACCACGCATAGGCAGGCAGCCCGGCCGCCGCCAGACGTCGTTCGATTTCGCGAATCAGACAGCGGTGTGCCCTGACGAATCTGAACCACGTATCCGGTTCGGCTGACGACATGATTCACCTTTGTCTGAAATTCTTGAGGGTTGCAATAGTAACCGAGCGCGGGATAAATTCCGGTATTTGATTGCAATTGCAATCAGATTTTTCAAGGCAGACGCCTGTCCGGCGTCCACTGCCGCATCACAGTAGGAGACGACGATGGCACAGCAACCCCGGTTTCTTGACGAGGATCCGCAAGAAACCCGCGAATGGCTCGAATCGATTGAGTCGGTACTCAACACTGAAGGGCGCCCGCGCGCGCACTATCTGATCGATCAGTTGCTGGACTTCGACGTCGCCCAACATGGCGATTTCTACGGTCGGGTCACCACGCCTTACGTCAACACCATCCCCAGTGACCGCCAGCAGCCTTATCCGGGCGACCTTCAGGTTGAAAAACGTATCAACGCGTTCATCCGCTGGAACGCCCTGGTGATGGTGCTGCGTGCCGGCAAGCATTCCGGCGTGGGCGGCCATATCGCTTCCTACGCATCTGCTGCCGTGCTTTACGACGTCGGGTTCGACCACTTCTTCCGGGGGCGTACCGAGCAGTTTGCCGGTGACCTCGTCTATATTCAGGGTCATTCTTCGCCGGGCATTTACGGCAGGGCGTATCTGGAAGGTCGTCTGAGCGAAGAGCAACTGGACAACTTCCGTCGCGAAACCGATCGTGACGGCATTTCTTCCTATCCGCACCCGCGCCTGATGCCGGACTTCTGGCAGTTCCCCACCGTCTCCATGGGGCTGGGGCCCATCACTGCGGCGTATCAGGCACGCTTCATGCGCTACCTGGAGAATCGCGGACTCAAGGAGCATCAAGGACGCAAGGTCTGGGCGTTCCTGGGCGATGGCGAGATGGATCAGCCTGAGTCACAGGCAGCCATTGCTCTGGCCGGGCGCGAGAAACTCGACAACATCATTTTCGTCGTCAACTGCAACCTGCAACGCCTTGACGGACCGGTACGCGGCAACAGCAAGGTCATTCAGGAGTTCGAAAGTCTGTATCGCGCCGCAGGCTGGAACGTGATCAAGGTCATCTGGGGCGGCGGTTGGGATGCGCTGCTCGAGAGGGACAAGAGCGGGCTGCTGCGTCAGCGCATGATGGAATGCGTGGATGGCGAGTACCAGAACTACAAATCCCAGAATGGCGCCTACGTTCGCGAGCATTTCTTCGGCAAGTACCCGGAGCTGCTGGAACTGGTCAGCGACATGAGCGATGACGACATCTGGAAGCTCTCGCGTGGCGGCCACGATCCGGAAAAAGTCTACAACGCCTATGCTGCCGCGATGCGCCACAAGGGTGGGCCGACCGTGATCCTGGCCAAGACCGTCAAAGGTTTCGGCATGGGCGAGGCGGGTGAGGGGCAGAACATCAACCACCAGTTGAAGAAGCTTGGGGCAGAGGCGATCAAGGCCTTCCGCGACCGCTTCTCGCTGGACATCACCGATGACCAGCTGGGCGACATGCCGTACCTGAAACCGGCCGAGGGCAGTACCGAAGCGCTGTACCTCAAGGCCCGCCGGGCTCAACTGGGCGGTTACATTCCGGCCCGTTTCAGTGACGCTGCCACCCTGCAGATTCCGCCGCTCTCGGTGCTGGATACCCAGCTCAAGAACACCGGCGATCGCGGCATATCCACGACCATGGCCTTTGTGCGCATCCTCTCGACGCTGCTCAAGGATCCGAACATCGGCAAACTGATCGTGCCGATCGTGCCGGATGAGTCACGAACCTTCGGTATGGAAAATCTGTTCCGTCAGATCGGTATTCATTCCCACGTCGGTCAGTTGTACACGCCGCAGGATGCAGGGCAACTGAGCTACTACAAGGAGAGCACCGACGGGCAGATCATGCAGGAAGGGCTGAATGAGTCAGGTGCGATTTCTTCCTGGATCGCGGCCAGTACTTCCTACGCCAACCACGGTGTGATGACCGTGCCGTTTTATATCTTCTACTCGATGTTCGGCTTCCAGCGGGTGGGCGATCTTGCCTGGGCCGCGGGAGACGCCAGGGCGCGGGGTTTTCTGCTGGGCGCCACGTCAGGCCGAACCACGCTGATGGGCGAGGGGCTGCAGCATGACGACGGGCACAGCCATGTCATGTCGTCGACGATACCGTGCTGCGTGTCTTACGACCCGACGTTTGCCTTCGAGCTGGCGGTGATCATTCAGGACGGCATGCGTCGTATGTTTGCCGAAAATGAGGATATCTATTACTACATCACCTTGCTCAACGAGAACTACCCGCACCCGGATCTGCCCGAAGGCGCAGAAGCCGGCATTCTCAAGGGGATGTACCCGTTGCAGGCCAGTGCATCGATCAATACCGGCAAGCACGTGCAGTTGATGGGCTGCGGGTCGATCCTGCTGGAAGTCATCGCGGCCGCCAGCTTGCTCGAAGACGACTTTGGCGTGAGCAGCGAAATCTGGAGTGTTACCAGCCTGACCGAACTGCGTCGTGAAGGTCAGGATGCCGAACGCTGGAACCTGCTGAATCCCGAGCAGGAGCCGCGTCTGAGCTACGTGGAAAGCTGTCTGGCAGACAGGGAAGGGCCGGTGATTGTGGCGACCGATTACATGAAAATCTTCGCCGACCAGATCCGTCCCTTTGTACCCATGCGCCGTTTCGTGGCACTGGGCACTGACGGTTTTGGCCAGTCCGATACGCGTGAGTCGCTGCGCCACTTCTTCGAAGTGGACCGTTACTTCGTGGCGGTGGCTGCACTCAAGGCGCTGGCCGATGACGGCAAGGTCGAGCGCAAGGTGGTGGCGCAGGCCATAGAACGTTACAAGATCGACCCAGGCAAGCAGAACCCTGTGCTGGTCTGAGTCGCGCTCGTATCTGCTCTGACACCAGCAAAGCGGTCCGCCTTGCTGGTGAAGGGGCCGCTACAGACGAAGGGAAGTCTGACGGTCCGAACCGGGTTCACGCCGTCAGACGATCTTCCCGGAAGTCACGAATCGCCTGCTCGATCTCTTCCTTGGTGTTCATCACGAAGGGGCCGTATTGCACGATCGGCTCACGCAAGGGCTTGCCTGCAATCAGTAACAGCCGTGCACCCGCGGTGCTGCTGATCTGTACGGCACCGCTGTCGGACAGCCTTGCCATATGGCGTTTGCCGATCGGCTGGGCGCTGCCTTCCAGCTCGACACTGCCTTCATAGACGTACAGCAACACAAGGTGCCCGTCGGGTACGTGCGGGCTGATACGACTGCCGGCAGGCATATCAAAGTCAAAGTACAGAGGCTCGGTATCCGGGCGCTGTACTGCCCCGGCCTGTTGAACCTGACCATCGTCGAAATGCCCTGCCAATACCACCACCTGCACACCGGCCTGAGTGGTGATACTCGGAACGTTTTCCGGCTGGATGTCCTGATAGCTGGCGTCGCTCAGCTTGTTCTTGCCCGGTAGGTTCAGCCAGAGCTGAAAGCCGCGCATGGTGCCTTCTTCCTGTTCGGGCATTTCGCTGTGAATGATCCCGCGTGCTGCGGTCATCCACTGCACACCGCCGCTCTGCAGAAGGCCGACATTGCCCATATGGTCTTCATGACGCATACGGCCTTCAAGCATATAGGTCACCGTTTCGAAGCCACGGTGCGGGTGAGGTGGAAAGCCGGCGATGTAGTCATCCGGCTTGTCCGATCCGAACTCGTCCAGCATCAGAAACGGGTCGAACTGCTCCACACCACGCCCGCCGAAGACGCGCGTCAGTTTGACGCCCGCGCCATCGGACGCTGGCTGACCCGTTTGAATGGACAGGACTTTACGAAATTGAGTCATGGGAGAGGGAGCACTCCTTATCAGATGATACGAAGTGTCATGGTATGCCTGTCTATTCGATAAATTGATTCGAATGCCGGGACTTAATGATCGTATTGATCGATGTGTTGCGCGGTGTGGCGTATTGGCGCGGGGTGACAGGCAACCTGCCCGGAATGACCTCCGGAGCAGGCTTGAAGCCAAAGGATGCTCAGTGCTTGCTGCCCTGCGTCGACATGCTCAGCAGCTGTTTCTCCTGATTCCAGTCAAACGGTTCTTCGTTCTGCTCGGCGTCGTAGCGGCGCTCTTCCAGCGCCTGATACAGCTCGATTTCATCATCCGGCATGAAATGCAGGCAGTCACCGGCGAAGAACCACAGCAGGTCGCGCGGCACCAAGTGCGCGATTTGCGGGTAGCGCTGGATGACCTGGCAGAGGATGTCCTGACCCAGGTACTGGCTTTCGATGGGGTCCTGCGGCAGCAGCTCGACCAGTTCGTCGAAACGCTCCATGAACAGCGCGTGGCTTTCTTCCGGAACCTGCTCGGCCTCGCCCAGCGCGACCAGAATGCTGCGCAGGTGTGCCAGCAGGCCAAGTTGGTGATCGAGAGTGGCGTCGGCCATTGGGTAATCCTCAAATGCAAAAACAGGCGCGAGAGTATAAAGCTCTACGCGCCTGCTGTGTGGTGCGACCTGACTATCAGCGAATCTTGCCGGCTGCCAGGGTCAGTTCTTCCTTGTCGAAATCATCCACATCGATCACCTTGCGGCGGGCTGCCTCGGCGGTACGCAGGGTCTGCGCTTCGTCGGCCTGCAACACACCGAGGCGCAGCGCGGCGTCGATGACCGGCTCGCCAGCGTCCGGCTTGACCTGACCACTCTTGAGGGCCACTTGCAGCTTCTTGTGCAGCGGATACGCAGCGCTGAGCAGGTCGATGGCCTGTTGCAGCGCGCCGACCGGATCGTCTGCTGATTGCGGGCGATAGCAGCCTGCCAGCAACTCTTCCAGCGTCGGATCGCCCTTGGCGCGGCCCAGTACCTGGGCAACTTCGGCATCCAGTCTGTCCGAAGGCCCCTTGTGTCGGCGACCGAACGGGAACACTACGGCACGCAGCACCCCGCCCAGTATCCGGTTGGGGAAGTTGCTGAGGATCTCGTCCATTGCCCGTTCCGAATGCCCGAGGCTTTCTTCCATGGCCCAGCGGAACAACGGGCTCATGTGGTCCGGTGATCCGAGGTCGTGATAACGCTTGAGCGCTGCCGAGGCCAGGTACATGTGGCTGAGCACGTCGCCCAGGCGGGCCGACAGGCGTTCGCGGCGTTTCAGCTCGCCGCCGAGCAGCATCATGCTCAAGTCGGCGAGCATCGCGAACGCTGCTGCCTGGCGGTTGAGCGCCCGGAAGTAGCCCTGGCTCAGGCCGTTGCCCGGCGCTCTTTCGAAATGGCCAAAACCCAGGTTGAGGATAAAGGTGCTGGCGGCATTGCTCACCGCAAAGCCGATGTGTTTGAGCAGCAGGCTGTCAAACTCGATCAGCGCCTGCTGTTTGTCCTCACGCCCGGCCAAGGCCATTTCCTTGAGTACGAACGGATGGCAGCGAATCGCGCCCTGGCCGAAGATCATCAGGTTGCGCGAGAGGATGTTGGCGCCCTCGACAGTGATGAAGATCGGCGCACCTTGCCAGTTGCGACCCAGGTAATTGTTCGGGCCCATGATGATGCCCTTGCCGCCATGCACGTCCATGGCGTGACCGATACACTCGCGGCCGCGCTCGGTCAGGTGATATTTGAGGATCGCAGAGAGCACTGAAGGCTTCTCGCCCAGGTCGACCGCATTGGCCGTCAGCATGCGCGCACTGTCCATCAGCCAGGCATTGCCGCCGATGCGCGCCAGTGCTTCCTGGATGCCTTCGAATGCCGAGAGAGGCACATTGAATTGCTCACGCACCTTCGCGTACTGGCCGGTGACCAGGCTGGTGTACTTGGCAGCGCCGGTGCCGACGGCCGGCAGCGAGATCGAACGACCCACCGACAGGCAGTTCATCAGCATCATCCAGCCCTTGCCCAGCATCGGCTGACCGCCGATCAGGTAGCTCAGCGGGACGAACACGTCCTTGCCGGAGTTGGGACCGTTCATGAACGCTGCTCCCAGAGGCAGGTGACGGCGGCCGATCTCCACGCCGGGCGTATCGGTCGGAATCAGCGCCAGGCTGATGCCCAGATCTTCTTTTTCGCCGAGCAGGTGCTCAGGATCGTGGGCCTTGAAGGCCAGGCCGAGCAGGGTGGCGACCGGGCCGAGGGTGATGTAGCGTTTTTCCCAGGTCAGGCGCAGGCCGATGACTTCTTCACCCTGCCACTGACCTTTGCAGATGATCCCGGTGTCGGTCATCGCGCCAGCATCGGAACCGGCCAGCGGACCGGTCAGCGCGAAGCAGGGAATGTCTTCGCCGCGTGCCAGACGTGGCAAGTAGTGATTGCGTTGCTCGTCGGTGCCGTAATGCAGCAGCAATTCGGCAGGGCCGAGGGAGTTGGGCACCATCACCGTGGAGGCCAGGTCGCCGCTGCGGGTGGCCAGCTTCATGGCCACCTGAGAGTGGGCGTAGGCCGAGAAGCCCTTGCCACCGAATTCCTTGGGGATGATCAGCGCGAAGAAGCCGTGCGCTTTCATGTGCGCCCAGGCTTCGGGCGGCAGGTCCATGGCCTGGCCGATTTCCCAGTCGCTGACCATTGCGCAGAGTTCTTCGGTCGGCCCGTCGATAAAGGCCTGTTCCTCTTCGGTCAGCTGGACTTTCGGGTAGGCCAGCAGCTTGTCCCAGTCCGGACGACCGCTGAACAGCTCGCCATCCCACCAGACCGTGCCGGCATCGATCGCATCGCGCTCGGTCTGCGACATCGGCGGCAGGACTTTTTGAAACCAGCTGAACATCGGTGCAGTGAAATGCTTACGGCGCAGATCGGGCAGCATTACCGGTACGAACACTGCCAGCCAGAGCAACCAGAACACCGTCAGCAGCCATCCTGGCGCGTGACTGAAAATACCCATGGCCAGCAGGTAGACAGCTACCACGCCAAGCGCCGGGAGCGGGGCGGTTCGCCGATGAGCCAGCCAGGCAATGCCGACGACCAGCACAACAATCCACAACAACAGCATAAGTATTCCTCCGTGATGACCGCCGCTGTGGCAGCGATCAAACTGGTCGCCAGGCAGTGGTGAGGCGACATCGATAGTGACCCCTGGTTGACGAGGAAGTTGCCGCCGCTTAGGGGTAGACTGTGAGCCTTTATTTATCAGCGACTGCGAGGGGAACGCAATGCTCAAGATCTGGGGACGGAAGAATTCCAGCAATGTGCGCAAGGCACTCTGGATTGCCGAGGAAGTGGGCGTACCCTACGAGACGCAGGACGCCGGTGGTGCATTCGGCCTGGTCAACGAAGCGGCCTATCGCGCGAAAAACCCTAACGGCCGGATTCCGATGATCGAAGACGGCGACTTCGTGATGTGGGAGTCCAACGCCATCGTGCGCTATCTGGCCGCCCGGCATGCCCCCGATTCTGATTTATACCCCGCAGACCTGCAGGCCCGCGCCAATGCAGACAAGTGGATGGACTGGACCACCTCGACCATCGCCGCGCCGTTCAGCCCGGTGTTCTGGGGCGTAGTACGCACGCCGGCCGAGAAACAGGACTGGCCGGCCATCAAGCAAGGCATCAAGACGCTGCACAGCCTGCTGCTGGTGGCCGACGAGGCGCTGTCGCGACAGCCCTGGCTGTCTGGCGATGCTTTCGGCATGGGCGATATTCCCCTGGGATGCTTCGCCTACGGCTGGTTTGAAATGCCGATTGAACGTCCGCCGCTGCCTCACCTCCAAGCCTGGTATGAGCGTCTCAAGACGCGCCCGGCTTATCGCAAGGCGGTCATGACCCCGTTGACCTGAGCATGTGATGTGAACAGGTGAAAGGGCTGATCGGGCGCATGTCCGGCGCTCGATATTTACTATTAACAGATGTGTCTGTACTTGAACGACGCAGCCGAGCACCATTGCGCGGCTGGGGCGTCACGGCAGGCGGCTGGTGACAGTCATCTTCAATTCCTTTTTCTGATGAGTACCTTTCCCGATATGTCTTCCGCTCTGTCCATTCGGCAGTTAACCAAAACCTACGGCAACGGTTTCCAGGCCTTGAATGGCATCGATCTGGACGTCGCCGAAGGTGATTTCTTCGCCTTGCTGGGCCCCAATGGCGCTGGCAAATCCACCACCATCGGCATCATCTCGACGCTGGTCAACAAGACCAGTGGCACGGTGAACATCTTTGGCCACGACCTGGATCGCGAGCCCGCTGCGCTCAAGCGGTGCATCGGTGTCGTGCCGCAGGAGTTCAACTTCAACCAGTTCGAGAAGACCCTCGACATCGTCGTCACTCAGGCGGGCTACTACGGCATCCCGGCGAAAATCGCCAAGGAACGCGCCGAGCAGTACCTGACGCAGCTGGGGCTGTGGGAAAAGCGCGATGTGCCGTCGCGTTCACTGTCCGGCGGCATGAAGCGGCGCCTGATGATCGCCCGTGCGCTGATTCACGAGCCGCGCCTGCTGATCCTCGACGAACCCACCGCAGGTGTGGACATCGAGTTGCGCCGTTCGATGTGGACCTTTCTCACCGAGCTGAACAGCAAAGGCATCACCATCATCCTCACCACGCACTACCTGGAAGAGGCTGAACAGCTGTGCCGCAACATCGGCATCATCGACCACGGGGTGATCGTGCAGAACACCGGCATGAAGCAGTTGCTCAGCACGTTGACCGTCGAGACGTTCGTGCTCGATCTCAAGGCCTCCTGGCAGAGCGCGCCACAATTGCCCGGTTTCCCTTGCCGCCTCCTCGACAGCCACACCCTGGAAGTGCAGGTCGACAAGAACGTCGGCATCACGGCACTGTTCAGTCAGCTCGCCTTCCAGAACATCGAAGTCTTGAGCCTGCGTAATAAATCCAATCGCCTTGAGGAGTTGTTTGTGTCCCTGGTGGAAAAAAACCTCGCGAAGGTGGCGGTATGACCGTACCCAACGGCGAGTTGCGCCCCAATCTGATCGCCCTGAAAACCATCGTCTACCGTGAAGTGCACCGCTTCATGCGGATCTGGCCGCAGACCCTGCTGCCGCCAGCCATCACCATGGTCCTGTACTTCGTGATTTTCGGTAACCTCATCGGTCGCCAGATCGGCGACATGGGCGGCTTTACCTACATGCAGTACATCGTGCCGGGGCTGATCATGATGTCGGTGATCACCAACTCCTACGGCAACGTGGTCTCGAGCTTCTTTGGTGCCAAGTTTCAGCACTCCATCGAAGAACTGATGGTGTCGCCGGTCTCGCCGCACACCATTCTGGTCGGTTACACCCTGGGCGGTGTATTGCGTGGTCTGATGGTCGGTTTCATCGTCACCATGCTGTCGATGTTTTTCACCGACCTGCAAGTGCACCATTTGGGCGTGACCATTATCGTGGTGGTGTTGACCGCGACGATTTTCTCGCTGCTGGGCTTCATCAACGCAGTGTTTGCGCGCAACTTCGATGATATCTCGATCATCCCGACCTTCGTCCTGACCCCGCTGACTTATCTGGGCGGCGTGTTCTACTCGATCAACCTGTTGCCACCGTTCTGGCAGACCGTGTCGCTGGCCAACCCGGTCCTGCACATGGTCAATGCCTTCCGCTACGGCATTCTGGGCGTCTCCGACATCAAGATCAGCATCGCCCTGGCGTTCATGATCGTGGCGACCTTCGTGCTGTATATCGGCTGCGCCAGGTTGCTGGTGAGCGGCCGCGGTATGCGTCAGTAACACATTGGCTTCGACCCGCCAGGCTGGCGGGTCGAGCGCTGGCCGGGACCGGCCGTTCAGATTCTGCAACACACCACCCCTTCCGACATTTCCCCTGTGCGCTGATTCTTGAGGCTTTCCGCTGCAAGGAACCGTCATGCGCACAGGGATGATCGCGCTCGCGCTCGGGCTGCTTGCCCTGCGTTTTCTACCGGCCCTGCCGCCGACCTGGCTACTGCTGCTGATGCCGATACTGGCGTTGATGTTGCTGCCGTTCCGTACCTATCCGCTGGCGTTCTTTCTGCTCGGTTTCACCTGGGCCTGCGTTTCGGCGCAGTGGGCATTGAGTGACCGCTTGGCGCAGCGTCTCGATGGTCAGACGCTGTGGGTGCAGGGCAAGGTGGTCGGTTTGCCCAGTGTCGCCGAAGGTGTGGTGCGCTTTGAACTGGAAGATGCCTGGTCACGACGTGCCAGGCTGCCGGCGCGAATCCGCATGGCGTGGTACGGCGGCCAGCCCGTAAACAGCGGCGAGCGCTGGCGCATGGCGATCAAACTCAAGCGGCCGGCCGGGCTGGTCAATCCGGATGCTTTCGACTACGAAGCCTGGCTACTGGCGCAGCGCATCGGTGCGACCGGCACGGTAGTGGATGGTCAGCTATTGGCACCCGCGCGTGCCGCCTGGCGCGATGCCATTCGTCAGCGCCTGCTGGCGGTCGATGCGCAGGGCCGGGAGGGCGGTCTGGCGGCGCTGGTGCTGGGCGATGGCTCAGGGCTGTCGAGCACCGACTGGCAGGTGTTGCAGGATACTGGCACTGTGCATCTGCTGGTCATTTCCGGCCAGCACATCGGTTTGCTGGCCGGCGTGATCTACGCGCTGGTCGCAGGCCTGGCGCGCTGGGGGCTGTGGCCACGCTTTTTGCCCTGGCTGCCGTCGGCGTGTGCACTGGCGTTCAGTGCTGCACTGGGCTACGGACTGCTGGCCGGTTTCGAGGTGCCGGTCCGGCGAGCCTGTGTGATGGTCGCGATGGTGCTGCTGTGGCGCTTGCGTTTTCGTCACCTGGGCGTGGTCTGGCCTTTGTTGCTGTCCTTCAACGCGGTGCTGATCTTCGAGCCGCTGGTGACGCTGCAGCCGGGTTTCTGGCTGTCCTTCGCGGCGGTCGGCATTCTGATCCTGATTTTCAGCGGGCGTCTTGGCGCCTGGAGCTGGTGGCAAAGCTGGACACGGGCGCAATGGCTGATCGCCGTTGGCTTGTTGCCGATCCTGCTGGCGCTGAACCTGCCGATCAGCCTCAGCGGCCCGTTTGCCAACCTGCTTGCGGTGCCTTGGGTCAGCGTGATTGTCCTGCCGCCGGCATTGCTCGGAACGCTGTTGCTGCCAGTCCCCGTGGTCGGGGAAGGTCTGCTCTGGCTGGCGGGCGGGGCGCTGCAGGGGCTGTTCGTATTCCTCGGCGCGGTGGCCGCCGCATTGCCGGCCTGGCTGCCCAGTGCCGTGCCGGTCTGGGCATGGTGGTTGAGTCTGCTCGGAGCCTTGCTCCTGTTGCTGCCCAAGGGCGTGCCCCTGCGTCCGCTGGGCTGGCCGTTGCTGTTGCTGTGCGTTTTTCCGCCGCTCGAATCAGTGCCTGAAGGTCAGGTCGATGTGTTGCAACTGGATGTGGGGCAGGGCCTGGCGATTCTCCTGCGCACCCGCAATCACACACTCCTGTATGACGCAGGCCCACGTTTCGGTGAGTTCGATATCGGTCAGCGCGTGGTCGTGCCCGCCATGCGCAAGGCGGGTGTCCGCCATCTTGACCTGATGTTGATCAGCCATTCCGACGCAGACCATGCCGGAGGTGCAGCAGCGGTTCATCAGGCCTTTCCGGTGGCCCGCGTGCTAGGCGGTGAGCTGGCCCGCCTCGCGCCGCAACTCGACGCCCGACTGTGCGAGAGCGGTGCACGCTGGGAGTGGGATGGCGTGGTGTTTTCCACGTGGCGCTGGGAGCAGGGGCCTGACGGCAATCCGGCCTCCTGCATCCTCAGCGTCGACGCCAGGGGCGAGCGTCTGCTGCTGGCGGGCGATATCGACGTGCACGCCGAGCGTGCGGCGATCGACAGCGGGTTCGACCTTCGTGCCCACTGGTTGCAGTCGCCGCATCACGGCAGCCGTACCTCGTCGTCCAAAGCATTTCTGCGCGCCGTGGCACCGGTTGGCGTGCTGATTTCCCGTGGTCGCAACAACGCGTTCGGTCACCCGCATCCGTTGGTCATGGCGCGCTATCGAGGCCTGGGCATCGCCAGTTACGACAGTGCCGAGCTGGGCGCGGTCCGTCTGCAACTGGGGACATTCGGAACGCCACAGGCCGAGCGCGCGCAACGGCGCTTCTGGCGTGATTGAGTGAATGGATATCGATCTCGGCGTTCGGCACTTGGCGACCCTATGGTAGAGTGGCGCCAATTTTTCGAGGGAGTGATCACTGTGTGGGAACTGGTCAAATCTGGCGGCTGGATGATGCTGCCGATTATTCTGAGCTCCATCGCCGCCGCCGGCATCATCATCGAGCGCTTGTGGACGTTGCGTGCCAGCCGTATCACGCCACCGCACCTGCTCGGGCAGGTCTGGCAGTGGATTCAGGAACAGAAGCTGGACAGCGAAAAGCTCAAGCAGCTGCGCGCTGACTCGCCGCTGGGCGAAATCCTTGCCGCAGGGCTGGCCAATTCCAGGCATGGTCGCGAGATCATGAAGGAATGCATCGAAGAAGCCGCTGCCCGGGTCATTCATGAACTGGAGCGCTACCTCAGCGCACTGGGCTCGATCGCTGCCATGGCGCCGTTGCTTGGTTTGCTCGGCACGGTGCTGGGCATGATCGATATCTTCGGCTCGTTCAACAGCTCCGGGGCCACCGCCAATGCCGGTGTGCTGGCAGGTGGTATTTCCAAGGCGCTGATCTGTACCGCGTCGGGTCTTATCGTAGCGATCCCGGCGATTTTCTTTCATCGCTTTCTGCAGAGCCGCGTCGATGAGCTGGTAGTCGGCATGGAACAACAGGCCATTCGTCTGGTTGAAGTGGTGCAGGGCGACCGCGATGTCGATCTGATCGACGCCAAGATCGATCTCAAGTCGCTGGCCAGAGCGGGCGGGGGCAAGAAGAAGTGAAATTTCGCCGTCGCAGACCCCGGGAAAACATCGACATCAATCTGGTCTCTCTGATTGATGTGGTGTTCATCCTGCTGCTGTTCTTCATTGTGACGACCACCTTTACCCGTGAAACCCAGTTGCGGGTGGATCTGCCCCAGGCCGTCACCGGAACGCCGGACGTGGACGCCAGCGCCAAACAGCTGGACATTGCCATCAACGCCGACGGGATTTTCTCGCTGAACAATCAGTTGTTGCCGAAAAACGACCTGGCGACGCTGATCGAGGCGCTGCAGCGCGAGTCGGGGGGCGATACCAGCCTGCCGCTGTCGATCAGCGCCGACGGCAAGACCCCGCACCAGTCGGTCATCACGGCCATGGATGCGGCGGGCAAGCTGGGCTTCAGTCATCTGCGCATGACCACTGTCGAGGCCACACCGGCTAACTGATGGCATTCACTGACCGTTTGCTCGACGCCTGGTACAAGGGCCACCCTGCGCTGGCGCTGTTGCGCCCGCTCGAAGGTCTTTACCGGCGTGTCGTAGAGCGCAAACGGGCGCGGTTTCTGGCGGGCGAAGGTGATATCTATCGAGCGCCGGTGCCGGTCATTGTGGTGGGTAATATCACCGTCGGTGGCACGGGCAAGACGCCGTTGATTCTCTGGATGATCGAGCATTGCCGCCGTCGCGGTTTGCGTGTCGGTGTGGTCAGCCGTGGCTACGGCGCCAAACCGCCAAGCCTGCCGTGGCGTGTCCTGCCTGAACAAAGTGCCAGCGAGGCGGGGGACGAGCCGTTGCTCATCGTGCAGCGCTGCGGTGTGCCGCTGATGATCGATCCGGATCGCAGTCGCGCCGTACAAGCCTTGCTCGCTGCCGAATCGCTGGATGTGATTCTTTCCGACGACGGCTTGCAGCATTACCGGCTGGCCCGCGACCTGGAACTGGTGCTGATCGATGCCGCCCGTGGTCTGGGCAATCGCCGTTGTCTGCCTGCCGGGCCGTTACGCGAACCGGCCGAGCGGCTGAACAGTGTCGACGCCTTGCTTTATAACGGTGCCACGGCTGACAGGGACGACGGCTATGCCTTCAGGCTCAAGCCTTCGGCACTGATCAATCTGCGCAGTGGCGAACGTCAGCCAGTGGATTATTTCCCGGCCGGGCAGGCGCTGCATGCGGTCGCCGGAATCGGCAATCCCCGACGTTTCTTCAATACCCTCGAAGGATTACACTGGCGACCGGTGCCTCACGCGTTCGCCGACCATGCTGTCTACAGTGCTCAAGCGCTGACATTTGCACCCGCGCTGCCCTTGGTCATGACCGAGAAGGATGCGGTGAAGTGTCGTGCCTTTGCCGCTGATGACTGGTGGTATCTGGCAGTGGATGCAGTACCTTCCGATGCCTTTGTCGGTTGGTTCGACCAGCAACTGCTACGTCTTTCTCCATGATTGCTTCAGGATCTCCTATGGACACCAAACTACTCGATATCCTCGCTTGCCCTGTCTGCAAGGGACCATTGAAGCTTAGCGCCGACAAGACCGAGCTGATCAGCAAGGGCGCAGGCCTTGCCTATCCGGTGCGCGACGGCATCCCGGTGATGCTCGAAAGCGAAGCTCGCACCCTGAGCACCGACGAGCGGCTGGAAAAATGACCGCAGCGTTTACCGTTGTCATTCCTGCGCGCTACGGCTCCAGCCGCTTTCCGGGCAAGCCGCTGAAAACCATTGCTGGCAAACCCATGGTTCAATTGGTCTGGGAGCAGGCCTGCAAGAGCAGCGCCGAACGCGTGGTGATTGCCACCGACGATGCGCGCATTGTCGAAGCCTGTCAGGCTTTTGGTGCCCAAGTGCTGCTGACGCGCGACGATCACAACTCCGGCACCGATCGTCTGGCCGAGGTGGCCGCGCAATTGGGCCTGGCGGCTGACGCGATTGTCGTCAATGTGCAGGGCGACGAGCCGATGATCCCGCCTGCGGTGATCGATCAGGTGGCGTCCAATCTGGCCGCCCATCCCGAAGCCGGCATGTCCACGCTGGCCGAGCCTATCGACGACGTGGCCGCGTTGTTCAACCCCAATATCGTCAAGGTGGCTACGGACATCAACGGCCTGGCGCTGACGTTCAGCCGGGCTCCCTTGCCGTGGGCGCGCGATGCGCTTGCAGCAAATCGCGACCAGCTGCCTGCCGGCGTGCCTTATCGTCGGCACATCGGGATCTACGCTTATCGTGCGGGTTTCCTGCATGACTTCGTCAGTTGGGGCCCGTGCTGGCTGGAAAACACCGAAAGCCTGGAACAATTGCGGGCGCTGTGGAATGGCGTGCGAATTCACGTTGCCGACGCGCTTGAAGCGCCACCCGGTGGCGTCGATACCCCCGAAGACCTGGAGCGCGTAAGGCGCTTGCTGGAGGGTTGATGCGCTTCGTCCAGTGTTCCGGGAAGGCGAGGGCATGAGCTTGCAGGTGCAATCAGCGATTTCCCTCAAGCCGTTCAATACGTTCGGTGTGGATGTTCAGGCCCGGTTGTTTGCCGAAGCGCACAGCGATGATGATGTTCGCGAGGCGCTGGCCTACTCGGCCAGGCATGACGTGCCGCTGCTGGTGATTGGTGGTGGCAGCAACCTGCTGCTCAGCGCTGACGTGCAGTCATTGGTGGTGCGCATGGCCAGCCGCGGCATTCGCATCGTGCACGAGGACTGTCTCGAGTCGATTGTCGAGGCAGAAGCTGGCGAGCCCTGGCATCCGTTCGTGCAGTCCTGTCTGGAGCTGGGGCTGGCGGGGCTGGAAAACCTCAGTCTGATCCCAGGCACCGTTGGCGCGGCACCCATGCAGAACATCGGTGCTTATGGCGTCGAGATCAAGGATGTCTTCCATAGCCTGACTGCGCTGGATCGTGAAACCGGCGAATTGCGCGAGTTTTCTCTGCAGGACTGTGCGTTCGGCTACCGCGACAGCGTGTTCAAGCATCAGGTCGCGCGCTGGTTGATCCTGCGTGTGCGTTTCAAGCTCAGTCGCGTAGCTCGCCTGCACCTCGAATATGGCCCGGTTCGTCAGCGTCTCGACGAGCAGGGTATCGATCGGCCGACGCCGTTCGATGTCAGCCGTGCGATCTGCGCCATTCGCAGTGAAAAGCTGCCTGACCCAGCAATGCTGGGCAATGCCGGCAGTTTCTTCAAAAACCCGATTATCACTGCCGAACTGTACGCAACGATCAAACAGCAGCACCCAGGCGTCGTCGGCTACCCGCAGGACGATGGTCGAGTGAAGCTGGCGGCCGGGTGGCTGATCGAGCAGGCAGGCTGGAAGGGCTATCGCGATGGTGACGCCGGCGTGCACAAGCTCCAGTCGCTGGTGCTGGTCAACTATGGGCAGGCCAGTGGCTTGCAGCTACTAAGTCTGGCGCGCCGTATACAGACCGACATCGCTGAACGTTTTGGTGTCGAGCTGGAAATGGAGCCGAACCTCTACTGATAGCCTGGGGATGGTCTCTTGTGAGAGGGAGCTCGCTCGCGAAGAGATCAGATCAAGCGCCGCGTATTGAAGATGAGCGTGGTGCAAGCCTCAATCAACGGACATGAAAAAGCCCCGCCTGTTTGCACAGGCGGGGCTTTTTCATGGGCCGGGGTTAGACGAGGGGTTTAGGCTCGTTTTCTTTCTCGGCTTCATGTTGCGGTTTAACTGCTGGTTGCTCAGTTGCCGCTTCTTCGGTCTTTTCCTCGGCTGCCGGTGAAGGCTGGGCCGATTCTGCTTCAGCGGCAGCAGGCGCCGCCTCGACGACTGGAGCGCTGGCAGCAGCGGCTTCCTGTTGACGACGTGCTTCTTCTTCACGCTTGCGGCGACGAACTTCACGAGGATCGTTCGGTGCGCGGCCCGTGCTGCTGACCACTGGTGCAGGCGCTGCTTCTACCGCCGCAGGTGCCTGCTCTTGTGGGGCCGGAGCCTGTTCTTCAACGACCGGCTGAGGCGCGACGTAAGGAGCAGGTTCTTCTTTCAGCGCTACCGGCTCGACGACAGCAGCAGGTGCAGGCGTTGGCAGTTCGGATGATTCAGTGGCTGGCACTTCCTCATGAGCCGCTGCTTCGACCGGCGCCTGTGGTGCTGGCTCTGGCGTCGGCTTGAACGGCACTACGCGTTCTGCGTGAGGTGCTTCGAACAGTTCGGACTGTGCAGCAATCGCAGGTGCTTCGACCGCTGCCGGCTGAACTTCAACCTCTGGAGCAGGCTGCGCTACAGGAGCATCGTCTGCCACAGGGGCTTCAACGGCCGGTGCTTCGACAGTCGGCTCGGCAACGGTCTGTGCTTTTTCGGCAACCGGTGCTTCGGTGGCTGGCGTTTCAGCTACTGACGTTTCAGTCACAGGCGCTTCGGCAGCAGTTTCCTGATGCACAGGCTCGGCGTCCGCAGTGGCTGCGTTGCTGTTGGCACGTTCGGCCTGCTGATGCGCGTCGGCTTCGGCAGGCGCGCTGATCACGCTGCTGGCAGCGGAAGCTGCGGCGGTGAAGCCCAGACCCGCCGACAGGTCGGTGGCGCTGCCTTCTTCTTCGTTGCCGTTCTCTTCGGAGCCTTCGATCACGTTGCCATTGGCATCGCGCTGACGCTCACGACGATTGCTGCGACGACGCTGGCCACGCGAGCGGCGGCGAGGGCGGTCGCCTTCGCTACCGTCGTTGCCTTCCTGGTTCTCGTCGTTGGTCTGCTCTTCGTTGAGCAGCACTTCCTCTTCTTCGCTCACGGCAGCCGCGGCCTGTTCGGCGCGTGGTTGACGTTCTTCACGAGGTGCGCGCGGCTGGCGCTCTTCGCGTGGTGCGCGTTCAGGGCGCTCCTCACGAGCGAGGCTCACCGCAGGTGCTGCATCCAGAGGCTCGCGCAGTTCGCGAACCGGGCGATCTTCGCGCGCTTCACGTGGCTTGCGCTCGCGGGTGGTACGGGCTGGACGCTCTTCGCGCGGTGTCGACTCCTCGCGGGCTTCACGCGGTTCGCGAACGGTGCGCTCTTCACGAGGTGCACGTTCCTCACGCGGCGCACGCTCTTCGCGAGGTGCGCGCTCTGCACGTTCTTCGCGGGGGGCGCGTTCTTCACGAGGCTTGCGCTCTTCGTCGCGGCGATTGTTGCGGCCACGGCTCTGCTGGCGGCCGTTGCGGCGTTCTTCGTTGCGGGCTGGACGCTGTTCTGCAACAGGTTTCTCGACCACGACCGGAGCAACAGGCTCTTCCTTGGTCGCGAACAGGCTGACCAGGGATTTCACCAGACCCTTGAACAGGCTTGGCTCGTGAGCGGCGGGTGCCGGTGCAGGCGTTGGTGCAGGGGCTGCGGCTTCTACCGGGACCGGAGCATTGGCACGAGCCGGGGCAGTCTTGACGGCTGCTTCCTGACGAACCAGGGTGCGGGTTGCGGCGGCCAGCGGGGCAATTTCTTCCACTTCGGCAGCGGCAGCAGCGATTTCGTAGCTGGTCTGGCTGCTGTGCGCTTCAGGGCTGTCATCACGCAGACGCTGAACTTCGAAGTGCGGCGTTTCCAGCTGATCGTTCGGCAGAATGATGATGCGGGCACGGGTGCGCAGTTCGATCTTGGTGATCGAGTTGCGTTTTTCGTTGAGCAGGAAGGCGGCGACCGGGATCGGCACCTGAGCGCGCACTTCGGCAGTGCGGTCTTTCAGGGCTTCTTCTTCGATCAGGCGCAGGATGGCCAGCGACAGCGATTCAACATCACGGATGATGCCGGTGCCGTTGCAGCGAGGGCAGACGATGCCGCTGCTTTCGCCCAGCGATGGACGCAGGCGCTGACGGGACATTTCCAGCAGGCCGAAGCGCGAAATACGACCGATCTGCACGCGGGCACGGTCGGCTTCCAGGCTTTCGCGGACTTTCTCTTCCACGGCGCGCTGGTTCTTGGCCGGCGTCATGTCGATGAAGTCGATGACGATCAGGCCGCCGATGTCACGCAGACGCAGTTGACGGGCGATTTCCTCAGCCGCTTCAAGGTTGGTCTGCAGGGCAGTTTCTTCGATGTCGCTGCCTTTGGTGGCGCGCGCCGAGTTGATGTCGATGGACACCAGGGCTTCGGTCGGATCGATGACGATGGAGCCGCCGGAAGGCAGTTCGACAACGCGCTGGAAGGCGGTTTCGATCTGGCTTTCGATCTGGAAGCGGTTGAACAGCGGGACGCTGTCTTCGTAAAGCTTGATCTTGCTGGCGTACTGCGGCATCACCTGACGGATGAAGGTCAGTGCTTCTTCCTGGGCTTCGATGCTGTCGATCAGGACTTCACCGATATCCTGACGCAGGTAGTCGCGGATAGCGCGGATGATGACGTTGCTTTCCTGGTAGATAAGGAAAGGGGCGGAGCGATCGAGGGACGCTTCCTTGATGGCGGTCCACAGTTGCAGCAGGTAATCGAGGTCCCACTGCATTTCTTCGCTGCTGCGGCCCAGGCCTGCAGTACGAACGATCAGACCCATGTCGGCTGGCGCGATCAGGCCATTGAGGGCTTCACGCAGTTCGTTGCGCTCTTCACCTTCGATACGACGCGAGATGCCGCCGGCACGAGGGTTGTTGGGCATCAGAACCAGGTAGCGGCCGGCAAGGCTGATGAAGGTGGTCAGGGCTGCGCCCTTGTTGCCACGTTCTTCTTTCTCGACCTGAACGATGACTTCCTGGCCTTCGCTCAGGACGTCCTTGATGTTGACGCGGCCTTCAGGGGCTTTCTTGAAGTACTCGCGGGAGATTTCCTTGAGGGGCAGAAAGCCGTGGCGCTCAGAGCCGAAATCGACAAAGGCAGCCTCAAGGCTGGGTTCGATGCGAGTGATTCGGCCTTTATAGATGTTGGCCTTCTTCTGCTCGCGTGCACCTGACTCGATGTCCAGGTCGTAGAGGCGCTGGCCGTCTACCAGTGCAACACGCAACTCTTCGGGTTGAGTTGCGTTAATCAGCATTCTTTTCATGTAGTACCGTCGGTTTCCGGGCTGCCGGAAACGGCGTTCGGCACACACGACTTCTCACGGTCGGTGTCAGGGCACGTCAGGAGTGGTTGGACACTCCAGTGTCTAGCGAGGTCCTCGCCCAGAGGGGGCGGAGGGTCGCGACGACGTTTCCTGCTTGCTGTGGTGGCATAAGACACCCCTTTCAGCAAAAGCTTTGTCAGGAGGAGGAATCGACCATCGGTAGCGGACGAGATGAAGCGTCTAGAACAAGCCTTGTGCTACACAGTCCGATGGTTGTGCGTCTCCACCCTACACGTATCCCTGATAATTCGGGTGCTGCCGCGCGCAGAATCCGCAGCGGGTTGGCATTTACCGCGACCTTCGATAGGGAAGGTCGCGCATCATGGCTTGAGGCGTTGTTCCCGAAGCATTCGCTCGTAGCGTCTGAAAGCGACTGCACTTTGTGAACTGGCCATGAACTGTCCGCACTGGCCACGAGCTGTCTGCTCTGCTGTCAGGCGTGTTTCCGGCCTCATGTCACCTGCGCTTGTTACGTTTTCAGCGTGCTCCGTTGTCACCGAACACCGCGTAGGACGGCCTCCCGTCCTTGTGAATTGCGTTGGTCAGGGCCGGTTGTCAACCGTTGGTCCGCTGTCCGGCCGCTTTTGGCGGCGTTCGCGACTATAGCAGCAATCATTAAGTGCTTCAAATCCATAAAAAATTGTTATCATTTGCGGCATGACGAATATTGCCCCTCCAACCCCCGGCGTCCAGCTGGTTGAGGTTGCCCCGGAACTTGCCGGTCAACGCATCGATAACTTTCTGATCACTTATCTCAAGGGTGTGCCCAAAACCTTGATTTACCGCATTTTGCGCAAAGGCGAAGTGCGTGTGAACAAGGGGCGGATCAAGCCGGAGTACAAGTTGCAGGCAGGCGATATCGTGCGCATTCCTCCTGTGCGCGTGCCTGAGCGCGACGAGCCCGTGCCGGTTGCGCAGGCGCTGCTGCAGCGTCTCGAAGCGGCGATTGTCTATGAAGACAAGGCGCTTATCGTGCTCAACAAGCCTGCAGGTATTGCCGTGCATGGCGGCAGCGGCCTGAGCTTTGGCGTGATCGAAGCGTTCCGCCAGTTGCGCCCGGATGCCAAGGAGCTCGAGCTGGTGCACCGCCTTGATCGCGATACATCCGGTCTGCTGATGATCGCCAAGAAACGCAGCATGCTGCGGCATCTGCACGAAGCCCTGCGCGGCGACGGCGTCGACAAGCGCTACATGGCGCTGGTCCGCGGTAACTGGGCAACGGCGCTGAAGCAGGTGCGTGCGCCATTGATGAAAAGCAACCTGCGCTCCGGCGAGCGCATGGTCGAAGTGAATGAAGAGGGCAAGGAAGCCCTGACGATTTTCAAGGTGCTGCGTCGTTTCGGTGACTTCGCCACCATGGTCGAAGCCAAGCCGGTCACCGGGCGGACTCACCAGATCCGTGTGCACACCTTGCATGCGGGGCATGCCATAGCAGGTGACACCAAGTACGGTGACGAGAATTTCAGTCGCGAAATTCGCGATCTGGGCGGCAAGCGTCTGTTTCTGCATGCCTACATGCTGACGGTGCCGATGCCCGATGGCAGCAAACTTAATGTGCAGGCGCCTGTCGATGACATGTGGGCCAAAACAGTGGAGCGTCTGAGTGCGCCGTGATTACGATCTGTTGATTTTCGACTGGGACGGCACACTGGCCGACTCGGTCGGGCGCATCATCCTGTCGATGCGCACGGCGGCCATCGAGACCGATCTTGAAGTGCGCGACGATACGGCGATCAAGGGGATTATCGGTCTGGGGCTGCCCGAGGCGATTCGAACCCTGTATCCGCAGATCAGTGGCAATCAGTTGATCGAATTTCGGCAGCACTACGCGGACAGTTACATGGCAATGGATAGCGTGCCGTCGCCGCTGTTCGACGGTGTGGTGGAATCGATACAGGCGTTTCGCGAGGACGGCTATCGTCTGGCGGTCGCTACCGGCAAGGCGCGTCGCGGGCTCGATCGGGTGCTGAAGGCCAATGGCTGGCTGGATTACTTCGATGCTACCCGCGCGGCCGACGAGACCGCCAGCAAGCCTGATCCGCTGATGTTGAACGAGATCATGGCGCACTGCGGGGTTACGCCGCAGCGTTCGCTGATGATCGGCGATGCTTCGTTCGATCTGCTGATGGCTCGCAACGCGGGTATGGATTCGGTTGCGGTGGGTTATGGCGCTCAGCCGCTGGAGTCGCTGCGCCAGTTCGAGCCGCGGCTGGCTATCGAGCATTTTTCCGAGCTGCGCACCTGGTTGAACGGGCGCAGCGTCTAGTTTTCGGGTTGGAGTGATTGGAACATGTCTGACGAATGGAAGGCACCCGTTTCGCAAAGCGCGGACGAGGGCATCAATGGCAGGGAAGAGGCTAAAAGCTGGAAGCTTCTTGAAAAGACGCTGCTGGCCAGTGTTCAGGAACAGCGCCGCGCGCGTCGCTGGGGGATCTTTTTCAAGCTGCTGACGTTCGCGTTCCTGTTTGTTGCAGTGATCGTTCCGATGCTGGATTTCGAGGGCGGCACTTCGCGCCGTTCCAGTCACACTGCGCTGATCGATGTGCAGGGCGTGATTGCCGACAAGGAGGCGGCCAGTGCCGAGAACATCGTCACTGCGCTGCAGAAGGCCTTCGAGGATGAAAAGACCAAGGGTGTGATTCTGCGTATCAACAGCCCGGGCGGCAGTCCTGTGCAGTCGGGCTATGTCTACGACGAAATCCGTCGCCTGCGCGCGGCGAAGCCGGACATCAAGGTGTATGCGGTCATTACCGATCTCGGTGCTTCGGGCGCTTATTACATCGCCAGCGCCGCTGACCAGATCTATGCCGACAAGGCCAGTCTGGTGGGGTCGATCGGTGTGACGGCAGCAGGTTTCGGCTTTGTCGGAGCCATGGACAAGCTCGGCGTTGATCGTCGTACCTATACCTCCGGCGAGCACAAGGCGTTCCTTGACCCGTTCCAGCCACAGAAGGCTGACGAAACGCAGTTCTGGCAGGGTGTGCTGGACACGACTCATCGCCAGTTCATTGCCAGTGTCAAACAGGGTCGTGGCGACCGCTTGAAGGACAAGGACCACCCAGAGCTGTTCTCCGGGCTGATCTGGACCGGCGAGCAGGCTGTTGCGCTCGGTCTGGTGGATGGGTTGGGCAGTGCGAGCTATGTCGCGCGGGATGTGATCAAGGAGAAGGACATCGTCGAGTACACCGTCGAAGAGTCGCCTTTTGATCGCTTTTCGAAAAAGCTGGGCACCAGCATCGCCGAGCGAATTGCCATGCTGGTCGGTTTCAACGGCCCAAGCCTGCGTTGATGGCTTGATGCAGATATAAAGAACCCGGCCACTGGCCGGGTTCTTTGTCTGAGTGTCAGGGTACGCTGACGCCTTCCTTTATTAGCATGTCCACCAGACGTATCAGGGGGAGACCGATCAGGCTGGTCGCGTCGCTGCCTTCGGTGCTGCGAAACAGGCTGACGCCAAGGCCTTCTGCCTTGAAGCTGCCCGCGCAGTCATAGGGCTGTTCGGCATGCAGGTAGCGTTCGATGCTGGCCCGGTCGAGTTCGCGCATGTGCACTGTAAAAGGCACGCAGTCGACCTGGCACTCGCCGGTCGAGCTGTTGAACAGGGCCAGGCCGGTCAGGAAGGTCACGCTTTTGCCGCTCGCCGCCGTCAGCTGTTCCAGTGCGCGTTCGAAGCTGTGCGGCTTGCCCAGGACCTGTTCGTCAAGGACGGCGACCTGGTCGGAGCCGATGATCAGGTGGTGATGATGCTCTGCAGTGAGTGCTTCGGCTTTCTCCCGGGCAAGGCGCTGTACGAGGTCGAATGCGGCCTCGTCCGGTCGCCGGCTTTCATCGATATCCGGAGACCTGCAGGTGAATGGCAGGCGCAGGCGGGCGAGCAGTTCGCGGCGGTATGAGGAGCTGGAAGCGAGGAGCAGGGATGGCATGCGGTTCTCCGTAGGCTGAGCGTTGATTCTAAAGAGTGGTCGGAGTGACGAACAGGCCTGAATTTCCTTTGACATGCCCGGGGGGCATCCCTAGAATGCTGCGCCTATGTTGAATGACCCGATTCCATCTCACGTTGACCCGCGCAAATTGTCCGATCGCGGCACTACCCTTCAGGGTGAAGTGCTGCTGGGCGATCTGAAGAGACTCTGCGACCCGCTTGCCGACACTGTCGGTACGGTGCAGGCGAAATTCGTTTTTGAGCGTGACGAACGCCGTTCTGTGGTTATCCACAGTTCGATAGACGTCCCGGTCAAGATGGTTTGCCAGCGTTGTCTTGAGCTGGTGACCCTGCCGATCCACAGCGAATGCAGTTACGTTGTGGTGAAGGAGGGTGCGAATACCCAGTCGTTACCGAAAGGTTATGACGTGCTGGAACTGGGCGAAGATCCTTTGGATCTGCTGGCATTGATCGAGGAGGAGCTATTGCTCGCCTTGCCCATTGTGCCTGCTCATCATCCTGAAGAATGCCAGCAACCGGCGGGTCTCGATGAGCCCGAACCGAGCGTGGACGAGGTAACGCGGTCCAACCCGTTCAGTGTATTGGCGCAGTTAAAGCGTGACCCAAACGTTTAGGAGTTAATCAATTATGGCTGTTCAGCAGAACAAAAAATCCCGCTCTGCCCGTGACATGCGTCGTTCGCACGACGCTCTTGAGGCAAGCACTCTGTCGGTAGAAAAGACCACTGGTGAAATTCACCTGCGTCACCACGTATCGCCAGAAGGCGTATACCGTGGTCGTAAAGTGATCGACAAGGGCGCTGACGAGTAATTTCTTGTCCGCTCCGATCATCGCGATCGACGCAATGGGCGGGGACTTCGGTCCCCGCAACATTGTTCAGGCAAGCCTCGCGTGCCTGACAGCTACTCCCTCGCTTCACCTGGCCCTTGTCGGCCAAGCCTCCCTTATTGAAGAACTCGTCTCTGCTCATGAAGCCGTGGATCGTTCGCGCCTGCGTGTCATTCATGCCAGTGAAGCGATTGCGATGGACGAGCGTCCGTCTCAGGCGTTGCGTGGCAAGCCTGACTCTTCCATGCGCGTTGCTCTCGAGCTGGTGGCCAGCGGTCAGGCCCAGGCATGTGTCAGTGCCGGCAATACCGGTGCGCTGATGGCGCTTTCGCGGTTTGTGCTCAAGACCTTGCCAGGGATCGACCGCCCGGCAATGATCGCAGCTATTCCTACTCGCTCGGGTCATTGCCAGTTGCTGGACCTGGGGGCGAACGTCGATTGCAGCGCCGAGGCGCTCTATCAGTTTGCGGTAATGGGCTCGGTGCTTGCCGAGATCCTTGGTGTCGCAACGCCCAGAGTGGCCTTGCTCAATGTGGGCACTGAAGACATCAAGGGCAATCAGCAGGTCAAGCGTGCTGCCGGTCTTTTACAGGCTGCCTCGGGGCTTAACTACATTGGCTATGTCGAAGGCGACGGGTTGTACAGGGGAGAGGCTGACGTGGTGGTGTGTGATGGTTTCGTCGGCAACGTGTTGCTCAAGTCGAGTGAGGGTCTGGCGACCATGATTGCGGCCAGAATCGAGACGCTGTTCCAGCGCAATCTGCTCAGCAGAGCGGTCGGCGCGCTGGCGTTGCCCTTGTTGAGGCGTTTGCAGACCGATCTGGCGCCCGCCCGTCATAATGGTGCGAGCCTGCTCGGATTGCAGGGGGTCGTGGTGAAAAGCCACGGTTCTGCAAGTGTTTCAGGTTTTCAGAGTGCGATTCAGCGAGCGGTCGTCGAATCCCGTGAAAACCTGCCACAGCGTTTGAAGGGGCGGCTTGAGACGATGTTTCAGGACGGCCGAACCTGAAAATGTGACGCATCAGACTGGTCAGTCATCCAACCGATCAGTCATGTACATTAGAATTCCCGCGTTCGGCCTGTCCGGACGCCCATTTTGGCGACAATAATTCAGAGGCTTGTCAAATGTCTGCATCCCTCGCATTCGTCTTTCCGGGTCAAGGATCGCAATCGCTCGGTATGCTCGCCGAGCAAGGCGCGCACCATCCGCTGATCCTCGACACTTTCGAGCAGGCTTCCGAAGCCCTCGGCTACGACCTGTGGGCATTGACTCAGAACGGTCCTGCCGAGCTGCTCAACCAGACCGACAAGACCCAGCCGGCCATTCTGACCGCTTCCGTTGCCTTGTGGCACGTGTGGCTGGCCGAGGGCGGTGCGGTTCCTGCATTCGTCGCCGGTCACAGTCTGGGTGAATACAGCGCACTGGTAGCCGCGCAAAGCCTGAGCCTGGCCGACGCCGTAAAGCTTGTCGAGCGTCGCGGCCAGTTGATGCAGGAAGCGGTGCCGGCGGGTCAGGGCGGCATGGCCGCCATTCTGGGTCTGGATGATGCTGACGTTATTGCAGCCTGCGCCGAAGCGGCACAGGGTGAAGTCGTCAGCGCGGTGAATTTCAACTCGCCGGGTCAAGTGGTGATCGCCGGTTCCGCCGAGGCCGTCAAGCGTGCCATGGAGCTGTGCAAGGCCCGTGGCGCCAAGCGCGCCTTGCCATTGCCGGTCAGCGTGCCATCGCACTGCGAACTGATGCGCCCGGCCGCCGAGCGTTTCGCCGAGGCCGTTGAAGCCATCGAATGGCAAGCGCCGGAAATTGCGCTGGTACAGAACGTCAGCGCCAGTGCCGTCAGTGATCTGGCGACGCTCAAGCGTGATTTGCTGGAGCAGTTGTACAAGCCGGTGCGTTGGGTCGAGTCCATTCAATGCCTGGCGAGCCGCGGTGCGACCCAGCTCGTGGAATGCGGTCCGGGCAAAGTGCTGGCCGGTCTGAACAAACGTTGCGCCGACGGCGTGATGACCTACAACCTTGATACCCCGGACGCCTTTGCCGCCGCGCGCGCGGCACTGGCCTGATTAGGAGAAGCCTGCATGAGCCTTCAAGGTAAAGTGGCACTGGTAACCGGTGCAAGTCGCGGCATTGGCCAAGCCATTGCTCTGGAATTGGGACGCAACGGTGCTGTTGTCGTGGGTACCGCGACGTCAGAGTCCGGCGCCGAGCGCATCAGTACGACGTTCAAGGAAAACGGCATCGAAGGCTTTGGCCTGATGCTGGATGTCTGCGACGCCGAGTCTGTGAATTCGGTTCTGTCCACCATTCAGGAGCGCGTCGGCGCACCGTTGATTCTGGTCAATAACGCCGGTATCACCCGTGATAACCTGATGATGCGCATGAAAGATGACGAATGGTATGACGTCGTCAACACCAATCTGAACAGCCTTTTCCGTCTTTCCAAGGGCGTTTTGCGTGGTATGACCAAGGCGCGTTGGGGGCGTATTATCAGCATTGGTTCGGTTGTGGGTGCCATGGGCAACGCCGGTCAAGTAAACTATGCTTCCGCGAAGGCCGGTCTGGAAGGCTTCAGTCGGGCTCTGGCCCGTGAAGTGGGCTCGCGGGCGGTCACCGTGAATTCGGTGGCACCGGGTTTTATCGATACCGACATGACGCGTGAGCTGCCTGAGGCTCAGCGTGAGTCACTGATTACCCAGATACCCCTGGGCCGTTTGGGGCAAGCCGAAGAGATTGCGCACGTAGTCGCTTTTCTTGCGTCCGAAGGCGCAGGCTACGTTACCGGGGCCACAATCCCTGTTAACGGCGGCATGTACATGAGCTAATGTGACGACCTGTTTCAAAAAAATGTCATACGAGCTGTCTAAAATCCGTTATAAAGCTGCAATCTATGAATGGGCAAAGGTACGGTTGGGCATAAAAGGGGAGAGCGTTAAGCTTGAAATTCGCAAAACCTCTTCTATACACTTACCCACTGGCCAGATGCCTGAACATTTCCACTAGGAGTTAAAACTAGGTATGAGCACCACATCCATCGAAGAGCGCGTCAAGAAAATCGTTGCAGAGCAACTTGGCGTCAAACAAGAAGAGGTTGTCAACACTGCTTCTTTCGTTGAGGACCTGGGCGCTGACTCCCTGGACACCGTCGAGCTGGTAATGGCTCTGGAAGAGGAATTCGAGACCGAAATCCCTGACGAAGAAGCGGAAAAGATCACTACCGTTCAAGCAGCAATCGACTACGTCACTAGCCATCAGGCTTAAGATTTGTAATCGCTGACTGCTGTCACGGGAAAACCGCACTGCTTTAACCGGCGTGCGGTTTTTTCTTTAAAAAACGCTGTGATTGTTCCGTAAACAAGAGAGAAGGAGAGTCCTGTGTCGCGTAGACGCGTCGTGGTCACCGGGATGGGCATGCTTTCGCCACTGGGCAATGACGTGCCCAGCAGTTGGCAAGGCATTCTGGCGGGCCGCAGTGGCATTGGCCTTATCGAGCACACGGACTTGTCAGCCTTCACCACCCGCTTCGGCGGCTCGGTCAAGGGTTTCAACGTCGAAGAATACCTCGCGCCCAAAGAAGCGCGCCGCCTCGATCTCTTTATTCAGTATGGCCTTGCGGCCAGCTTTCAGGCCGTGCGTAATGCAGGCCTCGAAGTCACTGATGCAAACCGTGAGCGCATCGGCGTTGCCATGGGGTCGGGCATCGGTGGTCTGACCAATATCGAAAACAGCAGTCGCCTGCTGCACGAGCAGGGTCCGGGACGGATTTCACCGTTCTTCGTTCCTGGCTCGATCATCAATATGATTTCCGGTTTCCTGTCGATCCACCTGGGCGCACAGGGACCCAATTACTCCATCGCGACGGCTTGCACGACTGCAACCCACTGCATCGGCATGGCGGCTCGCAACATCGCCTATGACGAAGCGGACGTGATGATCGCCGGTGGCGCTGAAATGGCCGCCTGTGGACTCGGTCTGGGCGGCTTCGGTGCAGCGCGTGCGCTGTCGACCCGCAACGATGACCCGACCCGCGCCAGTCGTCCCTGGGACAAGGGCCGTGATGGCTTCGTCCTGTCCGACGGTGCCGGTGCCATGGTGCTCGAAGAGCTTGAGCACGCCAAGGCGCGTGGCGCGACCATTTATGCAGAGCTGGTCGGGTTCGGCATGAGCGGCGACGCTTATCACATGACCTCGCCACCTGATGACGGCGCCGGTGCTGCACGCTGCATCGTCAATGCGTTGCGTGATGCCAAGGTCAATCCCGATCAGGTGCAGTACATCAACGCACACGGTACGTCGACGCCTGCAGGCGATCTGGCCGAAGCTTCTGCGATCAAGTCGGTATTCGGTGATCACGCCTACAAGCTGGCAGTCAGTTCGACCAAGTCGATGACCGGCCACCTGCTGGGCGCTGCCGGTGCTGTCGAAGCGATCTTCAGCGTCCTGGCAATGGTTGATCAGGTGGCTCCGCCGACCATCAACCTGGATGAGCCAAGCGAAGGCTGCGATCTGGACTTCGTGCCTCACGAAGCGCGCCGCATGCCGATCGACGTCGTTCTGTCGAACTCCTTCGGCTTTGGTGGCACCAACGGCTCGCTGGTATTCCGTCGGTTCGCCGAGTAATGCCCGACTGGGTCGATGGCTGCCCCGCAGACGCCTTGTCCCTCAAGGACCGAGGGCTGGCCTACGGCGATGGACTGTTTGAAACCATCGTCGTCAAGGCCGGGCAGCCATTGCTTCTGGAGCGTCATCTGCAGCGTCTCGAAAGCGGCTGCGCGCGCTTGTCGATCGCAACCGATCACGCGCTGATCCGTGCTGAAATGACCCGCTTCGCTGCAGAGCTTGGTGATGGGGTCATGAAGCTCATCCTGACCCGTGGCGACAGCCAGCGCGGCTACGCTCCTGCCCCCAATGCCCAATCGCGTCGAATCCTGCAGGGCGGCCCTGCGCCAGCCTATCCGGGTGTGCATGCCGAGCAGGGCGTGCGCCTGTTTGCCTGCCAGACGCGTCTGGCGGAACAACCGCTTCTGGCCGGCCTCAAGCACCTCAATCGTCTGGAGCAGGTACTGGCCCGCTCCGAGTGGAGTGACAGCGAGCACGCCGAGGGCTTGATGCGTGACACGTCAGGACGACTGATAGAGGGTGTCTACAGCAACCTGTTTCTGGTCAGTCAGGGCCGTTTGCTGACTGCTGATCTCAGCCGCTGCGGGGTCGCAGGTGTGATGCGTGCCGAATTGCTGGATCAGGCACCAAAGCTGGGGCTGACTGTCGATATCCGTGACCTGCACATGTCTGACCTTGAATCGGCAGACGAAGTGTTTCTATGCAACAGCGTGTACGGCGTCTGGCCGGTTTGCAGCTTTGCAGCGTTGAACTGGCCGGTCGGGCCGCTCACCCGTAAACTGCAAGGTATTGCTCGCACCCTTCTGGATATCTGATTTTGATCCGAAAAATATTGGTGTTGCTGGAAACAGCGGTTGTCCTGGCAGGTTTGCTGTTCGGCTTTGCGTTCTGGCAGCAGTACCAGGCGCTGAACCAACCGCTCGAGGTGGCTCAGGAACAACTGCTGGACGTTCCGGCCGGTTCGACGCCGACCGGCGTACTCAATCGATTGCAGGCCGATGGCGTAATCAAGGACGCTTTCTGGTTGCGTCTCTACTGGCGTTTCAACCTGTCCGGGCAGGCCCTGCACAGCGGTGAATACCGCATGGTGCCGGGGATGAACGTCAAAGGCCTGTTCGACGTCTGGAAGCGCAAGGAAGTCGTGCAATACAGCCTGACGCTGGTCGAAGGCTGGAATTTCCGCCAGGTGCGTGCTGCGCTGGCCAAACAGGCCAAGCTCGATCAAACGCTGGCAGGTCTGTCCGACAGTGAGCTGATGGCGAAAATAGGCCATCCCGATGTGTTGCCTGAAGGCCGTTTCTTTCCGGACACCTATCGCTACGTGCGCGGCATGACCGATGCCGAATTGCTCAAGCAGGCTTATAGCCGTCTGGAAGAAGTACTCGACGAGGAGTGGAATGCGCGGTCGCCAGAGGCGCCGTATTCAAACCCTTACCAGGCGCTGATCATGGCGTCGCTGGTCGAGAAGGAGACTGGCGTACCTCAGGAGCGCGGCCAGATAGCCGGCGTGTTCGTGCGTCGCCTGAAGCTGGGCATGCAGTTGCAGACCGACCCGACCGTGATCTACGGCATGGGCGAGCGCTACAACGGCAAGTTGACGCGCGCCAACCTCAAGGAAGCCACGCCCTACAACACCTACGTGATCGCTGGCCTGCCGCCGACGCCCATTTCGCTGGTAGGGCGTGAAGCGATTCATGCTGCTCTTAACCCGGTGGACGGCAGCAGTCTGTATTTCGTGGCCAAGGGCGACGGCAGCCATGTGTTCTCGGACGATCTGGATGCCCATAACGCGGCCGTGCGTGATTATCAGCTCAAGCGCCGTGCGGATTATCGCTCCAGCCCGGCACCTGCCGCACCTGCCACACCGGCACCCGTAACTGACTCGCCCCCTTCGGAAAGCGTGCCTGCGGATACTCCGGATGCGCCGCAGTCCGAGCCGAATGCACAATGATGACGATTAAGGATGACCTGTGACTGGCTTGTTTATCACTCTTGAAGGCCCGGAAGGTGCAGGCAAAAGTACCAACCGTGACTACCTGGCGGCGCAATTGCGTGCGCAGGGTGTTCAGGTACTGCTGACCCGCGAGCCGGGTGGTACTCCGCTGGCCGAGCGTATTCGCGAGCTGTTGCTGGCGCCCAGCGACGAGGCCATGAGCGCCGACACCGAGCTGCTGCTGGTGTTTGCGGCGCGTGCACAGCATTTGGCCGAAGTCATTCGTCCAGCGCTGGCGCGTGGCGAGGTGGTGCTCTGTGATCGGTTTACCGATGCGACCTACGCCTATCAGGGCGGCGGCCGCGGCCTGTCCCATCAGCGTATTGCAGCGCTGGAACAGTTCGTTCAAGGCGACCTGCGCCCTGACCTGACGCTGGTCTTCGACCTGCCGGTGGAGATCGGTCTGTCACGCGCCGCTGCACGCGGTCGGCTGGATCGCTTCGAGCAGGAAGGCAGAGCTTTCTTCGACGCTGTGCGCAGCACCTATCTGGAGCGGGCCAGGGCCGAGCCTGCGCGCTATCGCCTGGTAGACGCCGCACAGACTCTGGCCGACGTTCAGGCTTGCCTCGACACCTTGCTGCCTCAGTTGCTGGAGCTGCAACGTGGCTGAAGCCTACCCCTGGCAGGCGTCGCTCTGGCAGCAGATGGCCGGTCGCGCCCAGCACGCTCACGCCTATCTGCTGCACGGGCCGGCGGGTATCGGCAAGCGCGCTCTGGCTGAACGACTGATGGCCAGCCTGTTGTGCAAGACCCCTGAAGGGCTTGATGCCTGTGGACACTGCAAGTCCTGTCTGCTGCTGGCGGCTGGCAGCCACCCTGACAACTACGTGCTCGAGCCGGAAGAGGCGGACAAGCCGATCAAGGTCGATCAGGTGCGTGATCTGGTCAGTTTTGTGGTGCAGACCGCTCAGATGGGCGGGCGCAAGGTGGTGCTCGTCGAGCCTGTGGAAGCGATGAATACCAACGCGGCCAATGCCTTGCTGAAAAGTCTGGAAGAGCCTTCAGGCAATACCGTTCTGTTGCTGGTCAGTCATCAACCGAGCCGCTTGCTGCCAACGGTCAAGAGCCGTTGTGTGCAGCAGGCGTGCCCGTTGCCCGGCGAACAGATGAGCCTCGACTGGCTGAGCGGCGCATTGCCCGATTGCACGCAGGACGAACGCTTCGAGTTGCTGACGCTGGCCGCCGGATCGCCGCTGGCTGCGGTGGCGCTGCACACGCAGGGCGTTCGCGAACAGCGCGCGCTGGTGGTCGACGGCGTCAAGAAGCTGCTCAAGCAACAACAGTCGGCTACCCAGCTGGCCGAGGGCTGGAAGGATATTCCGCTGTTATTGCTGTTCGACTGGTTCTGTGACTGGTCGCACCTGATCCTGCGCTATCAGATGACCCAGGACGAGGAAGGCCTTGGCCTGGGTGACATGCGCAAGGTCATTCAATACCTGGCGCAAAAATCTTCTTGCGCCAAAGTGCTGGAAATTCAGGACTGGATTCTGGCGCAGCGCCAGAAAGTCATGTCCAAGGCCAACCTCAATCGGGTGTTGCTGCTTGAAGCGTTATTGGTGCAGTGGGCAGGCCTGCCGGGACAGGCGTAGACTCTGCGTTATCCGGAACCGTTGAGGTGTTGTCATGAGTCTGCCGCCGAGCACAGGTCCACGTAATGGCATTCTGTCCCTGACCATCAAGGACAAATCCGTTCTTTACGCTGCTTATATGCCGTTCATCAGAAACGGCGGGCTGTTCATTCCGACCAGCAAAAGCTACAAGCTGGGCGATGAAGTGTTCATGCTGCTCAATCTGATGGACGAACCGGAGAAGGTTCCGGTTGCCGGCCGCGTGGCCTGGATCACGCCAAAAGGCGCACAGGGCAATCGCACCGCTGGCGTTGGCGTGCAGTTCAATGACGGCGACAACACCGCCCGCAATCTGATCGAAACTCACCTGGTCGGCGCTCTCAAGTCCGATCGTCCAACCCATACGATGTAGTTGTGTTTTAAGCCATGCTTGTAGATTCCCATTGTCACCTCGATCGCCTTGACCTTGCCCAGCACGACGGCTCTCTGGATGCCGCACTCGACGCCGCGCGCGGCAGAGGGGTCGGGCATTTTCTCTGCATCGGTGTCAGCGCCGACAATGCGGGGGCGGTCAAGGCACTCGCCGAACGCTACGCGGATGTCGATTGCTCGGTGGGCATTCATCCGCTGGACGTGAAGCCCGGCGAAATGCCGCCCCTGGACTGGTTGCTCAAGGAACTCGATCACCCGCGGGTGGTGGCCATTGGCGAGACCGGTCTGGATTATCACTACGAACCTGAAGCGGCCGAGATTCAACAAGCGTCTTTCCGTGTTCACCTCGAGGCGGCCAGAATCACTGAAAAACCGGTGGTCATCCACACTCGGGGCGCACGTGCCGATACGCTCAGCCTGCTGCGTGAGGCTGCCTTGCCCCACGCCGGTGTCCTGCACTGTTTCACCGAGGACTGGGAGATGGCCAAGGCCGCGCTGGACCTGGGGTACTACATTTCGCTGTCCGGCATCGTGACGTTTCGTAATGCCGATGCCCTGCGCGACGTTGCAAGGCAGGTGCCCGCCGATCGTCTGCTGGTCGAGACCGATTCCCCGTACCTCGCGCCGATCCCTTACCGGGGCAAGCCGAACCTGCCCCAGTACGTACGTGAGGTTGCCGAGTTTCTGGCAATGCTGCGAGGCGAGTCCTACGAGCACTTTGCCGAGCAGACCACCGCCAACTTTGCCCGCCTGTTTCCGCTGGCGCACGTTCAGCGCTGACGGATGCTCAAATCCGCGGGCAGACAAATCGCAGGCAAAAAAAACCCGGATTCTGGGGGGTGAAGCCGGGTCAAGACCATTAGGAGTAAAACAAAGGCGCGCGAGTCCTTTGGCACCTCTACTGCCGAGTCATTTGGGGAATGATGACGCGTCAGCAGCTTAAGTATTGTTCAGGACGGCGTAGCGTCCAGTGTCTTTTGATCGTTTTTTAAACAGTTTTGGAATACTAAAGCCCTCCTTGAGTGCTCGATGAACACTTTGTATCGGGCGAAATGCGGGGGCGCTGCAGTCATGGAGTGGTGGGGTGGAGTTTTCCAACGGTTTTCTGCTGAGTCTGTCCTTGTGTCTGGACATTGGTCTGGCCAACATCGCCATGATCACGCTGTCCATGCAGCGCGGTTTTTCCAGGGGGCTCTGGCTGGGGCTGGGAACCTGCGTCGGTGATCTGGCCTACGCAATCCTGGCGATGCTCGGCATGGCCGTGCTGCTGCAATATGAAGCCGTGCGCTACGTGCTGTGGATTGGCGGCACAGCAGTGCTGGCCTGGTTCTGCTTCAGGATGATCATCAGTGCCACTACCGTCAGCACCGGTCTCGACAGTCAGAAGGTTGAATCGGAAAAATCCAGCCTGGCGCTGTTCCTGCGCGGGATCTTTCTGGCGATGTCCTCGCCCAGCGCCATCCTCTGGTTCGCCGCAGTCGGCGGGGCGCTGATTGCCCGGCAAGGCTCTGATCTTGTCAGCGCTTCGACCTTTCTCGCCGGGTTCGTCGCTGCGGGCGTGGTCTGGTCGACCTCGCTGTGTGCGCTGGCTCATCAGGGTGGGCGATTCATGGGCGAACGAATGTTGCGCTGGTCATACATTGCCTCGGCGCTGATCTTTGCCTACTTCACGTTGTATGTGGTGATCACGGGTTATCTGGAGTTTGTCGTTGCCTCTCCAGCGTTGCCGGCGCACTAGGTTGCCACCGCACTGGAACGGTATCGGGCGCCCGGGCTGACCGGTGCGAATCGTTCATGCAGGTCGACAAGTATGGATGAACCGTGCAATTTAGCGCCGATTGGGCATAATACCCGGCTTCGATTTCGATCCTGACAGACCTCTCTATGCAGAAAGAACCTCGTAAGGTCCGTGAATTTCGCCGCCGTGAGCAGGAAATTCTCGACACCGCGCTAAAGCTGTTTCTCGAGCAAGGCGAAGACAGCGTCACTGTCGAGATGATCGCGGACGCCGTCGGCATTGGCAAAGGCACCATCTACAAGCACTTCAAGTCCAAGGCGGAAATCTACCTGCGCCTGATGCTCGACTACGAGCGGGACCTGAACGAGCTGCTGCATTCGGCCGACGTCGACAAGGACAAGGAATCGCTCTCGCGCGCCTACTTTGAATTCCGTATGCGTGACCCGCAGCGCTATCGTCTGTTCGACCGTCTGGAAGAGAAGGTGGTCAAGGGCAATCAGGTGCCTGAGCTGGTCGAAGAGCTGCACAAGATCCGCGCCTCCAACTTCGAACACCTGACGCTGCTGATCAAAGGCCGCATCAGCGAAGGCAAGCTCGAAGATGTCCCGCCTTACTACCATTACTGCGCTGCCTGGGCGCTGGTACATGGCGCCGTTGCGCTGTATCACTCGCCGTTCTGGAGCAACGTGCTGGAAGACCAGGAAGGCTTCTTCCACTTCCTCATGGACATCGGCGTACGCATGGGCAACAAGCGCAAGCGCGACGGCGACGTCAGCGCCGAACCCACGCCAGATCCCGCCGCCGAATAACGCGCCGCCCCGGTCTTGAGCATCAGCTTAAAGGCTTTGGCGTCGGCTGCGCCAGAGATGGCGCGGAAGCTGCATCCGACGACCATTCGCCGGTTTTCCGTCACCGGTATTTGGGAGGGGATAATGCGTAGCCTGGTTATGCTGCTCGCGCTTCTGGCGTTGAGTGGCTGCATGAAAGTCAGTGACATGGGCGAAGGTGTTCGCGAGCAATTCAGCGATGCGGGTCTGCTTGACCATAGCGAAACCCGTCGTACTGCCAACTGGCGCGTGCAGCCTGACTCGTTCATTTACATCGCTCAGGGCGCCTTCGTACCGCCGGGCAACGTCTATCCGCGGCCTAACGTGGTGGCTGAAGAAGCCTTCAAGGGCTTTATCGAGTACTTCCCGATGGTCCGTCGTGCCCGCGGCCCGCTCGGGCTGGATGAAGCCATGGTCGAGGCGCGTGCTGCGGGCGCGCATTATTTGCTCTATGCACGTTTCGCCAAGGCTGACGACCGCATCGGCAATGTCGATCAATGGGCCGATCAGGAAGCGGTGGACCGTCTGGGTGTCGACAGCGGTGTCATTCAGCTGATGCTGATCGAGACCGGGACCCGTTACCTGATCGACAGCGCACGCATTCGCAGCCGTGGCGGATTGCTGACGCTTTACGACAAAAGCCCCGAGGATTTGCTGGGTCCGCCGCTTGAGGACTACGCTCGTACCTTATTGGGTGTCGAACGCTAGGGCCCGCATCAGGAGAATGGAGTGACCGATTCAAACAAGGCGGGTGATCTGTTCGCGCAGATCCCCAAAACCAAAGGGTTGCCGCCTGTTCATTTGTGGAATCCGGACTTCTGCGGCGATATCGACATGCGTATCGCCCGCGACGGTACCTGGTATTACCTGGGCACGCCGATCGGCCGCAAACCGATGGTTCGGTTGTTCTCGACCATCATGCGCCGTGACGGCGATGACTATTTCCTGATCACTCCCGTCGAAAAGGTCGGCATCACGGTGGATGACGCGCCTTTTGTCGCCGTCAGCCTTGAGGTGCTGGGGGAGGGCGAGTGCCAGGTGTTGCGCTTTCTGACCAATGTAGAGGATCAGAGCGAAGCGGGACCGGAACACCCTTTGCGGGTTGTCACCGACCCTGATACCCAGGAACCGGCGCCGTACATTCACGTGCGGAGCAATCTGGAAGCGCTGATTCACCGCAATGTTTTCTATCAGTTGGTCGAGCTGGCCGTTTCCCGCGATATGGACGGACAGCGCTGGCTGGGCGTCTGGAGCCATGGCGTGTTCTTCCCGATAGGGCTCGAGCCTTGAAATACACACCTGATTGCCGGCTTGAATTGCCTGTCGGCAATGCGGCGGTTAAAGTGCCGCTCCCTGATTTTCCTGAGGTTTTTGCATGAGCCAGTCCTTTGATATCGCCGTAGTCGGCGCAACCGGTACTGTCGGCGAAACCGTTGTGCAGGTTCTGGAGGAGCGCAATTTTCCGGTGGGCAATCTGTACCTGCTGGCCAGCATCGAGTCCGCAGGCCACTCGGTGCCGTTTCGAGGCAAGAATGTGCGCGTACGTGAAGTCGACGAATTCGATTTCAGCACGGTGCGCATGGCGTTTTTCGCTGCGGGGCCTGCGGTCAGTCGCAGTCACGCCGAAAAGGCGGTAGCGGCGGGGTGCACGGTCATCGACCTGTCGGGGACATTTACCTCAACCCAGGCGCCGAATGTGGTGCCGGAAATAAATGCTACGCTTTTGCACAGCCGTGGCGTCGCTCCCTGTCTGGTTGCCAGCCCAAGTGCTTCTGCCACTGCGGTTGCCCTGGCTCTGGCGCCGTTGCGCGGCCTGATCGATATCCAGTCGGTGACGGTAACGGCGTGTCTGGCGGTATCGGCACTGGGGCGTGAAGGCGTCAGTGAGCTGGCACGTCAGACCACCGAGCTGTTGAATGTCCGTCCGCTGGAAACCCGGTTTTTTGATCGCCAGATGGCGTTCAACCTGCTGGCTCAAGTGGGTACTCCAGATGTGTCGGGGCACCTGCCGCTGGAAAGGCGTCTGGTCGAAGAATTGCGCGAACTGCTGGCGCTGCCATCGCTCAAAGTGTCTGCGACCTGCATTCAGGTACCGGTGTTCTTTGGTGACAGCTTCACTGTAGCGCTGCGCACGGCCGGAGCGGTCGACGTGGCGGCGGTCAATGCTGCACTCGAGTCTGCAGACGGGGTCGAACTGGTCGATGCGGGTGATTACCCTACGCCGGTGGGCGATGCGGTGGGCCAGGACGTGGTTTATGTGGGACGCGTCAGGACGGGAACCGACGATTCCGAGCAGCTCAATCTGTGGCTGACCTCGGATAATGTGCGCAAAGGCGCTGCGCTCAACGCTGTGCAGGTTGGCGAATTGTTGATAAAAGACTATGTGTAAAAGATACTTGGCAACAATTTGAATAATTGTTTTAGCGGCGATACGCCTTACACCCAAATGCAGGACTACCTCCCCGGATCTCGGGGAATCTTTAAACAAGGGATGGGCTATGGTTCAGGTTCGTAAACTGGTATTAGCAATCGCTGCGGCATCAGCGCTGTCATCGGGTATGGCGCAGGCGCTGGGGCTCGGGGAATTGTCGGTCAAGTCGACCCTGAATCAGCCATTGGTAGCGGAAATCGAGTTGACCGAGGCTCAGGGGCTCAACGCAACGCAAGTTGTGCCCAGCCTGGCCACCACGGCCGACTTCGCGCAGGCGGGGGTGACCCTTCAGGCATTTCTCAACGATCTCACCTTTACCCCGGTTATCAATGCCAGCGGTAAAAGTGTCCTGCGCATTACATCCAGCAAGCCGGTGCGCGAGCCTTATGTGAAGTTTCTGGTTCAGGTGCTCTGGCCCAATGGCCGGTTGCTGCGTGAATACAGCCTTCTGCTCGATCCGCCGAAATTCTCTCCCGAGGCAGCCGCTGCGGCCGCTGCCCCGGCCCCGGCCCCCGCTGCCGCGCCCGCCGCGCCTGCGCAACTGGCAACAGTAGCCCCTTCGGCAGAAGCGCCGGCAGCCGAGGCACCGGCACCGGCTGCCAACCCAGCCGCAGTGCCGCCGCCAGCCGCCGACAAGCAGTCGCAGTACGTCACCGCCAATAACGACACCTTGTGGGAAATCGCTGCCAAGGTGCGTACGGGCGGGACTGTCCAGCAAACCATGCTGGCGATTCAGGCGTTGAATCCGGATGCGTTCATTGGTGGCAACATCAACCGCCTGAAAAAGGGGCAGGTGCTGCGTCTTCCAACGCCGCAACAGACCACCGCGCTGCCGCAATCACAGGCAGTGGCAGAAGTTTCCCGCCAATACAGCGCCTGGCGTGAAGGTCGCCGTCTGCCGGCCGGTACCCGTCAGGTCGATGCTACCCGTCGTGACCGTGCGGGCGCGGCGCCTTCCAAAGTCGATACCTCCGACAACCTCAGCCTGGTTTCGGCAAGCGGCAAGCCTGCGGCGAAAGGTGCGGCGGGCGACGGTGACCTTGGCAACAAGCTGGCCGTGGCTCAGGAAGCGCTGGATACCACACGTCGCGACAATGCCGAGCTGAAAAGCCGCATGAACGACCTGCAAAGCCAGCTCGACAAGTTGCAGCGTCTGGTCGAGTTGAAAAACGGTCAGTTGGCCAAGATGCAGGCCGCTGGCGCCGCCGTGCCTCCTCCTGCCGCCACTCCTGATGTCGCGACGCCTGCCAATGCGGCAGTGCCTGCCTCGCTGGTCGACGCTAACGGTGCGCCGGTCAAACCGGCCGGCGAGATCGCGCCTGAAGATGCGCTGCCTGCAGGTGCTGCCGAAGTTGCGACGCCGGCGCCAGAGCAGCCGCTGGCGGTGGAGCCGGTTGCTGCAACTGACGAGGATGAGGATGCACTGCAGAAAATCATCAACAACCCTGTGCTGCTTGGCCTGATCGGCGGTGCGGTACTGCTGATTCTGGCCTTGCTGCTGTTGTTCCTGGCGCGTCGTCGTGCGGCGAAGGCCGAGGCCGAGAAGCACAAGCGCATGGCACGTGCGCTGGCCGAGGAGTCTGATTTCGTCTCTGACATGGACATGAATGCACCGCCCGCCAGCTTCGACGGGCTTGATGTGCCGCCGCCCAACGTGCGTATGGGCGGCGCCGCAGCCGCCGCTGCCGGTCGTGAACGTCCTGCCGATCCGCTGGTTCAGGCCGAGATCCATATCGCTTACGGGCGTATGAATCAGGCGATCGAGTTGCTGGAAGAAGCCGTCAACGAAGACCCCAAGCGCGACGATATCCGTCTGAAACTGATGGAAATCTACGCCGAGCAGGGTAACAACAAAGCCTATGCCGCCCACGAACGTAAACTGGTGGCTGCGGGAAAGCTTGAAGCTGAGGTCGAGCAGCGGGAAGAACTTAACTCGACCATGAAGCCGGTGGCACCTGTTGCTGCGCCGCTGGCTTCTGAAGCCTCATCGGCTGCTCCTGCCGTCGCTGCAGCCGCCGCGGCGGCTACAACAGCCGCACTGGTTGCAGAGCTTGATGCCAAATATCTCGAAGAACTGCTGGCCGATGATGCGGCAGAGCAGGATGCCGAGCCTGAGCCCGAGCCCGAGCCCGAAATTGTTGCTACACCTGAACCTGAGCCGGCAGTAGTCGCGCCGCTGGCCGCAGAGCCTGTTGAAGAGGCAGACCCGTTCGATAACGATTTTGACTTGAGCCTGGACGAGTTCGAAGAACCGTCTGTGCCTGAAGTCTCTACTGTGAATGACATCGATGACCTGATGCTCGACGAGCCCAAGGTATCGGCGGTAGCCGATGACGAAGAGCTGAGCTTCGAGTCGGTCATGCAGCAGCAGGAAGAGGCCCGTGCAGCGACAACGCCGCAAGACCTTGCCGACTTCGACCTCGATCTGTCCGAGGAAGACCCGGCCCTCAAGAGCGAAGATGATTTCCTGCTCGGTCTTGGCGAGGATCCACTGGATTTGGGTGAAACCTCGCCTGTACCGCCGGTCAGTGATGACCTGGAGCTTCCAGAGGATTTCGACCTGTCGCTGGCGGACGAGATTGAGACCGATCAGGCAAGTCAGGCGTTCGCGACTGAAATCGATGACGTCAATGCCGAGCTTGAGCGTCTTTCGCAGAATCTTGAGCATCCGCCGCTCGATGAGCCGAGATTCACTGCCGAGGATGCGGCAGCGCTGGATGACGAGCCGGACTTCGACTTCATGGCCGGTACTGACGAAGCGGCGACCAAACTCGATCTGGCGCGTGCCTACATCGACATGGGCGATGCGGACGGCGCTCGGGATATTCTTGATGAGGTCGTCACCGAGGGCGATGACGGTCAGAAAAGCGAAGCGCGGGAGATGCTTTCGCGGCTGGCCTGATTCAACCCCGGCAACCTTCACACGGCCGCTTATGCGGCCGTTTGCATTTCAGATGTCCCGCTTGAGTAGCGTGTTTTTTTTGCGGCCGTATAATGGCCGACTTTTCGCGAACCGACAGGCTGTACCACTTTGGCGAATATAGATAACCCGGCCGCCGAGATGGCGGCCGAGGGCTTTTCCCGAATCGCGCTGGGCGTTGAATACAAGGGCTCGCGCTATTGCGGCTGGCAGCGTCAGGCGTCCGGCGTGCTGACCGTGCAGGAAACCCTTGAAGACGCGTTGTCAAAAGTGGCCGCGTCACCGGTTTCACTGATGTGTGCCGGTCGCACGGACGCGGGCGTGCATGCCTGCGGTCAGGTGGTGCATTTCGACACCCAGGCCGAGCGCAGCATGAAGGCCTGGGTCATGGGCGCCAATATCAATCTGCCCCATGATGTCAGTGTCACCTGGGCCAGAGTCATGCCCGCCACCTTTCATGCGCGCTTCAAGGCCATTGCCCGGCGTTATCGTTACGTGATCTACAACGATCAGATCCGTCCGGCGCACCTGAACCAGGAAATTACCTGGAACCACCGCCCGCTGGATGTCGAGCGCATGGCGCAGGCTGCCGAATATCTGGTGGGTACTCACGATTTCAGCGCCTTTCGCGCCGGTCAGTGTCAGGCCAAGTCGCCGGTCAAGCAGTTGCACCATCTGCGCGTGACCCGTCACGGCAAGATGATCGTCATTGATGTGCGCGCCAATGCCTTTCTTCATCATATGGTGCGCAATATCGCCGGTGTACTGATGACCATCGGTACCGGAGAGCGACCGATCGAGTGGGCGCGGGAGGTGCTGGAAAGCCGGATTCGGCGCACCGGTGGTGTCACGGCCCATCCTTACGGGTTGTATCTGGTCGGGGTTGAGTACCGTGATGAATTCCCGCTGCCCGAGCGCTATATCGGCCCCCATTTTCTTACGGGCTTTGCGGAATTGGACGGCTGACGATCCGGGCCGCATTTGCTAACATCCGGGACTTTCCGAAAGGCCTGAGGTTACTCACGACATGTCAGCCGTTCGCAGCAAGATCTGCGGGATTACCCGCATAGAAGATGCACTGGCTGCCGCCGAGGCAGGTGCCGACGCGATCGGCCTGGTGTTCTACCCGAAAAGCCCGCGTGCGGTGACGGTATTGCAGGCGCGTGCCATTATTGCCGCGCTGCCGCCGTTCATCACCACGGTGGGCCTGTTCGTCAACGCCAGTCGCTGCGAGCTCAACGAGACACTGGATGCGGTTGCGCTGGACATGCTGCAGTTTCATGGCGATGAGACACCCGAGGAATGCGATGGGTATCATCGCCCGTACGTCAAGGCGCTGCGGGTCAAGGCCGGTGATGACATTGCCGGGGTCTGCCGGACCTATCGCAATGCACGCGGCGTGCTGCTCGATACCTACGTCGAAGGGGTGCCCGGCGGTACCGGAGAAACCTTCGATTGGGCATTGATTCCGGACGACCTGGACAAGCCGGTCATTCTGGCAGGCGGGCTGACGTCGGCCAATGTGGCGCAGGCCATCGCTCAGGTCCGGCCCTATGCAGTGGATGTCAGCGGCGGCGTTGAAAAGAGCAAGGGCATCAAGGATCGGGAGAAGATCCTGGCGTTCATGAGTGCGGTGCACGGCACCTGATGTGACGGCTATTGATCGGCCGCCGTCCATAAGCCTGTCCGCGCCAAGAGGCACGCGGGTCGAATCGAGTAAGCGGTGGTGCCACTGAGCAACGCCGTCGTTGTGAAAAATCGGGGTGAGGGGTGCGCAGGTCCGGCCGTGAGTCGATCGCTATCCTTTCATCGTCGTCCATATACGAATTTATCCGAGGGCATGCGACTGGCGTTTGATTTGTCAGTCGTTCGAGCCACACCGGTACTGGAGATATAAAGCATGAGCAACTGGTTGGTAGACAAACTGATCCCATCGATCATGCGTTCCGAGGTCAAGAAGAGCTCGGTTCCCGAAGGCCTCTGGCACAAATGCCCGTCCTGTGAGGCGGTGCTGTATCGCCCTGAGCTGGAAAAGACCCTGGACGTCTGCCCCAAGTGCAACCACCACATGCGTATCGGCGCACGTGCACGACTGAACATTTTTCTGGACGTCGAAGGGCGCGAAGAGCTGGGTGCCGATCTTGAGCCGGTCGACCGTCTGAAATTCCGCGACGGCAAGAAGTACAAGGATCGCCTGACCGCTGCGCAGAAGCAGACCGGTGAAAAGGACGCGCTGATTTCCATGAGTGGCACCTTGCTGGGCATGCCGGTGGTGGCTTCGGCATTCGAATTCTCGTTCATGGGCGGTTCGATGGGTGCCATTGTCGGCGAGCGTTTCGTACGTGCCGCCAACTACGCGCTGGAAAATCGCTGTCCGTTCGTCTGCTTCGCCGCTTCCGGCGGTGCGCGGATGCAGGAAGCGCTGATCTCGCTGATGCAGATGGCCAAGACGTCTGCCGTTCTGGCGCGCCTTCGCGAAGAAGGGCTGCCGTTCATCTCGGTGCTGACCGACCCGGTCTACGGTGGCGTTTCCGCCAGCCTGGCCATGCTGGGTGACGTTATCGTCGCCGAGCCCAAGGCGCTGATCGGTTTTGCCGGTCCGCGGGTCATCGAGCAAACTGTTCGCGAGAAGCTGCCTGAAGGCTTCCAGCGCAGCGAATTCCTGCTGGATCACGGCGCTATCGACATGATCGTCTCGCGCAGCGAGCTTCGTCCGCGCCTGGGTAACCTGCTGGCACAGATGATGAACCTGCCGACCCCTCGTTTTGTCGCCCCCGTTATCGAGCCAATCGTCGTCCCGCCGGCCCCTGCGACGATATGACTTCTACGTCCCTGAGCGACTGGCTCGCTTACCTGGAGCAACTGCATCCGTCTGCCATCGACATGGGGCTGGACCGGTCTCGACAGGTGGCGCTGCAGCTGGGGCTTACCCGCCCGGCGCGCCGGGTGATCACGGTGACGGGCACCAACGGCAAGGGTTCAACCTGCGCCTTTGTCGCCGCCTTGTTGCAGGCTCAGGGCCTGAAGGTCGGTGTCTACAGTTCCCCGCATCTGATTCGCTATAACGAGCGGGTAAAGGTGCAGGGCGTCGAGGCAACCGACCTGGAGTTATGCGATGCCTTCGCTGCGGTCGAAGCGGCACGCGGCGACGTCACCCTGACTTATTTCGAAATGGGCACGCTGGCGGCATTCTGGCTGTTCGAGCAGGCCCGGCTCGATGCGGTCGTTCTGGAAGTCGGTCTGGGCGGTCGCCTGGATGCGGTCAATCTCGTCGATGCGGATATGGCGCTGGTCACCAGTATCGGGGTCGATCATGCCGAGTACCTGGGCGACACCCGTGAGTCGGTCGCCTTCGAGAAAGCCGGGATCTTTCGCGCAGGTTGTCCTGCGCTGTGCGGTGATCCGGCGCCACCCGAGCCGCTGCTGGCCAAAGCCCGCGAGCTGGGCTGTCCGTTGTTGTTGCGTGGCCGGGATTTCGATCTTTCCATAGGCGATGACAGCTGGGACTGGCGCGGTGTCGCTCACGGCGAACAGATCGAGCTGCGCGGTCTGCCGCTGCTCGACCTGCCCATGCAGAATGCAGCGCTGGCGCTTCAGGCCTTCGCCCTGCTGGGGTATCCATTGCAACCGGATGCGACAGGCAAGGTACTTGCCGAGACCCGGCTCGCCGGTCGTCTCGATCGCAGGGTCGTCAAGTGGCACGGCAAGTCGCTCAACCTGCTGCTGGATGTAGGCCATAACCCCCACGCGGCACAGTTTTTGGGGCAGCGCCTGGCGCGGCAGCCGGTTGGCGGCAAGCGTCGTGCGGTGTTTGGCCTGCTCAGCGACAAGGATCTCGACGGTGTGGTCGCGCACCTGGCGCCGGTCATTGAAGAGTGGGCCGTTGCGCCGCTTCCGACCTCGCGCAGCCGGCCGGCAGAGGAGTTGCAGACGGCCTTGCAGAACCTTGGGGCCCGCGTGACGTCCTATCAGAGTATCGCGTTGGCGCTGGAAGCTCAGTGCGCGCATGCCACGCCCGATGACGAGATTCTGCTGTTCGGTTCATTTTACTGTGTTGCCGAGGCCCTTGAATGGTTGGCCCGGTACACCGATGAGGACGCTGCAAATGGCTTTGCTGGATAACGTATTCAAGCAGCGAATGGTGGGAGCACTGGTGCTGATCGCCGTGGCGGTCATCTTCCTGCCCATGCTTTTCACGCGTGAAGATGAAACACGTCAGGTGCAGGTCGAGGCCCCAGCCGCGCCCCAGGCGCCCGCGGCTTCGCAGGTGCGGGTCGATCCGGTGCCTGTTCCGGAGCCTCAGGTTCTGCCTCAGGAGCCTGTGCCGGGTGACGATGACATGAGCAGCAGCCAGCCGCCTTCCATGCCGATCGCGCCTGCGCCGACCGCCCAGACCGCACCTGCCGCTCCGGCCTCCAAAGCAACTGCCAAACCTGCACCTGCACCTGCACCGGCGACAGCGGCTGCACCTGCGGCCCCCGCCAAACCTGCGGCACCTGCTGGCGTCGACGCCAACGGCCTGTCGATCAGCTGGTCGGTGCAGTTGGCGAGCATGTCCAATCGTGCGAATGCCGACAATCTGCAAAAAACGCTGCGCACCCAGGGCTACAATGCCTACATTCGCACCGCTGATGGTGTGAACCGGGTGTTTGTCGGCCCGCTCATCGAGCGCGCCGAGGCCGATCGTCTGCGTGATCAGCTCGACAAGCAGCAAAAGCTCAAGGGTATTGTGGTGCGCTTTCAGCCCGAGCGCGGTTGACCGTTCGGCACCTGGTGCCCCTGGCACAAAGGAAAATGCCTCGCGCCGGTAATCGCTGCTTACCGGCAGGCGGGCGCTCTGCTAAAATGCGCCGCCTTATCCGTCTGCAGGCTGCAACGTGCCATTTACTCCGGTTGACTGGGCAATTCTCGGAATTGTCGCCATCTCCGCCCTGATCAGTCTGAAGCGCGGCTTCGTAAAAGAAGCACTGTCGTTGACGACGTGGATCATTGCAGGTGTTGTGGCCTGGATGTTTGGCGCAGGGCTGTCGCAGTATCTGGTCAATTACATAGAAACACCTTCGGCCCGCGTGATCGCGAGCTGTACCATTCTTTTTGTCGCCACCCTGCTGGTAGGCGCCATGGTCAATTTTCTGATAGGCGAGCTGATTCGCGTCACCGGGCTTTCCGGGACCGATCGTTTTCTCGGCATGGTCTTCGGCGCAGCGCGCGGAGGCCTGCTTGTCGTTGTGGCGGTAGGGCTGTTGAGCCTGGGGCCGGTGCAACAGGATCAATGGTGGCAGCAGTCCAGGCTGGTGCCGCAATTTCTCATGGTCGCTGACTGGTCGAAAAACCTGATTCTCGGGATGTCCAGCAAGTGGCTCGCCAGCGGCATCAGCGTACCCGCTGACATGCCGTTCAAGGAACAGATCCTGCCGTCTACAATGCCGCAGGATGTGCTCGGTAAATCCAGTTCCACTAAGTAGGGGTTGTGTCGCATGTGTGGCATCGTCGGTATCGTCGGCAAGTCGAACGTCAATCAGGCGCTGTATGACGCGCTTACCGTCCTCCAGCACCGCGGCCAGGACGCTGCCGGTATCGTAACCAGCCATGATGGCCGGTTATTCCTGCGCAAGGACAACGGATTGGTGCGCGATGTGTTTCATCAACGTCATATGCAGCGTCTGGTCGGGCATATGGGCATCGGTCACGTGCGTTACCCCACCGCGGGCAGTTCGACGTCGGCCGAGGCTCAGCCGTTTTACGTCAACTCGCCTTACGGCATCACGCTGGCGCACAACGGCAACCTCACCAACGTCGAGCAGCTGGCCAAGGAAATTTACGAGTCCGACCTGCGCCATGTGAACACCAATTCCGATTCGGAAGTGCTGCTCAACGTGTTCGCCCATGAACTGGCCGTGCGTGGCAAGTTGCAGCCAACCGAAGAGGATATCTTCGCGGCCGTGACCGACGTGCACAATCGCTGCCGCGGTGGTTATGCGGTCGTAGCCATGATCACCGGCTACGGTATCGTCGGCTTCCGTGACCCGGACGCCATTCGTCCTATCGTGTTCGGCCAGCGTCACACCGACGAAGGCGTCGAGTACATGATCGCCTCGGAAAGCGTATCGCTGGACGTGCTGGGCTTTACCCTGATTCGCGACCTTGCACCGGGCGAAGCGGTCTACATCACCGAAGACGGCAAGCTGCACACCCGTCAGTGCGCGGCCAACCCCAAATACGCTCCGTGTATCTTCGAGCACGTCTATCTGGCGCGCCCGGATTCGATCATCGACGGTATCTCGGTCTACAAGGCGCGCCTGCGCATGGGCGAGAAGCTGGCCGACAAGATCCTGCGCGAGCGTCCGGATCACGATATCGACGTGGTCATCCCGATTCCGGACACCAGCCGTACTGCGGCGCTGGAGCTGGCCAACCATCTGGGCGTCAAGTTCCGCGAAGGCTTCGTCAAGAACCGTTACATCGGCCGGACCTTCATCATGCCGGGCCAGGCTGCGCGCAAGAAATCCGTACGCCAGAAGCTCAACGCCATCGAGCTGGAGTTCCGCGGCAAGAACGTGATGCTGGTGGATGACTCCATCGTACGCGGCACGACCTGCAAGCAGATCATCCAGATGGCCCGCGAAGCCGGTGCCAAGAATGTCTACTTCTGTTCTGCAGCCCCGGCTGTGCGCTACCCCAACGTCTACGGCATCGACATGCCGAGTGCTCACGAGCTGATTGCCCACAACCGCACCACGCAGGACGTGGCCGACCTCATCGGTGCCGACTGGCTGGTCTATCAGGACCTGAATGACCTGATCGAAGCGGTCAGCGGCAGCAAGAAAATCAAGATCGACAACTTCGATTGCTCGGTTTTCGACGGCAAGTACGTGACCGGCGACATCGACGAGCATTATTTGAACCGGATCGAGAGCGCGCGTAATGACGCCTCCAAGATCAAGACTCAGGCAGTGAGCGCGATCATCGATCTGTACAACAACTAATTGGGCAAGGAGTGGGCGGCATGACTCAGGAATGGGATGCAGGTCGGCTGGACAGCGACCTTGAAGGCGTAGGTTTCGATACCCTAGCCGTACGTGCCGGGCATCACCGCACACCGGAAGGAGAGCATGGCGAGCCCATGTTCTTCACCTCCAGTTACGTATTTCGCACCGCCGCCGACGCGGCTGCGCGTTTCTCCGGTGAGGTGCCGGGCAACGTCTACTCGCGTTACACCAACCCGACGGTGCGTTCGTTCGAAGAGCGCATTGCCGCACTGGAAGGTGCCGAGCAGGCCGTCGCTACGGCGACCGGCATGGCGGCAACCCTGGCTGTGGTGATGAGCCTGTGCAGCGCCGGTGATCATGTGCTGGTGTCACGCAGCGTCTTCGGCTCGACCATCAGCCTGTTCGACAAGTACTTCAAGCGCTTTGGTGTCGAGGTGGATTACGTTCCTCTCGCCGATCTGAGCGGCTGGGACGCGGCGATCAAGCCCAACACCAAAATGCTCTTCGTCGAATCGCCGTCCAATCCCCTGGCTGAGCTGGTCGACATCGCGGCGCTGGCCGAGATCGCCCACGCCAAGGGCGCGATGCTGATCGTCGACAACTGTTTCTGCACGCCGGCCTTGCAGCAGCCGCTGTTGCTGGGCGCTGATATTGTCGTGCATTCGGCCACCAAGTTCATCGACGGCCAGGGCCGTTGCATGGGCGGCGTGGTTGCCGGGCGCAGCGAGCAGATGAAAGAAGTGGTCGGCTTCCTGCGTACTGCCGGGCCGACGCTCAGCCCGTTCAACGCGTGGATCTTCCTTAAGGGCCTCGAAACCCTGAACCTGCGGATGCGCGCTCACTGTGCCAATGCTCAGGCACTGGCCGAGTGGCTCGAGCAGCAGGACGGCATCGAAAAAGTCCATTACGCCGGACTGAAGAGTCACCCGCAGCACGAGTTGGCCCAGCGTCAGCAAAAGGGTTTCGGCGCTGTGGTGAGCTTCGAGGTCAAGGGCGGCAAGGACGGCGCATGGCGCTTCATCGATGCCACACGACTGATTTCGATCACTGCCAACCTGGGTGACAGCAAAACCACGATCACTCACCCGAGTACCACCTCTCACGGTCGCCTGGCACCTCAGGAGCGTGAAGCCGCAGGTATTCGCGACAGCCTGATTCGGGTTGCAGTGGGGCTGGAAGACCTGGCTGACCTGCAGGCTGACCTGGCTCGTGGTCTGGCGGCGTTGTGAGTAGCGAGGCCAGCAATCCGGCCAGTGGCAAGCCGGGCGAGGAGTGGGCGTTGAAATTTGCCAGTGTCCACAACGGTCGTGTCGCTCTGGTGACCGGTGCCGCTCGCGGTATCGGGCTCGGCATTGCAGCGTGGCTGATTGCCGAAGGCTGGCAAGTGGTGCTGACCGATCTGGATCGTGCGCGTGGCTCGAAAGTGGCTGGTGCGCTGGGTGAAAATGCCCTGTTCATTGCCATGGACGTTGCCAGTGAAGAGCAGGTCGCAGCGGGCGTGGCCGAGGTGCTTCGGCAGTTCGGTCGTCTCGATGCGCTGGTGTGCAACGCTGCGATCGCCGACCCGCACAACACGACGCTGGAAAGCCTTGAGCTGTCGCACTGGAACCGTGTGCTGGCAGTCAACCTCGGCGGTCCGATGCTGCTGGCCAAGCATTGTGCGCCATACCTGCGTGCGCATTGCGGCAGCATCGTCAACCTGACCTCCACACGCTCTCGCCAGTCGGAGGCCGATACCGAAGCTTATGCAGCCAGCAAGGGCGGTCTTATGGCGCTGACACATGCGCTGGCGATCAGCCTGGGGCCGGAGATTCGCGTCAACGCTGTCAGCCCTGGCTGGATCGACGCGCGTGACCCCTCGTTGCGCAGAGCCGAGCCGTTGTCCGAGACCGATCATGCCCAGCACCCGGCCGGCAGGGTAGGGACGGTGGAGGATGTTGCGGCGATGGTTGCCTGGCTGTTGTCCAGAAACGCCGGTTTCGTCACCGGGCAGGAGTTCGTGGTCGACGGCGGCATGACGCGCAAGATGGTGTACGCCGAGTAGTTTGCGCGGGCGAGCTTCGATTGAGCTATTGCTTGTGCTTTTGGTGTGTGGTGAGGGTTTTGTGATTGAGGCGGTTTTTAAAAAAACTTCAATCAGGCTATTGACTTAGGTTCGTTAGGTGCGTAAATTTCGCGGCCTCAACGAAGCAAAGGGTGATTAGCTCAGCTGGGAGAGCAGCTGCCTTACAAGCAGCGGGTCGGCGGTTCGATCCCGTCATCACCCACCATCGTTGAGTTTGAAAGCTGAAGTACGAGGGCTTTCAAAAGTGATTTTACAAAGCTTTCACGGACGCAAGTCCACAATGCGCAGCGGTAGTTCAGTCGGTTAGAATACCGGCCTGTCACGCCGGGGGTCGCGGGTTCGAGTCCCGTCCGCTGCGCCATATTTGTACAGATCGGGTTCGCCGGGTCTGCGATTGAAAAGCCCAAGGGTCTTTCAGTCACGTGTACAGGAAGCAGCCTACCCAAGGTTTGTTTCAAACAGGTTTACAGCGATACGCAGCGGTAGTTCAGTCGGTTAGAATACCGGCCTGTCACGCCGGGGGTCGCGGGTTCGAGTCCCGTCCGCTGCGCCATACACCGCTTCAAGGCCCTTGAACTCCTTGAAGCAAACAAGAAAGCGGCCCTAGGGTCGCTTTTTTGTTGTCTGCGTTTTGTGTGTCTGCGAGCCGGGGTTCGTGCGCCTGGGCATGGGTTGTATCCAAATCCTTTTGAACTGTACGTTGATCCAGCGTCGACCTTGTTGCAGACTTACCGCCATTTACCAGTTCGCAGTCTTGCTGGCAGTCTTTTCCTTCCTCAGGATTTTCGATGTTTAAGCTACTGAACGTTCGTACCGCCTTCTGGATTTCTGCCGTGTTGATGGCAGCCGGCTGTTCATCGCCCAAGCAGGCGGTTTACGATCATGAACACTTCGACGACGCTGGAACCTTCTCCCGAAGCTATCCTGCGACCGACATGGCTTACTGCGAGGCAGGGCGGCGTGCCTTGCTGAGTCAGGGCTATATCATCACCAGCAGCGATCCGAAGATGATTGCCGGCCGCAAGAGCTTCCAGCAGACCGGCGATACGCATATCGAGATCAGCTTCAATCTGGTGTGTGCCGCCGATGCGAAGGATGGCAATTCCACCATGTTTGCCAACGCCCTGCAGGACCGTTACGCGCTGAAGAAAACCAACAACTCGGCCAGCCTCGGTGTAGGCGTGCTGGGCTCCGTGTCGATGCCGATAGGCTCGACTGACGACTCGATGGTCAAGGTCGCCAGCGAGACCGTCTCGTCAGCGAAGTTCTACGAGCGCTTTTTCGGTCTGGTGGAAAACTTCCTGCCGCCTGAAGTGAAAAAGGCTGCGCATATTGTCGAGAAGCCCAAGGCCGACCTGGGTGTGCCTGACACCGCTCCCGCAGCCCCGGCGGCTCCCGCCAAGGCTGCCGCGCCTGCGAAGCTGGCGCCTGCGTCGTCAGAAAACGCGCCGAAGGCCGAGCATGCTGCCGAACCGGTTACGCCTGCTGCAAGCGAACCTGTGCCTGCGCCGTCTGAACCGGCTTCGTTCAAGACAGAAACGGTCGAAACACCGGCCGCAGAACCTGCAGAAAGTACCACTCCCACGCCAGTCGAGCCCGCCCCGGTGCAGTAAAGTGTGGTGCGGAGCGTCGGTAACGAAGCCTGTCTTGCCCACGCTCCGCGTCCTGCCCTTGTGACGCAGAGCGTCACGAACTGCATTCCCACGCTGGAGCGTGAGGAACGATAGTCGTCAGGGATAACACCATCGTGCCCATGCTCCGCGTGGGTACGCCGGTCTGGACGCTCTGCGTCCTCTTGCGACGCAGAGCGTCACGAACTGCATTCCCACGCTGGAGCGTGAGGAACGATAGTCGTCAGGGATAACACCATCGTGCCCATGCTCCGCGTGGGTATGCCGGTCTGGACGCTCTGCGTCCTCTTGTGACGCGGAGCGTGAGGAACGAGAGATATCCTCGGCCTCAGCCCAGAAACAACCGGTAAGCCGGGTTCTCGCTTTCATCCCAGTACCGGTAACCAATCTCATCCAGCGCAGCACCGACCAGATGCCGCTCTTCCTCCGGCACCACCAGCCCGGCAACCACTCGGCCATCGGCTGCGCCGTGGTTGCGGTAGTGGAACATGGAGATGGTCCAGCGCCCGCCCAGGCGGTTGAGGAAGTTGAACAGCGCGCCCGGTCGCTCCGGGAACTCGAAGCGCAGCACCACTTCATCGTCGACCCGCTCGGCATGCCCGCCGACCATGTGGCGGATGTGCAGTTTGGCCAGTTCGTTGTCTGTCAGGTCCAGCACCGGGAAGCCTTGCCCGGTCAGGCTGGCGATCAGGGCGCTGCGTGGGTCGTTCTCGGGATGGGTCTGCACGCCGACGAAGATGTGCGCCTCGCGGTCGGTGTGATAGCGGTAGTTGAATTCGGTGATCTGCCGCTTGCCGATGGCCTCGCAGAACGCCTTGAAGCTGCCCGGTTGCTCGGGGATGGTCACGGCAATGATCGCCTCGCGGCCTTCGCCCAGTTCGGCGCGCTCGGCCACGTGCCGCAAGCGATCGAAGTTGACGTTGGCCCCTGAATCAATCGCCACCAGCGTCTGGCCGCTGACGCCGCGCTGCTCGACATACTTCTTGATCCCGGCCACGCCCAACGCGCCGGAGGGCTCGGTGATCGAGCGGGTGTCATCGTAGATGTCCTTGATCGCCGCACAGATCTCATCCGTGCTGACGGTGATCACTTCATCGACATAATGGCGGCACACTTCAAAGGTGTGATGGCCGATCTGCGCGACCGCCACGCCATCGGCAAACAGCCCGACCTGGCTCAACACCACGCGCTCCCCGGCGGCCATCGCCGCCTGCAGGCAGTTGGAATCGTCCGGCTCGACGCCGATCACCTTGATCTCCGGGCGCAGGTATTTCACGTAGGCCGCGATACCAGCAATCAGACCGCCACCCCCGACCGGAACAAAGATCGCATCCAGCTGGCCCGGTTGCTGGCGAAGGATCTCCATCGCCACAGTGCCTTGCCCGGCGATGGTGTCGGGGTCGTCATACGGATGGATGTAGACGAAACCTTGTTCGTCGACCAGCTTCAGCGAGTAGGCCAGCGCTTCCGGGAACGAATCGCCATGCAGCACCACGGTGGCTCCCCGCGAGCGCACGCCTTCGACCTTGATCTCCGGAGTGGTGCGCGGCATGACGATGGTCGCCTTGATCCCCAGCTCACGCGCTGCCAGCGCCAGGCCCTGGGCATGATTGCCTGCCGAGGCCGTCACCACGCCCCGTGCGGTCTGCTCTGCGGGCAGTTGCGCGAGCTTGTTGTACGCACCGCGAATCTTGAACGAGAACACCGGCTGCAGGTCTTCGCGCTTGAGCAGCACCTGATTGCCCAGCCGTTCGGACAGCTGGCGAGCGCCTTGCAGCGGCGTTTCGATGGCAACGTCGTAGACGCGCGAGGTGAGGATTTTGCGCGCGTAATAGTTGAGCAGAGCGTGCGGGTCCTGGCTCATCGCATCGTCTCTTCATACGTCGTGCCTGGATACTCGGTGAACGCGCGCGGCAGACCGATAATCAGGTCCAGAGAAGCGAGAAGGGCGATAGAGCGAGGGATGGCGATCATGTCTGACTCCTGATTCGGCAATTGTTGCCCGGGAGACAGAAGAAACCCGCCTCCAGGGCGGGTTTTTGGCAAACGTCGGCTAACCCGCCATGACTGGAATGACGGTAATAATAATCTGGCCGATGTTGTGCTTGATGAGGTTCATGAGCAGGAGGTTAGGTCGACACTGGCATGCAAGTCAATAGCGCCCGTCCGCTATACGGGTGAGGGGATGCTGAATCGACCACGGTCTTTTTCGTCTGTTTGACAAGAATCAACATTTTTATTTCACATTGGCACTTTAATGTTGATCTTGCGGTCAGTTATTTCAGCTTTGATTATCACCCCCACTCACTCAGCCAAGAGGGCGAAGAAATGGACGAATACCAGGAAGAACTACTCGAATACCGTGCATCGGAACTGGACCCGGTAGAGCCTGCCGACGACGCTACCGAACTGTGAACGGCTTCATGCGCTTTGACGCTGGCTGCGGCGGAACTCTCCCGGAGTCTGCCCGTTCCAGCGTTTGAAGGCGCGTTGAAAGGCTTCGGCAGAAGCGAATCCCAGCAGGTAGGCGATCTCCCCGAACGCCAGTTCAGTGTCGCGAATGTACGTCATTGCCAGGTCGCGCCGCGTGTCATTGAGCACTGCGCGAAAGCATGTACCTTCCTCAGCCAGCTTGCGACGCAGCGTCCAGGTCGGCAGTTTGAGCCTTGCTGCCACTTCCTCCAGATCCGGTTCACTTCCGCCGTTCAATAACGGCCCCAGCAATTGAATGATGCGTTCACGCAGGCTGCGGGTGCGGGTCTGTTGTTCCAGTTCGCTTTCGCACAGCTGCAACAGGTGCCGCCAGGTACTTGGGCAATGGTCGGGGTTGCGCAATGCCAGGCTGGTCTGGTCCAGATGCAGTTGGTTGGTCGCCGCGCCAAATACCATCGGGTTATCACTCAGTACGGCGTATTGCGCGGCATAGTCAGGCGCTTCGAATTCGATCTCGACGCGTTGTGCGCGCAGCTCTGTACCTGCCAGCGTGGAAAGCTGAGCCAGCCAGCCAGCTAAAATCGAGTCCACCACAAACCTGTTGTAAGCGTTATAGGGGCTGATTGAATAGAAGCGCATCCAGGCGCCGTCGGCATCCTCGTGGAAACTCGACTGGCCGCGATAATTGGAACCGTACAAGGGTTCAAAGCGAATCAGCGTGCGCGCCGCCTCGCGCACGTTGGGTGCCTGGGCCGCGGTGATACCGGCCAGACCGGCCTGCGCGAAACGACTCAGCTGGCCCATGCGCAAGCCCAGCCCGGGCTGGCCGGTCAGCTGGATGGCAGCGTGTCCCAGGCGCATGTAGCGCGGGATCGACAGCCGCGCCCGCGCCTGGCTCAGGCGAATCGGGTCAAGACCGTACTGCTCCAGCAGCGCGTCAGGGTTCCTGTCGAAACTGTTGACCGCATCGCTCAGGCTCTGGATGAAACCCACCGACAGATCACCCAGGCGCAGGGTCAGGGTCGGCATCGTCAAAGCCAGAGGTTGATCAGGCGCGCACCGCCAGCGGCAGCATTTTCCTGCTGCGGCTCGGCGATCGTCTGCCCAGCGTGGCTGGCAAAACTTTGCCCGGCCACGCCCTGATTCCAGAACTGCCCGCGCATGAACACGCTGATCCCCGCTTGCGCAGTACTTTGCGGAGCACGCCCGGTCAACGTCAGGTGATGCCAGGCTTCGCCCTCGCTAGGCGTGTCGGTCGGCACGTCGATGTCTGTATGCCTTGGCTTGCGCCACGGTTCGGACCAGGCGGCCTTGCCGATGACGAAGGCCGGCACCGCAATCAGTTGCGCACCGTTCTGGTTCAGGCGCGCGTAATTATCCGGGTACCAGCTGTCGCTGCCGATCAGCACACCCAGGCGCCCGGCAGGCGTGTCGATCACATTCAACGGTGCGTCGCTTGCCGTGCGCACATAACGCTTCTGATAGCGCTCGGGGTACAACTGACGCTGCGGCTGGCCGAGCGGCAGGCCATTGCTGCCAAACGTCAGGCTGCTGTTATACAGGGCGCCACTGCCGACTTTCAGTTGGCCATCTTCAACGCTGGGATCGGGCAGCACAATCGAGCCTGCCACCAGTGTGACGCCGAACTCTCTGGCCAGGCCGCCAAACAGTGTCTGATAGTCCCGCGCCATCGATCGGGCCTTGATCCGCAGGTGGGCGTCATCCAGACGGTCCCTGCCTTCGGCCCCCAGGATCGCCGTGATAAATTGCAACGGATTGCTCCACGACAGCCATTCCATGGCGTCATCCAGCGTGGTGGCTTGATAGAGCTGATCCTTCTCGCCACTGGCGAACAGCCAGGTGCCGATATGTTCCGGCAGTACCACCACCGTGCGTGGGTTGATCAGCCCCTTGTCACGGGCCTGTTGCAAATAAGCGGCGAGCTTGCGGTGCAGTCGCTCGCTGTTCTGGTAATCAGTCGGAAACAGTTCGGGCTCGATCCCCAGCAGGTTGCCGCGCTCACCGGGCTGGCCTTCATTGATGGCCAGACGAATGCGCAGATCGGACAGGTAGTGACCCGCCGGACGTTGATCGGTCCAGATCGCGTAGCTGACGAGGCTGGCAACGCTCAGCAGAACCAGGCAGATGGCGAAGAATTTGCGCATAAAAAGATCGAATGACGGCCATCGGGGAATTGTCGCCTAGGGTAGGGCTGCGTCGGGCGCTTGCCAAGTGCCACTGCGCGTTTGGATCAATAACTTGTCACTTTCGGTCATTGAGTGTGTGGCGGGATGCGTCTTTACTGGTGCCCATGAACCAGAGGACCCGCAGAGGTCCTTGCTATTCCGTGATTGACTCGATGGAGCTTCGCCATGACTGCTGCTCATTATCCGCACCTGCTGGCCCCGCTGGACCTGGGCTTCACGACCTTGCGCAACCGCACCCTGATGGGCTCGATGCACACCGGTCTCGAAGAGCGGCCGGGCGGCTTCGAGCGCATGGCGACCTATTTTGCCGAACGCGCCCGTGGCGGGGTCGGGCTGATGGTCACCGGCGGCATCGCGCCCAACGAAGAGGGCGGGGTGTATGACGGCGCGGCAAAACTCACCAACGCCAAAGAAGCGGAGCGCCATCGTATCGTGACCCAGGCGGTCCACGACGCTGGCGGCAAGATCTGCCTGCAGATCCTCCATGCCGGTCGCTACGCCTACAGCCGCAAGCAGGTCGCGCCTAGCGCCATTCAGGCGCCGATCAACCCGTTTACGCCGCGAGAGCTGGATGAAGAGGGCATCGAAAAGCAGATCGCTGATTTCGTGACCTGCTCGACACTGGCCCGCAGTGCCGGTTATGACGGTGTCGAAATCATGGGCTCGGAAGGCTACTTCATCAATCAGTTCCTGGCCGCGCATACCAACCACCGGACCGACCGTTGGGGCGGCAGCTATGAAAACCGCATGCGCCTGGCGGTCGAGATCGTCAGGCGCGTGCGTGAGGCGGTCGGGGCGCAGTTCATCATCATCTTTCGCCTGTCGATGCTCGATCTTGTGGAAGGCGGCAGCAGTTGGGAAGAAATCGTCGAGCTGGCCAAGGCGGTCGAGCAGGCCGGTGCAACCCTGATCAACACCGGCATCGGCTGGCATGAAGCGCGCATTCCGACCATCGCCACCAAGGTGCCGCGCGCCGCATTCAGTAAGGTCACTGCGAAACTGCGCGGCTCGGTTAGCATCCCGCTGATTACCACCAACCGGATCAATACCCCGGAAGTTGCCGAGCGCATTCTCAGCGAAGGTGATGCGGACATGGTCTCGATGGCTCGTCCGTTTCTGGCCGATCCCGAGTTCGTCAACAAGGCCGCTGCGGGCCATGCCGAACGCATCAACACCTGCATCGGCTGCAACCAGGCCTGCCTCGACCACACCTTCGGCGGCAAGCTGACCAGCTGTCTGGTCAATCCGCGTGCCTGCCACGAGACCGAGCTCAATTACCTGCCCACCCTGCAGATCAGGAAAATTGCCGTAGTGGGTGCCGGGCCTGCCGGTCTGGCCGCGGCGACCGTCGCCGCACAGCGCGGGCATGAGGTGACGCTGTTCGATTCGGCCAGCGAAATCGGCGGCCAGTTCAATATCGCCAAGCGCGTGCCGGGCAAGGAGGAGTTCGCCGAAACGCTGCGTTACTTCCGCAACAAAGTGCAGGAGACGGGTGTTCAGTTACGTCTTGGCAATCGGGTAAAGGCTGCAGACCTGCTGGACGCAGGCTTTGACGAGGTGATTCTGGCGACCGGCATCGCGCCGCGCACACCGGCCATCCCCGGCATCGATAACCCTATGGTGTTGAGCTATCTGGACGTCATATTGCAGCGCAAGCCGGTCGGGCGCCGCGTGGCGGTGATAGGCGCGGGTGGTATCGGTTTCGATGTGTCGGAATTTCTCGTGCATCAGGGCGTGGCCACCAGTCTGGATCGCGAGGCTTTCTGGAAAGAGTGGGGCATCGACACGACGTTGCAGGCTCGCGGTGGTGTCGCCGGGGTCAAACCCGAAGTCCACGCGCCGGCACGTCAGGTGTTTCTGTTGCAGCGCAAGAGCTCCAAGGTGGGCGACGGCCTGGGCAAAACCACCGGCTGGATTCACCGCACGGGGCTCAAGAACAAACAGGTGCAGATGCTCAATGCCGTTCAGTACCTGAAAATCGACGATGCAGGGCTGCATATTCGCATCGGCGAAGACGGCGAGGAAAAGCTGCTGGCGGTGGATAACGTAGTGATCTGTGCCGGGCAGGACCCGCTGCGTGAGCTGTATGACGATCTGCTCAACGCCGGGCAAAGCGTGCACCTGATTGGCGGCGCGGATGTTGCCGCAGAGCTGGACGCCAAGCGGGCCATCGACCAGGGCTCACGGCTGGCCGCAACCCTGTGACAGACAATGCCTGATCAAGGGTTTTGCAACGCAGCCTGCTGACCGGCGAAGACCCTGAAACGGCTTGTCTGTAAACTGCGGCGCATGATGCTCGACGCCCTCGGCTGGCAACCCACTGCTCCCCTGGAACGCTTGAACCTGCCCTGGCTGCAAGACGCCGGGGTCGAGGTTGCGATCCTGCGCCTGGACCTTATCGACGCGCTGATCAGCGGTAACAAATGGTTCAAGCTCAGCGAGCACCTCAGTCTGGCTGTTGATTCGGGTGCCGAGGGGTTGATCAGCCTCGGCGGCGCACATTCCAATCATCTGCATGCCCTGGCCGCTGCAGGCAAACGCTTCGGTTTCCCGACGGTCGGCCTGTTGCGCGGTTATGCCCAGCAGACGCCGACGGTGCTCGATCTGCAGGCTTTCGGCATGCAACTGCACTGGCTGGGTTATGCCGGCTATCGTGAGCGGCATGCTGCGGGCTTCTGGTCGCCGTGGCAGGCCCGCTATCCCGGTCTTTATCCGATTGCCGAAGGCGGTGGCGGGCTTGCCGGTGCATTGGGTTGCGGTCGGTTGCGGGCAATGCTCGACGAGCAGCTCGGGCACCTGGGCTGGGACGATTACCACGGATGGTGGTTGGCGGCAGGCACCGGCACCACGCTGGTCGGCTTGCTGTTGGCAGAGGCGGGCGCCCGGCCGGTGTATGGGGCGATGGCTGTGCCCGAGGATCACGGGGTCGCGCAAAACATCATCGCGGTGCTGAATGAGGCGGCCGGTGCGCAAACCGATGTCGCGCCGCGCCTGCCACCCACTTGTATTCTGCTCGATGCCAGCCGCGGCGGTTTCGCCAGAACCGACGCGGCGCTGCTCGGTTTCATTGCCGACAGCGAGGCACAGAGCGGTGTACCTCTGGAGCCGCTGTACACCGGCAAGGCGTTGCTGGCCCTGCATGATGAAGTGCTGGCCGGTCGTTTCGCGCCCGGCACCCGGCTGGTCTTCGTCCACACCGGCGGCCTTCAGGGGCGGCGTGCGATGGGCCTGTAAGCCACGTGGCAGAGCCTTTGGCATGAATTCTGCGCAGAACGATGCGAGACGTCGGCCCTGACTACGTGGATGACACTTCTGGAGAGGGGCATCCGGGTCGCTGTCTCGATAATCGATCCATTCCAGATCAACACGCCGAGGCCCGCCATGACCACTACTACCGTAGAGCAAGTCGACCCTGCCACGCTGAAAAAAGTCATCGTCGCTGCGGCCATCGGCAACTTCGTCGAGTGGTTCGATTTTGCCGTCTATGGATTTCTGGCGACGACGATCGCGCTGCAGTTTTTCCCCAGCGGCGACAGCAGTGCAGCGTTGTTGAAAACCTTTGCCGTGTTCGCCGTGGCCTTTGCATTCAGACCGCTGGGCGGGATTTTCTTCGGCATGCTGGGTGACCGGATCGGGCGCAAGAAAACCCTGGCCATGACCATCCTGCTGATGGCCGGCGCCACCACACTGATCGGCCTGTTGCCGACCTATGCCGCGATCGGTGTGATGGCACCGGTGCTGCTGACCATCATTCGCTGTGCGCAGGGTTTCTCGGCCGGCGGCGAGTATGCCGGTGCCTGCGCGTACCTCATGGAGCACGCGCCGCGCACGCAACGTGCCTGGTACGGCAGCTTCGTTCCGGTCTCGACGTTCTCCGCATTCGCTGCCGCAGCAGTAGTGGCCTACGCGCTTGAGTCGTTGCTGTCGACCGAGGCCATGGGCAACTGGGGCTGGCGTCTGCCGTTTCTGATTGCTGCGCCGCTGGGGCTGGTCGGGCTGTACCTGCGCTGGAAGCTCGATGAAACCCCGGCGTTTCAGGCGGTTGCTCAAGAACACGCCGTGGCTCACTCGCCGCTCAAGGATACCTTGCGCCATCACGCCGCGGCGATGTGCTGTCTGGGCGCATTCGTGTCACTGACGGCGTTGTCGTTCTACATGTTCACCACCTACTTCGCGACCTACCTGCAAGTGGCCGGTGGACTGAGCAGGGCAACGGCGCTGCTGGTCTCGTTGATCGCGCTGGCCTTCGCCGCCGCCCTCTGCCCACTGGCCGGTGCCTATTCGGATCGGGTAGGGCGCCGGGTCACCATGGCAACGGCCTGCATTCTGTTGATGGTCGTGGTGGTTCCATCATTCCTGATGGCCAGCTCCGGCTCGTTCATCGCCTCGATCATCGGCGTCATGCTGCTCGCCGTGGGCGCAGTGCTGTGTGGCGTGGTAACAGCCGCACTGCTGTCGGAAACCTTTCCCACCCGTACCCGCTACACCGCCTCGGCGATCACCTACAACATGGCCTACACCCTGTTCGGCGGCACCGCGCCGCTGATGGCAACCTGGCTGATCAGCATGACCGGCAGCAACCTGTCGCCCGCGTTCTACCTCATCGCCGTGGCAGCACTGGCAATGGCCGGCGGCATGGCCCTGCCGGAAACCTCGAAAATATCGTTGCATGATGTACCTGTTACAGGCGAGGAACCGGTGGTGGGGTCAATTGCCTGAGGGCAGAGGCCGGAAACGAACATGGCTCGCATCGCAGAGCGCTGTGTGACGCAGAGCGTCACGAACTGCATTCCCACGCGGAGCGTTGGAACGATAGTCAAAACAATCTCATGCCTTACCCGCAGCCACTGGCGCAAAAGCGCTTTTCAACCGCGATGTCACTGACGACGCAGAGTGCGACGTTAGTGACGGCTGAGTCCTGGCGCTGATCCGGGGGTAGCCTGGCAGGACGCCAGGCTAGCCGCACCGCGCCATGGATGGCGCGTTGCGGCGACCCCCGGATCAGTGACAGGGCGAAGGAACCCGACGAAGTCGGGCCGGAAACCGGAGCGAGGGGGTTTGCCTACTTTGGCCCCATCAAAGTAGGTCGCCGAGGGGCGAAAAGGTGACCTGAGCCGAACGTCAATCCACCTGATGTCGCAGAACTGCTGTGTGACGCAGAGCGTCACGAAAGGCATTACCACGCGGAGCGTGGGAACGAGAATCTGAGTCGAACCCCAATCCGCCTGATGTCGCAGAACCGCCGTGTGACGCAGAGCGTCACGAACTGCATTCCCACGCTGGAGCGTGGGAACGAGAATCTGAGTCGAACCCCAATCCGCCTGATGTCGCAGAACCGCCGTGTGACGCAGAGCGTCACGAACTGCATTCCCACGCTGGAGCGTGGGAACGAGAATCTGAATCGAACGCCAATCCAGCTGATGTCGCAGAACCGCTGTGTGACGCAGAGCGTCACGAAAGGCATTACCACGCGGAGCGTGGGAACGAGAATCTGAGCCGAACCTCAATCCAGCTGATGTCGCAGAACCGCCGTGTGACGCAGAGCGTCACGAAAGGCATTTCCGTCAGCAAAAATGCAACAAAACGTGGCACAGTCGCCCCGAAAAATGGCACATTGGCGCGCCCCGGTACGCGTGACACATCTTGTAATCATTCGTACCGGGCGGCCCGCGAACCCTTTTACGGATAAATACCATGGCGACCAGTGCTCCGCCCGCGACGGCGAAGGCCTCGACCACCCCTCAAGCCAGCCCGCTGGTGATGCGCATCATCGGTGCTGTTGCCCTCGCGCACCTGGTCAACGACCTGATTCAAGCCATCCTCCCGTCGATCTACCCGATGCTCAAGGCCAGCTACGACCTGAGCTTCACCCAGATCGGCCTGATTACCCTGACATTTCAGATCACAGCCTCGCTGCTGCAGCCCTGGGTCGGTTATTACACTGACCGCCATCCCAACCCGCTGGTACTGCCCGTCGGATCGATCTGCACGCTGATCGGCATCGTCATGATGTCGATGGTCGGCAGCTTCCCCTTGATCCTGCTGGCCGCCGCGCTGATCGGCATCGGCTCGTCAACGTTCCACCCGGAAGCCTCGCGTATCGCGCGGCTGGCCTCCGGTGGTCGTTACGGGCTCGCGCAATCGACCTTTCAGGTCGGTGGCAACACAGGCACGGCATTCGGACCGTTGCTGGCGGCGGCGATCATCATCCCGTTCGGCCAGGGCAATGTCGCCTGGATCGGGCTATTTGCGTTGTTCTCGCTGGGGCTGCTGTATGCGATCAGCCGCTGGTATCGCGCGCACCTCAACCTGTTCAAGCTCAAGGCCGGTCAGGCAGCCACTCATGGCCTGTCCAGAAAACGCGTGATCGCCTCGTTGGCAGTGCTGGCGTTCCTGGTGTTTTCCAAGTTCTTCTACATGACCAGCCTGACCAGCTATTTCACCTTCTACCTGATCGAGAAATTTGGCCTGTCGGTCGCCAGCTCGCAGTTGCACCTGTTCCTGTTTCTGGGCGCCGTGGCGGCGGGGACCTTTTTCGGCGGGCCGATCGGTGACCGCATTGGCCGCAAGGCGGTGATCTGGTTCTCGATTCTTGGTGCCGCGCCGTTCACCCTGGCGCTGCCCTATGCCGATCTGTTCTGGACCAGCGTACTCAGTGTGATCATTGGCTTCGTCCTGGCCTCGGCGTTTTCCGCCATCGTGGTCTACGCCCAGGAGCTGGTGCCTGGCAACGTGGGCATGATCGCCGGGCTGTTCTTCGGCCTGATGTTCGGCTTCGGCGGCATCGGCGCTGCCTTGCTCGGCTATCTGGCTGACAGCCACGGCATCCTGTTCGTCTACACGCTGTGCTCGTACCTGCCGCTGCTCGGCATCCTCGCGATTCTTCTGCCTCGGACCAAATAATGCTGATAGCAACGCTGATTTTCCTGTTCACCATCACGCTGGTCATCTGGCAACCCAAGGGCCTTGGCGTAGGCTGGAGTGCCGTATTGGGGGCAATTCTGGCGTTGCTGACAGGCGTCGTGCACGTCAGTGACATCGCTGTGGTGTGGGGCATCATCTGGAATGCCACGGCGACGTTCATTTCGCTGATCATCATCACGCTGTTGCTCGATGAGGCCGGTTTCTTCGCCTGGGCAGCGCTGCATGTGGCGCGCTGGGGCAAGGGCAACGGGCGCCGTTTGTTTGCCCTGTTCGTGCTGTTCGGTGCGCTGGTGTCCGCCTTGTTCGCCAACGATGGCGCGGTGCTGATCCTCACCCCGATCGTCATTGCCATGATGCTGGCGTTGCGTTTCTCGCCTGCGTCGACGCTGGCGTTCGTCATGGCGGCCGGTTTCATCGCCGATACGGCCAGCCTGCCGCTGGTGGTCTCGAACCTGGTGAACATCGTGTCGGCGGATTACTTCAAGATCGGTTTCAACCGTTACGCAGCCGTCATGGTGCCGGTGAATCTGGCCAGTGTCGCCGCCACCCTGGCCGTGCTGATGTGGTACTTCCGTCGGGATATTCCCGCCGAGTTCGAGCCCGAGCAGCTGGACAAGCCGGAAACGGTTATCCATGACCGCGCCACGTTTCTGGCCGGTTGGGCGGTGCTGGTGATTCTGCTGGTGGGCTGTTTTGCCCTTGAGCCGCTGGGCATCCCGATCAGTGCGATCTCGTCGGTGTGCGCAGTGTTGCTGCTGGGCATCGCCGCCAAAGGGCATACGATCAAGACGCGCAAGGTGATGAAAGAAGCACCGTGGCACATCGTGGTCTTTTCGCTGGGTATGTACCTGGTGGTCTATGGCCTGCGTAACGCCGGGCTGACCGATTACCTGGCCAATCTGCTGGACTGGTTCGCGGGCTATGGCATCTGGGGCGCGGCGATGGGCACCGGCGTGATGACCGCGTTCCTGTCTTCGATCATGAACAACATGCCCACGGTACTCATCGGGCTGCTGTCCATCGACGCGAGTCATGCCAGCGGCGCCATCCAGGAAGCGATGATCTACGCCAACGTGATCGGCAGTGACCTCGGCCCGAAAATCACCCCCATCGGGAGTCTGGCCACGCTGCTCTGGCTGCATGTGCTGGAGCGCAAGGGCATCACTATCAGCTGGGGCTACTACTTCAAGGTCGGTATCGTGCTGACCGTGCCTGTCCTGCTGGTCACACTGGCTGCGCTGGCATTGCGGTTGAGTTGAGCGGATGACTGGTATCGGCGAGGTTCGGCCACATGTCCGACACCAGAAACAGCCGTTCGGCTTCTTCCCAGTGGCCCTCGGCATTCTCCCTGAGGCGCACCAATAGCTGCGCCGGGGCCAGCGGGTCGAGTTCACTCAGCCATTCGTGCAACTGTTGATCGCTCCATGCCTCGTTATAGAGTGCCGGCGCCAGCCAGGCATGGCGCGGCAGGGGCTGCCAACGTCCCGGTTGGCTTTGCGCCAGGAACGACTTCCAGTCACGTTGATGTAGCCAGCGACCCTTGAGGTGCTGCGGATGAACGCCGGCAGGGGACTGGCATGAGCCTGGCCACGGATACAACAGGTAGCCGCCCAGCCACAACCGCGCAGTGAACGCTTCGACCCCCAGCGCTGCCAGCGTCGCCCGGCTTTCCGGGCGTGCCGACATCGGCAACTGATGCTGGCTCAGATGCGTCAGCTTGCGGTCCAGCCGGTCCTGACAGCCAGGCCCCAGCCAGTGCGCCGGGTCGCTACCATCGCCGTCCTGCGGCCCCAGGTAGAGCTTGATCGCCAGTTCGACGTGGTGCACGCCTTCACCATCGCGCAGCAGCATGTCCAGCTCGCCCAGGGTCTGGCTGCCAAGCCTGATCGGCAGGTTGGCGGCGATTATCTCCACCCCCGGCGCATGCTGCAGGGCGAATTGCCAGAGCCGTTCGTAATAGCGGCCCAGTCTTCGTGTGGTGGCCTGCGCCAGCCAGTCTTCGAGCGGGCGGCTGTCGCGGTCCAGTTGCCAGAGAAAGTCCGCCAGTTGCTGTGGCGCTTTTACCCAGTCGCTGCCCGCCAGTGGGTGGCGCTGCGGCCAGGGCGCGGTTTCAAGCATGGGCGGCGCGAGGATCACCCAGGCGAGGTCGCGCACTTCGGAATGCCGCAATTGGCGGGGGAGATCGATCAGGTCGGGGAATAGAGTCATGTGTCGAGGATAGCGTGAGTCGCCGCCCACAAACAGCGTGTTGGGCAAACAGCATATGCACGCCGGTGTTTTTGCTTTCGACGACAACGTATGACGTACGATGTGCGACAGGATGATCATCGAATATAAAAAGGTTATTGAGAATTATCAGGCGCCTTCTCTTTGTGCACACTGTCATTCATATCCAGTATATTGTTGGCGTCAAACAGTTCAGGCGCCAGTCAAGGATGTTCATTGGCCGGTGTGTCTCAATGGTGGTCACCGTGTGGTGAATGTCATTCAATCAGTCGGTCGACTCGTGGGCTGCTTTATATAGGTGGTCTTCATGCGGTGGATATTCGACTCGGCAAATCGGATGCCTGGAGTTTTCTATGAACGGTGACATGCAGACCCGGATAAAACAACTGCTCTCACCCGCCATTGCACGTGTGCAATGTATTGCCATCGTTTGTTGGCTGGTTGTTCTGTCGGTCACGCCGTATCTGCAATTCGGTCTGCTGGAAGTACTGCTGACCCTTGGCCTGCTGGGCGCGTGCGCCTGGCAATATCGCGCAGTCGACTTCCGGGTCTGGCGATGTATGGGCATGGCCTTCGTGATCATTGTGGCACTGTGCTTTTCAAGGGCGGGCCATTTACGCACCGGAACGGACATCAACTGGTCACTCTCGGTCGCCGTAATGATTATTCTGTGTTCGACATTGTTAGTGGTGTATACCCGGGATTATCTGCTGGTGGCGGTACTCGCCTGGTGTATTCTTTCTCCCGCTCAGGGGATCGATACCGACAGTGTCGCGACGCTGTTCATGACACTGTTCTTTATCACGTCGGTCAGTCTGGGCAGTGTGCTGAATCATACTTACACGCGCACACTTCGTACGGTATTGAGTCTGGAGCATCAGTTTCGCGAATTGTCGATGACCGATGACCTGACCGCTATATTGAATCGCCGTGCACTGATGCAGGCACTGGATAATCATGTGCTGAATAATTCCGCGGGTTATTTTCTGATGCTCGACATTGATGACTTCAAAACCATCAATGATCAATTCGGCCACGACGCCGGTGATCAGGCGCTTCGGGTGATGGCTGGCTGCCTGCAAAAGACCGTGGGCAGTCTCGCCTTCGGACGCATGGGCGGAGAGGAGTTCGGCGTGATCCTGCCAATGTGCAGTGAAGACGACGCTCGGGATTATGTGCTGGACCTGTTGGAGTGCATCAGAAAATCCCTCGCTGTCAGCCCGCTGACCTGCAGTGCCGGGCTGGCCGACATCCCTGCGGCAGCGGACAGCTCGGCAGTGCTCAAGACCGCCGACATCAATTTGTATCAGGCCAAGCGGGGCGGCAAGGACCGGGCATTCTGGCGAGGTGCGCAGATAGGCGGCCAGCAGGCGCACGGGAGTGTGGAATGCGACAAAACCCGCGCCCTGACACGATAGGCGGCCATCGGACTTCATCGCGCCGCCCGTACCCTGTTGCAAGGTCCGCGAAACCCTTTTTTAACCCCGGTTTGCTGCTGTCAGGCCCTTTCGCCCATAATCACGTTTTTAAAGTCGTATCGAACCCGCAGCAGGAGCCTCATGGAGCAATTTCGCAATATCGGCATCATCGGTCGCCTGGGCAGTGTTCAGGTGCTCGAGACCGTTCGCCGACTCAAGAGATTCCTGCTGGACCGCCACCTGCACGTCATTCTCGAAGAAACGATCGCCGAGGTCCTGCCCGGTCATGGCCTGCAGACCTCATCGCGCAAGATGCTCGGCGAGGTCTGCGACATGGTCATTGTGGTCGGCGGCGACGGCAGCCTGCTGGGCGCGGCGCGGGCACTGGCCCGGCATAACGTTCCGGTGCTGGGCATCAACCGTGGCAGCCTGGGCTTTCTGACCGACATCCGCCCCGACGAGCTGGAGGTCAAATGCGCCGAAGTGCTCGACGGGCATTACCTGGTGGAAAACCGCTTTCTGCTCCAGGCCGAAGTGCGTCGCCACGGCGAGGCCATTGGTCAGGGCGATGCGCTCAACGACGTGGTGCTGCACCCCGGCAAGTCCACGCGCATGATCGAGTTCGAGATCTACATCGACGGTCAGTTCGTGTGCAGTCAGAAGGCCGACGGCCTGATCGTCGCCACACCGACCGGTTCGACCGCCTACGCGCTGTCGGCAGGCGGGCCGATCATGCACCCCAAGCTCGACGCCATCGTCATCGTGCCGATGTACCCGCATACCTTGTCGGGGCGGCCCATCGTGGTCGATGGCAACAGCGAGCTGAAAATCGTGGTGTCCAAGGACATGACCATTTACCCGCAAGTGTCGTGTGACGGTCAGAATCACTTCACCTGCGCGCCGGGTGACACCATTACGGTCAGCAAGAAGCCGCAGAAACTGCGTCTGATCCATCCGTTGGATCACAACTATTACGAGGTCTGCCGCACCAAGCTCGGCTGGGGCAGCAAGCTCGGCGGCGGGGGCGATTAATGCTCGATCCGGCGCGTGGCTATGATCTGATCGGTGACGTGCACGGGTGTGCCCATACCCTCGAGCACTTGCTGGAGCTTCTCGGTTACCGTCTGCAGGCTGGCGTGTGGCGCCATCCCGAGCGCATCGTCATTTTCCTCGGCGACATCATCGACCGCGGCCCGCGTATCCGCGAATCGCTGCACATCGTGCGCGACATGGTCCAGGCCGGTCAGGCGTTGTGCATCATGGGCAACCATGAGTTCAACGCGCTGGGCTGGGTGACACCGGCCCTGTCCGAAAGCGGTCATCAGTTCGTGCGCGAGCACACCCCGCGTCATGCGCGGCTGATCGGCGAGACCCTGGCGCAGTTCGAGCAATATCCGGATGAGTGGAGCGAGTTCGTCAACTGGTTCTACGAGTTACCGCTGTACCTCGATGCCGGTCGCTTCAGGGTGGTGCACGCCTGCTGGGATGCGACCCTGATCGATCCGCTGCGTGGCCTGCATGGTACGGGGTGTATCGACAAGCATTTCGTCCAGGCATCGGCAGTGCCCGGCAGCTTCGCCAGCAATGTCTTCAATCGTCTGCTGCGTGGCACCGACATGCGCCTGCCGTACGGCCTGACCCTGACTGGCGGTGATGGCCTGACCCGCGAATTCTTCCGCACCAAGTTCTGGGAGGATGATCCGCAGACTTACGGCGACGTGGTCTTTCAGCCGGACGCCTTGCCCGAAGGGGTTGCCAAGACGCCATTGACCACGTCGGAAAAGAACGCCTTGCTGCGGTATGGCATCAATGAGCCGCTGCTGTTTGTCGGTCATTACTGGCGCAGCGGCATCCCTGCGCCTATCCGGCCGAACCTGGCCTGTCTGGATTACAGCGCCGTGCTCTACGGCAAACTGGTCGCCTATCGGCTTGACCAGGAAACACAGATCGATCCGGACAAATTCGTCTGGGTCGACGTGCAGCGTCCCGAGGTTTGATAATGAGTCCTGTAGCTGTCCTGCGTTTGCCGCTGACCACCGACCTGAGCGGTTTTGTCAGGCTGTTGCTGCGCTTGCAGATTCCTCACCGGGTCAGTGAAGAGGCTGGCGAGCAAGTCCTGTGGGTGCCGGACGCGCCGCGACTGGTCGAAGAAGTGCGCGAGTTGTACACGCGCTTTCCCGAAGGCGACGAGCACGTTCAACTGGCGCAGGACAGCGGAAGCGCCACCTACAAGCCGCCCGGCCTTATCGAGCAGTTACGCAGCAGTCCGGTGACGGCCCTGGTGTTGCTGGTCACCTTGCTGGTGGCGGGGCTGACGCTGCTGGGCGATAACCTCGAAGCCGTCCGCTGGCTGACCTTTCAGGATTTCCGCATCAATGGCGAGTACGCAACGTTTCTGCCGTTGTCCGAAAACCTGGCGTCCGGGCAGTGGTGGCGGATCATCTCGCCCATGCTGATCCACTTCGGCATCCTGCACCTGGCCATGAATGGCATGTGGTTCTGGGAGCTGGGGCGGCGGATTGAAATTCGTCAGGGCAGCCTGTCGCTGCTGTTGCTGACCCTGCTGTTCTCGTCGGTTTCAAATTACGTGCAATACCTGTTCAGCGGCCCAAGCCTGTTTGGCGGACTGTCCGGCGTGCTGTATGGCCTGCTCGGGCATTGCTGGATTTTCCAGATGCTGGCGCCCAACCCGGTCTACCGCCTGCCGCGCGGCGTGTTGATCATGATGCTGGTCTGGCTGGCGCTGTGCCTGTCCGGTCTGGTGAGCATGCTCGGCTTCGGCGAAATCGCCAACGGTGCGCATGTCGGCGGGCTGATCATCGGTTGTGTCACCGGGCTGCTGGGTGGTGCGATTGCGCGCCGCAAGGCCTAGAATTACCCGCTATTTTCTGGAGTGCGCCATGTCGTCTTTTATAGAAATGATCGAAAACATCACCCCGGATATCTACGAGAGCCTGAAACTGGCTGTGGAAATCGGCAAATGGTCCGACGGTCGCAAGCTCACTCAGGAACAACGTGAGCTGTCCCTGCAGGCGCTGATCGCCTGGGAAGTGCAGAACCTGCCGGAAGACCAGCGCACCGGCTACATGGGGCCGCAGGAATGCGCCTCCAAATCGGCCCCGGTGCCCAATATCCTGTTCAAATCGGATGCAATTCATTGATCGAAATTGGTCGCGGAGCAGTCAACAAAATGTCGGCGCGTCAGGATGACACGTCGTGTGTGCAATACGCTTTTCGCCTGGGCGACACCGAGATCGCGGTCAACCCGCTGATCGGCAAGACGCTGCGTCTGGAGTTTCTCGGCGCCATTCATTGCAGTCATTGCGGGCGCAAGACCAAGTCCAGTTACAGCCAGGGTTACTGCTACCCGTGCATGCTCAAGCTGGCGCAGTGCGACCTGTGCATCATGAGCCCGGAGAAATGCCATCACGATCAGGGCACCTGCCGTGATCCGGCGTGGGGCGAGCAGTTCTGCATGACCGATCACATCGTCTACCTGGCCAACTCATCAGGCGTGAAGGTCGGCATTACCCGCTCCACGCAGTTGCCGACCCGCTGGCTGGACCAGGGCGCAAGCCAGGCACTGCCGATCCTGCGCGTGGCAACCCGTCAGCAGTCCGGCTTCGTCGAAGATCTGCTGCGCAGCCAGGTGGCCGATCGTACCAACTGGCGTGCCTTGCTCAAGGGCGACGCTCAACCCGTTGACCTCAAGGCCATTCGCCAGGAGCTGTTCGACAGTTGCGGCGCAGGGCTGCTGGGATTGCAAGAACGATTCGGGCTGCAGGCCATCCAATTGCTACATGACGCCGAGCCTGTCGAGTTTCGTTACCCGGTCGAGGCGTATCCGACCAAGATTGTCAGCTTCAATCTGGACAAGAACCCGATTGCCGAAGGCACGCTGCTGGGGATCAAGGGCCAATACCTGATTTTCGACACGGGCGTGATCAATATTCGCAAGTACACGGCCTATCAGTTGGCCGTGCATCAGTAGAAGGATTCCAGCATGCGCACCGAACAACCGAAAATGATCTACCTGAAGGATTACCAGGCTCCCGAGTACCTCATCGATGAGACGAACCTGACCTTCGAACTGTTCGACGACCACTCGCTGGTCCACGCGCAGCTGGTCATGCGCCGCAACCCAGAGCGTGGCGCAGGCCTGCCAGCGCTGGTGCTCGACGGCCAGAATCTGGAACTGATCTCGGTCAAGCTGAGCGATGTGGAGCTTGGCGCTGCCGATTATCAGCTGACCGACGACCACCTGACCCTGCACCCGCAGGCTGACAGCTTTACGGTCGACAGCACCGTGCGCATCCATCCGGAATCCAACACCGCACTGGAAGGGCTGTACAAGTCCAGCGGCATGTTCTGCACCCAGTGCGAGGCCGAAGGCTTCCGCAAGATCACCTATTACCTCGACCGTCCTGACGTGATGAGCAAGTTCACCACCACCGTCAGCGCCGACAAGCAGGGCTTCCCGATCCTGCTGTCTAACGGCAACCCGGTGGCCAGCGGCGAAGAAGAGGATGGCCGGCACTGGGCGACGTGGGAAGATCCGTTCATGAAACCGGCCTACCTGTTTGCGCTGGTGGCCGGCGATCTGTGGTGTATCGAAGACACGTTCACCACTATGAATGAGCGGAACGTGACCCTGCGTATCTACGTCGAGCCGGAAAACATCGACAAGTGCCAGCACGCCATGACCAGCCTGAAGAAGTCCATGCGCTGGGACGAAGAGACCTACGGTCGCGAGTACGACCTGGACATCTTCATGATTGTCGCGGTCAACGACTTCAACATGGGGGCGATGGAAAACAAGGGCCTCAACATCTTCAACTCCAGTGCCGTGCTGGCGCGTGCCGAGACGGCGACCGATGCCGCACACCAGCGTGTCGAAGCGATCGTCGCCCACGAATACTTCCACAACTGGTCGGGCAACCGCGTGACCTGCCGTGACTGGTTCCAGCTGTCGCTCAAGGAAGGCTTCACGGTGTACCGCGACGCCGGTTTCTCGGCCGACATGAACTCGGCCACGGTCAAGCGTATCCAGGACGTTGCCTATCTGCGTACTCACCAGTTCGCCGAAGATGCGGGGCCGATGGCTCACGCTGTGCGCCCGGACAGCTTTATCGAAATCTCCAACTTCTACACCCTGACCGTGTACGAAAAGGGCTCGGAAGTGGTCGGCATGCTTCACACCCTGCTGGGGGCTGAAGGCTTCCGCAAGGGCAGCGATCTGTATTTCGAGCGCCACGACGGCCAGGCCGTGACCTGCGATGACTTCATCAAGGCCATGGAAGACGCCAATGGCGTCGATCTGACTCAGTTCAAACGCTGGTACAGCCAGGCGGGTACGCCGCGTCTGGCGGTCAGCGAATCGTACGACGCTGCGGCCAAGACCTACAGCCTGACCTTCCGCCAGAGCTGCCCGACCACACCAGGCCAGCCTGGCGATCAGAAGCAACCGTTCGTGATCCCGGTCGAACTGGGGCTGCTGGACAGCAAGGGTGGCGAGATTGCCCTGCGTCTGGCGAATGAGACGGCGGCGACCGGCACTACGCGAGTGTTGTCGGTTACCGAAGCCGAACAGACCTTCACCTTCGTCGATATCGCCGAAAAGCCGCTGCCTTCGCTGCTGCGCGGCTTCTCTGCACCGGTCAAGCTGAGCTTCCCGTATGACCGCGATCAACTGATGTTCCTGATGCAGCACGACAGCGACGGCTTCAATCGCTGGGATGCCGGTCAGCAGTTGTCGGTTCAGGTATTGCAGGAACTGATCGGCCAGCATCAGCAAGGTCAGGCGCTGCTCATGGATCAGCGCCTGATCACTGCGCTGGGCACCGTGCTGGCGGATGATGGCCTGGATCAGGCGATGGTCGCAGAAATGCTGTCGTTGCCGGGCGAGGCTTATCTGACCGAAATCAGCGAAGTGGCCGATGTCGATGCGATTCACGCCGCTCGCGAATTTGCCCGTCAGCAGCTCGCAGAGGGGCTGTTCGATGGGCTGCTGGCGCGCTATCAGGCCAACCGCGAAGTGTCGAAGGTCACGCCTTATGTGGCCGAAGCCGCGCACTTCGCCCGTCGTGCCCTGCAGAACATCGCGCTGTCGTACCTGATGCTCAGCGGCAAGCCGGAGGTACTGGCAGCCACTATCGACCAGTTCGACACCAGCGACAACATGACCGAGCGCCTCACCGCGCTGGCCGTGCTGGTCAATTCGCCGTTCACTGCCGAGCGCGACAAGGCGCTCGACGTGTTTGCCGAGAACTTCAAGAGCAATGCGCTGGTCATGGATCAGTGGTTCAGCGTTCAGGCGGCGAGCACGTTGCCGGGCGGCCTGCAGCGTGTTCAGGAACTCATGAAGCACCCAGCCTTCAGCATCAAGAATCCGAACAAGGTGCGTGCCTTGATTGGTGCCTTCGCCGGGCAGAACCTGGTCAACTTCCACGCGGCAGATGGCTCCGGCTATCGCTTCCTGGCAGACCTGGTGATCGAGCTGAACGCGCTGAACCCGCAGATCGCTTCTCGTCAATTGGCACCACTGACCCGCTGGCGCAAATACGACAGCGCCCGTCAGGCGCGGATGAAAGCCGAGCTGGAACGCATTCTCGCCTCCGGCAAACTGTCTGCGGACGTGTATGAAGTGGTGAGCAAAAGCCTGGCTGAATGAGGGTTGTCCGGTGCCTGACAGGCACTTGTGACAAAGGCGCTGTCCGCTGCTGCGGACAGCGCTTTTTTATGCGAAGTGTGCGTCGCCATGCGGGTTTTGACGATCGTGCCAATGCTCCGCGTTGGCATGCATTGGGTGACGCTCTGCGTCACGAAATGCGCTGCCACGCGGAGTGCTAATCGTTATACACAAATCCGCTTTTGATTCTGGCCGTAGGCCGTAGGAGCGAACTTGTTCGCGAAAGAGCAGGTGTTCTCCGAAAATGCATTGTCTGAGCTACCGTCTTCGCGAACAAGTTCGCTCCTACGCCCTTCGGACAGAAGCAAGATGACGATATCCTCTCCCGCAAAAAATCTCACATGTGATGTGTATCTATCCTTGAATGCATCTGCTACGTTGCTTACCTGATTCACGGCCAGCAGCAAGGGGAAGCGCCAATGCCTCGTAAAACCCAGGGCGATAACGCAGCGGTCCCGGCCAAGGTTTCCAAGAGTTCCACCGATTACATGCGTGAAATGCGTCAGCGGCTCAAGGAGGCGGGGCTGGTGAAGCGCGAATTCTGGATCCGGCCGGAAAATGTCGATGCCCTGCGGGGTATCGAAAAAGCCTTAAGACAGCCCTTTTTGGGCGACAGAATAAAACTGGAGGACTTCATGACCGAGAATACCCACTGGACCATCAGCTCTCTGCAGAAGGCACTCAGCGAACTGGAACTGGTGACGAACGGCAAGATCGAGCTCGACGTGACCGAGGGCGATGCCTCGGGGATCAGGCTGACCATGGCTGACTACGGCGACCTGCCGATCTACATCGCCGTAGAAGGCGAGCAGATTCTCGCCGACGCGACCTTGATCGAAGTGAACAAGATCAAGAACGTGCAAGCGTTCAACGACGTTGTCCTGCGCAGCCGCGACCTGTTTCCGCTGTCGTCGGTCGGCATCGAAAAGCTGGGCGGCGGTCAGGAAGTCTACTGCCTGTTCGGCGCATTGAGCGCGGCATCGTCGCTCACGGTCGTGGTGCAGGAAATTCTCACCCTCGCGGACAACGTGATCCGTGCGGCCGATGCTTTTGAAGATCATTTCATCTACTGAACAGCGCTGTCAGGCGGAGAACATTCATGACTACAAGTATCTGGAAAAAACTGGTGACCGCTGTTCGTGGCGGCGCTTCCGAAGTGGGCGAGTCGATTGCCGACGCCAATGCCATCCGCATTCTGGACCAGGAAATCCGCGACGCCGAGAACGCGCTGGTCAAGGCCCGCGACGGGCTGATCACCATCAAGGCCAAGCACAAACTTTCGGCACAGCGTCTTGAAGAGCACGCTACCAGCATTGCCAACTGGGAAGGCCGCGCCATGCAGGCCCTGAACAAGGGTGAAGAAGCCCTGGCCGTAGAATGCGCGAACAAGATCGCCGAAATCGAAGCCCTGCGTGATCAGGAGCAGGAACTGGCCGACCAGTTCAGCAAGCAGGTCAACCTGCTGCAGGATCAGGTGATCAAGGCCGAATCGCGAATCAAGAGCCTCAAGCAGCAGGTCGAGATGGCCAAGGCCCGTGAAACCGTGCAAAAGGCCCGCGTTGCAACGGCTACTGCAACCGGTGGTGCCAGTGGCGCCGTCGAAACCGCAGTCGGCTCGCTGGCACGTCTCAAGCAGCGCCAGGATGAACAGGACGCCAAGCTCGAAGCAGCTGAAGAACTGGCCACCCAGTCCAGCGGCAGCGATCTGGAGCGTCGTCTGCAGGATGCCGGAATCGGTGCTAAAAGCGGCGGTGCGCAAGATGTACTGGCGCGCCTGAAAGCCAAAAGTCAGACGCCGGCTCAGTAAGCGCTGCAACAAGGCAGGCGAGGGTGGTGCATGGCGTTTTCCCGACGACTCAAGGTCATCCTCGTCCTGTCGGCCGTGTTGATTGCGGTACAGGCATTCAACTCGATGACCAGCAACAGTCTGCTGCAGTTCGGTATCATGCCGCGCAGCCTCACCGGGTTGCGCGGCATTGTGTTTGCCCCCTTTTTGCACGGGTCGATTCAGCACTTGCTCAGCAATCTGTTGCCGTTCATTGTGCTGAGCTGGCTGGTGGCGACCGAGGGTGTCAGGCGTTATGCATGGGTCGCCGGGCTGGTTTGCCTGCTGGGCGGACTGCTGGTCTGGAGCTTCGGTCGCAGCAATATTCATGTCGGCGCAAGTGGTCTGATTTTTGGTTTGTGGGCTTATCTGCTGGCGCGGGCGTGGTATCAGCGCAGTATCGCCAGTGTGCTGATCGCGCTGCTGGTGCTGGCCGCTTACAGCGGGCTGGTGTTCGGCTTCGTTCCGGTGGCCGGTGTGTCGTTCGAATCACATATCGCGGGTGCACTTGCAGGCGTTTGTGTGGCCTGGCTGATGCATTCCAGGGCATTGCTGGCGCAGAAATGAGTCAGTCTCGCGCTTGCAGGCAGTGCGCCTGTTGCGCTTGAAGAGCGTTATATATCGTCACCCGTCACTGCAAGGAAACGGATTATGAGTTGGTTCAAACGGGCCATGGGCCTGGAAGCCCCCAAGGCATCAGGCCGGGACGGCACACAACCGGTCAGCACGGTCAGTCCGCTGGGGCTGGCCTCCGGACGGATGCTGTGCCTGGACAGTTCGCTGAAACTGTTGCTCGACGGTCACTCGGAAGTGGTCGTTCCGGGCGATGAAAAGGTCTGGTCCGTGGGGCATATCGATCTCGGCCAGTCCATGGCGCTGCATCGTTTCTACCTCGATAACGAGGACTATTTTCTGCAAGTGGTCAGCACTGGCCCCAACCCGGAAGACGTACAGGACATCATCCTGTTCGGCTACTACGGCGCCGAGCCGATCACCAGCAAGGATGAGTTGCTGCGCCTGACCGGCCCGTCGTCGAAGATCGGCCTGCCGACCTACGAGCACGATGGCGAGGTCTTCGAGCGGCAATGGGGGACTTCACCCGGCCAGACCGAGCTGACGCCACTCGATGAAAACATCGTCAGTCCTGACGCGACTTATCGTGTCAAGCACCTGAGCATGCTGTACGCCCGCGAAACAGGACTGATCAACCGCCGTGAGTTTCTGCTGTTTTCCGTAGAGGAAGACGAGGAGGGCAGCATCACGCTCACCACGGCGGTCGGCATAACGCTGCAATCCACTGATATCAACGTTCTTTGACAAGGAAATCCTCATGATCGACGCGCTGCGTATGTCGCTCAATGCCACTGCTGTATTCGGCTTCGTCATGTACATCCTGGTGGCGGCGATTCTGTTCGCGCTGTTCCAGTTCATCTACAGCCGGATCACGCCGCACAAGGAATTTGCGCTGATTCGCGAGAATAACAGCGCAGCGGCAGTTGCCCTCGGTGGCTCGCTGATCGGTTTCGCGCTGCCGGCCAGTAACATTATCAGCTACAGCATCAGCATTCTGGACGTGGTCGTCTGGGCAGTGATCGCCGCCGTCGTGCAACTGCTGGCGTTCGGCGCTACCAGCCTGGTGCTCAAGGGCCTGTCGACGCGTATCGCCAAGGGTGAAATGGCGGCGGCCATCTATTCGGCCAGCGTCGCGATCAGCGTCGGTCTTCTCAACGCGGCCTGCATGACCCCGTCGGTCTGACGGCAGCCTTGAACAAGGAGACTCACGATGAGACGTAGTTCAGTAAAACTGGTACTCGCCGGTGCGCTGCCGCTGGCCCTTGCCGGTTGCGGTCCGTCCGAGAAAAAGGACACCGTCAACGCCAAGGCCAACTTCAGTTCGGTGCAGGAATGCGTCGATGCCAAGGTGCCGGTGAATATCTGTTCGGATGCCTACATGCAGGCGCTGTCCGACCATCGCCGCATTGCGCCGACCTATGATGACAAGGCGTCCTGCGACGCGGACTTCGTCCCGGATTATTGCCAGGTCACCTCTGACGGCAAGTACATGCCTAAACTCGGCGGCTTCGAACTGGGCTTTTCCGGGCAAGTGCCGAAAGAGGCGCTGGACCGCGCCAATCAGGAAGTCACCCAGTCTGCTCCGTCGGGCATGAGCGGCACCACCGGCCTGATGGCCGGCCTGCTGATCGGCAATCTGCTCAGCAACGGCTTCGGCAATAACCGCTATTACTCGCAGCCCATTTACCAGACGCGCGATGACCGGGGCGGTTATTACAGCTCGTCCCTGCCGAGTCAGATCGATCGCGGCAAGACCTTCGGGCGCTCGACCCAGGCGCAATCCAGCCCGGATCGCAGCTACGGCAAGAGCACCCTGGGGCGCAACCTGGGCAGCTCGGGTTCCGGCTCGTCTTCGGTGTCATCGACCATCTCGCGCGGCGGCTTCGGCAGCCAGGCCTCGGCACGCAGTGGCTGGGGCGGCAAGAGCAGCAGTGGCAGCAGCAGTTTCGGAGGCTGACGGTTCGCGGCATGAAAAAGATCAGCATCGAGGAACGTCCGGACTGGCGCACCACCGCCGAGCGTGAAGGGTTCAACTTTCACACCATCGATGGCGAGCGTTACTGGGACGAGCGCGGGTATTACCTGTTCAGCGAACAGCAGATTACCCGCGATCTTGAAGCGCCCACCCAGGAGCTTCACCAGATGTGCATGGATGCCGTGGCGCGAGTGGTGGACAGCGAAGCGCTGCTCCATCAACTGGCGATCCCGGAAGCTTTCTTCGACCTGATCCAGAGCTCATGGAAGGAGGGACATCCGCATCTGTACGGACGCTTCGATTTTGCCTACGACGGCACGGGCCCGGCAAAGATGTACGAAATCAATGCCGATACGCCGACCAGTCTGATGGAAGCCGGGGCGGTGCAACTGCTCTGGCTGGAAGAGCAGATGGCGCGCGGCGTGCTGCCTGCGCATGCCACCCAGTTCAACTCGATTGCCGAGGATCTGGTTCGGGCCTTTGCCGAGTTTCCCGGTACGACTCCGTTCTACTTCTCGGCGATGTCCGGTTCCATCGAAGACCGGGGCACCACCGATTTTCTGCGGCGTATGGCGGCACACGTCGGCATCGATGCGAGGCATATCGATATCGAAGACATCGGGCTCGGCGCTGACGGGCGTTTTGTCGATCTGGACGGGCGCTGGATCGAGCGCTTGTTCAAGCTGCACGCGTGGGAGCATATCTTTCACGAGGAATTCGGTCAGCACGTGTCAGCGAGCGGCACTCAGTTTGTCGAACCGGCGTGGAAGGCGATTCTCAGCAACAAGGGTATTCTGCCGTTGTTGTGGCAGTTCAACGAAGGCCATCCGAACCTGCTGCCCGCGCATGTCGACCAGGACGCGAACAAAGCGGTCCCCAAAGGCTGGGTACGCAAACCGTACTTTTCCCGTGAGGGCGCCAATATCGAAATGCGCACGCCTGGCGATCAGGTGATCTCGGTCGATGGGCCCTACACCGATGCGCCCTACATTCTGCAGGCGTACTCGCCGCTTCCGCGATTCGGCGACAGCTACACGCTGATCGGCTCCTGGGTCATCGGCGATCTTGCGTCCGGGATCGGCATTCGTGAAGACGACAGCCTGATCACCAAGGACACCAGCCGCTTCCTGCCACACGTCGTCATCGACTGAGCCCTGCCTGTCATCACCCGGTGTTACTGGCTTGAAGCAAGTAACACTCTTGTTGTTACCACACGTTCATATACCCGCCATCAAGCAGCGATAATAAGTGGTTTTATGAGTGTGCTGTCTGACAATCAAACAGACGATGTTGTTGTTTTTAATCCTGGTCATAACGCGGGGGCACGACGTTTCAGATCTGTACCTTATATAAGGTGTGATCTGTTCTTTATCGCCTGTTGGCATTCACGTTGCATTACTGTGGGCTATTCCGGGTGCCTGCTTCATTGGTGTTTAACAGCGCGTTGTCGATTCTTCTTGTTCTGTGAAGTTTCCTACAGACATATTCCCGATAGATAACCTGTTCGCGGTAAGAATACGTGGGCAATTCGGTTTGCCTGTTAAACAAACGGTTATTGGCCGAACGTCAATAACCGTGTCGCCCTTACAACCTGCCGTTTACACGGAACTATTCCCGGCCTGGACGCCAGACACGCGTCCCGACGTGGCCATGCAAGGAGAGCCCACATGCTCATGAAACTTCGGCTGGGCGGCGCGCTGACGCTGCTGTTCGCGATCGACACCTGCCAGGCAGTGGATGCCACGTTGCTCGGGAGTCGTTTGACCCCACTGGGAGGCGAGATGGCAGGTAATGCCACGGGGACCATTCCACCCTGGACAGGCGGAATCACCCGGCCCCCGCCCGGGTACAAAGGCTCGGGCACTCGGCATGTCGATCCGTATTCCGCTGACAAACCCCTGTTCACCATTACTCACGCCAATATGCAGCACTACCGCACGCGCCTGACGCCTGGGCAGGTAGCGATGTTCGACACCTACCCCGACAGCTACCGGATGCCGGTATACCCCACGCGACGTTCCGGATCGGCGCCGCAATGGGTCTACGACAACACCCGCCGCAATGCGCAGAAAGCCCGGTTGATCGGCGGCGGCAACGGTTTTGTCGATGCCTACGGCGGCATTCCATTTCCGCTTCCGGAAAAGGGCATTCAGGCCGTGTGGAACCACATTGCACGGTATCGCGGCCATTATGCGGTGCGACGTACTTCGGAAGTTGCCATACAGCGCGACGGCAGTTTCAAACTGAACACTTCGCGTCAGGAAGTGCTGTTTCGTTTCTATGATCCTGCGGGCAGCTTTGCCAGTCTGGATAACGTGCTGTTCTATTACCTGTCGTTTATCCAGTGCCCGACGCGCATGGCCGGTTCTGCCGTGCTGGTCCACGAAACACTGGACCAGATCCAGGAGCCGCGGCAGGCGTGGACCTACAGTGCGCGGCAGCGTCGGGTACGCCGCGCGCCGAGTCTGGCTTACGACATGCCGATCCCGGCCTCTGAAGGCTTGCGCACGGCCGACGACACCGACATGTTCAATGGCTCGCCGGATCGTTACGACTGGAGGTTACTGGGCAAACGCGAGGTCTATATTCCCTACAACAACTACCGGATTTCCAGTCCTGACATTACCTATCGCCAATTATTGCAGGTAGGGCATCTTAACCCGGCCTATACGCGCCATGAGCTGCATCGCGTATGGGTGGTGGAGGGCACGCTCAAACCGACCGCGCGTCATGTCTATTCAAGACGCACGCTGTACCTGGACGAGGACAGTTGGCAGGCTGCAATCGTCGATCAGTACGACGCTCGGGGGCAGTTGTGGCGCGTCTCCATGGCGTACCTGAAGAACTATTACGAACTGCCGACCACCTGGTCCGCACTGGACGTTTTCCATGACTTGCAGGCGCGGCGTTATCACGTGCAGAACCTCGACAATCAGGAGCCTGGCACCAGTGACTTCTCTCAGCCGGTACCCAGCGTGAACGCCTTCAAACCAGCGGCCTTGCGGCGCAGGAGCATTCGCTGACCGGCGTCTGGTCAATCTGTCCGATCAACCGTCGTTATGTTTCATCAATCACATTCAGCACGCTTAACAAAAGATAACGACATGTCGATTGTCAGGCATTTGCAAAGCTGCCTAGGATGGCCGAGCTTACAGACAGGTAACGCCATAGCGCTGCGGGCGTCGACATCGATATGAGTTGTCCGGCACCCGCACTCGATAACAGCCACCTGATAATAATAAGAGCGGAAAAGTCCATGCGTGAGTCTTTCCATCGTCGCACCCGGTTATACGCGGGCATGTCCCTGGCTGTCGTTACGTCATCCCTGTTTGCGCTGCCAGCCATGGCCGGTTCCGAGGCGCTAGCCACTGCCGTTGCTGCAGACGCTCCTGTTTATGCCATCGAGTCGGCCAAAGCCTCTCGCGCGTTGTTGCTGGACGTTGCCCATGCGGGTGCGCGGCTGGTCGTGGTGGGTGACCATGGGCATATTCTGCTTTCCGATGATCAGGGCATGACCTGGAGTCAGGCCCGCGTGCCTACCCGGCAGTTGTTGACGGCCGTGTTTTTTGTGGATGAACAGCACGGTTGGGCGGTCGGTCACGACGCGCAGGTACTGGCCAGCAGCGATGGCGGCAAGAGCTGGAACAAGCAGTTCGAGGACTTGAAGCGCGAGGCTCCGCTGCTGGATGTCTGGTTCAAGGACCTCGACAACGGCTTGGCCATCGGTGCCTACGGCCTGCTGCTGAGCACGGCCGATGGCGGGCAGCACTGGGAAGATGTCAGCGACCGGCTGGACAACGAGGATCAATACCACCTGAACGGCATCGCTCAGGTCAAGGACGCCGGCCTGTTTATTGTCGGCGAAGCGGGCAGCATGTTTCGCTCCCGCGACGAGGGGCAGACCTGGGAAAAAATCGCCGGCCCGTATCAAGGCTCGTTATTCGGCGTGATCGGCACGGCTCAGCCGTCCACGTTGCTGGCCTATGGTCTGCGCGGCAATCTGTTTCGCTCCAGCGATTTTGGTGACAGCTGGCAGCCGATCGAACTGAAGGGCGCGCGCGGGCCGCTCGAGTTCGGCCTGGCCAGCGCTACGCTGCTGGCCGATGGCTCGCTGGTGCTGGTCGGCAATGGCGGCAGTGTCATGCGCAGCACCGATGACGGGGAAACATTCGCGGTCTTCAATCGACCTGATCGCATCTCGCTGGCCGGGGTTACCGGCAATTCTCAGGGCAATCTGATTCTGGTAGGACAGGGCGGCGTTCGCCTCACCTCGTCGACGGGCGCCGATACGACCCAACAATAAGACCTTTCAGGGCGGGATATTCAGGCATGAGCACGCACCAGCACGCGCAAGATCCGGATGAAAAAGCAACCTTCCTTGAACGCCTGATTTTCAACCATCGCCCGGCAGTGATTCTCCTCTGCCTGCTGGCCAGCCTGTTTCTGTTCTGGCAGGCCACGCAGGTGCGGCCTTCCACCAGTTTCGAGAAGATGATCCCGCTGTCTCATCCGTTCGTTCAGAACATGCTCAAGCATCGTAACGATCTGGCGAACCTTGGCAACACGGTGCGCATATCGGTCGAAGCGGTGGACGGCGACATCTTCTCCAAGGAGTACATGGAGACCCTGCGCCAGATCAGCGACGAAGTGTTTTACATCCCCGGCGTGGACCGCTCCGGGCTCAAGTCGCTGTGGAGCCCCAGCGTGCGCTGGACCGAAGTGACGGAAGAGGGCTTTGCGGGAGGCGAGGTGATCCCGCAGAGCTACGACGGCTCGGAGGCCAGTCTGGACCAGTTGCGCAACAACGTGCTCAAGTCCGGGCAGGTCGGGCGCCTGGTCGCCAACGATTTCAGGTCGAGCATCATTGATGTTCCGCTGCAGGAGTCCTACCCGGACCCGGCAGACCAGGGCAAATTACTGGCGCTGGACTATCAGCAATTCTCCCACCAGCTCGAAGAAAAGATCCGCGACAAGTATCAGGCGCAAAACCCCGACATCAGGATTCACATCGTCGGCTTCGCCAAGAAGGTCGGCGACCTGATCGACGGTCTGTTCATGGTGGTGATGTTCTTTGGCATCGCCTTTCTGATCACGCTGGTGCTGCTGATCTGGTTCACCCGGTGTATCCGCAGCACGGTGGCAGTACTGAGCACCACGCTGATCGCGGTGATCTGGCAATTGGGGCTGATGCATGTGGTCGGCTTCGGTATCGACCCGTATTCGATGCTGGTGCCGTTTCTGATTTTCGCCATCGGCATCTCTCACGGTGTGCAGAAAATCAACGGTATTGCCCTGCAATCCAGCGAGGCCGACAACGCCCTGACCGCTGCGCGGCGGACGTTTCGTCAGCTGTTTCTGCCCGGCATGATTGCGATTCTGGCCGATGCGGTGGGCTTTATCACGCTGCTGATTATCGACATCGGGGTGATCCGCGAGCTGGCCATCGGCGCTTCCATTGGTGTGGCGGTGATCGTGTTCACCAACCTGATCCTGCTGCCGGTGGCGATTTCCTACGTGGGCATCAGCAAAAAGGCAGTGAGCCGCAGCAAGCAGGATGCGGTCTCCGAGCATCCTTTCTGGCGATTGCTGGCGAACTTTGCCAGCGCCAGAGTCGCGCCGGTGTCGATTGTGCTGGCGCTGCTGGCCTTCGGAGGGGGGCTTTGGTACAGCCAGAACCTGAAGATCGGCGACCTGGATCAGGGCGCGCCCGAACTGCGCCCCGACTCGCGTTACAACAGGGACAACGCGTTCATCATCAACCATTACTCGACCAGTTCCGATGTGCTGGTGGTCATGGTCAAGACAGGCCCCGAGGGTTGCTCGGCGTATTCGACAATGTCAGCGATCAACGAGCTGGCCTGGAAGATGGAGAACACCCAGGGCGTGCAGTCGGCCATTTCGCTGGTGACGGTGTCCAGACAGATGATCAAGGGCATGAACGAGGGCAACCTGAAATGGGAGAGCCTGTCGCGTAACAAGGACGTGCTGAACAACTCCATCGCCCGCGCCGACGGCCTGTACAACACCGATTGTTCGCTGGCGCCGCTGCTGGTGTTCCTCAACGACCATAAAGCCGAAACCCTCCACCGGGCGGTGCATGCAGTGCAGGACTTCGCCAGACAGAACGATACGCCGGACCGGCAATTTCTGCTGGCCGCCGGCAACGCCGGCATCGAGGCCGCGACCAACGAAGTGATCAAGCAGTCCGAGTGGGTGATTCTGCTGCTGGTCTACCTCTGCGTGGCCGCGATGTGCATGATCACCTTCCGCTCATGGGCCGCCACGCTGTGCATCGTCCTGCCGCTGGTGCTGACCTCGGTGCTGGGCAACGCCCTGATGGCCTTCATGGGCATCGGCGTCAAGGTCGCGACCCTGCCGGTGGTGGCGCTGGGCGTTGGCATCGGCGTCGATTACGGCATCTACATTTACAGCCGTCTCGAGAGTTTCCTGCGCGCCGGACTGCCATTGCAGGAAGCCTATTACGAAACCCTCAAATCCACCGGCAAGGCCGTGCTGTTCACTGGCCTGTGTCTGGCCATCGGTGTGTGCACCTGGATCTTCTCGGCGATCAAGTTCCAGGCCGACATGGGCCTGATGCTGACCTTCATGCTGCTGTGGAACATGTTCGGCGCACTGTGGCTGCTGCCTGCGCTGGCGCGGTTTCTGATCAGGCCGGAGAAGATGGCGGGGAAGGTGGGGAATTCGTTGTTTTCACATTGAGACACACATGAGGTTATCCATCCTCTTCTTGGTGACGTGTCTTCGCTCTGTGCTGAACGTTTCGCAGCGCGCGGTTGCTTTGCTGAACGGCTTGTGTCGGGTCAAGGTTGCCTTGCACTGGAAAAGGGGGACAAGGGGGTGAAAAAAAGGGCGAAAAATAGAGTTTTTAGGGTGATAGAGTTAAGGTTTTTATGAGACGCCTATCAGAAACATCAAGATATTGTTCTGTCGGGCGGGGCTATTAGTGTGCGGCTTAATAAGATGTCGTAAGAAATACTATAATCGCGCAAAGCGAGTGTCAGTGTGCGGGCAATGTGCCGGTATTTAAAGTCTGAGAGTTACTTAAGTTGCGTGAAGGGTGGTGCATAGTTATCATAATTTGCATGGGCTTCTCACTTGAGAGTTAGCCATTTCAAGTAGTTCATGGAGTAGAATGATGGCACTTTCATTGCGCGGTGATACGTTTGGCCATGAAAAAAGCACCGGCAGACAAAAGCTGGAATGGGAGTTCGAACAGAGTGCAAGTGAGCGGGGTGTTCATCACTATACCTATTTTTTTTATCATCACGCGCCAGCGGTACAGCAACATGGCTTTGTTCTGATCAGCGTTCCGGAGGCAGGGAAAAATAATAGTCATTGCGCAGAGCGGCAGGACGTCGCGGATGCGATTTGGGACGTTGCTTGCTCTGAGCCACTATTTACCGGTTTACTGAACAGGCCGACATCATCAAATGACCGCGGCGAAATGATCGACGCCGGTACCACCTCTGACGGGATGACGGCGTTCTACCTCGGCGAAGAGAAGGCATTCAGTTTACTGCGGTTTGCAAATAAAGAAACCGGAACAGGAAGTACGCAAGGCGAGTACAGTCTTGCGGCAGAGGTGAAGTCGCTGGTTCGTGAGTTTCATCATAAGTTGACGGGCCTGGTCATGGGCGTCAATGAGTCGGACGAAAACTTCACTATTACGGACCGTGAAAAGGAGGTGTACATATGGACAGCCATCGGCAAGACCTGTAATGAAATTGCCGTCATTCTAAATATATCCAAAAGAACGGTAGATTTTCATATTTCCAATGTCATCTCGAAGTTGGGTGTCAGAACCAAACTCCAGGCCTGCATACAACTGACCAAGATGGGAATTTTGTAAGGGGTTTTTGGAACCCATGACGACTGGGTTGAGTGGCGGGCGCCAAGGCAGTCAACGCGTTGAGTGAGCCTGGATTCTTCTTGTGCGATTCCGACACAGCGCGAGGCCGATCGGAATGCTCATTGACCCCATCTGGATGCCCGCGCGATGGCTATCGGTCATCGCCATTCGTGGTCTGCGTACCTTCTCGTGCCGACTGTTCGCACAGTGTCTGCGGTGCAGTGCCGTATGGCGAATGACGTCTGTTTTGCAGGCGATAAATACTCAGTATCTGGCGCATGACCGATTGCGTATCGCGACGACCCGAGATGATGCCACCCTTGGCCAGATTGGCTTCGGCATAGTCAGGGTCTTGCAGGAGAATGGAGTGTGCCTTGTGCAGGTTCCAGTAGGGGATGCCTGCGAACAGGTGATGGGTCAGGTGCAGGTTGTCCCCGTGCATGCCGATAAACAGCCTCTCCCACCAGGAGGGAAAACGGTTGCGGGTGATACGCAAGGCCTCCTGCTCCCTGCCGAATAATCCAAAATGTTCAGAAACTTCCGACAGCCAGCCGATGACCTGAAAGGCCGTCAGATAAGGAACGAGCCAGAACATCAAGTAACCGTACACGCCCGTGGTGGCATAGAAAAGCGAGAATAAAACAGCGTGTACCGCGATCAGTGTCAGGGCTTTGCGAGGGGATTTCAACAGTGCGCCCAACCGATGAATGACGAGGTAGCGCAGGTAGCTGAATATATTCAGAAACAGCACGGTTCTAAGCAGGTGGTTGAACATGAAGTCGAATCGATCTTCGGTCGCCTGCAGCCCGGATTCAATATAGTAACGATAGTCCGGGTCCTTGTCGGCGTCACCGAGATGATGGTGATGCATGTGCACATGCGAATGTCGATAAGCCTCGTAATCCTGAAAGATGGGTAATCCGGTCAGGTAGTGGCCAATGGCATAACTGAGGCGGCGGCTTTGGGTCAGGGTTAAATGGGCTGCTTCATGAACGAGAGAGGCAAGGGCGCGTTGCCGTGAACCGATAATCAGCACACTGAGGGGGTAAGCATACAATGACCATTGGGTAAGTGCGACAGCGGAAGCAATGACAAGAACATCCCCCGACCAACCCAATAGCCATCGCCAGTTATTCTTTTTATAAAGACACGTCAGTTCAAGTTTTAGTGCATTTGTACAGTGAAATCGTTGGACGGTCTGCATCGTTTACCTCGACAGGTTGTGCTCTGCAATGCGTTGGTAATTAGGGCGTTATATAGACTAGAGAGGGGCGGGGAGCCGCGTAAGCTGCTATTTTTTACAGGTAGACAGTTGGCGGTGGCGTGTGGTCTTTTTAAAGAAGGCAATCACCGCTAACAAAAACGGATACACCGGTTTTTTTACGAGGTTGATGTCACCTGATCAATATGTTATCCGAGGCCGTCATGAACAGTTTTGAGAAAAATAATACCGCACCGTCACGCTCTCAAGATCTCGCTATGCGGGCCGGCGCACAGCATATAACCGGTACTGAAGGGCCACTCTCCATGTCTCAGGAACAAGCCTGGTTTCTTGAGACGTTAGTACCAGAGAGTATTGCTTATAACTTTCAGGCCATGCTGAACATTCGCGGCAACCTTGATATCAACGTGCTTGAACGTGCGCTGAACAGGGTGGTTGAACGCCATCAGTCACTGTCCACTGTTTTTGATGAGGTTGACGGAGAACCACGGCAAACTATCCAGGACGCCTGGTCCGTGAACATTCCGATCGTTGACCTGTCTGCCAGCAGTGAAGCGGTACGGCAGACCTACATGAATTCTATTGTGAAAGCTGAAATTGCCCAGAAGATCGAAGTGGCGAAACTTCCGCTGATTCGCTGGGTACTGTTCAAATTCAGCGATCAGTTCCACGTATTGCTGCATATCGAACACCACCTCATTCATGACGGCTGGTCATTCCGGCTGTTTCTCAAAGAGCTGAATCATTTTTACAATGAAGAAAAGGGCCGCGCGAATCAGGAGCCCCTTGAGCCGGTGATCCAGTTCATCGATTACTGCCAATGGGAGCGCGACTGGCTGGATTCGGCTGAAGGCCGTCAAGGCCGAGACTTCTGGTACGGACGTCTTGAAACCTGGCCGGCCTACACGCATTCGCCGTTTCCGGCAGAGAAGGACGCGCAAGCCGCATTGGATTTTGTCGGAAGTTCGGTGTCGGTGCCGTTGCCGGGTAAGTTGATCAGCGCACTGCAGGCGTATGGGTCGGAAAATAAATCCACCCTGTTCGAGACCATGTTTTCGCTGTTTGCCTGCGTGGTAGCGGCGCGTTCGGGTCAGACGCAACAGCTGATAGGCACCGCCGTCGCCAACCGTGACTTGCCGGGCATCGAAAACACCATCGGTATGCTGGTCAACATGTTGCCGCTGCGCATCGACATTGATGCGAATACGTCCTGGGCGCCTCTACTGGCAGCCGTGAAAGAAGAAATCCGCACGGCTTGCCTGCAGTCGCATGTACCGTTTTCAACAATGGTTGCCGATCTGAGTCCGGATCGTGTCACTCAGCAATTGCCGTACATCCAGGTTGCTTTCAGCTTTCATAACTCCATGTCCCGCACCCTGGACTTTGCGGACATTGATGTCGAGGTGGTGGAAGGGCTGGCAAACGGTTCTGCGAAATTCGACCTCAACGTCATTTGCGTTTTCGATGACGAAGTGAACCCGGCCGCTGGTGGTCGCTTCATGCTTGAGTACTCCACCGCTGTCGCCAAAGAAGCAGATGTCAGAGCGCTGATGGCCGATTTTCTTCACCTGGCTGGCGCCTGGCTCGAGCAACCTGCAGAAAGTCTCGCCAATGTACGCAAGTCTGCTGTGCTGGCCGCGCCGTCAGGCAGTTCTTCTGTCAATCCTGGTATGGAATTCTGGAAACAATCACTCGACCTCGAAGCTTCGGGGCTTCTGCCTGACCATGCGCTTAATCGCGCAGTCAGCGGGCCGCTTGCGCGTCATGAAATCCCTCTTCCGGATGAAAGCCTTGCGCGCCTGTTTCAAGCGTGTGAGCAGCGCAACATTGAACCTGAAGCAGCGCTTTTTTCTCTCTATGCCGTGACCATGGCTCGTTATGGCGGGCATCAAACCGTCGTGGCCGGTCTGGGTACTGCTGCCGATGGACAGCGTCTGGCCATACCGTTGCCACTCAAGTTGACGCTCGCTGCGCATGACACGTTTGCCGATGTCTTCCTGCGCGCACAACAGCACTGCGAGCAGGCTCGTCACTGGCACGCATCTTCTGCCCAGGGTCTGGAACAAGCGCTTGATGACAGTGTTGCGGCCTCGGGAAGAGCGCCGCAGTCATTGATACAGTCGGTATTCTGCGACGGTGTTTCCGCGCGTGCAGAGCAGGGAGGCGCGTCGGGCAGTCTGCACTCGCCTCTCGAATTCGTCCTGGACCGTTCCAGCACAAAGGCCTCGTTGTCACTCGGCTATGCTGCTGATCTGTTCGCTCAGGAAACAGCCACTTCAATGGCCGGGCATTACGTCCAGTTGCTGGAAAAGGCCAGCGAATCACTGGACGAAACGCTGGCGCAAAGTCTATCGGCCCAGCACCAGGCTGCCATTCAGACACAGTGTGAAGGGCTTGACTCGAGCTATCCTGAAACGTCCCTGCACGCCATCGTCGAGGCCTTTGCGGCCATACAGCCCGAGGCCATCGCTGTGCGGTGCGGCGATGCAGTGCTGACGTACGCTCAGCTCAATGAATCCGCCGACAAAGTTGCTGACACATTGCTTCGCAAGGGCGTGCAGCCGGGTGACGTCGTGGGCATCTGCATGATGCGCTCCGAATTGCTGGTTGCGGCGCTGTTGGGCGTGCTCAAGGCCGGTGCATGCTACCTCTCGATCGACTGTGCATTGCCTGCAGAGCGTCGTAATTGGCTTCTGGAGGAGGCGGACGTCAAGTGGGCACTGATCGATGAGAGTGCTCCGGCTTTACGTGATGCAACCTCAACACTGTTGATAGGGCAATTGGTGAATGAGCAGGACGACCCACGCGTGTCGCCGCTGGCCAAACCTGTCATCAGCGCGGATGCTCGCTGCTATTACATGTTTACATCGGGTTCCACGGGCACTCCGAAGGCCACGGCCAGTACCCACCGCGCGGTGGTGAGTCTGGTCAAGGGTACGGACTATATCGATATCAAGGGTGACGACCGCTTCCTGTTTTTCGCGCCCCTCGCGTTCGATGCGTCGACCTTTGAAATCTGGGGCGCCTTGCTGAACGGCGCGCAGTTGGTGGTTCAGCCTGGCGAAGCCGGCGGACTGGATGACCTGGCACACACACTGGAAAATCAGCAGGTCAGTGTGCTCTGGCTGACGTCCGCATTGTTCCAGGAGATGGTCGATCAATATCCTCAGGCGATGGCTGGCGTGAGGCATGTACTGACCGGCGGTGACGTTGTTTCGCCGCAAAGCATGCGCAGTTTGCTGGCACGCTCCACCGGGACGCTCACCATCTGTTACGGCCCGACTGAAGGCACGGTCTTTACCACGGCCTACAGCATGGACAAGGTCGAACAAGTGACTGACAAACCCTTGATCGGATGGCCGATTGCACAGGCCGATGCCTACATCGTGGATGTTTTCGGGCAGCTTGCCGAGCCCGGTGTTCCAGGGGAGTTATTCATCGGCGGCACAGGGATCACCGGTGCCTACCTCAAGCGTCCGGAACTGAGCCAGGAGCGGTTTGTGACGCTGGAGCGGTTCCCCGGCAAAACACTCTTCCGCACCGGTGATCTGGCGCGCTGGACCCCGGGCCGCGGTATCGAGTTCCTTGGACGCAGTGACAGTCAGATAAAGATCCGTGGGTTGCGTATAGAACCGGGTGAGGTCGAGCAGGCGATACGTCAATTGCCGGGTGTCACAGCGTGCTCACTGATTCTGCGCACATTGAACCTGGACAAACAGCTGGTCGCCTTCGTCAGTCTGGACGGCAGCGTTGCACTGGATGAGCAACAGATTCGTGTGGCGTTGAGAGAATGCCTGCCCGACTACATGGTGCCTGCCGAAGTGCATGTGATCGAGCAACTGCCGGTCAATGCGAGCGGCAAGGTCGACAAGCGTGCCTTGCTTGAACTGGCGACTCAAAACGGCCGTGCAAGGGTTACCAGCGAGCGACCGTCGACGGCTCTGGAAAAATCCATTGCCGAGGTCTGGGCGCACATCCTCAACGTGCCGGACGTGGGTAGAAATGAAGACTTCTTCTCCATCGGCGGACACTCGTTGGCCGGTATGCGGATCATGTCGAGGCTGAGCAAGCAATTTGGCACTCGTCTGTCGCTGAATCTGCTCTTCGAGTATCCCAGCGTCGAGACGCTTGCAGGTGCTATCGAACGCTCGGCCGAGCCGTTGACGGCCTGACCGTTTTTCAGGCGCGTGGTGGGTAGCAACAGCACCCCCACGCGCTTTCTCACCTCTAAGCCTCCCAATTTACCTTCCTCGCAGCGACATCGGTCGCTGTCGAGGTGGAGATGGTCATGTCTCAAAAAAAGCCGGTCACTTCAACCACCGAGTCCGCTGTCAGGATGCCGACCCCGGCAGCCGGAGGTTTCCTGAATTTATCGCCTGCGCAAAAAAGCCTCTGGTTCATGCACCAGATGGAAGATGCCAGCGCCACGTACAATGTGCCTTTTGCGCTGCGTATTGACGGGGCACTGGATCGCGCGGCCCTCGAGCGGGCAGTGGACAGTGTCTATCAGCGCCAGAGTGCACTGCGCTATCGTTTTCCCTGTATCGATGGGCAGCCGGTGATTCGCCTTGTCGATGAGCAACTGCTGATTCGCAAGGTTGACCTGCGAGCCGAACCGGACAGCGAAGCCGCGCTGAAAGCGTTCGAGCAAAGCGAAGCGCGTTATGTTTTCGATCTTGAGCATGAAGCGCTTCTGCGCGCGACGTTGCTGCACTGTGCGACCGACGAGCATGTTCTGTTGATCAATGTTCATCACATCGTTTTCGACGGTTGGTCGATGCAGATCTTCCTCTCCGAAGTGGCCTCAGCCTATTCGGCGCTGGTGCGGGGCAGCGAGGTAAACGCGGAGCCGTTGAACTTCGACTTTGGCGATTATTTGAGTCTGAGCCCATCGAACGCTGAACGGGCTCCCGATATCGACCACTGGCAGCGGCGATTGGCCGGTGCGCCGCCGGTATTGCCATTACCGCTGGATAACAAGCGTCCGGCCGTTCAGCGTTACGCAGGCCAGCGTTGTCATTTTCAAGTGCCTGAAGCCGTCTCGGACGCGCTGAAAAACCTGGCAAGGGAGTGTCGCGTCACGCCCTATATGGTAGGGCTCGCGGCCTTTTCCGTGCTGCTGTATCGCTATACGCAAGAGGCGGATCTGGTCATCGGATCGCCGATGTCGAATCGGCAATCCTCTGACCTGGAAGGCGTGATCGGTTTCTTCGTCAATACGCTGCCAAACCGGATCGATGCATCGGGTTCTCCTTCTTTCGTCGAGTTGCTCAAAAGAGTTCGTGCCTCGGTGCTCGATACGTTCGAGCATGCCCATGTGCCCTTCGATCAGATTGTCGAGGCCATTCAGCCCCCACGTTCCCTTAGCCATGCGCCGGTGTTTCAGGTGCTGTTCGATATGGCCAACGAAGATTTTTCGGTCGAGCTGGAAAACCTGCGCACTCGTGTTTATACGCTCGACTCCTGTACCGCCAAATATGACCTGAGTCTTACCCTGGCACTGACTGCGCACGGCATGAGCGGCGCAATCGAGTATGACACCGCATTGCTGGATGAGCGCGCAGTGCAGGGGATGATCGATAGCCTGCTGATCATCATGGAGCAGGTGTCGCGCAACCCTGACGGGGCCATTGACGATTTTTCGCTATTGTCGTGCGAAGCTGTGGAGCAGGCGTTGCGCCTGGCCAATCATCAGCCCGCAGCGCCGCAGGCGCCCTTTGCACCTTTTCATCAATGGTTCAAACGCAGTGCCGCGCAATGGGGCGAGGCGGATGCGCTGGTCTATGAAAACCGTCGTTACAGCTATGCGCAACTGGATGCAGAGGCCCGGGTACTGGCGGGCCACCTGCATGCTGCCGGCGTTCGGCGTGGTGACCGGGTTGCAGTGGTGCAACGCTATGGGCCAGAGGTCATCATCGCGTTACTGGCGGTGCATCAGGTCGGGGGCATTTATGTGCCGCTGGCGATCGACGATGCCCGTCATGCTGATCTGCTCAAGGACATCGAGCCCAGACTGGTGCTCACACTGAGCGCCTGTCAGGAGCAACTGAGGGGTTATCCATGCCTTGTGCAGGATGATTTGCCGCAGGCCACCGGCACACTGCACGAGAACGAATTCGAGGGGCGCAACACACAGCCGGAAGACATCGCCTACATTATTTTTACCTCCGGTTCTACCGGGCGTCCCAAGGGCGTCAGTGTCTCCCACGGCAGTTGGGTAAGTCTGCTCCAGGCGCTGGAGCAGACTTACGGTCAGACCGAGCCAGGTGTCACCGGCATTTTGCAGATGGCCAATTTCACGTTTGACGTATTCATGAGCGATGTGGTCCGCGCGCTGGCGGTTGGCGCACGGTTGATAATGTGCCCGCGGCAGAGTCTGGCTGACCCTGAACAACTCTATGAGCTGATCACGGCTGAACGGGTGACGTTGCTCGAGTTCGTGCCGGCGGTCCTGCGGCAGATGATACGTTACCTGGAAGAGACGGGACGGCGTCTGGATACCCTGCGTACGCTGACCTGTGGCGCGGATGTCTGGTTCGTCCACGAGTATCGGAAAATGCAGACGCTGTGTGGACCGCAGACCAGGGTTGTCAGTGTTTACGGAGTCACCGAGGCAACCTGCGAAAGCGCTACGTTCGAGCCCGATGCGGGGTGGTATGACCCTGAGCGCAGCTTGCCAATCGGCGGTCCGTTGCCGAACACGTCCCTGTACCTGGTCGACGCAACGCTGAATCTGGTACCGCGCACTGTCCCCGGCGAATTGTTGATTGGTGGCGGCGCAGTGGCGTCCGGTTACATGAATCGCCCTGAACTGAACGAGAAAAGCTTCCTGACAGGTTCGTTCTCGGCCAGCGGACGGTTTTTACCTGGCGTCGGCGAGCAGCGGTTCTATCGCACCGGCGATCTGTGTCGGCACATGCGCGACGGCACCATCGAGTTTCTGGGCCGCAGTGACAACCAGGTCAAGATTCGTGGCTTCCGCATCGAGTTGGGGGAAGTCGAGAGCGTACTTGCCGACCATCCGGACGTGAATGAATGCGCGGTGGTGACCCGCCAGTCACCAGGCGCTGAGGCCGAGCTGATCGGTTATGTACAAACCCGCGCTACAGCGCAGCAACTCAATGCCTACCTTGGCGAGCGCCTGCCGGGCCACATGGTGCCGCGCCTGTTGGTGGTCCTGGCGGCACTGCCCTTGACCGCAAACGGCAAGATCGATCGCAAGAGCCTGCCGGAGCCCGACTGGACGCAGGACTCACGCGCCTATGCCGCACCGCGTAACAGTCTGGAAGAGCAGCTTGTCGAAGACTGGCAACACCTGCTCAACGTGCCGCGTGTGGGCATTGACGACAATTTTTTCGAGAGTGGCGGGCATTCTCTGCTGGTCACCCAGGTCATTGCGCAGATCAAAAAACGCTTTGGTGTGGCGCTCAGCATTGCCAACCTGTTCGAAGGGCCTACCGTCGCCCAGGTCGCCGAAAAGATTATGCTGAGTATGATCCAGATCTCCCAAGGGGCCAGTGTCGCTTCCAGGCCGGCCGCGATCGGTCGCAGCAGCGGTATCGAGCGTCAACGTCTGTCGTTTGCCCAACGCCGACTGTGGTTGACCCAGCACAGTGAACCGGGCACTGCCTACAACATGCCGGAAATATGCCGGCTGACCGGGCAACTGGATATTCCTGCGCTGGAAGGTGCATTGAATCTGCTGCTTGAGCGCCATGAAGTCTTGCGCACGCATTTCACCCGTGAGCTTGAAACGTTTGTAGACGCGCAGGGCGTCACGCAGAAAGAGCCGTTGGTTGTGACAAGCCACGCTGACAGCGCACGTGTACCGTTCAGGCTGCAAACCATCGCTCGCGAAGCGCTCACGGCTACGCTGGAGCGGGAGGTGCACACGCCGTTCGTGCTGGACAAGGAACTGCCGATACGCGCGTTGCTTCTGCAGACGGCGTCGGATGAGCATGTTCTGTGCCTGACGCTGCATCACATCGCCTACGACGGCTGGTCGAGTGCCTTGCTTCGTCAGGAGCTGGCAGTGTTCTATCGGCACTTGACGCAAGGTGAGCGCATCACACTGAGCCCACTGGAGGCTCAGTATCAGGACTATGCGGCCTGGCAACGAAATCAACTCGAAACCGGGGCCTTCACGACTCAAATCGATGCCTGGAAGGCATCGCTGCAGGACTTGCCGCCGCCTCTGGTACTGCCTGTACGTTCCAGTCCGCGAGAAGGAAATCCGTTGGCTGGCGACTACGTTGCGCTGACTCTGCCTGGCGACTGCTCGGCAAGGCTCGATCAGCTTTGCCTGCGTCTGCAATGCACGCCGGCCATGGTCATGCACGCCGCGTTCGCGCTGCTGTTGCATCGCTACACCGGGCAGGACGACATTTTGATCGGCATGCCATTCTCGGGAAGGGACCATGATGAAAGTACGAACCTGATCGGGTTTTTCGTTAACCTGCTTCCGTTACGGCTGCGTTTGCGAGGCCCTCTGCGTGTGGCGCAGGTTATCGAACAGAGTCGTCAGGCCCTGCTTGCCGCCGAGGCAAATCAGTCGGTGCCGATCGATTACCTGGCGCAAGTGCTCAACCCGCAGCGGCTGCCGGGCAAGCATCCTTTTTTCCAGGCAGGCCTGGTGGTGCAGAGTACGACGGCCGTACCGCTTAGCTTGCCGCACGTGAAATCGGAAGAAATCTCCCTGGCCTCCACTGAGGTGAAGCTGGACCTGATGCTGGAGTTGCGTGCTGTCAAAGGCGAAGGGGTGAGTGGGGTATTCAAATATCGCACGTCGCTGTTCGAGCGTTCTGTTATCTCGGGCATGGCAGGGCATTTCCAGTGTCTGCTGGAAAATATGCTGGCTAATGACGAGCAGACCGTCGCGCAGGTGAAGATGCTGTCTGCAACCGAACAGCAGAGGCTGATCAGCCAGTTCAACGATACGGCGCGCGACTTTGGCGATGGCGATGTCGTCAGCCGTTTCGAACAGCGTGTACGTCAGACTCCCCAGGCTATTGCCCTTCAGTTGCAACAACGCTGCTGGACATACGCCGAACTGGACCGGTTAGCCAACGGCATCGCCCACGCGTTGATAAAGAAGGGTGTGCAAGCCGGTGAGCACATCGGCCTGTTCACTGGACGGCATCCCTATCTGGTGGCAGGCATGCTTGGCATCCTCAAGGCGCGCTGTGCCTTTGTCCCCTTGAATCCGCAGGATTCGATGGAAGGTGCGCTGGGCTACATGATCAAAGACGCAGCATTGCACCGCGTGGTGGGTCATCGAGGCTTGGCACACGAGCTTGCCGCTCTGGGGCTGGAGACGTTGCTGGTCGACGACTTCGAAGGTGACCAGGGCGAATGGTCTGCTCCGGCCTGCCAGCGTGAGCCTCAGGATCTGGCCTATATTCTTTACACCTCTGGCTCGACCGGGCAGCCCAAGGGGGTAATGGTTTCGCAGCGCAATATCGATAACACCGCGAATGCATTTGCGCGAACACTGGAACTGACTGGTCAGTCGCGCCAGCTGCAGTACTTTTCGCCAGTCTTCGACGGGGTTTGTGGCGAGGTGTTTCCGGTACTGATCAGCGGCGCCACACTGGTATTTGCAGCCTCTGAACAGCTGCTCCCGGGGCCGGATCTGGTGACGCTTCTGCGCGAGCAACGTATCACTCATCTGCAGATCACACCGACGGCCCTGCGCTTGCTCCCCCATGCCGAGCTTGCCGAGCTGAAAGTCATCATCAGCGCCGGTGAAGCCTGTCCGGCCAACGTCGCCCAGACCTGGGCAGCCGGCAGACGTTTCCTCAATGGTTACGGTCCGACCGAAACGACGGTGTATGCATCTGCCCGGGATTACTGGGATGAACGAGGTGCCTTGGTATTGCGGCCTCTGGACAACGTCAGAATGTATGTCCTTGACCGGTATCTGAATCCTCTTCCCTGCGGTGTACCCGGCGAGCTTTACATTGGCGGGAGCGGGGTGGCACAGGGTTATCTGAATCTGGATGAGCGCACCGCGCAAGCGTTTCTTCCCGACCCATACGGCGTTTCGCCCGAGGCGCGGCTGTACCGCACTGGCGACTTTGTCGTGCGTCAGTTCAACGGAAGCCTGAGCTATGTCGGGCGTATCGATAATCAGGTCAAGATTCGCGGTTTTCGCATTGAGCTGGGCGACGTCGAAACGCGCTTGAACGCGATAGCCGGGCTGGAGCAGGCCGTCGTGGTGGTCAAACAGGATGACCAGGGGCGCAAGGCTCTGGTGGGGTATTACGTCGGCAAACCGAGCGTGGCACAGGTACGTGCAGAGCTGGCCAGGGTGCTGCCGGCACATAGTGTGCCGGAGCGTCTTGTCTGCTTGCCCGAGCTGCCGCTCAGCCGTACTGGCAAAGTCGATCGCAAGTCGCTCGAAAATCGCGTTGATCAGCGCGCTCAGGAAGGCACTGCGGTCGGGACGCCGGCGACCCTTCCTGCAGCCGTCAGGCCTGCTGGAAAACGTCTGCACAACAAGGTCAGAACGATCTGGCAGGAAGTGCTCGATTGCCAGGAAATCGATTCGGACGACAATTTTTTCGATCTCGGTGGCCACTCGTTACGCATCGTCGAGATGCAAAAACGTTTGAGCGAGCTTTTGCAGGCGCCCGTGGCCATGACAGACCTTTTCGAATACCCGACGCTGCGTGGTCTGGTCGCTCACCTGGAACGCTTGCATGGGCCGCTGCCGGAGGTTCGCCAAGCCAGCGAGGCATCACCTGCCATTGATCCAGGGAATCGCACGCTGGCGGTCGTCGGCATGGCCGGGCGCTTTCCGGGCGCCGCTGACCTGAGCGAGTTCTGGCAGAACATCACCGAAGGGGTGGAGTCGACTCTTTACTTCAGTGATGAGGTCATGCTCGCGCATGGCGTAAACCCTGATCTGCTGGAGCGTGCCGATTTCGTCAAGTGTGGCAATCGTCTCGAGGACGTCGACAAGTTCGATGCCGAGTTCTTCGGCTTTTCACCGCGTGAAGCACAGCTGATGGATCCTCAGCAGCGCATCTTTCTTCAATGCGCGTGGGCCGCGATGGAAGCCGCCGGTTACGGCGGCGCTCTGAACGATTTGCGTGTGGGCGTATTTGCAAGCGCGAGCACCAGCCATTACCTGCTCGATCACGTTTACCCGAGGCGCCAGGAGCTGCAACTGGAGAACATCCAGTGGTTGTTGGGTAATGGCCGCGATTTCATGGCTTCGCGTGTGGCTTACAAACTCAATCTCGCGGGACCTGCGATTACCGTCGAAACGGCTTGCTCCTCGTCACTGGTGGCGGTCCAGATGGCCTGCGAAAGCTTGCTGCGAGGCGAGTCGGATATGGTGATCGTCGGCGGTGCTTCGGTCGAAGCTCAATACTACGGTTACCAGGCGGCACCGGGCAGCATCATTTCCGTTGATGGCCATTGCCGGCCGTTCGATGCCCAGGCCAGTGGCACCACTGGCGGCAGCGGTTGTGCAGTGTTGGTCCTCAAACTGGCTGACAGGGCAATCGAAGATCGCGACCATATTCATGCCTTGATCAAGGGCGGGGCGATCAATAACGATGGCTCCAGTAAGGTCAGTTACACCGCGCCCAGTGTTCATGGGCAGGCCCAGGTGGTGAGCGCTGCACTCGATGCAGCGAATATCAGCGCAGATTCCATTGGTTACGTCGAGGCGCATGGCACCGGCACTCGTCTGGGTGACCCGGTAGAAGTCCGTGCGCTGACGCAGGCCTATACCAGCGCTTTGCCACATTTCACGCCGGGCTTTTGTGCCCTTGGTTCGTTGAAGAGCAACATCGGTCATCTTGATGCGGCCTCAGGCATCGCCGGGCTGGTCAAAGCCATACTTGCCGTGCAACACAACGTGCTGCCTGCAAGCCTGAACTTCACGCGGGCCAATCCCGAAATCGATTTCAGCGACAGCCCGTTTTATGTCAACACGACCTCCAGGCCGTGGCCGGCAGCGGCCTCGCCACGTCGGGCAGGCGTCAGCTCCTTCGGCATCGGCGGGACCAATGCGCATGTCATTGTCGAGGAACCTCCTCAACCGTCGGTACGCCCGCATGACGATAGCGAACGCTGGTACATACTGCCGTTCTCTGCACGCTCCGCAGCAGCGCTGGATCATCAGCGTCGGCAACTGATCACCTGTCTGCAGAATCCCGCAGCCGATCTACGCGATATCGCCTTCACGCTGGGAGAGGGTCGTACACGTTTTGCCTTCAGGGACAGCGTCGTCAGCCAGAGTATTGCCGGAGCCTTGCACGCGCTGCAGGCGCCTTCGTCCACAGCGCTAATGGAACGCAGGCAGGACCGTCCGATCGTGTTCATGTTCTCCGGGCAGGGCAGCCAGTACGCGGGAATGTTCAAGGGCCTCTACGACAGTGAGGCAGTATTTCGGCAGACAGTTGACCGCTGTGCAGTCATATTGCAGCGTTATGGCGTCGACATTCTGGCCTGTCTGTACCCGCCAGCGGGTAGCAAAACAGGCGACGCCCTGAGCCGGACGGAGATCGCGCAGCCGGCACTTTTTGTGGTCGAGTACGCGTGCGCGCTGTTGTTGCAAAGCCGCGGTATCCACCCGCAGGCGCTCATAGGCCATAGCCTTGGGGAGCTGGTGGCTGCCTGTTTTGCCGGGGTCTACAGTGTTGAAGACAGCTTGAAACTGGTTGTCGAGCGGGGCCGCCTGATGCAACGTCAAGCGCCCGGTGCGATGCTTGCCGTTGGCCTCTCGGAAGCAGACTGCGCGCGTTTTCTGGAGCCCGGCGTGGAGCTGGCTGCCGTCAATGGGCCGCTGCAATGTGTCCTGGCGGGTGATTTTGAAGCCATTGCGCGGGTCGAGCGACAACTGGCCGAGGAAGGGCTCGTAGGGCGTGTACTGGATACCTCGCACGCTTTTCATTCCCGCATGATGGCTCCAGCTGCGCACGCGTTGAAGGCCGTTGTTAACGGGTTCTCTGTTCAGCCCCCGACTATCGCGCTCGTGTCCAACCACAACGGTGGTTGGTTCTCGATCGATTCGAGCAGCCAGAGTGATTATTGGGCGTCTCATCTGCTGGAAACCGTGCGCTTTTCTGACGGTATCGGGCTGCTTGCCGACGAACTGGAAGAGCCGATTTTTCTCGAAGTCGGCCCGGGCCGTGCTCTTCAGAGTGCACTGAAATCCTATGCTGAGCCCTTGTGCGTGCTTGGTTGCACTCGGCATGCACGGGACAGCCGGTCGGACGAGGCGGCATTGGCGCAAGGCATCGCGTCATTGTGGAGGCAGGGGGCAAGTTTCGGTTGGGCGCAGGCCACAGGGTGTACAGACGGCGCACGCGTGCCGCTGCCGACCTATCCGTTCGCGCGGGACAGCCACTGGATCGAGGCTGCCGGGACGGCTTCTTCAGCGCAGCACGAGGCACCGTTGTTCCTGCATTGGCAGCGTATGCATGGTAATCGCCGGCAGTTCCGGTTGAGCCTTTCGCCGCAACTCTGGCTGGTGGACGAACACCGGGTTTTCGAAGGAAGGCCAGTGCTTTCCGGCACCGGATGCGTCGAACTGGTGCGCAATGCCTATGCGCGTATGGAAGGTGTCGAGTCGATCGAGCTGAGTGATGTTTACTTCCCGACACCTCTGGTTCTGGAAGATGAGCAGGCCTCGCAACGCGTGCTGATTACGTTCAAGGATCACGCCGAGAGCACCGAGTTTTTCCTCGAGTCGGTATCGGACGAGGGTAACGGTCCGCAGCAGCGCACGATGCTGCACGCCCAGGGCTTCATCAAGCGCCACGACCGGGAGCGTTCCGTACCCACAGCGTTGATGCAGCTTCAGGCCGACCATGCTGACTGTCTTGCCGATGAAGTCGAACATGCGGCATTGAACACGCGTCTCGGCTTGTTCGGGCCTCGCTGGAAGTGCTTTCGTTCTATCTGGCTTAGTGAGGATGAGGGGTTGGCGCTCCTGGAACTCGATCAGGCGTTTGCCGCTGATGTTGAGCACTTTGCGCTGCATCCGGCGTTGCTCGACATGGCGACTGGTTTTCTCTCGATCATGGAAAACCGCGCCCGCAGATTGCCGTTCCATTACCAGCGCCTGACTATTCATGCACCACTGCGCTCCCGGCTTTACAGCCATGCACGGCGGGTTCGCAGTAATGTTTATGATGTGCAGATGTTCGAAGTCGACAGCGACGGCGGAGTCGGGGCGCTGCTGGCCGAGGTGACAGGCTTCACTTTGCGCGAGGAGCGAGTGGCATCGGAAGCACAGCGCACTGAGCCCCTGGACTGGTGCCAGGCGCCTGCATGGCGCCCGGCATTGCCGCCGAGGAGCGACTCGCCATTACAAGGGCCCTGGCTGGTTGTGATGCGCGGCGTTGCAGCCGATAACAGCATGCTTTTCTCGCTGCCGCCGGACAGTGTCTGCATAGCAGATGCCGGTGATTCCGGCACTGCGGTCGCGACAATTGCTCGCGGCGATGCTCAGGCGTATGAGCAGCTGTTCAATACACTGGCGGCGCAAGATGCCTTGCCGAGTCAGATCATTTACATGGCTGGTCAGGCGCAACCGACGCACGGCGAACACGCTGCCATTGGGCTGTTTACCGATCTTATGTCGCTGGTACAGGCGTACATCCCTCATGCCGCAAACACCACTGTGTTGTCACTGGTGACCGAAGGTGCCTGCCAGGTGGATGACGATGAGCCGGTCAACAGCTGTGTAGCGACCTTGTCTGGCGTGGTTCGCACACTTGCGTGGGAGCTGCCACAGATTCAGTGCCGTCATTTCGATCTGCCGCTTGCCAATGCGGCGGAGAACGAGACGCTGCTGCTTCAGGCACTCCAGCACATCGATCCAGACCAGGCATCGCCGCTTGCTTCGACCCTGGCGTTGCGCAAACAGACGTTCCATGAGCCTTGCCTGCGAGCGCTGCAAGTCTCGCCACCTTCGCAGCCGTTCGAGGAGGGCGGGACCTACGTGGTTACCGGTGGTCTGGGCGGCATGGGGCTTGCGCTGGCCAGTCATCTGGCTGCGAAGGCAAAAGCCGTCACGTTAGTCCTGATGTCCCGTTCTGCGACAGTCACGGATGAGGTCGGGCAAGCGCTGCAGGCGTTAGAACAGCAGGGCGCGCGGATTCAACACATGGCGGTCGATTGCGCTGATCGCGAGGCTTTCACTGCAGCGCTGCACCAGGTCAGACTTCAGCATGGACGTATCTCTGGAGCCATACACGCGGCAGGCGTGCAAGCCAGCGGTCTCATTCAACTGAGCCAGGCAACTGCATGGGCACAGGTCATGGGCAGCAAGGTAGTCGGCACCGATGTGCTGATAGAGGTTTTGCGCCAGGAACCTGTCGATTTCATATTCCTGTGTTCGTCGTTGGCGTCGGTGCTGGGTGGTCTGGGCCAGGCGGATTACGCCGCCGCCAACGCTTACCTGGATGCTCGGGCGCAGGCGTGTCGTCAGGAGGGCATACCTGTGGTTTCGCTCAACTGGGATGCATGGGCGCAGGCAGGTATGCGTGTTGCCTATGACAGGGCACACCCCGAGCAGGCGCCGATTGACGATGTGCGCGGGCTGACCAACGCAGAAGGTTGCCAGTTGTTCGAGCTGGCCCTGGCGCAGAACACGGCTCAGGTCATCGTGAGCAAGGCGCAGGATCTGCAACAACTGATCGAGCAACTGCAGCGCGGCGGCGCGACATCGGCTGGCCGTGCAACGCCGCTGTTCGACTCCGGGGCCGAGCGTGTTGCGCCACGCAATGCGGTGGAACAGGAAGTCGCGCAGTTGTGGCAAGAGCTGCTAGGCGGCGATATGCCGGGTGTGCTGGATAACTTCTTCGATCTGGGCGGGCACTCGCTGTTGGGCTCCCAGCTTATTTCGCGAATTCGTTCGCGCTTTCAGCAGTGCCTGACGTTGGCCGAGTTTCTCGATGAGCCGACCATCGAGCGAATCGCCCGTTCATTGGGCAGTGGCGCCGACGATACGCCCATCGATGCCGATGAAGCCGCCGTCCGCTACTGTCTGGTGCCGGTGCAGCGAAACGGCGAGGGGAGACCATTCTTCTGTCTGCCGGGCATGGGGGGCAACGTCAATCAAGTGCTTGGGTTGGCCAAGGCCATGGGTACGCAGCGGCCTTTTTACGGTCTGCAATGCCTTGGGCTCGATGGCAAGGCTGAGCCTCACCTCAGCGTCGAGGATATGGCCGAACACTATATTCGCTGCATGAAATCGGTTCAGGCGCACGGGCCGTATCTGTTGGGCGGGCATTCACTTGGCGGAAAAGTAGCGTATGAAATCGCCAGGCGTCTCGAAGCGCGTGGCGACCAGGTGGGCTTGCTGGCGCTGTTCGACTCGGCGGCACCTCCCTATACGCAAATGCAGGTGCCCACTGATGCTCAGGTACTGGGTTCGCTGCTGAGTATCTTCGGGCATTACTTCGACAAGCCGATCAAGCTTAGCCGCGAGGAGTTGCAGGCGCTCGAGCATCTGGATGATGAGGAAAAGATCCGCTACCTGAAAGACACACTGGAAAGTCACGGGTTGCTGGATGCGCGTGGCGATGAGGGAAGCATCCGGGGGCTGTTCAACGTGTACAAGGCTGCTGCCGCATTCGGTATGCGCTATGACCCGCCCAAAGTTGCGCTTGATGCCTCGCTGGTGCTGTTTCGCGCGGTCGACTCGATGCCCTCCGGCATCAACCTGCCCGAGATCCGCGACACGGATGCCTGGGGCTGGGAGTCGTTCAGTGCGGCGAAGGTAAGAACGGTCGATGTCTCGGGAGACCACTTTACCTGCCTGTCCGTCCACGCCCGGCAAATTGCCGATGTATTGATCGAGCAACTCGCCGAGTGTGATCGATAACCCGTTCTTTGCAGAACATGGCGAGCAGGCTCAGCGCCTGCTCGCCTACATTAATCAGTCTGAGGTTTACATATGCCTGGAGGTTACTCAAAAGGTGACACCCGTCCACCCATGCGCTTCATTCTTCTGATATTGGGGCTCGATGTGCTTGGCATCGGTCTGGCGATCCCTGTCATGCCGACGCTGATCGCGACTATCTGGCCATCGTCTACCGAGCATGTCTCGTTGGCGCTGGGTGTGGCGTTGACACTTTATTCAGCGATGCAGTTTCTGTGTGCGCCGCTGCTGGGGGCGCTGAGCGACTGCCATGGGCGTCGACCGATATTGCTTCTGGCGCTGGCCGGCATGTGCCTGGGCAATCTGATGGCTGGCTTCGCCGGCAGCCTGACGGTCTTGCTGATAGGCCGTGCCATCGCAGGAATCACTGCCGCCAATATCGCCACTGCGATGGCCTATATTGCGGACATCAGTGAGGGTGAGCAGCGCACGCATTTCTACGGTGCCGCGGGCAGTGTTATCGCCATAGCGCTTGTTTTTGGCCCGGTGATAGGCGGGGGACTTGCGTCTTACGGACCGCACTTGCCCTTTCTGGTCGCTGGCGGCCTGGCGGCAATCAACCTGCTGTATGGCTACATGAGGTTGCCGGAAAGCCTTGCGGCCGAGCATCGGCGTGCCTTCGAATGGCGGCGAACCAACCCGTTTGGCAGCCTGCGAGGACTCTGGAGTACGCAAGGCCTGCGGCCGTATCTGCTGGCTGCGACGTGCTCCTGGTTCGCCTACGGGATATTTCAAAGCTGCTTTGTGCTGGCCAATCAGATGCGTTATGGCTGGAGCATGCTTGAAGTGTCGTACGCATTGGCGGCACTCGCCCTGGGCATGGCGTTCGCGCAGCGCGTACTGGTACGCAAGCTGACGCCAATCATGTCCAACCAGCGGATCATCGTTACAGGTTATGCCTGTTGCCTGCTGGGTTATGGTTTCTATACGGCTGCTGCAAGCGTCTGGCTGACGGTGGTGGGCATGTGTTTCCATGCTGTCGGACTGATCGCCGAGCCGGCATTGCGCAGTGAGCTCTCGCGTCATGCCAGTGCAGGGCATCAGGGCGAGTTGCAGGGCGGGCTGACATCCCTGTTGAGTCTGGTGGGCGGTGTAGCGCCAGTGATTGGCGCCCTGATATTTGCGGGTAACGTTGGCTCAGGCCAGCATGTCCTGTGGCTGGGCGCTCCCTTTCTGGTCAGCCTGTTGATGTACGTGCTGGCGATAGGCTGCATCCAGAGGGGGAGAACTTCAGCCGCCTGTAACGGTTGATCCTCGCGCTGGTAACCCATCAGCCTCCGCCGAGCACCACACTCAGCGCGTTGCGTGCATCGTCCAGTTGCACCAGCGAGGCGTGGCGTGCGCCCAGCGCGTCGCGGTTCTGGATGGCGGTGAGGATCGCCTTGTGACGCGGCATGGCCAGTTCGTGCAGGTTGGGACGCTTGTTGGAGTATTTGAGCGCTTCGCGCAACGCCAGTGACAGCATGTTGCACAGGTGAGCCAGCAAGTCGTTGTGGGTGGCGTCGGCGATGCGGCTGTGGAAGTCGAGATCGGGTTGCAACAGGTCTTCCGGCGTCGGTGCGGCTTCCATGCGCAGGTAGGCTTCGTGGATCGACTCGATCTCTGCGTCGGTGGCATGCTGCGCGGCCAGCGCTGCAACTGCTGGTTCGATGACAGCGCGTACGCTGGTCAGCAGATTGAAGAAATCATTCTGCGGCGAGCTTTGCATGACCCAGTGCAGTACGTCCGGGTCCAGCAGATGCCATTCGCGACGCGCCTTGACCACCGTGCCGACACGCGGCCGCGAATAAACCAGACCCTTGGCCACCAGAACCCGCGTGGCTTCACGCAGGACCGGGCGGCTGACGGCATACTCTTCGCAGAGCAACGCTTCGGCAGGCAGCTTTTCGTCAGGCTTGAAACGGCCGGACACGATTTGCATGCCCAGTTCCTGGACAATACGGGCGTGCATGCTTTTTCGGTCGGAAGGCTTTCGATAATCCATGGGAACGCTGGTCGGTCCTGGCGGTAATTGCTGGGCATCATACCATTGCGTAACACTTGCGGCGGCTGCCTGCGTCAGGCAAACCGCCGCTTTGGTCAGTGCGAGTGGCGGGGCACTTCGGAACCTCTGCAGCCGACCAGGAAGTCGAAATCACAGCCCTGATCCGCCTGCATCACCCGGTCTACGTACAGTTGACGGTAGCCACCGAGCAACAGCTGCTGCGGTGCCTGCCAGTCGGCGAGGCGCGATGCCAGTTCGGCTTCCGGGATGTCCAGATGCAGACGCCCGCCAGCGCAGTCCAGCTCGATCCAGTCGCCTTCCTTGACCACCGCCAGCGGTCCGCCCGCTGCGGCTTCCGGCGCCACATGCAGAACCACGGTGCCGTAAGCTGTGCCGCTCATGCGCGCATCGGAAATGCGCACCATGTCAGTCACGCCCTGCGCCAGCAGCTTGGCTGGCAAGCCCATGTTGCCGACCTCGGCCATGCCCGGATAACCCTTGGGGCCGCAGTTCTTCAGCACCATGACCGAGTTGGCATCGATGTCCAGATCCGGGTCGTTGATCCGTGACTTGTACATCTCGAAATTCTCGAACACCACTGCGCGTCCACGGTGCTGCATCAGCGCCGGCGTCGCGGCCGAGGGCTTGAGCACGGCACCCAGCGGCGCGAGGTTGCCGCGCAGCACGCAAATCCCGCCGTCGGCGCGGATCGGGTTGTCCAGCGCGCGGATCACCTGATCTTCGCCATAGATGGGGGAGTTGCAGGTGTTTTCACCGATGCTTTTGCCATTGACGGTCAAGGCATCCGGGTTGGGCAGCAGCCTGGCTTCGTTCATGCGCCGCAGCACGGCGGGCAGGCCACCGGCGTAATAAAACTCTTCCATCAGGAAGCGCCCCGAAGGTTGCAGGTCGACAATCGTCGGCATGCCACGGCCCATGCGTGACCAGTCATCCAGGTCCAAGTCGACGCCGATGCGTCCGGCGATGGCCTTCAGGTGAATCACGGCGTTGGTCGAGCCACCGATGGCCGCGTTGACCCGGATGGCGTTTTCGAATGCAGCCTTGGTGAGAATCTTCGACAGGCGCAGGTCTTCACGGACCATATCGACGGCGCGCATGCCGGACATGTGCGCCAGCACGTAACGCCGCGAATCCACCGCCGGAATGGCCGCGTTGTGCGGCAGCGAAGTGCCCAGCGCTTCGGCCATGCAGGCCATGGTCGAGGCCGTGCCCATGGTGTTGCAGGTGCCTGCCGAGCGCGACATGCCGGCTTCGGCGGACAGGAATTCATCCAGGCTGATGGTCCCGGCCTTGTAGGACTCGTGCATCTGCCAGACGATGGTGCCGGCGCCGATGTCCTTGCCTTCATGCTTGCCATTGAGCATCGGTCCGCCGGTGACGACGATGGCGGGGATGTCGCAACTGGCAGCACCCATCAACAGGGCAGGGGTGGTCTTGTCACAACCGGTCAACAGCACGACCCCATCGATAGGGTTGCCGCGAATCGCTTCTTCAACGTCCATGCTCGCCAGGTTGCGGGTGAACATTGCGGTAGGGCGCAGGTTGGATTCGCCGTTGGAAAACACCGGAAACTCGACCGGCCAGCCGCCTGCTTCGATCACGCCACGTTTGACATGCTCGGCGATCTGCCGGAAATGCGCGTTGCAGGGGGTCAACTCCGACCAGGTATTGCAGATGCCGATGATCGGCTTGCCCTGAAACTGGTGGTCGGCAATACCCTGATTCTTCATCCAGCTGCGGTACATGAAGCCATTCTTGTCGGCAGTGCCAAACCACTGGGCAGAACGGAGGGTCGGTTTTTTATCGGAGTCAGACATGATCGGCTCTCTTATTGTAAGACTTAATGGCGATACTGCTGGCTAAGGTAAGCCTAAAAAACGCGTATTGGAAGAGTTGTCAGTTTAAATAGTATTACTATATAGTCGGTCGTAGACGAGGGATCATCCTGGCGCATGTGCAGTGTTATTCAGCCCCCAGGCACAGAGGCGATCCCCGCAGGTTCCATAACAAAAACAATGGGAGACCGCCTACATGAGCCAGGAACTGCGGCTTATACGCCGCATCACGTTCAAACTGATTCCTTTCCTCATCCTGCTGTACCTGATCGCTTATGTAGACCGCTCTGCCGTGGGCTTCGCCAAGCTGCACATGGGCGCGGACATCGGTATCGGCGACGCGGCCTATGGTTTGGGTGCCGGGCTGTTCTTTATCGGTTACTTCCTGCTGGAGATCCCCAGCAACCTGATGCTCGAGCGTTTCGGCGCACGTCGCTGGTTCGCGCGGATCATGATCACCTGGGGCGCGATCACCATCGGCATGGCCTTCGTCCAGGGGCCGCACAGCTTCTATGTGATGAGGTTTTTGCTGGGCGCTGCCGAGGCGGGCTTCTTTCCCGGTGTGCTGTACTACATCACCCAGTGGTTTCCGGTGCGCCATCGCGGCAAGATCCTTGGCCTTTTCATCCTCTCGCAACCCATCGCCATGATGATCACCGGGCCCGTGTCCGGCGGTTTGCTGGGCATGGACGGCATACTCGGCCTGCATGGCTGGCAATGGCTGTTCATCGTCATCGGCACGCCGGCGATTCTGCTGACCTGGCCGGTGTTGCGCTGGTTGCCGGATGGTCCGCAGCAGGTCAAATGGATGGACCAGGCCGAGAAGGACTGGCTGACCGGTGAGCTGAAAAAGGACCTTGAAGAGTACGGCCAGACTCGCCACGGCAATCCGTTGCATGCCTTGAAAGACAAGCGTGTGTTGCTTCTGGCGCTGTTCTACCTGCCGGTGACCTTGAGCATTTACGGTCTGGGCCTGTGGCTGCCGACGCTGATCAAACAGTTTGGCGGCAGTGACCTGACCACCGGCTTCGTGTCATCGGTGCCTTACATTTTCGGCATCATCGGCCTGCTGATCGTGCCGCGCAGTTCCGATCGCCTCAACGACCGTTACGGGCATCTGGCCGTGCTTTATGTGCTGGGGGCCATCGGCCTGTTCTGCAGCGCCTGGCTGACCATGCCGGTGGCGCAGCTGGCTGCATTGTGCGTCGTGGCGTTCGCGCTGTTTTCCTGCACGGCGGTGTTCTGGACCTTGCCGGGGCGGTTCTTCGCCGGTGCCAGTGCCGCAGCCGGTATCGCGCTGATCAATTCGGTCGGCAACCTGGGCGGCTACATCGGTCCGTTCGTGATCGGCGCGTTGAAGGAAATCACCGGCAGTCTGGTATCAGGCCTGTATTTCCTGTCGGGCGTCATGGTCTTCGGGCTGCTGCTGACCGGCATCGTTTATCACGTGCTGGAGCGCAAGCATGCGCTGCCAGCGTCCGACTTCGCGGCGAGTGCCAGGGCGAGATAGGTTTTCAGCGGCCCATTATCTGGAAGGAGAATTTCATGCGGTTAGTACAGTTTGAATTGAGCGACGGTCAGCGCCGGGTCGGGCTGGTCGATGGTGATCAGGTGCGTGAGGTCCAGGGTGTCGAAAGTGTTCGCGAGCTGGCGCTGGTGGCTATCGAGGCAGGGTCGGCTCTGGCGCATCAGGTCGAGCAGCGTGGCGTTGGCGAGACGCACGACTATTCGCAGTTGCTTGAGGAGTTGCGGATCCTGCCGCCGCTCGACCATCCTGATCCGGCGCACCTGCTGGTCAGCGGCACCGGGCTGACACATCTGGGCAGTGCATCGGCACGCGACAAGATGCACCAGCAGTCCGGCGACGAAGCCTCGATGACCGACACCATGCGTATCTTCAAATGGGGCGTCGAAGGCGGCAAGCCGACGGCGGGGCAGGCCGGTGTTCAGCCCGAGTGGTTCTACAAGGGTGACGGCAGCATTGTCGTGCGTCCCGGACATTCGTTTTCGCTGCCGCCCTTTGCCGAAGACGGCGGGGAAGAGCCCGAGCTGAGCGGCCTGTATGTGATCGGTCATGATCGCAAGCCTTATCGCCTGGGCTTCGCCATCGGTAATGAATACTCCGATCACGTCATGGAGCGTCGCAACTACCTGTATCTGGCGCATTCGAAACTGCGCGCCTGTTCGTTCGGGCCGGAGTTGCGCGTGGGCGACTTGCCGCAAAGCCTGTCGGGCACCAGTCGGGTCTGGCGCGATGGCAAGGTGCTGTGGGAGAAAGAGTTCCTCAGTGGCGAAGCGAACATGTGCCACAGCCTGGAAAACCTTGAATACCACCACTTCAAGTACGCGCAATTCCTCAGGCCGGGTGACGTGCATGTGCACTTCTTCGGCACCGCCACCCTGTCGTTCGCCGATGGCGTGCGCACCCAGCCGGGCGATCGTTTCGAGATCAGTCAGGCCGAGTTCGGTCAGCCGCTGGTCAACGGCCTGGCATCGAGCGAGCCGGTGTTTCAGCCGGGCGGCATCGGCAAGCTGTAAGCGCAGACGCGCCATACCTGTTTGATTGCTCACCGTGCCAGCGCTCGGCGCTGGTACGGCTCTACTTGCGCTCCGACTGTATCTGCGCCTGCCTTTTGCCCTATCATTCGCGCTTTTGCTGGCCGGATGAATTTCATGACTACCATACCCACCACACTGCTCGCCGCGCTCAAAGCCACCACCATGCTGGAAATCGACGGCCTGCACGCCTGGGACTTCTCTCTGGGCGAGGAACTGAACGTCGAATGCATGGACGGCCGCGAGCGCAAGGTATGGCGTTTCACCACGGCGCAAATCGACGCTGCGACCTTCGATGAATCCCTGCAAAGCTGGGTGATCAATGACGGCAACGCCGATCACCGGATCATCTGCTGCCTGGATGCCTTTACCCCTTCCGATGAAGATGATTCCGCGCAGGATTGAGTAAATGCGGGCTGGCGCTGTCATAGACCCGACCGTGCCGTAACAGGCATCAATAACCTCAACAAAATGGATGCCCCCATGCCCCATAAATTTCTGCCGTGGCTGGCGATTGCCAGTGCCATGAGCGCATTTACCCTGCAGGCCCAAGCCATGCCAGATACTGAATTGCTGATCGGTTCCTACACGCAAGGCAAGAGTGAAGGGATCTATCGTTTTGCCTTCGACAGCGAAACCGGAATGATCGGCGCCAAGCCGCTGCAAGTGGTCAAAGCCGAAAACCCGTCGTGGCTGACCGTCTCCAGAGACCAGCGCTATCTGTTCGCAGTCAATGAAAACGGCCCCGGACAAAAAGACGTGGTCGGTAAGGTCAGCAGCTTTGCGATCGACCCGAAAACCCGTCAGATCACGCCGATCAATCAGGTTCAAAGCCGCGGTGAAGAACCGACGCACTCCAGCCTGAGCTACGACGGCCGTTACCTGTTCGTGGCCAACTACGCGGTAAACCCTGACCCGGGCGGCGCGCTGACCGTGGTGCCGGTGGGCAAGGACGGCACCTTGAGCGAAGCCGTTCAAGTCCTGCCGCTGGGGCCTGGAAGCAAGGTCAACAGTGAGCGGCAGATGTCCTCACATGTGCACCTGGCCGTGCCGACGCCGGATGACAAGTACGTAGTGACTGCCGACCTGGGCGCTGACAAGCTGTTCGTGTATCACTACGACGCAAGCCAGGCCAAGCCATTGCAGCCAGCCAAGGTGCCGTTCGTGCAGTTGCCGGGCGGCTCCGGACCCCGTCATACGCTCTTCAGCGCTGATGGCAAGCATGCCTGGCTGGTGCTGGAAATGACGGCTCAGGTCGCGGTGTTCGACTACCACGACGGCGTCTTCAAGCAGACCCAACTGGTCGACATGAAGAACAAGGGCGTGGACGAGAAAAACGGTGGTGGCGCCTTGCACACTTCACCGGATGGCAAGTTTCTGTACGTGACCAATCGGGGTGACGCGAATCAGGTCGTGGTGTTCCGCATCGATCAGGCCAGCGGCAAGCTTGAAGAAATTCAGCGTCGTTCCCTGGAAGGCAAGGAGCCTCGCGAGTTCGCTTTCGATCCGACTGGCCAGTTCATGCTGTTCGCCAATCAGAAGAGCAACCAGATCGTGACCGTACGCCGTGATCCGCAGAGCGGCAAGATCGGTGAAACGGTACAGAAATTCGATGCAGATGCACCTTCTTACCTGCGTTTTCTGACCGACAAGTAATCCGCTTCGGCTCCAGCCCGCACGATACAAGGGCTGGGGCCGTTATCATTCTTGATGATATGGGTTAGTGCTACAAAAGATTTCTGCTGAACCACCCTCGGGCGTAAGTTTGAGTCACGGCCATAACGGTCAGGACTTCAAACCAGCGTACAGACAGACAAGAGGGGTGACCGACATGAATTTCAATCTTTTCTCCATCATCGCTGCATCTGCTATCTCGGCAAGCGTCGCTCTCCCGGCCAGCGCCAGCGTCGAAGTGAACGACAAGAAAGCCCACTCGACTCAGACCTACACCACCAAATACCTGCAACAGAGCGCTAATTTCTACGCAGCGCTGGACCACAAATCCGCTCAATGATTGATCAGCCGTCACGCTTTCGCGAGCATGTTCGCCCACACAGGTCCCTGCGACTTACTGCCCAATGCGCGGCAGACCAGGCATGGAATGTCAGGCGAGCCTGTTCGCGAAAGCGCTGGTGGCGGCACATCCGCGCCTGGAAACAAGGCTTCTGCCCAGCGGGCGTAGGAGCGAACTTGTTCGCGAAGGCGGTACTTCGGGCGCTACATTTTCTCTGAATTTAACGTCCCTTTCGCGAACAAGCGAAGCGTCGCCCGGTCCACTCCTACGCCCTCCCGGGCAGAATCAAAAGCTGAAGACTGTCAGGCGAGCCTGTTCGCGAAAGCGCTGATGGCACAACATTCAAGAGCGGACGCAGAGCGTCCAGAACGGCATTCCCACGCGGAGCGTGAGGAACGATAGTCAACTGCCGTGCCTCACGTTCCGCGTCACAGGTCTCTCAGTGCCCCACCTCGATGGTGCTCAATCCATTGCCCTGACGACGCACCTTGATCTGCACCGGGATTCGTTCGTGCATTTCCTGGACGTGGGAGATCACGCCGACCTTGCGACCCTGTGCCTGCAAGCCGTCGAGAGCGTCCATCGCCAGTTGCAGCGACTCCGGATCGAGGCTGCCGAAGCCTTCGTCGATGAACAGTGACTCGATGCGCAAGGTGCTGGATGCCATGGAAGCGAGGCCCAGCGCCAGCGCCAGCGAGACAAGGAAGGTTTCCCCGCCGGACAGCGAGTGAACCGAGCGCAGTTCGTCGCCCATTTCCGTGTCCATGACCAGTAGACCGAGCATGCTGCCGCCGCGTTTCAGGCGGTAGCGGCGCACCAGTTGCCTGAGCTGCGCATTGGCGTGATGGACCAGCAAGTCGAGGTTGTAGGCCTGGGCGATTTTGCGAAACCTGTCGCCTTCTGCCGAGCCGATCAATGAGGCCAGACGTGCCCAGCGCAGGTATTCGCTGTTGGCGTCGGCGATGCGCGCCTGCAGTTCGCTGTTGGCGTTGCGGCGGCGCTGATCTTCACTGAGCTCGGCCCGCAGGTCGGCGCAGTGCTGCTCGCTGAGCGCCGACAGTTCAAGGGCCTGTTGCAGTGCTGTCGCCAGTTGCGCACTGTCGGTCAGGTCACTGTGTTGCGCCTGATGCTGTTGCAGACGCTGATCGCGTTCCTGCAGCAACACTTTTGCCTGTTCCAGCGCCTTGTCGGTGCTATTCAATTGCACACGCAGTTGCTCGACATGCGCATCGTCGTAGGTCAGCAAGGTGTCCAGCGCGCTATCGTCCAGCTGAGGATGCTGAGCGCGCCATTCGCTGATCTGCACATCAAGTTCAGCCAGTTCCTGTTGCAGGGACTGCTGTTGTTGCTGTCCGGACTTGAGTTCGGCAGCCAGTTGAATCAGCTGATTGTGGATGTCCTGCAGCGCCTGCGCCGCCAGACTTTCCGCCTGCCTGGCCTGCTCGATGGTCTGCTCCAGCGTCTGCTGCCATTGCTCTGCGCTGGCGTGGTCGCCCAGCAGACCGGCAAGCGTCTGCTGACTGGTCTGCTGTTGCTCGCCGAGCCGGGTGAGTTCCTGCGCCAGTTCGGTCTGGCGGTGCAGACGCGTCTGCTGCTCGACCTGCTGCTTCTCGATCTTCTGCTGACGCTCGGTTTGCTCTTGCTGCTCTTCGTGTTGCTGCTCCAGCTGATCGAGACGCTGGGTCACCTGCTGTTCGAGCTGCAGCACGGTCGCCGATGCATCACTGCGCAGCCCTTCAAGCACCTGCGGTGATACCAGCGGCGTGAATGCCGTCAGTTCTTCTTCCAGTCGCTGCCCGTCGGCCTCCAGTTGTTTGAGCTGCTCGGCAACATGACCCGCAGCGGTCTGGCTGGCTTCGGTCGCCGCCTGAAGCTGCTGCTGCAGGCGGGCGGCGTCTTTTTGCAGGGTCAACAAGGCTTGCTGACGTTGCTCGTCACGGATGATGACTTCGCTCAGTTGACTCAATTGCTGGCTCAACCAGGTGTCGCGCTTGTCGGCGTCGCGGTCGAGCAATTGGGCGGCGAGGGGGTGTGACTCCAGGTCCGGTGCCAAAGCCTGATGGCGCACGGTGAGCTGCTCATGCTGGCGCAGCAGCTCTTTCTGCCGGGCGATTACGCCGCCGACCTGTTCACGCAACTGATTGCGTTGCTCGGTCAGCAGGTCCACGGCTTTCTGCGCGCTGGCCTGCTCGTTGTCGTCGTGTTGCGTGAGGCTTTCGAGCAGCGCCTCCGGCTGATGCCAGGGGTGTTCAATGCTGCCACAGACCGGGCAGGGCTGGTCGTCCTGCAACTGCACGCGTAACTCCTCGACACTGGCGCTGCGGGCCAGCCGCTGGCGCTCCAGCAGTTGCCGGGTGACGGTCAGGGTCTGCTCGGCGACGGTCAGTTCATCACGAACGCGAAGGCCTTCGCTATTGAGCTGTTCGCGTTGCTGCTGGGCGCTCTGCTGTTGCTGGGAGAGGTCGGCAAGCTGGCGGTCGACGTCCTGCTGACTGGCCCATAGACGGGCCAGCTCCTCGAATGCACGTTGCTGTTTGCGGTTGTCCTGCAACAGGCTGCCGAGAATCTGCACCTGCTCGGCCACTGCCTCCACTTCGCAATCGGCTTCGCGGTACAGCAACTCCAGCGCGCTGCGTTGCTCGGTCAATTGCTGATCGGCAGTGCTGGCACGCTGCTGCAGCGCCGGCAGCTCACTGTGGCCGTGCTTGAGACGATTGGCGATCAGCGTGAGGGATTTCAGCCGGTCACGCCACGCGTTCCAGGCCTGAGCCAGCGGTGCCAGTTCGCTGCTGTGCTGCAGTTGCCCGGCAATACGCTCCAGACGTTGAGCCACCTGCTGTTGCTGATCGAGCAGGGTTTGCAAGCTGGTCTGGCCCTGGATGCAGAGCTGCTGGCTCTGCTGGTGCAGGTCGGACGCCTTGGCCAGTTCCTGGGCCAGGTGGTTCAGAGTGTTCTGTGCTTCGAAAGCCTGCAGCAACAGCGGTTTGGCGCTGCTGTGCGCTTGCTGTGCTTCCAGCAGACTGGTCTGCGCCTGAGTACGGCGGCTTTCCAGCTGTTGCTGCTGGTCGTGCAGCGAGGCCTGCTGTTGCTGATGCTGGCGAATCTGTTCAGCCAGCGGATCAAGCTGAGCGTTCAGTGTGACCCGACGCGCGAAGCGATGGCGCTGCGGGCCCAGGCGTTTCAGCTGGCCGAGGGTCTGGCGTGCACCGCTGTGGTCGTCCCAGGCCTGTTGCGCACTGTTCAGTGCTTCCTGGGCAGCGAGCTGTTCGTCACGCAGACGGTGCAGCTCGGTCAGCCACTGCTGTTTGATTTCCAGTTGCCGTTGCTGTGTCTGATGGGCCTTGAGCTGTTGCTGCGCGTCGCTCAGGCGCTGCTCCAGTTCAGCCAGCAGTTCCGGGGCCAGCGGGATGATGTTGCTGGCCTGCGCGGTCAGGGTTTTCAGGGCGTCTTCGGCTTCCTTGCTTTTACTGTAGGCGCGTCGACCGAGCTGGCTGTAGATCGCGGTGTTGGTGAGCTTTTCCAGCAGTTCGCTGCGTTCCTTGTCATCCGCCTTGAGGAATGCGCTGAACTCACTCTGGGCAAGCATTACGGCACGGGTGAACTGCTCGAAGTTCAGGCCCAGGCGGTTTTCGATCAGTTGCTCGAATTCGCGTTTGCTCTGGTTGCTGAGGATTTGCTCGCTGTCCAGATCGGTCAGGGTCTGGCGGCTGGCCTGCAGCTTTTTGGTCGCATTGTCGCGCGCGCGATTGGTTTCCCAGCGCGCGCGATAACGCCGCTGATCAATGCCGATGAAGTCCACCTCGGCGTAACCGCTGCCCGTGCCGCGGCGCAGCAGGGTACGTGGGTCGCTGGTGGTGATGTCGCCGTCGATGTCCGGGACCTTGGACTGACCAATATTACTCAGCCGCGGAATCGCCCCGAACAGCGCCAGGCACAGGGCATCGAGCAGCGTGCTTTTGCCCGCGCCAGTCGGGCCGGTGATGGCAAACAGTCCGGCGCTGGCCAGCGGCTCGGCAGTGAAATCGATTTCAAAGGGTCCGGCCAGCGAGGCCAGGTTTTTCAGGCGAATGGCGAGAATTTTCATGGCTGCTCGCTCTCCTGCTGGACTTCACGCAGCAGCGTGGCGAAATCGGTCAGCGTCTGTTCGTCGACCTCGCTGCCGAAGTTGTCCTGCCAGGCACGGCTGAACAGTTCCTGAGGCGTGAGCTGGTCCAGTTCGATCAGCGTGGCGTCACCCTCGCTGCCGTCCGCGCTGCCTTTACCGGCGTATTCGGCACCGATGCGCACCAGCCGCACGGCCTTGCCCTGTAGGGCGTTTTCGATCTGGTTGCGCAGGTCCGGCTGGGGTTCATCCAGACGCACGCGCACTTCCAGCCACGGCTGGCGGTCCGGGTCGGCAAGCAGGTCGATGTCGGGCAATGCTTTGAGCTGCACCAGCAGGTCGGCCAATGGTGCAGGCCCGAGGCGTTGCAGGTTGACGGCGCGAGGGATCAGCAACGGCTCGACGCTGGTCAGCGTCTCGCCGTCGCAATTGATCTCCAGAATCTGGTGCTGGTAGCTGATTTCCGAAAAGGACAGCGGGATCGGCGAGCCGCTGTAGCGAATGCGCTCTTCGCCGTTGACCCGCTGCGGTTTGTGCAGGTGGCCCAGCGCAACATAGGTGATGCTCGGCCCGAACAGGCTGGCCGGCAGGGCTTCGGCGTTGCCGATGATCAGGCTGCGCTCGGAGTCTTCCGAGACCGAGCCGCCTGCCATGTGGGCGTGGCTGATGGCTATCAATGCCTGACCGGGCTGGCGCTTGAGGTCAGCCGCCGCGATCAGCAGCTCATGCACCCGGCCGATGCCACGCAGGTAGTCATCGCCCAGGGTCGGGCCGGTGACTTCGGCGGGACGCAGGAAGGGCAGCGCCAGGCACCAGGCCTTGATGTCGCCATTGGCGTCTGGCAATGGCAACAGCAGGCGTTCGGCATCCAGCACGCCGTCGTCCAGCCACATCACCCGGCCCAGCGCGTGAGTGCGCAAGCGGCGCATCAGCGGGGCGGGAAGTTCGATACGCGAGCCGGAGTCATGGTTGCCGGCGATCATCACGATGGTCAGCAATGGCTGCTGTTCGTGGGCGTTGACGATGAAGTCGTACAGGCGCTCCTGCGCTTTGACCGGCGGGTTGACGGTGTCGAAGATGTCGCCCGCGATCAACAGTACATCCGGTTTACGGTCGGCCAGACGGGCCAGCAGCCAGGTCAGGAAGCAGGCGTGTTCGAAATCCCGCTCCTGGCCGTGCAGGTTCTGACCCAGGTGCCAGTCAGAGGTGTGAAACAGACGCATTGGTTTACCTTGTCGTATAGGGGTGTTGCCTGAGCTGCATCCTTACTTGGGATACAGCGGCGGCAACCCGGCATCACCTGCCGGGTCCTGAATATGTTCGGCGGCGGGCAGTTTGCGCACCGCGCGCCAGAGGTCCTCGCCCAGCCACAGCTTGCCGGTTTCGCTGTACAGCGCACCGTTGAGACCGTCCAGAGCATCGGACAGCGGCACGAAACGCGCGGCCATTTCGGCCAGGGTTTCCGGCTGCTGACGTGCCCAGGCGTCGAGCGCCTGACGGGTGCCCTGCGGGTCGTTGGCCAGGCAGGCGCGTTTGAGGTCATCGAGTACGGTACGCGGGCTGGGCCCGGTCTGCACGGCCCGGGCGATTGCCGGCTGTCCACGGGCGCGCCACCACAGGCCGAAACCGAGCAGGGTGGTGCAGGCCAGCAGCAATGTGCTCATCTGCCACGGCCAGACTGGCGGGCCGATCACGGTCACACCGCTCATGTCGTTGTTCACCGGCGTGTCCACCGCCAGACCGGGGTTGCTGCTGATCTGCAGGGTGCGCGCGGGCAGGCTGCTGTGCTCCAGATGATCTTCGCGGGTGTTCCACCAGGTCACTTCAACCGCAGGCAGGTCGATTGCGCCGGCGCGGGCGGGCACCAGGGCTTCGCGTTCTTCGCGCGTGCCGATCAGGCCGCGTTCGCTGGGCAGGTTGCGCAGTTGTGGCTGATCCGGGTAACGCCGCAGGCCGGGTACTTCCGTGGGCGGCAGGGGCGGCAGTTGCGCGCCGGCCAGCCCTTCGGCCTTGAGCGTCAGGGTGCGGGTCAGCGAATCGCCGACCTGCGTAGTACCGGGCTCCGGGCTCCAGTTTTCTTCCAGATTGATACTGCGTGCCGGCAGCCAGGCGACATCGGCCGGGTAGTCGGCAGGCTTGTGCTTGACGGTCAACGGTACTTCGGCGGATTTGACCCGCACCGATCGGCCCGGCTGCGGGCCGAACGGATTGCTGTCCTGGGCTTGCGAACCCTCGGCAGGCGTCTGCACCAGCGTGGCACTGAACACTTGCGCCGGTATCTTCAGTACGCCGCTCTGCTGCGGGTAGATCGCGTAGCGTGTCTCGATCACCCCATGGCGCACACCGTTGATCAGCTTTTCGTAGGTGCGCGAATCACCCAGTTTTTCGACCCGTGCGTCCGGCACTTGCAGCGGGCTCAGGCTGCTGTCGTCGAACAGTGACACCGAGTGGTAGACGCGCAGGGTCAGCACGGCCTGGGCCTGAACATACACGCTGTCCTGATCCAGGCTCGCTTCGATGAAGATCGATGCCAGATGGTTGCCTGGCTCCTGGGGTTCGCTCTGCAGGACCTGCAGGGTCAGCGGCTGGCTTTTCAGTTCGCCCAGTTGCAGCGACGGAATCAACACGCTTCCGGTCTCGCGGGGCAGCAGAGTGACGATCCAGCGCGTCGTGGCCTGGCTGCTGCCATCCAGGGTTTTCAGGCTGTTGAGCTGACGCGTGTCACGCACCTCGAAACTGCTTTCCAGCGCGCTCATGTCCGGTTTGCCGAACTGCGTCACATCGTCTGTTTCCAGCGTCAGTTCGACGGTTTCCCCGGCGTTGAGGCGCGTGCGGTCAACGCTGGCGGTCAGTTGCGCAGCCTGCAGCGACAAGGTGACCAGGCTCAGCAGCAGGCTGATCAATAAGGTGTACACGCGACTCATCGGGTCTTTTCCTGATGTTGCTGTTCGTAGCGAAATTTGCGCCGCAACAGTTCGCCCGGATCATCCGGAATCTGCCTCAGCCACTGCTCCAGTTCCTGACGCCGCTCGCCGGTCATGGGGCTGTCGGCGGACTGTAGCGGCGGGCGGGTGGTCTGTTCGTCGTCGGTCGACTCGCCCGAGGTGGCCTTACCACTGGTGTCTGGCGGCAGGCTTTCGCTGGTGCCGGGTTGATCCGATCGGGACGGGTTCTGCTCGGCGGGTGATGCGCTGCTGTTGGGGTCTTGCGACGCCTGCTGACCTTCTTCGCCCTGATCGGCCTTGTTCTGTTCATCCTGGGCAGGCTTCTGCTCATCGGCCTGATCCAGCAGGCCTTGCACCAGCGCCCGATTGGTTTGCGCCGCAGGGAAGTCGGGTTGTCGGTCCAGGGCCTGCTCGTAGGCATCCAGTGCCGCTGCCAGCTCACCGCTGCGGGCCAGGGCATTGCCACGATTGTAGTGGTCGGCGGCGCTGTTGCCTTCGGCAAACTGCCGGGCGGCGCTGGCGTAGTCTTGCGCCTGGTACAACGCCACGCCTTTCCAGCGCGAGTCTTCGAAGCGCTGCGCGGCCTCGGCCGGCCGATGCTGTTCCAGCAGGCGCTGGCCCTGTTGGTCGGGACGCAGCCACAGGTCCTGAAACTCGAACGCCTGGCTGTTCTGCGGAAACATGAACAGCAGCGGCAGGCAGAACAGCCAGCCGCGCCGGCCGGCCAGTGCCGCGATCAGCAACAGCGGCAGCAGCAACCAGTGGCCCTGGTCAGCCCAAGTGTCGAGCTGCACGACCTGACCGTCGCGGGTCATGTGTCGGGGGCTGGCCAGCAGACCGAGGCTGCGCAAGTCTTCTTCATCGCCGCGTGCCTGACGATAGCTGCCACCCACCTGATCGGCGAAGTCGTTGAGGCTGGTACTGTCCAGACGCGGCACCAGAATCGCACCTTGATCATCCTTGAGCAGGCTGCCGTTTTCCTGCGTGACCGGTGCGCCTTCCGCTGTGCCGACCCCGAGAATCAACAGCGGCGGCGATTGCCCGCGCAACGCGGCGCGGATGCCCTGACGTTCCTGTTCGCTCAGCGACGAGGTGATCAGCAGAATCCGCCCCTGACCCAATGCGCCCTGTTTGAGCAGGTGCAGCGCTTTCTGCACGGCCAGATCGGCGCGCTGGCCGGTCACCGGCATGATCGACGGTCTGATGGCTTCCAGCAGGTTGTGGCTGGTGACCAGATCATCGGACAGCGGCACCAGGGTGTGTGCGCTGCCTGCGTAGACGACGATGGCGGTCTGTGCATCGCTGCGTTTTTGCAACAGGTCCAGCAGCTTGCGTCTGGCCTGTTCCAGGCGGGTAGGCGGCGTGTCGGTGGCGAGCATCTGCGGGGTGAGCTCGAGAATCACCACCAATGGATCGACCGGTTTCTGGCTGATCTGTTCGACGCGCTGCCAACTGGGGCCCAGCAAGGCGAAAAGGGCCAGCAACCAGGCGAGCCCCAGCGCGATCCATGGCAGTTTGCTGTTGCTGCCGCGCCCGCCGTTGAGCAACACCTCATGAAAGTGAGTGGGCAGAAGCATTTGCCAGCGTCCGGCGCGTTTCTGCCGGTGCCAGAGTCGCCAGATCAGCAGCGCCAGCAAGGGCGTGATCAGCAGCCATTCCGGGCGAAACCAGTGCGGCCAGAGTCCGCTGATCATCGCGACCTCCACAGGCTTTTGCAGCGCTCGCGCCAGTTGATGGAACGCACCACCGCCAGCAGGCGTTGCAGTGCGTTGTTCGGCCATAACTCGCGCAGCACCAGCAGCACACTCAACAACAGGGCTGTCGCCAGTGGCCATTGATAAAGCGCTTGCGCCGGGCGCGCCTGGGTGGGCTGCTGTGCAACCGGCTCCAAGGCATCGAGGGTGGCGCGGATCTTTTCCAGCTGATCGCCATCGCGCGCGCGGAAGTACTGGCCACCGCTGAGGCTGGCGATTTCCTTGAGCGTCGGTTCGTCCAGATCAAGGCTGGGGTTGAGGCCCAGCACGCTTTGCAGCGCGTCTTTGTCCGGGTCCGAGCCGATGCCGATGGCGTAGATTTTTACGCCTTCTTCGGCAGCCAGTCGTGCAGCGGTGACCGGATCGATCTGACCGGCGTTGTTGGCGCCGTCGGTGACCAGCACCAGCGCACGACTGGTGGCCGGACGCATACGCAGACGTTTCAGGGCCAGGCCGATCGCATCGCCCAGCGCAGTGTTCTTGCCGGCAATGCCTATCCTCGCCTCGTCGAGCCAGACCCGCACGGTGCGGCGGTCATAGGTGAGTGGCGCCTGGACAAACGCCTGGGTGCCGAACAGGATCAGGCCGACCCTGTCGCCCTTGCGGCCCTCGAGAAAGTCACCGAGCAGTTGTTGCACCAGCACCAGCCGGCTGACTTCATCGCTTTTCCATTGCATGTCCGGGTAGTCCATCGAGCCGGACACGTCGACCGCCACCAGCAGATCGCGGCCACTGGCGGCGACCGGCAGTGGCTCGCCCAGCCACTGCGGTCGCGCTGTGGCGATCAGCAGCAACAGCCAGATCAACAGAAACGGCGCACGCTGTCTCCAGACCGGCAGATTGGCTTTGGCGCGGCGACCGCTCAGGCCTTCGAGTTCACTGAGAAAGCTGACCTTGAGCGCCGGCTCGCCGCTGTCGGCCATGGGCAGCAGGGCGCGCATCAGCCACGGCAAAGGCAGCAGCACGAAAGCCCACGGCCAGGCGAACTCAAACATGTTTGCGAATCCAGGTATCGACCGCCTGAGTCAGGCCGGTGATGGCCTTGTCGTCCAGTTTGCACTCGGGCTTGTAAGCGCCTTCGACCAGGATCATCCAGCGCGTCAGACCGGCAGCCGGGCAGCGGTTGTCGAGGAACGCCAGCCATTTGCGGCCGTTGAGGGTATGGCTCTGGCTGTGCGGGTAGTGGTTACGGCACAGGCGCTTGAGCAGGCCGTTGATCTGCTGCAGCCAGGCACCGGCCGGCGCGCCGTCGTAGGGTTTCGGCAGGCTCGCCAGTTCTGCCAGCGCGGCGAGGCGAACCGGGTCCAGCGGCTGTTCGCTGCGCACCTTGCGAGCTTTGGCCGGCAGCAGTTTGCGCAAGCGCCACAGGCCCCAGCCCGCCACGGGGATCAGCAACAGCAGCAGCCACCAGCCCGGCGCAAGCGGCCAGAAGCCGACGGCTTCGGGCGCAATCAGTGGCTCCAGCTGATCGAGGGGATTCATTTGCGCTTCACCGGACGACGCGCATTGAGGTATTCGCGCAGTTGTTCGACGAGCTCCGCCTGAGTGCTCAATGGCATGAGCAATACCCGCAGCTTCTGCGCCAGCAACTCCCAACGCGCCGTGCGCTCCTCGCCCTGTTGCCGATAGGCGCGGCGCAGCTCGGGGTTGAGCGTATCGATCTCCAGTTGCGCGCCGCGCTCGGCAAAGCGCAGCAGACCGGCAGCGGGCAGGGCGCGGTCCAGTGGGTCGGACAGCGGCAGCAACAGCAGGTCGCTGTGGCGTGACAGCAGGCTCAGTTGTTGTTCGGCGGCATCGGACAGGGCGCGCTCGTCGCACAGGACGATGACCAGACTGCCGGGGCGCAGCACTTCCCGGGCACGACGCAGCGCAGTGCCGAACGCATCGCGGTCTGGCGGAATCTCGGTATGCAACGACTGATTGACCCGCACCAGCCGGTTGAGCAGTTGCAGCAGGCTTTGTTTGCTGCGCCGGGGCTTGATCTCGTAGTGTTCGTTATCGCCGAACACCAACCCGCCGACCCGGTCATTGTGTTCCAGCGCCGCCCAGCCGATCAGCGCCGCCGCCTGAGCGGCGAGTACCGACTTGAACATCAGGCCGGAGCCGAAGAACAGCCGTCGGCTCTGTTCCACCAGGATAAAAATGGGCCGTTCGCGTTCCTCATGAAACAGCTTGGTGTGCGGCTCCTGCGTACGTGCCGTCACGCGCCAGTCGATGCTGCGCACGTCGTCACCGGCCTGATAGACCCGCACCTGATCGAAATCCACGCCACGCCCGCGCAGCTTGGAATGGTGCAGGCCGATCAGCGGGCTGCGCTGGCTCGGGGTGGAAAACAGCTGCACTTCCCGCACCCGATGACGCATCTCGATCAGCTCGCTGAGGCTGACGCGGATGCCCGGCTGGGGGATCAGGTAGGGTTGCATGGGCTCAGGCGACGGCCACGACGTCGAGGATGCGCTGAATCACGCGATCCTGATCGATACCCGCAGCTTCGGCCTCGAACGACAGGATGACCCGGTGGCGCAAGACATCGAACAGCACCGCCTGAATGTCTTCAGGGCTGACGAAGTCACGTCCGGCCAGCCAGGCATGCGCACGGGCGCAGCGGTCCAGCGAGATGGAACCCCGCGGGCTGGCACCGTAGGCAATCCATTCGGCCAGTTCCGGGTCGAACTTGGCCGGGGTGCGGGTGGCCATGACCAGTTGCACCAGGTATTCCTCGACCGCATCGGCCATGTACAGGCCAAGGATTTCCTTGCGTGCGGCGAAGATCGCCTGCTGGCTGACGCGGCGCTCCGGCTTGGTTTCGCCATTCAAGGCTTCGCCACGCGCCTGTTGAAGGATCTTGCGTTCGACGGCGGCATCCGGGAAGCCGATCTTGACGTGCATCAGAAAACGGTCGAGCTGGGCTTCGGGCAGCGGGTAGGTGCCTTCCTGCTCGATAGGGTTCTGGGTCGCCATGACCAGAAACAGCGGCGACAGGTCGTAGGTGCTGCGCCCGACACTGACCTGCCGTTCGGCCATGGCTTCGAGCAGCGCCGACTGGACCTTGGCCGGCGCACGGTTGATTTCGTCGGCCAGCACCAGGTTGTGGAAGATCGGCCCTTGCTGGAACACGAAGCTGCCGGTTTCCGGGCGATAGATTTCCGTACCGGTGATGTCGGCAGGCAGCAGGTCGGGGGTGAATTGAATGCGGTGGAACTGGGCTTCGATACCTTCTGCCAGCTCCTTGATCGCCTTGGTCTTGGCCAGGCCGGGAGCGCCTTCGACCAGCATGTGGCCGTCGGCAAGCAGGGCGATGAGCAGACGTTCGATCAGCTTTTCCTGGCCAAGGATCTGCGTTGAAAGAAAAGTTCGCAGCGCAATCAGCGCTTCACGATGTTCCATCGGTGACGGTTCCTGGCAGGGCGAACAGCGGTGTCTGATGACTGCTGAGCTGGGGGCGATACTTTAATCCATCCGGGCAGCTATCGACTAACGACTCCCGCGTTTTTTATTGCATTTAGAGAAGTGCCTGTCATTTATGCAGGTATTGTCCTACATGATCCATGGGTGTCCATGTAGGACGACTGGCTCGGGCTCCCGGAGCCGCGGCGTCAGAGTCGATAGAAGCTCGCCGCGTTATCCCACAGCGCCTGACGAGCGCCGCTTTCGCCCAGTGCGTCGATCAACAGGTCGATATCGTCGGGCCGGAAGGGACGGGGTGCGCGGGTCGACGGCAGGTCGGTGCCGAACATCAGGGCATTCGGGTTGGCGGCGTGGATATCCCTGAGGGCCTCGCGCACCGGAAAGTCCACACGCCCGAAACCACAGGCCTTGACGCGTACGCCGTGCTCGGCAAGGCGCAGCACCACGGGCAGCCCTTCGGCACTCAGCCCCAGATGATCAATACTGATGGCCGGGAGTTTGCGCAGGCGTGTTTCGATGGGCGCCAGTTCCCGCGAGTCGATGTACAGCTCGGAGTGCCAGCCTGCGTGCTCATGGACACGCACGGCCAGGGCCTCCAGCTGGTCGAGCTGCTCCGAGCCGCCGCGCTTGAGGTTGAAGCGCAAGGCGCGCACGCCTGCGGCATTCAGGGTGTCCAGTTCCGCATCGGTGACGCTGGCGGGCAATTGCGTGACACCGACGAAGCCCGGTCCCAGCAGACGCAGCGCCTGGAGCAGATAGCCCTGATCAAAACCCTGAAAGGAGCCCGATACCACCGCGCCGCCCTTAACGCCCAGCGGCTGGACCGTCGCAAGGTAGTCACTGACAGCGAACGGCTCCGGCAGATAACCGTTATTGGCGATCAGCGGGAAACCAGGATCGATGATGTGGCAGTGGGCGTCGAAAATGCGGTTCATGACACACTCCTGTTTGGCGAAGTGCTCACTTTAGCGCTTTTTGCCCATCAGCTGATTGTGCTGGTGTACTCACCGACGTTTTCGAGAATGATCTGTAACGTCTGGTGAACGTCCTGCAACTCGCCTGCGTCGGTGGCATGGAGAATTTCGTACTGATGGTGGCCATCGAGCTGCTTGGCGTCCTGCGGTTCGATTTCCACCAGCAGGCGCTCGGCACTGAAGGTGACCTTCAGGCTGGACACGTTCAGTGACTTGTCGTCGCTGACGGTGATTTCCACTTCGTTCTCGTTCGGGAAACGGGTCAGGGAAAACAGCATGCCGTTTTCTGCGTGGCAGCAGAGCAGTGCCATATCGTCGTATTCGTCGTCGCACGGGTTGGCGATGAGGCTGGCGGTCTTGATTTGCATGGGTGGCTCCGGGTCTGTCCAGGTAAGGCGTGAGGGGATTTTGCCAGTCCCGGGCAAATTATGTCGGGCGATATTGGCACCATCGTACGCAGTGTATCGCGACCTGATGACCGAATATGTCGCAGCCTCGTAAGCAGTGTGCGCTCAGCTCTCGTTAAGCTGCATGACAGACGAGTGGTGTACGGTGTCGGGTGCGCGTAGCGTTTTTTCACCGCGATATACAAATGTGACTACCCTGACACAGCGCGCGTTACTACTTTAGCTTTACACTCGATCAGGTGATGCCCACGCGATTGACTGCAAGGGCACACCGGTTTCAACACCTTCTTCAAGCCTCCCCAATAAAAGCCAAAGCGGAGTACCACAGATGGCGTTCTTCACCGCAGCCAGCAAGGCCGACTTCCAGCATCAACTGCAAGCGGCACTGGCTCAGCACATCAGCGAACAGGCACTGCCACAAGTGGCGCTGTTCGCCGAGCAATTCTTCGGCATCATTTCCCTCGACGAACTCACCCAGCGGCGGCTTTCCGACCTGGCAGGCTGCACCTTGTCCGCGTGGCGCCTGCTGGAGCGTTTCGAACATGCTCACCCGCAGGTCCGTGTCTACAACCCCGATTACGAGCGCCACGGCTGGCAATCGACTCATACTGCCGTTGAAGTGCTGCATCATGACCTGCCGTTCCTGGTCGACTCCGTACGTACCGAGCTGAACCGCCGCGGCTACAGCATCCACACCCTGCAGACCACCGTGCTGAGCGTGCGTCGCGGCGCTGCTGGCGAATTGCTCGAGCTGCTGCCCAAGGGCAGCACCGGCGACGACGTGCTGCAGGAATCGCTGATGTACCTGGAGATCGACCGCTGCGCCAATGTCAGCGAGTTGAACGTGCTGGCGCGCGAGCTGGAGCAGGTGCTTGGCGAAGTACGCGCCGTCGTCGAAGATTTCGGGCCGATGAAAGCGCGTCTGCACGAACTGCTGGCCAGTATCGATGCCAACGAGTCCAACACCGATGTCGAGGAAAAGGCCGAGATCAAAGTCTTCCTGCAATGGCTGGTAGACAACCACTTCACCTTCCTCGGCTACGAAGAGTTCGAAGTGCGCAACGACGCCGAAGGCGGCCAGCTGGTCTACGACGAGTCGTCTTTCCTGGGGCTGACCCGACTGCTGCGCCCCGGCCTGACCCGCGAAGAACTGCACATCGAAGATTACGCGGTGAAATACCTGCAGGAACCGGTGCTGCTGTCGTTTGCCAAGGCGGCGCATCCAAGCCGCGTGCACCGCCCGGCTTATCCGGATTACGTTTCGATCCGGCAGATCGACGCGTCGGGCAAGGTCATCAAGGAATGTCGCTTCATGGGCCTGTACACCTCGTCGGTGTATGGCGAGAGCGTGCGGCAGATTCCGTACATCCGTCGCAAGGTCGCCGAGGTCGAGCGTCGCTCCGGCTTCGACGCCAAGGCGCACCTGGGCAAGGAGCTGGCGCAGGTGGTCGAAGTGCTGCCACGTGACGACCTGTTCCAGACGCCGGTGGACGAATTGTTCACCACGGTCATGTCCATCGTGCAGATTCAGGAGCGCAACAAGATTCGCGTGTTCCTGCGCAAGGACCCGTACGGCCGGTTCTGCTACTGCCTGGCCTATGTGCCACGCGACGTATATTCCACCGAAGTACGCCAGAAGATTCAGCAGGTCCTGATGGACCGCCTCAAGGCCAGCGATTGCGAGTTCTGGACGTTCTTCTCCGAATCGGTGCTGGCGCGGGTGCAGTTGATTCTGCGCGTGGACCCGAAGATCAATCTGGACATCGACGTCGCCCAGCTGGAAAACGAAGTCATTCAGGCGTGCCGTTCGTGGAAGGACGACTACGCCAGTCTGGTGGTTGAAAGCTTCGGTGAAGCGCACGGCACCAACGTGCTGGCCGACTTCCCGAAAGGCTTCCCGGCCGGATATCGCGAGCGCTTTGCGGCGCATTCGGCAGTCGTCGATATGCAGCACGTACTGAGCCTCAGCGAAGCCAATCCGCTGGTGATGAGCTTCTACCAGCCACTGGCCGGTGGCCGCCAGCAATTGCATTGCAAGCTGTATCACGCCGATACACCGCTGGCCTTGTCCGATGTGTTGCCGATTCTGGAAAACCTCGGCCTGCGCGTGCTGGGCGAGTTCCCGTACCGCCTGCATCATGCCAACGGTCGCGAGTTCTGGATTCACGATTTCGCCTTCACTTACGGCGAAGGTCTGAACCTCGATATCCAGCAGCTCAATGACACCCTGCAGGATGCGTTCGTGCACATCGTGCGCGGCGATGCCGAAAACGATGCGTTCAACCGCCTGGTGCTCACCGCCGGTCTGCCATGGCGTGACGTGGCGCTGCTGCGGGCTTATGCGCGTTATCTGAAGCAGATTCGTCTGGGCTTCGATCTGGGCTACATCGCCACCACGCTGAACAACCACACCGACATCGCCCGCGAGCTGACGCGTCTGTTCAAGACCCGGTTCTATCTGGCGCGCAAGCTCGGTTCCGACGATCTCGACGACAAGCAGCTGCGTCTGGAACAGGCCATTCTGACTGCGCTGGACGACGTGCAGGTGCTCAACGAAGACCGCATCCTGCGTCGTTATCTGGACCTGATCAAAGCCACGCTGCGGACCAACTTCTATCAGGCCGATGCCAACGGGCAGAGCAAGAGCTATTTCAGCTTCAAGTTCAACCCGCGCCTGATTCCCGAACTGCCCAAGCCGGTGCCCAAGTTTGAAATCTTCGTCTATTCGCCGCGTGTCGAAGGTGTGCATCTGCGCTTCGGCAACGTGGCGCGTGGCGGCCTGCGCTGGTCGGACCGCGAGGAAGACTTCCGTACCGAAGTGCTGGGCCTGGTAAAAGCCCAGCAGGTGAAGAACTCGGTGATTGTGCCGGTAGGTGCCAAGGGCGGCTTCGTGCCGCGTCGCCTGCCGACCACCGGCAACCGCGACGAAGTGCAGGCCGAGGCAATCGCCTGCTACCGCATCTTCATCTCCGGGCTGCTGGACATCACCGACAACCTCAAGGAAGGCGCGCTGGTGCCGCCGGTCAACGTTGTGCGTCATGACGACGATGACCCGTATCTGGTGGTGGCCGCCGACAAGGGCACGGCGACGTTCTCCGACATCGCCAACGGCATTGCCATCGACTACGGCTTCTGGCTGGGTGACGCCTTCGCTTCCGGTGGTTCTGCCGGTTACGATCACAAGAAGATGGGCATCACCGCCAAGGGCGCATGGGTGGGCGTGCAGCGTCACTTCCGTGAACGCGACATCAATGTGCAGCAGGACAGCATCAGCGTGATCGGTATCGGCGACATGGCCGGTGACGTGTTCGGCAACGGCCTGCTGATGTCTGACAAGCTGCAACTGGTCGCAGCATTCAACCACCTGCACATCTTCATCGATCCGAACCCGGACCCGGCCAGCAGCTTTGCAGAGCGTCAGCGCCTGTTCAATCTGCCGCGCTCGTCCTGGACCGACTACGACACCAGCATCATGTCCGCTGGCGGCGGGATCTTCCCGCGCAGCCTGAAGAGTATCGCCATCACCGAACAGATGAAGGCGCGCTTCGACATCAAGGCCGACAAGCTGACCCCGACCGAACTGCTGCATGCGCTGCTCAAGGCACCGGTCGATCTGTTGTGGAACGGCGGTATCGGCACCTACGTGAAGTCCAGCGAAGAGTCGCACGCCGATGTGGGCGACAAGGCCAACGATGCACTGCGCGTCGACGGCAACGAGCTGCGTTGCAAGGTGGTGGGCGAGGGCGGCAACCTGGGCATGACCCAGCTGGGCCGTGTCGAGTTCGGCCTCAATGGCGGAGCGACCAACACCGACTTCATCGACAACGCAGGCGGTGTGGACTGCTCCGACCACGAAGTGAACATCAAGATCCTGCTCAACGAAGTGGTGCAGGCCGGTGACATGACCGAGAAGCAGCGCAATCAGTTGCTCGAGAGCATGACCGACGAAGTCGGCCACCTGGTGCTGGGCAACAACTACAAGCAGACCCAGGCGTTGTCGCTGGCAGCCCGTCGTGCTTACGAGCGGATTGCCGAATACAAGCGCCTGATGAGTGACCTGGAGGCGCGTGGCAAGCTTGATCGTGCCATCGAGTTCCTGCCTGCTGAAGAGCAGATTGCCGAGCGGATTGCGGCCAAGCAGGGCTTGAGTCGTGCCGAACTGTCGGTGTTGATCTCGTACAGCAAGATCGACCTCAAGGAAGCGTTGCTGGAATCCCGTGTGCCGGATGACGATTATCTGGCGCGTGATATGGAAACCGCGTTCCCGCCTTCGCTGGGCGCCAAGTTTTCCACGGCCATGCGCGGCCACCGCCTGAAGCGCGAGATCGTCAGCACGCAGATCGCCAACGATCTGGTCAACCACATGGGCATCACCTTCGTGCAGCGGCTCAAGGAGTCGACCGGCATGAGCGCTGCTGCGGTGGCCGGGGCCTACGTGATCGTGCGTGACATCTTCCACCTGCCGCACTGGTTCCGTCAGATCGAGGCGCTGGACTACAAGGTTTCGGCCGAAATCCAGCTGGCGTTGATGGATGAGCTGATGCGCCTGGGGCGTCGTGCCACACGCTGGTTCCTGCGCAGCCGTCGCAACGAGCTGGACGCTGGTCGTGACGTAGCGCACTTCGGTCCGCACCTCGCTGCACTGGGTCTCAAGCTTGACGAACTGCTGGAAGGCCCGACCCGCGAGATCTGGCAGACCCGTTATCAGGCCTATGTCGAAGCCGGTGTGCCGGAACTGCTGGCGCGCATGGTCGCCGGTACGACGCACCTGTATACGCTGTTGCCGATCATCGAAGCCTCCGACGTCACCGGGCAGAACGCTGCGGACGTGGCCAAGGCGTACTTCGCCGTCGGCAGCGCACTGGACATTACCTGGTACTTGCAGCAGATCAGCAGTCTGCCGGTGGAAAACAACTGGCAGGCGCTTGCGCGTGAAGCGTTCCGTGACGATGTCGACTGGCAACAGCGGGCGATTACCGTGTCGGTTCTGCAGATGGCCGACGGTCCTTCGGAAATCGATGCGCGTCTGGCTCTGTGGCTGGAGCAGCACACACTGATGGTCGAGCGCTGGCGTGCCATGCTGGTCGAGTTGCGTGCGGCAAGCGGCACGGATTACGCCATGTATGCCGTTGCCAACCGCGAACTGCTGGACCTGGCTATGAGCGGGCAGGGCATCACGGTCTGATCCGCTTGTAACAGGTTGATCCATAAAAAACCGCATCGAGAGATGCGGTTTTTTTGTGGTGCGCCAAGCATGGCGCGTTGCGCCTAAGCGCAACCAGCTTGGCTGTGGTGACCACGCTGGTGACTTTAAGGTGCAAGTTCTCTACACACCCGGCAAGGGGAAGTGTTAGTCGGAGGCAAGGGTGTCGCGGGTGACTGCGAATCTGAAGGAAGCCCGAGGCAAAATGCTGGCCTGATGAACAGGAGGCGGATGGGGCGGCACAGCGGGGTAAGGCGGCCACAATCGTCAAAGCCCGATACTTGCACGGACGCTGTGACTCCGACAGGCACAAGCAGAAAGGTCGCGCGAATTACCTTGGGAGATCTGCACGCTTGCCATTGTGCTACCGAGCGTCGAGAGGCGACGGGATGAGCGTGCAGGAGTCAGCTGAAGCCTATTAAGTGACGAATAACCCCGTCATCAAGGGCTGAACAGGTTATGCCGCCAGTAGGCCTTCACCCCATGTCTGGGGCGGTACTGTAAGCACTTCGTCCATGATCATCTTGGCCGTGACGCTTCCTTTAGGATGTGGTCTGCGTGCTACTTGGTGGCTGCCGGCTATAAAAGAGGTCGATGGTAATGAATAATCCTGCGTTGCTGCCTGCCTGAAAGCGTCCGGATGGCCGTGGAATCGGTGTCCGGATACTTGTGGAAGACGCAGGCTAACCCAGTGAATTCGGGGCTATGGGCACGCCTCGGGGACCATAACGTTTGACACTTGCGGTTCTGGAGTGCCGGTTAAGGTCGGAAGGGGGCTGGTCGCCCCACACACTGTTTCAGACGAGCAATGACGTCAGGCGCTGTTTTGGCTGTGTCGATCCTGCCGATATCATCAAGATAGATGTCTATCGTACTTCCCCATTCAGGCGTGATGTCGATGCACCTCTGAAAACCCTTGTCGGTCCACCAATCGAACATCATGAAAAAGTCCTTGTCAGGGAATATGTAGCTGAACTCAACGGCTGAACCGCCCCCTTTGGGCATGTCACCCTTATAGATTCGATGCTGCGTGTTCCAGATGTACCGAAATTCTTCCTTTCCTTCATGTGAAAAATTGACAGCTACGACTGGAGATGCCAAGTACCAAAATGCAATTGGGCAGACTAATAAGGCGCCAAGCACCCATCGGCCATATCTGAACTTAGCGTTATTCGCCTTTTTTCACTGGTGCCTTTCCCCCCCCCCATTCTCCTAGCGTTATTGCAAGAAACTCACTTGTTGCCGTCGTGCGTAATGTTTCCGTAAGTAAGTCGTCTCGGTCTGCATGGTGGCCGTGCTGATTGTCTTTTTTGTGTTGCTGGCAGGGCGCTTTAGGACCGAAAGGGGGCAGATTCACCCACGCATTGCTTCAACCGGGCAATAACCTTAGGAGATGTTTTTTCGATATCGACCCTACCAGCCCTATCAAGGTAGATGTCTATCGTTGCCCAGCGCTTAGGTGTGATGTCCATGCATTTTCGTAAACCTCTGTCGGTCCACCAAAAGAACACCATGAAGAAGTTCTCATCAGGGAATACATGACCAAACTCCGATGTCGCTTCCCCCGGTAGCATTCGCTGCCGTGTAATCTGGTCGTGAGTGTTCCAAATTAAGCGCAGTTCGTCCGTGGCTTCTTTAGGGTAGTGGACAATTACGCCTGGAGCAGCAAGGTACCAAGCCACCAGCGGAGCTATCAATAGGAAAAGGAACAAGTAACGGGCCTTAATTTTCTTTGCATTTGTGCTCAATAACATGTGCTACCCATTCTTGCGCGGCTGGTTGGGCACCTTAAGGCCGGAAAGGATCAGCGTCACCCTCACATCTCTTCAAGCGAGCAATAACGTCAGGGCCAGTTTTAGCAGTTTCGATGCGGCCTCTGTCATCGAGGTAGATGTCTATCACGCTGCCCCATTTTGGCGTAATTGCTATACACCTCCGCAGACTCTTTTCATTCCACCAATCAAAGTTCATAAAAAACTTCTCATTGGGGAAGATATGCCCGATATCGTATGTGCCTTGACCCGGAAGCATTCCTTCTTTATGAGTGTTGTGCTGGGTGTTCCAGATCACACGAAGCTCGTCTGTAGCTTCTTTAGAATAATGGACACGAACGATAGGGGTCGCCACGTACCAGAACAGCGCTGGAAGAATTATGAATGCCCCAATAAGATACCGGGCCTTAATATTTTTCACAGACATGGACACTGGCGCCATCTCCCCATTCTGACGGTGTGACCGCGAGTACTTTGTCCATGATCATTCTTGCCGTGACGCCTCCGTTTGGATTCTCATAGAAGAGTTTAACGCCAATGCTAATAGAAATCCGATCCGGGACGTCATCCCATGCGCGCATCCCTTCCACGCCCTCAGTGGCATGAGGTCCTTTGAGTCTCTGATCTTCTTTGGCTTCGAATATCTGCTCTCCCCACCGTCGTAATTGATCTGAAACAATCTGCTCGACACCCGCGCCGTCTAAAAGGACGCTCTCACTGAGTCCTCCGGCCATGCCCACATAGCCGTAATGAATGTTGGACCAAATATCGTAGTAGTAGTCGTACTTGCCTTGCCTATGGCGATACCTGCCAAACTTCGCGTGGATCTTTGGTTTGTGGTCCCAATCACGACCCTGGCCTACTCGCTCAGTCCAAAGGATCATGGCTGCCGCCATGTTTGAAGCGCCGATAGCTTGAGGGCTGGTGTTCCCTATTTGGGCGTACCAAGGCAGGTCCATTTTTTTACGAGTCTCTTCCGCAACGTCATAGCTGAGCAGCTCATTCATCTTCAAGACGGAGGAGTGGTGGATATTGTTGTTCATCTCGTCTGCGATGTAGGTCGCCAGCTTCTCCATCATGTTCGGATGCGTACAGCCTTCAGGTCCATCATTTGGTACAGCTTCCTCTTCAGGTTTCTCACGGGCCGCATTTGGATTTACCAAAGCGTTTGCCGCCAAGGCTTTCTCCGTGAGCTTCGGGTCAGCCAACAAGGTCGCCATCTTCTCGTCGTCCACGGAACCGTCTGGCCGGAAGGCCCCCAGCGCCATGAAGTTAATAATGGTCGCGCCACCAGGGTCACCCATGACGAAGCCGCCACCGACATTACTGGAGCCCGTGATGATTGTCCCGCCGTGACTGGTTGGGCTTCCCAAGTGGGCCATAGGACGGCCATTCACCTGAATAGATGGGAAACCTGAAGTGATGACCGCCTCGCACCCACAGGTATCACCCACGCGTGCCGCGCCCATGCCGTTGATGTTGACGTCACCGGATGCAGAAGCGATCGGCGTTGTACCGTGACCCGGCAATGGGCAGGCGTGCTTGTCGCCCAATCGAGCTGAAGAAATCATTGCAGGCCGTCCTTGTGTCTTTGATCCGTTGACAATAATCAGCGTTTAATTGACGGATGGGAGGCTATCGGAGACGTGAAAGGCGGTCTGTAGGAGAAGTCTTAATTTTCGCGTGGTGCCCTGAGAATCTGATCGGGATCTCATCTATATTTCTGGCTGTGGTGGGTGACATCGTCGTAGTGGTAGCAAATCTTAGTGCCTGAAAGAGTCTGGCTGGCCGTGGGGGGGAAGGTGGTGTGAGAGGACGGCGGGTGTGAACCCGCCCCCTACTCGATTCTGCGTTTATAGGTCTCGGGCCGTCAATCAGGCCGCCGCAGACAGGTGCTCATAAAGAATCGTCGCACCCACCACGATCAACACGATACCGCCAATGATTTCAGCGCGTTTGCCGACCATGGTGCCCAGCACCCGGCCCAGCATCACGCCGATGGTGACCATGACCGTGGTCGCCAGGCCGATGGCCAGGGCGGCAACCACGATATTGACGTCGACAAACGCCAGGCCTACGCCGACCGCCAGTGCATCGATACTGGTGGCGAATGCGGTGACGGCGAGAATCCAGAAAGAATGCTGCCCCGGCTTTTCCTGCTCTTCGTCATCGTCGTGCTTGATGCCGTTGTAGATCATGTGCAGGCCGAGCACCAGCAACAGGGTGAAGGCGATCCAGTGATCCCAGCTCTCGGCGAAGCGCGCAGCCACCTGGCCAATGCCCCAGCCGATGACCGGCGTGATGGTTTCGATGGCGCCGAATATGAGGCCCGTGCGCAACGCTTCGAGAAAGCGCGGTTTATGCAGGCTTGCTCCTTTACCAAGAGCCGCAGCAAAGGCGTCCGTGGACATGGCAAGCGCGAGAAAGAGGAGGGAAATCGGGTTCACGGTTATATCCAGTCGGGCTATGAGTCAACGACGCAACCACACGCCCGACTTTAGGCATGGATGCATCGTTGGTCTCGCCAACCAGAAGGTGTTCGCACCACGGCATGCTGCCGAGAATGTTGATACGAACGCTCTGTGACCGGAGTCACGAGCAGGCTACTCCCCAACAAGGGCCGCCACTATAGCCATGTGAATGTGAAAAATATATGTACGGGCATGCTCGAAAGCAAAAAAACCCCATCACGAGGATGGGGTTCTTCTGATGCCTGCTTTCGTGCTTACACTTGAACGGCCGGGATGTTGGCGTTCGCTGCGGCTTCACGGAACTCGGCGATTTGATCGAAGCTCAGGTAGCGGTACACGTCCGCTGCCATGGTGTCGATCTGGTTGGCGTAGCCCATGTACTCTTCGACCGTCGGCAGACGACCCAGAATCGAGGCAACGGACGCCAGCTCGGCCGAGGCCAGGTAGACGTTCGCGCCATCACCCAGACGGTTCGGGAAGTTACGGGTCGAGGTCGACACCACGGTCGCGTTCGGTTCAACGCGTGCCTGGTTACCCATGCACAGCGAGCAGCCCGGCATTTCCATGCGTGCGCCAGCCTTGCCGTAGATGCCGTAGTAGCCTTCTTCGGTCAGCTGGTGAGCATCCATCTTGGTCGGCGGCGACAGCCACAGACGCGTCGGCAACTGGCCCTTGACCTGATCCAGCAACTTGCCCGCAGCGCGGAAGTGGCCGATGTTGGTCATGCACGAACCGATGAACACTTCGTCGATCTTCTCGCCCTGTACCGAAGACAGCAGGCGGGCATCGTCCGGGTCGTTCGGCGCGCAGAGCACAGGCTCCTTGACGTCGGCCAGATCGATTTCGATGATTTCGGCGTACTCGGCGTCCTTGTCGGCTTCCAGCAGCTCCGGGTTGGCAACCCAGGCTTCCATCGCCTGAGCACGACGCTCCAGGGTGCGAGGATCACCGTAACCCTGTTCGATCATCCAGCGCAGCAGGGTGATGTTCGAATTCAGGTATTCGATGATTGGCTCTTTGGCCAGCTTGATGGTGCAACCGGCAGCCGAACGCTCGGCAGAGGCGTCGGACAGCTCGAAAGCCTGTTCGATGCTCAGGTTGTCGAGGCCTTCGATCTCCAGGATGCGACCGGAGAATGCGTTCTTCTTGCCTTTCTTCTCTACGGTCAGCAGGCCAGCCTGAATCGCGTAGTAAGGAATGGCGTGAACCAGGTCGCGCAGGGTGATGCCAGGTTGCATCTTGCCCTTGAAGCGAACCAGGATCGATTCAGGCATGTCCAGCGGCATGACGCCCGTTGCAGCAGCGAATGCCACCAGGCCGGAACCGGCCGGGAAGGAGATACCGATCGGGAAGCGGGTGTGCGAGTCGCCACCGGTGCCGACGGTGTCCGGCAGCAGCATGCGGTTCAGCCAGCTGTGGATGATGCCGTCGCCCGGACGCAGGGAAACGCCACCGCGGGTCATGATGAAGTCAGGCAGCGTGTGGTGCGTCTTGACGTCGATCGGCTTCGGATAGGCCGCGGTGTGGCAGAACGACTGCATGACCAGATCGGTCGAGAAGCCCAGGCACGCCAGGTCTTTCAGTTCGTCGCGGGTCATCGGGCCAGTGGTGTCCTGGGAGCCGACGGTGGTCATCTTCGGTTCGCAGTAGGTGCCCGGACGAACGCCCGCTACGCCGCATGCCTTGCCGACCATCTTCTGCGCCAGGGTGTAACCCTTGGTGCTTTCGGCTGGCTGGTCAGGGGTCTTGAACAGGTCGAACTCCGGCAGGCCCAGTTCGGCGCGCGCCTTGCTGGTCAGGCCACGACCGATGATCAGCGGAATACGGCCGCCAGCGCGGACTTCGTCGAGCAGCACCGGGGTCTTCATTTCGAAGGTGGTGATGACTTCGTCGCTGTCGTGCTTGCAGACCTTGCCGGCGTAGGGGTAGACGTCGATCACGTCACCCATGTTGATGTTCGAGACATCGAATTCGATTGGCAGAGCGCCGGCATCTTCCATGGTGTTGTAGAAGATCGGAGCAATTTTGCTGCCGAAGCAGAAACCGCCGGCACGCTTGTTCGGGACGTAAGGGACGTCGTCGCCGAAGAACCAGAGTACCGAGTTGGTTGCCGATTTACGCGAGGAACCGGTACCGACCACGTCACCGACGTAGGCAATCGGGAAGCCCTGACCGCGCATTTCTTCGATCTGCTTCATCGGGCCGATGGCGCCCTGAACGTCAGGGACGATGCCGTCACGGGCCATTTTCAGCATGGCCAGGGCGTGCAGCGGGATGTCCGGACGCGACCAGGCATCAGGGGCAGGGGACAGGTCGTCGGTGTTGGTTTCGCCGGTGACCTTGAAGACGCGCAGGCTGATCTTGTCGGCCAGCGTCGGGCGCTTCTTGAACCACTCGCCGTCAGCCCAGGACTGCAGCACAGCCTTGGCGTGGGCATTGCCGTTCTTGGCTTTTTCGGCCACGTCGTGGAAGGCGTCGAACATCAGCAGGGTGTGCTTGAGTTGTTCGGCAGCGACCGGCGCGAGGGTGGCGTCGTCGAGCAGTTCAACCAGGGTGACGATGTTGTAGCCACCTTGCATGGTGCCGAGCAGTTCGGTAGCGCGTTTTTTGTCGATCAGGGGAGAAGTGGCTTCGCCCTTGGCCAGGGCAGACAGGAAACCGGCCTTGACGTAGGCAGCTTCGTCAACGCCTGGCGGAACGCGATTGGTGATCAGATCGACAAGGAAAGCTTCTTCGCCAGCCGGGGGATTCTTCAGCAGCTCGACCAGGCCTGCAGTTTGTTCGGCGTTAAGCGGCTGGGGCACGATGCCCTGGGCGGCACGCTCTTCGATATGTTTACGGTAGGCTTCAAGCACAGTATTAACCCTCATCAGTGGTCCCAAATGGGTGTCCGGGACGCTCATCCAGAAATCGCCCGTACCCACGCAAGGCTTATTGAGCCTTGTTGGCAGGGTATCGGTGATTCCTAACAGAAGCTGTTTTCAAAGTTTTACGCCTGCAGGGCGGGGGGAGTGGCGGTCGACACGGCCATTCGTGATGAGGGAATGGCCTGTCGACGCCGCACTGCGGGATTAACTTGACTGTGCTCGTGACGCTTTGAAAACAGCTTCCAACGGACATTGGCGCCTTAAAAGGCTCGCTGATTCTACGCCAAAACTTTGCCAAAGGTAAGTTAGCCCCTACATCTTCGGGGGTGAACTTGCTTAGACAAAGGGCTAACATGAGTCCCTGTTTCGCCTTCCGCAGTCCTGCCTGACATGCCCGATTACATTATCAAAACTCCCTGCGTCGGCCTCTGCTCCACTGTTTACGGGGATCTGGTGTGCCGTGGCTGCAAGCGGTTCCACCACGAGGTCATCCACTGGAACGGCTATAACGAAGACGAAAAAAGAGCCGTCTGGCTGCGTCTGGAGCAACTGCTGGTCCAGGTTATGACTGCCAAGCTCGAAGTCTTCGATGCCGACAGGCTGCGTGCGCAGCTCATCCAGCGCAAGATCCGCTTTGTGCCGCACCAGTCCGAATATTGCTGGGCTTACCAGTTGATCGCCCGTGGTGCCCGGGTCATCAGCCAGGTCGAGGCCTATGGTTTTGTGCTGTTGCCGGAGTTCCGCGACTGGACGCTGCCGGAACTGCGCGATGCGATCGACCGCGAGTTTTTCCTGCTGTCCGAGGCGCACTATCAGCGTTACATCGCGCCAGGCTTTTTGCGCGACGCCTTCGGCGCCTGACAAACCCGGCATGCTTTTGTGTCGCGGGGCATCGTGGCTCCTCGTATAATGCCCGGCCGTGCCTCTCCGTCATCCTGTGAGCCTATGTACCCGATCCCTGAAATCGAAGCCTTCCTGCTTTGCCGCACCCCCGACAGCTGGGTCCAGGCCGCGCTGCGCAATCTGGACATCCTGCTGATCGATCATGCGAACAACGAGAAGAAGGCCGCCGGGGCCGCGTTCCAGTTCATGTTTCAGTACAACGACAAGTTCGACCTGCTGAGCAAGATGTCACGTCTGGCCCGGGAAGAACTGCGCCATTTCGAGCAAGTCATCAGCATCATCAGAAAGCGCCAGATCCCCATGGCCAATATCAGCTCGGCCCGTTATGCCGGAGCGCTGCGCAAGCTGGTGCGCAATCACAACCCGTACCGGCTGACCGATGCGTTGATCGTCGGTGCCATCGTCGAGGCGCGTTCCTGCGAACGCTTCGCCGCGCTGGTGCCGCATCTGGACGAAGAGCTGGCCAAGTTCTATGGCGGTCTGCTGAAGTCCGAAGCGCGGCACTTTCAGGACTACCTCAAGCTGGCTTACAGCTACGGCGACAAGGCTGATGTCGATGCCAAGATCGAGGAGATCCGTCTGGCCGAGCGTGAGCTGATCGAAAGCCCTGACGAAGAGTTCCGCTTTCACAGTGGCGTACCTGTCGCCGCCTGATTGCTCTCGCGTTCCCTTCAAAAACGACCGCCTTGCCAGCGGTCGTTTTTTTATGGGCATTTAGTAAGCAAGCTAATAAATGCTTTGACAACGGCTGCCTAGGCAGTAATATTTTGCAATCACTGCCTAGGCAGCTATCTGGGTCAATCCATGAAACATTTCAGCCCCGACAATTTTGAATCCAGCCTCATCGGGCTGCTGGTCGGTCGTACCAATGCGCTCAAAGACCGCATGCTCGACAAGTACCTGCTGCCCTATGACGTGACGTTCGCGCAATTCAAGGTGCTGATCATCATTGCCCAGTTTTCTACAGATACTCCCGTGGAATTGTGTCGGCACCTGTCGCTGGACAGCGGTTCGATGACCCGCATGCTCGATCGCTTGGAACAGAAGGGGCTGGTGGTGCGCCAGCGCTCCGCGACCGATCGCCGTCAGGTGCGTCTGGCGCTGACCGAGCAGGGGCAGGCGCTCTCCGATCTGCTGCCGCAGATTGGCGCGGACGCGATGAACGACACGTTCGCGGCGCTCGACAGTGAAGAGGTCGAGAGCCTGAAAAGAATTCTCACCAAAGTGCTGGTGGCTGCTGATGACCACATCACTCTGACTCGTTTGAGCTTCAACCCCAAAGCTAAACGCTGAGCGGCCGACGTGTTGGCAGGCGTGAGCCTGATCGCCGTCGTTCCGTCGCTTCGCTGATTAAAGGTAACTGCCATGGCCACTGCTGCCGCTGAAAACACATCTGCCCCGGCTCCTGAACAGGAGCCGAAGTCCGGCAAGCGCACGTTCATGCTGATCGGGCTTGCCATTGTCGTGGTGATCCTCGCACTGGGCATCTGGGCCTGGTACGAGATCTACGGCCAATGGAGCGAAGAGACCGACGATGCCTATGTGAATGGCAACGTGGTCGAAATCACCCCGCTGGTCACCGGAACCGTCATCAGTATTGGTGCGGACGATGGTGATCTGGTGCACGAAGGGCAGGTTCTGCTCAAGTTCGACCCGAGCGATGCCGAAGTCTCGCTGCAAAGCGCCGAGGCCAATCTGGGCAAGGTCGTGCGCCAGGTGCGCGGCCTCTATAGCAATGTCGATGGCATGAAGGCGCAACTGGCCGCGCAGCGTGCTGCTGTGCAGACCGCTCAGGACAACTATAACCGTCGTCGCAGCCTCGCAGCCGGCGGGGCGATTTCCCAGGAAGAGCTGTCGCACGCCAGGGACAGCCTGACCAGCGCGCAGAGCGCCCTGAACAATATTCAGCAGCAATTGAGCACCAGCGTGGCGCTGGTCGATGACACCGTGGTGTCCTCGCACCCGGACGTCAAGGCAGCGGCTGCGCAGTTGCGTCAGGCCTACCTGACCAACGCACGTTCAACACTCGTGGCACCGGTCACCGGCTACGTGGCCAAGCGCACCGTGCAACTGGGGCAACGCATTCAGCCGGGCACCGCTACCATGGCGGTCATCCCGCTGGATCAGTTGTGGATCGATGCCAACTTCAAGGAGACCCAGTTGGGCAAGATGCGCATCGGTCAGCCGGTGGAGATCAGCTCCGACCTGTATGGCAGCGATGTGAAGTACAGCGGCACCATCGACAGCCTGGGGGCCGGTACCGGCAGTGCCTTTGCGTTGCTGCCGGCGCAGAACGCCACTGGCAACTGGATCAAGATTGTCCAGCGTGTGCCGGTGCGGGTGCACATCAATCCTGAAGAGCTGGCGAAGTACCCGTTGCGCATAGGCCTGTCGACCACGGTTGAGGTCAACCTGCATGACCAGAGCGGTCCGGTCCTGGCGCAACAGCCGCGCAAGCAGGCCGCTTTCAGCACTCAGGTGTACACCGAGCAACTGGCTGACGCCGACGCGCTGATCGCCCGCCTGATTCACGAGAACAGTGCGCCCGGTGGCAAGACTGCCGTTCAGCGCTGAACCGCCAATCCGTGAGCCCCGGCCTGCTGGCCGGGGTGTCGCATTCGTCTTCAGGGATTCGCGATGAGCAACAACGCCCCCGCTTCTTTTACCCCGCCAAGTCTGTTGCTGTGCACCATCGGTCTGTCGCTGGCGACCTTCATGCAGGTGCTCGATACCACGATTGCCAACGTGGCGCTGCCGACCATCGCCGGCAACCTGGGAGTCAGTTCAGAGCAGAGCACCTGGGTGATCACCTCGTTTGCGGTCAGCAACGCGATTGCCTTGCCACTGACCGGCTGGCTCAGTCGCCGCTTCGGTGAGGTCAAGCTGTTCCTGTGGGCCACCATTCTGTTCGTGATCGCTTCGTTTCTGTGCGGCATTTCCCAGTCCATGCCGGAACTGGTGGGCTTCCGGGCGCTGCAGGGCATGGTCGCCGGGCCGCTGTACCCGATGAGTCAGACTCTGCTGATTGCGGTGTACCCGCCCGCCAAAAGGGGCATGGCTCTGGCATTGCTGGCGATGGTGACGGTAGTTGCACCCATTGCCGGGCCGATCCTCGGTGGCTGGATTACCGACAGTTACAGCTGGCCGTGGATCTTCTTCATCAACATTCCCATCGGTCTGTTCGCTGTGCTGGTAGTGCGTACGCAGCTGGCCAAGAGACCGGTCAGCACGGCTCGCCAACCGCTGGACTACATTGGCCTGCTGGCGCTGATCGTCGGTGTGGGTGCGCTGCAGATAGTCCTCGACAAGGGTAATGATCTGGACTGGTTCGAGTCGAACTTCATCATCTTCGGCTCGCTAATTTCGCTGGTGGCGCTGGTTTTCTTCGTCATCTGGGAAATGACCGACAAGCACCCGATCGTCAATCTGCGCCTGTTTGCCTACCGCAATTTCCGCATCGGCACGCTGGTCATGATCGGCGGCTATTCCGGCTTCTTCGGCATCAACCTGATATTGCCGCAGTGGTTGCAGACCCAGATGGGCTATACCGCGACCTGGGCGGGGCTGGCTGTCGCGCCGATTGGCATCCTGCCGGTACTGATGTCGCCCTTTGTCGGCAAGTACGCGCACAAGTTCGACCTGCGTCTGCTGGCCGGGCTGGCGTTTCTGGCGATGGGGCTGAGCTGCTTCATGCGTGCGGGCTTCAACACCGATGTGGATTTCGAACACGTGGCGATGGTGCAGTTGTTCATGGGCATCGGCGTGGCACTGTTCTTCATGCCGACCCTGAGCATTCTGCTGTCCGACCTGCCGCCTGATCAGATCGCCGATGGCTCCGGACTGGCAACCTTCCTGCGCACCCTGGGCGGCAGCTTCGCAGCATCGCTGACCACCTGGATCTGGATCCGCCGCGCCAACCAGCATCATGCCTACCTGAGCGAAAACATCAGCACCTTCGACCCCGCCACCCGCCACGCCCTCGACAGCCTGGGCGGCGCCAGCCCGCAAGCCTACGCGCAACTGGAGCAGACCCTCAACGCACAGGCCTACATGATGTCCACCGTGGATTACTTCTACCTGCTGGGCTGGATATTCGCCGGACTGATCCTGCTCGTCTGGCTGGCCAAACCCCCATTCGCCGCCAAGGCCGGGCCTGCGGCAGGCGGCGGGCACTAGTTTCTTGTGCGCCTATCTGAACCGTGTCTATGGCCAAACTGCTCTAAAGTGCTTTTTCAACCACGATGGCACAGACGACGCAGAACCGCTGTGTGACGCAGAGCGTCACGAACTGCATTCCCACGCGGAGCATGGGAACGATAGTCAACCGTCCAGCTTTTCGGGGTCAGTTCACGCGATCCCGCACCATCAATTCAACAGCGCAACCGTCTCGGGCACAAAGTCGAACGAACTCAGATTGAAACCCTGCTCATCCACCTGCAACACCCAGCCCTGACGATCCCAGTCACCCAGCACAATGCGCCTGGCCGCCTGATCGCCAATCTGCAATTTATGAATAGCCGGACGATGAGTGTGGCCGTGGACCAACGTACGCACACCGAACTGCTGCATGATTCGCGGCACCTCGTCCGGCGTCACATCGACAATATCATTGGCCTTCATACGGGTTTGCGCACGGCTCTCATTACGCAACTTGCGCGCCAACTTGTGCCGAGTGCCCAGCGGCAAATGGCGCAAAATAAACAGCGTCAGCGGATGGCGCAGATAGCGACGCATCCGGATATAGCCTTCATCGCGGGTGCACAGACTGTCGCCGTGCATCAGCAGCACCGGCTCACCGTTCAGTTGCACAACGCTCGGGTCGCTCAGCAGCGTGCAGCCCGCTGCCTTGCAGAAGCCCTTGCCGAGCATGAAATCACGGTTGCCGTGCATCAGAAAAATTCGTGTGCCGCTGTCGCTCAATTCGCGCAGGGCCTTGCAGATCGAAAGCTGGAACGGCGACATCGCGTCGTCACCGATCCAGACTTCAAAGAAATCCCCGAGGATATACAGCGACTCGGCTTCGCGAGCGCGTCCTGCGAGCAGATCCAGAAACGCCCGGGTAATGTCCGGGCGCTCCTGTTCAAGATGCAGATCGGAGATCAGCAGTATCACTCAACGATCTCGGCTTTCTCGATGATCACGTCTTCTACCGGGACGTCCTGATGGCCGGCCTTGCTGGAAGTCGCCACGCCTTTGATCTTGTCGACCACGTCGGTGCCTTCGATCACTTCACCGAACACAGCGTAACCCCAGCCCTGAACGGTCTTGGCGCTGTGGTTCAGAAAGGCGTTGTCAGCGACGTTGATGAAGAACTGCGCAGAGGCCGAATGCGGTTCCATGGTACGGGCCATGGCGACGCTGTACTTCTTGTTCGGCAGACCGTTGTCGGCTTCGTTCTGGATGCTCGGGCGCTTGTCTTTCTTTTCTTTCATGCCAGGCTCGAAACCGCCGCCCTGAACCATGAAATTGCCGATCACACGGTGGAAAACCGTGTTTTCGTAGTGGCCGGCTTTAACGTATTCGATGAAGTTGGCAACGGTCAGCGGCGCTTTTTCTTCGTTCAGTTGCAGCACGATGTCGCCGTGGTTGGTAGTCAGCTTTACATTAGGCATTTGGGAAGTCGCTCTCTAGTCATGCATGAATGGGCGGATTATGACCCTGACGCGCAGTTTACAGACGAGGTTACATTTTTCAGCGCTTTTGCAGCTTTTATGCCTTCAAATACGCAGTCTGTTGTCAGGGACTTGACAGCTTCGGCTATGATAAGCGCTTTGATTTAGTCGGCCTACCCTGGCCGCGCACGTATGTCCAAGGATCCTATGAGCAAGCCCACTCCAGAACCCGCTGCCCATTCAAAGGCAGGTCCAGCCGTACCGACCAATTTCCTGCGTCCTATCGTGCAGGCAGACCTGGACTCGGGCAAGCACAGCAAAATCGTGACCCGCTTTCCGCCGGAGCCCAACGGCTACCTGCACATCGGTCACGCCAAGTCGATCTGCGTGAACTTCGGTCTGGCCCAGGAGTTCGGTGGCGATACGCACCTGCGTTTCGATGACACCAACCCGGCCAAGGAAGACCAGGAATACATCGACGCCATCATGAGTGACGTCAAGTGGCTGGGCTTCGAGTGGGCGGGCGAAGTGCGCTACGCCTCGCAGTATTTCGACCAGTTGCACGACTGGGCGGTCGAGCTGATCAAGGCAGGCAAGGCTTATGTGGACGATCTGACCCCTGAGCAGGCGCGCGAATATCGCGGCACCCTGACCGAGCCGGGCAAGAACAGTCCGTTCCGCGAGCGTGGCGTCGAGGAAAACCTCGACCTGTTCGCGCGCATGAAAGCCGGCGAGTTCGAGGATGGCGCTCGCGTACTGCGCGCCAAAATCGACATGGCCTCGCCGAACATGAACCTGCGTGACCCGATCATCTACCGCATTCGCCATGCGCATCACCATCAGACCGGCGACAAGTGGTGCATCTATCCGATCTATGACTTCACCCACGGTCAGTCGGATGCCCTCGAAGGCATCACCCACTCGATCTGCACCCTGGAGTTCGAAAGCCATCGTCCGCTGTACGACTGGTTTCTCGACAACCTGCCGGTGCCGTGCAAGCCGCGTCAGTATGAGTTTTCGCGCCTGAACCTGAACTACACCATCACCAGCAAGCGCAAGCTCAAGCAACTGGTTGACGAGAAACACGTCAATGGCTGGGATGACCCGCGCATGTCGACGCTGTCGGGCTTCCGTCGCCGTGGCTACACGCCGAAATCGATTCGCAATTTCTGCGAAATGATCGGCACCAACCGCTCTGACGGCGTTGTCGATTTCGGCATGCTCGAATTCAGCATCCGCGACGACCTGGACCACAGCGCGCCGCGCGCCATGTGCGTGCTGCGCCCGCTGAAAGTGGTCATCACCAACTACCCGGAAGGCCAGGTCGAGAAGCTGGAGCTGCCGCGCCACCCGAAAGAAGACCTGGGCATGCGCGAGCTGCCGTTCTCGCGGGAGCTTTACATCGATCGCGACGATTACATGGAAGAGCCGCCGAAGGGCTACAAGCGTCTTGAGCCCAATGGTGAAGTGCGTTTGCGCGGCAGCTATGTGATCCGTGCCGATGAGGCGATCAAGGATGCCGACGGCAACATCATCGAGCTGCGTTGCTCCTACGACCCGGAAACGTTGGGCAAGAACCCTGAAGGCCGCAAGGTCAAGGGCGTCGTGCACTGGGTGCCGGCAGCCGAGAGCGTAGAGTGCGAAGTGCGTTTGTACGATCGTCTGTTCCGTTCGCCGAACCCTGAAAAAGCCGAAGAGGGCGCAAGCTTTCTGGACAACATCAACCCGGACTCCCTGCAAGTACTGACCGGTTGTCGCGCCGAGCCTTCATTGGCGCAAGCGCAACCGGAAGACCGTTTCCAGTTCGAACGCGAAGGTTATTTCTGCGCGGACATCAAGGACTCCAAACCCGGTCGACCTGTCTTCAACCGCACCGTGACGTTGCGGGATTCCTGGACCTGATGCTGTACGTTTGAGGGGGAGCACGTGCTTTCTATCTACAACACGCTCACCAAGAGCAAAGAAGTTTTCAAGCCGCTGGATGGCAACAAGGTGCGCATGTACGTCTGCGGGATGACCGTGTACGACTACTGCCACCTGGGCCATGGCCGCAGCATGGTTGCGTTCGATCTGGTGACGCGCTGGTTGCGCTTCAGCGGTTATGAACTGACCTATGTGCGCAACATTACCGATATCGACGACAAGATCATCAACCGGGCGCGGGAAAACGGTGAGTCGTTCGACGCACTGACCGCGCGCATGATCGAGGCCATGCACGAGGACGAGGCGCGCCTCAACATCCTCAAGCCGGACATGGAGCCGCGTGCCACCGACCATATCCCTGGCATGCACGCCATGATCCAGACCCTGATCGACAAGGGCTATGCTTACGCGCCGGGTAACGGCGATGTGTATTACCGGGTCGGCAAGTTTCAGGGTTACGGCAAGCTGTCGCGCAAGAAGATCGAAGACCTGCGCATCGGCGCACGCATCGAAGTGGACGAGTCCAAGGAAGATCCGCTGGACTTCGTCCTTTGGAAGGGCGTCAAGCCGGGCGAGCCAAGCTGGGAATCGCCCTGGGGTGCAGGGCGTCCAGGCTGGCATATCGAGTGCTCGGTGATGTCGACCTGCTGCCTGGGCGAGACTTTCGATATTCATGGTGGCGGCAGCGATCTGGAGTTTCCGCACCATGAAAACGAAATCGCCCAGAGCGAAGCGGCCACCGGCAAGACCTACGCCAATGCCTGGTTGCACTGCGGCATGATTCGTATCAATGGCGAGAAGATGTCCAAGTCCCTGAACAACTTCTTTACCATTCGCGACGTGCTGGAGAAATACCACCCGGAAGTGGTGCGTTACCTGCTGGTGTCGAGCCACTACCGCAGCGCGATCAACTATTCCGAAGACAGCCTGCGTGAGTCGAAGGCGGCACTGGAGCGTTTCTATCACGCGCTCAAGGGCCTGCCGGTCGCCGAACCTGCGGGTGGCGAGGCGTTCGTCGAGCGTTTCAGCACGGCGATGAACGATGACTTCGGTACGCCTGAAGCTTGTGCGGTGCTGTTCGAGATGGTTCGCGAGATCAATCGTCTGCGCGAATCCGATGTCGCAGCGGCGGCGGGTCTGGCGGCACGTTTGAAGCAACTGGCCAGCGTGCTGGGTGTTCTGCAGCTCGAAGCCGACGACTTTTTGCGCGCTGGCGCGGAAGGACGGGTCGATGCGGCTGAAGTGGAGGCGCTGATTCAAGCGCGTCTGGCGGCGCGTGCCGCAAAAGACTGGGCCGAGTCCGACCGTATCCGCGACCAGATCACTGCCATGGGTGTGCTTCTGGAAGACGGCAAGGGCGGCACGACCTGGCGTCTGGCGGACTGATCAAGGACTGTTCCTGAAACACTATTGTGCCCATGCTCCGCATGGGCATGCTGTTCTGGACGCTCCGCGTCCTGTCCTCGATGATGTGCTGCCTGCCGAGCGTCAAACACTAAACGATCCGCTGCTCCCGCAACCGCTTGTACAGCGTGTTACGGCTGACGCCCAGACGTTTGGCCAGCTGTGAAATATTCCCGCCTGCCGCTTGAAACAATTGGCCGAGGTCTTCGCTCGAGTGAAGGCGCGTGGCCGACTCCTGAGTCCTGACCGGGGCACGGCATTCCTCATCCGCGTGAGCGTCGAGCAGAAAGTCCTCGGGCAGATGGTCAGTGCCGATCGGCTGTTCGTCGGCCAGTGCCAGCGCCACCTGAATCACGCTGTTGAGCTGACGCAGGTTGCCCGGCCAGGGGTGATGCTCGAATAATTCAAGCACTTCTCTGGAAAAGCCCGCGCGCTGGTGAGCATCACGGTGCCGCTCCCAGATTCGCTGGATCAGCGCATGTTTGTCAGTCCGCTCGCGCAGGGGCGGGAGTTCGATGCTCAGGCCGCTGATCCGATAATAAAGATCCTGGCGAAAAAGGCCCGCCTGGACCTGATCGCGCAGGCCCCGGTTGGTGGCTGAAATCAGCCGTATATCGACCGGATACAGCTCGCTGCTGCCCAATGGCTGAACGCAGCGCTCTTGCAGCACACGCAGCAGTCGCGCCTGTACCGGCATCGGCATGTCGCCCACTTCGTCGAGAAACAGCGTGCCTTTGTCGGCCTTGCGGATCAGGCCGATGCTGCCTTTCTGGTTGGCCCCGGTGAAGGCGCCTCTTTCATAGCCAAACAGCTCGGCCTCGACCAGGTCGGCCGGGATCGCTGCACAGTTGACCGCGATCAGCGGCTGGCTGGCGCGCACACTGGCCTGATGCAGGGCTTTGACAAACACTTCCTTGCCGACCCCGGTTTCACCATGAATGAGCAGCGGGATGTCTTTTTCCAGCAGCCGTTGGGCCTGACGCACAGCCTTCTCGACTTTCGCATCGCCCAGGCTGATGGCCTGCAGGTCAAGGTTTCGTGATGGTGCTGCAGGCACCTGCGCAGCCTGGACGCAATGCAGCTTCAATGGTTTGCGAGTCGGGCGTTTGAGCAGGCACTGAAAGCGATTGTTGCCAAATGCATGCAGCGCAAACGGACGCGCTTCGGTCTCGCTGAGCAGTTGCAGGATCGGACACTTGAACAGCGTCTCGATGCTGGCACCGGCCGGAGTCGTCCCCAGCAAAGCGTCGGCACGCCGATTGGCGCACAGGATCTGGCCGCTTTCGTCAAAAATCAGCAGGCCAGCCCATTGGCTGTCGAGGTTGTTAAGACCGGTATTGAAGATCAGCTGGAAGTGGGAATCGCGAAACTGGTCGAGGATCAGGCGGTTTTCCACCGACTGGCTCATCATTTTGACCATGCCCAGCGTGTGTGAAGGTGGCAGGAAGCTGTCGCTGGACACATCCAGCACGGCGATGATGCGCCTGTCTGCGTCGAAGATCGGTGAGGCCGAACCGGTCATGAAACGGTTGGCCTTGAGGAAATGCTCGTCCGGTTCAATATGGATGGCCTCTTCGCAGGCCAGCGCCGTGCCGATGGCGTTAGTGCCCGTGCCGCGTTCGTTCCAGCTGGCACCTGGCATGAAGCCTTGAGCCTGGGACGATTCGACGAAGCGTTGTGCACCCCATGACTTGAGCAACTGACCTTGAGGGTCGGCCAGCAGAATCAGACAGCTGGAGTTGCTGAGAATGTTTTCGTAGACCGGCAGGACCTCCTGATGGGTGGTCTGTACCAGTCCGTGATGGCGCTCCAGCAGCCTGGAAACCTCCGTCCCTGGCAATTGGCCGAATGAGGGGCACGTCTGATGACTGAGGCCGAAGTCCCGGCAGCGGGTCCATGAATCCTGAATGATGATGTCGTGAGCAAGCGAAGCGCTGGTTTGAGACATGAGGATGCCTGCGAATGTGACGTATTGTTTTTGTTTTTAGGTCCCGTCGGCGTGACCATCCTTGCCCGCAACGTCCGTCCAGTGTCGTTCAGTTGTGTTCAAAGTCAATGTTCATTTTGTTCAAGTGTTCAGCCTTTTCTGTTCATTATTGTTCAGCTGTGAAAGGCGTTTCGTCCCCTGAATACGGGCGAACGCTCTGTTTCGGGCTTCACCGGCGATCCGCCTGAGCTGGCACGAATGTCGCTATCTGCAAACAGTCACGCATTCACCCTTAAGAAAAAAACAACAAAGGGCACGCCATGTCACTCACGCTGGAGCATGTCAGTCGCGCCGTCGATGGTCAGGTCTGGATCGACAACGCTTCCCTGAGCTTTGAGCCGGGATCATTCAACGTTCTGCTGGGGCGCACCCTGTCCGGCAAAACCAGCCTGATGCGCCTGATGGCCGGGCTGGACAAGCCGGACAGCGGGCGAGTGCTGATGAACGGAGTCGATGTCACCCATCGTCCGGTTCGCCTGCGCAACGTCTCGATGGTTTATCAGCAGTTCATCAATTACCCGAGCATGACGGTGTTCGAAAACATCGCTTCGCCGCTGCGTCAGGCGGGTCTTTCCAAAGACGTGATCCACAGCCGGGTGCAGGAAACCGCGAAGATGCTGCGCATCGAAAAATTCCTGCAACGCCACCCCCTCGAACTATCCGGCGGGCAGCAGCAGCGCACCGCGATGGCCAGGGCGCTGGTCAAGGACGCCGAACTGATCCTCTTCGACGAACCGTTGGTCAACCTCGATTACAAGCTGCGCGAAGAGCTGCGCCAGGAAATGCGCGAGCTGTTTGCCGCTCGCCATACCATCGCCATATACGCCACCACCGAGCCCAATGAAGCGCTGGCGCTGGGCGGCACCACCACCATCCTGCATGAGGGGCGGGTGGTGCAGAGCGGCAAGACCCCCGAGGTCTATCATCGACCTGCGACTGTGCTGGCCGCCGAGCTGTTCTCCGAACCGCCGATCAACCTCATGCCGGGCCGTATAGAAGGCAATGAAGTCAGCTTCGCCAACTTCGTGCATTTCCCGCTCAACGTCGACCTGCGGGCCGTCGGCGATGGCGAGTATCGTTTCGGCGTGCGCCCCAGCCATTTGAGCCTGGTGCCGTCCAACGATGACGACCTGGAACTGGCGGTTACTGTCGAACTGGCGGAAATCAGCGGCTCGGAAACCTTCCTGCATGTGCGCAACGAGCTGTTCTCGCTGGTCCTGCATCTGCCAGGCGTGCATGCCTATGACGTCGATGCGGCGATTCGGGTGTACATCCCGACCCACAAATTGTTTGTATTCGATCAGCAGGGCGGCATGATTCAGGCGCCGGGCCTGCGTATGGCGAGGGTTGCCTGATGGCCGAGATCCGCTTGCAGAACCTTGCGCACAGCTACAGTACCAAGCCTGGTCCTGACGACTATGCAATTCGCGAGATGAGCCACGTCTGGGAGCAGGGTGGTGCTTACGCGCTGCTCGGGCCTTCCGGGTGTGGCAAGTCAACCCTGCTCAACATCATTTCCGGTCTGCTCAGTCCGTCGCAGGGCCAGGTGCTGTTCGACTCGAAAGTCGTCAATGAGCTGCCCCCGGAACGCCGTAACATCGCTCAGGTTTTCCAGTTTCCGGTGATCTACGACACCATGACCGTGTTCGACAATCTGGCCTTTCCGCTGCGCAATCAGGGCATGGACGAGGCACGGATTCTCATCAAGGTCAACGAAATTGCCGATGTCCTGGACCTGCAGCCGCTGCTGAAAAAGAAGGCGCGCAACCTCAGCGCGGACGAAAAGCAGAAAGTCTCCATGGGTCGCGGGCTGGTGCGCGATGACGTGTCGGCGATCCTCTTCGACGAACCGCTGACCGTTATCGATCCGCACCTGAAGTGGAAACTGCGGCGCAAGCTCAAGCAGATCCACGAGCAGTTCAATATCACCATGGTTTACGTCACCCACGATCAACTGGAGGCGTCGACCTTCGCCGACAAGATCGCGGTGATGTATGGCGGACAGATCGTCCAGTTCGGCACGCCGCGGGAACTGTTCGAAAAGCCGTCGCACACTTTTGTCGGCTATTTCATCGGCAGCCCGGGGATGAATCTGATTGACGTCACGCCGCAGCCGGGCGGTGTCGGTTTTGCCGATATTCACTTGCCGCTGCCTGAGTCGTTGCAGCAAAAACTGGCCAATACGCCGTGGAAAACTCTGAAAGTGGGTATTCGTCCGGAGTTCGTGCATGTCTGGGACGGGCCTTACGACGATGCGATGTGTGCCGACGTGACCTATGTGGAAGACCTCGGCACCTACAAGATCATCACCCTGAAACTGGCCGGACAACTGCTGAAGGTGCGTCTGCAGGAGGACAAACCGGTGCCGCAAGGCCAGGCCTGGATCAGCTTTCCGGGGCAATGGCTGATGCTCTATGCAGATGATTACCTGCTCGAAGCCGGCCCTGCCAGTGAGGTGTCCCATGCGTAAGGTTCAGAACAACAAGGCCTGGTGGCTGGTGATGCCGGTGTTTCTGCTGGTGGCATTCAGCGCGATTATCCCGATGATGACCGTGGTCAACTATTCGGTGCAGGACATCTTCGACCAGTCCAGTCGCTATTTCGTCGGCACCGACTGGTTCCGGCAGGTCCTGCAGGACCCGCGTCTGCACGACTCGCTGCTGCGTCAGTTCATTTATTCGGGCTGTGTACTGCTGATCGAGATCCCGCTGGGTATCGCGATTGCCCTGACCATGCCGACCAAGGGCCGCTGGTCGTCGCTGTGCCTGATCGTGATGACCATTCCACTGCTGATCCCGTGGAACGTGGTCGGCACGATCTGGCAGATCTTCGGCCGCGGTGATATCGGCTTGCTGGGTTACACGCTGAACAACGTGCTGGGCATCAACTACAACTACGCCGCCAATGCCTCGGACGCCTGGGTGACGGTGCTGGTCATCGACGTCTGGCACTGGACCTCGCTGGTGGCCTTGCTCTGCTATTCGGGGCTGCGGGCGATTCCGGATGTGTATTACCAGGCGGCACGCATCGATCGGGCGTCCGGCTGGGCGATCTTCCGGCATATCCAGTTGCCGAAGATGAAAAGCGTGCTGCTGATTGCGGTGATGTTGCGCTTCATGGACAGCTTCATGATCTACACCGAGCCGTTCGTACTGACCGGTGGCGGGCCGGGCAACTCCACCACCTTCCTCAGTCAGACCCTGACCACCATGGCGCTCGGGCAGTTCGACCTGGGGCCTGCGGCGGCGTTCTCGCTGGTGTATTTCCTGATCATTCTGTTGGTGTCATGGGTGTTCTACACCGCCATGACTCACAGCGAAAAGAATTGAGGGGCTGTTCATGAGTCTGCGCAAAATCATACCGCTGTGGATTTACCTGTTGTTTCTGCTGGTGCCGATCTACTGGCTGATCAACATGTCGTTCAAGACCAATACCGAGATCCTCGGTGGTCTGACCCTGTGGCCGCAGGATTTCACCCTGGCCAATTACAAGGTGATCTTCACCGACGAAAGCTGGTACAGCGGCTACCTCAACTCGTTGTATTACGTGTGCCTCAATACCGTGATATCGCTGAGCGTCGCACTGCCGGCAGCCTACGCGTTTTCACGCTATCGTTTTCTCGGCGACAAGCACCTGTTCTTCTGGCTGCTGACCAACCGCATGGCGCCACCGGCAGTATTCCTGCTGCCGTTTTTCCAGCTGTATTCGTCCATCGGCCTGTTTGACACGCACATCGCCGTGGCACTGGCGCACTGTCTGTTCAACGTTCCGCTGGCCGTATGGATTCTGGAGGGCTTCATGTCCGGCGTTCCGAAGGAGATCGATGAAACGGCCTACATCGACGGTTACAGCTTTCCCAAGTTTTTCGTGAAGATTTTCATTCCACTGATTGGCTCGGGTATCGGTGTCACCGCCTTTTTCTGCTTCATGTTCTCCTGGGTCGAGCTGTTGCTGGCGCGCACCCTGACTTCGGTGAACGCCAAGCCGATCGCTGCGGTGATGACCCGCACCGTGTCGGCATCGGGTATCGATTGGGGGGTGCTGGCGGCGGCAGGGGTGTTGACCATTCTGCCGGGCATGCTGGTGATCTGGTTCGTTCGCAACCATGTGGTCAAGGGCTTTGCTCTTGGTCGTGTCTGAGGAGTCGAAAAAATGGAGTGGATGTCCTGGACACTGCCCACTGCGGCGTTCTTCATCAGTATCGGGTTGTTGCTGGTGGGTATGACGGTATGGGAATTGCGCTCGGCGAGCATCGAGCGTCGCGGTTTTCTGCCGATTGCCACCACGCGTGGCGACCGTCTTTTCATCGGGCTTCTGGGCAGCGCTTATCTGCATCTGCTGGTGATCGGCGCGACGGACTGGAGCATCTGGATCGCTTCGGGGGCTTCCCTGGTGTGGCTGTTGGTGGTGATGCGTTGGGGGTAGAGAGCGGCCGGGCGTGGCTGCCGGGGTGATCCGGTCGGCAGTATTGAAAAAGCGGGACTACATGAAAGCAACCTGGAGATGACTATGTTCAATAAGAAAAACAAGCTGCAACATAGCGTGACGCTGGCAACCATGATCATGCTCAGCGGGTTGAGTGTGTCGGCATGGGCGGATCAGTACGAAGATGCGGCGAAGAAGTGGGCGGCGAGCGAGTTCAAGCCGAGCACGCTCTCTGATGCCGAGCAGTTGAAAGAGCTGGAGTGGTTCATCGAAGCGGCCAAGCCGTTTCGTGGCATGGACATCAAGGTGGTGTCGGAAACCCTGACCACCCATGAATACGAGTCCAAGACCCTGGCCAAGGCGTTCACCGAAATCACCGGTATCAAAGTCACCCATGACTTGCTGCAGGAAGGTGATGTCATCGAGAAGCTGCAGACCGCCATGCAGTCTGACAAAAGCATCTACGACGGCTGGGTCAACGACTCGGACCTGATCGGTACGCACTTCCGCTACGGCAAGGCCCTGTCTCTGACGGATCTGATGGCCAGTCCGGAAGGCAGTAAAGTCACCTCGCCGACGCTGGACCTGAAAGACTTCATTGGCACTTCGTTTACCACTGCTCCAGACGGCAAGCTTTACCAGCTGCCTGATCAGCAGTTCGCCAACCTGTACTGGTTCCGTGCCGACTGGTTCGAGCGTCCTGATCTGAAAAAGAAATTCAAGGACAAATACGGTTACGAGCTGGGTGTTCCGGTCAACTGGTCGGCTTATGAAGACATCGCCAAATTCTTCAGCGAAGACGTCAAGGAGATCGACGGCAAGAAAGTCTTCGGGCACATGGACTATGGCAAGAAAGACCCGTCACTGGGCTGGCGTTTCACCGATGCCTGGTTCTCCATGGCGGGCAGCGGCGACAAGGGTTTGCCTAACGGTCTGCCGGTGGACGAGTGGGGCATCCGCGTCGAGGATTGCCATCCGGTCGGTTCCAGTATTACCCGCGGTGGCGACACCAACGGCCCGGCGGCAGTGTTCGCCACGCAGAAATACATCGACTGGCTGAAAGCCTATGCGCCGCCGGAAGCGGCGGGCATGACCTTCTCCGAATCCGGGCCGGTGCCTTCGCAGGGTAACGTCGCGCAACAGATCTTCTGGTACACCGCCTTTACCGCCGACATGACCAAGCCGGGTCTGCCTGTCATGAACGCCGATGGCACGCCGAAATGGCGCATGGCACCGTCGCCAAAAGGCCCTTACTGGAAAGAAGGCATGAAGCTCGGCTATCAGGACGTGGGTTCGTGGACCTTCCTGAAGTCGTCTGACGAGAAAAAGCGTCTGGCGGCGTGGCTGTATGCGCAATTCGTGACTTCGAAGAGCGTTTCACTGAAGAAAACCATCGTCGGCCTGACGCCGATTCGCGAGTCGGACATCAACTCCAAGGAAATGACCGCGCTGGCGCCGAAGCTGGGTGGTCTGGTGGAGTTCTATCGCAGCCCGGCCCGCGTGCAATGGTCGCCTACCGGCACCAACGTGCCTGACTATCCGAAGCTGGCACAGCTGTGGTGGAGCCATGTGGCCGAGGCGGTCACTGGCGAGAAGACTGCGCAGGAGGCCCTCGACGGTCTGGCCAAGGACCAGGATGCGATCATGATGCGCATCCAGCGTTCTGAGGTGCAGGAACCCAGCAAATGTGCACCGAAGATGAATAAGGAAACCACTGCGGAAGTCTGGTACAAGAAGGCCGAAGAGAGCAACGGCGAGTTCCTCGCGCCACAGCGCAAGCTGGCCAACGAGAAACCCAAGGGTGAAACCATCGCCTATGCGGACTTGCTGAAAAGCTGGGAAGCAGCCAGGAAGTAAGTTTTTTCGGGAATGAAAAAACGGCACCTCAGGTGCCGTTTTTTATGGGAGCAGAACAGCCTGATCAGTCGTGCAGGGTTTCTGCCGCGTACAGCGTGTTTTCCAGCAGGCAGGCGCGGGTCATGGGGCCGACGCCGCCCGGAACCGGAGTGATCCAGCCAGCGCGGGGCAGGGCGGTCTCGTAAACCACATCGCCTACCAGCTTGCCGTCTTCCTGGCGGTTGATGCCGACGTCGATGACGATCGCGCCCGGCTTGATCCATTCGCCTTTGACAAGGCCCGGCTTGCCGGCGGCAACCACCACCAGATCGGCACGACCCACGTGGCCTGCCAGATCCCTGGTGAAACGATGGGTCACCGTGACGGTGCAGCCCGCCAGCAGCAGTTCCATTGCCATCGGGCGGCCGACGATGTTGGATGCGCCGACGACGACGGCATCCAGGCCGTACAGGTCGACACCGGTGCTTTCCAGCAGGGTCATGATGCCTTTGGGAGTGCACGGGCGCAGCAGCGGAATGCGTTGAGCGAGGCGACCCACGTTATAAGGATGGAAGCCGTCCACGTCCTTGTCCGGGCGAATGCGCTCCAGCAGCAGCGAAGCGTCGAGGTGCGCGGGCAAGGGCAGTTGCAGCAGGACGCCGTCGACGGCGGCATCTTCATTGAGGCGGTCGATCAGATCGGTCAGTGCTGCCTGAGTGGTATCAGCGGGCAAGTCGTAAGCCTGGGAGATAAAGCCGACTTCCTCGCAGTCCTTGCGCTTGTGAGAGACATAGACTTGGGAGGCGGGGTCGCTGCCGACCAGAATCACCGCGAGGCCCGGCGTACGCAGACCTTGCTGGCTACGTTCGGCGACACGTTTGGCGATCTGCTGGCGCAGGCTGGCGGCGATCGCCTTGCCGTCGATTAGTTTTGCAGTCATGACGCGTGATTAACCATCGAGAGGAAAAAAATGAGCGCGCATTCTCTCATGACATGGCGCGAGGGCAAAGGCGATTGCTTTGCATATTCAGCTAACTCCTTTATCTAGCTGAATTTTTTTCAAAAAAAGGTTGACGACCCCAGGGGGCGTCTATAAGATTCGTCGCACTTGCCGGGCAGAGCCCAGCACTGGTTAAGCTAGCACTGGTTGATTCGGTCAGGCAGAGTTGCAAATCAGCTCGGTGTGATCGATTGAAAGCCTTTTAGTTTGTTATCGCAAGAGTACAAATTATATAAGTGCCCGTAGCTCAGCTGGATAGAGCATCCGCCTTCTAAGCGGATGGTCGCAGGTTCGAGTCCTGCCGGGTGCGCCATTCAAGGCAGCTTTGGCACAGCAAGTAAGTTGCATCGTCACGCGCAATATGGTGGGCGTAGCTCAGTTGGTAGAGCACAGGATTGTGACTCCTGCGGTCGTGGGTTCGAACCCCATCGTCCACCCCATATTAAGAAGGGCGCCAGATTCATAGTCTGGCGCCTTTGCTTTAAAAGTCTGAAATGCGGATGTGGTGGAATTGGTAGACACACTGGATTTAGGTTCCAGCGCCGCAAGGTGTGAGAGTTCGAGTCTCTCCGTCCGCACCAGATGTACTTTCATCGGGTTCCAGTGAGCGCCGCGAAAGTCAAGAGAAGCCCGCCCAGTGCGGGCTTTTTGTTGTCCTGGATTTTTCATTAGGCAGTTTTATCTGCGGTTTTGGCTGTGTCTGTGAGGTGGTGCGAATTTGGATCTGGTCGGCGATGGCTGAGGGGGAGAGGCTGCGGCGGCGCGAGCGGTAGTTCATGCTCGCGGCGCGCTGGACTGCAATTTCAGCCTGATGGCGGCTGTATGCTTATTCGATAACCAGCAAAACCCTGGATTGGCACAGAAGTGATGAGTGCTCGCCCGGAATTTCAGTGACTACGCTGTAGCCGCCGGATTCCAGTGAGGATAAATCGGCAGAGAATGAAAAGCCTGATTTCAGGAAGTTTTCATTGCCGAACGCTTTGATCAGATCAGGGCGGTCCACGATCACAGGATCTTTGAACGTGACGGGGGTGCCTTTGTAGCCCGTCAGGCGAAGTCTGATTTCCTTGGGGGCGCGCTGGTTGGCTGTGTCGATGGCCCATCCGTTGAACTGGGCCATGCCTTTGGCTAAATAGACAGTTGAGCCGGTCTTTCCGCCAATCGAGTCGATAGCGCACTTGTCTGTTGCATAGTTTGTGACTTTGGCTGCGCTTTCTTTGCTCCCGTCTTTATCATTGCACCCCGTCATGATCGCTGAAGTTATAGCGAGAACACTTACTGCAGCAATCATCTTGAGCATGATTTTTCCTGGGAGATGTCGATGTTGTGGGGAGGGGCTGAGTGGTTTTAACGGTTTGGCAGCGCATTGACGCGAGGCGGAGATTATATTATTCATCGTCGTCGCAGCCTCTGTCCCCGCTGCTCGGGCAGCAAAATCAGGGGTCTGATTATGGAGTGCTTAGCCCTGCAGCACAAGGGTGCAGGGTCGCCAGGCTCCGGGGTTGACCAGGTTCTCCCGTTGAATGATCCAGGCGATCCGGCTGGCTTGATCTTTCCGTGCGTCAGGTGGGAGGCCGGCTTTGCGTGCCGCTCGCTGCGATCCATCGCTTTCAGGCGAATTGACATGAACGTCCCGCTGTTATGAGCTTGTGTCGAGGTGGTTATAAAAGTTCAGGTGTTTCGCGTGTCGATGTTTTGTAGGTGTCAGGTCAGCAAAAAGTTGTCTTGTCCCCGATAACTTGCAGCGTCGTCGCCTGGATGCTTGATATGTGCGAAGTGGGGTTATTGCCATAAGTTTCAGTTATTGATGAACAGAGGGCGATCGCCGAGCCGGGGTGTATTTGCCCCCCCCCTGTTCGTTGTCAGGCGGTTGCGCGACCCGCCTGAGTAAAAAAGGCCAGTCCGGTCAATTGCTTGCCATGGGTGGCGCGGCATCGCTGCGTTGTGTACGATGCGCGCCGGGTTGAATAAGGCTTCGAAGTTGGAGCAGGCATTTGGTTGATTTTGTAATCGCCATCCGCCGGAGCCTGGATTGCCGGGGCGAGAGCTCCTCGGCTGCACGAAATGGCCGCCTTGAGCGGTTTTTTTGTTTCAAGGTATTCGTTTTAACGTTTCGCTGGTTCGGTGGTCACATTACCACTGGTCGAGTGGGGCGCTGTGTAGATGGAGTCGGTGATCGTCTTGTGCGGATGCGTCCTTATATAAAGGAAGCTGTGCCAGACCTGTCGCGGTTAGTGAGAGGGTCATTTCCATCTCGCCCGGCTGTAGGCCGATTCCTTCTTGTTAACCCGCCCTTTTTCAGTAGGGTGACTTCTTGAGTTTGACCCACTAGAATGCATGCCCTTGATTCTGGGGTCGGAAACGGCCGGCTAACGTCTGTGCAACGAGGAATATCCATGCAAGTTTCTGTTGAAAACACTTCCGCTCTTGAGCGCCGCATGACCATTGGCGTACCTGCCGAGCGCATCGAGACTGAAGTCAACAAGCGTCTGCAACAGACCGCGCGCAAAGCCAAGATCCCGGGCTTCCGCCCTGGCAAGGTGCCGATGAGCGTGATTCGTCAGCGTTACGAGGACGGCGCACGTCAGGAAGCACTGGGCGATCTGATTCAGGCTACTTTCTATGAAGCTGTGGTTGAGCAGAAGCTGAACCCGGCCGGTGCTCCTGCTGTAGAGCCCAAGTCGTTCGAAAAAGGCAAAGATCTGGAATACGTGGCTACGTTCGAAGTATTCCCGGAATTCACCGTTGCCGGCTTCGATAGCATCTCCGTAGAGCGCCTGTCTGCCGATGTGGCCGACAGCGATCTGGACAACATGCTTGAAGTGCTGCGCAAGCAGAACGTTCGTTTCGAAGTGGCTGATCGTGCTGCCCAGAACGAAGACCAGCTGAACATCGATTTCGTCGGCAAGGTCGACGGTGAAGTGTTCGCTGGCGGTTCCGCTACCGGCACTCAGCTGGTTCTGGGTTCCGGCCGCATGATCCCTGGTTTCGAAGACGGTCTGGTTGGCGCCAAGGCCGGTGAAGAGCGCGTTCTGAACGTGACCTTCCCTGAGGACTATCAGAACCTCGAGCTGGCCGGCAAGGCTGCCGAGTTCACCGTGACCGTCAACACCGTGTCCGAACCAAAGCTGCCTGAGCTGAACGAAGAGTTCTTCAAGCAGTTCGGTATCAAGGAAACCGGTATCGAAGGCTTCCGCACCGAAGTTCGCAAGAACATGGAGCGCGAGCTGCGTCAGGCGATCAAGTCCAAGGTCAAGAATCAGGTCATGGACGGTCTGCTGGCCGCCAACCCGATCGAAGTGCCTAAAGCGCTGCTGGAAAACGAAGTCAACCGTCTGCGTGTGCAGGCCGTTCAGCAGTTCGGCGGCAACATCAAGCCTGACCAGCTGCCGGCAGAGCTGTTCGAAGAGCAGGCCAAGCGTCGCGTCGAGCTGGGTCTGATCGTTGCCGAGGTCGTCAAGCAGTTCGACCTCAAGCCTGATGATGCTCGCGTTCGCGAAATGATTCAGGAAATGGCCTCCGCCTATCAGGAGCCTGAGCAGGTCGTAGCCTGGTACTACAAGAACGAGCAGCAAATGAACGAGGTACGTTCTGTTGTGCTTGAAGAGCAAGTTGTAGATACTGTTTTGCAGAAAGCTAGCGTGACCGACAAATCGGTCTCCTACGAAGAAGCTGTCAAGCCGGTGGAAGCTCCAAAAGCCGACTGATTTCTCTTTTCGTGCGAAAACACCCACAAGCCAGCCTTCGCGCTGGCTTGTGCGTATTCAAGACTCGACTATTTGGGAGTGAATGCAGGACATGTCCCGCAATTCTTATATTCAGCAGAACTCTGACATCCAGGCCGCTGGCGGCCTGGTCCCGATGGTTATCGAGCAGTCCGCCCGTGGCGAACGCGCCTATGACATCTATTCGCGCCTTCTCAAGGAGCGAGTCATCTTTATGGTTGGTCCGGTAGAGGACTACATGGCCAACCTTATCGCGGCGCAACTGCTTTTCCTTGAAGCGGAAAACCCGGACAAGGATATCCATCTCTACATCAACTCGCCGGGCGGTTCGGTGACTGCTGGCATGTCGATCTACGACACCATGCAGTTCATCAAGCCGGACGTTTCGACCATCTGTATCGGTCAGGCCTGCAGCATGGGTGCATTCCTGCTGGCCGGCGGTGCAGAAGGCAAGCGTCATTGCCTGCCCAACTCGCGGATGATGATTCACCAGCCGCTGGGCGGTTTCCAGGGTCAGGCGTCGGACATCGACATCCATGCCAAGGAAATCCTGCACATTCGTCATCGCCTCAACTCGCTGCTGGCGCATCACACCGGCCAGAGCCTCGAAACCATCGAGCGCGATACCGAGCGTGACAACTTCATGAGCGCAGAGCGTGCAGCCGAATACGGCCTGATCGACTCGGTGATCAACAAGCGTCAAATGCCTGCCTAAGCGGCTCAAAATGTAGGGGGTCGGCACAACCGACCGCCTGCGGACTTGAAAAAGCCCGCAATAGCCTTCATCTTGTGTTGCAAGCCTACCGGATTGGATCGATCGAATGACTGACACCCGCAACGGCGAGGACAACGGCAAATTGCTCTATTGCTCCTTCTGTGGCAAAAGCCAGCATGAAGTGCGCAAATTGATTGCCGGCCCCTCGGTCTTTATCTGCGACGAGTGCGTCGACCTGTGCAATGACATCATCCGTGAGGAGGTGCAGGAAGCCCAGGCCGAAAGCAGCGCGCATAAATTGCCTTCGCCCAAAGAAATCAGCGGCATCCTTGACCAGTACGTAATCGGTCAGGAACGTGCCAAGAAGGTTCTCGCAGTAGCGGTGTACAACCACTACAAGCGTCTGAACCAGCGTGACAAGAAGAACGACGATGTGGAGTTGGGCAAGAGCAACATCCTGCTGATCGGCCCTACGGGCTCCGGCAAGACGCTGCTGGCCGAAACACTGGCCCGCCTGCTCAACGTACCGTTCACCATCGCTGACGCCACCACCCTGACCGAAGCCGGTTATGTGGGTGAGGACGTCGAAAACATTATCCAGAAGCTGTTGCAGAAATGTGATTACGATGTAGAGAAGGCCCAGATGGGTATTGTCTACATCGACGAAATCGACAAGATTTCGCGCAAATCCGACAACCCTTCGATCACTCGTGACGTGTCCGGTGAAGGCGTGCAGCAAGCCTTGCTGAAACTGATCGAGGGCACCGTGGCTTCCGTTCCGCCGCAAGGTGGTCGCAAGCACCCGCAGCAGGAATTCCTGCAGGTGGACACGCGTAATATCCTCTTTATCTGCGGTGGCGCCTTCTCGGGCCTGGAAAAGGTCATTCAGAACCGCTCCACCCGTGGCGGCATCGGCTTCAACGCCGAGGTTCGCAGCAAGGAGGAGGGCAAGAAGGTTGGCGAGTCGCTGCGTGAAGTCGAGCCTGACGATCTGGTCAAGTTCGGTCTGATCCCCGAGTTCGTGGGCCGTCTGCCGGTGCTGGCAACGCTGGACGAGCTGGATGAGGCTGCTTTGATACAGATCCTCACCGAGCCGAAGAACGCACTGACCAAGCAGTATGCCAAGCTGTTCGAGATGGAAGGTGTGGACCTCGAGTTCCGGACCGATGCGCTGAAATCGGTCGCCCGTCGCGCGCTTGAGCGCAAGACCGGTGCCCGTGGCCTGCGTTCGATTCTGGAAGGCGTGCTGCTCGACACCATGTATGAAATCCCGTCGCAGAGCGATGTGAGCAAGGTGGTGATCGACGAAAGCGTCATCGATGGCACGTCCAAGCCGCTGTTGATATACGAAAACAGCGAGCCGCCTGCCAAGGTTGCTCCCGACGCATAAACGCATGTTCATAGGCGTGTGAAGTAACACTGAAGGGGGCCTTTTTGGTCCCCTTTTGCATTTTTAAGCCGTTCATTCGTTTGGTATGAAGAAACTGATCTTGGCGGGTGGCGCCTCTAGAGCTTGTTTTTTTTGGACGCTACCCCCATCTTGGCTTCAAGCTAATTCCATCTGTCCCGGCCAATTGGCCGCCGTAGAGGCGAAATCATGAAGACCACTATTGAATTGCCTCTCTTGCCATTGCGTGATGTCGTGGTTTATCCGCACATGGTGATCCCGCTGTTCGTGGGGCGCGAGAAGTCTATCGAAGCCCTTGAAGCGGCAATGACAGGCGACAAGCAGATCCTGCTGCTCGCGCAAAGAAACCCGGCTGACGACGATCCTGATGAAAAGGCTCTGTACAGCGTCGGCACCATCGCCACCGTATTGCAATTGCTCAAGCTGCCCGATGGCACCGTCAAGGTGCTGGTCGAAGGCGAGCAGCGCGGTTCGGTAGAGCGTTTCATCGAAGTCGATGGCCACTACCGCGCAGACGTCGCGCTGATCGAAGAAATCGATGCGCCGGACCGTGAATCCGAAGTCTTCGTGCGCAGCCTGCTGGCTCAGTTCGAGCAGTACGTGCAACTGGGCAAGAAAGTCCCCGCAGAGGTCCTGTCGTCGCTTAACAGCATCGATGAGCCGGGTCGCCTGGTTGACACCATGGCTGCGCACATGGCGCTCAAAATCGAGCAGAAGCAGGAAATCCTCGAGATTATCGACCTGTCAGCCCGTGTCGAGCACGTGCTGGCCTTGCTGGATGCCGAAATCGACCTGCTGCAGGTCGAAAAGCGCATTCGCGGTCGTGTGAAAAAGCAAATGGAGCGCAGCCAGCGCGAGTACTACCTGAATGAGCAGATGAAGGCCATTCAGAAGGAGCTCGGCGATGGCGACGAAGGCCACAACGAAATCGAAGAGCTGAAAAAGCGTATCGACGCTGCGGGCCTGCCCAAGGATGCTCTGACCAAGGCGAATGCCGAGCTGAACAAGCTCAAGCAAATGTCGCCGATGTCGGCTGAAGCGACCGTGGTGCGCTCCTACATCGACTGGCTGGTTCAGGTGCCGTGGAAGGCGCAGAGCAAAGTACGTCTGGACCTTGCGCGTGCCGAAGCGATTCTCGATGCCGACCACTATGGTCTGGACGAGGTCAAGGAACGCATCCTCGAATACCTCGCCGTGCAGAAGCGCGTGAAGAAGATTCGCGGCCCTGTGCTGTGTCTGGTAGGTCCGCCGGGGGTGGGTAAAACCTCCCTGGCCGAGTCCATCGCCAACGCGACCAATCGCAAATTCGTGCGTATGGCACTCGGTGGCGTGCGTGACGAGGCTGAAATTCGTGGTCACCGCCGGACTTACATCGGTTCGATGCCAGGAAGATTGATACAAAAGATGACAAAGGTGGGCGTTCGCAACCCGCTGTTCCTGCTTGACGAAATCGACAAGATGGGCAGCGACATGCGTGGCGACCCGGCGTCGGCATTGCTCGAGGTGCTTGATCCCGAGCAGAACCACAATTTCAACGATCACTACCTTGAGGTCGACTACGATCTTTCGGACGTGATGTTCCTCTGCACGTCGAACTCGATGAACATTCCGCCAGCGTTGCTGGACCGGATGGAAGTCATTCGCCTGCCGGGCTACACCGAAGACGAAAAGATCAACATCGCGGTCAAATACCTCTCGCCCAAGCAGATTCAGGCCAATGGCTTGAAGAAAGGCGAGATCAGCTTTGACGAGGAAGCGATCCGCGACATCATTCGTTACTACACCCGTGAAGCGGGCGTGCGCGGGCTTGAGCGTCAGATTGCCAAGGTCTGCCGCAAGGCGGTCAAAGAGCACGCGATGGAAAAACGTTTTGCGGTGCAGGTCACGGCCGACATGCTCGAGCACTTCCTGGGCGTGCGCAAGTTCCGCTACGGGCTGGCAGAGCAGCAGGATCAGATTGGTCAGGTGACCGGTCTGGCGTGGACCCAGGTGGGCGGTGAATTGCTGACCATCGAAGCGGCTGTCGTATCGGGTAAGGGCCAGTTGATCAAGACCGGTTCGCTGGGTGATGTGATGGTCGAATCCATTACCGCAGCCCAGACCGTGGTTCGCAGCCGTGCGCGCAGCCTGGGCATTCCAGCTGATTTCCACGAGAAGCACGACACGCATATCCACATGCCGGAAGGTGCTACGCCGAAGGATGGGCCGAGTGCTGGCGTGGGCATGTGCACTGCACTTGTCTCGGCGCTTACACAGATTCCGGTGCGGGCAGATGTGGCAATGACGGGCGAAATTACCCTGCGTGGTCAAGTGCTGGCGATTGGTGGTTTGAAGGAAAAACTTCTGGCCGCACACCGTGGTGGAATCAAGACGGTGATCATTCCAGAAGAAAACGTGCGTGATTTGAAGGAGATTCCTGACAATATCAAGCAGGATCTGCAGATCAAGCCCGTTAAATGGATTGACGAAGTCCTGCAAATTGCGCTGCAATACGCGCCGGAGCCTTTGCCGGACGTGGCTACAGATCTGGTCGCCAAGGAAGAAAAGCGCGAGTCTGACTCTAAGGACAGAATTAGCACGCATTAAGTCTGGGCAGGCTTCCTTGACAGCTTTTTGGAGCCCTTGTTATAAAGCGGCTCTTTAAAGCAATCACCGGCAAGCCTTCCAGCGCTCGTTTTGCTTAACACCTAAAACTTAGAAACATACTCAATATAGAGATAAGGGGACTTAGAGTGAACAAGTCGGAACTGATTGATGCTATCGCTGCATCTGCTGATATCCCGAAAGCTGCTGCTGGCCGTGCGCTGGACGCAGTGATCGAATCCGTCACTGGCGCTCTGAAGGCTGGCGACTCGGTTGTTTTGGTTGGCTTTGGTACGTTCTCCGTGACTGATCGTCCCGCTCGCATCGGTCGCAACCCTCAGACTGGCAAGACGCTGGAAATCGCTGCTGCCAAGAAACCAGGTTTCAAAGCCGGTAAAGCCCTTAAAGAAGCTGTCAACTAAGCCTCTCTATGCCTTTGCCCGCTGGATCGGGCCTGTCCTGATCCAGTAGCGGAGCGGTGGTGCATTCGGTTGCGACACCGAAGGGTTCGAGCCCTACCGCTTCGTCAGTTACGAGAAGGCGCATCCTCGGATGCGCCTTTCTTCTATCCGCTTTCTACCCACGCTCCGCGGTTGGTTAGTCAGTACAACCGTTTTGGGGGACGCAATGCTGCAGAACATCAGGGACAATTCACAAGGCTGGATTGCCAAGACAATTATCGGACTCATCATCGCCTTGATGGCCTTCACCGGCATCGAAGCGATGTTTACCGCTACCAGCAACAAACAGAACGCAGCTGAAGTCAACGGCGAGGACATCTCTCAGAATGAGTTGAGCCAGGCCGTGGACATGCAGCGCCGTCAGTTGGCTCAACAGCTCTCGCAACAGCTGGGCAAGGATTTCGATCCGGCCATGCTGGATGAGAAACTGTTGCGCGAATCAGCCCTCAAAGGCCTGATCGACCGCAAGCTGCTGCTGCAAGGCGCGGCGGATGCCAGGTTCTCGTTTTCCGACGCGGCACTGGATCAGCAGCTTTTGCAGACGCCTGAGTTTCAGGTGGATGGCAAATTCAACGCAGACCGTTTCGATCAGGTGATTCGCCAGCTAGGCTACAGCCGTCTGCAGTTCCGCCAGATGCTGGGTCAGGAAATGCTCATCGGTCAGGTGCGTGCTGGTGTTGCCGGCAGCGCCTTTGTAACCGACGCACAGGTTGAAGCCTTTGCACGCCTCGAAAAGCAGACCCGTGATTTCGCTTCGCTGACCCTGCCTGCCGATACCTCGGCGGTCAAAGTGACCGATGACGAAGTCAAGGCTCACTATGACGAGCATGCCAAGGAGTTCATGAGCCCTGAGCAGGTCGTACTCGACTACATCGAATTGAAGAAGTCGTCCTTCTTCGACAAGGTGCAGGTCAAGGACGAGGACTTGCAGGCGGCTTATCAGAAGGAAATCGCCAATCTGTCCGAACAGCGTCGTGCAGCACACATCCTGATCGAAGTGAACGACAAGCTGAATGACGAGCAGGCCAAGGCGAAGATTGAAGAAATTCAACAGCGTCTGGCCAAGGGTGAGGATTTCGCGGCACTGGCCAAGGAATACTCGCAGGACCCTGGTTCGTCGAACAAGGGCGGTGATCTGGGCTACGCAGGCAAGGGTGTCTATGACCCGGCTTTCGAAGAGGCGCTGTATGCCTTGAACAAGGACCAGGTTTCGCAGCCGGTGCGCACCGACTTCGGCTGGCACCTGATCAAGCTGCTGGGCGTTGAAGCACCTTCGGTGCCGAGCTTTGCCAGTCTGAAAGGCAAGCTGACCAACGATTTGAAATCGCAGCTGGTCGAGCAGAAGTTTGTCGAAGTGACCAAGCAACTGGAAGACTCGGCGTTCGAATCGTCCGACCTGTCCCAGCCGGCACAGGACCTGGGCCTGAAGGTTCAGACCACTGCACCGTTCGGTCGTGAAGGCGGCGAAGGCCTGACGGCCAACCGTGCGGTCATCCAGTCGGCATTCAGCCCTGAAGTGTTGGAAGAGGGCGCCAACAGCAATACGCTGGAGCTGGATCCGGAAACCGTTGTGGTGGTGCGCTCCAAAGAGCACCTGCAGCCGCAGCAGTTGCCACTTGAGAGCGTTGCCAGCTCGATTCGCGCTCAACTGGTCAAGGAACATGCTTCGGCCGCTGCCAAGGCCAAGGGCGAGGCGCTGCTGGCCGGTCTGCGTGACGGCAAGATCCCGTTGGCTGCCAAGCAGGAAGGTCGTGACTGGAAGGTGATGGAAGCGGTCACGCGCAGTCAGGAAGGGGTTGACCCTCAAGTGCTGCAGACGCTGTTCCGCATGCCCAAGCCGACAGGTAAGGACAAGCCGGAATTCGCCAGCATCACTGCTTCGGATGGCAGCTTCGTGATCGTCCGTCTCAATGGCGTCAATCAGGCGGCTGCACCGACTGACGCCGAGAAGGCGCAATACCGTCGCTTCCTCTCCTCCCGCGAGGGGCAACAGGATTTCGCGGCGTACCGTGCACAGTTGGAAAGCAAGGCGAAGATCGAGAAGTTCTAATCTCGAAACGCGCAAACAAAGAAGGCCGCTCATTGAGCGGCCTTTTTTTGGATGGCGGTGGGCCAGTTACGTACCTGCGTCAGGGTAAGTCATGACTCGTATTCACTCACGAGACTCTGACCATCCAAGCATGCTGTCCAGCACTGGACAAAGCCGTTGTCCCCATGGCGTAAGGCGATAATCAACCTGAGGGGGTTTGAAGTCGTGGAGGGTTCGAATGACCAACCCATCGCTTTCCAGGCTACGTAATTGTTGAGCGAGCATTTTTTGCGATATGCCTGTCACTCGGCGTTCGAGATCTGAAAAGCGCTGAATCTTCCCGTCGAACAGGTGGAACAAAATCACCAGTTTCCACCTGCCGCGCAACAGCGCGAGTACGCTGTTGACGTCTTCGGCAGCAGAGTCCGGTGTATACAACGTTCGATGGCTCATTGCTGTCACTTACTTTTTCGTGCGTTCTTGTGGGGTTACCCCTTGGCGATGATCATGAGTGTCTCGTCATTTGATAATGAGGCATCTCGATGAATATCACTCGGTACCCGGTCATTGAAGCATATTTTGCCAGCGAAGCAGGCACAGCCGTGGACGTGCTGGAGGACCTGTTCACCCATGACGCCCGCGTCACTGATGAGGGAGTGACGGTCTGCGGGATTGAAGCGATCAAGGCGTGGAAGCGAGCGGCGAAACACAAATATCAATATACCGTCGAGCCTGTCGAGAGCCTGGAAAGCGATGGACTGGTTATCGTGAAGGTAAGGCTTAGCGGAACATTTCCTGGAAGCCCTGCCGTGGTGAGGTTCAGCTTCGCAGTGACTGACGGACTGATCAGTGCACTGGAAATCGGTTAATGATCACAGCAGAGGTTCCAGCGATATGGCGGATCAGCGAAAGGGCATTTTCATAGCTGATGTGGAGTTTCATCCATTTTTGCCAAAGCGTGAAAGGGCAAGGCGAAGCAGTCGGATAATTCAGGACAACAAAAAGGCCGCTCATTGAGCGGCCTTCTTTTTAAGTCCGGGAAAGTGCCGCTCGCGAGGAGCGGCGTTTACCGTATTACTCGTCCATGCTGCCCATCGCGGTGGTGTTGAAGCCGCCGTCGACGTACATGATTTCACCGCTGATGCCCGACGCCAGGTCGGAACACAGGAACGCGCCGGCGTTGCCGACTTCGTCGATGGTGACGTTGCGGCGCAGAGGGGTCTGCGCTTCGTTGGCAGCCAGCATCTTGCGGAAGTTCTTGATGCCTGACGCCGCCAGGGTGCGGATCGGGCCGGCCGATACAGCATTGACGCGAGTACCTTCCGGGCCGAGGCTGCCGGCCAGGTAACGAACGCCGGCTTCCAGGCTGGCCTTGGCCATGCCCATGACGTTGTAGTTGGGCATGGTGCGCTCTGCGCCCAGGTACGACAGGGTCAGCAGGCTGCCGTTACGGCCTTTCATCATTTCGCGACCGGCCTTGGCCAGGGCCACGAAGCTGTAGGCGCTGATGTCATGAGCGATGCGGAAACCTTCGCGCGTGGTGGCTTCGGTGAAGTCGCCATCGAGCTGGTCGCCAGGCGCGAAGCCCACCGAGTGAACGATCACGTCCAGGCCGTCCCACCTCTTGCTCAGCTCTTCGAAGACCTTGTTGATCTCTTCGTCGCTGGCCACGTCGCAAGGGAAGCACAGCTCAGGGCCTGAACCCCAGCCTGCGGCGAACTCTTCGACACGACCCTTGAGTTTGTCGTTCTGGTAGGTGAAGGCAAGCTCTGCGCCTTCACGATGCATGGCGGCGGCAATACCGGATGCGATGGACAGTTTACTGGCGACACCGACGATCAGGACGCGCTTACCGGCGAGAAAACCCATGTGTTGTTCCTCTTCAGGTTAATCGACAGCTACCGGCGCCAAGAAGGCGGCCTCCAGCAGCTGCTGTGTATAAGGATGTTGCGGTGCGGCGAAGATATCCTGCGCTGCACCCTGTTCGACCACTTGGCCTTGCTTGACCACCATCAACTGGTGGCTCAGCGCTTTGACGACAGCCAGGTCATGGCTGATGAACAAATACGTCAGGTTGTACTTGGTTTGCAGTGAGCGAAGCAGCTCGACGACCTGACGCTGTACGGTCCGGTCGAGGGCCGAGGTCGGCTCGTCCAGCAAAATCAGCGCCGGCTTCAAGACCAGCGCACGTGCAATGGCGATCCGCTGGCGTTGGCCACCGGAGAACTCGTGAGGGTAGCGGTGCCGGGTATCCGGGTCCAGACCAACCTCCCTGAGTGCTTCGATGATCGCCGTCTGCTGTTCGGCGGGCGTACCCATGCCGTGGATTCGCAAGCCTTCGCCAACGATTTCAGCCACTGACATGCGCGGGCTCAAACTGCCAAACGGGTCCTGGAAAACCACTTGCATCTGCCTGCGCAGCGGACGGATCTGCTGTTGCGACAGGGATTCTAGCGCGTTGCCCTTGAACCGTATGGTGCCCTGACTGCCGATCAGTCGAAGAATCGCCAGGCCCAGCGTCGATTTGCCCGACCCGCTTTCACCCACAATACCCAGTGTTTGCCCTTCCGGCAGGCTGAAACGTATGCCGTCCACCGCCTTGACGTGGTCGACCGTGCGCTTGAGCAGGCCTTTTTTGATCGGGAACCAGACTTTCAGGTCCTCGATTTCAAGCAGCGGAGCACCTGCGGGGTTGGTCGAAGGACCGCCGCTGGGCTCGGCGCTGAGCAACACTTTGGTGTAAGGGTGTTGCGGCGAACGGAACAATTCTTCGCACGATGCCTGTTCGACGATGCAACCGCGCTGCATGACACATACTCGATTGGCTATTTGCCTTACGACGTTCAGATCGTGGCTGATAAGCAGCAGTGCCATACCCAGGCGAGCCTGCAACTGCTTGAGCAATTCGAGGATCTTCAACTGTACCGTCACATCCAGCGCGGTGGTCGGTTCATCGGCAATCAGCAGCTCGGGTTCGTTGGCCAGGGCCATGGCGATCATCACGCGCTGACGCTGGCCACCTGACAGCTCGTGTGGCAGCGCTTTGAGGCGCTTGTTTGGCTCAGGGATGCCAACCAGTTCAAGCAGCTCCAGCGTGCGCTCGGTGGCCGCCTTGCCGGTCAGGCCCTTGTGCAGGCCCAGCACCTCGTTGATCTGTTTTTCCACCGAATGCAGCGGATTGAGCGAGGTCATCGGCTCCTGGAAGATCATGGCGATCCGGTTGCCACGGATCGTGCGCAGTTTTTTCTCTTCCACTTTCAGCAGGTCCTCACCCGCGTAGTGAATCGTGCCGCTCGGGTGGCTGGCGATGGGGTAGGGCAGCAGGCGCAGGATCGAGTGCGCGGTGACGGACTTGCCCGAACCGCTTTCGCCGACCAGCGCAAGCGTTTCACCGCGACGAATATCGAAGCTGATGTTCTCGACCACGCGTTGCCGCGAGTCGCCCGTCACGAACTCGACCGCCAGATCGCGGATTTCGATCAGATTGTCATTGTTCATCTTATTTCCTTGGGTCGAAAGCATCGCGGGCGGACTCGCCGATGAACACCAGCAGGCTCAGCATGATGGCCAGTACAGCGAAGGCGCTGATGCCCAGCCAGGGCGCCTGCAGGTTGGATTTGCCCTGCGCTACCAGCTCGCCCAGTGACGGTGAGCCGGCGGGCAGGCCGAAGCCCAGAAAGTCCAGCGCCGTCAGGGTGCCGATGGCCCCGGTGAGAATGAACGGCAGGAAGGTCATGGTCGACACCATGGCGTTGGGCAGGATATGGCGGAACATGATCGCGCCGTTTTCCATGCCCAGCGCCCGCGCGGCCCTTACGTATTCCAGATTGCGGCCACGCAGGAACTCGGCGCGTACCACGTCCACCAGGCTCATCCAGGAAAACAGCAGCATGATGCCCAGCAACCACCAGAAGTTGGGTTGTACGAAGCTGGCGAGGATGATCAGCAGATACAGTACCGGCAGGCCCGACCAGACCTCGAGGAAGCGCTGGCCCAGCAGGTCGACCCAGCCGCCATAGAAGCCCTGCAAGGCACCGGCGATGACGCCGATGATCGAGCTGAGGATGGTCAGGGTCAGGGCGAACAGTACCGAAATCCTGAAACCGTAGATCACCCGTGCCAGCACGTCACGGCCCTGGTCATCGGTACCCAGCAGGTTTTCCCGGGAGGGTGGCGCCGGTGCAGGGACTTTCAGGTCGTAGTTGATGCTCTGGTAGCTGAACGGGATGGGCGCCCACAGGGTCCAGCCATCCTTCGCGGCGAGCAGTTCCTTGATATACGGGCTCTTGTAGTTGGCTTCCAGCGGGAATTCACCGCCAAAGGTGGTTTCCGGGTAACGCTCGAATACCGGGAAGTACCAGCTGCCGTCATAACGCACGGCCAGCGGTTTGTCGTTGGCGATCAGTTCGGCGCCCAGGCTCAGGCCAAACAGAATCAGGAACAGCCACAATGACCACCAGCCACGCCTGTTGGCCTTGAAGCGTTCGAAGCGACGGCGATTGAGAGGAGACAGCTTCATATCAATGCTTCCTGCTTTCGAAGTCGATGCGCGGGTCCACGAGGGTGTAGGTGATATCACCGATCAGCTTCACCACCAGCCCCAGCAGGGTGAAGATGAACAGCGTGCCGAACACCACCGGATAGTCGCGGTTGATCGCGGCTTCAAAGCTCATCAGGCCCAGGCCGTCCAGCGAAAAGATCACTTCCACCAGCAGCGAGCCGGTGAAGAAGATGCCGATGAACGCCGACGGGAAGCCGGCGATGACCAGCAGCATGGCGTTGCGAAACACATGGCCGTAGAGCACCTTGTGGTTGCTCAGGCCCTTGGCTTTGGCCGTGGTCACGTATTGCTTGCTGATTTCGTCGAGAAAGCTGTTCTTGGTCAGCAGCGTCATGGTGGCAAAGTTGCCGATCACCAGCGCGGTGACCGGCAATACCAGATGCCAGAAGTAATCGAATACCTTGCCCAGCGTGCTCAGTTCGTCGTAGTTGTTGGAGGTCAGCCCACGCAGCGGGAACCAGTTGAAGTAACTGCCCCCGGCAAACACCACGATCAGCAGAATGGCGAACAGGAACGCCGGGATGGCATAGCCGACAATGATCGCCGAACTGGTCCATACGTCGAACTGGCTGCCGTGGCGGGTGGCCTTGGCAATCCCCAGCGGGATCGACACCAGGTACATGATCAGGGTGCTCCACAACCCGAGGGAAATGGACACCGGCATCTTCTCGACAATCAGGTCGATGACCTTGGCATCACGAAAGAAGCTGTCGCCGAAATCCAGCGTGGCGTAGTTCTTGATCATGATCCACAGACGTTCCGGCGCCGACTTGTCGAAACCGTACATGCGTTCGATTTCCTTGATCAGTGCCGGGTCCAGGCCTTGCGCGCCACGGTAGTTGGAGCCTGCCACCGATACTTCGGCGCCGCCTCCGGCAATCCGGCTGGTGGCGCCATCGAAGCCTTCGATCTTGGCGATCATCTGTTCGACCGGGCCACCGGGGGCGGCCTGAATGATGACGAAGTTGATGATCAGGATGCCCAGCAGGGTAGGGATGATCAACAGCAGCCGTCGCAGAATATAAGCCAGCATGTTTATTGCTCCGCGTTCGCAGGCTTGGCCTGATCAGGGTCTGACGGGGTCGCGGTCACCGGTTTGACATCCGGCTTGGCCCACCAGGTCATCAGGCCGATATCGGAAAGCGCTTCGGCCTTGGGATGGTCGAGGTGATTCCAGTAAGCCACCCGCCAGGTCTTGATGTGCCAGTTCGGGACGACGTAAAAGCCCCACAGCAGCACGCGGTCCAGCGCCTTGGTATGGGTGATCAGGCTTTGCCGTGAGTCGGCGTTGATCAGGCCGTTGACGAGAGAGTCCACCGCAGGGTCCTTGAGGCCCATGAAGTTGCGGCTGCCCGGGTTGTCGGCGCTGGAGGAGTCGAAGTACACGCGCTGTTCGTTACCGGGCGAGCTGGACTGCGGATAGCCCGTGACGATCATGTCGTAGTCCCGCGAGCGCAGGCGGTTAATGTATTGCGACACGTCGGCCCGGCGGATCACCAGTTCAATACCCAGGTCACTCAGGTTGCGCTTGTAAGGCAGCAGAATGCGCTCGAACTCGGTCTGGGCGATCAGAAACTCCAGTTTTACCGGGTTGCCCTGCGCGTCGACCATCTTGTCGTCGACGATCTTCCAGCCCGCTTCCTGCAACAGCTGGAATGCCCGACGTTGTTGTGGGCGAATCATGCCGCTGCCGTCGTTAACCGGTAACTGAAAAGCCTCGGTGAATACCCGATCCGGAATCTTGCCGCGCAGCGGTTCGAGGATTTTCAGTTCCTCGGCAGAGGGCAGGCCGCTTGAGGCCATTTCCGAGTTGTCGAAATAACTTTTGGTACGGCTGTAGGCACCGTTGAAAAGCTGTTTGTTGGTCCACTCGAAATCCAGCAGCAAGGTCAGCGCTTCGCGCACCCGCGCGTCCTGGAATACCGGTTTGCGCAAGTTGAAAACGAACCCCTGCATACCGGTCGGGTTGCCGTTGGGCAGCTCTTCCTTGACCAGCCTGCCATCGCGAACTGCCGGGGTGTTGTAGGCGGTCGCCCAGTTCTTGGCGCTGGTCTCTATCCAGTAGTCGAACTGCCCGGCCTTGCCGGCCTCCAGCGCTACTGTGTTGTCGCGGTAGTAGTCGGTGGTCAGTACATCGAAGTTGTAGAAACCCTTGTTGATCGGCAAATCCTTTGCCCAGTAATCCTTGACCCGCTCATAACTCACCGAGCGCCCGGCTTTTACATCGACCACCTTGTACGGCCCGCTGCCCAGCGGGAAGTCCAGGTTGCCTTTGCTGAAGTCGCGGTCGGCCCAGAAGTGCTTGGGCAGCACGGGCAACTGGCCAAGAATCAGCGGCATTTCGCGGCTGCCCTTGTGCTTGAATTTGAACAGCACCCGCAGCGGGTCTTCGACGACGACCTGATCGACGTCGGCGTAGTAGCCCTTGTACATGGGCGAGCCGTGTTCCATCAGGGTCTTGAAGCTGAATTCCACATCTTCGGCGCGGATCGGGTGGCCGTCATGGAAGCGTGCTTCAGGCCGCAGGTAGAAGCGCACCCAGCTGTTGTCCGGCGCTTTCTCGATTTTGCCGGCAACCAGCCCGTATTCACTGAAGGGTTCGTCCAGGCTAGCGCGGGCCAGGGTGTCGTAGATCAGACCAATGTCGTCTGCCGGTACGCCCTTGTTGATGAACGGGTTGAGACTGTCGAAACCGCCGAAGCCTGCCTGGCGCAGCGTGCCGCCCTTGGGGGCATCCGGGTTCACGTAGTCGAAATGCTTGAAATCAGCCGGGTATTTCGGCGCTTCGTCGTACAGCGTCACGCCATGCTGAGGCGCAGCCTGTACCGTGCAGGCGAGGCTGGCCAGCAGCAGGCCGGCTGCCTGCGAGCGCAGGGAGTGCAGAGGGTTCATCGGGGCTTCTCCAGAGTCTTGAGCCACCACGCACGCAGCCCCAGGGTATAGGGCGGGGTAGTGACCATGGCGAATCGGTTGCGATAGGCAAGCCGATGATTGTTCAGATACCAGTTGGGAATGCTGTAGTGCTGAGACAGCAGTACGCGGTCCAGCGCCCGCGCCGCGGCGACCTGATCGTCGCGGGTCTGCGCGGCCAGCAGTTTGTTCAGCAGGGCATCGACCACGGGGTTGGCGATACCCGCGTAGTTCTTGCTGCCGTTGATCGCGGCCTGACTGGAATGGAAGTATTGCCACTGCTCCAGACCGGGGCTCAGGGTCTGTTGCAGGGTCATCAGAATCATGTCGAAATCGAAACGGTCCAGGCGTTGCTTGTATTGGGCGCGGTCGACGGTACGCAGTCCTGCATTGATTCCCAGGCGGCGCAGGTCTTCGATGTAGGGTTGCAGAATGCGTTCCAGGTTGGGATTGACCAGCAGGATCTCGAAGCGCAAAGGTTGCTTGTCGGCATTGAGCAAACCCTTGTCCGAGAGCGTCCAGCCTGCCTCGGCAAGCAGCTTCAGGGCCTTGCGCAAGGTCTCGCGCGGGATCCCGCCGCCATCGGTTTTCGACGGGGCGAACGGCTGGGTGAACAGGCTGGCAGGCAACTGATCACGGTAGGGCGCCAGGAGCAGCCATTCAGCCCCGGTCGGCAGGCCCGTCGCGGAAAATTCGCTGTTGGGGTAGTAACTGGTCGAGCGGTCATAGGCGTCGCTGAACAGCGTGCGGTTGGTCCATTCGAAATTGAACAGCAGCCCCAGGGCTTCGCGCACGCGGATGTCGGCGAAGGCGGCGCGCCGCGTGTTCATGAACAGGCCCTGGGTCTGGGTCGGTATGCGGTGCGGAATCTGCGCCTTGATCACCTGACCGTTGGCGACTGCAGGGAAGTCATAGCCATTGGCCCAGTTCTTGGCCTGATGCTCGATGTAGATGTCGAATTCACCCGCCTTGAACGCTTCGAACGCCACGTCGCTGTCGCGGTAGAACTCGACCTCGACGCGGTCGAAATTGTATTTGCCGCGGTTGACCGGCAAGTCCTTGCCCCAGTAATCCTTGACCCGCTCGAACACCAGTTGCCGACCCGGCTGCACGCGGGTGATGCGGTAGGGACCACTGCCCAGCGGCGGCTCGAAGGTGGTCGCCTTGAAATCCCTGTCTTTCCAGTAATGCTGCGGCAACACTGGCAGTTCGCCCAGGCGCAGGATCAGCAGCGGGTTGCCGGAGCGCTTGAAGACAAAGCGGATGCGATGACGATTGAGGATGTCGACGCGCTGCACTTCCTGCAGGGCGGTGCGGTATTGAGGGTGACCGTCCTTGAGCAGTGTCCGGTAGGAAAACGCCACGTCGTAGGCGGTGATGGGCTTGCCGTCATGGAAGCGCGCCTGTGGGCGCAGGTTGAACACCACCCAGCTGCGGTCCTCGCTGTATTCCACGGACTGGGCGATCAGCCCGTAACTGGAGGTCGGCTCATCGCCGGACGGGTCGTACTGGCCCGTGCCGACCATCAGCGGTTCATTCAGCTCGTTGACGCCATATTGCAGGAAGTTGCCGGTCGAGACCGGGCTGCTGCCCTTGAATGTGTAGGGGTTGAGCGTGTCGAACGTGCCGAAGGCCATCATTCTCAGGGTGCCACCTTTCGGCGCCTCGGGATTGACCCAGTCGAAATGAGTGAAGCTGGCCGGGTACTTGAGAACACCAAACTGCGCGTAACCATGACTTTCAGTAATGGCTGCGTTGGCGCAGAAGCTCAAGGCCAGGCTGAGGGTTAGCAGGAAGGGACGTATCACGATCCAGGCGGCTTGGGCTTTCGGGTCGCTAACAGTAACAGCTTGTTCCAGCTGGAAAAAGACTGCAGGTGATGGCGTTGCCGGGGCTGCATCGGCCACCCGCCCCAAGGTTATCGAAGGGCAAGTGGCCGAGCTCATCAATGTGGCAGGTAAACGGTCAGGGTCTGGCCGGGTTTGAGGGCCTGCCCGCTACGTGGATTCCAGCGCTTGAGATGTTGCATCTCGACGTTGAAGCGCTTGGCGACCAGGTACATCGAGTCACCTTTCTGGATCTTGTACTGCATGGATTTCTTTTCGCCATCCTTGGCGCTGGTGCTGGCGACCGCCTTGCTGGCGGCTTTACCGGCAGGTTTGCTGGTGTCCTGCATGACCAGCGTCTGGCCGACCTTGAGCTTCTTGCCGGTCAGCTTGTTCCAGCGTTGCAAGTCTTCGACGTCAACCTTGTTGGCTTGCGCGATGTTGGTCAGGTTGTCACCGCTGCGCACTTTGTAGCTGCGGGTACGTGACGGCTTGTCGTTGCTGGCCAGCGCTTCGAACACAGGCTGTGAATTCTGCATGCCCGGCTTGACCGGTATGCTCAGCGACTGACCGACCTTCAGGCGGTTGCCGGACAGCTTGTTATTGCCCTTGAGCGAGCTGACCGTGACCTGATAACGACTTGCCAGGCTTTCCAGAGTGTCGCCCTTGCGCACCCGGTAAGGCTGCCAGGCGACGAGTTCTTCCTGTTTCATGGTCAGCAGGCTGGCCGTCAGCAGTTGCGCCTTGGAGGTGGGCACCAGCAGGTGCTGGGGGCCATCGACGGTCAGGCGCTTCTTGTAGGCGGGGTTGAGCTGGATAAGCTCGTCTTCGTCGATGTCGGCGGCGCTGGCCACTTTGGACAGGTCGACACGCTTGTTGAGCTCGACGACTTCGAAGTAAGGCTGGTTGGCGATCGGGTTCAGATTGACGCCATAAGCTTCCGGCGACAATACAACCTGGGACAGGGCCAGCAGCTTGGGCACGTAATCGCGGGTTTCCTGCGGCAGCGGCAGGTTCCAGTAGTCGGTCGGCAGGTTGAGCTTGTCATTGCGCTCGATGGCGCGGCTCACCGTGCCTTCGCCGGCATTGTAGGCTGCCAGGGCCAGCAGCCAGTCACCGTTGAACATGTCGTGCAGGCGGGTCAGGTAATCCAGTGCCGCAACAGTCGAGGCCTGGATGTCGCGACGTCCGTCATAAAAGCTGGTCTGGCGCAGGTTGAAGTAACGCCCGGTCGACGGGATGAACTGCCAGAGGCCGACCGCCTGGCTGCGTGAAACGGCCATCGGGTTGTAGGCGCTTTCGATAACCGGAAGCAGGGCCAGTTCCAGCGGCATGTTGCGTTCTTCAAGGCGCTCGACGATGTAGTGCATGTACAGGCTGCCGCGCTCGCCAGCGTTTTCCAGAAAGGAAGGGTTGTTGGCGAACCACAGGCGCTGTTGATCGATGCGGGGGTTCTGATCGTTGCCTTGTTGCAGTTGAAAGCCCTGACGCATGCGCTCCCAGACATCCTGTGGAGGTGCGAGAGGGGTGGCAGGCTTGTGTGACAGAAAAATCGGTTTTTGCTTGATTCCGGCGGCCAGGTTAGGCGCGCGATGATTACTGGCCGGGTCGACGCTGGCGGTGCTCTGGCAACCGGCCAGAAGGGCACTCGCGGTGACGGCCATGGCCTGAGCCAACCGAGTCAATGCGTCCGAATGTGAAGGCTTGCTGGTAGATGACGACATTGTTCGGGGGGTACATCCAGACGAAAATGTCGGGCGATTCTAGGAAGCAGCCTGCCGTCGGTCAACCTTTCAGAATTTTATTGCGGTTTTAGGGTCGGGTCAGAACTTATCTTTCCAGGCCCTCAAGCTGGCAAAGACCGCACTCTGCGAGGTGTTTTGCGCGTCGCTCCGTTCGTCCGCTTTTTCTTTAACGGATGTTTCCCCGGTACGCAGGAAGGGGTTGGTGCGTTTTTCCAGTGCCATATTCGAAGGAAGACTGATGCGATTTTCGCTGCGCCAGCGCGTCACTTCGGCCAGGCGTTCGGCAATATCGACATTGGCGGGCTCGACGGCCTGGGCAAAGCGCAGGTTGCTCAGCGTGTATTCGTGAGCGCAGTAGATCAGTGTGCTGTCCGGCAGTTCGGCCAGGCGGCCGAGAGAATCGTGCATCTGTTGTGGCGTGCCCTCGAACAGCCGTCCACAGCCGGCGGCAAACAGCGTGTCGCCGCTGAACAGCAGGGGCGTCGTGGCGTCCTCATGATAAAACGCGATATGCCCCAGCGTGTGGCCTGGAACCGCATGCACCACAAATTCCAGGCCCAGCACGGTCAGCCGGTCATTGTCGACCAGCGCGATATCGCGCGCCGGTATGGTCTCGGCCGCTGGGCCCAGCACCCGCGCCGCGGTCGACTGCTGGAGTTCCGCAACACCGCCCACATGATCATTGTGGTGGTGCGTGATCAGGATATCGGTCAGCCGGTAGTCGGGATTCTGCGCCAGCCAGCCCAGCACCGGCTTCGCGTCGCCCGGATCGACGACAGCGCACTGCTGGCTCGAAAGGTCTTGTAACAACCATATGTAGTTGTCATTGAAAGCAGGAAGGGCGTGGATCTGTATCATGGCGCAGTTCGCATAGCGGCGGACAATGGTGCATCTTAGAGTCTGTTGCCGCTGTATGCGAGCACCTCTGGAGGAGAACTCATGACCGATGAAGCGTTCGCTCAGGCTGATCCTGAGTGGCTTGCATTGATCCGCGCTGCCCGCGAATGGCTTTCCGGGCCGCTCGGGCAGCTTCTGCTCGAAGAGGAGCGGCGCATTCTCGACGAAGAACTGGGGCGGTATTTCGGTGGCTATCTGGTGCATTACGGCCCGTCGGCGCAAAGCCCGCCGGTGGCTCCCCAGGTGCAGCGCAATGTACGCCTTGGTGCGCCATTGCCGGGTGTCGAGATCGTCTGTGAAGAACAGGCGTGGCCATTGAGTGAGCACGCGGCCGATGTCGTGGTACTGCAACACGGCCTGGATTTCTGCCTGTCGCCCCACGGCCTGCTGCGCGAAGCGGCCAGCAGCGTGCGACCGGGCGGGCACTTGCTGATTATCGGTATCAACCCCTGGAGCACCTGGGGCATACGCCATGTATTCGCCCGGGATGCGCTGCGCAAGGCACGCTGCATTTCATCCTCGCGGGTCGCTGACTGGCTGAATCTGCTGGGCTTCGCGCTGGAGAAACGACGCTTCGGATGCTATCGTCCGCCCCTTGCTTCAGCAGCATGGCAGTCGCGTCTTGCAGGGCTTGAACGCCTTGGCGAGGGACGTCAGAGCCCCGGTGGCGGCTTCTATGTACTGGTGGCGCGCAAACTGGTGGTAGGCCTCAGGCCTTTGCGCCAAGTGCGCCGTGACCCGATCGGCAAGCTGATTCCCATGCCGATGGCCAAGGTCAGCCGCAATACTCAGGATCAGGCTTGAGCAATGCCATGCCGCAAATGAAGCCCATCATTCTGGAAAGGTCGTAATGAGCGATAGCGTTGAACTCTTCACCGACGGTGCCTGCAAGGGTAATCCTGGCCCGGGCGGGTGGGGAGCCCTGCTGGTGTGCAAGGGCGTCGAAAAAGAGTTGTGGGGTGGCGAAGCCAATACCACCAACAACCGGATGGAACTGACCGGTGCGATTCGCGGGCTTGAAGAACTCAAGCGCCCCTGCGAAGTGACGCTGGTGACCGACTCTCAGTACGTGATGAAAGGCATTACCGAGTGGATGGTCAACTGGAAGAAGCGCGGCTGGAAAACCGCTGCCAAGGAGCCGGTCAAAAATGCCGACCTGTGGCAGCTTCTGGATGAACAGGTCAGTCGCCACACGGTGAAATGGCAGTGGGTGCGTGGGCACATCGGCCACCCTGGCAACGAGCGTGCCGACCAGCTCGCCAACCGTGGCGTCGACGAAGTGCGCGGCATCCGGCACGGCTAGACGCGCACGGGCTCGCAACGGCCGCTGCGTGCTAGAATCGCGGCCTGTACATGAGGCAACAGTCAATGGCATTGCAAAACCTGGATAACAGATCGATCGTCCTCGATACCGAAACCACCGGTATGCCGGTGACGGATGGTCACCGCATCATCGAGATCGGTTGTGTCGAGTTGATCGGTCGCCGCCTGACCGGGCGGCATTTTCACGTTTACCTGCAACCTGATCGCGAAAGTGACGAAGGCGCGATCGGTGTTCACGGTATCACCAACGAATTTCTGGTCGGCAAGCCGCGGTTTGCCGAAGTCGCCGATGAATTCTTCGAGTTCATCAAGGGCGCGCAGCTGATCATTCACAACGCAGCGTTCGACGTTGGCTTCATCAACAACGAATTTGCCTTGATGGGTTCGCAGGACAGGGCTGATATCACCCAGCACTGTTCGATTCTCGATACCCTGATGATGGCGCGAGAGCGCCACCCGGGTCAGCGCAACAGCCTGGATGCACTGTGCAAGCGCTATGGCGTCGACAACTCGGGCCGTGAGTTGCACGGCGCATTGCTCGACTCCGAGATTCTGGCTGACGTCTACCTGGCGATGACCGGCGGGCAGACCAGCCTGTCGCTGGCCGGCAATGCTTCCGATGGCAATGGTTCGGGCGAAGGCTCCGGCAACCGTGGCAGCGAAATTCGCCGCCTGCCGGCCGATCGCAAGCCTTGCCGCATCATTCGCGCTTCTGAAAGTGAACTGGCCGAGCACGAAGTGCGTATGAGCACCATCGCCAAGGCTTGCGGTGCTCCTCCGCTCTGGGTACAGATGCTGGAAGCCGGAGCACAGGCATCTTCCTGACAGCAAGCGGCAAAGGTGAACTGAACGTGGCACATCCTGCTTTGAGCATTCGGGTTGCAGACGAATGCTTCGAGGACTACATCCTCAATAGCGAATTCACGTTTACAGTGCTTGGCTACGCCCAACCGCGCATCGGCAAGCCCGTGGATTCATGGCCGGTAGAGCTGGTCGAGCCGTACAGCAAGAATTATGGCATCGACTCTCAGGAGTTCGCCGATCATCGTGACGCCGCCACCAGTTCGGTGATGGTTGCCTGGCTGGATGACCACCCCGTCGGCCATATCGTGATGAGCACTCACTGGAGCGGCTTCGCCTACATCGATGAACTGGCGGTAGACGAGTCGGCGCGCCGTCATGGCGTCGCACGTTCATTGCTCGACGCCGCACAATTCTGGACTCGCAAGCGCGATCTGCCGGGCATCGTTCTGGAAACCCAGAACAATAATCTGGGAGCCTGCAGGCTGTACGAGAGTTGCGGGTACGTGGTCGGCGGGGTGGATCACATGCGCTATCGCGGCATCGATCCGAGCACTCGTGAAACGGCGATTTTCTGGTATCTGATCTTTTCGGATTAACAGCTTCCCGCCGGCCGTGCAGCCAAAGCGGGAATGCTGCCGGTATTACGTGGGTGTACGGGTGATTTTTATGCCCGATTGCACCAGCTCGAAGTCCTCACCACCCAGATGCTTGACCCGGTCGCCGATTGCCAGCCTGTAGGTGATCACCGGTTGCCCGCTCTGCGCCTCATCCGGCTGCGATTCCTGGAACTCATGAACCGGATAAACGCGACCTTCGGCGTCCCTGGCATGAAATTGTCCGACGAGAACTGAAGCCATTTGCTCTGTAACCTCTGAAACTGAATATAACTGCTGGTTTACGAATCCATCGAGGCTAGTAGACCACTGATCTATAGGTGAGTTTGCCTTTGAGGGAAAAAATAATCCCTGCTGTTCCAGTGCGTAGGGAATTGACCGGCGCAAAGGTCGTCTAAACCCGGCTTCTGTTCTATACCTAACCTTCCCTTGAATCAGATGACGGATATTTCCATGAGCCAGGTTCATACCATTGCCGTATTGGTCGGCAGTCTGCGAAAAGAGTCCATCAACCGCAAGATCGCGCTTGCTCTGGCAGAACTGGCACCTGCCAGCCTGAAACTGAATATCGTCGAGATTGGTGACTTGCCGTTGTACAACGAAGACATCGATGGCGACTCACCGCCGCCTGCATACACTACCTTTCGCGAGCATCTGGGCGCTGCCGACGGCGTGCTGTTTGTCACCCCGGAATACAACCGCTCGGTGCCGGGTGCCCTGAAGAACGCCATTGATGTGGGCTCGCGTCCCTATGGCAAAAGTGCCTTCAGCGGCAAGCCGGGCGCAGTGATCAGTGCCTCGCCGGGTGCTGTCGGTGGCTTTGGTGCCAACCATCACCTGCGCCAGTCGCTGGTATTTCTGGACGTGCTGTGTCTCCAGCAGCCCGAAGCCTACCTGGGCGGTGCCGGGAGCTTTTTCGACGAGTCCGGCGCATTGTCCGATAAAACCAGGCCTTTCCTGCAGAAGTTCATCGATGCCTTTGCCGCCTGGGTCGAAAAGAACGGCAAAGTCTCCGCCAACTGACGCTGACGAAGCGCGTCTGCGGATAAATTGCTTTATCTAACGCAGGCGCTTCGCGCTACCTCAATAAGCTGTTTCCTTTTTTCCTCGGCCATGCGCTCACGCGCAATGCGCTACGAGGAGTTATCCAAGGGAAACAGTACATGTCAGCAGCACTGCCGTATTTCTTCAGTGAGGCTCTGCGGAGCAGATTTACACAGGACATCCAGTACGCAACGGATGAGGCTCGAATTACCAGCGACGAAGGACGGTGGCTAAGGTCACTGGTCGCTACAGACACTTCAGCAGATTCCGGCACGACCTTCCCGAGAGTCGACAGGCTGACAATTGAAGACGGCTCTGCAGGCAATGCCGAGCTGGCCGGAGCATTGTTCATCAGTGATCCCGATAACGCTGACGCTCCTGTTTTTCTGAGTACGTTGGCGTTCGGGATCGAGCGATTTGCGAGCCGTAGTTTGCTACTCGCCGGATTGCAGCAGCGGTTGGCCGAGGTCAGCGACGTGTCGATTGTCGAAGCCGATCGTGTCGAAGATGCGTTGTTCGAAGCGCGCAGTCTTGCGGTGATACGCCAGCAAGCCCGGCACCTGGAAGACCTGTGGACACTGTTACAGGACTTGCCTGATCTGTATTCAGCCTGTGGCAAGGCTTTGCAGACGGTTCTGTTGGCGCGGTGGCCGGGAGACGGCATCGACGTTTTCACCCAGATCGTGCAGATCCTGGAAATGTCCCCTGCTGCCGACCCGGGACTGCCATCGGTCGTGGGCACCCAATACCTGGTCGATGCCGCTGTGCAGGTCTTCATCGGCGAGTTGATTCCGACAGGTCTGACGCGGCAGTTTCTGGATGCCAGGGGGGTTATCCTGTCCCGGGCCCAGTCAACGCTCTTCGAGCAAGCATTGTCTGACTCGGTTTCCGCAGTCAGCGCTGCCTACGAGCAGTTGCTGGCTGACTACTGGACGTCCCTAAGGCCCGACGGCCGGACCGTGAAGGACTTCGCCACCCGCGCCTTGGCAGAGTGCTTTCGTCAGCACCTGCTGTCGAGCCGGGCACATGGCGCGATGACGGACGCGGAGTATCGCCATTTGCTCACCCTGTTGCCTTCATCCCCTGAAGCGATCGATGCACAATCGATCAGGGTCCGGAGGTTGTCGGTGTCTGTGGCGGGGCAGGAGCCGGTCAAGCTGGTCGGTGTGGCCCTGATCGAGTTCCCGGCGGACGAACTGGCGGGTGTATACCTTTACTCCTCGTTATCGGGTTTGCTGCGCTTCAGCGATTCGGCCAACGCCATCGAGCACGTCCTGAGCGACCCTTCACGTAACGGAATACTGTTTTATTCTTCGCTGGACGATCATGTTTCCATCCGGATGCAAGGACCCGTGGAGGTGCGTCAGGATACGCTCGCCACGGAGTTTTTCAGTGATTTCGTCGGGTCGCTCATCGCCCTGCAAAAGCGCAATCTGCGTTACGCGCTGGCGTTGCCGGCCATCGATGCGGCAAAAATTCCCGTCCGGGTTGATGATGCGCTGGATATTCGGGGGCTGCTGGACGGCCGATTGCTGAATCTGCACGACTCAGGACGCTGGCGCTCGGAACGTCTGACCTTTGATCAGGCCTGGGGTGCCTCTGTGCAAACCACCAGTGTGCAGCCGAGCCTCATTCCCGAGCCGTCCTATAACTGGGTCAGCAAACTGAAAAAGCTCGACTGGATGCTTGAGCGCGTTGATGCCCTGCATACGGGCGTGGACAGCTGCATGCGTCTTGCGCTGAACCGCTATCTGGCAGTGATTGGCGGCCCGCATCTTGATGCATGGATGCTCTGGGTGTTACCGGATGCCATCGATGCGCCGCCCGTGCGCCTGCTTTCGTTGGCGCTTGACCGCGTTTGCGGTTATGCACCGGCACCGCTGTCAGGCGGCGTGGTTCTTGCCGGGCTGCTGAAGCCGGTTATGGATCAACCGGTGCAACGTTTGCCCTTGGCATTGATCGAGCAGATTCTGTCCTGCGTCCAGCTGGATTTCCCTCGCCGCTTCAACGAGCAGATAAGCGAATTCTATTCACGCTCGATACGTCATCTGGATACCCGATTACGGCCCGACGTGATGTGCGGTCTGATTCGGGAGTACTCGCTGCGTCTGGAACTGCTGGTTGAAAAACGCATCGCTACGCTTCCTGATTCGGTCATCGCGAACGTCCAGCAAGTACTGGACAGACCGTTACCAGCGCTCAGGGCTGCGCTGGGCGAGGCGCGTGTCGATGCTTTTACCGTCTCGGTCGAGTACGACCCGCAATCAGCCGCGATCAAAGTGCCCAATGCATTCGTGATCAATAACAGGTTGCCCGGCAACAAGCCCGCTCTGTGGATAGTGAACAAGGGGCTCATATGTTTCGAAACCCTGCAGGTACTGGAACAGTATGTTGCTGAGCGGTTTACCGGCAAAGAACTGGGATCGCACTTGCCCGGCGTTCTTGCCGAGCCTGACCGGCAGACGTTGCTCGACTATCGTGCCCGGAAGGGTGCTCTCACCCTCAAGGTCGTATTGCAGCGCATCGAAGGGCATTTCATCGAGGCCTTGCAACACGACGAGATAGAGCGTCAGCGGCGCACGATGGCAGAACTTTATCAGCAGGCCGTGACCTGGCGTGTGCCGTCAGAACTATTTGTCAACCTGTTGGGGGCAGGGGAGCGGGATGACCGAAATCGCCAGAACCTCAGCCATCTGGGCGTCGCCATTCAGTTCATCATCTACAAAGCCATCGTGCCCTCATGGGTCCGCGAAGCGTCCAGGGCCGATCAGGTTATGCTGATTGATGCCCTGCGGCGTTTCTATGTGACCTGTGCCGGAAAGAAAGACTTTCTGTTTGATATTCCCAGCCTCTACGAATACTCCTGTGAACAACTGAGACTCAGGTTCCAGACCGATTTCACCGAGCCTCGTCCGGATCCTGAAAACATCCGGGTTACCCTGAAGCATTTTGTTCCCGCTCCAGTCGCGCCGGGGCAGACGCCTCAATCGATACCGGCGGCCACGGACGCAGTCAGTGAAAACCTGGCGGAGTTTGCCATCAACCGTTTCCTGTCCAGGCAGGACGGCGTCATTCTTCTCTCGTCACGAGATGATCAGCCGCTGAACGCGTCGCTGACGCCGGCTTATGTGCGTGAGCTGGTGAAGTCGCTGGACATTGCCGCAGGTTACCGGAGCCTGCTGGACTCGCGGCTGGCCGTGACGGCTGCGGATTATCCGGAGCGACGCAGGCTGTTCGTCGAACAGGTCCCCTCTCTCGATATTCTGCAAGCGTTTGCGCTCCGGCTTAAAAATGAGCTCAGCGAGCAAGCCTACCAAGTGATTGAAAATGTGCTGAGCATGCCTGATGCCCTCGCGCGACTTCCTGTCAACGGCTGCAAAGTGGTGCTGAGCCCCTTGCAATTGCTCCCTGCCCAAGAGGGCTGGGAGCCGACTGTCGTACTGAATACGTATCTGATGGGGCCGATGGACAACCAGCCGGGACCGTGGGTGCTTTACGCGCCGCTGCATGAAGATTTCGTTTTCAAGGAATACCCGGATCGGGCCGCGCTGTTGCATGACATACACACCTCTGCGTTTCTTCAACAATACATTCTGGATCGTGTTGATCCCGATGTGCGCAAGCTCTACGACAACGGTGGCTTTATGGAGCCGCACCTGCCTTTCAGTGCAGAGTCTTCGTTTGATTTTCCTTTTGAAACACCTGCACCGGTCACCCTGCAAATCGACCCGTATGAGGGAAACTGTCTGCTGCTGATGTTCAGGGGCGCCCTCGATATCCTGAAATTACAGGTGCAACAGCACAGCGTTACCAATGCCGAACAGCACCGTGCTACGTCCCGCTACCTGTTCACGCTGGGCGCCGAGCAAGTCATGGCGCTCATGCCGGGGAGGGTGGGTGCGTTGATCGGCATTATCCAGGGGCAGACGCTGCTGAATATGTCGGTCATCTCGGCCGGGGATCAGAGCTGGGGCAAGGCTTTTTCGGAGTTCATGGCTGCTCTGAGTGTGATGATTTCTTCTGGACAGGCGCCCTCGGCATTCCCGTCACGGGCGGTTGACGAGGTCAACATGACAGCGGAGGAAGCTGTCCTGTCTGACCCGCTTGTACAGCTGGATGACGACGCCGATGTGCCCGAGTTTTCCTGGAGCAACAGCTCACTGACCCAGCAGATACGAGAGCGGCTGCGCCAATTCGAAGTGCATGATGTTGCCTTGAACACGCTGCAAAGAGATGAGTTGTTGAGTACCTACCACGATCCGCTCCCAAATAGAGAGTATGCAGCCATTGGTGGCAAGATCTACGAATTGAAGTCTGATGCTAACGGCTGGTTCATCGTCTCGGGAACCATGGTAGGGCCCCCGGTCAGTCTTGATGCGGACCAGCAATGGAAGCTTGATATCCAGGGCGGGCTGAGGGGCGGAGGGGGCGCGCTGACGCGTATGGAGGGCAGCCTTGTCGACGACCTGGTTGACGACATAATGGTTGTAAACGCCCGGGGGATGTCCGAGATCCGCCACTCATACCGGGAAATGGCCCTGGCCATCGAGGACGCGCACAAGCAGGCGCAGTACTATCTGGAAAACAGCCTGGCCAACCTGGCGATACCCGAGTCTGCCAAAGCAGTCGAACCACGCACGGAAAAAATCATCGCCGATTTCTTTGGTCAGAAGAATCCGGACGACCGATTGTACGACGTCACTAAAAAGACAATTACCGATATTTATCAGGAATTGATGAACCCTTCGATGTCGCCCATCGACTCTCAGCGTTATGTGGTGGGTATCAACCGGATGGGCAATGAGGCCTCCAGCGCATTCATCTTCGAGGCGGATCCGTTGAGGCGGGTGTTCCTGACTGAACAGTTCTTTCGTGTACCTACTTACCGTTTCAAGCTCAGCGCCATTCGCTCAGGTGAATTCAAGCATGCTCCGCATTATCGCGCTGCCATTCTGATTCACGAGTTATCGCATATGGTGCTCAAGACCGACGACATTGCCTATGTCGACTCTCAGGCCCCGTTCGTTGACCTGATCGAGGATACCCCGACGTATCGATTGCGCATCAGGAATGAACTGATTACCCAGCAGCAGAAAACCCTGTCCTACCAGACTGACCGCGACAAGCTGTTCAAACAACTGGATGAAGAAACGTGGCGCGATTTGCGGCGAATGGACGGTAACGGCAAGCAGACGATTCTGCGTATCTGCGGCAAGAAGACCCTCGAAGAAGCGCGTGATGTGTTTTACCAGGACGTCCACAAACGTACCGACGTCATGCTCAAAAATGCGGATTCCGTGGCGTTGCTGGTGACATTGCTGGGGCGCGAGCGCTTTGTGAGGCGCTGAGGGCATGCTCCGGCGACCGACGTCACCGGGGCACTCGTGCCTGTCAGACCAGATAATGGCGTAATTCACGGGCGATCAACAGCCGCTGGATTTCGCTGGAGCCTTCGTATATCTGGGTGATGCGCGCGTCGCGGTAATAACGCTCGACCGGGTAGTCCTCCAGATAGCCATAGCCGCCATGAATCTGGATCGCCTTGGAACACACCCATTCGGCCATTTCCGACGCGAACAGCTTGGCCTGAGAGGCTTCCGACAGGCACGCTTGCCCGGCGCTGCGCAGTCGTGCAGCGTGCAGGGTCAGCAGGCGGGCGGCATTGATGCGGGTGTGCATGTCGGCCAACAGATTGGCAATGCTTTGATGTTCGATGATCGGTTTGTCGAACTGCACACGTTCCCGCGCATACGCCAGCGCAGCTTCGAAGGCGGCGCGGGCGATACCCAGCGCCTGCGCGGCGATGCCGATGCGGCCGCCTTCCAGGTTGGAGAGGGCGATCGACAAGCCCTTACCGCGCTCACCCAGCAGGTTGGCAGCCGGGATGCGGCAGTTGTTCAAGGTGACCGCGCAGGTGTCCGATGCGCGGATGCCCATCTTGTGTTCGCTGCGATCCACCACGAAACCGGGGTTTTCGGTCGGCACCAGAAAGGCTGACAGGCCCTTTTTGCCAAGCGCCGGATCGGTCACCGCAAACACGATAGCCAGTTGTGCCCGCTTGCCGTTGCTGACGAACTGCTTGGCGCCGTTGATCACCCACTCATCGCCCTGTAACTCGGCACGAGTCCGCAGGTTGTGGGCTTCAGAGCCTGCATGTGGTTCGGTCAGGCAGAAACAGCCGATGGCCCGGCCCGTGGCCAGTTTTTCCAGCCAGGCATGTTTCTGCTCGTCGGTGCCGTAGTTGAGAACCGGCCCGCAGCCCACCGAGCTGTGAACGCTCATCAATGTGCCGGTGGCCGCGTCGGCAGCGGAGATTTCCTCAACCGCCAGGGCGTAGGCGACGTAATCGATGTAGGTGCCACCCCATTGCTCCGGCACCACCATGCCCAGCAGGCCCAGTTCGCCGAGCTTGGCAACCAGTGCGTCATCGATCCAGCCGGCCTTTTCCCAGGCCTGGGCATACGGCGCGATTTCATTACGCGCAAAGTCGCGCGCCATGTCGCGAATCATTACCTGCTCTTCACTCAATTCAAGGTCGTGCACGGCTCAATTCTCCAGACCGCTGAAGAAACTCTGCACCTGCGCGGCACTGACGTCCTGCGCGCTGGCGTGTTTCCATTGCGGCTTCTTGTCTTTATCGATGATCAGCGCACGTATGCCCTCGATCAGGTCACCGCGTTCGAACCATTGGCGGTCCAGGTGCAACTCCATGGCGAAGCAGGCCGGCAGCGACAGATGACGGCCACGGCGCAGCATTTCCAGGGTCACCGCCATGCCCAGCGGTGAGTGAGCTTTCATTCGGGCTACGGTATCCAGCGCCCACTCGCGGGTGTCGCCGATGACCACCTGTTGCAGTTGCTCAAGCATGCTGGGAACATCCGGCAGCCCGAAAAAGTGGTCGATGGCGTGGCGCAGGGATTCCAGCGGAGGGGAGGGCAGACGCTGGGTCGCCAGCTTGGCCAGCGCACCCTGCAGGTCCTTGAGCGGGGTCGACTTCCATTTCAGATGATCGAGCATGTGGTCGAGGCGCGGCAGCAGTTCGCTGTTCATGGACCAGTTGGCAAGGCCGCAGTACAACGCGTCGGCAGCACCGATCTGCGACCCGGTCACGCCCAGCCAGGTCCCGAGTTCGCCGGGCAGCCGCGAGAGAAAATAACTGCCGCCGACATCAGGGAAATAACCGATGGCGACCTCCGGCATGCCGAGGCGGCTGCGTTCGGTGACCACGCGCAGGTCGGCTCCCTGGACCAGCCCCATGCCGCCGCCCAGCACCAGGCCATCCATCAGGGCCAGTACCGGCTTGCGGTAGCGGTGAATGGCCAGGTCCAGCTCGTACTCTTCGGCAAAAAACGTGTGGTGCAGATCCTGGCCGCTCTGGTGGCTTTCATACAGCGAACGGATATCGCCACCGGCGCAGAACGCCTTGCCGCCTGCGCCGCGCAGGACCACGGCATGAACCGAGGGGTCGTCGGCCCAGCGCTCAAGTTGCTGGCGAAGTGTGCGGACCATGTCCAGATCGATTGCGTTCAGGCCTTCCGGACGATTGAGGGTCAAGTGTCCGATGTGGTTACGCACGTCGATAACGATCGAATCCCGGCTGGCGGAAGGTCGAACCGGGCGGGCGGATGAAACCTGTGAACTCATTCTGAACTCCTTGTTCGGTTGCGCTTTTTTCTTATTCGAGCATTCGAGCGTCGCAGAAGATCGTAGCAGCGCAAATGTGCAAAGCAAAACTGCGTTTAAGCATAGTCTGAAGTTTCAGATAGCCACTGTTTAACGCCTTCGCAAGTGCCTGAGCGTTGCGGTATTGGACTGACCGATACGAATCATTGCCTGGCGGATGAGTATTATGAGTGTCATTAATGTCACAAAAGGGAATTCCTCAGGTGTACCCCATGAAAGTCCCCGTGCCAGTCGTTTATGAGCCATAAGTATGCCCCGCGCGAGTGGGCCGCCCACGAGCGTCCGACCATGCCCGGCTCGCCGTCGACGCCACTGCATTCGACCGCGCGGCGTTGGGCGTTTGCTATCGTGGGGGTGATCGTCGCGCTGACCGGCGGCCTCGGTAATGCGCTGGTAGTCGCCAACCTGCCGTATTTGCAGGGCGCGCTGGGGGCGACATCGCAGGACATCGCCTGGCTGCCGGCGGCCTACATCATGACTAACGTGTCGATGAATCTGCTGCTGGTGAAGTTTCGTCAGCAATTCGGCCTGCGCGCGTTCACCGAGCTGTTTCTGGTGCTGTATGCGCTGGTGACGCTGGCGCATCTGTTCGTCAACGACATCGATTCGGCCATCGCTGTACGTGCGGCACACGGTATGGTCGGCGCTGCGCTCAGCACTCTCGGGCTGTATTACATGATTCAGGCTTTCCCGCAGAAGTGGCGGCTCAAGGCGCTGGTGTTGGGGATTGGCACCGCTCAGTTGGCAACACCGCTGGCCCGGCTGGTGTCTGAAGACTTGCTGCAGATTGCCCAATGGCGTGGCCTGTACCTGTTCGAACTGGGCATGGCGCTGCTCTCGCTGGGCTGCGTGCTGCTGCTCAAACTGCCGCCGGGTGATCGCTTCAAGGCGTTCGAGAAGCTCGATTTCCTGACCTTCGGCCTGCTGGCCAGCGGCTTTGCGCTGTTCTGTGCGGTGCTGTCGCTGGGGCGTATAGAGTGGTGGCTGGAAGCGCAGTGGCTGGGTATCGCCTCAGCGGCATCGATTGCGCTGATCTGCACCGGGCTGGCTATCGAGCATAACCGCAGCAATCCGTTGCTGATCACGCGCTGGCTGGGCAGTGGGGCGATCCTGCGTCTGGGCCTGGCGGTTATCCTGTTTCGCGTGGTGCTGTCCGAACAGTCGGTCGGTGCTGTCGGTTTTCTTCAAGCGCTGAATATGGGCAGTCAGCAGTTGCACACCTTGTATCTGGTGATGTTGCTCGGCAGCGTCTCGGGGCTGGCGGTCAGTGCGCTGACCATCAACCCGGCGCATCTGATCAAACCCTTGCTGATCTCTCTGGCGATGATGGCAGTGGGGGCCTGGATGGACAGTCATTCCACCAACCTGACCCGCCAATCGAACATGTACCTCAGCCAGTTTCTGTTGGCGTTCGGCGGCACGTTTTTCCTCGGGCCCACCCTGGTGCTGGGGATCAGCGGGGTGTTGGCGAACCCGCGCAACATGGTCAGCTTTTCGGTGTTGTTCGGGATCACCCAGAACATCGGCGGGCTGATCGGGTCTGCTGCATTGGGCACCTTTCAGGTGGTGCGCGAGAAATTTCATTCCAGTTACATCGTTGAACACCTGACCCTCATCGATCCGCTGGTTCAGGCGCGACTGCAGAGCTACAGCGCCAGTTACAGCTCGGTGCTCGCCGACCCGTCATTGCGCAACAGTCAGGGCATCCGCGCGATGGCCACGGCCGCGACCCGGGAGGCCAATGTGCTGGCCTACAACGATGTGTTCATGCTGATCGCGCTGATTGCGGTGCTGACCATGATCTGGATTTCAGCCCGGGTCCTGTGGCTGAAAATGACCACTCAACCTCTGGCGCTGGCACCCGTTGCACCTGCTGCTTCGCCCTCCGTATCCAACTCCGGCGTTAAATCTTCATGACCGAATCCAAGACCCCAGATACCGAAGCCCCGCGCAACTCGCCGCCACCGGCACCGTTGACGTCCCCGGTGACCAGCAAGCCGCGCTCGACCCGCAAGCGTGTCGTGTCTTCCGTGATTTTCGGCGCCGTCGCCCTGGCCGGGGTGCTGGTGGTGCTGTACGCCTGGCAACTGCCCCCGTTTGCCAGCCCGATCGAGAGCACCGAGAACGCGCAGGTCAAGGGCCAGACCACGCTGATCGGGCCGCAACTGAGCGGCTATGTCTACGAGGTGCCGGTGCAGGACTTCCAGTTCGTCAAGGCCGGTGATTTGCTGGTGCGTCTGGATGACCGTATCTATCGTCAGCGCCTGGATCAGGCCATTGCACAACTGGCTGTGCAGAAGGCCTCGCTGGCCAATAATCTGCAACAACGGCGCAGTGCCGAAGCCACCATCGGCCAGCGTCAGGCCGAACTGCAGAACAGCATCGCCCAGAGCCGCAAGAGCGCCGCCGATCTGCGGCGCAATCAGGCGCTGGTGACCGACGGTTCGGTTTCGAAAAGCGAGCTGGATGTCACGCGTGCCGCCGATGCGCAGGCAAACGCCGCCGTTGCCGAAGCCAGGGCAGTCTTGCAGATCGCCCGTGAGGACCTGCAGACCGTCATCGTCAACCGTGGCTCACTGGAAGCCTCGGTCACCAATGCGCAGGCGGCGATCGAGCTGGCGCGCATAGACCTGGACAACACCCGTATCGTTGCCCCGCGGGACGGGCAGTTGGGGCAGATTGGCGTACGTCTGGGTGCCTATGTCAATTCGGGCGCGCAATTGATGGCGCTGGTGCCCGAGCAGCGCTGGATCGTGGCGAACATGAAAGAAACCCAGATGGCCAACGTGCGCCTGGGCCAGCCGGTGAGCTTTACCGTCGATGCGCTCGATGGCCACGAGATGCACGGCCACGTACAAAGAATTTCGCCCGCTGCCGGCTCTGAATTCAGCCTGCTGCCCGCCGACAACGCCACCGGCAACTTCGTGAAGATTTCCCAGCGTATCCCGGTACGCATCGTGGTCGATGCCGATCAGCCCATGCTTGAGCACCTGCGGCCAGGGATGTCGGTGGTCGTGAGCATCGACACCAGCGCGGACGGCGATGTGCCGCCTGATCCGGCGGTGCGCTGAGCCTCTGGATGATCGCTGATTGCTGGACGCGAGCAGGATTCGATCCGATGCAAGTTGACTATCGTGCCGACGCTCCGCGTCGGCATGCAGTTCATGACGCTCCGCGTCACACAGCGGTTCTGCGATATCAGGTGGATTCGGGTTCGACTCAGGTCACCTTTTCGCCCCTCGGCGAGTTACTTTGATGAGGCCAAAGTAACCAAAACCTTTCGCTCCGGTTTCCGGCCCGACTTCGTCGGGTTCCTTCGCCCTGTCACTGATCCGGGGGTCGCCGCAACGCGCCATCCATGGCCCGGTGCAGCTAGCCTGGCGTCCTGCCAGGCTACCCCCGGATCAGCGCCAGGACTCAGCCGTCACTAACGTCGCACTCTGCGTCGTCAGTGCCATCGCGCTCGAAAAGCACTTCGTTGGCAGCGGCTGATGGGTAACTCATAGCATTGTTTCGCATCAGAGATTGCTAACGCAGAGCGTCACGAACTGCATGCCGACGCAGAGCGTCGGCACGATAGTCAAAGCGGGGGCGGGCGCAGCAGGCATCAGAACAGCTTGCTGAACACCCAATACAACGAACCTGACAAGAGGATCGCCGCCGGCAGGGTCAGCACCCAGGCAGTGGCCAGATTACGCAGGGTACGCATCTGCAGCCCCGAGCCATTGGCGACCATCGAACCGGCCACGCCGGACGACAGCACATGGGTTGTGGATACCGGCAGCCCATACATGTCCGCCGCGCCGATCGTGAACATCGCCACAACCTCTGCCGACGCGCCCTGGGCGTAAGTCATGTGCGTCTTGCCGATGCGCTCGCCCACCGTCACCACGATACGCTTCCAGCCGACCATCGTGCCCAGCCCCAGGGCGATGGCCACGACAATCTTGACCCAGGTCGGAATGAACCGCGTGGCACTGTCGATCTGCCCCTTGAACGCCTCAAGCTTGGTCTTGGTATTCGCGTCGAAATCGCCGACCTTGTTTTTTTCCATCAGGCGGATGGTTTCCGAGGTCAGGTACATGTCGTTACGCACGTTGGTCACGGCTTCCGCAGGCACCTTCGACAGCGAGCCATAACTGGCGACCTGATCGCCGATCTTGCCAGCCATCACCGCCAGCGCAGGGATCAGTTCAGGGCTCGCTTCCTTGCTGACCAAGTAATCCGACAGCGTCTTGCGCGCATCCCCGGGGGCCGGTTGAGGGACGCTGCGGAGCAACGCCTGCTGGGTTACTTCAGCCACAGCAGCGAACTGGGTAGCCTGTTCGGCGGGCATGGTGCGGTTCAGCGCATAAGCCATCGGCAGTGTGCCGACCAGAATCAGCATGATCAGGCCCATGCCTTTCTGCCCGTCGTTGGAGCCGTGCGCGAACGACACGCCCGTGCAGGTCACGATCAGCATGGCGCGAATCCACAACGGTGGCGGCGCATTGCCTTCCGGAGCCTTGTACAGCGCGCGGTTCTTGATGAACATGCGCATGGCCAGCAACAGCAACGCCGCACAGCCGAAGCCCACCAGGGGCGAGAGCAGCAGTGAGTAACCGATCTTGGTGGCTTGGGACCAGTCCACGCCGCTGGTGCCGTCGCGGCCGTGCATCAGGGCGTTGGCGATGCCGACCCCGATGATCGAACCGATCAGCGTGTGTGACGAGGACGCCGGCAGACCCAGCCACCAGGTGCCGAGGTTCCAGATGATCGCCGCGATCAACAGCGCGAAGATCATCGCGAAGCCCGCCGATGAGCCGGTTTGCAGGATCAGTTCCACCGGCAGCAGGGCAATGATGCCGAATGCCACCGCGCCGCTGGAAAACATCACGCCGAGAAAATTGAAGAAGCCTGACCAGACCACTGCAAAGCCGGGCGGCAGGGAGTGGGTGTAGATCACGGTGGCGACCGCGTTGGCCGTGTCATGAAAGCCGTTGACGAACTCGAAGCCCAAGGCGATCAGCAACGCTACACCCAACAGCACGAACGGGGTCCAGGTGGTGACCACCGTGCCCATGTCGTCAACGTCCTGTTTGAGGCTGTAGCCGGTGAACAGCAAGCCTGCGATGAGTATCGTGAAGAAAAGTATCATGGTCATTCGGCTGGGCTTGCGACCGAATTGACTCGCTGACAGGCTCGCCTTGCCGAGAGCGTCTGGAGACAGTGCGTTTGTAGCCATGTTCGCAATCCTGGATTGAAAGAATATTGACATGGTCATTGCAAAATGTGACAGCGGTGAGACATGTAACAATTGATTGCGCTTTTGCGCCGGTTTTCTGACAACCGGCGGGTGCGGGTGCTGATTCAGTAATCGCCGCGTTTGCGGAATGCCCAGCGCCCGGCGACCAGCGTGAAGGTCGCGACCAGCGCCACCAGAATCCAGAAGCCCTCAGGGTCAGAGGCCAGCGGTACGCCGCCCACGTTCATGCCGAAAAACCCGGCAACGATGTTGATCGGCAAGGCCAGAACAGTCACCACGGTCAGGGTAAACAGGGTTCTACTGCTCTGTTCGTTGAGGTTGGCGGCAATTTCTTCCTGCAACAGTTTGATGCGCTCGCCCAGCGCCGTCAGGTCGTTGATCACCAGTGAGGACTCTTCGATGGACTGACGCAACGCCTGGACATCCTGTTCGCGCAGCCATTGCGGAGGTTTGTGCAACAGGCGCATCAACGAACCGGGTTCCAGCGCCAGCAGGCGTTGCAGACGGACCAGCACCCGGCGCATGGCGCCGAGTTCGGAGCGATTGTTGCTCAGTCGCTGCGAAAGCAACTGATCTTCGATGCGGTCGACGTTGACGCTGGTCTTGCGCAGGAACTGCGTCAGCACTTCGCCCTGGTCGCTCAGCAGGTGGGCGAGGAGCTCCAGCGGTGAGTCGAATTGCTCGCCGCGCTTGACCGCCGAGCGCAGCTTGTCCACCGAACGCAGCGGCTGCAGCCGGGCGGTGATCAGCAAACGCTGGCGGGCACAGACCCACAGGGTGGAAATATCCGTCGAGAGCCTGTTGAAGTCGAACACCACATCGTTGACGACCGCCAGCAGCGTGGTATCCACGTGCTCGATCCGCGTCGAACGCGAGCCCTCGTGCAATGCTTCGAAAAACTCTTCCGGAAGGTCCAGCTGGGCTTTCATCCAGCGTTCGCAGGCCGCGTGCGAGAGGTTCAGGTGCAGCCAGATGAAGCCGTTTTCTTCGGGAGGGTTTTGCAGGTAATCCAGCGCGGCGGCCGAACCGATTTCCTGGCCACTTTCACCGTGGCGAAAACGGAAGCCGTAGAGCAGACCGAAAAGGTCGGAGTCCTGATGGTGGTGAGCGATACTGTGGTTCATGGCTGTCCACGTGCGGCCTGGCCCGGGCAGGGGAGGCGAAGGCCGCATGATGACAAGGCGTTATTTCATATTTGTGACAGCTTGTTGCCGGGTGTGACATCCGCCAGATCGAGAAACGACTGCATGGGCAGCCGTTCAGTCAATCGACAGCTCGCTACCGCCTCGACAGCGGTCAGACCATCGCCAGTGGCACCTTGCGAGTCGGCGCAGGCCATGCCAGATCGATATCGGCCAGATCGCGCTCGGTCAGACGAATCTGCTCGGCAGCGATGTTCAGACGGATGTGTTCCGGGTTGGTCGCCTTGGGAATGGCGATCATGTTGTCCTGGCGAAGCACCCACGCCAGGGAAATCTGCGCCGGTGTTGCATCGTGGCGTTTGGCGATTTCGTGCAGGGCAGGGTGGTAGAGCAGATCGCCAGCCTGGCCGATCGGGCAGTAAGCCATCAAGGGCAGATGACGGTCTGCGCTCCACAGCATCAGGTCGAACTCGATGCCGCGCTGCTCCGGGTTGTAGAGCACCTGATTGGTGGCACAACGCGGGTTGTTGAGCTCGATCATGTCCGGCACATCAAAGTTGGACACCCCCCAGGCACCGATTTTGCCCGCTTCACGCAGACGCTCGAATGCCTCGACCGTCTCGGTCAGCGGGTACTGGCCTGGCCAGTGCAGCAAGTACAGATCGATGTAGTCGGTGTTCATTCGCCGCAGGCTGGCCTCGCACGCGGTTGGAATACCGGCGCGGCTGGCGTTGTGCGGGTAGACCTTGCTGACCACGAATACCTTGTCCCGCTGTCCGGCAATGGCTTGCCCGACGATTTCCTCGGCAGCGCCATCGGCGTACATCTCGGCGGTGTCGATCAGGGTCAGGCCCTGTTCGATACCGAGGCACAGGCCGGCGATTTCTGCCGAGCGCTGATGCCCTTTTTCACCCATGTGCCAGGTGCCCTGACCCAGCACTGGTACGGTTCTGCCTGCCAGTTCCAGTGTGCGCATGTGACCCCCTGCAATTAAATAAGCAGCTAATGAGCGGTTGAATAAGCAGGTCTCAGGCAACAAGAGGCGCACGAGGTTCCGTGACACCCCAATCACAATGCAGATTTAAACCCGGAACTGCTTCAGCAAGGTGTTCAACTCTTCGCTCAACCCGCGCAGGTGCAGACTGGCCGAAGTCGATTGTTCGGCGGCCAGTGCGGTGCTCTGGGACAGTTGCGCGGCCTGGGTGACATTCTGGTTGATGTCATCCACCACGTGCGTCTGCTGCAGGGTGGCGCTGGCGATCGATGCATTCAGGCTGTTGAGGTTGCGCAGCGCCTGACTGATGGAGGTCAGGCTCTGGCCGGCCTGATTGGCCTGCTCGATGGTCAACTGCGAAGAGCGGCTGCTGTCACCGATCACCTTGACCGCTGCATCGGAATGCTTTTGCAGGCGTTCGATCATTGACTGGATTTCTGCGGTCGATTTCTGCGTGCGCTGGGCCAGCAGACGCACTTCGTCGGCCACTACGGCAAAGCCGCGGCCCTGCTCGCCGGCACGCGCGGCTTCGATGGCGGCATTCAGCGCCAGCAGGTTGGTCTGCTCGGCAATCGAACTGATCACTTCCAGTACGCTGCCGATCTGCGTGCTCTCGCTGGCCAGGCTCTGCATCACTTGCACGGCCTGACCGATGGTGCTGGAGAGGTGTTCGATCTGGCGCAGGCTGTTATCGATATTGATTTGCCCCTGCTGTGCCTGCGACTCGGCATCGCGCATTTCGCTGGCGGCATGTTCAGCGTTCTTGGCCACGTCCTGCACGCCGTAGGTCACTTCGTTGACCGCAGTGGCAACCAGGTCCATCTGTTGCGATTGTTGCTCGCTGCGGCTCTGCGCCTGTTCAGCGTTGCTGCCCAGATCGGTCGAGGCCTGGCCCAGCGCCACAGCCGAGTGCTGCAACTGACCGACGACATTGCGCAGCTTGGCGACAAAGGCATTGAAGTGCGTACCCAGCTCGGTTATTTCATCCTTGCCGTGGGTTTCCAGCGTGCGGGTCAGATCGCTCTCGCCACTGGCAATGCTGGCCATCGCACCGACCGCCGCTCTGAGAGGGCGCACAATGCTGCGTACGATCGTGACCAGCAGCAACACCATGATCAGCACGATGCCGGCGATGAACATCCCGGCGTTCCACAGTTGGGTCTTGAACTCCGCCGCTACGTCATCCACGTAAACGCCGGACCCCAGAATCCAGCCCCATGGTTGAAACAGCTGCACGTAGGAGGTCTTTTTCACCGGCTCGCTGGCACCGGGCTTGGGCCAGCGATAATTGACCATCCCGGCACCCTGGGCTTTGACCAGCGTGACCATTTCATTGAACACCGCAAAGCCGTCCGGGTCCTTGATGGTCGATAGATCCTGGCCTTCGAGCTTGGCGTTGGTGGGGTGCATGATCATCACCGGGCGCAGGTCGTTGATCCAGAAGTAGTCGCTCTGGCTGTAACGCAGGCTCTTTATCTCTTTCAAGGCTTGCTGTTGCGCAGCCTCGCGGGTCATGCCGCCGGCGGCTTCAAGCCCTTGATAGAAGGAGAGGATGCCGCTGGCCGTCTGCACCACATGCATGGTTTTCTCGGCCTTGGCCTGATACAGGTCATTATGCAGTTGCCTGAGCAGCGTCGCCGAAAGGACGAAGAGCATCAGTACTGAAACGACAAGAATCAGCCACAGACGGCGGCTGATGGACAAACTGCGCATACTCATGATCGGCATCCCATGCATTATTTTTTTTCTTCTGATGACTCTGATCCGCGCAGCGCGCGATTCAGGGCCTTTCAAGCATCTCGGCGCGTAATGACCAAACATGAGCGGTCGGTCACACTTTTTAGCGGCGTACACGGGTATGGCGAAAGGCTTACAGCAACAGACGCGATTGGCTCTATCGACTGACCCTCAGTGAATGTAGGATCCAATTCAACAGCTGCAGCGAAGGAACGCCGCAGTGATCAGGGAGGATCGACCATTGCCAGGAGGCTACTGACAGGATGTCGGAATGGTCATGTTGCAAAACCACCCGCTTCGGCGGGTTTTTTGCGTCTGCAGGAAAGCAGGGTGGGTTCAGCGGTCCGGCTCGCAGCCTTTGAGCACCAGCCTGAGGATGGTCCGGGTGGCCGCCTCGTAATCGGCATCCTGCAGTTTTGCCTTGCCGGTGACCGTTGCGATCTGCCAGTCGAAATCGGCGTAGGTCTGGGTCGCGGCCCAGATGGTGAACATCAGGTGATGAGGATCGAGCGGGGCGATCTGTCCGCTGTCGATCCAGGCCTGGATGCATTCGATGTTGTGCCGTGCCTGGCCATTGAGCTGTTCGATCTGCTGCGCTGTCAGGTGCGGGGCGCCATGCATGATCTCGCTGGCGAACACTTTCGAGGCGAAGGGCAGATCACGGGAAATCTGGATTTTCGAACGGATATAGCGGCTGAGGACTTCGGCAGGCACGCCTTCGGGGTTGAAGGGCGTCGACGCACGCAGAATGGGCTCGATGATGCTTTCCAGCACCTCGCGATAGAGGTTTTCCTTGGATTTGAAGTAGTAATAGACGTTGGGCTTGGGGACACCGGCTTTGGCCGCGATATCGCTGGTCTTGCTGGCGGCGAAGCCCTTGTCGGCGAATTCCTCGCTGGCAGCGCGCAGGATGAGTTCTTTGTTGCGCTCGCGGATACTGCTCATGACCCGGTTATTCCCTTGCCTGCATGGCGGTCGCGCATGTTAGCACCGGGTTTGCGCAGCGCTCAATGTTGACGGCCCGGGGCAGGGTTGCACCGGGCCGTTTACTCAGGCACCCATCAGTTCCTGGACTCTGGCGGCCAACGCTTCAATCGCAAACGGCTTGGTCAGTACGCGCATTCCTGGCCCGAGCTGTTCGTCACCGATGGCGGCGTTTTCCGCGTAGCCGGTGATGAACAGGGTTTTCAGATGCGGGCGGACCTCGCGTCCGGCATCGGCCATTTGTCGTCCGTTCATGCCGCCCGGCAAACCCACGTCAGTGATGAGCAGGTCGATATGCACATCCGAACGCAGCAGCTTGAGGCCAGCCAGGCTGTCGGCGGCTTCGATCAGCGTATAGCCCAGGTCGCCGAGGGCGTCGGTGAGCAGCATGCGCACCGTGGGTTCGTCGTCCACGATCAGGATGGTTTCCCCGGACTGGGTGAACTCGAACGGTGCCTTGTGCACATCGCCTTCGTCTCTGGCCGCAGTGCCGTCGTAGCGAGGCAGGTACAGGGATATCGCGGTTCCCTTGCCGACCTCTGACTGAATACGCACCCGTCCGCCAGACTGATTGGCGAACCCGTAAATCATCGACAGACCCAGCCCGGTGCCCTGGCCAATGGGCTTGGTGGTGAAGAACGGGTCGAATGCCTTGGCGATGACATCAGGCGTCATGCCGGTACCGGTATCGGTGACGCACAGCGACAGATAGTGGCCCTCAGGCATATCGTGTGCGCGTGCCACATCGCCGTCTATCCAGCGGTTGCTCGCCTCGATGGTGATGCGTCCGCCGTCCGGCATGGCATCGCGGGCGTTGATGCACAGGTTCAGCAGCGCGTTTTCCAGCTGGCTGGCGTCGACCAGTGTCGGCCACAGCCCCGTGGCACCCAGGGTCTCGACCACGATGCTGGGGCCGACGGTGCGCTGGATCAGGTCGGTCATGCCTTTCATCAGCCTGTTCACGTCAGTCGGCTGCGGGTCCAGGGTCTGGCGGCGAGAGAAGGCCAGCAGCCGGTGCGTCAGAGCCGCGGCACGTTTGGCCGCGCCCTGGGCCGTCACGATGTACTTGTCGACCTCGCCCCAGCGCCCTTGCTCGATCCGGGTGCCCATCAGTTCCAGAGCCCCGGAAATGCCTGCCAGCAGGTTGTTGAAGTCGTGGGCGAGGCCACCGGTCAGTTGCCCGACCGCTTCCATTTTCTGCGACTGGCGCAGCTTCTCTTCGGCCTGCATGAGCTCGGTGGTGCGCGCTGCCACGCGTTGCTCAAGCGTGTCGTTGAGGGCACGCAGCGCGGCAGTGGCACGGTCGCGTTCTGCCGCCACGGCGCGCCGTTCGTCAACGTTGATGAGCACGCCGGGGAAGCTCAGTGGCGTGCCATCCTCGGCCCGGTCGACCCGGCCGTTGGCTTCGATCCAGTAGTAGATGCCATCAGTACGACGAACGCGGTACTGGTGGGCGTAAACACGCCCGTTGGTGATGACCGCATTGATCGCAGTGATCAGGCCTTGCTTGTCTTCCGGGTGAACAGTGGCAATGACTTGCTCCAGACTCAGGCCTTCACGGCCCAGCGCGGGGTCCAGACCGAAGGCCTTGGCGAAGGCTTCGTCGACGGTAAAGCGATCGGTCGGCAAGTCCCAGTGCCAGGTGCCGATGATTGCACCGGCGGCCAGGGCGAGCTGAACGCGGTCGATGTTTTCGCGTGCGACGGCCTCGCTGGTGCGCAAGCGCTCCTCGGCATCGCGTCGCGCCGTCACATCGCTGAAGATCACCGCAATCTGCCGATCAGCCGGTTCACCGACACGCACCGCCTTGACTTCGAACCAGCGCTCGAACGCCTTGGCATAGTTCTCGAAGCTGGCAGGCTCGCCGGTTTTGGCGACGTTGCCATAGGCTTCGAACCAGAACCGCTCCAGGTCCGGCGCGAACTCGGTCACCCACTTGCCGCGCAAATCGACACCGGCCTGACGTTCAAAGGCAGGGTTGGCCTCGATGAAGCGGTAGTCCACCGGGCTGTCATCGGCATCGAACCTGACCTGAATGATGGCGAATGCGGCTTCGATGGTCTCCAGCATGGCCCTCGAGCGCTCTTCGCTCTGGCGCAGCGCCGTCTCGGCCTTGCGCATCTGCGACATGTCGAGCATTGCGCCGATCATGCGCACCGCCTGGCCGTCGATATCGCGTATCACATGACCGCGGTCCAGTACGTCGGCATAGGACCCGTCCAGACGACGAAAGCGGTATTCGTCTGTCCAGGCAGTGCCATTGCCGTCGATCACGGCATGAATGGAGTTGTATACGCGGGTGCGGTCGTCGGGATGGATCTGGCCCATCCACCAGTCACCGGACTTGTCCAGCGTTGCCAGCGGGTGGCCGTAAGCCTCTTCCAGCGCGTCGTTCCAGAGCACCAGATTGGTTGCAAAGTCCCAGTCCCAGATCGAGTCATTGGTCGCCTTGGCGGCCAGCCGGTAACGTTCCTGGGCTTCTTCGGTCGCGCGGCCGGCCAGATGCTCGCGGGTACGGTCGCGCAGGATTTTCACGAAACCGAGGTGGGTATTGTTCTCATCGTAGAGCGGCATCATCTCGCCTGATGCCCAGAACAGCTCACCGTCCTTGCGCAGGTGCCAGCGCTCGTCCGACGCCCGGCCTACGCTCAGCGCAAGCTGCATTTCATGTTCGACCCGGTTGCTGGCCAGGTCTTCGGGCGTAAAGAAACGCTTGGCGCTCTGACCGACCATCTCTTCCTGGGTCCAGCCCAGAACCTGCTCTGCGCCCGGGTTCCAGTCGGTGATGATGCCGTTGCCATCGGTCAGGATCATGGCGAAATCCATCGCGCTGTCAAAGACTGCGCGCTGGCGTGCCGCCCGGGCGACGGCTGCGGGTCGACAGGTATTCGTTGCGGCGTCGATGCCGGCTTCTTCAAGCATTCTGCGCAGGTCCACGATCTGCGCCTCCAGCTCTTCTCTTGTCAGGTCTTTCAGAGCGCCTCCCGCTCACACGTTATGTTTGGCATGGGCGGAAACTTGCCGATGGCCTGCTTTGCACGGTCTGCTTTCCCTCGGCAGGCAGTGCCTGATGGGCGTCTTTCTATGGCGACCACCATACAGTCATTGCCGCGCCTGAGCTCACGTCCTGCCGTGACTGCAGCGCAGTGGCTGCGTCAGTGGACACCTGCCGACGAATCGGGTTTCGAAGGATCAGAATTTAAAACAGCCATTGTGTCCTGCGCCGGTTCCGGGGACATGTTCAAAGGCGCAGCGATTTTCCCGGGTATTCATCGGCCTGGGGGCGGCTTTCTTTAGAGAATGTCAGGCCTGGGTAACAACTTTGTTTGCAGGCTGCACACATTGCTCATTACCTGATGCGGGTGGGGCTTTCGAGTCAGCCTTTTTTCGGGGTTCTTCGGAACGCGTGCTAGGATTTACCCTTTCGTTATGCGAAACGTGCCCTTCGTATGTCCATCGATGCAAACAGTTCCGCTACTCCTGCACCCACCAAGCGTCGCCTGCCCAAGGGCGAGGTGCGCAAGGCCGAAATCATCAAGGCGGCCATGACCCTTTTCGCTCGGGATGGGTATGCCGGCGCCTCGCTGACCAACATTGCCAAGGTGGCAGGTCTCTCTCAGGTCGGCCTGCTGCACCACTTCCCGACCAAACTGGTGCTGCTGCAAGCTGTTCTCGAACATCGCGACCAGTACATTGCCGGCCGGCTGCAGGATGCCGATCAGGTCGCTTCTCTGCAGGGGTTCCTGTCGTTTCTGAAGCAGGTCATGAGTTTCAGTATCGAAGACGCCGCGGTCAGCCAGGCGCTGATGATCATCAACACTGAAAGTCTGTCGGTCACGCATCCTGCACACCGCTGGTTCAGCGAGCGTTTTGCGATTGTGCACGGCCATCTTCAGGCGCATCTGAAGTTGCTGGTCGAGGCAGGCGAAATTCGGGCGGATATCGACGCAAGGCAGATCAGCCTTGAGATAGCCGCCATGATGGATGGCATGCAGATTCAATGGCTTCGAGCGCCAGGGGATGTGCAGATAGAGGAGGGGTTTGCCAGATTTCTCGAACGACTGGCGCGGGATCTGGCGGCACGCTGAGCTGCGAGCGTTTGCCAGGCAGGCATCGGTGGTCCTGTCGACCACCGATGCCGTTGGCTTAGTAAGCCTGTTCTGCCTTGACCTGTACGGCCTTGCGCAGGGGGATCGGCAGCGGGTTGGAGTCGCGAGTGGTCAATTGCTCCGGGTACAGCGCTACAACCGTGCGGTCGAGCGTCAGGTTTTCCGAGTCCTTGCCCACCAGCACCTTGAACTTGCCAGGGTCAACGTTCCAGCTCACCGAGTTGGCTGAGTAGTACGCGAACGAGCGCGAGTCCAGCGCAATGGTCACGGTCTTGCTTTCGCCAGGCTTCAGGTAAACCTTGGAAAAGCCCTTCAGCTCTTTCTCTGGACGATCAACCAGCGGCTTTGAAGGCTGCACGTACAACTGAGCCACTTCAAAACCGGCCTTGTCACCCGTGTTGGTCACCGTGAACGACGCCTGAATGGTCGCGCCCGGTGCCAGCACGTTGCTCGACAGCTTCAGATCGCTGTACGCATAGGTGGTATACGAAAGCCCGAAACCGAATGGGTAGAGCGGTTTGGTGTGCTTCTTGTCGTAACCGCGATAGCCCAGGTACAGGCCTTCGCTGTAGCTCATCTCGACAGGCGGATTAGGGCTGCTGAAATAGTACGGCACCGGGTTCGAGTACGACGCATAGCTCGGATTGTCCTGTGCCTTCTTGTCCAGCGTGATCGGCAGCTTGCCCGATGGATTGACCTTGCCGAACAGTATTTCAGCCAGTGCCTGACCGCCCTGTTGCCCTGGATACCAGGCGTGCAGAGACGCGGCTACCTTGTCAGCCCACGGCTGCATGTCCATGCCACCGCCACCGTGCAGTACCACGATGGTTTTCGGGTTGGCTTTCTGAATGAAACCGATCAGCTCGGACTGGAATTGCGGCAGTTCGAACGGACGATCGAGCGACTCACCCTCGTATTCGAAGTTATTGCCGGCGGCTACCACGACAGCGTCGTAATCCCCCAGATTCTTCGGTGGTCGCAACGCTGCCCAGCTCATCTGTACGCCGTTCATGCCGCCCAGTACCGGAGTGAAGTTGCCCTTGAGCCGGCGGTATTCGAGGCGCACGTTGTATTCGCTGCCAGCCTTGAGATTCGGTGTCTTGACGGTGCGCGGCACGACTGGGATCAGGTCGAACGAGACTTGCGCGCCTTCATCTTCAAGCACCAGCTCATCGTTGATCCAGAGTTTATAGGCACCGTCCGCACGGACCTTGAACACCTGCGGCCCGGTGATCGTCGGTTTGATCTTGCCAGTGAAACGGGCCGAGAACGAACCGGCTGAAGGGCTGTAGCCGTTGACCGCGCTGCTGCCGTAATCAGTGACGTTGGTGTTGGTAATCCAGTCCAGGTTGACGCCCGGCTCGATGCGAGTTGCCACCGGGTCGCCGGACAGCGAGGTGTTGGCGTAGTACTCGGCTTTTACGCCGGTATTGCTGATCGCCTGCTGGTCACTGCCTGGCTGATACCAGACCGACGATTTAGGGTTGAGGCTCATCTGTGGCAGGTAGTCCACGTTGGACGGGTCAGACGCCAGTTGCTTGAGTCCGCTCACTTCGGTGACATAACTGGCCGGCGCCGAATAGGCAGTACCGAACGGCGCGGTCGGCGGCTGCATGGCCATGTCGCCAATGACGGCGATCTTCGCGTTTCTCGGCAACGGCAGTAGAGGTTTCTGCCCGTCCACTGGCTCGTTGCGCAGCAGGACGATCGATTCTCTGGCCACGTTCAAGGCCGCCAGTTGACCGTATTCACGATGCTCCAGTGGCTGCGCCTTGTTGATCCCCTTGTCAAAACCGTAGCTGACCAGCGCTCTCAGGTTCCTGCGCACCTTGTCGTCGATTACGTTCTGGTGCAGCTGACCGTTCCAGACATAAGGCAGCAGTTTGGCTTCGGTAAACTGAAGGCCGCTGGGCATGTCGATATCGGTGCCGGCCCAGGCGCCTTTGAAGGCGTCCTGAACCGAGTTGAAATCGCTCATGACGTTACCCTGAAAGCCCCACTGGCCTTTGAGGATATCGGTGATGAGGTGATGGTTTTCACACGCGTATTCGCCGTTGATCTTGTTGTAGCCGCACATGATCGAGGCGATATTCGAGTTCTTGACCAGCGATTCGAAGCCCGGCAGGTACAGCTCCTGCATCGCTCGTTCGTCTATCTTCACATCCAGATAATGACGGTTCGCTTCCTGCTCGTTCATCAGGTAATGCTTGGCGGCCGCCTGGACGCCTTGAACCTGGATACCGTTGGTGACGGCTGGTGCCAGTACTGCGCCGAGAAACGGATCTTCGCCGCTCATGTACTCAGCCGCCCGGCCGTTGAACGGCGTGCGGTACAGGTTGATGGCTGGTGACAGCATCTGCTGCCCACCCGCGATGCGGGTTTCGTAGCCGATGGCCAGACCGAATTCCTTGGCGCGATTGATGCTCCAGGTGGCTGCGAGTGCTGACGGCGAAGGGTACTGCGCACCGAACGTCTTGCCGCCGACCAGTACGCCCATGGCCGAGTCATAGGCGACCGTGCCTTGCAGGTTGAACTTGTCCAGCTTGGGAATCATGCGGCCGTCGTCAACGCGCGAAAAATTGATTTTTTCCGATTGCGTCATGTTGTCCAGCATCGCGCCTACGCGCGCTTCCACTTCATTGCCGGTCATCGGCGTGACAGCGAATACGCTGCCTGCCTGGGCGATACCGAGCGCCAACAGGCTCAGGCCCAGGCCTTGTTTGATCATGGACACGGAGTTATTCCTTACGTCATTCATTGATTGATCGGTTGCAGTCAGTGGGTCACTCAGTGGTCTTCATTGCCGGCAGGGGCGTCAGCAGTGTCGATCGGTGCATCCACCACCGTTTGCGCGCCGTTGGGCGTTTTCTGTACGGCAACGTCGGCACCCGTGATCTGCTCACGCTGGGCGTCGACCTCTGCGCGGCGCTCGCTCGACGTGGATGGCAGCGGGTTCTGCCCGTCAGCGGCAGACACCGGGAGGGCGGCAAGGGACATCAGTAAAGTGGCAACAACAGGCAGCAGGGGGCTGGCCATCGGGAGAATCTCCAAACAGAAATATGAAACAGGCAGACAGGCAAGTCAGCAGCTCAGGGCCGCTGACAGTTCATTCAAGGCGTGCGTGACAAACAGAAAATTGCTGAAAGGTAAAATACACGAATGTAATTTTATATAGTTGAGGTTGGGTAAAATTCAATGGCAGCTATTTGGTTTTAGTATTGCTTTAATTTCAAAATATAACTTTAATAGGCAATATTTTTCTGGTTTTTGTGTTTTTAAAGAAATTAATCTTCTTTTTAAAAAGCAGAGTGATCACTCTGTTTTTTGGGTTTAGATGGTTTTACATGGGTCGCGTGCTGATGAGCGCAAGTATTGCTGACGCCTGAATACTGGCAGTGAGTGTCAGTATCATCACGTCGCTGTCAGGCCCGTCGAATAAAGTCCTGACGCCACCGAAGAATGCCTACGCCTGTCTGGACTGGAGTGAGTGTCTCCTCACATCGGCGGCGCTGCTGGAACTGATGCTCAAGCGTGGGTGGGTAAGTCGACATCTGGATTCCAGAGCACTGTATCTGACGCCCAAAGGGGCAGGCGGGATGGCGAAGGCGTTTGGTCTGGAGGCGGTGCGTAAACGCTCAGATAACCACGCTGCTACCGAGCATGCCCGGTAGCAGCGTGGCTCAGGTTCAGAAGCTGTACTTGGCCGTCAACGCATAACTGCGCGGGTTGCCGTAGACGTCGGTGGAGCCCCAGACCGAGCTGGCGCCAATCGCCGTGTAGTAGGTGCGGTCGAATATGTTGTTGGCGTTCAGTTGCAGGTCGAGGTTCTTGCTCACCTGATACCCCGCCATCAGGTCGGCGACGGCGTAGCTGCCCTGTTCCAGGCGATAGCTGCCATCGGTGAGTGCGATGTCGTTGTACATGCGGCTTTGCCAGTAGACGTTGCCACCGACGCGTATTTTCTCCAGTGCACCCTGCAGGCGATAGACCGTCGATACCTTGAACAGATGCTCGGGCGTGTCGGTGTTGAATTGCTGGTTCTTGTTCGCCGGATCGGCATCCTTGATGTAGTGGGTGCGGGCGTAGGTGTAGCCGGCGCCGACTTGCCAGTTCTCGGTCAACGCGCCTTGCAGCTCCATCTCGATGCCCTGACTGCGTACCAGGCCTGCAGCGTCGTAACAGGTCAGGACCGCGCAGCCTGCCTGGGTCGGTGACTGGGTCTTGAGGTTTTTCTGGTCGATCTGGAACACCGCCAGGGAGGTGTTGAGGGCGCCGTTGAAGTATTCACCCTTGATACCGACTTCATAGTTTTCGCCGACCACCGGCTTGAGCACCTTGCCGGACAGGTCCTGTGCGCTCTGCGGCTGAAAGACGTCGGTGTAGCTGGTGTACAGCGAGTGGTGTTCATCCAGCTTATAGATCAGCCCTGCGTAGCGCGTCAGGTTACGGGTGACTTTGTAGTCTTCATCGCCGATGCGGTCATCGTAGTCGTACCAGTCCAGACGGCCGCCGAGGATCAGGGTCAGCGGATCGGCCAGGCTCAGGCGTGTGGTGAGATAGACCGCGTCCTGGGTGGCGATGCTGTGCGTCTTGCCATTGCGAACGAAGTCCGGCTTTGGCGCGGCAATGGGCAGACCGGTGTCGTAGGGGCTGTACTCCTTGCTGGTCTGGTCGTACACGCGCCGGCTGGTGCCGACCACCACTTCATGAGTGCGGCCGAAGGCTTCGACCGGCCCACTGGCGTAGACATCGAAGGCGCTCTGCTGCTCTTCCGGCCTCGACTGGTAGGCCGTGGTTTCCAGCGGGCCGTTGTAGCGAGACAGGTAGGTCCCCGAAAACAGGCCGTCCAGCGACGAGCTCGAGCCTGCTACGCGCAATTTCCAGTCGTTGTCGAAACGGTGCTCCAGCTCACCGAACATGGTGTCTATCCGGATTTTCTTGTTTTCCCAATCCGAGCCGGAATAGGTGGAGCGCGGCAGGTTCAGGTGGTGACCATCGACGCCCAAGGGCAGGCCGCCCCAGAAGTAGTTGGTCTGGTCTTCCTGACGAGACAGGCCCAGGGTGGCGGTCGTCGCGTCGCTCAGATCGGCTTCGACCACCCCGTAGAACACGCCGTGATCGCTCTTTTCCTTGTCGCGGAAGCTGTTGGCATCCTGGTAGGAGCCGACTATGCGGCCGCGAACCGTGCGGCTGTCGTTCAGTGGGCCGGACGCATCGAAGACGCCACGGTAATCGTCCCAGCTCCCGACCGTGCCGGTGAGGGTGACCTGTGGCACGGCGGTAGGGCGTTTGCGCACCATATTGATCGCTGCCGAAGGATTGCCAGACCCTGTCGCCAGGCCAGTCGCGCCCCTGATCACCTCGACATGATCGAACATGGCCAGATTGGGTTGAACGCCTGCCGTGTAGCCCGAGTAGGAGGCGGGCAGGCCGTCGTACATGATGTTGTCGATGTCGAAACCGCGCGACGTGTAGGTTTGCCGGCCCGGTCCGCTGGACTGGTCCAAAAACAGTCCCGGCGTATACCTGACCACGTCATTGATGCTGGTCATGGCCTGATCGTCCATGCGTTGGCGGGTGACGACCGTCACGGCCTGCGGCGTTTCACGAATGGTCAGCGGCAACTTGGTCGCGGTCTGCATCGGGCCGGTGGTGTAGGACTGACTGCCCTCGGTTGTGGAGCCAAGTTGATCACTGCTGATCTGCGTGGCGCCCAGCTCCATGGTCGTGGCGGGCTGTTCTTCAGCGCCAAGGGCTGCCTGTGTAGTGGCAGCCCAGATGCCCATGGCCAGCAGACCCGGTGTGAAACGATTACGGCTTTGCGATTGTTGCCCCGACATGAACCCGACACTCCCTGATGCCCTCCATGGCAGGATGATAATAATGTTGATAATGGTTCGCATTAGTGTGACAGGTTGTTTCGCACAGAAAAAGACACTGCGAACAAATAGTTAACAAAATTTTCACATTCAACGCTGAGGCCGGGGGGCCGTCGTTTTGGGTGTCTGATAGGTATCCGATCGAAAAGCGCTATGAAAATCTTGTACATGAAATTACATTGGTACAAGTTTTTATGGCTGCGGAGCCTCTTCCATTGACCCAAGCCCCTCGTCTCCACCTGATCCTCGGCGATCAGCTTTCCTTCGATCTCGCATCCTTGGCGGGTCTGATCCCCGAGCGCGACACGGTCCTGATGGTCGAGGTCATGGAAGAGGCGAGTCATGTGCCGCATCATCCGCAGAAGATCGTGCTGATCTTCAGTGCCATGCGTCATTTTGCCGAGGCGCTGCGTGAGCGTGGTGTTCGGGTGCAGTACGTCATGCTCGATGATCCGCAGAACACCGGGTCGGTGCCGGGTGAGTTACAGCGCTGGCAGGCTCTGTTGCGAGCAGAAGAGCTGCACATCACCGAGTGCGGCGACTGGCGTCTGGAACAGTCGATCAAGGACTGCGGGTTGCCCATCCAGTGGCACGCCGATACGCGCTTTCTTTGTTCCCGCGACGAGTTCTCGTCGTGGGCGCACGGCAAGAAGCAGTTGCGCATGGAGTTCTTCTATAGGGAGATGCGCCGCAAAAGCAGGCTGCTGTTGAACGGCGACGGTACGCCGGTCGGTGGTGCCTGGAACTTTGATGCCGAGAACCGCAAGGCACTGCCCAAGGGCGTGGCAGCGCCTTACCCAATGCGCTTTTCCCCGGACGCTATCACCCGCCAGGTACTAAAGCTGGTGGGTGAGCGCTTTGCCAGCCATTACGGCTCGCTGGATAATTTCGACTATCCGGTTACGCATGCCGATGCCCAGGCGCTGTGGGAGTGCTTTCTGGATTACGGCCTGGCCGGTTTCGGCGATTATCAGGACGCCATGGCTACTGACGAGCCGTTTCTGTTTCATGCGCGCATCAGTGCGGCGTTGAACATCGGCCTGCTGGATTTACGCCAGGTGTGCAGTGACGTTGAATCCGCGTACTGGTCGGGCAGGGTGGGGCTGAATGCCGCCGAAGGTTTCATTCGCCAACTGATCGGCTGGCGGGAGTATGTGCGTGGCGTCTATTGGCTGAAAATGCCCGATTACGCGAGCGGCAATCTGTTCGGTAACAGCCGGCCGCTGCCCGAGTTTTACTGGACCGGCGAAACGCAGATGAACTGCATGAGTCAGGCCGTCGGCCAGAGCCTGAAGCATGCCTACGCCCACCACATTCAGCGCCTGATGGTGACCGGCAACTTTGCCCTGCTTGCCGGGATAGTGCCGGAGCAGATCTGCGAGTGGTACCTGGCGATCTACATGGATGCCTTCGACTGGGTCGAGCTGCCCAATACGCTGGGCATGGTCATGCATGCCGATGGCGGCTATCTGGGCTCCAAACCCTATTGCGCCAGCGGCCAGTACATCAAGCGCATGTCTGACTATTGCCGCGGCTGTGCGTACAAGGTCACTGAAAGCACCACTGAGGATGCCTGTCCGTTCAATGCGCTGTACTGGCATTTCCTGATGCGCCATGGCGACCTGTTGCGTCGCAATCAGCGCATGGCGATTATCTATAAAAACCTTGATCGCATGGCTGAGCCCAAACAGCAGGCGCTGTGGGCGCGTGGCGAGCATCTGTTGGCCAGGCTCGATGCCGGAGAGGCGCTTTGAAAAAGGCCGAGCTGCCAGTCAGAACCTGTGTGGTCTGCGGGCTGCCGTTCACCTGGCGCAAGAAGTGGGCGCGCTGCTGGGATGAGGTGCTTTATTGCTCTGAGCGTTGCCGGCGAAACAAGCGCACTGCACGCGAGTAGCATTTTCAAAATATTTCGAAATGAAAAGCGCTGAACTATCGCTTGCTCAGCATGATCCTTCCTTATGCGCATTCAGCGCGACCCCGACCTGCCAGCGCATCCGCACTGAGTGTTGATCCAGGGTCGCCGAACGAAAAGGAGCCGTCATGACCGTAACCACCCATCCCGTCTACCGCTACACGCCAGGCCCGCTACATGCGACCTTGCTTGCCGGAACCGTGCCTTTGTTTCTCGGCGGCTTGCTGAGTGATATTGCCTATTACCAGACCTTTCAGGTTCAGTGGAGCAACTTTGCCGCCTGGCTGATTGCCGGAGGCCTGTTGTTCTGCGGGCTGGCGTTGCTGTTCGCGTTGGTCAATCTGGTTCGCGCCGATCACAAGGCTGGTCGTCCCGTGGTGTACTTCCTGTTGTTGCTGGTCACCTGGGTGCTGGGTCTGGTCAATGCCTTCGAGCATGCGAAAGACGCTTGGGCGGTCATGCCGTCGGGCTTGATCCTGTCGGTCATCGTCACCGTTCTGGCCTGCGTTGCGACGTGGACCGGGCTTACTAGCCTGCGTTCCGGAGGTGCAGAATGAGAAATATCCACGCATTGACTGCATTGAGCATGGCGCTGCTGCTGAGCGCCTGCGGTGGTGAAGCCGACAGCACTCAGGCGCGCGGACCGGACCCGAAGCTGCCTGACCCGCAACGCGGCCTGTTGCCGAGCATGAAGATTGCAGAACCCACCGCATGGGGCGATCAGAAGCCTGCCGTGCCTGAGGGTTTCAGCATCACGGCAATTGCCAGCGACCTGAATATTCCACGTCAGTCCATCGTTTTGCCCAACGGCGACATCATCGTTGCCGAAGGGCGCGGCGGCAGCGCTGCCAAGCTCAAGCCCAAGGACGTGATTGCCAGCGTCATCAAGGCCCAGGGCAACACCAAGGTCAAAAGCGGTAATCGCCTGACGCTATTGCGGGACGCGGATGGCGACGGCAAATACGAGCTGAAAACGGTGTTTGCCGAGAACCTGAATGCGCCTTATGGCCTGGCCTTCGCGAACGGCAAGCTGTACGTGGCCAACCAGGATGCGCTGGTCAGCTTCGATTATCAGGAAGGTCAGACCAAGGCCAGCGGTGAACCGACCAAGGTCACCGACTTGCCTGCAGCGATCAACCACCACTGGACCAAGTCGCTGACCGTCAGCCCTGATGGCCGTTTCCTGTACGTGGGCATCGGCTCGAACAGTAACGTGACCGAGCGCGGCATGGAGGTCGAGATCGATCGGGCGATGGTCTGGCAGATCGACGCCGCCACCGGTGCCCACAAACCTTATGCGACCGGTCTGCGCAACCCGACGGCACTGGCGATTCAGCCGGGCACCGGGCAACTGTGGACAGTGGTCAACGAGCGTGACGAACTCGGGCCTGATCTGGTTCCGGACTACCTGACCTCGGTGAAGGAGGGCGCGTTTTACGGCTGGCCTTACAGCTATTGGGGCCAGAATGTCGACACGCGTGCCCAGCCGCAGAATCCGGCCAAAGTCGCTGCGGCGATCAAGCCTGATTACAGCCTTGGTTCGCACGTCGCCGCACTGGGCGTGTCGTTCTCGATCCCGGCCATGGGCGACAAGTTTGCCGACGGCGTGTTCGTTGGCGAGCACGGCAGTTGGAACCGCGATAACCCGGTGGGCTACAAGGTGATCTTCGTGCCGTTCAGCAATGGGCGTCCTGCGGGCGAGCCTGTGGACTTCGCAACCGGTTTCCGCGGAGCTGACGGCAAGACTCGCGGCCGGCCAGTGGGCGTGACGGTTGATCCGAAAGGCGCACTCATCATCGCTGACGACCTGGCAAACACCGTCTGGAGAGTGACCCGCAACAAGTAGGTCACGATGGCCTGAGGTCGTTGTTGAGTAATCGTTCCCAAGCTCTGCTTGGGAACGCCGTTCTTGACCCAGAGCGTCGGCACGATAGCCGGTGATTGATCGTTCCCATGCGCCGCGTGGGAATGCCGTTCGTGACGCTCCGCGTCACCGATGCCACCTCGACCCGGAGCATCACCCTGATGGCCCGTCTTCGCGGGACCTACCTCGCGTCATCCACACAAAATTCTTTCGCAAGGTGGCTTCGATGCGCGCTTACACATTAGGGTTGGCCGCTTCCACGCGCTGGCCTGAGCGGCCGGTCGCTGACATCCCTGAATTCTGGAACCGCTGTGAGTCGCTTTGAAACCGCTGGAAACGTACAAACAAAACCCGCTTCATGGTGGGCCGTTGGCAGCGTATCGCTTGGGTCGTTCGCCACCGTCACCACTGAATTTCTGCCGGTCGGGCTGCTGCCCGATATCGCTCGCGACCTGGGAACCAGCATCAGCCAGACAGGCTTGATGATGGCCGTCCCTGGCATCCTCGCGGCCATCTCGGCGCCGTCCTGTATTGCCCTGTTCAGTCATGTCGACCGCAAGCGCCTGCTGCTCGGGCTGCTGTCGATATTGCTGGCCTCCAACCTGATCGTCGCGTTGTCCACGCACTTCTGGCTGACCCTGGCGGGCAGGGTCCTGCTCGGCTTCGCGCTGGGGGGATTCTGGACGATTGCCGGGTCGCTCGGGCCACGCTTGAGGCCCGGCAAGGAGGGCGTCAAGGCCACCGCGTATGTGCTGGCGGGCGTCTCGATCGGCACTGTCGCCGGGATTCCGGCCGGCACGTTGATCGGTGAAGCCTTCGGCTGGCGTGCTGCGTTTGAAACAGCGGCAGTGGTCACGGTTGCCGTGGGGGTGTTGATTGCAACCTTCCTGCCTGCGTTGCCGGGCGAGCGCTCTGCCGGCATCAGCCAGATGTTGTCGCTGGCTGGCGAGCAGCGCATTCGTCGCATGTTCGCTGCCGCACTGTTGATCTATGTCGGGCACTTCGCGGCTTACACGTACCTCGCGCCCTTCGTGCAGGAATTCGCGCATATTCAGGGTCAGGCCCTGGGCGCATTGCTCTTCGCCTTCGGCCTGGCGGCTGTTGCAGGCAACCTGGCCGGTGGAGCTCTGGCGGCCAGGAGCGCACCGTCCTCGGTGCTGATCATGACCCTGCTGATGCTGGGTTCGCTGACCGCGCTGCTGATGTTCGTCGGTAACCCGTGGCTGCTCTGGCCGGTGATTCTGGTCTGGGGGTTCGCGTTCGGGATGATCCCCATCACCACGCAGATCTGGTGCTTCGAGGCTTCAAACGATCGTGTGGAAGGCGTTCAGGCGCTGCTGGTCTGTGTGGTGAATCTGTCGATTGGCGGCGGGGCGTTCATTGGCGGTGCGGTGTCCGCTCGGGCCGGCTTTACCGCTGCCATCGTGATCGGTGCGGTATGTGCTGCGCTGTCCATGCTCACCGTGATGCTGGCGATGCGCAACTCAAAGCCGGTCAGTTGCACCGACTGATCTGCCAATAATGAGAGACCGCGGCGACGCTGAATCCATCGCCGCGATACCTCATCACACCTTCGTCACACCCTCAGCCTGCCTTGAAAAATGCGACCTTGCGGGTCAGGCGATCCGCGAGCTGCGCCAGTTCCTCACTGGCGGTCGCCACTTGCTGCGATCCATTGGCAGATTTGAGTGTCGAGTCGTGAATGCTGGTGATGTTCATCGCAACGTCTTCTGCCACCGCACTCTGTTGAACCGACGCGCTGGCGATCTGCGCGTTCATGTGATTGATCGCACTCACTTCCTGATTGATTCTCGACAAGGCGCTTTGGGCATTGCGTGTCTGTTCCACGGCACGATTGACCAGTTCACAGCTGTCGCGCATGTTCTGTGCCGCAGTTTCCGTACCACCCTGCAGCGTGCTGATCATGTTCTGAATCTCCTGGGTCGACAGCTGGGTGCGATTGGCCAGCGAACGAACCTCATCGGCGACCACCGCAAAACCTCTGCCATGCTCGCCCGCGCGGGCGGCTTCAATGGCCGCGTTGAGCGCCAGCAGGTTGGTTTGTGAGGCAATCGAGTTGATCACCTCGATCACCTTTTCGATCTCCTCGCCATGCCGTGAGACCTGCTCCACGGTGCTGGTCGTTTCAGTCAGCGTGGCCGCCAGTTGTTCGATGGCAGTGGTCGTACCTTCAACGAGGCTGTTGCCGCTCGCCACCTCACTGTCAGCCAGGCGCGCGGCATCCGCGGCCTGTGAGGCATAGCCCGAGACTTCACTGACCGTCGCGGCCATCTCGCTGATGGCGGTGGCCACCTGTTCGGCTTCACGGGTCTGCACCATGATCTGGGCATTGTTGGCGGAGGAGGCCGCCGACAGCACGCTAGAGGACTGGCTGACCTCCTGAGCGGCCATTCGTACGTCGGTGATGGTTTCCGAAAGACGGCTCAGCGCTGTTCTCAGCACGCCCATGACGCTGTCGGGATACGCCGTGGTGATGGTTTGCTGCAGATCGCCCGCCGCCAGTCGGCGAATGGCCTCGGCAACGTCGACCGGCTCTGCGCCAAGGGTCTTTTTCACGAAGCGGATGATGAACGCCGACAGCACGATGCTCAGCAGCACAGCGAACGCAGTGGCCAGCAGCATCAGGCCGCGGAACTGGCTGGCGGTCGCCTGCACATTATCCAGCTGGACCCTGATCGAGGCTTCCTCATGGTCGATGAGCGCGTTGATGCGCTTCAGCCATTCACTGTAGTTACCGGAGGTCTGGCTCAGCAACAGGGCCTGCGCACCGGCGATGTCTCCGGCACGGCGCAAGGCAATCACGCTCTTGGTAGAGCTGAGCGTTTGCTGTTCGATTTCCTTGATGCCACGCAGCAACTGGCGTTCTTCGGCACTGACGTTGGGCTTGGTGAACAACTGCTCCATCGGTACGGCCGAGTCGACATAGTCCTTTTCAAGACGGGTCATCTCTGCCAGATGCAGCGCCATGTCCTGGTCGTTGTTGACCAGCACGGCATCGCGCAGAGCGATCGCACGGTTATGCACGCTGCCCCGGAAGTTGATCGCATAGCGTTGCACCTTGGCAGCATTTTCGCCTACGTCTTCCAGGGTGCTGTCGATGAACCCGACCCGCTGAATGCCAACGGCGGTGATCAAGATGAGCAGCGAGACGACAGCGGCGAATCCCAAGCCGATGCGCGTAGCCAGAGAAACCTGATTTTTCATGGAATGAACCCGAGCGAGGCAAGAGGAGAAGTCGAATTAAATAATGGCGAAGAGCCTTTATTCAGAATGGCCTGACAATAGCGCCCAGTCGACTCGCTGCCCAATAGATATTTGCGCACGGTGACATAGACAGGTGTTATTTCAGAACTGTATGACAGTTACGAAAGCGTGCGGTGCGATCTTTACCGGCACTCGTCGTCGCTGTGTGCCGCGGGTAACCGGCGAGGCTCATGACGTTCGCCGGTTCCGGGATGTTTTACAGCGTCGGTCAGACGAATCCGGTCACTGCATGGGGCACGTACGGAGCCTCGAGGCGTTTGATGTCCTCATCACTGAGCACCAGTTGCAGTGCCGCGATGGCATCGTCCAGTTGCGTCGCCTTGGAGGCGCCGACGATGGGCGCGGATACACCGCGCTTGGCCAATACCCAGGCCAGTGCGATTTGCGCCATCGGCACCCCGCGCTCTGCGGCCAGCTGTTCCACGGCATCGATCACGCGACCGTCTTCCTTTTCTGTCGCCTCGTAAAACGACTGGCCGGATACGTCGGTTCTGGTCCGCTCGGTCTGCTGACCATGGGGCCTGGTCAGCCTGCCGCGTGCCATCGGGCTCCACGGCATCAGGCCGACCCCCTGATCGATACTCAGCGGGATCATCTCGCGCTCTTCTTCGCGATAGACCAGGTTCAGGTAGTTCTGCATCGAGACGAACCTGCTCAAGCCATGCGCGGTCGCGACCTGCTGGGCCTTGGCGAACTGCCATGCGTACATGGAAGACGCGCCGATGTACCTGGCCTTGCCGGCCCTGACCACATCGTGCAGGGCTTCCATGGTTTCTTCGATGGGCGTGTCATAGTCCCAGCGATGGATCTGGTACAGGTCGACATAGTCAGTGCCGAGTCGCGTCAGGCTCGCGTCGATACTGGACATGATGGCCTTGCGCGAGAGCCCCTTTTCGTTGGGGCGGGTCGAGCCTTCCCACATGTTTGCCGGAAAGAACACCTTCGTGGCGATCACGGTCTCGTCGCGACGCGTGAACTCTTTGAGCAATTTACCGACGATGGTTTCCGAAGTACCTGCCGAGTAGCTGTTGGCCGTGTCAAAAAAATTGATGCCTTGCTCGACGGCGTGTTTGATGATCGGTCTGCTTGCTTCTTCGCCCAGTGTCCAGGGATGCGTTCCGGCATCGGGCTCGCCGAATGTCATGCATCCCAGGCACAGTCTGGAAATATCCAGTCCTGTGTTGCCAAGCTTTACGTAGTCCATGAATCCTCCGTCTATCGTTGATTGAGCAGCCGCCGAGCCGTTTCGCGTCTACAGTTGGGCAACGTCTGCCCGGAACAACTCGCTTTGACGCGATTGGTTCTATAGTTCTAGATCTGTAGAACTATAAGCGACTGTGCACGATTCGGGAGAGCAATATGGCCAGGCTGGAACAGATAGGGTTTCTCGGTTTCGATGTATTCGGCACCGTTGTCGACTGGCGAAACGGCGTGGCGCGGGCCGCTGCGCCATTTCTGCAGCGGCATGGCGTGGACGTCGATCCCCTTGATTTTGCCGATCAGTGGCGGGGTCTTTATCAGCCTTCCATGCAGCGCGTGCGTGCGGGTGAGCGCCCGTACGTGACACTCGACGTGCTCAACCGGGAGAGTCTCGAAACAGTGCTGGCGCGCCATGAGGTGGATTTCGGCAGCATCCCCGACGCCGAGCTCGTCGAGCTCAACAAGGCCTGGGAGCGGCTCGATCCATGGCCTGACTCGGTCGCAGGCCTGAGCCGATTAAAGCGCAGGTTCTCGATCGGTACGCTATCGAACGGACACATCGCCGGAATGCTCAACCTGGCGAAATTCGGCGGATTGCCCTGGGATGTTATCGTCGGTGCGGAGATCGCCGGGACCTATAAACCGATGCCCCAGACCTACCTGAAGTCTGCAAAAGCAGTAGGCCTGGAACCGCATTGCGTCGCCATGGTGGCTGCGCATAACGCCGACCTGACTGCCGCTCGTGCGAATGGCTTCAAGACCGTTTTCGTCCGACGTCCCGCCGAGCACGGGCCAGGCCAGACGTCTGACCTAAGCGCCGAACAGGACTGGGACGTGATGGTCGATTCCCTGACCGAAGCGGCTGACGCGCTCGATTGCTGAAGCGCCCGTTAGGCCGTTGCGCCAACGCTTTGCGTGCCGGGAAAAGTCGCCGCCCGACGCTGAAATTTCAAACGGCTCTCCCGCCGCGACAGCAGTGCCGTTTGACGGACACTTTCGCGGTTTGTAACTTTTTGTTTGCCTCACCGCCAAAAATCGTGGTTATTATCCCCGGCGCTCAGGGCCAAAAACCCAGCGCCAATGACTGTCACGGGTTCACAGACTCCGCAGTCACAGCCGATCGGGTCCACCCTGGCGCTGACACCCCGGCGCAGGCCGTTCCCCGTCGTTGACCCTCGAACGGAAGATGAGGTTTCAATTGGTCACGCGGTATGCAAACGTCAGTTCCAAGGGCAGAGCGATCAGTCTCGTCAACGAGCCAGCCACCCCCCTTTCTGTAGGCGAGTCGCGCCGTGCCGCGTTCGTCTGTCATCCCTCTGCGATCCCCCCGAGTGCTTGCATGTCAGGTCATGACATGAGCCCGAGAGCCCGTGCCGCACCTTCTCCCTGAGTCTCGATGTTCATCCGGCATTGCTCATGCCGTGCCTGACGGGCTTGCCGCTCTGCGCTCCCGTCTGCTTATAAAAAAATAATCTGCTCACGGACGGTGATTCCTGATGGTCGACAAATCTTCCTCGCGCGGGACGGGCTTCGCTCATCCTGATACAGAGCAACCCTTTGACCAAAACCAATGTGTTCATGGTCTTTTCGAAGCCCAGGCGCAGCGCAATCCTGACGCCATAGCGGCACGCTTCGAACTGGACACGCTTGACTATGCGACGCTCAATACCCAGGCCAACCGCCTGGCCCATTACCTGCGCAGCCTTGGTGTCGGGCCGGATGTGCGTGTCGGGATTTGCCTGGAGCGCTCGCTGGACATGCTGGTCGGTGTGCTCGCGGTACTCAAGGCGGGCGGTGCCTACCTGCCGCTGGACCCCGCGTACCCGAAAGCCCGCCTGGCACACATGCTGGCAGACAGCGCGCCACGCGTGCTGCTGAGCCACGCTCCGGCGCGCGCGGCGTTGCTGGCGGCGCTGGAGGAGGGTGAGGTTGCAACGCAGGTGCTTGATCTGGCCGATACCCGCCTATGGGCAGCGCAGCCGATGCACAACCCTGACCCGCGTGCGGTCGGTCTGACGTCCCGCCATCTGGCTTACGTGATCTACACCTCGGGCTCCACCGGTATGCCCAAGGGTGTCATGGTCGAGCACCGTGGGCTGATCGCGGTGAGCGCTGCCTGGGAGCCGTTGTACGCGCTGCACAACCCCCTCAATCACCTGCAAATGGCCGGGTTTTCCTTCGATGTGTTCAGCGCCGACCTGATCCGCGCACTGGGTTTTGGCGGCACGCTCGTGCTCTGCCCGCGTGACACGCTGATGGACCCGCCTGCGCTGTATCGCCTGTTGAGCGAGGCGCGCATCGATTTTGCGGACTTCGTGCCGGCGGTGCTCAACCCGTTGCTGGTCTGGGCGCAGGAGGCGGGGCGCGACCTGTCGTTCATGAGCACGGTGGTTTGCGGCTCGGACATCTGGACGGCGCACAGCGCGCGCCAACTGCGTGGGTTGTGTGGCGAGCAGACGCAGATCGTCCAGGCCTACGGTGTTACCGAAGCGAGCATCGACAGCACCTGTTTCGAGTTCGAACCCGACAGCCATGTCGACGCGGTGCTGCCCATCGGGCGGGCATTGGCCAATACGCGGATTTACCTGCTCGATGCTGCTGGCGATAGGGTTCCCCAGGGCGTGACCGGCGAACTGTACATCGGCGGCGCGGGGGTTGCGCGTGGCTACCTGAATTTGCCGGAATTGACCCGCGAGCGCTTCATTGACAGCCCGTTTGTGGCCGGTGATCGGTTGTACCGTACTGGCGATCTGGCCCGCTATCGGGCTGACGGCCATCTGGAGTTCCTCGGTCGCAACGACTCGCAGGCCAAGCTGCGCGGCCTGCGCCTGGAACTGGGGGAAATCGAGGCACGCCTGGCCGAGGTTGCCGGTGTGCGGGACAACGTGGTGGTACTGCGCGAGGACGGCGCGGGCGTGCCCAGGCTGATTGCCTACTTTCGCGAACAGACCGGCGCAGCGCTGACGCCCAAAGGCCTGCGCCAGCATCTGCAGCTCAGCCTGCCGGACTACATGATTCCTGCTGCGTTCGTGCGCATGGACGCGCTGCCGCTGACCGCCAATGGCAAGCTGGACCGCATCGCGCTGCCCGAGCCGGGGGATGACGCGTTCGATCGGCATGTCTTCGAAGCCGCGCAAGGCGCGCTGGAAGTCTCACTTGCGGCCATCTGGGCCGAGGTGCTGGGTGTCGAGCGAGTCGGTCGCCAGGATCACTTTTTTGCACTCGGCGGCCACTCGCTGCTGGTGATGCGCGTGCTGGCCAAGGTTCGGCAGACGCTGCATCTGGAGGTGTCACCCTCAGCCCTGTTTACCGCCCCTGTGCTGCAGCAGTTCGCCGAACGACTGAGCACCGCTCGGCAGGGCAGCCCCCGCCCACCAATCACGGCTGTAGCGCGTAGCGAGGCACACACGTTGTCGTCGGCCCAGCAACGCCTGTGGTTTCTGGCGCAGATGGAAGGCGGCAATGCGGCTTACCACATGCCCTTGAACCTGCGCCTGCGCGGGCCGTTGCAGGTGGCCGCGCTGGAGCGCAGTTTCAATCAACTGGTGACCCGCCACGAGGCGCTGCGCACCACGTTTTTCACGGTCGAGGGCGAGGGGCGGCAGCGTGTTGCGGCGGCGGGCGCGATCATGCCGTTGCCAGTCATTGACCTGCGCGACGAGCACGATGCCCAGGCGCGTCTGCTGGCGCTGATCGACGCAGAGGGCAGCAAGCCGTTCGATCTGGCGGTGGGGCCGTTGATGCGCGTCAGCCTGGTCAAGCTGGCCGACGACGATCACGTGTTGCTGCTGACCCAGCACCACATCGTCTCGGATGGCTGGTCGATGGGCGTGCTGACCCGTGAGCTGGGGCTGCTCTACGAGGCGGCTATTCAGCAACCGGCCGCGCACGGGCAGTCCCTGTCACTGCCGCCGCTGGCCGTTCAGTATGTGGACTACGCGGCCTGGCAACGCCAGTGGCTGTGCGGCGAGGTGCTGGATGCGCAGCGGCGCTACTGGCGTGAAACCCTGAGCGGTGCGCCGCTACTGCTGGAGTTGCCCACCGATCACAAACGACCGGCGGCCCAGGATTACCGCGGCGGCTTCGTGCCGCTGGTCTTTGACCGTGCGCTGACGGCACGGCTCCGAGTGTTGGCTACGCAGCAGGGCACCACGTTGTTCATGAACCTTCTGGCGGCCTGGTCGCTGCTGTTGATGCGCCTGTCGGGGCAGGATGACGTGGTCATCGGTGTGCCCTCGGCGAACCGCAGCCAGCAGGAGCTGGAAGGGTTGATCGGGTTCTTCGTCAATACCCTGGCGCTGCGCATGACCCGCTCCGGCAGCCCGACGGTGGCCAGTTGGCTGCAACAGGCGCGCAGCGTTGCGCTTGCCGCTCAGGAACATCAGGACTTGCCGTTCGATCAAGTGGTGGAGTTGCTCAATCCGCCGCGCAGTCTGGCTTACAGCCCGGTGTTTCAGGTGCTGTTCGCCTGGGAGCAGCATCAGGATTCGGATCTGGAATTGTCCGGGCTCGACGTCAGCGTGCTGCAAAGCGTACAGCCAGTGGCTAAATTCGACCTGCAACTGGCACTCAGCGAACGTGACGGACAAATCGTCGGCGGCTTGGAATACGCGTCGGGGCTGTTCGAGCCGGAGACCGTGGTGCAGATGGGCGAATACCTGCGCCGCATCCTCACGCAGATGGTCGAGGACAGCGAGCAGCCGCTGGCAACGCTCGACCTGCTCAACGCCGAGCAGCACCGACGGATCGTCCACGACTGGAACCGCACCGAACGCGATACCTCGGCGCAGCCCGATTGCGTCAAGCGCTTCGAGGCCGTGGCGCAGCGCACACCTGACGCCGTGGCGTTGCTGGCCGATGAGCGAGCGCTGACTTACGCCGAACTCAATCAGTCTGCCAACCGCCTGGCGAATTACCTGATCGAGCAGGGCGTGAGGCCCGAGCAGCGCGTGGGGCTGTGCCTGGAGCGCTCGCCGCAGATGGTCATCGGCCTGCTGGCCATCCTCAAGACCGGCGCCGCTTACGTGCCGTTCGATCCGGCATACCCGGCAGAGCGTCTGGCGTTCATGTTCGCGGATGCCGCACCGAGCCTGCTGCTGACCCAGACTGCACTGCGTGCCGGTCTGCCGCCGTTGCCCGACACGCTGCCGATCTGCTGCCTCGACGTGCAGGCGCAGCGCTGGTCTGGGTATTCCGAGGCCAACCCGCAAGTACCCGTCAGCCCCGGTAACCTGGCTTACGTGCTCTACACCTCCGGTTCGACCGGGCGGCCCAAGGGCGTGGCGCACAGTCGTGCGGCGCTGGATAACCTGATCGCCTGGCAACTGGAGCAAACGCCTGTTTCACAACGCGTGCTGCAATTCGCATCGTTGAATTTCGACGTGTCGTTTCAGGAAATCTGCAGCACGTTGTGCCAAGGCGGCAGCCTGGTGCTGATGAGCGAAGCCGGTCGCAAAGACCTCGCCGCGCTGCGTCCGACGCTGGTGGCCGAGGGCGTACAACGGGCGTTTCTGCCGTTCGCCGTGCTTCAGCAACTGGCCAGTTTCACTGAAACCGACGCGTCGGTGCCGATGCCCTTGCCAAAGGGCGGCTGCGAAGTCATCACCGCTGGCGAGGCGTTGCTCGTCAATGATGAACTGCGTGCCTTTGTCTGCGGCCTTGGCGGTGCGCAACTGCACAACCAGTACGGCCCGACCGAAACCCACGTGGTCAGCCAGTTCAGCCTGAACTGTGACGACGCCGGGCAGTGGCCGGACGCACCGCCGATTGGCCGGCCCATCGCCAATGCGCGTTTGTATGTGCTGGACGGCGACCTGAACCCGGTACCGGTCGGCGTGGCAGGCGAGCTGTATATCGCCGGTGACTGCCTGGCCCGGGGTTATCTGAATCGTCCGGACTTGAGCGCCGAACGCTTCCTGCCGGACCCGTTCAACCCGCAGCCCGGTGCGCGTATGTACCGCAGCGGTGACCTGGCGCGGTTTGCGGCCGACGGCAACATGCACTACCTGGGACGCATCGACCAGCAGGTCAAGTTGCGCGGCTTTCGCGTCGAACTGGGCGAGATCGACAGCCTTCTGCACCAGCAACCCGGTGTGCAGGAAGCGGTGGTGCTGCTGCGCGAAGACATGCCGGGCGATAAGCGCCTGGTGGCCTATGTGGTGGGGTCTGCAACTGCCGAAACATTGCGTGCCGAGCTGCACCGCCACCTGCCGGAACACATGGTGCCGACGGCCTGGGTGGCGCTGGCGCAGTTGCCGCTGACCCGTAATGGCAAGCTCGACCGTCAGGCGCTGCCGTTACCGGAGCGGCAGGCCGCCAGTGCCTACGTGGCACCGCGCGACGAGACCGAGCGGCAGATGGTGTGTATCTGGGCCGAGGTGCTCAAGTGCCCGCAGGTCGGCATCCACGACAACTTTTTCGAACTGGGCGGGCACTCGCTGCTGGCCACGCGGATGATCTACATGATCAACCAGCGCATGGGCGCGCAGCTGTCCCTGAGCAGCCTGTTCAAGACGCCGGTGCTGATGGACCTGGCCGAGCAGGTGCGGCTCGGGCGGGGTGACGGGCCTTCGCTCGACACACCCTTTGCCCTGATTGAAGCCGATCGTAGCGCACGTTACGCGCCGTTTCCGCTGACCGATATCCAGCAGGCGTACTGGTTTGGCCGCGAGGCGTCGGTCAGCCTCGGCGGGGTCAGTGCCCATGGCTATGAAGAGCTGCGCATCCCCGGCCTCGACGTGCCACGTTTCGAGCAGGCGCTGAACCGCATGATCCAGCGGCACGACATGCTGCGCGTGGTGTTCCTTGGCGACGGCACGCAGCAGGTCCTCGACAGCGTGCCGATCTACCACATGCCCCGCAACGATCTGCGCGGCCTGTCTCCCGATGCTGCGCAGCAGGCCCTGCAAGGCACCCGCGAACGTCAGTCCCATCAGGTGCTGGACGCCAGTCGCTGGCCGTTGTTCGAGTTCAGTCTGTCGTTGCTCGATGGGGACATCAGCCATCTGCACATCAGCCTTGACGCACTGATCGTCGACGCCGCGAGTACGCAGATTCTGGCGCGCGAACTGATGGCCTTTTATGCCGACCCGCAGTTGCAACTGCCCGAACCGGGGCTGACCTTTCGCGATTACGTGCTGGCCGAGCAGCGCTTGCGCAATGACAGCCGCTACGCACAGGCGCTGGACTACTGGCGCGAGAAGGTTGCCACGCTGGCACCTGCGCCGGACCTGCCGCTGGTGTGCCAGCCGGAAAGTATCAGCCAGCCGCACTTTACCCGCCGCGACCGCGAGCTTTCAGCATTGCAGTGGTCACGGCTCAAGGAACTCGCCAGGCAATTTGCCGTGACGCCATCGGTGATGCTGCTGACCGCGTTCAGCGAGGTGCTGGCGCTGTGGAGTCGGCAGCCGCGCTTCACGCTGAGTCTGCCGCTGTTCAACCGCATGCCGCTGCACCCGGATGTCGATGAGATCATCGGTGACTTCACTTCGCTGGTCTTGCTTGAAGTCAATCTGGACGGGGCCGCGAGCTTCATCGACAAGGCGCGTGCCGTGCAGGCACGGTTGTGGCAAGACATCGACCATTCGGTGGTCAGCGGCGTGCGGGTGCTGCGTGAACTGTCCCAGGCCCGAGGCGTGCAGCAGACCGCCATGCCGATCGTGTTCAACAGCACCCTGTCGGAAGCTGCGCCGGAACTGGCTGAATTCAACCTTGCCGACGCGTTGAATGCCGAGCACATGCACAGCATCACCCAGACTCCGCAGGTCTGGCTTGACCACACGCTGCTGGAGCTGGAAGGGCGCCTGCTGTTCAACTGGGACAGCATCGACGAATTGTTTCCGCAAGGCCTGATCGAGCAGATGTTCGTCGCCTACAACGCGCTGCTGGATCGCCTGCTGGACGCCGATGCCTGGAACGCTGGCACGGTGGAGCTGATACCGCTGGCACGCTTGCCGACGCCCGAGGCCAGCCCCGTTGACTCGGTGCTGATGCACGAACTGTTCGATCGCCAGGCACTCGCTGCCCCGGATGCGCTGGCGGTCATCGGCACCCAGCGGCAGTTGAGTTATCGCCAGCTGCGAACCGAAGCGCGGCAACTGGCGACGCTGCTTCAGCGTCGCGGCGTGGTGCCCAATCAACTGGTCGCGGTGGTCATGGAACGTGGCTGGGAACAGGTCGTCGCGACGCTGGCGATCCAGTACGCCGGCGGGGCCTACCTGCCGCTCGACCCGGCACTGCCGGTCGAGCGCCTGGAGCATATTCTGCAACGTGCCGAAGCCAGCCTGGCGCTGACCCAGCCGGCACTGCTGCAACGTGTCGAGTGGCCCGCGCAGGTCCAGGTCATCAGCGTGAGCGACCCGATCATTGCCGACGCCGGCCGTTCCGATCAGGCCGAATTAAACGCCGTGCATCTCACCCCGGACGATCTGGCCTATGTGATCTACACCTCGGGCTCGACCGGCCTGCCCAAGGGCGTGGTCATCGATCATCGCGGTGCGGTGAATACGCTGCTCGACATCAACCGGCGCTTTGCCGTCGGCGCTGCGGACCGGGTGCTGGCGGTTTCATCGCTGAGTTTTGACCTGTCGGTCTATGACTTCTTCGGCACGCTGGCCGCTGGCGCTGCAGTGGTGCTGCTCGAACCGCAGCAGGCCCTCGACCCGGCGCACTGGCTGACGCTGATCGAGCGGCATCAGGTCAGCCTGTGGAATTCGGTGCCGGCCTTGTTCGGCATGCTGCTGGAGTATGTGCAAAGCGAGCGCAGCGTGTTGCCGTCGTGCCTGCGCGTGGCGATGCTGTCAGGCGACTGGATTCCCCTGACGCTGCCCGAGCGTGCCTGGGCGCTGCAGCCGGCGCTGCAACTGATCAGCCTTGGCGGGGCGACCGAAGCGTCCATCTGGTCGATCCAGTATCCGCTGCAACAGGTCGACCCCGCGTGGCGCAGTATTCCCTACGGCAAGGCGCTGGATCACCAGCGCTTCTATGTGCTGGATGACGCCTTGCAGGTTCGCCCGACCTGGGTGGCTGGCCAGTTGTATATCGGCGGTATCGGCCTGGCCAAGGGCTATTGGCGTGATGAAGCCCTGAGTGCCGGCAGTTTCTTCGCTCACCCGCTGACCGGCGAACGTCTGTACCGGACCGGCGACCTGGGGCGCTGGCTGCCCGACGGCAATATCGAGTTTCTCGGGCGGGAAGACACCCAGGTCAAGGTCCAGGGGCACCGTATCGAGCTGGGCGAGATCGAAGCGGCGCTCAATCGCCATCCCGGCGTACAGAGCGCCGTGGTGCGGGTGCTCGGCGAAGCGCTGGGCGAGAAGCGGCTTGCGGGCTACGTACTCAAGGCCGATCCCTCGTTGCAGGCCAGTGATTTTACCCAGTACCTGGCAGACAAACTGCCGGCCTACATGGTGCCGACATCGTTTACCTTCGTGCAGGAATGGCCGCTGTCGGCCAACGGCAAGGTCGACAAGAAGCGCCTGCCGGAGCCATCGCAGGTTCAGGACGCCGGCCCCGCGCTGGAAGTGCAGGGGCCACAGGAGCAACAACTGGTGATGATCGTGCAGGGCGTGCTCAAGCGTCCGTCGATCGCTGCCGACGCCAATTTGCTCAACCTGGGCGCCACCTCGATCGACATTGTCAGGATCAGCAATGCGCTGTCCGGCGAACTGCAGTTCCGTCCCAACGTTGCGCAACTGCTGGCGCAGCCGACGCTGCTCAACCTGCTCGGCATGTACCGCCGGAATCTGGTCAACGGCAGTGTGGTCGACAGCGTTCGTCAGCGCGCGGGTTCGCCCGAACAGGTGATCGAGGATCCGCAGCAGCGGGCGCGCTTCAAGGCCGAGCAGCGCGGGCGGCGGACCTTCGCCCCGCAGGTTGCGGCGCTGGACCTGGCGCGTCCGGATAACCCGGCGTTCGCGCGGCGCTTCAGCGACTATCGCTCGGTACGCCAATTCGCTGACCGACCCATTCCGAGCGAGGCGTTTGCCGGGTTACTGGCCAGCCTGGCGCAGGGGCAACTGCACGGCGAGGTCAAATACCAGTTCCCGTCCGCAGGCGGTCTGTACCCGATCCAGTGCTACCTGTATGTCAAACCCCAGCGGGTCACCGGCGTTGCTGCCGGCGCCTATTACTACGACCCGGTTGAGCACCGCCTGCTGATGCTCGACAGCGAGCCGCTCGACCCTGACACCTACGATTATTTCGTCAACCGCCCGGTGTATGAAAACGCTGCGTTCTCGCTGTTCTTCATCGCCGACATGGCCGCGATCCGGCCGCTGTATGGCGAGCGCAGTCGCGACTTCTGTCATATCGAAGCCGGGGGCATGGCGCAATTGCTGAGCATGACGGCGGTGGAGCAGGGCCTTGGCCTGTGTGGCATGGGCTCGCTCGAAGAGCAGCAATTGTCGGCCCTGTTCGACCTGGGACCGAATCATCAGTTGATCTACTCGATGGTGGGCGGCCTGCGTAATGCCGACGAACAACGCCGCGCGCAGGTCGAGGCGTTCGCTTCTGCCGCGGATCAAACGGACGACGCCAGCGACATGGAGGAGATAGAGATATGAATGCCTATCAATTGCTGGAGTTGTTCGGTCGCCACGCCGTGGTGCTTGAAGTGGACGGCGAGAAACTGCGCTGCAAGGCGCCGCGCGGGTTTCTGAATGACGAGATGCTGCAGGCGCTCAAGCAGCACAAGGCAGAACTGATTGCCTTGCTGAGCGGCACCGACCCCGCCGCGATCCCTCGGCGTGCTGCCGGGCAAACGGCTGTTGCGCTGTCGTTTTCACAACGCCAGCTGTGGTTTCTCGATCAGATGGAACCGGGTAATGCGTTCTATAACGTGCCCACTGCGGTGCTGCTGAAAGGCGTGCTGGATGTGTCGGCGCTGGAGCGGGCGCTGAATGAATTGATCATGCGCCATGAAATATTGCGCACCACCTTTGCCAGCGTGGATGGCGAGCCACGGCAGATCGTGCACCCGGCGATGCCGCTGGTGATGCCAGGTGTCGACCTGCGTGACCTGTCGCCGACGGCGCGCGAAGCGCACGTCAGGATGGCGGTGGAGCAGCAGGCCAAGGCGCCGTTTGACCTGGCCAGCGGCCCGTTGCTGCGAGCCTCGCTGCTGCGCCTGGCGGATGAGGAATATCTCTGGCTGTACAGCGTGCACCACATCATTGCCGATGGCTGGTCGATGGGCGTGATCCTTCAGGAAGTGACCGCCTTGTATGGCGATTTTCTGTGCGGTCGGGCGTCCAGTCTGGCGCCGCTGGCGGTGCAGTACGCCGATTACGCCTGCTGGCAGCAACAGCGTCTGGGCGACGAGGCGCTGGCCGGGCAGCTGGACTTCTGGAAGCGCACGCTGGCCGACGCGCCGCCGCTGCTCGACATGCCTGCCGACCGGCCACGTCCGACCGTGCAGCGCTACGTCGGGGCGACCTTCAGCTCGACGGTCGACGGCACCACCCTGCGTGCGCTCAACGCGCTGGCCAGACAGACCCAGGGCACGCTGTTCAACGTGCTGATCGGCGCGCTGTCGGTCCTGCTCTGGCGCCACAGTGGTCAGCTGGACCTGTGCATCGGTACGCCATTCGCCAACCGCAGCCGTCCCGAAATCGAGCCGCTGATCGGCCATTTCGTCAACACTCAGGTGATTCGCCAGCGCCTCGATCCGCTGCAGACCTTTGCCGAGCTGTTGCGCGAAGTGCGCGCCACTCTGCTGGATGTTCACGCGCATCAGGATGTGCCTTTCGACCGCGTGGTGGAGGCCGTCAACCCGCCGCGCGATACCGCGTATTCGCCTCTGTTTCAGGTGATGATGGTGTTGCAGAACACCCCGGGCAACGCCGCACAGATGCCGGGCCTGGGCATGACCCCATACGGCACCGGGAGCGCCACGGCCAAGTTCGACCTGGCGTTCGAATGGGTCGAGCGCGACGGTGTGCTGAGCCTGCTGGTGGAATACAACACTGATCTGTTTGACCAGACCAGCATCGAGCGCCTGAGCGGGCACTATCGTCAGTTGCTGGAGCAGGTGGCGCTGAACCCCAAGCAGCCTGTGGGTGCACTGACGCTGATCAGCGATGCCGAACGCGCACAGATACTGCATGCGTGGAACAGCCCGGCACCGCTGGCTCAGCCCGTCGACTGCGTGCATCGCCTGATCGAAGCTCAGGTCACGCGTCGGCAGGCCGAGTGTGCGGTCATCTTCGAGGGTCGATCGCTGAGCTACAGCCAGCTCAACACTCAGGCCAACCGCCTGGCGCATCACTTGCTCACCCTCGGCGTCGGCCCGGATGTGCGCGTGGCGGTCTGTATCGAGCGCTCGCTGGAACTGCCCGTGGCCTTGCTGGCGGTGCTCAAGGCCGGGGGCGCCTATGTGCCGCTGGACCCGGATTATCCATCGGGACGCCTGCGGCATATTCTCGATGACACGTCCCCCGTGGTGCTGCTTGCCCAAGGGCCGACGCGCAAGATCCTGCTCGAGGCTTTACAAGGAGCGGACTGCGAAGTGCCGATCCTCGATGTGCAAGCCGATGCTGCGCTCTGGGCTGACTGCTCTTCAGACAATCCGGAGACGCAGCGTGTCGCGGTGAACGCCGACCACCTGGCGTATGTGCTGTATACCTCCGGCACTACCGGGCTGCCCAAGGGGGCGATGGTCACGCATCGCGGCCTGAGCAACCTGCTGTTGTGGTGTCAGCAGTTCTGCGGCGAATGTGGAAGCATGTTGCACAAGATCCCATTCGGTTTCGACGCCTCGGCCTGGGAGATCTTCTGGCCGTTGCTTACCGGTGGCAGGCTGGTCATCGCCCGTCCCGGCGGGCATTTCGAACCCGGTTACCTGGCGCAGGTGGTGCGCGAACAAAGCGTTACCGCGATGGTGTTCGTGCCGGCCATGTTGCAACTGTTTCTGGAGGTCGAAGAGGTCAGCGCCTGTCACACCCTCAAGGATGTGTTCAGTGGCGGCGGGGAGCTGTCGCCCGCAGTGGCCAGGCTGTTTCAGCAGCGTCTGCCGCATGCCCGCCTGCACAACGTCTATGGTCCGACCGAAACCACAGTGATCAGCAGTGTCTGGACGCTACAGCCCGGTGCCGACGTCCCGCCGCGCCAATTGCCCATCGGACGGCCCATCGCCAACACCCGTTTTTACGTGCTCGACGAGCGTGATGCGCCCGTGCCGGCCGGGGTCACCGGTCAGTTGCACATTGGTGGTGTCGGCGTCGCACGGGGTTATCTGGGGCTCGACGAGCTGACTGCCGAACGGTTTATCGACAACCCGTTCGTTGCCGGTGACCGGCTGTACCGCAGCGGCGACCTGGCGCGTTATCGTCCGGACGGTCAGTTGGAGTTTATCGGTCGCAACGACTTTCAGGTCAAGTTGCGTGGCATTCGCCTGGAACTGAGTGAAATCGAAGCGCGGCTGGACCTGTTCCCCGGTATTCGCACCAGTGTGGCATTGATAGTCGGTGATACTGCGCAGAACCAGCGCCTGGTGGCGTGCTGCGTCACCGATAGCCCAGTGGATGAATCCGCACTGCGTGCGCATCTGGCAACGACCCTGTCCAGCGCCGTCATGCCCAGCGCTTATCTGTGGCTGGACGCCTTGCCGTTGACGGTCAACGGCAAGGTCGACCGTGCAGCGCTCGCGGCACAGGCCGATCAGGATCTGGCCGACCGGCAGGTCAATCTCGGCAGTCCCCGGGACCATATCGAGCTGACCCTGTATCAGATCTGGAAAGACCTGCTGCTGGTGCCGCAGATCGGCATTCGCGACAACTTCTTCAACGTCGGCGGGACATCGATTGCGGCGATCAAGATGGCCTACGAAATTGGCCGGGCGTTCAGCGTCGAGGTGCCTGTGCGCGTGATCCTCGGCCACCCGACCATCGAGGCGCTGGGCGGCTGGCTGCGTACCGGGGCCAGCCTGGCCGCGGCACAGGACAACCTGATCGAATTCCGGCGCGGCGCCGGGCAACGCAACGTGGTGTGCATTCACCCGGCGGGCGGCACGGCGTTCTGCTACCTGTCACTGGCCAAGGAACTGCCGGACAGCATCGGTGTGTACGGTGTGCAATCGCCAGGGTTGAACCCCGGAGAAAGCACCGAGCCGAGCGTCGAAGCCATGGCCGACGCCTATTTGCGGCGGATCGCGGCGTTGACCTCACAGCCGCTGGTGCTCACCGGACTGTCGTTCGGTGGCCTGGTGGCGTACGAAATGGCCCGCCGTCTGACAGCTGCCGGCCATCGTCAGGTGACGGTGGTGCTGCTCGATACCCAGGGCTCGGATGACCCGGGGTTCCGGCAACAGATCGGGACTGTGGACATGGCGGAGTTTCGCGACAAGCTGGTGCGCTTCAACGGCATGTACCCCGGCATCGAAGACGCGCAGGTCGAGCGGTATTTCCACCTCTACAACCACAACCGCCTGGCCATGGCCGCGTACGAGTGCGCGCCGCAAGCCGGGCGCATCGTGCTGATCCAGGCTCGCGAAGGCTTTACCCGCACGCAGTTGCATGAGCTGCGCGGGTTCTGGCGTCGCCGCGCGGGCAACGGTTACAGAGCCCGGCTGGTTCACGGCGGGCACTGGGACATGCTGGAAAGCGCCGAGGTGCATCGGGTCTCGCAGACGCTCAGGCAAGAGCTGCAACGTTTCGACACGCAGGAGGCGCAATGATGAACCGGCACGAGGAGAATATCGCCCGCAACCCCCAGACCCTGCTGTCGCGTTTTGCCGAGCAGGTACGCCGTGATCCCCAGGCGCTGGCCGTGATCGATCGACAGGTACGGCTGACCTACGCGCAACTGGCCAGCGCCAGTGAGCGCATCGCCAAAGGTCTGCTGGCACAAGGCGCAAGCCCTGCGGAGCCGATTGCCCTGTGCATGCCGCGCTGCTGGCAATGGGTCGCCACGATACTGGCCGTGCTGAAAGTCGGGGCTGTGGTGGTGCCGCTGGATCGGGCCAGCCCGGCCCGGCGTCGACAATTGATGCTCGACGACGCAGGCTGCGTCGGGCTGGTGACCCTCGGCGAAGACGCGGACAGTTTGGCAGCGCCACAACACGGCTGGTACGTCAGCGTCGAAGCCCTGCTGGAATTCCCCGATCAGCCTGCACTGCGGCTGCCCGAGGATTTTGCCGTGTCGAGCTTCCTGTTCTACACCTCGGGTACCACCGGCACCCCGAAAGCCGTGGATGTGGGCGAGCGTGGCCTGTTGCGTCTGGCCCGGACCGACGGTTGCCTGGATATTCGCGCAGGCGAGCGCGTGTCCTGTTTGTCCAACCCGGCGTTCGACGCCTGTAACTTCGAACTGTGGGCACCGCTGCTCAACGGCGGTTGTTGCGTCATCATTGCCGACGCAGACCTGCAGGACGCACAGCAACTGGCCAGGGTTCTGGAAACGCAGCAGGTCGATAGCCTGTTCATGACCGTTTCGTTGTTCAACACCTTGAGCGCAGATAACCCCGCCTGTTTCGCCAGCCTGCGCCAGGTGCTGATCGGCGGTGAGCAGGTCAGCGCCGCAGCGGTGCGGGCCTGGTATCAGGCCAATCCCGACAGCCGCTGCCGGATTTTCAACGCCTACGGACCTACTGAATGCACCACCTTCGCTGTGTGCTATCCGATCCCCCGCGATTTTGCCGGTGACGCAGTGCCGATCGGTCGGCCATTGCCCGACACCGGCGTGCAGGTGCTCGACCCGCAACAGCGGCCGGTTGCCCGTGGCGAGGCGGGTGAGCTTTACCTGAGCGGCAGCGGGGTCGCACGCGGTTACCGCAACCGTTGTGCAGAGACCGCACAGCGTTTCCTGCGCCTGCCGACAATCGATGCCGGGGACGTGCTGCATTACCGAACCGGCGATCAGGTGCGGGTCAATGCCGACGGGTTGATCGAGTACCTGGGGCGGATTGATCGTCAGGTGAAGGTCCGCGGTTTTCGCATCGAGCCGGGCGAGGTCGAGCAGCGCATTCTGGAGCATCCGCAGGTGGCGCAGGTGCATGTCTGTACCCGTCGCCAAGCGGCCGAAGACCACCAGTTGCTGGCCTTCATCGTGCCGCGCGAGGCGCTGGACTATCGCGATTTCGACCAGCACCTGCGCGACAACCTGGCGGTATGGATGCGCCCGCATCAGCTGTTTGTGCTGCAGCGCCTGCCGTTGACCGCCAATGGCAAGATCGATCAGCGTGCGCTGCTGGAGCAGCCCTTGAAACCGTGGCGCCCGCAGGCGGGTTCGCGCGCAGGCGAGCAACACTCGCCCGCGTTGGACTGGCTGCTGAGCCATGCCCGCAGGCTGTTGGCGCAACCTGAGCTGAACGGCGAGGATGACTGGCTGGGCAGCGGCGGCGACTCGCTCAAGGCCATGCGTTTGCGCTCTGCAATCCGCACCCACTGGCGGCGGGAAATCACGCTGGGTGCGGTGCTGAGCGAATCGTTTTCGGCACTGGCCGAGCGACTCGGTGATGAGCAGGGTGAGGCGTCGGCCTATCCGCCTGCGCCGCCCGTCAACCGTTCAGGGCGTGCGCCAGCGACGGCCGAGCAAAGTCGCCTGTGGCTGATGCAGCAGCGCACGCCGCAGGCGACCGCCTACAACGTGCCGCTCATCCTGCACCTGGCGGCGGGTGTTCAACTCTCCGCACTGGTCGACGCCGTGCAGCGTCTGTTGACTCGGCACAGCGGGCTGCGCACGGCGTTCGTGTCCGCTGCCGACGGGCTGCATCAGCAGGTTCACCAACGGGAAGCGGTCTGCCAGACCTTTGCCACCGGGGCTTTCAGTGAGCAGACCTGGCGCAGCTTTGCAGCCCTGGTCTTTGACACACCTTTCGATCTGGCGACATCGGCCCTGTGCAAGGCCTGGCTGTTGCCGTTTGCCGATGGCAGCTGTCGCTTGCTGCTGAACCTGCACCACGTGGCCATCGATGGCTGGTCGATGAACCTGTTGTTCGATGACCTGGTGCAACTGTACGACGATGCGCTGCAGGGGCGGCCGAGTGCCGAGCCTTCGCCAGGTCTGGGCACGCTGGAGTTTGCGCTCTGGCAACGGCAATGGCGGGTCGACCCGCGTTACCGCGATCAGCGTCGCGCGCTGGCCGGGTTGCACCGTCAGCACCCGGCGTCTTCGCCCGCGCTGCTGCCGGTTCGCGAGCCTGGACCGCAGGCACGGCTCTATCGTCAGCCGCTGGGAACCACGCGCAGTGCTGCATTGGATCGGTTTTGCAGCCGCCAGCGCGTCACTCGTTATGAGGTGCTGTTCAGCGTCTATGCCTGGAGCATTTACGCCCTGACCGGCTGTGAACGGCCACGCATCGCCAGCCCGGTATCCAACCGTCCGCTGAGCGAATTCGAAGACGCCATCGGGATGTTCGCCAATACCGTGCTGATCCCCACGGCGTTCGACCGCGACAAGGCGCTTGACCAGCAGCTGCATCAGCAAACCGCCACTGTGCGTGAGGTGCTGGCCTTGCAGGACGTCGCGCTGGCGGACCTGGTGGAAGACCTGCGGTTGTCGTCGAGCAGTGCGCTGTTCGATTTCATGTTTGTGCTGGAAAACACCGACTACGCCAGGCTGGCCCAAACCGGCCTGCGCGCCACGCTGGAATTCAACGAGACCGTGCAGGCCAAATGCCCGCTGACCTTGCTGGTGGTCGATGCCGGGTCACAGCTGGAATGCTGGTGGGAGTACCAGTGCAGTTATTTCGATGCGGGCCAAATGGTCGCCGTCAATCAGCTCTTGCAGCAGGGGCTTGATCTGCTGCTGGAGAAGCCGTCGGCGACCCTCGATGCGCTGCTCACGCCTTACCGCTTCAGCCTGCCGCCCGCCAGTCAGGGCGACAGCGCTGAGCCGCCGTTCAACACCGTGGCCGACTGGTTCGCCTATCAGGTGAGTTGCACGCCGGATGCTCCGGCACTGATCGATGATCAGCAGTGCATCAGCTACGCCGAACTGGATGCACTGGCCGATACGCTGGCGGCCACCCTGGTCGAGCAGTGTCCGCTGCCGGAGGAAAATAGTGCGCCGCTGCAAGTGGTCCTGTACCTCGAGGCGTCGGTCGAGCACATCGTGGCCTTGCTGGCGCTGGCCAGGCTCAATCTGACGGCGGTGCCCCTCGATCCTGGCTATCCGCTGGCGGTGCAGCGTCAGGTCATGCAGCAGGCGCAGCCCGGCTGTGTGCTGTACAGCGCGGCCACCGAGGCAGCACTGGAGCAGTTAAGCGCAGACCCACGAGTCTGTCATCGCGTCGACCTGAGCGCTGCCGCACGGCCGTTCGAACGTCGCCGTCATGCGGGCGAACGACCGTTGTACACGCTGTTCACGTCCGGCTCGACGGGAACGCCGAAAGGGGTTCAGGTGCCGGACCGGACCCTTTGCAATCTGTTGCACTGGCAGCGCAACGAGGGGCAGTTGCCCGCGAAGTCAGTGACCCTGCAATTCTCCATGCTGTCGTTCGATGTGTCGTTTCAGGAGATTTTCAGCACCCTCTGCGGCGGAGGCTGTTACCACCTGATCAACCCGCGCTGGCGGCAGGATGCCCAGGCATTACTGAGCTATCTGGTGCAGACGCGCATCGAACGGCTGTTCCTGCCGTGCGTGGCCTTGCAGCATCTGGCGCAGACTGCTGTCAGCCAGGGCGTGTATCCGCAGGCGTTGCGCGAGGTGATCACGGCGGGCGAGCAACTGCTGTGCACCGAGGCATTGCGCAACTGGTTTGGCGGCATGCCGCAGGCACGGCTGTTCAATCACTACGGCCCTACCGAAACCCACGTGGTCAGCGCCTGGCGTTTGCCTGCGGCGGTTCACGACTGGCCGCTGCGCGCGCCGATCGGGCGGGCAGTGAGCAATGCTCGCCTGCTGCTGGTGGACGAACACGACCGGCCGGTGCCGAGTGGCAGCCAGGGCTATCTGCTGGTGGCTGGACCTATGATTTCGCGCTGCTACCTCGCTGCCCCGGCGCTGAATGCCGCGCGTTTTGTCGAGTTGCCGCAGCCTGAGGGCCTGACCCTGTTCTATCGCACCGGCGATCTGGCGCGGGCTGATGCAAACGCCTGCCTGCACTACCTGGGCCGGGACGATCAGCAGATCAAGATCAGTGGCCAGCGTCTTGAGTTGGGGCAGATCGAGGCCGTGCTGATGCAGGTCGCTCAGGTGAGCAACGCGGTGGTGGCCATGCAGGCTGAGCCGCCCCGGCTGGTGGCCTGGTTGCACAGCGAGGGTACGCTGCCCGATGCACAGCAGCTTGACCGACAGATCAGCCTGCACCTGCCGGCGCATGTGCGGATTGACGAGTACCGGCGGGTTGACGCCTGGCCGCGCACGCCGAGCGGCAAGATTGATCGCAGGGCGCTGGGAGATCTGGGCGAGGTGCTGCAACGGCAACGCACCGGGCTGCCTGCGGCACCATTGAGCGCACTTGAACAGCAACTGAGCGAATTGTTCGTGGCGGTCATCGGTCGCGACATCGAGCCTGATCAGACCTTCTTCGAAGCCGGCGCCACCAGCCTCGGCCTGATGCGCCTGCATGCCCGCTACAACGAAGCACTGCCGCAGCCAGTGGCAATGGCCGCGTTGTTCGAGCATGTCAGCGTGCGCCGCCTGGCGCAGCATCTCTCCGGACCGGCAGGGCAAACGCCCGGTGCAGGGAAGGGCCATGAGCGAGGCGCCAAGGCTGGCGAACAACCCATGGCGATCATCGGCATGTCGGTGAATGTGGCCGGCGCGAGCAACCTCGCCGAATTCTGGGCGATGGTTCAAGGAAACGGCTTGGGCATCGAGCATTTCGACGCTGCCGATGGGCTGGTCGGTGCGCGCAGTCAACTGAGCGGCCTGCTGGATTTCGATCCCGAGTATTTCGGCATCAGCCTGCAGGAAGCACGGCTGATGGACCCGCAGCAGCGGCACCTGCTGATGGGCTGCGTGCAGGCACTGCAACATGCTGGGCTCAGGCCTAAAGCCGACGGGCCGCGCATCGGCCTGATCGCCAGTTGCGGCGAAACCACGTATTTCCAGCAAATGCTGCGCGAAACCGCCGAGGGCGATCTGCCGGACGGCTTTCAGATGGCGCTGCACCACGACAAGGACTTTCTGGCCACCAAGGCGGCTTACCATCTCGACCTCGGCGGTCCGGCACTCAGCGTTCAGGCGGCGTGCGGCAGCTCGCTGATTGCCGTGCACCTGGCGGCGGCGATGCTGCGTCAGGGCGACAGTGACGTGATGCTGGCCGCCGGGGTGTTGATCGACCCGACTCTGACCGATGGCTATCGTTATCGCCCGCAGCACATTTTTTCCCGCGACGGGCTGTGCCGTCCGTTCAGTGACGACGCCAGCGGCACCATCGGTGCCAGCGGTTACGGGGTGGTGGTACTCAAACCGCTGGAGCGCGCCCAGGCCGACGGCGACCGGATCTACGCACTGGTCGAAGCCTCTGCGCTGAACAACGATGGCCGCGCCAAGATGAGTTACACCGCGCCATCGGTGGCGGGGCAGAGCGCGGTGATCAGCGAGGCGCTGCGCAAGGCCGGGATCAATGGCGCCGACATGGGCTACATCGAGGCCCACGGTACCGGCACGTTGTTGGGCGACCCGATTGAAGTGGCTGCATTGACCAAGGCGTTCGGCGCGGCACCAGCCGCCCGTTGCGCGCTGGCCTCAGTGAAAAGCCAGGTGGGTCATCTGGGCGCGGCTGCCGGCGTGGTCGGGCTGATTCGCGCGACGCTTGCCGTGTTTCACGGGGTGATCCCGCCCAACCTGGGCTTTGCCCGGATCAATCCGCAAATCGATCTGCAGCACTCGCCGTTCTACATTCCCACCACCTCACGGCCCTGGCCCGAGGGGCGTCGGCGTCTGGCCGGGGTCAGCAGTTTCGGCATCGGTGGCACCAACGCGCATGTGATTGTCGGCGCCGCGCCGCAGCAGACAGACCGCGTCGAGGATTGCCCGGCGTGCCTGCTGCTGTCGGCGCACAGCCGTACTGCCCTGGAGCGGGACATGCTGGCGATTGAAGCCTGGCTCAACGCCTTTCCCGAGCAGCAGGCTGCGCTGCTGCGTTACCTGCAAAACGGTCGACGCGCGTTGCCCTGGCGCTTCGCGATGATCTGCCAGCCCGGTCAGACACCGCGCCTGCAAGCCTCGTCGATCAAGCAGGTGACGCTTTCGGACGTGCGAGTGAACGCCAGCGAGCATTCGCCCCAGGCCCTGCTGGACGCCTGGTATGCGGGGGCCAGCATCGAAGGGGCGACCGGTTCGACGCCGCCACCCTGGGACTTGCCTCCCTCGGCATTCGATCTGCAGACCTTCCGCTTCAAACCGGCCGTTCGTACCGAACTGCAGAAGTCGTCAGCCGTCGAGCGCCAGCCGCTGGCAGACTGGTTTTATCAGCGTCAGTGGCAGCGGGTAAGCCGTCTGCGTACCCAACCGACTGGTGAGGGTCGTGACGTGCTGGTGGTGTGTAGCCATGAGCGTCTGGATGCCACCACGCTTGGCAGTCTGCAGGGTGTCTATCGGCATGTCATCGAGGTGCAGGCCGGCAATGGCTACCAGCAGCTTGGCCCGAATCGTTATGAGCTCGACCCGCTGGACCCTGTGGCGTTTGGTCGATTGATCGCCACGCTCGATCAGAATGGGCAGACGGCGAGCGAACTGGACTGGCTGCATGCCTTGCCGCTGTCGGTGGGCGGGTCGGTTGACGAGCAAAGCCTTGCGGCCGCGCAATGGGCCTGTCTGGATACGCTCAGCGCGTTATTGCAGGCCTGGGGACAGAACGTACAGAAGACCGCCCTGCGGCTCTGGCTGTTGTCCTGGCAGGCATGCCCGGTGAACGGTCAGGTCTTGCGTCCTGAACTGGCGGCGCTGGCCGGTATCACCGAAGTGGCGCCGCAGGAGTACCCGATACGCTGTCATTGGCTGGACCTGCCCATGGCGCAGTTGAGCACTCAGGCGCGGCACCTGGCGGCGCTGCTGGCCGAACCGGCGTCGCTGCCGCGGCGCATGGCCATTCGTGACGGTTATCTGTGGCAGCCACAGCTGCTGCCCAGTCCGCTGGTGACTCCGACGGCTGGTTCGAATCTGTTGCCGGCGAACGGCACGTTGCTGGTGCTCGGCGGTACAGGCGGCATCGGGCGTACCTTGTGTGAACACCTGCTGCAATCCAGCCAGCGGCGGATAGTGCTGCTGTCGCGAGGTGGCGAGTGTCCGAAACAACTGCACGCCTACGCTTCGCGCATCGATAGCATCGCTGCGGATATCGCCGACCTGGCGCGCTGGCCCACGGTGCTTGAACAGTTGCGTGAGCGTTATGGGCATTTTGACGGCGTGATTCACGCGGCCGGCACCGGAGCGGGCAGCCTGATCCGTCAGCGCGAGGCTCACGTGCTGTCTGAGGCGATGGCCAGCAAGACCCGCGGCATGCTGGCGGTCGAAGCGTTGATCGAGCAGATGAACCCGGGGTTCGTCCTGTATTGCTCTTCGATGTCGGCACTGTTCGGTGGCGCCGGGCACCTGGACTACGCCGCCGCCAGTGCCATGCTTGACGGTTTTACCCACTACCGGCCGCATGCCGAAAATGGCTGTGTGCGTCTGGGCATCAACTGGGACATCTGGCGCGATGTCGGCATGGCCGCTGCCAGTGGCGTCGGGGATGACGCGCACCAGCGGCATCTGGCGGTCGGCATGTCGGCGCAGGAGGGCTGCCGGGTATTCGATGCGGCGATGACGGCTCAACTGCCGCAGTTGCTGATATCGACCACCGATCCAGCGACGGCACGACACTTTTACCCGGTTCGCCACAGTGCAGTGGCGACGCTGGCTGATACTGCGCCAGCGCTGGCGGCAGACACTGAAGCGCCTGACCGTCTGCCCGGGCATCTGCATGACTGCCTGTGCAAATGGCTTGGTGTGAATGCTCTGCAGCCGGATGCCTCGCTCTATGAGCTGGGCGCCGATTCTCTGACCCTGCTGGACCTGATCGATGAACTGCAGGCCGCGACCGGCGTGGTCTTCCAGTTGTCGCAGTTCAGCCACACGGTCAGCCTGACCGAGGTCTTGGCGCTGGTGCAGGCGTCAGCGGCCGGAACGGCTGCGGACGAAGACCAATGGGCCGATGCGGTGAGGATCGATCAGTGGCATGCGGGCGCGGGCCGCGAGCGCCTGTATCTGATTCACCCGGTGGGTGGCGACGTGCAGGCGTACCGCGAGCTGGCCTCGGCGCTGCACCCTGATCTGGGCGTGTGGGTGATCGCCGATCCGGCCTTGCGCCTGCCCGAATTGCCGAACATCAGCGTGGATGAGCGCGCGCAACTGTATCTCAAGGCGTTGCAGGCCCATCACCCCGACGGCACGGCATGGCGGCTGGCCGGCTGGTCGTTCGGCGCGTGGGTGACGCAGGCGATGTGCAGCCTGTTAAAGGAGGATTGCGAGCAGCCATTGTTGTACCTGATCGATCCCCCCGCGCCGGATGCGGGCACCGAGCTGGCGCAGATCGGCGAAGCGCAGATTCAGCAGGTCTTCCAGCGCGAGTTTTCTGCACGGCGCGGCCTCAACACGACCACCAGCGCGGCCAGCGAAGACACGCCGCGTTACCTGCAAAGCCTGATTGTCTGCTGCCAGAACAATATGGCGAGCATGGCGGGCCACCAGCCCGTGACGCTGGCGCGCACTCCAGTGCGGCTGTTCATTGCCACGCAGCCCAATCCTTACGGCATGGGCAGCGCCTGGCGGATCGCCGATCTGCAGCGCGCCTGGCAAAGGCTGTTGCCGCACATGTCGAGCTGGCAAGCACTGGACACCGACCACTACGGCATTGTCGCAGCGCCCTGGGCGCAGGTGATTGCCGAGATGATCAATGCGGACCTGTCGGCGGCGCAGGGCTGAACGTAACGGCAGGCTTTTCAGGCGGGGCTGAAGTCCCCGCAGACGAACCACGGGCATGGTGACCAGCCATGCCAACAACCTGAAGGTGAGGGATCATGGATCAAATGGCACTCAAGGCCATAGAAGGCATCGCAGGCGCCGTGCGTGCGCCGTATCAGAGCATCACGGTCAACCGCCTGACACCGATCATCGGTGCCGAGGTCGGCGGTGTCGATCTGTCGCAGCCACTCAGTGCGGAGCAGTTGACGGAAATCCGCCGGGCCTTTCTGGAAAATCACGTGCTGGTGTTTCGCGACCAGCACCTGACGGTCGAGCAGCACAAGGCATTCGGCCGACTGTTTGGTCCGTTGCGCGCCTTGCCGGTGGACAGCATCGATGGCGATGACCCGGAACTGGTCGTGGTGCGCGCCAACGCCCAATCGCGTTTCGCTGCGGGCGAGCAATGGCACACCGACGGCACCGCTGATCTGGAGCCGTCGATGGGCTCGATGCTGTACGTCAAGGAGACACCCGCCATCGGCACCGGCGGCGACACGCTGTTTGCCAACATGCACCTGGCCATTGAAATGCTCTCGCCGGCGATGCAGCAGTTTCTCGGCGGGCTGACAGCCATTCACGATGGCGAGATTCCGTGGAAGGGCTATCAGCCACCTCCCGGCCTCCCGAAAAGCGAGCACCCGGTGGTGGTTCGCCACCCTGAAACCGGACGCCGCAGCCTGTTCGTCAATTCCGGGTTCACCTCGCATATCGTGCAACTCTCGCCCGGCGAGAGCCGCACCGTGCTGAGTATGCTGTTCGAGCTGATCGCCCGCGAACCTTGCCTCAGTTGTCGCGTGCGCTGGGAACCGAACACGCTGGTGTTCTGGGATAACCGTTGCACCCAGCATCACGCGGTGTGGGATTACTTCCCGCACTCGCGCCATGGCGAGCGGGTGACGATTCTCGGAGGGCGGCCTCAGGCCTGAAGGCACTTGCGGATTGACCGGCGAACACCGTTCAGCTGCTTCATCAGCGCAGTGGCAGGTGGTATATCAGGTCGTCGAACCACTGATCGCCGATCTGATAGGCCTGCGGGACGCGGCGCTCGAAGGTGAAGCCGCATTTCTCCAGGACCTTGCAGGAGGCGATGTTGCCGTCGGTCACGGTCGATTCCAGTGAATCCAGGCCGATGGCAGCGGCGTAGTCGATGATTGCCCGGCGTGACTCGGTGCCGAAGCCCTTGCCTTGATGTTCCGGCAGTAACAGACAGCCCACTTCGGCATGACCCGGCGACAGGATGCGAAAGCCACTGACCCCCAGCTCTGCATCGTTTTGTGTGTCTGTGACCACCAGGCACAGCCAGTGATCGGACGCCGGCGTCCACTCGGGGAGGCGATGATCGAAGCCTTTACGGATCTGCGCCTCTTCGATTTCTCCGAATACGTAGCGCATGGTCTCGGGCTCGGAATGCAGCCTCAAAAACAGTGGCCAGTCGCTGGCGAGCAGGGTTCGCAGATAAAGTCGTTCGGTGTGTAGTTCCAGCATCCGTTGCTCCCGGGACAATCAAAAAAGGCACAGGGTTTTGTACTCGGCCTGCGGTCAATGATCAATAATGCACGCGCATTTCATCGCCATTGCTCACGGTAATCGTGACGCAACCAGGCAGGGTCATATCCTTCGGCAGGTCAGGGACGAGTCAATGGCATTTCGCGTATTGGTCATCGGTGGCTACGGTAACTTCGGCAGCCTCATCTGTAATCATCTGGTGATGATGCCGCACATCGATCTGGTCATTTCCGGTCGTGACCCGCGCAAACTGGCGGAAAAGGTCGCCGCACTGCAAACGCTGGGGGGCAGGTTCTGCGAGAGCTGGTGCGTGGACATCATGCAGGACGGCGCGGGCACTGAGCTGGGTGGATTGGGCATTGATCTGCTTATCCACACCGCGGGGCCTTTTCAGGGGCAGTCGTATGCTGTGGCCCGGCATTGCATCGAAGCGGGCGTGAATTATTGCGACCTGGCCGATTGCCGGACGTTTGTCGCCGGTATCGCTACCCTCGATGCCCAGGCGCGTGAGGCAGGTGTCAGCGTGCTGAGCGGGTGCAGCTCGGTGCCGACGCTTTCGGCCGCCATCATCGATCAGCATCGGCAGCGTTTTCTGCGTATCGATTCGATAGAGCATGGCATCTCCTCGGCAGCGAAAATGCCCGGTCTGTCGACTGTGCGCGGCGTGCTGGCCAATGCCGGACGACCGATCAGGCAACTGCGCAACGGCAATGTCCACGAAGTCCATGGCTGGATGGGCCTGACCCTGCGCCGGATGCACGGCATGGGCACGCGGCTGGTGGCCAATGCCGACGTCCCGGACCTGGATGTATTCGCGACACGCTACGCCGCGCAGAACCTGAGCTTCAAGGCCGGTTCCGCGCTCAAGGCCGGCGGCATCGCGACCTGGCTGCTGGCGCTGGCGATTCGCTGCGGGCTGCTGCGCGATCCTGCGCCGTGGGCCGAGCGCCTGTACCGTTGGGGCGCGCGCTTTGAACACTGGGGTGATCGAAAGAGCGCGATGTACATCGATGTCGATGGCCTCGACCTCGACGGCCAGCCGTTGCACATGCGTGCGCAATTGACTGCACTGAACGACCAGGGGCCGGAGATTCCCGGCAGTGCCGCCGTCGCGCTGAGCAGCAAAATGGCCGGTGGCTATCGTCCACTGCCGGGCGCTCGGGCCTGCGTCGGAGAAATCACCGTGGACGAGTACCTGGCGGCGATCGATGAGCCGGAAAACATCCGGCTGGATGTTCATTTCACGAACCATAACGTCTGACACTGCTGTAGATGTCCGATGGCTCTGTACAGGCTGCTGATGTGGCTTTTTAGTGGCACTTTCTTGCTGTTTTCTACAGCACCAATCATCGGAAAATTCTGCTCATGCAACTTAAATAAATCTTAATCATCGATCCCTGAGCCCGTAATTCATGGGGTGCGAGGTCCTCTCTCTCTCGACCGGTCCGTTATTCCAGACACATTAACTATCAAGTTAACTCTTTCAGCGCCGACTCACGGGTATTCCGGAAAAATTAAAGGCACACACGTAATGAGCGCAAAATGGTTGGACAATCTGAAAGTCAGCAAGAAGCTCGGGCTGGGCTTTGCCGCTATTTTGCTCGGGGTACTGACCGTTACCGTGATCGGTTACTCCAGCACCAACCTGCTGATCGAGCGCATGGGCAAAAGCAGCAAGGTCGCCGAGATCAAGGCTGACGTTCTGAATGCCCGGATCGCTGCGCAAGCCTATGCGACCGGCCCTACCGCCGCAGGTGTGCAGAATTACGCCAGCGCGCTGGATACCTTGAGCCGCAGTGTCGATCAGGGCCTGCAGGTGTTCGTGATCTCGAGCAACCTGGCCAAGCTGCGCGAGATCAAGGAGCAGGTGGGCGGTCTGAAGCAGACGTTCGACCAGCTGGTCGGCATCAATCAGAAAGTCGACGAGGCGTTGAAACCGATCATCAAGGTGTCCGATGACGTCAGCGCGACCTTCGAGAATCTGCTGAACAAGACCATTGACGACACCTTGCGCGCGCCGAATGAAACCGGCATCAGGCAGGTCAAGATCGCTGGCGACCTGCGTAACGGCATGACCAATTTCCGTCTGGTGTTTCGCCGCTACCTGAGCGTTCCGAATGCCGACAACCGTCAGGCCACCTATAAGGCCGCCGACGCCCTGATTGCGCAAGTGGATGCCGCTCGCAGCCAGTTGCCTGTCGAGGCAAATGCCGCAGTGGATGCCGCGCTGGTGGCGTTGAAACAGTACAAGGTGCTGATGACGTCGATTTCGGACATGCTTCAGCAGACCGAGCAGATCCGCAATGACCTGCAACAACAATCCGTAGCGACCGCAGCCCGTGCCGATGATCTGGCGGCGCTGCAGGTCATCAGTGCCCAGAAAGAACAACAAACCGCTGTGGTGCAATTGCTCAGCGTAGCGCTGGTCGTGCTGCTGGTCGGCATCTTTGCTGCGTTCCTGATCACGCGTCAGATTACCGTGCCGTTGAACAGCACCGTGATTGCGGCGCGCCGTATTGCCGACGGTGATCTGACCCATGACAGCAGCACCACCCGCCAGGACGAACTGGGCCTGCTGCAGAACACCATGCAACACATGACCGTTTCGCTGCGCGGTCTGATCGGTGGCATCGGCAACGGTGTGACGCAGATCGCCACGGCGGCCGAGCAGTTGTCTGCGGTCAGCGAGCAGACCAGCGCGGGTGTCACCCTGCAGAAAAACGAAGTCGATCAGGTCGCCACCGCCATGAACGAAATGGCCTCCACCGTACAGGAAGTGGCGCGCAACACCGAAGACGCTTCGCAAGCCGCCAAGCAGGCCAGCGAGCGCGCCGCGCACGGTAGCAGTGTGGTGCAGCATGCCACGCGCGAAATCGGTCAATTGGCCGGTGAAGTGCAGCAACTGGGTGAAGCCATGCAGCGCCTGACCGAAGACAGCGGCAAGATCGGCAGCGTGATTGACGTGATCAAGGCGGTGGCCGAGCAGACCAACCTGCTGGCGCTCAACGCAGCCATCGAGGCTGCACGGGCAGGCGAGCAGGGTCGCGGTTTTGCCGTGGTGGCTGACGAAGTCCGCTCGCTGGCTCAGCGTACGCAGAACTCCACAACCGAAATCGAAGCGCTGATCCAGGCGTTGCAAAAAGGTACAGGCGCCGCCTCGGGCCTTATGGACGCCAGCCTGCAGCGCACTGAAGGCACCGTGGTGCTCGCTCGTCAGGCTGAACAGGCGCTGGTGGAAATCAACCAGTCCATTGGCACCATTGAACAGATGAGTCAGCAGATTTCCACCGCGGCCGAGCAACAGAGCGCCGTGACCGAAGAAATCAACCGCAGCGTACTCAGTGTTCGCGACATTGCCGATCAGTCCGCTTCGGCCACCGAGCAAAGCGCAGCATCGACCGTCGAGCTGGCCCGTCTGGGCAGCGATTTGCAGAGCATGGTCGCGCGTTTCAAGATTTAATCTGCGCCAGGCCAAGTCGGCCTCCTGACCCCATCAAGAGGCCGACTGCCGTTGTTCCGCCCGCACCACCATCCACACGCCGATACCTGACACCGCCATGCCTGACGCCATCTGCCAGGACAGCGGTTCGTCGAACATCGCCCAGGCCCAGAGCATCGTCACCGGTGGGCTGAGGTACAGCACACTGGCGACGCGGGTGGCTGACGCGCGGCGCAGACACACCCAATACAGTCCGTACCCGCCCAGGGTTGCCAGCCCCACCGTCCATAGCACGCTCAGCGCAAAGCCGGTGCTGGCTACAGGCGCCAGGCTGCCCTGTGTGCCTTGAATGATCGCGAAGGCGACGCTGGAGACAGCGCATTGCAGCCACAGGTTGGGCAGCAGTGCCATGGGTTGCGCGGTACCGGATTGTTTCTGCCACAGCGTCGCGATGGCCAGCGAAAACATACCCAGCAGCGGCAGGCCGTAGGCCCACAGCGGTGCGTCACCCACCGCCAGCGCGCTGTAGGTCACCAGCACTACACCGATCAGCCCGACAAACAGCCCTGCCCAGATTGGCCAGGCCAGCCGTTGGCCGAGCACTACTGCCGCCAGGAGTGCCATGCCCATCGGTAACAAATCGGCAAACAGCGCGGCGAGGCCGGCAGGCACACCCAGCGCAATGCCCTGCGTGACCCCGGCGACGTAGCCGGTCATGGCCAGCAAGCCGATACCTGCGTTTTTCAGCAGCGTGGCAGCCGGGATCGACCTCAGTTGCCTGGCGACAAAAGGCAGCAGGATCAGGGTGACCACCACACAACGCCAGAACACCACCAGCAGCGGCGGCGCGTGGTCAAGGGAAAAGCGTGCGCCGACGAAGCCCGAACTCCAGGTCAGAACCAGCGCAGCTTCCAGCAGGGGCAGAGGAATGGCCTGGTGCCAGGCAGGCCGCGAGACGCTCGGAGCAATCGACAGGTATGGGTTCATGGACACAGGTTACGAAACCGGCGTAGTCTAATAAATCAAAATTAACTGCATGAGTTATTCAGGAATTCTGAATCATGACGGCCATTCTCGACATCGAACTGGTGCGCACCTTTCATGCGGTGGCGCGGATAGGAAAGTTTTCCGCAGCCGCCGAGCAACTTCATAAAAGCCCGGCAGCGGTGAGTGTGCATATCCAGCGCCTTGAGGCCGTGGCAGGCGGGCGCTTGCTCAATCGGGACAACCAGGCAGTGTCGCTGACGGCGCTGGGCAAGCGCCTGCTGTTGTCGACGACAGAGCTGCTGTCCACGCACGACCGGGTGCTGGCGGATCTGCAAGGCACTCATCTGGCCGGACGCATCACGCTGGGGGTTCCGGATGAGTACGCCGTGCATGTCATTCGCGACATCCTGCCAGTGTTCGCGGCCGCGTGGCCCAATGTCGTGCTGGAGTTGAAATCCGCACCCAGCTACGCCCTGCGCGAGCAGGTTGCGCGTGGCAAGTTGCAGACAGCAGTGATCGCGCAACCCAAAGGGCAGCTGAGTGCTGATGCGCAGTTTCTGGTATCGACCAAGCCGGTCTGGGTCGGGCCGGCCAGCGTTGCACTGGCATCCGCTGACCCGGTGCCGCTGGCCGTTCACGCAGCGCAATGTCCTTATCGTGAAGCCATGCTGGCCTCACTCAAAGACAATGGCCGCAAAATCCGTGTAGTCCTCGAAAGCCCGTCCAATCAGGCGATCAAGGCCTGTGTGGAAGCGGGCCTGGCGATCAGCCTCATCGATCGGAGCGGGGTCACGCAAGCCATGCAGATTCTCGATGACCTGCCTGAAATACCCGAGCACGAAATCGTCTTCCTGCGCTCGCCGTCGTCACAGAACGACGAGGCGGTGAGCCTGCTGGCGCAGGCCCTGCAGAAGTATTTTCGGGTTTAGCCGGGAACACTGCAGCCGAAGTGTGTTATCGACTGCAGGAACGCTTTCGGCTCAACCGTCCTTGAACAGAAAGCTGTAGGCATTCAGCGCCGGCACGCCGCCCAGGTGGGCGTAGAGCACTTTCGAGCCTTCGGGGAATTCGCCATTGCGCACCATGTCGATCATGCCGTGCATGGATTTGCCTTCGTAGACCGGGTCGGTCAACACGCCTTCCAGGCGGGCGCAGAGGCGGATGGCTTCGAGGGTGCCATCGTTCGGCAGGCCGTATTCCGGGTAGGCGTAGCGGGTGTCGAGCACCACGTCTTCGGCGGTGATTTCGCGGCCTAGCTCCACCAGTTTTGCAGTGTTCTGAGCGATACGCAGGACCTGCGCGCGGGTCTTTTCCGGTTTGGCCGACGCGTCGATACCGATCACACGCTGTGCCCGGCCATCGGCAGCGAAGCCGACGAGCATGCCTGCGTGAGTGCTGCCGGTCACCGAGCAGACCACGATGTAGTCGAATTTGAAGCCCAGCTCTTCTTCCTGCTGGCGCACTTCATCGGCAAAACGCACGAACCCCAGGCCGCCATACGGATGTTCCGAGCAGCCCGCAGGAATCGGGAACGGCTTGCCGCCGCTTTCCTCGACGTCGGCCATGGCCTTTTCCCAGCTCGGACGAATGCCGATATCGAAGCCTGCCGAATCCAGGCGCACATCGGCGCCCATGATGCGCGACATCTCGATATTGCCGACCCGGTCGTACAATGCGTCCGAATAGTTGACCCAATTCTCCTGAACCAGCACGCACTTCATGCCCAGATGCGCCGCTACGGCTGCCACCTGACGGGTCTGGTTGGACTGGATGCCACCGATCGATACCAGCGTGTCGTAGCCGCCGTCGATGGCTTCCGGCACCAGGTATTCCAGTTTGCGGGTCTTGTTGCCGCCGAAGGCCAGACCGCTGTTGCAATCCTCGCGCTTGGCATACAACTCGACCTTGCCGCCCAGGTGCTCACTCAGGCGTTTCAGTGGGGTAATGGGCGAGGGGCCGAAGGTCAGAGGGTAGCGCTTGAACTTGCTCAGGTTCATATCGGGTCTCCGTTGATGAGTTGATCCGGGCATTGAAGGTGGGCCTCGATGTGTTTATCGAGCGGCCCGGCATGGCTCCCATCATAGGAAAACTGCGAATAATCGTGGTTGCAAAGAATTGTCTATCTACAAAATAAGCGTTAGCCTGAATACAACTAAACAGACTTTTATTGTGTGATTTTCATTATGAAAGCAATAAATGAACGCACTAAAAAGTCCGGTGCCGATGTAACGCCGCTGCTGGACAGGATTGACCGCGCCATCCTCAAGACCCTGCAACGTGACGCGTCCATTTCCAATGTGGCACTTGCCGAGAAGGTCAAACTGAGTCCGCCTGCGTGCCTGCGGCGCGTCGAGCGGCTGAAAGAGGCGGGCGTGATCAAGGGCGTGGTGGCGCTGCTCAATGGCGATGTTCTGGACGCGGGCATGGTGGTGCTGATCGGTGTCGTGCTGGACCGCTCGACACCGGATTCATTTGCGCAATTCGAAGCCGCCGCGCAGAAGGTTTCCGGCTGCATGGAGTTTCATGTCGTCACCGGCGAGTTCGACTACTTCATGTTGCTGCGCACCCGGGACAGTCAAAGCTTCAACCGCCTGCACGCTGAACAGTTACTGTACTTGCCCGGTGTCAGGCAGATCCGTTCGTTCATGGGGCTGCGTCAGGTCGTTTCCACGACACAATTACCTCTCTGACGGGGTTCGGCGTGGCCTGTTTGCTGCATGCAGCGTCAAACGTTCACATCTGACCAAGGTCAGAGTTGCTGACTGCCACACGATTGACTCTGGCGCATGATTCAATCAGTGCCGTTTCCTTTTTTTACTTGCTCAAGGATTTTCATTTTGGCTGCTGGAAGCTTGCTTACCCTGCTTGACGATATTGCGACGCTGCTCGATGACGTGGCACTGGCCACGAAGAAGACGGCGGGTGTGCTGGGTGATGATCTGGCGCTCAATGCCCAGCAGGTCACCGGTGTTTCGGCGGATCGCGAGTTGCCGGTTGTCTGGGCCGTGGCCAAGGGGTCGCTGCTCAACAAGGCCATTCTGGTTCCGGCAGCGTTGCTGATCAGTGCTTTCGCACCCTGGGCGATTCTGCCGTTGCTGATGATCGGCGGTGCGTTTCTGTGCTTCGAGGGCTTCGAGAAAATCGCCCATAAATGGCTGCATCCCGAAACCGGCGAAGAGCATGAGCAGCGTAAGCAGGCGTCGACGGATGCCTCAGTGGACATGGTGGCGTTCGAAAAGGAGCGCGTCAAAGGCGCGATTCGTACGGACTTCATTCTTTCGGCGGAAATCATCGTGCTCGCACTGGGTGTGGTCTCGGCCAGACCCTTCATGGATCAGGTCGGTGTGCTGGTCATCGTCGCAGTGCTGATCACCGTCGGTGTCTACGGGCTGGTGGCCGGTATCGTCAAACTCGATGACCTGGGCCTGTACCTGAAGAAAAGCGCAGGTTCGGCGTCACAAAAGATCGGTGCCGGCCTGCTGTGGCTGGCACCGGTGTTGATGAAAGTGCTGTCGATCGTCGGTACGGCTGCGATGTTCATGGTCGGCGGCGGGATTCTGGTCCACGGCCTGCCGTTCGCTCATCATTGGGTCGAAGGCGTGACCGAAGCGGCAGCGGGGGCTGTAGGCGGTCTGTCGATGATCGTCCCGACCCTGATCGATGCGCTCGCCGGGATCATTGCCGGTGCCGTGCTGGTGTTGGTCGTGACGCTGATTGGCAAGGTCTGGAAAGCTGCGAAGGAGTGATTGAGGCGGTCATCCACACTTCTGATCCAAGGCCGTGAAGGCGAGCCGGGCGACGCTTCGCTTGCTCGCGAAGGGGTTGGTACAGCCAACCGAAGGGTGGCTGAAACACCGCCTTCGCGAGCAAGCTCGCTCCCACAGAATTCCGGAGTGAGCGTCATCACCGTCAAACAACGTGCTTAGAAGAACACCTTGACCAGCAAACTCGCGGTGTTCTGATCGGTGTCGAAGGAGCTGGTGTCCTTGATGCCGTATTTGTTGGTCCAGTAGTCGTATTCGATACCCACGTACAGCTGCCGCTCCGGGTAATTCAATGCCTTGCCCAGGTCATACTTGATCTGCGGGTTGAAGTGCAGGTTGGAGTGGTAAGTGCCACGCGAGGTCTTGTCGTTGTCGACCACCCAGTCCATGAAACCGTCGATCAGCACATCCGATTTGCCCACCGGAATGGTGTAGGACCACACCGGAGTGATCTGCCACACGCCGTCGCCCGGGCGATTGCCTTCGGTCTGGCGCTGGTAGAAGTTGAGCTGGAAGTAGTCGAAACCCGGAATCTTCAAGTCGAACGCCGGACCGATCAGGTACGACTCGTTATCGCCCTCACCAAACTCGTAAGTTGCGGCAATCAGCACATCGCTGATCGGCCCGAACTCGAACTTCTGGCCGAAGATCTTGCCCAGCGACAGGCGTGGCGAGAACTCGCCGTAATAGGTGTTATCGCCAGCGGTGGCGTCTTTCTTGCCGTTGTAGAAGATCTTGTCGACGAAGAAGAAGTTGTCGCCGTACTTCCAGCTGTCCGCGTGCTCAAAGGTAAAGGTCTGCTGATTTTCCGGGTTGACAGCAAAGTCTCGTCCATTGAGATAGGTCAGGCTATTACTCTGCCACTGGAAAATATCCCCTGCCATGGCGGGTGCAGCAGCCAGCAGACTGCTGGCCAGTAATGCACTGGAAATCGTACGGTTCATGCGGTGAGCCCCTTGATGTAGATCGTGATTTTTTCGGACTGGCGTTCTATGCATGACGCCTTGTCGGTGGTTGCAATAATTTGTCTGTCTGGTCAGCTTTGTGTTGTTAGCAAGAGCTGCGCCAATCAGTGAAAAAAAGTTTAAGTAACCCTTCAAATCGATATCCAGGTGTCGATTTCAGGTCATTTTTTTCAAGGGGCAGCGTTCTGAGTGCCGTTCAGCCAATGGGCCGCCCGGTCAGGTTCAGCTGTCGGCAAAGAGAGGGGCGGGTTGGCAGCGGCGGCGGAGGATACTGACTCGCGTCGCCGTGCTCAAGTGCTCCAGAGCAGGGCGTCCGGAGCGAAAACAGGGCAATGCCCGTTGCCTCAGTTGATGTGTGCGCCCTGATCGATCCAGGCGCCTACCAGATCACGTTCCTGCTGGGTCATCTGGGTGATATTGCCCAGTGGCATGATCGGCGCGGTGATTGCCTGCGCCTTGATGCGCGGCGCCTGTTGCTGGATCTGTTCAGGCGTATCGAACATCACACCGGCCGGAGCGACGCTGAACAGCTGGCTGGTAGGCGTGGCCGAGTGACAGACCGAACAACGTTGCCGGATGACGTCGTGCACCTTGTTGAAGTCTGCACCTGCCACCTTGGCAGGCTCGGGCTGAGCAGGCGCTGCCTGGGCAGGCGCAGCGGCGGGTTGCGCAGGTTGCTCATCAGCCCGATGACCGCCGACCGCCGTACCGGGCAGTGGCTGATAGACGATCTTGGCTGGCGGTTGCGCAGGGCCGGTGACATACGCCAGGCACAGCATGCCCAGTGCCGCGACCGGCAGGGTCCAGGCGAATCGATGGCTGTTGTGCCGCGTATTGAAGTAATGGCGCACCAGCACGGCCAGCAGCGCGATGCCGGCGAGAATCAGCCAGTTGTACTCACTGCCGTAGGTGCTTGGAAAGTGATTGCTGATCATGATGAACAGCACCGGCAGGGTGAAGTAGTTGTTGTGTCGTGAACGCAACAGGCCTTTTGCCGGCAGGCTTGGGTCCGGCGTACGGTTCTCGGCAATGGCGGCCACCAGCGCGCGCTGGGCCGGCATGATGATGCGGAACACGTTGCCGACCATGATGGTGCCCATGATCGCGCCCACATGCAGATAGGCACCGCGACCGCTGAACACTTTGCTGAAACCATATGCCGCCGCCACCAGCAGCACGAACAGGACCACGCCCAACAGGGCTGGGCGCTTGCCCAGTGGCGAGTCACACAGAAAGCTGTAGATGAACCAGCCAACGAACAACGAACCCAGGCCGATGTGCACACCCTCGGCGCCACTCAGGCTGCTGCCCGGGGCCAGCAGGTACAGCGTCGGGTTGGCGTAGAACACCACGCACAACAGCGCGACCCCTGATAGCCAGGTCGAATAGGCTTCCCATTTGAACCAGTGCAGATTCTCCGGCATGGTCGGTGGTGCGAGCTTGTACTTCTCCAGGTGGTAGATGCCGCCGCCGTGGATCGCCCACAGATCACCCGACAGGCCTTCACGCGGGTTGCTGCGGTTGAGGTTGTTCTCCAGCCAGACGAAGTAGAACGATGCGCCGATCCAGGCGACGCCGACAATCATGTGAATCCAGCGCACGCCCAGATTCAGCCATTCCATCATATGTGCCAGCACGGTGTTTACCCTTCCAGTGGGTGGGGATCGAGAACCAGCAACTGGCTCTCGGCAAAGTAATGCTCGTCGCAGTTGTTGCCTTCGCCACTGCGATCAACCACCAGGAAGTCATCCCGCTTTTCGATCGTCAGCACCGGATGGTGCCAGACGCCGCGATGGTAATTGACACCCTGCCTGCCGTTCGACACGAAGGCGCGGGTCGCCTCTGATTCAGGCACATCGCCGACCGGCGCGACCACGATCAGAAAGGGGTTGCCGAGCAGCGGCACGAACGCCTGACTGCCCAGCGGATGACGCTCCAGCATGCCGATGGTCAACGGCATCGGCAGCGCTTCGGCGCGGAAGATGCTGATGATCGCCTTGTCCTCCGGCTGCGCGGTCTGCACGTCAGCCAGACGATGAAAGCGCATGGTCGAGCCGTTGTTGATCATGAAGTGATCGCTGCCGTCGGTTTCGATCACATCACCGAATGGCGCAAAGGCTTCCTTGGTCAGTGGCTCGATTATCAGTTTGCGCATGCGGGTTCTTCTTCAATGGTTTTGAGGGTGCGCTCATCGTTATACACAAATCCGCTTTGGATTCTGGCCGGAGGCCGTAGGAGCGGACCGGGCGACGCTCCTACGCCCTTCGGGCAGAAGCCTGGCAGCCTTTTATTCAGGGCGCTCCAGGACTTATGTATATGATGAGCGCCGAACGTAGGAACGAGAGTTTATGCGTTGTTACCTGGCCACCTTGCCCAGCACTCGCAGGCGGCTCACGCCACCGTCCGGGAATACGTTCAGGCGGATGTGGGTGATCGGGCCGATCGCCTTGATCTGCTCGGCGAACTCGTGTTCGGCGTGCATGGTCAGCTTCTGGCTGGGCAGCAACTCGCGCCAGAACAGGCTCTGGGTTTCGATCTGGCTGTCGGTGCCACCCTTGACCAGGGCGCCCTGGATCGAGCAACTGTCCGGGTAGTTACCTTTGAAGTGCAGGGTATCGACGATGACTTTTTCGACTTCACCCTTGTGCCCGAGCGCCACGATCACCCAGTCGTTGCCGGGCGTGCGGCGCCGCGCGGTTTCCCAGCCGTCGCCCATGTTCACGCCGCGACCAGGGTTGAGGATGTTGCTCATGCTGCCGTAGTGTTCATCGGAGCAGGCAATCGATCGGCCGCCATTGAGTGCTGCAACCAGATCGATCTGCTCGTCCGCGCTGACTTTCGACCAGTCGCGATGCGGCACGCCGTACACGCGCAGACGCGCGACACCGCCGTCCGGGTAGATGTTGAAGCGCAGGTGGCTGAACGCCTGATCGCTGCTGATCTCATGGTAATGATGGCTGTTGCCTTGCAGCTCCACAGACGGCAGCACTTCGGTCCAGGCGGTGTTTTCATCGGGCTCGCCCGACGCCAGGAAGCACGCTTCCAGCGATGCGGAAGGCGGGAAGTTACCGGTGAAAAACGAGGTGTCGATGTCCACACCCTTGATGGTTCCCGCCACACCGAGGCGAATCACCGCGCTGTCGTACCCTTCGAAACGCTTGCGGCGTGACTCCCAGCCGTCCATCCACTTGCCGTTGTCGTCGAACACACCTTCTTTCCAGACGGCCGGGGTCGGCTGGAACAGCCGGTTGGCGTCGGCGAACCAGTCATCGGTGACCGAAAGGATCTTGGTGCCCAGACGCGCGTCGGCCAGGTTCACGAACTTCTCGAACGGTGCGGCGTAAACTTTCATGCTCTTTGTCTGCCTTCTGAATACGGTTATGACTGCGACGCTCAAAGCGCCTGTAGACGAAACAGTGCGATCTTGTTGATCTCGGCCAGGGCGCAAGCGAACTCGGCCTCGAGCGAGTGGTGAATGCGTTGCTCGAACGCCGCCAGAATCTTATGCCTGTCGCTGCCCTTGACCGCCATGATGAACGGAAAGCCGAAGCGGGCCTTGTAAGCCTCGTTCAGCTCGGTAAAGCGCTGGAACTCCTCAGGCGTGCAATGGTGGATACCGGCGCCGGCCTGTTCATCGGTACTGGCCTGAGTCAGCTCGCCTCGAACGGCAGCCTTGCCCGCCAGGTCCGGGTGGGCATTGATCAGTGCCAGTTGTTGCTCGTGAGTGGCACCCAGCAGGATCGCGCTCGTGCGCGCATGCAGGGTCTCGAGCTGATCGAGTTGCGCGCCTGTGCTTTGGTCGAACGCCTGCTGCGCGACCCACGGTGAGTGTTCGTAGATATCGGCAAAGGCCGCGATGAACGCATCCCGGCCCAGGCTTGAAGGTGTCAGTGTCTTGAACGTGCTCATTGCTCGGCCTTGCCGGTAAACGGATGTTCAGTGTGCCAGTGCCGGGCGATATCGACACGACGGGTAAACCACACTTGCTCATGACCTTTGGCGTACTCGATGAAACGCTTGAGTGCGGCGAGGCGGGCGGGGCGGCCGATCAGGCGGCAATGCAGGCCGATGGAAAGCATCTTCGGCGCGTCTTCGCCTTCGGCATACAGCATGTCGAACGCATCCTTGAGGTACTGAAAGAACTGCTCGCCGTTGTTGAAGCCCTGCACCTGGGTGAAACGCATGTCGTTGGTGTCCAGGGTGTACGGAATCACCAGATGCGGCTTGCCGGTCGGGTTGTTCGGCTCCCAGTACGGCAGGTCATCGTCGTAGGTGTCGCAATCATAAAGAAAACCGCCTTCCTCCATGACCAGGCGCCGGGTGTTGGGGCCGGTGCGCCCGGTGTACCAGCCCAGCGGCCGTTCGCCACTGATTTCGGTGAGGATCTGGATCGCCTGGCGCATGTGCTCACGTTCCTGGGCTTCGTCCATGTTCTGGTAGTCGATCCAGCGATAGCCGTGGCTGCAGATCTCATGACCTTCGGCGACCATGGCGCGGATCACCTCCGGGTGACGCTGCGCGGCCATGGCCACGGCGAAAATGGTCAGTGGGATATCGAACTGTCTGAACAGCTTGAGAATGCGCCACACACCGGCGCGGCTGCCGTACTCGTACAGCGACTCCATGCTCATGTTGCGCTGGCCCTGGAGTGGCTGCGCGGCAACCATCTCGGACAGAAAGGCTTCTGATTCCTTGTCGCCATGCAGAATATTGCGCTCGCCACCTTCCTCGTAATTCAGCACGAAAGACAAGGCAATGCGCGCATTGCCCGGCCAGCGTGGGTGAGGCGGGTTGTTGCCGTAACCGATCAGGTCGCGTGGGTAGTCAGCGCTCACTGCAAGCTTCCTTCTTGTCCATGGGGTGCGTTGGTTGCGTTAAGTCAGGTGCAATGCCAGGCGCGGTCGAGGCATTGCTGGGTCAAGATTGTATACAATTTTATTTTCAGCTTGTAACCCTGTACGTTTCTGCACCGAAGCGTGTCGGCAAGAGTAAAACAAGCAAGAAACCTGCCTGACTGGTCAGCTAATCATAAAAAACCTGATATTTTTCCTCTGCTTCCTCAAGGTTCGGCCCATCCCGTGCCCAGCCACCCTCTTGAATACGGGCTGTCGGTCGATCAGGAATTTATTGTGTACAGGTTTTCCCGAAAGTGTCTTAATCGGTCGCAATCGCACGATGTAGAGCACTTCATTGGTGCACTGCGTCACCATGGCCGGATGTAAGGAGTGAAGTTTTGGGAAAATTGACCACACACGTACTGGACGCCGCCCACGGCTGCCCGGGCAGCGCCATCCGCATCGAGTTGTACCGGGTCGAAGAGCAGCAGTTGCTGCATATTGTCAGTGCGCTCACCAACAGCGATGGGCGCTGCGATGCGCCTCTGCTGCAGGGCGAGGCCTATCAATCCGGCGTCTATCAGTTGCACTTCAAGGCTGGCGATTATTACCGCGCGCGGGGCGTGGTCCTGAATGAGCCCGCCTTTCTCGATGAGGTGGTGCTGCGCTTCGGCATTGATGCAGGTCAGGAACACTTTCATGTGCCGCTGTTAATCTCGCCGTACAGCTACTCGACGTATAGGGGCAGCTGAATACCTCTTGCCCGCCCCACACTGCGGGCTTTTTTTTGCGCGTATCTGCGCTTTTGCCCTGTGTACAATGCGCCAGTCCCGACGCCGCCATCCACCTGCGCACGAGTGCCCATGAACGACCAGTCCCTGCCTCTCAAGAAACAGCCGCGCAGCCTTGGCTCAAGCCGTAACGTCACGCAGGACGATGTCGTTTACGAACATGTTTTCGATGCCATTCTGGAACAGCGGCTGGCGCCGGGCACCAAACTGAGTGAGGAGGCGCTGGGCGAGATTTTCGGTGTCAGCCGCACCATCATTCGTCGCGCCCTGTCGCGGTTGGGCCATGAGGGCGTCGTGCTGTTGCGCCCCAACCGTGGTGCGGTGGTTGCCAGCCCCAGCGTCGAAGAGGCGCGTCAGGTGTTTTTCGCGCGGCGCATGATCGAGAAGGCAATCACTGAACTGGCGGTCGAGCACGCCACTGCCGAGCAACTGGCCGAGCTGCGCCAGATGGTCAGCGACGAGCGCGACAGCTTTGCTCGCGGTGATCGGGGCGCCGGTATTCGTCTGTCCGGCGAGTTTCACCTCCAGTTGGCCGTGGCCGCGAGGAACGCGCCGCTGATCAGCTTCCAGCGCAGCCTGGTGTCGCAGACCTCACTGATCATTGCCCAGTACGAAACCGGCAATCGCACGCATTGTTCCTACGATGAGCACAACCAGCTGATCGACGCCATCGAAGCCCGCAATGCAGCGCTGGCCGTCGAACTGATGATGCATCACATGGACCACATCGACAGCAAGCTCAACCTTGACGAAGACAGCGCCTCGGATGATTTGCATGCGGTGTTCTCGCACGTCATGGGCCGGAAAAAGCCGGTGCGTTGAGGGTGTCTGGATAATTCAATCTCTTGACGACGCAGAGCGTCGTGAACTGCATTCCCACGCTGGAGCGTGGGGAACGATAATCTTAACTTCGTGCTGAAGCTCTGCGTCGTAATTCAACTATCGTGCGACGCTCCGCGTCGTCATGCCGTTCCGGACGCTCCGCGTCCTCTTGGCGACGCAGAGCGTCGCGAACTGCATTCCCACGCGGAGCGTGGGGAACGATAATCTTAACTTCGTGCTGAAGCGCTGCGTCGGTAATTCAACTATCGTGCGACGCTCCGCGTCGTCATGCCGTTCCGGACGCTCCGCGTCCTCTTGGCGACGCAGAGCGTCGTGAACTGCATTCCCACGCTGGAGCGTGGGGAACGATAATCTTAACTTCGTGCTGAACTGCGTCGGTAATTCAACTATCGTGCGACGCTCCGCGTCGGCATGCCGTTCCGGACGCTCTGCGTCCTCTTGACGACGCAGAGCGTCGCGAACTGCATTCCCACGCGGAGCGTGAGGAACGATAATCTTAACTTCGTGCTGACGCTCTGCGTCGGTAATTCAACTATCGTGCGACGCAGAGCGTCGTCACGCCGTTCCGGACGCTCCGCGTCCTCTTGGCGACGCAGAGCGTCGTGAACTGCATTCCCACGCGGTGGACTGCCCCCCGAAAGTTGGACAGTTTTAGCTCGCCGCCTGAGCCCTGTATTTTACGGGGCTCAAGCCGTTTAGCTTCAGCTTGATGCGGTCATTGTTGTAGTAGCGGATGTACTCATCCAGACCTGCCTTCAGCTCTTCTATGCTTTCAAATCGTTTCAAATAGAAAAACTCGGACTTCAGCGTACCAAAGAAGCTTTCCATTGCGGCATTGTCCAGGCAATTTCCCTTACGCGACATGCTTTGCTTCACGCCCTTGACCGCCAGCTTTTGACGGTACTGCGCGTGTTGATACTGCCAGCCCTGATCCGAGTGCATCACAAGCTTCGGCTCGTCCTGCAACTGCTGGAGAGCCTTGTCCAGCATATTGGTGACCAGCTCAAAGCACGGCCTGGTAGACACTTCGTACGCCACGATCTCACCGTTGTACAGGTCCATCACGGGCGAGAGGTACAGCTTTCGATTGGCCACTTTAAACTCGGTCACATCGGTCACCCATTTCTGGTTCGGGCGTTGCGCCGTGAACTTGCGCTCCAGCAAATTCGGCGCAATTTTCCCGACGGTGCCCTTATAGGAGCGGTACTTCTTGGGTCGCACAACTGATCTCAGGCCCAGTTCAGCCATCAATCGCTCCACAACCTTCTTGTTGACCAACGTGCCTGAGTTGCGAATGACCGCCGTGATACGCCGAGCCCCATAAAGACCTCTCTCCTCGTGATAAACACGCTCTATCTCCTGCTTCAGAGCTGCATCTGGATCGGGTCTGGATTGCACCTGAGCCTGATAGTAAAACGTGCTGCGCGCCAGGCCCGCCAGCGTCAGAAGGGCGCACATCGGAAACCGGTTCCTCAGTTGTTTGACGATCAGGGCTTTTTCTTTTGCCGTCGTTGCTGCTCCTTCAACTCTTCCAACTTTTTTAGGTAAGCGTTCTCCATGCGCAGGTATTCAAGCTCGGCCATTAACTGGTCGCGTGTCTTGTGCGTATCGTCAGCGGTTACGGGTTCGGTGGGATAAGGCTTCTTGGGCATGGCAGCAGGCTTTCTTCTTGTGGGAACACGCGGGGCTAGACCGTCACTGTAATGCTGCTGTTCCCAAATGACTATTTGGCCAGGATCACCAATACCAAAATGCGCTGCGGTCTGGCGAAGCGACAGCCCGTGCTCGCGCTTGTGCTCAAGCACTGAGCGTTTGAAGGCTTTACTGTACCGAAGACCAGGCTTGCGATGGCCTGTGTGCCCATGGCTCTTGTAATTGGCGACCCAGCGTCGAAGCAGGCTGAAATCGATCGAGAACTGACTGGCCACCTTACGAAAGCCGATGTTGCCTTCAAGGTACGCTTTGACGACGGTGAGTTTGAATTGCTCTGAATACTTGGCCATTTGAACACCCCCATTAGGTCGGATTGGTGTCCAACTTCTTGGGGGCAGTCCACGGAGCGTGGGGAACGATAATCTTAACTTCGTGCTGAAGCTCTGCGTCGTAATTCAACTATCGTGCGACGCTCCGCGTCGTCATGCCGTTCCGGACGCTCTGCGTCCTCTTGGCACGCTGGGGCGTGAGGAACGAGGTGCTAGCCTCTGTCATGCACCAATCGCCCACCCGACCAGGTCTGCTTCACCGTCCGGTCGTCACCGATGGTCATCAGCACGAACAGAATCTCTTCGATAGTCTTCGCCTGCTTCAAGCGATACGACAGCAGCGGGGTGGCGTTGTAGTCGAGCACCAGGAAGTCGGCCTCGTTGCCGGGCTTCAGGCTGCCGACCTTGTCTTCCAGACGCAGCGCCCGCGCGCCGCCCAGCGTTGCCAGGTACAGTGATTTGAACGGATTGAGCCGTGCGCCCTGCATCTGCATGACCTTGTAGGCCTCGTTCAGGGTCTGCAGAATCGAAAAGCTGGTGCCGCCGCCCACGTCGGTGCCCAGACCGACATTCACCTTGTGCTTCTCGGCCATCGGCAGGTTGAACAGGCCGCTGCCCAGAAACAGGTTGGAGGTCGGGCAGAAGGCAATCGCCGAACCGGTCTGCGCCAGTCGGGCGCATTGTTCGTCGCACAAATGAACGCCATGGGCGAACACCGAGCGCTCGCCGAGCAGGTTGAAGTGATCGTAGACGTCCAGGTAATGCTTGCGCTCCGGGAACAGCGCCTTGACCCACTCGATCTCCTGAAGGTTCTCGCTGATGTGGGTCTGCAAGTACAGGCCGGGATACTCGGTGAGCAACTGGCCAGCCAGACTCAATTGCTCCGGGCTGCTGGTCGGCGCGAATCGCGGCGTCACTGCGTAACTCAAACGTCCTTTGCCATGCCAGCGTTCGATCAGTGCCTTGCTGTCGGCATACCCGGATTCTGGCGTATCGACCAGATAATCCGGCGCATTGCGGTCCATCATCACCTTGCCGGCAATCATGCGCAGATCAAGTGCCTGCGCCGCGCTGAAAAACGCCTCGACCGATTCCTTGTGCACGCTGCCGAACACCAGCGCCGTGGTCGTACCGTTGCGCAGCAGCTCTTTGATGAAGATGTCGGCTACCTGCGCCGAATGCGCGGGGTCGGCGAACTGGCTTTCGCAGGGGAAGGTGTAGGTGTTGAGCCAGTCCAGCAATTGCTCGCCGTAGGAACCTATCATGCCGGTTTGCGGCAAGTGGATATGGGTGTCGATGAACCCCGGTGTGATCAGTGCGTCCGTGTATTCGATCAGCTCGACATCGTCGGCGAGCCGCTCCAGCAGATCGGCAGCGTGACCCACCGAAACGATCTTGCCGTCCTCGACCAGCAGCAAGCCGTCGGCAAAGTATTCATAGGATGCTTCCAGCGCCACTTCGGCCGGGTCGGCGAGGCTGTGAACGATGGCGGCGCGGTAGGCTTTACGGCGGGAAACTGAACTCATGGCACTCTCGTTGTAACTCATTGCGACTGACTGCGGCGCGATGCAGGCAGCAGTCTGGCGATAGGTTCGGCGTTGGCGGTGTGTTGGCCAAAGCTGACATTGTAAGTGGCGATTATTTCCGCGGCGATCGACACCGCGATCTCGATGGGCAGCTTGCCTTTGACCTCGGCCAGGCCCATCGGGCAACGCATGCGTTGCAGCAGACTGGCGTCGAAACCGCGTTCCCGCAAGCGATGTTCGAACTTGACCCGTTTGGTTTTCGAGCCGATAAGCCCGAAGTAACCAAAGTCGCCACGCGTGAGGATGGCGGCTGTCAGTTCCAGATCCAGCTGATGGTTGTGGGTCATCACGATGCAATAGGTGCCGACCGGCAGTTGCGCGACCTCGTCGACCGGCTCGTCATTGATGATCTTCGTCACGCCCTCGGGCATCTGTTCGGGGAATTCCTGCTCACGGCTGTCGATCCAGCGTACCCGGCAGGGCAGGCTGGCCAGCAACGGCACCAGCGCGCGGCCGACATGACCGGCACCGAATACGGCGATCTGCGCGACGGGCTCGCCCATCGGTTCGAACAACAGCACGTTCACGCCGCCGCAGCACTGGCCCAGGCTTGCACCCAGGTTGAAACGTTCCAGGCGCGTCTGCCGGGTGCCGCTGGCAAGCATCTCGCGGGCGATTTCCATGGCCTTGTATTCCAGGTGGCCGCCACCGATGGTGTCGTGGATGTGCTCGGCGCAGACCACCATTTTCGATCCGGCATTACGTGGCGTGGAGCCCAGCTCCTCGATGATCGTCACCAGAATGCCGGGTTCTCCACGGGCCTGCAGCTCGGCCAGGGCGCTGATCCAGTTGTTCATTTCTGCTCCAGGACAGAGTGATCCAGGCCAGGCGCCTTCGCGAGCAAGCTCGCTCCCACGGGGGCATCCTGAATAGGTGAAGGCGAGCCTGGCGAAGCTTCACTTGCCCGTGAAGAGGCAGAAACAATCGGCTCGGCGCCTTCGCTGGATGCGCGACGCGCAGCGCTGTTCTGGCGCATCTGTTCACAGCCCCACAACACTTTTTCCGGTGTCGCCGGGGCGTCGATGTTCGGTTGATGACGGTAGTCGCCCAGACTCGCCACGGCGTCCTTGATCGCGCACCAGGCGGCGATGCCGAGCATGAACGGCGGCTCGCCGACGGCCTTGGAATGGAACACCGTGTCTTCCGGATTCTTGCGGTTCTCTACCAGCTTGATGCGCAGATCGAGCGGCATGTCTGCCACTGCCGGGATCTTGTAGGACGCCGGGCCGCTGGTCATCAGCTTGCCCTTGTCGTTCCACACCAGTTCCTCGGTGGTCAGCCAGCCGGCGCCCTGAATATAGCCGCCTTCGACCTGACCGATATCGATGGCCGGGTTCAGCGACGCGCCGACGTCGTGCAGGATGTCGGTGCGCAACATCTTGTATTCGCCGGTCAGCGTATCGACGATGACCTCCACGCAGGCTGCGCCAAAGGCGTAGTAATAGAACGGCCGACCACGCGCCTGGCTGCGGTCGTAAAAAATCTTCGGCGTCTTGTAATAGCCGGTGCTCGACAGCGACACCTGGCCCATCCATGCCAATTGCGCCAGTTCGGCGAACGGCAGGAACAGCTCGCCGATCCGCACATGGCCGTTGCGGAATTCGACCTCCGCTTCGCTTACCTGATAGTGCCTGGCGGCAAACTCCACCAGCCGTTGCTTGAGGATTTCAGCGGCATTCTGTGCGGCCTTGCCGTTCAGGTCCGTGCCGCTCGAAGCGGCAGTGGGCGAGGTGTTCGGCACCTTGTCGGTGTTGGTCGCGGTGATCTGGATGCGCTCGATGTCCACCTGAAACACCTCGGCGACCACCTGCGCGACCTTGGTGTTCAAGCCCTGGCCCATTTCAGTGCCGCCATGGTTCAGGTGGATGCTGCCGTCGGTGTAGATATGAATCAGCGCACCGGCCTGATTGAGAAAGCTGGCGGTGAACGAGATGCCGAACTTGACCGGCGTCAGCGCCAGGCCTTTTTTCAGAACCGGACTGCCGGCATTGAACGCACGAATCGCTTCGCGGCGCTCGGCGTACTGGCTGCTTTGCTCGAGGTCGGCGGTCATCTCTTCCAGCAGGTTGTGTTCGACCGTCTGGTAATAGTGGGTGACGTTACGCTCGGTCTTGCCGTAATAGTTGGCCTTGCGCACGTGCAGCGGGTCCTTGCCCAGGAAACGTGAAATGCAGTCCATGACCTCTTCGATGGCGACCATGCCCTGCGGGCCGCCGAAGCCCCGGTAGGCGGTGTTGGACGCGGTGTGCGTCTTGCAGCGGTGGCCGTTGACGGTGGCTTCGCCCAGGTAATACGCGTTATCGGCATGGAACATGGCGCGGTCGACGATGGACGCCGAGAGGTCCGGCGAATAGCCGCAGTTGCCGGCCAGATCCAGCTGTATACCCTGCAGACGACCGTCATCATCGAAACCCACGTCGTACTCGATGTAGAACGGGTGGCGCTTACCGGTCATCTGCATGTCTTCGAAACGTTGCAGGCGCATCTTGGTGGGCTGGCCGGTCAATCGGGCGATCACTGCGCACAGGCAGGCCGGGCTGGCCGCCTGGGTTTCCTTTCCGCCAAAACCACCGCCCATGCGGCGCATGTCGACCACGATGCGGTTCATTGGCACGCCCAGCACCTCGGCCACCAGTTTCTGGATTTCCGTGGGGTTCTGGGTCGAGCAATAGACGATCATGCCGCCGTCTTCGGTCGGCATCACCGAGGATATCTGGGTTTCCAGGTAAAAATGCTCCTGGCCGCCAATGTGCAGGTTGCCCTGCAGGCGGTGGGTTGCGCGCGCCAGCGCAGCGGCAGAGTCGCCACGCTTGTGCGTATGGCTGTCGAGCACGAAGTGTTTCTGGCGCAGGGCCTGGACCACATCCAGCACCGGTTGCAGGTCTTCGTATTCGATGATCGCCGCCATCGCCGCCTGGCGTGCAGTGTCCAGGTCGCGAGCCGCCACGGCGAGCACCGGTTGTCCGACGAACTCCACCTTGTCGATGGCCAGCAGCGGGTCGCCGGGCAGCAACGGCCCGATGTCCTTGAGCCCCGGAATATCCTGATGGGTAATCGCGATGCGTACACCTTCGAAGGCGTAGCAGGGCGAGGTATCGATGCTGACGATGCGCGCATGGGCGCGGTCGGAAAGGCGTGCGTACACGTGCAACTGGTTGGGAAATTCCAGGCGATCATCGATGTACACCGCTTCGCCGGACACGTGTTTGTCGGCACTGTCGTGCTTGACGCTGCGGCCCACGCCGGTGTTCAGACCCTGCTGAAATACCGCCAGCATCTCCGCCTGGGTGCTGTTTGAGGAATGCTCAGACATAGTCAGTCACCCGCGTTGGAACGGCTGGGGTCTGTAACTCGATGAAGTACTTGCGCAGCAGGTTTTGCGCACTCAACAGGCGGTATTCCTTGCTCGCCCGGAAATCCGAGAGTGGGGTGAAGTCCTCGCTCAGTGCCGCGCAGGCGCGCTCGACGGTTGCATGGCTCCATGGTTGCCCGATCAGCGCCTGTTCGCAGGCCGCTGCACGCTTGGGAATCGCCGCCATACCACCGAACGCTATGCGCGCCTCGCGGATGACGCCGTCTTCCAGGGTCAGACGAAAAGCCGCGCAGACCGCCGAGATGTCGTCATCCAGCCGTTTGGAGACTTTATAGGCGCGGAAGGTCTGCCGCGAAGTGGCGGTGGGCACGATGATCTTTTCGATGAACTCGCTTTCCTGGCGGGCCGTGACCTTGTAGTCGATGAAATAGTCTTCCAGCGCCAGGGTGCGTTGACTGTTGCCTTTGCGCAGCACGATCTGCGCACCGAGGGCGATCAGCAGCGGCGGGGAGTCGCCGATGGGGGAGGCGTTGCCGATGTTGCCGCCCAGCGTGCCCTGATTGCGGATCTGCAACGAGGCGAAGCGCTGCAGTAACTCGCCAAAGTCCGGGTATTCGGCCTTGAGTGCTGCATAGCAATCGGTCAGCGGGGTTGCCGCACCGATCTCCAGGCGGTCATCGAAACGCTTCACGCCCTTCATTTCATCGATGTGTCCGACGTAAATCATCACCGGCAACTGTTTGTGAAACTGCGTGACCTCCAGGGCCAGATCGGTACCGCCGGCCAGCAGGCGCGCCTGTGGATGGCTGTCGTAGAGGTCTGCCAGATCCGCCACGGTCAGCGGAATGAAGCAGCGTTTTTCGCCGTCATTCAGTTCATCGGTGCCGGCCGGGGCGATGGCGCGCAGGCGTTCGACGGTTTGCGTCTGGCGCTGATCGAACTGGTCCGGCAGGCGCTGCGCGCAAGACTGCTCGGCGGCGGCCAGAATAGGGCGATAACCGGTACAACGACACAAGTTGCCGGCCAGGGCTTCGTGGGCCTGATGGGCATCGGCTTCGCTGCTGTTCTTTTGCAGGGCAAACAGCGACATCACAAAGCCGGGGGTACAAAAGCCGCATTGCGAGCCATGACACTCGACCATCGCCTTCTGCACGCTGTGCAACTGCCCCTGATGCTTGAGGTCTTCGACGCTGATCAATTGCTTGCCGTGCAGCGACGCCATGAACGTCAGGCACGAATTGAGGCTGCGATAACGCAGCGTTTGCTCGCCGTCGGTGTCACTGTGCAACTCGCCCACCACGACGGTGCAGGCACCACAGTCACCACTGGCGCAACCTTCCTTGGTACCGGGCTTGTGTGCCTGCTCACGCAGGTAGGTCAGCACGGTCATGTTCGGATTCAGGCTGCGCTCGGTTTTTAGCTCTTGGTTCAAAAGGAACTGAATCACGGCGCAAAGCCCTCACGTTTATTGTCATCAGACATGTCGATGAATCTATCAGCTCTGTTTATTGGGTCAATTTGTTTCTGACTTCCGAGTCAGGAAATTGAGTTTTTCGGCAATCTGCCGATCAAAGAGCCTCTGGTTCTTGAATCGCCTGTCGGCTGTGATTCAAGGTTTTGCGTATTTCGTGCCAGTTTCCGCGTTTATGGCCCTGCGCCACCCGTGCCGGTTGAGATACACTCCGCGACTTGCATGCGGAACTGGTTTTTTCTGAAGGATAGTCATGACGTTCAAGGCCCCGGACAGCCTCGCTGAGCAAATTGCTCATCATCTTGCCGAGCGGATCATTCGCGGTGAGCTCAAGCCTGGAGAGCGTATCCAGGAACAGAAAGTCACGCAGGCGTTGAACGTCAGCCGTGGCTCCGTGCGCGAAGCATTACTGATTCTGGAGCGCCGCCACCTGGTAGTGATCCTGCCGCGTCGTGGCGCACAGGTCACGGTGCTCAACGCACATAACGTCACCAGCCTGTGCAGCCTGATGAGCGAGCTGTACATTCTGCTGGCCAACGCGGTGGTCGAGCGCTGGAAGACCGAAGAGGATCTTGCACCGTTTCTGCAGATACAACAGCGCCTGCAGGCCAGTTTCGAGCAGCAGGACGTCAATGCATTCGTCGAAGAGAGCTTCAATGTCATGCGCGCGGCTTACCCGTTCGCCAGCAACCCGTACCTCGAAGAAACCGTCGAGAACCTGCAGCCTTCCATGAGCCGCAGCTATTTCATCGCGCTCGAGCAACGCAAGGCTGACATGGGTGACTACCTGGCGTTGTTCGGCGATCTGCTTGGCGCAGTGGTGGCGCGGGATATGCCGAAGATTCGTGTCGTGCTGGTCAGCTACTGTCAGCGCAGCTGCCAGCTGGTGCTGGCCGCCCTGGCAGCGGGCTGACGCCGTGCGCCTGAAGTGCATCAAGCTGGCGGGGTTCAAATCTTTCGTCGACCCCACCACGGTGAACTTCCCCAGCAACATGGCGGCTGTCGTCGGCCCCAATGGCTGTGGCAAATCCAACATTATCGACGCCGTGCGCTGGGTCATGGGCGAAAGCTCGGCCAAGAACCTGCGCGGCGAGTCGATGACCGACGTCATCTTCAACGGCTCCACCAGCCGCAAGCCGGTGAGCCAGGCCAGCATCGAGCTGGTCTTCGATAACTCCGACGGCACGCTGGTGGGCGAGTACGCGGCGTATGCGGAAATCTCCATTCGCCGCAAAGTGACCCGCGACAGCCAGAACAGCTACTACCTCAACGGCACCAAATGCCGCCGTCGCGACATCACCGACATCTTCCTCGGCACCGGCCTGGGGCCGCGCAGTTATTCGATCATCGAACAGGGCATGATCTCCAAGCTGATCGAAGCCAAGCCCGAAGACCTGCGCAACTTCATCGAAGAAGCCGCAGGGATTTCCAAGTACAAGGAGCGGCGTCGGGAAACCGAAAACCGCATTCGTCGTACCCATGAGAACCTGGCGCGCCTGACCGACCTGCGTGAAGAACTCGAGCGTCAGCTGGAGCGTCTGCACCGGCAGGCTCAGGCGGCCGAGAAATATCAGGAATACAAGGCCGAAGAACGCCAGCTGAAAGCGCAATTGTCGGCCCTGCGCTGGCAGGCGCTGAATGATCTGGTGGGTCAGCGCGAGGCGGTGATCAGCAATCAGGAGGTCGGTTTCGAGGCGCTGGTGGCCGATCAGCGAAGCGCCGATGCCAGTATCGAAAGGCTGCGCGACGGCCACCATGACCTGTCCGAACGCTTCAACCTGGTGCAGGGCCGCTTTTATTCGGTCGGCGGCGACATTGCCCGCGTCGAGCAGAGCATTCAGCACGGTCAGCAGCGGCTGCGCCAATTGCAGGATGACCTGCGTGAAGCCGAACGTGCCCGCCAGGAAACCGAATCGCACCTTGGGCACGACACCACGTTGCTTGCCACCCTCGGCGAAGAGCTGGAGATGCTCGAGCCCGAACAGGAAATGACCAGCGCCGCCGCCGAGGAGTCGGCCATCGCTCTGGAAGACGCCGAAGCGGCCATGCAGGGCTGGCAGGAGAAGTGGGACGTCTTCAATCAGCAATCCGCCGAGCCGCAGCGTCAGGCACAGGTCCAGCAGTCACGCATTCAGCAACTGGAACAGAGCATCGAACGCCTGGCCGAGCGCCAGCGGCGTCTGGCCGAAGAGCGTCAACTGCTGGCCGCGGACCCGGAAGATGCGGCCATTCTGCAATTGAGCGAAGACCTCGCCACCCGCGACATGACCCTTGAAGAGCTGCACATGGGCGAGGAGCAGGCGGTCGAGCGTCTTGAGCAATTGCGCGAGGCGTTGCAGCACGCCAGCCAGGCGCAACAGCAGGCGCAGGGCGAGCTGCAACGTCTCAACGGCCGGCTGGCGTCCCTCGAAGCGCTGCAGCAGGCGGCACTTGACCCGGACACCGGCACCGCCGAGTGGCTGCGTGATCAGCAACTGGCCGAGCGACCGCGTCTGGCCGAGGGGCTGAGCGTCGAAGCCGGCTGGGAACTGGCCGTGGAAACTGTGTTGGGTGCCGATTTGCAGGCCGTGCTGGTCGATGACTTCGACGGGCTCGATCTGGCCAATTTCGAACAGGGCGATCTGCGTTTGCTCAGCGTGGGTGCCGACACGATTCGCGCGCCGGGCAGCTTGCTGGAAAAGGTCGACAGCACGGTCGACCTGTCGGCCTGGCTGGGCCAGGTGATTCCGGTCGAGAACCTGGATGAGGCGCTGGCGCGACGCGCACAACTCAGTGCCGGGCAAAGCCTGATCAGCCGTGACGGCTACTGGGTGGGGCGGCACTTTTTACGTGTCCGCCGCGCCAGCGAAGCGCAGAGCGGTGTGCTGGCGCGCGGTCAGGAATTGCAGCGGCTGGGTCTGGAACGCGATGAGCGCGAAGCGACGCTGGCCACTTTGGAAGAGCAATTACTGGTCTTGCGCGAGCAACAGTCGCAGGAGGAAGACGCGCGTGAGCAGTTGCGCCGTCGCGTGCAGGACGAAACCCGTCAGCAAAGCGAACTGAAAGCGCAGCTGTCGGCGGTCCGGGTAAAAGTCGAGCAGTTGACCCTGCGCCGCACCCGCCTTGATGAAGAACTGGCCGAGCTGGGCGAGCAGCGCGCGGTCGAGCACGAACACCTTGGCGAATCGCGCCTGCAATTGCAGGACGCACTGGACAGCATGGCGCAGGATACCGAGCAGCGCGAAGTGCTGCAGGCCCAGCGTGATGCGCTGCGTGAGCGTCTGGACCGGATACGTCAGGACGCGCGGCAACACAAGGATCACAGTCATCAACTGGCGGTGCGTCTGGGCTCGATCAAGGCGCAATACGATTCGACCCGTCAGGCGCTGGAGCGCCTGCGCATGCAGTCCGAAAGGCTTACCGAGAAGCGCGAGCAACTGAGCCTGAATCTGGAGGAGGGCGAGGCACCGCTCGAAGAACTTCGCCTCAAGCTTGAAGAGCTACTGGAGCGGCGCATGGTGGTCGATGACGAAATGCGCATTGCCAAGAACGCACTCGAAGACGCTGATCGCGAATTGCGTGAGGCAGAAAAGCGCCGCACCCAGGCCGAGCAGCAATCGCAACTGCTGCGTGGCCAGCTGGAACAGCAGCGTCTGGAGTGGCAGTCGCTGACGGTGCGTCGCAAAGCCTTGCAGGACCAGTTGCATGAGGACGGCTACGACCTGCATGGCGTGCTCGCCACGCTGACGCCGGAAGCCAGCGAACAGGCTGCCGAGCAGCAACTGGAAAGCATCGCCGGGCGTATTCAGCGCCTGGGCGCAATCAACCTCGCGGCCATCGACGAGTACCAGCAGCAGTCCGAGCGCAAGCGCTATCTGGATGCGCAGGATGCCGATCTGGTCGAAGCGCTGGACACCCTGGAAAACGTCATCCGCAAGATCGACAAGGAGACCCGAAACCGCTTCAAGGATACCTTCGATCAGATAAACAGCGGAATTCAGGCACTTTTCCCAAAAGTTTTCGGTGGTGGCTCCGCTTATTTGGAACTGACAGGCGAAGATTTACTCGATACTGGGGTGACAATCATGGCGCGTCCCCCTGGCAAGAAGAACAGCACCATTCATTTGCTCTCGGGTGGTGAAAAAGCCCTGACCGCGCTGGCGCTGGTGTTTGCCATTTTCAAACTCAATCCTGCGCCGTTTTGCATGCTTGACGAGGTGGATGCGCCGCTGGATGACGCCAACGTGGGGCGCTATGCACGGTTGGTGAAAGAAATGTCACAAACGGTGCAGTTCATCTACATCACCCACAACAAGATCGCCATGGAAATGGCCGATCAACTGATGGGGGTTACGATGCATGAGCCCGGTTGTTCGCGGCTGGTAGCGGTGGATGTGGAGCAGGCGATGGCGCTGGTGGATGCCTGATTCGACGCCTCGTTCTGCGGGCAAATGGCCGCCCGGAGGCCTGAAAATGAGACGCTGGTACATGAGATGGCAATTTGGGCGGCGAAGAGACGTAACAGACGGTGTAAAGTTACCTTTGGTCGTGCTAGTTTAGTGACCACTTTTTATTTTCGCGTGGGCGAATTGCCAGTCAGAACATAGACTTGGCACCACGTATTAAAGGGGTTTAGGCCCTTATTTTCAGATTTCTTCATTAGAGGCACTGGATTACATGGAAATCGGTCTGCGCGAGTGGCTGATCGTCATCGGCATAATAGTCATCGCCGGTATTCTCTTTGATGGCTGGCGCCGTATGCGCGGCAGCAAGGGTAAATTGAAATTCAGACTGGATCGGAGCTTCTCCAACCTTCCGGATGAAGAAGAAACCACGTCTGCCGAAGTGCTGGGGCCGCCCCGTGTGCTGGATACGCACAAGGAGCCGCAGCTCGACGAGCACGATCTGCCGTCCATGAGCGCCAGCCCGCGTGAAGGCAAGCGTAGCAACAGCGACAAACGCAGTGACAAGAAGCGCAAGGACGAGCCACAGCAGGGCGACCTGAACCTGGATCTCGACGGCCCAAGCCTGTTCACGGGCCGCGACGACGATTTCCCGGATGACAAGCCGACCCAGCGCATCACTGAAGACAAGGATCTGCCTCCGGTGGAGGAAGTGCTGGTCATCAGCGTGATCTCGCGCAGCGAAGGCGGTTTCAAGGGCCCGGCACTGTTGCAGAACATTCTGGAAAGCGGCCTGCGTTTTGGCGAGATGGATATTTTCCACCGTCACGAGAGCATGGCTGGCAACGGCGAAGTGCTGTTCTCGATGGCCAATGCGGTCAAGCCCGGCGTGTTCGACCTGGACGATATCGACCATTTCAGTACCCGTGCGGTCAGCTTCTTCCTCGGCTTGCCAGGCCCTCGTCATCCCAAGCAGGCCTTCGACGTGATGGTTGCCGCGGCTCGCAAGCTGGCTCACGAGCTGGATGGCGAACTGAAGGATGATCAGCGCAGCGTCATGACCGCGCAGACCATCGAGCATTATCGCCAGCGCATCGTCGAGTTCGAGCGTCGTGCGTTGACCCAGCGTCGCGGTTAAGCAAGCCCTTGGGCGGGTCCCCGATCATGAGCGTGCTGCGGCACGCCCTGTCGGGGCCTGACCTGAACAGAACAGAGCCAACAGATTGAGCAGCCTCGGCTGCTTTTTTGCTTTTTGAGAGAACACCGTATGAAGGCCGTCGAAACCCGAATCCTGGAACTGCGTGCAGAGCTGGATCAGCACAACTACCGCTACCACGTTCTGGATGAACCGAGCATTCCGGATGTAGAGTACGACCGCCTGTTTCACGAGCTCAAGGCCCTGGAGGCGGAAAACCCCCATCTGGTCACCCCTGATTCGCCGACGCAGCGGGTCGGAAGCGCGGCCTTGTCGGCGTTCACCCAGGTGCGTCACGAAATGCCGATGCTCAGCCTGGGCAACGCGTTCGAAGAAAACGACATGCTCGAATTTGATCGGCGGGTCACCGAGGGGCTGGATCTGCCGGCCGGGGACCTGTTTGGCGAAGGCGGCAAGGTGCAGTACAGCTGCGAGCCCAAGCTGGACGGTCTGGCCGTCAGCCTGCTGTATCGCGACGGTGCGCTGGTGCGGGGCGCGACACGCGGCGACGGAACCACCGGCGAAGACATCAGCGTCAACGTGCGCACAGTGCGTAACATCCCGCTCAAGCTGCAGGGCAAGGGCTGGCCGGACGTGCTGGAAGTGCGCGGTGAAGTGTTCATGTCCAAGGCCGGTTTCGAGCGGCTTAACGCCAGTCAGCTGGAAATCGGCGGCAAGACCTTCGCCAACCCGCGCAACGCAGCCGCAGGCAGCCTGCGTCAACTGGATTCCAAGATCACGGCCAACCGGCCGCTGGAGTTCTGCTGCTATGGTCTGGGCCAGACGTCGGCGGAAATCGCCGACACTCACATCGGCGTGCTTGAAGCGCTGAAAAAATGGGGCATGCCGGTCAGTCGCGAGCTGAAAATGGCGAATGGCGTCGAGGAGTGCCTGGCCTATTACCGCGATATCGGTGAGCGGCGCCTGACGCTGACTTACGAGATCGACGGTGTAGTGTTCAAGGTCAACAACCTGGCAGCGCAGCGCGAACTTGGCTTCCGCGCCCGTGAGCCGCGCTGGGCGATTGCCCACAAATTCCCCGCCATGGAAGAGCTCACCGAACTGCTGGATGTCGAGTTCCAGGTGGGTCGTACCGGCGCCGTCACGCCGGTCGCACGCCTCAAGCCGGTCAAGGTGGCAGGCGTCATGGTCGCCAATGCCACGCTGCACAACATGGACGAAGTGGCGCGGCTGGGGCTGATGATCGGCGACACGGTGATCATCCGGCGTGCCGGTGACGTGATTCCGCAGGTGGTGCAGGTGGTTGCCGAGCGCCGCCCCGAGAATGCCAGGGCAGTGCAGGTTCCGCAGACCTGCCCGGTGTGCGGCTCGCATGTCGAGCGCACGCAACTGATCAAGCGCAGCAAAGGCAAGGAGACTGTCACCGAGGGCGCGGTGTATCGCTGTGTCGGGCGTCTGGCCTGCGGTGCGCAACTCAAGCAGGCGATCATCCATTACGTGTCGCGTCGCGCCATGGACATCGAAGGGCTGGGTGACAAGACCATCGAGCAACTGGTCGATGAGAAACTCATCGGCTCGCCTGCCGATCTGTACAAGCTGAAATACGAACAGATCATCGACCTGGAAGGCTTCGCGGAAATCTCCAGCAACAAGCTGCTCAAGGCCATCGCCGACAGCCGACAGCCGACCCTGGCGCGCTTCATTTATGCGCTGGGCATTCCCGATGTGGGTGAAGAGACGGCCAAGGTCCTGGCGCGTTCGCTGGCGTCGCTGGAGCGTGTCAAACAGGCCTTGCCGGAAGTATTGACCTACCTGCCGGATGTCGGCCTGGAAGTCGCTTACGAGATTCACAGCTTCTTTGAGGACGAGCACAACCGTAGCGTTATCGATGCGCTGCTCGGTGAATGCGGTCTGCAATTGCAGGACCAGGGCGAGCTGGGCGCCGAGTTCGCTGCCAGCACCACGCTGGAAGGGCTGATAGACAAACTGCACATTCCGTCGGTAGGGCCGGGTGCTGCGCAGAAACTGGCGGACCGGTTCGGTACGCTGGAGGCCATCATCAGCGCCGACTGGCTGGACATGCGTCAGGCACTGCCGGAGAAACAGGCCAAGTCGGTCCGTGACTTCTTCGACGACAGCGCAAACGCAGAGCGCGCCCGCGCCATCGAAGCCCAGCTCAAGGACTTCGGCATGCACTGGCGCAGCGAGAAAAAAACCGTCGAAGGCTTGCCGCTGGCCGGGCAGACCTGGGTGCTGACCGGCTCGCTGGAGCGCATGAGCCGCGATGTCGCCAAGGAAAAACTCGAAAGCCTCGGTGCCAAGGTGTCCGGCTCGGTCTCGGCCAAGACCCACACCGTGGTGGCGGGGCCGGGTGCCGGCTCGAAACTGACCAAGGCCAACGAACTGGGCCTCACCGTGCTGGACGAAGATGCACTGCTCAAACGCCTGATCGAGCTGGGCGTGGCGGTTGATTGAGGAAGGCCGACGCTGCGTATGCCCTGATGATCGTGCGACGCTCCGCGTCGCATGCAGTTCTGGACGCTCTGCGTCCGATCTTGAGTGTGAGGGTGCGGCGTAGATCTGTGACGCGGAGCGTCACGCACTGCATTCCTACGCTGGAGCGTGAGGAACGATAATCCCGACTACCGTGCGACGCACCGTTTTGGTCCATGAACACGCCGTCAGCCTCATCATCCATGCCGCTCGATAATATTTTTGAACCCCTGAAGCGTCGGCATGATCTAGTCCATGCAAGGTCAACGGGAGATCGCCATGTATCGCTTTTTCGAGCAACTGAGTTCACGCATCACCGCCCCATTTGTCGGCGAATCCAAACGTAACAGCAAGGTCTGGCAGTGCACCTGTGGCCAGTCGGTGTTTTTCCCCAATACCCAATGCCTGGCCTGTTCGGCAGCGCTGGGCTACCTGCCTGAGCAGGGACGCGTCGCTACGCTCGAAGCAGGGCCTGAGCCCACTACCTGGCGCTTGAGCGATGAGCCGGGTGCCGGGCTGTATCGGCGTTGCGCCAACCTCGGCACTCCGGCAGCCTGTAACTGGCTTTTTCCAGAGCACAATGCCGGCGAATTCTGTGTCGCGTGCAGCCTCAATCACACCATTCCCGACCTGTCCGTGGTTGAAAACGGCGAGCGCTGGCGCAAGGTCGAGACCGCCAAACGGCGTCTGGTCGCACAGCTGATTTCCCTGGGCCTGCAGGTCATCCCCAAGACTGTCGACGAAGAAACCGGCCTGGCCTTCGATTTTGTCGGTGTCGATCTGGAAGGCAACCTGCCAACCACAGGCCATGCCAACGGCCTGATCACCCTGAACATCGAAGAAGCCGACGACGCACACCGCGAAGCGATGCGTGTACAGATGCACGAACCCTATCGCACCTTGCTCGGCCATTTCCGTCATGAAGTCGGTCATTACTACTGGGATCGGCTCATCGCCAATACCCACTGGCAGGACAGCTATCGCAACCTGTTCGGCGACGAGCGCGCCAGCTATGCCGACGCGCTCGATCACCACTACAAGAACGGCGCGCCGGACAACTGGCAGGAAAGCTTCGTCAGTGCCTACGCGACCATGCATCCGTGGGAAGACTGGGCCGAAACCTGGGCGCATTACCTGCACATGATGGATGCGGTCGACACCGCGCTGGGGTTTGGCATGAGCGCTCGCGACATGGAGCTCGATTACCAGCCGTTTCCGCTGGAAGTGCTCTACGACCCTCAGCATCCGGGCGGCCCGGCGTTCCTGTCGTTCGTCAATGCCTGGATCGAGCTGGCGAGCATGCTCAACGAGCTGTCACGCAGCATGGGGCAGCCGGATTTCTATCCGTTCGTGCTGCCTCCAGCAGTCATCGCCAAGCTGCACTTCATCCATCTGGTGATTCAGGATGCCGGTGGCAAGGCCGATGAGGTTCTGCAGGCCCAGTAAACACGGGTCTTGCCTGACACGCTTCGGCGGCGTGTCAGGCCTTTGTTCAAAGCAGGTTCAAAGCATCAGCGTCAGCCTGCGCTCGAAGCCGATGCGCCCGCGGTACGCCTCACCGGTATCGGTCCAGCCCTGGCCTGTATAAAGCCCGATGGCGGCCGAGTTGTCCGCATCCACCGACAGCATCAATTGAGTGATGTCCGGCCATTTCAGACGCAACGCCGCAGGCAGCGCTTGCAGGCACGCCTTGCCCAGCCCCTTGCCCTGTTCGCGGTGATCGATCTGCAACGCATGCAGTGTCGCCGTCAGATCCTCCTGAGCCCAATGCGGCAGACAATCGTCGCGCTTGAGCAGGAAAAACCCCACCGCCTTCTCGTCACCGAGCAGCGCGAAGCCGCAAATATTCGGACTGGGTCTGACCAGAAGCGTATTGAGCGCGGTGTAGATGTCGCCGGAAAACTGTATCTGTTCCTGCGTAACCTCAAGGTATCCGAGCTGCTGGCGTTGAGAGGCGGTGAGGTCGTGGTAGTCGACCAATCGAGTCTGCATGAGCAACCTGCTGGCTGATTATTGTTGAGGCGGGCAGGGTACAGGATCGAATGGGGTCGTTTCGAGGATTTGTAACGCTGATGACCGGTACGCATTTGCCGTTCAGCCCCGGCACACAAGTGCTTGAGCCCCCTCGAAATTTTTATCCGCAGCAACGGTTGTAAACTCGCGCAAGACCGGTACAATGGCGCGGCTCACCAACTGGTGAGTGTCGTTATGGTGACCCCATCGGTCCCCCCGCAACGATTACCCGTGAACCTGGTCAGATCCGGAAGGAAGCAGCCACAGCGGGAACATTGTGTGCCGGGGTGTGGCTGGTGGGGGCACCACCTTAACGAATCTTCAGTCGTTCCTCGACGCAGTTGCACTGCAATTCCCCTTTCTCCCAGTACCTCTGAACCCTCGCCATATGCCGAACGCGCATTAGCTATTCCTGCTTTTGTGTCCGCGCATGGATACCTTTTGCAACGCGTGTGGCCATCCTGATGTAGAGCGGCCGGTAATGCGATCCGAATTCGTCTGAACCCTCCGCGCCATGTGCCACCTAACCCCTTACGCGTCGCTTGAAACCGTTTTACGGCAAGGGGCAATTCAAGTCGCTGCGGGTGTCACAGGCTTTTCGGTCAGGCGTCTCGCAGCAGTGGAGCCGGGGGCCGGATGGAACAGGACATCATCAGATTTTTCACAGACTCGCAATTTCTGGGCATATCGCTCGCTAACTGGATACTGGCTATTTTTGCCTCGACCCTGAGTTTTATTCTGGTCAGGGGCGTGATCGGTTTTGTGCTCAGAAAGATGCGTTCGCGTGCCCAGGCGCCCAGCACGCATATGCGATACATCGTGGTTCAGGTGCTGTCGGGCACCAGTAATACGTTATTGCTGCTGGCTTCGATCCTGATCGGCATCGGCATGCTCGATCTGCCGGAACGCTGGCTCGGGCGGGTCAGCAGCCTATGGTTCGTGGTCGCCGCATTGCAGGTCGGGTTGTGGGCGAACCGGGCGATCGCGCTGGCGTTGCAGCGCTACTTCGTGCGTCACAACGCCGGCGGCACCTTTCAGGGCAGTGCGCTGGCCACGTTGAGTCTGTGGGGCGCGAAGGTGTTGCTGTGGGCCACGGTGGTCATGGCGATGCTGTCCAACGTCGGGGTCAATATCACCGCGTTTGTCGCCAGCCTCGGGGTCGGCGGCATTGCGGTCGCGCTGGCGGTGCAGAACATTCTGGGCGACGTGTTTGCCTCGCTGTCGATTGCGGTGGACAAGCCTTTCGAGGTCGGCGACTTCATCGTCGTCGGTGCGCTGTCCGGCACGGTCGAACACGTGGGCCTCAAGACCACGCGGATCCGCAGCCTGGGTGGCGAGCAGATCGTGATGGCCAACGCCGACATGATCAATAACACCATCCAGAACTACAAACGCTTGCAGGAGCGACGCATTGTCTTCGAATTCAGGCTGACCTATGACTGCTCGGTCGATCAGATCAGGGAAGTGCCGAAGAAAGTCGAAGCGATCATCAACGCGCAGAAACTGGCACGTTTCGACCGTTCGCATTTTCGGGGGTTTGGCGAGACATCGCTGGAGTTCGAGACCGTTTTCATCGTGCTCGACCCCAGCTACAACGTCTATATGGATGTGCAGCAGGCGATCAATCTGGACATCATGGAAGCCTTTGCCGAACTGGATGTGCGTTTCGCGTTCCCGTCCCGTACGGTGTACGTGGCGTCCCTGCCACCGGTTAAAACCGCTCGTCCGACTGCGCTTGAAGCAGCCGACGCGACGACCTGATCGAATCAGGCCGGAAACTGCAGCGCGTTGGTCAGGTCGCCCATCGGCGTCTGGCCACGCGCGATCATGGCCTCGTCGCGGCGTTTCAGGCCGTCGAGCTTTTCCAGGCCATGCACGCGGGTGATCAGGCGCAGGATCGAGGCCGTGTCGTAAACCGTGTGGTCGACCTTGCCCTTGCGGGCGAAAGGGGAGATGACCAGGGCGGGAATGCGCGTGCCAGGACCAAAGCGGTCGCCTTTTGGTGGTGCAACGTGGTCCCACCAGCCGCCGTTCTCGTCGACGGTGACGACGATCACCATGTTGTCCCACTGCGGGCTCTTGCGCAGCACCTTGATCACCCGGTCGATGTGCCGGTCACCCGCAGCCACGTCGGCGTAACCGGCGTGCATGTTCAGGTTGCCCTGGGGTTTGTAGAAGGTAACGGCAGGCAACTTGCCCGCTTCGGCATCGGCGAGGAAGCGATTGGTGCTCGACTCGTCACCCAGGCCACCATCACGCAGGCGCTTCTTGCGCTCTTCAGGGTGCTGCGGACCCTGCTGCTTGAAGTAGTTGAACGGCTGGTGATGGTATTGAAAGTTGGGGATTTTCGGGATCCCGGTGGAGTCCTTGAATTCATCCAGCGTCACTTGCCAGGCACCGGCATACCAGGCCCAGTCGACATTCCTTTTCGACAGTTTGTCACCGATGTGCTCGTGGCTTTGCGGAACCAGCACGTTGGGCAGATCCGGTTTCGAGTAATCAGGGTTCTGCGGGTCACGCAGCCAGGTTGGCCAGTACGGCGGGGCCATGGTGTTGACGGCGTAGTTGTCCGGCGTGATGGCGCTGGGGCCGAACTGCGGCGGCCCGTCCATGGCGCTGGCCGGCGACTTGTCGAGTGGTTTGAGGCGCGGGTCCTGCGGGTTGAAACTCTGCAGGGTGGCGATTTGTGACTTGGCCGGCGATTCGGCGGCGTTCGGGTAAACAGGCGCCGTGGCTGAAATCAGGTACTGGTGGTTGAGGAACGAGCCGCCGAAAGCACCCTGAAAGAAGTTGTCACAAAGTACGAACTCCTCGGCCACATCCCACAGGCGCAGCGAGTACTGAGTCTGTGCGTAGTTGCCCATGGTCAGGCCGCCTGCATCGGCCCAGGCCACGAAGCGGTCGTTCTTGCCGTCGTTGATCTGCATCTGGTTCTGGTAAAAGACGTGCCACAGGTCGCGGGTCACCAGGCTCAGCGGCAGGTCTTCACCGTTTGGTCCCTTGAGCGGGAACGGCGCGTTGGGCAGGTCTTGCTGAAATTGCTCGCCCACCGGATAGGTCACGCCATCGACGGTTTGCGGTCCGACCTGCAGCACGCCGCCCCAGGCCGGGGGCAGTTTGGACAAGCGCGTGCCGTCGCGGTCGCGCTGCTCGTAATCGGAAGGCCTGAGCGAGGAGAGCGGCTTTTCGACACCGGGGAAATCGCCGAACAGGTTATTGAAGCTGCGGTTCTCGGCGTAGATCACCACAATGGTTTTCACATTTTCGCGCAAGGCGCGATCCAGCGCGGGTCCGGCAAGGTGATGATGCCGTTCGTTGTCGCCAGGCGGCTTCTCGTGGGCAGAAACGTAACTGCTAAGGGTGACACCTGCACCCAGGGCAGCCATCCCGCCCAGAAAACGACGGCGGCTGGGGTTTTCGTTGGTCTCTTCGTCGTCTGGTCTGTCGCTCATCGCCAAATACTCGCGCTGGTTAATGTGTTACCAAAGATTTCACGCGAGCGTAACCATGGAATATGACGCTATTGCGACAGCGCAGATCAAGGATCAGGGTGCGGTGGGTGTGGTGTAGTGATCGATGATTTGCTGGATCTCGCCCGACAGACGCATCTGCACCAGCGTGCGCAAAATTCTGCCCACTGGCAGTTCGGGGTTATTGCGGATCAGGCAGGCGGCCGGCTGTTCGGCGACCAGTGAGATCGGCTTGAGTTTCTTGCCGTCAGGCAGGTTCCGGTTGGTCCATTCGAGGATCAACTGATTGGTCACCGCATAGTTGTAGCGCCCGGCCATCAGCTTGCCGAGCGTCTGGTTTTGCGTGCGTGCATCTTCACGGACCAGTTGATGAGTTTCGAAAAGGTGCTCGAGGGCCGGGTAGGTGTAGCCCAGCACGGTGCCGACGGTTTCGTTGTCGAACTGCTCGGGGTAGGGGCCGGCAGCTGTTGCGGCCGAAGCGACCAGCCAGTCGCGCTGATAGAGAATCGGCAGGCTCCACAGGTAGTCGCCGGAAAGGTCGGGGTACCACGCCTGGGCGCTGTAGCAGTGCATGTCGACTTCGCCGCGCTCGAGCGCCGACTGGATACGCAGGCGCGGCATCACGTGATAACGGGCTTCGAGGCCCACATGGTGCGTAAGGCTTTGCATGATGTCGAACAGAATGCCGGATTCGGGACGAAAGTCGGTGATGTGCATCATCGGCATGGTCCAGCCTTCGTTGACCGCAAAGCTCAAGGTCCTCTGCGCCGCGCTGCCGTTTTGCGGCAACAGCAATAGCAGGCAGACCGCCGCTGCACGAGGCAGCCGCGGCGTGGTAAAGGCCCGGATAAAGCGCGTCAATAGAGTCATTTGCACAGCTTAGCCACAATAGAGGCGGACACCAGATGCAATTTTGCCCCTGCTCGGCTAGCATTGGCGGTCTTCCGCTTACCAGTTGCGACGGTTTTAAATGAGTTATCAGGTTCTTGCACGTAAATGGCGTCCGCGCTCGTTCCGCGAAATGGTCGGCCAGGCTCATGTGTTGAAGGCCCTGATCAACGCGCTGGACAGCCAGCGCCTGCACCATGCCTATCTGTTCACCGGCACACGGGGCGTCGGCAAGACGACTATCGCGCGGATCATCGCCAAGTGCCTGAACTGTGAAACCGGCATTACTTCGACGCCCTGCGGCACCTGCTCGGTGTGCAAGGAGATCGACGAGGGCCGGTTCGTCGACCTGATCGAAATCGACGCCGCCAGCCGCACCAAGGTCGAAGACACGCGCGAGCTGCTGGATAACGTGCAGTACGCGCCCAGTCGCGGTCGCTTCAAGGTCTACCTGATCGACGAAGTGCACATGCTTTCCAGCCACTCGTTCAACGCCTTGCTCAAGACGCTTGAAGAGCCGCCGCCCTACGTCAAGTTCATCCTGGCCACCACCGATCCGCAAAAACTGCCGGCGACCATCCTTTCGCGCTGCCTGCAGTTCTCGCTGAAAAACATGACGCCCGAGCGCGTGGTCGAGCATCTGACCCACGTGCTGGGCGTCGAGAACGTGCCGTTCGAAGATGACGCGCTGTGGCTGCTCGGGCGCGCCGCCGACGGTTCGATGCGTGATGCGATGAGCCTCACCGATCAGGCCATTGCCTTCGGTGAAGGCAAGGTCATGGCTGCCGATGTACGTGCCATGCTCGGCACGCTGGACCACGGCCAGGTCTTCGATGTACTGACCGCGCTGCTGGAAGGCGATGCCCGCGGGGTGCTGGAGGCGGTACGCCATCTGGCCGAGCAGGGCCCTGACTGGAATGGCGTGCTCTCGGAAATTCTCAACGTGCTGCACCGTGTGGCGATTGCCCAGGCGCTGCCGGAAGGCGTCGACAACGGTCACGGCGATCGTGACCGGGTGCTGGCCCTGGCGCAGGCCCTGCCTGCCGAAGATGTGCAGTTTTACTACCAGATGGGCTTGATTGGTCGTCGTGACTTGCCACTGGCCCCTGATCCGCGTGGCGGCTTCGAGATGGTCCTGCTGCGTATGCTGGCGTTTCGTCCTGCCGACAGCGAGGACGCGCCGAGGCAGCCGCTAAAGCCAGTGGGGATCAGCCAGGCCACGGTTGATTCCCGAAAAGCAGTGGCTGATGCGACACCTGTTGCATCGGCAGCTCCCGCAGTGTCGAGCGCTCCGGTGATGGCTGCGCCCGATCCGGCCTTCGAAGCGCTGCCGCCTGCAGCGGCGCCGAAGCCGCCCGCCGCCCGGCCAGAGCCCGCGGTGCAGCCGGAATCGAAGCCAGAGCCACAAGCCGCGCCAGTCGAAGACCTCGACCTGCCGTGGAATGAGCCGAAATCCCCGGCTGCCGAACCCGCCGCCGAAACTGCGCCTGATACCGATACCGATACCGATACCGAGCCAGTCGCCGAGCCGGTTCTGGAGACCGTTTCCGAGCAGCCTGACCTGACGCCCATGCCGACGCCTGCGCCCGCCAGCCCGGTGCCGGCCGCACCCGAGGCCGAGCCTGAGCAGCCGGTTGCCGAGCAGCAGGACGCGCCGGCAATGCTCGAAGCCATCCCGGACTCTGCGTATCTGTCCACGCACACCGATTCGATGTCTTCCGACTCCGGGCCGATGGGGCGTGATGACGAACCGCCAGCGGATGATGATTACGTCGAGCCGGATATCGATATAGACCCGGCGTCCTACAGCTATCTGGACGAGCTGGCCCACGAAAGTGTCGTCGAGCTTGAAGCGGTCGAGCCGGAGCCTGCTCCGGCCGCCAAACCGGCCACCGGTCTTGCGGCCGAGTGGCTGGACGTGTTCCCCAAGCTGCCGATCTCCGGCATGACCGGCAGCATCGCGGCCAACTGCACATTGATCTCGGTCGATGGCGATAACTGGCTGCTGCACCTGGACCCGGCGCACAGCGCGCTGTTCAACTCGACTCAGCAGCGGCGTCTGAACGATGCGTTGAACCAGTACCATGGGCGCACGATCAATCTGAGTATCGAGCTGATCAAGCCCGAGCAGGAAACCCCTGCGCAGGCCGCTTCACGGCTGCGTGCCGAGCGCCAGCGCCAGGCCGAAGCCTCGATCCAGGCCGACCCGTACATCCAGCAGATGCTGCAACAGTTCGGCGCTGTGATCCGGGAAGACACGATCAAACCCGTTGACGCGCCTGCGGTGCAGGCTCAATAACTGAATACAGGGTGCCGCTGGCGCCACGCAAACGAACCATCCATTTTCGAGGAGATATCCCATGATGAAAGGTGGCATGGCTGGCCTGATGAAGCAGGCGCAGCAAATGCAGGAAAAAATGGCCAAGATGCAGGAAGAACTGGCCAACGCGGAAGTCACCGGTCAATCGGGCGCAGGCCTGGTCAGCGTGGTGATGACCGGTCGTCATGACGTCAAGCGTATCAACCTGGATGACAGCCTGATGCAGGAAGACAAGGAAGTGCTGGAAGACCTGATCGCCGCCGCCGTCAACGACGCCGTGCGCAAGATCGAGCAGGCCAGCCAGGACAAGACGGCTTCCATGACCGCTGGCATGCAGTTGCCGCCCGGTATGAAGCTGCCGTTCTGACGGTCGCCCGGCTCATGATCAATGCCAGGCCCCGTGCCTGGCATTTTTCTGTCTGCTGTCTGGCCGCGCACCGCCATCAGCATTTGGCCTGATCGACTGAATTGAGCGACAATCCTCCCCCGTCTCTGGAGTGCCCCATGTCTGAGCCCATTGAAAACCTCACTGTCGACGCCGAGCTGGACGCCGTAGGGCTGTTTTGTCCGGAACCGGTGATGATGTTGCACCAGAAGGTGCGTGATCTGCCTGCGGGTGGTCTGCTCAAGGTCATTGCAACCGATCCGTCCACGCGTCGCGATATTCCGAAATTCTGTGTATTCCTCGGTCACGAACTGGTTGCCGAGCAAGCCGAAGAGGGCACGTTCCTCTACTGGATCCGCAAGAAGTCCGACTGATCGCCATATCGCTGCAACCCGCGCCTGTTCACGACACGCCTGTTCCCGATTCGAGCAGGTCCTTGTTCGCCAGACCCAGAGAGTCTTCCATGCGCATTGTTGCCGACGAAAATATTCCCCTGCTCGACGCCTTTTTTGCTCATTTTGGTGAAATCCATCGCTTGCCGGGCCGCGCCATGGACCGCGCCGCGGTGGCGGATGCCGACATCCTGCTGGTTCGCTCGGTCACCGCAGTGACCCGCGAACTGCTTGAAGGCAGCCCGGTACGTTTTGTCGGGACCTGCACCATCGGCACCGATCACCTGGATCTGGACTGGTTTCAGCAAGCCGGTATCCAGTGGGCCAGTGCTCCGGGCTGCAATGCGCGTGGCGTGGTGGACTACGTGCTCGGCAGCCTGCTGACCCTGGCTGAAATCGAAGGTGTCGACCTTGCGCAGCGCACCTACGGAGTGGTCGGTGCAGGGCAGGTGGGTGCTCGGCTGATCAGCGTATTGAAGGCCCTAGGCTGGAACGTGCTGGTCTGCGATCCGCCACGCCAGGCTGCCGAAGGCGGCGATTTCGTCAGCCTCGACGAGATCCTGCAGCGCTGTGACGTCATCAGCCTGCACACGCCGCTGAGCAAAACCGGAGCGTCACCGACCTGGCATCTGCTTGACGACGCGCGCCTGCGTCAGCTTCGGCAAGGCGCCTGGCTGATCAATGCCAGCCGTGGCGCCATAGTGGATAACGCGGCGCTGCATGACGTCCTGCTTGAGCGGGAAGACCTGCAGGCTGTGCTGGATGTGTGGGAAGGCGAGCCGCAGGTCAACGTCGCACTCGCTGATCTGTGCATTCTGGGGACGCCGCATATCGCCGGCTACAGCCTGGATGGCAGGCAGCGCGGCACGGCACAGATCTATCAGGCGCTTTGCGGCTTTCTTGATCAGCCTGCGACGATCGAGCTGGACGATCTGCTGCCAAAACCCTGGCTGGCCCAGGTCAGTCTCGACGCGGCCTGCGACCCGGTCTGGGCACTTAACATGCTGTGCCGCGGCGTGTATGACCCGCGACGTGACGATGCGGACTTCCGCCGCAGCCTGACCGGTGACACCGCCAGCCAGCGTCTGGCCTTTGATGCATTGCGCAAGCAGTACCCGCCACGCCGGGAAATAGAAGGGCTGAAGGTGCGCCTGGAGGGCGAGTCCGAGGCGTTGGCGCAACTGGTGCGGGCGCTGGGTGCGGTGCTGGTCTGATCGCCAGCCGGGCTGGCGGACAATAAAAAACCCGACCAAGTGGTCGGGTTTCAAATGTCTGGTACGGCTCGGTTTTATTTTTCCGGGGTTACCCAGTTCTTATCGCATTCCTGGCAGGCAGCCTGAACCATTTCTTCGGTGATCAGGACTTCTTCCCCGTGCTGGTCGAGAACTGCACCGCCAACCGGCAGATTGGGCGTGGCTCGAACGACTTGAACTTCGTTGCTGCGCTCTTGCGGGTTCATGGTGTTTCTCCTTTCATCAGGTAACGGCGTTAAGTTAACCGCGCTTGATGACCGGTCCGTGACACGTACTGTCAGCCGCTCAAACGCGCTCCAAGTGCAACAGATATGATGCAAATCTGCCAGCAGGCGCTTAGATCGATGTCTTATAGCGGCCTCTGTAAAGCAGTCATAACCTGACTCTGGAAACCGGCCGCAAGTTCATTCGAAATGATGTTCGGCGCGCCCGGCAACACAGGTGTAGGCTTTGCAATTCAGACAGATCGGGCAGACAGGCAGGTTCATCGTTCATGATTTCACGGATTACCCGACGTCATCGCCAGGCCTTGCGTCTGGCTGCGAGTTTCATCGCGCCGTATCGCTGGCAGGCGCTCGGCGCATTGCTGGCACTGGTCATTACCGCGGGCATCACCCTGTCGATCGGGCAGGGCATCAAACTGATGGTCGATCAGGGTTTCATGACCCGCTCACCGCAATTGCTCGAGCGCTCGATCGGGTTTTTCATGCTGCTGACGGTCGGCCTGGCCGTCGGAACCTTTGCCCGTTTCTATCTGGTGTCGTGGATCGGCGAGCGTGTGGTTGCCGACTTGCGCAAGAAAGTATTCGATCACCTGATCGAGCTGCATCCGGGCTTCTACGAGAACAATCGCAGTTCGGAAATCCAGTCGCGACTGACCGCCGACACCACGTTGTTGCAGTCGGTGATCGGCTCGTCACTGTCGATGTTCCTGCGCAATGCGCTGATGGTTATCGGCGGCATCGTGCTGTTGTTCATCACCAATCCCAAACTCACCAGCATCGTGGTGGTGGCGTTGCCGCTGATCATCGCGCCTATTCTCATGTTCGGGCGGCGGGTACGAAACCTGTCGCGCGAGAGTCAGGACCGGGTCGCCAATGTGGGCAGCTACGTGGCCGAGGCCCTGGGGCAGATCAAGACGGTGCAGGCCTACAATCACCAGCAGCAGGACAAGCAGCGTTTCTCGTATACGGTGGAGCAGGCGTTCGAGACCGCTCGCAAGCGCATCCTGCAGCGTTCCTGGCTGATCACGCTGGTGATCGTCCTGGTGCTGGGGGCGGTGGCGGTGATGTTGTGGGTGGGCGGCATGGACGTGATCAGCGGCCGCATTTCCAGCGGTGAGCTGGCAGCGTTCGTGTTCTACGCGCTGATGGTCGGCATGGCGTTCGGCACGTTGAGTGAGGTGATTGGCGATCTGCAGCGCGCCGCCGGTGCCGCAGAGCGGATCGGCGAGCTGCTTCAGGCGCGCAGCGAGATCAGCGTGCCCACCACGGACCTGCAGAGCCTGCCACCGCGCATCAGCGGGCGTCTGGCGCTTGAGAATGTCACCTTCGCTTACCCGTCGCGTCCCGAGCGCAATGCACTGGATAATTTGACCCTGAGCATCGAGCCTGGTGAAACCCTGGCGCTGGTCGGGCCCTCCGGAGCAGGCAAGTCGACCATCCTCGATCTGCTGTTGCGTTTTTACGACCCGATTCAAGGACGCATCCTGATCGAGGGCGTGCCGATCGCGCAGCTCGATCACCATGACCTGCGCCGCTGCTTCGCGCTGGTTTCACAATCGCCCGCGCTGTTTTTCGGCACTGTCGAGGACAACATTCGTTACGGTAACGCCACTGCGAGCCTCGAGCAGGTGCAGGCGGCGGCGCGCATTGCCCATGCGCATGAATTCATTCTCGACATGGCCGACGGTTACCGTACGCATCTGGGTGAGGGCGGGGTGGGCTTGTCCGGCGGACAGCGGCAGCGTCTGGCGATTGCCCGAGCCTTGCTGGTCGATGCGCCGATTCTGTTGCTGGACGAGGCGACCAGTGCGCTGGACGCGCAGAGTGAGCACTTGATTCAACAGGCTCTGCCGAGCTTGATGCAGGGGCGTACCACGCTGGTCATCGCCCACCGGCTGGCCACGGTGCAGAATGCCGACCGGATTGCCGTCATGGATCAGGGGCGGTTGGTCGCGGTGGGCACCCATCAGCAGTTGATCGCCAGCAACCCGCTTTATGCGCGACTGGCGGCGTTGCAGTTCAATGCCGGGGTTGAGTAGGAGAGGGCGAGAAGGGCTTGTGGGGAACGTGGGAGGTCAAGCCTCCCACTCGGTGAGCCTCAGCGATATTCGCACAGGTAGGCGGTATCGACTTTGACCTTGATCTGGAACTTGCTGTTGGCCGGTACGTTGAACTGGTTGCCGGTGGCAAAGGTTTCCCAGTCAGTGCTGTCCGGAAGCTTCACGCTCAACTCGCCGGAGATCACGTGCATGATTTCCCGTTGCGCCGTACCGAACTCATATTCGCCCGCTGCCATGACACCGATGGTTGCCTCACCATCGGCCTGGGTGAAGGCGATGGATTTGACGGTGCCGTCGAAGTACTCGTTGACCTTGAACATGGGCGGTTCCTTTTGAAAGGGCTGAAAATGGCTCGCCAGTATGCCCAACACGGTAAAACTCGTCACGCCCCTTGCACGTCGACGCTGACGAAACGTCGACCTGCAGTAGCATTCAATTGGGCAGGATCAACGGCAGCAGCCTGGCAGTATTGCGCGCATCGACCAGGGCGCGGTGTTGTTGCCCGCTGAACTGCATGCCTGCCAGTTGCAAGGCACTGTTCAGCCCTATCGGTTTCTGCAAGTGGCGGGCCTGGGCGAAACGCTGTTTGAGATTGACGTGCGGCATGCTGGACAGCGCACTGTCGAGGTGGTGGTGGCGCCATTCCTCTTCCAGTTGCTGACGATCGTAGTCCCCCCAGCTGGCCCAGCCCACGATGCGTGCCCGATGATGGCTCAACCAGCGCTCGAACTGCGGCCACACCGTCGTCAGCGGCGCGGCGCTGTCGATGCTGCTCTGGTTGATATGGGTCAGCTCGCGGCAGAAATGGGTCAGCAACGGCCTGCGTGCCGGGCGCACGAAGCGTTCGAAATGGTCCAGCTCGCGTCCGTCCTGATTGACCAGCGTCGCGCCTATCTCGATGACTTCCATTTCTGCGACCGGCCATCCACCTTCTTCGGTCGTGGCCTCAAGATCAATCACCAGCCAGTGCGGCATCATCCAGCTTCCTTACGATAGTCAATGGCTTGAGCGTAGCCAGATTAACCCGTTGCGCACACTCAGGGCTTTGCATCGGCATTCTTGTTGTTACAACTGCCCCTACAGTGACCACAGGTGATTGCATTGGTGCCTAGCAGGCGGCTTTCACTTGCCTGTTCGAATACTGCAAGCGCACCGCAGAGCGCTGACGCTGTCGATTTGACAGTTGTTTAAATCCTGGAAACCGCATAGCTTGAACGGCTTTGATTGATGTCGTGTTTTATGAAAAGACTTGCAGTGTTAATTGACGGTATGGCGCGCACGATCGTTACCGGTGTCATGCTCTTCATTCCGTTGATGGCAACGCCGCAGGTCTTCGCCGCGCAGATCGTGCGGGTGGCTGCAGTGCATTTCCCCCCTTATATGGTGCGTCCTGAAAAAGGTGAAGACACCGGTCTTTTACCCCAACTGATCAATGCCCTGAATGGCGAGCAGGACGACTATGAATTCGTGATGGTCCCCACTTCAGTGCCTCGGCGTTTTCGTGACTTCACGGAAGGGCGTTTCGATGTAGCCGTTTTCGAAAATCCCGAGTGGGGCTGGAAGGACATTCCCCATGAGCAGATCGATATGGGGCTCGAGGATGCCGAGGTCTATGTGGCGCGCCGAGTGGAAGGACGTGGGCAGGATTACTTCGACACCCTGGCTGACAAACGTCTGGCACTGTTCAGTGGCTATCATTATGGATTTGCCAACTTCAATACCGATCAGAAGTACCTGAGCGAGCACTTCACCATTACCTCCACGTACTCCCACGACAGCAATTTGCTGATGGTGGTGCGTGGCCGCGCCGATGTGGCGCCCGTGACCCGTTCGTACCTGATTGATTTCATGGCGCATAACAAGGAAGAAGCGGCGCAACTGATGGTGTCCGAGCGTGTCGATCAGGTCTACCGTCAATACGCGTTGTTGCGTCCGAATGGCAATATTGATGTGCCGCATTTCAAGCAGCTACTGGAAAGGCTGCGTGCAGATGGGCAGCTGGCGAAGATTTTCGAGCCGCTGCACATCAAGGTGCTTCCGGTGAATGCCGAGATGCCCGGCAACTAGCAGAGGGGCAGGTTTTGCGCCTGCCACCCGGAGGCACTCAGCGGTCGTTGGCGTCCTTGGCATCCATTTCTGCGTTGCGCTCGTGGACGCGCTTGAGCTGTTCTTCGGTGAGGGGCAGTTTCTTGGCTGTGTCGCGCAGCATCATCAGACCGCCGACGATCGAGCCAATGGCTACGAGCAGAATTAACCAGGCATACCAGGGCATAGCGCTCTCCTTATTGTGATACCGCTTTGAGCAGCACGGCTGCCTAATGGTTCAAGAGTATGCGCCCTGAAGGGTTGCGTGCGAAAGCATTCGCCCGCAACCCCTTGGAACCTGGCAGTTACTCCCCGGTCAGCATCGCGTCGGTCGGCGCGTCGGCACGCAATTTGGCGGTCAGGCTGAAGTAGATGAAGCCGACGGCCATCAGGCCGAGGAAAATCAGGCCGATCAATGCGTTGAACCAGGCCATTGCCACCAGACACACGACGGCCAGCGCCAGGGCGATGCCGGGCACTACCGGATAACCGGGGGCGCGGAACGTGCGCTCCAGGCCAGGCTCGGTCTTGCGCAGTTTGAACAGGCTGAGCATGCTCATGATGTACATGACGATGGCGCCGAACACGGCCATGGTGATCATCGCAGCGGTCAGCGTCATGCCACTCAGGTTGATCAGGCCGTCGCTGTAGATCGCGGCGATGCCGATCAGACCGCCGGCGATGATTGCCCGGTGCGGCGTCTGGAAGCGCGAAAGCCTGGCCAGCGAGGCGGGCAGGTAGCCGGCGCGGGCGAGGGCGAAGAACTGGCGCGAGTAACCCATGATGATCCCGTGGAAGCTGGCGACCAGACCGAACAGGCCGATCCACACCAGCATGTGCAGCCAGCCGGAACTGTCACCGACCACGGCTTTCATGGCCTGCGGCAGCGGATCGTTGATGTTGGCCAGGGTGCGCCAGTCGCCCACGCCACCGGCAAACAGCATGACGCCGATCGCCAGTATCACCAAGGTCAGAATGCCACTGATGTAGGCCTTCGGGATGGTGCGTTTCGGGTCCTTGGCTTCTTCGGCGGCCATTGCAGCGCCTTCGATGGCCAGGAAGAACCAGATGGCGAAGGGGATGGCAGCGAACATGCCGGCAATGGCTTCGGGTCCGAAGGTCTGCGAACCGGCCCAGCCGTTGAGGGCGAAGTTGCTGAAACTGAAGGCAGGCGCGACGACGCCCATGAACACCAGCAACTCGGCGACGGCCAGAATGCACACCACCAGCTCGAAGGTTGCGGCGAGCTTCACGCCCACGATGTTGAGCGCCATGAAGACGATGTAGGCGCCGACTGCCGCATGCTTGGGGTCCAGCCCCGGGTATTGCACATTAAGGTACGCACCGATCGCCATGGCAATGGCCGGTGGCGCAAAGACGAACTCGATCAGGGTGGCCATGCCTGCGATCAGTCCGCCTTTTTCGCCAAAGGCACGACGGCTGTAGGCGAACGGACCGCCGGCGTGCGGGATGGCGGTGGTGAGCTCGGTAAAACTGAAAATGAAACAGGTGTACATGGTGGCAACCATCAGGGCTGTTACCAAAAAGCCCAGCGTACCCGCAACGCCCCAGCCGTAGCTCCAGCCGAAGTATTCGCCGGAAATCACCAGCCCTACCGCGATCCCCCATAAATGAATCGTGCCGAGCGTCGGCTTGAGTTGTGTGCTCATTGTTCTCTCCCTGGGATTCGATAAACGTTGAAACATCCTGTTGCAGAGGCCGTGCCAGTGCACGGATCACTGTCGTGATGCTTCAAAACGGGTCGTTTACAGAACGTCAGGGTGAATCGATTCAACTCGTTGTACAGGTTTGGTCCGGTTTGGTGCGGCGATGACCGCCAGGGGTGCATGGAATTCAGAAGTCTCAGGACGCTGTTCGGGCAAATGCCGATCGATGGGTCCCGCCTGTGCGCCGGTTCGGCTACAATGCGCGCCGATTTCGACTTACCTGAGACCACGCTCATGTCCGCCTGCCAGACTCCTGTCATCGTCGCCCTGGATTTTCCGACCCGCGAAGCCGCCTTGCGCCTGGCTGATCAGCTCGACCCCAAACTGTGCAGGGTCAAGGTCGGCAAGGAACTGTTCACCAGTTGCGCGGCCGACATCGTCGAGACCCTGCGCCACAGGGGCTTCGAAGTGTTTCTGGATCTCAAATTCCACGACATCCCCAACACCACGGCGATGGCGGTCAAGGCGGCGGCCGAGATGGGCGTGTGGATGGTCAATGTGCACTGCTCGGGCGGCTTGCGCATGATGGCGGCCTGTCGGGAAGTGCTTGAGCAGCGCACCGGTCCACAGCCGTTGCTGATCGGCGTGACCGTTCTGACCAGCATGGAACGTGAAGACCTGGCCGGTATCGGCCTGGACATCGACCCGCAGGTACAGGTGCTGCGCCTTGCGGCTCTGGCCGGGAAGGCCGGAATGGATGGTCTGGTCTGCTCGGCACTGGAAGCGCAGGCCCTGAAAGCCGCTCACCCGTCGTTGCAACTGGTGACGCCCGGCATCCGTCCGGCGGGCAGTGCGCAGGACGATCAGCGCCGTATCCTGACCCCTCGTCAGGCACTGGATGCAGGCTCTGACTACCTCGTCATCGGCCGCCCGATCAGCCAGGCGGCTGATCCGGCGAAGGCCCTGGCGGCGGTGGTTGCGGAGCTGGCTTGAGTAGATGGATGCGTAACATCACGGCTCTACCCACAGAGTGGCGAAGAGCTGTGACGCTGCGAAAAGCCCGTGGGTTTATTCCACTTTCAGGATCAGCTTGCCCTGATTCTCGCCGCTGAACAGCATCTGGAAGGTCTCCGGGAACGTCTCGAGGCCTTCTACGATGTGCTCCTTGCTCTTGAGCTTGCCTTCCTTGATCCAGCCGGCCATGACCTGACCCGCTTCTGCATAGCGTTCCGGATGGTCCAGTACGATGAAGCCTTCCATGCGAGCGCGGTTGACCAGCAGCGACATGTAGTTGGCCGGGCCTTTGATCGCCTTGGTGCTGTTGTACTGGCTGATGGCACCACAGATCACCACACGAGCGCCGACCGCCAGCTGGCTGAGCGCCGCATCGAGGATGTCGCCACCGACGTTGTCGAAGTACACGTTCACACCATCCGGGCAGTGGCGTTTCAGACCGTCCATGACGTCTTCGGATTTGTAGTCGATGGCTGCGTCAAAGCCCAGCTCCTCGGTCAGCAGACGGCATTTTGCCGTGCCTCCCGCGATGCCGACCACACGGCAGCCCTTGAGCTTGGCAATCTGCCCGGCGATGCTGCCGACAGCGCCAGCCGCACCGGAAATCACCACGGTGTCACCGCTTTTCGGTTGGCCGACGTCCAGCAGCGCCAGGTAGGCGGTCATGCCGGTCATGCCCAGTGCCGATAGATAAAGGGGCAGGGGCGCAAGGTTGGTGTCCACCTTGTAGAAGCCCTTCGGTTCACCGGCAAAGTAGTCCTGCACGCCCAGGCGTCCCTGAACATGGTCACCTACAGCGAACTTGGGGTTTTTCGATTCTATTACTTCACCCACGCCGATGGCACGCATCACTTCGCCCAGCTCTACGGCTGGAATGTAGGATTTGCCCTCATTCATCCAGCCACGCATTGCCGGGTCCAGTGACAGGTATTTGCTCCTGACCAGAATCTGCCCGTCGGCAAGTGCGCTGACCGGGACTTCCTGATAGGTGAAGTCTTCACGGCGCGCATCGCCCGAAGGGCGCTTGGCGAGCAGGAACTGGCGGTTGGAAAGATCGGTCATGGCAGGGTCTCCTGAAAAGGGTTCAAGAATGGATTCAAACGCTCATCGCGCCATTCGGGCAAGAAGCGATCACCCAGCGAATGCCGTTTGATCCATGTGGTTGATAGGAGTACGTTGCGCCACTGGCGTTCAGACGGATCTGCGAATGAAACATTCTGACGACGGATATGGCTTGAGTCGCCCACCCTCAGTGCTCTAGATTCCTTGTTCGATCAACACTTGGAAGACATCATGCCTGCTACCTCTTCGAACACTCTCCACCCCCGGGCTCTGCGACCTGGCGACGCCGTTGCGCTGGTGTCTCCGGCAGGGCCTGTGGACCCCGGCAAGATCCAGGCGGCGGTGGCGGTGCTTGAGGGGTGGGGGTTGCGTCCTCGGGTCTATCCGCATGCGCTGGGCAGCTACTCGTTCTATTCCGGGACCGATGAACAGCGGCTCGCCGACCTCAACGCCGCGCTGGCCGATCCGGAAATCCGTGCGGTCCTGTGCACTCGCGGTGGTTATGGCGTGCAAAGGATTGTCCAGCAGGTGGATATGGACGCGGTGCGTCGTGACCCCAAGCTGGTGACCGGCTTTTCCGATATCACCGCGTTGCACGGTGCGCTTTGGAACCACGCGCGCCTGGCGACCATTCATGGGCCGGTCGCTTCGCAGCTGGAACGTGGCGGCCTGTTCGTCAGCGGTATGCGCCATGTGCTGATGAGCACCGAGCCGGTCCTGCTCAAGGCTGATCCGGCCTCGCCAACTGCCAGGGTCAGAACCGCTGGCAGCGCACAGGGCCTGCTGTTGGGCGGCAACCTGTGCATCCTCGATACCTCTGTGGGTACGCCGTTCATGCCCGACCTGAGCGGTGCGATCCTGCTCATCGAAGAGGTCAACGAACCTGCCTACCGGGTCGACCGCATGCTCACCCACCTGGGCAACTGCGGGATTCTTGCGTCTCTGGCCGGCATTGCCGTCGGCGAATTTACCCCTGCCGCGAACACTGGCCGCACCATCAGCCCCGCCGATGTGCTGATGGAGCGGCTGGGCAGTCTTGGCATTCCGGTGCTCGGCGGTGTGCCTGTAGGGCATGGAAATCCCAATCAGGCCGTGCCACTGGGCACTCAGGCGATACTCGATGCCGACGCCGGAACTCTGCTGGTAGCCCCCGCCGCGCGTAGCTGATGTCTCTGTCGTGCTGCTGGCGGCTGGCCTAATCGGTCTTGCGTGTGTTCAGGATCAGCAAGGTCAGCAAGCCTGCGACGATGCCCCAGAATGCCGAGCCTATGGAGAACAGCGTCAGTCCCGAAGCGGTCACCATGAAGGTGATCAAGGCGGGTTCGCGCTCCCTCGGTTCGGCCATCGCAACAGTCAGGCCATTGATGATCGATCCGAGCAGCGCCAGTGCGGCAATCGAGAGCATCAGTTCCTTGGGGAACGCACTGAACAGACCCGCCAGGGTTGCACCGAAAATGCCGGCTATCGCATAGAAAATCCCGCACCAGATCGCCGCTGTATAGCGTTTTGATTTGTCCTCATGGGCATGAGGGCAGGTACAGATGGCGGCACTGATCGCCGCCAGATTGATCCCGTGGCAGCCAAATGGCGCTGTGAGCAATGAAGCGAAGCCGGTCACCGATATCAGCGGCGAGGTAGGCGGGTAGTAGCCGTCGGCTCGCAACACGGCCACACCGGGCATGTTCTGCGAGGTCATGGCCACCACGAACAGCGGAATGCCGATGCTGACCGTCGCCGCCCATGAAAACTCGGGCGTGGTCCAGACCGGTATGGCGACTTCCAGCGCCAGGCCGTCAAAGTTCAGCAAGCCCAGCAGGCCGGAGATGCCGATACCGACCAGCAGCGCGAGCAGCACCGAGTAGCGCGGCGACAGACGTTTGACCAGCAGATAAGTGAAAAACATGCCCAGCACCAGGCTGGTGTGGTGCTGGGCGGCAATAAAGATCTCGCTGCCGATCCGGAACAGAATCCCTGCCAGCAAGGCCGCGGCCAGCGAGGCTGGGAGGCGCCGCACGATGCGCTCGAAACTGCCAGTCACCCCGCACAGAATCACCAGCAGCGCGCTGGTGATGAACGCGCCAATGGCCTGTGGGTAGCTGACGCCGCCCAGGCTGGTGATCAGCAGGGCGGCGCCGGGTGTCGACCACGCCACGGTAATCGGCATGCGGTAGCGCAGCGAGAGGCCGATGCTGCACACCGCCATGCCCATGAACAGCGCCCACAGCCAGGATGAAATCTGCACGCTGCTCAGCCCTGCCGCCTGGCCCGCCTGGAACATCAGCACCAGCGAACTGGTGCAGCCGGTCATCATGGCGATGAAACCGGCAACCACCGCCGACGGCGATGAGTCTGTCAGCGGGCGCAATGGCACCTTGAGGGATTGGTTCATGCTGGGCGTTCCTTGAAGCGGGCAGGTAGCAAAGGGCGCCAAGCCTAAACGCATGGCTGCCCGGCCTTGCAATACAGCGACACGAGTAAACGCCAGCACAGTTGCAGCCGTGGCGTTTACTCGGCGTCAGCCCCGGCCGGGCAAGCGCCGGACTGCAGGGTCTGCCCCAGCGCCCGATTGACCATCAGCCAGCCGTCCACGGCATCCTGACCCGCTTCGGCGAACACCCGCTGCAGCAGTTTGACCTGTTCGCGACGCAAGCCCTGTTCAAAAAGGGCGCCTTCATCGGTAAGGCCCAGCAGTCGTTTGCGCTTGTCATTTTCGGGGGCCGCGCTGTGCACCAGGTTCATGGCGATCAGCTGGCGCAGCGGAGCATTGAGGGCCTGTTTGCTGACGCCCAATACGGTGAGCAGCTCCTTGACGCTCAGGCCGGGGTAACGGGCGATGAAAAATACGATGCGCTGGTGCACGCGACTGAAGCCGCGTCTGGCCAGCATTTCATCAGCCTTGGCAGTGAATGCCTGATAGCCGAAGAAGAAGGCTTCCATAGCCATTTGTTGATTGGCGGGTTTTTTAAGGTCAAGCATGTTGACGTATCCGGGTTGATCGTCGTAATTTGAGTCAATCAGTTTGACGTATTTCCAATTGTCTCGGCTACAGGTAACTGCCATGGCTTTCTCCGAACGCGTTTCCCGTCTGAAAAGTTCTCTGATTCGCGAGATCCTCGCCGCCGCTCAGCGTCCGGAAGTGATGTCGTTCGCCGGTGGTCTGCCCGCCGAGTCGATGCTGCCCAAAGTGGAGTGGGCCGACATGCCTGTTGCGCTGGGCCAGTACGGCATGAGCGAGGGCGAACCTGCGCTGCGCGAAGTGCTGGCCGCCGATGCTCGCGCCCTGGGTATCGACTGCGATGCCCGTCAGGTCATGGTGGTCAGCGGTTCTCAGCAGACACTGGACCTGGCGGCCAAGCTGTACATCGACAAGGGCACCGAAATTCTCCTCGAGGCGCCTACTTATCTGGCGGCGCTGCAGATATTCCAGCTGTTCGGCGCCGACTGCATCACCGTGCCGCTACAGGCCGAAGGCCCGGACCTGCTGGCCATGCGTCAGCGTCTGGAACAGCACAAGCCAGCCTTCGCCTACCTCATCCCGACGTTCCAGAACCCCTCGGCGGTGCGCTACAGCCAGGCCAGTCGCGATGCCGTTGCGGCCTTGCTCGACGAGTTCGGTGTCACGTTGATCGAGGACGAGCCGTATCGTGAACTGAGCTTTGACGGCGGCAGTGCCAGGCCGATTGTCAGCGGTCTGAAGACGGCCAGCTGGATTTACACCGGTACGGTTTCCAAGACGCTGCTGCCAGGCCTGCGGGTCGGCTATCTGATCGCCAGCCCCGATCTGTTTCCGCACTTGCTGCGTCTGAAACAGTCGGCCGATCTGCATACCAATCGCCTCGGCCAGTGGCAGGCCTTGCAGTGGATTGGTACTGAGCACTATCGTGAGCATCTGGTGACGCTGTGCGAGTTTTACCGGGGCCGTCGTGATGCGTTCGAAAGTGCCTTGCAAACGCATTTTTCCGACCTGGCCACCTGGAACAGCCCGCAAGGCGGACTGTTCTTCTGGTTGACGCTGAAGCAGCCGCTGGACACGCGCACCTTGCTGGATACAGCGCTGGCGCACGATGTGGCGTTCATGCCGGGCGAACCTTTCTTTGCCGATCCGGACGCCAATCACGGTCACTTGCGGCTCAATTTCAGCCATATCGACCCTGCACGGCTCGATGAGGGTATAAAACGACTGGCGTCGGTGGTCCGCGCAGCACACCTTCTGCAGGCCGCCTGATTCAAGACGTCAATATAGATGCAGCAAGGGAGCAGTCTGATGTACAAGGTTTATGGCGATTACAACTCGGGCAACTGCTACAAGGTCAAGCTGATGCTTAACCTGCTGGGCAGCGAGTACGAGTGGGTGCCGGTGGATATTCTCAGCGGCGAAACCCAGACCCCGGCGTTTCTGGAAAAGAACCCCAACGGCAAGATTCCGGTGCTGGAGCTGGAAGACGGCACTTGCCTGTGGGAGTCCAATGCGATTCTCAACTTTCTGGCTGACGGCTCTTCGTACCTGCCGAGCGAACCCAGGCTGCGTACCCAGGTGCTGCAGTGGCAGTTCTTCGAACAATACAGCCATGAGCCGTCGGTTGCGGTGGCCCGTTTCATCCAGTTCTATCTGGGCTTGCCGGCCGAACGCATGACCGAGTATCGGGCCATGCAGAAGGCCGGCTATCGCGCACTGGCGGTGATGGAGCAGCAGCTCGACCGTACGCCGTTTCTGGTCGGCGAGAATTTTTCCATCGCCGACATTGCCTTGTATGCCTACACCCACGTCGCGCATCAGGGCGGTTTCGATCTGGCACCCTACACCGGGATCCGCCGTTGGCTGGATCGGGTCAAGGCACAGCCGGGTTACATCGGTATGCTGGACTGACACATCCGTCATTTGAACAAAGGGAAATGTATGCGCGTTCCAATCGTACTGCTGGGTGCTTTCATTGCGCTGGGTATCGGCTGCTCGGCCCAGGCCGAGGACTGCGACGCCAATCAGGCCAGCATGAACCGCTGCGCTGCCAATGAGCAGGCAGCGCTCGATGCCGATCTCAACAAGCAGTACAACGCGCAGATGGCGTGGTTGAAGACCCCGGCGAAAAAGCAGGCACTCAAGGATGCGCAACGAAAGTGGATAGCCCTGCGTGACGCCGATTGCCTGTATCAGACGGGCAAGCCCGAGGATTCAGGCTCTATCTGGCCCTTGCTGCAGTCGCAATGCCTGGCCGAGCAGACCCGCGTACGACTGAAGCAGCTGCAAGCCTATGTGGCCTGTCGCGCGGAAGGTTGCCCGCGCTGAGAGGCGCCGGGCAAACGGCGGTCAGATCGCGCCGAAGCGCTGGTTCAGGTAGTCGATGATCACCTTGGATTCATACATCCATACGGTTTTGTCACCTTCCTCGATGCGCAGGCAAGGCACCTTGATCCTGCCGCCCTCGTTGAGCAGGGTCTGGCGATCAAGCTCGTTGTTTTTCGCATCGCGCAACGCGACCGGAACATTAAGGCGGCGCAGGGCGCGACGCGTCTTCACACAGAACGGGCAGGCATGGAACTGATACAGCGTCAGGTTCTGAGCCGCTTCAGCGACAGCCGCCTGGGCCTGCGGATCACGTTTCTTCCTGCTCGGGCGAGTCAGGAAATCGATGCCGATGACGAGTTGGCCGAGGCCGACTCTTAACGCTTTCATGAACAAGGTCATACCTCTTGCGGGCGGTGGCGTGCCCAGCCGTGCGTTCAGCGTGCCTCACGGCAGGTGAACGCAGGCTGAACGATCACTTGATCAGGCTGAGAAACTCACTGCGGGTGGCCGCGTTTTCACGGAATTCGCCCAGCATCACCGAGGTGATCATGGCCGAGTTCTGCTTCTCGACGCCACGCATCATCATGCACATGTGCTTGGCTTCGATCACCACCGCAACGCCCAGCGCGCCGGTGACCTGCTGGATGGCTTCGGCGATCTGGCGGCTGAGGTTTTCCTGGATCTGCAGACGGCGGGCATACATGTCGACGATACGCGCCACTTTCGACAAGCCAAGCACCTTGCCCTGCGGGATGTAGGCCACATGTGCCTTGCCAATGAACGGCAGCAGATGGTGCTCGCACAGCGAGTACAGCTCGATGTCCTTGACCATCACCATTTCACTGGCATCGGAGCTGAACAGCGCGCCGTTGGTCACTTCTTCCAGGGTCTGCGTGTAACCGCGACACAGATACTGCATGGCCTTGGCGGCGCGCTTGGGGGTGTCCAGCAGACCTTCGCGCGAGACGTCCTCGCCCAGTTGCCCGAGGATGGCGGTGTAATTCTGTTCCAGTGTCACAGAGGGTGATTCCGTATAGGTTTCAGAGCGGTACGTTTGGGTCTGTACCGATTTTTTACCAATCGAGCTGGTGTCCCGTTTGCCGATCCCGCTCCAGTGGAGTTGGGCGATTGCGCATACGTAACCTGCGGATCTCGTCGATTGGCGATGAAAGCGAGGTTTATCCCGGCGATTGGGCACATGTTAGCGTAGGTGTGCTCGCAGTTGTACTGCCGTGGCCTCGTAATGCTTTCGCAATCAGCGCCGGTTTTTAGACTTTGCCCTGCATTGCGCTATAGCCAGGTGCTTTTCAGAGCCGCAGAAAAGCGAATGCAGGGAGCATGTGTTTTGGCTTGGGCTCTCCGACATGCGTTTCTGTTGCCTTGATTGGAGTGCTGGAATGACATATGTCGTAGCTTTTTCAAGCGTTTGCAAAGCAGATCTGAAGCGTATCCTTGCTTCATGAAGGCGGCTTGTGAGATTAAGGTCAGACTCTGATAGGAGGTTGGATGCCGAGTCAAAAGGACGAGCTGGAACTTGAGAAACTCCAGGCTGAGGTTCACAAGTTTGTGGCTGAGGCACGAAAAATGATCGCAGAGACCAATAAGCTCCAGCGCGAAACGAGCTTTTATCCATTCGTGGCGGCTGGTGGGTTGATCACCGTAATCGTTACTGCTGCCGCTTTCATTCACAAGCTCCAGGCAGCCAGTATCCAGTAGCGGACAGCGACTTGCAGCGCTTGAGATTCAGGCTGGACCAAGCGAAAGTGTGTACGCAACGCATGAATCGGCATTTCGAGAGAAGATGAGTATGAGTCACGATCAAGTCATAAAGCGGATGCGCGAAGACCTCGAGCAGTTGGGCAACGAGGTCCGCAACATGCCTGCCCATGAACCACGAAACGTTCTGGTGTCTGCTGCATCCGGTGCAGTATTTGCTCTGGTTTTTTCATGGCTTGCATTCAAGGTCTGGTTCTGAAGGCCTGCGATAGCTATGTCAGGGCAGTTAGTCGCCTGAGTCAGGTCCAAAGTCGTATGGCTTTTTTGTGTCTGGCTGGCTGTTGTTTTGTTTGCCCTGAAAAATCCGCTTTTACAGCTTTTGTATCCTCTCGCTTACACGTTGGCGACCAGATCGCTACCCACTTCCGAGGTCCATTGCGGTCTGAGTAGGCAGGTCATCAATCCATTGCCTGTCTAGAGAGTAAACCCGGATGTTGAGTCGAGTAGCAAAAATAGCGTTGTTCGCGATTGTACTGTCGTCGGTTTCCGGTTGCTGGCCGTTCTGGCCTGGTCCGGGCGGACATGGCGGCGGTGGCGGGCATCATGAGGGCGGTGGTCCTGGTCCTGGCGGTCCTGGCCCGGGTCGCTGAGTCACCAGCGGGGCGGCAACATGCAGCCCGACGACGAGTCTGACTGACTGGAAGGGCGCGGCGGGTTCTACTCGTCGCGCCCTTCCATCATGGTGCGCCTGAGGATCACGTACACCGCACCTGCACCGCCATGTTTGGCCAGGCAGGAGCAAAAGCCCAGTACCTGCGAATGCTGACGCAGCCAGGTGTTGACGTGGCTCTTGATCATCGGCCGCTTGCCGTCCAGGCGTACCGCCTTGCCATGGGTGACGCGTACGCAGCGTATTTCCAGACGGGTTGCTTCAGCCAGATATTCCCACAGCGTCTCGCGCGCCACTTCCACGCTCATGCCATGCAGGTCCAGGCTGCCCTCGAAGCTGATCTGCCCGAGTTTGAGCTTGCGCATCTGACCTTCCTGCACACCGTCACGCGACCAGCTCAGAACATCTTCAGGACCGACGTCGATCACGAATTGATCCGACAAGCCGTCGACGGTCACCGAGTCGGTGCGCAAGGTCGCCGACTGGCGCAGGCGGGCCAGCATTTTTCGATCGGTCTTGGGTTTGCCGACATCGGCGTGTTCATGCTTGAGCGGCTTGACGCCACGTGTCTCGCTTCTGAACAGGGAAAAATCGTCGTCTTGCATGGGGCCTCCGCGAAGGAGGCCATTCTAACCGGTCCGGCGAGAGGGTCAGTTGTGTTTTTTCATCAGATGCGAAGAGATACTCAAGCCGCCAGCACTGCGCTGACGACGGCAGCGGCGCCATAGCCAGACACCCATGTACAGCACCAGCAATCCGCCGATGGCGACAAACGCCGCGCCGCCGGGACTGGCGTTGAGTTCACCGAGCATCTGCGGATGAACCGTGAGGCTGGATGCACCGGCAATCGTCAGCAACAGGCCCGCGACCACAAGGAGCAGTGCGATCAGCGTGCCGATGCGTTTGCCCCAGTTGCCCTGACCCCTGGGGCGCAGGCGACGTGCATCGAAACCATCTGACGTTTTCATGCCTTTTCCTCAACAGGTATCAGCTCAATGGAGTATCGGCGCTCTGACCCGGGGAAGGAGGGGTGGTTCCCGCCTCCGGGACGATCCATGACGGCACAGGATGGGCGGTTATGTGAACGCTGTCACACGCTTCCTCGCCTGTGTCGCGTCAGACAAGATCTTTGGTCAGTGCCAGGGTGGCGAAGTTGTCGGCCATGATTGCCATCTCGGTTCGGTGCACGACCTCTGCGCTGACCACGCCGTGCGGGCTCGGCAGGTCGCGGGTTGCGCAGGCATCGTCGACCAGGGTGCAGCGATAACCGTAGTCCTTGGTGGCGCGAACCGTGGTGCTGATACTCGAATGACTCATGAAGCCACAAACGATCAGGTCCAGGTGCCCCAGACTCTGCAGCAGTTCATGCAGCCCGGTGCCATTGAAGGCATTGGGCAGGCGCTTCTCGACCAGATGTTCATCGCCCTGCGGCAACAGCTCCGGCACCAGTTCACCGCGCTCGCCATGGGGGTCGAACGGGCCGCCCACAGTGCCCAGATGGCGGATGTGAACGATCGGGCACTTGACCGCACGTGCCTTCTCGACCAGCCGGCCGATGTTGGCCATGGCTTCTCTGACGCCGGTCAGGGCCAGCGGGCCGCGGAGGTATTCTTTTTGCGCGTCGATGATGATCAGCGTCGCGTTACTCAGATGGGCGGGCGCATGCACCCTGCCACTGAGTTGAAACATGGTCTTTAAATCGGACATTCACGGGCTCCTTGGTGTGGGGCTTTTGCGACATTGTCCTCTGGCTGAAGCGTTCTGGGAATGGCAACCATCGCAGGCCACGGTTTTTATGGCCTGCAGGGCAGTTGCAGGAGGGGGTGGCTGGCGGTTTGCCTTGATGGCGGTAGACGAATCATGGAAACTTCCCCGCCTATCGGGTACGAAGAATGCACGTTGTTCGTAACCAGACTGTTCACCGAGGCTCGTCTTACAGCAGTTCGTTGCCTTTCAAGGAGTTTGTCCATGATCACTTCCCGTCTGCGTACCGTGCGCGACCATATACGCTGGGCCGTCAGCCGCTTTCACGAGGAAGACGTATTTTTCGGTCATGGCACCGACAATGCCTGGGATGAAGCACGGCAACTGGTGCTGGGCGCACTGCACCTGCCTTGGGAAATTGCCGACAGCTACCTGGATTGCCGTATGGAAGTCGATGAAATATCCGAACTGCAACGCTTGATCAAGCGTCGCATCGATGAGCGTGTGCCAACTCCTTATCTGCTGGGCGAGGCCTGGTTCTGTGGCATGTCGTTCATTGTCGATGACCGCGTCTTGATCCCGCGTTCGCCCATCGCCGAGCTGATCGAAGAGCGTTTCGCCCCCTGGCTGGCCGACGAGCCGGCGCGGATTCTCGACCTGTGCACAGGCTCCGGTTGCATCGGTATCGCCTGCGCCGAGGTGTTTCCCGAAGCCGAGGTGGCCCTGGCCGACCTGTCCTACGACGCACTGGAAGTGGCCAATCAGAACATCGAACGTCACGGCATGGAGGATCGCGTCTACACCGTTCAGGGCGACGGATTCGACGGCCTGCCGGGTCAGCGCTTCGACCTGATCGTGTCCAACCCGCCCTATGTGGACGCCGAAGACTTTGCCGATATGCCCGACGAGTATCAGCATGAGCCGGAGCTGGCGCTGGCCTGTGGCAGCGACGGTCTGAACCTGGTCCGCCGCATGCTCGCCCAGGCCGCCGATCATCTGAACGAGAAGGGCCTGTTGATCGTCGAGGTCGGCAATAGCCAGGTGCACGTGCAGGCGCTGTACCCGGAGGTCGATTTCGCCTGGCTGGACTTCCAGCGCGGCGGGCATGGTGTGTTCATGCTCACGGCAGAACAGTGCCGCGACCATCAGGCACTGTTCCAGTCGAAGGTTTGAGCTCAACAGCCGCGATAAGCGGCTGAGGCTGAGACAAAAGGGAGGCTGATATCAGCCTCCCTTTTTTATCGGCTTTATCGGCGCGTCTCTTATCGGTGCGTTGCGATCCAGATCAGCAGCCCGGCCTGGAATACCGCGAAGGTCACCAGGCAGGCAATCGTGAAGCGCAGGCCGCTGTCTTCACGCTTGTATTTGCTGACCCGGTCTTCATGCTGGCGAATCGTCACTTCCTGCTCGATCAGATTTTTCTCGGCCTTTTCCAGCATCTGCGAGGCTTCGAGAATCTCGATGATCTGCACCTTGTCGTTGTTCCAGGTGCTGTGCAGGTTGCCAACGTGTACATCCTTGATCGCGCCTTTCATGTGCTGGGCATCGGCATACGTCACTTCAAAGCCCAGCGTGCGCAGAAAGTGATCGCGACGCAGACGTGTGTCTTCGTTCAGACCGTCCTTGCTGGCCAGCGCCACGCCTTCAATCTTGTAGGAAGACCATCTTTTCTGCGCCCAATGCACCGCATGAGCAATCATGAAGCGTCCGATACCGCGGTTCCATGGCTCGATCTGCAAGCCTGACTCGGGACCGAAGCGCACCATGCGTTTTTCGTGGTCGGCCCAGATATCCAGATGGTTCTGTTCCTTGCGCACCCGCTGACCTGGCAATTGCACCGTGATGCGCAGCAGGCTCAACGCCTTGCTGTGCCGCTCGGCACGGCCAAACTGTACGAAGCGCAGGGGGCGGCCGCCTGTGGCTCGGTCGGTGGGCAGTGGCGACAGACGCAGCATCTGAAAGCTTTCGGGCAGAACGTCTTCCCACGGCTGCGGGGGCACCGGCACTGCGACTTCTGCGCTGGCCGGTTCTGCGGGGGTTTCAGTCATGGTAGTTGCGTCTGTCATAAGGGTGTCCTTTCCTGGGCCTTGCCCCGGAGCACGTTCGCCGGGGCATAAAGGTGCCGAAACACTAAGGTGCCGGAACACAGGGCCAGCAAATCGCTATCGGCCAGATTCGCCAGGACTGAAGGGCTTTTGACTAACGCGCGTCAGATCTTTTTCCCGGGTGTGGCATCCGGGTGAGGCAGCGCCTTGATGAAGCTCAGGATCCGCTCGGTCACTTCACTGGCCAGCGGCTGGGTCGGATTGCGGTAGGAGAGCAGTTGTTGCTGCAAATCGTCCGGGACGATGCGCAGCACATGATTCATGCCGTCGATCAGGGCCAGCTGTGCATCCGGCTTGGCCTTCTGCAACAGCAGCGCATCACCCACACCGACCTGAATGTCGTTGCGACCCTGAACGATCAGCGCCGGAATGTGCAAGGCACCGAAAGCCGCCGCCGGGTCCTGGCGGAACAGCGAGATCAGGTACGGCTGGACACTGGGGCGGAACACCACTTCCAGCTCGGCGGGCACGTTGTCATCGGTCTTGCCGGCCTTGAGTTCGTCGAGCAACTGATCGCTGCGCTGCAGCAGGTCCGGTGGCAGGCGCTCCTGAAACTGTTCGCGCAGCACCTGATCCACCGGTCGCCCGGTGCCGGCCACGGAAATCAGCGCCGCTGCTCCTACTTTTTCAGCCGCCAGCGTCGCCACCAGCGCGCCTTCGCTGTGGCCCAACAGAATCAACTGGCCCAGGCGCGGGTTGGCTTTCAGCGCTCTGGCCCAGAGCTGCACATCGGCCACATAGCGCTCGACGCTCAGGTTGCGTTCATCCGGCGTGACCGCCTTGCTGGCCGCGACGCCGCGTTTGTCGTAGCGCACGCTGGCGATATTGTTGCTGGCCAGGATCACCGCCAGGCGTTTCATGCTGTCGTTGCGTCCACCCTCCGGGTTGTTGCCGTCGCGGTCGGTGGGGCCGGAACCGGCGACGATCAGCACCACCGGCACCGGTTTGTCGGAACGCGGCATGAGCAGCGTGCCGTACAGCTTGCCGTTCTCGGTATCCACGCTTATCGGCCGCTGCACCGTACCGGGCGCCGCAGCGCTGGCGGTTGCGGCGGCCAGGCTCAGGATCAGGGTTATCGGCAGGGCCAGCAGACGCAGCGCGTTGGGAACTCGAAGCAGGGAAATACCGGATAACATCGCAAGGCCATCATTGGGGGAGTCACGCTTGGACGCACGCGGTGACAGAAGGTTCGAGGATGAACTGAACCGCGAGCCTGCGTATACTGGCGCGCTTGGTTTAACGATCTGGTTTTTTGGCTGATTTTTCGGAGCGCCCGCATGTCCGGCAACACTTTCGGCAAGCTGTTCACTGTCACCACCGCCGGCGAAAGCCACGGCCCGGCGCTGGTCGCTATCGTCGACGGCTGCCCGCCGGGGCTGGAGCTGGACCTGCAAGACCTGCAGCGCGACCTGGACCGGCGCAAGCCGGGCACCAGCCGCCATACCACGCAGCGTCAGGAAGCCGATGAGGTCGAGATACTCTCGGGTGTCTTCGAGGGCAAGACCACCGGCGCGTCCATAGGCCTGCTGATCCGCAACACCGATCAGAAATCCAAGGACTATTCGGCGATCAAGGACCTGTTCCGCCCGGCCCACGCCGATTACACCTATCACCACAAGTACGGCATCCGCGACTACCGCGGTGGCGGACGCAGTTCGGCAAGGGAAACCGCCATGCGTGTGGCTGCGGGGGCCATCGCCAAGAAGTATCTGGCAAGCCAGGGCATCGTCATTCGCGGCTACATGAGCCAGCTGGGCCCGATCCAGATCCCGTTCAAGACCTGGGATTCGGTAGAAGACAACGCGTTTTTCTGCCCCGACCCTGACAAGGTGCCGGAACTGGAAGCCTACATGGACCAGCTGCGACGTGATCAGGACTCGGTCGGTGCGAAAATCACCGTGGTCGCAGACGGGGTAATGCCGGGTCTCGGCGAGCCGATCTTCGATCGTCTGGACGCTGAGCTCGCGCACGCGCTGATGAGCATCAACGCGGTCAAGGGTGTGGAAATCGGTGCCGGTTTCGACTGTGTTGCCCAGCGCGGCACCGAGCACCGTGACGAGATGACGCCACAGGGTTTCCTGTCCAATCACGCGGGCGGCATTCTCGGCGGCATTTCCTCCGGCCAGCCGATCATCGCGCATCTGGCGCTCAAGCCGACCTCCAGCATCACCACGCCAGGACGTTCTATCGATGTCGATGGCAACGCCGCCGATGTCATCACCAAAGGTCGGCATGACCCGTGTGTCGGCATCCGTGCCACACCGATTGCCGAGGCAATGATGGCCATCGTTCTGCTCGATCACCTGCTGCGCCATCGCGGTCAGAACGCCGACGTCAGCGTCAACACACCTGTGCTGGGGCAGGTGTAATGTACGCCGTCACGGTTGCGGACTGCTAGCGTGGCGCAACCTGGCGGCGGACAGCTGCCTTACTGGCGGCTGTCCGGGTTCTACGTATGCTATTTCGCCTTGCTGGGCCTGTCGGCGCCGTTCATGGCCCTTTACCTGCACCATCTGGGTTTTTCCAGCGCACGGATCGGCGAGCTGGTCGCCATTCCCATGCTGATGCGCTGCGTCGCGCCCAATCTCTGGGGGTGGCTGGGTGATCACACCGGTTGGCGTCTGACCATTGTGCGGTCTGGTGCCATCTGCACGTTGCTGGCGTTTTCGCTGATCCTGGTCGAAAAAAGCTATGCCTGGCTGGCAATGGTCATGGCGCTCTATGCGTTCTTCTGGCACGCCGTCCTGCCGCAGTTCGAAGTTATCACCCTCGCACACCTGCAAGGCCAGACCTCGCGTTACAGCCAGATCCGCCTGTGGGGCTCGATCGGTTTCATTCTGGCCGTCGTGGTGCTGGGGCGGGTGTTCGAATGGTTCAGCCTGGACCTGTTTCCCTATATCGCGCTGACGATCATGTCCGGTATCGTTATCAGCAGCTGGTGGGTGCCGAATGCGCATCCCGCACCGTCGAGCCGCGAAGCCGGGTCGGGCGGTTTTCTCAGGCAACTGGCGCGCCCCGGTGTATGGGCGTTCTACCTCAGTGTCGCGCTGATGGTGCTCAGCCATGGGCCGTATTACACCTTTTTGACCCTGCACCTCGAAGAACTCGGTTACAGCCGCGGCCTGATCGGCCTGCTATGGGCGGTCGGCGTGGTGGCTGAAGTGCTGATGTTCATGGTTATGAGCCGGATTCTGCAGCGCTTCACCGTGCGCCAGGTACTGTTCGCCAGTTTTCTGCTGGCCGCACTGCGCTGGCTGCTGCTGGGGCTGTTTGCCGATCACCTCACCGCGCTGCTGATTGCCCAGGTGATGCACGCCGCCACGTTCGGCAGCTTTCACGCCGCTGCCATTCATTTCGTGCAAAGTAGCTTCGGTCCGCGTCAGCAAGGTCAGGGGCAAGCGCTTTATGCTGCCTTGTCCGGGGTCGGCGGGGCGTTGGGCGCTCTGTATTCCGGTTACAGCTGGAACGCGCTGGGGCCGACCTGGACCTTTGCCATCGCCAGCCTTGCAGCCTTTGCCGCTGCCGTCATGATTGTCACACCCAAGAAAGAGGAAGGTGTATGAGCCGCGAACAATTGAGCCTGGAAATCATCGAGGCCGGGCGTTTTCTGTACGGCCGTGGCTGGTCGCCTGCCACCAGTAGCAATTATTCTGCGCGCCTTTCTGCCAGTGAGGCGTTGTTGACCGTATCCGGCAAGCACAAGGGCCAGTTGGGCCCTGACGATGTGCTGGCCACCGATCTGGCTGGCAACAGCCTGGAGCCCGGTAAAAAGCCGTCTGCCGAAACCTTGCTGCATACCCAGTTGTACAGCTGCAGGCCGCAAGTCGGCGCGGTGCTGCACACCCATTCGGTGAACGCGACCGTGTTGTCGAGGCTGACCACGGCCGATCATCTGGTGTTCGAGGATTACGAACTGCAGAAGGCCTTTAGCGGCGTGGTCACTCACGAGTCGCAGGTCGTGGTACCGATTTTCGACAACGATCAGGACATTGCCCGTCTCGCGGCAAAGGTGCAGCCTTGGCTGGACACCCATCCCGAGTGCGCCGGCTACCTGATCCGCGGTCATGGCCTCTACACCTGGGGGGCTAAAATGAGCGACGCCTTGCGCCAGATCGAAGCGTTCGAGTTCCTGTTCGAATGCGAACTGAAAATGCGCGCGGTAATGAACCGCTGACAACGTCTTGCCAAACCAGTCTGTAAGCCTGACCGGCCTGTAAAAGCCGGAAGGCGTTGCACCAAACCGAGGATTCACGCATGAGCAGCCTGTCCGTTTATCACGTTTCAAGCCCTGATATGCCCAACAAGGTGCTGACCCATCTGGAAGACATCGCGTCGACACTGGCCGAGCACGGCGTGGCGTTCGACCGTTGGGAAGCCGCGACGCCGATCACTCCCGGTGCCAGTCAGGAAGAGGTGATCAGCGCCTATCGCACGCAGATCGACACGCTGATGACCGAACGCGGTTATGTCACCGTGGACGTCATCAGTCTCAACAGCGATCACCCGCAAAAAGCCGAATTGCGCGCCAGGTTTCTTGAAGAGCACCGCCACGGCGAAGACGAAGTACGCTTTTTCGTCGCCGGGCGGGGCTTGTTCACCTTGCACATCGACGACTATGTGTACGCCGTGCTGTGCGAAAAGAACGACCTGATTTCCGTACCGGCCGGCACGCGGCACTGGTTCGATATGGGCGAAAACCCGCACTTCGTGGCCATCCGCCTGTTCAACAACCCGGAAGGCTGGGTGGCCAATTTTACCGGTGAAGACATTGCCGGCCGTTTTCCACGGCTGGAAGACTGACAGGAGCCCGATTCTGATGCCCATCAAAGCTATCCTCACGGATATCGAAGGCACCACCAGTGCAGTGAGTTTCGTTTTCGACGTGCTGTTTCCGTTCGCCAGAAAGCACCTGCCCGCATTCGTTCGCGAACATGCCGAGCAACCGGCCGTGGCGCAGCAGTTGCAGGCGGTGCGCGACCTGGCCGGTGAGCCGGACGCCGATGTCGAGCGCGTCATTGCACTCCTGCTGGAATGGATCGCCGAGGACCGCAAAGCCACACCGCTCAAGGCCCTGCAGGGGATGGTCTGGGAGCAGGGTTACAACGCCGGACAGCTAAAGGGGCATGTTTATCCGGATGCTGTCGATGCCTTGAAACACTGGCATCAACAGGGCTACCGGCTTTACGTTTATTCCTCGGGCTCTATTCAGGCTCAGCAATTGATTTTCGGCTGTTCCGAGGCGGGCGATCTGTCCGGCCTGTTCAGCGGTTACTTCGATACGACCTCCGGCCCCAAGCGCGAAGCGCAGTCCTACCGGACGATTGCCCAGGCAATGGACTGTCCTGCCGGGGACATTCTGTTCCTGTCGGATATCGTCGAAGAACTCGATGCCGCACAGGCCGCCGGCATGGCCACCTGTGGTCTTGCGCGTGATGGCGGGGCACTTGCCGGGCACCGGTATGTGACCAGTTTTGCGCTTATCGACCCAGCCGCTTTCTAGAAGACTCCCGCCTGCTGTGCGCGGCATCGTCCTGATGCCGCTGCATTGAAAACTGCCTGCCGCAAGGCTCACGCACTACGTCTGTAGGACTTTTCCTGCTTTCTGGTGAGCTGTTGCCGGGTTGAAAGTGCGTTGAATCTGTTTGTTCTGTTCGCCGTTTTTCAACGTGATTATTCGTGTAAGTTCTGCGCCATCGCCAACGGGGTCACGGACAACACCTGTACCGATTCACGGGCGAACAAGGAGCGGCAGCGATGTGCAGTGCCATGACAGAAAGCGCAACCAGGGACTTATTGATACAGCAGATGGTGAGCACGATTACCGAGCTCGATGGGCAGACCGCCATCGAAAATGCACTCGAGTGGTTACGGCGCGAATGCAACAGCGAGCGCGCGATGTTCTTTCAGTTCAAGGGGCCGCTGTTGCTGACGTTCATCACCTCCAACGTCGACGAAGCGTGGGGCGATGCCTACCGTCAGCACGATCTGATCATGCAGGACCCGGTAATCCGTTGTTATCGCAATCAACTGGGCTTCCTTAACTGGCAGGATGCGTTCAGGCAATACCCGGTATCCGCCTTTTATGACGAGCTGGTCGATGCCTGTGAACTGCTTCCGGCCATCTCCTACGGCTACACCAATCATTGCCGCGGTGCCGACAGCGTGACATCGGTGTGTAGCCTGGGCGAAGTGGCGCGGCCCATCAGCGCTGAACAAAAGTACCTCATGAGCAGTCTCATGCCGGTGCTGCACAGTGTCGCGCGGGGTCTGAAGTTCTGTTCGCGCGGTCTGACCCATCGTGAGCTGGAAGTCTTGCAGTGGGCCAGAGACGGGAAGACGGCCTGGGAGATCTCGATGATCCGCGACGTGTCGGAGTCGACGGTGAAGTATCACCTCAAGACCATCTACTCCAAGCTCGGCGTTGCCAACAGGGCACAAGCGGTGGGCGAAGCACTGTGTCGTGGCCTTATCAGATAGTCGGCGGACAAAACGCAGGCAAAAAAAAGCCGCGAGAACAAGGTGTAATCGCGGCAAACAAGGGATGAGAGAGCGTACAGCGGGTGCCACCCAAGAGGGTGGCGGGCAAATCAACGTGTGTGATACGTCGGCAGATCAAAACGGTGCTGGCTTTGCAGCATCGAGATGGCTGGCAACTCGCTGGCTTGTGCAGCCAGGTCACGGCGGATGGCACTGATTACCCATTCCAGTTGAACCGGAGTGTGCAACTGAGCATAAGAGACTGAGCGACGGATCTGCTTACCATCCTGGGTACGCAGTGACAACAGAACACCACCATCGGGACGCGGTTGAGTGGTGACGGTGTAGTCGGAGAATACGGAAGCGAATTTTTCTTGAATAAAAGTCATGTGAGGCGGCTCCATTGCTCATGGGATAACAAGCTTGCAAGTACTATTGCAGTGTCTGTGCCAGACTTTCCTTGAAATTTAATCCTTTAAAATCAATAACTTGAAATATCTCTTGTTTTCAGGCTTCGTGCATTTTGCATGAACACCCGTCGTGCGCCCTGCATTTTGCCGTTTCTTGCACGATGGGCATCGGGCAGAAGGGCGATTGCATGCATTGCGGCGATCATGAGCAGGCATTGCGCATGGGGATCGATGCCAATCGAACAGCTGGCGAGACTTGAGGTCAGTGTGTTTATCGATGCCGGGTCAACGCATACCCGGAGTACCGTGCGCCAAGGAGTAGTTAATGACCGATACAGATATCAGCGCTTCGAAAACCATGACTGAAGAAGAAGCTGCCGAGTTCGCCGAGCAGGTATTCGATGTGGCTCGCCAGGGGAATGCCGTCATGCTCGAGCGTCTGCTTGAAAAGGGCCTGCCGGCAGATCTGCGCAACCACAAGGGCGATACGCTGCTGATGCTGGCCAGCTATCACTGCCATGCGGATGCGGTCCGTGTGCTGCTGAACCACAAGGCTGATCCTGAAATCCGCAACGATAATGGCCAAAGCCCCATCGCCGGCGCAGCGTTCAAGGGCGATCTGGCAGTGGTCAGGTTGCTGGTCGAGGCGGGTGCCGATATAGACGGTGCCTCTGCTGATGGCCGTACCGCATTGATGATGGCCGCGATGTTCAACCGCAACGAGATAGTCGATTACCTGATCAGTCAGGGCGCGGACCCGCATGCCACCGATGCCAAGGGCATCACTGCACTGGGCGCCGCTCAGGCAATGGGCGCGACCGTCACCATCGAGCAGTTGAGCAAAATGGGCGTGCAGCCAGCCCGGTCCTGACGGCGAGTGCATTGACCGCAAGGCATGAACACATAGAGGCGCGATGGATTTACCGTTATCCTTCGCGCCTCTTTTTTTGCCCGCTATCAGGATCGCCCCCATGAAAGACTCACTGGTCGAATTAATCAGCAAAGTCAGCTCCGGCTGCATGGGCGACGATGAGATCGTGCATATCGCCGATGAAGCCGCGCAGGCGTATGCCGATCCGCAGGCATTTCTGGCGGCCAACCCTGATATCAACTACGACGATACATTCCCGATCCCGCTGGGCGAGTGGGTCGTGGTGGGCAGCCTGCCGGAAACCGTACTGTTCCAGGCCGACAGCTACATGGACCTGTTCGAGCAGATCGTGCAGTCGTTTGGCAAGGACGTGACCTTCAACATCAAGCCCAGGCAACTGGCCAAGGTAGAGCCGCTGGTCGCGCTCAATCGCATTCAGATTCAGTTGAGCAGCATGAACAAGGAGATGGGCGGCTATGTGCTGATGAACTTCAGCCAGCCACTGGATGACGAGTTGCAAGCGGTGCTGGTGTATGGCCGTGACGAAGCACGCGTAGTCGAGCTGGCAGCAACGGCCGGCATCCATGCCGCACCTGCACTGCAAGCCTTGCGCGGTTAACCCAGCGCCGTATCGAGAAACATCATCACCGCAAAGCCGCCCATCAGGCCCAGGGTTGCCGAGGTCTGATGGCCATTGCGGTGGGTTTCCGGGATGACTTCATGAGAGACCACGAAGATCATCGCGCCTGCCGCCAGCCCCATGCTCAACGGGTAGGCGATGGCAAAGCCGCTGGAGATGCCCAGGCCCACCAGTGAGCCCAGCGGCTCCATGAGGCCGGAACCGATGGCCACCAGCATCGCCTTGAAGGCCGACAGGCCGGTCGCGCGCAGGGCCAGCGCAATGGCCAGACCTTCGGGAATGTCCTGAATGGCGATGGCCGTGGTCAACGGCAGGCCGACGTTCATGTCGCCGCTGGCGAAACTGACGCCAATCGCCATGCCCTCGGGCAGGTTATGCAGGGTGATCGCCAGCACGAACAGCCAGACCCGACTGATTCGATCCGAATGAGGCCCCTGGCGGCCTACGCTTTCATGTTCGTGCGGGGTGAACCTGTCCAGCCCCAGCATCAGCAGCACCCCCAGCCCCAGGCCGGCGACAACTGTCGCAGCTGCCCACGGCCCGCTGTCGGTAATGTCCCGGGCGGCTTCCAGGCCTGGAAGAATCAGCGAGAACGAACTGGCCGCCAGCATCATCCCCGCAGCGAACCCGAGCATGATGTCCTGAGCGCGTTGCGAGACGTTGCGCAGGGCAACCGCCATCACTGCGCCTAGCGCCGTCGCCAGAAAACCCGCGATACCGCCCAGCAGGGCGTGATTGAAGTTGACCTGACTGGTGCCATAGAAGGCGTTGTAAAGACTGATGCCGCCGAGGCCGACGACGATCAGCAGGGCCAAGGCGAAGCCCAGGCTTACCAGCGGGCTGCCCTGAAGCTGGTTTAACCAGGCCGCCCAGGGCGTTCGGGATGATGCGGGCGTAGGCATTGATAGGGCTACCTTTGTAAAGGGGGAGAAGCAATGGTGACTGAAATATGAAGTCGACCCCGTCTGGGAGCCCGAGAATATAAGGTTGGTTCAACGGAACCCCCGAACGGCGCGACTATCCTAGGAGGGTAAGCATTCAATTTAGGGGCAACACCATGGGTTCTAGCTTCAACGGCCTGGTCGGCTTGATCATTCTGGCGCTCGATATCTGGGCCATCATCAACGTCTTGAAAAGCGGTGCCGAGACGGGCAAGAAAATCCTTTGGGTATTGCTGATCGTACTGCTTCCCGTGGTGGGCCTGATCATCTGGGCTATCCTCGGGCCGCGTGGCAACGTACGCATGTGATACGTCCACACGCTGGGCAAATAACGCTTGATTACCCTGGGTAATCAGGCGTTTTTCGTTTCATGCGTCGGGCATTTGCAGCGGCAATGCCACGCCAGGCTGCATAGAGGTTCGACCTGTCATGTTCCTCGACGTAGAATGCGCGCCTTTGTTGTGGGCGGTCGGCCGTCCTGTCATCAGTACCCAGCGGGAGCTTACCCATGAGCGATTATCAGGAAACGTTATACGAAGGCTACGGCCAACGCTTTCGTATGGAAAAAATGCTTCACGAAGTACGTACCGATCACCAGCACCTGGTGATCTTCCAGAACCCGCGCATGGGCCGTGTCATGGCGCTGGACGGCGTCATTCAGACCACCGAAGCGGACGAATTCATCTACCACGAAATGCTCACCCATGTGCCGATTCTGGCGCACGGTGCAGCCAAGCGCGTACTGATCATCGGCGGTGGCGACGGCGGTATGTTGCGTGAAGTCGCCAAGCACATGAGCGTCGAACACATCACCATGGTCGAGATCGATGCGACCGTGGTCGAGATGTGCAAGGAATATCTGCCCAATCATTCCAGCGGTGCCTTCGACGATTCGCGTCTGAACCTGGTGATCGACGACGGCATGCGCTTCGTCGCGACCACCGAAGAGAAGTTCGACGTGATCATCTCCGACTCCACCGATCCGATCGGCCCGGGTGAAGTCCTGTTCTCGGAAAACTTTTATCAGGCCTGCCATCGCTGCCTCAATGAAGGCGGCATTCTGGTCACCCAGAACGGCACGCCTTTCATGCAGTTGAGCGGTGTGCAGACCACGGCCGGGCGCATGAACGGTCTGTTTGCCGACTGGCATTTCTATCACGCAGCGATCCCGACCTACATCGGCGGCGCAATGACTTTCGCCTGGGGTTCGACCGACAAGAGCTATCGCAAACTGCCGCTGGAAACCCTGCGTCAGCGTTTCTCGGGCAGCGGTATTGTTACGCGTTATTACAATCCGGAAGTCCACATCGGCGCATTCGCCTTGCCACAGTACGTTCTGCAGGCCGTGGGCAAGGCCAGCAACGACTGATGAGTCGGTCCGGCTCCTCGAGCCGGATTTTCTCGAGCGTGGCCTGTGAGGCTTTATAAGCGCTTAATTCGCGACAGAAATTTCACACGATCTGTCACAAAATTGCGCGCGAAGCTGAACAGGCACGCGTCTTCATGGGCCGACCTGGCCCCTGGCGACCCGCAATCAAGTAATATCTGCGCCCTGTCGCGCGCCGTCTCCCTCAAGAGGAGGGCGGCGCTGCACTCTGAACCTACCCCTGAATCCACCGGATCCTGACAACCATGGCCAAAACGGACGCCCAGATTCATCGGCAAGCCCGCCTGCAAAACCCCACTGTCAAATCGCATCTGGCGTACATCCTGCTCAGCGGCTTCGCCCTGATGGTGATGTACACGCTGTTGCGTATCGGTCTGCTGGTCTACAACCGCGAGATGATTGGCGACACGCCTGCCTCGACGTTCCTTGAAGCACTGTTCAACGGCACGCGCTTCGACCTGCGCCTGACCATGTACCTGTTGATTCCGCTGGTGCTGTCGCTGTTCAGCGCACGCGCCATGGCGGCCCGCGGGTTCTTCCGTTTCTGGCTGACCCTGGTCGGCAGCATCACGCTGTTCTTCGGCTTGATGGAAATGGACTTCTACCGTGAGTTTCACCAGCGCCTGAACGGCCTGGTGTTTCAATACGTCAAGGAAGACCCGAAGACTGTTCTGAGTATGCTCTGGTACGGTTTCCCGGTGGTCCGCTACCTGCTGGCATGGGCCGTGGTGACCTGGCTGCTGAGCCTGGTGTTCAAGGGCATTGACCGTGCAACCCGTCCACGTGTCGCTGCAAAAACCGGTCCGCAAGCCACTCGCTCCGTTGCGCCGTGGTATGTGCGCGCCGGCGTATTCGTGCTGGTGTTGCTGGTCATGGTGGTCTGCATCCGTGGCACTTTGCGCCAGGGCCCGCCGCTGCGCTGGGGCGACGCTTACACCACTGATTCCAATTTCGCCAACCAGTTGGGCCTCAACGGCACACTGACGCTGATCACTGCGGCCAAGAGCCGTATGTCCGAAGATCGCGACAACATCTGGAAAGCCACGCTGCCACAGAACGAGGCCCAGCAGACCGTGCGCGACATGCTGCTGACCCCGAACGACAAGCTGGTCGAGCCGGATATTGCGGCTGTGCGTCGTGACTTCACGCCACCGGCAGAGAACACCTTGCCGATCCGCAATGTGGTCGTGATCCTGATGGAAAGCTTCGCCGGTCACTCGGTGGGCGCGCTGGGCAACGATGCCAACATCACGCCGTACTTCGACAAGTTGTCCAAGGAAGGCCTGTTGTTCGATCACTTCTTCTCCAACGGTACCCACACCCACCAGGGCATGTTCGCCACCATGGCGTGCTTCCCGAACCTGCCGGGCTTCGAGTACCTGATGCAGACGCCGGAAGGCAGCCACAAGCTGTCGGGTCTGCCGCAATTGCTGAGCACGGGCCGCAACTACGATGACGTCTACGTCTATAACGGCAACTTTGCCTGGGACAACCAGTCGGGTTTCTTCAGCAACCAGGGCATGACCAACTTCGTCGGCCGTGAAGACTTCGTCAACCCGGTGTTCTCCGATCCGACCTGGGGTGTTTCCGACCAAGACATGTTCGACCGTGGCGCGCAGGAGCTCAAGGCGCGTCAGGACGGCAAGCCGTTCTATGCGTTGCTGCAGACCCTGTCCAACCACACGCCGTATGCGCTGCCGGATCCTCTGCCGGTCGAGCGCGTCACCGGACACGGCTCGCTGGACGAGCATTTGACCGCCATGCGTTATGCCGACTGGGCGCTGGGCCAGTTCTTCGAGAAGGCCAAAAAAGAGCCTTACTACAAGAACACGTTGTTCGTGGTGCTGGGTGACCATGGTTTCGGTAACGACAAGCAACTGACCGAAATGGACCTGGGCCGTTTCAACGTGCCTCTGCTGCTGATCGGCCCTGGTGTGCAGGAGAAGTTCGGCCAGCGCAGCAGCATCGTGGGTACGCAGGTCGACGTCGTGCCGACCATCATGGGCCGTCTGGGTGGTCTGAACCGCAACCAGTGCTGGGGCCGCGATCTGCTGAACCTGCCTGAGGGTGACAAGGGCTTCGGCGTGATCAAGCCGTCGGGCAGTGAGCAGGTGGTCGCTATCATCAGCGGCAACCGTATCCTGATCGAACCGACCGAGATGCCTGCCAAGCTGTTGACCTACACCCTTGGCGCCAAGCCGCATGCCGAAGAAGTGCCTGATGCGCCCGACACGCAGGAGCTCAAGCGCAAGCTGGAAAGCTTCCTGCAGACGGCCACCAAGAGCCTTCTGGACAACACGGCAGGTGTAGAAGCCAGCAAGAACCGCAACTGATGACAACTGACTCGTCCGGCTGACCGGCGAGTCGGATCAGTCAAGCGACGAAGGCCCTCGGCATTGACTGCGAGGGTCTTTTTTTTTGCCCGGCATGGCTGGCCCGGCGGCGTAATCGGTTGAACGAATACGCGGGCCAAAAGGTCCAGATCACATAAGCCAGAGTGCCTGGCTTCGTACGGGAGGCATTGATGAAACAGTGGGCCATTGTGTATCTGGACAAGGATGGTGTGCAGCAACGCCGCGAGGCTGGTTTTGATCAGCGTCCCAGTGAGGAGGAGGCCGCGCGTTTCCTGCGCAAGGACCTTTACCCGGTCACCGACGAGCTGGATCTGAATGATCTTGATGGGCGCACTGAGGAACCTACCGTGAAGACGCTCAAGGACCATAACAGTGTGCAGATCGTTTCCATTACAGAAGTCGCCTGATCTGCGCTGATCAAAAACCTTTTCGTGGCAACCACTTGGCATCCGGCCCACGATAGGGCTACTCTGCAGATGAGGCTGTTCAGGCAGCCTCTGACATCTCGATACCCGACCGGCGCCAAGCCTGGTCCGGTCAGCTACATGCTTGTTTCCCCGCGCCGGATTATCTGTCGTGAGGCGACCTCCGAAGACTCGGCGGTCGCTCTGGAAGAGTTGAAACTCTATCTATCGTTGCATAGGAGGACGTTTCATGAGCACAGCCTATCAAGAGGACATCAGCAGTAATGTACTGCGCCGCATGAAAGAAGGCGGTTTTGACTTCGCACGAATCTATCCCATCGAGTTCTACGCCATCTTCCCGGACGAGGAGCGGGCACGGCAGGCCGCAGAGCAATTTCGCGGCGAATCCCTCAACACTCAGGTAAACGTACGTGATGACGGCCATTGGCACCTGCAATTGAGCAAGGTCATGTACGCGACTTATCACGGCATTGGTGACTTCGAGCAGGACTTCCAGACGGTCATTTCACCTATGGACGGCGAAGTCGAGGGATGGGGCGTTACTCAGGAGATCAGAAGACTGCACGCTTGATGGCTGCGGATTGTCAGGCAATACACCACCGGCTGATTCGGGACACGTCCCGGATCGGCCGGTTCTGTTTTAGCGCCTCGTTCATAAACATTGATCAAAAAAAAGCCACTCAAACGAGTGGCGCAAAGGGAAGTCTGTTTAAAATCCGCAGGCATTTCTCGCCTGCTGGACAAAATATCGGTTGCGGCAAAAGCGGCGTTTGGTGCCCTGTTTGCTCGGTTGATATGGAGTGTGGAGAACTAATGTCGTTGGCGGAAATCAACTCTGACTATGCTGATCATAGATTTCACGGTTGAATGACGCCTCCGAATGAAGCGCGAAAGAATTGGCTTGGGCGTTTAGTGCACAGGAATGGTGCGTGGAACGTAGAGTGTTTACCTAACCTTTTGAAATCAAAGCGTTTATGCCGGTGGCACGGGCTTTGCGATGGTCTTGGTGTCCATGGTGACAAGGAGTACGGCATGATCCGCACCTTTTATGACGAGATGTACGATGCGGGCGGCGTAGTCCGTCCGCACTATCGGGAGTTCGCCCGCTGGCTGGGTGATACACCTCCCGAGCTTTTGGCTCAACGCAGGCGCGAAGCTGATCTGCTGTTTCACCGTGCCGGGATCACGTTCACACTCTATGGTGATGAGCAGGGCACCGAGCGGCTTATCCCTTTCGATACCATCCCGCGCAGCATCCCGGCCAGCGAATGGCGGGTTGTCGAGCGTGGCTGCATTCAGCGCGTCAAGGCGCTGAACATGTTTCTGGCGGATCTGTATCACGACCAGCGGATTATCAAGGCCGGGATAATTCCCGCCGAACAGGTGCTGGCCAACGAGCAGTATCAGCTGGCAATGCAGGGCCTGAACCTGCACCGCGATCTGTACTCGCATATTTCCGGCGTCGATCTGGTGCGCGACGGTGACGGCACCTATTACGTGCTGGAAGACAACCTGCGCACCCCGAGCGGCGTGAGCTACATGCTCGAAGACCGCAAGATGATGATGCGCCTGTTCCCGGAGCTGTTTTCCGCGCAGCGCATTGCGCCGATCGACCACTACCCGAATCTGTTGCTCGACACGCTCAAGAGTTCCAGCCATCTGGACAACCCGAGTGTCGTGGTGCTGACGCCTGGCCGCTTCAACAGCGCCTTTTTCGAGCATGCATTTCTGGCTCGCGAGATGGGCGTCGAACTGGTGGAAGGTGCTGATCTGTTTGTCCGCGATGACCGCGTGTTCATGCGCACCACTGATGGCCCGAAAGCCGTTGACGTGATCTATCGTCGTCTCGATGACGCATTCCTCGATCCGCTGGCCTTCAACCCTGACTCGATGCTGGGCGTCCCGGGGCTGCTGTCTGCCTATCGATCCGGCAACGTGGTGCTGGCCAATGCGATTGGTACCGGCGTTGCGGATGACAAGTCGGTTTATCCCTACGTCACCGATATGATTCGCTTCTATCTGGACGAAGAGCCGATTCTCAAGAACGTGCCGACCTGGCAGTGCCGCAAGCCCGAAGAGCTGTCGCATGTGCTGGCCAACCTGGGCGACCTGGTCGTCAAGGAAACCCAAGGCTCCGGCGGCTACGGCATGCTGGTCGGCCCCGCAGCGACCGCCGCCGAGATCGAAGCCTTCCGGGCGCGCCTCAAGGCCAAGCCGCATGCGTACATCGCCCAACCCACCTTGTGCCTGTCGACCTGTCCGACCTTTGTCGAGAACGGCATCGCCCCGCGACATATCGATTTGCGCCCGTTTGTTCTGTCCGGTCGTGAAACCCGCGTTGTGCCTGGCGGGCTTACCCGAGTGGCCTTGCGTGAAGGCTCACTGGTGGTCAATTCGTCACAGGGTGGCGGAACCAAAGACACCTGGGTGGTCGAGGATTAAGGATGCCTGCCAATGTTAAGTAGAACTGCCTCTGATCTTTTCTGGATGTCGCGTTACCTGGAGCGAGCGGAGAACCTCGCCCGTATGCTGGACGTGAGCTATTCGCTGTCGCTGATGCCACAGGACGGGCGGGGCGACGGACTGGATGAAATAGCCATGCCGTTGCTGATCACCGGAACGCTGGAAACCTATATCGAGCGTCACGGCGAGCTGCATGCCGAGCGCATGCTGCATTTCTTTGCTCTGGACGCTACCAACCCGGCCAGCATCTACAGCTGCCTGGGCGCAGCAAGGGTCAGTGCGCATGCCGTGCGCGGCCGCATCACCGCAGACATGTGGGAGAACATCAACTCCACCTGGCTGGAGATTCGCGGCATCGCCCAGCAGGGGCTGACCCGCTACGGCATGAGCCGTTTCTGCGAATGGGTCAAGGAGCGTTCGCACCTGTTCCGTGGCGCGACCTACGGCACCATCATGCGTAACGATGCGTTCCGCTTCATCCGTCTGGGTACGTTCATCGAGCGCGCCGACAACACCATGCGCATGCTCGATGCCCGCTATGAAATGCTTGAATTGCGCGGGCCACAGGCCAATGCTGCAGCAGACAACTCGGCGGCCGGTTATTACCAGTGGAGTGCCTTGTTGCGCGCACTGTCTTCGTTCGAGGCTTACACTGAAGTCTATCGGGACGCGCCAGGCGCGCGTCAGGTTGCCGAACTGTTGCTGCTGCGTGCCGACATTCCGCGTTCGCTACGCGCGTGTCTGGAGGAGATGGACGTCATTCTGGCCAGCCTGCCCGGCGTCAACGGTCGACCTGCGCAGCGCATGGCGGCCGAGATGGACGCGAGATTGCGCTACACCAGCATCGACGAGATTCTGGCTGAAGGCCTGCACGAGTGGTTGAACGAATTCATTCCGCTGCTGGCTCAACTGGGTGATGCCATTCACACTTCGTACCTGGAGGCTGCATGAGACTTTCGATAAGCCATGAGACCACCTATCACTATGATGACCAAGTGCGCTCGAGTATCCAGTATCTGCGTCTGACGCCTCACGACAGTGAACGTCAGCAAGTGCTCAGCTGGCAGTTGACGTTGCCACGTCCGGTGCGCGCGCAGATCGACCCCTTTGGCAATATCCTGCATGTTCTGAGCCTGGAAGAGCCGCACGAAGCGATCATCATTGGCGCGCGCGGGCAGGTTGAAATCGACGAGACCCGCGAGGCCGAGCACGAAAGCCAGTCGGCATTGCCGTTCTTGCGCGTGACCCGACTGACCGAGCCTGACGAGGCGATTCGCAGTTTTGCGGCCATGGAGTGCCGCAAGCGCGCTGACCGCACGGGGTTGATCGACCTGATGCAGGCGCTCAACCAGCACATGACCTACACCCAGGGCGCAACCGAAGTGGACACCAGTGCCGCGCAGGCCTTCGCCGGACGCTCGGGCGTGTGTCAGGACCATACCCACGCGTTTCTTGCCTGTGCCCGTAGCCTTGGGGTACCGGCTCGTTATGTCTCCGGCTATCTGTGCAGCGAAGACAGCGAGCATCTGTCCAGCCACGCCTGGGCCGAGGCCTGGATAGACGACGCCTGGTACAGTTTTGATGTCACCAATCAGTTGGCCATCCCCGAGCGTCATTTGAAACTGGCGGTAGGGCTGGACTATCTGGACGCCTGTCCGGTACGCGGCATGCGGCGCGGCGGCGGATCCGAGCAGATGCACGCCAAGGTCGTGGTGTCGCCCATGACCGGCATGCCGAAAGTGAAAACCCGCGTGCAGGTCCAGACGCAGCATCAGTAATCCGCAGCGGGTCTGCGCATCATGAAGTGGCCGGGCTCAATTGCCCGGCCCTGTTCATTCGGCGGGGTCGTCGGTGATGTCGTAGAGCGCGTTGTGCAGCTCTTCATAGTTGCCGCCATTGATGACGCTGAAGTAGCCGGCAGCCCGGAGCTTTTCCTGGGCCTTGTCGGCCTTGCTGTCCGTGCTGCTGAAAATCACGAACACCGCATTGCGGTCGGTGAGCACCTGTTTCATCTGATTGACCAGCCGTCGATCATCGACGCGTACCGCGTTCAGTACCGTGCCTGCGTCATAGTCGGTCTGGCTACGCACATCCATCGCCAGTTTGCCTTCCTTAAGCGCCGCCACGGCTGCAGCCTGATCGACCATCCCGGCGTGTGCTGCGAAACTGCTGACAAGTGCACAAACAGCAATCCATTGGCGCATACATTCAACCTCCCTCAGTGCGAAGGGAAAGAGTGGCACAGATGAACGTTGATCGAAAGCGCGTGGATCAACCAAACAATCGATTCAGGTTAGGCACGATCAATAACAGCGCAGTGGTGAAGAGGATCAATCCCGCCTGACGTACTTTGGAGTGTTTGAACTTGAACATGGCTGACCGCCTTTTGTTGTTATTCCTGAGCGACAAAAGCAGGCCCGATCTGCAAAACAGATAATCGACTGCTGGCAAGGTTGTGCATTGAACAGGTGGGTCCGGTCATTCGACCGCTGGCCCGAGCGCTGAAAGGATTTTGCGCGCCTCCTGTTACAGATATAACCATAGAGCCGAGGTGCCTTATAGTTTAGAACTGTTGGGAATCTAAACGTGTTTATCTAGAATCGAAAGCTATTACCGAGTGGGGCGCTGAATGCTCAGGCCTTTTCTAGACGCTTCGTCGGTGGCCTGCAGTTTTGCACCGTTCGTCCGGGACAGAATTTTCCTACATGGAATAAACGTCTGAAACGGGCCGGGGTGCTGCTTGATTTGCCGAGGTCTTCAAGGCAGGCTCTGCCGGTGCGCTACTGCCTCATTACTGCTTCAGGGTCTCTCTTATGTCTTTACGCATCTGTATTCTGGAAACCGACAATCTGCGACCTGAACTGGTCGAGCAGTATCATGGGTATGGGCGGATGTTCGAATTACTCTTCGCTCGCCAGCCCATCGCCGCAGAGCTGACGGTTTACAACGTGGTGCAAGGGGACTATCCACCTGCAGACGAGCAGTTCGATGCTTACCTGGTGACCGGCAGCAAGGCCGACTCATTTGGTACCGACCCCTGGATTCAAACCTTGAAGGTCTATCTGCTGGAACTGTATCAGCGCGGCGAAAAACTGCTGGGTATCTGTTTCGGTCATCAGTTGCTGGCGTTGCTGCTGGGCGGCAGGACCGAGCGTGCGGTGCAAGGGTGGGGCGTCGGCATTCACCATTATCAACTGGCCCCCGCCAGGCCGTGGATGACGCCGGCGATGGACAAGCTCACGCTGCTGATCAGTCATCAGGATCAGGTGACTGCGCTGCCCGAAAACGCGACGGTGCTTGCGTCCAGCGAGTTCTGCCCGTTTGCGGCCTACCATATCAATGATCAGGTGCTGTGTTTCCAGGGGCATCCCGAGTTCATCCATGACTTTTCCCGCACCTTGCTTGACCTTCGTCAGGAAGCGCTGGGCGAGCAGATTTACAAGCAGGGTGTCGCCAGCCTGGATCACGACCATCATGGCGCGACAGTGGCGGAGTGGATGATGCGCTTCGTGGCGCATAAACCGGAAAAACAGTCCGTCTGACCCGGCGCATGGCGCATCGTCATGCGCTGGCCGGACTGTCTGGATGGGAATGCGGTGGCGGGGTTATAGCCAGCCGGAGCGCTTGAAGCTGGCGAACAGCGCCGTACACCCGCCCAGAATGACACCCAGCACGATGAAGTAGCCGTGTTCCCACTTGAGTTCAGGCATGTTCTCGAAATTCATGCCGTAGATGCCGGCAATGGCCGTCGGGAACGCCAGAATCGCCGCCCAGCCGGCAAACTTGCGCTGCACGATGCTTTGTCGCGAAGACTCCAGCAGCAGGCCGATTTCGATCGTCTGGCTGGCGATGTCACACAGGTTGCCGAGGTCTTCCATCTGCCGCTTGACGTGAATTTCGACATCGCGAAAGTAGGGGCGCATGTTCTTGTCGATGAACGGAAAACTGAGTCTCTGCAATTCTTCGCCCACTTCCACCATGGGTGCCACGTAGCGGCGCATGCGTAACAGGTCGCGGCGCAGGGCATGAATGTGCTGGATGTCGGACTCGCGCAACGAACCACCAATGACGCTCTGCTCCAGTTGCTCGAGCTCGGCGTGGATGGCTTCGGTCACCGGCTGATAGTTCTCGGTCACGAAGTCCAGAAGCGCGTAGAGCACGAAGTCTTCGCCGTGCTCCAGCAGCAGTGGTCTGGCCTCGCAGCGCTGACGCACCAGTCCGTAGGACTTGGAGTGGCCGTTGCGCGAGGTGATGACGTAGCCCTTGCCGGCGAATATATGGGTTTCGATGAACAGCAGCTTGCCGTTGTCGCGTACGGGGGCGTAAGTCACGATGAACAGCGCATCACCGAAGGTTTCCAGCTTCGGACGGCTATGCACCTCCAGCGCGTCTTCAAGGGCCAGCTCATGCAGATTGAACTGATCCTTGAGGCTGGTCAGCTCCGCGTTGGTGGGCTGCTCCAGTCCTATCCAGACGAAATGATCGGGCTTGGCCGCCCAGGCGGCGCCCTCATCGAGGGTGATATCACGGACTTTTTTGCCCTTGCTGTACACCGCTGCTGCAACAACTCGGCCCATGGCGCTATCGCTTCTTCAATTTGTCAGTGGCGCAAAAACATGCGCGGTCGCTGATCAGATTGATCAAATGCGTATGAGTTCGCCGATAAACGAAAGCCCGTTTGCACGGGCTTCGGTTGGGGATCACAGCATGTGCTGTCGATCCTGTTCGATCGCGGCCTCCAGCGTGTCGAGCAAAGCCTTTCTGACCTTGAGTTTGGTCTTCTTGTGCGCGCTCATATTGATCTTCTTCAACTGCCCGGCGACGGCCAGCGCGGTGCTTTGCAGCTCTTCGATGCTGACCACCCGGTCGAGGAAACCGGCGGCCATCGCTGCTTCAGGGTCGAACATCTCGGCGTTGATTACCGAGCGATTGAAAGCCGACTTGCGCAGGCGGTCGCGCGCCAGTTCGATACCGGCGTGGTGCATGGTCATGCCGATCTGCACTTCGTTCAGGCCGATACTGAACGGCCCGGCGACACCGATTCGATAATCGGCGGACAGCAGCAGAAAGGCGCCCTTGGCAACCGCGTGGCCGGGGCAGGCGACGATGATCGGGAAGGGGTGCGACAGCATGCGCCGTGCCAGCGTCGAGCCCTGTGCGACCAGCTCGATCGCGGCCTCGGCGCTGGAGGTCATGACCTTGAGGTCGTAGCCGCCCGACAGAATGCCCGGCTGGCCGGTGAGAATAACGATGGCCCGATCCTTTTCGGCCTGATCCAGTGCGGCGTTGAACGCAACGATCACGTCCGGGGAAATGGCATTGACCTTGCCGTTGTTCAGGGTCAGCGTGGCGACACCGTCGTCCAGATGGTACGAGACCAGATCACTCATGGCGTGATTCCTTTATTGAAGTGAGCAGACGTTACTCATCCATAAGGAACAGGTAAAGCGCTGACTGCCGGGTCACTGAACAGTGTGCCGATCAATGGCTGATTCAGCGCCGACTGCGCTCCGCGTCATGGCTGGATATCGTTGAATCCGCAATACTCTTCCCAGTCCATCCCCAGCGCTTCGGCGACCTGGCGATGGGCTTCAAGGCGCATGCTCTGCAACTGTTCGGGCGACTCGGCAATCAGTTCCAGCGCCAGCTCCCAGGTCTCGATACCCTGGCTCTCGGCTTCGTCTTCGAACGCCCACTGCACTTGCTGCTGTTGCTCCTTGGGGCTCAAGGCGCTGATTTCATCCTTCAGGGTCGGATGGGTCGCGAGGTATTTCGCCAGCGCGGCCTCGTTCCACTCAAGTGTATTCATGCGGTTTTTCCTCAAACGTTTCGATAGCCAGGCTGTCTGTTGAAATAGTCTGGCAAGACGGCGTGATTGTGAGGGAGGAGGCCTTTGGTGTCAGCACTTGCAAGCCGCTGTCCACACGAATTTATTGACCACTTGAACAGGAGCCTGTCGTTATGATCAAAGTCAGCGTGCTGTATGCGTATGAAGAGGGTGCCCGTTTCGACCACGATTACTATCGTGATAAACACATGCCGCTGGTACAGGAACTGATGGGCAAGTACTGCAAGGGTTACAGCGTGGACCGGGGTATAGGCGGAGCAACGCCAGGCTCGGCCCCCGTGTATATAGGCATGTGCCACATTTACTGTGATTCCATTGAAGACTTTGAAGCCGGCATGGGCCCGCATTCAAAGCAGATCAATGCCGATATCATCAACTACACCGACCTGATCCCTGAAATTCAGATCAGCGAAGTGCGCGCCGATGTGAAAACCGCTCTGTAAGTTATCGAGCGGTATCCCGAGAGGCCGCCTGTTTTTTTGAGGACATTCCACCCGATGGATCGAAACACTGACTGTCGTAATGCGGGCTTTGGCACTGCGAAGGAATGTTCGGCGGAGGCGGGCGGTTTCTCTGGAAGGCCTTGTAGCGCTCGGTCTCGATCACCTGCACTCGAGTGCGACCGCCGACCTTCAGGTATTCGGTAGCCTTGAGGTTGGTCTTGTGAACGTAGTCCAGCGGCTCGTCTTCCCATCGCATGTATGACGGCCCCTGGCGTTGCAATGCGCTTTGCGCGTTTTCATCGCACGGGATCGATGCATAACTCACCTTGCCTTGCGGTGATGTGCATTTGAAGATCTCGCCGTACGCTGCGCCGCTGCCCAGCAAAGCGGTCATTGCCAGTGTGATTGAAAGCCTTTTCATGATTCTCTCCTTACATGGCGCAAGGCTACCATTTGCCCTTGACTGCCGCCAGATGCCTCTTTGCAATGTTCCGTTCGTCAGACACATCGCACGGCTGTGTTGAGAGGCTCTCTGAATATCAGGTCCTGAATTCAACAAACGGAGGCGCATATGACCGGCACCCAGCCAGGCAGCAGCAACGGAAACAAGAATGATCCGGGTTTTGACGAGAAGTCACCGAATACCGAAGACCCGCAGATCGACCCTACCGAGCCGGCGAAGACTCCTGCCACCGATAAAGGCAGCAAGGACGATTACCCGCCTTACACGCCGGACAAGTAACTGACAGATTGCCCTCGGTGAGTACCGGGGGCGATTCATATCCGAACCTCGCTTTACCCCGCGTACTACTTGTTGGCGTCAAGGTATTCCAGAAGATCCTCCATTCGCTCATCGTTACCCATCCACCACAGCTTCATGCGGGTGCCAGGTACAACGGCGCTCGGGTCCTTGATATAGGTGCGCAACGCTTCACGCGTCCAGACCAGCCCCGAATTCTTCATCGCGTCGGTGTAAACGTAGCCTTCCTGTTGCCCCGCCTGACGACCAATGATGCCGTTGAGGGGCGGGCCAAATGCGCTGCGTGCAGAGGGGCCGATCTTGTGGCAACCCGAGCAGAGGCGGGTGAACACAGCTTTCCCGGCCTCCGCATCGCCCGCGCCCTTGGCAAGCGCAGGCAGGGTCAGTGCCAATAGGAGTAACGTGGTTTTTTTCATCGATAATCCACAGCGCGTTCTGCCTTGCGCTCAAAAGTGGCAGATTTTAGCGCAATTATCGGCGGATCACTTGCTGGCCGGTATCTGGCTCGACAGTTCGTCGAAGTCGCGCTTGTAACTCGCCATCTCGGATGCGCTGACAAAGCTCTGTTCAAGGACCACTTTCTTAGCTCCGGACTCGATAGTGTCCAGTTGATGAAGGAAGCGCTTCTTCTTTCTGGCCTCCATCCGTGTACCTGCCGCATCGATAGCCGTGCGTAGCTCTGTTGCCCGCTGGTTTACAAAATCCTGGCCGCGACGGTCAACCGTGAGCCCGTCATTTTCGACATAGCCTTCCAGCCCGGTTTTTTTTCAAAACCAGCCACAACGCCTGATCAGGGGTGAACCTACCCTTGAATTTCTTGACCTTTCTGCTGCTGTCCGCGCCCAGGTCGACCGTCACCGGGCAGCCGGATCGATGGGCCAACTGCTGCAAGGCCTCGTCCAGACGTTGCGAAGGCATGTCGTACTCCGCCGGCGTCATCTGACACGCAGCGAACGCAGGAGCCGTCGCCAGACACGCAACAGCGAGAAGCAGTTTTTTCAGGGTGTTTTTCATGATTGACGGGTTTCATCCGGGAGGTAGGGCTTGGAAATCGTTTTCTGCATGATGTTCCCTGTCTGCCCGACGCTTGCTTGAGCAGTCGTGTCCCTTATGTCTCTTGACCCATGCCAGACGTTGCATGCTCAAATCGCAGACAAAGAAAAGCCCGCGATGGGGGGTAGCGGGCTTAAGGTCTTGCTGGGAATTGAGTTAACAATAAACCCGCGAACGTGAAAAAAGCGTGAACTGCCGGATACAATTTACAAACAATTCAAATCAGGGCTCGCCGTCCCAGTAATCGAGGTTTTCCGTGGTCCGCTGGTTGGCGGTGAACACTCGGGTCCCTTGAACGGACACCATGGCCTGGTACTTGCCCGAGTCCGGGTACTCACACACTTCCGGTGTTTCCCGGGTGCTGATCGACAGGTATTTCAGCGGCGCCTGCGAGGTATTGATTATCTGGTGCGGGTAGTCGGCACCCGCGGGGATAAACAGGATATCGCCCGTCCTGATCGGCAGCATCTCGCCCGCAACACGCAAACTGCCTTCGCCCTCGATGATCACGAACATCTCTTCCTGCACATGATGAAAGTGATAAGGGCAGGAGCGTTTGCCCGGCGCCACCACGTCAATCGACGCCCCCAGCTTTTGCGCTGCCGTGCCTGTGCCCAGGCGAGCGGCAGAGCTTTCATACAGCGGTTCACGAACTTCATGTTCGAGGGGAGCTTCGTTGAAATTGCGAATCAGACGAGACGCCAGCTCACGTGCGCGTTCATTCATATCGGTCGAGGCTCGGGGAGTTCAGGAGAGGGTACTTTAGACCAGAGAGCGTGAGGTGTTGCAGGCAGTTACCTCGATCAGGCAAAAACAGCCCCAGACATTCGCCACAAAAAACCTTCCGCGACGCATGCGTCCGTTGCGCGGGTCGGAAACCTATTCGCCTGAAACTCGTCTACACTTCACATCACGATTTGGCCCCTTCCAGAGGACGCACCATGTTTTCAAAACCCGATATTCAGCGAGTTCTTGAAACAGCTTTTCTGCCTTCAAAGTGCGAGTGCGTCGTAGCGCCAAATGAAACCTTCTCGGTGAAGCTTCTCCACCCCGAGTCAGGTGATATCCAGCTCTACGTAACGGGGCTGTCCTTGTCCGAGGTAGGCAGCAGCCGATCCATCGCACGGCTGGTGCTCTCGTTGAGAGAACAGAGAGATTTGATGGGGCAGATGAATTTGTCCCTGAGGCGGATGGCGTAAGGACTGGGCTCGTATTTTGATTGCGGTTTTTTGATCGCATTCACGACGGCCTATCGTCTCCAGCAGGCTAATAGCGGGCATTCGCCCATGCAACGTCGCACAGCCGATTTTTGAAGCGTCAGAAACCACAAAGCCCCTGAATTTCTTTCAGAATTCAGGGGCTTTGCGTTGTATCGATATGGCGGTGAAGGAGGGGGTCTCAAGTAGTCGTCAATGGCGTGCTGGTCGAGCCGCTACCATTAAGCGAATCGTTCAGTTCCTGGGCGAAAATGTGATCACCTAGTTTGCTAAGGTCGTAAAGCTCCAGCCCTAGACACGACACAAAACTTTGTCATGGCTACATCATCACCTAAACCCAGATGTCCCATAGCACGCCGAATACCTTTCCGAACTGGACGAGATGTCTAGCAAAGCGCTCATCACGTTGAAAGCCAAGCTTCGGGGCGACTCGGCCATTAGGCTGCGTATAGATCCCAGAGACGAATGCACCATCGCTCTCAACGACGAAATGCGTTCGAATTTGCGAGTATCGAAAGGAAAGTACAAATGGCACTGCCTGTACGTAGGGCTTGCAACTGGCCACACGTTCTATGACGCCTCACGGCTCCGCAGGTGGAGGGATATTTGATGGTGACTTGATTGTCGTCGACCGCTCCTTGACTGCAGTGCATGGCAGCATTGTCATCGCCTCTGTGAATGGCGAACCGTTGTGTAAACGGTTGACCATACAAGGGCAGAGCGTCGTTTGATCTCGGAGAATCCTGGCTATGCGCCGCGCTACATTCTGGAAGGGGAGGAATTGGTAATTTTTTTGGGGGGCAAGCATGGCGTGCGTACCTTCGACCTCACCTCCTGACCAGGTCTTCGCTCTGATTGATTGCAACAGCTTTTACGCCAGTTGCGAGCGCGTATTTCGCCCTGATCTGGCAAAGGTCCCGATCGTAGTGCTGAGGAACAACAATCTGAGCGATACCGATTGTTAGGAAATCTTGAGCCACAATCACGGTCTGTATGATGCTGTAATGAGTGCGCTCATCGATGTGAGCCCTTGCATTCAGGCAGGGCCGAGCAGTCCATCCATGGGAAATTTCCGTCCTGTTCAGGCGAACTATCATGTCTACCGTCTTACAATCTGCTCTGTCATCAGAACTAGATGAACAAATTACGTTTCATAAACGGCCTTCTTTCAATACCTACACGGGTACGTCAGGCGACGACGCACTTGCCGGTACGTATTGGGACGATCACCTGCTCGGCGGCGCCGGGGATGACACCCTGGATGGACATAGTGGCAGCGACACATTGATAGGCGGCGCTGGGGTAGATACCCTCACCGGCGGAGAAACCTACGGATACGGGGTGAAATTCGTGTTCACGTCGCTTACCGATAGTTACGCCAACGCCCAAGGCTCCCACTCGGACCTGATTACCAGCTTCAGCGAATACGACGTATTGGACCTGACCACCCTGCACTTGGAGCGGATCGGTAACGGCCATAATGGCGACCTGGCCGTAAGCTATGACGCGGCCTCGGATATCACCTACCTGCGCTCGCTGGACAAAGACGCCAGCGGTAATTTCTTCGAGGTACGCCTGGCGGGCGATTATCAAGGCAAGCTAAGCACCTCCAACTTTGTACTGCGTAATGACGGCACGGCCGGCAACGACACGCTCTATAGCCTCAGCACCAAGCAATACGTGCTCAATGGCCTGGACGGCGACGATACGCTGTATGCCGGGAAAACCGGCAGTGTACTGGACGGTGGCGCCGGTGCTGATCACCTGATCGGCAATACCAACGCCGAAACCTTCCTCTATCACCAGATCAGCGACAGTTTCGTCAATGACGCCTCGGGTGTGGCCAGCGTTGACCTTATCAGCGATTTCAACCTGTTCCGTGGGGATGTATTGGACGTTTCCGCGCTAGGCTTCACTGGCCTGGGCGATGGCTATGACGGCACGCTGAATTACGCCTATGACAAGACCCTTGGGCATATCGTGGTGCAGTCTTTCGAAGCTGATGCCCAGGGCAACCGCTTCGAAGTGTATATCGACCAGTCCAACCGCCACGGTAGCATTGCTTACCAAGATGCCGATGGTTTTATCTTCGCCGGTGACAACAGCCATGACGATGCAGACCAGACCCTGACCGGGAAGCCGGGTTGGGATTCGCTGCACACGCAAGACGCGGGCGGTGTTCTGATTGGTGGCGGCGCGGGCGATGCGCTGACAGGCGGTTCAGGGGTAGATACCTTCCGCTATCTGGACAGCAGCGACAGCGTCCATGGCGCCGCCGACCTGATCAAAAACTTCGATGTAGCCCACGACAAGATTGACGTGGCCGCCCTCGGCTACACGGGCCTCGGTGACGGCACCAACGGCACCTTGAAGCTGGTCTACGACAAGGAGCTCCACCACACCTACCTCAAGGATTACGACTTGAACGCCGACGGTCAACGCTTTGAGATCGGTTTGGTCGGTACCTTCACTAAGACCTTCACAGCAGACAACCTGATCGTTGCAGGCACCGTTTCAACAGCCGAGCACGCTACCGTTGAATTGGTAGGCGTTGCGCCAGCAGATAACCATCTGGTGGGATAGTGCAATAATCCACACTGGCTGATCGTCGAGATGTTAGTGAATCGCGGCGAGCTCAGCCAGTGTCTCTTGGACAGGCACTGATACGTGGCTTCTCGGCCAATGACAAAGAGCCCGGTAGCCTTCATGGACCACCGGGCTGTCTGGATCAGACCTGCATGATCTAAGGAAACTCTGAAAAAGACTTCCTAATTTGGCAAAATCTCCGGACACCAGTCGCCGAGCTTTTCGATGATGAAACAGATGACCTTCGCCGACGCCGAATACGCCGGCAAGCGCAAGCGGACCCGTAAGGAATTGTTCCTGATCGAGATGGATCAGGTGGTGCCCTGGAAAGGTTTGATTGCCCTGATTGAGCCCTATTATCCAAAAGGAGAAGGTGGCCGTCCCGCCTACCCACTGATGGCGATGCTGCGTGTTCATCTGATGCAGAACTGGTTCGGCTACAGCGATCCGGCGATGGAAGAAGCACTGTATGAGACGACCATCCTGCGTCAGTTTTCAGGCCTGAGCCTGGAGCGCATTCCAGACGAAACCACCATTCTCAACTTCCGTCGTCTGCTGGAAAAGCACGAGTTGGCGACTGGAATTCTCGGCGTAATTAATGGTTATCTGGGCGACCGTGGCTTGTCGTTGCGTCAAGGCACCATCGTCGATGCCACGCTGATTCACGCGCCCAGTTCGACCAAGAACAAAGATGGCAAACGCGACCCTGAGATGCATCAAACCAAGAAAGGTAACCAGTACTATTTCGGCGCCAAGGCTCACATCGGCGCCGACGACGAGTCAGGCCTGGTGCACAGCGTGGTAGTAACAGCGGCCAATGTGGCAGACGTCACGCAGGTTGCCAAACTGCTGCACGGCGAGGAAAACGTAGTCTGCGCCGACGCAGGTTACACCGGGGTAGAGAAGCGCGAAGAACATACTGGGCGCAAGGTCATTTGGCAGATTGCCGCCCGCCGTAGCACTTACAAAAAACACGGGAAACGCAATGTTTTGTACAAGGCGATCCGCAAAATCGAGAAGGCCAAGGCCCAGGTTCGCGCCAAGGTCGAGCATCCGTTTCGGGTAATCAAACGCCAGTTTGGCTATGAAAAAGTGCGCTTTCGGGGCTTGGCCAAGAACACCGCGCAGATGGTGACGTTGTTCGCCCTGTCAAACCTGTGGATGGCCCGCCGACATTTGTTGGCGAGCGCAGGAGAGGTGCGCGTGTAATGCAGGAAATGGTTACTGCAAAGGGCTTTGCAGCGGCCGAAAGAGCTGAAAAACGAAGAAAATTGAGCAAATTTCGACATGCATCGTTTTTTGAAAAGTGCTGAGGACTCGGTAGCCGGAAAACATCCGGCTACTTCAGACCTTCCCTAACCGGAATATCTATTAATGAATAATTTAACTTGAATATCAGTAGGTTGTGAGCTGCTAGCAGTTAGTATCATTCATATATAACGACGGCTGTGTGATCGCCCGCAGCTATGATGCGAAAGATCACGTCAAGATGGGCGCGCCTTATTATCAGGTCAAGGATTTGTTGAAGCGCAAGGGCATCCTGGCGTTCAGCAGTAACTATGCCCTCTAGTAAGTTAGGTGGAATGCTTCTGAGCTACCCTGATTCTGTCGACGTTCTGGGGGATCGCCATGGCCTCTACAACTGCCTCTTATGAGCACGTGCTTCACCGCTACCCAAGCGTTCAGGAATGGCTGACACTGCTCGATAACCTGGGAAGAGCGCCGGCTACTTTGGATGCGTACGGCAGGGGATTGGCGCATTTACTTGCTCCACTGCGAAGCCTCCGGTCTGGAGGCTGAATCCGTCACATTTGAGCAAGTAACGCTCTACATCCGTCGGCTACTGCCCGGGCAAGAAAACGCGGTGGCGAATTCGACCTTGCACCAGCGCCTCACCGCGATCCGCCTGTGGTACGACTACCTGGTCTTTCAGGGGCGTTGCGCACAGAATCCGGTACCTCGCGGCCAGCACGGCCGCTTGTGTCAGGTCCCTGGACATTCAGGCTTTGTGAGAGGGCTGGTATCTCGCTTGATAAAGCTGCCCGACATCCCCACGGATGAGCAGTGGCGATACTTTCTGAGTATCGCGGCCAGGTCGTCTATTCGTGATCGGCTTATGCTCTCGTTGGCGTACTGCGGTGCGCTCCGTCGTGCCGAACTGGTGGCCCTGAGAATCGAAGACCTGGATCTCGCCCATCGACTCATTTCAGTGCGCGCAGAGACGACCAAAGGCCGACGCAGCCGCGTCGTGTGCTACAGCCCGGACATTGCGCCGATGCTTGGAACGCATCTTCATGCGCTTCGTCTGGCCGGTTGGTCAAAAGGAGCCCTGTTTCGATCCGAGTCTGATCGCAATCGTGGTTTGGCACTCACGCGGTGGACGTGGAGTAAAACGGTAGAAAGATGGGCCACAGACTCAAATCTGTCCTGCCTTAGCACACACACTTTTCGTCATCTGCGACTCACCCCATTTGGCCCGTGCGGGGTGGAAACTGCATGAATTGACAGCCTATGCAGGTCACCGGGATCCGAAGACCACTTTGAATTTACTTACAGTAGGTTGTCCTATTGATGTGGCCTGTACTTCATGCGCAGAGGCAGACCGTGTTCAGCACGGATGGAGTTCTCTGACGGTTTTTTTGTAAGTGAATAGCGGTACTTGTCTAATCCAACGGCCCTAAGTTCCTCTTTGCCAGATCCCGTACGTGGATTATAGCGATCTCCGCCATCCGCTAAGGAACTCCCATTTAACACGTGTCGAGCATGAACGAGCTCATGAGCCAAGGTCGTGATTTTGTCGTCGTTATCCATTCCAAGGTGTAACGGTGAGCCATTCTGATTTAAGCGTATGCTTGCTTTGTCTGGTGACCAGCCAATAATCGCATTGCTTCCTTCACCTTTGGTAAAGGTCCCCTTTCGTGATAGCTGTGATGCAATGTGTCGATTCTCGTTAAAGTTTTCTGGTTCGTACTTTTCCAGTTGCCTCCCGCTCAGAACAGCTTCGGTATAACACTGGTTATTTATTTCAATCTCTTTTAGTGTGACTTTTCTATCTTTTTGACTGGCAAGAGTGGATATTTTTCGCAATAGCTTATCGCCAGAGGGGCCGGCGCTGATATGGTCAAGCGCTTTCTCTGCCTGTTCTTTGAATGTGTGAGCTGCTGTCGGTTCGCTACTGAGGGGGGCGATATAGATGCCTGGGTATCGAGACGGAGTGATCATGACTATCCTAAGAAGTTAATTGAGCTATATGATCGCTTGAAATTGCAACTATTGGCGCTACCCCAATTGTTGCTGACATGGTTTGGCAGGGAGTCCAATGGACCATCCAGGATTACCTGAAAATTACACTCCCGTGTGCATACATCTATGTCGTAGATATGTTGCGCTGCTTGAGTGGCCCTTGAGATGGGTTCGGTTCCATACAAAGGTAACGTAGTGTGCAATCAGTCGAAAAAGGCATCCTCTGCGTGATGCTAAGGTGGCATTGATGTTGGGGAAACGCTTTTTTCACGCCTCATCGGCCTCTAAAAACGGGTCCTATGCGACTTTACGACGTGTTTCGTTAATTTCAGGCGCACTTCCCCCCCCTCAGGTCCTCAGATACTTGGGGGTGAGAGAGAAAACGGACAAAATAGGGGGGGTGCGGCTGAGAGCGAAATGACACCCTAAGCCGCTTCGCGATGCCTGCGCGCAATTTCAGTGAAGGTGCTTTTGTTGATATCAGGATCTCAGGCGATTCACCTGTAGCTGCGGCAATTGCGTCCATGACTTTTGGGTCAAGCTTGTCGGATTTTGGACGTACTCCCGCTTGGCTCCCTAGTTTACGTCCTCGAGCACGAGCAGCCGCGAGACCCGATTTGATTCGCTCGCAGATCAGATAACGTTCGAACTCCGCAATGCCGGAGAGAAACGTCGCCAGCATCCGACCATGCGGGGACGAGAGGTAAGAATACGGCGCAAGGGCTGATGCTGCTTGTGCTGATCCGTGGATGGTGCGCGGGCAATTGCTGCCGACCATGAAGCTGCCTGGCGACAGCCAGAACCGCCACGTAGCAAAGAGAAGAGGGGAGCGCCCACAGAATTCGGGAACATCGTGCGCTAAGCCTACGGCACCTATGCGCACGATGTTCCATGGCTCCCCATACCCATCAACGCCAGCTACAAAGCCGCCCGGTACTCCATCAGCTGGATTACATATCTGACCAGCGTCTGGCGTTGAGCGATCTGAGCCGTGCCTCCGTATATTGCGAGTTCCGTTCAGGCGGCTCACGAAAATTTGTTCCTGTATTCCCTGAGTAACTTGTGCGAGGCGCCAATCCATGCTCGCGACGTATTGCGTTTTCTGACGGATATTCGTCTTCGTACTGCCCGATGCCAACCGTTCGGAGTTCTTCCTCCGCCGCTCCGCTATCTTCGTCGACATCCGGTCGGCCTCGACTCACTCGGTATTGAGTACCTTGTAACGTTCTGGATGCATGAATAAGTTCATGACCGAGAAAGACGTAAGCAAGGCTTGGGTCAGGTTGCCCATTGACAGACTGGTCAGCGAGTCTCTGGGGCGTGGTCACAAGACGCCAAAGCATGATGCCGCTTATAAAGCTTCACTGTCTCTCCGGACCTTTGGTTGATTTTCCATTCCACATAAACGGCGACATGAGCCAAAGGGGCATGGCAATAATCGAGTCCATGGTTCCTGCCGTGGAGGTGTATAGCATCGACGGAGCCTTTACAGATTGGATGGCATCCAATTCCTCTCTGAATTGCTCGCGCAGCTCAGGCACTTCAGGAACATTGGCAAAAACGAGACGATTATTAATTGCTAGATAAAGCCGAGTTTTAGCATCGCTTTTGTGGGTTGCGAGTATTTCCACGGAATCCCGCAGGCGGCATCTGAAATTCCCTAAAGCCATGGCCTGCGTTCCTCGTCAGTCGACGCGCTGCGCCGGTCCAGCGCTTTTCAGGCCTCACTACAACTGAGAGCAGCAAGACAGCGAATCTTGCTGCTCTGTCCCATATCTGTCCCATGGAGCGTCCCACGGCCATTTTTTCAGACCCCAGAAACCAAAAAACCCCTGAATTCCTTTCAGAATTCAGGGGTTTTGTGTTGTATCAATATGGCGGTGAAGGAGGGATTCGAACCCTCGATACAATTTCTTGTATACACACTTTCCAGGCGTGCTCCTTAAGCCACTCGGACACCTCACCGTATCTCGACGACAACGTTGTGTCTGCCGAGGCGCGCTAATGTAGTCGAAAGCTTTTCCTAACGCAAAACTTTTTTTCAGATTTTTCATGCGCTTAAGCAAATAAACTCTGATTCGCCAGTAAAAGGCCCTGGCACGGGATGCGGCCCTTGGGCCAAGGGCCGCTTGTGGTGGTGGCGTCAGGCGCTGAAGCCGCCGTCGATGGTCAGGCTGGCACCGGTGATGTAGCCCGCTTCAGGGCCTGCGAGGTAGGCGACGAAGCTGGCGATTTCTTCGCTGGTGCCGTAGCGGGGCAGGGCCATCAGCGCTTTCAGGGTTTCGGCGAATTCGCCCTGCGCCGGGTTCATGTCGGTGTCCACCGGGCCGGGCTGAACGTTGTTGACGGTGATGCCTTGCGGACCGAGGTCGCGGGCCATGCCTTTGGTCAGGCCGATCAGCGCTGATTTGCTCATGGCGTACGTGGCGCCGCCCGCAAAGGGCATGCGGTCAGCGTTGGTGCTGCCAATGTTGATGATGCGGCCGCCTTCTTCCATATGTCGCGCGGCTTCCTGGCTGGCGATGAATACGCTGCGCACGTTGATGGCCAGGGTCTTGTCGAAGTCCTGCATGCTGAATTCATTGAGCGGCGCGATGGCCAGAATGCCGGCGTTATTGACCAGGATATCCAGCCTGCCAAGGGTCTCGGCAGTGGTCTGCACGGCCTGGCGGATGGCTTTTTCGTCGGCGCTGTCTGCGCGAATGGCCAGTGCGCGGCCGCCATTGGCGACGATGCTGTCCTGAATCTCCAGAGCGCTGACCTCGGAGCTGACGTAGGTAAACGCCACGGCAGCGCCTTCTTTGGCCAGGCGCTGGACGATGGCTGCGCCGATGCCACGTGAGCCGCCCTGCACGAGCGCTACTTTGCCGGCGAGTTTAAGGTGTTCGATCATGATGTTCTCCTTGGGGGCAGGTCTCGGACAAGCCTGAGGCTGTCGACGATTGCGACCAGAATAGACCTTGATTGCGATAGTCTTGCTGAACCAAAAGTTCGGACTGATTCATCATGGATATTCAAGACAACAGCGCGCTGATCCTGATCGACCTGCAGCAGGGCATCCATCATCCCAGGCTCGGGCGACGTAATAACCCACTGGCCGAGAGCCATGTCAGCGCTCTGCTCAGTGCCTGGCGGCAATCCGGGCGGCCGGTGATTCACGTCCGGCATTTTTCGACGTCACCCGAATCAGTGTTCTGGCCGCAACAGTCAGGGGTCGAGTACCAGCCGGCGTTCGTGCCGCAAGCTGATGAGCGTGAGCTGAGCAAGCAGGTCCCCGACGCGTTTTGCGGGTCCTTTCTGGAAATGTGGTTACGCTCCGACGGCATCAGGCAGTTGGTGATCGCCGGTGTGGTCACCAACAACTCTGTCGAGTCGACCGCGCGCAGTGGCGGTAATCTGGGGTTTGACGTGCTGGTTGCGCACGATGCCTGCTTTACCTTTGATCAAAAGGACTTCTTCGGCACGCCGCGCAGTGCCGAAGAGGTGCACGCAATGTCGCTGGCCAATCTGCATGGCGAGTACGCTACGGTCCTGTCGACGGCGCAGATTCTCCAGCAGGTGGCTGTCGAATAAGCGCCTGACACGCCTACTTGCGGGTTTTCTTCGGTGCGGCGGGCAATGGGGCGAACAGCGCCTGCAAATCTTCGTCGCGCAGCTTCCAGTCGCCGGTTGTGCGACCGTCAAGCACACCCGAGGCCAGCGCTGATTTTTCCCGTTGCAGGCGCTGGATTTTCTCTTCCACGGTGCCGCGCGCGATCATCTTGTAGACGAACACCGGCTTGTCCTGGCCGATACGGTACGCGCGGTCGGTCGCCTGATTTTCCGCTGCAGGGTTCCACCACGGATCGTAGTGGATCACGGTATCGGCGGCGGTGAGGTTGAGGCCGGTGCCGCCTGCTTTGAGGCTGATCAGGAAAATCGGCAGCTTGCCGCTCTGGAAGTCATGAATCGGCGTGCGGCGATCGCGGGTCGAGCCGGTCAGCAGGGCGTAGGCGATACCGCGTTGCTTGAGCTCTTCCTCGATCAGGCTGAGCATCGAAGTGAACTGCGAGAACAACAGAATCTTGCGACCTTCGGCCAGCAATTCTTCGAACATCTCCATCAGGCTGTTGAGCTTGCCCGAGGTGCCCTGTTTGCTGTTGACCGGCATGTCCTGATTGACCAGGCGCAGGTCACAGCAGACCTGACGCAGCTTGAGCAGCGCTTCGAGAATGATGATCTGGCTGCGTGCCACGCCTTTGCGGGTGATTTCGTCCCTGACCTTTTTGTCCATCGCCAGGCGCACGGTTTCGTACACATCGCGCTGCGCGTCGTTGAGGTCGACCCAGTGGATGATCTCGGTCTTGGGTGGCAGTTCGGTCGCCACCTGTTCCTTGGTACGACGCAGCAGGAATGGCTTGATGCGCGCATTGAGGTGATGCAGGCGGTCCTGGTTGCCATGCTTTTCGATGGCGGTGCGGTAGTTGCTGTTGAATTCCTTGCTGTTGCCCAGCCAGCCGGGCATCAGGAAGTGAAACAGCGACCACAGCTCGCCCAGGTGGTTTTCCAGCGGCGTGCCGCTCAGGCACAGGCGCTGACGGGCGTTGAGGTTGCGTGCGGCCTGGGCGGCCTTGCTGTTGGGGTTCTTGATGTACTGCGCTTCATCGAGAATCAGCACATGGAAGGGCTGTTTTTCGAGCAACTCCAGGTCCCGTGGCAGCAAAGCGTAGGTGGTCAGGATCAGGTCGTAATCCTGAAGGTTGCCGGCATCCTGATGGCGGTTGGCACCGTACAGGGCCAGCACTTTGAGGTCCGGGGTGAAGTGCTCGGACTCGTCCAGCCAGTTGGGGATCAGGCTGGTCGGCATGACCGCCAGTGCCGGGCGATCGAGGCGTCCGGCCTGTTTTTCCATCAGCAGGTGGGCCAGGGTCTGCAGGGTCTTGCCCAAGCCCATGTCGTCGGCCAGCACGCCGCCGACTTCCAGCTCGCGCAGCGACTGCATCCAGCTCAGGCCTTCCAGCTGATACGGGCGCAGCGTAGCGTTCAGCCCGTCGGGCAGGCTGACCGGCGCGTCCTTGATGTTGATCAGGCGTTCGGCAAAGTGACGCAGGCGGTCGCCGCCCTGCCAGGTCAGCGGCAGGTCTTCGAGCTGGGTAAGGCGTGCCGCATCGGCTTTGCTCATGCGCAGCGCGTTGTTGCCCTCCTGACGCCAGTAGAAGTCCCCCAGCGTCGCCAGTACCGGCTTGAGCCGGCCGTAGGGCAGGGCGATCTGTACCGGGCTGCCGCCGCTTTGCGTGAAGTGATTGAGCTGCACCAGCAGTTGTTCTTCGTCCCCGCGCTTGGCCACGGCCGACGGGCTCATCAGTTCGGGATGGCTGCGGATCAGGTTGATCAGGATCGGCAGCAGGCTCAGGCGCTCGCCGTTGACGATGATGCCCAGTTCCAGATCGAACCAGTCGCGCTCGTTCTCTTCATCGATGACCGCGTACCAGTCTTCCACTGGCGTGACGTCGAAGCCGAACTCTTCCTGAATGTCGATTTCCCAGCCTTGTTCGCGCAGCCGCGGCAGGTCATCGAGGACAAAATGCAGCCAGGCCTTGTCGTTGGGCAGTTCGTACATGTCACCGGCGCTGTCGGGCAGTGCCTTGCTTTGCCGGGTGGCGACCTTGAAACCCAGATCGGCCAGTTCCTGGCGCAACTGCCGCTCCCGTTCGCCCTGACGACGGATGCGCAGGGTTTCGGTGTCGGTGTGTTCGATGATGTCGCTTTTCTGATTCACCAGATCGCTGCCCAGCGAACTGACCAGAATGCTGACGTTGGTGGTGCCGACCGCGTAATGCTTGCCGTAGGCAAAGGCCAGCGCGGCACGGTGCTGAATGTGCCGCTGCATGCGCCCGTTGCGCGGCTCGTAGGCACTGAACTCGATGCTGGCCAGAATCAGCCTGGGCCGTGGCTGCAGGTCATCGATCAGGCGCTCCGGCAACCTGGGCTTTTGTTCGACAGGCTTTTCCATCTCTTGCTGGTGCGAGGCCAGCGCGGCCTGCAGCAGCGGACGGTTGTGCGGGTCCTGCAGAAACAGCAGGGCGGCCACGCAGTGTTTGCAGTCGTTGCGAACCGGGCAGGTGCATTTGCAGGTCAGGTAGTTCTTGTAGCGATCGGGGTCCTTGAACAGCAGCGTCTGGGTGTAGATTTCCAGGCCCGAGCCCCGACAGGCGGTGCGGATGATCTGCGGGCTGGAGTCTTCCAGCACGATGCGTTTTTGCCGGGCGTAGTCGCGCCCTCGCTCAAGCGTTCGCTCGTGGAATAGGTCTGTCCAGGCCGCAGCCAGGACTTTTTCGAGAATGGACGACAAGTTTTAAAAAGCCCTACGCCGCAGCGATGCTCAAAAAGAAAGGGGACGCTTGGGCGTCCCTTGCGTACGTAAAGATCAAAGAGGAGAAACCTTGATCAGCAACGCGAGGTTGCCATTGTCCAGATAGGTCAGCTCACCGTTCTTTACCCTGGCAGTCTGCTTCAATCGTTCACTGCTGATGACCACGCCATGCGGGTCCAGCTGGTTGACCCAGAATTGTGCACCAATATCGGTGAAGCGTGCCATCGCCAGACTCACGGTACCCTCGATCGGGAAATGCCCAAGCCGCTCTTCACCACTGGTGATGGCGACCTTGCCCGGTTCGGTGCCGATGCTCTGCTGCCAGGCGCGCTGCATCAGTACTTCATAGTGGCCGCTGCCTTGCAGTTTGCTCGCCAGATCATTGAGCGCGGGGCTTCGTTCATCGTTCGCGTCGATCTTCTGTGCGCCCTTGTCCCAGTTTTCCGGTACAAGCTGGCGGGTCGAGGCCGGCTCGCCGCTCTGGCGAAACAGCAGAATCTCGACTTGATACAGGCCATCGGCGAACGCGGCCGGCGTGATCAGCGCCAGCAGCAGGATCAGTGAACGAAACAGAAGCATGCGTGAATCCTTCAAGCAGTTTTCGGGGTCAGGCGCTCAAGCAGCGCTTCGATCGTATTGAAGCGCTCTTCCGGGCGCTCCATGGGAACCATGAATTTGAACAGTGTGGCGCCTTCGAACTTGTAGCGGTTGGGCTGGCTCTGAATCAGCTTGATCAGGGTCAAAGGATCAACCGGCGTCTCGGCCGCGAACTCGATACGGCCACCTTGCGGGCCACCGTCGATTTTCCGGATGCCCAGCTGTTCGGCGTGCAGTTTGAGCAGCGTGATACGCACCAGATTCTTGGTCGGCTCCGGAAGCAGGCCGAAGCGGTCGATCATTTCGACCTGCAGGTCCTTGAGGGCCTCTTCGTCAGCGGCGTTGGCAATGCGCTTGTAGAGAATCAGGCGCGTGTGCACATCCGGCAGATAGGCTTCGGGGATCAAGGCCGGCACGCGCAGGTTGATTTCCGGTCCGCCGCCCAGCGGCTGATCGAGATTGGGCTGTTCGCCCTTGCGAATCGACTTCACCGCGCGCTCGAGCATTTCCATGTACAGGGTAAAGCCCACCGCCTGGATCTGGCCGCTCTGGCCGTCCCCGAGCAGTTCGCCTGCGCCACGGATCTCCAGGTCGTTGGTGGCGAGCACGAAGCCCGCGCCAAGGTCCTGAGTATTGGCAATCGCTTCCAGACGCTTTTCGGCGTCGTGGGTAATCTGTTTGCGTGGCGGGGTCAGCAGGTAGGCATAGGCCTGGTGGTGACTGCGCCCGACACGACCGCGCAACTGGTGCAACTGGGCCAGACCGAACTTGTCGGCGCGCTCGATGATGATGGTGTTGGCGCTCGGCACGTCGATGCCGGTCTCGATGATTGTCGAGGCGATCAGCACATTGAAGCGCTTGTGGTAGAAATCGCTCATCACCTGTTCGAGTTCGCGCTCGCGCATCTGCCCGTGGCCGATGCCGATACGTGCTTCCGGCACCAGTTCGGCCAGATCGGCGGCGCATTTCTCGATGGTCTTGACGTCGTTGTGCAGGTAATAGACCTGGCCGCCGCGCAACAGCTCACGCAGCAAGGCTTCCTTGATGGTCGGCTTGTTCTGCTCCATCACGAAGGTGCGCACCGACAGCCTGCGCGCCGGTGGCGTAGCGATGATCGACAGGTCGCGCATGCCCGACACGGCCATGTTCAGGGTGCGCGGGATCGGCGTTGCGGTCAGGGTCAGAATATCGACCTCGCTGCGCAGCGCCTTGAGCTGTTCTTTCTGGCGAACGCCAAACCGGTGTTCTTCGTCGATGATCACCAAGCCGAGGTTTTTGATCTTGACGTCATCCTGCAACAGCTTGTGCGTACCGATGACGATGTCGATCTTGCCCTCGGCCAGATCGGCAACTGCGGCGCTGACTTCCTTGGCCGACTTGAAGCGGCTCATTACCTCGACGGTCACCGGCCAGTCGGCGAAACGGTCGCGGAAGCTGTTGTAGTGCTGCTGCGCGAGCAGGGTGGTCGGCACCAGAATGGCCACCTGACGCCCGCCATGCACAGCGATGAAGGCGGCACGCATGGCCACTTCGGTCTTGCCGAAACCCACGTCGCCACAGACCAGACGATCCATCGGCTTGGGCGCCAGCATGTCGGCGCGCACGGCGTCGATGGTGGTCTGCTGATCCGGTGTCTCTTCGAACGGGAAGCCTGCGCTGAAGGTCGCGTAATCGGCTTTCGGGTCGGCAAACGCATAGCCTTCGCGGGCCGCGCGACGCGCGTAGATATCCAGCAGTTCGGCGGCCACGTCACGGACCTGCTCGGCAGCCTTGCGTTTGGCTTTCTGCCAGGTTTCCGAGCCCAGGCGGTGCAGCGGCGCGGTTTCGTCGTCGCTGCCGGTGTAGCGGGCAATCAGGTGCAGGTTGGCGACGGGTACGTACAGCTTGGCGTCTTCGGCGTAGGCCAGCATCAGGAATTCGGCGACCTGGTTTTCGACTTCCAGCGTCGCAAGCCCGAGATAACGACCCACGCCATGATCGATGTGCACCACCGGCGCGCCTTCGCGCAGCTCGGTGAGGTTCTTGATGACTGCGTCGTTGTTGCCGCCGTCGGTGCGCTTTTCGCGGCGACGGCGCTGCATGACGCGCTGGCCGAACAGCGGGCTTTCTGCGATCAGCGCCAGGGCTGGTTGTTCCAGCAGCAGGCCTTCGTCAAGCGGTGCGATGGTGATTGCCAGCCGGTCCTTGCCGTCGACGAAGTCCAGCCAGCTGTCGACGGTTTTGGGTCGCAGCTTGAGGCGTTCGAGCAGTTCCAGCAGCACTTCCCGGCGTCCGGCGGACTCGGCGGTGAACAGCACGCGACCGGGGAAGTCATCCAGAAACGTCGACAGGGCCGCCAGTGGTTGAGTGGCCTTGGCTTCGATGGACAGGTCCGGCAGGGACTGCGCCGGGAAGCGCTCGCGTCCGGCACCGGCGTCGACATCCTGCTGGCTGGCGACCACGCGCGGCCAGTTTTTCAGGCGCGCGAAACAGTCTTCTACCGGTAGAAACAATTCTGCGGGCGGCAGCAGCGGCCGGGCAGGGTCGACGCGGCGTTCTTCATAGCGGTTGCGCACGTCGTTCCAGAAGTTCTCGGCAGCCTGCTCAATGCCCGGCAGGGAAAACACCTGGGTGTCCTGCGGCAGGTAATCGAACAGCGTCGAGGTTTCCTCGAAGAACAGCGGGATGTAGTACTCGATGCCGGCAGGCGTGATGCCGCTGCTCAAGTCCTGGAAAATCGGGCTGCGTCGGAAGTCCACGTCGAAGCGCTCGCGAAAGCGCGCCTTGAAGCGTGTGACTTCTTCTTTCTGTAACGGGAATTCACGGGCAGGCAACAGGCGCACCGACTCGACCTTGTCGATGGAGCGCTGGGTGTCCGGATCGAAGGTGCGCAGCGTTTCGATTTCATCGTCGAACAGGTCGATCCGAAACGGCAGCTTGCTGCCCATCGGGAACAGATCGATCAGCGCCCCGCGCACGGTGAACTCGCCATGTTCGTAGACCGTATCCACATACCGGTAGCCGCTGGCTTCCAGGCGCGTACGCATGGCTTCCACATCGAGCTTCTGGCCGACATCCAGCACCAGGCTGCTGCCGAGCAGAAATTTGGTCGGCGCCAGTCTATGTAGGGCGGTGGTGATGGGAACTACCAAAACGCCATGCTCCAGTTCCGGCAGGCGATAGAGGCTGGCAATACGCTGGGAAATGATGTCCTGGTGCGGCGAAAACAGGTCGTAGGGCAGGGTTTCCCAGTCCGGGAAGTGCAGAACCGGCAGCGTAGGTGCAAAAAACTTCAGCTCTTGCTCGAGCCGCTCGGCGCTTTGGCTGTCGGCGGTCAGCAGCAGGGTGAAGCGCTTGGCCGCGCTGGCGGCTTCGGCAATGGCCAGGCTCAGTGTGGCACCGGGAAGATTGCCCCAGTGTTGTTTGCCTGCAGCGGCAGAAAGATGCGGTAGACGCAGAACTGGCACGGGAAGGTCGGGCTCCAGGCGTTGCAACAGGGGCGGCGATTGTAACGGGGGAAGGTGGTGGCTGTCAGTTTTCCGGAGTATTACCGAGTATTTACGGGCGAAAATTATGTAGTGCGCGTCGATATGACAGCCGTGCATTGCTCATAAACAAAGGCGCGGTCATAATGTAGCCCCTTTTTTCAGCCCCTACATGTGGAAGGTTCCCGTGACTCAGAAGCCCGACCAGTGTCTTGGTGAATGGATTGATCGTGAAGCTCTCGCCGAAGCGATGATCCCGCTCATCGGTCAGCTCTACCGCAATAATAATGTGGTGAGCTCGATCTATGGCCGTAGCCTGATCAACCGTTCAGTCATCGCGATTCTCAAAGCTCACCGCTTTGCGCGTCATCGTCAGTCCGATGCGGTTGAGTTGTCCGTACACGAGACGTTCCCGCTGATCAAGGCGATGAGCGAGCTCAAGCTGGGTGCCGCTTCGGTGGACCTGGGCAAGCTGGCGGTGAAGTTCAAGACCGAAGGCAATGGCCGCACGCCAGAGCAGTTCGTCCGTGAAGAACTGGCCAGTGTAGTGGGGCAGCAGGGCGCCAGCCCACGCAAGGGCACCGACGTCGTGCTGTACGGTTTCGGTCGTATCGGTCGCCTGCTGGCGCGGATCCTGATCGAGAAGACCGGTGGTGGCGACGGCCTGCGTCTGCGCGCCATCGTGGTCCGCAAGGGCGCGGAAAACGATCTGGTCAAGCGCGCCAGCCTGTTGCGCCGTGACTCGGTTCACGGTCCGTTCGATGGCACCATCACCATCGACGAAGCCAACAGCACGCTCACCGCCAACGGCAACCTGATTCAGGTGATCTACGCCAAGAACCCGTCCGAGGTGGATTACACCCAGTACGGTATCAAGGACGCTCTGCTGGTGGACAACACCGGTGTATGGCGTGATGCCGAAGGTCTGGGTCAGCATCTGGCCTGCCCGGGCATCGACCGCGTGGTCCTGACCGCGCCGGGCAAAGGCAAGCTGAAGAACATCGTGCACGGTATCAACCACGGTGAAATCACTGCGGACGACAAGATCGTCTCGGCGGCATCCTGCACCACCAACGCCATCGTGCCGGTGCTCAAGGCGGTCAACGACAAGTTCGGCATCACCAACGGTCACGTCGAAACGGTTCACTCGTACACCAACGACCAGAACCTGATCGACAACTTCCACAAGGGCGATCGTCGCGGCCGTAGCGCCGCGTTGAACATGGTCATCACCGAAACCGGTGCGGCCACCGCTGCTGCCAAGGCATTGCCCGAGCTGGCCGGCAAGCTGACCGGCAACGCGATTCGTGTTCCGACGCCGAACGTGTCCATGGCCATTCTCAACCTCAACCTCGAGAAGCAGACCACTCGCGAAGAAATGAACGAGTACCTGCGCTACATGGCGCTGCACTCGGACCTGCACAAGCAGATCGACTTCGTGAACTCGCAGGAGGTGGTCTCCACTGACTTCGTTGGCTCGCGTCACGCCGGTGTCGTGGATGCCGAAGCGACCATCGTCAACGACAACCGCGTTGTGCTGTATGTCTGGTACGACAACGAATTCGGTTACAGCCATCAGGTGGTTCGCGTGATGGAAGACATGGCAGACGTCAATCCGCCAGCTTTTCCGCAGTAAACGTTGAACGCTTAAGCTGCCCGGTCTGACCGGGACAGCAGATAAACGGGCCGAACCCTGCGCAGGCAGGCTTCGGCCCGTTTTGTTTTGTGGCTGACCATGAGAATCTGTCACGCGCAGATTTTCTGGACGATGGAGTCACCAAGGATGAGCAGTTCGGCCCTGGACGGTTCGCAACACCCCCTCAAAAGCAGCTTCTTCCTGCTGTTTCTGACGATCTTCATCCCCTTTGGGCTGGGGCATTTTGTTTCCTACCTGTTTCGCACCGTCAACGCAGTGATTTACGTCGACCTGCAGACCGACCTGAGCTTGCCCGCCAGCAGTCTGGGCTTGCTGACTGGTGTGTATTTTCTGACCTTCGCAGCCGCGCAGATTCCGCTCGGCGTCCTGCTGGACCGCTATGGGCCACGCAGCGTGCAGGCGCCGATGCTGCTGTTCGCGGTCGCCGGTTCGGTCATCTTCAGTATTTCCAGCACCGAGACAGGGCTGTTGATCGGGCGAGGGCTGATTGGCCTCGGGGTGGCAGGCTCGCTGATGAGTGCGATCAAGGCGTGCGCCATCTGGTTGCCGGTCGAGCGTTTGCCACTGAGTACTGCCTGCCTGCTGTCGATCGGCGGGCTGGGCGCGATGGCGTCGACCACGCCATTGCATGCGTTGCTGAGCTGGTTGACCTGGCGAGAAGCGTTTCTGGTTCTGGCGCTGCTGACCTTTTGTGTGGCGGTGGTCATACACCTCAGCGTCCCCAAGACCTACGAGAGCAAAAACACTCGCTACGCCGACATGTTTGCCGCTGTCGGCAAGCTTTACGCGTCGTGGACATTCTGGCGTCTGGCGTTGTATTCGGTGTTCGCGCATGCCATCTACATGTCGGTGCTGTCATTGTGGATGGGGCCGTGGTTGCGCGATATGGCCGGCCTGAGTGATTCCGCTATGGCCAATGTGCTGTTGTTCGGAGCCATCGCGATGGTGGCAGGGGCTCTGACGTTCGGCGCGATCACCGATTACCTGCGCAGGTTCGGCGTACAGCCGATCATGATCTGTGGCACCGGTATGCTGATCTTCATCGGCTTTCAGGTGCTGATGGCCAGCGGCTTGCCGGTATCGCCTTACCTGATTGCCATGGGCTTCAGCTTCTTTGGCACCTCGACGACCATGAACTACGCCATTGTGGCGCAATCGGTGTCGCCGGAGCTGGCGGGCAGGGTCAGTTCCTCGTTCAATCTGGTGGTGTTCGTGCTGGCGTTTTTCCTGCAGTGGCTGATGGGAGCAGTACTTAATCTGTGGCCAGCGCCCCAGGGTGCCGGTCACCCGCTTGAGGCTTATCAGTTGTCGTTGGGCCTCATGATTGCGCTGCAATTGCCTGGCGTGCTGCTCTGGCTCAGCTTTCGGCCCTGGAAACGCAAGGTCTGAAAACGCAAAACCCCGGCCGAGAGACTCTCGAGCCGGGGTTTTCTTGTTGCAATGCCGCGATCAATCAGCTGGCGGAAGCCGCGACAGGCGCTTCAAGCTTCTGCCCACCCTTGCGGAACAGTATCAGCGTCGCAACCAGACCCAGCACCGCTGCGCCGGTCAGCCAGATACCTGGCGCTGCCTTGTTGTCCAGTACGTGAATCAGGTAAGTACAGGCCGCCGGGGTAAAACCACCGAAGGTTGCAGTCGCCAGGCTGTAGGCCAGCGAGAAGCCGGTGGTGCGGACGTCGACCGGCATGATCTCGGTCAGCGCCACAACCATTGCCCCGTTGTAGGAGCCATACAGGAACGACAGCCACAACTCGACCATCAGCAGGTTGCCGAAGCTTGGGTGTGCGACTAGCCACGACAGGGCAGGGTAAGCGGTGGCGATAGCCAGTACGGTCGCCGCAATCAGCAGCGGCTTGCGGCCGATGCGGTCCGAGAACGAGCCCATGATCGGCAGCCAGATGAAGTTGGACACACCAACGCAGACCGTCACCAGCAGGCTTTCAAGGTCTGTCAGGTTCAGTTCGTTCTTGCCGAACGTCGGGGTGTAAGCGGTGATCAGGTAGAACGTCACGGTGGTCATGACCACCAGCGCCATGCCGCCCAGCACCAGACCGAAGTTCTGGCCGATAGAGCGCACCACTTCACTCAGCGTCGGGCGATGCGTGCGGGCTTCGAATTCCGGCGACTCTTCCAGCGAGCGACGGATGATGAAGATGGCCGGTACGATCAGGCAGCCGATCAGGAACGGCACGCGCCAGCCCCATTCACCCATCTGCTCCGGGCTCAGCCAGTGGTTGAGACCCACGCCCAGCAAGCCGGCGAAGACCACGGCGGCCTGTTGGCTGGCGGACTGCCAGCTGACGAAGAAGCCTTTGCGGCCCGGTGTCGAGATTTCAGCCAGGTACACCGAAACACCACCCAGTTCCACACCTGCCGAGAAACCTTGCAGCAAACGACCGAGCAGCACCAGCAAGGGGGCGATGACGCCCAATGTGGAGTAGCCCGGCACGCAGGCAATCAACAGAGTGCCCATTGCCATCATCGCGAGGGTGATAATCAGCCCTTTGCGACGCCCGTGACGGTCGATGTAGGCACCGAGAAAGATTGCGCCCAGCGGACGCATCAAGAAGCCTGCGCCGAAGGTCGCCAGCGACAGCATCAACGAAGCGAAAGCGCTGTCGGAAGGGAAGAAGGTTTTTGCGATGGCCGTGGCATAGAAGCCGTAGACCATGAAATCGAACATCTCGAGGAAGTTACCGCTGACAACGCGAAAGATCGCTTTGCCCTTACTTGTTGTGGAGGCCATTTAGTTACTCGCTCAGGCTCGTCGGCTTGGAGTCCGTTGTCGTTTTTATCCCGTTCGCATCGCCATTTCGTGTGTGCAACTGGCGATGCGCACTTGTAACAGTATGTGTAACAGGGCTCAAAGACAACCGTTTCGGCGATTTGCTATCAGTTAACTGACGCTTGACAGGTCAAGACAATTGAGAACGTGCGGCGTGTCGTTTTGATGAAACTTGATGAACAGACCGTGCGCGCAGGGAGCATTAATGGCCCTCGACCACTCAATATGAGGGTCGGCCTTGTATCGGGACGGTTCACTGGGTGTCAGAGCAGGTTATGGACGCTTTTCTGGCTTGTTCGCCAATGGCAGCAAGTCACTCTGAAGGTTTTTTATAGTGCGGGGCATGGGTTTGCGTAGGTTCGGCAAGGTTGCAGGGTGCCTCGTGTTGCTGGTGTGCAGTGGTTGTGGTCAGGAACGCAAGCTGGAAAGCTTTGGCGGGCCGACCATGGGCAGTCATTATTCCGTGGTGTATGCGCGCGCTTCCGGGCAGCCGGAGCCTGCGGCTGTGCGTCCCGAGGTCGAAGCGATTCTGGACGAGGTCGATCAGCAGATGTCGCTCTGGCGCGCGGATTCGGATATCGAGCGCTTCAATGCGTTGCCTGCCAATAGCTGCCAGGTGATGCCGGAACCGGTCTTGAAACTGATCGGCGTGGGCGAACAGTTGGCGCAGGAGAGCGACGGAGCCTTCGATCTGACGGTCAAGCCGTTGATGGACCTGTGGGGGTTGGGGCCTCATACGCTGTTCGAGCAGATGCCGCTGGTGCGGCAACTGGCCCGGACTCAGGCGCTGGTCGGTTATCGCAACCTGCGCATCGTCGGCGACCGGTTGTGCAAGAGTGCCGCCGTGCAAGTGGACCTCAACAGCATCGCCGCCGGCTATGCGGTCGATCGGATCAGCGAACGGATGGACGCGCTCGGCTTGCACGATTATCTGGTGCAGGCCACGGGTGAACTGAAAGTCAGCGGGCTCAAGCCCGACGGCTCGCCCTGGCGGGTGACCCTGGACGCGCCGCTCGATGATGGCACTGTCACGCAAAAAGTGTTTCCGCTGAAAGGCTACGCCGTGTCTACGTCGGGCGACTATCGTCGCTACGTCGACCATGCCGGGTGGCGCATTTCCGATACGCTCGATGCCTTGAGCGGTAAGCCGATCATCCACAGTCTGGCGTCAGTGACAGTCATTCAGCCCTCGGCGCTGATGGCTGACGGTCTGTCTTCCCTGCTGTTGATTCTCGGCCCGCAGCGCGGTTGGGATTATGCGCAAGAACATAAAATCCCTGCTTTTTTTGTGATTCGTGCCGATAAGCGCTTTATCATCCGCAGCAACGCGTCGTTTGATCATCTGGTTGTGCAGCAGCCGCGCTAAGTCAGCGGGCCGGATCATCCGGTCAGTTGCGCCATGTGCAGACAAAAATTGGCCTTCGACGCGACCAAGGGTTAATGTTCGCCGCCTCGGTGCAGCGCTAGACTGCGCCGCGTGATTTAGCCAGAGATGCCAGAGTGGCGCCTCGGTCTGTTTAAAGGAGTACGCATGGCTGTCTACAACTACGACGTAGTGGTACTGGGTTCCGGCCCTGCCGGAGAAGGCGCGGCAATGAACGCCGCCAAGGCGGGGCGCAAGGTCGCCATGGTCGACAGCCGTCGGCAAGTGGGCGGTAACTGCACCCATTTGGGCACCATTCCGTCCAAGGCCCTGCGTCACTCGGTCAAGCAGATCATTCAGTTCAACACCAACCCGATGTTTCGTGCCATCGGCGAGCCGCGCTGGTTTTCGTTTCCGGATGTGTTGAAAAACGCTGAAATGGTCATCTCCAAGCAAGTGGCCTCGCGCACCAGTTACTACGCCCGCAACCGCGTCGACGTGTTCTTCGGCACCGGCAGTTTTGCCGACGAGACCAGCATCAACGTGGTCTGCACCAACGGTGTGGTGGAAAAGCTGGTGGCCAACCAGATCATCATCGCCACCGGTTCGCGCCCCTATCGGCCGGCCGACATCGATTTCAGTCACAAGCGCATCTACGACAGCGACACCATCCTCAGCCTGGGCCATACCCCGCGCAAGCTGATCATTTACGGTGCCGGTGTGATCGGCTGCGAATACGCCTCGATCTTCAGCGGCCTTGGCGTGCTGGTCGAGCTGGTGGATAACCGTGATCAGTTGCTGAGCTTCCTGGATTCGGAAATCTCCCAGGCGCTGAGCTATCACTTCAGCAACAACAACGTGATGGTTCGCCACAACGAAGAGTACGAGAAGGTCGAAGGTCTGGATAACGGCGTTATCCTGCACCTGAAGTCCGGCAAGAAGATCAAGGCCGATGCCTTGCTGTGGTGCAACGGCCGTACCGGCAACACCGACAAGCTGGGTCTTGAGAACATCGGTCTGAAGGCCAACGGCCGTGGTCAGATCGAAGTGGACGAGACCTACCGCACCAGCGTTTCCAACGTCTACGGCGCCGGCGATGTGATTGGCTGGCCAAGCCTGGCCAGTGCTGCTTACGACCAGGGTCGTTCGGCCGCGGGCAGCATGGTCGACAATGGCAGTTGGCGTTATGTCAACGATGTGCCGACCGGGATCTACACGATTCCCGAGATCAGCTCGATCGGCAAGAACGAACACGAACTGACGCAGGCCAAGGTGCCTTACGAGGTGGGCAAGGCGTTCTTCAAGGGCATGGCGCGCGCGCAGATTTCCGGTGAGCGGGTCGGGATGCTGAAGATCCTGTTCCACCGCGAGACGCTCGAGGTGCTGGGCGTGCATTGCTTCGGCGACCAGGCGTCCGAGATCGTGCACATCGGTCAGGCAATCATGAGCCAGCCGGGTGAAGCGAACACCATGAAGTACTTCGTCAACACCACGTTCAACTACCCGACCATGGCCGAAGCCTATCGGGTAGCCGCATACGACGGCCTCAACCGGCTTTTTTAAGCGACTCCGGCCGGTGGCCTGAGCCGGCCGGGGAGACCGATTTCAGTGATTCCCGAGCGTGGCGGTGGCCAAACCGGGAAAGTCTGTAATCAGGCTGTCGACGCCGAAATCAGCGAGCCTGCGCATCAGTGCAGGCTCGTTGACTGTCCACACCGACACATGCAGGCCCTGACGCTGTGCTTTCTGCAGGCGCTCCGGGGTACACAGTGTCCAGTTCAATGCCAGAATTTCACAGCCGTAGCTCTGGGCGACCTTCAACGGGTCGAGCCAGGCGTACTCGGCTACCAGCCCGCGCGAAATGTCCGGCGTCAGGTCCAGAGCGGCGCGCAGCACTTCGCGTGAGCTGGAGGTGATCGTCACCTTGTCCAGCAAGCCATGGCGCTGAGCCATTTCACGAATCGCCAGCACGGTATTGGCGGCGCGAGTGCGTGAGGCGCTTTTGACTTCCAGCTGCCAGTGCTCGAAAGCGCATTGCTCGAAGAGTTCTTCCAGGCGTGGAATCGGGCACGGCGAGACCCAGCCGGGGCCACCCTTGCGCGCGTCATAGGTCACCAGGTCGGCGGCGAGGTGTTCATTGACCTTGCCGCGCCGGTCGGTGGTGCGCTTGAGGGTCGGGTCATGAATGACCATCAACTCTCCATCCTTTGAAAGATGCAGGTCCAGTTCACAGCGGCGCACGCCGTGCTTGAGGCATTCCTGAAAGCTGGTCAGGGTATTTTCCGGTGCTTCGCCCTTGGCGCCGCGGTGGCCGTAGATAAGGGTCACGTTTACTCCTGGCTACTGATAGTGATAAAGGGGCCGGGCGTTCAATTTCCGGAGGGCTGGCCTTGTTCCAGCGCCTGACGCCGCTGCTGAGCCTGACGCTGCAACACATGGCGGGCGAGTAACTGGCGCTGCGCATCCGGGAGATTGACGAACTCGGTACTGATATAGAAATTGCTGTCGGCCAGCGTGTCGCATTGCGAAACCCTGGCGCGCAGCATCAGACCCGCGGCCTGGGGCATGAGCACCATCTTGATCGACAGTTGTTCGCCGACGGCAAAAGCCTGTTGCGAATTGAACTGAATCCCGCCTTCAGACAGCTTGACCGGCTGAGGCGCGCCCAGCTTGCCCAGTGCGGTGTGGGCAACCACTTCGCCCAGCAGGTCGATGCGCTTGCTCAGCGACTTGAGAAAACTGTTCAGCACCCGGTCGCGCTCGTCGAGCTGGCGCATCAGATGCTGCGACTCGAACTCGCTGACATGCAGCTCGCTGAGCAGGTCGAACAGCGTCGAGGTGTCCTGCATGGCATCCTGGCTTGCCTGGTCGGCGGCAGACAGGGGGTTAATTTCCAGTGCGACGCTGTCGTCGATACGGTAGTATTCGCGGCGTCCTGCTTCATCTAATGTCGACATGGCGAACCCAAGCTAGCGGCGGTGGTCAGAGAGTTTCGAGTGTAAAGCTGCACGTCAAGGCCCGCCACACGGACGTCCTCATTCCTGCGAACAAATTCCTACATGTTCAGACCTCTTTTTGTATTTATCGGCACGCGCTACACCCGTGCGAAGCGACGCAATCATTTTGTTTCCTTCATCTCCCTGACCTCCATGATCGGCCTCGCCCTGGGCGTTGTGGTCATGATAGTCGTGTTATCGGTGATGAACGGTTTCGATCACGAAATGCGTACCCGCGTGCTCGGCATGGTGCCGCACGCGACCATCGAATCGGCTGACCCGATCACCGACTGGCGCGGTCTGGCCGCGAAGGTTCAGGAAAACCCGCAGGTGCTGGCCGTTGCGCCGTTCACCCAGATGCAGGGCTTGCTGACTCACGACGGCAAGGTCCAGAAAGTGCTGCTCAACGGTATCGACCCGCTTGAAGAGCGCAAGGTCTCGATCATTGACCACTTCATCAAGCAGGGCCAGCTCGACAGTCTGTCGCCCGGCAGCTTCGGCATCATGATCGGCGACAAGGCCGCGGCCAAGCTGGGCGTCGGCATCGGCGACAAGCTGACCTTCGTTGCGCCTGAAGTGACGGTGACGCCAGCCGGGATGTTCCCGCGCATGAAGCGCTTCGAGGTGACCGGCATCTTTCACGTCGGCGCCGGCGAAATCGACGGCTTCCTGGGGCTGACCAACCTTGATGACCTGGGGCGTCTGCACCGCTGGAAGCCCAATCAGGTGCAGGGCCTGCGTCTCAAGTTCGACGACCTGTTCGCGGCGCCGCGCACCTCGTGGGAAATCGCGCAGAAGCTGGGCGAAAACAATTTCTACTCGCGTGACTGGACGCGCACCCACGGCAACCTGTATCAGGCGATCCGCATGGAGAAAGCCATGATCGGTCTGTTGCTGCTGCTGATCGTGGCGGTGGCGGCCTTCAACATCATTTCCACGCTGGTGATGGTGGTCAATGACAAGAAGGGCGACATCGCGATTCTGCGTACCCTGGGCGCTACGCCGCGACAGATCATGGCGATATTCATGGTCCAGGGCACAGTGATCGGCGTGGTTGGCACGCTGATCGGCGCGGCACTGGGTATTCTGGCGGCGCTCAATGTCAGCGCAGCCATTTCCGCACTCGAAGGGCTGATCGGCCACAAGTTTCTCAACGCCGACGTCTACTTCATTGATTACCTGCCTTCGCAACTGATGGCCCAGGACGTGTTCCAGGTCTGTGGTGCAGCGTTGGTCCTGAGTTTCCTCGCCACCCTGTATCCCGCCTGGCGTGCTGCGCGCACCCAGCCGGCGGAGGCGTTACGTTATGAGTGAGTCGGGCATGTCTGATAAAGCAGTATTGAGTTGCCGCAACCTGGGTAAATCCTACGAGGAAGGCCCGGAGTCGGTGGTGGTGTTGTCCGGCCTGCAGCTGGAATTGCACCCTGGCGAGCGTGTCGCGATCGTCGGCAGTTCGGGGTCGGGCAAAAGTACCTTGCTCAACCTGTTGGGCGGTCTGGACACGCCGTCCGAAGGCAGTGTCTGGCTGGCGGGCGAAGAGTTGTCGGCGCTGGGCGAAAAGGCTCGCGGCCTGCTGCGTAACCGGGCGCTGGGCTTCGTCTACCAGTTCCACCACCTGCTGCCCGAATTCACCGCGCTTGAAAACGTCTGCATGCCGTTGTTGATCGGCCGTACGCCGATCCCCGAAGCCCGCAAGCGCTCCACTGCATTGCTGGAGCGTGTCGGCCTCGGTCATCGTCTGGCGCACAAGCCTTCGGAGCTGTCCGGTGGTGAGCGTCAACGTGTGGCGATTGCCCGTGCCCTGATCAATCAGCCGGGTCTGGTGATGCTTGACGAGCCAACCGGCAACCTCGATCACCACACCGCGCAGGGCATTCAGGACCTGATGCGTGAATTGAGCACGTCATCGCGCACGGCGTTTCTGATCGTGACCCACGACATGAGCCTGGCCCGGCAAATGGACCGTGTCCTGCGTCTGGAAGACGGCCGCCTCGTCGAGGCCTGATCGACCCGGCCCGGCGCAATTCATCGCGTCGGGTTCCAGTTTTTATACGGTGTATTTTTCCACGGTGCTTCGCGAATGTTCAGACCGTTACCCATCTTCATCGGCATGCGCTATACCCGCGCCAAACGCCGCAAAAGCTTCATCTCGTTCATTTCGATGACCTCGATGATCGGTCTGGCACTCGGTGTCCTGGCGATGATCGTGGTGCTGTCGGTCATGAACGGTTTCCAGCGGGAAATGAGCTCGCGGATTCTCGGCATGGTGCCGCACGCGGTGATTGCCGGTACCACTCCGGTCGATGACTGGAAGCCGCTGGCCGACGCTGCGCTGAAAAACCCTGAAGTGACCGCTGCCGTGCCGTTCACCGACATGGAAGGCATGCTCTCCTACAAGGGCTCGATGCAGCCGATCCAGATCAGCGGCGTAGACCCAGCGCTGGAACATGAAGTGTCGATCGTCACGCAGCACATCACCCGCGGAAACCTCGAAGACCTCAAGCCGGGCGAGTTCGGCGTAGTGCTCGGCGATATCACCGCGCGCCGCTTTCGCCTGAGCATCGGCGACAAGCTGACCCTGATCGTCCCGGAAGTCAGCAGCGCTCCTGGCGGCATCACGCCGCGCATGCAACGCCTGACCGTCGTGGGTATCTTCAAGGTCGGTGCCGAACTGGATGGTTCGATGGGCCTGATCAACATCGCCGATGCGGCGCAGATGCAACGCTGGCAGCCCAATCAGGTTCAGGGCGTGCGACTGGCGCTCAAGGATCTGTACAAGGCGCCCCAGGTGTCCACCGCCATTGCCGCCGGTCTGGGTGAAGGCTATCGCGCCGATGACTGGACCCACACCCAGGGCAGCCTGTTCAGTGCCATGAAGATGGAAAAGACCATGATCGGTCTGTTGCTGCTGATGATCGTCGCTGTGGCTGCGTTCAACATCATTGCCACGCTGATCATGGTGGTCAACGACAAGGGCGCAGACATCGCCATCCTGCGCACCATCGGCGCCACGCCGCGGCAGATCATGGCGATCTTCGTGGTACAGGGCACCGTCATCGGCATCGTCGGTACCTTGATCGGCGGCATCTTGGGGATTATTGCGGCGCTGAACGTCAGCAGCCTGGTGGGCTGGGTCGAGCGGGTCAGCGGTCAGCACATCTTCAGTTCCGATGTGTATTTCATCAGCAACCTGCCTTCCGAACTGCAGGCCGGTGACGTGCTGTTGATCTGCGGTGCCGGGTTTATCCTGAGCTTTCTGGCGACCATCTACCCCGCATGGCGCGCCGCGCAGATCCAGCCAGCGCATGCACTGCGTTACGAGTGACAGGGCCTGAGTCACCTTCGTCGAGGCCGCAGGGCGGCCTGCGAGGGTGGCGGGGCAGAGCGGATTTTCGCTGAAAGCCCCAGGCAAACGCTATAAACTCGCCGCGTTCATTCATGATCCAGGTATCGCCATGCATCCCGCAGCCGAACACTCGCCGCTGGGCAAGTCCAGTGAGTACATCGCCACCTACACGCCGTCTCTGTTGTTCCCGATCCCGCGTGCCGCCAAATGGGCCGAGCTTGGGCTCACCGCGCAGACGCTGCCTTATCAGGGTGTCGATTTCTGGAACTGCTACGAGCTGTCATGGCTGCTGCCTTCCGGCAAGCCGGTGGTGGCCATTGGCGAGTTCAGTATCCCGGCCGAATCGCCGAACATCATCGAATCGAAGTCATTCAAGCTGTACCTCAATTCGTTGAATCAGACGGCTTTCGCGACCGTCGAACAGCTGCAGACCACCCTCGAACAGGATCTCTCGGCTGCTGCGGGCAAGCCGGTTGGCGTGCGTATTCGCAGCCTGGCGGAAATCGAAGAGGAGGGTGTTGCTGCGTTGCCGGGCGTGTGTATCGACGACCTGGACATCTCGGTCAGCAGCTATGACCGGCCGCAGCCAGAGTTGCTGTGTTGTGATGACTCGCGGGTGGTGGCAGAGAGCGTGCACAGTCATCTGCTCAAATCCAACTGTCCGGTCACCAGCCAGCCTGACTGGGGCAGCGTAGTGGTCGAATATCGCGGCGCAGCGCTGGATCACGCCAGCCTGCTGGCGTATATCGTCAGCTTCCGCCAGCACTCGGATTTTCATGAACAGTGCGTGGAAAGAATCTTCCTCGACCTGCAGCGCCTGCTCAAGCCGGCGAAGCTCACTGTGTATGCGCGCTACGTGCGCCGCGGTGGGCTGGACATCAACCCGTACCGCAGCACTGAAACGCTCGACGTAGACAACCGCAGGCTGGCGCGGCAGTAGTGTCTGAGGCCCGCGGAGCGGACGCAGAGCGTCCGGAGCGACATTCCCACGCGGAGCGTGAGGAACGATAGGTGTCAGTAGTGCCGATGCTCCGCGTCGCACCGCGCATCAGCGTTCGGACGCAGAGCCAGCAGAGCGGCATTCCCCGATCAGACTCCGATGTTACCCAGCGTCTGCACGATGTTGCGCAAGGTCCCGGCAATGGTCGGATGCTCCAGCTCGAAACGCTCGACGGCCAGATTCACACCATCAGCCAGGCTGCTGTCCTGCTCGTGGGTGGCCTGTTCCAGCTGAATTTTAGTTTCAATTTGTTGCATGAGTTCGCGCAGATTTTCCCGCTCGGACTCTGACATCGGCGGGTTGTGCTCCAGTTGCTCGCGCAGGGTATTGAGTTGTTCTTGCAGTTCGCGGGCAGGCATGAGGTGCTCCTTGATTGATAAGTCTGTCTCATGGACTTCGCCGAAGAGCTAAAGGTCCATGTTCACTCAAGACTAATCCAGTCTGCACCTGGCTGCATGTGTATCAGGGTTTTTCGCCTTTGCTGCGACGCAGTGCGATGTCGGCCAGGCAGGATTCCAGTTCGCCCAGGTGGTCGATCACCGAATGCACTCCCAGCGAGTAGAGTTTGAGCGTGGCCTGTGCGCGTCGCCGTTCGCGTTCGGCATCGCTGAGTGCCTGCCATTGTGAAGGCGAGAGCCCGCACAGTGGGCCGCAGGATGCCAGGCCAATGGTCCACAGCCCGGCGTTCAGCCCGGACTGCAACAGGCGCGGGTCGCCGCTGATCAGTACGCAGCCATCCAGGTGGCTGACTTTCAGGGCCATCAATGCCATCCAGCAGGCATCCGGGGCGGGCCAGCCTGCGGTCGGGCGTGGGGCGGGAATCATCCAGTCACTCACCGGTGCAGCCAGTGCAGCGCTCACGTTTTCAGGCAGTTCATCGAGCCAGGCGCACGGCATGCTCTGGTCACGCAGGGTCTGCAGAATAGCCTTTGCACCCGGTGTGAGCTGCGTGTGCTCATGGCCGGGTGCGCGCGAGTTTGCGGCCTGCGCACCGAAGTCCACCAGGCAGCCGCTAAGGCCGAACAGCAGGGCAGGGAAGGTTGGCAGAGGCGTGAGGACCGGGGCGAGCATGAGGATCTCTCTGAAATATCGAGAAACGCTACCGATCTTTTGTGACACTTCGATGAAGGTGCGATGACGGAGTTTATCCGGAACCCTTTGCTGACAGACCTGCCTTATTCTCGACAGAAGGCTTTATACTCCCTGTCCTAGCGTGTGGGGCGTAGCACCCGCGTCATTATTTCGATATCTCGATCAGGAGTGTCAGCTATGCCCGTGACCGGTGCAGGCTTTATCAAACGTTTGCTGCAATTGTCCCTGTGTGCCGGCATCGCGCTGGTGCCGGTGGCCGTGCAGGCCGCTGAAGATGATCCGTGGGAAGGCATCAACCGTCCCATTTTCAAATTCAACGATATCCTTGACGCTTACACGCTCAAGCCGTTGGCCAAGGGATATCAGTACATCGCACCGCAATTCGTCGAAGACGGTATCCATAACTTCTTCAGCAACATCGGCGATGTCGGCAATCTGGCGAACAACGTGCTGCAAGCCAAGCCTGAAGCGGCTGGCGTCGACACTGCGCGTCTGATCGTCAACACCACCTTCGGCCTGCTGGGCTTCATCGACGTGGGCACCCGCATGGGCCTGCAACGCAATGATGAGGACTTCGGTCAGACGCTGGGCTACTGGGGCGTGCCGAGCGGCCCGTTCGTGGTCATTCCGTTGCTGGGGCCAAGCACTGTACGTGATGCAATCGCCAAGTACCCGGACACCTACACCTCGCCCTACCGCTACATCGATCACGTCCCGACCCGTAACACCGCACTGGGCGTCAACCTGATCGATACACGTGCCAGCCTGCTGTCTGCCGAGCGCATGGTCAGCGGCGATCGTTACACCTTCATTCGCAATGCCTACCTGCAGAACCGCGAGTTCAAGGTCAAGGACGGCAAGGTTGAAGACGATTTTTAATCGCTACCTTGCATCGGCTTGAATCGATAAAGGCGACCCTGGGTCGCCTTTATTATTTTGTAAAAGTGTGAACCTGTTCCGCCCGTTTTCACTTCATCGAGATGATTGAAAGCCCCAGTTTCTGTCCACCACCTTTTTCATCATTCACCCAGACCACCTCGGTTTCGGCTTCAAGCCCCTTGAGCGCAGGATGGTCGGAGTCAATGCTCACGCTGAGTTTGTCTCCCACCTGGAACGAGCGTGGCGCCTGAACCTGCATGCCCGAGCTGGAAAGGTCAATGCACACGGCGGGAATCACTTGGCCGGCATGGATCAGGTTGACGTCTGCATCGACGCGCATGCGGATGTAATCCCGTTTTTCCTCGTAGTCGCGATCATTTCGACTCATGTACAGTCCTTCGTTTTAGTTGCTGATTTGTGAGTTCTTATAACTCTGGGTGATTTGCGATGTAAAGAGCGCAAAGTGAGGGTAGGAGCATGCTTGAAACACCCGTCGGATGGGAGTACCGTCTGCGCCTTGAAGGGCACCTCTGAAACACGACAGACTTATCAAGTTGTTGCGTGTTATTGCGGAGAGGCTAGAAGCGAATCCAGTAAGCGGGTTCCGGTAATCCCGGGCCGCCTACGCCAACCTGATCTGGCGCCGTTTGCCCCCATGCCAAAAACCAGTGCCAAGCTGCTGATTATCGATGACGACGACGTAGTGCGCGCAAGTCTTGCCGCCTACCTTGAAGACAGTGGCTTCAGCGTTCTGCAAGCGAGTAATGGCTTGCAGGGAATTCAGATATTCGAGCAGGAGAACCCCGATCTGGTGGTCTGCGACTTACGCATGCCACAGATGGGAGGGCTTGAGCTGATCCGTCAGGTGACGGCCATTGCTCCGCAGACGCCTGTCATCGTCGTATCCGGCGCGGGCGTGATGAGCGATGCAGTCGAAGCTTTGCGTCTCGGCGCTGCCGACTACCTGATCAAGCCCCTCGAAGATCTTGCCGTACTCGAGCATTCGGTGCGTCGTGCGCTGGATCGGGCTCGCCTGCTCACTGAAAACCAGGTCTATCGCGAAAAGCTGGAAAAGGCCAATCGCGAACTCGAAGCCAGTCTTCATCTGTTGCAGGAAGACCAGGACGCGGGTCGGCAAGTGCAGATGAACATGCTGCCGATCACGCCGTGGTCAATTGACGCGTTCAAGTTCGCGCACCAGATCATTCCATCGTTGTACCTGTCCGGCGACTTTGTCGATTATTTCAGGGTCGACGAACGGCGCGTCGCCTTCTATCTGGCTGATGTTTCAGGGCATGGTGCGTCATCGGCGTTCATCACCGTGCTGCTGAAGTTCATGACCACTCGGCTGCTGTTCGAGTCCAAGCGTGGCGGCACGCTTCCGGAATTCAAGCCGTCTGATGTGCTGGGGCATATCAACCGTGGCCTCATCAGTTGCAAGCTGGGCAAGCACGTTACGATGGTCGGCGGTGTCATCGACGAAGAGTCAGGTAAACTGACGTACGCAGTGGGCGGACATCTGCCATTGCCTGTGTTGTATTCCGAAGGGCAGGCGCATTATCTGGAAGGTCGTGGACTGCCTGTCGGGTTGTTCAACGAGGCCACCTATCAGGATCACGAAATCGATCTGCCCGAGTCCTTCAGTCTGACCATGTTGTCTGATGGCATACTGGACTTGTTACCCGGTGATACACTCAAAGAGAAAGAAGCCGTCCTTCCCGAATTGGTCAAGGCGGCTGGCGGCAGCCTGGATGGCTTGCAGCGGGTTTTTGAATTGGCAACGCTAGGGGAGATGCCGGATGATATCGCCTTGTTAGTGTTAAGCAGGAATCTTGAATGAGTACCGGTAGAATCCAGTTCGCCGAGCAGGAAGGCACCTTCGTTCTCAAGTTCGTGGGTGAAGTGCGGTTGACGCTGTGTTCGGCCCTGGATGCGACTATCGAGCGCATCTTCACTGCGCTGAATTTCTCGGCGGTGGTCATTGATCTGACCGAGACGCGCAGCATTGACAGCACCACGCTGGGCTTGCTGGCCAAACTGTCGATTCTGTCGCGCCAGAAGGTAGGCCTGTTGCCGACCCTTGTGACCACTCACGAGGACATTACGCGCCTGTTGCAGTCGATGGGCTTTGATCAGGTCTTCAACATCGTTGACCGGCCTCTGCCGCGGCCTGAATGCCTGACCGACCTGCCGTCACAGGACCAGTGCGAAGAAGTGGTGAAAGCCAAGGTGCTTGAAGCACACAAGATCCTCATGGGCCTTAACGACTCCAATCGTGAAGCTTTCCATGATCTGGTCAATGCACTGGAAGGTCAGCGCTAGGCATCAGTTGCGTCTGTCTCTCTTATCTCAGAACGGCAGGCAGCAAAAAGGGCGACACCTGCGAAGGTGTCGCCCTTTTTCATGTTCAGGCTTTTTTGGCGGAGAGCAGTGCTTCCAGCTTTTCCTGATCGCGAGCGAACTGGCGAATACCTTCAGCCAGCTTTTCAGTGGCCATGGCATCTTCGTTGGAAGCCCAGCGGAACTGGCTTTCGGTCAAGTTCTTGACCGTACCCAAACGTTTCTCACCTGCATTATCCGGGGTAAGCTTACGCTCCAGGGTGCCGGTATCTTCCGCCAGCTTCTTGAGCAGATCGGTGCTGATGGTCAGGCGATCACAACCAGCCAGCTGTTCGATCTGGTTCAGGTTGCGGAAGCTGGCACCCATGACCACGGTCTTGAAGTCGTTGGCCTTGTAGTAGTTGTAGATGCGCGTTACCGACTGCACGCCCGGGTCTTCTGCGCCGGTGTAATCGGTGCCTGTCGACTTCTTGTACCAGTCGTAGATACGGCCCACGAACGGCGAAATCAGGAACACCCCGGCCTCGGCGCAGGCGACTGCCTGGGCGAAGGAGAACAGCAAGGTCAGGTTGGTCTGGATGCCATCCTTCTCGAGTTTCTCAGCTGCGCGGATACCTTCCCAGGTGGCGGCCAGTTTGATCAGCACCCGATCACGCTTGATGCCTGCGGCGTCGTACAGACCGATCAAACGCTCACTGCGCTCGATCAGGGCGTTGGTGTCGAACGAGAGGCGTGCGTCCACTTCAGTGGATACGCGGCCCGGAACCACCTTGAGAATCTCCTGACCGATGGCGACTGCAAAGCGGTCGCAGGCCAGGCCGATGTCGCCCTTGCTACCATCGAACGCTTCGCCCAGCATCTTGGCGTTGTTTGCGTCGGAAGCGGCCTTGAGCAGCAGGGAAGGGTTGGTGGTGGCGTCCTCGGGTTCGAGGCTCTTGATTGCGCCGAAGTCGCCGGTGTCAGCAACAACGGTGGTGAATTTCTTGAGTTGATCCAGCTTGGAAGTCATGAGCGTGCTCTGTCCTGTGCGGTTGGATGACATTACCCGAGCGCTGTCGACCACTCAAGGCCGCAGCGTTTCTGCTGCCGATGATAGGCCTTGAGGGACGGCATTGTCGTGAATACCTTTGTCTAGACTGTTTTTGAGCCTCGCACTGACCGCTTGTTCCCTCGATATGAATTTAACCTCTGCCTAGCGGCCTGCGCGCTGCGCGATTGCCGGACCTATCAGGCCATCGGGCCTCTGGCAGCAGACATTTGCCTTGATATGAGCCGGTCTCGCAACCGGTCTGGCTTGTGGCGTCGAGCGGCGCATTGGGGTAAAGATGCTGTTCAACTCGCGATCATCTGAAGGAACCAGCATGCATTCACGACGCTTCCCCATCACTGCCGCAATCGGACTTTCCCTGGGGTCCATGGGCGTGTTTTCCATGTTTGCCAACGCCGCCGAGCTGTCACCCGATCAGTTGCTGAAAAAAGCCCAGGCCGAACAACCGGCCTACCTCGACACTGTCCGCCAGCTCGTTGATGTCGATACAGGCACCGGCCAGGCTCCCGGGCTGAAGACCGTCAGCGCAATGCTGGTCGAACGTCTCAAGGCGCTGGGCGCAGAAGTCTCCACCACGCCGGCAGAGCCTTCGGCGGGGGACAATATCGTCGGTACTTTCAAAGGCACCGGCACACGGTCTTTTCTGTTGATGGTTCACTACGACACGGTGTTCGGGCCGGGCACCGCCGCCAAGCGTCCGTTCAGACTCGACAGCGAGCGCGCCTATGGCCCAGGGGTGGCAGACGCCAAGGGCGGCGTGGCGATGATTCTGCATGCGCTGCAGCTGTTGCAGAATGAGCGGTTCAAGGCGTTCGGCACGCTCACTGTGCTCTTCAACCCGGACGAGGAGACCGGCTCCAGCGGCTCGAAAAAAGTCATCGCCGAACTCGCCCGCCAGCATGACTACGTGTTTTCGTTCGAGCCGCCTGACAAGGATGCCGTCACCGTCGCCACCAACGGCATCAATGGCCTGATTCTCGAGGTCAAAGGCAAGTCGTCACACGCAGGCTCTGCTCCCGAGGCCGGACGCAATGCGGCCATCGAGCTGGCGCACCAACTGCTGCAGCTCAAGGACCTCGGCGACCCGGGCAAAGGCACCACTGTCAACTGGACGCTGATCAAGGGCGGGGAGAAGCGCAACATCATTCCATCCAGCGCGTCGGCCGAGGCGGACATGCGCTATTCCGACCTCAGCGAGAGCGATCGCGTATTGGCTGACGGACAAAAGATCGTGAAGAAGACGCTGGTCGATGGCACCGAAGTGACCTTGCGAATGGAAAAAGGCCGGCCGCCGCTGGCCAGAAATCCTGGCTCCGACCAGTTGGCGAAAACCGCGCAGACGCTTTACCAGAAAACCGGTCGCACTCTGGAGCCGATTGCCATGCGTTTCGGTACCGACGCTGGCTATGCCTACGTGCCGGGCAGTGCAAAGCCTGCGGTGCTCGAAACCATGGGCGTGGTCGGTGCCGGCCTGCATGCCGACGATGAATACATCGAATTATCGAGCATCGCACCCAGGCTTTACCTGACCGTGGCGTTGATTACGCAGTTGTCGAAGGGTGATGCAACGCCCTGATGGCCTGTGAGGTGAGCGCTGAAAGGCGTGGTCTTCGGTCCGCGCCATCTGTCGAGGTATCTGGCATTGCGATTGACCTGAGCGCCGATAAACGATTAACTGTATATGTATACAGTTAATCAGAAAAGGCTCGCCTCATGAGTGTTACCTTCCTTGGCCCGTTGTCGGCAGGGGGCATCAAACTCCCGTTCATATCGCTGTCGTCCGTTGGCTCCAGATCGCCAGTGGTCGAGAAGCATGTTTCCATCTCCGAGCTTTGTGAGGTCCGTGAGCCACACGCCTACCTGGCCAGGATCGAAGACCAAGGTATGCAGGGGGGCGGCATGTGCAGCGGGGATATGCTGGTGGTCGACCGCAGCCAGTACGCCGAGCACGGTGACATCGTCGTTGCCTCGCTCAATGCACGGCAGATCTGCCGACGTTTGCACATGCGCGGCGATGTGGTGATTCTGGAATCGCAAAACCCGGATTACCCACCACTGCATGTCACCGACAACGATGACCTGATCATCCTGGGCGTGGTGACCTACAGCCTGAAAAACCTGCTGGAGGGCCGCGCTGCATCATCAGCTCATCGATGAACAGACGCATGTTCTTGCATTGCACGCCGCTGCATGATCTGCTGCCCACTCTTTGGCTTTTACCGGAATACCGAGCGCATGCAAGAACGACTTGACCAGTTACGGCTCCCCAAGCCTGTCCAGGGAGCGATCAGTGATCTGGTGAGGGCGCTCGACGCAACCAGCACCCGTGCCGACGTGGAAGCCGAAGCGGCGTTGCAGATCGAATACATTCACGGTCTGGAGACCAGCAGAAAGCTGCGCCCAGCCGATGCCGAAGCGCTTTACATCATTTTCGACGATGCAGTTCAGGCTCGTTTACAGGCACTTGCCGATTAAATTCGGTATTCCGTTATACCCTTGCCTGTGTGAACTTCACTCCATATTGTATCTGTCCGCCTGATCGGGACGGATACTTGGCTCACCCTACGAATCTGCAGTCTGCAGGGTTCATGTTCAGGTTTGAATGGCTATGCGGTTATCAGGCTTCATCCTCGACAACGTCGAGCCTATCGTGCGCGAATGGACCGATTTCGCACGCACCCTGTCCGCGCTCGGCGAGCCTCTGGATACCGCAGAGCTCAGGGACCATGCCGAGCAAATGCTGCGGGCTATCGCCACTGATCTGCAAACGGATCAGTCGTTGCAGCAACAGGTCGACAAGTCGCAAGGGCACGGCGCGTCAGATGAACAGACCGCAGCGAAAAGCCATGCGATCACTCGATTGATGTCGGGCTTCACCATCGATCAGGTGGTCTCGGAGTTTCGGGCATTACGGGCGAGCGTGATCAAACAGTGGATGTCGCGAGAGGCGCTGGACACTCAACAGCAGATCGAAGACATGATCCGTTTCAACGAGGCGATAGATCAGGCCCTGGCCGAGTCTATCTCCAGCTATACCAGCGCGATCCAGGCGTCACGCAACATCTTTCTGGGCATTCTCGGGCACGACTTGCGCACCCCGCTAAGCGCCATACTGCTGGGTGCCGACGTGTTGTTGCGCACCCATGATCTGGGCGCGCGGCCAACCAAGGTCGCATCGAGGATCTATTCCAGCGTGAAAAGGGCCAACCAGATCGTTGGCGACCTGCTCGACTTCACGCGCTCACAGATCGGTCCCGGCATCCCGCTGAAAAAGACCGAAGTAGACATGCAACCCATCTGCGTCCGCATCGTTGAAGAATCGAGTACGGTCCACCCGGAAGCAGACATTCGTCTGACTTCAGACGAACCGGTCATTGGCCGCTTCGATGGCGATCGCCTGGAGCAGGTCTTCTCCAACCTCATCGGCAACGCCATACAGCACGGCAATAGCAGCGATCCCGTCGAAGTGACGCTGGCCGTCTCGAAGAACGAGCTCCACTTTACCGTCCACAACACCGGCAGCCCGATTCCCGAAGACGTGCTTCCGTTCATCTTCAACCCGATGGACCGTTACTCACCCGAAAAGATGACCGACAACGGACCTTATTCAAGCCTGGGGCTGGGCCTGTTCATCGTCGACAGGATAGTCGATGCGCACGGCGGGCGTATCGAGGTGACGTCGAAAGCGGATCTGGGGACTACGTTTGCGGTGATTATTCCGTTGAATTCGGAGTGAGGTCGCGTGGCGGCGATAGAGTTGCGAGGCAACTGAAGAGCATCCGGATCAGAGCTGCCTGTCCCTGATAACGCGCCCGTCATGGCCTGAAAGTCAGCGCAGGATAATCACACCCTGACGTGCCACACGGATGAGATGCCTGTAGGTGTCCGATCTGCTGCCGTCGGGGGGAAGACAAATGATCAACAGGTCATAAGTATCATCGTCCCATAGACCCATGTCTGCACACCCGTCAAAAAGCCGCATGGCCGGGCTCAGTACCGTCGCCAGGCCTGTCGTCGAAACGGGTAAGTTTTCAACGCCTGCCATCTCAGTTGCCAACTGCTCTGCTTTACCAAACCTCAGCGTCCGCCAGGCCAGACGAAAGGAGCTACGGTTGATCGTCACGCCGTTCTCGAGACCAATAACGGGATTTCGGTTTCTATCGGATATCACATGTATGCTCCATGCAAACACTCGATCCTGGCTAACGCATCACTTCATCGAGCTGATTCAGACTCAGTCCCGATTGTAGAAAATCCAGCCCCTCTGGTTCTTCCAATCCAAGTAAAACAGTGAAGATCTGCCGGTAGGCGTTACGAAACAATGAACTGCCCAGGCTGATCCGGCGAACGCCTACTGCCCTGAGTCTGTCAATCGTCATACCGAAAACAGGCAGGACGTTGAGAGGTTTGCTGAGCGCTCTCTGAATCGCCTCAAGGTCCTCGATCGACTTCACGCCGGGTGCGAACAGACAATCGGCTCCAGCTTCTTCAAACGCGACCAGCCGTTTAATAACCTCGGTCAACGAATACGCGTGCGCTCCAAGCAGATAGTCGGTCCTGGCGGTGACGATGAAATCGGCATCGAGCGCGTGGGCGGCCTCGCTCGCAGCGCGCACCCGATCGCACGCTTCTTCGATGGAGAAATACAGCGGGGTGTCCGGGTCATGATAGTCGGATATATCCTCAATGGACGCACCGGCGCAGCCGACGGTCAGGGCTCTTCTGAAATGCTCCTCGACCTTGCTCAGTGTTTTCGCCAGACCGTTCTCCAGGTCTGCCGTCACGGGTATGTCCACTGCCCGAACGATGCGTTCAATCGCCGCAAAGCGATCTTCATTGTCCATCGAGGGAGATGAATCGCGGTAGCCCTGTGCATAGGCAATCCCCGCGCTGGTGGTGCCGAGGCTGGCGTAGCCCAACTGCTGAATGAGGCGCGCGCTTCCCTCACACCAAGCATTGGGCATGACGAATAACTCATTGCGTTCATGTAACTTTCTGAATGCCTGGCTGGTGTTCATGGCGCCTCCCTGAATGGCCAAGCATAGTCCTCTTCGCAGCACGCATGATTAAAAAAAAGTGAAGGGGCTTAAAAAAGTTTGAACAGACAACAAGCAGCCCCTGTGGAATGCTTTTATCCACTTTATCGCAAGGACGTCGACTGATGAAAAGGATTGCTTCTGCTGCGTTGTTTATTGCGTCCTGTACCACCGCTTTAATGGTGAGCGCGGCGCCACTGCCTGCCAGTTCAGCCGCAAATATAGACGGTGTGGAAATTCATACCGTCACGCTAAAAACTGACGCGATGAAAATGGCCCTCTGGCGTGATTCGCCGAAAGGGACCCACACTCAAACAATGAAAGAGTCACAAGTTGTTCTGTTTATTCATGGCGCAACCATTTCAGGTAATCTCTCGGCCGGGTACGCCATTGACGGTTATTCCTGGGCCCAAGACGTCGCCAATTCAGGACGCGAGGCCTGGGTGGTGGACCTGCCGGGGTATGGTCGTTCTGATGATTATTCGGAAATGCGCGAGGCCAGTCCACACGCCAACGGTGAATCGGTGGGCAATGCCAAAAGCCTGGTGCCCGTGATTGATGCCGCCGTCGACTATGTATTGAAGTTTACCGGTGCTAAAAAGCTGACGATTATCGCCACGTCCAGGGGCGCGATACCGGTGGGGTATTACCTGAGCGCGCACGGCGAAAAAGTAGACAAGGTCGTGTTCAACTCGCCCATCGTCCGGCGTGATACCACAAGCCCGGAGATTGTCCGAGGCTTGTTCGGCAGTGCCGAAAGACCCGACAAGAGCTTTTATGAGATTCCGGTCGACAAGCGATTGTCCATGATAGAAGAAGACCGTCCGGCGGGCACCGAGACGCAGCTTGAACAAGGGTTTATAAAAAACTGGCCCGGTGATGCAGCGCTGGAAAGAGCGCATCAAAAGAACATGATTAAAGTACCCGGCGGCTTTGCCCAGGATATCTACGATGCCTGGCATGGCGTGTATTGGGACCCTGCCACAATCACGGTGCCTGTGTTAATCACACGCGGTGATTATGATCATGTGCTGACCACCGCGGCGGATATCGACTGGCTGTACACACACACCTGAGCAATGCTTCCAGTAAACGGTACGTGCTGATCGATAAAGGCACCCACGCCATGTTATTTGAAAAAAAGCGTTTCGAACTCTATCGCGAAGTACGGGTTTTTCTGGAAGGCTCATATAACCGATTGTCACTGGCCTGTAGTTTTTGCGGTGGCCGCAACTAAAGCAAGGAGCAGATCATGTTGAAGAAAGCACGCATTGTTAAATTTCCAGGCGTTTTCGACGAGCGGGTATACAACGAGCGGGTTTCACGCAGCGGTTGTTTTCTCGGCAACTCGAAACTGGAGCAGATGGCCAATCAGGGTAAGCTTTCCAATGCTGTTGTCGGCGTCGCAGGCGCAGGGGGTATTGGCGGTGCCGTGGCCCTCGGGCTGGCACGGTTGGGTGTAAGGCATATCAAAATTGCCGATCCCGATTCTTTCGAAATCAGCAATATCAACCGACAGTTTGGTGCTTCAGTGGAAACCGTCGGTCGTAACAAGGCGTTGGTGGTTGCCGAGCTGGTTCACCGTTTGGCGGGGGACGTGAGCGTTGATGTGTTTCCGGAGGGTATACAGAAGCACACCGCTGAAGCGTTTGTGGAGGACTGTGATCTGGTGTTGGATCAAATGGACTTCTACAGCATTGGCGAGCGCTATGCACTGCACAGGGCGTACCGTAACTCAGCCAGGTGCAAAGGCTTGCTGGCATCCTCGGTGGTCGGTTGGGGCGCGAACATCTACAAGTTCGACAAGGCAGGCCTGACGCTGGAGGATTTTTACGATATTCCGGAAGAGGCGCAGATGACACCTGAACTGGTCGAAAGGCTGGTCATGCTCCAGGCCTCTTATCAGCCTCGTTTTCCGAGCATTCCCGATATTTTCAGCTGGATGAAAGACACAGGAAACGTGCCTATTCTTTCCGTGGCACCGACGGCCTCGCATTACCTGATTCTCTGTCGCTCAGCGCTGATGCTTTGCGACCTAGAGGGCGCACCGTACAGCACCGAACTTCCCCCCATGCCCAAGTATTACTGGTTCGACGGCTCTACGTTCGACAACGGTATTTATGAGTTCGACGGCACGTGGGCAAACCCCGAGGAGCATCGCAAGCACTTCAATGTCAATTGAACCAGCTGGCCCCGATCGGGGCCAGCCCTTTGAGGAAGGCGCCGTGAACGAAGTGCTCGATACTCAGGAACGGCACAATATTTCCAGGTTCCTCCTGGCCTCCAGTCTGTGGTTCATTTGTGTGGGAATACAAAGCGTATTTCTGCCCTGGGTACTGATCAGCGTCGTTCATGCATCGGCCTTTCAATTTGGCATCGCCCAGATGTGCCTGATGTTGCCGGTGCTGCTGCTGGTGATCTATGGCGGTTATGTTGCCGATCGCAAGCCGGTGCGCAGGTTATTGGTCTGCGTGTACCTGGGTGGCGCGCTGACGGCATTGGTCTTCGCCGTCTGGAGCTACCAGTCCGCAATAACCTACGCCAACGTGCTGGTGTATGCGTTGGCCTTTGGCGTGCTGTCGGCCTTTTGTGCGCCTGCCAGAGAACTTTACTTGAATGTACTGGGCAAGAAACAGTTGCAAAAGATCGTCACTATAAACATCGGGATTGAGTTCGGGATTCAGACGGTGGGTTTCGCCATTGGAGGTTTTGCACCGCAGGTGGGCGTCGGTCTGATGTTCTTGTTGTTGTCGCTTCTGTTCGGGATGTCGTCCCTGGCCGCCTCTTATATTTCGGTGACCACGCCCAGCAAGCCTCATTCCGGCCTGATCGCTGAAACCAGTACCGCGCTGCGGTTTTCCATTCAGCACCCGGTCATCTTCCCGGTACTGTTATTGAACGGCCTGATCGGTGTGTTCTTTCTGGGCTCGTTTTTCGTCATGCTGCCCCTACATATTTCCCGGTTGCCGGGGTACGACGCCTCGTTGTTGGCGCTGTTCAATATCGTGTTTATGGTCGGGTTGATCGCTTCCGTCATTGTCTTGACCGTCAAGGGCGGGATAGAAAATAAATTACGGGCACTGATCAGTTCCTGCCTGCTCGCGTCGTTACTGCTGGCGGTTATCCCGTCCGTGCTCACAGAGTGGATTCTGTTTTTAGGGGTATTGAGTTGGGGGTTTCTGGGCGGTATTGCCCTCAGCATGGGGCAGACGCTGATTCAGGAAAATGCCCCTTCAGGCAATAAAGCTCAGGTGTTAGCGTTACTGATGTTGTTTTTCATGGGGGGCAGTCCGATAGGTTCTTTCCTGCTGGGAACACTTCTCGAGTTCGTTGAAGCGCCCGTCGTAGGTGTCATCAGTGCAGTCGCAATGATTGTTTCAATAATGGCAGTTTCCTATACCTACACGCTATGGAATGCACAACATGAACGGATCGACACTGTCCTTTGACGAAGCCACGTCAAAGGATTTCAAAGGTAACGTGTTACTTGCAAACTCTGATATCGAACTCGCCCTGGTCAAGGCTGTTTGGCAGGAAGTGTACAGCGAGGAGTTAGGTTGGCTGGACGGGGATGACACCGATCCTCGCAATGATCGCTACCATGCCAACTCGGTCTACCTGCTCGCCACTGACGACGAGGGAGCCGCCGTGGGGGTCATGCGCATGATTATCGACGGGGACCAAGGTCTGCCCATCGACAATTTTGCCGACATTTCCGGGATACGGGCAACTGCGCAAGGCGCGCTGATCGAATGTGCGCGACTCATGGTTCCGGCCAGGCACCGTGATCAGATATTTTCGGCTTACCCCTACGGTATTTTTGCTGCCTTGGTAAAAGCGGCTTTGCAGTATTGCCTGAAAGAAAAAAACTACGACGTCCTTGCCAATTGTTTTATCGATACACCTCACACACCGATAAAAGCACTGGCCCACATGGGGTTCCGTGACTTGAACATTCGCTTTCGAGACGAGTTGCATGAAACGTCAGAGTGTACGGTTCTGCATTTGGACATCAAGGACATGCTGTCGATATTTTACGGGCCCGAGAAAAGCCTGGGGCATTACATCATGGCGCGAGCGTAGTTTAATTTTTCCGGGCAAGGGAAGCAGGCATGAACCCATCAATGGCTATCTACGAGCGTGAGTCGAATGTGCGTTCTTATTGTCGCGACTGTGACGTTGTGTTTGCGACGGCGCAAGGGGCAGTGATCGAAGACGTCGAGGGGCGGCAGTTCATCGATTTTTTTGCGGGGGCCGGATCACTGAACTATGGCCACAATAACCCGCGTTTGAAAAAAGAGCTGTTGGACTATATTCAGCAGGACGGCATCACGACCACCCTGGACTTTCACAGCGCTGCGAAGTCTCGGTTTATCGAACAGTTCGAGCGGATTATCCTCACGCCGCGGGGGATGAACTACAAACTGCAGTTCACCGGGCCCACGGGGACCAATGCAATCGAGGCCGCCTTGAAGCTGGCCCGCAAGATCACCGGACGCACTTGCATCGCTGCGTTTACCCATGCATTTCACGGCGTCACGCTGGGCTCGCTGGCGCTGACCGCCAACGCCGATAAAAGAGCCGTCTCTGGCGTAGAGCTGTCAAACGTCGTTCGGCTGCCTTATGACGGATTTCTGGGGCGTGACATTGACAGCGCGTATATCATTGAAACGATGTTCTCCTCAGCAGGCGCAGGTGTCGAGCCGCCGGCGGCCATTATTCTGGAAGTTGTGCAGGGCGAGGGCGGTTTGAATTGCGCGCGGCCGCAATGGTTACAGAGAATTCAACAGCTGTGCCGGGCCTCAGGTGCGCTACTGATCATTGACGATATTCAAGCCGGTTGCGGTCGTACGGGCACGTTTTTCAGCTTCGAATCTGCCGATATATCCCCCGACATCATTTGCCTTTCAAAGTCCATCAGCGGTTATGGTCTGCCGATGTCACTGGTGCTGATAAAACCGGAGCACGATCAGTGGGCGCCCGGTGAACACAATGGCACCTTCCGTGGAAACAACACTGCATTCGTGACGGCTGCGGCGGCACTGAGCTATTGGCAAGACAATGCGTTCGAGCGCTCGATAGCGCAACGTTCCGCCGTCCTGCGCCTTGCACTGGAAAAAATAATTGCTCATTCACCCCCCGAGGCTGTCCGCATTGTCGGGAGAGGGCTGTTCATGGGATTGAGATTTGGCGACTCACGGCGCGCGAGCAGACTGTCTGCAGAATGCCTGTCCCAAGGTCTGCTTGTGGAAACCTGTGGCCCCTTGAATGAAGTGCTCAAGCTGATGCCGCCGCTGACCATCGATCTGCCTGTACTAGAGAGCGGACTGGACATCTTGAAACGTGCCTACCTATCGACCTTACACAACGAATCATCGCGAGGGATTGCCTGATGGATTTAATGGTTGGAGATACCCGTACATTGTCTGCCCGTGCGTTGGGCAATGAGTTCATCCTGCAAGAGCTTGCACAATTAAGAGACGAACTGATCCAGCAGGTTTTCGATCATCCTTTTCTGGTTCAGTGCCGTGCGGCAAGCATGCCGATAGACCGGCTGAAGAACTTTCTCGTGCAACAAGGGAAATACAGCCGTTATTTCACGCGGTACATCTGCCAGTTAATGAGTCATCTTGAGGGTGATGAAGATATTCTGGCAGTGTTCGAAAATCTTTTCGAAGAACTGGGTTTTGGTGAAGTCGCCGAACCCACTCATTCGGCTATCTACCGTGAGATGTTGTGCTCCTTCGACCTGAACCTGGAGGCGCACGCCACGCTTCCTTCCACGCAGCACCTCATCGATACAATGATGAACTTCTGCAAACAGCCCAATGGTATTTATGGACTCTCGGCGTTGTGCCTGGGGGCCGAGGCCATTGTTCCTCATCTGTACAGTGACATTGTCACTGGCTTCTCGGGTCAGGGCGTTGCTGCAGAGAGGCTCAGGTTTTTCACGTTGCATATCGAATGTGACGATGGTCACGCGGACACCCTGTTGGCGATTCTGTCGCGTCTGGTGATGGAAAAACCGACTCGTTTTGAAATAGTCCGGCACGCCGCCGTCATGATGATCAAGGCGCGACTTGAGTTTCTCGATAAACTTTGAGGTGAGCATGAATAACCATACTTTTTCTTCCGGTGATTTCGTGCATGTTCCCGCCAGTCTGGCCGCTGGCGAGGACGTGGGCACGCTGTTACATGAAGGGGTCAGAACAACCACGCTGGACGCGTTCAGCAAAACAAGAAAGCACGAAGTTCATGTTGTCGACCTGCCGTCCAGGTCGATAAGTATGACCTTCGGTGCGCTGCAGCCGCTGCAAGGGTCGGGCCTGCATCGGCATAACTATGAAACCATCATCTATATCATTTCAGGCACCGGTTTTTCGATGGTAGGAGAGACGCTCGTTGCCTGGACAGCTGGAGACGCCGTTTATATTCCCGTCTGGCGTTGGCACAAACACGTCAATACATCAGAGGACGCAGAGGTCACGTACATCGCCTGTGAAAATACACCTCTGCTGCAGGCGCTTGGCGTCGCGTTGCGGGAGGAAGCTTCCTGAACGAAGCTCGGTATCCGTGCCGCGGAGGGGAGTCTGGACGTACCGAAGTTTTCATCTGTAAATGAACGGTCAGAAAGATGATCGGGGCGCAGAAAATCGATTCAGCCCGCCGTTTTTTAACCCTATGTCCTCTGATGCTCAGGAATACTTTGCGAATACCCGCCAAATGGCCTAACTATAGAGGGAAGGAAAGCCGGGGTGCAGTGGGAAAACCCCGGAGCGGGAAAACACCCGGTCAGCAAAGTCGACCATCCGCTTTGCACCGGGTAAACAGGGAAAACGGATGTCTCGAATCTTTGATGTTGATACGCACCTTTGGCGCACGTTCAAATCGGTGAGCGAAACTCGAAGTATCACGCGGTCTGCGGTTGCGCTGTGCAAAACTCCACCAGCCATCAGCATGCAGATAAAAAAGCTGGAAGCACTTCTGGAACTGAAGTTGTTCGTCAGAGGCGACGACGGTTTTCGGCTGACGGTCATTGGCGAAGAAGTATTGGCGGCCGCTGAAAAGATTCTCGCCATGCATGACAATTTGTTCCGCTTGAAGAACAAGAACCCTGATAGCGAATTGCGTCTGGGCATGCCGGATGATTACGCACTCTTTTTCCTTCACGGGATTGTAAAAGCCCTGGCTCGATCAAACCCCGATCTCAAGATAAAGCTGGTCTGCAAGACGTCGTCGTTCTTGATAGACGACGTCGACCAGGGTCGACTGGACATGGCCGTTGTCGCAGTGCCGGAATCTCGGGTCATGGAGCATTCTGAATACATCAGGCGTGAAGAACTGCACTGGATCGGCGATGCCAGGCTGATCAGGGCAGGGCATCCGATACCGTTGGTGCATTTTCCCGATGGTTGTATATGCCGAGAGGTCTCTGTCCAATCCTTGCAGTTTGCCGGGATGGCGTCCGAGATACGATTCACCTCAGAGTCCAATTTTGCCGTTTTCAATGCCATCAGTGCCGGTGTAGGTATCGGCGTGGGCGAGTTATCACTCATTCCGGGCGATACGCCTATTATCACAAGCTCGCTGCTTCCCGCATTGCCCGCGATACGGATGTCTGTACTCTCTAACGACGATCGCATTTCCAGAGCTGTCCTTTCCAGAATAAGCACCAGCGTTGTGAGGAGCGTCAATGCTGTCTGCGAGCAGAATATCCTCGGAAAAAAACGCCCGGAAAATGCCTTTGCCGTTGGCGCTTTTTGACACGTTCAGCTCCCGTGCCTGAAATCCGGCTGCGAATCAGCACGTCATCAGAACTGCCGCTTTCCTGATAAACTATCGGCCTTTCCCGATTGATCGCGTCTCTGCGTGCGGGCCACTGTGTGGTCCCACGTATCGCTCGATTCAATTGAGCCATTTTCTCGCTGACCGCCTCTCAATGATGCATGTCGTTGAGGCCAGCTAAGGGATGGCGATAACCCGCCGCGTAAAAGACCAATCCACATGAACATCGAAAACAACGAAGCCTCAGCAAACATTGGCGATCCGCTTGCAACAGTGTCCCGCCGCTTCTCCGTCGCCCCGATGATGGACTGGACCGACCACCACTGCCGCTACTTCATGCGCAAGCTCTCAAAGCATGCCTTGCTCTACACCGAGATGGTCACCACCGGTGCCTTGCTGCATGGCGACCGCGAGCGGTTCCTGCGCCATGATGAAACAGAGCATCCGCTGGCATTGCAGTTGGGTGGCAGTACGGCGGCGGATCTGGCTGCGTGTTCGCGTCTGGCGCAAGAGGCGGGGTATGACGAGGTCAATCTGAACGTCGGTTGCCCGAGTGACCGGGTGCAGAACAACATGATCGGCGCGTGCCTGATGGCGCATCCTGAGCTGGTGGCGGATTGCGTGAAGGCGATGCGCGATGCGGTCGGTATTCCGGTCACGGTCAAGCACCGGATCGGTATCAACGGCCGTGACAGCTACGCCGAGTTGTGTGATTTCGTCGGCAAGGTTCAGGAGGCGGGTTGCCAGAGTTTCACGGTTCACGCGCGTATCGCGATTCTCGAAGGGCTGTCTCCCAAGGAAAACCGCGATATTCCGCCACTGCGTTATGACGTGGTCGCGCAGTTGAAGTCTGACTTTCCCGGCCTGGAGATTGTGCTCAATGGCGGCATCAAGACGCTGGAGCAGTGCAGTGAGCATTTGCAGACGTTCGATGGCGTGATGTTGGGGCGTGAGGCTTATCACAACCCGTATCTGTTAGCGCATGTCGATCAGCAGTTGTTCGGCAGCACTGCGCCGGTCATCAGTCGTTACGATGCGTTGGAGTCGATGCGGCCGTACATTGCGGAGCACATTGCCAGCGGCGGCAACATGCACCACGTCACCCGGCATATGCTCGGTCTTGGTCTGGGTTTCCCTGGCGCGCGACGCTTCCGTCAGTTGCTGTCGGTTGACATACACAAGGCCGAAAATCCCATGCTGTTGCTGGATCAGGCCGCGGCGTTTCTGCAAGGCCATTGAGTTAATCTGACGAACTGACCGGGTGGCTTTGGCGGGCTGAACTATGCTCACATCTACTGCCCACCAGGTCACTTCCCATCATGTTGAATCGACGAAACTTTCTCGAGTTTTCTTCGATATCTGCTTTGTTGTTCGTATCAGGTATCCCTTCCTCCTCGCAGGCTGATGAGCGGCTAAAAATGGGGCATGGCGAGCCCTTTTCCTTTGATTCTCTGGTGCAGCGCGCACAAGAGGCGGCTTCGCAACCTTACATTGTGCCGTCTGTTATTCCGGCAGATTTGTTGGCGAAACTGGACTATGACGCTCTCGGCAAGATTCGCTTCAAGCCGGATTACGCCTTGTTCGCTAAAGGCCCTGGGCAGTTTCCGGTCACTTTTTTTCATCCAGGCAAGTTCTTCCCCAAGCCGGTACGGCTCTATGTCATCGATAAGGGGGCTGCGAGGGAAATTCTCTACGATCCGGCGTATTTCGATATGCCGGAAGACAGCCCTGCGCATCAGTTGACGCAGGGGACCGGTTTCGCCGGATTTCGTTTTCAGGAAAGTCGAACCGGTGATCAGCAAAAACTGGATTGGCGTAATAACGATTGGACAGCGTTTCTCGGGGCTGCGTACTTTCGTGCCATCGGTGAGCTTTATCAATATGGGCTGTCTGCGCGAGGTATTGCGCTGAATGTCGCCCAGGCCGAACGCGCTGAAGAGTTTCCCGACTTCACTCACTTCTGGTTTGAATCACCGGATAACGACACCGCCGATTCAGTCGTCATTTATGCGCTGCTTTACGGACCGAGTATCTGTGGGGCCTATCGCTTCGTGATGCGGCGGGGCAAAGGGGTCTTGATGGAGGTCGAGGCTGCACTTTTCATGCGCGGCGAAGTACAAAGGTTTGGCATTGCGCCAATCAGTTCGATGTACTGGTTCAGTGAACAGGTCAAGAAGACCGCTGTTGACTGGCGTCCCGAGGTTCATGACTCCGACGGACTGGCGATCTGGACCGGGGCGGGTGAGCGAATATGGAGACCGCTCAACAACCCACCGAGAACCACGGCTTCTGCGTTCAGCGACGATAACCCGCGAGGTTTTGGTCTGTTGCAGCGTGATCATGATTTCAACCATTACCTTGATGGCGTGCATTATGAACGGCGGCCGAGCCTGTGGATCGAGCCCTTGGACGATTGGGGCAAAGGTGCCGTGCAGTTGGTCGAAATTCCTACCGATGATGAGATCCACGACAATATCGTCGCGATGTGGGTGCCTGAAAAGCCCGCAGGTCCTGGTACCGACTATCGGCTGCGTTATCGTCTGCACTGGCTGGCGGACGAGCCCTACCCCGGTGAGCTGGCACGTTGCGTGGCGACGCGCCTCGGGAATGGCGGTCGGCCCGGACAGACGCGGCCACAAGGCGTGCGAAAATTTGTCGTCGAATTCCAGGGACGCTCTTTGGCCCAACTGCCGTCCGGTGTCTTTCCAGAAGCAGTGCTGTCCAGCACAAGAGGGAGTTTCTCCTACATTTTCACCGAGGCAGTATCCGACGGTTTGGCAGGACATTGGCGAGCGCAGTTCGACCTGACGGTAGAAGGTGCAGAACCGGTAGACATGCGTCTTTATCTGCGTCTGGGTGAGCAGACCTTAACCGAGACCTGGTTATACCAGTACCATCCGTCCTGATAGAAAAGGTCAGGCGGGGTCAGCGTGTTGGATAATAGTTCTGTGGCTGGCTGATTTTTTTGAGCACCAGATAACCCACGTTTTCAGACAAATGAAAGCGATAAAGCTGCCTGATCAGCGCAGGGGGCGGAAGGTGTTCACCGACTGGCGGCTCGGTATATTTATGTATGCTGGTGATGCCGGTTCTCGGCAGTGCTTCCGGCAGCGTCAGGTAATGAATATTCAGTAGATAACCCAGTACCGGTAGAGCATTGGCGGTTGACTGCATTGCGGGCAGCCAGTTCTGCAAATAGAACCCTCGGAAATGGATGCGCTCCAGCGTTCTGGCGCGTGAGAGCGCGTCGATGTCGTACGCGATGCTGCGCGCAACATGCTGACCCAGCTCTTTATGAGCACTCAGGGCATTCCCGTAGACAAAAGAGAGCGACAGCATGCTTGCCAGTGGCAGGATAATAAACAGCCTGGGCAGCAGCATTTTCGGTGGGCATGAACGTTCGTAAAGATAGAACGCTGCGACAAGCAATGTCGAAAAACCGGTCAGGGTTCTGGCGTCCTGAATGAAGTCTTTGAGCATCAGAGTTGTACCGGACACGAGAAGTATCAGCAGCGGAACGGTGGCTAGAAAAATCAGAAAAATCCCCGCCCTGCGAAACAGGGTGCCGGGGTAGTGCAGAATCGTTATCGCGATGGAAATGAATTTTACAATGGCAACAATGGTAATAATCAGGGCGATTGTTTCAAGCACTTCACCGTGCACCAGCAGAGCGATTTGCTGAATCAGAAAGTGTAGGCGGTCTTGTAACTCTTGCAGCGCGTGTTGATCGATATTCAGCAGGTGCGAGCGGCTGCCTTCGACGAAAGGTATCGCCAGACACGCGTAGATCAACAGCCCCGCCACGCAGGTTATTAGATGGTTCAACAGTGAGGAGAATGAGGCGTTGAACGAGTTTTTTGTGTCGATATTGCGAATGAACTCAATGCAATACAGGCCTACCAGAACATTAAGCGCTGGCTGATACAGTGCAAGTGCTGCGGCCACCCACAAGGCAGCTTTCCAATTTCTTTTCAGCGGATTGGGGACCGTACGCAGCAGTGCCTCCACGACCATAAACAGGCTCAGCACCATCCCTGGGCCGTCGTATTGGTATGACAGGTTCTGCAGAAAAAAGGGGTTGTACAGAACAGGCAGCACAATCAGGCAGTTCAGCGCAGTTGGGCAGTTGAAGTAGTGATGCGCCAGGCGCGTCAGCGATACCGCCAACAGGCCCGTGGTCAGCAATAACGGTAATGGGAACAGGTTGATGGCGCCTGACGAAAAACCGAGCGCCATGTAAAGCAGGCTTACGCCTGGACGGCCTTGCTCTGTCCAGCGACCCTGTGCAAGTTGCGACCTCCAGTAGTCGTCGGCGTATGTCTGATCAGCCATGAGCAATGGAACGATATAAAGCAGGCTTGCCCCGAGCAGTAACAGGAATGAGTGTTCCCAGGACAGTGCTTTATTCAGCGCTCTGATAAAGATCATATGACGTGCCGCTCCAGAGGGGGGCTTACGGTTCCCAGATATAGGTGTCGGGAACTGTAATTTTTTTCATGACGATGCATCCGGTCTGCTGCTGAATGTGAATGTTGTAATAAGTGCGGTCGACTACCGGGGCACTTGACGCACCGCATGAGGTTGTCGGCCATTTACCGCGAGTGATGCCGACGCGTTGCAGTCGTGAAGGCGTCAAGCGCTCGTCGGCATTCATGATGTACTTGATCGCTGGAAGTTTTTCGAAGGTTCCGCTGGCTGCCGGTAGCCAGCTTTGAAGAGGCTGAGTATTAAAGTGAAACGTGTCTATGTTTCGCAGCGCAGGTTGGGTGTCGATGTCGTAGGCAAGACTGAACAGTACAGAGATGCCAAGCTCTTTCTGCAGAATCAGCACTCTGCCGTAGGCGTATGAAAAGGACAGCATGCAAACGATCGGCAGGACCAGTATCAGGCGCATTGCGTCATGCCGCTTCCAGGCATGAGTGTTGATCAGGAAAAAGATCGCGATCAGGATTGTCGAGAATGCCAACAGTGTTCCGGCCCGCCCGTCGAAATGGGCGGCCAACAAGGTTATTCCGGGAATCAGAAGCAAGAATGCAACAGGCAGGCACAGGCAAAAGAGAGCGATAACTGTCTTGCGAGCAATACCGTCCTGTCGTCTGAACGCGATTAGTACATGGCGGCTGTAACTGGTCAGCGCAACCAGTACCAGCCCGATAGCAAGACAGAGGGTGCTCGTGTTGAACAAAAGCGCTACGTCCCGGCTGAGCGGTGCCAGACGTCTTATTATTTCCGAAGGCCATTGGCTGTCCATTGTCAGCCAATCATACGAGCCGACAGTTGCGTAAATGCCTATCCCGATCGTCAACTGCGCCAGCCTGACCATCAACAACCTGCCAATTACACCCGGACTGCGCTGCTGGATAAGTGCGCTCAGACATTCAACGCCAAGCAGACCGAGGAAGACGTTAGGACTTGTTGCAGCGAACGCCAGCGCGAAGGCGATCATCAAACCTGAAATGGCCAGTTTTCGGGGCATTCCCGGAGCGTCATAAACAATGGCGAAAACGATCAGCGCGATGCCCAGTGCAGTGGCCGGGCCCTCGTAATGGCGGGAAAGATTCTGCAGGAAAAAAGGGTTATACCAGAGCGGCAGTACCACCAGGCAGTCAATCAGTGTAGGCGTCGTAAAGCAGTAATTCACCCACTTGAGCATGGCCCATGAGATCAGCGCTGTGGCGATCAATAGTGGTAGCGGGAAGATATCGGGCGCACCGGACGTGAAGGTCAGCGCGCGATAGGCAAGGGTGACAAGTGGGCGTCCTTGCTCTGCCCAAGGGCCCTGAGCATCGCTTGATATAAGGTCATCTTCAGCTGAGGGGGCGTTGGCGAGCAGTAATGGCAGCACGTAAAGCGCGTTGGCGGTCAGGATAAACAGCAGCATGGCCGGTTTCGAGAGGGGGTTGTTCCACAGGGCAGTCATCGACCGATCGTTCCATGAGACCGATAACGCCACTGCCGGTCGTTGCTGGCACTCCTGCACTCACTCTAGAAGAATAGATGCCTTCATCAAATCATTTTCCAGGTCGTAGTGCGGTGCTGTCGCAGATGCGTTGGCCATCACACACTGTCATGAATCAACAAGCTGCCGTTCAGCAGTGGTTGCCCGTCAGCCATCGGATTATAGTGATTGAATACCCCAACAAGGAAAAAACGCCCATGCACAAAGTCCTGGTTCCTTTCGACGGCTCCAAGCACGCCATGCGTGCCCTGGGCTATGTCATCGAGCTGTCTGGCGAGCTCAACAAGCCGCTTGAAGTACATGTGCTCAACGTGCAGGCAAGCCCCATCGACTACAGCCTTTATCTGGCGCCCGACATGATTGATGGCGTCAAGGCCGGCCTGACCAATGAAGGCAAGCGGGTGCTGGCTGATGCGGTTGCGTTATTGACTGCTGCTGGTGTGCCGTTTCTGGCCCACGTCGATCTGGGTAATGTGGCCGAACAGGTCGAGGCCGCAGTTCAGCGACTCGACTGCGACGCCGTGGTCATGGGCACCCGCGGGCTGGGCAACATTGGTGGCCTGCTGCTGGGCTCGGTGGCCACGGGGGTGATCCACGAAGCATCGGTGCCGGTGACGCTGATCAAATAATCACTGCTGCGCCAGCGTGCGCGGCTGGCGCAGCAGTTCGATATTTTCCGCAGGCACCAGCTCGCGCAGCGATTTATACAGTGCGCGGGTTTCCAGCAGGTTCCAGATGCGCAGCATGGTTTCCAGGGCATCCAGCGGCTTGCTGATGAAATCCCGTGCGCCCAGTGCCAGCGCGCGCAGGCGGGTATCGCGCGTCGCGTCGGCGGTCAGCACCATGATCGGCAGGTAGTCATTGGCTGGTATGCGCCGGTTGAGCTGCTCCAGCACCGCAAAGCCATCGAATTCGGGCATGTGCAGATCGAGCACCACAAGGTCGGGCTCGAAGCTGTTGAACAGGTCCAGCGTGCGCAACGGCTCGGTGCTGCTCAGGACATTGGTCAGCCCCTCGCGGGCAAGCAGTTGCTCCATCAGATCAAGGTTGGGCCGTTGGTCATCAATGATCAGAATGCGAAAGTCGCCGGTCATGTGGGCTCCGGTAAATACTGGTCCAGGAGGGCAAGGAACACTGGCACCTGGATGGGTTTGATCACAATGGCCGTGGCGCCGGCCTGTTTCAGTTCGCGATGGGCTTGATCACTGGTGTCGGCAGTGATCATCAGCACGGGCGTCTCTGCGGTAGCCGGCAGTTGGCGCAGACGTTGCAGCACTTCAAGCCCCTTGATGTCCGGCAGGTTGAGGTCGAGAAGAATCAGCTGTGGCGCATGCTGGCGTGCCAGGTCGAGCCCCAGTTGGCCCTGCATGCTCGACAGCAACTGGATACCCGGTCTGCGTTGCAGCAGCGTTTCAATCAAGGCCATGCTCGACAGGTTGTCTTCGATACACAGCAGCTTGCCGTGATAGGCGGGGCGGGCAGGGCAGCGGGCATCAGGCGTTATCTCGAGGCGAGTGTCAGCTTGACGCGGCAGAGTGGCGGCAGGCGGCTGCACCCGCACAAGCGGCAGCGCCAGTATGAACCGGCAGCCTTCGTCCGGCGTGTTCTGTACGGAAAGCGTGCCGTGCATCATCTCCAGCATGCTTTTGCTCAGCGCCAGTCCCAGCCCGGTTCCTTCGACGCTCGGGTTGGCATCCAGGCGTTCGAACGGCTTGAACAGCTGCCCGATACGCTCCGGCGCAATCCCGTAACCGGTGTCCACTACGCTGACCGTCACCTGCTCGGCGGTCTGCTCGATTTCAATCCGCACCTGGCCAGCGGGCCGGTTGTATTTGATCGCGTTGGACAGCAGGTTCAGCAACACCTGAATCAAGCGCTGACGATCCGCCACTACGCCGATCTCGTCAGGCAGGTTCGGCAGGGGCTTCAACTCTATATTGGCGTCGGCAGCCATTGGCGAGACCAGCACCAGGGCTTCTTCAAGCACGTTCGACAGGGATACCGGCTCGAGGATCAGGGACACATGCCCGGCTTCGATTCTGGCGATATCGAGCACTTCATTGATCAGCTTCAGCAGATGCTGGCCCGCCCGCAGAATATGACCGATTTGCGGGCGCTGGCTGGCGGGGGAGTCCATGTCCAGCAACTGGGCAAAGCCCAGAATCGAGTTCAGCGGCGTGCGCAGTTCATGGCTCATGCGCGACAGGAATTCACTTTTGGCCCGGCTGGCGCGTTCGGCTTCCTCGCGCGCAGTGCCCAGAGCAATTTCGGCAACGCGACGATCACTGATGTCACGGGTGATCTTGGAGAAACCGCGCAGTTCGTCATTGCTGTCGTACTGTGCGGTGATCACCACACTGGCCCAGAAACGGCTGCCATCCTTGCGTTGGCGCCAGCCTTCCTCGGTATACCGGCCGTTGACGGTGGCCTCATGCAGCGCCATGTCGGGGTGTTGCGGACACTCCTGTTGCAGATAGAACACCGAAAAGTGCTGGCCGATGATCTCCTGCTCCGTGTACCCCTTGATACGTTCGGCCCCTGCGTTCCAGGTGGTGATGTAGCCGTTGCGGTCCAGCGCGAAGATGCCGTAGTCCTTGACGCCTTCGATGATCAGCCGCAAACGCTCTTCGTTGTCGCGCAGTGCGCGTTCGCGTTCGGCCAGCAACTGGCCGGCTTCGACCAGCCGGGTGCCGAGCTGGCCGATTTCGTCCTTTTCAGGCGGCTGGGGCAGCAGCGGATGCCCGAGCGCCAGACGCTGGGCGTTGCGTTGCACCTGATGCACCCTGGCGACGATGCCTTTGGACAGCATCAGCACGGCAAGAATGGCCCCGAAGATTCCGCAGGCCGCTGCCAGCAGGGTCGACAGCAGCAGGCGCTCGCGGGTGGCTGCGGCAGCCTCGGTGCGTTCGGCAAGCAGCGCGTCTTCACGTTCGCGCATGATGCCGATGCGTTCGCGCAACTGGTCGAGTACGTACTTGTTTTCGATCAGGATACGGGCGACGGTTTCCCGGTCCTCCCGATTCATCGAGCGCAGTTTTTCCAGGCCTTCGACCTTGGTGCTGATCAGCGGCTCGATGGCTTTCAGGTGTTCGCGCATCTGCTCGTCACGCACATTGGTGTTGAGCCGGGCCAGCGCCGCCTCGATCAGCGGTTGCGCGTTGAGGTAGCCGGGCAGGAAGTCTTCCTGGTGGGTCAGCAGGTAGCCACGCACGCTGGCCGCACCTTCTGCGATCTGGGTGTGAAGGGTCTGGATATCGCCTTGCACAAGCAGCACACGCCGTACGTCTTCCTCTGCCCGAGCGGTCTGGCGCTCGGCGATATAAATCAGCACCAGCGAGAACATCAGAATCGCCAGTGGCAGCGAAATGGCCACCAGTGCCTTGCCGCGTAGCGGAAGGTCTTCCCAGCGACTGCTGGCGTGTGCCGTCATTGCCAGTCGCTCGTCGATTGGCTCACCAGCCCCAGTGCCACACCGCGTACCGCCGCCTGAGTGCGGTCCGAGGCGCCGAGTTTGCCGATGACCTTTTCCACATGGGCCTTGGCCGTGCCGGTGGTGATGCCAAGTTTTTCGCCGATTTCCCGATTGCTGAAGCCGCCCGCTACCAAGCCGAGTACCTGACGTTCACGCGGGGTGAGGGTTTCCGGCAGGGCTGCGCCACTGGTGTTGCGTTCGGTCATGCGCCGCAGCAGGCGCGCGCTGACGGCGCTGTTCAGTGCTTCTTCACCACGCGCCACGCGTTGCAGGCCGTCGATCACTTCGTCGCGGCTGGCATCCTTGAGCAGGTAGCCCACCGCACCGGCGCTCATGGCGGCCTCCAGGTGATCGGTGCTGTCGTCCATGGTGAAGATCACCACTTTCAGTCCCGGCATGCGCTGCTGGAGAATTCGTGCAGCGCCCAGTCCGTTGAGCACCGGCATGCGAATGTCGAGGATAGCGATGTCCGGTTGCAGTTCCTGGCACAGATCGATGGCTTGCTGGCCGTCGGCTGCCTGACCGACCACTTCGAACTCCGGATGCCCCGCCAATAGCGAGACGAACCCGGTGCGCGTCACTTCATGATCGTCCGCTAAAACCAGTCGCACAGTGTCAGTCATGTCATTGCCTTGTCTGCGGTAAAAGGAACGATGGCGCGCAGTCGGGTGCCGTGCCCGGGCCGACTGACGCAGGTCAGGCGGCCGCCGAGCAGGCTGGCGCGCTCCTGCATGGCCACCAGGCCCAGTTTCTGGACGCCTTTGCCATTAAACGGTTTTTGGGTGATGAAGCCACTGCCGTTGTCTTCCAGCAGCAGTGAAATGTGCTCTTCACTCAGTTCCAGGGCCAATTCTACGCGGCCTGCACTGGCGTGTTTGAGCACATTGTTGATGCCTTCCTGGGCAATACGGAACAGGGCGATTTCCAGATGGCTGGGCAGGCGGGTCAGGGAGCGCGAGCGCCAGTGCACCGCGACTCCGGCTTCGCGCAACCGGTCGGCGTCCTTGTCGACTGCCTGCAGCAGGCCGAAATCGTCGAGCACGCTAGGACGCAGGCCACTGATCAACTGTCGACCTTCACCCACGCAGTGCTGCGCCAGCTTGAGAATGGCCTGCAGATCGGCGTCCAGCGGCTCGGGCAGGTCCGGACAGCGACCGGCAAAGCCCTGCAATCGCTGGTGCAGACCGGCCAGTGTCTGAGCCAGACCATCATGCAGGTCGTAGGCCATGCGCTTGCGTTCGTCTTCCTGAGCGGTGAACAACTGGCGGACCAGTTCGGACATGGTCTGCTCTCTGACCACCAGCGCGTCAAGCAGCCGATTGTTTTCCAGGTGTGCCGCCAGCAACGTCGCCAGCAATTGCAGCGACTCGATGTCCTCGTTGTCCGGTGCATTGATGCCCACGCTGTTGGCCAGCAGCAGGGTGCCAAAAGAGCCTTCATCGGCGCCACGCAACGGTAACAGCAGCATGCACGGCAGATCGGCAGCGGGCCTGTCCAGCCATTGCGGGCCGATAGCCAGCGGGTCGGCAGCGGTTTCAAGCGTGGCGAGGTGTTCTGCACTGCCATGGCTGGCGGTGGTCTGCACACCGTTGTCGGCGCTCCATTCCAGCAGCAGGCCATGGTCCATCGCCACGAATGCGCACGCGCGTTGCAGCACGCGCTGGCGCATGGCTTGAGGTGGCAGATGAGTCAGCTCCTGACCGGTATCGACCAGCAGACGAAGACGTGCGGCGCGGCTTTGCGACTGGCGATACTGGTTGCGAATGGCCAGTGCGCTTGCCGGGTCATGGGGAGGACTTTGCATGGGGTGCTCCAGCGAGGGTTGATGCCCGCGCGGGCATAACAGAAGTAAGGCTATTAGAACTGTATCAGGAGGTGAAGCCCATCTGCCGATCGGCATACACAGATAACCCCGGTTGGCCGATGGCGAGCCGTGGCGGGGAGGGCAAAGTGGCACTCACTGAATCCCTGAACAGATCCCCGTAGGAGAGTAGCGATGAAAACGAAATTGACCGCCCTGGCCCTGTTGCTGGCTGTAAGTGCACCGATGGTTCACGCTGCTGCCGAGCCGTCCGGCTATACCTACCGCATGGTGGCCGAGACGCCAAGCAATGTGAACGACAAGGAGATCGCCGGTCTGTTTGATCGCTGGAACAAGGCCCTGCAAACCGGAAACTCCACTACCGTCGCATCGTTGTACGCGCCGGACGCTGTCCTGCAGCCTACGGTCTCCAACAAAGTGCGTGCCACTCCGGCAGAGATCAAGGACTACTTCGACAAGTTCCTGGCACTCAAGCCGATTGGCGAGATCAACTACCGGGAGATTCGTCGCCTGGGGCCTGATGCCGCAGCGGACAACGGTGTCTACACCTTCACGTTGACGGCGCCGGACGGCAAGAAGACCAAGGTGCAGGCACGTTATTCGTTCCTCTACCACCGCGTCGGCAACGAGTGGAAGATTCTCAACCACCACTCCTCGGCGATGCCGGAAGTGCAGCCCGAGTATCAGGTCAGCCGCTGATCTGTCGCCTGCCAGGCTGAAAACAAAAATCCGGAGCCAGTGCTCCGGATTTTTTTTGCCTGTCTGAACCGCCCGCAATCAGGCTTCGGCCTGGGCGCCATTGACCTTGCGGCAATGAATCAGCGCATCGCGGATCATGAAGTTGACCAGCGTTGGCGACACACCCAGTTCCTTGGCGATGTCCTTTTGCGGCACACCGTGCAGGCGGTACATCTCGAACGCATAACGGGTGCGGGGCGGCAGCTCGGTCAGGGCGTCGGCAATTTTCTCCAGGCTGGAGAAATTGATATGCGAGATTTCCGGCGATGCACCCTGAATCACCACATTCAGACCCTCGGCCTCCGGGCCGGTGTATTTCTGTTCCAGCGCCTGTTTGCGGTAATGATCGATGGCCAGGTTGCGCACGATCTGAAACAGGTAACTGAGCTGTGCCTTGAAGGTCAACGTGGCCTGCGGTGCCGAGCGCAGTCTGAAAAAGGCATCCTGCACGACGTCTTCGGCGCGCGAGCGGCAACCCACGATGCGGGCCGCGATCTTGACCAGCAGCAAGTAGTTATCGACGAATGCCTGGAGTAAGGGTGAGTCGCACTTACTTGTGATTACGTGTTCCGTCATGGAATTCACCTTGCTGCTTTAACAATGGAGGGGAGGGCCGCATGAAAGGAGCAGCGCCATCACATGGGGCGACAAATTAGCCTTAATGATAATTATTGTCAAATGCGAAAGCCAATCAGCGCACTTTAAAAGGGCGCTCTTGTCGTGCATGTCCTCGCCGCGTGCATCCGCCTAATTATTTGCAGACGCCATCCGTTCTCATTGGTGACAGGCCCGACCAAGGTTGCGGCCAGGGAATACCTCAGGAGAACCCCATGCGTTCCGATCACGCGCATCGCCGCTTTTACATCCGCGCCCACAGCCGGACGCTTTCGATATGAGCACGCCGGTGAGCCTGACGCTGTTCTGTCTGCCTTATTCCGGGGCCAGCGCGATGTTCTACAGCCCCTGGCGGCGCAAATTGCCGGAGTGGCTGAACGTGCGCCCGCTGGAGCTTCCCGGCCGTGGCATGCGCATGGACGAGCCCTTGCAGACCGACATCGTGCAGCTGGCCAGTCATCTGGCCGACGAGATCAGTGCCGAACTGGACAAGCCCTATGCGCTGTTTGGCCACAGTTTGGGCGGGCTGCTGGCCTTTGAGCTGGCGCACGTCTTGCGCGAGCGCGGTCTGCCTGCGCCGCTGGCACTGTTCGCATCGGCGACTGCCGGCCCGGTGCGTCGCGATGTCAGCGAATACGCCACTGCGAAGACTGATGCGCAACTGCTCGACCGATTGCGCACGTTAAAAGGCACCAGCGAAAACGTCATCGCCAACCAAGAGCTCATGCAGTTGATGCTACCGATCCTGCGCGCCGATTTCCTGCTCTGCGGCAGCTTTGTGTATGGCAAGCGCGAGCCGCTCAGCGTGCCGATCCATGTATTTGGCGGCAAGCAGGACAGCATCAGCGTCGAGCAACTGCTCGACTGGCAGGAAGAGACCTGCACCGGCTTCTCTCTAGACATGTTCGAGGGCCATCACTTTTATCTGGTCGACGAGCAAACGCAGCTGCTCCGTCTGCTGCGACGCTATTGCGAACAGCACCTGACCCGCTGGCGCAACAGCGCATCACGGCAAATGAACCGGGCCGCCGGTTGACCCTGTTTGCCCCACGCGCGGCCTCCTTGCAGGGCGCGCGTCTTTTTTGAAATTCAGATTTTATCTGGCACGCCGAATCTAGCAGGAACCCCATCATGGATGCGTTTGAACTCCCCGACACTCTGGCTCAGGCTCTTCAGCGTCGCGCCTTGCATACGCCGGATCGGCTGGCGCTGCGTTTTCTCACCGATGAGAACGACCAGGGCCTGGTGTTGACCTACCGTGACCTGGACCTGCGCGCGCGGACCATCGCTGCTGCGCTGCAACGTCAGGCTGTGCCGGGGGATCGGGCGATTCTGCTGTTCCATAGCGGGCCGGACTATGTCGCGGCGTTCTTCGGCTGCCTGTATGCCGGGGTCATTGCCGTGCCGGCTTATCCGCCGGAATCCAACCGTCGCCATCACCAGGAGCGCCTGCTGTCGATCATCGCCGATGCCGAGCCGCGTCTGCTGCTGACCGGCGCCGATTTGCAGCCTGCCTTGCTGCAGATGGACGAGCTGGCCGCCGCCGATGCGCCGCCACTGCTCTGTGTCGACACGTTGCCTGCTGCCCCGGCACAAGACTGGCAGGGCCCGCAGCTGCAGGCCGACGACATCGCGTTCCTGCAATACACCTCGGGCTCGACCGCACTGCCCAAGGGCGTGCAGGTCACGCATGGCAATCTGGTCGCCAACGAGTCATTGATCCGCCACGGCTTCGGCATCGACGCCAACCCGGACGACGTGATTGTCAGCTGGCTGCCGCTGTACCACGACATGGGCCTGATCGGCGGCTTGTTGCAGCCGATTTTCAGCGGCGTCCCGTGCATCCTGATGGCCCCCGCGTACTTCCTCGCCCGGCCATTGCGCTGGCTGGAAGCCATCAGTGAATACGGCGGCACCATCAGCGGCGGGCCTGACTTTGCCTACCAGCTGTGCAGCGCACGGGTCAGCGATTCGGCGCTGGAGCGTCTGGACCTGAGTCGCTGGCGCGTGGCGTATTCGGGCTCCGAGCCGATTCGCGAAGACAGCCTGAGAGCATTTGCCGATAAATTCGCCAGTTGCGGCTTCACGCCTGACAGCTTCATGGCGTCCTATGGCCTGGCCGAAGCGACGCTGTATGTGGCCGGTGGCAAGCGCGGCAAGGGTATTCCATCGCTGCGCCTGAATGCGCAGGCGCTGGCGCGCAATGTCGTAGAACCGGGCGACGGTCAGCCAGTCATGAGCTGCGGCACGGGCCAGCCAGGGCATGGCGTGCTGATCGCCGACCCGGTCAGCCTGCAGGTGCTTGGCGAAAATCAGGTTGGCGAAGTCTGGGCCAGCGGGCCGAGCATTGCCCACGGTTACTGGCGCAACCCCGAAGCCACCGCCAGGGCGTTCGTGCAGCATGCCGGGCAGACCTGGCTGCGCACCGGCGACCTGGGGTTTCAGCGTCACGGCGAGCTGTACATCACCGGCCGCTTGAAGGACATGCTGATTGTCCGTGGCCACAACCTGTATCCGCAGGACATCGAAAAGCTCATCGAGAGTGAAGTGGATGTCGTGCGCAAAGGCCGGGTGGCGGCGTTTGCCGTCACTCAGGACGGTAGCGAAGGTATCGGCATTGCTGCTGAAATCAGTCGCAGCGTGCAGAAAATCCTCACGCCCGACGCGTTGATTAAAATCATCCGGCAGACCGTGGCTGAGGCGTTTCAGGAGGCGCCGAGTGTCGTGGTGCTGCTCAATCCCGGCGCGTTGCCCAAGACCTCCAGTGGCAAATTGCAGCGCTCGGCCTGCCGCACGCGTCTGGCCGACGGCAGCCTGGACAGTTACGCGGTGTTTCCCGCGAGCGATACCACTCTTTCAGCCCATATCCCAGGCAGCGGCTCGAACCTGCAAGCGCAGATCGCCACTGTATGGTGCGAGCAGTTGCAATGTGAACAGGTCAGTGCCGACGACCATTTCTTCCTGCTGGGCGGTAACTCGATCATCGCGACCCAGGTCGTGGCCCGCCTGCGCGAAACGCTGGGGATCGACCTGAACCTGCGACTGCTCTTCGAAGCGCCGACACTGGCAGCCTTTGCGGCACAGGTCGAAACGCTGCAGACCGCCGCATCGCAAGGCGACAGCCAGACGCAGAGCGCCATCGCCCGACTGCCCGGCAACGAGCATCTGCCACAGTCCATGGCCCAGAACCGCCTGTGGTTCCTCTGGCAGCTTGACCCGCATAGCAGCGCCTACAACGTTCCCGGCGGGCTCCACCTGCGTGGCGAACTGGACAGCACTGCGTTGCGCTCCAGCTTCCAACGCCTGATCGAGCGCCATGAATCGTTGCGCACGCGCTTCTACGAGCAGGACGGCGTGGCCTTGCAACGTATCGATGCGCCGAGTGAATTCCACCTCGATACCCTTGATATCAGCGACCTGCCCGGCGCCGAGCGTCAGGCACGTGCCGTGGCGATTCGCGAACAGCAGGCGCGCCTGCCGTTCGATCTGCAACACGGCCCGTTGCTGCGCGTGACCCTGCTGCGACTGGACGAAGAAGAGCATCAACTGCTGGTCACGCTGCACCACATCATTGCCGATGGCTGGTCGCTGAATGTGCTGATCGACGAGTTCTCGCGCCTCTATGCCTCGGTTGTTCAGGGCCAGACTCTGGAACTGGCACCGTTGCCGCTGCGTTACGCCGATTACGGCCAATGGCAGCGCGAATGGCTGGCGAACGGCGAGGCCGAGCGTCAGTTGACTTACTGGCAGCAGCAACTGGGTGGCGAGCAGCCGGTCCTGACGCTGAACACTGACCATCCGCGTTCGGCCCGCCAGCAGCACAGTGCCTCGCGCTACAGCCTGCGCCTGAGCGCAGAACTGAGCGCCGCCGTACGCAACACCGCGCAAGCCTGGCAATCGACGTCGTTCATGTTCTTGCTGGCGGGGTTCCAGACTCTGTTGCATCGTTACAGCGGGCAAGCCGACATTCGCGTCGGTGTGCCCGGCGCCAATCGGCCACGCCATGAAACCCAGGGCCTGATCGGCTTCTTCATCAATACGCTGGTGCTGCGCGCACAGTTGGACCCGCGTCTGCCATTCTCGACGCTGCTGGCCCAGACCCGGCAGGCGGCGCTTGAAGCCCAGGCCCATCAGGACGTGCCGTTCGAGCAACTGGTCGAAGCGTTTCCGCAGGCGCGCGAGCACGGTCTGTTCCAGGTCATGTTCAACCACCAGCAACGCGACCTTGGCGCCTTGCGTCGTCTGCCGGGGTTGCTGGCCGAAGAACTGCCGTGGCACAGCCGCGAGGCCAAGTTCGATCTGCAACTGCACAGCGAGGAGGACCGCAATGGGCGCCTGACGCTGTGCTTCGATTACGCCGACGAACTGTTCGAGCACGACACCATCGTGGCCATGGCTCAGCACTATGTACGCCTGCTGACGCAGGTCAGTCAGCAGGCCCAGCTCGCGCTGGGTGACGTGCAACTGCTCAGCGCCGAGGAGCAGGAGCAACAGGCGCAATGGAGCGCCGCGCCTTGCGCACCGGCCACGTTGTGGTTGCCGGAACTGCTGAATCACCAGGCGCGGCAGACCCCGGAACGTATCGCGCTGGTGTGGGAGGGCGGCAGCCTCGACTTCGCCAGCCTGCACACGCAGGCCAACCGCCTGGCGCATTACCTGCGCGACAAGGGCGTTGGTCCGGACATCAAGGTGGCGATCGCCGCCGAGCGCTCGCCGCAGCTGTTGATCGGGCTGCTGGCGATCCTCAAGGCGGGCGGGGCTTACGTGCCGCTGGACCCGGACTATCCAATGGATCGACTCGCCTACATGCTGCAGGACAGCGGGGTCGAACTGCTGTTGACCCAGAGCCATCTGCTGGGCGACCTGCCGAGCGCCGAAGGCGTGTGCACGGTCGCCATGGACACCCTGCACCTGGACAACTGGCCGGTCAGTGCGCCGCGCCTGAACCTGCACGGCGACAACCTGGCGTACGTGATTTACACCTCCGGCTCGACCGGTCAGCCCAAAGGCGTCGGCAACACCCATGCGGCCCTGGCCGAGCGCCTGCAATGGATGCAGGACACCTACGCACTGGATGAAAGCGACGTGCTGATGCAGAAGGCTCCGATCAGCTTCGACGTCTCGGTGTGGGAGTGTTTCTGGCCACTGATCACTGGCTGCCGCCTGCTGCTGGCAGGCCCTGGTGAACACCGCGACCCGCAGCGCATCGCGCAGTTGATCAATACGTATTCGGTCACCACGCTGCACTTCGTGCCGCCGCTGCTGCAACTGTTCATCGATGAGCCCCTGGCGCAGCAGTGCAACAGCCTGCGTCGCCTGTTCTCTGGCGGCGAAGCATTGCCCGGCGAGCTGCGCAACCGGGTGCTCGAGCAACTGCCCGGCGTACAACTGCACAACCGCTATGGCCCGACTGAAACCGCGATCAACGTCACCCACTGGCAGTGCCGGATCAGCGACGGCCTGCGCTCGCCGATCGGCCGCCCGCTGGGCAACGTGCTGTGCCGGGTGCTGGACAGCGAACTGAATCCGCTGCCACGCGGGGTGGCCGGGGAGCTGTGCATCGGCGGCACTGGTCTGGCGCGTGGCTATCTGCGGCGTCCCGGGTTGACTGCCGAGCGCTTTGTCGCCGATCCGCTGGGGCAAGCGGGTGAGCGCCTGTATCGCACCGGTGACCTGGTGCGCTGGGCCGCCGATGGCGCGCTGGAATACCTCGGTCGTCTGGATAAGCAGGTCAAACTGCGCGGTTTCCGCGTCGAACCACAAGAGATCGAGGCGCGCCTGCTGGCCCAGCCAGGCGTAGGCCAGGCAGCCGTGCTGCTGCGCGAAACCGTTGCCGGGCCGCAACTGATCGGTTACTACACCGCCGAAGCAGGGCAGAACGTCGAGGCTGAGCGGATCAAGTCGGCGCTGGCTCTTGAGCTGCCGGATTATATGGTCCCGGCGCAGCTGGTGCGCCTCGACAGCATGCCCCTGAGCCCGAGCGGCAAGCTGGATCGTCGCGCCTTGCCCGAGCCGCAATGGCAGACCCGCGAGCACGTCGAGCCGCAGACCGACCTGCAAAAACAGATCGCCGCGATCTGGCGACAGGTGCTGGGCGTGCCGCGTGTCGGCTTGCGCGATGATTTCTTCGAGCTGGGCGGGCACTCGTTGCTGGCCACGCAGATCATTTCCCGCGTGCGCCAGGCCTGCGACATCGATTTGCCGTTGCGGGCGCTGTTCGAAGCCAGCGAGCTGGGCGCGTTTGCCGAGCAGGTTGAGGCCATACAGCAGTCCGGCGCACGCAGCAGCCTGCAACCGATTGCCCGTGTCGACCGCAGCCAGCCGGTGCCGTTGTCCTATTCCCAGCAGCGCATGTGGTTCCTCTGGCAGATGGAGCCGGACAGCCCGGCCTACAACGTTGGCGGCATGGCGCGCTTGAAAGGCGTGCTGAACATCGAGTGCTTCGAGGCAGCGCTGCAAGCCTTGATCCTGCGCCACGAAACCCTGCGCACCACGTTCCCGAGCGTCAACGGTGTTGCGTGTCAGCAGGTCAGCGAGCAGTCCGCCCTGCGCGTGCAATGGCAGGACTACTCGGCATTGCCCGCCGAGCTTCGTCAGCAGCGCATTCAGGCACTGGCCGACAGTGAGGCGCACCAGCCTTTCGATCTGGAAACCGGACCGTTGTTGCGCGCGTGTCTGGCCAAGGCGAGCGACCTTGAGCATTACTTCGTCCTGACCCTGCACCACATCGTCACCGAAGGCTGGGCGATGGACATTTTCGCCCGCGAACTGGGGCAGCTTTACGAAGCCTTCCTTGAAGGACGACCATCGCCGCTGGAGCCGCTGGCGGTGCACTACCTGGATTACAGCGTCTGGCAGCGGCAGTGGATGGAAGCCGGCGAGCGCCAGCGCCAGCTCGATTACTGGACCGCGCAGTTGGGCAACGAGCATCCATTGCTGGAGCTGCCTGCGGACCGGCCGCGTCCGCCGGTGCAAAGCCATAAAGGCGAGCTGTACCGCTTCGACCTGAACGCCGACCTGGCCGCGAAAGTTCGTGCATTCAATGCCCGCAACGGCCTGACCCTGTTCATGACCATGACCGCCACCCTGGCGGTATTGCTGTACCGCTACAGCGGCCAGAACGACCTGCGCATCGGCGCGCCGGTGGCCAACCGCATTCGTCCGGAAAGCGAAGGGCTGATCGGCGCGTTCCTCAATACCCAGGTGCTGCGCGTGCAGCTTGACGGGCAGATGAGCGTCGCCCAGCTGTTCGAACAGGTTCGCCACACGGTGATCGAAGGCCAGTCGCATCAGGACCTGCCGTTCGATCATCTGGTCGAAGCCCTGCAACCGCCACGCAGCGCAGCCTACAACCCGTTGTTCCAGGTGATGTGCAACGTGCAGCGCTGGGAATTCCAGCAAAGCCGCGAACTGGCGGGCATGACTGTCGAGTACCTGGTCAATGATGCGCGAGCCACCAAGTTCGACCTCAATCTGGAGGTCACCGAGCTGGATCACCGTCTGGGTTGCTGCCTGACCTACAGCACCGATCTCTTCGACGAGCCGCGCATCGCGCAGATGGCCGAGCACTGGCTGAACCTGCTGCAGGCGCTGCTTGCTGATCCACAACAGCGTTTGAGTGAATTGCCGCTGTTGCAGGAGACAGAGCGTCAGCACCTGCTCGACAGCCTCGGCGTCGAAGCGGGTGAGCAACGGCTCGACCAATGCATTCACAGCCTGTTCGCCGAACAGGCACACCGGCGTGCAGACGCGCCGGCGCTGACGTTCGCCGGGCAAACCCTCAGCTATGCCGAGCTGGACGCCAAGGCCAACCAACTGGCCTGGATGCTCCGCGAGCGCGGCGTCGGCCCGCAGATTCGCGTCGGTCTGGCGCTGCCGCGTTCGCTGGACATGGTCGTCGGCCTGCTGGCGATCCTCAAGGCCGGTGGTGCGTACGTGCCGCTCGACCCGGAATACCCGCTGGAACGCCTGCACTACATGATCGAAGACAGCGGCGTTGGCCTGCTGTTGAGCGACCGTGCCCTGTTTGCCGCACTGGGCGAGTTGCCTGCCGGTGTTGCCCGTTGGTGCCTGGAAGACGATCAGCCGTCGCTGGCGTCTTTCTCGTCCGATGAGCTGCCGTTCATCAGCCTGCCGCAGCATCAGGCGTACCTGATCTACACCTCCGGTTCGACCGGCAAACCCAAGGGCGTGGTGGTGTCCCATGGTGAAATCGCCATGCATTGCCAGGCGGTGATCCGGCGCTTCGACATGCGCCCTGACGATTGCGAGCTGCATTTCTATTCGATCAATTTCGATGCCGCCACCGAGCGCCTGCTGGTGCCCTTGCTCAGCGGCGCCCGTGTGGTGCTGCGTGCTCAGGGGCAGTGGGACGCCGAAGAAATCTGCACGCTGATTCGCCAGCAGCAGGTCAATATTCTCGGTTTCACGCCCAGCTACGGCAGCCAGTTGGCGCAGTGGCTGGCGACCCAGGGCCAGACCCTGCCGGTGCGCATGTGCATCACCGGCGGCGAAGCGCTGACCGGCGAACACCTGCAACGCATCCGTGCGGTGTTCCAGCCCGAGCTATTATTCAATGCCTATGGCCCGACCGAAACTGTGGTCATGCCGCTGGCCAGCCTGGCCCCGCAACAATTGGAGGAGGGCGAAGCCAGCGTGCCGATCGGGCGCGTGGTCGGCGCACGGGTGGCGTACATTCTCGACGCCGATCTTGCGCTGGTACCCCAAGGCGCGAGCGGCGAGCTGTACATTGGCGGAGCGGGCCTGGCGCAGGGCTATCACCAGCGCCCCGGCATGACTGCCGAACGCTTCGTGGCCGATCCATTTGCCAGCAATGGCGGGCGTCTGTACCGCACCGGCGATCTGGTGCGCCAGCGCGCCGACGGCTTGGTGGAATACCTGGGGCGTATCGACCATCAGGTGAAGATTCGCGGCTTCCGCATCGAACTGGGTGAAATCGAAACCCGCTTGCTGGAGCACGCAGCCGTTCGCGAAGCCATCGTGCTGGCGCTGGACACGCCATCAGGCAAGCAACTGGCGGGCTATCTGGTCAGCGATGTAGCCGGGCAGGGCGACGAGCAGCAGGCGCAATGGCGTGAAGCGCTCAAGTCGCACCTCAAGGCGCAACTGCCGGACTACATGGTGCCGACCCACCTGATCCTGCTCGACAGCATGCCGCTGACCGCCAACGGCAAACTCGACCGCCGTGCCTTGCCTGCACCGGACCCGGAACTCAATCGTCAACACTACGTAGCGCCCGCCAGTGAGCTGGAGCAGCAGCTGGCGGCGATCTGGTGTGCGGTGCTGAACGTGGAGAAAGTCGGCCTCAACGACAACTTCTTCGAACTGGGCGGCGACTCGATCCTGTCGATTCAGGTGGTCAGCCGGGCGCGTCAGTTGGGTATCCATTTCAGCCCGCGTGATCTGTTCCAGCACCAGACCGTGCAGACCCTGGCCGCCGTGGCTACCACCCGCGAACTGATTCAGGCCGAGCAGGGGCTGCTCGACGGTAATTCTGGTTTGACGCCGATTCAGCACTGGTTTTTCGACACGCCGATCCCCGAGCGTCAGCACTGGAATCAGTCGTTGCTGCTGGAGCCGCTCAGCGCGCTGGACCCGAACCTGCTGGCGCAGGCGTTGCGTGCGCTACTCGAACAACACGACGCGCTGCGCCTGAGTTTCACCGAGCATGAGGGTACGTGGCAGGCAGAACACCGCGCAGTGACAGCCGACACCCTGTTGATTCAGGCGCAGGTCAGCGACATGGCTGAATGCGCAGCCCTGTACGCCGACACCCAGCGCAGCCTCGACCTGCACAACGGTCCGCTGCTGCGCGCCTTGCTGGTCGACGGTCCGCAGGGCCAGCAACGGTTGCTGATGGTCATTCATCACCTGGTGGTCGACGGCGTGTCGTGGCGTGTGCTGCTCGACGATCTGCAAAACGCTTATCGTCAACTGCGCGACGCGACGCCGGTGCGCTTTGCGGCGAAGACCAGCGCTTTCCGCGACTGGGCCGCGCGTCTGCAGGCCTACGCCGGCAATGAGTCGTTACGTGAAGAACTGCATGTGTGGCAGCGCCAGTTGGGCGGTTCTGCGACGAGTCTGCCGTGCCATAACCCGCAGGGTGGTCGGCAGAATCGTCATGCGCAGACGGTCAGCGTGCGCCTCGATGCCGAACGTACCCGGCAATTGCTGCAACAGGCGCCGAGTGCCTACCGAACCCAGGTCAACGACCTGCTGCTGACCGCGCTGGCCCAGGTGGTCTGCCGTTGGAGCGGGCAGCCGTCGACACTGATTCAGCTTGAAGGTCACGGCCGTGAAAATCTGTTCGACGACATCGACCTGACCCGCACGGTGGGCTGGTTCACCAGCGCCTATCCGCTGCGACTGACGCCAGCGCCGGCTGCCGATTCGGCACCGGGCGACTCGATCAAGGCGATCAAGGAGCAACTGCGGCAGGTGCCGCACAAGGGGCTGGGCTATGGCGTGCTGCGTTACCTGGCCGATAGCGCCAGCCAGGCCGCCATGCAGGCACTGCCGGTGGCGCCGATCACCTTCAACTACCTTGGCCAGTTCGATCAGAGCTTCGCTGACGATGCGCTGTTCCGTCCGCTGCAAGAGTCGACAGGTGTGGCTCACGATCCGCAGGCGCCGCTGCCCAACGAACTGAGCATCGACAGTCAGGTGTATGGCGGCGAGTTGTTGCTGCGCTGGACCTTCAGTGCCGAGCGCTACGAACCCGCTGCCATCGAAGCGCTGGCGCAGGATTACCTGAGTCAGTTGCAGGCGCTGATTGCCCATTGCCTGGCCGATGGCAGCGGCGGCCTGACGCCGTCGGACTTCCCGCTGGCTGCCCTGGATCAGGCGCAGCTCGACGCGCTGCCGGTTCCGCCAAGCCAGATCGAAGACGTCTACCCACTGACCCCGATGCAGGAGGGCATGCTGCTGCACACCCTGCTGGAGCCGGGCACCGGGCTGTATTACATGCAGGACCGCTACCGCATCGACAGCGCGCTGGACCCGCAGCGTTTCGCCCAGGCCTGGCAAGCGGTGATCGCCCGTCACGAAGCGCTGCGTGCCTCGTTCTGCTGGAACATCGGCGAGACCATGCTGCAGGTCATTCATAAACCGGGCAGCACGCCGATTGATTATCTGGACTGGCGTGACGTGCCGGCGGAGCAGCAGGAGCCGCACTTGCAGGCCCTGCTCAAGTCCGAGCGCGAGGCCGGTTTCGCGCTGCTCGATCAACCGCCGTTCCACCTGCGCCTGATCCGCGTCGACGAGGCGCGCTACTGGTTCATGATGAGCAACCACCACATCCTGATCGATGCCTGGTGCCGCTCGCTGCTGATGAACGACTTCTTCGACATTTACACCGCGCTGGGCGAAGGCCGCGATGCGCAACTGGCCCCCGCACCGCGCTATCGCGACTACATCGGCTGGTTGCAACGCCGTGGTCTGACGCAGGCACGTGACTGGTGGCGAGATAACCTGCGCGGCTTCGAGCGGCCCACGCCGATCCCCAGCGACCGGCCGTTCCTGCGTGAACATGCGGGCGACAGCGGTGGCATGGTGGTGGGCGACTGCTACACCCGTCTCGATGAACGCGACGGCGCACACTTGCGCGAACTGGCGCAGCAGCATCAACTGACCGTCAACACCTTCGCCCAGGCGGCCTGGGCGCTGACCCTGCGGCGCATGAGCGGTGATCGCGACGTGGTGTTCGGCGTTACCGTGGCCGGGCGGCCGGTGGAACTGCCGCAGATGCAGCGCACGGTCGGCTTGTTCATCAACACCATCGCCCTGCGTGTCGGCATGCCGGCCGACGATCAGCGTTGCAGCGTTCGCCAATGGCTCGGCCAGTTGCTGGACAGCAACATGCAACTGCGCGAGTACGAATACCTGCCGCTGGTGACCATTCAGGAAAACAGCGAGCTGCCCAAGGGTCAGCCACTGTTCGACAGCCTGTTCGTGTTCGAGAACGCGCCGGTCGAGGTCTCTGTGCTGGACCGTGCGCAAAGCCTCAATGCCACCTCGGATTCCGGTCGCACCCACACCAACTACCCGCTGACTGCAGTCTGCTATCCGGGCGACGACCTGGGCCTGCACCTGTCCTACGATCAGCGCTATTTCGACGAATCCACCGTGCAGGGCATGCTCGGTGAGTTCAAGCGCCTGCTGCTGGCGCTGGTCGAAGGCTTTCATGGCGACATGGCCGAGCTGGCGCTGGTCAGTGAGCAGGAGCGGGCTTTCCTGATCGACGGCTGCAATCAGAGCGACCATGCTTACCCGCTGGATAAAAGCTATGTAGAACTGTTTGAAGCGCAGGTCGCGGCGCATCCGGAGCGTATTGCGGTCAGTTGCCTGGATCGTCAGCTCAGCTATGCCGCGCTGAATATCGCCAGCAACCGTCTGGGCCATGCCCTGATCGAGGCCGGTGTCGGTTTCGATCAGCCGGTTGCCGTGCTCGCCGAGCGTGGCGTTGAACTGCCGGGCATGATCATCGGCAGCTTCAAGGCCGGTGCCGGCTACCTGCCGCTGGACCCGGCGCTGCCGAACTCCCGCCTGAGCGGCATCATCGGCCAGAGCGCCACGCCGCTGCTGGTGTGCAGCGCTGAGTGTCTGGAACAGGGCAGGGCGCTGCTTGATGCGCTGCCCGAAGCGAGTCGACCGCAGTTGCGGGTCTGGGAAAACGTGCAGCAGAGCGATTCCGCGCAGCACAACCCTGGTCGCTACAGCGCGCCGGACAGCCTCGCTTATGTGATCTTCACCTCAGGCTCCACCGGGCTGCCGAAGGGTGTGATGGTCGAGCAGCGCGGCATGCTCAATAACCAGTTGAGCAAAGTGCCTTACCTGAGCCTGAGCGACCGCGATGTGATCGCCCAGACCGCCTCGCAGAGTTTCGACATTTCGGTCTGGCAGTTCCTTGCCGCGCCGCTGTTTGGCGCTCGGGTGGATATCGTGCCGAACGACATCGCCCGTGATCCGCAGGCGCTGTTGGCGCATGTTCAGGCGCAGCGCATCAGCGTGCTGGAAAGCGTGCCGTCGCTGATCACCGGCCTGCTCGCCGAACCGCAGGCAGCGCTCGACAGCCTGCGCTGGATGCTGCCGACCGGTGAAGCCATGCCGCCGGAACTGGCCAGCCAGTGGCTGCAACGTTACCCGCAGATCGGCCTGGTGAATGCCTATGGTCCGGCCGAGTGCTCCGACGATGTGGCGTTTTTCCGGGTCGATGCGCAGTCCACTCGCAGCGCTTATCTGCCGATCGGATCGCCGACCGACAACAATCGCCTGTACCTGCTCGACGATGCGCTGGACCTCGTGCCGCTGGGTGCCGTCGGTGAGCTGTGCGTGGCAGGGGCCGGCGTCGGTCGCGGTTATGTCGCTGATCCGCGGCGCACCGTGCCGGTGTTCGTGCCGCATCCGTTCGGTGCGCCGGGCGAGCGTCTGTACCGCACCGGTGACCTGGCGCGGCGGCGCAAGGACGGCGTGCTGGAGTACGTCGGCCGGGTCGATCATCAGGTAAAGATTCGTGGCTATCGCATCGAGCTGGGCGAAATCGAAACCCGTCTGCTGGAGCATCCGGCCATCCGCGAGTCGGTGGTGCTGGACGTCGCTGGCCCATTGGGCAAGGTGCTGGCGGCCTACCTGGTGCCGCGCTCCACGACGCAGGATCACGAGGCCTTGCGTGACGAGGTGAGAAACCACCTCAAGGCCAGCCTGCCGGACTACATGGTGCCGACGCATCTGGTGCTGCTGGAAGCCATGCCGCTGACCCCGAACGGCAAGCTGCACCGCAAGGCCCTGCCGGCGCCGGACGTCAGCCTGGTGCAGCAGGATTATCAGGCACCACAGACGGAAATGGAGCAGCAGCTGGCGACGATCTGGGCCGATGTGCTCAAGGTCGAGCGCGTGGGCATTACCGACAACTTCTTCGAGCTGGGCGGGCACTCGCTGCTCGCGACCCAAGTGGTGACCCGTGCGCAGAAGCGCTTGCAACGTAACGTGCCGTTGCGGGCAATGTTCGAGTTCAACACCGTTCAGGCGTTGGCGCAGCACCTGGAAAGCCTTGGTGGAGCACAGGTCGACGAGCAGAAATTCGATCGTCTGGCGGACTTGATGGCGGAGCTGGAAGGGCTCTGATCAGCCTCTCGTCGGGACGCCGGGGCTGCGGATAAAAAACTCGTTACTGAGTGTAAATCCGCAGCTCGCTGGCGCGTTTTCCAAGGAACGAACACACACCTGAAGCGGCATGCGCCAACGCCCATGCTTCAGGTCATTCAAGCCGCGTATTGAGGGTTGCACAGATGTCAGTCGCTACCAGGTTTATCGATGATCAGCCGACACGGGTTGCCCCGGCTGCGGCTGAGACGCTCTACCAGTTCGACGAATCGCCACTGCTGGCCCGACAGAGTCGCCAGGAGTCCAACGCACGCAGCTACCCGCGGCGCATACCGCTGGCGCTCAAACGCGCCAAGGGTATTCACGTCGAGGACGTCGAAGGGCGGCGCTTCATCGATTGCCTGGCAGGCGCGGGCACCCTGGCGTTGGGGCATAACCATGCGGTGATTATCGAAGCGATCCAGCAAGTGATCGCCGACGAGTTGCCGCTGCATACGCTGGACCTCACCACGCCGGTCAAGGACCAGTTCGTTCAGGACCTGTTCGGCCTGTTGCCGCCAGCGCTGGCCGATGACGCGAAGATTCAGTTTTGCGGCCCGACCGGCACCGATGCAGTGGAAGCCGCGTTGAAGCTGGTACGCACCGCTACCGGGCGCAGCACGGTCTTGTCATTTCAGGGCGGTTATCACGGCATGAGCCAGGGCGCATTGAGCCTGATGGGCAGCCTGGGGCCGAAAAAGCCGCTGGGTGCCTTGCTCGGCACCGGCGTGCAGTTTCTGCCGTACCCCTATGATTACCGCTGCCCGTTCGGGCTTGGCGGCGAACAGGGCGTGCGCGCCAACCTGCATTATCTGGAAAACCTGCTCAATGACCCGGAAGCCGGCGTGCAATTGCCCGCAGCGGTCATTCTTGAAGTGGTGCAGGGCGAGGGTGGAGTGATCCCCGCTGATCTGGACTGGCTGCGCGGCGTGCGACGCATCACCGAAAAGGCCGGCGTGGCGCTGATCGTCGATGAAATCCAGAGCGGTTTCGCACGCACCGGCAAGATGTTTGCCTTCGAACATGCCGGGATCATCCCGGACGTGGTGGTCATGTCCAAAGCCATTGGCGGCAGCTTGCCACTGGCGGTGGTGGTCTATCGTTCCTGGCTGGACACCTGGCTGCCGGGCGCACACGCCGGGACGTTTCGCGGCAATCAGATGGCCATGGCTACCGGTTCTGCCGTAATGCGCTATCTTCAGGAACACTCTATTTGCGAACACGCGACAGCCATGGGCGCGCGTCTGTCCGGGCATTTGCGTGCCTTGCAACGTGACTTCCCGCAGTTGGGCGATATTCGCGGGCGCGGGCTGATGCTCGGTGTCGAGCTGGTCGACCCGTCCGGTGCGCGCGATGCACAGGGTCATCCGCCGCTATTTTCGCGCTTGGCGCCGCTGATCCAGCGTGAATGCCTCAAGCGCGGGCTGATTCTGGAACTGGGCGGTCGACATGCCAGCGTGGTACGTTTTCTGCCACCGCTGATCATCACCGCCGAGCAGATCGACGAAGTGGCAGAGATCTTCGGCCGTGCGCTGAACGCCGCTGTCGCCCAGGTTTAATTTTTCGACGTAGTGATACGTTCAATCCCTATAGCTGCCATGAATTGGCGCGGCAGCCCTGAACACACATGGAGAGTAGCAATGACTTCAGTATTCGATCGGGAAGACATCGTCTTTCAAGTTGTAGTCAACCACGAAGAACAGTATTCCATCTGGCCCGACTACAAGGCGATCCCCAATGGCTGGCGCACCGTGGGCAAGAGCGGCTTCAAGAAAGAATGCCTGGCCTACATCGAAGAAGTCTGGACCGACATGCGCCCCCTGAGCCTGCGCCAGAAAATGGAAGCGCAGACGGCCTGATTGACGGTCTGCACGGATACTTCGATTATCGTGCGACGCTCCGCGTCGGTCTGCACGGACAATCCGATTATCGTGCGACGCTCTGCGTCGTCATGCCGTTCCGGACGCTCCGCGTCCTCTTTGCGACGCAGAGCGTCGAGAACTGCATTCCCACGCTGGAGCGTGCGGAACGATAATCTGAACTTCGTGCTGAAGCTCTGCGTCAGGCAACTCAACTATCGTGCGACGCTCCGCGTCGTCATGCCGTTCCGGACGCTCCGCGTCCTCTTGCGACGCAGAGCATTGCGAACTGCATTTCCACGCTGGAGCGTGAGGAACGATAATCTCAACTCCGTGCTGAAGCGCTGCGTCGGGCAACTCAACTATCGTGCGACGCAGAGCGTCGTCATGCCGTTCTGGACGCTCCGCGTCCTCTTTGCGACGCAGAGCGTCGCGAACTGCATCCCCACGCTGGAGCGTGAGGAACGATAATCTCAACTCCGTGCTGAAGCGCTGCGTCGGGCAACTCAACTATCGTGCGACGCAGAGCGTCGTCATGCCGTTCTGGACGCTCCGCGTCCTCTTTGCGACGCAGAGCATCGCGAACTGCAATTTCCACGCTGGAGCGTAGGGAACGATAATCTCACTCCTTGCCAGCCAGCACCCCGATAATCCCCTGAATATCACCCTGTAACTCCGCTAGCGGGTCAGCGCCGTCAATCCCCAGCACCAACAGCTTGCTGCCAGCCGCCTCGATGGCGGCCTTGACCGGCGCGGGTGGCTGGCGGTGATCGAGCACCAAGGCCACGTCGTTATCCTTCAGGGTCGCGCTCAGTTTGCTCAAGGCTTCTGGCGTCCATTGCTCGTCCGTCAGTGCCTGAGTGTCGATCAGCTCCAGATTCAGCCCGCTGATCAAATAGCCGAAGCGATCCGACAAACTCACCACACTCAAATTATCGGCACCGGCCAGCGCGGCTTCGCTGATGGCGCTGAGCTTGAGTAGCTGCTGTTTGAACGCCGCCAGATTGGCCTCGATTTTCGGTTTGGCGGCCGGTGCCAGGCGCACCAGGTCCGCTGCCAGCACATCCGCCATACGCCCCATGTTATTGCTCGCCAGCCACGGCTGACTGTTCAATCCGTCAGTGCCCTGACCCGGCTGTACGGCGATGCCCGGCAGACTGCCGTCCACCGGACGTGCGGCATCGATCTCGACGATACGAATATTGCTGCGCCGTGCATTGGGGTAGAGCGGGTCATCGGCCCAGATCGAGCGCAAGCCGATCACCGCGTCGGCGTTGTTCGCCAGCCCGCGCAAGGCATCGGCACCACGCCCGGTGAAATACGCGGTCTGACGCGAGCCCGGCAGGTTGGCCGCGGCAGCGCGGTCCAGCACCACACCGCTGTCCTTGAGCAGTATTTCGCCCAGGCCATAAGTGATCGGCAGGCTGGCCAGCACTCGCACCGGTTGCGGTTTATCGGTTTTGCTGTCGGCCGCCTGCAGGCTGTTGCTGAACAGGCCGGTGATGAGCAGCGCCAGACTCAAGGTACGTAACGTGGGCATTTATCCAATATTCCCTTTCAGGCTCGGCAGCGTGCCGCGAGCGATGGCGGCCAGGGCGAAAGCAATGCCCGCCACCAGAATGATTGCCGCGCCGGACGGCACAGGCAGGTCGTAGACGATGGGCAGCAGGATGCCGCACAGGGTGCTGATGGTCGCGATGGCCACCGAGATCCAGAAGAAGCCTTTCAGCGACTGGCTCAATAACCTCGCTGCCGCCGCCGGAATCACCAGCAGCGCACCGACCAGAATCGCGCCGATGACTTTCACCGCCGCGACGGTAATCAGCGTCACCAGAATCACGAACAGGTAATCCAGCGTCTTTACCGCCACGCCGCGCACCGCAGCCAGCTGCGGATTGAAGCTGGCCAGCATGATGCGGTTGTACAGCGGCAGGCTCAGGCCCATGACCAGCGAACCGACAATCAGCAGCACCAGCAGGTCGTTACCGTTGACGGTCAGTACCGAGCCGAACAGCACGTTTTCCAGAATGTGCACGTTGATCTTGCCGGCCAGCACCAGCAGCAGGCTCGCGCCCAGTGCCAGGGATACCGACAGGAACACGCCGATCAGCGTGTCCGGTGCTAGCCCGGTGCGGTTGCGCAGGTAGTTGAGGACGATGCCGAACAGCAGGCAATAGCCGAACAGGGCACCATAGGGGCCGGTGTAGGGTTCACCGAGCAGAATGCCGATCGCCACCCCGGTGAGTGCCGCATGACCCACGGCTTCGGAGAAAAACGCGAAGCGCTTGACCACCACCAGCGTGCCCAGACCGCCCAGCACCGGGCCGATCAACAGCCCGGCGAGCAGGGCGTTGACCACGAAACCGTAGGCCAGCGCCTCGGGCAGGTAACCGGACGAGGCGAGGCCCTGAATGAACAGGCGAAAGGTTTCGTAATCCATTACGCGATCCTCCCGGCACTGCTATCCATCGTGCGCGGGTGCGCGGAAAACAGGGTCAGCAGCCGTTCCGGGGTCAGCGCGGTGGCGGCCGGTTCGTCGAACAGGATGCGTCGGTTGAGCCCCGTAACCTGATCGGCCAGACGCCTGACGGCATCCAGGTCATGCTCGATCCACAGGACCGTGAATCCGCTTCGGCGCCAGTCACCCAACAACCGCTCAAACACCTGAATACCCGCCTCATCCAGCGCCGACATCGGCTCATCCAGCACCAGCAATTGCGGCGCAGGAATCAGCCCCTGCGCCAGCAGCACGCGCTGCCGCTCGCCACCGGACAGCGCGCCCATGCGCCGTTTGCGCTTGTCCTGCATGCCGACCCGTTCCAGTGCCTCGCCAATCGCTGCTGCGTAGTGCTTCGACAAGCCCAGAAACGCCGGGCGTCGCTGACACATGGCCGCCATGAAATCGTCCACGGTCATCGGCAGGCCACGGTCGAACTCCAGCGCCTGCGGTACATAGCCGATCAGGCCCGGGGCAGCAGGCCACAGCAGGCTCAACTGACCTTGATGCGGTGTCTGCCCGAGCAGGGTCTTGATCAGCGAACTTTTGCCACCGCCGTTCGGGCCGACCAGTGCGTGTACGCTGCCGGCGCGCACATTGAAGTGAACCTGATCGAGAATCGTGGTGCGCCCGAGGGTCAGGCTGACCTGATTGAATTCGATGCCCGGCCCCTGGCTGACGATGTCGAGGTGCTGTGCAGCCGTCATGCGCCCGACTCCTGAATGGCACGTACCACCGTGTCGAGGTTGCCGGCCATTTCCTTTTCGTACTTGTCGGCGGTGTACTCGCCATAGGAAATGTGCGACAGCGGGTACAGCCGAACTCCGGATTCACGCTGAATGGTCTCGACGTAGGTGGACGGGAAGTCCATCTCCGAGAAGATCACTTTCACATCCAGCTCACGCAGTTGGTCGATGGTTTTTTTCAACTGACTCGGGCTGGGCTCGATGCCATGCGCCGGTTCAACCACGGCGGTGACTTCCAGGCCGAATTCGCGCAGCAGGTAGTCGTAGGCGGCATGCACCGTGGCCACGCGCAGGTCGGCATTGGGTGCCTTGGTCAGTTTGGCGAGCGCGTCGGCGCGCATCTGGCGCAGGCGTTTGCCATAGGCACGGGCATTGGCGGTGTAGGTTTTGGCATTGTCCGGGTCCAGCTTGCCCAGCTCGCGGGCGATATTGTTGACCTGCGCAATGGACGCACTGATCGACAGGAAGGTGTGCGGGTTGACCACTTTGCCGGCACCTCGCGCCGCCACCCCGGTGGCCGCCAGCAACGGCACATCGGCGTTGGCCTCGATGGTCTTGATGTTCGGCGTTTCACTGGCGGCGATCATGCGGTCGGCAAAGTCGTCATGGCCGACGCCGTTGAGTACGATCACGTCCAGCGAACCGATGCGCTTGATGTCCTCGGCGCGCGGCTCATAGGCATGCGGGTTGAAGCCCGCCGGGATCAGCGGCACGACGTCGGCCTTGTCGCCGACGATATTGCTCACGTAGCTGTAGTAAGGGTGCAGGGTAATGCCGATGCGCAGGCGTTTGGCCGGTTCGGCGGCGAAGCCGGACGGCGCCAGCAGGGCGACCATCAGCCCCGTCAGCAGGACGCGCAGCAAGGGACGGCGTTTGAGTGAAATAGGCATGGGCAAGCGGTCTTCTTTCAAAGGAATGCGGAGTTTCAGTGCGGGTGCTGACGGGTCACGCCAGCATCGAATTGCGCGACGACCTGTTTCCAGCCTGAATCGATCAGGGCCTGGTCACCGAGGTCGCTGACCGCCGCCGGCGAGGCGTTGCGGTTGATCCAGATGTCCGGCTGCTCGCCGGAATCGACACGCATCAGAAACGAACCGGCCACGCTCGGCGTCCGGCTCAGCCCCAGATAGGACCGCTCGATCATCTGCCAGGCATGATCGCCACGGCTCACCGAACTGGCATCTTTGGCGAACGGCGCAAAGCCTTCATCGCCCAGTTGCTCTGGGGTGATCGGTGTCTGCTGCTCGGTGGCCAGCAGGCGGATTTCATCGAGGGTCACGCGCAGGTCGGCGTAAATGCCTTGTTCCGCAGCGCTCAGGTCGCGTCGTGCGTCCAGTTGATGGCTGGAGACGCTGTGCGTTTCCTGAGTATCACGGTGCAGGCTGATCACGCCGGCAGCGCTGCCGAGGATCAGCAGGCACAGCAACAGGACGTACAGGGTTTCATGCCCGGCGCCTGCCGGACGGACGATATGTCGGGTCGGTGCGCTCATGGGGCCTGGATATCCGCCTGATCGATTTCCACCACGTGACCGGGTCCGGCGTCGAACAGCACGTAGAACTCCGAAGCCGGGCGCTTGAAGGTCACGGTCGAGTCTTCGCCGAGCTTGCCGGGCACCAGAATGGTTTCGTCGTAGCCGATCACGTCCAGGGTCACACCCGGTGCACCACTGCCGTCGGAAAAACCGCCGGTGCAGCGGATCTGCTCGGTGTCGATCTGTTTGCATTCGCACATCGGGTTATGCGCCAGGGCGTTGCTGCTCAGGCCAAGCAGGCACAGGGCACTGGCCGTCAGCCAGCGCAGGGAAGGGCGGGCACTCATGGTTGGGCTCCTTGTTTTTTCAGCCACGCCACGGTGCTGGGCGAAGCCTGTTGCAGGGGGATGGAGGTCTGATGCACGGCGCCGTCCCAGCCTTCCATGGTGATCCACAGCTCGGCGTCGGGATCGGTGTTTTGCGCAATCTGCATGGAGGCGCTCATGCGGTAGCCGCCACCGAAGAAAATCACCCCGGCGGTGCGCAGGCTGCGCGGTTTGCCGATGCGCAGATAAGTGGCCTTGACCCGGTCGATGCAGGCGTTGCACAGCGCCGCATTGAAACTTTTCATGTAGCCCGATGGGCCGGAAAGGCGCGGCGCTTCGTTGCGGTCTTCTGCCAGGCGCAGGCTCCACGGGCCGACCTGAATCTCGCCGATCTCGCGCTGGCCAAGGCCCTGATCACCGCGATCCAGCGCGTTATCGGAAAAGTACTTGGGCATGAAACCCAGCGGGATCAGCACCAGCAGCACGTTGATATGGAAGCGCCATTTGTGCCAGAAACGACTCAATGACGATGCAGGTTGTGCAACAGTGGCGGCCTTGCTCACAGGCTGTTCTCCGGGGTGCGGGTCGCCAGCGGCGAGGGCGAGGTGTTTCGTGGGGTTGCAGCGGCCGTTGCCGGGCGGGCTCGGGTTTCACGCTTGAGGGCGTTGAGCGTCGCCAGTGCAGTACGCTTGCTCCAGATCAACAGGCCGCTGAGCACCATCATGCTTAGCAGCAGACCGAAGAACGCCCAGATCAGCTTGATCCAGATGCCGCCGAAATCACCGGTGTGCAGCGGCCGCATGGACTCGGTGACGAACTCCAGTTTGTTGCGGTCCGACAGCAGGTGCGAGGCGGCAATCTCGCCGCTGTACGGGTTGATTTCGGCAGTCTGGAACATCAATGGATACCAGCTGCGCCCACCCACCTGCAGGTTGCTGTAGGCATTGAACGGCGGCGTGATGAAACTGGCTTCCAGGCCCGGAATCCGCTCCCTGGCGATTTCCACGGCGCGCTCCAGGCTGATGGTCGGCGCGGGTCTGCCGTCGGCAGTCAGTGGTACGGCGCTGTGCGGGATGATCGACGCGACCTGGGATTTGCTGGAAATACTGATCTGGTTGTCGCCCAGAATCGCCTGGATCAGAAACCACGTGCCGGTGATGGAAATCACCGCGATGAACCAGATCGACCAGACGCCGCTGAGGCGATGCAGGTCGCCCCAGAAAATCCGCGGGCCCTGGCTAAAACGCACGGGCTTGAAAAAGCCGCGCCAGAATTTCTTGTAGACCACCAGCCCGGTCACCAGCGACGCCAGCAACGGCAGGCCGAGAATCGACACCAGATACCAGCCCCACGAATAACCGTTGGTAAACGGCACCAGCCACCAGCCGTGCAGCGCGCGGGTGAAGCGGCGGAAGTCGAACGACGGGGTAATGCCCTGAATCACCCCGGTGTAAGGGTTGACGTAAGCCGGCACCGAACGCCCGTCGGGGTAGGTGATGAACACGCTCAAGGCGAAGTAGTCGCCGTCCGGCTGCATGATGGTACCGACGATCAGGTCCGGTTGGTTGCGTTCGATGGTGGCGCGAATCTGTTCGAAGTTCAGGCGCCGGGCATCATCGGAAGGGCGGTTGTCACGCATCTCCGGGTTGGCCAGCCACATGATTTCCTTGCTGACCACGGCCAGCGTGCCGGTCACACAGACGATCAGCACGAAGAACCAGATCGGCAGGGCCAGCCAGCTGTGGACGAGAAACCAGATTTTTGAACGGGACTTCTTCGACATGGATAAACAATCTCGATTCACGATGTGGAGCGGCCGCAGGGCGGTGCCCTCTGTCTGTACGCGCGGGCGATATAAAAGCGTCACATTAAGTCAAAGACGAATGAGAACTGAATTCCTATAGGAATTTTTTGCGTTTAAATGCAAAAAATTGTTTCAGGACGGCCGAACACCTCCGCATGCCGCATGAATAGGGCGGTACGGTTAATTTTTCAGCGGCGCAGTACGTTCAATCTGGACATTGGTGTTGCGCCAGGCCGCAGGGGCTCGGGCGCTTTTGCCATCAAGGGAGAAACATCATGAGTCATGCGTTGAGTTTGGATATCCGGCCGTTGCTGGCAGGGGCGGGCAGCTTGCCGATGCTGGTGCAGGCACCCGAGCCCGGTCTGGACTTGATGGAAGCGCTGGGCGAACTCAAGCCGCTGGTCGCCGGGCACCTGTACAGCGCCGGCGGGATTCTGTTTCGCGGCTTCGAGGTCGGTGGCGCAGAAGCGTTTCGCGAGTTCGCCGCCGGTTTCGGCGATCCGCTGCTTAACTACGAGTTCGGTTCTACGCCGCGGAGCAACGTTACCAAAGGCGTGTACACCTCGACCGAGTACCCGGCGCACCAGAGCATACCGCTGCACAACGAGCAGGCGTACACGCTGGAATGGCCGATGAAGATCTGGTTCTACAGCATGATCGCGGCGCAGACGGGTGGCGAAACACCGATCGCCGACAGCCGCGAAATCTACCGACGCATCCCGGCGCGCATTCGCGAACGCTTTGTCGAAAAGAAACTGATGTACGTGCGTAACTACGGCAACGGGCTCGATGTGGAATGGAGCCAGGTATTCAACACCGAAGATGAGTCTGTGGTCGAAGCCTACTGCCGGGCGCACAACATCGAATGCGAATGGAAAGACGACGGCGAACTGCGTACCCGGCAGATTTGCCAGGCAGTATCGCGCCACCCGGTGACCCATGACAGCGTCTGGTTCAACCAGGCGCACCTGTTCCACATCTCCAACCTGCAACCGGAAGTGCGCGAAACCCTGCTCGACGTAGTGGACGAAGAAGACCTGCCACGCAACGTCTACTACGGCGACGGCTCGCCCCTCGAAGAAACCCTGCTGGACGAAATCCGCGGCGTACTCGACGAATGCACCGTCAGCTTCCCATGGCTGGAAAACGACGTCCTGATGCTCGACAACATGCTCACCGCCCACTCCCGCGCACCCTTCACCGGCAAGCGCAAAGTCGTGGTCGCCATGGCGCAGGGACATTCGGATAAGTAACCGCCTATAGATCATCGTGCCCGACTTTTGATTATCGTGCCGACGCTCCGCGTCGGTACGCCGTTCTGGACGCTCCGCGTCCTCTTGCGACGCAGAGCGTCGTGAACTGCATTCCCACTGGAGCGTGAGGAACGATAGGCTCAATATTGATTATCGTGCCGACGCTCCGCGTCGGTACGCCGTTCTGGACGCTCCGCGTCCTCTTTTGACGCAGAGCGTCTTGAACTGCATTCCCACGCTGGAGCGTGAGGAACGAGAAGCGCCCGGCTACCACCGCAACGAACCTTTCTAAATATTTCCTCGCCAATTCGTTCTTGTTGATACGACCCCGCCCGACGGTCAGCCCCACTCAGCAAGGATCGACCCATGAACCCCGAACACGCCCAGAAACTCGCTCGCCGTTTTGTCGAGTTACCCCTTGAAAAACGCCGCCTGTTCCTCGACGGCATGCGCAAGGAGAACATGGATTTCTCGCTGTTCCCGATCCCTTCCTGTGCCGGCCTGGCCGAGCGTGATGGCCTGTCCTATGCCCAGCAACGCATGTGGTTTCTCTGGCAACTGGACCCGCACAGCGCGGCCTACAACCTGCCGATGTCGGTGTGCCTGAACGGTCCGCTGGAGCTGCCGCTGCTGGAGCGGGCCTTCAGTGCGCTGGTCGAGCGACATGAAAGCCTGCGCACCACTTTCGGCCAGGAGGGCGACCGGGCGTTTCAGCGTGTTGCGCCGCCAGCGCCAGTGAGCATCCGCCTGACCGATCTGAGCGCCTTGCCGCCCGAACAGCGCTGGGCCAGTGCGCGGCAGGCCATGGCCGAACAGGGCGCACAAACCTTCGATCTGCAGCGTGGGCCGCTGTTCACCGTGCAGGTGCTGCGTCTGGCCGAACAGGAGCACCTGCTGCTGCTCAACCTGCACCACATGATCACCGATGGCTGGTCGATGAACGTGCTGATCGACGAATGGCTGCGCGGCTACGACGCACTGCTGGCCGGTAAACCGCTGCCTTTTCAGCCGCTGCTCGTGCAGTACCGCGATTATGCGGTCTGGCAACGCAGCTGGCTGGAAGCCGGTGAGCAGGAGCGTCAGCTGGACTACTGGCGCAGACACCTGGGCGAAGAGCATCCGCTGTTGGAGCTACCCACCGACCGTCCGTATCCGGCCTTGCCCAGCCACGACGGCGCGCGCCTGGAACTGGCGCTGGAGCCCGAGTTGCTGCGCAACCTGAAAGGCCTCGCGCAACGCCAGGGCGTGACCCTGTTCGTGGTGCTGCTGGCGGCCTTCAAAAGCCTGCTGCATCGCTACAGCGGGCAGACCGATATTCGTGTCGGCGGCCTGATCGCCAACCGCACCCGCAGCGAAACCGAAGGGCTGATCGGCTGCTTCATCAATACTCAGGTACTGCGCAGTGAAGTGACGGCGCAGACCCGCTTCGTCGATCTGTTGAACATCGTGCGCGACGCCTCGACCGGTGCCCAGGCGAATCAGGAGTTGCCATTCGATGCGATCATCGACGCCCTGCAGCCGGAGCGCAGCCAGAGCCATAACCCTTTATTTCAGGTGATGTTCAATCACCAGCCGATGGTGGCCGACCTGCTCGACAAACAGTTGAGCGGCGGCCTGCGCGTGGCCAGTCTGCCTGCCGGGCAACAGGCATTGGCGCAGCGCTCGCACGCTGCCGCCAGCGACCTGATGCTGGCCACCAGCGGTGAAGGCGAGCAACTGCATGCCGCCTTCACCTACGCCACCGACATCTTTGACGAGTCGACCATCGCTCGCCTGGCCGGGCACTGGCGCAACCTGTTGGCGTCTGTCTGTGCCGACCCGCTGCAGACCATCGCCGAGCTGTCGATGCTCTCGGTCGACGAGCGCACGCAACTGCTGGATGTCGACAACGCCACCAAAGCCGACACCACAACTCCCGCGCATCGCCAGTTCGAAGCGCAAGTACAACGCACACCGGACGCACTGGCACTGATCCTCGCCCGTGAAGGTCAATCGCCGAGCCTGAGCTACACCGAACTGAACCAGCGCAGCAACCGTCTGGCCTGGCAGCTGCGCGAGCAGGGTGTCGGTGCGGACGTGCTGGTCGGCGTGGCGCTGGGCCGCTCGCTGGACATGCCCGTGGCGCTGCTCGCCGTGCTCAAGGCGGGCGGCGCCTATGTGCCACTGGACCTGAATGCGCCGAGCGAACGCTTGCGTCATGTGTTGGAGGACAGTGGCGTGAAACTGCTGCTGACCCACAGCGATCAGCTGACCGGGCTGCCTGAATTGGCTGACATGCAATGCCTGTGCATCGATCGAATGAACAGCGAAACCGTCAGCGTGCACAACCTCGACGGCCCGATTGCTCCGGCCAGCCTGGCCTACGTGATCTACACCTCGGGGTCGACCGGGCGGCCTAAAGGCGTGGCGATCAGTCATGCGGCGCTGGCCGAATTCGTCACCCTGGGTGCTGACTACAGTGACCTGCACGAAGGCGACCGGGTCCTGCAATTCGCCACCCACAGCTTCGACGGCTTCGTCGAGCAGTTCTACCCACCGTTGTGTCGCGGTGCGGCCGTTGTGCTGCGTGACGAACGCCTGTGGGACAGCGCCACCTTCCATCAGGCCATCGTCGAGCATGGCGTGACCCTCGCCGACTTGCCCGCGGCCTATTGGCTGACGCTGGTTCAGGACTTCGCCGCCAGCCTGCCCACGCATTACGGCGCGCTACGGCAGGTGCATGTCGGCGGCGAAGCCATGGCCGTCGAAGGTCTGCGCCTGTGGCACGAGGCCGGGCTGGGGCATGTGCGGCTGCTCAATACCTATGGTCCGACCGAAGCCACCGTGGTGTCGAGCATCCATGATTGCAGCACGCTGACCCCGCAGCAGGTGTCATGGCGCGGCGTGCCGATTGGCCAGGCGCTGACAGGACGACGCCTGTATGTTCTCGACGATCAAATGAACCTGCTGCCGCAAGGTGCGGTGGGCGAGTTGTACATCGGTGGTCCTGGCCTGGCGCGGGGTTATCACGCCCAGCCGGGTCTGAGCGCCGAACGTTTCGTCGCCGATCCGTTTGGCAGCGGTGAGCGCCTGTATCGCAGCGGCGACCGCGCCCGACTGCGTGCCGATGGCGCTGTCGAGTACATCGGCCGGGTCGATCATCAAGTGAAAATTCGCGGTTTCCGCCTTGAACTGGGCGAGATCGAATCACGCCTGCAGCAATGCACGGGCGTGCGCGAGGCCGTGGTGCTGGCCGTCGAACTGGCGGGCAGCACGCAGCTGGTCGCCTACGCGGTGCCGGACGTTGCCGCCTCCACAGAGGCCGAACAGTTGGCGCTGCGCCAGAGCATCCGCAGCCAGTTGCAAGCCAGCCTGCCGGATTACATGGTGCCGACGCACATGCTGCTGTTGCCGGAGCTGGCCCTGACGCCCAGCGGCAAGCTGGACCGCAAGGCATTGCCGACCCCCGACGCAAGCCAGTTGCAGGCGCGTTATCGGGCGCCGCGCAGCGAGGTGGAAATCTGCCTGGCGGCCATCTGGCAGGACGTCCTGCACGCACCCCAGGTGGGCCTGGACGATCACTTCTTCGAACTGGGCGGGCATTCGTTGCTCGCCGCACAAGTCATCGCCCGTATCAAGACGCAGCTGGGCGTCAGCCTGCCGCTGCGCACCCTGTTTGAAAAACCGCTGCTCAGTGAGCTCGCCGTCGAAGTGGCAGCGCTGACCGACAACAGCACGGACAACGACTGGAGCGACATGGACCAGTTCATGGATTCACTGGAGGAATTCGGCGCATGACCGGGACCACTGCTGCACGCATCGCGAAACGTTTTGTCGGCCTGTCGCTGGAGCAACGCCAGCAGTTCCTCGCCCGGTTGCGCCAGGAAGGCAAGGATTTCAGCCTGTTGCCGGTGCCTGTCAGTCGGCATGATGTCAGCGCCATTCCGCTGTCCTTCGCTCAGCAACGCCTGCTGTTCCTCTGGCAGCTCGATCCCTCGAGCGACGCGTACAAGATGACCACCGGCCTGCGTCTGCACGGCACGTTGAATGAGCCTGCGTTGCGCCGCGCATTCGATCATCTGATCGAACGCCACGAGGTGCTGCGCACGGTGTTTCAGACTGATGGCGATCAGGCACAGCAACTGCTGCTGCACGACCAGACGGTCGCATTGGAAAGCATTGATTTAGCCGGTCTGGCCGATGTCGAACTGCGCGATGCCGAGCTGGCGCTGCAAGTGGCCACAGTCACCGGCCAGCCGTTTGATCTGCGTACGGGGCCGCTGCTGCGCGCGCACCTGTTCCGCCTGGCGGGCGATGAGCATGTGCTGATCGTGAGCATGCACCACATCGTCTCCGACGGCTGGTCGATGGACGTGATGATTCAGGAGTTCGTGCACTGCTATCAGGCGTACTGCGAAGGTCGCGAGCCCGCACTGCCGGAACTGCCGCTGCAATACGCCGACTATGCGATCTGGCAGCGCAGCTGGCTGGAGGCAGGCGAGGGCGCACGTCAGCTGGACTACTGGCGTAACCAGTTGGGCGAAGAGCAACCGTTGCTGGACGCTGCACCGGATTTCCCGCGCCCGGCCACGCAGAGCTATCAGGGCGAGCACCTGCGCTTCGATTTCGGCGTTGATCTGTCGCGGCGGCTCAACGCTTTTGCGCGCACGCAGGGCATGACCCTGTTCATGCTGGTGCTGGCTGGCTTTTCGTTGTTTCTGTCGCGCAAGGCCGGGCAGCGTGATATCCGCATCGGCGTGCCGAATGCCAACCGCGGTCGCGCGGAAACCGAAGGGTTGATCGGTTTCTTCATCAATACTCAGGTTTTGCGCTGCCAGGTGGATGAACGCCTGAGCTACCTTGACCTGCTGGCGCAGATTCGCGACACCTCGTTCGGTGCGCAGGCGCATCAGGACGTGCCCTTCGAACAACTGGTCGATCAACTGGCACCCGAGCGCAGCCTGGGCCACAACCCGCTGTTCCAAGCCAAGTTCAACCAGAACGTGGTCCTCAAGCAGAAAACCGCGCTCAGGCTGGCCGGGCTGGAGGTCAGCGAATATGCCTTCGACAAACAGGGCGCGCATTTCGATCTGGCGCTGGACATCACGGATGATGGCACACTGATCCACGGCGACATGGCCTACGCCAGCGACCTGTATCGACGCACCACCGTCGAAGGTTTCATCCCGGAACTGCTCGCGCTGTTCGAAACCCTGCTCGACGCCCCGCAGGCACCGCTGTTCAGCCTGGGAGCACTGGCGATCGAGCCGAGGCGCGAAGCTCGCGAACCCGCGCCGCACATGCTGCAACTGTGGGATCGGCAGGTCGAACGGCAACCTCATGCCCAGGCAGCCCGCAGCCTGGAGCGCACGCTGACCACGCTGCAACTGGAGCAGGCCGCCAATCAGCTGGCTCATCACCTGATCCGCATGGGCATCAGTGAGGGCCAGCCGGTCGCGGTATTGATGGAGCGTTCGCTGGACTGGCTGACCGCCGTGCTGGCGATTTTCAAGGCCGGCGGCGTGTACATGCCGCTGGATGTCAAAGCCCCGGATGCGCGGTTGCAACAGATGCTGGTCAATGCGCAGGCCAGGGTGCTGCTGTGTGCTGAGGGTGATGTGCGGCACACGTCGCTGGGTGTTGCCGGTTGTCAGGGCCTGACCTGGACGCCTGCGCTGTGGCAGGACCTGCCTGTCAGCCGCCCTGACACCCGGCCTTCAGCCGATTCGGCCGCCTACGTGATTCATACCTCCGGCTCGACTGGCCAGCCTAAAGGGGTGCTGGTCAGCCAAAACGCGCTGGCCAGTTACCTGCGCGGCCTGTTGGAGCAGTTGCAACTGGCCCCCGAGGCGAGCATGGCCCTGGTCTCGACCATCGCCGCCGACCTCGGCCATACCGTGCTGTTCGGTGCGCTGTGTTCGGGGCGCACGCTGCACGTGCTGACCGAGGCGCTGGGTTTCGACCCGGATGCCTTTGCGGCCTACATGACCGAGCATCAGGTGGGCGTGCTGAAAATCGTCCCCGGTCATCTGGCCGCGCTGTTGCAGGCCGGCCAGCCAGCCGACGTACTGCCGCAACACGCACTGATCGTCGGCGGCGAAGCCTGCTCGCCGGCGCTGGTCGAACAGGTGCGTCAGCTCAAGCCGGGTTGCCGGGTGATCAACCACTACGGGCCGAGCGAAACCACTGTTGGTGTGCTGACTTATGAGGTGCCAGCTTCATCATGCCTTGATCAAAAATTGAAAGCGGACTCGAATCCCTGTGGGAGCGAGCTTGCTCGCGAAAGCGATAGTCCGGCTTTCCCATCTCGCAAGAATGTACAAACCTCTTCGCGAGCAAGCGAAGCGTCGCCCAGCTCGCTCCCACAGCTCCCATGTTTCCCACAGAGCACTGCACACTCTGGCAATCCTCTGCGCAGCGTGCCGGTCGGCACGCCGTTGCCAGGGGCCAGCGCCTACGTGCTGGATGACGTGCTGAACCCGGTCGGCACTCAGGTCGCCGGCGAGCTGTACATCGGCGGTGACAGCGTGGCGCTGGGCTATATCGGCCAGCCTGCGCTGACCGCCGAGCGCTTCGTGCCGGACCCGTTCGCGCAGGACGGCACGCGCGCCTACCGCAGCGGTGATCGCATGCGCCGCAATCATCAGGGCCTGCTGGAATTCATCGGCCGGGCTGACGATCAGGTCAAAGTGCGCGGTTATCGTGTCGAGCCGGCAGAGGTCGCGCGGGTGTTGCTGGGCCTGCCTTCGGTGGCGCAGGTCAGCGTACTGGCGTTACCCATCGATGACGATCAGACCCGCCTGCAACTGGTGGCCTATTGCGTGGCGGCAGGCGGGGCGGACCTGAGTGTCGACAGCCTGCGCGAGCAACTGACTGCGTGCTTGCCGGACTACATGGTGCCCGCGCAGATCATGCTGCTGGACAGTCTGCCACTGACCGCCAACGGCAAGCTCGACAAGCGCGCCTTGCCCAAGCCTGGCGTGGTCAAACAGCGTTATACCGCGCCGGTCGGCGAGATCGAGGAAAAGCTCGCCGCCGTGTGGGCGGACGTGCTGAAACTGGAACAGGTCGGCAGCACCGACAACTTCTTCGAACTGGGCGGCGATTCGATCCTCAGCCTGCAGATCATCGCCCGCGCCAAGCGCCAGGGCATCAAGCTCAGCCCCAAGCAATTATTCGAAAAACAGACCATCGGCCAACTGGCTTCGGTGGCAAAACTGATTCAGAAAAAGCCCGTCGCTGTGGCAGAGCAGATCAGCGGTTCGTTGCCGTTGCTGCCGATTCAGGTACGTTTCTTCGAACTGGACATCCCCGAGCGCCAGCACTGGAATCAGGCGCTGATGCTCAAGCCGTTGCAAACGCTGGAGGCCGCTCATCTTCAGTCGGCATTGACTGCGTTGGTCGAACAGCACGACGCACTGCGTCTGGGTTTCACCCAGCAGAACGGCCAATGGCAGGCCACCTTCGGCGCCCCGAATACTTGCGAGCTGCTCTGGACCCATGAGCTGGACAGCATCGAGCGCTTGCCTGAGCTGGCCGATGAGGCGCAACGCAGCCTGGATCTGAAAAACGGACCGCTATTGCGTGCCGTGCTGATCCACCTGCCGCAAGGCGAACAGCGCCTGCTGCTGGTGATTCATCATCTGCTGGTGGACGGCGTGTCATGGCGGGTGTTGCTGGAAGACCTGCAACAGGCGTACCTCGCCCTGGCGCAAGGCCAGCCGGTAGCACTCGCGGCAAAAACCACGTCGCTCCAGCGTTGGGCCGAGCAATTGCAACAGTACGCGACCGGCCAGACGCTGAAGGCCGAGCGCGATTACTGGCTGCAGGCCTTGCAGGGCGCGGACCAGCCGCTGCCTCGCGACAAGCCCGAAGGCACGATGCGCAATCGCGACGCGGCCCATGCGTCGTCATGGCTGAGCAGGGACCTGACCCACAAGCTGCTGAAAGTCGCGCCTGCCGCGTACCGCACGCACGTCAACGACCTGCTGCTGACGGCGCTGGCCCAGGTCCTCTGCGAATGGAGCCAGCAGCCCTCGGTGCTGATCCAGCTGGAAGGGCATGGCCGTGAAGACCTGTTCGACGAGACTGATCTGAGCCGCACCGTCGGCTGGTTCAGTAGCCTGTTTCCAGTGCGCCTCACGCCGCAGATCGCGCCGGGTGCAAGCCTGTCTGGCATCAAGGAGCAATTGCGTGCAGTGCCCGACAAGGGCATTGGTTACGGCGTGTTGCGCTATATGGGCGAGGCGTCTTTCGCGCAGCAACTGGCTGCCTTGCCGCAGGCGCGGGTCACGTTCAATTACCTGGGCCAGTTCGACGGCAGCTTCAACGAACATCAAGGCGCGCTGTTCGTACCGAGTGCCGACAGTGCAGGCACTGCGCTGTGCGAGGACGGGCCGCTGGGCAACTGGCTGAGCCTCAACGGCCAGGTATTCGACGGCCAGTTGCAACTGGACTGGAGCTTCAGCCGCGAGGTGTACCACGCCTCGACCATCGACACCCTGGCGCGTCGCTACGAGCAGGCGCTGACCACCCTGATCGAACATTGCACGGCCGGGCATCAAGGCGTCACGCCGTCGGACTTCCCGCTGGCGCGCCTCACCCAGGCGCAGCTTGACGGTCTGCCGATTGCGGCGGGCCAGATCGAGGATATCTACCCGCTGTCGCCGATGCAGCAGGGCATGCTGTTTCATTCGCTGTTCGATGAGGGCGCGGGCAACTACATCAACCAGTTGCGGGTGAACATTGGTGGGCTGGATGTGCCGCGTTTCCGCAGCGCATGGCTGGCCGCGGTGGACCATCACGACGTGCTGCGCAGCTGTTTTGTCAGTCAGCGCGAACAGTCGCTGCAAGTGGTGCAGCGCCAGGTGACGCTGCCCTTTGTCGAACTGGATGCGCGTGGCCAGCCAGAAAGCTGGCTTGACGACTGGGCGCAGGCCGACCGTCAGCAGGGTTTTGATCTGGCGCAAGGGCCATTGTTGCGCCTGGCCGTGTTGCGTACCGCCGCCGACGCTTGGCATCTGGTGTATACCAGCCACCACATCCTCATGGATGGCTGGAGCAGCTCGCGCCTGCTCGGTGAAGTGCTGCAGCGCTACAGCGGCCAGATGCCAGCGAAACAGGCAGGCCGCTATCGTGATTACATTCAGTGGCTGCAGCATCAGGACGCCGCCCTCAGCGAGCGTTTCTGGACTGCGCAGCTGGCGGAACTGGACGAGCCGACCCGTTTGCTGCAAGCGTTCAAGTCTTCGGCGCAGGGAGGGGGCTACGGCGATTACATCCAGTTGATCGATGCCGATGGCACCCGACGCCTGAACGCGTTTGCCCGCGAGCAGCGCGTGACCCTCAATACGCTGCTGCAATCGGCCTGGCTGTTGTTGCTGCAACGCTACACCGGCCAGTCCAGCGTGACCTTTGGCGCGACCGTGGCCGGGCGTCCGGCCGAGTTGCCGGGTGTCGAAGAACAACTGGGGCTGTTCATCAACACCTTGCCGGTCATCGCCAGCCCGCGAGCCGAGCAGACGGTGGCCGACTGGGTGCAGCAAGTGCAGGCGAAGAACCTTGCGCTGCGCGAGCATGAGCACACGCCGCTGTATGACATCCAGCGCTGGGCGCGCAACAGTGGCGAGGCGTTGTTCGACAACATTCTGGTGTTCGAAAACTACCCGGTGTCCGAAGCCCTGCAGCGTGCGCCGGACGGTCTGGCCTTCAGCGACCTGCGCAATCAGGAGCAGGCGCATTACCCGCTGACCCTGGTGGTCGAGGCCAATGAGGTGCTGTCGGTGCGTTTCAGTTACGACCGCCAGCACTTCAGCGCTGAAGGCATTCTGCAACTGGCGGCGCATTTCGATCACCTGCTGCAGAGCCTTTGCGCATCGGCAACCACGCGACTCAGCGAACTGGCATTGCCGACCGCCTGGACACAAAGCGTGCAGCGCTACCCGAGCGAGCACTGCGCGCATCAACGCATCGAAGCCCAGGTCGAGCGTAACCCGCAGGCCATCGCCCTGAGTTTTGGCGATGAGCAACTGAGTTACCGGCAGCTCAACCAGCGCGCCAACCAGATGGCGCACAAACTGCGTGAGCAGGGCGTCGGCCCGGATGTGCGCGTCGGGCTGGCTGCCGAGCGCGGTGTGGAAATGATTGTCGGTCTGCTGGCCATCCTCAAGGCCGGCGGCGCTTACGTGCCGCTGGACCCGGATTATCCGCAGGATCGCCTGAGCTTTCTGATGCACGACAGCGGTATCGAACTGTTGCTGACTCAGGCGCCGTTGCTAGAAAAACTGCCTATCCCAGCCCAAGTGCAGACGCTCGATCTGGCTGATGCACTGGACGGTTACAGCACGGAAAATCCCATCAATAAAACCGCGCCGGACAACCTGGCCTACGTGATCTACACCTCGGGCTCGACTGGCAAACCGAAAGGCACCTTGCTCGCCCATCACAACCTGATGCGCCTGTTCGCGGCCACGGATGAGTGGTTCGAATTCAGCGAAAAGGACGTGTGGACGCTGTTCCATTCCTTCGCCTTCGACTTTTCGGTGTGGGAGATTTTCGGCGCGCTGCTGCATGGCGGCCGACTGGTGATCGTGCCCCGCGAAGTGACCCGTTCGCCGGAAGAGTTTCATGCGCTGCTGGTCGAACAGCAGGTTACGGTGCTCAACCAGACGCCGTCGGCGTTCAAGCAACTGATGCACGTGGCCTGTGATTCATCGCTACCGATGTCGCTGCAGACAGTCATCTTCGGCGGCGAGGCGCTGGACGTCGCCAGTCTGAAGCCCTGGTTCGCGCGTTTCGGCGATCAATCACCGCAACTGATCAACATGTACGGCATCACCGAAACCACCGTGCATGTGAGCTATCGACCGATCACGCTGGCCGACACGCAGAACCCGGCCAGCCCGATTGGCGAGGCGATTCCGGACCTGTCGTGGTACGTGCTGGACGCCGATTTCAACCCGGTCGCCCAAGGTTGCAGCGGCGAGCTGCACATCGGCCATGCCGGTCTGGCGCGGGGTTACCACAACCGCGCCGCGTTGACTGCCGAACGCTTCGTGCCGGATCCGTTTTCCAGCGAGGGTGGCCGCCTGTACCGCACCGGCGACCTCGCGCGTTATCGCGCTGCTGGAACTATCGAATACGCCGGGCGCATCGACCACCAAGTGAAGATTCGTGGCTTCCGCATCGAACTGGGTGAAATCGAAGCGCGGCTGCAGGCGCACCCGGCTGTGCGCGAAGTCAGCGTGCTGGCGCTCGACGGGCAATTAGCAGCGTACCTGGTGCCTACTGAGCCTGATCAGGATCAGACAACCCTGCGTGAAGCGCTGAAAAGCCAACTCCGGGCGCACCTGCCGGATTACATGGTGCCCACCCATTTCATCGTCCTCGACAGCATGCCGCTGACCGCCAACGGCAAGCTGGACCGCAAGGCGCTGCCTGCGCCGGACGCCAGCCAGTTACAGGCTACCTACAGCGCGCCGCAGGGCGAGCTGGAGCAGCAACTGGCCGCGATCTGGGCCGATGTGTTGAAACTCGAGCGGGTCGGGCGTAGCGACAACTTTTTCGAGCTCGGCGGCCATTCGCTGCTGGCGGTGCAGATGCTCGTGCGGGTGCGCGAACAGTTGCAGCACGAGGTCAGCCTCAAGGATGTCTTCGAGCAACCGCTGCTGGCGGACTTCTGCGCCACGCTGCAGGAAAAAAATGGCGAAAGTGACCACGCGCAGGACGAATTGACTAAATCACTGGAGGCACTCAAACGTTTATCAGCGGAGGAAATTGATAATTTGATTGCTTAGCAGGAGAGACCCCAGTGCAACAGTTGCTTGACTCCGTTAAATCGCTGTCCGCCCGTGAACGCAAGGCGCTGGCGGTGCTGCTCAAGCGTCAAGGGGTGAATCTCTACGGGGTCACGCCGATTGCCGTGCGGGAGACGCAGGCGCCGTCCGCGCTCTCTTACGCGCAGCAGCGGCAATGGATCATCTGGCAACTGGAACCGCACAGCGCGGCCTACAACATTCCGCTGGCGCTGCGCCTGCACGGTGCGCTGAATGTCGAGGCATTGCGACGCAGCGTGGAGCAACTGATCGAGCGTCACGAAACCCTGCGCACGACCTTCGAACAGCAGGGCGATGAAGCGCAGCAGGTGGTGCACCCGGCGTCGGCGTTTGCGCTCGGTGTCGAGCAACTGGCGGCTGGCGAAACGGTCGAGCGTTATGTGGATCAGGAAGTACAACGGCCTTTCGATCTGCAACACGGACCGCTGTTGCGCGTCAGGCTGCTCAGGCTGAGCGCGCAGGAGCATGTACTGGTATTGACCCAGCACCACATCGTCTCCGATGGCTGGTCGATGCCGATCATGGTCGACGAACTGATGCAGTGCTATCAGGCCGCCACGCTGGGCCGCGAGATCAAACTGGCGCCGTTGCCGATCCAGTACGCCGACTACGCCCTCTGGCAGCGCAACTGGCTGGAAATGGGCGAGCGGGAGCGCCAGCTGGCGTACTGGAAGCAGCAACTGGGCGAGCAACAGCCGATTCTGGAATTGCCCACTGATCGACCGCGTCCGGCACTGCGCAGTTACGAAGGTGCGCGACTCAATGTGGAACTGGATGTCGCGCTGTTGAATAACCTCAAGACCCTGGCGCGCCAACAGGGCATCACACTGTTCATGCTGTTGCTGGCCTCGTTTCAGACCCTGCTGCATCGCCACAGCGGTCAGGCCGATATACGCGTCGGCGTGCCGGTCGCCAACCGTACCCGCAGCGAAACCCAGGGGCTGATCGGCTTCTTCGTCAACACCCAGGTGCTCAAGGCCGAATTCACCACGCAGACCACCGTGGCCGGGCTGTTGCAGCAGGTCAGACACACCGCTGTGCAGGCGCAGGCCCATCAGGACCTGCCGTTCGAACAACTGGTCGAAGCCTTGCAACCGCAGCGCGACCTGAGCCGCAGCCCGCTGTTTCAGGTGGCCTGCAACCACCAGAGCGAAGGCCACAACCAGAGCCGTGAGCTGGCAGGGCTGCGTCTGGAATATCAGGTGTCCGACAAGCACACCGCGCAGTTCGACCTGACCCTCGACACCTGCGAACGCCCGGACGGCCTGACAGCCGCACTGACCTACGCCACCGACCTGTTCGACGCATCGACCATCGAGCGCATGGCCAGCCACTGGCGCAACCTGCTCAACGGCATGTGCCACGACGTCAATCAGCGTATCGCTGACCTGCCATTGCTGAGCGCCGAGGAACGCCAGAACACCCTGCGTGACTGGAACCGCGATCTTGCGGTCTACCCAAGCGAGCACTGCGCGCATCAACGCATCGAGGCCCAGGTCGAGCGTAACCCGCAGGCCATCGCCCTGAGCTTTGGCGATGAGCAACTGAGTTACCGGCAGCTCAACCAGCGTGCCAACCAACTGGCGCACAAACTGCGCGAACAGGGCGTCGGCCCGGATGTGCGCGTCGGGCTGGCCGCCGAGCGCGGTCTGGAGATGATTGTCGGCCTGCTGGCCATCCTCAAGGCCGGTGGCGCTTACGTGCCGCTCGACCCGGATTATCCGCAGGATCGTTTGAGCTTCCTGATGCAGGACAGCGGTATCGAGCTGTTGCTGACCCAGGCGCATCTGCTTGGCAAACTGCCGATCCCCGAACAGGTGCAGACGCTCGATCTGGCTGACGCACTGGACGGCTACAGCACGGAAAACCGGCACAATCAGACTACGCCGGACAACCTGGCCTATGTGATCTACACCTCGGGCTCGACCGGCAAACCCAAAGGCACCTTGCTCGCCCATCACAACCTGATGCGCCTGTTTGCCGCGACGGATGACTGGTTCCATTTCAACGAGCAAGACGTGTGGACGCTGTTCCATTCCTTCGCCTTCGACTTCTCTGTGTGGGAGATTTTCGGCGCGCTGCTGCATGGCGGCCGACTGGTCATCGTGCCCCGCGAAGTGACCCGTTCGCCGGAAGAGTTTCATGCGCTGCTGGTCGAGCAGCAGGTTACGGTGCTCAACCAGACACCTTCGGCGTTCAAGCAACTGATGCGCGTGGCCTGCGATTCGCCGATGTCGATGTCGCTGCAGACAGTCATCTTCGGTGGTGAGGCGCTGGACGTCGCCAGCCTGAAGCCTTGGTTCGAACGCTTCGGCGATCAGACGCCACAACTGGTCAACATGTACGGCATTACCGAAACCACCGTGCATGTCACCTACAGGCCAATAGCCGAGGCCGACACGCAGAACCCGGCCAGCCCGATTGGCGAGGCGATTCCCGACCTGTCGTGGTACGTGCTGGACGCCGATTTCAACCCGGTCGCCCAAGGTTGCAGCGGCGAGCTGCACATCGGCCATGCCGGTCTGGCGTGGGGTTACCACAACCGCGCCGCGCTGACTGCCGAACGCTTCGTGCCGGACCCGTTTTGCAACGAGGGCGGCCGTCTGTACCGCACCGGCGACCTGGCGCGTTATCGGGCGACAGGCGTGATCGACTACGCCGGGCGCATCGATCACCAAGTGAAGATTCGTGGCTTCCGCATCGAACTGGGGGAAATCGAAGCGCGGCTGCAAGCGCACCCGGCGGTGCGCGAAGTCAGCGTGCTGGCGCTGGACGGGCAGTTGGCGGCGTACCTGGTGCCTGCTGAGCCTGATCAGGACCAGCCAACCCTGCGTGAAATGCTTAAAAACGAACTCAGGGCGCACCTGCCGGATTACATGGTGCCCACCCATTTCATCGTCCTCGACAGCATGCCGCTGACTGCCAACGGCAAGCTGGACCGCAAGGCGCTGCCTGCGCCGGACGCCAGTCAGTTACAGGCCACCTACAGCGCTCCGCAAGGCGAGCTGGAGCAGCAACTGGCCGCGATCTGGGCCGATGTGTTGAAACTCGAGCGGGTCGGGCGCAGCGACAACTTTTTCGAGCTGGGCGGGCATTCGCTGCTGGCCACTCAGGTGATTTCGCGCATTCGTCAGCAGCTGGATGTCGAGCTGTCGTTACGCGACCTGTTCGAAGCGCGTGATCTGGCGGCCTTCGCGCTGGCAGCGGGCGCAGGGCAGGGCAACGGTGCGCCGCGCTTCATCAAGGCCGACCGCAAGCAGCCGCTGGGTCTGTCCTACGCGCAGCAGCGTCAGTGGTTCCTCTGGCAGCTTGACCCGGAGAACACGGCGTACATTATTCCCGCAGCCCTGCGCCTGCGCGGTTCGCTGGACATCGCGGCGCTGGAGCACAGTTTCAGCGCGCTGATCGCCCGTCATGAAACCCTGCGTACGACCTTCCGCCAGCAGGGCGAGCATGCCGTACAGGTCATTCATGCGCCACGCGCGTTGACCCTGTCGGTCGAGTCGGTGCCCAGCGGCCAGACCCTTGAAGCCTGCGTGCAGCAGGAAATGCAGCGCCCGTTCGATCTGGAGCAAGGGCCGCTGTTGCGAGTCCGTTTGCTGAACCTGAACACTGACGAGCATGTGCTGATTCTGACCCAGCATCACATTGTCTCCGATGGTTGGTCGATGCCGATCATGGTCGATGAATTGGTGCGCCTTTACGAGGGTTACAGCCAGGGCCGTGCGGTGAGCTTGACCGCGCTGGACCTGCAATACGCGGACTACGCACTGTGGCAGCGGACCTGGATGGAAGCTGGCGAGCAGGCCCGGCAGCTGGATTACTGGAAGCAGCAATTGGGCGATCAGCAGCCGATTCTGGAGCTGCCCGCCGATTACCCGCGGCCAGTGGTGCAAAGCCATGCCGGTGCGCGGCTGGCGGTAGAACTGGAACCCGCGCTGATCGATGGCTTGAAGCAGGTCGCGCGGCAACAGGGCGTGACCCTGTTCATGCTGTTGCTGGCGTCATTCCAGAGCCTGCTGCACCGTCACAGCAGCCAGTCGGACATTCGTGTCGGCGTGCCGATTGCCAACCGCAACCGCGCTGAAACCGAAGGCCTGATCGGCTTCTTCGTCAACACGCAGGTGCTGCGTGCCGAGTTTGACGTGCACACGACGTTCAACGAGTTGCTGCAGCAGGTCAAACACACCGCCCTGCAAGCCCAGGCGCATCAGGAGCTGCCCTTCGAGCAACTGGTCGAAGCCCTGCAGCCACAACGCAGCCTCAGCCACAGCCCGCTGTTTCAGGTGATGTTCAATCACCAGAGCCAGGCCAGCGCCGATGTCCGCGCGCTGCCCGGTCTGCAGGTCGAGGCACTGCTGCCGGACAGTTACCCGGCGCAGTTCGACCTGACCCTGAACACGGCTGAACATGACGGTGGCCTGAGCGCTGGCCTGACCTACGCGACAGCGTTGTTCGACCCGCGCACCATCGAGCGCATGGCCGGGCACTGGCTGGCCTTGTTGCAGGCCATCTGCGCCAATGCCGCACAGCGGATCGCCGAAGTGCCGATGCTCGACAGGGCTGAACGGCAGCAGATTCTCCACGGCTGGAACACCACAGTCGCAGACTTCCCCAGCGAGGACTGCCTGCACAGCCTGATCGAAGCTCAGGTGCGCGCCACGCCGGAGGCGCCGGCGCTGATTTTCGCCGCCGAGCAACTGAGCTACGCACACCTCAACGCCCGCGCCAATCAGCTTGCGCATCGCCTGCGTGAGTCGGGCGTCGGCCCGGACGTATTGGTGGGTATCTGCGTCGAGCGCAGTCTGCAACTGGTCATCGGTCTGCTGGCGATCATTAAAGCGGGTGGCGCTTATGTACCGCTGGACCCGGATTATCCCGAAGATCGGCTGGCTTACATGATACAGGACAGCGGGATTGGCTTGCTGCTGACCCAGACGGCATTATTGGAACGTTTGCCGGTTCCGCCCCAGGTGCAGAGCCTGTGCCTGGATCAGGACGGCGACTGGCTGGAGAGTTACAGCATTGCAAATCCAGTCAGCTTCAGCCATCCACTGAATCTGGCTTACGTGATTTACACCTCGGGTTCGACCGGCAAACCCAAGGGCGCGGGTAACAGCCATCGTGCTTTGGTCAACCGCTTGCACTGGATGCAGAAGGCCTACGGGCTGAACGAATCCGACACCGTTTTGCAGAAAACGCCGTTCAGTTTCGACGTGTCGGTCTGGGAATTCTTCTGGCCGCTGATGACCGGCGCACGCCTGGCCGTGGCGCTGCCGGGTGATCATCGCGACCCCGAGCGGCTGGTGCAGACCATCCGTGAGCATCAGGTCACGACTTTGCATTTCGTGCCGTCGATGCTGCAGGCGTTCATGACTCATCCGCAGGTGGAAAGCTGTAACACGCTGCGTCGGGTCGTATGCAGCGGTGAAGCACTGCCTGCAGAGCTGGCCACCCAGGTGCTCAAGCGTCTGCCGCTGGCCGGTCTGTACAACCTGTATGGCCCCACCGAAGCGGCCATCGACGTGACCCATTGGACGTGCAGCACGGATGACATCCTCCGCGTGCCGATCGGGCGGCCAATCGACAACCTGAAAACCCACGTCCTCGACGACGGCCTGCTGCCTGCCGCACAGGGCGTGGCGGCGGAGTTGTATCTGGGTGGCGTCGGTCTGGCACGCGGTTATCACAACCGTGCCGCACTGACGGCTGAGCGTTTCGTGCCGGACCCGTTCGACGAGCAGGGCGGCGGCAGGCTGTACCGCACCGGCGATCTGGCGCGTTATCGCGACGCGGGCGTCATCGACTACGTAGGGCGTATCGACCACCAAGTGAAGATTCGCGGTCTGCGCATCGAACTGGGCGAAATCGAAGCCAGCCTGCTGGAGCACGACAGCGTTCATGAGGCGGTGGTGATCGACGTTGACGGCCCGTCCGGCAAGCAGCTGGCGGCGTATCTGGTGGTCGAGCACCATGACGATCAGTTGCGTGATGCGCTCAAGGCCTTCCTCAAGGAATCGCTGCCGGATTACATGGTGCCCACGCATTTCATCGTGCTGGACAGAATGCCGCTGAGCGCCAACGGCAAGCTCGACCGCAAGGCCCTGCCGAAACCGGACGCCAGCCAGTTGCAGCGCCAGTACGTCGCTCCGTGTACCGAGCAGGAGCAGCAGATGGCGGCGATCTGGGCTGATGTGCTGAAAGTCGAACGTGTCGGCCTGAGCGACGATTTCTTCGAGCTCGGTGGCCACTCGCTGCTGGCGACGCAGCTGATTTCCAGAATCCACAGCGGCCTGGGAATCGACATTCCGCTGCGCCTGATCTTCGAGAAACCGCAATTGAACGAATTTATTCAGGCCTTCGCCGACAGTGGCCTGTCGCTGACCGAGGACGGCTTGTCCGATATTGAAAAAATGATGAATGAAATGGCGGGTATCTGACATGGACAAGTCTGCAGCAGAGCGTATCGCCCAGCGTTTCGTCGGCTTGCCCGTCGAACAGCGCCGGCAGATCCTCGCCAAGATGCACGAGACCGGACAGAGCTTCAAACTGCTGCCCATCGCCGTGACCCGGCATGCCGCAGCGCGTATTCCGCTGTCTTACGCGCAGCAGCGCATGCTGTTCCTCTGGCAGATGGAACCGGGCAACGCGGCCTACAACGTGCCCATGGCCGTGCGTCTGAATGGCGCATTGGACCGGCAGGCCCTGAGCGCGGCGCTGGACCGGCTGGTGCAGCGTCATGAAACCCTGCGTACCCGATTCGTTTCAGAGGACGGCGCGTTCTATCAGGAGATTCTCGAACAGGCCACGGTCGCCCTCGAGTTCGCGTCGGCGGCGCCTGCAGATATCGAGCAGCAGGTGCGCGCCGAGTTGCAACAGCCCTTCGATCTGCTGAGCGGTACGCTGCTGCGGGTCAAGCTGTTCCAGTTGAGTGAAAGCGAACACGTACTGACCGTGTGCATGCATCACGTGGTATCCGATGGCTGGTCCGGCGAAGTGCTGATTCGCGAGTTCGTGCAGCTTTATCAGGCGCAGGTATCCGGACAGCCGGCTCCGTTACCCGAGCTGGCGGTTCAGTACGCCGACTACGCGATCTGGCAACGCGCCTGGCTGGAGGCCGGGGAGGGCGAGCGGCAACTGGACTACTGGAAACAGCAACTGGGCAGCGAACATCCGCTGCTGAGCCTGCCACTGGACCATCCGCGTCCGCTGCAACCCAGCCATCGCGGTGCAATGGTGCGCGTCGACCTGCCGCAGCAACTGTCCGCGCAACTGAAAAGCCTGGCGCGAAACAACGGCCAGACCCTGTTCATGGTGACGCTGGCGGCGCTGTCGGTGGTGCTGTCGCGTTTCAGCGGGCAGTCCGACATCCGCATCGGCGCCCCCAATGCCGGGCGCACCCGCAGCGAGCTGGAAGGGCTGATCGGCTTTTTCATCAACACTCAGGTGCTGCGTGTGCAGGTGGACGAGCGGCAGAGCTTTGCCGAGCTGCTGGATCAGGTCAAGCAGGTGGTGACGGGCGCGCAGTCGCATCAGGAACTGCCGTTCGAGCACCTGGTAGATGCCCTGGCGCCGGAGCGCAATCCGGGTCACAACCCGCTGTTCCAGTTCAAGATCAATCAGCACGTGCTGGCGGCCGATGGCAACGGGCAGCGCGTGTCGGGCCTGACGGTCGATGAGTTCCCGATGGACAGCAGCGATGCGCGTTTCGATCTGGCCTTCGACTTCACCGACACGCCCGACGGGATACGCGGTTATTTCACCTACGCCACCGACCTGTTCGAAGCGCAGACCGTCGAGCGTATCGCTGACGCGCTGCGCAGCGTGCTGCAAGCACTGGTTTCGGACACCGACCGGCGTCTGGCCGATCATCCACACGCGGTATCGTCGCCGGTCGCCGAGCAACCCCAGGACTTTGCCTGCCCCGATTTCCTCAGCCTCTGGCAACAGGGCCTGCGTGCCGGGCGTGGCAAGACTGCGTTGCGTGTGGGCCCGCAGGTGTTGAGCTTTGACGAGCTTGAGACACGCAGTAACCAATTCGCCCGCTACCTGCACGCCCAGGACATCAAACCGGGCATGACCGTCGCGCTGTGCCTGGACCGCTCCGTGGAATGGGTGGTCAGCCTGCTGGCGGTGCTGAAGCTGGGCGCGGTGTACCTGCCACTGGACAGCGCGCAACCGGCCGAGCGCTTGCAGCAACTGGCCCGTGACAGCGGCGCCGTGCTGCTGGTGCATGCGCCCGAAGACGACAAGGCCGCGCGGTTGGGCGTGTGCCCGGTGCTGGCGTTCGATGCTGCGCTGTGGGCCGCTGTCGACAGCCAGGCGCTGGACGTTCGGGCGCTGCCCGGGCAAGCGGCGTACATCATCTACACCTCCGGCTCCACTGGGCAGCCCAAGGGCGTGGTGATCAGCCACGGCGCGCTGGCCAACTATGTGCAGGGCGTGCTTGAGCGCCTGGCATTGAACGACGGGGCGAGCATGGCGATGGTGTCGACGGTCGCTGCCGACCTGGGGCACACGCTGTTGTTCGGTGCGCTGGCGTCCGGCCGGACGCTGCACCTGCTGTCTCACGAACAGGCGTTCGACCCGGACGGTTTTGCGCGTTACATGGCCGAGCATCAGGTTGACGTGCTGAAAATCGTGCCCAGCCATTTGCAGGGCCTGCTGCAGGCCGCCAACCCGGCGGACGTGCTGCCAGGGCAGGTGCTGATTCTGGGGGGAGAGGCCAGCGCCTGGGCGTTGGTCGAGCAGGTGCGTGCGCTCAAACCGGGCTGCCGCGTCATCAACCACTACGGCCCGACCGAAACCACGGTCGGCATCCTGACCCACGAAGTGGCCGGGCCTCTCAGCGCCTGCCGCAGTGTGCCGGTCGGTCAGCCGCTGGCCAACGGTAAGGCGCGGGTACTGGACGCTTACCTCAATCCGGTGGCCGAACGGGTGGCCGGTGAACTGTATCTGGGCGGGCGCGGGCTGGCGCAGGGTTATCTGGGCCGTGCGGCAATGACCGCCGAACGCTTTGTGCCGGACCCGGACGCCAACGGTCAGCGCCTGTACCGGGCGGGCGACCGTGCGCGGTGGGTGGACGGCGTGCTGGAATACCTGGGCCGTGCTGACGATCAGGTGAAAATCCGCGGCTACCGGGTCGAACCGGGCGAGGTCGGCCAGCTTCTGCAAACCCTGGACAACGTGGCTGATGCCGTGGTGCTGGCCCAGCCGCTGGAAAGCGATGAGACACGTCTGCAACTGGTGGCCTATTGCGTCGCGGCAGCCGGTGCGAGCCTGAATATTGAAAGCCTGCGTGGGCAACTGGCGGCGCGCTTGCCCGAGTATCTGGTGCCCGCGCAGATCATGCTCCTGGAGCGTCTGCCAGTGACCGCCAACGGCAAGCTCGACAAGCGCGCCTTGCCCATGCCCGGCGTGGTCAAACAGCGCTACACCGCGCCGGTCGGCGAGATCGAGGAAAAGCTCGCCGCCGTGTGGGCGGACGTGCTGAAACTGGAACAGGTCGGCAGCACCGACAACTTCTTCGAACTGGGCGGCGATTCGATCCTCAGTCTGCAGATCATCGCCCGCGCCAAGCGCCAGGGCATCAAGCTCAGCCCCAAGCAATTGTTCGAAAAACAGACCATCGGCCAGTTGGCTTCGGTGGCAAAACTGATTCAGAAAAAGCCCGTCGCTGCGGCAGAGCAGATCAGCGGTTCGTTGCCGTTGCTGCCGATTCAGGCACGTTTCTTCGAACTGGACATCCCCGAGCGCCAGCACTGGAATCAGGCGCTGATGCTCAAGCCGTTGCAAACGCTGGAGGCCGCTCATCTACAGTCGGCATTGACTGCGTTGGTCGAACAGCACGATGCGTTGCGTCTGGGTTTCACCCGGCAGAGCGGCCAATGGCAGGCCACCTTCGGCGCGCCGAACACTCGCGAGCTGCTCTGGGCCCATGAGCTGGACAGCATCGAGCGCTTGCCTGAGCTGGCCGCTGAGGCGCAACGCAGCCTGGACCTGAAAAACGGCCCGCTGTTGCGTGCCGTACTGATCAACCTGCCGCAGGGCGAGCAGCGCCTGTTGCTGGTGATTCACCATCTTGTGGTGGACGGCGTGTCATGGCGGGTGTTGCTGGAAGACCTGCAACAGGCGTACATCGCACTGGCAGCAGGTCAGCCAGCGCTGCTGCCGGCGAAAACCAGCTCGCTGCAAGCCTGGGCCGAGCATCTGCAGGCCTACGCGCACAGCCCGGCGCTGGAGCAGGAACTGGGCTACTGGCAGGCGCAATTGCAGGATGTCAGCGATGCCTTGCCGTGTGATCATCCGCATGGCGGCCAGCAACAGCAGCATGCGCTGTCGGTGGTCACCCAACTGAACAGCGAACTGACCCGGCAACTGCTGCAGGACGCCCCGGCGGCCTACCGCACGCAGATCAATGACCTGCTGCTGACCGCGCTGGCGCGGGTGGTCAGCCGCTGGACCGCGCAACCGCATGCGTTGATTCGTCTTGAAGGCCACGGCCGCGAAGACCTGTTCGACGCATTGGACCTGAGCCGCACGGTGGGTTGGTTCAGTAATGTGTACCCGGTCAGGCTTACCCCGCAGGCCTCGCTGGCCGACTCGATCATGACCATCAAGGAGCAACTGCGCGCAGTGCCCGACAAGGGCGTCGGTTACGGCGCGTTGCGCTACCTGGGCCGCGAATCGGCGCGGCAGATCCTGCAAGCCCTGCCGCTGGGCAGCATCGTGTTCAATTACCTGGGGCAGTTCGACGGCAGCTTCGACGCACCAGAGGCACTGTTCACACCCTCGGCCGACAGCAGCGGTGCCTCACAGAGTGCCGATGCGCCGCTGGCTGCGCCGATCAGCATCAACGGTCAGGTCTATGCCGGTGAGCTGCGCCTGAGCTGGACCTTCAGCGGCGCGGTGTTCGAGCGCGAGACCTTGCAGCGCCTGGCCGATGAGTACGCCGCCGAATTGCAACAATTGATTGCCCATTGCACCACCGAAGGCGTGGCCGGGGCGACTCCGTCGGACTTCCCGCTGGCGCGCCTGAGCCAGTCACAGTTGAGCAGTTTGCCGATAGCTGTCGGGCAGATCGAAGACCTCTACCCGCTGGCACCGATGCAGCAGGGCATGCTGTTCCACACCTTGTTCGAGCAGGAGGCGGGCAATTACATCAACCAGATGCGCATCGAAGTCAGCGGTCTGGACGTGCCGCGTTTCCGCGCCGCCTGGCAGGCCACGCTGGATGCCCATGAGGTGCTGCGCAGTGCTTTCATCAGCCATCTGCAGCCAGCGCTGCAAGTGGTCTTGCGTGATGTGCGCATGCCTTTTGTCGAGCTGGATGCGCGGGGGCAGTCGTCCGGCTGGATCGACCAATGGGCCGACGCCGACCGCCAGCAGGGTTTCGATCTGGCCCACGGGCCGTTGCTGCGCCTGGCCGTATTACGCACCGGCGAGCAGAGCCATCAACTGATCTACACCAGCCATCACATCCTCATGGACGGCTGGAGCAGCTCGCGTTTGTTAGGTGAAGTGCTGCAGCGTTATAGCGGCCAGACACTGCCTAGGCAGGTCAGCCGCTATCGCGACTACATCGAATGGTTGCAGCGCCAGGATGCCGGGCTCAGCGAGCTTTTCTGGACCGGTCAGCTGGCCAGACTCGATGAGCCCACGCGCTTGGTGCAGGCCTTCAAGGCGCCTGAGAACGGCGAGGGGCACGGTGATTACCTGCACTTGATCGACGCCGAGAACACCCGTCAACTGAGTGAGTTTGCCCGCGAGCAGCGCGTGACCCTCAACACGCTGGTGCAATCGGCCTGGCTGCTGGTGCTGCAACGCTACACGGGGCAGTCCAGCGTCACCTTCGGCGCAACCGTGGCCGGGCGTCCGGCGGACCTGCCGGGTGTCGAGGAGCAGCTCGGGCTGTTCATCAATACCCTGCCGGTGATCGCCAGCCCGCGTGCCGAGCAACGCGTGGCGGAGTGGGTGCAACAGGTGCAGGCGCAGAACAGCGCCTTGCGAGAGCACGAACACACACCGCTGTACGAGATTCAGCGTTGGGCCCGCAGCGCTGGCGAGGCGCTGTTCGACACCATTCTGGTGTTCGAAAACTACCCGGTTTCCGAAGCCTTGCAACAGGCTGCGCCGCCGGGACTGGTATTCGGCGGCCTGCACACGCAGGAGCAGACGCATTACCCACTGACGCTGGTGGTCAATCTCGGTGAAACCCTGTCGTTGTGCTTCAGTTACGCCCGTGAGGCGTTCAGCGAGCAACACATGGCGCAGTTGTCGGCGCATTTTCAGCAGGTCCTGCAGGCGCTGACGCATGACGCGCAGGCGGCGCTTGGCGAACTGGCGCTGTTGAGCGACCGCGAGCAGCAGCATGTGCTGCGCGAGTGGAACGCCACAGCCGCAGACTTCCCCAGCGAGGACTGCCTGCACAGCCTGATCGAAGCTCAGGTGCGCGCCACGCCGGAGGCTCCGGCACTGATCTTCGCCGCCGAGCAGATGAGCTACGCGCAACTCAACGCCCGCGCCAATCAGCTTGCGCATCGTCTGCGTGATTCGGGCGTCGGCCCTGACGTGCTAGTGGGGATCTGCGTCGAGCGCAGTCTGGAACTGGTCATCGGTCTGCTGGCGATCATTAAAGCGGGCGGCGCTTATGTACCGCTGGACCCGGATTATCCCGAAGATCGGCTGGTTTACATGATGCAGGACAGCGGGATTGGTCTGCTGTTGACCCAGACGGCGTTATTGGAGCGTTTGCCGATTCCGCCCCAGGTGCAGAGCCTGTGCCTGGATCAGCACGGCGACTGGCTGGAGGGTTACAGCACTGCCAATCCAGTCAACTTCAGCCATCCACTGAATCTGGCTTATGTGATTTACACCTCGGGTTCGACCGGCAAACCCAAGGGTGCAGGCAACAGCCATCGTGCGCTGGTCAACCGTTTGCACTGGATGCAGAAGGCCTACGCGCTGGATGGCAGCGATACGGTTCTGCAAAAGACGCCGTTCAGTTTCGACGTGTCGGTCTGGGAGTTCTTCTGGCCGCTGATGACCGGCGCACGTCTGGCCGTGGCGCTGCCGGGTGAGCACCGCGACCCCGAGCGGCTGGTGCAGACCATCCGCGAGCATCAGGTCACGACGCTGCATTTCGTGCCGTCGATGCTGCAGGCGTTCCTGACCCATCCTCAGGTGGAAAGCTGTAACACGCTGCGCCGGGTCGTATGCAGCGGCGAAGCACTGCCTGCCGAACTGGCCGCCCAGGTGCTCAAGCGTCTGCCGCTGGCCGGTCTGTACAACCTGTATGGCCCGACCGAAGCGGCCATCGACGTGACCCATTGGACGTGCAGCACGGATGACATCCTCAGCGTGCCGATCGGGCGGCCGATCGACAACCTGAAAACCCACATCCTCGACGACGGCCTGCTGCCTGCTGCACAGGTCGTGGCGGCGGAGTTGTATCTGGGTGGCGTCGGTCTGGCACGTGGTTATCACAACCGTGCAGCCTTGACGGCTGAGCGTTTCGTGCCGGACCCGTTCGACGAGCAGGGCGGCGGCAGGCTGTACCGCACCGGCGATCTGGCGCGTTATCGCGACGCAGGTGTCATCGACTACGCCGGGCGTATCGACCACCAGGTGAAGATTCGCGGTCTGCGTATCGAACTGGGTGAAATCGAAGCGCGTCTGCATGAGCATGCCGCTGTGCGCGAAGCCACGGTGATCGACATCGACGGGCCGTCCGGCAAGCAACTGGTGGCTTATCTGGTGCCAACCGATGCCGCTGAGGCGCCGGACGTTCTGCGCGAGCGTCTGCAGGCCCACCTCAAGGCTCACGTGCCGGATTACATGGTGCCGGGCTACTTTGTCTTTATCGATTCGATGCCGCTGACCGCCAATGGCAAGCTGGATCGCAGAGCACTGCCGAAACCGGACGTGGCCCGCTCACAGCAGGGTTACGTGGCGCCGCGTACGGCATTCGAGCAACGTCTTGCTGCGTTGTGGGAGCAGGTGTTGCACGTCGAACGGGTCGGGCTCAACGATAACTTCTTTGCCTTGGGCGGGCACTCGCTGCTGGCGGTTTCACTGGTGGGCAGGATTCGCGAGACGTTCGATATCTCCATCAAGCTGCATGACTTGCTGTTGCTGCAGACCCTGGGTGAGCTCGCCGATTTCATGCGCGCCGATGAGGCTCGGGTCAAATCGGCGGTCATCGCCATGAACGCCAATGGCTCGACGCATGCGCCACTGTTCTGCCTGCCGCCGGGCGGCGGTGGCACCTATTCGTATTACCCGCTGGCGGGCAGGTTGAGCGACAGCCGACGGGTTTACGGGTTGGTCAACAAGGCCTACGTGGTGCCGGGCTGGTTCGATACGTCGTGGCAGGACATGGTCGACTACTACGTCGAACAGATCCGCATGACCCAGCCGCACGGGCCTTACAACCTGCTGGGCTGGTCGATGGGCGGCGCGCTGGCCGTCGAGGTCGCGCATGTGCTGGAGCGCGCTGGCGAGGTGGTGAGCTTTCTCGGGCTGGTCGACACCCAGCTACCGGCATCGGTGGGCATGCAATGGGTCGAAGAGGACCCGCAAGTCACCACGCAGCAGCAGGGCGAAAACTACTACCGCAGCCTGATCAAGAGCCTGCAGGCCTTTGTGCCGGGCTTGCAGGAGCAAACCATTGTCGACCTGATCGAAAAGGCCCGGCAGTCGGTGAGCGGGGAGAGTGAAGTGATTGACCAGGTAATCGAGCAGATCGCATTGCAACATGCGATGAACGTCGACAGCCTGCGCAGCATGTTCCAGGACATCGCGGTGCAGGACGAAATCGAAACCGGTTACAAGTTACTGGAAGCCAACGCAAAACTCAGCCAGGCGTTTACCTTGAAAACTCTCAATGTGCAGGTCGATTGCTGGTGGGCAGGGCAGAGCCGTAAACCGGGGCAGATTGCCAAGGCCGAAGCGGTGCTGCTGGAACAGTGCTCGGTCAACGGACTGCGCAGCTCGACAACGATCGATCAACGGCACGACAACCTGGTGATCGCGGAAGCGTTTCTGCAGGGGCTTGCCGAGCGTTTGGTGTGACGCAGAGCGTCACGAACGGCATTCCCACGCTGAAGCGTGAGGAACGATAAGCGTCCTGAAGAACACCATCGTGCCCATGCTCCGCGTGGGCATGCCTTTCTGGACGCTCTGCGTCCTCTCTTGAGTGCGTGGCGCGGCGTAGCTGGTGTGACAGAGCGTCACGAACGGCATTCCCACGCTGGAGCGTGAGGAACGACAGGTATCTGGGCTGGAGCGTGCCTTTCTGGACGCTGTTGATCACGAGGGGCGAGCGTCGCTTAAAAATCACCGCGCAGGGTCAGGACGTAGTTGCGTGGGTCGCCGTAGTAGTTGCCGCGGTCGATGTCGCCGGTGGCCTTGTAGTATTTGCGATCCAGCAGGTTGTTGCCGTTGAGCGCCACCGTCCAGTGTTCGTCGATTTTCCACGCAACCCGCGCATCCCAGATGGCCCGGCCAGCGTTATCGATGGGTTGGGTCGACTCGTGTTCCGAGTAGCCGCTCTGCGCCGAGACCCCGCCGCCGATGGTCAAGCGACGCCAGGCGCCGGGCAGGGTGTAGCTGCTGGTCAGGCGCAGCATGTGCCGGGGTGTTTCCGCTGAAATCGATTGCCCGTCACTGCCGCGGGTGATGTTGAACGTGTAGCCGGCCAAGGTCTGCAATCCCGGTAACGGCTCGCCGCTGATTTCCATGTCGATGCCCTTGCTGCGCCGGATATCACCGTTCAGGTAGCAGGTCCCATAGGCATCATTGCTAACGCACTGACCAGCATTGGCATCATCCTCGACGGCCACATCCTTCTGCTTCACATAGAACAGCGCCAGTGACACATTCAGACGTTTGTCGAACAGCTCGCCCTTGATTCCGGTTTCATGGCTGGCGCCGATGGCCGGATCAAGCAGCGTGCCTGATGCGGTTCGATAGGCGCTTTGCGGCAGAAAAATATCCGTGTAACTGGCGTACCACGACCAGTCCCGGTTGAGGTCGTAGATGACCCCCGCAAACGGCGTGACCTGATTGTCCTCCTGGGCGCGACGGGTCACGCCTGCAGACGTGGTCTGATAGTCATAGCTGCTGACCCGGCCACCCATCACCAGGCTCAACGACTCTGTCAGGCTCAGGCGCAGGTTGCTGTAGACGCCATAGCGCTTGTCGCTGTAGTCCGTGCTGCTCCAGGCCGGACGCGGAGGTTCGGCAATCGCGTCGTGGTCGGGGCTGAAGATAGCCAGCGGTTGATTGGCGTTGACCGTGGCATAGCGCGACTCGCGTTTCTGTTCGGACCCGTTGCCGCCGACGGTCAACTGGTGACTCAGGCCAAAGGCGTCGAACCGGCCATCCAGGTGCGCGTCGATGCCATTGCTATGAATATCGTCCGAGCGGAACAGGGTTCTGACCAGCCGGGAACCGCTCTGCGTCGCTGGATCAATAGCGCCCTGTGCATAGGCGACCTTCTGATCGAAAGCGCCATCGGAGTGAGTGGCAGACAGTGTGCCGCTCCAGTTGTCGTCAAAGCGGGTTTCCAGTTCGCTGAACACTTCGTCGGTGCGGGTCTGGTGGCGGTTCCAGTCCTGGGCCAGCGACGTCGAACGCGGCAGGTCGATGGCCTTGCCGTTGCTGTAGCGAGGCAGACCGAAGATCGAAAAGCCCTGGGTGTCGGCGTTCTGATGGCGTACGCCCAGGGTCAGGGTGGTGTCTTCGCTCAGGTCGGTTTCCAGGATGCCGTAGAGCAACGGTGCGGTTTTCTGCAGACCATCGGTGAAATAGCCGCGGTCTTCATAGGACGTTACAAAACGCCCGCGGATGCTGCCTGAATCGTTGAGTTTGCTGCTGCCATCCAGATCGACCCGGTAGCTGTCCCAACTGCCTGCGCGAGTGGTGATCGACAACTGCGGCAGGGCGGTCGGGCGCTTGCGGACCAGATTGACCGCGCCACCGGGGTTGCCCGCGCCGATCAGCAAGCCGGCCGCGCCGCGCAGCACTTCGACGCGGTCGTAGATTTCCATGTCCGGGGTCATCCAGCCGGTCACGCTGTAACCCTGGCCAGCCACGCCATCGATGATGTAACTCTCGTCCTCCAGCGCGAAGCCCCGCGAACTGAAGACATGAGAGCCGAAATTGCGTTGGGAAAAGGTGATGCCGGGCGTCTGTGCCATCACCTCGTCGAGGCCGGTGAGGTTTTTGTCGTCCATCACCTGGCGGGTCATGACGGTAACCGACTGCGGCGTTTCGCGCAGCGACTGAGCGGTCTTGTTGATACTCACGCCAGTGGCCGCATACGAGCCGCTGCCCTCGGTGGTGATGCCGAACGAATCGCCCTTTATCGCCACCGGCCCCAGGTTCATGGTGTGTGCGGAGGCAGCAGCGCCAAGGGTCAGGGTGTTGTCTTCAAGACTGTGCGCTACGTTGGCTTTTTTCAGCAGGTCGGCGACTGCCTGTTCGGGCGTCAGCCTGCCGTGCACCGGGCTGCTGAGCTTGCCGTTCAGGTCGTCGGGGTTGTAGAGGATTTGCAGATCGCACTGGCGGCCCAATTCCTTCAGGGCACTGTTCAGCGTCTGCGCCGGAATATCGAATTCGAACTCATCCGCCAGCGCCTGTCCCTGGACACTCAACGCCAGCACCAGCCCCACGCCGCCCAGACGCAGGCCGAGCGTTTTCACGCGGCCTGTGCGCAGACGGCTGGAGGATGATTGCATGGCAGGGATAGCTCGTTGAGATCAATGGCGAAGGATAATGCATTTGCGGCAGCCTGGTCGCGTGCACAGCGCTGTATCACGAACCGAAACCGCTCCGCGCGGAGCATGGGCACGATGGTGTCTTTCCGGATACCTATCGTTCCTCACGCTCCAGTGTGAAAATGCCGTTCGTGACGCTCTGCGTCATACTCGATGCCGCGCCACGCGATCAACGCTTCGCTTGCTCGCGAAGAGGCCTGTCCAGCCCCGGAAATCAGGGCATCTGAACCATTGCCTTCGCGAGCAAGCTCGCTCCCACAGGGATTCCCATAACGCTGAGCTTAGATCAGAAATCCCCCCGCAAGGTCAGGACGTAGCTGCGCGGTTCGCCGTAGACGTTGGAGCGGTCGGTGGCGATCGAGGTGGTGTAGTACTTGCGGTCGAACAGGTTTTCGGCGTTGAGCGACACCTTCCAGTTTTCGTCCAGTTTCCATGACGCCCTGGCATCCCAGATGGCCCGGCCGGTCACGCCCAGCTCCTTGTTGGACGGCACTTCGTAACCCGAATCCGCCGACACTCCAGCACCCAGGGTCAGGCGGTTCCAGGCACCCGGCAGGTTGTAGCTGGTGTTGAGGCGCAGCATGTGTTTCGGTGTTTCGTAAGCCACATCCGAGTCGCCGTTGTTGCGCAGCATGTTGTAGGTGTAACCGCCGAACACTTGCAGCCCCGGCAACACTTCACCGCTGGCCTCGACATCGACGCCCTTGCTGCGGCTGATGCCATCCTGCAGATAACAGGATCCGTCGGAGCTGGTAGGGCACGTTGTAAGAGTATCCTGGGCCGCGAGATCGACAGCAGCGACATCTTTCTGCTTGATGTAGAACAGCGCCATCGACAGGTTCATGCGCTTGTCGAACAGCTCACCCTTGAAGCCGGTTTCGTAGTTGGAACCGATGGCCGGGTCCAGTGGCGAGCCGGCGGAGGTTACGTAGTTGGCCTGTGGCGTGAAGATGTCGGCATAGCTGGCGTACCACGACCAGCTGTCGTTGATGTCATAGATAACACCCGCGAAGGGCGTGAATTCCTGAGTCTGTTTGGACTCGTAATCCTTCGCCAAGCCGGTTTTGACGTCGTACTTGTAGTCATACCAGCTGAGGCGCGTGCCGAGCACCACGCTCAACGGTTCGCTCAGGTGAATGCGTGTGTTGGCATAAAGGCCCGCGCGTTCTTCGGTGGTGTCGATGTCGGTTTGCCAGGCCGGACGGGCTGGTTTGGCGAACGCGTTCTGGTCGACGTCGAATACGTTGATCGCGGTGCGTCTGGTCACCGTAGCCTGATGCGTGTTGGCGTTCTGCTTCGACCAGTCGACACCCAGGGTCACCTGATGTTCGAGGCCGAACGCGTTGAAGTTGCCTTCCAGCTGGCTGTTCAGACCGACGCTGTCGACCTCGTCCTTGCGAAACAGCGTGCCCTGAAAGTTGGAGCCCGCCAGCGTCACGGGATTCACTGCGCCCCGTGCGAAGGCAATGTTCTGATCGAAGCCACCCTGGGAATAGGTCAATGACGTGCGGCTGGTCCAGTCTTCATTGAAGCGATGCGCGACTTCGGTGAACACCTCGGTCATGTCGCTTTCATGGCGGTTCCACTTCTGCGCCAGGTTGGTCGAGCGTGACAGGCCCAGCGACTGGCCGTTGCTGTAGCGCGGCAGGCCATAGATCGAGTAGCCGTTGATGACCTGCTCCTGACGACGCAGGCTCATGGTCAGGGTGGTGTCGTCGCTCAGGTCGGCTTCGACGATGCCGTACAGCAGCGGCGTGCGGCTGTCGCGACCGTCCAGGTAAGAGCCGCTGTCATCGTAGGCCGCGACCATGCGCCCGCGCAGGGTGCCGGAATCGTTGAGCTTGCCGCTGCCGTCCAGGTCGACCCGGTACTGGTCCCAAGAACCGGCGCGGGTGGTGATCGAGAATTTGTTCTCGGCGGTCGGGCGTTTGCGCACCAGGTTGACCGCGCCGCCGGGCTGACCGGCACCGACCAGCAGCCCTGACGCGCCGCGCAGCACTTCCACGCGGTCGTAGATCGCCATGTCCGGCTGCATCCAGCCGGTGATCTGATAGCCCTGGCCGCCAATGCCGTCGACCAGGAAGCTTTCCGCCAGCAACGAGAAGCCACGCGAGGTGTACACGTGGCCGCCGAAGTTGCGGTACTGGAAGGTGATACCCGGGGTGTCTTCCAGCACGTCGCTGAGGCTGGTGAGGTTGTTGTCATCCATGACTTGCCGGGTCACCACGCTCACCGATTGCGGTGTTTCGCGTAGCGATTGCGGTGCACCCTTGCCGATACTCACCGCGCCGGTGGTGTAGGAACCGGTGCCGTCGGTGGTGGTGCCCAGGTAATGCGAGTCGATTGCGGTCGGGGCCAGATTGACCGTGCCCGTCGTGTTCGAATCGTCTGCGACAGTTTCCTGCGCCTGGCCGGCCACCGGCATGCACAGCGCAAGACCCATGGCCGCCATGGATGGCCGGGAGCGGAACATCTGACTGAGCATCAACGCTTTGCTGAGCGGGGTGAGTCGTGACGGGTTGTGCATGAATTGGCTCTTTCCAGTGAGTATCGGCAAGGAGATCGGGGGCGTCGTTCAGGTCTGCGCAGTCGGGTCCAGCCGTCGACCGGGCAGGCATGAGCCACTTTTTTATGGGGCGGTGCGCGAGAGATGGCTGGGCACGCAATTCGCTGTTAATGAGAACGAAAGCGAATAACGTTTATTTAATGGTTTTTTCAAAATCCACGAAAAAAGATGGCGCTTGGCTAGTAATTGAGCGTGGCGCGGAATGCACAGGCAAAAAAAAGCCCCGCTCGCGGGCTGGCCGGGCGGGGCGTTCCAGGCTTGGATGAATCACGCCGGAATGGTTTTGTCGCGGGTTTCGCTGTGAACCTGTTCGACCTGAATCTGCCCGGTCTGCATCCGCACCAACTGATCGGCAACGTAGAAATAGCGGTCGTCATGGGAGATCACGATGATGGTCTTGCCCTGTTGCTTCAGTTCCGGCAGCAGCTCGGTGTAGAACACGCGACGGAACGCCGGGTCCTGATCGGCGGCCCACTCGTCGAAGACCAGCACCTGACGCTCGTCCAGCCACGCATTGATCAGTGCCAGACGCTTGCGCTGACCGGTCGACAGATCGGTGGTGGTGAAGACACCGTTCTCGATGCTGACCTTGTGCGCGATGTCCAGGCGCTCCAGGTACTTGCCCGCGTCCTGCGGCAGCGCGGCCTGGCCCTGCAACGGCTCGTCGAACAGGTAGTAGTCGGCGAAAATCGTGGTGAACAGCTGGCGGTAGTCATCCAGGTTTTCCGCGGTAACGGCCTGGCCATTCAGGCGGATCTCACCCTGTTGCGGGGTGTACAGGCCCAGCAGCAGCTTGATCAGCGTGGTCTTGCCACAGCCGTTCTCGCCGACGATGAACACGATGTCGCCCTGTTTGATGCTCAGGTCGACCGGGCCGAGGTGAAAGGCGTCGCTGCCTTCGACCGGCGGGTAGTCATAGCGCAGGTTGTGCAGTTCCAGCGTGTGCATGCTGGCCAGCGACGTCGGGCGGTCACTGACCAACAGGTGCGGTTCGGGGCTGGAGAATTTCCACGACAGCTCGGCGATGCGGCGCATGGCGATCTGCGCGCGGCTGATGCCGGGCAGGGCAGTCATCAGGCGCTCCAGCGGGCCTTTCATGTACAGCATCACCAGCACGAAGCCGCCCAGCACGGTTTTCTCGGTGGTCGGCCACATGGCCTGGAAGGCGATGGCCATGCCGATCACGGCAAAGAACAGCATCGAGCCGAAGGTTTCTGCGCTGACGAAGATGTTGGCAGCGCGAATGTTCGAGCGGCAGATGTGTTCAGTGGCCCCGTGAATCTTTTCGTCGAGCATGTTCTGACGACGTTTGCGCTGAATGCGCAGCTCCTTGGCGCCTGCGGACAGCGCCTGGTAGTGCTTCTGCAATTCGTCTTCGCTGTTGCGCGCCGCCAGAATGCTGCGCATGCCGAACGCATGCGCCAGGTATTGCGCGCCGGTGCCGAGCACCACGGTGAGCACTGTCAGCGCCAGAATCTGCCAGGACAGCACGGCCAGATAGGCCAGGCAGCCTAGTGTGACAGTAAACGAAATCACCATCGGTGCGACCGACAGGGCAAAGGTGCTGATGGTGTTGACGTCGTTGAGCAGCACCGGGATCAGGCGGTGCGCGCGATAGCGTTCCAGCTGCTCGATGGGCGCGACCAGCACCTTGGCCGCCAGCTCGCGGCGCAGGTTGGCGACGACTCGCTGGCCGACGTAATTGGTCGACAGGTTGGACAGGGTCGAACACGCCAGGGTCAGCACACACAGGCCGGCGAACAGCAGCGCGGTCTGCGTGTCCGGCCCGCCTGGCCTGTTCATCGCGTTGTTGATGGTGGCCAGCAGGCCGGTGACGCTCAGGCCGCTGACAATCCCCAGCAAGGTCGACAGCGCCACCAGCCACCAGAACGGCTTGAGGATTCTCAGGGTTTCCCGGGCGAGGCTTTCAGTTGTGCGGGTCATGGTGTGTCTCGTCAGTGTCCGTGAGTGCGGCTTGGGCTGGTTCAGGCCGGGGGCGCATGAAGTCCGTCAGAGGTCGCGGGCGACCCGGAAACCCAGCCAGTCACCCCGTACATCCGGCTGGCGGCTGTTGCGGTTGCCGGAGCGCGAGAAGATCGGCGCTTCGGTCCAGTCATTGCCGCGAATCATCTTCCAGGTGCAATCACCGGCCAGCCACGCGCTGCCATCGGTGGGCGCGCCGTTGTAGTTGCTGGTCTCGCAATCGGCGGTCCACTCGTAGACGTTGCCGTGGGCGTCGTAGATGCCGAAATCGTTGGGGCTGTAGCTGCCGGCAGGCGCCGTGTAGCTGAAACCGTCTTCCGGGCCGTAGGTGTTGGCGTGTTTGGCAATGCTGTAGGGCTTGCCTTCGTCCATCGGAAACGGGAACGAGCCCTTGCTGCCGCCGCGTGCCGCGTATTCACGCTGGGCTTCGCTGACCATGTGGTAGGACTTGCCGGTCTTTTTCGACAGCCATTCGACATACGCCTTGGCTTCGTTCCAGTCCATGCACACCGCAGGCTGACGCGGGCTCAGCGGGTAGCGCGGCTTGCCGGCCTTGCACTCGCGGCCCGGCCGGGTATCGCCGTCCGGCATCTTGTAGCCGGAGCTTTTGATATAGGCGGCCCATTCGCCAGCCAGTACCTGAAAGCGGCTGATGGCGAACGGTTTGGCGAAGGTCACGTCATGCAGCGGGCCTTCGTCCGGCTGACGACCCAGTTCCTCTTCGGGCGCCCCCATGGTGAAGGTGCCCGCAGGCAGCACGACCATTTCCGGGCAGTCCTTGCAGTCCTTGAACACCTTACCTGGCGCGGATACCGGCGTGGCGGCCAGGGCGCTGTCGCAGAGCAGAAGGCCGAGCAGGGCGGACAGGGGCAGCAGTGTTTTTTTCATGTCGGGTCTCGATGGAAAACGGAAAACAGGTGATCGGTGAATTTGTGTCAGGCGCGCCGGGCGAGCAGCGTCATGAAACGATCGATTTCGGCTTCGCTGTTCAGCAGTCCCGGCGCGGTGCGCACCACGGGGCCGACGTCGCGACTTACCGCGTCAACGACCATGCGCTGCTTCATCAGCCAGGCCGCCACGTCGTCGCACGACTGGCCCTTGAGCCGGAAGAAGCTGAAGCCCGCCGACAGCGCAGGGTCCACCGGCGTCACCAGCTCGACATTGGGCTGAGCCTTGAGGCGCTGCTTGAGGTAACTGTTGAGCTGGTGAATGCGTGCCTGCACATCGGCCTTGCCCAGTTGCAGGTGCAGTTTGAAGGCCTCGTTCAACGCCCAGCGGTGTTCGAACGAGTGGTAGCCACCGGGCGTCATGATCGTGCTGAAACCGGTGGCTTCCGAGAACGTCGGGATCAGCGGCGTGAGGTCCTTGACCTGTTCCGAGCGGGCGCAAACGATGCCGGTGCCGCGCGGGCCAAACAGCCACTTGTGGGTGCCGGCGACATAGAAGTCGCACCTCATCTCCGGGAAATCGAGGTTCTCGACGCCAAAGCCATGCACGCCGTCGACCACGTAGAGAATGCGCTCCTGGTCGTCACGGTTGCGATTGTGTTCCTCGACCAGATCGCCGATGGCCGCGATGGGCAGTTTCACGCCGCTGCCGGACTGCACCCAGGTCATGCCCAGCACCCGCGTCTTCGGCTGAATGCTGCGCGCGATGGAGCCGATGATTTCATCGGCCGAGACGGTCGCCGGGTCCTTGAACAGGCGAATCTTGCGCACCTGCGTGCCGTCGCGCTGCTGACGGAATTTGAGGATATCGCGGACGCAGGAATGCTCGTGTTCGGTGGTCAGAATCTCCTGATCCGGGCGCACATGGAGACCGCCGTAGATGATTGCCAGGCCTTCAGTGGTGCTGCCGGTCAGGGCGATCTGGCCGGGTTGGGCGTTCAGGTACTTGCCCGCCCAGACGCGAACCTCGTGTTCGCGGCGCTCGGTCTCTCCCAGGTCCCAGTCCATGGCCAGACCGGGATTACGGTCGATATGCGCACGATGCTGTTCGATGGCCTGGCGAACCGGTGCAGGGTGCGAGGTGACCAGAAAATTGGAGAGGTGGACGTAATCCGGGTCCTGATTGAACAATTGTTTCAGGCGCGTCCATTTGTCCGTGGAGGCCGGCTGAGTCGCTGGCGTCACGGCTGCCGTTGCAAGGCCGGAGCCCAGGGGCAGGGCCGCCGCGAGCAGCCCGGCCTGTTTGAGGAAGGTTCTGCGATCAGTCATGAGCGTCTGCGCCTGAGGGTCGGGTAGCGGCGTTTGAGAGATTCATGTGCTTCATATCCGGACGGGCAGCAGCCTGAACCTGCTCCCAGACGCGCAGGAAATTGCCGCCCCAGAGCTTGGTGATATCCGCTTCGGCATAGCCGCGTTCGATCAGTTCGGCCGTCACATTGCGGATTTCGCTGACATCGTTGAAGCCTTTCACGCCGCCGCCATCGTTGAAGTCGGAGCTGATGCCGACGTGGTCGATGCCGATTTTGCGGACGGTGTAATCGATGGCGTCGACGAAGTCCTGGACCGTGGCTTTGGGCTCCTCCTCGAGAATCGCATACAGCTTGCTGGCATAGGCGCCGAAGCGTTGTTCCGGCCAGACGGTGATGATCGGGTCGCCGGGCATCAGTGCCATGGCCAGGTTCGGCAACGGCGGCAGGTCGAAGTCCTTGCGCAGCGCGTTGAGCTTGTCCTGAGTCTTCTGGCTCAGCGGCTTCAAATAGGCCGGGAACGCCACGATCTGTACCACGCCGCCGCTGCGCTTGATGAGCTGCAGTTCCTCGTCGCTGAGGTTGCGCGGGATGTCCACCAGCGCACGCGGCGCCGAGTGCGAGGCGACCATCGGCGTGCGGCTCAGCTCGCTGACCTGTTGCAGCGCCTTGCTCGACATCTGTGACACGTCGATGATCACGCCCAGATCGTTGAGGCGTTGCACTGCCTGCCTGCCGATCTCCGACAGGCCGCCCAGTGCGTCGGGCGTGTCATTGAGAAAGGGCAGGGGACGTGAAGAGTCGGCCCAGCTGTTATTGCCGACATAACTGAAACCGAACATGCGCATGCCGCGTGCGGTCCAGTGGTCCAGCAGGCTCAGGTCATTGCCCAGCGGGTAAGCGTTGAGCATGCTGATGAAGATCGCAAACTTGCCTTCGCCGTGCAGGCGGCGCATGTCGTCCGGGGTGTAGGCGATGCCGACCTGATTGGGGAAGTCGCGAACCATGCCGGTGATGATTTTGTAACGCACTTCCTGCTGATGGCGTGCTTCGTCGACGAAACCGGGTGTCGGACGATGCGGGGCGTTGTCGCCGTTCCAGATCTCCGGCCAGCCGAATACCGTCAGTGCAGCCCCGGACAGGCGTCCGCGCGCGGCTTTCACCAGGTCGAATTGCCCCGAGCCGTCCTTGTCGGCTTCGTTGCCCTCGCTGCCGAATTTCATCGGCACGGTGATGTGGCTGTCGAAGGAAATGATCCGCTCCTGCAGGTCGTCGGCCTGTTGCATAACCTTGACCGGGTAGCCTGCTGGCGACCAGTAATTCCAGGCCAGAAAGCCCGTACCTGCACTGATGGCCAGGGCCAGCGGCAGGCCGATGAAGAGAGCTTTTTTCCAACGCGGTCTTGTCATTTCCGTCTCGTGTGGTTAACCGTTGCGCAGCCTGCGACGGCTGTTGCTATCTGGTGGAGAACGAGCGGGTCGCCGATAAATTTAGCGCGGGGTCATGGATGTGTGTGCAGCGCTAAATTTGTCTGCCGGGTTTACGTTCTAGCTTGGATAACGGCTGTCTCGGGGCTGGAACAGGTAGGGTAATGACGATTTCTCGACGAGGGTTCATAGCGGGGCTGGCGCTGACCGGTGCGGCAGTTCCGGCAGCGTATTACGCGCATCGGGAACTCACCCGGGTCGACCTGCCCGAAACGCCGGGCGAAGCGACGGCGGGGCCTGCCGATACCGCCACTCAGCGCCTGGCCGACAAGCTGCGCGGGGTGTGGACCCTGCGTTTCGAGGGGCGCGATGCCGGGCTGAGCGGTGCGCCGCTCGAAGGCCTGGAAATGTTTCTCGACATTGCCCCGCGCGGTCGCGGCCTGCGCGGCTATATCGACACGGCCGAACGATTGCGCAGCGATGGACTGCCGCGTTTTCGGGTGATTGGCGATCTGCAACCGGCCAACGCCGCAAGACTCTACCTGCGGGTCATGGACGGCCATGCCGGCAATGACCCGCACAGCGACAACCCGGATTACGAATTCAGCCTGACCCTCGATGAAGTCTGGGGCGCATTCGGTAACGCAGGCAGCGGCACCCTGAGCGGGCGTATCGAACGTCTGGACCGAGCGCTGGCCCTGCCGGAACTGGAAAGCCGTCTGATCGCGATCAAGCAGGTGTTTCCAGAGGCGCGGGAAAGGGTCGGTCTGAGCCCGCCGTTTCTGGCCTGGCTGGTGTCCAGGGAGCATCGTCTGTTCCATCAGCTCTGGCATGCCTCGCGAGACAAATGGCACAAACTGCCCGAAGACAAGCGTGACGCCCTGCGCGGCATTGGCTGGCAGCCGGGCCCGCGTGAGCATGAGCGCGATGCGCGTGGCCCGCACAAGGACCGCAACGGCTCGGGTGAAGACTTTTTTTATATGCACCGGCACATGCTGATCCAGGCACGCAGGATTCAGGACTTGCCGTCATGGCCGCGCTTTCCACTGCCGCAGCCTGAGCTGGAGCGCGACCGCCTGGGCTTTGCCCGCTATTTCGACAATCACGACGGTTGTTCGCTGCCGCCCAACTGGCTGGCGCACGGTGACGAGGAATACACCCAGCTGGTCAGCGATATCAAAAGCCACGAGACGTTTCATACGCATTTTCAGGTCTGGGAGTCGCAGTATCGCGATCCGCGCTTCTTGTCGAAGTTGACGTTGGGGCAGTTCGGTTCGCAGGTCGAGCTGGAACTGCACGACTGGCTGCACATGCGCTGGGCCTCGGTGGCCCGCGACCCGGCCAACGGCCAGCCGGTGCCGATGGCACGTCGTTCGGATGATTTTGCCGAGCGCTGGTTCGAGCCGGAAAACGACTTTCTCGCCGACCCGTTTTCATCGCACGTGAACCCGGTGTTCTGGATGTTCCACGGCTGGATCGACGACCGCATCGAGGACTGGTTCCGCGCCCACGAGCGCTTCCATTCGGGTGAGGTGAAGCGCCTGGAAGTCAACGGCGTGCCATGGTTTGCGCCAGGCCGCTGGGTGAATGTCAGCGACCCCTGGCTGGGGCCGGACACCCACGGTTGCAGCACCGTGCCGGGTCAGGCGGCGGGCACGACCATGGAAATGGACCCGGAAGTCATGAAGCTGGCGCTGCGCATCACGTTCGCCGCGGATGACAAACTGAGCAACCTGCTACGCCGCGTGCCCCGCAGGCCGTGGTATGCCAGGAATTTGTTGCCGGACAGGTGGTTCTGACCAACGGCATTGGAGGTTATCGTTCCCAGCGCTCCGGCTTTGGAGTGCCGTCCATGACGTTCTGTGGCGCAAGAGGACGCGGAGCGTCCGGAAAGGCATGCGACGCGGAGCGTCGCACGATAATGAGTTGTTCGCGCAGACCGACGCAGTGCTTCAGCACGGAGTTGAGATTATCGTTCCGCACGCTCCCGCGTGGGAATGCAGGTCTCGACGCTCTGCGTCGCAAGAGGACGCAGAGCGTCCAGAACGGCATGCGACGCAGAGCGTCGCACGATAATGAGTTGTTCGCGCAGACCGACGCAGTGCTTCAGCACGGTAGTCGGGATTATCGTTCCTTGCGTGGCGCTCAGTGCACCTGCCAGCTCCCACCCAGTGCCTTGTACAGCGCAATGCTCGCCTGCAGGCGCGCCAGCCGCAGTTGCACACTGACATCCTGCGCCAGGTACAGCGTGCGCTGGGTTTCCAGTACGGTGAGCAGGTCCTCGGCGCCTTCCTGATAGCGGCTCTGGGCGATGCGGAAGGCAGTTTGTGCCTGTTTGAGTTCTTCTTCGTGCCAGTAGCGCTGTTGATACAGGCCGCGAATGCTGTTCAGGGCTTTTTCCACGTCGGCGAAGCTGTTGATGATCGCGCCGCGATAGGTTTCCAGCAGTTCCTCCTGACGCGCTGTGGCCTTGTCGCGCTCGGCAGCCAGGCGGCCATTGTTGAAGATCGGCCCCACCAGCCCGGCAGCGAGGCTGCTGAACGGTGCACGCAGCCAGTCTTCGGCGCGGGTGTTTTCGGTGCCCAGCCTGGCGCTCAGGGTCAGTTTCGGCAGCATGGCGGCGCGGGCGACGGTGACATTGGCCTGTGCCGCTGCCAGGTCAGCCTCGGCCTTGGCCAGATCAGGGCGGCGGGTCAGCAACTCGCTCGGTACACCTGCGCCGATGTCCGGCCAGTTCAGGGTGTCGAAGGGCTGATCCGCGAGGTGCAGATTCTGCACCGGCTGACCGAGCAAGGCCGCCAGGGTGATCAACTGCTCGTTGGCCAGTTGCTGAACGCGGGGCAGTTCACGCTGCTGGGTTGCAACCAGATTCTTCTGCTGTGCCAGCTCCAGTGCCGTTGCCGAGCCCGATTCATAGCGGGTCTGCACCAGGCGCAGCACGTCTTGCGCGTTGGCCAGATTCAGCTCGGCAATCCGCCCTTGCTCGCGCGCCGCCAGGGTTTGCGCATAGCGGTCGGCGACGTTGGCCAGCAGGGTCAGCTCCACGGTCGCCTGATCGAACTGGCTGGCGCGCAGGCCTTGCAGTGCGCTGTCGCGTCCCGCTGCGATGCCGCCCCAGAAATCCACTTCATAGCTGGCGGTCAGGTCGCTGGTGAAATTGTTGGTGTTGTTGTCGTCGGAAGGGTTGGCCTTGCGGTCGCTGTTGCGCAGGAACCGGTTACGTTCGCCGCGCAGGTCAAAGGCCAGTTCCGGCAGCAAGGGCGCGCCGCCGATGATGGCGCTGGCCTGTGCCTGACGAACCCGCGCCATCGCCGCAGCGACTTCGTGGCTGTCGCGGCTGGCCTGTTCGATCAGGCGATCCAGCTGCGGGCTGCCGAACTGCTGCCACCAACGCACATCGCTGCGCTGTGCGGCGGCGTTTTCGGCAAACGCCCAGCTTGCCGGTGGCTGGATGCCGCTGTCCGGCGACGGGGCAGGCGTCTGGCAGGCGCTCAGCAACAGGCAGGCAGTCAAAACGGAGAGACTCGGCTTCATTGATCGATCATTCACTGGTGAGGGCCGCGACCGGGTCGAGGCGGGCAGCCTTGCGGGCCGGCATGAAACCGAAGGTCACGCCGGTGATCAGGGCGCAGACAAACGCCCCGGCCACGGCCGGCAGGGTGAACGCCACGGCCACCTTACTCAGCAGCAGCGCTGCGCCCATGCCCAACGCCAGCACGATACCGGCCAGCCCGCCGACCACGGAAAGCATCATCGCCTCGGTGAGAAACTGCCGCAGGATGTCGCTTTGCCGCGCGCCGGTGGCCATGCGGATGCCGATTTCACGGGTGCGTTCGCGCACCGTCATCAGCATGATGTTCATCACGCCGATACCGCCGACTAGCAAGGAAATGGCGGCAATCGAGCCGAGCATCAGCGACAGGGTGTTCTGGGTGCGGGCTTCGGCCTGGATCATCGCGGCGTTGTTGGTCAGCTCGTAATCCTGTTTGCCGTGATGCAGCTGTTGCAGCAGGTTGCGTATCGACTGTTCAGCCTGTTTGACATTGTTGGCGTCGCGGGTGGCGATGGTGATGTACTCGGGGTCCTGTGTGCCGAACAGGCGGATGCTGGCCGACGAGTAGGGGATGGCGATGCGATTGTCGCTGTCCAGATCGCCCGATGTGGCGCCTTTTTCCTGCAGCACGCCGACCACCTGAAAAGGCACGTTTTCGATCAGGATGTACTGGCCGACAGGGTCGCTCTGCTCACCGAACAGTTTTTGGCGAACCTTGTAACCAATCACTGCCACGGCGGCTGCGTTCTGCTCATCCGCCTCGCTGAAATAACTGCCTTCCACCACCGGCCAGTTGAAGATCGCCGGAAAGTGCGTGTCATTACCGCCGACGTAACTGGAATGATCGAGGTTGCCGTAGCGCACCCCGGCCTGGCCGCCGTTGACCGGCATGATCATTTTCACCTCGGGCAACTCGCCCAGCGCAGCGACTTCCTCCAGGGTGATGACGCCCTTGGGCGCACGCGGGTTGGGCGCCTTGCCGTTGAGGTAAATGATGTTGGAGCCGAACGAGGACATCTGCGCCATGACCTGACGTTTGCTGCCTTCGCCGACAGCCAGCATCACCACCACCGACGCCACGCCGATGACGATTCCCAGCAAGGTCAGCGCGGTTCGGAAGCGGTTGATCCACATCACTCGCCACGCCGCCCGAATCGCGTCGAACAGTTCGCCTTGCCAGGCGCTTTGGCTGCCGCTGCCTTCGCTCAGACGCTTGCGCAGGTCGACCGCCTGCAGCGCGGCTGGATTGACTGAGCGCTGCACGTCAGAAGCACCTTGAGCCGTATCACTGATCACCAGCCCATCGCTGATCTCGATGACCCGTTTGGCGCGCGCCGCCACTTCGCGATCATGGGTGATGAGGATCACTACATGGCCCTGGCTCGCCAGTTCGTCGAGCAGAGTCATGACCTCCGCGCCACTGTGGCTGTCCAGCGCACCGGTGGGCTCGTCGGCGAGGATGATGTGCCCGCCATTCATCAAGGCGCGGGCGATGGAAACCCGTTGCTGCTGGCCGCCGGACAACTGGTGCGGCCGATTGCCGGTGCGCGACGCCAGGCCCAGTCGGTCGAGCAGGGCGGCGGCCCGCGCGTGACGCTCTGCGGCGGGCGTCCCGGCGTAGATCGCCGGCATCTCGACGTTTTCCTGCGCCGAGCCGGACGGAATCAGGTGGTAGCCCTGAAACACGAACCCGAACGCCTCGCGGCGCAGCCAGGCGAGTTCGTCGCTGCCCAGCGCGGCGACGTTTTCTCCGGCGAACAGGTATTCGCCCGAGGTTGGACGGTCCAGACAACCGAGGATGTTCATCAGCGTCGACTTGCCGGACCCGGAAGCGCCGACAATCGCCACGAACTCACCGGTATGAATCGACAGATCGATGCCGCGCAGCACGTTGACCAGCGGGCTGTCGCCTCCGCCGTAGGATTTGCGAATGCCTCGCAGGTCGATCAGCGGCGTGCGCATTCAGCCCCCGCTGCCGACAGAGGCGGGCACCAGCAGGCGCTCACCTTCATTCAGGCCGTCGAGTACCTGCACGCGCAGGCGGTCGCTGATGCCGGTGCGTACCTGACGGTTCTGCACCTCGCCATTGGCAGACAACACCTGGGCGGTCTGCCGATCGGTCTGCGCTCCGTTTCGCAACGCCGCGAGTGGCGCGGTAAGTGTGTTCTCGGCTTTATCGGCGACGAAAAATATCTGCGCGGTCATTTCTGCCATCAGCGCCTGATCGCTGTTATCCACGTCCAGCAGCACGGTGTACAACACCACCCGGCCACCGCCGTTCTTGCGCGCACTGCTCGGGCTGCCGCCGCCCTGATTGGCTTGATCCAGCGGCCTGGGCGGTACTGGCAGGATCTGTCGCACGGTGCTGCTCCAGCGCCGGTTGCCGCCGCTCAGGGTGGTGAAATAGGCAGTCATGCCGGGTTTGACATGGCCGATATCGGCTTCCGAGACCTCGGCCCAGACCGTCATCGGCGACAAGCGGGCGATGCGCAGAATCAGCGGCGTCTGTTGTTGTGCGTTCAGCGTCTGGCCTTCACGTGCGTCGAGGGCCACCACTGTGCCGCTCATGGGCGCGAAAATACGGGTGTAGCCCAGCGCTGCTTCGTCGCTGCGCAGGGCGGCCTGGGCTTCGAGAATCTGCGCCTTGAACATGTCGACCCGTGCCTGGGTGGCGCGAAATTCCGATTCCGCAGCCTGCACGTCCTCGGCCCGCGTGGCACCGCCTGCGGCGAGGCGCTTCTGGCGCTGCTGCTTCTGTTCGGCCAGTTCGTGCAGCGCACGCTGTTCCTGCAATTGCGCCTTGAGGTTGTCGATGGCGTAGCGTGCGGCGTCGAGCTTGGCTTTTTGCGTCGAAGGATCGATTTCGACCAGCAAGTCGCCTTCCTTGACCTGATCGCCGACCTGCGCGTGAATCTTCATGATCTGCCCGCTGGCCTGCGAGCCCACGTCCACATAACTGCGCGGCTGCAGGGTACCCAGCGCCGTGACGCTGTTTTCGATCGTGCCGCGGGTCACCGTCACGGTTGCGGCGCTGTTTTTGCTGTCGGGCAGGATCTGCCAGGCACACACGGCAATGACCGGGAACAGGCACAGCGCCACCAGGAGGGCGCGTCGAGGATGTCGAGAGCGTTTCATGCAGATTCCTGCGCTGGGAGATCAGTCGGTCGATGAACGACGGCCACGAGAGCTGCCCTTTAAACGAGGCGTGCCGGCAGGAATTTAGCGTCGATCACGGGTTGTCCGGTTCGGCTAAACATCAGCGTCCGTGTTCCGTTTAACGAGAGCGGCTAATTCGGGTCGTCTTGTCGAGTTGGAGTCAGCGTGATTATTTCCAGACCCCTGTGCGGTTTTCTGTTTGCAGGTCTTTCATTCGCTGTGAGTTTGCCCGCGCAAGCCTTGGTTGAGCCTGGAAATCAGGCGGCCAGGGCCGAGATCCGGCGTACCGGTTTTGGCGTGCCGCATATCGTTGCCGCCAATGAGCGCGGCCTGGGTTACGGCATCGGTTATGCCTATGCGCAGGACAACCTGTGCCTGCTGGCCAATGAGGTGGTCACCGTCAATGGCCAGCGCTCGCGCTATTTCGGCCCGGACAAGGCGACCCTTGAGCAGCGCAACAACATGGCCAGCGACCTGCTGTTCCAGTGGCTCAATACGCCGCAGGCACTGGCGGATTTCTGGAATGCGCAGCCGCTGGAGATTCGCCAGTTGATGCAGGGTTATGTCGCCGGTTACAACCGTTCGCTGGCCGAGCAGACCACCCAAGGCCTGCCGCAACCCTGTGCGGCCGAGTGGGTTCGACCGATCAGCACCGATGATCTGCTGCGTTTGACCCGCCGCCTGCTGGTCGAGGGGGGCGTTGGGCAGTTTGCCGAAGCGCTGGCCGGTGCCACGCCGCCTGCACAGCAAAAACCACTGCAGGTCGATGCTCAGCAGGCTCAGGCGCTGCAACTGGCCGCTGCGCGTAACCAGCGTTTTGCTCTGGAACGCGGCAGCAATGCCGTGGCAATAGGACGCGAGCTGTCCGCCAACGGACGCGGCATGCTGTTGGCTAATCCGCATTTCCCATGGGGCGGCGGCATGCGTTTCTATCAAATGCACCTGACCATTCCCGGCAAGCTCGATGTGATGGGCGCAGCGTTGCCGGGTTTGCCGCTGATCAATATCGGTTTCAACCGGCATCTGGCCTGGAGCCATACCGTCGACACGTCGAAACACTTCACGCTGCATCGCCTGCAGCTCGACCCGAAGGATTCCACCCGTTACCTGCTGGACGGCCAATCGGTTGTCATGGGCAAGCAGCAGGTGAGTGTCGACGTGAAGCAAGCGGATGGCAGCCTGAAGTCGGTGCCACGCATCGTCTATTCGTCCCGGTTCGGTCCGGTGGTGCAGTGGCCGGGCAAGCTGGACTGGGACAGCAAATTCGCCTACAGCCTGCGCGATGCCAATCTGCAGAATGATCGGGTGTTGCAGCAGTGGTATGCGATGGACAAGGCCGACAGCCTCAAGGCGTTTCAGGATTCGGTACACAAGATCCAGGGCATCCCGTGGGTCAACACCCTGGCGGTGGATGCCCAGGGGCAGGCGCTGTACATGAACCTCTCGGTGGTGCCGAACGTTGATGCCGCCAGGCTTGCCCGATGCAGTGATCCGCGCATCGGCACAGAGCTGATCGTGCTCGACGGCTCGCGCAGTGAATGCAACTGGGAGGTCTCCGCAGAGGCAGCACAAGCCGGCATCTATCCGTCCTCGCGCCAGCCGCAGTTGCTGCGGACCGATTTCGTGCAGCATTCCAACGATTCGGCGTGGATGGTCAATCCCGCTGCGCCGCTGCAGGGCTTTTCGCCGCTGATCAGCCAGGACGGCCAGCCGCTCGGCCAACGTGCACGTTTTGCCCTGGATCGGCTGGGCAGCCTGAAGACGGCGGGCAAGATCAGCGTCGAGAACCTGCAAGCGATGGTCATGGACAACGAGGTCTATCAGGCCGTGCAAGTGCTGCCGGATCTGCTCACATTCTGCGCCTCGGAGCTGGGTGACGACGCTGCCCGTCTGGCACCGTTGTGCGCTGCACTGAAAGACTGGGACGGGCGCGCTGACCTGAACAGTGGCATCGGCTTCGTGTACTTCCAGAAGATCATGACATCCATGCAAGCTGTTGCCTCACGCTGGCGCGTCGCGTTCGACCCGCAGGACCCGGTTCACACGCCGAGCGGGCTGGCGATTGAGAACCCTCAGGTCGCCACTGCATTGCGCGCTGCCATGTTGGCCGCAGTGGATGAAGTGGCCAAAGCAGGACTCTCGGCAGGCAGTAAATGGGGCAACATTCAGGTCTCCAGCATCAGCGGCAAGCAGATCCCGATTCACGGCGGGCCGGCCGGGCTGGGCGTCTACAACGCCATGCAGACAATCGCTGGCAAGGACGGCAAGCGCGAGGTGGTCAGTGGCACCAGCTACCTGCAGGTGGTGACGTTCGACGAGCAGGGCCCCAAGGCGCAGGGTCTACTGGCGTTCTCGGAGTCGAGCAATCCACAGTCAGCCCATTCAAGCGACCAGACTGAGGCGTTTTCAAAAAAGCGGTGGCAGGCGTTGCCGTTCACTGAACAGCAGATCAAGGCTGATCCTGCGTATGAGGTGCAGGTGATAAGCGAGGGGGCCAATCGCTGAAAGAGGCAAGAAAAGCGTTTGGGCCATGCGGCCCAAATGCGCTTGCCGGGAATCAGCCGCCGGGTGTATCGATGTCGGCGTCAACACCCGTGGTTGGCTGATGATTGCGTAAGTCCTCGGTTTTTTCTTCCGGCTCATGGTCAGGCACATAGGCGCTGTCGCTGGTTGACTGGCTCTGCGACTGAGTCTGTGACTGGCTGGGGGAAGGCGTCTGGCCCTGGCTCTGGCCATTGCCCTTTTCAGTCTCGGGTTTCACGTCCCCGACTTGCGGCTCGATTGCCGGATCGTTGCGGTCCGGGCCCGGGCTGGCAGGTGCGTCCTGATTTGGCGTCGGTTCTTTCTGACGTTGCGGTTCGATAGACATGAGTACCTCGATATCTGGTTCAGAAAATGTGCTGACAGAGTTTCGAGGCAGGTTTTTTCAGATCGTTCGATGGAAAGTGCCCAGCGGAGCTGGGAGCTGGGAGCTGGGAGCTACAAGCTACAAGCTACAAGCTTCAAGAAAAAGCAGAACCGCTCTTGCTTGCAGCTTGCAGCTTGCAGCTTAAAACTTAAAGAACCTGCTTGATCGCATCACACACTACGTCGATGTTCTTCTGATTCAGCGCGGCCACGCAGATACGGCCGGTGTCCAGCGCGTAGATGCCGAACTCGCTGCGCAGGCGCTGGGCCTGTTCGGCGGTCAGGCCGGAGTAGGAAAACATGCCGCACTGACGAGCGACGAAGCTGAAGTCCTGACCGGCCGGGTTATCAGCCAGACGCTCGACCATCGCCTTGCGCATGCCCTGGATGCGCAGACGCATTTCGCCCAGTTCCTCTTCCCACATTGCACGCAACGTCGGGTCGTTAAGCACCGCCGCGGAGATGATCGCACCGTGGGTCGGCGGGTTGGAGTAGTTGGTGCGGATCACGCGTTTGACCTGGGACAGGACGCGAGTGGTTTCTTCCTTCGATTCGGTGATGATCGACAGCGCGCCGACGCGTTCGCCATACAGCGACAGCGATTTGGAGAACGAGCTGGAGGCGAAGAAGGTCAGGCCCGACTCGGCAAACAGGCGCACTGCCAGCGCATCTTCCTGAATACCCTGACCGAAGCCTTGGTAGGCCATGTCCAGAAACGGCACGTGGCCCTTGGCCTTGACCACTTCCAGCACTTTTTTCCAGTCATCCAGGCTCAGGTCGACGCCGGTCGGGTTGTGGCAGCAGGCGTGCAACACCACCACCGAGTTGTTCGGCAGGTTGTGCAGGTCTTCGAGCATGCCGGCACGGTTCACGTCGTGAGTGGCAGCGTCGTAGTAGCGATAGTTCTGCACCGCAAAGCCTGCGGTTTCGAACAGCGCACGGTGGTTTTCCCAGCTCGGGTCGCTGATGGCGACGACGGCATCGGGCAGCAGCTGCTTGAGGAAATCGGCACCGATCTTCAGTGCGCCGGTGCCGCCGACCGATTGGGTGGTCAGCACGCGGCCCGAGGCGATCAGCGGCGAATCAGCGCCCAGCAACAGTTTTTGCACGGCCTGGTCATAGGCGGCAATACCGTCGATCGGCAGGTAGCCACGCGGAGCATGCTGGGCCACGCGGACCTTCTCGGCTTCGGCCACGGCGCGCAGCAGGGGAATGCGCCCGTCTTCATCACAGTAGACGCCTACGCCAAGGTTGACCTTGGTGCTGCGGGTGTCGGCGTTGAAGGCTTCGTTGATACCCAGGATCGGATCGCGGGGTGCCATTTCGACAGCGGAAAACAGGCTCATGGTGCGGCGGCTCTTGGTGAAGAGTGGGAAGGGGACACGCTGAGGCTCGATGCGCCAAAGCGGTGCGCAAACAGAGCGTAGTATAGAGAGCATCCCCTCGGTGATCGACAGTGCAGGGCGGGTTTTTTACAGGTTTTTGCGCATATTTGTAGAACGTTCGTTCGGTTAAAACCTCAATGCTTTAAGTGGATGCCTTGAAAGGCTGATATATGACTCCATCTATTAGCCATCACTTCAAAACATCGCACGCCTGCTTCCCGGCGGGAACGGCTGTTTGCGATGATTTCGTCATGGCGCGCCGTCATGCGCCGACGAATATTTCCAGTTGTGCCGTCGAGGCGGTCAGGTCGCGGAAAGATTCACGCGAACCCGTCACACGCGCACCATTCAAGAGGTCAGTTATGTCCGAGTTCCAGCTCGTTACCCGCTTTGAGCCAGCCGGCGATCAGCCCGAGGCCATTCGCCAACTGGTCGAAGGGATCGACGCAGGGCTCGCGCACCAGACCTTGCTCGGGGTGACCGGCTCGGGCAAGACGTTCAGCATCGCCAACGTGATTTCCCAGATCAAGCGTCCGACGCTGGTGCTGGCACCGAACAAGACCCTGGCCGCGCAGTTGTATGGCGAATTCAAGGCGTTTTTCCCGAACAACGCCGTGGAGTACTTCGTTTCCTACTACGACTACTACCAGCCCGAAGCCTATGTGCCGTCGTCCGACACCTTCATCGAGAAGGATGCGTCGATCAACGACCACATCGAACAGATGCGCCTGTCGGCGACCAAGGCGCTGCTGGAGCGCAAGGATGCGATCATCGTCACCACGGTGTCGTGCATTTACGGTCTGGGCAGTCCGGAAACCTATCTGCGCATGGTCATGCACATCGATCGCGGCGACAAACTCGATCAGCGTGCCTTGCTGCGCCGCCTGGCCGATCTGCAATACACCCGTAACGACATGGACTTTGCCCGTGCGACCTTCCGGGTGCGCGGCGACGTGATCGACATCTACCCGGCCGAATCCGATCTGGAAGCGATCCGGGTCGAACTGTTCGATGACGAGGTCGAGAGCCTGTCGGCGTTCGATCCGCTGACCGGCGAGGTGATCCGCAAGCTGCCGCGCTTCACCTTCTATCCGAAAAGCCACTACGTTACCCCGCGCGAAACGCTGATCGAGGCGATGGAAAACATCAAGGTCGAGCTGCAGGAGCGCCTCGAATACCTGCGCAGCCAGAACAAACTGGTGGAAGCCCAGCGTCTTGAGCAACGCACCCGTTTCGATCTGGAAATGATGCTCGAGCTGGGTTACTGCAACGGTATCGAAAACTACTCGCGCTACCTGTCGGGCCGTCCGTCCGGTGCGCCGCCACCAACCTTGTTTGACTACCTGCCCCCCGATGCCTTGCTGGTGATCGACGAATCCCACGTCAGCGTGCCGCAGGTCGGCGCGATGTACAAAGGTGACCGTTCGCGCAAGGAAACCCTGGTCGAGTACGGCTTCCGCCTGCCGTCGGCACTGGATAACCGGCCGATGCGCTTCGATGAGTGGGAGGCGATCAGCCCGCAGACCATTTTCGTCTCGGCGACTCCGGGTAACTACGAGGCCGAGCACGCTGGGCGTATCGTCGAGCAAGTGGTGCGTCCGACCGGCCTGGTGGACCCGCAGATCGAGATTCGTCCGGCGCTGACTCAGGTCGACGACCTGCTGTCGGAAATTCACAAGCGTGCTGCGCTTGAGGAACGGGTACTGGTCACCACGCTGACCAAACGCATGTCCGAGGATTTGACCGACTACCTGAGTGACCACGGCGTGCGGGTGCGCTACCTGCACTCGGACATCGATACGGTGGAACGTGTCGAAATCATCCGTGACCTGCGACTGGGGACGTTCGACGTGCTGGTGGGCATCAACCTGCTGCGCGAAGGTCTGGACATGCCTGAAGTGTCACTGGTGGCGATTCTCGATGCCGACAAGGAAGGCTTCCTGCGCTCCGACCGTTCGCTGATCCAGACCATTGGCCGGGCGGCACGGAACCTCAACGGCCGGGCGATTCTGTATGCCGACCGGATTACCGGCTCGATGGAGCGCGCCATCGGCGAGACCGAGCGACGTCGCGAGAAGCAGATCGCCTTCAACCTGGAACACGGTATTACGCCCAAAGGCGTATTCAAGGACGTCGCCGACATCATGGAAGGCGCCACCGTGCCTGGCTCGCGCAGCAAGAAGCGCAAAGGCATGGCCAAAGCCGCCGAAGAAAACGCCCGCTACGAGAACGAACTGCGCTCGCCGAGCGAGATCAACAAACGCATTCGCCAACTGGAAGAAAAAATGTACCAACTGGCCCGCGACCTGGAATTCGAAGCCGCTGCGCAGATGCGCGACGAAATCAGCAAACTGCGCGAGCGCTTGCTGGCGGTTTGATTGGCTAGCCGACTCTCGCGTCAATCCGCGTTGATCATCGTGCCAATGCTCTGCGTTGGCATGCCGTTGTCAAATCTCAATCCACCTGACAGAACTGCCGTGTGACGCGGAGCGTCACGAACTGCATTCCCACGCGGAGCGTGAGGAACGATAGTCATCAACTCCCGAGCCGTGCCTTTAGCCAAATTGCCCTAAAGTGCTTTTTGAGCGCGATGGCACAGACGACGCAGAGTGCGACGTAAGTGACGGCTGAGTCCTGGCTCTGATCCGGGGGTAGCCTGGCAGGACGCCAGGCTAGCCGCACCGGACCATGGATGGTCCGTTGCGGCGACCCCCGGATCAGTGTCAGGGCGAAGGAACCCGACGAAGTCGGGCCGGAAACAGGAGCGAGGGGGTTTGCCTACTTTGGCCCCATCAAAGTAGGTCGCCGAGGGGCGAAAAGGTGACCTGAGCCGAACCTCAATCCACCTGACATCGCAGAACCGCTTTGTGACGCAGAGCGTCACGAACTGCATTCCCACGCGGAGCGTGCGGAACAAGAACTATCGTGGCTTGAAGCCTTTTTTCAGCACCCATCGGGCCCTGTGAGCAGCGCTGAGCGCGGAGCGCGAACGCAATCACATTGCCCGTGCTGGAGCCCCATGCCCCCGGCCTGTTAACATTCCGCGCTTGATCGACCTCATTCGGGATTTTCCATGACCACCGTTCGTACCCGCATCGCGCCATCGCCCACAGGCGACCCCCACGTCGGCACGGCCTACATCGCGCTGTTCAACTACTGCTTTGCCAAACAGCACGGCGGCGAGTTCATCCTGCGCATTGAAGACACCGATCAACTGCGCTCTACCCGCGAGTCCGAACAGCAGATCTTCGACGCACTGCGCTGGCTGGGCATCGACTGGAGCGAAGGCCCCGACGTCGGTGGTCCTCACGGTCCCTACCGCCAGAGCGAGCGCGGCGACATCTACCAGAAATACGCGCAGCAACTGGTCGACATGGGCCATGCCTTCCCGTGCTTCTGCACCGCCGAAGAACTCGACCAGATGCGCGCCGAACAGCAGGCCAAGGGCGAAACCCCGCGCTATGACGGTCGTGCCTTGCTGCTCTCCAAGGAAGAGGTTCAGCGCCGCCTGGATGCCGGCGAGCCACACGTTATCCGCATGAAAGTGCCCACCGAAGGTGTCTGCGTAGTACCTGACATGCTGCGTGGCGAAGTCGAAATCCCGTGGGACCGCATGGACATGCAGGTCCTGATGAAGACCGACGGCCTGCCGACCTACTTCCTCGCCAACGTCGTCGATGACCACCTGATGGGCATCACTCATGTACTGCGCGGCGAAGAATGGCTGCCATCGGCGCCGAAACTGATCCTGCTGTACGAATACTTCGGCTGGGACAAGCCGCAGCTGTGCTACATGCCGCTGCTGCGTAACCCCGACAAGAGCAAGCTGTCCAAGCGCAAGAACCCCACCTCGGTGACCTTCTACGAGCGCATGGGCTTCATGCCCGAGGCGATGCTCAACTACCTGGGGCGCATGGGCTGGTCGATGCCTGACGAGCGCGAGAAGTTCTCCTTGCAGGAGATGGTCGACAACTTCGACCTGTCGCGTGTTTCGCTGGGCGGGCCGATCTTCGATATCGAGAAGCTTTCCTGGCTCAATGGCCAATGGCTGCGTGACCTGCCGGTCGAGGAGTTCGCCTCGCGTCTGAAGACCTGGGCGCTGAATCCTGACTACATGATGAAGATTGCACCGCATGTACAGGGCAGGGTAGAGACCTTCAGTCAGGTCGCACCGCTGGCCGGCTTCTTCTTCGCAGGTGGCGTCACGCCTGATGTGAAGCTGTTCGAGCACAAGAAGCTGTCCCCGGAGCAGGTGCGTCAGGTGATGCAACTGATCCTGTGGAAGCTGGAATCGCTGCGTCAGTGGGAGAAGGAGCGGATCATGGGCTGCATCCAGGCCGTGGTCGAGCATCTCGAACTCAAGCTGCGTGATGCCATGCCACTGATGTTCGCTGCGATCACCGGCCAGGCCAATTCGGTGTCGGTGACCGATGCGATGGAAATCCTCGGTCCGGACCTGACCCGCTTCCGGCTGCGTCAGGCCCTCGATTTGCTCGGTGGCGTTTCCAAGAAAGAAAACAAGGAATGGGAAAAGCTTCTGGGCTCTATCGCCTGAGGCGTTACCTGTTCCTGTGAGTCGCCCCCGGTTTTCCGGGGGTTGAATGGTAAGTGGTTGTATTACCGACAAAAAAGTTTGCAGATTGTAGAAAATAAATTTGACAGCCCTGTCACTCACGCTTAATATGCGCCCCGTCCACTGATGTGGGGCTTTAGCTCAGCTGGGAGAGCGCCTGCATGGCATGCAGGAGGTCAGCGGTTCGATCCCGCTAAGCTCCACCAAATTTAGCGTTTCAGAGTGCTGCTACACTGCTCTGAAATGATGTGAAACAAGCGGATCCAGCGACCGTTTGCTTTACGAGAAGGTTTTGTCCCCTTCGTCTAGTGGCCTAGGACACCGCCCTTTCACGGCGGTAACAGGGGTTCGAGTCCCCTAGGGGACGCCAGTTTCACAGAGTGATGCCGGAAGGTTGATGTCCGCCGAGAGGCGTAAATCCGGGGCTTTAGCTCAGCTGGGAGAGCGCCTGCATGGCATGCAGGAGGTCAGCGGTTCGATCCCGCTAAGCTCCACCAATTTTGCCAGGGCTCATCGTTTGATGAACCTGACTGAAGGTTTTGCGTCCCCTTCGTCTAGTGGCCTAGGACACCGCCCTTTCACGGCGGTAACAGGGGTTCGAGTCCCCTAGGGGACGCCACGATTTCCCGCTCTGCGGGACCAAGGGTCATTCGATTATTGAATGGCCCTTTTGTTTTTTCGGGGTTTGAAAACCCCTCCTTTCTGTTTTTATCTATTGCCACACTCAACTGCAACCGACTCTCGTGCCGATACTGCGTTGGCATGCCGTTCGGGACACTCCGCGTCCTCTATGCGTTCGCAACGCAGTGCGCCGCGAACTGCATCCTCGCGCTACAGCCCTCATGGTTATACATAAGTCTTGTGGGAGCTTGCTCGCGAAGAGGCCGGTATAGCTCCCAGGAAATAGAGGTTGGATGCATCGTCTTCGTGAGCAAGCTCACTCCCACAGGTCTGTGTCCAGTCTGCACGTACGGTTTCAGGCCTTTTATCCGGGCTTATCCAGACTTGTGTGTGACTCTGAGCGCTGTAGCGTGAAGAGCAAAAGGCGTTCCGAGGGGCGCTTTTCATGCCAGCGCGTGTGAACGCGCGCCATGACCCGCTACACTCCCGCCAATCACATCTACTCAAGCAGGAGCACGCATGGTCTGGGATCGGGCAACGCCTTTCGTCATTGATCTGAATGTCGCCGCCGAAGACATCGACGGGCTGGGGCATGCCAATAATGCTGTCTATGTGTCCTGGCTGGAGCGCTGTGCCTGGCGTCATTCGCAGTTTCTCGGGCTGGACCTGACTGAATATCGGCGTCTGGACCGGGCCATGGCGGTGGTCAGGCATGAGATCGATTACCTGGCCAGCGCCTACGAGAACGACGAACTGCAATTGGCGACCTGGATCGTCGACTGGGACCGCCGCCTGAAAATGACCCGCTGCTTCCAGCTCAAGCGGCCTGTCGACAACCTGACGCTATTACGCGCGCAAACCACCTTTGTCTGCATCGAACTGTCCAGTGGGCGACCCAAGCGGATGCCTGCCGAGTTCATCGAGGGCTATGGCGCAGCCATCTCTGACAGGGCCGTTCCCAATCCGCACGTCGGGCAGTAAACTGCCGGACTTTTTTTCGAGTGTGACCCATGCAAATTGCTCTGGCGCCCATGGAGGGGTTGGTCGACGACATCCTGCGTAATGTGCTGACGAAAGTCGGCGGCATCGACTGGTGCGTGACCGAATTCATCCGGGTGTCCGAGCGTTTGATGCCGGCGCATTACTTCTATAAATATGCATCGGAATTTCACCAGGGTGCGAAAACTGACGCGGGCACGCCGTTGCGCCTTCAGTTGCTGGGCTCTGATCCTGTGTGCCTGGCCGAGAATGCCGCGTTCGCCTGCGAGCTGGGCGCGCCGGTGCTGGACCTGAACTTCGGTTGCCCGGCCAAGACCGTCAACCGTTCCCGTGGTGGCGCAGTTCTGCTCAAGGAGCCGGAACTGCTGCACACCATTGTCAGCCAGGTGCGCCGTGCTGTGCCAAAAGACATACCGGTCACCGCCAAGATGCGTTTGGGCTACGAAAACACCGACCTGGCGCTGGATTGCGCCAGAGCGTTGGCTGACGGCGGGGCCGAGCAAATCGTCGTGCATGCGCGCACCAAGGTCGACGGCTACAAGCCGCCGGCGCACTGGGAGTGGATCGCGCGCATTCAGGAAGTGGTCAAGGTCCCGGTAGTTGCCAACGGGGAAATCTGGACCGTTGAGGATTGGCGGCGATGCCGCGAAATCTGCGGCGCGCGGGACATCATGATCGGTCGCGGGCTGGTGGCGCGCCCTGATCTCGCCCGGCAGATTGCTGCGGCGCAGAAGGGCGAAGAGGTCGTGCCAATGACCTGGGACGCGTTGCAGCCGATGCTGCGGGTCTTCTGGCAGGACTGTCTGGTGAAGATGACGCTGATTCAGGCACCGGGTCGGCTCAAGCAGTGGCTGGTGCTGCTGACCAAAAGCTACCCCGAGGCGATCCTGATGTTCAATACGTTGCGCCGCGAGACCGACTGCGATCGCATCAGCGTATTGCTGGGCTGCGCGCCCGGTTGCTTACCCAAAAGCTGATCCCGACGAACGGTCAAAAAAATCCTGAAAAAAGTCTCTTGAAAAGCGAAAGGCTGTCCCTATTTTGGTGATCAGGCGATGCCGAAAACGGGTCGCTTAAACCACTCGCTGATAAACAGGAGAATTGTTATGGCTACTGCATTTTCTCTGGCTCCACTGTTTCGCAACTCAGTGGGATTCGACCGCTTCAACGACCTCTTCGAGTCGGCGGCGCGAAATGAGACAACCAGCGGCTATCCGCCCTACAACGTCGAGCGGCACACCGATGACCATTATCGAATCGTGATCGCTGCAGCAGGCATGCAAGAGCAGGATCTCGAGTTGCAGGTTGAAAAAGGTGTGCTGACCGTGATCGGCAACAAGCGCGAGCAAGAAGCCGAAAACGTGACGTATCTGCATCAGGGTATTGCCCGGCGTGAATTCAAGCTGTCGTTCAGGCTGGCGGACAATATCGAGGTCAAAGGGGCCGATCTGTCTCACGGCCTGCTGAACATTGACCTGGTGCGCAACGTGCCGGAAGAAGCGAAACCGAAACGCATTCCGCTCAATAGCCAGAAAGCGCTGGAAAACTGATCCGTCAGGTGATGTTGAGTCAGCGGCACGTAACAGGGAAGGCGCCTCAGGGCGCCTTCCTTTTTTTCAGTCCTGATGTGCAGTTTGCTGCGCAGGCCGTTTGAGCTCCAGCAAGGACTCGAACTGCGGGCCTGGCAGCGGTTCGCTGAACAGATAGCCTTGATAGGTGTAGCAGCCGACTTTTTCCAGAAATGCCAACTGCTCCGAGGTTTCCACGCCTTCCGCGATCACGTTCAGGTTGAGGCTCTGCGCCATGGCGACGATGGCGCGGATGATTTCTGCGTCGTTGGGGTCGTTGGTGGCATCCTGGACGAAGGACTGGTCGATCTTCAGCGTATCCACCGGCAAGCGCTTGAGATAGGTCAGGGACGAATAGCCGGTGCCGAAATCATCCATCGCAAAGCTGACGCCCAGCGCCTTGAGGCTGAGCATCTTGAGAATGGTGTCGTCCAGATTCTGGATGACGATACCTTCGGTGATTTCCAGCTTGAGCATGGACGCCGGCAACTGGTGCAGCGTCAGGCTGCGCTCCACGCGCTCGATGAAATCGTGCTGGAGAAACTGTCGCGGGCTGATATTGACACCCATCAGGAATTTGTTTTCCGGGATCAGCCCTTGTCTTAGCAGCAGGCCGCCGGTTTTGCAGGCTTCGTTCAGAATATGGCTGCCGACCTCCAGAATCATCCCGCTTTCTTCGAGTATCTGCACGAACTGATCGGGCGCCAGCAAGCCGTATTCGGGGTGTTGCCAGCGCAGCAGGGCCTCGGCCCCGGTGATGTATTCGTTGCGACAGTCGACCTGGGCCTGGAAGTGCAGGTGAAATTCGTTGCGGGTCAGGGCCAGGCGCAAGTCATTTTCCAGGCGCAGACGCTGGCTGACGGCCTGTTGCATGGACACATGGAAAAACTGTGAAGCGTTGCGCCCGCAATCCTTGGCCCGATACAGGGCAATATCGGCGCGCTTGAGTAGATCGGCCGGGGTCAGACCATCATCCGGAATCAGCACCACGCCGATGCTCGGGGTGACCTGCAGGCGATGGCCGTCGAGAAACATCGGCTCGGCCAGCAGGTTGCGCAGGTTGTCGGCCAGCTCCCGCACTTGTCGGGTGACCTCGCCCTGCGAGCCTTCCAGGCCGCAGATCAATACCACGAATTCGTCGCCGCCCAAGCGCGCCACGGTGTCTTCCTGGCGCACGCTGGCTTCCAGGCGCGCGGCGATGATGCTCAGAACGCTGTCGCCCACCGGATGGCCGAGCGAGTCATTGATGTGCTTGAAATGGTCCAGATCGAGAAACAGCAGGGCGCCGCGCAGGTTCTGGTGCTGAAGCAGCGACACCTGCTGGCTCAGGCGGTCGAGCAGCAGTGCGCGATTGGGCAGCCCGGTCAGCGGATCGTGATAAGCCAGGTGCTGAATCTGCGCCTGGGCATTTTTAAGCGCGCCGATGTCGCGGGCGTTCATCAGCAGGCAAGCGGTGTTGTTCAGGGTGATGAACTCGACCGATATATCCAGCACCAGCGGCGCGCCATGCTTGTCCCGACCGTCCATTTCGCGGTGATGCACGCGGCCTTTCTGGCGCAGTTCTTCAAGCATGTGTTCGCGCTGCAAGGTGTCGGTCCAGATGCCGACTTCATGCGCTGTACGGCCAAGCACTTCGTGGGCGCTGAAACCGGTCAGGCGGCTGAAGCCATCGTTGACCTCGACGTAGCGGCCCGAGTCGATTTCGGTGATGGTGATCGAGTCGGGGCTTGAATGAAACGCCTTGGCAAATTTTTCCTCGCTGGCCTCCAGGGCTATCTGAGCACACTGTTGGGTAATGTCCATCAGGGTGCCGGACAGCCTGACGGGCTGGCCCTGTTCATCCCGATAAATCCGCGCGCGGCTTTCAAGCAGGCGTGACGTGCCGTTCTTCAATTGAAACCGGTAGGTGACTTGCAGGCAGTCCTGCCCGGTTTCGAGCGCCGCGGCATAGAGTGCGCGCATGCGACGGCGTTCTTCGGCGGGCAGGCTGCCGAAGAACTGCCCGCCAGACTCATCGAAGGTCCGTGCCGGCATGCCGTGCAACAGCGCCGCGCGTGCCGAAGCCTGCAGCCGGTTGCGGACGATATCCAGATCCCAGGTGCCCATTTGCGCCAGGTCCAGTGCCAGCTCCAGGCGATCACGGGTTTCCTGCAGGGCCAGCTCTGCGTCTGTCAGCGGCAGCCTGGCAGAGGCCGTCTGTACGGTGGTTTTCGGCGCGGCGTTATCCGGTGGGTTGGGCATGGTATCCGAGCCTTTGATCGATGGAGCCGCCAGAGCGATCTGTCTGCGGCCTGCAGCCTCTATTCACTGTGTCTGCGCATCGAGCAGTTTCATGAATGCCCGTGCCGCATTCGATAGCGTGCGTTCGGTGTGCAGGATGTAGCCTAGCTGGCGATTGAGCTGTACGCCCGGCAGCGGAATGCGCGCCACCTGCTCGTCGAGCATGGTGCGCGGCAGAACGCTCCAGGCCAGGCCGATGGAGACTATCATCTTGATGGTCTCCATATAGTTGGTGCTCATGGCGATGTTGGGCTTGAGGCCCTGGGCCTCGCACAATCCGCTGACAATGTGATGGGTAAAGGTGTTACCGCCGGGAAATACCGCCGGATAGCGCACAATATCCTCCAGCTTCATCGGGCCGCTGTTGGCCAGCGGGTGCTCGGGTGCAGCGACGAAATCCAGCGGATCGTCCCAGACGGGCACGGCGCGGATCAGTGCATGCGGCTCGGGCGCCAGTGTAATGACTGCCAGCTCGGCACGCCCGTGAAGAATTTCTTCATAAGCAATTTCCGAATCCAGGAACTGAATGTCCAGTGCAACCTTCGGGTAAGTGCGGGTAAAGGCCCGTAATATCGGCGGCAAACGGTGCAGGCCGATGTGATGGCTGGTCGCCAGAGTCAGCCGCCCGGTGACTTCCCCGGTCAGGTTGGTCAGTGCCCGGCGGGTGTCATCCAGCACGTTGAGAATCTGGTAGGCGCGTGGCAGCAGGGCGCGTCCGGCCTCGGTCAGACTGACTTCGCGGCCCAGGCGATCGAACAGGCGCACGTTGAGTTGCTGCTCCAGACCGGCGATGCGCTTGCTGATGGCCGGTTGGGTCAGGTAAAGGCGTTCGCCTGCCCCGGAGAAACTGCCGGTCTCGGCGATGGCGATAAAGGCATTGAGGTTGGCCAGGTCCATGGTCAGATTCCAGTTGGTTATCCAAAGTATGAAAATTATGAATTTGAGTTATTTAAGCATATTCCATAGGATGACCGCACAAGCCAAAGGGTCATCGCCACGATTGCCCAAGGCATAGAAACAAGCTGATGAGGAAGTACGTCCGATGGCCGGGAAAACGCTCTACGACAAGCTCTGGGATTCGCATTTGGTCAAACAGCGCGACGACGGTTCGGCGCTGATCTACATTGACCGTCATATCATCCATGAAGTGACCTCGCCGCAGGCGTTCGAAGGTCTGCGGCTGGCGAAGCGCAAGCCGTGGCGGATCGACTCGATCATCGCCACGCCTGACCATAACGTGCCGACCACCGCCGAACGCAAGGGTGGCATCGGTGCCATCGAGGATCAGGTGTCGCGCTTGCAGGTGCAGACCCTCGACGACAACTGCGACGAGTACGGCATCACCGAATTCAAGATGAATGACCCGCGCCAGGGCATCGTCCATGTAATCGGCCCGGAGCAGGGCGCAACCCTGCCAGGCATGAGCGTGGTCTGCGGCGACTCGCACACCTCTACCCACGGCGCGTTCGGTGCGCTGGCCCACGGTATCGGCACTTCCGAGGTCGAGCACGTGCTCGCCACCCAGTGCCTGGTCGCCAAGAAAATGAAGAACATGCTGGTGTCGGTCGAGGGGCAATTGCCGTTCGGCGTGACGGCCAAGGACATCGTACTGGCGGTGATCGGCAAGATCGGCACCGCAGGCGGTAACGGTTACGCCATCGAGTTCGCCGGCAGCGCGATTCGCGACCTGTCGATCGAAGGGCGCATGACCATCTGCAACATGTCCATCGAAGCGGGTGCCCGGGTCGGCATGGTGGCCACCGACGAGAAGACCGTCGAGTACGTCAAAGGCCGTCCGTTCGCACCCAAGGGCGCGGAGTGGGACCTCGCTGTCGAAGCCTGGAAGGACCTGGTGTCCGACCCGGACGCTGTGTTCGATACCGTGGTCAGGCTGGACGCCGCACAGATCAAGCCGCAGGTCAGCTGGGGCACCTCGCCGGAAATGGTCCTCGCGGTCGATCAGAACGTGCCGGACCCTGCGCAAGAGCCGGATCTGGTCAAGCGCGGCTCCATCGAACGTGCGCTCAAGTACATGGGCCTGAAAGCCAATCAGCCGATTACCGATATCCAGCTGGACCGGGTATTCATCGGTTCCTGCACCAACTCGCGCATCGAAGATTTGCGTGCTGCTGCGGATGTCGCCAAGGGCCGCAAGGTGGCTTCAACCATCAAGCAGGCCATCGTGGTGCCGGGTTCGGGGCTGATCAAGGCGCAGGCCGAGAAGGAAGGGCTGGACAAGGTGTTCATCGAAGCCGGCTTCGAATGGCGTGAACCGGGCTGCTCCATGTGCCTAGCGATGAACCCGGACCGCCTGGGTTCCGGCGAGCATTGCGCGTCGACCTCCAACCGTAACTTCGAAGGTCGTCAGGGCGCCGGTGGCCGGACGCATCTGGTGAGTCCGGCGATGGCCGCTGCCGCTGCAGTGAATGGCCGTTTCATCGATGTTCGCGACCTGATCCAGCACTGAGGAGTCCCGTATGAAAGCCTTTACCCAGCACCATGGCCTGGTCGCTCCTCTGGATCGTGCCAATGTCGACACCGACCAGATCATTCCCAAGCAGTTTCTCAAGTCGATCAAGCGCACGGGTTTTGGCCCGAACCTGTTCGATGAATGGCGTTATCTGGATGTCGGCCAGCCGTATCAGGACAACTCCAAGCGCCCGCTGAACCCTGACTTCGTCCTCAATCATGAGCGGTATCAGGGTGCCAGCGTGCTGTTGGCCCGGGAGAACTTCGGTTGCGGTTCCAGCCGCGAACACGCGCCTTGGGCACTGGAAGAGTACGGTTTCTGCGCAATCATTGCGCCGAGCTATGCGGACATCTTCTTCAATAACAGCTTCAAGAACGGCTTGTTGCCGATCATCCTGTCCGAGGAAGACGTTGATCAACTATTCAAGCAGGTGGAAGCCTCGCCCGGTTATCAGTTGAGTATCGATCTGCAGGCGCAGACCGTGACCCGTCCGGATGGCAAGGTCCTGAGCTTTGAAATCGATGCGTTCCGCAAGCATTGCCTGCTCAATGGTCTGGACGACATCGGCCTGACGCTGATGGACGCCGAGGCCATCGCCGGTTTCGAGAGCAGGCACCGCGCCAGCCAGCCGTGGTTGTTCCGCGACTGATCGATTGATCGATCGACAGCGGATGCATGTTTGCCAGTAAGGTGTAATTGCGCCTTGCTGGCAAAAGTGTTTTGGCCGGACGCTAAATTTTCTGTGGTATTGAGCGTTTCAAGCAGGCGTTGTCAAAGACGCCGATGCACAAAATCGAGGATGTTATGAGCAAGCAGATTCTGATTCTCCCAGGTGACGGTATTGGTCCGGAAATCATGACCGAAGCGGTCAAGGTGCTGGAGCTGGCCAACGAAAAGTATCAACTGGGCTTTGAATTGACCCACGACGTGATCGGCGGCGCGGCCATCGACAAGCACGGCGTGCCGCTGGCCGATGAAACCCTGGAGCGTGCCCGTGCGGCCGACGCCGTGCTGCTCGGCGCAGTCGGCGGACCGAAATGGGACACCATCGAGCGTGACATCCGTCCTGAGCGCGGTCTGCTGAAAATCCGTTCGCAACTGGGCCTGTTCGGCAACCTGCGTCCGGCGATCCTTTATCCGCAACTGGCCGACGCGTCGAGCCTGAAGCCGGAAATCGTCGCCGGCCTGGATATCATGATCGTTCGCGAGCTGACCGGTGGCATCTATTTCGGCGCGCCACGCGGCACGCGGGTGCTGGATAATGGCGAGCGTCAGGCTTACGACACGCTGCCTTACAGCGAAAGCGAGATCCGCCGCATTGCCAAGGTCGGTTTCGACATGGCCATGGTGCGTGGCAAGAAGCTCTGCTCGGTGGACAAGGCCAACGTGCTGGCGTCCAGCCAGCTGTGGCGCGAAATCGTCGAGCAGGTCGCCAGGGATTACCCTGAAGTCGAACTGAGCCACATGTACGTCGACAACGCTGCCATGCAACTGGTGCGTGCACCCAAGCAGTTCGATGTGATCGTGACCGACAACCTGTTCGGCGACATCCTCTCCGATCAGGCATCGATGCTCACCGGCTCCATCGGCATGCTGCCGTCGGCCTCGCTGGACACGGCCAACAAGGGCATGTACGAGCCATGTCACGGTTCGGCGCCGGACATCGCCGGCAAAGGCATTGCCAACCCGTTGGCGACCATTCTCTCGGTGTCGATGATGCTGCGTTACAGCTTCAATCTGACCGATGCGGCCGACGCCATCGAAAAGGCTGTCAGCCTGGTTCTGGATCAGGGTATCCGCACCGGCGACATCTGGTCGGAAGGCAAAGTCAAAGTCGGTACGCAGGAAATGGGCGATGCGGTAGTCGCCGCGCTGCGGAATCTGTAATCTCTCTGGCCCGCCGCCTGCTGTGTACGCGCAGAGCGGCGGTCCCACTTTTATTCAAGGTGTAGTTGCGATGAAACGTGTAGGTCTGATCGGTTGGCGTGGCATGGTCGGTTCCGTGCTCATGCAGCGGATGCGGGAAGAGCAGGACTTCGATCTCATTGAGCCGGTGTTCTTCACTACTTCCAATGTCGGTGGCCAGGCGCCTTCGGTGGGCAAGGATGTTGCGCCCCTGAAAGATGCCTACAGCATCGACGAGCTGAAAACCCTGGACGTGGTGCTGACCTGCCAGGGTGGCGACTACACCAATGAGGTGTTCCCCAAGCTGCGCGAAGCGGGCTGGCAGGGTTACTGGATCGATGCGGCGTCCAGCCTGCGCATGCAGGATGATGCGGTCATCGTGCTTGACCCGGTGAACCGCAAGGTCATCGACCAGCAACTGGATGCGGGCACCAAGAACTATATCGGTGGCAACTGCACCGTCAGCCTGATGCTGATGGGCCTGGGCGGCCTGTTCGATGCCGGTCTGGTCGAGTGGATGAACGTCATGACCTATCAGGCGGCCTCCGGCGCCGGCGCGCAGAACATGCGTGAGCTGATCAGGCAGATGGGCGCGGTGCATGCTTCGGTGGCCGATGATCTGGCCAACCCGGCCAGCGCCATTCTGGACATCGACCGCAAGGTGGCTGAAGCCATGCGCAGCGAGTCGTTCCCTACCGAGAACTTCGGCGTACCGCTTGCGGGCAGCCTGATCCCGTGGATCGACAAGGCCCTGCCAAACGGCCAGAGCCGCGAAGAGTGGAAAGGCCAGGCCGAGACCAACAAGATCCTCGGTCGCTTCAAGAGCCCGATCCCGGTGGACGGCATCTGCGTGCGCATCGGCGCCATGCGTTGCCATAGCCAGGCGCTGACCATCAAGCTGAACAAGGATGTGCCGATTGCGGACATCGAAGGTTTGATCAGCCAGCACAACCCGTGGGTCAAGCTGGTGCCGAACAACCGCGAAGCCAGCATGCATGAGCTGAGCCCGACGGCGGTGACGGGCACCATGAGCATTCCGGTGGGGCGTCTGCGCAAACTGAACATGGGTTCGCAATACCTGGGCGCTTTCACCGTGGGTGACCAGCTGTTGTGGGGCGCTGCGGAGCCGCTGCGTCGCATGCTGAGAATCCTGCTGGAGCGTTGAGGCTTCGGTTTCACAGCCAACCCGCTTCCTGAAAGGGAAGCGGGTTTTTTAATGGCTGATACTTTTGGTTGATCGCCCTTTGTCCCTATATATGGGATTGAAATTTACATATTGAGATAAGTGTAACAACGGGTTTATAGTCGTCCTGCACTCACTTCCAAAAAAACAACAGGTGACGCAATGCAGGCGCAATTGATCGCGCTCGATTGGGGGACAACCTCACTTCGTGCTTATCGACTTGGCGAACATGGCCAGGTACTGGAACAGCGCGCGTTGAGCGCGGGCATCATGCAGTTGCCAACCACGCCGCGGCTGATCGCGGGGCAGTTCTGCAGTGACGGTTTCGAACTGGCCTTCGACCAGGCGTGCGGCGACTGGCTCGATGCCCAGCCGGATCTGCAGGTGATTGCCTGCGGCATGGTCGGCAGCGCGCAGGGCTGGCGCGAGGCGGCTTATCGGGAAACGCCGGCCAGCGTCAACGAGCTGAGCGCAGCGTTGCAGACGGTACGCAGCGTGCGCGGCGTGACGGTGCACATCATCCCCGGCGTCCTGCAGCGCTCGACCCTGCCCAACGTCATGCGTGGCGAAGAAACCCAGGTGCTGGGTGTGCTGGCAGGGCTCGAAGACGGGCAGGGCAGCCAGCCGCTGCTGATCGGTCTGCCGGGCAGCCACTCCAAATGGGTGCAGGTAGAGCGCGGTCGCATCGTTCACTTCGATACCTTCATGACCGGTGAGGTTTACGCCGCGCTCTGCGCCCACACCATTCTCGGGCGCACCATGCAGCCTGCCGAGGCGTTCGATGAGCAGGCCTTTGACCGCGGCTTGTCGATTGCCCTGTCCGACGCGGGCTCCGCCGGGCCACTGTCGACTATTTTCAGCACGCGAACGCTCGGCCTGACCGGGCAATTGAGTGCCAGCGCGCAACCTGACTATCTTTCCGGCCTGTTGATTGGCCATGAACTGGGCGCCATCGCCAGGCTGCATCTGCACAACCACGAACAATTGCCTGCGGTGATCCTCATCGGCAGCGATTCGCTGTGCACGCGTTATGCACGCGGGCTGGCCGTTTGTGGCTTTCCCGGGGTGACATTGGCCGAGCAGGCGACCGAGCGCGGCCTCTGGCAGGTCGCCGTGCAGGCCGGCCTGATCGCGCGCCGCTCGTCCCAACACATTCGAGAGGTTTGACATGCTCAAGCAAGCATTGAAAGAAAATGGTCTGGTCGCGATTCTGCGCGGCCTGCGTCCCGAAGAAGCGCCTGCCATGGGCGATGCGCTGTACGAAGCGGGTTTTAGGGTCATCGAAGTGCCGCTCAATTCCCCGCAACCGTTCGACAGCATCCGCCTGTTGCGTCGGCAGTTGCCTGCCGATTGCCTGATCGGTGCTGGCACCGTGCTCACCCCTGAGCAGGTGACTCAGGTCAAGGACGCCGGCGGGCAAGTGATCGTCATGCCGCACAGCGACGCCAAGGTGCTGCGTGCGGCCAAGGCGGCCGGGCTATTCCTGTCGCCAGGCGTCGCGACGCCGACCGAAGCCTTTGCGGCACTGGCCGAAGGCGCCGATGTGCTCAAGCTGTTTCCTGCCGAGCAGATGTCGCCGGCGGTGGTCAAGGCGTGGCTGGCGGTCTTGCCCAAGGGCACGATTCTGCTGCCGGTCGGTGGTATCTCGCCGGACAACATGAAGGTATTTCTCGACGCCGGTGTGAAGGGGTTTGGTCTGGGCTCCGGGCTGTTCAAACCTGGCATGAGCGTCGCAGACGTCACCGAGCGTGCCCAGGCCTATGTGGCGGCCTGGAAGCAGCACAGCGCAGCGCTTGCAGACTGACCGGCGCAGCAGATGCCGCCGTGCAGTAGCCGCTATCCAATAAGAGAATCAACAAGAGAAACCGCACCCATGAAAATCACCAAACTCACCACGTTCATCGTTCCGCCGCGCTGGTGCTTCCTCAAGGTCGAGACCGACGAGGGCGTTGTCGGCTGGGGCGAGCCAGTGGTCGAAGGCCGCGCGCATACCGTCGCCGCTGCCGTGGAAGAGCTGTCCGATTACCTGATCGGCAAAGACCCGCGCAACATCGAAGACATCTGGACCGTGCTGTATCGCGGCGGCTTCTACCGCGGCGGCGCGATCCACATGAGTGCGCTGGCCGGCATCGATCAGGCGTTGTGGGACATCAAGGGCAAGGCGCTGGGTGTGTCGGTCAGCGACCTGCTCGGCGGTCAGGTGCGTGACAAAATTCGCGTCTACTCGTGGATTGGCGGTGATCGGCCCGCCGACACGGCGCGCGCCGCCAAGGAAGCGGTGGAGCGCGGTTTTACGGCGGTGAAGATGAATGGCACCGAAGAGCTGCAGTTTCTCGACACCTTCGACAAGGTCGACCTGGCGCTGGCCAACGTGGCCGCCGTGCGTGATGCGGTGGGGCCGAATGTCGGCATCGGTGTGGACTTCCACGGCAGGGTCCACAAGCCGATGGCCAAGGTGCTGATGAAAGAGCTGGACCCGTACAAGCTGATGTTCATCGAAGAGCCGGTGCTCAGCGAGAACTATGAAGCACTGAAGGAACTGGCGCCGCTGACCAGTACGCCGATTGCGCTGGGCGAGCGGCTGTTCTCGCGCTGGGACTTCAAGCGCGTATTGAGCGAAGGCTACGTCGACATCATCCAGCCGGATGCCTCGCACGCCGGTGGCATTACCGAAACCCGCAAGATCGCCAACATGGCTGAAGCCTACGACGTCGCACTGGCGTTGCACTGCCCGCTGGGGCCTATCGCGCTGGCGGCGTGCCTGCAACTGGACGCGGTTTGCTACAACGCCTTCATCCAGGAGCAGAGCCTGGGTATCCACTACAACGAAAGCAACGACCTGCTCGATTACGTCAAACACCCGGAAGTCTTCGACTACGACAAAGGCATGGTCAAGATCCCCAACGGCCCCGGCTTGGGCATCGAAATCAACGAAGAATACGTCATCGAACGCGCCGCCATCGGCCACCGCTGGCGCAACCCGATCTGGCGTCATGCGGATGGCAGTTTTGCCGAGTGGTAGAACAGCAAATCCGCTAGCCATCTTTTCGGCGCTCTGCGCTCATTGCCATACATAAGTCCTGAAGAGCCTGGAAAATGGGCGTTCAGGCTTCTGCCCACAGGGCGTGGGAGCGAACTTGTTCGCGAAAAGGCCGACATGTTCTCTGAAAATGTTTCGTTTGAACAATTGTCTTCGCGAACAAGTTCGCTCCTACGGCCTTCGGCCAGAATCAAAAGCGCACTTGCGTATAACGATGAGCGCTCTGCGTGGGAACGAGAATCGGCGTGCCTTCAGCTCGGTTATATCGAAATACAGACCTCAATAAATCCAACAAGAGGCTACATTCCATGCGCACTCGAACTCTGGAGGGTGCGGCATCCCTGGTGACGCCGTCCCGCAAACGTTTCTTTATCATGGTGCTGCTGTTCATCACCGTAGTGATCAACTACCTGGACCGCAGCAACCTGTCGATTGCCGCACCAGCGCTGACCTCCGAACTGGGCCTTGACCCGGTGCATGTCGGGCTGATCTTTTCCGCGTTCGGCTGGACCTACGCCGCCATGCAACTGCCCGGGGGCTGGCTGGTGGACCGCGTGCCGCCGCGCATTCTCTACACCGCAGCCCTGTTGCTGTGGTCCATCGCGACCATCATGCTCGGCTTCGCCGCCAGCTTCATCGCCCTGTTCGTACTGCGCATGGCGGTTGGTGCGCTGGAAGCGCCTGCTTATCCGATCAACAGCCGCGTGGTCACCACCTGGTTTCCCGAGCGCGAGCGGGCTACCGCCATCGGCGTCTACACCTCCGGACAGTTCGTTGGTCTGGCGTTTCTGACCCCGGTGCTGGCCTGGCTGCAGGCGCACTACGGCTGGCACATGGTGTTTGTCGCTACCGGTGGAGTCGGCGTGCTGTGGGCGTTGATCTGGTACACGGTGTATCGCGAGCCACGTGATTTCAAGGGCGTCAATCAGCAGGAAATCGAGCTGATCCAGGAGGGTGGCGGGCTGGTGGACATCCAGAAGGACGTCGAAAAACAGAAGCAGGCGTTCAGCTGGCTGGACCTGGGTATTGTGTTGAGCAAGCGCAAGCTGTGGGGCATCTACCTGGGGCAATTCTGCCTGAACTCCACGCTGTGGTTTTTCCTGACCTGGTTCCCGACCTACCTGGTGAAATACCGGGGCATGGACTTCATCAAATCGGGCCTGCTGGCGTCGTTGCCGTTCCTCGCCGCGTTTGTCGGTGTGCTGTGCTCGGGCTTCTTCTCCGACTGGCTGATCCGCCGCGGGCATAGCGTAGGCTTTGCACGCAAGTTGCCGATCATTGCCGGGCTGCTGATCTCGACCTCGATCATCGGTGCCAACTTCGTCGACTCCACGCCGCTGGTGATCACCTTTCTGGCGCTGGCGTTCTTCGGCAACGGTCTGGCGTCGATCACCTGGTCGCTGGTCTCGACCCTGGCGCCAGCGCGCCTGCTGGGCCTGACCGGTGGCACGTTCAACTTCATCGGCAACCTCTCTGCCATCGCCACCCCGATCGTGATCGGCTTTCTGGCGTCGGGAGACTCGTTTGCGCCTGCCATTACCTACATATCGGTCCTGGCACTGCTGGGCGCGCTGTCTTACATCCTGCTGGTAGGGAAGGTGGAGCGTATCGAGCTCTGATGTCGACGCGTCTGGACACTGGCGGTGATAATGCCGCCCGTTTTCGATCCGAACCCTTTTGATCCGAGCAAGGTTTTTCATGCATAACGATTCGATCACTCCTGAAAAGACTATCGGCAAGGAATCCGTACCCACCGGGACCCAGACCTTGCTGCGCGGGCTGGGGGTGGTGCAGGCGGTTGCCGGTGGCGCACGGGACCTCAAGGAGATCGCCCGGCTGATCGGCACCACGCGCAGTACCACGCACCGTCTGGCCAGTTGCCTGGTCGAGGAGCGTTACCTGCGCATCGTTCCTCAGGTGGGCTATCTGCTTGGGCCGAAATTGATCGAGCTGGGGTTTCAGGCGCGTGAAGAAGTGCCCCTGGCGATGCTGGCCCGGCCGTATCTGGATCGCTTGTCGGAGCTGACCGGCGATACCGTGCATCTGGCGGTGCGGGAAGGGGATGACGTGCTCTATCTGCACAAGAATCCCGGTCGCAATGGTCCGGAAATGCGTTCGCGGGTCGGGCATCGGATGCCGCTGGTGCGCACCGGTATCGGCAAGGCACTGCTGCTGGACAGTGCTCAGTCCGAGTGGCAACGGCTGTATGAAATCAGCATGCCGAGCACAGGCAGAAATCCGCTATGGCCTGCTCATGAGCAGCAAACCTGGGAGCAGTTGAAGGCGCGGCGGGAGGAGTATGTACAAGGAGGGTATGCATTCGATCTGGAGGACAACGAACCGTCGATCCGTTGTGTCGCAGCGCCGGTACGTGATGCCAGCAAACAGATCGTTGCCGGCATCAGTGTCGCCAGTACCGTGCCCTACATGCCGCTGGAGAAGATGGCCGAGCTGGTTCCGCTGATCAAAACCATCGCGGCGGAACTCTCGGCCGATCTCGGCGGCTGATCGGCAGTCGATCAGGCCTTCAGCGTGGCCATGTCGATCACGAAGCGGTACTTCACGTCACCGGCCAGCATGCGCTCGTAGGCTTCGTTGATGTTGCGGATATCGAGCATTTCGATGTCGCAGGTGATGTCGTTCTCGGCGCAGAAATCCAGCACTTCCTGAGTTTCCGCGATACCGCCGATCAACGAACCGGCCAGCACGCGGCGGCTCATTACCAGATTGGCTGCGTGTACTGGTGGCTCGATCGGCTCGATCAGGCCGACCAGAATGTGGGCGCCGTCGAAACGCAGGGTTTCCAGGTAGGGGTTCAGGTCGTGCTGCACCGGAATGGTGTCGAGCAGGAAGTCGAAGTGCCCGGCAGCAGCCTTCATCTGTTCGGCATCGGTGGACACGATCACATGATCGGCGCCTTGACGATGTGCTTCCTGAGCCTTGGCGGCGGAGCGGGTGAACAGGGTCACTTCAGCGCCCATGGCCTTGGCGAACTTGATGCCCATGTGGCCCAGGCCGCCCATGCCCAGAATGCCGACCTTGTCGCCCGCCTTGACGCCGTAGTGCTTGAGCGGCGAATAGGTGGTGATGCCTGCGCAGAGAATCGGCGCAGCAGCGGCCGGATCGAGTTTTTCCGGGACGCGCACGACGAAGTGCTCGGCGACCACGATGCTGTTCGAGTAACCGCCCATGGTGTTGCTGCCGTCCACACGATCTGGCGTGGCGTAAGTCATGGTCGGGCCTTCCAGGCAGTACTGCTCGAGGTCCGACTTGCAGGCCGAGCATTCGCGGCACGAATCGACCATGCAGCCGACACCGACCATGTCACCGACCTGGTATTGGGTTGCACTGCTGCCGGTGGCAGTGACGCGACCGACAATTTCGTGGCCCGGCATCAGCGGGTAGACGGCAATGCCCCATTCGTTGCGTGCCTGGTGAATATCGGAGTGGCAGACGCCGCAATAAAGGATTTCGATGGCAACGTCGTCGGCACGCAGAGCGCGACGTTCGAAGGTCATCGGGGCGAGGGGAGCGGTAGCTGACTGTGCGGCGTAACCGATAGCTGTGTACATGTTTGACCTCGCAAGGTGTGACGGAAGAGAGGCGAACCATTGTCCTGATACGGGCCCTTCGCGGCTATGGTGAATCCTCCGTGTTTCATGCCTATTCCTCCGGCCTGATATTTCAGGGTCGGCGCTGAGGCGCAAATCTGCGATGATACGGCTGTCTGTTTCTCTGTCAGGCTGTGCCCATGACCTTACCCGTTGTGCCGGATGGCAATGCCATCCTTGTTTCCCTGATCCAGCCGCTGGCGGTGCGCCCGGGGTTTGTCGCTACGCCGTTGCCGGAGGTCCGCGTGCTTTCGGCGTTTGGTTATGTCGCCAGCAGCCCGCAGATCTACGAGCCGAGCCTGATGATCGTCGTGCAGGGCAGCAAGGTCGCGTGCCTGGGGCCGCGTACGTTCGAATACGGCACCGGGCATTACCTGATTCAGGCGCTCTCTGTGCCGTTCAAGTGCGAAACCTTTGCCACTCCGGAAAAGCCGCTTTACGGCGTTTCGGTGGCCATCGACCGGGTATTGCTCGGTGAGCTGGTGCAGGCGATGGGCCCGGTCACCGGGCACGAGAGTCAGGTGCAGACACCGGAATCCATGACCTCGGTGCGCATCGACAACACCATGCGCGACAGTGTCGAGCGTCTGCTGCGTTGCCTGCATGATCCGCTGGAGTGTCAGGCCATGGGCCAGGCACGGATTCGCGAGGTGCTGTACACCGCGCTGCGTGGACCGCAGTCCGGGGTGTTGCGTGCACTGGTCGAACAGCAGGGGCAGTTTGCGCGAATTGCCTCGGCCGTGACCTATCTGCATGAGCATTATGACCACGCGCTGAACGTCGACACGCTGGCCAGTTGCGCGAACATGAGCACGTCGACCTTTCATGAACATTTCAAGCGCAGCACGCTGTTGTCGCCGGTGCAGTACCTCAAGCGCCTGCGCCTGCTCAAGGCTCAGCAATTGCTGGTGGCCGATGGATTGAACGTAGCGCAGGTCGCGCTGAAGGTCGGCTATCAAAGCGCGTCGCAGTTCAGTCGTGAATACAAACGTTACTTTGAGCGCAGACCGGGCGAAGAGGGATGTAGGGGTTAGCTGCAAGCTTCAAGATCAAAGCTTGTAGCTTGTAGCTTGTAGCTGCTTCACCTCACATATTCGGGTAGGTCGGGCCGCCAGCGCCTTCCGGTGCTACCCAGGTGATGTTCTGCGAGGGGTCCTTGATGTCGCAGGTCTTGCAGTGCACGCAGTTCTGCGCGTTGATCTGGAAGCGTTTCTCGCCGTCTTCCTTGGTGATGACTTCATACACGCCGGCCGGGCAATAACGCTGAGCCGGCTCGTCGTACAGCGGCAGGTTCTTGCTGATCGGGATGCTCGGATCGGTCAGCTTCAGGTGGCAGGGTTGTTCCTCTTCATGGTTGGTGCTGGAGAGGAATACCGAACTGAGCTTGTCGAAGCTGAGCTTGCCGTCGGGTTTCGGGTAATCGATCTTCTTCGAGTCGGCTGCCAGCTTGAGGCAGGCGTAGTCCGGCTTGGTGTCATGCAGCGTGAACGGCAGCTTGCCACCGAAGATGTTCTGATCGATGAAGTTGAATGCGCCGCCCTTGATCGCGCCGTATTTGTGGATCGCCACGCCAAAGTTGCGGCTGGCGAACAGCTCTTCATGCAGCCAGCTGGCCTTGAAGGCATCCACGTAGGAGGTCAGCACGTCGCCGCCTTCCTTGCCGGCCAGCAGCGCGTCGGCCACCGAATCGGCAGCCAGCATGCCGGACTTCATCGCCGTGTGGCTGCCCTTGATCTTGGCGAAGTTCAGCGTGCCCAGATCGCAGCCGATCAGCGCGCCACCGGGGAAGACCATTTTCGGCAGGGAGTTCAGGCCGCCCTTGGTGATCGCGCGGGCGCCGTAACTGATGCGCTTGCCGCCTTCCAGGTATTGCTTGATGACCGGGTGATGCTTGTAGCGCTGGAATTCGTCGAACGGCGACAGGTACGGATTGCTGTAGGACAGGTCGACGATCAGACCGACCACTACCTGATTGTTTTCCAGGTGGTAGAGGAACGAGCCGCCCGGATTGTCATCGTTCAGCGGCCAGCCTGCGGTGTGAACCACCAGCCCCTGTTCATGTTTTGCCGGGTCGACTTCCCAGATTTCCTTGAGGCCGATAGCGTAATGCTGCACGTCGGCTTCGTCGTCGAGGTTGAAGCGCTTGAGCAGCTGCTTGCCGATGTGACCACGGCAGCCTTCGGCGAACAGCGTGTACTTGGCGCGCAGTTCCATGCCGGGGGTGTACAGGCCTTCCTTCGGATTGCCTTCGCGGTCGACACCTAGATCGCCGGTGACGATGCCGCGTACCACACCGTTCTCGTCGAACAGCGCTTCCTGGGCGGCAAAGCCCGGATAGATTTCGACACCGAGGTTTTCAGCCTGCTGAGCCAGCCAGCGGCACAGGTTGCCCAGCGAGATGATGTAGTTGCCATGGTTGTGCATGGTCTTGGGGACGAAAAAGTCCGGTATTTTCTGGGCTTTTTCGGCATCGCGCAGCATATAGATGTCGTCGCGCTTGACCGGCGTGTTGAGCGGGGCGCCCAGTTCCTGCCAGTTGGGGAACAGTTCATTCAGCGCGCGGGGCTCGAACACGGCACCGGAGAGGATGTGCGCACCGACTTCGGAACCTTTTTCCACCACGCAGACGCTGATTTCCTGGCCAGCTTCAGCGGCCTTCTGTTTAAGGCGGCAAGCGGCAGAAAGCCCGGACGGGCCGGCTCCGACGATAACGACGTCGAATTCCATGTATTCGCGTTCCACAGGCTATCTCCTACTCTCAAGGCTCACGGTGTTTTTATGGGCACTGCTTTTTTAGTCGCTGCAGGCCGACGCATGGAGGTATTGAACCGCCCCGTCTTTTAATGGTTCGCATTATATCTACACCACTGCGCGGGTCCAATACAAACGTTTGTTTGAATCGGCCGCAGGCCAGATAAATCAAAGACACCAGACTCGGAACTGGCCGATTTGGCGTATTGACCGGAAAAGGCGTTGCGGTCAATATACGGGCGGTTTTGCGTTTGCCGTAGGCTGAAACGAGGTTCCCGGATTGCGGGCAATCTCTGAAAAGGCATCAGGCAGACGCGCTGCAGGCAACAGGTCAACGTCGCACGGCGCATTTTACACACCCAGCCGCTGCTTGACGGGTGACTCCCGGCTTTTATAGGGCTTTTTAAAGCCGTCCGAATGGCCTGCACGCATAACGATTGCTTGTTGAGGACACATATCGATCGCCTGGTGCCGCCGGGCGACTTCTTTTCACCGGAGAGTGAGGAATCCATGAAGGTTCTTGTAGCTGTCAAACGAGTGGTCGACTACAACGTCAAGGTTCGCGTCAAGGCGGACAACTCCGGCGTCGATCTTGCCAACGTCAAAATGTCCATGAACCCGTTCTGCGAAATCGCCGTTGAAGAGGCGGTTCGTCTTAAAGAGAAGGGTGTAGCCACCGAAATCGTCGTCGTCACCATCGGCCCGACCACCGCTCAGGAACAACTGCGTACCGCCCTGGCACTGGGTGCCGACCGTGCCGTGCTGGTCGAGTCCGCCGAGGAGCTGACTTCTCTGGCCGTGGCTAAGCTGCTCAAGGCCGTGGTCGACAAGGAGCAGCCGCAACTGGTGATCCTTGGCAAACAGGCCATCGACAGTGATAACAACCAGACCGGCCAGATGCTGGCTGCGTTGAGCGGCTACCCGCAGGGTACGTTCGCATCCAGGGTTGAAGTGACCGGTGACAAGGTTGCCGTGACCCGTGAAATCGACGGCGGCCTGCAAACCGTTTCCCTGAGCCTGCCAGCCATCGTGACCACGGACCTGCGTCTGAACGAGCCACGCTACGCTTCGCTGCCCAATATCATGAAGGCCAAGAAAAAGCCGCTTGAAGTGCTGACCCCGGATGCACTGGGCGTTTCCACGGCCTCGACCAACAAGACCCTCAAGGTCGAAGCGCCGGCTGCACGCAGCGCCGGCATCAAGGTCAAGTCGGTGGCTGAACTGGTCGAGAAACTGAAAAACGAAGCGAAGGTAATCTAAATGACGATCCTGGTTATCGCTGAACACGACAACGCGACCGTAGCCCCGGCTACGCTCAACACCCTTGCTGCTGCCCAGAAGATCGGCGGTGACATTCATTTGCTGGTGGCCGGTTCCGGCGTGAGCGCCGTTGCCGACGCCGCCGCCAAAATTGCCGGTGTGACGAAAGTGCTGGTGGCCGACCACGAAGCCTACGCGCACCAACTGCCTGAAAACATCGCTCCCCTGGTTGTAGAACTGGCTGCGGGCCATAGCCATGTTCTGGCTGCGGCAACGTCCAATGGCAAGAACATCCTGCCGCGCGTCGCTGCTCAACTGGATGTCGATCAGATATCCGAGATCGTTTCGGTGGTTTCCGCCGACACCTTCACCCGTCCGATCTACGCCGGTAACGCCATCGCCACCGTGCAGTCGACGGCTGCGGTCAAGGTCATCACCGTACGAGCCACCGGCTTCGATCCGGTGGCTGCAGAGGGTGGCTCGGCCGCTGTTGAAGCGGTTTCGGCTGCTCACGATGCGGGCAAGTCCAGTTTTGTGGGTGAAGAACTGGCCAAATCCGATCGTCCGGAGCTGACAGCAGCGAAGATCGTCGTTTCCGGTGGTCGCGGCATGCAGAACGGCGACAACTTCAGGCACCTGTACACGCTGGCCGACAAGCTCGGTGCGGCAGTGGGTGCTTCCCGCGCTGCGGTCGACGCCGGTTTCGTACCTAACGACATGCAGGTCGGTCAGACCGGTAAGATCGTTGCGCCTCAGTTGTATATCGCGGTCGGTATTTCCGGTGCGATTCAGCATCTGGCCGGTATGAAGGATTCCAAGGTGATCGTTGCGATCAACAAGGATGAAGAGGCGCCAATCTTCCAGGTCGCCGATTACGGTCTGGTGGCTGACTTGTTCGAAGCCATCCCCGAGCTGGAGAAGCTGGTTTAAGCCACGCGCTTGCACTATAAAGAGAACCCGTTCGATTCGGGGTTCGCGCACCGGCGGTTTACGGTGCGCCTGCCCGGATCGAACGGGTTTTTTATTGAGTATCGAAAGGACTTCTCATGGTGCATTCCCGGCTGCTGTCTTCGCTTCTCTTCGGGCTGATCACGCTGCCGACACTGGCATCCGCCGCAGGCAAGTGCGAGCGTCTGATCGTGACCGGCAGCCCGGACGCGCCGCCTTATCTGTGGCGTGATCCCCAGGACCCGCGGCACCTGATGGGCGCCAATGCCGATCTGCTGACGCAGGCAGCGGGCGAGCTGGGTATCAAGGTCGAGTTTCTGTATGGCGGCAAGCGCAGTCAGGCACTCGAAGAAGTGCGCACCGGGCGCATGGACCTGCTGGCTGACGCACCGTTGAATGCCGCACAACTCGAAGCGCTGGATTACATTCATCCGCCGATCGTGCAGAACGAGATCATGGTCTGGACGCGTCACGATCACAGCGTGCCGTTCAATGCCGTCAGCGAGCTGCAGGGCCATCCCGGCGCCATGTCGGAAAAGACCCGTTTGACGCCTTCCTTTGATGCGCTGGCCAGACAGAATCTGACTCTGGAGCGCCTGCCTGCACTCACGCCTGCCTTTCAGAAGCTGGCCTTGGGTGAGGTGGATTACGTGCTTGCCGGGCGTTATGCCGGTATGGTTATGGTGCAGACGCTAGGTCTTTCCACAGACCTGACAGCGCAGCCGTTACCGGTCGATACACCGGGTTTTTACCTGGCCTTGTCGTTCAACTCGGCCTGCAATGAACCATGGTTGCGCGGACAGCTGGCGAAAAAGATGACAGAATCGGCCGCCTCTGGCCTTGCGGGCGATGTCATCAGGCACAACCTGGCATTGTGGAAAGCCCAACTGCTGCAGCCTGCCAGCGCCAGCGCACCCAACAAGTAGGGATGTTTTTGTGAGTATTCGTTTTTCAATTGCCTTCATGGCAATCGCCACGCTGGCCGGCTGCGCCAGTGATCCGGTACCAACCGAGCAGTTCAAACTGACCGAGCAGGCGCTGGAGCAGGCCAAGGCGGTCGGCGCCAGTGACGATCAACCCGAGATGGAAGTCGCTCAGGCCGGATTCGCCGAAGCCCGCGCCTCCATGGCAAGCCACGCCTACAAGGACGCGCGCATGAAAGCCGAGCAGGCCGAGCTTGATGCGCGCCTGGCCGAGGCGCGAGTGCTGACCCTCAAGAGCCAGGAGCAGATCAATCAGTTGAATACCCGCCTCAATCGCTTGCGCAAGCAGCTGGGGGAGGCGCAATGAAGCGTATTCCTCGTGTCCTGAGTGTGTGTCTGTTGCTGGGGTCGGCTGGCCTATACGGTTGTGCCGGTCACAAGGACAGTGGCCAGGCCTTGCAGCAGGCCAGCGCCGACTTCCAGAAGGTCAAGGAAGATACCGATGTGCTGCGCAGTGCGCCCAAGGATGTCATTCGCGCGGGTGAATCACTGGCCCGCGCCGAGCGTCTGTCCAGTTATCTGGGAAGCGGTGCCGATGTCGCTCACTACGCCTACCTCAGCAGCCGCTACAGCGAGATCGCGCGTGAGCACAGCAATCTGATGTTGAGCCAGGAGCGTCTGGCGAAAATGGACATGGAGCGCCAGCGTATGCAGCTGGCACTGCGTGAAGCCAAGCTGGCCAGCGCCCAGCAGCAGGGCCGTTGGCTGGAAGATCAGATTCTCAGCCTGGCCACCACCGAAACCGACCGCGGGCTGGTCATGACCCTGGGCGATGTGCTGTTCGACGCCGGACATGCCGAGCTGAAAAACTCGGCAAGTCGCACCATTCTCAAGGTTGTACAGTTTCTGCAGATCAACCCGCGCCGAGTGGTCCGTATCGAGGGTTATACCGACAGCACGGGCGATCGTCAGGAAAACCTGAAGCTGTCGAAAGACCGGGCACAAGCCGTCGCTGACGTGCTGATGGACCTGGGCATCGATGAAAAACGTATCCATGTCGAAGGCTATGGGCAGGAGTTTCCTGTGAATGCCAACACCTCCGAGCGGGGCCGCGCGCAAAACAGGCGTGTCGAGATCGTTTTCTCGGACGAAAAAGGTCAGCTGGGCGCAGCTCGCTGATAAAAAGCCGGTAAAAAGCCCGACGCCGGAAACGGCCTCGGGCTTTTTTGTCTTTAATCACGTTGATTATGGCGTTTCTGCCCGCGTTTATTTTCACTCAGCAAGCATCAATGCTGGCCTGATTTCAAACTGTTCCCGTACACTTCCGATCTGTGCCGGTTATTACGCATCTGTATGTTCAAAAATAATAAATCGCCGGTCTTTTTGAGGCTGTGTCATGACCAATCTCTTGCTCTACCAGCGTATCGCTCAGCAGTTGGCCGAAGACATCCGTCGTGGTGTTTATCAGCCCGGCGAGCGGGTGCCGTCCGTTCGCAAAATGAGTTCGCAGCTCAACGTCAGCCATGCCACTGTATTGCAGGCTTACGCGAACCTTGAAGACCAGGGGCTGATCCGGGCACGTCCTCAGTCCGGCTATTACGTCCATCAAACGCCTGCGCTGACGGCATCGACCCCGGATATCGCGCGGGTCGAGCGGCCCGGCCTGGTTACACGCAGCAGCATTATCCAGCAGGTCCTCGAAGAGTCCCGCCGCGAAGGCGTGTTCGCCCTCGGGGCTGCGGTGCCCCATGTGGATTACCTGCCGGTACGCGCGCTGCATCAGCAACTGGCCAAGGTCACGCGTTTTCACAGTCCGCGGGCCTTCAGTTACATGTTCAGCCCCGGCTTCGAACCCTTGCGCAGGCAGGTCGCGATTCGTATGCGCGACGCCGGGGTGGTGGTCGATCCGTCTGAAGTGGTGATCACTCACGGCTGCGTGGATGCGCTGCAGATGGCCCTGCGGGTGCTGACCCGGCCCGGCGATCTGATAGCCGCCGAATCGCCAGCCTATTACGGGTTGCTGCAACTTGCCGACCTGCTGGGTTTGAAGGTCATCGAAATCCCCAGTGATCCGGCCACCGGCATCAGTCTTGAAGCCTTGCAGCTGGCGGCCAATCAATGGTCCATCAAGGCTCTGGTGCTGACCTCACGGCTGAGCAATCCACTGGGCGGCACCATGCCGGAGGAGCGGCAGAAAAATCTGCTGCGGCTCACCTCGGATTTCGATATCCAGGTGGTTGAAGACGACGTCTATGGCGAGTTGATGTTCGAAGTAGGGCGGACCAAGGCGCTCAAGGCGTTTGACCGGTTGGGGAGGGTGATTTACTGCTCGAGCTTCTCCAAGACCTTGTCGCCGGGTGTGCGCATCGGCTGGATGATAGCCGGCAAATACCAGGCGGAAATTCAGCGCCTGCAAACCTTCAGCACTCACTCGGCGTGCAGCGTCACGCAAATGGCTGTCGCGGCTTACCTCGAAAACGGCGGCTACGATCGGCACCTGCGCTTCATCCGTCTCGAATACCGCAAGAATCTCAGTGCCTATCAGCTGGCGGTGCAGCAGTTCTTCCCCGAAGGCACGCAGATGAGTCGTCCCGCGGGAGGCTTTATCCTCTGGGTCAGTCTGCCGGGCAGGGTCAACACCCAGGAGTTGCACGTGCGTGCGCTCGAGCAGGGCATCAGCATTGCGCCCGGATTGATTTTCAGTAACACCGAGCAGTTCAACCACTGTATTCGTTTGAATTGCGGCATGAAATGGAACAAGGAAGCCGAACGGGCCTTGATGACATTGGGGATTCTGGCCAAGCAGTTATGTCAGGAGGCTGTTCAGGCGTATTGATCGGCAAAGATTTTTGTCAATTCTTCGGAACTCTTGTCTTGTCAGGTTGGCCTCAAAAGGACAGCATGTGTTTCTTTCCGGCTTTTTGCCACTGTCTTGCCTGACTCTTTGCCTATGAATGTTTTTCGCTGTCTCGGATTGCTTGTCGTCGTACTTCTGAGTGGTTGTGACGCTCCGGACACCTCTGTGCCCAAACCCAAGACCGAGGCGGTCATCACCGCGCCGGTATCGCCCGAGGTGCATCTGAAGACTGAGGCACCTGCGCAGGCAGTCGCCACCGATGCCAAGCAAATCAAGGCGCCGGACACCATGCATCAGCTGATGCCGGGCGTGCCTGTCGTGCCTGTGGTGGTCGGAAAGGAAAAATCAGAACCTGCAGCACCTCAGAGCGTCAAATCGGCGACTTCCGAAAAACCCTCTTCCAGGGTTGTGGCAGCCAAGGCGCCTGCGAGCAAGCGCAAGAACGCCAAGGATGCCAAGACCGCCAGCGTCAAGGATGTGCGAATCAAAGCACCCAGGCTGGACCTGAGCCTGCCTCCCGAGCTGGTCAAGGAGCTCGACCCGCCTGCCAAGGTGATTACCAACAAGCGCAAGCCGATATTGCCGCAGATGTTCAGCGACAAGGGCGATTCTGCGAACCCCGGCCCGTTCGAGCTCGAGGGGAGATTGCTGACCAACGAAATGCAATTGCAGATGCGTAATGACAACCGTCGCGATGTAGAAGGTGCTGCGCTGGACTTCAAATTCAAGCAGTAAGTCCTGCCTGTCGTCCGATACGGCGTTTTCAAACAGACGTTTTGACGGTTAATATCCTTTCTCTTTTTCAATTTTCAAACAAGGGTGTCTGGTCATGGACTGCCGTTCCGGTTGTGGCGCGTGCTGCATAGCGCCTTCCATCACGTCTCCCATACCCGGTATGCCCGACGGAAAGCCTGCTGGCGAACGCTGTCTGCATCTGTCGGTCGAGTTTTTGTGCGCCTTGTTCGGCAGGGCTGAGCGGCCCGCGGTGTGCAGTCAGTTCAAGGCGGCAGAGGATGTCTGCGGTGCCGATCAGGCGGATGCCATTCGCCTGATCGGTTGGTGGGAAAAAGCCACTGCGGTGGCCTGAAAAAGTGTTTTCGAGCACAAATGCTTCTTCGGAACTTCAAAACAAGGAATAAAACAATGGGTCCGCTGTATCGCATGGCTGTTGCTTGTGGCTTCACTGTAATGCTTGCCGGAACGGCGCAGGCTGAAGAGTGGAAAGAGGTCAAGAATCAGGATGGCATCAAGGTCTCGTTGAGCGACGTGCCTGGTTCCGATTACAAGGCGTATCAGGGTATTGCGCTGATCAATGCCAGCGTAAGCAAGTTGCGTGCGCTCCAGGAGGATGTCACGGGGGCCTGCGCCTGGATCCATGAGTGCAAGTTGCAGAAAGTGCTCAAGCACGAAGGCAACAAGACCTGGACCTACAGCCAGTTCAATACTCCCTGGCCGGTGACGCCTCGCGATTCGGTACTGTTGATCACCACTCAGGAAGGTCCTGACGGGAGTGTTACCCGAAACCTCGAAGAGCAGCCTTCGTATATCCCCGAGGAGAAGGGGTATGTGCGCGTAACCGAGGTCAAGGGCTTCTGGAAAATGGTGCCCAAAGGGCCGAACCAGACTGAAGTGACCTATCAGGTTCACACCGAGCCGGGTGGCAGTGTGCCGTCGATGTTGGCCAACAAGTTCGTTGTCGATGCGCCGTTCAATACCTTGAAAGCGCTCAGGGAGCGTGCCGCGCAAACCAAATGATCCGCACCGGATAGCGCGCATAAAAAAAGGGCTGCCAATGGCAGCCCTTTTTTGTGCGTGGCGCTTACTTGCGGTCTTGCAGGGCGACGATGTCGCGTTGCACGTTGCCGGTGTACAGCTGGCGAGGGCGACCGATCTTGTAAGGGCTGGAGAGCATTTCTTTCCAGTGCGAGATCCAGCCGACAGTCCGCGCCAGGGCGAAGATCACGGTGAACATGCTGGTCGGAATGCCGATGGCCTTGAGGATGATGCCCGAATAGAAGTCGACGTTCGGGTACAGCGAGCGCTCGATGAAGTACGGATCGGTCAGGGCGATCTCTTCGAGGCGCATGGCCAGTTCGAGTTGAGGATCGTTGGTGATGCCCAGCTCTTTCAGTACTTCGTCGCAGGTCTGCTTCATTACAGTGGCGCGCGGGTCACGGTTCTTGTAGACGCGGTGACCGAAGCCCATGAGCTTGAACGGATCGTTCTTGTCCTTGGCCTTGGCAATGAACTTATCGATGTTCGACACATCGCCGATTTCATCGAGCATGGTCAGTACCGCTTCGTTGGCGCCGCCGTGGGCAGGGCCCCAGAGCGCTGCGATACCGGCTGCGATACAGGCGAACGGGTTGGCGCCCGAAGAGCCTGCCATGCGCACGGTGGAAGTCGAAGCGTTCTGCTCGTGATCGGCGTGGAGGATGAAGATCTTGTCCATCGCCTTGGCCAGCACCGGGCTGATCGGTTTGATCTCGCACGGGGTGTTGAACATCATGTGCAGGAAGTTTTCCGCGTAGCTGAGGTCGTTGCGCGGGTACATCATGGGTTGACCCATGGAGTACTTGTAGACCATCGCTGCCAGGGTCGGCATCTTGGCGACCAGGCGGACCGCGGAAATCTCGCGGTGCTGCGGGTTATTGATGTCCAGCGAGTCGTGGTAGAACGCTGACAGGGCACCGACTACGCCACACATGACGGCCATCGGGTGGGCGTCGCGGCGGAAACCGTTGAAAAAGGTCTTGAGCTGTTCGTGAACCATCGTGTGGTTCTTGACCACGGCCACGAACTGGGCTTTCTGCTCGGCGGTGGGCAGTTCGCCGTTGAGCAGCAGGTAGCAGGTTTCGAGGTAGTCGGACTGCTCGGCCAGTTGTTCGATCGGGTAGCCGCGGTGCAGCAGAATGCCATTGTCACCATCGATGTAGGTGATCTTCGAATCGCAAGACGCCGTGGACATGAAACCAGGGTCAAATGTGAAGCGGCCGGTGGCGGTCAGGCCGCGTACGTCGATCACGTCCGGACCCACTGTACCGGTCAGAATTGGCAGCTCGACGGGGGCAGCGCCCTCGATGATCAACTGCGCTTTTTTGTCAGCCATGTGGCCTCCTATTTATGCTTCAAATCATCAGACAGGCCCCCCACGCAGGGCCCGCATCACTATAGTGAGATAAATTCTAAAGTCAATTTGCCTAAAGTCGTGTTCCGCAAGGGCCCGGCCGTGGATTTTGCAGACGGTTTACTGCCGTTTACGCCTTTTGTCGCGGCAACGCAATGCGCTATTGGCGGTACGTCTGCGCGTTGTCATTAGTAACCTAACTGTCTATACTCGGCGTCCGACCGCCAGAGGCTTTTGGCCTGTTTCAAGGGGGTCGTCACTTCCTGGGTGGTGGGTACCTGACCAGTGCACTTCCCAACAACTTGCCCTGATTGTTAGGGGCTCTTCAGTGTGAAAAAAAAGCCGTGAATAGCCAACGACCTGTAAATCTAGACCTAAGGACCATCAAGCTCCCAGTCACCGCTTACACGTCCATCCTTCACCGCATCTCCGGTGTCATCCTCTTTGTCGGTATTGCAATCATGCTGTATGCAATGGACAAGTCGCTGGCCTCCGAAGAGGGATTTGGTGAAGTCAAGGCGTATATGACCAGTCCGCTGGCCAAGCTGATCATCTGGGGACTTCTGTCTGCCCTGCTGTACCACCTGGTGGCCGGTATTCGTCACCTCATCATGGACTCGGGGGTAGGCGAGACGCTTGAAGGCGGCAAGCTGGGCTCCAAAATCGTTATCGCGGTCTCCGTGATTCTGATTCTTTTGGCGGGAGTATGGATATGGTAACCAACGTCACCAACCTGTCGCGTTCGGGTCTCTATGACTGGATGGCTCAGCGTGTTTCCGCAGTCGTGCTCGCGGCTTATTTCATCTTCCTGATCGGCTACATGGTCTTTCACCCGGGTCTGAGCTACGCCCAATGGCATGGTCTGTTCGCTCACAACGGAATGCGTATCTTCAGTCTCCTGGCCCTCGTTGCCCTTGGCGCTCACGCCTGGGTCGGCATGTGGACCATCGCGACCGACTACCTGACGCCGATGGCGCTGGGCAAGTCCGCCACTGCAGTACGTTTCCTGTTCCAGGCGGTATGCGGCGTTCTGATGTTCGCCTACTTCGTCTGGGGCGTGCAGATTCTTTGGGGTATCTGATCCATGGCTAACATTAATGCGCTTTCTTTCGACGCCATCATCATTGGTGGTGGCGGTGCCGGCATGCGCGCTGCGCTGCAGCTCGCCCAGGGCGGTCACAAGACTGCCGTGGTCACCAAGGTCTTCCCGACCCGCTCGCACACCGTATCCGCCCAGGGTGGCATCACCTGTGCAATCGCTTCCGCCGATCCGAACGATGACTGGCGCTGGCACATGTACGATACCGTCAAGGGTTCCGACTACATCGGTGACCAGGACGCTATCGAATACATGTGTTCCGTAGGTCCGGAAGCGGTCTTCGAGCTCGAGCACATGGGCCTGCCGTTCTCCCGTACCGAGCAGGGCCGTATCTACCAGCGTCCGTTCGGTGGCCAGTCCAAGGACTTCGGCAAGGGCGGGCAGGCTGCCCGTACCTGCGCTGCTGCCGACCGTACCGGTCACGCGCTGCTGCACACCCTGTATCAGGCCAACCTGAAGGCGGGCACTGTATTCCTCAACGAATACTATGCAGTGGATCTGGTGAAGAACAACGATGGCGCCTTTGTCGGCATCATCGCGATCTGCATCGAGACGGGCGAAACCTCGTACATCCGCGCCAATGCAACCGTGCTGGCGACCGGCGGTGCAGGCCGTATCTACTCGTCGACCACCAACGCCCTGATCAATACCGGTGACGGTATCGGCATGGCGCTGCGTGCCGGTGTGCCGGTTCAGGACATCGAAATGTGGCAGTTCCACCCGACCGGCATTGCCGGCGCAGGTGTACTGGTCACCGAAGGTTGCCGCGGTGAAGGCGGTTACCTGATCAACAAGCACGGCGAGCGTTTCATGGAGCGTTACGCTCCGAACGCCAAGGACCTTGCCGGTCGTGACGTTGTGGCACGTTCCATGGTCAAGGAAATCATTGCCGGTAACGGCTGTGGTCCCGATGGCGATCATGTGATGCTCAAGCTCGATCACCTTGGCGAAGAAGTGCTGCACAGCCGTCTGCCAGGCATCATGGAACTGTCCAAGACCTTCGCTCACGTCGATCCTGCGACCGCGCCGATTCCTGTCGTACCGACCTGCCACTACATGATGGGCGGCGTTGCCACCAACATTCATGGCCAGGCGATCACTCAGGATGCGGCGGGCGTCGATCAGATCATTCCTGGTCTGTTCGCGGTCGGTGAAGTGGCTTGCGTATCGGTCCACGGCGCCAACCGTCTGGGCGGCAACTCGCTGCTCGATCTGGTGGTGTTCGGCCGCGCGGCGGGTATCCACCTGGAGCAGGCCCTGCGTGAAGGCGTCGATTATGCGCGCGCTTCCGAGTCCGACATCGATGCTGCCCTCGCACGCCTTGCCGGCCTGAACGAGCGCACCACCGGTGAAGACGTTGCAACCCTGCGAAAAGAGCTGCAGAGCTGCATGCAGAACTACTTCGGTGTATTCCGTACTGGCGAATACATGCAGAAGGGTATTGCCCAGCTGGCTGATCTGCGCGTACGTATCGCCAACGTCAAGATCAACGACAAGAGCCAGGCGTTCAACACCGCCCGTATCGAAGCGCTTGAACTGCAAAACCTGCTGGAAGTTGCCGAAGCCACGGCGATTGCCGCAGAGCATCGTAAAGAGTCCCGCGGCGCTCACGCTCGTGAAGACTTCGAAGATCGCGATGACGAGAACTGGTTGTGCCACACCCTGTATTTCCCGGGTGACAAGAGTGTGACCAAACGTGCCGTGAACTTCTCGCCGAAAACTGTCCCGACTTTTGAACCGAAGATTCGGACTTATTAAGGGGTGACCGATATGTTGCAAGTCAGTGTTTATCGTTACAACCCTGATCAGGACGCTGCACCATTCATGCAGGAGTTTCAGGTCGATACCGGTGGCAAGGACCTGATGGTGCTGGACGTGCTGGCCCTGGTCAAAGAGCAGGATGAAGGCTTTTCGTACCGTCGCTCGTGCCGTGAAGGCGTGTGCGGTTCCGACGGCATGAACATCAACGGCAAGAACGGCCTGGCCTGCATCACGCCGCTGTCGGCTGTCGTTGCCAAGAACAAGCTGATCGTACGTCCGCTGCCGGGTTTGCCGGTTATCCGTGACCTGGTCGTCGATATGAGCATCTTCTACAAGCAGTACGAGAAGGTGAAGCCGTTCCTGCAGAACGACACGCCGGCTCCGGCCATCGAACGTCTGCAAACGCCGGAAGAGCGCGAAAAGCTCGATGGTCTGTACGAGTGCATCCTGTGCGCTTGCTGCTCGACTTCCTGCCCGTCCTTCTGGTGGAACCCCGACAAGTTCCTGGGTCCTGCTGCACTGCTGCAAGCCTACCGTTTCCTGGCTGACAGCCGTGATACTCGCACCAGTGAGCGTCTGGCTTCGCTTGATGATCCGTTCAGCGTATTCCGCTGCCGCGGCATCATGAACTGCGTCAACGTCTGTCCGAAGGGCCTTAACCCAACCAAGGCTATCGGTCACGTGCGCAACATGTTGTTGCAGAACGGCGTCTGATTCATCGCTTTATCTGTTACACCGTTACACCGAAGTGGCTACGGCGCAGGCTTCAACCGGCGCCGTAGTTTTAACCTGAGCAGTAGCTCGCAAAGCTGCGGCTCTTATTTTGAAGAAATGAGACCAGCAGGGGCATCCGGGCTGGTACCCGGACTATCTGCGTGATCCCTGGTGACTTGATACAGTCGCTGCACACGACTATTTCAGGATTGCTCTGGTGTCTTCGCCGGTGGTGTCCCCTTACCGAGGGTGACCAAGCATGCAAGAAAGCGTGATGCAGCGCATGTGGAACAGTGCCCACCTATCCGGTGGTAACGCTGCCTATGTGGAAGAGCTCTATGAGCTTTACCTGCACGACCCTAACGCTGTGCCAGAAGAATGGCGCACCTACTTTCAGAAGTTGCCAGCTGATGGCAGCTCTGCCACTGATGTATCGCACTCGACCATTCGCGATCATTTCGTGTTGCTGGCCAAAAACCAGCGCCGCGCTCAACCGGTATCCGCCGGCAGTGTGAGCAGCGAACACGAGAAGAAGCAGGTTGAAGTGCTGCGACTGATCCAGGCATATCGGATGCGTGGCCACCAGGCTGCCCAACTCGATCCGCTGGGCCTGTGGCAGCGCCCTGCGCCTGCGGATCTGTCGATCAATCATTACGGCTTGACCAATGCCGATCTTGATACGACCTTCCGTGCCGGCGACCTGTTCATCGGCAAAGAGGAAGCGAGCCTACGCGAAATTCATGAAGCGTTGCAGCAGACATATTGTCGCACCATTGGCTCCGAGTTCACTCACATCGTGGATTCCGAGCAGCGCAACTGGTTCATGCAGCGTCTCGAGAGTGTTCGTGGCCGTCCGGTGTTCTCGGCTGACATTCAGAGCCACCTGCTCGAGCGTGTTACCGCAGCCGAAGGCCTCGAAAAATACCTGGGCACCAAATACCCGGGCACCAAGCGTTTCGGTCTGGAAGGCGGCGAAAGCCTGATTCCGATGCTCGACGAGCTGATTCAGCGTTCCGGGTCCTATGGCACCAAGGAAGTCGTGATCGGCATGGCCCACCGTGGCCGCCTCAACGTACTGGTGAACACCTTCGGCAAGAATCCTCGCGACCTGTTCGACGAGTTCGAAGGCAAGAAGAAAGTGGAGCTGGGTTCCGGTGACGTCAAATACCACCAGGGCTTCTCTTCCAACGTCATGACCGCAGGCGGTGAGGTTCACCTCGCCATGGCCTTCAACCCGTCTCACCTGGAGATCGTGTCTCCGGTGGTCGAAGGGTCGGTGCGTGCACGTCAGGATCGTCGCAACGATCCGAACGGTGACAAGGTTCTGCCGATTTCCCTCCACGGCGACGCGGCCTTTGCCGGCCAGGGCGTGGTCATGGAAACCTTCCAGATGTCGCAGACTCGCGGCTTCAAGACGGGCGGCACGATCCACATCGTCATCAACAACCAGGTGGGCTTCACCATCAGCAACCCGCTGGACTCGCGTTCCACCGAGTACGCCACCGACGTTGCCAAGATGATCCAGGCGCCGATCCTCCACGTGAATGGGGATGATCCGGAAGCCGTGATGTTCGTGACCCAGCTGGCCATCGATTACCGCATGCAGTTCAAGCGCGACATCGTGATCGATCTGGTCTGCTACCGTCGCCGTGGTCACAACGAAGCTGACGAGCCGAGCGGTACCCAGCCTCTGATGTACCAGCAGATCACCAAGCAGCGCACCACGCGCGAGTTGTATGCCGAGCATCTGATCAAGACCGGCGTTCTTGACGATGCCCGCGTTCAGGCCAAGGTCGACGACTACCGCAGCGCGCTGGACAACGGTCTGCACGTGGTGAAAAGCCTGGTCAAGGAGCCGAACAAGGAATTGTTCGTCGACTGGCGTCCATACCTGGGCCATGCCTGGACTGCGCGTCACGACACCCGCTTCGATCTCAAGACCCTGCAGGAACTGTCCGCCAAGCTCATGGAGCTGCCGGAAGGCTTCGTCGTGCAGCGTCAGGTTCAGAAAATCTACGAAGACCGCCAGAAGATGCAGGCCGGTGGCTTGCCGATCAACTGGGGCTACGCCGAAACCATGGCGTACGCCACACTGGCCTTCGAAGGTCACCCGATCCGCATGACCGGCCAGGACATCGGTCGTGGTACGTTCTCGCACCGTCACGCCGTGCTGCACAACCAGAAAGACGCCGGGACCTATATCCCGCTGCAGAATCTGTACTCCGGTCAGCCACGTTTCGACCTGTACGACTCGTTCCTTTCGGAAGAGGCCGTACTGGCATTCGAATACGGTTATTCGACCACCCAGCCTGATGCACTGGTTATCTGGGAAGCCCAGTTCGGCGACTTCGCCAACGGTGCCCAGGTGGTTGTCGACCAGTTCATCACCAGCGGCGAGCACAAGTGGGGCCGTCTGTGCGGTCTGACCATGCTGTTGCCTCATGGCTATGAAGGGCAGGGGCCAGAGCACTCGTCGGCCCGTCTGGAGCGTTACCTGCAATTGTGCGCCGAGCACAACATTCAGGTGTGCGTACCGACGACTCCGGCGCAGATCTATCACTTGTTGCGTCGTCAGGTCATCCGTCCGCTGCGCAAGCCGCTGATCGTGCTGACACCGAAGTCGCTGCTGCGTCACAAGCTGGCTGTTTCGACCCTGGAAGATCTGGCCGAAGGCTCGTTCCAGACCGTCATTCCGGAAATCGACACCCTCGATCCGGCCAAGGTCACGCGTCTGGTGCTGTGCAGCGGCAAGGTTTACTACGACCTGCTGGAAAAACGCCGTGCCGAAGGGCGTGAAGACATCGCCATCGTTCGCCTCGAGCAGCTGTATCCGTTCCCTGAAGATGATTTGATGGAAACCATCGCGCCTTACACCAACCTGCAGCATGTGGTCTGGTGTCAGGAAGAACCGATGAACCAGGGTGCCTGGTACAGCAGTCAACACCACCTGCGTCGCAGCATGGGCAACCACAAACGTGAACTCGTTCTCGAGTACGCCGGTCGTGATGCTTCTGCCGCTCCGGCGTGTGGTTACGCTTCGATGCACGCCGAGCAGCAGGAAAAACTGCTGCAAGATGCCTTCACTGTTTAACGCCTTCGCGCATTAGAAACCGAATTAAGGAATTACAGATAATGGCTATCGAGATCAAAGCCCCCTCTTTCCCGGAATCCGTTGCCGACGGCACCATTTCCAAGTGGTACAAAAAAGAGGGCGATGCGGTAAAGCGCGACGAGATGCTGGTCGATATCGAGACTGACAAGGTTGTCCTCGAAGTGCTGGCCGAAGCTGACGGCGTGATGGGAACGATCACCAAGGAAGAGGGTGCCATCGTCCTGTCCAACGAAGTGCTTGGGACATTGAATGACGGTGCTACAGCATCTGCAGCTCCGGCACCTGCTGCTGCGCCTGCCGCGGCACCTGCTTCGGCACCCGCCGCTGCACCGGCTGCAACTGCTGGCGAAGAAGACCCGATTGCTGCGCCTGCTGCGCGTCAACTGGCTGAAGAAAACGGCATCAACCTGGCCAGCGTCAAGGGCACTGGTAAAGACGGCCGTATCACCAAGGAAGACATCGTTGCTGCCGTTGAAGCGAAGAAATCCGCTCCGGCCGCTGCGCCTGCTGCCAAGCCTGCTGCTGCCGCTGCTCCTGTCGTCGCCGCTGGCGATCGCACCGAGAAGCGTGTACCGATGACTCGCGTGCGTGCAACGGTTGCCAAGCGTCTGGTCGAAGCCCAGTCGAACATGGCGATGCTGACCACGTTCAACGAAGTCGACATGACCGAAGTCATGGCACTGCGTTCCAAGTACAAGGACCTGTTCGAGAAGTCGCACAACGGCGTACGCCTGGGCTTCATGTCGTTCTTCGTCAAGGCTGCCACCGAGGCGCTGAAACGCTTCCCGGCCGTCAACGCGTCGATCGACGGTTCCGATATCGTTTACCACGGCTATGCCGACGTCGGTGTCGCGGTTTCCAGCGATCGCGGTCTGGTCGTACCGGTTCTGCGTAACGCAGAGCACATGAGCCTGGCTGAAATCGAAGGCGGCATCGCCACCTTCGGCAAGAAAGCCCGTGACGGTAAACTGTCCATCGATGAGATGACCGGCGGTACGTTCACCATCACCAATGGTGGTACTTTCGGTTCGATGATGTCGACGCCGATCGTCAACCCGCCACAGGCTGCAATTCTGGGCATGCACAACATTCTGCAGCGTCCGATGGCAGTCAATGGTCAGGTTGTGATTCGCCCGATGATGTATCTGGCGTTGTCCTACGATCACCGTTTGATCGACGGCAAGGAAGCGGTAACCTTCCTCGTGACCATCAAGAACCTGCTGGAAGATCCTGCTCGTCTGCTGCTGGATATCTGATGGAGTAGCCTCGAGCTGCAAGCTTCAAGCTTCAAGTCAGAAGCGAAAGGCGAGCAGTCGGGGCTGATGTGTTTCACCTAATTCAATAGGTCGCAAGTCGGCCTCGCGATGAAACGCGGACTGACTTGCAGCTTGCAGCTAAAAGCTCGCAGCTATAGAGGAATTCTTTTTTATGTCCCAGAAATTCGACGTGGTAGTGATTGGCGCAGGCCCTGGCGGTTATGTTGCCGCCATCAAGGCTGCGCAACTTGGTCTCAAGACTGCCTGCATCGAGAAGTATCAGGACAAAGAGGGCAAACTGGCCCTCGGCGGTACCTGCCTGAACGTGGGTTGCATTCCTTCCAAGGCACTGCTCGACAGCTCCTGGAAATTCTATGAAGCCAAGAACGGTTTCAGCGTACATGGCATCTCCACCTCCGACGTGAGCATCGATGTTCCGGCGATGATCGGCCGCAAGTCGACCATCGTCAAAGGCCTGACCGGCGGCGTTGCCAGCCTGTTCAAGGCCAACGGCGTGACCACGCTGCAGGGCCACGGCAAACTGCTGGCCGGCAAGAAAGTCGAGCTGACCGCTGCCGACGGCACCGTCGAAATCATCGAAGCCGACCATGTGATCCTGGCTTCGGGTTCGCGTCCTATCGACATTCCACCCGCTCCGGTTGATCAGAAAATCATCGTCGACTCGACCGGTGCTCTTGAATTCCAGCAGGTTCCACAGCGTCTGGGCGTCATCGGCGCTGGCGTGATCGGTCTGGAACTGGGTTCCGTGTGGGCTCGCCTGGGTGCCCAGGTCACCGTTCTGGAAGCACTGGACAAGTTCATCCCGGCAGCCGACGAAGCGGTTTCCAAGGAAGCACTGAAAACCTTCAACAAGCAGGGCCTGGACATCAAGCTGGGCGCTCGCGTGACCGGTTCCAAGGTCGAAGGCGAACAGGTTGTGGTCAGCTACACCGACGCTGCCGGCGAACAGTCGATCACCTTCGATCGTCTGATCGTTGCCGTGGGCCGTCGTCCGGTTACCACTGACCTGCTGGCTTCGGACAGCGGTGTCGATCTGGACGAGCGCGGTTTCATCTACGTCGATGACTACTGCACCACCAGCGTACCGGGCGTATACGCCATCGGTGACGTGGTTCGCGGTCTGATGCTGGCGCACAAGGCCTCGGAAGAGGGCATCATGGTTGTCGAGCGCATCAAGGGCCACAAGGCCCAGATGAACTACAACCTGGTCCCGTCGGTTATCTACACCCACCCGGAAATCGCCTGGGTAGGCAAGACCGAACAGACCCTGAAGGCCGAAGGCGTTGAAGTCAATGTCGGTACGTTCCCGTTCGCAGCCAGTGGCCGTGCCATGGCAGCCAACGACACCGGCGGTTTCGTCAAGATCATTGCCGACGCCAAGACCGACCGTGTTCTGGGTGTTCACGTGATTGGCCCGAGCGCTGCCGAACTGGTACAGCAGGGCGCAATCGCGATGGAGTTCGGTACCAGTGCAGAGGACATCGGCATGATGGTCTTCTCGCACCCGACCCTGTCCGAAGCGCTGCATGAAGCTGCACTGGCTGTGAATGGCGGCGCCATCCACATTCAGAATCGCAAGAAACGCTAAGACAACAAGAGAAACCACGACGCAGTGCCCGTCGTTGGCCTTGCAAGCAGGGCTTACCGCGGAATCTGCGCCGGACTCGACCTCTCAGGCGGCTTCATGAGTGTCCCACGGCATTTGCGGAGTCCACCCGGAGTAGCGGTCACAGGTGGTGCGGCACGCTGACGTGCAGCACCGAATGCGCAGTACCTAAACGAAGACGGTAATAAGCATGAATCTTCACGAGTATCAGGGTAAGCAGCTGTTCGCTGAGTACGGCCTGCCAGTATCCAAGGGTTACGCGGTAGACACCCCGGAAGCAGCAGCAGAAGCCTGCGACAAGATCGGCGGGACCGAGTGGGTCGTCAAAGCCCAGGTTCACGCAGGTGGTCGCGGTAAAGCGGGCGGCGTAAAGCTGGTTCGCAGCAAGGAAGACGCTGCAGCGTTCGCTCAACAGTGGTTGGGCAAGCGCCTGGTGACTTACCAGACTGACGCCAACGGTCAGCCAGTGACCAAGATCCTGGTCGAGTCCTGCACCGACATCGCCAAAGAGCTGTATCTGGGCGCTGTGGTCGATCGTTCCAGCCGTCGTATCGTGTTCATGGCTTCCACCGAAGGTGGCGTGGACATCGAGAAGATCGCTCACGACACTCCTGAAAAGATTCTCAAGGCCACCATCGATCCACTGGTCGGCGCTCAGCCGTTCCAGGGTCGCGATCTGGCATTCCAGCTGGGTCTGGAAGGCAAGCAGGTCACTCAGTTCGCCAAGATCTTCACCGGTCTGGCCAAGCTGTTCCAGGACCATGACCTGGCATTGCTGGAAGTGAACCCGCTGGTGATCAAGGCTGACGGCGATCTGCACTGCCTGGACGCCAAGATCAACATCGACGCCAACGCCATGTACCGTCAGCCAAAGCTGAAGGGCTTCCACGATCCTTCGCAGGACGATCCTCGCGAAGCTCACGCAGCCAAGTTCGAACTGAACTACGTTGCGCTGGAAGGCAACATCGGCTGCATGGTCAACGGTGCCGGCCTGGCCATGGGTACCATGGACATCGTCAACCTGCATGGCGGCAAGCCTGCAAACTTCCTTGACGTTGGCGGCGGTGCCACCAAGGAACGCGTTACCGAAGCGTTCAAGATCATCCTGTCCGACGCCAACGTCGCTGCAGTACTGGTCAACATCTTCGGCGGCATCGTTCGTTGCGACATGATTGCCGAAGGCATCATCGGTGCAGTGAAAGAAGTCGGCGTTAAAATCCCGGTTGTTGTGCGCCTTGAGGGCAACAACGCTGAGCTGGGCGCTAAAGTACTGGCAGAAAGCGGTTTGAACATCATCGCTGCTACCAGCCTGACCGACGCTGCTCAACAAGTTGTCAAAGCCGCGGAGGGCAAGTAATGAGCGTCCTGATCAATAAAGACACCAAGGTTATCTGCCAGGGTTTCACTGGTTCGCAAGGTACCTTCCACTCCGAGCAAGCCATTGCCTACGGCACCAAGATGGTGGGCGGCGTGACACCAGGAAAGGGCGGCACCACGCACCTGAACCTGCCCGTGTTCAACACTGTTAAAGAAGCAGTAGACACCACTGGCGCAACCGCCAGCGTGATCTACGTTCCGGCTCCTTTCTGCAAGGATTCCATCCTTGAAGCAGCGTTCGGCGGCATCAAGCTGATCGTTTGCATCACCGAAGGCATCCCGACTATCGACATGCTGGAAGCCAAGGTCAAGTGCGACGAGCTGGGTGTGGTCCTGATCGGTCCTAACTGCCCAGGCGTCATCACTCCGGGCGAGTGCAAGATCGGCATCATGCCAGGTCACATTCACTTGCCAGGCAAGGTCGGCATCGTGTCGCGTTCCGGCACCCTGACTTACGAAGCTGTGAAGCAGACCACTGACGCCGGTTTCGGTCAGTCCACCTGTGTTGGTATCGGCGGTGACCCGATCCCTGGCTCGAACTTCATCGACATCCTGAAGCTGTTCCAGGAAGATCCTAAGACCGAAGCGATCGTCATGATCGGTGAGATCGGCGGTTCGGCTGAAGAAGAAGCGGCTGCCTACATCAAGGCACACGTGACCAAGCCGGTTGTTTCCTACATCGCTGGTGTGACTGCTCCTCCGGGCAAGCGCATGGGCCATGCCGGTGCAATCATCTCGGGTGGTAAAGGTACTGCAGACGAGAAATTCGCTGCACTGCAGGACGCTGGCGTGAAAACCGTGCGTTCCCTGGCAGACATCGGCAAGGCCCTGGCCGAGCTGACCGGTTGGCCGACCAAGTAAGCCTCGCTTGCTTTTCGGGTAATCGACAAAAGCCACCTTCGGGTGGCTTTTGTTTGGGCGGGTGAAAAGGTGGCGGGGCGTCCTGGTCCTGTTTTCGTCTATCGATTGTTATTCATCTGCCATTCCTGACGGGTCAACTCCCATATCTGCTCCTGTGTGGTTCCGCAGACAAACTGCGCTTCCTGAACGGTCACAAGGCGCATGCCTTCGCGCCGCGACAGGCGGCACGACGCTTCATTCAAGGCCGATTTGGCCACGCGCAACACGGGGCGTTTGAGGGTTTCAAACCAGAAACGGTCGATGGCCACGCAGACCTCCGATATCAGGCCCAGCCCCTGATAGGGTGGGGATAGCCAGAACCCGCGATTGTTGTCCTCCTCATCCATCATGCACGCGGCACCGATCAGATGATCCTGTTCGCCGCGAAGGCGAATCGACCAGTGCCACTCCTCACCGTCCTGCATGGCCGGCAAGGCGTCCTCGCGGATATAACGCAGCGCTTCTCCGTCCGGATAAGGCCAGGGCACGTGGTGAGTCAGATAACGCACCACCTCCCACTGGTTGAACAGGCTTTGCATCGCTGCGGCGTCGTCAAGCTGCAAGGGCTGCAGGACCAGGCGCGGCGTGAACAGGGTCGGTGTGGGTATCGCGCTCAGATGGGTGATGTCAGGCATGGAAATAAGCTGCCGGGTATAGAGAGGAGGCCCAATCTATCCGTTAGGAAACGGCTGGTCTGTCAGGCATTTCTGGTTTTACAGCGGCTTTTGCAATTGCCAGTTCAAGGTGCGTCGTCGGGTGGCTCGCCCTGAGACAGTGCATTTTCGAGCGAAGTTGGCTACCCTGTCCGCCGTTTTTGCGTTGCCCTCACGAGGGGCGTTTCGCAAGGTACTGCCACGTCTTACGCCGACGGGCTGCGTCTGCCCCATTCATGGGTGACGTCCCATCCCTTATTTCGATTCCGTGTGGTCCCTCGTAATGAAAGTGTTGAAAGGCCAGGACATCCTGGCACTCGGTTTTATGACATTTGCCCTGTTCGTCGGGGCTGGCAACATCATCTTTCCCCCCATAGTGGGTCTGCAGGCCGGGCCGCATGTATGGATGGCGGCGCTGGGCTTTCTGGTCACCGCGGTTGGCTTGCCGGTCATTACCGTGATCGCTCTGGCCAGGGTCGGGGGCGCGATGGATGCCCTGAGCAGTCCGATTGGCAAGATCGCCGGCGGGGCGCTCGCTGCCGTCTGCTACCTGGCGGTCGGCCCTTTGTTCGCCACTCCGCGTACCGCTACGGTCTCGTTCGAAGTCGGTCTGGCGCCGCTGACCGGCGACACCCCGATGGCATTGTTCCTCTACAGTCTGGTGTATTTTCTGGTGGTGTTCTGGGTTTCGCTGTACCCGGGGCGCTTGCTCGATACCGTCGGACGCTTTCTGGCGCCGCTCAAGATCATCGCGCTGGCGGTATTGGGCATCGCGGCATTCGCCTTGCCGGCAGGCGGAATAGGGGAGGCGGAGCCCGCGTACGCCGTAGCACCGTTTTCCCAGGGCTTCATCAATGGTTACCTGACCATGGATACGCTGGGGGCGCTGGTCTTCGGTATCGTCATCGTCAACGCGATCCGCTCTCGCGGTGTCGAATCGCCCCGTCTGATCACGCGTTACGCGATCATTGCCGGGCTGATTGCCGGAGTCGGACTGGCGCTGGTGTATGTCAGTCTGTTTCGCCTCGGTTCCGGCAGCCACGCCGTGGCGGCAGGTGCCAGCAACGGAGCGGCGGTTCTGCATGCCTACGTACAGCACACCTTCGGTTCGCTGGGCAGCGGATTCCTGGCCGTGCTGATTTCCCTGGCGTGTCTGGTCACTGCGGTAGGCCTGACCTGTGCCTGCGCCGAATACTTTGCCAAGGTGCTGCCGCTGTCCTACAGAACGCTGGTGATCATCCTCGCCGTGTTCTCGTTGCTGGTGTCCAATCTCGGGTTGACCAAACTGATCCAGTTTTCGATTCCGGTGCTCACGGCGATTTACCCGCCATGCATCGTTCTGGTCGCGCTGAGCTTCTGCAAGGAGCTCTGGCAGAGCCAGGGACGCGTGGTGGCGCCTGTGATGCTGGTTTCGCTGGTGTTCGGCCTGATCGATGCGCTGAAGGGCGCCGGTTTCGGCAACGCGCTGCCCGATGTTCTGAGCCATCTGCCGCTGGGTGATCAGGGGCTTGCATGGCTGGTGCCCGCTGTTGTCACGCTGGCAGTTGCTGTGGTGGTCGACAGGGTCATGGGCAAGCGCAGCGAGGCGCTGGCTTGAAGGCCGTGCTTTAGACGATTGCGCAGTAAAAAAACGTGTTGCATGAAGAGGCCCGCTATAAGCGGGCCTCTTTAGTTCTGCGAGCGTCTCAGCCTTACTTGGTGGCTGGTGCTGCTTCTGGCGCCTTGTTGGCGTTTTCATTGGTGCGCTGCTGAGCGGCTTCAGCGTTCTTCTGAGCGGCTTCCTGGCTTTCCTTGGCCGCGTCATTCACTTTTTCCTGAGCCTTTTCCATCGACTCCTGGGATTGCTGAGCTGCCTTGTTGGCATCTTGCTGGGTGTTTTCGGACTTTTTGTCACAGGCGGCAAGGCCCAGGGTGGCAGAAAGCATCAAGGCATAGGCTAAAGATTTACGCATGGGGTGTTTCTCCTTATTGATTATTCACGAGCCTAAGAGCCTGCCCCTGAGGGTTAAGTTCCACCGGTGACGACAATAATGGAGGGCGTTGTTTCACGGTCGTTACAGGCTGATCAAAGCGCGCCGGTCATGAGCCGTTCCGGCAAGCTCCGAGCAGGCTGGTTCGCCTCGTGCCCGATGCACGAAACACGCTCCAGGCATCATTGGCTCTTGAAATCCCCGACCCAGCCCCCACCTTGATGACTACCCGCTGTCACACAGGCTGCTGCCTGACCGTGACGGCTTATACCATCCAGATCGGAGTTTGATGATTATGAGTGTGGAAACTCAAAAGGAAACCCTGGGCTTCCAGACCGAGGTAAAGCAACTGCTGCACCTCATGATCCATTCGCTGTATTCCAACAAGGAAATTTTCCTTCGCGAACTGATCTCGAACGCGTCTGACGCGGTCGACAAATTGCGTTTTGAAGCGTTGTCCAAGCCCGAGTTGCTGGAAGGCGGCGCGGAGCTGAAAATTCGTGTGAGCTTCGACAAGGACGCGAAGACCGTTACGCTTGAAGACAACGGCATCGGTATGAGCCGTGAAGACGTGATCACCCACCTGGGCACGATCGCCAAGTCCGGCACCGCCGATTTCATGAAAAACCTGTCGGGCGACCAGAAGAAGGACTCGCACCTGATCGGTCAGTTCGGTGTGGGCTTCTACTCGGCGTTCATCGTTGCCGATCAGGTCGAAGTGTTCAGTCGTCGTGCCGGCACGCCAGCGAGCGAAGGTGTGCACTGGTCTTCCAAGGGCGAAGGCGAGTTCGAAGTCGCCACCGTCGACAAGGCTGATCGTGGCACCCGTATTGTTCTGCACCTGAAAAACGGTGAAGAGGAATTCGCTGACGGCTACCGCCTTCGCAACATCATCAAGAAATACTCCGACCATATCGCCTTGCCGATCGAGCTGCCCAAAGAGCAGGCTCCGGCAGCCGAAGGCGAGGAGCCTGCGGCGCTGGAATGGGAAACCGTCAACCGCGCCAGCGCGCTTTGGACCCGTCCGCGCACCGAGGTGAAGGACGAGGAGTACCAGGAGTTCTACAAGCACGTCGCGCACGACTACGAGAACCCGCTGAGCTGGAGCCATAACAAGGTCGAAGGCAAGCTGGAATACACCTCGCTGCTGTACGTGCCTGCGCGTGCGCCGTTTGATCTGTATCAGCGCGAAGCACCGCGTGGTCTCAAGCTCTACGTGCAGCGCGTGTTCGTGATGGATCAGGCCGAGTCGTTCCTGCCGCTGTACATGCGCTTCGTCAAAGGCGTGGTCGACTCCAATGACCTGTCGCTGAACGTTTCCCGCGAAATCCTGCAGAAAGACCCGATCATCGACTCGATGAAGTCGGCGCTGACCAAGCGCGTGCTGGACATGCTGGAGAAGCTGGCGAAAAACGAGCCCGAGAAGTACAAGGGCTTCTGGAAAAACTTCGGTCAGGTCCTCAAGGAAGGTCCGGCCGAAGACTTCGCCAACAAGGAAAAAATCGCCGGTCTGCTGCGTTTCGCGTCGACGTCCGACGACAGCGGCGAACAGAGCGTTTCCCTGGCCGAGTACCTGGCGCGCGCCAAGGAAGGTCAGGACAAGATTTACTACCTCACTGGCGAATCCTACGCACAGGTCAAGAACAGCCCGCACCTTGAGGTCTTCCGCAAGAAAGGCATTGAAGTGCTGTTGCTCACCGATCGTATCGACGAGTGGCTGATGAGCTACCTGAGCGATTTCGATGGCAAGGGCTTTGTGGATGTGGCGCGTGGTGACCTGGACCTGGGCAATCTCGACTCCGAAGAGGACAAGAAGGCTCAGGAAGAGATCGCCAAGGACAAGGAGGGCCTGATCGAGCGTCTGAAAGCCGCCTTGGGTGAGTCGGTAAGCGAAGTGCGGGTTTCCCATCGCCTGACCGATTCGCCTGCAATTCTGGCCATTGGCGAGCAGGATATGGGTCTGCAGATGCGTCAGATTCTGGAAGCCAGCGGGCAAAAGGTGCCGGATTCCAAGCCTATCTTCGAATTCAACCCTGCCCACCCGTTGATCGGCAAGCTCGATGCCGAACAGAGCGAAGACCGCTTCGGCGATCTGTCGCACATCCTGTTCGATCAGGCTGCGCTGGCCGCTGGTGACAGCCTCAAGGATCCGGCCGCTTACGTGCGTCGTCTGAACAAGTTGCTGGTAGAACTGTCGGTTTGATAGCCGGTTGACAAGAAACCCGCCTCGGCGGGTTTTTTGTTTCAGTTCCCGCGACACGTCTTTCATTTCTCCAACGATCAGGAGTCAGTAATGAGCAGCACTATCGAAATTCGTTCTGTGGTCTATCAGATTGATGGTCAATCTTATGAAAGCCGCCTGGTATACGACACAAAAGCGACTGCTGCACAGCCAGGTCTGTTGATGGCGCCCAACTGGATGGGTGTCAGCCAGGGTGCCGAAGACATTGCCAAAGCCGTGGCCGAGAAGGGCTACGTGGTATTGCTGGCTGATCTTTATGGCCAGCAGATTCGCCCGAGTAACAATGACGAAGCAGGCGCCGCCATGACGCCGCTGAAGAACGACCGTGGTTTGTTGCGCAAGCGCATGCAGGCAGGTCTCGATCAGTTGCTGAGTCAGGCGGATGTTTCGCTGGATGTAAGCAGGATCGCAACGTTCGGCTTCTGCTTTGGCGGCTGCTGCTCGCTGGAGCTGGCGCGTACCGGTGCCGAGCTGAAAGCCGCTATTTCCTTTCACGGCACGCTGGATACGCCTAACCCTGCTGATGCGCATAACATCAAGGGCTCGGTGCTGGTCCTGCACGGTGCTTCTGACCCGTTGGTGCCGAAAGAGCAACTGCCGGCTTTCGAAGATGAAATGAACGCCGCTGGCGTGGACTGGCAGCTATACAGCTACGGCGGCGCATTCCATTCCTTCACCGATCCGCACGCCAACGTGCCGGGCATGATGATGTACGATCCCAAAGTGTCGAGCCGCGCGTTCAAGTCCATGCATGACCTGCTGAACGAAGTGTTCGGCTGAAGGAACACCTATCGTCCCCGCAGGCGTGCTGGAGAACACTATCGTGCCCATGCCCCGCGTGGACATACCGTTCTGGACGCTCTGCGTCCTCTTTCGACGCAGAGCGTCGTGAACTGCATTCCCACGCTGGCGCGTGAGGAACGAGAGGTGTTCGGAAGATCCATCTTCCCGCAGGCGCGCCGGGAAACACTATCGTGCCCATGCTCCGCGTGGGCATGCCGTTCTGGACGCTCTGCGTCCTCTCCTGCATTCCCACGCTGGAGCGTGAGGAACGAGAGGTGTTCGGAAGATCCATCTTCCCGCAGGCGCGCCGGGAAACACTATCGTGCCCATGCTCCGCGTGGGCATGCCGTTCTGGACGCTCTGCGTCTTCTGCTGCATTCCCATGCTGGAGCGTGAGGAACGAGAGGTGTTCGGAAGATCCATCTTCCCGCAGGCGCGCCGGAGAACACTATCGTGCCCATGCTCCGCGTGGGCATGCCGTTCTGGACGCTCTGCGTCCTCTGCTGCATTCCCATGCTGGAGCATGAGCAGCGAGAGATGTTCTGAAGATCCATTGTCCCCGTAGATATACCGAAGAACACTAGCCACTTTGCCCGACTCACAAAAAAGGCGCCTCGAAAGGCGCCTTCTTTGTTTGCGACAAAAGCAGTATTACTTGCCCGCCCAGCGTTTCAACACCAGCGTGGCGTTGGTGCCGCCGAAGCCGAAGCTGTTGCTCATGAGCAGATCGAGCTTCGCATCTTCCTGGGTCTTGAGCAGGATAGGCATGTCGGCAACCACCGGGTCCAGCTCGTCGATGTTGGCCGAACCTGCGATGAAGTTGTTCTCCATCATCAGCAGGCAGTAGATCGCTTCGTGGACGCCTGCGGCGCCCAGCGAGTGGCCCGACAGGCTCTTGGTGGAGCTGATCGCCGGAGCGTTGGCGCCGAATACTTCGCGTACGCCCTCCATTTCCTTGGCGTCGCCGACCGGAGTCGAGGTGCCATGGGTGTTGATGTAGTCAATGGCACCGGAGTCGATATCGCCCAGCGCCATCTTCATGCAACGAATGGCACCTTCACCGCTGGGTGCGACCATGTCGTAGCCATCGGAGGTCGCGCCGTAACCGACGATTTCTGCGTAGATCTTCGCGCCACGCGCCAGAGCGTGTTCGAGTTCTTCGACAACCACCATGCCGCCACCACCGGCAATGACGAAACCGTCACGCTTGGCATCGTACGCACGCGAGGCTTTTTCCGGCGTCTCGTTGTACTGGGTGGACAGCGCGCCCATCGCGTCGAACAGGAACGACTGGCTCCAGTGCTCTTCTTCGCCGCCACCGGCAAAGACGATGTCCTGCTTGCCCAGCTGGATCTGCTCGACAGCGTTGCCGATGCAGTGTGCGCTGGTGGCGCAGGCGGACGAGATGGAGTAGTTCACACCCTTGATCTTGAACGGGGTTGCCAGGCAGGCCGAAACGGTGCTGCCCATGGTCCGCGTGACGCGGTAAGGGCCGACACGCTTGACGCCTTTTTCACGCAGGGTATCCAGCGCTTCCATCTGGTTCAGGGTCGAGGCGCCGCCGCTGCCGGCGATCAGGCCGGTACGCACGTTGGAAACCTGCTCGTCGGTCAGGCCCGAGTCGGTGATGGCGTCTTTCATCGCCAAATAGGCATAGGCTGCCGCATGGCCGACGAAGCGGAAGATCTTGCGATCGATCAGTTCTTCCAGATTCAGGTCGATGGAGCCGGAAACCTGGCTACGCAGACCCATTTCGGCATATTCCGGGTTGAAACGGATGCCAGGGCGGTTAGCACGCAGGTTAGCGGTGACGGTGTCTTTGTCATTGCCCAAGCAGGAAACAATACCCAGACCAGTGATAACGACGCGGCGCATGCGAGTACCCTTAGAAATTTTCAGTGGAAGTGAACACGCCGACCCGGAGGCCTTCGGCGGTATAGATTTCGCGACCGTCGACACTCACCGAACCGTCGGCGATGGCCAGGTTCAGCTTGCCCTTCAGGACGCGCTTGATATGGATGTTGTAAGTGACTTTTTTGGCGGTAGGCAGAACCTGACCGAAAAACTTCACTTCGCCTGAACCCAGGGCGCGGCCACGGCCGGGGTTGCCCTGCCAGCCAAGATAGAAGCCAACCAGCTGCCACATGGCGTCGAGGCCCAGGCATCCGGGCATGACCGGATCACCTTCGAAGTGGCAGGCAAAGAACCACAGGTCCGGATTGATATCCAGTTCGGCGACCAACTCACCCTTGCCGAACTTGCCGCCCTCATCGCTGATGTGCGTGATGCGATCAACCATCAGCATGTTGGGGGCGGGCAGTTGCGCATTACCTGGGCCGAACAGCTCGCCACGACTGCAGCGCAGCAGGTCTTCCCGGGTAAAGGCGTGTTGTTTGGTCATGCGAGCTCCTCAATAATCTTGTGCGGCAGGTTGTGGCGCCACTGGCCCGAACGCCAGTCCTGGCGCGATAATTTCGCCAGGACCCTGTCCGGCAGCCTACTCATAGACTGTTGCGTTGTAATGAAAGTCACAGCGCAGGTGAAATCAAGGTACACCTGTACACTGAATTTTGTCATTCAGCCGATTTTGCTGGCCGATCTGGATGCCAAGACTGCCGTAATTTAACATTTATCGCCAGTCGCAGGTGCTTCAAAGGACAGCCAGCGCTGTAAAACCTGCTGTAAATCAGCATGTTTGAAGGGCTTTGGCAGGTAATCATCCATTCCTGCCTGCAAACAGGCGTCCCGGTCCCCCTGTAACGCGTTGGCTGTCAGGGCAATGATTGGGATTCGTTCCAGCCCGGAAAGTTGCCTGATTCGACGGGTGGCCTCGTAGCCATCCATGACCGGCAGTCGGCAATCCATGAGAATCAGCGCGTGGTTGCCTGCACGTGCCTTCATCACCGCTTCGGCCCCGTCGACGGCGATATCGACCTCACATCCCAGATTACGCAACATGGCCTGCACCACCGTGCGGTTCACCGGGTTGTCTTCGACCAGCAGGATACTGCGCTCCCGGCCATGTGCATCGAGTATCGACAGCGGTTTGGCAATAGCCACCGAGGCATCGCGCGAGAGGGGCAGGGGGATCTGCAGCGTGAACAACGAGCCCGAACCTTCCTTGCTCTCGGCGTACAAGGTGCCGCCCATGCGTTCGGCCAGGGTCCGTGCAATCGGCAGCCCCAGCCCCGTGCCGCCGTAACGCCTGGAAATGGAGCTATCGGCCTGCTTGAACGCATCGAACATCGATTCCAGTCGCTCGGCGTCGATACCGATGCCGCTGTCCTGTACCGCACAGGTAAAGTGCAGCCGCTCATCGTCGAGCATTGCCCACCTGGCGTCCACGCAGACCTTGCCTTGCTCGGTGAATTTAAGTGCGTTGCCGATCAGGTTCACCAGAATCTGGCGAATGCGGGTCGGATCGCCTATGACGTTCATGGTCTCCAGGCCTGGCTGAATGTGCAGCTCCAGCAGCAGGTTGCGTTGCGCGGCGCTGTGGTTGAAGGCGTGGGTCGAGGCGCTGACCAGTTCAGCCAGGTTGAACGGTATGCCTTCCATTTGCAGGGCATCGCGCTCAATGCGGGAAAAGTCGAGGATATCGTTGATGACCCGCAGCAGATGCTCGGTGGATTCGGTCGCCAGCGTCGCGTACTCGCTCTGCTCATGGGTCATGTGCGTGGTTTCCAGCAACTGCAGCATGCCCAGTACGCCGTTCATGGGGGTACGCAGCTCGTGACTCATCATGGCCAGAAAATCCGATTTGGCGCGGTTGGCCTGTTCGGCTTCTTCCCGCGTCTGGATCAGTTGTGCCACCGAGCGCTGCTGCTCGAGGCTGGCGCGGTGCAGGTTCTCTGCCAGATTATTGATGTGCCGCGCGAGCGCGCCCAGCTCGGCGTCGTCGCTGACCGGCATGGGCGTGTGGTAATCGCCCTGTTGAATCGCCTTGAGCGCTTCGCCCATATCGCTGATGGGTCTGGACAGGCTCAAGGCCAGGCTGCGCGCCAGCAGAAAGGCGAACAACAAGGCGACCATCGCCAGGACGCCGGCCTTGAGCAGTATCTCCTGCTGACGTCGGCTGAATGCTTCGCTGGACATGCCCACCAGAACCCGCCCCAGATAACTCTGTGAAGCACCCTGCGCGGGTTGGCCTTTTCCTGCGGCCGGCGCGCCGGGATTGCCGTGAATGGTGGTGCGCTGCGGTTGAACGGGGGCGAGGAAGACTTCCATCTGCCGGGTCTGCTGCTCGTTTTCACGCGGCTGGTCTATGTAGATCACGGCGGTATTGGAGCTGTCCTGAATTTCCACATAGCGAACGCTGGGCATGGACAGGGTGGCGCGCATCAACGCCTTGAGCCCCTCGATATCGCCCGTGGTCACGCCCGGCTCGACCGCGGTCGCCAGTTGATTGGCGATCAGTTGCCCGGTGTGATTGAGCTCCTGACGCAGGTCCTGAATACGTACGAAGGTAAAAAAGCTGATCAGCAAAGCCGTCAGCAACAGGGCAGGGCCAAGGCTGATGATCTGCGTGCGGGTATTGATGTCCCAGTGCCGAAACTTCATCGGCTGTGCGCCTCGCGCGCAAGGCACGGCGGAGGTAGTTCGATTGATGCGTCCATGCCTGTTCGCCCGGTGGTCGCGAATCGGTCCGGCTGCACAAGGCAGTCCGACCATCGCGATGATTCATGCTGTGCGCGCATGTTAACCGAGATGGCGCGTGTTTCCAGCGAACTTGTTGAATGATGACGTACGGAGTGCGTAACCGAACAGCTTTGTCGCTGGCCGATAACGTGTTGCTCCGTATAATGACGGCATCGCCACTTGAATGGCTCTGGATGGATAGTTTTATGACCACACAGCAACCCGTCGCGGTGCTTGGCGGTGGCAGCTTCGGTACGGCCATTGCCAATCTGCTGGCCGAGAACGGCCATCAGGTTCGTCAGTGGATGCGCGATCCGGAGCAGGCTGAGGCCATTCGCGTCAATCGTGAAAACCCCCGCTACCTCAAGGGCATCAAGATTCGTCCTGAAGTCGAGCCGGTCACCGACCTGACGGCGGTGCTCGACGCCAGCGAACTGATCTTCGTCGCCTTGCCATCGAGTGCCTTGCGCTCGGTGTTGTCGCCTCATGTCGCGCGCCTGAATGGCAAGATGCTGGTGAGCCTGACCAAGGGTATCGAAGCGCAGAGCTTCAAGCTCATGAGTCAGATCCTCGAAGAGATCGTCCCGCAGGCGCGTATCGGCGTGTTGTCCGGGCCCAATCTGGCGCGGGAAATCGCCGAACATGCGCTGACCGCAACAGTGGTTGCCAGCGAAGACGAGGCACTGTGTCAGGAGGTTCAGGCTGCATTGCACGGGCGAACCTTTCGCGTCTATGCCAGCAATGACCGGTTTGGTGTCGAACTGGGCGGGGCCCTGAAGAACGTCTACGCGATTATTGCCGGCATGGCGGTGGCGCTGGACATGGGCGAAAACACCAAAAGCATGCTGATCACCCGGGCGCTGGCGGAAATGACCCGGTTTGCGGTCAGCCAGGGCGCCAACCCGATGACCTTTCTGGGCCTGGCCGGGGTGGGCGATCTCATCGTCACCTGTTCCTCGCCGAAAAGCCGCAACTATCAGGTCGGCTTTGCGCTGGGCCAGGGGCTGACGCTGGATGAAGCGGTCACGCGCCTGGGCGAGGTGGCCGAGGGTGTGAACACCCTCAAGGTGCTTAAGGTCAAAGCGCAGGAAGTGCAGGTCTATATGCCATTGGTCGCCGGGCTGCATGCGATTCTTTTTGAAGGCCGTACGCTCAGCCAGGTCATTGAGGCGCTGATGCGGGCCGAGCCCAAGACGGACGTCGATTTCATTTCGATTACCGGCTTTAATTGAATTCAGTCTGATCAGGAGAAGGTCTTGAACGAGTCGAAAATCCAGCACAACGAATCGATCCTGCTGCGCATTCTGTGGATGCTGCTGTTTCTGGGGGTATGGCACGTTGCCCAGATCATTCTGGCGGGCGTGGTGCTGGTGCAATTGGTCTATCGCCTGATTTACGGCGCGCCGAATGGCGGCCTGATGAACTTCGGCGACAGCATCAGCCAGTACCTGGCGCAGATCGGTCGTTTCGGGACGTTTCACAGCGACCACAAACCCTGGCCTTTCGGCGACTGGCCAGCGCCGCGTGCGCCCGAAGGCGAGGTGGCCCATCATGTCCCGCCAGCGGCACAGCCGGTGCGCAATGAGGCGCCAAAGCCATGAAGGTCTGGGTATTGCGTCATGGCGAAGCGCAGTCGCGGGCGCGCAGTGATGCCGAGCGCGAGTTGACTGCACATGGGCGTGAGGAAGTGCTGAAAAGTGCGCTGCACCTGACAGACAAGCCCGTGCAACGGATCATTGCCAGCCCCTACGTGCGTGCACAACAGACTGCCGAGCTGGTGCGTCAGTCGTTGGCATTCGATGGCTCGATCGTCACCGCGCCCTGGCTTACCCCCGACAGCAGCCCGCGTGAGGTGCTGGCGCAACTGGACAAGCTGGGTGTCGATGAAGTACTGCTGGTCAGCCATCAGCCTTTGGTGGGCGAACTGATCGGGGTACTGGCGCATGGCAGTCCGCAACAGGCCGAGCCGATGAGCACGGCCAGTCTTGCCGAACTGGAAGGCGAGTTCGTAGTGGCAGGCGGCATGCGCCTCAACAGCGTCAGGCACGTCTGAACAGCCTGTACGCGCAATGAATGACCGCCGCGAATGCGGCTCTCCCGGGAAAAGGATTCAGCATGAGCATATGGCGTCAGGCTCCCGATATCGAAGCCCTTATGGCGGCTCAAAAAAACACCATCGGCGAAGTGCTGGATATTCGCTTCGAAGCATTCACCGATGATTCTCTGACGGCCAGCATGGTGGTCGATCAACGTACCCATCAGCCTTTCGGGCTGCTGCACGGCGGTGCCTCCGTGGTCCTGGCCGAGTCGCTGGGCTCGATGGCCAGTTACCTGATCGTCGACCCGAGCAAGTATTTCTGCGTCGGGCTGGAGGTCAACGCCAACCATTTGCGTGGTGTGCGTAGCGGGCGTGTCACCGGTGTGGTCAGGCCTGTGCACATAGGCCGGACCACTCATGTATGGGACATCCGCATCAGCAACGACGAAGGCAAGCCAAGCTGCATTTCGCGCCTGACGGTTGCCGTCGTAGCGCATGGCAAAGAGCCTCCAGTCAATTGAGGGTTCTCAGCTATTAATCCCTCTGCTTAAGCCAAGGCTCTCTTCAGGCAGTCTTTTGGTTTTCAGGTCGCCTATATAAAGGCTTGCCTGGACCGGTTCACCCAGTCTTTATAGGCCTTCATGCTGCTCCGACCGCCGTATCGGGTCATCCTGATGGCCGGAGTGACACCTGCGATGGCGGTTCCAGTCATTGCCGATCTGCGAAGCAACTTGGCACAATCGTGACTCGCCCGCTCATGGAAGTATCGGCATGTCGCAACCGGTGTTTTTTGCTCACGCCAATGGCTTCCCTTCGGCGACGTACAGCAAGCTGTTTTGCGCGCTGGCACCGGAGTATTCGGTGACTCATCTTGAGCAGCATGCCCATGACCCGCGTTTTCCGGTGGATGACAATTGGCTGAGTCTGGTCGATGAGCTGATCCACCATCTGCGTGAGCAGCCGGGCCCGGTGTGGGGGGTAGGGCACTCGCTCGGTGGCGTGTTGCACCTGCATGCCGCATTGCGCTGCCCGGAACTCTACCGGGGCGTGGTGATGCTCGATTCGCCGGTGCTGGGCCTGGCTGACCAGTTGTTCATACGCGCCGCCAAGCGGCTGGGCTTTATCGACCGCATCACGCCAGCGGGTCGCACCCTGGGCCGACGTGAGGCGTTTGACGATCTGCCGTCGGCACGCGCCTACTTCGCGGGCAAGACCCTGTTCAGCCGCTTCGATCCCGACTGCCTGACCGCTTACCTGCAACACGGTCTGCGCGAGGAGTGCGGGCAGTGGCGTCTGCGCTTCGACCCGGCGACCGAGATCAGCATCTACCGCAGTATCCCGCACACCAGCCCGGTGCCGTCACGGCAACTCAAGGTGCCGCTGGCCATGGTGCGCGGTCAACACAGCCGGGTGATCATGCCTCATCATGGCTATCTGGCCCGACGCATGCGCGAAGGCGAATACCTGTCCATGCCCGGAGGGCACATGTTTCCCCTTGAACGACCGGATGAAACCGCATGGCTGCTCAAGACGCTGCTGGCTCGCTGGGACGCGCGCAGCGCCTCAAGGGTGACGGCGTGACGTTTAGCGTGGAGGAGGTCCGTTTCAATCTGGGGCATATCGAACTGGCTGCCCATCTTTACGGCCCCGAGGACGGCCAGCCGGTGATTGCCGTGCACGGCTGGCTCGACAATGCCAACAGCTTTGCCCGCCTGGCGCCGCAACTGGATGGCCTGCGCATCGTGGCGCTCGATCTGGCCGGGCATGGTCATTCACAGCATCGGCCTGCCGGGGCGTCCTATGCGCTGGCCGACTACGTGTTCGACGTGCTGCAGGTCGCCGAGCAATTGGGCTGGCAGCGTTTCGCCCTGATGGGCCATTCACTGGGCGCGATCATTTCGGTATTGCTGGCCGGGTCGTTGCCGGAGCGTGTCACGCGGCTGGCACTGATCGACGGTTTGATTCCCTTGACCGGCGACCCCGAATCCGCCGCCGAGCGGATGGGCTCCGCGCTGCAGGCGCAGCTCAGGCTGTCGGGCAAGAAAAAGCCGGTTTACGAGGATCAGCAACGCGCTGTTCAGGCGCGTATGAAAGGCGTCGTCCCGGTCAGTCGCGAGGCTGCCGAATTACTCGCCCAGCGCGGTCTGATGCCGGTACCCGGCGGCTATACCTGGCGCAGCGACAGCCGCCTGACGTTGCCATCTGCGATACGTCTTACACATCAGCAGGCGATGTCTTTCGTCAACGCTATCCGTTGCCCGACGCAACTGCTGGTCGCTACAGGCGGCATGCTGACGAAAAATCAGCTCATGCTGTCCGGGCTGCCTTTCGACGTCGTGCAGCTTGAAGGCGGTCATCATCTGCACCTGGACGACGAGCAGGGCGCGAGCGCTGTTGCACACTGTATCAATCGCTTCTTCGCTGCTTCTTGACTTGAGCCCGGCAACTGCCGACGCTGGGCGGGTTGAAACAGGAGTCAACCGTGATGGATCAATCCGCAGCCTCTGGTGACCGCCTCGCTGGCGATCTTTTATATTTTCGTTCCCTGCTTGCCTGCCAATGAGAGCACTCATGCGTTTATCAAGTGTTCCCGTTGTCGCCTTGTGCCTGTCGATGTTCAGCGCTGTGCTGTGCGCCGCCGATGTAACAGGCAGCCGCGATCTGCAGATTCTGCCGCGTCTGGCCGACACGGAAATCGTCGATTATCGTCCGGCTGCCGAGCTCGAGCGGGTCTACCCGATGGGCTCGATCCGCAAGATCAGCGGCCAGTTGCGTTTCGACGGGCAGGTCAGTGCGCGCGGCAATCTGACGTCTGTCACCTATCAATTACCTGCCGAGCGCACTGCCGACGACGCTTTCACTGCGGCGCGCGAAGCCTTGCAGCAGCAGGGTGCCGAGCTGCTGTTCTGGTGTCAGGCGCGCGACTGCGGAGAAAGCAGCCTGTGGGCCAACGAAGTGTTCGGCAACGCCAAACTGTATGGCGCGGATGATCGCCAGGCTTACCTGCTGCTGCGTCTGGCAGAACCGCGCAATGACACGCTGGTAGCGCTTTACAGCATCACCCGTGGCAACCGCCGTGCCTACCTGCACGTCGAGCAGTTTGAATCCGCTGCGCCACTGGGCGAACTGCTGCCGACCTCGGCCACCTTGCTGCGCCAATTGCGAAGCACCGGCACGCTGGAACTTCCGCGCCTGGGCGGCGAGCCACAGGATGCCTGGGTTACTCTGGTTTCCCGCGCCCTTAACCAGGACAGTGGCCTGCGCGCCACGGTGTCCGGACCCAGTGCCGGCGCCTGGCTTGACGCCCTGATCACCAAAGGCGTTCGCGCTGCCCGGCTCGAGGCTGGCGTCACTGAAGGCAAGGGGCTCAAGATCGAGGTTATCCGCTAGAACAGCGATGGCGGACTGGCAGGTTCGCCATTATGCTCGCTCTCTCCGATCCTTTTTAGTGAATGGCGCATGTTCAACAATGACCGTCTGTTGGTGCAGATTCTGCTGCTGGCGCTGTTTGGTGCCTGCCTCTGGGTGATGGCGCCGTTCTGGTCGGCGCTGGTCTGGGGCGCGGTACTGGCCTTCGCCAGCTGGCCGCTGATGCGTTTGCTGACCCGCTGGTTCAAGGGCCGTGAGTCGCTGGCTGCGCTGGTGATGTGCCTGTGCTGGATGCTGCTGGTCGCGGCGCCGCTGGTGTGGCTGGGCTTCAATCTCGCCGACCATGTGCGTGACGCCACGGGCCTGATCAAGGACATTCAGGTCGACGGCTTGCCCGATCCACCGCAATGGCTGGCGGGTATTCCGCTGGTGGGCGAAAGACTGGTAGCGCTGTGGACCACCATCGATCAGCAAGGCGCGGCATTCATGGCGACGCTCAAGCCGCATCTGGGTCAGGTCGGTAACTGGATTCTGGCACGCAGTGCGCAGATCGGCAGCGGGATTCTGGAGCTGACCCTGAGCATCGTCTTCGCCTTCTTCTTCTACAGGGACGGTCCGCGGCTGGCCGCCTTCGTGCTCAGCCTGCTGGAACGCCTGATCGGGGAGCGCGCCCAGTATTATCTGGATCTGGTCGCCGGCACGGTGCAACGCGTAGTCAACGGGGTCATCGGTACGGCAGCGGCCCAGGCGGTGCTGGCGCTGATCGGCTTCCTGATCGCGGGCATTCCCGGTGCACTGGTGCTGGGGATTCTGACCTTTCTGTTCAGTCTGATTCCGATGGGCCCGCCCTTGGTCTGGCTGCCTGCCACTGCCTGGCTGGTCTGGCAGGGCGAGTACGGCATGGCGATATTTCTGGGCATCTGGGGGATGTTCATCATCAGTGGCGTGGACAACGTGCTCAAGCCATATCTGATCAGCAGGGGCGGCAATCTACCGCTGGTGATTGTCTTGCTGGGTGTGTTCGGAGGCTTGCTGGCCTTTGGCTTCATCGGCCTGTTCATCGGCCCGACGCTGCTGGCAGTCGCTTACAGCCTGTTGACCGACTGGGTCGGCAGCGAGCGTGCCCGCAGCCGCTGACGGCGAAAGTTTCCGCCGCGCCCTGACGCGCGGCGGAGCCTCGCCTTACGCAGCGGTGTCCAGGTACTTGCCGACTGGCTTGCTGCTCTGGGTGTCATATTTTTCGCTGAGTGCGGCGATCATCTTGTTCAAGGCCTGAGTGGCGATCTGGTCGGTATTGCCCTGATCAATGGTGCTGTCACTCTGCTTCAATGCGGCAGACAACTCGGAAGCGCTGATACTGTCGTCGCTATTGCTGTCCAGCGTACTGAACAGGCTGGTGCTTTCAGTGGCACTGGAAGTGCTCACCTGCGCAGACGACATACCGGCAGAAGGCTGTTGCGGCTGCATGCCGGCGACCAGCTCTTCAAGGCTGACTGTGCCGTCTTCGTCAGTGTCCAGTGCATCGAACACCTGGTTGCTGTTTGCCGTGCTGCCCGTATTGCTCAGCCCCGTGGTCAGCTCGTCGCTGCTGATTGCGCCGTCGCCATCGCTGTCCAGCGCGCCGAGCAGGTCTTCTGCCTGCTCGTCGACCGACTGCATGGGCGGCGGAGGTGGTGTCATGGCGGCCAGCTCGTCGGCATCCAGGCTGTCATCGTCATTGCTGTCCAGGTCGCTGAACGCCTTGCTCAGGCTCACCGTGACACCATCCTTGCTGTTCGACGACAGGGCCGAGCTCAGCTCGTTCTTGGCAATGCTGCCGTCGCCATCGGTATCCAGCTTGGCCAACAGCTCTTCCTGAAACTTCTTGTTGCTGGTGCTGGAGGTTGCACTGGTCGAACTGGTGTAGCTGGAGAAACTGCTGCTTATTCCACTGATCATTGGTCTCACTCCCCTGAGATGAATGTGCCCGATAACGGTGTACCGGCTTTTGCAGCCTCGGGGCGTCAGTTGTCGAGGGAATGTAAGCTTTGTACGTGGCGTGATACAGAATATGTCAGAGGCGTGGCAGGACCAGTATTGCCGTCAGGCCGCCGCCCGGGGTCTGCGCAAGCGACAGCTCGCCGCCGATACGCCGCGCCGCTTCCCGGGCGATACTCATGCCCATGCCGATTCCGCCGGAGTTGCGATTGCGCGAGCTTTCCAGGCGAAAGAATGGTTCGAATACCGTCTCGTGAAACTCGGGCGCAATCCCTGGTCCGTGATCAACGACGGATATGCGCACGTGATCGGCGCTGTCCTCAATCACAATGCGCGCGCTGCCGGCATAACGCAGAGCGTTGTCGACCAGATTCTGCAGGCACGAGCGCAGTGCCATCGGCTGCGTCTTGAGCGGCTTGCACTGGCCTTCGTATTGCACGTCGTCGCCATTGTCCTGGGCATTCTCGGCCTGCGACTCGATCAGCGCCTGCAGGTCGAACTGCTGCAGGCCTTCGCTGCGCCGGTGCTCATTGAGGTAGGCAAGCGTGGCGTCGAGCATGCTGATCATGTCATTGAGGTCCTGAGTCATCTGGCCGTGCAGCCTGGGCTCCTCGATCTGTTCGACACGCAGCTTGAGCCGCGAAAGGGGCGTGCGCAGATCATGGGAGACCGCAGCCAGCATGCGCCCGCGCTGCTGCATCTGTTCGCGGATCTTGCGCTGCATCAGATTGAACGTCTGCGCAGCCTGTCGGGCTTCCTGCGGGCCGCTGATTTCCAGTGGCGGGCTGTCGAGGTCTTCACTCAGGCGTTCGGCGGCTTCGCTCAGGCTCCGCACGGGACGGCTGAGGGCCTTGGCGCCATACCACGCGGCAATGATCAGGGTGATGAACTGGAAGAACAGCAATATGAGCGGGCCACCGAGGATCGGCGGTCTGTGCATGGGCCGCTGATCGAATTGCCCATGCTCGGCGTTGAACTCGTTGGGCGTTGGCGGCGGGGGGCGCATGCCGTACTGGGTGAACCAGATGAAAGCCAGCAGGTGCGCCAGCAGGATAGCCAACAGAGCGCCACCAAACAGTCGCGCGAACAGCGTATCGAATCTGCGGATCAACCCAGCTCCCTGGCATCGAACAGATAGCCTTCACCGCGCACGGTCTTGATCAGTTGCGGATTCTTCGGGTCATCGCCGAGCTTCTGGCGCAGACGCGAGACCAGCAAATCGATACTGCGGTCAAACGCCTCGATCGAGCGGCCTCGGGCAGCATCGAGCAACTGTTCACGGCTCAGCACCCGGTGTGGCCGCTCGAGAAACACGCGTAACAAACGAAACTCGGCGTTGGACAGCGGCACCACCAGGCCATCGGCCGCGGTCAACTGACGCAGGACGCTGTTCAGGCGCCAGGCGTCAAAACGAATGGTGGTGCGCTGATCGCTGCGCTCGTCACGGACCCGGCGCAGAATGGTCTGGATGCGCGCGACCAGTTCGCGCGGCTCGAACGGTTTGGCCATGTAATCGTCGGCACCCAGTTCCAGGCCGATGATCCGGTCAGTCGGTTCGCAGCGGGCGGTCAGCATCAGGATCGGGATGTCCGACGTACTGCGCAGCCAGCGGCACAGTGACAGGCCGTCTTCACCGGGCAGCATCAGGTCCAGCACCACCACGTCGAAGGTTTCGTCGGTCAGTGCCTGACGCATCTGCGTGCCGTCGGTGACGCCACGGGCGTTGATATTGAAGCGCGTCAGGTAGTCGCAGAGCAGTTCGCGAATGGCCACATCGTCATCGACGATCAGCGCACGAACGCTCCAGCGCTGATCGGTCGATGCGGCATCCAGGGTAGTGTCGGGAAGTGCTTGCATAATGCGTCTGTCGCCTGCTTGTGCCGCCATGGACTGGCTGCTGTTGAAGATCAACGCTGCCCCTCATGCTACTTCGCCGGGAGGCTCGGCGGTAGGGTGGCGCGACCGAATGTCGGGGGCATGTCATAAATGTATCTAGATTGATACGAGACGCCTGTCGAGCGTGCCCTGCGAAGCGCGCCCCTGGTAGTTCTGACAGTATCCAGTGTCACGCAACTACCGTTTAATCGAACGGGCTACTGGCCTGGACGGCTGGTTCTGGCAGACAAACTTTTGTCGAGAAGGCCAGGGTCTGTTGCCGTTTCATCGCGGCTCGGGATGAAATGGCAGCAGGCCCTGGGCGCATTATCAATCCGCCCGCACGTTTTCTACATAAACAGGGCGGCAATCGGATAGCAAGGGAGTGCTGATGATGGTCGATTCAAAAACAACAGCAACGTTGGATGACAAAAAAAAAGCGCGTATCGCCTACCGGCTGGCGCGCACTCAACGCGGTTCAGGGATCGACGCAGACCTTGCCCTGGCACAGGTGGCGGGTATTGTGGACCCTGCCGATGGAACGCTGAACAAGGATGTCCTGCTCGGCGAGTTTCTTGAGGTTACCCTGCCCGAGTGGGCAGGACTGGTCACTGACCAGGGCGACTCCGATACTTTTTTCATCGAGTGGGCCATCGGCGCGGCGGCGGACAACGACGCGTTTAAAGAGGTGTTTAGCGGTATCGTTACCGCACCGGTGGCCCCTGGTACCTTTCCCAAGAAGATCGAGATTCCGTTGAGCAGTTTTCTGCCCGGCTTCGACAAGCCTGCAGACGGTGCTTACAGTCTGCGCTACCGGATCAGACAGCCGAATGATCAAGAGACCGTCAGCCCGTCGATCAACCTGATCGTCGATACCACGCCGCCGGGCGAGCATCTTGAGCCTGAGCAGATGAGTCTGGAAACAGATCAGTTGACCCAGGCGTTTCTGGACGTACATCCCGAAGGTCTGGTCGGCACGCTGCCAGACTATGACGACTGGAAACCCGGCGACAAGGTAGCCTTCTATTGGGTTGGCACGCCGTTGCCCGACAATGCCGCAGACCTGCCAGCTCCGGTGGATTTCGTTGAAGTGGAACGCCCGACGAATAATACGGTGACATTCCCCGTTTCGGCCATAGACGCGTCCCGGGACGAGCCCTACTACGCCGTTTACATTCTGGTCGACAAAGCCACCAATCGCAGTCCGCTTTCCAGCCCAAAACGCATCGACGTGGCGCTGGGGCTGTTGGCCGACAACTTGAAAGACCCCGTCGTGCCATTGGCAGAGCCTCCAGAAAAGTTGATCAACCTGCCTGATGCGAGACTCGGGGTCGAAGTGTTGATCGAGTCGTTCGATAACTGGAAGCCGGCCGACCGTATCGAAGTCACCTGGGGCACTGAACCGCTACGATCCGAGGAAGTCGGCAGCTCTCCAGATTTTCCGATTTCGATCAAGATTCCTGATCCGGTTCTGCGTGCTCAATACAATCAAGTGACTGGCGGCGTCCAGGCCACCGATGTGAGTTATCGAATCCTGCGTGGCGTCGTTCCGTCCGAAGTGAAAAGCACCAGCGTCAATGTCAATTTCGCCACTATCGGACCCGACCCGATCACCGATCCTGAGTGGCCGGATCCGGTCAACGACGCATTACTGCCGGTCGAAGTCCGTGGCCAGACGTCCAATTTAGTGAACGTCCTGACAGCAGCGGACAACAACCAGGCTGCCAAGGTCACTTTCAAACTGTATGAAAAGCTTCAACCGGGAGAAATTATCGATTTCTACTGGGGCACGAGCCATGTAGCAGAGGCGCAATACACCGTGGCTGTTTCTGACACGGCAGGCTCCGAGCGTGAGGTTGAAATACCCTGGAGTTATATCGATTATGAAGGCAATCGCGCTGACTTGCCGGTTCATTACCGCATCCATGCGCCCGATTCAGAAAACACGACACACTCGCCGGACACGCTGGTCAACGTAAGTGCCATTGTCATCACCCCGGACGCACCGCTCTTTGAGGGCACCAGTTCAAACGGCTGGTTGAACTGCGACTCACTCTTTGCCGATGGCATCGGGAATCCTGGCCCGGATGAACCGGGTATACGGGTTCGCGTTCCAGATCTTTCGAAATATCTGTCGGACGGTGAAACTGTCACTTTGCACTGGTATGGCTCCGGGGGACCTACAGGCGACGCTCCTATTGCCGGTACCGAAAAAGACGAGGTTATCCAGCTGGGAGTCAGCCGTCCTGTCACCGGTTTCATCTGGCTGGTCACCCCCTACGATAAACACATTCTGCCCATCTACGATCCTTCAGGCAGCAGCCCGAACGGGAGCGCGAGGATCAAGTACTCCTTCAGCATGGGAGGCGAAACCATTACCTCGCTGGAAACCACCGCCCGGGTAGGGATGTACGACGCAACCGGGCCTTGTCCTATCGTGCTCAAAACAGGTCAACCAACGAAAAACTAAGGAGGGTCACCGGCAGAGGGTGCCTGCGGCCTGCCGCAGTCACCCTGCCGGGTATAAGCAGACTCAGGTTGCTCCCAAACGGTTTAGGAATGTCAGTGCTTACCAGGTCATGTCACCTACGCTTATCGGTATTTCCCCGACGATCCTCTGCTGTCAGAACCTCCCTACGTTTGCCTAGGAAAGGTCCTACAGAGCATTCAGCTGGATCCCCGTAGTCTTTCGGCCTTCCTCCCGAGGCCGCTTTCGGGCTGTCGTCACGGGGTTCAATCTGATCACCTTAAGGTAATGCATCGTCATGAATGCTCCATTCGTGCTGCGTCCGCTTTCATGGACATTGAAAACCGTTATTTTTCTCTCTCCCTTGCTGCCTGGCAGTCATGCCTTTGCGCAAATACTTGTCAATGCGCCGCAGACCATCGATGCAACAGGCCCGCTGGACAGTTATCGGGTTGTCAGCACCGGAAATCTGACAGCCAACGGCGCGACTACCCTGCAAATATCCACGATCACCGGCGCGAAGCTGACGCTCACTGGCAGTCAGGTCAGTGCGGGCACCAGCTCTTCAGCCGTATCGTTGACCGGGGCAGATGCGTTGATTGTCGGTAGCGTGCTGACAGGTGGCGCGGATGGCCTGGGGATGGGCAATGAAAGTGCACGACTGGTCGGTTCCACGGCCACCGTCATCGGCAGCACGATCACGGCCACGAATCGCGGGATAAACGCCGGCTCGCTCAGCAACCTGACCCTGGAAGGTACTTCAGTAACGGCCACTGGCGCCAATGGCAGAGGCATGGAGATGTGGGACTCCACAGTGAAGGCGTCCGGCAGCACCATCACCGGGCAGCAATATGGCGTGCGCTTGCGCGCTGACCCGGCCGTACCCTCAAGCAATCAGCTGGTTCTGGACGGAACCCGGGTCGAAGGTATCACGGGGTCGGCGCTGATCGTCGGAATGCCCACCGGCGCGCCCGCGACTGCCGATATCCGGGTCAACAATGGTTCTACGCTGACCGGCGGCAACGGCCGGATACTGGAGTTGATCAACGGTTCAACGGCTCATATGACCGTGGACAACAGCCATCTGCTGGGCGATGTATCGGCGGATGCGGGCAGTACCGCCAGCCTGTCACTGCAAAATAACGCGACCCTGACCGGGCGCCTGGAGAACGTCTCCAGCCTGTCGCTCAGTAGTCAGGGCCAGTGGGTGATGGTCGAGAACGGTCAGGTGAATGCATTGGCCATGGACGGTGGGTCGGTCAGGTTTGGCGACGCGGCCTCGTTTTACACGTTGTCACTCGCAAGCCTGTCAGGGAGCGGTACGTTCATGATGGACGTGGATTTCGCTGGCAAGGCCAATGACTTTCTTGACATCACGGGCAGCGCGACCGGCAGTCATACCTTGCTTGTCGGTAGCACGGGTGTCGATCCGCTCAGCGATACCAGCCTGCACGTCGTGCATGCGGCAGCCGGCGATGCCAGCTTCTCGCTCGCAGGCGGCGCAGTGGATCTGGGCGCCTGGTCCTATGACCTGATCAAGCAGGGCGACAATGACTGGTATCTGGATACCTCCACCCGAACCATCAGCCCCGGCGCACAGACTGTCATGGCGCTGTTCAACACTGCGCCGACTGTCTGGTATGGGGAGTTGAGTACGTTACGTTCGCGCATGGGCGAGTTGCGCATGGATGAGGCCCGTTCTGGCGGCTGGATACGTACCTACGGCAACAAATTCAATGTGGCCGACGCCTCAGGCTTCGGATATCAGCAGGTTCAGAGTGGTGTCGCGCTCGGCGCAGATGGCAAGCTGCCTGTGGGGGCGGGGCAATGGCTGGCGGGTGTGATGATCGGGCAGAGCACCTCTGACCTCAGTCTGGATCACGGTGCCAGTGGCAAGGTCGACAGCTATTCGCTGGGCGCTTACAGCACCTGGCTGAACAGCGAGAGCGGCTACTACATCGATGGCGTGATCAAACTCAATCAGTTCAAAAACAAGGCCAGAGTCAATCTCAGCGATGGTTCCCGCACGCGCGGCAACTACGACAATCTGGGGGTTGGCGCATCGCTGGAGCTGGGGCGGCACATCAAACTGGACAACGGTTATTTTCTCGAACCCTACACCCAGCTGGCGGGCCTGGTCGTTCAGGGCAAGGACTACGCACTGGACAACGGTATGCGTGCTGAAGGTGACCGCAGCCGATCGCTGCTCGGCAAGGTCGGTACGACGGCGGGGCGCAGTTTCGACCTGGGCAAAGGACGTACGCTGCAACCTTATGTGCGGGTTGCCGTGGCTCACGAATTCGTCAACAGGAACGAGGTCAAGGTCAATGACAACGTGTTCAACAACGACCTCTCCGGTTCCCGTGGCGAATTGGGGACGGGCGTTTCGGTGTCGCTGTCTGACAACCTGCAGTTGCATGCTGATTTCGATTACAGCAATGGCGATGCCATCGAACAGCCGTGGGGCGCCAGTGCAGGCTTGCGTTACAGCTGGTAGCGACAGCGAAGCGGGGCGGATGATGTCTGATCGCTGGACGCTGATGCGCCAACGGTCCTATCACTTGTGCCAGTATCCGCAGAAAAAAGCAGGGTGTTAACTGATGGGCATGGCGGTCGGCAAACGGGTCGGCCACCGCTTCCTCATGCTGGAGGCCCGGCTCATGTCTGTTATTTCAAAGTGGATCGAACGGATCAGAATCCTGTTCTGGCCGGTTTCAAGGCGCAAGAGCATGTTGCTTGCGCCGCCGATGGTCGCCGAACTTCTTCCTGACATACCTGGCGGTGAGCCTAATTTGCTCCCCAGCAGCGCCTGGCTCGTGCCGTTGCGGGTCGATTTTCCCATGTGGCAAAACTCCGAGCCTACCCCGGGCAATCCCGAGTATCTGCGCGTGTACTGGAACGACGTGCTGCTGGAGGAGAAGACCTGGACCGCACCTGTACAGCCTGTCGATCTGTTCATCATGATCGCGCAGCAATACCTGATCGAAGGCCGGCATCGACTCCGTTATCGCGTCGAGACCTCCAATCAGGTGCAGACCGAATCCGAAACACTGGTCTTTGTCATTGATAAAACGGCACCGGTATTCGAAGACGAAGGGGCGCTGATTTTTCCGGAAGAAATCATCAGGGATGGTCTCACGGCGGCCTGGCTGGATACTCATGGCGATACCGTGCTGGCCGAGGTGCCCGCGTATTTTTCGCCGGGCGCCGGGGACCTCATTATCTGGTACTGGAGCAGCATGCCGACGGGGTCGGAGCACACCGGAACCCTGACGCTTGAAGCGTCCGATATCGGTGGCGCGATCAACATCGGCTTTGACCGGCAAGTGGTTCTCGAGAGCGGCGATGGCATTCGTTATGTGTCCTACAGGCTGAAGGATCGCTCGGGGAATGCCGGGCCTCGTGCGCTGGCTGTTGCGCTGCTGGTGTGCGCTCAGCCAGTGCCGCGTGTGTTGCCACCCCCTCGTGTTCAGAAGGCTGCAGGCTCGGCAAGTGCCAGCAGGCTTGATCCGGTCGATGCCTTTCAGGGCGCAGTGGTATCGATACCGGAGGATGCCGTGATTCTTCCCGGTGAAACCGTCCGCGTCCAATGGGCCGAGCCAGGCAGTGTGGGCTCTTTTCTTACGGAAATCGCAGACTCGAGACTGTTCAGCGTTCCTTCCACAAAAATTGCCCCGCATTTCAGCAAGTCCATCCCGGTGTACTACGAGGTGTTCGAAAAAAGCGTCGACTCACCCCATCTTTCGGACCGGCATACGTTGAGTATCCTGGGAATGACAGGCTTTCCGGTCGTGCAGTGTGACAAGGTATCCGGAGGGCGTCTGAGCCTGCAGAGCATTGCCGAGGGAGACTACGCGCGGTTCACGCTCGACAGTTGGTCTTTCATGGGCACTGACCAGTTTGTCAGCGTCGAGGTGCACGGCGTCGGCAGTGCTGATAATGAGTCGTTAGTGGTTAGCGTGCTGGACGAGTACCCGGTACCGCTGGTGGGCGATAACATCGACGTCGGTCGTATCAGCAAAACGGATTTGACTAGATTTCTGATCGGCACTCAGCTGGATGTGCGGGTGCGTGTGAGTTTCGACCAGACACTCTCGTGGCAGCCTTTCCCTTCACTGAGACCAACGTTGTATGCCTGAGGAAATCATGGACCGCCAGGTTGGCAGTCCATGGTGCATTGCTACTTGTAGGTCATCGTGAAGCTGAGCGCCCCTTTGGCCTTGCCCGGCCGGATCGCGCTGCTGTCCTGAGTCTGATAGAAGCGGGCGTAGAAGTTCAGCACAACGTTGCCGGGTGTGATCGCGATCAGTGGCACTTCGGTCTGCAACTCCATGGGCGTAACGCCATCACCCTTGAGGACCTGAATCCCCATGCCCTTGGCGTCCGAGTCGCTGGTCAGGCTGAAAACCCCGCTGCCGACGGGGCCCTCGGGAACCGAGCCTTCGACACCATCGAGCTGGATATGCGCCGTGGCCACGAAGCCTGCGCCCGTGTAGGTCTCGCAGTTACTCAACGCAATACTGAATGGCACCGCAGGTGTGGTGAAGCCGGGACCGGTGAAGTCAGCGCTGTCCCACTCACCCAACTGCACCGGGTCGGCACTGACCGGATCTGCACCGACGCTGCACTGTGCCTGAAGTATCGTGCCGGTTAGCCCGAATTTCATGATCCTGCCAAGCGTTGTCACGCTTCCGGAGAACAGTTCACTGCCATTGAGCACATTGGGTCCGGAGGGAATCGGTCCGGTCTTGACCAGCGTGACGTAGTTGTTCAAATGAAGGAAAGGCAGGCTTGTGAGCATTTTCTGGTGGTCGTTGAGGCCGATGAACGGAACGGAGGCGCTGCCACCTACAGGCGTGAAGCAATTGGGGCAGTTCCTGTCATACGGATACTCCAGTCTTACCCGCACCCCGACGCCCGGAATATTGGTTTGCAGTATCTTGCCGGTGAGGTCTTCCCCGTTTATAGGCTCCACCGTGCCGGAAAAGATCGGAGCCGTTGCCGTTGCGTTGAATTCCAGAAGAGCCGTGCCGTCATTTCTGCATGCCGCCTCCAGGCCTGCCTGATCTGGTGTGGCGTGAAGCATATCGATGCTGCCGATAAAGGTGCCCACTGCAGCGTCTTTCGGGACGTAGAGCGTGCCGATGTCGCGTCGGTAGTCCTTTATTCCCGGAGAGGAAACCCAGTAGCAATCGTTGCTCGGTGTGTCATCCGGTACGTCGGAATAAGCCGCAGCACTATGGCTGGCTCCCAACAGGATCAGACTGGGGAGCAGGGCATTCAATGCAGTGTTCATGGGTGATTCCTGAAATAACAATGTCGCGGATGGCTCAGACCTGATGTCACTGGGTACACGTCATGTCCTGCATTCGGTAGCCCTGGGCCAAAGGCATGCCAGCGGGGTCTATGTGCAGACGACACTGAGGGTCGCTTTTCTCTCCCCAGTGGACATCGAGGGTTTGTGCCTGCATGTCGGTGGACAGCAAAATCTGCCCGCCCTGGCCTGCGATGCCCAGGATGTTGCCCTGCGCGTCGCTGACCCGGGCGCCGAATGGCAGCGGCTGGCCACTGGGAGTGGTTGCATTGATGACCAGGCGTGTCACCGTGCGTGCAGCGAAGGTGGTCTTGATCACGGCACCCCTGGCAGGCACCACTTGAGCACTGGCGTTATCGATTTCCACCTCGGGGCCAAGCCGGTCGGTCTGCAAGGCGATCGGGTTATAGCGGTAGGGGCGCAGATAGGGCATCAATGCGTAGCCGCGACTATTGGTCCTGACACCGGTCGCGTTCTGTATGCCCACGCCTGGTGTATCGGGCACTTCGACCAGGGCGATGGTGTCACCCAGATTCGGGCCGAACTCGATGCCGTCGGCATGCAGCAACAAGGCGCCACTGGCATTGACTGATGTACTTCGATAATCATTGCCCTGAGTCACACCGGCGCCGAGGCTGGCGAAGGGCGCCTGATAGCCCGCCGCAAGGCTGGCACTTTGCTGCTTGCCGTCATCGTTGCTCAGGCTGGCGTGATAATTGACCCGGTTTTCGTAGAGGCTGCCGCTCAGGCTGCCCCGTTGACTGTGGCGATTGGCGCTGCTCTGCAGGTCGAGTGTGGCATTGCTCGAATGGCCGGTGTCGAGGGGCATCGAGATGCTCAGGCCGAACTGCCGGTCGTTGCCGCGGTTACTGGCTACGCTCAGCGACTGTGAGGCGTAGAAGTTATAGGTTATCCCGGCACGATGGGTATTGAAGTTGAACTGAAATTGTCGTTGCTCGATATCGCTCCCCCAGTAATTCTGTTGCGACAGCGTAAGACCGACGCTGCTGCGTGCGCCGATTCTCTGATGAATCGAAGCCTCCAGTCGGCTTCGGCGGCTACCCCTGAACGCATCGTCGTTGCTGCGCTGACTGACGGCTTCGTCGAAATCCCGATAGCCTGCGGTGGAGTAGCGATAACCTGCGAAGCGCAGATTGGTATGGGTAGTGAACGCCTTGCCGTACTTGATGGCGTAACTCATGCCCTGCACGCTGGACTGACCGGGCTGATCGATGCCGGCGCGTGACCGGGTCACATCGAACGCCATCGCTCCCAGCATGCCCATGTCCCGTGACACGCCCAGCGCTGCGGCATGGTAGAAGTCGCTGGTCATCAGTCCGCCATAAAGTGTCGAGTTCCAGCCTGTGCCAACGGCCAGCGTGCCTTGCCATAGCCAGGGATGGTCGGTGGCGTAGGCACCGTTGAAGCGGCCCAGGGCTGCGCTGTATTTCCAGACGCCTTCGCGCAACAGGTTACTCATGGTCGAGTAAGGTTGGGTAAAGCGCCGCACCTGACCATCGGCTTCGGTCAGCACGATCTCCAGTTCGCCGCTGCCCGCCGTGTTCAGGTCATCTATTTCATAGGGGCCGGCACTGACATACGTGGAGTAGATCGGGTATCCGTTCTGCAGGACTTCCAGTTTGGCCCTGCTTTGCGCAACGCCACGGATCACCGGTGCGTAACCCTGCAGGGAATCGGGGAGCATCTCCTGATCGGTTTTGATCAACCCGCCCTTGATCGGCAGGCTCCGGAAGACATCGCCGCCGGTGTAGGTCTCACCGAGGGTCAGGTTAGCGTGGGTGCCGGGCAGGTCGCGCTGTGCATAAGCGTAGGCTCTGGTCCACTCGCGATGTCCCTGTGCATCCTGACGCACGCTTTGATTGCTGCGCAATCGCCATGACCCCAGGTTGATACCGGTGTTGAGGTACAGGTCTGCGCTGCTGCTGGTGCCTGTTTCCCTATGGGTCGTCTGTTGCGCCGAGGTCTGGTAATTGATGAAGGCGGCGTTGATGCCGTAATCCCAAAGCGCCGGGTCCACTCGCCCGTTGGCGTCGCGGCGCATGGCGATCTGCGGTATCGAGATCGACAGTTGCAGTCTGCCGCCGTCCAGTACGACCTTGGCGTCCGGAATCAACTGCCCCAGCGCGACACAAGCGACTTGCAACAAGGCCGGGTCGGCCAGACTGTCGAGGCGTACGCCGATCTGCTCCAGCAGTTCCCGCGACAGGCAGGGCAGCAGGCCGTTGCCTTGTGGGTCGGCATCGAAACGGATCTGCCGTTGGCCGAAATGGCGCATATTGACGTGGATTTCTACCCAGTGATCGCCTGGCCCGAGGTTTTCGACAACTGACAACTGGTTCAGCACGCTGGCCGCGGCCTCACTGTCATAGTCCTGGCCCTGACGCAGGAAGCCGGACTGGAACTTGACAGGGGTTGCCGCCTTGGTCAGTTCCAGCGGTACGGTAACGCTGCCGCACACAATCAGCACCTGCATAAAGCGCAGGCGCACTGGTATGAACCCGGAATCGGGTAATAGGGTCATGTTCAATGTCCTGGGGATGAAACGGGCCAGCGCTGTTTCAGTCAGTCAGCGTGGCTGTAGCTGTCAGCGGCGTGCTGTAGCCGCCGTAATCGTTGATCGCGGAAAACACCACCTGCAGGCCCGGTACCGCTTTCGTTTCACTGAGCTCGTAATGGCGAGAGCTGAACGGGCCAAGCATGGCGACTTCCCTGACCTTTTCAGTTCCGCCACCGCCGGAGACGTCGAGGCGAATGAACGACACGTGAAAGGGTGTCGGATTCATCGCGGTCAGTTCTGCCTTGCCCGCAATCTGCCTGACCGACCATTGCAGGTCCTTGAGGCGGGCAATGGGGTTATCAGTCAGCAGCACCGGGCGATAAAACAGTTTGATACGGGTACGCAGGGCAATATTCAGTACATTGCCCTGCGAAGGGTCGGCTTGAGGTATTTCCTGCACGTTGAAGTAGAACAATGATTCGCGATCAGAGGGCAGTTCGTGGGGCAGGCCATTGATCTGTACCTGTTGTTCCTTGCCCGGATTAAGACGGAAAAGTGGCGGCGAAGGTGCGAACGGAACGACGGTGACAGTGTCGTCTGCCTCCGTATTTACCCAGGTCTGTACCGCGAACGGGCGATCACTTGGATTGGATACGACCACCGACGTACTGCGCTTGTCGCCGTCGAACACGATGCGAGTTGCGTTGACCGTCAGTGCTGCCTGAGTGGCTGGTATATAAGCTGCGCACATGAATAACAGCATGCACCCCGCGAGGGCAGGTCTTTTGAAAGCCTGTTGGCAAATCATGGAAAGTTACCTTGTACGTTCAGATCCGAAACGGACCTGAACGTATTGAAGATGCTTCACGTGAAAAGACTATTGATTCTTACACCGTGAGCGAATGGGTCGATGTATCAGTTGATTGCGACAACAAACTGTACATCCGCCGAAGCGGCACCGGCTTGAACGGTAGCCGCTGTCGAACGGTAGTAGGCGTTGAACACCATGTCGGTAGCACCGCCCTCAATCAGTGCATAGGGTGCCGATTGGCTGCCTGGTTTGATGGACGTCAAGGTCTGGTCCTTGATGACAATCGCAACGCCCTTTGCCCCGTCGGCAGTTGGGGTGACAGCGAAGTAGTCGCCGCTGCTGTCAGCGTTACCGATGAAGGTGACTTTGGCCGTATTCGGGTCGCCAGCCACAAGGCCGCAACTGCCGTCGTCATTGACGCGCAGGGCAAAGCTCTTGCCAGAGAGTTCCTGACCGATGCCGGTGAAGCGGTTGGCCTCGATAGAGCCCATGTTCACCACGTTGCCGATAGAGCCATCGCCCGGATTGACTACTTCGATAGGGCAGGTGGTAGCGGTGATCTTGCCTTCGAAACGGATCGTGCCGGGGCCGGGGTTGGCGGATACGACAGTGCCGGTGAGAGTAGTCGCCAGAGCAAGGCCCAGTACGGATAGCATTTTGTTCACGATGAAAACCCTATTAAAGTTACAGAAGTAAAAATGTAACTATTTATGGTGTCTTGAGAGACGGTTTGTGTTGTGTGTCATGACGGGACGGGAGTTTACAGTAGGTGAGTTAGTTGCAAAGTCTCTGGAGGGCTTTGCTTAATGGCGGGAGGTGTAGGATATTTCCCAAGCTAGTGTCGTCTATTGTAGTTTGCGAGTATGTACTTCGTTATATGTCAGGTTGATGGCGTTTGCAGGTCATGGTCTGGCATGAAATATAAATGTTTTGATGCTTGGTATTACACGTCCGGAGGCGTGGATAATGAATGATTCAGTATTGGCAATCGCCTTGGCAAGTCAGGCCAAGATGCCACCGACAAGCGCTTATAGCTGTCGATGGCGAGAAATTGAAATTTAATTTCTGACGGTTCGCAAGTCGCCGTTTCTTCTGAGACGGGGTAAATACTGTCTTAGCCGGAAAAAATATTGCCCAGAACTCTGTGGCCGTGGCGGTGGCGCTACTGGAGTTGGAGCTACAGCCCTTGGAATAGGTTGCATTCCACCAGCGGGAACACTGGCAAATGGAGTCGAGGTATTTGGTGAGGCGGTAACCTCGCCGACGAGCGATGTGGTATTCCTGGCACTGCCCATGCTCCTCAGCCCGCCGCCTGCACCCTGGTCCGTGCTGCTCAAGCTTCCTCTCAATCCTGCTTCGGCGCCGGTTGTTGGCGAAGCCGCCGCTGAGTTTGCTGTCCTCACTGCCGGTTCCACCGCTGCCTTGGACGCAGCCTTGGACGCAGCCTTGAGCGCGCTTTTAACCGCACTTCTGAATACCCCCCCAGCGAGGTCTAAAGGTACCGCGGCATAGGCCAGGTATTCCCCTAACCGAAAGGCTGTCTCGTTTCCCTTCGCCGCACCATAAGTAGTGGCAGCCGTTGATGCAGCCCCCAGAACGGTCCCTGCCGCCAGCAACCCTGTTGCGACGTAGGCCGCCGTCTGTGCGGTCATCGTCATACCCAGGACCGTTACAGGAACCGAGGCGGGCGCGGCCAATCCAAACGATGTAACTGTCGCGTAGGCACCCAATGCCGTGAACACTACGCCAACCGCGAGCATGATCCAGGTCTGTATTCCGATGCCCCCCGGCATCTCTGCAGGTATCGCATCCTCATCGGGCCTTCGCAGCCTGCCGCTCTGGGAGCTGGCGTCATGCCCGGTGGGGTCGCGCCAGGCAATGGGATTGCCCAGGCAATAGGTGTAGGGGTTGACCCCGCCTGCGCCAAAGGGGCTCAAGGAATCAGGGCTGTGAAAACGCATCATGCCGGGGTTGTAGGCTCTGTAGCCATTGCCCAGCAGGTACCAGCCCGTGTCTTTTTCGCATATTTCGCCGTTGAACCCTGCGACGCTGAGCAGCGCGTCATCGCTGTGACGTTCTCCGTAGGCGCTGTAGACCGCTGTTCGCAGCTTGTCCTGCTGGAACTCAGCGAGCACGCTCTGGTTCGCATCCGTCAGCAACAGCAGGGTTTCTGCCGGTTCTCCGATGGTCTGCTGGCCGACGGGTTGCTCGTCTATGTACAGAAACTGAGTACGTCGGTCGTCCTGCACCGTGCTGCTCAACTGCTGGTCCTGATAAAAACGCAGTATTTCGCTGTCACTGCCATTGCGGGTGGTGGCCAGATGATCATGGCCGTCGTAAGCGTATGTGCTGATCGGCTCACCCGCCGGTTTCTCCACCCGTAAAAGGCGGCTTTGGCTGTCGTAGTACAACCGGTTGCCATGTTCGTCATCGAGCTGGTTGCCGTTGGCGTCATAGCGGAACGTCGGGTCCGGTGTGCCCCGTGGAGGCCTGTAGGTGATGCCGAGCAACTGGCATCGGTCCCTGGAGAGGGGATCGGGGTCATCCTCTTTGCCATAGTGGAAAAAGGCCATCTCAGTGCTGGCGTCGGCAAATTCGGTAGTGGTCTGGATCATGTTGTCCAGCGAGTCGAAGATGAACGTCTGCTTGAGTATCGCCCTGCCGGATGCGTGCACTGGCAATGTGCTGCCTGAATAGATGACGCCGGTCAGACGACCTCGAGCGTCATACTTGAATGTTTCCAGCAGCAGCGTGTTGCCTGCTTCCTGCAAGTGACGGCTTTGCATGAGCCCGTCGGTTTGCCATTGCTGTTCCAGCGTACGTACCGGGTGATTGCCTGCAATCTGCGTCCTGAGAATTTCCTGTCCCTGGTCGTCATACTTCATGCGGTTTACCAGGCGGGTTCCGGCGGCCTGGTCACAGGTTGTCATCTCGCTGGGCTGACCCAGGGTGTCATACAGGATTGTCACCTCCACGTTGCCCTGCACAACGTTTTCGAGTCTGCCGAAATCGTCGTACCGGTAAATCGTTTCCACGCCTTTGACGCCACCTTTGATGCGGCCCTTGACTACGCCTTTAACCGAGTTTTTGACGTCTTTTTGTTCGACGTCGGTGCGATACATCGCACGGCCCTGCAAGGATGTCCGATGCACGGTTTTCCAGGTCCGGTCTTGTAGATCTTTCCAGGTCTCTTTGGTCAACTGGTTGTGCGCGTCATAAGCATAAACGCGCTTGCCCTGCTGATTGGTGGCAGAGGTCAGGCGGGCGCTGACGTTGTCATAGCCAAAACCGACGGTGTCATCCGGTGCAGTACTGGAGACGATCTGGTCGGTGAGTGCCAGGTTGTAGGTGTAGCTGATGTCATCGCCCTTGGCGGTTTTGCGGGTTTTGACCTGCCTGTGACCGTCCTCATACTCGTACTGCTCGATACGTTGCCCTGCCTGCGACAGTGTCAGACGACCCAGCCCGTCGAACGCCTGTTTGCCTGCCAGAGTGTTGGTAATGCCGTCCGAATGCATCATTTTCAGGCCGATCGGCAGCTCGGTGTTGCTGTGCGGTGCATAATCACGGTGCGCCTCGCTTCCATCCGGCAAGCGTGTTGTGACCATGCGTGACCAGGCGTCATAACTGAACAGGGTTGTGTGGTTTGACGCATCGGTCTGCTCCGTGCAGCGCCCCAGGCCGTCGTAGAGGAAGGTTTGTGAACCCAGATCTTTTTCTCCATCTGCGTTCTGGGTCTTGATCTTGTCCGGCTTGCCGAACATGTTCAGCCAGGTCTCGCTGCGACCACTGATCAGCGGTTTTGCGTCACTGCTTTGCACCCAGGTCTTCTGAACAGGGCCTTTATGTTCTTCATTGCCGATGGGGTCGTAGTACTGGTGGGTCTGTACGCCGTGATCCGAGGTAATGACACACTGGACGTTCCAGTCGTCATAGGCGTAGGTGTTTCGCGTGGCGAACCGTTGCTGGCTGGCGAACCAGTCATAATCCGTTTCGTGTTGCACATTGTTCCAAGCGTTGTATTGCGCGGTATGGATTATGCGCATCGCTTGCAGATCGTTGCTGTCGATGTGGTCCCGCTCCTCGAGTATTGCCCGGCCCAGGCCGTCCAGAACAGAGCGGGTCTTGACCTTGCGGGCGTCGACCAGCACTTGTTCTGCCTGCTGCCCCGCAGCGGAACACAGGGTGTACAGATACTCGCGACTGGCTTCATCACTTGAGTCCGGTGCGATCGTTTCTTTGGTCAGCCGGTTCAGCACGTCATAGACATAGCGGATCTCCACGCCTTCTTCCAGGGTCAGCAGCACCTGACCGGTCAACAACGACTGTTGTTGCTGCTTGCTTATGCGGGTGTTGTCGAAGCCGATCGTGGTGATGTCTATGAGTTGTACCGGGACCTCCAGTTGCCTGCTCTTGCTCTTGCTGTACTCGTAGACGGTAACGGTGTCGTTTCCATTCAGGGACTCGATATTTTTCCCGGTTCGACCATGCAGGAATGGCGCATCCGGCTGGTTGATGTACTCCAGCAGGACCTTCTGCAACTCTACACAGGTTCCATCGCTTTCAAGCTGCAGCAGCGTTTCGCTTTCCGGCACGATCCAGTCGGGTAACTCGCTGTCGGCCAGTGCAGGCAATGTCTGGTAGCGATAACGTGTGGCCAGGGTCGGGGCCCCGAGCTGCGACGATGGAGCGGGCTTGACCACTTTTTCTTTCAGTCGGGAGACAAACCCTTCCGCATCGGCCGGGCAACCGTCGCCACCGGCGGCCGGGTACCAGCTGCTGACTTCTTCGATGCCGTCGGCGCGGGTATGCACCAGCAGGTTGCCGTAACTGTCATAGGTATCGGTGACGGTCTCTGTGCGGGTCCGCTCAGGCGCGTCCAGCCGTTGCCAGCGGGTGGTGATTTCGCTGGGTAGCTGACAATCGTTGGGCTGTCTGGAGTAATGCTCGCCCTGCAGGATGTTGTAGGCGGTCGTGACCGTCAGCTGGTTTTTGTTCTGGGTGGTGACTTCAAGGGTCTGCAAGTGGAAGCGGTTGAAGGTCCGCTCTATGCTGCGCACGGCCTTGTTGTCGACCCACAGGCTTTCGGTACAGACATAGTTGTAGTCCTGCAAATATTTATAGAGATTGTCCAGGCCGTTGTCCTCCCAGGCGATGGGCAACCCTGCACCGAGAAAGTTTCGTGAGCGTTGCTGGCCGTCCTTGTAGGTATATCGCACATCGATCTCTGCCTGATTCAGGCCGGGATCGATGATGTGCTTTGTCACCCTGGGCACGGGCATGCGACCGGCGCTGGATGGAAACGCATGGCCCTCGTCCTGGTAGTAAACGTTTTCGCTGATTCCAGCAGGTGTCTCCACATGCCTGACGCATAATTGATTGCCGTTCTCCAGGCCATATTCGAAGCGCCACGACGCTTTGTTTTCGGTGGGCAGGGTGATGCGCGATACGCGTTTGTCGCTGCCTGCGAGGGTCATTAGAAAGCGCGCCAGCGGAGTACCGCCGGTGCCTTCGTCCGGATGCAGATCCAGCTCGACGGAGGTGGTGCTGCGGGCAATTTTCAGCAGCGTCTTACCCAGGTCGTCAGTGATTGAAGCAAGCCTGTAGGTGCTGCTGTTGAACACCGTGTGCTTGAGCGCAATGCTGTGCCCCGACGGCGCGATGATTTTCACCGGCCAGGCCATTCTCTTATTGCCGCTGCTGTGCAACTCGAGGATTTCCACCAGACCTGATTTGTGCGCCACCCGGTAAGACTCATCGTCCAGTTTGTAGAAGTGGAAGGTGTCGAGCTTCTTTTCCGTCATCGTCAGTTGGCCGTTGCTGCTGGTGCCGTCGACCCGGAAGGTCTCGCCTGTGCTGAGGGACAGGATCTGAGTGGCAGGGTCGTACTGCGACAACTGCATGTTCCAGCCCAGGCCATAGCCGCTGTCCAGCGTATTGAGCTGGCTGTAGGACAGGTCGAGTCGGAACCCTGGCCCGCGCAGGTCATTGCTTTGCAGATCGGGCAAGCTGATCGATATGTTGTATAGCCCGGTGCGTGGGTCAACGCCGCTTTTCAGACAACTCATGAAATTGAGCGCGTTGGAGTGCACGGAAGTAGAAGCAGCCATGGAGCGGACCTCGCTGATTGATGCGTGACAAGCGCAGCGGTGCCTGACGATTGTGCAGTCCTTGCGCTCTGGTCATTGACGACCCCCAAGCCTGAACGCCCGAAGACGTTCGTGTGGCTGGAGGTCTTGCCTAACCCTAACAGTCCGTACCCGGGCAACAACCTAGCAGTAGTGCTAGTGGGCAACTGATGTGCATCGGCGTAAAAAAATCCTATCCGCATTCTCAGGGGCAACCCTTGCGATATACCCATTTCAGGCGGAAACGAGAAAGGAGTCTCACTCATGGCGCTGGATCTTCCCGCCCCCAAGGTGCCCGACCTGCAGCAGCCCGGGAACTACCTCGATCTTGATCAGTTGGGCGGTGCCGACCTGACCACCTGGATCGACTATCCAGGTATCAAGAACGGCGATCGGTTCATGCCCAACTGGCGAGGTTGCGGTGCCCAGGGCGCAGTGGAGGACTATGTCGGCGATGTTATCGAGGTCGTCGGGTTGCAGCCCGAAGGCATGCCCCTGTTGATCAATAATCCGTTGCTGATGAGGCTTGATAAGGGGTGGGTGTTTTACTCGTACATTGTCGAAGGTCGCCCTGATGAATCCCTGCGCCTGTTCTTCTATGTCGGTAAGCCACCGTCAACGGCCGCCGGGCTGGGGGTGCTGCAATGCAAGGAGTCTCACGATCTGAAGCTTGATCCTGACCTGCTGTGGCAAATCAGTGAAGTGTTGTTCGTGGCGCCGCCGTATCAGGCGATGCGCGTGGGCGACAGGGTGACCCTCACACTGGATCTTTATTTCGATGAAAGCACTTTCTGGTACTCGTTGGTCCGGTCCCGGGAATTGACGGTGAAAGAGGTGGGCCAGCCTCTGCAGTGGCCGATAGGGTCCAACGAACTTGAGCCAATCAGAGATGGCTTCGCTCTGATGAGCTACCGCATCGAGTATGCCGATTCCACATTGACAACGGTTTCGGCCACTCAGTCGCTGGCTTTCGTCGCACCGTCAACGGCGTTATTGCCCGCCTTGACCATCAAGGATTTCAACGGTGGCTCACTGGATCCGGAAGCCTTTCCTGACGGCGTCACCCTGCTGGTCGATCCTTTCGGCATGCAGATCGATGACGATGTCGTGGTTTATGTCTCCAGCGGCAATCGGCTGGTGCAGACCCTGCGGGCCGACCTCTCCAATCTCGACAGTGGCGTACTGCAGTTCTCGCTGGCTCAGGCCTGGCTTTCTGCCAATAACGGCAAGGAAATCGAGCTGGTGTATCAGTACGCGCGACCGGGCAACGCAGCCAGCTCGTTACCGCGCAAGGTCATTCTGAGTCGACCGCTCGATCTACCTGCGCCCGTTATCGAAGACGCCATCATTGACGGCTCCGGTGAAGGGACCGTCACGGGCTATATCTTTGCCTCGCAGCTGCAGAGCGGGGTGACGATTCGCATACCGAAAGAAGCGTTTATCGGCGACGATTACACGGTACAGATGCATTGGGAGGGGTACACAAGCACGGGCAGCTTTATCGCTGATCCTTCGCCAGGCGATCCGCGCCTGTTCGTCATCCCGCCCACAGCGGTCCCGGCCAATATGGGCAAGTGGGTCGCCGTGTACTACAAGGTCGTCTCAGCGTCGCAATCAGGCACTTCGCAAGTATTCAATCTGGAAGTCAGAGCCCTGGGCTCCGTCTGGCCGTACATCCAGATCATGCGACCACGCGTTACCGATGCCCTGCTTGACCTCGCCAGGGTCCCGCCAGAAGGTGCAGGTCTGGACCTGGAATCCTGGGCCTACATGGCTCCCAGGCAACGGGTACGCATCAAGGCCACTGGCTTGCTGCCGTCGGGCCTGGAGCAAACGGTCGGGCTACGTACCGGCGCTGCAGAACCGGTCAGCGAGGCGGAACACCAGGCCAGGCAGCTGTCGGTAATCATCCCGAGGGGGTTTCTGGAAAGTCTGCAAAGAAACAGACCGACCAACACCGTGACGGTTGAAGTCAGCTTTGATGAAGGGGCGAATTACACACAGTTTCCGTCTATCGATTTCACGGTGCTGGACGATGTTTTTTCACGGGCCGGCGGGCTGGCGCAGGACGCAACGGTCACCGGCATGACCCCACACTTACACGGACGTAATCCTATGGCTACTAACACGCTGAACAACCTGACCGAGTGGATGAAAGACCCCGCCAATAATGTGATGTGGGGCTGGGATTCCATCGCGGCAATGGCCCGAGGCAAGGTGAATAACCTGTTGCTTCAGGAGTACATCGCGCGTTTTTCGTCGAACGCCTATCTGCAGCCTGTGAGCGGAGAGGTGGCACTGAGCGACGGGTTTAAAGAAAATATTCACAATTTCATTCTGGATGCGCCCAGGCTGGCGTTCACGAACGATAACCTCGGTCAGTCGCATGCGACATTGACCTGTTCGGTTCTGGGCGGAACCCAATTGACGATGAAGAATAACGTCGACAATTGGGAAGCCTACAGAATTATCCATATCGATGCGCTGCAAGGTCCGAAACTGACACTGGATCTCGCGCTGGAAAGGGTCCCGGGTGATGTCCAGAGCGATGGCCGGGTGCGGCTCGACCTCAAGGACAGTGATAATTTCATTCTGACCTTCGCGGTTGACAGGGCTGACCGGGCACTTGGCGGGGATTTCTTCAAAGCCCTGTTCAGTGCGTTGCCGGACGAGCAGCGCGTATGGACGCTGGGCGTGATCAAGCGTGGCAGCAATAATCTGATGCACCCCCAGTCGTTCAAACTGCGCACCCAGACCAATCCTGCCGCGCCTCTCGACCCGCAGGCCGCCAACTACGGCGACGGGGCCGTGCTGGTGTTCATTCGCCTGGCGGGCAGTCAGGAAGGCGGCGACATCCCGGTAGAGTACCAATACCTGATACCGGATGATGCCGGGAAAGATTATTCGGCCACGGTGTTGTTCAGTGCGGAGCGTACGTTCAAGGCGGCACTGTTCATTGGCGAAGTGACCAAGACCATTGCTTCGATTATTGAAAACGGGGTGTTCAACAGTGTTCATGACGGCTCCGGCCGCTTGATCAAGGCGACGGCCACGTCGGGCAGGCTGACGACCTCCGAAGCGAGCAGCCAGGACGTCAAGGTTGACATCAATGGCGTGGCGGTCTTCGCAAATGTCTACAAAGCCGGGACCTGGCTTGATGTGTCAGGGAGCACGCCTTTGTCTGTGGAGCTCATTGGCGATGGCACGGTGGCACTGACCTGGAAGTCCAAAGCCACCCCCAGCGTTGTGCTTACGTTGCCAGGCCATGGGACGCTACTGGTCATGAGCAAGGTCGTCACGGTCGATGTACGGTGCATTTATACCTTTGCCGAAGAAAACAACGACCTCGTTCTGATCCCCGGTCTCACGATAAACACCACCATCGATGACCTGACTTCCGTGGAGATCCCTCCACCCGCTAACAGCTTTTCATTACTGTTGTTAATAACGTCGGTAAAAAGCAATTTCGAGAAGCTGAACAAGGATCCGTTCGAGTCCGACATCAAAGCCGTACTGGCACGCAAACTCGCTACCCGTGTGCCGATCAGCGCGTTCATCCGGGACAGTATCGATCTCAATTTCAACGAAGCCATTGTGCCTGACGTACTTCGTGCGCCCAGAGACATCGCCGCCTTCGGCCGCATCAACAGTTCCGGGGCAGACTTTGTCGTCAGCCCGGCGGAGCACCTGATGGTCGTCGACAGTTCCACCACCTTCTCCATTCAACCGCCGGGTGCGAATGTGACGTGGGATGTCGAACTTCTGCAAGGTGATGCGCAGAACTTCGGTGCCGTCAACGGCACCGGCCGGTATTACGCGCCGGAATCCTCTTTGACCGAGCTTGCGTTCACGCGTGTTCGGGTAATAGCCACTGACGTGAAATCGAACGCTCGAAGTTCGGCCCTGGTCACGATCGTCACCAACCCGATCACCCTCAATCCATTGATTCAGGTATGTGACGCCGGGCAGACCGTGGAACTGCAGGCAGGTTCGCTCGGCACCGAAGAAATGGACTGGTCGCTCAAGGATCCGGTGGCTGGCGAAAGCGGTGTTCTGGAGCCCAGCGCACTGGCCGATGGTGATCATCGTTACGTCGCGGCGCCAAAGGTGACCGGTAAAACCTATGTCCTGGATCAGATCGTCGTGACCAGCCAGCAGGCGAGTGTTTCGTCGTGGGTACTGGTAAAGCACCAAGTCCCACTGTTAACCGTAAAAGTCGTAAAAACCGTGGAGGTTTCTGAAGTTCTGGACGTTGAGAAAGTCGGGGACCACGTGGACGTTGTGAGCATTCGTGCCGATCAGGTTCAACTGCAAGCGTTTGCCAATGGCCTTACGCCGCCCGGCGTCAAATGGAGAGTGGGCGCCGGGCGCGGGCGCATCGATGACGGCCTGTACACCCCCGACGTAGCGTCAACTGACCGGTTTGTGCTGATTTTTGCCGAGGCCCCGAATGCAATCCTTGGCGTCATAGAAGGGCATATCGTCTTGCCACTACCACTGGACCGGTTTGCTACGGATCTGGAATTGATGAAAGGCAAAAAAGCACAGGCGTTCTAAGCGGACGTGCGCGACGTCTTATCTATATCAACATCACAGGAGGTGATGTCATGGCTGGTTATTCAGCGGAAAGTCTGCTGGCATGGATGAAAAATACCACGCGTCTCAGAGGCTGGGACGCGATCATTGCTCTGGATGGCGACAAGGTCAACGAGCTGCTTGAACATATTTACCAGCAGGGTGTGGCGCAGGGGCTGTCGCGTCCGGTGCCGGACGGAAGTATCACGATTCCCGATACGCATGATGCTCATTTTTTCTCGGGTTGTGTGCTCGGGGCGCCGACCTTGTCGTTCAAGGACAGTGTTCTGGGACATTCCCTGCTGGCCTGGCGCCTGCCAGTTATCGCCGGCATGCATACCGTGGTAGAGAGCGCTCAGGGACAGCACAATGTTCACAGAATCGCTGCCTACGATCCGCTGAACGCGCCGGACCTGGATTTCGATCTGGAACTGAATAGTCAAAGCGCGGATCTGGTGGTAGAGCTTGGCCTGGCTAAAAACCTTTCGCTGGATTTTCCGGGCGGTTCTACTGAACGCAGCAAGATCGGCGAGTTTTTTCAAGGTTGGTTGAGCAACCCTGAAAATCAAGAGCAGAGGTTAAGGCTGGGTATTTTCAATGAGCAGAGCAACGAATTGCTCAACGTGCGCAGAATTGATGTGCGGTCACAGCTTGAAAGCCCCGATGCTGTATCGGTCCATAAAAAAGGCGCCTTGTTGCTGTTCACGACCCTGGAGTACGGGGTGACGGGCGGGATTCCGGATGGCGATTCTGACTTTCGTTACCTGATTCCCAACGATGCTCAGCATTCGTACTCGGCGACCGCCGTGTTTTCCTCCCACGCGCTGCACCGCGCTGCCTTTGGTGGTGCGGTGATACAAATGCTGCAAGCGCCCGACTTCAGCTTCATCGTTCCGGAGGATAAACCGCTGCAGCGAATGGTCGCTCAGGCCGGTACTTTTGCAGTACCGGCCGGAGACTACCGGAGCGCAGAATTTGTCTTCGAATCCGAACCTTTCAGTGTCCAGGCCTTCAACGCCCAGCATCCCCTGACCATTGATTTCGAGTACGCCCAGACTACGCAGACCTGGGAATTCCCCTGCACGCTGGGTTTTCGCTACAGGGCGCTGGACAGCGATCAATGGCAATCGCACAACGCCACCTTCAACATCAGCCTCAAGCACGAGTTTCATCTGATTGAAAGTGAGTCAGATGATCAGGCAGTGGAAGGGCATCTTTATGCACCTTACCTCTTCGACCATGAAGTCAGCGCCGCTCCAGGAACGCTGGACAACCTGAGTGCCAGAGAACTTGAGCAGATCAACGGCTTCGTGGCCTATACCGTCAAACACGCCTTGCTTCAAGGGTTGAGCAAAACCCTGGATGCCACCGGCGCCGAGCGCTTTCTGGCCGGCTGGTCATTGCCTGACGAGCAAGTGCTGCAACCCGTACTCAAACGTCTGCCTTATGACCTCGCGTTGTTCGGTCGTATCGATCCCGCTGCGTCCACGTTCAGTATCGTCGAGCAACAGGCACTGATCAGTACAGGCGAAACGCTGCAATTGACCACCCGGCCTGCGCGCCCGGGCATCGTCTGGTCGCTGGCAAATCCATTGGATGGCGGTACTGACGGTCTGGGGGAAATTGATGCGCAGGGTCGGTATGTGGCTCCCGCAGCACTGCCCGTGAGGCAGGGTTTTCAGCGTGTACTGATCAAGGCGATGGACCCCGTGTCGGGGCATGGCAGTACCGCAGTGTTGACGGTGCTCACCAGCAGCGTCAGCGTCAGCCCGTTGATTCAGGTGTGTAATTACGGTCAACGGATAGCGCTTTCAGCACGCAGTTCGCGCGCAGGCAACCTGAAATGGACGGTGGTCGATCCGGTGCCCGGACAAAGCGGGACGCTTGAGGATGGCGTCGATGCGCCGCATGAAAAATTTTACGTCGCCGGTGCAGGGGGGGCAGGGAATACCTATGTCCTTGACACAATAACGGTCAGCGATGACCAGCACACCGAATCAATCCAGGTACTGGTTCTTCGCCACTCACCGATGCTGCCCATCACGCTTGCCAGCGTCAATGACCAGCGTGCCGAGCTGACAGTCGTCGTCAATGGCCACAAGCTTCCAGTCACCTGGCGTCTGAGCGGGCCGGGCTCCATAGACGCCGCGGGTGTGTACAGCAGCGATTCCAACGCACCCGAACGCTTCGTTGTCGTGTTCGCAGAAATTATGGACGAGTACCTTGGCACGATGGCCGGACACCTGATTCTGCCGCTGCCATTGAGTGGCTCCTCCGGTGTATTGCAGGCACTGACCGGCCCCGCGCTGGGCACGGCGGGTAATACAATGCCCCGTTCACTGAGCGCTATTGTGCAGCAAGCCGGTGCAGGTACCTTGACCCAGGGCTGGGGAGCCGTCGCGGCGGTCAGTCGCAGCGATCTCAACCGGCATATCGAGCAGCAATACATCGAGCGCTATCGGGAGCTGGCCTTCTTGCCGTTGTTCACCGGTGAAATTGTGGTGGATGAGCGACAAGGCGACACTGTTCGTCTGAAGCAGGTCGTACTGGGTGTGCCGGTTCTGTCGTTTGTGGCTGACTCGGCGGGCTCCAGCAGTGTTCTTGTCACGATGAACATCGTGTCGGGCCGTTACAGCGGCTTGCATCAGCCGCAGGGCAGCGCAACCACCGTGTCCGGCAGCTTCATCATCAGCGAGCCCATGGGCTTCAGGCTGGCGATGACGGTCGATCTCTTCGTGGGAGAGGAGGGGCATGTGCTGCTCGATCTGGCTGACGGGGCTGGCGTTGCCTGTAATCTGGGCGGCGTCGATGATGCGATCAATCAGGCACTGGCAGATTTCTTTGCCCGGGAGTTCAAGCAGATTGCGCTTCATTGCCGGGTTTTCTCAGTCCTGCAGGCACAGCTCAATCGTTATCATGTTCAGACGCCAACCCGCTTGCGGCTCCTTACCCGCGCCGCGCCGCGTTCAAGCGACGCGCGCATGGACAACGCGGGTGATGGCGCGCTTATGCTGTTCATGCAAGCGCAGGATAGCGAAGCTGAAGGCTTGTTTCCGTCGGCAGATAATTTCGTTTATCCGATACCTGATGATCGCGGGGCAGACAGTCAGCCAGCATACGGCACGGTGTTGATGCTCTCGCAAGAGACTCAGTCGATGATCGAGCGTGAACGCTTGCAGGTGCTGGACAGCCTGAAGTTCAGCGGTGGACGAGTATTTGAACCGCTTGAGCGACACTGCCCGCACGACCTGTTGTTGTTTGGCAGCCTTCGTTCAACACAGGCCAGCATTACACCGCTGTTCTCGACTGTAACGGCCGGGCAGACCCAGCGCTTTGTCCTGCACAACCCGCAAGGCGAAGAAATACCGGCCACCAGCTGGAGTGCATTAAGCATTCAAAGCCACGTGGCTGCCGGAAGCGGCAGCATCTCTTCCAGCGGCGTTTACACGGCGGCGGGCCTTGAGGCTATCGGCCATGACGCGCTGCGCGTCGTGATCACTGCCGTCTATCAAGAGTCAGGCGCTGTCGTCAAGGTCTCGGCGCTGGTGAGTGTGGTATCGCGGAGCCTGGAGTTGGCGCCACGTGTAACGGTGGTGCCAGGGGGGACTGCGCTGCAACCGGTCTCGCTGGCGGCTTCGACGCATGACGGCAGCCCGGTGAGCTGGGCGCTGCTGGGGGCGGAGCTTGGCAGGTTGAGTGAGGTCGGCAAGGGCGCGCTCTTCAGTCCGGATGCCAGGTCCGGTAAAAGAGCGCTGGCCGTGCAACAGATAGAGGCGTCGGGCAATGACCTTGGCATCGCTACGGTGCTTGTCGCCAACGGGCAGCAAATGCTGCACATCGAGCCGGCTTTTGTACCCAGAGCACGACCAAAGGTAGCGGTGCAGTTACAGGATGACCGCTCACTGCTGCCCGGGCTTGAGCGACGCTGGAAGGTGGTGGGTGGGGCCGGCACTGTTGATCGGCAGGGGCTTTTCATGCCGCCCGACCAGGCGCTTGTCGCCAGTAGCGTGGTGAGCTGTGAAGTGGTGAACAACGGGGTGGTTCTGGCGTGTGGCTATAGCGTCATCGAATTGTCCGAAGTCATCGATGAAGGTACTTGGACCGAACTGTCGATGTTTACCATCACGGTCCCCGGCTCGCCATCGACTGAAAATAATACGGGTATTCTGTACCCCAATGGCTATCAGCAACTCAGGCTGCAGATCAAGACCCAGGTGATGCCGGTCGACGGTGTCGATTACGAGCTGAGCCCCGCCGAAAGGCTCACCATGCGCCTGGTAGACGATGGCACCCAGCAAGAAATCGAGACAGTAGCCCTCCATCTCGATGGCATGTCTGAAGATGATGAGCAGACGTGGCGCGTGCGTAGTCAACATAACCGCTTCGAGTTGTCCGGGGCCGGCGTTTTCGCTGCTGAGCCGGGCCTGGATGCGTCACGGCCAGTCGTGCAGGACTTCTATCTGCACAGTCGACAGGAATCGGGTTCAGTCAGCGTCTTCTACGCGAGATTTCAGGATGCCAACGACAATTGGTGGAACTCTGTGCGGTATGAAGAAGTGAACAGCACGGTCGAAATCACCCCGCGACGCTTGCCCTCGTTCGATAACCAGAATTACAACTTCATTCCGCAGCGTGCCGAGGGGTTAGGCGGAAATCCTCCGGCCGAGCCGCCTGCGGAAGGGGCTCAGGATGACCCTTTCGACTTCAATCTCAACACCATCGATTACTGGAAGCTGAGTGTCGTCAACCCCGATACCCAGCAATGGGTAGGTTTCGAGAGGCTGAAGTTTATGCCCTCCAAGCCTGGCAGTGACGTGATCAATACCTCGATCATTCTCTGGGAGAGCGAACAGGTAGAAGAAAAAATGTTCAGTTGGACGGGTTTTATCTTCGACGACCCGGAAGTTATCGGCGATGTGAGCAAGGTGCACTTTGACGAAGCGCTGAAAGACGTGATGGGGGCCGATCACTCGTTGGACATCGACGTCAATATGGATCTATTCGAGACCGGCAAACTGATCATCAGCCTGCACCGCCTCCGGGGTCTTAAATTCATCCCGAAAGGTCATCCTGCACGCGACAAGTTGACGGGAACATTAGCCGTCCTGTTGATCGATAAGCAGGGCAATGCCCATAAACGGCGAATCAGTTTTCTGGCCGAGGGCCCCGGCAGGCGCAACCGTCTCATGCATACCTTCTATTCGGCAACTCGGTCCGAATGAGGCATTGATGCAACAAACTGACAGGGAGTCATTATCATGAATGCGCTAAGTAAAACCTTTGCCTGCATGGCGCTTGCAGGTTTGACAGGCTGTACGTTCGCCCCGTTCCAAAGGGCGGAGGCTGCGCCCCCGGCACAGGCGATCCGACTCATCATGCTCGCACAAAATGACGATGGCGGAGGCAAGAACTGCACCTTTACCGCCCAGGACGACGTGGTTTATCTCAACAGGGGCGATCATGCGTGCACGAACGATCAGATGAGTTATTTCAAGCTGGATAACGTGCGCTCCGCAGTAAAAATCCGCCTGGAGTCCAGAGATTGTGATGAAGAGGGAGGCTGGGTATTTGAACTCGAGACCTACATTGACCCCATTACAACACCCTGGATCTCCATCGACCAGCTCAGAGGCAAACCGGTCGACACCATCATCAGTCGCGGCATTATTGTGACCCAGGCATATAGCGGTGATGAAAACATAAAAGGCAAGTTGTCCTGCGTCCGTGTCGATGTATCGGATTAGTCCTCGGTAACACTGGACCTGTCAAGCCTGCTTGACCGTCACCCGCAGGGGTGACGGTTATCCCACTCTATAAAGTTCGAGGTTCATGGATCATGACAGCATCGACTTCCGTACACTCCAACGCGTTCAACTTCCTGAGTTATGTACAGAGCGGCGTTGACCCCCGTACCGGGCAATACACGGTGGCGATCACCCTGCCCGATGTCAAGACCAACGGATTGCGTGGCCCGGGCATGCCACTGGCACTTAACTACAACCCTCTCAACCGCCAGGACAGCGGCTTTGGTCTGGGCTGGAACCTGCAGTTGTCGCAGTACGATCCGGGTAACCAGATCGTGTCGCTGAGCAGCGGCGAGACATTCAAGGTCGATGGCACCAGCGACGACCAGATGCTGATGTCGGAAAAGAAAATCGACAGTTTTCACTTGTACAAGGAGGACGAGACCCATTTCAGGGTGATGCACAAGTCCGGTCTGGTGGAGCTGCTCGAACTGCGTGGCAGCGGGGCCAACAGGGTCGCACTGCCGGTGCGCGTATTCGCCCCGGAAGGTCACAGTGTCACGCTGGATTACGCCTCTTTCGGCGGGTATCAGATGCTCAGCGAAGTAACGGATGACTCGGGTCAGCTTCTGCTCGGCATCAGCCGCGAAGACACGGCGGTGACGCTGCGCATGACCACTGGCGAAGGCCCGGATGCGACATTCAAGATGGTGCTGGGCGGATCGGATCACCGTGTCAACCGTATCGAGCTGCCGACCGACAATGCTGCCTCGTGGCGTTTTGTATACAGCCTGATCCGTGAGCATCTATGCATGACGTCGGTAGAAACACCCGTTGGCGGTCGGGAAGAGATCTTTTATACCGACGGCGGCCATCAGTTTCCTGCGAGGGCGGCACGTCCCCCTCTGCCCAGAGTCACGCGCCATCGCACGACGCCGGGCTTGGGGCAGGCGCAAATGGACGTTTTTTACAGTTACCAGGACAGCGCCGGGCGCGAGCGCAACTTCCTGGGCGCGGGGCTGGATATCGCCTGGGAAGACAATGGTCTGGACAATCTGTATCGCTATCTCGGGGCGGAGCTGTACGAATATTCGTCGACCGAGACATTGCGTGTCCAGGTCGCGGGCAAGCCTGATGCCGAGCGCAGTATCGAACGGACCTTCAACCAGTTTCACCTGCTCACTCGGGAAACCACGCGCAAGAACCTTACCGTCATGCAGGTGGACACTCGGTACTACATCGTGCCGGGACAACCCTTTTTTACTCAGCCTGCCTACTGTCAATTACCCAAGGAGGTCCAGACCACCTGGCGGCTGTCGTCAGACGGCAGTGTGCCGCGCAGTGAAATGGTCAGCAGCACCTATGACCAACACGGCAATCTGCTCACTCAGACCCAGGCCAACGGTATGGTCGAGGTCAGTGAGTGGTATCCGGCCGCCGGCGAGGATGGCTGCCCGCCAGACCCTGAAGGCTTCGTCCGCTGGATGAAAAGCAGCAAGATCATCCCGGCGGCGTCCGACTACGGTAACGCCCCGGTCCTGATCACCCGCTATCGCTACACGGCGTTGCCTGCTGTGGATGGCGGTCAGCTACAGCAATGGCTTGCACCGCAAAGCGAGACGTTACTGATGCAGGCCCCTGAAGATGAGTACGAGCAGCGCCTCACGACCTATGAATATTTCGATGAGCCGAACAACGCACTTCTGCACGGTCGGCTCAAACTGCAACGGGTGATCATGGGCGAGAATGCAACCAGCACAGAGTATGCCTACAGCACCCCTGACAGCGAGATTTATGGCAAGACTGTGCTGCAAACCGTACAGACCGTGACCGGCTTCGATGGCGCGAAGAAGGTCATTACCCTGGAGGATTCTCTGCTCAACGGCGAACCCTTGCTCAATCGCGACGACAACAACGTGGAAATCCGTTATGTCTACGACAGCCTGCGGCGTGTACTGAGTGAAACGGTGGCGCCCAATGATGATATCTACCAGGCGACCAGAAGTTATGAGTATCAGCTCTGTGCCAAGGCCACCGATCAGGCCACGCAGACGCTCATCGACGTCAAGGGGGTCAAAACCTGCAGTCACTTTGATGGCCTCAACCGAGTCATCCATGAGGAGCGGGATGACGCAGATAAACCTGCGCGCGTCGATAAACCTCGACAGACCTACGCTGCCGTTTACGACGCATGGGGGCTCATGGTCAACGAGACCGAGTTTGACTGGCTTGGTCAGCAGGATCTGGCGCTGAAGAGCGTCTACGAATATGACGATTGGGGCGAACAGCGCTGCGTCACCGGCCCGGATAATATCAAGACGTTCGAAGAGACCGACCCCATTGGTACGGCGCAATCGCAAGGCCCTGTTCAGCGTAGCTGGATCGAAGGCACCGATGGCAAAGGGAAAAGCGAGTTCACCGAGACCTGGATGAACCTGTTCGAACAGCCGACCCGTAGCGAGCGACAGGATAAGGCCGGCACCTCGGTCAGTCTGAGCCAGTACCATTACGATGGCCTTGGCCGCCGTGTCGAGGAAATTGTCGGGGTGGTAAACGGCGGGCGGCGCACGACCTATGTCTACGACGTCTTTGATCGGGTGATCGAGTCCACATTGCCAAGCCAGGCCATCGTGCGTCGCAGCTATGCAAGCCACAGCAGCGAAGACTTGCCCATCAGTATCGGCATCGAGCACAACGGCAAAAGCATTGTGTTGGGAGAGCAGTCGTTCGACGGGCTGGATCGTCTGGTCAGTTCTGTCACCGGTGGGCGTAAACGTACGCTTGTTTACGACGTCGGTCTGCTGCAACCCAGAACGGTAACCCTGCCCAGCAAGCGGAAAATCGATTACGAATACAAGCCCCAGGTAGGCGACGAGCCGTGGCGCCGGGTGCAGTCCGAAGCTGAGCCCGAACCTGACACCACCCGCGAAGTTGATCCGCTGAAACAATCCGGGCCTGGTGCAGCGCCTGCCCGGACCGCGGAGCCGGGTGTGGCTGCCGATTACACGTACGATAAGCAGAATGCTCGTCTGATTCATTCCGAGGAGCAGGGTGAGATACTGGATCGCGAGTATTACAGTACCGGCTCGCTGAAAAGCGAGAAGCGCACCTCAGCAGGCAAAACCTACGACATGTTCTACAGCTACAGCCGACAGGGCCTGCTGCTGTCTTACACCGATGTACTGGGACAGGAACAGGTCAATCGCTATGACACCTGCGGTCGTCTCGAGGAAACCCGGCTGGGTGAGGTTTATTCAACGTTTGCCTATGACGTTGTGTTTGGTCGTCTCGCGAAAATCACCACCACCGACCAAACCGACAGCAGCCGCGAAAGAACCGTCGCGATCAGCCTTGAATATGATGATCTGGGGCGAGAAGTAAAGCGTACGTTTGACCTCGATGGTGTCGAGCAGCAGATGGTTCAGGTCTATGACGATGTGGATGACATGGTCCAGCGCACCCTTAGCGAAGGCACGGAAATACTCCGTGACGAACACTACAACTACGATACGTCCGGTCGCCTGACTCAATACCAGTGCACAGGGACTCAACGGCCGGTGGACCCTTATGGCAGGACCCTCCTCGGGCAGAACTTCATTTTCGATGGCGCTAACAACCTGACGTTCGTCACCACCCGCTTCGATGGCGGCAGCAACAATGCCAGGTATTTTTACGAGGGTGACGATCCCGTGCAGTTGAGCCGGGTAACGAACACCAACCACGCGTACTACCCGCCTGAAATCAACCTCCGCTATGACCCGGACGGCAATCTGGACATCGACGAGGCCGGGCGCACGCTCAAATACGATCCCCTCGGCCGCCTGATCGAAGTAGGCACGTCCTCAGCCGGCATTCATTACCAGTATGACCCCCAGGACCAACTGACCGGGGAGACCCGTGGCGGCGACAGGGACCTGCGCTTCTATCGCGACGGAGAGCTGGCCAATCAACTCGGCAGCCAGGGGCAGAGCACCTTCATGCGTGGCGACGACTATCTGCTGGCCGAGCAGCAGGGTGACCGGACGCTGCTGCTTGCCACCAGCGCCAGCGATAGCGTGCTGGGCGAGGTGGCTGCCGACGGGGTCAACCGGAGGTGGTATACGGCCTACGGCCACGCCAGCGGTGAAGATCCACCGCACGGCAGACTGGGGTTCAACGGCGAACTGAGCGAGGCGGATACCGGCTGGCAAATGCTGGGCAATGGCTATCGGGCCTACAGCCCGGTGTTGATGCGCTTCAACAGTCCTGATAGCTGGAGTCCGTTTGGTGAGGGCGGGGTGAATGGGTATGCGTATGTCGAGGGGAATCCGGTGGGTAGGCGGGATCCGTCGGGGCACGTCGGGTTATTTACCCCATTAAAGCTGTTGTACCGAGCCTTAAAGAAGACTCCTACTCTGACCACAAAATCCCCAGGCGTCGAAAAAATTCCTGCGCTACTTACCACTCGTGGGAGTAAAGAGGTAACAAAGTTATCGAAAATCAAGCCAACAGACTGGGATAGTTTGAAGGAAGTGGTTGATAGTTATCCCGAGCGCATTGCAGATGCCCGTGGGAACTTCATGCCGAAGTATGCGGATTCTCTTGCGCGCAAACAAGTTAAGGCTCAGGAATCATTAGACTACGTGGTTAGGAATTTCGAAGAGCCTGGAATTACTGCTCATGCGCGCCATACGATTGCAAAAGAATTATCACTTGCCAGAAAAGAGCTTAAAAAGATTTCCGCCGTAAAAGAAATAAGGAGTCCGTCTTCAGCACCTGCTCGATCAAAAGGGGACTGGCTTAATGGCCCCCCAAACAGAGATCGATTTGCATTTAATCCAGACTACTAAAATGTAAGTGTTAATCCGTAATCCAGGTGCACAACGCAGGGGGAGTATCTCCTGTGGGGTGCACCGCTTTTAAATACGTCACTCCACCAAAATAACCCCCTGCCTGATCGCCATCACCAATGCCGCCTTCAACGACGTCACCCCGAACTTGCGGCGGATATTGCTGGTATGGAAGTGCACGGTCGCTTCCGAGCACCCTTGTATCCGTGATATTTCCCAGGCGGATTTGCCGAGCGCCACCCATTCCAGGACTTGTCGTTCCTTGGCAGTCAGCTGGACAGTGGCGGGTGTGGTCTGGGAGGGCGGCGTGGTGCCGGGCGGTTTTCCATTGTCGCGAAGCATGGTGAAGTCCTTTCCCTGAAGATCGCCGCACCACGATACCCCTGCATCCCCTAACGCGAACCTGACATAAATGACAGCGCCGCAGGACCGTGAAGGCCTTGCGCCGTCAAGGCTGTAGCGCTTTTTTACAGCTTCTTTACGCCCCGGCCAGCCTGTCGATCTCGCGCCTTTACACCCTGCCTGCGGACAATCACCCCACGCGGCCTGCGCCGTACCGGTGTTGCCTGATGGGGGAAATTTCAATGAGCGTTATGGATGGTATCTCTCTGTTGATGGGAGTCGGGCTGTTCATCTATCTGCTGGTGGCGCTGTTGCGCGCCGACCAGAGTCAGGAGTGATCATGCACAGTTACGATTATCTGTTGATCCTGGCCTTTCTGGTCCTGCTGCTGGCCCCCGCGCCGTGGCTGGGGCGTTTCTATTACCGGGTCATGGAAGGCGAGCGTACCTGGCTGAGCCCGTTGCTGGGGCCGGTCGAGCGCGCCTGCTACCGGATCTCCGGCGTCGACCCGAAAACCGAGCAATCCTGGCAGCAATACGCCTGGGCCTTGCTGGCGTTCAACCTGGCGGGCTTTGTCGTGCTGTTCGCCATCCTCATGCTGCAAGGCGTGCTGCCGCTCAACCCGCAGCAACTGCCGGGCATGGAATGGTCGCTGGCCTTCAACACCACCATGAGCTTTGTCGCCAACACCAACTGGCAGGCCTACAGCGGCGAAGCGTCGCTCAGCTACCTGAGCCAGATGGTCGGCCTGACCGTGCAGAACTTCGTCAGCGCCGCGACCGGCCTGGCAGTGCTGGTCGCGCTGTGTCGCGGCATCAGTCGTCGCTCATCGCAGAGCCTGGGTAACTTCTGGGCCGACATGACCCGCGCCACGCTCTACGGCCTGTTGCCGATCAGTATCGTGCTGGCGGTGTTTCTGGTCTGGCAGGGCGTGCCACAGAACTTCGGCCACTACATCGACGCGCTGACCCTGCAGGGTGCTGATCAAAGCCTGCCGATGGGCCCTGCGGCCAGTCAGATCTCCATCAAGCAACTGGGCACCAATGGTGGCGGCTTCTTCGGCGTCAACTCGGCGCATCCGTTCGAGAACCCCACGGCCTGGAGCAACCTGTTCGAACTGGTGTCGATCCTGCTGATCCCGGCTGCACTGGTGTTCACCTTCGGCCATTACGTCAAGGACATGCGCCAGAGCCGCGCGATCCTGGGCTGCATGCTGGCATTGCTGCTGATCGGCGGTGCGGTCTCGCTGTGGGCCGAGTACCAGCCTAACCCGGCGCTGAACATCGCCGGTGTCGAGCAGACCGCACCGCTGGAAGGCAAGGAAACCCGCTTTGGCACCACCGGCACGGTGCTCTGGTCAGTCGCTACCACTGCGGCGTCCAACGGCTCGGTCAACGGCATGCATGACAGCCTCAACCCGCTGACCGGCATGGTCGCGCTGGTCAACATGATGGTCGGCGAAGTGATCTTCGGCGGCGTCGGTGTCGGCCTCAACGGCATGCTGCTCAACGTGCTTATCGCTGTGTTCCTCGCGGGTCTGATGATTGGCCGCACCCCGGAATACCTGGGCAAGAAGCTGCAGGCGCAGGAAGTCCGGCTGCTGGTCGCGACCTTGCTGGTGATGCCGGTCGGCGTGCTGGTGCTGGGCGCGATTGCCGCGAGCCTGCCCGGCCCGGCCGGTGCCGTCAGCAACCCCGGCCCGCATGGCTTCAGTCAGTTGCTGTACGCCTACACCTCGGCCACGGCCAACAACGGTTCGGCGTTCGGCGGTTTCAGTGCCAACACCGTGTTCCACAACCTGATGCTCAGCCTGGCGATTTTCATCGGCCGCTTCGGCTACATCCTGCCGGTGCTGGCCCTGGCCGGTAGCCTGGCCATGAAGAAGGCCGCGCCGCAGGGCCAGAACAGCTTCCCGACCCATGGCCTGCTGTTCGTCACCCTGCTGACCGTCACGATTCTGCTGGTGGGTGGCTTGACCTTCCTGCCGACCCTGGCACTGGGGCCGATTGCCGAACACCTGAGCCTGGGTTTCTGAGGAACCGATCATGAACTTACCTATTAATCCTGCAAAAAATGCTGCTGCGAAATCTACTGAATCGCAGGCCACCGAGTCGGCAAAAACCGGCATCGCCGCCCTGTGGCGTCCGGCGCTGGTGCAGGCGTTCATCAAGCTCGACCCGCGTCAGCTCAAGCGTTCGCCGGTCATGCTGGTGGTTGAACTGACCGCCATTCTGACCACCGTGTTGTGTGTGATCCCCAACCCGCAGGTGCCGACTTCGGTTTGCGTGCAGATCGCCCTGTGGCTGTGGTTCACCGTGCTGTTCGCCAACTTCGCCGAAGCGCTGGCCGAAGGCCGCGGCAAGGCCCGCGCCGACAGCCTCAAGGCGGGCAGCGAAGGGCTCAAGGCACGTATCAGGGACGACAACGGCAACCTGCGCATCATCAATGCCAGCGAGTTGCGCAAGGGTGATGTGGTGCGCGTCGAAATCGGCGAAATGATTCCCGGTGATGGCGAAGTCATCGAAGGCATCGCGGCGGTCAACGAGGCCGCGATTACCGGCGAATCCGCACCAGTGATCCGCGAATCCGGTGGTGACCGCTCGGCCGTGACCGGCAACACCCGGCTGGTCTCCGACTGGCTGCTGATCCGCATCAGCGCCAACCCCGGCGAGTCGACACTGGACCGCATGATCGCGCTGGTCGAAGGCGCCAAGCGGCAAAAGACCCCCAATGAGGTCGCGCTGGATATTCTGCTGATCGGCCTGACCCTGATCTTTCTGCTGGTGGTCATCACCTTGCAGCCGTTCGCCCACTTTGCCGGTGGCAGCCTGCCGCTGGTGTTTCTGGTGGCGTTGCTGGTCACGCTGATCCCGACCACCATTGGTGGTCTGCTGTCGGCCATCGGCATTGCCGGCATGGACCGCCTGGTGCGCCTCAATGTGATTGCCAAGTCCGGTCGCGCCGTGGAAGCCGCGGGCGATGTGCATGTGCTGCTGCTGGACAAGACCGGCACCATCACCTTCGGCAACCGTCGCTGCGCCGCGGTCTACGCTGCACCGGGCGTGACCGCCAAGGAACTGGGCGAGGGTGCTTTGCTGGCCTCGCTGGCCGACGACACGGCAGAAGGCAAATCCATCGTCGAGTTTCTGCGCAACCTGCACCCGATGAACGAGCCGACCCTGAGCTCGGTGACTGCCGTGCCGTTCAGCGCTGATACGCGTCTGTCCGGCGTTGATTATCAGGGCCACGTGTACCGCAAGGGTGCAGTGGATTCGCTGTTGGCCTTCATCGACATGCAGCGCAGCGAGCTGCCGCCTGTACTGGCCCGTGAAGTCGACAAGATTGCCAAGACCGGCGGTACGCCGCTGCTGGTCTGCGCCAACGGTCGGTTGCTGGGCGCGATCCATCTCAAGGACGTGGTCAAGCCGGGTATTCGCGAACGTTTCGAAGAGCTGCGCAAACTGGGTATCCGCACCGTGATGGTCACCGGCGATAACCCGTTGACTGCCGCAGCGATTGCCGCCGAGGCCGGTGTCGACGACGTTCTGGCTGAAGCCACACCGGAGAAAAAACTGGAGCGGATTCGCCAGGAGCAGGGCGAAGGGCGGCTGGTGGCGATGTGCGGCGACGGTGCCAACGATGCGCCCGCACTGGCCCAGGCCGATGTCGGCATGGCGATGAACGACGGCACTCAGGCGGCACGCGAAGCGGCGAACATGGTTGACCTCGACAGCGACCCGACCAAGTTGCTGGACGTGGTGCAGATCGGCAAGGAGTTGCTGGTTACCCGCGGTGCGCTGACCACCTTTTCGATTGCCAACGACGTGGCCAAGTACTTCGCGGTACTGCCTGCGCTGTTTGCCTCGATCTACCCGCAACTGGGTGTGCTCAACGTCATGAAGCTGACCAGCCCGCAGAGCGCGATTGTCTCGGCCATCGTCTTCAACGCGCTGATCATCGTCGTGCTGATCCCGCTGGCCCTGCGCGGCGTGCGTGTACAGGCGGCCAGCGCGGCTCACTTGTTGCGTCGCAACCTGCTGATCTATGGCCTGGGCGGCATCGTTGTGCCGTTTATCGGCATCAAGCTGATCGACATGCTGCTGGTCGCACTCGGCCTTGTTTGAAGCCTGTGCTGCATGCCGGTCGGCGTGCAGCCTCACCTGATTGAGGATGTGCAGATGTCCAATGTATTGCGTCCGGCCTTGAGCCTGATCGTGTTGATGAGCCTGATTACCGGTGTGGCGTATCCGCTGGTGGTCACCGGAGTGGCACAAGTGGCGTTTCCGGCCCAGGCCAATGGCAGCCTGGTGTATGACGCGTCGGGCAAGGTGCGCGGCTCGGCGCTGATCGCCCAGTCATTCACCGGCGATGAGTGGTTTCAGTCGCGTCCTTCGGCTGGCGCATTCGCGACCGTGGCCAGTGGCGCAAGCAACTTCGCACCGAGCAACCCGGCACTGGCGACACGCGTGAAAGAGGATGCCGCGAAACTGGCCAACGCCTCGCAGGAACCGATACCAATGGCCTTGCTGACCACCTCCGGCAGCGGCCTTGACCCGCACCTCTCGCCTGAAGCGGTGGCCTGGCAGGCCGGGCGTGTTGCAGCGGCGCGCCAGTTGCCGCTGGACAAAGTGCAGGCGCTGATCGACGCCAATACCCAGCGCCCGCTGATCGGCCCACCCGTGGTTAACGTATTGGCCTTGAATATGAGCCTGAATCAGTTACCGTCTGCACCGCGCAACGCGCAGCTGTAACAAAGTGCGCCATGTACGCAGCAGATTCACTAAGCTGTAGCTGATCAGAAAGAGGGTGGTAACCAACGTGAGTGATTCCGGTCGAGCTGACGCACTGCTGGCCCAGTTGCCCCGCGAGGGGCGCGGAAGGCTGAAGGTTTTTCTCGGGGCTGCGCCAGGCGTTGGCAAGACCTATGCCATGCTCCAGGCGGCTCACGCGCAGCTGCGCCAAGGCGTTAAGGTGCTGGCGGGCGTGGTCGAAACCCACGGCCGCGCAGAAACCGAAGCGCTGCTCAACGGTCTGCCGCAACAGCCCTTGCTGCGCACTGATTATCGCGGCATGACCCTCGAAGAAATGGACCTCGACGCGCTGCTCAAGGCTGCGCCGAGCCTGGTGCTGGTCGACGAACTGGCGCACACCAACGCGCCCGGCAGTCGCCACACCAAGCGCTGGCAGGACATTCAGGAACTGCTCGCCGCCGGTATCGACGTCTACACCACGGTCAACGTCCAGCATCTTGAAAGCCTTAATGACCATGTCCGCGGCATCACCGGCGTGCAGGTGCGTGAAACCCTGCCGGACTGGGTGCTGCAGGAAGCCTTTGAACTGGTGCTGATCGACCTGCCGCCCCGCGAGCTGCTGGAGCGCCTGCGCGACGGCAAGGTCTACGTGCCGGAGCAGGCGCGCGCGGCCATCGATGCCTTTTTTACCCAGACCAACCTCACCGCGTTGCGCGAAATGGCCATGCAGACAGCGGCGGCGCAGGTCGATAACGATCTGGCGCAGGGCTACCGGCAATTGGGCCAGTCGGCCCCGGCGGTTCGCGGGCGGATGCTGGTGGGCATCGATGGCGATATCCATGCCGAGCGCCTGGTGCGTCATGCCAGTCGGGTTGCCCAGCGTCGCCATCTGCCATGGAGCGCCGTGCATGTGGACGATGGGCAAACCCTCGACGAGCAGTCACGCGCGCGCCTGCAAAGCGCTCAGCAACTGGCCGAGCGGCTGGGCGGCGAGGCGGTTTCATTGCGTGCCGGGGAGGTTGCCAGAACGCTGGTTCAGCATGCCATCGAACGACGTGCCAGCGTGGTGCTGGTCGGCCAGTCGCGTCGGCATTGGCGTCGCCGCGTGTTTGGTGGCGGCGTCGCGGCGCGCTTGTTGCGTGAAGGGCATGGGCTGGAAATCTCGGTGCTCGACGACAGCGAGGAACTGCCCGATCAGCCGCCGCGTGCGCGCCCGGCCCGCGAAGTCGTGTGGTTCGATTACGGTCTGGCGTTCGTCGCCACGTTGATCGCCAGTCTGGTCGCCTGGGGCGTTGCAGGCGTGCTGGCGCTGCCGAACATTTCCCTGATCTTTCTCGCTGCGGTATTGCTGGTCGCCGTGCGCAGCAGCATGGGCCCGGCGCTGGCCTGTGCCGGGTTATCGTTCCTGGCCTATGATTTTCTGTTCATTCCGCCGAGCTTTTCCCTGAACATCCAGCGCGAAGAAGACGTGCTGACGCTGTTGTTCTTCCTGCTGATGTCGGCCCTGACCGGCAAGCTCGCAGCACGCCAGCGCAGGCAGTTGCAGGCATTGCGCGATACCCAGGAACAGACCAGCGAACTGCTCGACCTGTCGCGCAAGATGACCGCCGCCACCGACCGCAAGGCGGTATTCAGCGCCGCCGAGCAGCATTTTTCCGGCTGGAAGGAACTGCACTTGTGCCTGGTCGGCCGCGACGGAGAGGGCGGCAGGGTGGTCGAAACCGGTGGGCCGCTGACCTTCTCGGAAGCCGAGCGTGCTGCCGCCGACTGGGCCTGGAAGCACGATCAACCTGCGGGCAGTGGCACTGGCACCTTGCCGTCCGGACGCTGGTGGTGGTGGCCGATCACCGCAGAAGAAGGGCCGCTGGCTCTACTTGGGGTCTGCGCGCGGGAAGGCCAGTCGTTCACCGCGCAGCATCGACGTCTGCTGGCGGCACTGACCCAGCCACTGGCGCAGGCGCTGGCCCGTGCGCAACTGGCGCAAGAGCTTGAGGCGGCGCGCCTGCACGGTGAAACCGAGCAACTGCGCAGTGCCTTGCTGGCCTCGGTGTCCCACGACCTGCGTACCCCGCTGACCTCGATGCGCGGCAGCATCGACAGCCTGCTGGCCCTGGGTGAAGCCATTCCACTGGAGGATCGCCGCGAGCTGCTGGAAGGCACCCGCGATGAAGCCGAGCGCCTGGACCGCTATATCCAGAACCTGCTGGACATGACGCGTCTGGGGCACGGTGCGCTGAAGCTGGCCCGCGACTGGGTGTCGCCCGCCGATATCGTCGGTAGCGCGCTCAACCGGCTGCGTGCCGTACTGGCGCCATTGCAGGTCAGCACCCAGGTGACTGGCGAGCTGCCGCTGCTGTACGTGCACGCAGCGCTGATCGAGCAGGCGCTGGTCAATGTGCTTGAGAACGCTGCGCGCTTTTCACCCGTCGATGGACGCCTGCAGGTGGCGGCCGGTGTGGTCGACAGTGAACTGTTTTTCTCGGTCAGTGACGAAGGCCCCGGCATTCCCGAAGACGAACGAGCGAAGATTTTCGACATGTTCTACACCGCCGCCCGCGGCGATCGTGGCGGGCAGGGCACCGGGCTGGGGCTGGCGATCTGTCAGGGCATGATCGGCGCGCATGGCGGACGGCTTTCGGTCGAGGAGGGTATTGATGGGCTGGGTACGCGCATCACGCTGTTTCTGCCGCTGCAGGCGCAGCCGGATGTGGAACTGGAGGAGTCCGCTTGAGCCAGGCGACCACCATTCTGGTCATCGACGACGAGCCGCAGATTCGCAAGTTTCTGCGCATCAGTCTGGTCTCGCAGGGCTACAAGGTGCTGGAAGCCGCCACTGGCGCCGAGGGTCTGACTCAGGCTGCCTTGAACAAACCGGATTTGCTGGTGCTTGACCTTGGGCTGCCGGACATGGACGGTCAGCAGGTGTTGAGCGAGTTTCGCGAGTGGTCGGCGGTGCCGGTGCTGGTGCTTTCGGTGCGCGCCAGTGAGGCACAGAAAGTCCAGGCACTGGACGCCGGCGCCAACGATTACGTGACCAAGCCGTTTGGCATTCAGGAGTTTCTGGCCCGCATCAGGGCGCTGCTCAGGCAGGCGTCGGGCAGCGAAAAGCCCGAATCTGCGCTTGAGTTCGGGCCGCTCACCGTCGACCTGGCCTATCGGCGCGTGCTGCTCGACGGTCTCGAAGTGGCGCTGACCCGCAAGGAATACGCGGTGCTGGCGCAGTTGGCGCGGCATCCCGGGCGGGTCATTACCCAGCAGCAATTGCTCAAGGATATCTGGGGGCCTACGCACACCGAAGACAGTCACTATCTGCGTATCGTGGTGGGGCATTTGCGGCAGAAGCTGGCGGACGATCCGACCGCTCCGCGGTTCATCCTCACCGAGCCTGGAATAGGGTATCGTCTGCTCGCTGATCACTAGATGAAAAAAGCGAGCAGAGCCCCGTGCTGCGGCACTTTTACTGCCGCGCACCGTCAAAGCCGCACACTCCCTGTTCTCTCTTGAGGTAACACCCGCATGAAAGCCCTTATCTGTCTGCCATTGCTTGTTTTGGTTCTTGCAGGTTGTGCTGGCAAGACCGGATATCGCGACAGCTGCGCCACTCAGCTCGACGCGGCCTGGCATGAGCTGGATCTGGCCAAGGCTGAAGGCTTCGCCGGAACGGTCAGTTACTCGAAGGCCTTGTCGCTGTTGACGGGTGCCAAGACTCAGCAGCAGTTCGAGGCGTTTGAAGGCTGCACCGAGAAGTCCGAAAAGGCCCGCTTCTATATCCGTGAGTCCCGCGCTGGCCGTTGATACCTGACGATACACAGGTCTGCTCTTGATTCTGGCCGAAGGCCGTGGCAGCGAGCTTGCTCGCGAAGAGACCAGTAAAGCCCCTGAAAATGGGGCGTCTGGACAATGACTATCGTGCTAATGCGTTGGCATGCAGTTCGTGACGCTCTGCGTCACACGGCGGTTCTACGACATCAGCTGGATTGACGTTCGGCTCAGTTCACCTTTTCGCCCCTCGGCGACCTACTTTGATGGGGCCAAAGTAGGCAAACCCCTTGGCTCTGTTTCCGGCCCGACTTCGTCGGGTTCCTTCGCCCTGATACTGATCCGGGGCTCAGCCGTCACTTACGTCGCACTCTGCGTCGTCAGTACCATCGTGTTCGAAAAGCACTTTAGAGTAGTCGGGCTAGAGGGACGGCCCGGAGCCTGATGACTATCGTTCCTCACGCTCCGCGTGGGAATGCAGTTCGTGACGCTCTGCGTCACACAGCTGTTCTGTGATGCCAGGTAGATTGAGGTTCGACTCAGGTCACCTTTTCGCCCCTCGGCGAGTCACTTTGAAGGGGCCAAAGTGACCAAAGCCCCTGGCTCCGTTTCCGGCCCGACTTCGTCGGGTTCCTTCGCCCTGACACTGATCCAGGGGTCGCCGCAACGGACCATCCATGGTCCGGTGCGGCTAGCCTGGCGTCCTGCCAGGCTACCCCCGGATCAGCGCCAGGCCTCAGCCGTCACTTACGTCGCACTCTGCGTCGTCAGTGCCATCGCGGTTGAAAAGCGCTTCAGAGCAATTTGGCTAAAGGCACGGCCCGGAAACTGATGACTATCGTTCCTCACGCTCCAGCGTGGGAATGCAGTTCGTGACGCTCTGCGTCACACGGCGGTTCTGCGATATCAGTGATGTTTGTTTCTGGCTCAAGTCACCTTTTCGCCCCTCGGCGACCTACTTTGATGGGGCCAAAGTAGGCAAACCCCCTCGCTCCTGTTTCCGGCCCGACTTCGTCGGGTTCCTTCGCCCTGTCACTGATCCGGGGGTCGCCGCAACGGACCATCCATGGTCCGGTGCGGCTAGCCTGGCGTCCTGCCAGGCTACCCCCGGATCAGCGCCAGGCCTCAGCCGTCACTTACGTCGCACTCTGCGTCGTCAGTACCATCGTGGTTGAAAAGAACTTTTGCGGCAGTGGCTGCGGGTAAGGCATGAGATTGTTTTGGCTATCGTGCCGACGCTCCGCGTCGGCATGCCGTTCGTGACGCTCTGCGTCACAAATCTTTCAGTCTGGCGAGACGGTAGGCCTAACCAACTCTGGCGAAACGGCCTACGCTCACTTTAAAGTGTTCGGACATTAGCATCGCTTGCAGTCCCACAGTCATGAAGCAGTTGCCGGAAGGGGCTTTCGATGGGTAGAAAACTCGATGCGTGCCTGAGCGCGATCAATGAGGTGGTGCTGGGCAAGGAGGCGCAGGTACGCCTGGCGATGACGTGTCTGGTCGGCGGCGGGCATTTGTTGATCGAGGACTTGCCGGGGATGGGCAAGACTACCCTCAGTCATGCGCTGGCGAAAATTCTTGGTCTGAGTTATCAGCGCATTCAGTTCACCTCTGACCTGCTGCCAGGTGACATCCTGGGGACCTCGGTATTTGATCGGGACAGTGGGCAGTTCACCTTTCATCCGGGGCCGATTTTCGCTGAGCTGGTGCTCGCCGACGAGATCAACCGCGCCACGCCCAAGAGCCAGAGCGCGTTGCTGGAAGCGATGGAAGAAGGGCAGGTGTCGATCGAAGGCGCGACGCGTCTGTTGCCCGATCCATTCTTTGTGATCGCGACCCAGAACCCGTTCAGCTCCGGCGGCACTTTTGCCTTGCCCGAGTCGCAACTGGACAGGTTCATGATGCGCATTTCCATGGGCTACCCGGCTAGAGCAGCAGAGAAAGCCCTGCTGCTGGGCGAGTCGCGCCGCGAGCTGTTGCCGCGTCTGCAACCGATTCTGGATCACGCCCTGCTTGGCCAGCTTCAGGCGCAGGCGCGGCAGGTGCGTGCCAGTGACGCGCTGGTTGATTATGTCCTGCGACTGGTCGAGGCGACGCGCAGTCAGCCGCAGTTCGCCTACGGACTTTCACCCAGGGCGAGCCTGGCGGTTCTGGCCGCTGCACGGGCCTGGGCGATGTTGCTGGGGCGTGAGTATGTGATTCCCGAGGACGTGCAGGCGGTGCTGCCATCGGTGATCGGCCACCGGCTGCGTGAACGCAGCGATCCGACCGGACACGGCGGCGGTGCGCTGGTGCAGTGGCTGTTGCGCGAGGTGCCCGTGCTTTGATCGAACCGCTCAAACCGCTCTGGCAACGCTGGCTGTCGAGGCGAATTCCTCCAGCGTCACGCATCACCCTCGACCACCGGCGCATTTTCATCATGCCGACACGCACCGGCATGATTTACGCGTTAGTGCTGGTGCTCATGCTGCTGGTGGCGATCAATTACCAGAACAGTCTGGCCTACGGGTTGACCTTTCTATTGCTGTCGATAGGCGTGCTGGCCATCCTGCACACCTACCGCAACATCAGCGGTCTGGTTCTGAGTGCGGGCGTGGCGCGTTCGGTATTCGTCGGCGAACCGGTGCAATTGCGCCTGCGCCTGGAAAGTGCCGGTCAGGCTCACCATGCACTGGGGTTCGGCTGGAGCGCGACAGCGTTGCAGTCAGGCGACGTGCTGCCCCGTGGGCTGACCGACCTGGAGCTGACGCTACCCGCCGAAAAGCGTGGCTGGCTGCATGCACCAAGGCTGCGCATCGAGAGCGTGTTTCCGCTGGGCATCTTTCGTGCCTGGAGCTGGCTCGACCTGGAGCAGAGCGCCTTGATCTATCCTCGACCCTTGTCCGGGACCCTGCCGTTGCTCAAGGGCGTGCAGCCGCATGCCGAGGACGATGGTCATGCTACCCAGGGTGCCGGTGTCGATGATTATCAGGGCCTGCGCAGCTACCAGCCGGGTGACAATCGCAGTCGCCTGCACTGGAAGGCGTATTCACGCGGGCAGGGGCTGTTGATCAAGGACTTCACCGACCTCAGTGGCCATGACCTGTGCCTGGACTTCATGGCGCTGGGCGGGGATATCGAGGAGCGCCTGTCGCGCCTGTGTTATTGGGTGCTGGAGCTGTCGCAGCGGCACCAGCCGTTTGCCCTGCGGTTACCGGGCTTTCTGTCAGCGGTGGACAGCGGTGATGCACACCGCGAAGTCTGCCTGCGCGCCCTTGCGCTGTACGGCCATCGCCCATGAACGACAAGGTCAAGGCAGTTCCCGCCGCGCCCATTCCGCGTGTCAGCCTGACCTGGCTGCTGGTGGCGCAGGCACTGGTGGTGTTGCCGTTCGCGTTGCATGTCCCGGTGTCGATCATGATCCTCTGGCTGGGCTGCACGGTGTGGCGCGTTCAAGCGTTCCGCATGCGCGTGCGCTTGCCTGGCACCTGGGTCAAGTCCGGGCTGCTGGTGGGCACCGCCGGTGGCGTCTATCTGGCGCGCGGCAGCCTGGTCGGGCTGGATGCCGGGGCTGCGTTACTGGTGGCTGCATTCGTTCTGAAAATGCTGGAAATGAACAATCGCCGTGACGCGCGGGTGCTGATTTTCCTTGGCTTCTTCTGCGTGGCGGTCGGCTATCTGTTCGAAGATAACCTGCTGTGGGCGCTCTTCAGTCTGCTGCCGGTCAGCGCGCTGCTGGCTGCGTTGATCGGCCTGCAACACTCGGACCTGGCCGGCAGGTCGGCCGACACGCTCAAGCTGGCGTTCAAGCTGATGGCGCAGGCGCTGCCGTTGATGCTCCTGCTGTTTCTGTTCTTCCCGCGTCTGGACCCGCTCTGGTCGCTGCCGCAGCCGAGCAACAAAGGCGTCACCGGTCTGTCGGACAACATGGCACCCGGCGACATGGCGGAGCTGAGCAAATCGCCCGCGCTGGTGTTCCGCGCCAGTTTCGAAGGGCCGATCCCGGCGCGCAATCAGCTGTATTGGCGCGGTCTGACCCTTGAGCAGTTCGATGGGCGTCGCTGGTCGCAGTCGGCCCGCGCCCAGACCGTACAGATTGCGCAGTGGGAGAAACGCGGTGAGCCGCTGGCCTACAGCGTTGTCATGGAAGCCAGCGGCCGGCCCTGGCTGCCCAGCCTCGATGTGGCAGAAACCACGTTGCCGGACGTGCGGCAGATGAGCGACTTCCGCCTGCAGCGCAGACGCTCCGTCGAGCAGTCGCTGCTCTACGCCGTCAACTCATGGCCACAGAGCGTCCGTGATCCGCTGTCCAGCGAGCAGATCCAGCGTCAGGACCTGCAGTTGCCTGCCAAGGGCAATGATCAGGCGCGGCAATGGGCCGATGAACTGCGCCGCCGCTACACCACACCGGACGCCATGGTCGCGGCGCTGCTCGGTTACTTCAGCGATCAGCCGTTTCACTACACCCTCAAGCCGGTGCCATTGGGCAATGACAGCATCGATGAATTCCTGTTTGCCAGTCGTCAGGGGTTTTGCGCCCACTATGCCGGTGCCATGACCTTTGTCCTGCGCGCGGCAGGCATTCCGGCGCGCGTGGTGGCCGGGTATCAGGGCGGCGAACTGAACCCCGACGGGCAGTACCTGACTGTTCGCCAGTTCGACGCGCATGCCTGGGTGGAATACTGGCAGCCGGGCGTGGGCTGGCGCAGCGTCGACCCGACTGCAGCCGTGGCGCCGCAACGTATCGAGCAAGGTCTGGAGCAGGCGCTGGCGGCGGACGAAGCGTTTCTGCAGGACTCGCCCTATTCAGCGTTACGCTACCGCAACGTGCCTTGGGTCAACGCCCTGCGCCTCAGTTGGGATAACCTCAATTACGGCTGGCAGCGCTGGGTGCTGGGCTATCAGGGACAACAGCAGTTACAAATTCTCGGTCGCTGGTTTTCAGGCTTCCAGGCGCCGGTTTTTGTCCTGGGAAGCCTGTTTTCACTGGGCCTGGTCGCGTTATGGCTGTTCAAACCCTGGCAACGCGAAAGCGACTCGCAACTGCGCGTGTTCAACGCATTTGAACGCTTGCTCGCCCGCCATGGTCTGCGTCGTATGCCGGGTGAAGGCGCTGACGCATTCTGCCGCAGGGCGGTGCTCTACTTTCCGCAGCATGCCGAGGCCATTGAAGGTTTCATCCGCGAATTTCAAGCGCAGCGCTACGCTGGGCGGCTGGCTTCGGCAAGCCGCTTGAGGCAGGCACTGAGCACGCTGCGCCGTGGTTTGCCATGGAGGTTGTCAGCCGTCAGGGACAGGCATTCATGAATCAGTTTGTCGAAGGGGAATTGCATGTCTTCAATGGTGGATCATCTGGTCGCCGAAGTGCTGGCGCTGGATGTCAAATTGCTCGCGTGTCAGGCACGTCTTGCCGTTTCGACTGACAGCGAAGCGCTGCACGATTTACGTACCACGGTGCGCCGTCTGCGCAGCGTACTGCGGCCCCTGCGGGAAAAACCGAGTGCGGCAGAGCTGGAAGAGGCGGCCAGGGCGGTCGGCCAACTGACCACGCCGCTGCGTGACATGCAGGTGCTCGCCGGGTTTCTTGAAGAGCAGGGTTTGAACGAGGCTGCATTCACACGCAACCGTTACCTGGAAAGCGCCTGCCCAAAGGTCGCCAGCTCGCCCGAGTTGACCCGCCTGCTCAAGCTGATTGACCGGTTCCCGGAAATGCTGCGCCTGCAACAGCGCCAGGGCATGTTGCGTGGCTTGCGCAAGACCATCGAAAAGCGCATGGACAAGCAATGGCACAAGTTGCGTGTGGCCATCGCCGAGCCCGGTCATGACCGTCATGACCTGCGCCTGCTGATCAAGCGCGTACGTTACGCTGCCGAAGCCTATCCGCAACTCAGCCACCAGCCGAAAAACATGCAGGCGCGGCTCAAGTCCGCACAAGGCGAACTGGGCGACTGGCACGATCATCTGCAATGGCTGGCGCAGGCGGCAGAGCAACCGGATCTGGCTCCCTGCGTGCCGGGCTGGCAGATCGGCATAGTAGGCGCCGAGCGCAAGGCCGAAGCATCGCTCAAACGCTTGGCCAAAGCCTGTTTCTGATCCTGTGATTTGTCGAGAGGCAGGTCATTCAGGCCGCAAAAATGGCTATTATGCGGCCTGTCGTTAACTAAGAGGATGGTTATCATCCATCCACTTGTGTGTTGACGTGTGGAGTGAGCATGACCTTTTCTGAACTGATCGATGCGCTGCGTCGCGATCCGCGCTCTGTCACGATCCCTGCCGAATGGTCTCAAGGGCGTGCCTGCTTCGGCGGGCTGATGGCTGCGCTGACCTACGAAGCGATGCGTGCAGAGGTGCCGGAAGGGCGGCCGGTTCGTTCGTTGGCGATCACCTTTGTCGGGCCGGCCGCGCCCGGTGTGCCGATTGCTTTCGAGGTCGACACCCTGCGCCATGGCAAGGCAGTCAGTCAGGTGCTGGGACGCGCCATGCAGAACGGTCAGGTCATGACCCTGATACAAGGCAGCTTCGGTGCCCCTCGGGAATCGATGATCACCGTTGCCGCAGAGGCCGCGCCGGTCCTTAAACCGGTTGATCAATGTCCGGAGCTGCCGTTCGCCAGCGGCGTGATGCCTGATTACCTGCGCTTCATGGACATTCGCTGGGCGTTGGGCGGCATGCCATTCAGTAATACCCGATCACCGGCGATTGGCGGCTACGTGCGCTTTCGCGATACGCCGCACGCCACGCCCATGAGCGAAGCGCACATTCTGGCGCTGGTGGACACCTGGCCGCCTGCGGTACTGCCGCACCTGGACAAACCGGCCCCCGGCAGCTCACTGACCTGGACCATTGAGTTCGTCCAGCCCCAGCCGTCGCTCGATACCCTGCAGTGGTGCAGCTACCGCGCAGTCATCGAGCATGCCCGCGATGGCTATGGCCATACCGCCGCGGCATTGTGGAGCCCCGACGGCGAGCTGATCGCAATCAGCCGCCAGACGGTTACCGTATTTGGCTGACCGGCAACCGGATCAAGGTTTGCGAGCGGCCCGGGCGGCGTCCTGGCGCTGAAACCCCAGCGCCGCCACCAGGCCGATCACGCCGATGGCAACCGATGAAAGGCTTTCGGAAAACAGGCCGTTGAGGATCAGCAGGGCCGCCAGAATGAACAGCGGCACGGCGATCAGGTACAGAGCCAGACTGGCCGAGTGCTCCTGACTGTCGTTGCTGTCACGCCATTGATTCAACTGCAGATCGGAAAGTGGCTTGTTCATGATGCGGTCCTCTTCAGGCAACGCGTAAAGCGTCGTTCAATGCCTGAAGGATAGGCCCGCGCGCAGAGGGCTGACGAGTCAAGCCTGTCTATCGCGGCGATAGCCTGTTACAGCTTGAGCTGGCCAATGGCGGCATTCAGTTCGCCTGCCAGCGTAGCCAGCTCGTCACTGGTGCTGGCCGAGTCAACCGTCTGGATCACCGTGCGTTCGGTGACATCGCGGATACTCACCACCGCACGGTTCATCTCCTCGGCGACCTGGCTTTGCTGCTGGGCCGCCACGGCGATCTGCGTATTGCTTTCGCGCATCTGTGCCACGGCACCGGCAATCGCCGCCAGCGCATCACCCGCTTCCCGCGCCTGCTGCAGGCATTCTTCAGCCTTGTGCGAGCTTTCCTGCATGAAATCCACGGCATCGCGGGTGCCGCTTTGCAGGGTCGAGACCATCGTGGTGATTTCATCGGTGGAGGTCTGCACCCGCTTCGCCAGATTGCGTACCTCATCGGCGACCACGGCAAAACCCCGACCCATTTCCCCGGCGCGTGCGGCCTCGATGGCTGCGTTGAGGGCGAGCAGATTGGTTTGTTCGGCAATGCTGTGGATGACGTTGACCACGCCGTTGATCTTCTGGCTGTCTTCGGCCATGCGCTGGATCATTTCCGCCGTTTGCTGCACGCCGCTGGAAAGCCCCGCGATGGACACCTGCACACGGTCGACCACTACTTTGCCGCTGCCCGCCAGTGCGTCAGCCGTCTGCGACTGATCGCGGGTGGCTGTAGCGTGCTGGGCAATGTGATGGACCGTGGCCGTCATTTCGTTGATGGCCGTGGCCACCTGATCGGTTTCGCTTTGCTGACCGAGCATGCCTTGGCGCACCTCCTTCATGCCCGCCGCCAGATGCGCTGCGCCCTGATCGAGGCGCCCGGCAGTTTGCGAAACGGTGTTGACCACCCGCTGGTAACCGGCCTGCATGGCATTGAAGGCCTTGGCCATCTGCCCGACCTCATCGTCACTGCGGTTGGGAACACGGGCCGCCAGGTCGCCGCTTTTTTCGACGTGCAGCATCACGTCTTTGAGCGCGTTGAGCTGGCTGAGCAGAAAGCGAATCAGCAGCTGAGAGGCACAGAGCATCAATAACATCAGCACAAAAACCGCCATCGCGTAGTGCGTGAAGCGATCCAGCAGGATGTGCATGAAGGTCGGGGTGAATGCCAGTAGCGCAATCCGTTGCTCGGCGCCGCGAGTGATGATTTGCGCACCGCTCAGCCATCGATCGCCGACGGGTTTGTCCAGCGCCACCCAGTCGCGGGCGTCAGCCAGTTCCGGCAGCGTAAGACTATCGAAAACCGGTGTCTGACCCTGGCGGTAAGTCAGTATTGTATCGCTGGAGGGCAGTGCTGCGTCGACGGGCCAGGCGGCCAGCAGGCGCGCCTGCGCTTGTGCTACCTGACGCGACACATCGGTCCGCGCTTGTTGCTCTGTCTGCATGGCGTACAGCACCAGCAACAGGGTGGTGACGAAAGCGACCGCGTTGACGGCCCAGAACTTGTATTTCAGTGACAGGTTGCCAAGCCATGAGGCCATGAGGGGTCTTCTTCGGTAATCGGTTGAAGTAGCAGCAAGATGCCATCACTGTGCCTCAACCACCGAAGAGCCCTTTGATACGGGTCAACAAAGCCGCAGATTTTAATCTTCTGTGGATTTTTTCAGCGTCGGCAAAGCAAAAAACTGCCGTGCGCAATCCGTGCTGTGGCGTGCGAGGTCTTCCTGCGTTTCGCCCCGATGCAAGGCTACTTCGCGCAAGACTTCCGGCAGGTAAGCCGGCTCGTTGCGACCGTTTTTCGGCTTGGGGCGCAGGCTGCGTGGCAGCAGGTAGGGCGCATCGCTTTCCAGCATCAGCCGGCCGCGAGGGATATTGCCCACCAGCGCGTGCAGGTGGGTGCCGCGTCGTTCGTCGCAGATCCAGCCGGTGATGCCGATATGCAGGTCAAGGTCCAGGTAACTGAACAGCGCGGCGCGCTCGCCGGTGAAACAGTGCACAACCGCCGCGGGCAGGCGGTCGCGGTAATCGCGCAAAATTTCCAGCAGCCGCTGGTTGGCATCGCGTTCGTGGAGGAACACCGGTAATTGCAGTTCCACGGCCATGGCCAGGTGCGCCTCCAGGACCTTTTCCTGTTTGGGGCGAGGCGAGAAATCGCGATTGTAATCCAGGCCGCATTCACCCACGGCGCGAACGCGATTTTCCTTGAGCAGGGCATGCAACTGTTTCTCGGTGTCACCGGTCCAATCGCTCGCCGAATGCGGGTGGATACCTGCCGTGCAGAACAGGCGTTGCGCGCTTTCATCCAGCTCGTGACACAGCTGCAGGGCGTGTTCGCTGCCCTCGACACTGGTGCCGGTCACCACCAGTTGTTCGACGCCTGCGGCATAGGCGCGGTCGAGTACCGCCTGTCGCTGCGAGGCGAAGCTTGCGTTGGTCAGATTGACGCCGATGTCGATGAGTTGCATGGTGCTACCTCCAGCTGAAGGCTGCCGAGCATACCAGAGCTCTGGCCACAACAAGAAAACGCTGGGTATTCAAGCGATTGAACCTCAAGGTTCAACGATTTCCTTCGCTGTTCGATGCTGCTGCGTGACCTCAAGATTTCCTTTTTCCTGTTTCTTTCCGGCATTGCCCTGGGGAAGTGAATGATCCGATCCGCGCTTGTGTCTTTGATCTGCCTGTTACCGCTGCTGCCCTTGCAGGTTTCTGCTCGGCAGACCGGTCCCGAGGTCGTGCAGCACACGGTGCAGGTGCGCGATTTGCCGGCGATTCGCAGCAGCAAGGTGCTGCGCGTGCTGGTCAATCAGAGCCGTAACAGCTCCGGCGACGTCAAGGGGCAGGAAATCGGCGTCGAATACCATCGTCTGCAAGCTTTCGAGCAGTACCTCAACAGCCATTCCCGTGCCGGGCAGAAGGTCACGATCAAGGTCATCCCCAAGGCCAAGAACCAGCTGCTGACGGCCTTGCAGCGCGGAGAAGGCGACATGATCGCGCCCGGCGAGCTGCTCGATGTCAGCGACGCCAAGGGCATTCAGGCCAGCGCACCGATCGTGCACGACGTGCCTCTGGTGCTGGTCGGCGTTCGTGGTCAGCGCAGTGTGCGCCGTGTGGATCAATTGTCCGGAAAGACCCTGAGCCTGCCCACCGGCAGTGCCGCCGATGAAGCCCTGCATCAGGTCAATCGACAACTGGAGCTGCGCAAGCTGCCCCTGGCGAAAATCGAATGGGTCGACCCCAGTCTGGCTGTCGAGGATGTGCTGGAAATGGTTCAGGCCGGGATTTACCCGATGACGCTGGTCGAGCAGCCGATTGCCGAGCGCTGGGCGAGGATCATGCCCAAACTGCGCATCGAACGCGGCCTGACCTTGCAGACCCACGGGGACATCAGCTGGTTCGTTCGTGACAATGCCACCCAGCTGCGGGCCAGTGTCGACGATTTCCTTAAAGACTATAAGCCGTCGGCCCAGCAGGATCAGGTGTTCGCCAACGCGTACAAGAACACCTACAAGGTCAACAACCCGTTGGTGCGCAACAACCTGCAGCGTCTGGAACAACTGCGTCCGATGTTGCAACGCCATGCCGATGCACAGGGCATGGACTGGCTTGATCTGGCAGCCCTCGCGTTCAAGGAATCCAAGCTAGACCCGTCTGCCAAGGGCAGTGGCGGCGCGACAGGGCTGTTGCAGATCACGCCGTCGGCAGCAAAAAGCGTTGGCGTGCCGAGCATCCAGAGCGCTGACGACAACATCCGTGCCGGGTCGCGCTACATGGCGCTGATCCAGCGCAAGTATTTCTCCAGTAACCGGGTCAACGAACGCGAGCGCATGGCATTCGTGATGGCCGCCTATAACCTGGGGCCTGAGCGCGTGCAGGGCATGCGCGAGGAAGCGCGGCGTCGCGGGCTGAACCCGAACCAGTGGTTCTTCCAGACCGAGCGTGTGGCGATGGAACAGGGCGGTGCCAATGTCGTGGCGTTCGTGAACAGCGTCAACAAGTACTACCTGGCCTTCGACCGCGAGCGTGACTCGCTGGAAAAGAGCGGGCCCAAACCTGCGGTAAAACGCTAAAGATCGATTTATTCGATTTGTATGCGCCGTTATTTGCGGTTTTTACATGAGTGAATTTGATTATCATGGCGCCACTCGCTGTTAATCACCCATCACTCACGGAAAGTCTCGCATGAACACATTGATCAAGTCGGTCCTCACCACTCGCGCCGGTTACGGCCTGACTGTCCTGCGCGTCATCGTCGGTATCGCGTTCATCGCGCACGGCAGCCAGAAACTGTTCGGCGCCTTCGGTGGTTATGGCCTCGAAGGCACTGCGCAGTACATGGAAAGCCTGGGCCTGACGCCGGGTTACCTGATGGCGCTGATGTCGGGCAGCGCCGAATTCTTTGGCGGCCTGGGCCTGCTGCTGGGATTGCTGGCTCGTCCTGCTGCGGTCGTGGTGATCCTGTTGTTGCTGGTGGCGATCTTCACCGTGCATATCCACAACGGCTTCTTCATGGCCAACAACGGCTACGAGTACGCGCTGGCACTGCTCGGCGGTGCCGTGGCAGTACTCATCGAAGGTGCAGGCAAGTTGTCGCTGGACCGTATCATCGGCCGATAACCGGCTACGCTTGCTGTGCAAGGCCCGCTCTTGTAACGGGCCTTGTGCGTTTGCAGGCTCCTGCCATGAATGGCAATTGACAATGAATGGGACGTTTCTCTAGGATGCGTGCTCAAGCGCCGATTTAACAACTACTTGCGGGGCGCCTGGCAAGGCTGAAGTCTTGTCGAAATACCGCTAAAACGTTGGTTCGGTGTTGCCTCTCACCGCTGCCCAGCGGATCTTGCGAGGCAGAGAAACCACCATGAACAACCTGCGCCCCCTCATTCGTCTTTCCCCGATCAGCACGGTCTTGTCACGCAAGAATCCGAAAATCCTCCTCAGTGGCTCCCATCAGCCCACGCTGTTGCGCTATCTCGATGGCTGGCCACGTCGGCGTGGCGGTTCCTGTGCGTTTCTGATTCAGTTTGCCGAGACCCACCAGTCGCTGAGCCATTTTGCTGACGATCAATTCGACCTCGCCGTGGTGCAATCGCCGCAGGCAGACGATGTCGGGCAGGTGATTCGAGACCTGACCCGCATCGCCCGGCAGGGCCTGATCACGCTGGGTTGAATCGCCTGATTCAGCCAATTGGCAGAGAAGGCATATTGCTGGCCCCCGATGCGCGAACGGACAGGCAAAATCGCCGCCTTATCAAAGGATTAGGTGGTTTTCGCATGCGTTTGGTCTATTGTGCTCTGGCGTGCCTGACGCTTTCCGGGCTGGCTTTTTCCGTTCAGGCCAGAAACGCCACGGAAAACGAGCGTTACCTGTGTCGTTGGGGCTCGGCCATTGCTGGCGGTGCGCAGGCCTCCAAGCTGTCAGGCGTGACTCGCTATGGCGCGCGGCAGAAGCTGCAGGCGCGCAAGTTTGCCAAACAATGGATGCGGCCCATGGCATTGCGTATCACGGAGCAGACTTACGACAGCGAGTCGCGGCTCAAGCCTGATGCGGTGACCAAGGTCTATTACGACGGCTGCATCCAGCATGAGGTGGCGCGACGTTGAGTCTTTATTGCCTGTCGAACTGATTTTTTCAGGGCCGGAGAAACCTCTTGAGTACAAAGATCATCACCCGTGACGGGCATGAAGCCCTGAAGAAAGAGCTCGACTACCTGTGGCGAGAGCACCGGCCGGACATTACGCAAAAGGTCGCCTGGGCGGCATCGCTCGGGGATCGCAGCGAGAACGCCGATTACCAGTACAACAAGAAGCTGCTGCGCGAGATCGACCGACGCGTGCGCTACCTGCGCAAGCGCCTCGAAGACATGCGTGTCGTGCAGTATTCGCCGGAGCAGGAAGGGCGGGTGTTCTTCGGTGCCTGGGTCGAGATCGAGAACGAAGCGGGCGATCTCAAGAAGTTTCGCATTGTCGGCTATGACGAAATCTATGGGCGCAACGACTACATCTCCATCGACTCGCCCATGGCTCGCGCCTTGCTGAAGAAGGAAGTCGGCGACGAGGTGCTGGTCAATACGCCTGAAGGCGAGAAACTCTGGTTCGTGAATTCGATTGATTACGAGAAGTGAGGCCGGACGCAGAGCGTCCGGAATTGCATTCTCACGCGGAGCGCTGATCGCTATACACAACTAGCTCGCTCCCACTGGATTTGTGAGTAGCCTCAACCCTCGCGCAGCACGGTCAGCGGGCTGACGTTCAGTGCGCGGCGGGTGCCGAATACACCGGCACCACCGACCAGCAGGGCGCCGATCACCGGGAGCAGCAGTAGCCACGGATGCGGTTGCCATTCCAGCGAAAAGGCGTAGCGGTACAGCACGAAGCTCACCAGCTCACAACCCAGTGCCGCCAGCACACCGCTCGCGGCCCCCAGCAAACCGAATTCGATACGTCGCGACTTGATCAGCAGCGCTCGCTCTGCGCCCAGTGCGCGCAGCAGTGCGCCTTGCCGTATGCGTTCGTCCAGCGTGGCCTGCAATCCGGAAAACAGCACGGCGATACCTGCGGCCAGCACGAACAGCAGGACGAACTGCACAGCCAGGGTGACCTGATCAAGAATGCTGCGTACCTGTGCCAGCAGGGCCTCTACCCCCAGAATGCTGATGGACGGGTAGGCGCGCGACAGCTCGACGATCTGCTTGTCCTGGCCGGGTGGCAGGTAAAAGCTGGTCAGGTAAGTGGTCGGCAAGTCGGCGAGGGTGCCGGGTTGGAAAATCATGAAGAAGTTGGGCTGGAAGGTATCCCAGTTCACGTTCCTGAGGCTGGTGACCACGGCTTCGCGGGTCAGTCCACCGACAATGAAGCTCAGGCGGTCGCCCAGTCTGATTTTCAGGCTGTCGGCCAGTTTGGCCTCGATCGAGACACCGGGCGTCGCGTCGCTCTGCGCGGACGCAGGCAACGCTTTCCACCAACTGCCCGCAGTCAGGGTATTGCCCTCGGGAAGCTCGGCGGCCCAGGTCAGGCTCAGGTCGCGACGCGTGGCATTTTCACCGCGCGAATCCTTGGTCACGAAGTTGCTGACCGGTTCACCGTTGATGCTGGTCAGGCGTCCAGGCACCACCGGGTAAAGGGGCGCCGCGTGAGTGGACAGCTTGCCCAGGGTCTGGGCGAAGTTTTCTTTATCGGCCGGCAGTACGTTGAGCACGAAGTAGTTCGGTGCATCCTTGGGCAATTGATTTTGCCAGGTGTCGAGCAGCTCACCGCGCAGCAGCGCGATCAAGCCCATCGACAACAGGATCAGGCCGAAAGCCAGTGATTGGCCGGCAGCGGCCAGCGGGTAACGCAGCAGTTGTCCCAAACCCAGCCGCCAGGGCAGCGAGGCGCCGGAGAGCAGGCGGCGCAGGCTGTTGAGCGCCAGCAGCAACAGACTGCCGAGCAGCAGCGCGGCGACGATACCACCACCCAGCAGGGCGAAGGTCAGGACCAGGTCCAGGCTCAGGCGCCACATGATCAGGCCCAGCGCGAGCAGCGCTGCGCCATACACTAACCAGGAGCTGGCGGGGATTGGCAACATGTCGCGGCGCAGTACACGCAGCGGCGGCACGCGACCCAGTGCAGCCAGCGGCGGCAGGGCGAAACCGGCCAGCGCTACCAGCCCGGTGCCCATGCCTGCCAGCGCAGGCAGTACGCCCCCCGGCGGAACGGTCGCCGGGAGCAGATTTTGCAGCAGCGCGAACAGTCCGAGTTGTGCAAGCCAGCCCAGCAAGGCACCGCTCAGGCTGGCCAGCAAGCCGATGATCGCCAGTTGCAGGCTGAACAGGGTCATCGCCTCACCGCGCGACAGCCCCAGGCAGCGCAGCAGGGCGCTGGCATCGAAGCGCCGTGCGGCGAATCGGGATGCCGACAGTGCGACAGCAACGCCCGCCAGCAAGACGGCGACCAGACTGGCCATATTCAAATAACGTTCGGCCTTGCCCAGTGCGCCGCCAATCTGCTGGCTGCCATCGCGGGCGTCCTTGATTTCCTGGTGCGGCTCAAGACCCGGCTCAATGGCTTTGCGATAGGCCGCCAGTGCTTCCGGCGGGCCGCTCCACATCTCCCGATAGGTGACCCGGCTGCCCGGCTGCACCACGCCGGTGGCAGCGAGGTCCTGCAGGTTGATCATCACGCGCGGGGTCAGGCTGTAGAAGTTGCCTGCCCGGTCTGGCTCGTAAGTCAGTATGCGGGTCAGTTTCAAGGTTTTGGAGCCGACGTCGAGGTCGTCTCCGACCTTCAGGGCGACGGCGGGAAGCAGGCGTGCCTCGACCCAGGCTTCACCCGGATGCGGACCGCTGCCGGCCTGTTCCGGTTGGTACAGGTCTGCGGCGCTTTTCAGTTCGCCGCGCAATGGGTAAGCGTCGTCCACTGCCTTGATGCTCGACAGCTGGATACCTGCGTCGGTGGCAATCACACTGGAAAAGACCACGATCTGCGCATGCTTGAGTTGCAGGCGTTTGCCTGCTTCGACCTGCTCGGCCCGCGCCGGGCTCGAGCCTTCGAGGATCAGATCGGCACCCAGGAACTCGGTCGCCCGCAGCAGCATCGCGCCGTTCAGACGGGCGCCGAAATAACCGATGGCGGTGCTCGCCGCCACGGCGACCAGAAGGGCGAAGAACAACACCCGCAACTCTCCTGCGCGGGCATCACGCATCAGTTGGCGGACAGCGAGGCTCAGCAGGCGGGCAAAAGGCAAACGTGCCATCAAGGCTCCAGCGGGGCGACCAGTCGGCCCCCTTCAAGGCGGATCAGGCGACGGCAGCGGTGCGCCAGACGCTCATCGTGAGTGACCAGCACCAGCGTGGTGTTGCGCTCCTTGTTCAGTTCGAAGAGCAGGTCGCTGATGCGTTCGCCGGTGTGGCTGTCGAGGTTGCCGGTGGGTTCGTCGGCGAACAGCACGTCGGGGTCGGCGGCGAAGGCGCGGGCAATGGCGACCCGCTGCTGTTCGCCACCCGACAACTGACGCGGCGTGTGGGTCAGGCGCTGGCCAAGGCCCACCCGTTCCAGCAGGTCACGGGCTTTTTCGCGGGCGTCTTTGCGGCCTTCGAGCTCCATCGGCAGCATGACGTTTTCCAGCGCGTTCAGGCTGTCGAGCAACTGGAACGACTGAAACACGAACCCGACGTGCTCGGCACGCACTCTGGCGCGCTGGTCTTCATCCAGTTCGCTGAGGTTGCGGCCCGAAAGGATGACCGAACCGGCGCTGGGCAGGTCCAGCCCGGCCAGCAAACCGAGCAGGGTGGATTTGCCCGAACCGGAGGCACCGACGATGGCCAGCGTGTCGCCCTTGTTTAGTTCCAGGGAGAGTTCGTGCAGGATGGTCAGGTCACCTTCGGTGCTGGGGACTACTTTGCTGAGGCTTTGGGCACTGAGAATACTTTCACTCATGGAGAATCCGATGCGTGCGTTGTTTTTAAGTGCTGGCCTGGGGTTACTGCTGCTGTCACAGGGCGCGTTGGCGGGCACGGTATTGATCGTTGGAGATAGTATCAGTGCGGCTTTCGGGCTGGATACCCGCGTGGGGTGGGTCAGTTTGCTGGAACAGCGTCTGAGCAAGGAGGGATTCGACGACAAGGTGGTCAATGCGTCGATCAGTGGCGACACCAGTGCAGGCGGCCAGGCGCGTTTGCCTGCGCTGCTTGCAGAGCATAAGCCGGAGCTGGTTATTCTGGAATTGGGCGGCAACGACGGCCTGCGCGGCCAGCAGCCTGCTCAATTGCAACAAAACCTTTCATCGATGATCGACCGCTCGCAGGCGGCAGGTGCCAAAGTACTGTTGCTGGGCATGCGCATCCCGCCCAACTACGGGCCACGCTATACCAAGGCCTTTGAAGAGGTTTACAGCAACCTGGCCCAGGAAAAAAAGGTCCCCTTCGTGCCATTCTTTCTGGAAGGTGTAGGCGGGGTGCCCGAGCTGATGCAGGCCGATGGTCTGCATCCGGCGGCGGCCGCTCAGGGCAAGTTGCTGGAAAATGTCTGGCCGAGCCTGAAACCGCTGCTTTGAGGCTTTCCCGGGCGGGGGCTTTCGGCTAATGTGGCGCCCCCGATCTGGAGCCCCCCATGCCGCGTCCCGCCTGGTCCCTGTATGCCTATCAAATGCTTGAACCCGATGAGCAGCTGGATCTGTTCGCCTGTCAGGAAGTGCGCGTCCATCTGATCGCTCGCCAATTGGAGCTGGGCGGCTCGATCGACCGTACATTGTGCGGCACGTTATTGCCGGCCCAGCCGCAAATGCGCGCCGTCGAACTGCAGGCCATGCGTGATGAGCGTCTGTGCCCCTTGTGCAAGGCCATCATGGACGCGCAGCGCAGGGGGATGAATCCGATCTGGCCTGAACTCTAGCTGTCATGACTGCCGGAAGGTCGGCCGCAGATATCCCCGATCCGGCAAGGGCCGGTGTACACTTCAGTTCTTGTTTCCATCTCTTTAGTCGTTACCCGAAGGATCTCCCGGATGTTGTCGCGCATTCCAGCCGTTACCCGCTGTCTGTCGCTTGCTGCTCTGTGCGCGGCGAGCTCTGTCCATGCACTGGAGTTTCCGTTGCCGCCGCCCGGCGAAGACATCGTGGGGCAGGTGCAGGTCATCAAGGCCAAATACGAAGACACCTTCGCCGATCTGGGCACCCAATACGATCTGGGCTATCTGGAAATGATCGCTGCCAACCCTGGCGTCGATCCCTGGTTGCCGGGGGCGGGCAAGGACATCGTGCTGCCGACCCGCTTCATTCTGCCGCCGGGTCCGCGCGAAGGGATCGTCATCAACCTTGCCGAATACCGCATGTATTACTACCCCAAGGGGCAGAATGTCGTGCACACCTATCCACTGGGTGTCGGTCGTGAAGGCTGGGGGTCGCCGATCGGCGTGACCAAGGTGACGGCCAAGACGCCGAACCCGACCTGGACACCGCCGGCCTCGATCAAGGCCGAGCATGCGGCCGATGGCGATCCGCTGCCTGACGTGGTGCCGGCCGGTCCGGACAACCCGCTGGGGCCGTTCAAATTCGGCCTGGGGCTTTCCGGCTACCTGATCCACGGCTCGAACAAGAAGTTCGGTATTGGCATGCGCACCAGCCACGGCTGTTTCCGCATGTACAACAATAACGTGCTGGAACTGGCCGACATGGCCCCGGTCGGCACGACCGTGCGCATCATCAGCGAGCCCTACAAGTTCGGCATCAGTGGCGGCAAGGTTTACCTGGAAGCGCACACGCCGGTTGATGACCTGGGCAACCCGTCGGTGGTCGACAAGCACACGGCGGTGATCAACGCGCTGCTCAAGCGTGACGACCTGGCCAACAATCTGCGCATGAACTGGGACGTGGTACGTGATGTGGTCGCGGCCGAAGACGGCATGCCGGTGGAGATCGCAGAACCGGGCAAAGCGCCTGCGAGTGCTGAAGAGCCGGTGATTTTTCAGTAAATCGTCGCCAGCAATTGTTCTCGTGCCAATGCTCCGCGTTGGCATGCGGTTCGTGACGCTCCGCGTCACAAGTCTTCAGCTCAACACACCGTCATGCCGCGCCCGCAGGAGGCCGCCATACGCGCTTTTCGATCACGATGGCACAGACGACGCAGAGTGCGACGTAAGTGACGGCTGAGTCCTGGCGCTGATCCGGGGGTAGCCTGGCAGGACGCCAGGCTAGCCGCACCGGACCATGGATGGTCCGTTGCGGCGACCCCCGGATCAGTGACAGGGCGAAGGAACCCGACGAAGTCGGGCCGGAAACAGGAGCGAGGGGGTTTGCCTACTTTGGCCCCATCAAAGTAGGTCGCCGAGGGGCGAAAAGGTGACCTGAGCCGAACCTCAATCCACCTGACAACGAAAAACCGTCAAAAGAGAGTCATCGGGTATTAGCCCTGTTCCTGGAGTCATTCAGGCTATTGCACAGGCAATCACGAGCCAGAAAACAGGCAAAAAAAAGCCGACCCGTTGCCGGGTCGGCTTTCAATAATCCCGGGGGATTATTACTTGCGGCTGGCTTTGTCCAACATGCGCAGAGCGCGCTCGTTGGCTTCGTCAGCAGTTTGCTGAGCTTTTTGAGCAGCAGCCATAGCTTCGTCAGCCTTGCGGTAGGCTTCGTCGGCACGTGCTTGCGAACGAGCTGCTGCGTCTTCGGTAGCGGTCAGACGAGCTTCGGTTTCTTTGGATACGCTGCTGCAACCGGTAGCCAGAACTGCGGCCAGAGCCAGAGCAGAGAATTTCAGAACGTTGTTCATCGTGTTCACCTTCAAGGAATTTTTTTTCAAATTAGTCATCTCTCGAAAATGAGAAAACGACCGGCGTACATAGTACCCATTGTTTGTAGTAAGTAAACGGACCCGGCGCAAGAAGCTGCTAAAATTCCTCGCTTTGAAAGCGTTCCGCGTTACTTCTCAAGCGTTCTGTACAAAAACTATCCACTTTAACCGGACCCCTGCCGTGCTGAAGCGTTCCGGACAGTTCATGCAAGACCATTCCTGATTGACTGTCGGTCGGCACATGAGCGTTTCCGGGTATTTTTACATCGAGCGCGCTTGAGCATAGTCGCTAATGGCGCCTACTATCTCAATGTGATGTCCGTCGAGATCGGCAGTGCCCTACCGGTGTCGAAAACAGGCACTGGGTGGCGTAGATGTTCCTTCGCCTGAAAAAGACCGGTAAGGTAGGGGTCAAATTCCAAGACCCGCGAGGAGTAGCGATGAGCGAGGCGTTGTCCATCCACCATGACGAAGTCGGCCACCATTTCGAAATCATTATCGACGGCCACCGTGCCTATCTGACCTATATGGATCTAGGCAAACAGACCCTGGACTTCTATCGGACCTTTGTACCGGACGCCTTGCGGGGTCGCGGAATTGCTGCGGCGCTGACCAAGGAGGCGCTCGATTATGCCGACAGCATGGGCTATTCGGTCATACCGTCCTGCTCTTATGTCGAGCGCTATATGGAACTGCATGATCTGCAGTCGCAGGCCGCCAAGCTCTGACGACTTCCAGCTACAGACCGTCAGTATGAAAAACGCCGAGCATTTGCTCGGCGTTTTCGTTCTTGCGGTGCTGTCGGTCAGGCAATTACTTGCGCTTGCGAGCTGGCAGCACATCCTTGAGTTTCGCGTGCATGCTGCGCAGGGTCTTTTCAGTGCTTTGCCAATCGATGCAGGCATCGGTAATCGACACGCCGTACTGCAATTCCGACAGGTCCTTGGGAATCGCCTGGCAGCCCCAGTTCAAGTGGCTCTCGACCATCAGGCCGATGATCGATTCGTTGCCTTCCAGGATCTGGTTGGCGACGTTTTCCATCACCAGCGGTTGCAGGGCCGGGTCCTTGTTGGAGTTGGCGTGGCTGCAGTCGACCATGATGTTCGGGCGAATGCCGGACTTGTTCAGCGCCTGCTCGCAGAGCGCGACGCTGACCGAGTCATAGTTGGGCTTGCCATTGCCGCCGCGCAGCACCACATGACCGTAGGCGTTGCCTTTGGTGGTCACGATCGACACGCCGCCTTCCTGGTTGATACCCAGGAAACGATGCGGGCTCGACACCGATTGCAAGGCGTTGATGGCAACCGTCAGGCCGCCGTCGGTACCGTTCTTGAAACCGACTGCCGAGGACAGGCCCGAGGCCATCTCACGGTGAGTCTGGGATTCTGTGGTGCGCGCGCCGATGGCCGACCAGCTGATCAGGTCCTGCAGATACTGCGGGGAGATCGGGTCCAGGGCTTCGGTGGCGGTGGGCAGACCCATCTCGGCCAGATCCAGCAGCAACTGGCGACCGATGTGCAGGCCATCCTGGATCTTGAACGAGTCATCCAGGTACGGGTCGTTGATCAGGCCTTTCCAGCCCACCGTGGTGCGCGGCTTCTCGAAGTAGACGCGCATCACCAGATACAGCGTGTCAGACACTTCCGCCGCCAGCGCCTTGAGACGCTCGGCGTACTCCTTGGCTGCCTTGAGGTCGTGGATCGAGCACGGGCCGATCACGATGAACAGGCGGTGGTCATGGCCATCGAGAATGTTGCGAATCACTTCGCGGCCCTGGCTGACGGTCTGCAGGGCAGCATCGGTCAGGGGGATGTCGCGCTTGAGCTGATCCGGAGTGATCAGAGTCTCGTTGGAGGCAACGTTGAGGTCGTCAATCGGTAAATCAGCCATCGTGTTACTCATCAGGTCGCGGGTACTGGCCGCCAACGGTCCCCCGTGCGGCGGTGTCCAGCTGGTTTGAGCGCAGCGGGGAGCCGAACCTTAGCGCGTTATCGCGCTGTTCGACAATAAGTAAACGAGGTATTGGCCAGGTCGTTGCCCGGGATGCGCTGCCTTATTGCAAGACAATCCGCTGCGACGGATAGTGTACGGCCGCAAATAGCGAGACAGTCAAGGGAGAGGTCATGAGTGTTGATTCCCGTGGTCCGCGCGTCGGCATCATTGGTACGGGTGCCATCGGTGGCTTTTACGGACTGATGCTGGCGCGTGCCGGATACGATGTGCATTTTCTGCTGCGCAGCGAGTTTGACACGGTGGCGCGCGAAGGTTTGCAGGTCAAAAGCGCCGTGCACGGCGAGCTGTCCCTCAAGCCCGTTCAGGCGTATCGCTCGGCGGCTGAAATGCCGCCTTGTGACTGGCTGCTGGTCGGCACCAAGAGCACCGGCAATGCCGCGCTCGGTCCGATCATCCGTCAGGTGGCTGCGCCGAATGCCAGCGTGCTGCTGTTGCAAAACGGCCTGGCTGTCGAAGACCAACTGCGTAACGTCCTGCCCGACAGCCTGCACATACTCGGCGGGCTGTGTTTCGTCTGCGTCAACCGGGTTGCGCCCGGCGTCGTCGCCCATGAAGCCTTCGGTGCGGTCAGTGTCGGCTATCACAGCGGCCCGGCGGACGATGAGGCGAGCCGCATGGCGGTCGTCGAAGCCTGCGCGGCCCTGTTCAAGACGGCCGGCATCGACGCGCCGGTCATGGCCAATCTGCAGCAGGCCCGCTGGCAGAAGCTGGTCTGGAATGTGCCCTATAACGGGCTGTCGGCCTTGTTGCAGACCAGTACCGGTCGATTGATGGCCGATCCTGACAGCCAGGCCTTGATCCGGGCGCTGATGGACGAGGTCGTGCAGGGGGCCGAGGCCTGCGGGCACACCTTGCCGCCGGGTTTCGCGCAGCATCTGTTTACAGTGACCGAAAACATGCCGGATTACAGGCCCAGCATGTACCACGACCTGGCCGAAAGACGCCCGCTGGAGCTGGACGCCATTTATGCCCGGCCCCTTGCGGCGGCGCTTGCCGCCGGGTTTGACATGCCCCGCGTGCGGGCGCTTTATCAGGCACTGGCGTTCATCGATCGGGGCAACCGCCCGGCAAGCAAGGAGTGATTCATGACAGAAGCTGAAGACCATAAGCTGGTACTGGCGATTTCATCGCGCGCACTGTTCGATCTGCGCGACAGTCATGAGTTGTACATGGCCGATGGCGTCGAGGCCTACCGCAAGTATCAGATCGAGCATGAGGACGAAATTCTCGCGCAGGGCGATGCGTTCCCGCTGGTGGAAAAACTGCTGAGCCTCAATGCCAGCCTGGAGAAGGCGCGCGTCGAAGTGGTGCTGGTATCGCGCAACAGTGCCGATACCGGCCTGCGGGTCTTCAACTCGATTCAGCATTACGGCCTCGACATCAGTCGCGCCGCCTTTGCCGGCGGGCGCAGTCCTTACCCGTATCTCGCAGCGTTTGGCTGCCACCTGTTTCTCTCCACCCATGCCGAGGATGTACGCAGCGCCCTGGATGCCGGGTTCGCGGCCGCGACCATCCTTTCGGGTGGCGCACGGCGTGCAGCCAGTGCCGAGTTGCGGATTGCCTTCGATGGCGACGCGGTATTGTTTTCCGACGAATCGGAGCGGGTGTACCAGAGCGGCGGGCTGGCGGCCTTTCAGGCCAGCGAGCGTGAGTGGGCTCGCGAGCCGTTACGCGGCGGGCCTTTCAAACCGTTTCTCGCCGCACTCAATCAACTGCAGCGCGAGTTTCCCGACGCGAGCTGCCCGATTCGCACCGCGCTGGTCACGGCTCGCTCGGCACCTGCCCATGAGCGCGTGATCCGCACCTTGCGCGAATGGGACATTCGTCTGGACGAGTCGCTGTTTCTCGGTGGTTTGCAGAAATCGGCCTTCCTTGAAGCGTTCGCCGCCGATGTGTTCTTCGACGATCAGCCCGGCCACTGCGAGAAGGCGCGTGATGTGGTGGCGACGGGGCACGTTCCACACGGCATCAGCAACGAAATAGTGCCGCTTGCCGACGGGGGCTGAGAAGTCCGCCGTCGCAGCCGATGATGCGCTGCTACGCTGAGTCAATCTCCGCCATTCGGGTTGTTCGGGAGGTTGTATGGTTCGTTCGATGCTGTATGCCGCAGACCTCGGTCTGTACGCGCCTTATGTAACGCAGCACGCGCTGGCGCTGGCTCGAACGTTCAACGCCGAGCTGTACGTCATCCATGTCGTCGAGCCTCTGGGCCTGTTCGCCGAGTCGGTGCTGCAGAGTTACCTGGGCGAGGAAGCGTTGAAAGAGCTTCGCGGCAAAGGTGTGAATGCATTTTTGAGTGGAATAGAGCAACGAATGCTCGACGGGTTTCGTGAAGAGTTGGGCGAAGGGCACTCGGACCTTTCCCTGATTCGTACGGTGCGCGTCGTGCAGGGCGAGCCTGCCAGCGTGATTCTCGAACAGGCGCACAAGCTGGATGTGGATTTGCTTGTGGTCGGCAGTCACAGCCGCAGCATGGAAGAGGGCTCCTCCATAGGCCGGACGGCTGCCAGGGTTCTGCAGTTTTCCGCTGTGCCGGTCTACATGGTTCCGATGATGTTGAAAAAGGTGCGGGGGTAGGGGAAAGGTCCAATTGGTGGTTTTAATGAAATCGAGCGTGCGATCACCTTACAAAGGTGATAAAAAGTTCTAGAATTATTCGTCTCACCATTAATCCAGTTATATACCGTCGCCGATACCCATAGGGTTTATCTGCTTTGAGGGATACATATGAAGCTCCAACAACTGCGCTACATTTGGGAAGTGGCGCACCACGACCTCAACGTTTCCGCGACGGCCCAGAGCCTTTACACCTCCCAGCCCGGCATCAGCAAGCAGATCCGTCTGCTTGAAGATGAACTGGGCGTCGAGGTTTTCGCCCGCAGCGGCAAGCACCTGACGCGTGTGACACCTGCAGGCGAGCGCATCATCACGACAGCGGGCGAGATCCTGCGCAAGGTCGAGAGCATCAAGCAGATTGCCCAGGAGTTCTCCAACGAGAAAAAGGGCACCCTGTCGATCGCCACCACCCACACCCAGGCGCGCTATGCCTTGCCGTCGGTGATCAGCAACTTCATCAAGCAATACCCTGATGTTGCGCTGCACATGCACCAGGGCTCACCGATGCAGATCGCCGAAATGGCCGCTGACGGGACGGTCGATTTCGCTATCGCCACCGAGGCGCTCGAGCAGTTCAGCGATCTGGTGATGATGCCGTGCTATCGCTGGAACCGTTGCGTTGTCGTGCCGCAGGGTCACCCGTTGACCAAGGCACCCAAGCTGACCCTGGAACTGCTGGCCGAATACCCGATCGTGACTTACGTCTTCGGTTTCACCGGTCGTTCCAAGCTGGATGAGGCGTTCAGCCATCGCGGGCTGGTGCCCAAGGTGGTGTTTACGGCGGCGGACGCCGACGTGATCAAGACCTACGTCAGGCTGAATCTGGGTGTGGGTATCGTGGCGAGAATGGCGGTAGACGAGGAAGTGGACAGCGACCTGGTGGTGCTCGATGCCAGTGATCTGTTCGAGTCCAGCGTTACAAAAATCGCTTTCCGTCGCGGCACTTTCCTGCGGGGCTTCATGTGCGATTTCATCGAGAAATTCGCGCCGCACCTGACCCGCGAAGTCATGGCCAAGGCGATTCAGTGCCATAACAAGCAGGAAATGGAAGAGCTGTTTGCCAATGTCGAGCTGCCGGTGCATTAGAGGCAGTTTTGAGCTACAAGCTGCAAGCTACAAGCTACAAGCTACAAGCTACAAGCTACAAGCCAGAGCCCTACGCGCTTTGACTTGAAGCTTGAAGCTTGAAGCTTGCCGCTCGCGACATTAGTCGCGCACTATCAGATTGCCCGCATGCAGCCCGCATTCCTTCTGCGTGGCTTCTTCCCACCACCAGCGACCTTCGCGCTCGTGCTGGTTCGGCAATACCGGGCGGGTGCAGGGTTCGCAGCCGATGCTGATGAAGCCGCGCTCGTGCAGGCTGTTGTAGGGCAGCTCCAGCATGCGGATGTAGCCCCAGATTTCCTCGCTGCTCATTTGTGCCAACGGGTTGAATTTGTACAGCGTGCGCTCGGCTGTCGAAAAAGCGCTGTCGATTTCCACTGCAGCAACGGCGCTGCGGGTGCCGGGGCTCTGATCACGGCGCTGGCCGGTTGCCCAGGCGCTGACGCCAGACAGTTTGCGACGCAGTGGCTCGATCTTGCGGATGCCGCAGCATTCGCCATGGCCGTCCCGGTAAAAGCTGAACAGGCCCTTTTCCTTGACGAAAGGTTCAAGCTTGCTGTGATCGGGCGAAACGATCTCGATCTCGATCTTGTAGTGCTCGCGGACCTGCTCGATGAAGCGATAGGTTTGCGCATGCAGGCGCCCTGTATCCAGGCTGAAGACCTTGACGTTCTTGTTCAGCTTCCAGGCCATGTCGACCAGAACCACGTCCTCGGCACCGCTGAAAGAGATCCACAGGTCGTCGCCGAAGTGCTCGAAGGCCAGTTTCAGAATGTCTTGTGCAGATTTGTTCGCATAGGTCGTCGCCAGTTCAGCGACGTCGAAAGGTTGGCTCATCAGGCGGCTTCCTAAAATGCAAGAGTGGCGCTTAAGCGCTCGTGATGGCGGCAATGGTAACAAAATCCGCTGTTCAGTGGCCGTTGCCAGCGGCTAGAGTGGCACTTGCGTCGAGAGTGAATGGTTTGAGGAGTGTGCTGTGGAAATTGCCTGCCTGGACCTGGAGGGTGTTCTGGTCCCGGAAATCTGGATCGCCTTTGCCGAGAAAACCGGCATCGAATCGCTGCGTGCCACCACGCGGGACATTCCCGATTACGACGTGCTGATGAAGCAACGCCTGCGGATTCTTGATGAGCACGGTCTGAAACTGGCGGATATTCAGGAAGTGATCGGTACTCTCAAGCCGCTGGAGGGCGCCGTGGAGTTCGTCAACTGGCTGCGCGAGCGGTTTCAGGTAGTGATTCTCTCGGACACGTTCTACGAGTTCTCTCAGCCACTGATGCGACAATTGGGTTTTCCGACCCTGCTGTGTCATCGCTTGATCACTGACGAGACCGACCGGGTGATCGGTTACCAGTTGCGTCAGAAAGATCCCAAGCGTCAGTCGGTGCTGGCCTTCAAGAGCCTGTATTACCGGATCATCGCTGCAGGCGATTCGTACAACGACACGACCATGCTGGGCGAGGCCGACGCCGGTATCCTGTTCCACGCCCCCGACAACGTGATCCGCGAATTCCCGCAGTTTCCGGCGGTGCATACTTTCGATGACCTGAAAAAGGAATTCATCAAGGCCTCGAATCGGGATTTGATGCTTTGAGGGCGAAGCCTCGGTTGCGCGCGACTGGAGACAGGTGACGCAGAGCGTCACGAAATGATCTGGCTATCGTGCCGACGCTCTGCGTCGGTATGCCGTTCTGGACGCTCTGCGTCCTCTTTGCAACGCAGAGCGGTTCACAGTGCTTCAAGCGTCTCCAGCAGTACACGGACTTTGGTGAAGGTTTCCTGATATTCCGCCTCGCAGTCCGAGTCGGCGACGATGCCGCCACCGCCCCAGCAGGAAATCTGTCCGTCCTTGACCAGCAGGCTGCGGATGGCGATCGAGCTGTCCATTTCGCCACGCACGTCCAGGTACATCAACGAACCGCAATACAGGCTGCGGCGGGTCGGCTCCAGCTCGTCGATGATCTGCATGGCGCGGATCTTCGGCGCGCCCGTGATGGATCCGCCAGGAAAGCTGCCGCCGATCAGGTCCAGTGCATCGTTGCCGGCGGCCAGCTCCCCGGTCACGCTGCTCACCAGATGGTGCACGTTGGGGTAGCTTTCGAGGCTGAACAGCTCTGGGACTTTCACCGAGCCGATGCGGCAGCTGCGGCCCAGGTCGTTGCGCAGCAGGTCGACGATCATCAGGTTCTCTGCGCGGTCCTTCTCGCTGGCCAGCAGTTCGGCGGCCAAGGCGGCATCCTGCGCCGGGTCCGCGCTACGCGGCCGTGTGCCTTTGATCGGGCGGGTTTCGACCTGCCGGGTGCTGACCCGCACAAAGCGCTCGGGAGAAAGACTCAGCATTGCATCGGCCCCCGGCAGGCTCAGGTAGCCGGCGAATGGCGTCGGACAAGCCGCTCGCAGCGCACGATAGGCGGCCCACGGGTCACCCACGCACTGCGCCTGAAAGCGTTGTGCAAAGTTGACCTGGTAGCAGTCACCGGCCTGGATGTAGGCCTGAATGCGTTCGAACGCCTGGCGATAGTTATCCGCGCTGATACTGGCCTGAAACGGCTGGCTGAGACGGAACTCCGTGCGCGGCTCAGGGATATCGACAGAGAACAGCTCAATCAGCCGTTCGCGTTCGCTTGCGGCCAGGGACGGGTGAAAAATCAGCTGGCTGGTCTGCTCCTGATGATCACTGATCAGCGCCCAGGCGTAGAGCCCCAGACGGGCCTCGGGCAGTTGCAGGTCGTCAATGGCCTGATCCGGCAACGGCTCCAGGCGTCGACCAAACTCATAACTCAGATAACCGATCAGGCCGCCAGCGAAGGGCAGCTCGCATCCGTCAGGCAGCTGCGCTGGGCCGAGGGCCTTGAGACTGTCGCGCAAGCGCTGGAGATAGGTCGCTCCGTTCTCACCATCGGCGACGGTCAGTTCCTGCAACGGCCATGCACTGAGCAGGTCATGTCGGCCCCGCACGGCTGCCGGCCTGCCGCTGTCGAGCAGCACCGCACCCGGCGCTTCGCGGATTCGCGCGAAGAACGCGATCGGGTCGGCGCTGTAGGGCAGGGGGTGTATCGAACAGATCGGCATCGTCGAATATCGGTCTTGGAAACGCGGCTGGCGATTGTAGCCTTGCCGATGCGGCAGTCCTAGCGGTATGTCGGTTCAGACGCCGGGCACATGACCGAACAGGTCCTGAACAAAGTCGACCCGCTCCTGCGCCGATTCCTGGCGTCCTTCGAGAGCCAGTTGCTCCAGACGCGCCTCGACGGCCTGAGTGCGATGGGTCAGGCCACTGTCGTTGGCGATCTGAATGTTCAGGCCGGGACGGGCGTTGAGCTCCAGAATCAGCGGGCCTTTGTCCTGGTCCAGCACCATGTCGACGCCGATGTAGCCGAGGCCGCACAATTCGTAGCACTCGGCGGCAAGCTTCATGAAGCCGTCCCAGTTAGGCAGCTGCACGCCATCCACCGAGTGGGTGGTGTCCGGGTGCTTGCTGATGATGTTGTTCAGCCAGGTGCCTTGCAGGGTAACGCCGGTGGCCAGGTCCACACCCACGCCGATAGCGCCCTGGTGCAGGTTGGCCTTGCCGCCTGATTGCCGGGTAGGCAAGCGCAGCATGGCCATCACCGGATAACCCATCAGCACGATGATGCGGATGTCCGGTACGCCTTCGTAGCTGATGCTTTTGAAGATCGGGTCCGGCACGACCCGGTACTCGATCAGCGCGCGGTCGCGGTGGCCACCCAGTGAATAAAGGCCGGTGAGGATGCTGGACACCTGATGCTCGATTTCCGAGTGGCTGATGATGCGTCCCGAGACGGTGCGAAAGCGCTCCTCGAAACGGTCGGCGATCACCAGAATGCCATCGCCGCCTGCGCCCTGTGCGGGTTTGATCACGAAGTCGCTGTGCGCGCCGATGATCTCGTCGAGCCTGTCGATTTCCTTTTCCGTGGAAATCACGCCGTACATCTCCGGCACATGAATGCCTGCGGCGATGGCCCGCTCCTTGGTGATGATCTTGTCATCGACGATCGGATAGAGGCTGCGCTTGTTGTACTTGAGCACGTAGTCGGCGTTACGTCGATTGATGCCCATGATGCCGCGGGCTTCGAGCGCCTTCCAGGTTTTCCACCAGCCGATCACTTGGCCTTTTCCTCTTTCAGGAATGCCTTGAAGCGCACCAGTTCGGTCAGCCGGTAGCCACGGTATCTGCCCATCGCCAGCATGAAGCCGACCAGTATCAGCAGCACTGCCGGGAAGGTGAAGACGAAATAGGTCAGTTCCGGCACGCTCATGATCAGGTGTGCCAGCGACGCGGCGAACAGCGTACCGATGGCGACCTTCATGGCATGGCTGCCGCCACGCTCTTCCCAGGTGATCGACAGGCGTTCGATGGTCATGGTCAGAATCACCATCGGGAACAGCGCAACCGACAGGCCGCGTTCCAGCCCGAGCTTGTGGCTGAACAGGCTGATGGCAGCGATCAGCACCACGACGAAGGTCAGTACCACCGACAGGCGCGGCAGCATTTGCAGTTTCAGGTGCTCCAGATACGAGCGCAGTGACAGGCCCAGCGCGGTGATCACGGTAAACAGGGCGATGCCGAAGCCCAGTTGTGTCTCCCGGAATGCCAGCGCGATCAGCACCGGGGTGAAGGTGCCCAGTGTCTGCAGGCCGATCAGGTTGCGCAGGATCAGGATGACCAGCACGCCAATCGGGATCATGACCATGATCATGAAGGTCTGCTGGGTCTGCAGCGGCAAGCCGTACAGCGAATAGGCCAGGAAGTCCGAATCGGTGCTGGCGTCGGTCAGTTTGGCGAGACGCATGGCGTTCATTTCACTGTTGTTGAGGCTGAACGTGACTTGCACCTTCTTGCCGCCCTCGACGCTGACCAGGCCTTCCTCGCCGGTCCACCAGAGCAGGCGATCGTCCGGCAGGCCGGCTTCGCCGGTGTCGGGATTGAAGTACAGCCATTCCTTGCCGTTGAAGCTGCGCAGCCAGAGTTCCGGTGTCTGCTGCTCGGCATCCAGGCGAATGGTGTGGGCTTTTTCCAGCGGTACGTGGGCGATCGACAGCAGCAGCTCGGTGACCCGGGCCTTGTTGGACGCCGAGTTATCACCGGCCAGCAGCAGTTTGACGTTATCGTCATTCAGGTTGTTGACGCGCTTGATGGCCTCGGTGATGAAGGTCTCAACGTCCGCCGAATGCTGGCGAATGGGTGCCAGCAACGCTTCGGCTGCGACCTTTTCCGGGCCTTCGACGGTCATGCTGTCGCGAAAGATAGGCCCTTTGACCTTGGGTTTTTCACCGCTGTAGCGCTTGGTCAGCACCAGTCGGTAGTACAGGGTCTGGTTGCCGGTGGCGCGACGGGCCGACCAGGTGACCTTGCGGTTGCCGTCGGCGCGGTTGACGCTGACGCCGTAATTGTTCGAGATGAAGCTTTCATTGAGGCTGATGTAGTCGTGGGCCAGCGGCGGCACGAACATCTGCACCTTCACCGAATCCTTGGGATTGGCGACGAATTCGACTTTGGCGTCGATGTTCCACAGATCATCGGTTTCGTCTTCGCTGACGGGTATGCCGAGCGCCAGTATCTGATAGGCCGTGATCGCGATGCCGAGAGTCACCAGGGCAGTGATCAGGATCTTCAGATGGAGTGTAAGAGAGCGCATGGATTTACTCTGCGTTTTGAGCGACGGAAGCGCAGCCGGGCTTCCCTGCCGCATATTTAAGACTTGGATCGACCAGCGCATCAAAGCGTTTCAAGGCTTCGGAGCCGATCAAAAGCGGGTATTGGAAAGCACTTCGGTCAGTCAAGTTCACTTCTATGGTGCGCAAAGATTCGCCCATGCAGATATCGAGGCTGATCACCGGGCGTGACGAATACCGATTGTCGTCATCCGGGTCGAGATCGTCGGCACGCCGCTTGATCTTGCTGACCCGCGCCAGGGGGCGTTCGATGGGGTGTACATGCTTGCTGTCGCTGGCCAGATAGAAGCGCACCCAGCTTTCACCATCGCGCTTGAAATGTTTGATGTCGCGGGCGCTCAGCGAAGCAGTCTTGGCGCCGGTGTCGAGCTTGGCGGCAATCTCGATATCGATTTCGCTCAGCCTGGCGTATTCGTTGAGGCCATAGACTGTCTTGTTGGCGGCCAGGGTCAGGCCGGGCAAAAGCAGAAGGCCGAGCAGTGTGGGGAGGGTAGTCAGTCTCATAAATCCTGGCGCGATGAGCGAACAACTTCAGGGTCAGGGCGCAAATGGAATTGACCTGATGATGGTAGGGCAGGCGGTTCGCAGGCGCTGGCTCCGCTGCGGAGCGCGCTGTACGGACGCGACGCATTCTAGCATGAAGCCCTGCGGCTGCCAGTGATCAACCTGCCTGGCTGTTCAGGTTGGTCTGTCGTGCAAGGGGTGCGCGTTTTGGCTGATTGTCGACAATGCAGGGTTTTGTTTTGACTGAGTGGCGAAATATGACTAGATTTAAGCGAATATGGTCATGAGGTGTCGACAATGCTGAAGGTGGTCGAAAAAACTATGACGGTTGCCGACGACTCGGAAACGCTCTCCGAGAACGTTTTTCGACGTATTCAATCGGCCATCGTGAAAGGCGAGATTGCTCCCGGCAGCAAGATTTCCGAGCCGGAACTGGCTCGCACCTATGGCATCAGTCGCGGGCCGCTGCGCGAAGCGATTCACCGGCTCGAAGGGCAGCGACTGGTGGTTCGCGTGCCGCATGTGGGCGCCCGGGTGGTCTCGCTCAGTCATGCCGAACTGATCGAACTCTATGAAATTCGCGAGTCACTGGAGGGGATGGCCTGTCGTCTGGCCGCCGAACGCATGACGCAGGCCGAAATCGATGAGCTGCGCGGCGTTCTGGATACCCACGAGCGCGATGCCGCCTTTCAGGCAGGTATCGGCTATTACCAGCAGGAGGGTGATTTCGACTTTCACTACCGCATCATTCAGGGCAGCGGCAATCGCACCCTCAGCCAGATGCTCTGCGGCGAGCTCTACCAGTTGGTGCGCATGTACCGCATTCAGTATTCCACCACGCCCAACCGGCCTCGTCAGGCCTTTGCCGAACATCACCGCATTCTCGACGCCATCGCCGACCGCGACGGTGAGCTGGCTGAATTGTTGATGCGTCGCCATATCGGCGCGTCCAGACGCAACATCGAACGCCACTATCAGGCGGCTTCCCAGACGACTTCCGACCGAGGTAAACAATGAGTCATGACAACAGCACTCCCGGCCAGCGTTTCCGCGATGCAGTTACCAGCGAGCAGCCGCTGCAAGTGGTCGGCGCGATCAATGCCAACCACGCACTGCTCGCCAGGCGTGCCGGGTTCAAGGCTATTTATCTGTCGGGTGGCGGAGTCGCTGCAGGATCTCTGGGCATTCCGGACCTGGGAATCACTGGGCTTGAAGACGTACTGATCGATGTGCGGCGCATCACCGACGTCTGCGATCTGCCGTTGCTGGTGGACGTCGACACCGGTTTCGGCTCTTCGGCTTTCAATGTGGCGCGTACCGTGCGCTCGATGATCAAGGCCGGGGCGGCGGCGATTCACATCGAGGATCAGGTGGGCGCCAAGCGTTGCGGGCACCGTCCCAACAAGGAAATCGTTTCTCAGCAGGAAATGGTCGACCGGATCAAGGCTGCCGTGGATGCCCGGACTGACGACAGCTTCGTGATCATGGCGCGTACCGATGCGCTGGCGGTTGAAGGGCTGGAGTCGGCCCTGGAGCGTGCCGCTGCCTGTATTGAAGCCGGTGCGGACATGGTGTTTCCAGAGGCCATCACCGAACTGGCGATGTACAAGCAATTCGCCAACCGCGCAGGCGTGCCGATCCTCGCCAACATTACCGAGTTTGGCGCCACGCCGTTGTTTACGGTCGATGAGCTGCGCGAGGCGGACGTCTCGCTGGTGCTGTATCCGCTTTCCGCATTCCGCGCGATGAACAAGGCTGCAGAAAATGTCTACGGCGCAATCCGCCGTGACGGCAGCCAGAAAAACGTGATCGACAGCATGCAGACGCGCATGGAGCTGTATGACGCGATCGATTACCACACATTCGAACAGAAGCTGGATGCGCTGTTTGCGCAGAAGAAGGGTTGATGCCTGTGAAATACCGGGCTTCTGGCCGCAGGCCGTAGGAGCGAACTTGTTCGCGAAAGGGTTGTTATATTCTCTGATAATGCAACGTTGGAATCACTATCTTCGCTAACAAGAGAAGCCTCGCTCCGTCCCATCACACAAGAACAAAATTGGAGAACACCATGGCTGAAGCAAAAGTATTGAGTGGTGCCGGGCTGCGCGGGCAGGTTGCCGGGCAGACGGCGTTGTCGACGGTGGGCATGGCCGGTGCCGGGCTGACCTATCGCGGCTATGACGTGCGCGATTTGGCTGCCGAGGCGCGTTTTGAAGAAGTGGCCTACCTGCTGCTGTGCGGCGAACTGCCCAATCAGGTCGAATTGTCTGCCTATATGGACAAGCTCAAGCGCCTGCGCGATCTGCCGCAGGCCCTGAAAGAAGTGCTGGAGCGCATACCCGCCGACACTCATCCGATGGATGTCATGCGCACCGGTGCTTCCATGCTCGGCACCCTGGAGCCGGAGCGCAGTTTCGATCAGCAGCGCGACTCGACCGACCGTTTGCTCGCAGCGTTCCCGGCGATCATGTGCTACTGGTATCGCTTCAGTCACGACGGCAAGCGTATCGACTGCACCTCGGCCGAAGACTCCATCGGCGGGCATTTTCTGCACCTGCTGCTCGACAAGGCGCCCAGCGAACTGCACCGCAAGGTCATGGACGTATCGCTGATTCTCTACGCCGAACACGAATTCAATGCCTCGACCTTCACTGCCCGCGTCTGCGCGTCGACCCTGTCGGACCTGTATTCCTGCGTCACGGCAGCCATCGGCACCTTGCGCGGCCCGCTGCACGGCGGTGCCAACGAGGCTGCAATGGAAATGATTCAGCGCTTCGCCTCGGCTGAAGAGGCAACCAAAGGCACGCTGGGCATGCTGGAGCGCAAGGAAAAGATCATGGGCTTTGGCCATGCGATCTACAAGGAGTCCGACCCGCGCAACGAGGTGATCAAGGGCTGGTCGAAGAAACTCGCCGACGAAGTGGGCGATACGGTGCTGTTCCCGGTTTCCGAGGCCATCGACAAGGTCATGTGGGAGCAGAAGAAACTGTTCCCCAACGCCGACTTCTACCATGCGTCGGCGTATCACTTCATGGGCATCCCGACCAAGCTGTTTACGCCGATCTTCGTCTGCTCACGCCTGACCGGCTGGGCCGCGCACGTTTTCGAGCAGCGCGCCAACAACCGCATCATTCGCCCGAGCGCCGAATACATCGGCGTCGAACAGCGCGCGTTCGTACCCCTGGAACAGCGCTAAAAGGGGGCAGGGGAGCCGCCGACGAGCTCCCCACCCGTATTCCGAACACTCCGTGATCGAGTCCCGCAATGAACAGTGAATTTCGCAAACCGCTCCCTGGCACCCGACTGGATTACTTCGACGCTCGGGCAGCCGTCGAGGCGCTCAAGCCCGGTGCCTATGCCACGCTGCCCTACACCTCGCGGGTGCTGGCCGAGAACCTGGTGCGTCGTTGTGATCCAGCGACCTTGAATGCCTCGTTGATGCAGCTCATCGAGCGCAAGCGTGATCTGGATTTTCCCTGGTTCCCGGCACGCGTGGTCTGCCACGACATTCTGGGTCAGACCGCGCTGGTCGACCTTGCCGGGCTGCGTGACGCGATCGCTTCGCAGGGCGGCGATCCTGCGCTGGTCAACCCGGTGGTTCCGGTGCAACTGATCGTCGACCACTCGCTGGCAGTGGAGTCCGACGGTAATGACCCGCAGGCGTTCACGAAGAACCGCGTCATCGAAGACCGTCGCAACGAAGACCGTTTTCACTTCATTGACTGGACCAAGCAGGCGTTCAAGAACGTCGAAGTCATCCCGCCGGGCAACGGCATCATGCACCAGATCAATCTGGAGAAAATGTCACCGGTGGTGCAGGTGCTCGATGGCGTGGCCTTTCCTGACACACTGGTGGGCACGGACAGCCACACGCCGCATGTCGACGCCCTGGGCGTGATTGCCATTGGCGTCGGTGGGCTCGAGGCCGAGAACGTCATGCTCGGGCGCGCCTCGTGGATGCGCCTGCCGGACATCATCGGCGTCGAACTGACCGGGCGCCATCAGCCAGGCATCACCGCCACTGACCTGGTGCTCGCGCTGACCGAGTACCTGCGTCAGCAGAAAGTGGTCGGTGCCTATCTGGAGTTTTTCGGCGCAGGTGCGTCGAGTCTGACCCTGGGCGACCGGGCGACGATCTCCAACATGGCGCCTGAATATGGTGCGACGGCAGCGATGTTTTCGATTGATTCGCAAACCATCGACTACCTGCGTTTGACAGGGCGTGAGGACGAGCAGGTCAAGCTGGTCGAGCTGTACGCCCGGCACACCGGTCTCTGGTCGGACAGCCTGAGCGAGGTGCGCTACGAGCGGGTGCTGAGTTTCGATCTGTCCAGTGTAGTGCGCAACATGGCCGGGCCCTCCAACCCCCATGCGCGGGTCGCCACCGCTGATCTGGCGGCCAGAGGGATTGCCGGGCAATGGGATGAGGTGCCGGGGCAGATGCCCGATGGCGCGGTGATCATCGCCGCGATCACCAGCTGCACCAACACCAGCAACCCGCGCAACGTCATTGCCGCCGGTCTGCTGGCCCGCAACGCCAACCGTCTGGGGCTGATGCGCAAACCCTGGGTCAAGTCATCGCTGGCCCCCGGCTCGAAAACCGTGGCGCTGTACCTGGATGCAGCAGGGCTGACCTCGGAGCTGGAGCAACTGGGTTTTGGCGTCGTGGCTTTTGCCTGCACCACCTGCAACGGCATGTCCGGCGCGCTCGATCCGCTGATCCAGCAGGAAATCATCGACCGCGACCTGTACGCCACGGCGGTCTTGTCCGGTAACCGCAACTTCGACGGGCGTATTCATCCCTATGCCAAGCAGGCCTTTCTGGCCTCGCCGCCCCTGGTGGTGGCGTATGCCATTGCCGGGACCATCCGCTTCGATATTGAAAACGATGTGCTGGGCGTCGCCGAGGGCCGGGAAATCCGTCTCAAGGATATCTGGCCGAGCGATGAAGAGATTGATGCCGTCGTGCAGGCATCGGTCAAGCCGGAGCAGTTCCGCCAGGTCTATATCCCGATGTTTGCCATCGAAGAACACATCGGGCCGAAGGTCGAACCGCTCTACGACTGGCGTCCGATGAGCACCTACATCCGTCGCCCGCCCTACTGGGAAGGCGCGCTGGCCGGAGAACGCACGCTCAAGGGCATGCGGGCGCTGGCCGTATTGCCGGACAACATCACCACTGATCACCTGTCGCCGTCCAACGCGATCATGCTCGACAGTGCGGCGGGCGAGTACCTGGCGAAAATGGGCCTGCCGGAGGAAGACTTCAACTCCTACGCGACCCATCGCGGCGACCACCTGACTGCCCAGCGCGCGACCTTTGCCAACCCGCAACTGGTCAACGAGATGGCAGTGGTCGATGGCAAGGTCAGAAAAGGCTCGCTGACCCGTATCGAACCCGAAGGCGTGGTCACGCGCATGTGGGAAGCCATCGAAACCTACATGGCGCGCAAGCAACCGTTGATCATCATTGCCGGTGCCGACTATGGGCAGGGCTCGTCCCGTGACTGGGCGGCCAAAGGTGTCAGGCTGGCGGGCGTCGAAGCGATTGCTGCAGAAGGGTTCGAGCGTATTCATCGCACCAACCTGGTCGGCATGGGCGTGCTGCCGCTGGAGTTCAAGCCCGGCACCAGCCGTCTGACCCTGGGCATCGACGGCAGCGAAACCTTCGATGTGATCGGCCAGCGCACGCCGCGCGCGACATTGACGCTGGTGATTCAGCGCCGTAACGGCGAGCGCGTCGAGGTGCCGGTGACCTGTCGTCTGGACACCGCCGAAGAGCTCTCTATTTATGAGGCGGGTGGCGTGTTGCAGCGTTTTGCTCAGGATTTTCTGGAGGCCGCTGCATCGTAGCTACGCTGGAGCGTGAGGAACGCCAAGCGTGCGCAAGAGCACTATCGTGCCCATGCTCCGCGTGGGCATGCAGTTCTGGACGCTCTGCGTCCGATTTTGAGCGCTCAGCGCGCTCATCGAACAGGACAACGAATTCATGGCTAACGCACCACAGATCCGCATCCCGGCCACTTACATGCGCGGCGGCACCAGCAAGGGGGTGTTTTTCAGGCTGACTGATCTGCCCGAAGCTGCACAGGTTCAGGGCGCGGCGCGGGATACGCTGCTGTTGCGGGTCATCGGCAGCCCCGACCCCTATGAAAAGCAGATCGACGGCATGGGCGGGGCGACGTCGAGTACCAGCAAGAGCGTGATTGTGTCGCGCAGCAGCAGGCCCGACCACGATGTCGATTACTTGTTCGGCCAGGTGTCCATCGACAAACCATTTGTCGACTGGAGCGGCAATTGCGGCAACCTGTCAGCGGCCGTGGGGCCATTCGCGATCACCAATGGTCTGGTCGACCCTGAGCGCGTTCCGCAGGACGGCGTGGCGGTGGTGCGCATCTGGCAGGCCAACATCGGCAAGACCATCATCGCTCACGTGCCGGTCAGCAACGGCGCGGTGCAGGAAACCGGCGACTTCGAGCTGGATGGCGTGACCTTCCCGGCAGCGGAAGTGCCACTGGAGTTTCTTGACCCGGCGGCGGACGAAGAGGGCGCGGGTGGCTCGATGTTTCCCACCGGCAATCTGGTGGATGATCTGCAGGTGCCCGGCATCGGCACTTTGAAGGCAACCATGATCAATGCCGGTATTCCGACGATTTTTGTCAACGCTGCCGACATCGGCTATACCGGCACTGAGCTGCAGGGCGATATCAACGCTGATCCGCAGGCGCTGGCCCGTCTGGAGGCCATTCGCGCCTATGGTGCGCTGCACATGGGCCTGATTGGCAGCATTGATGAAGCTGCCGCACGCCAGCACACGCCCAAAGTGGCCTTTGTCGCTGCGCCCGCCGATTACGTGGCGTCGAGTGGCAAGCCTGTCGCTGCGCAGGATATCGAGCTGCTGGTCCGCGCCGTGTCGATGGGCAAGCTGCACCACGCGATGATGGGCACGGCTGCGGTGGCCATCGGCACAGCGGCGGCCATCCCGGGCACGCTGGTCAATCTGGCCGCTGGTGGTCAGGCGCGCAGCGCAGTCAGCTTTGGCCACCCCTCCGGCACACTGCGGGTCGGCGCCCAGGCCGTTCAGGAGGGCGGTGACTGGAAAGTCACCAAGGCCCTGATGAGCCGCAGCGCCCGCGTGCTGATGGAAGGCTGGGTGCGGGTGCCGCAGCCAGGCGTCTGAGTCGTCGGTTTGACGGAATGACAGCAGCGTCTACTTGAAACGTCGCTCCACGCCTTTTTCGACCAGCACCTTGGCGGAGATTTCTTCCACCGAAAAATGCGTGGAGTTGATGTGTGCAATGTTCTCGCGGCGGAACAGGCTTTCCACCTCGCGCACCTCGAATTCGCACTGCGCGTAGCTGGAGTAGCGGCTGTTGGGCTTGCGCTCGTGGCGGATCGCGGTGAGGCGGTCCGGGTCGATGGTCAGGCCGAACAGTTTTTCGCGATGCTGCTTGAGCGCTGCAGGCAGTTGCAGCCTTTCCATGTCATCTTCGGTCAGCGGATAGTTGGCGGCGCGGATACCGAACTGCATGGCCATGTACAGACAGGTCGGGGTTTTGCCGCAGCGCGAGACGCCGACGAGGATGATATCGGCCTTGTCGTAATAATGCGTCCGCGCGCCGTCATCGTTGTCCAGCGCGAAGTTGACCGCCTCGATGCGCTCCATGTAATTGGAGTTATGCCCGATGGAATGCGATTTACCCACGGAGTAGGACGAGTGTGAACTAAGCTCCTGCTCCAGCGGGGCCAGGAAGGTCGAAAAGATATCGATCATGAAGCCATTGGACGTTGCCAGAATCTCGCGAATGTCCTGATTGACGATGGTATCGAAGATGATCGGCCGCACATCGTCCTTGTCGGCGGCATTATTGATTTGTTGTACCATCGCCCGCGCCTTCTCGACGCTGTCGATATAGGGCCTGGTGAACTTGTTGAAGGTAATGTTTTCAAATTGTGCCAACAGGCTCTGGCCCAGGGTTTCGGCGGTGATACCCGTGCCGTCCGAGATGAAGAAAGCGGATCGTTTCATTTTTGCCCCAGGCCTTAAGCAGTTGACGAATTCTGGCTATCATAGGCGTGCTGGCCGGTCCTGAGAGCCCGCAGTTCAGCTTTTTTGCACGCATGCTTTTCGAACACTCGGTTTTGCACGCCCGATCTGTACGTCCGGGCAGACACGCCTGAAGCCACACCGCATGTGGCGCAGGTGAATGAGCTTTTCCCAACAACAAACACAGTTAGTGGAGAGATCACCTTGGTAGAGTACGTAGTTTCCCTCGATAAGCTCGGCGTCCATGATGTAGAGCACGTGGGGGGCAAAAACTCGTCCCTCGGCGAGATGATCAGCAACCTCGCAGGTGCTGGTGTTTCGGTGCCCGGCGGCTTCGCGACTACCGCCCAGGCTTACCGTGACTTTCTCGAGCTCAGCGGCCTGAACGAGCAGATCCATGCGGCGCTGGACGCCCTTGACGTCGATGATGTCAACGCGTTGGCCCGCACCGGTGCGCAGATTCGTCAGTGGATCATGGAGGCCGAGTTCCCCGAGCAGCTCAACGCCCAGATCCGTACTGCGTTTGCCGAGCTCTCTGCCGGTAATCCGAACCTGGCCGTGGCCGTGCGTTCCTCCGCAACGGCCGAAGACTTGCCGGATGCCTCGTTCGCCGGCCAGCAGGAGACCTTCCTGAACATCCGCGGCGTCGAGAACGTGATCCGTGCCGCCAAGGAAGTCTTCGCTTCACTGTTCAACGACCGTGCGATTTCCTACCGCGTACACCAGGGCTTCGACCACAAGCTGGTCGCGCTGTCTGCGGGTGTGCAGCGCATGGTGCGCTCCGAAACCGGTACGGCCGGTGTCATGTTCACCCTCGACACCGAGTCCGGTTTCCGCGATGTGGTGTTCATCACCGGTGCCTACGGTCTGGGCGAGACGGTCGTGCAGGGCGCCGTCAACCCCGACGAATTCTACGTGCACAAGGACACGCTGGCGGCTGGTCGCCCGGCGATCCTGCGTCGCAATCTGGGCAGCAAGGCGATCAAGATGATTTACGGCGAAGAAGCCAAGGCCGGTCGTTCGGTCAAGGTGATCGACGTCGAGCCTGCCGATCGTGCACGTTTCTGTCTGAGCGATGCCGAAGTGTCCGAACTGGCCAAACAGGCGATGATCATCGAGAAGCACTACAAGTGCCCGATGGACATCGAGTGGGCCAAGGACGGTGACGACGGCAAGCTGTACATCGTCCAGGCACGTCCGGAAACGGTGAAGAGCCGTGCGTCGGCCAACGTCATGGAACGCTATCTGCTCAAGGAGACCGGCAAGGTGCTGGTCGAAGGCCGTGCCATCGGTCAGCGCATCGGCGCGGGCAAGGTGCGTATCATCAAGGACGTGTCCGAGATGGACAAGGTCCAGCCCGGTGACGTGCTGGTGTCGGACATGACCGACCCGGACTGGGAACCGGTGATGAAGCGCGCCAGCGCAATCGTCACCAACCGTGGCGGTCGTACCTGCCACGCCGCGATCATCGCCCGTGAGCTGGGCATCCCGGCAGTGGTCGGCTGCGGCAACGCCACGCATACCCTTCAGGATGGCCAGGGTGTCACGGTTTCCTGTGCAGAGGGCGACACCGGTTATATCTTCGAAGGCGAGCTGGGCTTCGACATCAAGACCAACTCGGTCGATGCCATGCCTGATCTGCCGTTCAAGATCATGATGAACGTCGGCAACCCGGACCGTGCCTTTGATTTCGCCCAGTTGCCCAATGCCGGTGTCGGCCTGGCGCGTCTGGAGTTCATCATCAACCGCATGATCGGCGTGCACCCCAAGGCGCTGCTCAACTATTCGGTGCTGCCACCGGAAATCAAGGAAAGCGTCGACAAGCGCATCGCCGGTTACGACGATCCGGTCGGTTTCTATGTCGACAAGCTGGTCGAGGGCATCAGCACTCTGGCCGCCGCGTTCACGCCGAAAAAAGTCATCGTGCGCCTCTCGGACTTCAAGTCCAACGAGTACGCGAACCTGATCGGCGGCAAGCTCTACGAGCCCGAAGAAGAAAACCCGATGCTGGGCTTCCGCGGTGCGTCGCGCTATATCAGCGAGAACTTCCGTGACTGCTTCGAGCTGGAGTGCCGTGCGCTCAAGCGTGTGCGCGAGGAGATGGGCCTGACCAACGTCGAGATCATGGTGCCGTTCGTCCGCACCCTGGGCGAGGCGAGCCAGGTCATCGATCTGCTGGCCGCCAACGGCCTGAAGCGTGGCGAAAACGGCCTGCGCATCATCATGATGTGCGAGCTGCCGTCCAATGCGATTCTGGCGGAAGAGTTCCTCGAGTACTTCGACGGCTTCTCCATCGGCTCCAACGACCTGACCCAGCTGACGCTCGGTCTCGACCGTGACTCCGGTGTGATCGCTCACCTGTTCGACGAGCGTAACCCGGCGGTCAAGAAGCTGCTGTCCAACGCCATTCAGGCGTGCAACAAGGCCGGCAAGTACATCGGCATCTGCGGGCAGGGGCCTTCCGATCACCCGGATCTGGCGCGCTGGCTGATGGATCAGGGCATCGAGAGTGTCTCGCTCAACCCCGATTCGGTACTGGAGACCTGGTTCTTCCTCGCCGAGGCACAGGCGCCTGTCTGACAGGCGGCGGCTCGCCTGAGGCGCATTCCTCGCAACACCGGGCTGCCGTGTGACGCGAACGCGGCCTGAGCCGTCATGTGGTTCAGGTGTTTGAATGAGGCGGTTTCTTCGGAAGCCGCCTTTTTTATGGCGCACCGCGAGACCCCGGAGCGCGTGGTTTCATCCCGTCTGTCAAACCAGATAAAGAGTGATATGCAGAGCAGCAGCCAGCTTTTTCCCGTGGCCTTGATCAGCGCCGAGCGTCGTGGCGATCTGGTCGAGGACGTCTACCGTCTCAAACCTGCCAACAGTCCCGACGCCAGTGTCGAACTCGCGGTAACCCGGCTGGGGCGGGCCGATCAGCCCGACGTGCGTGGCACTCCGGTCATCCTGCTGCATGGCAGCTTTTCCAACCGGCGTTTCTGGTATTCGCCCAAGGGCATCGGTCTGGGCGCGTATCTGGCGCGTGCCGGTTATGACGTGTGGATTCCTGAAATGCGCGGCCATGGCCTGTCGGCTCGCAACCTGAGTTACCGCAGCAATTGCGTGGCGGACTACGCGCGTTTCGATTTGCCAGCCATTGCCGCGTTCATCGTCGAGCAAAGTGGCCAGATACCGCACTGGATCGGCCATTCGCTGGGCGGCACGAGCCTGGCGGCAGCCTTGGGCGGTCAGTACCTGGGGGCTGATACTGCGGCGTCCGTGGCGCTGTTCGGCAGCCAGGTCAGCCGCACCTACTGGCCGCTGAAAGTCCCGCCCCTGCAATGGTCTGCGAAGTGGCTGCTGAGGTCCTTCGAGCATATCTCCGGACCGCGTTTCAAGCGCGGGCCGGAAGACGAGCCGATTGGCCTGGTTCTGGAAAGCATGCGTTGGCACGGGTTGTTCGGGCGTTTCGGTGAGCGTGACAACAACTGGTGGGCAGGGTTGAGCGCGGTTCAGGTGCCGCTTCTGGCTGTCGCTGCGGCGGGCGACCATCAGGATCCGGTGTGGGCTTGCCGTGAGCTGTTCGAGCAGATCGGCAGCGCGCACAGGCAGTTTCTCTGCCTGAGCCGTGAACACGGCTTCAGCGAGGATTTCGACCATGTGCAGATGCTGGTCAGCAAGGCCGCGCAGCAGCAGGTCTGGCCGCGGGTGATCGAGTGGCTGGGCGAGCGGTCCGTTCCTGAACAGGTTGCAGAGTTTCAGGTCGCGGTGGGCAGTTAGCCGTTAAAGTCGCTATGGTTACCGTCAGCCGGTCGTGTCTATTTCAATGTCTGTATCAAGCGCGACCTCATAGCCGATGACAGGAGTTGCCCCCATGCATTACCTCACCCCCGATCTGTGTGACGCCTATCCGGACCTGATTCAGGTCGTGGAGCCGATGTTCAGCAATTTTGGCGGCCGCGATTCGTTTGGTGGCCAGATCGTCACGCTGAAATGTTTCGAGGACAACTCCAAGGTCAGGGAGCAAGTCGAGCTCGACGGCAAGGGCAAGGTGCTGGTCGTCGACGGCGGCGGTTCGCTGCGTTGCGCGCTGCTGGGTGACATGCTGGCAGACAAGGCTGCAAAGAACGGCTGGGAAGGCATGTTGATCTACGGCTGCATCCGCGACGTGGATGTCATCGCCCAGACCGACCTGGGTGTCCAGGCGCTCGCCAGTCATCCGAAGAAAACCGAGAGGCGCGGCATAGGCGAGCTGAATGTGCCGGTGACCTTTGGCGGCGTGACGTTCCGCCCGGGTGAGTACCTGTACGCCGACAACAATGGCGTCATCATTTCCCCATCAACCCTGACCATGCCGGAATAAGCGAAGTATCCATGTTCGATGAAGCAAACGCGCAGTGGGGGCTGGTTCATGCCCTCGTTTTGGACGGTAAGGGTGGGGCGCGTTTCATCGCTCGAACCGAATTGCAGGACCTTGCGTTGCAGCCAGAGGAAAGCCTCTGGCTGCATTGGGACCGCAGCCACCCGCAGACACATGCATGGCTGCGTACCGGCAGCGGTCTGAGCGAGTTTGCCTGCGACCTGTTGCTGGAAGAGAACACCCGGCCGCGCTTGCTGCCGTTGCCGGAGCAGGAACTGCTGCTGTTTCTGCGCGGTGTGAATCTGAATCCCGGTGCCGAGCCGGAAGACATGGTCTCGGTGCGTATCTTCGCCGCCGCGCAGCGGGTGATCTCGCTGCGCCTGCGTCCGCTGCGTGCCACCGAGGAACTGATTGAGCTACTGGGGCAGGGCAAAGGCCCGAAGGGCGCCTCGGAGCTGATCCTGCACCTGGCGCAGCACCTCACTGACAAGGTTCAGGATCTGGTGGGTGAACTGACCGAAATGGTCGATGAAGAGGAAGAAAAGAACGACGCCGACGAACGGTACAATCCCGAGCATGGCAAGCTGCTGCACATCCGTCGACGCGCTGCCGGCCTGCGTCGGTTCCTTGGGCCGCAGCGAGATATTTATGGTCAGCTTTCACGCATCAAGCTGTCCTGGTTTGCCCATGACGACGCTGATTACTGGAATGAGCTGAACAACAGCCTGACCCGTTATCTGGAAGAGCTCGAGCTGACCCGCGAGCGGGTGGGGCTGCTGCTGGAGTCCGAGGACCGGCGCCTGCGCGAGCACATGAACCGCACCATGTACCGCTTCGGGATCATTACCTGTATCTTTCTGCCGATGAGTTTTCTCACCGGTCTGCTGGGTATCAACGTTGGCGGCATTCCGGGTTCGGCCAGTTCGTACGGCTTTCTGGTGGCCTGTCTGCTGATCGTCGCACTGGGCGCAGGGCAGTGGTGGCTGTTCCGCCGTTTGCGTTGGGTATAGGGCGAGCCTGGATGGTTATTTGGCGAGCCTGTGTGACTTGTTGTTTTCGCGTCGCGTCTTTGAATGACATTACGTGAGGTGCCTGATGCACGATCCGTTTGAAGAATCTTTACGCGACATGCTCAATTCTTCATCCTCCAGCCGGGATGATGATGCATGTCTGGGACGCGTCCTGAAGACCGCCAATCGCCAGGTCGGCGCTGGTGTGTTGTTCGGGCTGCTGGGCCGCTGGTCAGAGGCGCTTATGATTGCCGTGAACAACGGCTCGGCCCACGTCTCTCCCGTTTCTCGTCGCACCACGAGTGGTGCGCGTTCTATCGATAAGGCTGATTGAGCATGGAATTGAATCTCTGGACCCAGAGCCTTCTTGCTGCAATGACTGCATTGTGGACCAAAGTCGCAAACTTCATTCCCAACCTGTTCGGCGCCCTGGTTGTGGTGCTGCTCGGTTTTGTCGTCGCCAAGCTGCTCGACGCACTGCTCTCCAAATTGCTGGCCAAGCTGGGCCTTGATCGTCTGGTCGGCGGTACCGGCCTGACCAAGATTATCGGCCGCGCTGGCGTCAAGGTGCCGGTCTCCACGCTGATCGGCAAGGTCGTCTACTGGTTCGTTCTGCTTATATTTCTCGTATCGGCCGCTGAATCATTGGGCCTGCAGAGGGTCTCAGCCACGCTGGACATGCTGGCGCTGTATTTGCCCAAGGTATTTGGTGCCGCGCTGGTTCTACTGGTCGGAGTGCTGCTGGCGCAACTGGTCAATGGCCTGGTGCGCGGCGCTGCTGAAGGCGTAGGGATCGATTACTCTGCCGGCCTGGGGCGAATTGCCCAGGGGCTGGTCATCATCATCAGTATTTCGGTTGCCATCAGCCAGCTCGAGGTCAAAACCGACCTGCTGAACCACGTTATCGTGATTGCGCTGATTACCGTTGGTCTGACAGTGGCGCTTGCCTTGGGCCTCGGCAGTCGCGAAATTGCCGGGCAGATCATTGCCGGAATCTACGTCCGTGAACTGTTTCAGGTCGGGCAGCAGGTCCAGATAGGGGATACAGAAGGGCAGATCGAGGAAATCGGTACGGTCAAGACAACGCTACTGACAGACGAGGGGGAGCTGGTGTCGTTTTCCAATCGCATCCTGCTCGAGCAGAGAGTAAGCAGCCGTTAAGCGGTTAACCTGCTAATGTATGCCGCCAGGTTGCCGATACAGGCCATGGCGGACATTGACCTGACTGTCGGCAAGATTTGTTTTGAATAAACCTCAACCGTTTTCGACGCGCTATGATCCACACGAGCTCTCAGACGAGGAGCTGGTTGCGCGCGCCCACGTTGAGCTGTTCAATGTGACGCGGGCCTACGAAGAATTGATGCGCCGTTACCAGAGAACACTTTTTAACGTCTGTGCACGTTATCTGGGGAACGATCGCGACGCTGACGATGTCTGTCAGGAGGTGATGCTTAAAGTGTTGTATGGGTTGAAAAATTTTGAAGGTAAATCTAAATTTAAAACCTGGCTGTACAGCATCACCTACAATGAATGCATCACGCAGTACAGGAAGGAACGGCGTAAGCGTCGCTTGATGGACGCGCTGAGTCTGGATCCACTTGAGGAAGCGTCGGAAGAAAAGGCGCCCAAACCTGAAGAACGGGGCGGACTTGATCGCTGGCTTGTGTATGTGAACCCGATCGATCGGGAGATTCTGGTCCTGCGGTTTGTTGCAGAACTTGAATTCCAGGAAATCGCTGACATCATGCACATGGGCTTGAGCGCAACGAAAATGCGTTACAAGCGGGCTTTAGATAAATTACGAGAGAAATTTGCGGGAATCGCCGAAACTTAATACGGTGCAAATATCTCTAACAAACTGGCAAGGTCTGGTAGACTTGCCGCTGAGTTGTCCCCCTGTGTGGGACTGCTTAATAATCATCAGATGGGGATTTAACGGATGAAACTGAAAAACACCTTGGGCTTGGCCATTGGTACTATTGTTGCCGCAACTTCGTTCGGCGCGCTGGCTCAAGGCCAAGGCGCGGTCGAAATCGAAGGCTTCGCCAAGAAAGAGTACTACGACAGCGATCGTAACTTCAAAAACGACGGCAACCTGTTCGGCGGCTCCGTTGGCTACTTCCTGACTGACGATGTTGAGCTGCGTCTGGGCTACGACGAAGTCCACAACGTTCGTAGCGACAGCGGCAAGAACATCAAGGGCGCAGACACTGCTCTGGACGCTCTGTACCACTTCAACAACCCAGGCGACATGCTGCGTCCATACGTATCTGCCGGCTTCTCTGACCAGAGCATCGGTCAAGACGCTCGCCGTGGCCGTGACGGTTCCACCTTCGCCAACATCGGCGGCGGCGCCAAGCTGTACTTCACTGACAACTTCTATGCCCGTGCAGGCGTTGAAGCTCAGTACAACATCGACCAAGGCAACACCGAGTGGGCGCCAAGCGTCGGTATCGGTGTAAACTTCGGCGGCGGCAGCAAGAAAGTTGAAGCGGCTCCAGCTCCAGTAGCTGAAGTGTGCTCCGACAGCGACAACGACGGCGTGTGCGACAACGTCGACAAGTGCCCGGACACCCCAGCCAACGTTACCGTTGACGCTGATGGCTGCCCAGCAGTTGCCGAAGTGGTTCGTGTTGAGCTGGACGTGAAGTTCGACTTCGACAAATCCGTAGTCAAGCCTAGCAGCTACGGCGACATCAAGAACCTCGCTGACTTCATGCAGCAGTACCCACAGACCACCACCACTGTTGAAGGTCACACTGACTCCGTCGGTCCTGACGCTTACAACCAAAAACTGTCCGAGCGTCGTGCAAACGCCGTTAAACAGGTTCTGGTTAACCAGTACGGTGTTGGCGCTAGCCGCGTAAACTCGGTTGGTTACGGCGAAACCAAGCCAGTTGCTGACAACGCAACTGAAGCAGGTCGCGCAGTTAACCGTCGCGTAGAAGCAGAAGTAGAAGCTCAAGCTAAGTAATTAGCCGCTTGTACTGAAAAGCCCGGCTCAGGCCGGGCTTTTCTTTGCCTGCGATTTGGCAGGGTGCTTGTTCAGACGGGCCTGGTGTCAGCTGGCATTCAGCTGCGCGTGGCCCATCAGGCTTTGATTCAGCAGCTCATTGCTGTAAGCCGCAACCGCGCCGATCACCAGAATGGCGGGGCTCTTCAGCTGGAAAGCGGCTGCGTCCTGTTGCATGGCATTCAGGGTGCTACGGCATTCGCGCTGCCATGGCAGCGAAGCGTTCTCGATCATCGCCACCGGCATCTCGCCACTCATTCCGCCTGCCAGCAGGCTCTCGCGAATTTCCGCCAGTTTCGCCACGCCCATGTAAACCACCAGGGTGGTTCCGCCTTGCGCGAGCGCTTGCCAGTTGAGCGTGCTGTCATCCTGAGTGTGGGCGGTGACCAGTGTCACGCCACGGCTTATACCGCGCAGGGTCAGCGAAATGCCGCACTGTGTTGCACCGGCAAGACCCGCTGTAATGCCGTTGACCAGCTCCACGGCGACACCGCGCTCCTGTAGCCATTGAGCCTCTTCACCACCACGTCCGAAGATGCACGGATCGCCGCCTTTGAGGCGGACCACGCATTTGCCCTGACGTACGTAGCGCAGCATCAGGCGATGGATAAACGCTTGCGGCGTCGAGCGGCAACCGCCGCGCTTGCCGACCGCGATCACCCGCGCCCCCGGACAATGCTCCAGCACTGCGGGGTTGACCAGATCGTCGATCAGCACCACGTCGGCTTCATGCAAGGCGCGTACTGCCTTGAGGGTCAGCAATTCCGGGTCGCCGGGGCCCGCGCCTACCAGCCATACTTTTGCGCTCATGCCGCATTCCTCATTCTGTAACCGCCACGGTATGGATCAGTCTTCTTATTTCCGGCACGCAGGAGCCGCACTGAGTGCCGCAGCCCAACTGTGTCTTGAGTTGATTCAGGTCCAGCCCACGCTCGATAGCGCTCATGACTGCGTTCTGGCTGACATTCATGCAGTTGCACAAGGTCTTGTCGCGAGTCTGTGTCGAGTCTTTGCCCGGTTCGCTGCTCAACGGTGCCAACAGCCAGCGTCGCAACGAAGCCTCAACGCGTTCTTCCAGCCACAACGTCTGCAACCAATGCCGGGCAAGTGTTTCGCCGGCCAGGCGAATCGCGGTAATACGATCATCGTCAATCCGTACCCGCTTGCCGATCGAGCGTTTGGGGTCGTCATACGCCATGACCGGTCCCTCATCCAGGCCCAGTACACGATCAATCTGCTGCAGCAGCGCTGAATCGGGTGCTTCTGCGCTGGCGGCGCGTATTACCAGAGCCGGTCGCCCGCGTCCGGCAAGGCCCATGCTCAGGTAAGTGAAGGTGTCACACAAGGCGCGCAGCGTTTCCATCCGTTGCTGCACGTTGCCCTCGACCAGCGCAAAGAACTGCCAAGGCAGGTGGGCTTTTTCGATCCTGACGCCGGCGTGCTTGAGTTCCGGTTGTTTCGAGATCGGATCGAAGGCCGGCTGGGTGAGAACGTTGACACCCCCCTTGAGGAACCTGTCGCCCCAATGCATCGGCACAAAGGCCTGGCCGACTGCAACGCTGTCCTCACTGCTGACCGGCAACAGCAGCTCGCCGCGCCGGCTGATCAGTTTGACCAGATCGCCGGGCTGCAGGTCATGGCTGAGCATGTCCTGCGGATTGATGCTCAACACAGCTTCGCTGACATGCCCGAACAAGCGCGCAGCGGTGCCGGTGCGGCTCATGCCGTGCCATTGATCACGCAGCCTGCCGGTATTGAGCGTCAGTGGGTAGTCGGCATCGCGCAATTCCCTGGCGGCGATGTAAGGCTCGGACAGAAACTGCGCGCGGCCTGAATCGGTGGGAAAGATACCCTCGCTGTACAGGCGCTGTGTGCCGCTGCTGGCGCCACGCGGGAAGGGCCATTGCTGCGGGCCCTGCTGGTCGATGAGCTCGCGGTCGATCCCGGACATGTCCAGATCGCGCCCGACTGTCAGGCCCTTGAACTCATCGAACAAGGCTTTGGGTGTCGCGAAATCGAACAGCGCGGGGGCGTCGGGTTGCAGGCGTTGTTGCAGGCGCTGGGCGAAATCCACCGTGATTGCCCAGTCGGAGCGCGCTTCGCCGGGCGCCTGGATGGCCTTGCGCACGTTGGAGATGCGCCGTTCGGAGTTGGTCACCGTGCCTTCTTTCTCGCCCCAGCTGGCAGCAGGCAGCAACAGATCGGCGTAACGCGCAGTTTCGGTGGTTTTGAACGCTTCCTGGAGTACCACGAACGGGCAGGTTTCCAGCGCTTGCCTGATGCGGTTCTGGTCGGGCAGTGACTGTGCCGGGTTGGTGCAGGCAATCCACAGGGCTTTGATTGTCCCGTTTTGCAATTGCTCGAACAGTTCGATGGCGGAAAGGCCGGGGCTGGCGGGCAGACTGTCGACGCCCCAGTAATCTGCAACCTCCTGACGATGCTGAGGATTTGCCGCGTCGCGATGGCCAGGCAACAGGTTGGACAGGCTGCCGGTTTCGCGTCCGCCCATGGCGTTGGGCTGGCCGGTGAGTGAGAAGGGACCTGCGCCGGGTTTGCCAATCTGGCCGGTCGCCAGGTGCAGGTTGATCAGCGCGCTGTTTTTCGCACTGCCGGCCGTAGACTGATTCAGCCCCATGCACCACAGCGACAGAAAAGCCGGCGCTTCGCCCACCCAACGGGCGCAGGTGTGCAGCTGTTCCAGAGTAATGCCGCAGAGGGCGGCCACGTGCTCAGGCGGGTAATCATGGACCAGCGTGGCCAGTTCCTCATAGCCCTGCGTGTGCGCGGCAATGAACGCCGGGTCGATCAGGCGTTCGTTCATCAGTATATGAAGGATGCCGTGAAACAGCGCGACGTCCGTGCCGGGCTGAATCGCCAGGTGCAGGTCGGCCAGCTCGCAGGTGTCGGTGCGCCGTGGGTCGATGACGATGAGTTTCATCTGCGGACGATGGTTTTTTGCTTCTTCCAGACGACGAAACAGAATCGGGTGCGCGTACGCCATGTTACTGCCGACGATCATCACGCAGTCGCTCAGTTCGATATCTTCGTAGCTGCAGGGCGGTGCATCGGCACCCAGGCTGCGCTTATAGCCAGCCACGGCGGAGGACATGCACAGCCGTGAGTTGCTGTCGATATTGTTGGTGCCGATCAGGGCGCGCGCCAGCTTGTTGAACGCGTAGTAGTCTTCGGTCAGCAACTGGCCGGAAATGTAGAAGGCAACGCTGTCCGGGCCGTGTTCGCGAATGGTCTCGGCAAACACATTGGCCGCGTGTTCCAGTGCGGTATCCCAATGGGTGACGCTGCGCGCCAGGCCTTTGCTCAGGCGCAGTTCCGGGTACAGCGCGCGGGCTTCGATGTCGCCGGTCAGGTGCAGGCTCGAACCTTTGCTGCACAGCTTGCCGAAGTTGGCCGGGTGCTTCGGGTCGCCGCTGACGCCGAGAATATGCTCGCCGTCATGTTCGATCAGTACGCCGCAGCCCACGCCGCAATAGCAGCAGGTCGATGCCGTGATCCGAGGGGTGTGAAGGGCAAGGCTGTTCATGCGCAGGCCGCCTGCGCAGCAGCGGGTTTGCCGAACATCAGATGATCGCGTATGGCGTCGATTCCCTGGCCATCACGGATCTGCTGCAAGTACCAGTTGCCGTCGGCGGTGTCGCCGTACAGGCAGGCGCCGACCAGTACGTCGTTCTTGATCACCAGCTTCTTGTAGACGCCGCCAATGGGATCGGAAAGGGTGATGCTTTCAGTGCCTTCACCGCCGAGGAAATCCCCGGCGGAAAACAGGTCGATGCCGGTGACTTTAAGCTTGGTCGAGGTGACCGAACCCGGATAACGCGCGAAGCCCAGTTGCGCAAGGTGATTGGCGCAGACCCGCGCCTGCTCGAACAGCGGCGCCACCAGCCCATAGGCAATGCCGCGGTGGCTGACGCATTCGCCAATCGCGTAGATGCGCGGGTCGTAGGTCTGCAAGGTGTCATTGACCAGAATGCCGCGGTTACAGGGCAGGCCGGCTTGCTCGGCCAATTCGGTATTGGGCCGTATGCCTGCGGCCATGACCACCAGATCGGCATCGATCCTGTCGCCGTTGTTGAATTGCACCTCGGTTACGCGGCCCTGATCATCGCCGAGCAGGGCGTTGGTCTGTTCGTCGAGGCGAAAGCTCAGGCCGCGCTTTTCCAGTGCCGCTTGCAGCATCCGCCCGCTGGTCTTGTCCAGTTGGCGCTCCAACAGCGTCTGGCCGTTATGAATTACCGTGACTTGCATGCCGCGCAGGCTCAAGCCATTGGCCGCTTCCAGTCCGAGCAAGCCGCCGCCGATGACGACTGCGCGTTTGTGCGTGACGGCGGTGTCGATCATCTGCCGCGTGTGGCTGATGTCGCGATAACCGATGACGCCGTTCAGCGTGTTGCCGGGGATCGGCAGTATGAACGGCCGCGAACCGGTGGCAATCAGCAGCCGATCATAGTGGGCCTGGGTGCCGTCATCGGCGATCACCAGGCGTTTGATGCGATCGATCTTCACCACGCGGCGGTTGAGCAACAACTCGATTCCATTGCGTTGGTACCAGTCGAGATCGTTGAGCACGATGTCTTCGAAATTCTGTTCGCCAGCCAGCACCGGCGACAGCAGGATGCGATTGTAATTGGGGTGTGGCTCGGCGCCGAAGACCGTGATGTGGTAAAGGTCTTCGCTCAGTTTCAGCAACTCTTCGAGTGTGCGCACGCCGGCCATGCCGTTGCCGATCATCACCAGTTTGAGTTTGGTCATCTTGCCTCCGAGTCACTGCAGCGCGTGCTCGACACGTTTCGCGCAAACAAAAAAAGGCGTCCCGTCAGTGGCCTGACGAGGACGCCTTTGTCCGGTCCCGTTCTCTCGGGAGACGCAGCCTTCATCGTTGAGGGCTGCGTGTTATGAATTATCTGCAAGAGACCATGCAGTGCTTGTGCCAACTCGCATCTGCCGGCCTGCGCGGTGTGCAGTCGATAACCCAGGCCTTTTCTGCACTGCGCTGAGGCGCGTTGCACAGAAGCGGGGCGCAAGGGCTCAGTGGCGGCCCAGCAACCCGATCACCAGCACCAGATTGAACAGCAGGGAGAGCAGCGCCAGTGTTCGCCAGACTTTCAGTGGTTCGCGTTCCAGCAGCGGACGCGGTTTTGTCACCAACGGACGATGCTCGGCTTGCTCCAGTTCCAGCAACCACTGTTCAGCGGTTTCGTAGCGCTGGTTCGGGTCGGCGTGCAGTGCCTTGTCCAGGCTTTGGCTCAGCCACTGCGGCAGATCCGGCCGATAACGGCTGGCAGGTATCGGTGCGCCGAAGCGACGGTGCTGAAAGGCTTCGATCTCGCCGTAAGGGTATTGCCCTGTCAGCAGGTAATACAAAGTGACGCCTGCCGCGTAGAGGTCCTGCTGCGGATGCGGTTCGGCACCGTTGAAGGCCTCCGGTGCTATATAGCTCGGTGTGCCGGGCAGGTCTTCGGTGTTGACCGCCGAAAGGCCCGGGCAGAACGCCAGGCCAAAATCCAGCAGGCGCAACTCGCCGTCGTCGGCCAGCAGCAGGTTTTCCGGTTTGATATCGCGATGGATGATGTTGCGTCGATGCAGCAGGCCCGTGGCCCGTAGCAGCCGGGTGGCGAGGTCCTGCCACTGGGCCAGCGGCAACGGCCCGTTGTCAGTGAAGCGCTCGGCCAGTGTGTGCCCGGGATACTCGCGCATCACGTAATACAGATGCTGGCGGTCTGTCAGCGGGTGTATCTCGGGAAAGAAGCGCCCGGCGACCCGGCGCAGAAACCACTCCTCCAGCAGCAGCCCCTGACCGGCGCCAGTTTCGTCATGGCGACTGGCCGGCAGGGTTTTCAACAGCCAGGGTTGCTCATGGATATCGGTGACCCGATATACGATGGACTGGCGCGATTGCGCCACGACGTTGCCGACTTTCCAGCCCTCGAATGCCTGATCGGCCTTGAGCGCGGGTGGCAGCGGCCATTGTTGCAACTGCAGCAACGCGTCCCCCAGATCATCCTCGCCGAGCGTGTCGACCTGAATCAGCAGGGCGCTGGCATTGTCCTGACTGCCGGCCAGGTGCGCCGCGCTGACCAGGGTTTTCACCGCCGCGTCGAGGTCGTGCTGTTCGCCCAGAATCGAGCGAATGCTCGCATCGCCCAGCGTCGCCCAGACCCCGTCGCTGACCAGCAGCAGGCGCTCGCCTTCACACAGTTCGCCGTCCAGGTAATCCATGACCACGTACTGATCCAGGCCCAGCGCACGCTTGAGTACATGCTGCATGTCGGCCTGTTCCCAGACGTGATCTTCACTGATGCGTTTGAGCGTCCCGGTTTGCCAGCGATAAACCCGGCAGTCGCCGACATGGGCGAGGGTGAAGCGCCGACCGCGCAGTACCAGAGCGCTGAGGGTGGTCAACAGGCCGTTGGCCAGCAGCCAGCGATTCTGCGCCAGCAGCAGGCGATCAAGGGACTGCGCCACGCCCCAGGTTTCCGGCGTGGCGTAATAGTCGAGGGCCAGCGCCTGGAGGGTGGACTGCGCGGCCAGTGCGCCGTCGGCACACTGGCTGACGCCGTCGGCAAGGGCGAACAGATAGCCTTTGCTGGCCGCCAGCGCCGGGACTGGCGTGACCAGGCGCACGGCGTCCTGATTCTCCGCTCGCGGTCCGCTGGCGCTGAATTGCGCGAACTGCAGTTGCAGGGTCATCGGCGCTTCAGACCCGAGCCGCCGTGACTGCGGCCGAACCCCAGGTGGTTCTCCAGCGACGCTTGACGTTCAGCAGGCCGAACCAGGCCAGTACCGCCAGGCCGGCGAACAGCCACAGGCCCAACTGGTAGTCGCCGGTGTTCTGTTTGATGGCGCCCAGGCCGGCGGCCAGCAGGAAACCACCGATGCCACCCGCCATGCCGATCAGGCCGGTCATGACCCCGATTTCCTTGCGGAAGCGCTGCGGTACCAGCTGGAATACCGCGCCGTTGCCGGCCCCCAGGCCCAGCATGGCGGCCACGAACAGCGCCAGTGCTGCCCACGAACTTGGCAGGTTGAAGCCCACGGCGGCGATGCCGATGGCGGCAACCGCATACATCACGGTCAGCGTGCGAATCCCGCCGAAACGGTCGGCCAGCGCGCCACCCAGCGGACGCATCAGGCTGCCGCCGAAGACGCAGGCAGCGGTGTAGTAACCGGCAGTGATCGGGCTCAAACCGTATTGGTCGTTGAAATAGCCGGGCAGGGCGCTGGCCAGGCCAATGAAACCACCGAACGTCACGCTGTAGAAAAACATGAACCACCAGCTGTCACGATCACCCAGCGCATTGAGGTAGTCCGCCATGGATTTGGGTTTGCTGCGTTGCGGGGCGTTGCGTGCCATCAGGGTGAAGGCGATCAGGGTCAGGACCAGCGGGATCAGTGCCAGACCGAAGACGTTGCTCCAACCGAAACTGGCGGCCAGCACCGGCGCGATCAGCGCGGCCAGTACAGTGCCGGAATTGCCCGCACCGGCGATGCCCATGGCCTTGCCCTGATGCTGCGCTGGATACCATTGCGACGCCAGGGGCAGCGCGACGGCGAACGAAGCACCGGCCATACCGAGGAACACACCCAGCACCAGCACCTGGCCGTAGGTGTGAATGCCCAGTTGCCAGGCAGCCAGCAGCGCGCCGATGACGATCACTTGGCCGATGATTCCGGCGGTCTTGGGCGACAGCTGGTCGGCCAGCAGGCCCATGAAGAAGCGCAGCACCGCACCCGCCAGAATCGGTGTGGCGACCATCAGGCCACGTTGCTGAGTGGTCAGCTGCAGGTCAGTGGCAATCTGCACCGCCAGCGGACCAAGCAGGTACCAGACCATGAAACTCAGGTCGAAATAGAGAAAGGCCGCGAACAGGGTCGGTTTGTGGCCTGCCTTCCAGAAGCTTGTATCCATGTGCACACCTCATCATCTGCTAGTTAGTCAGTCGGGCCATGACCACGACACGGGTTATTCAGACGCTGTGGTGGAGTGTTCCGAATGACGGCGACTCCACCGGCCCCTGCGCCGGGGCCAAAACGCAAAAAACGTCGCCTCTCTGTCCACTGGCGTGGAAAGGGATGAGCGACGTCTTTGTCGTAAAAGGTGATAGCCGCCGTTGGCTACCGGTGCGATTGCTTTAGCAATAGACGGGCCAAGGGCCGTGCAAGCGCGCCGGCCGCACGTTGCAGGCAGGTTGCAGGGTCTTTAGCGGCTGGGTGGTGAGTTGATGTATGACCTTGAACCGGGCGTCGGCCAGCAGACGCGCTGCAAAAAAGGGCATGGCGGCGAAAAGCCAGATAAACATTTGCGCAGTCCGTATCAAGCAACAGGCACGGGCATGTTAATAAAATCAGGATTGGTTCATTAACATTGGAGTTATTTAATATTATTTAATGTGCCATCAGTTTTAGGCGTAAGTACTGTCATTGTGATGCTGTTTCAATGCGTCTCTATGACGGCCTTAATATATATGAATTAATACGCGGCCCGTCGCGGTTGTACGATAACAGCGCCTTAAATATTTAATTTACTTTGTGGAGTATCTCTGAGAGCATCGCTTCTGTCGCAACGTGTGACGCTTGATCAACAGAAAGTGTTTTCACTTTTCAATCCGGTAATCTGTAGTTGCAGTTTGCCAGTCAATTTCGATAAAGGCTTACTGTGTAAGAAGTTATCGGCTACTCGCTCTTTTCTCGGTTTCCGGTTGTCCCCGACACCTGAATGCCCGACACACTCTGCACCTCGGCATTGCACCCGTGCCTGCCGTGTTGTCTTCCTATACGCGCTGCTTGTACAGGCGCCTGCAAAGGACATCATCATCATGAGTAACATCAATTACGTCCCTACCGTCTGGTCCCGTGCCGATGCTTTGAAGGTCAATGAAAATGACCCGACCACCACGCAGCCGCTGGTAAAACCGGACTTCCCGGTCATGAGTGATAAGGTCTTCATCTGGGACACCATGCCGTTGCGCGAGCTTGACGGCACGGTGGTCTCAGTCAACGGCTGGTCGGTCATCGTCACGCTGACAGCTGATCGCCACCCCGACGACCCGCAGTATCTCGGCGCCAACGGCCGCTACGACATCAAGCGCGACTGGGAAGATCGTCACGGGCGGGCGCGCATGTGCTACTGGTATTCGCGTACCGGCAAGAACTGGATCTTCGGTGGCCGGGTCATGGCCGAAGGCGTGTCGCCCACCACCCGCGAGTGGGCGGGCACACCGGTACTGTTGAATGACAAGGGTGATATCGATCTGTACTACACCTGCGTGACACCGGGGGCGACGATTGCCAAAGTACGCGGCCGTATCGTGACCTCCGATCAGGGCGTGGAGTTGAAAGACTTTACCCAGGTCAAGAAACTGTTCGAGGCCGATGGCACTTATTATCAAACCGAAGCGCAGAACTCGACATGGAACTTCCGCGACCCGAGTCCGTTTATTGATCCCAATGATGGCAAGTTGTATATGGTCTTTGAAGGTAATGTTGCCGGCGAACGCGGTACGCATACCGTTGGTGCTGCAGAACTTGGCCCGGTGCCAACCGGCCATGAAGAAGTTGGGGGTGCGCGTTTTCAAGTGGGCTGTATCGGTCTGGCGGTTGCTAAAGATCTCAGCGGTGAAGAATGGGAAATATTACCGCCACTGGTGACTGCGGTGGGTGTCAATGATCAGACCGAACGTCCGCATTATGTCTTTCAGGACGGTAAGTATTATTTGTTCACCATTAGTCACAAGTTTACGTATGCCGACGGTGTGACCGGGCCGGATGGCGTTTACGGTTTTGTGGGCGAGCATTTGTTCGGGCCTTACCGGCCGATGAACGCATCCGGACTGGTGCTGGGCAATCCGCCTGCACAGCCTTTCCAGACGTACTCCCACTGCGTGATGCCGAACGGTCTGGTGACATCGTTCATCGACAGCGTGCCCACCAGCGGCGATGACTACCGTATCGGCGGCACCGAGGCGCCGACGGTCAGGATCCTGTTGAAGGGCGACCGCTCGTTCGTGCAGGAAGAGTATGACTACGGCTATGTGCCGGCGATGAAGGATGTGCAACTGAGCTGACAGGCTGCGCCCCTGTAACCTGTGAAGAACGCCTGTACGGACAGGCGTTCTTCCTGGCTTCAGCCCAGCAGTTCGCTCATCGCGATAATCTGCTCGGCCACCTGAATCAGCTTCTGCTGGCGGCTCATCGCCTGACGCCGCATCAGCGTGTAAGCGTCTTCTTCGTTGCAATCCTTCATCTTCATCAGCAGCCCCTTGGCCAGTTCGATGCGCTTGCGCTCGGCCAGTTGCTGATCGCGTGCATGCAGTTGCGCGCGCAGCGCCTGATCGCTTTCAAAGCGCGCCATCGCCACATCCAGAATCGGTTGCAGCCGTTGCGCCTGGATACCCTCGACGATATAAGCGCTGACTCCGGACTTGATCGCCTGGCGCATCACGCCCGGATCGTGCTCGTCGGTGAACATCACGATGGGCCGTGGCTGGTCGCGGCTGACCAGCACCACTTGCTCCATCACGTCGCGACCAGGTGATTCAGTGTCGATCAGGATGACGTCCGGGCGCACGGCTTCAACGCGCGCGGGCAGGTCGATGATCAGTCCGGATTCGTCGATCACGTCGAAACCGGCCTCTATCAAGGCTGACCTGAGGCGGCCGACCTTTTTGGCGGTGTCATTGATAAGCAGGATACGCAGCATGGTTACGTTCTCCGTCAACGACTGGCCACAGCGGGCACGTCGTCGGCCAGCGAGTGGAGCTTGAAGCTACGCGCGTAGCCCGCCGGATCGCTGCCGTCCCAGACCCTGCCATCGATCAGCTGGCTGCTGCGCAAGGTTGCGGCGGGTACGTCGATGCCCAGTGCACTGGCTGCCTGACGGTACAGGTCGAGTTGCTGAACGCGGCTGGCCACCGCCAGGTAGTCCGGGTCTTCGCGCAACAGGCCCCAGCGTCGGAACTGGGTCATGAACCACATGCCGTCGGACAGCCAGGGGTAGTTGACCTGTCCCTGGGCATGGAAGCTGACCGCGTGAGGGTCTTGCCAGTGATTGCCGAGACCGTCGCTGTACTGGCCGAGCAAACGCGGCTCTATGCAGTCCACTGAGGTGTCCAGGTAATCGGCACCGCTTAGGAGTTGTGCGGTGCTGCGCCGGTTATGATCGTTTTCCTCGATGAAGCGGCTCGCTTCCAGTACGGCCATGATCAGCGCTCTGGCGGTGTTGGGGTTCTGCTCGACAAACTCTCGGGTACAGCCGAGCACCTTGCCCGGGTGATCCGGCCAGATCGACTGGCTGGTCGCCATGGTGAAGCCCAGTTGCTGCTGTACGGCGCTGGCGCCCCAGGGTTCGCCGACGCAGAAACCGTCGATGCGCCCGGCCTGCAGGTGTTGCGCCATTTGCGTGGGCGGCACCACGACACTGGTCACATCATCGAGCGGATGAATGCCCTGACTGGCCAGCCAGTAGTAGAGCCACATGGCATGGTTGCCGGTGGGAAAGGTCTGCGCGAAGGTCAGCTTTGAGCCGCTTTGGTGCGCGTGCTTGTCCAGTGCTTCAGGAGTGATCACGCCGGCCTGCTGCAACTCGCGGGACAGGTTGATGCACTGGCCGTTCTGGTTGAGTCCCATGAGGATGGCCATGTCGGTCGCCGGGCCACCGCTGATGCCCAGTTCCACCGCGTAGATCAGGCCGTACAGGCTGTGTGCCGCCTGCAACCGCCCGCTGACCAGTCTGTCGCGCAGCCCGGCCCAGGAAGTCTGACGCTCGAGGTTCAGGCTCAGGCCGTAAGGCTGGGCGAAACCCTGAGTGGCCGCGACCACCAGCGGGGCACAGTCGGTCAATGCCATGAAGCCCACGTCCAGGCTGTTCATTTCCGGGGCGTCGCTACCGGCCACCCAGTCCAGCGCATTACCGGTTCGTTCGTTCATCGCGCGTGCTTCATCAAAGGTCCGTCCAGAAAAAAGGCGTCGTCCGACCCGATGCCGAGTCGCTCTTCGTTATATACAAGTCTGTTTTTGATTCTGGCCGGAGGCGGTAGGAGCGAACTTGTTCGCGAAAGGGCCGGTACAATCGCTGAAAATCTATCGTCTGAAACACGGTCTTCGCGAACAAGTTCGCTCCTACGCCCTTCTGGCAGAAGCGTGAAAAACCCTGTAATTCGGGCTTTCCAGGGCTGTATATAACGCTGAGTGCCAGTGCAAGGGGCTGAAGCGACGCCGTTGTCCATGCACCGCTCCGCCGTTGGAGTGAGTGCCGATAGCGGTTTCAAGCAAGGCATATGCCATCGCCGGGGGAGGGCGAGCAACAAGTTTGTCGCGCGCCTCGCCTGACAGGCCCGCACACGTCTATAATCGCCACCCTGAATTCAGCTGCTCACGAGCCCATCCCGCCATGTATAACCTGGCCCGCCAGTTACTGTTCAAACTTTCCCCGGAAACCTCTCATGACCTGTCGCTGGATCTGATCGGTGCAGGCGGACGGCTGGGCCTCAACGGCCTGCTGAGCAAGTCCCCGGCGAAGTTGCCTGTCAGTGTGATGGGCCTTGAGTTTCCCAACCCCGTGGGGCTGGCAGCCGGCCTGGACAAGAATGGTGCGGCCATCGATGGCTTCGCGCAACTGGGCTTCGGTTTCGTCGAGATCGGCACGGTGACGCCACGTCCGCAGCCGGGCAATCCCAAGCCGCGTATTTTCCGCCTGCCCAACGCCGAGGCGATCATCAATCGCATGGGCTTCAACAATCTGGGTGTCGACAACCTGGTGTCCCGTGTCGAAGCGGCAAAGTATCGCGGCGTTCTGGGCATCAATATCGGCAAGAACTTCGACACGCCGGTCGAGCGCGCGGTCGACGATTACCTGATCTGCCTGGACAAGGTCTATGCCCATGCCAGCTACGTCACGGTCAACGTCAGTTCGCCCAACACGCCGGGGCTGCGCAGCCTGCAGTTCGGCGATTCGCTCAAGCAACTGCTCCAGGCCCTGAGCCTGCGCCAGCAGGAACTGACGCAACGGCATGGCAGGCGTGTGCCGCTGGCGATCAAGATTGCCCCGGACATGACCGACGAAGAGACCGTGCTGGTGGCCGCAGCCCTGATCGAGTCCGGTATGGACGCAGTCATTGCTACCAACACCACGCTGAGCCGCCAAGGCGTCGAAGGCCTTCCGCATGCTGATCAGGCGGGCGGTTTATCGGGCGCGCCGGTTCGGGAAAAAAGCACGCACATCGTCAAGGTTCTGGCCGGTGAGCTCGCGGGTCGTCTGCCGATCATCGCCGCCGGGGGGATCACCGAAGGCCGGCATGCCGCTGAGAAGATCGCTGCGGGTGCCAGTCTGGTGCAGATCTATTCGGGGTTCATCTACAAGGGCCCTGCGCTGATTCGCGAGTCAGTGGATGCCATTGCGGCAATGCCTCGCGCTGCACGCTGAGCCCGGGGTAAAAAAAGGGGCTCTGCAAGAGAGCCCCTGGGCGTTGGCCCGCCGCCCGGGTCGGGCGTGCATGGTGCAGGTGTGAATCAGTCAGTCATGTATGGCCCGACAGAGGCCTGAAAGTCTTTGATGTGAATCGCCTCATCCGACCGCGTGAAGTTCGTTGAGTCTGTGGATGCCCGCAGTGCCGGTCATACCGTCCCAGTTGTCGCCGCGTCCTTCGCGCCAGCCATTGATCCATGCCTGGCGTACTGACGGTAGAGTAAAAGGGCAAAGCTCACGGGATTTACCATGAACGCCGTATTGATAACCGCGTAAAAATGCTCTTTCCAACGGATCACGCTTAAGTCTTCTCATAGGGTAATGCCCTCGTCTGTTGACTGTAATATCCCTGAGACCCCGTGATGAGGTCGGGCAGAATCTTCTGCCGTTGGGGCCCGCTGCCGGCGTCGCGGGCCTTGATGCCATCACCATTGCAGCGATGACCTGAGACGATTTCTAACCAAAGCGCAGGGCGGTGTGAATGATCGTTTTGTCATAAGCACGTCACATTCAGGTCTGTCGAGCAATAAGCGCAGACCTGTTTCAACCCTGATTTTTTCTGCAGCCCCGTGAACATGGGGTGTTGCGAGCCCATTGAGATCGCTTATCAGGCTCATATACTGGCTCAATGCCTTGGCTGCTTAAGCGACGAAGGGTCATAAAGAGGCTGCAAAAATGTGACTTTTCAAAACACGACTTTTGATTGCGTGCTTTTATTGCCGACGTCGCCCTGCCTGATATCTGTTCTAATACGCGCCAAAACTGCCGCAATGACATGACAGGATCATGCGGTGGACCGGCACACATCACGTGCCACGCAGGCGTTCTCCATGAAAGACGCCTGTTCAAATCTGGCAGGGCAATGCGTTGCCCGCCGCAGACGGCTCAGGCCCTGGAATACACATGTCGGATCGCTACGAACTTTTCCTCACTTGCCCCAAAGGCCTTGAAGGCCTGCTTGCCGAGGAAGCCACTGCGCTGGGTCTGCAAGAGACCCGTGAACACACCTCAGCCATTCGCGGCTCGGCGGACATGGAGACCGCTTACCGGCTGTGTCTCTGGTCGCGCTTGGCCAACCGCGTGTTGCTGGTGCTCAAGCGCTTCCCGATGAAGGATGCCGAAGACCTGTACCACGGCGTACTGGATGTCGAGTGGCAGGATCATCTCGAATCCGACGGCACCATTGCGGTGGAATTCAGTGGTCATGGTTCGGGCATCGACAACACCCATTTCGGTGCACTGAAGGTCAAGGATGCGATCGTCGACAAGCTGCGCACCCCGGATGGCGAGCGCCCTTCGGTTGACAAGATCAACCCCGATTTGCGCGTGCACCTGCGTCTGGATCGCGGTGAGGCCATTCTGTCCCTCGACCTGTCCGGGCACAGCCTGCACCAGCGCGGTTACCGTCTGCAGCAGGGCGCTGCACCGCTGAAGGAAAACCTCGCCGCCGCCATTCTGATCCGCGCTGGCTGGCCGCGTATTGCTGCCGAGGGCGGCGCGCTGGCTGACCCGATGTGCGGTGTCGGTACCTTCCTGGTCGAGGCCGGGATGATCGCCGCCGACATCGCGCCGAACATCAAGCGTGAACGCTGGGGCTTCTCGGCCTGGCTGGGTCATGTCCCGGCGCTGTGGCGCAAGCTGCACGACGAAGCACTGGCCCGCGCCGAAGCCGGGTTGGCCAAGACACCTTCATGGATTCGCGGTTACGAGGCCGATCCTCGACTGATCCAGCCTGGGCGCAATAACATCGAGCGTGCCGGCCTGAGCGACTGGATCAAGGTCTATCAGGGCGAAGTCGCGACCTTCGAGCCGCGTCCCGATCAGAATCAGAAAGGCCTGGTGATCTGCAACCCTCCGTACGGCGAGCGTCTGGGAGATGAAGCCAGTCTGCTGTATCTCTACCAGAACCTTGGCGAGCGCCTGCGTCAGGCGTGCCTTAACTGGGAAGCTGCGGTGTTCACCGGCGCGCCGGACCTGGGCAAGCGCATGGGTATTCGCAGCCACAAACAGTATTCGTTCTGGAACGGCGCCTTGCCGTGCAAGCTGCTGCTGATCAAGGTCACGCCTGACCAGTTCGTGACCGGCGAGCGACGCACCCCCGAGCAGCGTCAGATCGAACGCGAAAACCCTGTCGAGGTTGAAGTCGTTGAGCGCAAACTCAACAAGAACGGCAACCCGATCAAGCCGGAACCGGTGGTGGTCGAACAGGCGCGCCTGAGCGAAGGCGGGCAGATGTTTGCCAATCGCCTGCAAAAGAACCTCAAGCTGATGGGCAAGTGGGTGCGTCGCGAAGGGATCGATTGCTACCGCGTGTATGACGCCGACATGCCTGAATACTCGCTGGCGATCGATCTGTATCACGACTGGGTGCATGTTCAGGAATACGCAGCACCCAAGTCCATTGATCCGGAAAAGGCGTCAGCGCGGCTGTTCGATGCGCTGGCGGCCATTCCGCAAGCACTGAACATCGACAAGAACCGCGTGGTGATCAAGCGTCGCGAGCGTCAGAGCGGCACCAAACAGTACGAGCGCCAGAGTGCTCAGGGCCAGTTTCTGGAAGTCAGCGAAGGCGGCGTCAAGTTGCTGGTCAATCTGACCGACTACCTGGACACCGGGCTGTTTCTCGATCACCGGCCGATGCGCATGCGTATTCAGCGCGAAGCGTCGGGCAAGCGCTTCCTGAACCTGTTTGCCTATACGGCGACGGCCAGTGTGCATGCTGCCAAGGGCGGTGCGCGCAGCACCACCAGCGTCGACCTGTCGCGGACCTATCTGGACTGGGCGCGTCGTAACCTGTCGCTGAACGGTTTCTCCGACAAGAATCGTCTGGAGCAGGGCGACGTGATGGCCTGGCTGCAGGCCAACCGCGACGAGTACGACCTGATCTTCATCGACCCGCCGACGTTCTCCAACTCCAAGCGCATGGAAGGCATTTTTGATGTCCAGCGTGATCAGGTCGAGCTGATCGATCTGGCCATGGCGCGTCTGGCGCCGGGGGGCGTGTTGTACTTCTCCAACAACTTCCGCAAGTTTGTGCTCGATGAAAACCTGAGTCAGCGTTATGCGGTCGAGGACATTACCGCGCACACCATCGACCAGGACTTTGCCCGTAACGGCAAGATCCACCGCGCCTGGAAAATCATGGCGCGTAGCTGATCCGGTGCGCGATGAACCGATCGGTAACGGTCCGGTCATCGCGCCTCGCGACACTTCCTGCACTCGTTTGCATGCCCGTGTGCTCAAACGCATTTGAGCCCTGGGCAAATGCCCGATTTGTGGTTGCGTATAAACGGCATATTAATCAATAAGTTGATGTGAAAAGCCTGAGCGTATGGACTTTGATGAAATTTATTTCACAAAGGCTGAAGCTTTTGCATTGCACGGAGTTGCGCGGTGTTATACTCGTGATATCAGATGGCTATACACTTTAGTTTTTAGTATTTCAGTCGTAATCCTACGGTTATGCAATTGCTGTCTTATTGCATCTCTTGTCTGTTTTCGTTTCCTCGGATTGTGCACTTTTATTCCCGATATGATTTCCTCGGGAAAGCGGTATATCGAATTTCAATTGTCGACCTCTTGAGTGACGTCCCTGTTCAATCGGGCGACTGAAGGTATCGACTGTGTTCCGAGATTGTCCACGCCGTACCCACCTCCGAAGGTAACAAGATGAGAAACGTCAAGGTCGCTGTTCGTGCCGGGATGAGCTTTATGCTGATCACCTGCCTGCTCATCGCGCTGGGAGGGATCGCGCTATGGAAAATGGGCGAGTTACGGGCCAGCATGGAATCGCTGGAAAAGGACGCGATGGCCAGCATCATACAGGCTAACAAAATAAGCAGCGCCACGCTGCGTTTGCGACTGGATGCCCGGCGATTGATTGCACAGACTGACCCGCAGGCTCAGACAATTACCGTGACTCGATTGAAAGCTGCGCGAGAAGACATGCTCAAACAATCTGCTGCATATGCGCCGCTGGCAAGCGCTGCCGATGAGGCAAGTCTCTATCAAACCGTCACTGCGTCCGCCCAGAAGTTTGCGTCACTTCTGGATACGGTGCTCGAATTGATTCAGAAAGGTGCCAACGCTGATGCGGTGACGTTTACCGACACCAATATAGTGCCCGTCACCGGTGAGTTGCAGACCGCCATCGATGCGTTGGTGCAGATGAATATTGATCAGGCCGATCAACTGAGTGTGCGTGCAGAAGCCGCCTATGAAAGTGGTTTTATGTTCACAGTGGTTATTATTATAGTGTCATTGATTATTACCATATTTCTCGCGATTCTGTTGACGCGCAGTATTGTCACGCCTTTGAAATCATTGTTGTCGGTCAATGAGCGTATTGCCAGCGGTGATCTTCGTGGCGATATTCCGGTCACCGGTGACGATGAGTTTTCCGAGCTGCAACGCGCGACACTGGCCATGCAGAAGAACCTGCGACAAACCATTGGCCTGATCGGCAACTCGTCACAGCAACTGGCTTCCGCTGCCGAAGAAATGAACTCCATCACCGTGCAGTCCAGCACCGGGTTGGGTCGTCAGAATCAGGAGATCGAGCAGGCCGCCACGGCGGTCAACGAAATGACCGCAGCGGTCGATGAGGTCGCACGCAACGCAGCAGCTGCGTCTGACGCAGCGAAAGAATCCAACGCCTCCACCGTGCGCGGGGCTGAGCGAGTGGCCAGTACCGTCACCGCGATCGAAAAACTGAGCGCCACGGTGCTTGCCACCAGTGCCGACGTGCAGCGTCTGGCCGGGCAATCCAACGACATCAGCAAAGTTCTGGCGGTGATCCGTACTATCGCCGAGCAAACCAACCTGCTTGCCCTCAATGCCGCTATTGAAGCCGCTCGTGCCGGCGAGCAGGGCCGTGGTTTTGCGGTGGTGGCGGATGAGGTCCGGGCACTGGCGCATCGCACCCAGCAGTCCACCCAGGAAATCGAGCAAATGATCAGCGCCGTTCTAGAGGGCTCCGAACAAGCCACCCGGTCGATGCAGGAAAGTTGCATGGGCGCGCAGAATACTCTGGGGGTTGCACATGAGGCCGGTGTGGCGCTTGACGAGATTGCCCGGCGTATCGAAGAAATCAATGACATGAACACGCTGATCGCTACGGCCTCCGAAGAGCAGGCGCAGGTGGCCCGTTCCATCGACCACAATCTGATCAGCATTCGCGACCTTTCCGTGCAGAGTACCGAGGGCGCCAATCAGACTTCCCTTGCCAGTGGCGAACTGTCGAGACTGGCCATTGAAATGAATGGCGTCGTTACACGATTCAAGATGTAACTTGATTGGCTGTCCGCAAGGCGAAGCCATGTCTTCAAGCTTGCGGACAGACCAACGGACCATCATGAAACAGTCATAAGCCTATGAAAATTATTGGCGAATAGCTATAACAGAAGTCATAGCCAGCCTGACGCTTCCGTATGTTGGCGTCATGAGTTTGTGTGTATGACAGTGAAACGGTTCAAGCTCAGAGTTCTGAGTTTCATCAATGGCCAGCTTTCAGCGTGGCTTATCGCTGTCGTGGCATTGCTGGTCGGCGTGGCACTTACGATCATGCTGGCGCTGGCCGACAACGAGTTGTATCAGCGCCAGTTGCATCAGCGTTTCGATACTGTTGCCGCGGAGCGCTTCAGTCGCCTGCAGGAGCGTCTGGACCGGCAGACTACCCGGCTCGACACCCTCGCTCGCTTCTTTATCTACTCCCATCAGGTTGAACTGTCCGAATTCAACGGCTTTGTCGCGCCGTTACTGATTGGTACCCAGGCGTATGCCTGGAACCCTAGAGTGTCGCAGGCCGAACGGACGGCTTTTGAAAGACAGTTGCGTGAGGAAGGCTCAGCCGCGTATGCCATAAGCGAAATGGATGAAAACGGCGCCTTGAAAGCCGCCGCCGTGCGAAATGAGTATTTCCCGGTTCGATTCATCCAGACGCTCAGTGACATTCCGACGCCAGCAGGGTTCGATATCGCCTCGGAGCCGGTACGCCGTGCCGCGCTGGAGCGTGCGCGGTTGCTGAAACGAACCGTCGCAACGCCTCGTATCCGCCTGCTTTCCCTGGAGCCGTCGGACACGTATGGCATTCTGCTGGTCGCGCCGGTGTTCTCGACTGGCCAGCCGGTTCCACAGTTGCGGGGCTATGTCACCGCCGTGATCAGCCTGACGCAATTGATGAATGTGCGCACGGCAGAGCAGGACAATCTTGCCGTGACCATGCTCGACCTCAGTTCGCCGGAAAAGCCCGAGCAGGTTTATCAGTCGCCGCTCCCTGCGATACACAATCAGTTGTATGCCAGCAGCCTGCTGAACCTGGGTGACAGGGATTATCTGGTCGAGGTTCGCCCTACGCAGATTTTCAGCCTGAACAACCAGATCATGATGCCCGGCCGGGTGTTGTGGCTTGGAGGGCTTTTGAGCCTGATGCTCAGCGCCTTGCTCTACAGTCTGATCAGCCAGCGTCAGCGCGCCTTGCAACGGGTGGCGCAGCGCACCCGCGAGCTGCGCCAGCGCGAGCACCAATTGAGGGCCGCGCATGGGCAGTTGCGCAGTGTGCTGGACGCGGCGACCGAAGTGGCGATCATCGCCACCGATCTGGACGGGCTGATCAAGACGTTCAACGTCGGAGCACAGAAAATGCTCGGCTATGCGCAAGAGGATGTGCTGGGCAGGTTCCGGCTGATGGACTTTTATCAGTCTGCCGATCTGGAGGCCCGCGCGAGCCGCATGAGCAAGAGCCGCGGGCAACCCATCAGCGCCTCGCAACTGATGTTTCTCGATGCTGTGCAGGATGGTAATCACCCTTCGCAGGAGTGGACCCTGCAGCGCAGCGATGGCAGCACGCTGGTGGTGAACATGCTGGTCACTGCGGTGCGTGACGATCAGGGGCTGTGGACCGGGTATCTGGCGGTATGCATCGACGTCACCGAGCACAAGCGCGTCAACCAGGCCCTTGCCGAGCAGGGACAGTTGTTGAAAAAGCTCGGCTCACAAGTGCCTGGCGGCATTTACCAGTACCACCTGGCCGTCGATGGCAGCGCATGTTTCAGGTACGCCAGCGCCGGCATGTGCGAGCTGTTCGAGGTGGACGAAGAGCAGTTGCTGGGCGATTCCGAAACTATCCTGCAACGCATACAGCCGCTGGACCTGGCACGGGTCAGAAGCTCCATTCTGATCAGCGCCACACACCTGACACCTTGGAGCCAGGAGTACCGCGTCAATCTGCCACGCAAGGGGCAGCGCTGGTTACGCTCGGCCTCCACGCCCGAGCGCCTGGCCGATGGCAGCGTGCTGTGGCATGGCTTTGTGTCCGATATCACCGACCTCAAACGCGTCGAGCAGGAGTTGCGTGCGCTGTCGGTCACCGACGTGCTGACCGGCGCCTATAATCGTCGCTACTTTCAGGACCGGATGCAGGCCGAGCTGAAAAGAATCGACCGGCACGGCGGTAATCTGTCGATCATCATGCTCGATATCGATCACTTCAAGCGGATCAATGACCGCTTCGGGCATGCCGCAGGCGATCAGGTGCTCAAGGCCATCTCGGAAAAGATCAGCCAGCGGCTGCGCAGCGACGATGTGTTCTGCCGTCTGGGTGGCGAAGAGTTCATGGTGATCTGTCCGGGAACGCGGGGTGCCCAGGCCTATCAACTGGCACTGAGCCTGCGCGAGGAACTGCGCAATCAGGCTATCGAAGGCGTCGACCAAGTGGTCACAGGCAGCTTCGGGATCGCCAGCTGGCGAGAGGGTGAGGGGATCGACGAGATGTTGCTGCGCGCCGACTCGGGCGTCTACGCCGCCAAACAGGCCGGTCGCGACCGGGTCGAGCCCGAGCAGGGTTGATGCAGACAGACCCGCTGCGATAGCGGGTCTGCCGATGGCCGGTATCGGCTGGTTATTGCTGGATCGAGACGGTGGTGTTGGTCAGCTTGGGCTGCCGGTACAGATCGACCAGTACTTCGTCGAGTATCGAGGATGCGCCGAACGGACGCGGGTCGTTGAGGATCGCCACGACGGCCCAGGTGTTGCCGTTGCTGTCGCGGCTGAAGCCGGCAATCGCGCGTACGGTATTCAGGGTGCCGGTCTTGATATGCGCTTCGCCCAGCAGCGGGGTGCGCTTGAGTCGCTTGCGCATGGTGCCGTCGAGGCCGGCCAGCGGCATGGAGCTCATGAACTCGGCAGCATAGGGGCTGCGCCAGGCCGCTTGCAGGATCACCGCCATCTCGCGCGCACTGACACGCTCGGCCCGCGACAGCCCGGAGCCATTCTCCATGACCAAATGCGGCGCAGTGATGCCTTTCTTCGCCAGCCATTGACGGATGACACGCTGGGCGGCCTTGCCGTCGTCACCGTCAGCTTCGTTGCGGAACTCTTCGCCCAGGCTCAGGAACAGTTGCTGAGCCATGGTGTTGTTGCTGAATTTGTTGATGTCACGGATGACTTCCACCAGGTCCGGGGAAAAGGCCTTGGCCAGCAGCTTGGCATTGCCGGGTAGCACGCCAACGCGGTCCTTGCCTTGAATGGTACCGCCCAGTTCCTGCCAGATGGCTCGCACTGCGCCGGCCGCATAGGTAGGGTGGTCCAGCAGTGACAGGTAGGTCTGTGAGTTGCAGCCATTGCCCAGCTGGCCGGTGACCGTCACGTTGACGCTGCCATCCGCCTGGGTGACCGGGTTGTAGCGCACATCCCCGGTGCATTGTTTCGAGGCGCTTGCCTTGACCTGATTATCAATGCGAATGCTGGCAATCGGCGGCTCGACCGAGACCAGAATCCTGCCGTCATCATTGCGGGTCACGAAACGCAGCGCCTTGAGGTTGACCATCAGCGCGTCGGGCTTGACCAGAAACGGCTTGTTGTCGTCATTGCCGTCATCGTTGAACACCGGCAATTGCGGTTGCACAAAATGACTGCGGTCCAGAACCAGATCGCCGGTCACCTGCTGTACACCATTGGCGCGCAGGTCACGCATCAGCAGCCAGAGCTTTTCCATATTCAGCTTGGGATCGCCGCCGCCCTTGAGGTACAGGTTGCCGCGCAGCACGCCGTTGCTCAGGGTGCCGTCGGTGAAGAATTCGGTTTTCCACTGGTGGGTCGGGCCGAGCATTTCAAGGGCCGCGTAGGTGGTAATCAGCTTCATGGTAGACGCCGGATTGACCGATACGTCGGCGTTGAACACGGTCGGTGTACCTGGGCCGTTGAGCGGCAGCATCACCAGCGAGAGTGCGTCATCGCCGAGTTTGCTGGCTTTCAGGGCCTGTTGAACCTTGGGGGGCAGCGTGGTGTTGATGACGGCAGCGTAGGAGGGTAGGGTCAGGGGCAAAAGGAGTGACGCGAGCAACAATGGACGTAGCGACTTGATCATTGACTAAAACCCTACTGCAAAGAGGGAAACGAAAAAGAGGGCATGGATGAATTACCCTCGGTAACTATTGCAAATGTAGATTCGATTTCGATAACTATAGTAGTGAATGCGCGGCGGGCTTTTTTTGTAACACACAATGCCACGCATGATACGAGCCGCATTATGCCCCAAGCGGGGCAGGCTTGTGACCGGGGGGCAAGCCGGTAAATGCTATTTTTTATTGATTCGGTATCCATGGCCGTCGCAAGGCCGGATATCCACTCCACGCCGCAATTGTCGGGCTTTTAAATCGCCAAGCTGGTAAAGTGCCGCCCGATATTTATTGATGAGGATTGTCCCATGGCCACTAACCGCTCCCGCCGTCTGCGCAAAAAACTGTGTGTGGACGAGTTCCAGGAATTGGGTTTTGAACTGAACCTGGACTTCAAGCAAGAGCTGGACGACAAGGCAATCGATGCTTTCCTTGACGCTTTCCTGAAAGAAGCAATGGAAGCCAACGGTCTTGGCTATGTGGGCGGCGACGACTTCGGTCTGGTTTGCCTGAGCAAGCGTGGCTCGGTCAGCGAAGAGCAGCGTGCTGCTGTCGAAGCCTGGCTCAAGGGCCGCAGCGAACTGACAGAAGTCACTGTCAGCCCGCTGATCGACGTCTGGTACCCGGAAAAGGAAATCAATCCGGCCGCCTGATGTAACGGGAAGCAGGCCAGCGCCTGCTTCCCTTGCCTGTTCCCGCACGTCCCCTCGTACACCCCCTCGCTATACCGTCTTTAACGCTCAGTCAGGCTTGGCCTGCTGCAGCATCAGCGCGTCCTCAAGCTCGATCATGGCCAGTTCGACGGTCTGCTGGCAGGTGTAGAACTGCTCATCCGGTGTGTCCGGTTCGCAGGCCAGTTCAAGCGCATCACAGGCATCAACCACCCTTGAAGCTGTGATGATCCGTGCCGCGCCCTTGATCCTGTGCGCCAGATCGCGGGTTTTCTGGCGATTGTTCTCCGGCATCAGTCTGGCCAGTAATAGCCGGTCTTCGTGGTTGCTGTGCAGCAGTTGCGCGAGCAGGCGTTCAACCATTTCAGGACGGTCACCGGTCAGGTTGCTGACGCTGTCGAGGCTGAAGGGCAGGGCACGTGCGGGCGCCAGCGGGGCAATGGCTGTCAGCCGTTCGCTGAGCATCGAGAGGCTGATGGGTTTGAACAGGCAATCGTCCATGCCCGCCGCCCGGCAGCGCTCGATTTCGTCAGGCTGCGCGTTGGCCGTGAAGCCCCAGACAGGGCAGCGTTGGCGCTCGCAGGCGCGCTCCTGTTCGCGGATAGCAGCGGTCATGTCGTAGCCGTTCATGATCGGCATGTTGCAATCGGCGACGACCAGATCGAAGGCATCGTTTTTCCAGCGATCGAGCCCTTGCGCGCCGTTTTCGGCCATTTCGCAGTGATGGCCGAGAAACCTCAGTTGCTGGCAAAGCAGCAGTCGATTGGCAGGATGATCGTCGACGATCAGGATTCTGAGGGTCTGATGAACGACGGCTGCCGGTTGCGCAACGACGGGCTGCCCGGTCAGCGGTTCAAGTGTGGTCAGCACCAGGTTCATGCTGATCCGGGTGCCGTGCCCTGGCGTGCTGTCGAGCGAAAGGTTGCCGCCCATCATCATGCACAGGCTGCGGCAGATCACCAGCCCGAGTCCGGCGCCGGTACGCGCCATTTGTCCGGTGTTATCGGCCTGGGCGAACGGCTCGAACAAACGTTGCTGGTCTTCGACACTGATGCCGATGCCGCTGTCCTGAACGGTGATGTGCAGATGCAGCAGTTGCGGGTCCGGACTTTCGGCTGCCAGCAGTACGACCTTGATCCGCCCCATCGGGGTGAACTTGATGGCGTTGCTGACCAGATTGGACAGTATCTGTTTGAAGCGCAACGGGTCGATCAGTACGTCGGCGTTGATCCTGCTGTCCAGTTCGAGCACCAGCTCGAGGTCCTTCTGCCGCGCCAGCCCGTCGAATACCCGGAGCACCGCCTCCACCAGCCGACGCAGATTCGCACGCTCGGGGTTGAGTGACAGCCGCCCGGATTCGATGCGGGCGATGTCGAGGATGTCGCCGATCAGGTCCAGCAGGTCATTGGCCGAACTGTAGGCGACTTCGATGGCGGAGCGATCCAGTTCGCCGTGATCGGCACGTTTGAGCGCCAGTTCCAGCATGCCGATCACCGCATTCATGGGCGTGCGGATTTCATGGCTCATGGTGGCAAGGAAGGTGCTCTTGGCCCGGCTGGCGGCGTCGGCCTGTTCCTTGGCAGCCTGCAAGTCTTCGATGAGCTGGCGACGCTCGCTGATGTCGATCCAGCCACCGATGATGCCCTGTACTTCGCCCAGAGAATCGCGAAATGGCAGGATCCAGTGGTAGATGGTCAACTGTCGATCGCCAATGCGCAGAGGGCGGTCGAGGATCAGCGCGGTATTGCTGGCCATGACCCGCTGATAGTCGGCAGCGTATTCCCGGGCTTCGAAGGCATTGCCCAGTACCCCTTCGGTAGCGCTCTTGCCGATGATGTCTTCCCGTTGCGCGGAGAACACCCTGAGGTAGCTGTCATTGCACATGCGCAGCATACCTTCGCGATCCCGTACGTAGATGGGATGCGGCGTGCCCTCGACCAGGGCGCGCATGAATTCGAACTGATCGCCCAGCGCCCGCTCCGCAGCTTCGCGCTGACGTATCTGCCGCCGCATCCACGCATTCCATGCCAGCAGGCCCAGCAGCAACAGGCCTGCACCCACCACAATCTGATAGATCAGCCGTTCATAGTCATGCCAGTTGGCGCGTGAAGGGGTATAGACGCGCCAGCGGTTGTTGATCGCTGCCAGATCCTGCGGCGCGATGCTCGCCAGCGCCTTGTCGAGAATCGAGCTCAGCTCGATGGCATTGCGTGAGGTCGCCATGGAAATCAGCGCCGGATCCTCGCCGACGGTGGCGGTCATCTGCAAACGCTCCTCGAAGATCCCGGACGACAGGAAATAGTCTGCGCTGAGCAGCGAGATGACCGCACCTTCCGCTCTGCCCAGTGACAACATGTCCAGCGCCTGGAACGGGTTGTCGATTTCCAGCGGCACCACCCTGGGGTATTTGCGGCTTAGCCAGTCGAGCACCGGGCTGCCCTGGGTAATTGCCAGACGCTTGCCGTCCATCTGCTCCAGATAGCTGGGGGCGCCCGGTTCCTTGCGGGTGACCAGCACGAACGAATTGTCGATGTAGGGACGGGTGAAGCTCAATCGGTCCTCGCGCGCATCACTGGACACCAGCGCACCGATCATGTCTGCCTGGCCTTCGCTGACCTGATTCAACATGTCGGTCAGGCTGGGCGAGCGTTTGACGTCGAACCTGAGCCCGGTACGCAGACGTACCAGTTCGAGCAAGTCTGCGGTGATGCCGCGAAAGTTGCCCTTGGCATCGAAGAATGTCAGCGGTGCATACGCTTCGTTGACGACTACGTGCACGGTCGGGTGCTGAGCGATCCAGCGCTCCTCGCGTTGCGTCAGTTGCAGCTTCTGGTCGGTGAGCATCAAGTCGCTGCCCGTGCTCCAGCGTCTGGAGATATTGACGCGTTCATCAACCGGGATCGCCTTCAGCGTCTGATTGATGATGCCCAGCAGTTGCGGGTTTTCACTGCTGACCGCGAAGCTGAAGCCGTTGGGCTCGTGCTTGCCGAAATTCGACATCTGCACGTTGTTCAGATACCCCTTATTGATGATGTATTGGGTGGAAATCGTATCGCCCAGGAACACATCCGCCTGATTGAAGGCGACTGCATTGATGGCGTTCTGAAAAGAGGGATAGGTCTTCAGTGTCGCGCCGGGATAGGACGCTTCGACCTCGGCAGGCGGCAGGTAGTGATAGACCATGCTCAGCCGCATGCCTTTCAGGCCTTCGTTCAGGGGGCGGTTGTCTCCGACCCGGGTGACCAGGACGGGCTGGTCCACCGAGTAGGGCTGTGAAAGCCTGATGGTGCGATCGACTGCTTCAAAACCGTTTGCGGTGCCCAGCAGATCGATCTGGCCTGCGCCGAGGGCCTTGATTGCAGCATCACGGGTTTCGAAACGCTGAACCCTGATCGGCAGGTCCAGCGCATCCGAGATGATCCCTGCGTAATCGGCAGTGATGCCTTCGTAATCGTTACCCGACATCGTGATATCGAAGGGTGGGTAATCAGGGTTGGAGGTGCCGAGAATCAGTTCGCGTTGCCCGCGCACCCACTGCCACTGGTTATTGTCCAGTTTCACGTCCATGTGCGCCGGACTCGAGCGACCGAGCAGGGTATAGTGATCGGCCGCATGAACACCGGCCTCAGCACCCCAGCCTATGCACAGGCTTGTGGCCAGTATTAATAATTGTCTGAAGCGCTTGGACATCCGTTTTCTCACACTAGCGCGTTGCGTTTTGCCATCTCGATAAGTTCTACCAAGGTTCTGGTTTTCAGTTTTTGCATAAGCCGCGTTTTGTAAGTACTGACGGTTTTGTTACTGAGAAACATGCCCTTGGCTATTTCCTTGTTGGAACGGCCCTGGGCAAATAACTGCAATACCATCAGTTCACGGTCATTGACCAACTTGAACAGCTCCAGCTCGTCGGTCTGGCCATCTTCACGAACTGCGCACGTCAACGCCTGACTGGGAAAGTAATTGTAGCCGGATAATACCGCTTTCACCGAACTGAGCAGTTCACTGAGGTCTTCCTGTTTGCACACATAACCCGAGGCGCCCGATTGCATGCAGCGAATGGCAAACAGGTTGGGGGTCTGCGACGTCAGCACCAGAATCTTGGAGGGCAGCCCCATCGTATTGAAGCGGGCCAGCACCTCGAGGCCGTCGAGCTTGGGAATGCTGATGTCGAGGATGATCAGGTCGGGCATGCACTCACGCACCATTTGCATGGCGTCGACACCGTTATCGGTCTCGCCGACCACCTCATAATTTTCGTTCTCCAGAAGCATTCTTACCGCCATCCGGATGACCGGATGGTCGTCGATGATAAAAACTGAGTTCATATTCCATTCCATAACAAGCAGTGAAGAAAGCGCGCACCTTAGCTCAGATGTTCGGGCAGGCACATAAAGAGACTTGCTCGGCAGGCATATATAGGAAAAGTCCTACAAAAATTAGCGTATCGGAGTACGTAAAAGCCTACGTAGAACATAAGTGTGTTTAAACGTTAACGCTTATTTCAATGTGTGTTTGGCGAGTGCTGCCCCGAATGTTTATTACTTTCTGGAATCATCATTCATGTTGACCGATGATTTCCTACGGGTCTGAACGTCGAATTAATCAATCCAGTTTGCCGGCGTCTGGCATGTACCTGTTTTTGCCCGGCATATTTGAAGCCGAATAAAGCCGGCTGGCCGACGTCAGTCAACGAGGTTCCCCAGCAGGCGGCTGAGGTCGGGCCCGTGCAGGGGTTTGCTCAGGCAACCGAGCAGGGGGAGATCGCGCTGCAGGGCGAGTTGCTGCAGGTTTTCAAGCTGTGTATCAGGCAAGCCGCTGAGCAGAATGGCCTGGCGCAGCCAGCCGTGTCGGGCGGCCTCGTCGATCAGGTCGAGGCCTGACATGTCCGGCAGGCACTGATCGCACAGCACAAGCCCGTAGGGTTCCGCGCTGCGTTGCATGGCGGCCATGGCCTCGGCCGCCGTCAGCACGGGAGTCAGCAGGAAGTAGCCATGGTTGTTGAGCAGCACCTGAGTGGCGATCAGTTGAAACGGGTGATCTTCCACCAGAAGGATGCGCAGGCTATGTGTGGACATGAGCGTTCCGGAAAGGCCCTGGCGAAGCGTTCAGGCATCGGCAGGCGGCGTGCGGACCCGTGAGTATCGCAGGCGGATGGATGATGTGCCGGATGGCAGTTGAAGTGGCTGGAATTATTGAGGGATGCAAGAAAAGCTGCGATAGGACCCGTCTGACATGCATGTAGGGCCTGTCTGAGTTTTGCGAGGCAATCAGTCTGACCAGCCTTTTGCCTGTATCCATTCAGGCAGCGGGCTGGTCGATGGAAGCTATATCTGTCCGGAGCGGCCGGTCATTTCCCGGGCCATTTCGCTGGCGTAGCTGTCGGTCATCCCGGCGATGAAATCGATCATGCGCAGGAACGAGGTATGCAGCGGTGCCTTGGGATCGGGCGCGCTGTTACCCAGCAAGTCGAGGATGCGTCGATGCTTGAACGAGGGTGTCCTGCCGCCAAACTGTTCGACGGCCGCGCCGCAGAACGCGTTGAGGAGGATTTCCAGCGTGGTGTAGGCACCGATTTCATGCAGTGTCTTGCGCTTGTCCTGAAAGATTTTCTTGCGCGCCATGTCCTTGGCGTTGAGCACACAGCGTTTGGCCGGACCGTGCATGTGCTCGACCAGGTCGCCAGGCAGGGTGCCGGCCAGCAAGGCGTCCTGCTGCTCGACGAAGGCTCTGGCGGCCGCGTTGGTCAAGTGCTCGATAGCCTTGCCACGCAGAATTGCCAGTTTGCGCCGTCGTGAGTCGCCCGGGCCCAACTGTCGGTAGGTTTCCGGCAGATCATCGCCGACCAGCCCGAGCAAAAGCGATTCCACTTCCGCGTAATTGAGCAGGTCCATCTCCAGACCGTCTTCCAGATCGATCAGGGCGTAACAGATGTCGTCGGCGGCTTCCATCAGATAAACCAGCGGATGACGCGCCCAGCGCTGATCTTCGAGCTGCGGCAAACCCAGCTTGCCGGCGATCTGCTCAAGGATTGGCAGTTCGCTCTGATAGCAACCGAACTTGTGCTTCTTGTAGCCCAGCGAGTCCGCATGGCGGGCGGTCCACGGGTATTTGAGGTAAGTGCCCAATGTGGCGTAGGTCAGGCGGGTGCCGCCGTCGAACTGGTGGTATTCCAGCTGCGTCAGCACCCGGAACCCTTGGGCATTGCCTTCGAAATTGAGGAAGTCATTGCGCTCGGTCTCGCTCATCGCGTCGAGCCAGCCACGCCCGGCCGCCTGATTGAACCAGTTGCGAATCGCATCTTCGCCCGAGTGACCGAACGGCGGATTGCCGATGTCGTGCGCCAGACAGGCCGACTGCACGACCATGCCCAGGTCGCTCGGATCGCACCAGTCGGGCAGGGCAGAGCGCAGCGTTTCGCCGACGCGCATCCCCAGCGAGCGGCCGACACAACTGACTTCCAGCGAATGGGTCAGGCGCGTATGGATATGATCGTTGCTGGACACCGGATGCACCTGGGTCTTGCGTCCCAGGCGGCGGAAGGCCCCGGAAAAGATGATCCGGTCATGGTCCTTGTGAAACGGACTGCGCCCCAGTTCCTCGGGGCTGTGCAGGGTCTTGCCCAGTCGTTCGCGGTTAAGCAGTGTTTGCCAATCCAATGCGTTCACTCCGTCAATAATAGGGGCGTAGCTTCCCGGTTCGACACGCCTGCCGCAAGGGCCGCATTGATGAAATCAGGCCCCGTAGAAAAACAAATGCCTGCTCCGGAATACCGGAGCAGGCATTTACATTCAGGCCGGGAGATTCGAGCCTGGGTCACGCGAGACGCAGGGTGCAATCAGACTTTGCGATTGCGATTCTGCAGGGTGCGTGCTTGCATGGCGACCTTGACCAGGGGCGTCAAGGTGATGCCCAGCTTCAACAGGCGTCCCAGCAGGCTGGTACGTCCGGTTTTGGCACGTTTACCGCTCAGGAAGCCCAGCAGGGCCACCGAGCCCACGCCCCAGAGCGGCGCGTGGCGAAAGCCCAGCGCGCTTTTCCAGTCATGGCGGATGCCGCGAAAGCGTTGCAACGGCTGCATCAGTTGCGTCGATTCGTGGCGAATTTCCTGGCGGTGCATTTCCATGCGCAAGCGAATCAATGCCTTGCGCAGTTCTCGACGGGTATTGCTCTGGTGCGACTTGGGTTCACTCATGGCATCAATCGCTCACGGTCATTGGCCAGTTCTTCGAGGGTCGCATGGAAAGGCGAGGACTCGTCGAAGATCGCTGCCTTGAGGCGCAATCCACAGAAGATCGCGGCCAGCAGGTAAAACGTACACAGGCCGACGATGCCCGCCAGACGATAGCTGTCCCACAGAACGATCAGCAGCAAGGCCGAGAGCCCGGTGAGCAGCAGCAGGCCGAAAACCAGGGCCAGACCGGCGAACAGCAGCAGGCTGACGGTTCGCGCTTTCTGTTCCTGCAATTCGATGCCGAACAGCTCGACGTGAGTGTGCAACAGGCCAAGGAATGCAGCGCCCAGGCGCCGCGGTGAAGAGCCCGGAGTTCCCTCGGGCGGTGCTGATTCCGTTCCCAGAGTCATGATGTTAGCGCCTTGTAGCCAGCAGACCGATCAGAAAGCCGACACCTGCGGCGATACCGACGGACTGCCAGGGGTTGTTCTGAACGTAATCTTCGGTGGCGACCACTGCGGCTTCGCCGCGCTCGCGCAGCGAGTCTTCGGTGGTCTTCAGGGTTTCCTTGGCACGCAGCAGACTTTCACGGATCTGGGCGCGCAGTTCATCGGCCTGATCACCCGCCAGAGAGGCGGTATGCGCCAGCAATTTCTCAGTGTCGGCAACCAGTACCTGGAAGTCGGCTCTCAGGATTTCCTGAGCATTCTGTGCAGTTTCGCGGGCCATGATGTTCTCCGTTTGGTGGGCGTATGAATGTTTCGAGTACAGGTGATTCCTGAAGGTTCACTTCGATTGCCGTATCGTGTTCGATCAGGCTTTACGCTGCCGCTGCACCTTACTCCAAAACTATCTGCCAGGAAAAACCGCAAGCACTGGAAGATTGGGGTTCCGTATTTCTGGCCATTGGCTATGCTCCACACGCGTGACCACGGGATGGCCTGGCGCGCGCGACATCCGTTGAATGGAGAGAGGCATGGAGCGGCTGTATTCCCTGCAGGGGCTCAGGGGCGTAGCGGTCCTTGGCGTTGTGTTGTTTCACATGATGTCGGTAGAGAGCAAGTTTTCCGGTGGCGATATCCTTCTGCCGCCCTGGCTCGATTTTTTTCAGCTGGGCGTCGATCTGTTTTTCGTCATCAGCGGATTCGTCATGGTGATTGTCAGCCGTGGACGTTTTCAGAGCGCAATCGAGGCTCAGCGCTTTCTGTTCAATCGAGTATCGCGGATCTATCCCACGTACTGGCTGTACTTTTTCATCACCCTGGCGGTTTATCTGGTGCAGCCGGGCATGGTCAACAGCGGGCATGGCTCGTCCAACCTGATCATGTCGTTCCTGTTGTTGCCCAACGACAAGGTGCTGCTGGTGATGGTCGCCTGGTCGCTGCTGTTCGAGTTGTGGTTCTACGTGGTGTTCTCCGGCTTCCTGCTGTTTCGCGAGCGCAGTCTGCCGTTTCTGCTCGGCGGCTGGGGCGTGATCATCGTGGTGTTCAATACGCTGGCAGACTGGCAGGACTATTCCTCGGCAGTGAAGATCATCCTGCATCCCTATGCCCTCGAGTTCATGCTGGGCGCCGCGCTGGCCCTGTTCTTTTACGGTCGCCACAGTGCCCGCGTACCGACGGCTGCGGTCTGGTTACTGCTCGGTGTCGCGCTGTTGGCGGCGGTGCCCCTGATCGGCTATTACCGGTTGTATGAAAGTCAGGGCCTGCTGCGCATGCTCATGGTCGGGGGCTCGTTCGGCGTGCTGGTCCTGACGCTGGCCTTGCTCGAACGACGCCGACACCTGCTGGTGCCCGGGTTTCTGGTTGCCGTGGGCGATATGTCCTACACGATCTATCTGTCTCATCTGCTGGTGCTGGGGGTGATCGGCAGGGTCTGGAGCCTGGTGGGGGCCTGGCCCGAAAGCTATCTGGACAACCTGTTTTTCGCGTTGCTGATGCTGGCTGCGGCGGTGTGCTATGGCTGGGTCGGTTATCGTTGTTTCGAGAAACCGGTACTGGACCGTGCCAACGCGTTCAGCAAGGCGCATTTCCGGGTGTCGACGTGATCCCGGTGCGCGCCTAGAATAATTTCCGCTCACCGAGGATTCGCCGAGGATTGACTCATGCCCCCCGAATGCCAGCTGTTCAGCACCCTGGGATGTCCGCTGTGCGAGGTTGCCGAAGCGGTTTTACTGCCGTTTGCCATTGAGCACGGCCTGCTGGTTGAGCTGGTCGACATCTGCGAGGATGAGCAACTGCTTGAACGCTACGAGTTGCGCGTTCCTGTGTTGCGTCGAGTCGACACCGGTGACGAGCTGGACTGGCCATTTGATGCGCCTCAAGTGGCGTCGTTTCTGAGTCGCTGAGCTGCTTTGTCGTTGAGCTGCATTCCCTTTCATTTACCGGACACGACGCGCAGTGAATATCGATACACGCATCAAATTTCGCCATCTGGTCTGCTTTCTCGAAGTGGCCCGGCAGGGCAGTCTGGCGCGTGCCTCCGACGTTCTGGCGATCAGTCAGCCTGCGTTGTCGAAAAGTCTCAAAGAGCTGGAAACCCTGCTCGACACCACGTTGTTCGTGCGCAGCAAGAGCGGTGCGGCACTTACCGAAGCGGGTGTGGCGTTCATGCGCTTTGCCGGGCCGAGCGTTCAGGCCCTGCGCGAGGGTGTCAGCAGCCTGAGATCCGGTGAACATGACACCGTTACTGCACGGCTGGGCGTACTGTCGACGGCCGAAAGCCTGCTGGTGCCTGAGGTCGTTCATCGCCTGCACCAGCGGCACCCGGCGCTGATCGTCAGCGTGATGACCGGGCCCAGTGCCTATCTGCTGTCGCAATTGAGGGTAGGGGAGCTGGATCTGGTGGTCGGGCGCATGACTGACAGCCCGCAGATTCAGGGCCTGACGTTCGAGCACCTGTACAACGAGTCGATGACACTGGTGGTGCGCAGCGATCACCCGCTGCTGGCTGCGCCGCTCAAGCCCGAAAGCCTGGAGCAATTCCCGCTGGTGCTGCCGCTGGCAGGCACGACCATCCGCAAGTTTGCCGATAGTCTGTTCGTGCAGTGCGGCATCCGCATGCCGCGGCAACGCCTGGAAACCCTCTCGCTTACCCTCAGTCGGCGCTATGTGCAATGCAGCGATGCGGTGTGGATCGCGCCACTGGATGCCGTGTCGCTGGAGTTGAAAGGTGGCACGCTGGTTGAACTGGACATGGGTATTCGTGAGCCGGGCGGCTCGGTCGGTTTGTGCAGCAACCCGGCCTTGCCACTCACGCGCGCAGCGCAGTGGTGTGTGGACGAGCTGCGCAGTCTTGGAGAGGCCTGTCGCAACGGCTAGCATCCATAACCAAATGGTTATGGATCATGGGGTTTATTTCAGTTCTCCATAAGCATGGATCGCGCGACACTTCGCCGCAGCCTGTAGCGCATGTGATCGACGCCTGCGCGCCCCATAAAAAAGAAAAAAGAGGAGAACGCCATGTCTGCCGCGGACAACAGCCGCTTCGTCATTCGTGACCGAAACTGGCATCCAAAAGCGCTCACACCTGATTACAAGACCTCGATCCTGCGCTCGCCGCGCCAGGCGCTGGTCAGTATCCCGCAGTCCATTTCCGAAACCACCGGCCCGGATTTCTCGCATTTGAAATTCGGCCAGCACGATAACGACCTGCTGCTCAATTTCAACAACGGTGGGCTGCCCATCGGTGAGCGTATTCTGCTGGCCGGGCGGGTCTGCGATCAGTATGGAAAGCCGATCCCGCATACCCTGGTGGAGATCTGGCAGGCCAACGCCGGCGGGCGTTATCGCCACAAGCGCGATGCCTATCTGGCGCCCATCGATCCCAATTTCGGCGGCGTCGGACGTGCGTTGACCGACAGCGAAGGCAATTACAGCTTCCGTACCGTCAAGCCAGGGCCTTACCCATGGCGCAACGGTCCCAATGACTGGCGCCCGGCACACATTCATGTGTCGATCAGCGGGCCGTCGATTGCCACACGGCTGATCACCCAGTTGTATTTCGAAGGCGATCCGCTGATTCCGATCTGCCCGATCGTCAAGGCCATCGCCAACCCGGACGCCGTGCAGAGTCTGATTGCCAGGCTCGACCTGGGCATGGGCAATCCAATGGATTGCCTGGCGTATCGCTTTGATATCGTGTTGCGCGGCCAGCGCAAGACTCACTTCGAAAACTGCTGAGGAGGCCCGACATGCCCGTTCAATTGCTGCAGGAAACCCCTTCGCAAACCGCCGGCCCCTACGTCCACATCGGTCTTGCACCGCAGGTGGCCGGCAACCCGACCCGCGAGCTGGAAATCTGGAACGAGATGGCCAGGCCCGAGGCGCCCGGCGAGCACATCGTGTTGCTGGGCAAAGTCTTCGACGGCAACGGCCATTTGATCCGCGATGCCTACCTGGAATTCTGGCAGGCGGATCATCAGGGCGCGTATCACAGCGAATTCCACCCGGACAGGCCGTTCAACGGCTTTGGTCGCACGGCAACCGCGGACGATGGCCAGTGGATCCTGAAGACCATCAAGCCAGGCTCTGCGCGCAATGCGGCGGGTGTGCCGATGGCGGCGCACATCAATGTTTCGCTGTTTGCGCGTGGCATCAATATTCATCTGCAGACGCGGTTGTATTTCGACGACGAAGCCCAGGCGAATGCGCAGGACCCGGTGCTCAATCTGATCGAGCAGCCCCCGCGTCGCGAAACCCTGGTGGCGCGCCGCTGCACGTACGAGGGGCAGACGGCCTATCGTTTTGATATCCGTGTACAGGGTGAAGGCGAGACAGTGTTTTTCGATTTCTGAATCGCTTGTCGATTGCGAAATCAATGTGCGTGCGATTCAAGGCGCCTGCATCGGCAGGCGACCCTATAAAAATAAAAGGACACCTCCATGACGCTTTCCGCCGGCAGCCCCGCGCCGAGTACGCTCGACGTTCAGGCCTTCATCAATGCGCAACCGCTATCCGGGTACCAGTGGCGAGTGGTTGCGCTGTGTTTTCTGATCGTGTTTCTCGACGGCCTCGATACTGCTGCAATGGGCTTCATTGCCCCCGCGCTCAGCCAGGATTGGGGGATTGATCGGGCCAGTCTGGGGCCGGTGATGAGCGCTGCGCTGATCGGCATGGTGTTCGGCGCGCTGGGTTCCGGCCCACTGGCGGACCGCTTCGGACGCAAGGTGGTGCTGGTGGTCGCGGTGCTGCTGTTCGGTCTATTCAGCCTGGCATCAGCCTATAGCAGCAACATCGATCAATTGCTGGTCCTGCGCCTGTTGACCGGGCTCGGGCTTGGCGCAGCGATGCCCAACGCCACCACGTTGCTGTCGGAATACACCCCCGAACGGCTCAAGTCGTTGCTGGTGACGAGCATGTTCTGCGGTTTCAATCTGGGCATGGCCTGCGGCGGTTTTGTGTCGGCCAAGCTGATCCCCAGCATGGGCTGGCACAGCCTGCTGATGCTGGGCGGTATCCTGCCCCTCCTGCTGGGGTTGGTGCTGATGGTCTGGCTGCCGGAGTCGGCGCGGTTTCTGGTGGTTCGCAATCGCGGTGCGGAGCGGATCCGCAAGGTACTGGCACCGATCGCGCCGAAGGCACTGGCCGGCATCACTGACTTCAGCGTTCCCGAACAGAAAACGGTCAGCAGCCGCAACGTGCTGAAAGTGATTTTTTCCGGCACCTACAGCGCCGGCACGCTGTTGCTGTGGCTGACGTATTTCATGGGCCTGGTCATCGTCTACCTGCTGACCAGCTGGCTGCCGACGCTGATGCGCGACAGCGGCGCGAGCATGGAACAGTCGGCTTTCATCGGCGCGCTGTTTCAGTTCGGCGGCGTGTTGAGCGCTGTGGGCGTGGGCTGGGCGATGGATCGTTACAACCCGCACAAGGTCATTGGTTGTGCCTATGCGCTGGCGGGCGTGTTCGCCTGGCTGGTCGGGCAGAGTCTGGGTAACGTCGCGCTGTTGGCGACACTGGTGCTGCTGGCCGGTATGTGCATCAACGGCGCGCAGTCGGCGATGCCGTCACTGGCAGCGCGTTTTTACCCCACCCAGGGGCGTGCCACGGGGGTGTCGTGGATGCTCGGGATCGGCCGTTTCGGCGCCATTCTCGGCGCCTGGGCCGGTGCCACGCTGCTGGGCCTGGGCTGGACGTTCGAGCAGGTGCTGACCGCGCTGGTGATTCCGGCGGCGCTGGCCGCGATTGCGGTGCTGATCAAGGGCTGGGTCAGTCATTCGGACGCTACCTGAAACCTTTCAATCTGGAGTGGTGATGTGAACAGAGCGAGCAATCAACTTTTCGATGCCTACTTCATGCAACCCGAAATGCGCGAGATCTTTTCCGATGAAGGTCGGGTGCAGGGCATGCTCGATTTCGAAGCTGCGCTGGCGCGGGCGCAGGCACGGGTCGGCCTGATCCCGCCTGAAGTGGTCGCCGACATCGAGCTGAGCTGCGACGCACGGCTGTTCGATTTCGACGCGCTGGCAATCGCCATCGGCAGTGCCGGCAATTCGGCGATTCCGCTGGTCAAGGCGCTGGGCAAACAGATTGCCGCACGCAGCGCTGAAGCCGAGCGCTACGTGCACATGGGCGCGACCAGTCAGGATGTGATGGACAGCGGGCTGATCCTGCAACTGCGTCGAGCCATCGTGCTGCTTGAGCATGACCTTACCCGACTGGCCGATGCGATGGCTGAGCAGGCGCAGCGTCATGCTGGCACGCCGCTGGCCGGGCGCACCTGGCTGCAGCAGGCCACGCCGGTCACCCTGGGGATGAAAATCGCCGGCTGGCTGGGCGCGGTCACTCGCCATCGACAGCGTTTGAACGAGATCAAACCGCGCCTGCTGTGCCTGCAGTTCGGCGGCGCTTCCGGCAGCCTCGCGGCGCTGGGCGATCAGGCCTTTTCGGTGGCCGAAGCGCTGGCCGGTGAACTGCAGCTGGCGTTGCCCGAGCAGCCTTGGCACACCCAGCGCGACCGACTGGTGGAGTTTGCCAGCCTGCTGGGCCTGATCGCCGGCAGTCTCGGCAAACTCGGGCGCGACGTGAGCCTGCTGATGCAGACCGAAGTGGGCGAGGTCTTCGAGCCTTCGGCACCGGGCAAGGGCGGGTCTTCGACCATGCCGCACAAACGCAACCCGGTCGGCGCTGCGGTCATGATCAGCACCGCCACCCGCGCACCGGGGCTGGTGGCCACGATGCTGGCGGCCATGCCGCAGGAACATGAACGCAGTCTGGGCCTGTGGCATGCCGAGTGGGAGACCTTGCCGGAGCTGTGCTGTCTGGTCTCCGGTTCGCTGCAGCAGGCATTGCAGGTGATACCCGGTCTGCAGGTCGATGCCGAGCGCATGGCGGTCAATCTGCAATCCACCAAAGGCCTGGTTCTTGCCGAGGCAGTGAGCATTGCGCTGGCTCAGCGCATCGGGCGCGATGCAGCCCACCATCTGGTTGAACAGTGCTGCCGGCGTGCGGTGGAGCAGGGCGCGCATTTGCGTCAGGTGCTCGGCGAAACCCCGCAGGTCAGCGAGCAGTTTTCTTCTGACGAGCTGGATCGTCTGCTCGATCCGGCCCATTACCTTGGCCAGGCTCGCCATTGGGTCGAGCGCGCCGTGGCCGAACACACAAGGATTTCCCGATGACCGAAGACGAACGTTACGAAGCCGGCATGCAAGTGCGCCGCGCGGTGCTGGGCGAAGCGCATGTCGATAACAGCCTGAGCAAACTGACGCCGTTCAATGAAGAGTTCCAGGAGATGATCACCCGTCACGCCTGGGGTGATATCTGGACGCGTCCGGGATTGCCGCGCCATACGCGCAGCCTGATCACCATCGCGATGCTGATCGGCATGAATCGCGAAGGCGAGTTGCGCCTGCACCTCAAGGCCGCGAAAAACAACGGCGTGACCCGTGAGGAAATCAAGGAAGTGCTGATGCAGAGCGCGATCTACTGCGGCATTCCGGCGGCCAATGCGACGTTCCACCTGGCGGAAGCAGTGTGGGATGAAATGGGCGTGGAGTCATTGCAGGACAATTGAGCGCTTTGATCGAGAACGCCGCCGCAGCGCCCTTGGCCACGGCGGCGTCCTGTCTGGGTCAGAGCAGCGACAACGGGTAGCTGACGATCAGGCGGTTTTCGTCGAACTGGTTGGTGCTGTAGTCGCGACGCATGGTGGAGTTGCGCCATTTGACCGACAGGCTTTTGAACGCGCCGTTCTGGAACACATAAGCCAGCTCGGTTTCCCGTGCCCACTCTTCGCCGTCGGTGATGGCCCCGGTATGCACGTTGTCGCCGCTGATGTAGCGGTTCATCAGGGTCAGGCCGGGTACGCCCAGGGCTGCGAAGTCATAGTCGTGGCGCAGCTGCCAGGATTTTTCCCTGGCGTTGTCGAAGCTGGAGTTGTAACTGTCGTTGGCCAGGGTTCCGCCGCTGGTGCCGTTGACGCGCATCCAGGCGCTGTCGCCGCTGACTTTCTGCAGGCCCAGGTAAAAGGTGTTGCCACCGTGCCGTGCCGAAAGCAGCGCTGACCAGGTCTTGTTGTCCAGATCGCCGGCCAGCGACTGACCGTCGTCCTTGCCCTGGAAGTAGCCAAGGTTGGCCCCCAGCGTCCAGCTGCCCAGCGGCTGGCTGTGCAGCAGGTTGAAATATTGCTGGTGGTAGATGTCTTCAAGCTCGGCGTACCACACGCCGACCTGGGTGCGATTTTGGTTGAACACGTATTCGCCGCCGCCAAAGTTGAAGCGGTCGGAAGTGAACGCGGTGCGGCCATTCAGGGACATGTCTTCCATGCTGGCGTCGTTGCGCGGGCTGTTGCCACGGAACTGGCCACCGTAGAGGGTCAGGCCGTCGATCTCCTTGGAGGTGATCTGCCCGCCCTGAAAGGTTTGCGGCAGCGAGCGGCCGTCATCCGAGCGCAGGATCGGCAGCACTGGCATCCACTCGCCGACCTTCAATTCGGTCTTCGAGAAGCGCGCCTTGCCGGCCACCGCCAGTCGGCCGAAGTCGTCGGCCGGGCGTCCATCGCCATGGATGGGCAGCAATTGCGTACCGCCGGTACCCTTGCCGCCGTCGAGCTTGAGCGAGTAGAGGCCAAGCGCGTCGACACCGAAGCCGACGGTGCCCTGGGTGAAGCCGGAGCGGGCGTCGAGAATGAAGTTTTGCGTCCACTCCTCGGCGTAGTTCTGCGCGTTGGCCGGGTCGACGAAGTTGCGGTTGATGTAGAAGTTGCGTAGGTTCAGATTGACCTTGGCGTCTTCGACAAATCCGGCGCTGTGGCCGCTGATGGGCGCCAGACTTGCAGCGACGGCCGCCGACAGACCGCAAAGGAGTTTGCAGGGAGAATTCACGCGCATGGAACAGACCTTTTTTGTAGTTATTGAGTCGTTTAGCTGGCTGCGATAGTGAAATGCCGGAACGCGGCGTGCAATTGTGAAACAGTTGTTTTGGGCGATTATCGAACGTTAATGAACCGGTTCGAACATTTTCTGCGAGAAGCCGCAAACGTGTGTGCGATGCTCACGGGTAACTATGGGTAGAGAGCGTGTTCGGCCACGGTGTCGGGCTGCTGAAACTTGAACAAGGAAGCGTAATGAGCACTGCCAGCACGCCGTCGTCCGGCGTCAATCAACCTCTCAAAGGTATAGGCTTCATTCTTCTGGCGACCTTCCTGTTTGCCAGTCACGACACCCTGTCCAAGTACCTGTCCGGCTTCTATCCGATCATTCTGGTGGTTTGGGCGCGCTATCTGGTGCACACGCTGTTGATGGCCTGCATTTTCATGCCTTCAGCGGGGTTGCGAGTGTTGCGCACCAAAAGGCCCGGCCTGCAGGTCTTGCGCGCACTGGCGCTGCTGGGCACCAGTCTGCTGTTTACCAGCAGCCTGATGTTCATCCCGCAGGCAGAGGCGACCGCGGTCAACTTTCTTGCGCCGTTGCTGGTCACCGCGTTATCGGTGCCGCTGCTGCACGAGCGTGTAACGCGCGGCCAGTGGATTGCGGTGGTGGTAGGGTTTGTCGGGGTGATGATCATCATTCATCCGGGCGGCGAGCTGTTTACCCCGGCAATTCTGCTGCCGCTGTCGTCAGCCTTGTGTTTTGCGCTGTATCAACTCCTGACGCGGCTGGTCAGCCCGTTCGACAGCCCGACCACCAGCAACTTTTTCGCCGGGCTGTTCAATACCCTGTTGATGAGTGCGCTGGTGCCGTTCTTCTGGGAAGTGCCAGCGCTCAAGCACCTGCCGTTTCTGCTGGCGCTCGGCGCGTGTGGCATGTCGGCGCATTTGCTGCTGACCCAGGCCTTCCGCTTCGCCGCCCCGGCCATGCTTGCGCCGTTCAGTTATTGCCAGATCGTGTTTGCCGGACTGCTGGGCTACCTGGTCTTCGACCACACCCCGTCCCCGACCGCGCAGGCCGGCATCGCCATCATCTGCCTCAGCGGTCTGGCAGCAGCGTGGCAACAGCGACGTAAGGGTGGGTAATGTGTGACGCTGACGCCCTGCGTCACAGGTCTTCGGCGCAGCACAATGTCATGCTGCGCCTGCAAGAGGCCGCCATACGTGCTTTTCGATCACGGTGGCACTGACGACGCAGAGTGCGACGTTAGTGACGGCTGAGTCCTGGCGCTGATCCGGGGGTAGCCTGGCAGGACGCCAGGCTAGCCGTATCGGGCCATGGATGGCCCGTTGCGGCGACCCCCGGATCAGTGACAGGGCGAAGGAACCCGACGAAGTCGGGCCGGAAACGGAGCTGCGGGCTTTGCCTACTTTGGCCCCATCAAAGTAGGTCGCCGAGGGGCGAAAAGGTGACCTGAGTCGAACCCCAATCCACCTGACAAAGAAAACCCGCCGTGTGACGCGGAGCGTCACGAACTGCATTCCCACGCGGAGCGTGAGGAACGAGAGTTAAAGGTGACCTGAGCCGAACGCCAATCCACCTGACAGAGAAAACCCGCTGTGTGACGCAGAGCGTCACGAACTGCATCCCCACGCGGAGCGTGGGGACGATAGCCATTCTGGGTTTTCGGGCTGCGTCAGACGATTACTCGCTGAGCGTCGGAACCTTGCGAGGGGCCATGAAGTACATCCAGATCAGGGCAATGAAATACATCGCCGGGATCATCGTGAACAACACGTTGTAGTTGTTATTGGTGGCGGTCAGCACCGCACCCACGATCTGCGTCATGAACATACCGCCGATGGCTGCACACATGCCGCCGAAGCCGAACACGGTACTCATCATGTGCTTGGGGGTGTAGTCCATCACCAGGCTCCAGATATTCGCCGTCCAGGCCTGATGCGCACCCACGGCAAGCGAAATGGCCAGTACCGCTACCCACAGCCCGCTGGCATTGGCGGCGAACACCACGCTGCAGATCGTGATGGCAAAGATCAGCATCGACAACAGCCGCGCAGTCGTCGCACGCATGCCACGACCAATCAGCCAGGACGACAGGATACCGCCACCGACACTGCCGAAATCGGCCGTCAGCCAGATCAGAATCAGCGGAACACCCATCTGCGTCACGCTGATCCCCAGGTTGTATTGCTGATTGAGGAACGGCGGCAGCCAGTACAGGTAAAACCAGAACACCGGAGCAGTGATCGCATACGCCAGCGCGAACGCCCATGTGCCACGCATCTTCAGAATGCCGGTGAATGGCACCTTGACCGGAGCCGGTTCGACTTCCTGATTGATGTAATCCAGCTCGGTCTTGCTGACGGTCGGATGTTCTTCGGGGTTGTAGTACTTCAGGCGCCAGGTGATAGCCCAGAGCAGCCCCAGCGAACCCATCGCCACGAAGGCGGCCTGCCAGCCCCAGACCGTGAGGATCACCGGCAGCAGGGCCGGGGTCAGCATGGCACCAACGTTGGTGCCGGCGTTGAAGATACCGGTGGCCACCGCGCGCTCACCGGCAGGGAACCACAGCCGCGTGGTCTTCACACAGGCCGGGTAATTGGCGGCTTCGGTCAGGCCCAGAATGAAGCGGCAGACCATGAAGCCCACGGCGGAAGTGGCCAGGCCGTGAGCACCGGTCGCCAGGCTCCACAGCAGCACCGCGAGGAAGAATGCACGCTTCACGCCGACCTTGTCGATGAAGCGGCCCTGCAGCACAAAGCCGACCGCGTAACCCACCTGAAACCAGAAGTTGATGTTGGCGTAGTCCATCGCCGTCCAGCTCATTTCCTTGGCAAGGATGGGCTGCATGACGCCGAGCGCGGCACGGTCGATGTAGTTCAGCGTAGTGGCGAAGAACACCAGGGCGAGCATGCCCCAGCGAGTCTTGCCGACGGCGAGTGCGCCGCGGATCTTTTCGCCCATCCCGGCACGGGCGGCCTGGGCGACAGGGTTGGTCTGGGTGTTAAGCATGATGTTCTAACCATCCGTTCCAGGACTGTGCTGCTGGCAACAGTCGGACTGAGAAGTCCACTCGATGCAGGCGTTGTGCAGGTAAAGTGAAGTCGTAGAACCGCGATTCGACTGGCCTCTAGACTCAGGCTGTCCTCGAAACGATCCGTCGGGCCGACAATTTACAGGTTGAGCCGCGTAAGTGTGTTGGAATGTTTCAGGCGACGCGGACCCAGACCGGGCTTTTGGCCGGGTGGGTTCGTCGAACATGTCGTCTGATAAGACGGACGGGCGATCGGGCGAGCAAAGCGAGAAGGGTGCACATGAGCAATGTTCCTGTTTTTTGAATTGTTATGGGTTTGCTGCTGATGAAGCGAAGATCAAAATGTTTGGCTGCGGGTCTATCCTGCAATGTGATGCTGATGTTGAGCATTGCGAGATACAGCGTCAATTGAGTAAAACGGCTTTTGTTCGATAATCGAACGTAAAACTAACCGGTTCGTACACTTTATGTTGCTGTAGTATTTTCACAGGCAAATACTTTACTCGCACCTCTGAATAAGGCCGGGAAAGGCCAGGAATGCGGTGCTGTCCAGTCGCGATCCAAGCAGGTCGCGTTCATCCAGGAGCTGAAAAGCATGCAGCGTTCAATTGCTACCGTATCCTTGAGCGGTACTCTGCCCGAAAAGCTCGAAGCCATCGCCGCAGCCGGCTTTGACGGCGTCGAGATTTTCGAAAACGACTTGTTGTATTACGACGGCAGCCCACGCAACATCAGGCAAATGTGTGCCGACCTGGGCATCGCCATCACCCTGTTCCAGCCGTTCCGCGATTTCGAAGGCTGCCGCCGTGATCGTCTGCAGCGCAATATCGACCGTGCCGAACGCAAATTCGATCTGATGCAGGAGCTGGGCACCGATCTGGTGCTGGTCTGCAGCAATGCGTCTGCCGATTCGGTGGGCGACGAAAACATTCTGCTCGATGACCTGGGCCTGCTCGCCGAGCGCGCGGGTGCCCGTCACCTGCGCGTCGGTTATGAAGCGCTGGCCTGGGGCAAGCACGTGAACACCTGGCAACAGGTCTGGAACCTGGTGCGCCAGGTCGACCACCCGGCACTAGGCGTGTTGCTCGACAGTTTTCATACCCTGTCGCTGAAGGGCGATCCGAGCGCCATCGCGCAGATCCCGGGCGACAAGATCTTCTTCGTGCAGATGGCCGACGCGCCGCTTCTGGCGATGGATGTACTGGAGTGGAGCCGCCATTTCCGCTGCTTCCCGGGTCAGGGTGAATTCGATCTGGCCGGCTTCCTCGCGCCGATCCTGCGCAGTGGCTATACCGGGCCTTTGTCGCTGGAAGTGTTCAACGATGGCTTCCGTGCAGCGCCGACACGCGCCAATGCCGCGGACGGTCTGCGTTCGCTGCTTTATCTGGAAGAGAAAACCCGCCAGCTGATGGCGCGTGACGAGCCGGCCGCGGTTCCCGAAATCCTCTTCAATCCGCCTGCGGCCAGTACCTACAATGGCGTCGAGTTCCTCGAGTTTGCCGTTGACGAGAGCCACGGCGCTCGCCTGTCGGGCTGGCTGCAACGGCTGGGCTTTGCCAAGCTGGGTCAGCATCGCTCCAAGGCGGTCAGTCTGCTGGGGCAGGGCGATATCAGGATTGTGCTCAATGCCGAACCCTATTCCTTCGCCCACAGTTTTTTCGAGGCGCACGGCCCTTCGTTGTGCGCCACCGCCTTGCGCGTCGACGACGGTCATCAGTCGCTGGAACGCGCGCGTGCTTTCAAGGGCCAGCCCTATCGTGGCCTGGTCGGTCCCAACGAACGGGAGATTCCGTCGGTCCGCGCGCCCGACGGCAGCCTGATCTATCTGGTGGATAACGCCGCACCGGGAGAATCGATTTACGACAGCGATTTTGTCGTCGATCCGCAAGCCGTCGCCAAGGGCGGGTTGCAGCGTATCGACCACATGGCCATGGCGCTGCCGGCCGACAGTCTGGACAGCTGGGTTTTGTTCTACAAAAGCATTCTGGATTTCGAGGCTGACGACGAAGTGGTTTTGCCCGACCCCTACGGCCTGGTCAAGAGCCGGGCGCTGCGCAGCCGTTGCAGCACCGTGCGCTTGCCGTTGAATATTTCCGAAAATCGCAACACGGCCATTTCCCATGCGCTGTCGAGCTATCGCGGCTCGGGTGTGCACCACATCGCATTTTCCTGCGAAGACATCTTTGCCGAGGTAAGCCGCGCCAAGGAATCGGGCGTGCCGTTGCTGGACATCCCGCTCAATTACTACGATGACCTGGCGGCACGCTTCGATTTCGACGAGGAGTTTCTCAGCGAACTGGCGTATTACAACGTGCTCTATGACCGCGATGCGCAGGGTGGCGAGCTGTTCCACGTCTACACCGATGCGTTCGACGGGCGCTTCTTTTTCGAAATCCTGCAGCGCAAGAACGGTTACGCAGGGTATGGCGCTGCCAACGTCCCGGTGCGTCTGGCTGCGATGGCCAAGGCGCGCAATGTGGCAGCACGTCAGGCGCGTCTGTAAGGCGAATCCGATTGCAGGGCCGCTACGAGGGTTCGACGCCCTCGCGGCTTCCCTCGGTTGCCGGTCGGCTTCATACTCCGCGCATCACTCGTGGTCATGAGCCAACAATGAAAACAACTGACGACTCCGTTGCCGTTGCGTCGAAAGGGCGCAAGAACAATCCGGAAAAGACCCGCGAAGACATTCTGCAGGCCGCCGTTGCCGAGTTTGTCGCCCATGGCCTGTCGGGTGCGCGTGTCGATGCCATTGCCGAGCGCACCAAGACCTCGAAACGGATGATCTATTACTACTTCGGCAGCAAGGAGCAGCTGTACGTCGAAGTGCTGGAAAAACTCTACGGCGCGATTCGCAACACCGAGAGCCAGCTCAATCTGTCCGAACTCGAGCCTGTGGAAGCGATTCATCGCGTGGTCGAGTTCACCTTCGATCACCACGACAGCAATGTCGATTTCGTGCGCATCGTGTGCATCGAAAACATCCATAACGGCGAGAACGTCAAACAGTCCGAGTCGATTCAGGCCAAGAGCCAGAACATCATCAGGGCGCTCGACGGCATCCTGCGTCGTGGTGAAGCCAGCGGCCTGTTTCGTGACGGCGTTCATCCGGTTGACCTGCACCTGATGATCAGCTCGTTCTGCTTTTACCGGATCTCCAACCGCCATACCTTCAGCGAAATCTTTCAGATCGAGCTGTGGAGCGAGGAGGTCAAACAGCGTCACAAGGCAATGATCTGCGACGCTGTGTTGCGTTATCTCAAGCGCTGATGTTTACAACGTGTGGAAGTGCGCCATCATCCGCTCTGCATCGGCGGACTGGCCACTGAACAGTTCGAAGGCCTTGACCGCCTGAAACACCGCCATGGTGCTGCCATCCAGGGTGCGGCAGCCCAGTGCGCGGGCATGCCTGAGCAGTTCGGTTTCCAGCGGAAAGTAAATGATTTCCGCCACCCACAGTTCAGGCCGCAGCAACTCGACCGGCAACGGCGTACCCGGCAGTTTGGTCATGCCGACCGGCGTGGTATTGACCAGTCCGTCGGCTTCGGCCATCGCCGCAGGCAGGTCGGTACCCACCTGCGCGCGTCCGGCACCGAAGTGCTGGTTGAGGTTGTCCACCAGCCCCTGGGCGCGTTGCGGCTCGACCTCGAACACGCTGAGGCGCTCGACGCCTGCGCTCAGCAGCGCATGAGCCACGGCAGCGCCCGCGCCACCTGCACCCATCTGCACTACCTGTTGGCGTGGGGCCTTGTCCAGGCCGCGCTGAAAGCCTTCGGCAAAGCCCAGGCAGTCGGTGTTGTGACCGATGCGCTTGCCGTCCTTGAACACCACCGTATTCACCGCGCCGATACCGCGCGCTTCGTCGGACAGCTCGTCCAGTAACGAGATGACCGCCTGCTTGCAGGGGAAGGTGATATTCAGGCCGGTGAAGCCGCACTGCCTGGCACCTTCCAGCAGTTGGGGCAGGGCATGGATGTCCAGTTGCAGGGCGTCGATATCGATCAGCCGATACAGATAGCGCATGCCTTGTGCATCGCCTTCATGCTCGTGCATGGCAGGTGTCCGCGAGGCCTGGATGCCCGAGCCGATCAGGCCGGCGAGGATGGAGGGTTTTTCAGCATGAGTCATAAAAATACGTCTCTTGTTTTTGTGTCACTGCCCGGTTGGCGGCAGGTGTTAAACAGAATGTACCAGATGGTTAATAGTGCCGCAGGCAGGAGTCGATTACCACGCAGCGATGTTGTGCGGTGATCGCACTAATCAGTGATAATCCACGGCCAGCCGCTCCAGGCTTACACGAGTTCGAGTCCCCGCATGTCCGAGTCCGTCTTCAGCGCCGCACAGCAGCAAGCCAGTACGTTGTATCTGCCACCCGGCTCGTGGGCCACGGTGCTCGATTGCCTGTGCGCGAAATTTCCGGCCATCAGTCGTGAACAATGGCTGGATCGTTTTGCTCGCGGCCGGGTGCTGGACGAAAACGGCAAGGCCATCGCGCCTGATCTGGCGTACCGGGAGGGGCTGCGGGTTCACTACTTTCGTGAGGTTGCCAACGAAACGCCGATCCCCGTGGTTGAAACGATCCTCTACGCCGACGAGCATCTGGTGGTGGCTGACAAGCCGCACTTCCTCCCGGTGACACCCGCAGGCGAGTACGTCGAACAAACCTTGCTGCGCCGCTTGATCCATCGCCTGGACAATCCGGATCTGGTGCCGCTGCACCGCATCGACCGGCACACCGCAGGGCTGGTGCTGTTTTCCGCCAACCGGCAGACGCGCTCGGCTTATCAGGGCTTGTTTCCCACCCGGCGCATCGACAAGTTTTACCAAGCCATTGCGCCAGCGCTGCCGGGGCTGGCGTTTCCGCGTCTGCACGAGAGCCGTCTGGTCGAGGGCGAACCGTTCTTTCGCATGCAGGAAGGTATCGGCGCGAGCAACACCCGCACGCAGATCGAGGTGCTCGAACGGCAGGATAAATTGTGGCGTTACGGGCTTTACCCGGTGACCGGCAAAAAGCATCAGTTGCGTGTACACATGGCTGCACTGGGTGCTGCCATCTGCAACGACCCGTTTTACCCGGACGTGGTGAAAGACCCGGTGGACGACTATCAAAATCCTTTGAAGCTGCTGGCCAGCAGCTTGCGCTTCGTCGATCCGCTCAGTGGCGAGCAGCGCCACTTCGAGAGCCTGTTGACGCTCGACTGGTAGTACAGGACAGTGAAATGACAGGCAAAAAAAACCCGCACTCGGCGGGTTTTTTCAAATCAGTAACGCGACGCCCGGATCACAGATCCTTGACGGTACGTACCTGATCCTTGTTGATGCGGGTCTGCTTGCCGTCAAGTTGCTTGAACTCGTAGAAGCCCGAGTCTTCATCGTACTTCGGCGTGTCGACAGCCTGGATTTCACGACCATCATTCAAGGTGATCACAGTGGGCGATGCGCAGCCGGCGAGGGAGGCAATGCTCAGTGCAAGCAGGAAGGCAGCGGGAAGGGTCCGTTGTTTCATTACTGTGTCTCCAGATGGATTCTTGATTTGCTGAACTCTCAGACGGATACACCGTCAGCAAGTTCCGTATACACCCGCAGCAACTTCAATGACCAGTCACTTGTTGCGGTTTTCACTGATCCCGGTCAACAGACAGGGAGTGTTCAGGTTGGCCAGGCGTGGATCGCCGGCTTCCAGTTGCAGGGCGACCGGCTGCAGCGGCTCCAGAGCCCGTCTCGGGCTGCGCTCGCCGGCCTGCCATGCGGCTTCCAGCGTTGCGGCGTGAGCGACAGGGATCATACCTAAAAGCGGCTGCCAGTGCTGACCTTCACGCACCATTATCGGTCGCTCCGGGTATTCAGAGGCTTTTTCACGCAATGCGCGCAGCAACGCTGCATCGACCAAAGGTACGTCGCAGGGCAGGATCAGCAACCATCGATGTCGCGCCAGAGGCAGCGCGGCACGTATTCCGGCCAGAGGCCCGTTGAAATCGGTATCGTCGTCCTGCACCAGTCGATCGGCGTAACGCGCATAGCGATCGATATTGCGATTGCAGGAAATGATCAGATCGTCGGTCAGTGGCCGGGTCAGCCGGTGCAGATGTTCGATCAGCGCGGCGCCTTGCCATTCGATCAGGCCCTTGTCACGCCCGCCCATGCGCTGCCCGCGGCCTCCGGCCAGCAGCAGAATAGAGCAGGGCGGCAGTGGGGCAGGAACATTCATCGAACACTCGTCGGGCAGTCAAAAGGAGGGCTGTGATATAACACCCGCCTGTTTTCTTAACAACTGGATGAGGCCATGAAAGCCAAGGCTGACACACCTTTCGTACCCCTTAATATCGCCGTACTGACCGTCAGCGATACCCGCACCCGAGAAACCGATACCTCGGGCCAGATGTTCGTCGACCGCCTGACCGACGCAGGCCACGGCCTGATCGAGCGCGTGCTGCTCAAGGATGACCTGTACAAGATCCGCGCTCAGGTAGCGACCTGGATTGCCGACGATCAGGTGCAGGTGGTGCTGATCACCGGTGGCACCGGCTTCACCGGCCGTGACAGCACGCCTGAAGCCGTGGCCTGCCTGCTGGACAAGCAGGTCGATGGTTTCGGTGAGCTGTTCCGGCAGATATCGGTGCCGGATATCGGCACCTCGACCATTCAGTCCCGCGCGCTGGCCGGCCTGTCCAACGGCACGCTGGTGTGCTGCCTGCCGGGCTCCACCAATGCGGTGCGCACGGCATGGGACGGCATCCTTGCCCAGCAACTGGATTCGCGCTTCCGGCCTTGCAACTTTGTGCCTCACCTCAAGCAGGCCGAGCCCTGTGCGACCCGTGGTTGAGTGCTCATGAGTCACGAGCCGAAAACCCTGCTGCCTGTTGAAGACGCCATTGCACGGCTGCTGAAGATGGCCGAAGCCACGCCGATCACCGAGCGCCAATGCGTCTCGCTGGTCGATGCCGAAGGCCGGGTACTGGCAGTGGATCTGGTCTCCACACTGGATCTGCCGCCCTGGCCGAACAGCGCCATGGACGGTTATGCCTTGCGCGTGGCGGACTGGCGCGGCGAGCCGTTGAGCGTCAGTCAGCGCATCTTCGCCGGTCAGGCCCCCGAGCCGCTGGCCCCTGGCACCTGTGCGCGTATCTTCACCGGCGCGCCGATGCCTGAAGGCGCTGACTGCGTCGAGATGCAGGAAAACGCCGAGGTGCAGGCGGATCAGCGTGTGCGCTTCAACGAGCCGCTGGGCGCCGGGCAGAATATTCGTCCGCAAGGCCAGGAAACCCGGGTCGGCGATACCGTGCTGGCCGCCGGCACGCGGCTGGGTCCGATCGAACTGGGTCTGGCGGCCTCGCTGGGCCTCGCCGAGCTGGAGGTCATTCGTCGCGTGCGGGTCGCGGTGCTGTCCACGGGCGACGAGTTGATTGAGCCCGGTCAGCCATTGGGGCCGGGGCAGATCTACAACAGCAACCGGGTGTTGCTGTGCAGCTGGTTGAAGCGACTGGAATGCGAGGTCGTGGATGCAGGCATCCTGCCTGATGATCTGGACAAGACTCGCGCTGCACTGGCGAATCTGCAGGGCGTTGATCTGATTCTCTCCACGGGCGGAGTGTCCGTGGGCGAAGCGGATTTCCTCGGCCACGCATTGCGTGAAGAGGGCGAACTGACCCTCTGGAAGCTGGCGATCAAGCCTGGCAAGCCGCTGACCTTCGGGCATTTCCGGGGTGTGCCGGTGATCGGTCTGCCTGGCAATCCGGCCTCTACGCTGGTCACCTTCGCCTTGCTGGCCAGGGCTTACCTGCTGCGTCGCCAGGGCGTGATCGACGTCGCCCCCTTGCAGTTTCCGGTGCCTGCCGGGTTTGTCTGGACGCGTCCTGGCAATCGCCGCGAGTACCTGCGCGGCCGTCTGGAGCAGGGCCGGGCCGTGGCTTATCGCAATCAGAGTTCGGGCGTATTGCGCAGCGCTGCATGGGCCGATGGTCTGATTGAAGTCCGCGAAGGCTCGACCGTGGCCGAAGGCGACTGGGTCAACTTCATTCCGTTGAGTGAAGTGCTCGGCTGAGTGCATTCGAATGGTGGGGCGGGTACGCATGAGCTACTCTCAACAACGCTGACACAGTGGGCAACCGGACTTCGCCCTGGAGTATTGTTATGGCGCCATTGAGAGTGGCTTGTGTGATCCCGACCTACAACGGACGCAAGGATCTGGAACGTCTCCTGGATTCACTGGCTGCGCAGACTGCCAGCTTCGATACGCTGATCGTGGACTCCAGTTCCTCGGATGGCACGCTGGAGCTGGCGCAAGCGCGATGTGCCAATGTGCTGCGCATCGACAGCAAGGATTTCAACCACGGCGGCACCCGGCAGATGATGGTCGATCTGCATCCCGACTATGACGTGTATGTCTTCATGACCCAGGATGCGTACGTTGAAGACATCAATGCCATTGCCAACATTCTGTTGCCCTTCGCCGACCCGAAGGTCGGTGCTGTGTGCGGGCGACAGCTGCCGCACAAGGATGCCAACCTGCTGGCCCAGCATGCACGGTTGTTCAATTACCCGCCGACCTCGCAGATCAAAACGCTGGCCGATGCCGGGACGCTGGGCATCAAGACGCCATTCATGTCCAACTCGTTTGCGGCCTATCGGGGCGAAGCGTTGCGGGCCATTGGCGGTTTCCCGCGGCATGTGATTCTTTCAGAAGACATGTACGTCACCGCGAAAATGCTCATCGATGGCTGGAAAGCGGCTTACGAAGGCTCGGCGGTCTGCCGTCACTCCCACAATTACAGCCTGCGCGAAGAGTTTCGTCGTTACTTTGATATCGGTGTGTTCCAGGCCCGCGAAGCGTGGATCTACGAAACCTTTGGCGGCATTGGTGGCGAGGGCATGCGTTACGTCAAGTCCGAGCTGAAATTCCTCGGTCCCCGGCGAATCCTCTGGTGGCCTGTGTCGTTCGTGCGTAATGCGCTGAAGCTACTGGCCTACAAGCTGAGCCGGCAGGAAAAACGCTTGCCCCGCGGCGTGAAGAAGAAGCTCGGCATGTACGCGCGTTACTGGGACAGCCCCTACGCCTGAGTTGCGCCGCAGACCAGCCTGCGGCGCATGAGCAGGTCAGCTTTTCGCGGCTTCTTCGTCCAGACGGTCTGCCTCGAACAGTTGCGCGAGGTCGGCCCTGGCTTCGCGGGCGGTCTGCAGGACCTTGGCGTCGTCGTCATACACCTCATGCTGAGCGGCCAGCACCTGTTCGTCGTGACGTTTGAAGCGACTGATGCGTGCGTCGGCCTGTGTTTCGCTGAGGCCCAGGCCCATGAGGGTCTGGCGACTCATTTCCAGGCTTGAATAGAACGTTTCGCGAACCGCGTGAGCGCCCAGGTCCATCAACCGATGAACATGCTGGCGGTTACGTGCGCGGGCAATGATCTTCATGTGCGGATACAGCTTGCGGATCAGCTCGGCAGTCTTGATGTTGGTGTCAGGATCATCGGTCGCGATGACGAAGTATTCGGCCTCATCGACTTTGGCGGCACGCAGTATTTCCGGGCGCAACGGGTCGCCATAGAAGACCGGTACATTGCCAAAGCTACGGGAGAACTCGATGGACTCGACGGCGGTATCCAGGGCGATGAAAGGAATCTTCTGCGCGCGCAGGATACGCGCGACAATCTGTCCCATACGGCCCATGCCGGCAATGACGACGCGTGGTTTGTCGGTCTGGATATCGCGGTATTCCTCCGGCACCTCGACAGGCTTGACCTTGGGTTTGATCCAGCGCGCCAGAGCAATGAACAGCAACGGCGTGACCGCCATCGACAAGGTGATGGTCAACACCAGCATGTCGTATAGCCCGGCCTCGAACAGCCCCTGAGCGCTGCCGATCTTGAACACCACAAAGGCAAACTCGCCGCCTGCGGCCAGTACCAGACCCAGCTGCAGCGCGCTGCGGTTGTTGAGTTCGCCAAGGGTGCGACCGATCAGGAACAGCATCGGCAGCTTGATTGCGATCAGCAATAGCGTCAGGCCCAGCACGATCAGCGGCGAGCTGAGCAACAGGCCAACGTTGGCGCCCATGCCGACACTGATGAAGAACAGCCCCAGCAATAACCCTTTGAACGGTTCGATCTGTGCTTCCAGTTCGTGACGGTATTCGGAGTCGGCCAGCAACAGGCCAGCAAGAAACGCGCCCAGCGCCATGGACACTCCCACCAGTTCCATCAGCCACGCTGTGCCTATCACCACCAGCAAGGCCGTGGCGGTCGAAACTTCCTGGATTTTGGTCTTGGCGACGATCCGGAACACCGGGCGCAGCAAATAGCGCCCGCCAATCACCACAATGGCAATGCTGCCCAGCACGCGCAGACCGTGGTTGATGCTTTCGCCGGTGTCCATCGCGTGGTCAGCCCCGGCCAGAAACGGCACCATGGCAATCAGCGGGATCGCCGCAATGTCCTGAAACAGCAGAATCGCGAACGCCATCCTGCCGTGCGGGCTGTTCAGCTGTTTGCGTTCCGCCAGGCTCTGCAGGCCGAAGGCCGTGGACGACAGGGCAAGGCCCAGGCCCAGAATGGCCGCGGTGTTCAGCGACTGGCCGAAGGCAGCGAAGGCGACCCCGCCGATGATCAGGCCGGTCAGCAGTACCTGCGCCATGCCTACGCCAAACACGGATTTGCGCATGACCCATAAACGTTTGGGCGAAAGCTCCAGGCCAATGATGAACAGCAGCAGTACCACGCCAAGTTCGGAAATATGGCTGACGCTCTCGGTATCACCGATCAGGCCCAATACCGAAGGGCCGATGACCACGCCGGCGAACAAATAGCCGATCACCGCGCCCAGCTTCAACCGCTTGGCCAGCGGCACAGTCAGCACGGCGGCGAGCAGGAATACCACTGCGACCTGCAGCAGGCTGCCTTCATGGGGCATGTAAAACTCCTTGGTAATAATTGAACACACTGTTGAAGCAGGGGCGGTATTAAAGCATGGGAGTTTTACACGGCAACGCGCATCGCAGCATGACGATAATCAACGTCGTTGATAGAACCTGCAGGAAAGGGCGCGCGTGAGGGGGGGACAAGGCGCGTGACGATGCCATCTGTCGCGCATCGGCGTAAGATATGCCCGCAAACAGGCAGCGTCAGTTGCCTGCTCATGAGCATTCAGGAAACCGTTATGACCAACAAGCAGCGTTTGATTTACTCGATTCTGATCGCCCTCGGCGTTCTGGCGATCATGCTGGGCTTGTCGCATCTGCAAAACAGCGGTGCCATCACCGAAAAGACCTTTCAGTACATTGCAATCAGCGTGGCGGTGCTGGTGGTGATCCTCAACGGCATCATGCGTCGCAAGGTCAAGCGCTAAGCGCTGGTGACCGGTGCGGCGATGAGGCGGGGTTTACCGGGCGCTGTTCTTGCCGATTTCTCCCAGCCATTCCCGGGCGCGGGGGTGCAGGCTGTAGGTCTTGTCGTCGTTGAGGTCGATCACGCCCTCGTCGCACAGACGCTTGAGCACCTCGCGCACGCTCAGAAACGATAGCGGCACATCGAGCCTGAGCAACTGGCTGTGTACGCCGCGCACTCCCAGAGGGTGGCCTTCTTCACTCGAGACCATTAGCGCGTCGAGCACCTTGAGCCTGACCAGGCTGGTGCGCAGGCCGAAGCTTTTCAGGAGCATCCGGATGTGCTCGTTTCCGGGCCGCTCGGTCTCCAGAGCGGGCGACTGTGCCTGCGCAGCCACTGCGGTTTGCCGCAGCAGGGTGCGAGTCGTGATTCCTTGGCGATTGAACATCCGCAAACTCCTTTTCAGGCTTTTTAAACACTCTCAATTACTAAGACGAACGAGCTCGGCAAAACCTCAGTTATAGGCGGAAAAAAATCTGCGGCCCAGCCTGTACAGGCTCGCTGCAGCGAGGTGCGCTTGAGGTTAGATGAAGAATCGACGGGCGCGAGAAGAGATCGTTCCGACGATGGGCGCAGCCGAAATTACCGCGCGTCAGCAAGACCGCGAGTGCGATCAGCCTTTCGGAGCGTCGGCGGTGCGGCGGTTGAGTACCGGGTTGCCGTTCTGATTCTGCGTCACATACACCGGCAACACCTTGGGCAGTGAGCCCAGCAGGCTCGACAGGTCGTGAGTGTTGTAACTGCCGCCCAGGCGCATGGCTCCGGTTGCACTGTCCGCCAGCAGAATGGGGGTTTGCAGGTAGCGATTGATCAACGGCAGTGCCTGGCTGAGCGGCAGGTCATTGAAGATCAGCTTGCCATTGCGCCACGCCAGGCTGGTATCGCGTGCTTCGGTCTGGCTGATCAGTGGAGCGTCGTCGCCTGCCTTGTAACTGGCCTGCATGCCGGGGGCCAGGGCGTGGCTCGAAGAAGGATGTGCACGATCACTGTTGATCTGAACCGAACCCTCGACCAGCGTCACGCGTACCTGATCCTGATACATCCATACGTTGAAGCGTGTGCCGGTGACCCTGATGCTGCCTGCGCCGGCATCGACCACAAAAGGGTGCGAGCTGTCGTGGCTGACCTCAAAGAACGCCTCGCCCTTTGTCAGCGTGACGCTGCGTCGATCCCGGTAATTGGCGTAGGTCAGCTCGGTACCCAGGTTCAGCTCGGCGCGGCTGCCGTCTTCCAGCATGACCAGGCGTGTAGCGGTGTCGGCGTTGTAGGTTTCGTAGGCGTCAGGCAGCCAGCCCTGATGCCAGCCGACATACCCGGCGATCGGCAGTGCCAGAGCAACGACCGCTGCGGCTGTGGCCAGTTTTGCCCAGCGGCGACCGCGACGAGGCCGAACGTGATCGGGCAGGGCAGCCTGGGTTTGGCGCGCAGGTGCCGGGTTGAGCGGTTCGATTTGCCCGGTGATGTCCCAGACTTCCAGCATGGCGTTGTATTCGATCGCATGCAGGGGGTGGGCCTTCAGCCATTGCTCGAATGCTTTTCGTTCTGCAGCGGTACAGTCTTCTGCATGCAGGCGCATGCACCAATGCGCAGCGGCATCGGTGATCGCGTCGTGTTCTGCCTTGCTGAAAAGAGGGTCGCTCATGGGCGCTCCAGCCTATACCTTCGGCGCATTCTACCCTTTGATTTCAGGGAGAGAGAACATTTGCAGGCCATTGCCCATGAAGGTGCTGCGTATTTTCTGGTGAATGCAAGCGGCTCTCATTGAAAACTCCCCGTCGCATCCTGAGTGCTATTGCCCGGGGAGTGTCCTTGCAGCGTCCGCAGCGCTACTCTCGGGGCTTGCATTCGCCTTGTCGTTCTCGCTAGCGTTCTCGATCTACCGCCATGAACAGGAGTTCCAAATGCGCGCCAATCCTGCCGATCAGTCGACCCGGGCCGTTTCCCTTGAGCAACTGACAGATCTGTTGCGCCGAATCTTCCTCGCCCATGGCACCCGCGCAGAGGTTGCCGAGGTGCTTGCCGAGAACTGCGCCAGCGCCCAGCGTGATGGCTCGCACAGCCATGGCATCTTTCGCATTCCCGGCTACCTCTCATCGCTGGCCAGCGGTTGGGTGGATGGCAAGGCTGTGCCGGTGGTCGAGGATGTCGGCGCTGCGTTTGTCCGGGTCGATGCCGGAGGCGGTTTTGCCCAGCCCGCACTGGCGGCGGCCAGAGCTCTGTTGATCGACAAGGCGCGCAGTGCCGGCATTGCGGTTCTGGCCATTCGCAACTCTCATCACTTCGCTGCGTTATGGCCGGATGTGGAGCCTTTCGCCGAACAGGGGCTGGTCGCCCTGAGCATGGTCAACAGCATGACCTGCGTTGTGCCGCATGGCGCGCGTCAGCCCCTGTTCGGTACCAACCCGATTGCTTTCGCCGCGCCCCGTGCAGGCGGCGAGCCTGTGGTTTTCGATCTGGCGACCAGCGCCGTTGCCCACGGTGATGTGCAGATCGCCGCACGCGAAGGTCGATTGCTGCCAGCAGGCATGGGCGTCGATCGCGACGGCCAGCCCACTGAAGAGCCCCGCGCCATTCTCGAGGGCGGCGCGTTGTTGCCCTTCGGCGGGCACAAGGGCTCAGCACTGTCGATGATGGTCGAGCTGCTGGCCGCAGGGCTGACGGGGGGCAATTTCTCATTCGAATTCGACTGGTCGAAGCATCCCGGGGCACAGACACCCTGGACCGGTCAGTTGCTGATCGTCATCGATCCTGACAAGGGCAGTGGTCAGTCGTTTGCGCAGCGCAGCGAGGAGCTGGTACGACAGCTCCATGGGGCAGGGCAGGAGCGTCTGCCGGGGGATCGGCGTTATAGCGAACGCGCGCGATCAATGGCACACGGTATCAGCATCGCCCAGACTGACCTGGAGCGCCTGCAAGCACTGGCGGGTCATTGAGGCATTTACAAATTCACTGACCATTCGTCGCGACCAGTCTTGTATCAGCGCGCTGTTCAAAATACTGTATGCATGAACAGTAAAAAACGAATGAGGTCTGTCATGTCCCTTAAGTCAGCGCAAAGTCCGATTGCTCAACAACATCGTACGCTCTCTGCAGTCAACGAAATGCAGCGCGAGGATTTTCTCCGGCTGGCGGCCGCACTGCGCCAGTTCAATGCCTACGAGCCGGAGGTGTCGATAGTCATCGCGGCCGCCCGCGCGGGCGGTGAATACCGCCAGGCCAGCGCGATGGAGTAAAGCGGCTGAATGCAGCCACGGCACGTCTCGGGTTGATTGTGAGTATACGTAACGTATATGCTTCATATATTCAACTTGAGGTGAATCATGGGTCTGGTAAAAATTTCCGAAAACATGCACGCCAATCTGCGCTCTGCCAGCGTTGCGCTCAGCCGTTCCATCAATGCGCAGGCCGAGCACTGGATGCGTGTCGGTATGCTCGCTGAACTGCACCCGGCGCTGGATTACAGCGAGATCTGCCAGATGCTGATCCGTCTCGAAAATGCCGGTGAGACCGTGTTGACCGCTTCGAACTTCAACGTCTCGGAGCTTGCAGCTTCCAGCCTGTCCAAGGCGGCCTCATGAGCAGCGCTATCGGTATCAAGACCGAACAGGACCTCGTGCAGTTGCGCATAGCCGGCAGGCTGGCTGCCGATGTGCTCGCGATGATCACGCCTTACGTCAAGGCTGGCGTCAGCACCGAAGCGCTCGACGACATCTGCAATGAATACATCGTCAAAGAGCTGAAAGTGATTCCCGCGAATGTGGGTTATCACGGTTTTACCAAGACCACCTGCATCTCCCCGAATGCCGTAGTGTGCCATGGCATACCTTCTGCCACCGATATCCTCAAGGAAGGCGATATCGTCAATATCGACGTTGCAGTGATCAAAGACGGCTGGTACGGCGATACCAGCCGTATGTACCTGGTGGGTGAGGTCAGCCCGCTGGCCAGGCGTCTGGTCGAGACGACCTATGAGGCAACTCGCGCCGGTATTCATGCCGTGCGTCCGGGGGCAACCCTGGGTGATATCGGTTACGCCATCCAGAGCGTCGCTCATCGCGAAGGCTTCAGCGTGGTACGTGAGTATTGCGGGCACGGTATCGGGCGCAAGTACCATGAAGAACCGCAGGTTCTGCACTATGGTGCGCAGGGCAAAGGCCTCAGGCTCAAACCGGGCATGGTGTTCACCATCGAGCCGATGATCAATGCGGGCAGGGCGGGCACCCGGACGTTGCCGGATGGCTGGACGGTTCTGACCAGCGACCTCTCACTGTCTGCGCAGTGGGAGCATATGGTTGCCGTCACCTCGACCGGTTTCGAGCTGCTGACGCCGTGGCCTGACGGTACGGGTGATTACCCGGCCATCTGATCCAGTAGGGTCTGGCAATGTATATGAACAATGGCCTTTTCGAAGGCCATTGCTTTGTTGGAAAGGGCGATGCCTCAGGCTTGTAGCGAAGACCTTCTCCAATGCACCTGCGTCACGCCAAAACGCTTGGCCTGCAAGGTTGCGACGCCTATCGGGCCTGCGGATATATTGCCGCTCACTGTCCCGACACCTGCATGCAGGGTCGCACAATGCAATGCATCGCTCTGGCACAGTTGCTTTGCATGATGCAGAAAGCAGTAAGGTTGGCCATTGAACTGATAGTGAATTTCAAATTCCGTTTGATGATTCATCTTCCCTGCCTGCGAACGTGATGATTAGCCTGGCTGTTTTGACGTATGCACGAGAAGGATCGTCCCCGACTACGCCCTTGTTTTCAAAGAGTAGAACGAAAATCATTCTGCTTATGGGCTAGTTAACAGTTGACCGATGAGTGGTTTTGGATTCACTCAGATGCATTCATCAATGGCCGAGCAATCATCCGTATGAGGGCTCGGCCTTTGATCAACTTCGTTATTTACACGACTTCAGGTCTACCGGGCCTACAAAATCATTGCCACGCCCCATGACACAGGCGACCTGCTGGTTACGCTGGCGCTCCCATGCCTGGGGCGGATAGGTTTTGTCCCAGGCTTGATAAAGCTGTTGGTCCTGGCGCGAGAGACGCAAGTTGTATTGTTTGCTCATGTAGAAGTAGGTGCGCGCAATCATGCCGCGTATCGAGGGGCGGGGCATGACCTTTTTGGCCTTGAAATCCACTTGCGTCAGGCAAGAACCGTACTGACCCTTTTGTTCGGGTATCCAGCCAAAACTGAAATTGCTGCGGTCGCCGTTGACCTCGCCGATGCTGGGCACCAGATTATGCAGGTCCGCCTCGGCGCGTTTGTAGACCGGGTCGGTTTTTGTGCAGTTCTTGCGCCCGCCGTTCTGCCAGCATTGGCGCAGGTGGCCGATCTGCCAGGCAGGCACAATGTGCTCCCATTCAATACGACTGGCGCGTTTGGCGCTCTTGCGCGGGACGTAGCCGCAGCCAGCGAGATCGACTCGATTGCCGGTGTATTTGCAGCCGCAGTAAAACTCGGTCGACTGCGGCGCATACAAGCCCCAGGCAACTTTCTTGGCTTCGCTGAAGGTGCGCGGGGCTTGTGCCTGGGCGGCGAACGATGCGGTGATGAGCAGGGCGGTGCAAAGCAGTTTAGAGAATCGAAACGTCATGCCGTCAATCTTCCTTCGGCAACGTCCAGAAGATTTGCACGCCACCGTCGTCGCGCCAGGCGAGGGTGACATTATCGTTCTCGGCTATTTCTTCAAGCAGTTGCGCCCAGTCGTCTTCTGCCTCGTCCGGCTGACGAAAGAGCAGGGCAGCCCTGGATTTCTGCGCGGTGGGCGAGTTGATGATCTTCTGTACCCGCATGCCCATGCGCTCGTAAGGGCCGGGAGTGGAGGGGGTCGCTGCGCTTTGTTTTGCCACGGAAAAAGGTCCCTGAATATTGCTGTACGGGCATACAGTATTTGAGTGTCGGATCTTTCGCAACATCTATGTAAGATAAAGCCTTCCAAATGGCACACTGTTGCCTTGAAAAAAACCTGACGTTTCCGGAGTCACGCATGAATATCAAGTCACTGGCATTTCCGTTACTGGCCTCGGCAGTTGTGCTGCTGGCAGGCTGTTCCACGCCCTCGGTCGTCACGCTGCAAAACGGTACTCAGTACGTGACCAAAGATATGCCCAAGACCAAGACGCGCGACGGTTTCTACGAGTTCGAGGATATCTCCGGCAAGACCATCCGGATCAAGGCCGATGATGTGGCGACGGTCAAACCCGAGGAGTGAAACCCTGCTCATCGTGACGCCCGCTCCCTGCGTTAGCGGGGACGGGCAGCTCGGGCATATTTAATTTCCGGTGGATTGACAAAGGCTGCAGCTTTTTCCATAGTTCGCTCCTCGCAAACGTTTGCGCGACGATGCCCGGCATCGATTCTGCGCCGTTCGCCCGAACAATAATCACAAGATCGGAGATGAACTCATGAAGCTGCCATTCGCTGGACGCCTTCTCGCTGTCGCCATGTTTGCTGCCGTTACGGCAGTCATGCCCCTCTCTGCGGCTTACGCCCAGACGCCTGAAAAACCCAAGGTCGCACTGGTCATGAAGTCGTTGGCCAACGAGTTCTTCCTGACCATGGAAGACGGTGCCAAGGCCTACCAGAAAGAACATGCCACCGAATTCGACCTGATCTCCAACGGGATCAAGGATGAGTCCGACACGTCTGCACAGATCCGCATCGTCGAACAGATGATCGCCTCCAACGTGAATGCGCTGGTGATCGCGCCAGCCGACTCCAAGGCGCTGGTGCCGGTGCTCAAGAAAGCCACCGATGCCGGAATCAAGGTCGTCAACATCGACAACCAGCTCGATGTCGACGTGCTCAAAAGCAAGAACCTGCAAATCCCCTTCGTAGGGCCTGACAACCGCAAGGGTGCCAAGCTGGTGGGCGACTATCTGGCCGGGAAACTGACCGCTGGCGACGAGGTGGGCATCATCGAAGGGGTGTCGACCACCAACAATGCTCAGCAACGCACCGCCGGTTTCAAGGACGCCATGGACGAAGCGAAAATGAAAGTGGTGTCTACGCAGTCCGGTAACTGGGAAATCGACAAGGGCAACGCTGTGGCCTCGGCGATGCTCAACGAATACCCGAACCTGAAAGCCTTGCTGGCCGGTAATGACAGCATGGCGCTGGGCGCCGTCTCTGCAGTGCGTGCGGCAGGCAAGGCTGGCAAGGTCATGGTCGTGGGCTACGACAACATCAATGCGATCAAGCCGATGCTCAAGGATGGCCGGGTTCTGGCCACGGCCGATCAGTACGCAGCCAAGCAGGCGGTCTTCGGCATCGAAGCTGCGCTCAAGCTGGTCAAAGGCGAGAAGGTCGATACCAACGACAAGGGCGTGATCGAAACGCCGGTACAGCTCGTTACTCAACCTTGATCCACGCCGTGTAAAGGTGCCCGTCCGCAGAGGACGGGCGCTGGGAGAAATGTATGTCAGCGTCTGCTCAGACAGCTGTTCTTTCGGTCAGTGGCATCGGCAAAACCTACGCACAGCCCGTACTCGGTGACGTCGACCTGACGTTGATGCGCGGCGAAGTGCTGGCTCTGACCGGGGAAAACGGTGCCGGTAAAAGCACCTTGTCGAAAATCATCGGCGGGCTGGTAACGCCTACCACCGGAAACATGGAATTCCAGGGCCAGCCTTATCAGCCTGCAAGTCGTACCCAGGCCGAAAAGCTCGGCATTCGCATGGTCATGCAGGAACTCAACCTGCTGCCGACCCTGACCGTGGCTGAAAACCTGTTTCTTCACGACCTGCCCCGCAGGGCCGGCTGGATCGACCGCAAGCGCTTGCGCGAAAACGCGACCGAGGCCATGGCCCAAGTGGGGCTCGACGCCATTGATCCCGATACGCTGGTCGGCGAGTTGGGGATTGGCCACCAACAGATGGTCGAGATCGCCCGCAATCTGATCGGCGACTGTCACGTACTGATTCTCGACGAACCCACTGCCATGCTCACCTCGCGCGAAGTGGAAATGCTCTTCGAGCAGATCACACGGCTGCAGGCGCGGGGCGTCTCGATCATCTACATCTCCCACCGGCTTGAAGAGCTGGCCAGGGTGTCCCAGCGCATCGCCGTGCTGCGCGACGGCAAGCTGGTGTGTGTCGAGCCGATTGCCCGCTACAACAGTGAGCAACTGGTGACCCTGATGGTCGGCCGTGAGCTCGGCGAGCATATCGACATGGGCGCCCGGCAGATTGGCGAGGTGGCGCTGTCAGTCAAGGGGCTCAGTCGCGCCGGCAAGGTTGAGGATGTGTCCTTCGACGTGCGTCGAGGTGAAATCTTCGGTATTTCCGGACTGATCGGTGCCGGGCGTACCGAGTTGTTGCGTTTGATTTACGGTGCAGACGTTGCCGACAGCGGTGACATCGAAGTCGGAAGTCCGCTGCAAAAAGTCAGCATTCGCTCGCCAGCCGACGCGGTGGCGCAGGGTATCGCGCTGATCACGGAAGACCGAAAGAGCGAAGGCCTGCTGATGTCGCAATCGATCAGCGCCAACATTGCGCTGGGCAACATGCATTCGATTTCCAGCGCGGGCGTGGTCAACAGCGAAGATGAGCTGAAACTGGCGCAGCGCCAGGTGGCGGCCATGCGCATTCGCAGCTCCAGTCCGGGCCAGCTGGTCTCCGAGTTGTCGGGTGGCAATCAGCAGAAGGTGGTGATCGGTCGCTGGCTGGAACGTGACTGCACGGTGATGCTGTTCGACGAGCCGACACGGGGCATCGACATCGGTGCCAAGTTCGATATCTACGCGCTGCTGGCCGAATTGACCCGTCAGGGCAGGGCGCTGGTGGTGGTGTCCAGCGATCTGCGCGAACTGATGCTGATCTGTGATCGTATCGGCGTGCTGTCTGCCGGTCGCCTGATCGACACGTTCGAGCGCGACAGCTGGACCCAGGACCAATTGCTGGCCGCTGCCTTCGCCGGTTATCAGAAACGTGACGCGCTGCTCAATGATGCGGCGCCCAGGAACAACTCATGAAAAATACTCCTTCTCCGACGCTGACTGTGCCAGTCCGTCGCGGCGGCAACTACTTTGGTCTGGGTACCTACATCGGGCTGGCCGGTGCGTTGCTGGTGATGATCGTGCTGTTCTCGCTGCTCAGCGATCACTTCCTGTCCTACCAGACCTTCAGCATGCTCGCCAACCAGATCCCGGACCTGATGGTGCTGTCGGTCGGCATGACGCTGATCCTCATCATCGGCGGCATCGACCTGTCGGTCGGCTCGGTGCTGGCACTGGCCGCTTCGGCGGTCAGTGTGGCAATCCTCGGCTGGGGCTGGAGCGTGTTTCCGGCGGCGTTGCTGGGCATTGCCTGTGCGACGCTGGCGGGTACGATCACCGGCTCGATTACGGTTGCCTGGCGCATCCCTTCGTTCATCGTGTCTCTGGGCGTGCTGGAAATGGCTCGTGGTGCGGCCTATCAGATGACCAATTCGCGTACCGCCTACATCGGTGATTCGTTCGCCTGGCTGTCCGATCCGATTGCCTTTGGCATTGCGCCGTCTTTCATCATCGCGTTGCTGATCATCTTCGTCGCTCAGGCGGTACTGACCCGGACCGTTTTCGGTCGCTACCTGATCGGCATCGGCACCAATGAAGAGGCCGTGCGTCTGGCGGGTATCAATCCCAAGCCTTACAAGATTCTGGTGTTCTCGCTGATGGGGCTGCTGGCCGGTGTCGCGGCACTGTTTCAGATATCCAGGCTGGAAGCGGCCGATCCGAATGCCGGTGCCGGGCTTGAGCTGCAGGTCATTGCGGCAGTGGTGATTGGCGGTACCAGCCTGATGGGCGGACGCGGTTCGATCATCAGCACCTTTTTCGGTGTGCTGATCATTTCCGTGCTGGCCGCGGGCCTGGCGCAGATCGGTGCGACCGAGCCGACCAAGCGGATCATCACCGGTGCGGTGATCGTGATTGCTGTGGTGCTGGACACCTACCGCAGCCACCGGGCTCGGCGCCAGGGCTGATATGGCAACCATCAAGGATGTCGCGGCCCTGGCGGGGATCTCGTACACCACGGTCTCCCACGTGCTGAACAAGACCCGGCCGGTGAGCGAGCCGGTCAGGCTCAAGGTCGAAGCCGCCATTGCACAGCTCGATTATGTGCCCAGTGCAGTGGCGCGTTCGCTGAAGGCCAAGACCACCTCGACCATCGGCCTGTTGATTCCCAACGGCATGAACCCGTATTTTGCAGAGTTGGCGCGGGGCATCGAGGATTACTGCGAGCGCAATGGTTTTTGCGTGATCCTCTGCAACTCCGATGACAATCCGGAGAAACAGCGTGGCTATCTGCGCGTGCTGCTGGAAAAGCGCGTGGACGGTCTGATTGTTTCTTCGGTGGGGGGGCGACGCGGGTATTGCAGGTGGCCTTGCCGAGGTACGTACGCCGCTGGTGATCGTTGACCGGGAGCTGGACGGTATCGATGCCGACATGGTCCGTATCGACCATGAACAGGGTGCTTATCTGGCAACCCGGCACTTGCTGGACCTGGGACATCGCGCCATTGCCTGTATTGGTGGGCCATTTCACAGCACAGTGGCCGAGATGCGTCTGGCGGGTTATCGGCGCGCCTTGCAGCAGGCGTCCGTTCCGGTCCGTGCCGAATGGGCGCTGCACAGTGAGTTCACCAGCTCTGCCGGTCATGAGGCAGCGTGTCAGCTTCTGGCAGCGCATCCGCCGACCGCGATTTTTGCCGGCAACGACGTCATCGCCATCGGTGTGCTGCGCGCCGCCGCCGAGCGCTTGATTCGTGTGCCTCAGGACCTGTCGGTGATCGGTTTCGATGATATCCAGATGAGTCGCTACGTTTATCCGGCGCTGACCACCGTGGGGCAGTCGATCATGCAACTGGGCGAAACCGCTGCAGAAATGCTGCTGAGCAGAATCGCCACACCCCATGCGCTTCCTGCCGAAAAAAGACTTGTGACGCCCAGCGTCGTGGTGCGCGAGTCTACGGCAGCGCCAAATACTTTATCCAACGAATGACGCGCAAGCACAGCAACGGATTAATCAGCCATGCAAGCAAAAATAGTGATAGTAGGCAGTCTGAACATGGATCTGGTCATCCGCGCCCAGCGTCTGCCACGTCCTGGCGAGACCTTGAGCGGGGAGACATTCGACACCGTGCCTGGCGGCAAAGGCGCCAATCAGGCGGTCGCTGCGGCACGTCTTGGCGCCAGTGTGGCAATGATCGGTTGTGTCGGGGCGGATGCCTACGGCGAACAACTGCGTGCAGCGCTGCTGGCCGAGCAGATCGATTGTCAGGCGGTGACCGTCGTTGAGGGCGTGTCCACCGGTATCGCCTCGATCGTGGTCGACGCCAACAGCCAGAACGCCATTGTCATCGTGGCCGGTGGCAATGGTCGGCTCACTCCGGCATTGATCGAGCGCTTCGACGCGCTGCTGGCAGATTCGCAAATCGTCATCTGCCAGCTCGAAGTGCCGACCGAAACCGTTTTCCACACCCTGGCCCGCGCCCGTGCGCTGGGCAAGACCGTCATTCTCAATCCTGCCCCGGCCAGCGAGCCCTTGCCGGCAAGCTGGTATGCCCTGATCGACTACCTGATCCCCAATGAAAGCGAAGCGCAGACTCTGACCGGTGTGAACGTCGACTCGCCGGCCGCCGCTGAAAATGCGGCATCGGTCATGCTGGCGGCCGGCGCGCGCAACGTGATCATTACCCTCGGCGAGCGCGGAACCCTGTTCGCCAGTGCGTCTGGCATGGAGCATATTCCAGCGCGTCGTGTGCAGGCCGTGGACACCACCGCTGCAGGTGATACCTTTGTCGGCGGTTTTGCGGCGGCGCTGTCCGCAGGCCATGGCGAATTGCAGGCAATTCGTTTCGGTCAGGCTGCGGCGGCCATCTCCGTCACCCGAGCGGGTGCCCAGCCGTCCATCCCGACGTTCGAGGAAGTACAGGAATTCAATTCGCTATGAAAAAGACCCCGCTACTCAATATTGCCCTGTCCCGCGTGATTGCATCGCTGGGTCACGGTGACATCCTGATGATCGTCGACGCCGGCATGCCAGTACCGGCAGGCGTCGAACTGATCGACCTCGCGCTGACCCGCGGTGTGCCGGATTTCATCAGTGTGCTGGATGTCGTGCTGAGTGAAATGCAGGTTGAAAGCCACGTACTGGCCAATGAGATGGCCGAGGTCAAACCGCCTGCGTTGCAGGTGATCGAAAGCCTGAATCTCGACGACCAGTTGGGGCGACAACGCTGGATAAGCCACGAAGACCTAAAGGTCTTGAGTCGCAAGGCCAAGGCAATCATCCGTACCGGAGAATGTCAGCCGTACAGTAATGTGGCGCTGGTGTCCGGAGTCGTCTTCTAATAATTCAAGAAAGGGAGTTTCATATGACATTGATACAGTTTTCCAGACAGTTCATTCGTGGAGCGTTGCTCTTGTCCATTCTCGGTACTGCTGCTGTCCATGCGGCTGAAAAGCGTGATCTGATCATCGATACGGATCCAGGTGCGGACGATGTCGTTGCGCTGTTACTGGCGCTGGCGTCACCTGAAGAGCTCAACGTGATGGCTATCACCACGGTGGCCGGCAATGTGCGGCTCGACAAGACCTCGCGTAATGCCAGGCTGGCGCGTGAGTGGGCCGGGCGCGAAGAGGTGCCTGTGTATGCCGGTGCGCCCAAGCCGCTGGTGCGTACCCCGATCTATGCCGAGAACGTTCACGGTCAGGAAGGTCTGCCGGGCGTGCCCGTGCACGAGCCCGCCAAGGGCCTTGCCGAAGGCAATGCCGTCGATTACCTGATCCGCACCCTGAGCAAGGCCAAGCCGCATAGCATCACCATCGCCATGCTCGGCCCGCAGACCAACCTGGCGCTGGCCTTGGTACAGGCTCCGGAAATCACTCAGGGCATCAAGGAAGTGGTGGTCATGGGTGGCGCGCATTTCAACGGCGGCAATATCACCCCGGTTGCCGAATTCAATCTGTTCGCCGACCCGCATGCCGCGCAGATCGTTCTGGCCAGTGGTGTGAAGCTGACGTATGTGCCGCTGGATGTGACCCACAAGATTCTCACCAGTGAACAACGCCTCAAGCAGATCGCCGCACTGGGCAACAATGCTGGCAAGCTGGTCGACGGCATTCTCAATGAATACGTCAAGCTGGACATGGAGCATTACGGTTTGCCCGGCGGGCCGGTACACGACGCCAGCGTGATTGCCTGGCTGCTCAAGCCCGAGCTGTTTTCCGGGCGGCAGATCAACGTGACAGTGGACACGCGTGAGGGCATCGGTTTTGGTCAGACAGTGGCCGACTGGTACGGCACGCTCAAGCAGCCGCAGAATGTATTCTGGGTCGAGAACGGCGACGCTCAGGGGTTCTTCGATCTGCTGACCGAGCGTCTGGCGCGTCTCAAGTAAGTACGCAACCTGAGGCCGCGTATCAGGCGGGCAGTCCGGCCGCGGCATAGCGGCTCAGCACCTGGCTGATGAAGGCACGGGCACCCTCGGTGCCCAGTTCCTTGATCAGCAGGTCGACTGCGATGATCATCAGTTCTTCCGGATTCCCGGGGCTGTGCGAGCAGTGCCCCTGAGGCCATCTGGCCTTGATGTCCGCGTCTAGGGTTATGGCTGTCATGTCTGTCTGATCTCCACTGAAGGGTCACGCACACGCTGCTCGCTTCCCGGCGTTTGTGTCCCTGGCAGTAAACCATCCCGCGCGCATTTTGACACTTCTACTTAGATATGATCCTGATAGCCCGATTCAATGAGCTGCGGCGATAAACGTTTTGTGACGATTTCCTCGCACGCCCTGTTTCATGCCAAGGCAGACTCCCGTTCCAGGCAGATCAACAGGTTACACAAGGCATGTCGGTCGGACCGTGCAACCAACGCGCCTGAGCGCGGTCGGACAGGTCTGGAAATGTTCATTGGCAGAGGAGGGTGTATGCCCCGGAAATTCGCAACATTGGGTTTTATGGTCGTGGCTTCATTGATGGCAGGCTGCAGCAGTACGGCGTCTGATAGCAGTGCCAGTGCTGAAGCGCCCGTCAAGGCCGACGCGCCAGCCAGCAACGCGATACCTGGCCGCTGTGATGCAGGGCTTGCCCAGTTCGCCATTGGCAAGCAGGCGTCCATCGACCTCCTTTCTCAAGTCCGCGCCCGTTCCGGTTCGCAGGATGCGCGCATTCTCGGTCCTGACGACATGGTCACGCTGGAATACCGATCCGAGCGGGTAAACGTCAACACCGACGCGTCGGGGAAGGTGACCCGTATCAATTGCGGCTGAGCCGGTACTTTCTTTTGCGCATAAAAAAACCCCGTCAGTGACGGGGTTTTTTTTTTGTCAGGTGAATCAGGCCACCTGAACTTCTTCTGCCTGCATGCCTTTCTGGCCTTTAGCAGCAACAAAAGTAACGGTCTGGCCTTCTTTCAGGCTTTTGAAACCGTCGCTCTGGATTGCTTTGAAGTGTACGAACAGGTCGTCACCGCCACCTTGTGGAGTGATAAAGCCGAAGCCTTTTTCATCGTTGAACCATTTTACGGTGCCGGTTTGGCGATTAGACATGGTGTATCTCCAGAAACATAATTTTCAGTAACGTGCTGCTCAGGCCAACTGGGCACACCGGGCTATCATAGTCGAAATGAGCAAAAAAACAGCTATTAAGGTGGGCGCTTTGCGTAAAGGTCCCGTATATGCGGTTCACCATACTCTGCAAACCGCCCTCAGAGGTGCCAGGCTCAGCACAGAACGGGCCGTATCAATAGCGCTTAAAGCCATGATTTTCATGGCTTTCAGAAGTGCCGGGGCCAACTGCTATCAGTGCTCGGCACGTGCGTCTTACCCCGGCTGAAAAAAATGATTATTTTGTCGCTGTGCAGTTCTCTGCGACCAGTTTTTGCAGTTTTGCCGTCAATGCAGCGGGTGGTGCTGCCTTGGTGTCCTTGAGCGAGGCTATTTCCTTGTCGGTGAAGTGACTGTCCACCTGTTGTGCTCCGCATTCGCAGTGAGTCGTTGCGGTCTTGTCATTCAGCCCCTGTTTCTTGGCCGCAGCCACGCATTCCTGACTGAAGGTGGTGCGTGTCGCTCCATCCATCGCAGCGTGAGCACCCAGCGGGATGAGGGCGGCGCTGCAGACGAGGAGGCTGGTCAGGCGTGAAAACTTCATGGTGTTCTCCTTATTGCTGGAAAAAACGTACGGGGTCTTGCTGGTTTCTGACGCCCATGAAGCCAGCCAGTTCAGGCGGCGTGCCAATTCCATTTCATTTGCGTGGATGTGCATCCCGGCCGGCCTGGCTGTGTTAGGATGCGCGTCCTGTTATTTTCCAGCGCCCCATGGCCAATGGCTTTCGGTGCCGCGCAGGCAGGTTTTTTCGTACATTCCAGTCATCTGGTCCGGTTCAAGGTTGGCCCCAAGGCTCCTGCCACTGTGAGGCAGGCATACCACCGGATCACGTACTGGCTCATCCCAACCCACGTGACCTTTGGTAGGGGTCACCACTAGGAGAGGAGGCGCCATGCCAACTATTACTCTTCCCGACGGCAGTCAACGTTCATTCGATCAGGCGGTTTCCGTAGCCGATGTCGCGCTTTCAATCGGTGCCGGTCTGGCCAAGGCCACCGTCGCCGGCAAGGTCGACGGCAAGCTCGTCGACGCCTGCGACCTGATCGAAAACGATGCCAGCCTGCAGATCATCACCCCCAAGGATCAGGAAGGACTGGAAATCATCCGTCACTCCTGCGCGCACCTGGTAGGGCACGCGGTCAAGCAGTTGTATCCGACTGCAAAAATGGTCATCGGCCCGGTGATCGACGACGGCTTCTATTACGATATCGCCTACGAGCGCCCGTTCACGCCTGACGATATGGCGGCGATCGAACAGCGCATGCAGCAGTTGATCGAAAAAGATTACGACGTCATCAAGAAAGTCACGCCGCGCGCTGAAGTGATCGAGGTGTTCACCGCCCGTCACGAAGATTACAAGCTGCGTCTGGTCGAAGACATGCCGAGCGAGCAGGCCATGGGCCTGTATTACCACGAAGAATACGTCGACATGTGCCGCGGTCCACACGTGCCGAACACTCGCTTCCTGAAGTCATTCAAGTTGACCAAGCTGTCCGGTGCCTACTGGCGTGGCGACGCCAAGAACGAGCAATTGCAGCGCGTCTACGGCACTGCCTGGGCCGACAAGAAACAACTGGCAGCCTACATCCAGCGCATCGAAGAAGCCGAAAAACGCGACCATCGCAAGATCGGCAAGCGTCTCGGCCTGTTCCATACCCAGGAAGAAGCGCCGGGCATGGTTTTCTGGCACCCGCAGGGCTGGACCCTGTATCAGGTGCTTGAGCAGTACATGCGTAAAGTGCAGCGTGAGAATGGCTACCTCGAGATCAAGACCCCGCAAGTGGTCGATCGCTCGCTCTGGGAAAAATCCGGGCACTGGGCCAACTACGCCGACAACATGTTCACCACCGAGTCCGAAAGCCGCGACTACGCGATCAAGCCGATGAACTGCCCTTGCCACGTGCAGGTGTTCAATCAGGGCCTGAAAAGCTACCGCGAGCTGCCGATGCGTCTGGCCGAGTTCGGTGCCTGTCACCGTAACGAGCCGTCGGGTGCCTTGCACGGCATCATGCGCGTGCGTGGCTTCACCCAGGACGATGCGCACATCTTCTGTACCGAAGACCAGATGCAGGCCGAGTCCGCCGCGTTCATCAAGCTGACGCTGGATGTCTACGCCGATTTCGGTTTCAAGGATATCGAACTCAAATTGTCCACTCGCCCTGAAAAGCGTGTAGGCTCCGACGAGCTTTGGGACCGTGCCGAATCGGCGTTGGCTTCCGCACTCGACAGCGCTGGTCTGCCTTACGACCTGCAGCCGGGCGAGGGCGCGTTCTACGGTCCGAAAATCGAGTTCTCCCTCAAGGATTGTCTCGGTCGGGTATGGCAGTGCGGCACCTTGCAGCTGGACTTCAATCTGCCGATCCGTTTGAGTGCCGAGTACGTGTCGGAAGACAACAGTCGCAAGAATCCGGTCATGTTGCACCGCGCAATCCTTGGGTCTTTCGAGCGTTTCATCGGAATTCTGATCGAGCATTACGAAGGGGCGTTTCCGGCCTGGCTGGCGCCTACCCAGGCAGTGATCATGAATATCACTGACAAACAGGCCGATTTTGCCCTCGAAGTGGAAAAAACTCTGGCCGAAAGCGGGTTTCGTGCCAAGTCCGACTTGAGAAATGAAAAGATCGGCTTTAAAATCCGTGAGCATACTTTGCTCAAGGTTCCTTATCTCCTCGTCATTGGAGATCGGGAGGTTGAAATGCAAACTGTCGCTGTGCGTACACGTGAAGGCGCTGACCTTGGCTCGATGCCGGTCGCCCAATTCGCTGAATTCCTCGCACAAGCGGTTTCCCGGCGTGGTCGCCAAGATACGGAGTAATTATTATTAAGCGTGAAATGAGACAAGATAAACGAGCTGCACCCAAGGCCCCGATCAATGAAAATATCTCGGCCCGCGAGGTTCGTTTAATTGGCGCTGACGGCGAGCAGATTGGCATCGTCTCGATTGATGAAGCGCTTCGTATTGCCGAAGAGGCGAAGCTGGATCTGGTAGAGATTTCTGCCGACGCAGTCCCTCCGGTCTGCCGTGTGATGGATTACGGCAAATCGATCTTCGAGAAGAAGAAGCAGGTTGCTGCAGCGAAGAAGAACCAGAAGCAGATCCAGGTTAAAGAAATCAAGTTTCGTCCAGGGACGGAGGAAGGGGATTACCAGGTAAAACTACGCAACCTGGTACGTTTCCTGAGTGACGGGGACAGGGCCAAGGTATCGTTGAGATTCCGCGGTCGTGAGATGGCCCACCAGGAGCTGGGTATGGAGCTGTTGAAGCGGGTTGAAGGTGACCTGCTCGAATACGGTTCCGTCGAACAGCATCCTAAGATGGAAGGACGCCAGCTGATCATGGTCATCGCCCCGAAAAAGAAGAAATAACCACCAGGGCACGGCAGGCCTTGCGGTTATATTTATCAACTGAATGCGGAGTATCCGAACATGCCAAAGATGAAGACTAAAAGTGGTGCAGCTAAGCGGTTTTTGAAAACCGCCAACGGCATCAAGCACAAGCACGCTTTCAAGAGCCACATCCTGACCAAAATGTCGACAAAGCGTAAGCGTCAATTGCGCGGTAGCAGCTTGCTGCATCCGTCTGACGTGGCAAAAGTCGAGCGCATGCTGCGCCTTCGTTAATTTTGATCAAGATATAGAGGAAGTAACTCATGGCTCGTGTAAAGCGTGGCGTCATTGCCCGTAAGCGTCACAAAAAAATTCTGAAACTTGCAAAAGGCTACTACGGCGCGCGTTCACGCGTATTCCGTGTTGCCAAGCAAGCGGTAATCAAGGCAGGCCAATACGCCTACCGTGACCGTCGTCAGAAAAAACGTCAGTTCCGCGCTCTGTGGATCGCTCGTATCAACGCTGGTGCTCGTGTTAACGGTCTGTCCTACAGCCGTTTCATTGCTGGCCTGAAAAAAGCGTCCATCGAGATCGACCGTAAGGTTCTGGCTGATCTGGCAGTGAACGAAAAAGCGGCGTTTGCTGCGATTGTCGAGAAAGCTAAAGCCACCTTGGCCTAAGTCCCCGACAATCACTTGCCCCGGTTCTCCGGGGTCGGTGTTAAACGTCATAAATAGGGGAAGAGCCTTCAGCTCTTCCCCTATTTTGTATCTGGAGTCTGTACATGGAAAACCTGGACGCGCTGGTCTCTCAAGCTCTTGAGGCTGTGCAAAGCGCCGAAGATATCAATGCCCTGGAGCAAATCCGGGTTCACTACCTCGGCAAGAAAGGCGAGTTGACTCAGGTGATGAAGACCCTGGGGAACCTGCCAGCTGAAGAGCGTCCGCAAGTCGGAGCGCTGATCAACGTTGCCAAGGAACGTGTCACAGAGGTTCTCAATGCACGCAAGGCATCGTTTGAGCAGGCAGAACTGACTGCCAGGCTCGCAGCCGAATGCATCGATGTGACCCTGCCGGGCCGCGGTCAGACCTCAGGTGGTCTGCACCCCATTACCCGTACTCTGGAACGTATCGAACAATTCTTCACGCACATCGGCTACGGCATCGCCGAAGGCCCTGAAGTGGAAGACGATTACCACAACTTCGAGGCGCTCAACATCCCAGGCCACCACCCGGCCCGGTCGATGCACGACACCTTCTATTTCAACGCGAACATGCTGCTGCGCACCCACACCTCGCCGGTACAGGTACGCACCATGGAATCGCAGCAGCCGCCGATCCGCATCGTCTGCCCAGGCCGTGTGTACCGTAGCGACTCGGATATCACCCACTCGCCGATGTTCCACCAGATCGAAGGCCTGCTGGTCGATCGCGACATCAATTTTGCCGATCTGAAAGGCACCATCGAAGAGTTCCTGCGTGTGTTCTTCGAGAAAGAGCTGGCCGTGCGCTTCCGTCCTTCGTATTTCCCTTTCACCGAGCCCTCGGCGGAAGTGGATATGGAATGCGTGATGTGCAGTGGCAAGGGCTGCCGCGTCTGCAAGCAGACCGGCTGGCTTGAAGTCATGGGGTGCGGCATGGTCCACCCGAACGTGCTGCGCATGTCCGGCATCGATCCTGAAGAGTTTCAGGGCTTTGCGTTCGGCATGGGCGTAGAGCGTCTGGCCATGCTGCGTTACGGCGTCAATGATTTGCGCCTGTTCTTCGACAACGATTTGCGGTTCCTCGCGCAATTTCGCTAAGTCGTACGAACCCATCAGGAGAGCAGGATGAAATTCAGTGAACAATGGCTGCGCGGCTGGGTAAGCCCGCAGGTTTCCCGCGACGAGCTGGTTGCTCGTCTGTCGATGGCCGGTCTTGAGGTTGACAGCGTGACGCTGGCCGCCGGCGTTTTCAGCGGCGTGGTAGTGGGCGAGGTGCTGAGCACCGAGCAACACCCCGATGCCGACAAGTTGCGTGTGTGTCAGGTCAGCAATGGCAGCGAAACCTTTCAGGTCGTCTGTGGCGCGCCAAACGTGCGTCCGGGCCTGAAAATTCCATTCGCCATGATCGGCGCCGAGCTTCCGGGCGACTTCAAGATCAAGAAAGCCAAGCTGCGCGGCGTCGAGTCCAACGGCATGTTGTGTTCGGCTGCCGAGTTGCAGGCCGGCGAGGGCAATGATGGCTTGATGGAGCTGGCAGCCGATGCGCCAGTCGGTCAGGACATTCGTGTCTATCTGAGCCTGGACGATGCCAGCATCGAGGTCGACCTGACCCCGAACCGTGGCGACTGCCTGTCGGTGGCCGGTCTGGCGCGTGAAGTCGGTGCGCTTTACGCCGCTGAGGTCACCCGTCCGCAGGTCGCTGCTGTCAGCGCTGTACACGATGAAGTGCGCCCGGTCGAAGTGCTGGCGCCGGCTGCATGCCCGCGCTACCTGGGCCGTGTGATCCGCAACGTCGACCTGTCGCGTCCGACCCCGCTGTGGATGGTCGAGCGTCTGCGTCGTTCCGACGTGCGCAGCATCGATGCCGCTGTCGACATCACCAACTACGTGATGCTGGAACTGGGTCAGCCTCTGCATGCGTTCGATCTGGCCGAAATCAACGGCGGGATTCGTGTGCGTATGGCCGAGGAGGGCGAGAAGCTCGTTCTGCTCGACGGCCAGGAAGTCAGCCTGCGTGCCGACACGCTGGTCATTGCCGATCACCAGCGCGCGCTGGCAATCGCCGGTGTCATGGGTGGCGAGCACAGCGGTGTGACTGCCGGTACTCGCGATATTTTCCTGGAAAGCGCGTTCTTCGACACCATTTCGGTGGCCGGCAAGGCGCGTTCCTATGGCTTGCATACCGACGCTTCGCACCGCTACGAGCGTGGTGTGGACTGGCAACTGGCCCGTGAAGCCATGGAGCGGGCCACTGGCCTGCTGCTGGAAATCACCGGTGGCGAAGCCGGCCCCGTGATCGAAGTGGTCAGCGAGCAGCATTTGCCGTCGATCGCCCCGGTTACGCTGCGCGCCAGCCGCGTCGAGCAGATGCTCGGTCTGGTGATCGAAAACGCTGAAATCGAACGCCTGCTGAAAGGTCTCGGTCTGGCTGTGACTGCCGAAGCCGATGGGCAATGGCGTGTCGAAGTGCCAAGTCATCGTTTCGACATCAGCCTTGAAGTCGACCTGATCGAAGAGCTGGCACGTCTTTACGGCTACAACCGTCTGCCGGTCCGCTATCCACAGGCCCGTCTGGCTCCTCAGGCCAAGGCCGAAGCCAGCGGCGATCTGCCTGAGCTGCGCCGCCTGCTGGTTGCCCGCGGTTATCAGGAAGCGATCACCTACAGCTTCATCGACCCGAAATGGTTCGAGCTGTTCTCGCCGGGCGCCAAGCCCTTGCTGCTGGCCAACCCGATCTCCAATGACATGGCGGCCATGCGTGCCTCGTTGTGGCCGGGTCTGGTCAAGGCGCTGCAGCACAACCTCAACCGCCAGCAGGACCGCGTGCGGATGTTCGAAAGCGGCCTGCGCTTCGTCGGTCAGCTCGATGGCTTGAAGCAAGAGCCCATGCTGGCGGGCGTTGTCTGCGGCAGCCGCCTGCCGGAAGGCTGGGCGCAAGGTCGTGATGCAGTCGATTTCTTCGACGTCAAGGCTGACGTTGAAGCGGTTCTGGGCTTTGCCGGTGCACTGGGCGAGTTCACCTTCACGCCGGGTCAGCATCCTGCCTTGCACCCAGGCCAGACGGCGCGCATCGAGCGTGATGGCCGTGAGGTCGGTTTCCTGGGCGCCATTCACCCGGAACTGTCGAAAACCCTGGGGCTGGATCGTCCGGTGTTTGTTTTCGAGCTGGTTCTGGCGGAAGTGTCGACCGGCCGTCTGCCGAAATTCCACGAGCTGTCGCGCTTCCCTGAAGTGCGCCGCGACCTGGCGCTGCTGGCCGATCGGGATGTTTCGGCCAGTGCGGTTCTGGACGTTATTCGTGAAAATGCAGGCGAGTGGCTCACAGACCTCAGGTTATTTGATGTTTACCAGGGTAAAGGCATTGATCCGCATAGAAAAAGCCTTGCAGTCGGCTTGACCTGGCAGCATCCATCACGCACTCTTAATGACGATGAGGTAAACGCAACGACACTTGCTATCCTCACCTCGCTTGAGGAGAGGTTAAACGCCACGTTAAGGAAGTAGCGTATGGGGGCTCTGACGAAAGCTGAGATGGCCGAACGTCTGTACGAAGAGCTGGGCCTGAATAAACGGGAAGCCAAGGAACTGGTCGAACTGTTTTTTGAAGAAATCAGGCACGCTCTGGAAGATAACGAGCAGGTGAAGTTGTCAGGTTTCGGCAACTTCGACCTTCGAGACAAGCGCCAGCGGCCTGGGAGAAATCCCAAGACCGGTGAAGAGATTCCGATTACGGCGCGCCGTGTGGTCACCTTTCGTCCAGGGCAGAAGCTGAAGGCCCGAGTTGAGGCATATGCTGGAACCAAGTCATAACGACGAGCTGCCGCCGATCCCCGGCAAACGCTACTTCACCATCGGTGAGGTCAGCGAGCTCTGCGCGGTAAAACCGCACGTTCTGCGTTATTGGGAGCAGGAGTTTCCTCAACTCAACCCCGTCAAGCGACGCGGAAACCGTCGGTATTATCAGCGCCAGGACGTGCTGATGATCCGCCAGATCCGCGGCCTGCTATACGATCAGGGCTTCACCATCGGTGGCGCCCGACTTCGTCTTACCGCCGGTGAACCAAAGGATGACACCCAGCAGTACAAGCAGATGATTCGCGAGATGATTGCGGAGCTGGAAGACGTACTCGTCATGCTCAAGGCGTAATTGAGCAGTCAGGATACTTCCAAAATTCAAATGCTTAGGGTATATTCCTCAACGTTTTCGCAGGTTGCAAAACAGATACACGCCTAGTCGGGGCGTAGCGCAGTCCGGTAGCGCACTAGCATGGGGTGCTAGGGGTCGAGTGTTCGAATCACTCCGTCCCGACCATATAATTCAAAGGGTTGCGAGATTTTATCTCGCGACCCTTTTTTGTTTTTAAGCGTTTTTACCCCTACAAAAATTCTGGCTCTTGGTTGAATCTTCAGCAGCTACAAAGTTCATGGCGCGAGAAGAGTGCTTCGCTGTGTGCTGGAAGGGGACGGCCGTTAAAGAGCCTTTTCCGGTGCCGGTTGGTCGTTGGGTTGGGCGATGATTGTTTTGAGCTCTGCGCTCATGGGGAATTTGAGATTCAAGCCTTTGGGAGGGATGGGCTGAGTAAACCATTTATCGTAGATGGCGTTGATTTCACCTGAGACAAAAAGTGACTTAATCGAGTCATCCACGACTTTTTTGAGATCCGGATCACCCCGACGCATTGTGCAACCATAGATTTCGTTGGATTGCGGGGTGCCAGTCACTACCCAATCTTCCGGTTTCTTTGCCTTTGCCATTTCGCCCGCTAGCAATGCGTCGTCCTGCATAAACGCAATGGCGCGGCCGGACTCGAGCATTTGGTAAGACTCGCCAATGTCTTTGGCAGAGATTACGTTCATGTTCATCTTTTTCTCGGCATTCATGACCTTGAGCATCCGCTCGGCAGTGCTGCCAGCAGTAGTCACTACGTTCTTGCCGTTGAGATCTTGAAAGTCCTTGTAAACCGAATCCTTCCTGACCAACAGACGGGTGCTGGCTTCAAAAATGCCGACCGAGAAGTCGACCTGCCGAGCTCTCTCGGCGGTATTGGTTGTGGAGCCGCACTCCAGGTCCACAGTGCCGTTTTGCACCAGTGGGATACGCGTCTGTGATGTCACCAGGTTGTACCGTACGTTCAGCTTGGGCATACCGAGTTCTTGCTTGATAGCCTCGACAATCTTTAATTGAATGTCATGGGAGTAGCCCATCGGCTGACCGGATCCGTCGGCCATATAAGAGAAGGGAATGGAAGAGTCTCGGTGACCCAGGGTGATGGTCCCCGAGGTCTTGATTTTCTTAAGCGTGCCGGTGGGTTCGGCAGCCATGAGGGCAGTACTACTTAAGGCCACAGTCAGGGTAACGCCCAGGATTGCAGAGAAGGTACGCATCAAAAGCTCCTCATTAGGGTGAGGCGAGAGGTCTCGCGGGGCTTGGCGACTCGCTTGTTGTTAGTGACGGTCCAGCCAGACGGTCTGTGCATTACAGAATTCGTGCACACCGAAATGCGACAGTTCACGGCCAAAACCGCTTTTCTTTACGCCGCCGAAAGTGACGCGTGGATCGGTTGCGCAATAGCCATTGATGAATACGCCGCCGGTTTCCAGTTCGCCGGCCAGCTTCTGGGCCAGTTCCAGAGCATGTGCGGCGTCCCGCGCAGTTGTGATCGATGCCACGGGTCTAAGGCTGGAAACGTTAGTCATGACACCGTCCTGCAGGATGGGAATGGATGCATAGCTTCTAAGCAACAGCGCCGGTTTTGAATCAGATCGCGCGAGCCAAAATGGATTGCGCGCGACCAATGACCGGCGCATCGACCATTTGCCCATCCAGCACGAAAACGCCTTCACCTGAACGAGCGGCTTCGATAATGCGTTGCGCCCACTGCAATTCTTCCTGGCTTGGTTTTAGCGCCTGATGAATGATTGCGACTTGGGTTGGATGGATACACAGCGCGCCACCAAAGCCCATGTCGCGTGCAAAATGAACCGCGCGTAGTAGCCCAGCGGTGTCCTGGAACGACGGAAATACCCCATCCAACGCTGGAGCGAGCGCTGCAACCCGGGTGGCGAGCAAAACGGCGTAGCGCGCATGGCTAAGGATTTCTTCGGCGGCAGGGCTGCCAGTAGTCAGGTTCAGGTCCAGACCCAGATCCAGACTACCGAACGACAACCGCTCAACGCCTTGAGTGCCGGCAATTTCGTTGAGTGCTGACAAGCCCTTCGCGCTCTCGATGATTGGCCAAATCGGTTTTTCGGTACCGGCAGCTGTGGTGACCTGTTTCGCGCTTTCTGCTTTGGGCAGCAGAATTCCGATAACGCCAGCGTGGCGTCGGCAAAGATCCAGGTCCGCAACATGCGCCCAGTGATCCGGGGCATTCACTCGGACCAGAATTCGTGCATCCGGGGCTTCGCTCAGAAATGCGTCGAGGTTATCCCTCGCCTGCTCCTTGAGGTTTTCTTGCACGGCATCTTCCAAGTCAACGATGACCCGATCCGCCCCGGTGGCAATAGCTTTTGAGATGCGCTCTGGTCGAGTGGCCGGCACAAACAGGGCGGAGCGAACAAGTGATTTGCTCATGGCGTTGCTCCATTGCTGAACTCGATCTCTCCGATCTGTGCAGTGCCGTCCTGATTGCCAGCCCAGACCTGTGCCTTGCCGTTTTCGATTAGACGTCCGCCCACCTCGAAAGGCTTAGGCGAAATCAGAGGTCGTACTCCGCGGAATGCGAAACGCTCCAGACGCGCAGCTGGATGCGCTTTGGTAAAGGCACGCAAATTCAACGTGGCGATCAATGGACCATGTACCACCAGCCCCGGATAACCTTCGGTCTCTGTCACATACGGCCAGTCATAGTGAATACGATGACCATTGAAGGTCACTGCGGAATAGCGAAACAGCAGGGTTGGAGTGGGTTCTATCCGTTCCTGCCATTGGCCTTCAGGTAACGTTTCGGTACCGTTCAGTTTGGGCGGGGAAGCTTCACGGTAAACAATGTCCTGATCGTCTTGAAGGGCGCGTTTGCCGTCCTGGAAAAACTCATGGCGTACTGTGACGAACAATAAGGAACCCGTGCGACCGTGCTTCTCCTCGACGTTGAGGATGGTCGATACACAGGTCACTTCAGCATCCACTCTTAATGGCTGGAAAAACTCAATTCGGCTTCCCGCCCACATGCGATTGTGGTTATGGGCCGGCGGCAAAAATCCCCCCAGCGCTGGATGGCCGTCCGGCCCCAGTTCGCTGGCACCCACCGGCTCCTGAAAAAATGCCCAGTGCCACAGGGGCGGCAGCGGCTCACCGGGTTTTGGTGCCGACTCGCCCAATGTCGCGGCAATGCGTCTGACCAGAGTGAAACTGATCCGGTCCTGGCTTTCCTGACGTCGTCCAATCCAGGCGGAAAAATCGGAACTGTTGCTCATATTCTTTGCTCCAGTCGGTCAGTGATCAAGCCAGGGTGGCCATTTCTGGAATCGCTTCAAAAAGATCCGCCACCAGGCCGTAATCGGCCACCTGGAAGATCGGTGCTTCTTCGTCCTTGTTGATCGCAACGATCACTTTGGAGTCTTTCATGCCGGCCAGGTGCTGGATCGCGCCGGAGATACCGACGGCGATGTACAGCTGTGGCGCAACGATCTTGCCGGTCTGGCCGACCTGCATGTCGTTCGGTACGAAACCTGCGTCGACCGCTGCACGGGAAGCACCGACGGCAGCGCCCAGCTTGTCGGCCAGGGCGTACAGGTGTTTGAAGTTGTCGCCGTTCTGCATGCCGCGGCCGCCGGAAACGACGATCTTGGCAGCGGTCAGCTCAGGACGATCGGACTTGGCCAGCTCTTCGCTGACGAAGCTGGAAGTGCCGGCGTTGTGAGCAGCAGCAACCGCTTCAACAGCAGCCGAACCACCTTCAGCGGCAACCGGGTCGAAACCGGTTGCACGCACGGTGATCACTTTGATCGCAGCGGTCGATTGCACAGTAGCGATGGCGTTACCGGCGTAGATCGGACGCTTGAAGGTGTCAGCGCTTTCTACCGAGATGATCTCGGAAATCTGGTCAACGTCCAGCTGGGCGGCAACGCGCGGCAGGATGTTTTTGCCGTTGGAAGTGGCGGCAGCCAGGATGTGGCTGTAACCAGCGCCCAGTTCGGCTACCAGCGGAGCAACGTTTTCCGGCAGCTGATGCGCGTAGGCAGCATTGTCAGCGTTCAGGACTTTGCTCACGCCTGCGATTTTCGCGGCGGCTTCAGCCACGGCGCCAGCACCCTGGCCGGCAACCAGAACGTGGATGTCGCCGCCGATTTTGGCAGCGGCAGCCACGGTGTTCAGGGTGGCCGGAGCCAGCACTTTGTTGTCGTGTTCAGCAATAACCAAGATAGTCATTTAGATTACCTTCGCTTCGTTTTTCAGTTTCTCGACCAGTTCAGCCACCGACTTGACCTTGATGCCCGCGCTGCGTGCAGCCGGCGCTTCGACTTTCAGGGTCTTGTTGGTGGAGGCGGTGGAAACGCCCAAAGCGTCCGGAGTCAGCGTCTCGAGAGGCTTCTTCTTGGCTTTCATGATGTTTGGCAGGGACGCATAGCGCGGCTCGTTCAAACGCAGGTCGGTGGTGACGATCGCTGGCAACTTCAGGGAGACAGTCTGCGCGCCGCCGTCGATTTCGCGGGTCACGGCAACGCTGTCGCCGGAAACTTCGACTTTCGAGGCGAAAGTGCCCTGACCGTAGCCGCTCAGTGCAGCGAGCATCTGGCCGGTCTGGTTGTTGTCGCTGTCGATGGCCTGTTTGCCCAGGATCACCAGCTGAGGCTGTTCCTTGTCGACCACGGCCTTGAGCAGCTTGGCCACGGCCAGGGAAGTCAGGTCTTCAGCGGATTCGACGAGGATGGCGCGGTCGGCACCCAGAGCCAGTGCGGTACGCAGCTGTTCCTGAGCGGTGGACGGGCCGATGGAGACGACGACGATTTCAGTCGCAACGCCTTTTTCTTTCAGGCGTACGGCTTCTTCCACTGCGATTTCGCAGAACGGGTTCATCGACATCTTGACGTTGGCGAGGTCTACGCCGGAATTGTCCGCCTTGACGCGAACCTTGACGTTGTAGTCGACCACTCGTTTCACAGCTACCAGCATTTTCATTGGGCAGTGTTCTCTCGAAAAACTTTGATCGTTGCAGGCAGGCTTTTTATTTTCAGCTGAAGGCTAAATCGCCCCGGCTACGCGCATTTGTTCAATACGGTCTGTACCCAGCCCCAGTTCCCTGAGCACCTGTTCGGTGTGCTGACCTAAACCCGGTACGGCATCCATACGTGGCTCGAACGCGCTGTTGCTGCCGGGAGGTATCAAGCTCGGAACGGTACCGGCGGAGGTTTCGACTTCCCGCCAGCGATCACGCGCCTGAAGTTGCGGATGGTCCCAAACACCTTGCATGTCATTGACCCGAGCATTAGCAATTTGCGCATGCTCCAACCGATCAAACACGGCATCGAAATTGAGTGTGGAGAACGATTCAACGATGAGTGCCCGCAGCGCCTGGCGGTTTTCGACGCGCTTGAAGTTGGCAGAGAAACGTTCGTCTTTCGCCAGTTCAGGAGTAAGCAGTACCTTGTCGCAAAACAGCTGCCACTCACGCTCGTTCTGCAACCCCAGCATGACTGTGGTGCCGTCACCGATGGGGAAGGGACCATAGGGGTAAATTGTGGCGTGCGCGGCGCCGGCGCGAGGGGGAGGGGGAGAGCCGTCGTACGCGTAGTACATCGGGTAGTTCATCCACTCGACCAGGCTTTCCAGCATGGACACATCGAGGTGGCTGCCTTCGCCAGTGCGTCCACGCAACAGCAAGGCAGACAGAATTCCGGTGTAGGCGTACATGCCGGCCGCGATGTCAGCAATCGAGCAACCGGCCTTGGCCATTTCGTCTTCACCCGGTCCGCCGGTGACCGACAGGAAACCGCCTTCGCTCTGGATCAACAGGTCATAGGCTTTTTTCTTTTCATACGGGCCGCCTGCGCCGTAGCCTGAAATGTCACAAACGATCAGGCGCGGAAACCGCTGATGCAAAGCCTCAAATGAAAGTCCCATTCGTGCTGCGGCACCCGGCGCCAGGTTCTGCACCAGGACATCGGCAGTGGCCAGCAAGCTGTCCAGCACCTCGGTGGCCGAATCTTGTTTCAGATCGAGGGTCAGGCTTTCTTTCGAGCGATTGGTCCAGACGAAGTGCGAGGCGAGACCGTTGACGCGTTGGTCGTACCCTCTGGCGAAATCACCGGTGCCTGGGCGTTCGACCTTGATCACACGCGCGCCAAGATCGGCCAATTGTCGGGTGCAGAAGGGCGCTGCAATCGCATGCTCAAGGCTGACGACGGTAACGCCATCGAGCGGACGGATGCCTTTGGGTTGGCTCATGATTATTATCTCTCTTGTCATGGCTCCCCAGTCGCGTCTGCTTGGGCCGACGCACTGGGCTATACGCTTATTCCTTAAAAGGAGCGCGGCAGTTCGAGCAGGTGTTCGGCAACGTACGACAGGATCAGATTGGTGGAGATGGGAGCAACCTGATACAGACGGGTTTCACGGAATTTGCGCTCGACGTCGTACTCGCAGGCAAAACCAAAACCGCCGTGGGTCTGCAAGCACGCATTGGCGGCTTCCCACGAGGCTTTCGCCGCCAGGTACTTGGCCATATTGGCACTGGCCCCGGCGTTGATACCGCTGTCGTATTCCTCGCAAGCACGCCAGCGCATCAGGTCAGCCGCTTCGATTTCAATGTGTGCTTCAGCGATGGGGAACTGAACGCCCTGGTTCTGCCCGATAGGGCGTCCGAACACGACGCGATCACGCGCATAGGCGCTGGCTTTTTCGATAAACCAGCGACCGTCACCAATGCATTCGGCTGCGATCAGTGTGCGCTCGGCGTTCAGTCCGTCCAGAATGTAGCGGAAACCTTTGCCTTCCTCGCCGATGAGGCTATCGGCAGGAATTTCCAGGTTGTCGAAGAACAGCTCGTTGGTTTCGTGATTGACCATGTTGGCGATCGGCTGCACGGTCATGCCGTTGCCAATGGCCTCGCGTAGATCGACGAGAAAGATCGACATACCTTCGGATTTTTTCTTCACGTCGGTCAAAGGCGTGGTACGCGCCAGCAAGATCATCAGATCGGAGTGCTGGACGCGCGAGATCCAGACCTTCTGCCCGTTGATCACATACTTGTCACCTTTGCGCACGGCGGTGGTCTTTATCTTTGTAGTGTCGGTACCGGTAGTGGGTTCGGTGACGCCCATCGATTGCAGGCGCAATTCGCCGCTGGCCAGTTTCGGCAGGTAGTAGCTTTTCTGCGCCTCGCTGCCGTGTCGTAGCAGGGTGAACATGTTGTACATCTGGCCGTGCACGGTGCCGGAATTACCGCCGCAGCGGTTCACTTCTTCCAGGATTACCGAGGCCTCAGCCAACCCGAGGCCGGAGCCACCATATTCGACAGGGATCATCGCTGCCAGCCAACCTGCGTCGGTCAGTGCCTTGACGAAGGTTTCCGGAAAGCCTTTTTCTTCGTCGACTTTGCGCCAGTAAGCCGCATCGAATTCAGCGCACAGAGCGCGTACGCCCTCGCGGATGGCATTGAGTTCTTCAGAGTTACGGTCAGTCATTTTTATTCTCCTCAACGCGTCACGCACGGTAACTGCCCTGCGTGACCGGGGCCGAGCAAAGAGCAATCAGATCGGGTTGAAACCCAAGGCGGCACGAAAGCGATTCTTGACGTAATGACCATCGCGCGGCGGCAGCACCCGGGGCGGGTTCTCCGCTTTGATCTTTATCGTCGCGAGCTTGACGCCGTCGCGGCTCGCAAAGCGCTCGCGCAAGTTATGTACGCCTTCCATGTCGCGGATCTCATCGGTCCAACTGAAGCCGCAAGTTTTCGCCACCTGGTCCAGGGAAATACCAAAGCCGGCGTGGCTGACTTGCATGCCGGTTTCACCAAAGTGACCGTTATCCAGCACAGCGATGGTCAGGTTGGCAGGCTTCTGCAGTGCCACCGTGGCCAGTGCGCCGAATCCCATGAGCAACTCGCCGTCACCGGTGACCACCACCACCGACTTGTCTGGCTGCGCATTCGCCAGGCCCAGGCCCACAGTGATTGCGCTGCCCATGGCGGCCCAGAGGTAATAATTCAGATCGTTGTCACCGGCGGCCATCACGTCATAGGACGCGGAGCCCAGCCCCGTCACGACCAGCACGTCTTTGCGGTCGGCCAGTAAGGCCTTGACCACTTCGCGGCGGCACAGAGTGTGGTTTGCGCTTACTTGACCCATTTCTTTTCTCCAATCAGGCGCTGGCCGAGCAGCAGGGCAGTGGACGAATCACCGTTGAAGGCCATGGTCGCGGCACCGTGCAGCAACGGGGCGACGTCTTCCGGGACGTCCGCGCGCCAGGTCATCACTTTCATCAGATTCAGGGAGGCTTCTGTGGCCTGGCCCATCGGGTTCTGCCACGCGTTGAATTCGGCCCAGTCGCCGCGCATTGTGACCACCATCAACAGCGGAAAGCCTGCGCAGACTTGCAGAGCGAGAGTGTTGATGCAGTTACCGACTCCGCTGGATTGCATCAGGAGGGCACCACGCTCTCCACCAAGCCATGCGCCGGCGAGATAGCCGATGCCTTCTTCCTCGGTGGTGAGGACAACGGCCTTGATGTCCGGGTCCGCATACGACATGCGGATCGCCGCCGAGTGGCCTGCATCCGGTACGAAGACCACGTGTTTGACGTCGTGGGCCTTGAGCACGCGGAACACGTCCTCTTGCCAATTCTGTCCCACGGTGTGTTCAGCTTCTGTTGACATGCCAATCTCCCAAGCAGTGCTGCTTTTGTGTTTTCACCCATTCTGGGAGGGATGGAGGAGAAGGACGACTACCGTTTTTGTCTTTGAGATATGCCCATTTTGTATAGCTAGGGGGGAATGCGTGGCCTGTTGGGCAACGGCGATAGCCACGCATTATGGGAAGGGAAATGATTAACGCAGAGAGGGGCAGGACGTACGGAATCGCCTCGCGCTCCCTACGCAATGAAGCGTCATCCATAGCGTAGGCAATGCGAATGTAAGGGAAGGCCAAAAGCGCTTCCATGCACCACTGCCACATCCGCGTCGTCGAGCAGCGCCTGCGCGACATCTTTGTCGGTGTGCAGTACTCGGCCGGTATCAAGAGGCCCGTCTTTGACTCAAGTCAGTTCAAGGATCTTGATCTGGATTGCAGGCATGGCCAAACCGGGAAAGGTAACCAAGGTTCATCAAGAGCATTCATCACAAGTAGCATCGGTATCCGCTATCCAGTGATTTTAAAAGGGCCCATGGATCATCATGGGCCCTTTCAAAAAACCACGGTAATCGTCAGTGCCTCAGATCCTGGCAGCCTGCGATTTGATGCAGCCCCTCAGTCCGGTGCGTTCTTCGATCTCACCCGAGCCGCTGATGTAACCATAGCGGGACAGGTTGGGCATTAGCGTCGCTGCGATGAACGTGATGGTTACTACGGCCGCGACGTAGAAGAAGAAATACTCCTCAATACCCTGCGACCGAAGCGACAAGGCGACGTATTCGGCGGTGCCACCGAATGCCGCGTTGCCGACGGCATAAGGAAAGCCCACACCCAATGCACGTACCGCTGGCGGGAACAGTTCAGCTTTGACGATACCGGCAATCGGGGTGTAGAGCGACGCGATTGCCAGGCCGCCAAATACCAGCAGGAACGCTGTAAATGGACTGCTGACTGATTGCAGTGAATAGAGCAGGGGGATCACCAGTAGCATGGCCAACCCGGAAAACAACAACATATGGACCTTGATTCCGATTCGGTCGGCGAGCAGACCAAAGAGTGGCTGACAAAACATGAAACCGACCAGGGCGGCCGTCATGATGAAGCTCACCGTTTCCGGACTAAACCCCGCAGAGATCACCAGAAATTTCTGCATGTAGGTGGTGAAGGTGTAGAAGTAAAGTGAACCGCCAATGGTAAACGCGACCACCAGTGCCACTGCGCGTTTGTGTTTGAACATGCCACGTAGCGAGCCGGCATCTTTGCGGTTCATTTCTTTTTTTGTGGCGGTTTCATGCATCGCGCGACGCAAATGCACGACTACGATAGAACTAAAGGCGCCGATGAAAAAAGGAATTCTCCAGCCCCATTCCCGCAATTCCTCGCCGGTAAGGGTTTGTTGAAGTATGACCACGGTCATCAGGGCGAGGAGTTGGCCTGCGATGATGGTGAAGTACTGGAATGATCCATAGAAACAACGACGCCCAGGTGTCGCGATTTCACTGATGTAGGTGGCGCCGGTGCCGTACTCCGCGCCGACTGACAGACCCTGAATCAGCCTGGCAACGACAAGCAAAACTGGCGCCGCCACACCGATGGTTTCATAGGTCGGCATGACGGCAATCAACAAGGAACCGGCGCACATCATGAACACCGAGATAATCATCGATACCTTGCGGCCGCGGGTATCAGCAATCCAGCCAAAAATCCAACCGCCGAGCGGCCGCATGAAAAAGCCGACGGCGAAGACGCCGGCGGTTGCGAGCAACTGACTGGTGGTGTCGCCTTTGGGGAAAAACGAGCTCGCAAAATAGATGGCGGTATAGGCGTAAATGAAAAAGTCGTACCACTCCACCAGATTGCCCGAGCAGGCACCCATGATGGCTCTGACACGATTCGGACTTTTCATCTGATCGGACTTTTCAGTGTGGCGTGTTGAGTCGCTGGTTGATGCAGACATTTTGTTCACCCTTGTTTCAAGGCGAGACGATACGAGGCCCACGCTGATGCGTGTCCGACGTTGCTAGCTCGATGGGTTGATGTGCTTAACGCAAGTGCTGTGACCCTTCGACGACCAAGGCACATGAAGCGGGGGGGCGTATATGAGAGGTCAGCTGTTCGCTGACTGTATAAGGCGGGTCGGTCAGGTAACGGGAAAGGTAGTAAATCATGGCGGCAAGCCCTCGAATCTTATTCTTGTAGTCAGTCGATCGCTCTTGGCGTCGACGTTGATTGCACGCTACCGCAGAGTGACGAGGGTAATAAGCCGTCAGCCAGGTCTAACTGATATACCGAAATTCTATAGCTTGTCTTGCAGCCCCTGCGGGCTGGGGGATACAGCCGGCTATAAAGCCATTAGGTCCCATGCGACGCGGGCCCTTTGGCATTTCAGGAAACGCTAATGCGTTTACACTCATACTACTTCGACGCATTTCGCGCCGAGCCCGACTTTGACTGGCCTGGTAATGGATGTCGTTCAACTCAAAACCTTGATTCATGTGGCCGAGCTAGGCAGTCTCAGCAAGGCCTCAGACCGGCTTCACATCGCACAACCGGCACTCAGCCGACAAATTCGAATGCTAGAAAAAGAACTCGGCACCTACCTGTTTGATCGGCATGGACGAGGCATGGAGATTACCGATGCTGGTCGCGAGGTGCTGGCGCATGCCACTCGAATCATGGAAGAAATGGAATCCATTCGAAGTTCAGTGGTGGGCGGAAAGACCTCTTTTCGGGGAACGGTCGTCATCGGTACGACGCCGACGGTAGCGGAAATTGTCACCGTTCCTTTAGTGCGCAAAATCAAAGAGGCGCATCCGAATCTTGCCGTCAGGTTTTCCTCGGCCTTCAGCGGTTATCTGCTGGATTGGGTTCAGCGTGGCGAATTGGAACTGGCGATTTCTTACGATCCCCAACCCCTGCATACGCTGCGTATCGTGCCGGTGATGATGGAAAACTTGCTGCTGGTCGGACCTGCCAGTGCCAAGCTGCGCCTGGATGTGCCGGTGTCATTCGAGTCTTTGGCCGAGCAGCAGTTGGTGTTGCCAAGCGCCCGCCACAGTCTTCGCGTGATTCTGGATAATTGTGCGCGAGAAGTCGGCATCAAGCTCAAAACCAGCGTTGAAGCTGACTCCTTCGGCGCGATGATTGACCTGGTTCGTAATGGCTTCGGTTTGACAGCTTTGCCACTGGCATCAATTTACGCCCAAATCGAAGCTGGTGTGCTCAGTGCCGCCCCCTTGGTTGACCCTATTCCCATGCGCAAACTTGTTCAGGTTTTTCCTGCCGACAGGCGTGTCAGTCCGGCTGCCAAATTCGTCGGGGATGCCTTCATCGAAATTGCTGCCGACCTGGTCAATCGTAAGATTTGGGCTGGGCACATGCTTTGAGCCAACGGATTCGTTGGCCAGGTGAATCGTTCGTTTAAACGTAATTGCTCAGCTACTCACTCTATCCGCCTTTCTCACCACTGATGACATTGTCTTGAATCAACAAACACGACTGCCTGGCGTATTCGGCATTTTCATTTTGGGGATGCTGCAGGTTCTGGTCTGGGGAGGCTCGTTCTTCCTGATGGCCGTCATGGCCGACTCGATCATGAAAGAAACCGGCTGGGCCAGCCAATGGGTGTATGGCGCACTGTCTCTGAGCATTCTGGTTTCCGCGATGCTGGCGCCGTTGACCAGCCGGCTTATTGCCCAGTATGGCGGTCGCCCTATTCTGGCCAGTAGCGGTCTGGGCGTCGCCATCGGGTTGTTTCTGATGGCCAGTTCGACCTCGTTGCCGATGTTTTTTTTGTCTTGGGCTGTAATAGGTGTCGGTATGGCGCTGGGGTTGTATGAAGCGCTATTCGCCGCTTTAGGCTCTCTCTATGGGGAGCGAGCGGGCAGTGCGATTACGGGCATCACGCTTGTGTCCGGTTTTGCTACAACACTGTCATGGCCCGCGGTTGCGCTGGTCATCGAACACGTTGGTTGGCGCACGACGTGCGTGGCTTATGGAGTGTTATTGGTCATTGTCGTGGCGCCACTTTATCTCTGGGTTCTGGCGAGGGGCACGGGACCACTCATAAAAAGTCAGGTAGCGGGTGGCGAAAGTTTCTCAATCGACCGGCGGATCTACTTGTTGCTTACGCTGATTTTTGCTTTGGGTGCAGTGATCATGACGGCGATGTCGGTCCAGCTGATTTCATTGTTGCAGGGGCAGGGTTACTCGCTTGCAGCCGCCGTCGGACTGAGCGCATTGCTGGGGCCGAGCCAGGTAGGATCACGTGTTTTACAGGTGTTTTCGCGTACGCGACACCCGATCTGGACGACGTTGATCTCCGTGATATTCGTGGCAATTGGTCTGCTGATTGTGACCATCGCACCGGCAATGACTGCCCTGGGGCTGGTGATCTATGGCGCGGGTAATGGTTTGCGGGCGATCGTTCGAGGACTGCTGCCATTGGCCCTCATGTCGCCTACCCATTATGTTTTGCTGATGGGGCGCATGGCTCGGCCTTCGCTCATAGGACAAGCCTTGACCCCCCTTGCAGGCGGTTACCTGTTGCAGGCCTGGGGCGCTGGCGGTGTGCTTGCGGGACTGAGTGTGCTTGCCGTATTGAACGTGCTCTTGGTCTTGCTGCTCATTCGACTGGTATGAAAAAGAACGGCTCTGATTGCCATCCTTCCTGAGGATCCCGGCCGGCATCATTGGCGGTCAGCGACTCGAGTTCTTTATGATGATTTTGGCGATGAAACGGACTCCCCCTACTTTTCCCCCCACAAAAACGCCGGCTCTTGATGGACGTTACTGGACTCACTTAGAGCAGAACACCGCTGGAGCTCAAGTAAATACTCGCTTGGAAAAATCCAGAGTAAAATTTTGGAAGCTTTCAAGAAGTATGAAAAGGGAGATGGGGTGCTAGGGGTCGAGTGTTCGAATCACTCCGTCCCGACCATATTTTTCAATGAGTCAGCCCAATCTGAGAAGATTGGGCTTTTTCATGTGCGTGAGTTTTGAGTGACTCGCTGTCTCTCGATGGTTTTCAACTTTTCCAAAATGTCACAAACGGCCCGTGTGATCATTTTCTGACACCCTCTTTGCTGCCTACATCAGATATCCAGGTCCGAGCACTAGTCCCGTCCTAAACCATCTCATGGATCAATAGGTGATGCCGTCAGGCCCCAGTCAATCCTGTTTCCTTGCTGATCTGACGCTCCCACTTTTCACGCATTGGCGTGAGGTGGCCCCGCCGCTGAGGCTGAGTTAGAGAGGGCTATTGGAGCTTTGCGATTCGGTTCAGCTACTATCGCGTATCGCGCGAATCAATTTACGTATGGATGCACTGATGCTCAACGATTCCGATACCGTGGGAAGTGCTTTCAAGCGTGCCTTTTACCGGGTTGACGGTATAACGATGTATGCGTGTTGGGTGGTATGGGCGGGGATACTGATCTGGGACCTGCTTGGTTCGGGAAGCTCAGGTATCCACACGGTTGTCCTGATTCTGATAAGCCTTTTAAATCCTTTCCTGTTTCTACTGCTTGGTCTTTGGCGCTTACCCGGTTTGCTGACGGCGTTGATTATCATCGGTATCAATATCAGGTTTTTATTCGCTTGGCTTTGGGCCTGACGATCTATGTAAGACGCAGTATTGACGTCTGAAACCTTCTCCCGCACCAACGCTTTACCCGTAGGCCCGCGACACGAGCTCCCACTGGGCACCCACGGTCTCCAAAAAAACAATTTGACATATGTTATTTGTGATCACATATTTGCTTCATAAGAAAGCCAATATGAGTCACTCCCCATGACAGACCGTCCCATCCTCCTGCCGCCCATGCGCCAGGTCTCTCGCGATACCCTCCAGGACCAGGTCTACCGACAGATTCGTGAAGCACTGATGAGCGGGCGCTTTCAGCCGGGTCAGAAGCTGACGATCCGTGGTCTGGCCGAGGCGCTGGGTTCCAGTCCGATGCCGGTGCGCGAGGCGTTGAATCGTCTTAGCGCCGAGAACGCCTTCGAAGTCACCGAAACCGCCCGGCTGCGTGTGCCCATGATAACCCCGGAGCGGTTGCGCGAGATTCGCGACGCGCGGGTGGCGCTGGAAGGTCTGTTGGCCGAGAAAGCGGTGGTTCTGATCAACGACGCCGATCTTGCCGACATCAGCCAGCTTTGCGGGCAGATGCAGAAGGCTGCCGACAGCGTTGATGTCGCCCTCTATCTGTGGACCAACTTTGCCTTTCACCGACGCATTTATGCGGTGGCCAAGGCTGAGCTGATCGTTGCGGCGGTGGAGAATTTCTGGCTGCACATCGGCCCGTGTTTCGCGCTGGTTGCGCCTGACCGGGCGCACCTTCAACGCTCGATGGAAGCACACAACCGTATCGTCGAGGCTCTGGCGGCGCGTGACGGGGCGGCGGCTCGTGCAGCTGTCACCGACGACATCATGCAGGCTGCCGACTCTCTGACGCGCCTGATCGCAAAGAGCGACCGCTCCAGGTCGCGTGTCTCGGGAGTGAAAAAAGCATGAGTGTTCTCAATCGGCTGGTTCCCTATGCAGGGCTGCGCGTCCTGATTTCCGGCGGTGCAGCCGGGATTGGTGAGGTGTTGGCGGCGGCTTACCTGGAAGCGGGGGCAAAGGTACACGTGTGCGATGTCAGCGAGGCGGCCATTGCGGCATTCCTCGATCGCCATCCAGGCAGCGTCGCCACCCACGCAGACGTCGCTGATCCGGCGCAGATCGAAGCGGTATTCAGGGTGCAGCGGGCACGCTTCGATGGTCTTGATGTGCTGATCAACAACGCCGGGATCGCCGGTCCGACGGCAGGGATCGATGCCATTAGCGAAGAAGAGTGGCAGCGCACCATCGACATCAATCTCACCGGGCAGTACCGCTTCGCTCATCACGCTGTGCCGTTGCTCAAGGCCTCACCCAACGCTCACCTGATCCATATCGCCTCCGTCGCCGGTCGCCTGGGCTATGCCTGGCGCACCCCGTATGCCGCGACCAAGTGGGCGATTGTCGGGCTGATGAAGTCGCTGGCGTCCGAGTTGGGTGAAAGTGATATCCGCGTCAATGCCTTGCTGCCCGGTATCGTCGAAGGCCCGCGCATGGATGGAGTGATCCGGGCCCGTGCGCAACAAATGAACGTGCCGGAGGAGGAGATGCGCGAGGAGTACCTGAAAAAGATCTCGCTCAAGCGCATGGTCACCGCCGAAGACGTCGCCGCGATGGCGCTCTTTTTATGCTCGCCGGCCGCCCGCAACGTAACGGGGCAGGCCATCAGTGTGGATGGCAACGTCGAGTACCTCTGAGGATTCGCCCGATAGCAACGATGACCGGACCTCGTCCGAGTCATGTTCCACATCAGATTTCTCGCCAACAACAAGAATGGAGAATGCTCATGCCCAAAAAACGTCCGGTCATCATTACCTGCGCCGTAACGGGTGCAATTCACACGCCGTCGATGTCGCCTCATTTGCCGATCACGCCGCAGGAAATCGCCGATGCAGCCATCGGTGCCGCCGAGGCCGGGGCCTCGATCGTTCATTTGCACGCCCGCGACCCGCAGGACGGAAGGCCCAGTCAGGATGTCGACCTGTTTCGGCAGTTCCTGCCGCAGATCAAGGCCAAGAGCGACGTGGTGATCAATATCACCACGGGCGGCGCGCCGACCATGGGCGTGGAAGAGCGCTTGCAACCGGTGGCGCAGCTCAAGCCGGAACTGGCCTCGTTGAACATGGGGTCAATGAACTTCGGTCTGTATGAAATGCTGGATCGCTACAGCGAATTCAAGCACGACTGGGAGCGGCCCTATCTGGCCGAGAGCGACGACCGGATTTTCCGCAACACCTTCCGCGACATCGCGCACATTCTCAATACCTGTGCCGAGAACCGTACACGCTTTGAAATTGAATGCTATGACATCGGCCATCTGTATACCGCAGCACACTTCCTGCAGCGTGGGTTGCTCAAGGCGCCGATTTTCATCCAGTCTGTATTCGGTTTGCGCGGCGGGATCGGCGGGCACCCTGAAGACCTGGCGCACATGCGCCGTACGGCTGACCGCCTGTTTGGCGATGCCTATCAATGGTCGATCCTGGGGGCCGGTCGCAATCAGATTCCGCTGGGCACCATGGGCCTGTCGATGGGCAGCCATGTACGGGTCGGTCTGGAGGATTCGCTGTGGGACGGGCCGGGCAAACTGGCGGCGTCCAATGCCGATCAGGTCAAGCGTATCCGCACGGTGATCGAAGCGCTGGGCGGGCAGGTGGCAACGCCGGACGAAGCCCGTGAAATGCTCGATCTGAAGGGGCAGGACAAGGTTGATTTCTAGTCGCCGCAAAAATGTGTCATCTCAATAACAACAAGACAGAGGTGAAAAATGCGTATCGAAATCGTTGTCGACGTGAAGACTACGCTGGGCGAAGGCCCGGTCTGGGATGTCGAGCAACAGCGCCTGTACTGGATCGATAGCTTCGACGGCCGTGTCCTGCGCTGCACGGACGACGGGCGCGAACTGCGCGCTTGGGAGGTCGGCCAGAAAATCGGTTCCATGGCCTTGCGCAAGCACGGTGACGCGGCGCTTGTGGCGCTGCAGACGGGCATCTATAACCTCGACCTGCCGAGCGGCGATCTGGAGCTGATCGTCGACCCTGAGCCCGGTTTGCCGAACAATCGGCTCAATGATGGCAAGGTCGATCGGCAGGGCCGGTTCATTGTGGGGTCGATGGACACGCAGGAAGATCAGGCCAGCGCGAAGCTGTATCGCCTCGATCCTGACCTGAGCCTGCACACACTGGATGAAGGCATTATCGTGTCCAACGGTCCTTGCTGGAGTCCGGGCGGGGACACCTTTTATTTCGCCGACACCTGGTCCGGGGAGATCTGGACCTACGATTACGACAACGCCAGCGGCGCAGTCGCCAACAGACGCACCTTTGCCAAGGTCGATACCTCAACGGGAGGCGCGGCGGATGGCTGCACCGTGGACGCCGAAGGCTGTCTGTGGCAAGCGCTGGTGTATGCCGGAAAACTGGTGCGTTACACCCCCGACGGCCAGATGGATCGCATCATCGACATGCCCGTGAAAAAAGTGACCAGTCTGACCTTTGGCGGCCCGAATCTGGACACACTGTTTGTCACCTCCATGGCCAAGCCGCCGTTGCCGCGCTTTCCTGACGATGGCCAGCAGCGCGGTGCCTTGTTCGCCATCACCGGGCTGGGCGTGAAAGGCATCGCCGAGCGGCGCTTTGCCAGTTGACCCTTCTACAGACCGAACCTGAACGTTAAGGACGACTGGACCCTTTCTCGCTGGGGCGTGTGTGGCACGCCTGGAGATTTCCCATGCCAAATAACAAGAATGCATCGCTGGGCAAGATTCATCGTTTTTCGTGGGTGTCGTTGCTGGTCTGCTGGATGATCTGGATTTTGAACGCCTATGACCGCGAGATCGTCTTGCGCCTGGGGCCGACGATTTCCAAGCATTTCGACCTGTCTGCAGACCAGTGGGGCACGGTGGCCACGGTTGTCATGCTGGCGCTGGCCGTTCTCGATATTCCCGGCTCCATCTGGAGTGATCGCTACGGCGGAGGGTGGAAGAGGGCGCGCTTTCAGGTGCCGTTGGTACTGGGTTATACCGCGCTGTCCTTTCTGTCGGGCTTCAAGGCATTGAGTGGCAGCCTCGCCAGTTTCATCGCCCTGCGGGTCGGGGTGAATCTGGGCGCTGGCTGGGGCGAGCCGGTCGGCGTCAGCAACACGGCCGAGTGGTGGCCAGTAGAACGTCGTGGTTTTGCCTTGGGCGCGCACCATACCGGTTACCCCATCGGCGCGATGCTCAGCGGCATTGTCGCCAGTTTCGTAATCAGCACCTACGGAGAGGAGAACTGGCGTTATGTGTTCTTCTTCGCCTTCGTGGTAGCACTGCCACTGATGATCTTCTGGGCACGCTACTCGACGGCCGAGCGCATCACCCAACTGTACGTGGACATCGCTGCCAAAGGCATGACCCCACCGGACAGCACGCCGTCGACCAATGTAAAAGGCCAGGTCTGGAAGTCGGTGAAGGCGACGCTGAGTAACCGCAATATCGCCCTGACTGCCGGTAACACCCTGCTTACGCAAGTGGTGTACATGGGCGTCAACATTGTCCTGCCGGCCTACCTGTACAACATCCTCAACCTGTCGCTGGCCGAGTCTGCGGGAATGAGCGTGGTGTTCACACTGACCGGCATCCTCGGGCAACTGATCTGGCCTTCACTGTCGGACATCATCGGTCGGCGCATCACCCTGATCATCTGTGGCATATGGATGGCGGTCAGTGTCGGGGCCTTTTACTTCGCCAACACCATCCTGATCGTTATCGCCGTACAGTTGCTTTTCGGCCTGGTCGCCAATGCCGTCTGGCCCATCTACTACGCGGTCGCCTCCGACTCGGCACAACCTTCTGCGACCTCCACAGCCAACGGGATCATCACCACGGCGATGTTCATCGGCGGCGGCGTTGCCCCGGTGTTGATGGGGACGCTGATTTCCATGGGCGGCGGCTGGACCAGCCTCAGCGGTTATACCGTGTGCTTTTTCGTCATGGCCGGTTGCGCGTTGGGCGGGGCGTTCCTGCAGCTGTTTTCTCACCGTCCGGAGTTGCTGACGGTGCAGCGGAGCGTGTGAGGGTGGACAGGGGATGCCGCCCGGTTCTGACCTTCAACAGCGGGAAGCCACGATACAATAATGCTCGATGTCCGCACGGATGCATCAGCCTGCGGGGGCCGGGAAGGAAGCGTCAGCACTTCAATTCTGCCCCCGTTTGAACCAGAAATGTACCCGTCAAGAATGTCGGAGTGCATTGCAGAACACTTTGGAAAAGCCGTCCAGTCGGCTGGAAAAGGAAAGATAAAGTAATACTTTTTCAGCCTTACTTACTCTACCGCGACATCTGCCCCGTCGTAATCAGCACATCACCTGACTGGCAGGGTCGTAAAGTTGACGTCAAAAAATGCAGATTATCGACTTTTTCGGATGCTCGGTCTGGTTAAATGCTACGTGTAATAAAAATTTTTATCCTTTAGTTTCATTGGGTTAAGGATGGTTAGAGCTTTTATTCAGGTTCGGAGTAGTTGCAACCACTAAAGTTACCGAGCTGGCGGGCGACATGAGTAGTATCTCAATGACATCAATCATAAAAGTTGGTTCATCCCCATTTTTACGAGTGATAGCGCCCATCATGCAAGCCATGGAACGGCTATGTTCAGGATCGACATCATGTTCAGCAAACTCAGTATCTCGCAAAAGCTTTACTTCAGCTTTGCCGCGATCATCCTATTTATCGCCGTTCTGGTCGCGAGTGCTTACAGAGGCTTTGAGCAGGTCGAAGAGGCAACTAACAGCAATGTTCATACCTATCAGGTGCTGAGTGAAGCGCAACTTGCTCTTGAACAGCTGATCAATATCGAAACCGGGATGCGCGGCTTTGTCATTGCTTCAAAGGATGCGTTTCTGGAGCCATTGGTGGCGGGGGAGAAGCGCTTCATCGAAGAACTCGATTCGCTCAAGCGTCTGACAGCTGACAATGCGGAACAGCAGCGCCGCCTGGCTGCTCTGGGTGACACCCAGAAACGCTGGCTTGATGAAGATGTCAATCCGATCATCGCCCTGCGCCGCGATCTGACTGCACGCAATATGCCTGATGATGAACTGGATGCACGCATCACCTCGGGTGCCGACAAGGCCAAGATGGACAGCATGCGCGCTTTACTTGCCGAGATCAGCGGTGCCGAGCAGAAGTTGCTGGTTCAGCGTAGCCAGGACATGACGGACGCCAAGCATTTGGCGATCCTGATCCTGATGTGCGGCGGCCTGGCCGCGGCTGTTCTCGCGATGATCCTTGCCGCTGTATTGGGGCGCAGTACCACGGCGCGTTTGCAACTGGCTATTGATGCCGCAACGGCAATTGCCAATGGCAAGCTGGACACCGTGATCGATACCAGCAGCCACGACGAACTGCCGAAAGCCTTTGATCGTATGCAGAATCGCCTGCGCGAGATGATTCAACAGATCAGCCAGGCTGCCAATCAGCTGGTCGTTGCCGTACAACAGATTTCCGGTGCGTCCGAGCAACTGTCCGGTGCTATCCAGGAACAGTCGACGTCCGCCTCGGCGATGGCGGCCACGATCGAAGAGCTGACCGTCAGCATCCATCACGTTTCCGAAAACGCCGACGAGGCGCATGAACTCGCCAGTCGTTCAGGGCAACAGTCGAAGGACGGTGCGCAGGTCATCGAAAATACCCTGTCCAGCATGAATGGCATCGCCCGGACCGTGCAGCTTTCCTCTACTCAGGTCGCAGGCCTGGGTCAGCACTCCGAGCACATTTCATCGATCGTCAGCGTGATTCAGGGCATTGCCGACCAGACCAACCTGCTGGCCCTCAACGCTGCCATCGAAGCTGCTCGTGCCGGTGAACAAGGCCGTGGCTTCGCAGTGGTTGCCGACGAAGTGCGCCTGCTGGCGCAGAACACCGGCAAGTCCACCAAGGAAATCGCCGGGATGATCGAGAAAATTCAGGCGGGTGTACGGGAAACCGTCGAGAGCATGCGTAGCGGCGTTCAGGAAGTGAACGAAGGCGTCGAAATGGCGGGCACCGCCGGTCAAGCGATCATCGAGATTCGCGACAGTTCGGGCAAGGTTCTGCAAGTGGTCGACCAGATATCCTTCGCGCTGCGTGAGCAAACCGCAGCGAGCCAGGATGTCGCACGTAGCGTCGAGCGCTCCGCGCAAATGGCTGAACAGAACAACATATCGGTTCAGGAATTGCTCAAGACCAGCGGCGGCCTGAAGAACCTCGCTACCAGTCTGCAGACGGAAGTGGGCAAGTTTCGGCTTTAAGGTCTGAAGACGCATCTCGTCAGCAGGATCACCCTGCTGAAACCCCCGGTATTAGTCGAAGCGCTGATACCGGTTTTTTTTGCATATTCAAAAAACGCGCCTAACCTTTGATGCGCTGGATGACGATCCCGAGCAGCGCATCGAAATTCACGCAATGAAATGGCAGCGCGGATTCTCTCAGGGCTGACGATTTTTTACGTCAATGCTGAGCCAGAATACTGTCCAGCAGACCCGGGAAACGGCTATCAAGCATCTGTTTGCGAAGCGAGTTCATGTGCGTGGTGCCAACATTGCGCGTCTGTACAAGCCCGGCGTCGCGCAGCACGCGGAAGTGATGGGACATGCTGGATTTGGGGCGCCCGCCGTCCAGTTCGCCGCAGGTGGCCTCTGCAACGCCGGCCAGGCAGCGCACGATTCCCATGCGAACGGGATCACTCAAGGCATAGAGTAAGCGTTCGAGTGTGAGGTCTTCAGGATCGGGGTGTTGGAAGGTTCGCATGGTGGGGATGATATCAAGGCTTCCGTTTATTGCCATAGTTCGATTACCATCGAACAACTGAAATCAAAAGTCATCTGGCCTACGGGAGCTTTCCAATGTCTGCATTGTTCGAACCCTTCAAACTGAAAGACGTCACGCTGCGCAACCGAATCGCCATTCCTCCGATGTGCCAGTACTCGGCAACCGAAGGTGTTATCAACGACTGGCACCACGTGCATCTGGCCAGCATGGCACGTGGTGGTGCGGGTCTGTTGGTGGTCGAAGCTACCGCCGTTGCGCCGGAAGGGCGTATTACCCCCGGTTGCACCGGTATCTGGAACGACGAGCAGGCGCAGGCATTCGTGCCTGTCGTCAAAGCCATCAAGGCCGCAGGATGCGTGCCGGGTATTCAGATTGCTCACGCCGGTCGCAAGGCCAGCGCCAATCGTCCATGGGAAGGCGATGACCATATCGCGGCGTCCGATTCGCGCGGCTGGGACACCATCGCGCCGTCCGCCATTGCCTTCGGTTCCAACCTGCCGAAAGTCCCGCGCGCCATGACCCTGGACGACATCGCGCGTGTTCGCCAGAACTTCGTCGATGCTGCGCGTCGCGCCCGCGATGCCGGCTTTGAATGGATCGAGCTGCATTTTGCCCACGGTTATCTGGGGCAGAGCTTCTTCTCCGAGCATTCCAACCAGCGCACCGATGAGTACGGCGGCAGCTTCGATAACCGTAGCCGTTTCCTGCTGGAAACCCTGGCTGCAGTGCGTGAAGTCTGGCCTGAGAACCTGCCGCTCACCGCGCGTTTTGGCGTTATCGAATACGACGGTCGCGATGAGCAGACGCTTGCAGAATCGATCGAACTGGCGCGCCGCTTCAAGGCTGGCGGGCTGGATCTGTTGAGCGTCAGCGTCGGTTTCAGCACCCCGGATGCCAACATTCCATGGGGGCCTGCGTTCATGGGGCCGGTTGCCGAGCGTGTGCGCCGTGAAGCGGATATTCCAGTAACCAGCGCCTGGGGTTTTGGCGAGCCGAAGCTGGCTGAAGAGGCGGTCAAGTCAGGCCAGCTCGATCTGGTCTCGATTGGCCGTGCACATCTGGCCGATCCCCACTGGGCCTACTTCGCGGCGAAGGAGCTGGGCGTCGAAAAATCGGCCTGGACCTTGCCTGCACCTTACGCTCACTGGCTTGAACGTTATCGCTGAGTAAGCCTGATCTGAAAGGATGCATTCGTTGGTGGCGCCTACAGCGTATGCATCTTCTCGTCAGATGAAGTGGTGGGAGGCATTTGCCAACCACCACCCAGCGCTTTGAATACGGCGACCGCCGCCTGCGCGGATTCGACCTGGGCCTGCGCCTTGGCGTCAGCGACCTGCAGCATTTTCTCGTCGGCGCGCAGCACCTCGATCAAGCTGGCGGCACCTTTGCTATAGCTTGCGAATGACGATTGCCGGGCTGAAGCAAGTGCAGTTTCGCCTTTACCCAGCATTGCAGCTTGAATTTCGCGACTGGCCAACGAAGAAAAAGCGTTTTCAACGTCCTCAGTGGCGCGCAAAACTGACTGTCGATAAGCCGCCAGAGCCTCTGCCTCTTGTCCTTTGGCTTGACTGATCCGGGCGTTCACCCGGCCGAAATCAAAAAGCCTCCAGCGAAGCCCCAAAATACCTGCTGACTGACTGGCACCACCGGTAAACAGATTGCCGCTCGACACGGCTGTGGCGCTGCCCAGCAATGCGCTGAGTGAGAGTTTGGGATAATACTCGCTGATCGCCACGCCGATACGCGCGTTCGACGCGGCGAGGCGCCGCTCGGCCACGATCAGATCAGGTCTGCGACGGAGGAGATCGGCTGGCGTTCCTGTCGACGCCAGCTCGGGTGCGTGTGGGATTCGACCCCTTTCAGCCAGGGAGCCCCGATGAGTGCCAGGCGGTACGCCCAGCATCACGTCAAGCGCATTCATTGCAGCGTCGAGACCGGTTTGCAGAATCGGCACTGTTGCCTGCACCTGTAGAAGCTCAGCTTCGATCTGACGAACTTCATAGTCAGGGGACAGACCACGCTCATGGAGGAGCTGGACTTTTTCCAGAAGGTCTTGCCGGGTTTTAAGTTGTCGGTTCGTGATCGCCAGCCTGGCTTGCAGACCACGGATGTTAATGTAGGTATCGGCGGTCCGGGCTGCCACAGCGAGCCTGGCAGCCGCGACACCTGCCTGCGAAGCTTGATATTCAGCCAGCGCAGCCTGTCGACTGCGTTTCAAACCGCCAAAAACGTCCAGCTCCCAGCTTGCGGTCAGATTGGCTTCATAGGCATTGCCATAACGATCGTAGCCAGGTGCCGAGTTCAGCACCTGGCCGAGTGGAGTCTCTACCGATTGATGAGCCCGCGCCGTCTGTGCATCGATGTTGCCCGACGGGAGCAGGGCGGCGGTTGCCGCATCTGCTCCGGCGCGTGCCTGAGCCAGTTGCGCGCTGGCTTGAGCGAGATCGAGGTTCTGCGCCAGTGCGCGTGACACGAAGCTGCTCAGTAACGGATCATCAAAACCGTCCCACCACGCGGCACTGACAAGCGGATGCGCGGTAATATTCGCAGCGCCACGTGGTTGAGTCAGATAGCGGTCAGGCAGGGGCGCATCCGGGCGCTGGTAATCCGGACCCACGGCGCAGCCCGACAGCAGGCCGGTGCTCATGACCAGTACATAAGTACAAAGCGTGCGCATGGAAATTCCTTGAGATGATCAGGTCGTGACTATATTACGATTCGGTCACTTGTTGTCAATGAGTGTTCACATAGCTAAGCTGGAAACATGACTAATCAAATCAAGACATCGCCAACACGTGGTCCCTCCGACCACAGCGTTCGCGATCAGGTTGTCGAAGCGGCAACACAGCATTTCGGCCACTACGGCTATGAGAAAACCACGGTCTCCGATCTGGCCAAGGCCATTGGTTTTTCCAAGGCCTACATCTACAAGTTCTTTGACTCCAAGCAAGCTATCGGCGAAGTGATCTGCTCGAACCGGCTGGCGATGATCATGGCGCTGGTGAACTCGGCCATCAGCGACGCGCCAACAGCCTCCGAGAGGCTGCGGCGCCTGTTCCGCTCGCTTGTGGAGGCGGGTAGCGATCTGTTTTTTCACGACCGGAAGCTGTATGACATAGCCGCTGTCGCAGGCCGTGATCAGTGGCCTTCTGCTGCCGCGCACGACGAACGTATTCGCCAGCTCATCCAGCAAATCGTTCTTGAGGGCAGGGAGTCCGGAGAGTTCGAGCGCAAGACACCTCTGGATGAGGCCGTTCAGGCCATTCATCTGGTCATGCGTCCGTACATCAACCCGGTGCAATTGCAATACAACCTCGACATCGTGTCGACGGCCCCGGTCCATCTGTCGGCGTTGATACTGCGAAGTCTGGCACCCTGAATTTGTGACCATTGACTAATTTGGTCACTTTACGGAGAATCGTTTCCCTGCTCACTTGATTTCAAGTAAGGGATCCCATGCTCCTGTCCAGACCCAACACCACCGTCTTGTTGTTATTGCCTCTGTTCCTGGCTGCGTGCAGCGAGTCATCCGGCGTGCGCGATCCACGTACCCAGCCGCCTCTGGTGAGGGCGGCCACTGTTGCAAGTGCTGATCAAGCTTCCCGTTCGTTCACCGGGGTTGTGGTCGCTCGGGTTCAGAGCGAACTGGGGTTTCGGGTTTCCGGGAAGGTGCTCGAGCGCCTGGTTGATACCGGCCAGACCGTCAAGCGCGGTGAGCCGCTGATGCGCCTGGATCCCGTTGACCTTGGTCTTCAGGCTCAGGCCCAACAGCAGGCGGTTGCCGCTGCTGTGGCGCGCGCCAGGCAGACCGCCGATGACGAAGCGCGCAACCGTGACCTGGTCGTCGCTGGTGCGATATCCGCTTCCGCTTACGACAGGATCAAATCCCTGGCCGACACCGCCAAGGCAGAACTGAATGCTGCACAAGCGCAGGCCAGCGTGGCACGTAACGCAAGCGGGTACGCCGTCTTACTGGCGGACGCCGACGGCGTGGTGGTCGACACTTTGGTCGAGCCTGGGCAGGTCGTCAGCGCAGGCCAGCCCGTGGTCAGGCTGGCAAAGGCCGGGCCACGCGAAGCCATTGTCCATCTGCCTGAAACCTTGCGGCCGGCGATGGGTGATCGGGCTGAGGCCAGACTGTATGGCGACAGTGCGCGCGTCATACCGGCAAGGTTGCGGCTGCTCTCTGACGCCGCAGACCCGCTGACGCGTACGTTTGAAGCCAGGTATGTGCTTGAAGGCTCAAACGTCAGTGCGCCTCTGGGGTCAACGGTGTCCCTCGATATCGCCGCTGGCAAGCCTGCCCGGCAGTCGCTGGCGATACCCATTGCCGCTCTGCATGACCCCGGTCGAGGCCCAGGTGTCTGGGTCATTGCAGGTACGCCTGCACAAGTCACCTGGCGCGCCGTACAGCTGCTGGGTGTGAGTGACGATTCGGCAAACGTGAGTGGTGGTCTCGAGGCCGGTGAGCAGGTCGTGGCATTGGGCACGCATTTACTTCACGACGGTGAGCAAGTGCGCGTGCAGCAGGGTGGTATCACCGCTGAGGCGCAACCATGAATCCGGGACGCTTCAACCTTTCTGCACTGGCCGTTCGCGAACGCGCCATCACGCTGTTTCTGATTATTTTGATCGGCGTGGCCGGTACGCTTTCATTTTTCAAACTGGGGCGTGCGGAAGATCCGCCTTTCACCGTCAAGCAAATGACCGTTATTTCTGCGTGGCCTGGCGCAACCGCTCAGGAGATGCAGGATCAGGTCGCCGAGCCGCTTGAAAAACGTATGCAGGAATTGAAGTGGTACGACCGTAGCGAGACCTACACCCGGCCAGGTCTGGCATTCACTATGGTTTCATTCCAAGACAAGACGCCACCTTCTCAGGTGCAGGAAGAGTTTTATCAGGCGCGCAAGAAACTCAGTGATGCCGCGAAGTCCTTGCCCGCAGGGGTCATTGGTCCGATGGTCAATGATGAATTTTCGGATGTGACCTTTGCGCTGTTTGCGTTGAAAGCCAAAGGTGAGCCGCAGCGACTGCTGGTACGCGATGCCGAGTCACTGCGCCAGCGTCTGCTGCATGTGCCGGGCGTGAAGAAGATCAATATCATCGGCGAGCAAGCCGAACGAATTTTCGTGTCGTTCTCCCATGAGCGGCTGGCAACGTTGGGTATCGCTCCTCAGGACATTTTTTCGGCGCTCAACGACCAGAACGTCCTGACGCCTGCCGGTTCGATTGAAACCAGCGGACCGCAGGTGTTTCTGCGTCTTGACGGCGCCTTCGACACGCTTGAGAACATCCGCAACACGCCGATTGTGGCGCGGGGTAAAACGCTGAAGCTTCAGGATGTGGCGACAGTGGAGCGCGGCTATGAAGACCCCGCGACCTTTCTGGTCCGCAATCAGGGTGAGCCGGCCCTGTTGCTGGGCATCGTGATGCGCGACGGTTGGAACGGTCTGGACCTGGGCAAGGCGCTGGACGCAGAAACGGTCAGAATCAACCAAGGCATGCCCTTGGGAATGACGCTTTCAAAAGTCACTGACCAGTCGGTGAACATCGGTTCGGCCGTTGACGAGTTCATGATCAAATTCTTCGTCGCCTTGCTTGTCGTGATGCTGGTGTGCTTTCTCAGCATGGGCTGGCGAGTCGGTGTGGTGGTCGCTGCAGCCGTACCGCTGACGCTGGCCATTGTCTTCGTCGTGATGGAAGCGACGGGCAAGAACTTCGATCGTATTACCCTGGGATCACTGATCCTGGCGCTGGGCCTGTTGGTGGACGACGCAATCATTGCCATCGAAATGATGGTGGTGAAGATGGAGGAGGGCTACGACCGGATCAAGGCGTCAGCCTATGCCTGGAGCCACACAGCGGCGCCCATGCTTGCCGGTACCCTGGTGACCGCTGTCGGCTTCATGCCCAATGGCTTTGCGCAGTCGACTGCCGGCGAGTACACCAGCAACATGTTCTGGATTGTCGGCATCGCCTTGATTGCCTCATGGATAGTTGCAGTGGTCTTCACACCTTATCTGGGGGTGAAGATGCTGCCGGGAATCAAGCCGGTTGAAGGCGGACACGCTGCCATCTACGACACGGCGCATTACAATCGTTTCAGACGGGCTCTGGCCCATGTCATTGCCAGGAAGTGGTGGGTGGCGGGTGCGGTGATCGCTGCATTTGTGGTGGCGATTCTCGGAATGGGGGCAGTCAAGAAACAATTCTTCCCGACCTCCGATCGCCCGGAAGTACTGATCGAAGTGCAGATGCCCTATGGCACGTCCATCGAGCAGACCAGCGCCACCACCGCCAAGGTCGAGGCGTGGCTGCACAAGCAGGATGCCGCGAAGATCGTCACGTCCTACATCGGCCAGGGCTCGCCACGCTTTTATCTGGCAATGGCGCCGGAGCTGCCCGACCCGTCGTTTGCAAAGATCGTTGTACTGACTGAAAGCCAGGAAGCACGTGAGGCGCTCAAGCTGCGGATTCGTCAGGCTGTTGCTGACGGGCTTGCACCTGAAGCCCGGGTCCGGGTCACACAGCTCGTGTTCGGTCCTTACTCACCGTTTCCCGTGGCGTATCGCGTGAGCGGGCCAGCCCCTGACACATTGCGCGAGATCGCCACGCGGGTCGAAACCGTGATGGCGGCGAGTCCGATGATGCGTACCGTCAACAGCGATTGGGGAACACGGGTGCCCACGCTGCATTTCTCTCTGGATCAGGACCGTTTGCAGGCCGTCGGGCTGACCTCGAGCGCAGTTGCCCGGCAATTGCAGTTCCTGCTCTCAGGTATCCCTGTCACGTCTGTCCGCGAAGATATCCGTTCAGTGGACGTGATGGGCAGGGCGGCAGGTGACATCCGCCTGGACCCTGCGAAGATCGAGGGTTTTACGCTGGTGGGGGCTGCCGGTCAGCGTATTCCTTTGTCGCAGGCCGGAGTGGTCGAAGTGCGCATGGAAGACCCGATTCTGCGCCGTAGAGATCGTGTGCCGACCATCACCGTGCGCGGTGATATTGCGCAAGATCTGCAACCGCCGGATGTCTCCGCCGGGATCATGAAAGCACTGCAACCCATCATCGACAGCCTTCCGCAGGGCTATCGGATCGAGCAGGCCGGATCGATAGAGGAGTCGGCAAAGGCCACTGTGGCATTGGCGCCGCTGTTTCCGATCATGATTGCCGTCACCTTGCTGATCATCATCCTTCAAGTGCGTTCGATGTCGGCGATGATGATGGTGTTTTTCACCGCGCCGCTCGGGTTGATCGGTGTTGTACCGACACTGCTTCTGTTCAATCAGCCGTTCGGTATCAACGCCCTGGTCGGGCTGATCGCGCTGTCCGGCATTCTGATGCGCAATACCTTGATCCTGATCGGGCAAATCGACCATAACGAAAAGCAAGGGCTCGACCCGTTTCATGCGGTGGTTGAAGCGACCGTACAGCGCGCACGCCCGGTGCTGCTCACGGCACTGGCGGCGATCCTGGCGTTCATTCCTCTGACCCATTCGGTGTTCTGGGGCACGCTTGCCTACACGCTGATCGGAGGCACTCTCGGCGGGACTGTCATGACGCTGGTCTTCCTGCCAGCGATGTATTCGATCTGGTTCAAAATCCGTCCGGACAGAGGATCGCTACCCCGAAATTCCAGCAGTCATGCCTCAACTGGCACAGAGATGAAGGGGATCTGATCATGAATCGTTACGCTTAAAGGCGGAGTGGCTTTGCGATCAGTTCTACAAAATCGACTGCCGCACATTCGTTCAGTGCTGGCGTTGCAAGATCCGCTCGTCCTGCTGATAGTAATCTCGCCTTACCGGATTCGGCGGAGTCAATGCCAGCGTTCTCTTTCGGCGCTGGGAAGGCAAGCCGTAAGTCGTTTGAGCCTGGAAAGTGCTCTGCAAAGGCCTGACTGCTCACTTGCGCCGCACCCGCGGCGCAAGTCCTGTCAATTGCTGCCGAACGCACGCCCAGGCCAGATGCAGCGCATTACGCAACGCCACTGCATCGGCGCTCATCACGCGTACGGACACGCCGCAATCGTTCGGCAGTGCGCTGACGCCCTGGTAGCTATCGGCAACGTCGTGTAACGCTTCGCGCAACGTCCGTTTCAAATCCTCTATCGGCAAACCCTGACCCACCAGCATGAACGTTGCCAAGGCTTGCCGTTGTCCGCTCACGCCGGGCAGTCGGCGTTGCAGGTCTGCGCCGGTTATTGCCAGCCGGTCACCGGCCAGCAATTTTCCGGCCGGGCTGTAGACCTGCAGGTCGGCGCGGTAAAAGTCGGGCAGTCCCTCGCTGCCGTGAGGTGTATGCAGGCAGAATGCGTCGCACAGCAGCACTCTTGCACCGGGGTGCAACGTTACGTTTACCTGGCTATGCAGCCGCGTCTGTGGAAACAGAATAGTGGCCATCGGCAGGTACTCCAACAGCGCATCGGCTTCGGCGACCAGTGTCACGGTCTGCCGCGCCGACTGCTCGAGCATGCTGTGCGCGACCGTCGCAGCGCCGGTGCTGACGTGCACTTGGGTGCCTGGTCCTGCGTGCAGATGCAGGTGCAGTTGTTCCCCGGCGAACAAGCCTCCCGAACACGATTGCAGGTAGACCGCCGCCATGCCGGGCGGGTCTTGCGGCAGGGTCAGGGTACGTCCCAGATGGAAGGGGTAGCCGACTTCCTGACGAGACACATAACTGTCCCCGGAAGGCGCTTTGCTGAAGGCGATATGTGCCGTGCTTTTCGTCTGTGCGGGCAGTGACGATTGATGGGCGTTCATGTGCGGTCGAACAACACGGCACGGCTTATCGCGTCCACCACCGCGTCGACGCCTTCGCCGGTGTTGCAGTTGGTAAACAGCACCGGCTGGCCGTTGCGCGCTTGCGCTGACTCGCGCCGCATGCGCGGCAGGTCGACGCCCACATAGGGTGCCAGGTCGTATTTATTGACCACCAGCAGGTCGCAGCTCAAAACGCCGGGGCCGCGTTTGCGCGGGATATCGTCGCCGCCTGCGACATCGATGACGAAAATCCAGTAGTCCACCAGATCCAGCGAAAAGGTCGAGGCCAGGTTGTCGCCGCCCGATTCGATCAGCACCAGATCAAGATTACCGAAGCGCGCTTCCAGCTCATCGGCCATTTGCAGGTTGAGGGTCGGGTCTTCACGAATGGCGGTGTGCGGGCAGGCACCGGTTTCCACCGCACGAACCCGCTGCGGGTCGATCAGCCCGCTGCGCTGCACACGCTCGGCATCCTCACGGGTCGCAAGGTCATTGGTGATGATCGCCAGCTCGGTACCACGCGCGATGAAGCGCGGAATCAATTGTTCCAGCAGGCGGGTTTTGCCCGAGCCCACCGGGCCGCCGATGCCCACGCGAGCAGCGCCGGGATGGGGGTGGGCATCGGTGTGCGGGGCAGATGCGTTCAAGGGCAGGCTCATTGTCGGGTTTCCTCTGCGGGGTGGGTTTCAACGCAGCATGTAGCGCTGCGCAAGTGGCACTTCGCTGACCGGCTCGCAGTGCAGGCGCTCGCCGTCGGCGTACACATCGAAAGTCTGCGGATCGACGCGGATGTCCGGGCAGGCATCGTTGTGCAGCATGTCGGACTTGCGCAGGGTGCGAGTGCCGAACGCGGGCAGCAGTTGCTTTTTGAGCCCCAGCCGCGTGGCGGTGTCGGCCTCGACCGCAAGACGGTTGACGAAGTTGACCGACAGGGCCTGTTTCGCCTCGCCAAACGCGCCCCATTGCGGGCGCATCACCAAGGGTTCGCAGGTGTACAGCGAGGCGGCGGAATCACCCATTACGGCGTGCACGATGAAGCCACCCTTGACCACCAGTTCCGGCTTGATGCCGAAGAAGGCCGGCCGCCAGAGCACCAGATCGGCCAGCTTGCCGGGCTCCAGAGAGCCGATGTAGCTGTCGATGCCGAATACCCGCGCGGCATTGATGGTGTATTTGGCGATGTAGCGCTTGATCCGTTCGTTGTCGCCCAGTGCCGTGGTTTCTTCCGGCAGGCGACCGCGCTGGTCTTTCATTTTTGACGCCAGTTGCCAGGTCCGGCAGATCACCTCATTGATACGGCCCATGCCCTGACTGTCGGAGCCCAGGATCGAAATGGCGCCGGTGTCGTGCAGGATGTCCTCGGCGGCAATGGTCTGCGGGCGCACCCGCGATTCGGCGAACGCCACGTCTTCCGGCACATCCGGATTGAGGTGGTGACAGACCATGATCATGTCCAGGTGCTCGTCGAATGTATTCACGGTGTAGGGGTTGGTCGGGTTGGTCGAGGAGGGGATGCAGTTGCTTTTGCCGGCGACGCTGATGATATCCGGCGCATGCCCGCCACCTGCACCTTCGGTGTGGTACATGTGGATGGTGCGGTCGCCGATGGCCGCCAGCGTGTCTTCGAGAAACCCGGATTCATTGAGCGTGTCGGTGTGCAACTGCACCTGAAAGTCGTATTCGTCGGCGACTTTCAGGCAGGTATCAATCACCGCGGGCATGGCGCCCCAGTCCTCATGGATCTTCAGCCCCAGACAACCGCCACGCAGTTGCCCGAGTAGCGATTCGGGCTTGCTGGAATTGCCGCGTCCCAGAAAACCGAAGTTGATCGGCCAGGCCTCGGCGGCTTGCAGCATCTTGCCGACGTTCCATTCCCCGCCACAATCGATGCCGACCGTGATCGGCCCCAGCGAGCCGCCGATCAGTGTGGTCAGGCCTGCCGCCAGCGCGTGATCGCAGAGTTGCGCAGAGTCGAAATGCACGTGCACGTCGATGCCGCCGGGGGTGACGATCAGGCCCTCGGCATCGCGTACGGTCGTGGCGACGCCGCAGATCAGTTGCGGGTGTACGCCGTCCATGATCTGCGGGTTGCCGGCCTTGCCAATGGCCACGATCTTGCCGTCCTTGATACCGATGTCGCCTTTGACGATGCCGATCACCGGGTCGATGATCAGCGCGTTGCAGATCAGCATATCGAGGGCGCCGTCAACGCTGTCATGCCCGGGCATCAGGCCCATGCCGTCACGCAGCGTCTTGCCACCGCCGTGCAGGCACTCATCACCGGGTACCGAGTGGTCGAACTCGACTTCGGCCAGCAGCGAGGTGTCGCCCAGGCGCACGGCATCGCCAGTCGTGGGGCCGTACATGGCGGCGTATTCCTTGCGCGTCATCGTTGCCATGCCTCAGGCTCCTTTGAAGAATTGGGCGCGGGCACGCTCCAGCGCTGCGAGCTTGCAGGCCGGATCGTGCAGGTTGCCATTGGTCAGGCCACTGAAGCCGTGGATGTCGCCAGTTCCGCCAAACTGCACCAGTTGCACTTCGCGCAGCTCGCCGGGTTCGAAGCGCACGGCCGTGCCTGCGGGAATATCCAGGTGCATGCCGAAGGCACGTTCACGCGGGAAATCCAGCGCCTTGTTGACCTCGAAAAAGTGATAGTGACTGCCGATCTGCACTGGCCGGTCGCCGGTATTGATCGCGCGCAGGGTGGCGGTCGGTCGGTCGCCGTTCAGGTGGATATCGCCGTCAGGTGCAAGAATCTCCCCCGGTGTGGGCATGACTGCCAGCGGCAGTTGGCCCGGGCGGATTGGTTGATGCACAGTGACCAGTTTGGTGCCGTCCGGAAACGTGCCCTCGACCTGCAGCACCGGCAGCAGGTCGGCGACCCCTGGCATCACGTCATCGGTGTTGAGGATCGTTGAGCCGAAACCGATCAGCTCGGCGACGCTGCGACCTTCACGCGCGCCTTCGAGGATTTCGTCGGCGATCAGTGCTGAGGCCTCCGGGAAGTTCAGGCGCAGGCCCTTGCTGCGGCGTTTGCGTGACAGTTCGGCGGCGGTGTACAGCGTGAGTCGTTCAAGTTCGGTAGGGGTCAGCAACATGAGGGGGCTCCAGAGCTGTCAGTAGAAGGCCGGTCAATTGGCAAACAGGCGCAGGTCCTGGGTTTCGTGGCGCATCACGGCGATTTCTCCCATGGGTGTGAAGCCGCACGCGTCGTCCGGCTCAGGCGGCTCCTGCGCCAGCAGCTCGGTGATCAGCGGTTGAATATCGGTCAGCACCCGTTGCGCATCGATGTGGCCCATGACCCCGAGGCGCACCGCGGCGCTGACCAGTCCGGTACACAAAGCGTGCGCGGCAGCCAGTTGGCAGTGATCGCGGTGCATGCCCAGGTGGTTCCAGAGCAGGCCCTGCACCACGGGCAGATGGCCCGGTGTGTGACCTGCCAGAATCTGCTGCTGATAAGACGCCGCGCCCGATGTGCCCAGCGCGACATGCACGCCCAGCAATGCCTGGCCGACACGTCGTGAGCCCTGGCGCAGTTCCTCGGCCAGGGTCAGCGCTTCGATCCGGGCGTCCAGAGCCATCAACGTCGGCAGGTCATCAGCCGCGTGCCAGGCGGCGAGCAGAAACACTCGATCAAAACTGTTCCAGCGATGGCGCAACTGGCCCTCGACGAAGCCATGCACTTCGGCACTGCGGCTATGGCGAACAGTCCGTTGCCGGCGTCGTGGCGCGATGATTTCGCCGTGGCCGAGGTGCCCGTCAGCGACCAGCGTTTCCAGCCCCCACGACCACGCCACCGCGCCGCCGGGAAAGAAACTGTCGGCTTGCTGCAGGGCCAGCAACAGGCTGCTCGAAGCGTTCATGCGCGCTGCACCCGGCCGTCCGCGAGCATGGGCGCCAGACGCTCGAGGTAGTCAGCTTCCGGGCCGTTGAGCGGGATCTGCAAGGTGTCTCCGGCAAAGCGCACCGCCCAGTGCATGTTGCCGGCGAAATAACCCAGTTCCAGCGCGGCGGCCGCGTCGCGCGGCTGCAGGTCGAGGTATTGCTGATCCTGCATTTGCACGACGATGGCGCGTTGACTGTCGAGCATCAGCACCGAGCCGTTGCGCAGCTGTTGGTGACGTTCCAGGCGGATTGCGCAGTCGGTGCCGCGGTCGCTGGCCAGACGCAGGCGATGGCGCTGAATGTCATTGCCCGATAGGCTCAGGGTTTCCACCTGACCGGTGTGGCTCAGGTCATGTAGGCGGTCGGCGAGGGCAGGGTCGCTGGCCTGGCCCAGAATGCGGTCGAGTATCAGCATGACGATGGCTCCTGTGCGTTGCTCAGATTGTCAGGTAGCGCAGGATGCGCTCGCGGTCGACGGTTTCGCGGACTTCGCTGTGCACGAATTCGCCTTTTTCGATGATCAGGTAGCGGTCCGCCACCGCCATGGCGAACGACAGCACCTGCTCGGAAACAATCAGCGAAAACCCGCGTTCCTTTTTCAGCAGGTTGAGGGCTTTGGCGATGTCCTTGATGATCGAAGGCTGGATGCCTTCGGTGGGCTCATCGAGGATCAACACCTTGGGGTTGGAGACCAGCGCGCGGGCGATGGCCAACTGTTGCTGCTGGCCGCCTGACAGATTGCCGCCCTTGCGTCGGCGCATGTCGAACAGCACCGGGAAGTATTCGAAGATGTAGTCGGGAATCGGTGCAGCGGGCGCGCCCTGCATGCCGGTCAGAATGTTTTCCTCGACGCTCAGGTAGGGAAAGATCATCCGCCCCTGGGGCACGAAGCCAACTCCGGCGGCGACCCGCTCGTAGCTTTTGCTGCCGGTCAGTTCCTGCCCGGCCAGGGTGATGCTGCCGCTGCGCATCGGCAGCATGCCGACCAGGCTTCTGAGCAGCGTGGTCTTGCCCATGCCGTTGCGGCCCATGACCGCGAGTGACTCGCCTGCCGCCAGCTCCAGGCTGAGGTCACGCAACACGTGGCTGTCGCCGTAATACACATTGAGGTGAGAGACATTCAGCATGTTCAGTGCCCCAGGTAGACGTCGATGACGCGAGGATCGTTCTGCACCTGATCCATCGAGCCGTAGGCCAGGGTCTTGCCCTGATGCAGGACGGTGACCTTGTCGGCCACCGATTTCACGAACTCCATGTCGTGCTCGATGATGACCATCGCGCGACCCTTGGCGATGAGCTTGAGCAGGCCAGCGGTTTTCTCCCGCTCGCCGGCGCTCATGCCGGCGACGGGCTCGTCGAGCAGCAGCAGTTCCGGGCGCTGCATCAACAGCATGCCGATCTCCAGCCACTGCTTCTGGCCGTGGGACAACAGCCCCGCCTTGCGCTCCAGCTGATCCTTGAGAAAGATCATTTCGGCGGTCTGCTCGATTTCGGCGTTAAGCGCTGCGTTCTTTCCGGCGAACAGGCAGTTGAAGATGCCGCGCTTGTCCGGCGAGGAAATGTCGAGGTTTTCGCGCACGGTGAGGTCTTCGTAGACCGACGGGTTCTGAAACTTGCGGCCCACGCCAGCGCGGGTGATCTGGTACTCGATCATGTTGGCCAGTTGCAGGTCCTTGAAACGGATGCTGCCGGCACTCGGGCGGGTCTTGCCGCAAATCATGTCGAGCAGGGTGGTCTTGCCCGCACCGTTGGGGCCGATCACCACATGCACCTGGTTCTCCTCGACATAGAAATTGAGGTTGTCGACCGCCTTGAAACCGTCGAATGACACGGTCAGGTCTTCGACACTCAGTAACATTGCACTCATGACTGCGTCTCCTTGTTGCTCAGGCGCTGCAGCAGCCCGGCCAGCCCGGTGGGCAGGAACAGCACCACGGCCATGAACAGGAAACCGATGAAGTACTGCCAGAAACTGACGAAGTTTTCTGACAGCCAGGTTTTTGCCGTACCGATCAACAGCGTGCCGTACACCGCACCCACCAGCGACAGGCGCCCACCCAGTGCGGCATAGATGACGATTTCGGTGGACGGAATGATGCCCACCAGCGAGGGCGACGCCAGACCGACCTGCAAGGTGAACATCACCCCGCCCAGCGCGGAAATCAGCGCGGCCACGGCAAAAATGAAGGCCTTGAACAGCGCAGTGTTGTAGCCCGAGAAACGCACCCGGTCCTCACGATCACGGATCGCCACGATCACCTTGCCCAGACGGCTGCGCAGGATGAAGCCGCACATCGCGACGCTGGCCAGCAGCAACAGTGTGGTGATCAGGTAGAGAATCCAGGGTGTCTGGGGCGTCTGCAGGCTCAGGCCGAAGGCCGTCTTGAAATCGGTCAGGCCATTGACGCCGCCGGTGTAGCCCTGTTGGCCGATGATCATGATCGACATGATCGAGGCCAGTGACAGGGTAATGATCGAGAAGTACACGCCGCCCACGCGCTTTTTGAAGTAGGCATAACTGAACAGAAACGCCAGCAGTGCGGGCAGGATCAGGATCGCTGCCAGGGTAAAGGTTGCCGACTCGAACGGCTTCCACCACCAGGGCAGGGCTTCGACGCTGTTCCAGATCATGAAGTCCGGCAGTGCCGAGCCGTAGAAAGCGGCGAGGGCGCTGGCCGCTTCGTCCGTGGCGGTGGCTTCGAGTTTGAGGTTCATCGCCATCATGTAACTGCCCAGGCCGAAGAAGATCCCCTGGCCGAGGCTGAGGATGCCGCCGTAGCCCCAGATCATCACCATGCCCACTGCGCAGAACGCCAGGCTCAGGTATTTGCCGGCCAGACCGAGGCGAAAATCCCCCAGTATCAGCGGCAATGCCACCAGCAACAGCAGCGACAGCCAGATCAGGCTGTAGCGCTCGATCAGCGTCAACCAGCCACCCGCTGGCTTGCCGGCGCCGGACACGGAGGCCTGCGGCCGCAGCGTCGGCTTTTCAGTCATGTCATTCATCTCAACGTCTCACTTTCGTGGCGAACAGGCCGTTGGGGCGGAAGAACAGCAGCACGATGACCACCAGCAGGGTGATCGCCTTGGCCATGGAACCGGTGGTCAGGTATTCCAGCGAAACCTGGGTCTGGCCGATGGCGAACGCCGAAAGGAAGGTGCCCAGCAGGCTTTCCACGCCGCCGAACACGACGACGATAAAAGTGTCCACCAGGTACTGCTGACCGCTGACCGGGCCGGTGGACGCAAGCATGGTGAACGAACTGCCGGCAATGCCCGCAAGGCCACAGCCCAGCGCGAAGGTCACCGAGTCGACCCGCGCAGTGTTGATCCCGGCTGCACCGGCCATGGCGCGGTTCTGGGTCACGGCGCGAATGCGCAGGCCCCAGCGGCTGCGGTAGAGAAACAGGAACACCGCAGCGGCTATCACGAAGGTCAGACCGATGATGAAAATCCGGTTGAGGGGCAGCTCCAGCCCGTCGCTGATTTTCCATGCGCCCTGCAACCACTGTACGGTGGGCACGCTGACTTCCTTGGGGCCGAAGACCTGGCGGAACAGCTGCTGCAGGACCAGAGACAGCCCCCAGGTCGCCAGCAGGGTGTCGAGCGGCCGGTTGTACATGAAGCGGATGCAGCAGCGTTCCAGCAGTAGACCGAAGGCAAAGGTCACCACAAAGGCCATCCCGATGGCGATGATGAAATACCAGCCCATGAGCTCGGGAAAGTAGCGCTGAAACACCACGGAGGTGACGTAGGTCATGTATGAGCCCATCGCCATCAGTTCGCCGTGCGCCATGTTGATCACGCCCATCAGGCCGAACACGATGGTCAGCCCGAGTGCCATCAGCACCAGCACGGAAAACAGCGAGAACCCGCTGAAGACTTGCATTACCAGCGTATCGAGAGTCATGCCGTCGCTACCTGTTGCTGCACATTGACGAAAGCGGGCGCGAAGCGGATCGCGCCCGGGCCGGAATCAGAGTTTCGGAAAGGGGTTGGGCTCGATCGGTGCCGACTCGTAGATCACGTCGACCTGGCCCTGCGCATTGAGGGTGCCGATGCGCGCACGCTTCCACAGGTGGTGGTTGTCCTTGTGCACCTTGATCTCGCCTTCAGGCGCATCGAGGGTCATTTCCGAGGATGCGGCGATCACTTTCGGCACCTCGAAACTGCCTGCTTTCTCGACGGCCTTTTTCCACAGGTATACCGCGGTATACGCCGCTGCCATCGGGTCACCGACCACGCGCTGCTGCCCATAGCGTGTTTTGAAGGCCTGGACGAATTTCTCGTTGACCGGGTTTTTCAGGCTCTGGAAATAGCTCATGCAGGTCAGGAAGCCGACGAGGTTTTCCGCACCGATGCCGGTGACTTCCTCTTCGGTGATCGCCAGCCCCATCAGCGTCTGGTTACTGCTGTCGATACCCGCAGCCTTGAGCTGTTTGTAGAACGCTACGTTGGAGCCGCCGACGATGGTCGACAGCACGATGTCCGGCTTGGCCGCCTTGATCTTGTTGATCACCGAGGAAAACTCGATGGCGCCCAGCGGCAGATAGTCTTCGCCGACGATGGAGCCGCCCTGTTTGGTCACCGACGCCCGCGCCAGCTTGTTGGTGGTGCGTGGCCAGATGTAGTCGGAACCGACCAGATAGACGCTCTTGCCCTTGTTGGCCATCAGCCAGGTAACGGCCGCCAGGGTCTGCTGCGAGGCCTCGGCGCCGGTGTAGATAATGGCCGGGGATTTCTCCAGCCCTTCATAGAAGGTCGGGTAGTAGAGCAGGCCTTTGTTGCGCTCGAAGACCGGCAGCACCGCTTTGCGCGAGGCCGAGGTGAACGCGCCAAAGGTGACCGCGACGTGGTCGTTTTCCAGCAACTTGCGCGCCTTCTCGGCGAAGGTCGGCCAGTCGCTGGCACCGTCCTCGACGATCGGCTCGATGGTCTTGCCCATCACGCCGCCACTGGCGTTGATCTCTTCGATGGCGAGTTTTTCCGCGTCGACCACCGAGGCTTCACTGATGGCCATGGTGCCGGTCAGCGAGTGGATGATGCCGACCTTCACGGCCTCGTCCGCCTGCGCCTGACCGATCAGGGCAAACGGCAGCAGGCTGATCGCGCCCAGCAACAGAGCATGCTTGATCAAACGGCGTTTGTCGTTGTGCATTCACTTATCTCCCAGGAATGAAAAAAGCCCGACGTCCCGGCCAAATCAATGGGCGGGAGGTCAGGCTTTTGTGCCGAATCTGGCGGGACAACTGCGTCCGATCCAGTCGTACGCGAGGTGTCTCCCTACTTGCCAAGAGGGGCGTAGGGCAAACAGCTGGCGCGATGTCTCAGGGTGAACTTAGCAAGGGCAATGCCAACTGGCGAAACGGCTCTTGGCGCGCGTTTCAAAACCCTCAGGCAGAGCCCCCCTGCATTAATTGCACGCACAAACCGACATGCGCCGCTTTGGCGCGAACTGGGCTCCTACGCACCAAAAGCGTGATGCAGAAGACCCTTTTTTCTCGCGATATGTACTCATGCATAGACTGAGATATTGTGCTTTTGCAGGAGCGAACTTGTTCGCGAAGGCTATGTTCGAGGCGACCTGAACCTCACGAATGCACGGCCTTCTTCGCCAACGAATTCGCTTCTCCCCGACGCGCCTCGTCACGCATGGCCCGCTCCCTGCATGAGCCTGCCCGACACCCTCGCAGGGTCTCTTGCCACACGCCCATTCTCGGCAGGTGTGGAAGGCCCCTCGCACGACTGGTCCTGACACTGCCGTCACGCCAGCCCCAGGCACAACCGCCTGAGAGCCACCGTTGAATCCACGGTTATTCGCTCAGTCTTCTTTTCAGGCTCCCGGCCACCTGCGGGCGTCTCATCTCACGTGAAAGGTTTATAGGCATGACTGACCCGTCGATCCGCATAGGAGGTCTGTTTTCCAATACCGGCGTCACCGCTGCCGGTGAGTGTTCAACAATGCGCGGCGCACAGTTTGCAATTCATCAGATCAATGCCGCCGGGGGCGTGAATGGCCGTTCTCTGGAACTGATCACCCGCAATCCGGATTCCACGCCTGCGCTGTTTGCCATGCATGTCGAATCGCTGATTCGCGAAGAGAACCTGCGGTTTTTCTTCGGTTGCTACACCTCGGCGGCACGCAAGGCCGTATTGCCTGTCGTCGAACGTTACAACGCTTTGCTGCTCTATCCGGTGTACTACGAGGGCTTCGAGTATTCGCGCAACATCATCTACACCGGCGCCACGCCGAACCACAACGCGGTGCCACTGGGCAGCTACATGTTCGATCACTTCGGCAGTCGCGTGCTGATGATCGGCTCGGAGTACGTCTATCCCTACGAAACCAATCGGTTGATGAGCGACCTGCTTTACGAGCGGGGTGGCAGCAAGCTGGGTGAATACTACTTGCCACTGAAAAACGCCAGGGCAGAGGACTTCGCCAGGCTCATGGTCAAGGCCAGAGAGCTGAAACCCTCGTTCATCTTTTCGACAGTGGTCGGCGACACCATGGCGCACCTGTATCAGGCCTACGCCGATGCCGGTTTCGACCCAGCGGTCATGCCGATCGCCAGTGTTACCACCAGCGAAACCGATATTCAGCAGATGGGCGTCCATCTGGGCACCGGGCACATTTCGGCCGCGACCTATTTCCAGTCGATCGACACGCCGCTCAATCGCCAGTGCATCGCCCGGTACCGGGAAATGTTTGGCCAGCATCAGGTGACCGACCGCTGCTGGGAGGCCGCTTACTTTCAGGTCCATCTGCTGGCCAAGGCGATCGCCCGCGCAGGCAGTACCGACGTGGAGAGTGTTTTGCAGACCATGCGCGGTCTGGAATACGACGCGCCGCAGGGACGGGTGCGTATCGATGAACACAACCACCATACCTACCTGTACTCGCGGATCGGCCGTGCCAATGCCGATGGGCAGTTCGACATCCTTTACGAGAGTCAGAAAGCGCTGAAGCCCGACCCTTATGCGGTGGCGCCTGACTTCAATGGCTGGTCCAGCCTGACCGGGAGGCGTCCATGACCCTGCGTGCCGCCAAGAAACGTTTGCGCAACGACAGCGCAGGCGGCATCAAGGACCTGCGCGATATCAGCGTGCTGGTGATGCATCCCGATGACGAAGACGGTCGCAACCTGATCGCTCAGTTGCAGCGCATCGGGTGTCAGGTGCGGGTGCAGTGGCCGATCCCCGAGCGTCTGCACAGCGAGGCTGATGTGATCGTACTGGCGGTATCGCCGGAGAGCCTGTCGACCAATACGCCCTGGCTGCTGCACCACTCGACGCCACCGATCATTCCGGTGATCGCCTATGAAAACCCGATCATTGTCGAGGCGCTGGTGCAGCTCAACGCCTGCTCGGTGATTCCGTCGCCAGTCCGCTCGTTCGGCCTGCTGACCGCTCTGGCCATCACCCTCAGTCAGGCCCGCAAGACGCGGGAGCGGGAAAAGCACGTCAAGCGCCTGGAAGGGCGCATGGCGGTGATGCGCACCGTGCAGCAGGCCAAGATCATCCTGATGGAAACCAAGGGCCTGTCTGAAACGGATGCCTATAACGCGCTGCGTGATCAGGCCATGGCCAAGCGCGAACCGGTGGAAAAAATCGCCGAGGCGCTGGTCAAGGCCCATGAATTGTTTCAACAAGCCTGTTCCTGACAGGTTGCAGACAAGCTTCGAGTGTCGGGCGCCGCGCCTGATCCTCTTCTGCGCGGACGGTTGCCATACGCCCTGAACCGGCAGGTATGGAACACCGCGTGGCGACCGGCGTGGACAACGACGTCCTCCGGATCGAGCCCAGGCCTGTGCGCGCCCTGCGCAGGCGGCTCCAGTCAATGACTGCCTGAACCCGGGCTGTCCTTACCGTTATCTGGAGAACACCATGTCCGTAAAACGCCCCAGCAAAGCCGACTTTCTGATTGCCGCCCAGGACCATGGCTACGACCTGTCAGACAGTCAGATGGAGTCGTTCCTGAGTCTCGCAGACGAAACTCTGGGTTCCTACGAAGCCATCGATGCCTTATACGCTGCCCATGTCGCCCAGCCGGCGCCGTTGCGCGAACACAGCAAACCGGCTGCGGCCGAGAACCTGTACGGGGCCTGGTACGTCAAGACCCACATTGCCGGTGCTGCCAGTGGCCCGCTGGCAGGCAGAACGGTGGTCATCAAGGACAACGTATCGGTGGCCGGTGTGCCCATGGCCAATGGCTCGCTGAGCCTTGATGGTTACGTGCCGTCCGAAGACGCCACGGTGGTCAAGCGCCTGCTGGCCGCCGGTGCGACGGTGATTGGCAAGTCGGTGTGCGAAGACCTGTGCTTCTCCGGAGCCAGTTTTACCTCGGCCACCGGCGCGGTGAAAAACCCTTGGGACCTGACCCGCAACGCAGGCGGCTCATCCAGCGGCAGCGCCGTGCTGGTCGCCCTGCAGGAAGTGGACATGGCCATCGGTGGCGATCAGGGTGGGTCGATTCGCATGCCGTCGGCCTGGAGCGGCATCGTCGGACACAAACCCACCTACAGCCTGGTGCCTTACACCGGCGCCTTCCCGATTGAACGGACCATCGACCATGTCGGCCCGATGGCCAATAACGTGCGTGACTGCGCGATTATGCTCGATGTGATCGCTGGCGCCGACGGGCTCGATTCAAGACAGAAAAACCCGCCAGCCGTCAGCTGCGTCGCGACCCTCGATCAAGGCGTTGCAGGCCTGAAAATAGGCCTGCTGCGTGAAGGCTTCGCGATTCCCGGCATGTCCGAGCCGCAGGTCGACGCACTGGTTCGTGCTGCCGTGGCGCAACTGGAAAGTCTCGGTGCGACGGTCGGTGACGCCAGTGCGCCGTGGCACCGCGGAGTGGCGCTGGACATGTGGAATGTCATCGCCACCGATGGCGCGGCCTACCAGATGTTGCAAGGCAACGGTTATGGCATGAATGTCGACGGCTATTACGACCCCGAGATCATGAGTTACTTCGGCGCCAAGCGTCGCGAACACGCCGATGCGTTATCCAGCAGCGTGCGTGCCGTGGCGCTGACCGGGCATTACAGCCTGAAAAACCTGCACGGTGCGTACTACGCCAAGGCGCGGATGCTGGTGCCGGAACTCACCCGCCAATACGATGAAGCCTTCAAGCAATTCGACGTGCTGGTAATGCCGACCATGCCGTTCGTGGCCACCACACTGACCGCCGCCGACGCGCCGATTGAAGAGTACGTGCACAGCGCGTTGAACATGCTGGCCAACACCGCACCGTTCGACCTGACCGGCCACCCGGCCACGTCGATACCGGCTGGTCTGGCCGAGGGACTGCCAGTCGCCATGATGATCGTCGCGCCGCGCTTCAAGGATGCCCTGGCGTTGCGTGTCGCGCAGGCTTATGAAACCGCCCGCGGAGCGTTTCCCACGCCACCAGGGGTTTGAGTCCGGAGACTGATCGAGGGGCATGCTCGCTCCATGCGAGCGGGTGTGCCCCTTCATCCCTCAAGGCTTCCAGACCTCCACATCCTGCGCATCCACCGCCTTGGGCAGCAGCCCGGCAGCGAAGAAGGCGTCGGCGATATGCTGTTGTTCGTCCAGTTGATCGTGCGTGACTGGCTGGATCTGATAAGCCCGGTTGCTGTTGGCGATTTCAACCGTTTCGATATCCAGATTGCCCCACAAAGGACTCAGCACCTTTGCGGCGTCGCGGGGATTGGCCTTGAGCCAGATGCCTGCCTTGTGCAACTGCTCGTAAACCACGCTGAGCACTTGTGGGTGTTCCTTGGCATAGCCGGTGCCGGTCAGGTAATAGCGCTTGTAGCTGGCCAGCCCTTTGCCGTCAGCCAGAGTGCGCGTTGGCAATTGCCGTTGGGCGCTGGTCAGGAAGGGTTCCCAGGTGACCCAGGCGTCAACCTTGTTGTTCTCGAAGGCTGCGCGGCCGTCGGCGGGCGACAGATAGGCGGGCTGAATATCGGAAAATGCCAGACCGGCCTTTTTCAATGCCGCGATCAGCAGGTAGTGAGAACCCGCCGCCTTGGTGACCGCGACCTTTTTGCCTTTCAGATCCCATAGCTGCCGCACGGGCGAGTTTTTGTGGACGATGATTGCCTGCGCGGAAGGCGAGGCCGCTTCCTGGGCAAAGTAGGTCAGCCGGGCCTGTGCCGCCTGAGCGAAGATCGGTACGGTGTCCGCCACATCCGCGCTGATGTCCACGTTGCCGACATTCAAGGCCTCCAGCAGTGGCAGGCCACTCGGAAACTCATGCCAAGTCACCGCAACGTGCTGTGCGGCGAGGGCTTTTTCCAGAGTGCCCTGTGTTTTCAGCAGCGTGATCAGCGTCGACGACTTCTGGTAACCGATTCGCAGCGTTTCCTGTGCTTCGGCGGGAAGGGTGATGCACAGGGCCAACCCCGCGAGCAGACCTGCCAGCAGCGCACGGCGATAGCCGGTTTGTGTGTGTTTTATCGGTTTGGGCATGGCACGCTCGGTATTTGAAGGTGGCACTGAGTGTCAGGAGTGGTATCCCCACGCAGCGCAATGGCGATGATTTTCGTCAGTAGCCACGCTGGTGATCAGCCTGATTCTGCAAGGCCTGCCCGCTGAGGAAACGGTCAAGGTTGGCCAGAAAGCTGTCGGCTATTTCGTGGCGGCTGTTGCTGGAGATCGCCGAGGTGTGGGGGGACAGGCGTATTCTGGGGTGTGCATACAGGGGATGACCGTCCGGCAGGGGCTCGGGTTCGGTGACGTCCAGCGACGCGAGGCCAATGTTTCCCCGGTCCAGTGCATTGAGCAGCGCCTCATGATCAAGCAGCCCACCACGGGCGATGTTGATCAGGTGCAGGCCGGGTTTGGCGCTGTCCAGTACGTCAGCGTTGACGATGTGCCGTGTGGCAGGTGTCAACGGTGCGGCCAGCACCAGATGGTCGGCGCGGGAAAAAAGCTCGTGAATGTCGCGTGCACTTTCGACGCCATCAACCTCGAACGGTGTCTGGCTCTGCCGCAATGCCACAACGTTGATGCCCAGTGCCAGCGCTTTACCGGCCAGGCTGCTACCGATGGCGCCGAAGCCGAGAATTCCGAGCGTAGTGCCCTTGAGTGGCGTCAGTGCAGTGAAATTCCATTGCGAGTCATGCACCCAGATGTCCGGCAGGTGTTTGGCAGCAGCGAAAATGGCGGCCAACGAGAACTCGGCAATGTTTTCTGCCGCGCTGCCCCGCGAGGTGCTGACCGGCGGGCCGTCGAACAGCCAGCCAGGATAGAAGTCGATGCCCGAAGACACCACCTGAATCCATTTCAGGCCATAAGGCCAGCCCGGAGGCGGCGAGGCAGGGGCTTCATAACCATGCACATTGATAGGGCGCGCCAGCAGAATGCTGACCTCGGCAGGCAGGTCGCTCGGCACGCCGGCCGGTACGCCGATGACCCTGGCTTCTGGATGGGTCACTGCAAGCCGCTCGCGGATGACCTGATTGAAGTCATTATCCAGTTGGCTGGCTATCACGAGTCGGGTCATGCCACAGCCTCGTCCGATTGATGGGCGACAGCCTTTGCATAACGATTGGCCGGCACTTCAAGACCGAGATTGTCACGCAGCGTATTGCCAGTGTATTCGGTACGGAACAGCCCGCGCTGCTGCAGCACCGGCACCACCTGTTCAGTGAAGTACTGCAAACCATCGGGCAGAACGCTGTTGATGATGAAGCCATCGGCCGCCCCTGCTTCGAACCATGTCTGTATCGCGTCGGCAACCTGTTCCGGCGTGCCGACGAAGTCGCGGCGGGGCAGGGAGAAGCGCAGGGCGACTTGACGCAGGCTCAGGCCTTCATCTCTGGCCAGTTGCTTGATCCGGTCCGAACCGCCTTTCTGGCTGTTGGAGCCCAGATCGCCCAGTTCCGGGAAGGGTTCGTCCAGGGGGTACTGGCTGAAGTCATGATCATTGAACGGTCGGCCAAGGGCGACGATGGCATCTTCGATCGTCACCAGATCCACGGCCTGGCGATAGCGGCTCTCCACTTCGGCCTCATCACGCCCGACAATCGGGCGAATGCCCGGCAGAATCGACAGCGCGTGCGGATCGCGGCCAAAGCCGCCAGCCCGTTGTTTCAGGTCCTGATAATAGGCGCGTGCCTCATCGAAGCTCTCGGCGTGAACAAAGATCGCATCCGAGTTCTGAGCGGCGAAGTTACGCCCGGCCTCGGAAGTGCCTGCCTGAAAAATCACCGGCTGACCCTGCTTCGACCGGGCGATGTTGAGCGGGCCTTTCACCGAGAAAAATTCGCCCTTGTGGTTCAGCGCGTGCAGTTTGCCTGGCGTGAAGAACTCGCCTTTCTGCTTGTCGTAGGCGAAAGCGTCGTCTTCCCAGGAATCCCAAAGGCCCTTGACCACGTCGATATGCTCCTTGGCGATGCGGTAGCGCACCGCATGTGGCGGGTGTTCGCCCTTGCTGAAGTTATCGGCGGTGCCACTGAGCCACGACGTCACCACGTTCCAGCCAGCCCGGCCGCCGCTGATGTGATCCAGCGAGGCAAACTGGCGAGCGACCTGGAACGGCTCGGTGTAACTGACCGTGACCGTTGCTACCAGGCCGATGTGCCGGGTGGTGGCTGCGAGTGCGGACAGAATGGTCAAGGGTTCGAAGCGATTCAGGTAGTGCGGGCTGGATTTCTCGTGAATGTGCAGGCTGTCGGCAATAAACACAAAGTCGAAGCGGGCCGCTTCTGCCAGATGGGTCTGTTGCTGATAAAAACCTAAATCAACACTGGCATTGGCCAGCGCTTGCGGGTGGCGCCATTCGCCCCAGCCATGGCCGACCCCGTGGACCATGGCGCCAAGTTTAAGGTGTTGTCGTCTACTCATGGAGTGTGCCCCGGACGTGATGAAGAAGGTAGATTCACCTCCGCCTGGCGAAAGGGGTCGGTAATGGGGTCACGGTATGCCTATAAAAAACCGCCGTGAAATTCTTTTTTGTTATAGGTTTATTATTAAATTAAATAATTATTTATGTGATGAGTATGCATAAATTGAATTTTATCCGCTGATTCAGGAGTAAGACTCATGGGTTGGCAGCCCGGTCGCCGAGCAGCGGCAGTTTCATCAGCATGTTCTTCAACGCCAGAGCATCCCATGGCAGGTGTTCGGCAATGCCAAGTCCGACCACGTCCACGACGCTGGCGACGTCTGTCAGCAAGCGGACGACCTGCTCGATAGTCATCTTGCCCTGAGCAACGCCTTCAAAGTCACTGGCCGGGACACCGGGTTGGGCAAACAGCAGAGAACGAAACAGTGCCGGGTCCAGCACGTCCAGGTCCAGATGGATCGCCAGGTGCCTTGCCCCGATGTCCTCAAGCCACTGCAGCACCGGCTCGCTGGAGTGGGCCAGCGCCTGGGCACCGGCACTGCGCAGCCGGAGACGTTTGATGAACGCGGTTTCTCCCTCGAGGGTCTCCTGCAGGCCTGCATACATCACATTGGCCGGCTTGACAGGGCGTTTCACCGCGTCGACGAAATCCTTGTCACCTTCGCCCAGCAGATTGCCCATGACCATCGCATGCGCATGCTGGAAGTCTCTGGGTGTCATGACGTCCGGGTGAGCGTCGACCCACAGCACCGCAAGGTCACCGTCGTAACGTTCGTTCAGGTAGGCGAATGGCGCGAGGTCGACCAGACAGTCGCCACCCAGAACCACCAGCCGGTCCGGCTGATGCCGGTCGATCAGTTGCCGTGCAAGGTCGAGCTGCGCGAGCAACGCATGGCGGGCGATAATGCCGTTTTCCAGTTCAAGAGGTTGATCATCGGGTTCGGTTACGGCCACGTGCTCGACAGGCCCTGACGTGTCCGGTGCCAGCCACGCCAGCAGTTGTGCGCCAAAATGATAAGGTGCGTTGTTGCCGCCCTGCCACTGGGGAAAGATCAGGCGCAGCGTTTTATCGGGGTGGGTAGTCATCGAGGTTTGCCTTCATCACCGTTCATTGGCACGGCGCGCAGAAAGCGCCGTCAGTAGGGCGGTGATACTGATCGACTCGGATGCGGCGTGCTTTGCCTGAACGGTCAATCGCTGTGCCGAAGACGCCAGTCGTCTTATCGTGGCTCCAGCAACTGCTGGGGAGGAATGCCATAAGCGTTTTTGAAGGCTCGACTGAAATGCGAGAGGTTGGTGAAGCCGAAATTCAGCGCAGCGTCGCTGACCCGGCGAACGTGGCGTTTGAGCAGTGCGTCATGGCACGCCGAAAGCCTTTGCTGCCAGAGCCAGCGAATGGCCGTAGTGCCTTCCTGTGCGAACAGTCGATTGAGTGTGCGTGGGGAGACATGAGTCGCCAAGGCAATGTTTTCGGCCGTCAGCCCTGTGTCGGGCAGATTATTCAGCAGGAACTGCTTGATGCGCTGCAGTTGCTGCATTTGATGAGACTGACGTCGGATATCGGTGTCGCCAAACACCGAGTCGAAGGCGGTAGACAGTACGTCCAGCAGTGATGCATTGAGTCGTTCGCTCAGCGGGTCCGATAAACCCTCTGCGTTCCAGGCTTCGGTCAACACGACGGCGGCAACACGACCCAATGCCGAATGGCCATCCAGCGTCCGGCACACCAGTCGTTCGGCACTGGGGATGTGTTGCAGCAACAGCTTGCGGGGCACCGTCAGGACAATCTGATCGTCCCCTTCGGGGTAACGGCATGCGTAAGGCTGTGCGCTATCGTAAAGGACGATATCGCCAGCGCCTTGCCGGGACTCCCTGTCGTTCTGCACGACAAGCGCGTCGGGACACAAAGAGAGCGTGAGGAGGAAGTGATCGCTTTCCCTGTCTTGCTGCAAGCGCCGGTAATGCAGGGGGGATGACTGGATCCGGGTGAAAGTAACGCTACCCTGACCCCTGACGTTCAGTCTGCCGTCAAACGGCGCTTCGTTCAGGGGCTGGCTGGCGACCAGGCCATACGTCGAACTCACAACCTCCTGCCAGGCGTCGAAACGATCCTCGGGTCGTAGTGGTTCGACTGGGAAAATCATGGCCATGTCTGCCTCTGCGAAGAGCGTCTTTCACGAAGTGATAGGCTTCAAGGTTATCAGACGTTGATCCAGAGCAAGACCCCTGCGTCTACAGTGCTCCAGTGTGACGAAAATAATTGATATGTCAGTGATCCGGCCGATATAGGCCTACGTATGCTGCGCTCTGCTTATCCAAGCCTTCCAGAACAGGAGTTCCATGGATCCGCGTCTTGCTGGACTTTCCTTCTTGCTGACCCTGGGCTGGACTGGCGCAGTCATTCTTGTCATCTGGTTCTATTACTGATGACGGCGAGTTGTTCAAAGCAGGTAAAGGAATGGTGTACCAGGCGCGCTTAGCCGACTACCGGCCAGGCCAAGGGGTGTCTGTGTGTGTGGTGGCGAACCAGTTGCCCTAAAGCTGTTCCGTTTGATGCCGATGTTAATGCTACAGCTACCTGCCAAGTGGAGTCGGTCATTCCATCCGACGCTGATGAACTGCAGTTTGCGCTATGGACGGCATTGAGAAAGACGATTAACCGGCTTGATCGGCAGCCTCCATAGTCCACACATCGGTGTGTCTGACAGGGCTCGCGGAAACCGGCGCTTTATAACAATACTTCCATAGATGCTTACTCGCAGAGTATTTCCACATGTCGACCACAATTGAAACCACCCACAGGGACAAGGCCGGGCTGGAACTTGATCTTCACTCGCTGATGACGGCCATTGACCGCTCCCAGGCGATGATCGAGTTCGATCTTGATGGCAATATCCTGCGGGCCAATACCAATTTTCTGGATTGCGTCGGTTATCGGCTGGATGAGGTCCAAGGTCGGCATCACCGCATGTTCTGCACGCCGGAACATGCATCCAGCGTCGAATATGTGACGTTTTGGGAAAAACTCGGCAAGGGCGCTTTCGACGAAGGGCAGTACAAGCGCCTGGGCAAGAACGGGCGCGAGATCTGGTTGCAGGCGACTTATAACCCGGTGTTCGACGAGCAGGGCAACCCGTTCAAGGTGGTGAAGTTCGCCACAGACGTCACTGCGCAACGCAAGTCCAATGCCGAGTACGAAGGCAAGGTCGCGGCCATCGATCGCTCGCAGGGCATCATCGAGTTCGACCTGAACGGTCGCGTGCTCAACGCCAACGAAAACTTTCTCAAGGTCCTGGGCTATCGTCTGGATGAGATTCAAGGCCAGCACCATCGCATGTTTTGCGAAGACGACTACCTTAACAGCCCGGCCTACCGTGCCTTCTGGGCCAAGCTCGAACGTGGCGAGTATGACTCCGGGGAATACAAGCGCATCGGCAAGAATGGTCGCGAGCTGTGGATCAGCGCCACTTACAACCCGATATTCGACCCGGATGGTCGTCCTTACAAGGTCGTGAAGTTCGCCAACGATGTGACCGAGAGCCGCATTCGTCAGGCTGAGTCCGCAGGCAAGGTGACGGCCATCGAACGTTCTCAGGCGGTGATCGAATTCGATCTGACGGGCAAGGTGCTGCACGCCAACCGCAATTTTCTGGCGGTATTCGGCTACGAACTCGATGAAATCGTCGGTGAACACCACCGTATGTTCTGCTCCGAGGAATTCGTCAGCAGCCTGCAGTATCGTGAGCTCTGGGAGAAGCTGGGGCGCGGCGAGTACGACGCCAACGAATACAAGCGCAAGCGCAAGGACGGTAAGGAGATCTGGATTCAGGCCACCTACAACCCGATTTTCGATGCACAGGGCAAACCCTACAAGATCGTCAAGTTCGCGCTCGACGTGACTGTGGCCAAGGAAACCAGCGTCGAGGACCAGGGCAAGGTGAATGCCATCGACCGCGCCCAGGCCGTCATCGAATTCGACATGGCCGGCAACATCATCACCGCCAATGCCAACTTCCTCAAAGCGCTGGGTTATGGCCTGCTGGAAATCAAAGGCAAGCATCACCGTATCTTCTGTGAGGAAGAGTATGTGCGCGGCACCGAGTACCGTGAGTTCTGGCACGGGCTGGGGCAGGGCGAGTTCTACTCCGGGCGCTTCATGCGTGTCAGCAAGTACGGGCAGAAAATCTGGATTCAGGCGACGTACAGCCCGATTTTCGACCACGACGGCTTGCCGTTCAAAGTGGTGAAATTCGCCACTGATATTACCCGTCAAGTCGAGATGGAACAGGCGATAGAGGCCAAGACCCGCGCCATGGGCGAGTCGGTGAAAGCACTGATGAACGCCATTTCCTACGTCGCACAAAGCACCGAGACAGCCACCGATCTGGCCAGAATGACGCGTGAGCAGGCCAGTTCCGGTTCGCAGACGCTGGTCAAGGCGTCCGACGCGATGGGCATGATTGCCAAGTCCGCCGAGGGCATTCAGGACATCATTCAGGTGATCAGCGAGATCGCCAGTCAGACCAACATGCTGGCCTTCAACGCGGCCATCGAAGCGGCCAGGGCCGGTGAGCATGGCCTGGGCTTTTCGGTAGTCGCCGACGAGGTGCGCAAGCTGGCCGAGAAGTCCTCGCGTGCGACCAAGGAAATCAACAAGCTGATTCTGGAAACGGTCAGCCGGATCGAGTCGGGCAACGAGATTTCGCGCAGTGCCGGCGAAGCCTTCGAACACATCGTGGAAGGCGTGATGCAGACCACTCAGGCGATCGACGGGATCAACACGGCGACCGAGAAGCAACGCCTGTCGGCGCAGGAAGTCGAGACCCTGATTGTCGAGCTGCATAAAGCCAACCTGACTGGCTATACCGAAACGCTGAACAAGGTATCCATCGGACAACCTGCATGAGCAGCCTGAATGCCTATGGCGTCGTGCAGATCAATGGCGTGTATCTGGCGGTGGTTGCCGATGCGTTGATGGAGGCCGTGCACTGGCCCGCTGATCTGAATCCCCATCCGTTGACCCGGGGAGCGCTGCGCGGGGTGTTTACCTTGCGTGGCAAACCGGTGCCATTGGTCGACCTGCGGGCTCAACTGGCGGAGGGCGGCGATATGTCTTCGCCGACGCCACTGGTCGCGATTCTCAAGTATGGCGGCGGTTACCTCGGGCTGGCGATCGATGCGGTGTGCGACATTCTCAAGGCCCGTGATTCTCAGTTCAGCCCACTGGGGCCCGAGGGCAGCGCTGTCGGGCTGCTGCCCTCTCTGCTGCTCGGCTCTGAAGAGTCGCGGATGATCTACAAGCTTGATCTTGCCTTCATGAGTGGTTTGCCAGGCGTACTGTTCGCTGCCGATCCCAACGCGCAAGTGCTCAAGGACGAGGCGCTGGCCGCCAAGAACCGTTTGCTGCATTACCTGGTGTTCGAGTGCGACGGCCGTAACTTCTGTATCGATGCCAGCGTTGTGACCGAGTTGGTGGACGAACCCGAGATCACGGCGTCGGATTTTGCCAGTGACTGCTGCTTTGGCGTCACCTCGGTGCGTGGCACCAAGGTCCCGGCGCTCAACCTGTCCGAAGTGCTTGGCCTGGACCACCAGCGTCAGACGTCCAAGCCGCAGTTGCTGCTGTTGACTGCGCCGGACGGGCGGGTCTGCGGGTTCGGCTACGACCGCATGGTCGCCATTCAGCGTCAGGATCCGGACAGTCTGTTGGCGGCGCCGGGCTATGGCCTGCCGCATCCAGAGCTGCTCGCCGGGGTAATGAACCTGGAGGAGGGGCAGCAAGCCTTGTTGCTTGATCATCCGATGCTGTTGCAGCGTCCGGAAGTCAAAAGCTACACCCAGGTTTACCAACACGACGTCAAACCTGCCCAGGCCTCGCACGATGTGACCAAGGCCATGCTGCGCCACGCCTGCCTGCTGTTCGATGCGCCGACCCGCTTCGTCGCACCGTTGAGCCAGATCGTGGAAATCATGAGCATGCCGCAGCAACTGATCGGCCTGTCGCAGCCGGAAACGCATTTGCTGGGACAGTTCAATCTGCGCGGCGAACAGGTGCCGCTGATCTGCCTGAGCAGCCTGTTGGGCGAAGGGGCACAGGTCCAGGGCGAAGCGTCGCGTGTATTGATCGTGCGTGGCGAGCGGCTGTGCTTCGGTTTTGCCGTGAACCGCGTCGATGCGATCGACGCCTTCAATCAGTTCGATCCGGCCATGCTGGAACAAGGCTGGCAAGCCAGTACCGGCAAGGGCATTTCGGTCAATGACCGGGTCCGTTCGCTGGTCAGCGTCGGCAGTCAGGAGCGCAGCTGGCGCGCGACCCTGCTCGATCTGCAGGGCCTGGCCCGACAACTGGAATGCAACGTCAATCAGCGCCGCACTGTGCAATCAGTCTGAACCGAATGCGCCGCGCGTGGCCTTATTTGAGTGTCCACCAGCGGAGTCAACGACCATGACTGACAAGAAAGACGAGAAAAAACCGGAACCGCAAAGCGATGTGCCCGCGCACTCGACGCCCGAAGAAAAGGAACGCCTGAAAGACTTCAACAAGGACGGCATCCCGCCTGGGGTTTGCTGATCAGCCTGCGGTAGTGTTCACGTGACGCCCGGTCTGTTCAGGCCGGGCGTTGTCGTTTCTGAAAGCCTGACTGGGCTTTGTCTAGACTCACGCGTCGCGCAGCAGGTCGTTGGCGTTGAGCAACTGATAGGCGATCTGTGGACGTGCTTCCAGGGCGCGGCGGATGGCGGCAGGTATCGATTGGCGCGTCTTGCGACACAGCCCGACCTTTTCCTCGACGACAATGCTGATGCCGCGCATGGTGCGCACTTCATTGAAGCCCGGCGCGACGTCGACACGCACGCCCAGTTGCTGGAAAATCTTGCGCTGCATGTGCTCCAGGTCTTCCAGACTGTCGATACGCTCCAGGCGATCCAGCAGGCTTTTCTCTGCGTCGCGGGACAGCAGCAGAATCCGCAGGTCTGCATCTTCCGCGTCCAGCAGCTCGCGCTTGCAGTCGCAAGCGCCGGGCGGGCAAGGGTTACGGATTTTCAAAGGCGCGTTCATGGGCGCAGCATAGCGACTGATATGGGCGTCTGACCATAGCTGAGTGCATGTGCGCCGCGCAGTTAAAAAGCCTGGCCCCTGCCGATATTCGCAGCGCTCCGCCGGGGCCTTACAGGTGCCGGATCAATTCGGCCATTTCATCTCGCCCTTGATGACTTTTGCACTCATCTCCAGCGAAGCCGGTTCGGCCAGTTGCGGCCAGGCTTTGTGCATGGCGTCGATCAGGGTGGTGGAATCCTTGGCTTTGGCGGCCTGTTCTTCGAAGGACTTCAGGTAGTCGGCGGTGAATGTCACAGCCTGGGTGCCTGACGGAATCTTGCCCAGGTAATGACCCGGAATTACGGTGGCCGGTTTCAGCGCCTCGATGCCCTTGAGTGTCGCGAGCCAGTCCTGACGCGATTTCGTGCTTTGCGTGTCAGCGATCCAGACATGGATGCCGCTGGAGACCACGACACCACCGACTACCGCCTTGAGGGAGGGAATCCATACGTAGCTGCGCTCGGGGGCCGGGCCGTTCAGGCCTTTGATCTGCAACGGTTGGCCTTCAAGCGTCAGGTGGTCGCCCTTGAGTACTTCCGGCACAACCAGGCTGGCTGGCGCATTGTCCTTGAGAATCGGGCTCCAGTAGGCAAGTTTGCCCTGCATCGACGCCTTGATCGCCTTCACGGTAGGCGCGCTGGCAACGATCTTCGCTTTGGGGAACGCAGCTTTGATGACGTCCAGACCGAAGTAGTAGTCCGGGTCACTGTGGCTGATGTAGACCGTGGTGAGTTGCTTGCCGCTGGCCTTGATCTTCTGCACCAGGGCCTCGGCGTCGTTGCGCTGGAACTGCGCATCGATGAGCACCGCGTCATGCTTGCCGGTGATCAGTTCGGATGACACCGGGAAGACGGCTTTTTCAGCCGGGTTGTACACCTCGATGGCCAAGGGGGCGGCGGCCTGGGCTGCGAGAGGGAACAGAGCAGCGAAGGACAGGGCAAGCAGGGATTTACGCAACATGGGTACGACCTTCGTTCGGGCAGGACTGAGGTGGTTATCTTAGGTTGCCTCAGCTGAAACAAAAGCCTCAGTATTGGCAACTATTGATTGCTTATATCGGACGAATCGTGGATCGGATCATAGCGGCGCGGGTATTCATCGCCATCAACGACAGGGGCAGCCTCATTGCCGCCGCCGAGGCGCTGGATATGTCTCGGGCAATGGTCACGCGGTATCTGGCGCAGATGGAGCGCTGGGCCGGAGCACGATTGCTGCACCGGACCACGCGCAAGCTCGGCCTGACCGCCCCCGGGCAGGTGACGTTGTTGCGTTGTCAGCAATTGGTCGAGCTTGCCGACGCGGTGCCGCTGGCGGCCGATACGCAAGTCGACGAGCCGCGCGGCATGCTGCGCATCGCCTGTTCGCAGTCACTGGCCCTGGCCGTTCTGGCACCCGCGGTGACGGCTTACCTGCAACGCTATCCCGGCACCTCGGCAGACCTGCTTATCGGTAACGAGGCCGTGGATCTGGTCAGCGAGCGAATCGATCTGGCGATCCGCATCACTAATCAATTGGACCCCAATGTAATTGCCCGTCCACTGGGGCAGTGCGCTTCGGTGGTGTGCGCTGCTCCAGCCTATCTCGCCGTGCACGGCACGCCGTCCAGGCCGCAGGAACTGACTGCCCATAACTGCCTGACCTATTCGTACTTCGGCAAGAGCCTCTGGGAATTTACCCGCCAGCAGATGCCGCTCAGTGTGCCGGTCGGCGGCAACCTGAGTGCCAACGATTCAGTGGTGCTGCTGGAGGCCGCAGTGGCGGGCGCCGGTATCAGCCTGCAACCGGTGCATTCGGCAGCGCCGCTGATTGCGAGCGGCAAGCTGATCGCCCTGATGCCGGAGTACCAGCCACGGGCACTGGGGATACACGCGATCTACACTTCGCGGCACCACCAGTCGGCAACGCTGCGCACTTTTCTGGATTTTCTGACTGAATGGTTTGAGAGGGACGGAGATTAGATCACCTGCTGCGTCCAGAACGGCATGCCCGCGTGGAGCATGGGCACGATAGGGGATGCCCATCGTTCCTCACGCTCCGTGTGCGCGGTATCAGGTCTTGAACTTGCGTACCAGGCCGTCCAGTTCGCTGGACAGCATCTCCAGACTTCTGGAATCCGCGCGGGCCGAGTCCGAGAGTTGAGCGATCAACTGCGCATCACCATGGATCTGGCTGATGTGCCGGTTGATGTCTTCGGCCACCTGATGCTGTTCTTCGGCGGCAGTTGCGATCTGGGTGTTCATGTCGCGAATCACATCCACTGACTCACGGATTTGCCCGAAGCTGCTGCGTGCCTGTCCGATCTTGGTCACCGACTGCTGCGACACGTCGAGGCTGGCATGCATCTGTTGCGCCACCGAGGCAGTACGTTTGGCCAGGTTGCCCAGCAGGCTGTCGATTTCGGCGGTCGAGTCCGAGGTGCGTTTGGCCAGTGCGCGGACTTCGTCGGCTACGACGGCGAAGCCGCGGCCCTGTTCGCCCGCACGTGCTGCCTCGATGGCGGCGTTGAGCGCCAGCAGGTTGGTCTGCTCGGCAATCGAGCGGATGGTGTTGAGGATCGACTGAATGCCTGCGCTGTCTTTTTCCAGTTGCGTCATGTCCTTGGCCGAGCGGGTGAGTTCTTCGCTGAGCTGGTCGACGCTGCGCACCGCATCGTCGATCTGCCGCTGACCTTCACGCGCCTGTTGCTGACCGTTGTCTGCCGAGTCGGCGGCCTGGCTGCAGGAGCGGGCGACTTCATTGGAGGTGGCGACCATTTCATGAAACGCCGTGGAGACCATATCCACCGCTTCGCGCTGCCGGCCAGCAGCTTCGGCCATGTCGTTGGAGACACGTGTCGAGCTGTGTGAGGCTTCGAGAATCTTCCCGGCGGCCTGACCGATGTGCTGGATCAGGCTGCGAATCGCGGTCAGGAACTTGTTGAACCAGCCCGCCAGTTGCGCGGTTTCATCCTTGCCGCGCACGGCGAGGTTCTGAGTCAGATCGCCTTCACCGCCCGCGATGCCTTCCAGGCCGCTGGAAACGCTGTGGATCGGACGCACGATAACGCGGGCAAAACTGGCACCGACAATCGCAAAGACCACCGCCAGCACCGCCGCGATGATGCCGATCAACCAGGTCAGGCGGGTGGCCGAGGCCATCACTTCGTCCTGTTTGATCAGGCCGATGAAGTTCCAGCCCAGTTGTTCGGACGAGTAAACGTTGGCCATGTAACGTTCGCCGTTGAGTGTCACCTCGACCAGACCACTGGCGGTTTTCGCCAGCTCGCTGAAGCCGTCGCCCAGTTCACCCAGTTTCTTGAAATTGTGCTCGGGCTGTTTGGGATCGACCAGCACCGTGCCGTTCTTTTCCATCAGCATCAGATAGCCGCTTTCGCCCAGTTTGATCTGCTTGACGATGTTGGTCAGCTGCTTGAGCGATACGTCGATATTGACCACGCCGCCAGGGTTGCCCAGTTTGTTGGGAATCGCCCGGATGGTGCTGACCAGTACAGCATCGTCGTTGGCCCAGTAATAGGCATCGCTGCGCACAGTCTTGCCGGCATTGGCCATTGCAGTCTTGTACCACGGCCGCACACGCGGGTCGTAGTTGCTCATTTTCGGGTCTTCCGGCGTCATGATGTAGCTGCCGTTGATCAGACCATAAGAGACGTAGGAGTAGGCCGGGTGAGCCTTGGCGATACTGGCGAACAGCTCGGTCGCCTGCCTGTCATTCTCGGACTGCGGAGGAGGCGTTGCGCCCATGTAGTTGCGGAAATCGTCGCTCGCCCCGGCGATCAGCGGGTGCGCCGCGATGTAATTGACGTTCTGCGTAATGCCGTCGAAAAACAGCTGCATGGCGTTGTCGACCTGGCGAATTTCACGCGCGCTGCTGTCCACGAAATCACTGGTCGCCTTGTCACGCAGGTTCACGACCACGATGGCGGCGACGACTAATATGGGCAAGCACGCAATGACTGCGAACGCCCACGTCAATTTTTGTTTGATATTCATTCGAGCTCCGGGATGTCCGTTACTGCCGCAAGTGTTGGGCGCTGCATGGGTGCAGTCTGCGCCCCGAGGCGTTGGCCTGAAGGGCGCTCTTATGGTCTACCAAGAGTTCAACGGCTTTATGCCAGCATTCTTTAGGTGGCGTGGCGGTAACAGACACTTGTTGTCGTTCATGAGCACGAAACGACCTTTACTCACTGATGCAGTAACCTGTTGTTCATAGGTAGCGCCCTCCAAACTCGGTCATGGCATCCAGCATTGCGTCCTTAAAGTAAGCCAGTGAAGCCCGGTCAAAGAGGATCTGGAAACAGGGTTCGGCCTGCGCGCCGAGGTTGATGACGATCACATTGATGCGCGCTGCCGAGGTCTGCGCCACCGAACCGGGAGCAAAAGCCCCCGGGCGCAGATCCACGCCACACAGTTTGGCCATCACCTCGGCGATGCACGGGCCACTCAGTTGCAGCCAGGCATGGCTGTCTTCGCGCGGCAGCAGGTAGTTGGCGCTGTGGTCCAGCTCCCAGCGAGCTTCTTCATCAGCGATGCGCTGCCCGTCATCCAGCGGGCTGCCCAGCAGCAGGTATTCGGTCTGCGAAAGGCGTGCGACATGGCTGCCGTCCGCCTGTGTGATGGCGCGGTTCGGTGCCTCGGGCAGGCTGAAACCGCGTGCCGTCAGGTAGTCAGCGCTTTGCGTGCCGCGAAATCCCACGCGTGGCCGATCGGTCAGGTCTTGCAGTGTGCACAAGGCCCGCGGGTTGGCGCCGACAGGACTGTTCTGGATAAGGCTGGTCATGGGTCAGAGCTCCTGGCGCTGGTTTTCAGGGTCGAAGAACGGCAGTTTGACGACGGTTGCCTGAACCACCACACCGTCTTCGACGCGGATCGGAATCTGCTGGCCGGGTGTGCTCTGGTCGAACGCGGCATAGGCCATGCCGATGATCATGCCCAGGGTCGAGGAGTACTCGCAGGACGTCACGTTGCCACTGATGTCCGGGCCTTTGAGCACCAGATGCCCCTCAAGCGGCAGCGGGCTGGCTTTGGGCAAGGTGAAGCCAACCAGCTTGCGCTTCTGCGGCTGGGCTTCGAGGATGTCCACCGAGCGGCGGCCGACGAAGAAAGGCTTGCTGCGGCTGACCGCCCAACCCATGTCGATCTCGGCCGGATGGGTCATGCCATCGGTGTCCTGACTGATGATGACGTGGCCTTTTTCCAGACGTAACAGCCGTTGCGTCTCGACGCCGAACGGACGCATGTCGAAGGCCTTGCCAGCCTCGACAAGTGCATCCCAGAGCCTCAGCGCGTGACGAGCGGGGACGTGGATCTCGTAGCCCAGTTCGCCGACGAAACCGACCCGCAACAGCCGCGCCTTGATGCCGGCGACCGTGCCCAGGCGCACGCCAAGATAAGGGAAGCCTGCGGCAGACAGATCAAGGTCGGTACAGACCTGCTCCAGCACCTTGCGCGAATCCGGGCCCGCCACGTTGACCGCAGCAATGGCCGCCGTGACGTTGGTGATGTCCACGTTCAGACGCCACTGGGCATTCCACTTGAGCATCTGCTGATAAATGCGATCCACACCGCTGGTGGTGGCGGTGACGTAGAAATGCTGGTCGGCAAAGCGCGCGCAAACGCCGTCGTCGATGACCACGCCTTGCTCGTTGGTCATCAGCGCATAACGCGAACGCCCGACCGGCTGTTTGAGAAAGGCGAAGGTATACAGGCGGTTGAGCAGCTCGGCGGCGTCGGGGCCGCGTACGTCCAGGCCGCCGAGTGTCGACACGTCGATGATGCCGACCTTGTTGCGCACGTGCAGCGCTTCCTGCTGCATGCAGGCATCGCGTTGCGAGGGTTTGCCATAGAACGCCGGACGCTGCCAGATCCCGGCAGGCATCATTTTCGCGCCTGCCTGCACATGACGCGGGTGCATGGGTGTCTGCCGATACGGATCAAAGGCACGGCCTGCAACGTGTGCCAGTTTCTCGGCCTCGAAGGGCGGCCGGGCTGTGGTCACGCCGGTTTCACTGATACTGCGCTGGGTCGAAGCGGCCACCAGTCTTGCAGTCGGCAGTGCCGAGTGACGACCTTGCGACGGGCCCATGCCCACCGTGGAATAGCGTTTTACCAACTGGATGTCGCGATAGCCGATGCGCGTGGCATTGACGATATCGCGTACCTGAAGGTCTTCGTCGAAGTCGACAAAATCCTTGCCGTCAGGGTGCGGGAAGATCGGCCAGGCGAAGTTGACCTGCGCTTCGCTGCGCAGCGCGGCTGGGGTGTCAGCCGAGGTCAGGCCCAGTGCCGAGACCACGCTGGCGGCGGCATGCGCCGCATCGGCCAGCACGTTGTCCAGCGCGTGGTAACCGTTGACCGAGCCCGCGATGCTCAGGTTCTGCGGCAGGCTGCTGATCGTGAATTCGGCCTGTTCATCGTCATAGGCCAGCTTGCCGCCGGCCTGACACAACAACTGGTAGACCGGCATATAGCCGCCGGACATGCACAGCAAGTCGCAGTCGACACGCGAACCGCTGTTCGCCACCTGCCCCTGGCCGGTGATCTTGCGCAGCTCGGCGCCGCTCACATGGCGCATGCCTTTCTCATGCAGCGCTTCATAGACCGTTGTGTTCACGTGGCAGACGATGCCGCGCTTCTCCAGCGCAAGCCGCAGCGTCCGGTCCGACGGGCTGCTGCGCATGTCGGCCACTGCAACCACGTCGACGCCCTGATCGTGCAAATCCAGTGCGGCGAGGTAACCGTCATCATTGCCGGTCAGCACCACCGCGCGTTTGCCGGGCTTGACGGCGTACAACTTGATCAGACGCTGTGCAGCACTGGTCAGCATCACGCCGGGGAGGTCGTTGTTGCGGAAAATCACTGGCTGATCGAATGAGCCGCTGCACACCAGACAGTGTGTGGCGCGCACCTTGTACAAACGCTTGCCCTGAATCACCGGCAGGTAGTTGTCGGTGAACCAGGCATTGCAGGTCGCCTGTTTGAGCACCTGGATATTGTCATGTGCTTCTACCGCAGCGACCAGTTCACGCCGCAGTTGCTCGGCGCGCAGGCCGTCGACATCGAAGCGGGCATACGCCAGTGAACCGCCGAGGATGGGCTGCTGTTCGATCAGCAACACCTTGGCGCCGGCATTGGCAGCGCTCAGTGCCGCCTGCAAGCCGGCAGGTCCTGCGCCAATCACCGCCAGATCAGTGAACAGGTAGGCCTTGTCGTAGTACTCGGGCTGGAAGGTCAGGTCCAGCACGCCAAGGCCGGCCTTCTTGCGAATGATCGGCTCCCAGACCTTCCACATGCCCTTGGGCTTGTAGAACGAGCGATAGTAGAAACCCACCGGCATGAACTTCGAGAACTTGCCCAGGTACGCGTCCCGATCGTTGTCCAGCGAGCCGTTGAAGTTCTGGCCGGAGGCCTGCAAGCCTTCCTGCAGGGCAACGGTGTCGGCCATTACGTTGGGCTCGTGAGGCAACTGGATCAGGCTGTTGGCATCCTGCCCGGCCATGGTCAGCGGGCCGCGCGGGCGGTGGTACTTGAACGATCGCGAAAGCAGGAAGCGACCGTTGGCCAGCAGGGCACTGGCAATACTGTCGCCCTGCAGGCCCTGATAGGTTTTGCCATCGAAGCTGAACGTGAGCGGCCGGGTGCGATCGATCAGCAGGCCCATGGGCGCGGGCAGGCGGGCGGGGGTGGTCATCCTGCGATCTCCTTGGAGGCGAGAGGGGCGAAGTCGATACGTACGGTAAATAGTTCGCGTGGGTCGAAGGTGCGGATGATCTCGTCGCTGCCAGTGTGGCGCTCGGCCAGGAACCAGTAGCTGGAGGGGGTGTGCATCCACCACTCGCGCACCACGCCCAGCGTGTCCTCACTGTTGAACACGTAATCGGCCCACTCGCTGTCGCTGCAGGTTTGCGGGTCGGGCATGTGTTTGAATTCCCCGCCGTAGGTGAACTCGCTGATGTTGCGCGGCCCGTTGAGCGGGCAGGTCATGATTTTCATGTGTCGCTCTCCGTCAGTGGCTGGCCGCTGTTGCGCCCATTTCGTTGACTTGCTGAAAGGTCGAGAAGCGGTCGAGCGCGAACGGCCTGATCAACTCGGGCACCTTGCCGCCGCTGGCCACCAGTTCGGCCATGGTCTTGCCGCAGATAGGCGTGGCCTTGAAGCCCCAGGTGCCCCAGCCCGCATCCAGGTAGTAATTCCTGACCGGCGAAAGGCCCATGATCGGGCTGTAATCCGGGGTCATGTCGGTGATCCCGGCCCATTGGCGCATCAGTTTGGCGTTGGCCAGAAACGGAAACATCTCGATGGCGTGGGCCAGCAGGCTTTCCTTGAGTTCCAGCGTCGAGCGGCTGTTGAACAATGGGTAGGGATCAGAGCCACCGCCAAACACCACTTCGCCACGGCTGGTCTGCTGCACATAACAATGCAGGGCGGACGAGCTCACCAGCGGGTCGAGGAACGGCTTGAAGGGTTGCGTGACCATCGCTTGCAGCGGGAAAGTCTGGATCGGCGAACGAATCCCGGCCTTCTTCATCATCTGCGAACTCATGCCCGCCACCGCCTGCACGGCGCAACCGCACTGGATGGTGCCGCGATTGGTCTTCACCGCCTTAATGGTGCCGTTCTCGATCACCAGTTCCTGCACTTCGGTCAGTTGATGAATCTCCACACCACGCTTGGCCGCCTGCTTGGCGTAACCCCAGGCGACCGCGTCATGCCGGGCGGTGCCGCCGTCGATGTGCCACAGGCCGGCGAGCACCGGCAGATGGCCGGGGTCCAGATTGAGGCTCGGCACCAGTTCGCGGATCTGCTGGCGGTCGATCATCTCGGTGCGGCCGCCGAAATGCTTGTTGACCTCGGCGCGCTGGCGGAACGAACGGACCGTGGCATCGGTATGCGCGAGGGTCAGTTGGCCGCGCTCGGAGTACATAATGTTGAAGTCGAACTCGTTGGACAGGCCCTGAAACATCTTCACCGACTCGGTATAGAACTTCACGCCTTCGCTGGTCAGGTAATTGGAGCGGATCACCGCCGTGTTGCGCGCTGTGTTGCCGCCGCCCAGGTAACCTTTTTCCAGCACGGCAATATTAGTGATGCCGTGGTATTTCGACAGGTAGTAAGCGGTGGCCAGGCCATGCCCGCCGCCGCCGATGATCACCACGTCGTAGGAGGACTTCAGTTCCTTGGGCGCAGGCAGATCCACCTCGACCGGGTACTGCGAGCTGAGCCCGTATTTCAACAGGTTGAAAGGCATACGGCCTCCGGTTGGCTGCGTTGCGCGTGGGCCTGCTGCAGGGCAGCAGTCACGGTGTTTTTCATCAGAAAGGCGATAGTCATCGGGCCGACCCCGCCGGGGACCGGGGTGATGGCAGAGGCGACTTCGGTGGCGCTGGCGAAATCGACATCGCCCACCAGGCGGCTGCGGCCATGGTCCTCGATGCGGTTGATGCCGACGTCGATCACCACCGCGCCGCGCTTGAGCCAGCTGGCATCGATCAGGCGCGGACGGCCAACCGCCGCCACGACGATGTCGGCCAACTGGCACAAGGCCCTGGCGTCGGTACTGCGCGAATGCACCACCGTCACCGAGCAATGCGCTTGCAGCAGCAGAGCCGCCATGGGTTTGCCGACGATGTTGGAGCGACCGATCACCACCGCATGCTTGCCGCTCAGATCGCCGCAGGTTTCTTCCAGCAAGTGCAGGCAACCGCTGGGGGTGCAGGGCGTCAGTACGTTGCGCCCCTGGCTCAGGCCACCGACGTTTTCACTGTGAAAACCGTCAACGTCCTTGTCCGGGTCGATAGCCTGCAGGACGCGGTTTTCATCGATGTGAGCGGGCAAGGGCAGTTGCAGGAGAATGCCGTTTACCGTGTTGTCGGCGTTCAATTCGACAATCAACGCCAGTAAGCGTGCCTGGCTGCTGTCGGCCGGCAGGCGGTGCTCCAGCGAGCGAATGCCGGCTTCCCCGGCGCGCAGGATCTTGTTGCGTACGTAGACCTCACTGGCCGCGTCATTACCGACCAGAATGACCGCCAGCGCCGGTTCGATGCCTTCGGCCTTCAGGGTTTCTACATCGTGTCTGACCTGTTGCAGAACGCGAGCGGCGGCGGCCTTGCCGTCGATGATGTGTGCGCTCATCGGAACACCACCGTTCGATCCGTGTTGAGAAACACGCGGTGCTCCAGGTGATATTTGACGGCCCGCGACAGCGCGATGGTTTCGTTATTGCGTCCCGCCGCGACCAGGTCGGCCGGCAGGTAGACGTGATCGACGCGCTGCACTTCCTGCTCGATGATCGGACCTTCGTCCAGGTCGCTGGTGACGTAATGCGCGGTGGCGCCGATCAGCTTCACGCCGCGCTCGTAAGCCTGGTGGTAGGGCTTGGCACCCTTGAAACCCGGCAGAAACGAGTGATGGATATTGATCGCCCGACCCGCCAGTTGCTGGCACAGGTCGTCGGAGAGAATCTGCATGTAGCGGGCCAGCACCACCAGCTCGGTGCCGGTTTCATCGACCACCTTCATCAGCGCGGCTTCCTGCGCAGCCTTGGTTTCCCTGGTCACGGGCAGGTAAATGAAACGAATGCCCTCGCGTTCGGCCATCGGTCGCAAATCCAGGTGATTGGAGACGATGGCGGTGATGGTCATGTCCATTTCGCCCTTGTGGTAGCGGTACAGCAGGTCGGTCAGGCAGTGATCGAACTTGCTGACCATCAGCAGCACACGCATCGGCCGGCGCGTGTCATGCAGCTCCCACTGCATGGCAAAGTCGCTGGCCACGGCATCGAAGCCAGCTTTCAACTGCTGGATGTCGCCCTCATGACCATCGTTGAAACGAAACACGGCGCGCATGAAAAAGGTGCCGCTGTACTCATCGTCGAACTGGGCCATTTCACCGATGTAGCAGCTGTTGCCAGCCAGGTAGGAAGTCACCGCCGCGACAATGCCGGAGGTCGCCGGGCAGCTGATCTTCAGGATGAAATGGTTCTTCTCGTGTTGCATGGCGTGTCCTCTGAAGGGTGGCGGCAGTTCGGCGCAGGGCGAAAAAGGTCAGATGCAGAGGTTTTTCGTCGACGAATAAAATTCTCTACAGGAATTTAATATTCTTGAAGGCTGTTTTATAGGCGAAAGGAAATCCAGCGTCCAGAGGTTTCTGGAAACTTTGTTTACTAAAGGGAATATTGCGGGTTTCTGGGGGGCGCGCGGCGTTGCCAGATTTTACTGTGCTGGCAAGCTGCTATTCCGGCGGAGCATTGCGCCCGCTGGAAATATTCAGGGCCCGGTCGATGCGTGACGCCTATTTCATCCCGATCAGGCCCTTGGCCTGGCTACGGCTGTCGGAGTCCATATTATTGGACGACATCGCGTTATTCAGCGCGCTCGTGGCTTGGGACAACGCTGATTGCATGCTTCTGATGGTGGAGGTCAAAAGCTCTCTCTGCCGTTTCCTCTCATCTTCCGACAGGGTCTTGTCGTTCAGCAGTTCCATCAATTCCTGGTTCTTTTCAGCGATCTGATCCTGAAGCTTGCGGATGTTTTTCAAGACTTCCTTGACGTCCTCAGGCAGGCCGGACTGATCGATGTCTGCGTTCTTTTCACTTTCGAGTTTTTCCTGGCCTTCATTCGAGATCTGAACCTTAACAGCTGAAGGTGTGACACTTGACACTGCGGAGCTTTCTGTCACCGAAGCTGGCGTTGAGGTCACGACCTGAATATTCATGATCGGGGTGGTGTCGAAAGGCGTGATTTTCATTGAGGTTCCGGTCCCGGAGCATTTGTGGAGTCTTGTTTAATACGCCTATCGGCCCGCAACAGCGGGGCCTTTAGCTTGATGTATCTATTTTGTACAAAATTGTATATTCGCGCACGCATCCCATGGTCAGGCTCTTGGGGAATGGTCTGTACACCTCGACTGGACGGGTTCGTTGATTGAGCCCGACTGCCTGACCAAGGCGTCGACCTTGTTTGCTATGACTTGACCGAACTCGGCCACTCATTGAAACCGCAGCTGGAAATGCTGTCCGCATGGGCAAGCAATAACAGACAGGCAATCGAGCAGGCACGCGCAAGGTTCGATCAGCAAAGTTCTCCGGCAACGTCGGCCGAAGATACTTTGCGTACCTGAATAGAAGCAATTTGCTACTGCGCGTCATCAGTCATGATGCGCCTCACCGACAAACGTCAGCGAGGTAAACAAGCCGCGTTCGGCGATGTCGGCGTTGTCCTTGACTGGCAGCGTGACTTCGGCGGCGATGATGTTCAGCCCCTCGTTACGCACGATGACGCTGGCCAGACCCTGTGCATCGGTTTCAGCGCTGACGACGTCCGGTACGCTGCGGTAATCGCCGATCAGTTTGATACCGGCGGCGGGTTTGCCGTCGATCAGTACGCGCACCGGCAGTGGTTTGCCTGCGCCGACTTTCAAGGGATCGGTCTGCGGCACGATCACGAAATTCAGTTTGTTGAACGCTGGCAGGTGCGCGCCTTCGGCGTAAATCGCCACGCTGTATTTGAAGGTGTGGATGGAGTCGGTGCCATTGGGTACTTTGCTGCGGCCCTCATTGATCCATTTCTTTTCGGCGTCGCGCGTCCACATGCCGTTATCCAGCGCAACGCTCATGACCGCAGGCGGCTTGAGCGGCACCAGACGCGCGTGGTCGTCAAGGCGTTGTACCGTCACCGGGATCATTTTGCCCTGCAGGTCGTAGGCCCACGCGCCGCTGACTTTCTGCGCCTTGAAGGCGTTGTCTTCGGCGCCATGACCGTAGACCACTTCGATATTGCCGCGACGCTGTTCGGTCCACAGACCGTGCGCATTGACGTGACTGGTGAACAGAGCGCCGAGCAGGCTCAGGGCCAGGAAAGGTTTGCTTGAAAGCATGATGCGTCCTTGTTGTTGTGAGCGGAGGTGTATTGGACCGGGTCTCATGGGCGTCAGAGGCTGAGGGTCAGGCTGACCGTAACGTTGCGCGGTTCGCCAGGCGCGACCCAGTAGTTGCTGTAGGAGCGCTCGTAGTATTTTTCATCGAAAATGTTGTTCAGGTTCAAACCCACCGTGACGTTGTCGCTGGCTTTGTAATGCGCCAGCAGGTCTACGGTCTGGTAGGCCGGCAACTCGAAGTCAGCGCCCGACTGCCCCGAGCGGTCGCCGACGTAGGTGTACGCCGCGCCCACGTCCGAGCCGCGCAACGCGCCTTCCTGGAACTCATAGACGCCCAGCAGGCTGCCGCTGTGTTTGGCGACACCGAGGATGCGACTGCCCGTGGGGATGCTCTGGTCGCCCTTGGTCACTTCGGCGTCGATGTAGGCGAAGGCACCGATGAGCCGAACGGCTTCGCTGACCTGCCCGGTAAATTGCACGTCGAAGCCCTGGCTGCGAGCCTTGCCCACCGCGCGATTGGTGTCGGTGCCGGGGTCCAGGGCCAGAACGTTTTCCTTTTCGATATGAAAGGCGGCGAGGGTCGTGCTCAGGCGATGGTCGAACAGTTCGCTTTTGATTCCGACTTCGTAGCCGACGCCTTCTTCCGGGTCGAAGGTTTTGCCGGCGGCGTCCAGGCCATTGTTGGGCTTGAACGAGGTGGAGGCATTGGCGAACAGGCCGACCTGCGGTGTGAGTTGATAAAGCAACCCGGCGCGTTGAGTGAAAGCGTCCTGGCGCTGCCCGGAAGTGGCGTTGGTGGTGAAGTCATCGACCTGCTGATCGAAGTGCTCGTAGCGTGCCCCGATCATGCCGCGCAGCTTGTCGGTAAAGACAATCTGGTCCTGCAGGTTCAGCGCGCGGCTTTCGACATGCTCGTAAAAATCAGTACCGGAGCGTGCGCCAGCGGGTTTCGGCTGGCCGTAGACCGGGTTGTAGATGTCGATGGCGTAGGGGCTGCCGGCGATGGTCGTGACGCGTTCGTTCTTGCGATAGTTCTCGTACTCGGTGCCGATCAGCACCTCGTGCTCGACGCCCAGGCCGTCGAAACGGCCGCGCAACTCCAACTGGGTGATGCTGTCATGCCAGTTGTTGTCGCGCTCACGGTAACGGCGATTGACCGTGTGCCCGTCGGCATTCAGCGGACGCGCCTCGCTGGCAAAACCCGACATCTCGCCCTGTTTGTAATGGCTGGCCAGACGCAGCGACCACACATCGTTGAGCTGGTGGTCCAGGGCGAACTGCACCATGTTGTTGTCATTATCGATGTCATCGTCCGGCTCGCCGAGGAAGGTCGAACGCGACACGCCACTCCACTTGTTGTTGGGGGCGACCACGCCTCGGTCGAACGTCGATGTGTGGCGCACGAACTCGGTTTCCAGCAGCAGACGGGTGTCAGGGTTCAATTGCCAGCTGAAGGACGGGGCGACAAACACCCGTTTGCTCTCTACATGGTCACGAAAGCTGTTGTTGTCTTCGACGGCCAGATTGACCCGCGAAAGCAGATTGCCTTCTTCATCCAGCGGCGTGTTGACGTCCAGCGCGGTGCGATAACGATCCCAGCTGCCTGCGCTGGTCTGCAAGGTGGTAAAGGCTTCGGGCTGGGGTTTTTTGCTGACGATGTTGACCGTGCCGCCCGGATCGCCACGCCCGTACAGGCTGGCGGCGGGGCCTTTGAGCACTTCGATACGTTCGATATTTGCGGCATCCGGCGTGGCTGGGTAACCGCGGTTGGCGCTGAAGCCGTCCTTGTAGAACTCGGACGTGGTGAAGCCGCGGATGCTGTACTCGTAAAGTGTCAGGCCACCGAAGTTATTCTGCTTGGATACGCCGCCGGCAAAATCCAGCGCGCGCTCGACATTGTTGCTGCCAAGGTCCTTGAGCACTGAGGCAGGTACCACGCTGATCGACTGCGGGATATCCGCGATGGCGGTGTCGGTCTTGGTGGCCGTGGCCGAGCGGGTGGCGCGATAGCCCTGGGCCGGGCTGGTCGCCGTCTCGTACTGATAGTCGGAAGTGACGTTGACGCTTTCCAGTTCAATGGTCTGCGGCTGTTCCTGCCCATAGCTGTTGCTGCCCAATACCCCGATTGCCAAGCCTGCCAGAGACGCGATTCTACGAGACGACATGTGAGACTTCCTGATAGTAATGGATACAATATAACATCTCCGTTGAGAATTATTGCTGTTTGTTGAGGGGAGATGTAACCGTCGCATCTATCAGCAGGCGTCCCGGGCTTGAGGACCAGGATTCAAGTGGTGGGAATAGGGATAACGCGTGAGGTCCATCTCCGTTGAGGAAATGGACCTTGCTCACTCACGCCAGCAACTCCGTCCCTAGCTGAAACGCCACCCACAACGCCAGTCCTGTGGCGAAGGTCAGCGCGATGTTTTCGAACCAGTTGTTGCGGTATTCCTTGCTCAACAGTGACTTCTGATTGGACATGATCAGCAGCCCCAGCGAGATGACGGGCAATCCGATGATATTCAGCGCGTTGACGCCCAGCGTCAGGGTCACGAAGTCCGGCATGCCGGGCAGCGACCAGATCAGCGGGGTGACCAGAATGAACAGCATGAACCACCGGTGCATCGGGTCGTTGTGGAACACTTTGCCGTAGCGTTCGCGGCGCTTGGGCTGGATGTGCTGGAAAGCATCGGTGATCAGCATCGGAAAGGCTGTGGTCTTGCCGGAAATACTGGCAAACAGCGTAGCGAACACGCCGATGAAGAAGATGTACCAACCCAGCGGGCCGAAAAAGATTTCCAGGGCCTTGCCCAGGTCCGCCAGGGTGTTGACCTGAATACCGTTGGGCCGCAGGATTTCGACGCCCACCACCCAGATGGCCAGGTTGATGACGATGCCGACGATCACCGCGAACAGCAGATCGTTGCGCTGGATGCGCTTGTGCTCCGGGCCGGTCCAGCCTTTTTCACGCATCACGTAAGGGTGGACGAAGTTAGCGATCGACCCGGCTACGGCACCGATCACCGAGACCGCCACCAGCAGTGCGCCGTGCACGCCCTCATCAGGCGGAATGCTGAAGCCGATGGTGCCCTTGATGATGCCGGTGACGTCGGGCCCGGACATGATCGCCAGGGTCAGAAACGCCAGGGTCATGATCGCCAGCAGCACCTTCATCACGCCTTCGATCATTGCGTAGATATTGCGGCCCACCAACAGCCACACGGCAATTACCACTGCGACGGAGCAGAGCAGTGGCTGGTCGATGTGCAGCAGCATGGCAAGTGCCTCGCCGGCGCCCTTGATCATGTAGGCGTTGATCAAATGCCCCATGAGCAATGCGTAGCCAAGCATGAACCAGGCGAACAGCGGGTGCAGTTGCGCGTAACCCTGGAGGATGGTCATGCCCTGGTTATTGCAGAGCTGGAAGCGGGCGATGATGTTGACGATCAGAAACCTGAGCAACAGCGAAATCGCCAGTACCCACATCATGGCGTAGCCGTAACTGGCGCCTGCCACCGATGAGGTGATCAGATCGCCCGCGCCCAGCCAGGACAGCACGGCGATGATGCCGGGCCCCAATAATTTTGCAAATTTCTTGAGACGAGGTTCGGCTACTGGCGTGGCCGTTTCTTTGAGAGACGGGGTAAGCGGCATGCGGTGAATCTCCGTTTTTTATTGTAATGAGATGTCAGTCACTGCCAGACAAGATAAGACGTCGTACAACATGGGTCGTTGGTAAAAATGTAACTATGTGTGAACCGGCTGTGATGCAGGCTAAGCTCGCGTCTGCCAACCCCGTTTATCTGGAGAGCTCATGACGTTTCCAATACTCGCCGCTGCTCAATTCTGTTCTGCACGGGGAGATATCGAAAGCAATCTCTCCGGGCATCTGGCGTTTATGCAGCGGGCAGCTGAACTGGGCGCCCGTTATCTGCTGTTTCCCGAGTTGTCACTCACAGGCTACGAGCCGGATCTGGCTCGCGAGTTGGCTTTGCTTCCAGGCGATGCGCGTCTGGCGCCGCTCGTGGCACTGGCTAAAAAATGGCGACTGACGACCACCCTTGGCGTGCCGCTCAGGGGGCCGGACGACAGCGTGCTGATTGGCGCACTGACCTTCACCGCTCGGGGCGATGTCATCGCCTACGCCAAGCAATATCTGCATCCCGGCGAAGACGTCGTGTTCAGCGCCGGCAACGAGGACTGCTATCTGCCAGTTGACCAGCAGCGAATCGGTCTGTGCGTGTGTGCCGACTTCGCCCACGCCGAACACGCGCAGCGCATGGCGCAAGGCGCAGCCTGGGTGTACGCAGCCAGTGTGCTGATCTCGCCGGGAGGCTATGAATACGATGCCGGACTGCTTTCGGGGCATGCCCGCCGTCACTCGCTGCCGGTGTTGATAGCCAATCATGGCGGGCCGACCGGCGGCTGGCAGTCGGCGGGGCGCAGTGGTCTGTGGGACGAGGCAGGGCGCTGGGTTGGCGGGATGCAAGGTGAAGGAGGTGGTCTGGTAATCGCAACCCGCCAGCGCGAGGGCTGGCGGGTGAGGGCGGTTACGGTGGACTAAGGGTGGTCACGCGCCCACGGCATTGTCCGCTTTGAGCTCGGGCTCATTATGCGAGCGCGAAAGGGTCTCCGGCACGGCCAGCCACAACAGGCAGAACGCGACCGCTGCCACGCCGGCGAGGGTCAGAAATGCCGCGCTGTAACCTGCTGCATGCACAACAAAGCCCGCCAGGCTGTTGCTCAGCGCTGCACCCAGCCCGAATAGCGTGGACAGCGCACCCAGACTCACGTTGAAACGCCCGCTGCCTTGAGTGAGGTCCTTGACCATCAAGGGGAACAAGGCACCGAACAGGCCCGCGCCGATGCCGTCAAGCATCTGCACCGCCACCAGCCAATAGGGATCATCGGAGAGGGTGTAGAGCACACCGCGAATCGGCAAGAACAGAAAGCCGGCCAGCAACAGTGGCTTGCGCCCCCAGACATCCGCTTTCATGCCGACCAGCAGCGCGGCCGGCACCATCACCAGTTGGGCCGCGACGATGCACGCCGAGGTCAGCGGTGTGGCCATCTGCATATTGATTTGCGACAGCTTCTGACTCACCAGCGGCAGCATCGCCGCATTGGCCAAATGGAACAGCGCGCAGCAGATACCGAACATCAGCAGCGGTTTATTGCTCAACAGCGCAGAAAGGCCTGACGGTTGATGACCACTGACGTCGTGGCTGGCATCGAAACCCCGCGCCACGTCGTGATCGATGGCGTCTGCGGAAACGAAGCTGACCGCGACAATACTCGCCAGCGCCATGGCGGCCATCAGGTAGAACACCGCAATAGGTCCGAAGAGGTAGGCGAAGCCGCCAGCCAGCAGGGCTGCGCAGGCATTACCGGCGTGGTTGAACGTTTCGTTGCGCCCGGTACGGCGGGTAAACGCTTTGGGCCCGGTGATGCCCAGGGAAATGGCCGCGATGGCCGGTGCAAATACCGAGGCCGCAATGCTGCTCAACGCCTGGGTCAGGGCGACAACGGAAAAAGACGAGGTGAAGGGCAGAATCAGGCAACTCAGCGTCACCAACAAGGCCGCCACACCGATCATGGCGCGCTTGTAGGGCGTGCGGTCGATCAGCGCCCCTGCAGGTGTCTGGGTCAGCAGCCCGGCAATGCCGGCAATGGTCATCACCACGCCGATGCTGGCCGGGTCCCATTTGTGCACCGCCAGCAGATAGATCGCCAGATACGGGCCCAGGCCATCGCGGACATCGGCAAGGAAGAAATTCAGGCTATCCAGTGAAAGGGTGTTGCGGCGATCTGCATGACTGACCAAGAGTGAAGCTCCTGTAATTCGTCCGACTCCAGGCAACCGAGTCACGGGTAATACTGACCCGGACCATTTTAAAGAAGTTTCTGCACCCAAGATGAAATTTAGGCTTCAAATGCTCTTTTTCTGCAGGCTTTTCAGTCGCTGGGTCGCGCGTTGCACGGCAGCCATTTTTTCGGGCCGTTTCATGCGCTTCCACTTGCGAATATCGTCTTTGGTACGCCCGCAGCTCACGCACAGATCGCCGCTGAGCTGGCACACGGAAACGCACGGGTTTTCGATGTCCTTGGCCATGCTCAACCTCGGCTGGCGTATTTGCGTTTGATGCGCTGCTGCCAGTTGCCCGCGTTCTCGCGCAGGCACTGCTCTTCGCAGTCGACATGCACATGCGCCGCTGCATTCGACAGGCTGACCTGGGCATCGTCAAGTGCCTCTACCGTGAGACCGATCATGCGCTCGTCCAACCCGCGCTGCAGCGCAGCGTTCTTGTCGGCCAGCGTATCAAACACCCACACCACCTGCAGGCTGGCCGGGAATGCTGCGTAATCGACTTCATGAGTCAGCCAGCAGAAACCGGGCATCTAGGCCTTGGCGGTCTCGCAGGCGTGCGTCAATGCGCTCACCAGACGCCGATCTGTCTGGGCCTGTTCGCGTTTGCTGGAGGGCATGGTGGACCTTGGAGTGTAGAGGGAAAGATGGTAACGATACCTGATGCCAGTATTGCTCGCAGTACTGATCAACCACATACAACGGGGAATGGTGCCTGGCGTCGGTACCCGCCACGTGACGCGCCACAAACAAATGAATGTTTATTGTTAAACACAAATTTGCGATGAGTCCCTCATGATCTTCTGACCGGGATGATGGAGTGTATGATCGCCGTTCAGGTAGTCTGGTATTCAGTAAATCAATGTAGTTTCAGCTGGGCTAAAGAGCGTTACAGGATTAAAAAGCCAGGCGGTTGAGCTGTTTTTAATGTATGGACAAGGAGCGTGACATGGCATTTGATACCTATAGGTACATCGAAGGTATTCCGGGCGAATCGTTTGATGAAGTGTTCAAAAACTGTATTGAGCTTTCCGATTTTGATGTGAAATGAAACTCATCCTTCACAGTGTGCTGATTCTGGCGCTTTCTGTACTGCTTACCAAATGGCTTGTCGCTTTGGACCTGCTGGCCTCGCTACTTCAAACTGAAACAGGCCTCGATCTGTATGCTTCAGCTACAAATACCCTGGGCATAATCGGTGGCGAGGATGGAGAGTTCATGCTTCTTGCCTTGACGGTATTCGTCATGCTGGTTCCATCGGCGTTTCTTGTGGGCGTTGCAGCTAAAAGGCTTCATACGTTCAGAGCAAAACGGCAGTCAGCAGCAAATAAGAGAGCCGGCAGATAATACGCAGTGCTGTCTGATTGCACGCGGCCATTATTCAAGCCGCCCAGCGGTATCTTGTAGGATGACGTGCGGCCGCAAGACGCGCGCCTTTCCGATAATAAAGATAATGGATGCTCATCATGGAACTCTCATCATCAGGCAGCACACCCGATCAAAGCCGCAGGGGCTTTCTCAAGCAGTCGCTGGCCGTTTCGGCAACCGTTGCCGCCATTGGCGCATTGCCGCGTCTTTCCAGCGCTCAGCCGCTGACCCAGCGTTATCCCGACCCTTTGGTCAGTGTGCTGGACGACAGCTTTACCCACATACGAATATTCAATGCCAGCGTCGAGAAACTGGCCAGCGGCATGCGCTGGGCCGAAGGGCCGGTGTGGATCGGTGACGGTCGCTACCTGCTGGTCAGCGATATTGCCAACAATCGCATCATGCGCTGGGACGAGGTGACGGGTGAGCTGTCGGTGTACCGCGAGCACTCGAACTTTTCCAATGGCATGTGTCGCGACCGTCAGGGCCGGCTGCTGGTTTGTGAGGGCTCCAGCACTACCACCGAGGGGCGGCGCGTGACGCGTACCGAGTACAACGGGCGCATCACCGTGCTGGCCGACAGATTCGAGGGCAAACCTTTCAATTCGCCCAATGACATCGCCTGCAAACGTGATGGGTCTATCTGGTTCACCGATCCCACCTTCCAGGCCGAAAGCAACTACGAAGGTCAAAAGGTCAAGCAGGAGCAACCCTTCGGCGTCTATCGCATAGACCCCGCGAACGGCAAAGTCTCCAGGGTGATCGATGATCTGGCCGGTCCGAATGGCTTGTGCTTTTCGCCGGATGAAAAAACCTTGTATGTGGTCGAGGGGCGCGCCAAACCCCACGGCCTCATCTGGGCGATAGCGGTCAACGAAGACGGCACGCTGGGCGAGCGGGGCAAGCTCATCGAAGGCCTGGACTACGCGGCGATCGACGGCATCAAGTGCGACGAGAGCGGCAATCTGTGGTGCGGCTGGGGCGGTAACGGTGATCCCAAGGCGGATATGGAGAAACTCGACGGTGTACGAGTGTTCAACCCTCAAGGCAAGGCCATCGGCCATATCAGCCTGCCCGAGCGCTGCGCCAACGTCTGCTTCGGCGGGAGAGAGGGCAATCGGCTGTTCATGGCCAGCAGCCATTCGCTTTATTCGGTGTTCGTGAACGCGCGCGGTGCCACGTTTGCCTGACAGCGCGTGACCCGATGACGGCGTATGACACGACGCGTCGTCAATCGGGTCGAACCCCTCGGACTATGCCCGGTCTGTTCCTGTAATTACTTTCAGGGATAGTTATTTATGTCGGCGCAACGCGGCCTTGTTCTACTTGCACGAGGCGGTTATGCCGCCCGTGGGGTTGTTTATCTGATTATCGGTCTGTTCGCGGTACTGGCGGCGCAGGGCTCCTCGCAGCCGGCCGACAGCCACAGCAGTCTTGAAGCGCTATTGAGCCAGCCCTTCGGCGGCGTTCTGGTCGGAGTGGTGATCGTCGGTCTGCTGGCGTTTGCGGCATGGCGTGTCTTGCAGGCTACCCAGGACGTTGACCATCATGGCCGCGAATTCAAAGGGCTGGTGATTCGCGGCGGTCTGTTGGTGGGCGGCTTTACTTACGGCGCACTGGCGTTCTTTGCCTTGGGCCTGCTGGTCAGTGGGCTGAAGAGCTCCGGAGGCTCATCGGGTGGTGGTCAGGCCAAGGACCTGCTGGCAGCCATTCTGTCCTGGGATCACTCCAATCTGCTGGTCTACGTGGTCGCCCTGGTGCCCCTGGGGTTGGGCATTGTGCACATCATCAAGGGCTACAAGGCGTCCTTCGAGAAGTATTTCGAGGCCGATGAAGACGTCATGAAGTACGTCCGTCCGGTATCGCGCTTCGGCCTGATCGCCCGCGGCGTGGCGTTCATCGAAATTGCCGTGCTACTGGCAGTGAGCGGTTCAAGTTATCAGGCCATGCACCCGCCGGGCATGAAAGATGCGCTCAACGGTTTGCAGGATCTGCCCGCAGGCGGCCTGGTATTGCTGATCGTGGCACTTGGGCTGATCGCGTTTTCGGTGTACAGCTTCGCCCAGGCGGCCTGGCGCCGGATCAATATGGACGTGCCTGACGCGCCGGAGTCTGTAGCACGTCATTTCCGCTGATCAACCGTATTCTGGCAAAGGACTGCGTGACGTCTCAGGTCAGGCAGTCCTTTAGTGGCGCCTGCCAGTAAGAATAATGTGATCTACGTCTCAAGTCGTTCTTGGCGAGGCCGACATTCTCTTTAGTGTTGCGATCATTTTCCGGACTGACGTTCTCCACGCGGGCCCGGATCAGATTCAGCGCAATAAAAATAAAAGAGGATAGCCATGACCATTCTTCAGCGAGTGATCGGTGGGTTTGCTGTGCTGGTGTTACTGCTGCTCGCCATGGCAGGTATCAGCTATCAAAGCACCCATTCCATAAGCGATCGGATCAGCGTCATCACAGGGCAGTCCGCACCCTTGAGCAGGGCGGCGAGCGAGCTTTACGTGCATGTGCTGCGCGCCAACCAGGCACTGCTCGGGATTCTGGTCAGCACTGATCCCAAACAGATCGACGATGGCAAGCAGCCCTTCAACGACAGCATGACCCGGTTCAATCAGTTGCTGGACAGCACGCCTGCCTACATTGGCGATCGTGCCGAACTGCGCGACAACCTGAACCAGCAACGCCAACTGAGTGCGGCTTATGCCGAGCAGGCGCAGACGCTGATTGCCAGCCATCGACAGCACGTTCTGCAGGCACTTCAGAGCCGAGTGTTGCAGGGCTACAGCAGCACTCAGGGCGCGCAACTGACCGGTTATCTTCGTGACTATATTGCCCGCGAGCGCAACGCCGGCTCCGCCGAGACGGTGGCGGCGGGGGAAAAGCTGTTACTGGACGTCGGCAAATCCTACGAAGGTCTGGCTGCCCATGCCGCCACACCGAATATTCAGACCTTGCAGCGCGTACTCAACTTGCAGGATGAGGTGATCAGTACCCGCACACGGGAGCTCATCGCAGCCGACCCGCGCGCTGGCCGGATTGCCGCGGTGATGGTCAACCGCCTGCTTAACGATCTGACTGGCAGCGACGGCGTTTATCAGGCCTACAGGCAGGAAGCGGCACTCGCCGAGCAGGTCGACAAACAGCGCCAGGCAGCGGAGACCCGTCTTCAGGCAACGCTGGGCAAGATTGGCGAGTTCGGCGATCAGTCACTGGCGGTGGCCAACGAGGCCAAGGCCGGGGCTGATTCGACCATCGCCACCAGCCTCAGCCTGTTGCTGATCGCCTGCCTGCTGGCCGTCATGGCGGCAGCAATCATCGGTACATGGGTCGCCTTCAGCCTGCGTCGCCCTCTGGCGGCGTTCCGCGAGGTTTTGAAGACGCTCACCAGTGGCGACATGCGGGTACGTTTCGACGTCAGCCGCCGCGATGAGTTTGGTGAGTTGGGTGGTTATCTCAATGAATTCACCCAGTCGTTGCAACAGACGTTTCGTCAGTTGATCGGCTCGGCCGACACCCTGGCGCTGACCGCCAGCCAGAACGCGCAGATCAGTGAGCAGACTACCCGCGTGGTCGACGAGCAGAAGGATCGGCTCAACTCTGCCGCGTCAGCCATGAATGAAATGGAAAGCACGGTCGAGGAAGTCGCCCGTCGGGCTCAGGACACCCGTGGCGCGGTGGACAGCACCAGTGAGCTGACCGGGAAAGTGCAAAAGCGTGTGGCTGACACCATCGTCAACATTCGCCAGCAGGCTGAGCAGGTCAACAAGGCGTCTGCGGTGACCGACGAGTTGCAGAAATACGGGCAGAACATCGACGGCATCGTCGACGCCATTCGCACCATTGCCGAACAGACTAACCTGCTGGCGCTCAACGCAGCCATCGAAGCGGCGCGGGCTGGTGAGCAGGGCAGGGGCTTTGCGGTGGTGGCCGATGAGGTGCGCTCGCTGGCCAGTCGCACTCAGACCTCCACCAGCGAGATCCAGGAAATGATCGGGCAGATGCAGAGCAAGATCCATTCGGCGGTAGAGGTGATGAACGAAAGCCAGATCCAGTCCGACCATTGCGTGACACTGGCCTCCGGCGCTGATCAATTGCTGGTGGAAATGGGCGAGGCGGTGGATGTGATTCGCGACATGAACATTCAGATCGCTGCGGCCACCGAACAGCAAAGCGCGACCGTGCAGGAGACCAGTCGCATGGTCACGCACATCAACGATTCCGCCCAGCAGGCCGCCGACGGTGCCGAGCAATCGGCAATCAGCAGTCAGGACCTGTCGAAAATGGCCAGGGATCAGCGCGAGCTGCTCCATCATTTCAGCGTTTAACGCCCCGGGAGTCAGAACATGAAACAGTGGTTATCGATTTCCCTGAGTGCGAGCCTGCTGTTCGCTGGCCTGGCGCAGGCGGCCACGCCGCTGATCGGTGTAGGCATGGCCAAATATAACGACAACTTCCAGACCATCCTGCGCCACGGCGTGGAAAAACAGGTAGCCCTGCTGGACGCCGACATTTTCATGGAAAACGGCCAGGACGACGTGGAGCTGCAGATGCGGCAGTTTCGCAATCTGGTGAACTCGAAAGTCGATGCCATCGTTGTCGCGATGGTGAGTGGCAAAAGTGCACCGGAAATGATGCGTCTGGCCAACGAGGCCAAGGTTCCGCTGGTATTCGTCAATCGCAATCCTGAGCCTGCCACGTGGCCTGCACTGACGGCGTTCGTCGGCTCCGACGAACTGGAATCCGGCACATTGCAGATGGAAGAGCTGGCTCGCCGTGCCAATTACAAGGGCAATGTGGTGATTCTGGTCGGCGACCCGAGCAACAAATCATCGGTCATGCGCACCGAGGACGTGGAGAAGGTGGTCGCCAAGTACCCGGACATGAAGGTTGTGCAGAAGAAAATCGGCAACTGGGAGCGCAGTCAGGCTGCGACCATCGTGATTGAATGGGTCAAACAGGGCGTTGACTTCTCCATCATCGCCGCCAACAACGACGAAATGGCCATTGGGGCAATCATGGGGCTGGAAAAAACCGGTAAAAAGGCGGGTGATTACCTGGTGGGCGGGATCGACGGCACCCCGGACGGTTTGAAGCTGATGGCCGAAGGCAAGATGGCGGTGAGCGTGTTCCAGGATGCGCTCGGGCAGGCTAACGGCGCAGTGGATGCCGCGATGCGCATGGCGCGCGGCGAAACCCTGGCGTCCCCGGTCATCTGGGTGCCGTTCAAGCTCATTACTCCGGAAAATCGTCGGCAGTTCGAGTAGTGCTCAGGTTACAAACGTGTGGCGCTGGGCGTCACACGTTTGTGTCCTTGCTGCACACTCGGGGTCGAACATGGAGCAGGGCGCGCTTACCGGCAAGTCAGACTCGAATATCCTGCGGTCCGCGGATCTGGGCTTCGATGCGTGTGCCGGTCAGGCGTTCTTCGTTGGAGAAGCCGTCGTAGCTGGACAGGTCGCCAAAGCGAATGCCGGTGAGTTGTTCGATCTGCGCGACGCTGCGTTGCCAGGTTTTGAGTGGGCCGAACATGATGTCCAGCTTACCCAGCTCGCGGGTCTGGTCGATCATGTAGGCGCTGGCCGAAGGCTTGCCGTCATCACCGAGAAACGCCACGACCTTCCAGAATGCAGAAGGGATTTTGACGTTGCGGTAGCTGCGGTCGTCGTCGCGCAGCACAGGGCCGGTGAACACCGTTACCCGTGATTTCCAGCGTCGTGTGTTGTCGAGAATGTAGTCCTCGAGTTCCAGCCAGGTCTTCTGGTTGAACGCGCCCATCTGCGGCGAGCAGTTGGTGAAGTGGAAGGTGTCGCTGTTGGCAACTTCGGCTTCCTTGCCCCAGTTAGGGTCCTGACGCCGAACCAGATGGCCGCGATCCAGCAGGTTGTCGGCATACACGCTCTCGCCAATCTGCGCCTCGGCGGGCAGACGGCCGTCAAATGCCCAGGAATCCTTGCTGCGCTTGACCTCTACACTGTTGGCACCGTCAATGTTGACGCCGACATACAGCGCCAGACGCCGACTGCGCGACATGGTGATGGAAAAGTGCGTGTAATCGAGGCGATCGCCGGCGTTCTTCAAAGGATAGACGTCAGGCGCAAGCTCCTCGTCGGCAGTCGGCCAGGGCACGATAAAATCGCCGAGGAAGTTCTCTGCATAGCCGGTGCGTTTTTTCAAGTCGCTTGCTGGTGTGGTGCGTCCTGCGGCAAGCGCCTGTGGTTCGAGCAATGGGGTCGTCGACGTCAGCGGTTTGAGGTCGGCAAGGCGGGGACGGTAGGCGAGATCGATGGCGAACTTCTTGTCAGGCACAGTGCTTGCTCCTGTGGGGGATTGAATGTGTTTAGTTCACCATAGACGCGTTACAGAGTGGCGTCAGGCCGGACGTTCGACATGATCGACTGCCGATTCGGCAAATTCCGTTAAATAGGCTTAAGTATCTGGCAACGTGCGTCGATAAGCTGGTGATAAGAGCAATCCGCAGCTCGCGTTATTTCATTGACCGGAGGGCTACAGGATGTCGATAAAGCTACGTCTGTTCTTGCTGATAGGCACCAGTGTACTGACCGTCATGATCATCAGCCTGGTCAACTACCTGGGTAACACGCGCATGGAGGCGGCGATGCTCGACAGTGAAGTCAGCATGGCTGCGCTGGGCAATCACCTGGAAGCCGACATGATGCATGACGCGCTGCGTGCCGATGTGCTGTCGGCGATGCTGTTTGGTCTGGGCAGGAGCAACAGCACGCGTGACGAAGTGCAGACATCCCTGAAAGAGCATGCCGCACTGTTTCGCAAGGTCGTGAGCGATAACCTGCAACTGCCGCTCACCGATGCCATCAAGGCGGAGCTGAGCAGGATAAAGCCAAGCCTCGACGCTTATATCAGCGCAGGCGAGCGGATTGTCGGGCTGGCCATCGACAGCCCGGACCGTGCGCAGCAAGAACTGGGTACGTTCTCCAGCGCCTTCACGCAACTGGAGGGGCAGATGTCGACCTTGAGTGACCTGATCGAGGACAACTCCAAAGCCAGCGGCGAACGCACCCGTCAGACCACCCGCAGTGCCAATCTCACCTTGGCGGTCGTGCTTTCGATCAGTATTTTGCTGCTGCTGGTCCAGGGGCATTGGGTGACGCGCAGCATCATGATCCCGCTTGCGTCCGCCAGTCGTATTGCCGACAGCATTGCTCATGGCAACCTCAGCGAACCCATTGCCGAGTCCCGTGGCCGTGACGAAGCCAGCATGCTGATTCGCAGCCTGGCGATCATGCAGCGTGACCTGCGCAGCATGATCGAAGTGGTGCGCAGCAATGCCAATGACGTCAGCGGCATGAGCCGTCAGCTCAGCAGTGGTTGCCATGAGGTGGCCGACAGCAGCCGGCAACAGAGTTCGGCAGCCGGCACCATGTCGGCGGCGACCAGCGAGATGACCGCAAGTATCGAAGAAATCACCCGGCATGCCGGGCAGGCACTGGAAATGGCCAGTCAGGCCGAATCCCTGGCCAAGAACGGCGGTCGGGTGATTCATCAGGTGGTCAGTGACATGGACAGCATTGCCCGTTCGGCACAGCAGTCGGCTCAGGTGATCCGCACGCTGGACAAGGACTCGGAAGGCATCTTCAATATTATTCAGGTCATCAAGGGGATTGCCGACCAGACCAACCTGCTGGCGCTCAACGCGGCCATCGAGGCTGCCCGTGCCGGCGAGCAGGGCCGTGGTTTTGCCGTGGTGGCCGATGAGGTGCGCAGCCTGGCCGGACGCACCAGTGCGTCTACCCAGGAAATCACCGCCATGGTTGCGCGCATCCAGCAGAGCACCCGCGAAGCGGTTACCAGCATGGAAGCCGGTGTCGCTCAGGTCGACAAGGGCATGGCGGTCACCGCCGAAGTGGAACGTGCGATCAGCGACATCCTGGATGCTACGTTGAGCACTACGCAGTTGGTCAACGACATCACCCGTACCATTGGCGAGCAAAGTCTGGCCAGTAATGAAATCGCCCATCAGGTGGAAATGATTGCCAGCATGTCCGAGGGCAATAGCCGGGTCATCGGCCAGACCGCCAGTACCACCGACGAACTGTCGGTAATGGCCGGGCAGCTTTCACAATCGGTCGATCGCTTTCAGCTGTGATATCAAATTGCCCAGGTCTGCAGTACTCTGCGGCGCGAAAAGCGCCGTGAACTGCGTGGCTGAAGTTTTTCCGCCTGCGCTGAAGGCGAACGCATTAAAGCTTTGGTAGCGACAGACGTTAACCATCGCACCGGAATCACCCTTGTACCCAGGAGCAGCAAAATGCAGACGTTAAAGGCTTTGTACGAGTCAGTTGAAAAGCAGTTTTTCAACACGCTGACCAAGAAGCTATCAAGCCTTTTCCTGCTGGTCCTGGTCAGCGCCTTGCTGTATTGGGTGGCGCTGAATATTCGTTCCGACATCATGCTGCAATTGCGCGGCACACAAACGGACCCGGCCGCGCTGGGCGTGATCCAGAGTCAGCTCGATCTGCTGAGCAATGCGATTTTGCTGAGCACGCTGTTCACGCTGGTCATGGTCAGCTTCATGGTCTGGTATTTCCGCCACCTGATCGTGCGCCCGGTGATGTCCATGACCCGTGCGCTCGAAGAGGTCGCCAGCGGTGAAGGTGATCTGTCGAGGGATCTGCCGTTGCTCACTCACGATGAAATTCGCGGGCTGGCCAGTACCTGCAATCTCTTTCTGGCCAAACAGCGTGAGATCATCAGCAGCATTCAGGGGCTGACGGTACAGATTGCCGTCGAGTCGGCGCGTTCGCTGAAGAACATCAGTGATTCCAGCGACAGCGCGACCGATCAGGCCCGCTTCGCCAGAGAAGTGATGGACCAGAGCAACATGGCAGTGGGCAGCATCGAGGATGTCTCGCAGCAGACTCAGGGCATTTCCAGCACCACCGCGCAGAACCTGAGCATGGCGCGCGACTCTTACGCCGAATTGCTGGAAGTGACCGGAAACATCAGCCAGATATCCAGCAGCCTGAATGAGTTCGGCGGGTTGGTCTCCGGCTTGAATGAGCGTTCATCAAGCATCAAGTCGATTGTCGGGCTTATTCAGCAGATTTCTTCGCAAACCAACCTGCTGGCGCTCAATGCGGCCATCGAAGCGGCGCGGGCGGGGGAGAGTGGTCGAGGTTTCGCGGTGGTGGCCGACGAAGTACGCACGCTGGCGCAAAACGTCAGCAAAGCCACTGACGACATCTCGCGCAACATCGACGCCATGCTTCAGGAAGTCAGCTCCACACACGAACAGACCATTCAGATCAGCCAAAGCGCCCGCGAAACCCAGCTGGTGGTGGAGCGTGCGTCCGGCCATTTCGAAAGCATGATCGGCGATTTCGAGTCGACCAACGACAAGCTCGCCGACATCGCGGCGCACATTCAGCAGTTTGCCTCTACAAACACGGGGATCAATGAACGGGTAACGCGGATTTATTCCGATAGCCAGGCCATCGACCAGCGCATGCAGCACTCCGCGACGGCCACCCGGGATCTGTCCAGTGTGGCCGAGCAGGTGCAGGCGTTGCTGGGGCGATTTGTGCTTGGGCATGGCGAACTGGATGCGGCGATTACTCGCGCCAGTCAGTGCCGTGACATTCTGCAAGTCCGTCTGGCCGAGCTGCACAAGCAGGGTGTCAATCTGTTCGATCAGAGTTACAAGCTGATTCCGGGCACAGACCCCAAACAATACACGACCGGTTACACCGAGCGTTTTGCGCAAATCTGCCAGGAAGAATGCGACAAGCTGACCAAGGGCACACGCGGCGGCAAGGTCACCTTCATTGTCGACAGCAAAGGCTATTGCCCGGTCAATAACAGCTGGGTATCGCAAAAACCTACCGGCAATCGCGAAGTCGACCTGCCGGTGTGCCGCAACAAACGCATGTTCTCCGACCCGATCGGCCTGCGTGCTGCAGGCAACAAGCAGCGTTTTCTGTTGCAGACTTACTTGCGCGATACCGGCGAGATCATGACCGAAATCGATGTGCCGTTCTTTTTCGAGGGGCGCCACTGGGGCAACTTGCGGATGGGCTTCGATGCCGCGCTGCTGCTGGGGAAATAAGCGGGGGCGCGACGTGCGCGCCCGATGCTCGATGCCGACCCACAGTAACATCGCCTAACCCGTTTCATGTACCCATGGCAGAACGCATGCAGGCTGGCCTGATCCGAAACGACTGAACGTTTGTGCCAATAAAAGCTCCATTTTCAAGCGGCGCTGATTTCCAGAACGCCACCGGAGGTGTGACTTTGAACATTCAAGACCTGACCAAGCATGTAAAGGATCAAACGGTTCGTGAACTCGATCTGATCTCCATGGAAGGCGGTTCCTACGTGCTCCACGCGAAGATCGACGGCAAGTCCGTGCCGGTGGAGGACTCGAGTGGAAAAACCCTGCACGTTGCCTCGGTGGAAGAAGCGCGCAAGGTGCTGTCTTCGGTGTCTGACGTGAAGCTGTTCATGACCCAAGCCGTGGCGCATGACGAGATGGTCGGTCTGGATGACGTTCGGGCACAGGCTTCGCGGCACGAGATACCCTTGCGCTCGAGCCTGTAACTGCCGATCAGGCGTTGTTGCGCCTGACCGCAATGCACTTGATCTCCAGAAGCAGCCCTGGATGTGCCAGCTCAGCCACGCCGATGCAGGTCCAGGCGCACTGGCCACGCGGGAAGATGCGGTTTTTCACCTCGCGAAACACCGCCATGTGTTCGCTCATGGCGACGTGATAAGTGGTCATGTCGACGATATCGTCGAAGGTGCAGCCGCCCTCGGCGAGTACCGTGCGCAGATTCTCCCAGCAGGCGATGAATTGCGCCTCGGGGTTGAGAATGACCTCCATATCCCGTGTACGTCCCACCTGGCCCGCGCAGTACAGGGTATCGCCAACCCTGACCGCAGGCGCATAGCCTGCACGGTCCATGATCGACTGCATGGTGGGCGGGATGATGAGCTCTCGGTCTGACATGTTGTAACACCTGTTCGTAACGCTTGAATGTGCAATGGCTGGTCTGGCTATCGCTGTTGCGGCCTACGCCTTGGCGGCCGGTCTGGCAGCACGCCGCGGCTTTTTCGCCGCAGTGTCCGTTGTGGCGGTCTTGGCGACGCGCGTTGTGGTCTTGCGTTTTTTCTTCCAGGGCGGTTTAACGCCCGCCGGGCTGGCCGGTCCGCTGATGCTCATACCCATGCCGACGCAACGGCTGATCTGTTTGCTCATCCACGCCGCCTGTTTGGCGACGAACTCTTCAAGGCTCATTTCGCCGCTCTGGACCATGTCCAGCGCCTGTTCCCAGATGGCGGTGGTGCCCGGATCGGCGATGGCACGGGGCACGGCGTCGATCAGGCTGAAGGCTGCCGGAGCTGCGCACAGCGACTTGCCCTGCTTGGTCAGGTAGCCACGGTCCAGCAGGCCTTGAATGATCCCGGCGCGGGTGGCTTCGGTGCCGATGCCGGTGGTGTCCTTGAGCTTCTGTTTGAGCAGCGGGTCTTCCACCAGTTTGGCGACGTTCTTCATCGCCTTGATCAGGTCTCCCTCGGTGAACGGCTTGGGCGGCTGGGTCCAGAGGTCCTTGAGGATGACCTCGGCGACTGCACACTCGCAGCCCTGAAACAATGCCGGCAACGGCTGCGGGGCAGGCGCTTCGCGACCCTTGGCCGGGGCCAGCGCTTCGGGCATTGCACGCTTCCAGCCCGGCTCGACAATCTGCTTGCCCACCGCACGCAGCGCGTGGCCTGCACAGTCGAAGTCAGCTTGGGTGCGGTCGTATTCATGGTTGGGCAGAAACTGGGCCAGATAACGCGCCCTGATCAGGGTGTACACCGCTCGCGGTTTGCCGCTCAGACGTTCTACGCCGCGTACAGCTGCGGTGGGAATGATGCCGTGGTGGGCCGTCACTTTGCTGTCATTCCAGGCCCGTGACCGACGTTGTGGGTCGAGGTGCGGCGACAGGTTTGCCAGCGCAGGGTCGGCCTTGCACAGCGCCGCGATGATGCCTGCGGCTTCAGCGTGCTGACTGTTCGGCAGGTATCCGCAATCGCTGCGCGGGTAGGTGATGACCTTGTGGGTTTCATACAGGGACTGGGCGATGTCCAGGGTTTCCTGCGCGCCGAGGCCGAGCTTTTTCGAGCAGATTTCCTGCAGGGTGCCCAGGTCGAACGGCAAGGGCGCCGCTTCGCGAATGCGCTCGGTGCGCAGCTTGACCAGCCGTGCGCTGGCAGCGCCGCGCATCGCTTGCGCAGCCTGTTGCGCCAGCGCCTGATTCAGGCAGCGGTCCTGATCGTCGCAGGCATCCGAGGGTGCGCGCCACTGGGCAATGAACGCCTGATTGTCATGCAGCAGCCTGACGTCGATAGCCCAATAGGGCGCCGGGACAAAGTTGGCGATACTGCGATCACGGTCCACCACCAGTCGCAGGGTCGGGGTTTGTACCCGGCCGACCGGAAGGACGCCCTGATAACCGGATTGCCGACCCAGCAGGGTGAACAGGCGGCTCATGTTCATGCCGATCAGCCAGTCGGCGCGTGATCGGCCCAGTGCCGAGTGATACAGGCTGAACGTATCGGCACCGGGCTTGAGCGCCGCCAGTGCCTTGCGGATCGAGGCGTCATCCAGTGCCGACAGCCACAAACGCTGAATCGGCCCGCGATAGCGACAGTGCTCGATCAGTTCGCGGGCGATCATTTCGCCCTCACGGTCGGCGTCGGTGGCAATCACCAGCTCCGTCGCTTCACCCAGCAGCCGCTTGACTGCCTTGAACTGGCTGGCGGTTCTGGGCTTGACCAGCATCTTCCATTTTTCCGGCACGATGGGCAGGTCTTCCAGCACCCAGCGTTTGTAACGTGCATCGTAGGCATCGGGCGGGGCGGTTTCCAGCAGGTGGCCGATGCACCAGGTTATCGTCGCATTGGCACCCACCCAGCAGCCGTCGCCACGCCGGGTTGCGCCGAGCGCAGCCGCAATATCTTTGGCCTGGGAGGGTTTTTCGCAGAGAAACAGCCGCATGACTACCGTCGTCGATTACCGGTGCAAGGGCTGCAAGGATGAACGTTGAATGCGCGGCGGGCAAGTTTTATCTGTATGGATATACAGATAAACGCGCTGTGCGGCCGCTGCAATCGACCGCCTGACGCCATGCCCGCTTGCGCGGTTCAGCCTCTAGAGTTGCCGGTGGCTCAGCTCAACAATTCGGAAAATGCCTTGTCGGCTTCCAGCACCGCCGGCAGCCCGGCAAACAGCGCGTCCAGATCGATGCCTTCCATCAGCGGCCCGCCTGACGCCTGCTGCGCCTGAGGTGTCGCGCCGCCGTGAGCTTCCAGGGCATCCGAAATGGTGATGGCCTGGGCGACGATCCTCGGCAGCGATGCGTCAGCCGGTGCTTTCATCGGCGTTGCCTGATAGGCGATAGCCTGTTGAATGACCTTGGGCAGATGCCAGCGACTGGCCAGTTCTGCACCGACCTCCGGGTAGCTGAAACCCAGTTGCAGGGTTTCGCTGGCCGCACGCCCTGGCGTTCCGGCTTTGGCGGCGTTGTTCAGACGCTCGGCAACATCGGGTGCGCCAGTCTGGATCAGTAACTCACCGATGTTATGCATGACCCCGCAGGTAAAGGCGATTTCAGGGTCGACGCCGGTCTGTTTCGCCAGCATCCGGCAGATTCCTGCCACCTGAAAGCTTTTTAGCCAGAACCCCTTGAGATCAAAACTCGGCCCGGCCTTGAATGCACCGGTCACTGCCGAGGCCATGACCAGCGTACGCAGCGTATTGAAACCCAGGCGCATGGCCGCGTCTTCGATACTTGAGGATTCCCTCGAGCCGCGAAAGCGTGCCGAGTTGGCCAGGCGCAGTACCTTGGCGGCAATCACCGGGTCCTTCTCGATGTTGCGGGCGATGCTTTCCAGGTTCGAAGAGGGATTGTCAAATTGCAGCATCAAGTCCTGAGCCACTTTGGGAATACTCGGGAGGCTGTGCAAACCGTCAAAAAGTTGCTCGATACTTGGCATGGCGGGGCCATCCTGTGCAGGGCGGGGGATGATTTCAACCATAGCCAGTTTTTCCTGTTCTGCACGCTTGAGTGTCAATTGTGGGAGGGATGTCTCGACGCACGATGAAAAAAATAATCAAGGACTCGTGGATCGCGCCGATATGGCGATACAAGCGTCTCTGTAAGGTTTCGATACTCGCACCTGCCTGGTGATTGACGCCGCGGCAGGTGTATCGGCTCCGGTTGCTGAACGGCCTGTGGGTTGTAACGTGAAATAGACGGCACTGTTGTGAAGTTTGATTGGCGATCCAGAGATCGTCCTTATTGGTTTTTTGCCGTGGAAGTAACCGCTATGAAAAGTCTGGGTTTCAGCAAAAAGATCCTTCTCGCCGCCGCATTGATTGTGGTCGTGGCGTTCAGTGTGTTCATTGTCGTCAATGACTATCGACAACGTCAGTCGCTCAAATCCAGCGTCAAGTCCGAGTTGCAACAACTGGGTACGCTCACCACACAAAACATTCAGACCTGGCTGGAAAGCCGCATGCAATTGCTGCAGTCGATGTCGCAGCAAATCGCCGCGGATGGCAAGGAGCTGCCCCAGTTGCAGCGCGCCATCGGCCTGCCTGCCTACAGCGAAAGCTTTCAACTGAGCTACTTTGGCAGCACCGAAGGCGTAATGTTCTCGGTGCCGTCGGCCAATCGCCCGGCTGACTACGATCCGCGTGCGCGTGGCTGGTACAAGGCGGCACAGAATGCGCCGGGCACCATTGTGACCGAACCCTACATCGCGGCATCCTCCGGCAAGCTGGTCATGACCATGGCCACCCCGGTCAAGTTTCAGAATCAGTTCGTGGGCGTGGCCGGTGCTGATATCGCTCTGGACAACGTCACCAAGATCATCAACTCGCTGAACTTCGATGGCCATGGCTATGCATTCCTGGTCAGTGCCGACGGCAAGATTCTGGTGCATCCGGACAGCAAACTGGTGCTCAAGAACATCAGTGAAGCCTACCCGACCAATACTCCGAAAATTACCACCGGCGTGACTGAAATCGACTCCGGTAAAAAGCCGGAGATCATTTCCTTCACGCCTGTTCAAGGTGTTTCGACGGCCAACTGGTACGTGGCACTGGTCCTCGAGCAGGATTCCGCCTATGCCATGTTGGCCGAGTTCCGTGCCTCGGCCATCACGGCCATGGTGGTAGTGGTGGTGGTGATCATCCTGCTGCTGGGCCTGTTGATTCGCGTGCTGATGCAACCCTTGCATCAGATGGGTCGGGCGATGCGTGACATCGCTGACGGCGAGGGCGATCTGACCAAGCGTCTGGCAATCACCTCGCAGGATGAGTTCGGCGAACTGGCCGAGTCGTTCAACCGTTTCGTCGAGCGTATTCACACCTCGATCCGTGAAGTGGCTTCGACTGCCGCGCAATTGGGTGAGGTTGCCACCCGGGTGGTCAAGGTCTCCAACGCCTCGATGGGCAACTCCGACCAGCAGGCCAACCGTACCGAAAGCGTGGCGGCGGCGATCAACGAACTGGGCGCAGCAGCCCAGGAAATCGCCCAGAATGCGGCACGCACCTCGCAGCAGTCGAGCGATGCGAGCGGCCTGGCCAGCGACGGCCAGAACGTCGTGCAGCAGACCATCAAGGCGATGAACGAGCTGTCCGGGAAGATCAGCGAGTCGTGCGTGAACATCGAAAGCCTGAATGGCAAGACTGCCAACATCGGGCAGATTCTCGAGGTGATCACCAGCATTTCCCAGCAGACCAACCTGCTGGCGCTCAACGCAGCCATCGAAGCAGCGCGTGCCGGTGAAGCAGGGCGCGGGTTCGCGGTAGTGGCCGACGAAGTACGCAACCTTGCGCATCGCACTCAGGATTCTGCCCAGCAAGTGCAGACCATGATCGAAGAGCTGCAGGTCGGCGCTCGCGACGCAGTGACCAACATGACCGAGAGCCAGCGTCAGAGCGAGGACAGCGTCGGCATCGCCAACCTGGCCGGCGAGCGTCTGGGCAGCGTGACCCGCCGTATCGAAGAGATCAACGGCATGAACCAGTCGGTCGCGGCGGCAACCGAGGAACAGACCTCGGTGGTCGAGTCGATCAATGTCGACATCACTCACATCAACACCCTCAACCAGCTGGGTGTCGACAACCTGCGCCAGACCCTGGAAGCCTGCAACTCGCTGGAAGAGCAGGCTGCCCGTCTGCAGCAACTGGTAGGCAGCTTCCGGATCTGATCCGGCCACTCTCTGCGCCGTTGCTCATACCCGGGCGGCGCAGACAGAGCATCTGGAATCGCATCCCGACGCCCTGCATCGCTGACCATGTGCGCATCGCAACAACATCTGCGACAAACTGTTATGACCCCGTCATTCGAGCTTCATGAGGCTGCAACAACACAGGTTCAGTTTGGTTGACAACCGAATGCGACCTGTCCCGGGTTGTGTGCAGACCGAGAAGCCTCATGAACGAAGCCATTCATGTACAAGGCCTGAACAAGACCTTTTCCCACAAAAGCGCGCTCATTGACCTTGCGTTGTCTATACAACCCGGCGAGATGGTTGCGCTGATTGGCGCTTCCGGTTCGGGCAAGTCAACGCTGCTTCGGCATCTCGCCGGCCTGGCGTGCTGTGATCGCAGCAATGGCGGTCAGGTTCAGGTACTGGGGCGCGAGGTTCAGTCCTCCGGTCGCCTCAACAGCCAGGTGCGACGTTTGCGCGCCGATATCGGCTATATCTTTCAGCAATTCAATCTGGTCAACCGCCTCAGCGTGCTCGACAACGTCCTGCTCGGTTGCCTGGGGCGCATGCCGCGCTGGCGCGGCAGTCTGGCGCTGTTCAATAACGAGGAAAAACAGCGTGCGATGGTCGCGCTGGAAAGGGTCGGGCTGGCAGACCTTGCTGCGCAACGGGCTTCGACCCTGTCCGGCGGACAGCAGCAGCGGGTGGCGATTGCCCGTGCCTTGACCCAGCGCGCCGAAGTGATCCTCGCCGACGAACCGATTGCCTCGCTGGACCCGGAATCGGCCCGACGTGTCATGGAAATTCTCGCCGACATCAACCGCCGCGACGGCAAGACGGTCGTGGTGACCCTGCATCAGGTCGATTATGCCGTGCGCTATTGCCCGCGTGCTGTGGCCCTCAAGTCCGGGCGCATCCATTTTGATGGCCAGGCGCAGGACCTCAGCAAACAGTTCCTCAACGACCTCTACGGTGCTGACGCGGATGCGAGTCTGATGATCACCGAGCGAAGCCAGCGCGTGCGGCAAAAAGCCCGCCTCACGCTGGCCAAGGTCTGACGTCGCTTCAACATCCCCCACCTGACATTTTCCGGAGAGCCTGCATGTTCAAGCGTATCGGTCGTCTTCTCGCCTCTGCCGCCTTGCTGACTGCCTGCGCGTTGGGCACGGTCCAGGCCGCAGAAGAAAAAGCCATCAATTTCGGCATCATGTCCACCGAGTCTTCGCAAAACCTGAAAAGTATCTGGCAGCCGTTTCTCGATGACATGAGCCGCAAGACCGGTCTTAAGGTCAACGCCACCTTCGCCTCGGACTACGCCGGCCTGATTCAGGGCATGCGCTTCAACAAGGTGGACGTGGCCTGGCTGGGCAACAAGGCGGCGATGGAAGCGGTGGACCGCTCCAACGGCGAGATCTTTGCCCAGACCTCGGCCGCCAACGGTGACGCGGGCTACTGGAGCCTGCTGATCGTGCGCAAGGACAGCCCGATCAATAGCGTCGAAGACATGCTCAAGAACGCCAGGAGCCTGACCTTCGGCAACGGTGACCCGAACTCCACTTCGGGCTATCTGGTGCCAGGTTATTACGTGTTTGCGAAAAACCACGTCGATGCGTCCACCGCCTTCAAGCGCACCTTGAACTCCAGTCATGAAGTCAACGCCCTGAGTGTTGCCAAGGGGCAGCTGGACGTTGCGACCTTCAACACCGAAAGCTGGGATCGCCTGGCCGTGACCCAGCCCGACAAGGTCGAGCAACTCAAGGTTATCTGGAAATCGCCGCTGATCCCGGCCGACCCGATTGTCTGGAGCAAGGCGCTGTCGGACCAGGACAAGGCCAGGATTCGTGAATTCTTCACCAGTTACGGCAATACCGATGAAGAGAAAACCGTCCTGAAGAACATGCAGATGGGCAAGTTCCTCAAGTCCAGCGACGACCAGTTGTTGCCCATTCGCCAGCTCGAACTGTTCAAGCAGCGCACCGAAGTGGTGGCCAGCACCACGCTGGATGAGCAGGAGAAAGCCACCCGTCTCAAGGAGATCGATGCCAGCCTGAGCAAGTTGCAGGAGCGTATCACCGAGCTGAACCAGAAAACCGCAGGCAGCTCCGCAGGTTGAGCCAGCCGTTCACGATCAGGAGTTCGTCATGACCACTCACGTTGCCTATACCCAGGTTGCGGGCAAACCCAACAGGTCCCGTTATCTGGGCTGGGGCCTGTTGCTCGCTGCACTGGCCTGGGCCTGGCACGGCGCAGAAATGAACCCGATGGCACTGGTTCGCGACTCGTCGAACATGGCCACATTCGCCGCCGATTTCTTTCCGCCGGACTTCCGTGAGTGGCGCAGTTACCTCAAGGAAATGCTGGTGACTATCCAGATCGCCCTGTGGGGCACGGCACTGGCGATTGTCTGCTCGATACCGCTGGGCATTCTGTGCGCCGAGAACATCACGCCGTGGTGGATTCATCTGCCGCTGCGGCGCTGCATGGACGCGTTTCGTTCGATCAACGAGATGGTCTTCGCGATGCTGTTCGTGGTCGCCGTCGGGCTGGGGCCGTTCGCCGGGGTGCTGGCGCTGTGGATCAGCACCACCGGGGTCCTCGCCAAACTGTTCGCCGAAGCTGTCGAAGCCATCGAGCCCGGACCGGTCGAAGGCGTGCGCGCCACCGGTGCCAGCGCCTTGCAGGAAGTCATCTACGGGGTCATTCCGCAGGTCATGCCGCTGTGGATCTCCTATGCTCTATACCGGTTCGAATCCAATGTGCGCTCGGCAACCGTGGTAGGAATGGTCGGCGCAGGCGGCATCGGGGTTATTCTCTGGGAAAACATTCGCGCCTTTGCGTTCGTCCAGACCAGCGCCGTGCTGCTGGTGATCATCGTTGTGGTAAGCGTCATCGACATCATGTCGCAGCGCCTGCGCAAGCAATTCATCTGACAGAAGAGGGGTGTTCAATGAACACTTTTTTTAACCATGCAGTTGTCTAGACAAGTTAGCCCGATGTACCACGAGCTCGCCAACATCTTGCGTGAAGAGCTGACCACCTATCAGCCCGGCGATTTCCTGCCCGCCGAATTTCAGCTGGCCGAGCGCTTCAGCGTCAACCGCCACACCATTCGCCGCGCGGTCGATGAACTGGTGCGTGAGGGCAGCGTGTTGCGACGTCAGGGCAAAGGCACTCAAGTGCTGGAGCGTCCGCTGATTTATCCGATGCAGGCTGATAGCGCCTATAGCAAATCCTGGTCGGCGCAGGGCCTGGGCGTGGAAGCGATCCTGCTGCGTCGTCAGGAATGTCAGGCCAGCCGTGAAGATGCCCAGCATCTGGGAGTGGACGAGCACGCGCCGCTGATCGAACTGCAGACACTGCGCAAACTGGACGGCCAGGCGGTCAGCCTGATCTTCCACCGCTACAGCGCCCGTTACAGCGATTTGCTGGCCGATTACCGCGGCGGCTCGGTGCGCCAGTACCTGGCTGAGCGCGAGTTGCCGTTGAGCCGTGCGCAGAGCCTGATCGGCGCACGCCTGCCGTCCCGTGAAGAGGCCGCGTGGTTGCTGATGCCCAGACACATGCCGGCGCTGACCGTACTGACGGTTTCCTGCGACGCGGCGGGGCTGCCGGTGGAGCTTTCCCGCTCGGTCAGCCGCGCCGATCGTTTCCAGTATCAAGTGGCGACTCCTTTCAAGACGACCTGACACCGAGGTGTTCCATGCAAGCAACTCCCGAAACAACGGCGCGTCAGCACTGGATGGGCGTACTGGCCCGCGCTCATGCCGATCAGCCGAGCCGCGAGCAGTTGAACCGCCACGAAGCGGCGCTACGCGACACCGATTACCAGATGATCCGCGCCCCGGAAATCGGCATGACCCTGGTGCGCGGCCGTATGGGCGGCACTGGTTCCGCTTTCAACCTCGGCGAAATGAGCGTGACGCGCTGTGTGGTGCGTCTGGCCGATGGGCGCACCGGCTACAGCTATCTGGCGGGACGCGACAAGCGCCACGCTGAACTGGCGGCGCTGGCCGACGCGCATTTGCAAGGCGCGCAGCAGGCCTGGTGGCTGTGCGAACTGATCGAGCCGCTGGCGCGTGCGCAAGCCGAGCGTCGGGCGCGCAAGGACGCCGAGGCCGCGGCAACCAAAGTCGAATTCTTTACCCTGGTCCGAGGAGAAGACTGATGAACGCCGTTCTTTTGCAACCTGCCTTCAGCGATCCGGTACTGGATGCCCAGCGCAGTTTTCGTGTCGCCCTCAAGGCGTTGTCCGGGCCGGGCGTGATCCAGACCTTGCCCACCGCGCATCAGCCGCCGGCCTTGCAGGGCCTGGACAGTGCAACCCACGCCTTGTGCCTGGCGTTGCTGGATCTGGACACGCCAGTGTGGCTGGCACCGGCATTCGATACCCCGGCGATTCGCGCGAACATTGCCTTTCATTGCGGCAGCCCGATTGTCACTGAGCGGCACGCAGCGCGCTTCGCGTTGCTCGATGCGGCGACGGCCCTGCAACTGCACGATTTCGATACCGGCAATGACCGCTACCCGGATCAGTCCTGCACCTTGCTGATCCAGCTACCTGACCTGCAAGGCGGGCGGATGCTTGCCTGGAGCGGTCCGGGCATCGAGCGACACCATTCGGTGGCGCTGCCGCTGGATCAAGGTTTCTGGGCCGCACGTGAAGCGCGTAATGTTTTTCCTTGCGGGCTGGATGTGTTCTTTGTCTCGGGCAATCGACTGCTCGGCTTGCCACGCAGCACTCGCGTGCAGGAGTGTGCCTGATGTACGTCGCGGTCAAGGGTGGCGAACAGGCCATCGATAACGCTCACCGCCTGCTGGCCAGCAGGCGTCGTGGCGACACCGGCATCGCTGAACTCGACGTCGAGCAGATCCGTCAGCAACTGCCGCTGGCGGTAGCACGGGTCATGAGCGAAGGGTCGCTGTACGACCCGCAGCTGGCTGCGCTGGCGATCAAGCAATCGGCGGGCGATCTGATCGAAGCGATCTTCCTGCTGCGCGCCTATCGCACCACGTTGACGCGCTTCTGCGCCAGCCTGCCCATCGACACCTCGGACATGCAGCTCAACCGTCGCTTGTCGGCCACGTTCAAGGACCTCCCCGGCGGTCAATTGCTGGGGCCGACCTTCGACTACACCCACCGCTTGCTGGATTTCACCTTGCTGGCCGAAGGTGAGCACCCGGGCCCGGAAGTCACCCCGCACGCCACGCTGGAGCCCTGTCCGCGAGTGCTCGGGTTGCTGGCCAAAGAAGGGCTGATGAAGCCCGAAGTCGACGATGGCGAGCGCGTAGCGGACATCACCCGCGAGCCCCTGGAGTATCCGTCCAGCCGTGCCCAGCGCCTGCAGGCACTGGCGCGTGGCGATGAGGGGTTCCTGCTGGCGCTGGGTTATTCGACCCAGCGCGGTTATGGCCGTAATCACCCGTTCGCCGGAGAAATCCGTATCGGCGAAGTGGAAGTCTGGATCGAACCTGAAGAACTGGGTTTCCCGATTGTGATTGGCGACATCGAAGTCACCGAATGCGAGATGGTCAATCAGTTCGTCGGCTCGGCCAGCGAACCCGCGCAGTTTACCCGCGGTTACGGTCTGGCGTTCGGCAACGCGGAGCGCAAGGCGATGGGCATGGCACTGGTGGACCGTTCGCTGCGCGCCGAGGAATTCAATGAAGAGATCGTCTCACCAGCCCAGCAGGAAGAGTTCGTCCTGGCGCACTGCGACAACGTTGAAGCGGCGGGTTTCGTCTCGCACCTCAAGCTGCCGCATTACGTGGACTTTCAGTCCGAACTGGAGCTGATTCGCAAGCTGCGCACGTCTGCACCGAAACCGGGGAGCGACCAATGACTCATGCACCGATGAACACCGCACAGCAAAGGCCTGCACGGGACGAGGCCTACAACTTCGCTTATCTGGACGAGCAGACCAAACGCATGATTCGCCGCGCCTTGCTCAAGGCGGTGGCGATCCCCGGTTATCAGGTGCCGTTCGGCGGCCGCGAAATGCCGCTGCCGTATGGCTGGGGCACCGGCGGGATGCAACTGACCGCGGCGATCCTGGGCGCCGATGATGTGCTCAAGGTCATCGACCAGGGCGCTGACGACACCACCAACGCGGTCTCGATCAGGCGTTTCTTTGCCCGCACGGCCGGCATCGCCACCACCGAACGCACGCCCGAGGCGACGGTTATCCAGACCCGTCACCGGATCCCGGAAACACCGCTGCACGCCGATCAGATCATGGTCTATCAGGTGCCGATTCCCGAGCCGCTGCGTTTCATCGAGCCCTCGGAAACCGAGACCCGGACCATGCACGCGCTGGATGATTACGGCGTCATGCACGTCAAACTCTACGAGGACATCGCCACTTTCGGCCATATCGCCACCAGTTACGCCTACCCGGTGATGGTCGATGAACGCTATGTGATGGACCCGTCGCCGATTCCCAAATTCGATAACCCCAAGCTGCACATGAGCCCGGCATTGATGCTGTTCGGTGCGGGGCGCGAAAAGCGTCTGTACGCCGTGCCGCCGTATACGCAGGTGGTGAGTCTGGACTTTGAAGATCACCCGTTCGAGGTGCAACGCTGGGAGCAGTGCTGTGCTATTTGCGGCAGCCATGATTCCTTTCTCGACGAGCTGATTCTCGACGATGCCGGGACGCAGAGCTTTGTCTGTTCCGACACCGATTACTGCGCCCAGCGCGTCAAACAGCAGGAGAACGACCGATGATCAGTGCACGTTCACTGGACCCGGCGGGCGAGCGCCTTCCCGAGGCTGTGCAGCCGCTGCTCAAGGTACGCGGTCTGACCCGTCTGTACGGTGTGCAGAAGGGCTGTCAGGACGTCAGTTTCGATCTGTATCCCGGTGAAGTGCTGGGCATCGTTGGCGAGTCCGGCTCGGGGAAATCCACGCTGCTCTCGCTGTTGAGCGGACGTTGCCCGCCGGACCGCGGCAGCATCGACTATCGCAGCAAGGAGGGCGACTGGTTCGACCTGTACAGCGCCAGTGAGGCGCAGCGGCGCACGTTGCTGCGCACCGAGTGGGGCTTTGTCGAACAGAATCCGCGCGATGGTCTGCGCATGGGCGTGTCGGCCGGCGCCAATATCGGCGAGCGTCTGATGGCGCAGGGGGTACGCAATTATCAGCAGTTGCGCGGTGCCGCGCTGGACTGGCTGACCCAGGTGGAGATCGATCCGCAGCGCATCGACGACTTGCCGCGGACTTTTTCCGGCGGCATGCAGCAGCGCCTGCAAATCGCCCGCAATCTGGTCTCCAGCCCCAGACTGGTGTTCATGGACGAACCCACCGGCGGGCTCGACGTATCGGTGCAGGCCCGCTTGCTCGATCTGTTGCGCGGGCTGGTGCGCGAACTGGATCTGGCCGTGGTCATCGTCACCCATGATCTGGCGGTCGCGCGGCTGCTGGCTGACCGGCTGATGGTCATGCGTCGCTCGGAAGTGGTCGAAAGCGGCCTGACCGACCAGATTCTCGATGACCCGCAGCACCCGTATTCGCAACTGCTGGTGTCCTCGGTATTGCAGCCATGAGCCGCACTGTCCGAACAGCCTGTACAGAAGAGGTGAGCCCGATGACAACGTTGATCGAGGTCCGTGACCTGTCGAAAACCTTCACCCTGCATCAGCACAACGGTGTAGTCCTCAATGTACTGCGCGGCCTGAATTTCTCGGTGCGCGCCGGCGAATGCCTGGTGCTCAGCGGGCAATCCGGCGCGGGCAAAAGCACGCTGCTGCGCACCCTGTACGGCAATTACCTGCCTGCCGCCGGCAGCATTCGCGTGCAGCATGAAGGCGAGTGGACCGAACTGGTCGGCGCAACCCCGCGCCAGGTGCTTGAGGTGCGACGCAAGACGCTCGGCTACGTCAGCCAGTTCCTGCGCGTGATCCCGCGTGTGTCCAGCCTGGACGTGGTCATGGAACCGGCCCTGGCGCGCGGCTGGTCCCGTGAGCAGGCGCAGGAGCGTGCGCAACTGCTGCTGGGGCGGCTGAACATTCCGCAGCGTTTGTGGCCGCTGGCGCCCAGTACGTTTTCCGGTGGCGAACAGCAGCGCATCAACATCGCGCGCGCATTCATGGTGCCATGGCCGGTGCTGCTGCTCGACGAACCGACTGCGTCGCTGGACGACGCCAACCGCCGGGTGGTGCTGGAGCTGGTCGATGAGGCCAAACGGGCCGGTGCAGCCCTGATCGGTATCTTCCATGACCGCGACGCCCGCGAGGCAGTCGCCAATCGTCAACTCGACATGACCCCGGTGGACCTCACCGCCAAGGAGTTGCTGCAATGCTGAACGAACAGGTTTTCAGTAACGCCCGCGTGGTGACGGCCGAGCAGGTATTCACCGGCACTGTGGTGGTCCGTGACGGCCTGATTGCCGAGGTCGAGAGTGGATGCAGCCAGTTGAGTCAGGCTCAGGACATGCAGGGCGATTACCTGCTGCCGGGGTTGGTGGAATTGCACACCGACAACCTCGAAAAGCACCTGTCGCCGCGTCCGGGCGTTGATTGGCCGTCGATGTCCGCGGTGATCAGCCACGATGCGCAAATCGTCGCAGCGGGCATCACCACGGTGTTCGACGCGCTGTCGATCGGCGACATCAACCCCAAAGGCAAGCGCATGCAACAATTGCCCGCCATGCTGCAGGCGATTGCCGACGCCAACGCGGCAGGCCTGACTCGTGCCGAGCACCTGCTGCACCTGCGCTGCGAGGTCAGCCACCCGGATACCTTGAGCGTGTTTCGCGATCTGGTGGACCAGCCACTGGTGCAACTGGTCTCGGTGATGGACCACGCGCCCGGCCAGCGTCAGTTTGCCCTGGAGTCCAAGTACCGCGAGTACTACATGGGCAAGTACCACATGAACAACGAGGAAATGGACCGTTTCATCGTTGAACAGGTGGCCAACTCCAACGAGTACGCCGACCGTTACCGGCGTGCGATCGTCGAACTGTGCCTGGCGCGCGGCCTGTCGATTGCCAGCCACGACGATGCAACCATGGCGCATGTCGAGGAGTCGGCGGGTTTCGGCATGAACATCGCCGAGTTCCCGACCACACTCGAAGCGGCCCGTGGCTGTCGGCAACTGGGCATGAGCGTGTTGATGGGCGCACCGAACATCGTGCGCGGCGGCTCGCACTCCGGTAACGTGGCGGCAGCATCGCTGGCCACGGACGGGCTGCTGGATATTCTGTCCAGCGATTACTACCCGGCCAGCTTGTTGCAGGCTGCATTCATGCTCGCCGCTCAGGACAACGCATGTGACCTGCCGCAGGCGATCAACATGGTCAGCCACACGCCGGCCGTGGCTGCCGGGTTGGCGGATCGTGGTGAAATACGTGTCGGGCTGCGCGCAGATCTGATCCAGGCACGTGATCATGCCGGCCTGCCGGTTATCGACAAGGTCTGGCGACAAGGCAAGAGGGTGTTTTGATGGTTGGCAGGTTGATCTATCTCATCGGGCCGTCCGGATCAGGCAAGGACAGCCTGCTGGACGCGGCCCGGGATACCCTGGCGCAACGTGATTGCCGGATCGTTCGGCGGGTCATCACCCGTTCCGCCGAAGCGGTGGGCGAGGCGGCGCAGGCGGTGACTGTCGAGCAGTTCGAGCAGATGCGCGAGCGAGGCGCGTTCGCCCTGAGCTGGCAGGCCAATGGTCTGCACTACGGCATTCCCGTCGAGATCGATCAGTGGCTGCTGGAAGGCCATGACGTCCTGATCAACGGCTCCCGGGCGCATCTGCAAAAGGCGCAGGCGCGCTATCCCACGCTGCTGGCGGTGTTGCTGACGGTCAATCAGGAGGTGTTGCGCAAGCGCCTGCTGGCACGCAACCGGGAAAGCCTCGCGGAAATCGAGGAGCGCCTTGCGCGCAACTCGCGCTTTGCCGGAGATTTGCTGGCGAGCAACCCGCAGGTCTTCCCGCTGGATAATTCCGCTGACCTGCAACACACCGTTGCCACGCTGCTCGGCCTGCTCGACAAGCGTCACGCATGCGCCTGACCCTGTTGGGCACCGGTGACGCCCGGCAGGTGCCGGTCTACGGTTGTCAGTGTGTGGCGTGTGCTGCCGCGCGGACCAATCATGATCTGCGCCGCTTGCCGTGCAGCGCGCTGATCGAGTGCGCCGACCAGCGCTGGTTGATCGACAGTGGCCTGACCGACCTCACCGAGCGTTTCCCGCCGCGCAGCCTGAGCGGGATTCTGCAGACGCATTACCACGCCGACCATGCGCAGGGGCTGTTGCACCTGCGCTGGGGCCAGGGGCTGGTGATTCCGGTGCACGGCCCGGCGGATCCGGAAGGCCTGGCCGACCTCTACAAGCACCCTGGCATTCTGGATTTCAGCCAGCCATTCGCGGCCTTCGAACGCCGTGCACTGGGCGCGTTGCAGGTCACAGCGCTGCCACTGACGCACTCAAAGCCTACGTTCGGCTACCTGTTCGAAGGTGACGGGCAACGTTTTGCCTACCTGACCGACACCGTCGGCCTGCCCGACGACACCCGCGAGTACCTACAACGTGCACCGCTGGATCTGCTGGTGCTCGACTGCTCGATGCCTCCACAGCCTCAGCCGCCGCGTAATCACAACGACCTGACCCTGGCGCTGCAAACCATCGAGTGGCTGCGACCGGGCAGGGCGGTGCTGACGCACGTCGGCCATACGCTGGATGCGTGGTTGATGAGGCACTCCAAACAGTTGCCGGGCAATGTAGTGGTGGGGCGGGATGGTATGACGGTGGTCTGAGCGACGTCTTCACATCGCACCGATCTCCGGCTTGCCCGTTCTCGACCCGCCATAAATCGGCGGATGCGTGACGATGTGGGTCAGGTCGACCGCCGAGGCCAGCAGTTTCTGCAGGTCGGGACGCGGACGTGACAGGCGTGGATCATTCAGTGTTGCCTGCTCGATCGCTGCAGCGCAGGCCAGCAGTTTCGCATCGCCACGAAATCCGCCGATCACCTGCAGCCCGAACGGCATGCCGTTGTGGTCGGTGCCGCAGGGCAGGGACAGCGCCGGGTTGGTGGTCAGGGTGATGGTGTAGCACAGCGCCAGCCAGCGATAGTAATTGTCCAGCGGCACGCCGTTGACTTCGCGCAGGTACAGCTCGCTCCAGGGGAAGGGCGAGACTGGCGTGGTGGGCGCGAGGATCAGGTCGTAGTGTTCGAATTGTTTCTGAAAGCCGCGAAAGATCCGGCTTTGCTCGCCATGCGCCTTGACGCAGTCCTGCAGCGACATCGCGGCACCCATGTCGAAATTGGCGCGGGTGTTGGGCCCCAGTGCATCAGGATCGCGGTCGTGAGCGTCCTGCAGCCCGGCGACGAAGGCTTCGGCACGCAGGACGTCGAAGGTGCGATGGGCGCTGGTCAGGTTCAGGTCGATGGCTTCGCAGGACTTGAACAGCGATTTCAGGGCGCTGATCTTTTCCCGAAACACGGCACGGATTCTGTCATCCACAGCACACGCGCCGAAGTCTTCGCTGTAGCCGACGCGCAACTGGCTGAGGTCGATCGGGCGCGGTGCGAACTCGTCGGCGGCGATGGCATAACTCAACGGGTCGGACTGCCCCAACCCGGCGCTGGCGCGCAGTTGCAGCAGGGTATCGGCAACATTGCGGCCCATCGGGCCTACCACTGAAATCGGTGTCCAGCCGAGCTTTTTGCGCTCACTCGGCACCAGCCCGGGCGAAGGACGCAGGCCGACGATACCGCACAGCGCCGCGGGAATGCGCAGCGAACCGCCGGTGTCCGAGCCGCTGCACAACGGCACCATGTCCACGGCCAGTGCGGCGGCTGATCCGCCCGAGGAACCGCCGGCATTCAGCTCGGGATTGAACGGGTTACCGGTCGCGCCCCACACCACATTGCGGGTATTGGCGCCTGCGCCCAGTTCCGGAACATTGGTCTTGCCGACCATGATTGCCCCGGCCGCACGCAGGCGGGCGACGAACAGGTTGTCCTGCGCGGGAATGTTGTCGCGAAACAGTTGCGAGCCGTAGGTGGTGAGGACCCCGGCGGTTTCTTCCAGGTCCTTGATGCCGATTGGCAGGCCATGCAGCAGCCCCAGCGGCTTGCCTTGCGTGACGGCCTGTTCGGCCAGCAGTGCCTCGTCGCGGGCGCGCTCGAAACAGGTCGCGGCGAAGGCATTGATCTTCGGGTTCAGGCTTTCAATCCGCTCGATACAGGCCTCCAGCAATTCCACCGGAGAGAGCTGTTTGTTGCCGATCAGCGCACGCAGTTCGGTGGCGGATTTACCGAGCAGCTCGGACGAGTTTTGCATGGAGTGTTCCTCGCTGGACTTAGGTATAACGCTGGGTGCGGAGCATGGGTACGGTACTGGCCCGAATGTTCATCGTTCCGCACGCTCCGCGTGGGAATGCAGTTCGTGACGCTCTGCGTCACACATCCCCCAGCGCCAGAATCGTCGCGACCAGTGCCTGGCCTCTGGGCACCAGGGTGTTCAGTTCCAGGTACTCGCGGTCGGTGTGGACCTTGCCGCCCACCGGGCCAAGGCCGCACAGGGTCGGGATCCCCAGGCTGGCGGTGAAGCCCGAGTCGGCGCAGCCTCCGGTGAATTCGCCCTCAACGCTAAAACCCAGCTCCTGCGCGAGGCCCTGATAAATACTCAGCAACTCGGTACTGTGCCGGGCTTCCATCGGCAGGAAGGTGGTGGCTTCCAGCAGTCTGGCCGACGTGCCGGACAGTTCCTCTTCGGCGACGATAGCCTGCACGGCTGCAAGTATTTCCGCCCATTGGCGAAGCTCGACAAAACGCACATCGAGCTTCGCCGTGGCGCTGGGCGCTACCGTATTGCTGGAGGTACCGCCGGAGATCAGCCCGACATTGGTGGTGATGCCCGCCGCGTAATCAGTCAACGCATGCAACTTGATTATCTTGTGCGCCAGCGCCTGAATGGCGCTGGCGCCGTCGGCATGATTGACCCCTGAATGCGCCGCGCGGCCGCTGACTTCGATGATCAGCGTGGCACCGCCTTTGCGCGCGCTGACCACATTGCCACTGGCGCGTCCCGGCTCGGGGTTGAGCACCGCGCGCGCCTGGCGGGCGTAGTGTTCGATGTGATTGCGAGCGCTGGCGGAGCCGATTTCCTCGTCGCCGGTATACAGAATCTGCACCGGGAACGGCAGCGGGCCTGCGCGCTTCAACGCCTTCAGCGCAAAGCAGTTGAGCACCAGTCCGCCTTTCATGTCGGCCACGCCAGGGCCGTAGGCCAGCTCGGCGTCCCTGGTATAGCCGCGGGTGGACGTGGTGCCTTTCGGAAACACCGTGTCGCGGTGCCCAAGCAACAGCACCGGCTTGCCGGGTCCACCGGGCAGTTCAGCTAGCAGCACATCGCCGAAACCCTCGACCGGGATACGCTGGACGCTGATTCCGTCAGCCTGCAATTGCGCGCAGAGCAGCTCACCGACTGCGTCGACGCCGACCTTGTCATAACTGTTGGAATCGGTATCGACCAGGCGCTGCAGCAGCGCTTCCATCGCCTCATATTGCTCAGCCAGCCACGCAGTGGCGTGCAGTTGTGCTTCATTCATTCACTCAGCTCCTGTGCCCGTTGTTCCCGGGTCAGTCGTGCGCCGTCCGTGCCCAGGTCCCAGAACAGTCCGGCCATGATTTGCAGGCTCTCCTTGACCACCGGAGCCAGCAAGTGCTCGTCAGGTGCATGCTGCGAGCACGCCGGGTATGAGTGTGGCACCCAGACCGTCGGCAGGCCCAGCACTTCAGCGAACACGTCATTGGGCAGCGAACCGCCCAGATTGGGCAGCAGCGCAGGTTTCTTGCCCGTGGTGGCGGCCAGCGAATCCAGCGCCCAGCCGACCCACGGGCTGTCCGGCGACAGGCGCGTGGCGTGCATCACGTCCATGCGGGTCTGCCTGACCTCGACGCGATCGAAGCCATGGGCATCCAGGTGCGCGCGCACCGCGGGGATGAAGGCGTTGTAATCGCTGTCGACCACAAAGCGAATGTGACACAACGCGTGAGCCTTGCCGGGAATGGCGTGTACCGGGGCGTCCGGGTTGCCGGTCTTGAAAGCGAGCACGTCGAGGGTGTTCCAGCCGAAGACTTTTTCGCTGAGCGACAGCGCCGGGTTGCCCCAGTCGGCGTCGATGTCCGGGTCGCCGGGGCCGCCGCCGACCTCGATATCCGCCAACGCGGCCTTCACTGCGTCAGGGATGGCTTTGGGCATCAGCCCTGCAACTTTCACCCGGCCATGCTCATCGACCATGCTGGCGATGGCATTGGCCAGAATGATGCCCGGGTTAGCCAGCAGGCCGCCCCAATTGCCGGAATGGTGCGCGCCTTCGCGCAGGTTCACCGTCAGCTCGAAGTTGAACACCCCGCGCGAGCCGAGAAACAGGGTAGGGCGTGCCGCTGCGAGGCGCGGGCCATCGGAGGCGATAAAGATGTCGGCGGCGAGCTCTTCAGAATGGGCCTGGCAGAACGCGCTCAGGCCGGGAGAGCCATCTTCTTCGCCCATTTCCAGAAGCAGTTTGACGTTGAAGCCCAGCTTGCCATCGCGAGCCTTGAGGGTCTGCTCCAGTGCCGTCAGGTTGATCAGGTGCTGGCCCTTGTTGTCGGCGGTGCCGCGCCCGTACCAGCGCTCGCCACGTTCGATCACCTGCCATGGCGACAGGCCGGTCTGCCACTGTGCGTCATAGCCGCGAACCACGTCGCCGTGGCCGTAACTGAGCAGCGTCGGCAGTTCAGCGGCTTCGATGCGCGTGGCGATCATCAGCGGGCCACGCCCGGCGACCGGGTTGTCATGCACGGTAACGCTGAAACCCAGGCGCTCGACATGCGGGGTGATGAACTCATGAAGATAACGATACAGCTCGGGCAGGCTCTCGGCCTCCTGGCTCTGGGTCGGGTAGGCAACGCTTTTGCCGAGCAGGGCGAAAAACGCGCCGTTGTCGAACTGTTCAGTGACGTTTTCGATGGCGTGCGAACGGCTACTCATGAGGGTATCTGCTCCAGAGGTTTCGAGGTGTCGTGCAGGTGGCAGCGAACGGTTCCGCCTTCCATGCGGCCAATGGCCGGGGCTTTTTCCTTGCACACCGGCATGCACGCCGGGCAGCGCGGATGAAAGGCGCAGCCGGACGGCGGCGACATGGGATTGGGAAAGGTCCCGTGCAAACCCAGGTCGGGAATGCCCAGGTGCGGGTCCGGGGTCAGCACCGAGTCCAGTAACGCCTGGGTGTAGGGATGGCCGGGCCGGGCGAACAAGGATTCGCGGCTGCGCTCTTCAACGATCCGCCCCAGGTACATGACCGCCACGCGGTCGGCCAGATGTTCGATGACGGCCAGGTTGTGGCTGATCAGCAGGTAAGTCAGGCCGAACTCCTGCTTGAGGTCCTGCAACAGATTGAGGATCTGCGCCTGCACCGAAACGTCCAGCGCCGAAGTCGGCTCGTCGCAGATCAACACATCCGGACGCATCACCAGCGCCCGGGCAATCGCCACACGCTGGCGCTGGCCACCGGAAAGCTGGCTCGGGTAACTGTCGATCACGCGTTTGGGCAAGCCGACCACGTCCATCATCGCTTCGGCGCGCTGGCGACGTTCTGCCGGGGTGCCGATGCCATGCACGATCAGCGGCAGCGTGACGATCTCGCGCAGGGTCTTGCGCGGGTTGAGTGACGAGTAGGGGTCCTGAAAGATCGGCTGAATGCGCCGCGCCATCTCCTTGCGGTCGGTGCCGGCGAGGTGCTTGCCGTTGACCAGTACGTCGCCGCTGCTGGGCGCAAGCAGCCCCAGCAGCATCTTCGCCAGGGTACTTTTACCGCAACCCGATTCGCCGACCAGCCCGAGTGTTTCGCCGCGCATCAGGCGCAACGACACACCATCGACGGCTTTGAGCGTGGCATCGGGTTTGAAAAAACCACGACTGATGCTGAATTCGCGGCGTATATCGCACAGCTCCAGCGCAATGTCTTTCTTGACGCTGGCAGTCGGAACCTGTTTCACGGCGGTATTCATGACGGTGCGCCCTCACGGTGAAACACAGGTTCGGCGCCCGCTGCGGCAAACAGGCAGCGAGTCATGTGGTTGTGGCTATTGATCGGCGGGACGTCGTCGGCACAGGCCGGGATCGCTTGCGGGCAGCGATTGCGAAATGCGCAGCCGTGTTGCTCGCCCACCAGACTGGGCACCAGCCCTGGAATCGACCCCAGCGGCTGGCCCGGCTGAGTGCGTCCGGGGATCGGAATGCTCGCCAGCAAACCGCGGGTATAGGGATGTTGCGGGTTCTCGAACAACTCGATGGCCGGGGCGGTCTCGACGATCTGTCCGGCGTACATCACCGCAACCCGGTCGGCGATACGTGCCACCAGACCCAGGTCGTGGGTGATGAAGATCACGGCCAGACCCAGCTCCTTCTGAATGTCGCGGATCAGGCGCAGGATCTGCGCCTGAATGGTCACGTCCAGCGCGGTGGTCGGTTCGTCGGCGATGATCACGTCCGGTTCGCACATCAGGGCCATGGCGATGATCACCCGCTGGCGCAGGCCGCCGGACAATTGGTGCGGATACTGGCGCAAGCGCTCGCCCGCGTTGCTGATTCCGACTTTATCGAGCATCTGCGCGGCGCGCTGCAGTGCCTCCTTGCGCGACACCTTGCGGTGTCGGGTGAGCACTTCGCTGAGCTGATCGCCAATGCTGTAGGCCGGGTTCAGCGAGGTCATGGGCTCCTGAAAGATCATCGCCAGACGGTTGCCGCGCAGGTCGCACATCTGCCGCTCGCTCTGGGTCAGCATGTCGATGCCGTCCAGGCTCAGTGTCGTTGCGGTACGCCGGGCCTTGCGCGGCAGCAGGTCCATGAGCGCCAGCGACGTCAGGGATTTGCCGCAGCCGGACTCGCCGACGATGCACAGCATTTCGCCGCGCTCGACCTGAAAGTCCAGGCCGCGCACTGCGTGAAGCGTGTCTTGCCCGAGAGGAATCTCGACACGCAGGTTTTCAACATGTAACAGCGCCATGTGCGTCTCTCCTCTGTCAGTTGCGCCCGTCGGGCAGGATCAGGTCGCGCAGGCCGTCACCGACCAGGTTGATGCCCAGCACCAGCACCATCAGGGCGACGCCGGGAATGGCGATGACCCAAGGGGAAAAGAACATGTACGGTTTGCCCTCGGCGATCATCAGCCCCCATGAAGGAATGGGCGGCTGCACGCCGACCCCGAGAAACGAAAGCGCCGACTCGAGGAGGATCGCGTGAGCCATTTCCAGCGTAGCGACGACGATCAGCGCACCGACCAGATTGGGCAGGATCTCGCTGGCCAGAATGCGCAGCGTCGAGCAACCCAGGGCCTGGGCCGAGGCGACGTATTCAGCGTCGCGAATCTGCTGCACGGCGGCGCGGACCACCACGGCAAAGCGGTCCCAGAGCAGGCAGCCAAGCAGCACGATCACCACTTTCAGCGAGCCACCGATCAGCGATGCGGAGGCCAGCGCGATCATCACCACCGGCATCGCCAGGCGGGTGGTGATCAGATAGCTGATCAGCGCATCGGTCTTGCCGCCGAAGTAGCCGGCCAGCAGGCCCATGATGGTGCCGATGATTCCGGAGATCAGCGCGGCCGAGAAGCCGATGAACAGCGAGATGCGTGCGCCGTAGAGCAGGCGTGACAGGTAATCGCGGCCCAGTTTGTCGGTGCCCAGCACGTAGTCCCAGGTGCCGTTGGCCATCCACACCGGCGGTTTCATGCGCAGCATCACGTCCTGCGCATAAGGGTCGTAGGGTGCCAGCCAGGGCGCGAACAGCGCGCCGAGCAGGATGACCAGCAGCAGTACCGCGCCGATGGCGAAGCCGCGATGCGCAAAGCTGCTGCGTAACGTGCGCCAGACGCTGCGCGCCGGAGGCTGGTAATCGTTGATCAGCAGCGGCGATGAGGTGGTTGTGCTCATGGGGCCTCCTATTTCACGCGGATGCGCGGGTCGAGCAGTGCGTTGAGCACGTCGGCCAGCAGGGTGAGGACGATGTAGATCACCGCGATCAACAGCACGACCGCCTGCACCACCGGGAAGTCGTCACGGGCAATCGCGTCCCAGGCCAGCTGGCCAATGCCCTGCAGCGAGAAAACCGTCTCGATGACCACCGAACCGCCGAGCATGAAACCGAATTCCACGGCGGCGAGGGCCACCACCGGAATCAGCGCGTTGCGCAGCGCATGCTTGAACAGCACGGTGGCAGGGCGCAGGCCCTTGGCTCGTGCGGTGCGGATGTAATCGGAGTTGAGCACGTCGAGCATGCCCGCACGGGTCAGGCGCATGATCGCCGGCGTGGCGTAATAACCGAGGGCGATGGCCGGCATCACGAAGTGCGCCCAGGTCGAATTGCCGGATACCGGCAGCCATTTCAGGGTGACCGAAAACACCACGATCAGCATCAGTGCGAACCAGAAACTCGGCATGGCCTGACCCAGTACTGCGATGCTCAGTGCCAGGCGATCAATCCACGTGTCACGTTTCACCGCGGCCAGCACGCCCAGCGGAATGGCGATCAGCAGCGCAATACTCAGGGCCATCGCACCCAGCCCGAGGGTGATCGACAGCCGTGAGGCGATCAGGTTGTAGACCGACTCCTGAAAGAAGAACGAGTCGCCCAGATCAAGACGCACCACGTCGGCCAGCCATTCGAAATACTGCGTAACCAACGGCTTGTTGAGGCCGTACTGCACGCGGATCTGTTCGATCTGCTCGCTGCTGGCTTCCGGCCCGCCGATGGCAGTGGCCAGATCGCCGGACAGGTGCAGCAGGGAAAAGCTGATCACCGACACGGTAATCGCTACGCACAGGGCAATACCCAGGCGGCGCAAGAGAAATCCGAACATGGCAAGTGACCTTGTGTTCAGGGAATGACGGGGTGGCTGACCCTGCTGCAAGGCGCGGCATGCGCCTTACAGCCAGGCTGGCCGACTGGCCTGGGCAAGTGCTTATTTCCAGCTCGACAGTACGAAGCGCGGCAGCTCGTCCGGGTAAGGCTTGAAGTTCAGGTCCGAGACGTAGGCGTAGTTCATCGAGTAGTTGAACAGCGGCGCCCAGTAGGCCTGCTCGCTGATGCGCTGCAACGCCTTGCGGTAGTTATCCTTGCGCACCTGCGGGTCCAGCGCGTTGTCGGCGGTCTGCAGCCAGCCCTGGACTTGCGGGTCCTTGATGTTGTCGTCGGGGTTGCCCTTGAACCAGGTACCGGCCGACGCCGAGGTGTCGAGGATCGAGAACGATCCCCACGCCTGGAACGACATCGGTACCTTGCCGCCGCGCTGCTGATCACGCAGGGCGGCGTATTTCAGGTAGCGCAGCTTGGCGTTGATGCCCACGGCGCGCAGGTTGCCGATGATGGCTTCAACGTAGTCGCGGTCGCGGTAAGCGAAGATTTCGGTTTCAAAGCCGTTCGGGTAGCCGGCTTCGGCGAGCAGCGCCTTGGCCTTTGCCGGGTCGTAGTTGTAGACCGTGGCGGCGGTGGTGTCACAACCGAACTGGCCAGGGTAGCAGGCGACTTGCAACGGCTTGCTTTCGCCGCCGACCAGTTGCGAAGCCAGCCCGTCCCGATTGATCGCGTAGTTGATCGCCTGACGTACTTTCAGGTGCTTCATCGGCGAATCGGCGCTGGAGGTGCCGCGCGCGTCGAGAATCAGAAAGCCGATGCGCATGGTCGCACCGCTGGTGACCACCAGATTGGGCATGGCCTTGAGGTTTTCCGCCTGATCCGGCGCCACCCGCCAGGTCCAGTCGACGCCACCGGTCATCAGCTCGGCCAGACGCGTTTCGGCATCGGCGATCACCCGAAAGTTGATGTGCCCGATCTTTGGCTGACCTTGCGGGCTGTCCTTGAAGTAGTCCGGGTTCTTGTCCATTTTCACGCCTTCGCCGGTGGCGATGGCCGTCACCTTGTAAGGCCCGGTGCCGATCGGTTTACGGCTGAAGCCTGCCAGCCCGACTTCTTCGAAATATTTTTTCGGAAACATCGGTACGGCGTTGGAGAGGTATTCCAGCGCAGGCGGGAAGGGCTTTTTCAGGTGCAGACGAACACTGTAATCGCCCAGTTTTTCGGCGCTCTTGATCCAGTCGACGTTTTGGACGGTGACCACCTTGGACTCGGGAGACACCACATAATTGAGGGTGAACACCACGTCATCTGCAGTGAACGGGTCGCCGTTGTGAAACTTCACGCCTTGGCGCAGCTGGAAATCGATGGTGGTGTCGTCGACCTGTTTCCAGCTGGTGGCGAGCATCGGTTGGTACTCGCCATTGTCCGGGTTGCGATAGACCAGGTTGTCCCAGATCAGGCGACCGAGGATCACGCCTTCGCGCAAGTCGTTGTGATAGGGGCTGATGTTTTCCGGTTCGCTGTCGGAGGCGTAGACCAGTGTGTCGTCAGCCTTGCCGGCCAGGACGGAGAAACTGCTGAACAGGCTCAATAGCGCGATGCTGCGAGCGAAACCCTTGATTCCCATGCCGTCGTCTCCAAAAGGCAAAGTGGATGTATCAAAGGGCAGTGGGTCGCAAATGCGAGAAGGAGGAAGCAACAAGGCCGCAGTGTTCTTTTGATTGGGTTGTTTTGATGAGTTGCGCCTCGACACGACTCTAGGCAAAGCGTATCAATGCCACAAGCACAATATTTCGAACCTTTCATTGCTGAAAAGGCAACGCAGGAGCATTGATGCAACTCTACGGCGTACAGTCCACGGCCTTGCGCTACTTCCTCGAAGTGGCGCGGTGCGGATCGATCAGCGAAGCCTCGATCCGCCTCAATGTCGCGTCTTCGGCGGTCAGTCGACAGATCAGCAAACTGGAGCGGGAACTGGATGCGGTGCTTTTCGAGCGTCAGGCGCGCGGCATGATGCTCAGCGAGGCGGGCGTCCGCCTGGCGGCCTATGCGCGCAAATCACAGCTTGAGGCCGAGCAGGTGGTGCTGGAAATCACCGAGCTGCAAGGCCTGCAGCGTGGGCATGTGCGCATCGCCTGCTCGGAGGGCTTTGCCCTGGATTTTCTGCCGCAGTGCATTGCGCGCTTTCGGCGACAGTATCAGGGCATCCATTTCTCGATGGAGGTCTGTGCCCCGGCGCAGGCCACCGAACGGGTGCGCTCGGGTGATGCAGACCTGTGCCTGACCTTCAGCCTGACGCCGCAGAACGAAATCAAGGTCGAGCACATCCACAGCGGCGCGATCTGCGCAGTGGTCAGTCATAACCATCCGCTGGCCGCACGCAAGGAGGTCACGCTGGCCGAATTGCAACCTTATGCCATCGCCCTGACCAATACCGACACGACCTTGCGCCAGTTGTTTGATATCTGTTGCGGTGTGCAGGGTCTGCTGTTCGATCCGGTGCTGACCAGCAATTACATCGGCGCCTTGTTGCGGTTTGTTCGGGAGGAGGGCGGAATCAGCTTGTCCAGCGAGATGACGCTGGACAAACGCGCCCATGAAAAACAGCTCAAATCGCTGCCGATCAGTGACGATGGCATGAAGGCACGGCGTATCGAGTTGCAAAGCATGGCCGGGCGCAACCTGCCGGCGGCAGTCGCGGCCTTTCGCGATTTTCTGATCGAGGAGCTGGCAAAGACCTGAGCCGCTGGTGGTAGTGCGGGAGCGCTGTGTGGAGTAAGTAACCTTTGGTTGATGAAGCTGGCGAGCTTAATGTTATAGTGTAACGAATTTATGGCCGTGCACTGTACGGCTGTGAACCGCCAACTTCAGGCTTCGCCCGCGTGGTGAAGTTCGCCAACGAGACGAACGACGCACATGAACAAACCTCTCCCGGATGTTGTCCTGACGGAAATTTCCCCGGCGCTGGTGTCACTCGACTGGGTCGGCATGCAAGGTGTGGAAGTGCCGATCAGACTGGCCGAAGCGAGCATTCGTCATCCTGTTCACGCGCACGTCGATCTGCAGGTCGATCTGGCCGACCCGAGCGTCAAGGGCATCCATATGTCGCGACTCTATCGGCTGCTCGACGGCTATGCCGAGCGCCAGATCGTCAGCCCCGATACGCTGGCTGCCTTGCTGGAAGCCATGGTCGAGAGTCACCTCGACTGCCACTCCAGTCACGCCCGGTTGACGCTGAGCTTCAATCTGCTGTGCCGTCGACCGGCGTTGATTACCGAAGGGCTCAGCGGCTGGAAATCCTACCCCGTGAAGCTCGATGCCACCTGGCATGCCGGTCGGCTGTGCCTCGACAGTTCGGTGGATATCACCTACTCGTCCACCTGCCCGTGCTCGGCCGCACTGTCTCGCCAATTGCTGGAAGAGGCATTTGCGGCGCGCTTCGGCAGGCAGTCGTTTGTCGATCCGATGCAGGTCGCGACCTGGCTGCGCGAGAACGCATCGTTCGCCACGCCGCACAGCCAGCGCAGCGTTGCGACGGTGCAGGTACGGGTGGCAGAGCAGGCGGCCGAACTGGGCTTGATGACGCTGATCGACCTGGTAGAGCAGGCGCTGGGCACCCCGGTGCAAACCGCCGTCAAGCGTGCCGACGAACAGGCCTTTGCGCGGCTCAACGGCCAGAACCTGATGTACGTCGAAGACGCCGCACGCAAGGTCCAGCAAGCACTCGAAGGCCGCTATGCAGCTTCTAGCGTCAGTGTCCGTCACTTTGAAAGCCTGCATCCGCACGATGCAGCCGCCCAGACTTCCAACTACCTGTCCTGAGGTTTCATTCCGTGATCCGTAAAAATCCTTCCGGCCATCTGCCGGTCATTGCCGAGTCCGCCTACATCGATAAAACCGCGATCATCTGCGGCAAGGTGATCATCAAGGACAACGTGTTTGTCGGCCCCTACGCCGTGATCCGCGCCGACGAAGTCGATGCCACCGGGGACATGGAACCGATCGTCATCGGTGCCAATTCCAACATCCAGGATGGCGTGGTGATCCATTCGAAATCAGGTGCTGCAGTCACCATCGGCGAGTTCACCTCGATTGCCCACCGCTCTATCGTGCACGGACCTTGCATAGTCGGAGATCGCGTGTTCATCGGTTTCAATAGCGTGCTGTTCAATTGCCAGGTCGGCAAGGGCAGCGTGGTCAGGCACAATTCGGTGGTCGACGGTCGCGATTTGCCGGAGCACTTCTATGTGCCGTCCACCACCCGGATCGGGTCGGGCACTGACCTTTCGCAATTTCCGCCGGTGAGCATTTCGGCTTCGGAATTTTCCGAAGATGTGGCGCGCACCAACATTGATCTGGTACGCGGCTACAAGGCGCTTCAGAACGAGTTTTGAAGCGCTGCGCGCCAGCGGCAAGCGGCAAGTTATAAGCTGCAAGCTAGAGGCTAAAAGCTTGAAGCTTTCCACTTGCAGCTTGCAGCTTGCAGCTTGCAGCTACAAGCCATTAGCCCCCCCATCACGGACCTTGGACTTTTCATGACAACAGCTGTTCACCCCCCTCGAGCGCCGGCATCCCGGCTTCGCTCAATCGATGCTCTGCGCGGGCTGATTATTCTTTTCATGTTGCTGGACCATGTGCGGGAAACCTTCTTTCTGCACCGTCAGGTGCTGGACCCTATGGACATCACGGCCACCGAGCCTGAGCTGTTCTTCAGCCGCACGCTGGCGCATTTGTGTGCGCCATTGTTCGTGCTGCTTACCGGGCTTTCCGCGTACCTCTACGGCGAGAAATACCAGGGCAGAAGCGACGTGTCGGCGTTCCTGCTCAAGCGCGGGCTGTTTCTGATCGCGCTGGAATTCACCTTGGTGAGCTTCGCCTGGACCTTCGAGTTCCCGCCAACCGTCATCTACCTGCAAGTGATCTGGGCCATCGGCCTGAGCATGGTGGCGCTGTCGCTAATGGTGTTCCTGCCGCGCTGGGCGCTGGTGGTCATCGGTGTGGTGATCATTGCCGGACACAACCTGCTGGACACGCTGCATTTCGGCGTCGAGTCGGCCATGCACATCCCATGGGCGATTCTGCATGATCGCGGCTGGATCGAGGTGTCGGACAACCTGCGTTTCCGTACCTCATACCCGCTTTTGCCGTGGATCGGCATCATTGCGCTGGGCTACGCTGCCGGGCCATGGTTTGTCTCCGGTTTCGATGCCGCAACGCGTCAGGCGAAACTCTGGACCTGGGGCCTGGGTGCGCTGGCGGGTTTCGTGATTCTGCGCATGATCAACGGCTACGGCGAAAAGCAGTGGAGTGTTGGCGAGACCGGCCTGCAAACCGTCATGAGCTTTTTCAACATCACCAAATACCCGCCATCGTTGCTGTTCATCAGCCTGACGCTGGGGATCGGCATGCTGATCCTGATCGGGTTCGAGCGCAGTCAGGAGAAAAGCTGGTTGCGGCCGTTGGTAGTACTCGGTTCAGCACCGATGTTTTTCTACCTGCTGCACCTGTACGTGCTGAAGATTCTGTACCTGATCGCTCTGGCCATCTGGGGCGCGAATCAGGGCAAATACTTCGGCTTTGACCACATGTGGGGCGTCTGGCTGACCTCGGTGGTACTGGCTGTTCTGCTGTTCCCGGCGGTGCGCTGGTTCGCCGCGCTCAAGGCCCGGCGTCGGATATCAGCTGGCTGAAGTACTTCTAGTCCCCGCAACAGCGGTGCGCCTGCTGGCGTACCGCTTCTCGCCTGGCGTCAGTCTCCGTGCGCCCCGTAATTCATGATCGACAGCAGTTTGATCGGCACCTGCACCAGTTGCTCGGGGCCATGGGGGATGTCGCCGTCGAAGGTCAGGCTGTCACCGGCCTGCATCGGATACAGCTGGTTGCCGTGGCGGTAGATCAGTTCGCCTTCCAGCAGGTGCAGAAACTCCGTGCCGGGGTGTGAAAAGGTCGGAAACTCTTCGCTGGCATCGTCCATCGTCACCATGTACGCCTCGAAACTCTTCTTCGGCCCACGGGTATGGTTGAGCAGGTGATAGGTGTGGCCTTTCTCGGTGCCGCGCCTCACCACTTCGAGTCCTTCATCGGCCTTGACCAGCAGGGCGCTGCTGCCTTGCTGGTCGTACTGGCTGAACAGTTTGGACATGGGCATGCCCAGCACGTCGCACAGGCGGCTGAGGTTGTCGAGGCTGGTCGAGACCTGCGCGTTCTCGATCTTGCTCAGCATGCCCTGGCTGATACCAGCGATGCGCGCCACATCGGCGAGCTTCAGTTCCTGAGCCTGGCGCTGACGCTTGATCTGAATGCCCAGGTACTGCTCGAGCTTCAATTTCGGATGAGGGTCGGTCGGCATGTTCATCGGCTTTGCACGGTTTCCGTTCAATAATTTTTATTTCGCACTGGGAATGTGCGTTCCGCCAGGCCATGGTGTGGCCGGGTTGCAGATTATTCCCACAGGGAAAACGAGTTTCCCATATAAACAGCCGAATTACCCCTCCCGAGTCACTTCGTTTAACTGGCATACCAAACTGGCAAGCGCCTTGCATTCCTAAAGGGAAAGTAACTTTCCTGTTCGGAATATATCCCGAAAGGCAGTGAACAGCGGCCCTTCCCTGAAACTTTTTGCTTTTGCCAGGAGACACGTCCCATGTTGCCACCCGAAACACAGCGTCTGATCGAACAGCACGGCATCAAGTACGTACTGGCTCAGTTCGTCGACATTCATGGTTCGGCCAAGACCAAATCGGTTCCTGTGACAGGTCTGGAAATGGTTGCAGAGGACGGTGCCGGCTTTGCCGGTTTCGCGATCTGCGGGATGGGCATGGAGCCTCATGGGCCGGACTTCATGGCCAGGGGTGATCTGTCGTCGCTGACCCCGGTGCCATGGCAGCCGGGCTATGGACGGGTGGTGTGCATCGGCCATGTGGATGGCAAACCCTGGCCCTATGACAGCCGCTATGTGCTGCAGCAGCAGGTCGAACGCCTCAGTCAGCGTGGCTGGAGCCTCAATACCGGCCTGGAGCCCGAGTTCAGCCTGTTCAAGCGCGATGTCACCGGCAGCCTGCAGATGGTCGATGCCAGCGATAACCTCGACAAGCCTTGCTACGACTACAAGGGGCTGTCGCGCTCTCGCGAGTTTCTCGAGCGCCTGACCGAGGCATTGCAGCCGGTGGGTTTCGACATCTATCAGATCGATCATGAAGACGCCAACGGCCAGTTCGAGATCAATTACACCTACAGCGAGGCCATGGAATCGGCTGACCGTTTCACCTTCTTCCGCATGGCTGCCGGTGAGATCGCCAATGACATGGGCATGATCTGCTCGTTCATGCCCAAGCCCGACCCCAAACGGGCCGGCAATGGCATGCACTTCCACTTGTCGATCGCCAGTGCCAGTAACAAGAACCTGTTCCACGATGCCAGCGATCCGAGCGGCATGGGGTTGTCGACGCTGGCCTATCACTTCGCTGCGGGCCTCCTGGCTCACGGGCCTGCGCTGTGCGCCTTTGCGGCACCCACGGTCAACTCCTACAAACGCCTGGTGGTCGGCAATTCACTGTCGGGGGCCACCTGGGCCCCGGCGTTTATTGCCTTTGGTGCCAACAACCGCTCGGCGATGGTGCGCGTGCCCTATGGCCGCCTGGAGTTTCGTCTGCCCGACGCCGGTTGCAATCCGTATCTGGTCAGCGCCGCAATCATTGCCGCAGGGCTGGACGGTATCGACCGGCAACTGGAAATCGATCACGTCTGCAACGAGAACCTTTACAAATTGAGCCTCGAAGAGATTGCCGCACGGGGCATCAAGACCCTGCCGCAGTCGCTCAACGAAGCCTGCGACGCGCTGCAAGCCGACCCGTTGTTTGGCGAAGTGCTGGGCAGCGAGATTGTCGATGAATTCATCCGCCTCAAGCGCATGGAGTGGGTGGAATACAGCCGCCACGTGAGCGATTGGGAAGTGAAGCGCTATATCGAATTTTTCTAGCGGCAAGTTTCAGAGAGCAGCTGCAAGTTTCAAGCGGCAAGCTGCAAGAAGAGGCTGGATTGCGGCGTGTTTGATTTCTCTGTCTACGCGGTTGGTTTTTAGCTTGCAGCTAAAAGCTTGCCGCTCCCGAACAAGGTGAGGCGTATGTGCGGAATCGTTGGTTTGTATCTGAAAAACCCGGCGCTGGAGTCGCAACTCGGCAAGTTGTTCGAGCCGATGCTCGAAGCCATGACCGACCGCGGACCGGACAGTGCCGGGTTCGCCATCTATGGCGATGAAGTGGCGCAGGGCTGGGTCAAGCTGACCTTGCAGGCCACCAGCGAACAGTATGATTTCACGGCGCTGATTGCGGCGCTGCAAGGCAGGTTGAGCGCACCGCTGGACTGGTTTCAGAACGCCAGCGCCGTGGTGTTGAAGATTCACGCAGATGAAGCCCCGGTGCGCGCTGCGCTGGCGGAACTGGCACCGAGCGTGCGCATCATGAGTGCCGGGCAGAGCATCGAGATCCTCAAGGGCATGGGCCTGCCGCGGGAGATTTCCGAACGCTTCGGTCTGGCGTCCATGAAGGGCAGTCACATCATCGGCCACACACGCATGGCCACCGAAAGCGCCGTGACCATGGAAGGCAGTCACCCATTCTCGACGGGCTCCGACCTGTGCCTGGTGCACAACGGCTCGCTGTCCAATCACTTTCGTCTGCGCCAGAACCTGCGCCGCGAAGGCATTCACTTCGAGACCGACAACGACACTGAAGTGGCCGCCGGTTATCTGGCCTGGCGTCTGCAACAGGGCGACAGCCTGCAACAGGCGCTCGACAAGTCGCTTGAAGACCTCGATGGCTTCTTTACCTTCGCCATCGGCACACGCAATGGCTTTGCGGTGATTCGCGACCCGATCGCCTGCAAACCGGCGATCCTTGCCGAAACCGATGACTACGTCGCCATGGCCTCGGAATACCAGGCGCTGTCCAGCCTGCCGGGGATCGAAAACGCCAGGGTCTGGGAACCGGTCCCGGCCACCATGTACATCTGGGAACGCGAGCCAGCCGAGGGAGCACGCCCATGAAAACCGTCGATCTTTCCAGCGCCACCGTGCGTGATCTCAATCAGGCCCTGCACGATCAGGTCAAGGAACTGCAGGACCGCGAATGGCTGGTCACGCATCCCGATGGCGCGCACAACCTGGCGGTCGGCGTCAACGAAGCCATCTCCATCGATATCCAGGGCCACGCGGGTTACTACTGCGCGGGGATGAACCAGAAAGCGTCGATCACCGTGCACGGCAACGTCGGTGTCGGCTGCGCGGAAAACATGATGTCCGGCGCTGTGCGGGTCAAGGGCAGCGCCTCGCAGGCAGCCGGCGCAACGGCACACGGTGGCTTGCTGGTGATTGAAGGCGATGCCGGGGCGCGCTGCGGGATTTCCATGAAAGGCATCGACATCGTGGTCGGCGGCAGCATCGGCCACATGAGCTGCTTTATGGGCCAGGCCGGTCGGCTGGTGGTCTGCGGCGACGCCGGCGATGCGCTGGGCGACTCGCTGTATGAAACGCGGATCTACGTCAAAGGCAAGGTCGAGTCACTGGGCTCCGACTGCATCGCCAAGGAGATGCGTGAAGAGCATCTGCAGGAGCTGCAGGAGTTGCTCAATCGCGCGGGCTTCAACGAGAAGGCAGCGGATTTCAAACGCTACGGCTCGGCCCGTCAGCTGTACAACTTCAAAGTCGATAACGCCTCCGCGTACTGATCCAGGAGCATTACCATGAGCGACCCTATCAGCCACAAACCTGCTCCAGTCCTGCGCGAGTCGGCCACCTTCGATCGCCTGACCATTCAGGAAATCCAGCGCGCTGCGGAAACCGGCATCTACGACATTCGCGGTGGCGGCACCAAGCGCAAGCTGCCGCACTTCGACGACCTGTTGCTGCTCGGCGCCAGCGTGTCGCGCTACCCGCTGGAAGGCTATCGCGAGAAATGCGGCACTGACGTGGTGCTCGGCAATCGTTTTGCCAAAAAGCCGTTGTACCTGAAAATCCCCGTGACCATTGCCGGCATGAGCTTCGGCGCGTTGTCGGCCAACGCCAAGGAAGCACTGGGCCGTGGCGCGACCATCGCGGGGACCAGCACCACCACCGGCGACGGCGGCATGACCCCGGAAGAGCGTGGCCAGTCGCAGCATCTGGTCTATCAATACCTGCCATCGCGTTATGGCATGAACCCGGACGACCTGCGCAAGGCCGATGCCATCGAGATCGTGCTGGGGCAGGGCGCCAAACCGGGCGGCGGTGGCATGTTGCTGGGCATGAAAGTCACCGAACGGGTGGCTGGCATGCGTACCTTGCCGGTCGGCGTCGATCAGCGTTCGGCATGCCGTCACCCGGACTGGACCGGCCCTGACGATCTGGCGATCAAGATTGCCGAGATTCGCGAGATCACCGACTGGGAAAAGCCGATCTACGTGAAGATCGGTGCCAGCCGTCCCTACTACGACGTGAAACTGGCCGTGAAAGCCGGCGCCGACGTGATCGTGCTCGACGGCATGCAGGGCGGTACGGCGGCGACTCAGGAAGTGTTCATCGAACACGTCGGCATCCCGATTCTGCCTGCCATCCCCCAGGCCGTGCAGGCGTTGCAGGAAATGGGCATGCACCGCAAGGTGCAGTTGATCGTCTCCGGCGGCATCCGCAACGGCGCCGACGTGGCCAAGGCCATGGCGCTGGGTGCCGATGCGGTAGCGATTGGTACGGCAGCGTTGATTGCACTCGGCGACAACCATCCGCGTCTGGACGAAGAACTGAAAAAGCTCGGCTCGGCAGCGGGTTACTACGACGACTGGCAAAACGGCCGCGACCCGGCGGGCATCACCACCCAGGACCCGGAACTGTCCAAACGTCTCGACCCGGTCGAAGGCGGCCGGCGCCTGGCCAACTACCTGCGCGTACTCGTCCTCGAAGCCCAGACCATGGCCCGCGCATGCGGTAAATCACACCTGCACAACCTCGACCCGGAAGACCTGGTGGCACTGACCGTCGAGTCAGCAGCCATGGCCCGCGTGCCCCTGGCCGGGACATCGTGGATTCCCGGGTCTGGTTCTGGTTACTGACGCCATACCGGGCTTTTCGATCACGATGGCACTGACGACGCGGAGTGCGACGTCAGTGACGGGGCGAAGGAACCCGATGAAGTCGGGCCGGAAACCGGAGCGGGGATTTTGCTCACTTTGGTCCCTCAACGTGAGTCGCCGAGGGGCGAAAAGGTGACCTGAGCCAAACACCAATCCACCTGACATCACAGAACCGCTGTGTGACGCAGAGCGTCACAAAAGGCATTACCACGCGGAGCGTGGGAACGAGCGTCGCAATGTGATTTTTGATTCTGGCCGAAGGGCAGAAGCCTGGAAGCCTTTTATTTGTAGCCTCCAGGACGATGAACCCTCAAGAGGCCAAAGAGCCTCGCCTTTCTGAATAACCCCCTTTGCTGCCAGACACTTTCCATTCATTTGCGGGAGCTTTGAACATGGTCAATCGTCTACACGGCAAATCCTTTAAAGCCTTACTCGCGCTCGGCGCCTTTGCCCCGATTGCGCAGGCAGCTGACGCCCCCGTTCTGAACACCGGCAGCACGGCCTGGATGGTCACCGCAGCCGTGCTGGTGCTGTTCATGTGCCTTCCGGGGCTGGCACTGTTTTACGGCGGTCTGGTACGGGCCAAGAACATGCTCTCGCTGTTCACCCAGTGTTTCGGCATTGCCGGAGTCGTGGGCGTGCTGTGGGTCATCTATGGCTACAGTATGGTGGTCGACACCAGCAACATGGTCGAAGGACAAGTGAGTTTCAATAGTTTCGTGGGCGGTCTGAGTCGTGCGTTTCTGGCCGGCATGACCCCCGACAGCCTGGTCGGCGATATCCCTGAAGGGGTATTCGTAACCTTCCAGATGACCTTCGCCATCATCACCCCGGCGCTGATTGCCGGGGCCTTCGCCGAACGCATGAAGTTCTCTGCGGCGCTGCTGTTCATGGCGCTGTGGTTCACCCTGGTGTATGCGCCGGTCGCGCACATGGTCTGGGGGGGCGCCGGCGCCTTGATGCACAACTGGGGCGTGCTGGACTTCGCTGGCGGCACCGCGGTGCACATCAATGCCGGTGTCGCGGCACTGGCGGCATGTCTGGTACTGGGCAAGCGCAAGGGTTATCAGAACACCCCGATGCCGGCGCACAACCTGAGCCTGACCATGGCCGGCGCAGCGATGCTCTGGGTCGGCTGGTTCGGTTTCAATATCGGTTCCGGTGGTGGCCTGAACGGCACGTCCGGCATCGTCATGCTCAACACGCAAGTGGGGGCGTGCGCCGGGATACTCGGCTGGATGTTCACCGAGTGGTTCAAGGTCGGCAAACCCAGCGCGCTGGGTCTGGCCAGCGGCGCATTGTCGGGTCTGGTCGGCATCACCCCGGCGTGTGCCTACGTCGGAGTCGGCGGGGCACTGGCCATCGGCGTGCTGTGTGGAGTGTTCTGCTACCTGAGCGTAACCGTGCTGAAAAAACGCCTGGGCTATGACGACAGCCTCGACGTCTTCGGCCTGCACGGCATCGGCGGCATGATCGGTGCAATACTGACCGGCGTGTTCTGCGTACCCGCACTGGGCGGTCTGGTGCCCGATGTCAGCATGGGCGCCCAAGTGATTGCCCAGATCAAAGGCGTGCTGTTCACCACCGCCTACTGCTTCGCGGTCAGCTGGATCATCCTCAAAGCCGTGCAGGCACTGATCGGCCTGCGCGCGCATGAGTCAGTCGAAGAAATGGGCCTGGACCTGGCCGAGCACAACGAACGGGCCTACAACCATTGAGAGGGCTGTCTTGCCCATAATAAAAGCGCCTTTTAATCGCGATGGTACTGACGACGCAGAGTGCGACGTTAGTGACGGCTGAGTCCTGGCGCTGATCCGGGGGTAGCCTGGCAGGACGCCAGGCTAGCTGCACCGGGCCATGGATGGCCCGTTGCAGCGACCCCCGGATCAGTGACAGGGCGAAGGAACCCGACGAAGTCGGGCCGGAAACGGAGCTGCGGGCTTTGCCTACTTTGGCCCCATCAAAGTAGGTCGCCGAGGGGCGAAAAGGTGATCTGAGCCGGACCCCAACCTACCTGATATCACAGAACCGCTCTGTGACGCAGAGCGTCACGGAAGGCATTACCACGCGTGGGAACGAGAGTCGCAATGTGATTTTTGATTCGGGCAGAAGCCTGGAAGCCTTTTACTTGGAGCCTCCAGGACTTGCGCATAACGATGAGTGCAGAGCGTGTGGAGGATCAATATTATGGTCTGAGCAGCATTTTCCTGGGCCTCTCAGGCAATCTCAACACTCAACGAAACACCGGCACCACGTGCTTGATGAACAGCTCGAGCGACTTTTTCTTCTCGGCGTGCGGCAGGCTGTTGTCGCACCAGAAGCTGAACTCGTCGACACCCAACTCCTGATAGTGACGAAGGCGCGGAATGATCTCCTCCGGGGTGCCGATCATAGTGTTCTTGCGGATATTCTCCAGCTCGAACTCCGGACGTTCCTTGAATTTCTCTTCCGGGCTGGGGGCCAGAAAACCGTTGACCGGCGTCTGTTTGTTGCCGAACCAGGCGTCGAAGGTACGGTAGAACTTCGCGATGGCGGTGGCGCCCACTTTCCAGCCTTCAGGATCATCTGCGGCATGCACATGCGTGTGGCGCAATACCATCAATTGCGGGCGGCGCACTTCGGGATTGTTGGCCAGCGCGGCTTCGAACTTGTTCTTCAGGTCGACAACTTCTTCATCACCCTTCATCAATGGGGTGACCATCACGTTACAGCCGTTCTGCACGGCGAAATTGTGCGAGTCAGGGTCGCGTGCAGCGATCCACATCGGTGGCGTGCTGATCGGCTTGGGCACGGAAGTCGAGGTCGGGAATTTCCAGATGTCGCCATCGTGAGCGTAGTCACCCTGCCACAGCGCACGTACCACCGGGACCATCTCACGCAACGCCTTGCCACCTTCGGAGGCTGGCATGCCACCGGCCATGCGGTCGAACTCCACCTGATAGGCGCCGCGTGCCAGGCCGACTTCCATTCGCCCGTTGCTGATCACATCCAGCAGCGCGCATTCTCCCGCGACCCGCAATGGATGCCAGAACGGCGCAATGATGGTGCCGGCGCCCAGATGAATACGCGTGGTCCTGGCCGCCAGATAGGCCAGCAGCGGCATCGGGCTTGGCGAGATGGTGTATTCCATCGCGTGGTGTTCGCCGATCCAGACGGTGCTGAAGCCACCTTGCTCGGCCATCAGCGTCAGCTCGGTCAGGTCCTCGAAAAGCTGGCGATGACTGACACTGTCATCCCAGCGTTCCATGTGCACGAACAACGAAAACTTCATGACACTTACCTCGCTTAAATCCTGGCGCCTGCACCGGCGTGATGAGTTATTGTTGTCTGATGGTATACCGTAATACTTTCGGTGCAAGTGTTTTTTGCGCCGCTGCTCCTCGTTGCAAAATGCAACGGCAGAAACGAAAAAAGCGCCTCAAAGGAGGCGCTTTCGGATGTTGCGGATTCAGCCGGGGCAGGCTCGATCAGTCGGCTTCAACTGCAGGCTTCGGATTCAATATAGTCAGCCGTGGAGTCGCGAATCACCGGTCCCATGCCACTCACGGCCTTAGCCTGCTCCATGATTTCCAGCGTGGAACCGGTGCCGACCAGGTTCACCGTATGGTTGGCGCAGTTATACACCCGCTTGGAGTAGATCACCCCAAGCATGCCTTCACGCCGGGTGATCACCACGCGTTCCTTTGCGCTGCCGCTTTTTTCTACCAGTGCGTGATGACCGGTCGGATCATGGGGGATGGATAGGGTTTTGCCTTCGGCATGCGCCGACAGGGCAGGGATCATCAGGGCCAGAAAACAGGCATGCAATTTCATCAGTGCTCCTGCGGATGAATGCGGGTTCGTTGGATCCAAAATTTACTACTGCAACACGATTCTGGATAGCAGGGCGAGCTGCCTCTCGTCGGCTTGTTTTCATCAAATCACACCCTGCGCCATGCCAAAAAAACCGTGAAGCTGTTGCTCCGGCAACAGCCATTCCACACCCTGGCATGGCACGGACAGTTGACGCCGCACCTTAGCCGTCGCAACGCCTTGATCTGCCTGTATTTTATTCAATGGCACGGTTGCTGCTCTGTGGATGTGCAGGCCCTTGTGCTTAATGCGCTCGGGAAGCTTGCAGCCAGAGGAGTACCGATATGAGCCAATCGTCCATAAAATTTGCGTACTGGGTCCCGAACGTCAGTGGCGGGCTGGTCGTCAGCAAGATCGAACAGCGCACCAGCTGGACCATCGACTACAACCGCAAGCTGGCGCAGATCGCCGAGCAGTCCGGCTTCGACTACGCGCTGACGCAAATCCGCTTTACCGCCGGCTATGGCGCCGAATTCCAGCACGAATCCGTAGCCTTCAGCCACGCACTGTTGGCGGCGACCGAAAAGCTCAAGGTCATTGCCGCGATATTGCCCGGGCCATGGACCCCGTCGGTTGCCGCCAAGCAACTGGCGACCATTGATCAGCTCACTGCCGGGCGCGTGGCGGTCAATATTGTCAGCGGCTGGTTCAAGGGCGAGTTTCAGGCCATCGGCGAGCCCTGGCTGGAGCATGATGAACGTTATCGGCGCTCCGAGGAGTTCATTCGCGCGCTCAAGGGGATCTGGACCACCGACAACTTCACCTTCAAGGGTGATTTCTATCGCTTCCACGATTACACCCTCAAGCCCAAGCCGATCCAGCGTCCTCACCCGGAGATCTTTCAGGGCGGCAGCTCCCGTGCTGCACGTGACATGGCGGCGCGGGTGTCAGACTGGTATTTCACTAACGGCAATACTGTCGAAGGTATCAAGGCGCAGGTCGATGACATTCGAGCCAAGGCAGCCGCGAACGGGCATTCGGTGAAGATCGGCGTGAATGCCTTCATCATTGCCAGGGATACCGAAGAGGAGGCGCGGGCCGTGCTGGCCGAAATCGTCGACAAGGCTGACCCGGAAGCCGTCAACGCCTTTGGCGATGCCGCGAAACAGGCCGGCCAGTCGAGTCCGGAAGGCGAGGGTAACTGGGCCAAATCCACCTTTCAGGATCTGGTGCAGTACAACGATGGCTTCAAGACTAACCTGATTGGCACACCCCGGCAGATTGCCGAGCGCATCGTGGAACTCAAGTCCGTTGGCGTAGACCTGGTGCTTTCGGCGTTCCTGCATTTCCAGGAAGAAGTCGCCTATTTCGGCCGGTACGTATTGCCTCTGGTACGCGAACTGGAAGCTGCTGCACAACGCAAACCTGTCGCCGAGACGGCTTGACCCCGGCCAATACCGACAACCCCGCCTTGCCCCGGTAAGCCGGTCGCGCTTACCGCCCGCCATAAAATCAGGCGCCACTGTGATCCAGTGTGCGCCTGTGTCCGTATGTTCAACCCCGATCAACCCATAGACAGTTGTACGTGGCATTATGATGCCACTCTCTGGCATGCTTTTATCGATGCCAGGCCTTCCAGGTATGGCCGAGCACTTGCCGACAACGGCAGTTGATAGCGAAAGGATTGTCGATGGCCCCTGAGCAATCAGGTCCGGTTTTCAGAAAAACCAGATGCACTGGTTCTCACCTGTTGTGGAGGCAAGTTTTGAAACGCGACCTTCGGCTTGCGTCATGGCTGATCTTCGTAGTGTGCGCCTGCGTGGTGATGTTGATGGCCTGGCAAGCATGGACCGCACGCCGCAACACCCTGGAAAACATCCAGACCAGCACGATCAATCTGGCTGGAGCGCTGAGCACCTACACGGATGGTATTTTCAAGCAAAGCGAGCTGATGCTGATCGGCCTGACGGAGCGTGTCGAAAAGGACGGCGTCGGGCCTGAACAGATCGAGCGTCTCAGGTGGGTCATTGCGCGTGAAATGGGCGCGCTGCCGCAGATCGATACCGTGTCGCTGTACAACGCCGACGGGTACTGCATCTTCTCGAGCAATCCCAAGGTCATTGGCATCAACAGCGGGCAGCGCGAGTTCTTTCAGCACCACCTGCAGATGCCTGACAAAACCCCTTATATCGGCCCGACGATTCGCAGTCGCGCTTCCGGCGAATGGGTCATATCAGTCAGCAGGCGCATCAATAATCCCGACGCCAGTTTTGCCGGGCTGATGGTCGCGACCATCGGTGTCGACCATCTGTTGAAGTTCTACTCGGATATCAAGGTTGGTCGAACCGGCATCATCAGTCTGACGTCGACCGCCGGGCAATTGCGAGTGCGCTATCCCCATCTGGAGCAGGAGATCGGTCGCGATCTGTCATCGACGCCTATTTTCAAGTCGGAACGCGCCCAAGTGTCCGGTACCGCCCAGTTCGTTTCCAGGATTGACGGTGTTGCGCGTTTTTATGCGTTCAAACGCAGTGATGTCTACCCGATCGTCACCGTGGTTGCGCTGGGTCAGAAAGAAGCCATGCTCGACTGGCTGGGTCAGACCAAACAGTCCATTCTGGTCATGCTGGTGCTGCTCGGACTGGTGGTCGGACTCGGCGTTCGTCTGATCGGGCATATTCACAGTCGCATACGCGCAGAAGACCAGTTGCTCGATTCCCAGGCGGCCCTGATCCAGCTGAACCAGCACCTGGAGTTGATCGCCTCCGAAGACAAACTGACCGGGCTGGCCAATCGCAGACGTTTCGATCAGTTTCTGGAAGTCGAATTCAAGCGCGCCAGACGCGAGCGCAGCCCGCTGTCGTTGATTCTGATCGATGCCGATCATTTCAAGCGCTATAACGATCATTACGGTCACCTGGCCGGTGACGAATGCCTGATTGCGCTGGCCAGAGTGGTCGAGCAGTTCATTCGTCGTCCCAGTGACGTCGCCGCCCGTTATGGCGGTGAAGAGATTGCGGTGGTGTTGCCCGGTACTGATGAGTCGAACGCTCGCCAGGTGGCCGAGAAGATCCTGCGGGCGATCCGTGACGAGCAGATCGAGCATCCCGCCAGCCCGTTTGGCATCGTGACGATCAGCCTCGGTGTTGCGACATTCGTCGGCACGGATCGCCAACTGGATCAGCGCGGCCTGATCGAGCTTGCCGACCGAGCGTTGTATGCCGCCAAGTCGCAGGGGCGCAACCGGGTGAATGTGGCGTCGGAAATCGCGACCAGTACGTTACCGGCCTGGACCCGCGTCAAGTCCGCTACGGACGCGCAAGCCGACACGGAGCCAAGGTCGGGCCAGCGGGATTGATGCCCGCCGGCCGTCTCTGGCCTAGCGCTTCTCAGGCAGCTGCTGGTCTTCGGTAGCCTGTTGCGCATGCGGTTTGCGGCGCAGCACGGACAGGACCCAGACGAAGAATATCGGCACCAGAACCACGCCCAGCAGCGTCGCGCTGAGCATGCCGCCGATGACGCCGGTGCCGATGGCGCGCTGGCTTGCCGCCCCCGCGCCGGTAGCCAGGGTCAGCGGCACCACGCCAAGGATGAAGGCCAGCGAGGTCATGACAATCGGCCGAAAGCGCAGTCGCGCAGCCTGAAGTGCCGCGTCGCGCAGTGAATGGCCCTGATCCCACAGCTCCTTGGCGAACTCGACGATGAGAATCGCGTTTTTCGCCGCCAGCCCGATGATGGTGATCAGGCCGACTTTGAAATACACATCGTTGGGCATGCCCACGGCTGTCACGGCCAGCACGGAACCCAGCGCGCCGACGGGTACGATCAGCATCACCACCAGCGGGATCGCCCAGCTCTCATACAGTGCGACCAGCAGCAGAAACACCACCAGCAGCGCCAGGCCGAACAGTCCGGCCGCCTGGCCGCTGGCGACTCTTTCCTGATAGGAGAGGCCGGTCCATTCGTAACCGATGCCTTGCGGCAGCCCGGAAACGATCCGTTCGATTTCCGCCATTGCCTCGCCGGTACTGACCCCCGGCGCTGCGTCGCCGGAAATCCTGAACGCGGGGTAGCCGTTGTAGCGGGCGATCTGCACCGGGCCTTGTTCCCAATGCGTCGAAACGAAGGCACCCAGCGGCACCAGCGTGCCGCTGCTATTGGGCACGTAGAGTTTGAGCACGCTTTCCGGGGTCATTCGCGCACTTTGCTCGGCCTGCACGACCACGCGCTGCTGACGTCCGGCATTGGCAAAGTCACTGATCACCGAGGAGCCGAAGGCGGTGGACAGGGCGTTGTTGATCGACTCGAAACTCACGCCAAGCGCCCGGGCTTTTTCGCGGTCGATGCTCAGGCGCAATTGCGGCGCTTCGGCCAGACCTTCCATCATCGCGTAGAGGATCTTCGGATTGCCGTTGGCCTCGCCGAGCAGCTTGTCGCGTGCCGCCAGCAAGGCTTCACGGCCCAGGCCTGCGCGGTCCTGCAGACGCAGCGAGAAACCGCCCGAGGTGCCCAGGCCGTCGATGGGCGGTGGCGTTACCGCCATCACGGTACCGTCGCCAAGCCCGGCAAAATGCTGGTTGAACGCCGCCGCTTCTTCAGCCGCCGACTGGCCCTTGCCGCGCTCCGACCAGTCTTTCAGGGTCGGGAACGCAAGACCGGCGTTTTCACCCATGCCCGAGAAGCTGAACCCCAGCAGCATGGTCACCGCGCCAGTGGCTTCACGGGACAGCATGTAGTTCTCGAGCAATTGCGCGGTGAGGTCGGTACGCGACCGGGTGGCACCGGGAGGCAGTTGCACGTCGATGATCAGATAGCCCTGATCTTCAACGGGTACAAAGGACTCCGGCAGGCGCAGGTAGAAAAAGCCCAGCAGACCGACGATACCGACGTACAGCAGCATGTAGCGGCCGGCGCGCTTGATCATGCTGGAACTGACGCGCTCGTAACGGTGGGTGAACTTGCCGAACAGACGATTGAAACCACCGAAGAAACCACGCTTTTCATGGTGCCCGGCCGGGATCGGCTTGAGCAGCGTGGCACACAGCGCCGGGGTGAACGTCAGGGCCAGGAAACCCGAAAACAGAATCGACACGGCCAGCGACAGCGAGAACTGCTGGTAGATGACCCCGACCGAGCCGCCCATGAACGCCAGTGGCAGAAACACGGCGGCCAGGACCAGCGTGATGCCGAAAATCGCTCCGGAAACCTGCTGCATCGCCTTGACCGTGGCGGCGGCGGGAGAGAGGCCTTCTTCAGCCATGATCCGCTCGACGTTCTCCACCACCACAATGGCGTCGTCGACCAGAATACCGATGGCCAGCACCATGCCGAACATGGTCATCATGTTCACCGAGAAGCCCATCAGGTACATGATCGCCAGTGTCCCTGCCAGACACACCGGGACCACGATGGTCGGGATCAGCGTGTAACGGATGTTTTGCAGAAACAGGAACATCACCAGAAACACCAGCACCATGGCTTCGATGAGGGTGTAGATGACCTTGTCGATGGCCACGTCGACGAAGCGCGAGGTGTCGTACGGTATCGAAAACCCGACGCCTTCCGGGAAATTGACCGATAGCTCGGTGAGCCGCTGCTCGACGGCTCTGGCCGTCTGGATCGCGTTGGCACCCGGCGACAGTTGCACGGCACCGGCGACGGCGCGTTGCCCGTTCAGGCGTGATTCGAAGCTGTAATCCTGGCTGCCGACCGCCACACGCGCCACATCGGACAGGTGCACCGCAGAGCCGTCTTCGTTGGCACGCAGAACGATGCGCCCGAACTCTTCCGGGTTGTCCAGCGTGCCCTTGACCGCCAGGGTCGCCGTCAATTCCTGCAGTGACGAGGCTGGGCTGCTACCGAAGCTGCCTGCCGGAACCTGCACGTTCTGCGCCCGGATGGCGGCATTCACGTCGTCGATGGACAAGCCGAAGCCCACCAGCTTCTGCGGATCGATCCAGACCCGCATCGCGGCTTCGGCGGCGAAGAATTGCAGCCTGCCGACACCGTTCACCCGGCTGATTTCGTTATTGACGTTGCGTGCCGCGTAGTCGGCCAGCGCGACAGTATCCTTGCTGGCCGCGCCGTCCTTGTAGTTCAGGGTGTAGATCAACAGAAAACCGGAGCTGGCCTGTTCGACCTGCAGGCCCTGGCTGAGGACCGTCTGCGGCAGGCGCGCTTCGGCTTTCTTGATACGGTTCTGCACCTCGACCTGAGCCAGGTCCGGGTTGGTGCCCGGCACGAACGTCACGTTGATTTCCGCGCTGCCGGTCGAGTTGCTGGTCGACTCGTAATACAGCATCCCCTTGGCACCGTTGAGCTCGTCCTCGATAACGCTGGTCACCGAATCGACCAGCACTTTCGCGGATGCGCCGGGGTAGGTCGCGGTGATGGTGATCTGCGGTGGCGCCACGTCCGGATACTGCGCCACGGGCAGGGACGGCAGCGCCATCAGCCCGGCGAGCAGGATGAACAGGGCGAGTACCCAGGCGAAGTTGGGGCGCTTGATAAAGAAGAGAGACATGGACAATGATCCTCGGTCGCGCTGAAGGCGGCTTTATTGCGCCTTGGCCTGCGGCTGGGCGGAGGGCGATTTGCGGGCGACCTTGTCACCGGCGCTGAGCCCGGTCATGTTGCCGACAATGACCTGTTCGCCTGCCTTCAGGCCTTCGGTGATCTGCCAGCGCGAATCCTGCATCGCCCCGGTTTTGACCGGACGCGCTTCGACCGTGCCGTCCTGGGCAATCACCAGCACGCGGGCGGCACCGTCACCGGAGCGCTGAACGGCACGTTGCGGAACAAGAATGGCGTTGCTGTCGACGCGTTGCGGTGTGCGTACCCGCACGTACATACCGGGCAGCAGCACGCCCTTGGGATTGGCAAAGCGGGCCCGCAACGACACCTGGCCGGTGGTCCGGTCTACTGCAACATCGGTAAACAGCAGGGTGCCGGTGCTCGTGTAGTCGGTGCCGTCGACACTCAGCGACAACGCGTCTTCGCCACCCTTGGGCAAGCGGCCTTCCTGTATTGCAGCGCGCATCTGCAAGGCCTCGGCAGCCGGCTGGGTGAAGTCGGCGTAGACCGGGTCGAGTTGTTGAATGGTGGCCAGCAGGGTGGTTTCGCCCTGACCGACCAGCGCGCCCTCGGTGACCATCGCGCGGCCGATGCGGCCCGAAATCGGCGCCTTGACGGTGGCATAGCCCAGGTTCAGCCTGGCTGTTTCCACATCGGCCTCGGCTGAACGCTTCGCTGCGACAGCGTTTTGCAGCGCGGAGCGGGCCGTGTCGAAGGTCTGACGACTCACCGCTTCAATTTCCACCAGCGACTCATAGCGCTTGACCGTAGCCTGAGTCTCGAACAACGTGGCCTGGGTCCGTGCCAGATCTCCCTGCGCCTTGGACAGCGCGGCCTTGAACGGCGCCGGATCAATCTGGAACAGCACTGCGCCGGCTTTCACGTCGGCGCCTTCCTCGAAGTTGCGGCTCAGCACGATACCGGCCACCCGGGCACGAACCTGCGCCACACGCACGGGTTCGATACGGCCGGGCAATTCGTCAACCACTGTGAACGATTCGGTGTTGACGGTAATGGCTTCCACCTCTTTGGGCGCTGTTGATGCAGCGTGATCCTGCTGCTGTTTCTGCTCGCACCCGGACAGACCCAACGCTGCCAGCAGGGCTACTGCAGGCATGACACGCCAATCGCTGAAACTACTCATCGTTCACCCGGCCGCAGCCATCAGATGCTAAAGCCGAGAATGATCCACTCTGAAAGGCGATGAGTCAATATTGACTCACATGAGGCTTTAGTGACTAATTGTGTATAGGCTTTGAGAACGCGGTAAGGTTTCTGCACAATGCGCCGCCTGCCACTTAGACGAGTTGAAGACGTACCAATGGAATTACCTGCTGACGACAAATTTCTGAAGGCCCTGGCCGTTGCGCTGGTTGACCATTCCAACGGTACGCTCAAGGATATTGCTCAGGCAGCTGGCGTCAGCAAGGCGACGCTCAACCGCTTCTGCGGCACCCGCGCCAACCTCGTGGAACTGCTGCTCAATCACGCCTCGGACCTGATGAACCAGATGGTCGCCGACGCGGATCTGCAGCATGCTCCGCCGCTGGAAGCGCTTCAGCGGCTGGTCGACAACCACCTCATGCACCGCGAAATGCTGGTCTTTCTGGTATTCCAGTGGCGCCCGGATTCGCTCGATGAAAGCAGCGGTGGGCGCCGCTGGTTGCCTTACTCCGACGCCCTCGATGCGTTTTTCCTGCGCGGTCAGCGTGAAGGTCTGTTCCGGATCGACGTCGGTGCCGCTGTCCTTACCGAAATGTTCGCAGCGCTGCTCTCCGGGATGGTCGACGCCGAACGCCGCGGCCGTGTGGCACGCGTCGGCATGGGCGCTTTGGTGACCCAGTTTTTCCTGCAGGGCGCGGCGGCACGATAAGCAGGCCTGTGCTGTTTTGTCGCATGACCTATTGCAGCCCATGAGCGCGACGTTTGCGCGTCTGCTCATGCCTTGATACAGGATTGGCGGTATTCCCCATTGTCCTTGAGTGGTAAATTCGCCGCCTTTGAATTTGTCTGAATCCACGCGCCTTATCCTCAGGGGACGCATGACATGACGCAACATCTGACACGCCGCGAGGTGGTCGCAGGCCTCTCGTTGCTGAGCCTTGGCCTGCTGACCGGCTGCGGCAGTTCCAACGCACTGCCGTTCAAGCACGGCAAGGACATGAGCAACGAGATTGTCGGCCGCAACTTCCGGCTCAAGGATTCGCAAGGCAACGTCAAGACCTTGTCCAGCTTTCGCGGCCTCATGCCGATGATCTTCTTCGGTTTCACCCAGTGCCCGGCCATCTGCCCCACGGCGCTGGCGCGGGCTGCGCAGATCAGGAAACTGATGGGCGAGGAGGGAAAAACGCTGCAGGTGGTGTTCATTACCCTGGACCCGGAGCGCGACACGCCCGAAGTGATCGACGCCTACGTGAAGGCCTTCGATCCGACCTTTGTCGCACTGTCCGGCACGCTTGAAGAAACGGCGGCAACGGCCAAGGAGTTCGGCGTATTCTTCGAGAAGGTCCCGCTGGGTGACACCTACACGATCTCGCACACTGCCACCAGTTACGTTTACGACACCCGCGGTGTATTGCGCCTGGGCTTGTCGCACAGGCTGTCCGCCCAACAATGCACCGAAGATCTGCTCACTTTGATGGAAGTATGCTGATGACCGTTCTGATTCGTAACGTCGCAAAACCGCTGTTGCTGACCCTTTCGCTGTTGGGCCTGAGCGCTCAGGCCCTGGCCGAAACACACGTCGATGACGCCTGGGTGCGTGCCACCGTGCCGGGCCAGTCCGCCACGGGTGCGTTCATGCGCATCACTGCGGACACCGACAGCAAGCTGGTCGACGTTGCTTCACCCGTTGCGAAAACCGTGCAGATCCATGAGATGAGCATGAAAGGCGATGTGATGAGCATGCAGCGCGTCAACTCGGTCGACCTGCCGGCCGGCAAACCGGTGATGCTCGATTCCGACGGCTACCACGTGATGTTCATGGGCCTGGCCGCCCAGGTCAAAGAAGGCGACCAGGTGCCTCTGACCCTGACCGTGGAAGACGCCAAGGGCGCGAAGCAATCGATCCAGGTCAGCGCAGTCGCCAGGTCACTGACCAGCGACGAGCACAGCAGCCACGGCGATCACAGCGGCCATTGAGCCTGTAGCCGGACGCGGAGCGTCGAGTGATCTACCTGACGACTATCGTTCCTCACGCTCCAGTGGAATGCCTTTCGTGACGCTCCGCGTCACTCTGCGCCGCACTGCACATTCAGGGGAGGACGCAGAGCGTCCAGAACGGCATGCCCACGCGGAGCGTCGGCACGATATGATCTGCCTGACGACTATCGTTCCTCACGCTCCGGCGTGGGAATGCCTTTCGTGACGCTCCGCGTCACAACTCTGCGCCGCACTGCACATTCAAGAGCTGACGCGGAACGTCGGCACCCTAGTCTTTTCCGTACACTCATGCCGCATTCCGACCGAGTCCAAGAAAGCAGTCAATCAGGTCTTTATATGTATTTAAGATCTAACCGACGAACCAAATATTCTTTTCAGGAACAAGCCTTTTTCGGCGATGATTGCCTCGCCACTTCGGCCTAAGGAAGGTGACTGATACCAACAGAACCTGGATTTTTATCATGAAAATGCAGGAGTGTATCAATGGGCAATGTCCAGACCGCAGCCAGTGCACATGACGTGCCCTGGCGCCAGACGCCGAGTGGCGACCTGGTCGATCTGGGGCGTCCTTTCCGTGCGCCGCTGGCGTTAGCGCGGCTGCAAAGCACCCCCAAGCCGATTCTGGGGCGGCGCGAAGCCATTTTGCTCGGTGCGCTGGCGCTGGTGTTCCATGGCGCGATCATTTACTGGCTGAGCCAGAACCCGACGCCAGCGTTGCCGGTGGTGCCACCTGAAATTCCGCCGATGACCATCGAGTTTTCCCAGCCTGCGCCACCGGTTGTGGAAACACCGCCGCCAACGCCCGAGCCTGTCGTGCAGCCGGTGGTCGAGCCGCCGCCTCCGGTCGAGGACGAACTGGCAGTCAAACCACCACCGCCCAAACCGATTCCCAAGCCCAAGCCACAGCCGCCCAAACCGGTGTTCAAGCCAGCTGTAAAACCAGTGGCCAAACCGGTTGAGCAGCCACCCGCACCTCCTGTACCTGCAGCCCCTGTCGCCGCGCCTGCGCCACCGGCAGCGCCCGCACCAAAGCCGGTGACCCCGGCCTCGGCCAGCGCGGGTTACCTGCGCAACCCGGCCCCGGAATACCCATCGCTGGCCATGCGTCGTGGCTGGGAAGGCACTGTGCTGTTGCGCGTACATGTATTGGCCAGCGGCAAACCCGGCGAGATTCAGATACAGAAGAGCAGTGGCCGCGACCAGCTCGACGACGCCGCGCTGGCGGCGGTGAAACGCTGGAGTTTCGTTCCGGCCAAGCAGGGCGATGTCGCCCAGGATGGCTGGGTCAGCGTGCCCATTGATTTCAAGATCAAATGAGGCTTCAAGATCAAATAACGTTTCAAGATCAAACCCGGCTATTCGAATGACCTGGCGAGCTACCTGAACCAAAGGCGCATCGCGACACAACCCATGCCTTGTTCAGACTTTGTTCATAGAGAGAGCTGCGCCATGAACCTGATTGCTTCGCCTTTTGAATCCATCGAACACGCGGTCATCTGGCTGCTGGTCATTTTTTCCGTCGCGACCTGGGGCCTGGCCCTGCTCAAGGGCGTGCAGTTTTCGCGCCTGAAGTCTCAGGATCGCAAGTTCCACAAGCAGTTCTGGGCGGCATCGAGCCTGGATTCAGCCGCGCAACTGGCCCACGAGCAACCGGGCGCTGCCGCTCGGGTCGCGCTGGCCGGTTACGCCGCCATTCAGGTGGCGGATGGCGCGCAGGCCCATGACCTCAGTCAGTCCATCAACCATCAGGACCGCCTTGAGCGCGCCCTGCGTCAGCAGATCGTCCGCGAGCGCCGCTCGCTGGAAACCGGTCTGGCCATCCTCGCCAGCATCGGCAGCACTTCGCCTTTCATCGGTCTGTTCGGTACGGTCTGGGGCATCATGTCGGCCCTCAAGGGCATCAGTGCGGCCGGTTCCGCGAGCCTGGAAACGGTGGCCGGGCCGATCGGCGCGGCGCTGGTGGCAACCGGTGTCGGCATTGCCGTCGCAGTGCCTGCAGTGCTGGTCTACAACTACTTTCTGCGACGCCTGAAACTGACGGCTGCCGATCTGGATGACTTTGCCCATGACTTCTATAGCCTGGCGCAGAAGAGTGCCTTCCGTGTGCTGCTGCATCCGGTATTGAAGTCCGGCGCTGCAGGCGCACACGCCGGGCAGAAAGTGCAGGAGGCCTCCTGAGATGGCTTTTTCCACGCAAGACACCGATGAAGTGCTGAGCGAGATCAACGTCACGCCGCTGGTAGACGTGATGCTGGTGCTGCTGGTGGTGTTCATCGTTACCGCGCCGCTATTGACAAACTCGATCCCGATCAACCTGCCCAAGACCGAATCGGTCGCGCCAGTGGAGCAGAAAGACCCATTGGTGGTGAGCATCGACGGGCAGGGCAAGCTGTTCATCAACAAGGACGAAATCCAGCCGGACTTGCTGGAAAGCAACCTGAAGGCGGCCAGGGACAAGGCCCCTGACGTGCGCGTGCAATTGCAGGCGGACAATGGCGTCAACTACGGGGAAGTCGCGCGCGCCATGGCCTCCATCGAACGTGCCGGGATTACCAAATTGTCGGTAATCACTGCCAGGTAAAAGATTCATACCACCTACAGTTTCAACAGTTTCGGGCCGCATCCTCAGGCAGGTGCGGCCTTTTTTTGTCTGCATCGCAGGCATTTTTCAGTACTGACACAAATGCAGATGCTTATTCGTTATTGATATTTAAATATTTAAATCAATGTCATTAAGCTATATCGCATCGGACTACCGGAACATTAATCAGACACCGTAATGATCGCCACCGTCCGCCGCACGGATCGCTCGTTGTAACCAGAACAGAGTTTCTGGATCAAGGATTTTCAAGGGGTAGTGGTATGGGGAATTTCAAACGCAGTGTATTGGCCACGGCGATTTTTTCAGCCAATTTGCTGAGCGTCGCGGGCATCAGTGCAAGTGCATTCGCCGCAGAAGCGACAGATGAAGCAAACACTCAGGGTGCGTCCACCCTGGGTACAGTGATCGTGACCGGCACCCGTGCGCAGGAGCGTACCGCCAGCGCCTCGCTGTCGCCTATCGATGTGATTTCCGGTGACAGCCTGCGCAGTTCCGGCTCCAGCGAACTGGGCACCGTGCTGGCACGTTTGATCCCTTCGATCAATTTCCCCCGGCCGAGCCTGGTGGACGGTGCGGAGCTGACGCGTCCGGCGCAACTGCGCGGCCTGTCGCCGGATCAGGTGCTGGTGCTGGTCAATGGCAAGCGCCGCCATACATCCGCCTTCGTCAATCTGGGCGGGGCGGTCGGACGCGGTTCGGCACCTGCCGACCTGAATGCCATCCCGCTGTCGGCCATCGACCATATCGAAGTCCTGCGCGACGGTGCGTCGGCACGTTACGGGTCCGATGCCATCGCCGGGGTGATCAACATCATTCTCAAAAGCGCCGACCACGGCGGGTCGATTTCCAGCCAGTACGGCCAATACAAGAAGGGCGACGGGATCCAGCGCCAGGTGTCGGGCAATACCGGTTTTGCTTTAGGCGACAATGGCACGTTCAACCTTTCCGGTGAAGGTGCCAACAATGACTACACCAACCGTGCCGGTGACGACTTTCGAGCGTCCAGTGTCGGGTCCACCACTTACGGTCAGCAGGTGTTTCGCCAGGGCGAGCCACAGACGCACGAGGGCAAGCTGCAGTACAACGCTGAATACAGCTTCAATGATGCGGCGGAGTTCTATAGCTTCGGGGGCTACAGCAAGAGGCGTGGCGAAACCGCCGGATTTTATCGGCCGAGCAATGCCTCGAATAACATTGCGGCGATTTATCCCAACGGCTATCTGCCGCTGATCAATGGCACGCTCGAAGACATCTCGCTGGTCGCGGGCCTGCGCGGAGAGCTGGCGTATGACTGGCACTACGACGTGTCCGCCAACTATGGCAAAAACTCCTATGAGCTGCGCACCAAAACCATCAACACCTCATTGGGACTGAACACGCCGCGCTCGTTCTACAACGGCACGCTGACCAATGATCAGAAGCAACTGAGCCTCGATCTGTCCAGAGAATTCAATACAGCGTGGTTGCCTTACCCGGTATCGGTTGCGTTTGGCGCGGAATACCTGCGTCAGGGCTATCAGATCGAGGCAGGGCAAGCGGAGTCGTATTTCCAGACCGGCAGTTCCGGGCTGGGCGGTTTCCGTGCGGCGGATGCCGGCAGTTACTCGCGACACAACTTCGCCCAGTATCTGGACCTGGAAACCAATCTGACCGAGAAACTGGGCGTGTCGGCGGCCGTTCGCCACGAGGACTACAGCGATTTCGGCTCCAATGTCAGCGGTTCACTCTCGGCGCGCTACGATTTCACTCCGCAGGTGGCCTTGCGAGGCAGCGTATCGACAGGCTTCCGCGCGCCTTCGCTGGCGCAGCAGAATTTTGCCTTCACGTCGTCGCAGCTGATTGGCAACACCCTCCAGGAAGCGGGCACGTTTCCGGCCGGCAGTAACGTTGCAAAACTGTTGGGCGCCGAAGACCTCAAACCGGAAAAGTCCCGTAACTACAGCCTTGGCCTGGTACTCCAGCCGCTGAACAGCCTGACCTTGACTGCCGACGTCTATCGCATCGACATTCAGGACCGTATCTCGCTGTCTTCCAATCTGGTGCTCAATGACACCGCCATCAATTACCTGCGCAGCAATGGCGTAGGCGATATCAACTACACCAGTGCCCGCTATTTCACCAACGCCACGGACACCAGCACCGATGGCGTCGATCTGGTCGCCAGTTACCGCTATCAGTTCGACAACGGCGTGCGCTGGAACAGCACGGTGGGTTACAACTACAACCACACCAAAGTCACCGACGTGAAGGCCAACCCGGCGATTCTCGATCAGTTGGGGGTGAATCTGGTACGGGTAGACCGCAGGGAACGCATCGGTTTGCTGGGCGACACCACGCCACAACACAAACTGACACTGGGCAATGACCTGACGTTCGGTAACTGGGCGTTGCACTCCAACCTGGTCCGCTACGGCGAGTTCACCAGCTATCAGGCCGACAAGGTCAACGACCAGACCTTCAGCGCCGCCTGGCTGCTGGACCTGGCGGTCGACTACAAGCTCAAGAGCTGGGTCTTCACCCTGGGCGGCGACAACGTCACCGACAAATACCCGGAGAAGCTCAACGACTTCTCCTCCAGCGGCGGCAACCTGGCCTACAGCACGTTCTCACCCTACGGGTACAGCGGCGCTTATTACTACGGCAAGGTCACGTATAACTGGTAGCGCGATTTGCCGCTGACTGTCGTTCCAATGCGTTGAGTTTGTATAAAGCTCGTGACGCTGCAACACGACGCTATGCCTTGCTCCTGGGCACTGCACATAAACGAAAGCGCTTTTTTGGCGCGATGGAACTGACAACGCAAATTGCGACGTAAGTGACGGCTGAGTCCTGACGCTGATCCGGGGGATGCTCGGCAGGACGCCGAGCAAGCCGCACCGGGCCATGGAGGGCCCGTTGCGGCGACCCCCGGATCAGTGACAGGGCGAAGGAACCCGACGAAGTCGGGCCGGAAACGGAGCCAGGGGCTTTGGTCACTTTGGCCCCATCAAAGTGACTCGCCGAGGGGCGAAAAGGTGACCTGAGTCGGACCTCAATCCACCTGACATCCCGGAACCGCCGTGTTACGCAGAGCGTCGGCCGCTGTGAGGCAGCTGATACGGGGCAGAAATCTTGCAGTCTTCGGCATGCGATGCTCCAGCGGGGATTTAGAATGCTCTGGAGCATGTCGCTATACAAAAAGTTATTTAAATAGCCTTTAGGAATAATCATAGACCGTCGTGCACACGCGCAAAGCAGATGACCAAGCAGATTTTAATATTCTGATTTTTTATAATTAGCTTAGAAGTAAATGTGCTTTTTAATTGGATTGCCATACGCCTAGTCTTGTTGATCAGTCAGCAGTCATCAAGGAGCAATACCATGAGCAACGTCAGCGCTTTGCCAGTCCAGTCAGGTACGACGCAGTCGGGTGGCGGCAGCGTGCGCGACAGAGTGTCGCCGGAGGAATGGGACGTCCGGGTCAAACTGGCGGCAGCCTATCGGCTGGCGGCGCTCAAGCGTTGGACCGATCATATCTATACGCACTTTTCGGCACGTGTGCCGGGCCCGGACGAGCACTTTCTGATCAACGCGTTCGGGCTGTTGTTTGATGAAATCACCGCGTCCAACCTGGTCAAGGTCGATATTGACGGGACGATTGTCGATGACCCCACCGGGCTGGGTATCAACTACGCCGGTTACGTGATTCACAGCGCCATTCATGCAGCGCGCCACGACCTGCAGGCGGTGCTGCACACTCACACCCGTGACGGTATCGCCGTGTCGGCCCAGAAGCACGGCCTGCTGCCCATCTCCCAGCACTCGATTGCCTTCTCCGGCCGGGTGGCTTACCACGGCTATGAAGGTATTGCGCTGGATTTGAGCGAACGCGAACGGCTGGTGGCGGACCTGGGTGACAAGAGCGTGATGATCCTGCGTAACCACGGGTTGCTGACTGGCGGGGTGAGTGTCGAGCATGCGTTTCAGCAGCTTCATGCCCTCGAGTACGCCTGCAACATTCAGATTGCAGCGCAGTCGGCGGGTAACGCCGAACTGGTGTTTCCGCCGCGCGAGGTGATTGCCAAGGTGGAGCAGCAGGCAAAGGCCATCAAGGACGGCCATGCGCCGGGTGTCGCACGGCACTGGAATGCCCTGATTCGCGAGCTGGAGCGTAATGACACCGACTACAGGACCTGAGCCTGCAACGCAGTGATGCGAGGCGCTTGAGGTTGGTGTAGTGTGCGCAGCCAAAACAAGGGGCGCACACATGCAAGACCTGCTGAACGAAATCCTCGACGAAGTAAGACCCTTGCTTGGTCAGGGCAAGGTTGCCGATTACATCCCGGCACTAGGCGAGGTCCGGCCTGATCAACTGGGCATCGCGGTGTACGGCAACGATGGCCAGGTGTTCAGCGCCGGCGACGCCGAAACGGCGTTTTCGATACAGAGCATTTCCAAGGTGTTCAGCCTGGTGCAAGCCATCAATCACTCGGGCGAGGAGATCTGGCAGCGCCTCGGGCACGAGCCTTCCGGCCAGCCGTTCAACTCGCTGGTGCAGCTGGAATTCGAGCAGGGCAGGCCACGCAACCCGTTCATCAATGCCGGTGCGCTGGTGATCTGCGACATCAATCAGGCGCGGTTTGCAGCACCGTCGCTGTCGATGCGCGACTTCGTTCGACGCCTGTGCGGCAATCGGGCGATCACTTCCGACTCCAAAGTCGCCGACTCCGAATACCAGCACCGTTCGCGCAATGCCGCGGCGGCCTATCTGATGAAGTCCTTCGACAATTTCCACGGCGATGTGGAAGACGTGCTGCGCAGCTACTTCCACCATTGTGCGCTGAGCATGAACTGCATCGATCTGGCCAAGGCATTCGGCTTCCTGGCGCATCAGGGCTTTTGCGCGCACAGCGGCGAGCAGGTCCTCACTGCGCGGCAAGCCACCCAGGTCAACTCGATCATGGCCACCAGCGGCTTGTACGACGAGGCCGGCAACTTCGCCTATCGCGTAGGCCTGCCGGGCAAGAGCGGGGTAGGCGGTGGTATCGTTGCGATCGTGCCCGAGCGTGCTTCGGTCTGTGTGTGGTCCCCGGAGTTGAACGCAGCGGGCAATTCCCTTGTCGGTATGGCTGCGCTGGAAAAACTCAGCGCGAGGGTCGACTGGTCGGTCTTTTGAGGTAAAAAGCCTTCTGAAGTGAACCGCGCGTCGAAGCGCGAACCAGACAGGAGTCATGGATTGAATAGAAGGCTATGCAAATCGCTCATGCTGAGCGTCGGGCTGCTGGTGCTGGCAGGCTGCGGCACGCAACGGGTTCTGGAACCCGAGTTGACGCCTGAACAGGCGCGCGCGCGGATCGTGCGCCTGATGCCGGTAAATGTCACGGATCGCCAGGCATGGGCCACGGATATTCATGCCGCGTTTGCCGCGCAGAAAATCCCGCTGACCACCGAAAACCTGTGTTCGGTGATGGCCGTTACCGAGCAGGAGTCGACCTTTCAAGTCGATCCTGCAGTGCCGGGCATGGGCCACATCGCCCGCGCTGAAATCAACCGCCGCGCCGCGCGACTGCACATTCCCGATGCGCTGATCGCCACGGCGCTGCGCGTGCGCTCGCCGGACGGCAAGACTTACGGCAAACGCCTTGATTCTGCGCGCACCGAGAAAGACCTCAGCGCGATCTTTGATGACTTCATCGGCATGGTGCCGCTGGGTCAGGCGTTGTTCGGCAACTTCAACCCGGTCAAGACCGGCGGGCCGATGCAGGTCAGCATCGCCTTTGCCGAGAAACACGCCGAGGATTATCCCTACACAGTCGATGGTTCGATCCGTCGCGAAGTCTTCACCCGCCGTGGTGGCATGTACTTCGGTATCGCCCACCTATTGGGCTACCCGGTCAACTACACCGAGTCGCTGTACCGCTTTGCCGACTTCAATGCCGGCTGGTACGCCAGCCGCAATGCTGCGTTCCAGAATGCCGTGAGTCGGGCAACCGGGATCGAGCTGGCGCTGGATGGCGACCTGATCCGCTTTGACTCCACCTCGCCAGGCTCCACCGAGCTGGCGGTGCGCACCCTCGGTGATCGGCTGGGGATGAACAAGTCGCAGATATGGAACCAGCTCAAGCAGGGCGATACGCTGGAGTTCGAGGAAACCGATCTGTACAGCAAGGTCTTCGCCCTGGCGGACAGGGCGGCGGGCAAGCCTTTGCCCAGAGCCATCCTGCCCGGCATCACCCTGAAAAGTCCGAAAATCACCCGCAACCTTACTACCGCCTGGTTTGCCGAGCGCGTCGACGACCGACGCGAACGCTGCGTGCAGCGTGCGCCCAAGTGAAGTCGAATCATCGTGACAGGAGGTTCACCGTCATTGCGTCCCGCTCGCCCCCGAAAAACGTATCCAGCACCTTTTGAAACACAGGCCGCTCAGGTGCTGCGATGCTGAACAGGGTCATGCTCGAATGCAGTTTCATGTCATCCGGCGAACTGAAGATCTGTCGCGCCGAACGTTCTACCTGAGGCGCAATGATGCCGGCGCACTGTTCCAGACGCGGGCCCAGCACGGGGTGTTGCAGGTAAGCCCGCGCTTCATCGAGATCGGTGACTGCGTAGTGTCGCGCCGTGTCGCTGCGCCCCAGCCCCTGGATCTGCGGGAACACGAACCACATCCAGTGGGAGCGTTTCTGCCCGGCTTCAAGTTCCGTTAACACCTGCTGGAACAGCGGCTGCTGGGCATCGACGAAGCGTTGCAGGTTGTAAGTATCTTTCATGATGAGTTTCCTGTTTTTCAACGAACCTGTGGTCGTATGATGGCCGCCCCTCAAGGGGGTTCGACCTGTCTGAAGAGTTTTTAAGCGTATGCCGGTTTTCAAGCGTTTCATTTCGTTCATGCAGCAGGCCTTGCGCGCCATGCATCTGGTCTGGACCACCTCCCGAGCGCTGTCCATCGGCCTGATCGTCGCCACGCTGATCGCCGGCCTGCTGCCCGCGCTGGCCGCCTGGCTCGGCCAGCGCATCGTCGATGCCGTGGTCGCTGCCATGCAGTTGCACGCCAGCGCAGGCGAAGCGCCGTTGTGGCCGGTGTTGCGCTATGTGTTGTTCGAAGCCGGTGTGCTGGCTCTGCTGGCGGCAGCACAGCGTGGGCTTTCGGTGCAGCAGGCATTGCTGCGGGTGCTACTGGGGCAGAAGGTCAATACCCTGATTCTGGAGAAGGCCCAGACCCTGTCGCTGTCGCAGTTCGAAGACTCCGAGTTCTACGACAAACTCGTGCGGGTCCGGCGTGAAGCCTCGACACGGCCGCTGGCGCTGGTGACCAAATCGTTGGGGTTGCTGCAAAACCTTATTTCGCTGATCAGCTTTGCCGTATTGCTGGTGCATTTTTCGCCTTGGGCGTTGCTGATTCTGGTGCTCGGCGCGTTGCCGGTGTTCTTTGCCGAGGCGCACTTTTCCGGCGACGCGTTCCGCCTGTTTACCCGGCGCGCTCCGGAAACCCGTCGGCAGAATTACATCGAAACACTGCTCTCCCACGAGGGCTATATCAAAGAGGTCAAGCTGTTCGGCTTCGCGCCGCTGCTGCTCAAGCGTTACCGCGACACCTTCGAGCGTCTGTACGCCGAAGACCGGCGCCTGACGGTGCGCCGTGATGGTTGGGGCTTCCTGCTCGGCCTGCTCGGCACGGCTGCGTTTTACCTGGCCTACGCCTGGGTGGTGGTCGATGCGGTGCATGGGCGGATCACCCTGGGGCAGATGACCATGTACCTGGTGCTGTTCAAGCAGGGTCAGGCCGCAGTAAGCAGCAGTCTCAGCGCCATCAGTGGTCTGTACGAGGACGGCCTGTATCTGGCCGACCTGTATGTCTACCTCGGTCAGCCGGTCACGCCGTCTGCCGGCAGCCTGACCGTGGGCGCGCAGCCCGGCGATGGCATGCGCTTCGAAAACGTCAGTTTCACCTACCCGGGGACCAGCCGTCCGGCACTGGAAAACATCGATCTGCACCTGGCGCCGGGGCGCAGCGTGGCCCTGGTGGGCGAGAACGGCTCGGGGAAAACCACGCTGATCAAGCTGCTGACGCGTCTTTACCAGCCTGATCAAGGCCGCATTCTGCTGGACGGCAGCGACCTGCAGGAGTGGGACGAAGAGGCTTTGCGATCGCGCATCGGCGTGATTTTTCAGGACTTCATTCGCTATCAGTTTCTGGTCGGCGAGAACCTCGGAGTCGGCGACACTCAGGCCTTCCATGATGAAGGCCGTTGGCGCGAAGCGGCGGCGCAGGGCATGGCCGCGCAGTTCATCGAACAGCTCGACAATGGCTACGCCACCCAATTGGGTCGCTGGTTTGCGGGAGGTCAGGAACTGTCCGGCGGGCAGTGGCAGAAAATCGCGCTGTCACGCGCCTACATGCGCCGCGACGCCGATATTCTGATTCTCGACGAGCCGACTGCTGCGCTGGATGCAGGCGCAGAAGCGGCGGTATTCGAGCATTTTCGCGAGTATGCCAAAGGGCGCATGACGCTGCTCATATCGCATCGCTTTTCCAGCGTGCGCAATGCCGAACACATCGTGGTACTGGAGCACGGGCGGGTGCTGGAACGCGGTGATCATGACAGCCTGATCGCCGCCGCAGGGCGCTACGCCGCGCTGTTCGATCTGCAGGCGCAGGGTTATCGCTAGGTAAAACCGGATAAAAAGTGTTGCAGTGAATGACCAGTCGGCGTTTTATGGGAGCCCTGTTTCAAGCTGTATCTTTTTGAATCAAACGGAGACATCGATGCAATTTCGTAAATTGGGCAAAACCGATCTGTCGGTCAGCGCGATCTGTCTGGGCACCATGACCTGGGGCGAGCAGAACACCCAGGATGAAGCATTCGAACAGATTCGTATGGCCAAGGATGCCAAGGTCAACTTCCTCGACACGGCAGAAATGTACCCGGTGCCGCCGCGTGGCGAGACCTACACCAAGACCGAAAGCATCATCGGCGAGTACTTCAAGAAGTACGGCGACCGCAACGACTGGGTACTGGCCAGCAAGGTCGCCGGTCCAGGTCGCATGGATCACATCCGCGATGGCAATCCGCGCCTTGACCGCAAGAACATCACTGCGGCGCTGGAAGCCAGCCTCAAGCGTCTGAACACCGATTATCTGGACCTGTACCAGCTGCACTGGCCGGATCGCAAGACCAACTTCTTCGGCGTGCTCGGTTACACCCACGACCCGGATGATCAGGCCGTCGAAATCGAAGAAACCCTGTCGGTACTGGGCGATCTGGTCACGGCGGGCAAGATTCGTCACTTCGGCCTGTCCAACGAAACGCCATGGGGCACCCAGCGTTTTCTGCACCTGGCCGAAACCCTCGATCTGCCACGTGCCGTCTCCATCCAGAATCCCTACAACCTGCTTAACCGCACGTTTGAAGTCGGTCTGGCGGAAATCGCCATTCGCGAACAGATCGGCCTGCTGGCGTACTCGCCGCTGGCGTTCGGTGTGCTGGCGGGCAAGTACCTGGACGGTGCACGTCCGGCCGATGGCCGTCTGACCCTGTTCGAGCGTTTCCAGCGCTACAACAATCCGCAGGCCGTCACCGCCACGGCCAGGTACGTCGCGCTGGCTCGCGAGCATGGTCTGGATCCTTCGCAGATGGCGCTGGCCTACGTGACCAGCCGACCGTTCGTGACCAGCAACATCATTGGTGCCACGAAACTCGATCAACTGAAGATCAATCTGCAGAGCATCGACGTCACGCTGTCCGATGAGGTCATCGCCGGTATCGAGGCCATTCACACCTCGCAGCCCAACCCTGCGCCATAACCTGCACTGAACTTAATTTCAGCCTCGCCAGTCAGCACTAATACGCTTACTCCGAGGCTGAAATTGATGCACATCTCACTCAAGCAACAAGTTGCAATCGTTACCGGCGCCAGTTCCGGTCTGGGCGCAGGTGCCGCACGCGCGCTGGCAGAAGCCGGTGCCGCCGTGGTGATCAACTACAACTCCAAGCCTGAACCTGCCGAGAAACTCGCCGAAGAGATTCGTGCGGCCGGGGGCAGGGCGCTGGCTGTGGGTGCCGACGTTTCGAAGGAAGAAGACGTCGAGCGGCTTTTTGCACAGACCATCGAACATTTCGGCGCGCTGGATATTCTGGTCGCCAATTCCGGCTTGCAAAAGGACGCGTCGATCGTCGACATGTCCCTCGAAGACTGGAATACCGTCATCAACGTCAACCTGACCGGGCAGTTTCTCTGCGCCCGCGCAGCATTGCGCCAGTTCATCAAGCAGGGCATGCGCCCTGAAGTGTCACGGGCCATGGGCAAGATCATTCACATGAGCTCGGTGCACCAACTGATTCCATGGGCCGGGCACGTCAATTACGCAGCGTCCAAGGGCGGCGTCGACCTGTTGATGCGCAGCATCGCTCAGGAAGTCGGCGAACTGAAGATTCGCGTCAACAGCGTTGCACCGGGTGCCATCCGCACGCCGATCAATGCCGATGCACGCAAGGGCGACGCCGAGAAGGAAATGCTCAAGCTGATCCCTTATGGTCGTATCGGCGAGCCTGAAGACGTCGCCAATGCCGTGCTCTGGCTGGCTTCCGATGCCTCGGATTATGTGCACGGCACCACCCTGTTCATCGACGGCGGCATGACCCTCTATCCGGAGTTCCGTGGCAATGGCTGACTTTTCCGCAGAGGCGCAAAACCGCATCGAGGATCACGGCATCATCGGCGACATGCGTAGTGCTGCGCTGATTGCCAACACCGGCAGTATCGATTTCTGCTGCTGGCCGGACTTCGACAGCCCGTCGATTTTTACCGCGCTGCTGGACACCCCCGACGCCGGGATCTTTCAGTTGGCGCCCGATCTGCCTGACGCCAGGCGGCTGCAGATCTACCTGCCGGACACCAACGTTCTGCAAACCCGCTGGATCTCCGAGGACGCGGTGGTGGAAGTCACTGACCTGATGCCGATCGGCGAGGATCAGGACGATCTGCCGCGCATCGTGCGCCGCGTTCAGGTGCGTTTTGGCGAGGCCACGCTGCGCATGCGCTGCCGGGTGCGCATGGATTACAGCCGTGCCGACACCACCGCGCGAGTCGATGGTCAGGACATCTGTTTCGAAGCCGCCGGGCAACCGGGCATGCGCTTGTCGGCGGCGACGCCGTTGCGTCTCGAGCAGCACGACGCCGTGGCCGAATTCCATATGCACAAGGGCCAGACCATCGAGTTCATTCTGGGCGGGATCGACGATCCGAATGTCGCTGCTGGCCGGTGCTCGCGCTATTTCGATGACACCTTGAAGTTCTGGCGGCGCTGGTCCGGGCAATCGCAATACACCGGGCGCTGGCGTGAGATGGTCACTCGCTCGGCGCTGGCCCTCAAGCTGCTGACCTCGCGCAAGCATGGCGGCATTGTTGCCGCTGCGACGTTCGGTTTGCCGGAAACCGAGGGCGGCGAGCGCAACTGGGATTACCGCTACACCTGGATACGTGACGCGTCGTTCACCGTGTATGCGTTCATGCGCCTGGGTTACACCGACGAAGCCAATGCCTTCATGAGCTGGGTACGCGGACGACTGGATGACTGCTGCGAACAGACCGAAAAGCTCGGCATTCTCTATGCACTGGATGGCCACGCCGAGCTGCCGGAAGATAATCTCGATCACTTGTCCGGCTACGGCGGTGCTCAGCCGGTACGCATTGGCAACGAAGCGTACAAGCAGGTCCAGCTGGACATCTACGGCGAGCTGATGGATGCCGTGTACCTGGCCAACAAGTACGGCGACGCCATCTCCCATGACGGCTGGCAGCATGTGGTGCGTCAGGTCGACTATGTGTGCGAGCACTGGAGCGACCGGGACGTGGGCATCTGGGAAATGCGCGGCGGCGATCAGCACTTCCTGCACTCGCGGCTGATGTGCTGGGTAGCGCTGGACCGGGCACTGCGCCTGGCCTTCAAGCGTTCGCTGTCGGGGCCGTTCGAACGCTGGACCAAGGTGCGCGAGGAGATCCACAACGATATCTGGGAGAACTTCTGGAATGACGACCTGGGTCACTTCGTGCAGCACAAGGGCAGCCGCAATCTGGATGCCTCGATGTTGCTGATGCCATTGGTACGTTTCGTCGGTGCCAACGATCCCAAGTGGCTGGCGACGCTGGATGCCATCGAGGCCGCGCTGGTGCGTGACGGGATGGTGTTCCGTTACCGCAACGACGACGATCATGATGACGGCCTGGCAGGTGAAGAGGGCGCCTTCGTGGCTTGCTCGTTCTGGTACGTCGAGTGTCTGGCCCGTGCCGGCCGGGTCGAACAGGCGCATCTGGAGTTCGAGCAGTTGCTGCGCTACGCCAATCCGCTGGGCTTGTACGCCGAGGAATTCGACGCGCATGCTCATCACCTCGGCAATACGCCGCAGGCCCTGAGCCATCTGGCGCTGATCAGTGCGGCCAGTTTTCTGGACCGCAAACTGGGCGGTGGACAGGCGCTCTGGCAGCCTTGACACGGTGAAGAAACGGATCATGAAATGAACGTTCAACGCGTCATTCATGGTTCGTTTCATTTTGCCTGTAATGAATGCCCAGCTTGCCTTGCTGCAGCCAGACGAACAGGCTGAACAGCTGTAACGGATGATTACGGGTAAAAACCGCGGCGGTTTCAAACAGCATGTCGGATCGCAGCAATGTTCCGTCGAGGTCGACAACCAGCGGTGTATGAACCTCAAGAATTCTTCCTTGAATACCGGGCATGAATAGTTGCTCCTGTGAACGTGAGCGCACTATGGAACGAAAACGGACATTCGCCACTTCAATAAAGTTAAACGCTATCGATAATTCAGCCGTGCCGATGGCGTCAGAAAAATCAGCTGTTTGACACCATTCGTCACACGACGGCTATTGATCCGTTATTCGATCAAAGACCGGAATCTGGCGGTGGCAACGGTGATGGCTGGCGAGTGCCGCGCCACCCATCGCGATCTGGCCGGGGCAGTGCGCTTTCGGCGATTCTCTGCCGATCGGTACCAGCGACTGCGCGTGACCCGTTGCAGATCCCGGCCCCGCGCGGACTGCGCTTGAGGTGTTCATTGGTCGCAGACATTAAAAAATAATGAATTTCTTCGCACTGAAGGGAGTCACCTATACTTCAAGCCACTGCTGAAAAAGGATCAGACTTTCAATGGCACTTCCAAAGCATTACCGCATTGATTATCTGCTGAATGGTTCGTTCAAGAGTTTTTATATACGAACCGAGAATATGGATAACGCTGAAGCATGGCACTGTGCAAGTGTCGACGCAGGTCTCGCGCGCATACCGAAATACCGTTTGGAGAAGGTCGCGCGGGTGTCGAAACCGTACGCCGAGCACTTCGGTGTCACCAATGTTGAGTGGGCTCAGGCCTGAGCCCACTCAACCTGCACTCGTCAGCGGTGAGCGATCTGCTCCAGCGCAAGATTGCGTGTGCGTGGCCCGAACCGGCCGATGGTGACGATCACGATCAACATGCTGCCGACGATGAAGGCCAGTACGCCCGGCGTGCCGAAGTGGTCGAGAAATATCCCGATCAGCAGGCTGCTGAACACCGTTGACAGTCGGCTGAACGAGTAACAGAAGCCCACTGCGCGAGCGCGGATGTTGGTCGGGAATAGCTCACCCTGATACGAGTGGTAGCTGAAGCTCAGCCATGCGTTGCAGAACGTGATCATGATCCCGCAGAAAATCAGTCCTGCCGCGCTGGTCTGAAAGGCGAACAGGCTGCCGAAGATCATCGCGCCCAATGCTGAGCCGACGATTTGCCATTTGTTCTCGAAGCGGTTGGCAAACTTCACGAACAGTAACGGCCCCAGCGGATAAGCCAGCGTAATCACGAACGCATAGGCCAGGCTGTGGGTGACGCTCAGGCCCTGACCCGAGAGCAGGGCAGGCAGCCAGTTGCCGAAGCCAAAGAAACCGATGGCCTGAAAAACGTGAAACACGATCAGCATCAAGGCGCGGCGACGATAGGGTGGCTGCCACATGTCGGCAAATCGACCGTTGCCTGACAGCGCTACGTTTTCCGGTTCAGGCTCATCCAAGGGCTTGCCGTGGTCTCTGATACAGCGTGCTTCAATGCCGTCCATGATGCGCTCGGCTTCATCGAAGCGTCCCTTCTGTGCCAGCCAGCGCGGCGATTCCGGCAGCGCCGAGCGTAGCCACCAGACGAACAGGGCGAAGACTGCACTGCTGATCACTACCCAGCGCCAGCCGGAAAAACCGAAAGGGTCCTGGGGCACCAGCCACCATGACATCAGCGCGACGCTGGGCACTGACAGAAACTGAATGAAGAAGGCAAAGGCGAACGCCGAACTGCGTATGCGCTTGGGCACCAGTTCCGACAGGTAGGTGTCGATGGTGACCAACTCGACCCCCAGGCCGATACCCACGACGAAGCGCATGCCTATCACGCCCAGCGCAGAGGTCTGCAGGCCCATGATCACGGTGGCGACGGTGTACCAGATCAGCGCGAAGGTGAAGATCGCGCGGCGTCCGTAGCGATCGGCAACCGGGCTGACGAGGCTGGCACCGAAAAACAGTCCCAGAAAGGTTGCCGAAGCAAAGGCTGCCTGATCGGAAAAGCCGAACAGACCCTGACTGCCGGTGGCGAAGATCCCGTCGCGAATCAGGCCGGGACTGATGTAGGCGGTCTGGAACAGGTCGTAGAGCTCGAAAAAGCCGGCGATGGACAGCAGGGCGACCAGTCGCCAGATGGTCGCGACCGCAGGCAGTCGGTCAATACGCGCCGAGATGTACGCTGCCCGCAACGGCTCGTTCGCGGTTGCCTCGGTATGAGGTAATGAGGTCATGGATGGCCATCCTGAGTTCTTGTTAAGGCCTGAATACTACTCCTTACAATTTGTAATCATTGGTCTTTTAATGCAGTTATCGGGGTATAAAAGATGAAAAATTGTTTACTGGGTCATTTTTTTGACTTTTTATATCGGATCCATTAGGTCGCTGGAATTAAGTGAACATGAGGACGGTGCAGCGGTGACCGTGTCAGGCAGGGAGGTACGCGAAAAACAGCAGGCATGAAGCCATCAACGATGTATCAACATGTGTCGCAAAACTTTAGGATTGGGCCTTAACTATCTGCATGCCGGGTTCCCGTGACGTACAAACTGCCCACTACTGCCACCGCTCCTTTCTGCCCTTCGGCGACCACGGACAGTGTGGCCATTCCGCCGAACGCGTCCTTGCTGCGCAAGATGACGCTGTTTGTCGGGCCTGGCCTGCTGGTTTCCATCGGCTATATGGATCCTGGTAACTGGGCGACCGCCATCGAGGCCGGGTCGCGCTTCGGCTATTCGCTGCTGTTCGTGGTGGTCCTGGCCAGCCTCTCGGGCATGGTCTTGCAGAACCTTTGTTCGCGGCTGGGCATCGCGACCGGCCGTGACCTGGCGCAGTTGTCCGCCGCCCGCTACAGCCGCAAGGTCGCCAAGTGCCAGTGGTTGCTGGCAGAGCTGTCGATCATTGCCACCGATCTGGCGGAAGTGCTGGGCGCTGCGCTGGCGTTTCATCTGTTGCTCGGCGTTTCCATCACCACCGGTGTGGCGCTGACCGCTTTCGATACGCTGATTGTGCTGGCCTTGCAGGGCGCCAATTTTCGTCGTCTGGAAGCCATTGTACTGGGGCTGATTGCAACCATCGCCAGTTGCTTTGCCGTCGAGTTGTTTCTGATCAAGCCATTCTGGCCGGATGTCGTCGCGGGTCTGAAGCCGAGCTGGGATGTGTTGAGCAGCCAGGAGCCGCTGTACATCGCCATCGGCATTCTGGGCGCCACCGTCATGCCGCATAACCTTTATCTGCATTCGTCTGTGGTGCAGACGCGGGTCAACGGTTCGGACCAGGCCAGCAAGGCCAGCGCCATTCGCTACGCGCGGCTGGACACCATCGGTTCGCTGAGCCTGGCGCTGCTGATCAATGCGGCGATTCTGATCCTCGCTGCTGCAGCGTTTCACAAGACCGGGCATACCGAGGTGGTCGAGATTCAGGACGCCTATCACCTGCTTGATCCGCTGGTGGGTGGTGCGATCGCCAGCGTGCTGTTCGGTATTGCCTTGCTGGCGGCGGGGCAGAGCTCGACCTTCACCGGCACCATTGCCGGGCAAGTGGTGCTCGAAGGTTTTCTGCAGGCAAAGATTCCGTGCTGGCAGCGGCGCTTGATCACCCGTGCACTGGCACTGATTCCGGCGCTGATTGGCGTGATCTGGCTGGGTGACAGCTCGGTGGGGCAGATGCTGGTGCTCAGTCAGGTCGTACTGAGCCTGCAACTGCCTTTCGCGCTCTGGCCGTTGATTCGTTTTACCAGCGACCCACAACTGATGGGGCCGTTCGTCAACAGCCGGCTGGTGAAAACGGCGGCCTGGGGGCTGTTCGGGCTGATCTCGGCGGCTAATCTGACGTTACTGTGGTTCTGGATCAGCTGAACTTGATCGGCTGCCGCGACTCTCACACCTGACACCAATGTCAGCCGTCAGGTAGCCGGACATGAGCACATCGAGCGACAAGGGCAGCGTCTTCGAAACCGATTTGCCCGCGCGTCTGGACCGCCTGCCCTGGGGACGGTTCCACACCTTGCTGGTGGTTGCGCTGGGGATCACCTGGCTGCTGGACGGCCTGGAAGTCACCCTTGCAGGCTCCGTCGCCGGGGCCTTGAAAGCCAGCCCGGCGCTCAATCTCAGCAACAGTGACATTGGCCTGGCGGGTGCCGCCTATATTGCCGGTGCCGTGCTGGGCGCGTTGTTCTTTGGCTGGCTGGCGGACCGTCTCGGGCGTCGCAAGCTGTTCTTCATCACCTTGCTGCTGTATGTCGGCGCAACGGCCGCCACGGCGTTTTCTTTCAGTGTGTGGAGCTTCATGCTGTTCCGCTTCCTGACCGGCATGGGCATCGGCGGCGAATACACGGCAATCAATTCGACCATTCAGGAATTTACCCCGGCCCGCTACCGTGGGTGGGTCGACCTGACTATCAATGGCACGTTCTGGCTGGGTGCCGCGCTCGGTGCGATTGGCTCGATTGTCTTGCTCGACCCGCTGTGGGTTGGCGCCGAGCTGGGCTGGCGCCTGTGTTTCGGGATCGGTGCGGTATTGGGCCTGCTGGTTCTGCTGATGCGACTGTGGCTGCCAGAGAGCCCGCGCTGGCTGTTGATACACGGCCAGGCTGAACAGGCCAGGCAGATCGTCGAGCAGATAGAAGCAGACTTGCAGCGTCAGGGCCACGTACTGCCCGCAGTGTCGGGAAAACCCCTGCGCCTGCATGCCCGTGACCACACGCCGTTGGGCGAGGTCGCCAGAACGTTACTGGTGACGTTCCGTCAGCGTTCGCTGGTAGGCCTGACGTTGCTCACCGCCCAGGCGTTTTTCTACAATGCGATTTTTTTCACTTACGCACTGGTGCTGACCGACTTCTATAATGTGCCGGCCGAGCGCGTCGGCTGGTACGTGCTGCCACTGGCGCTGGGCAATTTCTGCGGTCCGCTGCTGCTGGGCAGACTGTTTGACGTGGTCGGTCGACGGGTGATGATCAGCCTCACCTATGGCGTGTCGGGCGTGCTGCTGGCGATCAGCGGCTACCTGTTCCAGCAAGGCGTGCTGGACGTCACCCAGCAGGCCATCGCCTGGATGGTGATTTTCTTCTTTGCATCGGCAGCGGCCAGCTCGGCCTACCTGACCGTCGCCGAAACCTTTCCACTGGAAATCCGTGCCCTGGCGATTGCGGTGTTTTACGCATTCGGTACCGGGCTGGGCGGGATGATTGGCCCGACGCTGTTCGGCGAGCTGATCGAAACCGGCGAGCGCAGCAATGTGCTGATCGGCTATCTGATCGGAGCAGGGCTGATGCTGCTGGCGGCGGTTGTGCAATCGATATGGGGCACGGCTGCCGAGCGCAAATCTCTGGAAGATGTGGCCAGACCGTTGTCGCAGGCCGGGGACCGATAGGGGCCTTTAGCGGAATATGCCGCGCAGGCTGTCCACGGACGCCCGCAGGCCGATGATTCGCTCACTGACCTCTTGCGCTTCGTGTGCCCGGGAAGTTCGCTCGAGGTACAGGAGATGTCCTGCCAGGTTGGCCGAAACAAGTTCCAGGTCGTCGGCAGTACGCCTGATGTAAGCCTGCATGTCTTGCAACTGTTCGATCTGCACGGATGGTGCCCTTATAGGTCGCATCCGAGCGCACTAGATGAATGGGTGACTATTATCAATCCACCCGGTCGGGTTGTCGGCGGCAAGGTCATCTTTCTTTAATGCCGCAGGTAAATAAACAATTCAATCAGTTTTCGCACCGTGTCGAGCAGCCTAATCGTCTTCCTGATCATCGTGTTCCGAGTAGGAGTCCAGCAACTCGGCCAGTGCCAGGGTGCGGTCCAGCCCACTGCGGGTGGACATGATTTCGGCCACCGCCTGCGTGGCGGCAACTCTGGCAGCTTCGCGTTCGGCATCGGTGTTATTGGGCGTGGCGGCCTGCGCAGCCTCAATAATCGATTGCTCAAAGGTATTCATGGTGCTCGCTCGTGAAATTCAAGTGCCTGTGATACCGAGAATGGCGGATTGTTTCAAGGCCGATCAATCACCTTCGTAGGGAAATTCCTCCAGGCTCTGCATCAATGCAACGCCCTGTGGCCCCTGAACATTCTCCAGCACCCAGCAACTGTTGGCATTTTTGGCCAGCAGCAGGCGTGTTGTCTGGCTGGTGACCGGCTGCTGTGGGGCATCCTTGTAACCCAGGTTATAGGTCATTTCGACCACGGCCTGCTTGTCCGAGTTGGACACCAGCTTCCAGTCGATCGGCTTTTGCACATCACCGTCCTGCGCATCGGTCCACGGGTTGGCACTGACGGCGCATTGATCGTCGTTCTGGCACGCCCAGTCCTTTTTGAGCAGGCTCAGCAGAGGTTTTGACAAATAATCAGCGCTACCTTTGCCGTTCAGATAGAAATCCTGGTGCTTCTCATAGATCCAGCCCGCCGTGTCGACCGGGGTCGCAGCCGGGCAGGCCGCATGGGCAGTGGTTGAAAGCAGGCAGGCGAAGGCAATGGCGACGGTTCTGGACATGGAGCGGGCTCGCAGAGAAGGTGGCAGTGAGGTTACAAGCTGACAACACTGCATTTGTAAGGCATGCGGACAAAAAAGCAATGGTTTCGGTCATGCGTCAGAGGGTCGGGCAGACTAAACCGGATTGAGGGTCATTTCATTCAATACGCGGTTCGCGGCCGTCACTACCTTGATCCGGTCATTTCCGATCGTGTTCAAGGGGTTTTTCATGAGTCTGCTCATTTCCACGACCGCGTTTGCGCGGGAGGAACCATCGAGACGAGCTCTGCGCCGGACATGCCCTGCATGGCGCATGCTCACGCAGAGCGTCGGCGAAGAAGGCTTAGCCTTACTTCTTGATTGGCACGATTTCCATCATTTGCCCATTAACCTTCTGGAAACGCACGTATTTGTCGTTGATTTTTACCCATTCGCTTTCTTTCGCAGGCTCTTTCAGGCCTTTGCTTTTCCAGTCCTTCACTTCCAGATCGCTGCGGCGATATTTTTCCGGAACGCGGGAGCCTACTTCCAGCTCATGGACATTGTCCTTGGATTCGCTGACTTTCGGTTCCGCCGTCTCTGCTGCGTGAACGGGCAGGGTGACGGCGGAAAAGCAGCCGAGCAAGGTCATGCAGGCGATCAATGATTTGCTATTCATGTGAAGACTCCCGGTCTTTGGTATAAGGCGATGGCTTAATGCCTCGTAATAACTCGGACCCTCACTGTTGCAAATCATTCGATCGGGTTTGCTGTGCTCAGCCTTTCAGTGTCTCGGCGATGGTTGCCGAGAGCGGGGTGGTCGGGCGGCCGATCAGCGCGCTCAACTGGCGACTGTCATCGAACAGGGCGCCCTTGGCAGCAGCGGCATCGGAATCGGCCAGCAACTGGGCCACGAAGTCCGGCAGGCCTGCCTGGATAAGCGCGGCCTCGAATTCGGCCTGTGGCAGGTTGACGTAAGGCAGGGACTTGCCGCTCTGCGTAGACAACTGCGCCGCAAATTCGGACAGCGTGTAGGACTCATCGCCTGCCAGTTCATAGACTTTACCGGCTTGTGTCGTTTCCGAAGTCAGCAGCACAGCGGCCGCTTCGGCGTAATCCAGACGTGAAGCAGAGCTGATACGGCCCTCATCGGCACTGCCCATGACCGCGCCATGGGCCAGCGCGCCGGGAATGCCCGCCGTGTAGTTCTCGGTGTACCAGCCATTGCGCAGCAAGGCGAAGGGCAGGCCACTGGCGCGCAGGTAATCTTCGGTTTCGCGGTGCTCTTTGGCCAGGCTCAGCGCCGAGGTGTCGGCATGCAGAACACTGGTGTAGGCCAGCAGCTGGACCCCGGCACGTTTGGCTGCATCGATTACCGCCTTGTGCTGCGGCAAACGCTGGCCCACTTCGCTGGACGAAATCAGCAGCACCTTGTCGGCGCCGGCAAATGCGCTGTCCAGTGTCGCAGGCTGTGAATAGTCGGCCTGACGAACCTGAATGCCCTGCCTGGACAGATCGGCGGCTTTTTCCGGACTGCGCACCGCGGCAATGATTTGCGAAGCGGGTACGCGGCTGAGCAACTGTTCAATGACGAGGCGGCCAAGCTGGCCGGTGGCACCGGTGACAACGATCATGGAATGATTCCTTGAATCAGGTTGAAAGGAAGCGCCAGCATAGTCATGATGCTTACCTTTAGTAAGTACGTACAAAAAGGTAAGTGTCATGAGCGAATCCGCCTCGCAATCAAGTGCCCCGCGATCAAGCGTTACGCCGCAAGGCTTCCAGTCTGAAGCGGTCGAGACGCTATTGGCGCTGGTTCGTCAGGGCCAGGTGCTGGCCACTGACTGCCCTTCGCGGGTGGTGCTCAATCACGTCTGCAGCCGTTGGGGCGTGCTGGTGCTGGTGGTGCTGCGGGGTGGCATGCATCGCTTCAGCGAAGTACGCCGCAAGATTGGCGGGGTGAGCGAGAAAATGCTCGCGCAGACGCTCCAGCATCTGGAGCATGACGGTTTTGTCAGTCGCAAGTCGTTGCCCGTGGTGCCACCGCATGTGCAATATCGGCTCACCCCGATGGGCGAAGAGGTCGCCTTGCAGATTGAAACCCTCGTTACCTGGATCGAGACCAATCTGCCGCGCATCATGCAGGCCCGCGAGGCGTCGAACACACTGCAGACCACGCCCGAATGAACCTTTTCTGACAGAATTTTCATCCTGCGATTGTCGGCTTGATCGCCTGCAATCCGCCGCTTCTTGGTATGGTGCGCGCCGAAATCTTCATATACACGTTTAGTTGCGCCGTTTGCCCTTCACCGAGAAGCTGTAGAAATGCCCAATCCCATTCCCCTGAAAGACCACGAAAAAGAGACGCGGCTGGTCAATCAGCGTCTGATTGCCTGCGCAGTGCTGGTCGGCCTGCTGGCTGCCTGTCTGGTCGCACGCATGTATTTCCTGCAGGTTACCGAGTTCGACTATCACTCAACCATTTCCGAAAACAACCGTGTTCACGTACTGCCGATCCCGCCCGAGCGCGGTTTGATCTTTGACCGCAATGGCGAAGTGCTTGCCGACAATCGTCCCAGTTTCAACCTGACCCTGACGCGTGAGCGCGCTGGCGACTGGCACAAGGTGATCGATGAGCTGATGACCCTGCTGGAATTGCCCGACGAAGACCGGATTCTGTTCGACAAGGAGCTTAAGCAGGTTCGTCACCCGTTCGAGCCGGCAACATTGCTCTATGAACTCACCGAAGAGCAGATCGCCATTCTGGCGGTTAATCAGTACCTGCTGCCGGGTGTGGACGTGGCGGCGCAGTTCGTTCGTCATTATCCGTTGGGCGCCCATTTCGCTCATTCGATCGGCTACGTCGGGCGTATCAACGAAAAGGAAGCGGCGCACCTCGACAACGAGTATCGCGGCACACAGTCGATCGGCAAGACCGGTGTCGAGCGCTTCTACGAATCCGAGCTGCACGGCCACGTAGGCTATGAAGAGGTCGAAACCAATGCCCAGGGCCGCGTGCTGCGCGTGCTGAAACACACTGACCCGGTGCCCGGCAAGAACATCACTCTCACGCTGGACGCGCACTTGCAGGCCGCGGCGGAAAACGCGCTGGGTGATCGACGTGGTTCGGTGGTCGCACTGGACCCGGAAACCGGCGACGTGCTGGCGATGGTCAGCAAACCCAGCTTTGACCCCAACCTGTTCGTCACCGGCATCAGCTTCAAACAATACGCGGCGCTGCGTGATTCCATTGATCGGCCACTGTTCAACCGTGTGCTGCGTGGCTTGTATGCGCCGGGCTCGACGGTCAAGCCGGAAGTGGCGATTGCCGGTCTCGACAGCGGCGTGGTGACGGCCTCGACAAAGGTCTTCGACCCCGGCTATTTCCAGTTGCCGGACTTCGACCACAAATACCGTAACTGGAACCACAGCGGCGATGGCTGGGTGGACATGGACACCGCGATCATGCGTTCCAATGACACTTATTTCTACACCGTGGCGCACAAGCTCGGCATCGACCGCCTGCACGACTACATGACCATGTTCGGCATCGGCCAGAAGGTGTCGCTGGACATGTTCGAGGAGTCTGCAGGGTTGATGCCGTCCCGGGAATGGAAGCGGGCCACGCGTCGCCAGGCATGGTTCCCTGGCGAAACGGTGATTCTCGGCATCGGCCAGGGCTACATGCAGGTCACGCCGTTGCAACTGGCCCAGGCCACGTCACTGATTGCCAGCAAGGGTGTCTGGCATCGACCGCACCTGGCGATGGAAGTCGGTGATACGGCGCCCGTTGACGAGCATCCGATGCCAAATATCGTGCTGCACGATCCCAACGAATGGAATCAGGTCAATACCGGCATGCAGATGGTTATGCACGACCCGCGCGGCATTGCGCGGGATGCCGCCAAGGGCGCTCAGTACCGCATCGCCGGCAAAAGCGGTACGGCGCAGGTGGTGGCTATCAAGCAGGGCGAGCGCTACAACCGTCTGAAGACTCTGGAGCGTAACCGTGACAACGCCTTGTTCGTGGGCTTTGCGCCAGCCGACCATCCCAAGATTGTCGTGTCGGTGACCATCGAGAACGGCGAGGCGGGTGGCCGGGTAGCAGGTCCTGTGGTGCGGGAGATTCTTGATGCCTGGCTGCTCGACAGCGAGGGCAAGCTCAAGCCGGAGTATGCGACACCCGCCAAGGCACCGGGCAACCCGCACGCCTGATCAGCGTTTTAAAACGCTTGCCGAACGACCGAGCCCTGAACAGGGCTCAGGTTTTCTGAACTGTCGAGAATGCATCGGGTCGACCACAACAGGCGTGGCAGAGCGCTGCGCGCGTTTTACCGAATTCATTATCATTGCCTCGACAAGGAACCCCGCATGTCCAAGACCATTGCCGACCATCTCGCGCAAACCCTCGCAGCGGCAGGTGTTTCGCACATCTGGGGGGTGTCCGGTGACAGCCTCAACGGCCTGACCGACAGCCTGGAACGCACCGATTCGATTCGCTGGATGCACACCCGTCATGAAGAAGTCGCAGCCTTTGCTGCCGGTGCCCAGGCCGCGTCCAGCGGCAAGCTGGCGGTCTGCGCCGGCAGCTGCGGGCCGGGCAACCTGCACCTGATCAACGGCCTGTATGACTGCCACCGCAACCGTGTACCGGTACTGGCAATTGCTGCGCATATTCCGTCCTCGGAAATCGGTCTGGATTACTTTCAGGAAACCCATCCGCAGGAGCTGTTCAAGGAGTGTAGCCACTTCGTCGAGCTGGTCAGCAACCCCGAGCAGTTCCCGCGCGTGCTGGAACGTGCCATGCGTGCCGCGATCAGCCAGAAAGGTGTGGCGGTGATTGTCTTGCCGGGCGACGTGGCGCTCAGCGACGCGCCGGATGTCGCGGCAAAATGGATCGAGGCTACAGCGCCCAAGGTCGTGCCTGCCGAAAACGACCTGCAGTCGATGGCCGACATGCTCAACGCTTCCAAAGCCGTCACGCTGCTGTGCGGTGCGGGTTGCGAGGGTGCCCACGAGCAGCTTCTGGCATTGGCGGATACGCTGGGCGCGCCGATCGTTCACGCATTGCGCGGCAAGCAGCACGTTGAGTACGACAACCCGTTCGACGTCGGCATGACCGGCCTGATCGGTTTCAGCTCCGGCTACCATGCCATGCTGTCCTGCGACACACTGGTGATTCTGGGCAGCAGCTTTCCGTACCGGAATTTCTACCCTGAAAAAGCCGACATCATCCAGATCGACCTCGATCCGACCCAGCTTGGTCGCCGTACGCCGGTGGCGCTGGGTCTGGTTGGCGGGGTGCGGGAAACCCTTGAAGCGCTTCAGCCAAAACTGGAGCCGCATACCGATCGCCGTTTCCTCGACAAGGCCCTGAAGCATTACGCCAAGGCCCGGGAAGAACTGGACGAACTGGCCACCCCGACACCGGATGGCACGCCGATTCACCCGCAGTACCTCACTCGACTGGTCGACGAGCAGGCGGATGCCGATGCGATCTTTACCGTCGACGTCGGTACGCCGACGCTGTGGGCTGCGCGCTATCTGCACATGAACGGCAAGCGCAGTCTGCTCGGCTCGTTCAACCACGGCTCGATGGCCAATGCCTTGCCACAGGCTTTAGGGGCCAAGGCTGAACATCCGGATCGTCAGGTCATCGCCCTGTGTGGCGACGGCGGCCTGTCGATGTTGCTGGGCGACCTCCTGAGCATTCGTCAGCTGAACCTGCCTATCAAGATGGTGGTGTTCAACAACAGCTCGCTGGGCTTTGTCGACATGGAAATGAAAGCCAGTGGTTATGTGCCGCACGGCACTGATCTGCATGAAACCAACTTCGCCGGGATTGCCCTGGGCGCAGGCATTCTGGGCCTGCGTGTCGAGAACGCCGAAGAGCTGCCCGCCGCCTTGCGCAAGGCGTTCGATCATCCCGGTCCAGTGCTGATCGACGTTGTCACCGCCAAGCAGGAGCTGGGCATTCCACCGAAAATCAAGCTGGCACAGGCCAGGGGCTTCAGTCTGTACATGATGCGCGCGATCATGAGCGGACGCGGCAGTGAAGTGCTGGAACTGGCGAAAACCAACCTGCGTTAATACATTATAAAAACGTATGGGATGAATAGAAAAAGTTGCAACTTCTATCCACCGAGATTGTCGTCGCTGTTACAGGTGATACGCTCGGTGTCTTTATATTTCCCTTCTCATCATGACCGCCCAAGGCGGTCATTTCTTTGTGGATCCAAACTTCGCTCACTCTGTGCTTATTGAGTTCGCTATTTGAACTAACAAATTCAAATAGTGGGTAAAGCTTCCCGGCAGACAGCCGAGACAGTGATACGGGAGCAAGACCGGCTACGGCAGGCTGATTACCGAACAGTCCCTGGCGACAAAAAAACGTCGACGCTACAGAACGTTACGCCCTGGATATTCTTTATAGAAAAGTCTGCATGTCATGAGGTCTGCAATGCTTAGAAATGCTCCTTTGAGTATGAAACTGCTGCTTATTTTAATATTCCCCCTATTGGGCTTCCTGGCCTTCGCAGGTCTGTTCGTTGCTGACAAAAGCGAAAATCTCGGTGATATGAGGCGCGCGGTGACAGCCACCGCGGTTGCACAGAAACTGAGTAACGTGGTCACCACCATTCAGCGTGAGCGCGGCGCCAGCGGCGTGTTTCTGGGCAGCGGCGGCAAGTCCATGCAGGATAAGCTGAAGGCCTTTCGTCAGGAAACCGACAAGGCGATAAGCGAGATGCGCACCCAGTCGACCGACGGTATTCCCAGCCCCGACAAAGTCTACCGCGCACTGGATGACCTGACCGCGCTGCGCCTCAAGATCGATACGCTGGGGATCAACAACACCGAGTCCTCTACGCGGTTCACCGACGTTATCAAAACACTCGTCGGGTTCTCCTATTCGCTGGAAGCGAGTATCGAAGATCCGGAAATACTGCGTGGCCTGAGTTCGCTCAACCAGTTCGTGGATATGAAGGAGCGTGCCGGTCGCGAGCGCGTACTGCTCGTTCAGGCGTTCAACCAGAACCGCTTTGATGCGCCACTGTTATCGCGCTTCAGTCGTAACCTCGGAGAGTTCTCCGGCTACCTCGAAGCCTTTCAACGCTGGTCCCCTGAAGTATTCAAGACCAAACTCAATGATGTCATGCAGCAGCCGGGCTCGCTGGAAGTGGCCCGCTTGCAACGTCTGGGCTTCGATACCCCGATGGGTGATCCGCTCAACGTCAAGCCGGAAGACTGGTTCAACCTTTCCACCGCACGTATCGACATGATGGCCAATGTAGAAGCAGAGCTTGGCCAGAACGTCGTCGGCCTGGCAACGGATGCGCGCAGCTCCGCTCAAAGCAGCCTGTACGTGGCGGTTGCCATCGTTGTCCTGATGCTGATCGTGGTGCTGTGGCTGGCGTCGGTGATCATCCGCAACATCAAGGTTGCGGTTGTCGATGTGAACCGCACGCTGATGGCACTTTCCACTCGCGACCTGACCGCGCGGACCCGCTATATCGGCAAGGATGAGTTTGGCGAGATCTCACGCAATCTTGACAACATGGCGCATCAGATCAGTGAGGTTATCAGCGAAATCGGCAGCGCCACGGCGCAGGTTGCCACCGCTGCCGAACAGTCTTCCGCAGTGGCGTTGCAAACCAATCAGAACGTGGCGCAACAACGCCAGGGCACTGATCAGGTCGCCACTGCCATCAGCGAGATGAGCGCCACGGTCAAGGATGTAGCACGCAGCACCACCGACGCGGCCGAGATGTCGCAGCGCGTCAACAGCAGCACCGTGCAGGGCAAGACCGAAATCGACAACACCATCGGCCTGATACAGGAGCTCTCGGTGCAGGCTGAAGAGACTTCTCGGATCATTGACGAGCTCAAGGGCGAGAGCAACTCGATCTCCTCGGTGCTTGATGTCATCCGTGGCGTCGCCGACCAGACCAACCTGCTGGCGCTCAATGCAGCCATCGAGGCTGCACGTGCCGGCGAGCAGGGGCGTGGTTTCGCGGTGGTGGCCGACGAAGTACGCAATCTGGCCAAGAAGACTCAGGACTCTACCGTCAGCATCCAGAAAATGATCGCCAACCTGCAGTCCGGCTCGGAACGCGCTGCCGCGTCGATGCAGGAAACCCTGGGCAAGGCGCAGGAGGGTGCCAGCAACGTCGTGCGCGCTGGCGAACTGCTGGAAGAAATCGCCGAAGGCATCGCGACCATCAGCGACCGCAACATCCAGGTCGCTTCGGCCGCTGAAGAACAAAGCCTGGTGGCCGAGGAGATCCACCGTAACGTCGACGACATCAACTCGCTGGTCATCCAGGTCAGTGCCGGTGCCGAGCAGACTGCCGTCACCAGTCGCGAACTCGCGCGTCTGGCGGAGCACCAGCAGGGGTTGGTCGGTCGCTTCAAGGTGAGCTGACAGCAAGCTGTTTGTGTATTGTGAAAAGGCCTGGAAGCGAAAGTTTTCAGGCCTTTTTGTTGGTCTGCGGATACTGTCGTGCCGCGGTCTCTGATCACCATCGATAGTCCGTCAGCCATGACCCTTCAGTCACCTTTTCACGTAACCCCACGTCCCGCTTACGATTATGTAGTGACTAAAAATAATCACTACATAATCGTTGACGCACTCCATTTGCCCTTGCATTATGCAGCTGTCTCCCTGATCGGGAGCGCTGCAAAAGGTGTGATGAACAGGCTCGGCAAGCCGTCGAGATGTTCCCGGATGTAGGCTGCCCACAAGGCAGATTGATGGAGCTGAACTGGCATTTGTCGTCGATAAGGGCGAGAAGCTGGCGAAATGTCCTCATGATGCTTGTAACGGATCGATTGCCGATCCTGGGCCGGGTCTTTGGGTTTCGTGACTTCTTCTCTCTACGCTGATGCCGTTGTGTAGCGGCTCTTCATCAAGGCTACCTGCATGTCCTTGAGGGCTGGAACGGTATTCAACGCACACTCAATCGTGTTGCGTTGCTGAAGTTCTGGCGCATGAACTTGATGTATCAATTATCGAACAGTCTATGAGCGAAGGGGCATCAACATGAATATTAACACACAACCGACTATTGATGAACTGGCTCGTCTGTTTGCTGCGTGCAAAGACACGCTGGATAACCATATCGTCTGGGTGGCCGAGTCCGGTGAAGTGCGCGTCGACGCCATGTCGCCGTTCACGCAAGAGCACGAGTTTCGTGATGCGCACCCGCAACTGCGCGCATCCCTGAAGATGTTCCGTCGTGGCCAGGGTTATGTCGGCAAGAAAGCCGCTGCCGATCGTGCCTACATGGAGAACACGCTGCAGGCGTTGAAAGGTGAGTGGCAGAAGACTCGTCGGCAGGCGCATTCGCAGGTTGCCTGATCAGGTCATCGCATGTCTTGAAGCCTGTTTCCGACCGCGATCGGGAACAGGCTTTTTGGTTTTCGGCATCGAGAGGGCGAAGACCTTATCGGTTGTACAAAGTGATTTTGCTGGTATAGATTCCGGGAGTGAGTCAGTGCATCTGACTCGTCTCATTCCCAGCCTGCCATTGAAGTCGTGGCAGTGCCTATACAGAGGTTGCCGATGCGTGCGCCACGATGGTTATGGTTGGTGATGTTGCTCAGCGCCGGGGCTTCGGCGGATTGGCGTGAGGCATTGCCCAATGCTCAGGTCGTCGGCGGCGGAGACCTTAGTCTGTTCGGCTTTCGTGTCTATACCGCCAGGTTGCTCAGCCCGGTCAAACCTTTCGTGGCAGACGCGCCACTGGCACTTGAACTGACTTACCATCGCGACATTGACCGGGAAGATCTGGTCGATGCCAGTATCGATGAGATCAAACGTATTTCCGGCTCGAAGGTGACCGAACAGCAACTGACTGAATGGCGTCAGCAGATGGACCAGTCATTTGTCGACGTCCAGCCCGGCATGAAGATTACCGGCGTCTACCTGCCTGGCCGCGAAGCGCGGTTTTATGTTGGCGACAAGCTCCAGCATGTGGTGCCCGACAGCCAGTTCGCCAAGGCTTTCTTTTCCATCTGGCTTGATCCGAAAACCCGTAACCCAGAACTTCGCGAGCAGTTGCTCGGCAGTACCGGCTCATGACCCATCAAGGAGGGCGCATGCTGAGAAAGTGGATGTTGATGCTGTGTGTGGGGCTTGTACTGAGCGGCTGCGGTGGTGTGCCGGTAACCCGTTACAGTCAGGAAGCGCCGAAGCTTGATCTGCGCCAGTACTTCACCGGACGTGTCGAAGCCTGGGGAATGTTTCAAAAACGCTCCGGTGAAGTCACCAAGCGTTTTACTGTGGTGATCGACGGGCACAGTGAAGGCGAAGTGCTGGTCATGCACGAAGCGTTCAGCTACAGCGATGGTACCAAACAGGTCCGGGAGTGGCGCTTGCGTCCCGATGGTCCGGGGCGCTGGAAGGGTACGGCTGGTGATGTGGTCGGCGAGGCCTATGGCGAAGTGTCGGGCAACAGCTTCCACTGGAACTATGTGCTCAGGTTGCCGGTGGATGGCACCGAGTATGACGTGAGCCTGGATGACTGGATGTACCTGATCGACGAGAAGACCATGGCCAATCGTTCGTCGATGACCAAGCTGGGTGTCGAAGTCGGGCAGATCACTTTGTTCTTTCGCAAGGCCGGCAAATAAATAACGCCTCGTATGAGGCGTCATCCTTCAGGGCGGCGGTCAGCCGCCCGTCATATTCATGAAGCGCACCACCTGCACGCCATCGTCGTGGGTGAAGTTGTGGCTCCACGGCTTGAGCTGCATGGCGTCGATGATGGCTTTTTCGAGTTTTTCCGGCTGGCCGGGATTGGCGCGCAGTACCGCTTTCAAATCCACGGAATGCTCGTTGCCCAGGCACAGCAGCAAGCGACCTTCAACGGTCATGCGCACGCGGTTGCAGGTGCCGCAGAAGTTATGGCTGTGCGGGGAAATGAAGCCAATGCGAATTTCCGGTGCCTCGGCCAGACGCCAGTAGCGCGATGGCCCCTGAGTCGAGTCAGTGGAAGGCACCAGCGTGTAACGTTCGGCGATGCGTTCGCGCACCTGATCGCTGGAGTAGAAGGACTCGGCGCGGCTGTGTTCGCTGATGATGCCCAGCGGCATTTCTTCGATGAACGAGACGTCCAGGTTGCGATCGATGGCGAACGCCAGCAGGTCGTTGATCTCATCATCGTTGCGGCCGTGCATCACTACGCAGTTGAGCTTGGTGTGCACAAAACCGGCGGCGTTGGCGGCATCGATACCGGCAATTACCTTGTGCAGATCGCCTGTGCGGGTCAGCTCGCGGAAACGCTGCGGGTCAAGGCTGTCCAGGCTGATGTTCAGGCGCGTCACGCCGGCCTCGAACAGCGGGGCAGCCAGTTTGTCCAGCTGCGAACCGTTGGTGGTCATGCACAGTTCGCGCAGGCCGGGCAGGGCGGCGATCTTTTCACAAAGCCCCACCACGCCTGCACGTACCAGCGGCTCACCACCGGTCAGACGAATCTTGCGCGTGCCCAGTGCCACGAAGCGCTCGGCCACCTGGAGGATCTCCTCCAGCGACAGAATCTGTTGCCGAGGCAGAAACGTCATCTCTTCGGCCATGCAGTACACGCAGCGAAAATCACAGCGGTCGGTGACCGACATGCGCAGATAATCGACTTTACGTGCAAAGCGGTCCATCAGGACGGGTTCTGACATTTCACCTTCTAAATAATCAAGTGGGCTGTATTACCGGATTTGGAGGCCAGTGCTTTACAAGGGTTCAGCCAAATTGCAGTGTGCCGATTTCAGGCCTGATCGCAGGCTGGCAATGTGCCCTGTACGGATTACAGAGTAGCTGCGCGCATCGCCGTTTGCATCGGCTGGATGACGCCACGCTAACCGAGTCGAAATGCCGCAGTCCAATTGCTTGTTCCAATACCCTCATCGACACGCTCTATGGCGCTTTGCCTTGATGGCCGATCAGTCAGGACTGGCGGCAGCACTGCGCTCGTATCGCTCCAGCAAAGGCTGGATACTGATGCCGTGTACCAGGATGCTCAGCGCGACAACCGACAGGGTCATGCCGATCACCACATGGCCGACGTCGTGTGCCAGACCATGTGACAAAGCGAAGCACAGGTAATAAAGACTGCCGATGCCGCGAATGCCGAACCAGCCAACCAGTGCTTTTTGTCTGACGTTGAGCAGGCGACGACTCACCAGCAGCCAGACGCTGGCAGGACGAATCACGCAAAACAGTGCAATGCCCAGGCCGATGGCGCGCCAGTCCCAGTACATCGCCAGCGCCGCGCCCAGCAGGGTGATCAGCAGGACTTCCATCGCGCGCTCCACCAGGCTGCCGAACGCCAGCATATCGCCCATCATCACGCCGGCAGCCAGTTGCGAATCGCTCATGTCGTCGACCTGCGCGACCGTGCCCTGTTCGAGGGATGACGTCATATGCCCGAGGACTGGCTGCGCGACGTGCTCGGACGGCAGCTCTGAACGCGTGACACGTACCTCGGCCTGACGCAGCCCGAACCCGGCGGCAAATACCGAAAGAAAGCCAAAGGCCCCGACGCTTTGGGCGACTACGTAAGCCAGGGCGATCAATGCCAGCGCCAGAAAATCATTGGGCGAGGTGGTGCTGTCGGCGTTCTTGATGCGCAGAAAGATCATCAGATGACCGACGCCGCGGCCCATGCCGTAACCAATCAACAAACCGGCCGGCACCGCCCAGATCAGGTCCTTGATCAGCCATCCCTGGACCCAGTCGCTCATCGCGCCCCCGGAACTCAGGTACAGCAAGGCAAAGATCACGAATGGAAACGCGGTTCCGTCGTTGAGGCCCGCTTCGCCGGACAAGCCGAAGCGCAGGCGATCCTGATCCTGGGCATTGTTGACCTGGACCATACCGGCCAGCACCGGGTCGGTCGGCGACAGCATTGCGCCGAGCAACAACGACACGCCCCAGTCCAGGCCGATGATGTAGTGCCCTGCGACAGTCACGCCAGCGATGGTCGCCAGCATCACCGGCCCGGCCAGCCAATAGGCTGAATGCCAGGCTTTGCCGCGTAAGGGCAGGCGCAACTTGATACCTGTACCGAACAGCGAAAACAGCACCGCCACTTCGGTCAGGCGTTCCAGCCACTCGTAGGACTTCTCGAAATCCAGATCGACGATATCCAGGCCCATCGGGCCGATGCCGAAGCCGAATCCCAGGCACACGGCCGATGTGGTCACTGGCATCCAGCGCAGGTAAGAGGAAGTGAGCGCCAATAGCATCAACAGCACGCCAAGCACGCCCATGCAGACAATAAAACTCATAGAGAAAGAACCACCGTCAAAATGCGCCCGAAGAAGAGGGCGTAACGGTGGGACTCCCGTGCACGGTAATAAGTTGAAATAATTTGCCGGATGGCAATCAGCGTGCGTCTTTTACGCACGGCGATGCCTTTCGGTGCCGCCGCCGAGGCCTAGCGCTCGATACTGCGGCTCCAGCGTGCGTTCCACTCGGGACGGATCTGATTGACCTGATCCCAGTCGATGGTCACCGCCGTTTCCAGATACTTCTCCATGGCCTCGACCTGACTGCGTGTCTTGTCAGTGGTCGGGGTTTTCGGGTTCGACGGGATCTGGTCACCGAACTCCAGCGCAGGCGCCTGTGCTTCCGGCGTCAGCAGATAAGCGGCCAGCTTCTGCGCCAGCTCCGGCTGGTTGTTGTTGGCTATCGCGCATTCAGCCACGTTCAACACCACGCCGCCTTCCTTGGGCGATGCGTATTCCACCGGTACGCCCTTGATCTTCAGCGCGGTGACCTGGGTCGGCGTCAGCGGGAACAGGGCGGCTTCGTCGGTCTGGACCATTTCCGAGATCTTCGCCGAGCTGGCGATGTATTCCAGCACGTTCGGGCCGATGGTTTTCGGCCAGGCCTTGAAGCCGGGTTCGACGTCTTTCTCGCTGCCGCCCTGGATACGGTTGAACATCAGAAAGCCATGCAGGCCGAAGGTCGAGGAGGCCAGTGACTGGAACACCACCTTGTCCTTGAAACGTTTGTCGGCAAGGTCCATCCACGAGGTGGGCGCGCTCCAGCCCTGTTCCTTGAACATCCGCGTGTTGTAGGCCAGGCCGGTCACACCCAGGCTGACGGCTGCTGCCTGTTCCTTGATTTTGGCCTTGGCAGGCAGGTCGGCCAGGCTGGCGCTGGGTTGCAGCGTGTCGCACAGGCCCATGGAGATGGCCCGGTACATGATGCCGTCGTCGAGAAAGATGACGTGCATCTGCGGGTTGTCCTTGCTCGCCTGAACCTTGGCGAGGATATCGGCCGACGTGCCAGGCACGATCACCACCTTGACGTTGTTGGCCTTCTCGAAAGCCGGCAGCACCTGATCGGCATACAGGCGCTCCATGGTCCCGCCGTTCATGCCCAGATACAGCGTGGTTTCGGCCAGCGCTGGCGTTGACAGGAGTGCGGCGGCCAGCGGCAGGCAGGACAGCCCGGCGAGGGCCAGACGTTTGGTGCTTTTCATATTGACGACCGTCCTCTGTGCAATGGGATGACGTTGGTAACAGGTTCGATAGCAGGGGGTTGCAGGACGATTTGCTGAAAGCGGCCGATGGAAAAGGCATCGAGCGAGATCCGTGAGGCGCCGTCGCAGACCCATTCGGCCAGCGCTTCACCCGCTGCCGGGCCGATCTGAAAGCCCGCCCCGGCAAAACCGAAGCCATGCAGCAGGCCAGGCCGGTTCAGGCTCGGGCCTAACACAGGCTCGCGATCCGGCAGATAGCCCTCGGTGCCGCTCCAGGTGCGGATCGCCTGGGCGCCGGCGAGTGGCGGATAGAGTTCGACGGCGTTGCGCAGGATATCCAGCACCGCCGCCTGTCCCGGTCTGGCGCGCGCCGGGTCGAGGGCAAAGCCTTGTCCGCCGCCCAGCACGCAATTGCCGCGTGCCACTTGCCGGGCATAAATGCCGCCGCCTTCGACACCGGTGCTGACGTCCATGAACATCGGCAGCGGTTCGGTCACCAGCATTGCCGGGTACCCTGAATACATCGGCACCGGTTCGTTGAATTGTGCGGCCAGCGCTGCGGCCCACGCCCCGGCGCAGTTGAGCAGCCAGGTGGCACGCAGTGTCAGGCCGCTGGTGGTGCTGACAACGAAAACGTTACCGTCGTGGCTGACGTCGCTGACCGGCGCCTGCTCGAACACTAGCGCGCCTGCCCGGCGTGCAGCGCGGGCGAAGGCCGGCGAGACCAGGCGTGGATTGGCGTGCCCGTCGTCGGCGCACAACGATGCACCGACAGCGACATCGCCTGCCCAGGGATAGCGCGCGCGCAGTTGATCGCGATCAAGCAACTGCAAATCCAGGCCGAATCCCTGGCTGGCTTCGGCGTAGGCGCGCAAGGCATTCATGTCCTGTTCGCTGCGCGCCAGTTTGAGGTGGCCCGAGCGCTGATACTCGCCGTCGATGCCGATCAGCTCGCGCAGGTTGCCCCAGATCTGGTGCGCCCGCTGCGACAAGGGCAACTGCGACAATGGACGACCCTGACGCCGCACGCCGCCGTAATTGACACCGCTGGAGTGCGACCCGCAAAAATCGCGTTCCAGCAAGGCGACCCGCTTGCCCTTCAGGGCCAGCGTCAAGGCTGCCGAGGCACCGACAATGCCGCCGCCGATGACAATTGCATCGGTTTCAATCAGTGTGCTCATGGTTGCGTCTCCACCGATTGCTTTTCCACGGGCTGCATCCCCAGACCAAAGGGCAGCGGCTTGATCGGCGCCTGGCCGCGCAGTCGGCCGACGTGCTCGACGGGCCGGCCGCTCTCGCGGGCGATGATCTCTGCCGCTGCCAGACCACACATCCGGCCCTGACAGCGACCCATACCGACCCGGCACATGGCCTTGACCCGATTGATCTCCCAATGACCGTCCTGCACGGCACTGCGAATCTCGCCGGCAGAGACTTCTTCGCAGCGGCACACCAGCGTGTCATCCGCTACCTTGGCGACCCAGTCCTCAGGGAACGGAAACGCGGTTTCCAGCCCGTGGCGGAAGCGTTCGATGCGTCGCAAGGCAGTTTTAAGCGTGTCGATACGTGCGGTGTCTGCGACCACACCGATGTCTTGCAGCAGCCCGAGCGCGGCCAGTTCGCCGGCCATTTCCGCAGCGTCTGCGCCCATGATTCCCGCGCCGTCGCCCGCCAGATAGATACCTGACACGCTGCTGCGTCCACAGTCATCGCGGGTCGGCAGCCACGCCCGGTTCAGCGCGCTCCAGGCGAATTCACAGCCCAGCAGGTCGGCCAGTTGCGTCTCGCTGCGCAGCGCATGGGCAAAAGCGACCGCGTCACAGGCCAGGTGGCCCGATTTGCTATTACGTTGCCATTGAATGCCATCTACACGTTTTTCCCCGTCGATGCGTGTCAGCTGCGCACCTTGATGCACCGGAATACCGTGTGCGCTCAGCCACGCGCGGTAATACATGCCTTTGGCCAGCGTTGCCGGTTGGCCCAGCAGCGCCGGCAACGCCTTGCATTGCGCCGAAAACGGCGCGCTGTCGAGCACCGCCAGCACCTTCGCGCCCGCCTTGGCGTACTGATAGGCGACCAGGTACAGCAACGGGCCAGTGCCACAAAACACCGCGCGCTGACCGATCGCGCAGCCCTGGTATTTGAGCGCGATCTGCGCTGCGCCGAGGCTGTACACGCCGGGCAGGGTCCAGCCGGGCACCGGCAGAATGCGATCCGTGGCACCGGTGGCGACAATCAGGTGGCTGAAGTCGAGGGTGGCGGCGGTACCGTTTTGCAGGGTATCGAGTTGATGGTCTTCGGCGTTCCAGACCAGCGTCTGCGGCCGGTAGTCGATCTGCGCTGCCAGCGTGTCGAGTGCGTTGTGCACCGCGACTGCCTTGGCGCTTTCAAAGCCGTAGAGCGCCTTGGCCGAGCGCTGAAAGTTGTCCGGCTGGCGACGGTAGACCTGGCCGCCGCCGCGCAGCCCTTCATCGATCAGGCAGGCCTTGATGCCGTGGGCCAGTAGCGTCTGGGCGGCACGAATGCCGGCCGGTCCTGCGCCAACAATGGCAATGGCCTGACCGCTCATACGCAACGCCCCGGTTCACGAATCACCGCCTGACCGGCCTCCAGCAGTGTTGAACAGGCACGCACGCGCTGACCGTCACCCAGCCTTACCCAGCAGTCCTGACAGGCGCCCATCATGCAGAAACCGGCGCGAGGTTCGGCACTGAAATCACTGCCGCGCAAGTGTTCGCTGGCGGTCAGTACCGCGGTCAGCAAGGTGTCGCCCAACAAACCGCTGGCCGGTTGGCCGTCAAGGGTAAAGGGCAGAACCGGGCGGTCATGTTCGGTCAGTCGTTTCAGCAATGCCATAACGTCAAAGCTCCGGTTAGTGTTTGCCGACCAGCACGCGATCCAGCCCATAGACCCTGTCGAGCAGGATCATGGTGGCGGCGGTGAGGGCGATGACCAGTGCCGATACGGCGGCCATCATCGGGTCGATGGATTCGGTGGCGTAGACATACATGCGCACCGGCAGGGTCTGGGTCGCGGGCGAGGTGACGAAGATCGACAGCGTGACTTCATCGAAGCTGTTGATGAACGCCAGTAACCAGCCGCCTGCCACGCCGGGCAGGATCATTGGCAGGGTGATCTGCCGAAACAGCGTGAAACGATCGGCCCCCAGTGACTCGGCGGCGTGCTCGGCGCTGCGGTCGATGCCAATTGCCGCTGCCAGTACCAGGCGCAGTACGTAAGGCGTGATGACCAGCACATGGGCAAAGATCAGCCAGGTGAAGCTGCCGTTCACGCCCATCAGCGCAAACAGACGCAGCATCGCCACCCCCAGTACCAGGTGCGGAATGATGATCGGCGAGAGAAACAGTGCGTTGAAAAAATTGCGGCCCGGGAATGTATGGCGAGTGATTGCCAGAGCGGCGGGCACTGCGATCAGGGTGGCCAGCGTCGCCGATACGAACGCCAGGATCAGGCTGTTGTAGAACGAATCGATAAAGTCGGCGCGCTCGAAGACGGCCTTGAACCAGCGCAGCGAGAAGTGGGTGGTGGGCAGGCTCAAGGTGTTTTCCGGGGTGAACGCCACCAGGCACACCACCACCAGCGGAGCCATCATGAAAATCACCACCAGCGCATGAAACGAGAGGGCCAACGGACCGTTCTTGGACATGGATCATTCCCCCAGAGTTTTTTTGTAACGGCCTTCGATCATGCGGTTCCAGGACAGCATGACCAGCAGGTTGACCAACAGCAGCGCCACGGCAAGGGTCGCGCCCATCGGCCAGTTCAACTCCGAGAGGTACTGGTCGTAGATCACCGTGGCGACCATCTTCAGACGTCGTCCGCCGAGCAGGCCGGGAATGGCGAACGAACTGGCGGCCAGGCCGAACACGATCAGCGAGCCGGACAGCACGCCGGGCATGACCTGCGGCAGCACGATCAGGCGCATGACTTTCGCCTGGCTGGCGCCCAGCGACAGCGCGGCCTGCTCGGCGGTGGGGTCGAGCTTTTGCAGCGAGGTCCAGACCGGAATGATCATGAACGGCAACATGACGTGGACCAGCGCAATGACCACGGCAAACGGGGTGTACAGCAGTTTCACCGGGCGTCCGCCCATGAACTGGATGACCTGATTTATCAGACCGTCCGCGCCCAGCAGCAGGCTCCAGCCGAACGCCCGGACCACCACCGAGATCAGCAGCGGCGTGAGAATCAGGATCAGGAAGATCGAGCGCCACGGCGTGCCCATGCGGCTGAGAATGTAGGCTTCGGGGACGCCGATCAGCACGCACAGCAGGGTGACCAGCGCACTGATCCAGAAGGTGCGCAGGAAGATTTCATAGAAATACGAGTCGGTGACCACGGCCACATAGTTGGCCAGCGTGTAGCTGTCGCTTTTCACCCCGACCTGATAGTCGAACACGTTGAACGACAGCACCAGGGTCAGACCCAGCGGCAGCACCAGCAAGCCGATATACAACGCCAGCGCCGGAGCTGACAGCCAATAGCCGCGGCCGCCCTGACGCATTTCGCTCAGCAGGCTCATGCGCGCACCTCGTCGGCATCCAGCACGCGCAGCAACTCGTCGGGCCAGTCCATGTCGACCGCCGCGCCTTGTTCCAGCGGCGCCTGGCCGTCGTTGCGACGTACTACCGTCACTTCGCCAATGCCGGTCTCAATCCGATACAGCCACTGGCTGCCGAGAAAATAACGCGTGACGATGCGCCCGGACAGCCGTCCGCAGCCAGGCGCCACCAGATCGATCTTCTCGGGACGCAGGCTGAGGGTCAGGCTGCCATCGCCGGGCACCTGACGAATCTGCGGAATGCCGCTGCTGTCCAGATCACCCTGCAACATGTTGGCCTTGCCGACAAAACCCGAGATGAAGCGTGTGCGCGGGTGTTCGTAGAGCTTGTATGGCTCGTCGATCTGGGTGATACGACCGGCCTGCATCACCACCACCCGATCGCTGATCGACAGGGCTTCGGCCTGATCATGGGTGACCATCAGCGTGGTAATGCCGACTTCGTTCTGAATGCGGCGGATCTCGAACTGCATCTCTTCGCGCAGGTTGGCGTCCAGGTTGGACAGCGGCTCGTCGAGCAGCAGCACTGGCGGCTCGATTACCAGTGCGCGGGCCAATGCGACCCGCTGGCGCTGACCACCGGACAGCTCGCGCGGGTAGCGCTCGGCATGCTGACCGAGGCGCACCAGCTCCAGCACCCGTTTGACACGCGGGTGCAACTCGGCGGCAGCCACCTTGCGCATCCGCAGGCCAAATGCAACGTTGTCGGCCACGGTCATGTGCGGAAACAGCGCATAGCTTTGAAACACTACGCCGAGGCCTCGGCTGCTGGGTTTGGCGTGGGTGATGTCGCGCCCGTCGAGCACAATGCGCCCGTCACTGACTTCAACGAAACCGGCGATCATTTGCAGGGTGGTGGTTTTGCCGCAGCCGGAAGGGCCGAGCAGTGAAACGAATTCGCCCTTGTCGACGGCCAGGTTGGTGGCAACCACCGCGTCAATGGAGCCGTAGCGTTTGGAGAGACCTTCGAGCTGCAGAAATGCCATGCCTGCTTCCACCTTTGTGCATGCGCGCCGAAGCACGCGTTTGTCATGGGCAGATGCGAAATGAAGTCATGCAGTTCTGTGGACGTTGGCGCTCGCTCTGCGTCGGCTACCGATGATTGTTCAAATCGCCCCTGTGGACTGAGAGTAGGGCGAAGGCTAGGATGGGCTCAACAAGGAATTTCACTGAATAACATCTTTCTTTGAATTAATTCTTTTGGTGGAAATATAAAGAGATATTGTCATGGATAATTCCACTGATCGGAATAACGTGAAGGCCGAGGTCGGAGTGGGAGCCGTTTCCCGGCTGTTCGCGGTACTGCGCTGTCTGGGCGATTGTGATGAAGGCGGTGAGCGGGTCACGCAACTCGCCCAGCGTGTCGGGCTGTCGCAACCCACCACACACCGCTTGCTGCGTAGCCTGATGGAGGAGGGCATGGTCGAGCAGGATCTGCTCAGCAAACGTTATCGGTTGAGCATCGAGTTCTTCGCCCTGGCCGCCAAGGCGGGTAATACCGGCAACCTGCGTGACGTGGTGCGCCCAAGCCTTTTGCGCCTGTCCGCCTCACTGGGTGACTCGCTGTTTCTGCTGGCACGCAGCGGTTTCGACGCGATCTGCCTGGACCGCAGCGAAGGCCCGTACCCGATACGCACGTTCACCGGCGACATCGGCGGCCGTGTTGCCTTGGGCGTCGGGCAGGGCAGTCTGGCGATTCTCGCGTTTCTGCCCGAGGACGAGCGGGAAACGGTCATTGCCTACAACCTGCCACGGCTCAAGGATTTTCACCTGTACGACGAGGTGTTTCTGCGTTCGGAGGTGGAAAACGTGCGGCGCCTGGGCTACGCCGGGCGCAACACCGGTGCGCTTCCGGGCATGGCCGGGCTGGCAGTGCCGATCCTGGACCGCAGCGGTCGTGCGGTGGCTGCGCTCAGTGTGGCGACCATCTCCGACCGGCTGGGGCCGGATCGCCTGATGACCGTGGTCGAACTGCTCAAGCGCGAAGCCACGGCCATCAGTGCCAGAATCAACCCGTTCGACCCGTCGTTGCGGCGGCCCAGCCAGGTGTTCGGGCAGGTTGATTAGGCAGGATGCCTGTTCAGCTTCGAAGCGGCTGTCGGTCTTCTTTCGTTACGCCCATCCGCTGCGGCTCAGGCCTTCTGCCTTGAACACCAGCGCCTTCAAGCCGCCCTCGGCGCGAGCGTCGGGGAACTCTGGCGGGTTTTCCAGGCGCTGCTCGAAGCGCAGGCAAGGTGCTTCGACTGCGGTGTGCTGAATCAGAAAATCCGGTCCCAGCGCGGGATCGTTCATGCACGCCAGCACCGAACCGTTCTCGTCCAGCAACTCCGGCAGGCGGCGCAGGACACGCTGGTAGTCCTTGTCGAGCATGAAACTGCCTTTCTGGAAGGACGGCGGGTCAATGATGATCAGGTCATAAGGGCCGCAGCGGGTGACCTTGGCCCAGGATTTGAACAGGTCATGGCCCAGAAAGGTCACGCGGCTGAGGTCCTGATCATTGAGGCGATGATTCTCGCGGCCGCGATTCAACGCAGCACGGGCCATGTCCAGATTCACGACGTGGTCGGCACCCCCGGCCAGGGCGGCGACCGAGAAGCCGCAGGTGTAGGCGAACAGATTGAGGATGCGCTTGCCCTTGGCCTGAGCCTGCACCCATTCACGGCCGTAGCGCATGTCCAGAAACAGCCCGCTGTTCTGCTTTTTGCCGAAATCGACTTTGTAGCGCAGGCCGTTTTCGGTGATGACCCATTCATCCACGACCTCGCCAGTCAGCCATTGCGTGGTGCTCTGCGGCAGATAACGATGTTGCAGCAGCAGGGTGTGAGCCTGGCTCTGCTGCCACTGGGGTGTGTCGATCAACGCGTGCAACAGTTGCTTCAATGCTGCCAGCTCGGATTCGAGAGGCTCCTTGAACACCGAGACCAGCACCACGCCCTGCATCCAGTCGACGGTGATGTGCTCCAGCCCCGGCCATACACGACCACGGCCGTGAAACAGGCGGCGGGTTTCATTCGGAACGTTGTTCAACGCGTCGATCAGGTGCTGGTGCAGAATCGCGAGTGCTTCAGGGGTCATGGCGCAGGTCAGTCAGGAAAAGCGGCGTATGGTAAACGTATTTCAGCAGATGGGCATCGCAGGGTTCAGCGTGGCATGTACTGACGTTGCCAGCGGTGCGGGATTTTCAGCGAAACCAGCCCCAGCAATGCCGACAGGCTGCCGCTGATCAGCAGGGCGTTGAGCCCCAGGCGATGCTCGAGTAGCGCGCCTATCACCGCTCCGATGAACATGCCCACCCAGGGGACCAGTTGCACGCGCCAGCCGTCCCGGCGTTCCCCGAGCATCCAGCGACCCAGGCCACGACCGAACCGCGACAGCGCGCCGGTTACATAAGTCAGGCCGACCGGCAGCCCGTTGACCTGCTCGACGGCGGCGTTGAGCATGCCCATGGCCAGAATCGCCCAGATCAGTGCGAGCATATTGCTTTCCAGTGGCCATGCGGCAGCGGCACACAGCAGCGTGGCGATGCCCAGCAGCAGGGGCAGGGCGCGCCGCCCGCCAAGGCGCGCAACCACCACGCCCAGCGCGTTGCCGGCAATGAAAACAAGGATTGCAAGGGTCAGACGCACCGTCACGCTCAGGTCGCCATCACTGATCGCGACGGCAAGCCGGGTGGTGTTGCCACTCATGAACGAAACGAAGTCGCCGGTGGCCATGAAGCCGATGGCATCGGTCATGCCGGCCAGAACCGACAGGCTCGCAACCAGCCCCATACCGACCCGGCCACGCCATTTCTGCATGCTCAGGTGCCTGGGGCTGACGCTGGAAGTGGCGGGCTGTGGCAGCATCGAAGGCCCTCTGGAGCGAAGAACGCGCGTCTGAACGCAGCGATTTACAGCGGCTTGGCGCGCACGATTCGCTTGGCCTTGACCTCATCAGCATAGGCTTTGAGCTGGTCGGCATCGCTGTAAAGACGGTTGACCATCTGCAGCACTGCGGTGACATCCACATCGTTCATCTGTGAGGCGAGTTTGAGAATTTCTTCCGCCGTGTTTTCCAGGTTGGTTGCTGTCCCTTTCAGGTGTCGCTTCAGCTCCTGAGTCGACTTATTGAGCGCCATACGTGTTCCTGTGCCAAGACCTTGAATTCCATACCCGGAGCATGGCTTTTTCTGCGATAACAAGCAATCAGGCGTGTGCCTGTGTGTCAGGGTATCGGCCGATGCAGGCTGATCTGCAAGGCAAGCTGATCAATCGTCGCGGGTCAGCACTTCCAGCAGTTCTATTTCGAACGTCAGGTCGGCACCGGGCTTGATGTGCGCGCCCATGCTTCTGTCGCCGTAGGCCAGGTGGGCAGGGACGAACAATTGACGCTTGCCGCCGACTTTCATACCCATCAGGCCCTGGTCCCAGCCCTTGATGACGCGACCGGTGCCGATCACACACTGAAACGCCTTGCCACGCTCGTGGGAGGAATCGAACACAGTCCCGTCTTCAAGAGTTCCGGTGTAATGCGTGGTGATCAGCGCACCCTTTACCGCTGCCTTGCCCTCGCCGATATGCAGATCGGTAATCTGTAATTCTTTGCTCATTGCGATGCTTCCGGTTGCTGCGCGCTCTGTCATTGGCGCAAGCGGGCTTTCTCGCAGAAAAGCCGCTTCATGACAAGCCGCCTCATGACAAACCGGTGAAACGAAAACGGGGGAAGCTTTCGCTTCCCCCGTTGGGTCGAATCCAGTGCCTCTCAGAGATTCTGCGAGCTGACCACCATGGCCTGCGCGATGTTCTCTTTCTGCTCCTGAGTGAAGCCGTCCCAGATATTGGTCTTGGCGTAGTAACCCAGGCCAGCCAGGCAATAAAGGCTGAGGGTCAGAACGATGACGATCGAAACGAAGGTCCAGCGGCCTTCGTCATCGTTTTCGCGTGTGAAGCTGCGCGAATAGTTGTCCTCTGCGCTGCGGAAGAACAGCGCGGACGACAGACGCTTGAGCCACTGGAACAAATGAACAACAACGATGCGCAGCATGGGTAAATCACCTCAAAGGTCAAGAAAACGGGTTGCCCTGATGCCGTCGAGGACATCGGATGCAAAAGCTGAAAACGAAAAAAGCCCGTCTATGACGGGCTTTCTTTTTATGATTCTGTTCAGGCGAGCAGTGAAGGGCGATGTGAAACGGATCGCGAGAAGCACTGCGCATGCCTGACGTTATGGAAACATTTTAAAACAAATGGATTGGCGCATCTACCCGCGCCATTCTGTTGTCAGACAACTGGTAGTGCCTGGAGGTGTGACAAAACGTCGCCCCGTGCTCATTTGCTGCTCAGCAAGCAGCATGCTCCGTGGTCAAGTCTTGTAATACTTTCTCAACGTACGAAACATCTATGGGTATTGTACGATCAGCGCCCGTATTGATTTTCAGGACTGTATGAATACCCTCCAGGAGCCTCCGAGTTGTCCTCGTTCCATCGCGTATGGCTGGCCGGTGATTTCACTGTTACCGAGCAGACCGCTTCATTCGAACGTCTCTCTACTTAACCTCTTGCACTGTATGGATTCCGGCAGACCTTCGCGTCCTGACGCTGCAACGCCATGCCTGATGTTCAGCCATGGTGTCTGGTCTACAGTGACCAATAACCACTCCTGCCATTTTTATCGTGAGGCTGCATAACCCATGGAATGGATCGCTGATCCCACGGCATGGCTTGGCCTGCTGACCCTTATCGTGCTGGAACTGGTGCTGGGCATCGACAACCTGGTGTTCATCGCCATCCTGGCCGACAAACTGCCCCCTGAACAACGCGACAAGGCGCGCGTCATCGGCCTGTCGCTGGCGTTGATCATGCGCCTTGGCCTGCTGGCGAGCATCTCGTGGATGGTGACCCTGACCGAGCCGTTGTTCGAGGTGTTCGGCAAGACGTTCTCCGGTCGCGACCTGATCATGCTGTTTGGTGGTGTGTTCCTGCTGTTCAAGGCCACCATGGAACTGCACGAGCGGCTGGAAGGCCACGTCGCCCAGCGCGCCGGTAACGCGGGCTATGCGTTGTTCTGGCCCATCGTTGCGCAGATCGTCGTACTGGACGCCGTGTTCTCGCTGGATGCGGTGATTACCGCCGTCGGCATGGTCGAGCACCTGTCGGTGATGATGATCGCGGTGATCTTCTCCATCGGCCTGATGATGATTGCCAGCAAGCCGCTGACCAAATTCGTCAACAGCCGCCCGACGGTGATCATGCTGTGTCTGGGCTTCCTGATGATGATCGGTTTCAGCCTGACCGCCGAAGGCCTGGGCTTCCATATTCCCAAGGGCTATCTGTATGCGGCCATCGGCTTCTCGATCCTCATTGAGGTGTTCAACCAGATCGCCCGCAAGCGCAGCAAGAAGTCGGCCCATGGCCACCTGCCGCGCCGCGAGCGGGCAGCCCACGCGGTGATGCGCCTGCTGGGCGGTCGCAAGCTGGAGTCTGGTGACGTCGATGAGGAAATCACCGACATGCTGGATGGTGAAAGCAGCGAGCCGGTGTTCGACCGTCGTGAGCGTGTGATGATCAGCGGCGTACTGCAGCTGGCAGAGCGGCCGATTCGCACGGTGATGACGCCGAGGGCGGAAGTCGACTGTATCGACCTGAACGACAGCGCCGAAAAGATCCGTCTGAAACTGATGCACTCGTCCTACTCGCGTCTGCCGCTGATTGGCGAGCGCGGTATCGATGAGCCGCTGGGCTTCGTGCACAAGAAAGAGCTGTTCAAAGAGCTGTTGTCCGGCAACGAGCCCGACTTGAAACTGATGTCGCGCAAGGCCATCAACCTGCTGGAAAGCTTCACCATCCTCAATGCCCTGGAGCAGATGCGCAAGGAATCGACGCACATCGCCTTTGTGGTCAACGAGTTTGGTGACTTCATCGGCGTGTTGAGCATGACCGACATTCTCGAGTCCATCGCCGGTCAGTTGCCTGACGCCAGCGAAGTGGAAGGCCCGGACATCGTCGAGCAGGGCGAGGACTTCGTGGTATCGGGTGCCTTGAACCTGAGCCTGATTCGCGAGCGCACCGGCTTCCAGGCCAAGGCGACCGAGGATTATCAGACCCTGGCCGGACTGGTCATGAGCCTGCTGGATCGCCTGCCGTCTACCGGCGACAGCCTCAGCTGGCAGGGCTGGAACCTGCACGTCGTCGGTGTGGAAGAGCGCCGAGTGACTCGGGTATTGCTGCAGAAGCAGCCCGACATGGGGGCTGGCAAATAAGCACCGAGCTGTAATGCAAAACGGGGCCTGCTCATGCTGAGCAGGCCCCGTTTTCATGTGCGCGTCATGCTTATGTTCGACGCGGACGCGACACCACGGATTCGATATTCTTGCGGCCAATCAGCTTGGGCTGCGCAGGCTCTTTGGCCACCGGGTCATCAGCCAGCCACTTGAACATCACCAGACAATCCACCAGGCCCAATCGGGCATGACGATAAGCCTTGGGCAACCGCCCGACCGTCTCGAAACCCAGCTTGTTCCACAACCCGACCGCCACCTCATTGCTGGCGACCACCGAATTGAACTGCATCGCCAGGAACCCGCTGTCGCGCGCCAGTTGCTGCGAATGCTCGCACATCAACCGCGCCACACCGCGCCCTCGCGCCGCGTCCGTCACCATATAGCCACAGTTACACACATGATTGCCCGGGCCTGCCGCATTGGCCTTCAGGTAATAGCTGCCCAACAGCTGGCCATCTTCCTCGGCAATCAGCGTGTGCAGCGGCGCCTTCATCCACAGATCGCGAGCCTGCTCCTGAGTGAGGGCAGGGTCGTAGGCGTAGGTTTCCTGAGCGATGACGACAGCCTGAAAGGTGGGCCAGAAGCGCTCGAAATCTTCCGGTGTCATGGGGCGGATCTGGATCATGGTGAGGCCTTGGTGGGTGTGGCTTGAATTTCGGTGTGTACGTTAGCTTGGGTGTGCTACCACTTCCAGGCTTTTTCGGTGAACTCGGCCGTGGGCGGGAGCACGGTGTGGAGGAAATTCAGGTACTTGTTGAACAGTACCTGGTGCTGGAAGCGGGCCTCGAAGCCGACAGTGACGTCCGTGCGGTGCGTGATGATCATCAAGCGTTTGCGGTCGACCGTGACGAAGTTGTACTCGCCCCATGGCAGGCTTTGTTCGTGGTGGATGGGGTTTTCCCAGTTGAGTAGCTTGATCGCTGTTCCAGATCAAAACAGAAGCACTTGTTTTATCCAATCTATTCGGCCCAGTTGGAACTAACCCTATTGTCATTCCTATTCTAGTCGGAAGACGTTACCAGATACCTGCCAAAACCCCGAATGAGAAGCTTGTTATTTGTTGCTGTCGCGAGATACACGGACTCGGAAGTATAAAAATATGCATGTATTGGAACTGATATAGCTAATTAAACATAGAGATTCAGAAGTCGACGAGAAGCTTATTGCTGGAGGGGTGGGGTTTGTATCCTTGGCATTGATTTTCAATTTGCGTGCTTATTAAAAGTTTGATTTTGGTAGCGCGTTGCAAGTTGTTGGTGCATTTCGTCACGGTTTAGAAAATACGCAGTTTCTGTACGCTCTCGTTCATCAAGATTATTCTCAGAGATAGCGGTGTTTGTAAAAAGAATAGGAGATTTACGTGCAAAACTTTTCTTGTGGACCGTCACTACGTGAAAATGTCGAGTTCTCAAGCAAGTATAAAATTTTTGAGGAGGAAGGGCCATGCAGCTAGGCACCCATCAAGATATTGACGCTGGGCTATGTCATGAGGGCACGGTGTAGCGCTGGATAGCATTTTTTAGTCCTCAGCATTGCCCTACGTGAGTAGCTGACTCACTAAAAATATATTGCACTTATACTTACAGAAGTCCTCAAATTGGCGTACATTGGCATCTAGCCCGCTGAGTTAAAGGGCCTATACCCACCTAAAATCATGTCAGTTGAAGGAATACGAACGCTATGGACTTCATCACTACTAGCATTATTGCGAACTCGGCCTATGACGTCTTCAAAAATGGCCTCTCGCTCACAGCTCAGACAGTCAAAGAACGATTAGGTAACTGGATTAAAGACGACTTGCTGGCTGAGGCGGTAGCTGCTGAACTCGCCAAGCTCGAAGTGAATGATGAAATGAGCGAGTTGGCCATTAATCGACGCCTGGATGCATCACCGGTTTTTCAGGGAATGGTTCGTGACATCAATACGCAGGTAGCATTGGTCGCGCCATCTCAAATCAACTCTGTTAACCAAATCCACAGCGGCAGTGGTGATAATGTTGCTGGTAACAAAAACATCAGCTGAATTATATGGGGTAGCGTCAGTTGAGTACTATTGAACAGAACCACAGCGGAAGTGGCGATAATGTCCGTGATAAAATCTTTATAACTATCAAGGCGTTAGCTCCGGATAACTTCATCAAGCCTATGGAAATGGTGTTCGAGAGCCTACGTAAGAAGGACCGGGAAAGAGCGAAGATTCAGATGAGCATCTTGAAGTCAATGGCTCATCAGGACCAAGAAACCGATGCATTGTTGGACGCTATTTCAATCTATGGCGAATTAGTTGAGTCCGGAGGTCAAGGCTCGGCATGGGGAACGGTATTCAGGATCGCATCGGCGGCGGTGAACCCTATCGTGAAAGACGTTTGTCTCGCTGCGATGCTCAGGCTTTCATCCAAAACCGAAAAAGAGGTGGAGGCTAGAAAGCATTATGCATCCCAGTCTGAGCATGGCCCTTACGCCAAAGAAGCTTTTTTAAGTTTTTTTGCGGATCAGGTAGAGCTCGAGGCTGCAAGTCAAGAGTTTGTCTTGGCTGAAGGAGAGATGACGGGCATCGTTGAGGGGGCCTTCCGGCTGCAAATGACGGACATAGCTGTCCGCATTGGGGGGCGACTTCTAGAGGAATATCCTAGCTACAACGCCAAAGTCCTCCGGGTTTTGGCTAGCGCGATGGATCTGAATTATGCGCTATGTGAACGGCACTTATGGCTGTGCACCCCTGATGTAAAGCAAAGGCTCGACATTCTTACCATTGAGGTTGTCGATCTCCTGGAGCGCTCTAACGGTGCAGACCTACGCTTATACGACATGGCATGCCCTATCCTAAATTGTTATCAAGGAGCAGTGCCCAGTGCACTGCTCGACGCGCTTAAAAAGTACTGTGATTTCTTAGAACCTGTTCACTCTGAGACTTTTGCTCAAATAAAGGCTTTAGGGGGAGATGATTCGGGACTCACGAAATGGCAGCGCGATCTGCATGCCGCACAGCAAAGTCCTAAAGAGAGAAATGCATGGTGCAGCAGTTTTTTAGCTGCAAGCAGCCATACTGTTGATCAGCTGATTCCTTTTATCCATCTTGCGACTCCCGCTCAAATCACTGAATGGCTGACGGGCGATATTAAGGTAAGTGAAATATCAGAAAAAGAAATTTCGTTTGCTCGACTCTTCGCTAGTTCGTTCAGGGCAGCAGAACAGAATGACGACTTATTGCAACGAGGATTTTTGGCTAAGGAAGTGCAAGATTTTGCTGCCAAGTGGGGCAATGAGCTTGGTGACATTGCACCTGGGCGAATCTTTGAGCTTGCCGAGAAGCTTTTTTTCGCCAATTTGCCTGACAAGGCCCTCATATTTACGTCGGAATTGATAGGCCAGCAAGCGCTCTGGCCATCCGGTTTTGTTGTAACTCATCTCAGATGCTTGTTGGAAGCTCAGCAATTCAAGACATTTGATGACGTCTTGGCTAGAGTAACAGGCTTCGAATCCTCTGTTTCGCTAATGAATTTGTGCTCCCTAAAAGATGAAAAGATGGGGGATGTCTCATCCGCCCTAAAAATCAGCGACCAAATGATAGAACTTGCGCCACGCTCATCTTACTGCTGGTACCGAGGCTGTTATCTGCGCGACAAGTATAGTAGCCTTGAAGAGCAACGCGCGTTTCATGCACGAGTTTCGGACTTGCTGTTACTGGATCATTCTAGAGAAGCAGCAGCAATTCTGTTTTTTATGGCTAGGGCAGGTAATTTTAAACGCGCTGAGGCTAAGTGGGTGGACTGGTTCATTCAAAACCCCCAAGAACTAGCAATCGATTTTGTTGATTTTTATTTCGGCTTAAGTATGGGCGGCCAAACTAATATCAGTATTTCGCCCACAATGCCGCAATGCTTGGCAGCGCTTCAATTTACTCAAGGGGGTGTTAGGCGTACAAAGCTAATCGTTGAAGACCATCTTGCTGTGAGCGAGTGCACGCTGAAGGGCTCTAGTCAGTTAGGTCAGTTGCTGCTAAATTCAGTAGCTGATGAAAGGTTTGACTTAGGACTTGTCACTTACATAGTAGAAGAGCGTATTCCGCCCTATATTGCTTGCATGCGTATGGCGATGGAGCTCAGACACATACATAATGACGGCAGTGATATTTTCGCAATGATGGAGACCCCATCAGACCCGGCAGACCTTGTACCTTTCCTAGAGGAGAAGTTGGGTCGAGGTAATCAAGAGAGATCTAAGCTTCGTGCAATAAAAGACATTCCACTATTCATGCGAGGTCACGGGCTTTACTCGGATAATGCTTTTAAGGCTGCACTAAATTGTTGGACAGATATCTGTATTCCTAAATCACTTCTGTATGCAAATGGCAATGAAGAGCCTTATTCCGTAGTGCTAGATGCGTACAGTATCAGCTACCTTGCTGTTACTGATTTGGCTCAAGGTTTTCTCGACTTAGGTATTAAATTTATCTTGCCTTCAGCTACAAAAATAGGTCTGAGTGAGTGGATTGAGCAGATTAGTCACGAAAGCTTTATGATGATGGGAGTTACTGATACAGGTAAGCTCTATCGCACGACAGCTTCGGATATCCGGTCTCGTAATGGGCATGTTCTTCGTGCACTAAATTTAATACTTCATAATTCGTCCGTGGGCCACCCTGGTCCTCATAATGCTCCGCTAGAAGTTTACTCAATTCGAGATGCAGTCGATCGCACAGTGTATGACGCGATGGAGCTTTCATCAACAAATAACATCCCTTGGTTGTGTATGGATGCTGTATTTGCTGCGCTTCATGGGACATCTGGTCGTCCAATCGTAAACGCTTACTCAGTCGTTATCAAAGCGATGGCTAGCGCATCTTCTGATTTTGACCATAAGCGACACGGACTTCTTCTATATGCTATCGGTTCGCTGCCGCTACCTCTTTCTTATGCGGAACTGCAAGGCCTCGCTGAGGAGTCCAATTATCTTGCCGGATTTATTCTGTTAAAAATAATTCAGAATCATGGGCGACAAATTTTCGTAGTCAATAAGCAGCCATATTTTTTGCTTGACTTGATTTCGGCTCATCTTCGAGGTCGATATTTCTCGAAGGACGATCATTCAGCTATTTATCCGGCCTATACGCCTGCAACGTCATATTCATCGCATGTGTTTAATCATGGTATGGCGCTTTTTCTTTCGGCTTATGACAAAGGAACGAGAGAGTACCGATTTGCTGCTGCGCTAGGTTACTTGTGCTTGCCTATAGCGGCTTTCCAATATCTTACGCAATATATTATTGGTTTTTTCATACAGTTTGCCCAAGGCCATTTTATAGATCTAGATGCGGTTAAAGAACATCTTACTTTGATTGCATCTGCGAAGTCTCAAAAGAATTGAGCTCCAGCTCTAGCTTGTTACATTTCGTTCGAAAACCAAAATTGTGTGATACACCGTCAACTCAGGCCCAAAGCTTCCAAGCGGATCACTTCAGGTAGAGGCCTAACACCGGATCCACGGAGTCCGACTTTTCGTACAAACGTAGTAACAAAGCGTTTAAAAATTGCCGCGGCGCTGATTTGTGTCGCTGGGCATCCGGCTAATAATCCTTGAGTCGATAACCGGGTGCCCACTTTTACCGTAAACAGCTTGACTTCACGTTGCCATTGTATAGGTAGAGGCAAAAGAACTTTCTCAGGAAGGCATATCAATCAAGCCTATTCATACGTACACGCGATCAGATTCGTGGCCATAGATAACTTGTTCGGACGTATACTCCTGAAGCTTCAGAAGTGATGTCTAGTGTTCGATTCCTAAGATGGCTCTCTCCGATCAAGGTTCAATCCTCGCTGTCACTTGGGCGGGCCATCAAGGCGCTCGCGAATTTCTTCATTCGGGCTTTGAAGCCTGCTTTGTTCGAAAGGTCTGCATAAACGTTGGGTAGCCGATCTCTTAGCTTTGTCACATAAGATGCATATGTATCCTTGTTATCCTTAGAAAACGACCAGTCTGCAAGCTGCTCCCACTGATGGTCGAGGAGGTCTGAAACTCGGGATGTAGACTCTGGGTTACGGTGAATGAACAAAAGTATCTGGAGTAAACGTTCTTCTTCAACTTTGTTTCGAGGAGTTACACTTGGAATTAGGAAGTTTAGTTTGGATAAGATGAAAATAGAAGCCTCGATAGGAACTGTGGAATCATAAGCGCTGGCCCTAAGTTCAGTGCCGATTATAAATAGTGTATCCTTGTCGAAAAGCTCTAGCACATTTTTAATATTGCGCATAACCAAATCGGATGGATCCAGAAAAGGTGATTTTTTTATCAAGGTTGAGATATATGTAGAAAATGCGGCATGAGCATTTTTTTCACCTTTGAAATCCAGCTTCCCTTCAACCATGCGATCCAGTGCATTAGCTACCTTGGGGTTCGGGCTGTTTAAAATAGCTAGCCAACTAGTCTCGTCAATCTCAGGGCCAAACTCCCTATCCAAGATGTACGCTCTCAGTGGTAATATTGAGTTATCTAATCCTGTTAGTATTGCATCGAAGAAATTCGGGTCTATCTCGTCTAGCGTTGGAAGATGTTTGGTGAGCTGAGGAAAAGAAATAATCCATGTTAGAAATTCACTTTCTGCTAATCCCTGGTCCGCCAATGCTTCACAGAGCTCGGTATAGTGCCGAAAAACATGAGTAACATATAATGTCGTTACAAGCTGCTCTTTAATTACATTTGCAAGGATCGGAGCGACTATCGCCTTTGATTGGTCTGCTATAGTCAGAGCGAAAAGGTTTCCGCTATTGATTAATGCTCTGGTCAGAGAGGTTAGGAGTTCAGGCTCCTGAGCGAACGCAAATTCGATTTCTGGAATTTCGGCGACCTCAGCCCCCATTGCTAGTCGCATATATATAATTGCTATAGCAACCTTTATGCGATTTGACTTTGTTGAGGGTAGGTGGGTTTTGATTAGTCCGGCTATAGAGTTGGAGTATGTTTTAAAAAAAGCTAGTCCAACCCAGGATCTTTCTTCGGTGGGATCATAATTGATCGCAGCTATGATTTCCGTTATTTGCTCATCGCCGAATTGATAGTCAAGCTCTTTAGACGACAGCTTAATGTGCCCGAAATATTTATCAAGGCAGTGTACCCACTCGTCTTGAGGTAAAGGGGTCATGCCGAATGCGATCGTATCATTCGAGACAATCTGTCTTACTCCATCGACATACCCTTTCTGGCTAAGTACGATGCGATTCACATCGATTACACGGAGATCAGGGTTTGGAATTAAGATGTGAAAGAGAATTTCTGAGCTATCCACGGTGACTTCCGGGAACGGCTCATTCAACGCGTCCAGATAGCTGTCATACATATTCACAATTTCTTGATAAACATCCTTTGTGTCTGGGTCATATATTTGCCTGGTCATCTGCAGGAATGTGTCTTGCGCGGATCTCAGTTCTCCATCGAATATAGCCTTACTGAGTCCGAGGTTAACCAATCCTTTTGTCGCCTCAAAATATCTAGTGTCGGGATCATGAGCTGTCAGTAGAAAACTCTCTGTAAACTTTTTGTTAATATGATGAATTAACATACTAATGTCACAGTTTTCTGAGGTGACGGCTTCATGAAGCGTCAGGAAAAGATTGTTAGGTGAAACTTCACCTTCCAATTCTCTCAAAAATGAATCGGTGAATCCAAAGTATCCTGCTAGTGAAGCAAATTGTCTTCCGTTTTGAGATTCAATAGCTGTAGCCAAGGGTTGATCTATTAACTCAGCAATGGCGATATCTGGAGATGTTTGGAAGTGTATCTGAAGGATTTGAATGGGCCAGCCCTGATCCATATCCTCTCCCAATAAAGTTTGAAGAGTGCGTTTTGTTCTGGCTAAATTGGCGCTGTTTTTCTCATTCTTTTCTTTTTCACCGGGTTTATCAGTAGAAGTGGCATCTTCTGTTGATGGCCCGGCGGGCTCCTTAAGCAATGATTCTATGGATATGTTATTGTACTTGCAGATGGCGATGTATGCTGCAATGCAAACCAAGCTTGGTTGTCCAGCCGTGACCAGCATGGTCGTGGCGATGTCATTAATAAACCTCTTTTGTAGTCGAGGTGTAACTAAACCCGCTGCCATTGGACTGTGGCGTTGCAAGATTATGCTGCAAGTATCCGCGTCGCTCCGGCTCTCAGGGCCAAAAGTTTCGGCCCAAAGTATTCTGAATGCATCTTTCCATCCAGAGGTAATGATAGGGGGTGTGCGAAATACAACTGGAAATTTTTTTGCGATGAAATCCCTTGAGTCATAGCTTTGCTCAGAGTCTCCGTTTAGGTACTGCGAAACTTTTGTTGAGCAAAAAGGTACAATTACGCTCAAATTTTCGGAGCCCGTTACCGATGTGAATATTTCAAGATCACTCCAGACCGAACGCAAAACGTCCCGAGGTAGTCGGTCGAGGTTGTCGATGACAATTATGAAGTGATGATCTCTCACCGCGTGAAGGTGGTTTCTCAGTGCTCTCTTTAAGTCTAAAGGACTGACTTCTTTGCTGATTTCTATCGTTTCAGTAATTTGGTCATCCGAACTTCCTTTCAAGAGACTGCTGATATTCCACCGTTTTTTGCCGACTTGTTCTTTTCCATTGAAGAAATACGCGAGAATCAGAATGATTAGCGGGGCTAGACTTGTACTTAGGTAGAATAAATGTTGCCACCAAGGTATCTCCATATGTCCCCTAAGCTGTGGCAGATAGTCTCTAATGAAGGTAGGGCTGAGCACGCCACTTGCGATCAGTAATACAGCCCAGACGCTTATGTGACTTCTTGTGTCCTTCGTATAGCTGAAGTGCCGGCCCAGAGCAATATCGCGAGTTTTAAGAACTTCTTGAACTGCAGATTTGTCTCCTGTTTTTGTGAGAAGAGAAGTAATCTGGTCGGTAAATAATTCGATAAAATTGCTCTTTATAGAGCCTTGGTAGTTCTGCTCGCAATCGAATATCCACAGCACGGATTTCGAGCTTTTTTCTTTTATCTTTCTTTCGAGCATCTGGAGTATGGAGCTCTTTCCGGAGCCGAACTCACCGTCAAGACCAATTACCCGGTGATTTTTTCCACTATCAATGTAGTCATGGATAGCTTGCGCGACTCTATCATGGCTCTCGCCCTTGAAGGCATCGCGTTCAGACGGGTTCTCGCTTTGGAAATTTAAGAGGTTCATCAGTCCTTTGCACCTTCTCAGGCCCTACGATGTGGCCGATAGGTGAAAGAATACTAGTTTTGACTGCCAACTGCGCGAATCCTTTTGAGATATTGAGTCCACGCTGGCGGCCGATGGAACCCAGTAAATCTTTAGGTCTGCAGTTTCGTCGGGTGACCAACATCCTAACAGTGCATCTTGGTAGTGGTATAGGTGCAACCGCCTGGCCTGCACCCTCTCCTAGGAGCCATTCAGATCAGCCAAGATAGTGCACTCACGATGTCAGGTTGACCCATCATAGTCCGCATAGGTGATGGCACCTTCGCGTTTTTTTGTGGTCTCTGTGCGGCGATCTTGAGAGAGTCGACTATGTCTGTAGTTCAGAGCCTACGATTTTTTCAGATTTATCCAGCTGAGGTTGTCAGCCGCTGGCCTCCTATCAAGGTTCAGAATGATTGACACTGTTGCATCAGACCGGATCTGTTCAGCGGGTTGCGACCTCAGCCGTTGATCGCGACACCGCCTCTCGCTTTTTCCAAGGAGATTCAAATGTTGATGGACCTCGCAGCAATGTTTTCGCCACAAAATCGGCGTCTGTTCAAATTTAGAAATCTTGCCAATCCTACGCAGGACCTTTTGCTGGAGTCTTTCAGCGGAACGGAGGGGCTTTCGGACGCCTATAGCTTCGAGCTAACGCTGCTATGCCAAGATTCCGGGATCAAGCTTAAGTCGATGATGGGTCAACACTCAGTTATTGAGATCGAGCTGGCCGATGGATCCGCACGTCATGTCGCCGGTTACATCACGCGCTTTGCCAGTATTGGCAGCGATGGTGGTATCGCTCGTTACACCGCGACGCTGAACCCTTGGTTTTCAATGCTTGAAAACCGTTTCGATAGCAGAATATTTCAGGACAAGACGGTAGAGGAGGTCGTTGCTCAGGTTTTTGCGTCATGCTCTGCCTATTCGCGCCATGAGTTTCGCCTCAGCAAACCGGCAAAACGCTATGGCTACATCACTCAGTATCGAGAGTCAGACTTTAATTTTGTACAGCGTTTGCTCGAACAAGAGGGGATGTTCTATTACTTTGAACATACCTCAGAAGGTCACACGATGATCATCTGCGATGACTCTACTAGGCTGGAGTCTTTGCCTAACCAACCGAAGATTCGCTTCCACACTGCGTCAGTTACTGAGACCGCTGATTCAATAACTGATTGGCAGAGTAATCGTCAGCTTCAGGCCTCCAGAATATCAGTCCAAACTTTTGACTATTCTCAACCGCGCAATCGTCTGCCCGTAACAATTAACAGTATTAATATGCAGGGCGATGTAGAGAATTTCGAGATTTACGATTATCCAGGTCAGTTCAGTCATAGCACTTATGACGAAGGTGGAGCTTTATTACGCTTGCGAGTCGAAGCGCTTGAACTTAGAGGTAAAACTTTTCAAGGCTCCAGTAACTGCCGAGCCATGCAGCCCGGTTATACATTTGAACTGTTGCAGCATTATAATCACGACTATGGTCCAGCAGAAGATAGGCAATTTCTGCTTATGAGCGTCCGCAGTGAAGGTCATAATAATTACTCAAATGGTCAGCCAGCGAGTTATTTCAATACATTTTCTTGCGTAAGAAGAAAAATTGTTTTTCGCCCACAATCCGTCACGCCACGGCCGACTATTTCCGGACCACAGACAGCTATAGTCGTGGGGGCGCCGGGAGAAGAGATATTCACCGATCGTCTCGGCCGAATAAAAGTCCAGTTCCACTGGGATCGAGAGGGCAATCAAGACGATAAGAGCTCTTGCTGGGTCCGTGTGGCTCAGTCTGGTGCAAGCAGCGGTTTCGGTAGCATTCAGATTCCTCGGGTTGACGATGAGGTAGTTGTAGTCTTTCTTGATGGAAATCCAGATAGGCCTTTGGTTATGGGAAGCTTATATAACAGCCGTAACATCCCACCATGGTCTTTGCCGGCAAACAAGACGCAAAGCGGGTTCCTTACACGCTCAATAAAAGGCAAAGCCTCTAACGCCAATTTTTTCCGTTTCGAGGATAAACCAGGAGCCGAGCAAGTTAGTCTGCATGCTGAGCGCAATTTGGATACTGATGTTGAAGTAGACGAAAGCCATACAGTTGGAGGTGATCGGACAATCACGGTCAAAGGAAAGCACTCAGAAACTATCAAGTTAGAGACAAGCATCGCTGTTGAGGAGGGATCGTACTTTGTTACTGTAGACAAAGGAGAGGTGAAAATAAAGTCTGCTGAGTCGATTACACTTGAAGTGGGGTCTAGCAAACTGGTAATGAACAAGGATGGGACGATTACCCTCTCGGGCATCACCGTGAACGTGGAAGGCACGACGAAGATTAACCTCAATAAAGACCAGTGAGTTCATTAATCAGCTGCCGGACAAGGAGTAGCCTAATGCAAAGAACAAGTATATTCGACCGTATCTCCGAAGCCCGTATTCGTGAGCAGAAGCGTTTGGAGGAGGAGCGTTTGGCGCAAGCGATTGTCGATGCTATTCCAGTGCCTGAACGATTTCATACAAATGAGCTAAGTTTTATTCGTCCTCAGGGTTTTAAGGACAAAACATTCCATGTGTTTACCCTTACAGACATTGGGCCCAGCCCGCTATCTGTGGTGATAGGGCGCACCCCTGTTGAGGGTGATAAAGAACTGGAAGATTTATCTCAACTGCTAATATCTGATCTGAAAAAAGCGCTTTCGCATCTGGAGTGGATCGAACATCTTGTTCCCGTAGAGGTGGCGGGGGTGGAGGGAAGGCGTGCTGAGTTCAGGTGGCGGCAGCAGGGAACTCCCGTTCATCAGGTTCAATTTATTTTTCTGCATCACGATGAACTCGGACATTCAGTTCTTATTCAGGTAACAGGGACTAGTAACCATCCAGGCGGTATGACTATTGAAGAAAAGACCGCGTTTTATCTGTTGGTAGACACCCTGGAGTTGCGTTCGTATCCAGACTTGGATCAGGCAGTAGATCGGGTATGAGCGCCGCAGCTCGCGTTAATGATCCAATTGAGCACACAGGCTCGCTGACAGGACTGCTTGCTGGGCTTGCGATTGGCGCAATTGGTGCGGCGTTGGTTGTCGGGACAGGCGGCTTGGCTGCCGTTGCTATAGTAGGTGCGTCTGCTGCGACCGGGGCTGGTGTAGGCCAACTGATCGGAAGCCTATCGTGCTGCAATCACCAAACTGGCCAAATTGTAAGCGGTTCGAGTGATGTGTATATCAATGGTGAGCCTGCGGCCAGAGCACACGCTGATCAGGCAAAATGCGATGAGCATAGTTCCAGGCCACAGGTTATAGCTCAAGGTAGTAGCAATGTCTACATCAATGGCCATCCTGCCGCCCGAGTCGGAGATCGCATTGCATGTGATGCGAAGATTGTAGTTGGTTCGAGTAACGTGTTTATTGGAGGAGGAACTGAGACTACTGATCCTATCAATCCTGAAGTTCCCGAATTGTTAGAAAGAGGTATTTTGCTTGTTGGTCTGGCTAGCGCTTTTGTTCTCGCAAGCCCTGTCATTGTAATTGCTGGGCTAGTCGGAGGTATTGCTGGAGGCACTGTTGGAGGTTGGGGTGGGGCGAAGTTATTTGGCGAGGGGACCGACGGGCAAAAATTAATGGCGTTTGGCGGTGCTTTATTGGGCGGCGGTTTGGGCGCAAAAGGAGGTAAATGGTTTGACACTCGCTATGACATAAAAATACAGGGTGTTGGGTCGAATCTTGGCAATTTAAAAATCACTCCAAAAGGGGCTGCAAAGGTTTCAAACATTGCGGAGTCCGAAGCCGCGCTTGGTCGTGCCTCACAGGCCAGAGCCGACCTTCCGCAAAGTAAAGAGTTGAAGGTAAAAACTGTCTCATCCAATGACAAGAAAACATTGAGTGGTTGGGGTAATAAAAAACCCGAAAGTTATGAGAAAATTTCTGCGGAGCAGGTTAAGACTAAGTCTGAAGAAATTGGGCATGAGGTGAAATCACATCCATACGACAGAGATTACAAAGGGCAGTACTTCTCATCTCATGCCGAAAAACAAATGTCGATTGCAAGCCCAAATCACCCGCTAGGGGTTTCGAAACCTATGTGTACTGACTGCCAAGGCTACTTTTCTCAGCTGGCTAAATATAGTAAGGTGGAACAGATAGTAGCAGATCCTAAAGCAATACGTATCTTTAAGACCGATGGTACTGTCGAAACAATTATGAGGTCGGAATGAATAATAAAAGTAAGGTTTTGATTAAAAAGCTTTTTCTTGAGGTGGCGAAATCGCCTGATGGTGAGCTAATACTGCCCCTCAGAAAGCTTTTGTGGAATACTATTACTGAGGGTGAGACACTGACTAGGAAGAAAATTATCCTAACTTCTTTAGATGTAATTTGCGTTAGGCAGGGCGTGAGTTTCTGGGTAAAGAAATTTAAAGATAATGAACCGTTGAATTACATTTTGAATATCGCCCTTGAAGCTGCTGAGGGGAAATTTGATGAGGCTAAAGCACTTGGTATCAGGGATGAGTTTTATGTTTCAATAGTTGAGGATCAAGAGTACGAGGCAGAAGAGTATCCGGCGATGTTTGTTGGGCATGCTGCTGCTAATACAATTGCAACAGCTGTTGATGATTTTCAATTCGAGCCATACGATCATCGTGTAGATCGTGACTTGGATCCTGAAGGCTTCGAATCTAGTTACCTAGTCGCGTCAGCCTTTGCAGGCGGATTGTCTGAGGATGGAGATCCAAAATTACGACGTGCTTTTTGGGAATGGTACTTGTCTATTGCTGTTCCGCAAGTTGTGTAAGGGTGAAACTCTGATTCATTACAAGGACTGCACATGCGCACTCTGGATTGGCTCAGCAACCACATGCATCACAGCGACACGACGGCGCTGTGGCTCCATCGGCAGTTCGATTACGAGTTTGCATCGCAATCACTCGCTGACTGGCAACTGGACTTTTCTCAAGGACAGGCAAATGGTCATTGGAAGTGCCTGATTGCCCTGGAGGATGGTGAGTTGCTGGGCGGTGCCGCGCTGGCCAGCGACGATCTGGCCGAACGTCCGGATCTGGGGCCTTGGCTGGCGTGTGTTCTGGTAAAACCTGAGGCGCGAGGCAGGGGCGTTGCAGGGCAGTTGATCGACGGCATTTGCAGTCATGCAAGGTCTGTCGGTATCTCTACGTTGTATCTGCATACCCTTGATCAGCACAGGTTCTACGCCAAGCGCGGTTGGCGGGTGTTAGAGCGTATTGAGGCGTGGGGCAAGGAGCACTATCTGATGTCGCGGGATCTCTAGAGGTCCTGTGTCGTATCGGTATTTGGAGCGCTTATCGGTACGGGGATGAGTCTTGCGTTCAGGGTGACGCGGAGCGTCACGAACTGCATTCCCACGCGGAGCGTGGGAACGAGAATCATCGGGGTGTCAGCCCTGTATTTAGGACTCTTCAAGGCTTGTGTATAACGATGAGCGCGGAGCGTGGGGACGATAATTATTGCTCGAAACTCCGTTTTCTTGCTGAAGAAATACTCAGCGTCAGCCCCGTTGTCAGTCAACCAACTGCACCAGGCTCGGCTCAATCGCATCTGAATTCATTTCAAGTATTGCCAGCGTCACCGGCAGTTTGAAACGCCGCCGTCCGGCGCTGCCCGGATTCAGATACAGCGTGTCGCCGCGCCAGTCGATGAGGGGTTTGTGTGAATGGCCGGTAACAACCAGTTTCACGTTGTCATCCAACAGCACTGGAACGTCGGCGATGTCGTGGACCAGCAGGACCTCCCAGCCCTCGATGTCGAAGCGCAGGTGATCGGCGATGGGGGTTGCCCAGTCTGCATCCATGTCGTTGTTGCCGCGCACGATGTGCAGGGGGGCGATGGCGGTCAGTTGCTCGACGATGTCCTGGCTGCCGATGTCACCGGCATGGATGATCTGTGCGCAGCCCTGTAGCGCAGCGATGGCTTCAGGACGGAGCAGTCCGTGGGTGTCGGAAATCACACCAACTTTCATACGGGGGCCTCGGGTCGGGGCTGGGTAGAAGCGCAGTGTAACGCGTTGCGCTTCTACGGCCAGTTACAGGATGGGGGGTTATTGGCCGCACCCAAGCGCCAATACCAGCCTCTCCAGGCCGATGCCAAACCCGGCACCCTCCCGATAGGCGCCGCCGCCGACCACTTGTTGCTGCGCACCCAGGCGCGAACATCGCACCTCGAAGCCGTTGCCTTCCAGGTAGTAGCTCAGGCCCCGTTTCACGGCGGTATTGAGTTCATAGTCCAGGCCCAGCGAATCCAGAAAACCGGTGCAGATGGCCTGGCTGCGCAGCAACGCCTGCTGCGGTGAAGGGCTGAGGATTTCCAGCCCCAGCTGGGTGAATTCGCGGTAGCGTCCGGCTTGCGGGCGCTCGTAGCGATAACAGCGTGCGACGTAGAAAAACATTGCGTCACGTCGCCCCTCAAGCAGCGCTTCACTGCGCTCCTGAAACAGCGCCGTGGCTTCGGGTATCAGGCAACAGGCGCGTCCGGCCTTGTCCTCGAAGGCCCACATCTGGCCGATGATTTCGCTGCCGCCGGCTTTTTCGATAAAGGTGTCCTGGCCCCATAAGGCCGGCACTATCGCTTCCTCAGCCCCGGCTTCGATGAAGATAGCTCCGGAAACGGTTTTCTGTGTCACGCAGGGTTGCGGCTTCTGTTCCGGTCACGATGCGGGTTCCGCGTAGCATGGTCATGGGTGATGATCTCCAGTTTTTTCAGGCAATAAAAAAGGCGCCATGGGCGCCTTGGTCGGTTTCACTGATGGGTCAGAATGTGGATCTATATCTGGCCAATCGATGAGCACAAGCAACCGCAGCACCTTGAAGCGGGCTGTGGTGGTGATGTCGGTTGCTTCGGTGAAATTGATTCATGGCTGATCCTTGCATGCTTTAACGCATCGCTCAAGTCGCGGTGTTGAAGGACACGGTTTATCTGAGCCGCGCCATGCTCAAGGCATCAACGAACAGGCCATCGCGCACCGCGTAGTTGCGCAGCCGGCCCTCTGTTTCGAAACCGAATTTTCGATACAGACCCTGGGCAGCTTCGTTGTCGACATACACGGTCAATTCCACCCGGTGCAGGTTCATCCAGTTGTCTGCGATGTCCAGTGCTGTTGCCAGCAACTTCGAGCCGACGCCTTTGCCCTGCCACGCCGATGCGACGCCCGTGCCGATAGCGCCGACATGGCTTTGTCGACTGCGCGAATACTGCTCCAGGCCAATGCTGCCAATCACCTCGTTGCCATGGAGCGCCACCAGTTTCACGTGTCGCTCGGTACTGGCAGCCAGGCGTTTGCGCCAGACTTCGATGGACTGATAAGGCATCTGCAGCACCTGACGGCACACCGCAGGCTCGTTATAGAGTGCAGTGACACCTTCGAGGTGAATGTCGGCCATGCGCTGGATGAGGATTTGCGGGGCAGGGGCGTGCACGTTGATTCTTTCCTTGAATTGCATATCAGGCGTTCGTTCGAGGTACTTTGGCAGCGGATTATCCTGGCCGCAAGCAGGTAATATCGAGATTGGCGCCACAGTGACTCAAGAAGTAATGTATTTGAAACAGCCGAATTGAATGAGGGCCAGCGACACCGCCATTCTGTTCGCACTCATCAAACAAGGAATGACCCTGCCAATGACGGAGCAAAAAATTTACGGTGTTGAAGGCGAGAGCGAGGACTTTCGTGTCGCGGTTGCCAGTGCGCAGCGCACCTTCAGATTCTTCTGGCGCGAGATGTCCTGGGAGCGTCGCCGAATTGTGAAAGCGCTGGACCTGGCTGCGGTAAAGGTGTCCTTCACGACTGACTCAGCCGATCCCGACAGCCCGTCGGTTGAGAACATGTGGGTCACGGATGTCGATTTCGACGGCCTGACCCTCTCGGGCATTCTCATGAATGAGCCTGTGTGGGTGAGTTCGATAAATGCAGGGGACCCTGTGTCGGTTTCCCTGGACCGCTTGAATGACTGGGTCTATGTGTTTGGCGGTCGCGCATTCGGCGGTTTCACTATCGATGCCCTGCGGTCCGGCATGTCTGCGGCCGAGCGCGTCGAGCATGACCAGGCGTGGGGGTTGGACTTTGGTGAGGCGGGGACCGTTATGCTTGTTCCGCCAGCAGAGGGCAAGTCACCGGTCTGCTTCTCTCGCGCACTGGACAGTGCATCGGATAAACGTGCCTTGAACAAGCTGGAGCGGCTTGAGCATCCGATGGGACTCAACGCACAGGGTGCCGTGGAAGAGGGCCTTCGTGATGACCCGGGTCTGGCCACTGACTACGACGACTCGGGCTGGCAGATGATCCATCGCGAAACCCTCGCCGGTAATTGCAATTTCGTCGCCACGCTTCTGTACATGGGGGCAGATTCTGCGGCGACCAACAGCAACGGCCATGACGTACTGACGCTTGCTCGCATCGCAGGATGGCCGAGAACCATCGAGCTCTTGGAGGGGGATCGGTCGAACCTTGAAAAGCACGTACAGCGTCGTGGCTTTCCAGCCTGGCCCATTGGGCTGGTGATGGCGGTCATCGGGGTGGTCGGCCTTTATTTTGCTGCCTTGAGTCAGTCGACAGGTTCTCTGATTGTCAGAAACGATAGCCTTTTAAGCACTGGGCTTTTCATTGCCCTTGTCTGGTTCCTGGGGCAGGGTCTGATTCTCTGTACGGGCCCCTGGTATTTTCGACTCCGGGAGCGCACGCCGATATGGGGCAAGGCCAGAGCGCTGGATTTGCTGGCAATGCTTATCGGAGTATTGCTCGCTTTCTTCCTGCACGATCACTTGGGTAATTACCTGCATTCCCTTTAAAACGTCCCGCGGCAAAACAGGGCTATTGCTTCCATTTCCTCATAAGTGTACCGTTGTGTTCACTTATGAGGAGGGTCGCACCATGTTAGCCACTTCGCTCGTTCAGCTGTCGCAGGAACCCATAAAGCCAGGTATTGGCTCGCGTATTTTCAACGGCAAGCAGGAACTGCTGTCGGGTCGATTCGCTGGGGAGATCCGGGAACTGCTGGAGCAGCGAGGGGTGCTGGTGTTCCCGCAGATTCATTTTTCCGACGCAGAGCAGATTGCCTTTACTCGCACCCTGGGTACGTTCTGCCCTGAACCCGGCGATGGGCAGAACATCACCCGGATCAGCCTGGATGTGAGAGAGAATCCGGCAGGTGCGGAGTTTCTCAAAGGTTCGCTCTACTGGCACATCGACGGTACGAGCAGCGATTCACCCATTCTGGCGTCGTTGTTGTCCTGCAAGGTGCCCGCCAGTTGGGGAGGCAACACGGGTTTCTGTAACACTTACGCGGCGTACGAGGGGTTATCGAGCGCTGACCAACAGCATTACGACGGTCTGCGCGTCATTCATGCCCCATGGGCATCGTTACTCTATTACAATCCGGAGCCTGGCCTTGCAATGCTTGAGGCCATGCAGGCGATCGGCGAGAAGGAGTTGCCGCTGGTCTGGAAGCACCGATCCGGTCGCAAGTCGCTGATTCTGGGCTGCACCGCGCAGCAAGTCGTTGGCCTCAGCCTGGCGCAAAGTGCGCGGATTCTGGTCGGCCTTCGCGAATGGGCCACGTCCGAGGCGTTCAGTTACAGCCATGCGTGGCAGGTCGGTGATCTGGTGATCTGGGACAACACCGGCACCATGCACCGGGCCGAAGCCTATGACCCCGAGTGCGGGCGAATGATGCACCGCACCAAGTTGCAGGGCGAAGAGCCCTTCGCCTGATGCGCCGACTGCGAGAGCCGGTTGACGCCCAGGCTTTTATACTGAATGGCTCATTGTGAGCCGGATCGTTTTGCCGGATTGGAGAAACGAGAATGTGCAGACCCAAAGAACCCATTGCGGGTATTTTTCTATTGTTGGTTCTGGCCGCTGGCGGTTGGTTGGCTCAGGAGCCATTTCCTCATTTCGGGATTGATCTGCCTGCAGAAGCCTTGCTGGACGGCGATCACCCGGTCACACCTGTACCGTCCCGACATCGCCTGCAACTCGACGAAGGCCAGTTCAGCAGCGACTTGCTCGAGTCTTAGCCGCTGCATGCGCTGGCAGAGCAGCCCGTCAGCCCGTAAGTCGACAGCGTTGCTTCAGGACGCAGCCCCGGATCAGCTGCCTTCGTTGATGTTGGCGAAGAAAATGCACCCGATCAATCGGGCGAACAGGGTCAGGGTTTCCGCCAGATCGGGGTCGTCGAACAGTGTCGTTCTGGAGTCCAGAGCGCATAACGCACCATACAGCTGTCCGTCGGGAAGGTAGATCGGCACGCCGGCATAGCTTTCGATGGCGTAGCGCTTCACAACTGGCAGGTTCGCATACCGGCCGTTCGTGCTGATCTGCGGCACGAACAGTGCCTGGGGATTGGTACAAAACTCGTTACAGAGCGTGGTCTCGAGTTTGAACACATCGCCGTCGTCGATACCCAGGTCAGTGGGGTCATAGACAGAACAGGCGATCCAGTCTGCGTCGGTAAATTTGGCGATACCAGCGAAGCGCATGCCTGTCAGGCGAGTGACAAGTCGCAGCACATTGGTCGTGGCCTCGATCTCGGCAATCGCAGCGCGCTCCTCGATGGTCAACAAGCTGCTTTTTGAGGCGATCAATTCCAGACTCATGTACTTCTCCAGAATACCCAAGTGTGGGTAACGGCCCATGCTAACTGACTGCAATGAAAATGCCATCGGGGTTGGTCGCGCCTGCGAGGATTTATTTTCAAGCGAAATATTGACGCCAGTTTTAAAGTTTGAAGCCTCGCTGCCGACATTTGTGGATTGTATGGCTAGCTGGCAAGGACAGGCCTCTTGTACTCCACTGATGACCAACGAAAGAGCGACTCCCTGTGATAAACACTCTGCGCAATATTTCTGTCAGGTCCAAGCTCGTGCTCGGGTTTGCTCTGGTCATCGTACTGACGGTGCTGATCGCGCTGACAGGCTGGACAGGCATCACCTCACTGAGCGAACGAAGCGAGCGGATTTCCGACATCGGCAAGCTGAGCGCACTCACGCGAGATGTCCGCATTGCCCGATTGGCCTATTCGGTCAACTATGACGCCGAGCGCGCCAGCAACTGGTTGAAAGCGCTCGAAGGTCTCGAAAATCATGTGAAGTACGCGCAGAAGGTGTTCGATTCTCCGTTGAACGTACCGTTGGTGAATACTGCCGCAGACGCCTTGAAGGATTACCGTATTCACTACGACAACCTCATGCAGGCAACCGCTGCCCGTGAGGCGACCCGTTCGGTGTTTGGCCAGTACGCCGATGCAGGCGCTGATGATTTGCAAAAGCTCAACGCCGTTGCCCGATCCGATGACGGGACTCCCGCGCAGCGCGATGCCATCGTGCAGGCGATGACGCTGTTCCAGAAAATGCGCTTCGACTTGCGTGGCTACACCTATTCGCTGAAGGCGGAAAACCGTGCTCCAGCGGAAACATCGATGAACACGGTTATCGAGTTTGTCAGAAATCTGCAGGGTTTCGATGGCCAGTCGGCGATCATCAAGCACCTTGTGGACTCGATGATCAGCTACCAGAACACCTTGAATCAGTTCACCGCGGCGCAGGCCAGGATTGATCTGGCTCAGGCAGGCATCACCAAAGACATCGGCATCCTGTTTGAATGTGCTGACAAGCTGTCCGAGAACCAGGTCAACCTGAGAGTGGAGGATGTGAGTCAGGCCAAGATGCTGCTCTCTGTCTGGCTGATTGCAGCGTTGATCATGAGTGCCCTGGCGGCGTGGGTCATTACCAACCTTATCGTTGGCCCGCTGCGTGACACACTGAAACTGGCCGAGCGTGTCGCTGATGGTGATCTGACGCACAACCAGGTGGTTACCCGCAAGGATGAACTGGGCCAGCTGCAGGGCAGCATGATGCGCATGACCGGTAACCTGCGCGAGCTGATTGGTGGTCTGCGCGATGGCGTGACACAAATCGCCAGTGCCGCCGAACAGTTGTCGGCCGTCACCGAGCAGACCAGTGCCGGCGTCAACAGCCAGAAGAACGAAACCGATCAGGTCGCCACTGCGATGCACGAAATGTCTGCGACCGTTCAGGAAGTCGCACGCAACGCAGAGCAGGCTTCACACGCTGCGGTCAACGCCTCGAAAGAAGCTCGCGAAGGCGACGGCGTGGTTTCCAAGGCTGTTGCGCAGATCGAGAAGCTTGCGACTGAGGTCACTCACTCCAAGTCCGCGATGGACGATCTCAAGAACGAAAGCAACAAGATTGGTGGCGTGCTCGATGTCATCAAGGCCGTTGCCGAGCAGACCAATCTGCTGGCCCTCAACGCTGCAATCGAAGCAGCGCGTGCGGGCGAAGCAGGCCGAGGCTTTGCGGTGGTGGCTGACGAAGTGAGAAGCCTGGCCCAGCGCACGCAGACGTCGACCGAAGAGATCGCGGCCTTGATCAGCGGCCTGCATACCCGCACGGCGCAGGTGGCGACGATCCTCGACAACAGCCAGGCACTGACTGCAAACAGTGTCGAGCTGACGCGCAATGCGGGTGTTTCCATCAATAACATGACGCAGGCAATCTCGACGATCGAGACGATGAACCATCAGATCGCCGCTGCCGCCGAAGAGCAGAGCGCCGTTGCCGAAGAGATCAACCGCAGTGTCCTGAATGTGCGAGACATCTCCGAACAGACGGCTTCCGCCAGTGAAGAGACCGCTGCGTCGAGCGTCGAGCTCGCTCGTCTGGGCGTGCATCTGCAAAGCCTGGTCAGTCGATTCCGGGTCTGACGTTCATTCCCGGTAAACCCCGGCGCGCACCGCAAAGGCCGCGCGCAGGGGGCGACCCGGTGACCCTCCGGCGGTAAGTCCTTACCGCCCCCAAAGCCCCGTCGCGTACTCCACAAAACTTCTCAGCTTGGGCAGTCGATAACGGTCCTGCACATACAGCAGGTTCATCGGTCGTCGGGGCAAATGGTAGTCCGGGAACAACGCAAACAGCCGGCCTTCCTGCAGGTCGCGCTGTACCAGTGCATCCGGAAGCATCACGACGCCCATGCCTGCACGAGCCGCCTGATAAAGACCGGCGGAAGTGTTGGCCACCATCGAACCGCTGACCTCCACCAGCACGTCGCCGTCTGCGCCGGTCATACGCCATTGTGTACCGGCAGTCCGCCATTCGTCTCCCGCCGGGTAGGCGAACGCCAGGCAATTATGCTCACGAAGATCCTCGGGATGGGTCGGCGTGCCGTGGCGGGCGAGATAGTCCGGCGCGGCGCAGATGGTCAAGGTGTAATCCTGCAGGGGACGGGCGATCAGTGGCGACGATTCTGGAATGTTGCCCAAGCGAATGGCGACGTCAAAACCATTGTCGATCATGTCCAGACGTTGATTGGTCAGTACAAGGTCGAGCCTGACTTCGGGAAAACGCCGCGAGAATTCGACCAGCGCAGGCGCCAGCACTTCCGAACCGAATGTCAGTGGTGCGGTGATGCGCAGCGTACCTGTGGGATCGCCATGAGCCTGCTCGGCCAGTTGCTCGGACTCTGCCACCAGCCCCAATACTTCCAGGCAACGCTCGTAATACGCGGTACCGAATTCCGTCAATCGCTGACGGCGTGTGGTGCGCTGCAACAGGCTGACGCCCAGGCGCTCTTCCAGTGCGCGCAAGTGATTGCCGACCATGGTGGTGGAAATCGAACACGCTTGCGCCGCTGCCGTCAGGCTGCCTGCCTCGACCACTTTCACGTACACGCGCATTGCCTGAAACAAATCCATTATCAATCCTGGCTTTAAAATGATTGAAGTATTTCGCTGTTTATCCATTTTAGGTGGTTAACGATACTGCAAAAACCGAAACATACCCAAGGAGCTTCACCTCATGACCGCCACCTGCCTGATGAGCACTTACCAACCTCTGGCCCTGAGCTTCACACGTGGTCTGGGCACACGTCTGTGGGACCAGAGCGGACGCGAGTACCTGGACGCCGTGGCGGGCGTAGCCGTGACCAACGTGGGGCACTCGCATCCACTGCTGGTCGAGGCGATTCGCGATCAGGCGGGTCTGCTGTTGCACACCTCCAACCTGTACACCATCGACTGGCAGAAGCGCCTGGCGCAGAAACTGACGGCCTTGTCGGGGCTGGACGCGGTGTTTTTCAACAACTCCGGTGCCGAGGCCAACGAGACTGCGCTCAAGCTGGCGCGCCTGCATGGCTGGCACAAGTACATCGAACGGCCCTTGGTCGTGGTCATGGAAAACGCCTTCCACGGCCGCACCCTGGGCACATTGTCGGCCAGTGACGGGCCGGCCGTACGCCTGGGTTTCAGTACCTTGCCGGGCGATTACATCAAAGTGCCCTTTGGCGATCTGGCAGCGTTCGACAAGGTTTGTACGACGTATGGGCATCGGATCTGCGCCGTGCTGGTCGAACCGATTCAGGGCGAGGGCGGCGCGCAGGTGGCACCCGCCGGGTATCTCAAGGCCTTGAGGGAGCGTTGCACACGGCGTGACTGGCTGTTGATGCTCGACGAAATCCAGACCGGTATGGGCCGGACAGGCAAGTGGTTTGCCTTTCAACATGAGGGCATCGTTCCCGACGTCATGACCCTGGCCAAGGGGTTGGGCAACGGTATACCGATTGGTGCTTGCCTGGCACGGGGCAGGGCGGCGCAACTGTTCACGCCCGGCAGCCACGGCAGCACCTTCGGCGGTAATCCGCTGGCCTGTCGGGTCGGCTGCACGGTGATCGACATCATCGAACGGCAGGTGCTGGTGGAAAACGCCGCACTGCAAGGCCGGCAGTTGCTGGAAGGGCTGCGCAATGCGCTGGGTGCCCACCCGAACGTGCTGGAAGTTCGTGGCCAGGGTTTGATGATAGGGATCGAGTTACGCCAGGCGATACCCGAACTGACACGCATCGCAGCCGAGCAACATGGCCTGTTGATCAATGTCACCCGGGGCAAAATCATCCGCCTGTTACCGCCCTTGGTGCTGGACGCCGCTGAAGTGGCGCAGATTGTCCAAGGCCTGACGGCGAGCCTCGACAGCGCCTGTGATCGGTCGTTTGCACGCTCTGCCTGACGCAACGGATTAAGGAAAAGGACTACATCGGGCTGTACCGGGATGACCCATATGCGGTAGAACAGACCAGCATCGTGTCGGTCTGTACGCGATGGCTACCCAATGGATTTGAAAGGAGCCCACCATGTTAATCCGGTCCCTGACCTTCGCCACCCTGCTTGTCGCTGCCGGTACAGCGCTGGCTGCTGACAGCGATGGCCCTCTGGCACAGGAGCGCGGCAAGTCGCGTCCCTTGATCATCATCGCCCCCAGCAGCATCGATCCGGTGCTGATCAAGCTCAAGAAGTCACTGGACGAGCCTGCCAACCGTGAGGCTTTTGCGCAGCGCAATATGGTGCTGTTCACGGTGGTCAACACCATGGGCGAGCGCGACGGCAAAAGCATGGACCCGCAGTCGACCATGGCATTGATCCGTGAGCTGAAGCTGGGGGCGGGTGTGGGGACCAAGGTCATTCTGGTGGGCAAGGACGGCGAGAAAAAGATCGATAAGACTGTCGGAAAGTCGGAATCGATAGAGCCCAAGGAAATCTTCGCCACTATCGATCAGATGCCGATGCGCGAGCAGGAAGCTGCCGCACCGGCTCCCGAGCCGCCAGCCAAACCCGCGCCTGCCGAAAAACCCGGCAAGCCGGTCAAGGGCGCGGCGCCTGGCAAGACGCTGGACGACTGAGTGAACGGTGTGGCGCGCGGCAATCGCGCGCTGCGCCTGATGTGTTGCTCAGGTCATTCGCCGCGAATGTACTGCTCGAGCTGTTGAATGAGGTTCGCCTGTTCTGCAATGGCTTCCTTCACCAGGTCACCGATGGACAGCAGGCCCAGCAACTGGCCGCCTTCCACGACCGGCAGGTGGCGCAGATGGCTGTCGGTCATGATCCCCATGCACGCTTCGACGCTGCGTTGCGAGTCGACAGTGATCACTTTGCTGCTCATGATGTCCCTCACCGGTGTCCCCACCGACGAGCGTCCCTTGAGCACCACCTTGCGCGCATAGTCGCGCTCGCTGATGACGCCGACCACCACGTTGCCCTCGACCACCGGCAGCGCACCGATGTTCTTTTCAGCCATTAACTTGAGTGCGTCGAGCACCATCTGATCCGGTCCGATGGTATGCACTTGCTGGTTCTGCAGGTCTTTCAATTTCAGTAGCTGGGCGACGGTTTTCATGGGGCTCTCCGTGATCGGGACCTGGGTGGCTGTAGTGCATTGCCAGAACCACTACAGAATCATCCAGCGCGCAGAATCGAGCAAGCAGTAAATAAGGATCACGGGAATAGGAGGAATCAATTGTCCATGCCCCTCAATGTGCCGCTAATTCGCCTCCAGACGCGCCTTTAGCCTCATAGCCAAGTAGAATCATTTGTTTCACCGGGCGGTCGAGGTAACAGCGTTGGATGTACAGCAGGGCTTTATCCTGAGTCGGCACTGGCAAGACACGCCCGCCGGGACCGAGGTCGACTTCTGGTTGGCCACCGATCAGGGCCCGCGCCATATTCGCCTGCCTTGCCAGCCCTCTGTCGCCTTTATTCCTGCCGAACAGGGTGAGCGGGCCCGATCGTTGTTGCGTACCGAACGTGGCGTAGAACTGCGTCCGCTTGAGCTCTGTGATTTTCGTCACCGTCCGGTGCTGGGTGTGTATTGCCAGCAGCACCGCCAGTTGATGAACATCGAAAAGTTGCTGCGCAGAGGCAATGTAGACGTCTATGAAGCGGACATTCGCCCGCCGGAACGCTACCTGATGGAACGCTTCATCACCGCGCCGGTGCAGTTTGGCGGCACGCCGGATGCCGATGGGGTGCTGTGCGACGCGCAGATCAGACCATCGCCCGATTACCGTCCCAATCTGAGGCTGGTCTCGCTGGATATCGAAACCACCGCCCGCGGCGAGCTGTATTCGATTGCACTGGAGGGCTGCGGGCAGCGTCAGGTCTACATGTTGGGCCCGGCCAACGGTGGTGATGAGACGCTGGATTTTCAGCTCGACTATTGCGATACCCGCGCGCAGTTGCTCGAACGCCTGAACGACTGGCTGGCGCTGCACGACCCTGACGCGATTATCGGCTGGAACGTTATCCAGTTCGATTTACGCGTGCTGCATGAGCATGCCCAGCGCCTGCAAGTGCCGTTAAGGCTTGGGCGTGGCGGTGAAGCGATGGGCTGGCGTGAGCATGGCAGTCGCAACAACCATTTTTTTGCCGACGTGAGCGGGCGGCTGATCATCGACGGAATCGAGGCATTGCGCTCGGCGACCTGGAGCTTTCCGTCGTTCAGCCTCGAATACGTCGCGCAGACTCTGCTGGGCGAAGGCAAGGCCATCGACACGCCTTATCAGCGTATGGACGAAATCAACCGCATGTTCGCCGAGGACAAACCGGCGCTGGCGCGTTACAACATCAAGGACTGCGAACTGGTCACGCGCATCTTTGCCAAGACCCAATTGCTGACCTTTCTGCTCGAGCGCGCCACGGTCACCGGTCTGCCTGCCGACCGCAGCGGTGGTTCGGTTGCGGCTTTCTGCCATTTGTATATCCCGCTGATGCATCGCCAGGGTTTCGTGGCGCCCAACCTGGGCGAGCGCCTGCCAGAGGCCAGCCCTGGCGGTTTTGTCATGGATTCCCAGCCAGGGCTGTATGAGTCGGTGCTGGTACTGGACTACAAGAGCCTTTATCCGTCGATCATTCGTACCTTTCTGATTGATCCGGTGGGCTTGATCGAAGGCCTGCGCCATCCAGCGGACAGCGAGTCGGTGCCGGGCTTTCGCGGCGCGCGCTTCTCGCGCACCCGTCACAGCCTGCCAGCCATCGTCGAGCGCGTGTGGCAAGGTCGGGAAGCGGCCAAGCGCGAGCAGAACGCCCCCTTGTCCCAGGCGCTGAAAATCATCATGAATGCCTTCTACGGCGTGTTGGGCTCGAGCGGCTGTCGCTTTTTCGATCCGCGCCTGGCTTCATCGATCACCCTGCGTGGGCATGAAATAATGCTCAAGACCCGCGACCTCATTCAGGCGCAGGGCTACACGGTGATCTATGGCGATACCGACTCGACATTCGTCTGGCTGGGCCGTCCTCATGGGCAAGAGGAGGCAGCAAGCATCGGCAAGGCGCTGGTGCAGCAGGTCAATCAGTGGTGGCGCGAGCACTTGCACGCCGAGTACGGTTTGCACAGTGCCCTTGAACTGCAATACGAAACGCATTTTCGGCGCTTCCTGATGCCCACCGTGCGCGGTGCGGAGGAGGGCAGCAAGAAGCGTTACGCCGGCCTGGTGACCCGTGCTGACGGTTCCGAGGAGATGGTCTACAAGGGCCTCGAAACGGTACGCACCGACTGGTCGCCACTGGCTCAGCAGTTTCAGCAGGAGCTGTACCTGCGGATCTTCAAACGCCAGCCGTATCAGGATTACGTGCGTGACTACGTGCAACGCACCCTGTCAGGCGAGCTGGATGACCTGTTGATTTACCGCAAGCGCTTGCGTCGCAAGCTCGATGACTACCAGCGCAACGTGCCGCCTCATGTACGCGCTGCACGGCTGGCCGACGAATACAACGACCAGCAGGGGCGACCGCGTCAGTACCAGAGTGGCGGCTGGATCAGCTACGTGATGACCACCGCCGGGCCGGAACCGCTGGAGATTCGTCACGCCCCGATTGACTACGATCACTACGTGACTCGTCAGTTACAACCACTGGCTGACGCGATCCTGCCGTTTGTGGACGACGATTTCAGCACCCTGATCGGTGGGCAGTTGGGGCTGTTTTAAAGCGAAACCAATTGCTCGGCGAGCCACGGCAAGGCCTGCTCACAGGACGCTTCGATCTTCATTTCAAGCAGCTCGTCCGCCCGGGTCTTGCCATGGTTGATGGCGATGACCGGTTTGCCCTGTTCGGCCATGGCCTTGCACAGGCGGAATGCCGACCAGGCCATCAATGACGTGCCCACCACCAGCAGACCTTCTGCGTCCTCGACACTTTGCGTAGCCCTGGCAGCGGTCTGCGCGGCGACGTTTTCACCGAAGAACACGACGTCCGGCTTGAGCCTGTCGCCTCCACAGTGCGGACAGCGGGGCACCTCGAAACTGGCTTCGAACGCCGGGTCTAGCAGGGTATCGCCGTCCGGTGCCTGTGTCGCGTGGACGCCGATCAGATAAAGGTTGTGCGCCAGCATCTGCTCTTGAATTCCTGCACGGTCGCTGCGCTGCTGGCAATCCAGACACAGCACCCGGTGCAGGCTGCCGTGCAGCTCGATGACGTCCCGGCTTCCGGCCTGTGTGTGCAGTGCATCGACGTTCTGGGTGATCAGTCCGGTAATGGCGTGTTCAGCCTGCAGCGCAGCCAGGGCCAGATGCGCGGCATTGGCCTGTGCCGCGCGGATCCGCGGCCAGCCGAGCATGGCGCGTGCCCAGTAGCGCTGGCGCGCTGCAGGGTTGCCGAGAAATTCCTGATACATCATCGGCTGCTTGCCGCGCCGCACGCCATTCTTGTCGCGGTAGTCCGGAATGCCGGATGCGGTGCTGATCCCTGCGCCGGTCACCACCAGAAACGGTTTGTCGGCCATTACCTGGCATAGCGTGTCGAGCAGATCTCGGATTGGGCTGTCGAGCATGTTTGAACCTCGGGTGGCCTGCCTCTTGTGACTGGACACATTATCATCTGGGATGCAGGTAGCGTTGCGACTGCCACAGCTGTGAGCCGCCGTGGCCGACGTTGGTTCAATATCCCGTTGTTCACCCGGCTGTGGACGTGGCACTCTGGTTTTTTATACCGGAAAGGACGCCCCGATGCGCTCGTTCGATTTCAAGCAACTGGATGTCTTCACTGATCAGCCTCTGCTCGGCAATCCGCTGGCGGCGGTGCTGGGCGCTGACGGGCTGAGTGACGAGCAGATGGCCGCCTTTGCCCGCTGGACCAACCTGAGTGAGACCACGTTTCTGCTCAAGCCGACAGACCCGCGTGCCGACTATCGCGTGCGTATTTTCACCACCCTTGAAGAGCTGCCGTTCGCTGGCCATCCCACCCTGGGCAGTTGCCACGCCTGGCTGGAAAGCGGTGGCGTGCCTCGCGGTGAGGAAATCATTCAGGAATGCGGCATCGGCCTGGTGCGTATCCGCAAGGATGCCGCCGGGCTGGCATTTACCGCGCCGCCGCTGTTGCGCTCAGGCGCCGTGGACGCCACGTTTGTCGAGCGGATTCGCCTCGGTCTGAAGCTGGCTTCCGAGAGCATTCTGGACGCCCGCTGGGTCGATAATGGCCCTGGCTGGGTCGCACTGCGGCTGAAAGATCGTGCAACCGTTCTTGCTCTGCAGCCTGACCATGTTCAACTGGACGGCTTGAAAATCGGCGTTATCGGAGCGTGGGACGCTGATGTGGACGGTGTAGATGCCCAATTCGAGGTGCGTGCGTTTGTTTCCGGCGACGGTATGGCTGAAGACCCGGTGACCGGCAGTCTCAATGCCGGCATCGCTCGCTGGTTCCTGGAGGAAGGCCTGGCACCGGAGCGCTATGTCGTGAGTCAGGGCACTGCGCTCGGACGCAAGGGGCGGGTGTCCGTTCAGCGTGCAGGTGAGGATATCTGGGTGGGCGGCTCGACTGTGACGTGCATCGATGGAAGGGTTACGCTCTAGAGGATCGGGCTGGAAAGCCCCATGTGCGAGATACAGGCAGCACCAAAGCCTTAGACTCCTTTGCCCTTGATACCAGGCAGCAGATGTGTGACGCGGAGCGTCACGAAATGCATGCCAACTCGGAGCATTGGCGCGTTAGTCAAAACAGACTTGTGTATACCGACGCGCTCAATCCTTCAGCGCAATCTTCTTGCCGCGTCTGGCGGCGATGTCGCTGGCCTGGCCGTCACGCTGCTTGCCGGTGCGGGCCTGGGTGATCAGGGCAGGGATCAGCGGGCCTTCCGGCAGGTTTTTCCAGAAGCGCGAAGGGAAGTGACCTTCCATGACCTTGGGGTTCAGGCGCGCAGGGTTGAAGATGTGGCTGTAGTAGGTCAGCCACAGTTCGCCATGCGGGTCTTCCACCTGCCGGGCCATGGTCTGCCAGGCTTGCGGGCAGCGTCGCTCATGAATCAGTTGTTGGCCGTCGTAATACACGCCGTCCTGAGGCGTGGCGATCATCCAGCGATGCTGACCCATACGGCCGATGAAATGCTCGCTGGCACTGAGCAGAATATCGTGGGCCGGTTCGTGCCAGGCCACGTACTGCGGACGCATCAGAGCTTCGTCGGCAGCCACGGGCGGCAGCGCGACAAACCGCAGAAACGCATGCAGATGATGGGCCTCACGCCTTACCGATTTGAGGCGGCGATGCAATTCACTGCCGAGTTTGTCACCGGCCATCATGGCGGTGCGATCACCGTGGGTCACGCGCCACAACACTTCGTACAGAAGGCTCCAGCGCTGATCGCCCCGATAGTGCGAGGCGCTCTCCAGCAACTGCACCAACTCCAGCGGAACCCGTGCCTGAAAAGGCCCGGCTTCCCTGGGGTACTCTTCTTCACTGCCGAACAGGTCGGCGGCATCCGGCGACTTCCAGCTGACCTGGCTGGGGTCGATTTCATGGCTCAACAGCCAGCGAGCCTGTTGTCGCCAGGTCTCGAACAGGTCGTCGCAGTCGAGGCAGATCATCCCCACAGGCCCATTTGCTGAGGCTGAGGCCGGTCGCGCAACTGGTGATGCAGGAACTCGCTGGTGGTTTCCGCGTGCGGCGGGTGGTAATCACTGGTAATGATGAACGGCTTGGCCTTGGCCAGTATGCAGCGCATGCGGGTGAGGTCTTCGTAGCGGATGCGTCGCTGTCTGCGCAGCTCGACCAGCCGCTGCGTGGTGCGGATGCCAATACCCGGCACCCTGGCGATCAGCGCCGGGTCCGCCTGGTTCAGGTCCAGCGGGAAAACCTGGCGGTTGCCCAGCGCCCAGGCCAGTTTAGGGTCGATGTCCAGCGCCAGATCACCGGGGCCGTCGAGCAGTTCACCCGCGGTAAAACCATAGCCGCGCAGCAGAAAGTCAGCCTGATACAGGCGATGCTCGCGCATCAGAGGCGGTGCCGCCAGGGGAACGCTGTTGGGGCTGTTGGGTATCGGGCTGAACGCAGAATAGTAGACCCGGCGCAGCTTGAAGTTGCTGTACAGCGACTGCGCGCTGTGCAGGATGGTGCTGTCGTCGGTGGCATCGGCACCGACAATCATCTGCGTGCTCTGCCCGGCAGGCGCAAAGCGCGGCGAGCGAGGCTCGTTGCGCACCGTCTGCTCACCGGTGTAAATCGTCTGCATGGCCTGCTTGATCGACGCGACGTCTTTTTCCGGGGCGAGGGTCTGCAGGCTCAGGTCAGTTGGCAGCTCGATGTTCACGCTGAGACGGTCGGCGTAGCGGCCGGCCTTTTCGATCAGCGCCGGATCGGCGTCAGGGATGGTCTTGAGATGGATGTAGCCGCGAAACTCATGCACCTCGCGCAACAGCCGGGCAACTTCGACCAGTTGCTCCATGGTGTAGTCCGCGGAGCGAATGATCCCGGAACTCAAAAACAGCCCGCTCACGCAATTGCGGCGATAGAAGTCCAGGGTCAGGGTGACCACTTCTTCGGGAGTGAAGCGCGCACGGGGCACATCGCTGGAGCGACGGTTGACGCAGTACTGGCAGTCGTAAAGACAGAAGTTGGTCAGGAGGATTTTCAGCAGCGACACGCAACGCCCGTCCGGCGTGTAGCTGTGGCAGATGCCCATGCCATTGGTGGAACCGAGCCCGGACTTGTCCTGCGAGCTGCGCTTGGGTGCTCCACTACTCGCGCACGACGCATCGTACTTGGCGGCGTCTGCCAGAATGCTGAGCTTGTCGATAAGCTGCATGAAGTGCCCCTTGACTGTTTGTATATACAGTATAGGGAGGCGTGCAGTGTCACAAGTACCGCACGGCGGAGTTGTGCGTGGCGATTCTGAAACTGATCTGCGCGGGAGTTTATCTGCGTGGCTGGAAAGCAAGGTGCCGGCATGAATGTTATTTAATAACATTTATCCGGTTGATATGTAATACTGTAACAAATAGTTGCAGGTTACTTTTACTTGAAAAATCCTCCTGACGCTTCGACAGCAAGCGCTTCGATAGCAGGTTCCGTGCTGGCTCAGTCGGCCTGGAAGCGCGTCCTGTTTTCCCTGGCGATACTGATATTGCTCTGGCTGGCCATTGGCTGGTCGGTGGCGATTCCATGAGTGCCGCCATCGCTCTGGAAAACCTCACGGTGGCGTATGAACGCCGCCCGGCCGTACACCACATCAGCGGGCGCTTCGAGGCCGGTAGCCTGACGGCTATCGTCGGGCCCAACGGCGCGGGTAAATCGACGCTGATCAAGGCCATCGCCGGCACCATGAAGCCTGCTCAGGGGCGCGTCGACCGGGGGCGTCTGGCAACCCGCACAATTGGCTATCTGCCGCAGGCCGCAGAAATCGATCGCAGCTTTCCGCTGAGCGTTGCGGATACGGTTTCGATGGGCGCCTGGCACAGCATCGGCCCGTTTCGCAGCCTGACCCGCAATCACGCGCGTCTGACCGGCGAGGCGCTGACGACTGTCGGCCTTGAGGGTTTTGAAGGGCGTAGCGTGGGCTCGCTGTCGTCTGGCCAGTTTCAGCGGGTGTTGTTCGCCAGGCTGCTGTTGCAGGACGCCTCGGTGATTCTGCTGGATGAGCCGTTCACTGCCATCGACGCGCGCACCACGCGTGATCTGTTGCAACTGGTGCGCGCCTGGCACGGGCAGGGGCGCACGGTGATTGCCGTACTGCACGATATCGAACAGGTCCGTCAGCACTTTCCGCAAACCCTGTTGATGGCTCGCGAAGCCATTGCTTGGGGTGAGACCTCGCATGTGCTTAGCGACGCCAACCTGCGCAAGGCGCGCAACATGGCTGAATACTGGAGCCCGGATGCCTTGTTGTGTGATGCCGAGGACGACGCATGATGCTCTATAGCCTGGTGGTTGAGCCGTTTATCGAATTCGGCTTCATGCGCCGCGCGCTGGTGGCGTGCCTGGCGCTGGGCATCGGCTCGGGGCCGGTCGGCGTGCTGTTGATGTTGCGGCGTATGAGTCTGGTGGGCGATGCGATGAGCCATGCGGTGCTGCCGGGCGCGGCGGTGGGTTTCATGGTCGCCGGTCTGTCGTTGCCGGCAATGGGGTTCGGCGGCCTGATCGCCGGGCTGGCAGTGGCCTTGCTGTCCGGTCTGGTGAGTCGACTGACCTCGTTACGCGAAGACGCCAGCTTTGCCAGCTTCTACCTGACCTCGCTGGCCGCCGGGGTGCTGATCGTGTCGCTGCATGGTTCCAGCGTCGATCTGCTGCACGTATTGTTCGGCACCATTCTGGCCATTGATGACACGGCGATCTACATGGTCGGCAGTATTGCCTCCTTCACCCTCATTCTGCTGGCGATCATCTATCGCCCGCTGGTGCTGGAGTGCTTCGATCCGGGCTTTCTGCGTGCGGTCGGCGGGCGCGGCTCGCTGTACCACGTTCTGTTCCTGCTGCTGGTGGTGCTCAACCTGGTCGCAGGCTTTCAGGCGCTGGGCACGCTGATGGCGGTGGGCATGATGATGCTGCCGGCAACCGCCGCACGTTTCTGGACCCACTCGCTGAGTGGCCTGATGGTGATTTCGACGCTGCTGGCGACCTTGTCCGGGCTGATCGGGCTGATTGTTTCCTACCACCTTGGCGTCGCCTCGGGGCCGGCCATTGTGCTCATGGCCAGTGCGTTCTACGGCATCTCCCTGTTGTTCGGGCGCACGGGCATCGTGCGCCGGCTGTTTCCCAAACCTCACCTGGCTCACTGAAAAAGGTACGTCATGAAACGATTGATGATGTTGAGTTCCCTGGCTGCACTGGCGCTGTCGGCATTCGCCAGCCTGGCCCAGGCCAAACCGCTCGAAGCCGTTGCCTCGTTCACGGTCATTGCCGACATGGTCAGTACGGTCGGCGGTGATCGTGTGCACGTCAGATCGCTGATCGGTCCGAACGGCGATCCACACGTCTACGAGCCGACACCGAGTGACGCCCAGGCGCTGAAAAACGCCGATCTGGCATTTGTCAGCGGCCTGCATCTGGAGGGCTGGATGGATCGTCTCATCAAGGCTTCAGGCTACAAGGGGCAGCCGGTGGTGCTGTCCGAGGGCATCAAGACCCGCAGCATGGATGAGGACGGCAAGCGCATTGTCGACCCGCATGCCTGGAACAGCGCGGCCAATGGGGTGATTTATGTGCGCAACATCGTCGCAGCGCTGAAGAAAGCCGATCCGGAAGGGGCCAGCGTGTATCAGGCCAATGGTGATCGCTACATCGTCGAGTTGCAGCAACTGGACACCTACGCCCGCGATCAGATCCGTTCGATTCCGGCTGCCAGACGCAAGATCCTCACCTCTCATGACGCGTTCGGCTACTTCGGCGATGCCTATGGTGTGACCTTCCTGTCGCCGCTGGGCTTGTCTACCGAGTCTGAGGCGTCGGCCGCCGATGTGTCGAAACTGATCCGTCAGATCAAGACCGAACATGTCAGTGCCTACTTCTTCGAAAACTCCAGCGACCCGCGCCTGGTCAAGCAGATAGCCGAAGCCAGTGGCGCTCAGCCAGGGGGTGAACTGTACGTGGAATCCCTGTCGCCTGCCGACGGCCCGGCGTCAACCTACGCGAAGATGTTCCGTTACAACGTCGATACCCTGACTGCGGCGATGAAGCGCAATCAGTGAGTTTGAAGCTGCCCGGCGCTCTGATCACAGGCGCCGGGCAGCTCAACGCTTTAGTCGTTGAGGAATTTGAACACAGTGGTCTGGGTGTAGGCCTTGCCGGGATCCAGTCGGGTGCTGGGGAATTTCGGCTGGTTGGGCGCATCGGGATAGTGCTGCGTTTCCAGGGTAAAGGCGCCCCAGTGCGGGTAGACCTTGCCTGCCTTGCCGTGAATGCTGCCATCCAGGAAGTTACCGGTGTACAGCTGCACGCCGGGCTCTGTGGTGAACAGTTGCAGTCTGCGGCCTGATTGCGGATCGCTGACCTCGGCGGCCAGTTTCTTCACATCACCCTTGGTGTCGAGCACCCAGTTGAAATCAAACCCGCCTTGCTTGGGTTCGGCGTATTTCAACTGCTGGTGATCAGCCTTGATGTGTTTGCCGAACGCGGTGGGCTTGAGAAAGTCCATGGGCGTGCCAGCCACAGCAGGCAGTTCACCGGTCGGGATCAGCTTGTCGTTGACCGGGGTGTAGTGCGAGGCGTGAAGGGTGGCGACCTGTTTGAGCACATCACCACTGCCAGCGCCGGCCAGGTTGAAATAGCTGTGGTTGGTCAGGTTCAGCACCGTCGGTTTGTCGGTGGTGGCGCGGTAGTCGATCTTCAGCTCGTTTTTTTCATTCAGGCTATAGGTCACTTCAGTCAGCAGGGCACCCGGAAAGCCCATCTCGCCGTCCGGCGACAGGTAGGTCAGCTTCACGCCGACCGAATCACCGCTCTTGGTTTCTTCTGCCTTCCACAGACGCTTGTCAAAACCCTGCGTGCCGCCGTGCAGCGCGTTGGTCTTGTCATTGAGCGGGACCTGATAGGTTTTGCCATCCAGACTGAATTTGCCGCCTGCCAGCCGGTTGCCGAAGCGGCCGATGGTCGCGCCGAAATAGACCGTACCGTTGTTCTGGTAGCCCTGCACATCGTCGAAACCCAGGACGATGTCTTCGACCTTGCCGGCCTTGTCAGGTACCAGCAGCGATTGCAGCGTCGCGCCGTAGGTGATGATGCTGGCCTGCACGCCGTGACTGTTGCGCAGGGTGTATTTTTCGACGGCAGAGCCGTCGGGCAGTTGGCCGAACGCGCTGTGTTCGCTGGAGAGTGCGGCGGCCTGTGCGGTCAGGGTGCTGATCATCAAGGACAGTCCAAGGGTGCTGAGAAGCGCATGTTTTTTCATCTGATCTGCCTGCTTTTATTGTTATTGGTAAGACTATTTGATCGGATTCAAGCCGATGCATGGATGTATAGCCTATAAAATGGTGCTTGAAAAATAAATTGTAATACTATTTAGTAGTGCCATCGTCGCGGAAGGCTTGTGACTTACCTTAGCCGATCTGTCGAATTTTTTGCCATGCAGCCCGAACGCCGTGCAACGGGTCGGCGCAGGCAGAGGTTGGACAAGACCGCGACACAAACATCCAAAAGTGCCTTTACAACAATAACAAAGGACATTTTTCATGAACTGGCTGCCCGTTTCCGAGCACCGTTTCAAGCTGGCCGAAGGCGCCTTCTGGGATGCCGAGGAGCAGGCTTTGTACTGGGTCGACATTGCCGGGTTTCTGGTGTGTCGGCTGGTCGCCGGGCAGATCCGCCAATGGCGCATGCCGGAGCCAGTCTCTGCATTTATTCCGACCGAGCAGGGTGATGCACTGGTGACACTGGCCAGCGGCGTCTATCGCCTGGACCTGGGCTCCGACAAAACTTCTTTACGACCATTCTGCGTGGCAGACCCCACCCCCGGCAATCGGGCCAACGAAGCCCGCTGCGATGCGCGCGGTCACCTTTGGCTTGGCAGCATGCAGAACAACATCGATGCCGAGGGCGGCGACGTGCCTTTAGTGCGTCGTTCAGGCGGGTTGTTCCGCGTTGAACCTGATGCCCGGGTGACTCGTTTGCTGGACGGGCAGGGCATCGTCAACACCCTGCTGTGGAATGAAGAGGGCAGTGTGCTGTACAGCGCCGATACCCTGGACGACGTCATTTATCACTATCCGGTGCTTGCAGACGGTGGTCTGGGGCCACGCAAGGTATGGGCGGCGAAACACGATCGAGGCTCACCCGACGGCTCGGCGATGGATGCCGAAGGGTATGTCTGGAATGCGCGCTGGGGTGGCAATTGCCTGATCCGCTTTGCCCCGGATGGCAGCGTTGACCGGGTTGTCGAGCTGCCGGTCAGCCATCCCACCAGTTGTGTATTCGGCGGTCCTGGCCTGGAGACGTTGTACGTCACCAGTGCCGCCCCTGCCGATGCAAATGGTCGCTTCGACGGCGCGCTGCTGATGGCGCAGGTTGGCGTCAAGGGCACGCCGTGTCAGCGGTTCGCCGGTTGAGAGGTTGAGAAACACGTCGCGCCGCCGTCTGTTTACGACGGGAGCGTGGTTGTAGATGCAAGGGTGACATTAGGTTACATAGCGGTCATCCGTTATATGGTATGACTATTTGATCGGCTTCGGACGCTCCGGCGTTTGCAACCGCCACCTCGCTGGTCGCTGTAGCTATTCAATAAAAATAAGGAGTTAGCTATGTTGAGTCGTCACGGGATTCGTTCCCTGTGCTGTGCCGCTGTCACTACCGCCATTCTGGGCATGAGTGGCATCACCTCCGCTGCCGAAGAAGTCAAAATCGGCTTTCTGGTCAAGCAGGCCGAAGAGCCGTGGTTCCAGGCCGAATGGGCAGGTGCCGAAAAAGCCGGCAAGGAGCATGGCTTTACCGTCATCAAGATTGCCGTGCCAGACGGTGAAAAGACCCTGACCGCTATCGATAACCTCGCCGCCAACGGTGCCAAGGGTTTCGTGATCTGCCCGCCTGACGTGTCGCTCGGCCCTGCGATCGTGGCCAAGGCCAAAGCGCTGGGGTTGAAAGTCATGGCTGTGGATGATCGCTTTGTCGACGCCAAGGGCAACTTCATGGAGGACGTGCCTTACCTGGGCATGGCTGCCTTTGAAGTAGGCCAGAAGCAGGGCGTCGAAATGGCCAAGGAAGCGAAAAATCGCAAGTGGGACAAGGATGGCTGGAAAGGCACCTACGCGATCATCAACACTTATAACGAGCTGGATACCGGCAAGAAACGCACGGATGGTTCGGTGAAGTCGCTTGAGGAAGCCGGCTTGCCGAAGGACCATATCGTCTTCACCGCACAGAAAACCCTCGATGTGCCAGGTAGCATGGACGCCACCAACTCGGCGCTGCCAAAACTGCCAGGCGATGCCAAGAGGCTGATCATCGGCGGTATGAACGACAACACCGTATTGGGTGGGGTACGTGCGACTTCTACCAATGGCTTTGAAGCGGATGACGTGATCGGGATCGGTATCAACGGCACCGATGCGATCGACGAACTCAAGAAGAAAGAAAGCGGCTTCTTTGGCTCTATGCTGCCGAACCCTGGCAAAGAGGGTTATGACACCGCGTTGCATGTTTACGAGTGGGCCACCAAGGGCACAGAACCACCCAAGTACACCGCCCTGGACGACGTGACACTGATCAAGCGCACCAACTTCCAGGAAATACTGACCGAGCGTGGTCTGTGGAAGTGAGCTGAACGAGGGGCCTGATGTTCAGGCCCCTCACACGTGCTAGGAGATTGGTTCATGCAACAGGCTATCGAGCAATACGCCACAGGCGGTGCCTTGCGCTTCAACGGCATCGGCAAGGTCTTCCCCGGCGTCAAGGCGCTTTCGGACATCAGTTTCGAAGCGCGCCCCGGCAGCGTCCATGCATTGATGGGTGAAAACGGTGCCGGTAAATCCACGCTGCTGAAAATTCTCGGCGGCTCTTATCAGCCCAACAGCGGCACCTTGCAGATCGGCGAGCAGAGCTATCAGTTCAAGTCCACCGCCGAGAGCATCGCGGCGGGTGTGGCGGTGATTCACCAGGAGCTGCATCTGGTGCCGGAAATGACCGTTGCCGAGAACCTGCTGCTCGGGCACATGCCCAATCGCTTCGGGCTGATCAATCGCGGTGCGATGTATCGCCGGGCCGGCGAGCTGCTCAAGGGTCTGGCTGACGAAATTGACCCGCACACACGCTTGGGCGACCTTTCGCTGGGGCAGCGGCAATTGGTCGAGATCGCCAAGGCCATGTCGCGCAATGCTCATGTCATCGCCTTTGACGAGCCCACCAGCAGCCTGTCGGCGCGTGAGATCGACCGACTGATGGCGATCATCGTGCGCCTGCGCGACGAGGGCCGAGTGATTCTTTACGTGTCGCATCGCATGGAAGAAATCTTCCGCGTCTGTGATGCGGTGACGGTGTTCAAGGACGGACGCTTCGTCAAGACGTTCGAGCAAATGGCCGATCTCGACCATGACCGACTGGTGACCTGCATGGTCGGTCGCGATATCCAGAACATCTACAACTACCGTCCGCGCCAGCATCAAGGGCCAAGTCTGCGTGTCACCGGTCTGCTGGGGCCCGGCCTGCACGAGCCGGTCACCTTCGCCGTGCAGAAGGGCGAAGTGCTGGGCTTCTTCGGCCTGGTCGGCGCCGGGCGTACCGAGCTGTTCCGGCTGCTCTCGGGGCTTACCCGCAGCTCTGCAGGCACCCTGCAACTGGACGGCAAACCGCTGACACTCAAGTCACCACGTGATGCCATCGAGGCCGGAATTCTGCTCTGCCCGGAGGACCGCAAGAAAGAAGGCATCGTGCCGCTGTCCAGCGTCGCAGAGAACATCAACATCGGTGCGCGCCCCCGGCACGTGAACCTCGGTTGCCTGATTCAGGGTCGCTGGGAGCGTGACAACGCACGCAGCCAGATCAAGTCGATGAACGTCAAGACGCCATCGCCCGAGCAGCAGATCATGTTCCTCTCCGGCGGCAATCAACAGAAGGCGATTCTTGGCCGCTGGCTGTCGATGCCCATGAAAGTCCTGCTGCTGGACGAGCCGACTCGCGGGATCGACGTCGGGGCCAAGTCCGAGATTTACGAGATCATTCACAACCTGGCCGCGGACGGTATTGCGGTGATTGTGGTCTCCAGCGATCTGATGGAAGTGATGGGTATTTCAGACCGCATTCTGGTGATGAGCGAAGGCGCAATCACCGGCGAACTCAATCGCGACGAGGCTGACGAGTCGCGACTCCTGCAATTGGCTCTGCCTCGCACGCGCGGCTGAAAATCGGTTCCTGACCATGAACAATAAAAAAGAGGTGCGTATGTCTACCGAATCCAGCCTGCAGGCTCCCCGTCAGGGCATGAACCTGCGTCGTTTTGCCGATGACTGGGTGATGCTCCTGGCGGCCGTGGGGATCTTCCTGCTGTGTGCCGTGTTCATCGATAACTTCATGTCGCCGCTGAATATGCGCGGTCTGGGCCTGGCGATTTCCACGGTGGGTATCGCTGCCTGCACCATGCTCTTCTGCCTGGCGTCCGGGCACTTCGACCTTTCGGTCGGTTCGGTGCTGGCTTGTTCCGGGGTGATCGCCAGTATCGTCATCCGCGACACCGACAGCGTATTTCTGGGTGTCTCGGCAGCCCTGGCGCTCGGGTTGGTCGTGGGTCTGATCAACGGCATTGTGATCGCCAAGCTGCGCATCAATGCCCTGATCACGACTCTGGCAACCATGCAGATCGTGCGCGGCCTGGCGTACATTTTCTCCAACGGCAAGGCCGTCGGCGTTTCCAACGAGGACTTCTTCATCTTTGGCAATGGCCAGGTGTATGGCGTGCCGGTGCCGATCCTGATCACCATTGCCTGCTTCATATTCTTCGGCTGGCTGCTCAACTACACCACCTATGGGCGCAACACCATGGCCATCGGCGGCAACCAGGAAGCCGCGCTGCTGGCGGGTGTCCACGTGGACCGCACCAAGATCATCATTTTCGCCGTCCACGGCCTGGTCGGTGCATTGGCTGGCGTAGTCCTGGCTTCGCGCATGACTTCGGGGCAACCGATGATCGGGCAGGGCTTCGAGCTGACGATCATCTCTGCCTGCGTATTGGGCGGGGTTTCGCTGAGTGGCGGCATCGGCATGATCCGGCATGTGATCGCCGGGGTGCTGATTCTTGCAATCATCGAGAATGCGATGAACCTGAAGAACATCGATACGTTCTACCAGTATGTGATTCGCGGCACGATCCTGTTGCTGGCGGTGATCATCGACCGCATGAAGCGCCGCTGACCGGCCAGCGCAGTTAAAGAGCCCTTGTCTATGTATGGCAGGGGCTTTTTATTGCGGGTCAAACCGGCCGACTGCGGAAGTCGAGTCCTGCCCGGGTGCCCAGCGTCGGCATTGACTCTAGCGTCAGTGTCCACTGAAAGCGTTCACAGATACGTCGCACCAGAAACAGCCCGAGGCCTTTGCCACTGCCCGTCCTGATCGGGTTTCTCAGCAGCGACAGGTAATGCCGGGAAGCCTGCTCGGTGTCGAACCCTTCACCCGAATCGGTCACGCTCAACACATCATCCTTGAGTCGCACAGCGACGGTGCCGTCGTAGGTGTTATCCGCCGCATTGCGCAACAGATTGCCGACGGCAATGCGTAGCATTGCTTCCGGCACGTGCAGAGTCAGGGTCTGGTGGATCTGCACCGAGAACTTCACCGGCTTGCCGTCGAGCAAATGCTCATGATCCTTGACCAGGCCGGGCAGCAGACGATCAAGCTCGATCGGGTCATCCCGGTTGGAGGTCAACGGCTCACGCGACAGGTAAAGCAGCGCAACCATGATTTCCGTCAGGTTTTCCACGGTGGCTCGCATGCGTTGCAGTGGCGGCGCTGCACGCGGCGGCAGTTTTTGCCTGGCGAGGATATCCAGCGCACCGCTGATCACGGCGATAGGCGTGCGGAATTCGTGGCTGGCCTGATCCAGCAGCGCGCGTTCGCGGGCCATGAATTGTTCGACCCGTTCCAGGTGCGCGTTGATTCCGCAGGCAATGTCCTTGAGCTCTTCCTGAGCGTAGTGCACTGGCAATCGCTGGGCGGGGCGCTCCGGGTCGAGTTGCTTCATGCCCAGTGCCAGCCCCTGAACCGGAAGATGCAGGCGCACGTACAACCAGGCGATCACAGCAATGATCAGAATCAGATTGAGTACCAGAAACATCGCCCCCACCAGCGCGATGAAGTTCTGCTCCCGCTCCAGATCGCTGATGTCGATGGCGGCGATCAGGCGCTCTCTGCCAAGCGAGGTCACCAGCACCGCATAGTCGCGATCGCCATTGTCAGCGTCCTGGCGGTCCAGATCGCCCTCACTGTAATAGCCAGGTGCGAGTGCAGCGAGAGAGGGCGGCATGCCGGCTGCCGGCGTGCTGCCTGACAGTTTCCAGACCTGGATCCTGGCGTCTTTCTGCGCCGCGGGCAGCACGTCGTCTGCAAGCGTGTTGGCGGTCGCGGTCTCAAGCAGATCCTTCCAGATCGGATGATCAACAAGGTCCTGGCTCATGAACGCGAGGGTGGTCAGGCCGGTGGTCATCAGCAGCCCGAAACCGAGAATTATCACGCTGACGAGGCGATGCAGGCTGCCACGTCGGCGAGCGAAGTCAATCATGTGCGCACACGCACAGACGAAAACCGATGCCCTGCACGGTATGCAGCAATTTTTGCCCGGCAGCACGCTCGCCATCAATGGTTTTTCTGAGCAGGTGCATGTGCGAGCGCAGCAGATCGCCATCGGGCACGCTGTCACCCCAGACGAGTGATTCGAGTTGCGTGCGTGTGACCACGTGCGGTGAGTTGCGCATCAGCACCTCCAGCAGCGTTCGTCGGATCGGCGAGAACGGTAACGGTATGCCATCGCGCGTCACCAATTGCGTGCCGAGATCGAAGCGCAGGTCAGCGATTTCCAGTATTTGTCGCCTGTCTGCCCGCGTGTGGTTACGCGCTGCCAGCACTCGCAGGCGAATCTCCAGTTCAGGCAAGGCCAGTGGTTTGACAATGTAGTCATCCGCACCCGATTCAAAGCCTTCCAGCTTGTCATCCAGCTGGTCCTTGGCAGTCAGCAACATGACTGGCACCGGGTTATTCAATTCATTGCGCAGATGACGCAGCAGTGAGATCCCGTCCATGCGCGGCATCATCCAGTCCAGCACAATGACGTCGTAACGGTTTTCCGCGAGCAGGCGGATGGCCGACTTGCCATCCGGTGCGGCGTCCGGCGTATGCCCGCAAGCCTCCAGGTAATCAAACATGTTGGCGGCCAGCGCCAGGTTATCTTCGACAATCAAGACGCTCAGTGATCGTTCGAGCACGGCGAGCTCCCGGTGAGTTGTTTCAAGGCAGAATAGGGTGGTAGTTCAGCATCAGAACTTTCGCGATATGCCGATGAACATCGACGTCGAGCTGTCTGTGTCGTGCTCCACCAGCGGGCTGTCGCTCAGTTCATCCGGCAGGGCGCTATAGCGCAGGTTACCCGAGACTTCCCACTGTTTACCGATTGGCTGAGAAAAGCCAATGCCGACATAGGACACTGTGGCGCTACCGGGACGATACTCGGCAATGCCGCGTCGTTCTTCCTCGTTCAGGGTGCCGTAATAGTAATCCACCCTATTGCCGGACAGGTGGGTGGCACCGATGTTGGGTTTGAAGCGGGTGTTGCCCAAGGTAAAGGGGTACGCGTATTCGAGGTTTAACGAATAGCCATCGCTGGCACCGCTGATATCGTTTTTGGCGACCAGTTCAAGCAGGCCGGCATCACCGCGCAGCTTTGCCGCCAATCCGGCGTCGATGCCATTGTCGCGGTCTTCCAGCAGGTCGCGGTTGATGCCGTTTCGAGCCAGTTCGCGACGACCGAAATCGTCACGATCAATACCGTCCATCTGCAGGGCAAGAATGGCATCGAGGGCAAACGACTCGGTGTTGATCAGGTGGTAACCCGCTGTTACGCCGTTGACGTAAAAGCGTTCTCCTTCGTACCTGATCAGCGGGATCGGGTTGACCTGCGTGCCGACGCCTGCGTAAGGGCTTTCGCTGATGGCGGCGCCCAGGCCCAGACTGAAATCGCCCGGTTCGGCGTGGGCCAGCTGTAAAGACAGGGCAGGCAATACGACAACAGTCAGTGCAGGAAGGAAAAGGTGCTTCATGTCGAGGCTCTCTGAGTGGTCTTTCTGGCGTGCATCAGTGTGCGACTGCGCGTGTCGCCTGCATGTCGGCGTCGCTGCCAGCGAGAGAGTCAGGTGTGCGGGACAGGGTGGCCAGGTAACGCTGGACTGCCGGTACGAAATCGTCCGTGGCGGTCAGGCCGACGTACCCGTCGGGACGTATCAGAAAGATGATGTTTTCCTGAAGGCTTACGCCGTAAGCGTCACGTGCCTGACCGGTTTCATCGACCAGACCGTAGCGGTCATTACTGAGGTGCGCGGGGCGAACCGCAACTGCCTGCAGGAATCGCTCGTCGCGGCTGCCGAAAGTATTCATTGCCGCGATGGCCTGCGTACCGAAGGCCAGCAAGGTGAAATGCCCACCTCTGAAAACGTCGAACAATCGTGTGCGTCCGCCGTGCTGCTGCGAGCAGGTGGCATCGGGTGCGCGATCACCTGCCTGGACCTTGCCATCGACGTTGTCGGCGCTGTTCACGGAAAGCGAGCTGGCGCGGTAGTTGAGTAATAACTGCCGCTCCTTGTCGCCACGCCTGAATGTGGGCAAGCCGGTGCCAGTGGTGTTATTGAAGAGTTCGCTGGACAACTCCAGCACCGCAGCAGCTACAGGCCTGCGTTCCTCTTCGTAAGTGTCGAGCAGTGCCTCGGGCGCGCCGTCCAGCACCGCTGCCAGTTTCCAGCCCAGATTCCAGGCGTCCTGCACGCCCGTGTTGAGGCCTTGCGCGCCTGCGGGGGGATGCACATGGGCGGCGTCGCCGGCGAGGAACACCCGCTCGACCCGATAGCGCTCGGCCAGCCGCACATTGGGGCGGAATACCGAAAGCCAGGTCGGGCTGTGCAGGTGAATCTTCCTGGAGCCCGTAGCTGCCAGCCAGCGGGTCTGGATAGCATGCTCTGAGAGTTCCGGAGCCGGTTCGTCGGCGTCCAGACGCATCATCAGCTGGAACAGGCTCGAATGCGGAAGCGGACACAGGCCGATCATTCCACCTTTGCGCGTCGGCCATATGTGCCATGCATCCCGGGAAAGCCCCTCTACGTGCAGATCGCCAACGATCATCCGGCCTTCCTGAGACGTGGAGCCCGTGAAGTTCACGCCCAGCTGCTTGCGCACAAAACTCTTGCCGCCGTCAGCGCCGACCAGATAGCGGGCATGCACGATACGAGGCTCTCCCTGACAAGCAACCCGAACAGAGACACCTTCGGCATCCTGTTTGATCTGGAGTGCTCCAGTGTCCCATTCAACCTGAGTGCCCAGTTCAGCCAGTCGATCACGCAACACCTGCTCTGTGCGCCATTGCGGTACGAGCCAGACGTTCGGGTACGGGATATCCGCTGTCTGTTTCTGGTACTTCATCATGTTCCATTTGATCTTCAGGAAAGAAACATGAAACTTCATCGGCGGATAAAGCTGCCCGACGCCCAACAATGGCTGGGCGACGCCAAGGTTATCGAACACCTCGATCGTTCGTGGCTGTATGCCTTTGCCGCGAGAACCATTGAAGGGGACAGCCGATTTTTCAATGATTCTGACCTTGATCCCGCGCCTGGCCAGATCGCAGGCCAGCGTCAGTCCGGTCGGCCCCGAGCCGATTATGAGGACGTCGCAAACGTCCTGCTCAACAGGCTGATGTGTATTCAATTTGAAGGTGTTTGACTGGAAATGAATATCGCCGTCTGACATACCTGAACTCCGCTTTTGTGTAGGCCACTTCCAGCGGCAGGTGGTTGTCTCTCCTATTTCGGATACGATGTATCCGAAATAGGGTTGTGTCAATAAATCAGATCATTCACAAGGCAGCCAAGCAGACGGACGGTGATCCAGGTTGGCGCATCACCGGGGTGGCGGTAATCGATCACGTTGGGCTTATAATCTGCAAATGACTGAAGACCTGAATTGCCAAGCCGTTCCTGGAAGCCCTCGCTGGTGGATGAACCGCGTACGTCGCGTGGAAAAAAGCAGAAGTCGAGGCAGGCCTTCCGTTTCGGCAGAACGGATCATTGCAACTGCCCTGGAGGCGGTCGACGAGGTCGGCGCGCAGGCGTTCAATATGCGCATGCTTGCGGAGCGGCTCGAGTCCGGTACAGCGACGCTCTATCGGCATTTCGCCAGCAAGGACGAGATACTGGTTTACGTGGTCGATAGCGTGCTGGGCGAAATGAGTGCGGATCAATCCGATGCCGCTGAAGGAGCACCGCAGGAGCAGGGCGGCGATGAGCATGCCTGGCAAAAAGCCTGCGCATCAGGCGCCGAACGCCTTTATCGCGTATTGCGCAAGCATCCGGGTATCTTGCCGCTGTTGGTGTCTCAGATACCGATCGGACCTAACGGGCTCAAGCGCCGCGAGCAGGGCATTGCGTTGTTTCTGGCCAACGGGTTTCCTGCCGAACTGGCTGCCCGCGCCTATACGTCGGTCGCTCACTATGTACTGGGCTTCGCCATACAGCAGCATTCAAACGTTGCAAGCAAAGCCTCGGACGGCGAGGACCTGGTCGAGTTTTTCTCCGCACTGGATGCGGATGAATACCCGGCGATTGCGGCTGCCGGACGCCATTTACCTGGCGTTTCCGTGGAGGATGAGTTCAGGTTCGGCTTGCAGCTCATCATCGACGGTCTGGATCTTGCGCTTGCCGGGCTCCAGCAAGGCACCGGCAAGCGCTGAAGCAATGACTGCGCCGTTCAGCGGGGATGCGAAGCGAACGCCGAGCTGCCCAGCCGGGTCAGTCCGTAAAGCGCAGCACCGACCGCCAGCATGATGCCTGCCCGCAGCCAGGTTTCCGGACCTTGCTGAGTGAGCAGCAACAGGCACGAAAGAATGCCCAGCAGCGGGATAACCCAGTGGACCTGAAAGTGCCCGGCTTCGACCTTGTCGCGCTTGAGTACCAGCACGGCGATGTTCACGCTGAGAAACACGAAGAGCAGCAACAGCACGACGGTTTCGGCGAGGATGGTCAGGGTGCTGGTGAAGGACAGGGCAATGGCCACCAGTGTGGTCGCCAGAATTGCCAGCCCCGGCGTGCGCCGCTTGGGCAGCACCGAACCCATCACCGCAGGTAACAGGCCTTCGCGCGCCATGCCGAAGGTCAGTCGGCTGGCCATGATCATGGTCAGCAGTGCGCCGTTGGCCACCGCAATCAGTGCAATGACCGCAAACCACGGCGCAGGTATGCCAAGGCCCGAGGCACTGACCACGTCCATCAGGGGGGCTTGCGAATCCTTGAGTTGCTCGACGGGCAGGACCATCGCTGCGCCCATGCCAACCAGCATGTACACCGCACCCGCCGCCAGCAGCGCGCCGAACAGGGCACGTGGATAGACCTTGCGCACGTCCTTGATCTCTTCGGCTAGATTGGCCGAGGTTTCAAACCCCACGAACGAATAGAACGCCAGCAGCGATGCGCCGAGAATCGCCGTCGCAGGCGAGGCGCTATCCAGTTCGAACACGCGTTGCGGCACGCCTTGGCCCTGGCTGACGAACCACACGGCTGCAGCGATGACCATCAGCAAACCGCTCAGCTCGATGACCGTCATGACCAGGTTGGCTGAAAGCGATTCCTTGATACCGCGTGCATTGAGCAGGCCGACGATGACCAGAAATGCCACGCAGACCCACTGCGCAGGCCAGTCGAGCAGCGCCTGGAAGTAGTCGCCGGCGAACGCCACGGCCAGCCCGGCAGCGCTGGTAACGCCTGCTGCGACCATGGAGAAGCCAACCAGAAACGACAGCAGCGGCTTGCCGAAGGCTTTTTCGGCGTACACCGCGGCACCGCCCGCACGCGGGTATTTGGTCACCAGTTCGGCGTAGGACGCTGCGGTCAACAAGGCAAAGCACAGGGCAATCAGCAAGGGCGCCCAGATGGCTCCGCCGACGCGTCCGGCGATCGTGCCGGCCAATGCGTAGACGCCAGCCCCGAGCACGTCGCCAAGGATGAACAGGGTCAGCATGGGCGCCGTGATTGCCCGGCGCAGCGATGAAGTCTCGGCAGTGGCCATGGTCAAGGATTCCTTTCTCTACAGGTGCGGGTATCAACAGCAGAGCGTCGCGCGACAGGTAAATTCAAAACGATGGTGGCTGGCCTGGACCAGCGGCGCCGTTTGCCTGCTTGACGCTGAAATAAACGCTGTTGGCAAAAAAGGTGGAGCATTGCGTCGCGCAGAGGTCTCAATGAGACATTTGATGGATCAGCCAAGAGGCGAACATGAGTCATAGCAGCCAACAACAGTTCAGGTCGGTCTGGGCAACCCTGCAAGTGTTACGCAAGGAAGTGGCTGATCTGCAGCTCAGTGAACTCGAGCGTGCCGAAAGCCTGCGCGGTCATCAGACGGTGGACGACAGGGAGGTCATTCAACAATCGTTCGCGGCGCTGGAACAGGCCATCGATGATATGGAAGTAACGCTTGCTAGCATAGGTGAGGCCACTGGAGAGATCGGCAAGCTTTGAGCACATGGCGGTACCGTACTCAAGTGTGCAGCGTGAACCATGAGCGATTTTTCGGGTCTTACTCGGGCTCTGAAATGCATGCCACGCCTTTTCCTCTCCGAGTCCGTTCTCATGCCCGCATTGCCCCGTTGTTCCTGGCGCATCTGGTTGTATCTGGTCGCTCTGTTGCCGATCTGCGCGAGTCCTGTCAGTGCTGCCGAAGAACGACAACTGGTCCAGGCAATCAATGATTTTCGCGGCCAGCCGCAGCGTTGCGAAGCGCGTATGACAAACATCTCCAGAGCCCTGGCGCTCAATTCCAGCGTGGCACTGCCGATCGGTTTCAGCGGTAATTTACGTGACGCACTCAAGGCAGCCGGCTATCAGGCGGTCACTGTGCGGACCGTACGACTGGCCGGTGTGCAAAGCGCCGACGCAGCGTTCGACATGCTCAGGAGCCGCTACTGCGGCGCGTTGCTCGACCCGCAATACGCGGACATCGGCATCACCCGGCAGGGGAGCGACTGGCGTGTGGTGCTGGCGAAACCGTTGATCGACGAGAGCCTTGAAGACGCGCGCTCGGCTGGACGGGCGCTGCTGGCGCAGGTCAACGCCGCGCGTGCCAAGCCGCGCATGTGTGGCAAGCGGCCTTTCCCGTCGGCTCGGCCGTTGAGCTGGAATACCACCCTGGAAACGGCCGCGCAGGGGCACAGCCAGTCTATGGCCAGCGAGAATTACTTTACCCATCGCGGTTTCGATAATGACTCGCCGGCAGATCGTGCGCGTGCTGCCGGTTACGGCGGACGGCAGATCGGTGAAAACATCGCCGCGGGGCAGAGCACGGCCAGCAAGGCCATGGCGAGCTGGCTGGCCAGCCCGGGGCATTGCGCCAACCTGATGAACCCGATGTTTACCGAAGTCGGCGCGGCTTATGCGACGGCTACCCATGCTGATTACGGTGTGTACTGGACCATGCTGTTTGGTGCGCCCTGATCAGCAGCCAGCACCGTAGCGATCTTGCTCACCTGGCAGTCAGGCCGTGTACCGTTTGTCGCCTGTTCGATGTTATTTGAAAACCGCCACTGATGAGCAAGGGTCGGTTGTACCACAAGAGGCGCGCTTGAACGGTGCGTCCGGTGGCAACGTCAGCGAGGTGTAACAGACGCCATGAAACGAACCATTGATGCTGCAGAGCTGAATATCTGTTTCAGCGAGGACCTCGAAAAGGTCTTATTCAAGTGGTTCGTTGCCAGCTTTCTGATGGGCAAGCGCATTCAGGCAGACATTGCCTGCGAGGCCTATCGCGTTATCGTCGAGAAGCATCAGCGTGACACTCCGCGCAAGCTTGCTCACTGCACTCACCGGGAACTGGTCGCCATGCTGGGGCAGGCACATTATGTGCGCTACGACGAGTCAACGGCGCATCGACTGTCTGCACTGTGCGCAAAGCTCAATGACGAATATGCGGGCAAGATAGGTCGAATTCGCGAAGTGAGTGAGGATCGGAAGCAATTCGAGAAGCGACTCTGCGAGTTTGCCGGTGTCGGCCCCAAGACTGTTGAGATATTCATGCGCGAAGCCGGCAAGGTGCTGTATTGATTATGCCGCCAGTTTATATCGGTTGTGCAGGCTGGAGCCTTGCGCGTGAGTACTGGCCCGACTTTCCTGAACAAGGAAGCCATTTGCAACGCTATGCTTCGCGCTTCAACGCGGTCGAGATCAACAGCTCGTTCTATCGCCCTCATCGCGCTCAGACCTACGCACGCTGGGCGCAGGCGGTGCCCGCCGGGTTTCGCTTCTCGGTCAAGATGCCGAAACTCATTACCCACGAACACCGACTGCGCGAGTGCGAGACCGTTCTGACCATGTTCCTTTCTCAATGCACTGCGCTGGGTGACAAACTGGGCTGTCTGCTGGTCCAGCTTCCGCCCTCTCTGGACTATGCACCGCAGGTAGCTGAGAGGTTTTTCAGAGCATTACGCAATCAGTACGCCGGCAGCGTGGTATTGGAACCGCGCCATGAATCCTGGCGGCAGGCTCAGGCGCTGCTGATCGAGCATCACATTGCGCAGGTAGCCGCCGATCCGTCAGTGATCAGTGAAGGGCACCTGCCCGGTGGGTGGCAGGGTGCTCACTACTGGCGCCTGCACGGGGCGCCGAAAATTTATCACAGTGCCTATTCCGTCGAGCATCTGGAAGGTTTGGCTGGGCGAGCGTCGGCGTCTGTGGCGCGGGAAATCGAGACTTGGTGCATCTTTGACAACACGGCCAGCGGAGCCGCCGTCCGTGACGCGCTCGCGCTGCAGGCACTGGTTGAGCGCAACAGGGCTGGGTAATAGGTGCGAACGGGTGCAGTGCTCAGACCTCAAGCAGCTCACTCAACGCTTCGCTCAGTTGCTCGGCACTGAACGGCTTGGCGACGCAACGCCGGTTGAGCCACGCGTCGGGGATCCCCAGCCGCCCGTACCCCGAACAAAACATGAAGGGTATGCCGCGATCGGCAATGGCGGCGGCTATCGGAAACGAGTTGCCGCCGATAATGTTGATGTCCAGGATGGCCAGGTCGTACTCGCCGTTACGCGCATATTCGACGCCGTCGTTCAGCGTGCTGGCGTGGTAGGCGGTCGCAAAACCCAGATCCTCGAGCATCATCTCCATCAACATGGCGAGCATGGTCTCGTCTTCCACCAGGAGCACTTTGGGGTGCGAGGTCCGGTCGTCTGATTCTGAACTCATAAGCGGCTTTCCGGTTTGTCTGGCCAGGGAATCAGCATTGACCAGATGATTCCTGTACGGGCGAACTGAATGTCGGCCTGGCCTTTGAGCTCTCGCTCGATGCTGCGGCGTATCAAGCGCAAGCCAAAGCCTTTCACCGTGGTTGCGACGACCGGCGGGCCGCCTGTTTCCTTCCATTCGATCTTCAGCGTCGGGGGAGTGTGTTCGGCAGTCAGCGTAGAGGTCACTGTCACCTGACCTGAGGCCGAAGAAAGCGCACCGTGTTGCACTGCATTGGCCATCAGTTCATGGAGCACCATGGAAAGCGTCAGTGAAAAGCGCGGTTCCAGGGTCACTGGGTCGCCTTCGAAACAGATGCTGTGTGCCCCCGAGTCCACCTCCTGCAGTTGCTCTATCAGGTCGACCAGTTCGGTGGAAATCCATTCTGTACGCGCCAGTGCATCGTGCGCCTGGCTCAGGGCAAACAGGCGCGCGCCGAAGCTCTTGTGAAAGGATTCCAGTGACGCAGAGCTGTTGACGGTGAGAGAGGCTATGGCCTGAACGGTCGCCAAGGTGTTTTTTACCCGATGATTCAGTTCGTTGAGCAATCCGGCGCGGGTCAGCCGGTCTTCCAGTTGCTGGCGTTCCAGTTTGCTGGAGATCGATTGCGCCAGCCGATGGGTCGTACCGCTCTGCTTTAAAAATGTCGTTTCGCCAATACTGTCCGCCCCCTGATGTACGGGCAGGGTGAAGGAAAATACGCTTCCCGAATCCAGTGAGCTGTCGGCCCACAGACGCCCGCCGTGGGCCGTGATAATGCCCTGGCAGATATACAGGCCCAGGCCGTTGCCGCGTGGGTTGCCTTCCTTCACGGACCAGTAGCGCTGGAAAATGAAAGGCAGGTGTTCGGCCGGAATGCCTATGCCGTCATCACTGACCCTGAACAGCACTTCGTTCTGATCGGCTACCGCATCGATGTTGATTCGGCCACCTTTTGGGGTGAACTTGATGGCGTTACCGACCAGATTGGAAAGTACCTGAAAGATTCGTTCCGGGTCCGCATCGATCACCAGGCCTTGCGCGGCGGTGCAGTTGAGCTCGATGTTCTTTTCGGTGGTCAGCATCACCAGCAGGCTGCAGGCTTCTTCCAGCAGGCTGGTGACACTCAGCGGCAGGCGCGAAAGCTGGTAGCGGCCGGCTTCGATCTGCGCGGTATCGAGCAGGTCTTCCAGGAGGCTGTTCATGCGCGTCGTGGCTTTCTCGATGGTGCCCAGCGCACGCCGGATGTTGCGATTTTCAAAGTGTGTGTCGCCCACCGCCCAGCTTTGCATCATGCCGCACTGCATGATGATGATCGACATCGGGTTACGCAGGTCATGGGAAACCACGGCGACCAGCTCATCACGCAAACGGACCGCTTCCTGTTCGCGCTGCACCTGGCGCTCCAGGTCGCTTTCCAGAGCAGAACGACGAATGTCTTCAGCGCCATAAAGATCTGCGCGCGACCACGGGCTGGCAATGCCGGTAACCTCTTGCTCCCAGACATCGAAAGACTGCCTTGGGTGCAGACGATGACTCGCGGAACTCTCCGGACGGGTACTGACGTGGTGGGTCGGGTTACCGCTCCAGTTCATCGTGGAGGTGAGTTGGGCGCGAAACCACATCACTGCATTATCAATCGGCTTGGGCAGCGTGAACGCGATGACGCCGCTTGCGATGTCTCTGTAAACGGCGCTGTCGGAAAGCTCCCTCTGCATGGAGTTGGTGTGGAAAACCCCCAGACCCTGCAAGCCCGTCGCCCGCTGTCTGGATCGCTGATTGGCCAGGCCGGTGTCGCGTATCCAGGTGTACAGCTCACGCACCTGTTCGATTGAAGGGCAGGTGCCGAACAGATAAACCTGATCGTCAATCAGCACCGCGGCACCGTCTGCCAGGGTCAGCGACATGAGAAGCTCGGGCCGGCTCACCAGTCCGTCGAGTACTTCATGATTGGCGCGACTCATGGCGTCTGCCAGTTGCCCGAGCAGGACAACTTTCTCTTCCCGCTCGCGCTGGATATTAGTCGCGACAATGGCGGAAATTTTCACCGACAGTAACTGACCGATCATCGCACAGGCATCGCGCAACTCTCTGGACACCCGCAACGGTTCGGGGTGGCCGCAGGCAACCAGGCCCCAGAGCTCGCCGCCGTCCAGCAAGGAGATACTCATCGACGAGCGCACGCCCATGTTCTTGAGGTATTCGCAATGCACCGGGGACACGCTGCGCAGCGTCGAGAAACCCAGGTCGAGCGGCTGCCCGGTCGCCGGGCGCAGTGTCGGTATCAGAGGTACGGGAACATAGGTGGCGTCCGGAATCACACGGATCCAGTTCAGCCGATACAGCTCTCGCGCCTGGGCGGGAATGTCCGAACCGGGGAAGTTCAGGCCGCTGTAGCTGGGCAGTGGCCCGGTCAGTGCCTGCGCAACGACTTGGCCATGGCCCTCGGGCTCGAACCGGTAAATCATGACCCGGTCGTAACCGGTAAGCGCCTGAATCTCGTGCACACTGATATCGAACAGTGTTTCCAGCGTCGTGGCTGCCTGCAGGTTGCGCAATACCCGGGTAATGATTCTGGACTGCCCATGACCGGTTTCCACGAAGGGCTCCAGCTCGATTATCAGCACATCGTCGGCACGCTGCAGCGAGGCACTGTAGTGGGCTGTTCCGATCGTCAGTTTTATCGGGTCAATGTGTGGGGCAGCGGGGTGGCCGTACGCATGGTCGATGAGGGCCGACTGTTCGGGCGATAACAGCCATGACAAAGGCTTGCCCAGCAACTCGTCAGCGGCCATTCCGAATTCTGTTGCGCAATTGGCGCTGACCTGCTCAATGCAAAGGGGATCGCCTGCAACGCTGAGCAGTACGCCATGCGGCTGAATCGCGCCAGGAACACGGATCGGCTCTCGGGCACATTCGGCAAGCGCAGCTTCAAGCGCTGCGTCAGGCTTTGCATCCAGCATGTCCTTGATCAATTGCGTGAACTCCATAGGGTGTTTCAGCCGGGAACAGCCAGCCGCTGCTTGGTACGAAGTGCAGTCGTTCAACGCTAAACGCGGTTCAGATGGTTTTTTTGTCGGCCGCAACGAAAATTTGAGCGGCCAGCGGCCCGGATGGACAGCGCAAGAAAATGCGAGGTTGCCGCGAAAGTGCGGCGTGGAGACCTGGATAATGCGCTCTGCTGATACAAGCCAGAGATGGAAGGAAGTAGGCCACCATAACAGGTGCCAGTTGCGCGCGTAACTTTAACTGACTATGGCGGAAAACGCCTGCAGGTTGGCGGATAGGGGCTTTCAAGGCCCTGCCTGCCAGATTTACCGGGTTGTGGGTTACAGGTGAGTCGCGGGCGGACCCACCTGAACAATCAGCCCTGGCCGTTCAACTTGCGTTCCAGCTCACGATTTTTAGCGCGAAGTGTTTCGGCATCCTGCTCTTTTTCCTTGATGGACGTCGGGGTGATGACCTTGTCTACGCCTTCGGTTTCGGGGTTTTCCTGCGCAATGTCCTTGCGCACCACATCGACCGGCTTGCCGGACTGGTCTGTCGTTGGCGCGGACTGTTCAGGCGTGTGGCTGGAAGGCTTGTCAGTATGCTTGCTCATTGCAGTTCCTTTCTGTGTGTCGTCCTGCTTGGAGGAACGAACGGCGCGAAGAGTTCGACGTGTTTTCATGTCGGCACGGTTTGCGTGAGAAAGCAGCTGAAAAAAAAAGCCCCGCCAGACAAGGTCTGGCGGGGCTTTGCTCAAGCTCTGAAAGCCTTAGAGCGCCATGTCACTGGCTGGATTGCTTTTCGCTGGCTGTGCAGCAGGTGCAGGTGTTGGAGCATTACCTGTCTTGTTCACCGGCGGCGGTGGAGTCAGTTGCAGGACTTCGGCGGTGTAAGCCCATTCCTCGGCAACACGGTCCGGATTGTTGTTCAGCTTGGTGCCGTAGCTAGGCACGATCTGGTGCAGTTTTGCCTGCCATTCCGGAGTCGCTACCTTGTCCTTGAAGACTTTCTCAAGTACGCCCAGCATGATCGGCGCTGCAGTCGACGCGCCTGGCGAAGCACCCAGCAGGCCGGCAATGCTGCCGTCCTTGGAAGCAACGATTTCGGTGCCCAGCTTCAGAACGCCGCCTTTCTCTTCGTCACGCTTGATGATCTGTACGCGCTGACCGGCTTGCATCAGGCGCCAGTCTTCTTTCTTGGCGTTCGGGAAGTACTCTTTCAGGGCAGCGAAGCGATCGTCGTCAGACATCATCACCTGACCGGCGAGGTATTCGATCAGCGGGTACTGTTCGATACCAACGCGAGTCATCGGCCACACGTTATGCGTGGTGGTGCTGGTCAGCAGGTCGAAGTAGGAACCGTTTTTCAGGAACTTGGTCGAGAAGGTCGCGAATGGGCCAAACAGGATCACGCGCTTGCCGTCCAGAACACGGGTGTCCAGGTGCGGAACCGACATGGGTGGCGCGCCAGTCGACGCGATACCGTAGGCCTTGCCCATGTGCTGCATGGCCAGGGTCTGGTTGTCAGTGACAAGCCACGAACCGCCGACCGGGAAGCCGCCGTATTCCTTGGCTTCAGGAATACCGGATTCCTGCAGCAGATGCAGCGCTGCACCGCCGGCGCCGATGAACAGGAACTTGGTGTCGGTCTCGGTAACGGTACCGTCTTTCAGGTTCTTGTACTTGACGCGCCAGGTGCCGTCGTCGTTGTGATTGATGTCTTCGACTTCGCTCGACAACTGCAGATTGAAGTTCTGCTTGGCTTTCAGGTTGGCGACGAACTGACGAGTGATCTCGCCGAAGTTGACATCGGTGCCGATCGGGCTCCAGGTCACGGCCAGCTTCTGCGCCGGGTCACGACCTTCCATCATCAACGGGACCCACTTCTTGATCTGCTCGTGGTCTTCGGAGTACTGCATGCCGCTGAACAGCGGGCTGGCTTGCAATGCTGCGTAACGCTTGCGCAGGAACTGGATGTTGTTGTCGCCCCACACGAAGCTCATGTGCGGTGTGGAGTTGATGAACGAACGCGGGTCTTTCAGGACGCCGGTCTTGACCTGCCAGGACCAGAACTGACGGGAGATCTGGAACGCTTCGTTGATCTCGATGGCCTTGGAGATGTCGACGTTGCCGTTCTTGTCTTCAGGGGTGTAGTTCAGTTCGGCGAGCGCCGAGTGACCGGTACCGGCATTGTTCCAGCCGTTGGAGCTTTCTTCGGCAACGCCGTCGAGGCGCTCGACCATTTCCATCGACCAGCTCGGCTCCAGCTCGTTGAGCCAGACAGCGAGGGTTGCACTCATGATGCCGCCGCCGACGAGCAGTACGTCGACTTTCTTGGTTTCAGCCGCCTGCACGGGCATCAGGCCCATGGAAATGGCCAGACCCAGGAGGGCCGTGTTCACTTTCTTAAACATTCTGTCATCCATCTGATAAACGCCATCCGCCGACTACTCCTGGGGAAACGGCCTGTCACATGCATCGAGCCTGCGACAAACACTCGCACCCACGGGGACTAGAGGTGGACATACAAGGCCAATATAATACCGCTCGAGACCTCAATTTATGTCCTGCTGCGCTGACTTCTTATCATCATTGGATTCAGCGTCATGAGTGACATTTGCTCTGTTGGTGCGCTGCGATGCCCGAGGGTCTTGCCCTCTGAGCCACGTGCGAAGACACACCTGGTCAGCCTGTTCACGGAGTCTGGGACGCCGCATCGGAGCATGGAGGCACGCCTGACGCGCAATTTTATGTACGCGTACTGCGCCACATCCTCGGTGGCATACCGGCAAAGACGCGGTATTTTCGCATAATGTGCACCCCGGTTGCGAGGTGCCATCATCAAATTGGCCACGAATGCGTTGATTTAGACACTTCACAGCCTTCCACTGCCTATCTGTATCGGCATTTTCGCCCGGGTCTTTAGCCGTCAGACGGATATGGCCCTCACTCGGTCTGCAACCCGCTCCGAACAACGCGCTCATCCGGCTCCCATGCATTCATGAGCCAGGCTCATAACGGCGTGTGACCTTGGCTGGCTAATCAGCGCGCTGACCTCCTGTTAGGGTCCGTACTCGGCTGTCATGCGGGTGGCGGCAATGTCCGGATACAGACGCCCGTCAAACAGTTGGAACTTTGGAGGCGCTGACCAGTTAAACACTTATAACGGGTGATAGCGTTTTGGCTTTGATTACCCCCGAAAATAAAGGCAGCACGTCAGTGAGCAGGAGTACGCCCGGGCCGCTGACCACACCATAACGCCCGTCGCTTTACAGCAGCGACGGCTATTACCGAGTGATCCTGATGACCGAACCCAAGAAGCACAAGGAAACTGCTGTCGACAGCAGTACCGTGCAGCCCTCACGCCGAAACTTTCTGAAGTTCGGTGCCTCAGGCATTGCTGCGGCCACGCTGTCTACCTGGATCCCCTCCGACGGCATGCTGCAGGCGGCGCCTCTGGCACCTGCGGCTCCCGTGGTCGAAGACAGTGACGCGCCCGCAGCGGGTGAGCAGCGCATCCAGTTGAAGGTCAATGGCCAGGTTCATACCCTGAACGTGCCGGCCAATGCCGTTCTGCTCGATGTGTTGCGTGACCGCCTGCAACTGACGGGCACCAAGAAAGGCTGCGATCACGGCCAATGCGGCGCCTGCACGTTGTTGGTCAACGGCGTGGCGATCAACTCCTGTCTGTCGATCGCCGTTCAGCATCAGGGCGACAGCATTACCACCATCGAAGGGCTGGCCGAGAACGGCAAGCTGCACCCGGTACAGGAAGCGTTCTGGGAACACGATGCCTACCAGTGTGGTTATTGCACCTCCGGACAGATCATGAGCGCGGTCGCGATTCTCAAGGATCCGAACATTGCGTCCGACGACGCCAGCGTCAGAGAGGCCATGAGCGGCAATATCTGCCGTTGCGGTGCCTACAAGAACATTCTGTCTGCCGTGCAATCTGCGCGCTCGAAAATGGGAGGTGTCGCCTGATGCGAACTTTTGACTACGCTCGCGCCGCTTCGCCCGCGCAGGCTTTCAGCACAGCGTCCGGTGAAGGGCAACGCTTCTATCTGGCCGGTGGCACCACACTGCTGGACCTGGTCAAGCTCGACGTGATGCAACCGCAGCAACTGGTGGACATCAACCATCTGGCGTTGAAGCAGGTCGAGTCGCTGCCCGATGGTCGCCTGCGCATCGGCGCGCTGGTCAGCAATACCGACCTGGCCAGCCACCCGCTGGTGCAGCAGCGCTACCCGGTGTTGTCCGAGGCGATTCTTGCCGGTGCTTCGACCCAATTGCGCAACAAGGCGACCACCGCCGGCAATCTCATGCAGCGTGTACGCTGCCCGTATTTTCGCGATGGTATTTCCGCCTGTAACAAGCGCCAGCCGGGCTCTGGCTGTGCAGCCATTGGCGGGATGAACCGCAGTGTGCACGCAGTGCTGGGCACCAGCGAACACTGCATTGCCACGCATCCGTCAGACATGTGTGTCGGCATGGCGGCCATCGGCGGGCAGGTTACCGTCCAGGGCGCCAACGGCTCGCGGGATATCCCGCTCGCTGACTTTCATTTGCTGCCGGGTGATACGCCAGAGCGCGAACACGCGCTGGCGCCCCATGAGCTCATCACGCATGTGACCCTCGACGCGCCGCTGTCAGGCAGCCGCTCTTCTTACCTGAAGCTGCGCGACCGAACCTCTTACCAGTTCGCCCTGGCATCCAGTGCCGTGATTCTGGTGATGGACGGCAAACGCATTACCGATGCGCGCATTGCGCTGGGCGGCGTGGGCACCAAGCCGTGGCGTGCCCCGGAGGCGGAACGTGCGCTGATTGGTCAGCGTGCCGACCCGGACACCTTTGCGCAGGTCGCAGCGCTGGCGATGAAGGGCTCGCGGGCCTATGAACACAACGCCTTCAAGATCCCGCTGGGTCAGCAGGTCATCGTCCGCAACCTTCGTGACCTCACGGCCTAGGAATTTCTCATGAGCGAAAACATCATTGGTGTGCCGCAGCGTCGTATCGACGGCGGCAAGAAAGTCAGTGGTCAGGCGCGCTATGCCGCAGACCATCCGATGGGCAAGATGCTTTACGCCTATGGCGTCTACAGCACCATCGCCAACGGGCGCGTGCTGGCCATAAAGGATCAGCAGGCCAAGGCGATGCCTGGTGTGGTCGATATCTTTCATCATGACAACTTCCCCACGCTGCACCGTACTCCGAACACCAAACTGAGCTTTGCCAAGATGCTCTCGGCCAGCAAGGCGGACGAGCATCGCCTGCCGTTCGAGGATGACCGTATCTACTACCCTGGCCAGTTTGTGGCCCTGGTGGTGGCCGAGAGCTTCGAGCAGGCGAGGGCGGCGGCCTATCGCGTGACGGTGGATTACGACGAGCGTCCGGCGGTCAAGGACCTTGCCGAAGGCATGCGCGTCAACGGCGCCCGCGATGGCGGTGCCGGGCACAACCGGGGCAACCCGGACAGCGCGTTCGATGGCGCAAAAGTCAAAGTCGACCAGACCTACACCACGCCGGTGGAAGTACACAACCCGATGGAAATGCACGCCAGCACCGCCTGGTGGCAGGACGGCAAACTGTTTGTCTATGAAAGCACCCAGGGCGTGGTCAACCACCGCAACCTGCTGGCCAACGTCTTTGACCTGTCCCCCGACCGGGTGGAAGTGCGCGCGCCCTTCATCGGCTCAGGGTTCGGCGGCAAGCTGTGGCCGTGGCCGCATTCGGTCGCAGCGTGCGCCGCTGCCAAAGTCACCGGGCGACCGGTGCAACTGGTGTTGCCACGTGCGCAGATGTTCACCACGGTGGGCCACCGTCCGGAAACTCGCCAGCGCCTGCGTCTGGCCACCGATGCGAGCGGCAAGCTGGTGTCGATTCGTCACGAGTCGTTCAACAACACCTCGATGCTCGATGACTACACCGAAAACTGCGGTGGCGTGACCAAAAGCCTGTATGCCTGCGATAACGTACTGGTCAGCCACAAGATCAGCCCCATCAACCGCGGTACGCCGACCTCCATGCGTGCGCCGGGCGCGGCACCGGGTCTGTTTGCACTGGAGTCGGCCATTGATGAAATGGCGCTGGCCAGTGGCATGGACCCTCTGGCATTCCGCAAGCTGAACCTCTCTGACAAGGATCAGAGCGCAGGCCTGCCGTGGTCCAGCAATCACCTGCCTGAAGCCATCGACAAGGCCGCCGAACGGTTTGGCTGGCAGGCACGCAAGGCCGACGTCGGTTCGATGCGCGAAGGCGATGAAATCATTGGTTACGGCATGGGCGCCTGCAATTGGGAAGCCTATCAGGTGCCCACTGATGCGCGGGTCATTCTGCGTTCCGACGGCACGGCTCTGGCTCAGTGCGGCTTGCAGGACATCGGCACCGGCACCTACACCATCGTCGCGCAAACCGTCAGCCAGTTGACCGGCATTCCCATGGAGCGCGTCGAAGTGGAACTGGGCAGCTCGTCGTTCCCGGCAGGCCCGGTGTCCGGTGGCTCGTGGGTCACTGCCAGCGTAATGCCGGCGATTGCCGGCGCCACCCGCGAAGCGTTGCAGAAACTGCGCCAGTACGCCGTCAGCAAGGATGCCGTGTTCGCCGGACAGGACGCCGAAGCGATCAAGGTCGAGAACGGTCAACTGGTCATGGGTGAGCAGCGTGCGAGCTTCGTCGATGTGCTCAATGGCCAGCGTCTGTCGCGTGCCGAGGGCACTTTCCAGAGTGGCATGCCTGAGGCCGGCAAGTACTCATTCCGCTCGTTCGGCGTGCATTTTGTCGAGGTGCGCTGGGACCCGGGCATTTCCAGCCTGCGTGTTTCGCGGGTGGTCAGCGCCATTGACGTGGGCAAAGTGGTCAACCCGCTGGCGGCACGCAATCAGGTGGAAGGCGCGATTGTGATGGGCATCGGCATGGCCTTGTTCGAGGCCGGTGAATACGATCCGCGCAGCGGCATGCCGGTCAATAACAACTACGCCGAGTACGTGGTACCGGTGCATGCGGATCAACCGGACATCGACGTCCTGCTGCTCGATTATCCGGACTACAACCTGGGTGAATTCGGCGCACGAGGTATCGGCGAGATCGGTGTGACCGGGCTGGCCGCAGCAGTGGCCAACGCGGTGTATCACGCGACCGGCAAACGGGTGCGCAGCCTGCCGATCAGCAAGGAAAAACTGATGGCAGGGTTGTAACAATGAAACAGCTTGATTTGCAGGTAGTACAACAGGCGCGTGACTGGCTGGCCAGCGGCAAGGCGGTCTGGCTGTGCACGGTTCTTTCCACGTTCGGCTCGGCCCCACGCGGGCCGGGTGCGATGCTGGTGGCGCTGGGCAGCGGTGAGCATCGCGGCTCTCTGTCGGGTGGTTGCGTGGAAGAGGATTTTCTCGAACGCGTTGCCGCGGGGCAGTTCGAGCCGGTCAATCAGGTGGTTCGCTATGGCGACGGCGGCTTTGCGCCAACGCGGGCCTTGCCGTGCGGCGGTGTGCTGGATGTGCTGATCGAGTTCATCGCGCCAAAACCTGAGGCCGATGCACATCTGGCGGCCATCGAGCAGGCGCTGGCCGGGCGCGAACTGGTCAGCAGGCAGGTGCACCTGGGCGGTGTGCAGAGAGAGATCGGGCCGGCGACGATGGGCGAGTCGCGTGTGCAGGTCGATGGTGAACGGATCAGCATCCGCATGGGCGCGGTGTATCGTGTGCTGCTCGCCGGGCTGTCGCCGGTGGCAGAGTTCTGCGCCAGTTTTGCCGTTGCGATGGGCTATGAGGTCATCGTCTGTGACCCTCGTGTCGAAGTGACCTCAGGGTTTTCAATGCCAGGTGTCGAGGTGCGTGGCGTGTTGCCTGCGGTGTTCATTGCCGAGGGCGGCTGCCACAGTTCGACGGCCGTGCTGGCGCTGACGCACGATCCGAAGCTGGACGATCTGAGCATGCTCGAGGCGGTACGTACCGAGGCGTTCTACATAGGTGCAATGGGCTCGATGCGCACCAGCAGCAAACGTCTGGAGCGTCTGGGGCGGATTGGCGGGCTGGACGCTCAGGTCCTGGACCGGATCCACGCGCCGATCGGCCTGAACCTGGGCAGCAAGACGCCTTCCGAGATCGCCATTGCGGTAATGGCCGATATCCTGCGGGTAGCCAACGGTGTCAGTCGTGCCGAGGTGTAAGGTGTTGCCGGCAGGCTTCTGCCAGTGCTGAAGGGGTGTCGGCGTCGCGCAGGATGCCAGGGTCATCGCAATACAGTAGGTCACACGCCTCGGGGTTATTCGTGATCAGGGCCTTCGCGCCCTGATCGCCTTCCAGTTTCAGCAGTGCCGGCCAGAATCGTCGACCGATGATCACCGGATGGCCACGCTGGCCTTCATGCATTGGCAGGACGATGCGCTGGGGATCGGCCATTCTGGCCAGGTCATGCAGGGTCTGTGGCTGTATCCAGGGCATGTCCGCAAGAACAACGGCAACCGCATCGGCAGAGGAGTCCATCACTGCCGCAACGGCGCTCGCCAGGCTGTGGCCCATCCCCAGTTCGACCTGTTCGCTGCGGATGATCGTGATGTTCGAGGCAACTCCCAGCGCATCCGCCTGGTCATCAGGGCGCAATACCACCGCCGTTTTGGCGAATGCGTTTTGCGCGTTTTCCAGGCTTGCCGTCAGCAGGGTCCGCCCGCACGGCAGAAGCGCCTGCCGCTTGTCACCGGCAAAGCGCCTGCTGCGGCCGGCTGCGAGGACCAGGGCGAACACTTCGGGGATCTGGCTGTCTATGCTGCTCAATCCGAAACCTTATGAGTGGGTGAAAGGAGAGGGCGCGTGCGGTTTGCGCGGCGCACCCTGCAGTTCTGCCGATGCACGCACAATGCCTTATTTCGCTGCCTTGCCGGTAGCGGCACGAATCATGTTTTTCGAGGGTTTCAAGTGGACAATCATATTCGTCCTGTCGAGCTGGAAAAAGCCTACCGTTTGCTCAACCACGGGCCGACCGTGCTGGTCTCATCCAGCCACGAGGGCACGCATAACGTCATGGCTGCGGCCTGGGCCTGTGCGCTGGACTTCTCGCCACCGAAGGTGACGCTGGTCATCGACAAGATGACCAAGACCCGCGGACTGGTGGAGAAGAGCGGCTACTTTGCCCTGCAGGTGCCCAATCTGGATCAATTGCAGATGACCTTCGACGTCGGCACCCAGAGCAAGGTCTTCACTCCGGACAAGCTGGACAAGGCCAATGTGGACCTGTTTCGCATCGACGGGCATGACTCGCCGCTGGTGGCCGGATGTTCGGCCTGGCTGATCTGCAAGGTCATTCCCGAGCCGCACAATCAGCAGACCTACGACTTGTTCATCGGTGAAGTGGTGGGCGCCTGGGCTGACAACCGCGTGTTCAACGACGGGCACTGGGAATTCGAAAAGGCCGACCCGAAATGGCGCAGCCTGCATTACGTCGCGGGCGGGCATTTCTATACGATCGGTGAGCCTGCGGTGGTGGATACGGGCGACGAGTAATCGCGATGTCTGGCCCTGACGATCCTCGCCGACCGTAAGGGCCTCTTCGTGAGCAAGCTCACTCCCACACAAGCACACTCATTGCTCCCACAGATGGCTCCCGTGCTAGCGAGCTTGCTCGCGAAGGGGGACTGACTGATCAGTCAATACTCAGCGGCTACACCTGCTCCTTGGTGAGCAACGCGAATCGCCATCCCGGCCAGTCCCGCAAGGGCTTTGTATCTTCTGCACCCTCAGTGACGATCCCGCCACACAGTCTGTGCATTGCAGAACTCGCGTACTCCAAAGTGCGACAGCTCACGGCCAAAACCGCTTTTCTTCACACCACCAAAGGTCACGCGCGGGTCTGAAGCGCTGTAGCCGTTGATGAACACACCGCCGGTTTCCAGTTCCTCGGTCATGCGCTCTGCCAGTTGCAGGTCGCGGGTATAAACCGTCGCGGTCAGGCCGAAATCACTGTCATTGGCCAGCTCCAGAGCGTGCTGCGCGTCGCGGGCGGTGATGATCGACGCAACCGGCCCGAACAGCTCCTGCCTGAACGAAGTCATCCGGTCGGTGACGTCACCGAGCACGGTCGGCTCGTAATAATTGCCCTGGCCTTCAGCTTTTTTGCCGCCCAGCAACAGCGTGGCGCCTTCGGCGAGCGTGTCCTGTACCTGGGCATCCAGCTCGTCGCGCAGATCGAAACGCGCCATGGGGCCAATGTAGGTTTCGCCGGAAAGAGGATCGCCCGTTACCAGTTGACGCGTTTGCTCGACGAACCTGCGGGTGAACTCCTCGACCACGCCTTGCTCGATGATCAGACGCTTGGCCGCTGCACAGACCTGCCCGGTGTTCTGGAAGCGGCCAATCACCGCGGCCTTCACAGCCTGATCCAGGTCCGCATCATTGAGCACGATGAACGGGTCGGAGCCGCCCAGTTCCAGCACGCACTTCTTCAGTGCCGCACCGGCCTGGGCGCCGATGGCCTGGCCGGCACGCACGCTGCCGGTCAGAGTGACAGCTGCGATGCGCGGGTCGGCAATGGCGTTTGAAACGCCTTCCGGGGTCACGTTGATGACCTCGAACACACCCTCCGGGAAGCCGGCACGCTTGAAGGCGCCGAGCATCAGGTAAGCGCAGCCCATTACGTTGGGCGCGTGCTTGAGCACATAGGTGTTACCGGCCAGCAGGGTCGGAATCGCGCCGCGCAGCACTTGCCAGATCGGAAAATTCCACGGCATTACCGCGAGAATCGGGCCCAGCGGACGGTACTCGATCCGCGCCTTGTCATGCTCGACCTGAGTTGCTTCGGCCACCAGCATCGCCGGGCCTTGTGCCGCGTACCAGTCGCACAACTGGGCGCATTTCTCGATCTCGCCTCGGGCCTGGGCAACGGGCTTGCCCATTTCCTGGCTGATCATGCGGGCAATGTTTTCGACGTCATCGCGCAGGGCCTGGCCCATGGCGACGATCAGTTGCGCACGTTGCTGAACCGGCGTGCGCTTCCAGCCGGCAAAACCGGCAGCCGCACGCGACAGGCTTTGATCCAGCGCGGCGGCGGATTCGAAGGCATAGTGGCCGATCTGCTCGCCGGTGGCAGGGTTGATCGAGATTGCATGGGTGTTGCTGGTGACAGTAGTCATTGCGCCATCCTGTTGAGGTGGAAGTGGGACCAGAATATAGGCGTGCAATGCTTTCTAAAACTGAATAATAATGAGCGTAACGTTCATGTTTGGAGAATGATATGGATCTGATTCAGCTGGAGATCTTCAAGGCAGTGGCTGAACACGGCAGCATCAGCGCCGCCGCGCAGCACATCCACCGGGTGCCCTCGAACCTGACCACACGCATCAAGCAGCTGGAGCAGGATCTGGGCGTCGACCTGTTCATTCGCGAGAAGCACCGCTTGCGCCTGTCTCCTGCAGGCTGGAATTTTCTCGACTACACGCGACGCATCCTGGATCTGGTGCAGGAAGCGCGTTCTGCCGTGTCCGGGGAGGAGCCACAGGGGCCTTTTGCACTGGGGTCGCTGGAAAGCACGGCTGCGGTCAGGATTCCTGCGCTGCTGGCCGCCTACAACCAGCAGAACGCCAAGGTCGAGCTGGACCTGTCCACCGGCCCGTCCGGAACCATGATCGACGGCGTGCTGGCCGGTAGACTGGTGGCTGCGTTCGTCGACGGGCCGGTGCAGCATCCGTCGCTCGACGGCGTGCCGGTCTTCGAAGAGGAAATGGTCATCATCGCGCCGCTCAATCATGCGCCGGTCAAGCGCGGGCGGGACGTCAGCGGAGAGAGTATTTATGCGTTTCGTGCCAACTGCTCGTACCGCCATCACTTTGAACGCTGGTTCACCGATGACGCGGCAGTGCCGGGCAAGATCCATGAAATGGAGTCCTACCACGGCATGCTCGCCTGCGTCAGCGCCGGTGCCGGGCTGGCGCTGATGCCGCGCAGCATGCTGGAAAGCATGCCCGGCTGCGCCACGGTCAGTATCTGGCCGTTGTCCGAGAAGTTTCGCTACCTGCACACCTGGCTGATCTGGCGCCGGGGCACGGTGTCGCGCAGCCTGACCCGCTTTGTCGAGCTGCTGGAACAGCGCAGCGAACCGGCGAACGTTTAACGGCCTGCAGAAACCCGCTCGGCAATCGCCGCACCCACGTGCTGAGTCGAAAGCGTGCCGCCCAGATCCGGCGTGACGTCGCCGTTGGCGATCACTTGCTCGATGGCGGTGATGATCTCGTCATGGGCCGCAGTGAAGCGTTGATCGCCCTGGCCGAGGAATTCGAGCATCAGCGCACCTGACCAGATCATGGCGATCGGGTTGGCGATGTTCTGGCCGAAGATGTCCGGGGCCGAGCCGTGAACCGGTTCGAATAGCGACGGGAAGTGGCGCTCGGGATTGAGGTTGGCTGACGGCGCAATGCCGATGGTGCCTGCGCAGGCCGGGCCGAGGTCGCTGAGGATGTCGCCGAACAGGTTGGACGCCACCACCACGTCGAAGCGCTCGGGTTGCAGCACGAAACGGGCGCAGAGAATGTCGATGTGTTGCTTGTCCCAGCTGATGCCGGGGTACCGGCTGGCCATCGCTTCGGTGCGCTTGTCCCAGTACGGCATGCTGATGGCCATGCCATTGGATTTGGTCGCCGAGGTCACGTGCTTGCGCTCGCGTTTGCTGGCCATCTCGAAGGCGAACTTGAGAATGCGGTCGACACCACGACGGGTGAATACCGATTCCTGCAACACGAATTCGTTGTCGGTGTTTTCGAACATGATCCCGCCCAGCGACGAGTATTCACCTTCGGTGTTTTCCCGGACCACGACAAAGTCGATGTCGCCCGGTTTGCGATTGGCCAGCGGGCAGGGCACGCCGGGAAACAGCCGCACCGGACGGATATTCGCGTACTGGTCGAATTCGCGGCGAAACTTGAGCAGCGAGCCCCACAGCGAGATGTGATCCGGGACCTTTTCCGGCCAGCCGACGGCGCCGAAGAAGATCGAGTCAAAGCCTTTGAGCTGTTCGAACCAGTCGTCCGGCATCATCTTGCCGTGTTTCAGGTAGTAATCGCAGCTGGCCCATTCGAAGTATTCGAACTCCAGTTCCAGCCCGTGCCGTGCGGCAGCGGCCTGCACCACGCGTACCCCTTCGGGCAGCACTTCCAGGCCGATGCCGTCACCGGCGATGGCAGCAATACGCAGTTTCTTGTTGTTCATGGCGGCGCTCTCTCTGAATCGATCCATTACGGGTGTGCGATGAATGAGTTGCACAGGCCATCCATGCTATAAGCGCACGATATAAAGATAATCAGCTGATTAATGCACTGAGAAAACACGAATCGTGAATAAATACCCCAGCCTCGATGATTTGAATGTGTTCGTTCATGTGGCCCGGCGTTCAAGCTTCGTCGGGGCTGCGGATGAGCTGGGCATGTCCGCGGCCTACGTCAGCAAGCGTATTCGTTTGCTGGAGCAGGGCATGGGTGTGGTGTTGCTACACCGCTCGACCCGGCAGGTGTCGATTACCGAAGATGGCGAGCGCGTCTACGAGTGGGCCAAGGGCATGCTCGATTCAGTGCAGCAGATGGGTGACGAAGTGGCGGCGCTGCACGGCGAGCCGAGTGGCTTGTTGCGGGTCGTCAGCAGTCAGGGCTTTGGCCGCCGTTTCGTCGCGCCTGCGTTGTCGGAGCTGGCGGCGCGTTATCCGAAGCTGGATATCCGCCTGGACATTCAGGACCGGCTGGTCGATCTGATCGAGGAGGGCGTCGATCTGGATATCCGCGTCGGCAATGAAGTCGCCCCGCACCTGCGCGCCAGGCATCTGGCCAACAACTGGCGGGTTCTGTGCGCGAGCCCCGGCTACCTCGACGTTCATGGCACGCCGCTTAATCTTGGTGAGCTGGCCAATCACGATTGCCTGGTGATCAAGGAGCGCGACCGGCCATTCGGCATCTGGCACCTCAACGGGCCGCAGGGTGCCGAAACCGTCAAGGTGACCGGCAGCCTGTCTACCAACCACGGCGAAATCGCCCGTCAGTGGTGCCTGGACGGGCGCGGGGTGTTGCTGCGTTCGCTATGGGATGTGCGCACTGACCTGGCCGAGGGCCGGCTGGTTCAGGTGTTGCCGGATTACCGCCAGGATGCAGACATCTGGGCGGTGCATACCTCGCCGCTGATGAGTTCGGCCAAGGTCCGCGTCACGGTGGAGTTTCTGCGCGACTACCTTGCCCTGCATCCTTCACCCGTCAACCACTAAGGCACTATCAGTGCGTGCCGGCGGCCTTGTTCAGGTCGCTGTCGGTCCACTCGGTGTAGATGCACGCGTCTGCGGCCGCCCAGCGCACGCGCACCGGGTCGCCCGCCTTGAGCGACATGCCGTTCGCGGAAAGCGCTTTGACGGTCATGGCAGTGCCTCCGGCTGAGACCACCGAGCATGTCTGGCTCTCGCCGAGAAAAAGCACTTCAGTAACCGTGGCGCTTACCTCGTTCCAGCCTGCTTCAAGCGGCATGGCCGCTGCCTGGGACACGCTCAGCGCCTGGGCTTTCTCCGGGCGCACCATGAGCAGCACGTCCTGATCGGTCTTGAGCCCCGCGGTCAAGCGAATCGCCAGTGTGCTGCCTTCGAAGGTCGCTACGGCATTGCCCTGGGCCTTGAGCCTGAGGAAGTTCGAGTTGCCGAGAAACGAAGCGACGAACGCATTCGGCGGATCCTGGTACAGGTCATAGCCCGAGCCCAGACCGACAATCTTGCCATGGCTGAAAATGGCGATGCGCTGTGACAGGCGCATGGCTTCTTCCTGGTCATGGGTCACGTAAACGATAGTGATGCCCAGGCGACGATGCAACTGACGCAGTTCGTCCTGCAGGTCTTCGCGCAGCTTCTTGTCCAGTGCGCCCAGAGGCTCGTCCATCAGCAGGATGCGCGGCTCGTAGACCAGCGCCCGGGCGATGGCGACCCGTTGCTGCTGGCCGCCGGACAATTGCGACGGGCGCCGATGAGCAAAGGCTTCCAGCTGAACCAGCTTGAGCATCGCATCGACTTTCTTCTCGCGCTCGGCCGCAGGCAGCTTGCGGATCGCCAGTGGAAAGGCAATGTTGTCGCGTACCGACAGGTGCGGGAACAGCGAGTAGCGCTGAAACACCATGCCGATGTCGCGCTTGTGTGGCGGCACATTCACCAGCGATTTGCCACCCACCAGAATCTCGCCCGAGCTGGGCGTTTCGAAGCCGGCGAGCATCGACAGCGTGGTGCTTTTTCCCGAGCCGCTGGAGCCCAGAAAGGTCAGGAATTCACCGTCCTGGATGTCCAGGGAAATGTCGTCGACAGCGGCGAAATTTCCGTAGTGCTTGTTCAGATTACACAGGCTGACCAGTGTGTTCTGGTGCTGATGGGCGGGGTCTTTGATCACGGCACTCATGACGTACTCCTGGCTTCGTTGCGGCGACGCAGGGTCGCGGCGATGAACATGATCAGCACCGACAGGGCGATCAGCAGCGTTGAGGCGACGGCGATGACCGGCGTCAGGTCCTGACGCAGGGTGGTCCACATTTTCACGGGAAGGGTTTGCAGGGTCGGGCTGGCCATCATCACGCTCAGCACCACCTCGTCCCACGACACCAGGAACGCGAACAGCGCGCCGGCCATCATGCCCGGCCGGATCCCGGGAAAGGTCACCTTGTAGATGGCCTGCAAGCGTGAAGCGCCGCAGATGACCGCAGCATCCTCGATGGACTGGTCGAACAGCTTCAGCGAATTGATGATCGAGATGATGGTGAACGGCAACGCGACGATCACATGGCTGACGACGAAGGAAAACAATGTGCCGGTGTAACCGAGCTTGAGAAACAGCGCGTAGACCGCGACGGCGATGATCACCAGCGGCACGATCATCGGCAGTGTGAAGACGCCGTACAGAAAATCACGCCCCGGAAACCGGCCACGCACCAGTGCGAACGCGGTGGGCAGGCCCAGCGCCACCGAGGCGAGGGTGGTCAGGATCGCGACCTTGAAGCTGGACATGGCCGCGGCCATCCAGTCCGGGTTGGAAAAAAACTGCTGATACCACTTCAGCGTCCAGCCGGGCGGCGGGAACACCAGCCACTGCGAGGAACCGAACGACAGCAGGACGATGAACAGGATCGGCAGCAACAGGAACAGCGCGATCAGGGCGGTGGTCAGGTACAGGCCCGTACGCAAGCCGGGGCTCATGGCATTGGGTGTCAGGAGCATGGCGGTTTACCTCGCGTTGCTGGCGCCGACCGGTGATTCCGGCTGGAGCTTCAGGTAGAAGTAGAACAGCACCAGCGTGATCAGCACCAACAACGCAGCGGCGGCACTGGCCAGCCCCCAGTTGAGGAACGACTGCACCTGCTGGACGATGAATTCGGGCAGCATCATGTTCTGCGCGCCGCCGAGCAGTGCCGGGGTGACGTAGTAACCGAGTGACATGACAAACACCATCAGGCCTCCGGAAAACAGCCCAGGACGGCACAGTGGCAGAAACACTCTGAAGAAATTGCTCCAAGGGCTGGCACCGCAGATCGAGCCCGCCTGCAGCACCATGGGATCGATGGCCTGCATGGTCGCCTGCAATGGCAGGACGATGAACGGAATCATGATGTAGCTCATGCCGATCACCACACCGGTCAGGTTGTGCACCATTTCCAGCGGTTGATCGATGATACCCATGGCCATCAAGGCCTTGTTGACGACCCCGGAGGCCTGCAACAGCACCAGCCACGAATAGGTGCGGGCCAGCAGGCTGGTCCACATCGACAGCAGCACGATATTGAGAATCCAGCGGCCCCAGCCGCGCGGCACCAGGGTGATCACCCAGGCGAGCGGAAAGCCCAGCAGCAGACTGAACAGCGTCACCAGACCGGCTACGGAAAAGGTATTGAGCAGCACCCGCGAGTAGGCCGAGTTGGCAAACAGTTGCTCATAGTTGCCAAGGCCCGGCACCGGTTCAAGCACGCCTCGCAGCAGTAGAGCAATCAGCGGCGCGAAGAAGAACAGTCCGAGGAATATCAGCGCCGGAAGCAGATTGCGGCTGCCACGCCAGCGCTGTGCGACGGAAGGGGATGGCGGCATGCCCGGCGCCTTCTGGCTGGCCGCGCCAGCGGTGCTGGAAGCACCCCCGGCCGGCATGGATTGACGAGGAGCAACCGCTGTCATCTTTACTTGACCAGCCATTCGTTCCACCGTGTCGCAATATCAGCGCCGTTCTTGGCCCAGTATGCGAAGTCGAGAGTGATTTGATCGGCAACGTGCGCGGTCGGCAGGTTAGGTGCCAGCGTAGAGTCCAGGCGCGCAACGCTCTGGGTATTGACCGGGGCATAGGCACTGAGGTTGGAGAAGTCTGCCTGGCCTTTGGCGCTGGTCGCGTTGGCGATGAATTTCATCGCGGCGTCCTTGTTTTTTGCACCCTTGGGTACGACCAGAAAGTCAGCCATGACCAGGTTCTGCTTCCAGCTCACCCCCACTGGGGCGCCATCCTGTTGCAGGGCGTAGACCCGGCCGTTCCACATCTGCCCCATCGACACTTCGCCGGAAGCCAGCAGTTGCTGGGATTGCGCGCCGCCGCCCCACCAGACGATGTCCTTCTTGATGGTGTCGAGTTTCTTGAAGGCGCGGTCGAGGTCCAGCGGGTAAAGCTTGTCGGGCGCTACACCATCGGCCAGCAGGGCCAGTTCCAGCACGCCGGGGCTTGGCCACTTGTACAGCGCGCGCTTGCCCGGGTAGGTCTTGGTGTCGAACATCGCGGCCCAGTCGCCAGGCGCCTTGCCGCCGACTTTACTTTCGTTGTAGCCGAGCACGAAGGAGAAGAAGAACGAACCGGCACCGTGGTCAGTCACGAAGCGCTTGTCGATCTCGTCGCGTTTGATGGCGCTGAAGTCCAGAGGCTCCAGCAGGCCTTCGCTGGCGGCGCGCAGGGCGAAGTCGGCTTCGACATCGACAACGTCCCACTGCACGTTACCGCTTTCGACCATGGCCTTGAGTTTGCCGTAGTCGGTAGGACCATCCTGCACGACGGTGATGCCGCTAGCCTTGCTGAATGGAGCGGCCCAGGCCTCCTTCTGGAAGTCCTGCGTGGAGCCGCCCCAGCTCACGAAGTTGACGCTCTCGGCGGCAATAGCGGCGACACTCGAGAAAGCCAGCACGCCAGCGGCCAGGACTGCTGTTGCACGTTTGTTCAACACCATTTTTACGCCCTCATTTGTTGTGTTTTGAGCGGGCTTTTCTTGCCCGCGTAATCGGGAGCAGTAGGTCCAATGGGCCTTGAAACCTTGTACAGGTCAGGTGCTGTTATTAGTGCTTTCCCTTGCCGGGCGCGTCTGACCAGATCTTGTATTTATGGAATGTCATATTATGGTATTCCAAACTTTCTGCAAGCGTTTTGCCCTTTCAAAACGCCTTCATGGTCGGGTTTCCGGTCAGCGCCTGTGGTTGCAGGCGGCGGATTATCGGGCTCGCGTGACGAGTTTTTGCCTGGTCAGCCGGGAAACGGAATACTTTCAATCACTTCCAGATCGTAGCCGGTCAACCCTGCGTATTTCAGTGGCGGGCCGAGGTGGCGCAGCTTGCCGACGCCCAGGTCCTGCAAGATCTGTGCGCCCGTACCGACCTCGGAATAAATGCGCGATTGCGAGCGGGTGTATTGACGGGGTGGCTGGGTGAGTTGCGGGATGCGCTCCAGCAGCGCCTGGGACGATTCGTGATTGGCCAGCACCACTACCACACCGTGACCTTCCTGTGCGACACGTTGCAGGGCGGCCCAGAGTGTCCAGTTGGCAGGCCCGTTGTATTCGGCGCCGACCAGGTCGCGCAGCGGGTCGACCACATGGACGCGTACCAGCGTGGCGGCGTCGCGCCGGATGTCGCCCATCACCATGGCCATGTGCACGCCACCTTCGATGCGGTCTTCGTAGCTGAACAGACGGAAGGTGCCGTGCACGGTCGGCAGTTCGCGCTCGCCAATCCTGACGATGGTGTGTTCGGTGCTCAGGCGGTAATGGATCAGGTCGGCGATGGTGCCGATGCGAATACCGTGCTTTTTGGCGAACACTTCCAGGTCGGGTCTTCTGGCCATGCTGCCGTCATCATTCATCACTTCAACGATGACCGACGCTGGCGTGAAACCGGCCAGCCGGGCCAGGTCGCAGCCCGCTTCGGTATGCCCGGCGCGGGTCAGCACGCCGCCGTCGCGAGCGCGCAATGGAAAGATATGGCCCGGCTGCACCAGGTCCTCCGGTACCGCGTGCGGGTTGACGGCGGCCTGCACGGTACGCGCACGATCTGCCGCGCTGATGCCGGTGGTCACACCCGTCGTCGCCTCGATGGATACCGTGAACGCGGTGGCGAATACGCTGCCGTTGCTGGGCACCATCTGTTCCAGGCCCAGACGCTGACAGTGCTCGTCGGTCAGCGTCAGGCAGATCAGACCGCGCGCTTCGCGAGCCATGAAGCTGATTGCCTGCGGCGAACAGCAGTCGGCGGCGAGTAGCAGATCGCCTTCGTTTTCCCGGTCTTCGTCGTCGACCAGCAACACCATCTTGCCCTGGCGGTAGTCTTCAATGATGTCTTCGATGCGATCGAACGCCATAGTCAGTTTCCCGGTTTTATGGGTGGATGAATCGTGGTATACCATAAGACAGAATATTCCACAGATTGCCTATCAATGAAACAGTGAGATCGCGATGAAAGCCTATTGGATTGCACACGTTGATGTGACCGACCCCCAGCAGTACAGCCAATACACCCAGCGCGCCCCGGCGGCTTTCGAGCTGTTCGATGGCAGGTTCCTGGCGCGCGGCGGGCGTTCCGAGGCGCTTGAAGGGCGCGGCACGCCGCAGCGCACGGTGATTATCGAATTTGAATCCTACGAAAAGGCGCTGGCCTGTTATCAGTCGCCCGAGTATCAGAATGCGATGAGCCACAGGCAGGGCGCTTCCAAGGCCGAGATCGTGATCGTCGAGGGGCAGTTTTAGGCGTTCAGTGGCGAGCTGAAAGCTTCAGGCGTTCACCGGATAAAGTGCACCTTGCCGGTGTCGTCGTTGCCGATATAAATACCGTAGACACCGGCCTGACGTTCTTCGATATAGCGTTCCAGTATCTGCCGGATAGCGGGGTAATAGATGCTGTCCCACGGTATGTCTTCGGCGGCGAAGAATCTGTAGTCCAGGGTTTCCGGGCCGAACTGGCCGGTCACCTCCAGCGCGATGGCACGGAACACGATGTAGACTTCGCTGATGCGCGGCACGCTGAAAATGGAGTAGGGCGAAAGAATCTCGGCGCGTACACCGGTTTCTTCCCAGACTTCACGCAGCGCCGCCTGCTCGGTGGTTTCACCGTTTTCCATGAAACCGGCAGGCAGCGTCCAGGTGCCGGGGCGCGGCGGGATGGCACGCTGGCAGAGCAGGTACTTGCCTTCCTGCTCGATGATGCAACCCGCGATGATCTTCGGGTTGACGTAGTGAATGTACTGACAGCCGCCACAGACCAACCGCACATGCGTATCGCCCGACGGCACACGCTTAACCAGATCAGCGCTACCGCATTGGGGACAGAAGCGCGGTGTGGCCATTTCAGCGACCTATGCGAGGTTCTTTCAGCGCGACGGGGGCGACGATGTCACGGACTTTGCTGACTTCGTCCTGCTTGGATTTGAGGTATTCCAGCGCCACGCGTGCGGCGTTGCGTACGTGATCGACCGACGCCTGATGCGCGGCCAGCGGGTCGCCGCTCTTGATCGCTTCGACCATGAGCTCCATTTCCTTGTTGCTGGCACCGCGGCGGTTTTCCTGGGATACCGAGGTGGCGCGCAGGTAGCTGATGCGCGCCTGCAACTGGCGTAACTGGGTCGCGGCCACATGGTTGCCCGAGCCTTCCAGCAGTACATCGTAGAAACCCTGGACCGAGTCGATCACCTGCTGCAGTTCGCCTTCCTTGAGCGCCTGACGATTTTCCTCCAGGGCTTTTTCCAGTGCGCGAATGTCCTTGGGTTTGGCCCGCAGGGTAAACAGCTGAACGATCAGGCCTTCGAGCACGCAGCGCAGCTCGTAGATATCGCACGCGTCAGCCAGCGTGATGATGGCAACACGCGGGCCCTTGGCATCGGCGAACTCGACCAGACCTTCGGATTCCAGGTGGCGCAGTGCCTCGCGTACCGAGGTGCGGCTCACACCGAGGCGGTCACACAGATCACGCTCGACCAGACGGTCACCCGGCAGCAGCTGAAAGTTCATGATTGCGCTGCGCAGCTTGTCCAGCACGATCTCGCGCAGCGTGACGGGGTTGCGGTTGACCTTGAAGGTGTCGTCGAGAGGCAGGCGTTTCATCGGGTGTGCTCGGAATGGGGCTGTCAAAGTAAAAACGTGACTGGAAATAAAGTCTCGCTCATGTCGGCAACCCGCACACTGCGCGGGCTGCTGCATGGCCCGGACGGATGAACCCGGGTCGTGGCCGAGTTTATCACGCCCATGCCTGCAACCACCAAAACCGCCCTGAGCCGCCTCAGACGATGGCTGGCAGTGCGCCCATCTTGCCCCGGTGATAAATCATCGGTGTGACCGGCGTCGCGGGCAGGATCAGATTTTTTACCGCGCCGACAATGATCGCGTGATCGCCGCCGTCGTATTCGCGCCACAGTTCACACTCGATGATCGCTGTGGAGTTGCCCAGCAGCGGGTTACCCAGCTCGCTCAACTGCCACTCGATGCCCTTGGTCTTGTCCTTGCCCTTGCTGGCAAACGCATAGGCTTCTGTCTGCTGATCGGCAGACAGCAGGTGAATCGCGAATTTCCTGCTGTCGCGCAACACCGGGTAAGTGTCCGATTCGTAGTTGGGGCAGAACAGCACCAGTGCCGGGTCGATGGACAGCGCGCTGAATGCGCTGGCAGTAATGCCGACCAGATTGCCCTCAGGGTCCAGGGTGGTGACGATGGTCACGCCCGAAGGGAATGACGCCATGACTTCTTTGTAAATACCGGGTTCTATCATCGCAGCGGCCTCGTTAACGCATGACAAATGGATCAGGCATGGGCGCCTGCGAAAGGTTGATCCACACCGTTTTCAGTTCGGTGTAGGCCAGCACGGAGTCTATCCCGCTCTCACGACCGTAGCCGCTATTTTTGAAACCACCGATAGGCGCCATGGCCGACACGGCTCGATACGTATTCACCCAGATGATACCTGAGCGAATATCCCGCGCCAGACGGTGCGCGCGTCCCAGGTCACGGGTCCAGATGCCGGCGGCGAGGCCGAACTGGGAGTCGTTGGCGATGGCCAGCGCTTCGGCTTCGTCCTTGAAACGAATCACCGAGGCCACCGGACCGAACACTTCTTCCTGCATGATCTTCATCGAATTGTGATCGCACTCGAACAGCGTAGGTTCATAGAACCAGCCTTTGCTGTCCAGCGCCGGTCGCTTGCCGCCCAGACGCAGGCGTGCACCTTCGGCCAGCGCGTCAGCTACCAGGCCTTCTACCACGGCCAGTTGCTGGGCGGTGGCCATCGGGCCCATTTCGGTGCCTTCATCCTGCGGATTGCCGATCCGGATCCGACTGGCGCGTTCGGCCAGGCGTTCAACGAATTCGTCGTAGATTTCGTCCTGCACCAGCAGTCGCGAGCCGGAAACACAGCTTTGCCCGGACGCCGCATAGATGCCGGCGACGGCGCCATTGATGGCGCTGTCCAGGTCGGCGTCGGCGAAGATGATGTTGGGTGATTTTCCGCCCAGCTCCAGCGACAGTTTGGCGAAGTTCTCCGCGCTGCTGCGCACCACATGTCGCGCCGTGGCCGCGCCACCGGTGAAGGCTATCTTGCGCACCAGCGGGTGCCGGGTGAGGGCCGCGCCAGTGGTCGGGCCGTAACCGGTGATGACATTGACCACGCCAGGCGGAATGCCGGCTTCAAGTACCAGACGCGCCAGTTCGAGCACGGTGGCCGAAGCGTGTTCCGAGGGTTTGAGAACGATGGTGTTGCCTGCCGCCAGTGCCGGGGCCAGCTTGATGGCGGTCAGGTACAGCGGGCTGTTCCAGGGGATGATTCCGGCCACCACGCCCATCGGTTCGTGCACGGTGTAGGCGAACAGGTCCGGCTTGTCGAGGGGCAGGGTGCCGCCTTCGAGTTTGTCAGCCAGCCCTGCGGTGTAATGAAAGAACTCCGGCAGGTAGCCGACCTGCCCGCGGGTCTCGCGAATCAGTTTGCCGTTGTCGCGGCTTTCCAGCTGCGCCAGTTGCTCCTTGTTTTCGGCAATCAGGTCGCCCAGCTTACGCAGAAGCTTGCCGCGTGCCGTGGCCGTCAGGCCGCGCCAGGCCTGCCCCTCGAAGGCTTTCTGGGCGGCCTGAACGGCCCGTTCGACGTCGGCTTCGTCGGCATCCGGCAGTTGCGCCCAGGGTTCGGCCAGCGCCGGGTCGAGGCTGTCGAAGGTCTTGCCGGACAACGCATCGACCCACTGACCGTCGATGCACATCTGAAAGCGGGTAAGGCTCATGCAACAATCCCCTTGATCGAATGGTGAGCGGACGCCGGTTTGTCGAGGCCGATCTTTTCGAAGAAACCGAGCAACACCTGGTTGACCAGACGCGGCGATTCAACCGGCATCATATGGCGTTGATCGGGCAATATCGCGACCTCGGCACCGGGGATACGCGCGGCCAGTTCGCGGGCCATTTCCGGCGTCGATCCCGGGTCAAGTTCGCCGGTGGCGATCAACGTCGGTGCGCGAATATCGCCCAGATCCCCGGCGCGGTACATATCCTGAGTGGCGAACAGCTTGTACGTGGTCAGGTATCCCTGAGGATCATTGCTGGCCAGGTTGTGCCGAATGGCCGCAATCTGCGCCGGACTGGCCGCCTGATACTCGCGGCTGAACCAGCGCGAAAGCGCTTCGCCCGCGTTGGCGTCCGGGCCATGCTCGGCAGCCTGGCTGGTGCGCGCAATGACGCTGGCACGCTGTTCCGCGCTGCGATTGAAGACGCTGTTGAGCACCACCAGCCCCGACAGGTGCTGGGAAAACTCCAGCGCGAACGCACGCGCCACCAGGCCGCCCATGGAGAAACCGACGACCGCCGCCTGCGGCAGCTGCAAATGCGTCAGCAACTCGTGCAGTTGTTCGGCGTAGCCCGGCAGACCCGTCTCCGGGTCGGGGCGGGGGCTGGCACCGTGGCCGAGCATGTCATAGGCGATGACCTTGTAATGCGTGGCCAGACCGACGATCTGGCCGCCCCACATTTCCTTGTTCAGACCCACCCCGTGAATCAACACCACGGGGTGACCTTGGCCGGTAGCCAGATAGCTGGTACCCGCCGGGGTGTGTTCAGCGGTGAGCTGAATCATGGATCGCTCCTGCGCGGACGTTAAAGGGGATGGATCACTGGGCCTTTTCGGCGGCCAGCTCTTCCAGGTCGATATACCGATTGCCGATTCGCGGGTGCAGGCGTCCGCCGTTGGCGGCGCCAAGGACTATGATGATTTCGTCGGCGCGGGGCGAATCTTCGATGTGCATTTCCAGGGTGATGTAGTGCGAGCGCAGCCCTTCATCGTCCTTGTGCATCATCGGAATCTGGATCGACGTACCTGGGCCGCCGCGTTTGTTGGTGAAGCTCAGGTAGCTCTTGGCCTGGACGGCCTCACGGTAATGATTGCCAAAGCGCAGGGTATGGATCACTGCCGAGGCGTGTTCGATTTCACCTTCTGCGCCGACCACTGCAGCCTTGCCGTAGGCCTCGATTTTTTCCGCACCGCCAATCGCATCGGTGAGGCGCTTGACCATCAGCTCGCCCAGTGCAGAGCAGTTGGCGCGGATCTCCGGCTTCAGGTCTTCGACGAAACCACGGCCCAGCCAGGGGTTCTTGATCACCGCCGCCAGTCCGATCATGGTGACCGGTTTGTCGGTGGCTTTGCCACCCTCGATAAAGGTTTCTTCGGTGTACGTGACGATCTTGCGAATTTCAAAGCTCATGAATGACTCCCGGATCGAGTAATTTTGTATTTCGTCTGATGGTATACCATAAGATTGAGCATGCAAATCCTTTATTTGCGGCGGCTACCGGGCTTGTCGTTCATCTCATTTACCTCAATCCATACGCGCCCACAGCTCTAGGCTCTGTACGAAAAGTGGCTGCGCTCGGTGATGCTTCGTTAAAAACAGGCTCGGAATGCTCATTTACAACACGTAGACTCCGCTTCCTCGCCTGTTTTTGCCTCGCCTGACCTTCGCTCGCCGACTTTTCGTACAGAGCCTATCTCGCACTCATCGATGACCATTCGTCAGGTGTAAAGGCAATCGCTTTGAACAGGCGCCTTCTGGTTGTGACAGATATTCGGTGAGCCCTAAAAAGCCCTAACGAATTTTTTACTGAGGAGACTCCGAACATGAAAGCCATCGTCTATAGCGGTCCGCGTGACGTCAGTGTCAAAAACGTACCGGATGCGAAGATTCAGAAGCCGACAGATGCGCTTGTCCGAGTGACCTCCACGAATATCTGTGGCTCGGACCTGCACATGTACGAAGGCCGCACGTCGTTCGAGACCGGGCGCATTTTCGGCCATGAGAACCTCGGCCAGGTGATTGAAGTGGGCGCCGGCGTTGACCGCATCAAGGTGGGCGACTGGGTGTGCCTGCCGTTCAACATTGGCTGCGGCTTTTGCGAAAACTGTGAGAAGGGCCTGACCGGCTATTGCCTGACCGCCAACCCTGGCAGCGCTGGCGCGGCCTATGGTTTTGCCGATATGGGCGATCACGAAGGTGGCCAGGCCGAGTTGCTGCGCGTGCCGTATGCCGACTTCAACTGCCTGCTGTTGCCCGAAGATGCCGCCGAGCGTGAAGAAGATTACGTCATGCTCTCGGACATCTTTCCTACCGGCTGGCATGCCACCGAGCTGGCCGGGCTGCTGCCTGGCGAAAGCGTTGCCATCTACGGCGCCGGCCCGGTCGGTCTGATGGCTGCCCACTCGGCAATGATCAAGGGCGCGTCGCAAGTGTTCGTGGTCGACAACCATCCTGATCGTCTGGCCCTCGCGGCGAAGATGGGCGCGACGCCGATCAACTCGCTGGCGCAGGGCGCGGTGGATCAGATCCTCAATCTGACTGATGGCAAAGGCACCGACCGAGGCTGTGAGTGTGTCGGTTATCAGTGCTGCGACCGTCATGGTCACGAGGCCAATCACGTCACCATGAACAACCTCGTTGCCTCGACCAAGGCGACTGGCGGAATCGGTGTCGTGGGCGTTTTCGTGCCGCAGGATCCGGGCGCCAAAAGCGACCTCGCCAAGGAAGGCAAGATGGCCTTCGACTTCGGCTCGTTCTGGTTCAAGGGCCAGCAGATCCGTACCGGTCAGGCCAACGTCAAGGCTTACAACCGTCGCCTCGCCGAGCTGATCCACCACGGTCGCGCCAAGCCGTCGCAGATCATTTCCCATCGCCTGAAGCTTGAAGAGGGCCCTGACGCCTACAAGCACTTCGATGCGCGTGATGAAGGCTGGACCAAGGTAGTGCTCAAGCCAGGTGCGTGATAACCGCGTTTGACCAGCCCTTTGGTTGAAAGCCCTTGTCGTATCCGCCACAGGCGATCGGCAAGGGCTTCAGCACTTCAGTCAGAACTTTTATTCAGCGAGATTTATTCAGATGAACGAAGAATACCCAAAGCCGCCATTTGCCAGTCAGCCACAGGAAGTTCCAGGCATGCAGGGCAAGATGGACCCCTATCCCGATTGCGGTGAAAAGAGCTACAAGGGCTCCGGACGTCTGCAGGGCAAGATCGCTCTGATCACCGGCGCTGACAGCGGCATCGGCCGCGCAGTGGCGATTGCCTTTGCACGGGAAGGCGCGCAGGTCGCGATCTCCTACTTGAACGAGCATGAGGACGCGCAAGAAACCAAGCGCTGGGTCGAAGAGGCGGGCCGCAAATGCCTGCTGTTGCCGGGCGACCTGGCACAGAAGCAGCAATGCGAAGACATCGTGAGCAAGACCGTTGCAGAGTTTGGTCGCATCGATGTGCTGGTCAACAACGCTGCGTTCCAGATGACGCATGAAACGCTGGACGAAATCTCCGACGAAGAGTGGGTCAAGACCTTCGATATCAACATCACCGCAATGTTTCGCATCTGCAAGGCTGCGGTTCCGCATATGCCACGGGGCGGCTCGATCATCAATACCAGTTCGGTGAATTCGGACATGCCCAAGCCGACGCTGCTGGCCTACGCGACCACCAAGGGCGCGATTGCCAACTTCACCGGTGGCCTGGCGCAGTTGCTGGGCGAGAAGGGCATCCGTGTGAACAGCGTGGCACCCGGCCCGATCTGGACGCCTCTGATCCCGGCGACCATGACCGATGAAGACGTGAAAAGCTTCGGCAGCGAGACACCGCTGGGACGCCCGGGGCAGCCGGTGGAAGTTTCGCCGATCTATGTGCTGCTGGCCTCGGACGAAGCCAGTTACATTTCCGGCTCGCGCTATGCAGTGACGGGCGGCAAGCCGATTCTGTAATTACCCCGACAACGCCTTTTTTGTTGAAACGGTGCCCAGACAGGCACCGTTTTTTCAGGCGTCAATGGCACTCTGTATCTGCACTAGCGGGTACTGCCATTGATCACCTAATTTCCAGGCTGATTCATCCGTGTTTGTGCATATCGGACAGGCTGGCCGGTCGCCATGACCAGCGACGAAAGCGTGTCGGCATTCATCTGCAATAATAAAGTCCGGGTCGTTGTGTTGCTCAAGAACTCTTGTTTTCGCTGTGCCGGGGTGCGCGCATTCTTGGTCAACGCCTGCATAGCGGCTATATAGTCGGCAGGATCAAATTGTTCTTCGTCGGGGCCATGCTGCGAGATTTCTCTTAATGACATTCGGATCTCGCTGGACCACGCCTCGACCTGTGCAGCATCCGCTCCGTCGACGAGGAGCTTGCCAGCATCCGTCAGATAATAAAACGCATCCATCGTATTCAGTTGGACATGGGAGGCCTCATGAATAATGGATCGTGCAACTTCCAGCACATCGTAGTTGGCAAGCAGGGAGGCCGACACCCCAATCCGTTCGACCGATTCCTGAAACTCGCCTTGAAAACGAGTCGATGCGAGAATGTTTTCGGGTCCATTAAAAAGAAACAGCGTCAGATCGGATTCTGGACTGCCGATGCCCTCAATGAGCTCATGCATCTGCCGTAAGGAATCCTCCACGTCGATACTCGTAGCGGCGCGAGCGCTGGGGGCCAGCGCCCCAAAGGTTGCGTCGAATGCCTCCTTTACGTCTTCACTTGGTGATGCTTTTAACAGCTCGGAACGCGTGAACGTCAATAACGAAACGGCAACATCCCTGGCGGCAAATATTTTAAATTGCTGCTCAGGCTTGAACTCGGAAAGGTCGTCTGCGACGACTGTAAGGGGAACGTCGTGGGGAGCAGCCCCTTGTTGATCAGCAAACCGCAAAGGCGAATTCCTGACAAAACGATATAGATTCATCCCGTCCACTGTGCCCGCCGGATCCGGATTGATCCATCGCTGCAACCACGGCGCGTAATAGCGCAAGCCGTAGTAGTACAGCCCTGTTGCATCGCGTTCCTTGCCAGAATATCGAATGGTTTTATAGCTGGCTTCAATCGTACTGCGCCCTGCCCACCACGACGTACCACCAAACGGGTAGTAACTTTCCTGGCTGATGATGTGCGCGTTTTTATCCAGCTCCAGGGTGCCGGACCCCAGATGATCGGCGAAGCTGTAGCGAACCTGATCGTTTTCAAGTCCTTCGGGTTGACCCGCCTGCCAGTGCAACACCCGTACCTCGTTGCGCCCGGCCTGGGTGACGATAACGTGCAAGGTCTCGGCTGTGGCGCTGTTGCTGTGCACCTCCAGGCCTGGCAAGTAGCGCACTTCGGCATTGTGGACAACGGCTTTCGCCTTGGTCGTATGGATTTTGCGCAGGCGTTGCCCACTGGCGTCGTAGACATAGCGCTCTTTGTCGTCGTCACCCGCTTCCCGAACCACAGGCCGCACTTGCTGCAACTGATTACGCCAGTCCCAGCTCATCGCTTGCCCGGCTTGCAGCTCACTCAGATTGCCATTGGCGTCGAACGCGGCAGCGATGGCTGCTTCATCCGGCGGTTGATCGTTGATGACCGGCAGGCTGCGATTGCTGGTTTGCGAAGTGACCAGAGTGCGCGAGTGGGACTGGGTGCCAGTGTGAGTCAGTTGCAGCAGATTGCCGCTCGCATCATAACGATAGGTTTGCCTGTAATTGGCTAGCTGCGTCGGGTCGGGGGGAACCTGGAATGATGGAAAAACCGGGCCTTGATTGCGTTTCGCGGACTCCGTGCCCGTAGCCTGGATCAACTGATACAGCGTGTCGTATTGATAAGTCGACACCGGTTCAAGGCGCTGATTGCGATAGTACCGCGTCGGCTGAGCGCGATCTTCAATACGCAGGACATTGCCCACCGGGTCGTAGTCATACAGCAGATGTTGCAGCAGTTGGCCATCTGCTCGTGTGCCTTTGAGTTCAATCAGACGGCCATTTGCGGCGTCATGCAACGCCTTGGTCATAACACCGTTGCCAGCCGTTTCCGAGGTTACGTGGCCTTGAGCGTCGTAATCGATCCTGTGAATCAGAATTCGCTCTGTCTGCCCGGGGAGGCTGAGTGAAATGGCCTCGATATGACCTGCCACACTATGGGCAAAGGTCTGGACGTTACGCTGGGCGTCCGTCTGCGAGATGACATCGCCAGGCGGACTGCGTGCCCAGCGCGTAGTTGCGCCTGGACCAGATTCGAGCAAGGCGTCACGTTCTGTCAGCGGTTCTGGCCAGTCGACATTTTCGGGATTGAAGAGAAAATGCCGCGTCTGTTCAAGCACGCCACCCGCCAGGGCGAACTCGTCATCCATTCGCGAACCAGCCGGGTCATCATGGCGTATACATTGGCCGCACTGGTTATGGCCCTTGGTATCCGGCCCGCCGTATTGCCGCCGCTCGACGCAGCGTCCGTTTTCAATGATGGCAACGGGTCTGAGCAGGGCGTCATACTGCACGCTCCGCTCAGTCCCACGGCCATCCCAGCCAGCCACGACCGCGCCGCTGTCACCGGCCAGCATCAGCCGCCAACCGGCATCGACACTGTCGCTGAGAAGCGCCTGACCACTCAGGGAAAACACAGTGGCAAGATTGACCGCAGCCTGGCTTTCCCAGAGCCTTGCATCCCAGCAGCTGACCGGATGCCCGGCAGCGTCATGAGCTGCGCGGTTTACCAGTCGTTCCGGCGTGTCGATTAACGGGTTGCGCCGAAAATCAATCGCGCGAATCTCCAGACCGCGTGGATCAATGACAGTCAGGCGGGGCGTATGATGATGCAGTGCGGCAGACTGTGCGTTCATGATCCCGTCATCCCTGACTGGTGGCTCGAATCCAGGCTGTGTAAGTTAAATATTGTCGTAAGTGCAGCATAGCGCAGGCCAATGAGACCATTGCCCCAACGTATTGCGAACTTGTCTAAGCGCGTGACGATGCGTCGGAAAGTCGACGAGCCGTAGCGCTTGGTATTTTTGCCGATGGCCGGTGCTGATCAGCGAGTCTGATCCATCGGCCACACCGTTTCTTTCAGCGACTTATGGAGAAAGTGTTTATGTATCCAGACGTACAGCTTTATATCGATGGTCAGTGGCGCGCCAGTCGCGACAACCGCACGCTGTCAGTCATCAACCCGGCGACGGGCGAGGCGCTGGGCACTGTGGCGCATGCCGGTATCGCCGATCTTGATGAAGCCCTGGCGGCGGCCGAGCGTGGCTTTGCCACCTGGCGTGCGACCTCGGCTTATGATCGCTACAAGCTGATGCAGAAAGCTGCAAACCTGGTTCGCGAGCGTGCGGACAGCATTGCCCGAATCATGACGCAGGAGCAGGGCAAGCCTCTGGCCGAAGCGCGCATGGAAACCTTGTCGGCGGCGGACATCATCGACTGGCTGGCCGAAGAGGGGCGTCGCAGTTATGGCCGTCTCGTGCCATCGCGTAACGTGTCCATCGAGCAGAAGGTCATCAAGGAACCGGTCGGTCCGGTTGCTGCGTTCACGCCGTGGAATTTCCCGATCAACCAGGTGGTGCGCAAGTTGTCCTCGGCGCTGGCTGCGGGCTGCTCGATCATCGTCAAGGCCCCGGAAGAGACGCCGGCGTCGCCTGCCGAGCTTATCCGCGCATTCGCCGATGCGGGCGTTCCAGCGGGCGTCATCGGGCTGGTGTACGGCGACCCTGCAGAAATCTCCGGTTACCTGATCCCGCATCCGGTCATTCGCAAGGTCACGTTCACCGGCTCCACGCCGGTCGGCAAGCAGCTGGCCGCATTGGCTGGCAAGCACATGAAACGGGCGACCATGGAGCTGGGCGGCCATGCACCGGCGTTGGTGTTCGATGATGCGGATATCGATCTCGCCGCTCGCGTGCTGGCCACCGCCAAGTTCCGTAACGCCGGGCAGGTCTGTGTATCGCCGACGCGAATTCTGGTGCAGCGCAAGGTGCTGGATGCGTTCACCGAGAAATTCGTCGGGCTGACCCGTGAAATCAAGGTTGGCAACGGTCTGGAGGCGGGCACTACCATGGGCCCGGTGGCCAATGATCGACGTATTCCTGCGCTGGTCGATCTGATCGATGACGCGGTGCGCGGTGGTGCGACGCTGTCTGCGGGTGGCAAGGCTGGCGAAGGACCGGGCTATTTCTTCGAGCCGACGGTGTTGAGTGGCCTCAAGCCGCACATGCGCATCATGAATGAGGAGCCTTTCGGCCCTGTTGCGCTGCTGGTGCCGTTCGACACACTAGAGGAGGCGATCGCCGAGTCCAACCGCGTGCCGTTCGGGCTGGCATCCTATGCCTTCACCACGTCGATGAAGACTGCTCAGGCGCTGAGCACCTATATCGAAGCGGGCATGCTGTCGATCAACCATCAGGGCATCGGCTTGCCGGAAGTGCCGTTTGGCGGGATCAAGGATTCCGGTTACGGTTCCGAAGGTGGCACCGAAGCCATTGAGGCCTACCTGAATACCAAGCTGGTCACTCAATACAACTGAGCGTTGTTCGGGTAAATAAAAACGGTCGCGATGTGCAAGCATCGCGACCGTTTTTCGTTGCCTGTGTGACTCAGTCTCTGGCTTGAATACCGGTCTGTCTCATGACCAGATTCTTTTCCTTCTTGTACTGCAGGGCCACTTCGGGGGCCGGGCCGCTCTGGCCGGTTTCCATCCATTTGCGTATGCGGCTGGCGTCGGCGAAGTGCGTGTACTTGCCGAACGCATCGAGAATCACCACTGAAACCGGGCGGTTGGCCATGCTGGTGAGCAGCACCAGGCAGTGACCGGCCTGATTGGTAAAGCCGGTCTTGGTCAGCTTGATGTCCCAGTTGTCCTTGCGCACCAGATGATCAGTGTTGCTGAAACCGAGGGTGTAGGTCGGTTTGCGGAACGTCACAGTCTTCTGCTCGGTGGTGCTCAGTTCACTGAGCAGCGGGTATTTGCGCGCCGCCATCACCAGCTTGGTGAGGTCGCGTGCGGTCGACACGTTGTACACCGACAGGCCAGTGGGTTCGACGTAGGCCGTGTGTTTCATGCCCAGCGCCTTGGCCTTGGCGTTCATCGCCAGAATGAACGCCGGATAGCCACCCGGATAGCTGTGCGCCAGGCTGGCCGCCGCGCGGTTTTCCGAGGACATCAGGGTGATCAGCAGCATGTCCCGGCGGTTCATTTCACTGCCGAGTTTAACGCGGGAGAAAACACCTTTCATTTCCGGTGTCTGGGAAATGTTCACCGGAATGACTTCGTCCATCGGCTGCTTGGCATCCAGCACGACCATCGCGGTCATCAGCTTGGTGACCGAGGCAATCGGCACGATCACATCCGGGTTGCTGGAATACAGCACCTTGTCGGTCTGCAGGTCGATGACCATTGCGCTGCCCGAGGCAAGGTGCAGGTTGGAAGGATCACGGCTCAGGACGGCAGGTTCGTTTGCCAGCGTAGGGGTAGAAAGCATGGGGCCGGTAAGTACAAATAATAGGCCCAAAAGAGACAGACGGATTTTCAAGAGCAAGGCTCACTCGATAAAAGGTGGTAAATGGAAGGGATCGCGTCAAAACGCTGCATTTTATGAGCAGACTTTGCCGTATGTCGATGGGCTGGGGTGGGCGTTTGCGCAATAAATGACGCAATCGGTCGTTCATTAAGTTGCCGTTAAGTCGCTTTCTGCTCTGCAACCTGCCAAAAACCGCCTCTCAATTGAATATTCGTGGTGCGCAAGGCCCGCACCGATTAGCATTCCATGCCATTCAGGTCACCGATTCAGGAGTCATGCAATGCTCAAGGGGTTTGTCAGCAAGGATTACGCAGTTCTGGTGATCATCGCGTCATTGATTGTCATTCTGCTGCTGGGGGTCGGCTTTACCTCACGTCCAAGTGACTGGGCGGGCTGGATGCAGGCGATCGGTCTGATTGTCGGGCTGATGGCCGCCGTCGCAGTACCGGGCATCCAGCGCAAGCAGGAAGCGGAACTGGCGCACAAGCAGCTACGTGACCGGGAAGTGGGCTACGCGCGGCGCATGCAGTACCTGTGCGGCGAGCTGAGCGAACTGCAGGGCCGTATCAGCCTCAACCTGACCCATCTGCGCGCCAGTGACCGGCATAGCCTGAAATACACTTTGCAGGATTACCTGCATCGCCTGTTCGAGTCGCATAAACATGACCTGAACGATGACCGTGTGGTGCTGGCTTACGAATTGCGTCAGGTTGCCAATGACCTGATCGATGAACTCGACAGTGGCCGTACCGATCGCGTGGTGTTCATGGCGCTGGAGAAACGCCTGCAGAAACTGGCCCATCGCTGTCAGGTCAACGCGGCCATGGCCGAGCGCGGCTGAGCCTCGTTACCGGCTTTTTCCGTGGCAAAAAAAGCCCGCCTTCAAAGAGGCGGGCAAGGGATGTGCGGAGCAACGCACGAGGTTTGCAGAAGAAGTCAGCTGTTGAGGGGCTGGCACTGCATTTGCCGCGACAGGGCCTCTGCAACAGGCAATGACGCAAACGGGCCGCTGACGGGTTCGCCATCCTGAATCAGGTACCAGCAGGCCAACAGGCCGCGCTCTCTGAGCGGGGCTGGAACTGCGCTACCGACGACGGACATGATGTGTACCTTGGTCATACGTGCCTCCTCAATCCATGGCGCTACTGTAGAGGGCGAGCGGGCAAGTCAGAAATCGACGCTCTCAATAGTGGTCATTGATAACAACGAGGGTTGGGCGCATTGCATTGGCCGCCGATAGTGTGAGCACACCAATGAAAAACCCGCCTGAAAAGGCGGGTTTTTTGTTCTGTTACCAGCGACCGCGTGGCGGGCCGTAGTAATAGCCGGGGCCTGGAGGCGGGCCATAACGATGGTAGTAGCCTGGCGGTGGCGGTGGCGGGTAGCGCTCGACCACCTGATAAACCGGGGCCGGCTGGTAGTAGACAGGCGGCGGCGCGTAGTAGACCGGCTGCTGCTGTACATAAACCGGCTCGCGCTCGACGTACACCGTCCTGTCGCGGCCTGAAGATACCGCCGCCCCGACAACGGCAGCGCCTACGATAGCACCTACCACGGCAGGGCCACCCCAGCCACGGTCAGCATTCGCCTGGCCAGCAAGGGCCAGGGCACCTACAAACAAGGCGATCTTGGGGATTTGACGAATCATGACTGTTCCTCGCTCTCAACCCGTTGTCGCGCGCCTGCATCACTCTCAAGCACTGCCACGGGATAACACTATGACACCGAAATTGTAAGAATCTGCGAAAGTGCTGAGTAAATTTTATGTAAGGTGTGCCGCGTATGTCCTCGCGCTCACTGGTGCGTAGCATACGCTTCTATCGAAGATTCAAGCCATTACCGTCTGGAGGAAACACCCGATGTCCGTCACTGCTAACAGGGAGACATTATTGTGCATGTCCATGGCCGCCCGTCCCGGCAACTTTGGTGTGCGTTTCCATAATCATCTTTACCAGCAGTTAGGCTTGAACTTCTATTACAAGACCTTCGCCCCCAATGACCTTGCCGCCGCCGTGGCCGGCATACGCTCGCTGGGGATTCGTGGCAGCGCAGTTTCGATGCCCTTCAAGGAGGCCTGCATCGAACTGGTCGACGAACTGGACGCCTCGGCTGCCGCTATCCAGTCGATCAATACCATCGTCAACACCGACGGGCATCTGAAGGCGTTCAACACCGATTACATCGCCGTCGCTCAACTGATGGAGAGCCATGCGGTGCCGCGCAGCGCGTTTGCCCTGCGTGGAAGCGGGGGGATGGCCAAGGCAGTGGCGTTCGCGCTGCGCGATGCGGGTTTCACCGAGGGGCTGATCGTGGCCCGCAACGAGCAGGCCGGCCGGCGTCTGGCAGAGGCGTGCGGCTTTCGCTGGCAAGCGGAGCTGGGCAGTGCGCGCCCCCCCTTGCTGGTCAACGTCACTCCGTTAGGCATGCAGGGCGCGCAAGCTGACGAACTGTCGTTTGACCTGCAAGCCATCGACGCTGCTGAAACGGTTTTCGATGTGGTGGCTACCCCCGCCGACACGCCGCTGATCCAGGCTGCACGTCGTTTGGGCAAGCGTGTGGTGAGTGGTGATGAAGTGGCGGCGATCCAGGCACTGGAGCAGTTTGTGCTCTATACCGGCGTGCGCCCGACCGACGAGCAGTATCAGCAGGCTGCAGCCTTCGCAAGAGCCGGCTAGCCGTCAGGTCGGGCAGGGCGCGTTACTCCTCGGCGTGCTCCAGTCTGGCCAGGCGTTCTTCAAGGGTCGCGACCCGTGCCTCCAGTTCATCGATACGCGAGTTGGCCGCCGGGCTTGCAGAATGTCGCTCCGGTGCCTGTTGGCGAGCGGCAAGCAGTTCCTGTAGCGATTCCGGGTCACCGAGCAGATGCATGTAACGGTCTTCGCGCTGGCCCGATTGGCGCGGCACGAGCATCGCCAGACCTCTGGCGATCAGGCGTTCCAGCTGGTGGACGACCTGCTCGCTGTCCTCGAAATCATGCATGCGGTTACTGCGGGTCAGCAGCTCGTTGACGGTCTGCGGCCCGCGCAGCAGCAACAGGCCAGTGAGTATCACCTGCGCCGGGACCAGCTCCAGCCCCTTGTCGACCCTGTGCTCCCAGCGATCGGCGCGACTGCCCATGACCAGCCGCGTCAGACCGCGGCCTTCCAGGGCGCGCAGGCTCTGGCCGACCTGACCCTGGGTGAGGTTCATGACCGGGTCACGACTGGTCTTCTGGTTGCAGGCCGTCACCAGTGCATTGAGGGTCAGCGGGTAGGTTTCCGGGTTGGTCGCCTGTTTCTCGATCAGGCAGCCCAGAATGCGCACTTCAGTGCCGTTGAGTTGTAACGCCTCGGTATTCGGGGAGGATTCGGTGGAGGACGATTCGATGGACATGACGCTTCCCTGAGTGATGGCGGTGGATCAGCGTAGGGCGTGGCGGACATTATTGCCAGCGTCTGCTGCACGGATCTGCAGGGGCGCTGAAAAGTGTCACGGCGTTTGGCGTCGTGTGGGTCTATAATTGCGCCTTTCTCAATCAGGATATGTCATGTCTATTTCCCTGTACGCCGCTTCCATTCCTGTCTTTCAGCAAATGCTCAACGCGCTGAGCGACGTTCTGACCAAAGCCGAAGCTTACGCGACCGAGAAGAAAATCCAGCCACCAGCCCTGCTGCAGGCGCGTCTGTTCCCGGACATGCTGCCGTTTACCCGTCAGGTGCAGATCGCTGTCGATTTTGCCAAGGGTGCGTCGGCGCGTCTGGCAGGCGTCGAGATCCCGCAGTACGATGACACCGAAACCACCTTTGCCGAGTTGCAGGCACTGCTTGCCAGGACACTCGCGTTCATCGGCAGCATCACTCCTGATCAGGTCGACGGCAAGGAAGGCATCGAAATCGTCCTGCGCCCCGGCACTGAAAAGGAAAAACGCCTGAACGGTCAGGCCTATCTGCTCAGCTACGCCTTGCCGCAGTTCTTCTTTCACGTCACGACTGCCTACGATCTGCTGCGCCATAACGGCGTTGAAATCGGCAAGCGCGATTTTATGGGCAAGTTCTAAACAGTGCGGGGCTGAGACCTGGTTGATGGTCTCGGCCCCCGGCGTTATACACAAAGCCAACTGACTATCGTGCCAATGCTCTGCGTTGGCATGCATTGGGTGACGCTCCGCGTCACACATCTGCAGTCTTGCGCGGTATCAAGCGCAAAGGCGTCGCAGGCACTGCTTCACAAAATGCATGCCAGTGCGAAACATTGGCGTGACAGTCATCTTCAAGCTACTTTAATCCCCCTCCCGCAGGCCGCGCTGTTGCAGCGGGCTCTGTTGTTGTTCTGGAGTATTCATGTTGTTGCCCATCCTTCTGCTGTCAGCCGCCGGGTTTACCGTGTTGACCACAGAATTCGTCATCGTCGGTCTTTTGCCAGCGGTTGCCCGCGACCTGAATGTCACGGTCTCCCAGGCAGGTCTGCTGGTGACGCTGTTTGCGTTTACCGTCGCCGCCTTTGGTCCTTTTCTGACCGCCTATTTTTCGCGCTTCGAGCGCAAGCGCTTGTTTGTCAGCATCCTGGTGCTGTTCGGCTTTGCAAATGTCCTGGCGGCGCTGGCGCCCAATATCGCCGTGATGGGGATCGCCCGGCTGATTCCTGCGTTGGGGTTACCGGTGTTCTGGGCGCTGGCCAGCGAGACCGCCGTGGACATTGTCGGTCCGCAGTTCGCAGGCCGGGCAATTGCCAGGATCGGTTTCGGCATCGTTTGCGCCACGGTATTCGGCATTCCCATCGGTACCCTGATCTCCGATGCCTTCGGCTGGCGCACGGCCTTTCTGGTTCTGGCCGCTCTGGCGTTCGCCAAGGCACTGTTGCTGACGGTCTATCTGCCGAAGACGGCTGCCAGGCAGAACCCGGTATCGATCCTTAAGCAGTTCGGCATCTTGCGCAGCCGGATGATGCAGGGGCACGTGCTGCTCTCGGTGCTGGTGTTCAGCGGCATGTTCACGGCCTATACCTATCTGGCGGACATGCTCGAGCGTCTTGCCGGTTTCGACGGCGCTCTGGTGGGCTGGTGCCTGATGGGCTTTGGCGCTGTCGGCTTGCTGGGCAACTCGCTGGGCGGGCGCATGGTCGACCGCCATCCGTTGATTGCCAGCCTGGTGTTCTGCGCATTCATGGTGGTTGGCATGGTCGCGGTGGTGCCGAGCATCCATTCGGTGGTGGCCTTGCCACTCGCGCTGGCGGTCTGGGGTATCACCCAGGCGGCCTTGTTTCTGGTCAGTCATGTGCGGTTGATCAAGGCCGCGCCGCAAGCGCCTGCGTTCGCGGCGTCACTGAACATCGCTGGTGCCAACCTCGGCATTGGCATCGGCGCGGTGATCGGCGGCAGGGTCATTGATCACCTGGGGCTGGGCAACGTCGGTTTTGCCGCTGCGGGCATCATTGTGCTGGCGATTGTGCTGGCGCTGCTGTTGATCAAGCGTGATCCGGGGCCGCTCCCGGCTTAGCCAGCATCGGTAAACAGCTGATTCCGAGCACTTTCGGCAATGGCGACGACGCCGGGGTGCTTGACCTTGCGCTCCACGGTGATGGCGTAGAACGATTCGGTCACCGCATCAGTATGGCCAATCACTTGTACGCCATACTGGTTCTGCACTTCGTCGGCGATCACGCTGGGCGCCACGAACACGCCGCTGCCGGATTTGCCAAACGCCTTCATCAGTGCGCTGTCATCGAATTCGCCGATGATGCGTGGCTGAATGCCCTGTTCGGCAAACCAGCGCATCAGTCTGCCTCGAACCACGGTCTCCTGACCCGGAATCAGCAGCGGTGCTCCATGCATGCACTGCGGAAAATTTGTCCCGATACGCTCCGCCATTTCACGCGTGGCGAAAAAACTGACCCCGCATTCTCCCAGCTTCTGGCTGTAGCCCTTGATGTCCAGATGCGGCGGCATGGGGCTGTCGGAAATCACCAGGTCCAGACGCTGGATGGCCAGGTCTGCCAGCAGTCGTTCCAGCTTGTCCTCGCGACAGGTGATGCGAATGGACTCATCCAGCGTCATGGTCGGGGCAATCAGGCGGTAGACAATGGACTTGGGCACGACGTCGGCCACCCCAATGCGCAACAGCAATTGCTGTTCATCCGGCTGTGAGCGCAACAGGTTTTCCAGGTCATTGCCCAACTGAAACATCTGTTCGGCATAGGGCAGGGCGAGGCGGCCTGCTTCGGTCATTTCCAGCTGCCGACCGACGCGCTGGAACAGATCGACCCCAAGCGACGCCTCGAGCAGGCTGATCTGCCCGCTGACAGTCTGCGCGGTCAGATTCAGCTGTTCGCAGGCGCGCACGATGCTGCCGGTCTTGGCCACGACCCAGAAGTAGTGGAGTTGGCGGTAATTGAGCATAATTTCAGCCGATTCGGTAAAACCGAAGTATACGACTTATAAAATCGAATTTTCCTTATGTTTCAAGATGTCTAGAATCCGCTCCAACGCCGGGCTGAACATGCCGCCCGGCTTCACAACCGAGGAGCCCATGAACAAAGCCCTTTACGCTGTATTACTGAGCGGTTCGCTGCTGGTAGTGGCAGGGTGCGATCAGCTAGAGTCTTCCACCAAGCATGTGGTGAACGCCGCAGCTGACAGTGCAAAACAGGTGGTCGATGACACCCATAAAGCTGCGACCCAGGCATTGGACGACGCCAGGCAGGAACTTTCGTTGCAGGAATCACCACCAAACTCGGCTGAAACCGAAAACACGTCTGATAAAGAAATCTGACTTATAACTATTGGCGCAGGCAGGGCAGTGATCTATGGAATACCTATTGGAACTCGCGACAAGTCCGGCAGCCTGGATCGCGCTGGCGACACTGGTGGTGATGGAAGTCGTACTGGGCATCGATAACCTGATTTTCATCTCGATTCTCACCAACAAGCTGCCTGAACATCAGCGCGAGAAGGCTCGCAAGCTGGGTATCGGCATGGCGCTGGTGATGCGCCTGGGTCTGCTCAGTACCGTTGCGTACATCGTGCAGCTGACAGAGCCGGTCTTCGAGGTATTCGGCCAGGCGTTCTCATGGAAGGACATGATCCTGATTGCCGGTGGCCTGTTCCTGGTGTGGAAGGCAACGACGGAAATTCACCACAGCATGGACATCAAGACCGAGGAGGAGAAAGCCCTGGGTTCGGTGGTGATGTTGAGCATGAGCGCGGCGATCGTACAGATCCTGATGCTGGACCTGGTGTTCTCCATCGACAGTATCATCACTGCCGTGGGCATGACCGAACACCTGCCGATCATGGTCATCGCGGTAATCTCTGCTGTCGTGGTGATGCTTGTTGCAGCCAACCCGCTGGCGAAATTCATCAACGACAACCCGACGGTGGTCATGCTGGCGCTGGGCTTCCTGATCATGATCGGTATGACACTGATCGCCGAAGGTTTCGGCGCCCATGTGCCCAAGGGTTACATCTACGCGGCCATGGCTTTCTCGGCAGCCGTTGAAGCCTTGAACATGCTGGTACGCAGGGCAAGACGCAAGAAAGCCGGTACCCAGGTGTCCACGCACTGATAACGGGCGAAGCGGTAAAAAAGGTCGGCCCTGGCAACAGGGTCGACCTTTTGCATTCAAGGTGCGGGCAAATACGCTGAGGAGGGCAGATCAGCTAAGCGCTGCTCATACCCTGTAAATCAGTTTGCGGCGACAGCGGGGGCCTTGATGTGTTTTGCAAGTACAGCCGGTTGTACCGTACGCGGCTCGACACTGCGCGGCTGATGATGGCGACGGGATATACGCATCACCCCCCACAGCATCGCGCTGGCGACGGCAAGCCACGAAGCGATCAGCATCACTATTGTCAATTCCAGGCTCATAAGTGCCTCCACATTCCTGCTTTTTGTTGCGGTCTTGATAACTGACAGTCTAGTACGGGGCATGTTTCGGTTAATTGACCAGTGGCATCGGGCTATGAATTATTTTCGCCACTCTGTTGGCCGAGGTGCCACGCGTGGCTATCCCCGGAACCCGGTCGGCTCTATCATCGGTGCTCAGGTCGGGTCGCGGGTTGCCCGACAACAGTTGAAGTGAGTGAACATGCTGTCGGTTTCTTTCTTTACCGGTACTTCCGGTGCACTGCGTTCATGGCTGATCGGGGCCATGCTGATTGGCCTTGCCGGTTGTTCATCGATGGTTACGCCGGAGATGAAGCGCCTTCCTGACCGGGTCGAGCTGACTTCGGTGCCGTTCTTCCGGGGTAATGCCTATCAAAGCGGGCCGATGGTGCTGGCAAGCATGCTGGCCAACCAGCAGGTGCAGACGACGCCTGGTTTGCTCGACAAGCCGCTGCAATTGCCGGGTGCCGAGGACCGGCTCGAGCAGAACATGCAGAAGGTCGCGCGTGAATACGGTTTCATGGTGTACCCGCTTGATGGCCAGTTGCAGGACCTGCTGACTCAGGTCTCGGCGGGCTATCCGGTGATGCTGCGTTTTGCCCAGGGCTCTGTACTGTGGAAAGGGCCACGTTATGCGGTGCTGATCGGTTACAACCGCATCAAGGAGACCGTGCTGCTCAACGCAGGCATGAACCGTCGCTATTCAATGAGTTTCAGCAGCTTCGCATCGGCCTGGAAAGACGCGGGCAGTTGGGCGGTGCTGATCCAGTCGCCCCGGCAGTTGCCAGCCAACGTCGATGCGCAGCGCTGGTTGCAGGCGGCCGAAGCATTATCGACATCAGGACAGGAACAAGCGGCGGGCGAGGCGAAAAGAACGCTGGCACGCGGCGTTAAATGAACTCAACGCGGCAGGAACAAAAACGGCACCTGTAAGGTGCCGTTTTACGTTCAGCGAACCTAGAAACCGAGTCGGTCACGCAGGCTGTAATACCAGGCGCCCAGCGCAGTCAGCGGGGTGCGCAGCACCTGTCCGCCGGGGAACGGGTAGTGGGGCAGGTCGGCGAACGCATCGAAGCGCTCTGCCTGACCGCGCAGCGCCTCGGCCAGTACTTTGCCGGCCAGGTGGGTGTAGGTCACACCGTGTCCGCTGCAGCCCTGCGAGTAATAGATGTTGTCGCCCAGTCGTCCAACCTGGGGCAGACGAGACAGGGTCAGCAGGAAGTTGCCGGTCCATGCGTAGTCGATCTTTACGTTCTTGAGCTGCGGAAACGCCTTGAGCATTTTTGGCCGGATGATGGCTTCGATATTGGCGGGGTCTCTGGCACCGTACACCACGCCGCCGCCGAAGATCAGGCGCTTGTCGGCGCTGAGACGGTAGTAATCCAGCAGGTAATTACAGTCTTCGACGCAGTAGTCCTGCGGCAGAAGTGTCTTGGCCAGTTCATCGCTCAACGGCTCGGTGGTGATGACCTGAGTGCCACATGGCATCGACTTGGCCGCCAGCTCCGGGACCAGATTGCCCAGGTAGGCATTGCCGGCCACGATAATGAACTTGGCCCGGACCCTGCCTTGCGCCGTATGCACCACAGGATTTGCCCCGCGCTCGATACGAATGGCCGCTGATTGCTCATAGAGGGTGCCACCCAGCGTCTCGACAGCGGCGGCTTCACCCAGCGCCAGGTTGAGTGGATGAATATGCCCACCGGTCATGTCCAGCAACCCGCCGATGTACTGATCACAGGCCACAACTTCATTGATCCGGCGCTTGTCCATCAGCTCGAGGCCGGTATGCCCGTAGCGCTCCCAGAGCCGCTGCTGGGCCTCGAGATGCGCCAGCTGCTTGCTGGTCAGCGCTGCGAATACACCGCCATCTTTCAGGTCGCACTGAATGCCGTAACGGGAAACCCGATCCCGAATGATCGATGCGCCTTCGAAGGCCATCTGCCCGAGCAATTGCGCCTGGCGTGGCCCCACGGTTCGCTCGATGACATCGATGTCGCGGCTGTAGCTGTTGACGATCTGCCCGCCATTACGCCCCGATGCGCCGAAGCCGACTTTCGCCGCTTCCAGCACCGTGACCCGAAATCCGTTTTCCAGCAGAAACAGAGCACTGGACAAGCCTGTGTAACCGGCTCCGATGACACACACGTCAGTTTCGACTTCGCCCTGCAGCACGGGACGTTCCGGGGCAGCATTGGCTGAAGCCGCGTAATAGGACTGCGGGTAGGGCGTGTTTGCCATCCTGAGACTCCGTTTAATATTCTTGACGATGGCGGCAATCGTACCCGAGATGTAAAAGCTCTGCCAGCAGCAGGCAAAAAGAGCCGTTGCCTGTTGATTGGCAAAAAACGCTGTATTTCATAGGGTTAGCAAAAAAACAGATTGACAGGTATTCGCATATCCGTAGAATGCCGACCCACAGCAGGCACGTAGCTCAGTTGGTTAGAGCACCACCTTGACATGGTGGGGGTCGTTGGTTCGAGTCCAATCGCGCCTACCAGACAAAATCCGCTCTGCTGGGCGGTAAGAAAAGGGTCAGCCGAGAGGCTGGCCCTTTTCGTTTCAGTGTCTTTTGCAGGTCTGATTTTCAGGAGCTGAGGCACATGGGCTTCTAACGGCTTAAATCATGGGCTTATAGGGCCATCTAAGGGTTTCAAGACCAGGGTCAGCGTACTATCTTCCTTAATACTGTAATCTGCTAGCGAGCGTCCATCTTCCAGTCCCTTACCTGCAAATATAAGCCGTTGTCTTGGTATAGAATTGCTCGTCTTGTCCTTTATCTTTTCGTGTATCTTGACTTTAACATCACTGATCAAGTCGCTGCTTTCTACGTCTAGGTCAAATTTGTCGCCTAGTAATAGCTCTATGTGAATTATCATCTGGTTTGCCTGAATGGTTTTATGAGTATAAGGGGCTCGAACATAAATGTCTGCGTTGGACGTTCGAGGTGTTTGTACGTCATTCAGGTTAGAACTGCCTGGCGATGGGTGATACTAGTAAAGTTGCTAGGTAGGGTTTGGTAAGATCTTCAAGCGCAAAGTCGAGTGCGCAAGGGGGGAGCGTGGGTTCGAGTCCAATCGCGCCTACCAGACAAAATCCGCTCTGCTGGGCGGTAACAAAGAGGTCAGCCGAGAGGCTGGCCCTTTTTTGTTTTGCTGTCAGTTGCCAATGATCGAGTAGACGCGCGTGTTGCGCAATCCTCCCTGAATGCTCATGCGATCATGTCTAAGCGTGCCTTCGTACTCAAATCCGACACGCTCGGCGAGTCTCTGGCTCGCCAGGTTTCTTTCATCCATTGTCAGAAACACGCGATTAGCCATCAAGTTGTCCAGCGCATAGCTGACCAATGCTGCAACGCCCTCACTTATCAGGCCGGCGCCAAGGTATTGAGTTCTGCCCCAATAGCCTACTTCAAAGCTTCGCAACTGCCAGTTGGCATTATGCAAGCCGCTGCTTCCTACTAATGCGCCGTTGTTTTTCAGAAAGAGAAGAGCCCTGAGATCCTCATTCAGGAGGAACCGGGCGTAGGCATGGCGGCAGATCAGTTCGGACTGATCGATACCAGGAGTCGGCGTTGCCCAGGCCAGCCATTTCTGCAAATGCTCGGCCGATTCGGCAACAGCCTGATTAAACACGATGCCGTCACCTGGCTTTGCAACGCGAATCAACAGGCGCTCTGAGTAGATTGGACGCTGTCATCGACAATGCTCATGTGTCAGTACTTTAAGCCCTCTTTAGTGTCGGCCTTGCACGGTTTCCAGTCAGGCGTCGGGGGCGGGCCTGGGATGTTTTTAATGATAATGACGATCCCGTCACTTCCCACTCTTGCATAGCGATTCGTGATAGCGGCCCCGTCTGCGGAGGCTGATTTGCTTTCATTGTTGCTCTGAACCGAGCCTGAGCCGTTATCAACCACCAGTGCGGACACTTCATCGTCCATGATTTTTCTCCTGAGTAACGCATAGTTCGACGCCTATGACGCTAGCAAGGCTATTGCGGCCGGATGATGAGTGATACTGGTAAATGTGCTAGGTAAGGTTTCGAAAGGTGCGTGAACACAAGAAGGCCGCTCGATCAGCGTGCTGGAAAGACGAAAGGAATCCGATGGCACGTGATCAGTGACAGGAGCCTTAAAAATTTCACGTATTCAGCGAGTTACTGCAAAAAAGCGTTTGACAGGCAATCGAATATCCGTAGAATGCCGACCCACAGCAGGCACGTAGCTCAGTTGGTTAGAGCACCACCTTGACATGGTGGGGGTCGTTGGTTCGAGTCCAATCGCGCCTACCAAACAAAATCCGCTCTGCTGGGCGGTAAAAAAGGGTCAACCGAGAGGTTGACCCTTTTTTGTTGTGCTTGCCTTAGCTGTAGCAAGTGCCAGCTCTTGTGCCAACGCGAGCATTGGCACAAGAGGGCAAGCAGCCTCAGGGGATCAGGCGGTCACGGCGCAGCTTTTCAAACACGTCGAAGAACGCGTCGTCACTGGCCTGAAATGCCGTGAAACCCAGTTTGCGGCTTTTCGACATGTCGGTGACCACCTCGATCGGGCGGCCAAGGTCGGCATCGCTGTGCCATGGCGAAATCAGGCGGTTGATGTCACTTTCCTTGAGCTGATGCTCGCGGACAATGTCATCCCAGATTGCTTGATCGTTGGCCATCTGCGTTTCCAGCGGGGCAGGCTCGCTCGGGAAATCGGCTGGTTGCAAGCCGAAGTATTCGGCGATCTGTCCCCACATCCAGCTCCAGCGGAACACATCGCCGTTGGTGATGTTGAACGCCTGATTGGCCGCTGCAGGTGTGGTCGCAGCCCACAGTTGCTGGCGGGCCAGCTGACGCGCATCGGTCATGTCGGTCAGGCTGTCCCACTGCACGCGTGAACCCGGGAACACGAAAGGTCGGCCGGTGGCTTTACAGATCGAGGCGTAAACGGCCAGGGTCGTCGCCATGTTCATCGCGTTGCCGACGGCGACACCGGTCACGGTGTGCGGGCGATGGACGCTCCAGGTAAAGCCATCCTTTTCGGCGGCAGCGAAGACTTCGTCTTCCTGGGCGTAGTAGAAGTTCTCGATATCCAGGCGCGCCTGCGATTCCCTGAACGGCGTTTGCGGCAGGGTGCCTTTGCCATATGCTTCGAACGGGCCGAGGTAATGCTTGAGGCCGGTCACCAGCGCAACATGCTTGACACTGCCAGCGGGCCGCACAGCGTCCAGCACGTTGCGCACCATCGCAGCATTGACGCGGATGTTTTCTGCTTCAGTGGCCTGACGCGACCATGTGGTGATGAAAACGTGGGTGGGCTTCACATCAGCCAGAGCCGCACGCACGGAATCCGGGTCCTGCAGGTCTGCAGCTACCGGGATTACACCGGGCCGCGCTGACGGGCTACGGGAGAGGGCGGCAACCTGCCAATCGTTTTCCAGTAACAACTGCGTGATTGCGCTGCCGACAATGCCACTTGCGCCAACAACCAGGGCGGTCTGAGTCATAGGGGTCTCCTGAGACGGGGAAGAAAGTAATGAACCGTCTGCTGTCTCAGAACAGAATCAGGCCATACCGTTCAACCTTATTGTCCCGATTACACTGTGACGTGGCTCCGGGAACCGGCGACGTCTTCGGACTCGTTGGCATATGACTGGACGATGGTCTTGGTCGCACTGCTGGCTTTCAGGTCACCAAGTTTCTGCGGCGCAAGCCATTTGCAGGCGGCGATTTCGTTCTGCGGCGATGGCTCGCTGGAGGCTGGGACCTGGGCGGTGAAAACGTAATGGGCGACCTGATCCTTCTCGTACACATCGAGGTACAGAAGATCAAGATCGGCAAGCCCGGTTTCTTCGCACAGTTCACGCACTGCGGCCTGGAAGGGCGTTTCACCCGCTTCTATCTTGCCGCCGGGCAACGCCCAGCGGGATTTCGGTTTGCGCACGTAGAGGACCTGGCCGTCACGTTTGCAGATGACTGTCGCTCGTTGTTTCATAATCCATTCACCTGTTAAACGTCCGTTGACATGAGTATCTGCAAGGACTGCGTGAACTTGAGACTCAAAGATAGTCAGTGGTAGTCACCAAAATGTAATAAATAGTTCATTTTGGCGGGGCGCCGCTCAGGCCGTAGCGTGAAACAGCCAGATCGAGTCGCACAGCAGGCGGGTTGCCGATGCCTGTAATCAGAGTCCTGCACCTAGAGTATGGACATCAGTGGGCGATTGGCGGCGATCGGTTCACCGGGGGCGACGTACGGCATGTCAAATTGCAGCCGTCCTTGGCTGCCAGGTGCGCATCAGGCAGCGTTCGAGTCGGCAGCCGCTTCCTGCTTGAGGCTGTCCATGTCGATGACAAAGCGATACTTGACGTCGCCCTTGAGCATCCGCTCGTAAGCCTCGTTGATGTCCTGCATGGCGATCACTTCAATGTCGGAAACGATGCCGTGCTCGGCGCAGAAGTCCAGCATTTCCTGGGTTTCCTGAATGCCTCCGATCAACGAGCCGGCCAGGCTGCGACGCTTGAAGATCAGGTTGAACACTGCGGGTGACGGATGCGGTTCTGCCGGCGCGCCAACCAGTGTCATGGTGCCGTCGCGCTTGAGAAGAGACAGGAAGGCGTCCAGGTCATGCGGCGCTGCGACCGTGTTGAGGATAAAGTCCAGGCTGTTGGCCTGCGCGGCCATCTGTCCCGCGTCCCTGGATACGACCACTTCGTCGGCGCCCAGACGCAAGCCATCTTCGCGCTTGTCGGGGGAGGTCGTGAACAGCACCACATGGGCGCCCATGGCGTGGGCGATCTTGACGCCCATGTGGCCGAGGCCGCCAAGCCCGACAATGCCGACTTTCTTGCCGGGGCCGACCTTCCAGTGGCGCAAGGGGGAATAGGTGGTGATACCTGCGCACAACAGCGGCGCGACGGCGGCCAGGTTGGCATCATGTGAGATGCGCAAGACGAACTTTTCCTTGACCACGATCTTGTCGGAGTAGCCGCCGAATGTGTTCTCGCCGCCAAATACCGGTCCATTGTAGGTGCCGGTGAAGCCGCTCTCGCAGTATTGCTCGTCACCTTCGGCGCACGATGCACATTGCTGGCAACTGTCGACCATGCAACCGACGCCAGCCAGGTCGCCTACCTTGAATTGCTTGACGTCGGAGCCGACCGCCGTGACCCGGCCGACGATTTCGTGACCCGGAACAGAAGGATAGAGTGTGTTGTGCCACTCATTGCGCGCAGTATGCAGATCGGAGTGGCACACGCCGCAGTAAAGGATGTCGATCTGAACATCGTCAGCGCCGGGCGAGCGACGTTCGAATTGATGGGGCTTGAGTGTGTCCTGAGCCGATTGCGCTGCGTAGCTGTATGTCTTGACCATTACTGTCACCTGTTCAATGGGGATAAGTGTAACGCCGTACGACAGCATAGCCGAGCCTCGCTCATTGACCTTGCTGTCTGGCAATGCACCTGAATCTGACCCATGGGGCAGCCAGGTAGTGCCCCGCATCACACAGGCTTGATCGGGAAGCTGAAGGATCTGCCAAAAAGGTATGAACTTTGCAACAATGCCCTGTCACGCTTGTAATCTTTGGTCATGGTTTTAAGGATGACCGCCGTCGGCTCATGCATCTGGATGCTTCCATGACAGTCTCACTTCTGGCCACGGGCCTTTGCCCAAGCGTAGCTTGCACCTCAATTGCTCCCGGCAGCGCGTTGCCAGCCACCCGCGACCGATTCTCCTGTCACGCCTCCATCGAAGCGCTGATCAGCGCCGCAAGGCAGCAGACAGGAGCCATTGCCTGGGCTGCATACGCCGCTGGTGAACTGAAATGCCTGCTCGGGCAGGGCGACGAAAGCGTTGTCTGGCCGACACATATCGCTGCTGAAGATTTCGAGGCGTATTGCACTCAGTTGCAGCTGCATTGCCGTGTCGCGGGGCAGGGCGAGGGCGTGCTGGGGTGGGTGTTGGCACCGATGGCTGAAAAAGACCACCCCTTGCTGTTGGATCTGGCTGTCAGGCTGGGCTCGCTGTTGCAGACCGCGGCATTGATCCGCGCGCAGAACACTCAGCGCGTTCTGTACGAAATCAGCTTGCTGGCCAGTACTACGCTGGACCGCGGCGCTTTTCTGCAAGGCATTCATGAGCAACTCGGGACCCTGATCGATGCCGAGAACTTCTACGTTGCGCTGTATGACCGGCAAAGCGGCAAGATCACCTACCCTTATTACATTGACCGCTTCGATGACGAAGCGATGGCACATGAGACGTTCGAGTTTATCGACGCTGACCGGATGTCGCTCACCGGGTATGTCTTGAGCAGCGGGCAGCCGTTGTTTCTCGATGCCGCCTGCATCGAACAGGCCAAAGCTGAAAACCGGTTTTATTGCGTTGGACGTCTACCTGAGTTCTGGATGGGCGCGCCTTTGAAAAATGCATCGGACGACGTCTTTGGCATGGTCGCGATGCAGGTTTATGACGTATCTCGTGTCTACAGTGCCCAGGATCGTGCGTTGTTCGCCGTGGTATCGCGCCATGTGGCCATGGCATTGGACCGGCAGTTGCACCGCACTGACCTGGAGCAGGTGGTGGCCCTGCGCACGCAACAGCTTTCTGCAGCCAACGATGCATTGCGTCAGGAAGTCAGGGATCGCGAGCGCGCCGAGCATCTGCAGAATGCGTTGTTCCAGATTGCCGAGCTTTCCAGTCAGCCCGGTGACATGAACGAGCTTTTCCGCAGCCTGCACATGATCGTCGGCGAGCTGCTGGTGGCGCTCAATTTCTACATCGCGCTTTACGACAGTGCGACGGGCGAAGTGACCTTTCCGTACTACATTGACGAGTTCAAGCCCGCGCCGCCGCGCTCACGACGCGGGCAGCGGGGGTTTACCGAATATGTGATAGGCCAGCGGCGACCGTGCCTGATCGATTACGAGGAAGCTCGCAGGCTGGAAGGCCTTGGCGAGATCGAGGTACAGCGACAATCCGGTCGTTGCTCTTCATGGCTGGGCATTCCGCTGTTCGACGGCGGGCAGGTTCGCGGCGTGCTGGTGGTGCAGAGTTATTCCAAGGATGTGAGCTATACCTTGCGCGATCAGGAGCTGCTGACCTTCGTTTCTCGCCACATCGATACGGCACTGTCCCGGCGCAGCGCGGCAGAAGCGATCCATACCGCCAATGTTCTGCTTGAAGCCAGGGTTCGAGACAGGACCCGTGAGCTGGACCGGGCCAACGCCAGGCTGCAGCACGAAAACTCCCATGACTCACTGACCGGGCTGCCCAATCGCAGCCATTTGCAACATCGCCTGAGGCAGGCCTGGCAGGACTTCTGCCGCAACGGCCAGCAAGTGATTGTCATGTTCATCGATCTGGATCGCTTCAAGATGATCAATGACAGCCTTGGTCATCACTGTGGCGACATCCTTCTGGTGCAGGCCGCCGAACGCCTGCGCAGTTGCATGCGCGAAAGGGACCTGCTGGCGCGGCTGGGCGGTGACGAGTTCGCCGTGTTGAGCATCGACACGCCGTTGCAGACCGGCACGGAGATCGCTCAGCGAATACTGACCGCATTCGAGCAGCCGTTCGTGATCGATGATCACACCGTTTTCTCTTCCTGCAGTATTGGTGTGGTGGGGGCTGACAGCCGCTTCCATCAGGAGCCGGCTGACCTGCTGCGCGATGCCGATACCGCCATGTACCGGGTCAAGAACGGTGGGCGGGACAGCTTCGCGGTGTTCAATCAGGCGTTGCGCCGCGAGGTGTCGGATCAGGTCGAGCAGGAGGGTGCGTTGCGCACGGCGCTGAAACGTACGGATCAGTTGATTCCCTATTTTCAGCCGGTGATCTGCGTCAATAGCGGAAAGTTGCTGGCGTTCGAGGCGTTGATCCGCTGGTGCATGCCGGATGGACGCATCGTCGGGCCAGAGAGCTTTCTGCCTGCGCTCGAGGGGCTGCGCCTGATTGGCCGTCTGGACCTGTACATGCTCAGGCGTGTGGTTTCCATTCTGGCGCAACCCGAGAACAGTCATTGGCCGCCCGTGCACGTGAACTGTTCGAGCTACAGCATCACCCGTCCGGCGTTCGCCGCAGAAGTACTGGCACTGCTTGCCGAGCAGAATGTTGCGCCTGAACGTCTGTGTCTGGAACTCACCGAAGGCGCACTGGTGGCCGATCCCGAGCAGGCACGTCTGTCGATGAAGCTCCTGGCCGAGCACGGCATGTCGGTCATGCTCGACGATTTCGGCGCGGGCTTCTCTTCGCTCAGCTACGTGCACCAGTACCATTTCAGCGGTTTGAAAATCGACAAGTCGTTTATCTTTGGCTTGACCTCCAGTGTGCGCAGCCGCGCCATTGTGCGTGCCATTGTGCGCATGGCCGAATCCCTCGATCTGACCGTGGTTGCCGAAGGGGTCGAGGATCGAGAAACGCTTGAGTTGCTGCGCGAGATCGGCGCCACGCAGGCGCAGGGCTACTACTTCTCCGAGCCGCTGCCGATTGAGCTGTTGGATATCAACACCGGTCTTGCAGCAGGCTGACGCTCGGCCAGTGCTTGCCGCAGACGGCAGGTTGTATCCGTTCTTTGACGCGCTCGATAGACCTGATTTTTATTTAATCATTAAAAATCAACGGATTATGACTTTATGCGGCAGTTGGCACTGGACTTGCTGGTAAACCTGGGCAACAGGTTCATCAGGAGGTGAGAGATGATTATTGGCACGAGTGCGCTTGAGCAGCTTGTTTCCCGGGCTGTTGTCGGGCGCAAGACCGTGGATGAGGTGTCCCAGGACGCCTTCAGCTCGGTCGCTGCCGCTGGCCTGACATCAGGTTCGGCACCGGTTACCGCGCAGACCAGCAGTTCGACATCGCAAGACAGCAAGCAGGACAACAGCGGTTACAACGAATCCTTTGCACGGATGATGATCAACCTGAAGTCCGCCGGTGATACGTCACTGTCGGAAAAGACGGCTGACCGTGACAACGGTGTCATCGGTTCAGTGGCTGGCACCACCAGCACCACTGACACGGCATCGACGGATTCGGTACAACAGAAATTCATGGACTCTCTGAAGCAGACAGCCGAAGAGAAAGTGCGCGAAAAGCTGACGGGCATCACCCAGAAAGACTATGACGCCATGGCGCCACAGGACCAGCTGGCGATTGACCAGAAGGTTCAGGACGCGCTCAAGGACAAGCAGAACGATGTTGCGGATGACATCAACACCCGCATCAGAGGGATCAAGGCCGGTATGGTGGCTTGATGGCTCGAAAAAAGCCGCTCAGACCATGATGAATATCGTGCCGATGCTCTGCATTGGCACGATATTCATTGGATTTCAGCCCTGTCACCCCAATTGATGCCTGTACGGCAAATCCGGCCCGACCTTCGTGCAGGTCAGCGCGGCCGCGCCGACGGCGAAACTCAGCATCTCATCCAGCAATTCCCGTGACAGTGTTGCCAGGCCCTCTGGCGTGTCCAGTTGGCGTTCGCTGAGGAAGGTCAGCAGCGCCGCCTGAAACGTATCCCCGGCCCCGACGGTATCGGCGGTCACCACTGTTTTTGCCGGCGCCGACCAGGTGCCGTGCTGGCGGGTGAAGACGCTGGCGCCTTGCGTGCCGCGGGTAACGATGACCAGTTGCGTACGCTTGCCGAGCCAGCCTTCGGCGATCTTTTGTGGATCGCTGTCCGGGTACAGCAGGTGCAGGTCTTCGTCGCTGACCTTGATCATGTGCGCATGCTCGGCGAACGCTGCGACCTGGCTGCGCCAGCGCTGAATGTCCGGTGCCGGGTTGAGGCGCACGTTGGGGTCCAGCGAGATCAGCCGTGTGCTGCTTTCACGGGCGACCAGCGCCAGCAGCGTGTCGGCGATCGGCTGCACCACCAGGGAAAACGAGCCGACGTGAATGCCGCGTACCTGCCCGTCGAGTTCCGGCAGGTGTTCCAGGCGCAACTGGCGGTCTGCGCAGCCGTCGCCTCGAAAGCTGTAAGTTGGCGATCCATCGCTGCCCACGGCGACCATGGCCAGTGTGGTGGGCGCGTCGAAGTCGATCAGGTGATCGGTATTGACTGTTTCCTTTTCCAGCACGGCGCGCAGACGGCGGCCCAGGTAATCGGTAGACAGCCCGGCAAGGAAGCTCGCCTCCACACCCAGACGGCGCAGGCCGATGGCAACGTTGAACGGAGAGCCGCCGGCTATCGCATCGAACCCCAATCTGTTCAGGGAACCGCTGTCATCCGCGCGGGTAAAAATATCGAACAGTGCTTCGCCACAAACCAGAAACATAAGTGCTCCATGAAAAAACGCTTCAAACCTTGCGCAATTGCGCCTGATAACCCTGATAGACCTGCTGGTAGGCGGCCACATTATGCACCACAGGATGCGTCTCACTGCTCTGATCGAGACTCACGCAGCGTTCACACAGTTGCTGCAGGTCCTGAGCTTTGCCGTTGGCGCGCGACCAGCACCAGGCCGCTTGAATGGCGGCGCCCAGCGCGGCGGCTTCCGAGTGGTCGGTGCAGATCACCGGAGTGTTCATGATGTCGGCCACGATCTGCCGCCACACGGCACTTTTGGAGCCACCGCCGATCAGACGGATCTTTTCGCTTTTGATACCGCTGTCGCGTAACAGGTCGAGCCCGTAGCGAAGGCCGAAGGTAGTGCCTTCGACCACCGCACGGGACAGGTTGGCCTGGGTCAGATTGGTGCTGTCCAGCCCGACGATGCTGCCGGTAGCGTCGGGCAGGGCGGGCACGCGTTCGCCGTTCAGAAAGGGCAGCATCAGTACGCCTTCGGCACCGATCGGCGCCTGGGCGACCACCTGGTTGAAGCCGCCGATGTCGAGGGCGAACAACTCGCGAATGGCAGTCGTTGCGTTGGTCAGGTTCATCGTGCAGATCAGCGGCAACCAGCCGCCTGAGGATGAGCAGAACGTCGCGACCGACTCATGCTCACTGACCTGCGCCTCATCGGCGTAGGCATACACGGTGCCCGAAGAGCCCAGGCTCATGGTGATCAGCCCCGGCTGGATATTGCCTGTGCCGATCGCGCCCATCATGTTGTCGCCGCCGCCACTGGAGACCAGCGCGTCAGGGTTCAGGCCCAGCAGCCGGGCGACCTCAGCACGCAGTGCGCCCACCGGTTCATGGGCTTGCAACAGCTGTGGAAGTGCCTTGCCCAGGCGACCGCTCGGGTCGATGTGCGCGAGCAACGGCAGGTCCCACTCGCGAGTGCGCACGTTGAAGTAACCGGTGCCCGATGCGTCGCCAAACTCGGTGCAGCAGCGGCCGGTCAGCCAATAGTTGAGGTAGTCGTGGGGCAGCAGCACCTTGTCGATCCGCTCGAACAGATCCGGGTATTGCTCCTTGGTCCACAACAGTTTCGACACGGTATAGCCTGGGGCAATGACCAGGCCAAGGCGTTGCAGCGAACCCTGCGCGCCGCCCAGAAAGTCCAGCAGGCGCTGGTTTTCCGGTGCCGACTCGGTATCGCACCACAGTTTGGCCGGGCGCAGTACCTGGCCTTGAGCATCGAGCAGCACCAGGCCATGTTGCTGGCCTGAGACCCCGATGCCCTGAATCTGCTGACCGGAAACGCCCGCCGCTGCCAGTGCCTCGCGGGTCGCCTGTTGCAGCGCGTCCAGCCATTGCTGCACGTCCTGTTCACGGCGTCCGTTATGGTCGCTGATCAGGCTGTGCGGCGCCGAGCCTTCGCCCAGCACGGTGCCGCTTTCGGTGTCGAGCACTAGCACCTTGGTGCCCTGGGTCCCGCAATCGATTCCAAGAAACATGGGAATTCCCTCAGGCCTTGGCGGCCAAAAGTTTTTCCAGTGTGCCACTCACACCCAGTGTGCGGAGATCATTGAGGTTCTGCTCGAAGGCCGCCATGAATGCTGCGGATTTCGGAATGGCCGAGCCAAAGATTTCTTCCACTGCCAACAAGCGCTGAGTAATAAGCGTGTCATCAGCCACCAGCGCCTGACAGAACCCGGCACGCGGGTCAGGAATGGTGTAGGTCGTGCCGTTTTCGTCGACCCCCTTCAGATACAGCGCCCATGCAGCGACGACCAGCGAAGCGCGTTCGAGATTGCCCTGATCGACGATCAGACGATTGATCGTCGGAATGGTGAACTTGGGAAATTTCGACGATCCGTCCGAGCAGACCCGTTCCAGCTGGTCGGCAATCGCCTGGTTGGAAAAGCGCTCGATCAAGGTGTCCTTGTAACCTTCCAGATCGATACCTGGCACCGACGCCAGTTGCGGGGTCACGTCCAGGTCCATATAAGTGCGGATATAGCTCACGAACAGCGGGTCATTCATGGTTTCGTGGACAAAACGATAACCTTTCAGGAAGCCCAGGTAGGTCAATGCCAGATGACTGCCGTTAAGCAGTTTGATCTTCATCTCTTCATAGGGCGTCACGTCATCGGTGAACTGCACGCCGACTTTTTCCCACGCCGGGCGACCATTGACGAACTTGTCTTCCAGCACCCACTGCACGAATGGTTCGCAGACCACTGGCCAGGCATCGTCGATGTGCTTCTCGTCCGCCAGTTGCAGCCGGTGGGGTGCGCTGGTCATCGGTGTAATACGGTCGACCATCGCGTTGGGAAAGCTGACGTTTTCCTTGATCCAGTCGTGCAGATCGGCATCGCGCAACGTGGCAAATGCCAGCAATGCCTTGCGAGTGACCGCGCCGTTGTGTGGCAGGTTATCGCAGGACATCAGGGTGAAGGCTGGCGTACCTTGCGCCCGGCGGCGGGCCAGTGCGGCGCAGAGGAAGCCGAAGACCGTCTTTGGCTGATCCGGGTTTGCCAGGTCGTGTTGAATCTGCGGCAGATGGGCCATGAACTGCCCGTTGCTGTCGTCGATGCAGTAACCGCCTTCGGTGATGGTCAGCGAGACGATGCGGATGTCCGGGCTGGCCAGTTTGTCGATCAGCGCCTGCGGGCTGTCGTCGGCCAGCAGCATGCCGCTGATCGAGGCGATAATGCGGGTTTTGGTGTCGGGTGTGTCACCCAGTTCATAGAGCGTGTACAGGTAGTCCTGTTGCGCCAGTGCATCGCGCACGGCCTTGTCTTCAGGACGCAGGCCCACGCCGCAGATGCTCCATTCAAAGCCTTCGCCGCTGTTCATCAGCGCATCGGTATAAAACGCCTGATGCGCCCGGTGGAAGCCCCCGACGCCGATGTGGGCAATGCCCTGGCGAGTGCTCTCGACGGTGTAGGCGGGCACGGCAATGTCGTCGCCCAATCGGGACAGATTGTTTTTGTTCAGTTTCATGACGGGCTCTCCGGAACTCAGGCTGCGGCAGTCTGCAAGGCTTTGGCAATCACCAGACCTTGAGCGTCGAACAGGTGGCATTGGGCACTGTCGAGATGCAGGTTCAGCGTCTCGCCATACTGGCTGGCCAGATCGCCACGAATACGCATGGTCAGCGCTTCGCCCGAGCGGGTACGCACGTGACAGTAGGTGTCACTGCCAAGACGTTCGCTGACGTCGGCAACCACCTGCAACTGGCAATCATCGCCCTGGGCAAGGTTCAGGTGTTCCGGGCGGATGCCCAGCGTTACCGCAGCGCCAACGCTCTGTCCTGCGCCATTGACCGGCAGGCTGATGCGCGTTCCGGCATCCAGCTCGATTTCGCAGCTGGCGCTGTCCACCCGGCTGATCGTGCCCTTGAGGAAGCCCATTTTCGGCGTGCCGAGAAAGCCGGCAACGAACAGGTTGGCCGGGTGGTGGTACAGCTCGAGCGGCGAGCCGACCTGCTCGACCTTGCCGCCATTGAGGACGACGACCTTGTCGGCCAACGTCATGGCTTCTACCTGATCATGCGTCACGTAGATCATCGTGGCCTGCAACTCCTTGTGCAGGCGCGACAATTCCAGGCGGGTCTGCACGCGCAGCGCGGCGTCGAGGTTGGACAGCGGTTCGTCGAACAGGAAAATCTTCGGGTTGCGCACGATGGCCCGGCCAATCGCGACACGCTGGCGTTGCCCGCCGGACAGTTGTTTGGGTTTGCGCTCCAGCAGCGGTCCGAGCTCCAGAATACGTGCGGCTTCATCGACCTTCTTCTTGATCTCGGCCTTGTCACCGCCCGCCAGGTCCAGCGCGAACGACAGGTTCTTGCCGACGGTCATGTGCGGATACAGCGCATAGGTCTGGAACACCATGGCCAAGTCGCGCTTGGCCGGCGTGACCTGAGTGATGTCCCGGCCATCGAGCTCGATGGTTCCCGACGTCACTTCTTCAAGCCCGGCGATCAGCCGCAGCAGGGTGGATTTGCCGCAGCCCGAAGGCCCGACGAAGACCACGAACTCGCGGTCTTTCACCTCCAGGTCGATACCCTTGATGATCTGGTGACCGTCAAAGCCTTTTTGCAGATTGCGGATGCTCAGGTTAGCCATGTTGGACTCCTTCTTGTTCTTTGGGCCGGGCTATTTGACAGCGCCGAACGACAGGCCGCGAACCAGTTGTTTCTGACTGATCCAGCCGAAAATCAGAATGGGTGCACAGGCCAGGGTCGAGACCGCTGACAGCTTGGCCCAGAACAACCCTTCAGGGCTGGAGTAGGAAGCGATCAAGGCCGTCAACGGCGCTGCGGCGGACGAGGTGAGGTTCAGCGACCAGAATGCTTCGTTCCAGCACAGGATCAGCGACAGCAACGCGGTGGAAGCCAGGCCGCCCTTGCAGATCGGCATCAGCACGCGAAAGATCTCCTGACGGGTGCTGGCCCCGTCCAGCCGTGAGGCCTCGAGGATCTCGCCGGGGATATCCTTGAAGTAGGTGTAAATCATCCAGACCACGATCGGCAGGTTGATCAGCGTATAGATGATGATCAGCGCCAGCCGCGAATCGAGCAGGCCAAAGGTCTTGGCCAGCAGATAGATCGGCATCAGCACGCCCACCGGCGGCAGCATCTTGGTCGAGAGCATCCACAGCAGTGTGCTCTTGGTGCGCTTGGTCTCGAAAAACGCCATGGAATACGCCGCAGGAATCGCGATCAGCATGGCCAGCACCGTGGCGCTGAAGGAAATCAGCACCGAGTTCCAGGCAAAATGGAAGTAATCGCTGCGCTCCTGAATATGCAGGTAGTTTTCCAGCGTCGGCGTGAAGAACAGCTGTGGCGGTGTCGCGAACGCATCGATCTCGGTCTTGAAGCTGGTCAGGACCATCCAGAAGATCGGAAAGAACACCAGCGCAGCGATGATCCAGGACAGGGCCCCGAGCAGCAGGCTTTGCAGACGGCGTGATTGTTTGAGGGTCATCATGGCAAGGTCCTCATGACTTGTCGGTGAGGTTTTTGCCGATCATCCGGATCAGGATGATCGCCGCGATGTTGGCTATGACCACGGCAATCAGCCCGCCCGCCGAGGCCATGCCGACGTCGAACTGCAGCAGCGCCTGGATATAGATCAGGTAAGCCAGGTTGGTCGAGGCAAAGCCCGGCCCGCCGTTGGTCGTGGTGAAGATTTCAGCGAATACCGAAAGCAGGAAGATCGTTTCGATCATCACCACCACGGCAATCGGACGCGCCAGGTGCGGCAGGGTCAGGTGCCAGAAGATCGCCAGCGGACCTGCGCCGTCCAGCCGCGCTGCTTCTTTCTGCTCCTGATCCAGTGACTGCATGGCGGTCATCAGGATCAGAATGGCGAACGGCAGCCATTGCCAGGACACAATGATGATGATCGACAGCATCGGGTAATGGGCAAACCAGTCAATCGGTTCGGCGCCGAAGAACTTCCAGACCGCCGCAAGTACGCCGGACACCGGATGAAAGATCAGATTTTTCCAGATCAGCGCACTGACCGTGGGCATGATGAAGAACGGCGAGATCAACAGCACACGGACGATGCCGCGACCGAAAAACTCGCTGGCCTCCAGCAGCGCCGAAATCAGCACGCCGAAGATCACACTGATCGCCAGCACGCTGCCGACCAGCAGCAGGGTATTGCCGGCACCCGGCAAAAAGCCGCTGTCGGTCACGAAATACTGGAAGTTCTCCAAGCCGACGAATTCGTTTTCGCCAGGGGAGAGCAGGTTGTAGCGGATCAGCGAGAAGTAAATGGTCATGCCCAGCGGCACGATCATCCACACCAGCAGAAGCGCTACCGAAGGACTGACCAGAAACCAGCCCGGCTTGAATCGACGGTTTTTGAGCGGTTGCTGTTCGCCGGACAGGTCCGTGCGTTCAGGGGAGGCTGAGGTATTCATGGGGAGCTCCGAACCGGATTGCACCAGAGTTGTTGCGCAGTTGAGCGACAGGGCGAGAGCATTGGCTTTCGCCCTGGTGCGTGACAGTTACTTTTTCGGGTAACCCGCTCGTTTCATGTCGCGCGCGGTCGCGGTTTGCGCATTCTGCAAGGCCTGATCCACAGTGGACTGACCTATGAGCGCTGCGGAGAACTGCTGACCGACGCTGGTGCCGATGGCCTGGAACTCGGGAATGGTGACCAGTTGAATGCCGACGTAAGGCACGGGATCGCGTGTCGGGGCCTTGGGATTGGCTTTCTTGAGCGATTCCAGTGTGATGTTGGCAAACGGTGCAGCCTTTTTATACTCGTCGGTATAGGTCGAGGCGCGCGTGCCCGGCGGTACGTTGGATACACCGTCGGTATCGGCGACCAATTTGGCGTACTCTTTCGAGGTCGCCCACTGGGTGAACTCGGCAGCATCCTTGGTGTTCTTGGCGCTGGTCGGGATCGCCAGCGACCACGAGTAAAGCCACGATGAGCCCTTGTCGGTCACTTCGTGCGGGGCGTAGGTGAAGCCGACGCTGTCAGCCACTTTGCTCTGCTTCTTGTCGGTCACGAACGAACCGGCCACGCTGGCATCCACCCAGATGGCGCATTTGCCGCTGTTGAACAGCGCAAGGTTCTCGTTGAAACCGTTACTTGAGGCACCCGGCGGGCCAAATTTCTTCATGGTATTGACGTAGAAGTTCAGCGCATCCTTCCATTCTGGCTGATCGAACTGTGGCGTCCACTGCTCATCGAACCAGCGTCCGCCATAGGCGTTGGCCAGCGTGGTGATCAGCGCCATGTTCTCGCCCCAGCCAGCCTTGCCGCGCAGACACAGGCCGTACTGTTCCTTGGACTTGTCGGTCAGTTTCTCGGCGAACCCGGCGATCTGGGTCCAGGTAGGGCGCTCGGGCATGGTCAGGCCTGCGGCCTTGAACAGGTCGGTGCGGTAGTAGGTGATCGAGGCTTCAGCATAGAACGGCAGGGCAAACAGTTTGTCGTCCACCGACAGGCCGTCGCGTACTGATGTGAACACATCCTTCAGATCGTAGCTGTCAGGCAGGTCTTTCATTTCCTGCAGCCAGCCTTTCTGACCCCAGAGTGAGGCTTCGTACATGCCGATGGTCAGCACGTCGAACTGGCCGCCCTTGGTGGCGATGTCGGTGGTCAGGCGTTGACGCAGGACGTTCTCTTCCAGCACGACCCAATTGAGCTTGATATCGGGGTGCTTTTCTTCGAAGGTCTTGGAGAGGCGTTGCATGCGAATCATGTCGCTGTTGTTGACCGTGGCGATGGTCACGGTCCCCGCGGTGGCACTGCCACTGAACACGAAACAGGTGCTGAGGACGGAACTGGCGAGCAGAAGTTTTGCTGAGTTCTTCATTGATCACTCCTCTTCCACGCCCAAAGGACTGCAGAAGGATGGTTATTGTTTTTTTCTCTTCCGGAGGTGAGGAAGATGTGCATTGATTACACCGGCGTTCGGTCTGAAAGACAAATCCTGCGCCGCACTCTGACTGATACTTTTTTGCACTCGGGTGGGAAAAGGCAACAGCGCCGAATCGCCCATAGGGCGGCTTCGACGCAACTCCAGCGTAGACGATGAGGGCGAGGGCGGGGCGAATCAGTACAGGTTTTGTTCGGTCAGACGCTGAACGGCGAGTCGGCGGTAGTGCGACGGAGTCATGCCCTTGAGTTGCTGAAAACGCCGATTGAAGTTGGAAATATTGTTGAATCCGGACTCGAAGCACACATCGGTGACCGGTTTGTCGCCGTCGGCGAGCAGTTCGCAGGATTTGCTGATACGCAGCCGGTTGACGAACTCCACGAAGCAGCGCCCGGTAGCCTGTTTGAACACCCGGGAAAAATAGGTCGGTTTCATGCCCAGATACTCGGCGACTTCCTCCAGCGGCAGCTCGCGGCCATAGTGGGCGAAAATATAATCCACCGCCCGGTTGGTGCGATCCACGCTGTGCTCGTCCGCCGTGTGGGCGACCGCCGTGCCTGACAGCAACTGGTAGTCGTCGCTGGCGGCGAGCAGTTCGAGCAGAATGAAGAAATGGCCCAGGCGAGTAATGCCTCGCGAGTCGGCGATTTTCTGCATCTGCTTCATGGCCTGACGAATCGTGCGTTTGCAGCGAAATTCGATGCCGTAGCGGGCGCGCTCCAATAACGGCGTCAGGGTCTTGAGCTCGGCAAACACCTGGTTGCCGCTTTCCAGCAGCTCATCGGTAAAGTTGACCAGCATGTCGCGCTTGGGCACCACTTCACCGTCGTCGATCTGGCTGATCCAGTTATGCGGCAGGTTGGGGCCGGTGAGAAACAGGCTGGCAGGATTGAAATTGCCGATGTAGTCGCCGACAAACACCTTGCCGGAGCTGGCGACGATCAGGTGCAGTTCATATTCCTTGTGGAAGTGCCAGCGCACCAGCGGGCAGGGGAAACCATGCTCGCGGTAGATGATCGACAGACCGTTGTGGTCGTCCATCAGTTCGTAGGAAGGGTCGGCGATTCTTGTTGTTTTATTCATTGGCGATGTCATGTTCATCTGTTGCCAAAAGAGTAATGTGCCTGATTTTTCAGTTCAATGCCCGGTCATTGGCAAAAATCGCCTACGATCAGGCCTCTGCACAGAGGAGGCGTTGACCGATGAAACAGATCCTGCTGATCGGCATGGGGGCCGGGGATCCCGAACAGATCACCCTGCAGGCCGTTGCGGCCCTGAACCTTGCAGAGGTGATCTTCATCCTCGACAAGGGCTACGTCGACGATCAGTTGCTGAGGCTGCGCAAAGAGCTCTGTCAGCGCTATATCACTCATCAACGCTACCGTCTGGTGCAAGTCCAGGACCCTCGACGTGAAGATGATCCAGAGGCCTACGAGCGCGGCATCGAGGGGTGGCACGAACAGCGCGCGGTACTGTTCGAGCGGCTGTTGACCGATGAACTTGACGTGGATCAGGTCGGCGCGTTTCTGGTCTGGGGCGACCCGTCGCTCTACGACAGTACGATGCGCATCCTTGACCAGGTTCTGGCGCGGGGTAAGGAGGCTTTCGAGTATCAGGTGATACCCGGTATCACCAGCGTCCAGAGTCTGGTCGCGCGGCACCGCATCCCGCTCAATCGCATTGGCGAGTCGATTCTTGTCACCACCGGCCGACGCATGGCGACAGCTCCGCTGCAGCACCCCGGCAACGTCGTGGTGATGCTCGACGCGCACTGCACATTCGAGCGTTATACGGGGCAGGGGCTGGACATCTATTGGGGCGCGTACCTGGGCACGCCGGACGAGATACTGGTGGCCGGACGGCTGGATGATGTCTGCGAGCAGATCAAGCGCCTGCGCAGCGAGGCACGCGAGCGCAAGGGGTGGATCATGGATACCTATTTGCTGCGCAAACCGGCCTAGGCTCTGCAGGAAAAGTGGCTGCGCTCGGTGATGCTGCGTTAAAAACAGGCTCGTGCGCGAGTTCGATCGGAATGCTCATTTACAACACGTAGAGTCGAACGCGACCCCGGCCGTTCCTCGCCTGTTTTTGCCTTGCCTGACCTTCGCTCGCCGACTTTTCTCATTGAGCCTGAGCCGGTTTTTCATCCTTGTTGCGATTCTTCGCTTCGATCCACTGCGCCATGTATTTGGTGCTCTTGTGGTGATGGTGCCGCAGCATGGCGCCGGTGAAGTTCGCCAGTCGATGCTCCGTCAGTCCGTTGCGAAGGGTCTCGATGCGCTCGATCAGGCTCGCACAGTGCTGCCGATGCTGGAAGCGTGCCTGCAGCAACGCCTGACCCGCTTGTTGCGCTTCAAGCCAGAGGTTCTGGTCCTGATACAGCCTGACCGCAGCGCCAGCGATTTCCGCAGGGTTATCGGCAATGATGCCGGGCCACGGCAGCCCGCCGCTCATGGCTTCCGCACCCACCGGCGTCGTGACTGACGGCGTTCCGCAGAGCATCGCGTCCATCAGCTTGCCCTTGATGCCGGCCCCGAAGCGCAATGGCGCGAGGCACACCCGCGCGTTGGACATGACCTCCAGCGCATCCTCGGCCCAGTGCTTCACATGAAAGCCCTGAGCGGCATTGTGCAGCGCCGAGGCCTTGGGTGGCGTATAGGCGCCATAAATGTGTAGCTGGGCTTCGTGCAGTTGCTGGCGAATCAGCGGCCAGATAACGGTTTTCATCCACAGCACGGCATCCCAGTTGGGCGCATGGCGGAAGTTGCCGATGCTGAGGAAGTGCGCACGCTGTACAAAAGGCCGGAAGCTGTCGGGAATACCGTCGATCATCAACGGGCACCAGTGCAGCAGCGCCGCGGGCAGGCCGAAAGGGCCGCTCAACAGCGCGATTTCGACATCCGACGTCATCAGGTTGAGGTCGCAGCGATACAACGAAGCAATTTCGCGCTGCGCCAGATCACTGGAGGCTATTTGCCGGAAAAGCTGCGGCGCTGAAACGTCGGCGCTGCCCGGCCCGGCCGCGGCGCAATCGCTGTTCAGCGAGTCCTTCAGCAACTGATGGCGTGCGTGGCGCAGGCTCTGGAAATCCGACGTCTCCAGCATCCGCAGTGCGTCAGGACACTGCTGCTCGACCCGCCAGCCGAACTGCTCCTCGATCATGAACTGATCGAAGAGCACCACATCAGGCTGCAATTGGCTGACAAATACATCAAAACTGCTGTCGTTGAGCGTGATGTGCACTTCACTGATGCCCAGACTGAGCAGATCGGCGCGATGCTCGCCCTCGGTGGCAGGGCTGGCAAAGGTGATCTGCCAGTCCTGCTCCAGAAAGCATTGAATCAGTTGCATCATGTGCCCGCTGGCGGCCGAAGATCGCGGCTCGGGCCATACGTAGCCGATGATCAACAGGCGGGTGCTGGCAGGCTTATCGGTGCGGTTGAAGGCAGCGTCGATGTCAGTCAAGGCTGTTTCCAAGAATGCTTTTTACCTTGTCGCGCAACTGGTCGATGGAGAACGGCTTGCCGATCGAGTGCATGCCTGGCGGCACGTCGATATTTTCCGAGTAACCGCTGGCGAACAGCACGGGCAATTGCGGGCGAAGTTCGATGACCTTTTTGGCCAGTGCAGTGCCTTTCATGTCAGGCAGCCCCTGGTCAGTCATCAACAGGTCGATGTGATTGGAATCGTCTGCAACAAAGGTGAGTGCCGACGTAGCGTCCTCGGCTTCCAGTACCTTGTATTCCAGCTCTTCGAGCACGTCGACAATCAGCATGCGCACAATGGCGTCGTCTTCGACCACGAGAATGGTGCGGGCTGTGTCGGGCATGGTTGACTCCTTAAACCTGAATAATGGTGATAGCGCAGACGGTGTGGAGTTTCGCGCATCCTTTCCCCTCGACTCAGGGTAACCGAGCGAGGGCCTGTCCGCTGTCGATACAGTCCCTGTATCAGTAAATAAAAACCGTGTGGAAGTTCAATCGAGGCACAAATACCGTAAATCGCGAGGGCGACTCACGGGTTGGCGTCATTAATGAATACCGGCGTGAGCTTATCGCCCATTTATGTGTGAAATTTCAATCCTCTATGTCAGAAATAAGAGTGTTTTCTGTAGGTTTACGGCAAACTCTACGGTTTTGATCCATTGGTCAGGGATATTTCATGAATCGGACGTCTGTTGTCGATGAACAACGCTTTCGAAAATTGCTGGGACGTAACGTTGGCTTGCCACTGGGTGTCGGTGTACTGAGTGCAGTTTTCTTCATTCTGCTGATCAGTTATCTGCTCACTGCAATACAGTGGGTCGAGCACACTGACCGGGTGATCAACAACACCAACCGCTCAATGAAACTGTCGATAGACATGGAAACCGGCATGCGCGGTTTTCTGTTGACGGGGGATCAGCATTTTCTCGACCCCTATGAGGTCGCCAAGCCGCTGTTGCTCGCCGAGCTGCAGGGGCTGGAGAAACTGGTAGACGACAACCCCACGCAACTGGATCGGTTCAGACGTCTGTCCACACTGCAGCAGGAGTGGAATGCGTTCGCCCAGGAGATGATCACGTTGCGGCGCACCAACGGCGATTATCAGACGCCGGTACTGGCCGGACGTGGCAAGCGAATCACCGATCAGATCCGTACTGAATATGATCAGGCGGTGGAAATGGAGCAGCAACTTCGTCTGACCCGCAATGCGGAAGTCACGCGCAGTACCATCCTTTCCGTCACCCTTTATCTGATATTCGTGGTGGTCGTCAGCGCAATTCTGGCCTATATCGGTCGCAGGGATCTGCTGTCGCTGTCGAATACCTACAGCGAAAACCTCAGGCTTCAGGAAATCAATTCCGAGCGTCTGCAGAAAGTGGCCTGGCTGCGCAATGGCCAGAGCGAGCTGGCTGAGCAGGTTCTGGGGCAACTGACGCTGAGCATGCTGGGCCGCAATATCCTCCAGTTCCTGACCCAATACCTGGGCGCGTCGGTGGCGGCGGTCTACATTCGCCAGGACCACGGCGGCCTCACACGGGCTGCCTCGTATGGCTTCTCCCGCGAACAGGAGCAGCAGGATCAGACCATTCACAGTGATGAAGGCATTGTCGGGCAGGCCGCCCAGCAGGACCGCATCATTACCCTGGATGAACTGCCGGATAATTACTTCAAGGTTGCGTCCGGCCTGGGCGAGGGCTCGCCGCGCAGCGTGGTGGTGGTGCCAACCAGCAATGACGATCAGGTCAACGGCGTGATCGAACTGGGTTTTCTGCGCGCCCTGACCGAGCGGGACATCGAGTTCCTTGAGCTGGTGGCGGACAACGTCGGCACGTCCATCGAAGCCGCCCGTTATCGCCAGCGTCTGCAGGAGGTGCTGGCCGAGACCCAGCAGCTCAACGAAGAGCTGCAGGTGCAGCAGGAAGAACTGCGCACCGCCAACGAAGAGCTGGAGGAGCAGTCGCGCATCCTCAAGGAATCCCAGGCTCATCTGGAGACCCAGCAGGCCGAACTTGAGCAGACCAACGAGCAGTTGGCCGACCAGAGTCAAGCGCTGGCCGAGCAGCGCGATGCGCTGGATCGCAACAACGAAGAACTGAATATCGCCCAGGCCGAGTTGCAGGCGCGGGCGGACGAGCTGCAGCGTGCCAGCAAGTACAAGTCCGAGTTCCTCGCCAATATGTCCCACGAGTTGCGCACGCCGCTCAACAGCTCGCTGATCCTCGCCAAGCTGCTGGCCGAGAACCCGGGCGAAAACCTCACCGCCGAACAGGTCAAGTTTGCCGAGTCGATCTATTCGGCAGGTAATGACCTGCTGAATCTGATCAACGACATTCTGGATATTTCCAAGGTCGAAGCCGGCAAGCTGGAAATGCGTCCGGAAAACAGCAGCGTGTCCCGTCTGGTTGAAGGTCTGCGGACACTCTTCCAGCCGCTCGCCGCCGAGAAGAAACTGGCGTTTACCGTCGACATCCAGGCCGGTGCGCCCACCATGCTGTTCACGGATCGCCAGCGCCTTGAGCAGATCCTCAAGAACCTGCTGTCCAACGCGATCAAGTTCACCGAGGCCGGCTCGGTCAGCATGGTCGTCTCGCGCCAGCCAGGCGCCGGTATCGCGTTCATTGTGCGTGACTCGGGCATCGGCATCGCCGAGGAGCATCAGCAGGGTATTTTCGAAGCGTTCCGTCAGGCAGACGGCACCACCAACCGACGTTATGGCGGTACCGGCTTGGGGCTGTCGATTTCACGAGATCTGGCGGCATTACTGGGCGGATCGATCAGTGTCACCAGCGCACCGGGGCAGGGCAGTATTTTCAGCCTGGTGCTGCCGGAGCATTACGTCGAGCAAGACGATCGCGAGCCGGGCAGCGATCTGCCGATCGTGTCAGCGCCTGCTGCGCTACAGCCGTATGCCCCTGTGCTTCCGGTCATTGCGCAGCCCGTTCCGGCACCCGTGCCGATGGATACGCCGGTGCCGGTATTTGACGACGACCGTGACAAGGCACCTTTCCAGCGGCGCTGCATCCTGGTGATCGAAGATGAAGTGCGATTCGCCCAGATTCTCTACGACCTGGCCCATGAGCTGGGTTACGACTGTCTGGTGGCGCATGCTGCCGACGATGGCTTCAATCTGGCATCCCGTTATACGCCGGATGCGATCCTGCTGGACATGCGCCTGCCGGACCATTCGGGCCTGACCGTGCTGCAACGTCTCAAGGAGCTGGCGCCCACCCGGCACATTCCCGTGCACGTGATCTCGGTCGAAGATCGTCAGGAAGCCGCATTGCACATGGGCGCCATTGGCTACGCGGTCAAGCCGACCACACGCGAAGAGCTCAAGGACGTGTTCGCCAAGCTGGAGGCCAAGCTGACGCAGAAGGTCAAGCGTATCCTGCTGGTCGAGGACGACGCGCTGCAGCGTGACAGCATCGCGCGCCTGATCGGTGACGATGATATTGAAATCACGGCGGTAGGCTTCGCCCAGGAGGCGCTGGACCTGCTGCGCGATCATGTCTATGACTGCATGATCATCGACCTGAAGCTGCCGGACATGCTCGGCAATGAGTTGCTCAAGCGCATGTCGATGGAAGACATCTGCGCCTTCCCGCCGGTCATCGTCTATACCGGCCGCAACATGACCCGCGATGAAGAAGCCGAGCTGATGAAGTATTCGCGTTCGATCATCATCAAGGGCGCGCGCTCGCCGGAAAGGCTGCTCGATGAGGTGACGCTGTTTCTGCACAAGGTCGAATCGCAACTGTCCAACGAGCGACAAAAGATGCTCAAGACCGCGCGTAGCCGTGACAAGGTCTTCGAGGCGCGCAAGATCCTCGTGGTCGACGACGATGTGCGCAATATCTTCGCGCTGACCAGCGCTCTGGAACATAAAGGCGCGGTGGTGGAAATCGCCCGCAATGGTCTGGAGGCGATTGCCAGGCTTAACGAGGTAGAAGACATCGATCTGGTCCTGATGGATGTGATGATGCCTGAGATGGACGGCTATGAAGCGACCATCGAGATTCGCAAGGATCCGCGCTGGCGCAAACTGCCGATCATCGCCGTCACGGCCAAGGCCATGAAAGATGATCAGGAACGCTGCCTGCAAGCGGGTTCCAACGATTACCTGGCCAAGCCCATTGATCTGGACCGTCTGTTTTCGCTGATTCGCGTCTGGCTGCCGAAGATGGAGCGTATCTGAATGAGGGCTCAATGTAGAGGCGTCTGCGATGACAAGCCCGGACCGCACCATGCACCGTGATCGAAGCATGGATATCGAGCTGCGCCTGCTGATCGAGGCGATTTACCTTCAATACAGCTACGACTTTCGTGATTACTCCGGCGCTTCGGTCAAGCGTCGCGTGATCCATGCGCTGCGTCAGTTCGATTGTGCGACCATCTCCGCCCTGCAGGAACGTGTGCTCCACGATCCTGCAGCATTCATGCAACTGCTGCAGATTCTCACGATTCCGGTCAGTGAGATGTTCCGTGACCCGTCGCATTTTCTGGCAATCCGCAACGAGGTCGTGCCGGTACTGCGCACCTACCCATCACTCAAGGTGTGGATTGCCGGTTGCAGCACGGGCGAGGAGGTCTATTCCACGGCTATTCTGTTGCGCGAGGAGGGGCTGTTGGAGCGGACCATCATCTATGCGACCGATATCAACCCCAGCTCGCTGGAAAAGGCCAAGCAGGGCATCTTCTCCATGGACAACGTGCGGGCCTATGCCGAGAACTATCGAAAGGCGGGAGGGCAGCGCGATTTTGCCGAGTACTACACGTCTGCCTATGACTATGCGATCTTCGACAAGACGCTGTGCGAGAACGTCACGTTTGCCGATCACAGTCTGGCCACAGATAGTGTATTCTCCGAAACGCAATTTATTTCTTGTCGTAACGTACTGATTTATTTCAACAAAAAGCTTCAGGATCGAGCGTTCGGGCTGTTTCATGATTCGTTGTGCCATCGTGGCTTTCTGGCGTTGGGCAGCAAGGAAACCCTGGATTTCTCCGCCTACGGTGGCGCCTTCGAGGCGCTGGTGAAGCCCGAGCGGATTTACCGGAAATTATGAAAATCACGTTTGGCGATGACACGCTCAGCCACCCGTTGCCCGTGGTCGATGCCATTGTCGTCGGCGCCTCGGCGGGCGGCGTGGAGGCGCTGCTGAAAATATTCAGCGGCCTGCGCAAGGGGTTTACGTTACCAATCCTGATGGTCCTGCATTTGCCTGATGACCGGCTCAGCCAGTTGGCCAATGTGTTTCAGAACCGGCTGGCGATTCCGGTCAAGGAAGCCGACGACAAGGAGGGCATCGCGCCCGGCACTTTGTACGTTGCGCCAGCGGGCTATCATGTTTCGGTGGAGTCTGACTTTTCCCTGTCATTGAGTCAGGAGGACAGGGTGTTTTATTCGAGGCCCAGTATCGACATTCTGTTCGGTTCGGCCGCTGATGCCTATGGGCCGAGACTGGCTGGCGTGCTGTTGACCGGCGCCAACAATGACGGCGCGAACGGATTGCTGCAGATCAAGAAGTATGGTGGTTTCACGGTGATTCAGGACCCGTCGCAGGCTCAGGCTTCTACCATGCCTGAAGCTGGCCTGGCGCTGCACTCGCCCGATTACCTCCTTTCCCTGAACGATATTGGCCGCTTGCTGGTCGAGCTGGAACGAAGCGCATGTTAAGTGAAATTCAGGCAAAACTGCTCATCGTTGACGATTTGCCGGAAAACCTGCTGGCGCTCGAAGCGCTGATCAAGCGCGGTGATCGAATCGTCTACAAGGCGCTGTCTGCGGACGAAGCGCTGTCACTGTTGCTGCAGCACGAATTCGCCATGGCCATCCTCGACGTTCAGATGCCCGGAATGAACGGCTTCGAACTGGCCGAGCTGATGCGCAGCACGGAAAAGACCAAAAGCATTCCAATTGTCTTCGTCAGTGCTGCCGGCCGCGAGCTGAATTACGCCTTCAAGGGCTATGAAAGCGGTGCCGTGGATTTTCTGCACAAGCCGCTGGATATTCACGCGGTGAAGAGCAAGGTCAACGTGTTCGTCGATCTTTACCGACAGCGCAAGGCCATGAAAATACAGGTCGAGGAGCTTGAGCGCAGTCGTCAGGAGCAGGAAGCCCTGCTCAAGCGTCTGCAGTCGACCCAGGGCGAGCTGGAACACGCGATTCGCATGCGGGACGACTTCATGTCCATCGTGTCCCACGAGGTGCGCACGCCGCTCAACGGCCTGATTCTGGAAACCCAGCTGCGCAAGCTGCACCTGGCCAAGGACAACGCGGCGGCGTTTACCATGGAGAAGCTGCGCGCGATGGTCGATCGCGACGAGCGACAGATTCAGAGCCTCATCCGCCTGATCGAAGACATGCTCGACGTATCAAGGATCCGTACTGGCAAGCTGTCGATCAGACCGAGCCCGTTCGACCTGAGCGAACTGGTCACGCAACTGCTGGAGAGCTTTGCCGCGCAGATCGCCGCCGCCAATTCCACCATCACCCGGTTCGCCGAACAGCCGGTGATCGGTGTCTGGGACGAATTCCGTATCGAGCAGGTGGTTGCCAACCTGCTGACCAACGCGCTGCGCTACGGTGCGCGAAAGCCGATTGAAGTGCATGTGTACAGCAAGGACAGCGAGGCTTTCATCGAAGTCAGGGATCAAGGTATTGGCATTACGGCCGAAAACCAGAAGCGCATCTTTCAGCAGTTCGAGCGGGTGTCGAGCAATCACGCGGTTGCCGGGTTGGGTCTTGGGTTGTTCATTTCCGATCAGATCGTCATGGCGCACGGCGGTCGCATCGAGGTGGAAAGTGAAGAGGGCAAGGGTTCGGTGTTTCGTATCTGCCTGCCTCTGTAAGGTCGCCGCCACCGGCAATAAAGTTTAATCACAGGTTGGCGCAACCTCCCATGCGTGCCGTGGTCGTAATGGCAGCTATTTATAAGATCAAAGGCAGTTCAATGAGCGCTGATGCAGAAAACGTCGTACTAATCGTCGAAGACGAGCCCCTGATCCTGATGCTTCTGGCCGATTATCTGTCGGGTGAGGGTTATCGTGTCCTGAAAGCCGAGAACGGCGAGCAGGCTTTCGAGATTCTGGCGACCAAACCCCATCTCGACCTGATGATTACCGATTATCGGCTGCCGGGCGGCGTTTCGGGCGTCCAGATTGCCGAGCCTGCGATCATGCTGCGGCCTGAGTTGAAGGTGATCTTCATCAGCGGTTACCCGGCGGAGATACTCGACTCGGGCAGCCCGATTGCGCTGAAGGCGCCCATTCTTGCCAAACCCTTCACCATGGACACCCTGCATACCCAGATTCAGAAGCTGCTGGCTTGATGGTAAATGAGCGGGCAACCGGACAAGTCTGCGCTACCTGAAGCCTGAGCATTGCTCAGGCTTCAATCATTTCCCGTACTTTTGAAGTCAGGTGATCGAACGCAAAGGGTTTGGTGATCAATTGCATCCCTGTGTCCAGAAAACCTCCGCGCACCGCCGCATGTTCTGCATAACCGGTGATGAACAGCACCTTGAGTTCCGGTCGCAGTTGCCTGGCGATTTCCGCCAGCTGCCTGCCGTTCATGCCTGGCAGGCCTACATCGCTGATCAATAGATCGATGCGCCGTCCGGATTCCAGGATCGGCACGGCGTCCGTCGCTTCGCCAGCCTCGATAAACGTGTAGCCCAGCTCGCCGAGCACTTCACTGACCAGTGCCCGCACGGCGGGGTCGTCTTCGACGATCAACACCGTCTCGCCATTCTCGGCATAAACCGCATTGCTCTGGAAGCTTTGCTCTGTTTCGTTCGCCAGCCCGCTAAAGCGCGGCAGAAACAGTTGTACGGTAGTGCCGACGCCGACCTCGCTCTTGATCAGGACGTGGCCATGCGATTGTTTGCTGAAGCCGTAAATCATCGAAAGACCCAGGCCCGTGCCCTGGCCGATGGGTTTGGTGGTGAAGAAGGGGTCGAAAGCGCGGCTGATGACAGTCTCAGGCATGCCACAGCCATTGTCGCTGACGCTCAGTACGACATAGTCACCCGGCAACAGGTTCTCATGGGCATTGGTGAAGGATCTGTCCAGTTGCTGATTGAAGGTCTCGACCACCAGCGTACCACCGTCAGGCATGGCGTCGCGGGCGTTGAGCACCAGGTTGAGCAGGGCACTCTCCAGTTGGTTGGGGTCGGCTTCTGCGGTCCAAAGATCGTGTGCCAGACGCAACTGCAGGTGAATGCTCTCGTTGACGCTGCGCTGCAGCAGTTCGTCCATGGCATTGACCAGATGATTCATCTCGACCGGCTTGGAGTCCAGCGACTGACGCCGTGAGAAGGCCAGCAGGCGATGGGTCAGGGCGGCAGCGCGGTTTGCCGACGTCACACCCAGGTCAATAAGGCTGTTCAGGTCCTCAGTGCGCCCACGTGCCAGCCGCCGCCTTATCAATTCCAGACTGCCGATGATCCCGGTCAGCATGTTGTTGAAGTCATGGGCAATCCCGCCGGTCAACTGGCCGACCGCTTCCATTTTCTGTGACTGGCGGAGAATCTCCTCTTTGTGACGCAGCTGCGAGGTTCGCTCTTCAACCTGTTGCTCAAGTGTTTCGTTGAGACGACGCAATTGCGACTCGGCCTGCTTGCGCTCGGTGATGTCAGACGTCACGCCCGCCAGTGAGCCGACCATGCCGTTCTTGCTGCGAGTGGCGCGGGCGCGTACATCCACCCAGTTGAGCGAACCGTCCGGCCAGACATTACGGTACTCGATGATCAGGTCGACACCGGTGTCCAGGCTGCGCTGCAACGCCGATTGCATTCTGGGCTGGTCTTCGAAATAAACGGCGGCCAGCCAGTCGTCGTAGTCGAGCGTGTTCTGCTCGTCGCGGCCGTAGTGACTTTTGGTGATGTTCGAGCAGGTCAGCTTGAGGTCTTCCGCCTCCAGTACCCATGAGCCCAGCCTGCCGGCCATCAGTGCATTCTGCAGGCGGCCTTCGCTTTCGTGCAGGTCCTCCATGCGTGCCCGGGCTTCATACTGACGTCTTCGACCGCGCACTGCCGTCATCACCAGGCTGACCAGCGTCACCGGATGGAAAGGGCGTTCGAGAAAGGTCACGTTACCCAGCAGGCTGCCCGTGCGCGCAGGCGGGGTGTGATCCGGTCCGCCGTGATGGGTCAGCAAGACGATAGGCAAGTCCGACCAGGGCGGCTGGCGACCGAGGAGTTCGAGCAACGGGGTCATATCTGCGTTGCGCAGTGCCTCGTCAGCGATGATCGCCAGGCCGGCCCCCATACCCAACTCTCTGACCAGCTCGGACACATCACGGGCTACCGTTGCCGGGTAACCCGCTTCGTCGAGAATGCGCAGAGCGATCTGACTGTCCCGCCCGCGTGGGGCGAGAATGATCGCGCGCTCTGACGACAGGCCTGGAGTACTCAAAGGTCGTCATCCTCAAGCAGCGGTTTCTTGTCACCCATGTACGACGGCACACCGCGCAGTACGCCCTGAAAGGCCTGCAATGGTTCGCCGATTTTCAATCCGTTGGAACTGATGCGGTACTCGCGGATAGTGGACTCGTGAGTACCGGTACGCTTCTTGATGATCGATATCGCTCGGCGTACCTGGCCCAATGCTTCGAAGTAGCGCAACAGAATCACGCTGTCGGCAAGGTAGGTAATGTCCACCGGCGAGCGCATATCGCCCACCAGTCCGTGCTGCGCAACGGTCATGAAGGTCGAGGCGCCCTGGCGGTTGAGGTAGAGCAGCAGCTCGTGCATGTGCAGAACCAGCGCGCTTTCTTCCGGCATCGCAGCCTGATAGCCGTTGATGCTGTCGATGACAACGGTCTTTATCTGCTTTTTATCCACCGCGCGTCTTACGCGGTGTGCAAATTCACCAGGGGACAACTCTGCGGCGTCGATCTGTTCGATCACCAGATTGCCGGTTTCCTGCAGCGCACGCAGGTCGATCCCCAGTTTGAGCATGCGCTCAAACAGCAGGCCCATTTCCTCATCGAATATGAACAGGCCAACACGCTCGCCGCGTGCGACCGCCTGCACGGCGAAAACCAGCGAGATGAGCGATTTCCCGGTCCCGGCCGGGCCGAGAATCAAGGTGCTGGAGCCGCCTTCGATGCCGCCGCCCAGCAGATTGTCCAATTCCGGGATGCCGCTGCTCAATTGGGAGCGCGAGTAGTTGGAGCGGTGTTCCGCCGCCACCAGGCGTGGAAAGACGAGAATACCGTTCTCGGCAATGGTGAAGTCGTGAAAACCGCCGCGATACTTCTGGCCACGATACTTGACGATTTTCAGGCGCCTGCGCTCGGCACCGTAAGTAGGTGTCAGTGCCTCAAGGCGAATAACGCCGTGGGCGACACTGTGCACAGTCTTGTCCAGCGCCTCGGTGGTCAGGTCATCAAGCAGCAGCACCGTCGCGTTGTAGCGGGTGAAATAATGCTTGATAGCCAGGATCTGCCGTCTGTAACGCAGCGAACTCTGCGCCAGAAGACGGATTTCCGAGAGGCTGTCGATCACCACGCGAGTGGGTTTGACGCGCTCGACCACCTCGAATATCTGCCGCGTCGCCTCACCCAGCTCCAGGTCCGAGGAGTAGAGCAGACTCTGGTGATGATCGGCATCGAGCAGGCTTTCGGGCGGCGTCAGTTCGAAGATATTGATATGTTCGTCGAGTTCCCAGCCGTGCGAGGCGGCACCCGAGCGCAACTCGCTTTCAGTCTCGGACAGGGTGATGTAAAGGGATATTTCGCCCGCTGCCGCTCCGGCCTGCAGAAATTGCAGGGCCACGGTTGTCTTGCCGGTTCCGGGTTCTCCCTCGAGAAGAAACACATGACTGCGTGAAAGACCCCCTGCAAGGATGTCGTCCAGGCCCTCAATGCCGGTTGCCGCTTTTGACGTATTCAAGTATCGCCCTCTGATAACCGTACAGGTTTTGTTGCTACTGATTACTGGACCTTCGCCTGATGCGACCGTTCCCCCTATTTGAGGGGGACAGCGATATCGAATATAGCCGGGCGGGTGATTTTCGCGTCCGGCAAATGTCACTTCAGTCCGGTTCCGGTGTGCCTGTTGCAGTTGTTATAGTCCTGCGCCTGAACACCCAACCTGCCTGAGGATCACGTCGTGACCGATTATCAAAGTTTCCGGGTCGATCTGGCCGACAGCATTGCTCACGTACAAATCAACCGGCCCGAAAAACTCAACGCAATGAACGAGTCGTTCTGGACGGAGATAATCGCCATTTTCGACTGGATAGAGCGTACCGACGAGGTGCGCGTCGTGATTCTCAGCGGGGCAGGCAAGCATTTTTCGTCAGGCATCGATCTGGCGCTGCTGGCCTCGGTCGCCAGCCAGATGGGCAAGGATGCCGGGCGTAATGCCCGCCTGTTGCGGCGCAAGATCCGTGACATGCAGGCTTCGTTCACTGCCGTGGACAATTGCCGGAAACCGGTTCTCGCTGCCATTCACGGCTATTGCCTGGGCGGTGCCATCGACCTGATTTCTGCGTGTGACATGCGTTACGCGGCCGCCGACGCGCAGTTCGCCATTCGCGAGATCGACATGGGCATGGCCGCTGATGTCGGCACGCTGCAACGGCTGCCAAGGATCATCGGTGATGGTGTGTTGCGCGAACTGGCCTACACCGGGCGTACCGTCGGCGCTGAAGAGGCGCAACGCATCGGGCTGGTCAATCGCACCTTCGATGACGCGGACGGTCTGTTGCAGGGTGTCCTGGCGGTGGCTCGGGAAATAGCCGGAAAATCGCCCATCGCCATCGAAGGCACCAAGCAAATGATCAGCTACATGCGTGATCACAGAGTGGCAGACGGTCTCGAACACGTTGCCATCTGGAACGCAGCCATGCTGCAATCACCTGACCTGAAGCTGGCGATGGCTGCGCAGATGAGCAAGTACAAGCCAGTCTTTGATAATTGATACATGACAAGGCTCGAGTTTGAGCGAAGGAGTTTCTAATGTCGCGCCCGGAGCGTTGGACAACTGCAGTTCTGGATGTCGAGGCCCCTGGCGGTTTGGCTGTGGTTCAGGGGGATCAGGGTTTTTTGCTGGACGCCAATGGGGTGATGTTCCCCAGGGGCTGGTTAGCCGGGCAGGACCTGCCGGTGCAGAGCGAGCACGGCATCGGTTATTTCGAGGGTGAGCCTGTCTACTTGCTGGTGCTTGAGCGCTCGGTTGCCGTTGAGGGCTGCGCCTGGCAAGGCTTGCGTCAGTTCATGCTGGAAGGCGATTTCGCTGTCTTCCAGATGCTCGGCTACGCCGCGCAGGTCAGCACATGGGCCAGGGAACACCGTTTCTGCGGTGCCTGCGGTCGTGCGACGGTGCAGATTCGCGGAGAGCGGGCGATGTTCTGCGAACATGACAACCTGCGGCTGTACCCGCGTATTTCGCCGAGCATGATTGTGCTGGTTACCCGCGGCGATGAAATCCTGCTGGCCCGCTCACCGCGGTTTGTCACCGGCATGTACAGCGCACTGGCCGGGTTCGTGGAGCCGGGTGAGTCTGCTGAAGACTGCGTACACCGCGAGGTGATGGAAGAGGTGCAGGTGCGCATCAAGAACCTCAAGTACCGGGGCAGCCAGTGCTGGCCGTTCCCGCACTCGATGATGCTCGGGTTTCATGCCGAATACGAAAGCGGCGAAATCGTGCCCCAGGCAGAAGAAATCGAAGACGCACGCTGGTTTCATGTCGATGACCTGCCGCCGTTACCGGCCAATCGGTCGATTGCCCGTTACCTTATCGAGGCGTATCTGGCCGAGCGGTCAGGCGCCCCCGAACCAGTGCTGCCAGGCTAGGCGTACGGTCAGGCCCAGCACCACAGTGATGAACACCGGGCGGATGAATTTGGCTCCGCCCTTGATCGCGGTGCCTGCACCGAAGTAGGCACCGAGCATTACCGCAAGGCCCATGCTCAGGCCGATGATGTAATCCACCTGGCCCGAGAAGATGAACACCGACAATGCCACGGCATTGCTGACGAAGTTCATGCTGCGTGCGACGCCGCTGGCCTTGACCAGGTCTACTGGATAGAGCAGCAGGGTGCTGACGGTCCAGAAGGCACCGGTGCCCGGACCGGCAACACCGTCGTAGAAGCCTAGGCCCAGCCCCTGTGGCAACTGCCATTTCTTCCTGATCGGCGCGTTGCTGTCCAGGGGCGCCTTGGGCGTGCCGCCAAACAACAAGTACAGCCCGCAACCGAACACAATCACCGGCAACATCTGGTTCAGCCACTCGGCTGGCAGGTAATGAGCGATCACCGCACCCAGTGCAGCGCCGACGGCGGTGCCGACCACTGCATGCAGCCATTGGCGTGGATCAAACAGCTTGCGACGGTAGAAGGTGAAACTGGCCGTCGCTGAACCAAAGGTCGAACTGAGCTTGTTGGTGCCCAGCACCAGATGCGGCGGCAGGCCAGCGGTCATCAGCGCAGGAGTGGTCAGCAGTCCGCCGCCGCCGGCGATGGCGTCTATGAATCCCGCTATGAAGGCAACCACGGCAAGAATGGCGAGGGTGGTCAGGTCGACGCTGAGTTCAAAGGGCATGGTGGCAGAGGGCTTATGGCGAGGGCGGCAAAGGGGCAGAATGACTGCCCGAACGTGGCGCATTATACCCTTTGTACAACGTTTGCAGGAAGTCAGATGTCGGTGAGCGCGACCCAGCGCTGCTCGGCTGCGGCCACGCGAATGGCCGTCGCCAGGCGTTCGATTTGCCACGCTTCCTCGAAGTCCGGGCCACGGCTGCGCTGACCACAGACGGCCTGGATGAGCGCTTGTACTTCGAGCGCCTTGAGCTCGTTGTAGCCCAGCTGGTGGCCGGGAGCCGGGCAGAATGCGGCGTAACCCGGTTGTGCGGGGCCGGCCAGCAGTCGCTGAAAACCATCGCGTCCGGCTGCGCCTGTACGGTAGAGGCGCAGCTCGTTGAGCCGCTCCTGATCGAACGCCAACGTGCCTTTGGTGCCGCTGATCTCGAAACTCAGGTGGTTTTTATAGCCGTGTTTGAGCCAGCTGCTGCTGAAGGTTCCGCGCGCACCGTTGGCAAAGCGCAGCAGCGCGTGGGTCTGGTCGTCCACCGCAATGGCGCGCAGTTGCTGGCTGCCGATGCTCGCCGGGCGTTCACGGTGTACGGTGCTGGCATCGGCGCAGACTGCTTCGATGTCGCCCAGCAAATGACGAGCCATCGCCAGCAAGTGGCTGCCCAGATCGGCCAGTGCACCGCCGGCATGCGCCGCTTCACAGCGCCACGACCAGGGTGACGCCGGATCGCCCATGAAATCCTCGCTGAACTCGCCCTGAAAGCTGACGATTTCGCCCAGTTCGCCGGCTTCGATCATTTCCCTGGCGAGTCCGATCATCGGGTTGTGCTGGTAGTTGTAGCCCACCTGGGTAACGACACCCGCAGCCTTGGCGCTGCGGCGCATTTCATCGGCCTCGGCGAGATTCACGGCCAGCGGTTTTTCGCAATACACCGCCTTGCCTGCGGCGATGGCAGCCATGGCCATGGGGAAGTGCAGGTGATTGGGGGTGGTAATGGCCACGATCTGTACGTGCGGATCATCGATCAATTGCTGCCAGTCAGCGTGGCTGCGGTCGAACCCCCAGGCGCTTGCGCATTGCTCGGCGCGTGCACTGTCGGCGTCCGCCAGCGCGCAGAGCCGGATGCGTGCGGGCAGATCAAGCGCAGCGTTGGCGTTGCCGAACGCCAACGCATGGGCACGGCCCATGAAGCCGGTGCCGATCAGTCCGATACCCAGTTGCGCAGGCGATGTGGAAAGTGATTCGCGCATGACATTCTCCAGACAGGATTGTTGTTATGCGGAAAATATATTCCATATATTTTAATAATGGAAAATTAATTCACCTTCTTTTTGCCAGTCCGGCGGTTCTTCAGGATAAAAAGCCCCCGTCGACGTTCAGCGCCACACCGGTGGTATAGCTGGAGGCTTCACTGGCCAGGTAAAGCACCGCGCCGGCCATCTCGCTGGGAGCGGCCACGCGTTTCAGCGGGATCTGGGACAGCGCCACATTGAGGATTGCGTCGTTCTTGACCAATGCGGATGCGAACCTGGTGTCAGTCAAGCCGGGAAGCAGGGCGTTGCAGCGAATACCGAATTCAGCGCACTCCTTGGCAAACACCTTGGTCATGTTGACCACGGCTGCCTTGGTCATCGAATAGACGCCTTGATAGGCACCCGGCGATACCGCGTTGATGGACGCCACGTTGATGATGCTGCCGCTACCGCTTTCGCGCATCAGCTTGCCGGCTTCCACGGACATGAAAAAGTAGCCGCGAATGTTGACGTCGACTGTCTTCTGGAAGGCGCCGGGATCGGTGTCCAGCACGTTGCAGAACTGCGGGTTGGTGGCGGCGTTGTTGACCAGGACATCCAGGCGCCCGAACTGTTGGCGAATCTGCGCGAATGCACTGTTTATCTGTTCCAACTCACCGATGTGGCAGGCAATGGCTGTTGCCTTGCCACCCTCGCTGACGATGGCGTCCGCCACTGCCTGGCAACCCTCGAGCCGGCGACTCGAGACGATAACGTGCGCGCCTTGCTGGGCCAGCAGCCGAGCAATGGCTTCACCGATGCCTCGGCTGGCACCTGAAACGAATGCAACCTTGCCATCAAGGTCGAATAGCTGGGTTCTGGACATATCATTTCCTTGTCTTGCCGCTGGCGGTCAGAGGCTGGTTTTTTCGATCACGCGCAGGCTCATCTGCTCCAGCAGCCTGTTCATGTGAATGAATTGGGCAAAGCGTTTGTCCTGGGTCTGGCCGTGAAAAAACCGGTAGTAGATCTGTTGCACGATACCGGCCAGACGGAACAGGCCATAGGTGTAGTAGAAATCGAAATTGTCTATGCGCACGCCTGCGCGCTCGGCGTAATAGTCGACAAAAGCCTGGCGGGTCAGCATTCCCGGCGCATTGCTTGGCTGGCGGCGCATCAGTTGCACCGTGGCTGGATCGTCGGCCTGTATCCAGTAGGCGAGGGTGTTGCCCAGGTCCATGAGCGGATCGCCGAGCGTGGTCAACTCCCAGTCCAGTACGCCGATGATGTGCATCGGGTTGGCCGGGTCGAGGATCACATTGTCGAAACGGTAGTCGTTATGCACGATGCTCGAGGTCGGCGAGTCGGCAGGCATTTTGTCTGCCAGCCAGCGCTTGACCTGCTCCCACGCCGGAGCGTCCGGGGTCAGCGCTTTCTCGTAGCGCTCGGACCAACCGGAAATCTGCCGCTGTACGTAGCCCTGCGGCTTGCCGAGGTCACCCAGACCACAGGCCTGATAATCGACACGATGCAGGTCTACCATTTTGTCGATGAAGTTTTTGCACAGCTGTTCGGTCTGTGTTGCATCCAGCGCCAGTTCCGGCGGCAGGTCAGAGCGCAGAATGATCCCCTTGACGCGCTGCATCACGTAGAACTCCGAGCCGATCAGTGACTCGTCCGTGCAGTGCAGATAAGCCTCCGGGCAGTAGGGAAAGGCTTCCTTGAGCTGATTGAGAATGCGGTACTCGCGGCCCATGTCATGGGCCGAACGCGCCTTGTGTCCGAAGGGTGGACGACGCAGTACCAGTTCCCGCTCAGGGTACTGAAGCAGGTAGGTCAGGTTCGATGCGCCGCCCGGAAACTGACTGATCGTCGGCGTGCCGTGAAGCTCCGGCACGTGCGCCTTCAGGTACGCGTCGATCAGGGAGGCGTCCAGTTCTTCGCCGCTGCGAATCTCGGTGGACTGGTCAGTCAGTGCCATACGTATCCCTTTTGCTTATTATGGTCAGCGCAAACTATTGACTAATCTAATGATCGTCCAATCCGCGATCAAGCGCAGGACGGCTTTATAGGCTAGCGTGTTGCCGGGCAATCAGTGGCTCTGATCGCTTTTTTATACAAAGGTGCGCATAAAAAAACCGAAGCCGGCAGGGCTTCGGTTTTCAGGTAGTGCAGTCTGCCGTGTGCGGCAGGTTTATACCGGGAACAGTTCGCTGAGCTTCATGGCCAGCATCATGTCGCCTTCGGCACGCAGCTTGCCACCCATGAACGCCTGCATGCCATCGGTCTCGCCGCTGACGATACCCTTGAGGGTCTGGCTGTCCATGACCAGCGTCACGTTGGCGTCCGGGTTTTCGCCTTCCTGCAGTTCGCAGGTGCTGTCCTTGACGATCAGTGCGTAGTGCTTGTCTTCGTCGGTGATGTTGAAGCCGAAGACCAGGTCCAGACCGGCAGCAGCAGCTGGGTTGAACTTGTTTTTCATGGTCTGTACGGCGTCTGCTACTGAGGTCATGTGGTGATCCTTTTAGAGTAAGTGCCAGCGTCCGACAGGACGCGATTGGCCGGGCTCAACGATAGGTGATGAGCTCCGGCGCCTTCAGCAGTTGCAAATGTGTGTAACCGTTGAAGGAAGCCAGGGTCACGTCGGTGCCTTTGAATTTAAGCTGGTGCAACGACGTATTGACGATGTGCCAGTGAAGCTCCAGTGCCTTTGATGCAGGCATTCCGGTAATCAGATGCAGCAGCGCGGTAATGGTGCCGCCGGAGGTGAATACCGCGATCCGCTCATGCGGGCCGGCAGCCTGGAGAATCCGCTTCAGGCCTGCCTCGACGCGCGCCACGAACGCCTGCCAGCTTTGCAGCCCCGGCGTATCGTGGTTGCCGCTCAGCCAGCGCCCGGTAATCAGGTTGAACAGGCGCTGGAACCCTGCAGGATTTGCCGCTGCATCGCGCAGTATATCCAGCGCTTGCGGTTCGTCTTCGAGCATGGCCGGTATCAATGCCCTGATCACGCCTTCGGCATCGAATTCATCGAAAGCGCTGTCCAGTTGCACCTCAGGCGTATCGAGGCCTGCTTCGCTGTACTGACCCAGTACATGCCGGGCGGTGTCTTTCTGGCGCATGAGCTCACCGGACACGCAGCGATCAAAGCTCAGCCCCTGCTTGGCAAGGTGGGCACCCAGCACTTGAGACTGACGAATCCCCACGGGCGACAGCACGTCGTAATTGTCGGCACCAAATGAGGCCTGGCCATGTCGTATCAGGTAGATGCTGCCCACGTCCGTTTCTTCTCGGTACGCCGAAGGTTCACCGAGGTTATGAGGGATGCCGGGGGACTGTCAATGAAAAAACATACGCTCGTTTGAAATCATCGTTTTAATGGTTTGTAACGGGTCATTGACTGGTGCGCGGCAAAGGGCGTCGGTATGCTGCATTCAGCACAGCCCTTGATTGGTAAGGGCCTGACACTCATGAGGGATATTCGTGGATTTCGTTGTCGATTACGCAAGTTTTCTGGCCAAGACCGTGACGCTGGTGATCGCCATCGTTGTGGTACTGGTTGCCATTGCGTCCATGCGTGGCAAGGGCCGTCGCAAGTCGTCCGGACAATTGCAGGTCACCCGGCTCAATGATTTCTATAAGGGCCTGCGCGAACGGCTTGAGCAGTCATTGCTCGACAAGGAGCACCTCAAGACGCTGCGCAAAGAGCAGGGCAAGGCACTGAAGAAAGAGAAAAAGCACGCCGAGCCCAAGGCTCGTGTCTACGTGCTGGATTTCGACGGGGACATCAAGGCCTCGGCCACTGAAAGCATGCGCCATGAAATCACCGCGCTGCTGACCCTGGCCACCGACAAGGATGAAGTGGTGCTGCGTCTGGAAAGCGGCGGCGGCATGGTTCACAGCTACGGCCTGGCGTCTTCGCAACTGGCGCGTATTCGTCAGGCGGGTATCCCGCTGACCGTATGCATCGACAAGGTCGCTGCCAGTGGTGGTTACATGATGGCGTGCATCGGCAACAAGATCATCAGCGCACCGTTCGCCATCCTCGGATCCATTGGCGTGGTGGCACAGCTGCCCAACGTCAATCGCCTGTTGAAAAAGCACGACATCGATTTCGAAGTGCTGACCGCAGGTGAATACAAGCGCACCCTGACCGTGTTTGGCGAAAACACCGAAAAGGGCCGCGAGAAATTCCAGCAGGACCTGGACATCACCCACGACCTGTTCAAGAACTTCGTTGCCAGCTACCGCCCGCAATTGTCCATCGACGAAGTGGCGACGGGCGAGGTATGGCTGGGCATGGCGGCGGTCGACAAGCTGCTGGTCGATGAACTCAAGACCAGTGACGAGTACCTGGCCGAGCGGGCCAGGAATGCAGACGTGTTCCACCTGCACTACGTGCAGCGCAAGAGCCTGCAAGAGCGCATGGGCATGGCGGCAGCCACCTCAGCGGATCAACTGGCCACCAAGTGGTGGGGACGTTTGACCCAGCAGCGGTTCTGGTAGTAGGTGTAGGTGAAAAGCTGACTTGAGTCGAACCCCAAGTCAGCTGAGTGTTACTGAACCGCTGTGTGACGCAGAGCGTCACGAACTGCATTCCCACGCGGAGCATGGGAACGATAGTCATCAGTTCCCGAGCCGTGCCTTTAGCCAAATCCCGGGATGCCTGAATCAGCGGCGTCGGAACAGCGGCAGCGGCTCGTCGGTCGCGGCCTGGTAGGTGACCGAGAAGTCCTTCAGACCTTCCAGTGCCTCGTACGGATCCTTGTCGGCACGCACCGCAAATGCGTCGAAGCCACAACGGTGCATGTAGAACAACTGATCGCGCAACACGTCGCCGATGGCACGCAATTCACCCTTGTAGCCATAACGATCGCGCAACAGGCGCGCATTCGAGAAGCTGCGACCATCAGTGAAGGCCGGAAAATTCAGAGCGATGACCTGAAACTGGTCGACATCCTCGCCGATTTCCTCGGCTTCCTCATCGCTGTCCAGCCACACACCCAGACCGCCATCGCGTGCCTTCAGCGCGTGCGCGTGTTCGCGCCACAGCGCCAGCGGCACGATCAGGTCGTCGCAGTTCGACAGGCTGTCAAAGGTCGTGTCCTTGGGCAGCAGATGCCAGGTTTCATCGATGACTTCGTTGTTCTTAATGATTCGCTGCATAGACGCGCTCCTTGAAAGGGTCAATGCCAATACGTTGGTAGGTGTCGATGAAGCGCTCGTCTTCGGTACGTTTTTCAACGTAGACGTCGATCAGCTTCTCGATCACGTCCGGCATCGCCTCCTGGGCAAAGGAGGGGCCGAGAATCTTGCCCAGGCTCGCATCACGGCTGGCGCTGCCGCCGAGCGAGACCTGATAGAACTCCTCACCTTTCTTGTCCACGCCCAGCACGCCGATATGGCCGACATGGTGGTGGCCGCAGGCATTCATGCAGCCGGAGATATTAAGGTCCAGCTCGCCGATATCGAACAGGTAGTCCAGATCGTCGAAACGACGCTGAATGGATTCGGCGATCGGGATCGACTTGGCATTGGCCAGCGAGCAGAAGTCACCGCCCGGGCAGCAGATGATGTCGGTCAGAAGGCCGATGTTCGGCGTGGCGAAACCATTGTCGCGCAGCTCGTTCCACAGGGTGAACAGCTCTCTCTGCTCGACATCGGCAAGGATGATGTTCTGCTCGTGGGAGGTGCGCAGTTGACCGAAGCTGTAGCGATCGGCCAGGTCGGCGATGGCGTCCAGTTGCTTGTCGGTCACATCGCCAGGAGCGACGCCGGTTGGCTTGAGCGACAGGGTCACGGCAATGTAGCCAGGCTTCTTGTGCGCCAGCACATTGCGTTGACGCCAGCGAGCGAAGCCGGGGTGTTGAGCATCCAGCGCTGCCAGTTCGGCGTGCTGATCGCTGAGCGCCTTGTATTGCGGGTCGACGAAGTGCCGGGACACGCGCTGCACTTCGGCTTCGGTCAGGGTGGTCTGACCGCCACGCAGGTGAGCCATTTCAGCCTCGACCTTGGCGGCAAACACTTCAGGGGTCAGCGCCTTGACCAGAATCTTGATGCGCGCCTTGTACTTGTTGTCGCGACGGCCATAGCGGTTGTAGACCCGCAGGATGGCGTCGAGGTAGCTCAGCAGGTCCTGCCACGGCAGAAACTCGTTGATGAAGGCACCGACGACCGGTGTACGGCCAAGACCGCCACCGACCAGAACGCGGAAGCCCAGCTCGCCGGCTTCGTTGCGCAATGGCTCGAGGCCGATGTCATGCACTTCGATGGCTGCGCGGTCACTGGTCGAGCCATTGATCGCGATCTTGAACTTGCGCGGCAGGTAAGCGAATTCAGGGTGGAACGTGGTCCATTGACGGACGATCTCGCACCATGGGCGCGGGTCTACCAGTTCGTCCGCCGCCACACCGGCAAACTGGTCGGTGGTGACGTTGCGCAGGCAGTTGCCGCTGGTCTGGATAGCGTGCATTTGCACGGTTGCCAGTTCAGCGAGAATATCGGGAACATCTTCAAGCGCAGGCCAGTTGAACTGTACGTTCTGGCGGGTGCTGATGTGCGCGTAGCCTTTATCGTAGTCGCGCGCAATTTTCGCCATCATGCGCGCCTGACGCGAGGTCAGCTGACCATAGGGCACGGCGACGCGCAACATTGGCGCGAAGCGCTGAACATAAAGACCGTTTTGCAGGCGCAACGGTCGAAACTCTTCTTCGCTCAGTTCCCCGACCAGGTAGCGTCGGGTCTGATCCCGGAACTGCTTGACGCGGTCCTCGATGATCTTCTGATCGTAATCGTCGTATACGTACATATAGGTCCTGTTCTCAGGCTTCGTCATGAAGCAGGGCAGTGGCGTCAGTCTGAAAAAAGCCCGCTGCTCGATGTTTCCTGCTTCATCTGGTCAATTCTGCGCGCACGGCCGCGCACTCCCCGGGGAGCGAAGGCGACGATAGCAGTTTGCAGTTATCGATAAAAGTGATGTTTATATATATGCAAATCACTAAAAGCGATAAGCAAAAAGACCACTGTTCATATCCCTGCTTGCCGTGTGGGCAAGACTCGACTTAACTGCATATTGACCGATGCTGAACAGGTGTCGGGATACTCCCATTCATGTGCAATCACCCACAAGACCGACAAGAGGCGATGCGATGAGCAAGCACCCGAAAGTAACCAAGCCGGGCAGATCCGTCGATACCTGGGCCATTTTATTCATTGTCATTCTGGCAGTAGGCGCCGCGATGTTCTGGGCCAGCAGCCAGTGACCGGCTGATAAAGAATCTGCCGAAAGTCTGCAGAACCTTGCTGCCGCAGCCGATAACTCGCTTTTGGCGATAAATCCCTGCTGCTTTAAGGTTCGTTGATATGAAGGCGTTATATGCTGGCTGGCTGGTACTGTGCAGTTGTCTGTGGGTCGGGGCGACACAGGCTGCCTCGGTGGTATTTCTGAGCCCCGGCGCAGAATCAGACGGTTATTGGCTGAGTTACTCCCGGGTCATGCAGACGGCTGCCGACACCACCGGCATGTCGCTGAAAATACTCTATACCGAGCGCGACACTCGCAGGTTGCTCGATCTGGCGCGAGCGACGCTGCAAGGGGACGAGCGCCCGGATTACCTGTTGTTCTCCAACGAGCTGAATATCGCCCCTGAAGTGCTGCGTATGTCCGTGGGCAGTGGGGTAAAGCTGTTTGCCGTCAACAGTACGCTGAACGCGGACCAGATTCGGATTCTCGGTGACCTGCCATCGCGTTATCCGGACTTCATCGGCAGCCTGGTGGGTAACGATGAGGAGGGCGGTTATCTGACGGCAAAACGGCTTATCAGTCTCGCGGCGCCTGGCGCGGATGGTCAGGTCATCGACATGCTGGCGTTTTCCGGGACCAACACCACGCCGGTTTCCCTGCTGCGTGAAAAAGGCATGTTGCGTGCCCTGTCGGAGCATCCAGAGGTGCATCTACGGCAGATTGCGCTGGGTGGCTGGCGACGCGATCGCGCGCTCGAGCAGGCTCGCGTGCTGTTCAAGCGCTACCCGCAGGCACGCCTGGTGTGGGCTGCCAACGAGCAGATGGCGTTTGGTGCAATGGAGGCATTGCGTGAGCAGGGCGGCAAGCCGGGGCAGGACGTGTTGTTCAGCGCCATCAACGGCACGTCACTTTCACTGCAGGCTCAGCTCAATGGCAGTCTGAGCGTGGTGGCGTCAGGGCATTTCACCCTGGGCGGATGGGCGATCATTCTCTTGCACCGCTATGACACGGCCCAACGCCAGGCCCGGCAACAGATCGGCGCACGCATCATCGATGTGGTTCACGTCGTCGAGCCGCAGGATGCGCAACGTTTTCTGGATGCAGCCAGCAAAGAACGTTACCGGTTCGATATCCAGGCATTCAATGTGGAGGCTTCTGGCGATGCGTCGCCATTTTCGCTGAAAGGCATGTTGCCGCCTGATCACTCAGGCGGCAGATGACCGGTCAGGCGTTACTCGTCGTAGCCCAGGTTCGGTGCCAGCCAGCGTTCGGTGACGCTCAGGTCCTGACCCTTGCGAGCGGTGTAGCTTTCGACCTGATCCTTGTCGATCTTGCCCACGGCGAAGTACTGCGCCTGGGGATGGGCGAAATACCAGCCGCTGACCGCTGCAGCCGGGAACATCGCGTAGTGCTCGGTCAGGAACACGCCGCTCTTGCCTGCCGTGTGCTCGGCGCTGCCTTCCGGTAGCGGATCGAGCAGGGCGAACAGGGTGCCCTTTTCCGTGTGATCGGGGCACGCCGGGTAGCCCGGCGCCGGGCGGATGCCCATGTATTGCTCCTTGATCAGCGCTTCGTTGTCCAGCGCTTCGTCCTGCGCATAACCCCAGTATTCCTTGCGCACCTGCTGGTGCAGCCATTCGGCGCAGGCTTCGGCGAGACGGTCGGCAAGCGCCTTGACCATGATCGAGTTGTAGTCGTCGCCTTTGTCCTGATAAGCCTTGGCGACTTCCTCGGCGCCGATGCCGGCTGTGGTGATGAACCCGCCGATGTAGTCGGTCAGGCCACTGTCCTTTGGTGCAACGAAGTCGGCCAGCGAGAAGTTCGGCTTGCCGTCGGGCTTGATGGTCTGCTGGCGCAGGTGATGCAGCTTCGCCAACGGCTTGCCGTCATCGTCATAGACTTCCAGATCGTCGTCATTGACCTGATTGGCTGGCCAGAAGCCGAAGACCGCGCGGGCGCTGATCAGCTTCTCGTCGATCAGCTTGCGCAGCATCTGCGTGGCGTCGGCGTACAGTGCGGTGGCCGCTTCACCGACCACTTCGTCGGTGAGGATGCGCGGGTACTTGCCAGCCAGGTCCCAGGAAATGAAGAACGGCGTCCAGTCGATGTACTCGGCCAGCACGTTCAGGTCGATATCCTGCAGGACCCGGGTGCCGGTGAACGTCGGTTGGGCCGGGGTGTAGTTTTCCCAGTCGAACTGCGGCTTTTTAGCCACTGCAGCGCCGTAACTCAGGCGCTCGGTACGCGCGCTGCGTGCCGAGGTGCGTTCGCGTACTTCGACATATTCCAGGCGGGTCTTTTCAATGAAGGCCGGCTTCAGCTCTTTCGACAGTAACTGGGTCGCGACGCCGACTGCTCGGGAAGCATCGGTGACGTAGATCACGGCATCATTGCTGTATTTGGGTTCGATCTTCACCGCCGTGTGCGCCTTGGAGGTGGTCGCGCCGCCGATCATCAGCGGCAGGTGGAAGTCCTGGCGCTGCATTTCCCGGGCAACATGCACCATTTCGTCCAGTGACGGCGTGATCAGGCCGGAGAGGCCGATGATGTCGCATTTCTCGTCGCGGGCCACTTGCAGGATTTTCTCGGCAGGCACCATTACGCCCAGATCGACGATGTCGTAGCCGTTACAGCCCAGTACCACGCCGACGATGTTCTTGCCGATGTCATGCACGTCGCCCTTGACCGTCGCCATCAGGATCTTGCCCTTGGCTTCGGGCTTGTCGCCCTTTTCCAGCTCGATGAACGGAATCAGGTGCGCCACGGCCTGTTTCATCACGCGCGCGGACTTGACCACCTGGGGCAGGAACATCTTGCCTGCACCAAACAGGTCGCCGACCACGTTCATGCCCGCCATCAGCGGGCCTTCGATCACTTCGATAGGCCGCGCGAACCCCACGCGCGACTCTTCGGTGTCCTGCACGATATGGGTGGTAATACCCTTGACCAGCGCGTGTTCCAGACGCTGATTGACCGGCCAGCTGCGCCATTCTTCGGTTTCGGCTTCCTTGACGCTGCCATCCCCCTTGAACTTGTCGGCAATCGCCAGCAGTGCATCGGTGCCCTCGGGGTTGCGGTTGAGCACCACGTCTTCGACACAGTCGCGCAGTTCGGCGGGGATCTGGTCGTAGATTTCCAGCTGCCCGGCGTTGACGATGCCCATGCTCAGGCCATTACGGATCGCATGCAGCAGGAACACCGAGTGGATCGCCTCGCGTACCGGGTTGTTGCCGCGGAACGAGAAAGATACGTTGGACACGCCACCCGAGGTCAGCGCATACGGCAGCTCGTCACGGATGTAGGCGCAGGCGTTGATGAAGTCCACGGCATAGTTGTTGTGTTCTTCGATACCGGTGGCGATGGCGAAGATGTTCGGGTCGAAGATGATGTCTTCCGGCGGGAAGCCCACTTCGTCGACCAGAATGTCGTAGGAGCGCTTGCAGATTTCCTTCTTGCGCGCTTCGGTGTCGGCCTGACCCAGTTCATCGAAGGCCATGACCACCACCGCCGCGCCATAGCGCTTGCACAGGCGGGCGTGATGAATGAACTGCTCGACGCCTTCCTTCATGCTGATGGAGTTGACGATGCCCTTGCCCTGGATGCACTTGAGGCCGGCCTCGATCACTTCCCATTTCGAGGAGTCGATCATGATCGGTACGCGGGAGATGTCCGGCTCGCCTGCGATCAGGTTGAGGAAGGTCACCATGGCCTTCTTCGAGTCGAGCATCCCTTCGTCCATGTTGATATCGATCACCTGAGCGCCGGCTTCGACCTGCTGCAGGGCGACTTCGAGGGCTTCGGTGTAATTGTCTTCACGGATCAGGCGGGCGAAGCGGGCGGAGCCAGTGATATTGGTACGCTCGCCGACGTTGACGAACAGCGACTGGCGATCGATGGTGAACGGTTCGAGGCCCGACAGGCGGCAGGCCTTGGGGATGTCCGGAATTTCCCGCGGCGCGTAACCCGAAACCGCCTCGGCGATCGCCTTGATGTGCGCCGGTGTCGTACCGCAGCAGCCGCCGACGATGTTCAGGAAGCCGCTCTGGGCGAATTCTTCGATGATCTTCGCCGTCTGGCTCGGCAGTTCGTCGTATTCGCCAAATGCATTCGGCAAGCCGGCGTTGGGGTGCGCGGAGACATGGGTGTTGGCTTTATTGGCCAGCTCTTGCAGGTAAGGACGCAGTTCGCTGGCGCCCAGTGCGCAGTTCAGGCCGACCGAGATAGGTTTTGCATGGCTGATCGAGTTCCAGAACGCTTCGGTGGTCTGGCCGGACAGGGTGCGCCCGGATGCGTCGGTGATGGTCCCGGAAATCATGATCGGCAGCTCAAAGCCGACTTCTTCGAATACACCCTGTACGGCAAAGATCGCCGCCTTGGCGTTGAGCGTGTCGAAAATGGTCTCGATTAGGATCAGGTCGGCACCGCCTTCGATCAGCCCCTTGGTCGCTTCGGTGTAGTTCTCGACCAGTTCGTCAAAGGTCACATTGCGATAGCCGGGGTTATTGACGTCCGGCGACAGCGAGCAGGTGCGACTGGTGGGGCCCAGCACGCCGGCCACGAAACGCGGCTTGTCCGGGGTTTCCAGTGTCTTGGCGTCTGCGACCTTGCGCGCCAGGCGTGCGCCTTCGACGTTCAGCTCGTAGACGATCGATTCCATGCCGTAATCGGCCTGGGACACCTGGGTGGCGTTGAATGTGTTGGTTTCAAGGATGTCGGCGCCGGCATCCAGATAAGCCTTCTCAATGGCGCCGATCACGTCAGGGCGGGTCAGGATCAACAGGTCGTTGTTGCCTTTGACATCACTGGGCCAGTCGGCGAAACGTTTGCCGCGATAATCCTGTTCTTCGAGCCTGTAGCTCTGGATCATGGTGCCCATGCCGCCATCGAGGATCAGGATCCTCTGTTTCAGAGCAGTGAGAAAGGCTTGATGGCGGGCGCTGCGGTCAGACATGGGGGCTACCTTGAGAAGGTCGATTCTTTAAAGAACGGGATGATAGCAAACCGGAACGGTTTTGGTGGTGTTGCGCCTTTTGCATGAAAATCATTCATGTTGGAGTGGGTGGTGCCCTTGTAGAATCGTGCCATTTTAATATCAGAGCCCATGGCATATGCAGCACCGTTTGTTGGCAAGCGTCGCCTTGCTTTTTATCTGCTGTGCTGTCCAGGCCCAGACTCCTGTACCCCCCGTCACACCGGCATCCCCGGCGATTTCCTATGTAAAGGACATCCAGCCGATCCTCACCGAAAAGTGCGTTGCCTGCCACGCCTGCAATGACGCTCCCTGCCAGCTGAATCTGGGCAGTGGCGAAGGTGTGACCCGCGGCGCCAGCAAAGTCTCGGTCTATCAGGGCGAACGCAGCGAGGCGGTTGCGCCGACGCGTCTGTTTTATGATGCGCGTGACACCGACGCGTGGCGCGACAAGGGGTTCTACTCAGTATTGGAAGCGCAGGGCAGCCAGGCGGCATTGATGACGCGCATGCTTGACCTGGGGCGCAGCGCACCCTTGCCAGCCAACAGCAAGATTCCGGATGACATCGCGCTGGGCATCAATCGCGAAAACGTCTGCCCACTGCCCGGCGAATTCAATGCTTATGCGGCTGCCCACACGCAGCAGGGCATGCCGCTGGCGGTCGCCGGCCTGACCGATGCCGAATACCAGACCCTGCAGCGCTGGCTGGCCGCCGGTGCGCCGGTCGAGCAGCAGGCCATTACCCCGAGTGTCACCGAGGCGGCGCAGATCAATGCCTGGGAGGCGCAGTTCAACGAACCTGGGGCGAATCAGGCGCTGGTCGGTCGCTGGCTGTTCGAGCACCTGTTCCTGGCGCACATCTATTTCGAAGGCGGTGAGGCGGGGCACTTCTTCCAGTGGGTGCGCTCGCGAACTCCGAGCGGTAAACCTGTGGACCTGATCGCGCCCCGTCGTCCCGACGACGATCCGGGCAGCGACTTCTATTACCGGCTAATCCCCGTGCAAGGAGTGATCGTTCACAAGACCCACATTACCTACGCCATGAGCCCGCAGAAGCTGGCGCGGGTCAGGCAGTTGTTCTACGGGGCCGACTGGAAAGTCAGCGCATTGCCGGGTTACGGCCCTGGCCATCGTGCCAATCCGTTTCTGACCTTCGAAGCCATTCCGGCAGCGGCGCGTTATCAATTCATGCTCGACAACGCCGAATATTTCGTCCGCACGTTCATTCGCGGGCCGGTCTGTCGCGGGCAGATCGCCACAGACGTGATTCGCGATCAGTTCTGGGTGCTGTTTCAGGACCCGTCGCACGATCGTTACATCACCGATGCGACGTACCGCGGGGAGGCCACGCCCTTGCTGGCCATGCCGGGGCAGAACGATGACGTGGGCAGCGTGCTGAGCCTGTGGCTGTCCTACCGCGACCGACGCAATGAGTATGAAGACCTGCGCCGCGACAGTTACGCGAAAATGCCTGCGCCGGGCTGGAGCACGCTGTGGGCAGGCAATGACAATGCCTTGCTGACCGTTTTCCGCCATTTCGACAGTGCGTCGGTCAATAAAGGGCTGATTGGTGACGTGCCGCACTCCATGTGGCTGTTCGATTACCCGTTGCTGGAGCGTACCTATTACCAGCTGGCGGTGAACTTCGACGTCTATGGCAATGTTGCACATCAGGCCCAGACGCGGCTGTATTTCGATTTGATCCGCAACGGCGCCGAGATCAACTTCCTGCGCCTGATGCCTGCCGACCTGCGTGAAGACATGCTCAGTGATCTTTATCAGGAGGGCGGCAAAATCAAGATGTGGCTGGATTACCAGAAGATCGACGACGATACGCCGACGGGCATCAAGCTCGATGAAAAGGCCGCTCAGCGTGACTTTGCGTCCAGGCTGATCGAGCGCTTCGGTACCTTGAATGCCGCGCCTGACCCGATCAACCGCTGCACCGGGGCGTATTGCTCGCGGCCTGGCCTCGACAGCAGCTTCGCTCAGGCAGAACAGGCGCTGAGCCGATTGACGTCGCGTCCTGCGGCGGGTCTGAAGGTCATCGATCAGTTGCCGGAAGCGAGCATGCTGCGCATCGAGGGCAGCAATGGCAAACGCGTGATCTACAGCATGCTGCGCAACCGCGCGCACAGTAATGTCGCGTTTCTGCTGGGCGAGTCGTACCGCTATATTCCGGGCCTGGACACGTTGACTGTTTACCCGGGCGTGCTCAGCAGTTACCCGAATTTCATCTTCAATATTCCGGTCGCACAGGTGCCGGCCTTTGTCGATGCCATGCAGCAGAGCAAGGATCAGGCGAGTTTCGAGCAGATCGTCCAGCGTTGGGGCATCCGTCGTACTCACCCGCTGTTCTGGAGCTACTTCCACGATCTGAATCGCTACGTTCAGGAAACTGAACCGCGCGAAGCGGGTGTGCTGGACATGAATCGCTACGAGAACCTCTGAAAAACGGGGGCTTCACGCCGCAGGCCCTTGTGCAACATGGCCTGCGGCCATCTTTACTTCCTGAACGAAATGTATCTTGCGCGATCTTTTTTTCAAAAAAGTGGTCCGAAATGGTGCGCGTCATAGGCCGGTTTATTCAGCGGCTCATGATTGAAAGTCAGGAAGTAGAGGTTTTTCGTGATGTTGATTTCAGTTCAGGCCCTACGGGCGTTCGCAGCGTGGGTCGTGGTGTGCCATCACTTCATGCAGATTTTTTTCGATTTCAAGGCCAGCGGCCCGGTAGGGCAGTTCTTTGTGTCAAAGGGCGCGGTCGGCGTCGATATCTTCTTCGTCATCAGCGGTCTGGTGATCTTTTTGTCGACGCAGAACAGCGACATGCCGGCACGGCGCTTCATTCTGCATCGCCTGATTCGCATCGTTCCGGCCTATTGGCTATACACCGCCGCCATGGGGTTGCTACTGCTGATTGCAGCACCGATGCTCCCGCACCAGGTGATCGGCTGGCAGAATTTCCTCTTGTCACTGGTGTTCATTCCTTCCGAGAATCCCGGGGGCTATGGTCTCTACCCGACACTCAACGTTGGCTGGACGCTGAACTACGAGATGTTCTTCTACCTGCTGTTTTCGATGGTATTCCTCTTTCAACAGCGCCACCGGCCGTTGATCATTGCCGCAGCGCTGTTTGCGGTCAGTGAGGTTCTGGCCCGCGCCGGGCTGATCAGCCGCTTCTATGGCAACGACATCATTTACGAATTCCTGTTGGGTATCGGTATCGGCATTCTCTATCGCCGGGGCTGGATCAAACAGGCGCTATGGCTGCCGCTGGCAGGCATAGCGGTCGGGCTGTATGCGATCAATAACCTGAGCAACGAACAGCGCCTGCTCAACTGGGGCCTGCCGAGTGCCTTGATCGTGCTGTCGTGCATTTCGCTGGAGCCTTATTTTCAAGGCAATCGCTTGCTAAAGGTGCTGGGTGACTGCTCGTATTCGGTGTACCTGCTGCACGTTCTGGTGCTGTACGGCGGCTTGCTGATGGCGCAGCGCTTTGGCCTCAATCCCTATGTGGTCTTCGCCTTCTGCGTGCCGATCATCGCCATCGGTGCCTGGGTCAGTTATGAGTGGATCGAGAAAGGCCTGTACCGCCGGATGAAAGCCTGGCTGGATGCGCGCAGGGCGGTCAGTCAGGCGCAGGCATTAACCTGACAAAAATACTGGGACTTTGTGTGAAGCGGCCGATTGGCGTAAACTGCACGCACGTCTGCGAGGAATTTTCATGACCGCTATCACTATTACCGATGCCGCCCACGATTATCTGGCCGATCTGCTGGAAAAGCAGAATACCCCGGGCATTGGCATCCGCGTATTTATCACCCAGCCCGGCACTCAGTACGCCGAAACCTGCATTGCCTACTGCAAGCCGGGTGAAGAAAAACCGGAAGACAAGGCCATCGGCCTGAAGAGCTTTACGGCCTGGATCGACGGCTTCAGCGAGGCCTTTCTCGATGATGCAGTGGTCGACTACGCCACCGACCGGATGGGCGGGCAGCTGACTATCAAGGCACCGAACGCCAAAGTGCCGATGGTCAATGCCGACAGCCCGATCAACGAGCGCATCAATTACTACCTGCAAACCGAGATCAATCCGGGCCTCGCCAGCCATGGCGGTCAGGTCACGCTGATCGATGTGGTCGAGGAAGAGACGAAGAACATCGCCGTGCTGCAGTTCGGCGGTGGTTGCCAGGGTTGTGGCCAGGCCGATGTCACGCTGAAGGAAGGTATCGAGCGCACGTTGCTTGAGCGTATTCCCGAGTTGTCGGGCGTTCGCGATGTTACCGACCATACGCAGAAAGAAAACGCCTACTACTAGGCGTCTCTTTTTTGCAAGGAAGTTGCTGCACGAAAACGCCCTGACTGTTCAGGGCGTTTTCATGTGTGGCGGTTGACGAGCGTCAGTCCAGCTCCACCAGCACCGCGCCTTCGTTGACCATCTCTCCCTCGTGGCAGTAGAGCGCGGTAATCACTCCGGCGCTGGCGGCGCGGATGCTGTGTTCCATCTTCATGGCTTCCAGCACCACCAGTTGCGCGCCAGGCTCGACAGCCTGACCCACTTCAACCAATACCCGTACGATGCTGCCATTCATCGGTGCTGTCAGGCCTGCATGCTGACCCTCACCGACGTCTGCCTGGGCGATGGCGTCCAGGCGGGTGACGGTTTGCACCTCGCCTTGCCATTCGAGATACAGCGTATTGCCGCTTCGTATCGCCAGGTGTCGTTGGCGCACACCGTTGTGCTCGACCTGCAAATGCTCGCCACTCAGAGTGAATAACGAGGGGCTGCTGTTGCGCAGGCAGGTGTTGCGGGTTAGACCGTTGCAGCTCAGTCGCAGATCCGTCTGCGCAGGCAGGCCGGCGCGAAAGCCGCTGCTGACTGCCCAGGGCGAATACGGATCGGCTTGATCGATGCGTGCCGGTTCGCTCTGGCTGAAGGCCTCGGCAGCGGCCTGCCAGAATGTCTCGTCCGGCTCATTGGTGTGCGGCAGCAGTTGCGCCTGATGGCGGGGAATGAAGCCGGTATCAAGCTGCGCGGCGGCGAACGCTGGATGCGCGATGATCCTGCGCAGAAACGCCAGGTTGGTCCTGACTCCGCCCACTGCAAATTCATCGAGCATGGCCAGCAGGCGCAGGCGGGCTTGCTCGCGGTCTTCGCCCCAGGCAATCAGCTTGCCGAGCATCGGGTCGTAGAAGGGCGAAATGCTGTCGCCCTCGGCAACGCCGCTGTCCACCCGCCTGCCGGGGCCGGGCGCAGGCTCTCTGTAGAGCTCCAGCGTGCCGGTGGCCGGAAGAAAGTCGTTGACCGGGTCTTCGGCGTACAGACGGACCTCGATGGCGTGGCCGGTCAGGGGCACCTGCTCCTGGGTGATGGGCAGCGATTCGCCTCTGGCGACACGGATCTGCCATTCCACCAGGTCCAGACCCGTGATGTACTCGGTGACCGGATGCTCCACCTGCAGGCGGGTATTCATTTCCATGAAGAAAAACTCGCCGCGTGCGTCCAGCAGGAACTCCACCGTACCCGCACCGACGTAGCCGATGGCTTGTGCGGCTTTCACCGCGGCTTCGCCCATGGCCTTGCGCAATGAGGCCGTCAGGCCGGGCGCCGGTGCTTCCTCGACGACCTTCTGGTGTCGGCGCTGAATGGAGCAATCGCGCTCATTGAGGTACAGGCAGTGGCCATGCCGGTCGGCAAACACCTGGATTTCGACATGGCGCGGGGTGAGCACGTACTTCTCCACCAGCATCCTCGCGTCACCGAACGAGGACAGCGCCTCGCGTTGCGCCGAAGCCAGCGCTTCGGCCAGTTCGCCCGTATGCTCGACCACTTTCATGCCTTTGCCGCCGCCGCCAGCGGTGGCTTTCAACAGCACCGGGTAGCCGATACGCTCGGCAGCGGCGCGGAACGTCTCGACGTCCTGTGCTTCACCGTGATAGCCCGGCACCAACGGCACGCCTGCCTGCTCCATCAAGGCCTTGGCGGCGGATTTGCTGCCCATTGCATCGATGGCCGAGGCGGGGGGGCCGAGGAAAGTCAGCCCGGCGTCTTCGACGGCACGCGCAAAATCGGCGTTTTCAGACAGAAAACCGTAGCCGGGATGGATCGCGTGCGCGCCACTCGCCCGGGCGGCTTCGATAAGCCTGTCGATCGCCAGATAACTGTTTGCGGCCTTGCTGCCGCCAAGGTCCACGCAGAGGTCGGCCTCTCGGCTATGCCGTGCGTCACGGTCGATGGCGCTGTGCACGGCGACCGTGGTAAGGCCCATGTTTTTCGCCGTGCGCATGATGCGGCAGGCGATCTCGCCGCGGTTGGCAATCAACAGCGTGGTCAGCTCGGGCATGCTCATGATTGCGAGTCCTTCTGAGGTTCGTGCCGGGCTGTCGAGGCTGCTGGAACGGGATTGCCAGGCGGTTGATCCTTGACGGACTGCCAGCCAGGTGTGCGTTTCTGCAAAAACGCGCGCAGGCCTTCCTGGCCTTCGGCACTGGTGCGGATACGCGCGATTGCGCTTTCGCAGTAGCGACGCAGCGCGGGGGTCAGCATACCGCTGCCGACTTCGCGCAGCAGCTCCTTGCTGACTCGCATGGCCTGCGGGCTGTTGAGCAACAGGTTGTCGACCCATTGCAGCGTTCGATCTTGCAGTTCTGCAGCCGGGTAGCACTCGGCGACCAGACCGATCTGCTGCGCCCGCTGGCCATCGAAGCGCTCGGCCGTCAGGGTGTAACGTCGCGCAGCGCGTTCGCCGATGGCCTGTACCACGAATGGACTGATAACGGCCGGCGCCAGGCCGATGCGCACTTCGGACAGGCAGAACTGCGCATCCACCGCTGCAATGGCCATGTCACAGCAACTGATCAGGCCCAGCGCACCGCCGAAAGCTGCGCCCTGGACGACGGCGAGCGTCGGTATTTTCAGCCTGGCGAGGCTGTACATCAGCTCCGCCAGTTCGCGGGCGTCGTCCAGATTGGTGTTGTAATCCAGGTCTGCTGCCTGCTGCATCCACGCCAGGTCGGCACCGGCACTGAAATGCCGGCCACGGCCACGCAACAGCAGAAAACGCAGGCTGGTATCGCCTTGTACCTGGTCCAGGGCGATAATCAGCTCGCGGATCATCTGCGCGTTGAAGGCGTTGTTCTTGTCCGGTCGATTCAGCCACAGCGTGGCAAAGCCACGTGGGTCGTTGATCAGCTCTATGGTTGCGAATGAGGTCGAAGTCATGGTCATTTCCCGGCTCACATTCGGAACAGGCCGAAGGTGGTAGGTTCGATGGGCGCGTTGAGCGAGGCGGAGAGGGCAAGCGCGAGAATGTCGCGGGTTTGCGCCGGGTCGATGACTCCGTCGTCCCACAGGCGGGCGCTGGAATAGTAAGGATGGCCCTGATGCTCGTACTGATCGAGAATCGGCTGTTTCAGCTCGGTCTGCTGTTCGGCGCTGAACGCCTGACCGGCCCGTTCGGCCTGCTCGCATTTGACCTGCACCAGCACGCCGGCCGCCTGTTCGCCGCCCATCACGCCGATCCGCGCGTTGGGCCACATCCATAGAAAGCGCGGATCGTAAGCGCGGCCACACATGCCGTAATTCCCCGCGCCAAAACTGCCGCCGATGATCACCGTGAATTTCGGCACCCTGGCGCAGGCCACGGCGGTCACCAGCTTGGCACCATGCTTGGCGATGCCGCCCGCTTCATACTTCTGGCCGACCATGAAGCCGGTGATGTTCTGCAGGAACAGCAGGGGGATGCCCCTTTGGCAGGCCAGCTCGATGAAATGCGCACCTTTCTGCGCCGCTTCGGCGAACAGGATGCCGTTGTTGGCGAGGATCGCGATCGGGTAGCCATGCAGACGCGCGAAGCCACAGACCAGCGTGGTGCCGAACAGAGCCTTGAATTCGTCGAGCACCGAGCCATCCACCAGGCGCGCGATGATTTCCCTTACATCGAATGGCTGTTTCGTGTCGGTGGGGATGATGCCGTACAGGTCATCGCCGGGGTACAGCGGTGCAATGGGCGCGACGGTGTTCAATTGGCCCTGCTTGCGCCAGTTAAGATTGGCGATGCTGCGCCGCGCCAGCGCGAGCGCGTGATCGTCGTTGTCGGCATAGTGGTCGGCCACGCCGGACGTGCGGCAGTGCACATCGGCACCGCCCAGCTCTTCGGCGCTGACCACTTCGCCGGTTGCTGCCTTGACCAGCGGCGGGCCGGCCAGAAAGATCGTGGCCTGCTGGCGGACCATGATCGCCTCGTCGGCCATGGCGGGTACGTACGCGCCACCTGCGGTGCAGGAGCCCATGACCACCGCGATCTGGGCGATACCTTGAGCGCTCATGTTCGCCTGGTTGAAGAAGATCCGCCCGAAATGTTCCCGGTCGGGAAACACTTCATCCTGACGCGGCAGGTTGGCACCGCCGGAATCCACCAGATAGATGCACGGCAGGCGGTTCTGCTGGGCGATGGTCTGGGCGCGCAAATGCTTCTTTACGGTCAGCGGGTAATAGGAGCCGCCTTTGACCGTGGCATCGTTGGCGATGATCATGCATTCGACGCCCTCGACCCGGCCGATTCCGGCGATCACGCCAGCGGCCGGAACCTCTTCGCCGTATACCTCATGTGCAGCCAGTTGGCCGATTTCCAGAAACGGTGAACCGGTGTCCAGCAAACGGTTGATACGCTCGCGCGGCAGCAACTTGCCGCGTGAGGTGTGGCGCTCCTGGGCTTTGGGGCCGCCTCCTTGCTGGACGTTGCTCAACAGCGAGCGCAATGCTTCGACCTGCTTGAGCAGGGCGTCGCGATTGAGGGTGAATTCAGGCGAGCGGGTGTTGATTCGGGTCTGCAGAATGGTCATGGTGGCTCCCCGATCAACGGGTTTCGTTGAACAGTTCGCGACCGATGAGCATGCGCCGGATTTCACTGGTGCCTGCGCCGATCTCGTAGAGTTTGGCGTCGCGCAACAGTCGGCCCGCCGGGAACTCGTTGATGTAGCCATTGCCGCCGAGAATCTGGATGGCCTCCAGCGCCATCTGCGTGGCGCGCTCGGCGCTGTACAGGATCACCCCCGCAGCGTCCTTGCGAGTGGTCTCGCCGCGATCACAAGCCTGGGCGACCGCATACAGGTAGGCCCGGCTGGCATTGAGCTGGGTGTACATGTCTGCGACCTTGCCCTGTATCAGCTGAAACTCGCCGATGCTCTGGCCGAACTGCTTGCGGTCGTGAATGTAGGGCACCACCACGTCCATGCACGCCTGCATGATCCCGGTCGGTCCGCCGGAGAGTACGACGCGTTCGTAATCAAGGCCGCTCATCAGCACTCTGACTCCGCCATCCAGCATGCCCAGCAGGTTCTCCTCGGGCACCTCGACATCATCGAAAAACAGTTCGCAGGTGTTGGAGCCGCGCATGCCCAGCTTGTCGAACTTGCTGCCCCGCGAGAAACCTTTCCAGTCGCGTTCGACGATAAACGCACTGATGCCATGGGCTGCCTTTTCCAGGTCGGTCTTGGCGTAGATTACATAGGTGTCGGCATCCGGCCCGTTGGTGATCCAGGTCTTGCTGCCGTTGAGCACGTAGCGATCACCGCGCTTGTCGGCGCGCAGTTTCATTGATACCACGTCCGAGCCTGCATTGGGTTCGCTCATGGCCAGCGCGCCAACGTGTTCGCCGCTGATCAGCTTGGGCAGGTAACGGGCCTTTTGCGCCGGGCTGCCATTGCGGTTGATCTGGTTCACGCACAGATTGGAATGGGCGCCATAGGAAAGCGCCACGGATGCCGAGCCACGGCTGATTTCTTCCATCGCCACGACGTGCGCCAGATAACCCAGGCCCGCGCCGCCGTACTCTTCGCTGACAGTGATCCCCAGTACGCCCATCTCACCGAACTTGCGCCACATGTCGGCGGGGAACAGGTTGTCCTTGTCGATCTGCGCGGCGCGCGGGGCAAGCTCTGCGGCGACAAAGGATTGCAGCTGGTCGCGCAGCATGTCGATGGTTTCGCCCAGGGCGAAGTTCAGGCTGGGGTAACTCATGGGGCTTTCCTTTTTTGTTCTTGAGTGGCGCTTTGTTCTTGGACTACGCGTCTTTCTGGAAGCGGTTATAGCGTCTTTCAGCTATGACCTTTACGTTAACGTAAACCTGTAGGATTGTGCTGTCAACGCCCATGCCGAAGCGGACCGGGAGTGATCAGGCTGTATTTTTCAGTCACGAGAGAAGAGGGCGGAACGCCGGAAAGCACGAAGGGGAGCCTGGGCTCCCCTTCAAGGTGTGTTGCTATGCTCTTTTTTGTTGTTCGGGAGGCATGTTATTGTTTTTGGCGACCTGACCCTTCACATCTTTTTTGAGCGATCCGCAGGCGGGATCAAGAGCAAACGTATTTTTTTGAGCGCTGATGACACTTTCATCGTAGTGATCCAACCAGTTCGGCAGCTGCCTCGGGGCAGTTTTGTTGTTCTCTGTCTGGCTGCGAACGACTTGCGAGGCAAGTGGTTCAGAAAAGCTATCCACTCCAAAAAAATCTGTTAGCTACGTCTCTGTCCGTGTTGTTCTTGTTATGTCAGAGCCGGTACGTGTTGTTTTTATTGGGGTGCTGCGTGTTTTTATTTTTGTTGTACAAAGGATGTAGCAGGACCCGTGCCAGGTTTTCAAAACCCCTGTAATACCGGGGGATCAGCTTGTTTTTCCGGCATCGGACCGTTTGATTCTGCGGCCGAGTGTTTCCGTGTTACCCGTTTGTTTCTGCTCGACGCGGGGCACAGTAACACTCTGTGGCAAGTTGTCGCACCCTGTTACCGACAGGTGACAGTGCTACTCAGACAGTCTGGCTTTGGCCACGCGGGAGCCATTGCTACGTTGCAGTACGTCGCAGATGCGCTGGCCCGCCGCAATGACCTGGTCCAGATCGACGCCTGTTTCGATACCCAGCCCCTGCAACATGTACAGCACGTCCTCGGAGGCAACATTGCCGCTGGCACCCTTGGCGTAGGGGCAGCCGCCGAGGCCGGCCACGGAGCTGTCGAAGACCTGGATGCCTTCCTCCAGGCTTGCGTAGATGTTTACCAGCGCCTGGCCATAGGTGTCGTGGAAGTGGCCGGCCAGCTTGCCGCGCGGTATCTGCGCAGCCACGGCGTTGAACAAGGCCCGTGTGGCGCCCGGCGTGCCGGTTCCGATGGTGTCGCCCAGGGAAATTTCATAGCAGCCCATCGCGTGCAGTTGGTTGGCGACCGTCGCGACCTGTTCGGGCGAAACGCTGCCTTCATAAGGGCAGCCCAATACGCACGACACATACCCTCGAACCCGCACGCCATGCATCCGTGCCGCTTCCATGACCGGCGCGAAGCGCTCCAGGCTTTCGCTGATCGAGCAGTTGAGGTTGCGCTGCGAGAACCCTTCGGTCGCCGCCGCGAACACCGCGACTTCTCTGACCCCGGCAGCCAATGCGTCTTCGAAGCCGCGTAGATTCGGCGCCAGAGCCGAATAGATAACGCCTTCACGGCGCTGGATCCGCTCGAACACCTGAGCCGAGCCCGCCATCTGCGGGACCCATTTGGCCGAGACAAAGCTGCCGACCTCGATATGGCCCAGCCCGGCTGCCGTCAGGTCATCCACCAGGCGCACCTTGTCGTCGACACTGATGGGTTGCGCTTCATTCTGCAGACCGTCACGCGGGCCGACTTCAACGAGATTCACCTTTTGCGGGAGGGACATGGCGGCGCCTTTGTAGTCAGTGCGAAGGGGTCAGAGTGGGGCGGCAGCGGTTTTATCGAGTGCGGCTCGGCAGCGCTCTTCGGCGGTGTCCAGTTCCAGTTGCATCTGCTGGATGTCCAGCAACTGCTGCTCCAGCTGATCACGGCGTTCGGCGATCTTGCCCAGCATGGTCTGCAACTGCTTCTGATTGCCACCGGCAGGGTCGTACAACGAGATCAGTTCCTTGCACTCGGCCAGGGAAAAACCTATGCGCTTGCCTCGCAGGATCAGTTTCAGAGTGACTTTGTCACGGGCCGTATAGATACGTTCCAGGCCCTTGCGTTCAGGGCTGAGCATGCCTTGCTCTTCGTAAAAGCGTATGGCGCGGGTGGTGATGTCCAGCTCGCGGGCGAGCTCGGAAATGCTGTAGGTGTGACTGCTCATGGCATGACTCGGCGAGGTATACAACCGCAAAGCTAAGGGCTGCTTTACGTATGCGTCAAGCTGCAGTGGCGATGCCAGAGCTTGAGCGGTCGCACCTTGCTACCTAGAAACGACATTAAGTTATGTTATTTAAACTTTCATAATCAATAACTTAAGTTAAATATTTAATGCCTTTTCGAGGTTGTGTTCCTGCGCCACCACCCGCTGTGAAAGTTCGATGATCTGCTCGCGCATCCAGCGATTGGCCGGATCCTGGTCGGTGCTTTCATGCCAGTACAGGTGGGTCTCGACCGAGGGAACGTCGCTGACTGGCAGGTAGACATAGTGCAAGTCGTTACGTCGGGCGAAGCGCTCGGGCACGGTCATGACCATGTCGGTCTGCTGCAGCACCTGGGTTGCCATCATGTAGTGCTGCGAGCGCAACGCTATCCTGCGCTGGATGCCCATCTTGCCGAGCGCCAGATCCACATGGCCCAACCCGCTGCGGCGGCTGGAGATATGGATATGAGACTGGCTCAGGTAATCGTCGAGGGTCAGCGTGGCCTTGTTTGCCAATGGATGCCCCTTGCGCATGCCACACACATAGCGGTCCTCCATCAGCTTCACATGGCGCACCTGCGGGTCAGTGTTGAGCGGCGCGTCCACAGCGAAGTCGAGGCGTCCGGCGGCCAGTTCCTTGGTGGTTTCCCGGCGCTTGGAAAGAAAGCTTTCGATGGTCACCGCAGGCGCCAGGCGTCGCAGTCGCTGGAACAGCGCTGGCAGGATCACTGCCTCGGTCAGGTCGGTCATGCTGATGCGGTAATTCTTGTTGGCCTGCAACGGGTTGAAGATGCGACTTTCCTGCACCGATACCCTGAGCAACGAAAGGGCGTTGCGCACCGGGCCGATGATGTTCTGCGCCATCGGTGTCGGCACCATGCCTTGTGCCGTGCGCACGAACAGCGGGTCGTTGAAGGTCTCGCGCAGCCGCGCCAGTGCGTTGGAGACTGCAGGCTGGGTAATGCCGACAATCTGTCCGGCGCGGGTCAGGTTGGCTTCGGTGTAGATGGCGTCGAAGACAATGAAAAGGTTGAGATCGACCTTGTTCAGGTTCATTGATGGGGCGCCTCGTGCCGTTATTGTGATTGATTGTTTAGAGGGGTGGTAATGCCGCGATGGTGACGGATCATATATCGGTTATGAATGTTTATACACGCTGGGAATAGATTAGATAAATGTGCAGCGTTTCTCTAGCATCGTGTTCATGACTTCGACAACCTGATCGACACGGTGGCGACCCCATGGATTTTGCGTATTCCCCGAAGGTGCAGGCCCTGCGTGAACGCGTCACGGCGTTCATGGATGCCTACGTCTATCCGGCCGAGCCGGTTTTCGAGCGGCAAGTGGCCGAAGGGGATCGCTGGCAGCCCACGGCAATCATGGAAGAGCTCAAGGCCCGGGCCAGATCGGAAGGATTGTGGAATCTGTTCCTGCCCGACTCCGGACTGGGCGCCGGCCTGAGCAATCTGGAATATGCGCCGCTGGCGGAAATCATGGGCCGCTCAATGCTCGGTCCCGAGCCCTTCAACTGCTCGGCACCCGACACCGGCAACATGGAGGTACTGGTCCGCTATGCCAGCGAGGAACAGAAAGCCCGCTGGCTCGAGCCGCTGCTGCGCGGTGAGATTCGCTCTGCCTTTGCCATGACCGAGCCCGACGTGGCCTCATCGGACGCCACCAATATGGCCGCGCGCGCTGAGCGTGACGGTGGCCAGTGGGTCATCAACGGTCGCAAGTGGTGGACCTCTGGTGCCTGCGACCCGCGCTGCAAAATCCTGATATTCATGGGCCTGAGCAATCCTGAAGGGCCGCGCCATCAGCAGCATTCGATGATTCTGGTGCCGGTCGATACGCCCGGCGTGAAGATCGTGCGGCCACTGCCGGTGTTTGGTTATGACGATGCGCCCCATGGCCATGCCGAAGTGTTGTTCGAAAACGTCAGGGTTCCGTTCGAGAACGTCCTGCTCGGCGAGGGGCGTGGGTTTGAAATCGCTCAGGGGCGGCTCGGACCAGGGCGGATTCACCACTGCATGCGCTCGATCGGCATGGCGGAGCGGGCGCTGGAGCTGATGTGCAGGCGTTCCATTGACCGCGTAGCATTCGGCAAGCCGTTGGCCAGGCTGGGCGGCAACATCGACCTGATCGCCGACTCGCGCATGGAAATCGACATGGCACGCCTGCTGACCCTGAAAGCGGCCTACATGATGGATACCGTCGGCAACAAGGTCGCCAGAAGCGAAATCGCACAGATCAAGGTGGTCGCGCCCAACGTGGCGCTGAAGGTCATTGATCGGGCGATCCAGATGCACGGCGCCGCCGGGATTTCCAGTGATTTCCCGCTGGCCTACATGTACGCGATGCAGCGTACGTTGCGTCTGGCTGACGGCCCGGATGAAGTGCATCGCGCTGCCGTCGGCAAATATGAACTGGGCAAATATATGCCGGCAGACTCAATGCGCAGCAGGTCCTAGCTGCCGGTCGATCACTGCACCCAGACTTCAACTCGACGGTTCTTGATCCGGCCGTCGTCGATTTCATTGGTGGCCACCGGCATTTCGTCACCCAGACCAACGATATCGCGGAACGTCACGCCTCTTTTCAGCAGTTCCCGGCGCACGGCCATGGCACGCAGCCTGGAGAGCAGGGCGGCCCGCTCCGGGTCGCTCTTGGCGTCGCCGAAGCCTACCAGCGTCACATGCCGGTCCAGTTTGTCGCTGGATTTCAGGTAATCCGCAACCCGCTTGAGGTCCTGCTGCGCCTTGTTGTCCAGGCGCGCGCTGCCCTGAGCAAAGCGGAAATTGACTGACAGGCGTTCGGCCTTGCGTGCCAGCGCCTGGTAATCGGCGGGCATCTGCGCGGTAGGCTGCACCTTGAGGACCTGTACGGTCTGCGCGACAAAACCGCTTTGCGCGACGATGGCCTGGCCCTCGGCACTTTGCGCGAAACGAACCAGCGCCTGCGCCCAGCGCTGAGGAGTTGACGTGGGCACGTAAAAATACAGTCGGCGCGACAACGGGTAGTCCTCGGTGGCAATCAGGCTGATCGTCGGCAGCATGGGCCTGGAATCGCCATCGGCTATGGCCACCGCCTTGGCGCGGCGTACGGAAGGCAGGCCGATGAAGCCGATACCATTGATGTCCTTGCTGACTTCGTCGGAGAGCTGCTCGCTGGACTCGAAGCGCGCCGCGCTGCCGAGCAGGGTCTTGCCGTACTTGGTCAGTACCAGGTCCTTGAACGTCTCGTAGGTGCCGGACTTTTCATCGCGAACATAGAGATGGATAGCGCCTGGATTGCCGCCGACCTCACTCCAGTTTTTGACTTCGCCACTGAAAATGCGCGCCAGTTGAAGGGTATCCAGTTGTCTCAGCGGATTGCCGGGATGCAGAATCACTGCAACGCCGTCGATGGCAATGGTTTGCTCGCTGGCTGCACTTTTCAGATCCCCCAGACTGGCCAGATCTTTGGCCTCCTGATCCTTGATCGGTCGAGAAGAGGCCGCGATATCTGCGTTACCTGCTTTCAGCGCGGTAAAACCTGTGCCTGAGCCATGCGCGGCGATTTCGACCCTGACGGGTTGCCCGGCGGCTGTGGTTCCAACGACGCGTTGTTCATTGAGGGTGTTGCCGGGGAGGGTCTGTACCGATTGCAGACCTTGCTGGCGCATCAATCCTTCGACCAGCGCAGGTCCTAGTTGAGCGTTGATGGTGTTGGAGCCTTGAATGCGCAAGGCCGGTATATCGCCAGCAGGCAACGGCAGTGCGGCTTGCGCGAAAGCGGGCAGGGTAGCGCTCGACAGGGTGAGCGCCGTAAGCAAAGCGCGCAGCATCGGCGTCACCATGAATCACGGGAGGGTGCCGGGAGAATAAGTCAGAGAGATTGCCGGAATATGACAATTTCAGGGGCTGTAAGTGTTTCAGCGCGACCCGAGCCTTATTAAGGAGGGATCGCGCGGGAGGGGCACAGGAGGGGATCAGTCAGCTGAGTTCAAGCCAGATCGGTGCGTGGTCGGACGGTTTTTCCATGGCGCGCAAGTCGTAATCCACACCGGCTTCCTTGATGCGTGGCTGCAAGCCGGTAGAGGTCATGATCAGATCGATGCGCAGGCCGCGCTTGGGCTCGTCTTCAAAGCCACGGCTACGATAGTCGAACCAGCTGAAGCGGTCGACGACCTCCGGGTACAGGTGACGAAAGCTGTCCACCAGGCCCCAGTTCTTCAGGCGCTCCATCCACTCCCGCTCTTCAGGCAGAAAGCTGCACTTGCCGGTTTTCAGCCAGCGTTTGGCGTTGTCGGCGCCGATGCCGATATCGCAGTCCTGCGGAGAAATATTCACATCGCCCATGACGATCAGCGGCTGATCGTTGCGAAAGTGGCCCTCGAGCAGCGTTTGCAGGTTCTCGTAAAAGCGCTGTTTGGCGGGGAATTTGGTTGGGTGATCACGGCTTTCGCCCTGTGGAAAGTAGCCATTCATGATGGTTACCGGCTGGCCGTTGCGGTCGGCGTAAGTACCCCAGATGAAACGCTTCTGGGATTCCTCGTCGTCCCCCTCGAAACCCTTGTGCAGGGCCAGCGGCGCATTACGAGACAGCAAAGCGACACCGTAATGGCCTTTCTGGCCGTGGAAGTGCACGTGATAGCCCAGCGCTTCGACTTCCGCCTGGGGAAATTGCTCGTCCGAAACCTTGGTTTCCTGAAGACCGATCACGTCAGGCTGATGTTTGTCGATCAGCGCCGCCAACTGATGCGGTCGAGCGCGCAGACCATTGATGTTGAACGAGATGATTTTCATAAAACAGCGGTCCTGAGCAAAAACAAACAACGATGCTAGCCGACCTGTGGTTTCAGGACCAGTGCCGCGTCGCAAGCGCAGGCCGAGGCGTGTCTGGATAATTCGTTGGAACTGTTATCAATGGCCATCACTCGAAAGCCTGCTTGCCAAAACCGCTGCGCCAGACGCAGTTCCGTTAACACGAGGCCCTTTATGTCCCTACCTGCTGCCATCACGGGTGAAATTCGCCAACTCGACAGTGGTTATTCCCGTGAAACCCGCTCCTTGCTGTTCAGGGCCTACCGGCACGATCCGACATTTGCCTATCTGTTCAACGCCGAGCGCGAGGGATATGAGCAACGCGTGTTGGCGACCATCCGCCAACTGGTCAAACAACACTTTTTGCAAAACCAGCCTGCGCTGGGCCTGTTTCTCCAGGACCGCCTGGTCGGCGTAGCGCTGATCGCTCCGCCGCAGCGCCGTCTGGGTGTCACCGAAAGCTGGGCCTGGCGTCTGCGCATGGTGATGGACACCGGCCTGGGTTGCACCCAGCGCTATCTGGCGTATTACAACGCAGTACTTGCCTGCGTGCCGTCGGAAACCGTGCATGTGCTGCCGTTGATCGGCCTTGATCCGGAGTTCCAGGGGCAGAAGCTCGGTCAGGACCTGAGCGAGCAACTGCTGGCGGCGCTGCACGACTGGTGCGCAGTGGATGAACACTCCCAGGGCATCGTGGTAGATACGGGCAATCCGCGTTATCTGGAGTTCTATAAGCGGCAGGGCTATGAAGAAATCGGTGAAATTGCTGTAGGCCCCGTCCGCGAGCATGTGTTTTTTCATCCGAACCCTCAGGTGTCACTGCCGGTCCCTGACGTAATGGCCTGAATATCCTGCAATTCGTGGGCTTCCAGTGCAGCCTGTCGATCGTGGTAGCATCTACGCCCATGAAGCTTTTCAGACTATTCAGCAGCGTTTTCCTGATGACCATGAGTGCGGCCGCGCTTGCCCAGGCCCGCCTCGACGTCAGGATCAAGCCTGCCAATCCGCAACTCAAGGCCAACGTCGAAGGGTATGTCGGTGATCTGGGCGAGCGTGATGCCCAGGCATTGCGCAACTTCAGCCTCGGTGCCGAGCAGCAGGCGGAAAAAGCCGCGCAGGCGCTGGGTTATTACCAGGCGCAGATTGATAGTGAGATCAAGGACGGAGATCAACCGAGCCTGGTGATCAACATCCAGCCGGGCGAACCCATTCACCTGCGTAACGTGGTGATCCGGGTCGAAGGCCCGGCGGCAGCAATGAAGGCCTTTCGTGTGCCGAGCAGCGACGCGCTGAAAACCGGCGCGGTGTTGAATCACGGCAATTATGAAGACGCCAAGCGTCTGATCCAGAATCAGGCTTCGCGTTACGGATTTTTCAGCGGTCACTTCACCCGTCAGCGCCTGGCCATCGACCCGCGGGCCGGTGTGGCGGATATCGAGCTGGTCTATGAAAGCGGGCCGCGCTACACGCTCGGCAAGGTCATGTTCAGTGGCAACGCGCCATTTGATGACGATCTGCTCAAGCGCATGGTGCCGTTCAAGGAAAACACGCCTTACGACTCCCAACTGATCGCCGAACTGACCCAGGCCATGCAGGGCAGCGGTTACTTCGAGGGCGTACGGGTCGATGCGGCGCCCACCGCAGCGGAAAATCAGGTTATTCCGGTGACCGTTCAGCTCGAAACCCGCAAGCCTCGCACCATGGGGTTGGGGCTGGGCTATTCGACTGACGTTGGCCCGCGTGGCAAAGCCAACTGGACCCGGCATTGGGCCAATCCGCAGGGCCACAGTTATGGTTTCGAATCCGAGATTTCCGCGCCACGGCAGAATATCGGCCTGTGGTACGACGTACCGCTCGACCCGCCGCTGACCGACAAATTGCGCTACGCCGGTGGGTATCAGTATGAAGAGATCGCCGGAACCGACAGCCTCAGCAAATTGCTGACTGCCGGGCCTGAATGGCACAGCAAGCTGCCCAGCGGCTGGGAGCGGGTCATATCCCTGAAATGGCAGCGTGAAGAATACCGCCTGGGCGATGACGCCGGCCTCAGCACGCTGCTGATGCCCGGTATCAGTTACTCGTACCTGCGCAGTGACAACCGTATCGACCCGCACCAGGGTTACAGACTGCAGTTCGACACGCAGGTGGCCAAGGAGGGCATGTTGTCTGACGCCAATCTGGTGCATGCCAACGTGCTGCTCAAAGGGCTGACGACCGTCGCGCAAAATCACCGCTTTCTCGGTCGCGTGCAGTTTGGCGGCAACCTCACCGACGGTTACACCTCGATACCGCCCTCGCTGCGCTTTTTTGCCGGTGGCGATCAGAGCGTGCGCGGCTATGACTATCAGAAGTTGTCACCGACCAATTCCGACGGCGACCGCATCGGTGGGCGATACATGTTTGCCGGTAGCGTCGAATACCAATATTCCATCGCTGACAAATGGCGCCTGGCGACCTTCATCGATCAGGGCAACTCGTTCAACAGCCTGGACAAGCCAGACCTGAAAACCGGAGTCGGTTTCGGCGTGCGCTGGGTATCCCCAGTAGGCCCGCTGCGTCTCGATCTGGCCCACGCGCTGGACGATGACGGCGGAATCCGTCTGCACTTTTCGATGGGGCCGGAGCTTTGAACAAGGTGAACATCACCCGCGGCGCCAAGGTCGTCGGGCTGGGACTCGTCGCATTACTGCTGCTGGTGATCATCAGTGTCGCGCTGCTGCTGGGCACCCATACGGGCAGCCAGTGGGCCTTGGCTCGGGTGCCCGGTGTGCAGCTGGAAAACTTTCAGGGACGACTGGGCGGCCAGTGGAGCGCCGAACGCCTCGTGTGGCAGCAGGGCGCAGACCGCGTCGAGGTTCAATCCGTCGATTTTGCCTGGACGCCGGCCTGCCTGTTGAAGATGACGCTGTGCATCGACCGTCTGCATGCGCAGCAGGTGCTGATGCATTTCCCGCCGAGCGATACGCCCGCCAGCGACGGCCCGATCCAGTTACCGACGCTCAGGTTACCGCTGGCGCTGCAACTGGGTGATATACAGCTGGGCGGTCTGCAACTGGATGGCGTCGAACAATTGCGCGATCTCAAGCTGGCAGCGCACTGGACCGCCGAAGGCTTGAAGATCGACAGCGCGCACCTGCAACGTGATGCGCTGGTGCTGGACCTCAATGGCCTGTTGAAACCCGAGGGCGACTGGCCACTCAGCGTGCAAGGTCAACTGCAACTTCCGCCACAGGATGGCCAGCCCTGGACGCTGGCTCTGGACATCCAGGGCGACCTGCTGAAGACGCTGCAGCTCAAGGCGGACAGCAGCGGTTATCTGCCGGGATTGCTGACTGGCGAGTTGCAACCCCTGGCCGAACACCTTCCGGCACGCATCAGACTGACTGCCGAACACTTCAAACCCAGCGCTGCATTGCCTGACACCTTGCAACTGGACCAGTTGGTGCTGACGGCCCAGGGCAATCTTGACTCTGGCTATTTGATAGATGGCAGTGCCAGCCTGCCCGCAGAGAAAGGCCCTGTTGCGTTGTCATTGAAAGGAAGCGTGGATGCCAACGGCGCAACCATCGCCGGACTCGATCTGGCCGCCGATGATCAGCAGCGTCTGGCCATCAACGGCAAGATGAACTGGCAGAGCGGTTTTTCTGCGGATGCAAGCATCGACTGGCTGGATTTCCCCTGGCAGCGCCTGTATCCACTGGCTTCAGAGCCTCAGGTGGCATTGCATGCCTTCAAGGGCGATATTTCCTATACCGATGGCAATTACCTCGGCAATTTCAACGCCAGCCTCAAGGGGCCTGCCGGTGCGTTCACACTGGTCAGCCCGTTCAGCGGCAATCTGCAGGAGATTCATCTGCCGCAGCTGGAACTGGTCGCCGGGCAGGGCAAGGCCAGCGGTTTCCTGAACCTGCAGTTCGCTGACGGTATCGGCTGGGACACGGCTCTGGACCTGAGTGCGCTGGACCCTTCATTCTGGGTTGCCGAACTGCCCGGCACACTGGCAGGCCCGTTACGCAGCAAAGGTCAGATGCGCAACGAGCAGCTTGAACTCAGCGCCGACCTTGATTTGAAAGGGCGCCTGCGTGGTCAGCCTGCGCTGCTGCAAGCCAAGGCTGACGGCCGTGATCAGCAATGGAATGTCAGCAGTCTGAACATCCGCCTCGGGGACAACCGTATTCAAGGAATGGGTAGTCTGCAGGAGCGTCTCAAGGGGCAGTTGGACCTGGATCTGCCGCGTCTGGCCCAGCTTTGGCCACGTTTGCAGGGGCAGGTCAAAGGCCGGCTGGACCTGGCCGGAACGCTGCAGGCACCCCAGGGACAACTGGCCTTGCAGGGCAGCCAGCTCGCCTTGCAGGACAATCGTCTGCAAACCCTCACGCTCAACGCCAGACTGGATCAGGCGCAACGCGCGGTCATCAACCTGAAAGGCACCGGTATTCAGGCTGGCGATACCCAGTTGGGCACCTTGCTGGTGGACGGTCAGGGCACGCTCAAGAGCCAGCAGGTGAAGCTGGACCTGCAAGGACCTCTGCTCAAACTGGCCATCGGCCTTGACGGTGGTCTGGACAAGGGTGATTGGCGAGGCCGACTGGCCAGCGGTACGGTGCAGAGCGGCGGGCAGAACTGGCGTTTGCAGCAGCCAGCGAAGATCGAGCGTCTGGCCGATGGCCGGCTCAACTTCGGTGCGCATTGTTGGTTGTCCGGAGCTGCCAGCCTGTGTGGCGGTGATCAGCGGCTGATGCCTGAACCCCATCTGCGTTATCAACTCAAGAATTTCCCGCTGGACAGCCTGGCGCAATGGATGCCCAAGGATTTTGCCTGGAAGGGCGCGCTGAATGCAGACGTGCAGCTCGACATTCCGGCAGCCGGCCCCAGCGGCAAGGTCACGATTGACGCCGGAGGCGGAACGCTGCGGGTACGCAACAACAATCAGTGGCTGGACTTCCCTTATCAGACGCTGAAACTGGTCACCACGCTGGCGCCCAAACGCATCGACACGCGTCTGGACTTCGATGGCGGCAAGCTGGGAAGGCTGCTGCTCAACGCGCAGATCGACCCGCTGGCCAAGGACAAAACCCTGGCAGGTGACTTCAACCTCTCGGGGCTGGATATCTCGGTGGCACGTCCTTTCGCGCCAATGGTGCAGAAACTCAATGGGCGTCTGAATGGCAATGGCCGGTTGTCAGGCACGTTGCTGGCGCCGCTGGTCAACGGCAACGTGACGCTTGAAGGGGGTGAGGTGGCGGGGGCAGAGCTGCCCATGGAACTGCACGACCTCAAGGTCCAGGCGTTGATTGCCGGAGCAAGCGTACAGCTCAATGGCGGCTGGAAAAGTGGCAGCACCGGGCAGGGCAGCATAGGCGGTCAGGTGGCCTGGGGGCAGAGCCTGAACGTCGATGTGAGCCTCAAGGGCTCGCGCCTGCCGATCACTGTCGAACCCTATGCGGCGGTAGAGGCGGCGCCTGATCTGAAAATCTCCATGCAGGGCGAGCGACTGGCCATCTCCGGCAAGGTGCTGGTGCCCAATGGCGCGATTACCGTACGCGAGTTGCCGCCTTCCACTGTGAAGCTCTCCGGTGACACGGTGATCGTCGGACAGCAGACCGAGGAAGGCGCTCCGCCGCTCGCGGTGGCGATGGATATCGATGTGGACGTCGGCCAGGAAAAGCTCAGCTTCAGCGGCTTCGGGCTGACCGCCAATCTGGTCGGGCATGTGCACATTGGCGACAATCTGGACACCCGTGGCGAACTGAACCTGAACGATGGTCGGTATCGCGCCTATGGGCAGCGGCTGACCATCCGCAAGGCGCGTCTGCTGTTTGCCGGTCCGGTCGACCAGCCTTATCTGGACATCGAGGCGATTCGGCAGACCGACGACGTGATTGCCGGTATTCGCCTGACCGGCAGCGCCGAGCAGCCTACCACCGAGGTGTTCTCCGAACCTGCGATGAGCCAGGAGCAGGCGCTTTCCTATCTGGTCATGGGCAGACCGCTCAGCACTTCCGGCGAAGACAACAACATGGTCGCTCAGGCTGCGCTGGCATTGGGTGTGGCAGGTAGCTCGTCGACCACTGGCAAGCTCGCCGACAATCTGGGGATCAAGGACTTCGAACTGGACACCTCGGGAACCGGCGACAAGACCAACGTGGTTGCCAGCGGCAAGATCACCGACAAGCTCAGCCTGCGTTATGGCGTGGGCGTGTTTGAACCGGCCAATACCATCGCCTTGCGCTATCTGCTCAGCAAGCGCGTGTACCTGGAGGCCGCGAGCGGTGTTGCCAGCTCGCTGGATATTTTCTATAAAAGGGACTTCTAGGCAAGGGCTGGTGGCGTTAAAAGCACGGCTCTGCACCCAGCCGTCTGGCCTTTCCCGGGCGTCTTTCTTGCAACTGCAAGTTACCTCACATGTCATCTACCTTCAGGTTGCCGGCCATCATGGATCGATTCAACGCCATGCGCGTGTTCACCCGTATCGTCGAGCTGGGCGGTTTCGCCAGGGCGGCCGAGAGTCTGCACATGCCCCGTGCCTCGGTGACGATTCTGATCAAGCAGCTCGAAGCGCATCTGGGCGTACAGCTTTTGCAGCGTACGACGCGGCAGGTCAGCGCCACCCCGGACGGCAAGGCCTATTACCAGCGCTGCGTCAGCCTGCTGGCCGATCTGGACGATGCCGAAGCGTCGTTCTCGGCGACGGGGGCCGAGCCCAAGGGGCTGTTGCGTGTCGATCTGCCGGTCAGTCTGGGGCGCATGATCATCATCCCGGCGCTGCCTGAATTCAGCCGACGCTACCCGCAGATCCGCCTGGAGATCGGCATGAGTGACAGGCCGGTCGATCTGATCCGCGAAGGCGTGGACTGCGTGTTGCGTGCCGGAGCGGCACTGGATGAAACACTGGTTGCCAGGCCGCTGGGCAGTCTGACCCAGATTACCTGCGCCAGTCGCGAGTACCTGGCGCAACACGGCACGCCACTGGACCTGCAGGCGCTCGCGCAACATCAGGTAATCGAATATTTTTCGACCAGCACCGGCAAGCGTTATGGCCTCGAGTTCATGGCTGCTGGTATGGGCGTCGAACATGCATCGGCCTGCTCGATCGCTGTCAACAGTGCCGACGGTTATGTCGCAGCGTGCGAAGCCGGTTTCGGCCTGATTCAGGTGCCGCGCTACCATGTCGCCGCGCAATTGCGCAGCGGTGGGCTGGTGGAAGTATTGCGATTGCATCGTCCGCCGCCGCTGCCACTGACCGCGCTTTACCCCCCGCATCGACAGTTGTCACGACGGGTCAGGGTATTCGTTGATTGGCTGGTGGAATTGTGTGCCCACACAGATATCAGGGACAGACTGGTTTCCTGAAAAAAATTCAGAATTATCCCATATAGGCCGCGGCACACTTTCGTGTTTAACTTCCGGCTCTTTCATCCATTTTGAAAAGGAACGTGTTTCATGGCTCAAGTGACCCTCAAAGGCAGCCCCGTTCAGGTCAGTGGCAACCTGCCTGAAGTCGGTAGCAAGGCACACGATTTCACGCTGGTGGGCGCAGGTCTTGCCGATAAGACTCTGGCTTCCTTCGCCGGCAAGCGCAAGGTATTGAACATCTTCCCGAGCGTCGATACGCCGACCTGTGCCACTTCGGTACGTAAATTCAACACTCAGGCCAATGACCTGAGCAACGCCGTGGTTCTGTGCATCTCGGCCGACCTGCCGTTTGCCCAGGCGCGTTTCTGCGGCTCCGAAGGCCTGGAGAATGTCCAGAACCTGTCCTCGTTCCGCAGTGCCGATTTTGCCCGCAATTATGGTGTTGCCGTTGCCGACGGCCCGCTCGCGGGTCTGACTGCGCGCGCCGTGGTTGTTCTGGACGAGAACGACAAGGTGCTGCACAGCGAACTGGTCGCCGAGATCGGTAGTGAGCCCAACTACGACGCTGCATTGGCTGTGCTGAAGTAACTTTCCGCAACCTATAGACGGCCTGAGTCCGCTCAGGCCGTTTTTTTTGTTTGTGCTTCATACGTTTATCCAAAGTAAGCGCTTGGTAAAGGCGCTTTGCTTGTAACGTAACTGTGCTTATTGTTCAGCCTTCTGAACAAACCCCCACCTGTAATGGTTGATTTATTCATGCAATCGTCTGGCTCCCGTAAATCCCGTCGCTGGTTGATCAGTTTGCTGGTCCTGTTGGTCATCGTCGCCTTGTGCTGGTGGTTCTGGCCTGCGTCCACTTCCGGCAAGGGGGCCGAGAGCAACAAGAAGCCCGCTACAAGCGGCATGGCAAGGCCCGGCTTCGGCGGATCGGCTGTGGCGGTCCCGGTGCGTGTGGCCCCGGCTACCGAAGGTGATTTTCCGATCTACTACAAGGCACTTGGCACCGTGACGGCGATGAACACCATCAATGTGCGCAGCCGCGTGGCGGGGGAGCTGGTCAAGCTTTATTTCCAGGAAGGGCAGATGGTCAAGGCGGGTGATCTGCTGGCTGAAATCGATCCGCGCAGCTATCAAGTGGCGTTGCAGCAGGCCGAAGGTACGCTGGCCACCAACCAGGCGCTGCTCAAGAACGCTCAGCTCGACGTGCAGCGTTACCGAGGCTTGTTTGCCGAGGACAGCATCGCCAAGCAGACCCTCGACACTGCCGAGTCGCTGGTCAACCAATACAAGGGCACGATCAAGACCAATCAGGCTGCCGTGGCTGACGCAAAACTCAACCTGGACTTCAGTCGCATTCGTGCCCCGATTGCCGGGCGTGTCGGCCTCAAACAGCTGGACGTGGGTAATCTGGTTGCCGCCAATGACACCACGGCACTGGCGGTGATTACCCAGACCCAGCCTATTTCCGTCGCATTCACGCTGCCTGAAAAGGACCTGTCGAAAGTTATTTCCCGCTACCGCACCGGCGACAAGCTGCCGGTCGAAGCCTGGGACCGTGGCGATACGAAGATGCAGGCCACCGGCGTACTGGCCAGCCTCGACAACCAGATCGACGTGGCTACCGGCACACTGAAGTTCAAGGCGCGTTTCGATAACAGCGACGAGGTCCTGTTTCCCAATCAGTTCGTCAATATACGGCTGCGCGCCGACACGCTGAAAAAAGTCACGCTGGTGCCGACGGCTGCCGTGCAGTTTGGCACCGACGGGACCTTTGTCTACGTGCTGGACGGTGACAAGAAGGTCAAGCTCAAACTGCTGAAGACCGGCCCGAGCGACGAGACATCCACGGTGATTACCGAAGGTCTGGCAGCCGGCGAGCGGGTGGTGCTCGAAGGCACCGACCGTCTGCGCGACGGTGCCGAAGTCGAAGTCGTCAACGACAGCAAGGAAGTCCCGGCTGGCCCGGCTCAGAAGCTGCAAGGCAAGCCTGACAGCAAGACCGACAAGTCGGCGGCGCTCGGCAAGGTGGAAAAACCAAACGTATGAACATGTCGCGCCTGTTCATCCTGCGTCCGGTTGCCACCACACTGAGCATGTTGGCAATCGTCCTGGCGGGTCTGATCGCCTATACCTTGCTACCGGTTTCGGCGTTGCCCCAGGTCGACTACCCGACCATCCGGGTGATGACCCTGTACCCGGGTGCCAGCCCGCAGGTGATGACCAGTTCCGTGACTGCGCCGCTGGAACGTCAATTCGGACAGATGCCCGGCCTGACACAGATGGCCTCGACCAGCTCTGGCGGTGCGTCGGTCATTACCTTGCGCTTCAGCCTTGAAATCAATATGGATGTCGCCGAGCAGCAGGTGCAGGCAGCGATCAACGCGGCCACCAACCTGCTGCCAACTGACCTGCCAGCGCCTCCGGTCTACAACAAGGTCAACCCGGCCGATACACCGGTTCTGACCCTGGCGATCACTTCGAAAACCATGTTGTTGCCCAAGCTCAATGATCTGGTCGATACGCGCATGGCGCAGAAGATCTCGCAGATCAGCGGTGTCGGCATGGTCAGCATTGCCGGCGGGCAGCGTCAGGCGGTACGGATCAAGGTCAATCCGGAGGCGCTCGCCGCCAACAGCCTCAACCTGTCCGATGTGCGTACCCTGATCAGCGCCTCCAACGTCAACCAGCCGAAGGGTAACTTCGACGGGCCGACCCGGGTGTCGATGCTCGATGCCAACGATCAGCTGAAGTCTCCGGAGGAGTACGCCAACCTGATTCTGGCTTACAAGGATGGCGCACCCTTGCGCCTGAAGGATGTCGCCGAAATCGTCAATGGTGCCGAAAACGAGCGGCTCGCGGCCTGGGCCAATCGTAGCCAGGCGGTGCTGTTGAACATTCAGCGTCAGCCGGGCGCCAACGTCATCGAGGTGGTCGACCGGATCAAGGCGTTGCTGCCGTCGATCACCGAAAACCTTCCGGCCGGCCTCGACGTCGTGGTCCTGACGGACCGCACGCAAACCATCCGCGCGTCGGTGACCGATGTTCAGCACGAATTGCTGATCGCGATCGTCCTGGTGGTGCTGGTCACGTTCCTGTTCCTGCGTCGTTTCAGCGCGACGATCATTCCTTCGATCGCCGTTCCGCTGTCGCTGGTAGGCACGTTCGGCGTGATGTACCTGGCCGGTTTCTCGGTCAACAACCTGACGCTGATGGCCATGACCATTGCCACCGGTTTCGTCGTCGATGACGCCATCGTCATGCTGGAAAACATCTCCCGGCATATCGAAGAGGGCGAGACGCCCCTGCAGGCCGCGCTCAAGGGCGCGAAGCAGATCGGTTTCACCCTGATCTCCCTGACCCTGTCACTGATTGCGGTATTGATCCCGCTGTTGTTCATGGCCGACGTGGTAGGGCGGCTGTTCCGCGAGTTCGCGATTACCCTGGCGGTCGCGATATTGATATCGCTGGTGGTCTCGCTGACCCTGACGCCGATGATGTGCGCACGCTTGCTCAAGCGCGAGCCCAGGGAAGAAGAGCAGAGCCGCTTTTACCGCGCCAGTGGTGCCTGGATCGACTGGCTGATCGACATCTACGCGGGCAGGCTGCGCTGGGTGCTCAAGCATCAGCCACTGACCCTGCTGGTCGCTTTGGCCACCCTGGCATTGACGGTGCTGCTGTACATCGTCGTGCCCAAAGGCTTTTTCCCGGTGCAGGATACCGGGGTGATCCAGGGTATTTCGGAAGCGCCACAGTCGGTCTCTTTCGCGGCGATGAGCCAGCGTCAGCAGGCACTGGCCGACATCATTCTCAAGGACCCGGCAGTGGTCAGTCTGTCGTCCTACATCGGTGTCGACGGTGACAATGCCACGCTCAACAGCGGGCGTCTGCTGATCAACCTCAAGCCTCACGGAGCGCGCGACCTGACTGCGTCCGAGGTGATCCAGCGCCTGCAGCCAGAGGTCGACAAACTGTCGGATATCCGTCTGTTCATGCAGCCGGTGCAGGATCTGACCATCGAAGACCGGGTCAGTCGCACCCAGTATCAATTCAGCATGTCGTCGCCCGACGCCGAACTGCTGACGTTGTGGAGCGAAAAACTGGTAGACGCGCTCGGCAAGCGGCCCGAACTGAGGGATGTGGCCAGCGACCTGCAGGACAAAGGTTTGCAGGTGTACCTGAACATCGATCGTGATGCGGCCAGCCGGGTCGGGGTCACGGTTGCGAACATTACCGATGCGCTGTACGACGCATTCGGTCAGCGCCAGATATCCACCATCTACACGCAGGCCAGCCAGTACCGCGTGGTGCTGCAGGCTGCATCGGGCAGTGAGCTCGGCCCGGCGGCGCTCGAGCAGATCCACGTCAAGACCACCGATGGCGCACAGGTGAAGCTGTCGAGTCTGGCACGTGTCGAGCAGCGCCAGGCGCAGCTGGCCATCGCTCACCTCGGGCAGTTTCCTGCAGTGATGATGTCGTTCAACCTGGCACCCGATATTGCCTTGGGCAAGGCGGTGAAGGTGATCGAGCAGGTCGAGCAGGAGATCGGCATGCCGATTGGCGTGCAGACCCAGTTCCAGGGCGCTGCCGAAGCGTTTCAGGCTTCGTTGTCCAGCACGTTGCTGCTGATTCTGGCGGCGGTGGTCACCATGTACATCGTGCTGGGCGTGCTCTACGAGAGCTACATTCACCCGATCACCATCCTCTCGACCCTGCCGTCGGCCGCGGTGGGGGCCTTGTTGGCTCTGCTGATCAGCGGCAACGATCTGGGGATGATCGCGATCATCGGCATCATTCTGTTGATCGGTATCGTCAAGAAGAACGCGATCATGATGATCGACTTCGCGCTCGATGCGGAGCGCAACCGCGGTGTTGCGCCCGAGCAGGCGATCTACGATGCGGCGCTGTTGCGCTTCCGGCCGATTCTCATGACCACCCTGGCAGCATTGTTCGGCGCCATCCCGCTGATGCTCGCCAGTGGCTCCGGCGCCGAATTGCGGCAACCACTGGGGCTGGTGATGGTCGGCGGGCTGTTGCTCAGCCAGGTGCTGACACTGTTCACCACTCCGGTCATCTACCTGTATTTCGACCGCCTTGGCCGTCGCTGGAGTCGCAAGCCTGCCGACCCGGACCGACAGGAACGGGCTGACGCATGAACCTCTCAGCGCCGTTCATCCGCCGCCCCGTCGCGACCGTTCTGCTGAGCCTGGCGATCATGCTGCTGGGCGCGGTGAGCTTTCGCCTGTTGCCGGTGGCACCGTTGCCGAACATGGACTTCCCGGTGATTGTGGTTTCGGCCAGCCTCGCCGGCGCCAGCCCTGAGGTGATGGCGTCCACGGTGGCCACGCCGCTGGAGCGTTCGCTGGGCAGTATTGCCGGTGTCAACACCATGACCAGCAATTCAAGCCAGGGCACCACACGGATCATTCTGCAGTTCGATCTGGATCGCGACATCAACGGCGCTGCCCGGGAAGTGCAGGCGGCGATCAATGCCTCACGCAACCTGCTGCCCAGCGGGATGCGCAGCATGCCGACCTACAAAAAGGTCAACCCGTCGCAGGCGCCGATCATGGTCTTGTCGATGACGTCGACGGTGCTGGAAAAGGGCCAGCTTTACGACCTGGCGTCCACCATCCTGTCGCAGAGCCTGTCACAGGTTTCCGGGGTCGGCGAAGTGCAGATCGGCGGCAGCTCGCTGCCTGCTGTGCGTATCGAGCTGGAGCCGCAGATGCTCTCCCAGTATGGCGTATCGCTCGACGACGTGCGGACTGCGATCACCGGCGCCAACGTAAGGCGACCGAAGGGGTTTGTGGAGGACGACCAGCATAACTGGCAGGTGCAGGCCAACGATCAACTGGAAACCGCCAAGGATTATGCGCCGCTGATCATTCGCTACAAGGACGGAGCGACCTTGCGCCTCAAGGACGTGGCGAAAGTCAGCGACGCCGTGGAGGACCGTTACAACAGCGGCTTCTACAACAATGACCGTGCCGTGCTGCTGGTCGTCAACCGCCAGGCGGGCGCCAACATCATTGAAACCGTGGCGCAGATCAAGGCGCAGTTGCCAGCGTTGCGAGCGGTGCTGCCGGCCAGTGTCAGCCTCAATATCGCGATGGACCGCTCTCCGGTGATCAAGGCGACGCTGCACGAAGCCGAAATGACCCTGCTGATTGCCGTGGTGCTGGTGGTGATGGTGGTGTTCCTGTTCCTCGGCAGTTTTCGCGCCTCGCTGATCCCCACCCTGGCGGTTCCGGTATCGCTGGTCGGCACCTTTGCGATCATGCACCTGTTCGGCTTCTCGCTGAACAACCTGTCACTGATGGCGTTGATCCTCGCCACCGGTCTGGTGGTGGACGACGCCATCGTCGTGCTGGAAAACATATCCCGGCATATTCACAACGGCCTTGACCCCATGAAAGCGGCTTTTCTGGGCGCCAAGGAGGTCGGGTTCACCTTGCTGTCGATGAACGTCTCGCTGGTCGCGGTGTTCATTTCCATCCTGTTCATGGGCGGTCTGGTCGAAAGTCTGTTTCGCGAGTTTTCCATTACCTTGTCAGTGTCGATCATCGTCTCGCTGATCGTGTCCCTGACCCTGACGCCAATGTTGTGCGCGCGCTGGTTGAAGCCACGCGAAGCCCATGGAGAAAACGCCTTTCAGCGCTGGAGCGAGCGGGTCAACGATCGAATGGTGGCAGGCTACGACCGCTCGCTGGGCTGGGTGATGCGGCATCGAAGGCTGACGCTGCTCAGCCTGCTGATCACCGTGGTGGTCAACATCGCGCTTTATGTGGTGGTACCCAAGACCTTTCTGCCGCAACAGGACACCGGGCAACTGATGGGTTTCGTGCGCGGTGACGATGGCCTTTCGTTTTCGGTCATGCAGCCGAAAATGGAGACCTTCCGCCTGTCGATTCTCGCTGACCCTGCGGTGGAAAGCGTTGCCGGTTTTATCGGTGGCAGCGGTGGCACCAATAACGCTTTCATGATCGTGCGCCTCAAGCCGATTGCCGAGCGCAAGCTGTCTGCCGAGAAAGTGGTCGAGCGCCTGCGCAAGAACATGCCGCATGTGCCGGGCGGCAGGCTGTTCCTGGCACCGGATCAGGACCTGCAACTGGGCGGCGGTCGCGAGCAGACCAGCTCGCAGTATCAATACATCGTGCAGAGTGCTGACCTGGGCAGCCTGCGTCTGTGGTACCCGAAGATCGTCGCAGCGCTAAAGTCGATACCCGAGCTGACCGCCATCGACGCACGGGAAGGGCGCGGGGCACAGCAGGTGACCCTGGTGGTCAACCGTGATACGGCCAAGCGGCTGGGTATCGATATGAACATGATCACGGCGGTGCTCAACAACGCTTACAGCCAGCGCCAGGTATCGACCATCTATGACAGCCTCAACCAGTACAAGGTGGTGATGGAGGTCAATCCAAAATACGCCCAGGACCCGGTGACGCTTGAGCAGGTCCAGGTGATTACCGCAGACGGGCAGCGCGTACCGCTGTCGAGCATCGCCCATTACGAGCGCAGTCTGGCCAACGACCGGGTATCGCATGACGGTCAGTTCGCGGCTGAAAACATTTCCTTCGATCTGGCTGAAGGGGCCAGCCTCGACAAGGCCACCGTGGCGATAGAGCGGGCGATTGCCGCCATCGGGCTGCCGTCCGACATCATTTCCAAAATGGCCGGGACCGCCAATGCCTTCGCCTCGACGCAGAAGAGTCAGCCGTGGATGATCCTCGGTGCGTTGCTGGCGGTGTACCTGGTGCTGGGTATCCTCTACGAAAGCTACATTCATCCGCTGACGATCCTCTCGACGCTTCCGTCCGCAGGGGTTGGCGCATTGCTGACGATCTATGTACTGGGCAGCGAATTCAGTCTGATCTCCCTGTTGGGGTTGTTCCTGCTGATCGGCGTGGTCAAGAAAAACGCGATCATGATGATCGACCTTGCCTTGCATCTGGAACGCGAACAGGGAATGACGCCGCAAGAGTCGATCCGCAGTGCCTGCCTGCAGCGTCTGCGGCCCATTCTGATGACCACGATGGCCGCCATCCTGGGGGCTTTGCCGCTGCTGCTGAGCACCGCCGAAGGCGCTGAAATGCGCAAGCCGCTGGGCTTGACCATCATCGGCGGTCTGATCTTCAGTCAGGTCCTGACCCTTTACACCACTCCGGTGGTTTACCTTTATCTCGACCGTCTGCGCCATCGTTACAACAAATGGCGTGGCGTGCGCACCGATGCTGCTCTGGAAACTCCGCTATGACCGAACGCCTGGCATTCACCTCCCGCCCGACAGGGCTGATTCGTCCATTCGCGCTGGGGCTTTGTGTGGTGCTGCTCAGCGCCTGCGCTGTGGGTCCGGATTACCAGAAGCCGTCCATGGCCGCACCCGCGCAGTTCAAGGCTGCGCAGGGCTGGCGTACGGCGACGCCGAGTGACGGGATGGGCAAAGGTGCGTGGTGGGAGGTGTACAAGGACCCGCAACTGAACGCGCTGGTCGAGCGCCTTAACACCTCCAACCAGACCGTCGCCCAGTACGATGCGCAGTATCGACAGGCACAGACACTGGTGCGCAGCTCCAGGGCTGCATTCCTGCCTACGCTTGACCTGACAACCGGCAAAACCCGCTCGGGGCAGGGCACAGGCACGTCGAATAGCGGCACGAGTGCCTCGGGGATTCGCAACAGTTACAACGCGCAACTGGGCGTCAGTTGGGAGGCCGATGTCTGGGGCAAGCTGCGTCGCGGGCTGGAGGCTGACACCGCCAATGCTCAGGCAAGTCTTGCGGACCTGGCCGCGATGCGTCTGAGTCTGCAATCGGAGCTGGTACAGAATTACCTGCAATTGCGCGTGATCGATGAACAAAAACGCCTGCTCGAATCCACAGTGGATGCCTATCAGCGCTCCCTGACGCTGACGCAGAACCAGTACCGGGCCGGTATCTCCGGAAGTGATGCTGTCGCGCAGGCGCAGACGCAGTTGAAAAGCACCCAGGCCGATCTGATCGATCTGGCCTGGCAGCGTGCGCAATTCGAGAATGCCATCGCTGTACTGATGGGCATGGCACCGGCAGACTTCAATCTGCCCGCCAGCACCTCGATTCCGCAGTTGCCGCAGATCCCGCCAGGCCTGCCTTCGCAGCTGCTCGAACGCCGACCTGATATTGCTGCAGCCGAGCGCTCTGTAATGGGCGCCAATGCCAACATCGGCGTGGCCAAGGCGGCTTATTATCCGGACTTCACGCTGAGCATGAGCGGCGGTTACAGCAGCAGTACCTTTGCCAACTGGATCAGCCTGCCCAACCGCTTCTGGTCGGTAGGCCCGCAGCTGGCGCTGACCCTGTTCGACGGCGGCAGGCGCTCGGCCGAGGTTGATCGTACCGAGGCCGTGTATGACCAGACTGTTGCCCAGTACCGGCAGACCGTGCTGAACGGTTTTCAGGAGGTCGAGAACTATCTGGTTCAGCTCAAGGTATACGAGCAGGAGGCTGCGGTGCGCCAGGAAGCGCTGGTCTCGGCTCGTGATTCGCTGCGCCTGACCAACAATCAATACAAGGCCGGGCTGATCGGTTATCTGGACGTCGTCAATGTTCAGGCGACTGCCTTGAGCAACGAACGCAGTGTGCTCAGCGTGCTGCAAAGCCGGTTGATTGCCAGCGTTCAATTGATCGCCGCACTGGGCGGGGGCTGGGATGCCGAAACAGGTTTGACGCTCCGGGAATAAGTATTTCGGGTTCAGAACGCAGATTTTCAGTGGAACTGTTCGCAGTAAACGAAAAAATAATAGCTATTCGCCAGCTTTGCGACCAAGTGCCGCGACATTCGGCCGCTAATGCGTACAATCACCCGCACAAGATCGGCATGGACGCGCTCATTGGTTTCCAGGTGCGTTTATGTTGATTGGCAGCTACATCCCCTCACTCGTCGTCATCTCGATTCTCGTCGCTATTCTTGCCGCCTATACGGCCCTCGATCTGGTTGGCCGCATCGTTTCGGCCAGGGGCCGTGCCGTTCACCTATGGATCGCGGGAGGCGCTGTCGCGATGGGCGTCGGCACCTGGTCGACGCATTTCATCGGTATGCTGGCGTTCGTATTGCCCATCGACCTGGGCTACGACGTGCCACTGGTGCTGCTTTCGCTGTTGATCGCCATCGGCTTTTCAGGGTTCGCCCTGTGGCTCGCCACTCTGCCGCGATTGCCGGCACTGCAACTGAGCCTGGGGTCGCTGTTACTGGGGCTTGGCATCAGCGCCACGCATTACACCGGCATGGCGGCAATGCGTATGCAGCCGGGCATCCAGTACACGCCGTGGCTGTTCGCGCTTTCGTTGGTCATTGCTGTCGTTGCATCCGCAGCAGCATTGCGCGTGGCCTTCCACCTTCGTCAGCAACGCCCGAGAGTCTACGTGTTGCGCGCCTCGGCGGCGCTGTTGCTGGGGCTGGCTGTCATCGGCATGCATTACACCGGTATGGCCGCCGCGAATTTTGCCGATGGCAGCTTTTGTGGTGCGCTGCCCCAAGGGTTGAGCAGTAACGGGCTGGACAGATTCGTGCTGGTCGCCAGCCTGTCGATTCTGGGGATTGCGCTGTTCAGCTGTATTCTCGATTCGCATCTGGAAACACGTACCGCCGTGCTGGCCGATTCTCTGACGCAAGCCAATCTGGAACTGACCCACCTGGCCCTGCATGACAACCTGACCGGTTTGCCAAACCGGGCGTTGTTGACCGAACGCATCGATCAGGCAATGAAGAGGGCCACCGAGACGGGTGGCTGCTTTGCGCTGATGTTCATGGACCTCGATGGCTTCAAACCGGTCAATGACGCGTTCGGGCACCACACCGGCGACCTGCTGTTGCGGCAGGTCGCCTTGCGTCTTCGCAACAGCCTGCACCGTCGCGACACGCTGGCCAGAGTCGGCGGTGACGAGTTTGTCCTGCTGGTGGAGCTTCAACACCCTGAGGATGCATTGGCCGTTGCCAGACGACAGGTCAACGAAGTCGGCAACCCGTTTATCATTGGCGAACATCAGTTGCAGATTTCCCTCAGCATCGGCATCTGCGTGTATCCGGGCAATGGCAGCACCCAGCATGAGCTTCTGATCAATGCCGACGCCGCCATGTACCACACCAAGGCGGCCGGCAAGAACGGCTACAGCTTTTTCGATGTGTCGATGAACAGTAACGCCCGCAATCAGTTGCAGATGTCGCAGGATTTGCACAAGGCGATCAAGCACCGGCAGTTCTGTATCTATTACCAGCCCAAGTTCGACGCGATGACCGGACTGCCCGTAGGGGCAGAGGCGTTGTTGCGCTGGAATCATCCGGAGCAGGGTGTTCTCGGTCCCGATCTGTTCATTTCCATGGCGGAGAAGACCGGCCTGATCATTCAGATCGGCGAGTGGGTACTGGACGAAGCCTGTCGGCAAATGCGTGAGTGGTACACCCAGGGCTACTCGCACTGGCGCATTGCAGTCAATCTGTCAGCCTTGCAGTTCTGTCATGCCGGGCTGGTTACGGCAGTGGCGGACACACTGGCCCGACATCAGTTGCCGGCCAACTGCCTGACCCTGGAAATCACCGAGACCACGGCCATGCATGATGCGGATGCCAGCCTGGCGGTGTTGCGAAGGCTTTCGGAAATGGGCGTGGACCTGTCGATCGATGATTTTGGCACCGGTTACTCCAGCCTGATGTACCTGAAACGACTGCCCGCCAATGAAATCAAGATTGATCGGGGCTTCGTCCGCGACCTGGAGCATGACACCGACGACGCCGCCATCGTCTCGGCCATCGTCGCGGTAGGGCAGGCGTTGAATCTGCGGATCGTCGCCGAGGGCGTCGAAACCGCTGTTCAGCAGCGCTTCCTGACTCACCTGGGATGTCACTCGCTGCAAGGCTTCCTGCTGGGTTATCCGTTACCGGCCGAGCAGTTTCTCGAAGAAATCCGCGCCGCCGAAGCGAAAGCTGCAGTGGAAGCGTCCGATACCGGGCAAGCGGCTTTCTGACGCGCGCAGATGGCGCTGGACGATAAAGGCTGTCACGATCCGAACCGGCTGGTTAACCTGCGAAGGTTGGCTGGATCCTGATGTAGGCCTTTGAAAAAAACGAGACACTCCATGGAAAAAGTCCTCATTGTCACCGGTGGTTCGCGCGGGATCGGCGCTGCTACAGCGCGTCTGGCCGCCTCACAGGGTTATCGGATCTGCATCAACTACCTGTCGGATCATGCCGCTGCCGAAAAGACCGCAGGCCAGGTGAGGGCAATGGGCGCCAGGGCGATCACCGTGCAGGCCGATGTCAGCAACGAAGACGAGATCATGCGGCTGTTTGCCAGGGTTGACTCCGAACTCGGCCGGGTTACCCATCTGGTCAATAATGCGGGCACCCTGGCGCAGGCTTCCAGAGTCGAGGACATGTCGGAATTTCGCCTGTTGAAGATGATGATGAACAACGTCGTCGGCCCGATGCTGTGCAGCAAACACGCCTTGTTGCGCATGTTGCCGGCACACGGGGGGCAAGGCGGCAGCATCGTCAACGTATCGTCACTCGCGGCACGCCTGGGCTCGGCAGGCGAGTACGTCGACTATGCAGCATCCAAAGGAGCGCTGGACACCTTCACCATCGGGCTCTCCAAAGAGGTCGCGGCGGAAAACGTTCGCGTCAACGCGGTACGTCCGGGGTTCATCTTCACCGACTTTCACGCCCTGAGCGGCGATCCGTTCCGCGTCAGCAAGCTTGAAGGGGCATTGCCCATGGGCCGTGGCGGTACCGCCGAGGAAGTGGCCGAAGCGATTCTCTGGTTGCTGTCGGACAATGCGTCTTATGCCACGGGAACGTTCATCGATGTGGCGGGAGGGCGCTGAAGGCGTCCATACTCGGGCAGACCCCTTCAGACCCTGCTTACTGGTCACACCGTGACGGGCGGCGCATTGGCTGGCGGATCGCCAACTGGCGTTTCATTGGGCGGCGGCGTGGATGGCGGCGGCTCCTGCTCGGGCACTGGCTCGGGCAGGGCGGGGTCATCGATGTTCGGATCGGGTACTTCTACAGGGTTGGGTAAGGTCATGGTTGCAGCCTCCTTGTCGACCCTGTTTACGACTGCCTGGCATGGCCGATGATTCAATTGATTTGCTTCAACCTCATCCGGAGATAAAAAGTCGTCGTGGAACGCTATATTCACGTCTTCTCTTCGGTGCACGTCGAAATTCAATAACTCGTAGTTGCAAGGTTTCAGAATCATGGAGCGTCTCTTTTTGGATGCGCTGACACAAGCTTCTGATTAAGTGTGCTGCAATGCCTTTGCTATCGATGGCTGAAGGCTTGGTAAACGACTCCTCCTACGGGGATTCGGGAATCAGAGCACGCATTCTCTTTAAATATTTCCATTGGCTAATGCCCACCCACGACCACCAAACATCCTCAAAACCTTTGAACTTTACCCTCGTTGACCGCTCGGAACCTAGTCAGCGGAAATAGACGAGTCGCCAGCACAGTGCGATCGTACGCTGCCATACCGTCAATTTTTCCATTGCATGGAATGCACAGGAGCGTCCCTGGGGCGTGAGGAGTGATGCTCGATGAATGAACAGCCATACGGTCCGGATTCCCTGGCCACCGATGTCCCGCAAGCAACCCTTCCGCTGTCACTGACCCAGGCGCTGCAATTACCCCGCATCGTGATCGAAGACACGTTGCCGGTAATCGATGGTGGCTTGTTCGCGGCCAAGGCGATCATCGGGCAACCGGTTACCGTGACCAGCAAGGTCTATGCCGATGGGCACGACAAGATGGCGGTCAATATCCGCTGGCGTGCTGCCGATGAAGAGCACTGGCACAGCGCGCCAATGCGCGAGCTGGGCAATGACAGCTGGGTCGGTGAATTCACCCCGACCTCGGTCAGCCTCCATGTGTTTCGCCTCGAAGCCTGGATCGATCAGTTCGGCAGCTATCGTTATGAGCTGGAGAAGAAGTTCGGCGCCGGCGTTCCTGTCGATCTGGAGCTGGAAGAGGGCCGCATTCATCTGGTGCACGCCGCCGAGCGCAGCCAGAACGAGCAGCGCCAGCAGATCGAAGGCCTGCTGGGCCAGCTTGAACAGGGCGATAAAGACGAGAAAGTCGCGCTGCTGTTGCACAGCGAAACCGCCAGCCTGATGAAGCTGGCCGATAATCAGGCCTTCCTGAGCCGCAGCGTCGAGTTCCCGCTGGATGTCGAGCGTGAGCTGGCGCAGTTTGCCAGCTGGTACGAGCTGTTTCCCCGTTCGATGACCGACGATCCGGCGCGCCACGGCACGTTCAACGACGTCCATTCGCGTCTGCCGATCATTCGCGACATGGGCTTCGACGTGTTGTATTTCCCGCCGATTCATCCTATCGGCCGTGCCCACCGCAAGGGCCCGAACAATTCCCTGACCGCTGGCCCTGATGATCCGGGCAGCCCGTATGCGATCGGCAGCGAGGATGGTGGCCATGAAGCCATCCACCCGCAGCTGGGCAGTCGTGAAGATTTCCGTCATCTGGTAAAAGCCGCAGCCGAGCATGGCCTGGAAATCGCGCTGGATTTCGCCATCCAGTGTTCCCAGGATCACCCGTGGCTCAAGCAGCATCCGGGCTGGTTCTCGTGGCGTCCGGACGGCACGATCCGTTATGCGGAAAACCCGCCGAAGAAGTATCAGGACATCGTCAACGTCGATTTCTACGCACCAGACGCCATCCCCGGCCTGTGGACGGAGTTGCGCGACATCGTTCTGGGCTGGGTCAACGAGGGCGTGAAAATCTTCCGCGTCGACAACCCGCACACCAAACCGCTGCCGTTCTGGCAGTGGATGATCGGCGAAGTGCGCAGTCAGCACCCCGAGGTGATGTTCCTGGCCGAAGCCTTTACCAAGCCGGCAATGATGGCGCGCCTGGGCAAGGTCGGTTACAGCCAGAGTTACACCTATTTCACCTGGCGCAACACCAAGGCGGAGCTGTCCGAGTACTTCACCCAGCTCAACGAAGTGCCTTGGCGCGACTGTTATCGTCCGAATTTCTTCGTCAACACGCCCGACATCAACCCGCGCTTCCTGCATGAGTCCGGTCGTCCCGGGTTTCTGATCCGGGCGGCACTGGCCACCATGGGTTCCGGGCTGTGGGGTATGTATTCCGGGTTCGAGCTGTGCGAAGCGGCCCCTATTCCCGGCAAGGAAGAGTATCTGGACTCGGAGAAGTACCAGATTCGGGTTCGCGATTACGCGGCACCGGGCAACATCATTGCCGAGATCGCGCAGCTCAACCGCATTCGTCGGCAGAACCCTGCGTTGCAAACCCACTTGGGTCTGAAGCTGTACAACGCGTGGAACGACAACATTCTGTACTTCGGCAAGCGCTCGGCGGACGGCAGCAACTTCATTCTGGTTGCCGTCAACCTCGACCCGTACAACGCACAGGAAGCGGATTTCGAGTTGCCGCTGTGGGAAATGGGCCTGCCGGATGACGCCGCTACGTCGGGTGAAGACCTGATGACCGGGCACCGCTGGACCTGGTACGGCAAGTATCAGCACACGCGTCTCGATCCATCCCAACCGTTTGGAATCTGGCGTATCCAGGCTGCGCAATAACACTCCCGAGGAGTCAATAATGGCCAAAAAGCCCGGTGACGCGACATTTATCAAAGACCCGCTCTGGTACAAGGATGCGGTGATTTATCAGGTTCACGTGAAATCGTTCTTTGATTCCAATAACGACGGAATCGGCGATTTCGCGGGCTTGATCGAAAAGCTCGACTACATTGCCGCGCTGGGCGTCAACACCATCTGGTTGTTGCCGTTTTATCCGTCGCCACGCCGGGACGATGGCTACGACATTTCCGAATACCGGGATGTGCACAGCGACTACGGCACCATGGCCGATGCCAAGCGTTTCATCGCCCAGGCACACAAGCGCGGCCTGCGAGTGATCAGCGAGCTGGTCATCAATCATACTTCCGACCAGCATCCCTGGTTCCAGAAAGCCCGCAATGCCAAGCCCGGTTCCAAGGCGCGGGACTTCTATGTGTGGTCGGACACTGATCAGAAGTACGACGGTACGCGGATCATCTTTCTCGATACCGAGACGTCCAACTGGACTTGGGACCCGGTTGCCGGCCAGTACTTCTGGCACCGTTTCTACTCGCACCAGCCGGATCTGAATTTCGACAATCCGCACGTGCTGGATGCGGTTCTGGAAGTCATGCGCTTCTGGCTGGATCTGGGCATCGACGGTTTGCGTCTGGATGCCATTCCGTATCTCATCGAGCGGGACGGCACCAACAACGAGAACCTGCCGGAAACCCATCAGGTGCTCAAGCGCATCCGTGCCGAGATCGACGCGAACTATCCGGACCGCATGCTGCTGGCCGAGGCCAATCAATGGCCAGAAGACACCCAGCTGTATTTTGGTGACAGCAAAGGCCCGGACGGCGATGAATGCCACATGGCCTTTCACTTTCCGTTGATGCCACGCATGTACATGGCGCTGGCCCAGGAAGATCGTTTTCCGATCACCGATATCTTGCGGCAGACGCCGGAGATCCCGGAAAACTGCCAATGGGCGATTTTCCTGCGCAACCACGATGAACTGACCCTGGAAATGGTCACCGATCGTGAGCGTGATTACCTGTGGAATTACTACGCGGCCGACCGCCGTGCACGGATCAACCTGGGCATCCGTCGGCGCCTTGCGCCTTTGGTGGATCGCGACCGTCGCCGGGTCGAGTTGCTCAACAGCATGCTGTTGTCGATGCCCGGCACACCGACGCTGTATTACGGCGACGAGATCGGCATGGGCGATAACATCTACCTGGGCGACCGGGACGGTGTGCGCACACCGATGCAATGGTCCATCGACCGCAACGGCGGTTTTTCGCGCGCCGACCCGGCCAGCCTGGTGTTGCCACCGATCATGGACCCGATGTACGGCTTCCAGTCGGTCAACGTCGAAATCCAGGAGCGTGACCCGCATTCGCTGCTGAACTGGAACCGGCGCATGCTCGCCGTGCGCAAACAGCAGAAGGCATTCGGACGTGGCACGCTGAAAATGCTCTCGCCGTCGAACCGCCGCATTCTGGCGTATACCCGCGAATACACAGCACCTGACGGACACAGTGAAGTGGTGCTGTGTGTCGCCAACGTTTCCAGCGCCGCTCAGGCTGCAGAGCTTGAGTTGTCTGCCTACGCAGGCACGGTACCGGTGGAAATGCTCGGCGGCAGCGCATTCCCGCCCATCGGCCAGTTGAGCTACCTGCTGACGCTGCCGCCGTACGGCTTTTACTGGTTTTTACTGGCTTCGGAGAATCAAATGCCCAGTTGGCACGTTGAACCCGCGCAGAGCATGCCGGACTTCCCGACTCTGGTGCTCAAGAAGCGTCTGGAAGAGTTGCTCGAAGAGCCACTGCGCAGCACCATGGAAAACACCTCGCTGGCGGTTTACCTGCCCAAACGGCGCTGGTTCGCGGGCAAGGACAAGGCGATCGAGAAGGTCAGCATTGCCTACGCCGTGCGCTTCGGCGAAGAAGCGAATCCGGTGCTGCTCAGCGAAATAGAAGTCACCGCAGGCGGGCAGACCGATCGCTATCAATTGCCGTTCGGCTTGCTGGCCGAAGACGACATCAGCAGTGCACTGCCGCAGCAACTGGCGCTCGCCCGAGTGCGTCGCAATCGCGATGTCGGGCTGATCACGGATGCATTTACCCTGGAAACTTTCATCCGCGCAGTGATTCAGGGCATGCAGTCGGATACGGTCATACCCTGTGCCGACGGCGAGTTGCGTTTCGAGCAAAGTTCGCAGCTGGCACCCCTCGGCCTGAACGCCGAGTCGGAAGTGCGCTACCTGTCTGCCGAGCAATCGAACAGTTCGGTGGTGGTCGGCAGCAGCCTGGTGCTCAAGCTGATTCGCAAAGTCAGCGCCGGGACGCACCCCGAGCTGGAAATGGGCGCGTTCCTGACCCGTGCCGGCTTCAAGAACATTTCGCCGCTGCTGGGCTCTCTGGTACGCGTCGGCAAGGACGGTCAGCCCAACCTGCTGATGATCGCTCAGGGCTATCTGAGCAACCAGGGCGATGCGTGGGAGTGGACCCAGAACAATCTCGAGCGTGCGGTACGTGACGAGCTGGCACATGGTGTTTCCGGTCAGGAACAGCATTACAACGCGCTGCTCGAGCTCGCGGACTTCTCGCGCAGTCTTGGCCAGCGTCTGGGTGAGATGCACCAGATTCTCGCGTCGCCCACCGACAATGCGGATTTTGCCGTCGAAGTCACCAGCAGCCAGGACAGCAAGGCCTCCGGGGTCAGCGTCAACGCTCAGCTCGAGCGCGCCTTGCAGCTGCTGGAACAGCGCATCGGCGAGCTGGACAAGGACGATCAGCAACTGGTCAACGATCTGCTCGCGCAGCGCAAGCAGATCCGCCAGCGCGTCGAAGGCCTGGCCAAGCGCTCCGCCGGTGGCCTGCGCATTCGTGTGCATGGCGATCTGCATCTGGGGCAAGTACTGGTGGTCAAGGGTGATGCCTACCTGATCGATTTCGAGGGTGAACCGGCCCGCGCACTTGAAGAGCGCCGTGCCAAGCACAGCCCGTTCAAGGATGTCAGCGGTGTCCTGCGGTCCTTTGACTACGCTGCGGCCATGGCTGTACGCAGTGCGCAGAGCGTCGACACGTCTCCCGAGGCAGCCGGCGCGCGCAAACGTGTTGCCGATACCTACCTGGCGCAGGCGCGAGAAACCTTTATCGAGGGTTATCGCTCGGCGACCACCGGCATTGCCCATGCCTGGAAAGATGCAAAAGGGGAGGACGCTGCACTCGAGCTGTTCACCCTTGAAAAAGCTGCTTATGAAGTGATCTACGAAGCCGAGAACCGTCCAGCCTGGCTGGCCGTTCCCTTGCAAGGCTTGCGTGGGTTGCTGCAACCGTCTGATGGAGAGTCAATATGAATGCGCCTGACAAAACCGGCACGCGCCGCCGCGCGATTCCCGCTGCTGTGGACCTCGACGCGCTGATCCGTGCTGAACACCGTGACCCGTTCTCTATCCTCGGCCCGCATGGTGATGGCGGCAGCGGGCAGTACGTCCGCGCCTACCTGCCCGCAGCGTTGAGTGTCCGTCTGCTGGCCAGGGATGACGGTCGTGAACTGGGCGAGATGGAAATGAGCGAAGTGCCGGGGTTTTTCGTCGGCCACCTCGAGCACCCGCAGCCTTACCTGCTGAAAATCAATTGGGCTGGCGGTGAACAGATCACCGAAGACCCTTACAGCTTTGGCCCGCTGCTGGGCGAGATGGACCTTTACCTGTTTGCCGAGGGTAATCATCGCGACCTGAGCAGCTGTCTGGGCGCGCAAGTCACCAGCGTCGATGGCGTGGACGGTGTGCGTTTTGCGGTCTGGGCACCCAATGCGCGTCGTGTTTCGGTGGTTGGCAGCTTCAACAGCTGGGATGGACGTCGCCATCCCATGCGCATGCGCCACCCGACCGGCGTATGGGAGATTTTCGTCCCGCGTCTGCAGCCCGGCGAGGTCTATAAGTACGAGATTCTCGGTGCTCACGGGATTCTGCCGTTGAAAAGCGATCCGATGGCCTTGTCCACCACATTGCCGCCCGATACCGCGTCGAAGATCGCTGCGCCATTGCAATTCGAATGGAATGACCAGGAGTGGCTGCAGTCGAGGGCAGGGCGCCACGAAGTCACTGCACCGCTGTCGATCTACGAGTTGCACGCAGGCTCCTGGCAAATGGAGCAGGTCGAAGATAATCAATGGCGGCAGTACAACTGGCGTGAACTGGCTGATCGCCTGATTCCTTACGTCAAGGAACTTGGCTTCACGCACATCGAACTGATGCCGATCATGGAACACCCATTCGGTGGTTCATGGGGCTATCAGTTGCTGGCCCAGTTCGCGCCAACTGCCCGTTACGGTTCGCCGGAAGATTTCGCCTTCTTCGTCGATGCCTGTCACCGGGCTGAAATCGGCGTCATTCTTGACTGGGTTCCAGCGCATTTTCCGACCGATACCCATGGTCTGGCGCAGTTCGACGGTACTTGCCTGTATGAGTACGCGGACCCCAAGGAAGGCTTCCATCAGGACTGGAACACCCTGATCTACAACCTGGGACGCACCGAGGTTCATGGCTTCATGCTGGCCTCGGCACTGCACTGGCTCAAGTATTACCACATCGACGGTCTGCGTGTGGATGCGGTGGCGTCGATGCTGTATCGCGACTATTCGCGTAATGCCGGCGAATGGGTGACGAATCGCTTCGGCGGCCGCGAAAACCTCGAGGCCATCGACTTCCTGCGTCATTTGAACGACGTAGTTGCGCTGGAAGCCCCCGGGACCATGGTGATTGCCGAAGAGTCGACCGCGTGGCCGGGTGTCAGCGAGCCGACCCAGCAGGGCGGGCTTGGCTTCAATTACAAGTGGAACATGGGCTGGATGCATGACTCGCTGCAGTACATGGAAGAGGACCCGATCAACCGCGGGCATCACCATGGCAAGCTGAGCTTCAGTCTGGTGTATGCGTGGTCCGAGCGTTTCGTACTGCCTATTTCCCACGACGAAGTGGTGCACGGCAAACATTCGCTGATCGACAAGATGCCAGGCGATCGCTGGCAGAAATTCGCCAACCTGCGCGCCTATCTGTCATTCATGTGGACGCATCCCGGCAAGAAGCTGCTGTTCATGGGCTGCGAATTCGGCCAATGGCGCGAGTGGAATCACGACAGGGAACTGGACTGGTACTTGATGCAATACGCCGAGCACGTGGGCGTGAAGAACCTGGTCGGCGACCTGAACCGCCTCTATCGCGAGGAAAAGGCGCTGCACGAGCGCGATGCAGACCCTGCCGGTTTCCAGTGGCTGGTCGGCGATGACAGTGCCAACAGCGTGTTTGCGTACCTGCGCTGGAGCAACGACGGCGAACCGCTGCTGGTGGTCGCCAACATGACCCCGGTGCCGCGCCTGGACTACCGTCTTGGCGCGCCGATGCGAGGTGCCTGGACGGAGCTGCTCAACAGTGACGCGGAAACCTACGCGGGCTCCAACTTTGGCAATGGTGGCGAGGTCATGACCGAAGCCGAGCCGGCGCATGGGATGGAGGATTCGCTGGTGCTGAATCTGCCACCCCTCGCGGTGCTGATCCTCAAACCGAAGAAAGACTGATCAAGGCGCGTCCCCGCGCCAACGATCGCTTTACCACACCAGCCTGAACCCCAGGCTGGTGTTCACTCCCTGCGCTCCGTCGTCGTCCAGATCACTGAGATAATCAGCGCTCCAGTGCAGACTGGCGCTGCTGCTCAATGTCGCTCCCATCCCTGCGCCAATACTGCCCGTCGTTGACCGATGCGCGGTTCTTATCTGCTCTGCGTGATCGAAGGTCAGCGTGTCATGGCCGTCTTTGGTGTGCCAGAGGTTGGCGCGCAGATAAGGCGCTATCGGTACGCTGCTCAATTGATAGTGTCCCTTGAAACGCAGGCCGATGCGCCCTGTGGTGTAAGCCTGGCTGTCGAACCTCAGATGGGCAATGCCGTCATGCTGGTCCTGCAGGTCAACGCGTTGGTAGATGATCTGTACCTGAGGCTCTGCGACCCAGCGCTGTGAGAGCGGCAGCGGATAACCTGCCTCGACAGACAGGCTGATGACGCTGCCTTCAGTGTCGACGCCTACGCCTCTGACAGAGCGGCTGCGACCGTCCAGGCGGGTGCCCATCGCCACTGCGTCGACATATCCGCCACTCGGCGTGGTCAGCGTCCAGTAGGCGCCCAGGCTCTCGCCCTGCAGTTTCAGACGCCCTGTTTCGTAGTCGCTGAAACCTTCTGCAAAACCCTTCACTCTGCCGTCCAGACGGTTATGCGCGACGAACAGGCCGACACGCTGAGTTCGCCCGCTGTCCTGTTGCCAGGCATACAGGTCATGGCCTATCTGATAACCCTTGAATGAAGCGTCCAGGCCAGGGCTCACGTCTCCCGACCAGCGTTGCCTGAAGTCGCTGCCGAACACGCGTGCCCAACCTGCCGACGTCGTGCCGTTTTGCGTCAGCAAGGCTTGATCCCCCTGACGCTCATGAAAGGTGCCCAGTGAGCTCAGGGCCAGGACCGCAGCGGTGGGAGCCACCACGGAGTAGTTGGCGACCTCGGGCCGGTACAGCGCGATGGGTGCAGCTCCGCGAACGGGTTCCGGCAGCGGCGGGGTTCCTATCGCCGGGACTGGCAGTGCGGCTGCTGGGGTGACAGGGGGCGGGCTGTTCGGCTCAGGCTCAGGGTCTGGAGGTGGGGCAGGTACAGGTTGCGGTGTTGGTGCAGGTTCTGGAGCAGGCACAGGCTGTGGTGTCGGTGTCGGTGTCGGTGTCGGCTCAGGAACAGGTTCAGGAACAGGAACAGGTTCTGGTTCTGGTTCTGGTTCAGGCTCAGGAGCAGGTGCGGGCAGCGGCGTTGGCTGTGCAGGTTCCGGGGCGGGCTCGACAGGGGGCGGCGCTGGCGTTGGCGGGGCAATCACCGCAGAGCGCAGAAACCAGCTGTTCTCAGAGCCGGCAGTAGCGCCGCCCTTGAACAGGTAATACTGATAAGCGCCTGCAGACAGCGGACTTTGCAACGAAAAGGCGCCGCTTTCGCTGGTTGCACCGTTGATGGCTTTTACCACTTCGATGCCATTGCCACGGGTCAGGGCGCCCAGCCCACCCGAGTTGCTGACGAGCATGCGCGTAGACCCACTGATACGCCCTTGTGCTACCACCAGTCGGTCGCTGGCGGATGCATCATCGCCCAGTGCCGAGAGCAACAGCAGTCGTCCGTTCTGGCCGGTGTAATTGCCGGTCACCGTCAATGTGCCAGTGAGCGAGCGGCCTGCATCGCTTAGATCCAGCGTTCCGGCATTCTGCAGTGAGGCGAGGGATCCGGCGCTGAAGGGGACAACACTGCCCGAGGTCGAGATCAGCCTGCTGCTGGAGTCTATGTCCAGAACGCCGGTGTCAGTCAGGCTGTCGCCGAGCACCAGCGTGCCGGCCAGATTCAGCTGCGAGCCATTGCTCACATTGACCGTTTCCCAGTTGGCGTAGCGACCCGGCTGTGATGATACGGTGTCGTCGAAGGTCAACGCGTCGTTGCCAGGGCCGCCGTCGAGCAGCGGGTTGGCGCTCAGGTAGTATTCGCTCAGGTTGTACAGGCGTGCCGTATCGTTGCCGTCGGCCATCAATACGTTGCTGCGTGCGTAACCGCCGTTCAGCCAGTTGAAAGTGTCATTGCCAACGCTGGTGCGAACTTCGCCGCGGATCTCGCCGCCACTGAGGGTGATCTGGTCGTCGCCGCCACTGACGCTGACGTTGCCGCCAACAATGCCACCCGACAAGGTGATGGTGTCCCGGCCAAAGCCGGTGACCAGGTTGTTGATGATAGTGCCACCAGACATTTCGAATACATTGTTGTCCAGCTTCATGTCCACGCGACCGATGCTGCCACCGGTCATCACCGCGACGTCGCCATCCTCGAACGCGCGGGTGATGGTGCCGCCCGTCATGAGAAAGGTATCGCGCCCGTCACCCTGGGCCAGAGAGCCCAGCGTGCCGCCGCTCATGAAAAAATCGTCGGGATCATCGCCTTGGTTCAGATCGCCGCTGACCTCGCCCGTGGAGAGCGTGAAGCGGTCGATACCGGCCCCTTGAGTAACGTTGCCCAGAATGCGCCCCGACTGCATGTCCACGCTGTCCATTCCCGGACCGAACAGGATATTGCCGGACACGGTGCCCGTTCCGCCGACCGGAAATATCAGTACATGGTCACCGCTCGGCGCGCTAAACGGCCCGCTGCTGCCGCTGTCGCAGACCTGAACGCCAGCCGATGCCAGGGAGGAAAGGCTGCAGGCGCCCTCGGCCCATGAAGGGATGATTGCCAGTATTACCACGGGCAGCACATTGCAGGTCTGGTACAGATGAACGCAACGAATTTTCATGACAGCACTCCCGTCCAGGCAGGCAGCAGGGAGGCAATCGAGAGGGATCGAAGCGCCAGACTGCTACGCAAAGCGGCGTCACACCAAGGCGGGTGAAGATCGCTTTGCAAGCCTGTTTCGAGGCTCGCAGTATCAAGTCAAGAAGTCGTTGCCGGATGCGTCAAGAAGTTGACCGACCGATGGCAGGATTTAAGCGTTATCTGCTAACTATTGGAACTACAGGAGAAAAGCTTATGCAGCAAAGCCACTGTTGAGGACCCTTCACCCGAGTTGAGTGGCGCGCCGCGACAACCAGACTGTCAGGGCCAGCGCGCAAACCGATAGCAGGGCGGCGTAGAAAAATATCCAGTCATAGCCCTGGCCCAAGGCAATTGCGCCCATCACCGGACCCGCGATTGCCAGTGCCAGATCGAAGAACACCGCATAGGCGCTCAGGCCTGCGCCGCGGCTAGGGGTGGGCACGCACTTGATAGCCTCTACGCCGAGCGCCGGGTAGACCAGCGACAGCCCCACGCCGGTCAGTCCGGCGCCTGCGAGGGCAACGCTGCTGCTTGGGGAAAGCCAGAGCATCAACAGCCCGCAGATTTCTACCGCCATGCACACAACGGCAGCGTTGTAGCCGCCCAGTCGATTGATGGCGCCGATGAACAGCAGGCGGGCGAGGATAAAGCACACACCAAACATGCTCAGGCAATAGGCCGCACCTTCCCAGCCCCGATTCAGATAGAACAGGGTGATGAAGGTGGTCAGTGTGCCGTAGCCGATCGACGAGAGCGTCAGGCCCAGACCGTAGGGTGCGATGCGGCCGAACACCGACCAGTAGGGCAGGCGCTCACCGACAATGATGGGTACGGATGGTTTGTCGCGAATCAGCCTCAGTGCCAGACCCGCCATCACCATCAGGGCAATACCCAGGCTGTTGAAGCCAATGCTATCGATGACCACGACGCCCAGCGGCGCACCGATGGCAATCGCACCATAGGACGCAATGCCGTTCCACGAGATTGAACGGGCGGTATGCTCCGTGCCGACCTTGCCGATGCACCAATTAATGGTGCCTACCCCGATAAGCCCCTGAGAGACGCCAAGGAACAGCCGGGCAACGATGAGAATCGACAGGCTCAGCGTGGCAAATTCGTGCAGCAGTGTGGCCAGCAAGGTCATGCTGCCGCTGATGACGATGCCCCAGAGCCCGAACACGATGGAACGCTTGCTGCCCAGCGTGTCTGTCGCGCGGCCGGCGAAGGGCCGGCTGAGCAGGGTGGCGAGGTATTGCGAGGCGATGGTCAGGCCGGCAATCAGCGGGCTGAAACCCAACTGGTCATGAACGTAGCCGGGCAATACCGCAATAGGCAGTCCGATACACAGGAAGGCGATGAACGTGTAGAAGACGATGGAGACGATCTGCAGGGTAATCGTCATGGAACCGGGGTGTGCGGCAGGCATTGGGCTCTTCGCTGGCGGGCGGTGGGAGTGCCTCATCATGGCCTGCGTCGTGGATAAATGAAAGCAGGCTAACGGTATTATGCGGGTTGGTTATCAGGCAGTTGCCGTTGTGAAGATATGCTCATAGGATGACTGATCACATCACAATAATAAAAAGGTTGTTCATGAAAAATATTCTGTTGCTGGCCGCTGCAGTCGGTTGTTCATTCGGCCTGAGCGCCCAGGCAGCCACCTTCGCCTATATCTCCAGCCCTACCGATGGGCTCATCTCTCAATACCGTCTCGATGAGCAGAGCGGGGCGCTCAGCCTGGTCGAGCAAATCAGGGCGGGTGATCAGGTCAATCCGATGGCCATCACGCCGGATGGCAAAGCGTTATTCGCGGCGTTGCGCGCCAAACCGTATCAAGTGCTGAGTTTCAGCATCGAACCTGGAACGGGGCACCTCAAGCCGCTGAGTCAGGCACCGCTGGCCGAGAGTCTGGCCTACCTGTCTACCGATCGCAGCGGACGCTTCCTGTTCGGCGCGTCCTATGGTGCCGACTTGCTCAGCGTCCAGCCCATCGACACGCAGCACCGCCCGAGCGACAGCATTCAGACTTACAAGACCGGCATGCACGCGCATTCGGTGCGCACCGATCCGAGCAACCGGTTTGTGTACGCTGGCAACCTGGGCGTCGATCGTGTGCTGCAATACCGACTGGAGCCCAAGGACGGCAAGCTCGTCCCCATCGGCGAGGGTTATGTCGCCGTTCCCGACAATACCGGCCCGCGCCACTTGGCATTCTCGTCCGACGGCAAGTTTCTGTATGTCGTCGGTGAAATGAGTGGCACCGTCACTGCCTTCGCGATCAATCAGAAAACCGGTGCGTTGAAGCAGACCAGTCAGGCAGACGGTATTCCCAAACGCTTGAACCTGGCGCCGGGACAGGCCCGCGATGCGCGCAACAACGACCTCAAGGATGACTCTACGCCACGCATCTGGGCTGCGGATATTCGCCTCGCGCCGAACGGCAAATGGCTGTTCATCAGTGAGCGCACCAGCAGCAGCGTGTCGGTGTTCAAGATTGAGCCCGCCAGTGGCAAGGTGGTGTTCGTTGACAATTATCCCGTTCAGGAAAAGCAGCCGCGCAACATCGCTGTTTCACCCAATGGGCGCTGGTTGCTGGTGAGTGGCGAGAAAAGCGACAAGGTGGGCAGTTACGCCATAGGCGAGAAGGGTGCCTTGCAACGGGTCGGCGAAGCGCCCTCGGGCAAGGGTGCGCTGTGGATTGAAATGCTCAGCCAGTCGAGCGAATAAGCGCGCTGAAACTAAAAAGCCCTGTCATATGACAGGGCTTTTTGCTGTTGCGGGCTGGCAGGCTTAGAACGTAACGCCCTGGCTGCGCAGGTAGTCGTCATAGGTGCCGCTGAAATCGACCACGCCACTTGGGCTGAGTTCGATGATGCGGGTTGCCAGCGAGGACACGAACTCGCGGTCGTGACTGACGAAAATCAGTGTGCCTGGATAGTTTTCCAGCGCCAGGTTCAGCGACTCGATGGATTCCATGTCCAGGTGGTTGGTCGGTTCGTCCATCACCAGCACGTTGGGCTTTTGCAGGATCAGCTTGCCGAACAGCATGCGGCCCTGTTCACCACCGGAAATCACCTTCACCGACTTGAGGATCTCGTCGTTGGAGAACAGCATGCGGCCCAGGGTGCCACGCACCATTTGCTCGCCGCCCTGGGTCCATTGACCCATCCAGTCGAACAGGGTGGAGTCATCCTCGAAATCGTGAGCATGATCCTGAGCGTAGTAGCCGATTTCCGCCGCATCGGTCCACTTGACCGTGCCCGCATCCGGTTGCAACTCGTCGACCAGGGTGCGCAACAGGGTGGTCTTGCCGATGCCGTTCGGGCCGATGATAGCCACACGTTCGCCGGCTTCGACCTGGAAGCTGAAGTCCTTGAACAGAGTCTTGCCGTCGAAGCCTTTGGCCATGCGATCGACGATGACTGCCTGGCGGTGCAGTTTCTTGGTCTGCTCGAAACGAATGAACGGGCTGACACGGCTGGATGGCTTGACCTCGGCCAGCTGGATCTTGTCGATCGCCTTGGCTCGGGACGTGGCCTGCTTGGCTTTCGAGGCGTTGGCCGAGAAGCGGCTGACGAACGATTGCAGTTCGGAAATCTGTGCTTTCTTCTTGGCGTTGTCGGACAGCAGCTGCTCGCGGGACTGGGTCGCCACGGTCATGTACTCGTCATAGTTGCCCGGGAACAGGCGCAACTCGCCGTAATCCAGGTCGGCCATGTGCGTGCACACGCTGTTCAGGAAGTGACGGTCGTGGGAGATGATGATCATCAGGCTGTTACGCTGGGTCAGGATGTTTTCCAGCCAGCGAATGGTGTTGATGTCCAGGTGGTTGGTCGGTTCGTCGAGCAGCAGCACTTCCGGATCGGAGAACAGTGCCTGCGCCAGCAGAACGCGCAGCTTCCAGCCCGGCGAGACTTCGCTCATCGGACCGTTGTGCTGTTCGATGCCGATACCCAGGCCCAGCAGCAGTTCACCGGCGCGGGATTCGGCGGTATAACCGTCCATTTCCGCAAACTCGGTTTCCAGCTCGGCAACGGCCATGCCGTCGTCTTCACTCATTTCCGGCAGCGAATAGATGCGGTCGCGCTCGGCCTTGACCTTCCACAGCTCTTCGTGACCCATGATCACGGTGTCGAGCACGGTGAACTCTTCATAGGCGAACTGATCCTGGCGCAGCTTACCCAGACGCACGTTCGGCTCCAGCATCACCTGCCCACCCGAAGGCTCGAGGTCGCCACCGAGGATTTTCATGAACGTGGACTTGCCGCAGCCGTTCGCGCCAATCAGGCCGTAACGGTTACCGGCGCCAAACTTGACCGAGACATTCTCGAACAAGGGTTTGGGACCGAACTGCATCGTGATGTTAGCTGTGGAGATCAATTACTTTACCTATCAATAACGTGGGCAATAACCGGGGGAGCGCTGGCGTCAGCAGGTGTGGTGTTCAGGACCCCACCGAGGCTGTTCAGTCCGCTCCGTCCGAGCATGAGCTGACCCAACGGGCATACGTCTACAGCAACGGCAGCCTGCCATGACTGCGTTGCCGGGATATGAATGTGGGGGTTCACGCCAGACATTGGCGCGCATTGTCGCATAGGTCGGGCGGCAGTGACATGGTGGTCGGCAGAGGATTACCGAGTTCAACGGGGCGGGGCAGGGCTGACGCCTGTTTCAGCACCCTTCGCCGAGGACAAGTGCGTATGCCTGAGACAAGCAGGCTGCGTTGCTGGCAGTACTCTTTGATGGCGAAATACTATTATTGAAGTGCGCAACTGACTCTATGGCGAACTTCATCAAGGCTCAACTTGGGAATGACCTCATGCGGTACTCGCGAGCTGTCCGAGACATTGAATACCTGGAAGTCGCTCCCGACGACCTGTTTCGACATCAGCTCCAGTGAAGGAAGAATTCTGGATTCGTAATGCTGGTCCAGACCGCAGGGTGAGCAATTGTCGCTGGAGGACTCGTAGAATCGGCCCACGGACTGATTCATATCGAAACCGACCAGAAAGACGTTATCGAAACCAAGGTGATAAGACAGTTGCAGCGCCAGATACATGACAGTACGTGCGTCGAAGAAACCAAGTTCCAGATTCTTGCTGAAACCGATATCCCGGCTTCTGCTACTCCATAACGAGCGTTTTCTGACCAGTGCATCTTCTCGCGAGCATAGCGCCGCCATCGTCGATAATCTCGGCGATTTCTTCAGTGCATAAGCGCGTCCGGAAGGCCTGGGGATGTCGCCGCGAAACTGATCTTCCCAGAGGCCTACGTTCTCGCTGGAGCGCATGGCAGCGGCGAACAGCTCAGGTTGCTGGTTGGGGAAATCCCTGTCGGAGCACACATAGAACAACGGCTTTATGTTCGTGCTTGCGAACATCGAGAACGCGCCGTTCATGGTAATCATGGGGATGTGCGAGAACTCTTCGATCGGGAAATCCTTTGCTGATTTCCCGGAGCCAATCAGGAAGACCGGCCCTTTTTTAGTGCCCTTGCATTGGCTGAAGTCAAGCACGCGCGTCGGTTCAGGCATGTGCTTGTCAACAGCATTGCGTACGTAGCGCGTCGAATGAATTGATTGACTAGTCATGACAACCTTGTAAGCACTCGTGGCAAATTAGTTAGGGCATTTCACGGGCAACATTATCGGCTGGTGGCTATTAATTCAATATTTATGAATCTCAAAAGAGTATCACACTGGAAACAACAGGCTACATAGCGCGGGCGCTGATTCAGGAAATGCGCTATTCACTAGATGGTTTTCGCATGCAAGGTCAGATAGGTGATATTGATTTAATATTGATTGGCTACTACTTGATGGCAGCTGGACAGGTTGCTGTTCACAGTCAAAGCTTGGCTAATTGGATGCATGACGATCAGCCATAAACAGGTATCAAGGGCGATACATGTGCGCGAGTCAAGTTGGACGAATTCATTCACAGAAGGGTTTTTCTGCAAGGCCCGGTGATCACCGGGCCTGCCATTTCTGGTGCGTGTTGACGGTTAGTCGGATTTCCTTTCCTGCTTCTTCCTCCTGAACCAGCTTCCCAGCGCGTGGAAAGGGTGAATGAACATCGCAATCGCTCCAAGCAGAAAGACGATGGAGACAAGGATCAGACCCAGGCCCTCGTGTGCAAACATAGTGATTGACTCCTGTTGTCACTTTGTCGGTCCGTTGAAGACTAGCCGCTGAAACGTTTCACCTCATGAAGAAATGTTAAGGAACTTTCCTGGAAACGCTTCAAGAGGCAACCCTGCGCCGGGCAGACCCTCGCACGGTTTGGCGCAGACGCCCGGTTTTGCTCCGCCAAACCAGTCGCGATGAGCGTTGGCCCTGCCGGATGAGGTTTTGATGCTGCGTGCAATATTTATCTGCAACCGGGTTCGGCAGGCCTCTTTCTGCTCGTCGAAGGCCTCGCGCTGCGTAACGTTTGCACCGCCCATCACCCAAAACCCTCAAGCGCCAGGTGGCATTCCTACAAGTATCTTCAGTGCTGTCGCGGAACTAGATGAGGCGACGACGAGACTATAAGCACGCTCGCGTTCAGCAGGCGTGGCCTGTGAGCGTGCATTCTTATGATCCCGGAGGTTACTGACATGAAGTCCCTTTTCCGCCCAGCTTTGCTGCTGGCTGTCGCTTTACCCCTGTTCCTGGCTGGCTGCGGCGACAAGGAGCCCGAGCAGCGCACTGCGTTCACCCAGTTCCTGCAAACCCGAATTGTCGACAAGCCGGGCGTACATGTTCCCAAGCTGACGGATGAGGAGAAGAAGACCTTTGGTGACTACACCTCGCACTACGCGGTCATCTCCGACTTTGGTGCAGGCATGGACACAGCGGTGCAGCCGCTCGCCGGTTTGATGCAGAAAGGCTCTTTTCATTCGGTCAGCGATGTCATTCAACGCCGCGCTGACCTGGCCGCCGTGCAGACCGGCCTTGACGAAGTGGGCGAAAAGCTGACCATCGAGCAGGGCAAGGCAGACGCTGCACGCGCGAAACTCAAGCAGCCGGAAGACCTCAAGGTGGTTTATGACAAGGCCTACGACCGAACTGTCAGCGTACCCGCCAACACCTTCCGTGAAGTGCTGCCGCAGATAAAGGGCACCTTTTCCAGCGGTCTGAAGGTTGCCGATTATGTGGACGCGCACAAATCGCAGATCGATATCTCGGGCTCGACGATCACCGTCAAGGATCCTGTGGTCCAGACCGAGCTCAACAAATTGCTGCAAGAGCTGAACGAGCAGGGCAAGAACGCTCAACAAGCCCAGTCCAAGCTGCAATCGCTGATGACCGGCCGCTGATATCGAGCTGCTGCGCCTGAAGTAACGGCCCGGCCCTGATGCCGGGCCGGTCCTTTTGTCAGGTATGATTCGGCCATCTGTCTGCCGGATGCCGGGAATCAACCGCCTGATGACTAACCCCTCTTCAATGACCATTACCCAGCGTGAGGCTTGCTCTGCGGATGCGTTGTGCCTTGCGGCGCTCGGTATGCAGGTTTTTCTCGATACCTACGCAACGCAGGGCATTCGACAGTCCATCGCCCGCGAGGCGCTGGAGGCGTTTTCGCCTGCGATCTTTGCGCAACTGCTTATCGAGCCGACAACGTTCATCGTCGTTGCCGAGTCGCAAGGGCATTTTATCGGCTTTGCCCAGGTCGCGTTGCGCACCGATCACGCAATGCTCGGTGTATCGACCGCTGCCGAGTTGCAACGCCTCTATGTGCAGGAGCGCTTCACAGGGCGTGGAGCGGGGCGGCTGCTACTTGAAGCCGCCGAGCGGCGTGCAGCAATCCGTGGTGCCTCGCTGTTATGGGCGACGGTCTGGGTTGGCAATCCGCGCGCGCTGGCGTTTTACCCTCGTCAAGGCTATGAATGGAAAGGTACGCCGCACTATGTGTTTCAGGGCGAGACACATGAGAATCAACTGTTTGCCAAACCGCTGATGACTACTGACTGACACGACGTTGCTGTGCAACAAGGACGCTGAATGCTGCGCATACTGGGCAAGACCTCCTCGATCAACGTACGAAAAGTGCTCTGGACGTGCGAGGAGCTGAAGATACCCTTCACTCAGGAAGACTGGGGGTCAGGCTTCAAACCTGCCAACACCGATGAGTTTCTCGCGCTCAACCCGAATGCCATGGTGCCGGTTATCGTTGATGATGACTTCGTGCTTTGGGAATCCAACAGCATCGTTCGCTATCTGGCCAACCGTTATGCTGGCGGTCATGTTTATCCACTGGATCCACGTGCCAGGGCGCAGACCGATCAGTGGATCGACTGGCAAGGCTCGGATCTGAACAGATCATGGAGTTATGCCTTCATGTCACTGGTGCGACGCTCGACCGAGCACCAGGACCCTGCCGCCATGGCCGCGTCCTGTGCCCAGTGGGCCAGGCATATGCAGATACTCGACAGGCAGCTGGAAAAGACCGGCGCCTATGTCTGTGGCGAGCGTTTTACCCTGGCTGACATCCCCATTGGTCTTTCAGTCAATCGCTGGTTCGAGACGCCTCTCGAGCATCCCGATCTGCCCGCCGTCAATGCGTATTACGAACGCCTGAGCCATCGTTCCGGCTACCTTCTCTATGGGCGTAACGGAACTCCGTGACGGCTTGTCGGGCTCGCGTTTATCCTTGGGCACCATTGTGAGCCTTGTTGCCTGTTAAGGAGTCGTTGAAGTGACCACCATCAAAATCACCGCAGGCGGATATGAGTTTCTGGCCGAAACCCATCCGGATGCGCCGCAAACGGTGGAAGCGTTTCTCAAGCTGCTGCCTTATCGGCAGAAATTCATTCATGTGCGCTGGAGCGGTGAGGGCTGCTGGGTGCCGCTGGATGATTATCAGCTGAAGCTTGATGACACATTGATCGGCTTCGAGAACGCAACCAGCCATCCTTCGGTAGGCGACATTCTTTTCTATCCGGGCGGTTACAGCGAAACCGAGATTATTCTTGCCTACGGCTCGTGCTGTTTCGCCAGCAAGATGGGGCAGTTGGCGGGCAACCATTTTCTGACCATTACCCAAGGCAAGGATAACTTGCGCAAACTGGGTGTGAAGACACTGTGGGAAGGCGCTCAGGATGTGGTTTTCGAACTGGCTTGAGTCGGCCGCCATTGCGCGATAGGCATTTGCCAGTATTTGTTGGAACTGCTGATCTTCGCCAGGGGTCTAGTCCACGATGCTTCCAGCTCCCGGAAGCCGACCTGGAGACATGACCGTGAATATTTTCGAAGCCCTGCGCGAAAGCCATGACCGTCAACGCAGCTACGCTGATGCCCTGATCAAGACCAGTGGCGACAGTGCCGAACGCGAGAAGGCCTACAAACAGCTCAAGGAAGAGCTGCAGGCCCACGAAACGGCCGAAGAACGGTTTTTCTATATCCCTCTGATGGCCCACGACAATGGCGTGGACCTGAGCCGTCACGCCATTTCCGAGCATCACGAGATGGACGAGATGATGGAAGAGCTCGATGAAACCGAGATGTCCAGTCCAGCCTGGCTGGCCACTGCGAAAAAGCTGTCGGAAAAAGTGCATCACCACCTCAAGGAAGAAGAACAGAAGTTTTTCCAGATGGCGGGCAAATTGCTCGACGAAAAGCAGAAACAGAGCTTGGCCGGCGAATACGTGAAGGAATACGAAGAGCAATTGGCTGAAGGTTGATAGTGCGTTGCAGTGCTAGAATCGGCTTTTTATCAGCGAAGGCATGACATGAAGTTTCTGTTTCTGACGAGCGCGACGGTGATTGCGGCAACCGTATTGACCGGGTGTGCAGCGCCTTCCAGCTCCGCACGTGCCGCAGGCCCCTACAAGGTCCTGTCGAGCGCCAAGCAGGATGCTGCCGTTGCCCAGTGCATTCAGGTGACCTGGCAGAACGAAGCCATGTTCGGCACGTCTTCTGACGTGTTCCTGCATGACCTGTCCGGCGGCGGTTTCACCGTGTTTACCACCGAGTCGACCTACTTTGCTGACGTGCGTGGCAAGGGCCCGACCACTGCCGTCGAGTTCTATGCCCCGCAAGGCGATGCCCAGGCCGCGTTGCGCTCTGCGGCCATTGCTACCTGTCTTTAAGCCTTTTCCCCACTCGACACCTCTCGTTCCCACGCTCCAGCGCGGGAACGCCGTTCTGGCCGCTCTTTGTGCCCGTGCCCGTGCCCGTGTTTAGGGCTTATTTGCGTTGATACTCCACGCCCGATAACAGCGCATGCGCACAAGAGTGGGGCCTTACCACTCAAATGTGACAACCGGTAGCGTTACCTGCGGGCTTCGTCCCCGCTTTCCCGACTCAATCCCAAATTCCAGTCTGTTGATTTGTTTCGACTTTTTCATGGGGTGTTTTCCGCGCGTCCTCTATGGCACACTTTCTGCTGTATATTCCGTTGTTACATACCTATATCCGCTATAGCGGAATAACGAATACTTCGGCGGAGTTTAAGTCATGCATCGCGGACCTTCCTTTGTGAAAGCTTGTGCCTTTGTTCTTTCAGCCTCATTCATGCTGGCCAATACGGTGCAGGCAGCCGAAGGCAGCAAGCTCGATGCAGTATTGAAACGTGGCAATCTGGTGGTAGGGACGGGCAGCACCAATGCGCCTTGGCACTTCCAGGGCGCGGACGGCAAGTTGCAGGGCTTCGATATCGACATTGGCAGAATCATCGCCAAGGGCCTGTTCAATGACCCGGGCAAGGTGGAGTTTGTCGTGCAGTCCTCGGATGCACGTATCCCCAACCTGCTGACCGACAAGGTCGACATCAGCTGCCAGTTCATCACCGTTACCGCCAGTCGCGCACAGCAGGTGGCATTCACCCTGCCGTACTACCGCGAGGGTGTGGCCCTGCTGTTGCCTGCCAATAGCAAGTACAAGGAAATCGATGACCTGAAGGCGGCAGGTGACGATGTGACTGTTGCTGTACTGCAGAACGTGTACGCCGAAGAGCTGGTGCATCAGGCGCTGCCCAAGGCCAAGGTCGATCAGTACGACAGCGTCGACCTGATGTATCAGGCGATCAACTCCGGACGTGCCGATACAGCGGCCACCGATCAGTCTTCAGTCAAGTACCTGATGGTGCAGAACCCTGGCCGCTACCGTTCGCCTGCCTTTGCCTGGAGCCCGCAAACCTATGCCTGCGCGGTCAAGCGTGGCGACCAGGACTGGCTGAACTTCGTCAACACCGCGTTGCATGAAGCCATGACCGGTGTCGAGTTCCCGGCTTACGCGGCGTCTTTCAAGCAATGGTTCGGTGTCGATCTGCCGGTGCCTGCAATCGGTTTTCCGATGGAATACAAATAAGTCCACTCTGACCTTCAGCAGCAGGGCGGGCCCTCGGGCTTTCCCTGCCAGGTACGGGCAAGCATGAATTACCAATTGAATTTTGATGCCGTGTGGCGCGACTTCCCCAGTCTTCTGGCGGGGTTGGGCCTTGGTCTGGAACTGGCCCTGATCTCGATCGCGATTGGCTGTGTGATCGGGCTGGCGAATGCATTTGCGCTGCTGTCACGCTACAAGGCGTTGCGTATTGTTGCGTCGATCTACGTCACGGTGGTGCGCAATACGCCGATTCTGGTGTTGATCCTGCTGATCTACTTCGCGCTGCCCGGGCTGGGCATTCGACTGGACAAGCTGGCGTCATTCATCGTCACCTTGTCGCTGTACGCCGGTGCCTATCTGACCGAAGTGTTCCGTGCCGGGCTGCTGAGCATCCACAAGGGGCAGCGCGAAGCGGGGCTGGCGATCGGTCTGGGCGAATGGCAGGTGCGGGCCTACATCATCGTGCCGGTGATGTTGCGCAATGTATTGCCGGCACTCTCCAACAACTTCATTTCGCTGTTCAAGGACACCTCTCTTGCGGCCGCCATTGCCGTACCGGAGCTGACCTATTACGCGCGCAAGATCAACGTCGAAAGCTACCGGGTGATCGAAACCTGGCTGGTGACCACAGCACTCTATGTGGTGGCCTGCTACGTGATCGCTCTGCTTCTGCGCACCCTCGAACAACGTCTGGCGATTCGCCGCTAGGAGGCTGTCATGTATCAACCCCCTGGCTGGTTGCAGGAAGTGTGGAATGCGCGGGAAGTGCTCTGGTCCGGTTTTACGACCAGTATCCAGTGCTCGGCGCTGGCGATTGCCGCAGGTACGCTGATCGGCATGCTGGCCGGTCTGGTGCTGACTTACGGCGGTTTTTTCGCCCGCTTGCCGATTCGGCTCTATGTGGATCTGATTCGTGGTACCCCGGTGTTCGTGCTGGTGCTGGCGGTGTTTTACATGGTGCCGGCGCTGGGTTGGCAGATCAGCGCGTTTCAGGCCGGCGCAATAGGCCTGACGCTGTTCTGCGGCTCTCACGTTTCAGAAATCGTGCGCGGCGCCCTGCAGGCCATCCCCCGTGGCCAGCTGGAAGCCGGCAAGGCCATCGGACTGCGCTTTGGTCAGTCGCTGCGCTACGTGTTGCTGCCTCAGGCCATGCGTCAGATCCTGCCGACCTGGGTCAACTCCTCGACCGAGATCGTCAAGGCGTCAACGCTGCTTTCGGTGATCGGTGTGGCTGAACTGCTGCTCAGCACCCAACAGGTGATCGCGCGCACATTCATGACCCTGGAGTTCTACCTGTTTGCAGGTTTCCTGTTCTTTCTCATCAACTACGCCATCGAACTTCTTGGGCGGCAAATCGAAAAGCGGGTGGCATTGCCATGACACAGACTCATAACCCTGGCCCGGCGCTGCTCAGCATCGAGGGCCTGCATAAATCCTACGGCGCAGTGGAAGTGCTCAAGGGCGTCGATCTGCGCATGCAGAAAGGCAATGTCGTGACCTTGATCGGTTCCAGCGGCTCGGGCAAGACCACCTTGCTGCGCTGCGTCAACCTGCTGGAAGAGTTTCAGGGCGGGCATATCCGTCTTGAGGGCCAGGACATCGGCTACAGCAATGTAGACGGCAAGCGCACCCGCCATCCGGAGCGTCTGATCGCGCAACACCGGGCAATGACCGGCATGGCCTTCCAGCAATTCAACCTGTTTCCGCACCTCAGTGCCTTGCAGAACGTCACCCTGGGCTTGCTCAAGGTCAAGAAGATGCCCAAGGATCAGGCCGTTGCGCTGGCCGAAAAGTGGCTGGACCGGGTCGGCCTGCTGGAGCGGCGTAATCATTTCCCCGGTCAGTTGTCCGGTGGCCAGCAGCAGCGTGTGGCGATCGCCCGCGCCATTGCCATGAACCCCAGCCTGATGCTGTTTGACGAAGTCACTTCGGCACTCGATCCGGAACTGGTGGGCGAAGTGCTGAGCGTCATCAAGGACCTGGCCGAGGAGGGTATGACCATGCTGCTGGTGACGCACGAAATGCGTTTCGCCTACGAAGTGTCGGACCAGATCGTGTTCATGAATCAGGGCCGTATCGAAGAGCAGGGGCCACCCAAGGTTTTGTTCGAGCAGCCGAAGTCGGCGCGCTTGAGCGAGTTTCTCAAGAACATCCGTTTTTAAACGTTCACCACGTCCAATGCTTCAAGACAAGGAAAAACTCATGACTATTACCCGTTATGGCGCAGGCAGCACAGCAGGGGGCGGCCAGCCACGTCCATTCGCTCGCGCAGTCGAGGCTGACGGCTGGTTGCACGTTTCCGGCCAGGTACCTGCGCAGGATGGCGAGATCATCGTCGGCGGCATCGTCGAGCAGACGCATCAGACCATGCGCAACCTGATCGCAATTCTTGAAGAGGCCGGTTATGCGCTCAAGGATGTGATCCGGGTCGGCGTGTGGCTGGAGGACCCGCGGGACTTCTGGAGTTTCAACAAGGTGTTCGGTGAGTACTTCACCCCCGAGCATGCGCCGGCACGCGCTTGCGTTCAGGCGAGCATGATGGTCGACTGCAAGGTCGAAATCGACTGTATTGCCTACAAGCGCAAATAGCACACGTGCAGCCACACGTTGCAAGCCAGAAGCCCGATCACTTGAGGCTTTTGGCTCGCCGCTTTCCCAAGGAATGAACCTCATGACCGAAGACACTATCAAGCGCCGGGCACGTGGACTGGACCGGGCGTTCGATATCCTGGATTTTCTCAAGGAAAAGGCCAGGCCCATGCGCCCCAATGAGATTGCCAGCGGCATCGGCAGCCCCAAATCTACGGTTTACGAACTGGTTGCATCGCTGCTGGAGCGGCGGATTCTGGAGACAGTGGGCAAGGACGGGCATGTCTATCTTGGCCGTCAGTTGTATTTCCTGGGGCAGGCACACTTGCGGCACTTCGATTTCACTCGCGAGGCCGAAGCCTGCCTGTGCGAGATCGTCAGCCAGACGCGGGAAACTGCGCAGATGTGCCTGCTCAATGGCCGCAAATACACCGTGGCGCTGATGAAGGAGGGTGAGCGTCATTTCAGGATTTCTTCGGACATCGGCGAAAACGCGCCCATCCCATGGACGGCGTCCGGGCGTCTGTTGCTCAGCCACCTGAGCGATCAGCAGATCATCGACCTGATCGACCCCGACGATTTCATTCTGCCGGGTGGCGAACGTCTGCCGCTGGAGACCTTTCTTCGGGAAATCCGCAAGGCCGGCGAGGAGGGCTTCTTTTCCTTCGACAGCGTGGCTGACACTTTCACCCACTGCTTCGCCGCCCCCGTGAACAACGAACACGGTCAGTGCATCGCCACACTGTGCATCGTCGCGCCGCGTGCCGACGCCAAGACCCACTACGACGACTATCGGCGGGTGCTGATCGACAGCGCCAATGGCCTGGCTCGCCGTATCAACGAATAACCGCAGGAGATTACCGATGAGCACCGCAGCAATGGACAAGGGTACTGCGCAGCCGGGTGACAGCCTGGTCAGTGATGTCAGCCTGCCTGCACTGGTAATTCATAATCAGGCGCTGCAACACAATATTCGCTGGATGCAGCAGTTTGTCAGCGACAGCGGTGCAGAGCTGGCACCGCACGGCAAGACCAGCATGGTGCCCGCGCTGTTTCGCCGGCAACTGGACGCGGGCGCATGGGGCATGACCCTCGCCACCGCAGTCCAGACGCAGGCCGCTTACGCGCATGGCGTGCGCCGGGTGCTGATGGCCAACCAACTGGTCGGTGCGCCGAACATGGCGATCGTCGCCGACATGCTGGCTGATCCGATGTTCGAGTTTCACTGCATGGTCGACCATCCGGACAATGTCGCCGCGCTGGGCGAGTTTTTCGCTGCGCGTGGCCTGCGTTTGAACGTGATGATCGAATACGGCGTACCCGGCGGGCGCTGCGGCTGCCGTAGCGAAGAACAGGTGCTGGCGCTGGTCGACGCTGTTCTGGCTCAACCGGCGCTGGCATTGACCGGCATTGAAGGGTACGAGGGCGTCATCCACGGCGACCACGCTATCGAAGGCATCAAGGCCTTTGCCGCGTCACTGGTGCGTCTGGCTGTCGACCTGCAGGACAAGGGCGCCTTCGCACTGGATCGCCCGATCGTCACGGCGTCCGGCTCGGCCTGGTATGACCTGATCGCCGAGGCATTTGACGCTCAGGCGGTTCGCGAGCGCTTCCTCAGCGTGCTGCGGCCGGGCAGCTATGTGGTGCATGACCACGGCATCTACAAGGACGCGCAGTGCTGCGTGCTGGATCGGCGTGCCGAATTGAGCGAAGCGTTGCTGCCTGCCCTGGAAGTCTGGGCGCATGTGCAATCCATGCCGGAACCGGGCTTTGCAGTGATTGCCATGGGCAAGCGCGATGTGGCCTACGACGCCGGGTTGCCCAATCCGCTGCTGCGTTACAAGCCAGGCGTGCAATCGACTGCCGGTGACGATGTCAGCGCCTGCAAGGTGACGGCTGTCATGGACCAGCATGCATTCATGAGCGTTGCACCCGGATGCGAGTTGAAGGTCGGCGATATCATTTCCTTCGGCACCTCGCACCCGTGTCTGACGTTCGACAAGTGGCGTTCAGGTTGCCTGGTGGATAATGACCTGCGGGTAATCGAGCCTTTCAGTACATATTTCTAGTCAAAATATTTGCAGGAGTATCGTCACATGAGCCTTCCCCGGGTCGCCCTTATCGGCGAATGCATGATCGAACTGCAACAGCATGCTGATGGCAGCCTGCGCCAGAGCTTCGGCGGCGACACGCTCAATACCGCGGTATACCTTTCCCGATTGCTGGGTGAGCGGGCCAAGGTCGACTACGTCACGGCGCTGGGCGACGACAGCTTCAGCGATGCGATGTGCCGGATCTGGGCGGACGAGGGCATCGGTCTGGGCAAGGTGCAGCGCCTGCCTGGACGCTTGCCGGGGCTCTACTGCATCCAGACCGACGCCAATGGTGAGCGGCGTTTCCTCTACTGGCGCAACGAAGCTGCCGTGCGCGACTGCTTCATGACCCCGGCGGCCGAGCCGATCCTGGCAGCGCTGGCCAGCTACGACGTGCTGTATTTCAGCGGCATTACCCTGGCAGTGCTTGGCGAGCAGGGGCGTGCCAAACTGCTGGAGGCATTGGCGCGCGCGCGTCAGCGCGGTGTCAGGGTCGCCTTCGACAACAACTATCGTCCGCGGCTGTGGGCCAGTGTCGAGCAGGCCCGCGAAGCCTACCGTGCGTGCCTGCAGCATGTGGATCTGGCCTTGCTGACCGAAGACGACGAGCAGGCGCTGTATGGCTATGCCGACAGCGAACAGCTGCTGGCCGCCTATCGCGGGCGCGGCATCGGTGAAATCGTCGTCAAGCGTGGCGCCCAGAGTTGCCTCGTCGAAGCCGGCGGCGAACGTTTCGACATCGCAGCGCAGAAGGTCGAGCGTGTGGTCGATACCACGGCTGCGGGAGACTCGTTCAGTGCCGGCTATCTCGCGGCCCGGCTCACGGGTGAACGCCCGCTGCAGGCGGCGGAAGCAGGGCATCGCCTGGCCAGTATCGTGATCCAGCACCCGGGCGCGCTGGTGCCCAAGTCGGTCATGCCAGTCTGATAGCACTTGCCACGGAACATGCAGTTGATCGGCTAACACACTGACAGACAAGCATATCGCTGGAACCCGCGCGAAAATCCGGCCACCATAGGCGACCTTTTCGCCTGCGAGCCCACCACCGGAGTCTGCGTGCCTGACGACCTGCCTTCTGCGCTTCCTCATGACCTGGATGTCGACCTTGTACCGCCCCGGCAATTGCCGTTTTTCCGACGCCTGTTGGCGCGGCTGATGGGGCGCGGCCTTACCGGGCTGCGCTCGCAGCACGCGCCCTCATGGTCGCAGGGGCATGCCGACGGTTATCTGAACGGCCACATCGAAGGCGTGCGTGAAGGCTATGAAGAGGGTTATCTGGATGGCCAGGAGTCGGGCCGTCAGGTGCTGGTCATCAGCGATACCCGGCCAGCCCGGCATCGTGGCCCCAAGGTCGACGATCATCTGTTCGATGACTGGCGACTGGCGCTCACACCTGAACTGAAAAAGCGCATCAAGGCCGATGTCGCCGAAAAACTCCCCGCACATGCCCAGCCCAGCGCGGCGCAGTGGAAGATGATTTTCAGCGATACGCCGTCTACCTACGTGATTGCCGGGGCCGGCGCAGGCAAATCCACGTCGCTGGTCCTGCGGATTCTGTTGCTGCATCACTACCTGGGCTTCGAACTGAACGCCATGACGGTGGTGACCTTCACCCGTGAGTCGCGCAAGGACTTCATCAGCAAACTGATCGATGTCATGGCCCTGTGGGGGCATGCGCTGGAGCAAAAGCAGGCGCGCGAGGTGGTACGTACCTTCCATTCGCGCATTCTGCCGCTGGTGCGCAGCCTGCCGGGGTTTGAGCAGCTGCGCGCGTTCGAGAACCTGAGCAGTCAGTCTTCCGGCCTGGAAGAGGCGGACAGCAACCCCTTCGACTTGCGGATCAACGATGCGCAGCGCCAGCAACTCAATCTCTGCTACCGCGATCTGTACGCCGGCAACGAGCGTTTTCGCGAAGTCATGGCGCCGCTGTATCGCCATGCCCTGCAGCTCAAGGAACTGGACCGCGATCACCCTGATGTGCAGAAACGGGTCGCCGTGACCGAGCTGTCCTCGAAACGCGATGAGGAGTGGTGCGACACCGTTGAAGATCTATGGATTCGCGCGGGAGCCTGGCCTATAAAAGGCATTGAGCCCATGCGCCAAGCTGTTGAAATAAATGGTTTTCCGTTTTCTTTTCACGGCTATATCGCCGAGCTGGATGCCTGGGTCGTGCTGGGTCTGGACGCCAGTGAGGACCAGCAACTCAAGCGGCCGGGCGCCAAGCTGCCGGTGTGGGCAGAGGGCGTGATAAAGCGCACGCTGTTTCAAGCTTTCTGCAGTAAGCCATTGATATGGTTGGATAACTACCAGTCGGCCAATGAGGTTTTGCAATCGCTGGCAGGGGAAGCCGCCGCGGGGCCTGGATTCGATTACCGGGTCAAGGGCGAACTCGGTGCGGCACCCTTGCTGGACTGCTTCGTCACGGCCGCCAGCTTCATCGAGAACCTGGGGCTGGATGTGCCGAGCGCCGTGTCCGAGATGAGTTTTGCCAGCGATGACCCGGACCGCTTCTTCTTCGAAGCACTCAGCCTGTTCTGGAAAGCCTTTGAAACGCACCTGCTGGCTCAATCGCCGCCGATCATGACCTACAACCGCATGTTTGCCTTGTTCGGCGAGACCTCACCCGAGAACCTCAAGCACGTCAGTGACCCGATGCTCAGACCCTTGGCGCATTTGATGATCGACGAGTTCCAGGACGTCTCGCCGCAGATCGTGTCATGGTTACGCGCCAGCCTGCGCGAAATCAGGCGTCGTGGTCCGGCGTTGCACACGGGCCGCATCGCCCAGCATTCATCGCTGCTGTGTGTCGGTGACGATTGGCAGTCGATCTACGGCTGGCGCGGCAGCTCGCCGAAGTACTTCATGGAGTTCGCAAAGGAGTTTTCCTCCCCGGCGACCACCAGGGTCATGCTCAGTGACAACTTCCGCAGTCATCAGCACATCATCGACGCCGCCGAGCACATCGTCCGTGCGGCCCCGGCCATCCCGGGCAAGAAGGCCCGCGCCAGCGGCCTGCTTCAGGAGCTGCTGCCGGTCAAGGTACTGGATCGCGATGAGGACGAGCTTGCCGAGCGGGTCGCCGAGCATTACCACGATGGCGACTCGATCCTGCTGCTGTACCGCAAGGGCAGCGAGAAGACGCGCTTCTCGGCGCGCCTGCAGGCATTGATCGACGCTGATTCGGCAAATGGCGCGCAGAACCGTCGCATCAGAACGCTGACCTACCACAGCTCCAAGGGCTTGCAGGCGGATGCCGTATTTTTGCTGGGCGATTGTCAGCATCTGACCGTCTCGCCCTACAAGAATCAGGTTTACCGGTTGGCAGGGCTGGGAGATACGAATGATCTTCAGCCATTCGATACGGCACAGAAGGATGAAGTCTTGCGTCTGGCCTATGTCGCCATTACTCGTTCGGCGCGGCACTGTTATTGGTATATCGATGAAGGCGCCACTTCAGGAGACGCTGTTCAGATGCCCAAAGCGTCAGACAGGATTGCCCGCGACAAGCCTTTCTTCGAAGACCTGCGTAACAGGGTTCGTGCCGGCTGAGGCATTCATGTCAGATAAAACCGGCGATCTGTCGTTGCGTATGAGTGCCGAATAATTCCAGCTCATCCTCGATGGCTTCGATGATGCGCTCCACGTCTGCGGCATTCATCACGGTAGAACAGGGCAGACCGGCAATGGCGACCACTGTTTCACCGCTGGCACGGTCGAAAAGTCGCGCAATCATGCTCCCTGGCGCATCCATCGAGGCTTCGAAACCCACGGGGTGGAAGTGCCAGCGCATCAATTGGCATGCATTGGGGAATGTGACTTTAGTCATGACGAGGGCCCACCTGAATCAATCGAGCACTTCCTTTGCTCCAATGGGTAGGCAGACAGCCAGAATGCGTCCGGTAAGCCATGATGACGAGGCGATGACCAGCGCTACAGATCATCGGTCGGTCAAGTTGCTTTCCAGCAGGATCGCTGAGCGGTCTGACGAACATTGAAAGTAGCATCTGCCAGCACCGTTCTGGAAAAATTTTTTATGACGAAGCACAAAAAAATCAATTATATGACTTGTGTCATTAGAAGGTATTAATAGGCACGCTCCATGCATTTGCAGAGCCGCTGCCGCAAGTCCTTCAATGGAATGAATTTGCCGTGACGAAGATGGTTTTCGTGCCGGGTCTGGGGCAAGCTGTCGCTATTGACCCGAGGAACCGCACATGCTGAAAAAATCCCTTGCCGCACTGGTGTTGCTGGCCTCGACCAGTCACGCGGCAGAGACGGTCAATATCTACAACTGGACGGACTATATAGCGCCGGACACCCTGAAGAATTTCGAAGCCGCCACCGGTTTCAAGACCACTTACCAAACCTTTGAAACCAATGAAGCGCTGAACGCAAAGCTGCTGGCTGGCCACTCCGGTCACGATGTGGTTTTTCCGTCCATTCATTTCATGGGACGACAAATCCAGAACGGGCTGCTCAAAACCCTCGACAAGCGGCAGTTGCCCAACTGGAAAAACCTCAACCCGGTCCTGCTCAAGGCGCTGGAGGGCAGTGATCCCGGTAATCAGCATGGCTTCCCTTATCTGTGGGGCAGTACCGGCATCGGCTATGACTCGACCAAGGTCAAGGCCATCCTCGGCAAGGATGCACCGCTCGATTCCTGGGATCTGGTGCTCAAGCCGGAAAACATGAAAAAGCTCGCCCAATGCGGTGTGGTATTTCTCGACAGCGCGCCGGCTCTGCTGCCGATCACCCTGAATTACCTTGGCTTGCCACCACACAGCGAAGTGCCTGACGACTACCGCCAGGCAAAGGCGGTACTGGACAGCGTGCGGCCATACGTACGCAATTTCAGTTCTGCCGATTACATCGCCGACCTCGCGAAGGGCAGAATTTGTGTCGCGGTGGGCTATTCCGGGGATATTTCCCAGGCTCAGGAGCAGGCACAAAAAGAAGGCAATGGCATCACCATCGACTATGCCGTTCCGAAGGAGGGCGCGCCCATGTGGTTCGACATGGTCGCCATCCCTGCGGACGCCACCGATATCAAGGGCGCCTACGCGTTCCTGAATTACCTGCTGCGCCCCGAAGTGATCGCCAACATCACCAATACCGTGCATTACGCCAACGGCAATGAAAAGGCAGACGCGCTGATAGGTCCCGGCCTGTGGACCGATACCACGGTGTACCCGGACGCCGACATGTTGAGCCGCCTGTTTGTGATGTCTCAGGTCCCGGACACTATCGATGCGTTGCGCGAGAAGCTCTGGGACAGTTTCAGGGCCGACAGGTAACGTTGCTCAGATGACATGAGCCTGTTGCAGTTCGGTCAGTGCCTGAGCCTTCAACCGGGCCAGCAGCGGATCGCGACGATCCCTTGGCGTCTGCAGCCCGACCGGTAATTGGTGGGTGATTGTGCCGGGGCGGCTGCCCATCACCAGCACGCGGTCGCTCAGGTACAACGCCTCGTCAACATCATGAGTCACCAGCAACAGGGTAATGGCATGGCGCGCAGCCAGTTGCAGCAGCAGGTCCTGGAGCTTCATCCGGGTAAACGCATCGACTGCGCTGAACGGCTCATCCAGCAGCAACACCGCCGGGTGCGAGTACAGGCCGCGCGCGATGGCCACGCGTTGCGCCATGCCCCCGGACAGCGCTTTGGGCAAGGCATCGGCAAAACCGGACAGGCCCACTTCTTCGATCAATTGAGCGACCCAGCGGCGGTCGTAGCGATCATCGTCACTGAAACCGATATTCTGTGCGACGGTCAGCCAGGGCATCAGGCGCGGCTCTTGAAACACGAACGCCACTTCGCCCTGAATACGCTGCACCGAACCACTAAATTCCTGCTCCAGCCCGGCGACAATCCTCAACAGCGTGCTTTTGCCGCAGCCGCTGGGGCCGAGCAGGCTGACGATTTCACCTGACTGTAGCGACAGATCGATGCCGTGCAGCACGGTATTACCCGCGAACGCCTTGTGCTGGACGCGTATGTCCATCAGTGATTCCGGCATCTATCAACCCTCACGGCTTTGCCCGTTGAATGTATCGCGCCAGGCCAGGAAGCGTTTTTCCAGGCTTGCCAGCAGGCCGTCGCTGAGTTTGCCCAGTGTCGCCAGAACGATGATCGCCGCCAGCACGATGTCCGGACGCGAGGTTTCGCGCCCGTCACTGAGCAGGTAGCCCAGGCCTTTGGTGGCAGCGATCAGCTCGGCAGCCACCAGAAACATCCACGACAGGCTCATGCCGCTGCGCAAACCGGTAAACAGGCCGGGCAGGGCTGCGGGCAGAAGAATGCGCCGGGTCAGGCGATAGCGGCTCAAGCCATACATCTGGCCGACTTCCACCAGCTTTCGGTCAATGCCTCGAATCGCGGCCACGCCGTTGAGGTACACCGGAAAGAACGCACCAATGGCAATCAGCACGATTTTCGATGTTTCGCCAATGCCCAGCCACAACAGCAGAAGCGGCACCCATGCCAGACTCGGAATGGAGCGAAGCCCGGCGAATGTAGGCTCCAGATACGCTTCTGCCTCGCGACTGAGCCCCACCCACGCGGCAAACACCAGGGCCAGACTCGCACCGATCGCAAAGCCGCTGAGCACACGCAACAGACTGGCGCTGATGTGCTTCCACAACGCACCGTCCGCCAGGTCGCGCAGGGTCAGCACGATCTCGCTGGGCGCTGGCATCTGGTAGGCAGGCAGCCAGCCGATGCGTACGATCATTTCCAGCAAAACGATAATCACGGCCGGCACCACCAGGCCCTTGAGTGGTGTTCTGTAGCGCTGCCAAAGCGTTCGTTGTGCCTTGTCCGGCACTGTTGCCTGCGCTGAGGCAGGCAACGACTTGTCCCTGCGGGTCATGGCGTGGCGATCACGGCTTTGGAGAATTCAGGCGTGATCAATTGATCAATGACCTGTTCGACATTGACGCCTTTGCGCACCAGATCCTCGGAGACCAGAATCGGCGCTGCGGCCTTGGACGCTTCCACGTCTTTCGCGCTCAGTTGCGGGGTGCTCAGGTCTGTGCGGGTCAATTGCAGCCTGGCGACTTCCAGCGGCAGGCCCGACTCGGCCGCCAGCAGCCTGGCCAGCTCGTCAGGGTTTTTCACTGCCCATTCCCGGGCTTGTTCATAAGCGCTCAATACTGTCCTGATCGCCTGAGGATGTTCCTTGGCGTAGGTTTCCGTGACGCTCAGTACGCCATAGCTGTTGAAGTCCTTGTTGCGGTAAAGCAGGCGCGAGCCGGACTGGATTTCACTGGCCGCCATGTGCGGGTCAAGCCCTGCCCAGGCATCTACGTCACCTTTTTCGAGGGCGGTGCGTCCATCGGGATGCTGCAGGTGCAGCAGCTCGACATCATCCTTTTTCAGCCCGGCCTTCTGCAGCGCGCGCAAGGTGAACAGATAAGGGTCGGTGCCTTTGGTGGCGGCTATTTTCCTGCCTTTGAGCTCGGCGACCGATTGCAGCGGCGAATCCTTGCGCACCACCAGTGCGGTCCATTCTGCCCGGCTGTAGACATACACCGACTTGATCGGGCTGCCGTTGGCCCGCGCCAGCACCGCAGACAGGCTGGCCGACGATGCAAAGTCGACGCTGCCGCTGTTCAGGTACTCCAGCGAGCGGTTGCTACCCTGGCTCAACACCCAAGTGACTTTCGCCTCCGGCAGGGCTTTCTCCAGCCAGCCAAAATGCTTGAGCGCCAGGCTGACCGGCGAATAGTAGGCGTAGTCGAGGCGGATTTCCGCAGGTGCGGTCTCGGCGGCTTGCACTGTGCCATTGAGGCTCAACGCCAATAGGCAGGAGCTTGCCATCCAGCGAATCAGCGCGCGGGGAGACAGCAACCGAAAAGAAACGGGGGGTTGTGGCATAGTGGCATCCAGGTCAGGAAAACTAGAGCCGCAGCGACCGGTTGGTATATTCCAAAACAGGCAGTTCGCAGGGCGTGAAATTCAGAAAAGGAATATTGCACGCTCTATGCCAAACACCAGAGTGCTTGAATTCCGGGGTTTTACGCGGCTTTCCGGCGTCTTTGATGTTGATCTGACAACGGTCTGTTGAATGGCTGTTGCCAGGCAGACAGTCGGGTTTGATGACTCATCTTTCGACGATTTTTTGACATTTTCCCTGCTTGTCAGGCGATTTTTTTTGCCGGTATTGCAACAGAATCGTTTTTTGACACTCTTAATCGTCCACATTCTTAATTTCGAAACATGTGCGCACTAGGCTCTGTACGAAAAGTCGGCGAGCGAAGGTCAGGCGAGGCAAAAACAGGCGAGGAAGCGGAGTCTACGTGTTGTAAATGAGCATTCCGAGCCTGTTTTTAACGAAGCATCACCGAGCGCAGCCACTTTTCGTACAGAGCCTAAGATTCGCGCGTGACCCTTTTTGACTGATCCGCAGAAATTTCCAGGGCGAGCTGCACAAGCCTGCGTATTCGCACCAGCCAAGTGGCTGTCCCCTTTCAAATGCGCACCGGACTCAGAAAATAATGAATATGCCGAAAATGTCTTCCATCAACCGACTTCAGCGCCGCCTTGCGTGGTGTTTCTTCCCCTCCGTGCTGGTGGCTTCTGCCCTGGTCCTGTTCACCATGGGCAAAGGCGTGCATGCAGAGCCCAAGAATGGTATCCAGACACTGGTATTTCTGCGTCATGCCGAAAAGCCGGCCATGGGGCTGGGGCAATTGAACTGCCAGGGGCTCAACCGGGCGATAGAGCTGTCGGAAGTCCTGCCCAGGGAATTCGGCAAGGCTGACTTCATCTTCGCCGCCAATCCGAGCCGACATGTGGAAGAGGGTGAGGGCGACCAGTCCTACAGCTACGTTCGTCCGCTGATGACGGTAGGGCCCAGCGCAATCAAACTGGGGTTGCCCGTCAACCTTGACTTCGGTGCCAACGACACCGCAGACCTGGCCGATGAACTGATGCAGGACAAGTACCACAACGCAGTCATCTACACCGCCTGGTCGCATGGCTATCTGCCGGAGCTGATCAACAAGGTGGCTGAAGAAGCGTCCGGCAAGAGCACCAATTTGCTGGATGACTGGACAAACGATGATTTCGACTCGGTGATTGTCGTCACCCTGAAATGGGTCGATGGCAAAGCCACGCTCGATTACAAGAATCAAAAGCAGGGCCTCAACAACGGCGCCGAGACCTGCCCTGAAGCGACCTGATGCCCAAGCGCAACGGTTTTCAGCCGTTGAGAGACTTCATCGACGCCGCGTTATAGCGCTCACCGGATGCCGACCCCTGGACCGGGAAAATCGCCTCCAGCTGGGCAAGGTCATCGGTACTCAGCGTCAATGAAGCCGCTGCCACGTTGCTTTCCAGGTATTTGCGCTGCTTGGTGCCGGGGATCGGAATAATGTCATCTCCTTGGGCAAGCACCCAGGCCAGCGCCAGTTGCGACGCGCTGATGCCCCTGGCCGTAGCCAGTGCCTTGACCTTCTCGACCAATTGCAGATTGCGATTGAAGTTTTCGCCCTGAAACCGTGGGGTGAAGCGACGGTAGTCATCGGCCGCGAAGTCGTCCGGTGTGCGCAATTCACCGGTCAGAAACCCCCGGCCGAGCGGGCTGTACGCCACGAAGGCAATGCCCAGACGGCGGCAGGTGGCAAGCACGCCATCCTGTTCCGGATCGCGTGACCAGAGTGAGTACTCGCTCTGCACGGCCGCCAATGGATGCACCGCGTGGGCCTTTTCGATGGTCGCGGCACTGGCTTCGCAGATGCCTATGTGGCGAACCTTGCCAGCCTTGACCAGTTCGGCCATGGCGCCAATGGTGTCCTCGATGGGCACCGTGGGGTCGACACGGTGCTGATAATAGAGATCAAGGTAATCGGTGTTCAGCCGCTTCAGGCTGGCGTCGATGGACTGGCGAATGTACGCCGGACTGCCATTGACGCCACGCGCATGCGGGTCATCGCCACGGACGATGCCGAACTTGCTGGCCAGGTAGATACCTTCACGCTTGCCCTCGAGGGCACGACCAAGCAAGGCTTCGTTGGTGTGCGGGCCGTACATGTCAGCCGTATCGAAAAAGTTGACACCCAGCTCGATCGCGCGGTGCAAGGTGGCGATGGATTCCTTTTCGTCGATGCCGGTGGTGTAGAAGTCCGACATTCCCATGCAGCCCAGCCCGAGGGCGGACACGTGCGGACCGAGTTGACCCAATTGGCGCGTGATCACAATGAGTGCTCCTGATCGTTGAAAGATCGGTCGAGTTTCGCCTCTTTGCGTGGCTCAATAAACCGGGTGTTTCTTATTTCACTGTTGTTGAAATCCAAACAATGCTGACCGTAGTGGTGGTCAGCGCCTGTCGGTGGGCATGCAACACCGCGCCTCTTGAATCCGACAAAGCGCGCTAGTCACACCATACCGAATGGAGTACAAATGTACTCCATGAGCACATTATCTCCTCGACGCAGCGCTATTCTTACCTTCATCCGCGATCGCATCGCGCAGCAGGGGCAATCACCGAGCCTGGCGGAAATTTCCGAGGCTTTCGGTTTTGCTTCGCGTAGCGTGGCGCGCAAACACATTGTGGCCCTGACTGAAGCCGGGCTGATCGAAGTCGTTCCGCATCAGGCACGGGGCATTCGCCTGCTGAACACTGAGCCACGGCCCGAATTGCTGGAAATTCCGGTCCTGGGGCGCGTGGCGGCGGGCGTACCGATCGGGCCTGATCTCGATATCCACACCACGCTGCACCTGGACCGCAGCACCTTTACCCGTGTGCCGGACTACCTGCTGCGCGTGCAGGGCGACTCGATGATCGAGGACGGCATTCTCGATGGCGACCTGGTGGGCGTGCACCGTAACCCGCAGGCCAGTGACGGGCAGATCGTGGTTGCCCGTCTGGACGGCGAGGTGACCATCAAACGCCTGCAACGCCGTGCCGACCAGGTTCGCCTGTTACCGCGCAACCCGGCCTACGAACCGATCATCGTCACGCCCGATCAGGACTTCGCCATCGAAGGCGTGTTCTGCGGGCTGGTGCGTCGCGAATGATGGGCGCGGTGGTCAGCCTGGACGCCTTGCTGGATGAGCGCAGGGTCTGGAAAGGGCGACAGCAGAGCGCGCCACAGGTCAGCCCGCAGCCCAGTGGCCATGCGTTGCTGGACGCTGCCTTGCCCACCGGCGGCTGGCCTGCTGCGGCCATGACTGAAATCCTCATCCCGGCCAATGGCAGCGGCGAACTGCGCCTGCTGTGGCCGAGCCTGGCGCGGCTTTCCGCGATCGCTGAGCGCATTGTGCTGGTCGCACCGCCCTATATTCCGTACCCACAGGCGTGGCTGGCCGCCGGCGTCGATCTGCGCCAGTTGGTGGTGATCGAGGCGAGTAACCGCGATGCCTTGTGGGCTGCCGAGCAATGCCTGCGCTCCGGCAGCTGTGGCGCGATCGTGTGCTGGCCGGGCATGGTCGATGACCGTGCGTTGCGACGCTTGCAGGTGGCTGCCGAAACCGGGCAGACCCTTGCCTTTGCCTGTCGCCCGCAGCAGGCCGCCGCCAACCCTTCACCTGCGGCCCTGCGCATAGCGCTCGATACCCGTCCCGCACAGTTGCGGGTACTCAAATGCCGGGGCGGACTTGCGCCGCCTTTCCCCATTCCGTTCCCGACCGACGCTTGAGGTTCTTATGCTCTGGGCCTGTGTCTTGCTGCCGCAACTGGCGCTGGACGGCGTCATGCGTCGTCACGGCAACCCCGATGAACCGCTGGCGCTGATCAGCGGCAGCGCTCAACGTCGCGTGTTGCAGAGCGTCAATCCGGCTGCGCGTGCGTTGGGTCTGAAAGCCGGGCAATCGCTGACCGCAGCCCAGGCGCTGGTGCCCAACTTCACCACGATCGAGCATGACCCGGCCGATATCGAGCGTTTGCAGCAACTGCTCGCGGCCTGGGCCTACGGCTTCAGTTCCAATGTCAGCCTCAAGTACCCGCGGGTGCTGCTGATGGAAATCGAATCCAGCCTCAAGCTGTTCGGCCCCTGGCCGGTGTTCGAGGCGCGTTTGCGTGAAGAGCTGACCACACAGGGTTTCCGCCATCGCATCGTGGTCGCGCCCAACCCCATAGCCGCGCGAATGCTGGCCAACATGCATGACGGGCTGAGCATCGACTGTCCGCATGAATTGCGTCGCCGTCTGGAGCAGATGCCACTGGAACGCATCGGCCTGAGCCGCGACACCGCTACCGCCCTGACACGCATGGGACTGCGCAGTGTGCGGCAGGTGCTGGCGCTGCCCCGCGATACGCTGGCTCGGCGGTTTCCGGCCAGCGTGCTGCAGCACCTTGATACCTTGCTCGGCGAGCGCCCTGTGGCGCTGGAGTGCTACACGCCGCCGGACTTTTTCGATGTACGCATCGAGCTGAATTTCGATGTCGAGTCCCATCAGGCCCTGTTGTTTCCGCTCAAGCGGCTGATCGCCGATCTGGCCTTGTTCCTGGCCGGACGCGACAGCGGTGTGCAGCGATTTTCCCTGCACCTCGAGCATGTGCCAGGGCCGGAAACCGTCGTGCCGGAGACTGTCGTACCGGTCGGGCTGCTGAGCGCCGAGCGCGATGCGTCGATGCTCTTCGAACTGGCCCGCGGCAGGCTGGAGCAGGTGCTGGTCGCGTCGCCGGTACGTGCCGTGCGCCTGCTGGCGCGAGACTTGCCGGATTTCGTCCCGGCGCACCGTCAGTTGTTCGATGAGCGCGTGCAGCAGACCTTGCCCTGGGAGCAACTGCGCGAGCGCCTGCGGGCGCGTCTGGGCGACGAGTCGGTCAATGGCTTGCGCGCCCAGGCCGATTATCGTCCCGAATGTGCCTGGCAAGCGCACAGCAGCAGTAAACCGGTCCTGCCAGCCAGAGGCTTCACGCGTCCAGGCTGGCTGCTGCGCGAGCCTCAGCCGCTGCCAGTGCAGGCGACCCGCATCGTGGCCGGGCCCGAGCGAATCGAATCCGGGTGGTGGGACGGCGGCGATGTGCGCCGCGACTATTACCTGGTCGAAACCGCCAGTGGCCAACGCGCCTGGGCGTATCGCGCGGTTGGCGAGCCGGGTGAACTGCTGCTGCATGGCTGGTTCGCATGACCCGCGAATACGCCGAGCTGCATTGCCTGTCCAACTTCAGCTTTCAGCGGGGCGCCTCGAGCGCACGCGAGTTGTTCGAACGGGCGTTGCGTCATGGCTACAAAGCGCTGGCAATCACCGACGAGTGCACCCTGGCCGGCATCGTACGCGCCTGGCAGGCGTCAAAAAGCACCGGTCTGCCCTTGATCGTCGGCAGTGAAATGCACATCGAAAACGGCCCGAAAGTCGTCTTGCTGGTGGAAAACCAGGCAGGCTATGAGGCGCTGTGCAAACTGATCACGGTAGCGCGCCGCCGGGCCAGAAAAGGTGAATACCGCTTGTTGCGCGAAGACTTCGAGCCTGCGCCGGACGGGTTGCTGGCCCTCTGGCTGCCGGACCTCGACGGCGATGCTCAAGCCTGTCTGGCCGGCGGGCGCTGGTTGCGTGAGCGATTTGCCGAGCGCCTGTGGCTGGGTGTCGGGCTGCACCGCGGCCCGGATGACGAGCAGCGGCTGGCCGACCTGCTGGCGCTGGCACAATCGCTGGGTATTCCGGCAGTGGCCAGTGGCGATGTGCACATGCACGCGCGTGGCCGGCGTGCCCTGCAGGACACCATGACTGCCATCCGCCACCACACCACAGTGGCCGAGGCAGGTCATCTGCTGTTTGCCAATGGCGAGCGCCATTTGCGGCCACTTGATGCGCTCAGCGAGCATTACCCGGACTGGCTGCTGGCCGAGTCGGTGCGTATTGCCCGGCGCTGCACGTTCGACCTGGGCGATTTGAAGTATGAATACCCGCATGAGCTGGTCCCCAAGGGCCAAACCTCTACGTCCTGGCTACGTGAACTGACCGAACGCGGCGTTCGCAGGCGCTGGCCGGGCGGCCTGACAGCGGCCACCCGTGCGCAGGTCGAGAAGGAACTGGCGCTGATCGCGGAAAAGAAGTTCGACAGCTACTTTCTGACCGTGCATGACATCGTGGAGTTTGCCCGCAGCCAGCACATTCTGTGTCAGGGGCGCGGCTCGGCGGCCAACTCGGCAGTGTGTTATGCGCTGGGGATCACTGAACTGAACCCGGAACAGAGCAACCTGCTGTTCGAGCGCTTCATCTCCAGAGAGCGCAACGAGCCACCGGACATCGACGTGGATTTCGAGCATGACCGCCGCGAAGAAGTCATTCAGTACATCTTCCGGCGCTATGGCCGGGGCAGGGCCGCGCTGACGGCCGTAGCCAGCACCTATCATGGCTCCGGCGCAATGCGTGACGTGGCCAAGGTGCTGGGCTTGCCGCCAGAGCAGATCAATGCATTGGCCGAAGCCTTCAGCCGCTGGAGCGATTCACTGCCGTCGCCTGAGCGCTTGCGCGAATACGGCTTCGATGCCGACACGCCGATCCTCAAGCGCGTGCTGGCGTTGACCGGCGAACTGATCGGTTTTCCCCGGCACCTGTCGCAACACCCGGGTGGATTCGTGATTTCCGAACACCCGCTTGAAACGCTAGTGCCGGTCGAGAACGCCGCGATGGCCGACCGCACCATCATCCAGTGGGACAAGGACGATCTGGACCTGGTCGGCCTGCTGAAAGTCGACATTCTTGCACTGGGCATGCTCAGTGCCTTGCGCCGCACGTTCGATCTGGTGCATTTGCACCGTGGCCAACGATGGACTTTGGCGACTCTTCCGGGCGACGACCGGAAAACCTACGAAATGATCAGCCGCGCCGACACCATCGGCGTGTTTCAGATCGAGTCGCGTGCGCAGATGGCCATGCTGCCGCGCCTCAGACCGGAAAAATTCTACGACCTGGTCATCGAAGTCGCCATTGTCCGGCCAGGGCCGATTCAGGGCGACATGGTTCACCCGTACCTGCGGCGGCGCAATGGTGAAGAGAACGTCACCTATCCGCCCAAGCTTGAATCGGTGTTCAAGCGCACCCTGGGTGTGCCGCTGTTCCAGGAGCAGGTCATGGAAGTGGCCATTCTGGCCGCCGACTACACGCCGGGCGAGGCGGATGAGTTACGTCGCGCTATGGCCGCATGGAAACGTCACGGCGGGCTCGAGCCGCATCGCGAACGGCTGCGCACGGGCATGCTGAAAAACGGCTACGAAGCGGACTTTGCCGACCGGATCTTCGAACAGATCAAGGGCTTTGGCAGTTATGGTTTCCCCGAATCCCATGCCGCCAGTTTCGCCTTGCTGACCTACGCCAGTTGCTGGCTCAAGTGCCACGAACCGGCAGCGTTCACCTGTGCACTGATCAACAGCTGGCCAATGGGGTTCTATAGCCCGGATCAATTGCTGCAGGACGCACGCCGCCATCACATTGAAATTCGCCCGGTGGATGTGCGTTACAGCGATTGGGATTGCTCGCTGGAGCCGCTCGATCATCCTGACCGCACGCGCAATCTGGCGATTCGTCTCGGGCTGCGCATGGTCCGTAGCTTTCGTGAAGAAGATGCCTTGCGCATCGAAGTCGCGCGCGCGAAACGCCCGTTTGTCGATGCCACGGACCTGACGTTGCGCGCCGAACTGGACGCGCGCGCCGCCGAAGCGCTGGCGGATTCCGGTGCCTTGCGCGGCCTGATCGGCCATCGGCACCGGGCGCGCTGGGAAGTCGCCGGGGTTGAGGCCCAGCGCCCGCTGTTCGACGACCTGCCCAGCGAAGAAACCCAGGTGATCTTGCCGCTGCCGACCGTGGCCGAAGACCTGGTGGCCGACTACACGACGCTGGGTACCACCCTGGGCCCACACCCGCTGGCCTTGCTGCGCCGGCAACTGGCTGCCAAGCGCTTTCGCAGCTCACAAGACTTGTTACACCTGGAAAACGACCGGACCCTCAGCGTGGCGGGACTCGTCATTGGTCGTCAACGACCGGGCACCGCGAGTGGCGTGACCTTCGTCACCCTGGAAGATGAGTTCGGCATGGTCAATGTGGTGGTCTGGCGCGACCTGGCCGAGCGCCAGCGCAAGGTGCTGGTGGGTTCGCAATTGCTGCAGGTGTTCGGGCGACTGGAATCGAAAAGCGGGGTGCGGCACCTGATTGCCCAGCGCCTGTACGACCTGACGCCGCTGCTCACCGGACTGGATGTGCGCAGCCGGGATTTTCAGTAATCGGGCCTGCAATTTGCAGTATCAATCGGCACATCCTGCCACCGAGAAGCCCAGTATGTACAAAGACTATCCAGCCGCTTACCAGGTCAGCAAAGGCGCGGCGCTGCAAGTCGACACTGCCTTTTATGAGCGCATCCGCACGAATGCGCAGCAACGCACCCTCGTCGAACAGTTAGACGTACCGATTCGTACCGGGCGGGCCTGGAAGGTCAAGGCTGGCCAAGTGTTTCGGGTCACCACACCGGTGGGTCCGCAAGTCGGCGATTTCAATGTCTGGAACGCCAACGACCCCCGCGAGCGACTGTGGGCTGCGCGCACGCGGCAGTTGCAGGGCGCGCATGTCAGCACCCATGATCGGCTGTGGTCGAACCTGCCGTTTTTGCGGCCAATGGTAACCATCACCGATGACAGTCTGGCCAGTTACGGAACCGACGAGCACGGCGGCCGCCTGCATGACCTGCTCGGCACGCGCTGCGATCCCTACATCAACAAGATGCTGACCGGTGAAGACTTTCACCATCACTGCCACTCCAACCTGACCCGCGCAGTGCTGCCGCACGGGCTGACCGAGTTCGATGTGCATGATGTGCTGAACATCTTCCAGTGCACCGGCCTGAACCACGACGACCTGTATTTCATGAAAGCGTGCCCGGCGCAGAAGGGCGACTATCTGGAGTTTTTCGCGGAAATCGACCTGCTGTGTGCCTTGTCGACCTGTCCGGGTGGCGACCTGTCACTGCCGATGTGGGGGCCTGATGCGCAGGACCCGTTGAGCGTCTGCCGGCCGCTGGGGGTCGAGATCTATGACCTCGACGCCGCGCTGCTGGACGGCTGGCAGTCCCCCGAGCGCGCGGCCTATAACGGCCTGCACGGTCTGCAGATCGCCAAGGCCGATTGGGAGCAATAACCGCTCAGGCTGCGCGCGCCATTCTGCGCAGTCCCCAGACCATCACCGCCCCCATCCCGAGCATGGCCAGCAGCAGTGCCGGGTAAGCCACCCACCAGTGCAGTGGGGCGGTCATCATGCTGAATTCCGACATGCCGCCGATCCCGGCAATCAGGTTCAATGGCAGAAACACCACATTGATCAAGGTCAGTTTGCGCAGCAGGGTGTTGGTGCTGTTATTGACCAGGTTGCCGCGCGCATCCATCAGACCGGCGAACACCGTGGAATAGATCTCCGCCTGTTTGTAGCACTGATCGTTCTCGATGATCATGTCGTCGATCAGCGCCAGGCTTTCTGCTGGGTATTGCCTGGCTTGCGCATGATTGCGCAGACGCGTCAGGACCGCACCGTTGCTGTGGATGGCGTTGATGTAATACACCAGACTTTCGCTGAGGTTGAACATCTGCAGCAGATGGCGGTTTTCCAGTGAAGAGTTGAATTTCTGCTGCAATTCACGGGCGACCATCTTGATGACTTTCAAGTGCCCCAAGTAGTGATGAATGTTGTTGAACAGCAGCTCCAGAAGGATATCCAGCGGCTGGTTCAACGGACGGTGAGCCCCTAGTGCGCTCAAGGGTTGCTCGTCATCACAGATCAGCACCAGCTGGTCCCGGCTCAGCAGCACGCCAAAGGACGAAACGTCGAACGAGAAGCTGTCCTTGCCCGAATAGTTCTCGGGGCGTTTCCAGATGACGAACAATGCATCAGGGTGAAACTCGATGCGCGAAATTTCGTCCGGGTCGAGTGCCGAGGCAACAGCGTGCTCATCAAGATGAAATCGCTCCAGCAATAATCTGCGTTCTCCGGCATCCGGTTTGCTGAACCACAGCACCTGGGCCTTTTGCGGATCACATGCCAGCAACTGGTTGTTGTCGAGTTTCAGGCCCTGAATCATCGTTTCACCATGCCTGACCGAGGCGCTTGAGCTCCAGACGGCGGACGAACTCTTCCAGCACCAGGCTGTACAGATCATCCTGCAGATAAGCGTCTTCGATGCCGGCATCCAGGTTCGGGTTGTCGTTGACCTCGATCACCACCACTTGATCGCCTGACTGCTTCAAGTCCACGCCATACAATCCGTCACCGATCAGGTTGGCGGTCTTGAGCGCCAGTTCGACCACGGCGCGCGGCGCTTCGTGCACCGCCAGCGTGCGGCATTCGCCAATCACCTCGGCGCCGATCGCCTTGTGGTTGTAGATCTGCCAATGCCCCTTGGACATGAAGTACTGGCAGGCGAATATCGGTTTGCGATTGAGAATGCCGATCCGCCAGTCGTACTCGGTGTAGAAAAACTCCTGAGCCAGCAGCAATACCGAGTGCTCGAACAACTGCGTCGTCGCCGTGTGCATTTCCTCGGGTGTACTGACCTTGATCACACCTCTGGAAAAGCAGCCGTCAGGGATCTTCAATACCAGCGGGAAGCCCAGGCGTGTGGCCACGTGCTGCAGTTCTTCCGGGCGGTCCTTGTAGAGAATTTCCGTTCGCGGCATGCCCAGATCGTGGCTTTTGAGCAGGTCGGTCAAATACACCTTGTTGGTGCAGCGCAGGATCGAGGTGGAGTCATCCATGACCACCAGCCCCTCGCTTTCGGCTTTCTTGGCAAAGCGATAGGTGTGGTTGTCGACGCTGGTGGTTTCGCGAATCAGCAGCGCGTCGTACTCGGCCAGCCGGGCGTAGTCTTTCTTTTCAATCAGCTCGACATCGATGCCCAGGCGCTGACCGACGCGGATGAAATTGGCCAGCGCCTCAGGGTTGGACGGCGGCAGCTGTTCCTGCGGATCATGCAAAATCGCCAGGTCGTAGCGGGCCATGCGCCGGGAACTGGGCTGGCGCCAGACGTTGCGGCTGAAGCCTTCCAGCGCCGAGGCGAACTCATCCTGCTGATCTTCGCGCAGACGCGGCAGAGCGCCGGCCTTGATACCCGCAATGTGCCAGTTGTCGCGCTTGCGAAACTCCACCATCAGGATCGGACAGGGGAAGACTTCAAACAACTGACGGGCAAGATCCTTCAACGGCTCAAGTGTGGTCTGGCCGAAGTACAGTGTCAGGGTAAACCCTTCAGTGTCGTCATACGGATGATCCTCAAGTGCGGTTTCCAGCAACTTGTCCAGGTCATCGAGGGCCAGGCCGTAGAGTGACTTGCGGGTCAACTCGCTGATGGTCTTTACCGAGGGAATGACATTGTGCTGGCGCGCTTCGGCCAGCAGGGAACAGTAATAACCGTGGCCCAGGTATTTGTAGCTGCGGCACAGGTTGATGACTTGCACACGCCTGCCTGCCGTGGCTTTCAGCGGTTTTTCCAGGTAGTCCTGGGCGCTGATCAGGTCTTCGCTGGGAAAGTACGATGCCCAGTCTTCGAGGCGTTCGACAATAATCACCAGTTGCCTCTGCGCTGCAAAGAGTGTTGTGGGGTCTGCACGTCGGGTTGTTGCTGAAAGCGCAAGTTGCGCAGATACTTCGTTCATCTTCACCTGTGCCGCTGACATGTGTAATCGATCCGATGGGAAACAAGTCCTTTCTATTAAGCATGTGCTTTTTGAAATGTCCCGTTTCGTTACACAACTTTTACGGCGGTGCAGATGGACTTTATATTTCGAGATGCAGTTGAAACCGATGTCGACGACTTGCTGCTTCTGGAGAACCAGTGTTTTGACGGCGACCGTCTGACCGCGCGCAGCTTTCACTGGATGATCCGCCGCGCCAATGCCAGCCTGATCGTCGCCGAGCAGGCCGGACAGCTCACCGGCTATGCGCTGGTGCTGTTTCATCGGGGCACCTCATTGGGGCGCTTGTATTCGCTGGCGATTGCCGATGCAGCGCGGGGCAAGGGACTGGGCAGACAGTTGTTGCAACGTGCCGAGCAGCAGGCCGTGGGCAGCGACTGCGCTTACCTGCGCCTTGAGGTGCGCCCCGATAACGGCGCTGCCATCGCGCTTTACGAGCGCAGCGGTTATCGGCGTTTCGCCCAGGTCGACGACTATTATCAAGACCATGCCCCGGCCTTGCGCTACGAAAAACGCATCGTTGAACACGCCAGGCTGGACAGTCGCTCAGTGCCTTACTACCAGCAGACCCTGGAGTTCACCTGTGGCCCGGCCTGTCTGCTGATGGCCATGAAAGCCCTGCAACCTGCGCGCTCGATGGGCCGTGGCGAAGAATTGCAGATCTGGCGCGAGGCGACCACGGTGTTCATGACCTCCGGCCACGGCGGTTGCAGCCCTCAGGGGCTTGCGCTGGCGGCTCTTCAACGGGGCTTCGCGGTGAAGCTGCTGGTATCGGTTTCGGGCCCGTTGTTTCTGGGCGGTGTGCGCAGTGACAACAAGAAACAGGTGATTCGCCTGGTTCACGAGCAGTTCTGTGATGCGCTGCAAACCGCAGGAGTGCAGACACTGCCCAATCGCTCGTTGAATCTGCCAGGCCTGCTGGCCGACGGCGGCAAGCCGCTGGTGCTGATCAGCAGTTACCGCCTGACCCGTTCCAAGGCACCGCACTGGGTGATGGTCACCGATTGCGACAGCGATTTCGTCTACCTGCACGATCCCGATATCGATCACAGCCTGCATCGGCAGGCCATCGACTGCCAGCATATGCCGGTAAGCCATGCCGACTTCAATCGCATGAGTTGTTTCGGTGCCGATAAACTTCGGGCGGCAGTGATTGTGTTTGCCGCGCCTGTGGATGATCATTCGTGCGCTTCAGCAGACCGGCCACAGGATTCCCTACCGTGATTAAGTTCGTGCTCAAGGCTTTTTGCGTACTGGCCATCGCTGCAAGCCTGTCGGCCTGCATCAGCGCGCCGATCCCGCTGACCGCGAAAACCGCCGCGCAGCTGCAGCAACAGCCACCGGTTCGATTTCTGCTGACCTTTGACGATGGTCCGAGTGCTTCGACGTTCTACAACCCCAGCATCACCGTGCTCGACAGCCTGGCCGACAATCCGCTGCAGCCAGGCATCAAGGCGGTGTTCTTCGTGCAGACCGGCGCAACCGGTGCGGGTAACAGTGATCAGGGCCGGGCGATCATGCATCGTCAACATGAAGAGGGGCACCTGCTGGGCTTTCACACCGCAACGCCGCACCACACCAACCACCGTTCGCTGAGCGATGAGGAACTGGAGCAATCCCTGACCCAGGGCTGCGCGATCATTGCCTCGATCACCGGAGTGCCGACCACCTTGCTGCGTCCGCCGTTCTGGAACTACGACAAACGCACGTTCAGCGCCTATCAGCGCCACCATCTTCAGGTACTGCTCACTGACCTGAGTGCCAATGACGGCAAGATCTGGGGCTATAACTTCAGCCTGCGCCGCCGTTCCAACATGGTCACCCAGCTCTCGCAGGTGCGCGAGCGCATTGCCGCCGGCGAGCTGCCTGCGGTGGATGGCGTGATTCCGGTGGTGGTGACCTTCCATGACTTGAACCGCTACACCGCGCGGCATGCGCGGGAGTACCTGCAGATTCTGGTCGACAGTGCCGGGCAGACCGGCGTTCGGCTCGCCGACAAGCCGTTCTATGACGACAGCGGGCAGTTGCAGCGCGCGGCACTGGTCCGCACGGTCAAGGCGGCGGGCGAGCCTGTCAGCTTGCCCGGTGCGTGGAGCTGGATCTGGGACCACAACGCGCACTGACGACACGCACTGACCAGGCGTCAGACCAGAGTGTTCTTGCGCACATGACCGCCCTGAACAATCATCGCCAGGTGCTCGCCCTGACCGACCAGGCAACTGATATCGCTCAGCGGGTCGCCATCCACCACCAGCAGATCGGCTATCGCACCGGCGGCGATGCAGCCCAGTTCGCCTTCACGCTGAAGGATCTGCGCCGCCACACTTGTCGCACTGCGCAGCGCTGCCAGATTACCCAGCAGTTCTGCGCGAATCTTCAATTCATGAGTCTGGTACTCATGCATTTCACCCAGCAAATCCGAGCCATAGCCCATCGGAACGCCCGCTTCGGCGAACAGTAACAGGGCATTGCGCCCGGCCTGGCGCACATCCTCGATCTTCGCGACCGAGTCAGCCGGCAGCCCAAAGCGTTCGCCATATTCGGCGAGCATTTCGTAAGTGACCTGGGTAGGTACCGCAAATGCGCCTTTCTCAGCCATCAGCCGCGCGGTGTCGGCATCGACCAGATTGCCATGTTCGATGGTCCTGACGCCGCATTCGATGGCACGGCGAATCGCCCGAGCGGTGTAGGCGTGGGCCATGACGTAGGTGTTCGCCGCGACGGCCTCATCGACGATGGCGCGAATTTCAGCTTCGCTGTATTGGGTGTTGGCAATCGGGTCGGTTGGCGAGGACACACCGCCCGAGGCCATGATCTTGATCTGGTTGGCGCCTTGCTGCAGCTCTTCGCGTACTGCCAGACGCACGTTGTCGACGCCATCCACCACGCGGGCGATGGCCCCGGCGCGGAAGCAGCAGGAGCAGGGCTCGTTGAGCAGCAGTTCGCCACGTGCGCGCATGTCGCCATGGCCACCGGTCTGCGACAGTGCCTTGCCCGATGCGAAGATGCGCGGGCCGGGAATCAGCCCCATCTGAATCGAACGGGCCAACGCCCAGTCAGCACCCCCGGCATCGCGCACGGTGGTAAAACCACGGTCGAGCATCGCCGCCAGAATCGGCAAGGCGCGGTACATGATGATTGCGTTGGGTTGCAGGGCGTTCATGCCCAGGTTGGCGTTGGAAGCCAGCACGTGCACATGGCAGTCGATCAGGCCGGGCATCAGTGTTCTGCCACCCAGATCGATGACCTGAGCGCCCGCCGGGGCCGGTTCACCCTCGGCGCGCACCGCGACAATGCGCTCACCCTCGATCACGACCTCCTGGCCTGAAATCAATTGTCCTTGTTGCACGTCCAGCAGGCGGCCGTTGCGCAGGATCAGGTGTGTGGCTTCAGTGGTACTCATTGGTAAGCTCCAGACAAGGGTTGGTGTGCCGCGGGCGCACGGTCGTGATAAAGCAGTGCGCCAATACCGCTGACGATGGCGGCGAACATGATGTAGAAGGCCGGCGCCAGGTTGCTGCCGGTCGAGGCAATCAGCCAGGTGATGGTGAAGGTGGCAAAGCCGCCGAAGAGGGTGACGGCGAAGTTGTAGGCCACCGAAAGCCCGGTGGACAGCACGTGGGTGGGCAGCAATTCACCGAAGGCTGCGAGGATCGAGCCGATGTAAGCGGAAATCAGCAGGCCGAGCACCAACTCGAAGATCAACAGTGAAAACAGCCCTGGCATCTGGTTGATGAACAGAAACATCGGGTAGGCGCTGAGGAAGATGGCAATGGCCGAGCCCAGCAGCCAGGGGCGATGCCCGCTGCGGTCGGCCAGGGCGCCGACAATCGGCGTGGCGACGATCAGCACCGCGCCGCCCATCATGCCCGCGCTGAAGCCCATCCATGACGGCAGACCAAGCACGCGCTGGGCGTAGGACGGAATGTAAAACAGGATGGCATAGGTGCAGACGGTCCACAGCACGACCAGCGAAAAGCTGATCAGGGTCTGTCGCGGGTAGGTCTTGATCACTTCGCGCAGCGGCGATTCGACCGGTTTGGCAGCCTTGTAGGCAGGTGTCTCGTCAACCCGGCTGCGAATATAAAAGCCGACCGGCCCGATCAGCGTGCCGATCAGAAACGGCACCCTCCAGCCCCAGCTTTCGAGCTGTGCCTGGGTCAGGTAACTGGACAGCACCGCGCCCAGCGCGGAACCCAGCAGCACCGCGACGCCGATGCTGGCCTGAATCCAGCTGGAGTAGAAGGCTTTCCTGCCCTCAGGCGCATGCTCGGTCAGAAACGCTGTGGCGCTGCCCATCTCGCCACCGGCAGAGAAGCCTTGCAGCAGGCGCGCCAGGACAATCAGCAGCGGTGCCAGATAGCCGATCTGCGCGAATCCGGGTGTAAGCCCGATGATCAGCGTACCCAGCGCCATCAGCAGGATGGTCAGCGACAATGCCGCCTTGCGTCCGCGCTTGTCGCTATAGATGCCCAGCACAATGCCGCCCACCGGACGCATGAAAAAGCCGACCCCGAAGGTCGCCAGCGCCAGCAGGTAAGACGTCAGTTCGCTGCCGGTGGGGAAGAACACCTTGGCGATGATCACCGAGAAGAAGCTGTAGACCGTGAAGTCAAACCATTCAAGGCCATTGCCGATCACCGTGGCGACTACCGCGCGGCGTGCCTTTTGTTCATGGGGGCGTGAAGCAGAGGATTGTAATGTGCTCACCGGATAAGCTCCTGCATGCGATACACGCAGGGAAGCCCCCTGCATCGGCTGCATTGATTGAGGGGCAGGTTGGTTGTGAGTGCGGCTGAGTCAGGTCTTTTTGCCCGTTTCAGTCGAGAGTAGGCGCTGGGCGGATTTTAAGAAAACGCTTATTACGCAGATTTGCATGCGCCAGACGCATGCAGGTTTCAGGGCACTGGCGCCAGTGTGGCGATTTCGTCCGCCAGCCATTTCTCGAAGGCGCGTGCGGCACGCCGAGGCGTCTTGCCGCTGGGTGTCAGCAGGTAGTAGCCACCTACCGCGCCGACGCTCTTGCGGCAGGCGGGCACCAGCGCGCCGGACTGTACGTGGCGGTCGATCATTGGCTGCCAGCCGAGCACGATGCCGTGCCCGGCGACCGCCAGATCGACCAGCACCGGATACAGATTGACGGTCATGCGCTTACGGATCAGCGAGGCATCGACACCCTGGCGGCCGAACCAGTCACCCCATGACAACCATTGACGCTGGCCGTCTTCGAGCATCAGCAGGCAATGATCCAGCAACTGCGCGGGCTCCAGCAGACGTCCGTCCAGATAGTCGGGCGAGCAGTAGGCATTGACCGATTCGGCGAACAGCAGACGGCTGTCGAGACCCGCCGGTGAGACTTCGCGCAGAAAATACAGCGCCAGATCGAATTCGGCGCGAATCAGCGAATCCAGCCCGTCGACCACGCGCAGGCGGATATCCACGGCCGGGAAGGCATCGCGATAACGTCCCAGCAAAGGCCCCAGCCACAAGGCCGCCACGCCACTGGAGCAGGCCAGGGTCAGCTGCTGATCGCCGCTGTGAGTGATCACCTGAGCGGTGGCCTCGGCGCACAACGTCAATACGCGCTGGATCTGCTCGGCGTAAATCTGCCCGGCGACCGTCAGATGAATGCGCTTGTGCTCGCGACGAAACAGCGCGCGGCCGAGAAATTCCTCCAGTTGCGCGACCTGACGGCTGATCGCGCTCTGGGTCAGGTTCAGTTCGCTGGCGGCACGCGTGAAGCTGCCATGCCGGACGGCAGCTTCGAAAGCGATCAGGTTCTGCAGCGGCGGAAGAGGCTCGATACGCACAGTGGCTCCTGTTGCGGGCAGGTTTTACAAAGTGTCGGGAAACGGCGTCGACAGCAGCCAGTCCCTGAACACGCACAGCGATGGCAGGTTCTGAAAACGCGTGGCGTAGGCCAGGTAATAATTGCGTCCGCTGTCCAGGGGCTCGAACAGGGTGACCAGTTCGCCACTGTGGATTTCGTCCTGCACCAGAATGCGCGGGACCAGCGCGACACCAATGCCGGCCGCGACGGCCTGGATCAGGTGCGAGGTCAGTTCGAAGCTCGGACCGGGGCGCATGATGTGATGGTCCAGCCGATTACTGTCGAACCAGTCCGACCAGGCATTGGGCCGCGACACCACGCTCAATAACGAATGCTGGGCAACCTGCGCCGGGGTCATCGTCTGGTAGCCGGCAAGGGCAGCCGGGCTGGCAATCACCACCAGTTTTTCACTGACCAGCGGATGCGCGATGTAACCGGGCCAGTTGCCGTTGCCGGCACAGATGATCGCGTTCATTTCGCTGGCAGCGGGCGTCAGGTCGGCATGCACGATGCGTGAATGGATGTGCACCACATAGCCCGGATGCCGGGTGTAAAAGTCATTCATGCGTGGCAGCAGCCACTTCGAGCCAAAGGTCGGCAGCACGGCCAGATGCAGCGTGCCGCCTTCGGTCTTGTGCGCGATGGTTTGCAGGGTCGCACTGCGGATGCGGCCCAGCGCGGCAGCCAGCTCATGCTGATACAGCGCGCCTGCGGTGGTCAGCTCGATGCGTCTGCCGTCGCGCTTGAACAGCTCGACTTCCAGTTGCGCCTCCAGCGCCTGCACCTGCCGGCTGACAGCGCTCTGGGTCAGGGCCAGTTCGTCTGCGGCCTTGGTGAAGCTGCCATGCCGGGCGGCGGCCTCGAAGGCGAGCAGCAGCGACATGGAGGGCGTCAGTCTTCGGGTGTTCATTCATAAAACTCATGGAAAAACGGCAGGTTTTACGTTTGCACTGAAGCATGACAGGCAGGAGAATCACGCTGACCGTTGATAACGCCATGCATTCGAGCGTTTCGAAGCATACGTGCTTTGCATATAAAACGCCTAGCGAGGAAGACCACCATGATTGCGCTGCTGAAACCGACCTCTGAGCAGATCGGTCACTATGACCGTTTCCTCAATGCCCTGGCGGAGGCCGGCTTTCGTGGCGAAATAGCCCGTGACCACGGTTCGCGCACCGTGCTGGCCACTGACAACTCCATCTACCAGCGCCTGCCACAGGCTGCCGTGTTCCCGATGGACAGCCATGACGTCGCAATCGTCGCCCGGCTGGCGGCGCGGCCCGAGCACCAACAGGTGGTGTTGACCCCGCGTGGTGGCGGCACCGGGACCAACGGGCAATCACTGACCGACGGGGTGGTGGTCGACCTGTCGCGACACATGAACGCTATTCTCGAGATCAACGTCGAGGAACGTTGGGTGCGCGTGCAGACCGGCGTGGTCAAGGACCAGCTCAATGCCGCGCTCAAGCCGCACGGGCTGTTTTTCGCGCCGGAACTGTCGACTTCCAACCGTGCCACGATTGGCGGCATGATCAACACCGATGCCAGCGGGCAGGGCAGTTGCACCTACGGCAAGACCCGTGATCACGTCCTTGAGCTATCGACCGTGTTGCTGGGCGGTTCGTACGTCAACAGCCATGCACTGAATGTCGAACAACTGGCCAGCGAGCAGGCACGCGTCGACCGCGCCGGCGACGTTTATCGTTGCGCGCAGCAGATTGCCGATACGCAGGCACAATTGATCAAGGATGTTTTCCCACCGCTTAACCGCTGTCTGACCGGTTACGACCTGGCGCACCTGCGCGAGGAAGACGGGCGTTTCAACCTCAACAGCGTGCTCTGCGGCTCTGAAGGCTCGCTGGGTTTTATCGTCGAGGCCCGACTCAACGTCCTGCCGATCCCCAAACATTCGATTCTGGTCAACGTTCGCTATGCCGGTTTCATGGACGCCCTACGGGACGCCAAGGCCTTGATGGCGCACAAGCCGCTGTCCATCGAGACCGTGGACTCCAAGGTGCTGATGCTGGCCATGCAGGATATCGTCTGGCATGGCGTGGCCGAGTATTTCCCCCAGGACCCTGCAACGCCGACGCTGGGCATCAACCTGATCGAATTCAGCGGCGATGAGTTGAGTGAAGTGGAGCAGCGCGTTCATGCGTTCGTTGCGCACTTGCAGACTGACACGTCGGTGCTGCGTCTCGGCCACACGCTGGCGGCTGGCAGTGCGGCAGTGAATCGCGTCTACACCATGCGCAAGCGCTCGGTGGGGCTGCTCGGCAACGTCAAGGGTGAAGCCAGGCCGCAGCCGTTTGTCGAAGACACTGCCGTGCCGCCGGAAAATCTTGCCGATTACATTCAGGAGTTCCGTGCGCTGCTGGACAGCCACGGCCTGCAATACGGCATGTTCGGCCATGTGGATGCCGGCGTGCTGCACGTGCGGCCGATTCTGGACATGAAGGACCCCGCGCAGGCTGCGCTGATTCGGCCGATTTCCGACGCAGTCGCGGCGCTGACCAAGCGTTATGGCGGGCTGCTGTGGGGTGAGCATGGCAAGGGTCTGCGTTCGCAATACGTGCCTGAATATTTCGGCGAGTTGTATCCCGCGTTGCAGGCCCTCAAGGCCGCCTGCGACCCGTTCAACCAGCTTAACCCCGGCAAGATCGCCACGCCTGCCACAGTGCCCGACGCGCGCCTGACGCTGGTGGATGAAGTGACGTTGCGTGGCGATCTGGATCGTACGATCGATGAACGGGTCTGGCAAAGCTACGACAGCGCGTTGCACTGCAATGGCAATGGCGCCTGTTACAACTATGACACCGACGACGCCATGTGTCCGTCGTGGAAGGCCACCCGTGACCGAATTCACTCACCCAAGGGCCGCGCTTCGCTGGTCAGGGAATGGCTGCGCCTGCAAGGCGAGCAGGACGTCAATGTCCTCACCGCCAGCGCCAGGGCGCGCAGTGCCAATGTGCTGAAAAGCCTTGCCGAGCGAACCGTCAACAGTGTCGCCAGGGTGGCGGGGCAGAAGGATTTCTCCCACGAAGTCTACGACGCCATGGCCGGTTGCCTGGCCTGCAAGTCCTGTGCGGGACAGTGCCCGGTGAAAGTCAACGTGCCCGAGTTCCGTTCGCGCTTTCTCGAGCTGTACCACAGCCGCTACCTGCGCCCGATCAAGGATTATCTGATTGGCTCGCTGGAGTTCAGCATTCCGCACCTGGCGCGCTTTCCGAAGCTGTACAACGCGATCATGGGCGCAAGGCCGGTGCGTTACCTGCTCGAACATGTGGCCGGCATGGTCGACAGCCCGTTATTGAGCCTGACCGACTTCCGTGCGGCTTGTGCTCGCTGGAATGTGGGCATCGCCACGCCGCAGCGTCTGGCCGCATTGAGCGAGGAAGAGCGCAAGCGCACGGTGGTGCTGGTTCAGGATGCATTCACCCGATACTTCGAAACCCCGCTGGCGGCAGACTGGCTGGAGCTGATTTCACGTCTCGGTTATCAGGTCTACCTCGCACCGTTTGCGCCCAATGGCAAGCCGCTGCAGGTGCAGGGTTTTCTGCAGGCGTTCGAGAAAGCTGCCGGTTTCAACAGTCAGTCGCTGGGCAAGCTGGCCGGGTACGGCATCCCGCTGATCGGTCTGGACCCGGCCATGACCCTGGTTTACCGCCAGGAGTACAGCAAGACGCTGGGCAGCGAGAATGTGCCCGAGGTCATGCTGCCGCAGGAATGGCTGGCGTCTACGGTCGAGGAAGGTGGTGATGGCGCGTCGGCAGAAACGTACTACTTCCTGCCGCATTGCACTGAAAAGACCAACGAGCCCGCCAGTGTCGGCCTCTGGCAGAAAGCCTTTGCCCGCGCCGGGCTCAAGCTGGAGGTGCTGGCCAGTGGTTGCTGCGGCATGTCCGGCACCTATGGGCATGAAACCCGAAACGCGAAAACCAGCGATACCATCTACCGTCAGTCCTGGCAGCCACTGGTGGCGCGGCACGGCGCTGAAGGTCGACTGATCGCCGATGGCTACTCATGCCGCAGCCAGGTCAAGCGCCAGGATGGCAAGGTGGTGCAGCATCCATTACAGGTACTGCTGGAACGGGTGAGGGCGCTATAAGAGAGGACGCAGAGCGTCCAGAACGGCATGCCCACGCGGAGCGTCGCACGATAGTGGCATTTTCCAGCGTGGGAATGCCTTGCGTGACGCTCAGCGTCACCGATCTGCGTCGCGCCGTTCGGTCAGAACTTAAACCAGGTACTTGTTGAACCACCCCAATGTACGATCCCAGGCCAGTTTGGCCGCTGCTTCGTCGTAGCGTGGGGTGGAATCGTTGTGGAAACCATGATTGGCGCCCGGATAAATGTACGTTTCGTACGTCTTGCCCGCCGCTTTCAAGGCTTTTTCATAGGCTGGCCAGCCTTCGTTGATGCGGGTATCCAGTTCGCCGTAGTGAATCATCACCGGCGCCTTGATCTTCACCACGTCTTCGGCGTTGGGCTGACGCCCATAGAACGACACCGCAGCACCCAGTTCCGGATACGCGACCGCAGCAGCATTGGCCACACCGCCGCCGTAGCAGAAACCGGTGATGCCGACCTTGCCGGTGGTTGCGTCATGCTTCATCAGCCACTCGATGGCGGCAAAGAAGTCGTTCATGAGCTTTTCCGGGTTGACCGTCTGCTGCAGCTCACGGCCCTTGTCATCGTTGCCCGGATAGCCGCCGACCGAGGATAGCCCGTCAGGCGCCAGCGCAATGAAACCGGCTTTGGCAACGCGGCGCGCCACGTCTTCGATGTACGGGTTCAAGCCGCGATTCTCATGTGCGACAACCACTGCGGGTACTTTCCCGGCCGCTTTGGCCGGGCGTACCAGATAGCCGCGAACCTGACCATGCCCCTTGGGCGAAGGGTAGGAAACATACTCGGCAACAATGTCCGGGTCGGTGAATTCCACCTGTTCGGCCAGCGCGTAGTTGGGGCTCAGCGAGGCAAGCAGCGCGCTGGCGGTCAGGCCGCCAAAGGTGAACAGCGCTGCGCGATCGAGAAACTCGCGCCGATTGATCCTGCCGTGCGCGTAGTAGTCATAGAGCTCAAGCAGTTCAGGAGCAAAGTCTTTTGCAGTGAGACGTTCCATCGGTACGCTTCCTTCCGAATCATTCAGGGCTGCCTGCGTCTGGGCGGGCTGACGAGCAATACGTGATCAACACAAGGTCCGCTCCCGATAATATTTGCGGAGCATCAGGATCGCTACTGTAAAACGACGAAAAACCGCCACCCGCTGCCAGTGGGTGCAAACTCACTGCGTAATGCCGGATGCTGCCGACACGGCCGGCGGAATATGAAAAAGTCAGCCACGGGATTGCACTACCCGGGCTCAATGATGTCCATTTGAGTCCTTCCGGCATTCACTGGGTTCGGGCGCTGCAGACAAACATATTATCCAGTCGCTGTATAAAGCGGCGTCGGTTCAGGCCGACAATACGTCATGATCTCAACCCTACGCCGAGGGTCATATTCCACCTGCATTTCGAGATAACGTGATGATGAGCCTTCCGACGGAAGACCGCACCCAGCTGTTCAAGGACACGGCTATCCAGTTCTGGAAACACATCACCCCGATCGTTTATGTCGCTCTGGGCATTCACTGTGTGTTGCTGACAGTGTTTCTGGGCCTGGGCATGAAGATCATGTGGATGGCGAACATCGTCAGCACACTGATTTATGTCAACTGCATCTACCTGATCCGCAGGGGGCGGCATCGACAAGCCGGACAATTGATGTGCCTGGAAATCATCGGCCATGCCGTGCTCGCGACATGGCAACTGGGCTGGGAAAGCAACTTCAGTTTTTACATATTTTGCGTGATTCCGGTCATTGCCTTCACGTTTCAACTCAACGTCATCAGACGCATTGCCTACAGCGTGGCGATTCTGCTGTCGCTGGTGGGCTGCTTCGTTTTTCGCCGATACACGGGGCAGGGAACCGGTCTGAGCCAGAACGTGCTCGATGCGTTCGGTATCGTCAACGTACTCACAGCGACCACTCTGTCGATTTACGCCACTGCACTGTCGGTACGTTTCACCTCGTCGATGCAACTGAGCCTGTTTCATATCGCCAACCGCGACAGCCTGACCAATCTCTACACGCGCAGACGAGTGCTGCATCGCATACGCGAACTGGAAGCCAGGCGGCAGGGGCTGTCGGCTTCGTTGATCCTGCTGGACATCGATCATTTCAAACAGATCAATGATATCCATGGGCATGAAACCGGCGATGTGGTTCTGCAACGGGTGGCCGAGATCATCGGTTCAAGCGTACGCAGCAGCGATATGGCGGCACGCTGGGGCGGCGAGGAATTTCTGGTGCTCATGCCGGACACTACGCCCGAAGATGCGCTGCGCGCGGCCGAACGTATCTGGCGGCGTATCGCCGAAGAGGCCGGGCGGATCAATGAGCGCATCATCGCCGTCAGCGCTACAGTCGCGGTGGCGACCATCGCCACGGGCGAGGCCTTCCAGCTGGCCCTCAATCGTGCCGACACGTCGCTGTACATGGGCAAACAGCAGGGCCGAAACCGGGTAATGATCGCCGGATGAGGTGCTTGCTCACGCCAGGCGCTACCAGCGTGTAGACTTTCGCGCTTTGAACCGGGGAGCACTGTGTCGTGCTTCCTCATCGGCGGTGTATCGATCAAGGCATGCTTATGGATTTGCGTCAGCTCGAAGCCTTCGCGGCGGTCATGTCGGCAGGCAGTGTCACGGCGGCAGGGAAAATGCTCGGCCGGTCTCAACCCTCGGTCACCCGGGCCATTCAGGAACTTGAACAGGAGCTGGGCTTTGCGTTGTTCGAACGCAGCGGGCCTAAGGTCACGCCTACCCACAAGGCGTTCATGATGTATGGCGAGGTGGAGAGTGCGCTGCTGGGTGTGCGCAACATCCGCCAGCGTGCGCAGCACATTGCCCAGGAGGAGAACCACCAGATCAAGCTGGTGGCGATCTCGGCCCTGGCGGCCGGCCTGCTGCCCACAGCCTTGTCGCGGCTGCCCGAGCACCTGCGTCCGCAACAGATTCAGTTGCAGAGCATGTCTCCGGAGAACGTGGTTCAGGCCGTCCTGTCGAAAACCATGGACCTGGGAGCGGTCAGCCTGCCGCTGGAGCATCGTGGTCTGCAAATCCACTGGATCGGCGAGGCGCCTTGTGTGGCGGTATTGCCCGCCGATTCAGCGCTGGCCGCTCATGAGGTGCTGTCGATGGAGCTGCTGCGTCAGCAAACGTTGATCACCATGGCCAACCCGTATCGCTTTCGTCGACGCATCGACAAGGCGTTTCAGGAGGCGGGTGGTCAGCCGCCGCGCATGCTGGACACCAATACGTCGCTGATTGCCATGCAGATGGCCAGGGTCGGGCTGGGCATTGCGCTGGTCGATCCGTTCACGGCCATGGGCGTGCCGGTGCAAGGCGTGGTCGTCAGACCGATCGCCTGCAACATTCCGTTTTTCTTCGGGCTGATTTCCGCCTTCGCCAGCCCGTTGTCGGATGTGGCGCGCGCGCTGATCGATGAAATTGCCGACAGCGCAAAAATCCTCTTGCCGGAAATGATCATGCACGAAGCCAGCGCGCACGATGCCCTGTTACAGAGCATTTATGCCGAGTAAGAGGGCAATGCATACAGCCTTCAGGCCCGGGCGTTGGTAGCGCCAGTCGTGGTGCGCAAGACTGAAGATCGGACGCAGCTCGCCCATGAATACCCTGGGTAACGCCTCGTTTTACGGCTCGTAAAGTCCTTTAATATTCTATTTGGGAATACAAATATGCTTTTTTGCGCGTTGCGAGAATAAAAATCGGCTTTTACTATTCGAATTAAGCATTCAAAGGCTTCAAGAATTCATTTATCACACTATTGGAATGATTCTTGAAGTGCTTTGAATCAAGGCTCGGGCTTGTAGCCCGATCATTTTTTCGAGTACCGATCAATGTCCGATGTGAATGCACCCGCTGGCCTGGCTGCTCTGGAAGCTCGCTTGCAGCAGGATCTGGCCTGGCTGGATCTGCCCGCCAGGCCATGGGTCAAGCCCAGGATCAGCGCAGGGCAGGCCGTACTCGACGTGGCGATCATCGGCGGAGGCATGGCCGGCCTTGCCCTGTCCGCAGAGCTGCGCAATCTCGGTGTCGCGGCGGTGATTTTCGATCAGTCACCAGCAGGTTTCGAAGGCCCCTGGGCCACCACGGCGCGAATGGAAACCCTGCGTTCGCCAAAGCAGCTGACCGGACCGGCACTGGGCTTGCCAGCGCTGACGTTTCGCGCCTGGTACGAAGCGCAATTCGGCGCCGATGGCTGGGCGTTGCTGGACAAGATTCCACGTTTGCAATGGGCCGAGTATCTGCGCTGGTATCGCAAGGTGCTGGCGCTGGACGTACGCAATGAGCACCGTATTAGCCGGGTAGCGCCAAGAGCGGACGGTCTGATTGAACTGGACGTTGTCACGCCGGTACAGACGCGGTTTCTGTTGGCCCGCCATGTGGTGCTCGCCACGGGGCGTGACGGTCTGGGCGGCCCTTGGGTGCCCGACTTTGCCCGGCAGTTGCCGGAGCATTTGTGGACGCATTCGGCGTCGGGTTTGCAGGACAGCTGGTTCGCCGGCAAGCGCGTTGCAGTCATCGGCGGTGGTGCCTCTGCGATGGACAGCGCCGCCACGGCGCTGGAGGCCGGCGCAACGCGGGTCGATCTGCTGATCCGGCGCGCCGAGCTGCCGCGCATCAACAAAGGCAAGGGCGTCGGTAATCCCGGCATGGTGCATGGCTACTGGCGCCTGCCGGACATCTGGAAATGGCGCATTCGCCACTACCTCAATACCCAGCAGGTGCCACCGCCGCGCGGCAGTACGCTCAGAGTGTCCGCTTCCGGCAAGGCGCGGTTCATGCTCGACAGCCCGGTGCTTTCCGTCGAACAGAGCGCTGCCGGAGGCGTGTGGCTGAATACGCCGAAGGCGCGTATCGAGGCCGATTTCGTGGTATTTGCCACCGGGTTTCGCACCGACTTCCGCCAGCGTCCGGAGTTTGCGCCATTCTCTGCGCAGATCCGCGTCTGGCAGGATCGCTTCGAAGCCCCGAGCGGCGAAACCGATGCGGAACTGGCTGTGCTGCCGGATCTGGGTAACTGCTTCGAATTTCAGGAAAAGACCCCAGGCGCCTGCCCGGGGCTGAACCACATTCACTGCTTCAGTTATCCGGCCGCGTTGAGCTATGGCGCGGTGTCCGGGGACATCCCTGCCATCAGCGAGGGCTCCAAACGTCTGGCCCATGCGCTGGTCGGGCAGTTGTTCAACGAGGACATCGCCCTGCATTTCGACACCATGCTCGATTACGCCGAGCCAGAGCTGCTGGGCGATGAGTGGGTCGTCAGCCAGCCAGACGCCGCAGAGCTGCGCCAATGATCGGCTGGGCGCTGCGTCGGTTGACTCAATCGTTGCTGGTCATCCTGTTGATGACGCTGGTGGTGTTCGTCGGCCTCAATGCCATCGGCAACCCGATGGACATTCTGGTCGGTGAAGACCTCAATCAGGCCGAGCGTCTGCAGGCCATTGCGCATTTGGGTCTTGACCAGCCGCTGTGGCAGCAGTACCTGATTTTTCTCAAGGGCGCGATTCACGGCAATCTGGGGCAAAGCTTCGTGTATCACGAGGATGCCATGCGCCTGATTCTGCAGCGTTTGCCCGCAACGTTCGAACTGGCGTTCAGCGCCCTGTTTCTGGCGGTGGTCATCGGTGTGCCGCTGGGCATGTTTGCCGGTATGTACCCCGAGCATCCGCTGTCCCGGTTGATGATGGCCGCCAGCATTGTCGGCTTCTCGCTGCCAGCCTTCTGGGTGGCCTTGATGATGATCATGCTGTTCTCCATCACCCTCGGCTGGCTGCCGGCCAGCGGCCGCGGCGAAACCCGTGAGTGGCTGGGCGTGCAATGGTCATGGCTGACGCTGGACGGTTTGCAGCACCTGCTATTGCCGGCGCTGAACCTGGCGCTGTTCAAGATTTCCCTGGTGCTGCGCCTGACCCGTGCGGGCGTGCGCGAAGTGCTGCCCCAGGAATTCGTCAAGTTCGCCCGGGCCAAGGGCCTGTCACCGATGCGCGTGATGTGCATGCACGTCATGCGCAACACCATGATTCCGGTGGTGACGGTGCTGGCCATGGAACTGGGCTCGACCATCGCCTATGCCGTGGTGACTGAAAGCATCTTTGCCTGGCCGGGTGCCGGCAAGCTGATTCTCGACAGCATCAACATGCTCGACCGCCCGGTGGTGGTCGCTTACCTGATGGTGGTCGTGGTGATTTTCGTGGTGCTCAACCTGATCGTCGACGGCTTGTATTACCTGCTGGACCCACGCGTACGCATCGAGGCATCGCGATGAATGTCATTGAAAAAGCCCCGATCGGCAGCACGCTGCTGCAGGCCCAGTCGCCCTGGCGACGCGTGTTCACCGAGTTCTTCAGCTCGCCCACGGCGGTGACGGGCCTGGTGGTCCTGCTGATCATTGTGCTGGTTGCAGCCCTGGCGCCGTGGATTGTGGTGCAGAACCCCTACGACCTGATGCAGCTCAACGTCATGGACGCGCGCATGCCGCCTGGCAGCCTCAATGGTGACAGCGGTTACACCTATTGGCTGGGCACAGACGGGCAGGGCCGCGATCTGGTCTCGGCGATTATCTACGGGCTGCGCATCAGCCTGTGGGTCGGCATTGGCTCGGCGTTGATTGCGGCAGTGCTCGGTACGCTGCTCGGGCTTGTATCTGCGTATGTCGGCGGCTGGCTCGATGCCTTGTTGATGCGTCTGGTCGACCTGCTGCTGTCGTTCCCGGTGATTCTCATGGCGCTGATGATCCTTGCCTGGCTGGGCAAGGGTGTCGGCAACGTGATGCTGACCCTGATAGTGCTCGAATGGGCCTATTACGCGCGCACTGCACGCGGTCAGGCGCTGACCGAAAGCCGCCGTGAATACGTCGATGCGGCGCGCGGGCAGGGCGTGGGGCCGCTGCGTATTGTGGTTGGCCACATTCTGCCCAACTGCCTGCCACCGCTGATCGTGATCGGCGCCTTGCAGATTGCCCGCGCCATCACACTGGAAGCGACCCTGTCGTTTCTTGGCCTGGGCGTGCCGGTCACCGAGCCGTCGCTGGGGCTGCTGATTGCCAACGGCTTTCAATACATGCTCAGCAATGAATACTGGATCAGTCTGTTTCCGGGCCTGGCGCTGTTGATCACGATCGTTGCAATCAATCTGGTCGGTGACCGTTTGCGCGATGTCCTGAACCCGAGGTTACAGCGATGAGCGTGCCTGAAATGTCGTCTGTGCCTGACGCAGTCCAACAGCCGACCCTGGAGGTGCGCAACCTGTGCACTTCGTTTCATACCCGCGCCGGGGTGTTGCCAGCGGTGCGCGATGTGTCACTGCGCGTAGAGCCGGGACGCATTCTCGGCCTGGTGGGTGAGTCCGGTTCGGGCAAGTCGGTCACCGGCTTTTCGATCCTCGGCCTGGTCGATGAACCCGGACGCATCAGCGGCGGCCAGGTGCTGTTCAAGGGGCGCGATCTGACCAGGCTGTCTGCCTCACAACTGCGTGGCATTCAGGGCAACCGGGTAGCGATGATCTTTCAGGACCCGATGATGACCCTCAATCCGGTGCTGCGGGTCGACACGCAAATGATCGAAGCCGTACGTGCCCACAGCCCGCTGAGCAGGCGCGAGGCCCGCGAACACGCCAGCCGCACGCTGGCGCTGATGGGCATCGCCAGCCCGGAAGAACGTCTGCGCGCCTATCCGCATCAGTTGTCCGGCGGCATGCGCCAGCGGGTGGCGATCGCCATCGCGCTGCTGCATGCACCGGACCTGATCATCGCCGATGAGCCGACCACGGCGCTGGACGTGACCATTCAGGCGCAGATTCTCAGTGAAGTGCAGAAGCTGGTGCGCGAGCAGGGCACTTCGCTGATCTGGATCACCCATGATCTTTCCGTGATCGCCGGGCTGGCTGACGATGTGGCGGTGATGTACGCCGGGCGCATCGTCGAGCAGGGTCCGGTCGCCGATGTACTGGATCGTCCGCAGCACCCCTACACACAAGGGCTGATCGACAGCCTGCCAAGTCGCAACCAGCGCGGCCAGCGCCTGCGGCAGATCCCGGGCATGGCGCCCGACCTGCTGTCGATGCCGGTCGGTTGTGCTTTCGCAGCGCGCTGCCCCAGAGCCTCGCAGGTCTGTGCGCAGGAGCCGCAACCCCACCAGGCGCGACCGGGCCAGACGGTTCGCTGTTTTCACCCAGGAGCGGCCGATGCCCAGTGATCAGATTCCCCTCATCGAGCTGCATCAGGTCAGCAAGACCTTCGGCAAACCCGTGGATGAGCGCTCCCTTCAGGGGCTCCTGCAACGGCTGCACTTTACACGCCCGAAACCGCTGACCCACGCCGTGGATCGTGTCGATCTGCGCATTGCGCGCGGTGAAGTGGTCGGGCTGGTGGGCGAGTCGGGTTGTGGCAAATCGACCCTGGGGCGCATGGTTGCCGGGCTGCTGCCGGTATCCTCGGGCACCACATCGGTAGACGGCAAACCGCTGGAGAGCCTGACCCCGCAGGAGCGCAAGGCGCTGCGCCTGAAAGTGCAGATGATTTTTCAGGACCCTTCGTCAAGCCTCAACCCGCGTCTGCGTGTCGACCGGATCGTCGGCGAAGGTGCGCTGTTGCACGGCCTGACCGACCGCAAGGGCGCAGATGATTACGTCAGTGCGCAATTACAGCGTGCCGGGCTCAGCCCGCAATTGCGCCAGCGCTATCCGCATCAGTTCAGCGGTGGCCAGCGCCAGCGCATCGGGATTGCCCGTGCGCTGGCGGTGCAGCCGGAACTGCTGGTGTGCGACGAGTCGGTGGCGGCGCTGGACGTGTCGATTCAGGCGCAGATCCTCAATCTGTTCATGGACCTGCGCGACGAGCTGGGCCTGACCTATCTGTTTATCAGCCATGACCTGGGCGTCGTCGAGCACCTCTGCGATCGGGTCATCGTGATGTACCTGGGTCGTGTGGTCGAGACGGCATCGGTCGATGACTTGTTCGCGCGGGCCAATCACCCGTACACCCAGGCTTTGCTGGCGCAGATCCCGCGCTTCGATATTCGCAGTACCCGTTATGACGCGATCCAAGGGGAAATCCCCAGCCCGCTTGACCCGCCTGCCGGGTGTCATTTCCACCCTCGCTGCCCGCACGCCTTGGCGCGCTGTCGCGAGGAAGTTCCAGCGCTGCGGGAGGTTTCGCCGAATCACCAGAGCGCCTGTCACCTGAATGACCAACGCTGAACGGGCACCTGAAGCCCGTTACTCTCTGCCATTGCGTACAAGGAACCACCCATGAAACCACTCGTTCGTTCATTGCTGGCGTCGGCTCTCTTGCTGGCCGCCGGCGGTGCCACGGCACAGGACTTGCGCATCGGTTACGCCGACCCGGTCTCGTCCCTCGACCCACAGCTGAACAATTATGCAGGCGACCGCTCGGTAGCGCTGCATGCCTTCGAATCGCTGGTCAGCCGCCGTGACGACAAGACCCTGCCAGGTCTGGCCAAGAGCTGGAAGGTGGTGGATGACACCACCTGGGAGTTCGCCCTGCGTGATGACGTCAAATGGCAGGATGGCACGCCGCTGACCGCTGATGACCTGGTCTTCTCCTTCGAGCGCGCGCGAAACGTGCCCGGCAGCGTGGCCTCGTATGCAGGTGCCATGCGTACCGTTGAATCGATCAAGGCCAGGGACGATCACACGCTGATCATCAAGACCCGTTCGCCCAATGCCAATCTGCTGCCGGACATCGATTCGATCTATATCGTCAGTCGTCATGCCGGTGCGGCAGCCAGCAGCGCCGATTACAACTCGGGCAAGGCGATGATCGGCACCGGGCCTTACCGGTTTGTCTCGTTCGTGCCGGGCGATCGCACGATATTCGCTCGCAACGACAATTACTGGGGTGGCAAACCGACCTGGGACAAGGTTGATTTCCGTTTCATCGCCAACGCCGCCAACCGTACCGCGGCCTTGCTGGCAGGCGATGTCGACGTGATCGACAAGGTATCGCCTACCGATGTGGCGCGCCTGCGCAAAACGCCGAACGTCAATGTCTTCGCCTATCAGGGGCTGCGTGCGCTGATCATTCAGCCGAGTTTCCGTGCCGGTCCGAACGAATTCATTCGCGACAACGCGGGCAAGCCGTTGGCCGAAAACCCGCTGCTGGATGTACGCGTGCGCAAGGCGCTGTCCCTGGCGATCAATCGTCCGGCCATCAACGAGCGCATCATGCAAGGCACCGTCACCGAAGCCAATCAATGGATGCCGGCCAACACGTTCGGTTACAACCCGCAGATCAAGAACATCCCTTATGACCTCAAGCAGGCCAAGGACCTGCTGGCGCAGGCAGGTTTCCCCGAAGGCTTCCAACTGACTGTGCATGTGCCGGGCGACCGTTATCCGCAGGCACCGGAGGTCATGCAGGCGGTGGCGCAGTTCTGGACGCGGATTGGCGTCAAGGTTCAGCTGGAGGTATTGCCGTGGGCGGTGTACGCGGGCAAGGCGAACAAGAATGAACTGGCGATCAGCGTGATTGCCTGGGGCAATGGCACCGGCGAAGCGGCCTATGCCCTGACCAATATTCTGACCACGGTCGACAGCAGCAAAGGGCAGGGCGCTTCGAACTGGGGCCATTACAGCAATCCGCTGGTGGACAAGGCCCTGGCTGATTCGACCGCTGAATTCGACGAGGCCAGGCGGCGCAAGATTCTCCAGGACTCGGTGCAGATTGTCAGCGATGACGTCGGCATCATCCCGCTGTTCCATTACCAGAACATCTGGGCAGCGCGCAAAGGCCTCAAGGTCGAGCCACTGGTCAGCGACCGCACTGCAGCGACCATGGTCACCGAGCAGCCTTGATTTTCTTCCATGACCGCGCCGCTTTTGCCAGCGCTGCGCGAATGCAACCACAGCCTCGCAGGACCTTTCATGACATCGACTGAACATTCAACGACACCGGACGTGCTCGACAGCCTGCTGGGTATCGCGCCGGGCAGCCCGCTGCACGCGGTTCGGCATGCGCGGGACAAGGTGGCCCTGGCAACCCAGGGCAGCCAGGACTTGTTTTTCGACCCGGCACTGGCGCACAACCTGTCACTGAGCGAACGCCTCTGGGTGGCCTACTACGCAACGCTGCTGAGCGGGCAGCCGACCCTGAGCGGGTATTACCTGTCGCAGCTGCAGACGGCCGGCGCCGAGGCAAACGTGCTGGCCGATGTGGACGCCAGCCGAATCGATCTGCTGGAGGATCAGCGTCTGGCGGCGATCCTGCGCTTTACGCGAACCTTGATCGAGTCTCCGGTACACGGCGATCAAAGCGCATTGCAGGCGCTGCAACAGCAGGGCCTGAGCACCGCTGAAATCGTGGTACTGGCGCAACTGATCGCTTTTCTGTCCTACCAGGTGCGTCTGGCCGCAGGGCTGGGTGCTTTAAAGTCTGCCGGAGCAGCCTGATGAGCGAACTCATAGAAATTGAAGGTTTCACCAATCAGGTGCTGGGCTGGAAGGCCTGGTTGCCCACCGTTGACCTCGACAGCGCGAGCGCCGAGCAGGTCGCTGTGCTTGAAGAAAGCCATCCGCAGGCCAAGACCTCGGATTACTACCTGACGCTGGCCCATCATCCGGACATTCTTCGCCAGCGCTCTCAGGCGTTCAACGCGATCATGTACGCCCCCGGCGGCCTGTCGCGCGCCGAACGAGAGCTGGCAAGTACCGTGGTGTCGCGTATCAACCGCTGCGTGTATTGCGCGTCGGTGCATGCGCAACGCTTCGAACAACTGGCCAAACGCAATGACGTCATCGCCCAGGTGTTTGCCGACCCCGCGACTGCAGGCACCACGGCACGTGAAAAAGCGATCGTGCAGTTCGCCATCGACCTGACGCTTGAACCGGCTTCGCTCAACGCCGGGCATATCCAGACGCTGTACGAACAGGGGCTGGACGAGGCACAGGTACTGGACCTGATTCACGCCATCTCGATATTCGCCTGGGCCAACCGGCTCATGCTCAACCTGGGGGAGCCGGTGTTTCCCGAGGTGTGAGGGTGGCAGTGGCCAGGGCCGGTGATTGAGGCGCGGTCTGGCCCGGTCGTTGCAGGTTCACTGCATGAGTGAACACGCGACCCGGACACGATTGAGGTAATGGAATGCTGATAGCACACATTTCGGACACACATGTACGGCCCAGAGGGCAACTCTATCAAGGCGTGGTGGACTCCAATGCCATGCTGGCCGCCGCCGTCGACACGATAAACGCCCTCGACCCAGCACCCGATCTGATTTTGTTCAGCGGTGATCTGGTGGACGAGGGGCGGCCCGAAGAGTACGCGATGGCTCGGGAGTTGCTGCAACCGCTACGGCAAAAACTGCTGATGATACCGGGCAACCATGATCATCGGCAGAACCTGCGCGACGCCTTTGCCGAGCACGATTACTTCATCAATGATCAGGATTGCAGCTTCGTCTACTCGGGTTCTGCGCCGGTGCGCATTATCGGTCTGGATATCAGCGTCCCCGAGCAGCATCACGGCGATATGACCGACACGGCGATACGGTGGCTGGACAGCACACTGGCGCTGGAGCCGGACAAGCCGACGCTGATCATGATGCACCAGCCGCCGTTTTCAAGCGGCATTCCCTACATCGATGCGTATCGCTGTGAAAGGGGCGAGCGGCTGGCGGAGGTCGTCAGCAGATACCCGGCCATCGAGCGCATCGTCTGCGGGCATATTCATCGCTTCATGCAGCTGCGCTTCGGCGGCACGCTGATGTGTACGGCACCGAGCACGACGACGGCCATCGCCTTGCGACTGCACCCCGAGGCTGCCGACGCCTCCTATGTCGAACCGCCTGCATTGCTGCTGCACCACTGGAAAGCCGACACGGGCCTGATCACCCATTGGGTGCCGATAGGCCGCTTCGAAGGACCTTTTGACTTCGCCTGAACGGGGATGACCCTGACAGCGCAGGCTGTCAGGTCGCCTGCTCCTTGGCCAGATTGACTGCTGGCCGCCCGTTCAGAACACGCCGTTCGCGTCAGCCGAAAAGGTGGCGACCACACGGTATGTGCCACTGACCCGTGGTTGCGTGGCGTATTGCTGGACGCCAGCAGCACGCCCTTGCCACGTCCTGCCGACGCTGAAGTGACATTGCCCGCGATTCGCCATTGGCTGACAGCCACATTCTGACACCTGACTCGATAATTTCAGCCACAGGGAGCTTATCCATGCGCTTCGACAGCCTGCTTTTCGATATTGACGGCACACTCATGCTCAAGGGGCAGCCTCTGCCGGGCGCAGCCGATGCATTGAGCTTCGCGCGTTCCCAGGGTTTGAGGCTGCAATTGCTGACCAACACCACGGCGAAGATGCCCGAGGAGCTGGCAGAGGAGCTTTGTCGCGCCGGAATCGAGGTCGTCCCCGACGAAATCCAGACCGCCACCACGGCCTGTCTGGGCTATTTGCAGCAACATCCGCACCTCAAGTGCCATCTGCTGGTCCCCGATTCGATACGGCCGGCGTTCAGAGGCATCGCTACAGACGATACGAACCCGGACGTAGTGGTCATCAGCGACGACGTTCTGACTGACTGCGCAGGGGCGAAAGCGGTCGGTGCCAGCAGCCTGCTGGTGCGTACCGGAAAATATGACCCGAGGCTGTTCGAGGCCCATCGGCAAAACGTGGATGCGGTGATTGAAGGGATTGCAGAATTTCCACGCTGGTGGATGTCAGGCAGTGCCGCAGGTCATCTGCGCCAAGGTTAAGTAACTGGATTACAAGGACGAATCATCAATGCAGACAGCATGCGCCAAAAAGTTGAAAGAACGCCCGGAAACGCTATCCGAGCGGATTTACGCCCGAATCAAAGAAGACATTTCCGAGTTTCGTCTATTACCCGGCGAACGATTTACTGAAGGTGAAATAGCCGAGCGTGTTCAGGCCAGTCGTACACCGGTCAGGCAGGCATTGTTCCGGCTGGAGCAGGAAGGCTATGTGGAGGTTTATTACCGAAGCGGCTGGCAGGTGCGGCCCTTCGACCCTCATCACTTCGAGGAGCTGTATGACGTTCGGGTGGTGCTCGAGCTGGCGGCGCTCGCCAGGCTGGGTTTGATGGACCTGAGCGTCGAGCCGCTGATCGACGAACTCATACGCACCTGGCTGGTGCCGAAAAACGAGCGATTGAGAGACACCGATATCCTCGCCGGGCTGGGCGAACGCTTCCATTGCGCGTTGGTCGAGGCGGTGGGCAACCGGGAAATGGCCAGGCTGCATTACGAAGTCACCGAAAAGACCCGGACCATCCGGCGTCTCGAATTCAGCGCCTCCAGAATCGATGCAACGTACGAAGAGCATGGCAGTATTTTAAAGGCCCTCCTGCAACGTCGGCCGCAACAGGCCCAGCAATTGCTGGAAGCGCATGTAGAGCTCAATAAGGAGGAAGCGCGCAGAGCCACCCAGCATGTCTTGCGCCGCGCGCGTCATTACGCCGAGAAGAACGGCGAGCCCGCCAGATTGCGTGCGCAAGTGCAGTGAGCGGTTGCTACGGAGCTGCGCGTTTTGGTCGTTTGATCAATCACCGGTAACGCAATGCTTCCAGTAACAGAGCAAACGCGGGCGATGCCTGGCGTCTGCTCGGGTAGTAGAGGTGGAAGCCGGCAAAGGTCGGTGACCAGTCTTCCAGCACCTGAATCAGACGTCCGGCTTCGATATGTTCGGCAACCAGATCGTGCGGAATGTAACTCAGCCCGAAGCCGTCGAGCGCCGCGTCCAGAAGCGGATAGACACCATTGAACGTGACTTGGCCTGTGACGCGGACGTTCAGGGTTTCGCTGTCTTTGGCGAACTCCCAGGCATACAGGCCGCCATTGGTAGGCAGGCGCAGATTGTTGCAGCGGTGCGCGGTCAGGTCTCTGGGCGTCTCGGGTTTCGTGCGGCCTTCGAAGTAGGCTGGAGAACCGACCACCGACAGACGCATGTCCGGGCCTATGCGGGTGGCGATCATTCCGTCCGCCACGGCTTCACCCAGACGCACGCCGGCATCGAACCCTTCGGCGGCGATGTCGACAAAGCTGTAGTCGCAACATACCTCGACACTGATGTCCGGGTATTTGTGCAAGAAGGTCTTGAGTACTGGCCGGATGATGAGGTCAAGCGAGTGATCCATCGCATTGATGCGGATCTTGCCGGCAGGGGTGTCGCGCAGGTCGCTCAGTCCTGCCAGCTCGATTTCGATTTCATCGAAATGCGGGCCGACTTTCTGGATCAGGCGTTCGCCAGCCTCTGTGGGCGATACGCTGCGCGTGGTGCGTGTCAGCAGGCGCAGGCCAAGGCGCGCTTCCAGGCTGCGAACGGTGTGACTCAGTGCTGATTGTGAAACACCCAGTCTGGCAGCTGCCTTGGTAAAGCTTCGCTCTTTGGCGACTGCGAGGAAGGCAAGCAGATCAGCGGCGTTTTCCCGAAGCATTGATGAGCCCTGTCGATAAGTATTTTCGAATTGTAGCCGATAGTCGCAATAGTTCTCGGCGGGTAGATTGGAGTGACTTCCAATAACGCTCAAGGATTCCCATGATTGTCATCAATTCCAGCGGCTCACAGCCTTCCGCCAGCGGCCCGACCGATTATTTCACCGGTACCGTGCGCATCGACGCGCCATTCAAGGGCTCGGAAGACGCGAGAATAAGCGGAGCCACGGTGACGTTCGAACCGGGCGCACGCACTGCCTGGCATACCCATCCCCTGGGCCAGACGCTGATTGTCACGTCAGGCGCCGGCCTGGTGCAGGAAAAAGGCCAGCCGGTTCGCACCATCAAGCCCGGCGATACCGTGTGGATTGCGCCCAACGTCAAGCATTGGCATGGCGCAACCGCAACGACGGCCATGACCCACATCGCTATTGCCGAGGTGCTGGACGGCGAGGTGGTTGACTGGATGGAACCGGTCTCGGATGGCGACTACCACGCGGCTAATAACAGCGAGTAACTTGCCCCAGCGCACTGCCTCGGCCATGACGCGTAACGCGTTGCCGCGCTTGGACAACTGATAAGCGTGCAGGGGATCGGTGATATGCGTTTCGTGCAGCATGGGCAGCGCAAGTAGTGCATCCACCGATGTGGTGGCCAGCGCCTTGGCCGCCGCATCGGCGTTGTCCTGACGCAGGTCGGCGAGCAATACGTGCCTGCCCGCGCTGACACGGCGGGCGATGGCTTGCCCTATGGAGCCTGCACCGATGACTACGATGATTTTTTTCGGGTTTTGCATGACCAGTTCCTCGGTGAAACTCGAGCGAATCCGCATCTGCAGATCAGCTTCGTGATGTCCGGATCACCTTATAGGTCTGTCATTTTTTCAACAATGGAGCATTATCGGGATAGACTCATGAATCATATTCATGAATTTCGGCTTTTGCTCATCTCAGCCTCGGCTGCACCGAATCCGCCAGTTGCGTCAGTATCAGGCAGCACGACACCGCGCCTGCATCCAGTACGCCGAGCGACCGTTCGCCGAGGCGACTCGCCCGGCCTATCTTCGCCACCAGATCACGGGTGGAGTCGCGCCCTTGTGATGCGGCGCTTTTCATTGCGTCAAGGGCGGCGCTGAATGATTCACCTCTAGCATGGGCCTGCTCGAAGGCTTCGACGGCCGGGATCAGGGTGTCCATCAGGCATTTGTCGCCGACTCCGGCTTCGGTGATGTCCTGCAGGGAGGTGAGGCCGCCGCGCAGCAGGCTGGCGAAGGCCGCGGCGTCGATCTGTTCGCAGCCGCGCACCTGATCGGCCATGCCGATGAACAGACTGCCGTACAGCGGGCCCATCGAGCCGCCGATGCCTTCCATCAGGCTCAGGGTCAGTTCGTCCAGCGCTTCGGCGAGGCTCAGTTGGCGGCCTTCGATGGTACGACCGCAGTGGGCGAAGCCCTTGGCCATGTTGATGCCATGGTCGCCGTCACCGATCGCGCCATCCACTTCGCTGAGGTAGTCGCGGTTGGCGACGATCACGCTCACCAGGTCGGCAACGATAGGAGTGCCCTGTTGTGCAGGGAGATGCGTAGAGAATTGCTCGCTCATGGTTTACTCCGCCTGGGTCATGCCGATGGACCGGCAAGGGTGGTCGATCAGGGTTTTCAGTTCGGCGTCCAGGCCCAGCAGCGTCAGGGTTACCCCCATCATCTCCAGCGACGTGAAGTAATTGCCCACGTAGCAACGATGGATTTTCAAGCCCCGGGCCTTGAGCAGGCGCTCCACTTCGGCGTAGAACACGTAGAGTTCCATCACCGGCGTGGCACCGAGGCCTGAAACCAGCACGACTACGCTGTCGTCCACGCTGAAATCCCGGTCGGCCAGGATCGGCTCCAGCATGCGCTCGGCCATGGCCGCTGCAGGCTCGATGTCGATGACTTCGATACCCGGTTCGCCATGGTGACCGATGCCCAGCTCCATTTTGCCGTCGGGGATCTGAAAGTTGGGCTTGCCGACCGCCGCGATGGTGCAGGGCGTCAGGCCGATACCGATGGATCGGCATTGATCCACGGCCTTCTGCGCGACGCGGATCACGCCGTCCAGATCGTAACCGTTTGCGGCCGCAGCGCCGCCGATCTTCCACATGAAAATTTCCCCGGCCACTCCGCGTCGCTTGGCGATATCGGATTTCGGTGCCGAGGCCACATCGTCGTTGGCCACCACGGTACGCACTTGCAGGTCTTTGCTGGCGGCCATTTTCATCGCCAGCTTCACGTTCATGTTGTCGCCCGCGTAGTTGCCGTACAGGCAGGCGATGCCCGCACCGTGATCGGCCGCGCGGAAGGCGTCGAAAAAGCTCTTGGCCGTAGGCGAGGAAAAAATCTCGCCGACCGCTACCGCATCCACCAGCCCAGGGCCGACATAGCCAAGAAAGGCCGGTTCATGACCCGAGCCGCCGCCGGTAACGATACCGACGCGTCCTTGATCAGAGGGACGGGTTTTGCTGATGACCCGCGGGTTACCTTCACTTTGCGACAGCTCGGGGTGCGCTACCAGAATGCCGCGCAGCATGTCCTCGACCACCTGGTCCGGATCGTTTATCACTCGGTTCATAACGCGATTTCCTGTGTTCTTTTTATAAGGATCGGGCGGATCAGGGTTCCAGAACCACCTTCAATGATTTATCACCGCGTTCCATGACGGCAAACGCCTCCTTGAACTGCGCCAGGGGAAATTTGTGCGTGACGACGTCGCGCATGTCGATCTTGCGGTTGCCGATAAAGTCGATGGCGCGCGGGTACATGTAAGGGCCGAGGTGAGAACCGAGCACGTCCAGCTCCTTGCGGTCACCGATGATCGACCAGTCCACCGTGGCCTCATCGTTGAATACGCTGAACTCCACAAAGCGTCCGAGTTTGCGCAGCATCGCCAGGCCTTGGTTGACCGCCTTGTGGTGTCCGGTGGCTTCTATATAGATGTCGCAACCGTAGCCGTCGGTTATCTCGCGGATCTTCGCCAGCACGTCGACCTCGGCCGGGTTCCACACCTCATCGGCGCCCATGCGCAGGGCGAGGGCCGCGCGCTCGGGCTTCATGTCGAGAACGATGAGTTTTTTCGGGTTACGCATGCGCACCGCGCCAATGATTCCGAGGCCCAATGTGCCGGCACCGGCGACGACCACAATGTCGTCGAAATCGACGTCGGCCCGTTCGGCTGCGTGCAGCGAGCAGGCCAGTGGTTCGATGAGGATGGCTTCGTCCGGGGCAATCGAGTCGGGCACCTTGTGAATGATGCCTTCCCTGGTAAAAATCATGTACTGGGCCATGGCGCCCTGCACGTTGTTCTGAAAGCCGTAAAGGTCGTGCTTCTGGCACATCCAGTACTGTCCGTGGTTACAGAAGCGGCAGCCCCAGCACGGTACGATCTGTTCGGAAATCACCCGGTCGCCGATCTGTACGCCGCGCTTTTCGGCGCCAGGACCGAGCGCCACCACACGACAGACGAATTCATGGCCGGGAATCATCGGTGGTTTGACGTAGCGAGGCTGCTCGGCATCGCCCCAGAACGAGGGGGCGCCGCGATAGGTCTTGATGTCGCCCATGCAGATGCCACACAGCTCGACCTTGGTGAGGATTTCATCGGGACCGGGGGTCGGCACATCCACGGTTTCCAGCCGGTAGTCTTCCGGACCGTGGCAGACCACGGCCTGCATGGTTTTCGGGATGACCGGTGAAAGTTGTTCGGCAGTGCGTTCGGTGACGGTGGACATGACGATGATCCTCACGACAGAAAATGAATTACTGGATGCTGTAGCCGCCGTCGATCACTACGTTTTCGCCGGTGATCATGCTGGCGGCGTCGCTGAGCAGGTACAGGGCCAGCCCGGCTATTTCCTCCGGCTGGGCGAAGCGGCCTGCCGGGATCTGCGTTTTGGCCCGTTCTCCGACTTCGCCCGCCCAGGCCTTTTTGCCCAGCGCGGTCTCGACGATGGTGGGCGAGATGGCGTTGACGTTGATGTGTGGTGCCCACTCCATGGCCAGCACTTTGGTCATGCCGACCACTGCGGCCTTGCTCGCGCAGTAGGCGACGTGCCTGTCCAGGCCAATGACCGCCGCCTGAGAGGCAAGATTGACGATGCGTCCGCTGCCTTGACCGAGCATGTGTCGTGCGCAGGCCTGGGCGACGAAGAAACTGGCCTTGAGGTTGATCTCCAGCGTTGTGTCCCAGGCCTCTTCGCTGACGTCGACGGCCTTGTCCAGCACGGCAACGCCAGCACTGTTGACCAGATAGTCGATGCGTTTGAAATGCTCGAAGACGCTGTCGATGGTGCTGTTGACCTGGTCGACCCGGCGCAGGTCGGCCGCAATACCGATGTGCTCGCTGCCCAGGCCGGCGGCAACCTCGGCCACTGCCGGGTCACGGTCCAGCAGTGCGACCCGCGCGCCGCGCGCGACCAGCAGGCTGGCACAGGCAAGGCCAATCCCGGCTGCTCCGCCGGTGATGACCGCACAACGGCCATTGAGATCGAACGCCTTGTTCCAGAATTCAGACATGAAGATGACTCCTGTAGCGCTGTTTTTTTGAAGATTCAAACACGTTAGCTTTTGATTCTGGCCGAAGGCCGTGGGAGCGAACTTGTTCGCGAAGAGGCCGGTATGACCGCCGAAAATGCGTCGTTTGAAATACTGTCTTCGCGAACAAGCGAAGCGTCGCCCGGTTCGCTCCCACGCCCTTCGGGCAGAAGCGGGAATCTCAGACCGGTTACTTGCCGCCGCTGACCTGCTTGTACAGCGCATCGGCGTTGGCATCGGTGACCGGCACCCAGGGCAGGATGTAGTTCTTGTCGGTGCCGTCGCCCCACTTGACGTCCTTGGCGTAGCGCTCCCAGATCACCGACTGCGGCTTGTAATCCTTGCCGGCCAAGGTGCGAAGGGCGACATCAAGGGCACCCTGGGACTGGGCCTGGGCGTCCTGCAGAAAGGTCGTGATTTCGTTTTTCTTCGCCGCCTGAATGGCGTCAGGCATGCCATCGATGGAGGTGATCGGCACATCGGCAGGCTTCAGGTTGCGCGATTTCACCGCTTGCAGGGCACCGAGAGCCATATCGTCGTTCTGCGAAATGATCCCGGAGATGCCGCCGTTCTGATGCGCATTGAGCCAGTCTTCAGTCAGCGTCTGGGCTTCGGCGCGGGACCAGTTGGCGGTCTTCTTCTCAATGATCTTGATGTCCGGGTGTTTGCTCAGGACTTCCAGTTCGCCTTTCTCCCGATCAATTTGCGCCGACTGGCCAATCGGTCCCTGGATGATCACCACATTGCCTTTGCCCTTGAGCTTGTCGACCATTGCCTGCGCCTGCAGCCGTCCGCCCTCGACATCGTCGTTGCCGACGTAAGGCACCTTGTTGCCGGCAACCCGGGTGTTCGATGCGATCACCGGAATGTCGTTTTCCATCGCCCTGGCCACCGTGCCGACACCGGCCTTGGTGTCGATGGGCACGAAAATGATCGCGTCGTAATGCTGGGTGATCATGGTCTCTATCTGATTGTTCTGGGTCAGCGCATCGTAGTTACCGTCGAACACGGTGATTTTCACGGTGCCGTCCTTGACCGCCGGATGCTCCTTGAGCTCACGCACCCAGTTCTGCATGAACTGACCCTTGAGGCCATACACCGCCGCGCCGATCTTGTAGGTCTTGCCATCGGCGGCCATGGAGATACTGCTGGCGAGCAGGGAGAACGCCGCGACAGCGGCCAGAGATGTACCGAATTTCATGATGAGAACCTCGTTATTGTTGTAGTCAGTCGTTCATGCCGGTCTAGCGTTTTTTCTTGCGCCACACATCAATCAACACTGCGAACACGATGATCAGGCCCTTGGCGACCTGCTGGTAATAGGAGGACACGCCGAGCAGGTTCAGGCCGTTGTTGATCACGCCGATCAGCAGTGCGCCAAACAGTGTGCCAACGATGCTGCCAGTACCGCCCGACAGGCTGGTGCCGCCGATGACCACTGCTGCGATGGCGTCCAGTTCGTAGGACATGCCGGCCTGGGGCAGGGCGGAGGTGGTTCTGGCGGACAGCACTACGCCTGCCAGTCCGGCGAGCAGCCCGGAAACCACGTACACCGAAAACATCACCTTGCGTACGCCGATACCGGAGGTGCGTGCGCTCTTTTCGTTGCCGCCAACGGCGTACACGTAACGGCCGTAGGTGGTGTAGCGCAGTACCATCCAGAAAATCAGCGCGACCACCGCGAAGATAATGATCGGCACACCAATCGGGCCGACCCGGCCGATACCCAGCGCCAGGTATTCTTCGGGCAGGTCGGTCACCGGGCTGCCGTCGTTGAGGATGAAGGTCATGCCGCGGGCGATGCTGAGCATGCCCAGGGTGGCCACAAACGGTGGAATCGAAAGATTGGCGACCATGAAGCCATTGACCACGCCAAGCATGGCACCGGCAAACATGCCTGCGCTGACCGCCGCCAGCAGGCCATAGCCCTGGGTCGCGACCAGTGCGCTGCACAATCCGGCGAACGCCAGAATCGAGCCGACGGAAAGGTCGATGCCCTTGGTCAGGATCACGTAGGTCATGCCGACCGCTAGAATGCCGTTGATCGAGGTCTGGCGCAGGATGTCCATCCAGTTGCGCCAGGTCATGAAATATTCGCTGGCAAAAGCCAGTACCAGGCACAACAGAATAAACACCAACGGCAGGCCGAAACGGTCGAGAGACAGGCGCAGGCGGCTGCGTGGAGACGTGGAAGCTGGGGCGATAATGGTTTTTGCATTCATGAGGCAAGACTCAACAGGACTTCCTGGGAAAGATCGGCATCGCTGCTGATGGTCACCAGCCTGCCACCCTTGAACACGGCGATTCGGTCACTCAGGCGCAACAGTTCCGGCGCCTCCGAAGAGACCACGATGGCGGCTCCGCCAGCGCGTACGAACTGATCCAGCAGGTGATAGATTTCCTGCTTGGCGCCTTCGTCGATGCCGCGGGTCGGTTCGTCGCAGAGCAGGCACACCGGCTCGGTCGACAGGCATTTGGCGAGGACGACCTTCTGTTGGTTGCCACCGCTCATCGACGCGACGGGCAGATCCAGAGAAGTCGTCTTGATCTGCAGGCGCTTGACCATGTCTTCGGCCAGTTTGTGCTCCTTGCGGGCATCGATCAGCGACCAGTTCGACAACTGCCGGTAGGCCGACAGTGCGATGTTGGACAGGATGCTGCCATTAAGTACCAGGCCGCTGTCCTTGCGGTCTTCGGTGACCAGTGAGACGCCCGCGCGAATAGTCGCTTTGGGCAGGCCGACCGGCAGCAGCTTGCCTTGCAGGGTGACGCTGCCTGAATCCGGTATGGTCAAGCCATACAGGCAGTTGAGAAACTCGCTGCGACCCGAGCCCATCAGTCCATAGATGCCGAGAATTTCACCGTGACGCACGTGCAGGCTGATGTCTTCGAATTCGCCGGTGCGACTCAGGCCTTCGACATTAAGGCAGCATTCGGCGGCGCATTCGCGACCTACCTTGTGATCGATACGCTGTAACTCCTGGCCGACGATGCCGCGTACCAGGTGTGCCCGGTCGATATCGGCCATACGTCCGCTTTCGACAAAGGCGCCATCGCGGAAGATGCTGTAATCGTCGGCAATCTGCGCCAGCTCGCTGAGGCGGTGGGATACGTAGATGATGCCCGCACCCCGGGCGGCAAGCCGGCGGATGGCTTTGAACAGGGTTTGTGCCTCACGCTCGCCGATGGCCGAAGTGGGCTCGTCCATGATCATTACCGAACAGTCATGGCTGAAGGCCTTGGCGATTTCCACCAGTTGTATCTGTGCCACGCTCAGCAAATGCATGGGGCTGGTGGCGTCGACATCGAATTCCAGCTCGTCCAGCAGTGCCCGGGTGCGTCGGTTCAGTTCCTTGCTGTCGACAATACAACCGGCCCGACGTGGCTCGCGGCCCAGCCAGATGTTCTCGGCGACGGTCATGAAGGGGATGGGTTCCAGCTCTTGGGTGATCATCGCAATCCCGGCGGCCAGGGCATCGCCGGGACGACTGAACTGCACCGGCTCGCCGTTGAGCAGGATGGTCCCCGCATCGCGCTGGGTGATGCCCATCAGAATGCTCAGGAAAGTGGACTTGCCCGCGCCATTGCCGCCGCACAGGGCGTGCACGCTCCCGGCTCGTAACGAGAGACGCCCGTCACGCAGGGCGGGGATGCCAGCGTAAGCCTTGGTGACGTGTTCAGCCTGGAGCAGTAATGGCTTGGCCATTGGCGTGTCCTCGTGCTGTGAATTCTTATTAGGTGCTGATGCGTTGCTCAGTGATCATATGTGTATCAAATGAAATTCTGATCAGTCAATCTGTTTCCTATAAAAGTTTTGGAGCGCCGCGCTTGGGCCTACCCTGCGGTCGTTCTGAACTTTGGTCCAGTATTCGCTGGAAAACTTGCTTGACAGAACCCGGCTAATGTTTCAGAAATGACTGATCGGAATTTCATCGATTGAACATTTGGTCAAATAATAAGACCCCCGGCAGTGGAGCCTGATGCCATGAACACACCTTTCCCGGTGGCTATCGGATGTGATGAAGCGGGTTATGAACTCAAGGAATTGTTGAAGCGCCATATCGAGTCGCTGGGTTATCCGGTGACCGATTTCGGTACTCATTCCACGGCACCGGTGCTTTACCCGGACATCGCCCTGGCCGTGGCCACAGCGATCAACGCCGGGCAGCAGCGGCTTGGCGTGCTGGTCTGCGGGACAGGAATAGGCATGGCCATCTCCGCCAACAAGGTCTTCGGCATTCGTGCCGCCCAAGCTCACGACACCTATTCGGCCGAGCGAGCGCGCAAGAGCAACGATGCGCAAATTCTTTCCATCGGTGCACGGGTGATCGGCACGGAACTGGCGAAAAGCATCGTCAAATCGTTCCTGGAGTCGGAGTTCGAAGCCGCGCGCTCCGGCGCCAAGGTCGAGCGCATCAACGCGATAGAGCGTGACGGGCATCAATAGTCAGTGGACGGAACAGGGCGGGAGTAGGGAGAATGTGCCTTTGACGCCGAAACGGAAGCCCGTCCACATGAGTGACAGTACCCAGCGCATGGCCAGCGACATCGACCTGATGACTGAAGTCGCGATGCTCTATTACCTTGAGAACGTCACTCAGGAAGCCATCGCCAAACGCTTCGACCTGTCGCGCGCAAAAGTCAGCCGACTGCTCAAACGCGCACGCGATGAAGGGATTGTCGAAGTACGGGTGCTGCAGCACCCGGCGATGAACAACGAGCTGGAACTGGCGCTGGTCGAGCGGTTTCAGCTGGACAGGGCGTTGATTGCAGTCGACCACAGCGACCCGGATACCCAGCGCTCGGCGGTCGCCAGCCTGGTTGCCAATTACCTGAACAAGACCCTGGGCGACGGCATGATCGTCGCCGTGGGCATGGGCCGCAATGTGGGTGCGGTCGCGGACAACGTGTTCCTGCCGGTGACGCGCAACTGCACATTTGTCTGTGCAATCGGCGGTTCGCTGAAGGCGGGCGAGTACATGAACCCCGACCACATCTGCCGCCGTCTGGCGCTGCGTTTTGGTGGTGAAAGCGAAAGCCTGTACGCCCCGGCGCTGGTCGCCAACCCTGAACTGCGCAGTATTCTGATCAGCAACGACACCGTGCGCTCGACGCTTGACCGCGCGCGGCGTGCCGACATGGCGCTGATCGGCATCGGTGACATGAGCGAGAACAGCAACATGGTGCGCATGGGCTGGTTCTCCCCGCAGGAAATCGCCCAGGCCAGGCTGTCCGGCACGGTGGGTGACATGATGGGCTATGACTTCATCGACATTCATGGCCAGCCTGCGGTCAATGCCATACAGGGCCGGGTGATCGGTCTTACCGTGCAGGAATTGTTTCGTATCCCGGATGTAGTGGCCATCGCCAGTGAAAACACCAAGGCCGCCGCCACGCTGGGTGCCTTGCGCTCAGGCGTGATCAACACCCTGGCAACCACCGTCACCAACGCCCACACCATCCTTGCCCTGGATGACGCGACACGCAAAAACTGACACTACGGGCTAAATCCGTGGTCGAAAGCGTCGCGGCGCAAGACTGGATAACAATAAAGGGCAAGGAAGATGATTCTCAAAGTGACCGGTATCGTCATCGCGATACTCAGCCTCATTCTGCTGTTCATGGGTGCGCAACTGGTGGCTGCCGGCGGTTCACCGGCCTACTCGATGATCGCCCTGGGTTTGCTGGCCACAGCAACCCTGGTATTCCTGAAAAGAAAGTCGGCACTTACCCTGTATGCAGTGATGATGTGGGGGATTCTGCTCTGGATCATCTATGAAGCGGGCCTGGACAAATGGCAGTGGATCCCTCGCGGCGATCTGTTTGCACTGATCGGCCTGTGGCTGGCCATGCCCTGGGTCGTGCGGCCGCTTTATCAAGCGCGATCGAGCATCGATAAGCGTCGTTTTCATCCGTTGCTGGGCGGTACGCTTGGCGTAATGCTGCTGATCGTGATTGCGCTGATGTTTCACGATCCGTACCCGCAGCAAGGGCGGATCGACAGCGTGGCGACCGCCCGCAGCGCCGAGTCGGCAGGCAGTGACTGGGCTGCATATGGCGGTAGCAACGCGGGCCAGCGCTTTTCCAGCCTCGATCAGATCACCCCGGACAACGTCGGCAAGCTGTCGGTGGCCTGGGAATACCACACCGGTGACTTGCGCGATGAAGACGAGGATGCCGGCGAGTACACCTTTGAAGCGACGCCCCTCAAGATCAACGACCGGGTGTATGTGTGCACGCCTCATAACGAAGTGCATGCGCTGAACCCGCAGACCGGGCAACTGGCCTGGAAATACACCCCCGAGAAAAAACGCTCGTATTTGCAGCAGCACCAGACCTGCCGTGGCGTCAGCTACTATTCGGCAGCCTCCAGCCCGACAGGCCAGCCACAACAGCCCGCTCAATGCGCCAAACGCATCATCACCGCGACTGCAGATGCCAGGCTGGTAGCGCTTGATGCCGACAGCGGCAACCTGTGCAGCGACTTCGGCAGCGGCGGGGTGATCGACTTGAGCTTCAACATGGGCACGATCCGCCCGCACGCGCTGATGCAGACATCCGCGCCACTGATTGCAGGCGATCTGATAGTGATCGGCAGCTCGATCATGGATAACGGTTATAACGACGGCAACCCGTCGGGTGTGATTCGCGCCTACGACGTCATCACCGGCAGGCTGGTATGGAATTTCGATCCGCAAAACCCGGACAACACCCAGCCTATAGCGGCTGACCAGAGCTATCCGCAGGACACGCCGGTCGCCTGGGCAACCCTGAGCGCTGATGTCAAAAACGGTCTGGTGTACGTCCCGTTCGGCAACGCTTCGCCCGACGAAACCGGCACCCGGCGTAACCCCGACAGCAACACCGAGAAGTTTCGCGATGCGCTGGTGGCACTCGACCTGAAGAGCGGCGCGCTACGCTGGAAATTCCAGACCTCGAACAATGACCTTTGGGATCGCGACAACCCATCGCAGCCCTCACTGCTGGATCTGGGAAAAGACGGTAGCCGCCAGCCTGCCCTGGTGTTGCCGACCAAAGTAGGCAACATCTTTGTGCTTGACCGACTGACGGGCGAGCCGATCGTGCCTGTCGATCAGGTCAGTGTGCGCACCGCGGGCGGTGTTGAAGGCGAGCGCTTTGCACCCACCCAGCCGGTCTCGCGACTTAACTTCATCCCGCCGGTGTTGACCGAGAAGTCCATGTGGGGCGTTACGCCTTTTGACCAGATGGCTTGCCGGATCGCGTACAACACCCTTCGTTATGACGGTAACCCCTGGACACCGGCCACCGAGTCGGGCTCGCTGATCTATCCCGGCAACATAGGCGTGTTCAACTGGGGTTCGGTGGCCGTGGACCCTGACCGTCAGTTGCTGATCGCCGCACCGGTGCGCCTGGCGTATGTCTACAACCTGATCAAGCGCCCCGCGCAGCCCCGGGAAAAACGCCTGTTCACTCAGGAGGGCAAGCCCTACTGGAACGAGAACTTCGACGGTGACTATGCCATCCGTATTTCCAGATTCGCCTCGAGCCTTGGCATTCCGTGCACAGCGCCACCGTGGGGGACCATGGCCGGGGTCGATCTGACAACTGGCAAGACTCAATGGATGCGCCGGGTCGGCACCACCAAAAACCTCAAGACCAGCTTCATGCAGGAACGTTTTCCGGTCGGTTTTCCCATGGGCATGGTCGCCCATGGCGGTCCGATGGTGACGGCAGGCGGATTGGCCTTTCACGGCGCGACGGCGGATAACTTTTTCCGTGCCTATGACGTCAATAACGGCGAAATGCTCTGGGAATATGAGTTGCCCGCGGGTGGTCAATCCATTCCTTCGACGTATACCGGCAACGACGGCAAGCAGTACGTGGTCATTGCTGCCGGCGGTCACGGATCGCTTGGTACGACATTGGGCGACAGCGTGATTGCCTTCCGGGTTGATTGAACGCAGAAGCGTCTGTGCGAGAGGGCCTTTAGTGGCCCTTTTTCTTGGCGCGTATCACTGCAGTTCATTCACCAGGGCATACGCGCTTCAATCACCAGCCATCCAGCGCGCCAGGCCATGTCGTCCGCTGACGCCCAGTTTGGCGGTAGCGCGCTTGAGGTAGGTCTCCACCGAACTGTTCTTGACCTTGAGGCGCTGCGCCATTTCAGCCACGGTGCCACCGGTCAGCAAGCCCAGGCAGACCTCCTGCTCGCGTGCTGAAAGTGTGACCGAGTCCTGTGCAAGCCTGCCACTGAAGGCCTGATCCAGCGAGCCCGGCTCTGGCTCGAGGCGCGTGGCGTTGTGGCTGGACTGAGCAAGGCTCTGCGCGTGGTGCTCGACCAGCGGCAACAGCGTGTCGGAGAGGCTCTTGAGCAAGGACAACTCTGTCAGGGAAAACGCCCGCAACGCGGTCAGTCGATAAAAACAGATGATCAGCCGACGTTCACCGTGGCTGGACACCAGATTGCACTGGTGGGTGTTGTGCTGAGGATGTTGCGCGCTCAGCGGGGTCTTGAGCTGAATCAACAACGGGTCCTGCATGTGCAAAATGCTGGATAGCAGAGGATGGTCGATGGCCTCGTTGCCGGGAGGGTCATGCTTCAGGCCCGCGCTGCCCAGCGGATTGATACGACTGATGCTGCTCTCGCGCAGGTCCAGCGTCCATTCACTGAGGCCAAGCCCGTGAATGGGCACCAGCGAATCCACCAATTGCAGCATGTGCCCGGCAAAGGTCTCGTCGCCCGTACTGGACACCAGCTTGGCCAGTTGCAGATAGAAGCGTGGGTCGTCGTGGTACTCGAAATGTTGCGCCGTGTTCATCTTGAGCTTTCCTGATTCCGACCGCGCAAAACGGACCATGTCGACTGCTGCGCGGCAACTACTGATTGCACTTACTGATAAGCCTGATGATGGCACTTGGTCTCCGGGTATTCAGCCTAACCTTTCATCCTGCGTCTGTAACAAAAAACAGGGACAGGATTGCAATCCGCTGAAAGTGTATCTGCGGTGGCATTTGGCCGTACGGCACTGTCCGGGTTAAAGGGGCCATACACAGGTGGGACGGCAGTGCTTAATCCGCTGCCTACCCGCCAAGAAGGACCTTGAGCCATGCTCGCCACCAGCGCCGCAACCTACCCATTGACCGCTGCTCAGCGCGACGTCTGGCTTGATCAGATCAGTCGCGGTGACTCCCCGCTTTATAACATCGGCGGCTACCTGCAACTGTCTGGAGCGGTCGACCCGGTGACGCTGCACAAGGCGCTGGAGCAACTGGTTTGCGCACATGAAGTGCTGCGCACGGTCCTGATGCCCGGTGCCGGAGCGGATGGCATGCCGCTTCAGTCGTACGCGGCTTGCTTGCCGGTGTCCTTGCCGTTGCACGACGTCAGCGGTTATCCCGAGCCGGAACAGGCAGCGCGAGCACTGATCAATGACAACATGCGCCGCCCGTACGTGCTCGATGGCAGCCCGTTGCTCGACTTCTGCCTGATCCGTCTGGCTGATGACCGCCACTGGCTGGCAGGCCAGGCCCACCATCTGATTCTCGATGGCTGGGGTTTTGGGCAATTGTTCAAGTCTCTTGGCGAGCTTTACAGCGCATTGATGGCAGGCAATGACCTTGAGCTGGTTGCACCGGGGTATAGCGCCTTCATTGCAGACGATGCACGGTATCAGGCGTCGCAACGCTATTCGCTGGACAGGGCCTATTGGCTGGAAAAATACCGCGATCTGCCTGAGCCGTTGCTGGTGTCGCGCTATCACAACCGCCGGGCGACGGACCCGGCGCCATCCCACGCCTGGGTGCAGCCGCTTCCGGGCACCTTGCATGCGCGCATGAAACAATTCGCCGAGCGCCATAATGCGTCGGCGTTTCATGTATTGCTGGCGGTTCTGCATGTCTATTTCACGCGCACGGCGCAACGCGACGAGTGGATTGTCGGGCTGCCGCTGCTCAATCGCAGTGGCGCGCGCTTCAAGGCGACGCTGGGTCACTTCGCTCAGGTCAGTGCCGTGCGCATGGCCTTCGACGACGGGCTGGACTTCGCTGCCTTGGTGGTCGAAGTGCGCGACGCACTGAAACGTGACTTCCGTCATCAGCGCTTCCCCTTGAGCGAGCTCAATCGCAGCCTCGAATTGTCACGTGAGGGAAGGGCGCAACTGTTCGAAGTGTCGGTGTCCTACGAGCTGGAAGACCATGGTTACTGCTACACCGATGCGCAGGCGCAGACTGTAAAAGTGTCCAATGGCTACGAGGCGACGCCGCTGGCCGTGCACTTGCGCAGCAACAGTTGCAACGACGAAGCCTCGCTGCACCTGGTTCACCACCGTGCCTGGATCGAAGATGATGAGGCCCAGGCGATCGCCGGACGTTTGCTGCACATTCTGGAGCAGGGGCTGGAAAACCCGGCACTGAAGATTCAGGACTTCCACCTGTCAGTACCTGCCGAACAATTGCAGCTAACAGCCTGGAACCAGACTGAACGCGTTACAGACGACGAGCAACTGATTCATCGACGCATCGAACAACAGGCCCGTACCCGTCCCTATGCCGTGGCGGCGATTTTTCAAGGGCAACACCTGACCTACGCGCAACTCAACCGCCAGGCCAATGCCCTTGCTCAGCGTCTGATCTACCAGGGCGTACGTCCTGACGATCGGGTGGCAATCGTTTCGCGCCGTGGTCTGGAAACCCTGGTAGGGCTGCTGGCCATTCTCAAGGCGGGGGCGGCTTATGTGCCCATCGATCCGTCGCACCCGCGCGAACGCCTGCACTATCTGCTCAGTGACAGTGCACCGGTGGTGGTGCTGACCCTGTCTTCGCTGATCAAGCGTCTGCCGCCGCTGGCAGTGCCACTGATCGAGCTGGACCACTGCATCGACGGCCAGGGCGCCGAGAACAATCCGCAAGTAGCGGGACTGAGCAGCGACAATCTGGTTTACGTCATTTACACATCCGGCTCCACTGGCCAGCCCAAGGGCGTGATGGTGGAGCATCGAACCCTGGCCAATCTGGTTGACTGGCACTGCCAGGCTTTCGATGTGAAGGCGAGCAGTCATACTTCTTGCCTGGCCGGCTTCGGTTTTGATGCGATGGCCTGGGAGGTCTGGCCGACCCTGTGCGCTGGTGCAACCCTGCATGTGGCGCCGGTCCAGGACGGTGGTGAGGACATTGAAGCCATGCTCGACTGGTGGCGCGCCCAACCGCTGGACGTGAGCTTTCTGCCCACCCCGGTGGCCGAGTATGCGTTCAGCCAGAGCCAGGACCATCCGACCTTGCGTACGCTGCTGATCGGCGGCGATCGCCTGCGGCAGTTCACTCACAACCGCCGTTATACCGTGGTCAACAACTATGGTCCGACCGAAACCACCGTTGTCGCTACCTCCGGTCAAGTGCTGGCCAACGGCTCGCTGCACATTGGCGGCCCCATCGCCAACACCCGTGTTTACGTACTCGATGAGCACTTGCAAGCGATGCCCGTCGGTGTTCCCGGTGAGCTTTACATTGGCGGCGAGGGTGTTGCGCGGGGCTATCTGAACCAGCCGCAACTCACCGACGAGCGCTTTGTTGTCGACCCGTTCAGCGATATGCCGCAGGCGCGCATGTACCGCAGTGGCGATCTGGTGCGCTGGAACCGCGACGGTAGCCTGGATTACCTGGGGCGTAACGACGACCAGGTGAAGATTCGTGGCATGCGCATCGAGCTGGGCGAAATCGAGGCGGTGCTGGCCAGTCTGGACGGCGTGAAAGACGCGGTTGTGCTGGTTCGCGAGCTCCATCTGCTGGCCTGGTTCACTGAAACCTCCACGGTCGACATCGACACGCTGGCACCGGCAATGCGCGCACGCCTGCCGGGCTACATGGTACCGCGCGCCTTTACCCGGCTGGCGTCGCTGCCATTGACGGCCAACGGCAAACTTGACCGCCGTGCGCTGCCTGATCCGGACCCGGCGTACCTGCTCGGCAACGCTTATGAAGCACCGCAGGGCGAAGTGGAAATCGCCATGGCGGCCATCTGGGCGCAGGTGCTGGGCATCCAGCGCGTAGGGCGGCACGACAACTTTTTCGAACTGGGCGGCCATTCCCTGCTGGCCGTCAGTCTGGTGGAGCAACTGCGCAAGGCCGGACTCAAGGCGGATGTGCATGTGCTGCTCAGCCAGCCGACACTGGTCGCTCTGGCGGCATGCCAGGCGGACGTCAGCACCTTCAAGGTGCCGACAAACCTTATTCCGGCAGGCTGCAAGCAGATCACTCCGGGCATGTTGAGTCTGGTGTCGCTTGAACAGTCAGCCATTGATCGCATCGTCGCCAGCGTGCCGGGTGGTGCTGCCAATGTGCAGGAGATCTACCCGCTGGCACCGTTGCAGGAAGGCATTCTCTATCACCACCTGACCGCAGAACAGGGCGATCCCTATCTGCTGCAATGGCGTCTGGCGTTCGACACGCCAGAGCGCCTGTACAGTTGGGCCGCAGCCTTGCAGGAAGTCATCGACCGCCACGATATCCTGCGCACCTCGGTGGTGTGGCAAGGGCTGGAAAGCCCGCAACAGGTGGTCTGGCGTAACGCCGAGCTGACGGTACAGGCCATCGAGTTCGAAGCCGAAGACCCCGAATCGACCGTTATCGACCGTCTGCAACGCCAGTTCGACGCCCGTCATCATCGACTGGATCTGACTCAGGCTCCCTTGATGCGTCTGGTGCATGCCCAGCAGTCGTCGAGCGGCGAAACTGTCGCCATTCTGCTGTTTCATCACCTGGTGCTGGATAACACTGCGATGGAGATCGTCAGCCGCGAGATGCAGGCGTTGCTGTTCGGTCACCGCTATGACCTGAAGACGCCGGTGCCGTATCGCAACTACGTGGCGCAAGTACGCCTGGCCAATGACGAGGCAAGCCACACAGCGTTTTTCACTGAAATGCTCGGTGACGTTGACGAGCCAACCCTGCCTTTCGGCATACAGGACGTGCACGCGGGCGGCAGTGACATCGAAGAGGAGCGACGGGCCCTCGACCCTGAACTGGCGCTGCGGCTGCGCGAGCAGGCACGCCTGCTCGGGGTGAGCGCTGCAAGTCTGATGCACGTTGTATGGGCGCGGGTTCTGGGCGTACTTGCCAATCGTCGCGACGTAGTGTTCGGCACTGTGTTGCTGGGACGCATGGGCGGTGAGGGCGCTGATCGGGCGCTCGGTGTTTTTATCAATACCTTGCCGCTGCGCGTGGATACAGCGCTGGACACTCGTTCAGCCGTCAAGGCGGTTCACGCCAGGCTGTCTGCACTGATCGCTCACGAGCAGGGGTCGCTGGTACTCGCTCAGGGTTGCAGCGCGGTGGCTTCAGGTTCACCGCTGTTCAGTGCGTTGCTCAATTATCGTCACAGCGCTGAGGTAAAACCGCAGGACGGCGAGGGGCTCTGGCAAGGCGTGCGGGTGCTCGGTGGTGATGTACGCAGCAACTATCCGCTGACCCTTTGTGTGGACGATCTGGGCGAAGGTTTCGACCTGCATATGCTGGCGCAGCAGGGTATGGGTGCCGAGCGTATCACTGGCTGGGTGCTCAACACGCTGGAGCATCTGCTGGACACGCTGGAACAGGCGCTGCCGCTGCGGCTGGAAAACGTTCCGATTCTTGACGCGGCAGAGCGCAACCATCTGTTGCTCGATTTCAACGGCAGCGAGCAGCCGTTCCCGCAAGACTGCACCGTCAACGCGTTGATCGAAGCGCAGGCTGCCAGCCAGCCGCACAGCCCTGCGGTGATTCAGGGGGGGCATGTACTGACCTACGCTCAGCTCAACGAGCGCGCCAATCGCCTGGCCCATCATCTGATTGGCCTGGGCGTCAAAACCGATGAACGCATCGCCCTGTGCCTGCACCGTGGTCCCGCACGCCTGGTTGCCATGTTGGCGGTGCTCAAGGCCGGTGCGGCCTACGTGCCGGTCGACCCGGTCTATCCGGCCGAGCGTATTGCCTACCTGCTGCAGGACAGTACGCCTCGCGTGGTTCTGACTGAAAACTCGACCCACGATCTGGCCGGCGATACTGAACGGGTGAACATCGAGCAGGCGGACTGGCTGGGTTCTTCCGGCAATAACCCCTGCGTTGCGGGCCTTGATGCGCAAAAACTGGCTTATGTCATCTACACCTCCGGCTCCACCGGCCAGCCCAAGGGCGTCATGGTCGAGCACTGCACGCTGGTCAATCTGGTGCACTGGCATTGCCAGGCGTTCGCTCTGCAGGCTGGCAGTCATACGGCGAGCGTGGCCGGTTTCGGCTTCGATGCGATGGCCTGGGAAGTGTGGCCAGCGCTGTGTGCCGGTGCGGTGCTGCATCTGCCACCGGCCGAGGTCGGCAACGAGCACGTCGATGAGTTGCTCGACTGGTGGTTGGAACAGCCACTTCAGGTCGGTTTCCTGCCGACCCCGGTGGCCGAACAGGCCTTCAGACGCCCGCGCCAGCACCCGACGTTGCGCACGCTGCTGATCGGTGGCGACCGTTTGCGTCAGTTCGACAGCGACCCTGGCTTCTCCGTGATCAACAACTACGGCCCGACTGAAACCACTGTGGTGGCGACCTCTGGTGCCGTGCAGCCGTGCGGGCCGTTGCATATCGGCGGCCCGATCGCCAACACTCGCGTGTATGTGCTGGACGAGCAGTTGCAGCCGGTGCCGGTGGGTGTCATCGGCGAGCTGTATATCGGTGGCGCGGGGGTTGCCCGTGGGTATCTGAATCGTCCGCAAATGACCGAAGAGCGTTTTATCGCCGACCCGTTCAGCGCCGCAACGCAGGCGCGCCTGTATCGCAGTGGCGATCTGGTGCGCTGGAATGCCGATGGCAGCCTCGACTACCTGGGACGCAATGACGACCAGGTGAAAATCCGCGGCATGCGCATCGAACTGGGCGAAATCGAGACGGCGCTGGCCAGTCAGGCCGAGGTGCAGGACGCCGTGGTGCTGGTGCGCGGTGAACGTTTGCTGGCCTGGTTCACCGAAAGCGCGCCCGTCGAACCCGAAGCGCTGCGCGAGGCGTTGCGTGCACGTCTTCCCGCACACATGGTGCCGCTGGCCTTCACACGCCTGGACGCGCTGCCGCTGACCAGCCATGGCAAGCTCGACCGCCGGGCCTTGCCGGACCCTGAGCTGGAAGCGCTGACCAGCCAGGCCTACGCGGCACCCGTGGGTGAAACAGAGATCCTCATGGCTGATCTCTGGGCGCACGTGCTTGGCCTGGAAAAAGTCGGCCGGCATGACAACTTCTTTGAACTGGGCGGCCATTCGCTGCTGGCGGTCAGTCTGGTCGAGCGCCTGCGCAATGCCGGGCTCAGCGTCGATGTACGCGTCCTGCTCGGTCAGCCGACCGTCGCCGCGCTGGCCGCATCGGTGGGCAAAGGGCGTGAAATCCCGACGCCGCTCAATCGCGTTCCGGCGGGCTGCACATACATCACGCCGGACCTGCTGAGCCTGTCACAGCTCGACCAGACGACCATTGAGCGCATTGTCGCCACAGTGCCTGGCGGCGCGGCCAATGTTCAGGAAATCTACCCGCTGGCGCCCCTGCAGGAAGGCATCCTCTATCACCATCTGACTGCCGAGCAGGACGACCCGTACTTGCTGCAATTGCGCATGAACGTCGACAGTCAGGAGCGTCTTGAGGCGGTGGCCGCTGCCTTGCGCGAAGTCATCGCCCGGCACGACAGTCTGCGTACGGCGATCGTCTGGGATGGGCTGGAGACGCCGCAACAGGTGGTCTGGCGCCAGGCGGATCTGCTTGTCGAGCGTGTGCCAATGGCGCAAATCGACACCCCGGCGGGTTCGGCACGCATGGACTTGAGCTGTGCGCCGCTGATCCGTCTGGCCTACTGCCCGGACGCGACCGGTCCTGGCCTGTCGGCAACACTGCTGTTCCATCACATTGTGGTGGACGCCACTGCGCTGGAAGTCATGCGTGAGGAAATGCTCGCCCATCTGCGCGGCGAGCCGGGTCCGACGCAGCCCGCCGTGCCGTATCGCAACTATGTGGCCCAGGCGCGTCTGGGTGTCAGCGAAGCGGAGCATGAGGCGTATTTCCGCGAGCAACTGGGCGATATAGACGAGCCGACATTGCCATTCGATCTGCGCGATGTGCAGGGTGACGGCCATTGCATCGAGGAAGCCCGGCAGATGCTGCCCGATGCGTTGCTACAGCGCCTGCGCACTCAGGCGCGGCAACTGGGTGTCAGCGTCGCCAGTCTGTTGCATCTGGCGTGGGCGCGGGTTCTGGGCGCGGCCACCGGCAATGACCGTGTGGTATTCGGCACCGTGCTGCTGGGTCGCCTGCAGGGCGGTGCGGGTGCTGATCGTGGCATGGGGATGTTCATCAATACGCTGCCGCTGCGGGTCGATCTGGGCAACATCAGCGTACGCGACGGAGCACGCGACACGCATGCCCGACTGGCGGCACTGCTTGGCCATGAGCACGCATCCCTGGCTCAGGCACAGCGCTGGAGCGGGGTGGCAGCGCCATTACCGTTGTTCAGTGCAATCCTCAACTATCGACACGCAGCTGGCCAGGCGCGCCAGGATGCGCAGCTCGATGCATGGCAAGGCCTGGAAATTCTGACCAGCGAGAAGCACACCAACTACCCGTTGAGCCTCAACGTCGACGACCTGGGCGACAGCCTGCGCCTGAGCGTTACCGTGCCACCCCGGGTAGGGGCGCAACGTATCTGTGCTTATGTGCAGCAGACGCTGACGGCCATGCTTGACGCCCTTGAAGGCCAGCCGGATCTGCCGGTGCAGCATCTGTCGGTAATCGGCGCTGAGGAGCGGCAGCGTTCGCTGGTCGACTTCAACGCCACAGCGATCCATCACGATCTTCAGCAAACCCTGCACGGACTGTTCGAAGCCCAGGCAGTACGCACGCCGCAGGCAATTGCCCTGCGCGCCGGACGTGCGCAATTGAGCTATCGCCAGCTCAACGAGCAGGCCAACTGCCTGGCGCATCACCTGATCGATCTGGGCGTGCGGCCTGATCAACGGGTAGCGATCTGTGTCGAGCGCGGCCTGTCGATGGTGATCGGGCTGCTGGCGATCCTCAAGGCCGGTGGCGCTTACGTACCACTGGATCCGGGTTACCCGCGCGAGCGTTTGCAGTACATGGTCAAGGACAGCACGCCGGTCGCCTTGCTGGTACAGGGCAGTACCCGTGATCTGCTCGACGACGAGCACGCGCTGCGGATCGATCTGGACAGCGTGACCTGGGACGCGCAGCGTGATCAGAATCCGCGTGTTCCCGGCCTGACGGCAGAGCATCTGGCGTATGTGATTTACACCTCGGGTTCCACCGGCACGCCGAAAGGGGTGATGGTCGAGCACCGTAATGTCAGCAACCTGGTGCAGTGGAGCTCGGTGTTGTGCCCACCTGCCTCGGGCACGGTCTTGCTGCAAAAGACCCCGATCAGCTTCGACGCCTCGGTCTGGGAGATCTTCTGGCCCCTGAGCAGCGGTATTCCACTGGTGCTGGCCCGCCCTGACGGCCAGCGCGATCCTGCCTACCTGGCGCAAGTGATTCAGGAGCGCCAGGTCAGCGTGGTGCAGTTCGTTCCTGCGCTGTTACAGCAGTTCCTCGATCTGCCGCAGAGCAGCGCGTGCAGCAGCTTGACCGACGTTGTCTGCGGGGGCGGTGAGCTGACCGTGGAGATGGCGGCGCAGCTGCGCAAACGTTTGCCGGAGGTGCGCCTGCACAACGTGTATGGCCCGACCGAAACCACAGTCGATTGCAGTGTCTGGACGCTGCAACCCGACCAAGCCGTGCCGGACACTGCCCTGCCTATCGGGCGTCCGATCAGCAACACACGGCTGTATGTGCTCGACGCTTATGACCAGCCCGTACCGCAGGGGGTTATCGGCCAGCTGCATATCGGCGGTGCCGGGGTGACGCGTGGCTATCTGAACCTGCCGAAGACCGATGCCGAACGTTTTATCGACAGCCCTTTCGTAGCAGGCGACCGCCTGTACCGCAGTGGTGATCTGGTACGCCAGCGGGCAGACGGCAACCTCAAGTTCCTTGGCCGCAATGACGATCAGGTGAAGATCCACGGATTACGCATCGAACCGGGCGATATTCAGGCCTGCCTGATCAGCCATCCGGGCATCGAACAGGCCATCGTGCTGGTGCGCGACGAGCAACCGGGCGGGCAACGGCTGGTGGCCTATTACACCGGCACACAGTTGCCGGTCGAGACCTTGCGTGAAGTGCTGCGTGCGCAGTTGCCGGATTACATGGTGCCCGCACTGTTCGTGCATCTGGACGCCATGCCGCTGAGCCCCAACGGCAAGCTGGATCGCAAGGCGCTGCCTGCGCCCGGGCAGGATGCGCTCCTGACCCGCCCTTATGAAGCACCGCAAGGCGAAACCGAAGTCTTGCTGGCCAGGCTCTGGAGCGAACTGCTCGGGGTCGGGCAGGTAGGCCGTCACGACAACTTTTTCGAGCTGGGCGGTCATTCGCTGCTGGCGGTGAGCCTGACTGCGCGCCTGCGCCAGGAAGGCATCGAGGCCGACGTCCGGGCGCTTTTCGAACAACCTACGCTGGCGGGCTACGCAGCCATCACAGAGAACATGGAGATTACCCTGTGAGCATCAACGAACTCTTGGCGACACTCAAAGCTCACGAAATCCACCTGACGGTCAAGGACGGTCAACTGGTGGTGCAGGGCAATCGCCGTGCCTTGACCGATAACGGCTTGCTGGAGCATCTGCGTGAGCATAAGCCGGCGCTGATCGAGCTCATCGAACAAGGCGATTATCAGAACGGCAAGCGTGGCGCACCGGCATTGCCAGCCAACGGCATCGAGCAGGGTTGCGAGCGAATCACCCCTGAAATGTTGACGCTGGTGAAGCTTGATCAGGCGGCTATCGACCTGTTGATGGACGCGATACCGGGAGGTGCCGCGAATGTCCAGGACATCTACCCGCTGGCGCCGCTGCAGCAGGGCATTCTTTACCACCACGTCAGCGCCACCCAAGGCGATCCCTATGTCATGCAGGTGCAATTCGCCTTTTCTGATCAGGCACGTCGGGACGCGTTCGCCGAGGCGCTGCAAAGCGTCATCACCCGGCATGACATTCTGCGCACCTCAGTACACTGGAAGGGGCTGGAAACCCCGGTGCAGGTGGTCTGGCGCCACGCTGAACTGAAAGTCGACAGCTCGCCGCTCGCGGCAGACCTGACGATGGATCTGGGCCAGGCCCCGCTGATGCGCCTGGTCTGCCATGCACCCGTAGCAGGCCAGCGGGTCGAGGCTACGCTGCTGTTCCACCACATTGCCATGGACCATAGCGCTCTTGAGGTCGTGCGCCATGAGGTCCAGGCCTGTCTGTCGGGACAAGCCGAAATGCTGGGCGTGCCGGTACCGTTTCGCAACTATGTCGGGCAAGCGCTGCTGGGTGTCAGCGAGGCTCAGCATGAAGCGTTTTTCCGCGAGATGCTGGGTGATCTCGACGAACCGACGCTGGCCTACGGTCTGCAGGATTTGAGCGGTGAGGGCGATGCAATCGAAGAACACAGCATCACCCTCGATCAGCAATTGTGTCAGCGCCTGCGCGCTCAGTCGCGAACCCTGGGCATCAGTGTCGCCAGCCTGTTCCACCTGGGCTGGGCACGGGTGCTGGCGGGCCTCGCCGGACAGTCGCGGGTTGTGTTCGGCACCGTGCTGATGGGGCGCCTGCTGGGTGCCGAAGCCACAGAGCGGGCGCTGGGTATCTTCATCAACACCTTGCCGCTGCGCCTCGATCTGGACGAGCAGGGCGTGCAAGCCGCAGTGCGCGCCACCCACCAGCGCCTGACCGCGCTGATGCGCCACGAACACGCACCGCTGGCACTGGCGCAGCGCTGCAGTGGGGTAAAAGCGCCGACGCCGTTGTTCAACGCATTGCTCAACTACCGCCACAGCGCGCCGGCGCAGGCGTCCGGTGAAACATGGCAAGGCATTGAGGTGCTGCAGGCTCAGGAGCGCAGCAATTATCCGCTGGTGCTGAGCGTCGATGATCTGGGCGAAGCCTTTGGCTTTACGGCACAGGCCACCGCAGGCATCGACCCGCACAGTATTTGCGCCTATATGCAATGGACCATGGAAAGCGTGGTCGATGCGCTGGAGCAGACGCCACAGATGCCGGTCGATCAGCTTGATATCGTGCCCGCCAGCGAGCGTGCGCGATTGCTGCTGGACTTCAATGACCGACGTGCCGACTACGAACGCAGACTGACGATTCATCAGCGCATCGAGCAACTGGCAGAGCAGCAGCCTGATGCTGTTGCCGCACAGGTAGGTGCACAACACCTGAGCTACCGCGAGCTGAACGCGCGCGCCAATGCGCTCGCTCATCATTTGATCGGTCTTGACGTACAACCCGATGACCGCGTGGCGGTGGTGGCACGACGTAGCCTGGAGACGCTGGTCGGCTTGCTGGCGGTGCTCAAGGCCGGTGCGGGCTATGTGCCGGTCGATCCGGCGCACCCGGACGAGCGCATTACCTACCTGCTCGGCGACAGCGCGCCGGTTGCGGTGTTGGCTCAACCGGCCTTTGTCGAACGCCTGCAAGGGTTGGGCTTGGCGGGATTGAACACCCCGCTGATCGAACTCGACCTGGCAAGCTGGCCAGAGCAGCAAGACAACCCTCACATCGACGCGCTCGATTCGACCCATCTCGCCTACGTGATCTACACCTCGGGTTCGACCGGCCAGCCCAAGGGCGTAATGGTCGAACACCGCACGCTGAACAATCTGATCGACTGGCACCGTGAGGCCTTCGATCTGCGTGCGGGCAGTCATACCGCCAGCGTGGCGGGCTTCGGGTTCGACGCCATGGCCTGGGAAATCTGGCCAGCCTTGTGCGCCGGGGCGACGCTGCACCTGCCACCGGCCGAAATCGGCAATGAACAGCTCGATGCGCTGCTTGACTGGTGGATCGCCCAGCCATTGCAGGTCGCTTTTCTGCCCACACCGGTGGCCGAATACGCCTTCAGTCGCAATCTGCGTCATCCAACCCTGCGCACGCTGCTGATCGGCGGTGACCGGCTGCGCCAGTTCCATCGCGATCCAGGCTTTGCGGTGATCAACAATTATGGTCCCACCGAAGCCACAGTGGTCGCCACCTCCGGTCGTTTATTACCCGACGGCAGCCTGGATATCGGCAAGCCGGTCGCCAACACCTCGATTTATCTGCTTGATGAGCGCCAACAGCTGGTTCCGCTCGGGGTGCCGGGCGAGCTGTATATCGGTGGCGACAGTGTGGCCCGCGGTTACCTGAATCAGCCGCAACTGACTGCAGAACGCTTTGTGCATGACCCGTTCGCCGGGCAACCACAGGCGCGCATGTACCGCACCGGCGATCTGGCGCGCTGGAATGCCGATGGCACCCTGGAATACCTGGGTCGTAACGACGATCAGGTGAAAGTTCGCGGGGTGCGTATCGAGCTGGGTGAGATCGAAAACCAGTTCAGCCAGTTGCCGGGTATCGAGGAAGCACTGGTGCTTGCTCGCGAGGACGAACCGGGGCAACCGCGGCTGGTGGGTTACTTCACTGAACGCGCAGGCGCTGCTTCCAGCACCGTGGAGCAATTGCGTACCGCGCTGCTGGCCCGTCTGCCGGGTTATATGGTGCCCGGCGCATTGGTACGCCTGGAAAGCTGGCCGCTGACGGCCAACGGCAAGGTCGACCGCCGTGCCTTGCCGGTACCCGATCGCACCGCGTTGTCGACCGGCGAATATCAGGCCCCGCAAGGCGATCTGGAGAGCGCACTGGCGCTGATCTGGAGCGAATTGCTGCAGGTCGAGCGCGTAGGGCGTCATGATCGTTTCTTCGAGCTGGGCGGTCATTCGTTGCTGGCCATGCGCATGGTTTCTCAGGTGCGTCAGCGCCTGGCACTGGAACTGGCCCTTGGCGACCTGTTTGCCGACAGTTCGCTGATCGCGGTCGCACACTGCCTGAGCGCTGCCGCACGCAGTCAGTTGCCGGCCATCGACGTGCAGCCACGCAACGGCCCGCTACCCTTGTCTTCCGCTCAGCAGCGCATCTGGTTCATGGCGCAAATGGAAGACGCCAACAGCGCCTACAACATCTCGCTGGGCCTGAAACTGAGCGGTCCGCTGGACAGCCGTGCCTTGACGCGTGCACTGGAGCGCATTGTGGCCCGCCACGACAGCCTGCGCAGCCGCTTCAGTCAGGAAGACGACATTGCCTGGGTAGAGGCCGCGCCTGTGACTGAAGTGCCGCGCATCTGCTGGCAGGACTTACGTGATCAGGACCCACAAGCGCTGCAGGCCGTGATCAGGGAAGAGGCCGCGCAGCCCTTCGATTTGCAGCACGACCTGCCGATCCGTGGCCGTTTGCTGTGTCTGGCTGAAGACCGTCACGTCTTGTTGCTGACCGTGCATCACATCGTTGCCGACGGTTGGTCGCTGGGCGTGCTGACCCGCGAACTGACCGCGCTCTACCAGGCATTCAGTCAAGGGCAAGAGGACCCGCTGCCCGCACTGGCGCTGCAATATGGCGATTACGCCGTATGGCAGCGCAACTGGCTGGACAACGAGCGATTGAGTCATCAGGCCGATTACTGGCAGCAGACCCTGACGGGTGCGCCGGTATTGCTGACCCTGCCCACTGACCGCCCACGTCCTGCGCATCAGGATTACACCGGGGCCAGCGTCGCGCTGGATCTCGATCCGCGTCTGAGCACCGATATCAGAGCCTTCTGCCAGGCGCAGTCGGTGACACCGTTCATGCTGTTCATGGGCGCATGGGCCGTATTGCTGGCGCGGCTGTCCGGACAGGAGGAGGTGGTCGTCGGCATGCCGGTTGCCAACCGCCGTCTTGCCGAAATCGAAGGCTTGATCGGGCTGTTCGTCAATACCCTGGCCGTGCGTGTCGATACGTCGGGCGAGCCGGATGTGGTGACGCTGCTGGAGCGCATCAAGGCCCGCGTGGTGGAAGCGCAGGATCATCAGGACCTGCCTTTCGAACAGGTCGTGGAGCGTCTGCGGCCGCCGCGCAGCCTCGCGCACAGCCCGCTATTCCAGGCATCACTGACCTGGGACGGCAGCCAGGGGCTGGAATTGCAACTGGGCGATATGCAGCTCGAACCGCTGGATGAACAGGCCGCATTCGCAAAATTCGACCTGGCGTTGAGCGTCAGCGATGGTCCTGATCATTTCCGCTGCATCGTGGAATATGCCACAGCGCTGTTTGACCACGGCACCATCGAACGCCACCTGAGTTATCTGGAGGCGATACTGCGGGCCATGGTGGCTGACAGCCAGACGGTGGTGAGCCACATTCCGCTGTTATCGGAGGCCGAGCGTCGGCAGTTGACCGACGGGTTCAATGCACCCGATGCGGTTTATCCGCAAGAACAGACGCTGCACAGCCAGTTCGAAGCGCAAGCGCAGCGCACGCCGGATGCGATTGCCGTCAGCTATGAAGAGGAGTCGTGGAGCTACGCGACACTCAACGCCCAGGCCAACAGGATCGCGCATCGCCTGATTGGCATGGGCATCGGTGCGGGCGACCGGGTCGCCATCTGCACCCATCGCGGCCTGCAGATGATCGCCGGCCTGCTGGGGATTCTCAAGGCCGGTGCCGCCTACGTGCCGCTGGACCCGGCTTATCCTGTTGAGCGTCTGACTTATACCCTCGACGACAGCGCACCGGTGGCGTTGTTGAGTCAGCGGTCAGTGCAGGGCACCTTGCCAGTCTCGCAAGTGCCGGTTATCTGTCTCGACGACGACTTGCAGGACGAATCCGTCTGTAATCCGCAGGTGCCGGTAACGCCCGGCAACCTGGCTTATGTGATCTACACCTCTGGGTCTACCGGCAAGCCCAAAGGCGTGATGATCGAACATCGCAACGTTGCGCGGCTGTTCTCGGCCACCGAAGAATGGTTCGGTTTCAACCAGCAGGATGTCTGGGCGCTGTTCCATTCGTTCGCCTTCGATTTCTCGGTCTGGGAAATCTGGGGTGCATTGCTGCACGGCGGGCATTTGGTGATCGTGCCGCAACTGGTCAGCCGCTCGCCCGAAGACTTCTACGCATTACTGTGCAGCACCGGGGTGACGGTGCTCAACCAGACGCCGAGTGCGTTCCGTCAGCTGATTGCTGCACAGGGCGAGAACGGCCAGGCGCATTCGTTGCGCAAGGTGATCTTCGGCGGTGAAGCACTGGACACCGTGATACTCAAACCGTGGTATGCCCGCCAGGTGAATGCCGGCACACAACTGGTGAACATGTACGGCATCACCGAAACCACGGTGCATGTGACCTATTACCCGTTGCAGCCCGGAGACGCCCAGCGCCTCGGCGCCAGCCCGATTGGCAGGCGCATTCCCGATTTGCAGCTGTATGTTCTCGATGCCCGCGGCGAGCCGGTGCCGATGGGCGTGGTTGGCGAGCTGTATGTCGGCGGTGCCGGTGTGGCGCGGGGCTACCTGCACCGTGAAGCACTGACGGCTGAACGCTTTCTCGACAACCCGTTCAGCCACGCCCCGAATGCGCGGATGTACCGTACCGGTGACCTGGGCCGCTGGCTGGCCGATGGCAGCCTGGAATACATGGGCCGTAATGACGAACAGGTCAAGATTCGCGGTTTCCGTATCGAACTGGGTGAAATCGCAGCGCGCCTCAATGATCATCCAGATGTTCTCGACGCCGTGGTAGTGGCACGCGAGGATGTGCCGGGAGACAAACGACTGGTTGGCTATTACACCTCGGCTGAAGATAAAGCCGGGCTGGATATCGAACAGTTGCGTGCCTGGCTGTCGGGCCTGCTGCCCGAATACATGGTGCCTGCCGCCTATGTACGGCTGGCCAGCCTGCCGGTGACGGCGAACGGCAAACTGGACCGCAAAAGCCTGCCGGCACCGGACCGCGACAGCATCGCCAGCCGGGCCTATGAAGCGCCGCAAGGACCGATCGAAATCGCTCTGGCAAGCTTGTGGGCCGAGCTGTTGCATGTGGAGCAGGTCGGTCGTCAGGATAATTTCTTTGAACTGGGCGGCCACTCGCTGCTGGCCGTGACCCTGATTGCGCGTATGCGTCGTCTGGACATGCGTGCGGACATTCGCGTTCTGTTTGTCCAGCCAACGCTGGCGGCGCTGGCCGAGGCTGTCGGTGGCGACACTGAAATCAATGTGCCGGCCAACCTGATCGATGCGCACTGCCAGCGCATCACCCCTGAACTGCTGCCCCTGGTGGCGCTGGATCAGCCCGCCATTGAGCGTATCGTGGCGCGGGTGCCGGGCGGTGCCGCGAATGTGCAGGATATCTACCCGCTGGGCCCGTTGCAGACCGGTATTCTTTATCACCACCTGACCGCCGGGGACCGCGATCCTTATCTGTTGCAGCCGCAGTTCGCCTTCGCCGACGCCTCGCGTCTCGAGGCTTTTTGCCATGCCTTGCAGCGGGTGATCGAGCGCAACGATATTCTGCGCACCGGGTTGTTCTGGGAAGGTTTGCAAGCACCGGTACAAGTGGTCTGGCGTCAGGCGCCGCTGCGGGTTGAAGAGACAGCCTTGCAAGACCTGTTCAATGCGCCGCGCATGGACCTGACGCAGGCGCCGCTGCTGCAGCTGGTCTATGCCCATGATCCGGCCAATCAAAGGATCGCAGCGGTGCTGCGCTACCACCATGTGATCATGGACCACATCGCCCTTGATGTATTGAGTCATGAGTTGCAGGCCATCCTGCTGAACAACGAAGCTCAGCTTGCAGCGCCCGTGCCTTACCGAAACTACATCGCCCACGTTGTGCAAGGGCCTGGCGAAGACGCCCATGAAGCGTTCTTCCGCGAGCAGTTGGGCGATATCGATGAGCCGACCTTGCCTTACGGCCTGGCCATGGCATCCGCCGAGCAGATTCCTGGCGATGCCCGACTCACGCTGGACCGCGACCTGTGCCGGCAGATCCGCGATCAGGCAAGACAATTGAGTGTCAGTGCCGCCACCTTGATGCACCTGGCCTGGGCGAAGGTACTGGGCCAGTTGTCCGGGCGTGACAGCGTGGTATTCGGCACCGTGCTGCTTGGACGCCTGCGCGGCGGTGAAGGGGGCGAGCGCGCCTTGGGGGTGTTCATCAATACCTTGCCATTGCGCATGGATCTGGGCGGGCATTGCGCGCGCAGTGCGGTGCTCGACCTTCATGGTCGTCTGGTCGGGATGCTCGCCCACGAGCACGCTCAGTTGGCTCTGACCCAGCGCTGCAGTGCCTTGCCGGCTGGCGCGCCACTGTTCAATACGCTGCTCAATTACCGCCACAGCGCTGTGCCTGAGGTCGATGACCAGGCGAACAACACGGCATGGCAAGGGATTGAGGTCGTGCACGCAGAGGAGCGCAGTAACTACCCGCTGACCTTGAGTATCGATGACTTCGGCGATAGTTTCAGCCTGACAGCCCAGGCTGCGCCGGGTATTGATCCGCAACGGATTTGCGCCTACGTGCAACAAGCCCTTGTCCATCTGGTGCAGGCCCTGGAGCAGCAATCGGCAACAGCGCTGATCGAATCATCGGTGCTGCCGGAGGCAGAACGCGAGCGTCTGTTGGTCTCGTTCAACGATACCCGGCGTGACTACCCACGCGGGCAGCCCGTGCACCGTCTGTTCGAGCGTCGCGCCGCGCTGCATCCGCATGCAGTGGCGGCCGTGCATGGCCGTCGCTCACTCACTTATGGTGAGTTGAACGAACGCGCCAACCACTTGGCTCACTACCTGCTGGGACAAGGTGTGCGGCCCAACGAGCATGTGGCGATTCTGCTGCCGCGCTCACTGGAACTGCTGATCAGCCAGTTGGCGATCGGCAAATGCGCAGCGACCTACGTGCCACTGGACGTCAATGCGCCTGCCGAACGCCAGCATTACATGCTCGATGATTGCCAGGCGAAATGTGTGCTGACACAGAGCGCTACCTCGCTGGGCTCGACGGTGCAACGCATCGATCTGGACCAGTTGAACCTTGACGACCAGCCTGCGCATGATCCGGGTCTGCCTCAGGCGTCCGACACCGCGGCTTACGTCATGTACACCTCCGGCTCAACGGGGGCCCCGAAAGGCGTACGCGTGGCCCATCGCGGCATTGCCAGGCTGGTGTTGAACAACGGTTATGCCGACTTCAACGAGCAGGACAGCATCGCTTTTGCCTCCAACCCGGCGTTCGATGCCAGCACCATGGAAGTCTGGGGTGCCTTGCTCAACGGTGGACAGCTGCTGGTGATCGAGCACACCACGCTGATCGACCCGATGCGTTTCAGCGCGGCCCTGCGTCACGGCAATGTCAGCGTGCTGTTCTTGACCAGCGCACTGTTCAATCAGTACGTGCAACTGATCCCCGAGGCACTCAGCGGTCTTCGGCTGTTGCTTTCCGGCGGTGAGCGCGCCGATCCGGCGAGCTTCCGCATGCTGCTTGCCCAGGCTCCGGGCCTGCACCTGTTGAACGCATACGGCCCCACGGAAACGACCACCTTCGCGACAGCCTGCGAAGTCCGAGCGCTGGCCGATCACGCCGAGTCGGTTCCGATCGGCAGACCTATCGGTAACACGACGGTCTACGTACTCGACGCTCATCAGCGCCTGACACCGTTGGGGGCGATTGGCGAGCTTTACATTGGCGGCGATGGTGTGGCGCTCGGTTATCTGAATCGCCCGGACCTGACGGCAGAGAAGTTTATTGCCGACCCGTTCAGCGATCAGCCTGGCGCGATGCTGTACCGCACTGGCGATCTGGGCCGCTGGCTGGAGGACGGCCAGCTGGAATGCCTGGGGCGCAACGACGATCAAGTGAAAATCCGCGGTTTCCGTATCGAACTGGGCGAGATCGTCAATTGCCTGCACCAGTTGCCGGGTATCAGGGAGGCTGTTGTTCTGGCGCGCGAGGATGAGCCGGGGCAGGTGCGTCTGGTTGCCTATTTCACCAGTCGACTGGACGCCGAGGCACCTGCACCCGAGCAAATGCGTGCTCACTTGCAGGCTAACCTGCCGGAATACATGGTGCCTGGGGCCTTTGTCGAGCTGACCGCTTTGCCGTTGACGGCCAACGGCAAGCTGGACAGCCGTGCGCTGCCCAAACCGGATCACTCGTCGCTGTTGGGGCTGGCCTACGAGCCACCGCAGGGCGAGATTGAAATCGCTCTGGCGCAGATCTGGGCTGAAGTGCTGCAGCTCGAGCGGGTCGGTCGTCACGATCACTTTTTCGATCTGGGCGGGCATTCCCTGCTGGCCATGCGCATGGTGTCGCAGGTGCGTCAGCAGATGGGCATGGAGTTGCCATTGGGCGAACTCTTCGCGCTGGGCGAACTGGCAGCCGTGGCCAGTGCGCTGGCTGGTGCCGGACGCAGTGAGCTGTCAATGATCCTGCCTGCGCCACGTGATCAGTCGCTACCGCTGTCGTTTGCCCAGCAGCGTTTGTGGTTTCTGGCACAAATGGAGGGCGGCAATCAGGCTTACAACATCCCGCTGGCCCTCAGTCTGCAAGGATCGCTGGATGTGCCTGCACTGACAGCAGCGCTTGGGCGGATCGTCGAGCGCCACGAAACCCTGCGCAGCCGCTTCATTGCCCGCGAGGAGGGGGCTGAAGTCGTGTTCACAGCTCCGACAGCCATGTCGTTCCTGCACATCGAAGACCTGCGTCAAAACCCGCAAACCCTGGCCGAACGCGTTGCAGCAGAGGCCACCGCAGCGTTTGATCTGACGCGGGGACCGCTGATCCGTGGCTGCCTGCTGCAGGTGGAAGACGCGCGGCACGTGTTGTTGCTGACCGTGCACCACATCGTCTCCGACGGCTGGTCGATGGGCGTGCTGACCCGCGAACTGCATGCGTTGTATCCAGCGCTGCGCCGTGGCGAGGCCGATCCACTGCCAGCGCTGAGCATTCAATACGCCGACTATGCGGTCTGGCAGCAGGGCTGGATGAGCGGTGAGCGCCTGCAACACCAGGCGGCCTACTGGCGGCAGGCGCTGGAAGGCGCACCGACACTGCTGACCCTGCCAGCCGACCGGCCGCGTCCGGCGCAGCAGGATTTCGCCGGTGCCAGCCTCAATGTACGGCTGGATGGGCAACTGACTGCCGGCCTGCGTGCGCTGGCTCAGCGGCAAGGTGTCACGCTGTACATGACCTTGCTGACTGCGTGGGGCGCACTGCTGGCGCGGCTTTCAGGTCAGGCCGAGGTGGTGGTCGGCAGCCCGATCGCGGGCCGTGGTCGCGCCGAGCTGGAAGGGCTGATCGGCCTGTTCGTCAACACGCTGGCCATACGCATCGACACGGCATCGGCACCCACCGGTGAGGCGCTGCTGGCACAGGTCAGGACGCGCGTACTGGAGGCTCAGGACCATCAGGACCTGCCGTTCGAGCAGGTGGTGGAAATCGTCCGCCCGACACGCAGCCTGGCCCATGGCCCACTGTTCCAGACAACGCTCAACTGGCTGGCCGGGGAAACTACCTTACCGGAGATGGACGGGTTGTCGCTGGCGACGGTCGAACAGCAGAGTCAGGTCTCCAAGTTCGATCTGTCGCTTAACCTCGGCGAACAGGGTGATGCCTTGTTCGGTACGCTGGACTACGCCACTGCGCTGTTCGACGAGACAACGGTGCAGCGCTATTGCGGCTATTTCGAACAGTTGCTGCGCACGCTGGTGAATAACCAGCAGGTGGTGCTCGCTGATATACCGCTGGTGGGCCTGCAGGAGCGCGAGTATCTGCTCGAAAGCCTCAACGCCAGCGCGGTGAGTCTGCCGCAAGGTCAGACCATTCATGCCCTGATAGAAGCACGCGCCGAAGGCATGCCCGAAGCCTTTGCCGCCAGGGTCGGCGAGCAGTCACTGAGCTACGCACAGATGAACCGTCAGGCCAACAGCCTTGCCCATCATCTGATCAGCCTGGGCGTGCGCCCGGATGATCGCGTCGCGGTCGTCGCGCGCCGTGGGCTGGACACGCTGGTGAGCCTGCTGGCCGTGCTCAAGTCCGGTGCCTGCTATGTGCCGGTGGATCCGGCGCACCCCGATGAGCGCATAAACTATCTGCTGGCCGACAGCGCGCCAGTAGTGGTGCTCGCTGAACAGGCTTTCATGGCGCGCCTGCCTGCACTGAAGGTGCCGTTGCTCGCGCTTGATCGATCTCAATGGCCTGAAAAACCGGCAAATCCGCTGGTATCGGGCCAGACGCCCGGCGATCTGGCGTATGTGATTTACACCTCCGGCTCGACCGGACAACCGAAAGGCGTGATGGTCGAACACCGCACGCTGGCCAATCTCGTCCACTGGCATTGCCAGGCGTTCGCTTTGCACGCCGGCAGCCACACGGCCACTGTGGCCGGCTTCGGTTTTGACGCGATGGCCTGGGAAATCTGGCCGGCGCTCTGTGCAGGGGCAACGCTGCACATCCCGCCAGCGGAGATCAGCAACGAACAGCTCGACCTGCTGCTCGACTGGTGGCTCGCGCAGCCGCTGCAGGTGGCGTTTTTGCCGACACCGGTGGCCGAATATGCGTTCAGCCGCGAGCTCTACCACCCGACGCTGCACACGCTGCTGATCGGCGGCGATCGCCTGCGGCAGTTCCACCGTGAGCCGGGTTTTGCCGTGATCAACAACTATGGCCCGACCGAAACCACGGTGGTCGCGACCTCCGGTCGTCTGTTGCCTGATGGCAGCCTCGACATCGGCAAGCCGATCGCCAACACCCGCGTGTACCTGCTGGATGATCAGCAGCAACTGGTGCCGACCGGTGTTGCCGGCGAGCTGTACATCGGTGGTGAAGGCGTGGCGCGGGGTTATCTGAATCAGCCGCAACTCACTGCCGAACGCTTCCTCAGTGACCCGTTTTGCGATAACCCGCAGGCGCGCATGTACCGCACCGGCGATCTGGCGCGCTGGAATGCCGACGGCACGCTGGACTACCTGGGACGTAACGACGATCAGGTGAAAGTCCGCGGTATGCGCATCGAACTGGGCGAAATCGAGGCGCAACTGACCTCGTTGCCAGGTATCGAGGAGTCGCTGGTGGTGGCGCGCGAGGACGAACCTGGACAGTCACGTCTGGTGGCGTACTTCATTGAGCAAGGCCCGCGCTCGGCCCTTGATATCGCCAGGCTACGTGCCGACCTGCTGGACCGTCTGCCGGGCTACATGGTGCCGAGTGCGTTCGTGCGCCTCGATGCCTGGCCATTGACCGCCAACGGCAAGGTCGATCGACGTGCCTTGCCGGTGCCGGATCGCGACGCCATGCCAGGGCGTGAATACGAGCCGCCGCAAGGCGAGCTGGAAATGGCCCTGGCCGACATCTGGAGCGATTTGCTGCAAGTCGAGCAGGTAGGGCGCACCGATCACTTCTTCGAACTCGGCGGCCATTCGCTGCTCGCCGTTACTCTGATCGCACGCATGCGTCGCCGTGGCATGGATGCCGATATCCGCGTGTTGTTTGCCCAGCCGACCCTGGCCGCCTTGGCACGCGCCGTTGGCAGCGGCGCTCAGGTGAAGATTCCGGCCAACCTGATCGGTGCGGATTGCACGTCAATCACCCCGGACCTGTTGCCGTTGGTGAAACTGGATCAGGCAGGTATCGATCGCGTTGTCGCCAGCGTGACCGGCGGTGCGAGCAATATTCAGGACATCTACCCGCTGGGGCCTTTGCAGGCGGGTATTTTCTATCACTACCTGTCCGCCGCCGAGGATGATCCCTATCGCTTGCAAGCACGCTTCGCCTTTGCCGACCGCTCGCGACTGGAGGCCTTCAGCCAGGCGCTGCAACAGGTCATCGCCCGCAACGACGTGTTGCGGACTTCACTGTGCTGGGAAGGCCTGGAAACGCCGGTGCAAGTGGTCTGGCGACATGCCGATCTGCCGGTGATCGAGGTACCGCTGGCGGCGCTGGATAATCCCGAGCCGCTGGAACTTGTACGAGCACCGCTGCTGAGGCTGATTCACGCCGATGACCCGGACAACGGGCGTATCGTCGCGCTCCTGCTGTTCCATCACTTGATCATGGACCACGTTGCCCTGGACCTGCTGAGCCAGGAATTGCAGGCGGTGCTGCTCGATCAGGCAGCGCAACTGCCTGCGCCAGTGCCTTACCGCAACTACATCGCGCAGACCTTGCTGGGGGCGGGTGACGATGCGCATGAAACGTTCTTCCGCGAGCAATTGGGCGATCTGGATGAGCCGACCCTGGCGTATGCCCAGACCTGGTTGCCAGGGCCGGAGGTTGCAGGCGAGGCCCGACTGCGTCTGGATGCGGACCTGAGCAGGCGGTTGCGTCATCAGGTGCGGCAGCTGGGTGTCAGTCCTGCCAGCCTGATGCACCTGGCCTGGGCTCAGGTACTGGGCCGATTGTCCGGGCGTGACAGCGTGGTGTTCGGCACCGTACTGCTGGGGCGCTTGAACGGCAGCGAGGGCGCCGACCGCACGCTCGGGGTGTTCATCAACACCTTGCCGTTGCGCATCGACCTGGCCGATCAGAGTGCACGCGATGCTCTGTCCCAGACCCACCGCCGCCTGACCGGATTGCTTGCCCACGAACAGGCTTCTCTGGCAATCGCGCAGCGTTGCAGCGCATTGCCTGCAGGCGCACCGTTGTTCAGTGCACTGTTGAACTACCGCCATAGCGCGGTGCCCGGTGAGGCAAACGAGGCTGCCGGCAAAGCCTGGCAGGGCATTGAGCTGTTGCAGTCGGGCGAGCGCAGCAGCTATCCGTTGACGCTCAGCGTCGATGATCTGGGCGAGGCGTTCGACCTGACTGCGCTGACCTCGAAAGGCATCGATGCCCGACGTGTTTGTGCGTATCTTGCCTGCGCCGTGGAGGGGCTGGTCGACGTCCTTGAACAGGCACCTTCGGAACCGATTCAGGCACTGAATATTCTGCCCGGCACCGAGCGAACCGAACTGCTCGATGGCTTCAATGCCGATCGCCTTACGGCGGAGTGCCCGCTGCCGGTTCATCTACGTATCGAACAGCAGGCGTTTGATCAGCCGAACGCATTGGCCGCTCAGGCGGGCGATCAGCATTTGAGCTATGGCGAGTTGAACGCCCGTGCCAACGCATTGGCCCATCACCTGATCGGGCTGGGCGTACGTCCTGACGACCGGGTGGCGGTGGTCGCGCGGCGCGGTCTGGAGACCCTGACAGGTCTGCTGGCAGTGCTCAAAGCCGGGGCGTGCTACGTACCGGTCGATCCGGGCCATCCGGATGAACGCATCAGCTACCTGCTGGAGAACAGCACACCCGTGGTGGTGTTGGCTCAATTCGACCTGCTGACACGTCTGCCCGAACTGCAGGTGCCGGTGATCGCGCTTGATCGCCCGGATTGGTCACAGCGCACCGACAACCCGTCCGTGCCGGAAATGACCACGCAGCATCTGGCTTACGTGATTTACACCTCGGGGTCCACCGGGCTGCCCAAGGGCGTGATGGTCGAGCACCGCACGCTGAACAATCTGGTGGATTGGCACTGTGAAGCCTTCAACCTGCGTGCCGGCAGTCATACCGCCAGCGTTGCCGGGTTCGGTTTCGACGCCATGGCCTGGGAAGTCTGGCCTGCGCTGTGTGCCGGTGCGGTGCTGCACCTGCCGCCTGCGGAGATTGGCAACGAACAGCTCGATGTGCTGCTCGACTGGTGGCTGGCCCAGCCGCTGCAGGTGGCGTTTCTGCCGACCCCGGTGGCCGAATATGCCTTCAGCCGTGAATTACACCACCCGACGCTGCAGACCCTGTTGATTGGCGGTGATCGCTTGCGTCATTTCAACCGTGATCCCGGTTTTGCCGTGGTCAACAACTACGGCCCGACAGAGACCACGGTGGTGGCCAGCTCTGGCCGGATGCAGCCAGGCAAGGTGTTGCACATCGGCAAGCCGGTTACCCATGCCCGACTGTACGTACTGGATTCGCGTGGCCAGCCCGTGCCACTCGGGGTGCCCGGCGAGTTGTACATCGGCGGCGCTGGCGTGGCTCGTGGCTATCTCAACCGTGCGGACCTGACCGCAGAACGCTTCCTCGACGATCCGTTCAGCGACAGGCCCGGTGCACGGATGTATCGCTCCGGCGATCTGGTGCGCTGGCTGTCCGACGGGACGCTTGAATACCTGGGCCGCAACGATGATCAGGTGAAGATCCGTGGCGTGCGTATCGAGCCGGGCGAGATCGAACAGCACCTGGCGCAATGCCCAGGCGTCGGCGAAGCAGTCGTGACCACCCAGCGTCTGGACGATGGCACGTTGCGTCTGGTGGGTTACTTCACCCGTCGTAACGCGTCGCTCGACAGTGCCGCCTTGCGTGCGCATCTGTTGGGGCAACTCCCGGAGTACATGGTGCCTGCGGTGTTTGTAGGCCTTGATGCGCTGCCATTGACCCAGAACGGCAAAGTCGACCGCAAGGCGTTGCCTGCGCCGGATCTGGCCGCACTGGCGAACCTCGCTTACCAGGCGCCTTCAACTGCTCTGGAAGAGCGCCTGGCGGACTTGTGGGCCGAGGTTCTTGAAGTCGGGAAGATCGGCAGGCACGACAGCTTCTTCGAACTGGGCGGCCATTCGCTGTCGGCCATCCGTCTGGTCAGCCTGCTGCAAAAAGCCGGCGTGTCACTGACGCTGGCCGAGCTGTTCCAGCACCCTAGCGTTGCAGCGCTGGCCGGATTGCTCGATCAGCGTCCAGGGTCGCCGGATGCGGCTCGCGAGGTGATCACAGTGCGCGCCGGTGGCAGCGAATCACCGTTGTTTCTGCTTCACGACTTCACCGGGCTGGATGCTTATTTTCCGGTGCTTGGGCAACATCTGCAGGGCGACTTTCCGATTTACGGCTTGCCGGGCATTGGCCTTGGGCAGCAGCAATTACGCACCATGGAGTGCCTGGCTGCGCGGATGGTGGAACGCATTCGTCAGGTCCAGCCGCGCGGCCCGTATCGACTGGCCGGCTGGTCGTTTGGCGGGGTTCTGGCCTACGAAGTGGCTACTCAACTGCTGGGCATGGACGAGGCCGTGACATTCCTCGGCCTGATCGACAGCTATGTGCCACGCCTGACCGATCAGGGCAAGGCGCGCTGGCAAGGACCTGACTTGCTTGAGCGGCAACTGCTCTCGCATTGCACTGCGCACTGGCAGGCCCAGGCAGGTGAGGGCGCTGCGAAGTTGGCACTTCTGAACTCATTCAGCGAACAAGCGCCGCTGCCGGACTTCGCGACGCTGTTGCAACTGTGCCGTGACGAAGGCCTGTTGTACGAGGAACTGGCGCTGGCGAGCGATCAGCAATTGCACCATTACCTGGACCGGGAAGTGGCGCATGGTCAGGCCCTGGCGCATTACCAGCTGGAACCGCTCAGTCTGCCGATTCACCTGTTCCGCGCCGAACAGCGTCCAATGGCGCCGATCGCAAGCAGTTCGACTCTGGGCTGGGGTGAGATTCTCTCCAGAAATCAACTGCAGTGCGTCGATGTCCCGGGGGACCATATGACGATGATGCAGGCACCGCACGTGGCCGTGCTTGGTCTGAGCATCGTTCAGGCGTTGCACAGCGCGCCTGCCACGCCACCGCCAACGCCGGCTCATCAGTCGCTGCTGGCCATCCAGAGTGGGCGTGACGGGCATGCCCCCGTGTTTTGCGTACCCGGAGCCGGTGACAGCGTCACCAGTTTCATTGGCCTGGCCGAGGCGCTGGGGCCGGACTGGCCGATCCACGGCCTGCAACCGCGCGGCCTGGACGGTCGCAGTGTTCCGCACAGCCGGGTGGAAGCGGCAGCGCAGAGCCATGTGCAGGCCATCGAAGCGCTGTATCCGAAAGGCCCGCTGCATCTGGTCGGGCATTCTTTCGGCGGCTGGGCGGCGCACGCCATGGCGGTCAAACTGCAGGCCCGTGGCCGCGAGGTTGTCTCGTTGACCCTGATCGACAGCGAGGCGCCTGGCGGTGAGGGCCTGGACGGCAAACCTTATACCGCCACCGCCGTGCTGGAACGCCTGATCGAGGCGTTGCAGTTGTCCAGCGGACGAAGCCTGGAGCTCGACCCGCTGGCGTTTGCCGACAGGGATACGGTCACGCAAATGCACCTGCTTCAGCAGGCCATGGTGCGCGTCGGGTTATTGCCGCCACGCCTGGCGGCACAGGCCCTGCAAGGGATTGTCCGCACGTTTGCCAGCGCCTTGCGCACGGTCTATCGACCTGAGCCGGGAGGCTACAGCGGCAGGGCAAGTCTGGTCCTGGTGAATGACCCGCAACTGGATGCGCTGGACAATCAACTTGAGCATGCCGCTTGCGCAAGCCAATGGCAGCACTTGCTGCCGCAGCTTTCACTCTGGCAAGGGTCGGGCAACCACTTCAGCGTCCTGAAAGCGCCGGACGTCTACAGCCTGGCAGCCTGGTGGTACGACGGATTGGCAGTGGGTGTGGGGGAAACGCAATGAGTCGGGGGCTATTGATCAAGCGTTACTGCAAACGCAAGGAGGTCTTGCGTCGCAGGCGGTGAGGGTGGATCCGGGAGGGGCGATCGGTATCGCCCCGTCCTTTGCATCAACTGGCGGTCAGCAGGTTGAAAAAACGCCCGCTGATGAGCCATACATCCAGCGCATCAGTGAATTGCGACCGCTGATGCCCAGCTTGATCGCCGCGCGGCGCTGGTAACTGCCCACGGTATTGACCTTGAGTGCGAGTCGCTCGGCCTGCTCAAGCGCGGTATGGCCGGCGAGCAGCCCCAGGCACACTTGGGTTTCGCGTTCGGACAACGTCAACCCTGTTTCACGCAGTCGTTCCTGAAAGCGCTTTTCAATGCTTTCCGGCTTTTTATGCTCGATGCCGGGCATTGCCGATTGCAGGGCATTGACATGTTTTTCAAGTATCGAAAACAGCAGAGGGGAAATGTCGCCCAGCTGTCGGCGTTCCTTTTCTGAAAATTCATGCGCGGGAAGCGCCCGAAATACAGTTATTTTACAACTAAAGCTTTCCGAGGCCTGATCAGGGTAAAGATGAATCGAGTCACTGAGCAACAGCGTGCCCCGTGATGACGTCACCGTCTCGTTAAAGACCGTCGGTGCAGAGGCGGGTGGCGTTTGCCAGGGCTGTGGCAGTGAGGAGAGGTGCGTGGCATCTACCGCAAGCTGAGTATCGATCAACTTGTGGAACATGCTGGAAAAATTCCCGCTACCGATGCTGGCTATGGCCCTGCCGATCTGCGGAAGTAGTGTGTTAGGCATGTAGTCATCCATGAGTTTAAAACTGCTGACAATGGTGTAGACGCTGTAAGCATGGCGCGGTCACATCAACCTGCTGTTGGCGTTTGCGCCACGAAAACAGCGTTAGATGCCCGCTAGAGCATCTCCAGTGAAGTACAGCAAAGCGTATCGCCCTGAGGTTACCTAAATACTTCACTATCAGAAAGAGTGATGGTCATCGGTCGGACGGCGGGCAAGGAGGTCGCAGAAATGGTGGGGCGAACCCGCGTTAACTCGTGGTGCCTGATGTTGTTACGGGAAGTAGAGAGATAAAAATATCCCCACACATGTGCATCTAAAGTTGCAACATGGCGGGGAAATAGCGTTTGGCAAGCGTCTATTTTCCGATCATGAACCGGGTGACCAGGCGCGTAAGCCGTCCGTAAGGTGCCGAGACCTTGTCGGACATGTTGAAACGTCCGAGCTTGAGAACGCCGCGGGCGTGGGACAGACGAACGAAGCCTTCGTAGCCGTGATAGGCCCCGGTGCCGCTGTCGCCGACACCGCCAAAGGGCAGGTCATCCTGCGTCGCGTGCAGCATGGTGCCATTGATGGTCACGCCGCCGGACTGCGTGCGGTTCAGCACCCGCTCCACAGAGGTTTGATCGTTGGAAAAGCAATAAAGGGCCAGCGGTGCCGGACGCGCGTTGATAAAAGCGATGGCTTCATCCAGCGACTCATACGCGAGGATCGGCAGCAGCGGCCCGAAAATCTCTTCGCCCATGACATCCGCTTTCAGGGACACCTGCGTGAGTGCCATCGGTGCGATCTTGCGTTCGCCCGCCGTCGCAGGCGCATTGTGTTGCCATGCCTTGGCACCCGTTGCCACGGCCTGACTGGCCATCGCCATAAGCCGGTCGTAGTGGCGCTGGGAAATAATCGAGGTGTAGTCCGGATTGCCATCGAGGGTCGGGTAGAGTTTTTCCGCTGCAGCCAGCCACTCGCTGGCAAAGCTGTCCACGTGTTCGCGCGGGACAAGGACATAGTCAGGTGCTACGCAGGTCTGACCGGCGTTGAACAGTTTGCCGATAGCGATCATCCGCGCGGCTTTGCTGATCGAAAAGTCGTCGCACACCACGACCGGCGATTTGCCGCCCAGCTCCAGAGTGACCGGTGTCAGGTTGCGCGCGGCCGCCGCCATGACCTGGCGACCCACGTGGGTCGAGCCGGTAAACAGCAGATGGTCAAAAGGCAGCTCACTGAACCGGCCCGCCAGCGTGGCGTCGCCAGTGACTACTGTTACCTGCTCGGCAGGGAAGGTTTCGCCCAGCAACTGCCTGAGCAGCTCGCAAGTCCTGGGTGTCAGCTCCGAAGGCTTGATCATCACCCGATTGCCGGCAGCCAGCGCCTCTATCAACGGCACCAGCGTCAGCGTCAGCGGATAGTTCCACGGAGCCAGAATGCCGACGACGCCCAGCGGCTGATACACGACCCGGGCCGTGGCCGGTCTGAAAACAATACCCGCCTTGCGCCGGGAGGGGCGCATCCACGCCTTGAGGTGCGAGCGGATGTGCTTGATGCCATTGATCACCGGCATCAATTCGCCGAGCCGTGTTTCGTCGAACGAGCGGTTGCCGAAGTCTGCGCTGACCGCCTCGAGCAACCTGTCCTGATTATCGCTGACCATGCGCAGAACGGCGTTGAGGTCTGCGATTCGTTGATCGTAGGAAGGCGCGCCCTGAGCGCGGAATGCAGCCTGCTGCGCCTCGAGCAGCTCGGTTAGCCTGGCCGCGTGAAACGTCGTATCTGGCGGAACCGTGGCGGGTTGATTCATGACGCTGCTCCTGTGGCTGCGTGTTTTTTATAGGGGCTGCATGATGACGATGGGCCAGAGGGCGTGTGCGTATTGCGGCCCAAGGACTTCAAGCAACTGTCGGGTGAACGTTGGCCCTCGGTAGAAAGCGAGTCGCATGCAAAAATCCTCAACGCCACCAGCCGTGGCAAACCTGAATAAAGCGTCAGGGCTGTCTGCTAATCGGCCACAATCCGACTTTACGTCACAAGGGATACAAACAGGACACGCAGGGCGCCTTTTCAGCGCTCATTTGTCGTCCGGGTGAATCACCCGGATGCTGCGCGGATCAACGTGTTGCGGGCTGACAGCCCCGATTTCACGCAGTGGCGATGGGCTTTTTAAAAAAAAGAGCGTGGACTCGGGATATAACACTAATTAGAATCAGTCTCATTTGGCGCATCCCATCGCTCAAGGCTTTTGACATGACTGACGCAGCGACGCTATCACAGCAGACCTTGCATTCCCTGTACCGCGATCATCATGGCTGGCTGGAAAGCTGGCTGCGCAGACGCATGGGCAATGCCTGGGATGCTGCGGACCTGAGTCAGGATACGTTTCTGCGCGTGCTGTCCAGCTCCCAGCAGATCGCCGATATGCAGGAGCCGCGTGCCTATCTGCTGACAGTGGGCAAGCGCCTGCTCAGTAATTTCTACACTCGTCGCAGCCTTGAACAGGCTTATCTGGAAGCGCTGGCGCAGTTGCCTGAAGAAAGCGTGCCGTCGCCGGAGCAGCGCTGGTTGCTGCTGGAAACCCTGCAGGCGCTGGACGAGCTGCTCGATGGCCTGTCGGCAGTGGTGCGCCGGGCGTTTCTCTGGAGTCAGCTCGAGGGGCTGGGCTATCGGGAAATCGCTGAACGCCTGAGTGTTTCCGAACGCACCGTCAAACGCTATATGGCACAAGCCTACGAGCACTGTCTGTTGGTGGACTGGTGATTCGCCCGGCACCTTCGAACGAAGAACGCGAGGTAGTACGCAAAGCGGCGCAGTGGCTGGCGCTTCTCGAGTCCGGTGGTGCCAGCGAGGAAGATCACGCCATGCTGCAACACTGGCGTGACAGCTCCGCCAGTCATGAGCGCGCCTGGCAAAAGGCCCAGCAGTTGCGTCAACGTTTTTTCGGTCTGCCTGCCAACCTGGCCATGGCGACGCTGGATCGCCCTGACAAGGCCAGGCGCGCGACGCTAAAAAGGGCGCTGGGCGCCGTGGCACTGGTTCCCGCGGTCTGGCTGCTGGGGCGTCAGTTGCCGCTGGAGGTCTGGCGTGCCGACCTGCAAACCGCCGTCGGCGAGCACAAGCGTCTGTCGCTGGCCGATGGCAGCACGTTGCAATTGAATACCGACAGCGCCGTAAACGTCGATATGGGCGCCCGGCGAATCACCCTTGTACGGGGCGAAATAGCCCTGAAGGTGCCTGGCAGCGCGCCGCTGACCATCCACGGTCCTTACGGGCGCATCGTGGTTGGTCGGAGCGAAGTCTGTGTGCGTCTCAATGACAGCGACTGCCGGGTTTCGGTCGTCAGCGGCACGGTGCAGCTTTATCCCCTGCGCGGGCCTGTAGTGGCCTTGAATGCGCAGCAGCAGGTCAGTTTGAAGCAGAGTGGAGTCGGTCCTGTCAGCGCCTTCGACGCCTTGCTGCCTGGCTGGCGCGACGATGTACTGACCGCGCAGAACCAGTCGCTGGGTGATTTCCTGCGCGAGCTGGGTCGCTACCGTCCGGGCCTGCTGCGCTGGGAGCCGGCGCTGGAAAACCTTCGGGTGACCGGCAGTTTCAGGCTCGACAATACCGACCGCGTGCTGTCCTTGCTGGCGGCCAGTCTGCCGGTGGACGTGCAGATGCGCACCCGTTACTGGGTGACCCTGGTGCCTCGAAAAAACATTTCGACAAAAAATAGTGCGTAGCGCTGTCCCTTTTTTTGGTCTCGCTGGTCATTCCAGATAAGTGCACAAAAAATACGAGAGCTTCCCTCTATGTCCGCAGTGTCTTCCTACCGTTTGCGTCCGCTTTTGCAGTTCAGCCTGTTGCTGACGTTGAGTTCCAGTCCGTTGTTCATCTCGACCAGTTGGGCCGACACGGCGGGCAGACGGGCCTATGAAGTGCCGGCCGGCAGCCTGAGCGCCGCGCTTACCCGTTTTGCCGGGCAGGCCGGTGTCAATCTGTCGGTAGACCCTGCGCTGGTGAATGGCCGGAACAGTTCGGGGTTGTCCGGCGAGTTCGCGGTCGAGGAAGGGTTTGCGCGTCTGCTGCAAGGTTCCGGCCTGCAATTGATACCCGTCGGGGAGCAGGCTTACACGCTGATCCCGGCACCTCAAAGCGCCAGTGCAGGTTTGCAACTCGCCCCCACGTCGATCGTTGGCGACAGCGGTGTCACGGACGGTCAGGATTACGCGGGCGGTCAGGTGGCACGCAAAGGCTCGCAAGGCATGTTGGGTTCGCGGGACTTCATGGAAACGCCATTCAGCATGACCACCTACACCAAGGACGCGGTGAAAAACCAGCAGGCCCGAACCCTTGGCGATCTGATCGCCAGTGACCCGTCGGTGCGCGCCACCAATCCCGCAGGCGGGCGCTACGAGCAGTTCACCATTCGCGGCTTCAGCCTGTTCAACAGCGACGTTTCCTACAACGGCCTGTACGGCATCCTGCCCACTTACACGATCGACATGGAAATGGCCGAACGGGTGGACATCCTCAAGGGGCCGAGCCAGTTGATCAACGGCATTTCGCCGCGAGGCAGTGTCGGCGGGGGCATCAACGTGGTCCCCAAACGCGCGACGGATAAACCGATCACCGAGCTCACCACCAGCTATGCCTCCAAGGGGCAGGTGGGTGCTGCAGTCGATGTAGCCCGTCGGTTTGGCGAAGACGACAAGTTCGGGATCCGTTTCAACGGCGTGAAGCAGTCCGGCGACACAGAATGGGATCACCAGAGCGTCGATCGTGACATGGCCGTTTTGGGCCTGGATTTCCGCGGCGATCGCCTGCGTCTGTCGACGGACATCGGGCACACCGAACGCGACACTGATGCTCCGCAGGAGCGCGTGCAGGTCGGTGCCAACGCTAAGGTGCCCAACGCCAACGATGTGCGCGACAACTATGCGCAGTCCTGGAGCAAGGCGCGTACCAAGGATACCTTCGGCGCAGTGAATGCCGAATATGACCTCAGCGACTCGGTCATGCTGTATGGCGGTGTCGGCGTGCGCAAAAGTAACCATGACTTCCTGCGCCATGCGGTATCGGTCACCAACGACGCAGGTGACTTCAGCGTTCAGCCGCGCGATTTCACCCGTGACGAAAATGTTCGCACCGCCACTGCCGGCGCTCGCAGCTGGTTCAACACCGGGCCGGTCAGCCACGAGGTCAACCTGGCTGCCAGCTATTTCTACATGGACTTTGAAAACGGTGGTGCGCGCTACGCGGCCGCGCCGAGCAATCTCTACAACCCGGTCGACACGCCGACACCCTCGAACCCGACGCGCGCCGACTCCAAGGTTTACACCGAGAACCGCTTCAGCGGTGTGGCGCTGACTGACACGCTAGGATTTTTCGAGGACCGTCTGCTGCTGACACTCGGCGCCCGCTGGCAGCGTGTCAAGGTTGATGACTGGACCGATGACGTGAAGGGCGATACCGCGTACGACGAGGAGAAGGTCTCACCGTCAGGCGGCATTCTGTACAAGGTGACCGACGACTTTTCGGTGTACGCCAACTACATGGAAGGTCTGAGCCAGGGCAAGATCGCTCCGTCGACCTCGGTGAACGAAGACCAGATCTTCCCGCCGTTCGTCAGTCGTCAGGTCGAGGTCGGCGCCAAGTATGACCTGGGGTCATTTGCCTTCACCGCCAGCGTATTCCGTATCAAGCAACCGGCCTACGAGACCAATACCGCCTCGCGTGTATTCGGCCCGAACGGCAAGCGCCGTAACGACGGTGTCGAGCTGACCATGTTCGGTGAGCCGATGAAGGGTTTCCGTCTGCTGGGCGGGGTGATGTACATCGACAGCGAACTGACCAATACCGTCAACGGCACATTCGACGGCAACCGCGCACCGGCCACCCCCAAGTACAACGTCAATCTGGGCGCCGAATGGGACGTCCCGGGCGTCAACGGCCTGACCCTGACCGGACGGGGCATCTACACCGGTTCGCAGTATCTGGATCAGGCCAATAGCAAAAGCATCGATTCATCGGAGCGTTTCGACGTAGGCGCGCGGTATGCCTTTAAGGTCGATCAGAAGGACATCACGCTGCGGGCCAATGTCGAGAACGTGATGAACAAGTACTACTGGAGTTCGGCCGGCGCGTCGGACGACAGCGAGCCGGGGCTGACTCTGTCGACACCGCGTACCTATCTGTTGTCGGCCACCATCGGTTTCTGAGTCGATACGTGACGCCCAGGGAAGGGGGTCACGTATATAGCGAACGACCGGCAGTCCTCATCGAGGGATAACCTGTGTGCAGTATTAAATAATCAACCTCAACACGGCGACACAGCAGTTTGTTATTTAGATAGGCTGTTTTGTCATAACGCCAAAATAACAAATGGCCACGCTCAATAGTGGCACATTGAGTTATACCGATTAATCCTGTCGGTATAACTGTGTGTCTTATTCATTATCAGGCGCGCAAAAAAGTTTATTTAAATTTCATCTTGTTTTTCGCAACAATGGGTTGCACTTTTAGGTAAATGATAATAATTTGCATCCGGAAATCCAGCGAGGACTCACAGATGTTGAATAATGGCTTATTGCACTCTACTACGTCGCAGAAAACCAATGCCAACTATCTGGACAGGCAGAGCAAGTTTGAATCGAATGTAAGGAGTTACCCCCGCAAGTTGCCATTGGCGATCGCCAAGGCACATGGCGTGTGGGTCACGGATGTCGAGGGCACCACGTACCTGGATTGTCTGGCCGGAGCCGGAACATTGGCACTGGGTCACAATCACGAAGCCATCATGGCCAGTCTCGACAGTTTTCTGACCTCGGGCATGCCCATGCACACCCTTGATCTGACCACTGCGGTCAAGGACGCTTTCAGCGAAACGCTGCTGAGTCTGCTGCCAGGACAGGGGCGTGATTACTGCCTGCAATTTTGCGGTCCTTCCGGGGCCGATGCGGTCGAAGCCGCGATCAAACTAGCCAAGACCGCCACCGGCCGCCATAACATCATCAGCTTTTCCGGCGCCTACCACGGCATGACCCACGGAGCCCTGGCGCTGACCGGCAACACTGCGCCAAAAAACGCCGTCGCTAATCTGATGCCCGGAGTGCAGTTCCTGCCGTATCCCCATGAATACCGTTGCCCGCTGGGCATTGGCGGCGAGGCCGGGACCGAAGCGCTGAGTTACTACTTCACCCAGTTCATCGAGGACGTGGAAAGCGGTGTGTCGCTGCCGGCGGCGGTGATTCTGGAAGCGGTGCAGGGCGAGGGCGGTGTCAATCCGGCACCTGCAGCATGGCTGCGCCAGATTCGCGAAGTCACGCGCAAGCATGGCATTCTGCTGATTCTGGATGAAGTGCAGGCCGGCTTTGGCCGTACCGGCAAGATGTTTGCCTTCGAACATGCGGGGATCGAACCCGACATCATCGTCATGTCCAAGGCGGTCGGCGGCGGTCTGCCGTTGGCCGTGCTGGGTTTCAAGCGCGAGTTCGACGCCTGGTCTCCGGGTAACCATGCCGGCACCTTTCGCGGCAACCAGATGGCCATGGCCACCGGCCTGGCGACCCTTGAAGTGCTGCAACGACAGAACCTTGCCGGCCAGGCCGCAAAACGTGGCGACTGGCTCAAGGAACAGCTCGGCCTGTTGCAGCAACGCTATCCGGCGATTGGCAATGTGCGGGGCCGCGGCCTGATGCTGGGCATCGAGATTGTCGATGAACGCAAAGCGGCGGACCGCCTCGGCAGCCTGCCGATGGACCCGGATCTGGCGGTTGCCATTCAGCAGCATTGTTTCAAACAGGGATTGTTACTTGAACGCGGCGGTCGCAATGGCAACGTCATTCGCTTATTGCCGCCATTGATCATTACTGAAGAGCAATGCCAATTGGTCATCCAGCGTTTTGAACAGGCCCTGAAGGCTGCGCTGTCCCAGCTACGTAAATGAAAGTTATGTAATAAGCAGGGCATCAACAGCACCGCATCGTGACACTGATATCACGATTGAAACAACACCGCACACAACGTTTGGCTGGGCGAACTTATCGCACCTCGACAGCTCGATTGTTGTGCCGCAAGCGATAAATCAACGTTTGTTGCGACGTCATTTAAACGGTCAGCGTAAAGGCGACTGTGGAGCAGACATGACTAATACCGATCGCACCGTCTTATCAAACATGGTGAGCGAGTTGGCAACCACTCGCGCGTTACTCAATTGCCTGATCAAGGAATTCGCACTGCCGGAAGAGTGCCTGCATTACACCTGGCCGGAAGGCATGCAAGGCATAGCGCCTGGCAGTTTCGTGGATGGCGGGCAATGGAAGGGCATTCCGCTCACCATCAGCCTGCCCAATCAGCAACAATTCTTCGTCCTGGTGGACCGCCGCGACCACCTGGGCAGCCATCGCTACCTTTCCGATGTCTACGCACGTCAGGGGCAGGGCACCTGGCGCTGCCTGGCGTTTGCCGAATTCGCCCGGCAACTGCTGACCGCCTGTGAGCACATGACCCGTGCCAGCAATGACGAACTGCTGGATCAGGTCCTGCAAAGCCAGCACCTGACTGCCGCCATCGTTGCCCACAACATGACCGGCCAGCACCCGGCGCCGCTCAGCGGCTATCTGGCCAGTGAGCAGGGTTTGTGGTTCGGCCACCCCAATCACCCGGCGCCCAAGGCGCGCCTGTGGCCTGAGCATCTGGCGCAGGAGACCTACGCCCCGGAGTTTCAGGCGCAGACCGCGCTGCACCTGTTCGAAGTGCCGCTGGAAGGGCTGCGAATCACCTCCAATGGCTTGAGCGAAGCCGAGGTGATGGCAGGCTTCGCTGATCAATCGCGGGCCCGACCCGGGCATGCGCTGATCTGCATGCATCCGGTACAGGCGCAATTGTTCATGCAGGACCGTCGCGTGCAACGTCTGCTTGAGTTGGGGGACATCTCCGATCTGGGTGCCAGTGGCTTGCTGGCCAGCCCGACGGCGTCGATGCGCACCTGGTACATCGAGGGGCACGACTATTTCATCAAGGGCTCGCTGAACGTGCGCATCACTAACTGCGTGAGGAAAAACGCGTGGTATGAACTGGAGAGCACGCTGATCATCGACGAACTGTTTCAGCGCCTGCAGCAGACCCGCCCGGAAACCCTTGGCGGGCTGTCCACAGTCGCCGAACCCGGCTCGATGAGCTGGGCTCCCAAAGGCGCGAGCGAGGCTGACGGTCACTGGTTTCGCGAGCAGACCGGCGCCATTCTGCGGGAAAACTTCTGCCGCCGCTCCGGCGAAGATTGCAGCGTGATGGCGGGCACACTGTTCGCCCGTGATCTGCGCTCACGCCCATTGGTGCACGACTTCCTCCAGCGTTTCAATGGCGCAGAGCTCGAGGACCAGCACCTGCTGGACTGGTTCGATGAGTATCAGGCCTTGCTGCTGAGCCCGGTCATGGCGTTGTTCTTCAATCATGGCATCGTGATGGAGCCGCATTTGCAGAATGCGGTGCTGATTCACGACAACGGACGCCCGCAACAGCTGCTGTTGCGCGACTTCGAAGGCGTGAAGCTGACCGAGGAGCTGGGCATCAAGGCGATTCAGGTGGGGCTGCACCCGAGAATTCGCCAGTCGTTGCTTTACAGCCGCGAACAGGGCTGGAACCGCATTACCTATTGCCTGCTGATCAACAACCTGTCCGAGGCGGTACTGGCCTTGAGCTGGGAGCGCCCGCACCTGGCACCACTGATGTGGCAGCGCGTCGAGCGGCAATTGCAGCATATTCGTGACGAACTGGTACTGCCTGCGCCCGAGCTGGACGCGCTGATCGCAGGCCAGTCGATTGCCTGCAAGACCAACCTCAAGGTCCGGCTCGCCGCCAAGGCCGATCGCGAAGCCAACTATGTGCGTCTTGCGTCGCCGTGGGCCACGGAGGCACGTTATGCATAAGGTGCCGGAGACCGTACTGGCGGCCATCAAGGAGGCTCGGGCGCTGGAAATCGACCCGCTGGCGGCCTTCTTCTACGATCTGGACGCGTTGCAGCAGCATGTCAGTGAAGTCATGGCGGCGCTGCCCGCAGGTGTCGAGCTGTATTACGCGATCAAGGCCAACAGCGAAGCGCTGATGCTGGAAACCCTGGCCCCTCTGGTCAGTGGCTTTGAAATTTCCTCTGGGGGCGAGATCGAGCGGGTGATGGCCTGTCCGACACGCAAGCCCTACGTGTTCTCGGGCCCAGGCAAACTCGATTCCGATCTGCGCTCGGCGTTGCTCAACAAGGTTGAAGCCATTCACCTGGAGAGCCTCAACGAAATCGCGCGTCTGCAACAGCTGGCAGAACAGGCGGGGCGCGTGCAGCCGGTGTTCCTGCGCATCAATCCGCAACTGCCCGCTGCACAGTCGAGCCGGCTGGCGATGGCCGGGACCGCGACACCGTTCGGCATTGACGAAGCCGACCTGGCCGAGGCGGTCAGACGCGTGGACAACGCCAGCCACCTGACGCTCAAGGGCTTTCACGTACATGCCATGTCGCATCAGATGTCGGTTGAACGTCATGAGCAGTTGCTCGATTTCTACCTGCAGCGCTGGCAGGAATGGAAGGCTTTGGCCCGCGACCCGAGCCAGCTGACCCATTTCAACGTCGGCGGCGGTATTGGCGTCGATTACCTGAACAGCCAGCAGTTCGACTGGCAGCGGCTGTGCCGTTATCTGGAGAAACGCCTGGGAGAGCAGCACGACGCGCCGATCCTGCGCTTTGAGCCGGGACGTTTTATCAGCGCCTATTGCGGCTATTACGCCATCGAGGTGCTGGACAGCAAAACCAGCCACGGCGAGCATTTTCTGGTCTGCCGAGGCGGAACTCACCAGTTTCGCCTGCCGGTTGCGCAAAGCCATGACCATCCGGTTATCCACCTGCCGAGTACGCCGCAGTCAGCTGCCTCGTCAGAACAGGCTTATACCATTGTCGGCCAGCTGTGCACGCCCAAGGACGTATTGAGCCGCCGCCAGCCACTCAAGGGCGTGAGCATTGGTGACCTGCTGGTTCTGCCGCTGGCGGGAGCGTATGGCTACAACATTTCCCATGCCGACTTTCTCTGTCATCCACGACCGTCACAGCACTTCGTGCGCAACGGCGAACGGGTTCGCCAATGAGTTTCAACGTCCCACGTAGCTGGGTAGTGGTCAACGTGCTGCTCGGTACGCTGACGGTCAGTCTGAGCAACAGTTCGCTCAACCCGGCGCTGCCTGCCTTCATGGAGGCGTTCAGGATCGGGCCGCTGCTGGCCACCTGGATCGTCGCCGGATTCATGACCAGCATGGGCATGACCATGCCGCTGACCAGCTTCCTCAGTCAGCGCATCGGACGCAAACGCCTGTACCTGTGGGGTGTGGCGCTGTTCATTGGCGGCTCGCTGCTGGGCGCGCTGGCCGACTCCATCGCGCTGGTGATCACCGCACGGGTGGTGCAGGGCATTGCCAGCGGGCTGATGATCCCCTTGTCGCTGGCGATCATCTTTTCGGTGTATGAAAAGCACGAGCGGGGCAGGGTGACCGGGCTCTGGAGCGCAGCAGTGATGCTCGCACCGGCGCTCGGTCCGCTGTGCGGCAGCCTGATGCTGGAGTGGTTCAGCTGGCGCTCGCTGTTCCTGATGAATGTGCCCATCGGCCTGCTGGCGCTGTTGCTGGGCGTCGGCGTGCTGCCGGACGCCGAGCCCGCCGAGCGCAAGCCGTTCGATTTGATCGGCTACCTGCTGGTGGCCTCGGGCATCGGCTTGCTGATGATCGCCATCAGCCGCATGCACCATGCTCAGGCGCTGCTCGATCCAGTCAATCAGGCCATGGTGCTGGTCGCATTGGCCTGTCTGGTGGCATTCGTCCGGGTCGAGCTGAGTCGCCAGGCTCCGCTGCTGAATCTGCGTCTGTTCAACCTGCGCGGTTATCGTCTGAGCGTGATCATCGCCGTGGTGCAATCGGTCGGCATGTTCGAGTGCCTGGTGTTGCTGCCGCTGCTGGTGCAGAACGTGCTGGGCTACAACCCGATCTGGACCGGCCTGGCGCTGCTGTGTACCGCCAGCTTCGCGAGCCTGTTCGGGCAGTGGGGCGGCAAGGCACTGGATCGCCATGGCCCGCGCACCGTCGTCGCCATCGGCCTGCTGCTGACCGGCGTTTCGACCCTGGCGCTGGGCATGCTCAAGGCCGAGGCCGCGATCGGCGTGGTGTTCGTCCTGATGATGATTCGTGGCGCCGGCCTCGGGCTCTCCTATATGCCGGTGACCACGGCGGGGCTCAATGCCTTGCCCGAGCCGATGGTCACTCAGGGCGCCGCGATGAACAACATTTCGCGCCGTCTGGTCGCGTCGCTGGCCATCGTCATCGCCTCGCTGTGGCTGGAGTTCCGCCTCAACACCGCGGGCCCGGCCGCCACGCCCTCGGCCATCAGCGAAGTATTCATCGCCACCGGCGTGCTGATCCTGCTGGCACTGCCGTGTGCCTGGCGTTTTCCCCTTAACGACGAGCGCGCCAAGGCCCAGCCCGACGCGGTCGAACCCCGATAATTTTTCGTTCGAGGTATGAACATGGCTACCCCTTTACCGCTGCAACGTAACGCTTCTTCGACAACGACAACAGCTGGTACTGGTGCCTGGCTGGCCGACGTCAGCGCCGAGCGCTATCAGCAAGTGCAACGCCGCGTGATTGGCCAGTTGCTGCAGACCTTGCTGTACGAGGCGGCGCTGCCTTACCGCTGTGAGCCGCTGGATGATCATCGGCATCGTTTTGCCGTGGCCGTGAGTGGCGGTGTGGAATACCGCTGCGAGGGCCTGCTGAGCACCAGCTTTGAGCTGATCCGCCTCGATCACGCCACGCTTGAGCGGGTGGACAGTGCCGGCGAACGCAGCGTGCCGGATCTGCATCTGGCGTTGACCGAGCTGCTCAGTCCGTTCAAGGACAGCCCGCACCTGACGCGCTTTATCCAGGAAATCGAACAGACCCAGCTCAAGGACCTGCAGGCCCGCACCCAGGGCTATCAGCCTGCAAGACCAGCGCATCAGCTCGATGTCGATGCGCTGGAGCAGCATTTCATGGATGCCCACAGCTACCACCCGTGTTACAAGTCGCGAATCGGCTTTTCCCTGGCCGATAACCGCCACTACGGGCCGGAATTTGCCACGCCTTTCGCGGTGGTCTGGCTGGCCGTGGCGAAATCGAGCGCCTCGGTCGGCCATTCGCGGAGCATGGATTTTCAGGCGTTCATCCGTCAGGAGCTGGGCACACAACGCTGGCAGGAAATAGCTCGAGACCTGGCCGCGCAGGGCAAGTCCATCGACGACTATCAACTGATGCCGGTGCATCCGTGGCAGTGGGACAACGTCACGGTGTCGACCTTCTACCCGGAACTGGCCAGCGGCGAGCTGATTTACCTGGGCACCTCGACCGATAGCTACAAGGCTCAGCAGTCGATTCGCACACTGGCCAACGCCAGTCAGCCCCAGCGGCCATACGTCAAGCTGGCGATGAGCATGACCAACACCTCCAGCACGCGGATTCTGGCGCGTCACACGGTGTTGAACGGCCCGATCATCACCGACTGGCTGCACCAGCTGATCGCAACCGACAGCACCGCTCAAGCGCTGGATTTCGTGATTCTCGGTGAGGTAGCGGGGGTGAGTTTCGATTACCGCCATCTGCCGGAATCCCGTTCGGCGCAGACCTACGGCACGCTGGGCGCCATCTGGCGGGAAAGCCTGCATCAGTACCTCCGGGACGACGAGCAGGCGGTGCCGTTCAACGGCTTGAGCCATGTGGAAAACCGTTACGGTGATGGCCAGCAGACGCCGTTCATCGACGCGTGGGTCAACCAGTACGGGCTCAAGGAATGGACCCGGCAACTGCTGCAGGTCACGGTGCCGCCGATCATTCACATGCTCTATGCCGAAGGCATCGGCATGGAGTCCCACGGCCAGAACATCGTGCTGATCGTCAAGCAGGGCTGGCCGCAGCGCATCGCCCTCAAGGACTTCCATGACGGCGTGCGTTATTCACCGGCGCATCTCGGGCGTCCCGAACTGTGCCCGGAGCTGGTGCCGCTGCCCGCCAGCCATGCAAAGCTCAACCGCAACTCGTTCATCATCACCGACGACGTCAACGCGGTGCGCGACTTCTCCTGTGACTGTTTCTTCTTCATCTGTCTGGCCGAAATGGCGATTTTCCTGCGTCAGCAATACCAGCTGGATGAGGCACTGTTCTGGCAGATGACCGCCGACGTCATTCTCGACTATCAGCGTGCTCACCCGCAGCATCGCGACCGTTTCGGGCTGTTTGACGTGTTTGCGCCATCTTACGAAGTGGAAGAACTGACCAAGCGCCGCTTGCTGGGTGATGGCGAGCGTCGCTTCCGCTCGGTACCTAACCCACTGCACACCTACAGGCCGCAATGATGCTGAGGACCAATACGCTCAAAAGCAGGATTGCCGACGGACAGCCGGCACACGGGGTGATCAGTTCGATCCCGGCCCCGGCCGCCATCGAGCTGATCGCCGAGGCCGGGTTCGACTTCGTGATCATCGACATGGAACACGTGCTGATCAACCCGGAAACCGTGGAAAACATGATCCGCGTGGCAGAGAGCTACGACCTCACACCACTGGTGCGGGTCGCCGATCTCAACCCGAAAACCCTGCTGCGCCTGCTCGATGGCGGCGCGCAGGGCATCGTCTTGCCGATGATCGAGAGCCCCGAGCAACTGGCGGACGCGATTGCCGCCTGCAAGTACCACCCGCTGGGTCGCCGCAGCCTCAATGCCGGCCGTCCCGGCTCGTTCGGCAAGCACAGCCTGGCGCAGTATGTGGAGGCCGCCAATCAACAGATCATGGTGGTGGCGATGATCGAAAGCGCCGAAGGCGTGCGGCGTGCCGCCGAGATCGCCAGCGTGCCGGGTCTGGACATGATTCTTGAAGGCGCGGCAGACCTGTCGCAGTCACTGGGCATGCCCTGGCAGATCGATCAGCCGGATGTACAAAACGCGTTGCTTGCGACCTGGCAAGCCGCCCACGCGGCGGGCGTCGCCTATTGCGCGATCCCCCGTCAACCCGGAGACGCTGCCCGCTGGCAGGCTCGCGGGGTCAACACCTTTGTCCTCGGGGATGAGCGCGGCATTGCCTTTCGCGCGCTTCAGGCCCGCCTGGCTCAACATTCAGCAGAAGGAAAATAACCCATGAACTTCACTTCACTCGCCGCTGACCTGGTCATGCAGGATCTGGTCGATTGCCTGCTGGCTGAAGATTTCTTTGGCCGCGAGCCACTGCGCCTGCAGGACAGCAGCCAATGGCAACTGCGCCATCCACAGGCTCCGCAACTGTTAGAGCAGGGCAGCGTGCAGCAAATCTGGGAGTGGTGCTGCGATGATTCTGAGCAACGCTTCATCAGCATCGCGTTGCGCGCCGGTATCACCCAGCAATGGGAAAAAGTGCCCGGCACGCCGGTATTGGGCCGCCAGGACGAGCGCTGGACGCAGTTGTCACCGGAAGACTTCATGAAGTGGGTGTTCGCCGGCAAGGCGACGCTGCTTCAGGACAGCGAGCGCCAGGACCACGAAAAGGGTATCGCGCTGTTTCTGGAAGTGTTGCGCATCAGTGTCTGGCAGACCGCGCTGTCGCTGGATCACAAGGTCGACGAGCAGAACCTGATGGCTCAGGACGGCGCTACCTTCTTCCGAACCATGGAGCAGTGGGCGTCGCTGCGTGATCGCCCGTATCACCCGCTGGCCAAGGCCAAACAAGGCTTGAACGAACAGGAATACTTACAGTACCAGGCCGAGTTCGCCCGGCCGGTAGCGCTGAACTGGGTGGCTGTCGACAAGACCTTGCTGCAATGCGGCGACGGCGTGGAGGATTTGAATGCATCCTTTCCGGCCCGCTATCTGCTGCCCGAGAACCTGCAAGCGCAGCTTGACCAGGAGATGCAGGCGCGCGGCATTGCCGGCAGCCACGTTGCGCTGCCGGTTCACCCGTGGCAGTTCGAGCATGTCTTGCAGGTCCAGCTGGGCGACGCGTTCGCCAAGGGCGATTGCCAGCGGCTTGATTTCAATCAGGCGCAGGTCCATGCCACTTCGTCGCTGCGTTCGATGACACCGTGCTTCAACAGCGCAGACTACCTGAAGCTGCCCATGGCGATTTATTCGCTCGGCGCTTCGCGCTATCTGCCAGCGGTCAAAATGATCAACGGCGGGCTAAGCGAGAAACTGCTGCGTCAGGTGGTCGACAAGGATGAAACTCTGAGCCGTTCGCTACACCTGTGCGACGAACGCAAATGGTGGGCATTCATGCCGCCACAAGCCACGCTGTTCGACGAAGGACCTCGGCATCTTTCGGCCATGGTGCGCGGCTATCCGGCCGCGTTGCTCGATGATCCGGAGTGCCGCCTGCTGCCCATGGCGGCGCTGGGTACACCGCTACCGGGGAGCAATCGGCATTTCTTCGACGAGTGGATGGACTACCGCGACCTGCCGCGCAATCAGGCTTCGGTACTGACACTGTTTCGCGAACTGAGCCACAGTTTCTTCGATATCAACCTGCGCATGTTCCGCCTGGGCATGCTCGGCGAGGTGCATGGCCAGAACGCGGTCATGGTCTGGAAAGCCGGACAAGCGCAAGGACTGCTGTTGCGTGACCACGACTCGTTGCGTATTTTCGTGCCCTGGCTGGAGCGCAACGGCATGCACGACCCGGAGTATCGAATCAAGAAAGGGCATGCCAATACGCTTTATCATGACCGCCCCGAGGACTTGCTGTTCTGGCTGCAGACACTGGGGATTCAGGTAAACGTGCGGGCAATCATGGATACTCTGGCGCAAGTGTATGACGTACCGGTCACTGCGCTGTGGACCGTATTGCGCGATGTTCTGGATAATCTGATCACAACCATCGAATTTGACGACGAGGCGCGTGGCATGATCAGGCAACAACTGTTCGAAGCCCCCAATTGGCCGCAGAAACTTCTGCTGACGCCCATGATCGAGCGCGCGGGCGGTCCGGGCAGCATGCCGTTCGGCAAGGGCGAAGTGGTCAACCCGTTCCACAGGTTGCGCCGTGCAACCTGACCGAACCCTGCATCCTTCGCGGCGCACAGTGTTGCGCCTTTCGCTGGGGTTACTGGCGCTGCCTGGCATTGCCCGGGCAGCGCCGCTGCGCGTTGTCACCCTGTTTCAGGGGGCGTCCGACACTGCCGTGGCCCTGGGCGTTACGCCTTGCGGCGTGGTGGATTCGTGGAGCGAAAAACCGATGTATCGCTACCTGCGCCCGGCGCTGGCAGCGGTACCGCATGTGGGTCTGGAAACCCAGCCGAGCCTGGAAGATATCGTGCTGCTTAAGCCGGACCTGATCGTCGCTTCACGCTTTCGTCATCAACGCATCGCGCCGTTGCTGGAGCAGATCGGCATGGTGCTGATGCTCGAAGAGGTGTTCGAGTTCAAGCGCACCCTGGCAATGATGGGCGTGGCCCTGCAACGTCAACAACTGGCCATGGACCTGCTCGGGCAATGGCAACAGCGTGTGGCAGCGGTGCGCGGCCAGTTGCAGGCGAAGTTCGCCGGACGCTGGCCGATCACTGTGTCGGTACTCGACATTCGCGAAGACCATATCCGTAGCTATCTGCCGGCCAGCTTTGCCGGCTCGGTGCTCAGTGAGCTGGGCTTTGCCTGGACGCCCGCGGCCCGCGAAGCCAGCGGCGTTTCCCTTAAACTCAGCAGTAAAGAGAGTTTGCCTGTGGTCGATGCCGACCTGTTCTTCGTCTTTCAGCGTGCGGACAGCAATGCCGCGCAGCACACCTACGACAAACTGGTACAGAACCCGTTCTGGCAACAGCTGCGGGCAGTACGGGACGGCCAGGTATGGCGCGTCGATGCCATCGCCTGGAGCCTGTCCGGCGGCATTCTGGGCGCCAACCGCATGCTCGATGAGGTCGCTCGCGTGGCCCTGGCGGATAGCCCCTCATGACGGCTGCGGCAAAACTGGGCCTGGGGCTGTTGATACTGGTAGCGTGCATGGGCTTGAGTCTGGCCACCGGGGCCACCTGGATATCGCCCGCTGACATCGTGCGGAGTGTCTGGCAGCCCGATGCGCTGAGCGCTATCGAGCACGTACTGCTCGACACACGGCTGACACGTACCCTGATGGCCGTCGCAGTAGGCTCGAGTCTGGCGGTTGCCGGGGCACTGATGCAGGCGCTGACGCGCAATCCGCTGGCGTCGCCTGGCCTGTTTGGCATCAATGCCGGCGCGACGTTTGCCATCATCGCCTGTTCGTCGCTGCTTACACTGTCGTCCATGAGCCAGTGGCTGTGGTGCGCGTTCATCGGCGCTGCGGTGGCGGGCACGATTGTCTGGGTCATCGGCAACCGGGGGCAGGGCAGCCTCAATCCATTGCGCATCGTATTGGCCGGCGCAGCGATCACCGCCTTGTTCACCGCGTTCAGCCAGGCCTTGCTGGTGGTCAATCAGGACGGTCTGGACACTGTGCTGTTCTGGCTGGCCGGTTCCTTGTCGGAGCGCGAACTGAGCACCGCTGCGCCGTTGCTGGTCTGCGTGGTCATGGGGCTTGCCGGCGCGCTGGTGCTGGCGGGGCAGGTCAACGTGCTCAACACCGGGGAAGCCATCGCGACGGCGCTGGGCCAGCGTACGGGGCTGATTCGGCTGATGATGAGCGTGGTAATCATTGCCCTGGCAGGCAGCGCCGTGGCGCTGGCGGGCAGTATCGGCTTCATAGGTCTGCTGGTGCCACATATGGTGCGCAAGACGCTGTCCATCGACCATCGCTGGCTGCTGCCTGGCTGCGCAGTGCTGGGCGCGACGCTGTTGTTGCTGGCCGACACGCTGGCGCGCGTCGTGATTGTCCCTCAGGAAGTCCCGGTAGGTGTGATGACGGCTCTGTTCGGTGCGCCGTTCTTCATTGCACTGGTTCGGCGGGGCGCGCGCTATGGATAAGCATTTCACCGTGCGCTACCGGAGCTTTTCCCGGCAGTTCAGCCTGACCGCATTGACGCGCTTGCTTTCGGGCCTGGCGCTGACGCTGCTGGTCGTACTGAGCTCGTTGGCCGTGGGCAAGATCAATCTGTCGCCCGCGACCCTGCTGAGTGTTTTTACCGGTCAGGCAGATGCCAGCCTGGTCTTCATCGTCGAACAGCTGCGCATGCCCCGGCTGGCCCTGGCCGCCCTGGTCGGCGCGGCCCTGGCAGTGTCCGGGCTGATCCTGCAAAGCATCATTCGCAACCCGCTGGCCTCACCTGATCTATTAGGCATCACCAGCGGTGCCAGCGCCGCCGCCGTGTTGTACCTGTCATTCTTCTCGGCTGCACTGGGCGCGCAGTTTCTACCCCTGGCGGCGATCTCCGGCGCAGGCCTCGCGGCACTGGTCATTTATCTGCTGGCCTGGAATCAGGGCGCTTCACCCTTGCGCATGGTGTTGATCGGGGTAGGGGTGTCGGCTCTGCTGGCTGCGGTGACCACGTTCATTCTGGTGTTCAGCCCGTTGACCACCACCTTGTCGGCTTATGTCTGGCTGACCGGGAGCGTGTATGGTGCCAGTTGGCCAGAGCCCCGCGCGCTGGCCGGCTGGCTGCTTATGACATTGCCGCTGCTGGCACTGCTCGCCCGTCAGGTGCGCATGCAGCAACTGGATGACGCGCTGGCCCAGGGCATCGGCGTGCGCGTGCAATGGCTGCGCGCCGGTTTGCTGTTGGTGAGCGTCGCGCTGGCCGGGCTGGCGGTCGCGTGGGGCGGGGCGATTGCCTTTGTCGGGCTGATCGCGCCTCATATCGCCAAACGCCTGATGCCGCCGGGGTTCGTGGGGCAAGCGCTGATGGCGGCGTTGATCGGTGCCAATCTGGTGATGCTTGCCGATCTGGCCGGACGCACGCTGTTCCTGCCGCTGGATCTGCCCGCAGGGATTTTTGTCGCGGTGCTGGGCACACCGTTTTTTCTGTACCTATTGATCAACCAGCGGCATTAAGGAATTACGGATGGCGTCAATCGCAACCCACGACCTGACCCTGAGTTACCAGCGGCAGGTGATCATCGACAGCCTTGATCTGCAGTTACCCGCAGGCCAGGTGACCGTGCTGATCGGCAGTAACGGTTGCGGCAAAAGCACCTTGCTCAAATCCCTGGCGCGCCTGCTCAAACCCCAGCAGGGCACCGTCGTGCTCAACGGTGCCGACATCCATCAGAAGTCCACTGCGACCGTCGCGCGTGAACTGGCGATTCTGCCGCAGATGCCCAGCGCACCGGAAGGCATCAGCGTGCGGCAACTGGTGGCGCTGGGGCGTTATCCCTATCAGAACTGGATGCAGCAATGGTCCGCCGAGGATGAAGCCATGGTCGCACGGGCTCTGGCGCAGACCGGCATGCAGGAACTGGCTGACAGACCCGTCGATGCCCTGTCAGGTGGTCAGCGTCAGCGGGCATGGATAGCCATGACCCTGGCGCAGGATACCGACATTGTATTGCTGGACGAGCCAACGACCTTTCTCGATCTGGCTCATCAGATCGAAGTGCTGGACCTGTTGCGCGACCTGAATCGGCAAGAGGGCAAGACCATCGTGATGGTCCTGCATGACCTGAATCTGGCCTGCCGTTACGCCGATCATATGGTCGCTGTCCACGAACGCAGCGCCTTCGCCCAGGGGCGTCCGGCGGATATCCTCAGCGAGGCGCTGGTCAAGCAGGTCTTCGGCCTCAACTGCCGGATCATCGCCGATCCATTCTTTGGTACGCCGTTGTGCATTCCCTTTGGCCGGGAACTGCCGCAATGAGTCTGGCGCAGGCGTTCAGCGAATCCGAATGGGCGTTGCTGTCCGGGGCGCTGCGACTCAGGCCGGCAGGTGAACACGATCCGCGCTCACTGCCGGCCCGCGCGCTGCTGGACGACGCAGTCTGCGAGCAACTGCTTGGCGAGCTGGGGCCGGTGATCGGTTCTCCGACCCAGGCAATCACCGCATCGTTGCTGGCCAAGCGCTTTTCCTTCCTGAGCACCGGTGCCTGCCTGTACGCGATGTCGGTCTACGACAAGGGCCTGGCCCTGTCGCTGGACAACAGCGTGGTCGAATACGCGCACGATGACGGCCTTTGGACCTCTTCAATGCCTTTGCTCGATACAACGCCTGTGGGTTATGAACCGGGCGCTCGTGAGGCGTGGCGTGATGCTGTCGTTGCCACGCTGTTTCGTGACCTGCTTCAGCCGCTGTGGGAAACCTTCAACCGTGTCACTGGCATTTCCCGACGCATTCTGTGGGAAAACACCGCAGTACGCGTGTATTCGCTGTACGACAAGCGCATGGACAAGGTTGAAGACCCGGCGATCCGGCAGCGCTGTGAAGCCGATTTCGACTGGCTGCTGCACCAGGCCGATCCCACGCTGTTCGGCCTGACCTACAACCCGCTGAAACACTTCCGCCGTCCGACGGTTGTGCTGGAAGCCGAAGGCAAAAGCATCCGTTTTCGGCGCACCTGCTGCTTCTATTACGACGCCAGCAACCCCGTCGAGTATTGCTCAACCTGTCCGTTACTGAGACCCAAGAAATGTCGATGAACAAGCAGATTGCACACCGCCAGCAACAACTCAGCGACGCCGTCATAGAGCAATACCGTGAGATTGCCGCGTCAACCATTGGCCATCTGACCGACGTGGGTTACCTGCGCGGGATCAGACCGCTGTTCGAGGGTGCCAGACTGGTCGGCAACGTTGTCACGGTCAAACTGCAGCTGCCCGACGGTAGCATTCTGCGCGATGCACTGCTGAACAGCCTGCCCGGCGATGTACTGGTGATTGAATGTGTCGGCGACGAGCATTGCGCCTGCTGGGGCGAACTGCGCACTCTGGCCGGGCTTATCAAGGGGCTTGGCGGCGTCGTCGTCTCGGGCGCGGTCACCGACGTTGCCGCCTTGCGCGAACATCGCCTGCCCGTGTTCAGCCGTGGCATCAGCGCAATGACGACGCGCAGTCTCGGGGAAAGCGGCGAGCTCAATGGATTGATCAATATAGGCGGCGTGGAGGTGAAGCCGGGAGATATCGCCGTCGGGGATGATGACGGGGTATTTATTCTGAGTCCGCAACAGGCGAACGAACTGTTGCCCGAATTGCTTGGCAAGGAGAGTGCGGACCGAAAAAGAAGGGAAGAGTTTCTCGGCAGACTGAATGGGGAGAACACGGTCAGCAGAACTCAACAGTGATAATGAAACCTGAAACAGCGCGTTTGATGTGATTCATGAATATAACCACTGTCGACTGATCAATAGTTATAACTTTTGGATCCTATAGTCACAATCAGACAACAGGCAGGCTATTTTCGTATTAAGTTCGATTGCACCGCTCAAGATTGCGGTTCCATGACCGATGCAGATTGCAAACCCAAACTGTCCCGGATAGCCGCAATGTTCAATTCGCATTTGAAAAACACCAATAAGGCATTGGAGCGCCGCCTTGCCATGCTTGAGCAAGCAGGGCAAATCCTCAATCTGGAGACAGTCGCCGTCGTGCTGGATGGCACGGGCAAAATACAGACCGTCAACGCGTTGTTCGAGACGGAGATGAGCTACGCACAGGCAGAGCTCGTCGGGCGCAGCCTGTCTGAACTGAGCCCGCCGGAACTGAGCGGTGACGTTCACCAGAAGCGCGCATTGACCGCGATTCGCGACGGCAAGCATTTCAGCGGCACGTTGCGCCTGGTCAGCAAGACCGGATCGAGGGTGTGGCTGAGAACCATCGTCGTACCCTATAAAAATGAAACCGGCGGCGTCGAGCAGATCACTCTGTATTCGAGTGTTCTGACGCGAACGATTGAAGCCTCGCGCGAGAACGAAGCCCTGGTCAATGCGCTGCAACGTTCCACCGCTGTTATCGACTTCACCCTCGATGGCACGGTCATCAGCGCCAACGACAACTTTCTGAGGGCGATGGGTTACGAGCTGAATCAGATAAAAGGCAAACATCATAAGATGTTTTGTGTGCCTGAAGAGTCCACTTCTGATGCGTATACCCAATTCTGGGAAAGGCTGCGCCGGGGTGAGTTTATCGTCGATCGTTTCCGTCGAATTGACAAAGGCGGTCGTGATGTATGGCTGGAGGCGTCTTACAACCCGATTACCGACGCCAACGGCAAACTCTATAAAATTGCCAAGTTCGCGACTGTGATCACTGAACAGGTCGAGCGCGAGAAAGCCGTCGCCGAAGCATCGGAAATGGCTTATCAAACCTCTATCGATACTGACAGCAGCGCACAGCAAGGCCGCAAAGTCATCAAGGACACGCTGCAGATGCTCGGCCAGCTGACCATTTCAATGGAAGAGGCCACACGAGGCATCGAAGCACTGGACTCGCAAAGTCAGGTGATTGGAACAATCATCAAGACCATCAGCGGCATTGCCGAACAAACCAACCTGCTCGCGCTGAACGCAGCGATTGAAGCCGCCAGGGCCGGCGAACAGGGCAGGGGCTTCGCCGTAGTGGCCGACGAGGTACGCCAACTGGCCTCTCGCACGACAAAAGCGGCGGAAGAGATCGTAAACGTCGTGAAGACCAACCAAAGCCTGGCGTCCGACGCGGTAGGCGTGATTGTGCGCAGCACCGAACAGGCGTCCGAGGCACTGGTATTGGCCAATGACGCAGACCGTGTGATTCAGGAAATCCAGCACGGCGCGAACACGGTAGTGCGGGCAGTCAGCCGGTTTGTGGACCAGCGCTCCAGTTAAGTGCGAGCAGTCGGAGTGACTCAGGGGACGCTAAAAGTGTTCTGCGCTGAGTCACTCACCGCGCAGTCAAACAGGAAGGGAAGTGTACTGATGGTCGCAGCGCTACCTGCTTATAGACGTTTTAAATGAGTGTGTTTTATTAAATCCATGGGACAGCACTCGCGCAAGGCGAACACTATCGAAATCACCACGCTACAGCCTCAAGACTGATAGCCGGCTACCGATACGCTGCTTATAACCGTTGCACCCGCCGTCATTTCGAGCATTGTAACTATGACTTTCCTGCGCAGCCCACACATGGTTCGTAAGTACCTTTACACCGTATGTGGTTTTATGTGCTCTCTATTTTCCTGTTGGCAATCGCGTGGGAATTCGAACTTGAATCCCTCGCCATGGCCGCAATGGGCTTGCCCTATGACCAGGACTTCGAAAATGCCGAGCGTTGGCGTTTTGTATTGACCTCGACAGGCTTTGCCGTGTTATCGATGGTTATACCGTTCATTCTTCTGAAACGCCTGATGCAACAACTCCATAGCAGCTACAACGACTTGCTCGAGTCACAGGCGCTCAGCGAATCTCTGGCCCGCCACGATCCATTGTCCGGCTTGCTCAATCGGCGTGTGTTTCACGAGCAACTGGTTGCGCGGTTGCAGCAACCAGCGACACAGACGGCGGTTTTTCTGATCGACCTGGATAAATTCAAGCTGATCAACGATACCCACGGGCATGCGGCAGGAGACGCGGCTATTTGCGCCGTTGCCGAAAGCCTGCGCGACGCCACTGTCGGGTGGCAGGCTTCCGTGGCTCGACTGGGCGGCGACGAGTTCGGTCTGGCGGTCAGTGGTGACTTCAGTCATGCCGAACTGGCGCCGCTCGCTGAAAACATTCTGGCCAAAATCGCAGCATCCAGCGTTGGCCTGCCGCGTGTGGCCCTGAGTGCGACCCTCGGCATTGCCATTGCGCCAATGGACGGCTCAGACCCCGACCTCTTGCTGCAACGTGCGGACAGCGCCATGTACCGCGGTAAAGCCGGTGGCCGAGCCAGGTTTCATTTCTATGAAGTCAGCTTCGAGCGCGAGCAGCGTCTGCAGGAGCAGTTCGCGCGCGAACTCACCCTGGCTATCGAAGAGAAAGATATTCAACCGTTCTATCAGCCTATCGTCAGCCTTCCCGAGCAACGCCTGGCGTGGTTCGAACTGCTGGCGCGATGGCTGCATCCCGAGCGCGGGATCATCCTGCCGCTTGACTTCATTCCTGTGGCGGAACAGTTGGGGCTGATCAAACCACTCACCGCGACCCTTTTGCTTCAAGCCTTCGATCAGGCACGCGATTGGCCAAGCGACTTTACGCTGGCGATCAACGTTACCTCACTGATGATCGAAAGCCCCGACTTTCCTGACTGGCTGGAACAGCTGGCCAATGAAGGGAAATTTCCGCTGAGTCGGCTGGAAGTGGAAGTGACGGAAAACGCACTGGTCGCCAATGTCGACAGTGCCCGCCTGAATCTGGAGCGTCTGCGCGCGATGGGCGTGAGCGTCGCTCTGGACGATTTCGGTACCGGCTATTCAGGTCTTTATCATCTGACCAGGCTGGCCATCGACAAAATCAAGATCGACAGATCGTTCTTCGACACGGCGCTTGAGAACCAGAACGAGATGGTCAAGGCCATCCTCGCTCTGGGTAAAAGCCTGCGCATGAAAATCACCGCCGAGGGCGTTGAGCACGAACGGCTCGCAGACTGGCTGGCCACCCATGAGTGCGACTTTGCCCAAGGCTACCTGTTCGGACGACCGTTGCCGTTGGCCCAGGTGAAAGAGCTACTGGCAATGAGTGGTTCCGAAGGGCCGGTGAGGGCATTGGCGGTTCCTGGAAAATAAGGGGCATGAGCTTCAAGTCGGCGCTCTCGAACTTCAATGCGGAAGTTTAGATTCACCGGAGGCGATAAGCGTTTCTCTGATACTTGTCGCTCACTAAAACCTGCGGCTTTCTGCCAGTGCAGCGAGTTGCAGCGCCGTCGAGGAACTGTGATCGGGATTGGCGCTGATAGCGTCAATGTGAGTTCCTGATGCGGGTGAGGTGCCTGATTCAGATATAAGCATTCCTTATTGTCGATGACTCATGGACTATATGCCCATTTGGCTGCCTCTCTAAGGCAAGCGCTCGCATCTGCAGGAGCCCGTGAATGAACATCAAGATTGAGGCGCTGATCGCCCGGAAGATCGGTTTCGCCTCCCACCAGAACGCCGTACCGCTGGTACGTGAATTGAGTATCTGGAACCAGGAAGAAAGCGGTTTTGAAAACCTGACCCTGACGTTAAGCACCGACCCGGATTTCGTAGAGAGCCGCACTTGGCGTATAGACCGCATTCATGCCGGTGATCGCCTCAGCATTTCCGAGCGTGACATCAAGCTTAACGCAGGTTATTTGTCCGGGCTGACTGAAAGCCTCAGCGCTGACGTGGTGATGCGTCTTTCCCAGGGCGACAACGTACTCGTCGAGCAGCGCTTCCCGACAGAACTGCTGGCGCGCACAGAATGGGGCGGCTTGAGCGCCATGCCGGAGCTGCTTGCGGCTTTCTGCATGCCCAATGATCCCGCGGTGGATCGCGTACTCAAAGCGGCCTCACAGGTTTTACGGCGCGCGGGCAAGAAAGATGGCATTGACGGCTATGAGAGCAAGTCGCGCACACGAACCTGGGAGCTTGCCTCTGCCATTTGGTCCGCAGTGTGCAGCTTTCAGTTGAGCTATGCATTGCCCCCGGCCAGCTTTGAGCAACAGGGCCAGAAGGTCCGGCCTCCGAGTGTGGTTCTGGAAAACGGCGTAGCGACCTGTCTGGACACTGCATTGCTGTTTGCGGCGGCGTTGGAGCAGGCAGGCTTGAATGCCCTGCTTATCATGACCAAGGGGCACGCATTCGCAGGCGTCTGGTTGCAGCCTCAAGAGTTTTCCCAATTGTTGACCGATGAGGCGTCGGCAGTACGCAAACGCCTGGATCTGAAGGAGATGGTGGTATTCGAAACCACCCTTTCTACACAAACACCTGCGCCGGGCTTTTCCCAGGCGATTACAGCCGCCGAGCGTCAGCTCGATGATGAGCAGTTCATCATGGCCATCGATTTGCACCGTGCCCGGATGCAGAAGATTCGTCCGATGGCGCTCGTCTCAGTCACCGAGGGATCGGATGAGACAGCCGATGCTCCACCCACTATTGAAGGGCTGGAGGAGGCTCCGGCGCTTCCGGGGTTCGATGTCGAAATTAATACTGACAGCGAAGGTCCGGCCGGCAAACTGACGCTGTGGCAACGTAAACTCCTCGATCTGACGACTCGCAATCGTCTCCTGCATCTTCCGGACAGCGCAAAGGGCGTGCGACTGATATGCCCGGATCCGGCAGTGCTTGAAGATCTGCTTTCCAGTGGCCAGCGCATTCGCATCGTGTCAGTACCTGACTTGAACAGCAGTGGCCGGGATGTGGCCCTGTACGAGCAGCAGAATAATGAAAATCTGGTCGACGAAGTTGCTCGTCAGGCTCTGGCTCGCGGCGAAGTGCTCGCTACTCTGGAAAAGGTAAAACTTGAAGCAACCCTGATCGATCTGTTCCGCAAAGCGCGTAGCGATCTGGAAGAGGGCGGTGCAAACACGCTGTTTCTGGCCATCGGGTTTCTCAAGTGGAAGAAGAGTGCCGACGACCCGAAAACCTACTCCGCACCCCTGATTTTGCTGCCGGTAAAACTTGAACGTAAAAGTGCCTTGTCCGGGGTGACGCTCAGTCTTCTTGATGAAGAACCGCGTTTCAACCTTACGCTGCTTGAATTGCTGCGGCACGATTTCGAGTTGCTGATTCCCGGGCTGGATGGCGAACTACCCAGTGATGAAAGCGGCATTGATGTGACTGGCATCTGGAACATGGTGCGGCGAGCAGTGCGTGACGTGCCAGGATTCGAGGTGAGCACCGAACTCGTTCTTGGCACCTTCTCATTTGCCAAATACCTGATGTGGAAAGACCTGAATGCCAACGCAGCACAGCTGCTGCAAAGCCCTTTGGTCAAGCATTTGCTGGCCCCCTCTGAGGGAGATGAGGGCTTCTCCGGCTCAGACGAGTTTCCAAGACCAGAGCAGCTGGACTCGTCAGTAACGCCCGCCATGCTTTTCGCTCCGTTGCCCGCCGACTCCTCGCAGTTATCTGCCGTGGTGGCATCTGCCGGTACTCACAGCTTTGTCATGGACGGGCCACCGGGAACCGGCAAGTCGCAAACCATTGCCAACATGATTGCCCACAATCTGGCCTTGGGTCGTCGCGTACTGTTCGTGGCAGAGAAGCGCGCAGCCCTGGACGTGGTTTACCGTCGCCTGGCAGAGAAGGGGCTTGGCGAGTTTTGCCTGGAGCTGCATTCAAGCAAGGCGTCCAAAGTTGAAGTGCTGAAGCAGTTGGACCGCGCCTGGGACGTCAGCGACGCATTGAGCGCCGAGGAATGGGAGCGTGAAGCCACTCGTTTGCAGACGCTGCGTTCGCGACTCAACGAACTGGTCGAGGTACTGCACCGACGCTGGAGCAACGGGCTCTCCCTACATCAGGCGATTGGTCGTGTGGTGCGTGATCATGGCCCTCAAACACCCAGGCTGAGCTGGCCATCAGGCACGCAACATGATGCTGACGAGTACAGCCAGTTGCTGGATCTGTCGCGTCGGTTAGGCTTGAACGGTGATGCCGCACGTAATCTGTCAGGCAAATTCGGCGCCTTGGCGCAGACCCAGTGGTCGAACGCCTGGCAGGCACACATTGCGAATGCCGCACGTGAGCTGCCGCAGGCCCTTGACGCGTTGAATGCGGCGAGTGAAAAGCTTCTTGGCCTGACGCACCTGAACTTGCCTGTAGCTGAAGTGGCGCAGGTTCAGCATCTTGATGAACTGGCGACTCTGGTCGTGGAGTCCTATGGACTGAACCTCTCATTTGCTTTTGCACCCGATGCCGTCGCGCGTATCGCAGCAGCCCGGCGCGCGTGCCAGTTAATCGAAAGCTATCGAGAGCTTGAGGAAGGTCTGTCGCTGGATTATGCAGACGAAGCCTGTCGTCGCATTCCCGTTGAGGCGATGCGCAGCGAATGGCGAGATGCCGAAGGAAAGTTCTGGTTCCTGGCGACTTTCGCCAAGAAAAAGGTCGCGAAGAAACTGGCCTCTTCAGGTGGCGCAGCAGGTCTGCCGGACACGCTTGGCGACCTGGCGATTTTCGAACGCCTGCACGCGCAACTGAACGAACTGGATACATTGGCCGGTGGTCTGCAGTCGATCCCGGGCTGGCAGGGCCTGAGCAGTGACGTGTCACAGATATTTCGTGCAGCCTCGTTGGCCGAAAACCTGCGCGGGCTGATGAGCGGCCTGGCCGAATCACCGGACCACCTCGTTTCATTGCGCAGCGCCGTCGCACGCCTGGTCGTTGAGGCCAATGAAATGTTGGCGCCGGGCGGGCAAATCGGCGTCGCGTTATCAGCCTTGCAACAGGCTTTGTCTCGCTACGAAGACGCCGCTCGACTGTTTGCTGAATTGTCTGCAGTCGGTCCAGATACACAATCGAGCGTTGGCGCGTTGCGAGCTACTTCGCTGTCGATCCAGCAACAGGAGGAGCAACTCAAGGCATGGTGCGATTGGTGCCGGGTTCGCGAGCAGGCAGGTGAGGCTGGTTTGGCAAGTCTGGCCCGTGCTGTCGAGGCAGGGAGTCTGTCACCTGCCGCAAGCGAGGAAACCTTCATTACGGCCTATGCCCATTGGTTCGCCACGCAAGGCATAGACGATGAACCGCTGTTGAGGAATTTCGTGGCTGCCGAACACATGAGCGACATCGGCGCTTTCGTTCGCCTGGACGACGAAATGGCGAAGCTGACAGTGCGTTATATCCGGGCGAAACTCTGTGGCCTGATCCCCTCCAAAAATGACATACCCAAGAGCAGCGGCTTTGCCATTCTCAAGCATGAATTGCAGAAGTCCCGCCGGCACAAACCTGTCAGGCAACTGGCTGTTGAAATGGGCGACGCGCTGAATCGTCTGGCGCCCTGCATGCTGATGAGCCCGCTGTCGATTGCGCAGTTCCTGCCCGCTGATCAACCGCCATTCGATCTGGTCATTTTCGACGAGGCTTCGCAGATCGCTCCGTGGGACGCGATCGGTTCGATAGCTCGAGGCAGGCAAGTCGTTATCGCAGGAGACCCGCGTCAAATGCCGCCGACGAACTTTTTCAACCGTGGCCCGAATGCCAGCGACGACGATACCGCTGAAGACATGGAAAGTATTCTGGACGAGTGCCTGGGAGCAGGGGTGCCAAGTCACAGTCTGAGCTGGCACTACCGGAGTCGCCACGAAAGCCTGATTGCCTTCTCCAATCACCGTTACTACGACAGTAATCTCATCACCTTCCCGGCAGCAGAGACCCGCGCAAGTGCTGTGGAGTGGCGCCGGGTTGAAGGTGTTTATGCAAAGGGCAAAGGGCGCTACAACCAGGCTGAAGCCGAAGCCATTGTCAGCGAGACAGTCAAGCGCCTTACCGATCCCGCGTTCGTGGCTGCTGGCCACTCGATCGGTATCATCACGCTCAACGCTGACCAGCAAAAACTGATCAATGACCTGTTGGACAACGCCCGCAAGCAATACCCGCAGATCGAGCCGTTTTTTCAGGACACTCAGACCGAGCCGGTGGTCGTCAAGAATCTGGAAACAGTCCAGGGTGATGAGCGCGATCTGATCATGCTCGGGATAGGCTATGGCCCGACCGAGCCGGGTGCGCAGGTCATGTCCATGAACTTTGGCCCCCTCAACAAGGACGGCGGCTGGCGCAGACTGAACGTCGCCATCACACGGTCTCGCCGGGAAATGCTGGTGTTCTCATCCTTTGACCCGTCAATGATCGACCTGAACCGGACCAATGCCCGTGCAGTCCGTGATCTGAAGCATTTCATAGAATTCGCCCAGCGCGGACCAAAAGCCCTGGCCGAGGCGGTACAGGGCTCGGTCGGTGGTTATGACTCGCCGTTCGAGGAAGCAGTCGCTCAAGGGCTACGGCGCCTCGGTTGGCAAGTGATTCCGCAGATCGGAGTCTCTCGTTTCCGCATTGATCTGGGAGTTGTCCATCCGGATCGTCCGGGTGACTATCTGGCCGGCGTCGAATGCGATGGCGCTACCTATCACAGCGCCGCCACTGCCCGGGATCGGGACAAGGTCCGCGGAGCAATTCTCAGTGGCCTCGGCTGGAGTCTGGTGCGGCTATGGTCCACGGAATGGTGGGTGGACAAGGAAGGGGCATTGCAGAGGCTGAACGCAGCGTTGAACGATCTTTTGGCGCAATCCCGGGCAGAAACAGAGGACCATCGGATAACAGAGCCGCCAACGGCCGAGCCTGTCGTCATAGACTTTTCTAACGGTCCCCGCATCAGTGGCGAGTCATCTGAAGAACTGGCTGCCCCAATCAGTGAGTTGTCGGCGGAGACGGGTGAGATTCGCATAGCGCGGTCTCATGGCCTTCCACCTGAGGCAGGGGGGCAGAAGGGCATCTATCGCATAGCCGACCTTTCTGCCCTTGCGCCATTGATCCAGGCCGACCAGTTTCACCTGCCTGGTTACACGCCGGTACTTCGCCAGCTCATTGAAGAGGTGCTGCGCCAGGAAGCGCCGATTCTCGATGCAGTTTTAGTCCAGCGCATTGCGCGTGTACATGGTTTCCAACGGTCGGGGCGGCTTATCAGAGACCGCGTGCTGGAGTTGGCGGAACAGCACCATTATGTCCAGCAAGCGGGGTTTGACGAGGTATTCGTCTGGCACGCGGAGGGCGACGTGGCCGGATGGACGACGTACCGGATTCCGGCCTCAAGCGAGGACACACGAGCCATAGAAGAGGTTGCTGCTGAAGAATTAAGCATTGCAGCGGCGAATGTCGATGCCGAAGACAAGGCCCTGGAGGTTGCTCGACTGTTCGGTATAAAGCGCCTCACAGGACCTGCGCGTGAACGGATGGAGCGAATCTTCAGTGCATAAAGCTAGCGCCCCGCTGATGGGGCGCTAAAGCGCCCGCCGAAGCGTGATCCGGGTCAATTCCGAAGGTTTGCCAAGACGAATGGCAAACCCCGGCCAGAGTGCGGTGCCGTTGTTGACGTACAGTTGCATCCCGCCCACCTCATAAAGCCCCGACACAAATCCGCCGTTGGCCAGGGCCAGCAGCCAGTGAAGGCCAAAGATCATGCCGCCATGGGTATGCCCGGAGAGTTGCAGCGCTACGCCGTGGGTCGCTGTTTCCTCCGCGTTTCTGGGTTGATGGTCGAGCAGGATGATCGGAGTGTCTTTCGCGATGCCTGCTATGGCTTTCTGCAGATCTGGCGCAGGGAAGCCGGTTTTCGGCGCCGTGACATCAGTGACGCCGGCCAGAGCGATGCGCGCACCGTCGTGCTCGATCAGCGTGTGGCTGTTGGCGAGCGGGATCATGCCCAGAGAGACGAAGTGCTGCATCCACGCCTGGTTATCAAAAAAGTACTCATGATTGCCGGGAATGACGTACACGCCGTCCGGCGCACGCAAATCGCGCAGGGCCTCGATATCCTGCTTCCGGTTGCTCAGCGAGCCGTCAATGAGATCGCCGGTGATGACGATCAGATCGACACCCAGCGCATTTGATTGCTTGACGACCTCACGCGTCCACGGCGCATCGAACAGACGACTGATGTGCATGTCCGTCAGTTGCAACACTTTATAGCCGTCGAATTGCGGAGGCAGGTTTTTAATCGCGATCTGGATGTCTTTCACCGGCGGCACGCGCACGGCCTGCTGGACACCGACTGCCGCCAGCACCAGAGCTGCCACACCGATGAAGTACCGCAGATTGGCCGGAATGCTCAGCGTCTGCCAGCGCACCAGCATCGTCAGCAATGTGCCGATGTCGACAATGATTTGCAGTACCGCCAGCAACAGGATCGCGCCGAACGCCCAGTTGAACAGCATCACGATGTAGCGTGGAAACTCCGGCGAGAACACGCTGCCGGAGGAAAACCGGCAATACAGATGGTATTGCGAGGCAAGGACAAGCAGCACCGCAACGGCGATTTTCGCCGATAACGCCCAGGGCATCGGCCATAGGAATCGGGCGATGACGTACAGGCAGGGCATGCTGAACATGACGTGAAACATTAACGTGCTCCGTTGGCGATATCGATGAAGTGGATAACTGCGTGAGGGGCACGGGCAGTAATGAGGTCGAACTATTCGTACTGCAGCGTATTGCCGGGCCGGGGTGCCAAAGATCATCGTACCGAGGCAGAATTCCGACACAAGCAGACCTGAGCTGCCAAGTTTCTGGTAATGAGCGGCGATTGTCGAGCCATGCTTGAACGTGTCGATATATCGGCAGGCACCCACATCGATAGCGCTGAGCAGGTATCGTGCAGGCGACACGCTGCAGAACACGCGGCCCGAGCCGATCGCCGGGCCGGGGCAGACTATCGTGGCGCCGCGCCTGGTGAGCCTCATCATCCGGGATGTTCAAATCCTGCGTGGCAGATACGGCCCCAGACAATTACCAGAGCGCATTCCCATGTCCGAAAGCGTGGGTGAGGTCATCGCGGTAGGCGAGGGCGTCAGCCAGGTCAAACCGGCTGAACTCGTTTTGTGTCTGGGGACCGGCGGAGTGGCGCTGGCTGAGTTCTTATTCAAGCCATCGAGGCCAATGGAATTGCAACGGTAGTCGCCAGGACATTCAAATTTGCCGATGCCACCGAAGCCTACGCGTATTTCGCCGCTGCGCAGCACATCGGCAAGGTATTGATCGAGTTTGAACAGGGGTAAGGTCACCGCGCCGTAGTTGAACCTATAGCGAAAGGCTTACACGAGCCGGAGTGGATCAGCCCTGTACGACTCGCTCGCGAAGTAGCAATCTATACCCATCAACCGTTGCGCAGGAGGCGCTTCGGAGGTCAAGGATGATCACCATTGCCGGGATGGCTACTGACAGGATGTTGGAATGGTATTGATAGAAAAAAACGACCCGCTTCGGCGGGTTTTTTTATGGGCGCAAGGAATGGCGCGATGCGCACATGCCTGAACAGGGTGGTCGTTTACACTCGACGTTGATCAGTCGAGCGATGCGGTGATGATCTCTGGCATACGCCCGATGGCGCGGCGGTCGCGGTCGCGACGGGTATCAACCGATCTACAGACCGTACCGCTGCATGGCGGGAAAATCCCCGAACGTGGGACAGCAATTGGACGCCTTCTGCTCAGACAGCTGCCTGAAACATCTCTACAGGGATGGAGTGCTGCACGCGATGCTCGGTATGCAACCAGCGAAGTAGCGCACTGCGACCGGCGATGCCCATTTTTACCGCAGCGCGTTTGAAGTAGCTTTCCACCGTGCTGACTTTCAGATCAAGCCTGTCCGCCAGTTGCGGTACTGTGAGACCGGCCAGCAGCCCGACACACACTTCGGTTTCGCGCGAAGACAGGCTCAGCGCAGAGGCCTCGAGGCGGCCAAGGAAACGCTGACGCAGGCCTTCCATGGCATCTTTGTTTTTCAGGCTTTTTGTGACAGGCGAGGGGATTGTCGAAATAAGGGTAGGCGTCACAGTCGCGATATGCTGCTTCACAATGGGCAACACGACCCAAGACAGGTCCTTGAGACGGGCGCGCTCCTGACTGGTGAATGCCTTGGCAGAGGGTGACCGATAAACCGACAGTACATATTCACCCTTGCCCGGGTAGGCGAGATGTACCTGGGGGAGAGATGCATGAGGGTGCAGTTCACCTGGCTTCTCCTGCGCGTTGTAGGCGGGTGACTCGAACCTGATGGATCTGTCGACGCGAGTGTCTGCCAGCTCTGTCGGGCTCAACAGAACAGGCTCCAGACGTCTGTTGTCGATCCCCGGGTTGAGCACCTGGTGCAGATTTCCACCAAAGACACCGATGGCGTGAGTGCCGGTTACTTCATTCGTAGATCGACTGAGTCCCTGAATGACATGGGTCGCATCCACGGGCAGCGAAGCGGTAATCATCTCGTGGAGCAAGCGGGCGAACTGACGGCTTCCAATACCGGAGATCACTTTGCCGAGATGCGGGAAAAGCTGTTGCATGTTCATCGGGGTTCCTTTTTCCGTTTATAAAGAGACACGCCAAGGCGCAGCCTTGATTCAGCAGATGAATAAGTAAGTGTTTTGTATTCTTTGAGTCCTGTGGGCAAACAGGTTGTATGTAGATCGTCATACAAAGTTTATAAGGGTTCAGCAATAGGTTGAAAGTTAAATAGGAGCGGTGTCCAGGAGCGTACAACAATAAAAAGTCAAGCGCGCTACGAAAAGCGAGAACGCTAACCCTACACACTGCACTGTTTAACAGTGGCGACTTTTATCGATTTTTATTGAGTTTGGCATTTCCTGCACGCCTCCGGGAAATGCGAATCACTCTGGATAACTAGCGGACTGGCTGATGACAGTCGCCCTGGAGGGCGCCGCCCTACAGCCTGAAGTGGCGGTGTAAAAGCAGGCAGTAACGTTGGCATGACGATCAACTCCTATCCCTATCCATGTTGTCGGCGTATGCGCACGGGGCGTGGCGATACGGGTCGTGCAGCACCGTTTTTTATATTAAGGTGATCATATAGGTCACAAAAAGCTTGAATTAAGCTACGCTGACCGTTATGACCGAATACTAACCATATAGTTCATGTTTCACGCCTGAATTGCAATGAAAAAAGATTAATCGAAAAGAGAGGTATCTCACACTACTGCTTCTATAGGGCTGCGTGTCATTCCGCGTCGCATTACTGGATGTGCTGCGCATCGGGAAGAAGCGCGTGAGTGCCCCGGCGCGTCGCGACCTACTATTTATTGGGCTGGATAGCAAGTGAATAAGCCCTTGCGTTAGTGCATAGGAAATGCGAGCAATAACACCCTTCATCAGGACGCGCTTGTTTTCTATTTTATTTTATGTTGGTTTCTCTACAAGCCATTGTTTAATTCTGTTTGCCGCAGAACAGTAGATTCAGTCTGTTTAGCCGATGGATGGCCCGTTGGCTGACAGTGCGGCCGGGTAGCGTCGTCTCGGAGCTGCCTGGGCCGACCGCCTGGTGCAGATTGACTTCAGCCGCCAGTCGATCGAACGGCTAACAACGCTCTGCGGTGGAGGCTGGCTCACGCTATTTGAGATACGCCTGTCATCCACTTGACCAAACCGTGTCGCCCCTTCACGCCAAGTTTCGCTCCGGCGCGCTTGAGGTAGGTCTCGATAGAGCTGTTCTTGACGTGCAGCTTGTCAGCCAGCTCTGGAACCGTCGCACCCGCCAAAATGCCAAGGCAGATTTCTTTTTCACGCAATGACAACCGGACCTCCGACTGGCTCAGCTTTTCGTTGAATTCACGGTGAAGCTGCTGGCCGCCCTGTGTAATGGCTTCGTTGTCAGCGTGCGCATTGCACAAGGTACGGGTCGTCTGGGCATGTCGCTCCAGCAGGGGCAGCAATGCCTCTGAAAAATTTTTCAAGAACGATAATTCGTGAAGTGAAAAGTCACGTTGGTGCTGATCGCGGTGCAAGGAAATGACATAGCGCCTGTTCGACTTGCGCGACACGAGATTGCAGTGATACGTACCCGACGAACCAGAGCTGGCCTGTCCAACGCTGCAGAGTGGTTTCAGATGAACGAGCAGAAAGTCGTCCACATTGAGCATTCGAGCGAGCAGCATCTCCTGGTTCTGCGACACAGTCAGGCTCATCGGTTTGTGATCGGCGTTCTCTTGCCCCAGAGGCTGGATGCTGATAACGCTTCCTTCATTCTCGTCGATCGTCCATTCGCTCAGGTCAAGGAAATCGATGGGGACGGTGGCCGCGATGATTTGATACATGTTCGCAGCGAATCCTGCATCACCCACACTTGCGATTAACTTCCCCAGTTCCAAAAAATACGCTGACTGATTTCCCGTCATTTGTAGATTGGCTTCCATTACACATTTGCCCCCATGGCGTTAGTCTCCAGCCGAACCAAAAGCAACCTCGCATACAGGGCAGCCCTCTTATTGCCTAGTAATGAGTATACTGTCTGATTGTAGGACAATATTACTAGCGCCTTAAAGAATTTACACATAGGGACCCTGCTCAGTCTGTAGGGGAAAAGGGGGACAAACGTCTCGCTACAGGCCGGTTCGCCAGCGCCCACTGTGTTCACCTAGTACTTGGCAAAAACCATAAGAGGACATTCAGTGCAACGTTTCAGAATAAAAGATCTTTTACGGCTGGCCGTTTCGAAACATCACCGGTGCAACTACTCAGGCACGACGTTTACAGCGACATACATGACGGGCCGGGTGTCTCGAAAATAAAGTTTTTCACGCCTGCGCTATTGCCTCTCGCGGCCGCTGTAGCGTGCTCAAAATATATTTCGCTTTTGCGTTTCAGACACAGCCGTCCGGCGGCACCGTCCACAGTGCCCGCACAGGAATCGGTTCTCGTCCAGGCCGCCATCCGGAAAAGCCGGATAGAGCAATCGGCGACGCCCCGCGACAATGTCCCGGAATGCGGGGACAGACGCACACAGGCCCTGATGTTTCCATTAGTACATGGCTGCAGGATGAACGCCTGCCTCGCAGGACAGCTGTAGTATCGAAGTAGAGACTCTCATGTACGCCCTTTATTTAAGTGTTGATCCGTTGATTCATCCGAGATCCGGGACGCCCATTGAGCGGGGAATACCGTGAGCATGGTCGGCTTTTTCCGGAAATTGAATGTCCGCAAAATCCTTTTGAGAATCGTCCTGATCGATCTGACGGTTTCGCTGGCAGGCTATGCCTTCTATAAGGGCGCCAGCGGAGAAGAAGAGACTGCCTTTCTATCAGCCGCAGCAGAAGTTACGGACATTGAGTACGCCGTATCCGCACAGGGTGTGCTTCAGGGGCGTAATCAAGTGGACGTTGGCGCCCAGGTTTCCGGGCAATTGCAGTCCCTGAAAGTCAAACCAGGTGACCAGGTCAAAAAAAACCAGCTGTTGGCAGAGATCGATCCACTGCCCGCCAGAAATGCTCTGCGCCAGGCGGTTGTCAAGATCGAACAACTCACGGCTGAGCGGGACGCGACACTGCACAGGTTGAAACTTGCCGAGTCGAATGATCGTAGATATCAGGAATTGGGCGCTACGACGGCGGTTTCCAAAGCGGATCAGGACAAGGCCCGATTCGAGCTGGAGACCCAACGCGCCAACCTGGTGTCGCTCACCGCACAATTACACACGGCCCGCGTGCAGGAAGAAGCCGCACGCATCAAACTCGACTACACACGAATCTTCGCACCAATGGATGGTCAGGTCCTCGCCATCGTCACTCAGGAGGGCCAGACAGTCATTGCAGACCAGACGGCACCGGTCATTCTGAAGATGGCGCAACTCGACACCATGACCGTGAAGGCGCAGGTTTCCGAAGCCGACGTGCTCAAGATCAAACCCGGTCTTGCGATTTACTTCACTATCCCGGGCGATCCTGACACACGCTATAACGCCACCCTCAAGGCGATCGAGCCGGGTCCTGTGGACGCTGCAAGCCAGACCGGAGCAACAGCCGAAAGCGGCAAAGCCGTCTTCTACAACGCTCTTTTCGATGTCCTCAACCTTGAAAACCGCTTCTACATCAACATGACCGCTAACGTGCGAATTGTGCTGGAGGCGAAGGAGGGCGTATTAACGATCCCTGTCGCCGCACTGGGTGATCGGCGGGACGACGGCACCTACAGTGTAAGGGTGCTGGGTGAAGGTAACGAGGTCAGAACAGCCTACGTAGGGCCGGGTATCAATAACCAGGTCAGGGTCGAAATACGTTCGGGGCTTAAAGCCGGCGACAGAGTGGTCATCGGAGAGCGGGGCGGTGTGGAAGGTGTTTAAGGGTAGGACGAGGATGTATTGGCAATAAGCGATCAAGGACAGTTTTCAGCCGACGTCAAATCGATAACGCACACCTTGCAAGCGTCTGATCAATAAAATGGGCGTACGTTTAGAAATAAGGTCATAGCGGATTAACAATCGGTGCCCGCTTCAGGGAATTCCTGAAGGTGTAAGCGCTGGCCCATGCGCCTGTCGTTTTAATGTTTGAACCTGGTGAATTGGAAAACTATTTTGGAGTACAGGGCATGACCATGTATTACGTTGCAATTGCAATGCTCACCGTGCTGCTGGTGCCGGGGCCGACCAATTCGCTGCTGCTGCAGTCCGGGATCAGTCGTGGCCTGAGTACGTATTCGCTGAAGCTGGTCGCTGCCGAATGGGCGGCTTATGTGATTCAGATTAGCGCGTGGGGCTTATCCATTGATGCTCTGATCGAACACTATGGTTGGGTGGTGGTGACGACCAAGGTTCTGGCCGTGATGTTCCTGTTCTACATTTCCCTGAAACTGTGGTTTTCGATTCACCAGGACCCCGACGGAAAGCCCTCTCCGATTTCGGTCTCCGCGTTGTTTTTGGCAACACTCAACAATCCGAAAGGGCTGTTTTTCGCCACACTCATAGCCCCCGCAGGGACGTTTTTGCACGTGGAAAGCTACCTTTCATTCATGACAGTTTTTTCCCTCGTGGTTCTTCCTGTCGGTATGACATGGGTTGCGCTGGGTGCCATTTTTGGTCGAAAACTACCGTCGATAATAGCGGGCAATCGAGTCAATCGATTGGTTTCACTGATCATCGGACTGTTCGCGATTATTGCTTTGTATAATGTCGCTGCAACAACGATTTTCACCTGAGCAGCCCCCCGTTAGTGCTCCGTCACTGCGCCGCCTTTTAAATATGTATCTAACGTTGATTGTGCTTATGTGGTTAGTCACTGTTGGAGTCGTCACGTGAGCTATCGAGACATAGTGCTCAGTGACGAGGAACAAGTCGAGTTGAGTCAACGATTGAAGTCAGCGACGATCAGCCCTCGCGAAGGCCGCCGGGCGCAGGTGATTTTGCTCGCTGCACAAGGCTGTTCTCGTACCGAGATTGCCAGGTTGACCGGGCTATCGGTTGTTTCAGTCACCCGCTGGTGCAAGCGTTTTCGAGAGCTACGCCTGTCAGGCCTGGTGGATCTTCCTGGACGAGGCCGCAAGGCATCCCTGCCAGCCGAAGCCTTGAAACAAACCCTTGATGAAGTCACCCAGCCGCGTATCGGCCACGCCCGATGGAGCTGTAGAAGCATGGCGAAACTGGTCGGCATATCGCCAGCCAGCGTCCAGCGCATATGGGCCGCCAACGACATAAAGCCGCACCTGACGCACACGCCAAAACTATCCAGCGATTCGGGTATTGAAGAGGAATCCGGGGAGGTTGGTGGAGGTATATCCGGAACGCCCGAATAAGGCGTTGGCGTTTTGTTGTAATGAGCAACGCCAGTCCCGGGCTTTGGAGTACCCCGGCCCGGGCTCTTGAGGTTTTACCTGTCCGATCAAGTACCGCATGGCAAACTGAATTACCTGCAGGGCCCTTGATCAGATCCATTGAGGGCCGGTATCAGCCATGGCTGAAATGCCTGAACTGAATACCGGCGCGCAAGTGCTTGCTGATGCGACGCAACCCGCCAGGCCGGGTTGCTCTCAACCATGATTGGGCATTGGCTCGCGGCGCGCAGGAATCAGATCCCGCTCCGAATAAAAGCCCTGCACCAGGCGATTCTTTGACCGGTACTCACACAGCACGAGCAGAGTGTCCGGGAGCGGGGTAACCGCGGGTTCATGCTTGACCACCATGATTCTGCCGCCCGAGCGAAGGCGTACATGTGCTCCAGGTTCGAATATGCCCATCTTCAGTTCCTCACAAAGGTGTTGATGTACGCTCTGTCCAACCGCCGCCCAGCGCCTTGTAGAGATTGACTTCGGCGGTCAGTTGCGACAGTCGGTCGGTGATCAGGGTTTGTTGAGCGCTGAATAAAGAGCGTTGGGCGTCGAGGAGTGTCAGGCTGCTGTCGACGCCAATGCGGTAACGTCGTTCGGCAAGGCGGTAATACTCCTGGTTGGCCTGTACAAGATCGCTCTGCGCCTTCAGCTGATGCTTGTAGGTCTGACGCGCTGCCAGACCATCGGCGACCTCCTGAAAGGCGGTCTGTATCGATTTTTCGTACTTAGAAACGCTTATATCCTTCTGGATTTTCGAATAATCCAGGCTCGCTCGCAGACTGCCGGCGTTGAAAATCGGGATATCGATCTGCGGTGAAAACACCCAGCCTCCCGAACCGCCTTTGAACAAGCCGGACAGTTCGGTGCTGGATGTACCGGCGTTGGCCGTCAGGGTAATGCTCGGGAAGAATGCCGCTCGCGCAGCACCGATGCTGGCGTTGGCCGACTGCAACTGGTATTCGGCTTCAAGAATGTCCGGGCGTCGTTGCAGCAGATCAGAAGGCAGCCCCGCCGGCACTTCAGCGAGCCATTCGGAGGACAACGGACGGCTGGGCGCGCTGTCCGCAACCTCCGTGCCCACCAGTAAAGTCAGGTTATTGAGGTCCTGAGCGGCCTGGCGCTGGAACGTCGCCAGACTTGCCCGTGCGCTCTCCACCGATGTGCGCGACTGGGCCAGGTCCAGTGACGAAGAAGCGCCGACTTGCTGGCTGCGAGTGGTCAGCTTCAGGCTCTTTTCGTAGGACATCAGCGTGTCCTGAGTCAAGGCCAATAGCTCCTGGTCGGCACGCCAGGTCAGGTAGGCAGTGGCGACACTCGCCACCAGGCTTAGTAGGGTGCTGCGCCGGGCCTCTTCGCTGGACAAATAGGTGAGCGAGGCCTGATCGCTGAGACTGCGTATGCGTCCGAACAAATCCAGCTCGTAAGAGCTGATACCCAGCGTTGCCGAATAAGTACCGCTGGTCACCGGGCCGCCGGTCTGCGTGATACTGGCGGGCTGGCGTTGCCGGGTACCGCTGCCTGTGGCGCTGATCGCGGGAAACAGATCGGCGCGCTGAATGCGGTATTGCGCTTGATAGGCCTCGACGTTGAGCGCTGCAACGCGCAAGTCACGATTGTTGAGCAGGGCGCTTTCGATAAGCTGTTGCAGCGTCGGGTCGCGGAACAGGTCACGCCAGCCCATGTCCGCCGCCAGCGGACCAGAGAGTGCTGGCGCATAGGCTGAGGATTGTGGGTAGTGCGCGGCAACCGGTGCCGCCGGGCGCTGATAGTCCGGAATCAACGAGCAGCCGCTCAAGGACAGTGCCGTAAACAGCCAGGGGCCAATTGATCTGTTCATTCTGCGCCTATCATCCATTTGGCCAGTCCATGTCGACCGCTGATGCCCAGCTTGGCGGCGGAACGTTTCAGGTAGGTTTCGATGGAACTGCTCTTGACGCAGAGTTTTTCGGCGATCTCAGGGACTGTGCCGCCCGCGAGGAATTCCAGACAGGCCTCCTTCTCGCGTGCCGATAGCGAGACGTCGCAGGCAAGCAAGCGTTCGTTGAACTCGCGTTGCAGGTACTTGTACTCAATGGGAACCGAGCCGTGAGACAGCATGCCACCAGCGTTTTTCATACCGGATTGGCGATGTACGCGGGCATGCCGTTCCGACAAAGGCAACAGGGCCTCCGAGAGGTATTTCAAAAAAGACAGCTCTTGCAACGAGTAATCTTTGTCAGCTTGCGGACGGTGCAGTGAGATCACACAACAGCGATTGGCCTTGCGCGAAATCATGCTGCACTGGTGGGAGGTTCCGAGACAGTCATTGCCTTGCTGGTTTTTCATCCGGGCGTTCAGGTGAATCAGCAGGTCGTCCTCTACCTCCAGCACGCGCTTGACCAGTGGATGGTCGCTGCGGTGTCTGGCACGGGTCGGACACACCGTTTGCATCTGCGGATTCAACTCAGCGCCCGCGTAGCCCAGCAGCTGTACATCGGTCACCGTCGCCTGACTGTCATCAACGGTCCACTCGCTCAGTTCCACACGGCTTACAGCCAGCGATGTATTGATTAACTGGTACATGTTGCTCAGAAACATGTCATCTCCGACGCTAGACACCAGCTTCCCGAGTTCCAGATAAATGTGCGTTTTCACTTCATCTTTGGCATTCACTTGTCGGTTCATATGTCCATTCCTGAAGATCAGAAGTTGCGTGCAATTCTGTCGACCAGACTGTGAATTCCGCCCTCAGGACGCTCAAATCCTTCGCGCCTTAACATCACTAGAATCCGGCATCACGCATGAAAGTCTTCACAAAAAACGATTCAGCTCTAGGTTCCAATTAAGCTGAGTTGCGCAGGAAAAGTCTGTCACTGGATACCGGGACATCCTGCGCAACCTGGCGGTTACTACTCAGCTGGCGCGGTTATCGAACGTAAAACCTCTTCTCTGCGGGGCTCCTGGTTGGGCTCCTTGTTCAGCGCCCGGGAGATCGCCTGGCCCAGTGCGCTGACCTGAGGCGCCCTGACCAGCGTTTCGTGGGTGCCGGGAAGCTCAGTAACGTTCACCGGGGAATCGAGCAAGGCCGTCCAGCCCAGCAGCGGATCGTCGCGCTCCTCTGCACTGGCGGTAAACAGTGTCACCGTAAGTGGGGCAGGCGGGCTGACATAGTTACCGATGGCGATATGGGTTGCATGGGCCACAGCAAGATGGCTGCGTAACAAGGTGGCATCGACGTCCTGTGGCAGTTCCTCCGGGAGCAGGCGGTGTGCCATGCACAGTGCCAGCATTTCATCGATGGCATCCGTGCCGGCCAGCTCGGTGAGCTGCCGGAATACTTCGGGGTCGAGCTGCTCTGGTAGCCAGTCCATCAGGAATTGACCTTCGCTCAATGCCTCCGGCGCTTGCTGCTCAAGACGCGCGGAGGTGTCGATGATGCCCAGGAACTCCAGTTTTTCACCGCTGGATTGCAGCTGGCGGGCCATTTCATAAGCGATAAGACCACCTGCAGACCAGCCGCCGATCCGGTAAGGCCCTTTCGGTTGTACCTGGCGAATCGCCGCCAGGTAACGCGCAGCCATGGCCGGCACCTCAAACAGCGGCGTCTCTCCAGCCGCCAGACCACTGGCGGCCAAGCCATACAGCGGCACCTGCGGGTCGATTGCCGCGGCCAGATCGCGCACGTACTGCACTTCGCCGCCCAGTGGGTGCACCAGAAACAGCGGTCTTTGCGAGCCAGTGCGGCGGACCGGCACCAGGTTGCTGTGCTGGCCGGGGCGTGCCTGGCCGTCCAGGGTTCTGGCAAAACCGGCAATGGTCGGCTCGATGAACAGATCGCGGACCGCGATCGGTTTGCCGAGCACCTTGCGCAGGCGCGAGGCCATTTGCACCGCCATCAGCGAAATACCGCCCAGCTTGAAGAAGTCGTCATGGCGACTGACCTTTTCCAGCTTGAGCAACTCTTTCCAGAGGTTGGCGAGGGCGATCTCGGTCTCGCCTTCGGGCGCTTCGTAAGGCAGGGCTTCAGGCTGTTCGTCTTCGACCGTCGCAGCGATAGTCGCGGTATGCGCCGAACGCGGCAGCGCTGGCGTGTTGTCCAGCACTTGGCCAATCGACTGCCGAGCGTCGCTCACCATGTTCTCCAGAACCCTTGCAAACAGCTGCATGATGGCCTGCGCAGTGGTTTTGTCGAACAGGTCGCTGGAGTATTGCAGGCCGCCGCTCAGGCTTTCGCTGGAATCCACCAGTGACAACGACAGGTCGAACTGAGTGGTGTGATGCTCGCTGTCCAGCAACTCGACTTCCAGGTCAGGTAATTGCAACAGCGAAGGCGGCGTATTATCCAGGCTCAACATCACCTGGAACAACGGGCTGTGGCTCATGTTGCGGGTTGGCTGCAAGGCGCTCACCACTTGCTCGAACGGCAAGTCCTGATGATTGTAGGCAGCCAGCGTAAGGCTCTTGATCCGGTCGAGCATGTCGTTCAAACGCGTCTCTCGGTCGGTTGCCACACGCAATGCCAGCGTATTGGCAAAGAAGCCGATCATTGGCTCCAGCTCGGGATGCTGGCGGTTAGCGACAGGCGTACCTACCACCACATCGGTCTGCCCGCTCAGGTGGCTCATGAGCATCGACCATCCTGCCAGCAGAACCATGAACGGCGTGCTGCCTTGAGCCTGGCTGAAGGCACGCAAGTCGGCACTCAATGCTGGCGAAAACACATGCTCGACCATCCCGCCGGTATAGCTCTGGATGGCCGGGCGCGGACGGTCCAGTGGCAGATTCAACACACTTGGCGCACCTTCCAGATGCTTGCGCCAGAAGTCGATCTGGGCCTGCAGGGCGGGGCCGTCGAGGGATTGCCGTTGCCAGGCGGCGTAGTCCACGTATTGCAGTGGCAGCGCGGGCAGCGGGTCTTTCTGGCCTTGACTGAAGGCGGCGTAAAGCGCGCTCACTTCCTGAGCAAGGACGCTGTTGGACCAGCCGTCGGAGACGATGTGATGCAACGTGATCAACAGCACATGCTCAGCATCCGCAACCCGCAGCAAACGCCCGCGCAGCATCGGCCCCTTGGTCAGATCGAACAGTTGCGTGGCATTTTCCTGACCCAGACGGGCCAGGGTCGAAGTGCGCTCGTCACCGGACAGGTCGCGCAGATCCTGTTTCAACAACGGAAAGCGGCTATCGGCCGGGGCGATCTTCTGCACCGGTTCACCGTCCACCAGTTCAAAACGCGTGCGCAGGGTTTCGTGGCGGGCAACCAGGCGATCCAGCGTTGCCTCCAGGGCAGCGGTGTCAAGTGCCCCTGTAAGGCGCAACGCCATCGGCAAGTGATAGGCCGCACCCGCGGCGTGATCCAGGTGATCGAGGAACCACAAGCGCTGCTGGGAAAAGGACAGCGGCAGACGGCCAGAGCGATTGGCCCTCGGAATCGATTGTGCTTCACCTGGCGCTGCGGCGTTGACCAGTGAAGCCAGGCCACGCACGGTCGGGGCGTCGAAGAGTTCACGCAAGGTGATTCGTGTACCAAGTTTGCGCCGCAGTCGCGACAGCAACTGCACGGCGAGCAACGAATGACCACCCAGTTCAAGGAAGCCGTCGTTGCGACCTACCTGGTCCAGATGCAACAAGGCTTTCCATATCTCGGCGATGGCCTCTTCGGTTTCGCCTTGCGGCGCCTCGTAAACCTTGCTGGCCAACGCATCCTGACCGGGGGCCGGCAGCGCACGGCGGTCGAGTTTGCCGTTGGCGGTCAGCGGCAGGGCGTCCAGCTGGACGAAAGCGCTGGGCACCATGTACTCCGGCAGATGCCTGAGCAATTCGCTGCGCAAGTGTTCGGCTGCCACCGATTCACCACAGACATAAGCGACCAGGCGCTGGCTGTCCGAATCACCCTGGCTGTCGTTGCGGGCAATCACCACCACCTCGCGGATGCCTGGTACGGCCAGCAGAACGTTTTCGATTTCACCCAGCTCGATACGGAAACCGCGAACCTTCACCTGGAAGTCGTTGCGGCCCATGTATTCCAGCGTGCCGTCTGCCAGCCAGCGACCCAGGTCGCCGGTTTTGTAAAGCCGGGCGTTGGCGACATCGGAGAACGGGTCAACGATGAAACGCTCGGCACTCAGCTCGTCACGGTTGAGGTAGCCACGGGCCACACCGCTACCGCCGATATGAATTTCCCCGGCGACGCCCAGTGGTGCCGGCTCGCCACGCGCATCCAGAACATGCACCTGGACGTTGGCAATAGGCCGGCCGATGCTTGGTTTTTCACCCAGGTCGCGGATCAGATCGATGGTCGCGTCCACTGTGCACTCGGTCGGGCCATACATGTTGTAGAAGCGGATGGTCGGGCAGTTACGCAGTTTCTCCCAGGTGCTGGCGTTGATCGCCTCACCACCCAGCAGCACGCTGACCGGCTGATAGCTGCTGCGTTCCAGCAGACCGGCCGAGAGCAGGGTGTCGAGCTGCGACGGGGTGGAGTCGAAGGCATGAACCTGATGCGCTTCGAGGAAGTCCAGCAGTTCGCTGCCGTTGGCACGCAGCAGTTGCGGGATGATCACCAGCTTGTGGCCAGAGAACAATTGCGAGATGCCTTTGATCGACATGTCGAAGAAGAAGCCGGCATTCAGCGCCACGGTGGCCGGTGTCGGGCAATGCTGATGGGTCGTGCGGGTCAGCACGTTCCAGAAGTTGAACACCGAGCGGTGCTCGACCATGACACCTTTCGACTGGCCGGTGGAGCCTGAGGTGTAGATCACGTAGGCCAGGTTTTCCGCCGTCAGGCCGTCGACCACGGGATTGGCGTCGAACGCCTGATCATCCGCCGCGAGCAGCGATTCAGCGCTGTCCAGCAGCATCAACGGCGTGTCGCCGACCGGCAGGCTGAGCGCGCCCTGCGTCAGCAGCGCGCGCGGCTGACTGTCCTGCAGCATGAAGGCCATACGGTCAGCAGGGTGGGCAGGGTCAATCGGCACGTAGGCGGCACCGGACTTGAGCACGCCCAGCAGGCCGACAATCATGTCCAGGCTGCGTTCGGCGCAGATGGCCACGCGCTCGTCCGGCTGCACACCGAGTTGCAGCAACTGCCGGGCCACGTGGTTGGCGCGGCGGTTGAGCTGGCGATAGCTCAGTTGGCGGTCTTCATAGACCAGCGCTACGGCATCAGGATTGCGGCGGACCTGGTCTTCGAACAAGGCATGGATCGGTACGGCCGGTGCGAAGTCGCTGGCGGTGTCGTTGAAGTCGTTGAGCAGCAGCTGCCGCTCGGCTTGCGGAATCACTTCAAGACTGCTCGCCAGGCGTGCCGGATCCTGCTCAAGGGCGTTGACCAGCTCGGCAACCGCCTGACCGAGGTAGGCGGCAATCCGGTGCGGATCAATGCCATCTATAGACTGCGCGGTCAGCGAAAAGCCATTGGCCTCATTGGCTACGGCAATTTCGATCGGGTAGTTGGTACGGGTTTCGGAGCCCAGGAAATGAACACCTTCCTGCTCCTCGCCCATGTCCTCGATGTTTTCCCCGGCAGTGTTCACCAGATCACCGTGACGGCAATTGAGGATCACGGTGAACATCGGCAGCGATGCATCCACTGCGCTGCAGCGCTGCGCCAGGGCCAGAGGCGCCTGCTCGTGGGTCAGCAGCCCGCTCAGCTGTTGGTAGGCATCCTGAACGATATCGCGCACGCTGTTTTGTTGCAGGCGAATACGCATCGGCAAGGTATTGATGAACATCCCCAGCGCATGGTTGGCGCCGGAGGTGCCCTGGGAACGTCCCGAAAGCACGGTACCGAAAATCCCGTCGTCACAGCCGCTGGTGGCGGCCACCACCAACCCCCATGCCGCGTGGAACAGCACCGAGGTTGGTACGCCCTGGGCCCGTGCGGTGCTGTGGATCCGCGCGCTGAGATCGTCGCTCAGATCCTGCACCGAACGCAGGATTGTTGCATCGCCGCCACGCACATCGAGCACGCCGTAGGGCGCAGTGGTGGTATCGACATCGCCCAGCAGTTGACGGAAGTAGGCTTCATGTTCGGCCTGGGAAACACACGCGGCCCGGGCGATGAAGTTGCGGTACGGCTGGGATGGCGGCAGGGCGTCGGCGCGTCCGTCCATCACTGCCTGGATCTCGCCCATGATCAGGCGCAGGGTAACGTTGTCACTGATCAGGTGATGGTCCAGCAGTGCCATCAGCCACTTTTCCTGCCGGGTATCGTAAGTGATATACGCGGCTATCAGCGGTGCCTGTTGCAGGTCCAGGCGCATATGGTAGGTATTGGTGCGTTCGCGCAGCATCTGCAAGGCGTCTTCACCCGGCGCGGTGTCGAGCTGAATGACTGGCAACTGTGCCTGACGATGCACCACCTGCACCGGCTGCGGCAGACCCTGCCAGCGCAGGGAGCTGCGCATGATGTCGTGGCGGTTGATCACCACTTGCAGCGCGCCGAGGAATTTGTCGAGCAACGCACGGCTGTCGAACGTCGCTAGGGTGCGCATCAGGTAGGCGTCGCCTTCTGACTGCAACAGATGGTGAAACAGGATGCCTTCCTGCAGCGATGACAGTGGATAGATATCCTGAACATTGGCGACGCCGCCTGGCACATCGGCAACGATATGCTCCAGTTCCTGCCGGGTCAGTTTCACCAACGGCAGCATGTCCGGGGTCAGCGCCGTGCAATCGACGGGAATCAGGTTCGCCGGGGCGACCCGTTCCGCCGCAGTACCGCCCGCCAGGACCGCGGCCATGGCTTGCAGGGTTGGTGCCGAGAACACCGTACTCACGTCCAGCAACAAGCCGATCTGACGCAAGCGCTCGATCAGGCTGATGACGAGGAAGGAGTGACCACCCAGTTCGAAGAAGTGATCCTGACGACCGACACGTTCAACCCCGAGCAATTCCTGCCAGGCAGCGGCCAGGGTCGTTTCGATAGCGCCTAGCGGTGCTTCGTAGTCACGACTCACCGTCGCGAACTGGTCCGGCGCGGGCAGGGCGGCACGGTCCAGCTTGCCGTTGGTGGTCAATGGCCAGGTTTCAAGGGTCACAAAGGCACTGGGCAGCATGTGTTCGGCCAGCACGCTGGCCAGTTGGCTGCGCAGCAGCGCTGACTCGGGAGCAGCGCCGTCCTCGGCAATCAGGTAGGCGACCAGGCGTTTGTCGCCGGGGCGATCCTCACGCACGATGACCATCGCTTCACGAACGTCGGGGCAGGCGAGCAATTGCGCCTCGATTTCGCCCAATTCGATACGAAAGCCGCGAATCTTGATTTGCGAGTCATTACGGCCGACGTAGACCACGCCGCCGTCGCTGCGGTAGTGCGCAACGTCGCCGGTGCGGTAGAGCCGTGCGCCGCTTTGCAACGCATAGGGGTCGGCAATAAAACGTTCGGCATTCAGTTCCGTGCGGTTCAGGTAATGCCGGGCAACGCCGGCGCCGCCGATATAAATCTCGCCATTGACGCCCACCGGTACCGGCTGCTGATAGTCATCGAGGATACGCAGGCACAGGTCGTCCAGTGCCGGGCCGATCAGGCTTGGCATGGCGGTGTCGATTTCCGACTGGCTGATCGGGTAGTAGGTGGCATGCACGGTGATTTCCGTGATCCCGTACATGTTCACCAGACGGGTACGCGACAGCGGTGTGCGTGCGGTCCAGGGCTGCAGGCTGCGGAAGTCCAAAGCCTCACCACCGAACACCACTTCACGCAGCGCATGCTCCTGCGGGCTGCGTTCGCGGGCCTGGATGAACTGGCGGAAAGCGCTTGGCGTCTGGTTCAGAACGGTGACCTGCTGCTCGCAGACCAGCGCATAGAAGTCATCCGGCGAACGCGCCACCTCACTCGGGACGATTACCAGTTTGCCGCCGTAGCACAGCGCGCCCCAGATTTCCCAGACCGAGAAGTCGAAGGCGAAGGAGTGGAACAGCGTCCAGACATCCTCATGCCCGAAGTTGAATTGCCCGGCGGTGGCGTCGAACAGGCGGGCCACGTTGCCGTGCTCGACCAGCACACCTTTGGGCAGGCCTGTCGACCCTGAGGTGTAAATGACATACGCCAAATGCTCGCGAGACAGTCCCAGCGCAGCAGGCTCAGGGTTGCGGTCCAGTGATTCATCTGCCAAATCGGCACTGTCGTTGTCCGCGCCGAGGGTCAGTACCGGCACGCTGTGTGCCGGCAGCACGTCAAGGCAGGCCGACTGGGCCAGCAACGCCACCGGCGCACTGTCTGTCAGCAGGTAGCCGAGACGCTCGGTGGGGTAAGTCGGGTCCAGCGGTACGTAGGCCGCACCGGACTTGAGCACGGCCAGCACTGCGCAGATCATCTGCGTACCACGCTCTGCGAGGATCGCCACCCGGTCATCGGGGCGCACGCCTTGGGCGAGTAGTTCATGGGCCAGGCGGTTGGCTCGGCGATTGAGCGCCTGGTAGCTCACCTCATGCCGGCCAAAGACCAGCGCGATGTTCTGCGGATGGGCGGCGGCGAACTGTTCAAAGCGCTGATGCACCATCAGCCCCGAGGCGAATACCGCCTTGGGCTGCAGTAGCGCTGGCGAGGCCAGGCGCTGCGCCGGGCTGAGCAACGGCAGGCCGAGCACAGGTTGCGCGACATCCTCGACCATCGCTTCCAGCAGCGTATGGAAATGCTGGGCAAAACGCTCGACGGTGGAGCGATCGAAGAGATCGCTGGCGTATTCGATGACCCCGTTCAGGGCGCCGTTTTCGCTAGCCAGGGTCAGCATCAGGTCGAACTGCGCGGTTTCATGGGCTTGTAGCACGGGGTGCAGGCTAAGGCCCGGCAGCTTCAACTCGCCGCCGATGCTGGTGTTATCCAGCGACAGGGCGACCTGACACAGCGGGCTATGACTCATCGAGCGTGGCGGCTGCAAGGCTTCGATCACTTGCTCGAATGGAATGTCCTGATGCTCATTGGCCGCCAGCGTGGTCTGGCGGACCTGTTCCAGCAGTTGCGCCACGCTCGGGTTCTGCGTCAGATCAACGCGCAGGGCCAGGGTGTTGACGAAGAAACCGATCAGGTTCTCGGTTTCGGTGCGGCCACGGTTGGCGCTCGGCACACCTATCACCACATCGCGTTCGTTGCCCAGACGGGCCATAAGCACCGACCAGGCACTGAGCAGGCCCATGAACAAGGTGACGTTATGGGCCTGGCAGAAGCGCTCCAGACGCTGATGAAGCGCTGCGTCGATCGTCACGGGTACAGCGCCGCCGCGGTAGCTTTGCACCGCCGGACGTGGCCGGTCGGTGGGCAGCGACAGCAGCGTCGGCGCGCCACCCAGGTGCTCACGCCAGAAATCGGCCTGCTCGGCAAGGCGCTCGCCTGTAAAGGTGCGGCGTTGCCAGGCGGCGTAGTCGGCGTATTGGATTGACAGGGCCGGCAGCGGGTCCGACCGCTGCTCAGTGAAGGCCTGGTAGAGGGCGGTGAACTCGTTGATCAGCACCCCCACCGACCAGCCGTCGGAGATGATGTGGTGCTGGGTGATCAGCAACATGTGCTCATCATCCGCCAGGCGCAGCAGACGCCCGCGAATCAGCGGGCCCTGGCGCAGGTCAAACGGCGCAGCGGCCTCGCTGTCGGCGATGCGTGAAGCGTTGAGGCTGGCCTGTTCATAAGGCTGCGAGCGCAAGTCGTCTTCTGCCAGGGCGAAACCGCTGTCCGCCGCAGCGATGACCTGCACCGGCTGTTCACCGTGCAGCTCGAAGGTGGTGCGCAGGCTTTCATGACGTGCAACCAGACGGTCGAGCGCAGCCTTGAGCGCGCGGTGATCCAGCTCGCCGCGCAGCAGCAGCGACATCGGCATGTGGTAAGCACTGCTGGCACCAGGGTCGAGCCTGTCGAGGAACCATAGACGCTGCTGGGAAAAGGACAGTGCCAGCGGCGCGTTACGCTCGATGGGTTCGATGCTGTCGGAATCGACCGTTTGCAGGCCGTCGACCACCTTCGCCAGCTCGGCCACGGTCGGGTGATTGAACAGCTGGCGCAGCGCCATGTCACCGTTCAGTTGCTGACGCACACGGGAAACCAGTTGCGCAGCCAGCAGCGAATGACCGCCAAGCTCGAAGAAGCCGTCATGACGACCCACGCGTTCAAGGCCCAGCAGTTCCTGGAATATTTCCGCCAGGGCCTGTTCGGTGGCACCTTCCGGCGCAACGTAGGTTCGCTCGAACATCGCATTCAGGTCGGGGACCGGTAACGCCTTCTGATCAACCTTGCCATTGAGCGTCAGCGGCAAGGCATCCAGGCGTACGAACACACTCGGAACCATGTACTCCGCCAGATCGGCACTCAATTGCGCACGCAGATCCTCCGGATCAGGTGCATCAACGCCCGCATGCACGGTGTAGTAAGCCACCAGACGGGTGTCACCCGGGCTGGCTTCATGCGCCACCACCACGGAGTTGCGAACGCCGTCGCACAAATGCAGGACGCTTTCGATTTCGCCAAGCTCGACGCGGAAGCCGCGGACCTTGACCTGCCCATCGTTACGCGCCAGGTATTCAAGGTTACCGTCCGGCAACCAGCGCGCCAGGTCGCCGGTGCGATAGAGTCGCGCGCCGGCCTGCTGGCTGAACGGGTCTTCGCTGAAACGTTCAGCGGTCAGCTCCGGGCGGTTCAGGTAGCCGAGTGCGACGCCTGTGCCACCGATATAGATCTCGCCGACCACGCCCATCGGCACCGGCTCGCGGCGGGCGTCAAGCACATAGACCCGCACGTTGGCGTTGGGCTTGCCAATCGGCAGGCTGAGGGTGTCAGGCAGTACATCGAAGATTTCGTAGCTGGTGGCACAGGTGGTGCCCTCGGTCGGGCCATAGCCGTTGAACAGGCGTACCTGAGCGGAGTGCTCCCGGACCCGACGGAACGAGGCCGGATCAGCGCGCTCGCCGCCACACATGATCATACGCAGGCCTGCCAGGGCCTCGGGAATCAACCCGGCATACAGGTTGAACAGGGCGGTCGAGCTGATCATGGCTGTTACACCATGGCGCTTGAGCAGGGCGGCGAAGGCCACCGGCTCAAGCAGCACCTGCGGCTCGATAATCACCGACTGGCCGCCATTGAGCAATGCACCCCAGATTTCCGGAGTGCTGGCGTCGAACGCCGGGTTGGACGAAAACGCCACACGGTCCTCGGCGGAGAAGTCGTAGTAGCCGTTGTCCTGAACCAGCCGCACAATGCCGTTGTGGGTCACGATCACGCCCTTGGGCACACCGGTGGAGCCAGAGGTGTAGATGATGCACGCGGGGGTCTCGCCTGCGACTTCAGTTGCAGGCACGACTGGCTCTTGGTTCAGCGCTGACAGCTCCAGTGTGTCCAGATCCAGCCTTGGCGTCATGTCAGGTGCCGTCAGGTCGCTACGGCTCAGCAGCATGATGGCTTCGCTGTCCTCGAGCATGAAGCGCAGGCGCTCTTCAGGGGCCAGACGATCCAGCGCCAGATAAGCCGCGCCGCATTTGAGGGTGGCCAGCATGCTGGCCAGCAATTCCACCGAACGATCCAGCAGAATCGCCACCCGGGTTCCCGGTCCCACACCGTGTTTGCGCAGGTGCTGAGCCAGGGCATTGGCGCGGCTGTCGAGTTCAGCGTAGGTCAGTGTCTGCTCACCCTGGCGGACGGCAATTGCCTGCGGTGCAGCTTCGGCATGGGCCTCGAACAAGCGATGCATCAACTGACCGACAGGGTAGGTGCGCTCTGTGGCATTGATATCCTTCAGCAGGTACTCGCGCTCGGCAGTGTCGAGCAACGGTACCTGTTCCAGCACTTGCTGATCATCGGCCGCCATAGCCTCCAACAAGCGCAGGAAGTAGCCTCGATACCGACGCATGGTGCTTTCGTCGAACAGTGCCGTGGCGTACTCCAGCGTGCCGATCAGTTGCCCGTCCACCTCGCCGATGTCCAGCGCCAAGTCGAACTTTGCCGTATCACCGGCCACTGCGACGCCTTGCAGGGTCAGGTCGCCGAGCACCAGCGCGGTGTCCTCGTTGTTTTGCCATGACAGCATGGCCTGAAAAATCGGGCTGTGGGACAGGCTGCGTTGCGGTTGAACCACTTCAACCACTTGTTCGAACGGCAGGTCCTGATTTGCCTGGGCAGCCAGAGTTCGCTGTTTGACTTGTCGTACCAGCGCTTCGACGCTCGGCGTGCCTGAGAGGTCGACCCGTATAGCGAGGGTGTTGACGAAGAAGCCAATCAGGTTCTCCACCTCGGCGCTCATACGGTTGGCCACCGGTGTACCGATCACCACGTCATCCTGACCGGACAGCCGTCCCAACAGCGCGGCCCAGGCGCCCATGACGGTCATGAACAGACTGCTGCCGTGGCGTTGGCTCAAGGTCTTGAGGCCACGGGTCAATTGTGTATCGAGCACCAGTTCCAGCGTCTGCCCGCTGTAGTCCTGTTGCGCCGGACGTGGTCGGTCGGTCGGCAGGGTCAGCAAGGCCGGCGCACCAGCCAGGGCCTGCTGCCAGTACTGACGCTGTTGTTGCAGCACGTCGCCACTCAACCAGTCACGCTGCCACAGTGCGTAGTCGACGTATTGCACTGGCAAGGCCGGCAGTGGATCATCCGCACCCTGGCGGAAGGCGTCGTAAAGGGCACCCAGCTCGCGATTCAACACCCCGGTTGACCAGCCATCGGAGACGATGTGGTGCATGGTCACCAGCAACACGTGGTCGTCATCGGCCATGCGCACCAGACGCCCGCGCACCAGTGGTCCATTGACGAGGTCGAAGTGCTCGCTGGCCTCTTGTGCCGCGATGGCGAGCAGCTTGTCTTCGGCATCGGTCTGCCCGGCCAGTACCTGCAGTTGCAGTCTGAAACCTGTTTCTGCGGCAGAGATACGCTGCTCCGCAGGCTGTCCCTGCTCTTGGACAAAGGTCGTGCGCAGCGCCTCATGGCGGGCCACGATACGGTCCAGTGCGCGTTGCAGCGAAGCCTGATCAAGGTTGCCACGCAGACGCAGTCCCGCCGGAATATGGTAAGCGGCGCTGCCACCTTCCAGTTGCGCGAGGAACCATAGGCGCTGTTGGGCAAACGACAGCGGTAGCGCACCCGAACGTTGCACAGGCTTGATCGCCACGCGAGCGTTGTCCTGCGTGTTGCCCAGCCGCTCGGCGAACTGCCGCAGCACCGGTGCCGCGAAAAACACTGACGGTGAAACCTCCAGATTCAATTGCTGACGAACCTGAGCCAGTACGCGCATGACCAGCAATGAATGACCGCCGAGCGCGAAAAAGTCATCATGACGGCCGACTTGTGCGACGCCCAGCACATCGGCCCAGATTGCGGCGATTGCCGTCTCCAGCGGGCCATCGGCTGCTTCGAAATCATGCTGATCGAAGGCGTCGGCATCCGGCTCGGGCAACGCTCTTCGATCCAGTTTGCCGTTGGCGCTCAGCGGCAATGCGGCCATGCGCACGAACGCTGCCGGGATCATGTATTCCGGCAGGTTGAGTTGCAGTTGCTGGCGCAGCGCGCGCGGGGTCAGGGCAGGGCCAGACTCGTCGCGAGTGGCATATTCCACAAAATACGCGATCAGTTTCGGCGTGCCGCCGCTGTCCTCGCGAATCACGACCAGGCTTTCGCGCACACCTGCAACCTCGGCCAGGCGTGCTTCGATTTCGCCCAGCTCCAGACGCAGCCCGCGCAGCTTGGCCTGGGAGTCGTTGCGGCCGAGGAATTCGATATTGCCATCAGCCCGGTAGCGCGCCATGTCGCCGCTGCGGTACAGCCGTTCGCCCGCCACGAAGGGGTTGTCCATGAAGCGTTCGGCAGTCAGTTGCTGCAAATTCAGATAGCCGCGAGCAATACCCGCGCCGCCGATATACAGCTCGCCCGCGACACCCGGCGGAACCGCTTGGCCAAGCTCATCGAGCAGATAAATCCGCGTATTGGCCAATGCCCGACCAATCGGCAAGACCCCGTCGACCTGGCTGGTTGCCTCGAACTCGAAGCAGGTGCTGTCGATACTGGCTTCAGTGACACCGTAGGCCTGGACGATCTGCACGTGATCGCCACAAAGCTTGCGCAGTTGCCGGGCGCTGTGCGCGGTCCAGATATCCGAACCACAGACCACTGTGCGCATGAACGACAGGTCGTGCCCCGTCTCTTCCACCCAGCCCAGCAATGCGTTGAGTACGGCTGGCACGAAATCCGCAAATCCGATCGACTCCTCGCTCAACAGGCGGTAAAGCGCAGGCGGGTCCATCAATGTCTCGCGTGGGCACAGTACCAGTGTGCCGCCGAAAGCCAGAGAGCGGATCAGGTCGGCGCTGAACACATCGAAGGAAAACCCGGCCATCTGCAAGTGATTGAGTGGCGCGTGCAGTGCGTACAGTTGCTCCCACGCCGCGCTGACGGCGAACAATCCGCGATGCTCGACCATTACGCCTTTCGGCACGCCGGTGGAGCCCGAGGTGTAGATCACGTACGCCAGATTGTGCGCACCGAGTGTTTCCACCACCGGGTTGTCGCCACGCTCGGAGAGGGTGGTGCGCTGATCCTCATCGAGCAGCACCAGCGGCAAGTCCAGCGTCGGCAGATGCGCCTGCACATCACGCTGGGCCAACAGTGCCGACGGCGTACTGTCTTCAATCATGTAGGCCAGGCGCTCGGCGGGGTAAGCCGGATCCAGTGGCACATAAGCAGCACCGGCCTTGAGCACACCGAGCACGCCGATCAGCATTTCCACGCCACGCTCGACGCAGATCGCCACCCGATCATCCGGTTTGATTCCCAGGCTGATCAGATGGTGAGCCACACGGTTGGCCTGACGGTTCAATTCGGCATAGCTCAAGCGCTGCGCCCCGAAGGCCACGGCGATGGCGTCGGGCTGCGCCTGAACCCTTTCTTCGAACAACTGATGAATCGTGCGATCCTGAGGGAAGGGCGCCTCTGTTGCGTTGAGGCCTGCCAGCAAATGTTCACGTTCGTCGGCACCCAGCAAGGCTACGTGCTCCAGCACCTGCTGGTCGTCGGCGACCATGGCCTCCAGCACACGCTGGAAGTAGCCCAGATAGCGCCGCATGGTGCTCTCGTCGAACAACGCTGTGGCGTACTCCAGCGTGCCGACCAGTTGCTCATCCACCTCGGCCATGTCCAGCGTCAGGTCGAATTGGGCAGTATCAGCGGCCAATTCGATGCTTTTCAGAGTCATGTCGCCGAGCGTCAGATCAGACGCCTCGTTGTTTTCCCACGACAACATGGCCTGGAAAATCGGGCTGTGGGACAGGCTGCGTAGCGGATTGATGACTTCCACGACTTGTTCGAACGGCAAGTCCTGATGCGCCTGGGCATCGAGAGTCTGCTGCTTGACCCGCGCCAGCAGCGTCTCTGCCGTGGGCTTGTCACTGAGGTCGACGCGGATGGCCAGAGTGTTGACGAACAGGCCCACCAGCCCTTCGACTTCGCTGCGAGTACGGTTGGCTACTGGCGTACCGATGACCACATCATCCTGGCCAGCCAGGCGTCCCAGCAGGCCGGCCCACGCGGCCATGACCGTCATGAACAGGGTGCTGCCGCGGCGTTGGCTCAATGCCTTGAGACCTCGGGTAAGGTCTTTGTCGAACACGACGGGCAGTGCTGCACCGGCATAGTCCTGCAGCGCCGGACGCGCACGGTCGGTGGGCAACATCAACAACGCCGGAGCATCTGCCAGGGTTTGCTGCCAGAAATTGCTTTGCTGTTGCAGCACATCGCCACTCAGCCAGCGACGTTGCCACACGGCGTAGTCCAGGTATTGCAGCTCCAGCGGCGCCAGCGGGTCGTCCTGGTCCTGACTGAATGCGGCATAGAGCGCGGACAATTCGCGGGTCAGCACATCAACCGACCAGCCATCGGAAACGATATGGTGCAGGGTCAGCAACAATACGTGATGGTCCTCGGCCATACGAATCAGGCGGCCACGAATCAACGGGCCCTGTTGCAGATCGAAGCTTTGCAGCGACTCTTCGCTGGCCAGTGCCTGAAGTTTTTCCTCGGCATCCGCCAACCCTTGCAGATCGTGCATTTGCAGGTTGAAACCGGTGTCCGCCGGGCTGATGCGTTGCACCGGCTGTCCGTCATCGCCCTGCATGAACGTGGTGCGTAAACCTTCGTGGCGCGCCACGATACGCTCCAACGCCCGTTGCAATGCCTTGAGATTCAGGTTGCCATGCAGGCTCAGGCCGGCAGGTATGTGGTAGGCCGCGCTGGCGCCTTCCATCTGGGCGAGAAACCACAGACGTTGCTGGCCGAATGACAATGGCCACGCCTGATCGCGTGCCACCGGTACGATGTCCGGCAATTTGCTGCGTCCGGCCTGAGCGATGGCTACGGCCAGGGCACTCAGTTCGGGATGGGCGAACAGTGCAGCCAGACCAAGTTCGACGCCCAATTGATGACGCACCTGGGAAATCAGGCGCATCGCCAGCAAGGAGTGGCCGCCCAGTTCAAAGAACTGATCATGACGGCCCACCCGTTCCAGATCGAGCAGGTTTTGCCAGATCTGCGCCAGCGCAATCTCGGTAGCCCCTTGAGGCTCCACGTGCTCGCGGCTGGCAAAGGCATCGTCAGCCGGAGCCGGCAAGGCCTTGCGGTCGAGCTTGCGGTTCGGCGTCAACGGCAGTTCATCAAGCAGCACGAACGCGCTCGGCAGCATGTACTCGGCCAGTTGCGGTGCCAGTTCGGCGCGCAGTTCAGCGGCTGTGATCTGGGTTTGCGGCTGGGCAACCACATAGGCCACGAGACGTTTTTCACCGGGATTGTCCTCCCGAGCGATCACCACCGCTTCCTTGACCCCTTTGCAATTGCCGAGACGGGCTTCGATTTCGCCCAGTTCGATGCGGAAACCGCGCACCTTGACTTGGAAATCGTTACGGCCCAGGTACTCGATCCGGCCGTCAGCCATGTAGCGTGCCAGGTCACCGGTTTTGTACATCCTGGCATCAGGGCTTTCGCTGAACGGATCAGCGAGGAAGCGCTCGGCGTTGACCTCTTCAAGGTTCAGGTAACCGCGTGCCACGCCGTCGCCGCCAATGTAGATTTCACCGGCCACGCCATACGGCACTGGCTGCTGATGAGCGTCGAGCAGGTAAATGCGCGTGTTGGCCATCGGCTTGCCGATGGTCGCATTGCCGCTGCCTTCGCTGCCGGCCGCAGCGTCGTAGCTGACGTAGGCCGCAGTGCAGGACACCGTCGCTTCGGTCGGCCCATAGGTGTTGATCAGACGAGTGTGCGCCGGGCGCACCTCGTCCCAGAGCTTGAGCTTCTGCGCCGACAATGCGTCACCTGTGACGTTGATCAGACGCACATGCTGCAGACGTTGCTCAGCAGCCTGCGGCTGGTTGTGCCATTCGGCAACCAGCGTATGCCAGTGCGCAGTGGTCAGGTGCAGGACGGTGGGTTGAATGCCATGGGTTTCAGTCCCTTCGCTGCCGAAGATCTCGCGGCTTGGTGCCAGGGTCGCGCCGGCCAGGAGTGCCGGGAAGATCTCTTCCACCGACAGGTCGAAGTTCAGGGTGTTCTGCTGCAGCACCGTGTCGCTCTGAGACAGGTCGAACAGCCGCGCCGCATCGACGCTGTAGTTGACCAGGCCGCGATGCTCGATCATCACGCCCTTCGGATTACCGGTGGAGCCCGAGGTGTAGATCACATACGCCAGGTTGCGCACGCCGAGGGTCGGTACGACCGGGTTGTCATCACACTCGGCCAAGCCCTGGTATTGCTCGTCATCGAGCAATACCAGCGGCATGGACAATGCGGGCAAGCGCTCCTGCAAGCCGCGCTGAGTGAGCAACGCCGCTGGCTGGCTGTCGGTGATCATGTATGCCAGGCGCTCGGCCGGATAGGCCGGGTCAAGTGGTACATAAGCCGCCCCTGCCTTGAGCACACCGAGCAGGCCGATCATCATTTCCACGCCACGCTCGACACAGATCGCCACCCGATCATCCGGAACAATGCCCAGGCTGATCAGGTGATGAGCGAGACGGTTGGCCTGACGGTTCAAGTCGGCATAGCTCAGGCGCTGCCCCTGGACAGCCACGGCGATGGCATCAGGTTGTGTGCGGACCTGTGCTTCGAACAGGTGCTGAATGCACAGGTCCGTCGGGTAGTCCTGGCGCGTCTGGTTGAAGGTCTCCAGCAGCAGGTTGCGCTCGGCGGCAGGCAGCACATCCAGCTGCGTAACGGCCATCTGCGGTGTGTGCGCCAGCGCGTCGGTCAGTTGCTCCAGCGCGCACTGCATCATGGCGCACAGGCGTTGCGGATTTGCGGGCTGCATGCTGTGTATTATCAGGTCGAGCTCACTGCCGTAATCGTTGACCGACAAGCACAGCGGATAGTTGGTCCGCTCGGTGCCGTCGAGCAGGCGCATGCCCGGCCATTGCAACCGGCTGTCCTCGCCCTGGTGCCGGTAATTGAGCAGGCTGGAGAACAACGGCACCCCTGTGGCCACGCTACTGCAACGTTGGGCCAGGGCCAGTGACGCCTGCTCGTGGCTCAGTAATTCGCTGAGATCACGGTGTGTGGCCATGACCAGTTCCTGGGCGCCTTGTGTGGTCAGTTGCACGCGGACCGGCAGGGTGTTCATGAACATGCCCATGGCCCGCTCGGCGCCGGCCGTACCTTGCAGGCGGCCGGTGACCACGGTGCCGAACACCACGTCATCGCGACCGGTACAACGGGCCATCACCTGGGCCCAGGCGACATGGAACAGAACCGCCGGGGACATGCCGCGCTCCCGGGCCTGAGTCCGAATACGTATGCAAAGGTCACTGTTCAATGCCAGTTTGGCCTCTTCGACGTCATTGCCGTCGCCCTGAACTTCCAGCAGTTCGAAAGGAGCGGTGGGTGAATCAACATCAGCCAGGCGGCGTGTGAAGTAAGCTTCGTGGGCACTTGAAGGGCTGGCGAGGGTCTGTGCGACAAAATCCCGGTAAGGCTGCGGTGGCAGCAGGTCTGCGCTCTGGCCTCGCATCAACAGGCGAATTTCTTCGAGTATGAGTTCTACGGTGACGTGGTCGCTGATCATGTGATGATCAATCAGCGCCAGTAGCCAACGTTCCGAGTTTGGGTCGCGAGCAATGTAGGCCAGCAGCAGCGGGGCCTGTCGCAGATCCAGGCGCAGACGACCTGGATCACTTAGCCGGTCCAGCTGACTGAGTGCGTCTTCCTCCGGCGTCAGGGTGAGGGTATGGACAGGCAATTGCGCCTGGCGGTGCACCACTTGCACCGCTTGCGGCAGGCCGATCCAATGCACCGAGCTGCGCAGGATGTCATGGCGGTCGATAACCGTTTGCAGGCCCTCAAGAAAGGCGTCAAGGCGCGCACGGCTGTCGAACTCGATCATCGAGCGCATCAGGTAGGCGTCGCGCTCACGATTCAGCAGGTAATGGAACAGGATGCCGTCCTGAAGCGGTGCCAGCGGGTAGATGTCCTGGATATTGGCGGCTCCGCCGGCAACGGCGGAGGTGATCAATTCAATCTGAGCGACGCTCAGTTCCACCAGCGGCAACATGTCTGGCGTCAATTGCGTGCAATGGGCTGGAATGCGGTTGGCGGGTACCTGGAACAGAACGTGTTTGTCCTGACTGATAGCCAAGGCCATTTCACGCACGGTAGGCGCAGTGAATACAGTCTTTACGTTGAGATTCAGGCCCTGCTTGCGCAGACGCTCGATCAGAGAGACGGCCAGCAGTGAGTGGCCACCGAGCTCGAAAAAATGGTCGTGACGCCCGACCTGCTCAATGCCCAGCAGGTCTTGCCAGATAGCCACGATCTGCGTTTCGGTTTCGCCTTGTGGGGCTTCATAGCCACGGCTGATCAGCGCATCAGCATCCGGAGCCGGCAAGGCCTTGCGGTCGAGCTTGCGGTTCGGCGTCAGCGGCAGTTCATCAAGCAGCACGAACGCGCTTGGCAGCATGTACTCGGCCAGTTGCGGTGCCAGTTCGGCGCGCAGGTCAGCGGCTGTAAGCTGGCTTTGCGGCTGGGCAACCACATAGGCCACCAGGCGCTTGTCTCCCGGGTTATCTTCCCGAGCGATCACCACCGCTTCCTTGACCCCGGTGCAATTGCCCAGGCGGGCTTCGATTTCGCCCAGTTCGATGCGGAAACCGCGCACCTTGACCTGGAAATCGTTACGGCCCAGGTACTCGATCCGGCCGTCAGCCATGTAGCGCGCCAGATCGCCGGTTTTGTACATCCTGGCATCAGGGCTTTCGCTGAACGGATCAGCGAGGAAGCGCTCGGCGTTGACCTCTTCAAGGTTCAGGTAACCGCGTGCCACGCCGTCGCCGCCAATGTAGATTTCACCGGCCACGCCATACGGCACTGGCTGCTGATGAGCGTCGAGCAGGTAAATGCGCGTGTTGGCCATCGGCTTGCCGATGGTCGCATTGCCGCTGCCTTCGCTGCCGGCCGCAGCGTCGTGGCTGACGTAGGCCGCAGTGCAGGACACCGTCGCTTCGGTCGGCCCATAGGTGTTGATCAGACGAGTGTGCGCCGGGCGCACCTCGTCCCAGAGCTTGAGCTTCTGCGCCGACAATGCGTCACCTGTGACGTTGATCAGACGCACATGCTGCAGACGTTGCTCAGCGACCTGCGGTTGCTTGTGCCATTCGGCCACCAGCGTATGCCAGTGTGCGGCGGTCAAGTGCAGGACAGTCGGATCAATCCCGTGGTTTTCAGTCCCTTCGCTGCCGAAGATCTCGCGGCTCGGCGTCAGGGTGGCACCCGCCAGCAAGGCCGGGAAGATTTCTTCCACCGACAGGTCGAAGTTCAGGGTGTTCTGTTGCAGCACGGTGTCGCTCTGGGACAGGCCGAACAGGCGTGCAGCATCGACGCTGTAGTTGACCAGGCCGCGATGCTCGATCATCACGCCCTTCGGATTACCGGTGGAGCCCGAGGTGTAGATCACATACGCCAGGTTGCGCACGCCGAGGGCTTCCACCACAGGGTTATCGTCACGCTCGGTAAAGGTTTTGCGCTGATCATCGTCGAGCAACACCAGTGGCAAGGTCAGGGTCGGCAGATATTCCTGCAAGTGACGCTGGGTCAGTAACGCCGCTGGCTGGCTGTCTTCGATCATGTAGGCCAGGCGCTCGGCAGGGTAAGCCGGGTCCAGCGGCACATAAGCGGCACCGGCTTTGAGTACACCGAGCAGGCCGACCATCATTTCCACGCCGCGTTCGACGCAGATCGCCACCCGATCATCCGGGCCGATGCCCAGGCCGATCAGGTGATGAGCGAGACGGTTGGCCTGGCGGTTCAGTTCGGCATAGCTCAGGCGCTGCGCCTGGAAAGCCACGGCGATGGCATCCGGTTGCGTACGTACCTGTGCTTCGAACAGGTGTTGAATGCACAGGTCCGTCGGGTAGTCCTGGCGGGTCTGGTTGAAGGTCTCCAGCAGCAGGTTGCGCTCGGCGGCGGGCAGCACATCCAGCTGCGTAACTTCCTTCTGTGGTGTGTGCGCCAGCGCGTCGGTCAATTGCTCCAACGCACACTGCATCATGGCGCACAGGCGTTGCGGATCCGCAGGTTGCACACTGTGTATCAACAGGCCCAGGTCACTGCCGTAATCGTTGACCGACAAGCACAGCGGATAGTTGGTGCGCTCGGCGCTGTCGAGCAGGCGCAGGCCCGGCCATTGCAACTGGCTGTCCTCGTTCTGGTGCCGGTAGTTGAGCAGGCTGGAGAACAACGGCACACCCGTGGCCACGCTACTGCAACGTTGGGCCAGGGCCAATGATGCCTGCTCGTGGCTCAGTAACTCGCTGAGATCACGGTGGGTGGCCATGACCAGTTCCTGGACGCTTTGCGTGGCCAGTTGCACGCGAACCGGCAGGGTGTTCATGAACATGCCCATGGCCCGCTCGGCGCCTAACGTACCTTGCAGACGGCCGGTGACCGCGGTGCCGAACACCACATCATCGCGACCGGTACAACGTGCCAGCACCTGAGCCCAGGCGACATGGAACAGCACCGCCGGGGACATGCCGCGCTCCCGGGCCTGAGTCCGGATACGTGCGCAGAGGTCACTGCTCAATGCCAGTTCGGACTCTTCGACGTCATTGCCGTCGCCCTGAACTTCCAGCAGTTCGAACGGAGCGGTGGGTGAATCAACATCAGCCAGGCGGCGTGTGAAGTAAGCTTCGTGGGCACTTGAAGGGCTGGCGAGGGTCTGTGCGACAAACTCCCGATAAGGCTGCGGTGGCAGCAGGTCTGCGCTCTGGCCTCGCATCAACAGGCGAATTTCTTCGAGTATCAGTTCCAGGGTGACATGGTCGCTGATCATGTGGTGATCAATCAGCGCCAGTAGCCAGCGTTCCGAGTCTGGGTCGCGAGCAATGTAGGCCAGCAGCAGCGGGGCCTGTCGCAGATCAAGGCGCAGACGACCTGGATCACTTAGACGATCCAGTTGGCTGAGTGCGTCTTCATCCGGCCTCAGGGTGAGAGTATGGATCGGCAATTGCGCCTGGCGGTGCACCACTTGCACCGCTTGCGGCAGGCCGACCCAATGCACTGAACTGCGCAGGACATCATGGCGGTCGATAACCGTTTGCAGGCCCTCAAGAAAGGCGTCAAGGCGCGCACGGCTGTCGAACTCGATCGTCGAGCGCACCAGGTAGGCGTCGCGTTCAAGATTCAGCAGGTAATGGAACAGAATGCCTTCTTGCAGCGGTGCCAGCGGGTAGATGTCCTGGATATTGGCGGCTCCGCCGGGAACCGCGGAGGCGATCAGTTCAATCTGAGCGACGCTCAGTTCCACCAGCGGCAACATGTCTGGCGTCAACTGCGTGCAATGGGCCGGAATGCGGTTGGCCGGCGCCCGGAACAGGGCTTGTTTTTCCTGGCTGATGGCCAAGGCCATTTCACGCACGCTGGGCGCAGTGAATACGGTGTTTACGTTGAGATTCAGGTCCTGCTTGCGCAGACGGTCGATCAGAGAGACGGCCAGCAGTGAGTGGCCGCCGAGTTCGAAGAAGTGGTCATGACGCCCGACCTGCTCGACGCCCAGCAGGTCTTGCCAGATAATCGCGATCTGCTCCTCGATTTCGCCTTGTGGGGCTTCGTAGCCACGGCTGATCAGCGCGTCACCGTCCGGGGCTGGCAGCGCCTTGCGATCGAGCTTGCCGTTCGATGTCAGTGGCATGGCCTCGAGCAGCACATAAATGGCCGGAACCATGTACTCCGGCAACTGTTGCTGCAGGTGACTGCGCAGGATTTCAAGATCGACAGCAGTGTGCTCGGCAGACTGCGTGTAGTAAGCCACCAGACGTTTGTCGCCGGGTATGTCTTCGCGAGCAGTGACCACCGCTTCGTGGACCGCCGGGTGTTTGGCCAGCGCCGCCTCGATTTCGCCGATTTCGATACGCAAGCCGCGGATCTTCACCTGAAAGTCATTGCGGCCCAGGTATTCCAGTGCGCCATTGGCCAGCCAGCGACCGACGTCGCCGGTTTTGTACAGGCGTGCCTGCCGGTCTTCGGAAAACGGGTCGGCGATGAAACGCTCGGCACTCAGGTCCGGCTGATTCAGGTAACCCCGCGCCACGCCGATACCGCCAATGTGCAGCTCACCGGCCACACCCAATGGTTGCAGCTGGCCCAAGGCATCGAGTACGTGCATCTGAATGTTCGCAATCGGGCGGCCGATGGGCACGCTGTCGCCCGGATCCGTCGGACGGCATTCCCAGGCAGTAACGTCGATGGCCGCTTCGGTCGGGCCATACAGGTTGTGCAGTTCAACGCCCTTGAGCTGTTGCTCGAAACGGCGCTGCAACGCACGAGGCAAGGCCTCGCCACTGCACAGCACGCGGCGCAGTTGCGGGAAGTCGCGGGTTGAGCGATGTTCCAGAAACACATCGAGCATCGAGGGCACGAAGTGCAGCAGGGTAATGCCCGCGTCACTCATTACTTGCGCCAGATAGTCCGGATCCTGATGGCCACCGGGACGGGCCATGACCAGTTCGGCACCGGTCAGCAGTGGCAGGAAAAACTCCCACACCGACACGTCGAACCCGAACGGGGTCTTTTGCAGCACGCGATCCTGACTGTTCACCTGATAGGCGTCGCGCGCCCAGAGCAAGCGGTTGACCACGCCCAGGTGTTCGTTCATCACGCCTTTGGGCGTGCCGGTGGAACCGGAGGTGTAGAGCACGTAAGCCAGGTGATTCGGCTGCAGGCCCAGGGCCTTGGCATCCGGGTTGACGCTCTGCTGCCTGGCCAGTTGCGCACGGTCATCGTGGCCATCGAGCACCAGCACCGGAAGATCCGAGGCCGGCAGGTTGTCGCTCAGGTCCCGAGTAGTCAGCACTGCCTGCGGCGAGCTGTCCTCGAGCATATACGCCTGGCGGGCGCTGGGCAGGTCAGGGTCGATCGGTACATAGGCGCCACCGGCCTTGAGAATACCTAACAGCGCCACGACCATTTCCGGGCCGCGACGCAGGCTGACCGCGACCCGCGTATCAGGCTCCACGCCCAGCTCGATCAGGCGATGGGCGAGCTGGTTCGCCTGCTGGTTGAGTTCGGCGTAAGTGAGCAACGGCCCGCTGTCGCCACGTACGGCGCAGGCATCCGGACGCTGGGCGGCCTGTTGTTCGATCAGTTGGTGGATCAGTACATCACGCGGATAAGGGTGGGCTGTGTCGTTGAAGCCCGTCAGCAACAGCTCGCGCTCATCGTCCGGCAGTATCGACAGGCTGTTCAGCGCTGCCTGCGGCGTGTGTTCCAGTGCGTCCACCAGGCTGCGCAGTGCAACCTGCATGTACTCGCCGATGCGCGTGGCACTGATTTGCTGGACGGCCTGAATGGTGAGCGTAAAGGCATCGCCCAGATCATCGACATTCAGGGTCAACGGGTAGTTGGTATGGTCTTCGGTGCCGAAGGACTCGATCCCGCCCCAGGCGCTGGCAGCTTCTGCCGAAACATCGCTCACGACACTGTGTCGGTAGTTGAGCAATGCACTGAATAGCGGCGTCGGTGCGGCCACGCCGCTGCAACGCTGGGCGAGTACCAGCGGAGCATGCTCATGCCCCAGCAAAGCCGTCAGCCGCTCGTGGGTCGCCTTCAATCCCTCGGCCACTGTCGTTGCGCCGATATCGACGCGCAACGGCAAGGTGTTGATAAACATGCCCAACGCACGGTCGGCGCCATCACCGGCCTGCATACGGCCCAGCAGTACCGTGCCGAACACCACCTGTTCGCAGGCCGAGACATTGCCCAGCACCCGTGCCCAGGCCAAATGCATCAGGCTCGCGACGCTGACGCCTGCCTGTCGAGCCTGAGCCCGCAAACGCAGGTTCAGTTCGGCCGCCAGGGTCACGCTGGCCTCTTCGAGGTTGCGACCACGGTCCTGCACATCCTGCAAACCGAACGGCAGCGTCGGCTCGTCGATATCGCCGAGCATGTCGCGGAAGAACGCTTCGTGCTGTGCCTCGCTGACACCCAGGCGTGCCTGAGCGACATAGTTGCGATATGGCACTGCCTCACCCAACGCCTTGCCCTGACCGAGCAGGTGCGCCTGAATTTCCTGCAGTATCACGGACAGGGAAGTGGCGTCGCTGACCAGGTGGTGGCACAGCAGCATCGCCAGCCAGCGGTCGTTGACCGGGTCATGGCTAAAGACAATGCGCATCAATGGCGCAGTACGCACATCGAGGCGGTAATGCCGACGGTCGAAGCGTTGGTGTAATTGCTCGTCAACCGGGCCGTCTGCAGAGTCGAGGAACAACTCGGTGACGTGCAGTTCAGCTTGACGCAGCACGACTTGCACCGGCTCATCGAGATCTTCCCACAGCACCGCGGTGCGCAGGATATCGTGGCGGTTGATCACGCCTTGCAAAGCGCCACTGAAATCGTCCAGTCGCGCCCGGTCAGATAGCGCGAACAGTGCTTTCAGGGTGTAGGGGTCGCCCTGTTCGGCACTGATATGGTGGTAAAGAATCCCAGCCTGCAACGGTGCCAGCGGGTAGATGTCCTGCACGTTGGCCACGCCGCCCGGCATGTCCTTCACCACGTGGTCGATCTGCGCCTGAGAGAGGTTGATCAGCGCCAACATCTGCGGGGTGATACGGTCGCAATGCTCGGGAATAAGATTGGTCGGCACCACGACTTCCGAGCCTCCACCGGCAGCTGCCGCCAGTGCCGCCACGGTCGGTTGGCCGAACAGCACATGCACATCGGCACTCAGGCCAACCTGGCGCATGCGTTCGATCAATTTCACCGCCAGCAGTGAGTGGCCACCCAGTTCGAAGAAATGGTCATGGCGTCCCACCTGTTCAACCTTGAGCACATCGGCCCAGATCGATGCCAACAGGGTTTCCACTTCGCCTTGCGGCGCTTCGTAACCACGGCTGATCAGCGCATCACCGTCCGGGGCTGGCAGCGCCTTGCGATCGAGCTTGCCGTTCGATGTCAGTGGCATGGCCTCGAGCAGCACATAAATGGCCGGAACCATGTACTCCGGCAACTGTTGCTGCAGGTGACTGCGCAGGATTTCAAGATCGACAGCAGTGTGCTCGGCAGACTGCGTGTAGTAAGCCACCAGACGTTTGTCGCCGGGTATGTCTTCGCGAGCAGTGACCACCGCTTCGTGGACCGCCGGGTGTTTAGCCAGGGCGGCCTCGATTTCGCCGATTTCGATACGCAAGCCGCGGATCTTCACCTGAAAGTCATTACGGCCCAGGTATTCCAGCGCGCCATTGGCCAGCCAGCGACCGACGTCGCCGGTTTTGTACAGGCGTGCCTGCGGGTCGCTGGAGAACGGGTCAGCGATGAAACGCTCGGCACTCAGGTCCGGCTGATTCAGGTAACCCCGCGCCACGCCGATACCGCCAATGTGCAGCTCACCGGCCACACCCAATGGTTGCAACTGGCCCAAGGCATCGAGTACGTGCATCTGAATGTTGGCAATCGGGCGGCCGATGGGCACGCTGTCGCCCGGATCCGTCGGACGACATTCCCAGGCGGTAACGTCGATGGCCGCTTCGGTCGGGCCATACAGGTTGTGCAGTTCAACGCCCTTCAGGTGTTGCTCGAAGCGGCGCTGCAACGCACGAGGCAAGGCCTCGCCACTGCACAGCACGCGGCGCAGTTGCGGGAAGTCGCGGGTTGAGCGGTGTTCCAGAAACACATCGAGCATCGAGGGCACGAAGTGCAGCAGGGTAATGCCCGCGTCACTCATCACCTGCGCCAGGTAGTCCGGATCCTGATGGCCACCGGGACGGGCCATGACCAGTTCGGCACCGGTCAGCAGTGGCAGGAAAAACTCCCAGACCGAGACGTCGAAACCGAACGGGGTCTTTTGCAGTACGCGATCCTGACTGTTCACCTGATAGGCGTCGCGCGCCCAAAGCAGGCGGTTGACCACGCCCAGGTGCTCGTTCATCACGCCTTTGGGTGTACCGGTAGAGCCCGAGGTGTAAAGCACATAGGCCAGGTGATTCGGCTGCAGGCCCAGGGCCTTGGCATCCGGGTTGACGCTCGGCTGCCTGGCCAATTGCGCGCGGTCATCGCGGCCATCGAGCACCAGCACCGGAAGATCCGAGGCCGGCAGGTTGTCGCTCAGGTCCCGAGTGGTCAGCACTGCCTGCGGCGAGCTGTCCTCGAGCATATAGGCCTGGCGAGCGCTGGGCAGGTCAGGGTCGATCGGTACATAGGCGCCACCGGCCTTGAGAATACCCAACAGCGCCACGACCATTTCCGCGCCGCGACGCAGGCTGACCGCGACACGCGTATCCGGCTCCACGCCCAGTTCGATCAGGCGATGGGCGAGCTGGTTGGCCTGCTGGTTGAGTTCGGCGTAAGTGAGCAACGGCCCGCTGTCGCCACGTACGGCGCAGGCATCCGGACGCTGGGCGGCCTGTTGTTCGATCAGTTGGTGGATCAGGACATCGCGGGGATAGGCGAGGGCGGTTTCGTTGAAAGTTGCCAGTTGCTGATGCTCGCTTGTGCTCATCAACGGGAAGTGCGCCAAAGGCGTGTCGTGTTGATTCAGCACAGCTTCAAGCATGGCGAAAATGCGCTGTTGTACGCGCTGAGCTTCCTCGAAGGTGAAGTAAGCGGTGTTGAAGTTGAAATCCAGGTGGATGTCTTCAGAAGGATGGTAGTCGCGTACGAAGATCGCCATGGGCGTCTGCTCGTAACCGTTGTCCAGCATCAGCACCCGCGCCGGGTCCTCGCTGCCGAACGTGACGTCACCATCGAAGCTTTCGAATGACAGTGAAACATCGAACAACTGGTGGCGTCCGTTTTGCGCCAGCCGCAGGCTACGGTTGAGTTCGGCAATCGGGAAACGCTGGTGGCGATAAGTGCGACGTAGTTGCGTGCCGATGTTATTCATCAGATCGACCAGCGTTTCATGCGGATCGAAGCCCACGCGAATCGGGCTGACCGAGGAAAACATACCGATGGTGGCTTTCTGACGAGCATTGGTACGGTTATGCACCGGCATACCGACAACGATCTCATCGACGCCCACGGTGCGGCAGAAATAGGTGCTGATCACTCCGACCAGTACATGAGCAACGGACAGGTTGCATTCGCTGGCAAACTGCGTCAGCGCGTTGTAAAGCGCGCGAGGCAACATGGCTTGAACCTGGTCACTGGGGGCAGGGACGTTGGTAAGGCCTGCCTTGAAATCTGCCCTGCGTTGCAGCAGAACCGGCGGCAGTTGTGCGTAGGACTGCTCCCAGAACAGTCGATCACGCTCGTAGCGACAAGACGCCATGTAGGCCCTGTCTTCTTCAAGGAACGAGAGGTATGAAGGCCCCTCGGCAAGCGTTTCCTTGCCTTCCAGCAAGCCTGAGTAGGTATCGCCTACGGCGTGCGCGATCAGCACTGCACCGATGCCGTCGGCAACCAGGTGGTGCAAGCGATTGAACCAGTAATGAAGTTGCGGCCCGCAACGAACCAGACGCGATTCCCAGAGTTGTCCGGTCATTGACTCAAAGGGATGGCGGAACGACTCGCGCAGATGCGCAATGGCCTGCTCGGTGTCGCCGTCGACCTCAGGAAAATCGGTCACCTCAAGCTTGAACGGCGCCTTGGACAGAACCCGCTGGCCGCCCATCCCCCTTTCGTGGCTGAAACTCAGACGCAGCGCGTCATGGCTGTCGATGACCCTCTGGATGGCTTTTTCGAACAGTGCAATATCGATGTCGCCCTTGATCTCCAGAGTCATGCCGATGTTGTAATAAGGCAGGTGCGGATAGGCGAGCTGATCAAGCCAGATACCTTGCTGAACCGAAGCCAGCGGAAGGAGCTCTTGTCCTTGCGTGCACAGATTGTCGATCAACGAATTCATCTCAAAGCACCTGTTTGCGAAATCAATTGGCTCGTCTCCGGTCGATGGACGGCGCGGCATGGCGCTGGACGACTGCCAGTCGGCGGGAGGATTAAAAACATTGAAAAAAAAATAGAGCATCCACCTGGGGATGTCTGTCATGGGAAGCTGGGACAACTGAGCGTGGTGGTCTTCCGGGTAGGTTGATCAGTGATTCGGGACGGCGCCGCGCCTCGCCGGTATAGAGGCCTGGACCGATTCGATTGGCCTATGGAGCGGGGCGCTGAAGGGACGGTTGGTGATTGCTGCGCCAGTGTGCCGCTTTGAAGGTGAGTCGGTCGCCGCCGCGCTCAAGGTCGCAGAGCAGAGTAAAGCTGGGGGCCTAAGCCCCCTTTCCATTCGGCGAGGTATCGAATGCCTGTCAGGCGACAGCGGGCTGAAGAACTTCTTCGAGGAAGCTGAAGGCGGTTTGTTTCGATTGCTGGCTGGAGGCAAAGAACGCCAGGTGGCTGCCATTGCGCTCTACGTGCAGCGTGGCGTCCTTGATCGACGCGGCGATATGCCGTGAGCCGCCGATGTGCGTAGTCGAGTCGGCATCGCCAGCCACTACCAGGGTTGGCGCGGTGATGCGCGTCAGTCGTGGTGCCAGCTCGGTCTTGTTCAGCGCGTCATTCAAACGCGCATAGCGATAGAACAACTCGGGATTGACGTAGGGGTAAAGCACTACGTGGGCAATGGACTCAGGGGTGGTGGCCAGCGTTGCCTGATCGAGGAACATCGCTTGCAGGTCGGCAGCCTCGTCGCGATCCTGAGCAGCGCTTTCCATCAGCCACTCGAAGTTTTGCTGATGAGCGGTGCGCAAGTCACTGTCGCCCAGATTGTAATCCCCATGCCACAGGCTCAGGGAGTTGACCCGCTCGGCGTGGGCAGCAGCGGCGCTCAGGGCGATGACCGCGCCGCCGCAGATGCCCATTAGATGTGCGGTCGATAACCCGAAGTGATTCATCACGCTGATCATGTCGGCAACCTGGGCATCGGTGTCCACCGCGATCTGGTCGAACGCCTCGCAGGCACCGAACAGCCCTCGGGTTTCCCAGGTCACGACAAAAAAGCGCTCGCTCAAGGCGTCGAACCAGTTGCGGCAGAGATCGAACGGAATGCCGCAGGGCAGTGCCAAAACCACGGGAGGCAGCTCGCGGTTGGCACTGGCATGTACTAGCAACCGGGCATGGTCGTGGGTGGTCAGGAGCAGTGTCTCTATATGCGGCACTGCACCGTCGAATTCAAAATGCTTGAGCAGTCGATTGAATGCGGTCACGTCTCCGGCATCGTCGAAGTGCTCGTAGCTATAGTCGAGCGCTTCGCAGATTTTGCGGCTTATAAAATATTCGAACGACGACAGTTGTGCCTCGCCACCGTGCAAGTACTGCAGGGTGCGCACGCCGATGCGCGCAAACGCGGCATTGATCGCCCGCTCTGTGGCTCGCACGCTGGAGCACGCCGGCTCTGGCAGAGGGCCGTCGTCCCGGGCGAGAAAGCTCAGGCACACCGGATCGGGCAAATTGAGGGCAAGGTGCCTGAGCATCCTCACCGTCTCGCACAGACGCATCGCTGCATCGGAGGAAATAGTCATGGATCTTCACTCTTTGTCGGGCGCTTTTTCAGGCACATTGCGCGAGGCTATTGTCGTATGACGTGTGCGGGTCAGACCGCTTCGAATTTCTTGCCGCGGGTGGTGTGGGTCACAAGCCGGTTGTATTCCGGTGTTTCGTCACCGATCACTTGCACCGCGCCGTATTTCTCCAGACTGATGCGACCGCCGTATTCTTCGATATGATCCGAATCCGGGTAGACATGGACGAACGAGGGTACATAGCGTGACGCGAAGCCCATGCGCATTTCCTGTGATTCGCCACTGTGCGGATAGGACGCGTGCATCAGCGTCGACCAGAAAATAATGAACTGCCCGGCCTTCATCTGCATGGGCACAGCAGAGGCCTCATCGGGTTTCCAGTCCTTATCGATCTGCAACTGGCGATAGTCATAGCCGAAGAAACCGCGACGCACGCCATCCTTGACCACCGAGTTGTTGGCATCGGGCTCATAGGTCATGCGCTTGGTTTCGTCGTAATTCATGCTGTTCTGGGTGCCGGGAATGAACTGCAGGCAACCATTGGCAATGTTCGCGTCGGTAAATGCGGTCCAGACAGTAATGGTGCCGCCGAACTCTTCGTTTTCCGGCCAGATGATCTGTGGCTTGCCGGAGGCATTGGCGAAGGTGTCGGCCTGGTGCCAGTCGGTGCCTTCATCGCCCGGATATTTGGGAAAGAACTCGGTACGCCAGCAGAGCACGTTCGGGCCGAGGATGCTTTCGACGCGATCGCAGATTTCCGGGCGACAGATGTGGCTGGCCAGGAAATCATCGTCCAGATGGCGATCATAGTTGGCGATGTTGGTGCCACCGGAAATGGCGTCCAGATCCTGGTAGGCGGCAGCGCTACGGTCGAGCAGGCGCAGACGGGTGCGCTTCCAGGTTTCTTTCATTTCTTCTGGCGAGTAAGCGTCAAACGGCCCGATAAAACCGTTTTTCTCGAACGAGGCACGCTGTTCCGCAGTTAAGGCGAATTTTTTGCTCATGAGCTTTTCCTTTTCGGTCAATGGGCTTGAACAAGGCTACGGGTGATGTGGTCGGCCAGGACTTTGGCCGTTGCGCCATCCGCCAGGATCCCGGGGTCGAGGTTGATTTTGTAATGTGTCTTGAGCTTGCTCAGCGAGCGGATCAGTGCCAGTGAAGTGCCGCCGGAATCGAAGAAATCATCATTGACGCCGATGTTTTTCAGACCCAGGTCTTCGCTCCAGACCTTGAGCACGAAGTGCTCCTGTTCACTGAGGCCCTTGACGTCTGCCGCGCCTGAAAGCGCCGTGCCAGCGGCAGGCGAGGGCAGTTGTTGCTTGTCGATTTTGCCGTGATGAGTCACCGGCAGCTCTGCCAGCGGCACATACACCGAGGGACGCATGTACTCCGGCAAATTTTCGGCCATCAATGCGGCAACTTCGCTGCGAGCCTGTTCGGTCCAGGCGTCGACGCCCTGGCCTGGCACCACGTAAGCTACCAGGCGCAGGTCACCATCGCCGTAATCATGTACGCCGACATGGGCCGCGGCCACGCTCGGGCTGGTTTGCAGAGAGGCTTCGATCTCGCCGGGCTCGATGCGGAAACCGCTGATTTTCAATTGCTCGTCGCAGCGACCGGCATAACGGTATTCGCCATTACTCTCCAGGGTCATCAGGTCGCCAGTACGATAGGCGCGCACAGCACCGGGTAACTCGACGAAGCGCTCGACGTTGAGCGCCTCACGGTTCAGGTAGCCCTGAGCCACGCCCGCGCCTTCGATGTACAGCTCGCCGGTAGTGCCTGCCGCGACCGGCGCCTGGTTGGCGTCAAGCAGGTGCAGGCGCCAGCCGTGCAGCGGCTTGCCCAGCGACACCATGGCTGCTGTTTCCAGGTCCTGCGCCAACACTCGCTTGAAGGTGGTGTGAACGGTGGCCTCAGTGATGCCGTACATGTTGATCAGCGCGGGCTTCTGGTCACCGTGGCGCTCGACCCAGGGACGCAGCACGCTGGCGGGCAACGCTTCGCCACCGAGCACCACGTAGCGCAGCGCCAGCGGCGCGGTGTTGCCACGATCGGCCTCATCAAGACCACGGAAAGCCGATGGCGTCTGGCTGAGCACGGTGATGCGCTGATCGGCGAGCCATTGACGCAGGGCGGCAGGAGAGCGCGAGATGTCATACGGGACAACGGCCACCTGGCCGCCGTGGGCGAGGGCACCCCAGATTTCCCAGACCGAGAAGTCGAAACCGATGGAGTGGAACATCGACCAGACATCCTGGGCGTTGAAGCCATAGGCGCGTTGGGTACTTTCCAGCAGGCGACTGACGTTGCCATGGGAAACCTGTACGCCCTTGGGCTCACCGGTGGAGCCAGAGGTGTAGATGATGTAGGCAGTGGAATTATTCGGGTCGATACGGGTGTCTTGAGCGGCCGGTTGCAGCGCCGGCGCGGACAGTAACTCGTCGAGTGCCAATACGCGCAGAGACGATATTTTCGGCAGGTTGGCGGCATCGCCGATGATCAGGCTCAGCTCGCTGTCGCGCACGATGTGCTCGACGCGTTTGCCAGGGTATTGCGGGTCGACCGGCACATAGGTGCCGCCGGCTTTGAGAATACCCAGCAGGCTGGTGACCAGATCGACGCTGCGCGGCAGGTACATGCCCACACGCGTGCCGTAGGTCACGCCTTCATCGCGTAAACGTGCAGCCAGCTTTGTCGACAGCGCGTCGAGCTGTGCGTAGCTCAACGTCCGGGCTGCATCGCTCACCGCGGTGCGCTCAGGAAATTGACGCGCCCTGTCACTGAATATCTCGTGCAGGAAAGCACCGGGCTTGAGAGGGGCTGACGCGGCGCTAAGCGATTCGTCAGTGTTCGTAATCGGCATGACCAAAGCTCCTGTGTAATAACCAGATGCAGCGCTCAAATCCGCTGCAATCGAGACATCCCTGCGGCCTGACGAATCCGTCAATGGGCCGGCATGATCCGCAGTTGGCGCATTTCAGCACCGACTAACGGGCTGCGTCTGTCGAGGGAAATGGGGACAAAGCCTGCCGATTCAGATCAGTACGCATCGACACTCTTCGCGACCGATGTCCCGGATTGCGGTGACAGACGCCTTAGGCCATCAGTGTTTTGATTCTTGCGCGGTGCCGGAGCGTGCTGGTCTGGCGCCCTACAAAAGTGGATGTGAAGGGCTGAGGTCCAGGAGTTTGTTCATGAGTCTTCAAGCTAACACTGCGCCCGTTTTCGCTGATGAACAGCAAACGGATGCGCCAACCTGGCCCGACAGGGCCGCTGACCCGTCGGTACGGTTGTCCTTGCTGGCTACCGGTAACAGTTTGCCTGTGGTGATCGAGCCAACGGCTGACGGGCTGGACCCGGTGCAGTGGGGCAGCGCCCGGCGCGAAGCGATCGAGACGCTGCTGTGCCGTCACGGCGCGGTCTTGTTTCGGGGATTTGATCTGCCTTCGGTCGCGGCCTTCGAGGGCTTTGCCGAGGCGCTTTCGCCTGGCTTGCACGGCACGTACGGCGACCTTCCGAAGAAGGAAGGCGGGCGCAATGTCTATCGCTCAACGCCGTATCCCGAGCGCGAGATGATCCTCTATCACAACGAGAGTTCGCACCTGGAAAGCTGGCCACGCAAGCAATGGTTCTTCTGCGAGCAGCCATCGCGGGTGGGTGGGGCAACGCCGCTGGCGGATATCCGTCAAGTGCTCGCGTACCTGCCGAAAGAGGTGGTCGAGCGCTTCGAGAGCAAAGGTCTGCTTTACAGCCGCACCTTCACCGCCGGTGTCGAGCCGAGCTGGGAATCGTTCTTCGGTACGTCCGAACGCAGCGTTATTGAACAGCGTTGCCGCGAGCAAGGTACGGACTTCGAATGGCTTGACGGCGACACCCTGCAGCTGCGCACCCAGTGCCCGGCGGTGATCACCCATCCATTCACGGGCGAGCGTTGTTTCTTCAACCAGGTGCAATTGCATCACCCGTACTGCATGGGCGAGGAGCTGCGAGAGGACCTGCTCGACATGTTCGGCCCCGACCGCCTGCCACGGTTGGTCAGCTATGGCGACGGCTCAGCCATCGAGGACCCGGTAATGGCCTTGATCGGTGAAGCCTACGAGGCTTGCGCTGTGCGTTTCGAATGGCGCAAGGGCGATGTGGTGATGCTTGACAACATGCTTGCCGCCCACGCCCGTGATCCTTATGAAGAACCTCGGCTGATCGTTGTCGCCATGGGCGAAATGACCGCTCGGGGCGACGTTTGGCAACCGGCCTGAATGATCGACATCCCGTTATCAAGCCAGGACTTTTAACCACCGGCGCCCGCGCTGGCTAATGCATTCAAGGGCAGCAGCTAATGAAAACCAAGCAAGAGAAGAAGGCCAGACCAGGCTCGATCATGCGTCTGTTATGGAGCAGCCATCCCTGGCTGACGTTCTTTACGCTGCTGACAGGGCTCATCAGCGGCGTTGCGTCCATTGCCGTGGTCAATGTGATCAACCAGGCGATTCACGAGGAGACCTTTCAGCGTCAGTCGCTGTTCTGGTTTGTCGGCCTGAGCGTGGTGGCGCTCCTGTTCCGCAACGGTGCGTCGCTGTTTCCGGCTTACGCCAGCATGCGCATCATGACCCGTCTGCGCATTGCCCTGTGCCGCAAGATCCTCGGCACGCCGCTTGAGGAAGTCGACCGCCGCGGTGCGCCGAATGTGCTGACCCTGCTGACCAGCGATATTCCGCAACTCAACGCCACGCTGTTGATCATGCCGACGATCCTGGTGGAGTCGGCGGTGTTCCTGTTCGGTATTGCCTACCTGGCCTACCTGTCCTGGGTGGTGTTTGCGATAACCATCTCGCTGATGATCCTGGGCGTTGCAATGTACCTGCTGTTTTTCATGGGTGGCATGAAGTTCACCCACAAGGTGCGCGACGAATTCACGGCCTTCAACGAATACACACACGCGCTTGTGTTCGGCCTCAAGGAACTGAAACTCAACGGTATTCGCCGCCGCTGGTTCAGCCGCTCGGCGATCCAGGAGTCTTCGGTTCGGGTCGCGAAGTACAACTACATCGAACGGCTCTGGTTTACTGCCGCCGAAAACGTTGGCCAGTTGACCCTGTCGTTGCTGGTCGGCTGCCTGCTGTTCGCTGCGCCGATGTTCGCTGTTATCGACGCCAAGACCATGAGCGCCAGTGTGCTGGCGGTGCTGTACATCATGGGCCCGCTGGTGATGCTGGTCAGCGCCATGCCGATGCTGGCCCAGGGACGTATTGCCTGCACGCGACTGGCGGATTTCGGATTCTCCATCAACGAACCGCATCCGGAGCCGGAAACCAGCGATGCAGACAATGTGCTGCTTCTCGATCACAAGAAGTCCTGGGGCAGTATCCAGCTCAAGAACGTACACATGAACTACAAGGACCCGCAGATCAGTTCCGGTTTTGCCCTGGGACCTATCGACCTGACGATCCACTCTGGTGAGCTGGTCTACATCGTCGGCGGCAACGGTTGTGGCAAAAGCACCCTGGCCAAAGTGTTCTGCGGCCTGTACATCCCGCAAGAGGGTCAGCTACTGCTCGACGGTGCGGCGGTCACGGACGACTCGCGCGGCGACTATCGCGACCTGTTCTCGGCGGTGTTCTCTGACTTCCATCTGTTCAACCGATTGATAGGTCCTGACGAGAAAGAACATCCCAGCACCGATCAGGCGCAGACATACCTCTCGACTCTGGGCCTGGAAGACAAGGTCAAGATCGAGGGACTTGGTTACTCGACCACCACGGCCTTGTCATACGGCCAGCAGAAACGCCTGGCACTGGTGTGCGCCTACCTGGAGGACCGTCCGATTTACCTGCTGGACGAGTGGGCCGCCGACCAGGACCCGCCGTTCAAGCGCTTCTTTTACGAGGAACTGCTGCCGGACCTCAAGCGTCGCGGCAAGACGATCCTGATCATTACTCACGACGATCAGTACTTCCAGCTGGCCGACCGCATCATCAAGTTGGCGGACGGTTGCATCGTCTCCGACGTGAAGTGCGCGGTTGAGGGCAAACGCGCCTGATCTGAAGCGCTGTTCAACTTTCCAGGGACGATCCTTCATGAAGTTGCATGAAGCCGGTTGCTCCCTGGCCACGACCTGACTACCGGCTGCCGCCGCCTTTTGCGCGCGGCGAGGCCGCCCCTTTGCGAGAAGAAATGTATGGCACTTGCCCTGACCGCTGCCCAACGCAATATCTGGCTGGATCAGATGACCCAGGGCGACTCGCCGTTATACAACATCGGCGGCCATCTGGAGATCGACGGCGCCCTCGATTACGAACTGTTCCAGCGGGCCGTGGACCTGTTGATTGCAAAACACGACGCCCTGCGCATGGTCCTGCTCGACCAGCGTGACGAGGAGGGCGTGCCGCTGCAGACCTTCGCCACGAGCATGCCGATGCCGGTGACACCGATTGACCTGCAAAGGCAGGACGATCCGTTTCAGGCTGCCGAACACTGGATGCAGCGTCAGCTTGAGCGTGCGTTCCGGCTCGATGGCGAACCGCTGTTCCGTATACATTTGCTCAAGCTCGAAGCACAGCGCTTCTACTGCATGATTTACGCCCACCACATTGCACTCGACGGCTGGGGCATCGACGGGCTCTGCGCGTCGCTCAGTGAGCTTTACAACGCGCTGCACGATCAGCACACACCCGATCTGACGGCACCGTCCTATGTCGACTTCATCAAGGACGACAGCCAGTATCGCGGATCGCGACGTTTTGCCCTCGATCAAACCTATTGGCTGGACAAGTACCGCGACATTCCCGAGCCCTTGCTGGTGCCACGCCCGCGTCCGGCTCAGATTCAGAACGAAGCACCAAGCCGCAGCGGCCACCTCAGCTACGGTCTGGCCCGTGACCTGGAACAGCAGATCGACGACCTGGCCCTGAGCCTGAACGCCTCGTCGTTCCATGTTTTGCTGGCAGTGCTGTACGTGTACTTCACCCGCGCCTATCAGCGTGACGAACTGGTTATCGGCTTGCCGATCCTCAATCGCCCCAATGCCAGCTACAAAAAGACCCTCGGGCTCTTTACCCAGCTCAGCTCAGTGCGTCTGAAATTCAGTGTCGACCTGTCGTTCGCCGAGCTGGTCCAGGGCATCTGCCGCGCGGTCAAGCAGGATTACCGCAGCCAGCGCTTTCCGGTCAGCGACCTCAACCGCCTGCTTGAATTACGCCGTGCCGAGCGCACGCAACTGTTCGATCTGACGTTCTCCTATGAGCGCAACAATCACCTGCTGCGCTTCGGCCAGGCAACCGCCCACGCCGTCAAATCTTCGAACAATCACGAACAGACGCCGCTGGCCATCCATTTACGCACCAACGCTTATGAGGCTGAATCGCGACTGCACTACATCTACAACGAGGCGTATTTTCAGCACGACGAAATCGCCCCCCTTGCCGAACGCTTGCGGCACGTCCTTGAGCAGGGGCTGGCGAACCCGCACCTGCCTGTGCATGGCTTCTCGCTGACCGGCATGACCGACACTTTCAAGATGCAGACGTGGAATGCCGGTCAGCCACATTTTGCCAATGACCTGACGATTCACCAGCAGTTTGAAGCTCGCGCCGCAGAACGCCCGGACGCCGCTGCACTGGTGTTCGAAGAGCAGACCCTGAGCTACGGCGAGCTCAACGCGCGTGCCAATCAGGTTGCCCATCGTCTTTTGGCCTTGGGGGTACGCCCTGACGATCGCGTGGCCATCTGCGTCGAACGCGGCCCGGCAATGATTATCGGCTTGCTGGGCATCCTCAAATCCGGCGCAGGTTATGTGCCGCTGGACCCGGCTTACCCGCTTGAGCGTCTGGCCTACACCCTCGGCGACAGTGCGCCGGTAGCATTGTTGAGCCAGCAGTCAGTACAGCCGGCATTGCCGGTGTCGGATGTGCCGCTTATCTATCTCGATGATGTCGACCTGCAGGACGAGCGCGCCTGCAATCCGCAGGTATCGGTCAGGCCCAGCGACCTTGCCTACGTGATCTATACCTCCGGTTCCACCGGCCTGCCCAAGGGCGTGATGGTCGAGCATCGTAATGTTGCACGGCTGTTCTCGGCCACCCAGGACTGGTTCGGTTTCAATGAACAGGACGTGTGGGCGCTGTTCCATTCGTTTGCCTTCGACTTCTCGGTCTGGGAAATCTGGGGCGCGCTGCTGCACGGCGGGCGCCTGTTGATCGTCCCGCAACTAGTCAGTCGCTCGCCCGAAGACTTCTATAACCTGCTGTGCAGCGCCGGGGTCACGGTGCTCAACCAGACGCCGAGTGCGTTCCGCCAACTGATTGCGGCCCAGGACGACAAAGAGCAGGTGCATTCGCTGCGCCAGGTGATTTTCGGCGGTGAAGCGCTGGAAACAGCGATGCTCAAGCCGTGGTATGCCCGTAAAGTCAACGCCTCAACACAACTGGTTAACATGTACGGCATCACCGAAACCACGGTGCATGTGACCTATTACCCGTTGCAGCCCGAAGACGCCCGGCGCGTTGGCGCCAGCCCGATCGGCAAACGCATTCCTGACCTTCAGCTGTACCTTCTGGATGCCTATGGCCATCCGCTGCCGCCGGGCGCAGTGGGCGAGTTGTACGTCGGCGGGGCAGGTGTGGCGCGTGGCTACCTCAATCGCGACGAATTGAACACGACGCGCTTTCTCGACGATCCGTTTGCCTCGGCACCCGGTGCGCGGATGTACCGCTCTGGCGATCTGGGTCGCTGGTTGCCGGACGGCAGCCTGGAATACCTGGGCCGTAACGATGAACAGGTGAAAATTCGCGGTTTCCGTATCGAGCTGGGCGAGATCGAAGCCCGATTGAGTGCCTGCGAAGGCGTGCGTGATGCCGTGGTTGTGGTACGTGAAGACGAACCGGGCGACCAGCGTCTGGTGGCCTATGTCATCGGCACCGCCGGGCAGGAACCGGACGCTACCTGGTTGCGTGAACAGCTGCGTCTATCGCTGGCCGAGCACATGCTGCCGAGCGCTTTTGTCAGCCTGGAGGCTTTCCCGCTGACTGCCAACGGCAAGCTCGACCGCAAGGCACTGCCGGTGCCAACTGCCGACGCCTTTGCCCGGAGTCAATATGAGGCGCCGGAGGGCCTGGTGGAAACCAGGCTGGCCACATTGTGGGTAGAGCTGCTGGGCGTCGAGCAGGTAGGCCGACATGACCAGTTCTTCGAACTGGGTGGGCATTCGATGCTGGCGGTAAAACTGATCGAGCGCATGCGCGACATCGGTCTGAATGCCGACGTGCGCGTACTGTTCGGCCAGCCGACCCTGGCCTCGTTGGCGGCCGCCAGCGGCAAGACCACAGACGTGCAGGTGCCAGCCAGCAGGATTCCCGCCGATTGCCAGCGTATAACGCCGAACATGCTGCCCCTGGCCCGGCTCTCCCAGGCACAAATCGACCGTGTGGTCGCCGCAGTGCCGGGCGGGGTGAGCAACGTGCAGGATATCTATGGGCTGGTGCCGTTGCAGGAGGGCATCCTCTACCACCATTTGTCCAGTGGAGAGGGTGATCCGTACCTGTTGCAGGCGTTGTTGCGGTTCAATAGCTTCGAGCAGCTGCTGGACTTCACGGAGGCCTTGCAGCAAGTCATTGACCGTCACGACATTCTGCGCACGGCGGTAGCCTGGGAAGAGCTCGACGAGCCAGTGCAGGTGGTCTGGCGTCAGGCACGGCTGCGGGTCGAGGCGTTTTTGCCGCACCCGGACCAGGGTGATGTCGCGGCCCAGTTGCAGGCACAGTTCGATCCACGACGGATACGCATGGATCTGCATCAGGCCCCGATGATGCGCCTGCATTACGCGGAAGATCCCGCCGACCATAGCTGGGTTGCGGTGTTGCTGTTCCATCACCTGATCGATGACGCCACCTCGCTGGCCCTGTTGGGCGCAGAGATCGAGGCGTTCAGACAAGGGCGCGGCGAAGGTTTGCCAGCGTCGGTGCCGTATCGCAACCACGTGGCTCAGGCGCGATTGAGCGTGAGCCGCGAGGATCACGAGGCGTTTTTCCGCGAGATGCTCGCTGATGTTGACGAGCCGACCCTGCCGTTCGGCCTGCAAGACGTGCAAGGCGACGGCAGCGGAGTCGACGAAGCCCTGTTGCCGGTTGCCCTGGAGCTTGCCCAACGTTTACGCGCCCATGCCCGGCGATTGGGCGTCAGTAATGCCAGCCTGCATCACCTTGCGTGGGCGCAGGTGGTCGGGCGCCTGTCGGGGCGGCAGGATGTGGTCTTCGGTACAGTGCTGATGGGCCGCTTGCTCAGTGGTCAAGGCGCCGAACGGGCCTTGGGCATGTTTATCAATACCTTGCCGTTGCGGGTTGCTGCCGGAGAGCAGGGCATTCAGGCTGCAGTGCGCACCACCCACGCACGGTTGGCGGCGTTGGTCAGTCACGAGCATGCACCGTTGTCGCTGGCTCAGGGGTGCAGTGGCGTGGCGGCACCGACACCTTTATTCAGTGCGCTGATGAACTACCGCCATGTCGCGGTCGGCGCCCAGGCACCTCAAGATGCGGGGCAGACCAGGACCTGGGCCGGTGTCGAGGTGCTCGGCGGTGAGGAACGGACCAACTACCCGCTGTCGCTGTCGGTAGACGACCTCGGCGACTCCTTCGGCCTGACCGTTCAGGCCGTAACCGGAATCGGTGCCAGGCGCATCTGCGGTTACATGCACACCGTACTGGAGCAACTGGCCGATGCGCTGGACAGCCAGCCCGATGCGCCCTTGCATAGCCTCGACTGGTTGCCCGCGCACGAGCGCCGCCAGCTCCTGGAAGACTTCAACGCGCTCGATGGCGCGTACCCGAAAGATCTGTTGTTGCACCAGCTATTTGAGGCGCAGGCCGCGGCACAACCGGATTCGATGGCGGTCACTTACGAAGGCCAGCATCTGAGCTACGCCGAGCTCAATCAGTGGGCCAACCAGATTGCCCATCGATTGATCGCCGAAGGCATCGGCGCTGACGACCGGGTGGCGATCTGTGTGGAACGCGGTCTGGAAATGATTGCGGGCCTGGTGGGCATTCTTAAGGCCGGCGCAGGTTACGTGCCACTCGACCCTTCTTACCCTGAAGAACGCTTGGCCTACATGCTTGAGGACAGCGCACCGAAAATGCTGCTGACCCAACGCGATTTGCGCGAGCGCTTTGCGCAGGCCGCCATGCCGGTGTTGCTGCTGGAAGCAGACGCCCGCGCCGAAAACGCTATTGACAGAGCGCCGACGACCAATCCGCAGCTCGCAGGGCTTAACGCGCAGCACCTAGCGTATCTAATCTACACCTCGGGCTCTACCGGTCAACCCAAAGGCGTGGCCATGCCCCATGCGCCGCTGGTCAACCTGATGCATTGGCAGATCGCCCAGACTGTCGAGCACCGCCGCCCGAGGCAACGTACCTTGCAGTTCGCAGCGCTGGGTTTTGATGTGGCTTTTCAGGAAATCTTCAGCACCTTGTGCGCGGGCGGCGAACTGTCGCTCATCCACAGCGATATGCGTCTGGATTTCCGTCGCCTGTTCCAGCACATCTGCGAACAGCGCATCGAGCGCTTGTACATGCCGTGCATTGCCCTGCAGGCATTGGCCGAGGCCGTGGTCGCCGAACCCGAACAGCCTGAGTGCCTGTTGCAGGACGTGATCACTGCAGGTGAACAACTGCGAATCACCGAACCGATGCGGCATTTCTTCGCCCGTCTGAACGACGCCCGCCTGCACAACCATTACGGCCCGACCGAGTCCCACGTGGTCACGGCGATGACCCTTGAGGGCAACCCACAGGCCTGGCCAACCTTGCCGAGCATTGGTCAGCCGGTGGCCAATACCCGCATCTATCTGCTTGACGAACACATGCGCCCGGTGCCGGTGGGCGTGGCGGGTGAACTCTACATCGGCGGTGTGTGTGTCGCCCGTGGCTACCTGAATCGCGATGACCTGACTGCCGACCGCTTTATCGCTGATCCGTTTGCCACCCGCGAGGACGGCAACCCATGCGCGCGTCTGTATAAGACCGGCGATCTGGGTTGCTGGCAGGACGACGGCAACATCATCTATATGGGCCGTAACGACGACCAGATCAAGATCCGTGGTTTTCGTATTGAACTGGGGGAAATCGAAGCACGCCTCGGTCAATATCCAGGCCTGCGCGATGCGGCGGTGCTGGCCCGCGAAGACGTTCCCGGTGAAAAGCGCCTGGTGGCGTATTTCAGTGTGCAGGCCGGCCAGGCTTTGCCTGAGGCCGACCATATGCGCCTGCATTTACAGGCGGTGCTGCCTGATTACATGATCCCGGCAGCCTATGTACACCTGGAAAAACTGCCGGTGTCGCCCAATGGCAAGCTGGATCGTCGTGCGTTGCCGCAGCCATCTGCCGAGGCCTTCGTCAGTCGCGACTATCAGGCGCCGTTCGGCGACACCGAAACCATGCTGGCCGCACTCTGGTGCGAAGTGCTGAGTGTGGAACGGGTCGGTCGCCAGGACCATTTCTTTGAGCTGGGCGGTCATTCACTGCTGGCGGTGAAGCTGATCGAGCGCATGCGTCAGGTTGGCCTGAGTGCCGATGTGCGCGTGCTGTTCGGCCAGCCCACCCTTGCCGCACTGGCGGCGGCTGTGGGCGGCGGCATCGAGATCGACGTTCCGGCCAACGGTATTCCCGACGGCTGTACGCACATCATCCCGGACATGCTGACCCTCACCACGCTGGACCCGGCGAGTATCGAGCGCATTGTCGCTGGCGTTTCCGGTGGTGCGGCGAACGTGCAGGACATCTACCCGTTGGCGCCGTTGCAGGAAGGCATTCTTTATCACCATATCGCGGCTGAACAGGGCGACCCGTATCTGCTGCAAGCGACCTTCGCCCTGCATGATCCGACGCACGTACGACGCTTTGCCGAAGGCTTGCAGGCGATGATCGATCGCCATGACATCCTGCGCACGGCGCTGGTCTGGGAGGGTCTGGAACAACCGCTGCAAGTGGCTCTGCGCCGGGTCGAACTGTCGATGGAGCAGATCACCCTGGCCCAGGACGGCGGCGATATCGTCGCTCAGTTGCAACGCCGTTTTGATCCACGCGAGTACCGCCTCGATCTCAATCAGGCCCCGCTGATTCACCTGGCCTTTGCCGAGGACTCGGAGAACCAGCGCTGGGTGGCAATCCTGCTGTTCCACCACATTGCCCTTGACCACACCGCGCTGGACGTGATGAGCGTAGAAATGCTCGCCCACTTGCAAGGCACCGCAGCGCAACTGCCGGCGGCGATGCCTTACCGGAATTACGTGGGTCAGGCTCGTCTGGGCGTGAGTCGCAAGCAACACGAGGCGTTTTTCCGCGAGATGCTCGGTGATGTCGATGAACCGACCCTGCCGTTCGGCCTGCTTGAAGTGCAGGGTGACGGGCAGGGTATCAAGGAGGTTCGCCACGCTCTTCCGGCTAATCTGTGTCAGCGTCTGCGTACTCAGGCGCGGCAACTGGGAGTGAGTGCAGCCAGCCTGCATCACCTGGCCTGGGCGCGAGTGCTGGGCAGCGCCAGCGGACGTGAAGACGTGGTCTTCGGCACTGTGTTGCTGGGACGTATGCAAAGCGGCCTGGGTGCTGACCGCGCCCTGGGGATGTTCATCAACACCTTGCCGCTGCGGGTCGATGTCGGTAACTGCGCCGTGCGTCAGGCCGTGCGTCAGACCCACGCCCGATTGACCGCATTGCTCGGCCACGAACATGCGCCGTTGGTGTTGGCTCAACGTTGCAGCGCGGTGGCCGCAGCCTCGCCGCTGTTCAGCGCGCTACTCAACTACCGCCACAGCCCGGCACGCGAAGCCAGCGGTGGCGAGCGTTGGGCGGATACCCAGGTGCTCGGCGTACGCGAAAGGACCAACTACCCGTTGACCCTGTCGGTGGACGATCAGGGCGAAGGCTTCCTGTTGAGCGTACAGGTGGCTGCCGGATTCGATGGCCAGCGGATCTGCGGTTATATGCAGACCGCCTTGAGCCATCTGGTCGAGGCCCTTGAATCCGCGCCGGACTCAGCCGTGCGTGACCTGTCGGTGGTGCCGGAAACAGAACGCCGGCAACTGCTGGTGGCGTTCAACGACACCGCGCGGGATTACCCGCAGCAACAGACCGTGCATGGCCTGTTCGAAGCTCAGGTGCGTGCGCACCCAGAAGCTTGCGCGGCGATCCACGACGGTGTTGCCGTGAGCTACGCCGAACTTAACAACAGAGCCAACCGCCTGGCGCGGCATCTGCTGGGGCTCGGTGTGCAGCCGGGTGACAGCGTGGCGATCCTGCTGGAACGCAGCCATGATTTGCTCGCCAGTCAGCTGGCAGTGCTCAAGTGCGCGGCGGTGTACGTGCCGCTGGACGTCAACGCACCGGTCGAGCGCCAGAGTTTCATGATTGAAGACAGCCGGGCGCGTGTCCTGCTGACTCACAGTCAGGTATCGCTGACAACCGGCGCACAGCGTGTTGACCTCGATGGCCTGACGCTGGAGCGTCTGAAAGGCACCGATCTGGCATTGCCGCCGCAGTCCAGCGAAAGCGTTGCCTACATCATGTACACCTCCGGCTCCACCGGCACGCCGAAGGGGGTGCTGGTGCCGCACCGGGCCATCAGCCGTCTGGCGATCAACAACGGCTATGCCGATTTCAATGCACAGGATCGCGTCGCATTTGCCTCCAACCCGGCCTTTGACGCCAGTACCCTGGATGTCTGGGCGCCGCTGCTCAATGGCGGCTGTGTGGTGGTGATCGGGCAGCACGATTTGCTCTCGCCGCTGAATTTCCAGCGCCTGTTACTGGAACAATCGGTAAGCGTACTGTGGATGACCGCCGGATTGTTCCATCAATACGCTTCAGGTCTGGGCGAGGCCTTTTCGCGCCTGCGCTACCTGATTGTCGGCGGTGATGTGCTGGACCCTGCCGTTATTGGACGGGTACTGGCGAACAACCCCCACAGCATCTGCTCAACGGCTATGGCCCGACCGAAGCCACCACGTTCTCCGCTACCTACGAGATTGTGTCGGTCGGCAATGGCTCGATTCCTATCGGCAAACCCGTGGGCAACAGCCGTTTGTATGTGCTCGATAACCAAGGCCAACCAGCGCCGCTGGGCGTTGCCGGCGAGCTGTATATCGGTGGCCAGGGTGTCGCCAGGGGTTATTTGCACCGGGATGAGCTGACCCTTGAGAAATTCGTCGCCGACCCGTTCGACAGCGACCCGCAGGCACGCCTGTACCGCACTGGCGACCTGGTGCGCTGGCGTGCCGACGGCAACCTGGAATACCTCGGTCGCAATGACGAGCAGGTGAAGATTCGTGGTTTCCGTGTTGAACTGGGTGAAATCGAAGCACGTCTGGCCGAACACGCCGAGGTCCGCGAAGCCGTAGTGCTGTGCCGTCAGGATGCGCCCGGCGACAAGCGTCTGGTCGCTTATGTCACGGCGCAGCAGCCTGAAACTGCACTGGACATCGAACACCTGCGCAGCCATTTGCAAGGCTTGTTACCAGACTATATGGTGCCGGCAGCCTACGTGCAGCTCGATTCACTGCCGCTGACCGCCAACGGCAAGCTCGATCGCAAGGCCCTGCCAGTGCCGGATGCGCAGTCGCTGGTCAGCCGTGGTTACGAAGAACCGTTAGGCGAGGTCGAAGTGGCGCTGGCCGAGATCTGGGCCGAGGTGCTGCAGGTCGAGCGGGTTGGCCGCAACGATCACTTCTTCGATCTGGGCGGGCACTCCCTGCTGGCCATGCGCATGGTGTCTCAAGTACGCCAGCAACTGGGCGTGGAATTACCGCTGGGCGAGCTGTTTGCCCTCGGTGAACTGGCAGCGGTGGCAGCAGCGCTGAGTAGCGTGGCGCGCAGTGAGCTGACAGCGATCCTGCCGGTGAAGCGTGATCAGCCAATGCCATTGTCCTTCGCCCAGCAACGGTTGTGGTTCCTGGCACAGATGGACGGCGGTAACGAAGCCTATAACATCCCGATGGCGCTGAGCCTTGAGGGGATGCTCGACGTCACCGCCCTGACGCGTGCCCTGGCACGCATCGTCGAACGCCATGAAACCTTGCGCAGCCGGTTCGTGAGCCGCGAAGGCAGTGCACAAGTGCTGTTCGCGCCCACCTGCGCAGACGCCAGGCTGTCTGTCGAAGACATTCGTCATGCGCCCCATCGCCTGGAAGGGTGTATTCGGGTCGAGGCGGTCGCACCGTTCGATCTGGCTCTCGGCCCACTGATTCGCGCTCATCTGCTGCGCGTGACCGACGAGCGTCACGTGCTGCTGCTGACCGTGCACCACATCGTCGCCGACGGCTGGTCGATGGGCGTGCTGAGCCAGGAACTGCTGGCGCTGTACCCGGCGTTCTGCCAGGGACAGCCCGACCCACTGCCGCCTCTGGCGATCCAGTACACCGATTACGCAGTATGGCAACGTCGCTGGCTGTCCGGCGAGCGCCTGCAACACCAGGCGGCCTACTGGCGCCAGGCACTGGAGGGCGCGCCGACGCTGCTCACGTTGCCGACTGACCGGCCACGCCCGGCACAGCAGGACTTCGCCGGCGCCAGCCTTGCGGTGCAACTGAACGCAAGCCTGACGGCAGATCTGCGCAAACTGGCGCAACGTCAGGGCGTCACGTTGTACATGGCGCTGATGGCCGCCTGGGCGACGACACTCGCGCGTCTTTCCGGTCAGGCCGACGTAGTAATCGGCAGCCCGGTGGCGGGACGTGGCCGTACCGAACTGGAAGACCTGGTCGGCCTGTTCGTCAACACCCTGGCGGTACGCATCGACACCTCGGGCAGTCCGAGCGGAGAAGCACTGCTAACCCAGGTCAAGGCGCGCGTACTGGAAGCACAGGAACATCAGGACCTGCCGTTCGAGCAGGTCGTGGAAGTGGTTCGTCCGACGCGCAGCCTGGCCCATCCCCCTTTGTTCCAGAACACGTTGAACTGGATGCCCGGCAAACACGCCGCCGCGTCGCTGGGCGACCTGCGAGTGGAGCTGGTCGGGCAGATCAGTCAGGTGTCCAAATTCGACCTTTCGCTGAACCTGAGCGAGCATGGCGAGACGCTGGTCGGTACGCTGGACTACGCCACGGCGCTGTTCGACGAAGTGACCGTGCAACGGTATCTCGGCTATTTCGTGCAGGTCCTCGAAACCCTGGCGGCTGATGAGCAGGCGCATCTTGATCGCATCACGCTGGTCGGCGAAGAGGAACGCCGTTACCTGCTGGAAACGCTCAACACGGCGGCGCTGCAGGTTCATGACGAGCAGACGGTGCATGCCATGATCGAAGCCCGGGCAGCCAGCGCACCTGAAGGTGTAGCGGCTCAGGTGGGCGAACATTGCCTGCACTACGGCGAGATGAACCATCGTGCCAACGCACTGGCCCATCACCTTATCAGTCTCGGCGTAGGTGTTGATGATCGCGTGGCGGTCATGGCCCGTCGCGGCCTGGACACGCTGGTGGCCATGCTCGCCGTCCTCAAGGCAGGCGCAGGCTACGTCCCGGTCGATCCGTCGCACCCTGACGAGCGCATTGCCTATCTGCTGGCCGACAGCGCACCCAAAGTGGTACTGACCCAGCAGGCCCTGACGAGCCGTGTGCCGGAAACGGCTGCACCGGTCATCGCCTTCGACCGGCCTGAATGGCCGCAACGCCTGGAAAACCCGCAGGTGGCAGGGCTCAACGCCGCGCACCTGGCTTACGTGATCTACACCTCCGGCTCCACGGGTCAGCCAAAGGGCGTGATGGTCGAGCACCGCACTGTCGGCAACCTGATCGACTGGCATTGCCAGGCCTTTGGTCTGCAGGCTGGCAGCCATACTGCGAGCGTCGCAGGCTTCGGCTTCGACGCCATGGCCTGGGAAGTCTGGCCGGCGCTGTGTGCCGGGGCGACCCTGCACCTGCCGCCTGCGGACGTGGGTAATGAACAGATCGATGCACTGCTCGACTGGTGGATCGCCCAGCCGCTGCAGGTGGCCTTCCTGCCGACGCCGGTCGCCGAGTACGCCTTCAGCCGAAACCTGTCTCATCCCACCTTGCGCACGCTGTTGATCGGTGGTGACCGTCTGCGCCAGTTCCAGCGTGATCCGGGCTTCACCGTCATCAACAACTACGGCCCGACCGAGGCCACGGTGGTCGCCACGTCGGGGCGCTTGCTGCCCGACGGCAGCCTCGACATCGGCAAACCGATTACCAACACCCGCGTGTACCTGCTCGACGAGCATCAGCAACTGGTGCCGCTGGGTGTGGCGGGCGAGCTGTACGTCGCTGGTGAGGGGGTGGCGCGGGGTTACCTGAACCGGCCGGAGATGACCGCCGAGCGCTTTCTGCGTGATCCGTTCCACTGCGACGCCGACGCCCGGATGTACCGCACCGGCGACCTGGCACGCTGGAATGCCGATGGCACTCTTGACTACCTGGGGCGTAACGATGACCAGGTGAAAATCCGCGGCTTACGCGTAGAACTGGGTGAGATCGAAGCGCAGCTCAGCCAGTTGCCAGGCATCGAAGAAGCGCTGGTGCTGGCCCGTGAGGACGAACCGGGCCAGCCAAGGCTGGCGGCGTATTTCATCGAGCGCGACGGTTCGCTGTCGATGCCGGTGTCCGAACTGCGCGCTGCCTTGCTGGCAGTGCTGCCGGGCTACATGGTGCCCAGCGCCTTCGTGCGTCTGGCCGCCTGGCCGCTGACCGCCAATGGCAAGGTCGACCGTCGCGCCTTGCCATTGCCGGATCGCGAAGCGCTTCCGGGTCGGGACTACGAGGCACCTCAGGGGCCGGTGGAAACCGCCGTGGCCGAGATATGGAGTTCATTGCTGCAAGTCGAGCGCGTGGGGCGTCATGACCACTTCTTCGAGCTGGGCGGCCACTCGCTGCTCGCTGTCAACCTGATCGCACAGATGCGGCACCAGGGGCTCAATGCCGATATTCGCACCCTGTTCACACAGCCGACGCTGGCCGCGCTGGCCGCGGCGGTGGGTGGCGCAAGTGAAATAACAGTCCCGGAAAATGCCATCCCGGACGACTGCACGCGCATCACGCCGGAGATGCTGCCGCTAGCCGATCTCGATCAGGCCGCCATCGACCTCATTGTCGCCAGCGTGCCCGGCGGCGTGGCGAATGTGCAGGATATCTACTCGTTGGCGCCGTTGCAGGAGGGGATTCTCTATCACCATCTGGCGGCAGAAGCAGGCGACCCGTACGTCCTGCAATCGGTGTTTGAGATTGCTGACCGTGCGCGCCTGAACGCCTTTGTCGGCGCCTTGCAAAGTGTGATTGATCGCCACGACATCCTGCGTACTGCGGTGCAGTGGCAGGGCCTGGAAACACCGGTGCAGGTCGTCTGTCGTCAGGCTCAACTGCCTATGGAGCAGGTCGAACTCGATCCGCTTGAAGGGCCGATCATGGAGCAGCTGCAACAACGCTTCGACCCTCGCCATTCGCGGCTGGACATGAGTCAGGCACCACTGCTGCGGCTGGTTTTCGCCGAAGACCAGCCCAACCAGCGGTGGGCGGCGATCCTGCTGTTCCATCATATGGTCCTCGACCATACGGCGCTGGAGGTTGTGCTCCACGACATGCAGGCACATCTGCTGGGCCAGGCTGGCCAACTCGATGTCGCCATTCCGTATCGCAACTATGTGGCCCAGGCCCGCCTGGGTGTGAGCCGCGAGGACCATGAAGCGTTCTTCCGCGAACTGCTCGGTGATATCGACGAACCTACGCTGCCGTTCGGCCTGCTGGATGTGCAGGGCGATGGCCGCGACATGGGAGAGAGCAGCCTGACACTGGACCGTCAGTTGAACCTGCGCCTGCGCGCCCAGGCCCGGAAGCTTGGGGTAAGCGCCGCGAGTCTGTTCCATCTGGCGTGGGCTCAGGTATTGAGCAAGGTGTCGAGCAAGCGAACGGTGGTATTCGGGACCGTGTTGATAGGCCGCATGCAGAGTGGGGAAGGCGCCGACCGGGCGCTGGGAATGTTCATCAATACTTTGCCGTTGCGCGTCGACCTGGCAGGGCAGGATGCACGGGGCGGGGTGCGGGCGACTCATGCCCGGCTCACCGCGTTGCTCGGGCACGAACACGCGCCGTTGGTGCTGGCGCAGCGGTGCAGTGGCGTGGCGGCGCCGTTGCCACTGTTCAGTTCGCTGCTCAACTACCGCCACAGTGGCGTAGCTGAACCATCGGTCGAGTCGATTGAGGCCTGGCGCGGTATAGAGGTGCTCAGTGGCGAGGAACGCACTAATTATCCGTTGACCTTGAACGTCGACGACCTGGGCGACGCCTTCAGGTTATCGGTGCTAGTGACCGGCAAGGTCGGCGGCGAGCGAGTCTGCGGGTATATGCAGACCGCGCTGGGAAGTCTGGTCGATGCACTGGAACAGTCACCGGACACTGCCCTCGACAGTCTGCCGATCCTGCCTGCTGCCGAGCGTGAGCAACTGCTGGTGCAGTTCAACGATACGGCGCTGGAATATCCGCACGAACAGACCATTCATGGGATGTTCGAAGCGCAGGCCGAGCGCACGCCGGAGGCGCTGGCAGTGGTCCACGGCGAACAGCGTCTGAGCTATCGCCAACTCAACGAACGGGCCAACCGCTTGGCACATGCCTTGCGCAAACAGGGCGTCCAGCCGGATTCGCGGGTCGGGATCTGTGTTGAACGCGGGCCGGAAATGGTCGTCGGTTTGCTGGCGATTCTCAAGGCGGGCGGCGGTTATGTACCGCTCGACCCGGCGTATCCGGTAGACCGGATTGCTTACATGTTGCAGGACAGTGCTCCGGCAGCAGTGCTGGCCCAAACCGCTACCCAGAGTTTGCTGGCGGACGTTTCGGTGCCGGTGATCAATCTTGATCAGGACAGCTGGCAAGACGAATCCGTACAGAACCCGGAAGTGCCGGGGCTGACTTCGGTGCATCTGGCTTACCTGATCTACACCTCGGGCTCGACCGGTCTGCCCAAGGGCGTGATGATCGAACACCGCAATACCGTGAACTTTCTGACCTGGGCTCATAGCGCTTTTGCCGGTTCGGCGTTGGAGAAGACGCTGTTCTCCACCTCGTTGAACTTCGATCTTGCTGTGTACGAGTGCTTCGGACCGCTGACCTCGGGCGGCAGCATCAAGGTGGTTCAAAACGTCCTTGAACTGCAACACGGCGATCACGACATCGGCCTGATCAATACTGTGCCGTCGGCGCTGAAAGCGCTGCTGGAAATCAACAGCTTGCCAAAGTCGGTTCACACCGTGAACGTGGCGGGTGAAGCCCTCAAGCGCAGTCTGGTGGAAAACCTGTTCGAAAAAACAGGCGTGCAGCGCCTGTGCAACCTCTATGGCCCTTCGGAAACCACCACCTACTCAAGCTGGGTGGCGATGGATCGCGAACAGGGCTTCGCTCCGCACATCGGCAAACCGGTCGGCAATACGCAGTTCTATCTGCTGGACGAACAGCAACAGCTGGTTCCATTGGGTGTCGCCGGTGAAATCTACATCGGCGGTGCGGGTGTGGCGCGGGGCTACCTGAACCGTGATGACCTGACCGCCGAGCGCTTCCTCGCAGATACGTTCAGCCGGCACCCACAGGCCCGCATGTACCGCACCGGCGACCTGGGTCGCTACTTGCCAGACGGCAATATCGAATACCTGGGCCGTAACGACGATCAGGTGAAAATTCGTGGCTTCCGTATCGAGCTGGGCGAGATCGATGCGCGCCTGGCCAAACACCCGGCGGTTCACGAGGCGGTAGTCACCGCCCGTGAAGACGTCCCTGGCGACAAACGCCTGGTGGCTTATTACACAGTCTTGTCCGCACAAACGGAGCCGGCCATCGACAGTCTGCGCGGCTGGCTGCTAGGGCAGTTGCCGGCCTATATGGTCCCGGTGGCTTATGTGCGTCTCGATGCAATGCCCCTGACGCCCAACGGCAAGCTCGACCGCAAGGCGTTACCTGCGCCGGGTGAGGGCGCGTTGATCAGCCGGGGCTATGAAGCCCCGCAAGGCGAGAGAGAAATACTGATCGCCGCTATCTGGCAAGACCTGCTGGGTGTCACGCAGGTTGGACGGCATGACCACTTTTTCGAGATGGGTGGCCACTCGCTGCTCGCTGTCAGCCTGATGGAACGCATGCGTCAGGAAGGCCTGGAGGCCGAGGTCAAGTCGCTGTTCAAACACCCCACCCTCATGGAATACGCAGCAACAACGGAAAGAATGGAGATTGTTCTGTGAGCATGATTGAACTGTTGGCAGTACTGGAAGAGAAAGATGTGCAGCTTGCCGTCAAGGGCGACCAACTGGTCGTCAGCGGCAAGCGACAGTCCCTCATGGAGCCCGCCGTGCTGGCGCTGTTGCGCGAGAACAAGGCGGCGTTGATCGAGCTGATCAACGCCGGCGAGTATTACAGCGGCAAAGCCGATGAAGTGGAGGTTCCCGCCCAGGCGATTACGCCGGGCTGCGAGCACATCACTCCCGCCATGTTGCCGCTGATCAAACTCGACCAGGCGGCCATCGAAACCATCGTTGCCCGCGTCCCTGGCGGTGTGCGCAATGTGCAGGACATCTACTCGCTGGCGCCATTGCAAGAGGGCATTCTTTATCACCACATCGCCGCTGAGCAGGGCGACCCTTACGTACTGCAAGCACAGTTCACGATTGCTAGCCGGGAACGTTTCGACGAATTCACCACGGCCTTGCAGCAGGTCATCGACCGCCACGACATCCTGCGTACCAGCGTGGTATGGGAAGGCCTCGCCGAGCCGGTACAGGTTGTCTGGCGCAAGGCTGATCTGGTGCTCAGCGAAATCATCATTGACCCGGCCGCGGGCCCCGCCAGCGAGCAATTGCAACAACGCTTCGACCCACGGCATTACCGTCTCGATATCAGCCAGGCACCGTTGCTGCGTCTGGCCTTCACCCACGACGTGGCCAACCAGTGCTGGGTGGCGATGCTGCTGTTTCACCACATCGCCATCGACCATGCGGCGCTGGACCTGGTGCAGCATGAAATCCATGCGCACTTGTACGGTCAGGCTCATACCCTGGGCGAGCCGGTACCGTACCGCAACTATGTGGCACAGTCCCGGCTCGGTGTGACGAACAAGCAGCACGAAGGATTTTTTCGCGAGATGCTCGGCGACATCGATGAGCCAACGTTGCCGTTCGGCCTGCACGATGTGCGCGGCGACGGCCATGGCATCGAAGAAGCGCACCAGACTTTGCCTGCTGAGCTCAGCCAGCGTTTGCGGGCCCAGGCCCGACAGCAGGGGGTGAGTGCGGCGAGCCTGCATCACCTTGCCTGGGCTCAGGTGCTCGGGCGCCTGTGCGGGCGTAACGATGTGGTGTTCGGCACAGTACTGCTCGGGCGTATGCAAGGGGGCAACGGGGCTCGCCGGGCCCTGGGGATGTTTATCAACACCTTGCCGCTGCGCGTAGCCGTGGGTGAGCAGGAGGTGCGCGCCGGGGTCAAGGCGACCCATGCTCGCTTGACCACCTTGCTCGGTCACGAACACGCGTCCCTCGCGTTGGCCCAACGTTGCAGCGGCGTAGCTGCACCGACGCCACTGTTCAGCGCACTCCTCAACTACCGCCACAGTTCCGCTGAGGCGGTGACCGGTCAGGCGATTCAATTATGGGAAGGGATCGAGGTAAGAGGCGGCGAAGAACGCACCAACTACCCGTTGATTTTGTCCCTCGATGATCTTGGCGAAGGATTCAGCCTCAATGTTCAGGCTGTCGCCGGTATCGGCGCCCAGCGGGTTTGCGGCTATATGCAGACGGCGCTGGAAAGCCTGGTGCATGCGCTGGAACAGACGCCACACGCGTCCTTGAACAGCTTGCCGATCTTGCCTGCTGCCGAGCGCGAGCAGTTGCTGGTGGGGTTCAACGGTACGAAGCTGGATTATCCGTCGCAGCAGACCATTCATGGCTTGTTCGAAGCACAGGTCGAGCGCACGCCGCAGGCGGTGGCAGTGGTCTACGGCGAACAGCGCCTGACGTATCACGAGCTTAACCAACAGGCCAACCGTTTGGCGCATGCCTTGCTTAAGCAAGGCGTTCAGCCGGACTCACGGGTCGGGATCTGCGTTGAACGTGGGGCAGAGATGGTCGTCGGTTTGCTGGCGATCCTCAAGGCAGGCGGCGGTTATGTACCGCTCGACCCCGCTTATCCGGTAGAACGAATTGCCTACATGTTGCAGGACAGCGCTCCGGCAGCCGTGCTGGCCCAGACCGCTACCCAGCGTTTGCTGGCGGACGTTTCGGCGCCTGTGATCAACCTTGATCAGTGCAACTGGCAGGACGAATCCGTCCAGAATCCAAAGGTGGCGGGGCTGATCTCGGCGCATCTGGCGTACCTGATCTATACCTCGGGTTCGACCGGCCTGCCGAAGGGCGTGATGATCGAGCACCGCAACACCGTTAACTTCCTGACCTGGGCCCACAATGCTTTTGAGGGCTCGGTATTGGAGAAAACGCTGTTCTCCACCTCTTTGAATTTCGACCTTGCGGTCTACGAGTGCTTCGCGCCGCTCACCTCGGGCGGCAGCATCAAGGTCGTCAGGAACGTTCTTGAACTGCAACACGGCGAGCACGACATCGGCCTGATCAACACTGTCCCGTCGGCGCTGAAAGCGCTGCTGGACGTTAACGGGCTGCCGGATTCGGTCCACACCGTGAACGTGGCCGGTGAAGCGCTCAAGCGCAACCTGGTAGAAAACCTGTTCGAAAAAACCGGCGTCCAGCGTCTGTGCAACCTCTATGGCCCTTCGGAAACCACCACCTACTCAAGCTGGGTCGCGATGGACCGCGAAGACGGCTTCGCTCCACACATTGGCAAACCGGTCGGCAATACGCAGTTTTACCTGCTGGATGAGCAGCGGCAGCCCGTGCCATTGGGTGTTGCGGGTGAAATCTACATCGGCGGCGCCGGCGTGGCGCGGGGTTATCTGAACCGTGACGACCTCACGGCCGAGCGCTTCCTCACGGATCCGTTCAGCCAGCAGCCAGCGGCACGCATGTACCGCACCGGTGACCTTGGCCGTTATTTGCCAGACGGCAATATCGAATATCTGGGCCGTAACGACGATCAGGTCAAAATCCGTGGCTTCCGTATCGAACTGGGTGAGATCGATGCGCGCCTGACCAAACACCCGGAAGTCCATGAAGCGGTGGTCACTGCCCGCGAAGACATTCCCGGCGACAAGCGTCTGGTGGCTTATTACACCCTGATCCCAAGGCAGGCTTCGGTGGACATCGACAACCTGCGCGGCTGGCTGCAGGAACAACTCCCGGCCTACATGATCCCTGTGGCCTACGTGCGTCTCGACGCAATGCCGCTGACTCCGAACGGCAAGCTCCACCGCCAGGCGCTGCCAGCGCCGGAAAGTGACTTGCTGATCAGCCGTGGCTACGAAGCCCCTCAGGGCGAAATCGAAACGCAGATCGCGGTTATCTGGCAAGAATTGCTGGGCGTCGAGCAGGTCGGTCGTCACGACAACTTCTTCGAACTCGGTGGTCATTCGCTGCTGGCAGTCAGCCTGATCGGGCGCATGCGTCACATCGGTCTGAGTGCTGATGTAAAAGTGCTGTTCAGCCAACCGACCCTCGCCGCACTGGCCAGTGCCGTGGGCGGCAGCGATGAACCCGGCAGTGATGAAGTAACCGTAGCGACCAACCTGATCACCCCGGGTTGCCAACGCATCACTCCAGACCTCTTGCCGCTGATCAAACTGACCCAGGAGCAGATCGACCTGGTGGTGGCCTGTGTGCCCGGCGGCGCAGCGAACGTGCAGGACATCTACCCGCTGGCACCGTTGCAGGAAGGCATTCTCTATCATCATATCGCCGCAGAGCAGGGCGATCCTTACGTACTGCAGAGCCAGTTCGCCTTTGACAGCCGCGCTCACCTGGATTCCTTTGCTCAGGCCCTGCAAACGGTCATCAACCGCCATGACATCCTGCGCACTTCCATGCACTGGGAAAGCCTCGACGAGCCGTTGCAAGTGGTCTGGCGCCATGTTGAGCTCAGCGTCGAAGACGTTCAGCTCAACCCTGACCTCGGTGATATATCCCGTCAGTTGCAAGAGCGCCTCGACCCACGCCAGATGCGCCTGGACATCCGTCAGGCGCCCTTGATGCGCCTGGTATGTACCCTGGACACCGTCAATCAGCGCTGGCTGGCGACCTTGATGTTTCACCACATGATCCTTGACCACACCGCGCTGGATCAGGTGCGCCATGAAATGCAGGTCTGCCTGCTCGGTCAGGCCGATCAGCTGGGCGACTCCATTCCTTACCGCAATTATGTCGCGCAGGCCCGACTCGGCCTGAACGAACAGGACCATGAGCTGTTCTTCAAGGACATGCTGGGCGACATCGACGAGCCGACGCTGCCGTTCGGCCTGCACGATGTACAAGGCGACGGCAGTGCTATCGATCAGGCGCGTCTGATGCTGGACGGCGGTTTGAGCCAGCGTCTGAGAGTTCAGGCGCGCCAGCTCGGGGTCAGCGCGGCAAGCCTGATCCACCTGGCGTTCGCGCAAATGCTGGGTCGCCTCAGCGGACGCGAACAGGTGGTGTTCGGCACTGTATTGATGGGTCGGATGCAGAGCGGCGAGGGTGCCGAACGAGCCCTTGGCATGTTCATTAATACCTTGCCGCTGCGAGTCGACCTGGGCAAACAGGGCGTGCGTGACGGGGTCAAAGCCACGCATCAGCGGTTGACAGGGTTGCTCGGGCATGAGCATGCGTCGCTGGCACTGGCCCAACGTTGCAGTGGCGTGGTCGCACCGGCTCCGTTGTTCAGCGCCTTGCTCAATTACCGTCACAGCAGCGTTGCCGTGACCGATACGGCAATGGCGGCTTGGGATGGCATGCAGTCTTTGGGACTGGACGATGAAGAACGCACCAACTACCCGCTGACCTTGAACGTCGATGATCTGGGCGAAGGGTTCAGCCTGACGGCATTGGTGGCTTCGTCAATCGGCGCCAAACGTGTGTGCGGCTACATGCATACGGCGCTGGAAACCTTGTTGACGGCGCTGGAGCAGACGCCACAAGCGTCGTTACAAGGGTTGTCGATCCTGCCGGCTGTCGAGCGTGAGCAATTGCTGGCGGGATTCAACGACACCGCGCTGGATTACCCGCACGAACAGACCATTCACGGGATGTTTGAAGCGCAGGTCGAGCGCACGCCGGAGGCGGTGGCAGTGGTCCACGGCGAACGGCGTCTGACGTATCGCGAGCTTAACGAGCAGGCCAACCGCTTGGCGCATGCCTTGCGCAAACAGGGCGTTGAGCCGGATTCGCGGGTCGGGATCTGTGTCGAGCGTGGCGCGGAGATGGTCGTCGGCTTGCTGGCGATCCTCAAGGCAGGCGGCGGTTATGTACCGCTGGATCCGGCTTACCCGATAGAGCGGATCGCTTATATGCTGCAGGACAGCGCTCCGGCAGCAGTGCTGGCGCAAACCGCTACTCAAGGCTTGCTGGCTGACGTTTCGGTACCTGTCATCAATCTTGATCTGAGCGATTGGCAGGACGGATCCGTCCAGAACCCACAGGTGGCGGGGCTGACTTCTGCGCATCTGGCGTACCTGATCTACACCTCAGGTTCGACCGGCTTGCCGAAGGGCGTGATGATTGAGCACCGCAACACCGTTAACTTCCTGACTTGGGCGCACACGGCTTTCGACGCTTCTGCACTGGAAAAAACGCTGTTCTCCACCTCATTGAACTTCGACCTTGCGGTCTACGAGTGCTTTGCGCCGCTGACTTCGGGCGGCAGCATCAAAGTCGTCAAAAACGTTCTGGAACTGCAACACGGTGAACATGACATCGGCCTGATCAACACCGTGCCTTCGGCGCTCAAGGCGTTGCTGGAAGTCGACGGCCTGCCGACGTCGGTCCACACCGTGAACGTTGCCGGTGAAGCACTCAAACGCAGTCTGGTCGAATCGTTGTTCGAAAACACTGGCGTGCAGCGCCTGTGCAACCTCTACGGCCCTTCGGAAACCACCACCTACTCAAGCTGGGTAGCGATGGATCGCGAAGACGGTTTTGCTCCGCACATCGGCAAGCCGGTCGGCAATACGCAGTTCTATCTGCTGGACGAACAGCAACAGCTGGTTCCATTGGGTGTCGCCGGTGAAATCTACATCGGCGGTGCGGGTGTGGCGCGGGGCTACCTGAACCGTGATGACCTGACCGCCGAGCGCTTCCTCGCAGATCCGTTCAGCCAGCAGCCAGCGGCACGCATGTACCGCACCGGTGACCTGGGTCGCTACTCGGCGGATGGCAATATCGAATACCTGGGCCGTAACGACGATCAGGTCAAAATCCGTGGATTCCGTATCGAGTTGGGCGAGATCGATGCGCGCCTGGCCAAACACGCAGCGGTCCACGAAGCGGTGGTCACCGCTCGCGAAGATGTGCCGGGTGACCAGCGTCTGGTGGCTTATTACACCCTGATCGCCGGGCATGCGTCGGTAGACATCGACAGCCTGCGCGGCTGGCTGCAGGACCAACTCCCGGCCTACATGATTCCGGTGGCCTATGTGCAGCTCGACTCACTGCCGCTGACGCCGAACGGCAAGCTCGACCGCAAGGCCCTGCCAGCACCGGAAAGTGATGCACTGATCAGCCGTGGCTATGAAGCTCCACAAGGCGAAACCGAAACGCAGATCGCTGCGATCTGGCAAGACTTGTTGGGTGTTGCCCAGGTCAGTCGGCACGACAACTTCTTCGAGCTGGGTGGTCATTCACTGCTGGCAGTCAGCCTGATCGGGCGTATGCGTCAGTCGGGCTTGAGCTCGGACGTGCGCGTGCTGTTCGGTCAGCCGACGCTGGCTGCACTGGCCGCGGCAGTCGGCGGTGGCATGGAAGTCGTGGTGCCCGCCAATCTGATTCCTGAACACTGCGAACACATCACGCCTGACTTGCTGCCGCTGATCAGCCTGACCCAGGTGCAGATCGACCTGGTGGTTGCGGGGGTGCCGGATGGCGCGGCAAACGTGCAGGACATCTACCCGCTGGCCCCCTTGCAGGCGGGGATTCTCTACCACCACCTCAGTGCGGAACAGGGCGACCCCTATGTACTGCAATCGCAGTTTGCTTTTGCAAGTCAGGAGCGTCTGGAGGATTTCGTCGTGGCCCTGCGACGGGTTATCCAACGCCATGACATCCTGCGTACCGCGCTGGCCTGGGAAGGCCTCGACGAGCCGGTGCAGGTGGTCTGGCGTCACGCCAGCCTGATCCGCGAGCGTCTGCATCCGGACCCGCAAGGCCCCGATGTGTCTGCACAGCTTCATCAGCGTTTCGACGCCCGGCACTATCGTCTGGACATTCGTCAGGCACCGATGATGCGTTTGATTCATGCCTGGGATGAGCCCAACCAGCGCTGGCTGGCCTTGCTGCTGTTTCATCACCTGGCGCTGGACCACACGGCGCTGGATGTGCTGCGACACGAGATGCAGGCCTGCCTGCTGGGCCAGCAAGCGCAACTGGGCGCGCCGGTGCCGTATCGCAACTATGTGGCTCAGGCGTGTCTGGGCCTGAGCCGCGAGGAGCACAAGGCATTCTTCCGCGACATGCTGGGCGACGTCGACGAGCCGACGCTACCATTTGGCCTGCAGGATGTGCAGGGCGACGGTCACGCTATCGAAGAGGCGACGCGGGTCTTGTCTGCGGCGCTGAACCTGCGCCTGCGGGCTCAGGCCCGGCAACTGGGCGTGAGCGTTGCCAGCCTGGCGCACCTGGCGTGGGCGCAAGTACTGGGTAAGGTGTCGGGCAAGCAGGATGTGGTGTTCGGCACCGTACTGATGGGCCGGATGCAGGGTGGTGATGGCGCTGACCGGGCCCTGGGAATGTTTATCAACACCTTGCCGCTGCGGGTTGCCGTAGGTGAGCAGGGCGTGCGGGCCGGGGTGCAGGCGACGCATGCGCGACTCACGGCATTGCTGGGCCATGAACACGCGTTTCTGGCACTGGCCCAGCGTTGCAGTGGCATATCCGCGCCGACACCGTTGTTCAGCGCCTTGCTCAACTACCGGCACAGCGCCGAGGCCCGGGTGTCCGAGCAGGCCACACTGGCCTGGCAGGGTATCGAAACCCTCGGTGGAGAGGAGCGCACCAACTACCCGCTGGCCTTGAATGTCGACGACCTGGGCGATGGTTTCAGCCTGAATGTGCAGGTCAGCGGCAACGTAGGCGCCATGCGGGTGTGTGACTATATGGAAACCGCGCTTGAGCAGCTGCTTCTGGCGCTGGAGCAGAACCCCGAAGCGCCGCTGAACAGCATTGCGATTCTTTCGGCTGCCGAACGGGAGCAGCTACTGGTCGGGTTCAATAACACCGCGCTGGATTACCCGCACCAGCAGACCGTGCATGGCCTGTTCGAAGCACAGGTCCGTAACAACCCGGAAGCTTGCGCCGCAATCCACGACGGCGTTGCCTTGAGTTATACCGAACTCAACACCCGGGCCAACCGTCTGGCGCGGCATCTGCTGGGGCTTGGCGTGCAGCCGGGTGACAGCGTGGCGATCCTGCTGGAACGCAGCCATGATTTGCTCGCCAGCCAGCTGGCAGTACTCAAATGCGCAGCGGTGTATGTACCACTGGACGTCAACGCTCCGGTAGAGCGCCAGGCGTTCATGATCGAGGACAGTCAGGCGAGTGTCCTGCTGACCCTCAGTCAGATGTCGCTGACAACCAGCACTCAGCGCGTCGACCTTGACCGCCTGATGCTAAACGGCCTGGATAACGATGATCTGGCGCTTGCGCAGTCCAGCGAAAGCGTCGCCTACATCATGTACACCTCAGGCTCCACCGGCACGCCGAAGGGGGTGTTGGTGCCGCACCGGGCCATCAGCCGCTTGGTGATCAACAACGGTTATGCCGACTTCACTGCGCAGGATCGCGTGGCGTTCGCCTCCAATCCGGCCTTTGACGCCAGCACCCTGGACGTCTGGGCGCCACTGCTCAATGGTGGCTGTGTGGTGGTGATCGGGCAGCACGACTTGCTCTCGCCACTGAATTTCCAGCGCCTGCTGCTGGAACAATCGGTAACCGTACTGTGGATGACCGCCGGGCTGTTCCATCAATACGCCTCGGGGCTGGGCGAAGCCTTTTCACGCCTGCGCTACCTGATTGTCGGCGGCGATGTGCTGGACCCGGCAGTGATTGCACGCGTACTGGCGAACAATGCGCCGCAACATCTGCTCAACGGTTATGGCCCGACCGAAGCCACGACGTTCTCCGCCACCTACGAGATTGTGTCGGTCGACAATGGCTCGATCCCTATCGGCAAACCGGTGGGCAACACTCGCCTGTATGTGCTCGACAGCCAAGGCCAGCCAGTGCCGTTGGGCGTACCCGGCGAGCTGTATATCGGCGGGCAGGGCGTTGCCAAGGGCTATTTGAATCGGGATGAGTTGAGCACTACGCAGTTTGTCGTCGATCCGTTCAGTGAACAGATCGATGCGCTGATGTACCGCACGGGCGACCTGGTTCGCTGGCGCGCCGACGGCAATCTGGAGTACCTGGGTCGCAACGACGATCAGGTCAAAATCCGCGGTTTCCGCGTTGAACTGGGTGAAATCGAAGCGCGTCTGGCTGAACACGCCGATGTTCGTGAGGCCGTGGTGCTGTGCCGTCAGGATGTGCCCGGCGACAAGCGTCTGGTGGCTTATGTCACGGCGCAGCAGTCTGAAAACGCGCTGGACATCGAACACCTGCGCAATCATCTGCAGGGTACGTTGCCGGACTACATGGTGCCGGCAGCCTACGTGCAGCTCGATGCGCTGCCGCTGACTGCCAATGGCAAGCTTGATCGCAAGGCGCTGCCGGCGCCGGATGCGCAATCGCTGATCAATCGTGGTTATGAAGCCCCGCAAGGCGAAGTCGAGACCCTGCTGGCAGCGATCTGGGCGGACGTACTGACGGTCGAACGGGTCGGTCGGCATGATCACTTCTTCGAACTGGGCGGTCATTCGCTGCTGGCGGTGATGCTCATCGAACGTATGCGTCAGGTCGGCCTGAGTGCCGACGTGCGTGCGCTGTTCAGTCAGCCGACGCTGGCCGCGCTGGCGGCGGCGGTGGGTAGCGGTCGTGAAATTCACGTCCCGGCCAATGGCATTACAGCGGACTGTCAGCGGATTACACCGGACATGGTGCCGCTGGCAAACCTCGATCAGGTCGCCATCGACCGGATCGTTGCCACGGTACCCGGTGGCGTCGCCAACGTGCAGGACATCTACCCGCTGGCGCCGCTGCAGGAAGGTATCCTCTATCACCACCTCAGCGCTGAACGCGGTGATCCGTATTTACTGCAATCGCTGTTCAGCTTCGACAGCCAGGAGCATGTCGACGATTTTGCCCGCGCCTTGCAGTTCGTGATCCAGCGTCATGACATCCTGCGCACTGCGCTGATCTGGGAGGGCCTGGACGAACCGATTCAAGTGGTCTGGCGTCAGGCGTTGCTGATGCGCGAAAGCTTCGATGCCGACCCGCACGGTAGCGACATGGCAGCACAGTTGCACCAGCGTTTCGACGCCAGGCACCATCGCCTGGACATTCGTCAGGCGCCGATGATGCGTTTGATTCATGCCTGGGACGAGCCAAACCAGCGCTGGCTGGCGTTGCTGCAGTTCCATCACCTGGTCATGGACCACACCACGCTGGACGTGGTGCGCTACGAGATGCAGGCCAGCCTGCTGGGGCAGGAGGCGCAACTGGGCGCGGCGGTTCCGTATCGTAACTATGTCGCTCAGGCCCGACTGGGCGTGAGCCAGGACGAGCATGAAGTATTCTTCAGCGACATGCTGGGCGACGTCGACGAGCCGACGCTGCCGTTCGGTTTGCAGCAGGTGCACGGTGACGGCCATGGCATCGAAGAGGACCAACTGGCGGTAGGTGCAGACCTCAGCCGCCGCTTGCGGGTCCAGGCCCGTCAACTGGGAGTGAGTGCCGCGAGCCTGGTCCACCTGGCCTGGGCGCGATTGCTGGGTCAGGTCTCGGGCCGTGACGACGTGGTGTTTGGCACCGTGCTGCTGGGCCGGATGCAAGGTGGCAACGGCGCCGATCGGGCGCTGGGGATGTTTATCAACACCTTGCCGCTGCGTGTGACGCTGGGCAGTCGCAGTGTCTGTGAAAGTGTCAGGGAGGTGCATGACAAACTGACCGCGTTACTCGGCCATGAGCACGCCTCGCTGGCACTGGCCCAGCGTTGCAGCGGCGTGGTCGCACCGGCGCCGTTGTTCAGCGCCTTGCTCAACTATCGCCACAGCAGCGTTGCCGTGACCGATGAGGCGCTGACGGCCTGGAATGGCATGCAATCGCTGGGCGATGAAGAACGCACCAACTATCCGCTGACCCTGAACGTCGATGACCAGGGCGAAGACTTCCTGTTGACGGTCCAGACTGTGCCTCTGATCGAGGCCGCACGGATCTGCGCCTATATGCAGCAAACCCTGAACAGTCTGGTCGATGCACTGGAACAGGCGCCGCAAACTCCACTGCACGCCATTTCGATACTGCCGCGCAAAGAGCGTACCCAGTTGCTCGAACAGTGGAACGAGCCTGGCCAGCACTACGCGAATGAAACACCGATCCACCAGCAGTTCGAAGCCCATGCCGCAGAACGGCCGGACGCCGTGGCACTGGTGTTCGAAGCGCAGACCCTGAGCTACGGCGAGCTCAACGCACGTGCCAACCAGGTCGCTCATCGCTTGCTGGCGTTGGGTGTGCGCGCGGATGATCGCGTGGCGATCTGCGTGGAACGTGGCCCGGCGATGATTATCGGCTTGCTGGGCATCCTCAAATCCGGCGCTGGTTACGTGCCACTGGACCCGGCTTATCCCCCTGAGCGCCTGGCCTACACCCTCGGCGACAGCACACCGGTGGCATTATTGAGCCAGCAGTCAGTGCAGCAAGCGTTGCCGGTGTCGCAAGTGCCGGTGATCTATCTCGACGATGCCGGTTTGCAGGACGAATCCGTCGACAATCCGCAGATTTCGGTCAAGCCCGACGACCTGGCCTACGTGATCTACACCTCCGGCTCAACTGGCCTGCCCAAAGGCGTGATGGTCGAGCATCGCAACGTTGCAAGGCTGTTCTCGGCCACCGAAGACTGGTTCGGTTTCAATGAACAGGACGTGTGGGCGCTGTTCCACTCGTTCGCCTTCGACTTTTCGGTCTGGGAAATCTGGGGCGCGTTGCTGCATGGCGGGCGTCTGCTGATTGTGCCGCAGTTGGTCAGCCGTTCACCCGAAGACTTCTACACCCTGCTGTGCAGCACCGCAGTGACGGTGCTCAACCAGACACCGAGTGCGTTCCGTCAACTGATTACTGCCCAGGGCGAGAACGATCAGGCGCATTCACTGCGCCAGGTGATTTTCGGCGGTGAAGCGCTGGAAACAGCGATGCTCAAGCCGTGGTACGCCCGCAACGTGAATGCTGCTACACAGTTGGTAAACATGTACGGCATCACCGAAACGACCGTGCATGTGACCTATTACCCATTGCAGCCTGAAGATGCCCAGCGCGTCGGCGCCAGCCCGATCGGCACGCGTATCCCGGACCTGCAGCTTTATCTGCTCGATACCTGTGGCGAACCGGTACCGGTCGGCGTAGTCGGCGAGCTGTACGTGGGCGGGGCCGGTGTGGCGCGCGGCTACCTGAACCGTGAGGCACTGACGGCCGAGCGTTTTCTAGATAACCCGTTCAGTACGGTGCCGGGCACGCGCCTGTATCGCACCGGCGACCTGGGGCGCTGGCTGGCCGACGGCACCCTGGAGTACCTGGGGCGTAACGACGAACAGGTCAAGATTCGCGGCTTCCGCATCGAGCTGGGTGAAATCGAAGCGCGTCTGGCTGAATATCCTGACGTCCGCGATGCCGTTGTGTTGTGTCGTGAGGACGTGCCCGGAGACAAGCGTCTGGTGGCCTATGTCACGACGCTGCACCCGGAAAGCCTGCTGGACATCGAAACCCTGCGCGAGCATTTGCAAGAGACATTGCCGCAGTACATGGTGCCGGCAGCCTACGTGCAGCTCAATGCACTACCGCTGACCGCCAACGGCAAGCTCGACCGCAAAGCCCTGCCAGCGCCCGACCGCTCGGCGCTGGCCAGTCGTGGCTACGAAGCGCCCGAGGGCGACACCGAGATGGCCATTGCGCGGATCTGGCAAGACCTGCTGCAACTGGAGCAGGTCGGTCGGCATGATCACTTCTTTGAACTGGGCGGTCACTCGCTGCTGGCCGTGAAATTGATCGAGCGCATGCGCCAGATCGATCTGGTTGCCGACGTGCGCGTGCTGTTCAGCCAGCCGACCCTGTCTGCCCTGGCGGCAGCGGTGGGCGGCAAGGAGGCCGTCGAGGTACCCGCCAACCTTATTCCCGCCAACTGCGAGCGCATCACCCCCGACATGCTGCCACTGGTCTCACTGAGCCAGGAAGACATCGACCGTGTGGTGTCCAGCGTGCCCGGCGGTCTGGCCAACGTGCAGGACATCTACGCGCTGGCGCCGTTGCAGGAGGGGATTTTGTATCACCACCTTGCCGCGGCCGAGGGTGATCCATACCTGCAATACGCACTGTTTGCCTTTGACAGCCTCGAGCGTCTGCACAGTTTCGCCCAGGCGCTGCAAGGTGTCATAGCGCGGCACGATATCCTGCGCACCGCGGTGCTTTGGGAGCGCCTCGATGCAGCGGTGCAAGTGGTCTGGCGTGAAGCCCCACTGTGCCTGGATGAACAGCTGCTGGACCCGGCCGATGGCGACATCGCCGAACAGTTGCTCAAGCGCCTGGACCCGCGTAACACGCGGCTGGACATCCGTCAGGCGCCGATGCTGCGCATCGGCTATGCACAGGACACGGTGAACAACCGCTGGCTGGGCATGCTGTTGTTCCACCACCTGGTCGACGATGCCACGTCATTGCGCATACTGAGCAGCGAAATCGAGGCGCACATGCTCGGTCAGCAAGCCTCGCTGCCGCCGTCCGTGCCTTATCGCAACTACGTGGCCCAGGCCATGCTTGGTGTCAGCCGCGAGGAGCACGAGGCGTTTTTCCGCGACATGCTGGGTGACATCGATGAACCGACGCTGCCGTTCGGTCTGCAGGACGTGCAGGGCGATGGTCGCGGTATCGAGGAAGCGCGCCAGTCGCTCGATATCGACCTGAGCCGACGCCTGCGCGTGCAGGCCCGCCAACTCGGGGTCAGCTCCGCCAGCCTGTATCACCTGGCCTGGGCTCGTGTGCTGGGTGCGGTATCGGGCAAAGAGGACGTGGTGTTCGGCACCGTGTTGCTCGGTCGCCTGCAGGGCGGCGCCGGGTCCGACCGTGCACTGGGAATGTTCATCAATACCTTGCCGCTGCGTGTCACGCTGGGCGAGCAGGGCGTGCGCAGCGGTCTGAAAGCCACTCACGCACGACTCAGCGGGCTGCTGGCCCATGAACACGCCTCGCTGGTACTGGCCCAACGTTGCAGCGGTGTACCCGCTTCGACGCCACTGTTCAGTGCCTTGCTTAACTACCGGCATGTCGCCGCCGAGGTCAATCAGCAGACGTTCGATGCCTGGCAGGGCATCGACAACCTGCACGGCGAGGAACGCACCAACTATCCGCTGACCCTTTCAGTAAACGATGACAGTGTCGGCTTCAGCCTGACGGTCCAGGCCATTGCCTGCATCGACGCGCAACGCGTCTGCGCCTATGTGCAGACTGCGCTGGAAAAACTAGTCAGCGCACTGGAACAGTCGGGCGAAGTGCCGTTGGCCGGTTTGTCGGTTCTGCCGGCAGCAGAGCGTGAGCAGCTGGTGTTCGGGCTCAACGCTACCGAGCTGGATTATCCGCATGAGCAAACCATTCATGGGCTGTTCGAAGCGCAGGTGCAGCGTACTCCGCAAGCGCTGGCAGTGGTCCATGGCAAGCAGCGCATTACGTATCGCGAGCTTAACGAGCAGGCCAACCGCTTGGCGAATGCCTTGCGCAAGCAGGGCGTTCAGCCGGAGTCTCGCGTCGGGATCTGCGTTGAACGCGGCGCGCAAATGGTCGTCGGCTTGCTGGCGATCCTCAAGGCGGGGGGTGGTTATGTACCGCTGGATCCGGCCTATCCGGCGGAGCGGATTTCGTACATCCTGCAGGACAGCGCGCCAGCGGCGGTGCTGGTCCAGGCGGCGACCCGGCATTTGCTGGCAGGCGTTTCGGTGCAGGCCATCGACCTTGATGATCAGAGCGCCTGGCAAGACGAGCCGGTACAGAATCCAGACGTCGAGGGCCTGAACTCGGCACATCTGGCGTACCTGATCTACACCTCCGGTTCGACCGGCTTGCCGAAAGGCGTGATGATCGAGCACCGTAACACTGTTAACTTTCTGACCTGGGCCCACCATGCTTTCAACGGTTCGGCACTGGAAAGGACGTTGTTCTCCACCTCGCTGAACTTCGACCTCGCAGTCTACGAATGCTTCGCGCCGCTGACGTCGGGTGGCAGCATCAACGTGGTGAAAAACGTCCTTGAACTGCAACACGGCGAACACGATATCGGCCTGGTCAACACCGTGCCGTCAGCGCTGAAAGCGCTGCTGGAAATCGACGGTTTGCCAGAGTCGGTCCACACCGTAAACGTCGCCGGCGAAGCGCTCAAGCGCAGCCTGGTGGAAAACCTGTTCGAAAAAACCGGCGTGCAGCGGCTGTGCAACCTTTACGGACCGTCTGAAACCACCACCTACTCAAGCTGGGTCGCCATGGATCGCGAAGACGGCTTCGCTGCGCATATCGGCAGGCCGGTGGGCAACACCCGGTTCTACCTGCTGGACGAGCAGCAACAGCTCGTTCCACGCGGCGTGCCAGGTGAAATCTATATTGGCGGGGCCGGTGTAGCCCGCGGTTATCTGAACCGCGATGATCTGACCGCCGAACGCTTCCTCACGGACCCGTTCAGCCTCACACCGGGGGCGCGGATGTACCGCACCGGCGACCTGGGTCGCTACTTGCCGGATGGCAATATCGAATACCTGGGGCGCAACGACGATCAGGTGAAGATCCGAGGTTTTCGTATCGAACTGGGCGAGATCGATGCGTGTCTGGCCAAACACCCAGCGGTACACGAAGCGGTGGTCATGGCCCGTGAAGACGTGCCGGGCGAAATCCGTCTGGTGGCGTATTTCACACCGACCGACCCGGCAGTGATAACGGATAGCGGGAGTCTGCGCACGCACCTGCAAGGGCTGCTGCCGGACTACATGCTGCCGGCCGCGTATATGCCGCTTGATGCGTTGCCGTTGACGCCGAACGGCAAGCTCGACCGCAATGCCCTGCCGGCACCGGACAGCAGCGCATTTGCCTCGCGAGCCTACGAAGCCCCGGTGGGTGAGGTGGAGATCAAGCTGGCAGCGCTATGGGCGGAGCTGCTCAATGTCGAAAAGGTCGGGCGTCATGACCATTTCTTCGAACTGGGCGGGCATTCATTGTTGGCGGTGACCCTGATCGAACGCATGCGTCAGGCAGATCTGGAAGCCGACGTGCGAGTGCTGTTCGGTCATCCGACGCTTCTTCAGGTGGCGGCCTCGGTGGGGCAGGTCAAGCGGGTGGAGGTACCGCAGACGAAGATCCCGATGCTCAATCGCAAACGCCGTATCTGAAACCACGGCAACTGCCCGGCCGTTCGGTAATCGGTCGGCCGGTTGCCTTTCACCTTGAAGCCCTTCTCAAGACCTCCTTTCAAGGTCGGTTCGCAACCTTCCAGTCCGTATCCGTCTGACTGAACGCCCCTGTATCGCTGCGTCGACGTCACGCTCAAGTCTTGTCCCAGCTTCCCACGACAGACAGTCGCCCATGGATGCTCTAATTTTTGCGGCGTGTGGGAAGCACGGCGAACGGGAAGTTTCGTGTGTGTATCGAAGGACCGCAGCCCTTTGTTGCTGCGGCTCTCATCATACCTGCGCCCGGACCCCGCTCTGTCTTCGAGTTTCGAAGCCCCTCCGTTTTTATCGTGCGAAATACTGTTTGCGACTCCGTGCTCCAGAGTCGTCGACCCTCTCCGAAATGATAAACAGCAGGTTACTCGATGCACTTCAGCGAATTGATGGCAGTTCTTTCCACGCACGCTATCCGTCTTCAACAGGAAGAAGACGATCTGGTGATTCTCGGTGACGACGAGGGGCTCGACAGTGCCACTCTTGAAAGCCTGAGCGTGCACAAGGCGGAACTGCTTACGCTGGTGGCTCGAATGGGCGGTGACTGGCTCAGCCCGGCCTTTCGCATTACTGCAGACATGCTGCCGCTGGCCAATCTGAGCCAGGAAGCGATTGACAGAATCGTCGACGCGATACCGGGTGGGGCTGGCAATGTGCAGGACATCTACCCGCTGGCGCCCCTGCAGGAAGGCATTCTCTATCATCACCTGACGGCCGGGCAGGGCGACCCCTATGTGTTGCGGGCGTTGTTCGGGGCCGAAAGCCGCGAACGTCTCGACGACTTCGCCCAGGCACTGCAGGCGGTGATCGAACGCCATGACATCCTGCGCACGGCGATGGTCTGGGAAGGCCTCGAAGAACCGGTGCAAGTGGTATTGCGCGAAGCAACGCTGGCCGTGGATGAGCTGACGCTGGACGCGGCTGGCGGCGACATCGAAACCCAGTTGCACGAACGCTATGATCCCCGGCATTTCCGTCTCGATCTGCGCCAGGCCCCGTTGATGCGCATGGTGTGCGCTGAAGATCCGGCCAACGCGCGCTGGGTCGCTATCCTGCTGTTCCACCACATCGCCATTGACCACGCTGCGCTGGACCTGGTGAAGCACGAGATGCAGGCGTTTCTGCTCGGCGAAGGCCATGCCTTGCCCGAAGCAGTGCCTTATCGTAACTACGTGGCACAGGTCCGACTGGGTGTCGGGGCTGATGCTCATGAAGGTTTTTTCCGCGAGATGCTGGCCGACATCGATGAGCCGACGCTGCCGTTCGGCGTGCTCGAAACGCCGGGCAGCGACTCACTGATCGAAGATGTGCACCTGCCCGTCGATGACGCATTGAGCGCGCGTCTGCGGACCCAGGCCCGACAGCTTGGGGTCAGCGCCGCGAGTCTGCATCACCTCGCCTGGGCGCGGGTGGTGGGTGCGCTGGCGGGCAAATCGGATGTGGTTTTCGGCACGGTGCTGATGGGCCGGATGCAGGGCGGCGACGGCGCCGACCGGGCGTTGGGCATGTTCATCAACACCTTGCCGTTGCGGGTCAGGCTCGAAGGGCATGCGGTGCGTGAAGGGGTCAGAACCACCCATGCACGGCTGACGGCCTTGCTCGGTCATGAACATGCGTCGCTGGCCCAGGCCCAGCGTTGCAGCGGCGTTGCCGCACCGGCGCCGTTGTTCAATTCGCTGCTCAATTACCGTCACAGTGCCAGCGAATCGGTGGCTTCGGCCGAAGCGCTCCAGGCCTGGAAAGGCTTGCAGAGTCTGGGCAGCGAGGAGCAGAGCACATACCCGATCACGCTGTCGGTGGATGACCTGGGCCAGGGCTTCAGCCTGACGGTTCAAGCCCTGGCGCAGATCGGTGCACAGCGCATCGGCGAGTACATGTTGACGGCACTCGGCGCGCTGGTAGAGGCGCTGGAGCAGCAGCCGCAAACCCCGTTGCAGCGTCTGCAAGTCCTCTCTGCAGCCGAACGCCAGCAAGTGCTGCACGACTTCAATGACACGGCACGCGAATACCCACGCAACAGCAGCCTGCAGGAACTTTTCGAACAACAGGTGGCGACGCAGCCTGATGCACTGGCTGCTGTGCAGAATGACCAGTGCCTGACCTACCGGGAACTGAACGGTCGCGCCAACGCGCTGGCCCGTCACCTGGTCGACCTCGGTGTGCAACCGGGCGGGCGAGTGGCATTGCTGCTGGAGCGCTCCCTTGATCTGCTGGCCGGTCAGTTGGCGATTATCAAATGCGGGGCGGCGTATGTGCCGCTGGACAGCAACGCCCCCGCCGAACGTCAAGCGTTCATGCTGCAAGACTGCGGTGCGCGGCAGGTGCTGACGCTGTCTCGCCATGACCTGCCCGACGGCATTCAGCGGATTGACCTTGACCTGCTGGAACTGCAAAGCGATGCACCCAACCCGGTACATTCGGCGTCCGCCGAGTCGGTGGCCTACATCATGTACACCTCCGGTTCCACCGGCATGCCCAAAGGCGTGTTGGTGCCGCACCGTGCTGTCAGCCGTCTGGTGCTCAATAACGGTTATGCCGATTTCAATGCCGGGGATCGTGTAGCGTTCGCCTCCAACCCGGCGTTCGACGCCAGCACCCTGGATGTCTGGGCGCCGCTGCTCAATGGCGGCTGCGTGGTGGTGGTCGAGCAGTCGGTGCTGCTGTCACTTGACGAGTTCCGCGCGCTGCTGCTGTCTCAGTCGGTCAGCGTGCTGTGGATGACCGCGGGTCTGTTTCATCAATATGCCAGCGGCCTGATGGAGGCCTTCGCCAGGTTGCGCTACCTGATCGTCGGGGGGGACGTGCTGGACCCGGCAGTAATCGCCAGGGTACTGGCAGAAGGCGCACCGCAACACCTGCTCAACGGCTACGGCCCGACCGAAGCGACGACCTTTTCCACGACCCATGAGATCATCTCGGTCGGCAGCGGAGGTATACCCATCGGCCGGCCGATTGGCAACAGTCAGGTCTACGTGCTCGATACTTTGCGCCAACCGGTAGCGGTCGGAGTGGCGGGGGAGCTGTATATCGGCGGACAGGGCGTGGCCAAGGGTTACTTGAACCGCCCGGAGCTGAACGCCACCCAGTTTGTCGCCAACCCTTTCAGCGACGACGCTGGAGCCCTGCTGTACCGCACTGGCGACCTTGGTCGCTGGAACGCAGACGGGATTGTCGAGTATCTGGGCCGTAACGACGACCAGGTGAAAATCCGTGGTTTCCGTATCGAACTGGGTGAAATCGAAGCGCGTCTGGTCGAGTGCCATGGCGTCAGAGAAGCCGTGGTGCTGGCCCGCCAGGACGAATCTGCACACAAACGCCTGGTGGCGTACGTGGTCGGCGAAGAAAACAGCGCCTTGTCAGCGGTCGAACTGCGCCGCGAACTGGCGGCGTCTCTGGCCGAATACATGGTGCCAAGCGCCTTTATGGTGCTGGACTCTTTCCCGCTGACCGCCAACGGCAAGCTTGATCGCCGGGCCTTGCCGGTACCGGACGCCGACGCCTACGCCAGCCGCGAATTCGAAGCACCCGAGGGTGAAGTGGAAATCACCCTGGCGCGCTTGTGGTCCGAATTGCTCAACGTTGAGCGCGTCGGTCGTCACGATCACTTCTTTGAGCTGGGCGGGCACTCGCTGCTGGCCGTCAGCCTGATCGAGCGTATGCGCCTGGCGGGGCTGAGCGCCGATGTACGCGTGCTGTTCAGCCAGCCCACGTTGGCCGCACTGGCCGCCGCCGTCGGCGCAGGCCGTGAAATCAATGTACCGGCCAACCTGATTGGCCAAGGCTGCGAGCGCATCACTCCAGAGCTGTTGCCGCTGGCAAGTCTGACCCAGGTGCAGATCGACCAGGTGGTGGCCAGCGTGCCCGGCGGCGTGGCGAATGTTCAGGATATCTACGCGCTGGCGCCGTTGCAGGAAGGCATTCTTTATCACCACATGGCAGCCGAGGTCGGCGACCCCTATGTGTTGCAGAGCCAGTTCGCCTTTGATAACCGCGAGCGCCTGGAAGCCTTCGTTCAGGCTTTGCAGATGGTTATCGACCGTCATGACATTCTGCGTACCGGGGTGGTCTGGGATGGTCTGGACTCACCTGTGCAAGTGGTCTGGCGCGAAGCGCAGTTGCACCTTGAAGGGCTTGAGCTTGACCCGGCAGACGGTGAGATCGGCGCGCAACTGCATAGCCGCTTCGACCCGCGTCACTACTGCCTCGATATGACTCAGGCGCCACTGATGCGCCTGGTCTACGCCGAGGATCCGCTCAATCAGCGAATCACCGCGATGCTGCTGTTCCATCATATGGCCCTGGATCATATGGCCATGGAGGTGGTGCAGCATGAAATGCAAGCCTGGCTGCTCGGCGAGAGCGAAACCCTGTCGGCGCCAGTGCCATACCGCAACTACGTGGCTCAGGCGCGGCTGGGTGTCAGCCAGGCTGATCATGAAGTGTTTTTCCGCGACATGCTGGGTGATATCGACGAGCCGACGCTGCCGTTCGGCCTGCAGGATGTGCAGGGCGACGGGCGTGATATAGAAGAAGCCGTCCTTGCCGTGGATAGCCAGCTGAACCTGCGCCTGCGTGCTCAGGCCCGACAACAAGGGGTGAGTGCCGCCAGTCTGGTGCACCTGGCCTGGGCCCAGGTGCTGGGCAAGGTTTCCGATCGTCGCGATGTGGTGTTCGGCACCGTACTGCTGGGCCGTATGCAGGCCGGCGAAGGCGCCGACCGGGCACTGGGGATGTTCATCAACACCTTGCCGCTGCGGGTCGCCGTGGGCGGGCAGGGTGTACGCGCCGGGGTCAAGGCGACACACGCGCAACTCACTGCGTTGCTCGCTCACGAACATGCATCGCTGGCGCTGGCTCAGCGTTGCAGCGGGGTTGCCGCACCGACGCCACTGTTCAGCGCACTGCTCAACTACCGCCACAGTGCGGTTGGCAGCGTGTCCGAACGTGCCGTACAGGCCTGGCAGGGTATTCATGCCCTGAGCAGTGAAGAGCGCACCAACTATCCATTGACGTTGAACGTCGATGATTTGGGTGACGGCTTCAAACTGGCTGCGCTGGCGACGAACGCGATCGGTGCGCAGCGCGTGTGTGGTTACATGCACACGGCTCTGGAGCATCTGGTGGACGCTCTAGAGCTAATGCCACAAGCGTCGTTACAAGGCTTGTCGATCCTGCCGGCTGTCGAGCGTGAGCAGTTGCTGGTGGGTTTCAACGACACCGCGCTGGATTACCCGCAGCAGCAGACCATTCACGGTATGTTCGAAGCGCAGGTCGAGCGTACTCCGCAAGCGTTGGCAGTGGTCCACGGCGAACAGCACCTGACGTATCGCGAGCTTGACCAGCAGGCCAACCGCCTGGCCCATGCGTTGATCAAGCAGGGCGTGCAGCCGGATTCCCGCGTCGGTATCTGTGTCGAACGCGGCGCGGAAATGGTCGTCGGTTTGCTGGCGATTCTCAAGGCGGGCGGCGGGTATGTGCCGTTGGATCCGACCTATCCATTAGAACGTATTGCCTACATGCTGCAGGACAGTGCGCCTGCCGCCGTGCTGGCGCAGTCGGCGACTGAAGCGTTACTGGCCGACGCTTCGGTGCCAGTGATCAACCTTGATTTGGGCAACTGGCAGGACGAATCCGTCCAGAATCCGCAGGTGCCGGGGCTGACTTCGGCGCATCTGGCGTACCTGATCTATACCTCGGGCTCCACCGGGCTGCCGAAAGGCGTGATGATCGAACACCGCAACACCGTGAACTTCCTGACCTGGGCGCACACCGCTTTCGACGGCTCTGCACTGGAAAAAACGCTGTTCTCCACCTCATTGAATTTCGACCTGGCGGTCTACGAGTGTTTTGCGCCGCTGACCTCGGGCGGCAGCATCGAAGTCGTCAAAAACGTTCTTGAACTGCAGCACGGCGAACACGATATCGGCCTGATCAACACCGTACCGTCGGCGCTTAAAGCGCTGCTGGAAGTCAACGGCCTGCCGGAATCGGTGCACACCGTGAACGTGGCCGGTGAAGCGCTCAAGCGCAGCCTGGTGGAAGATCTATTCGAAAGAACCGGCGTGCAGCGCCTGTGCAACCTCTACGGTCCTTCGGAAACCACCACCTACTCGAGCTGGGTGGCGATGGATCGCGAAGACGGTTTTGCTGCGCACATCGGCAAACCGGTCGGCAACACCCGGTTCTACTTGCTGGATGAGCAGCAACAGCCCGTGCCACTGGGTGTTGCGGGTGAAATCTACATTGGCGGTGCCGGTGTGGCCCGTGGCTACCTGAACCGTGACGACCTGACCGCCGAACGCTTCCTGCTGGACCCGTTCAGCCAGCAGCCGGCGGCACGCATGTACCGCACCGGCGACCTGGGCCGCTACCTGCCAGACGGCAATATCGAATACCTCGGCCGTAACGACGATCAGGTGAAAATCCGCGGCTTCCGTATCGAGCTCGGCGAGATCGATGCGCGTCTGGCCAAACACCCGGCGGTCCACGAAGCCGTGGTCACTGCCCGCGAAGACATTCCCGGCGACAAGCGTCTGGTGGCTTATTACACCCTGGTGTCCGGGCACACCTCGGTGGACATCGACAACCTGCGCAGCCATTTGCAGGAAAAGCTGCCCGAGTACATGGTTCCGGCCATTTACGTGCTGCTGGAGGCCATGCCTCTGACACCGAATGGCAAGCTCGACCGCAAGGCCCTGCCGGCGCCGGACGTTGAGGCACTGAGCAGTCGTGGCTATGAAGCGCCACAAGGTGAGACCGAAACGCAGCTTGCTGCCATCTGGCAAGACTTGCTGGGCGTGGCCCGGATCGGTCGTCACGACAACTTCTTCGAACTGGGCGGTCACTCGCTGCTGGCGGTGAGCCTGATCGGGCGTATGCGCCAATTGGGCCTGAGCGCCGATGTGCGCGTGCTGTTCAGCCAGCCAACCCTGGCCGCACTGGCTGCTGCAGTTGGCGGTAGCACGGACATCGTGGTGCCGGCCAATCTGATCACCGAGGATTGCCAACGTATTACGCCCGATCTGCTGCCACTGGCCAGCCTGACCCAAACGCAGATCGATCAGGTGGTCGCCACAGTACCGGGCGGCGTGGCGAATGTGCAGGACATCTACCCACTGGCACCGTTGCAGGAAGGCATTCTCTATCACCACATCGCCGCCGAGCAGGGCGATCCCTATGTGCTGCAGGCGCATTTCGCCTTTGATGACCGCGCGTGCCTGGACGCCTTCGTCCAGGCTTTGCAGACGGTTATCGATCGTCACGACATTCTGCGCACCGGTGTCGTCTGGAAAGGTCTGGACTCACCCGTGCAGGTGGTCTGGCGCCACGCACAATTGCCTCTTGAGATGTTGCAACTCGACCCGGCAGCCGGTGATGTCAGCGCGCAACTGCACGACCGCTTCGACCCGCGTCACCACCGCCTTGATGTCACTCAGGCACCGCTGATGCGCCTGGCCTATGCCGAAGACCCGCTGAATCAGCGGATCTGCGCGATGTTGCTGTTCCATCACATGGTCCTCGATAACATGGCGATGGCCGTGGTACAGCATGAAATGCAGGCCTGGTTGCTGGGCGAAGCTCAAAATCTGTCGACACCGGTGCCATACCGCAATTATGTGGCCCAGGCACGCCTGGGCGTCAGCCAGGCCGATCACGAAGCGTTTTTCCGCGACATGCTCGGTGATGTAGACGAGCCGACGCTGCCGTTCGGTCTGATCAATGTGCAGGGCGATGGCCTTGATATCGAGGAAGCCAACCTTGCGCTGGCCCCTCGGTTGAACCTGAGACTGCGCGCTCAGGCCCGACAACAGGGGGTGAGCACCGCCAGTCTGCTGCACCTGGCCTGGGCTCAGGTATTGAGCTCGGTTTCAAACAGGCAGGACGTGGTGTTCGGCACCGTGCTGATGGGCCGGATGCAGGCCGGGGAAGGCGCCGAGCGTGCATTGGGGATGTTCATCAACACCTTGCCGCTGCGGGTTTCGGTGAGCGGGAAAAGCGTGCGGGACGGGGTCAAGGCCACTCATAAACGTCTGACTGCCTTGCTGGGTCATGAGCATGCTTCACTGGCGCTGGCTCAGCGTTGCAGCGGCATTCCCGCGCCAACGCCACTGTTCAGTTCGCTGCTCAACTATCGCCATAGTGCGCCTGGCAGCGTATCCGAGCGGGCGACCCAGGCCTGGCAGGGTATTCATACGCTGAACAGCGAAGAACGCACCAACTATCCATTGACCTTGAACGTCGATGACTCCGGTGAAGGCTTCAACCTGAACGTACTGGTCACCGGCGCCGTGGGTGCCAAACGGGTCTGCGCTTACATGCAGACCGTGCTGGAACATCTGGTGGATGCGCTTGAGCAGTCACCGTCTGCGGCCCTCGACAGCCTGTCGATCCTGCCTGCTGGCGAACGTGCGCAATTGCTGGTGGCGTTCAACGACACAGCAATGGCTTACCCGCAGCAGCAGACCATTCATGGCTTGTTCGAAGCACAGGTCGAGCGCACCCCGCAGGCGCTCGCAGTGGTTCACGGCGAACAGCGCCTGACGTATCGCGAACTCAACGAGCAGGCCAACCGCCTGGCCCATGCCTTGCGCAAGCAGGGCGTGCAGCCGGATTCCCGCGTCGGTATCTGTGTTGAACGCAGTGCCGAGATGGTCGTCGGTTTGCTGGCGATCCTCAAGGCGGGCGGTGGTTACGTGCCGCTGGATCCGGCTTATCCAGCGGAACGTATTGCCTACATGCTGCAGGACAGTGCGCCGGCAGCCGTGCTGGCGCAGTCGGCAACCGAGGCGCTGCTGGCCGACGTTTCGGTGCCAGTCATCAACCTTGATTTGGGCAACTGGCAGGACCAATCCGTCCAGAATCCGCAGGTGCCGGGGCTGACTTCTGCGCATCTGGCGTACCTGATCTACACCTCGGGTTCGACCGGGCTGCCGAAAGGCGTGATGATCGAACACCGCAACACCGTGAACTTCCTGACCTGGGCGCATAGCGCTTTCGACGCCGGGACCGCCACTTCGGCACTGGAAAAAACGCTGTTCTCCACCTCATTGAACTTCGACCTGGCGGTCTACGAGTGTTTTGCGCCGCTGACCTCGGGCGGCAGTATCGAAGTCGTCAAGAACGTGCTGGAACTGCAAAACGGCGAGCACGATATCGGCCTGATCAACACCGTACCGTCAGCGCTCAAGGCCTTGCTAGAAGTCGATGGCTTGCCGACGTCGGTCCATACCGTGAACGTGGCGGGTGAAGCGCTGAAACGCAGCCTGGTGGAATCGCTGTTCGAGAAAACCGGCGTCCGGCGCCTGTGCAACCTCTACGGGCCTTCGGAAACCACCACCTATTCAAGCTGGGTCGCGATGGATCGCGAAGACGGCTTCGCTGCGCACATCGGCAAACCGGTCGGCAATACGCAGTTCTACCTGCTGGATGAACAGCAACAGCCTGTTCCGCTGGGCGTCGCGGGTGAAATCTACATTGGCGGTGCCGGTGTGGCGCGCGGTTATCTGAACCGTGACGAACTCACTGCCGAACGCTTCCTTACGGATCCGTTCAGTCAGCAGCCAGCAGCACGTATGTACCGCACCGGCGACCTTGGCCGTTATTTGCCAGACGGCAATATCGAATACCTGGGTCGTAACGACGATCAGGTGAAAATCCGTGGCTTCCGCATCGAACTGGGCGAGATCGATGCACGTCTGGCCAAGCACCCGGCGGTCCACGAAGCGGTGGTCACTGCCCGTGAAGACATTCCCGGCGACAAGCGTCTGGTGGCTTATTACACCCTGAGCGCAGGGCATGCTTCGGTGGACAGCGACAGCCTGCGCGGCTGGCTGCAGGAACAACTGCCGGCCCACATGATCCCGGCGGCCTATGTGCTGCTCGATGCAATGCCGCTGACCCCGAACGGCAAACTCGACCGCAAGGCCCTTCCCGCACCGGACGGCGATGCACTGATCCGTGGCGGCTACGAGGCGCCACAAGGCACAGCCGAAATCACTCTGGCGAAGATCTGGAGCGACTTGCTCAACATCGAGCGTGTCGGTCGCCACGATCATTTCTTTGAACTGGGCGGCCATTCGCTGCTGGCGGTGAGCCTGATTGAACGTATGCGCCAGGCCGGCCTGAGTGCCAACGTGCGTACATTGTTCAGCCAGCCGACCCTCGCGGCACTGGCTGCGGCGGCAGGCGCGGTCGACGAGCTGGTGATCCCGGCTAACCGCATTCCAGCCGACTGCCAGAAAATCACCCCGGACATGCTGCCGCTGATCAACCTGACCCAGGTGCAGATCGATCAAATGGTCGCTGGCGTGCCTGGCGGCGCGGCGAACGTACAGGACATCTACCCGCTGGCCCCCTTGCAGGCGGGCATTCTCTATCACCACATCAGCGCCGAGCAGGGCGACCCCTATGTATTGCAGGCGCAGTTCGCCTTTGACAGCCGCACTCACCTGGATACCTTTGCTCAAACGCTGCAAACGGTCATCAACCGCCATGACATCCTGCGCACCTCCATGCACTGGGAAAGCCTCGACGAGCCGTTGCAGGTGGTCTGGCGCCATGTCGAGATCAGCGTAGAAGAAGTTCAGCTCAACCCTGGCCTTGGTGATATATCCCGTCAGTTGCAAGAGCGTCTGGACCCACGCCAGATACGCCTGGACATCCGTCAGGCCCCCTTGATGCGTCTGGTGTGTGCGTTGGACACCGTCAACCAGCGCTGGCTGGCGACCTTGATGTTTCACCACATGATCCTTGACCACACCGCGCTGGATCAGGTGCGCTATGAGATGCAGGTCTGCCTGCTCGGTCAGGCCGATCAGCTTGGCGACTCCATTCCTTACCGCAACTATGTCGCTCAGGCCCGACTGGGCCTTAACGAACGCGACCACGAGCTGTTCTTCAAGGACATGCTTGGCGACATCGACGAGCCGACGCTGCCGTTCGACCTGCACGATGTACAAGGCGACGGTAACGCTATCGATCAGGCCCGTCTGATGCTGGACAGCGGTTTGAGCCAGCGCCTGAGAGTTCAGGCGCGGCAGCTTGGGGTCAGCGCGGCGAGCCTGCTCCATCTGGCGTTCGCGCAAATGCTGGGTCGCCTCAGCGGACGTGAACACGTAGTGTTCGGCACCGTATTGATGGGCCGGATGCAGAGCGGCGAGGGCGCCGAACGAGCCCTTGGCATGTTCATTAACACCTTGCCGCTGCGGGTGGACCTGGGCGAACAGGCCGTGCGTGACGGGGTCAAGGCCACGCATCGGCGGTTGACCGGGCTACTCGGGCATGAGCACGCGTCGCTGGCGCTGGCCCAGCGTTGCAGCGGCGTAGTTGCACCGGCGCCGTTGTTCAGCGCCTTGCTCAACTATCGTCACAGCAGTGTTGCCGTGACCGATGAAGCGCTCACCGCCTGGAATGGCATGCAATCGCTGGCGCTGGACGATGAAGAACGCACCAACTACCCATTGACCGTCAATGTCGACGATATGGGCGAAGGCTTCCTGTTCACTGCGCTGGTGGCGGCGAGCATAGGCGCGCAGCGTCTTTGCGACTATCTGCAGTTGGCAGCAGAAGGGCTGGTCGATGCGCTGGAACAGGCGCCGCAAACTCCACTGCACGCCATTTCGATACTGCCGCTCAACGAACGTGCGCAGTTGCTCAAGCAGTGGAACGAGCCTGGCCAGCACTACGCGAATGGCACACCCATCCACCAGCAATTCGAAGCCCGTGCCGCAGAACGGCCCGACGCCGTAGCGCTGATGTTCGAAGCGCAGACCCTGAGCTACGGCCAGCTCAACGCACGTGCCAACCAGGTCGCTCATCGCTTGCTGGCATTGGGTGTGCGCCCGGATGATCGCGTGGCGATCTGCGTCGAGCGTGGCCCGGCGATGATTATCGGCTTGCTGGGTATCCTCAAATCCGGCGCCGGTTATGTGCCGCTTGATCCGGCTTACCCCCTTGAGCGCCTGGCCTACACCCTCGGCGACAGCACGCCGGTGGCGTTGTTGAGTCAACAGTCAGTGCAGCAAGCCTTGCCAGTGACGGAAGTCCCCATCATTAGCCTTGACGATGCCGACTTGCAGGACGAATCCGTCTGCAATCCAGAGGTGTCGGGGCTGACGGCTGCGAGCCTGGCCTACGTCATCTACACCTCCGGCTCGACCGGTCTGCCCAAAGGCGTGATGGTCGAGCATCGCAACGTTGCGCGGCTGTTCTCGGCCACTCAAGACTGGTTCGGATTCGGCGAGCAGGATGTGTGGGCGCTGTTCCACTCGTTCGCCTTCGACTTCTCGGTCTGGGAAATCTGGGGCGCGCTGCTGCACGGCGGACGTCTGCTGATCGTGCCGCAACTGGTCAGCCGTTCACCTCGATACTTCCACGACCTGCTGTGCAGTGCCGGGGTCACGGTGCTCAACCAGACACCGAGTGCGTTCCGCCAGCTGATTGCCGCACAGGGCGAGAACGAGCAGGCGCATTCGCTGCGCCAGGTGATTTTCGGTGGAGAAGCGCTGGAAACGGCGATGCTCAAGCCGTGGTATGCCCGGCAAGCGAACGCCGGTACACAACTGGTAAATATGTACGGCATCACCGAAACCACGGTGCATGTGACCTATTACCCGTTGCAGGCCGACGATGCACAGCGTATCGGTGCCAGCCCGATCGGCAGGCGCATTCCCGATTTGCAACTGTATGTCCTCGACACCCATGGCGAACCGGTGCCAGTCGGCGTGGTCGGCGAGTTGTATGTCGGCGGTGCCGGTGTGGCACGTGGCTACCTGAACCGTGAAGCACTGACGGCCGAGCGTTTCATCGATAACCCGTTCAACACGGCGCCGGGTGCGCGCCTGTACCGCACCGGTGACCTGGGCCGCTGGCTGGCCGATGGCAGCCTTGAGTACCTGGGCCGGAACGACGAACAGGTCAAGATTCGTGGCTTCCGCATCGAGTTGGGCGAGATCGAAGCGCAACTCGTCGCGTGTGACGGTGTACAGGATGCCATGGTGCTGGTCCGTGAGGACGAACCGGGCGACAAGCGTCTGGTGGCCTATGTCATCGGTACCGCGGGCGCCGAACTGGACGCCACCCACTTGCGCGAGCAACTGCGCCTGTCGCTGGCCGAGTACATGCTGCCGAGCGCCTTTGTCAGTCTGGAAAGCTTCCCGCTGACCGCCAATGGCAAGCTCGACCGCAAGGCTTTGCCTGCGCCTGACCGCTCGGCGGTGGCCAGTCGCGGCTACGAAGCGCCCGAGGGCGACACCGAGATGGCCATTGCACGGATCTGGCAAGACCTGCTGCAACTGGAGCAGGTCGGTCGGCATGACCATTTCTTCGAACTGGGCGGTCACTCGCTGCTGGCCGTGAAATTGATCGAGCGCATGCGCCAGATCGATCTGGTTGCCGACGTGCGCGTGCTGTTCAGCCAGCCGACCCTGTCTGCCCTGGCGGAGGCGGTGGGCGGCAAGGGGGCCGTCGAGGTACCCGCCAACCTTATTCCCGCCAACTGCGAACGCATCACCCCGGACATGCTGCCGCTGGTGTCACTGAGCCAGGACGACATAGATCGTGTAGTAGCCAGCGTGCCCGGCGGTCTGGCCAACGTGCAGGACATCTACGCGCTGGCGCCATTGCAGGAGGGGATTTTGTATCACCACCTTGCTGCGGCCGAAGGTGACCCCTATCTGCAATACGCACTGTTTGCCTTTGACAGCCTCGAGCGTCTGCACAGTTTCGCCCAGGCGCTGCAAGGTGTCATAGCGCGGCACGATATCCTGCGCACCGCGGTGCTTTGGGAGCGTCTCGACGCACCGGTGCAGGTAGTCTGGCGTGAAGCGACCCTGGGTCTGGATGAACAGGTGCTGGACCCGGCCGATGGCGATATCACCGAAAAATTGCTCAAGCGCCTGGACCCTCGTCATACGCGCCTGGACATCCGTCAGGCGCCGATGCTGCGCATCGGCTACGCACAGGACGCGGCGAACAACCGCTGGCTGGGCATGCTCCTGTTCCATCACCTGGTCGACGATGCCACCTCGCTGCGCATTCTGAGCAGCGAAATCGAAGCGCACATGCTCGGTCAGCAAGCCTCGCTGCCGCCGTCCGTGCCTTATCGCAACTACGTGGCCCAGGCCATGCTCGGCGTTAGCCGCGAGGAGCACGAGGCGTTTTTCCGCGACATGCTGGGTGACATCGATGAACCGACGCTGCCGTTCGGTCTGCAGGACGTGCAGGGCGACGGACGTGGTATCGAAGAAGTGCGCCAGTTGGTCGACGTCGACCTGAGCCGACGCCTGCGCGTGCAGGCCCGCCAACTCGGGGTCAGCTCAGCCAGCCTGTATCACCTGGCCTGGGCCCGTGTGCTGGGCGCTGTATCAGGCAAAGAGGACGTGGTGTTCGGCACCGTGTTGCTCGGTCGCCTGCAAGGCGGCGCCGGGTCCGACCGGGCGCTGGGAATGTTCATCAATACCTTGCCGCTGCGTGTCACGCTGGGCGAGCAGGGTGTGCGCAGCGGTCTGAAAGCCACTCACGCACGACTCAGCGGGCTGCTGGCCCATGAACACGCCTCGCTGGTACTGGCCCAGCGTTGCAGTGGCGTACCTGCTTCGACACCATTGTTCAGCTCGCTGCTCAACTTCCGCCATACCGGTGATCTCGACGCGAGCGACCAGGCGCTGGCCGCCTGGGAAGGTATTCAGGCGCTGCATGGCGAAGAACGCACCAACTACCCGCTGACCTTATGCGTGGATGACCTGGGCGAAGGTTTCAACCTGACCGTCATGGCCGAAGGGCAGATCGGTGCCAAGCGTGTGTGTACCTACATGCACTGTGTGCTGGAAAATCTGGTGCAAGCACTGGAGCAGACCCCGGACGCAGCGCTGGGAGCACTGAATATCCTGCCTGCCAGCGAGCGCCAGCAACTGCTGGAAAGCTGGAACACCCCGCATGCGCTGCAGGCCGACGACGCCTTGATTCACCGTACCTTCGAAGCCTGGGTGGTGGCGCAGCCGAATGCCGTGGCCCTGGACTATGAAGAGCGCACCCTGACCTATGCCGAGCTGAACACCCGCGCCAACCAGGTAGCCCACTACCTGCTGGGCCTTGGCGTGCAGCCGGATGACCGGGTGGCGATCTGTGTCGAGCGCAGCCTGGAAATGATTGTCGGCCTGCTCGGGGTGCTCAAGGCCGGTGCGGGTTACGTGCCGATTGACCCGGCCTATCCGGCCGAGCGTATCGCCTATCAGTTGCAGGACAGCGCGCCGATGGCGGTGCTGGCCGATGCTGCGGGGCTGGCATTGCTGGGCTCGTTCGATGGCCCACGCGTAGATCTGCACAGTCCGGCGTTGCAGGCACAACCGGGTCACAATCCACAACTGACCGGGCTCAGCCCGCGCCACCTGGCTTACGTTATCTACACCTCCGGTTCGACCGGCCTGCCCAAGGGCGTAATGGTCGAGCACCGCAACGTGGCCCGGCTGTTCTCGGCCACCCAGAGCTGGTTTGGCTTCAACGAGCAGGATGTCTGGGCCTTGTTCCATTCATTCGCTTTCGACTTCTCGGTCTGGGAAATCTGGGGCGCGCTGTTGCACGGTGGGCGTTTGTTGATAGTGCCGCAACTGGTCAGCCGCTCCCCGCAAGACTGCTACGCATTGTTGTGCAACGCCGGAGTGACGGTGCTCAACCAGACCCCGAGTGCATTCCGCCAGTTGCTCAATGCCCAGGGCGAGAGCGATCAGCGACACTCCTTGCGCCAGGTGATTTTTGGTGGCGAAGCGCTGGACACCGGGATGCTCAAGCCGTGGTACGCCAGGGTGATCAACGCGGGTACGCAGTTGGTGAACATGTATGGCATCACCGAAACCACGGTGCATGTGACCTATCACCCTCTGGTGGCGGCAGATGCTCAGCGTTCAGGCGTGAGCCCTATTGGTGTGCGCATTCCCGATTTGCAGTTGTATGTACTTGATGCACGCCGCGAGCCGGTGCCGGTGGGTGTGGTCGGCGAGCTGTATGTCGGCGGCGCCGGCGTTGCGCGGGGCTACTTGAACCGTGAAGCGCTGACGGCCGAGCGTTTCCTGGCGAATCCGTTCAGCAAGGAGCCTCAGGCGCGCCTGTACCGAACCGGCGACCTGGGTCGCTGGATGGCCGATGGCAGTCTCGACTACCTGGGCCGCAACGACGACCAGGTGAAGATCCGTGGTTTCCGTATCGAGCTGGGCGAAATTCAAGCCGTGCTGGCCGCCTGCAACACGGTCCGCGAAGCGCTGGTGCTGGTCCGCGAAGATCAACCGGGCGACAAGCGCCTGGTGGCCTATGTGATCGCTGCGCCCGGCCACGAAATCGTGGCGGCTGACTTGCGTGCGCAGTTGCTGCTGTCCCTGGCCGACTACATGGTGCCCAGTGCTTTTGTAGCCCTGGACAGCTTCCCGCTGACCGCCAACGGCAAGCTCGACCAAAAGGCGTTGCCTGCACCGGATGCTCAGGCGCTGGCAATGCGCGAATACGCGCCGCCAGAGGGCGACGTCGAGATCGCCATCGCACAGATCTGGCAGTCTCTGCTGCAAGTGCCGCAGGTTGGCCGCCACGATCATTTCTTCGAGCTGGGCGGGCATTCCTTGCTGGCCGTCAAACTGATCGAGCGCATGCGCCAGATCGACCTCTCGGCTGACGTGCGCGTGCTGTTCAGCCAGCCGACCCTGGCCGCACTCGCCGCGGCGGTGGGCGGGTACACAGAAGTACAGGTGCCGGATAACCTGATCGTACAGGGCTGCGAGCGTATTACCCCGGACATGCTGCCGCTGGCTGATCTGGATCAGGCAGGGATTGATCGCGTTGTGGCGAGCGTGCCGGGCGGCCTGGCCAACATCCAGGACATCTACGCTCTGGCCCCCTTGCAGGAAGGCATTCTCTATCACCACCTGGCCGCGGATGAAGGTGACCCCTACGTCTTGCAGATGCTCTTCGCCTTCGATGATCGCGAGTGCCTGGCCGGTTTCGCCGCGGCCTTGCAGAGCGTGGTAGAACGCCACGACATCCTGCGCACCAGTGTGGTCTGGGAAGGGCTTGAACAGCCGGTACAGGTGGTATGGCGCAACGCGAAACTGAGCCTGGAAGAAGTGACCATCGATCCGCTCGACGGTGACGTGCTGACACGACTGCGCGAGCGTTTTGACCCGCGTCACTATCGCCTGGACATCGGCCAGGCGCCGCTGATGCGCATCGCCTACGCCGAGGACAACACCCACCAGCGTCTGGTCGGCATGTTGCTGTTCCACCATCTGGCGCTGGATCACACCTCACTGGAAGTGGTGGTGGAGGAAATGCAGGCCAGCCTGCAGGGGCAGATCGAGCAATTGCCGACCCCGGTGCCTTATCGCAACCATGTGGCCCAGGCGCGTCTGGGTATCAGCCAGGCCGAGCACGAAGCGTTTTTCCGCGACATGCTCGGCGACATCGACGAACCGACCCTGGCTTACGGCATACAGGACGTGCAGGGCGATGGCAGTGGTATCGAGGAAGTGCATCAGGTGCTCGACAGCCAGCTGAGCAGCCGTATACGCAGTATTGCGCGGCAGTTGGGAGTTAGCGCTGCCAGTCTGGCGCACCTGGCATGGGCCCAGGTGGCAGGTCGGGTTTCGGGCCGTGAAGAAGTGGTGTTCGGTACCGTACTGATGGGCCGCATGCAGGGCGGCAACGGTGCCGACCGGGCGCTGGGAATGTTCATCAACACCTTGCCGCTGCGCATCAGCGTCGGCAGCCAGAGCGCTCTGGCGGCGGTCAAGGTCACTCACCAGCGCCTGTCGGCGCTGCTGGGGCATGAGCATGCCTCGCTGTCGCTGGCCCAGCGCTGCAGCGGCGTGCCCGGTTCGCTGCCGCTGTTCAGCACCTTGCTCAACTACCGCCACAGCAACGGCAGTGCGGCTTCGAGCGAAACATTGTCAGCCTGGCAGGGCATTCAGACCCTGAGCATGGAGGAACGCACCAACTATCCGTTGTGCCTGAACGTCGATGACCTGGGCGATGCTTTCATGCTCACCATTCAGGCTGTCCAGCAAATCAATGCCCAGCGCATCGGCGAGTACATGCAGGTTGCACTGCGCAACCTGGTGGACGCACTGGAACACACGCCGCAAGCAGCGCTGAACAGCCTGTCGATACTGCCGGACGATGAGCGCGAGCTGTTGCTGACGGGCTTCAACGACACAGCCCACCCTTATCCGCGTGATGTCCTGATTCACCAACTGATCGAACAACAGGCCGCCCAGCGTCCGGATGCCTGCGCCGTACGCGGCGACAGCGGGCCGTTGCTCACTTACGCCGAACTCAACCAGCAGGCGAACCAGCTCGCCCATCGCCTGATCGAGCTGGGCGTGGAGCCGGATACGCGGGTCGCGGTCAGCCTGCGTCGCGGCGCGGAAATGGTCGTGGCGCTCTTGGGTATTCTCAAGGCCGGTGGCGCCTATGTACCGATCGACCCTGACCTGCCCAGCGCTCGCCAGACTTATATGCTCGAGGACAGCTCGCCGCAGGCAGTGCTGACCACTCGGGACCTGAGCGACAACCTGCCGGCCTCGGATCTTCCGGTGCTGGTGCTCGATGGCCGCGATGACCGCGCGCAATTGGCCAGGCAGCCGAGCGTCAACCCGGATGCCAAGGCCCTGGGCCTGCAGCCGAATCACCTGGCCTATGTGCTTTACACCTCGGGCTCTACCGGTACACCCAAAGGCGTGATGAACGAGCACCTGGGCGTGGTCAACCGCCTGCTTTGGGCGCGCGACGCCTATCAGGTGAACAGTCAGGATCGCGTACTGCAAAAGACCCCGTTCGGTTTCGACGTCTCGGTCTGGGAGTTTTTCCTGCCACTGCTGACCGGTGCCGAACTGGTCATGGCCCGTCCCGGTGGCCATCAGGATCCGGACTACCTGGCGCAGGTGATGAGTGACGCGGGCATTACCCTGCTGCACTTCGTGCCCTCGATGCTCGATGTGTTTCTGGAACACCGCTCAACCCGCGACTTCCCGCAACTGCGCCGCGTGCTGTGCAGTGGCGAGGCCTTGCCTCGTGCGTTGCAGCGCCGCTTCGAGCAACACCTGAAGGGCGTTGAACTGCACAACCTGTATGGCCCGACCGAAGCGGCCATCGACGTTACCGCCTGGGAATGTCGTCCGACGGATCCGGGCGACAGCGTGCCCATCGGCCGCCCGATTGCCAACATTCAGATGCACGTACTCGATGCCTTGGGCCAGTTGCAACCATTGGGTGTGGCCGGTGAGCTGCACATTGGCGGTATCGGCGTGGCGCGGGGTTACCTGAATCAGCCGGACCTGAGTGCCGAGCGTTTCATCGCTGACCCGTTCTCCAGCGACCCGCAGGCACGCCTGTACAAAACCGGCGACGTCGGTCGCTGGCTGGCCAATGGCGCGCTGGAATACCTGGGCCGTAATGACTTTCAGGTGAAGATCCGCGGCTTGCGTATCGAAATCGGCGAAATCGAGGCCGCCCTGGCTAAACACCCGGCGGTCCATGAAGCGGTGGTCACTGCTCGCGAAGACATACCCGGCGACAAACGTCTGGTGGCTTACTACACGCAGTCTGCCGAGCACACTGCTGTCGATATCGAAACCCTGCGCGGTCACCTGCAGCAACAGTTGCCTGAATACATGGTTCCGGCCATTTATGTACTGCTCGAGGCCATGCCATTGACCTCGAACGGCAAGCTGGATCGCAAGGCGCTGCCGGCACCGGACGGTGATGCGCTGATCAGCCGTGGCTACGAAGCGCCGCAAGGCGAAATCGAGGAGCAGATCGCGATTATCTGGCAAGACCTGCTGGGCGTCGAGCAGGTCGGGCGTCACGACAACTTCTTCGAACTCGGCGGCCATTCGCTGCTGGCAGTGAGCCTGACCGGGCGCATGCGCCAGTTGGGCCTGAGCGCCGACGTGCGCGTGCTGTTCAGCCAACCCACCCTGGCTGCACTGGCCGCAGCCGTGGGCGGTGGGACCGAGGTCGTGGTGCCCGCCAACCTGATCACCGAGGACTGCCAACGCATTACGCCTGAGCTGCTGCCACTGGCCGACCTGACCCAGGCGCAGATCGATCAAGTCGTCGCAACCGTGCCGGGTGGCGTGACCAATGTGCAGGACATCTACCCGCTGGCGCCGTTGCAGGCAGGCATTCTTTATCACCATCTGGCCGCCGAAATCGGCGACCCCTATGTGCTACAGACGCAGTTCGCGTTCGCTGACAGCGAGCGTCTGAACGCCTTCGTTCAGGCCTTGCAGATGGTCATCGACCGTCACGACATTCTGCGCACCAGCGTGGTATGGGACAGTCTGGACTCGCCGGTGCAAGTGGTCTGGCGTCAGGCACAGTTGCACCTTGACGCACTTGAGCTTGATCCGGCAGACGGCGATATCGGTGCGCAACTGCACAGCCGCTTTGATCCGCGTCATTACCGACTGGACATCGGCCAGGCACCTTTGATGCGTGTGGCCTATGCCGAAGACTCGCTCAACCAGCGCATCTGCGCGATGCTGCTGTTCCATCACATGGCGCTGGACCACGTCGCGCTGGAAGTGGTGAAGCATGAAATGCAGGCATGGCTGGCGGGCGAGGCCGACACTTTGGCGGCGTCGGTACCCGTGCCGTATCGCAACTATGTGGCCCAGGCACGCCTGGGTGTCAGCCAGGCCGATCACGAAACATTTTTCCGCGACATGCTCGGCGACATCGACGAGCCGACGCTGCCGTTCGGTTTGCAGGATGTGCAGGGTGAAGGTCGCGACATCGAGGAAGCCAGCCTGGCGCTGGCCCCCCAAATGAGCCTGCGCCTGCGTGCTCAAGCCCGCCAGCAAGGGGTGAGTGCCGCGAGCCTGGTGCATCTGGCCTGGGCTCAGGTGCTGGGCAAGGTGTCAAACAGGCAGGATGTGGTGTTCGGCACTGTACTGATGGGCCGGATGCAGGGTGGCGAAGGTGCCGAGCGAGCCTTGGGGATGTTCATCAACACCTTGCCGCTGCGGGTTTCAGTGGGTGAGCAGGGTGTGCGTGACGGGGTCAAGGCCACTCATAAGCGCCTGACTGCATTGCTCGGTCACGAACATGCCTCACTGGCGTTGGCCCAGCGTTGCAGCGGTGTTGCCGCGCCGGCGCCCTTGTTCAGCGCACTGCTCAACTATCGCCACAGTGGGTCGGCAGTGTGTCCGACCAGGCCATGCAGGCCTGGCAGGGCATCGCGGTACTCAGCGGTGAAGAACGCACCAACTACCCACTGACCTTGAACGTCGACGATCTGGGCGAAGGGTTCAGCCTGACGGCGTTGGTGGTTTCGTCAATCGGCGCGCAACGTGTGTGCGGCTACATGCACACGGCACTGGAAAACCTGTTGACGGCGCTGGAGCAGACGCCAGAAACGTCATTGCAAGGTTTGTCGATCCTGCCAGTTGTCGAGCGCGAGCAGTTGCTGGTGGCGTTCAACGACACCGCACTGGATTACCCGCAGCAGCAGACCATTCACGGGATGTTCGAAGCCCAGGTCGAGCGCACGCCGGAAGGCGTGGCAGTGGTCCACGGCGAGCAGCGCCTGACGTATCGCGAGCTCAACCAGCAGGCCAACCGCCTGGCTCATGCGTTGATTAAGCAGGGCGTGCAGCCGGATTCCCGCGTCGGAATCTGTGTTGAACGTGGCGCCGCGATGGTCGTCGGTTTGCTGGCGATCCTCAAGGCGGGCGGCGGTTACGTGCCGCTCGACCCGGCTTATCCAGCGGAACGTATTGCCTACATGTTGCAGGACAGCGCTCCGGCGGCCGTGCTGGCTCAAACCGCGACTCAGGGCCTGTTGGCCGACGTTTCGGTGCCTGTGATCAATCTTGATCTGAGCAATTGGCAGGACGAATCCGTCCAGAATCCGCAGGTGCCAGGGCTGACTTCAGCGCATCTGGCGTACCTGATCTACACATCCGGCTCCACCGGCCTGCCGAAAGGCGTGATGATCGAACACCGCAACACCGTGAATTTCCTGACCTGGGCGCACACCGCTTTCGACGGCTCTGCACTGGAAAAAACGCTGTTCTCCACTTCGCTGAACTTTGACCTTGCGGTCTACGAGTGCTTCGCGCCGCTGACCTCGGGTGGCAGCATTGAGGTCGTCAAGAACGTGCTGGAACTGCAACACGGCGAGCACGATATCGGCCTGATCAACACCGTGCCGTCAGCGCTCAAGGCCTTGCTGGACGTTGATGGCTTGCCGAGGTCGGTACACACCGTGAACGTGGCCGGTGAAGCGCTCAAGCGCAGTCTGGTAGAAAACCTGTTCGAAAAAACAGGCGTGCAGCGCCTGTGCAACCTCTATGGCCCTCGGAAACCACTACCTACTCAAGCTGGGTGGCGATGGACCGCGAACAGGGCTTTGCTGCGCACATCGGCAAGCCGGTCGGTAATACGCAGTTTTACCTGCTGGACGAGCAACAGCAGCCAGTGCCACTGGGTGTCTCGGGTGAAATCTACATCGGCGGTGCCGGTGTGGCGCGGGGTTATCTGAACCGTGACGACCTGACTGCCGAACGCTTCCTCAAAGACCCGTTCAGCCAAAACCCGGCGGCACGCATGTACCGCACCGGCGATCTGGGTCGCTATCTGCCAGACGGCAATATCGAATACCTCGGTCGTAACGACGATCAGGTGAAAATCCGCGGCTTCCGCATCGAGCTCGGCGAGATCGATGCGCGTCTGGCCAAACACCCGGCGGTCCACGAAGCGGTGGTCACCGCCCGCGAAGATGTACCGGGCGACAAGCGTCTGGTGGCCTATTACACCCTGAGCGCAGGTCATGCTTCGGTAGACATCGACAGCCTGCGCGGCTGGTTGCAGGAGCAATTGCCGGCCTACATGATCCCGGTGGCCTATGTGCTGCTCGATGCACTGCCACTGACGCCAAACGGCAAGCTGGACCGCAAGGCCTTGCCGGCACCGGAAGCCGATGCACTGATCAGCCGTGGTTATGAAGCCCCACAAGGCGAAACCGAAACGCAGATCGCGGCTATCTGGCAAGACCTGCTGGGCGTTGCTCAGGTCGGTCGTCACGACAACTTCTTCGAGCTGGGCGGTCATTCGCTGCTGGCCGTCAGCCTGATCGGGCGTATGCGTCAGTCGGGCTTGAGCTCGGACGTACGCGTGCTGTTCGGTCAGCCGACGCTGGCGGCGCTGGCAGCAGCAGTTGGCGGCGGCGGCACGGAAATCGTGGTGCCCGCCAATCTGATTACCGAGCACTGCGAACACATCACCCCGGACCTGCTGCCGCTGGCCGACCTGACCCAGGCGCAGATCGATCAGGTGGTCGCCACAGTGCCGGGCGGCGTGGCGAATGTGCAGGACATCTACCCGCTGTCGCCGTTGCAGGAAGGCATCCTCTATCACCACCTCAGCGCTGAGCGTGGAGATCCGTATTTGCTGCAATCGCTGTTCGCCTTCGACAGCCAGGAACATGTCGACGACTTTGCCCGCGCCTTGCAGTTCGTGATCAAGCGCCATGACATTCTGCGCACCGCACTGGTCTGGGAGGGGCTGGACGAACCGATGCAAGTGGTCTGGCGTCAGGCGTTGCTGATGCGTGAAAGCTTTGACCCGGACCCGCAAGGCGGCGACGTCGCGACACAGTTGCACCAGCGTTTCGACTCCCGCCACCAGCGTCTGGACATTCGTCGGGCGCCGATGATGCGTCTTGTACATGCCTGGGATGAGCCAAACCAGCGCTGGCTGGGCTGGCTGCAGTTCCATCATCTGGTCATGGACCATACCACGCTGGAAGTAGTGCGCCATGAGATGCAGGCCTGCCTGCTGGGGCAGGGTGCTCAACTGGGCTTGACGGTGCCATATCGCAATTACATCGCTCAGGTTCGCCTGGGCATGAGTCAGGAGGAACATGAGGCGTTCTTCCGCGACATGTTGAGTGACGTTGACGAGGCGACGCTGCCGTTTGGTTTGCAAGAGGTGCAAGGTGACGGTCATGACATCGAAGAAGGCTGTCTGGCGGTGGATCTGGAGCTCAGCCGTCGTTTGCGCGCTCAGGCCCGTCAACTGGGCGTAAGTGCCGCGAGCCTGGTCCACCTGGCCTGGGCGCAGCTGTTGAGCAAGGCCTCGGGGCGTGACGACGTAGTGTTCGGCACCGTGCTGCTGGGCCGGATGCAAGGTGGTGAAGGCTCAGAACGGGCGCTGGGCGTGTTTATCAACACCTTGCCGCTGCGTGTGAGTCTGGGCGACCAAGGCGTGCGTGACGGGGTCAAGGCCACGCACCGACGGCTGACCGCATTGCTCGGGCATGAACACGCGTCTCTGGCGCTGGCCCAGCGTTGCAGCGGCGTGGTCGCACCGGCTCCGTTGTTCAGCGCGCTGCTCAACTATCGCCACACCAGCGTTGCTGTGACCGATGAGACGCTGACGGCCTGGAATGGCATGCACGCCCTGGCGCTGGGCGATGAAGAACGCACCAACTATCCATTGACCCTCAACGTCGATGACCGGGGCGAAGACTTCCTGTTGACCGTACAGACCGTACCGCTGATCGACGGCGCACGTATCTGCGCCTACATGCAGCAAACCTTGAGCAATCTGGTCAACGCGCTGGAGCAGGCACCGCAGACCCCATTGCACGCCATTGCGATACTGCCGGACAGCGAGCGCGAGCAGTTGCTTGAACAGTGGAAGCAGCCCGGCACTGCCTATACGAGCGAGACACCGATTCATCTGCAATTCGAAGCCCGCGCCGCGCAACAGCCAGACGCCGTGGCGCTGGTGTTCGAAGAGCAGACCCTGAGCTACGGCGAACTCAACGCCCGCGCCAACCAGGTTGCCCATCGCCTGCTGGCTCACGGCGTTCGTCCGGATGATCGGGTGGCGATCTGCGTCGAACGCGGCCCGGCGATGATCATCGGCTTGCTGGGCATTCTCAAATCCGGCGCTGGATACGTGCCACTGGACCCTGCATACCCCCTTGAACGGCTGGCCTACACCCTTGGTGACAGCGCGCCAGTAGCGTTGTTGAGTCAGCGCTCAGTGCAGGGCACCTTGCCAGTCTCGCAAGTGCCGGTTATCTGTCTCGACGACGACTTGCAGGACGAATCCGTCTGTAATCCGCAGGTGCCGGTAACGCCCGGCAACCTGGCTTATGTGATCTACACCTCCGGGTCTACCGGCAAGCCCAAAGGCGTGATGATCGAACATCGCAACGTTGCGCGGCTATTCTCGGCCACCGAAGAATGGTTCGGTTTCAACCAGCAGGATGTCTGGGCGCTGTTCCATTCGTTCGCCTTCGATTTCTCGGTCTGGGAAATCTGGGGCGCGCTGCTGCACGGCGGCCGTCTGTTGATCGTCCCGCAACTGGTCAGCCGCTCGCCCGAAGACTTCTATAACCTGCTGTGCAGTGCCGGGGTGACGGTGCTCAACCAGACGCCAAGTGCGTTCCGTCAACTGATTGCTGCCCAGGCTGAGAACACTCAGGCACATTCGCTGCGTCAGGTTATTTTCGGTGGTGAAGCGCTGGAAACGGCGATGCTCAAGCCGTGGTACGCCCGGCAAGCGAACGCCGGCACACAACTGGTGAACATGTACGGAATCACCGAAACCACGGTGCATGTGACCTATTACCCGTTGCAGCCCGAAGACGCCCAGCGTCTTGGCGCCAGCCCGATCGGCAGGCGCATTCCCGACTTGCAGCTGTATGTTCTCGATGCCCGCGGCGAGCCGGTGCCGGTGGGTGTGGTCGGCGAACTGTATGTCGGCGGTGCCGGTGTGGCTCGGGGCTACCTGAACCGTGAAGCACTGACGGCCGAACGTTTCCTCGACAATCCGTTCAGCCACACAGCGGATGCGCGGATGTACCGTACCGGCGACCTGGGACGCTGGCTGGCCGACGGTAGCCTTGAATACCTGGGGCGCAACGATGAGCAGGTGAAGATTCGTGGTTTCCGTATCGAACTGGGCGAGATCGAAGCGCGTCTGGCTGAATATCCTGACGTCCGCGATGCCGTTGTGTTGTGTCGTGAGGATGTGCCCGGCGACAAGCGTCTGGTGGCCTATGTCACGGCGCAGCAGCCGGAGAGCCTGCTGGACATCGAAAGCCTGCGCGAGCATCTGCAGGGTGCATTGCCGGAGCACATGGTGCCCGCAGCCTACGTGCAACTCGATGAGTTGCCACTGACGGCCAACGGCAAGCTCGACCGCAAGGCGTTGCCGGTGCCCGACCGCTCGGCGCTGGCCAGTCGTGGCTACGCAGCACCTGAAAACGACACCGAGATGGCCATTGCGCGGATCTGGCAAGACCTGCTGCAACTGGAGCAGGTCGGTCGGCATGACAACTTCTTCGAACTGGGCGGTCACTCACTGCTGGCCGTGAAACTGATCGAGCGCATGCGCCAGATTGATCTGGTTGCCGATGTGCGCGTGCTGTTCAGTCAGCCGACCCTGTCCGCCCTGGCGGCGGCGGTGGGCGGCAAGGGTGCCGTTGAAGTACCCGCCAACCTTATTCCCGCCGGCTGCGAGCGCATCACACCGGATATGCTGCCTCTGGCAGCGTTGAGCCAGGATGATATCGACCGCGTGGTGGCAAGTGTGCCCGGCGGTCTGGCCAACGTGCAGGATATTTACGCTCTGGCGCCGCTGCAGGAAGGGATTTTGTATCACCACCTTGCCGCGACCGAGGGTGACCCGTATCTGCAATACGCACTGTTTGCCTTTGACAGCCTCGAACGTCTGCACAGTTTCGCCCAGGCACTGCAAGGCGTGATAGACCGGCACGATATCCTGCGCACCGCCGTGCTTTGGGAGCGTCTCGATGCAGCGGTGCAAGTGATCTGGCGTGAAGCGCCTCTGGGTATGGATGAGTGGGTACTGAACCCGGCCGATGGCGACATCGCCGAACAACTGCTCAAGCGTCTGGACCCTCGTCACACGCGTCTGGACATTCGTCAGGCGCCGATGTTACGCATCGGCTATGCACATGACGCGGAAAACGACCGCTGGCTGGGCATGCTGCTGTTCCATCATTTGGTGGACGACGCCACGTCGCTGCGCACGCTCACCAGCGAAATCGAGTCGTACATGCTCGGGCAGCAGGCCTCCCTGCCACCGTCCGTGCCTTACCGCAATTACGTGGCGCAAGCCATGCTCGGCGTGAGCCGCGAGGAGCACGAAGCGTTTTTTCCGCGACATGCTCGGTGACATCGATGAGCCGACGCTGCCGTTCGGCCTGCTGGACGTGCAGGGCGACGGTCGCGGTATCGAGGAGGTGCACCAGCCGGTCGATATGGACCTGAGCCGCCGCCTGCGCTTGCAGGCCCGGCAGTTCGGGGTCAGCTCCGCCAGTCTGTATCACCTGGCATGGGCACGTGTTCTGGGCGCTGTGTCAGGCAAAGAGGAGGTGGTGTTCGGCACCGTGTTGCTCGGTCGCCTGCAGGGCGGCGCCGGGTCCGACCGTGCACTGGGAATGTTCATCAATACCTTGCCGCTGCGTGTCACGCTGGGCGAGCAGGGCGTGCGCAGCGGTCTTAAGGCTACCCACACCAGGCTCAGCGGGCTGCTTGCCCATGAACACGCCTCGCTGGTACTGGCACAGCGTTGCAGTGGCGTGGCCGCTTCAACGCCGCTGTTCAGCGCCTTGCTCAACTACCGGCATGTCGCCGGTCAGGCCAACCAGCAGACACTGGACGCCTGGCAAGGCATTGAAAGCCTGCGTGGCGAAGAACGCACCAACTATCCGCTGACCCTTTCAGTAAACGATGAGGGAACGGGCTTCAGTTTGACGATTCAAGCCAGTGCCTGCATCGATGCGCAACGCATCTGCGCGTATGTGCAGACCACTCTGGAGAATGTGGTCAGCGCACTGGAACAGTCCGGCGAAGTGCCGCTGGCAGGCTTGTCGGTTCTGTCGGCGGCGGAGCGTGAGCATCTGGTGTATGGCCTGAACGCTACCGCGCTGGATTACTCGCAGCAGCAGACCATCCATGGGATGTTCGAAGCCCAGGTCGAGCGCACGCCTCAGGCGCTGGCAGTAGTCCACGGCGAGCAGCGCCTGACGTATCGCGAGCTTAACGAGCAGTCCAACCGCCTGGCCCATGCGTTGATTAAGCAGGGCGTGCAGCCGGATTCTCGCGTCGGAATCTGTGTTGAACGTGGCGCCGCGATGGTCGTCGGTTTGCTGGCGGTCCTCAAGGCGGGCGGCGGTTACGTGCCGCTCGACCCGGCTTATCCAGCGGAACGTATTGCCTACATGTTGCAGGACAGTGCGCCTGCCGCAGTACTGGCTCAAACCGCGACTCAGGGCCTGTTGGCCGACGTTTCGGCACCTGTCATCAATCTTGATCTTAGCGATTGGCAGGACCAATCCGTCCAGAATCCGCAAGTGCCTGGTCTGACTTCTGCGCATCTGGCGTACCTGATCTACACCTCCGGTTCGACCGGTCTGCCGAAAGGCGTGATGATCGAACACCGCAACACCGTGAATTTCCTGACCTGGGCGCACACCGCTTTCGACGGCTCTGCACTGGAAAAAACGCTGTTCTCCACTTCGCTGAACTTTGACCTTGCGGTCTACGAGTGCTTCGCGCCGCTGACCTCGGGTGGCAGCATCGAGGTCGTCAAGAACGTGCTGGAACTGCAACACGGCGAGCACGATATCGGCCTGATCAACACCGTACCGTCGGCGCTGAAAGCGCTGCTGGAAGTCAACGGCCTGCCGGAATCGGTGCACACCGTGAACGTGGCCGGTGAAGCGCTCAAGCGCAGCCTGGTGGAAAATCTGTTCGAAAAAACCGGTGTGCAGCGCCTGTGCAACCTCTACGGCCCTTCGGAAACCACTACGTACTCAAGCTGGGTGGCGATGGACCGCGAACACGGCTTCGCTGCGCACATCGGCAAACCAGTGGGCAATACACAGTTTTACTTGCTGGACGAACAGCAACAGCCCGTGCCACTGGGTGTTGCCGGTGAAATCTACATCGGTGGTGCCGGTGTGGCACGGGGTTATCTGAACCGCGACGACCTCACTGCCGAGCGCTTTGTCAAAGATCCGTTCAGCCCGCAGCCAGCGGCACGCATGTACCGCACCGGCGATCTTGGCCGCTACCTGCCAGACGGCAATATCGAATACCTCGGTCGTAACGACGATCAGGTGAAGATCCGTGGCTTCCGTATCGAACTGGGCGAGATCGATGCACGCCTGGCCAAACACCCGGCCATTCATGAAGCCGTGGTGGCTGCACGCGAAGATGTACCGGGCGACAAGCGTCTGGTGGCCTATTACACCCTGAGCGCAGGCCATGCTTCGGTAGACATCGACAGCCTGCGCGGCTGGCTGCAGGAGCAATTGCCGGCCTACATGATCCCGGTGGCCTATGTACTGCTCGATGCACTGCCACTGACCCCGAATGGCAAGCTGGACCGCAAAGCCTTGCCGGCACCGGACGCCGATGCACTGATCCGTCGTGATTACGAAGCCCCACAGGGCGAAACCGAAACCCTGCTGGCGCAAATCTGGAGCGACTTGCTCCAGCTTGAACGCGTCAGCCGTCACGACCAGTTCTTCGAGCTGGGCGGCCATTCATTGCTGGCGATGCGCCTGATTTCGCAGATTCGCCAGCAGTTGGGCGTCGAACTGAGCCTGGCCGCGTTGTTTGCCCACCCCGAACTGAGTGCACTGGCGCTGGCCATCGCCCAGGCAGGACGCAGCATCCTGCCGGATATCGTGCCGGTGGCACGCGATCAGGCCTGGCCATTGTCGTTCGGCCAGCAACGTCTGTGGTTCCTCGCCAAGATGGAAGGCGCCAGCGCGGCCTACCACATGCCTGTCGGTCTGGGCCTGCGTGGCGAGCTGGATCGCGCGGCGATGCAACGGGCGCTGGAGCGCATCGTGGCGCGCCATGAGGGCTTGCGCACCACCTTCATTCAGGGCGATGACGAACAGCCATTGCAACGGATCAGCCCGGCGGATGCCGGCTTCAACCTGCAACTGCATGATCTGCAAGGGCTGGTGGATGCCAAGGAGAAGCTTCAGGCACTGGCCAGCGAAGAGTCGCTGCAAGGCTTCGATCTGGAACAGGGCCCGTTGATCCGTGGCCGCCTGATCCGTATGGCCGAGGACCATCACGTCCTGTTGCTGACCATGCACCACATCGTTTCCGACGGCTGGTCGATTGGCGTGCTGACCCGTGAACTGGCCGCGCTCTATGCGGCATTCAGCCAGGGCCAGGACGACCCGCTGGCGCCACTGCCGCTGCAATACCTGGACTACGCAGTGTGGCAGCGTCGCTGGCTGAGCGGCGATCTGCTGCAGCAACAAAGCGACTACTGGCAGCAAACCCTGGCAGACGCTCCGGCGCTGCTGATGTTGCCCACCGACCGGGTACGTCCGGCGCAGCAGGACTACGCCGGCGCGGTGCTGCCCATCGTTTTCGACGAGGATCTGACTCGCGGCCTCAAGGCCTTGAGCCAACGTCACGGCAGCACCCTGTTCATGACCATCATGGCCGCCTGGGCTGCGCTGCTGGGGCGTCTGTCCGGTCAGGACGACGTGGTCATCGGCACGCCAGTGGCCAACCGCACACGCAGTGAAGCCGAAGGGCTGGTGGGCCTGTTCGTCAATACCCTGGCGATCCGCGTCGACCTCAGCGACAAGCCCACGGCAGAGACTCTGCTGGCGCAGGTCAAGACCAACACCTTAGGCGCCCAGGACCATCAGGACCTGCCGTTCGAACAAGTGGTGGAAGTGATCAAGCCGGTGCGCAGCCTGTCGCACAGCCCGGTGTTCCAGGCCATGCTCAGCTGGCAGGACATGAGCGGCGGGGATTTGGTCCTCGGCGATCTGCAACTGGAAAGCCTGAGCGCAGGCCATACACTGTCCAAGTTCGATCTCTCGCTGGACATCGGCGAAGCGCAGGGTCAGTTGCTTGGTTCGCTGGAATACGCCACCGCGTTGTTCGATGAAAGCACCATCGCCCGTTATCTGGGCTACCTGAAGCGCTTGCTGCACGCCATGGTCGCCGATGACCGCCAGGCGCTGGAACATGTGCCACTGCTTGATGCGGTGGAGCGCAAGCATCTGCTGATCGACCTTAACGCTACCAACGTGCCTTACCCGCAAGACGCCACGATTCATCAGCTGTTCGAAGAAAAGGTCCGGGCACAGCCCGAGGCCATCGCCGTGGCTTTCCAGGCGCAGCGCTTGAGCTATGCCGACTTGAACCGTCAGGCCAACCGTCTGGCTCATCACCTGATCAGCCTCGGCATCGGCCCTGATGATCGGGTGGCGATCTGCGTCGAACGTGGGGTGAAAATGATAGTCGGCCTGCTCGGCGTGCTCAAAGCCGGTGCTGCCTATGTGCCGCTGGACCCGGCTTACCCGGCCGAGCGTCTGGCCTACATGATCAACGACAGTCAGCCAGCGGCGTTGCTCACCCAGCGCGGCTTGCAGGAGCGCTTGCCCGCACTGTCCATGCCGCTGGTATTGCTCGACGACGAGCATTGCCAAGGCTTCACCGAGTGTGATGACAACCCGGTCGTACCGACCCTCGGCGTGCGCAACCTGGCGTATGTGATCTACACCTCCGGTTCCACCGGCAACCCGAAGGGCGTGATGATCGAACACCGCGGCCTGGTCAACTACAGCGTCGATGCTGCACGCCTGTTCGGCCTGTCCCAGAGCGACACGGTGCTGCAACAAAACACCCTGAACTTCGACCTGTCGGTGGAGGAGATCTTCCCGGCGCTGCTGGCCGGAGCCACCCTGGCGCCAAGCCGCGAGATATTCGGCAGTGAAGGCACTGAAAATCACGGCATTTACCCGACCGTTCTGCACTTGACCGCTGCGCACTGGCACACGCTGGTGGCCGAATGGCACAACCAGCCGCAGGCTGCTGAACAACGCCTGGCCGAGGTGCGCCTGATCAACGTCACCGGTGACGCATTGTCGGCACAGAAACTCAAGCTCTGGGATGAGGTGCGCCCGGCACACACGCGCCTGATCAACACTTACGGGCCGACCGAAGCGACGGTGTCCTGCACTGCGGCCTACGTCAGCCATGACGCTGCGGCCGGCAGCGAAGGCAGTGGTAACGCGACCATCGGCAAGCCGATGGCCAACACCCGCATCTACCTGCTCGACGAACACCAGCAGCCAGTGCCATACGGCGTGGCCGGTGAGATTTTCATCGGTGGCGACGGCGTGGCACGAGGTTACCTGAACCTTGAAAAAGTCAACGCCGAGCGCTTCCTCGCTGATCCGTTCAGCGAAAGCCTTGATGCCAGAATGTACAAAACCGGTGACCTGGCACGCTACATGGCCGACGGTCGTATCGAGTACCTGGGGCGTAACGACTTCCAGGTCAAAGTGCGTGGTTTCCGTATCGAACTGGGCGAAATCGAAGCCCGTCTGGGCAATTGCACCGGGGTCAAGGAAGCGGTGGTGATCGCCCGGGAAGACAATCCCGGCGAAAAACGCCTCGTGGCCTACGTGATCGCCCAGCCACAAACAAACCTGGACGCCGCCAGACTGCGCGCCGAACTGGCGCCGCAACTGGCCGAGTACATGCTGCCAAGTGCGTTCGTGCTGCTTGATGCACTGCCGCTGACGCCGAATCGCAAGCTCGATCGCAAGGCCCTGCCGGCCCCGGCGGACGATGCCTTTGCCAGTCGTGAACATGTCGCCCCGCAAGGCACCAGCGAAAAAGCCCTGGCGCAGATCTGGCAGAACCTGCTCAACCTGGAAGCAGTAGGGCGTCATGACCACTTCTTCGAACTGGGCGGGCACTCGCTGCTGGCAATGCGCCTGATTTCCCAGGTGCGTCAGCGCATGGGCGTCGAGCTGAGTCTGGCGGACATCTTCGCCCAACCGGAACTGGCGGCGCTGGCTCAGGTAGTGGCGCACGCTGCCGGCAGCAGCCAGCAGCCCATCGTGCCGGTGTCCCGCGATCAGTCCTTGCCGCTGTCGTTTGCCCAGCAACGCCTGTGGTTCCTCGCGCAGCTGGACGGCGGCAGTGCGGCTTATCACATTCCAGCCGGTCTGCGTCTGCGCGGCAGCCTCGATCAAGTGGCCCTGAAGCGGGCGCTGGACCGTATCGTTGCGCGCCACGAGGCATTGCGTACGACCTTTGTCCAGGAGCAGGACCAGGATCCGCTGCAGTGCATCGCCCCGGCCGATATCGGCTTCAGCCTGCAACTGCAGGTGCTGAACGGGCAGGCGGATGCGGAACAACAACTGCTCGCCATCGCCGCCGAAGAGGCCGAAGAGGGCTTCGATCTGGTGAACGGGCCGCTGGTGCGCGGACGCCTGGTGCGCATGGCCGATGACGACCATGTGTTGCTGGTGACCATGCACCACATCGTCTCTGACGGCTGGTCCGCTGGCGTGTTGACCCGTGAACTGGGCATGCTCTATGCAGCGTTCAGCGAAGGCGCCGAGGATCCGTTGCCTGCGTTGCCGGTGCAATACGCCGATTATGCGCTGTGGCAGCGCAACTGGCTGAGCGGCGACGTGCTGCAGCAACAGCGCCAGTACTGGCAGCAGACTCTGGCCGGCGCGCCGGCCTTGCTGACCTTGCCGACCGACCGGCCACGCCCGGCACAACAGGACTACAGCGGTCAGTTGCTCGGGCTGGTACTCGACGCCGACCTGACCCGTGGCCTCAAGGCGCTGAGCCAGCGGCATGGCAGCAGCCTGTTCATGACGGTCATGGCCGCATGGGCTGCGCTGCTCGGACGCTTGGCGGGTCAGGACGACGTGGTGATCGGTACGCCGGTGGCCAACCGCATGCGCGCCGAGGTGGAGGACCTGATCGGGTTCTTCGTCAACACCCTGGCCGTGCGCGTCGACCTGTCGGGGACACCGAGCGTGCAAAGTCTGTTGCAGCAGGTCAAACAGCAGACCCTGGCCGCCCAGGCGAATCAGGACCTGCCGTTCGAACAGGTGGTTGAGGTGGTGCGCCCGCAGCGCAGCCTGTCCCACAGCCCGATTTTCCAGGCCATGTTGTCGTGGCAGAACAACGAAACGTCCGATCTGGCGCTTGGCGACATGAGCCTGCAGGGCGTCGCAGTGGCTGGCCATACCGCCAAGTTCGACCTGACGCTGGACATGACCGAGGTCGGCGATCAATTGATCGGCACCCTGGAATACGCCACGGCACTGTTCGACGAAAGCACCCTGCAGCGCTACATGGGCTACTTCCAGCGCTTGCTGGAAGCCATGGTCGCCGACGACCGCCAGTTGCTGGAACAGGTGCCGTTGCTCGATGCGGTGGAACGCCAGCATCTACTGGTCGACCTCAATGCTACCGACGTGCCTTACCCGCACGACTGCACGATTCATCAGCTGTTCGAAGCAAAGGTTCAGGCACAGCCCGACGCCATCGCCGTGGCCTTCCAGGCGCAGCGCTTGAGTTATGCCGAACTGAACCGTCAGGCCAACCGTCTGGCTCATCACCTGATCGGCCTGGGCATTGGCCCTGACGATCGGGTGGCGATCTGTGTCGAGCGTGGCGTGGAAATGATGATCGGCCTGCTCGGTGTGCTCAAGGCAGGGGCGGCTTATGTACCACTTGACCCCGCCTATCCGGCCGAGCGCCTGGCATACATGATCACCGACAGCCAGCCAGCGGCGTTGCTGACCCAGCGTGATCTGCAGAAGCGCTTGCCAACCCTGACCTTGCCGCTGGTGCTGCTCGACGATGATCAGCGCAACACCTTTACCGAGCGTGACGATAACCCGGTGGTGGAAGCCCTCGGCGTGCGCAACCTGGCGTATGTGATCTATACCTCGGGCTCGACTGGCAATCCGAAGGGGGTGATGATCGAACATCGCGGTCTGGTCAACTACAGCGTCGATGCCGCACGTCTGTTTGCCCTGTCCCAGAGCGACACCGTGCTGCAACAGAACACCTTGAACTTCGACCTGTCGGTGGAGGAAATCTTCCCGGCGCTGCTGGCCGGCGCCACCCTGGCGCCAAGTCGCGAGATCTTCGGCAGTGAGGGGACTGAAAATCACGGTATTTACCCGACCGTTCTGCACTTGACTGCTGCGCACTGGCACACGCTGGTGGCCGAATGGCACAACCAGCCGCAGGCTGCAGCGCAACGCCTGGCCGAGGTCCGTTTGATCAACGTCACCGGCGACGCATTGTCGGCACAGAAGCTCAAGCTCTGGGACGAGGTGCGCCCGGCGCACACCCGTCTGATCAACACCTATGGCCCGACCGAGGCGACGGTGTCCTGCACCGCCGCCTACGTCAGCCACGACGCTGCCGCTGGCAGCGAAGGCAGCGGTAACGCGACCATTGGCAAGCCGATGGCCAACACGCGTATCTACCTGCTTGATGCCCATCAACAACCGGTGCCGTATGGCGTGGCCGGTGAGATCTTCATTGGTGGCGACGGCGTGGCACGGGGTTACCTGAATCTTGAAGAGGTCAACGCCGAACGCTTCCTCGCGGACCCGTTCAGCAACAGCCCTGAGGCCAGGATGTACAAAACCGGCGATTTGGCACGCTACATGGCCGACGGCCGGATCGAGTACCTGGGTCGTAACGACTTCCAGGTCAAGGTGCGCGGTTTCCGTATCGAGCTGGGTGAAATCGAAGCCCGTCTCGGCAATTGCACCGGGGTCAAGGAAGCGGTGGTGATCGCCCGGGAAGACACTCCGGGAGACAAACGCCTGGTGGCTTATGTGGTCGGTCAGCCACAAGCGAGCCTGGATGCCGCCAGCCTGCGCGCTGAGCTGGCGCCTCAACTGGCCGAGTACATGCTGCCGAGTGCGTTCGTGATCCTCGACGCCTTGCCATTGACGCCGAACCGCAAGCTCGATCGCAAGGCGCTGCCGGCTCCGCAAGCCGAGGCCTTTGCCAGCCGTGAACATGTGGAACCGCAAGGCGACACCGAGATGGCGCTGGCGCAGATCTGGCAGAACCTGCTCAACCTTGAACAGGTGGGCCGTCATGACCAGTTCTTCGAGCTCGGCGGGCACTCGCTGCTGGCGATGCGTCTGATTTCCCAAGTGCGCCAGCACCTGGGTGTCGAGCTGGGCCTGGCGGATATCTTCGCCCAGCCGGAACTGGCCGCCATGGCACGCATTCTCGCCGACGCCAAAGGCAGCAGCCAGCCGCCTATCGTGCCGGTGTCCCGCGACCAGACCTTGCCGCTGTCGTTTGCCCAGCAGCGCCTGTGGTTCCTCGCACAGCTGGAGGGCGGCAGCGCGGCTTACCATATTCCGGCAGGGCTGCGTCTACGTGGCACTCTGGATAACCCTGCGCTGAAACGCGCGCTGGACCGTATCGTCGCCCGCCACGAAGTGCTGCGTACGACCTTCGTGCAAGTGCATGGCGAGGACGTTGCACAACACATAGCCTCGGCCGATATCGGTTTCAGCCTGCAACTGCAGGTGCTGACCGGGCAGGCGGATGCTGAAGAGCAGCTGCTCGCCATCACCGCTGAAGAAGCCAACGAAGGCTTCGATCTGCTCAACGGTCCGCTGGTACGCGGACGTCTGGTGCGCATGGCCGAGGACGATCACGTGTTGCTGGTGACCATGCACCATATCGTCTCCGACGGCTGGTCCGCGGATGTATTGACTCGTGAGCTGAGTGCGCTCTATGCCGCGTTCAGTGCCGGTGCCGAGGATCCGTTGCCCACCTTGCCGGTGCAATACGCCGACTATGCCGTGTGGCAGCGCAACTGGCTGAGCGGCGACGTGCTGCAGCAACAGCGTCAATACTGGCAGCAGACCCTGGGCGGTGCACCAGCCTTGCTGACCTTGCCGACCGACCGGCCGCGCCCGGCACAACAGGACTACAGCGGCAATATTCGCGGCCTGGTGCTCGATGCCGAGCTGACCAGCGGCCTCAAGGCCCTGAGCCAGCGGCATGGCAGCACGCTGTTCATGACCGTGATGGTCGCATGGGCCTCGCTGCTGGGGCGTCTGGCCGGTCAGGATGATGTGGTGATCGGTACACCGGTGGCCAACCGCCTGCGGGCCGAAGTGGAGGACCTGATCGGGTTCTTCGTCAACACCCTGGCGATACGCGTCGATCTGTCCGGCGCACCGAGCGTCGAAGCGTTGATGCAGCAGGTCAAGCGTCAGACGCTGGCAGCGCAGAGCCATCAGGACCTGCCGTTCGAACAGGTGGTCGAGGTGGTTCGTCCGCAACGCAGCATGTCCCACAGCCCGATCTTCCAGGCGATGTTGTCCTGGCAGAACAACGAAACGTCCGACCTGTCGCTCGGCGCCATGAACCTGCAAGGCGTGGCGGTAAACGACCACACGGCCAAGTTCGATCTGGTGCTGGACATGACCGAGGTTGGCGATCAATTGATCGGCACGCTGGAATACGCCACGGCGCTGTTCGACGAAAGCACCATGGACCGTTACCTGGGCTATTTCCAGCGACTGCTGGAAGCCATGGTCGCCAATGAGCACCGCATACTGGAACACGTGCCATTGGTGGATGCGGTCGAGCGCGAGCACCTGTTGAGCGGTCTCAATGCAACCGACCGCGCTTACCCTCAGGGTCCGTTGATGCATCGCCTTTTCGAGGCGCATGCAGCGTCTCGACCTCAAGCGATTGCGGCCCGCCAGGGCGAGCAGACGCTGACCTACGCCGAACTCGACAGCCGCGCCAACGCCCTGGCTCAGCACTTGCGCCAGCACGGCGTGAAAGCGGGAGCCCGAGTGGCGATCCTGCTGGATCGTTCGGTGGAGCTGCTGACCAGTATGCTGGCCACGCTCAAGTGCGGCGCGGCGTACCTGGCGCTGGATCGCCTGGCCCCCGAAGAACGTGTGCGCTTCATGCTCGAGGACAGCGAAGCACTCATGTTGCTGACCCGCAGCGAGCTGACAGCACCTGAAACGACGCCGCGACTCGATCTGGACACCCTGGATCTATCAGTGGCCGGCCAAGGGCCAGTCGCGCTTGCAGCTGAAGTCGCAGGCGAGACCCCGGCGTGCATCATCTACACCTCCGGCTCCACCGGCATACCCAAAGGCGTGATCGTGACCCACAACGGCATCGTGCGACTGGTGCGGGATAACTACGACTTCCGTGCCGATGACCGCGTGGCGTTTTCTTGCAACCCGGCGTTCGACGCCAGCAGCCCGGAGATCTGGGGTGCGTTGCTCAATGGCGGCCAGTCGATAATCGTCGAGCCTTCCGTGTTGCTTGAGCCGGCTGCCTTTGCCGCCCTGCTCAAACGCCACGCAGTCACGGTGATGTTCAGCTCGACCGCCTTGTTCAACCTGTATGCCGGGTTGATTCCCGAAGCCCTGGCCGGCTTGCGCATGCTGGAGTGCGGTGGCGAACGGGCGGATCCGGCGTCGTTCCGCCGGGTGCGTGAGCACTCGTCCCAAGTGCGCCTGTTCAACGGCTATGGCCCAACCGAGGCCACTACGTGCGCCACTCGTTACGAAGTGTTTGATGTGCAGCCAGGCACCCTGAGCCTGCCGATCGGCAAACCCAACGCCAACGTGCGCATCTATCTGCTCGACGTTTGCGGCGAGCCGGTGCCGATGGGCAGCGTCGGCGAGATCTACATCGGCGGTGTCGGGGTCGCGCTTGGCTACCTGAATCGCCCGGAACTGAGCGCCGAACGCTTCAGCGACGACCCGTTCAGTCAGCAGGCAGGCGCGCGGCTCTATCGCACTGGCGACCTGGCGCGCTGGTTGCCGGACGGCAACCTCGAATACCTGGCGCGTAACGATGGCCAGGTGAAGGTCCGCGGCTTCCGCGTCGAGCTTGGGGAAGTCGAAAGCAGCCTGCATGGGTGCGATGGCGTGCGTAACTCCGTGGTGGTGGCGCGCGAAGACAGCCCGGGCGACACGCGTCTGGTGGCGTATTACACCGTGCACGCTGACGTTGAAGCACCCGAGCCGGAGGCCCTGCGTGCGCAACTGAGCGCCAGCTTGCCGGAATACATGGTCCCGAGCGTCTTCATCTGCCTGCCAGACTTGCCGCTGACGCTCAATGGCAAGGTGGACGTCCAGGCATTGCCAGCGCCGACAGCGGATCAGTTCGCGAACCGCGCCTTTGAAGCCCCGGCAGGGGAGTTGGAGATTCGTCTGGCGAAAGCCTGGGCGGAGGTACTCGAATTACAGCAGGTGGGACGTCATGACAGCTTCTTCGATCTCGGCGGTCACTCGCTGATGGCCGTGCGACTGGTCAACCAACTGGTGCAGAGTGGCTTGGCGGTGTCCCTGGCCGATGTTTTCCAGCACGCCAGCGTGGCCGCCCTGGCCAGCCTGCTGGGCAGCCGCAGCGAAGAGGTTGCAGCGCAGCTTCATGAGCAACTGGTGCCGGTGCGCACCTCCGGCAACCAGCGTCCATTGTTCCTGGTCCACGAGTTCACCGGCCAGGATGTGCACTTCGCGGCACTGGCGGTACACATCGACAGCGATATTCCGGTCTACGGGTTGAGCGGCATCCCGCTCGGTCAGGAACAGTTGCTGACCATGGAATGCCTGGCGACGCGCTTGCTGGGTGCGATGCGCAGTGTTCAGCCGCACGGACCTTATCGCCTGGCGGGCTGGTCGTTCGGTGGGCTTCTGGCCTACGAAATCGCCATCCAGCTGGAGGGCATGGACGAGCAGGTAGAGTTTATCGGCATGCTCGACACCTACATGCCGCGCCTGGTGGATCAGGGTCGCGAGCGCTGGGACCTGAAGACCGCCCACCGTCAGCACCTGCTGGAACACTGCGAGCAGTTCTGGAAAGCCCGCGGCGAATGCGCGCAGGCTCTGGAGGCCCTGGAGCGAGTGCGTGCAAACCGCCAGGACTTTGATTTCGCCGGGCTCCTGCAGCACTGCCGTGAGCAGGGTGCACTGCCGCCGGAGCTGGACATCTACACGAACGAGGGTCTTTGCCAGTACCTCGACCGAGAGGTGGCTCACGGTCATGCACAGGCTAATTACACGGTTTACCCCAACAGCGTGGCGCTGCACCTGTTCACTGCCAGCGAGTGGCAACCCAACTCGCAGAAACACAGCGGTTACCTGGGTTGGGACAGCGTCCTGCCCGTCAGTCAGTTGCGCAGTATCAAGGTTGCGGGCGATCACATGAGCATGATGAAGCCGCCGCATATCGAGGGCCTGGGTCAGGCGATCAGCCAGGCGCTGGCTGATCTGCCCGATCGGCCACGGGAGGCTGACAGCGCCCACCGGCCGTTGCTGACGATTCAGGGCGGACGTCGCGACCACGCGCCAGTGTTCTGCGTACCGGGGGCAGGAGACAGTGTGACCGGCTTCATCGGTCTGGCCGAGGCATTAGGCCCGCACTGGCCGATCCACGGGCTGCAACCGCGCGGGCTGGATGGCCGCACGGTGCCTTACAGCCTGGTGGAAACCGCCGCCGAGGCGTATCTGCAAGCACTCGACAGCACTCACCCCGAAGGGCCGGTGCATCTGCTCGGTCATTCGTTCGGCGGCTGGGTAGCCTTTGAAATGGCCCAGCGCCTGACGGCACGCGGCCGCGAAGTGGCTTCGCTGACACTGATCGACAGCGAGTCGCCGGGCGGCAACGGGGTGGTGGGCAAACCTTACACCGCGATAGGCGTACTGGAGCGTTTGATCGAGACCATGGAACTGGCTGCGGGCAAGTCGCTGGGCATTGATCGTGCGGCCTTCCGGGCCCAAGACGATGTCGGCCAGATGCGCTTGTTGCATGCCGGGATGGTGCGCGCAGGGATGTTGCCGCAGCGTTCGTCGCCGGACGCAATGCGCGGGCCTGCGCGGGCATTCGGTACGGCGTTGCGTACACGTTATCAACCGTCGCAGATCTACACCGGGCCGGTGCGTCTGGTGCTGGCCGATGACCCGGTGCTGGATGCGGCGGGCAATCAGCGCGAACAACAGGCGATGGTCAGCGGCTGGCGCCAGTGTGCCCCGGATCTCACTGTCTGGCGTGGACCGGGCAACCATTTCACCATCCTCAAGGCGCAGCATGTACGGCATCTGGCGAACTGGTGGCTACCCCATGAATAACGTCGTTTCTTCAAGCCCGGCGGCTGATCGCCGGGTCAATCCTCAACACATTCGTGGCTTTCTATGAAAAAGTTGAAGTTTCGCAAAGTGCTCATCGTTGTCGTGTTGTTGGTTCTGGCAGCGGGTATTGCCTACAGCGTCCAGTCCCCGGAAAAGGCTCCGGAGTACCTGACTGCCAAGGTCGAACGCACCGATATCGAAAACTCGGTGCTGGCCAGCGGGGTGCTGCAGGGCATCAAGCAGGTTGACGTCGGCGCGCAGGTCTCGGGCCAGCTCAAGTCTTTGAAGGTCAATCTGGGCGACAAGGTCAAACAGGGTCAGTGGCTGGCGGAAATCGATCCCGTGGTGCTGCAGAACACGCTGCGCCAGTCGCAGGTCAACGAACAGAACCTGATCGCCCAGAAGGATGCGGCTGTCGCACAGCTCAAGGACGCCAAAGCCATTTACCAGCGCTACAAGCAACTGCGTGCGGATGATGCGATCTCGCAAAAGGACTTCGATACGGCGCAATCGGACTTCGAGGTCCGGAGTGCCAACCTGCGGTCGCTGGAAGCCCAGGTGCGCGACGCAAGAATCCAGATCGAGACCGCCAGGATCAACCTGGGCTACACCCGTATCGTCGCGCCGATCAGTGGTGATGTGGTGGGTATCGTGACGCAGGAAGGTCAGACTGTGATCGCCAGCCAACTGACACCGGTGATTCTCAAATTGGCGGATCTGGACACCATGACCGTCAAGGCTCAGGTCTCCGAGGCCGACGTGATTCATATCACCCCCGGGCAAGAGGTGTATTTCACCATCCTCGGCGATGCCGAAAAACGCTATTACGCCAAGCTGAAAGGCACGGAGCCAGCGCCGCAAAACTTCCTTGATGCGCAATCCAGCACCGCCAGCAAACCGAACAGTGCGGTGTTCTACAACGCATTGTTCGACGTCCCCAACCCTGATCACCGCCTGCGTATTTCGATGACCGCCCAAGTGCATATCGTGCGTGAAAAGGCCAAGGACGTGTTGACTGTCCCTGTTGCGGCCCTGGGCGACAAGAATGGCGACGGCAGCTTCCCGGTGCGTGTGGTGGACGCGCAGGGCCAGGCCCAGAGCCGCAATGTGCAGACCGGCATCAACAACAACGTGCGGGTCGAGATCAAGAGTGGCCTTGCCGAGGGTGACCAGGTGGTGATCGGTGAACCGTCGGCTACACCAGCAGCAGCGGGGGCCTGACCATGAGTCGAGCTCTTCTGGAACTCAACGGTGTCACCCGTCGTTTCGTCGCCGGCGAAAAGGACTTCATCGCGCTTAATGACATCAACCTCACGATCAATGCCGGCGAACTGGTTGCCATTACCGGGGCCTCGGGTTCCGGCAAGTCAACGCTGATGAACGTGCTGGGCTGTCTGGACCACCCCAACAGCGGCAGTTACAAGGTCGACGGGCGTGAAACCGGTACGCTTACCGATGATGAGCTGGCAGAGCTGCGTCGCGATCACTTCGGTTTCATTTTCCAGCGTTATCACCTGTTGCCGCACCTGGCGGCGATCCAGAATGTCGAAATGCCAGCTATCTACGCAGGCACCGGCAAGGGCATGCGCGTGGAGCGCGCGCAGAAGCTGCTCGAGCGTCTGGGCCTGTCCGGGCATCTGGAGCATCGGCCAAGCCAGTTGTCAGGCGGCCAGCAGCAGCGGGTGAGTATCGCCCGGGCCTTGATGAACGGCGGCGAGATCATTCTGGCCGACGAACCCACTGGCGCCCTCGACAGCGTGAGCGGCAAGGAGGTGATGAATATCCTCCTGGAGCTCAACAGCGCCGGACACACCGTGATTTTGGTGACTCACGACGAGAAGGTGGCAGCGCACGCCGAGCGCATCATCGAGATGCGTGACGGCGAGATCATCGCCGACCGGGTCAACACCGATCGCCCGATCATCAACGAAAAAACCACCGAGCGCCTGCCGACCAAACCCAGGCAGGGCAACCGGCTGATGGCTAACATCGGCCTGTTCCAGGAAGCTTTCGTCATGGCGTGGGTGGCGCTGATCTCGCATCGCATGCGCACGCTGCTGACCATGCTCGGGATCATCATCGGCATCACCTCGGTGGTGTCGATCGTAGCGATCGGCGAAGGGGCCAAGCGCTATGTGCTCAAGGACATCCAGGCCATCGGCAGCAATACCATCGAGGTGTTCCCAGGCAGTGACTTTGGCGACACCAAGTCCATGGATATCCAGACCCTGGCGCTGTCCGATGTGGCGGCGTTGAGCAGTGAGTACTACATCGACAGCGCCACACCGAATATCGGCCGCAACCTGCTGGTGCGCTACCGAAATATCGACGTATCGGCGACGGTGAGCGGGGTCAGCCCGAGCTACTTCCAGGTGCGTGGCACGAAGATGGGCCTGGGGGTGGGTTTCAACAAGGATGACGCCCGGCGGCAGGCACAGGTGGTGGTGATCGATCACAACACGCGGATTCGCCTGTTCGGTCCCAAGGTCGACCCGCTGGGCCAGGTGATCCTGGTGGGTAACCTGCCGTGTACGGTGATCGGCGTGACCGAGAACAAGAAAAACATCTTCGACACCAGCAAGAACCTGAATATCTGGATGCCCTACGAAACCGCCTCCGGACGCCTGCTGGGTCAGACCTACCTGGACGGCATCACCGTGCGGGTCAAGGACGGACAGCCAAGCAAGGTGGTCGAGGACAACGTCAACAAGCTGTTGCAAAAGCGGCACGGGACCAAGGACTTCTTCACCTACAACCTCGACAGCGTGATGCAAACGGTGCAGAAGACCAGTCAGTCGCTGGCCCTGTTGCTGTCGTTGATCGCGGTGATCTCGCTGGCGGTCGGCGGCATCGGGGTGATGAACATCATGCTGGTGTCGGTCACGGAACGGACGCGCGAGATCGGCATTCGCATGGCCGTCGGGGCACGCCAGTCGGATATCCGTCAGCAGTTTCTGGTGGAGGCGGTGATGGTCTGCCTGATTGGCGGGGTCATCGGCATCAGCCTGTCGTTCGTGATCGGCTATGTGTTTTCACTGCTGGTCAAGGAGTGGCAGATGGTGTTCTCCCTGGGCTCGATTGTCACTGCGTTCATCTGCTCGACATTGATCGGCATCGTGTTCGGCTTCGTACCGGCACGTAACGCGGCACAGCTCGATCCGATCGAGGCACTGGCACGGGATTGACAGGGGGATTGCAGGACAAGGATGTCCTGCCCAGTGGAGAAGGGCGCGTGCGTGCGACCGCGCACTGACAAGCGCTTGCTGCCGGTGGAGTCACAAAGATCGGCTTATTACATCCAGGCAGGAAGCCAAAGGGGGGAATGCTGCTCGCGAGACTGGCGCAGTCGACGGGTAGCTGTCGTCTGCGCCAGCCTCTCTGGCAAGCTGTTGCGAGGACTCAGCCTACCGCGCTGACACTGGAAACCCGAGCCGCGCTACTGCTCTTGAGGGACTGTTCGAAGCGGTCGAGGATCATGCCCACTTCCGACTCGGTAATGTTCAACGGTGGCAGGAAGCGCAGGACTGCACTGTTGCGTCCACCGGTCTCGATGATCATGCCGTTGTTGAAGCACTCCAGCTTGATCGCCCGCGCCCGCGCGCCATCGCCAGCCCCCGGACGTGACCCGTTGGTCGGCTTGACGATTTCCACACCGAGCATCAGGCCACGACCACGAACATCGCCGATAAACGGAAACTGCCGGGCGATGTCCTCCAGCCCGCTGTGCAACTGCTCACCCCGGCGCGTGGCATTGCCGACCAGATCGTGCTCCTTGATATGACGCATGGTCGCAGCCCCGGCCACCATTGCCACCTGGTTGCCACGGAAGGTACCTGCGTGCATGCCAGGGCCCCATGTATCCAGGTGCTCGGCATAGACGATCACTGATATCGGGTAACCGCCACCGATGGCCTTGGACAGCACCAGAATATCCGGCGTTATCCCGGAGTGTTCGATGGCAAACAGGTTGCCGGTACGTCCGAGGCCGGTTTGCACTTCGTCGATAATCAGCAAGATCCCGAGCTCATGGGTGATCTCCCGCACGGCGCGCAGCCACTCTGCCGATGCTGCGATGCAGCCGCCTTCGCCCTGGATCACTTCGACCACCACCGCAGCCGGTTTGGGCACACCGCTTTCCGGGTCACTGAGTACAGTGCGGATGTACTCGATGGAGAGGCGGTCAGTATGTTCACCATCGGTGCCGAACGGGCAGCGGAAGCGATAGGGGAAGGGCAGGAAGTGGGTGCCCTGGGCCAGCAGGCCTGCCTTGGGGTTGAGGTTGCCCATGGCCGACAACGCACCAGCGGTCATGCCGTGATAACCCCCGTGGAAAGACATCAGCGGCGAGCGCTGGGTGTAATGACGGGCCAGTTTGATTGCGGCTTCGACCGCGTCTGAGCCGCTGGGGCCGCAGAACAGGATTTTGCTGTTGTCACGCATGCTGGCAGGCAACGTTGCGAACAGTTCTTCGACGAAGGCGTGCTTGGCCGGTGTGGCCAGGTCAAGGGCCTGCTGCAGATGATCACTGTTCAGAAATTCGATCACCGCTTCACGGACCACCGGTGGGTTATGACCCAATGCAAGCGTGCCAGCGTTGGACAGGCAGTCAAGGTATTCCTGGCCGTTGGCGTCCTTGACTCGCATGCCTCTGCCGCTGACAAACAGCTGCTGGAAGGTCGCTGCGTAGGTGCGCGCATTCGACTCCAGTTTCTTGAGATTGCTTAACTCTTCCATAGTCGATCCCTTGGTGGCACAGGTACGGATTCATTGATACTCGCTTCGAGCAGAGCCCGATTCTGTAAGAACCTCAGGGTGATCGCCAACTTATCGCCGTGGGACTGTCCCCGTATTCCACGACAGACTTCCTGCGGTCTCAGGCGTTAAATGCATGCTACGAAAGGGATTTATGGCGCTGTAAGAAACCTTGCGACAACGCTCCTGATCGTCCGGATTCTTGCCCCGTTGCTTCCTTTCTCAAGACGCCACTGTTCCGGAATCTTCGAGAGCTTTATGTCTATTGGCAAACCTGCTGGCCACTTCCTGTTGTCGACGCTTCTGGTCTCATTGCTGAGTGGCTGTACATTAGGCCCGGACTACCAATTGCCTGCGGTGAAGGTTGCCAGCCAGTGGCATGCGCCGCTGCCCTATGGCGCGTCGATGGTCGGACTGCAGGATTGGTGGCAACAGTTCAATGACCCGGCACTGGCAACCCTGCTGCGTATGGCACAGGCAGACAGCCCGTCTCTCGATAAGGCTCTGGCACGCATTGCCCAGGCACGCGCGACGCTGGACGGCAGCGTTGCCGACCGGCTGCCGCAAGTGAGCGGCGGCGTGAGCAAGTCACGCGCCGGCATCAGGCAGAGCGGGGTGCGCCAGAGCGGTAAGACCTCCGGGGCAACCCTCGATGCATCCTGGGAACTGGACCTGTTCGGCAAACTGCGACGCACCGACGAGGCGTCGCGCAATCTGCTCGAAGCACGTGTCAATGACTGGCATGACGCTCGTGTATCGCTGGCCGCCGAGGTCGGTGATGACTTTGTGCAGTACCGCGGCTGCCAGATGCTGGTGAACGCTTACCGTGATCAGGCGCAATCCCAGGAACAGACCGCACGCCTGACTCGCGTGTCGTTTCAGGCCGGGTTTACCGCCGCCGCTGATTCATCGTTGAGCGACGCCAGTGCGGCATCCAGTAATGCGACCCTCATCAAACAGCAAGGCGAGTGCGATGTGCTGCTCAAGAGCCTGGTGGAGCTGACCGGCAGCAACGAGGATCAGGTACGGGAAGTGCTCAGCCATAATCCGGCGAGACTGCCGCAGCCTGCGTTGCTGGATGTTCGGGAAATACCTGCCAACCTGTTGCGCCAGCGCCCGGACCTGGCGTCCAGCGAACGCGAACTGGCCGCCGCGAATGCGAAGATCGGCGCTGCCCAGGCTGATCGTCTGCCCAGCCTGAGCCTGGTTGGCTCGTTCGAGGTGGGGACCACCACCGGAGTATTCAGCCGCGAATGGAGCCTCGGCCCGCAACTGACTGTTCCGCTGTTCGACGCAGGCAAGCGCCGGGCGGCAGTGGACTCGGCGCGGGCAGATTATGACTCGGCGCTGGCGACCTACCGGCAAACCCTGCGCACAGCGGTAATGGAGGTCGAGCAGGCGCTGGTGCGCCTGGACGCGGCGCGGCGTTCGCAAGCCAGTACGCAACGGGCCAGTGAGGGTTATGAAGCGTCGTTCCAGGCCACAGACCGCAACTGGCAGGCCGGCAATGCCAGCCTGCTGGACCGCGAAGAGGCTCGACGCTCGGCGCTGTCGGCAGAAATCGAATTGATCACCGTGCAACAAAATCAGGTTCGCTACTGGATTGCCCTGTACAAGGCCCTGGGCGGTGGATGGCAGGACAGTCGCGAAGGTTTGGCCGGTGAAACACCGAAGCGGGGCGGCGTATGAGGAAGATACACGTTTATGGGCTGCTGACGCTGGCGGTGTTGGGCGTTTCGGGCTGGCTATTGTCTGGCCGCGCAGAGCCGCCCCCGGCCGCTGCGGCGCCGCCGGCCACCAGCCTGACGGTAGAGGCAGTGCAACCGCGCCGCGAAGACTGGCCGCAGGAACGGGTGGCCAGTGGTGCGCTTGCGCCGTGGCAGGAAGCCGTGATCAGTGCAGAGACCGGAAGCTTGCGTATCGCCAGCCTGAAGGCTGATATCGGCGATCAGGTGAAGAAGGGCCAGGTTTTGGCGACCCTGGCCGATGACAGCGTGCTGGCTGAGGAAAACAAGCAGAAGTCGGCGGCCGCCCAGGCCACTGCGCAACTGCAGGAAGCCCGCTCCAATGCCAGGCGGGCGGCCTCGGTAGGTCAGAGCGGCGCCCTGTCCGAGCAGAAACTGGAAGAGTACCGGGTCAAGGTGCAGACCGCCGAAGCTGACCTGGCCTCGGCGAATGCCGATCTGCGCAGCATCCGGATCAAGCTTGCGCAGACGCGCATCGTCGCGGTGGATGACGGGATTATCTCCGGGCGCAAGGCCTTGCTTGGCGATGTGGTATCGGCGGGCAGTGAAATGTTCAGGATGATCCGCGATGGCCGCATCGAGTGGCAGGCGGAACTGGATGCCCAGCAACTGCCAGGCGTCAAGGCCGGTCAGCTCGCCCGTGTGACGCTGCCCGGTGGTATTGCGGTGCAAGGGCGCGTGCGGCTGGTCTCGCCAATGCTCGACAGCAAGACCAGCAGGGCGCTGGTCTATGTCTCCCTGCCGGTGGGGTCTGTGGCGCGCGCCGGCATGTACGCCAGCGGTCGCATCGAACTGCCGTCCAGCCCGGCGCTGACGGTTCCGGACACCAGCGTGATCCTGCGCGACGGGCGCTCTTATGTGTTTGTGCTGGGCAAGGACATGCGCGTCAGCCAACAGGTGGTCGAGGTCGGAAGACGTCGTGGATCGGCGCTGGAAATCCTCGGCGGCCTGCCAGAGCAGGCACAGATCGTCCGTAGCGGTGGGGCCTTTCTCAATGACGGGGCCAGCGTGACACTGGTCAACGCCGAGGCCCGTGTGCAATGAATATCTCCGCGCTGTCGATTCGTTACCCGGTCCCGGCGGTCATGCTGTTTTTACTGCTGACCCTGTTTGGTTTCCTCGGGTTCGAGCGCCTCGGTATTCAGGACTTTCCCGATACCGATCTGCCTGCAGTGGTCATCAGTGCCTCGCTGGAAGGGGCCGCCCCCGAACAACTGGAAACCGAAGTCGCGCGCAAGCTCGAAGACAAGCTGACCTCGTTGCGCCTGCTCAAGCATGTCACCACGCAAATTACCGAAGGCAGCGTCCTCATCAATGTCATCTTCGACATCGACAAGGATGGCAACGAAGCCCTCAACGAAGTACGCAATGCGGTGGACAGCGCTGCGGCTGAATTGCCCGCCAACCTCGACACGCCATCGGTAACCCGCCTGACCACCAATACCACGGCGTTGCTGACCTATGTGGTCGATGCGCCACGGATGGACGAAGAAGCGTTGTCATGGTTTGTCGACAATGAGTTGAGCAAGCAGCTGCTGACCGTACGTGGTGTCGCAAAGATCAGCCGCGTGGGCGGTGTGGACCGCGAAGTCCAGGTTGACCTTGATCCGGCGTTAATGGCCGGCCTGGGTCTGAGTGTGACCGACATCGCGGATCGGTTGCGGGCGATGCAGAAAGACAATTCCGGCGGCCAGGGCGATCTGGGCAGCGGTCAACAGGCGCTGCGTGTCCTGGGCGGCATTGACGACCCGGCGGCGCTGGGCGCCATCCGCATTCCCGTTAGCGATGGACGAATGCTCGCAGTGCAGCAACTGGCAACCGTGCGTGACACCCATGCCGAGCGCAACACCCTGGCGTATCGCGACGGCAAACCGGTGATTGGCTTTCAGGTCATCCGCTCCCTGGGTTTTTCCGACGTCGGCGTGACCAGGGATTTGCGTCAGGCAGTCAATGAGTTCGCCATACAACACCCTGATGTGCGTATCGAAGAGGCGAGTAATGCCGTCGAGCCGGTGATGGAAAACTATCGTGGCTCTATGGCGCTGCTCTACGAAGGGATGTTACTGGCGGTTTTGGTGGTCTGGTGGTTCCTGCGTGACTGGCGGGCGACGATTATCGTGGCCACGGCACTGCCTTTGTCGATCATACCGACCTTCGGCGTGATGTATTTTGCCGGCTTTAGCCTCAATACCGTTTCGCTGTTGGCGCTGGCGCTGGTAATCGGCATTCTGGTCGACGATGCCATTGTTGAGGTCGAAAACATTGCGCGACACCTGCGCATGGGCAAAACCCCGCGACAGGCCGCGATTGAGGCGTCCGACGAGATCGGCCTTGCGGTATTGGCAACCACCGTGACCCTGGTCGCGGTATTCCTGCCGACCGCTTTCATGGGCGGGATTTCCGGCAAACTGTTTCGCCAGTTCGGTGTGACGGCCAGCGCTGCGTTGATGTTTTCGTTGCTGGTCGCCCGTCTTCTGACGCCGATGATGGCGGCGTATTTACTCAAGCCACGTCCGCATGGCGAGCATGACAGCGGTTTGATGAGACGTTATCTGGGCTGGATTCACACCAGCCTGAGCCGCCGCAAGACCACCATGGCCATTGTTGGTGCTTTGTTTATCGGCTCGCTGGCGCTGATCCCGTTGCTGCCGACCAGCTTTCTGCCTGCCCAGGACATTGCCAGCAGCACCGTCAGCCTGGAACTGCCGCCCGGCAGCAGTCTGGCTCAGACCGGTGAGGTTGCCTTGCAGGCTGAAAAGCGTTTACGCGCGATTCCTGAAGTGGCCCACGTGTTCATCGCGGCCGGCAGCGGCGAAACGGGCGGTGCAGGTGATCGCGATGCGAAACTGACCGTCGATTTGCTGCCGCGTGACCAGCGCGCACTGAAACAATCCCAGGTGGAAGCGAGCATGCGTGAAAGTCTGCGCAGCTTGCCTGGTGTGCGGGTGACGGTCGGCGGTGACGCCAGCGGCGAACGGCTGGACATCGTCCTTGCCAGCGATGATGGCGATTTGCTGGAGCGGACTGCCGCCGCGCTTGAACCGCAGTTACGCCAGATAAAAGGCATCGGCAACGTCACCTCAAGTGCTGCGGTACAACGGCCGGAAATCCAGATGCGCCCGGATGTTGTCCGCGCGGCAGAGCAGGGCATCAGTAGCCAGGACATCGCCGACACTCTGCGCATGGCCACCTATGGCGAATACAGCTCGTCCCTGGGCAAGATCAATCTGTCCCAGCGCCAGGTCAATGTGCGGGTGCGCATGCAGCCGCAAGTGCGCACCGATCTGCAAAGCCTCGGTCAGTTAAGGGTCACCGGGCGTGATGGCCAGATAGCACTGGCGTCGCTGGGCGAGCTCAGCATGGGCAGCGGCCCCGCGCAGATTGATCGTATCGATCGCTTGCGCAATATCACGCTGTCCATCGAACTCAATGGCAGCAACCTGGGCGAAGTGATGGAGCAGGCCAGGCAGTTGCCGGTCATGCAGAACCTGCCAGCGCAAGTAAAACTGGTGGAGCAGGGCGAGTTGCAGTTGATGAGCGAGTTGTTTGGCAACTTCAGCCTGGCGATGGCCGTCGGCGTGTTCTGTATATACGCGGTACTGGTGCTGTTGTTCCATGACTTTATGCAGCCGCTGACAATCCTCTCGGCGCTGCCTCTATCGTTGGGCGGCGCACTGTTGGCACTGTTGATCGGCGGGATGAGTTTTTCCATGGCGTCGGTCATCGGTTTGCTGATGCTGATGGGGATCGTGACCAAGAACTCGATCCTGCTGGTGGAATACGCAATCATGGCCCGCCGTGCACCGACCGTGAGCCGCTATGACGCGTTGATCGACGCCTGCCACAAACGCGCCCGGCCGATCCTGATGACCACCATCGCAATGGGCGCGGGCATGTTGCCGACCGCACTGGGATGGGGTGGCGAATCAGGCTTCCGCCAGCCGATGGCGGTGGTCGTCATCGGCGGACTATTGGCCTCGACCGTACTAAGCCTGTTGGTAGTGCCCGTTATCTTTACTTATGTCGATGATGGTCATGAGGCATTCAAAAGATGGTTTAGCAGGCCTCGCCAGACTCAAGATTAGAAGGGGGCGGGTCAAGGTGACACGCGCACGAGTCCTGATCGAGCGCGCGCGCCTCGGGTGCATGGCCATATCACTCGCCGGGGATTTTTTTCTCTGTACACGCGGGGGCCGCTGCGACTTCTTCCATGGCTTCGCGCAGCATCCTTTGTACCTCTCCCGCTTCGCGCGCGGCATATACACGGCCACCGGTATTTTCAGCGATACAGTTTGAAAGCTTGCTATCGCTGATATTGACAACATTGATCCGCAATCTTGGCTGCTGACGGGCGATACGGGCGGACACCTCGCAAGCGTTTTGCCCACAACCGTCCTCGCCATCGACAAACATGACCACCAAGGCATCTTTAAAACGCCCGTCCACCAGACTTGCCGACTTGATAAGGCTGGCGACTAATGGCGTACCCCCGTCCGCGCTGAGTTTTCCAACCCCGGCCAGCAATTGCTGACGCGCATCACGCTGGAACACGCCTTGATCGACCGTGCCCTCACAGCCTTGAAAAGTGATCAAGCGTGTATCAATGTCTGGGTGCAGTTGCCCGAGCATCGCGCCAAAGGCTTGCTTGGCGACAGTCAGGCGAGTCGGTTCAGCAAGCACGCGAGCTTTTCTCGGGTTGTCGGCGGGAAGCGCGCCACCGACCTGATACATCCAGGCCTCGTCTTCAGAAGACGTATCGATGTTCAGATTCATCGAGCCGGAAGTATCCAGCACCACGGCAAAGTCAGGGGCGGGCACACCCTGTGTGCATGAGTAATTACCCATAGGGGCCGTATTGAACACGTTCCACACGCTCCCGCGCCATGCCCATAGCAGCCACAGTAGTATCAACAGTAACGGCAGTAATAGCAGCAAAACCGGAATACGCAGCCACCATCGCCTTGATGCCGGGCTGGCGAGTGATGACACTGGTAATGTCGACGGGATTGCAGGGGCCACTGGCTGCGCCATACCCCAGCGGATGACTACAGGCTCGTCATTGAGACTATAAAGGTTGTTCAGCGCAGGGGCGCCGACAAGCGTACGAAGACTATTGGCCTCATCAGCTCTATCGCGCGCCTGCAGCTCATCCGCCAACTGCACAATGGCTTGCTGGCGCTGCAGGTAGCGTGCGAGCAACGCCTGTTGCGCGCCAGCGTCGAGGCTGTGATACGGCAAGTGCTGACCGCCTAGTTCAGACCACCATTGCAGCGTGCCGTCGGTACCCGCACGCGGAATGGCAAACAGCCTGGACACGCTGGGCGGAAAGTGGCGACGCAGCAACGCAACCTTGCTCTCCAGTGTGTTCAGCAGCTCGGCAGGGTGGGACGTGGCGTCGATAGTGATGCGTTGCATGGGACCGGTCCCGGATCAGATAAGGCCCCATGGGGCCTCTGAAGATATTTACGCTTTATTCGTAACCCAGACTTAGCTGCAGTCTGGAAACCTTCTGCTGCAGCGCTTTGAGTTCCTGCTGGCGTGCCTCGACCACTGCCGGGTCGGTACTGGCGACAGCCTTTTTCTTGTCGGCCATCTGTTTTTCAAGATCTGCGATCTGTTGTTGCACCTGCGCCTTGTCGGCATGCCGGGCCTTGAGCTGGCTCAAGAGCTTGCTCATTGAACTGTCCAGCGTCGCCTGTTGCCTTTGTTGCTCGGCAAGGCTCTTGCTGGTCGACTGTCGTTGCTCTTGCAGGGCGTTGTACACGTCGCGAAAGGAGGCGTTTTCAGCGCGTGCATCGGTCAGCTCCTGTTCGCGTATGCGGACCTGATCGCTGTAACCACCGGAATGATCGCAGTTCATCTTGGTGATCAGGCTCGCCTCGGCGTTGTTTGAATCACAGCTGCCGGGTTGAGTGGCACAACCGGCCATAAGCAACAGGGCCGAGCTGGCAATCAGTGCTCTAATATTCATGTTCAGTTCAACCCAATGTGATGGCTTGGCGCTGGCTGTAAAGGCCGTCCACTTCTTTTTGCAAAGACGCGACCTTGCTGTTCATTTTGCTGATCTCGCCGTCGATAGCAGTGACCTGTGTGCCGCCACTATTGGCGCGCTCAAGGTCAGCGGTCTTCTTGTATTCAGCTACTTTGGAGCGCATGCCGGTCAGGTCTTTATTCATCTGAGCCAGGTTGCTGTCGACACTGGCGATCTCTTGCTGAGCCTTGGCTTTGTCCAGTGTCTTGGTTTTGATGGATTTCTGAATACCGGCGATGCGCTCTTTGTCGTCGTTGATGACCTGCTGCAGCGTGTAAGTACGCTGGGCAACTTTTTCGGTGTCGGCTTTTACATCGTCACTCATCAGCTGCAGGCGCTGGGTGGTGTCGGAGTACTTGCTGCGCCGGTAGTCATAGTAATAGTTCGCCCCCATGGCGACGCCGCAAGCAGCGATACCCGCCACAACCATGCATTTCACCTTGTCGCTGGGACTCGCAACGGCACAGGCCAGAATACCTACGCCTGCAGCAGCGGCGCAGGCGGTAAGGCCTGAAGTAGAGAAAAATGACGAATCGGTACTTTTGGTCAGACGTGGATCAGGGGCAGTGCCTGAGCCGAGCAGGCTGCTGCCGGTGCCGTTGTTGGCGCAACCGGCCAGCACCAGACTGACGGAGATGATCAGGCCCAACATGGCCCTCGGCAGATGACGACGTACATGTTCCATACTGTTGCTCCTTGATTAATCCTGACGACGAATTACTGGACTGCCTTACAGCGGTTCAGCCATGCATCGGTGTCTATTTTCTGGGTTTTCAGAAAAGCCTGCTGATTGACCCAATGGGTCTGCAGGTAGGGCTTGAGCTCTTTGAGCTGCTCGTTGCGACTGATGATTTCGCCCATGACCGGTATTTGCTGCGCCAGCAAAGGCTCTCCGTAGAGGGTGGCAGAATCTACCAGACTGCTTGCGTAGTACCGGCTGAGCTTGTGCAGTCGGTCTTTTTGTTCGTCGAGCTTGCTTTTACGCATCGGGCAACTGGCATCCTGCTCTGCAGCCGAGCAATTGAGCTCGTAGTTTTTCTGCAGAAAGTCGAGGTATTTGCCATCGTCGAGCATTTTCGTGCACAAAAAGGCACCAAGATTCAGGCTCGCGCGAATTGCCTGATCGCGAGTTTCCTCCTGTTGCTGATTACTCGCGCGCAGCTGGTTTTCCAACGCTTTGAGCTTTTCTTTCAAGGCTTCGTCGGATACACCCGAGGCCAACGTCCCAAGCGTTTGCACGGCATTCTTGTCCTCGGTTTGGCCAGCCTCTCCACTGCCGGTGCCAAGCTTTTTCCAACTGCTCTCGATGCTGCTGACACGCTCGCGGGAGGTCAACGTGCTGGACGCCAATGCCAGGCGTACGCCAGTGGTTTTGCTGGTGGCTGCGGCTTTCGCGTCATAGTAGTTGCGCTCTTTGCGCAGCGAACTGCGCAGCTCGCCTTGCGCTGTGCGGTAATCACCGCCGCGCACCACATAACCGCCAGCCTGGCCATGTTGGCGGTCAAGCTTGTTCAGTCGGAACGGCTCGAACATCATCTCGTCGACATTGCCAAGCATGTCGTGCAGACCAAGCGGGTTCGGCTTGAGCAAACCGGCCAGTTGCAGCTGGCCATTGGAGGATTGCGTCCCGGCGAACCATTCGTAGGCGTTTAAGCCTTCCGGCATCGGGTACCGCAGGTCACGAAACTCCGCAGTACTGACGCTCAAGCCTCCGCGCGCCGCAAACTCCCACTCGACCTCAGTCGGCAAGCGTAAAAACCCAGCTAGACCATCTTCTTTCGGCAGTTTGTCTGCGGAATTTTCGCGTAGCCAGACATTGTATTTATCGGCGGCGTCCATAGCCTGTATCCAGCTCAACGAGACTATGGGCAAGCGCTGCTTGTTCGACGGTGTCGGACATTCTGCCTGTGTCAGTGCGCTGTATTGCAGCGCAGTCATCTCGTACTTCGCCAACAGGTAGTAACGTGATTTAGCGTCTTTTTCGTTAGTGAAGCTGCCCGCAATAAAGGCCGGACGAGTCTGTTCTACGTAGCCATATTCGGCGTTATCGCCACCGATATTGATTGGATAATCATCAAGCGGACCGGCCAGCGGGATAAAGACCTTGCGAAAGACCATGGCGCCATCACACGGCATAGGCAGCACTACGTCTTCAGCGTCAGGCATCGGGTTGTAGAGTTTCTCATCCCAAGTCGCGGCAAACGTCTGAAAACAGATCAGGGTGAAGGGTAGAAAGAGCACCTGGCCCCAGTATTTAGAGTTCACGCAGACTCTCCGCAGGTTGAATTCGGATGGCTCGGGTGGCACCTGCCAGCGCGACCAGCGCTGGAACCACTAACGCAAGCGCCAGTGCGGCAAGGCCGTGCAAGGGGGTAATCTGGCAAATGAAACCGCCGGTGATGCGCTGGCCGCCCAGCAGGTGATTGAACGCCTCACTGCCGGCAAAGTAGAAACCCAGTCCTCCCAGGTAGCCAACCACGGCCAGCAGCAATGCCTGCAGAACCAGATAACCCGCCACTGCGGGCGCTGTGAACCCCATCAGCCGCAGCAATGCGAGGCTGCGGCGTTTGCGATCAATGTTGGCTAGGAAGGCACCTATAAGCGAAGCGATACAGCCCAACAAAGCGGCCCCGGCGATAACCCCGAAGATCACGCCGAGCACATGATTGATGGCTTTTACATTGTCGATATCGGCCAGCCGGCTTCCTGTTTCGATATGTTGAGCATTCAACCAGCGCTCCAGTGGCGCGACGCTGTCGATATCACGGGCGTACAAACGAGCGCGGGCGTAGCGGGGCGTCATATGCTCGTCTGCCTGGCCGTTGGCGGCGCCCAATGCAGAAATTGCAAAACCGTCGCGAAAACGCTCCAGTTGCAGCAATAGGTCGGGATGAGCAAACGCAGCAGGTCTCGAAAAACTGGCTGCCGGCAGAATATCGATCAGGGTCAGGGTAGCCTCGCCCCGCTCGGATACTCCATCGAGGCGCCGCTGAACGACCAGCCGCAGAGTGTCACCGGTGGCCAATGTCAGTCGTCTGGCAGCTGCTTCGCTGAGAATGACCTGGTCAGGCAAAAGCGCGCTGGCATGCTTACCCAGCAACGGATCGCCGAGCCCCGTTGGCAGGATTTCCGCATTGTCGACAAAGCGACCACCGCTGCCGATGAGGTCGGCCTGGGTGTTAAGCGAGCGAGTCATCCCAAGGGCAAAGCCGGTTTCGGGTCGCTGCTGAAGGCTACTGAGCCACTGTTCGTCGTAGTTGCCACTGCTGAGCAACTTGATTTCCAGGTTGCGCGGGTCGCGCAACAGTTCTGCCTGCAACTGGCCGACCACGCCGTGTTTGAGCCCGAACAGCAGTAACAGCGGGGCGATGACGGCGACCAGCGAAGCCGCAATGCATAGCGACACTTTGCGGTCATGCCACAAGTCTGCAATGGCCAGGTTTGCCAGAAGGCCGAGGCGCTCAAAGGGACGTTTCAAAACGCGTCACTCCAGGCAGGCTGACGGCATTCAAACGGGTGATGCCAAAGCTGTTCACCAGTTGCCAATCGTGCGAAACAATAAGAGCACTCAAACCCAGCTCAGCGACCAGGCCCAATAACAACTCGAACAGCTGCCGAGCGTTATGTGGATCCAGGGCAGCTGTAGGTTCGTCGGCGAGTATCAGGCGCGGCTGATGGGCAATGGCGCGCACGCAGGCCACGCGTTGACGTTCGCCGATAGACAGAGCCTGGGGAAATTGGTCCAGCAACGTCTCCAGGTGCAGCGCAGCAATGGCTCTTTCAACGTGATCACTTTTGCTGGCCAGCCCCAGTAGCCGACGGGGCAGGTTGATGTTGTCCCGGGCGTTGAGAAACGGCAGCAGTCCGCCGCTTTGCAGAACAAAGCCCAATGATCGCGCTCTTACATCAGCCAGTGCAGGTTGATCATCAGCCTTAAGCAAAGCTGCGATGTCCATACCATCAAGGCAATAGTGCGCGACGCTTTCAGGCGCCAACAGCAAACCAAGAGCCTCAAGCAGGGTGCTCTTGCCGCACCCACTTTCGCCGGTAATCGCCACGACCTGCCCACGAGTCAGACTCAGCTCGGGCAGCTGTACCCGATGTGCCTGTACGCCGCTCCCTCGCTGCACATTCAGTCCTTTGATCTGGAGCATGTCAGGGCATCATTTCCAGTGGCACCGGATAAACATTGTCACGGGCATCACTACCCTCGGCCAACGGCACCCAGCGGTCCACATCTGCGTTGTATACCTGGTAATGGCGCAGCTTGGTCGACAGGGTACGGATGAATTTCTCCTGAGCGAGACCATCCCAGCTTTTCCAGGTTTCTTCATCGAGGTTGAGGACTTCACTGTGGTACGGCAAATCGTCCAGATATTCCCCCAACACACCCAGTTCCGAGAGCTTGGCAGTACCGTCCTGCTTGAGCTGATTGGGATCTGTACCCATCGTGGCGGCGACCGAGCGTAACCGCTCGAACATTTCGCTTGGGGAGATCAGGCCTTCGTTGGCGGCATCAAGGATTTTCTTGAGCACATCACTGAGGTCGCTGAGCTGTGATTTGGTCAGCAAAACCCGCACATCGGTAGTGGGGACGTTCTGCTTGATCGGGTCGCGGTCGGCGATCCACGCCTGAAAAACCGGTGGTGCCTGGCTGCCGGTCTTTTCTCCGAGATAGGCCAAGCGCATGGCATGACCAATCAGAGCAGCATCATCGAGCATTTTCTGCTCGGCAGGCGCAGCCTTGGAGTTCAATGCACTTCCAATAGCGTCGTCGCCCATGTAGGCGGCTTTGACCTGACCGGTGATTGCGCTGGCCAGCGCGTCGACCTTGCTGCCAAAGGCATCCAGATCACCTGCATCAACCGGGTAATAAAGCGAGGTGTTGGTGCCCGTGTAAGTGGACAACGCCTGATACTGCGCCTCTGCCTTGGCGTGGTCCTTGGCACCTGCCGCCGTTTTCAGGTGCAGGGTGTAAATGGCGACGCCCGGGTTGCTGGCTTCGATCCGTACCTGCTCCGCGTTCAGCCCGGTCCCGGACAGCTTGTCATCGCCATCCAGAGCGCCGGCATCGGTGATCAATACCACATAGCGCGCACCGAATGGGCTCCAGTCGACCTTGTCGATGGCTTGCATGACACCGGCGTAGGAGTCTTCATTGAAGCTCTTGCTCGACACTTTGGCCTGTTTCAGGTCCGCGGCTTTGGCAAGGAAATCCGCACCGTCTTTTACGGTGTTGGGGTCGGCATACATCTTGGTCACGTATTCCAGCCCTGGCACAGCCTGGGTACTGGAACGAAATGCCACCAGACCGAACTTCACCTGCCGCCCGAGATTTTCCTTGGCAATCTGCGCGTATACCTTGCTGATCGCTTCTCGGGTCCGTTCGATGTACGGATCCATGGAAATAGTCGAGTCAATCACGAACACCACCGCGGCACTGAACTCTTTGAGCTGGCTGGTAGCGTTTGCCGCGGCCTGGCCCTGGTTCTGGCCCTGAGTCGTTCCGGTCTGCGCTTGTTGAGCAGCTAAAGCTGCATCGGCCTTACTTACTGAAGCCACATTCAGGATGCGAGTGCGAAAACCCGCTTCGGTCATGACTTCTTCGCCGCTGAGAACCGGCAGCAAATAAAACTGCTTCTGCATGTCGATGAAGTATTCCGGCTCCTGGGCCAGTACACCCGGCGCCGGCGCGCTTTGTTTGAGCTTGGCGCGTAACGGTGCGACAAGGCTCACCGGGTCTGGCGCGTCCAGAATGCTCTCAAGCGTTTTGCGTTCTTTGAAAAACATCAGCCGGTCGCGGTTGGCCGGGTTGGTGAACGCCAGGGTGAGCTGCATTTTCCAGTCGACGGTGCACGATGCTGGTAGCCATCCTGAGGTTTTACCAAAGCTGTCCGGCCCCACTTTGATCCACTCGGCATTGCCTGCATTGGCATGCTCGTAGACATAGAAACGACTAAAGGGAGGCTGCTCGGCACCGGCAGGGCCGCCAGCGGCTGCACTCATGTGGCAACCCGGAGTCGTCAGCACGCGCTGGAACAGAGTCTTTTTACCTTCCTGCAACAACGGTTTGTCGGCCGCCGAGGCCCAGCCGGCCCCCAGGCACGCGCAGGCTATGAGGGTCAGTGAAAAATTGCGCACTGTCACGGCTTGAGCTCCTTCAGGCGCTGAGCGGCTTCTGCGTTGTCTGCCTGATAGCCCAGAATGGTTTCGTACCAGTAAGCGGCAGTGGCGTTGTCAGGGGCGGTGAAACAAGCGCTGGGTTGCAGGTATTTAGGGTCGTACTCCCGCGCATAGGCCTGGGCCACTTCGACGTTGCCGGCCTGGGCGCGATTCGCGTAAAGGCGCTGGGCGACACCGCACTGCTTGTTGTTTTTGGCCAGACCGATGACGTTCAACAGGGTTGCGCTATCAGGCGCCTGCTTGATGCAGCCTTGAACAAAACTCAACTCGTTTTCGCTGTTTAACGCTTCTACGCTGCAGGGCGCAGCGGCAGCGGGAGCCACAACCGCAGGAGTTGTCATCGCAACGGCGGGCGCTGGCTCGGGGGCAGGTGCTTTTTTGAGCCAGAACCACAGGCCCGCCGCGATGATAGCGAGCAATGCCAGACCGATAATCAGCAGCAATACCTTGCGGTTTTGGGTCTCGGGCGCCGGTGTCGGAGTGACTGGCTCGACAACCGGGTCCGGCAATGCCGGCTCGGCTGGTTCAGGCAATGGCGACGAAGCAGGGTCCGCTACCGGAAGCACTGTTTGTGACGCCGCGGCGAGGCTGACGGTGGTTTGCGCGGCGCCGGGTCCAGTAGCACTACCCGCGCCGGACAGGGCCAGACCTTCCATCAGCTTCATCGGATTATCGTCTTCGCCGCTGCCATCTGGGTTGCGCAAACGAAAATTGAATACCCCGGTTGCCGAATTCTGCAGAAGTGGGTCGACAATATCCGGACCTACCTCATGGCTAATCGAATCGCCTTGAGCGTCTTCCACAAAATGCTGGGCGAACCAGCAGGGCGCATTGGCCCATTGCTGGTTGTGCTGCAGGTAGTAGTCGTCCTGGTTGCGCTGGATAGCAAATTCCAGATTGCCTGCATCATGCTCCCAGCCACGTACCTGGAGAAAGCCACAGCCGGGAACCGGACTTGCCAGCGGTGAGAGTTTGATTGTGATGGACATGAATTATCTCGCTTTGAACGCCTGGATAACGCGGCCCATGGCCTCGTTTTGCTCAGGAGTTATTTCTTTGCCTTTGCGGTGACCGACGTTTTTCTGGGTATGAATGGCAATGCCAGAAATCCAGTCATCAGCGAAAATCACGCTCTGGTCGTCGGCTTGCGCTGCGAGGTGCGGGAAGCGACCTGGCATTTCCTTTTGATAAAAGGCAAACAACGGTTGTTTGGCACCCAGCAGGCCCGTTGGCCGTTGACCCGCCGGCTGGGCGGTGTGCCCGAACCAGGCGGCGAAGTCGTTGAGCAGCAGTTGCGCGGTCAGCACCTGGCGCTGCACCAGGTTTTCTCTGCGCACACCGCTCTGGGCACGTTTGAGCAGCGCGTTGCTGAGCTGCAACGGCAAGTCCAGGCGCTCGGCGCAGACCACCAGTTCCTTGACCAGCAGGGCGATGGCCTCAGCGGGCAACTCCAGCAAGTCCAGCAGGTGCTGGCGCCGGCTGAGGTTTCGCAGGTGCGTTGCCCACAGGTCGAATGCCGCTCGGGCGAAGCGGTGTTCGTGGCTCTGGTATTGCGGCGCTACGGCCGCTGCTGCGGGCGTTTCAACCGTGGCAGTGGCTGCGATGGCCTCGCCGAATATGTCGTATTCCACTTCAGGCTTGCCGACAGCTTGCACCGCCGCAGTGGCTTCGCTGGCAGGGCTGCCGAAATCACCGTTCAGGTAAAGGTCGCGCAACTGCTGTTCTGGCAGCGCCATGTAACCGAGCAGTTCGCCAAGTACATGCTTACCGTGCGGCGTCGTCGCGAACGGACGGGCAATCATGTTGGCGATGACCTTCTTCTTGGCCCGTTCGTCTTCGCCACCGGCTTCGTAGTACTCCTCCAGGCGCGGCAGTAATTGCACCATCAACTCGTCCAGTTGCTCGGCAATACGCTGTAACTTGAAGTCGATGTTGGCGATCGGACTGAACGCCGAGCTGAAACGGGTCATGCCGCCGTCGTTCAGCGTAAGCATCGCTTGCCAGGCTTCCTGCGGCTCCGCCACATGGCGTTTGACCAGCTCACTGTTGCTGAACGCTTGTTGCAGAGCCTGTAGCGCAGTGTGCGATGAGTCGCTGTAAGCGCGTTCTTCACCGTCCGCCGCCAACTCGATGAAGCTGGTCTTGAAGCGCGGCTTGCGCACAAGATAGGTGTTCTTGAATGGAGTGCTGCCCCATTGCTTCATCCAGTCTTCGTTGCCGAATCGCTCGATCATGGTCAGTTTGAGCATGTTGTCGCAGCCTTCGGGAAACTGCACGGTCTCGCCGTTGAGCGCGCCGCCGATAAAGCCGTCACACATGGTCAACGCCCAGATCAGCCCGCTGGCGCGGCCATCGCGCTGCTGGGGACTAGTGCCCTGGGTCTTGTCGATCCAGCTCTTGAGCACCGGACCGACGCTCACCACTTCGCTCTGCTTGAAGGTGCTGGTGCACATCACCAGCGCGTTCATTTCCTGCTCGTTGGTGTAACGTTCGAAAAGGTAGGCGACCTTGCCGCGCAGCAGCAGCCTGGCGACCGGATTGTTGGCGGTGCCATTGCTGTCGACTTCGCTGGCCTCGTTGATGCTCATCAGCTTTTGGCGGCTGCGGTAGCCCGGGAAGTCGAGCAGATCGACGCTGTTGACAATCGCGTTGGCCGGCTCGTTGTCCAGACGAAAAATAAGCTCGTTGGTAAGCGCCGCCAGTTCGGCCCTGTTCACCGACACGGCGGAGCGCAAGGTGCCCTCATGGGCCGGACGCACCTCTATGGGTGAATCCGCGCTGCCGCCAAGACGGCTGAGAATATCGACGTTGATGATGCTGTTGCTTTGCACCAGTTGCCCGTCGCGCTCGGTGACCAACGCGCTGATCGGCGCAAAAACTGTCTCTGCCAGCCCCAGGCGGTGCAGGGCGGAGGCCAGTTGTTCATAGGTTTCGGTCATTTTGCCGATACCGCCCCACAGCGGCTCGAACAACTGAGCGCGTTCACGCACCGACAGGCGCGGCGCCAGTTTGATCACGCAAGGCCAATAACGGGCGTTCAATGGGCGCATGGCGTTGGCGTAATGGTGCTCCAGGTAATCCCACAGCAGCACAACGTCGTCACTGCTAACGCCGGGTGTCGGAGCGGCTGCAGATTGCCCATCGAAACGCTGCAGAAGGGCATCGATCTGCGCGTCGGTGACTTGACTGTTCAGGCGCTGATGATCGAAGTCTTCAAACCAGGCGTTGGCCAGAATAATGGCGATCTCGACCTCGCGAAACAGACGCAACTCCACCGGAAACTGAGGGTCCAGGCTTGGCGCAGCAGTTCGCGTGAATCGCGTGACCAGGCCGGTCGCCTCCTTGCCGCCGCCCACCGGGTTCACGTGCTTGATGAAGTCCAGTTGCCGAGTACCCAGCCGGGTCAGCAACTGGCCTTTTTCGTCCGCCGCCAGGGCGGAAATCAGGTAGCTCTTGCCTGCCTGCGACAAACCGAAGAAGCCGATGCCCATGGGCGTCGTCGAGACCCGACCAAGGCTGCGGGACAGGTTGCGAGCACGGTGCAAGTCACGACTGAGGGCGTCGGCCTTGATGGCCACTTCCTCGACCTTTTCGGCCACATCGGCGACCCAGTCCAGGGCCAGGCCAGCACCGGTGTGAACGGATGTCCAGGCATGGGCGAGTTGTATCTGTCTGGTGGTCAGAGTAGTCATTTCGGACTCACGCTCCCGCTGTCGAGCCAATAGTTGGAGGCACCACCTTCGGCGCTCAGCATGGTGTAGAGCTGTAGTTTCACGTCCTTGCGATCAAAGGACTCGCCGGTGTTGCTTTCGATGTTGTCGTCGATCACCAGGGTTTCGGCGATGATCTCTGCATCGCCACGGTCGGCATCTGCGCCATCGACGCGAAAACGCAGCAACAGGCAGGCTTCCTTGCCGTCCTTGGTCGGTTTGCCGACCAGTTTTCGCGTGCCGCGCTCGGTGAGTTCGATCAGATACAAGGGCGCCGCGACCCAACGCTCGGCGTTGAGCTGTCGATAGCCCAGGCGGGTTTTACCCAGCACCCGCAACTGCGGCCCGTCGAGTTGCGGCTCGTGCAATTGCAGGAATTCGTTGCCTTGCGCGTCGCTTTTGATCACATCGCGATAAAGCATGTCGTGATCGATGACAAGATTGTTTTCGTCCAGTTTGCCGATATGGCGCATGGTCGAATACGGCTTGAGCCGGCCAACACTGAAATAGAAGTTCGACACTTTGCGCTGCTCGCTGAGCAGGCATAGCATCGCGCCGACCGCAGCCGTGCTCTTGGGATCGTCAATCTGGCCATTGCGGTGGAAGGGGTACCACCCGCCGGTACGATAACCGTTCATGGGCACGATGCGCCCTGGTGGCAGCGGCACTTTGCGGCGTATATAAGCCTGCACGCCTGGCAGGCGCGAAGGGCGGCCGGTCAGCAGCAGCGCGTCGCAAGGGTACTGGAAGACCACTTCGCACAATGCATCAAGGATCTTGCTCAGGTTGATCTGGCCTTTGAGGAACGCCCGATGAATGGCAGGCAGATCGATACGCAGCACGACCTGACCCAGCTCGAAGCCATCACGGCCACCATCAATGCGTCGAACGCCACCGGCCACGTATTCGCGAATACGTTCACTGATCGCATCTCTTTCCAGCAAATCAGCAAAGAGGTAGTCGTGAACCGGGCTTGGCAATTCAGGGTCGTAAGTTTCGTAGTCCTTGAGCAAGCGCAGGCCCAGTGGCACGAACACTTGCAGGTTGAGCTGTTGGCGCAGGATGGCTTCCTGAGCGCTGGTGCTTTCGTCGCCGCACAGTCGCGACAGGAGCGAGCGCGGTGAAACCACACCAAAATCCCTGAGCGCTTGTTCCAAGGCAGGCAATACGAACCGCTGGATGATGTCCAGCAAGATGTCATCGCCAGCGACCTTGAAGCTGTCACGAAAGCGCTGCTCGGGGATGATCGAAACGTTGCTTCCGCTGGCCTGTTCTGCACCGCGTTCCAGTGAGTAATCCGTAATGACCAGGTCGGTGGTGCCGCCGCCAATATCGATAGTCGCCAGCGTCAGGTGTTCGCGATTGGCCTTTTCCGGGCGTGCCAGCGTGTCGAAGAACTCTTGTGCATGGCCGGCAAAGTTTTCGCGAATCTCGGTGTACAGGTAGACGAGCTGACCGCACGTCGCTTCATCCCACTCCACTTTTATGCGCGGCAGCGGCACACGAGGCGCGGGTACTGGCGAATTCAGCCCCTTGGCTTTACTCGGGTCGAGGTCACCTTCGTGCCACCCCATGCATTTCCAGACCAGCGCCAGCGCCTGAAGCAGCCGGTCGTTTAGCAGGCTGCGTTCTACCTGCGGCATTCCCGGCGGTACTGTCAGGATGATGCTGGACAACTGACGAGGGCGTTGGGTGTGCCCCATGCGCGTGCGTTGTGCCGGGCTGTTGATTTGCAACAGCGCTTGCGTCAGCACCTCGGCGAGCATGAAGGTCATCAGCGAGCTGCGCGAGTATTGCGGGGAGAACGCAGGCAGGCGGTCGTCCTCATTCTTGAGTTTGTAAAACGCCTGGCCGAGTTTGGTGATCTTGTGCGAGAACGGTGCGGCAGTAGCTTTGGGCTCGCTGTCGGTCTGCACGTAGGAATTGTTGAATCGCCAACCGTGGGTGTAGGCGTTTTCGTCCCACAGATAGCGTTTGGGACTCGACAGGCCGGTAGAGCCCTCAGTACCACGCCGACGGCCAGACAACCGCCCGGCTTCGACGCCGACACGAGCAATCGTCGGCCACTGAAACGCATCATGCCGGCCACTCTGGACCGAGAAGTTTTCCTTGCCGAACGACGCCTGGGCAAACTCCACGCGGCTTTCGAACGGCTGGCTGTAGACCCGCTCAGGGTTGACCAGATCGCGAATCTGCAGGATGTAGTTGTGCTTCATCCCATCGCCGGACTGCCCGTGGTTCTCGATCAGAATGCCGCAGGTACGCGAGTTGCCTACGTCCAGCACCAGATCCACCTGAATCGGCAGGTCTATGGAGTCTGCGCCATTGGCGGCCAGCTTTATTTCCGGGACGACAACGCGTGCCGGTTCACTGCTGCGCTGCTCAGGAATAGGCTTGGCCATGAGGCTCAGCAGGTTGAGGTAGTGGCCGATATGCCGCTGCTCGACCAACTCTTCTTCAACATCTTCGCTGGGGCGATGCCGGTTGCCTTCACGATAGATTTCCGCCAACCAGTCCTGCACCCATTTCTGGTCCAGAAACCAGCGGCTCTGACGCGCGTGGCACGCCAGGCGGAAGGACGAGCCGGCATTTATGTCGTCCCGGGTCGGTGCCAGGTATTGCATGCCCGTCGCCGACGCCATCGCACGCGTGTCGAATGCCAGTGTCAGGCGGTGGGTGTTGCCATCGACATCAGGCTGTTCAAGCTCGATCAGACGAACACGTGCCCAATTGGTCGGACCTTCGTCGTAACGCTCTGGCGGCAAAAAACGAAACACCGGTGCTGGCATCCATAGGCCATCCAGCAATTTGAAACTGGACTGCATGCCCAGCGTGAGGTCTTCGTCATCGACTTCGCTGACCAGGCGTTCCTGAGCCTGCGATTGCGCCAACCGCTCACCGGACTGGTTGGCGGTGCCCACCGGCCCGAAGTGGAAGTACTGCTTGGTTTCCTGGTTCTGCAGCAGACGCGCGATGAGCGTATTGCCCATTTTCGCGAAACGTCCGGCAGGCTCGTTACGCAGATCAAGTTTGACGGCGAAGTCCAGAAACTGGATTCCGCTGTCATTGATCAGGTGAACGGTGTCTTCAAATTGCGTCAGTTCTGGCAGCATGGGTACAGCCTTTATTCGCGCCGCATGGACATGGGAAATTGGGTGTTGCCATAGTTGCCGTTACAATCAGCGATGCTCTGGGCACCCGGTTTGCAGGACACCTGAGGCATGTCGTAGCCGCTACCGTCAGTGCAACTGGCTTGGGTCTGACTGTTCAATGCCAGATTGCCCCCATTCATGGCCGCGTTGATCGCGCCGGAGCAGGACACGCCATCCGGGCGTCGGATAGTGACTTTGCCCTGGCCTTTCTCGAACGCGTACTCAAGCCGTAACGGCCTGGAAGTCTTGGCATCCATGATCCCGGCACCGGCGCGGTAATTCCCGTTCAGAAACTCTGCAGGACCTTCCGCAGCGTCAGGTGGAATACTCAACGGTGCACCGGGAGTGCTGACCTGGGCAGATTCGGCGCTGGATACTGGCGACTGTGGCGGCTCTTGCTTCTCTGGCTGCTCGGCAGGAACTGGCTCGCTGACTTCCGGCTTCGGCTCGGGCACTGGCGCCACCGCAGGCGATTGGACGGGCGTTTCAGAAGAAGGCTCGCCAGTGGCCACGTTCGCTGTAGAGGGCATTGGCGTAGCACTGACCACGCTGCTTTCTATTGCCGGGTCTTTTAGCTGAATGCTCTCTGTGGTGACCGGCACGGTTGGCAACGTCACGCCCACGACAGGCAAACAGCCTCTCAGCAGACCAAACAGCAGCAGCGCCAGAACCAGCAGCAACGGCAAAAGCCACCAGAAACGCCGCCACCAGGGCCGAGCCGGCTCTGCAACAAACGGCAGCACTGCCGGAGCTTCCGGCACAGGCGTTATTGGCAAGGAGGAGGGTGCGGGGGCTGCTGCTCGGGGAGTCAGGAAGTAAAGCGGATCACGATGCCTGTCGCCCTCGTTCTGCACGAAGCCCCAAAACGTCAGAATTGGCTGGGTGTAACGCTCGGCTTCGCCTTGTGCGTTGGTGCGTGTGGCTTCAATCAGGTAAACGTAATTGTCCGCGGGCGCATGCGGGACCAGCCCTAGCAGCTTGCCGAAAATAATCTGATCGCTTTGACCACCCTTGTTGCCGGCCTGCACCAGCGTCGAGCTCATCTCAGCGATAGCAGTCTTGAAATGATTCAGCTGGGCTCTTGCGACTTCACGCTCGGCTTCGGTCGCCGAGCTCCAGGGCACGACATCACCTTGTATAGGGCTGTACCAGTCGATGACGCTGCCTTGCTCGTTGCTTTTCGGCACAGCGAGGAAATTCACCAGAGATGGCGATTTACGGGTGAGGGCGGCTATGAGTTGCAACGCAGCCTTGTAGACAGGCTGCCCTGTTTCGCCTACAGCGATGAATTCATCGCTTTTGCCAGTACGAAGGAGCGCACCGTGCATACTAAACATTCCCTTGTAATTCAATCCGTTGGCTGACGGTTATACGTCTGCAGGCCGCCACATTAGTGGCAAATTGCCGTTGGTGTCAATTTATATGTGCCCTCTGTCTTGCCTGGGGGGCGGGTGACAATGAAGAGCCTGGAGCGACGGCAGAGAAGGTTATCTGTACTTGCAGGTTACTGGCCGCCCGCACAACGTTATCAACGGATAGCCGTAATCGCAGTGTGTGTTAGTGAAGCCCCCCAAGGACGTGATCTAAGATTCCATCCCTATTTAGAAAATCCCCCTCACGCCGATAAGGTCTTAGACCGCAGAAAGTCAGTGCTAAATGATTAAGATTTCTATCCTTGAAGACCTGTGAAGTTTACGGTCTAGTGCCCGCGTTACTAAGACGCTAGAGCGTCTTTCGGCTATCGAAATCAAGTTTCAACGTTGGCACAAGAATTGGATAGCTCGCTTTCATAGCCCGATGAGCGATTTATAGCAGCAGCGCGCAGAACCCTCTTGCTAATGCTCACATGAGCACCGCTGGGCTTGCGGGCAGTTACAGCCATTTACTTAACGATGATGGATAATCAATGAACATGATAAATCGCACCAGTTTCGCTAAAAAACTCATGGCCGCGTTCATCGTTTGCGCCATGATCACATTGGCTGTGGGTGGTTTGGGGATGCTCGGTATCAACCGGCTTTCCGATGCCCTTGAGCTGACATTCTCGAATAACCTGGTTTCAGTGGCCAACACCAACGAGACGATGACCGCCCTGACCACTCATAACCGCGGGCTTTACCGTTTGCTTGATGCCAAGGATAAGGCCGCGGCTGAGAAAATGCGCCAAAGCATCAACGGCGAGCTGGAGCGTGCGCAGAAAGTCTATGCCATCTACCGCGCGACTCCGTTGGAGGACGATGAACGCGCAGCGGGTGACCAGTACGACGCCTTGATGCCGGCCTACATGTCTGCTTCCCAGAACATCTTTGACCTGCAGCAGGCAGGCAAACTGGAAGACGCGCGCAATCGCCTCAACGCACTGGCGGAAGGAGAGTTCAACAAGGCTCGCGGCTATCTACAGATCATGATCGACTCCAACAAGCGCCAGATCAAAGAGGGGGCAGAGGCCGCTGACAGGTTGCAAAGCACCTCGGTATTCATGCTGACCGCGGGTATTGTCATCGCGTTTGTGGTGGCGATCATGTTGGGTATTGTGATCACTCGCATGATTACCGGACCACTGAGAAGCGCTATCGAAGTTGCACAACGTATTGCATCGGGTGACCTGACCCAGAGCGTTTCCAGCACCCGAGGCGATGAAGCGGGGCATCTGCTCAATGCGATCGGCACGATGCAGGGCAATTTGAAACGAACGATTCAGGAGATTTCCAGCGCGTCCGATCAGCTTGCCTCCGCTGCCGAAGAGCTTGGCGCAGTCACTGAAGAAAGCACCCGCGGCCTTACTCGGCAAAATGACGAGATTCAGCAGGCTGCAACGGCGGTGAACGAAATGACTGCTGCCGTGGAAGAGGTAGCCCGCAATGCGGTGTCTACGTCGGAGGAGTCGAAATCACTGGCAACCGACGCCGCTAACGGGCGGGGCCAGGTGGATAACACCGTCAAGGGCATAGGCACGATGGTCAGCGAGATTACCGAGTCGACGGGGTCTGTCACTACGCTTGCTGGCCACGTCCGGGATATCAGCAAAGTGCTTGAGGTCATCCGCAGCATTGCGGAACAGACCAACCTGCTCGCGCTGAACGCCGCCATCGAGGCAGCACGCGCCGGTGAGCAAGGCAGAGGGTTTGCCGTAGTAGCCGACGAAGTGCGCGCGCTTGCACACCGCACTCAGGCTTCAACGGTGGAAATCGAAGGCATGATCGGTACCGTGCAGTCCGGCGCCGACGGTGCGGTCGCAGCCATGAGCAAAAGCCTGGCAACGGCCACCAACACCCAGGAACTCGCGCAGCGCGCCGGCAGTGCGCTGGAAAAAATCACCAGCGGCGTGGGGTTGATCAACGAGCGCAACATGGTGATTGCCTCGGCGTCCGAAGAGCAGGCCCAGGTCGCACGCGAAGTGGATCGCAACCTGGTCAACATTCAGGAGCTGAGTGCCCAGTCGGCGGCAGGCGCCAATCAAACGAGCGCATCCAGTCAGGAACTGTCACGGCTGGCGACTTCGTTCAACACCATGGTTGCGCAGTTCAAGCTTTAACGGGCTTGTGCAGGTGTATTCCCTGTCTGGTCGTCTGGACCATTTGGGCCGGGAATACACGCTGCTTTCCTTTGCTTTTCTCTTGTTTCAGGGTTGACCTCGCCAGTTCGCGGGGCCGAAGCGCATGAGAGTGATATGAGTCTGGTCTCGACGCTGAAGACGAATAGCGACCAGATGCGAAATATCTTGAAACATTCGTGTCACATACCGAGTCAATGGAATAACCCTCTTCAAGGTTTTCCAATGAAAACGCCTCGCCCCGACACCCGTCTCAAATCCCTCATCAACTTGCGCAATTTAAAGATGGCGCGGTCTGCGCACGCGTTCGTGCGAGGCAATACCGCCCAGTTCTATGAGTGGCTTCACAGTCAGTCAGGCAGACGTCTGCCCAGCGGTCCGCCGGTCTGGATCTGCGGAGACTGTCATGCCGGCAATCTGGGGCCCACGGGGGACTCGAGAGGGCGCATCGACATGCATATCCGCGACCTCGATCAAGCCGTCATCGGCAATCCTGCCCATGATCTGGTGAGGCTGGGATTGTCGTTAGCGACGGCTGCTCGTGGCTCGGATCTACCCGGTGTCACCACTGCAAGAATGCTGGAAGAGATGATGCAGGGCTACGAAGAAGCGTTTATGGGCGACGACGATGAAGAGCCCGATCGTCCTGCGCAAGTCAAAGCTGGAATGCGTAGCGCGGTGCAACGCACGTGGAAGCATCTGGCCAAGGAACGCTTCGAAGGTACGCAACCGACCATTCCGCTGGGCAAGCATTTCTGGCAACTGTCGCGTGCGGAACGCGATGCGATCAAGGCGCTTTGTGAGACGCCGGAGATTCATGCGCTGGTGACATCGCTTAAAGGCAGGTCCCAGGATGACCGTGTGCGCTTGCTTGACTCCGCCTATTGGGTAAAAGGATGCAGCTCTCTGGGGCTGCTTCGCTACGCAGTGCTGATGGGGGTTGGCGATGAAGAGGATGAAGAGTTCTGCCTACTAGACGTCAAGGAAGCCGTCGCAGCAGCGGCCCCACGTACGGCGAGGGCTCGCATGCCCAGAGACAATGGCAAACGGGTAATGGAGGGCGCCCGCAACCTGTCGCCCGGCCTGGGCAGCCGAATGGTTGCCGTGCGAATGCTGGATCATTCGTTCTTCATACGTGAGCTGCTTCCCCAGGACATGAAGCTGGAACTGGATGAGCTCACTGAGCAAGAGGCCATGCAGGCCGCAGCATATCTCGCAAAAGTGGTTGGTAACGCCCATGCCAGACAGATGGACCTGGCCACACGTGCGGCGTGGATCAGGGATCTGCAAAGCAATCGGTCCGAGACCTTGGACGCTCCCTCCTGGCTATGGTCGAGCGTCGTTCAACTGGTCGGTAGCCACGAGCAAGGCTACCTTGAGCATTGTCGTCGCTACGCGCTGTAGCGCCTTATGAATGCCGAGATGAGCGGAACAGAATTCAGTTAATCGATATTCCGCACATATTCTTCGGGAACGCATAAGGCAGTCAGCGCCAGGTACTTATCGGTTATGGCGCAGAATGGAGAAGTTCAGCGCCGCTGCTACCGAGAGCCAGACCAGGTAAGGGAACAGGATCAGCCCGGTGATGATGTCCAGTTGCAAGGCCATTACGATCATCGCGGCAACCACGACCCACAGCAGAACCAGAATCACCATCGCAGCAACCAGGCGGTTCGCGCCAAAAAATACCGGCGTCCACAACGTATTCAGGGCAATTTGAGCCGCCCACAGGGCCAGCACGACCTCGCTGCCGGGGATCAGCGTCAGGCGATAGCCTGCCCAGGCGAGAAGCAGATAAATCGTCGTCCACGCCACCGGAAACGCCCAGTCAGGCGGCGTGAAGCTCGGCTTTTCAAGAGATTCGTACCAGGCTCCCGGCTTGAAGATGATGCCGGTTGCTCCGGCGGCGCAGCAGGCTAGAAGGAAAATGAAGAAGGTCATGGGTTGTCCTGGGTCGAGGGCTTATGAGGCTGATCGGTGGTAGCGATACCCAGGTTGGACGCCTTTGCGTTGAAAAGGTCCGTTTTTTTGATGTGAGGGGCAGGGCGAGGAAGGGTCGATCCTCCAGCTCGCCCCGTGGGGCATACCCGGCGCCTCGATAAAGTCTGCCGAGGCGTGCCGTTTAAACGGTGGTTTCTACCATGTAGCCCTGCGTTTAAGCGCTTATTGACGGCCTTATGGTGGTGTAATAAACCCTTGATGGCCAGATGCCCGTCAGACCACGGTGGTCTGCGCTTTATCGGAGGGCTGGCCGGACTGGTCGGGCTCTAGCAACAGGTCACTCTTCTGAACTCAGGTGGATAACCAGAACATGCCAGCACCTTTAACTCCCGTGCATACCTCTGCAGATCTGCCGGCGCAGGCCGATGTGGTTGTGATCGGCGGCGGTATCATTGGCGCGTTTACCGCCTATTACCTTGCCAGGCGCGGCATGAAGGTCACGCTGGTTGAAAAGGGCCGCATAGGCGCCGAGCAGTCAAGCCGTAACTGGGGATGGTGCCGTCAGCAGAATCGCGATGCGCGTGAACTGCCGATGGCCACCAAAAGCCTGGAACTGTGGGAGCAATTCGCCGCGCAATCCGGTGAACAGACCGGTTTTACACGGTGCGGTTTGCTCTACCTGAGTAACAACGACCAGGAGCTGGAAGGGTGGGCGCGCTGGGGCGAGTTTGCGCGCACTGTCAACGTTCAGACCCAGATGCTCACCGCCGAGCAGGCCGCCGAACGGGGCAGGGCGACGGGCAAGCCTTGGAAAGGCGGGGTGTTTGCGCCCACAGATGGCATTGCCGACCCTTCCCGCGCAGCCCCCGCAGTCGCGCGCGCGATCATGGCACTGGGCAGTAGCGTTCATCAGGACTGCGCCGTGCGGGGCGTCGAGACCGAAGCCGGTCGATTATCGGCAGTCGTCACCGAAAAAGGCACTATCCGCACCCGGCTCGCGGTGCTTGCCGCAGGCGCCTGGGCATCTTCGTTCTGCCGCCAGTATGGTATTCGCTTCCCGCAAGCGACGATTCGTCAGACCGTACTTTCGGTCACCGCCCCGAGCCAGGAAATTCCCAGTGCGCTGCATACCACCGGCGCGTCCATGACCCGCCGCTTTGATGGCAGTTACACGCTAGCGATCAGTGGCCGGGGGCGAGTCGATATCACGCCGCAGTTGCTGAGGTTCTCTACACAATTCCTGCCAATGTTTCAGCGCCGCTGGCGCAACCTTGCGCCTGGGGGGCTGGAAGGCTGGCAAGCAGGCCACGAAAGCTTGAAGCGCTGGCGCCTGGACCAGCCCACGCCGATGGAGAGAATGCGCATTCTCGACCCAAGCGCTGACGCCTCCGCGGTTGCGCTGACTTACAAACGCGCGGTGGAATTGGTGCCGGCACTGCAGGGTACGTCGATCAAGGCGTCGTGGGCCGGTTACGTGGACAGTACGCCGGACGGCGTTCCCGGTATTGGCGAAATGGCCAGCCTGCCGGGGTTGGTGATCGCGGCCGGGTTCAGCGGGCATGGCTTTGGTATTGGCCCGGGCGCGGGTCATCTTATTGCCGATATTGTCAGCGGTGTGAGCCCCATTGTTGATCCGCGTCCTTATCATCCGGACCGCTTTCAAACGTCCGCCTGGGGCAAGGTGGCGGACTTTTGAGCTGAAGCCGTCTTGTTGAAAACGTTTGGCCGGGTGAGCGGGTGGGTTTATTTCGCCTTTTCAGTCTCGCGCATGAACTGCCCGAGTTCCTTGCTATAGAACTTCGCCATGCTCGTGGTGCCGTGACCACGGGTGTCGGCGCTGGCGGGGATAAGTAATAGCCGTGCGTGCTTGAGCTCTTTCATCGACGCCTCCATCAGGCCAGTTTCCGGCGGGATGCGCTCATCGTCCGCCGAATTGATGGCCAGCACCGGAGCTTGAATTTTCTTCAGACCGGGGGCTGCGTTGAAGTCGGCGGAAGATTGCCATTGGTAGATAAAGTCATTGGCGTCGCCGGTTTGTGCAGCGCTGAGACGTTCATCCACCAGCTTGTCAGCTTGGGCGCGGGTCGGGGCAGCCGCCTGATACGCCAGGGTACCGCCACTGGTAGCGATGCTGAACATCGCGTTGGCCAAGCGTAGGGACGGCGGTTGCGCGCTGTAGTTGCCGTTGTTCCAGGCCGGGTCCTGCTTGATTGACTCCACCAGCAAGCGGCGCATCATCCAGTTGCGGGATGACATTTCGGTAGGTTGGGACGCCATGGGCACCAGCGCATCCATCATCTGCGGCCAGTTCTGGCCCCACATCCAGGTTTGCATGCCGCCCATGGAGTTACCGATGATCAGCCTCAGGTGCTTGATACCCAGACCTTCGGTGACCAACCGATACTGGGCTTGAACCATGTCGTTGTAGTTGTACGCCGGAAACCGGGTACGCAAGCCGTCCGATGGTTTGCTGGACTGGCCTACGCCAATGCCATCGGTGGAAATGATGTAGTACTTGCTGGCATCCAGCGGCTGACCAGGGCCAAACAGCTCACCGCCAAAGTCCTTGCTCAGCATATCGCTGCCTGGCCGATAGGTGCCGTGCAGAAAGAGGATGGCGGGATTCCTGGGATTGCCAAGGGTGATGTAGTGCAGTTTGAGGTTGGCGAGTTTCTCACCGGTATGGAAGGTGAACTGCGGGGCAATCCAGTCGCCCTCGGTCGCGGCGGGTAACGGCGCGGCACTGACGGCGGAGCTGAGTAAGGCCAGAGAAAGCAACAGCCCGACCGTGGGACGTGAAATGAGTCTATGCATGGTTTTGTCCTATTGTTTTTGTTTTAGGAGGTCCTGCGCTTCGATGCCTGCAGGAGTGATCACTTGGCTAATCCTCAGGGCGAGACAATCATGGCGCAACGTGGACGGGTGTCGATACGGGGATCTTCGCTCCCGTCCTGCTTTGTATTTTTGTCAGGGCGTCATGGGTGTTGGAGAGATAATCTGCCAACGATCAGATAATGTTAAGTTAATTTTTATATAACATTACTTAACACCTTCGTGCCACGGAGCCTTGAAGAACGGGTTGGGAAAGCAGAGATTCGCAGAACATGTAACAATGCCGCATGTCTGGGCCTGGGTGCATTAAAGGAAACGACACGACTATCCAGGATGGAATCCTTCATAGAAGATCACAACACACATGAAAGTACTGCCCCTTTTGGTCACCATAGCCCTACTGACACTGTCTCTGAACGGGTGCATGTCGGACACGGAAGAGGATCGATTGCGCAAACCTTTGCATCTCACCGTGCGCGTGAACGATGACAACGGCGAGCCACTTGCCAATACAGCTATAAAAATCCACCAACTCGTGCCCGCCGGCGATAAATTTTTTTGCCTGAGCATCCCGACATTAGCCGGTGGTGGAAAGAGTTGTGCAAACTATAAAAGATTCCCTATCTTCAAAGGCGAATTCCCCGCTAGTGGTTCACTCGACTTTACTGCCGAGTACCTGACCGGGCTATATATTGAAATAGCCGAGTCCTGCGATAAAGCTGACCCCAAAACCAGACGCCGGTATTTCAGGCGCACGATGTACACAGGGGATCTTATGGACAAGGAAATCATCACGATGAACCCCTTGGATAAGGCCTACTTGGGATACTACATACGATATGAACCCTGCACGACCCGCACACCTCCCGTTGAAAACTGGGACGATTATTATTGATGGGCGAACGCCGCCACAAACCAGCGTTGTGACGCAATAAAACACTACAACACGAAGAGTAGAGCCTCATCACCCGAAACAACTCTAGGAGATGGTTCGCGGTGAGCAATGCTCGGCGATTGAATGGGGGAATCAATACCTACGGATATGTTAGTGCGAATCCTCTGCGTTGGAGCGATCCTCTAGGACTAGCTCCTTGGGATTGGAATGATAGAGGAAATACGGGAGTTTGCAGCTATTATGATCAGAGGGTATGTGAAACCACTGGCGACCTGCATAGCTATTATAAGCGAGCAGAAGAAATTTGTAACGGCGAAGATCGTGCAATGAATAGTCTTCTTACGCTCGGCATAGCCAGCGCCTGGACGCGCGGAACGACAGATCTATCGGAATCCGATATCTACAACAAAATCCGTGCTGAACTGATAGCCAATGACAAGAATGCTTCGTCCATGAATGGACCAGACGGCGTCACCGGTGATATGATTGATGCTTACCATAACGATGTATTTAGCGATGTGGGTATTGGTCCATTATCCAGTGCCACGTAGCGGCCATAATTAGTTGATGACGGTGATAATTGTGCTCGCTCGCATCATTTGCATAGCAATAGCTACTTTAGCGTTCCTAGCCCTGTCGGTTTCTGGCTATATCGGCTGGCGTGAGGTAGATGGAACCGCATGGGAATTTTTGGAGTTCTCAGTACTAGGGGCTGGTTTTTTTCCTTGGCTAACGTGGGTGTTGATTTTCTGTCATGCGCGCAAAGGAAATCTTACCCCGCCGCTTGCTGTGGGGGGGCTAATACTATTAATACATTATGTTCTCTTCGCATTTTTAGCGCACTCGTATGAAAAAGTGTATATAGCGCTTCAGGTGGCTGAGGTACTATTTACTGCGACAGTAATATATTTATTAAAATTGCCAGCAAAAAGATTATAATCTTTAAGGTATTAATGGCGACCCCTAACAGGCAATGAGAACTCCAATGGAAATATCTGCGAACTCATTAGTTTTAGCATTGTACTAACATGTTAAAGAAAAATATTGACGCAGATCCGTCTAGCAAGTTTGGGTATTCAATGCCGTAACCTTTAGAAATGCTGGGGCTTGATTTGGATAGGCCGGGCAGGGGGCCGATGCGGAATCTCGTTCAATTTGCCCAAATGGTCACTGCTCTCGGCTCAATCACGATATGGGGTTACCCTGAAGACCGGGTCATAAGGCGGGGCCCACCTGCCATCAATGTATCGCTCAAGCGGGGCTTTTAGGCCTACAGTCTTGAGTGTCGCTCACTGCAAGGAATACAAATGAACGCGTTGCCTTCAACCTCTCTGCCAAAGCACGTCAGCCTGCTGGGTTATGGCGGTCTTTTGCCGTTTATTTCCTTGGCGCTGCTGATCCCGTTCTCTAGCGACTATCGGCCGCTGTTTGCGATTGCCCTTGTCAACTATGGAGCCGTCATCCTGAGCTTCGTCGGCGCCTTGCACTGGGGCTTCGCCATGACCGCCCAAGACATGAAAGCCGAGCAGCGCAGCGGCCGGTTCATCTGGAGTGTCATTCCTGCACTTATTGCCTGGATTGCCACGTTACTGCCAATGCCATTGGGTTGCTTGCTGCTGGTCATCGGCTTTGTTGTCCACTTTTGGCAGGACAGCCAGCTGGTGCGGGTTATAAGCTTGCCTGCCTGGTACCTTCCGATGCGATTACGGCTTACCGTCGTGGCTAGCATCTGCCTGCTGCTTGCCGCGATGGTTGAGGCGCTTCATTTATGAAGCCTCTCACAATCAAATGTTGGCCGTGGAAGATTCGTCGATGCAGCGTTGGTGAAAGAGGCTACGCATAACAACTGGATTCGGGCACACCAGTTCAATGATGGATTGTCGCCCGCTCAGTACGAGAAAAACCTTAACGTCATGTCCGGGATCAGTTGACCACTACATCTGTTCAACGGTGAGCCCCGCTCCTAGGTGTTTGAGTTCGAGCAGGACACCTTTTCAGGGACGGAGTAGGGCGTGTATTGATGGTTGGGGATTCGCCCAGGTGTGACAGGGATGGCCCTAGAGCGACGGGGATATTGGGATTTCATCTAGATCGAAGCAGTAACGGGGGAATCCATCAGCTCGATGAATTCGCACAGTTGGTCATTGAAAACTCACTATGAAGCTGATGGGACATCCGCCTAGATTTTACCGCATCGGGTACGAGTGGTCGCGCCGGGTTGTCCATCGGGATGCCTATTCTCAAGCTTTCTCCTCGCATAATGCATAAAATGCTTCGGTTAATGGCCGAGCCACTGCTGGGTGATCAGCTCTATTCAGGGCGGACTGGGCTACACGGCATTGTTACCTCGCCGGAGCGTCAATAGTGCGTCTGGTGCTGATGGCATTAGCTTTTGCCTAGTGTTACAGATCGAACGCAAGTGCGGCGGTATGACTTCTGTGGAAAGGTTATCGCCATAGTGACGGTTAACGACCCAAGATGCCGGTTACGCTGTAGGCCATGAGCGCTTAAGATACCCCGCCCATCACATCTGAGCCGTCGAACCATGTCAGAACCCCGTATACGACACCTTGCAATTTGTGTTTTTAACCACCGGGGCAAGATTTTAGTCAATCCGTTTCACGACCCGATGAAGCGTCAGTTGCTGTTCCGCCCGCTAGGCGGTGGTGTTGAGTTCGGTGAGAAGAGCATTGATGCCATTACCAGGGAAATCCGCGAGGAGCTCAACCTGCCGATCGCAAATCCCCGCCTGTTGGGTACTTTGGAAAGTATATTCACATATTTAGGTGAGCCAGGGCACGAAGTTGTACAGGTTTACGACGCTGAATTTGAAGACTCCACCCTGTATGAAAAGCCTTGGTTGGAAGGGCGAGAAAGCGATGGCGAAACCTTCCGCGCCGTCTGGCGGGACAGCGCAAGTTTAAACCGTGAAGGCGTACTGGTGCCGGAGGGGCTATATGAGCTACTGCAGTCTTTGTCGTTGCTGGACTGATTGCTTATGATGCAGTGCTGCATTTTGGATTCTCTTTGGGCACCAACGTGTGTGGTGAAATTCGTCGTACCGATAAGCCGGTCGTCAAAAGCTGGCGAGCAGCTATCTCAATAACGTCGTTAGTGGTGAAGGCAAAGAATTGATTGTAAATCCGGCAGCCGATAAGACGCTAACTATTATCTCGAAATCCGAGACCGCTTATGAAGTTTAATAGATTCATTTTGATCGGTTTGGGAGCGCTGCTGACTGGCTGCGTCGGCCATTATCAGCAGCCGGCTGCGAGCGACGCTCATGCCGTTCTCGACGCAAGATGGGGTGAGAATGAATTCATGTCTGGAGGATTTCAATGCTATTGGGCGTACTACGATGCACACTGTCACGACACACCAGAGACCGGTGTGTTGGGAGCACTAGCAGTAACAGATCCTACTAAAGGCCGATTTAGGGTTGACCATGACCGTCGTATCTACCTGAGTGCGCTTAGCTCCGGAATCAGAAAGCGTGAGAATACTGACCAACCAATAATTCATAGAAGCTGTCTCAACATCAGTAGCTTCGTTCCTCTTGTTGGAGCTAGCTATCAGGTCACCCACTCAGCTCCTTCTTCCGGTTGCTCCTTGGAGGTGATCGATAGGCGGACAGGGAAGACGCCCCCGACGCTTATCGTTGAGTCGGTTACAGAGGAATGCGGTTTATAGCCGCTACCCAAGCGGCGTTTCAAGTAACGCGATCGCGGCTGGGTCGGTTTTGATAAGGCTCAACTGGTGCAGGCTAACGTAACCGTCATCTTTGTACTCAACGTCGCGCAGGGTTCCTTCATGAACGAACCCGAGCTTACGGAGAAGATAGAAGCTGGCGGGGTTCTCGGGTTCGACGTCCGCATGCACTCGATGGATGCCCATGTGCGTAAACGCATGTCGAAGAATGTGGGGCAGGGCTCTGCGCATAATTCCGCGCTTCCAGTAACCTGGTGAAAGCCAGTATCCCAGCTCGATACTGCGATCATCAGGTCGCCAGTCATTAAATCCGCAAGCACCGACCAGTTGATCATCGCTATTCTTTGCGATTCCCCACCAGATTCCTCGACGCTCAGACACGAGCCGCTCGTACCACTGCATTTGCTCCGCAGTTGCGTCAAGGGTCTGATAGAACACTCCATAGTGGGCTATCACATCGGGGTGTGACAGACCTGCGAAAACGGAATGGACATCCTCTGGCCTGATTTTGCGCAGTACGTAGTCTCTCAGCTCAAATCTGGGGACAGTTAAAGCCTTGTGTTTTAAATCGATGCCCATGCCTACCCTCGATATCCTACCGGAGACGTCTTAATCACCGAGCGTACCTTGCGGCTCGATTAGCTGAAACCCTGCTACCTGCGCGAACTTTCTTCGAGACCTCTGCGAGGATCCGCATCGACTCCATCTGGCTCGCCAGTAAGCCAATGGACATGTGCGCTAATAAACCCTGCAGAGGGTCGCATCGCCAATCTTGCTTTAAGTAAGCCCACGAACGGCTTGAAAGCCCTTGAGCTTGGGCCTTGCTAACGCACGCCACTATCGCCGCTTCAAATTGCATAGGCATTGTTAACCGTGTGGTAGGGTAGTTCCTTTTTCGCAAAGAGCGGGCGATGCAACAACTAAAGACCCTCAAGCATGTCCATACCTATGATGATGACGAGTCAGTCCATAAGCTTCTGATGGCCTGGATCAAAGCCATCGAGCGGTATACCAACGCGTTTCATGATAATCCGTGGTGGTACAACGAGCGTGCCTCCCTGAGTATTTTGGCAGGGGCTGCCTGGACGCTAAAGGACTGGTTCGCGCTTGAGGAGTTCAGCACCATCAAGCGCATGCGGACGCTCTCACCGGGCGTGGATGAGGGACACCTTCGCAATGGCCGTTGTGACCTTTTCATCCGCAACCCAGAAGAAAGCATCGCCATCGAGGCCAAGCAAGCCGTTCAGCGCATAGGAGTTAGGGCGGATGGCGTAACCGATATGAACAGGGCACTGAAAGCGGCATGGCATGACACGGGTGATCTTGGTCATTGGGAAGCTAATCGCCGCTTCGCGGTGACTTTCGTTGTTCCCACCATCCCCTTGAGCGAGGTTCAGATCGGAACGAGCAAGCGCGTTCAGATATGTCCTGACAAGGTCAAAGCCTCGGTAAATCGTTGGCTCACAGATGAACCCTATTTCCTTGATGGGTCATCTAAGCCAACTCAGTTCGCCTACATCTTCCCAAAAGTGGGAAACGCCGACTACGTCGATGAGCACCGGTATTTTCCTGGCATTGTAGTGATTTTCGATGAGCGCCTCAGGGCGAATCAACTTCGCAAGCCAGCTCAAGCTGCCGATGTAAAGGTCGCGCTGGCATGAAGCAGGCGCGAGGGCTCGCGCCATGCAACTATAGACTGTCTAGATACCGCGATATGGCCGACCTCGCTGATATTCGGCGAGGTCGATGTTGACCAGGTAGTCATACAGTCTCCCAACTCGCGGCTGCCGTCACGTAGGTCGGAGACTGCCGGGGCCCTTATATTAAACGCCATTAGTAGAAAGTTATGCGCTATTACTTTATTGAAAAGACCTCAGCTTACAAGAATTTACTTGTTTTGGAGCGGTGACTGTAGCCGCGGCTGTACCTTTGCTGTTTTCCTTGCTTATGAAGCTCTGCGCATTTTCAATGGAATAGAAAAAGCCAAATATCATGACAAAGTAAATACCCATTATAAGCAAGCATGCCTCGACGAAAGCTGCCTTGCCAGATCTGAGCAAAAAGGTGAATATCATGCGATTCTTCCGTTTGAAATCTTGGCCGGCCAGGCTCGCTATATACGAATCAAGATCAGGAGTTGCGCCAGCTCTAAATGCTATGAAGAAATTCTTGATATTTGCATGAGCAGCCAAATAGAGGAAGGCAAATATCATGGCGCAAATCAGCCCCATAGGTATACCATCTCTATAGTTTTGCTTGGAGATAAGCGCATTGGTTTTTTCTGAGGATATTAGAACCAATACCATCAAGAAAAACTGTATTGACGTATTGCGAAGGAATTCTAAAAAATCTTTTCGCCCTGAATTCAAAATCCACATTAAAAACTCCGGTTCATCAATATTATTCAAAGACGGGAGCACCAGATCACCGTCTAAATAGTTTAAACCTTTGGAGGAGGAGTGGGGCTCGATTTAGCGTTGAATGCGCGGATGCATAAAATTCTGTCTTGACGGCGTTGATCTAGCTGCTGAAGCATCTGCAAAGGACGGCCCGATAGGCCGCCGATCCACACCGGAGTCATCGAAGACCACGCGTGGGTGGAGGCTTGTCCAAAATCAGCATGCAACCAACGCAATGTATGTCACCCCTCACGGCGTATATAGAACTATAGAGTCACCACTCACTGAATGCGCCCGGCCATGTGGCCCAGTGGATCTCGTCGGCGCGCTCTGCTTCGCGGGCAGAAATGGGTTCGGCGCGCGGACTGGTCGGCGAGATAGCAGCGGCAAGTCAGCCCGCTGGACGCAGTAAGCTTAGGACTGCCTGCGCGAAATCAGCCGGCGCCTCTTGAGGTACGTTGTGCCCGATATCGTTAAGAATCACCCGGCGGGCCGGGCCGGTAAATTTGCGCAGAGCCTGTTGCTCATCCTGGGGAGATGCCACCCCGTCGCTTGATCCTGTCAGTATGACCGTAGGCACCGTGATACCAGGCTGACGCGCGAGCTGGTTCTGAATGTGTGCGTACTGTGGGTCGCCGTTGACCAATCCAAAACGATGGCGGTAGGAGTGCGTCACCACGTCCACAAAGGCTGGGTTATGGAACGATAGGGCTGACGCCGCGAACGTTTGGTCAGTGAAGTCCCAAGTCGGCGACCACTGTTTCCATAGAAGCTGGCAAAAGGAATCACGATTCACCTCAAGCCCTGCGTAGCCTCGGGCACTGTGCAGATAATACTGATACCACAAGCGGTGCTCAGTCTCAGGTGCGACTGGCGTGCCCGCATTGGCAATATCCTGGATGTTGTAACCAGGCTCACAGCTGACCAAGCCTGATACGCGCTCAGGCCAGAGGGCGGCTACTACGCATGCTGCCCGACCTCCCCAGTCGTACCCAGCTAGCACGGCCTTCTGGAGGTTCAGCGCATCCAGCAGTGCCAGAAGATCTGCGCCCAAAGCCGCTTGTTCACCGGAGCGTGGGATGTCCGGCGAGATAAAGCGAGTACCGCCGTATCCACGTAGATAGGGAATGATGCATCTGCAGCCAGCCGCGGCTAGGGCGTCAGCAACTTCTCCATAGGCATGGACATCGTAAGGAAAGCCATGGAGAAGGACGGCTACCGGGCCATTGGCGGGGCCGATGTCCAAGTACGTGACATTCAATACGCCGGCTTGAATTTTTTTCACAGGATAGCCCCAGAGGTGATATGCGATTGAAAAATAGCCACACCGCATGACCAGCACGTTTTGACCAATTCCCTACATAGACATCGGGTTTGCACAAGCTATCCAGTGCGGATCAAACCACAGAGCTTGTCGAGAACGATACTACCTTGTGGTTTTTCCACGCCATGATGGCGGCACTGCGCGCCCAACATAAATATTAGAGAAGAGGGGCCTTGGCACCCAGTCTTATAGAAGCTAGCATCGAATCGACGCGCCTGGTCAATGGCCAGTATGCCAATGATTGGGACAAGTTTCTGACTCAATGGCAGGCCGAAATGCAGCGTCTTGATAAGGTCTTGCACGGAATCACAACGCACAATCTGAACCTATCAACCTCTCTCAGAGGCGACGAAATGTGACGAAATGTGACGATTAGCTTGAATCGCCTCTGGTGGCAACACCTAGCTCCAAAGTCGATGCATCGTCGATTAAGCGAAATCGAGAAGCTATTGGCGGGCTGGTGCGGCACTCATTATGGACAGCACTGGTTGAGGGTAGCCCGAACGCCTGGGCAAACATTGAGGCTCCTTCCAGGCCAACTGATTCCAGTAGTTCACTTTGTCGCTCTTGGTAGCCGCCCAGTCTACATTGCCCCCCAGCAGCCGGTGCGAGTAGGACACAGATTCGTGGGGGCGAGAGAGTTTGCTTCGGGACGCCCTCTCACAGAAAACGAGATCGCAATATCGCCGTTGATCCGGTTGGACGTGGTGAGCGACGATGCTCTTCTCAATGCTGCTAGGAAACTTCAGGTTGGGGGGCATGTCACGGGTGTCAAAACTCCAAGCATTGTTTTTACAATTCCAGCACACTATTTACTCTCACCCGAAAGATGGCCAGACAAGGCGTATGCGCTTTATCAGCACATTTTTGGAATGGGTAACTCCTATCCCGATGATGGTTTCTTTTATGTCGGGATCACAAAGCGGCGATGGCAAACTCGGTGGGCGGAACATATCCGAGCGGTGGAGAAGGGGAGTAATCTACATTTCCATAGTAAATTCAGAGAAGAAAGAGCGGCGGAAAGGATTACTTACATCCACCATAAGGTAATGGCGATCACGGACGACCTAGATGAACTTTATAACGCCGAGAGGTTTTTTATCGAAGGACACTGGGATGATGAGCGACGTCTCAACATGATCCCTGGGGGCAAATCCGGCCTTCAATACCTAAGAGAGCATTCAATACTCAAAAGGGGTGTGGTTGCTACACCGGATGAGAGAGAGGGTGTCCTTGATGCGTGGATAAGCGACAATCAAGGAGACAGCCTTCCTCCCATAACCCTCACCGAGAGGTGGCAGGATGAGACTTGGGCTGCTGCCCAGATATGCAGCCGGTCAGACCGTCTATCGGTGTCCCAGATCACGGCGATACGTGAGTTAACCTCTGCTTATCATCCGGAAGAAATTTCGGTCAGGACAGGGGCAACGGTCGCCCAGATCCAAAGCATTATTACTGGGAAGACCTATTCAAGGGTGTAGGATTTTTTAGCTGCCGCCATTTAAATAGTAGATAGGGTTTATGCAGCTAGCAGATCTCGTCTGAAAAATGACAACCCCTAAGTGTTCTCCTCAGCTTCAATGAATTTCTTACGATTCACCATCCAAGGCAGCGCAGGCTGGCTTCGTATTTTCTTGTGGCGATTTCTCGAAAATTCGTACGTCACTAGCTTATCGAAGTGACGGTTCCCCTTCACTACATCATAAGTGATGAGAAAGTAGATCAGTGGGATTTCAGCGTCGACCCACGTGCTCAGCGTCTCACTTAGTGCTGCATGGACATCTTCAGCTCGACTGTAGCCAATGAAAGTCTGGAAAGCTGCTTTACTGGCTTTGCTGCGCAATTTTTTTATTTCATTGATGTCCGCGTGCGCGCGCTTCCACTCCCACTCCACGAAGGTCAGGATATCGTGATCGGAATATTGTAATACTGCATCCGTACGCCCGCCCGATTCGAAAAGGGCTCTTGCTCCAAGCAGGTTGGCGCATTGACGAATCACCAAGCCCATGTGGATTGTCCAGTTGGCCCTATTCGCTAGGCCAGCTGCTTCATCAACAGGAAAATCCTTGTACCAAAGATAGTTGAATAGCGTAACGAAGTCCCGCTCAATCCGTTTCATCCCCATTTCTCCATGTGTCTGATAATCCGTTGAAATAAGCTTTCCAGTCATGGCCAGAGTTAAAAAAAACAGCCCGGTTCAACGCCTTATGCATCTGGGACTCTTGTGGCTGCATAGGCTCGACCCTGTTGAGATTCACCGTTACCTGGCAATCCTGGATCCAGAGGTTTGACCAGCGGGTCAGTTCAATAGGTCGCCCCACTTACGTTGCAACGCTTGTTCTTCGGCGGCGATCTGATGGGTGAGCCCGGTGATCCAACCGGTAGCGAAGTGGTTTGCTTCACGCAGCAGCGACATGATGTCGTCGGCCTGAAATTCCCCAGGCTTTTGCACTGACTCTGCCTCGGTGAGCATTTTGCGCACCATCGTGTTCAGATCCTGTTTAGTGGCAACTTTGGCTAGGCCATAGGCGAAGGGCACCGATTCGTTTTCGACATCTAAAGTGGCACCCGGCAGTTCCAAATACTTCTCGCAAACCATCAAAAAACCAGTGAAGAATGCTTCGAACACCTTGTCTTGCCGCATTTCTTCCGGGATCTTGTGGTACGAGAAGCCGTACATGAACGACAGCACAAACATTATTTGCGATTCCACCTTGGCCTGAGGCTGGTCAGCAAGTTTCTGCGCCTTAATCAGTACCGCATCTAGGCATTGAATTGGCAGGCTAAACAATAATACGTCGGCGTCCTCTGTGAGTTCCGCTTGCAGGGCCTGCGAGATGCTCTGGATTTTCGCGATAGCGGCCGCGCCATCGGCGATTAAGGGAGGAGGGGCGTCGTCCAGCAAATCGTTAAGCTGGTTGTCGAAGCCTAGCATGGCCACCGGAATCGGCGCGGCCAGTGTTGCCAAGGTCTGGGCTTCTTCTTGCAGCAGCTTGTCCAGAATTTTGTTGCGATTCTCCAAAACGAATTTGACGAACACATGTTCTTTAAGCGCCAACCTCACAAAACCTGGCAGGAAGGCGTATAGGATGCCGGCTAGCTTTTCGATATTTTCGTCGTTTCGCAAAGCGGCTAGCCAGGCTTCGCCGGTCTTCTCCTTCAAAAACGGGATAATATTCGACTTATTCTGCTCAATAGCCCCGGCGATATAGTTTAGCAATTTGTCTTTGGTACCGCTTACAGCGGGCTTATCGGCGGTTTTTTCAGGTGTTATTTTTTCTGGCTGCGCAGTCACTGTACGCACGGGAGCTGGTTGCTCGAGGATTTGGGGCTCGATAAATGTGAGAGCTTCCACTTCATCGGTGGCGGTGTGATCGGACTCAACTGGCGCTACCACTTCAACAGGTGCACCGCTCAAATCGGCAGCGCGTGCAGTTTTCAAAGCAGCATTGATAGCCGAAATAAACGGCCCGAGTTCCTTCTCGCCCACTTGGGTCAGTGCACCGATCTTGCGGCCATTGATATGCAAATCGCGTTTGGTCAGGTTTAGAGTTTGCGCGTGACGCCAGAAGAATAGCTTGGGCGAATCCATAAGCACTTTCATGGCGAAGGTTTCGCTGCCAAACAACATTCCTTCTTTCGCGCCGCCGAACAGCGTGTCGTCGATTAATATCAGCACGTCATCAGCGGACAGAGTGCCGCCGTAGGAAGCCAGCGCCCCTTGAAGTTTCTTTGGCGGAATATTGGGTTTGACGAACATCCGCTCGGGCGCTAAGCGCTGCGCTGCAGTGACAACATTCTGCACCACCCGTTGCACCTGCTCCTCCGAAAGCTCGGTTTGGCCTTTGGCCTCCCCGAGAGCTATGGCGCTGCCCGTGCGAACCACTTCGCGCCATTCATCCAGCAACGCAAAAAAGTGCTGAAGGTTTTTTTGGTCAACCACACTCATAGTGGTGACTGCCTCGCCGTCTAAGTGGACTTTGGCGCCTTTTGCTTCCAGCGTTTTTACGTTCTTGAACTCGTACGGTTCCATGTCGGAGAACATTTCTTTGAAGCCGAAGAAGTCCTCTGCAATCAAAGCGCCTTCCTTGCCGCTGCCAAACATTGTGTCGTCGATCAGCACCCTTATGCTGGCCGGATCTTCATTGAGGCCGTAAGAATCCAGTGCGTTATTGAGCATCACGGACGGAATATACGGGGCGACGTAAATACGGTCGGCGCCCGAATAACGTTTGGCGGCAAAGAACTCCTGTAGCAACATGCGCACATCCTTTGTGTCCGCCACCCACCAGAGCAAGCGGCTAAGAAAAAGTAAGATCCAGTGGATTTCCTTACAGGTTTTCGGCGCCCACGGCACAATCTTGAGCGGGGGCTAAACGTTTCTTGCGGTAAGCGCGGGTCTTTATACGTGACATCCAGACTGACGATGAAGCCTCGGCACCGTCGCTAAAACTTTCTCTCTGCCACCCTTAATGGTCATCGCATGTAGGCCCCTGTTCGGCCTCCGACCCCGTAGAGTGATCTACTCTTGTTCTAGTATGGTGCTCGAGCTTGGGAGGTGTATTGCGCAGTGCAGGTGACAACATGACAGACATAAGAATATACACAATTTAACATAATATACATTATGCGTAACAAAGTATTACGTAATCTGGACCAATTGCCCAGCGTATTTCAGCAGGAAAAGGCTCCTGCCGACACATCCCAACCAACCTCGAGTCTCGCCTGAGCTAAACCGCCACTTACAAACACTTCATGTGCTGACGAACCCAGTTCTGCATCCAGTTCCTTTACCAAATTCAGAGCATGGATCTGCAGCGCTGTCGCGATACCTCGATGACCAGGTCGTACGCATTAGCATCAAGTGGGTCGAGAACCAGATCCAACCATGCGCACCTGGTGGACACTATCCTGCGATGTATTTAGGGTTACTTTTCCCACGTAACCCGACCTACGAGAGCTTTATGCCCAATACACTGAGTTTTCACCAGGTTGATGTATTCGCCAGTAAGCCCTTGGAAGGCAATGCACTCGCAGTCGTCAGCGACGCTGATGATCTGACCGCCGAACAAATGGCCGCATTCGCACGTTGGACAAACCTTAGCGAGACTACATTTCTCATGCGTCCTACCCATCCTGATAACGTAGGAGCCTTTGCCCATTGGATCGGACTAGATGCACAAGCTGATATCGAAGTTCGAGCCTTCATTAGCAACAGGTCTGCCGAAGACCCTGTTACTGGCAGCCTTAATGCCAGCCTTGCCCAATGGCTAATACCAGCCGGGCTAATGCCGAAAAGATATACCGTCAGCCAAGGTACGGCGTTGGGGCGTCACGGACGAATTCAGGTGGAACACATTGGCGAGCGCATCTGGATTGGTGGGGAAGTACAAAATGCATTACCGGTCGAGTCTCTTTTTAACCGGTGCAGATGACTAAAAATCAGGTTGAGCCGAGGCCCCTGTGCGCCAGCAGAACAACCGCCCTCGCCCAGCCTTAAAACCCCTGAGATTGATAACTCAACTAAACAGTCATTTAGTTGAGTTATCAACCAACACCAAAAAGCACCTCCGCCCACACTTGCCTCAGGCAGAAAACACTCACCGACTGACGATCAACTCTGCTTCAACTTTTCTCAGCATAAAGGTCTCGCGCTGTATGGACTGCCCCATCGAAGACTCCTGGCGCTGCATAACAGCCTCATTATGGGCGATGGCTTCAGTTACGCCGATCCAGACGGGCCGCATGCCATTGGCTATTTCATGGCTTTCCATCCTCACGGGCTCTAACTGGTGCGCGACATCGCACAGATAGAAATGCGAGGTCATGTGCATCAGATCATACTGGGGCTTCCAATAGGGCCGGTACTCCTCGATGTAACCATAATGCTCGAGCACCTGGATTTCGCGAGCGCCCGTCTCTTCTTCAAGCTCACGCTTCAGACCAGTAACAATGTCCTCGTTTGCATCAAGGCCGCCACCGGGAAAACTGAAGTCGTTATAGCGTTCAGTAAAGAGTAAAAGGATTTTCTCATCCCTCAATACGATGCCGCGTGCCGCATGGCGTCGGAATATTCTGCCCTGTGTGGATTTCAGTTCGGGATGAATGATTTCGGTAATGAGTTGCATCGGGTCTTCATTTCAAGTGAACAGGGGAATTCGAATCATTGTACCAATAGCAAATCAACGGCTGTGATTGCCGAGGGTGCGCAGATCCTCCAGCAACCGAACGAATTCGACAACGGCTGGAGCCATTGTTTGCTCCGAACGGGTAATAAGCCCGATCTGCCGAACGACACCCGGATGATCAACTGGCACTTTGCTCAGGTCTCCCCGCCCATCGTCCGCCGACTCCGGAAGAAGCGTAATGCCCTGCCCCTGTCTGACCAACGCCAGTACCGTAGACATGTAATTGGCTTCCAGACCCGCAGATAAAGGCAGTTGCTCGTCAGCAAACACTCGCTCGACCAGATCGCGAACGCTGCTTTCCCTGCCAGTAAGAACGATCGGGAAAACAGCTATCTCGTTCAGTCTCACTGCGCAACGCTTCGCCAGTGGATGGTCTTTGGGAGCGAACAGGCATAAACGGTCTTCCAGGATGGCGTTGAACTCCAACCCATGGGTGGGCCGAGCCTGTACGCCTAATCCGAAATCCACCTCGCGCTCCATGACAAGCGCATCGATTCGTTGCGCGACGACATCTCGCAGCCTGACCTCGACACCGGGAAATCGCTCGCGAAACGTCTTCAACACTGTAGGCAGTACGCCGGAACACAGCGATGGCAATGCGGCGATGGTGATCAGGCCGCGTCGTGAGGCTGCGATATCCCGCGCGGCGCTAACAATGTTGTCCAGATCCAGCAGCAGTTTCTCCATGGGCAACAGCGCATTTTGCCCGGCACCGGTCAGGCAGACATGGCGTGGGCTTCGTTCCAGCAAGGCAACGCCGAGCCAATCCTCCAGGTGCTGGATTTGCACGGTCAGTGCAGACGGCGACAAGTTGAGAGCGGCTGCTGCCTTGGAAAAACTGCCGGTCTGAGCCACTGACAGGAAGGCGCGGATGTGCTGGATCGAATTCTTCATTTTGTTTTTCCGAACAAGACCCAGTGAATATTTCAATTCACAGAGCATAGCGTTGTTGCTATTACTCTTGCGAAACAACAATAGGGTATCTCGTCGCTGCCGCGCACAGGGATGCCGAAGAGGATCAGCCAATGCTCGCCACACTCGGTGTGATAACCATTCTTGCCATGCTCGTCAGCATCATGAGCAAACGCATCTCTCCCCTGGTTGCATTGATCGCCCTGCCGATCATCGCCGCCCTCCTCGCTGGTTTCGGTCTGCAAACCAGTGGCCTCATCATCACCGGCATCAAGAACGTTGCGCCCGTCGTCGGAATGTTTGTATTCGCCATTCTGTTCTTCGGCATCATGACGGATGCCGGCATGCTCGATCCGATCATCGATCGCATCCTCAAACGGGTCGGCACACGGCCAACCCGCATCATCATGGGCACCGCACTGCTGGCGCTGTTGGTGCATCTGGACGGCTCCGGCGCGGTTACCTTTCTCGTGACCATTCCCGCCATGCTGCCGTTGTACACGCGCCTTGGCATGGATAAACGCATACTGGCTTGCGTAACGGCGATGGCTGCGGGGGTCAACTTCCTGCCCTGGACGGGCCCGGTGCTGCGCTCCTCCGCCGCCCTTCATGTGCCGGTTTCGGATCTGTTTCAGCCGCTCATTCCGGTACAGATCGTCGGACTGATCTTCGTCTTCACCTGCGCGTTTTTCCTGGGACGGCGCGAAGAGCGACGCCTGGGCCTGGGCCCTGACAATCTTGATGTAAAACCCCACCAACGCGTACTCAGCGACGCCGAGTGTGAACTGCGCAAACCTCGGTTGTTCTGGATCAACCTGCTGCTGACGCTGGTGGTGATGGGCATGATGATCGCGGGGGTTGTAGACCCGGTGGTGATGTTCATGCTCGGCACCGTGATTGCCTTGTGCATCAACTACCCTGCCGTGGACGCACAGCGGGCACGCATCGATGCACACGCCAAGACAGCCCTGACCATGGCCAGCATCCTGCTGGCTGCCGGGGTGTTTACAGGAATCATGCAAGGCACCGGGATGCTGAAGGCCATGGCAGAAGTGGCCGTGGGCCAGATCCCGGCCGGGCACGGCAAGCTGATCCCGGTGGTTGTAGGCTTTATATCAATGCCCTTGAGCCTGCTTTTCGATCCGGACTCCTTCTACTTCGGCATCATGCCCGTGGTCGCCGAGGTCGGCAAAGCCCTCGGTGTCGACCCGATGCAGGTCGCACAGGCGTCGTTGCTTGGCGTGCATACCACCGGCTTCCCGGTCAGCCCGTTGACGCCAGCGACCTTTCTGCTGGTCGGCCTGTGCAAGATCGAGCTGGCCGATCACCAGCGCTTCACTATCCCTTTCCTGTTTGCGGCCTCGGTCATCATGACCCTGACCGCTATGGTCATAGGAGTTTTCTGAATGAAAACAATACGGATTGGTTCAGGGGCTGGTTATTCCGGCGACCGCATCGAGCCGGCGATCGAGCTGGCCGAGCATGGAGAACTGGATTACCTGGTATTTGAATGCCTCGCGGAACGTACCATTGCGCTGGCACAGCAGTCGCGTCTGGTGGACCCATCAGCAGGCTACGATCCATTGCTGAGCGAACGTATGCGCCGAGTCTTGCCTTTTGTGGGCAAAGGTACTGATAGCGCGCGCCGCCGCTTGCGAATCATCACCAACATGGGAGCCGCAAATCCGCTTGGCGCCGCAAGCGAAATACGCCGGATAGCGGCAGAGCTTGGCCTGAGCGGCTTGAAAGTCGCAGCGCTGACAGGCGATGACGTGCTCGCAGCCCTGCTGCAACAGCCCGATCAAACCCTCGACAATGGCCGGTCACTGCGATCCCTCGGTGACAGACTCATTTCGGCCAATGCCTACCTGGGTGTGGAAGGCATCATCCAGGCCTTGCGCGCCGATGCTGACGTGATCGTTACCGGAAGGGTCGCTGATCCTTCACTGTTTCTCGCAGCGCAAATGTTCGAGTTCGGCTGGGCCGAGGACGACTGGGCTTTGCTGGGCCGCGGAACCCTGGTCGGGCATTTGCTCGAATGCGCCGGCCAGGTCAGCGGCGGCTATTTCGCGGATCCCGGTTTTAAAGACGTCCCGGACCTCGACCGCCTGGGCTTCCCGCTGGCCGAGATAGATGCGGCAGGCAACGCCGTCATCAGCAAAGTGGCGGGTTCCGGTGGCCGCATTGATACTGCCACCTGCACCGAGCAAATGTTGTACGAAGTGCATGACCCTGCCGCCTACCTGACGCCCGACGTCAGCGCGGATTTCACCCATGCTGCCTTCGAATCCATCGCAAGAAACCAAGTGCGCGTTCAGGGGGCCGACGGACACGCACGCCCCGAGACGCTGAAGGTGTCAGTGGGTTTTCTCGATGGCTGGATCGGCGAAGGACAAATGTCCTACGGCGGCCCCGGCGCACTGGCTCGCGGACAGTTGGCGAAGGACATCGTGCTCAAACGTCTGGCCCTGACAGGCGTGGCATGTGAGGACATTCGAGCCGAACTGATCGGCGTTAACGCCTTGCATGGAAGTCACCTGGGAGCGCGCGCCGAGGGCGAGCCCTGGGAGGTACGCCTTCGGGTGGCCGCGCGTTGCGTGGACAAAAACGATGCGGTACGCGTCGGAAATGAAGTGGAAACCCTCTATACCAACGGCCCGTATGGAGGCGGCGGCGCGAGCAAGTCAGTCCGCCAGGTAGTAGCCGTGGCGTCACTGTTCCTGCCAAGGGACGCAGTCAAACTGCAGATGCATATAGAGGACATGACATGAACACCACCCCACTGCGGGACATCGCTCACACACGTACCGGTGACAAGGGTGACGTGTCCAATATCTCCGTCGTTGCCTTTCACATCGACGATTATCCACGTCTTGCTGAGCTGCTGACGGTGGAGTTGGTCACTGAACACTTTGCTGAACTGCTGGACCCAACCGGACCACCCGTACGCCGCTACGAACTGCCGCGTGTGGGTGCGCTCAACTTCGTTCTACCCGGCATCCTGCGTGGCGGAGTCACACGATCGCTGGCTCTTGATGCCCATGGCAAGGCGCTGGGGGCTGCATTGCTCGATCTGGACCTGGAATGGCGAGCCGCGCCACCCGATGCAGCATTCCGGTCGACCACCTAGCGGCGCACTTTGGCGCACCCTGCCCGCATTGATGCAATAAATCCGTACCCGCTGAAAATTGGTTCACCCACCGGCGAACCAATCCCCTCACCCTGACGTGGACCAGGCCGGCGGACCTTTGAACATTGGCCCGCCAGGCTTGATCCGCAGCCTTCGCTGGCCATATTGCCGGGCAAAATTGACCGAACCAATTTTCATTGGCATCGCTCTTGCACCAGCCCTGTTGCCTGGAAACCCTGCCTGCGGGCAGTTCAGGGCCTCTTTTTCCGGTCTGGCGCGAGTACCACGATGCAAAGGTTCGACCCTGACATTCCCATCGACAACTCTTCGAAACTGGCGCTGGATGCGTTGCGCCAGATCGTTGCCCAGCATGCAGCCTTCCCCCAGCGGGCATTGCCTACCGAGCGGGATCTGGCGGCCGATTTCGGGGTCAGCCGACGGGCAGTTCGTCGCGCCCTGTCGGTGCTGGAAGCCGAAGGCCAGGTCTGGCGCCGGCAAGGTAAAGGGACCTTTGTCGGACCTACACCCCCCAGCGCCGCCATGAGCTTCGCGCGGCTTTCCGGGCGGACCAATTTCACCGAGGTCATGGAAGCGCGCCTGCATCTGGAGCCGGCACTCGCCTCATTGGCCGCGGTACGGGCCAATGGTGAGCAGATGGCGATTCTGCGCCGCCTTGCAGAGCGCACTACTCGCCAGCAGGTCGCCGAGCAGACCGATGCCGAAGGCATCGAGCTGTGGGACAGCGCCCTGCACCGCGCCATTGCCGAAGCGGCGGGTAATCGACTGATGCTGGACATCTTCGAAATGCTCGATGCGATCCGTCTGGACCCCGCCTGGCGCGACTTGCGTCACCGGGCGCGCAATGCCGACCGCCTCGACACCTACAGCCACGATCACGACGACATCGTCAGCGCCATTGAAAGCCGCGATCCGATCAAGGCCGCCACTGCCATGCGCGGCCATCTACGTGCGCTGCAACAGGCCCTGAACACCGTTATCAACCAAGACCTGGAGGCCAGCCTATGAGCGCCACTGCCCACCTCACAGAAAACGGCGACGGCACGGTGCTCAGCGCCAGCGACCTGACCGTCCGCTTTGCCGGTGCGCCCGCCAATGTTGTCGACGGCGTGTCGTTTTCCGTCAAGCGTGGCAAGACCCTGGCTATCGTCGGCGAGTCCGGCTGCGGCAAGAGCGTGACCTCCATGGGCCTGATGGGCCTGTTGCCGACCACGGCCAAGGTAGGCGCCAGCGATTCGCTGCTGATAGATGAAGCCTTGCTGGGCATGTCCGAAGAGCGCTTGCTGGACGTGCGCGGTAACCGTATGGCGATGATCTTCCAGGAGCCGATGACCTCCCTCAATCCGGTCTTCACCATCGGCGAGCAGATCGCTGAAAGTGTGATGCGTCATCAAGGCCTCTCAGACAAGGCAGCCCGCCAGCGCGCGCTAGAGATGCTGGAAAAGGTCCGCGTGCCGGACGCTCGCCAGCGGCTGGACGCCTACCCGCATGAACTCTCGGGTGGCATGCGGCAACGGGCCATGATTGCCATGGCGCTGGCCAATGACCCGGCGCTGATCATTGCCGACGAACCGACCACCGCGCTGGACGTGACCATTCAGGCGCAAATCCTTTCGCTGATCGCCAACCTGCAGACCGAGACCGGCACGGCGATGATTCTGATCACCCACGATTTGGGCGTAGTCGCCGAAGTCGCCGATGAGGTCATGGTCATGTACGCCGGACGCGTCGTGGAAAGCGGCCCGGTGAAAACCCTGTTCGACGATCCGCAACATCCCTACACCATCGGCCTGATGGGCTCGATGCCCTCGATCGGCCCTCGTGAAGGCTGCCTGGCGACGATTAACGGCCGGGTGCCGACACCGGCAGAAATGCCCAGCGGTTGCCGCTTCGCCGGGCGCTGCCCGTTCGTGATCCAGCAATGCCGAGACGAACGCCCGCCGCTGCTTGAGTTGTCTCCCGGACACTTCGCCGCGTGCATCCGGGCGCCTTTGGAACAGCATGTGGGAGTCAGTGCGTGAACCTTTCCGAACGAGATATCGCCGGGCGCCCAAGCCCCGACAGCAACGTGCAGAAGCCCATTCTCGAAGGCATCGGCCTGAGCAAGCACTTTGCCGTGGAAAGCGGCCTTTTGCAGCGGAAGAAGCCGCCGGTACAGGCCGTCAATGAGGTCAACCTGTCAGTCCGCAAGGGCGAGACGCTGGCGTTGGTAGGCGAGTCCGGCTCGGGCAAATCCACCCTTGGCCGCCTGCTGCTCAACCTGCTGCAACCGACTGCGGGTGACGTGATCTACGAGGGCCGCAACCTCGCCAACCTGACACCGGAAAAGCTGCGCCAGGTACGCCGTGACCTGCAGATCATCTTTCAGGACCCGTTCGCCTCGCTGAATCCACGCATGACCGTGGAATCCATCGTTGGCGAACCCATCTGGCTACACAGTCAGGCCAGCCGCAGCGACCGTCAGGAAAGAGTCGCCGAGTTACTGCGCACCGTAGGCCTTGCTCCTGAACACGGTGGTCGGCATCCCCATGAATTCTCCGGTGGCCAACGCCAGCGCATCGGCATTGCCCGCGCACTGGCTTCCGAGCCGCGCCTGATCCTCGGTGACGAGCCGGTCTCGGCGCTGGACGTTTCGGTGCAGGCGCAAGTGGTCAACCTGCTCGAAGACCTCAAGCATCAATTCGGCCTGACTCTGGTGATTGTTGCCCATGGCCTGGCCGTGATTCGCCACATGAGCGACCGCGTGGCGGTGATGTACCTGGGTGAAATCGTCGAACTGGCGCCGGTCGACGCGCTGTTCGAAAACCCCTTGCACCCTTATACCCAGGCGTTGATGGCCGCCGTGCCGGTCAGCCACCCTGACCTGCGCCAGCCGCGTCCGTTACTCGGCGGCGATATGCCCAGCCCCAGCCGCCCGCCTTCAGGCTGCCGCTTTCATACCCGTTGCCCGCACGCTCGTGCGCTGTGCAAGGAGGCTGCGCCGGTCATGGAAACGGTCGAGGCCGAACGCCAGGTCGCCTGCCACTTCTGGCGTGAAATCGCCAACGCAGGCAGCGCCACGCTGATCCTTCCGACACCCAGCGCTGCCTACACCCAGCGCCTGAATCTGTTCAAGCACCATCAATCCCTTGCAGTGGAGAGCCAGCCATGAAAATCGCACGCGTCGTGACAGGAACATTGTTATTGCTGGCCGCCAACGCTGCCTTTGCCGAGTCGACGTTGCGCATCGGTATTCAGGACGATCCCGATGTGCTGGATCCGCACCGTTCGCGCACCTACTCCGGCCGCCTGGTCTACACCGCGCTGTGCGACAAACTGGTGGACGTCAACCCGGACCTGACCTACTCGCCGCAACTGGCCACCGCCTGGAACTGGAGCGAAGACGGTAAAACCCTGACCATGACGTTGCGCGAAGGCGTGACGTACCACGATGGCGAACCTTTTGATGCCGCCTCGGTGAAGTTCAACCTTGATCGCGCCCGCACCCTCCCCGACTCCCTGCGCAAAAGCGAGCTGGCCTCGGTGGACAGCGTCGAGGTAATTGACGCAAAAACTGTCGCCATCAAGCTCAAGCAAGCCGATGCCACGCTGGTTTCGCAACTGTCGGACCGTGCCGGGATGATGCTCGCGCCGAAAGCCGCGCAAGGTGAGTTCGCCTCCAACCCGGTCTGCTCCGGCCCTTACAAATTCGTGCAGCGCGTGCAGCAGGATCGAATCGTACTGGAGCGTTTTGACAACTACTGGAATAAACAGGCTTATCACTTCGACAAAGTGGTGTTCCTGCCGATTCCGGACACCTCGGTGCGCCTGGCCAACCTGCGCTCCGGCGATCTGGACATCATCGAGCGCGTGGCGCCAACCGATGTGAAAACCGTCAAGGGCGACAGCAAGCTGGCGATCTACAACACACCGGGCCTGGGCTACATGCAACTGATGTTCAACATCGGCAATGGTGAAAAAGCCAACTCGCCGATGGGCAAGGACAAGCGCGTACGCAAGGCGTTTGAGCTGTCCATCGACCGCGATGCCATTAATCAGGTGGTGTTCGAGGGTCTGTACGCACCAAGCGCTCAGCCGTTCCCGAAAAACAGCCCGTATTACGACAAGGAACTGCCGATCCCTGCTCGCGATATCGAGAAAAGCAAGGCGCTGCTGGCGCAGGCCGGCGTGAAACTGCCATTGGCGGTGGACCTGAAAGTGGCCAACAACCCCATCGCGCAACAGGTCGGGCAGATCATTCAGGCCATGGCTGAAGAAGCGGGCTTCAAGGTCAACCTGATTGCCACGGAATACGCGACGATGCTCAGCGAACAGGCGAGTGGCAACTTCCAGATCGGCATGAGCGCCTGGTCGGGTCGTCCTGATCCGGATGGCGACATCCATCAGTTCGTGACCTGCAAAGGCGGCCAGAACGACGGCAAGTACTGCAACGCCAGGCTCGACGAACTGCTCAACAAGGCGCGCACCGTGAACGACGTTGCACAACGCCAGGCGCTGTACAACGACGCGCTGCGCTTGCTGGCCAATGAAGTACCCACCGCCTACCTGTATTTCGACCCGCGAATCATTGCCATGCGTAACAACGTGACCGGTTTTGTCCCTAACCCGGACGGTCTGATTCGTCTGAACAATGTCGCGTTCAAGCCATGACTAACGGGCGCACCTGCGAGGTTCCGGTATGCTGATGTTCATCCTGCGACGCCTGCTCAGCTCGATACCGACGCTGATTCTGGTTTCGCTGTTCGTCTTCACCCTGCAGAAGCTGCTGCCGGGTGACCCGGTGCTGGCCATGGCCGGGGAAGAGCGCGATCCGGCAGTCATGGAATACCTGCGCGACAAATACCGGCTCGATGACCCGATCCCCTTGCAGTACCTGAACTGGGTCGGCAACGTGCTGACCGGCGACCTCGGCACATCGCTGCGCACCGAACAAGCGGTAACCACGCTGCTGGCGTCGAAACTGCCGGTGACTATCGAACTGGCGGTGCTGGCCCTGCTGATTGCGCTGTTGATCGGCATTCCCACCGGGATCATTTCGGCGGTGCGCAAAGGCACCGCCGTGGATTACGGGGCCAACGTGGTGGCGCTGTCGGGGATTTCCATTCCGCACTTCTGGCTGGGCATTCTGCTGATCATGGTGTTTGCGGTGAAACTGCAGTGGCTGCCCGCCTCCGGCTTTGTGCCGATGGGTGAGGACTTCGGGCAAAACCTGAAGACCCTGATCCTGCCAGCGTTCGTCTTGGGTGCCGGGCTTTCGGGGATTCTCATGCGCCACACCCGCAGCGCCATGCTGGAAGTACTGCGCACTGACTACGTCCGCACCGCCCGGGCCAAGGGGTTATTCCCCCGTACAGTCATTCTCAAGCATGCGTTGCGCAACGCGCTGATGCCTATCGTCACACTCACGACGCTGCTGTTCGGCGAGTTGCTCGGCGGTGCGGTGCTGACCGAACAGGTATTCAGCATCCCGGGGTTCGGCAAAATGATCGTCGACGCCGTGTTCAACCGCGACTACGCCGTGGTGCAAGGCGTGGTGTTGTGTGTCGCGATTGGCTTCCTGATGTTGAACCTGCTGGCCGACGTGCTTTATCGCCTGATCAACCCACGTCTGAGGACTGCCTGATGACCGCTATTGCCAGCCTCCCGCACAGCGCGATCCTGCCCCGCAGTCGCTCGCCTTTTCTGAAGAAATTCCTTGCCAACAAAGGCGCGGTACTTGGCGCGGCGGTGTTGCTGCTGTTTGTCCTGGCGGCGGTTCTGGCGCCCTGGATTGCGCCGCATGATCCGCTCAAAGCCAACTTCCTCGCCGTACGCAAGGCCCCCTCATTGATCTACTGGATGGGCACCGACGAACTGGGACGCGATCTGTTCTCACGCTTGCTGTATGGCGCCCGCAGTTCACTGCTGGCCGGTGGTGTTTCGGTGGCCATCGCCATGTTCATCGGCGTGCCTCTGGGTCTGTTGGCCGGGTACTTTGGCGGCAAGCTGGACATGATCATTTCGCAGGTCATGGAAGCGCTGCTGTCCTGCCCGTTTCTGGTGCTGGCCATCGCTTTGGGCGCCTTTCTCGGCCCCAGCCTGACCAACGCGATGATCGCCATCGGCCTGTCCGCGATGCCGATCTTTGCCCGGCTGACCCGCGGCCAGGTGCTGTCGATCAAGCACGAGGATTACCTCGAAGGTGCCCGCGCCATTGGTCTGCCGGATCGCTGGATCATCCTGCGTTATGTGCTGCCCAACGTGATGTCGCCATTGGTCGTGCAGGCAACGCTGACCATCGCCTCGGCGATTCTGGCTGAAGCCAGCCTGTCGTTCCTCGGCCTGGGCCAGCAACCGCCGTCGCCGTCCTGGGGCTCGATGCTCAATACTGCGAAGAATTTCATGGAGCAGGCTCCGTGGATGTCGATTGCGCCTGGCGTGGCGATCTACATCACGGTCCTGTGTTTCAACCTGCTGGGTGACGGCCTGCGCGATGCGCTGGACCCCAAGGGCTAAACCTTTCGTCTTCTGCCAAAGAGAAACGCTTATGTTCGATGATCTGGATTACAACCAACCGTACGCGTCGGCCCGCTCGCCGGTGATGGGTAACAACATGGTCGCCTGCTCTCAGCCATTGGCCGCTCAGGCCGGGCTGGACATGCTGCGCCGTGGCGGTAACGCGGTCGACGCCGCCATCGCCGCGGCCATGGTGCTGACAGTGGTCGAGCCCACCGGCTGCGGAATCGGCAGCGATGCCTTCGCCATCGTCTGGGACGGCAGCAAGCTGCAAGGCTTGAACGCGTCCGGCCGCGCGCCACAAGCCTGGACACCGGAATACTTCGAAGGCCAGAGCCAGATGCCGCAACGCGGCTGGCCTGCGGTCAGCGTGCCAGGTGCGGTATCGGCCTGGGTGGAACTGTCAGCGCGCTACGGCAAACTGCCCTTCGCGACCCTGGCCGAACCGGCGATTGGCTACGCCCGCGACGGCTATCAGGTCACGCCGATCATCGCCGAGTTGTGGAAACGCGGCGCGCATCTGCTCAAAGACCAACCGGGCTTTGCCGAGTGCTTCATGCCGGGTGGCAAGGCCCCTATGGCCGGAGAAAAAATCCGGCTCAAGGATCACGCCCGCACGCTGGAACTGATCGCGCAGACCAAAGGCGAAGCGTTCTATCGCGGCGAACTGGCGCAAACCATCATCGCCCATGCCAACGCCAATGGCAGCGTGATGAGCCTCGACGACCTGGCGACGCACACCGTGGACTGGATCGACACCCTGTCGGTGCCCTACGCAGGCGCTGTGGTGCACGAACTCCCGCCAAATGGCCAGGGCATTGCCACCTTGGCCGGCCTGACCATGCTCGAAGCACTCGGCGTCGGTGAACACCCGGTGGACAGCCTTGAGACGGTTCACCCGGTGCTGGAAGCAATGAAACTGGCCTTGGCCGACCTCGACGAACATGTCGCCGACAGCGAGCACATGCGCGTGCCCTCAGCCGATTTGCTGGGCAAGGCGTACCTGACAGAGCGCGCTGGCCTGATCACCGATCAGGCCGCCAATCCCGGGCACGGCTCGCCAAAACCGGGCGGCACGGTGTACCTCTCGGCAGCGGACGAAAGCGGCATGATGATCTCGTTCATCCAGTCCAACTACATGGGCTTCGGTTCGGGTGTGGTTGTACCCGGTACGGGCATCAGCATGCAGAACCGTGGCGCGGGCTTCTCGCTGGATCCGCAACACGTCAATTACGTCGCGCCGCGCAAACGCCCGTTCCACACCATCATCCCCGGTTTTGTCATGAATGCCGACGGCACGCCGCTGATGTCCTTCGGTTTGATGGGCGGCCCGATGCAGGCGCAGGGTCATTTGCAGATGATGATGCGCATCCTGCGCTACAAACAGAACCCGCAAGCCGCTGCCGACGCACCGCGCTGGAGAATCGAAGCCGGTCTGAAAGTCGCCGTGGAGCGTGCGTTTGACCCCGAAGTGGTGAAAGCACTGCGTGCAAAGGGCCACGATATCGATGTCGAAGAGCCGAGCGGCGTGTTTGCCTTCGGCGGTGCGCAGATTATTCAGCGCACCGCGCATGGCTACGTGGGCGGGACCGATCCGAGGAAGGACGGAACGGTCGCAGCTTATTAAGCGAGGCCTCTAGCGCTTGGCAGGCGGTGAACGATCGTGCGCAGTGAGCGAATCCGTTCAAAGTAGCGATGGTTTTTTTACTTTAAAGCGACTTAACTCACGCTGCATGAGAGACGCCCTGACCGAGAGGTCTTTTGCGGAAGCTGCACAGTCTCGGGAGTTGGACTGATTTTGTTGCGTCACCTCATCAATCTGTTCAAGCCCGAGGCTGGCCTGTTGCAGGCCAGACGCCTGCTCACTGGATGCCTGATAGATCAGAGAAACCAGGCTTGAGACTGCACTGGTTCCACTCACGATATTTTTCAGTGATTCGGCCGTTCTGCCGGCAATGATCATCCCGCGCTGCGTTTTGGTAGAAGAGTCGGCAATCAGTGTTGCGGTCTGCTTGGCTGCCTCCGCGCTGCGTGCCGCCAGAGAGCGTACCTCGTCAGCCACCACTGCAAAACCACGCCCAAGCTCCCCTGCTCTCGCCGCTTCGATCGCCGCGTTCAGCGCCAGGAGGTTGGTCTGTGCTGCAATATTGTCGATGGTGGTGATTATCGCGGTGATGTCCTTGCCTGAGTTATCAATTTCCGTCATCGCGGAAATAAGCTCAGTCATCAGCTTGTCACTTTCTCCAGCGTCGGCTCGTGAAGCCTGCGATTGCTCATCGGCTTTTTTGGCGTTGACCGCATTGTCCGACGTTTGAGCGGCCATTTGCGTCATGACCGCGCTGATCTCGGTGATCGAGGATGCAGAGTTTGCTGCGCCGTCCGACAGCGACTGGCTGAGATCCGTAACCTGCTCGGAACTGCCGGTAATCTGAGTGGCGCTGACCTGCACCTCGGATATCAGGTTGTTCAGATTGCTGACCATTTTCTCCAGTGATTTTCCGAGCGTATCGTTGGGTGACGACAGCCTGACATCCAGGTCCAGATCGCCCTCGGAAATTCGCTCGGCGACCCTGACCTGGCGCTGCAAGCTGTCAGACATATCGTTTAGCGCAAATGATAATTGCCCGACTTCGTCCTCGGATCGCTGAACCAGACGCCTGGAAAAGTCGCCAAGGCTGATATTCGCGGCCAGTGCGGCAGCCTCCCTTATCGGACCTACGATTTTAGCCGCAGCAAACCACAACGCTGTCAGAGCCAACAGCAAGATGGTCAAGCCCACCGAGACTTGCCAGATACTATTATTCACACTGCGCGCTTGTAATTCGTGCTCCAGCGTAATGGCCTGGCTCATCACCACCGCTTTGGGCAGGCGGATGAAAACGGCCCATGGCTTGCCCGTGCGTCCAAGCTGAATGGGCATAAGTACTTCGAACGTCTGGGTTTTCTGATTGAGTAAGCTTTCGCTACGGCCACCTTGAATGTCACTCAAGACCTTTTCCCATGAATCAGCAAACAAGGTCTTCATCGGCTGGCCGATAAGCTCTGCACGTTGACTGTCAGCGACCACAAGCCCTTGGTTACTCAGGATGGTCACTGAACCTTTGCCTCCGTAAAGTTCGGTCGACATTTGCTCACTCAGCTTTTGAATGAAGGCAATGTCGAAGTCGGCGCCGACGACGCCGTAAAACGTTCCGTTGGCTACTATGGGTACCGACAACGTCGCAAGCCAGACTTTGTTCCCTTGTACAACATAAGGAATCGGGTCCAGTACGCTTTCTTTCAGCGTCGATTTCGGGCCTTGGTACCACCCGCCTTTGGGAACGCCGTTAGGATGGCTGTCTTGTGAGTCGTACTCAACCAAAGGCTGCACCGCAACACGACCATCCGGGCTACGTGTCCAGTAAGGCGTGAAACGCCCTGTCAAAGGATTACTACCGTCCTGAGCGTCTCTGGATGTCAGATCCTTTCCATCCAGCGCGTCCTGCTCCCAGCATGAATAAGTGCCGTTGAATTCTGGATTGTCTTTCAAAACGCTTAGCAGGACGCTATTAATCTGCTCACGCCCCAACATTAACGGGCTCTGCGAAGCTTTGCTTGCAGCAAACGTGCTGGCCATGGTGCGAGCGGCTTCAAGTGCATTTTGCAGCTTGGCCTGAATGGCGTTTGCCCGCGATTCAGCCAGGTTCTGAATTTCGCGAACAGTGGAGTGTTCGATAAGAACTGCCACCTCGTCAGAAACATACTGTTCATTGGTTTGAGACGTGAATAACCCATAGGCAACCAAGCTGGCAGATGAAACAAACAGGCACAAGCCTGCCGTTATACAAATGCGTGCCTGCAGTGATTTTAGCTTCATAGTCTTGACTGCTCGTTGTTTCCGCTATCGCAGGTACGAGGGCGGTCTATCGTTTAGCCGGTATGCCCACTTCGAAACGTCATGGAGGTGACCCTCAAACAACAGACGCTATGAACTGTTCGTCAAGCAGCGTGCACGCCTGCAACGATTGTTCGCTCTGTTTATATTTGCTGAGACGGGAGGACTGAGTTAAACAGTCGATTGCGTGTGTGATGGATTTTGTTTCCAGAAGTGTGTGCCTTTTTTTAAGGCTTCATTTGACCTGAATCAATCTTTATCCTGAAAAGGCCGGGGCTGCAAAAAAATAATCCACTGTGAACTTGACCATCCGGACGCATGGACAAACCTGGCTTTATGTTCAAATAGTATTTAAATGGATGGATGTATCTTTCGCACACCGACGAACGTTTGATTTATATCAGGCGCATCAAAAATAACATCGTCATACTGCACCTGATATCCCACTCTGCCGGAGCCATTAATGTCGACGCCCCCTGGAAAACTGAAATTGGGTGCTTTAGTCGCTCTGGTGGTTGGCTCGATGATTGGTGGAGGAATCTTTTCCCTGCCACAGAATATGGCCGCCAGTGCCGAAGTAGGTGCTGTGCTGATTGGCTGGGCCATCACCGCAATTGGCATGCTGACGCTGGCGTTCGTTTTTCAAACGCTGGCGAATCGCAAGCCCGATCTGGACGGCGGTGTCTACGCTTACGCCAAGGCCGGTTTCGGCGACTACATGGGCTTCTCGTCCGCGTGGGGGTACTGGATCAGCGCATGGCTGGGCAATGTGGGTTACTTCGTACTGTTATTCAGTACGCTGGGCTATTTTTTCCCTGTTTTTGGAGAGGGCAATACGCTTGCGGCAATGATCGGTGCATCGGTGTTGCTCTGGGGCGTGCATTTTTTGGTTTTACGCGGCATTCAGGAAGCAGCATCTATCAATCTGGTGACGACCGTTGCCAAAGTGGTGCCGCTCATTTTATTCGTATTGATCGCAGTCTTTGCATTCAAACTGGATATTTTTACGACTGACATCTGGGGCTTGGAAAAACCGGACATGGGCAGCGTGATGAACCAGGTTCGCCATATGATGCTGGTGACGGTATGGGTATTCATCGGTATTGAAGGTGCCAGTATCTTTTCTGCTCGGGCCAGAAAACGCAGTGATGTCGGCAAGGCGACGGTCATCGGTTTCATTACCGTATTGCTGTTGCTGGTCCTGGTGAACGTATTATCACTGGGGGTCATGACCCAACCGGAACTGGCCAAACTGCAAAACCCGTCAATGGCGGCTGTGCTAGAACATATAGTGGGTCCGTGGGGGGCTGCGCTGATCAGTGTAGGGCTGATCATTTCGCTGCTTGGGGCTTTGCTGTCATGGGTGTTGCTCTGCGCCGAAATAATGTTCGCTGCCGCTAAAGACCATACAATGCCCGAGTTTCTAAGCCGCGAAAATGCCAATCATGTGCCTGCCAATGCGCTGTGGCTGACTAACGCGATGGTGCAGGTTTTCCTGGTCATCACCCTCTTCTCGTCCAGTACTTACCTGTCGCTGATCTACCTGGCCACGTCGATGATCCTGATTCCTTATCTGTGGTCTGCCGCTTATGCCCTGCGCCTGGCGATAAGAGGTGAAGGTTATGAAAACGCCAGACGCGAGCGCCGGAAAGATCTGTTCATCGCGGCCGTCGCGCTTCTTTATGCCGTTTGGCTGATATACGCCGGCGGCGTCAAATACCTGTTGCTCTCTGCCCTCCTCTACGCCCCCGGTGTGATCCTTTTCGCGAAGGCCAAACTCGAGGCAAAAAAACCGGTGTTCACCCACCTGGAAAACATGATGTTCGTTGCCGTTCTTATAGGCGCGCTTATAGCGGCATATGGGCTATATGACGGCTTCCTTACCCTCTAAAGCCTTGGCGGCTTGATGTTTAAAGGATGATCTCAATGCTCACCGAAAATGTTAAATACGGCGTCCATTCCGAATGCGGAAAACTCCGGAAAGTACTGGTGTGCTCGCCGGGTCTGGCTCATCAGCGACTGACCCCTTATAACTGCGACGCGCTATTGTTCGATGATGTGCTATGGGTGGCCCAGGCCAAGCGCGATCATTTCGACTTTGTCACCAAAATGCGCGAACGCAATATCGATGTGCTGGAAATGCACAACCTGCTGACTGACATTGTCGCGATGCCTGAAGCACTTGACTGGATTCTTGAACGCAAAATCACTGCCAACTCGGTTGGCCTGGGTCTGGTCAATGAAGTCGCTGCCTGGCTACGTAGCCTGGAGCCGCGCAAGATCGCCGAGTTTCTGATCGGCGGCGTTTCGGCTGATGACTTGCCGGACAGTTTCGGGGGCCAGGCCATTCAGATGTTGCGCGAGTTTGTTGGCCATTCAAGTTTTATCCTCCCGCCGCTACCGAACACCCAATTTACGCGTGACACCACCTGCTGGATTTATGGCGGTGTGACGCTGAACCCTATGTACTGGCCGGCCCGTCGCCAGGAAACCTTGCTGGCGACGGCTATCTACACGTTTCACCCTCAATTCACGAGAGCCGACTTCGAGATCTGGTACGGCGACCCGGATCAGGATCACGCCAATGCAACCCTTGAGGGGGGTGATGTCATGCCGATCGGCAATGGCGTCGTTTTGATCGGCATGGGCGAGCGCTCATCCCACCAGGCTATCGGCCAGCTGGCAACGCGCCTTTTCAAGCACAACGCGGTAGAGCGTGTGATTGTCGCCGGTCTGCCTAAATCCCGCGCGGCAATGCATCTGGATACGGTGTTCAGTTTTTGCGATCGCGACCTGGTCACGGTATTTCCGGAAGTAGTGAATCAGATCGTCGCGTTTAGCCTTCGCCCGGACGAGAAAAAGCCCGGTGGTATTGATATACGCCGCGAAGAAGGCACGTTCCTGGACACGGTTGCCAAAGCGCTCAACCTCAAGGCACTGCGCGTGGTGGAAACGGGAGGCAATAGCTTTGCCGCCGAACGCGAGCAGTGGGATGACGGCAATAACGTTGTGGCGCTGGAGCCTGGCGTCGTCATCGGATACGACCGAAATACCTACACCAACACACTGTTGCGCAAGGCAGGAGTGGAAGTCATCACCATCAGTGCCAGTGAACTCGGCCGAGGCCGGGGCGGCGGCCATTGCATGACGTGCCCGATCATTCGCGACGCTATCGATTATTAAACCCGGTCACTGTGATGCGGTTTTAAAGCCGCCTGCAAACCGTCAGTCCAGATTGAGGATATCCACCATGGCTTTCAACATGCGTAACCGCAGCCTGCTCTCGCTCATGCACCACACTCCTCGCGAGCTGCTGTACCTTTTGGACCTGTCCCGAGATCTCAAACGTGCCAAATATACAGGCACCGAGCGTCAGCACTTGAAGGGCAAGAACATAGCGCTGATATTCGAGAAAACCTCAACGCGCACCCGTTGTGCATTTGAGGTCGCCGCCCACGATCAGGGGGCTCACGTCACTTATATCGACCCTGTGTCCTCGCAAATCGGCCACAAGGAAAGCATGAAAGACACCGCTCGCGTACTGGGGCGGATGTTTGATGCCATCGAGTACCGAGGGTTTGCACAGGACATCGTCGAAGAGCTGGCTCACTTTGCCGGTGTCCCGGTGTTCAATGGTCTGACCGCCGAGTTTCACCCTACGCAGATGATCGCAGACGTACTCACCATGCGCGAGCACAGCGATAAACCGCTGCACGAGATCAGCTACGCTTACCTCGGCGATGCGCGTTACAACATGGGCAACTCGCTGTTGATGATCGGTGCCAAGCTGGGCATGGATGTGCGTATTGCGGCGCCTGCAGCCCTTTGGCCGCACACTGATTTTATTGCCCAGTGCAAAGCCTTTGCCGAAGAAAGCGGCGCGCGTATCACGATTACCGAAGACCCGCTGCAAGCCGTCAAAGGCGTGGACTTTATTCATACCGACATCTGGGTATCCATGGGCGAGCCGGTAGATGCCTGGGATGAGCGTATTGGACAATTGCTGCCCTATCAGGTGAACCCGGCGATGATGAAGGCCTCTGGCAACCCGCGGGTAAAGTTCATGCATTGCCTGCCTGCATTTCACAACAGCGAAACCAAAGTCGGTAAAGACATCGCAACCCGGTATCCGAATCTGGCCAACGGCGTTGAAGTGACCGAGGAAGTGTTTGAGTCGCCAGCCAATATCGCGTTTGAGCAGGCGGAAAACCGCATGCACACCATCAAGGCCATTCTGGTCTCGGCACTGGCCGATATTTAAGCGCCAGCCTTCTTTCTGCCACCAGACTGCCCAACTGCAGCGCACATTTGATGCCGATGCTGCAGTGGCTTTCGAACGCCTACAGGACTGTACTATGCGTATTGTCGTAGCTCTGGGCGGTAACGCCCTGCTTCGCCGTGGTCAACCCATGACGGCGGACAACCAGCGTGCCAATATCCGGGTCGCCGCTGAACAAATCGCCAGGATATACCCGGGTAATCAACTGGTCATCGCCCACGGCAACGGACCGCAAGTAGGTTTGCTGTCTCTGCAAGCGGCAGCCTACACGCCTGTTTCGCCCTATCCGCTCGACGTACTGGGTGCCGAAACGGAGGGCATGATCGGCTATATGATCGAACAGGAACTGGGCAACCTGCTGGACTTCGAGGTGCCTTTCGCTACCTTGCTCACGCAGGTCGAAGTGGATCCGGCGGATCCCGCCTTCAACAATCCAGGCAAACCTGTCGGCCCGGTATACACCCAGGCCGAAGCTGAACGACTGGCTGCCGAAAAGGGCTGGGCCATCGCTCCGGATGGTGATAAATACCGACGCGTGGTGGCCAGCCCACGACCTAAACGCATCTTTGAAATTCGCCCTGTCAAATGGCTGCTTGAGAAAGGCTGCATCGTGATCTGCGCGGGTGGTGGCGGCATCCCGACCATTTATACCGCGTCTGGCAAACTGGAGGGTGTCGAGGCCGTCATAGACAAGGATCTGTGCTCGGCAATGCTGGCTGAAGAACTAGAAAGTGATTTGCTGTTGATCGCCACTGACGTCAATGCCGCCTACGTTGATTTCGGCAAACCAACCCAGAAAGCAATCGGTCAGGCGCACCCTGACGAAATGGACAAATTGGGATTTGCTGTGGGGTCCATGGGGCCCAAGGTTCAGGCCGCCTGCGAATTCGCCCGCCATACGGGAAAAGTTGCCGCTATCGGATCACTTTCCGACATTGAAGCGATCGTCCAGGGGCACGCGGGTACGCGCATCAGTACCGGGCAATCGGGTATCAACTACCGGTAGTGCATGCCAGCCGTATGTATCGGCTGGCTTTTGCCGCGGAAGGCTGATCCCCTGACTGATCAGGCGACCGGCAAAGATCATCAGCATGGCGAACAGACTCAGCCATGCTCCGATCAGGTGCCTGTTGCGTCACCCCGGGGGTTTACACCTTGCCTTCGACCAAGGGTCTCGCGGCGCGCCGATAGTCCAGTAGCGCGTCCAGGACGATAAAGCCCAGAAGACTCACACCCAGTACGGGCAGCGCAAAGCCAGTCAACAGTGCAACCAGGATCAACGCCCATTGCGCGCCCGGATTCAATGAGCGCCAGAGACTCAAGAGCGTTGCCTGCTGATTGCGTGCCTGAGAAAGCGATGGACGACGTCGCCACCACATCACATACCCCATGACGACCATGGCCGCCAGGCCACTGGCGAAAACCACCAGCACCAATTGATTGGCCAGACCAAACAACACGCCCATGTGCGCATCGATGCCCCAGCGGGTGAGCTTGGCGGGCAACGAGTAGTCTGAAAACCTGACGTGATCGACCACTTCCAGGGTTTGCGGGTTGATCGACACGGCATCCACTTGCGTCGGCCAACTGCGATCTATCTCGCTGACTACCCAGGCCTTGTCATTGCTCGCGGAGGGCCTGATTTCAACCTTGGCGGCATCGATATGTTCGGCACGCGCTCTGGCCAGAACACTGTCGAACAAGGCAGGGTCCAGCGCGGTAGCCTGTGTCGTCGGCGCCATGTGCATATGATGCTCGGCGTGCTCGTCCATAGGCATAGACATTGGCATCGCCGCCGACTTGCCCAGTGAGGTGGCCACACTGGGCGTCGACCAGCCGTAGTAGGCACGCAATACGCCAATGTTATCGCCAGCGTACTGTGACCATGTCAAACCGGTGGCCGAGAAGAACAGCAATCCCAGCAGCAGCCACACGCCGGTGGTTGCATGCCAGCGGCGCACGTTGCCGCGTTCACGAATCTGCCGACGACGGCGAACCGCCCACAGCACCAGACCACCAAGCGCAGCCACCCACAGCCATGACGCTGCCAGTTCGCTGTAGATCCTGCCGACATCGCCCAGCAGAAGGCCTCGATGAAACTGATCGATCCAGGTGCGCAGCGGTAATACGCCACTGGTACCGTAGACCTTCATGTCGCCGCGAATTTCGCCACTCACCGGGTCCACGAACAGCGCTCGATGCTCAGACGGACCAAAACCCGAATCACTGAACATGACCCGGGTGGTGTCCCCTTCCCGGGCTGCCGGGCGCACCGCTGCAACGCTCAGGCCTGGACCTGACGATGCCTGCGCGCGCTGGATCTGAGCCTGCAAGCTCATGGCGGGGCCACGGCTGTCTGTGTGCAGCGCACGTGCGTAGAGCGAATCCTCGATCTGCGGGGTCAGTGCATAGACGACGCCACTCAAGGCCGCGACCAGCATGAACGGACCGACGAATACGCCGATGTAAAAATGGAGCCTTTTCAGAAAGGCGACAAACGCCCCGGACGGCCGTGGCTCCGGGCTTGAAAATGATGCAGACATAGGGACTCACCAACATATGAACGCGCCCCGCCGGAATGACCTTCCGGCAGGCTGTAAAGACAATATCGGCTGTTCGTGCGAGCGATACTCACACGTCCATGATGGGCACTAAGGGGCCTGTGGATTGAGTCCCGGAAGGGTATACCTTGGCAGGTTGCCGAGCCAGAGGTCGGGCAACGCAAAACGAGTACGGCGGACACGGATCAGCCAGCCCAGCGCCACGAAGAAAATCATCGCCAGCGTCAGTGTTCCGGCAAACGAGCACTCTCCCGACTGCGCCTTCATGCTGCCTGACATGTCCATCTTCCTGGACGAGTCGTGCATGGACATGTGCATCGTGTGGTGCCCGGCATGCATATCTGACATCCCATGGCCGGCATGAGAAGCCGAAGCCGCTGCAGTGCCGGCAAAAGTGGCCATCATCTGGCCGTGACCGATGCTGCACGCAAGCCCATTGAACAGGACAACGGCGTACAGTATCCACGCAATGGGCGAGCAATGGGTTCGGAAGAAGTTCATGGCGACCAATTTAACATCTCTGGCCGGAACTAGACAGAACGGGGTGTGCCGGTCAGTAGCACTCGCGAGACCGATAATCGAGGAGACATGGGTTATCCGAGCCCACCCTGTGTTCCCACATGCCAAGGCGCTCTGCGCGGCGCTTTGCTTTCATGCACCCACTAAATCTGGCAGTTGCAGTCGAGCAGGTATCGATTTTTAAACCCGTGGTTAAATACTTCTTCTGTACCCGACCCGCACAGGGGGGTGCGAACGGAAGCAAGGTATACAACGTAAATCTTTAACACCCCACAACAACCGGCACGCTTGCGCCGAACTGTCTTGACCCTATAACACGCCCACTCACACCTTGATGTTTGCCTGCGCCAAACTGGCCATTATCAGCAACGTTGCTCTCCGCCACACAGCCCTGTCATACCGCTTGGTTATATATATATCACTTGATAGCACTCGTGCAGTCGTTCCTCTGAGCTGGGATTTACGCGAACGCGCAGCCCCTCGTAAAAGAACCGGGAAAAATGCCGATACTCCCCAATGAAAATGGTCTGCGAGCAACCTGACCGGGGTCAGGTTCGACCCTGCCCAGCAACACAAAACCCGTTTTCGGTCATGAAAACTTCATTAAAAAAACCTGCAACTGCAACACGCATCATCCGCTTTAACTTTTCATGATTATCATGAGCAAGCTGAACTAATGCTGTCTATTCATGACGCGCTCGATGAAACCTGAACGTCAGATTAATAATTCTACATGGACGCTTAACAGCATTGTCGTGCGTTTGAATTTCACCCTACTCTATGATTCGACAGCCTGCCAGGCGATACAAAAAAGCAACAGCGCATGGACATTATTTTCATAGTTGAACGCCTAAGTTCACGGCACTCACGTGCACCTATGTTTGCGCACTCGTCGTGTGATTTTTTTATATTCGGCCCTGCTGCTTCAATCGGAGAGTCTCTGTAAATGAGTCAAACTTTTCTTGCCTTTTCACGGCCGTCCATTGGCGATGAAGAAATTGCTGCAGTGACGCGCGTGCTGCGTTCCGGATGGATCACCACCGGACCGGAATGTCAGAAGCTGGAGGAAGAGTTCGCCGCGCGGGTCGGCGCGCAGCATGCAGTGGCATTGTCTTCGGCCACCGGGGCAATGCACGTTGCGCTGCTGGCGCTGGGTGTAGGGCCTGGCGATGAAGTGATTACGCCGTCGCAAACCTGGGTGTCGACAGCCAATATGATCTGCCTGCTGGGAGCCACTCCGGTGTTTGTCGATGTCGACCGCGACACCCTGATGACCAGCGCCGCGTTGATAGAGCAGGCCATCACTCCGCGGACCAAGGCGATCCTGCCAGTGCATTATGCAGGCGCGGCATTCGATCTTGACCCGCTGTATGCGCTGGCCGACCGGCACGGCATCACCGTGATCGAAGACGCTGCGCATGCTGCCGGCACTGCTTACCAAGGACGCCCGGTCGGCCAGCAGGGCACTGCGATCTTTTCGTTTCACGCGATCAAGAACATGACCTGTGCCGAAGGCGCGATGCTGGTCACCGACAATGCACGGCTGGCTGATCGGGTGCGTCAGCTTAAATTCCATGGCCTGGGTGTCGATGCCTACGATCGCCTGACCCTGGGTCGCAAACCGCAGGCCGAGGTCATGGAGCCTGGCTTCAAATACAACCTGGCCGACATCAATGCGAGCATTGCGCGGGTGCAGTTGCAGCGCCTCGACGCCATCAATGCACAGCGCCAGGCGCTCGCCAGCCATTACCTCGAACGACTGGCCAATAGCCCCGTTCTGCCTCTCGCCCTGCCCCGGTATGCCCAGCAACACGCTTGGCACCTGTTCATTCTGCGCATTGATCCCGAGCGCTGCGGGCTGGATCGCGATGCCTTCATGAAGGCCTTGCAAGCGCGAAATATCGGCACCGGCATCCACTTCATTGCGACCCACCTGCACAGCTATTACCGCAAGCGTTTCCCGGATGTACGCCTGCCCGACACTGAATGGAATTCATCAAGGCTGTGCTCCATACCCCTGTTTCCCGACATGAGCCTCGATGATGTCGAGCGGGTTGTCGGTGCCATTGAATCGACCCTGGAATCCAGCCATTGAAACCGTATCCGATCAAGTTCGTGTCGATCGTCATCCCTGTCTACAACGAACGACAAAGCCTGCCAGAGTTGTTGAGCCGTACTGAAGCGGCCTGCGAACAGCTCGACCACCGCTTCGAAATCGTGCTGGTCGACGATGGCAGCCGCGACGACTCGGCAGACATTCTCCAGCGGGCTGCCGAGCGCGCCGACAGCCCCTTTGTCGCAGTGATCCTGAATCGAAATTACGGTCAGCACGCCGCCATCATGGCCGGATTCGAGCAGTGCCAGGGCGACGTGGTCATCACCCTCGATGCCGACCTGCAGAATCCTCCCGAGGAAATCCCTCGTCTGGTAAAGCTCGCTGAACAGGGGTACGACGTGGTCGGCACGGTGCGCAGCAATCGTCAGGACTCCGCCTGGCGACGCTGGCCCTCGAAACTCATCAACCTGGCCGTGCAGCGCTCCACCGGCGTGGCCATGAACGATTACGGCTGCATGCTGCGCGCATACCGACGCACGATTGTCGACGCCATGCTCGCCTGCCGGGAGCGCAGCACGTTCATTCCGATTCTGGCGAACAGTTTTGCGCGACACACCACCGAGGTGCTGGTCGATCACGCCGAACGCGAGCACGGCGACTCCAAATACAGCCCGATGCGTCTGATCAACCTCATGTTCGACCTGATCACCTGCATGACCACCACGCCCCTGCGCCTGCTCAGCATCATCGGCTTCAGCATGGCGTTGCTCGGTGTCTCGTTCGCGGCGCTGCTGATCGTTCTGCGCCTGATCTTCGGCGCGTCATGGGCCGGGGACGGCATGTTCGTGCTGTTTGCCGTGCTGTTCGTATTCACCGGCGGGCAGTTCATCGGCATGGGACTGCTGGGTGAATACCTGGGCCGGATGTACAGCGATGTGCGTGCGCGTCCGCGGTTCTTCATCGAAAAAATCGTGCGCAGCTCGTCACCGGTTGCCACCGACAGCATTGATTCCTCTGTAACTCCCTATATGAACAAGGTCGCGCCATGAGCACTAAAGCTGTCGTTTTCGCTTATCACGATATTGGCTGTGTCGGCCTGCAAGCGTTGCTGGATGCAGGCTATGAGATTGCGGCGGTGTTCACCCATGCCGACGACCCCAAAGAAAAAACCTTTTTTGGCTCCGTGGCGCAGCTGTGCGCCCGGCACGGCATTGCGGTGCATGCCCCCGAGGACCCGAATCACCCGCTATGGGTAGAGCGCATCGGCAAACTGGCGCCGGACTTCATTTTCTCCTTCTACTATCGCCAGTTACTCGGCGATTCGTTGCTGGCCTGCGCGAAAAAAGCTGCACTGAACCTGCATGGCTCGCTGCTTCCGCGTTATCGCGGACGCGCGCCGGCCAACTGGGTGCTGGTCAACGGCGAAAGCGAAACCGGCGTTACCCTGCATCAGATGGTCAAACGCGCCGATGCCGGGCCGATAGTCGCCCAGCAGCGGGTCTCGATCAGTGCCACCGATACCGCCTTGACGCTGCATGGCAAATTGCGTGACGCCGCCGCTGACCTGCTCTGCGAGACACTGCCCCTGCTGGCGGCGCAAGGGCAACTGCCAGCGACGCCCCAGGATGAATCGCGTGCGACGTATTTCGGTCGGCGCACCCCGGCCGACGGTTTGATCGACTGGTCGCTGCCAGCCACTCAGCTCTATAACCTGATCCGCGCGGTAACACAGCCCTACCCTGGCGCGTTTTGCCCGGTCGGCGACAACAAGCTGATTGTCTGGTCTGCCAGCGTGGACACGAGCAGCAATGGCGAGGCGCCCGGCACGGTCATCAGTCACGAGCCGTTGCGTATTGCCTGTGGTGAGGGTTCGCTGGTCATCACCGCAGGGCAACGCGGTGACAACGGCTTGTACCTCAGTGGTGAGCAACTGGCACGCGAATTCGGGCTGGTAGCAGGCTCGCAACTGCTCGATAAGGCAAAGCGCCGGTCGGTTCGTCGTACCCGCGTGTTGATCCTCGGCGTCAACGGTTTCATCGGCAACCACCTGTCCGAGCGTCTGCTGCAGGATGACCGGTACGAAATCTACGGCATGGATATCGGCTCGGACGCCATCGAGCGCTTGCGTGCCAAGCCGAACTTTCACTTCATCGAAGGTGACATCAGCATCCACACCGAGTGGATCGAATACCACATCAAAAAGTGCGATGTTGTGCTGCCGCTGGTGGCTATCGCCACGCCGATTGAATACACGCGCAATCCACTGCGGGTCTTCGAGCTGGATTTCGAAGAGAACCTGAAGATCGTCCGCTACTGCGTGAAGTACAACAAGCGTGTGATTTTCCCGTCCACGTCCGAAGTCTATGGCATGTGCCAGGACGCAAACTTCAACGAGGACACCTCCAACCTGATCGTTGGCCCGATCAACAAGCAGCGCTGGATCTACTCGGTGTCCAAGCAACTGCTGGACCGGGTGATCTGGGCCTACGGGCAGAAAGGCCTGCAATTCACCCTGTTTCGCCCGTTCAACTGGATGGGACCGCGTCTGGACCGTCTGGATTCGGCGCGCATTGGCAGTTCGCGGGCCATTACCCAACTGATCCTGCACCTGGTCGAAGGCACGCCCATTCGCCTGGTGGACGGCGGCGCCCAGAAGCGCTGTTTCACCGATATCGTCGACGGCATCGAAGCGCTGGCGCGGATCATCGAAAACCGCGATGGGCGCTGTAACGGACAGATCATCAACATCGGCAACCCCGACAACGAAGCCAGCATCCGTCAATTGGGTGAAGAGCTGCTTCGCCAGTTCGAGGCCCATCCGTTGCGCGGCCATTTCCCGCCTTTCGCGGGCTTTCGTGAAGTCGAAAGCCAGTCCTTCTATGGCAAGGGCTATCAGGATGTCAGCCATCGCACGCCGAGCATCGACAACGCCAAAAAGCTGATTGGCTGGACGCCGGGTATCGAGCTGAGCGAAACCATCGGCAAAACCCTGGATTTCTTTCTGCGCGAAGCCATGGCTGAAAAAGCGGATCAGTGCTGATGCAGGCAGGCCTGAGAATCGATGTCGACACGTACCGGGGCACCCTTGAGGGCGTGCCCAGGCTGCTGGACATACTCGACGAAGCGCAGGTCAAGGCGACCTTCTTTTTCAGTGTCGGCCCCGACAACATGGGGCGCCATCTGTGGCGCCTGGTAAGGCCCACGTTCTTCTGGAAGATGCTTCGCTCCAACGCGGCGAGCCTGTATGGCTGGGATATTCTGCTGGCCGGCACCGCATGGCCGGGCAAACCGATCGGCCGGGACCTCGGCCCGCTGATGCGTCGCGCGCTGGATGCCGGTCACGAAATCGGCCTGCATGCCTGGGATCATCATGGCTGGCAAGCCAATGCCGGACACTGGAGCGACAGACAGTTGACCGCCCAGATACACCGCGGCGTCGATTGCCTGAGCGACATCCTCGGCCACCCGGTGGTCTGCTCTGCGGCGGCAGGCTGGCGCGCCGACCAGCGCGTCGTGCAGGCCAAAGAGGCGTTTGGCTTTCGTTACAACAGTGACTGCCGCGGCGCCAGCCTGTTTCGCCCATTGCTGGCCGACGGCAGCCTCGGTACCGCTCAGATTCCGGTGGACTTGCCGACCTTCGATGAAGTAATCGGCCCGCACCTGAAGCCGGATGCGTTCAACGACTACATTCTCGGCCGCTTCGCTGCACGACAGCTCAACGTCTACACCCTTCACGCCGAAGTGGAAGGGATCATCATGGCCGACGGTTTCAGGCAACTGTTAAAGCGGGCCAATACCCAGGGCATCCACTTCGCGCCGTTGGGCCATCTGCTGCCCGATGCTATCGAACGGTTGCCTTCCGGGCATATCGTTCGCGGCCACCTGCCCGGCCGCGAAGGCTGGCTGGGGGTGCAGCAGTGATGCACGTCAGGCATCGTCATCTTGTACTGCTGTTATTGGCGTTCGTGCTGGCTTATCTGCTGCCGCTGGGCTTTCACGGCCTGTGGATTCCCGATGAAACCCGCTATGCGCAGATCAGCCAGGAAATGCTCTACAGCGGCAACTGGATTGCGCCGCACTTCATGGGGCTGCGTTACTTCGAAAAACCGGCTGCCGGTTACTGGCTGATTGCACTCGGGCAGCAGGTCTTTGGCGAGAACCTGTTCGGCGTGCGCATTGTGTCGGCACTGGCCAGCGGCTTGAGCGTGCTGCTGGCCTATCTGCTGGCCGGCAAGATCTGGAACGACCCGCGCAAGCAGTTCGCCAGCGCCTTGCTGTTCATGAGCTTCGGCTTTGTCGCCGGCCAAGCGGGTTACGCCAATCTTGATCCGCAATTCACCTTCTGGACCAACGTGACACTGCTGGCATTCTGGTACGCCGTGCACAGCGTCCGTCGAGCGCGTCTGGTGGCATGGGCGTTAGTCGGCGTGGCCTGCGGGATAGGGTTCATGACCAAGGGCTTTCTCGCCTGGGCACTGCCCGTCATCATCGCCCTGCCCTACATGCTGTGCCAGCGACGCCTGGCCGAGTTGCTCAGATTCGGCCCGCTCGCGGTATTGATTGCCATCGCCGTCTGCCTGCCGTGGGCACTGGCGATCCACGAGCAGGAGCCCGACTACTGGCGTTACTTCTTCTGGCACGAGCATATTCGCCGCTTTGCCGGGGACAATGCCCAGCATGCCCAGCCCTGGTGGTTCTATATGCCATTGCTGGTGGCGGCCTGTGTGCCGTGGGCACTGCTGCTGCCGCTAACACTGAAACAGGCATGGCAGGAAAAAAGCCGCCCTGACATTGCCTTTTTGCTGCTGTGGCTGCTGCTGCCACTGGCGTTTCTGAGCCTGAGCAAAGGCAAATTGCCGACCTACATACTGCCGTGCCTGCTGCCGTTGGCGCTGCTGATGGCCAACACTCTGGTCGAGCGCCTCGATCGAGGCCACAGCACAGCGTTGCGCGCGAACGGAATATTCAACGCGACCGTCACTTTTCTTGGGCTTGTGGCGTTGATCTACCTGCAACTCAAGCAGCCCGTCTACGAAAACGAACCGATGCATCTGTCACTGGCGGTCATCGTGCTTCTCGGATGGACACTCGCCAACGCCCTGCAAGGCTTGCGCCCGCTGACATTCTGGGCCACACCGGCACTGGGCAGCTGGTTGCTGATCGCATTGCTGCCCGCAGCACTGCCAAACGATGTGATCAACAACAAGACTCCCGACCCGTTCGTGGTCACGCACCAGGCCGAACTGGCGGGCTGCACGCAGTTGCTGAGCAACGATCTGGGCGCTGCCTCGGCATTGGCGTGGCGCCTGAAACGACCTGATGTTGCACTGTTCAACACCTGGGGCGAGCTGGAGTACGGCCTGGGCTACCCGGATGTGCAGGGCCGTGAGGTCCGCCTGCAGAACATCGATGCCTGGATGAAGAACGCCCGCAGCCAAGGCCGGGTCGGCGTCATCATGCGAGGCAAGAGCGATGAGGAACTGAAAGAGCTCGAAAGTCTTCCCAAGGATGGTCAGCGCTATGACGAAGGCAACCTGGCCATCCTCGTTTACGAGAAGTCCGCATCGTGACCTGGCTGATGCTGGCAAGCGCATGCCTGCTGACCTGCCTGGGCCAGATCGCGCAGAAGTACGCGGTACAAGACTGGCGTGGCGCATTTCCCGGCGTGTTTGCAGCGCTGCGCTCGCTATGGCTGGCGCTGGCCTGCCTTGGGTCGGGCCTGCTGGTCTGGCTGCTGGTGTTGCAACGCCTGGACGTTGGCATCGCGTATCCGATGCTGGGTGTTAACTTCGTGCTGATCACGCTGGCAGGTCGCTATGTGTTCAACGAGCCGGTTGACGTACAGCACTGGCTGGGTATTGCGCTGATTCTTGTCGGGGTATTTCAGCTGGGACGCCAGGCGTGACCCACCGCCGGGCAACCCTGTGCGCCATGGCCAGTGTGGCGCTGGTCAGCGCGGCGCAACTGGGCATGCGCTGGAGCATGAGCCGCCTGCCCTCGCCCGTTCAATGGCTCGAAATGCAGGAACATGCGCAGCTTGATCTCAGCGCCCTGAGGGTCGTCTGCGCCTCGATCACCGCTTACGCGCTCTCCATGCTTTTCTGGCTACTGGCCCTTCGGGTCTTGCCCCTGAGCCGTGCCTATTCGCTGCTCAGTATCAGCTACGCGCTGGTTTATACGCTCGCCGCAGCGCTGCCATTTTTCCACGAGACGTTCACGGTATCGAAAACTGTGGGTGTCAGCCTGATCGTGGCAGGTGTCTTGACCATCAACCTCCGGCGCATTCCCCGGCCATCACCTCAGGATCTTTCCCATGAAAATCAGCGTTTTCGGTAGCGGATATGTCGGCCTGGTACAAGCGACCGTGCTCGCCGAAGTCGGCCACGATGTGGTCTGCATGGACATCGATCAGGCCAAAATCGACCAGTTGCGTCAGGGCCAGGTGCATATCTACGAACCTGGCCTGGCCAATCTGGTACGTGAAAACCTCGACCAGCAGCGTCTGTGCTTCACCACCGACGAGCAGCTGGCAGTGGAACATGCCGAGGTCCTGTTCATTGCGGTCGGCACGCCGTCCCGAGCCGATGGCTCCGCCGACCTGAGCGGCTTTTTCGCGGTGGGCGAAGCCATCGCCCGGCATCGACGCGAACCGCTGATCATCGTCGAGAAGTCCACCGTGCCGGTCGGCAGTGGCGACGCCTTGCGCAGCCACATCGACAAGGCGCTGCGTCAGGCGGGCCGGCTGTTGCAGTTCGATATCGTCTCCAATCCGGAATTTCTCAAGGAGGGCTCAGCGGTCAACGATTGCCGGCGCCCGGACCGTATCGTCATCGGCTGCGAAAATGAAGCGGTGCGCAACGTCATGCGCGAGCTGTATGCACCGTTCAACCGCAATCATGAGCGGATCATGTTCATGGACCTGCGCAGCGCCGAACTGACCAAGTACGCCGCCAACTGCATGCTGGCAACCAAGATCAGCTTCATCAACCAGATCGCCGAACTGGCCGAGCATCTGGGCGCGGACGTCGAGTCGGTGCGGTTGGGCATTGGCGCCGACTCACGCATCGGTTACGACTTCATCTACCCCGGTTGCGGTTACGGCGGTTCGTGTTTTGGCAAAGACATCCGTGCGTTGATTCACAGCGCCCGGGAGGCCCATTGCTCCAACGATCTGCTGTCGGTGGTCGAGGCGATCAACGAACGGCAGAAGAACAAACTCTTCGAGCGGGTCAACGCGTTCTATCAGGGCGACCTGCGCGGCAAGACCTTTGCCCTGTGGGGGCTGGCGTTCAAACCCAACACCGACGACATGCGCGATGCCCCCAGCCGCGTGCTCATGGAAGCGTTATGGGAGGCTGGTGCCAGCGTGCGGGCGTTCGACCCCGAGGCCATGCAGGAAACCCAGCGCATTTATGGCCATCGCAAGGACCTGATGCTCATGGGCACGCCAGAGTCGGCGCTCAATGAAGCCGATGCATTGATCGTCTGCACCGAATGGCAACAGTTCAAAGCTCCGGATTTCGAGTTGATCCAGCAGCGGCTGAGCGCACCAGTCATCTTCGACGGGCGCAATCTGTACGACACCGAACGACTGGCAAAACGCGGCTTCCACTACTTCCCCATCGGGCGTGGCGAGTCATGCGATCTGCCAATCCCGCAAAAACAGTGGACGGCCTGTAATCCGCTTGTCAGCAGCCAGGTTGTGTAACGGCCCTGCTCCGGTGGCCGTCAGTTGCCGACGGTCGCTGGACCCTGAGTAACGAAATAGTAGATACGCTCGCCGACCTTGACGCTGTCGACCATTCGCAAGGGTGGTTCGGGAGGCTGCAGGCGTTCCATGAGCGCCACATTGCCGTCGGCACGGGTCAGAAAGGTGCTCAATTCAGCACTGGACGTGAACGTGTCCAGCAAGCTCTGGCTGTAGAACACGCTGGCCCCTGCCAGCCGTTCGCTGGGCTGAAACAAGACGACATGCCGCCCCTGGACCTGCAGAGCATGAACCTTGTCGGTCAGCGGCAGGAACGACAACTGCCGGTCCGCTCGCGGTTCCAGCCACATGGCTGCGCCGAGATACCCCGTCACGATCAACACCGCCCCGGCAACCGTCATCGCCCGTCGGTTTCGTAGCACAAACGCTGCAGATGCAGAGCCTTGCGAGCGTGCCTTGATGCGCTCGCCCAACACAAAGGCATATTCCGCCGCGATGACTGCCGCCGCCGGGGCCAGTGACATCAGATAAACCATGCGTTTACTCGAGGCCAGCGACAATAGCAGGAACTGCGCGATCAGCCACAGGCTGAAAAACAGCAGGTAACGATTGGCCAGCAGCTGTTTACGGAAATGCCACAGCCCCAGATAGACGAGCACATTCCACGGCAAAAACGCTTCAGGCAGTTTGCTCAGGTAATAATGCACGGGCTCGTAATGCCCTGCCTCTTCGAACGAACCACTAAAGCGTCCGACACTGTTGGTCCAGAGCACGTCCTTCAACGACTGCGTACCGCCCTGCCCGTATAGAAAGCACAGCCATACCAGCAAAGGCACCAAAGCCAGGACGGTGAACATCGCCGGGCGTAGCCAGTGGACGGGAACAATGCGTTTGCTCTGCACCGACTCGCACACCAGCCAGGCGAAAATGACCACACCCGGCATCGCGAGGCCCAGCACACCCTTGCTCAGGGTTGCCAGCGCGATCCCCACTACGAAGAGCAGCCAGGCCCCTGCGGGAAATCCGTCGCTGCGCAAACGCTGACTGGCGTGAAAGAACCCCAGTAGCGCCATGCTCACACCCAGCGCCAGCAACGCGTCCTCGCCCACCTGCCGCGAATTGCTCCAGAAGCTGGCTTGGGTCGCGAGCATGAATGCAGCCACCCACGCCACGGAGGCAGGTCGCCCGAAGCGACGCAGCATGCTGTACAGCAGCAACACGCTGAACAGCCCCGCACAGGCGGACGCGAGCCTGACCGCCCAGGGAGTCGCACCGAACGCCCCGATGGACGCAGCGTCGAGCCAGACGCTCATCGGCGGCTTTTCCAGGAACGGTTGATCGTTCAGTTTCGGAGTGACCCAGTTGCCACTCAGGTGCATTTCCATGGCAATGCCCGCCACGCGGGGTTCTGTCGAGTTTTGTAATTGGTGATTGCCCAACGCGAGGAAAAACAGCATTGCACCCAGCAACAACAGCAACGGTGAAAGCACACGAGAAGTCATCAAGGTAGGTACCGGGTTGACGGGGGGGCAAGCAAAGAAGCGAATCGGTCTGGCGAAGTATAAGTCGCCAATTGTTGAAGAATTGTTAACCGGCGGCACACCAGACAGCCACTCAACGCTTGTTTAAAAGCTCGGCAAAAAGTCGGCCGTGAACGCCTGACCTGGCGCAGACTCCCCGTGGCCCAGAACGCATCCGACATGCAGGATGCGACCGGTGATCGGGCCCAATAAATCTCTTCGCAGGTCTACTAATCTTACAGATAAGCCAGCCTGATGCAGGTCATGCCTAAGCGTGACCTGGCCGTGTTGGTCAACCCTGTGTTAACCGCGAACTTTTAGTTCAGAAATAGTTATAGGGCAAACAAAATACTGACGGCGCAAGGGATGCGCCGACACAAGCAACAGGGAGAGTTATGAAAACAATGCCGGCTTTCACGTACGTGTTTTTCCTGGGTTTTTTCCATTCAAACGCCTTTTCTACGGAGATGAATCCTTATGAGCAGATCATCAGCATTGCGCAAGGTGAGCAGGTCTGTTTAACCCTCGACAGTGATTTAAGTTCTGTCTCACTGCAAAAGTGTGTCAACACCGATTATCAACAATGGATCTTTGTGTCATCAGGGTCCATGCTGTACCTAAAAAACAAGGCGTTAGGCGGATCAACGCAGGCCATGTGTTTATCAGCGTCGAATCCACGTCACGTCAGCATGAAAACCTGTGCCAGCGCCGACAGCAACGACTATCAATCCTTGCGACTCTGGAGCAGAGACGGCGACCATACCAGCGTGTTATCAAATAAATACATCAAGGATTTAGGCTTTGATAACTACCTGCTCAGTGATGGAAGCGGGCAGTTGGTATTTGGCCCTGCAGAGGGAGCTTCATCACACTGGACAATCACCCAACCTCTTTACGAAGAAATCATCAGTACAGTGAATGGCCCGGACGCCTGTTTAACACTGGCGGGTGACATGACCAGTGTGGCACTGCAAAAGTGCCTGGGGAGGGACAGTCAGCAATGGACTTTTACGCCCAAGGAAAAAAGGCTTTATGTAAAAAACAAACTGCTGTCCACATCAGCGCAAGAAATGTGTTTGTTTGCGGCGAATGCCAACAGCGTAAAAATGGCCGCGTGTGCCAGCGCGGGCAGTCATGATTATCAGTCCAGGCGACTGTGGAATCGGGACGGCAACAACCCCAGTCAGCTGTCAAACAAATATATCAGTGATCTGGGAATGGCTAACTACCTACAAATCAATGCCAGCGAACAGTTGATATTGGGTGGCAAAGAACAAGGCTCGGCGAGCTGGAGTATCGCCAAGCGTTATGGTTACATCAGGAACGTTGAAAAAGGGCAGGAAACGTGCCTCGCGTTGTCTGCAGATGAAGTCAGCGTCGAGTTTTCTCCCTGTAAAAGTGTGCCCGGCCAAGACTGGCGAATGTCCGTCATCGTACCGGGGTATGACAAATTGACCAATCGCGCGCTGCTGGACAGGGATACAGAAAAGTGCTTAGGGTCAACTAGTAAAATGATCAACTGCCAAGGTACCGGGTATACCTCGGAGCGTTCCTGGAGTTACAACAGGAACTTCATTCCCCTCATAGAAGGGTTTGTACTGGCCAATAAATATCGCAACGACCTTGTCGGTGATAACGAAGTTCTGGGCTTTGCAGGTAACACCATCCAGATGGTGCCGGAGTCACGGTCGAAGGCAGTGACATGGAACTTTGAATTGGCAGTACCCAAGATCCCCAGACGCCCCATCGTAGGCGATAGAAAAGTTCTCCTGCTGCACACCCGATACAGTGACAAGCCAGAAACCGACTTCGAGGCCACCAGGGAGGCCTTCTTCGGAGCGCCTGGTGATAACACATCATTTGTCAACGCGGTCTCTTTTTCCTCCGGCGATCATCTGAAGTTCATCGGGGATGCGGTGACCGGTCTAGACCTGGGCCCAAGACCTTCAGGTTGCCCGTCCACTGAACTGAGGAACAAAGCGATAGAACTCGCACGCGACAAGGGAACTGACAGGGATAATTACGATTATGTCGCCGTTGAGATTCCTTCTACTTCGTGCTCCTGGGGTGGGCTTGCTGCGATGCCGGGCTGGTGGGCCATGGGAAATAATTCGGGCCACAAGCCATGGATGTGGCAACACGAATTCGGTCATAGCCTCGGCGGACCTCATGCGACCTCGCTGGAGCGCTGCCCTTACAATAGTCGGGAAGTTGTGCAAATCGGCGCCAGTGGGTGCGCAGTCACTAATAGCGCTGACCCTTCGGATACCCTGAATGGTGGGGGGTCACGTCTTTACCCCATTCCTTATTTGTACTACGCGGGCTGGCTCACTGATGACCAATTTCCTGAAGTGATGAAAAATGGCACCTATAACATTGCCCCCTTGTTCAGAGCGGCGGATCCCGAAGTGGTCAAAGGCTTACGCCTGTTTCGTAGCGATGGCAGTTATCTCACGCTGGAATTCCGCAAGCCTTCACCCGGCTTTGAAAACTGGCCAACTGACGATCCATTTGTCAATGGTGTGATTGTGAGAATCGCTCGTTTTAATGGCAACTCCGTCTCCAACACGCTCGTGGACACAACGCCATCAGGCATACATGGCATGAATGACGCTCCGTTGCGGCAAGGTGGGTCGGCAGACGACGTTTTATCCGGGAAGCGAATCAGAGTGACCCATGCCGATGACACGGGGGCTACCGTTGAAATCAACGATATTCCTGGTAGCTCTTTGGCAGAACGCTTGCTCTTTGAACGCTCTTTTAATAAGCAGATTGCAGAACAGGATGATGAGGTGGTGGAAGATTGAGGATTTGCCGAAAGGTAACCTCAATCAAAAAATGTCGACTGCATCAGTATCAACTGCACGCCATCAATCACCTGCATCATGAATAAAAACGGGGAGCGATCAACGCTCCCCGTCTGGTGCTTCCGTTCAAGTCTTATTGCAGTGAATCAGACCGCAGCAACAACCTTGGCTGGCGGCTGAGTGCGACGACCCAGTACGCCTGCACCCGCAGCTACCAGACCCGAGATCACCAGCGTGATCAGCAGAATCCAGGCACCTTGCGAAACACGCTTGGCGGTCACTTCAGCCGCTTCGCGGGCTTTCTGTTCGGCCTGAGCTTTCAGTTCCTGATACTTGGCATACGCCTGACGGTAGCTGGCCTGAGCTTGATCGACGATCTGGTTGGCTTCGGCGTCAGTCTTGTTGCCACGCGCCTTGATCAGATTGACCAGCGCCTGACGGTCAGCGGCGTCCCACGCCTGGTCGCCTTTGGCTTTGATGCGATCCATCAGGCCGCTCAATTGCTCGTCAGCTTGCTGAGGGTTCTGCGCGCTCTGCTTGGCAGTATTCTGCGCATCTTGCTGAGTCGCTTGCGCTTCCTGCTTGACGTTGTCAGGGTTCAGCTCGGGCTTGCCGGTCTGACGCATGGCTGTTTCGATTTCGCCCTGGATATCGTCCAGATTGAAATCAATGCCTTGGGCGCGCAATTGATCCTGAATCTTGCTGCCAACGGCCGGAGCCACCTGTGCGATACCGCTGCCCAGTGCCGACATGCCGCTGCCTGCCAGGTTAAGGCCGCCGCGCACGACGCCGGTCACTGCGCTGGAGACCAGATAAACAGTGATCAGCGAGACGCTCGCCCACACCAGCAGGCCATGAAACGCACCTTCGCGCTGCGCCAGACGTCCAGCGGCCCAGCCGCCGACGAACAGCGAGATCACCGAGCTGACCACGACCCAGATACCGGCGCCCGTACCAATGCCGGACAACGGATTGGCTTCCTGCATGGGGTCGATACTGGCACTTCCGATTGCCGTACCCAACAGGTTCAGCAACAGCGAAACAACCATGGCCAGAACAACACCGGCCAGAATCGCACTCCAGGAGATTCGTTTAAGCAGCGGAGCCGCTGCATGAGTTTCGTGGTACACGGGGGCACCTGGGGCGATACGGTCGTCGCGAATCATAGTCATAGTCCTTTGAGTCATTGGCAGTAAACGCACACATGTGTGGCGTACACATCAATGACCCAAACGACGTTCAAGAAGTTTAAAACTTTTATAGACTTTTTTTCAGGCTGGGCCCAACACAATAGAACTGTATTGATACTGACGCACATCAAGGGAACGTAGCCTTTGCCCTATGTTCCAAGCGATTTACACACTTTTTGTTTTATTAGGCTGTTTGCTCTAACTATTGGGAGTTGTGTGATGTCCGTCAATAACAGACGGGAATTAACCGACTGCCCGCCTTTTTGAATACCGACACTCACTGGCTATACGCAACACTCACAAGTGTGTGCGCAGGTATCGTAATAAAAACAGCGCCAAACAGCATGAAGGCCCGACTGAGAACAGGCAGGCCTTCATGTGTTCATTGTCAGTATCGTCAGGCGATACCGTTCGGCCCGTCGAGGACCTGCCTGACCTTCCTGGCGAGGTCCTGCGGCATGCAGGGCTTGGACACCACCTCAAACTCGGAGCCGCCAATGTCGGTTCGCTCGATCGAGCTCTCAGCGTAGCCGGTGGTCAACAGCACCTTGACCTTCGGGTACCGACGCCTGACTTCCCGCGCGAGCATCACACCGTTCATCCCGCCCGGCATGATCAGGTCAGTGAACAGCAAGTCATACGTGGCGCCGGCCTCGAAGCGCTTCAGTGCCTCCCGGGCATTGAGGACAATTTCCGACACATAGCCGTAATCATCCAGCACCATCTTCGCCAGTTCTGCCACATCAGGACGATCTTCCACGATCAGGATCCGCTCGGAACTGCCAATGCGCCGTTCCGAGGCTTTCGGCGGATCGTTTTTGCTCAGGACGGCTTCGTCTACCGGGAAATACAGGCGCAGCGTGGTGCCGACACCTTCTTCGGTATAAATACGCGCCGCACCACCCGACTGTTTGGCAAAGCCGTAGACCATCGACAGGCCGAGCCCGGAGCCCTTGCCTTCTTCCTTGGTGGTAAAAAACGGGTCCATTACCCGATCACGGATACTCGCAGGCATGCCAATGCCATTGTCCGTGACCGCAATAGAGACATAACGGCCAGGTAACAGGCCGTCATAGGACATATTGGCCAGCTCATCGACGACCAGGTTACGGGTTTCGATGAATATCTTGGGGTTGAGCCTGCCAATCAGCGCGTCCCGGGCGTTGATGAAAATGTTCAGCAAGGCAACTTCTGCCTGGGTCGGATCAATACGGCAGTTCTTCAGCGCCGGATCCAGATCGGTTTCGATAATCACTTCCGGGCCAAAAGTACGCTCGATCAGCGGTTCTGTCGTGGAGACCAGACCATTAAGATTGAGGACTCGCCCCTGCAGTTTCTGTTTACGGGCAAACGCCAGCAATTGCTTGGTCAACGTACTGGCGCGTTCGACGGCAGACTTGGCGTGATGAACACTGCGCTGGACACGCTGCACATCAATGACGGGTTTCTCTGCCGCACTGCCGATCAGATCAATATAACCGCCCATCACTTGCAGCAGGTTATTGAAGTCGTGCGCGATGCCACCGGTAAGCTGCCCCAGCGCTTCCATCTTCTGTGCCTGACGCAATGCTTCTTCGGCATCTCGACGGCGACTGATGTCCAGTTGCGATGCAAAAAAATAAATAAGCTCGCCTGCGTCGTTATAGACCGGAGAAATAAACAGGGCATTCCAGAACGAGGAGCCGTCTTTACGGTAGTTGAGAATTTCAGTGGAGATATCGACGCGCTGGTCAATTGCATCGCGAATCGACTGCACCGCCGTCCGATCAGTGTCAGGCCCTTGAAGAAATCGGCAGTTGCTGCCGATGATTTCCTCTGACGCATAGCCGGTCATTTCCAGAAATGCCCGGTTGGCAAAGATGATGGGATTGTCCGGGCGATTGGGGTCCGTCACGATCATCGGCATCCGTGTCGTTTCTACCGCCGCGAAAAAGATATCTTTCCCCTGATGCTTGATATCTCCCGTCGCCGCATTGTCGACCCGGGTTTTATTTTCCGACACTCCAGAAACTCCAAGACTGTTTATTGGGCTATTGCGCCTGCTCTCTAATGGCTAGGACTGGCGCAGCCTCAAAAGGGTTCTCAGGTATCTGACAAAAATCGAATTATATTCATTTGAGGGGTCACGCACTCCCGAAACGCTTACTCAAACGGCAGGTTTTCCATTCTTTTCTCGAATGAGAGCCGCCAATTCAAGCGTGTTGTCGCGCAACGCCACCTGCAAAGGGTCAAAGATCGCCCGCGTACCCTGCCCGTCTGCATAACCCAGCAGCCCCGCCGGACAGTGTCGGCCGTCATCCCAGCCCGGATAATCGAGAACGGGATACCAGCAGATACCTTGCACAGGTACGCCGGCCCTCAACGCCTTGCCGACCTCGGCACAAACGTAATTGAACCAGGGCAGACGCTGAACGCCTTCCGCACCGGTTTCAGAAATCAATATCGGTCTGCCGTATCGCCCGTGCAACTCGCTCAACATGCCCTGAAAAGGCCTGTACTGCGGATCGTCGTGCTTAAGTTTATGGCCATTGAGCTGCCATTGATTATGCGGATAAAAGTTGACGCCCAGGATATCCAGATACTCGGGGCGGCCGCCCAGCCCAGGCCATTGCCGTCCGGATAAAAGATCCCAGGCTTCGAACTGCGCCAGCCGATAGCGCTCTGCTGCCGCAGCATCTCCGCTGCCACGTGTCGCCGGTACTACATGAATCAATGGCTCGGCCTGAATAAAACGCGCGTTGGGCTCTATCATGCGTATCGCGTCTATTGCCGCAATACTGGCCCGGACCAGTTGATGCTTGAGTTCCATGCCGCGCTGCTCACTACCGGGGTTGAAATAAGCCATGTCGCCCCCGGCCCAACTCCAGAACGAAATCTCATTGATCGGCGAATAGAAAGGTACGGTCTCCCCTTCGTCCTTGACGCGCTGAGCCACCGCAGCGGCAAAACGCGCAAAGTGCTCGACAAACTGCGGCCGCCAGACATCCAGATGATCAGGGTAACCGTAATGGCACAAGTCCCAGATGACCTGGGTGCCCTGATGCCGCGCGGCTCGCAACATGGGCAGAAAACTGCTCCAGTCGTAACAACCTGGGCGGGCTTCAATCAGATGCCAGCGCAGACCGTCACGTACAGTACGCATTCCGCACTCAGCCACTGTGGCAAAATCTTCCTGCGTCCAGCGGTCGTGCCCGGTGGAGTGAAGCAGGTCGAGTCGCACACCGTCACCTCGTCGATGGCTGGCGCACTCGAATCCGCCGATGAAAAAACTGTCGAACAGACCGCCCATGCTCAACCTCGCGCAGGCTGTTCAATCGGTTCGGGAGGTTGCTCAGGGAAGTCATGGGCCAGCCGCTGGTACAACGCCAACGCCTGGCCCACGACCTGGTCCATGTTGTAATACTTGTAGGTGCCCAGCCGCCCAAGGAAAGTGACTTCATCCGACTGATCGGCCAATGCTTTGTAACGCTTGTACAACTCGGCATTTTCGGGTCGGGGAATGGGGTAATAAGGGTCGCCCTCGGCACTTGGAAACTCGTAGCTGAGACTGGTTCTGGCGTGCAGTTGACCGGTAAGGTGCTTGTATTCGGTGATGCGCGTATGAGGGACTGCCTCATCCGGGTAGTTGATCACCGCCACCGATTGAAACTGCGCCTGATCAACGGTCTTGTGCTCGAAACGCAACGATCGATACGGAAGACGGCCGTAGCAATAACCGAAGTATTCATCGATCGGCCCGCAATAGATCAAATGCGAATACTTCACCGCCTTGCGCACATCGGCAAAATCGACCCCCAGTACGGTATCGATAAGCGGGTGGTTGAGTATCTGTTCAAACATGTGCGTGTAGCCATGCAGCGGCATTTTCTGAAAAGTGTCCGTGAAGTAACGACTGTCCGAGTTGGTACGGGTAGGTACTCGGGCGGTGACCGACCGGTCCAGTTGCGAGGGGTCCAGCCCCCATTGTTTGCGGGTATAGCCACGGAAAAACTTCTTGTACAGCTCCCGACCAATCTGACTGATCACAACATCTTCGGAGGTTCTTATCGTCTCGACAGGCTCGGCGCGGCTGGCAAGAAACGCTTCGGCTTCTTGTTCATTCATCTGCAAGCCGTACAGGCTGTTGAGCGTATCGAGGTTGATCGGAACAGGCAGCAGTTGGTTGTCTACGCTGGCGAGCACACGGTGTTCGTAATCGCGCCATTCGGTAAATCGTGAAAGGTATTCCACAATCCGCTCAGCGTTGGTGTGGAATATATGGGGCCCGTATTGATGAACCAACACCCCGGCACTGTCCAGGTGATCGTAAGCATTACCCGCGATATGTGGACGTCGGTCGATCAACAAAACGCGCTTGCTCGATCCCGCCGCCAGCCTTTCCGCCAACACACTGCCTGCAAAACCTGCACCGACGATCAGAAAGTCATAGGGCGTCTTTTCACGCGCGGCTGATTCAAGATTTATCCGAGGCATTCGATGTGCTCCCCGATGGCCACCAGGGCGATTTGCGCCTTCATGGCCGCGCACGTGTTGTCCCAGGACTCGCCAACCAGCAATGCGTCAACTTTGCGAAGAAAATCGATAGTACCTTTGTGCGCCAGGGCCTCTTGAATCGCGCGCACAAACCCGTCGGCGTCATCGGCAATGGCCACAACACCCGACTCACCATACGCTCTGACAACATCGGCAATCCGGGTTGATACCACCGGGCAGCCGCCAGCCAGGTATTCCGGCGTCTTGGTCGGGCTGATAAAGCGTGTGGAGTCGTTCAGCGCAAATGGCATCAACGCAACGTCCCAGCCCGACAGATAGGCTGGCAAGTCGTCATAGGACTTGCTGCCTAGATAATGGACGTTGGCCAAATGCGGCAGGCTTGCCGGGTCGATTTTCACCACGGGGCCGATCAAGACGATTTGCCAGTGCGGCTGCAACTCGGCCAGTTGCTGAATCAGCCCGATATCAAAACGTTCGTCAATGACGCCGAAAAAGCCAAGTCTTGGATAGGGAATGTACTGTTGATCCTCAGGGTCAGACTGCCCGCTGCGAGCGGCTGCAAAATGCCCGACATCGACGCTGCTGGGCATGGCGTGCACATTTGCATGCTGCAGACGCTTGGTCTCCCATAGGCTGAAGCCGCCAGTAAACACAACATCTGCGCGCTTCATCAAGGCTTTTTCCTGTTCGACAAGCTCTGGCGGCGCACCTTTGAACGCAGACAATTCGTCCATGCAATCGAAGATCGTCACGTGCGCGCTGAGGTGGTCGGTAAACGCCAGGCTCATCGGGGTGAAATACCACAACAGCAACTCACCGAAGTGTTGTGCATCGATAAAACGATTCAGTAATGCGCGCTGTGCAGTGATCACCTCATCAGGCTGCATTTTCCGGGGCAGGTGCGGCACCAGTACCGTGACACCGCACGCTTGCGGAAGCTGTTCAAGCCGGATATCAGGGGAGTCCGACAGAACAGGCTCCTCAAGAAACACCACCTGATAATCCTGCGCCATTCGCGACATGATGTGCTGAGGACGCTGATAGACAAACCCCCATCGCAGATGGGACAGGCACAGCAGTAAAGGCCTGATGGCAGCCTCGACTCTGGTTAAGGCCGACGTCTCGGATTGAATCGTTTGAACACCGTTCATAGAGTTTTCCCTTCTGTTAAAAAGTCCTGGATGAAACTGAAGGGCTCTGAAAAGGGCTGAACTTCGACGGCATTCATGATGAGGATAGGCAGTGGCGGCTGTTGCGTACATGGAACAATCACATGCATGGAGCAACCATAGACCGGCTCATGGGTTTCGAACACGCGCCCAGGCCGCTGTTCGTTGATTCCGATAAAGGGTAGGCGCCGTTGAGAATGAACCGTTGAACTAGGCGGAACAAATACGCCCCTAGTCTTGAGCGAATGTTTTTTTGGCACCTGCAGTACGTTTTCCCCACGCGGTGGTCTGGTCCTGATTTTCGCAAGCGAGGCTCCTCTGTCGTCCTGTTGAGAAAGGTCACGACGACGAGCCGTCAGCTCGCTTCTTGCCGAGGCGGCGAAAATCCAGGGAGGACAATCATGATTCTGGTTACCGGTGGTGCGGGATACATTGGCGCTCACATCGCGCTCGAGTTGCTTGAAGATGGCCGCGATGTCGTCGTGCTTGATAACTTGTGCAACAGTTCGCGAGAGCCGTTAAGACGGATAGAGGAACTCTGCGGGCGACAGGTTGCGTTCATCCACGGCGACGTGCGCAGCAAAGCGACGTTGCACCGGCTGTTCGCTCAGTACCCTGTCAAGGCAGTGGTGCATTGCGCCGGACTCAAGGCGGTGGGCGAAAGCGTTCGAGAGCCGCTGCGCTATTTCGAGACCAACGTGAGCGGCAGCGTCAACTTGTGTCAGGCAATGGCAGAAGCAGGCGTGTTCGACCTTTTATTCAGCTCATCCGCGACGGTTTACGGCGGGTGTGAGCAAATGCCGCTGGATGAGAACTGCCCACTGGGTTTACCGACCAATCCTTACGGGCACTCCAAACTGATGGCCGAGCATGTGATGCAAAGCGTCGCCCGCTCGGATCCACGCTGGTCCATCGGTCTGCTGCGCTACTTCAACCCCATTGGTGCGCATCCGTCCGGCCTGATGGGCGAGTCACCCTGCAACACGCCGAACAACCTGTTGCCCTTCCTGCTGCAGGTTGCCAATCGACTACGCCCTGCCCTGCACATATTCGGCAGTGACTACCCCACGCTGGACGGAACAGGTGTGCGTGATTACCTTCATGTGATGGATCTGGCCGAGGGACACCTGAAGGCGCTGGACAAAATTCATGACGAACGTGGCGTATCCGTCTGGAATCTGGGCACAGGACAGGGTTATTCGGTGCTTGAGGTGGTGCACGCCTTCGAACGTATCTCCGGCAAAGCTGTGCCGTTGATCTTTGAACCACGCCGGCCCGGAGACATTGCAGCATGCTGGTCCGATCCGGGAAAAGCAGCGCGCGAGCTGGATTGGCGAGCCAGGTTCAACCTTGATTCGATGCTCACCGACGCCTGGCGCTGGCAGTGCATGAACCCGCAGGGTTACAGGCCGACAGCGCTGGTCAGTTGAATTTTATCCAGACGTGTTGCCAGACGTGCTGAACGATCATCACGTTATCGTGACGCCTGCCAGCAAGCGCATGCTAGAAGTTGGCCGGTGTGTTGGCGCTGATGATCTCGGCTTCGTCCTGGCCAATATTGCGGAAGCGATGCGGCAAGGTGGTCGGGAAGTAATAGCCGTCCCCCGGACCGAGAATGTTGACTTGCCCATCGATGGTCAGCTCCACGGTGCCGCGCGTCACCAGACCGCACTCCTCGCCTTCGCTGTGAACGATCGGCTCATCGCCCGAGTCGGCACCCGGCGCGTATTGCTCACGCAGAAAACGCATCTGCCGGCTTGGCAGGGTCGCGCCCACCAGCAGCAAACGGGCACCGTTGCGCCCCAGATCGGGTTGATCACCGGCTCGAAACACGTACTGATCCTGTCCCGGAGGCTGATCGAATGTGAAAAAATCCGCCAGCGTCATGGGAATCCCCTCAAGCAGCTTTTTCAGCGAGCTGATGGAAGGACTGACACGATTTTGTTCGATAAGGGAAATCGTGGCATTGGTCACACCACTGCGTCGGGCGAGCTCACGCTGTGACAGCTTGTAGCTTTCACGCACCAGTTTGAGTCGTGCTCCCGTATCCATAGTGGCCTTATGTGAAAGATATCCGGTGAATGAGGCAGCGCCCCGGCGCAATGGATCGTCCATTACCCGAAGCCGTCAAGCCGGATATTAAATCACGTTTGCCCGCAACACTCAGCAGCTCATCGCTCTAGCGGTGGTTGCGCGCATAGCTCTGGCAGGCCTCGCGGAAGGCCTTGAACAGGTTGAGCGACACGGGGTTGTCCATGAACTCCCATTCCGGATGCCACTGCACACCCAGCACAAAGCCTGGCGCGCCGGGCATGGACACCGCTTCGACCAGACCGTCGGGGGCCAATGCTTCTGCGCGCAGGTCCGACGCCAGACGATCGACACCCTGACTGTGCAGGCTGTTGACCTCGAAGCCCGGGCCCAGCCCGAGCGAGTCGAGCAAACCGCCAGGCTGCACCTGCACGGCATGCTTTGGCGTGTACTGCACCGCCAGCACCTCGCTTTGCGGCTCACGATGATCCAGATAGCCGGGCAACTCCTGAACCCGCTGATGCAGGCTGCCGCCCAAAGCGACATTCAGCTCCTGAAAACCGCGGCAAATGCACAACACCGGCACGCCCTGAGCGATGGCAGCCCTGAGCAGCGGCAGTGTGGTGCGGTCCCGGAATACATCATGAGCGGTGCCCTCCACGCTCGCCGGTCCATTGTAGTGACGCGGCTCGACGTTGGACGGCGAGCCGGTAAACAGCAGGCCATCCAGCGACGCGAGCAGTTGCGCAGGCTCGGTGGGCACCTCGAGTGCAGGCAGAATCACCGGCATGCCGGCGAAGGCTGCAGCCTCGACGTACTTGTCGCCTGCGGTGTGAGAAGAATACTTGCCCAACTGCTGACGGCAGGCGGTGACACCGATCAAGGGAGGTCGCGACATAGCTTGAATCCTGTGTGAAATCTGAATGGTCAGCGCCATTTGGACGCTATCCAGCGGGAATGAAACCAGTCTAGGATAGTCATCTGCGCAACAAACATAGGCATTCCGGCAAAGGAACAATGCACCGATGCAATATGAAATCACCCACGCCGACCTTTCATTGGTGCTCGCCCTGGTTCGCGGCCGCACGCTGGCACGCGCCGCCGATCTGTTGCAGGTTGATGTATCGACCGTATTCCGCTCGATCCGTCGCCTGGAAGCAGCCCTCGGTGCAGCGCTGTTTGAAAAGAACCGGCGCGGGTACATACCGACCGATACCGCGCAGGCCATGGCCGAGCAGGCCGAGCGCGCCGAACAGGCGCTTGCTGCTGCGCGCATCGCCCTGCAACAGGGCGAACAGGTCGTCAGCGGCACGGTACGCCTGACCTGTACCGATGCAGTACTGCATAGCCTGCTATTACCAGCGCTGGCGGACTTCATGCCGCAGTACCCTGCCCTTACGCTGGAGCTGGCCACCTCCAATGCCTTTGCCAACCTCAGCCGTCGCGATGCCGACATCGCCCTGCGCCTGACCAATACGCCACCCGAGCACCTGATCGGACGCTGCCTGGGCAGTGCCGACTACTTTGTCTGTGGCCGAGCCGAATACCGCGAGGCCTTGACGCAGAACCCTGCCTCGATCCCGTGGATCAGCCCGGACGACTCGATGCCCGACCACACCTCGGTAATCTGGCGTAAACAGGCCTTTCCGGGGGTATTACCGAGCTACCGCTGCAGCAACATGTCGGCAGTCTCGCAGTTGGTCGCTGCCGGCCTGGGCGTCGCGGCGTTGACCGGCTTCACGGTCGAGGGCCTTGGAGCGGTCGAACGCCTGAGTGGCCCGCTGGAAGGATGCCGCACCGACCTGTGGCTGCTGACCCGCCCCGACTGTCGCGCACTGCGTTCTGTGCAGACCCTGCTGGAAGCACTCGCGCCACGACTGCGAGCCGCATTGCAGGTATCCAGCCCCGGCTGATCAGCCTCTGTGGATCCATTAAATAATAGTTAACAAAATTAATCATTGGATTAATCGCGATCCTGTGGCATTAATAATCACGAGGAAACAACTTGATTCATTCTGTGGATCCATAAGACCAATAATCGAACCGTGGAGAACCATCATGCACCCGAAAAATGCGTGGTACGTCGCTTGCACAGCGGATGAAGTCGCCGACAAGCCTCTGGGCCGGCAGATCTGCAACGAAAAGATGGTGTTCTATCGCGACCAGAACCAGCAGGTCGTGGCCGTCGAAGACTTCTGCCCGCATCGCGGCGCCCCGCTCTCGCTGGGCTATGTCGAGAACGGCCAGCTGGTGTGTGGTTACCACGGGCTGGTCATGGGCGGCGACGGCAAGACTGTTTCGATGCCCGGCCAGCGTGTTCGCGGCTTCCCTTGCAACAAGACCTTCGCCGCGGTCGAGCGCTACGGCTTCATCTGGGTCTGGCCCGGTGACCGGGAAAAAGCCGACCCGGCACTCATTCATCATCTGGAGTGGGCAGTCAGCGACGAATGGGCCTACGGCGGCGGGCTGTTTCATATCCAGTGCGACTACCGCCTGATGATCGACAACCTGATGGACCTCACTCACGAAACCTACGTGCATGCGTCAAGCATCGGCCAGAAGGAAATCGACGAGGCAGCGCCCGTCACAACGGTCGAAGGCGAGGAAGTGGTCACCGCCCGGCACATGGAAAACATCATGCCGCCGCCGTTCTGGCAGATGGCATTGCGTGGCAACAATCTGGCCGATGACGTGCCGGTCGATCGCTGGCAGATCTGCCGCTTCACGCCGCCCAGTCATGTGCTGATCGAAGTCGGCGTCGCCCATGCGGGCAAAGGCGGCTATGACGCGCCTAAGGAGTTCAAGGCGTCGAGCATCGTCGTCGACTTCATCACCCCCGAGACCGACACGTCCATCTGGTACTTCTGGGGCATGGCGCGCAACTTCAATCCGGCCGACGAAGCGCTGACTGCCAGCATCCGTGAAGGCCAGGGCAAGATCTTCACCGAAGACCTGGAAATGCTTGAGCGCCAGCAACAGAACCTGCTTCAGCATCCGCATCGCAACCTGCTCAAGCTCAATATCGACGCCGGTGGCGTGCAGTCACGCAAGATCCTGGAGCGATTGATCGCTGCCGAGCAGGCCGGTCCCGGCGAGCAGATTCCCGTGATGGCGACGAAATGACCGGCCATTGCCCGTCGAAATACGAAGAAAACAATCAGAAGTGACCCTTGCCGCGGTCACCCGAGGACCTGACATGATCGACGTGACAGTGTTATCACGTAACGATGAAGCGCTGGATATCTGCAGCTTTGAACTGGTGCGGGCAGACGGAGCGCTGTTGCCGCCGTTCAGCGCAGGCGCGCACATTGACGTGCACCTGCCTGACGGGCTGATCCGCCAGTACTCGCTGTGCAATGCCCCGAGCGAGCGTCACCGCTATCTGATCGGCGTCCTCAACGACCCGGCCTCGCGTGGTGGCTCACGCAGCCTGCATCAGCAGATTCAGCCTGGCGCGCAGTTGCGTATCAGCGAACCGCGCAACCTGTTCCCGCTGGCTGAAAACAGCCGACGCACGCTGCTGTTCGCCGGCGGTATCGGCATCACCCCGATCCTGTGCATGGCCGAACAGCTTGCGTTGGAGGCTGCCGATTTCGAGCTGCACTATTGCGTGCGTTCCGCCGAGCGCGGCGCCTTTATCGAGCGCCTGAAGCATTCGGCATTTGCCGAGCGCATCACGCTGCACTTCGATGAACAGCCGGACACCGCACTGGAGGCTGGTAAAGTGCTCGCCCCCCCCCAGCCCGATACCCATCTGTACGTGTGCGGGCCAGGCGGTTTCATGCAATACATCCTCGACAGCGCGCGTGCCGCTGGCTGGTCCGAGGACACTCTGCACCGCGAGTACTTCTCCGCAGAGCCGGTAGACACCAGCAACGACGGCAGTTTTTCGATAGAGATCGCCAGTACTGGCCAGGTCATTGCCATTCCGGCCAACAAGACGGTCGCTCAGGTGCTCGAAAGCCACGGCATCGATATTCCACTGTCGTGTGAGCAAGGTGTCTGTGGCACCTGCCTGACGCGGGTCTTGAAAGGCATTCCGGATCATCGCGATCTGTTTCTGACCGAAGATGAGCAGGCGCTCAACGATCAGTTCACGCCGTGCTGTTCACGTTCGAAGACGCCCGTGCTGGTGCTCGACCTCTGATCAGTCCGGGCGCTGAATGACCTTCATGCGCTCGTTCTGCCCGGCGCCGAAGATTTCCGCGTAACGCAAGGTGGCATTGGCATGCTCGCGCATGATGGCCTCGGCGCGAGCGCCCTGCCCGTTGACCAGCGCATCCACCACGGCGTGATGCTGCATGTGGGCGAAATTGAACCGCCGGTATTCGCGAATCAGGTTGTCGCGATCCACGGCCAGCGCGGTCACCGAGGCAAAAGGCAGATGGTCGTTGCGCGACAGTGCATCGGCAATGGCGCGATTACCGCTGCCCTCGACGATCACGCGATGCAGACGCATGTTCATGTCGTGATAGACCTCAAGGTCATCTTCAGTGACATGGCCTTTCTCGAACAGCGCGTCACCCTGCACCAGACAGGCTTCCAGTTCATCGCGCGCCTCCTGGGTCACGCCGCGCTCGGCCATTTGCCGCGCGGCAAGCCCCTCCAGGACACCGCGGACATCCACCGCACCGGCGATTTCCATCGGGCTGATCGAACGCACCTGAAACCCACGCCCGCCAAAGGGCACCAGCAGCCCTTCCTGCTCCAGCGTGCGGAACGCCATGCGCACCGGCATGCGCGACACGCCAAACAGCTCGGCGGTCGGCACCTCCATCAGGCGCTCGCCGGCAGCCAGCTCGCCTGATGCGATCATCTTGCGCAACGCAACGAGGACGGTCTGCCCGGGTTTGCTCATCAAAAGGCTTCCGTGGGGATCAAAAAAGGCATCTTACCCCACGCGCGCCCGAGTGAATCGCCCACATGCAATCGATCAGAGGGGGCACGAGGCGGCGTAACCGAAGGTGCGCTCTTCATCAGGTATTTCAATCCACGCCAGCGTCTCTGCAAAACTGATCGGCGGGCTGTAGAAGTAGCCCTGCACCATCGTGCAACCCAGGGTGGTCAGTGCATTCAACTCATCCTGTGTTTCGACGCCTTCGATCACGCAGCCCAGGGACATGTCCAGACTCAAGGCAACCAGCGATTTGACGATCTTGTAACTGGCCGGGTTGTTATGCACCCCGGTGACAAAGCTGCGGTCGATCTTCAGCTTGGTCAGCGCCAGCGCGTGCAACTGACTGAGGCTGGAGAAGCCGGTGCCGAAGTCGTCCAGCGAGATGCCGCAACCCAGCTTGCGGAACTGGGTAATGGCCTGCTGCACCTGGGCGATATCCTGCATGACCGCCGTTTCGGTGATTTCCAGATCGAGCCGCGACGCATCGAAGCCGCTGTGTTCGATGATCTCGACAATTCTGTTGACACTTTCCCAGGTCGCACAGTCGTGCGCGGACAGATTGAACGACAGCCTGACAGGCGCAGGCCACGATAGGGCCATGCTTAGCGCCTGGGTCAACAAGGGCACAGTGAGCTTGTTGATCATGCCGATGCGCTCGGCGATCGGAATGAAATGCGCCGGCGAAACAGCCCCCAGTTCCGGGCTGTTCCAGCGCGCCAGCGCCTCGAACGCCACCGTTTCGCGCGTGCAGCTTTCAATGATCGGCTGAAACAATACGTGGAACTCGGTTTCCAGATTGGCGCGCCGCAAGGCCTGTTCGGTAACGCCGTCGGCATGCAACTGCTCACGGTGGCTAGCGGAGAACAGGCAGGTGGTTCCGGGGTTATGGTTTTTGCCCTGATACAGCGCGTAATCGGCAAATTCGAACAGCTGGGTCGCGTTATCTGCGGTAGCCGGGTACGTCGCCAGGCCCAGTGTCGCGCCAATCTGGATCGGCATGTCCGACAGTTCGAAGCTTTCGTGCATGAGGTCACACAGGTGTTTGCCAAACGCCTGCAATGCCTCGCTGTCGATGTCTCCCTTGATCACCAGCGCGAACTCGTCACCGCCCAGTCGCGATACATGCACCTTGTCGCTTGAGGCGCTGGTCAGGCGTTCAGCCACCAGCATCAGCAGACGGTCGCCGATTCGATGACCATAAAGGTCATTGACCGGCTTGAACCCGTCCAGGTCCAACACGCCCACTGCCAGCCCGCTGCGCTGCGCCATTGCCTCGGTCATCGCGGTATCCAAAGTCTGAAAGAACTGCCGACGATTGGGCAGGCCCGTCAGGCTGTCCTGATTGGCCAGCAGCAGGTTCTCGTTGCTCAGTTGCTCGGTCTTTACCTGCACATTCACCAGACTGGTGAAATCGCGGTACTGGTAATGAAGAATGATCAGCATGCCGATCGACACCAGCACGATATTCACCGCCGTGGCGATAAAGGTAATGTTGTAAGTCGAGGCGAAGAAAATCACGAAGGCGGTGTTGACGACCAGCGCGGTGGTCAGCGCTGCGGGCCGCAAGTGCATCATGCAGAAGATGCAGACAATCACCGTAATGCCCATAAAAAACGCGACATGCGCCTGGGAATAGGCATCGCCATAGGGGTAAAGCGACAGGGACCAGGCGGCAAACCCGGCCGCTATCACGCCCGCCAGACCATGCGTACCGCGCAGCGTGGCCAGAATGATCGCCGGAGCGGGTGGCGGCCGGTTTACAGTGCGCAACCATTTGCTTGCACGGACGCCACAGATAACCGTGAGCAGCGCAGGGACCAGCAGCGTCAGCCACACCGGAGCGGTTCGCCAATGAGTGAACGCCAACGCCCAGGTATTGACCAGCAGCACGAAGTACATCAACGGCAGTTGTCGGGACAACGCAACGTACTGGGCCTGCAACAACCTGGGGTTATCAGCAGGCACAGACATCAGGGCACGCAAGGCACCCGGTAGTTTTTTCAGCATCGCAAGGCTTCTCTGTTACCACAGTCAAAGCACACGTGGCTTGCTGCTCATCATGCGAACCGGACAGCTAATTGTCGGCTCGCTTGTCAGGCTCTCGGCAGAAGTGATTAATTCTTTACGGTAAAACCGAGCCGTGCATCGGTTTAATTGAAATAACCCGCCGGTCACTTTCCCCTGCGCGCGCCTGGATTAATGACGCTTGTACACCTTTCAAGCGTCCCCTACGGGGCAAGGAGCATTAACGTGCCGATCTTCGATTTGCAGGCGACCATGCTGATGGCAGGCGGTATTGAAGCAGCGAAAGTCGATGAGCAGTTTCTATCGGTCAACAGCCTCACAGGCCTGACGCAGTCACTACAATCAGTTCGCCGCCACTTGCGCCCGGTCGGCCTGCATGACCAGGGCTTTGAGCGAGGCGTCGAACTGCTTCAAGGCATTCACTTGCAGATCACGCTGCTGATCGATCTGTGCGGCGATCTCCGGAGCGGCCTTGCCTTGCACCCAGACCGAGGTCATTTCCCGAACCACCTCACCTTCAGCCTTGCCGATGTATTGCAGGTCGTTGTCATAGAAGCGTGCCATGAACCGCGCTTCGACCTGACTGTTGCGCTTGCTCACCAGACGATTGTAAGTGTCGAGCATGACCACCACATCCGGCCGCGCCTGCATCAGCGCATCGAGCGTGTCGTAGACGGTCACCGAGGCGAACTCTTTCTTTAATGAGCCCACCAGCCAGTCGGTCGCCAGTGCCGGGTCCGAACTGTTGACGAATGCATTGCGGATACGCGAATCGAGCGCGCCACTGCGGCCACTCCTCAGCGCCACCGAGTGATAGTTGTTCAAATACTGAAGGTTGCTGAGGGTGTTTTCGCTGTACAGCACGCCCACCGACTGAGTGTGTTGCAGGCCCGCAGCGCTGTCGACGACGGGCATGAAATGGCAGGACTGTTCGGAGACCGGGGAGACGGCAGCATTGACGGGGGCAGTGAACACAATGCTGGTGCTGAACACGGCAGCAAACGTCAACAGATTGAACATTCTCATCGCGTCGTCTCCCTTTGGAGCAGGTGGCTATGGCGCCATCCTCCTCCTTTGCCGGAAAAACAGAACTTGCCTTGCTTGATGATGACTATCGACTGAATGAATGATAGTTGATGCCACTACGTTGCAAGGTTTTTCGCTTCAATTTTCATCTGCCCTGACGGCCGCCCGAATGGCTTGCAGCAGCATCCGGCACGCCGGATTGTCATTGTCGGTACGCCAGACCAGGTGCAACTCGCTCTGCACGCCTTCGCCCAGGTCAATGTCACGAAACACGACATCCTTGAACACCACATTGGTTGCACAACGCGGCACCAAAGCCAGGCCCATTCCGGCGTTGACCAACGCCAGAATAGTCAGTGACGATCCAAGCCATTGGACATACTCCGGTGCAACTCGTGCGGAGCGAAACATACCGGTCAGCAGTTCGTTGAACGGTGGATACGCCGAATGCGAATACATCAGGAACGGTGCGCCATCCAGATCGGCCACCGCCACCGAATCGGCATGCGCCAGGCGATGATTGCTCGGCACGGCCAGCACGAACGGCTCGCGTACCAGGCATTCGCTCTCGTAACCCGGCTGAAACAACGGTGCCCGCACGATGCCCAGGTCAATGCGCCGCGCCCTGAGTGCTTCGTGCTGCTGATAGGTATTCATTTCCGTCAGGGAAATCTTCACCTGCGGCTGTTTGAGGCGCGCCTCGGCGATCACCCTGGGCAGAAACTCGTACACCGCGCTGCCGACAAAACTGATAGTCACCGAGCCGATGTCACCTTCGGCAAAGCGCCGCGCGGAAATGGCCGCCTGCTGCGCGCGCTCCAGCAAGGTCTGCGCCTCAATGAAAAAGGCCCTGCCCGCGGCAGTCAGTGCCACACTGCGAGTGCTGCGGGTGAACAGTTCTACGCCTAGGTTGTGCTCCAGTATCTGAATCTGCCGACTCAACGGCGGCTGCGTCATGTTAAGCCGTTCGGCGGCACGGCGAAAATTCAGCTCTGTGGCCACCGTGGTGAAGCAACGCAGTTGGGAAAGCTCGAACATTGATCCACTCCCGGTATCAATCAAGTCACTGACACAGAGTACAGTAACTGCTCGAGCAACCCAGTGCGCCGTTTGACAAAGCAAAGGGAAAGACGCCCATAGCTGACACGTCTTTGAACCTTTGATTATTCAAACGTATTATTCAAACGTACAGCGTGTTGGGTCAGCGGCTTTACATTCTTTGTCTTTCCAACTGCTCCCGACAGTCTTGGGCTCCGACGGAGTTTTAAGTATTAATCTAAACCCCGCATCCTTCGATCCTTTATCACTCGCTCCCTCATAATCACACGCGACAAAAAAACCCTTATCGTTATTGCGGATACCGGCCAGTGTAAAGTGAACACTTTCAAGGTCTGCTTCCGTAGCCAAAGGGTTTTCGCCACTCCAGTGCTGCCCAGAAGGGTCAGCAGCTTTGTAGGAGTAGCCCCAATCCTCGGAGGTTTGAGTTATGTTTTTGACTGCCGGGCATGCGCTGGTCGCTGCGTAGGTATTGCCCATCAAAGCAGTCATCATCACAAGGCATGCTGACGCGTTCTTGAATTTCATATTCATGTCTAACGCTCCGTTTTCAACGAAATAAGCTGGATAACTAATTATCAGCAAAGCGCACGACGCCGACAGAGATGACCGGAGGCCATTATTGCAAGACTAGCTTATGTACATACCTGGGCAAGACGGCCGCTTACAGGGGTCGTTATATCCGACAGGTGGAGTGACTAACGGAAGATACAGGGACTTGGCAATGAAACTTACACTCGGCTAGAAACTGTAAGCGCCGATTGACAGGCAGCGATTCAATCAAGCACTCCGGCACTGGATTCTGTGCTCTGAAAATGCACCCACTCTGCACGGGTTCCATAAATCATACCGAAGGTGCCCAGCACCGCACAGAAGCACAGCGATCAATACAATATGGGTATCAATCAAGTCAAAAGCTGGATTGGACAGGAATAATACACGCCTCCATGATCGACTCATCCCCAAAAAAACAATGAATGGGAGTCGCCTCTTGAATACCGTCCCTGGTACTACGGACGCCACGGTGCTTGCCCGTGCGGCCGCCAAGGTGAAACGCCACGTGCTGCCGCTGTTCGTGGTGATGTTCATCGTCAATTACATCGACCGGGTCAATATCGGTTTTGTACGCAGCCATCTGGAAACCGATCTGGGTATCGGCGCAGCAGCTTACGGGCTGGGTGCCGGATTGTTCTTCGTCGGTTACGCACTGTTCGAAGTCCCCTCCAACATGCTGTTGCAGCGCTACGGCGCCCGCGCCTGGCTGACCCGCATCATGTTTACCTGGGGAGCGGCCGCCATGGCCATGGCGTTCGTCCAGGGCGAAACCAGCTTCTACGTGCTGCGCTTCATTCTGGGCGCTGCCGAAGCCGGCTTCTTCCCCGGCATCATCTATTATTTCACCCAGTGGCTGCCTTCCGGTGACCGCGGCAAAGCCATGGCGCTGTTTCTCAGCGGCTCGGCGATAGCCTCGGTGATTTCCGGACCGGTGTCCGGCGCCCTGCTTGGCCTCGAGGGCCTGAACCTGCATGGCTGGCAGTGGATGTTCCTGATCGAAGGCTTCGCGTCTATCGTGCTCTGCGGTTTCGTCTGGTTCTGGCTGCAATCACATCCTCACGAAGCCCGCTGGCTCAGTGACGAAGAAAAAACCGCGCTCAGCACCGCTATCGCCGAAGAGCAACGGCTGCGCGAAGCAGCACAAACCGTCAGACCCTCGGTATTCCGACTGTTGGCGGACCGGCAGATCCTGCTGTTCTGCTTCATCTATTTTTCCGTGGCCCTGACCATCTACGGCGCCACCTTCTGGCTGCCGAGCATGATCCGCAAGATGGGCAGTTTCAGCGATTTCGAGGTCGGGCTGTTCAATTCGATCCCGTGGATCATCTCTATCGTGGCCATGTACGGCTTCGCAGCTCTGGCCGCACGCTTCAAGCACCAGCAGGCCTGGGTAGCGGTGACCCTGGTCATCGCCGCCGCCGGCATGTTCATGTCCACCGTGGGCGGTCCGGTGTTCGCCTTTGTCGCCATCTGCTTCGCGGCAATCGGTTTCAAGGCCGCGTCTGCGCTGTTCTGGCCAATCCCTCAAGGCTATCTGGATGCACGCATTGCTGCTGCGGTCATTGCGCTGATCAACTCCATCGGCAACCTGGGCGGTTTCGTCGCACCGACCACGTTCGGCTTTCTGGAACAGACCACCGGTTCGATTCAGGGCGGTCTGTATGGCCTGGCAGCGACATCGCTGCTCGCTGCCGTGGTGATCTTCTTCGCCCGCACTACGCCACGAGGTGACCGCGGCCGCCCGTCCAGGGCTGAGCGGCCCGCAGCGCTCAGCCCTGCCGTCAATGGCACCCCTTCCAGCCTCAAACCCTGACCTCCGGGAGACCGCCCTTTGAAAATCATCCGTGTAACCGTGACCCCTATCGCCTTTCGCGACCCGCCACTGCTCAACGCCAGTGGTATTCACGAACCTTTCGCCCTGCGCTCGATCATCGAGATAGAAAGCGACAACGGCTACATCGGCCTCGGTGAAAGCTACGGTGATGCCCCGGCACTGGCGATTCAGCAACAGGTGCAGACCCAGCTGATCGGGCTCGACCCGTTCAACCTCAATCAGCTGCGCAGCATCGTGCAGGCGACCGTGGCGGCGCATAAGCCTGCCAGCCTGGCCGGTGCCGAACTGGCGCCGGGCTCACACGCCAGCAAGGCGGTCAGCAATGCTTATTCTGCGTTCGAAGTAGCGTTTCTGGACCTGCAGGCACGTTCCATGAACCTGCCACTGGTGGACCTGCTTGGCGGTGCCATTCGTGACCAGATACCCTTCAGCGCCTATCTGTTCTTCAAATATGCGCAGCATGCCGATGCGCCTTACGCGCCCGACAGCTGGGGTGAAGCGCTCAGCGAAGAGCAGATCGTCGCCCAGGCCCGGCGCATGATCGACGCCTACGGTTTCAAAAGCATCAAGCTCAAGGCCGGTGCACTGCAGCCGGAACACGAGGTGTCGTGCATCAAGGCGCTGAAAAAAGCCTTCCCCGGTTACCCGCTGCGCATCGACCCCAACGGCAACTGGTCACTGGAGACCTCGATTCGGATGGCCGAACTGCTGGGCGATGATCTGCAATATTACGAAGACCCGACGCCCGGCCTCGACGGCATGTCCGAATTGCACAAACGCACCGGACTGCCGCTGGCGACCAACATGGTGGTGACCGATTTCGACGAGTTCCGCCGCAGCGTGGCACTGGACAGCGTGCAGATCGTGCTCGCCGACCACCATTACTGGGGCGGCCTGCGCGACACTCAGGCGCTGGCGAAGATGTGCGACACCTTTGGCCTGGGCGTGTCGATGCACTCCAACTCGCATCTGGGCATCAGCCTCATGGCCATGGCCCACGTCGCAGCGTCGGTGCCCAATCTGGACTACGCCTGCGACACGCACTACCCGTGGCAGGAACCGGACGAGGAAGTCATCAAGGGCGGCAAACTGCCGATTGTCGACGGCTGTGTCAGCATCACCCGCGCACCCGGTCTGGGGCTGGAACTGGACTACGACCAGCTCGGCAAACTCAATGATCAGTACCACAGCTGTGGCATCCGGCAGCGCGATGATGTGAAGCAGATGCAGAAGTACAATCCGGACTGGAAGGCGGTCAAACCGAGGTATTGAAGCCGCCCGGCTCGGCTTAATCGGCCTGCTGAACAGGCGCGGGCCTCTGGTAGACACCCGGTGGATCCTGCCGGGTGCGGCCACGGATCAAGGCTTCGGGGTTGCGGCTCAGGTAATCGGTGAGGACCCGTACCGAGCGGGCCATGCGCTGAACCTCATCCATTGTCCGGTCGATCTGTTGACGCACAGGCGAGTCCTCGTCGAGCGCTGCGCCGGCGACGTCCATCGTGCTTCGGGATTGCTCCAGAACGCCGTGCAGCTCAGGCATCACCTGCGCGTTGAAAAGCCTGAACGTTTTCTGCACCTCGTCAAGGCTGCCATTCAGGTTGCCGGCGATCTCCTGCACCGGCACTTTGCCGACCTTGTCGATGATCTGCTGTACCTGCTCCTGCATCTTTTCAAGCTCCCCCGGCACGGTCGGGATTATCAGCGGCTGCGCACTGACATCGAACGGTACCGGCGCAGCGTCAGCGATAAAACCCAGGGAAATATACAGCTGTCCGGTCAGCAGACTCTCGCTGCGAGGCTGCGCACGCAGGCCTCGCTTGACGAAGTCGGCTATCAACTGTGCCGTACGTGCATCGTCGGTAACGCCCAATGTCTTTACGATTTTTTCATTGGCCATACCCAGGCGATCCGGGTAAATCACCGCCCCGACAATACTGGTGAACGACTGGCTGGCCGCGTCGTAGTCCAGGTCTACCGAGACGACTCGCCCCAGTGTTATACCCATGAACTCGACCGGTGAATTGACCTCAAGACCACGCAGCGACTGACTGAAGATCATGCGGATGTAACCCGGCTCGCCGTCGGGCGGCGACAGCGCCTTCTGCTGATCGTCGAACAGCGTAAAGCGTGCATGCTCTGCAGCCCTGGGTGCCTTCGTGCTGTAATCCGGCTCGACGAAGGCCACCCCTCCCGCCAGTATCGTCGAGACTGATTCAGTCTTTATTTTCAGACCATCGGCGTCCACCGTCATGCCAATGCCGCTGGCATTCCAGAAGCGCGTATCGGTGGTCACAAACCTGTCGTTGGGCGCATTGATGAAAACTTCCGCATCCACGCCCTTGCCGTCATCGGATAAATGAAAGGCCGCTATCTGTCCGACTTGAATACGTCGGTAGTACACAGGAGACCCCACCTCCAGTGAGCCCAGGTCCCCGGCGTGCAGGGTAAAACGTGTGCCTTTTATGCCGTAGGTAATGGGTGGCGGAGTTTCCTGACCGACAAAGTGTTTTTTCGTACGCCCGGACGTGCCGCTGTCCGCCGCGATAAATGGCCCGGAAAGCAAGGTATCCACGCCCGACACACCGGTGGCGCCTATACGCGGGCGCATCACCCAGAACAGGGAATCCTCGGCAGTGAACGCACGGGCGTCGGCATCGAGATCCACCGTCGCCACCACGCCTGTGCGGTCTTTGTTCAAGACCACAGCCGATACCTCGCCGATCACGACATTCCTGACCTTGACCCTCGTCTTTTGAGCTTCAAGCCCCTCGGCGCTCTGGAAGGTGATGAAGATTCTCGGGCCTTTGGAGAGTGTGCTGCCGATCAGCAGCGACAGGCCTATCAAGGCAGCAAGCAGCGGAACCAGCCAAGCCGGGGATACGCCGAAACGTCTGTTTCGGGAGAGTGAAGCGCCGACTGCCGATGCAGAAACCGAACCTGAGCGATCAGACATTTTGTCCTCTGAGACGCCCACAAGGGGTCATGCCGACGATTGATACTGTCGGTAGAACTCTGAACCTCGGCTGTTAATAAACCATCAAGGAAATATCAAGATCTGATCAAGACGCGATGGTGCCGTTGCGGCGGGAATCCATCGTGTGGTCTTGCATGAAGCCGACCTTTTGCTCGGCTTCATGCCGTTGATCAGGGCAACGGGTCGAACTTCAATTCGCTGAGGCTTTGTACCTTGTCTTCGCGAACCATCTTGTATTCGGTGTTCGGGCCGATCCAGTGCGCCCAGATTGCGTCGATTTCGCCTGCGGCTTCCATTTCGCGCAGTGATTCGTTGACCTTCGCCAGAAAGGCCGGTTCGCCCTGGCGCATGCCGGCACCAATGGGCTCAAGCGCCATCGGTTCCTTGGCGATTGCCAATTCCACGCCGCCGGCCTTGGCCTGCCCTACCAGCTTGATCGCAGTCATGGTGTTGGTCACCAGGCCCACCACCTTGTTCTGTTGCAGCGCCATGTAGGCAGAGCCGGTGTCCTGAAAGGTCACTGGCGTTGCGTCAGCCAGGCGGATCGACTGCTCGGACGTAGAGCCTTTAGTCGAACTGATGCGTTTGCCCTTGAAGAACGATTTCGGTTGATCGGCATTCGCGGCACGGACTACCAGTGTTTCCTTGGCGATGTAGTAAGGGTCGCTGAACTGAATCTGCTCGGCACGGCTCTTGGTGTAGGCAAGGTTGGCGAAAATCACGTCCACGCGGCCCATTTTGACTTCCGGGATACGTGCTTCGACCGACAGCGGCTTGAGTTCCAGCTCCACGCCCATGTGTTTGGCCAGGGCTTTGCACAGGTCGACGTCCATGCCCACCAGTTCGCGGGTTTCAGGGTCTGGTGCCGAGAACGGCGGAACGTCGGCATACACGCCACAGCTCAGGCTTTTCTTGCTCATCACATCGCTGAGCTGATCGGCATGGACCACCGAAACAGCCAACGGCGACAACGCCAGTGCAGCCAGTACAGACTTGATACGCATGGTGAGACTCCTGGAAATGAATTGGGTGATTCGCTGAAATCAGTGCCTGCGCTCAATGGCTGCGCAGGTCGGCAATGAAGCGCTGGGCACGCGGATGGCTCGGTTGCTGAAAGAACACCTCAGGGCTGGATTTTTCGAGGATCTGCCCCGCGTCCATGAACCAGATGGTGTCGGCCACTTCCCGGGCAAAATTCATCTCGTGGGTGACGCACATCATGGTCATGCCCTCCTTGGCCAGGCCTTTCATGACACTGAGCACCTCGCCGACCATTTCCGGGTCGAGTGCGCTGGTGGGCTCGTCAAACAGCATGACGGGCGGCTCCATGGCCAGCGCGCGGGCAATCGCCACACGCTGCTGCTGGCCACCGGACAACTGTGCAGGGTAGGCACCGGCCTTGTGTGCCAGCCCTACCCGATCCAGCAACTCCATGGCGCGGGCGCGCGCTTCGCTGCTCTTCAGGCCGCGGACCTTGGTCGGGGTCAGGATGATGTTGTCGAGCACCGACAGATGCGGAAACAGATTGAAGCTCTGGAACACAAACCCCACGCGGCTGCGCAGCCGGTTGACGTTGGCGTCGGTGCCATTGACGTCACGGCCATCAAACAGGATCTGGCCTTGCTGCACGTCCTCAAGACGATTGACGGTGCGGATCAGCGTCGACTTGCCCGAGCCTGAAGGCCCGCACAGCACCACCACTTCGCCGCGCTGCACTTCGGCGGTGATATCGGTCAGGGCCTGGTACTCGCCATACCATTTGTTGATCCTGGAAAACATGATCATCGGATGCATTGGGCAACCCTCAGTTATCGGTAGTCAAAGGCCGGGCAACGGGCACAGGCGATACATCGCCTTCGCGTTTGCGGGCAATACGCTGCTCCACCACGGCGGCGAGACGGGTCAGGCCGTAGCACAGCACGTAGTAAGTGATCGCCAGGATGAAGAACACCTGAAACGGCTTGGTCAGCAGCTGGTTATTGATCTGATTGGCGGCGAAGGTTACTTCCTGGACGTTGATCACGTAGCCCAGCGACGTTTCCTTGATGATCGAAATGAACTGGCTGATCAGGCTCGGCAACGCGTTGTACAGCGCCTGCGGCAGGATCACCCAGACCGTGGTGCGCAGGTAGCCCATGCCCAGTGCGCGGGAAGCTTCGTACTGACCGGTGGGCAGCGCCTGGATGGCGCCGCGGATGATTTCGCACAGATAGGCGCTCTGATAGACCACCAGCGTGCAGAGCATGGTGGTGAAGCCGGTGATGTTATGGCCGATCAGCAAAGGAACCAGAAAGTAGGTCCAGAAAATCACCATCAGCAGCGGAATTCCGCGCATCACATAGACCCAGACCGTCGCCGGGTAGCGCAGCCAGCGCCACGGCGACACGCGCGCCAGCGACAGCAGCAGGCCCAGCGGAAAGGCCAGCAAGAGGGCCAGCGCGGCCAGCATCAGCGTCGAAATCAGGCCGCCCATCGGGCCATGGGGGTATTGACCGACCAGCAGCAAGGTCCAGTTATCGCGAACAATCGTGAATACATCGAACATCGCCGCCTACCTCGCCATGGCTTTGCTGAACTGCCGGGCCAGCAACGCGCCCAGGCCCATCAGCATCAAGGAAATGGCCAGGTAGACCACGGTTGCGACCAGATACGCTTCGAAGGTGCGGAAGGTGTAGTTCTCGACCTCGCGGGTGGCATAAGTCAGTTCCACCACGCCGATGGCCATCACCAGACTGGTGTTCTTGAACAGCAGGACCGTGTGATTGATCAACGACGGCAGGCAGTTGCGAACCCCTTGCGGCAGGATCACGTAGCGCATCGAACGCACATAGCCCAGGCCCAGGGCGCGCGACGCTTCGACTTGCCCGGCTGGAATCGCGCGTAACCCGCTGCGGATGTCTTCACTGAAATAAGCCGCCTGGCAAAGCCCCAGCGCGATGACCGAGAACAGGTACTCGGTGCTGTAGTTGGCCAGCCAGATCTGAGTGCTTTCGGACAGCAAGGTGGGGATACCGAAATACCAGAGCATCAGTTGCACCAGCGTCGGCACATTGCGGTGGTAGGACACATAGGCCGCCACCAGGCGTTCGGCGTACTTGTTGCCAGTCAGGCGAATCGACACCAGCAGCAGGGCAATCGCCATGGCCAGGCACCAGGCAACCAAGGCCAGTTGCAGGGTCGTTTCTATGCCCTTGACGATCAGCTCGGCGTACTCGCCCTGCAGGATCGCTGAAAGATCGAATTTACTCGTCATGGTTGTTCCCATAGACATTCAGCCAGGGCAGAAGCAAGGCGCCAGTGGGTCTGGCGCGGGTATCGCATGGCGGCTGGTGCCGCTCTCGTGATGGGTACAGCGCTTGAAGACGCGGTCTCAGCCTTCGTAGTCCTGCGGGCGTGCGGTCGACAGTCCGCCGGGCACCTGCAACGTCGGGGTGATCTCCATGTGGCCGATGTTGACTGCGATGGGCGCGGCAATCACATAGGCGATCGCATCAGCAATGTCCTTGGCCACCGGCAGCTCATAGCCCTCGATGAAACGCTTGCGCACTTCCTCGGAGTCGCCATGCACGTGGGCGAAGATATCCGTCGCCACGCGCCCCGGGCAGATTTCGGTAACCCGCACGCGCTTGCCGAAGGCATCGATACGCAACTGCCGGGACAGCATGCTCACCGCAGCCTTGGTCGCGTGGTACGTCGAGTTGCCACCGAAGTTGTAGGCCGCAGCGATCGAGCTGATGTTGATTATGTGCCCGCGATCACGCTCGACCATCCCCGGCAACGAAAGCCTGGCGATCTGCAACACAGCGCGCAGGTTCACATCGACCAGCAGATCAATCCCTTCGGCGTCCGCCTTGAGCAGCGAGCCAGGACGGTCGACGCCGGCATTGTTGACCACGACATCGAAATGATGGGCCTGGAACAGGGCCGTCAGGCCGGCCAGATCCGTCACGTCGATAGCGTGCGCGATACATCCGGTGCGCTGCGCCAGTGCTGCCAGCTTGTCGGCACTGCGCGCCAGCGCATGGACCTGCAGACCTTCGGCACACAGCCGCTCGACGACGGCTTCTCCAATGCCTGAAGAAGCGCCGGTGACCAGCGCGGTTTTGTAATCGGAAAATGGCATGTCGGGGTTTCCTTGAATAAGCGTCGATCAGCCGCTTGGTTATTAATGCTGATCGCCTTGTACTGGACTTTAACCAGCGTCATGGGCAGCGACCAAGACACAATGGTTGTGTGGCGATAAGCTGCGCTTATGACCCGAGCAGCTGTGAAACCGGGGTGATGACACCGCCCTGCTCTTCGATGCTCTGGCGAATGCTGCGCGCCAGCTGCACCGCTCCCGGCGTGTCGCCATGCAACAGAATCGACTGGGCGTTGACCGCCACACGCTTGCCACTCAGGGTCGTGACCGTGCCGTCCTGCAGCAGCTGCGCAACCCTGGCCCGGACCTGCTCCGGGTCCTTGATCACCGCACCGGCAATGCCACGCGGCACCAGCAGACAGTTTTCGTCATAAGCGCGGTCAGCCAGAAAGGTCGTCGCCACCCTCAGGTTGCACGCCTCGGCGGCCTGCTCGATGGCGGCGCTGCTGGATGAGCTGATGATCAACTGCGGATCAAAAGCTGCGACCGCCCTGACCAAAGGCCCGGCCAGTTCGGCATCGGCTGCGGCCATATTGCCCAGCGCACCGTGAAAACTCATGTGCGTGACGCGGTATCCGGCAGCGGCTGCAAGGCCCGCCAGCGCGCCGAGTTGATACACCACAATGGCGCACAACTCCTTGAGTTCGATGTTCATCCTGCGGCGGCCGAACCCCTGCAGATCAGGAAAACCGATGTGCGCACCGAGATCGATGCCCAGCGCCTTGGCGCGGCGCACCGTGCTGTCCATGATCAGCGGATCCCCGGCATGAAAGCCGCAGGCGACGTTGGCCGAGGAGATCAATGGCATCAACGCCTCGTCCTCGCCCATGGTCCAAGGGCCGAAGCCCTCGCCCAGATCAGCATTCAGATCAATGCGCATGGTCATGTTCCTCCAGTTCAATCAGCGGCTGTCCATAACCAACGCGTTCGTTCTCGTCAGCCAGGAAGCGCAGTACGCGCCCTGCCTGGTTACTGCGCACCGGCAGATACAGCAGACCGATACGCAACAGCCCAAGCAACTGCCCTGCAGCCACTGCATCGCCGGGTTTCACGTAGCTGTCGCGTTCATCGGGATGACTCGAGACAAATACGCCGGGGTTATCGGCACTCACCACATGCGCAGTCAGCGCCGACTGTTCAGCGGCAACAGGTGGCGCAGAAGGCGCAGCACAGGCCTGCACAGGCTCGCCACGGCGGATCAACAGCTCGAACCCCGGGCGTTTCAGTTCCAGTACAGTAAGCCCGGCGTCCCGAATCCATGCTGCCAGCTGGCGAATCTCTTTGATGTTCATCAGCGATGTCCTTGCAGGCTGCGCAGCGCGAGCATGCGCCGGGCGTCTTCGATGAAAGCGTGATTGGTGGCCAGCGCCTCGACCGCCTCGTCGTAACTGCACTGCACAAAACGCACCTTGCTGCCGATCGGTGCCTGACCAAGGCGCCACAGATCGGCTTCAATGACCGTGGCAAACTTGGGATAACCGCCACTGGGCTGGGCATCACGCATCTGCACGATCGGCTGCCCGCCGTGGGGCACCTGAATCACACCGGGCACGATGCCGTGAGAGCGGATTTCCAGCGCCTCGCGCGCAAGCAAGGGCGTGCCCTCCATGCGGTAACCATAACGGTTGCTCTGCGTGGTGATTTTCCATTCGCCGGCAAAAAACGTTGCTTGCGCCTCGGCACTGAAACAGTCGAACTCGGCAGCCGGCAGCACCCGGATGGCGGGCAACCCGTCGAGCAGCAACGGCAAGGCCGCCACGGACGATTGCACACCGAAATCACTGGCGCGCGGCTCATTGGCAACGCCTGCAGAAATCACATCGCCCTGCTGCAACGCACGGCCCTGCCAGCCCCCAAAAGCCCCACGCAATTGCGTGCTGCGCGAGCCCAGTACCACCGGCACATCGACGCCACCGGCCAGACACAGGTACACGCGGCTGCCCATTGTCGGGTAATTGAGCCGCAACACCTGATTCTTGCGTGCCTGAGCGACCCAGTTACCCGGCAGCCGCTGACCATCGAGCGACGCACCGCAGGCGGCCCCGGTGATCGCGAAGGTGCAGTCATCGACAAACCGCACTTCAAACGGGAACAGCGGAATTTCAATACCTGCCGCGTCTTCATCGTTGCCCAGCAACAGGTTGCCGAGCCGCAGTGACAGCGTGTCCATTGCGCCGGACGTGCCGACGCCGTAACCCAGGCTGCCGTGTCGCCCAAGATCCTGAACGGTCGCCAGTGCGGTAGCGCTGATAACTTCGATCATCGGATGATCCTCTCGATGCGCAAGCGCAGTTGATCGCCGGGTTGCAGCAGCGCCGGAGGCTGCTGACCCGCATCGAAAAACACCATCTCCGTGCGTCCTATGGTGTTCCAGCCACTGGGGCCGGCCGAGGCGGAAATACCTGTCTGAACGCCACCGATAGAGACCGACCCGGCACCGATATCGAGTACCGGCACCTTGCGCCGCGGCGTCGCCAGGCGCTGGTCCATGCCGCCCAGGTAGCAATAACCCGGATGGCTGCCCAAGGCGTACACCGGGTACAGCGGCTCGCAGTGCAGATTGGCGATGGTTTCGATATCCAGCCCGGTATGGGCGACGACATCAGCCATGTGCGGGCCGCCATCGCCGCCGTACACCACCGGCAATTCAATGATCCGGCCCTGCAACGGCAGCGGCTGGCACTGTTCCCAGGTCTCCAGCAAGCGGGTGTTCAGACCGGCCAGATCCCGCGGTGGCGCAGCGAAGGTCAGCATCAGATTGTTCATCCCCGGCACTGCTTCGCGTACCTGGGGCCAGTCCTTGCTCAGACGGGCCAGCGCCCATATCCGTTGGTGCGTTGCCAGGTCGAGCTCGCCGGGTGCTTCGAACAGCAACGCGGTGGTGCCCAGCAAGGTAATTCTTGGCACATTCGGCGTCTGCAGGATGGTCATGGGTGCCTCCTTGTCTGCAACCAGCGCTCCAGGTGATGAATGTCCATGCCACCCTTGCAGAACACCGGGTCCTGCAGAATGTCGCGATGCAGAGGGATGTTGGTGGAGATCCCCTCGACGTGCATTTCGCTCAGTGCCAGGCGCATGCGTGCCAACGCCTCGTCGCGACTGGCGCCATGGGTGATGACCTTGGCCACCATCGAATCGTAATAAGGCGGAACGCGGTAGCCGTGGCTGACATGCGAATCGACCCGCACGCCGAAACCACCGGGGATCTGCCAGCGGGTGACCAGCCCCGGCGTCGGCATGAAGCTGCGCGGGTCCTCGGCGTTGATCCGGCACTCCAGCGAATGGCCCGACACGCGTACGTCGGCCTGACTGAAACTCAGGCGCTCGCCCATCGCCATGCGAATCTGCTGCTGGACAATGTCGATACCGGAAGTCATTTCCGTTACCGGATGCTCGACCTGCAGGCGGGTGTTCATCTCGATGAAATAGAACTCATCCTTTTCGAACAGGAATTCGAACGTGCCGACACCCTGATAGCCGATCTGGCGGCAGGCCTGTGCACAACGCTCGCCCACTCTGCCCATCAATGCCGCGTCGATGCCGGGCGCAGGCGCCTCCTCAAGGACCTTCTGGTGGCGGCGCTGCATCGAGCAATCCCGCGAGCCAAGCCAGACAGCATTGCCGTAGGCGTCGCATAACACCTGAATCTCGACATGACGCGGCTGGCCCAGAAACTTCTCGATATACAACTCGGGATTGCCGAAGGCGTGTCGGGCTTCTTCGCGGGTCAGCGCAATTGCATCGAGCAGCTGAGACTCTTCCTGAACCACGCGCATGCCCCGCCCTCCGCCGCCGCCTGCGGCCTTGACGATGACCGGGTAGCCGATGTCGCGAGCGATTTGCACAATGCTCTGCGAGTCGTCGGGCATGCTGGTGTCCGGACCGGGTACGCACGGCACGCCAGCCTCGCGCATCGCCCGCTTGGCTGCGACCTTGTCGCCCATGACCCGAATGCACGCAGCGCTGGGGCCGATGAAGGTCAGGCCAGCCTGTTCGATGCGTTCGGCGAACGCGGCATTTTCAGACAGAAATCCATAACCGGGATGGATCGCCTGAGCACCGGTCAGTTGCGCGGCATAGAGCACGGCCGCCTGATTCAGATAACTCTGCCCTGCGGCAGCAGGGCCAATGCACAGTGCTTCGTCGGCCTGCTGTACGTAATCGGCATCGCGATCCGCTTCGGAATACACCGCGACCGTGCGCAGGCCCAGGCCCTTGCAGGCTCGCTGGATGCGCAGGGCGATTTCGCCGCGATTGGCGATCAACACTTTATCGAACATCAAAACCCCCTGATCGGTGAACCCGCAAGACGGTCGGCAAGGCAACTCAAGACCATCACGCAATGCTGAACAGCGCCTGACAGGCCTGAACTTCTTCGCCATTGGCAACCAGAATGGCTCTCACCACCCCTGCCGCTTCAGCCTGCACCGGATGAAACATCTTCATGGCCTCGACCACGGCCAAGGTCTGCCCCACCTCGACGGACGTGCCGATCTCGACGAAAGGTGGCTGGTCGGGTGCCGGTGTCAGGTGCAACACCCCGTATAGCGAAGCGCAGGCCTGTGTCTGTTGCACGGCGGCTGTCGTACTTGCCTGAGCCGCAGAAACAGGGCGCGCGGCGGGCGTCGTCTGCGCTGTCGCAACAGCCGGGTTGACGCGGTTGGCGACCTGAACGGGCTCGCGCAGTAAACGCAGCTGCGCGTCGCCTTCACACAGGCTCAGTTCGCTCAGGTCCGATTCGGCCATCAGGTCGATAAGTGCTTTGATACGTTCCGGTTTCATGCAACAGCCCTTGCCTGGCAAATGAAATGTGGCTGAGGGCAATGTAACGAGGCAGGTTTTTGACCGCCAAGACGGTTTGACTGTGGGGTGATAAGCGCCCCTTATGACGTCGGGATCATTGCGCGCGGCGGTTGCCGCGCATCTCTGCGACCAGTTCCAGAAGGATCGCCTTGACCGCCTGAGCCGGAACCGACAGCGGCAAGTGCCCGGAAAGGCACAGCGCGAGAGGTGCTTCGATCTCGGGTTCGACAATGCGACTCAGGTTGACCGCATGCGTGTCTGCCAGCACCCGTGCAGCAGACTCGGGAAGAATGGTCGAGCCGAATCGATCGGCCACTGCTGCGGCCAGCGTCGTCGAAGATTCGACTTCTGCCACCACCCGGGCACTGCGCTCGATACGCACAAATGCCTCGTCCACCAGACGCCGGACAGTGTTGTAGGTGCGCGGCAACAGCAGGTCGATATCGGCCAGCTCGCTGAGCGGAATTTCCTCGCGCCCCTGGAGCGCCTCTTCGGCACTCACCAGGTACAACTGCTCGCGTATCAACGGCACGAAACTCAGGCCATGCACCTCGCGCCCGCCATAGAGAACGGCCATGTCCATGCGCCCGTTCATGATCAACTCGCTGAGGGTGGTGCCAAAGTTCTCATTGAGGTACAGCAGAATGCCCGGATGACGCTCGCGTACGCGTTTGAGCAACGGCAGCGACAGCGTCGAAGCGGCTGTGCCGGGTGCCAGCCCTACCGACACAGGCCCCGATAACGCCAGACCGCTGGCGTTGACGTCACTCTGCGCCTGCTCGCACTGGCGCAGGATCACCTGAGCATGCCCGTACAGCACCTTGCCCGCCTCGGTCGGGATGACACCGCGCTTGGTGCGGATCAATAACTGTTGCTGCAACTCGGCCTCCAGCGTCACCAACTGCTGGCTCAGCGCAGGTTGTGCGATGTGCAGCACATCGGCGGCCTGGGTCAGGCTGCCAATGTCGACAATTTTCACGAAATATTTCAAACGGCGAAGGTTCAAGGTGCTGCACTCCAGAGTCACGACATACAGGGTTCAGCAAGACCCAGGCCAGCCCTGAAAAAACCAGGCATAAGCAATTGCTATGTCAGCTGCCGCTGATCGGGTTTGTCAGGCGCTGATCCCCCTGCAACCATTGCCCGCCCGCTTTTGGTGCGACGCTGGTTCATCTGCGGTCATAAGCGCTGCCTATCAACCCAGAACGAACTCGTCTTATGGCGCGCGCCTCGCTGGCTCGTAACGTATTCCCCGTCAAGGCCATCAACGAGGAATGCCAACGTGACCGCATCTCGCATCGCTGCCCGCGTGCTCCGCATCAAACCGTCGCCAAGCAGCGCCGCTGCCGATCGGGCCAATGAACTGCGGCGCGCAGGCAAATCGATCATCAATCTGGTGGTTGGCGAGCCGGACTTCGACACGCCGGCGCACATTCGTCAGGCCGCCTGTGCCGCCATCGAGAACGGTGAAACGCGCTACACGCTGAACGCTGGCACCACAGCGCTGCGCGAGGCTATCGCCGCAAAACTGCAGCGTGAAAACGGCCTTGCTTATGCGCCAGGCCAGATCGTGGTCACCAGTGGTGCCAAGGCGGCCATCTTCAATGCATTCGCGGCGACATTGGGTGTCGACGATGAGGTGCTGATTCCCGCGCCTTACTGGGTGTCATACCCGGACATGGTCCTGGCCTGCGATGGTCGCCCTGTGACCCTGGCATGCCCGGAAGAAAACCGGTTCAAGCTGACTGCCACGCAACTGCGCAATGCGATCACGCCGCGCACCCGCTGGCTGCTGCTCAACTCGCCGAGCAACCCGACCGGTGCCACCTACAGCGCATCCGAATGGCGCGCGCTGGCCGACGTACTTCTTGATTACCCGCACGTGCTGGTCATGACCGATGACATCTACGAGCACATACGCTACGACGACGCCCCACTCAGCCACCTGCTCACTGTCGAGCCGGCGCTGCGTGAACGCGTGCTGATCATCAACGGCGTGTCGAAAACCTACGCCATGACCGGCTGGCGCATCGGCTACGCCGCAGGCCCCGACGATATCATCAAGGCGATGGCGACCCTGCAATCGCAGTCCACCAGCAACGCCTGCTCGGTGAGCCAGGCCGCCGCAGTAGCCGCGCTGAACGGCGACCAGTCTTTTGTCAGCGACAGCGTCAAGGTCTACAGACAGCGCCGTGATCGTTGCCTTGAGCTGATCAACGCCATTGAAGGCCTGAGCTGCATCAAGCCGCAAGGCGCGTTCTATCTCTACGTCAATTGCGGGGCACTGATCGGCAAAACCACGCCGTCAGGTTCGCTTCTGGAAGCCGATACCGACGTGGTGCTCTACCTGCTGGAAAGTCAGGGCGTGGCCGTTGTCGTAGGCACCGCCTATGGCCTGGCACCGTTTTTCCGGATGTCTACGGCTACAGCACTGGAAACCCTTGAAGACGGCTGCGCGCGCATGGCGACTGCTGTCGCTGCGTTGCGCTGAGCACCTCGACATGACAACGCCGAGCCATCCAGCCCTGACCTTCAAACAGGCGTTGTTGGCGATGCTTGGCATATCACTGGTGCTGGGCCTTTCCGCGCTGGATCAGACGGTCATCGGCAACGCACTGCCCAGCATTGTCGCCGAGCTCAACGGTTTCGAGCTGTACGCCTGGGTCGCCACCGGCTATCTGCTGGCCTCTATCGTGACCATCCCGATCTTTGGCCGGCTGGGCGATTTTTACGGGCGCAAACCGTTCGTGCTGGCCGCCACAGTCATCTTCACGCTGGCCTCGCTGCTCTGCGCACTGGCAGACAGCATGTTGGTGCTGGTGATCGGGCGAGCCTTGCAAGGTGTGGGCGGCGGCATGTTGATCGGTACCGCCTTTGCCTGTGTGCCGGAGCTGTTTCCCGACACCCGCCAGCGGTTGCGCTGGCAGGTGTTGCTGAGCGCCATGTTCAGCGTGGTCAATGCCATCGGTCCGGGGCTGGGGGGTTATCTTTCCGGCGAGTTTGGCTGGCGTTCGGTGTTTTGGTTGAACCTGCCCCTGGGCGTGGTTGCCTTGTTTTTTGCCTGGCGCTTTCTGCCGTGGTATCGCCCGCAAGGGCATCGAGCCCATTCTGCCGGTGCGATCCGGCTCGACTGGCTCGGGGCTTTATTGATCGTACTGACGCTGGGCAGCCTGCAACTGTTCGTCGAATGGCTGGGCCAGCGCTCCCTGTCGATCAGTCTGACCTGTGGCGCTGTAACCCTCGTCGCCATGACCGGGCTCTGGTTTCAGGAGCGCCGTTGTGCCTTTGCCTTGCTCCCCGCCGGACTATTCTCCAACCGCAGCATCCGCCTGCTGTTCATCATGTCGCTGCTGGCCGGCGCCATCATGTTCACCCTTCTTTTTTACCTGCCGCTGCTCTTGCAGGGCAGCTACGGCTACTCGCCAAAAGACGCCGGGTTACTGCTTACCCCGCTGGCGCTGAGCATTACGCTGGGCGCCATCGTCAACAGCCGGATCGTCACACGCATGGCCAACCCCAACCGGCTGCCGGTCGCCGGGTTCGCGGCCTTGTCAGTCGCCTGCATTGCCCTGGCACTGGTCGGGCTGCATGCCGGGTTCAGCACCTTGCTGGGGCTCATTCTGCTGGCGGGGCTGGGGCTGGGTTTCATTCTGCTCAACCTGACCGTGTTCACCCAGACGCTCGCCGAACGGCAATTTCTCGGCATTGCCACGGCGCTGACCCAATCCTTGCGACTGGTCGGCGGTTTGCTGGGCACGGCGGCCATGGGCGTGCTGGTCAAGGTGCTGTATGTCGCCAACCTGAAAAGTGCGCTGAACGCAGCAGGTCAGGCGGCGGCCCTAGCGCGCCTGGCCGACCCTCAGGTTCTGCTGCAGCACACGTCCGCCGATGTCGATGCCGCGCAATTGATAGCCCGCACCGCCCTCGCCCAGGCGGTAGGCACTGGGCTGCTGACATGCGCCGGGCTGGGCGTGCTCGCGCTGCTGGTGCTGCATCGTCTGCCTCGCGTCACCCTTCATAGGGTACCCGGTGCAACAACGCCTGCAACGAACTCATCTGCAACACCTGCTCCTGAAAAACAACAAGAAACCTGACTGCCGCCTGATTCTGCCTCTCAAAAAACACTTAATTACAGCATGAGGATGAACCCGATGGAGCGTATCAATCGCGCCACCCCTTTCGTTGCGGGCTTTTGTGGTCTGCTGATCGCTCAGCAGAGCTACGCCGAAGGTTTTCTCGAGGACAGCAAGGCCAGCATTCTCGCGCGCAACTTTTTCAGTAACGCAGACAATCGCAGCGGCGCTGCCGACCCGAACTACACGCAGGAGTGGGGCCAGGGCTTCATGCTCAACTACCAGTCAGGCTACACGCCGGGTACAGTGGGCTTCGGTGTCGACGCACTCGGCCAGTTGGGCATTCGTCTGGACTCGGGCAAAGGCCGTCACTACAACCCGCAAAGCACGGCGTTCAACGGCAATATCTTCCCCACGGACAGCGACGGTCGTGCGGTCGACGAGTTCAGCAGCCTGGGGGCGACGCTCAAGGCACGCGTCTCCAAGACCGAACTGAAATACGGCACGCTGGTGCCGATGCTGCCGGTGGTAATGTCCACCGACCGCATGTTGCAACAGACTTTTCGTGGCGGGCAGATTCAGTCTGGCGACCTGAAGGACTTCACGTTCACGGCAGGCCAGCTGGAACATGTCATGGGCCGTGGTTCGACCAATCAGATGGGCATGTCCATTCCGGGTGCAAACAACCCGCTGACCGGCGAGTTCGTCAACAAGTTCTACTATGCAGGCGTCGATTACAAACCGACCAAAGACCTGACCTTGCAGTACTACTACGGCAACCTGGAAAACTTCTACAAACAGAACTTTCTGGGCCTGAAATACGACATGCAACTGGGTCCAGGCACCCTGCGCACCGACCTGCGCCATTTCGACAACCGCTCGGACGGTGCCAACGGTCACGACCCAGCGTTCTACACAGTAGGTTATTACGGCAACGGCGTCACCAAGGGTGAAGTCGACAGCCGCCTGTCCAGCGCCCAGTTCACTTACCTGATCAATGGCCATACGTTCGCTGCGGGTTACCAGGCCGTGACCGGCGACAGTGACGCGGTCTGGCTGAATCAGGGTGACGGCTCGACTGCCTATTTCATGACCGAGTCAATGATCGGTAAATTCCAGCGTGCCGGAGAGCGTACCTGGCAGGTTCGCTATGGCTACGACTTCGCCAGACTGGGCGTCCCCGGCCTGAACTTCCTGGCGATGTATGAAAGCGGCTCGAACATCCAGACGTCCGACGGCGACAAGAAGGAATGGGAACGCAACGTGACCCTGAGTTATGTGGTGCAGTCCGGCCCGGCAAAAAACCTCAGCATCGCGCTACGCCACGCGCAACTGCGCACCGAATTCGCCAGCCAGCGTGATTCCGATGAGCACCGGGTGATCGTGAGTTACCCGATCAATATTTTCTAAGGCAACGGGACAGCAGATGCAGGACGTGTCTGCTGTTCGAACCGACATGGTTACCCTGGCTCGTATTCGCCAATCATTCGTTATAACCTCTGCAGCATGCAAAGGAAGCGAACACCATGAACAGTACACATCCGGATGACGCATCTGATCAAGCCCGTCCGCCACCTTCAGTAAAGCCTGAAACCCGTCTTCTTGAGTCGGAACCGTCCGCGCCTCACGCAGGCGTCCAGGCGACACCTCACAAAGCCATTCACCCTGCCTTTATGGATATGCCTGCAGCACCCTACCCTGGATTGGAAAACCAGACGGGCATGCCCTTCAGCTCGTTCTACCTGAGCAGGTACATTGCCTTTGCCTCAATTGCTTTTATGGCTATTGGCGTTTGTATCGCTATCTTTTTTCTGAATCTGGACGGCGACTGGCCTCAAATAAATCGAGTGCTTGCAGCTGCCGCACTGTGGTTCGCCAATCTGATATCGGCGGTGCTCAATACGGTGTACTGGTTCATTCGGCGGGCGCCGAAGGGATTGGTGATCTTGCTGGCTGTGCAATGGGTGGCTGCGCTGTCCGGTGCGTTATCATCCCTTTCGCAGAACTGATCAACTCACTGCGAATGGGCCCGGACTGACCGGGCCCTTTCGGACACTCAGCTCGATACCTGATCCAGGAATATCAGCTGCGGCGGCTCTGCCAGCAACTCGCCGCTGACTGCCGCGAACTGTTGGTAGTGCGGCGTGGCGACATGGCCGTCCAGTGCTGCCTGATCCTTGAAGCATTCACGCATGTAGAACGTGCCGCGCTCATCGCGCGCTTCGAACAGTGTGTACTCGATATTGCCTGGCTCCGCCCGGGTCGGCTCCACAAGTGCCGATAATGCGGTTTTCAGGGCCGACTCTTTGCCGGCACTGGCTTTCAGGACTGCCATCAAGGCCAATGGCTTTGCAGGTGCGTTCATTATCGATGCTCCGGTATTCGATTCGATCAATGGGTGGGTGCGGGCGCCGCGTCTATTTTCAAACGCAGCAGGCTGTAGGGTTTTTCCCGCTTGTCGTGGCCGGCGTTGAAGTTAGCCTGGCGGTGCAACTGGTTGACGATGAAGTACAGGTAGCCATCCGGGCCGATCGACAAGGTGTCAGGCCACAGCATGCGCGGATCGTGTGCCACCGTTTGCCAGGTGCCATCCGGCAGGCGTTTGCGAATCGAATTATGCTCGTAGTCGCCGGCGTATACCGCGCCTTTGGCATCAGCCTCCAGGCCATCCGAAGCGCCTTTTTCCCCGAGGTCCTGCACCGCCGCTGCCAACTGCTGCTCGCTGACCTTGCTGTCGTTCAACAACTCGGTGGCCACGGCATACAGATGACGGCTGGACAACGGCGAGAAATACAGTGTCTTGCCGTCTGCCGACAACGCAATGCCGTCCGAGGCGACGCCGACCGGTTTGCGCGTTCCGTTCGGGCCATCGCCCAGCACAGCAACCCCTTCGACGACGGGAACGAAAGCCGGATCGACAGACGTAGCCTGTGCCCCGTTCAAGCGCCGCACGGCGTGGCCGCTGGCAATGTCCATGACAATGATCGCGCCCGGCCCGCTCAAGGATGAGTCCGTTACATAGACCGTCCCCTCCGCTCCCTTGCGCAAGTCAAAGCGCATGTCGTTGACATAGGTGCCGGGCAAGATGACGTTATCCGGAAACACCAGGCGCTTGACGATCCGGTTGGTGGCCAGGTCCACCGCAACCAGTTTGGCGCCGCCTCGACGCGGAGACGCAAAGCCCGGTGCGGCCGTGTCCAGAAGCCAGACACGACCCTTGCCATCGGCGACCACACTCTGCACGCTGATCAGCCCGTCGCCAGGGTCTTTGGGGTTCTCCTTGTTGACCGCCAGATCGGGGTAGGCAACCACTTTGCCGTCACGAATCTCGCCCACAGTAAACGGCACCTTGTCACCCCAACGCGGGAAATTGACGAAGATCCGTCCGGTTTCAGTCACCGTCACGCCGGTAGGCATCGCGTCATAAAAGGCATGCACCTGTTCGAGCTTGCCGATCGGTTTGTCGGCAGGCGCACTGGCAGGCAATGGAATGGCGGTCGCGCCGTAGGCCAGCGAAGTAGCGAGTGTGGCGGCGGAAATCATGGCCAGTGCTGCGGAAATTTTCGTTCGATGCATAGTGCTCTCTCCTGAGGGGCCAACTGCCCATCAGCATTGGGGGCTTTGTGTGCCATAAACAGGTTGACGACTAGTCTGAGCTTTCTTGTTACAAAGAAAAACGCGGGGAATACGCTAACACTTTCAACGCGCAGGCGAAGATCCCTATTGCTCTTCAACCACCTCATGGACATGGCCTCCTGGCGATCAGCGGTTTTGATGACGGTCAGCATCAATGCTATATTCACCCTCTTCCAGGCCCAGACAGCCATCACCAGACAGGCAAAGAGGCAACCTGCATGAGAGTTACCAAGACGCAGGCCCAGGCCAACCGGGCACACATCGTCGAGACGGCGTCCGTCCAGTTTCGCGAGCATGGCTATGACGGTGTCGGGGTGGCCGATCTGATGGCTGCGGCAGGCTTTACCCACGGCGGGTTCTACAAGCATTTCGCTTCCAAATCCGACCTGATGGCCGAGTCGGCAGCCTGCGCCATCGCGCAGACCGTGGCGAAATCGACCGGCATCGATCCAGCGCAGTTCATCGATTACTACCTGTCACGAGAGCATCGCGACAACCTTGGCACGGGCTGCCCCATGGCCGCGCTGAGCGGCGATGCAGCGCGCCAGTCGGACGAGGTCAAAACAACCTTCGCCGAAGGCATCGAAAGCCTGCTGGCAGCGCTTGCTCCCGCGCAGGCAGCGCCCGGCGACGAAGAATGGAAGCAGGCACGGGCAAACACCATCGACCGCTTTGCCCATGCGCTGGGGGCACTGCTGCTGTCACGCAGCTGCCCGAATGACTCGCCGCTGGCGGACGAAATACTCGAGGTGTGCCGCGCGAAGATGCGGGCACAACTGGAGTCCGGGCAGGCCGACTGACAGCCTCAGGAAGGAAACAGTTTGCTCAGGCACGCCAGCTTCTTCTTGTATGACTTGCGCGCCTCCAGCGCCTCCTCCAGCGTTACGGCCACGAATCGGGCGGTCTGATTGGGTTGCATCTGACCGATCAGATCCAGGTCCGCGCTGATCACCGTGCCGATCATCGCGTAGCCCCCGCCCGACACCGCATCACGGTGCAACACAATCGGTTCCAGCCCGGCAGGCACCTGAATCGAACCGATCGGGTAGCAGCTGTCGACGATATTGGATGGATCGGAACCGGCGCCGAAGGGCTGCTCCCTGGGCTGGAAGGTCAGCGCCCTGCCCCCCTTGAAGCGATAACCGATGCGGTCGGCTTCCGACCCTACGCTCCAGGGCTCGGAGAAAAAACTGGTGGCAGCAAATTCGGTCAGGCGCTCGTAATACAGGCCCGGCACGACCCGCAGATACACCTCACCACCCAGAGACTGGCGCAAGGCCATCGGCAGGCTGGCCCCGGCACGTCCCTTGCCGCTTGGCGTGCCTATCGGCAACTGGTCATCAGCGGCCAGTCTACGACCCTGAAAACCGCCAAGTGCACCCAACGTGTAAGTCGAACGGCTGCCCAGCACCAGCGGCACATCAATGCCGCCGGCGACGGCCAGATAGGTGCGCGCACCGTCCTTGGGGAAGTCGAAACGCAGCACTTGCCCGGCCTTCACCGCAAAGGCGGTGTCGTGGTGCATTTCCACACCGTCGAGGCGCGCCGCCATGTGTGCGCCGCAGACCGCAGCCAACGTATCGCACTGAAACTCCAGTTCCGGTCCCAGCAGCGTGCATTCAAGCCCGGCAGCGCCGGGTGGATTCCCGACCAGCTGATTGGCGGCGCTGAGGGCGTACTGGTCGAGCGCACCGGAGGGCGGAATGCCCAGGTGATAATAGCCCTCGCGACCGAGGTCCTGAACCGAGGTGGCCAGACCGGGTTTGAGCACCTTGATCATGCCAGCACCTCCTGCAACGACTTGGGATAGCCCACCGGATCGGCCAGAAAGGCATCCAGGGAAAACTCGACCGGGCGGATGAGCAGGTCGAAGCGCCCGGCTTCCACCTCTGCGACAGCCTCGTCATAGGCTTGCCGGTCAAGCGGTTTGAACTGGACGATATCGCCCGGCCGGAAGAACACCATGTGCTCTTTCAGGTAGGCCAGCTTCTGCTGTGGGTCATAGATCGGCGCAGGAGTGACGCCAAACATCTGATAACCGCCCGCTCCGCGTACCGAATAGATGCAGCCGAAGCAGCCGCCGTGGCCGAGTGTGTGCTTGGGAGTATCGGTGCGCGGACGCAGGTATTTGGGCACCTGCAGCTGACGCTCGCGTTCCACCATCTGGAACATGAACGGCAGACCGGCGACAAAACCGACCATCGAAACGAACCACGGTGCGCCGCTGTGTGCGGCGATGAAGGCATCGACATCCGCCAGGTTATTGATGCGCGCAGCGTATTCCAGGTCGGTGGAACCGGGGTCCTGATGGCGGTCACGAAAACGCATCAGGGTCTCGTGGGTCCATGGATCGTTGTACAGCACCGGGATCTCGATGATCCGGGTCTGCAGGGTACGTTCGGCGACCGCACCGGCCTCGGCCGCCCTCACCGCTTCAAGCAAGACGTGTGGTGCGATGCGGTCCGGGTCAAAACGAATCTGGAATGACGCGTTGGCCAGGCACACGTCCAGCACACCGTCCAGCGCCAGACGCTCGACCGCACGGGTCACCGCCAGCCCCTTGAAAAATGCTTCCAGCGACATACTGTCACTGACCTCGGCGAACAGATGTTCATCAGCGCCAAAGCTGTAGCGAATCGGATCAGCCATGTCTGTTCCTTTCTTGAAATCGTTGTAGAACGGCAGGCAAAAATCAGTAACACGGCTCGTGCGTCTTTGCGCATGATGCCTTTTATTCAACGCGGCGCACGCACCTTGATGCCCGCAGCGTCGAGCGCCAGGCGTGTCGCTTCTGCAAGGTCCAGCGCGCCCGGCGTGTCGCTGTGCAGGCAGATCGAATCGAATTCGATGCTCAGGTCCTCACCCTCGACAGTACGCACCAGACCTTGCAGGCACGCGCGCACCACGCGGGCTGCGACTTCGGTCGGGTCCAGGGCGCGTACGTGACGAGTGAAGACGATGGAGCCGCTGAGGTCGTAAGCGCGATCAGCGTAGAACTCGCGGATCACCGGCTGGCCCAGCTCTTCGGCGATCTTGCAGATAACCGAACCGGGCATGCAGTAGAGCAGCAAATCAGGCTCCAGGCGCTGCAGGTTCTCCACCAGCAGTCGGGCTGCGGCTTCATCCCTGGCCAGGTGCATGTACAAGGCGCCATGGGGTTTGAAATGCTGTAAGGCCACGCCTTGCACCCGCGCAAGCTCGCGCAGGGCACCCAGTTGGTAGAGCATGTCGTCGACCAGTTCCTGGGGCGTCGAGTTGATATGTCGGCGGCCAAAGCCGACCAGATCGCGGAACCCTGGGTGTGCACCGATAGCAACGCCCAGACGTTTCGCCTGCTCGATCGTGCGGCGCATGGTGCCAGGGTCACCCGCGTGAAAACCGGTCGCAATATTGGCGGAGCTGATATAGGTCATCAATTCAGTATCGACGCCGTCACCAATGGTCCACGCGCCAAAGCTTTCACCCATGTCCGAGTTGAAATCCACCTGCATGGCTGTTGCTCCTGTGGCTGGCCGGACAAGGGGCTATCCGGCTTCATGCAAACCACGTTAAATTCAGTTGCACCCCTTGGGTAGATCTATTAACAGATACGCCATCTTCTGAAAAACAGATACCCCGCCCATTGGAACCTCTGTCTGGAGTGCTTATGTCCCTGACCTTGCGCCAGGTCCGTTATTTCGTGGCAACTGCCGAGATCGGGCAGATATCGCAGGCGGCCATTCACCTGAACATCTCCCAGTCGGCGGTCACCACGGCGATCAAGGAACTGGAGGGTATGCTCGGCACCCTGCTGTTTCAACGCTCGGCGCAAGGCATGAGCCTGACTGAAGCAGGCCGTCATTTTCTCAACAGGGCTTACGTCATTCTGCGCAGCGTCGATGATGCGCTGAACAGTCCGCTGCCCGATATCCGTGCCAGCGGCGTATTGCGCCTGGCCGCCAGCTACACGGTCATCGGCTACTTTCTGCCGCATCATTTGCAGCGCCTGGAACACTGGCACCCGGACGTGGCCATCGAAGTGCATGAGCAGGAACGACACGCCATCGAACAAGGCCTGCTGCAAGGTCGCTTCGACATGGCGGTGGTGCTGACAGCAAATATCACTCACCCGGATATTATCTCGGAAACGTTGTTCAACTCCGAGCGCCGCCTATGGCTGTCCAGCCATCACCCACTGTGCCAACGCGCTTCTGTCAGCCTCGCCGATGTCGCGCAGGAGCCCTATATCCTGTTGACCGTCGACGAAGCCGAACAAAGCGCCATGCGCTATTGGGAGCTGGCCGGACAGCAGCCCAACGTCAGAATCCGTACCAGCTCGGTGGAAGCCGTGCGCAGCATGGTCGCCAACGGCAGCGGCGTGGCGATCCTTTCCGATCTGGTGCATCGCCCCTGGTCGCTGGAAGGCAAGCGTATCGAAACGATCACCGTCACCGACACGGTAACGCCCATGAGCGTCGGCCTGGCCTGGCACCGCGAACGAGAACTGAGCCCGGCGATGCAGGCATTCCGCAACTATTTCCACGATGCATTTCTGGCCCCGCAGCAACTGTCGGCACGGCGTTGAACCCGCGACACGCTATTGCGGATGGCGTGCCGGTGGCCGAGTGACCTGGCTGTATGGCTTTGATTTCGAGATCAAGGTCATCGCCAGGTTGCCGGAAGCCGTCGAGCAATAACCGGGCGGCCTGCGTTCACTCAGCGGCGAATCGGCACCACGCGGTCGCTGGCATCCGCCGCCAGGGGCTCTTCGAACTGCTGGAAAAACTGCCCGGACACCACATGATCGAGAAACTGCGCCTGCTCTTCGGTGGCCAGGCGTATCGGCGAGTAGCCGTCGGCATCGGGCACAGCGAAAAGGCGCGCCTTGCGTTCATGAGCCACCGCGATGAACGCCCTTTTCTCTTCGTCGGACATCGACGAAAAACAATCGCAAAGATTTTCCAGCGAGCGCACCGCCAGATCCTGGTCGAGCTGCTTGTCATCCGTGAACATCAAATGCCAGACGAAATCGAAAGAAAGCTCAGCGAGGGCACGCATAGACGGGGTTCCGTGGGATCGAGAGATGCGAGATTCACCGTTCGCTACGATTCGGTCAAGCGCTAAAGGATGACCTGCGTGGGGCGTAGCGTTTAACGCAGGAAAATGTCGCATTTGCGGGCATTTTCCTGGTTAGACAGCGCTGCAGGCATAGCGGGGATTCTCGATCAGCAGCGCCATGCCCTGCCCGCCGCCGACGCAGGCTGCAGCGATACCGTAGCGCAAGCCTGCGTCGCGCAGTTGCCGGGCCAGGGTCATGACCAGACGCAGCCCGGTGGCTGCCAACGGGTGGCCCAGGCCCAGTGATCCACCCAGGCAGTTGAGCCGCTCGTGGTCAAGCTCCAGCGTTTGTGCCACTGCCAGAACCTGAGCGGCCTGCGCTTCATTGATTTCCAGTCGACCGATATCCCTCAGTGCCAGCCCGCTGCGCTGTAACAGCAAGCGGATCGCAGGTGCGGGGCCAATGCACATGAACTCTGGCGCCACACCCGTCACCGCGCTGGCCAGCAGATGCGCCAACACCGGTCGCGTCGATTGTGAAGCACGCCCCACCAGGGCCGCCGCCGCGCCATCGACCACCGCACAGCTATTGCCTGCGGTCTGCACCCCGTTCGCGTGAATGGCGCGCAGACGCGATAACGCTGCCAGATGGGTCGCACGCGGATGGCTGTCCTGCGCGACCACTTCAACCCCTCGCGGCAACTCGATGCCGCGCGGCTGATAGCCTTCCAGCGCAAAGCGCTCGCTGCTGACCGGGACAATTTCCTCGGTCCATTTGCCGGAAACCTGCGACTGCAGCGCCCGTTCATGGCTGAGCAAGGCATAGCGGTCCACCGCCTCACGGCTCAACCCATGACGCCTTGCGAGGTTGTCTGCCGTGGCGATCATGTCCATCGCCGGTGCCGGGTCATACAGCGCTTCCCAGAGAAAATCCTTGAACTGCACAGCGGCACCGAGCGAGAAGCCATTGCGGTGGGTATAGGCCGCGATCGGGTTGCGCGACATGGACTCGGCGGCGACGCACAGCGCCATCTGCCCGCCTTCGCCCATGTGCAAGGCGGCCTGGCGCAACAATTCGAAACCGGTGGCACAGATACGCTGCACACCCAATGCCGGAACGCTGTGCGCGACGCCGCTGTACAGGCCGATGTGCCGGGGCAGCAGGTAGGCATCGAAACTGGCCTGCGCCATCGAACCGGCCAGTACGCTGTCGACCTGATCCGCCTGAATGGAGGCACGCGCCAGAACCTCGCGGCCGACCTTGATACCCAGATCGATGGGCGAGACAGGTGCCAGAGCACCGCCCAGATCCACCCAGGGCGTGCGCACCGCATCGACGATGGCCACGTCACTGAATGCCGAATACTGCCCGCTGCCACTCATGCCTTGGGCTCGGCACGGAGCTTGTCCGGATCCTGATCACGGTACAGCGCTTCGACCTTGTCTGCGCGCCACTGCAGAACAGCGCGCTGGTTGATCGACCCCTTGTCGGTAATTTCGCCGCGATCAATGGACGCGGGCTGATCAAGCAGCACGATCCACTCCAGCCTGCTGGCGTTGCCGTTCGCGCCCTGATTCAGGCGCGCCAGCCAGCCGGCGAACCACTCACGTACCGGCGCACTGGCCAGTACCTGTGCATCCGTGGCCTGTGCATCCAGCCCGGCCAGTTGCCGACACTCGTGCACTCTGGGAAACACCAGCGCCCCGAGGCATTCGCGGTCAGGCGCGGTGATGACCACATCCTGCACGTACGGCGAGCCTTCCAGCACCGCCCGATTGCGCATCGGCCCGACACTGACGAACACGCCCGACGACAGCTTGAAATCCTCGGCCAGACGCCCGTCGAACATCAGGCCCAGCTCGGGTGCCGCAGGATCGGCAAGCTTGATCGCATCGCCGGAGCAATAGAAGCCGTTCTCGTCGAACACTTCGGCAGTCTGCTGCGGCGAGCGCCAATAGCCCGGCATGATGTGCGGACCACGAAAACGCCCTTCGAGCTTGCCATCCACCGGCACCAGACACACTTCGCATCCCGGTGCGGGCAGGCCGATGTAACCGGCCATCGACAAGGGCCCGGTGGTGAAGGTGCAGGACGGCGCAGCCTCGGTCATGCCCAGTCCGGCCATCATGCGAATCCGCTCGCCGCAATGCTGCTCGGCCACCCGGTCAAGGCGATCCCAGATGCTTTGCGACAGGCCGGCAGCGGCGAAGAAGAACAGCTTGATACGCGAGAAGAATCGCTCGCGCAGCTCGGCGTCCTGCTCCAGTGCGTTGACCAGCTCCTCCCAGCCCTTGGGCACAGTCAGGTAAGCGGTAGGCGAAATTTCCTTGAGGTTGCGCAGGGTCTCGGCGAAGCCTTGAACGGTTGGCTTGCCGTTGTCCAGATAGAACGTGCCACCGTTGTACAGCACGATGCCGAGATTATGACTGCCGCCGAAGGTGTGGTTCCAGGGCAGCCAGTCGACCAGCACGGGCGGCTCTTCGCCGAACACCGGAAATGTCTGCAACAGCATCTGTTGATTGGCACACAGCATGCGCTGGGTGGTCACCACCGCCTTGGGCAGTTTGGTCGAGCCCGAGGTGAACAGAAACTTGGCGATGGTGTTGGGGCCGCTGGCCAGGAAAGCGGCATCCGCCTCGCTGCCACCCGGTTCTTCGAGCAGGCTGGCGAAGCTCAGCGCAGGCCTGCCATTGAGCTGTCCGCGTACAGTGATGACCGGCGTGTCGGCCGCAATGACCGCATCGATGGCTCGCTGAAACGGCGCGGCATCACTGACAAATACCAGTCCTGGCCGCAACACGTCGCAGACGTGTCGTAACTTGGCGAAATCCTGAGACATGACCGAATACGCCGGTGAGACCGGGCAGTAGGGAATGCCGGCGTACATGGCACCCAGAGCGAGCTGCAAGTGCTCGATGTCATTACCTGACAGCAACGCCAGCGGCCGATCGGCGGAAAGTCCGTACGCCAGCAGGCTCTGTGCGATAGCGCGCACGTCAGTCAGCATCTCGGCATAACTGACCTTGCGCCAGCCGCCACGGCTGTCGCGGGCGGCAATGAAGGTCTGTTGCGGACGCAACTGCGCCCAATGCACCAGTCGGTCGAGCAGCCGGTCGGGTAACCGGGCCAGGGGTTCCAGGGCCCGCATGTGCAGAACGCCCTGCTCTTCCCGCACCTCGATGGGCGGGTGGCCGATGGAGACCTGACGATAGCGCGGTGGATTATCTTCACTCTGCAGCGTTGACGATCTGATATCGGAACTCACGTGCGTTCTCTCCATCAAGGTACGCAGGCGCCAAACGCCATGCAGCAGTTCGGGCCGAGCGTTGCAGCACCAGGCTGCAGCCTTGTTATTGTTGTGCCTGACTCACCGGAAGCTCAGTCTTGTGCAAAGACCGTTGCCGCCGGCCTGGAAGGGTTCAGATCGGATGGCTCAGATCGGATGGCTCAGATCGGAGGCCTCATATCGGATAGTGCCGTGGTCCGTTCTGCAACGTCACCCAGCGCAACTGGGTAAATTGCTCGATCGAAGCCTTGCCGCCGAAACTGCCATAGCCACTGGATTTCACCCCGCCGAACGGCATTTGCGCCTCGTCGTGCACGGTGGGTCCGTTGATATGGCAGATCCCGGACTCGACCCGTTGCGCAAGCGCCAGGGCCCGGCTGGTGTCACGACTGAAAATCGCCGCCGAGAGACCGAAATCCGAATCGTTGGCCAGCCGCAACAGCGCCTCGTCACCGTCGCCGCGCAGCACCACGGCCACCGGGCCGAAGGACTCTTCGCGGTACAGGCGCATGGCGTCTGTCACGCCGTCGAGCAGCGTCGGTTGCAGAATGCTGCCCTGCAACTGCCCGCCAATCACCAGCGTTGCGCCACGCGCCACGGCGTCATCGATCAAGCCTTTGATGCGCGTCCCGGCACCCACGTCCACCAGCGACCCGAGGACCGATTCACTGTCATCCGGATTGCCAGCGCGCAACGTTTTGATCTTGGCCGTCAGCCTGGCAACGAAGGTATCGGCGACCTTGTGGTCGACGATCAGCCGTTCGGTGGACAGGCAGATCTGGCCCTGATTGAAGTAGGCGCCAAAGGCGGCAGCCTCTACTGCCGCGTCGAGATCGGCGTCGTCGAGCACCAGAAACGGTGCCTTGCCACCCAGTTCCAGGAGTGCCGGTTTCAGATACCGCGCCGACAGCTCACCGACGATGCGGCCTACATGAGTGGAACCGGTGAAATTGACCCGTCGCACTGCGGGGTTGGCAATCAGACGCTTGACAATCGCCGGCGCATCGGCAGGCGCATTGCTGATCACGTTCACCACCCCGTCACCCAACCCGGCATCCTGCAGCACCTGGCCGATCAGCCGATGCACGGCGGGGCTGAGCTCCGAAGCCTTGAGCACCACGGTATTGCCGCAGGCGAGTGGCATGGCAATGGCTCGCGTGGCAAGAATCACCGGCGCATTCCACGGCGCGATACCCAGGACCACACCACAGGGCTGGCGCAGCGCCATGGCAAAATTGCCGGGAACATTGGAGGGAATCACATCGCCGGTAATCTGCGTTGTCATGGATGCCGCTTCGCGCAGCATGTCGGCGGCCAGCTGTACGTTGAAGCCGTACCAGTTAGCCATTGCGCCGGTTTCGCCGGCAGCAGCGATGAACTCGCCGCTGCGGGCCTGCAACTGCGCAGCAGCTTCAAGCAGACGCGCCCGACGCTCGCCGGGCAGCATCGCTGCCCAGCCGGGGAACGCAGCCTGAGCGGCTGCGACCGCCGCATCGGCATCTTCCAGAGTCGCTGCGGCCACCCGTGAAACCACCTTGCCGGTCACCGGGTTGCAGCGTTCAAATGTACGTCCGTCACGCGCGGGGCACGACTGGCCGCCGATCAGCAGGGGCACGTCCAGCATGGTGATTCCTCTTTATTATCTTTATCAGGAACGACAGACTCGGCTTTAAAACTTCTGGTTACCCGACTAGCGTTTGTAAGCTTCCAGGCCAGGCTTGATGCTCTTGTCATCGAGGAACTGCTTCATGCCCTGCTCGCGCCCGCCTTCCTTGTCCAGCAGACGTGACTGGTCGAGCTTGGCGTACAGGTAGTCTTCGTTCTGCTCCCAGGTCAGTTCGCGGCAGCGTTTGAAGCCGTGCTTGGCGGCGCGCAGCACCACCGGATTTTTTTCCAGCAGATTATTGGCCAGATCGATGGTCACCTGACGCAGTTGCGCCAGCGGTACGCTTTCATTGACGAGGCCCATTTCAGCGGCCTTCTGACCATTGAAGGTTTTGCCGGTCATGATGTAGTACAGCGACTGGCGGTGGCCCACGGTGTCGGCCATGGCCTTGCTCACCAGGTTGCCGGGCGGAATGCCCCAGTTGATTTCCGACAGGCCGAAGGTCGCTTCATCGGCGCAGATCGCCAGATCACAGGCCACCAGCGGGCTGAAGCCACCACCAAAGCACCAGCCGTTGACCATTGCGATGGTTGGCTTGGCGTACATGCGTAACATCTTCCACTGCCACTGGGAGGCTTCGCGCCGGATTTTTTCCTGAAGAATTTCCGGTCCGGCATCCACCTCGCGGAAGTACTCCTTGAGGTCCATGCCAGCGGTCCACGCCTCACCCGCACCGGTCAGCACCAGAACCCCCGCATCGGGATCCTGCTCAAGGGTTTCCAGCACATCGATCATTTCGCGGTTCAGAGTCGGGCTCATGGCGTTGCGCTTTTCCGGCCGATTGAGGATGACCCACGCAATACCTTGCTCGATCTCGACCTTGATGGTTGACCAGCGACCTTCATATTTGCTCATGGCGATGCTCTCTTGTTCTTGGCTTGAAGATGACTCAAAGCTAAACCGCAAATATAGTTATGTCAATTAACTGTTATTCACATTAATCAAAATCTCGGCACTCCGCCCGAACAGGCTGGTCACAGTCACGTATGCCCCATAGCTATCGTTCGCCAACCTCGGCAAACTGATCGGCTGATTGACCCATCAAACCATAAGGACCGCATTTTCAATGGCCAAGCCATCTGACATCGCCGACGCCTGCCAGGCTCCCGTACAGGCTGCCGAGGCACGTTTGCCAACGGATTCTGCGCTGGATGATCTGATCGGTTATGCCATGCGCCGCGCACAGCTCAAGCTGTTCCAGAACCTGATCGGACGTCTTTCCGCACACGACCTGCGCCCGGCGCAGTTCTCGGCACTGGCGATCATCGAGCAGAACCCGGGTCTCATGCAGGCAGACCTGGCCAAGGCGCTGGCGATCGAACCGCCTCAGGTCGTCCCGTTACTGAACAAGCTCGAAGAGCGCGCGCTGGCCGTCCGGGTGCGTTGCAAGCCGGACAAGCGCTCGTACGGCATCTTTCTCAGCAAAAGCGGCGAAACACTGCTGCGCGAGCTGAAACAGATCGCCGTGGACAGCGACCTGGAATCCACTGCCGCGCTGGATCAGAAGGAACGTCAAGACCTGCTCAGGTTGCTGAAAAAGGTGTATCAATCGTAAACGGCTTCCCTGCCGTCAAGGCGGGGTGGTTACCAGAGCGGCAAGCTGTATTGCACGATGAAGCGTGTCTGGTTCTCGTCACGAAAGGCTGCACCTGCCGGGAAATCGTTGCGATAGATCGACTTGCGCGCCAGCAGCCCGACGTTCTTCAGTGGACCGCTTTGCACAACGTAGCCCAGCTCCATCTGAAACTCACGCTCCTTGCGATCATCGGCATTGAAAGCGGCCAGCTCGATGTTGTCGCCGCGCACATAACGCAGGCGACTGCGCAGCCCGACCAGCCCGACCGCCGTGAAGTCATAGTCGTAGATAGCTTGCCAGGTGCGCTCCTTGGCGTTGAGGAAGTCAGAGCTCATGGTCATCTCGCTCAGCCCCATCAGCTCGGTGCCCGAGACATAAGGCGTCGCCGTGTCGCCACTGGAATGCATGTAGCCAAGGCTGACGCTGTGCCCTCCCCACCTGTAGCCGAACAACGCGGACAGGTTCTGGTTGTCGACTTCGCCGGCTTTCGCGCTGCCGGTATCGCGGCTGAAAAAGCTGCGCAGATCGGTGGTCAGTTCGCCGTCGCCAATCGCCAGCTTGTGCAACAGGGCCAGAGTGTTCTGGGTATAGAGATCGTCTACTTCGGCGTGATACGCACGCAGGCTCAGGTCCTTGTTGACCTGATAATCGCCTCCGGCATAAGCCATGTGCGACGATGTTGCCGCCCCGTTGAAACGGCGGTTCGGTGAAGCGATGCTGATGGGCTGGTAGTTGCTGGAGTCACGCTTGTTGACGCGGTCGATGTAGCCCGCATGGAGGGTCAGGTCATCTATATCCTTCGAGGTCAGCGTGGTGCCACGGAAGGTCTGCGGCAACAGTCGCGAGGGGCTGGCGAAGGCGAATGGCAGGAAAATCGACACGGCACCGGTCTTGAGCGTGGTTTCGTGGAATTTCAGCTTGCCGGTCAGGGCCAGCCGCGAATACTCGTCAGCCGCCCGGCCATCACTGGCGGATACCGGCAACAGCTCGGTGCCGCTGCGGTCTGGCGAGGAATCCAGCTTCACGCCGACCAGCGCTCGCGCATCGAGGCCGAACCCCACCGGCCCTTGGGTAAAGCCGGACTCCGCATTCATGATGAAGCCCTGCGCCCACTCCCGAGTCGCAGTCCTGGTGCCATCATCCTTGTAATCGCGGTCCATATAATAGTTGCGCAGCGTCAGTGTGCCATGGCTGTCATCCAGAAAACCCTGCGCCTGTGACGGGTCGGGAATGGCACTGATACCCAGCAGGCCCAGCGCAAGGCCACAACGTTTTCCACGAAAAAAGGGAGCTGACACAGTGCTTGCTGCATCATGAGCGAGCTTCGACATGTTCGGTGTCCACTTATTGTTGTTGTTTTTGGAGTCGGTCCGGCGCTTGATTGCAGGTCCGTGAGCAGAGAATTGAAATATTCAGCGGCGACGTCAATCCAAACTGACCGATAATCGAACATTAATATGATTAACTACTTTATCGGTCGCTCAACATTACTCCTCTAACTCAATGTTTTTAAAAGACTAAGCCTGGTTTTTTACGAGTCTTTCGGCCAGATTCACTTTTTAGTTATTTTTGTTACCTTGATGAATACCTGTGACAACGCCTCGATTGGCGCTGGGGAACAGGCTTTTCTCCACAACAAAAACAACAATGAGGCTTGCCATGAACAGTCCGTTACGTCGATCGACGCTGACCATTGTCTTGTGTTTTATCGTTGCGCTCATCGAGGGCTTCGACCTGCAGGCTGCGGGAACGGCCGCCGCCGGATTGCGCCAGACCTTCGGCCTCGATCCGAAAATGATGGGCTGGGTATTCAGCGCCGGGATCATCGGGCTGCTGCCTGGCGCGTTCTTTGGCGGATGGATCGCCGATCGCATCGGCCGCAAGAGGATTCTGGTCAGCGCAGTGCTGCTGTTCGGGGTCTTTTCACTGAGCACTGCTTATGTCGAGAGCTTTTCCGGACTGTTGCTGGTGCGCTTCATGACCGGCCTGGGTCTGGGGGCCGCGCTGCCCAATCTGATCGCCTTGTGCGCAGAAGCCGTCAGCGAACGTCACCGCGGGCTGGCCATCAGCGTCATGTACGCCGGTGTTCCATTGGGTGGTGCCCTCGCGGCGGTTGTGGCCATGTTCACCAGCGAGCACTGGCAAACCACGTTCATCATCGGCGGTCTGGTGCCGCTGCTGGTAGCTCCGCTGATGATCCTGTTACTGCCCGAGTCCAGCGCTTTCAAACAGCAGACCACTGCTGACAGCGTTCGGTATTCAAGCGCCACTGCGTTGTTCGGCGAAGGCCGGGCGCGCACGACACTGGCTTTATGGCTTGGCTACTTCTTTACCCTGACCGTGATGTACATGCTGCTCAACTGGCTGCCTTCACTGCTGATCGGTCAGGGTTTCAGCAAACCGCAGGCAGGCATGGTGCAGATGCTGTTCAATATCGGCGGCGCGCTGGGCTCGTTGCTGGGCGGGTTGTTGCTCGATCGCTGCAATGGCATCAAGGTCGTGCTGTTCGTCTACGCCGGTTTGCTCGCGGCGCTGGCAGGCGTGGGTCTGTCGGTCGGTATCGTACCGATGGCCGTTGCCGGGTTTGCAGCCGGGGTGTTTGTCATCGCCGCGCAGTTGGTGCTGTATGCACTGGCCCCGCCCGCCTACCCGACCTCGGTACGTGCCACCGGTGTGGGTGCAGCAGTGGCCATCGGCCGTCTCGGTTCGGTCGCCGGTCCCCTGGCAGCCGGACAACTGCTGGGCGCTGGCGCCGGAACCGCCGGCGTACTGCTGGCTACCTCGCCAGGCCTGGTGATTGCCGCACTGGCAGCGATCACAGTGCTGTCCAGGTCAGTCGCCGTCGAGCAGCGTGAGCTCAAGGCTGCAGAGTCGAGCTGATCAGCTCGCAAGAGCAGCTATCCATCGCGCGTGAGAATGCAGTTCGTGACGCTGCGGGTCTTCTTTGTCAGGTGGATTGGGGTCCGACTCAGGCCACCTTTTCGCCCCTCGGCGAGTTACTTTGATGAGGCCAAAGTAACCAAAGCCTTTCGCTCCTGTTTCCGGCCCGACTTCGTCGGGTTCCTTCGCCCTGTCACTGATCCGGGGGTCGCCGCAACGGGCCCTCCATGGCCCAGAGTGTGTAAAAACCAGCCCAAGTATCGGCTGCGCGTAGCGCAGACGATACTTGGCTAGCCGGAACGCCTTGAAAGTCCTGCCATCGCTCTAATCCGCCCTTAAGGCCGTTAATAGCGCTTTACAGCCCCTTTTATCGGGCGCAATGGAGGCTTTTCAAGCCGCCAGCGCTTTTACAAGATTCTGCGTGCCGAGGATGTTCATTACCCGCTTCAAGTTATAAGCAAGCACGTTCAAACTCATTTCGGTGCTCACTCCGCCAAGCCGTCGCGTCAGAAAATGCGTTGCACCCATCCACTGCTTGAGAGTCCCGAAGGGGTGCTCGACGGTCTGCTTGCGGATGGTCATTACCTGCGGCGCGTTAGCCAGGCGGGCCTGCATTTCTTCCAGTACTGCCTCATGTTCCCAGCGCCGAATTTTTCGCTCTCTGGCCGGTGTGCATTGCGCCTTTATCGAGCAGGCCTGGCAGTTGGAGCGCCAGTAAACGTCCAGCTTCTTGCCCTTGTCGATGTAAGAGTTGCGCCAGATCAGCACTTGATTGGCGGGGCAGACGTACACATCGTTGTCCGCGTCGTAAACAAACTCGTCATTGCCGAAACGGCCATCAAATTTGGCCCGCGAGCTCAGCGTTTTTGGCACATAAGCTGTGATCCCTGCCTCGTGACAGGCCAGGATTTCTCCGCTTTTGTAATACCCGCGGTCCGCCACCACCGACAACGATTCGACTTGCATCACCTCACGGGCCTGCTGGGCCATCGAACTAAGTTGATCAAGGTCGTGACCCACATTGATCACCTCGTGCGCGACGATCAAATGGTGCTTGGTATCCACCGCGGTCTGTACGTTGTAACCCACGATACCTTTTCCCCCACTGCTCATCATTGAGCGCGCGTCCGGATCGGTCAGCGAAATTTGTTTGTCCGGGGATTCTTCAAGCTGTACCTCGATGGTCTGCAACGCCTTCATTTGCTCCTTCAATTTGGCGATCTTCTCCTCTAGGCCGCCTTTGGGGCCTGCAGTCTTGGGCTCTTCCCGATCAGCCGCATCCAGCCCCTTTAGATAAAGGGCAATGCTTGATTCAATCTCTTCCATCCGACGCTTCAGTTTGGCACTGGTGAAATTGCGATCGCGGTGATTGACCGCCTTGAATTTACTGCCATCGATGGCAACGAAATGCTCCGAGAAAAGCCCCAATTGTTGACACAGCACGACAAACTGCCGACAGACTCCTCGAATGCCCTTTGCGTTGTCTTTGCGAAAGTTGGCGATGGTCTTGAAATCCGGCATCAGGCGACCGGTCAACCACATCAGCTCGACGTTGCGCTGCGCCTCGCGCTCAAGGCGTCGGCTTGACTGGATACGGTTGAGATAGCCGTAGATGTAGATCTTCAGCATGACTGCAGGATGGTAGGCCGGTCGGCCCGTTTCAGCGGGGACAGCGCTTTCAAAACCCAAGGTGATCAGGTCGAGCTCATCCACAAAGACATCGACAACGCGCACCGGATTGGTGTCGCTGACGTAATCATCGAGACTCTCGGGAAGCAAGGTACTTTGACCTCTGTGTTCACCTTGAATGAAGCGTTTCATGGGCAACCCTTGCAATGAAATCCTGGGGAATCATAGCAAAGGTTTACCTTGGGTTTTTACACAGTCTGGGCCCGGTGCGGCTAGCCTGGCGTCCTGCCAGGCTACCCCCGGATCAGCGCCAGAGCTCAGCCGTCACTAACGTAGCAATCTGCGTCGTCAGCGCCATCGCGATCAAAAAGCGCTTCTGTGGCAGCGGCTAACGGCAAGTCATGCTGTTGCGCCGCATCTGAGAGGTGTGACGCAGAGCGTCACGAACTGCATTCCAACGCGGAGCGTTGGAACGATAGTCAAAACTATCTCATGCCTTACAGCTTGTGCAGAAAATTCAGCACCAACTTATTACCTTCGGTGCGGTTTTCCGCGCCCTGTTCGAAGTAACTATTGACCGTCAGCACGTTCTCCTTGTTAAAGGCATACAGGAAGCCAGGGCCAATGGCCCAAACCTTTTCCTTGCGACCGCTGACATCATGTCCATCCACCTGGGTGTCCGTGAACTGCTTGAGCCAGTAACCGTTGAGCCCCAGCGAGAGTTGCTCGTTAACCGCATATTGCAAGGTCAGGTTGGCGTGCAGCGCCTGCCCTGCCTGCGTATCGGAAACATTGCCGAACCCGGCTTGCGGGTCATCATTCTTGCCGTTCCACAAATACATGAAACGTCCGCTGGCCGACCATTTCGGCGAAAACCAGTAAGTCGCGGCGTAGTACGGGTTGAATGACCAGAAATTGCTCCCGGGGTTGATCGAGCGATTGCGATCGTAGGCACCGACCGGAATCGCAATGTCCGCCTCGATACGCTGGGTCAGCAGCGGACTGCCATCGGCACGGGTGATCGTCGGCAGTTGCAGAAACGGGCCGATGACCAGATCGCCGAAACCGGCGCGCGAACTCAGGGCGGTGTTGCCCAGACCGTCATCCACGTCGACATGCGCCAACGACGTGTTGATTGCGGTAATACCCGGCATGGCCCCATTGGCCATTGGCTGACCGACGTAGATGATCTGCGTAGTCACCGCCAATACATCCACGTCCTGTTTGGGAAATTGCAGTTTGTCGCCATTCACGTCATTGAAGCGATTGGCCTTGGCATAGTTCAGATACTCCTCCAGATACCAGCCCGGCCCCGCAGGCGCCGGGGATCCGTCGTAGAAACTGGTGTTGCCCAGATTGAGGCCGGGCAAGTCATAGGCGTATGCAGTCGATGACAGGGCGATGAATGATACGGTCGCAACGGTACGCAAGACAGACTTAGGCATCTTGTGATTCCTGTACTTATTGTTGTTGTTTTCAAGAGCCCCGACGCCACGAGCGCGTCGCCGGGGTTGCAACACGTGCAGCCATTACACGTAAGAAGCGGCCAACCCTCCATCCACCGGCAAGTTGATACCGTTGACCCAGCGCGAGGCGTCGGAACACAGAAACGCAATCACCTCGGCCACCTCATCGGCCAGCGCAGGACGCTTCATGTGCAGGCCATCGCGGGTGACCCGCTCCTGGCCAACCATGCTGACAAAGTCTCCCAGAATCGGTGTGAACACCGGCCCCGGTGCCACGCAGTTGACGCGCACCGAATGATCGCGAAACCATTCCTGCGACTGCCTGAAGCTCCAGACGATCAGCGCTTCCTTGAAATACTGGTAGCAGGTTTCATGGGCGACCGGATTGGCCGCCAGCCACTCCTGCCCTTCGCTGTAACTTTCGGTCGCGGCCAGCGCCTTGTGCAACTCCAGCCTTTCCGGCCACTGCGAACCGAGTATCGACGCCACATTGACAATACTGCCGCCCGGCGCAATGCGCGGCAGCAAACGCTGGGTCAGGTGACGCAGCCCGAGGTAATTGACCTGGGCGACCGCCTGAACGGGCGCTGTGCCGGGTACGCCGGCAATGTTGCACAGGCCGTCGATCTGCTTGGGCAAACGCTCGATCAATGCATCGATATTGTCTGGATCGGCGAGGTCCGCCTGGAAGAAACTGTCCACGGTCAACTGCGGTTCATGACGATCGATGCCGATTACCCGGGCACCCTGGAAGCGTGCCACACGTGCCAGCTCAGCGCCGATACCGGATGACACACCAGTGATGATCAGTGTTTTGTTATTCAGGTTCATAATCACGCGCTCTTATTGTTGTTGGATCACGTCTTGCCGTTGAATCACATCACTCGCTGCAATGAAGCATGGAATATCAGTCAGACTCAGAATGGATAGGCCGGTGCCTGGTTCTTCACCGTCACCCACTGCCATTGGCTGTATTCATCCCAGTCCGAGGGGCTGCCAGCACTGCTGCCGTTGCCCGACGCACCGCGCCCGCCGAACGAGTTGACACACTCATCGGCCACTGTCTGATCGTTGATGTGCAACATGCCGCACCTGAGTCGGTCGCCAATTGCCGTCGCGCGGCCGACGTCCGGGGAAATCACCGCAGCCGCCAGGCCATATTCGGAACGATTGGCCAGTTCGATGGCTTCCTCGTCCGTGGAAAAACTGACCACAACGGCCACCGGGCCAAAAATCTCTTCGTCGAATGCGCGCATGCCGGGTTTCACGCCGCTGAGCACGGTCGGTCGATAGAACAGGCCTTCATACTCGCCACCGGTTTCCAGTCGCGCACCGGCCTGCAGGCTGTCACTGACCACTTGATGCACGTGCTGCAACTGCCGTTTGTTGATCAGCGGCCCCAGAGCAGCCTCACCGCGTGCCGCGTTACCCACCGTCAGCGCCCGCGCCTTGTCCGCCAGCTTGCGGGTCAGGTCGGCGACAATGGATTCGTGCACCAGGATCAGCCCGGTGGCCATGCAGATCTGCCCCTGGTGCAGCCAGGCACCAAACGCCGCATTGCTGGCGGCCAGATCAAGGTCGGCGTCTTCGAGAATGACCAGCGGATTCTTGCCGCCCAGCTCCAGCGACACTTTCTTCAGGTTTCGGCCCGCAGCCTCGGCAACCTTGCGTCCGGCCCCGGTCGAACCGGTAAAGGTGATCATCTGCACGTTGGTGTCGCGGCACAGCGCTTCGCCAGCATCAGCCGAACCCGGCAGCACGTGCAGCAGCCCCTTGGGCAGGCCGGCTTCCTCGAACAGCCGGGCGATCAGGAAACCGCCGCTGATCGGCGTCTGCGGATCGGGTTTGAGCACCACGGCATTACCGGCAGCAAGGGCCGGAGCGACCGAGCGCAGGGAAAGAACCAGAGGAAAATTGAACGGCGATATCACCCCCACCACACCATGCGCGACACGCCGCGCATAGGACAGACGACCGGCCTGACTCGGCAGTATCAGGCCATGGCCATGTGCCTGCGACAGCATCCCCGCAGCCTGACGCAACAACACGATGGTCTCGTTCACTTCGTGCTGGCCCTTGTGCAGGCTGCCGCCGGTCTCGCGGGCGACATACAGGGCCAGTTCATCGAACGCACAGACCGCATGATCGGCGGCCAGAAGAAATATGTCGGCCTTTTCACGCGGCCCCAGCGCCGCCCAGGCAGGTTGGGCCAGCGCGGCTTCTCGACAGGCGACGGCAATGTCTGCGGCATCGGCCATGGCTGTGTTCATCAACAGCTCGCCGGTCGCAGGCTCGATGACGGGCAAGGAAGGAGATGAAGAAGGAATCCAGTCGCCATTGAAAACGCATTCGGCTTCAATCGCGCGTTGCAACAGAGGGGTGCCATCAGACGCTGACATATTAACTCCGGCTTTTATGGTTGTAATCGCCTGCCCCATTTGCCATGGGAAACATGCGCCGTACGTACGTCAGAGCAAAGGCTGTGCCGGGATTGTAATCCGACCATCATGTCATCACTCGACCGCTTTGGGACAAGGGTTTGCGACGACCTTGTTGAAGCGTCGAGCCCCTCAGGCTCAAACTCTACGCGGACACGCTTGTTCATTTGATGAAGTTATGTTTATTGATCAAGCCTCGATTTGATCATTTCGACCATTGCCCGGCCGAGGTACACCCATGAACAACCCTCACTGCGAGCTGCCCGATCACAGCGTCCCCACCGAGCATTTCTCGCCTCGCGGCGACAGCAGTCAGACGCACGCAGGCGACTCGCCAACCGCTGAGGAATTGACCAGTTGCCTGTTCTTCTCGCCTGATGATGGGCGCATCTGGCTTAACGACCAACGCATGATGCTGCTGCATACTTCATCGTTCGGCACCCTGCGCCGCGAAATCATCGAACGGCTGGGCCTGGAACAGGCACGCGGGATGTTCACCCGTGCCGGGTATCTGTCTGGCGCGCGGGACGCCCGATTGATTCGCGAACGCTGGCCACAGGCTGACGCCTCGTCGGCGTTTCGTGCCGGTACGCACTTGCACACCCTGGAAGGCATGACCAAGGTCGAGCCGCTGCACTTCAAATTCGACGCCGAGTCGGGGTTCTACGAGGGGGAGTTTCTCTGGCATCACTCCTGCGAAGCCGACGAGCATGTTGCAGCGTATGGCATCGGCCAGGACCCGGTGTGCTGGACCGAAATCGGTTACGCCACGGGCTTTGTCAGCGGCCTGTTCGGGCAGATGGTGGTTTTCCGCGAGGTGGAATGCCGGGGCATGGGGCATGCGAACTGCCGTGTGGTCGGCAAGACCTCGGAACAATGGGGCGATGTCGAACGCGACCTGAGCTACCTGAGAGCGGTCAACTCACCTGCGCCAGTACACAGCGTCCCGACGCCAGCGGCGAGCTATGAGGCAAGCCCGCCGACCGGCACCGACCAGCCGCTGGTCGGCGCAAGCGCTGCCTTCAATGCGGCCACCCAGGCGTTGCAACGGGTGGCGATGACCCCGGCAACCGTATTGATCAGCGGCGAGTCCGGAGTCGGCAAGGAAATGTTCGCCCGCCAGTTGCATCAGCTCAGCCGCAACCGCGAAGGCCCGTTCGTTGCACTCAACTGCGCAGCCATCCCCGACAACCTTATCGAGGCCGAGCTGTTCGGTGTGGAGCGAGGGGCTTATACCGGGGCAACGCATTCCAGAGCCGGGCGTTTCGAGCGCGCCAACGGTGGCACGCTGTTTCTGGATGAAATCACCTCTCTGAGCCTTGCCGGGCAAAGCAAGCTGCTGCGCGCCTTGCAGGAACGCGAGATCGAGCGCGTCGGCGGGGTGCACGGCATCAAGGTCAACGTTCGAGTGGTGGCGGCGACCAATGTCGACCTGCGCAAGGCGGTGGCCGAGGGCGATTTCCGCGAAGACCTGTTCTATCGCCTGAATGTCTACCCGATCGCCCTGCCGCCATTGCGCGAGCGCCGCGATGACATTCCGCTGCTGATCAATTTCTTTCTCGGGCGCTTCTGTCAGGAGTACGGCAGGACGCCGGCCGGATTGACCATGCGCGCGCTGAAGACCCTGCTGGGTTATGACTTTGCCGGGAATGTGCGCGAATTGCAGAACCTGATCGAGCGCGGCCTGATTGCCAGTGATGAAGGCCAGGCCATCGATCTGGTGCATATTTTCCGCAACGAATCGTTACCACGGGACACCTACTCGCTGAATCACCATGGAGCACTGCGTCAGGCATCGACTGCGGGCGCACAGCAGGCATCTGCTACCTCGCTGCTGGATTCCCTTAATCAGCCGGATCAGGCGTTCTCCATCGACGAGCTTGAACAGCGCCTGATCCAGGAGGCGCTGGACAAGAGCGAAGGCAACCTGGCGGCGGCCTCGCGCTTGCTGGGCCTGAGCCGCGCCCAGTTTGCCTACCGCCTGAAAAAGCGTCAGCCCTGAACAGCCTGATTCAGTTCCACGCGCAACCAGTCCGGCTGCGCGTGACACCTCAGAGTGGCAAGGCGCTGACCACACGCAGAGCCAGCCCTTCGTAGGCATCGAGGGTGATGGTGAACTCGCCCTGCTCGGTCAGATCGCCTTCAACACGCTCGTTGATGATGTCAACCACCGGACCCGGCGCAATGCCAGGCAACTGCAGCGTTTCGACGATCGTCTCCGCGCTGAAATTAAGCGCAGTGATCTGCGTGCCCTTGCCGGCCGGCAGCTCATGGACCATGACCAGCAGCCCTGGATGCTCGACATCAGGAATCAGAATCTGACGGCTTGCCGCGATGTCATAGGCGCGGCGCACAGCGAGAATCTTCTTGAGCTGCGAGGCAAACGAATCTGGACGCTGGAGCTGAGTGACCAGGCTGCCGTACAACGTCTTGGGACGCGGCATGTCACCGGCAGAAAACTCGGCTTCCGGGTCGAGATCAACCAGATCGTAGGCGCCGCGGTGAACCCAGCGTGTGTCGCCATCCTGCATCAGGTGGTCGACCTGCTCGGCCGGCAGCGTCAGGGCACCGACAAGGTCCCAGCCAGACAAGGCAAACACGCCCGGCTGCATGGCGTTGTACATCACCAGCAGCAGGTGAATGTGCTGGATCTGCTGAATGTCGGCATCGGTAATGGTGCTCAGGTCACGAATGCCCAGCGCTGCAGTGATGATGCTCGCCGTGGTGCAGGAGACGCCGTTGGTGACGAACTTGAGGTTGTACGGCGCGTGTTCGCCGGACAGCTTCTCGTACATTTCCTCACGAATGTGTTCACGCAGGATGTTGCCCGGGAACGTCTGGCCCTGGTAATGGAAGGTGTCGTGGGCGTGCAGCGTCCAGAAGTGCACCAGTTCCAGGGTCAGCTCATCATGGTTCTGCAAGGCATGGATCAATGACGCCGGATCGATGCCATAGGCATGCACCTGACGCAGCATCAGGCGCAGGAACTCGGTGGTGCCGGTAAGCAGCGCGTGCTGATAGGCCGGCCGGGTAATGAAGTCGTAGGACAGATCCGCGCCACCCTGCCCCATGGAGGCAATGTCATCGATGGTCAGGTTCAGTTCCTGGAAGCTGAAGCCGCCGGCCTTGCGGATCGCGCCGGCCAGAAGCTGGTTGCCGGTGATCGACAGCGGATGGCTTTCCGACCAGGCGGTGCCTTCGGCGCGACGTTCGACGCCAAGGAAACCGTTGGCGTCCAGGCGCAACACCCGGGCGCCCATGACATCGATGGCATGCAGCGCGTCACCGATGATCATCTGCTGCGCGGCGAAGCTGGGGTCCAGCCAGTTCAGGGACGGCTGGCCGTCCTTGAAGTAATGCAGGTAAACCCAGCGACGGGCCTTGCCGTCGACGCCCTGTACCACGTCGGTGGCGCTCCAGTCGGTTTCCTTGACCCCGGGCTCGAAGAAAATCACCCGCTGCAACTGACCGACGATGTAGTGCTTGTCGCGCAGCTGATCCACCACATCGGGCATCAGGTTGACCGCATCGCGACCCGCTGGCACTTCAGGCAACAGCTGCCAGTCTTCCTCACGAATCTCGACCATGTGGAACAGGCCGGGGTAATCCTCGTACGCCATCTCGGCCAGGCGGAAGTCTGCGCCCTTGCCGGTGTGCGACGGGATGATGTCGTCGATGATCACCGCGTTGTGCGCTGCGGCAATGCGCGTCAGGCTCAACAGTTGCGCTTCGGTACCCAGGTCCGGGTCGATGCCGAAACTGATGCGGTCGAAGTTGCCATCGATACTCGGCGTGCGTTCGCGCCCCTGCAGTCCGCCGGACAGCTTCAGCGGCCCGTTGTGAATGCCCTGAATGCCGATCTCCGACAGTGCATGCCACAGCGTTTCATCACCCAGCGCTTCGAGCACCGAGCCGCCTTCGCGGGTGACGATGGAGGCCGGGTAGGCGGTGAACCAGACCGAGGCGATAGCGGAGGCATCTCTGGGACGTGCAAGGGCGAAAGGACGCTGCCAGAGCCTGCCCTGCCCCGAATAGGTCTTGGCGCGCTGTCTTGCGGCGTTCAGCATCGATTGCTCGACCAGCCATTCCACGTACTGCTTGTCCGGTATCGTCATAGCGTTCAGTCTTCCTCTCGAATCGGCGACCTGAGACGCCCCGCGTGCGGAGCGTCCTGAATGTATTGCTTACGGATATGAGCCTTGCCGGCCCGATTCGTTGCATTCGTATCGCGTTCAAAGGTTCGTTGAGGGCACTGTGACAGTGTTTTGTGACACCTCCGTCAATGAGACTGAGGGTTCGAGGCCGGTGGTTTTTTCAGCGCCTGAATCACGGCATTGGCGGCGTTGGACAGCAATGAGGCAGGCCGCGCCACAACGCTGATCTGGCGCATCACGGTCAGCGGCAGCGGAATCGACTCCAGCTCGCGAAGCCGTCCGTTCAACAGCGCGCCAGGCACAATCGAGATGCAATGGCGCTTGGCAACCAGGTCCAGCAGCGTGTCCAGGCAACTGAGTTCGCCGCGTTGACTGAGCCGTACCTGTGCCGATGCCAGTTGCTGGTGCAGGCGCTCCACGCCCGGATGCCGCCAGGCCACATAGCGCGACACCTGCGCAAGCTCGGCGAAACACTGCGCTGCCCCCTGCTTGCTGCGCGCCGCCACCAGTACGTAGTGGTCCGACCAGCAATGGTGCTCGAGGTAATGCTCGTCCAGCACAGCACCCGGCAGGATGAGAATATCGGCCACGCCCTTTATCAATGCGTCTAGCGACGGATGCTGTTCGCTGCGGTGCAGCACGTTCAGGTGGATATCGGGGTAATGATGGGCGAGAAAGTCCAGCGAAGCGCTCAGGCCGGTCTCGCGGATGTGCGAGTGGTAATGAATGGTGACGCTGCCACTGACCCCATTTTTTTTAGTTGTTCGAGCGTGGCCATGATATTTCCCAGGGTCTGGCTGATGACCTTGCCTTCAGGGGTAAGCGTGCAGCCTGTGCGGCTGCGAATGAACAGGCGTTTTTCGAAAAAATCTTCGACTTCCTTGATCGCATAGCTAATGTTCGACTGGCTGCAGCCCAGAATGGCGGCGGCCTCGGAGAACGAACCGTGCTGTGCGACGGTTTGAACGACTTTGAAGAAGTGGGTTTTCATGTGTCCTGCACTCTGGTTTTGCAAAGGTGGGTGCGGCCCTGCCGCTGAGCCAAAGGCTCGGGAATACAGGAAACCCCCGCCGAAACACCGAGCTGGCCGGTTTATCGGCTGTTCGAATGAATGTCTCAAGCGGGGGTAAGGCGGACGCTGGCTATCGCGTTGAAGCGCTGGCTATGCACATTTCGCGCACATAGCCTCTTCAGGGGTATCCGCAGCGCGACTGGACTCAGTCGTTCTCGGTCCAGTCGAAATCCATTTGCAGCGCGGTACGTTCGGCCAGCTCACGGCTGTGCAGACGCTCGACCAGGTGCAGGCTCATGTCGATACCGGCGGAAATACCTGCCGAGGTCACGAACGAGCCTTCATCGACCCAGCGCAGCGTGCTGAGCACGTCCACCGACGGGAACATTTCCTTGAGGTCGTCGATGTCTTCCCAGTGGGTGGTCACCTGCTTGCCGGCCAGTTTGCCGGTCCTGGCCAGCAGGAAGGCGCCGGTGCATACGGCAGCGACCACGCGGCCAGGCTCCGACTGATCGCTGATCCAGTGAATCACGTCGGGCTTTTCCAGTTCAGCGGTCACGACGCCACCCGGAACGATCAGGCAGTCGACGGGCGGATGGTCGTTGATCGAGAAATCCGGATCGACCTTGAGCCCGGCGCGGGCACGCACTGACGCGGTGCTGCGGCCAATGGTGAACACGTTGAACAACTGCCGGTCATCACGGCTGTTGCGGGCGTGCATGCGGGTTGCGGTGGTGAATACTTCATAGGGGCCAGCGAAGTCGAGAACCTCGACGTCGTCATAAACGTAGATACCGATATTGAGTGGCACGAGTTGGCTCCAGGGCCTGCATGGCAGGCCACTTGCATCATAGTGAGGGTTAAGCGGGTTTCAGCGGTGACACAGAGCAGATTACTCAGTAGCATCACGTCAAACTACTGGCTGAAATGCCAATATCCGGTAACATCGCGCCATGAAAAATCATCTCGTCGTCGCACTCATCTACAACCAGCTGTGCACCTTCGAATTTGGCTGCACGGTTGAAGTCTTTGCGCTGAAAAGACCCGAGCTGGGCGTCAGTTGGTACGAGTTCGCGACCTTCCCGGTCGACGACGGCCCGATCACCGCTGCCGGGGGCATCACCATCGTGCCCACACCCGGCGAGGTGCTGCTGGAAAACGCCGACACGATCATCGTGCCGGGCTGGCGCGGGGTTGAATCAGAGGTTCCGCAACGGCTCATCGAACAGCTCCAGGCGGCTCATGCACGCGGCGCGCGAATCTGCTCGATCTGTACCGGGGCCTTCGTCCTGGCGGCGGCCGGTCTGCTCGACGGGCACAAGGTGACGACCCACTGGCGCTACACCGACCTGCTGGCCACCATGTACCCGGGCCTGACCATTCAGCCCAACGAACTGTATGTGGATCAGGGCAGCATCGTGACCGCAGCAGGCTCGGCCGCCGGGCTGGACATGATGCTGCATCTGGTGCGCAACGATCACGGCTCGCGCGTTGCCAACATGGTTGCGCAGCGCATGGTCATTCCGCCGCATCGCGAAGGCGGACAATCGCAATATGCATCCCGGCAACTGGTATCGGCCAGCGACGGGCCGATTTCCAACCTGATGGACTGGATTCGCAGCGACCTGCAGCGCCCCCATACCATCAAGGAGATGGCCTCACGCGCAGCGCTCAGTACCCGCACCTTGCACCGCAGCTTCATGGAAAGTACCGGGCTGACGCCTTACGACTGGCTGCTCGGTGAGCGCATTGCCTACGCCAAGGAACTGCTGGAATCGTCGAAATTGCGCCTGAATGAAGTGGTGGACCGCGCCGGCTTCGGCTCCGAAGAGTCGTTTCGCCGGCACTTCCGCAATCTGGTGGGCATCAGCCCGAGCAGCTACCGCAAGCAATTTGCCCGGGCCTGACCCCCAGCTTGGGGTAAAGCGCATCGACGATTGCGTCGGCAAACTCGCCCCACGCGCCGGCAACCGCCGTGTTGGTCAGGACCACCATGCTCAGCGCAGCACGCGGATCGACCCAATAATGACTGCCATACAGGCCGCACCACGACCAGGTTCCCGCCCCCTGCCGCTGCCCGGCAAGCACTGGATCGATAAGGATCATCGGCCCCAGCCCGAACCTCCAGCCGGGCCCGCGGCTGGCGATGATCGTCTGGCCGATCGCATTGCCCAGCAAGCGTGCGGTACCGGCTTCACTCAATAGCGGCGCGCCGCCGAGACGCAGGCATTCGAGCAGCCGCAGATAGTCATCAGCCGTGCCGAGCATTCCCGCCCCGCCCGACTCATACGCGCATGAGTCAAAGGCGCGGGCTGCGGACAGCCGCGCCTGGCCGCTGTCGAGCAACACTCCATCGTCATCGCCGATACGCTCCGGGCCACTGACCCCATCCTTGTAGGCGCTGGCCAGCGGACATTCCGGCAGGTGCCGGAATGAGGTCGCATGCATGCGAAGAGGCGCGGTGACACATTTGCCGATGGCTTCTGACAACGCCAGCCCCGTGGCCTGTTCGATCACTGCACCCAATACATCCGTGGCCAGCGAGTACCCCCAGGCGCTGCCGGGCTCAAACAGCAAGGGCACACGCGCCAAACGCCTCAGGTTTTCCTGCAGGTCGAACGGTACGCGATCCAGCCCGTCCGACACCCCGGCGCGCTGATAAGCGTTATCGGGCGCTTGCTCAAAGCCGTAGCTCAAGCCCGACGCGTGTGACAGCAGGTGCTGCAGCGTGATGAGCGGCTCGCGGCCATTGGCCAGATGCGGTCGAAAGGCTGGCAGCCAGTGCGTCACCGAAGCGTGCAGATCCAGCACACCCCGTTCGCAGAGCCGCAACACCGCGACCGAGGTCAACAGCTTGGTCAGTGAGGCCAGACGAAAACGCGTGCGGCGGGTGACCGGAATCTGCTGTTCACGATCGGCCCAGCCGCGCGCACTGGCGTATTCCAGACGCCCATGCCGAGCCAGCAACAGCACGCCACCGACGATCCGACCCTGCTCGACGAAACTGCGCCAGACATGGTCAAGACGCTGTATCCCCGCCTCGTTCAGGACAGCCATGGTTCACTCGCCCCTCACTGCACGGCTGAAGATCTGCGCGTAGGCCTGCGCCGAATGGCGAATCGGGTTGGTGTGCGAGCAGCCATCGGCGAAAGCCATCCGCCCGACCCGCTCGGCGTCGCGATCGTCGATACCGATCTCGCCCAGCGTATGTGGAATGCCGATCTGCTCGCGCAGTGTCAGCAGCCAGTCCATCACCCCGGAGAAACCGGGCGACGGCAACCGCAGGTAAACCGCCAGATCGTCCATTTGCGTCTGCAGCACCGAGCGATTGGCCTCCAGCACGTAGGGCAGCAGGATTGCGTTCAGCAAGCCATGATGCTGGTCGTAGAGCGCCCCAAGGCTCTGCGCGATTGCGTGTACGCCGCCCAGACCGCGCTGAAACGCGGCCGCGCCGAGGCTGGAGGCCACCAGCATCTGCTGCCGCGCCTCCAGGTCCTGCCCGTCGGCGACGACACGCGGTAAAAACGCCTTGATCATCTGCATGCCCTTGACCGAAACCGCTTCGGCCATCGGGTGCCAGGCCGGCGAACACCAGGACTCCATGCAGTGGGTCAAGGCATCGGCGCCGGTGGCGGCGGTCAGGTGCCTGGGCAGGTCGAGTGTCAGCGTCGCATCCAGAATCGCGATGCGCGGCATCATGCGAAGGTGCAGAATGGTGCGTTTGACCTGCGCCTGCTCATCGGTAATCACCGACGCACGCCCTACTTCAGAGCCGGTCCCGGCCGTTGTCGGCAGCGCAATCACCGGCGCAATGCCATCCGGATCGGCGCGCAGGTGGTTGTCGTTGATGTCTTCGAAATCCCATAACGGGCGGGTCTGGCCCGACATCAGCGCGACTGCCTTGGCAGCGTCCAGCGCCGAGCCGCCGCCAAACGCAATCACACCGTCGTAGCCTCCGGTTCTGTAAGCGTGCAGCCCCTCGGCGACGTTGGTGCCGGTCGGGTTGCCCTTGACCCGGTCAAACAGGCCGCAGTGGCCCAACTGACTGCGGCAGTCCTCTACGGCGCCGGTGATCATGTCGGTGCTGCCGAGAAAGCTGTCGGTGATCAGCAGCGGACGTTGTATGCCGGTCACCCTGCAGGCGTCGGCCAGTTCGTTGACGCGTCCTGCGCCTGCGCGGATGGAAGTCGGGTAGTGCCAGTCGTTGCGGTGCATTCAGGTATTCCTTTACAGGTGATTTCAGTGAGTGAGGCCAGCAGGCAGCAACCCGATCAGCAGGCGCAGACCGAAAGCGATCATGAACAGGCCGGTGACGATGTCGATGGCCTTTTTCATGCGCTGATAGCGCGTCTGTACCGCGGGGATCGAAAACAGCGTGGCGAGCAGCACGAACCAGGCAATCGCCAGCACCGCGATGATCGATACACCCGCAATGCGTACCCACATCGGCATGCCCGGCGTGGTCACGGTGGTGAACACGCTGGTGTAGAACGCCAGCGCCTTGGGATTGGTCAGGTTGGTGAGCAGGCCGAAACGATAGGCGCGGCTCAGACTGCCAATGCCCAGCGCAGCGATGTCCCTGGGTTTGGGCTGGCTGCCGGCACTGCGCAGGCTTTTGCTGCCGAGCCAGGTCAGGTAGGCACCGCCGAGCAATTGCAGGGTCGGTTGCAGCCATGGCAACTGTTGAAACACCAGCCCCAACCCGGTAGCGGCCAGCAAGGCCCAGAGAATGCTGCCCGAGGCAACGCCCAGCCCGGCACAGATGCCCTGCTGCCGCGACTGGCTGAACGAGAGTTGGGTGATCACCAGAAAGTTCGGACCGGGGCTGATGATCAGCACGATGAACGCGCCAGCGAGGGCGGTCAGCAAAGTGATTTCGTACATAGTAATAATTCCTTTTTAATTAATAGCTTGGATGGCTTTATTCAACTGAAATGTGATGCTACTTGAAGTTGTGTTTGTCAGCGTACCCAGACAAGACTCGACTGCCCGGCGCGCCTCGATCAGCGCGCGACAGGTCGGATCAGGGGTCGGTACGTAGTGGTTGTAGAACGTGCAGCCTTCCACGGCGGGCCCGAGAACCCAGAGCCGCTGCTGCACCTCACCGTCGCGACCGATCGCGCGGCCCACGGCGTCGGTGTCGATGCCATCGGCAGGCCAGGCATGCGCGGCACGAATCAGCCCGCGCTTGCGCAGATCGTTGATCAACCCATGACGACTGCCCGACACGCCGCTGTGGACGACGCGGGCAGACAGGCGGTTGTGCGGCTCCTGCACGTCACTCATCGGCGGCAGAACCGTCACGACCCCGGCTTCGATCAACGCCAGCAAGTCTTCATGGCGTTCCTTCTGCGGCCCGCCGACCAGACGGTTACTCAGTCCTGCCCATGTGCCGTAGAACTCCAGCGTCGAGGATTCGGTCAGGCCGTTGTGATCGGCAACCAGACGCAATAGGTCGCGATAATCGCGCCAGACCTCCAGTGCCTGACAGATCGGGCTGTGCGCGGTGCCCAGCCGACTCAGGGCCAGGTCACGTTTGATCCAGTCGACGAACCACTGCCCGTATGTGCCTTGCGCGCCGGACCAAGGCTGGGTGATCAGCCAGTGCTCAGGCTCGAATTCATCCCACTGCTCTGCCAGACGGGCAAACACTGCCGGTCTGCTGATTGACTCGCGCAGCAGGCGCTGAACAGAGGCCAACCGCCCAGGTGCCTCCATGCGGACCCTGGCCTGATAAAACACGGCACGCATTTCATCCTTGATCAGAGGCAGCACATCGGCGCGAAAGTCGAGCCTCCCGCCTTGCTTTTGCTCGCGCAAACGGGCTATGGCGTCGGCCGTGAAAAACAGCCTCGGCAACGGTGCGTGACGGCAGGCATGCCACTGCGGCCTGGCACGAAACGGCAATCCGCTACGGGAACACATCAACACCCTGGGCTCGCGTCCGGATGGCAGGTAACGCCAGCCGGCGAAGCCGCCATCGCGCACGTAGCGCCCGCCACGCCCCTCAGTCAGATGCGCCAGCGTGTCCATGGCGGTCAGTCCCAGTCCTTCGATGACCACGCAATCACCGACGTCCTGCTGCGCGGGGTTTGCGGGCGCATGTCCGCTGGTGAGGAACACGCCGTCGACGTCCATTGCCAGACTGCCAGTACGCAGCCGGAAACCCGGCGTTTGCGACCTTGGCTGGCAGCTCAGCACCTGCTCGGCGTGGTGGCGCACCAGCACATGCGCCGGGCAGCGTTGCAGCAGAAAACGGTAACTGTCCTGCAAATAGCGCCCGAGCAGTGCACGCGGCACGAAGTCGCCAAATGCCACTGCTCTGCCCTGCCCATCCAGGCTGACATGGCCGCGCGCGTCCAGGCGTACATCCTCACGGCTGCACCATTGCAAGAAGGTCGGGCCTGGCGGTTCACACGCCGGGAAAGCCGAGGAAAACGCCGACAACTGACCGGCCATGGTGTTGAGCATCAGGTAATCCGGCTGCTGCGCAAGGTGCAGCCCGCTGCCCGGCGGCTGCGGATCGAACACGTCGATACGCAGCGGTTGCCGCACGTCTTGGCGACTCATGCCGATCAACTGCTCCAGAATGCTCAATCCGCGCGAGCCCATGCCGATAATGGCGACGGTATGCGTCTGCATGGCCATCACCAGCGCGCCGATTCAAAGAAGAACTGCGGCACCGGCAAAGCGCTGCCCTCGGCCACCGCCTGGCGATACACCCGCTGCCCCACGGCGAGGTCCAGCACACCGAGCCCGAACGGCGAAAAGATCGAAGCCTTGTCCGGACTCAGCTCCACTTGCCCGGTCATCAACTGTGCCAGCGTCCCGGTAATGAACGAGCGGTGCTGATACTGCTGCACGGCGAGGTCAGGCGAGGTCTGAGCCTTGAGGCAGTGTTCGACGTCATCGAGGATGTTGTTGGCCTGGGCAATGACCTCCGGCCCCAGATCGCGCAACGAGATGTTCAGCACCCGTTGCCCTGCCTGAAACACCGGCTCCAGCACATAAGGGCTCGGCGCAGTAGTGGCGAACACCACCACATCGGCTTGCAGGCACATGGTCAGGTCGCTTGGCTCGCTGTGCAGTCCATGGCGATTGGCATGTCCGACCAGCGCCAGCGCCGAATCCTGGTGCTGATCGAAGACGCTGACTGCGTCCATCGTCCAGCCATCGCTGACGAACATGTCGAGGATGGTGCGGGCAATGAAACCGGCACCAATGAATGACATTCGCCCGACATGGCGCTGCTGGCGGCTCATCCAGCGCGCAGCGAGCACCGCCGAGGCTGCCGTGCGCATGGCACTGATACGCGAGGCCTCCAGGCAGGCAAAGGCATAACCGGTGAGTGGATCGTTGAGAATCAGCACCGCCGAGGCGCGCTGCAGGCCCGTGTCGATATTGCCCGGAAAGCTGGAAATCCATTTGATGCCACTGACCGGCTGCTCGCCCGACAGGCTGGCGGGCAAGGCGATGATGCGATTGGCCGGTGCCTGCGCAAAGCGCAGAAAGTAACTGTCGGGATTGATCGTGCGGCCAGCCTCATGATCCAGATAAGCCGCCTGCACATCATCGATACAGGCCAGCGGGTCTGCCGCCAGCAGGCGCGCAACCACCTCACCGTCGAGCACATGGAACGCCGCGCGCTTCATGCGCTCGGCGGCCAGCCAGACCGTCCAGCTTGAATGCCGGGAAAGCGCAGGCGCTTCCATGCTCTCAGAACATGTCTCGGCCACTGGCGAGGACAGGTCTGCCAGGGTCATGCTCAGCACTTCGCGGCCAAACCGCTGTTCGACCCAGTGATCATCGTACAGCGTGTCGAGGTAGCGCTCGCCCCAGTCCGGCGACAACGCCACCACCACCGAACCGGGCTCGATGCGCTCGCGCCAGGCATGCACCGCAGCGATCACCGTCGCGGTGGACCCGCCGACCAGCAGGCCCTTGCTGCGCGCCAGAATGCGGCACATGGCGACGGTGTGTGATTCCGGGACCATTTCCAGCGCATGAATGCCATCGGCATTGAAGATCGGCGGGCGCTGGCTGGTGCCCAGTCCAGGAATGAAGCGCCGGCTGGCCGGGGTGTCGAAGGTCACCGAGCCGACGCTGTCCACGGCAATGATTCGGGTGGTCGGATGATGGCGCTGAAAATGCTGAATGCAGCCCATCAACGTGCCAGTGGTCCCGGCACCGACGAACACATAATCCACATGGCCGAAATGCTGGCTGATCGAACGCGCCGTGGTTCGCGCATGGGCACGCGGGTTGGCCGCATTCTCGTATTGATTGAGCCAGACATAGCGCGGGTCGCTGGCCACTTTTTGGCGAATCAGCTCGATGCGCGTCCCGAGGAACCCGCCGTTGGCGTCCGGGATTTCGACCTGGATGACCTCGGCGCCGTAGCTGCGCATCATGCGGATGTTGTGGCTGGAGCTGTTGGGGTCGACCACGCAGGTAAACGGGATGCCCCGTTCAGCGCAGATCATCGCCAGCGCCACCCCGAGATTGCCCGACGAGGACTCGATCAGAATCGTGTCCGGGCCCAGCAGGCCCCGCGCCTGAAGGTCATTGATCAACCCCACGGCAGTCTTGAGCTTGATCGAGCCTGCCGGGTTGAGTGATTCCATTTTCAGGAAAAAATCGGCGCCCAGGCCAGTCACCTTGAGGAAGGCCTGATCGTGAACGATTTCGCAAAGAGAGTTGTACATGGGCTTCACTTCCACTGTGCCAGCAAAGGTTCGGCTGCCGGTGCTACGGCCTGCTGAAGGGCCGTGGCGATACGCTCGGCGCGCAACGCCATCAGTGAAAACGACTGACTGTCACTGATTCCGTGGCTGCGTTCGGAAAGGCCGTTGACCCAGATATTCACGTCGCACTCGCCTTGGGTGGCGACCCGATAATCCCGATCGATGAGCAGCCCCCCGTCGACATCGGCCTGCAGCCATGGCTGCAAACCACTCAGCAACGGCGGTATCAGGTACTGCTGATACCCGGTGCCAAGCACCACGGCATCGACCTCAAGCACCTGGGTGCGCTGGCTGAAGGTGTCGGTCAGCTCGACCCGGTAGCCTTCGGCGACGGGCTCTATGGCGCTGATCACGCGGTAGGCGTAGGTCTGCAGGCGTTTGCGACCGGCAATGGCGTCTTCGTAGATCAGCGAAAACAGCTTCTGGCTTTCGTCCGGGTCGATCCCTGCGTAATTGGTCGAGCGGCTCCAGTCGAGAAAACGCTGCCGCGCGGCGGGGCCCAGGCTATGGAAATAGTCGACGTGATCCGGAGCGAATACCCGGTTGGGAAACTGGCCCAGCTGGGTGAGTTTGAAACCGGCCGAGCGATGCACTGAATGCACCTCGATGCCGGCGTCGCGGCTGACCAGCTCCAGCACCGACTCACTGGCGCTCTGCCCCGAACCGAGCACCAGCCAGCGCTTGGGCAGGTGCTCGCCGAAGGCTTGCAGGCGGCTCAGAAACTGCGACGTGTGAAACAGCGTCGGGCCGATCAGCGCCTCGAACGCGGGCGGAATACGCGGCGCACTGCCGCTGGACAGCACGACATTGCGCGTCGTGAAGCAGGTATCCGGTGTGCATACGCGTAGTTCATGCAGGCGCCCATGACGCAGCACCGGGTCAATCCCCGTGACCGGCGTGTTGAAGCAGGTCTGACTGTCTACCTGCGCGGCGACCCAGGCCAGATAATCCGACCATTCATGGCGACTGGCCGGGCGACCCAGCAGGCCGAAATCGAACATTCGCCCGTGTTCCTTGAGGTACATGGCGAACGAGAAGCGGCTGCGCGGGTTACGCGGGGTCACCAGATCGCGAAATACGTGATGATTGATATCCGTTCCGGCCAGCAGCAGTTCGCGATGCCATTGGCTGTCCTGCGCAGCTTCCAGATAGCGAACGGACAGCGCGCCCAACGGGTCATTGGCCTCTCGCGCATCGGCAAACGCGCAGGCCAGCGCGATACCGGCCGGACCGAAGCCGATACAGACGGCGTCCGAATGCAAGGTGTGTGGTGTCGAGTTACCCATGAAGTTCCGGTCCTTAGAGTTGGTGTAAAGCGGTGTTTTGGGTGCTATGGGGTGATGCGGCTCAGCCCGGTGGGGCCTGGCGTCCAGAGGCAGGTCGTCGCGCTGCGTAGCTCGCCCTGATCGAAGCTGACCGTGCCCAGCGGTGTGTTGAAGGTGCTGTGCCGAAACGCATCCGGCAGTTGCGCGGCGCGAAGACCACCGCGGGCCACCTCGGCCAGCACGTAAAGCATCAGCAGGCTTTCGCGAAAGTAGGTCTGCGGTTCGGCAGCGAACAGCGACCGGTGCAGTGCCTGGGCCTGACAGCGCTGTCCGGCGCTGTCGGGGGCTGCGAAGCCGATCACGAAGGTGTTGCTGTCGTGCGCTGCGGCGCGCCCCAGGTACGGCGAGGCAGCGTCGTCGGTCAGCACCAGCGGTCGAGTGCTGCCGGCTTGCCGCCGCGCTTGCCAGTGCTCGCGACTGGGTTTGAGGCGTCCGGCAAACACCTCGACATCGGCCTGGTCGAGCTCGTCGACACGTTGCAAACCGGCACCTGCCAGCGCCGCGCTGATGGCGACGCACAAGGCCCGACCGTGAGCACTGTCGTCGGCCTGAACATGCACGCGCGGCCACTGACGAGTCGCCAGCCAGCTGACCAGATCCGCCGCCAGTTGCCGGTCCGCGGGGCAGAAACGAAAGACGTTGGGGTGCTCCAGGGTCAGGCAATCGATCGTTGCTGCTGGGGTCAGCAGGGCAATACCGGCGTGCCGATACAGCGGCGCGGCAGCAACGGCTGCATCCGAAGAGAAATGACCGATGACCAGATCGGCCTTCCAGTCGATCATTTGCCGAGCCACATCGGCCCCGCGAACGGCATCGGCAGCGTCGTCGAGAAAGTGCCACTGCACCCGCTCAAGCCCCGGCATGCAATTGCGCGCCGCCGCCAGCGCCCTCATGAAGGTCCGTGCATGCGGCGTGTCGTCGGGATCGAACAGAGCGCTGACCCCGACCCGCAAGCCCTGCAGACGCGAGTCGTTCGAGGACGTCATGACCGCACGCTCGCCAGCGCGAGGTCTTGTGCTGGAAAGCCCGGCATCGACCTGCCTGGCGACAATGCCGACCAGCCAGAGCAAGCGCGATCCTTTCCAGCCAGATGCCTGCGCAGTTGCTCGACAGCAATGTGCGCCACGCCGGGCGCGAACTTGAAGCCCAGCCCGGACATGCCTGCGGCCAGATACACCGGGCTGCGCTCGGCGCAGAACCCCAGCATCGGCCGACCGTCGGCGCTGTAGCTGTCGAAACCGGGCAACACATCAAGCACATGCGGCTTGCCGGCCGAGGCGCACACTTGGGCGACGCGTTTGCAGGCGTCTTCGCTATGCCGTGCATCGGGCTGCGCAAGGTGCTCGGGCCACAGGCCGCTGTCACGCACGCCACAGCCGGTCTGCACGATATGCCGAGTCAGCGGTATGCCGTAGCTCTGGGTAACCGCATCAATCACCGGCATTGACCAGTCGCCTTCGGTCAGCACCCGGGCAAGGGGAATCGAGCGTGCTTCCAGCCCCGAGTGCGGCACCAGGTGCTGGCTCCAGGCACCGGCAGCGACCACCACGGTCCGGCAACGCAGCGTGGCGCTGCCCAGGTCGATGTGCACAAGGTCGGGCGCCCGGCAGTCGATGGACTTGATCTCGCGATGCTCCAGCAGCAAGCCCTGCTGGCGTACCGACTGACACAGCGCGGCGACGGCCTGACGCACATTGCCGACGCAGGCGCGCGGCTCGAACAGATTGACCCGTTCCAGCGCCGGGCAATGCGGGTAGCGACTGCCATCAAGCTCGTGACCTGACAGCAGGCGCATCGGGTAGCGTTCGCTGCCGTACTGGTCGATGGCGCGGTGCAGGTTATCCAGCTGGTCCGTGGCGGCCCGGTAAATCACCCCGGTACGCCGCAACGCACTGGCGTAAGTGGTCGCAAAAACGCCGTCGTCCATCAGGCTGATGGAATAGGCGGCCAGCTCCATCAGCAGCGGATCGCTGTCATACAGGCGAACCAGGCCGCCGGAATAGCCGCTTGCGCCCAGGCTGCCGGCTGCGCCCTTGTCGATCAGCGCGACCGACACACCGGCGCTGCACAGCTTCGCCGCGATACTGGCGCCGGTGATCCCGGCGCCAATGACCGTTATCTCATAATCGATAAACATTGTCGTGAATCCGTTCAGATGGAGTATTCAGCGGCCGGGCCGTTCATCAGCGTGGCGTGGACGCGGGCCTCGGGCAGTGCGAACGCGCTGATGATCTGCGCTGACATGTCCGGAATCAGCGCCTTGCCGGCCACCGCGATGAATGCCGCCAGATGGCTGACCGGGCGTCCTTCGGCCAGACGCCCGCGGGTGATGGCGATCGCGTCCAGCAGCACCTGAGCCATGCGTTTCATCGAAAACTGCGCAGGCTCCGAAGCTTTGCTCCACTGCACGCGCAACGCTTCCAGGAGTCCGGCGTCCGCCCCGCAGAGGCCGCTCCACCAGTGGTCGTCGCGGTTTATTCCGGCGTCCAGCAAGGCCGGGAAAAACTCGCTGAACACCTCTGCCCGCCATGCAAGGAACTGCGCCAGGCGGAAATCACCTTCGCTTTCCTCCGGCGCGATACTCGCCAGATACAGGCGCGCACTGTCCGCGCAGGCTTCACGGGCCAGGTCGCCGACCCAGATCGCATGGTTGCGACTGGTCGACAGGTTCAGGCCGTCCAGCTTGAGAAACTGATTGGGCATGAAGCGCTGGCGGACCCTGATGTCGTGCAGCGCCGTCAGTTGCGCCGGATAGACGATGGCGTGGCTGAACACACAGTCAAAGCCGAGAAAATGCACCAGCGTGCCCTGCCCTGACTGCCAGTACTGACGAAACAGCTCCGGACGCCCGACGCGGTCGGCATACTCCCGAAATGCCGCCATGTAGCCCGCCAGCCCCATGAACCAGGTGTGCACCCGGCACGAGCCGTCGGCCTGCAGATCAAGCCCGCCGTCGCCCGGACGCGTGACGCCCCAGTCATGCAGGTGCTCCAGGCTGTCGCGCAACCAGCTGTCGAGCGGCTTGCGCCATGACTGGCCCAGCAGGCGGTCACGCAACTGCGGCTTGAACCCGGCCAGTTTCAGAAACGCGCGATGGGCGTTTTTCCATTGCGAGGGCTGACTGCAGAGCTTGCAGCGCAAGTCTGTCATCAACTCGGCGTCAGGGGCCTGGGCGCAGTTCTCGCACTGACTGGCATCGGACTCGGCACCGCAGTAATTGCAGTTGCCCCGGGCAAAGGCCTCGTAGCCCCAGACGTCGCAATCAGGGCAATACGGCTCGCTGGAATCCCGACACTCGATCGCGCCGGCATCACGCAACGCACCGAACACTTCACCCACCGCTTCGGCGAACCACGGGTTGTCGTGCGGGCGCATCCAGTTATCGGGCTGTATGTTGATGGCCGCCAGCGAGGCCTCGATGCGGTCGGAATTGCGCCTGGCCAGCTCGACCGGGTCGACGCCCTGCTCCAGCCCTTTGCGCAGCATGTAGGACTGGTAGTCGTCGGAGTAGGACACCAGCACACACTCGTGGCCACGCTGACGCTGCACGCGAGTAAACACATCAGCGGCCAGAAACGGCCCGGCGATATGGCCTATGTGCAAATCGCCGTTGGGGGTCGGGGGCGTGATGGTGACGATGAACTTACTCATCCAGGCACCCCGTGGTCTCGCTGTGCTGCGCCACGAACGCGTTCACGTAGTTCATGTCCCACCAGACCACATAGAAGTGGAAGTCCTCGGCGGAATCATTGATGACGTAATGGTTGGTGTGTTTCGGAATCGCGGCGATATCGCCAACGGTGAAATCCATCTGCCGGTCACCGATAACCAGACGCGCACTGCCCTTGATGGCAATGAAGATTTCCTGATCGATCTGGGTGTGTGCTTCGCTGCAGGTGCCCGGACGGACCACGCACCAGCCGCCGGCGAACGGCATCGGGTAGCCTTCCCACGGCAGCAGGCGGCTGCCATCCAGACCGTACTCGTGTACCAGCGAGTCGAATCGGGTTTTACGGTGTATATCGAACTTTTCCATGCTCAGTCCCGTACGTTTCAAGTGCGGCAAAGCATGAAATTGTTGCCAATTGTTGGCTATCCGATTGCCGGATAGCTCAGGGTCGAACTATCCATTTTCTGGATGGCGATCCGCAGGCCCGTCCGCCGTCCTATTTCTTTTGCCAATGACGGCTATCGATAACGCTGATAACTGAATCGGGAACGCCAGTGTTAACGTTGCCGGCGATGAACGAACATTTCTCCCTGCCCCGCGAATCCGCGTCGCGATGCCGGTGAATCTCTGCTCTGCTTCATCACTCCTTTGGTTAGATCTTTTAAGCCACCCCGTTTACGCGAGGTGGCTTTTTTTTGCTCAAAGATCAAACCCGTCCACAACATTGCGCCGCTCGTTGTCACTGCGCATGTCGTAGCTGGCGGTAGTCGAGATGTGCGTGTGATGCGCGAGTTTCTGGGCAATCGACAGATCGAACTCTTCGATCACCCGGGTGATGAACGAACGTCGAAAATCATGGGGCATGATGTTCACGCCCACCTGGCGCCCGCGCTGCTTGGCGATGAAGTAAATGGCGTGCTTGGTGATTCTGTCGCGGGTGATATGGCTGCCACGGCGAATCCGGTTGAACAGGAACGGGTCGTCGCCCTGCCCCGGCTGGAGACACGACCGGCGCAACTCCAGCCAGTCGTTCAGCGCCTTGAAGGCCCATTCGGGGGCGTATTTGATCAATTGCTTGTTGCCTTTGCCCAGCACCCGCAGGCTGCGCTCGGCGAAGTCGATCTGGGAAAGGTCGAGGTTGACCGACTCGGACTTGCGCATCCCCGAGCCATACAGAATGGCAATGATCGCGGCATCGCGACGCCCTTGCGGCCTGGGGTCGGCAGCACAGGCTTCCATCAGCTCACGAATCAGCGTGCGACGGATGTTGCGGCCCTTGACCAGCCGCGTGCCGCTGACCGGTTTGATCGAGCGGATTTTCAGCAGTTGATCGTGGCTGATCAGGTCGTGTCGCCAGGCTTCGTTCATCACGCCGCGAATGGCGTTCACATACAGCGAGGTGGTATTGGGCGCGTAGTCATCCTGACGCAGCGTTGCGACCAGCGCGGTAACGTGGCCAGGTTGCAGGGTGTGCCAGGGAATATCATGAATATCGACGTCAGCCATGCCCAACCGGTCTGCTGCATCCTGCAGAACGTAGGTCATGGTCAGGCGGCTTGAAGGTGCCAGGCGATCGAGGTAGAGGCGCAGTGGCTTGTTGACGTCGGGCAGCGAAGGCTGGCTGACCATGCGTGCGTCCTTATCGGTGTGAGGGTCGTGCTGCATAGAAAGCGACGCCTTTTCTGGTGCAAGCGCGTGCCAACAGCCACGGCGCTTTTCATTCGTATTCAGGCGACCGACTTTAGCACGAGGGCTCTGGTGCGACACCTGCGCTACAGCGCACCACCATTATCCTCAGGCAACGCCCGGTAACATCCTGCTGCTTGAACGACGCGTCACCTGGGATAGCCTTGGCCGTCCTTTCCGCCATCGAAGGCCGGCACGCACCTTGATTCCGTCCTCTGCCCGCAAAACACCTGGCCGCGGTGACGCGGCGGCCAGTTTCTGGCTGCTGACCCACCAGCTCAGTCAACGCAGCGAAGCCGAACGCCTGACGAACATTCAGGCGGGCTTTGCACCGCGCTGGATCCGTGCAGTGCGGGACGCGCTGGCCCTTGCCCCCAGGCAAATGGAAGCGCTGTTCAACGCATCGGTTTCAACCCTCGAACGGCGCCAGCGCCAGCAACAGTCACTGGACCTGGTAGCCTCCGAACGCCTTGACCGTGTGGCGATGATTGCCAGCCACGCCCTGCAGGTGTTTGCAACGCCCGAGCGTGCCAGCCAATGGCTGGTTGCCCGCAACACCTCATTCGGCGGTCGCACGCCGTTGCAATTATGCGAAACCGGGCTCGGCACGACGCAAGTTCATCGCGCACTGATCGCGCTAGAGTGTGCCAGTGCCGACGCGCTGTGATTCACTCAGCGTGCGGTGTCCACCACGATCCGGCCACGAACCTGCCCTGCAATCAATTGCGGCGCGAGGTCGATCACCTCGCTCAAGCCGACTTCACGGCTGATCAGTTGCAGCAACGACATGTCCAGGTCGCTCGCCAGCCTCGACCAGGCTTCCAGCCGATCCGCGCGCGGGCGGGTCACGCTGTCGATACCCGCCAGCGTGACGCCGCGCAGAATGAACGGCGCAACCGACCCCGGAAACTCCATGCCCTGCGCCAGGCCACAGGCCGCCACCACACCGCGATAACGAATACCGGCGCACACGTTGGCCAATGTATGGCTGCCGACAGAGTCGACTGCCGCCGCCCATTGCTCCTTGGCCAGCGGTCGCCCAGGCTGCGAGAGGGTTTGCCGGTCAACGATCTGTGCCGCGCCGAGTTGCTGCAGGTAGTCGCTTTCCGAGGCCCTCCCGGTGGAAGCAATGACCCGATAGCCGAGCCTGGCCAGGATGGCGATGGCAAAGCTGCCGACCCCACCATTGGCGCCGGTGACCAGCACATCACCGTGGTCCGGGGTCAAGCCGTGCTTTTCCAATGCCAGGACACTGAGCATCGCGGTGTAGCCCGCCGTGCCGATGGCCATCGCCTGCGCCGGCGTGAAGGCCTCTGGCAAAGGAATGAGCCATTCGCTCTTGAGCCGGGCCTTTTGCGCCAGCCCGCCCCAATGCCCTTCGCCTACGCCCCAGCCATTGAGCAGAACCTTGTCCCCGACCTTGAACTCAGGGGTATCGCTGGCTTCAACCGTACCGGCCAGGTCAATACCCGGGACCATCGGGAAGCTGCGCACGATCGGGCTCTGACCGGTGATCGCCAGCGCGTCCTTGTAGTTGAGCGTGCTGTGCGACACGTCGATCGTCACGTCGCCCGAGGGCAGCCGCGCTTCGTCGATGTCGGTCAGATTGACGTGGTAGCCCGCCTCATCCTTGTCGATCAAGATGCCCTTGAACATATGCGCCTCCAATTTAGACTGATCGTCTTTAAATAGTTCTGAAGAGAAATCATTGCGGCAAACCGCGAAGGTAGCCGGCAATGAACGTGTTCAATGGTGTAGCGCTTTTAACCAGCCGGGCACGCAGCACTGCGCCCTCCCAGCCGATCCAGAAAAACGCGGCCAGCTCATCGCAATCAGCGTCTGCAGCCAGCTCGCCCATTGATTGCGCAGCCCTCAGACAACCCGCCAGTTTCGACTGCCAGTCCAGCAGCGTCTGTTCCAGTACCTCGCGAAATCCGTCCGGTAACAGACTGATTTCCTGGCCCAGATTGCCGACCATGCAACCGCGTCGATAGTCGTGTCGCGCCATACCGCCCTTGGCGCTCTGCACAAAGCCGACAAGTCGCTCCAGTGGCGAAAGCGCTTCATCCAGCAGCCAGCGGTCCAGCCGCTGCGCAAAATAGCGCGCGTACTCATCCAGCACCGCCCGGCCAAAGGCTTCCTTGCTGGGGAAGTAGTGATAGAACGACCCTTTGGGAATGCCGACTTCCTTGAGGATGTAATCAAGCCCTGTGGCCGAAAAACTCTGTTCGGTGAGCACTTCCAGACCGCGGCGCAGCAGCGCCTCGCGGGTCTCGAGATTATCGCGATCAACCTTTGGCGGCCGGCCGGGACGCCGGGGCCTGGCGAGTGAGGGAGTGGGTAGCGAGGTGGTTGGCTGAGTCATACCCGAATAGTAGACCGATCGTTTTTTATGTCAACCGAGTGGCCCTGCCGGCTTGTCGACGCTCGACATGGCGTTTGCCATTCACGCCATTCGCGCGCTCAATGAGCATTGCCTGAATGCCTGCCGGAGAAACACATGAGTCAATGGCCAGATAGCCGCATCACTGAACTGTTTGCCGTCGAACTGCCGCTGTTGCAAGCCCCCATGGCGGGCGCCAGCGGATCGCAGATGGCCATTGCTGTGGCTCAGGCTGGCGGCTTGGGGGCATTGCCCTGCGCCATGCTCACCCCTGAGAAAATCGAACAGGAAGTAGCGACTTTCAGGCAGCAGACCGGTAACGCTCCGCTGAACCTGAATTTCTTCTGCCATCAGCCTCCGGCCCACGATGCCGAGCGCGCCGAACGCTGGAAGCAGTCGCTCAAGCCCTATTACGAGGAATTGGGTGCCGATTTCGATGCGCCGACACCGGTCTCCAACCGCGCACCTTTCGACAGCGACAGCTGCACGCTGATCGAACGATTGAGGCCGGAAGTGGTGAGTTTCCATTTCGGCCTTCCGCAGCCATCGTTACTCGATCGGGTCCGGGCCACGGGTGCAAAGATCATCTCGTCAGCCACCACGGTCGAGGAAGCGATCTGGCTGGAGCAACACGGCTGCGACGCGGTGATTGCCATGGGCTACGAAGCAGGCGGCCATCGGGGGCTGTTCCTCAGCGATCAACTGCACACCCAGGTCGGTACCTTTGCATTGGTCCCGCAAATGGCTGACGCCACAAGCATCCCGGTCATCGCCGCAGGTGGTATCGCAGACGGTCGCGGTGTCGCGGCGGCATTTGTTCTGGGCGCTTCGGCGGTACAGGTCGGGACCGCGTATCTGTTCTGCCCGGAAGCCAGCGTCAGCGCCCTGCACCGTCAGGCGCTGCACGATGCCACGGGCAGCCAGACCGCTCTGACCAACCTCTTCACCGGGCGTCCGGCGCGAGGCATCGTCAATCGGATCATGCGCGAAGCCGGCCCCATCAGCCCGCTCGCCCCGGCGTTTCCGCTGGCGGGCGGTGCCTTGATGCCGCTCCGCGCGCAGGCGGAGAAACTGGGCAGCAGTGACTTCGTGAACCTCTGGGCAGGCCAGGCAGTCGGTATCAAACATCGGCTGGGAGCCACCGAGCTGACGCGGCAACTGGCTGAAAATGCGCTGAAAATTCTGTCTCCGCGATAAAACAGTGCTTTCAGAACAACAGGCTGACGCTATATATTTATTTATATAGCGAAACGCCCTTACCCCGATGGCGTGCGTTTTCATCATCAAGGAGCTGCTTCATGCGAACGACCACGCTGCGCGCCATTCTCAAATTCTCCGTGCTGGCCTTTGCCGCCTCTGCCGCAGCCTATGCGTCTGCCGACGAAGTGCAAGTCGCCGTGGCGGCCAATTTCACCGCGCCGATCCAGGCGATCGCCACTGACTTCGAGAAGGACACCGGCCACAAGCTCGTCGCTGCGTTTGGCGCTACCGGTCAGATCTATACGCAGATCAAAAATGGCGCGCCGTTCGAGGTATTCCTCTCGGCTGACGACACCACGCCGGCAAAACTCGAGCAGGAAGGCGACACCGTCAAGGGTTCGCGCTTCACCTACGCGGTCGGCACACTGGCGTTGTGGTCGGCCAAGGATGGTTACGTCGACAGCAAGGGCCAGGTACTCAAGGCCAATCAGTATCAACATCTGTCCATCGCCAACCCCAAAACCGCCCCCTACGGTCTCGCGGCGACTCAGGTACTGAGCAAACTGGGCCTGACCGAGGCCACCAAAGCCAAGATCGTCGAAGGTCAGAGCATTACCCAGGCCTACCAGTTCGTGTCCACCGGCAATGCCGAGCTGGGTTTCGTGGCCCTGTCGCAGATCTACAAGGATGGCAAGCTGACCAGCGGCTCGGCCTGGATCGTACCGGATGACCTGCATGACCCGATCAAGCAGGACGCAGTCATCCTCAACAAAGGCAAGGACAGCGCCGCTGCCAAGGCGCTGGTCGAGTTCCTCAAGGGCCCGAAAGCCGCCGCGATCATCAAGTCCTTCGGATACCAGCTGTAAATGCCGCTGGGGAGTGCCGACATCGCGGCGATCTGGCTGACGCTGAAACTGGCGTCGCTGACCACTGTCATCCTGCTGATCATCGGCACGCCCGTTGCGCTGTGGCTGGCGCGCACTGATTCATGGCTAAAGGGGCCGATTGGCGCAGTCGTCGCCCTGCCCCTGGTCTTGCCGCCAACCGTTATCGGTTTTTACCTGTTGTTGCTGCTCGGCCCCAACGGTGCGGTGGGTCAGCTTACGCAAGGCCTGGGACTGGGCACACTGACCTTCAGCTTTGCCGGCCTGGTGATCGGCTCGGTTCTGTACTCGATGCCTTTTGTCGTGCAGCCGCTGCAGAACGCGTTTGCAGCGATCGGCACGCGCCCTCTGGAGGTCGCAGCCAGCTTGCGGGCGGGGCCTTGGGACACCTTTTTTCACGTGATTCTGCCCCTGGCCAAGCCGGGCTTTATCACCGCGGCCATCCTCGGGTTCGCGCACACGGTCGGCGAGTTCGGTGTGGTCCTGATGATCGGCGGCAATATTCCCGAGAAAACCCGTGTGGTGTCAGTGCAGATCTTCGATCACGTCGAATCCATGGAGTACCTGCAAGCGCACTGGCTGGCCGGCGCGATGCTGGTCTTTTCCTTTCTGGTGCTGCTGGCGCTTTATTCCAGTGGCAAATCCAGAACGGGATGGAGCTGAGTTATGGCGTCGCCTATAGAAGTTCGCCTGCAGATGGCCTACCCGGATTTCACCGTCCGTACCGACCTGAGCCTCCCTGGGTCGGGCATTACCGCGCTGTTCGGGCCTTCCGGCTCGGGCAAGACGACCTGCCTGCGCTGCATCGCTGGCCTGGAAAAAGCCGATCAGGGCTTCATCCGCGTTCACGATGAAGTCTGGCAGGACACCGAAAAAGGTATTTTCCTGGCTCCGCACAAGCGGGCGATCGGCTATGTGTTTCAGGAAGCCAGCCTGTTCGCGCATCTGTCGGTGCGGGACAATCTGGAGTTCGGCATGAAACGTATCCCGCGCCAGCAGCGCCGCATTCAACTGCCGCAGGCCAGCGAACTGCTCGGCATCGATCACCTGCTGCAGCGCAACCCTGACAAGCTGTCCGGTGGCGAGCGCCAGCGCGTGGGCATCGCCCGCGCCCTGCTGACCAGCCCGCGGCTGATGCTGCTCGATGAGCCGCTGGCGGCGCTGGACACCCGGCGTAAAAGTGAAATCCTGCCGTACCTGGAGCGCCTGCACCGCGAGCTGGACATCCCCATGCTGTACGTCAGCCATGCTCAGGATGAAGTCGCACGCCTGGCGGACCACCTGGTGCTGCTCGAGGCAGGCACCGTGCTGGCCAGCGGTCCGATCCACGAAACCCTGGCGCGGCTGGACCTTCCTCTGGCGATGGGCAGTGATGCAGGCGTGGTCATCGAAGGCACGGTCAGCGCCTATGATCAGCATTACCAGTTGCTCACCGTAACCCTGCCCGACAGCAAACTGAGCATGCGCGTCGCCCACGCGCAGATGCAGGTCGGCACCCTGCTGCGCATCAAGGTCCAGGCCCGGGATGTCAGCCTCAACCTGCAACCCGATTACCAGAGCAGCATCCTCAACCGCTTGCCGGTCACGGTGATCGAGGAAGCGCTGGCCGACAATTCGGCACACGTTCTGGTCAAGCTGGACGCTGGCGGCACGCCGCTGCTCGCACGCATCACTCGCTATTCCAGCGACCAACTGAACCTGCACAGAGGCCAGTCGCTCTGGGCGCAGATCAAGGCGGTCGCGGTGCTGGCCTGACCTTTCGAAAAAAACAGCCACGCAGCAAATAAACGGCACCACCGTAAAAGCCCGAGGTCAGTGTTTTTAACTGCCTTTGGAACTTAGCCATGCCTGACTCGACTGCCATCAGCCAGCCCGCCAGTGAACTGCATTACGTAGACGACACTCAACCGGGCCTTACGCGCAAGGTACTGCGCGGCAAATTCGCGTACTTCGATACCAAGGGTCAGCGCATCAAGGACGAGTCGGAGATCAAGCGCATCAACGCACTGGCAGTCCCGCCCGCCTACACCGAAGTATGGATCTGTGCCGATCCGCTGGGCCACCTGCAGGCCACCGGCCGCGATGCCCGCGGGCGCAAGCAGTATCGCTACCATCCGCGCTGGCGCGAAATACGTGATCAGGACAAATACTCGCGGCTGATCGAGTTCGGCCATGCGCTGCCCAAAGTGCGCAAGCAGATCGAAGCACAGCTCGCTCAGCCGGGCATGGGCCGGGAAAAAGTCATGGCGACGGTCATTTCATTGCTGGACGCAACACTGATCCGCATCGGCAACAGCCAGTACGCCAAGGAAAACCGCTCGTACGGCCTGACCACCCTGCGCAACAAGCACGTCGAAGTCAAAGGCGGCCAAATCCTCTTCGAGTTCCGCGGCAAGAGCGGCGTCGAGCATAAAGTCAGCGTCAAGGATCGACGTCTGGCCAACGTGATCAAACGCTGCATGGAACTGCCCGGACAAAACCTCTTCCAGTACCTGGACGAAGACGGCGTGCGCCACGCGGTGACCTCTTCCGACATCAATGCCTACCTGCAAAGCCTCACCGGCTCGGACTTCACCGCCAAGGACTACCGAACCTGGGCGGCCAGTGCGCTGGCACTGGCAACGCTGCAAAAACTGCACTGGGAGCCAGAGGCCGACGCCAAACGGCACATCGTCGACATGGTCAAGGCAGTCTCGAAACAACTGGGCAACACCCCCGCCATCTGCCGAAAATGCTACATCCACCCGGCGGTTCTGGAAGGCTTCCTGCTCGGCAACCTGGCCAAACTCCCCCGCTCCCGACAACGCAAAGGCCTGCGCCTGGAAGAAGTCGCCCTGGCGAGCTACCTGCGAATACTGGCTGACAAGGTCGAGGCCGTGGTGAACGATACGGTGGTGAAGGACGGCAAAGCCTGAGTCGCCGGATCACGGCACGTCAGCCTTTGCGCCAATAAAATTTCGTAGCCTCATGATTTGCCAAGCATTTCTGACAGGCAAAAAAGCAGCGTCTTGCACCTTTCGGGACGCTTTCAAGCTTGCTTCATAGGGGCCGGGTGTATATATTCCCTGCTCTTGGCGCTACCGCCCCGATGGCGAAATTGGTAGACGCAAGGGACTTAAAATCCCTCGTCCTTTGGACGTGCCGGTTCGACCCCGGCTCGGGGCACCACATATATAAAGGGCTTACCGGGCATTTTGCCGGGTAGGCCCTTTTTGTTTTGGTTCGGAAAAACAGTCGTTTATTGGACTGTCTGCCTACAACGACGGCGGTGTCGCCGCACAAAAATCCATCTGGTGAATTGTGTGCTGGATCACCAGACGCAGCTTGTCGACGCAGTGATCAAGACCTGCGCCTCTGTCGTCGATCGCCTTTATTACGTATGACTAAAGCCTGCGTGATGCCTCCGATTTGGAGCTGCACCGTGCCAATCTGGAAAGCTTGCCGCTGCCGCAAAAGTCGAGAGAGATACCGGTGCTCAAAAAGTGAAAGCCAGCGCGACCGCACCACAAGCCGCTGCGGCGCCCATACCGGTCGAACAGGCATCACCAAAGATGTCTACCGTAGCATCTTCCCCCAAGCCGACGAAGCTTGAAGCGAATGTCACCGCTACCGATCTTCATGCGCTGGTAAAGGCCAGACTCCAATCTCGGTCCTCACCGTAAACTGGGGCGCGCTGGACGATCTGGTGCACATCCAAGGCGCTGACTCCCAAATGGACGGAGTAACCATCACGCAGTTGGCAGCATGATCGCTACCGAACTGAGTACCATCCAAGCCAACCGCGCAAAGTCAAAGTCATCCGAGCTGTCCGAGGCCTTAAACGAGTTTCAGCGCAGCGGTGGAACGGTGCGCGACCTTGGGTCGTTTCAGGTCGCGCCCCGCCCTCCACGTAAAGAGCCGCCACCCCGCAAGCCCCGCTACAACGGCGCGGATCAGCGGAAGTATGTTGAGGAGGAAGAGGACCTGGCGCTGCTCAAGCGTATAGAGGCGATGCGCGACTTGGGCGTCAGCCACTTCAAGGCCGAGAATCTGACCGGGATCAACCGCACCGTCATCAGGCGAATCGTTCAGAAGTACAGCCTGGACTACCCCAGCAGCAGGGCGAAATGAAGCGCCTGCAAATGCGCGTCCGCCACGGCAGGCGCCAGCATCACATTCACTTGCCGCCCAGCGGCTACACGGAGCTGATAAATGGCCCTCACCCAGAAACAGCGAGACGAGAGGACGGCGCTCAAGCGGCAGAAGGCCGGGGAAGAGGAATTGCGACTCAGAGTGCGGCCCGGCACAAAGCTGGCGCTGAAAGAACTGAGGGAATGAGCGAAGATTCAGGAACAGTCTGATGTACTCACCTTGATGATTACATCTGGAAAGTTCTGGGAACCGAAAGAACGTTAACGGCGCTATTTATTCCGCGCCTCGTAGCTATAGCGTTCTTGTATTGTATTTAAGCCTTTTTATAATACGCCAGAGATGAAGGTAAGTTTGGCGAATCTATCTACCACCGGCTTTAAGACAGCCTCCCGATGAAAGAATATACTCAAGTATCTATTCCCCTTTTAGTCTTCCATACGCGAAGACCTTCCTCATTCCCCCCAAGAGAGGATCTGTCGACAATGGCCACATGTTCTTCATTCAATAGCAAATCGATATTTAAATTATCAAAAAGATAATACTCGTTCGCAAACCTTAAAAAATTACGCCCTTTCTCACTTGAGCAATTATAGAACAAGAATACAAGCTCATAGTCGGACAAAAGCGATCTAACAACCAATGCCAAGCTTTTCTTATCTGGATGGTTAGAGCTTTCTACAAACCTGAAAACAGCATACAAGCTTCGAAAATATAACCCAAGATCTCCTTGATGCTCTTCTAAAACGGACGCATATGCAGTTTTTGCGCACTCGATGTCCCTTTTTAAATCTACTTTATCGACTCCCTTCACGTTATAGTACGTGTTGCGCATTTTCATATGCCATCGTTTAAAACAGTCCCTACCTTCGTAGGTAACAGGATTCGCGGAACGAATTGAGTGGAGATCGAACCCAACAATCACTTGCTGCTGTAGCGTCAGCATACTGTAAAACTGGGATTCGATCTGCTGACGCAGAGAGTCAGCCCGACTGTCTTTTATATCGAGCCTTTGAAAATAGAGAGTCAACATTACTCCTGTGAATGCCAAAGCAGAAAATAGCGCATTGATCACCCCAAAAGCGTCGCCGAATGTTCCCGACCTAACACCAATCATCTGGCCTTCTTTATCTAGAGGACCGAGTGTCCCTTGGTACAGAAAATAGTAATAACCGCCCCAGATAGATAGCACCAAAAAGGCCGCTAGCCATATTGCCTTTGATCCGATTTTTCTCAACATAGAATTTCCATTTCATAGCCTAGCCTCGAAGGACACCTAATACTCCATCTCAACCCAATTTGAAACTGTCTGGTGCCGGCGGGAGCGTAAAAGGTCCCGCTCCAACCAACGCCTACGCCTTCTTCAACTCAACATCATATACAACTGAATCACGCCTACGGAGCAACGCCCATGTCCAAACCGACAGACACCGCCGAATTTCTCAACGAACTGAATGGCGGGGCTTTCGCCAGCCAGATCGGCCACGCCCTTTCCGAAGTTGCCGCCGGTGTCGTTGACCACGGCAAAGCGGGAAAGGTTGTCATCACCTTGGACTTCTCCCAGATCGGCAAATCCAGCCAGGTGAAGATCAAACACAAGCTCGACTACAAGGTGCCGACCAAGCGAGGCACCCGCAGCGAGAACACCAGCCTCGATACGCCAATGCACGTTGGCTCCGGCGCCAACATCACTCTGTTCGCCGAAAAGCAGGACCAGCTGTTCACGCGTGACGATGCACCTATCCCACGCCGCGATTGACCACCCTCCCATCAAGCGAGACCTGAAATATGTCCCTCACGAAAGAAGCAATTCAACTGATAACTGACACCGCGCTGATCGCAGACGGCAAAGAGCTGAACACCGTCACGCCAACCATCGTGCTGCCGGAAGGCGCGAAGGTAGTGAATCTTGAGCAATTCGGCGCAGGCCGCGGTCGCTTCCGTGGCACGTTCTCTACCAACTCCCTGGCGGACTTCGCCAAATACGTTTCCGACCGCGCAGTCGCAGACGCAAAAGGCTTCATCAATCAGGACGAAATGACCTGTTCGGTGCTGTTCAACCTGGGCAACGAGGAAGTGCCAGGCCACGCTGATGACCGCGCTGTGCTGAAGCTCAAGCCCACCGCTGCCTATCAGGCCGTGCAGGGCATCAGTGGCCGAGGCATGTCGCAGAAGGATATGAGCGACTGGATTGAAGACTGGCACAGCACCCTTTCGGCGGTCGGCGATGAGCTGCAGAACATTCCGCTGGCCAAAGCCATCGCCGCCGTGCGCACGATCACGGTCAAGGCATCGTCGGAAAGCGATCACACCGTCAGCGAGACACGCGCCAGCCGCAGCGCAATGGATGCCATCGAGGCGACAAGCAAGGAAACCTTGCCCACGTCGCTGATCTTCTCGGCTGTGCCGTTTGAAGGCCTGCAGCAGCGCGAAATCATCCTGCGAATCTCGGTCATCACCAGCGGCGCACAGCCGGTGCTGAAACTGCGCTGGGTGGGCGAGGACGTACAGCGCGAAGAGATTGCGCAAGAGTTCAAGTCAGTGCTTGAAGCGAAGGTGGGCGATGCAGCTCAGCTTGCGTTAGGTAGCTTCTCGGCCTAGTTGTAAAGATTCCGCGCTACGAAATCACAGTGTCTCCGGTTGTGGCGCGGAAGCTAGAAATAGCATGTAAGCGGGAGGAGCTACGAACTCGCCGTTTGGCCCTGCCTTATTGATCCCGAATCTTGGGCCCGCGCTTGGCAACGATGAAGTTAATAGTTCTTTGAGCCTCATCCACCACCGAGCTGACGAAATTCGTATCACTGTCTCTCCAGCCTGGCAGCGAACGCTCAAGTATCCGAACCGTTACAGCGTGATACTTACTCATGAATCGCAACTCAAAGATCACCGCTAGCTGGGCGTCGATGTATGGTTTTCGGTCTTCATCCGGACCTCTTACCAGGCTTTGAACCATCCGGTGGTAATTCTCAAACTCTCTGGCATTGAATTCTTCTTTTTTTATCGAGAAAAACCTGTACACGCCAAAGCCAGTGATGAGCAATGCAACAGTAATGCTGACCCAGTCAGCATTATCAAAAAAAACCTTCGCTATACCTTCCATTTTTAACTGCCTTTCCTTGCGCGTTGATTACCGAATAAATATACCACCGCTAACCAATTTGCCACCACCGGACACTGAGGTCTGCGCCCGTATCTACTTCGCCATGAACCCGCCTGCGCAGATGGCATAAAAAAGCCGCTCATTGAGCGGCTCGGGTTACTGTACCAACCCTTTGAGTCTCGCCTGTCCAAGGGTAATCGCAAGTGCAACTTCATCAACATCACGACGATCCATGAAGCGAACCTTGCTGTCCTCCTGAGCTAGCAGCTCGCTCGCGCCGTCGGACAACTCTTCAAAGGTAACGCCCTTTGCTTGAGCCACCGCCATGACCGCGACAAGAGCCTGTTCGTAAATTTTCGATAGATCTTCAGACATTTAAATCTCCCTGTCCGGCTCCATGCCGGGCATCCGTAATACCCCATCCCAAACCAATTTGCCACCACCGGACACGGAGGGCGGCGTATGCCATGGAGATCGCCATGAAGATCGAAACAAGCACCGTGACCAAACTGGTGATCTCGGACGTGCCCCGCCTCGATTCGATAACCGTTTTCCTCGAAGACTTCGGCCGCCGTGACTGCCCAATTGAAGGCAACCCCGGCTACCAGACAGCGCAGGGCAAAATCACCATCAACTGCTGGGACAAGAGCTAGAACGCCTACTGGAGAGGAATGGAGCCACGCACTGGCCAAGTTCGTGACCAATTGCGACTCTAGCTACGTTCTCAACTGCCTGAGCCGCGGACTCGACAGTACGCGGTTCAGCGGCGATGCGCTCAAGGCGCTAGCAGCCAAATGTGTGATCGAGCTCCGCCGCCATCCGAATATGCATACCTGGGAGTGTGGCTCGCTGGATGCAAAAGACGCCAGAAATCTTTGGGACTCGCATCGAAGACCTGAGCGGAATCGAAACCCAAAACGATTGCTGGCACTACAGCGATTTTCTGAAGGAACTGTTTGGTGATGAGTGGCATTACCCGGTCGGCGAGCGCGCTGTGGAGCGCACCACGAATACGATTATCTGCTGCGCGTCGTCGAAGCCGTTCACCAGGCTCTGAACGCACCTACAGTTCAACCAGTTGATTCATAAACGCTTAATCCATGACGACTTGGATCTCGTACCCTTTGCCGTTTGGCCAATCTTCCCTAACCACCTCAACCGTCCCGCTGCCGACGCTCAGCTTTTCGGCACGCCCCCAATCAATCGCAGTAATTATTGCCTTAGGCAGCTTTACCCCCAAGGCCCTCTGAGCCATCTTCTCAGAGGCGGATAGAAGCGCCTTTGTAGCGGCAGTCGATGCCGACGCTGATTCGGGCTTATTGTAATTAAGCACAAGCTTCACGCTGTTGACGGTCTCCCCTTGGCCATTTCCGTAAAACGCCAAGTTGTTGGTTAACGGCTTACCGCCACCAATGTCTTTGTAATCGCTGGCGCAGCCCGATGTGCCATCACCGTAGTGCGTCCACTTTCTGCCTTTCAGGCCCTGATCAGATAGGAGAGCGCAGGCTTTTCCTTGCGCTGTCTGCTTCAAGTCGGCAAAAGCTGGAACTGCAAGCACTACAGCCAGCGTTACCACGCACATCGTCCACATAACGGACTTCTTCCTTAATGAGCCGACTCCATGTCGGATCATGCACAAATACCCCACTTCAACGACTCACACCACCCTTCGCAATCGATTATGAGCCAGCTCCACCAGATACTGGTAGGCGACTGCATCGACATGATGCGCACGCTGCCAGATGAGAGCGTGCACACATGTGTCAACGGCTCACCCCTCACTGCGAATTAGCACAGCCGAGTGGTTTGATTCGAACTCACACCTACATGCGGAACTGGCTGACAAGCCTGTTCAGTTCGACAGCAAGCTTGGTCAATTCTGATGTCGCAATGGCTGTCTGACTTGACCCATCGGAGGCTTGGTTGGAGAGGTCGCGAATGCTTACCAGGCTGCGATCCACCTCTCTGGCAACTTGGGCCTGCTCCTCCGAGGCCGTTGCAATCAGCACGTTCCGCTCTGTGATGTTGTCGATCGACTCGGTGATTTCGACCAGCGCGGATCCGGCACCATGAGCAGTATCGAGGGTTTTTTGAGCTTGGGCGTTCGTGTGGCTCATCGCGGACACAGCAGCTCCCGTACCCTTCTGTATCGAGCTGATCATCTGTTCAATCTCGCTCGTCGCCTGCTGGGTACGATGGGCCAACGCTCTCACCTCATCCGCCACCACAGCGAATCCCCGGCCGGCCTCTCCTGCTCGAGCTGCTTCGATTGCAGCGTTAAGGGCAAGGAGATTGGTCTGCTCAGCGATCGCGCGAATAACGTCCAGGACCTTACTGATATCAGTAGCCATGACAGCGAGCCCCTGCACTTCCTTGGTAGCGTCTTCGACGCTGCCAACCATCAAACTTATGGCCTCAACGGTTTGATCCACACGTGCGCGTCCGGATACAGCAGAAGAATTTGAACGAGTCGCAGCCTCAGATGCTGCCGAGGCATTTCGAGCGACTTCCTCTACGGCGGCGCTCATTTCGGTAACAGCAGTGGCAGCCATCTCTACTTCGTTGTTCTGCCGCTGCATCCCTTTGTTTGCGTCTTCGGTGACAGCGTGCATTTCCTCCGCAGTTGAAGCCAACTGATTGGAAGAGTCAGAGATCGAGGAAAGCGTCGTACGTAATCCGCTTTGCATGGCTTTCAAGGCCATCATGAGACGGGCGACCTCATCGTTTCCTTGAGGCTCAATGACTTCGGTCAAATCGTTTTTGGCAATGCGTTCAGCGATGTTCAAAGACTGGCTGACAGGGTATGTGATGCTACGCGTGTACATCAGTGCAAGAATGATTGCTGCAATCGTGCTCGCTGCGATGAACCCTCCAACAATCAGCTTCGTTTCCTCATACAGAACAGTCGCGTCCTCGCCGGCCTTCTTTGCCTTAGCGTTGTTCAGCTCAATGAGATTCTTTATAACGTTTGCCACAGAATCAGCGGACTGCTTCATAGCTCCGCTGGATAACTTAACGGCTTCGTCAATGTTTGCTGCCGCAACAAGGCCCGCATACTGTTCTTGAAGGACTCTATATTCAGGATAGACTTTGGACAGCTCGCCAAACAGCTGTTTACCTTTCGGAGTTACTATGAGTAGCTGCAGCTTAGAAATTGAATCCTCTATTGCCAATTCGGATTTTTTTATATCTTCCAAAGCCGTGGCTTTGCGATCAGCAGGTTCAACAGGATTGCGCAGCCTGGCGTTGCCGCCCCTAATGCTCACAAATTCCCGATCCATCACTCCCAGGAGTGAGACGCTAGGTAATACGTTGGTTTCAACGAATTTTTCTGCTGCATTCAAGCTTGATGCCTGCCTCAGCGCAATTAGTCCCAGCGCGAGAATCATCAGACAGAACAACCCAAAGCAGACAGCGGATCGGGGGGCAAGACTAAGTTTGCGCAGTATCATGTCGATAACTCCAGGTAATGTCCCCCTGTGTCGACGAGAAAGACCTCCGTCATCACTGCCGTTCGTCGGCCGCAGTCTATTACTGCTGCAAACGTAAGGTTTAGACACCTGAAGCTATTGTAAGTGCATGTTTCATATATTCCGAAAAACCTAAATTCGACGACTCACTTTAAATTAAGCATGACTGCGCCAAGTCAGACCGGTTGTTTTGATATGAGAGGTAATACGTCGCCCCCTCCTTCCCGCAAATTATAAATCAACTACTCACGCTACCCCGACGAGGATGAAATATGTCCGAAAAAACCATCGACCCTAAGAAGTTCGAGCGGGCTATCCGCAAGATCAAACATTGCTTGGCGCTGTCGCAAAGCTCGAACGAAAACGAAGCGGCCACGGCGATGCGCCAGGCGCAGATGCGTAAATACCACCTGAGCGAGACGGACGTAAAGGTGAGCGACGCTGGTGAGGCTGAATCCTCAATGTCGCGCGCTGCACGCCGCCCACTATGGGATCAACAACTGAGCGCAGTTGTGGCCAAGGTGTTCAACGTCAAGGCCCTGCTTTACACCCATTGGTGCGAGACCAAAAAGAATCGCGTCGAGCGTGCGAAGTTTGTGGGGGTGAGCCCTGCCCAGCACATCGCTCTCTACGCCTACGAAACTCTTCTTGCGAAGCTGACCCAAGCTCGAAACGCTTACGTTGCTGGAGTGCGCGCTGGGAAGCTCAGGAGCAGATATTCCACCCCCACTGCAGGCGATCACTTCGCCATAGCCTGGGTGTTCGCCGTTGAGAGCAAGCTGCAACAGCTGGTGCCGCACGGTGAAGAAACGACAACGCCTGAATACCAAGGCACAGGACAGGGGCTAGTAGCAGTAGAAGCCCAGCACCAAGCGCTGATCGAGAGCTACCTCGCAGATAAGCAGATCGGCAAAGCCAGGAAGGTCAGAGAGGCGGAGCTCGACCTCAACGCCCAGATCGCTGGAATGCTCGCAGAGCAAAAGGTGCAACTGAATGCAGGACTGGCAAGCGGTACTGACCAAATGCATGGCTTGACAGCTCTGTAAAGACAGCAGACGTGGACAACTGTAAACCCACAAGCTAGTACAGGGATAAACCGCCTGTTGCCCGCCACTGCGGGAACGGCAGTAGGAGGCCGATACAGATGCATCACCCTTCTGGTTCGGATAGGGAAAACAAGGAAGGCTACGCTACGATGAATCTCTTACGCGGCACTATGTTATCAACACGGCTAATTTCTGCGTTTGTAGTATGCGCAGTTGTCACACTAGGTGTCGGTTTTATCGGATATACGGGAATTACCGGCCTCAAAAACAGCGTAGATGGAATCGTAAACAACAACCTTATATCTGTATACAGCACGAGCAACGCCCGTTCAAATGCTATAGCACATTACCGTGACTTACACCGCGCATTGCTGTTCAAATTCGCGAAAGCAGATCAAGCCAAATATGAAGATGTTATAAGGTCCTTAGCAGACAACCAGCAAGAGGTGGAGCAACTTTTTAAAATATATCGGCAAACTCCTTTGCAAGACGATGAACGCATTGCAGGTGACCAGTTTGAAAAAATCGTGGCCAGCTTATATAAACGCATCTTCTAAAGTAATCGAATTAGCGGCGAAAGGTGACCTTGAAAGTGCGACCAGGCTATTCGAGCAAGAAGTGGATCCTGAATACAAAAAAGCAAACGATGACCTAAAGATAATAGTAGCTTCTAATAAGCGCCAGAGCGACGAAGCCGCAGTAGAAGCCGTGAAAACCTCAAACACCGCCTATTGGTCATTAGCCGTAGGTGTTGTGATCGCATTCATTGCCGCGATTATTCTGGGTTTATTGGTAACACGCTCGATCACTCGGCCGCTTCTTGGGGCACTGCGGACCGCAAAACAAGTGGCCGACGGCGACCTTTCTCAAAAAATTGATGTAAGTGGGAACGACGAGATTAGCACACTGCAATCAGCACTGGGCATAATGCAAATTAACCTAAGAGATACTATTCAGGAGATCGCTAATGCGGCTGATCAACTAGCATCTGCGTCCGAAGAGCTGAACGCAGTTACGGAGGAAAGCGCCAAAGCACTGATACGTCAGAACGATGAAATTCAGCAAGCCGCTACGGCGGTTAATGAGATGACAGCCGCCGTAGAAGAGGTAGCTCGTAACGCGTCTGGAGCCTCTGAGTCCTCTGAAGAAACCAGCCGTAGTGCTATTCAAGGACGTGACCAAGTAAAGAACGCAGTTGGATCGGTTAATACAATGGCAGAGCAGATTTCTCAATCGACTGAAAAAGTCACGGTACTCGCGACGAGAGTCAACGAGATAACCGGAGTTCTCGCGGTCATTCAGTCAATCGCCCAGCAAACCAACCTCTTGGCCTTGAATGCCGCAATTGAGGCTGCCAGGGCTGGCGAGCAGGGTCGCGGCTTTGCCGTAGTCGCCGATGAAGTACGTGCCCTTGCGCATCGAACGCAAGCATCAACTACAGACATCGAGTCTATGATGAGCCAGATCCGTGCCGGTGCGGATGAAGCAGTGATCGCCATGAATAACAGTAGGAGCCTTGCAGGAGAAACCCGTGACCAAGCGATTGAGGCAGGCCACGCGCTAGACAGAATAACCGAAGGTGTTTCAACGATTAACGAGAAAAATCTCGTAATCGCAAGTGCTGCCGAAGAGCAAGCTCACGTAGCTCGTGAGGTGGATCGAAACTTGGTCAACATTCAAGATATCTCTACTCAGACCGCAACTGGCGCACATCAGACCAATGCTTCAAGTGCCGAGCTCTCCCGACTGGCTGCCTCATTTGGATTGCTGGTTAATAAGTTTAAACTCTGAATAATAACTGATCAGAGTGCGCGCATGTTATACGCACCTGATGATAGTCTATCCATGTGCATAGTCGCTACCCATGCGTCTCTGCTAATAAGCCAATAATAGGTTCCGGCCTAAGTAGCTGGAACCTAACTCAGAGAACAGTGTGCGCCCTTACACTTCTATAAGCTAAACGCACTAGGCTTCAAAAACCTTAAGCGCGTCAACAGAGAAATATTACAACCTTGAATTAAATGAGGTGGGGGTATGACATCATCAGATTTGAGATCGCAGCCAACTGGACTGATGAACCCGTGCCAAGCTAGATAGGCCTTCTGATGCCGAGAATTAGCCTCCTCCCAATGGTACGAGAGGCTTGGCAGGCTGACGCTCAGGTGAATGCGATCGCGCCGCGAGAGCTGAGCCATGGTGAACCGATCCAGTACCCGGCGGATGGAGCCTCGAGGCAAAACGGATGCTCGATGATCACGCCAGGGAAAACTCGGCCATCCATTCACATGCCGCGCTGGGTCAGCCGCATACTGCTGGAGATCAATGATGTGCGGGTTGAGCGTCTGCAGGACATCAGCGAAGGGCAGGCAGAGGCAGAGGGCGTCAACTTCCTGCGTTCAGCACCAGACCTCGATGAGACGCTGACCGCTGCGCAGCTCTTCGATTGCCCTTGGTCGCCCATCAACAGTGCCGATTCATGGAACGCCAACCCATGGGTCTGGGTAATTGAGTTCAAGCCGGTGACGCGATGACAGGCTGCCAAGCACTAGAACAAGCCTGCGTCAACGACGTCAGCCTATGCTAAGCAACCGCGCTGGCGGTTTCTCATCAGCTTTCCGGTAGAGATATTGACGCCATTCCCGAAAGGCGCTTTGCTGACGCGAGCATGCATCTCTCCACTCCTCACCACCCACCTGCCCCACATGCAGGGCCATCATTATTTCAGTGGCCTTGTCGAGCTCGCCCACTAAATCATGTGCATTGGTTGTATCGAAATAATTGGTGTTCATAAAGATCCATTTTAATTATTGGCTATCAATCGACTAGCCATCTCCTTGATCGTGCTCGGGCTCTGACGAGCGGTAGAAATACAAAATCCAGCTCGAAACGTTAAGCATGTCCACTCTCCCAGTAAAACATTTACAGCCTGCCGGTGACCGGCAGGCGGAGACCTGTCATGCCTGAAAGAATCCCCTGCGTCGAGTACGACGCCGCAGCCATTCGTTGCAATAGCGGTTTCCCGGTCCTGCACTCTATTTGCCATGGTGGTCCTGTAGGCTGCCATTTCTGCGGCGTGCCAGGAACCATGCCCATGTGTCTGCGTGAAGACCTTCCGCCTCACCTGATGCAGAAAGACGGTATGCCGCTCGGCTGGCCTGACAAATCACACCGCCCTACATGTTCGTAAAGATCAGCTCTCCCCTGTCTGTAATTGCCATGCCGTACTTGAGTCTGCCCAGGTACTGCTCGTGCATGGCGTAGACCCGGTCATTGATGATTCTGAAAATCATCGTTGTGTCCGACCAGATATTACCGTGGATGGCCCCCCTTCCAGAGACCTGCCTACCCTTAGGTCAATCATGAGCGTGACTAATGATTTATTGAAATCAATTCGTTTTTGTTCATGTAGGCAACCGGCCTAAAATCCCTACAGCTCTTCACCATCAACAGAATAATGGTCGCTGATTGAAGAGACAGACACCGGTCAAAGCTGAAGGGGCAAGAAGCCTGTTCGGGCGTTGCCTCGTAAGGAAGGATGCCAAGCCAAGATGAAAAAAGAATTCACATTTTCTGTCAAGTTCACTCGTTTTGATGAGAATTATTCACCCTCAGACACGACACGAGTCACGACGAATTTTGCGAACCTGGCCAGGGGGGAAAGTCGCCAGGAGAATTTGCGTAATACGTTGACGATGATCGACAATCGCTTCAATGCCCTGGCGCACTGGGACAACCCTGAAGGCGATCGTTATACGCTGGCGCTGAACATTGTCTCTGCGGAAATGAATATCGATGCTGAAGGTGATCACTCTGCTATTCCGTTAATTGAGGTTTTGAAGACAACGATCATTGACCGAAAAACCAATACGCATATTAACGGAATGGTAGGAAATAACTTCTCTTCCTACGTGCGAGACTATGATTTCAGCGTGAGATTACCAGAGCACAAGAAAAACCAGTCCGGGCTCAGCACGCCAGAAGATTTCGGAGATCTGCACGGAAAGCTCTACAAAAGCTTTGTCAATTCAACCAGCTACAAAGCGCATTTTGACAAACCTCCTGTTATCTGCCTGAGTGTATCGAGCGCCAGGACCTACCACCGGACCGAGAATCAGCATCCTGTTTTAGGGTATGAATACCAGCAGGATGAATACTCGTTGACGGATGAATATTTCATGAAAATGGGCTTAAAGGTTCGCTATTTCATGCCCCCGAACAGCGTTGCGCCTCTGGCGTTTTATTTCTCGGACGATTTGCTGGATGACTACACCAATCTGGAGCTTATTAGCACCATCAGCACGATGGACACCTTCCAGAAAATTTATCGCCCTGAGATCTATAACGCAAATTCAACGGCAGGAAAAATCTATCAGCCTAGCTTGAAAAATAACGATTACTCATTGACCCGCATTGTGTACGACCGCGAGGAGCGAAGTCAGCTGGCTATAAAGCAAGGGAAATTTGTTGAAGAGCACTTTATCAAACCCTATCAGCCCCTTCTGGATCAGTGGTCCGCAAGCTGTATTCTTTGATCATTTAAAAACCAAGGTTGATTTTTCATGAAAAAACTTTTGCCCACCTCCACTGCTGGCAGTTTGCCTAAACCTTCGTGGCTTGCACAACCTGAGACGCTCTGGTCACCGTGGAAATTGCAAGGGAAAGAACTGGTTGAAGGCAAGCAAGATGCGTTACGTTTGTCGCTGCAAGAACAACAACTGGCCAATATTGATATCGTCAGCGACGGTGAACAAACGCGCCAGCATTTTGTAACTACATTTATTGAGCATCTCGACGGCGTCGATTTTGAACAGCGCGAGACCGTTAGAATTCGTGACCGCTACGATGCGAGCGTGCCAACGGTCGTGGGCGCTGTCGCTCGCCGAGCGCCGGTTTTTGTTGAAGACGCAAAATTTCTACGCCAGCAAACCAGGCAGCCTATCAAGTGGGCCTTGCCCGGGCCAATGACGATGATTGACACCCTCTACGATGCTCATTACAGAAATCGTGAAAAACTGGCTTGGGAGTTTGCCAAAATTCTCAACCAAGAGGCCAAAGAACTTGAGGCTGCCGGGGTTGATATCATTCAGTTTGATGAGCCTGCATTCAACGTGTTTTTTGATGAGGTGAACGACTGGGGCGTCGCCACCTTGGAAAGGGCAGTTGAAGGGCTTAAATGTGAAACGGCCGTGCATATTTGCTATGGCTACGGCATCAAGGCGAATACCGACTGGAAAAAAACGCTGGGTTCGGAATGGCGGCAGTACGAAGAGGCCTTTCCCAGACTGCAGAATTCCAGCATCGACATCATCTCATTGGAATGTCACAACTCGCGCGTCCCTATGGATCTGCTGGAACTCATCCGAGGCAAGAAAGTGATGGTAGGGGCCATTGATGTGGCAAGCCATACCATTGAAACGCCTGAGGAAGTCGCCAACACGCTGAGGAGAGCGCTTCAATTCGTCGATGCCGACAAACTCTATCCGTGCACCAACTGCGGAATGGCCCCCCTCCCTCGTCATGTCGCCAGCGGCAAGCTGCGCGCGTTAAGTGCGGGGGCAGACATCGTGCGCAAAGAACTCTTGAGCCAGTGATCGGCTACGTACGCAAGTCAGTAGGCGATACTCAGGCCTGGCTTGCACAAAAAAGCCCGGCGCTGAAGCCGGGCTTTCTGATCATCTATTCCTTATGCAGAACAAGCATGGGCAACGCTTCGCTGGACGCTTGCACCCTGCCCTTCACATCTACCGCCTCATTTTCCAGACACGGGCACATCAAAATCGACATCAAACGCCTGATAAAACGCTTTATCGGTTTCGGCGACGATCCAGGCAAGAAGAATGACATGATGTCCGTGTTTATCGCTGGGTAATGTTGCTTTTGTAATCTCTGCGGGCTGAAGCTCATCCCGGTGTTTATCAAAAGGACTCAACGGCGAGATATCGCTCCACATCAATCCGTCTTGACCGTCCGCTTTGAAGTGGTTATCACTGACGTAGTTCTTTCCCTGGAAGGCTTCCCGCGTAATGGGTTTGCTTTCATCCCAGCCGTCTTTGGTAATAAACCACCGGTAGCCGCGTGTGACATGTACGGCATGGTACGCCCATCTAACTTCAAACTCGTCTCCACCCGCAACGCTCAACCGAGGCCACTTTTCAGCCGCACCATGACCTTTTTGCGTTATTTCCTCAATGATCCCGACATCCGTCAGGTTCAAGCATTTACGCCGATCATCTTGCCCCCCGCTCAGTATGAGTCCGTCTGGTGGCGGGTTGGCAAGCGGCGGCGCTGACGCAGGCGGATCGAGATTAATAGGCTCATCGACGCCAGGGAAGTCGTGCGCAAGACCAAATGTCTCGTCTGGAAAGTTTTTGCCTCCTTCCATAGCGACCACCTCCCACTCCAGCAACAGCCCTTTGGATATGGCATAAGAACCACGGGATTCGGGACTGGTTACCATACCGTGTCTGGGTTGTGCGCTAGCAGATTCATTCATGTCCATATCCTCAATTATTGAATCAGGCATGCCTTGCCTGTTGCACAATTGAAGACCTGCTTTCACGGACGGGATAGCTAGCAGTTCAGCCAGTAGATTTTTCGATAAATGTCTGAAACAGAGGAGCCTGTCTGGCCGCGCCAGCCCCCTCTCCACTCCATGCTCGACAGCAACTTTTCAGCGCATCACGTTAATGCGAAAGACATTCTGCTCGGGGTCCAGCAGCACGGCCTGATACCAGTTGTAATAGGTCAAGTACGGTTCCTTGACCAGTGTTGCGCCCTGCGCCACCGCCAGCGGCACCAGTCGGTCCACCTCGGCCTGGTCGGACACGTCGATGTTGAGCAAGAACCTGCCCCCCGTGCTGCCTGCAAACGCCTCCAGGCCAAGCAGCTCGTACGCATCCAGTGCGTTGAAACCAATACAGGACTTGCCGGTGTCCAGTCCGCGAAAGATCGGTGACCTGATGGCCTCGATTTCGCGAAAGCCGAACAGGTTCGAGTAGAAGGTGCTCAGGCGGACGATGTCCTGCGCGAACACGTTGACGTATGAAAGTGTGCTCATGTCAGGCCACCTTGCTGCCGCCAAAAGTGGTCTGCTTGACGAACTTGGACAGCAAATGATCGCCTGATGTAACCGGCGCATGCCGAGGCGTGGCGCCAGGCTGCAGGCAACCTGGCAGGCATTGAATCAACGTGTCGTAGTTCGGTTGGTGGAAGAACACCAGAGACTGTCGGCGGTTGTCCTGCTCGCTGGTCATCGGTGGATTGACCACTCGGTGCAGCGTGGAAATCCACTGATCGTTGGTCCACTGCATCATCAGGTCGCCAATGTTGACCACAAAACCATTCTCGACATACGGCACATCGACCCACTCGCCCTGGCGATTACGTACTTGCAAGCCGCCCAGCGCGTTATCAGGGCGCACTATAGTCAGACTGCCGTAGTCGGTATGCGCACTGGCGCGTAACTGGCCAGCCTCGACTTCAGTCTTGATATCCGGATAACTCAGGCTGCGGAACATGCTGATATGCCGGTCGATCTTGTCATCGAAAAAACACTCATCCAGTTCCAATGCCAGGGCAAACAAGCGCATCAACGATTGAGCCAATTCGCTCATGGCATCGAAATAGGCCTGATAAGCTTCCTTGAATCCGGGCAGCAGGTCTTGCGCAGGCCAGACATTCGGTGCGAAGTGCGACCCCGCCTGAGCATTGTGATAATAATCTTCATCCGGCACATCGCTCGGCCCGATGGAGAAAGACTCCTTGAGATCCCCCGGCGCACTTTCCTCCAGAGAATAGGAAAGGCTCTCCTCGGCCACGGCGCTGTAACCACGCACCATTTCCGGGCTGGGCCGATCGACCTTGCGCTTTTCCGCCAGCGGCAAATCAAAAAATTGCCGGGTCAAACGCGAGACACTGTCGATAAGTTCTCCGGGAATCTGGTGCTCGGTGATGACCAGAAACCCGATATCCCGACACGCCTGATTGACTGCCCTGGCTACGGCAGCCTTGCCGTCCGGGTCTTCTGAAAAATAGGGGGCCAGGTTGATAATGGGCACATAGTGCAGAGTCATACGGCTGCTTCCTCTCGCTGAAACGCTGCTGGAAAGGCTCACCAACAAGGGTGAAGGTCAGCGAGGCAGGAGCAGAAAGCATGCCACTGGAAGAATTCATCGTTCATACAAGCAGTTAGCTGTTTCGACGGTTAAAGCCGGATCAAACGGTCTGAAACAGAACGCATGGTTTGAATGCACAGGTATGACAAAACGGGCCAGGATTGCGCACATTCGCCCCGCTTTTTTCAGGCGCTTGCAATACGCTGGATGACATCGGCGGTCGTCGTTACTTCACCGAACTCATAGGCAATCGTCGTCAGGGATATTCGCTGAACTTCTTCAGCTGAAACAGCGCCGAACCCGACGTCCGGGTAGTCCATCGCAGCATTGGCGTCGCTCAGCGCGATGACTTTGTATTCACGATGCACGCCGTCCCTGATCGTGGTTTCACAACACACATTGGTGACGGTACCGCAGACGATGATCGTGTCGACATCCCGCGCACGCAGCACGGTGTCCAGGTCCGTGTTATGAAAGCCGCTGTAAAACAGCTTGTCGACAATCACGTCACCGGGCCGAGGCGCGAGTGCTTCGATGACCTCAACGCCCGGATCATGCCGTGCCAGTATCTGGTCCACATTCGGATAAAGATCACGCATGCGCCCGGTGTCAGAACCATCGCCGCGCACGATATGGCGAAGATAAACCACCATCACCCGAGCAGCCCGTGCGGCTTGCAGCAGCGTCTGGATGGGCTGGACGATGTCCGCAGTACTTTTTACGTACAACGCCCCGCTGGGCTCACAAAATACCTTCTGCATGTCTACAACAATGACCGCCGTTCTGCGCGGATCGATCGGCCAGCGGACAAGGGGTTTGCTCATGGGACTTACCTCGATTGAGCCTGACAGGCTGGGTAGCCATGCCAAGCAATAATCGTGCTGTCTGTCTCCAGAGCATCTGCAGGGAAGAACTGTGCACCGTTCACGCGACAGTGCAGAGCATGTGCCTCATGCGCCTGAACTGCCGTCCTAAACGCATTGAAAATACAGGGAACGTTGTTATGAAGCCGAGTTTCGTAGAGCAAAAACAGTCAGGCAGGTTTCATCGGAAAACCCATGGCATGCTACTGCTGGCACTTGCCTTGACCGGATGCGGAACAATCAACACCACGTTTAGACCCGATTCCGTCGCAGGTGAAAAGCTTACTGACTGGAAATCAAATTGCTCCTCCATTCCGCGCGTTTACAGCGGGGTCATGCTCGACTTCTGTGAACTGAACGCCGAGCCCAAACAGAGTAGCGCTTATCAGAAAACCAATGCGCCTGAGTGGGTTTTGCTGGACATGGGCTTATCAGGCATCGTAGATACGTTGCTCCTGCCCTACACGATTTATCAGCAAAACCAATACGGCTATATCAACGCAAGCCGCTTTAAATAGCGGCTGAGCCAGGTTTTGGAACCCCTCGCGTTCCGATCCCCGGCAATAGCAAAGTACACGGGTACCCCACTCGTCCATTGCGTAAAGCATCAACGAAAGCTCAGGAAAGCTTGAAGGCCTTCAGCGCCTGCTTGGCATTGGCTATCAGGTCAGGCGTCATTGGCTTGCCCTGCCTGTCCAGAAGTACCGGGGTGCATGCGCATCGACAGCGCACGCGGTTATCCCCCTCTGCCCACCAATCGAGCATCTGCTGCCCCGTGAACAACTCGCCATGTCGTTCGATATGCTGCTCCCGACTGGTGGGCGTCAGGGCGGACAGGTGCATGAATTTCACAGTCATCCCGAGGCGCTCTGAATCAGCGATGTCGTTCTGCAACTTGCGAATCCGCATTTCATGAAGTTCAGAATCAGAAATTCTACCGACCAAGGCTGAGCCCTCGTTAAGACACACATAAAATTAATAGACCACTCCAGCAACTCGCGCCAGCTTTCAATCGCCTATCAAGCCAGTTCCAGCGGATAACGATCGCACGGCAGGGGTAATACCCGAGCGAATTACCCTTGCTATGGCCACGGGCAGAATGCGAACAAAGAGCCTGCAGCCCCGTTCAGGCTTCGCATAGCCTTCAAAATGAGCAAGCCCGCTTTTCACGTCCGTGTGGTCGTGCCAGACTTCTCGCCGTTCACGATAAGGAGCGAGATCCTTTGAAAGCACTTATTCTAGTCGGAGCTCTGTTGCTGAGCGGGCCGGTGTCCGCGGCTCAACTGGACCTGCAGTTGGGGCAGAACAGTCGCACCTGGCAAACGGAAGATTTGCTTACCCATCCTCAACTGCAAGTCATTACCGTTAAAAATGATGTTGCTTACAAGAAGGACATGGTCTATCGCGCCGTGCCTCTGACTGCGCTGCTGACAGGAGTCAAGCCCGGCGACCACCTGCAGGCAGTCGCTCTGGACGGGTTTGCCGCAGAGCTGGCCGCTGCACCCTTACTCAACGATAAAGGCGCACGGGCCTGGCTGGCGATTGAAGACCCTGCCCATCCGTGGCCCCCTTTGGCCGCTGACAAGCCCAGTGCAGGGCCTTTCTACCTGGTATGGACGGACCCTCAGGCTGGAAATATCAGCCCGGAGCAATGGCCATTTGAAGTGGCCAGCATCAAGCGCATGGCTCCCGTTGCCGAGCGCTTCCCTGCTCTGTTGCCGGATCCTGCGCTCAAGATTGATGATCCGGTCAATCAAGGGTTCGCGCTATTTCAGAAAAACTGTCTGGCTTGTCATCGTTTGAACGGCGCGGGGGACGCACAGTTTGGGCCTGATCTGAATATTCCCTACAACCCGACCGAGTATCTGGGAATGGACTTCCTCAAGCTCTACATTCGCAACCCTCAGGATTTGCGTCAGTGGCCGCAGGCGAAGATGCCGGCGTTTTCGGAAGCGGTTTTGCCGGATGCAGACTTGCAGATGCTGATGGCCTATCTGCAACATATGGCTGGACGCAAGATAAAGCCTTGATACCGGCGGGCCACTTCAGCCAGGAGATAACGAAGTGCGTGCAGCGCAGGGTCAGGGCCGTTGCGCAGCCTTTAACATGAGGAGATTTCGGAACCCCTCACTTTTCAGCGCCCAATAAAAAACCCCGCAGACCTTAATCTGCGGGGCTTTGAATAGTGGAGGCCGAGGTCGGAATCGAACCGGCGTAGGCGGATTTGCAATCCGCTGCATAACCATTTTGCTACTCGGCCTCAAACGAAAGATGCTTCACTTGAACATCAAACGTATTTTGATTTCGCGGGAAACCTGTATTTCTTTGGCTTCCAACCCATTGAATCTAAAGGGTTTTTTTCAATTCCTCGCTCAGGAATGGACGCAATTCTGTACTGGTTCGCATGCCATGTCAAGAACGAGGAGAAAATAATTCGCCTACGCTGTACCCGTGCAATCGTTACTGCGCCTGACGTTCCAGGGGCGTATACGGTTTGAAGAACGCGCTGCCCATCCATTGCGGTGTTTTTTCCGTAGTCAGCGGCTGGGCGCGCTGGTAGCTGTTTGCGTTTTTCGCGTAGCCCCTGTGGTCGTACTCGGCCATGAACGGGTACGGGAAGACCTTGCGAGTACGTCCGCGATTGCCCACGTTTTCCTTGACCATGGACGCCGGCAGCGACTGTGCCAGCGGTCTCTGCCTGTTGCCGGCCTTGTCGGGGCCTGCCTGCCTGACAACGATGGCATCCGGGGCCCGGCTTTTTTCGACCCAGGCCATGACCGGTGTCAGCAGATCGACCAGGCTTGGCCCTTCCCCGCCGCCGCAGTGATAGACGCCGGGCAGCATGTACAGCCTCGAGAACGCCTCGGTGCGGGTCTTGCCCATCTCGGCTTCAAGCGCCTCGTGATACGCCAGGGTGTTGAGCGGTGAGACGTTCGGGTCAGCCCAGCCGTGCCAGAGGATCAGCTTGCCGCCGCGGTTGGCGAATGGCGAAAGATCAGGGTTGGTAGCGTCGTACAGCGCATGCAGCGGGCGCAGTTGGTCAAAGGTTTTTTTGTCGAAGTCCAGCGCGTTCAAATCGAAACTTGCAGGCGGGTTCTTCTCGAACGCGACGTTGCGAATGGCCTCCAGCGCGGCCTTTTCGCTGTACACCGCCTGATCGGCGCTGACCGGCACGAACACGCCAGCCCAGGCCAGTTCCGAGCCCGGCTGCGGGCCGCCCAGGGTCAGCCGCTCGCCACTGGCAGCGTCTTTCGGGCCTTCGTAAAAGCGTCTGACCGTGGCCACCTCCTCTGCGCTCAGGCACGTGGCGGGGTCGGCAGATGCCTTGCATTGCAGCGCGGCGGGTTCGAAATGGCAGATACGCGGATCCGCTATAAGGCCATCGATCTGCCCGTCCAGCAGATCGCATTGGTCGAGTACAGCCTTGTGCAGCAACGGCAATCGTGAAGCGAGCAGAATCGGCTTGCCGTCCGCGCCGCGGTTGGAGCGCGCCATCCAGCCGTGATACAGGGTTTTCTGCACTTGAAAGTTGAGCGCCGGGGCTCCGGCAATGATGCCGTCGAAATCGTCAGGGTAACGCTGCGCTTCGATCAATGCCTCGCGGCCGCCGTCCGAGCAGCCACTGAAGTAAGCGTATTCTGCTTTGCGGCCATAGAACGCGGCGATCAGTTTCTTCGAGGCCAGCGCAGTGAGGTGCACACCACGATGGGCGAAATCGGCACGCTTTTGCGGGTCGTCGCCAAAATGCTCGTCTGCCGCCCGATGGCCCATGTCGGTTGAAGCCACCGCGAATCCGCCAGCACTCAGGGATGTGCAGCCATCAGCGGCGCGCACGGTCGAGTTGACGTTGCCACACAATCCGCCGCAGCCGACTTGCAGATAGCGCTGCTCCCAGGTGCCGGTTGGCAGCTCGAGCCTGAAGTTGATCTCGGGCGCCAGCCGCGCTTCTACGGCACACACCGCAACACCGTCACGCGTCGATTCACTGGCCGCCAGCACACGACTGCCCTGCCCGCCGATATCACTGAGTTCCACGCTGCTTAGTGCAGCACAGCTGCTGACCGGTTTGACCACTGCAAGCCGGGACGTATTGTCGGTGGTTGCAGAAGATGCCATACGGGCCAGAGCCGGTGTCTGAATGCTGAGTGAAGTGACCAGCAGCAACAAGGCGTGGGCGTACTTCGGCTGGGAGGGTTTCATGAGAACTCCTGTTCATGAAGGATCAAAACCACAGTGCGAACCCATAAATGGCCGCACTGTGCGCAAGGGTAAAACGTTTAAGCCTGGCGATTATTCAAAAGCCAGTAGAAAAAAACCATCACCGATTCCATCCGCCGCCCATGACCTTGTAGAGCGTGACGCGGTTGCTCTGCTCTGTGAGGCGCAGGGAAATCAGGTCCTGCTCGGCACTGTAGAGCGAGCGTTGCGACTCGAGCGCCTCCAGATAACTCTGCGATCCGCCGCGGTACAGGGCGTCGGCCAGTTCGTAGCTTCTGCGGCTGGCATCGGTGTAGGCCTGCTGCGCGGCAAGCCGCTCATCCAGCGTGCTGCGCACCGCCAAGGCATCGGCCACTTCCTTGAACGCGGTCTGGATCGTCTGCTGATAGGTCTGAATCTGGATCTGGTTCTCGACCTTGGCCGAGTCCAGCGTGGCCCGATTGGCGCCGCCATCGAAAATCGGCACGCTGATACTTGGCGCAAAGCTCCACGCGCCGGCTCCGGACTTGAACAGGCCTGACAGGCTGGTGCTGGAAGAGCCTGCACTGGCAGTCAGGGTGATACTGGGGAAGAACGCCGCACGCGCGGCACCGATATCAATGTTCGCGGCTTTAAGTGTGTGTTCGGCACTCAGCACGTCCGGGCGGCGTTGCAGGAGGCTGGAAGGCAGGCCGTCCGGCACCTGCACCAATTGCGCCACCGACTGCATGTCGGCATTGGGCAGCAGTTCCTCCGGTAGATCGCTGCCGACCAGCAAGCGCAAGGCGTTACGGTCCTGAAGAATCTGGCTTTTATATTGCGCGACATCGCCCCTCGCCGATTCGACCGTTGTCTGCGCCTGAGCCACTTCCAGTCCGGAAGAACCGCCCAGCGCATGGCTGCTTCTGGTCAGCTCGTAGCTTTTCTGCTGACTGGCCAGCGTGTCTTCGGCGAGTTTCAGAAGCTGGTTGTCGGCGGCCAGGGTCAGCCAGCCGGTCGCCACTTCGGCGATCAGGCTGATCTGCGTGCTGCGCCGGGTTTCGGTCAACGCCAGGTAATCCTCGAGCGCTTCGTCCTGAAGGTTCTGGATACGCCCGAACACATCCAGCTCATAGCTGCTCAAGCCCAACTGCGCGCTGTACTCGTGGCTGATCGACGACTTTCCGGTCATCGAGGTCGATGACGGCGTGCGTGTATGCGTGCCGCTGCCACTGGCATCAATGGTCGGCAGGCTCGCCGCCCGCTCGATGCGATATTGCGCCTGCGCTTTCTCGACGTTGAGGCTGGCCAGGCGCAGGTCGCGGTTATTCACCAGCGCCAGGGTCTGCAGGCGCACCAGGCGGTTATCGATGAAAAAATTCTGCCATTCGACGTCCGTGGGCACGCTGCCCGACGCGGCCGGTTGGCCAGCCGTCCCCGGCAGCCATTGGCTTGAGACCGGCGCTTCAGGGCGCTGATAGTCCGGGGCCAGATTGACGCAGCCCGCAAGCAGCGCCGTGACGGCCAGCGAAGGCCAGAAAAGACGCATCATGCTTCACCTGTAGATGTGGGTTGAGCCGCCGGAGCATTGCCTGACGAACGACTGAAGCGGCGACGTACTTCGACGAAGAACAGCGGCACCAGGAAAATCCCCAGCACGGTGGCGCTGAACATGCCGCCCAGTACGCCCGTGCCGATCGCATTACGCCCGGCCGAGCCTGCACCGCTGCTGAGGGCCAGCGGCAGCACACCGAACATGAACGCCAGCGAGGTCATCAGAATCGGGCGCAGTCGTTGCCGGGCGGCAAGAAGGGTCGCTTCATGCAGGCTTTTGCCCTGTTCCTGAAGATGCTTGGCGAACTCGACGATCAGAATCGCGTTTTTCGCCGCCAGGCCCACCGTGGTCAGCAAGCCCACCTGGAAGTACACGTCATTGCTCAAGCCACTGATCCGCGTCGCCAGTACCGCGCCGACCACACCCAGCGGCACCACGAGCATGACCGAGAACGGCACCGACCAGCTCTCGTACAAGGCGGCCAGACAGAGAAACACGAACAACACGGAAATGGCGTAGAGCATCGGCGCCTGGGAGCCGGACAGGCGCAGTTGATAGGACTGCCCGGTCCACTCGTAACCGATGCCTTCGGGAAGTTGCTTGATGATGGCTTCAACGGCATCCATCGCGGTACCCGAGCTGACACCTGGCGCAGGATCGCCCACCACCTCAAGTGACGAGCTGCCGTTGTAACGCTCCAGCAGGGGCGAACCGTAGCTCCAGCTGCTGCTGGCGAACGACGAGAACGGGACCATTTCGTCATTGCTGTTGCGCACGAACCAATGGTCCAGATCGGCTGATTGCATGCGCGAAGCGGCCTCGCCCTGCACGTAGACTTTCTTCACTCGCCCCTGATTGAGGAAGTCATTGATGTAGCTGCCGCCCAGCGCTGTGGACAGGGTCGAGTTGATGTCGCTGGTGGACAGGCTCAGTGCACCGGCCTTGCGGTCGTCGATGGTCACTTTCAACTGCGGAGTGTCGTCCAGGCCGTTGCTGCGCACGCCCAGCATGCTCGAGTCCTTTCTCGCCAGCTCGATAAACTGCTCGCGTGCCGCCACCAGTGCCTCATGCCCCACACCGCCGAGGTCCTTGAGTTGCACGTCGAACCCCGAACTCTGCCCCAGGCCGCGCACCGCAGGAGGCTGCATGACAAACACGCTGGCGTCGCCGATGCTCGCCAGGGCCAGCGTCGCGCGTTGTGCTACCTGCGCCGCACCCTGCTCCTTGCCGGACCGCTCGCTCCAGTCCTTGAGCTTGATGAACGCCCTGGCGGTGTTCTGACTGTTACCGCCCATCCCCAGCCCGGAAATACTGATCAACGCCTCGACTTCCGGCTGTTTGAGCATGTAAGCCTCGAACTGCCGCATCACCGCCTGTGTCCGGCTGTCGGTAGCGCCCACCGGCAGCTGGATCTGCGCCATCAGCGCGCCCTGGTCTTCATCCGGCAAAAACGACGTGGGCAGGCTGACGTAACCCACAGCCATGACCACCAGCACCAGCGCATATACCAGCAGCCCCTTTACGCGATGTTCGATGACTCCACTCACGCCTCGCTGATAGCGGTCGGCACTGCGGTCGAACGTGCGGTTGAACCAGCCGAAAAAGCCACCCCGTTTTGCATGCAGTTGCGCATCCGAGGCTTTGAGCATCGTTGCGCACAACGCCGGCGTCAGGGTCATTGCAACCAGCACCGAAAGCAGCATGGCCGAAACGATGGTCACCGAAAACTGCCGGTAGATAATCCCGGTGGAACCGCTGAAAAAGGCCATCGGAATGAACACGGCACTCAGCACCAGCGCGATACCGATTAGCGCGCTGGTGATTTCGTCCATTGATTTGCGGGTCGCTTCCAGCGGGCTCAGGTGCTCTTCGCCCATGACCCGCTCGACGTTTTCCACCACCACAATGGCATCGTCGACCAGCAGGCCGATGGCCAGGACCATCGCGAACATGGTCAGGGTGTTGATCGAATAGCCGAACAGCGCCAGCACGCCGAACGTGCCCAGCAGCACCACCGGCACGGTAATCGCCGGAATCAGCGTGGCGCGCAGGTTCTGCATGAACAGAAACATGATCAGCACCACCAGCGCGATCGCCTCACCCAGCGACTTCACCACCTCCTTGATCGACAGGCTCACGAATGGCGTGGTGTCATAGGCAATGACTGTTTTCAGCTGCATTTGCGCGGGGTAGAACGGTTCCAGCTCCTTGAGTTTGGCCTTGATCGCTTCGCCAACACTCAGCGCGTTTGCACCTGACGCCAGCTGAATACCCATTGCGGCCGCCGGCCGGCCATTGAGCGCCGAGTTGATGTCATAGCTTTCGCTGCCCAACTCCACCCGCGCCACATCGCGCAAGAGCACAACAGCGCCGTCACTGGAAGATTTGACGACCACGTTCTCGAACTGCTCGGGCGTCTGCAGCTTGCTGCGGGCGCTGATGGTCGCATTCAGTTGCTGACCTTCAACTGCGGGCAAGGCCCCCAACTGACCTGCCGAGACCTCGGTGTTCTGCGCCTCCAGGGCCGAGCTGATGTCGGAGGGCATCAGCGAATACTTTTCCATCCTGGCCGGGTCCAGCCAGATACGCATCGCGTACCCCGAACCCAGGGTCTGCACGTCGCCGACACCATCCACACGGCTCAGTTGATCGAGCAGCGTGCTGGAAATGTAATCACCAATCTGCGTGCCGGTGACGCTTTCGTTGTCGGAGGCAAGGGCGACCAGCATCAGGAAGTCGGAACTGCCCTTGGTCACCGTCAAGCCTTCACTCTGCACGCTTTGCGGCAGGCGCGATTCGGCCTGCTGCAACTTGTTCTGCACCTGCATCTGCGCCACATCAGGGTCGGTGCCTGCGGCGAAGGTCAGGCTGATGCTCGCACTGCCCGCAGAGCTGCTGGAGGCGGACATGTAAGTCAGCCGGTCCAGCCCCTTCATCTGCTGCTCGATGACCTGCGTGACGGAGTCTTCGACAGTCTTGGCCGATGCACCAGTGTAGGTGGCGGAGATTTTTACCGTCGGCGGCGCGATATCGGGGTATTGCTCAAGGGGCAGCTGGCTAATGGACAGCCCGCCGGCGAACATGATGCAGATGGCAATGACCCAGGCGAAGATGGGCCGATCGATGAAGAAACGAGCCATGTTCAGCCCTCCTTCACGGTAGCGGCAGTGGCCGCAGCACCAGATGCTGGCGAATCGGCGTTATCAGCGTTCTGCACGCTAACCTCGGTGCCGACCGGGGTTTTCTGCCCGCCTTCGACCACCACCTGATCATTGGCCTTGAGCCCGCTGCTCACCCACCACTGGTTGCCCACCGTGCGGTCGACGCTGATCACCCGCTGCTCGATCTTGCCGTCAACCACCAGCAACACCGTGGTCTGGCCACTGGCACTGCGGGTGACGGCCTTTTGCGGTATCAGGATGGCATTCTGATCCTGCGCCTGTTCCAGCACCGCCACCACGTACATGCCGGGCAGCAACAGCCGTTCTGGGTTGGCAAAGCTGGCACGCAGCGTCACGGTGCCGGTGCCTTCATTGACGCTGACGCCGCTGAATTGCAGGCGGCCATCCTGGTTGTAGGTGCTGCCGTCATCCAGCTTGAGGGTGATTCGGGCTTCCCCGTCGCTGTTGGTTTGCAGCTTGCCGCTGGCCAGGTCGCGCTTGAGACGCAGCAACTCGGTGGTGGACTGGGTGACATCGACGTAAATCGGGTCGAGCTGCTGAACCGTGGTCAGCGCGGTGTCCTGCTGGGCCACCACCAATGCACCGGGGGTCACGGTCGAGGTCTCGATGCGGCCGCTGATGGGCGCGGTAATCCGTGTGTAGGCCAGATTGATGCGTGCGGTCTGCACATCGGCCTCCGCCACTTTCACCTCGGCGGCGGCAGTCAGCAGGCTGGCCTCGGCGTCTTCTTTATCCTGCTGGCTGATGGCGTCGATCCTGGCCAACTGCACATCGCGTTTGGCGGTGGCCTGTGCGGACTTGAGCGTGGCACGGGACTTGGCGAGCGTGGCCTGCGATTCTGCCAGAGCCGCCTGGTAGGTCGCGCTGTCGAGTTGGTACAACGGCTGACCAGACTTGATTTCGGCACCTTCGACGAACAGTCGCTGCTGCACGATGCCGCTGACCTGGGGCCGTATCTCGGCAACCATGAACGCTTTGGTGCGCCCCGCCAGCTCGGTGGTCAGCGACTGGCTGCGCGGTTTGACGGTGACCACCGACACGCTCGGTTTCTCCGCAGCAGGCGGCGAATCACCGTCAGAACAACCGCTCAGAAGACCGATAAGGGCTGCGTAGATGACAAAGGTCAAAGTCATCAGGTATTTGGCGAAAATCTTGCTCGACATGATTGCCTCAGGACGTTGTGGCGAAAGCCTGACGTCAGAGTGCGAGGCAAATGTGCAGGAAAATTGAAGATTGCCGCGTTGACTTGAAACTTGCTGTCACGAAGGCCTAAATGGACGCCGTCTTCACGTAAAACCCGGGCCTTCATGAAATCGAGTATCTCCACCAAACTGTTTGTCGCGGTACTGGCCAGCGTACTGTCAGTAATCCTGATCATGGGCCTGACCGCGAACTGGAGTTTTGCCCGCGGCTTTCTGGGCTACCTCAACGAACAGGCCATGCAACGCATGTCGCCGGTCCTGCCGCGGTTGGCCGCTGCCTATGCACGCGAAGGCAGTTGGGAATTCATGCGTGACAACAAGGATCGCTGGTTCGAAGTGATGCGCCCGGAACCGGCACAGGATTTCGCCATCCCCGGGCTGGCGACACCGCCTACTTCCGACTTGACCGGCGCGGTGTTCCGGATCGCGCTGCTGGATGCGCAGAAGAACCTGGTGATGGGCTTTCCAGGGGTCCATGACGATGAATTCATGCGCCCGGTGGAAGTCGACGGCAACGTCGTTGGCTGGATGGCGGTCACGCCCTTTCAAAGTGTCAGCGAAGCCGGTGGTGAGCGCTTTCAGCAGTATCAGTTGCGCGCCAGCCTGGCGATGGGTGTGCTGTCACTGCTGCTGGCGGTGCTGATTGCCTGGTGGATCGCGCGCACCCTGCTCGATCCGGTCAAGCGGGTGGCCGCAGCAACCCATCGCCTCGCCGCAGGTGAATACGCCAGCCGCGTGGCGGTGTCCTCCAACGACGAGGTGGGTCAACTGGCGCGCGACTTCAACCAGCTGGCGTACACCCTGGAACGCAATGAGAAGATGCGCCGCGAGTTCATGGCCGATGTGTCCCATGAGCTGCGCACCCCGCTGTCGGTCTTGCGTGGCGAACTGGAAGCCATCGAGGATGGCGTGCGCACACTGGATCAGGCATCGATGAAGTCCCTGCAGGGCGAAGTCGGCATGCTCAGCAAGCTGGTGGATGATCTGTATGAGCTGTCCCTGGCGGATGTGGGCGCCCTGACCTACCGCAAGGTCGACTGTGACCTGGCGGAGCTGCTGACGAATATCACTGACATGTTCGAAGAGCGTTGCGCAGCCCGTCAGTTGCATTTGCAGTTGGAGCTTGCTGGCGGAGCTCTGCCGGTGCATGCAGACCCAGGGCGCCTGCAGCAATTGATCGGCAACCTTCTGGAAAACTCGGTGCGCTACACCGATGCCGGGGGGACAGTGCATGTGCGTGCCGCTTTGCAGGGCGATGAGGTGCGCGTCGATGTGATGGATTCCGGACCCGGCGTCGACCCGCAGCAATTGCCCAGACTGTTCGAACGCTTCTATCGCGGTGAAACCTCGCGTAACCGCGCCAGCGGCGGTGCGGGTCTGGGGTTGGCGATCTGTCACAGCATCGCCCTCGCCCACGGCGGCACCCTGAGCGCCGACCACTCGCCCACAGGCGGCCTCTGGCTGACCCTGTGCCTGCCAGGACACCTGCGCCCATGACCGCTGCCAGCCTCGACACACTGATTCTCATTGTCGAAGATGAGCCCAAGCTGGCGTCGCTGATGCGCGACTACCTGATCGCGGCCGGCTATTCGACCCACTGCCTGAGTAACGGGCTGGACGTTGTGCCTGCTGTCAGAGCGAACGCGCCACAACTGATCCTGCTCGACATCATGCTGCCTGGCCGCGATGGCATGGACATCTGCAAGGAACTGCGCAGCTTCAGCGATGTGCCCATTGTCATGATCACCGCACGCGTCGAGGAAATCGACCGGTTGCTGGGCCTGGACCTCGGTGCCGACGACTATATCTGCAAACCGTTCAGCCCACGGGAGATGGTCGCTCGCGTCAAAGCCATCCTGCGTCGGAGCTCTTCCAGCGAGCCGCACCCGCCCAAGGGTTTGCAGGTGGACGAAGCGCATTACCAGGCCTCGTTCAACGGGGTCACCCTGGACCTGACCCCGGTGGAACTGCGTCTGCTGGCGACCTTTGCCCGCTCACCGGGCCGGGTCTTCTCCCGTGACCACTTGCTGGACAGGCTCTACTCGGATCACCGCGTAGTGACCGACCGCACCGTGGACAGCCACATCCGCAACCTGCGCCGCAAACTGGAACAGGCCTGCCCGGGTCAGGACCCGATCCAGTCGCTGTACGGGGTGGGTTACAAGCTGGAGTTGTGACCGGTGCTGTGCGCAGCATGGGTACGATAGTTACAGGACGATCGTTCCTCACGCTCCCGCGTGGGAACGCTTGTCGTGACGCGCCGCGTCACGAATCTGCGCCGCGCCGCCTGCGCGACGACAGTCATCACATTTCAGGCACTCTCCGTCTGCCGGTTGCGCTGCAGCGCAGCCAGGTCGCGGAATCCGGCACCCGGATGCCCTGCTTCCAGGCGTGGCCCGTCGCCAAACAGCTTCTCGCGCAACGTGCCCTTGGCGTATTCGGTCTTGTAGACACCGCGCTTCTGGAGCTCCGGCACCAACAGCTCGACCGCATCGATGAAGGTTTCATGGGTCAGTGCGTAAGCCAGGTTGAACCCGTCGACGTCGGTTTCTTCAACCCACTCCTGCAGCAGATCGGCCACGGTTTCCGGACTGCCGACAAACAGCGGGCCGAAGCCGCCGATGCCGACCCAATCGGCCAGGGCCTGCGGCGTCCATATCGTGTTCGGGTCTGCCGTGGAAAAGGTCTCGACGGCCGACTGAATGGCATTGGTATGAACGTGGCGCAGGGGTTCGTCGGGCTTGAACTGGCTGAAGTCGATACCGGTCCAGCCGGAAATCAAGGCCATTGCGCCCTCATAACTGACCCAGCTTTTGTATTCCTCGAATTTGGCCCTGGCCTTGACATCCGTCTCGCCGAGGATCACCGTCTGCAAATTGAAAATCAGCACCTTGGACGGGTCGCGGCCAGCCTCTGCGGTGCGCCGGCGGATATCGGCCACGGTCTTTTTCAGCAGCACTTTCGAGGGCGCTGCAACGAAAACGCATTCGGCGTGCTCGGCGGCGAACTGCTTGCCGCGGCTTGAAGCGCCGGCCTGATAGAGCACAGGCGTGCGTTGCGGCGACGGCTCGCACAAGTGGATGCCAGGCACCTGGAAGTGTTTGCCGACATGGCGAATCTCGTGAATCTTGCTCGGATCACTGAATACACGGCGCTCCCGGTCACGCAGAATCGCGCCGTCTTCCCAACTGCCTTCCCAGAGTTTGTAACAAACCTCCAGATACTCCTCTGCGTAGTCGTAACGCGCGTCGTGTTCGGTAAGGGTTTTCTGGCCCAGGTTCTTCGCGCCGCTTTCCAGATACGAGGTGACGATATTCCAGCCTGCGCGCCCCTTGGTCAGGTGATCCAGCGTCGACAGGCGACGGGCAAACGGATAGGGATGTTCGAACGACAGCGACGCCGTCAGGCCGAAGCCCAGGTGCTCGGTCACCAGCGCCATGGGCGGGATGAGCTGCAACGGGTCATTGACCGGCACCTGGGTGGCCTGGCGAATCGCCGCCTCGCCGTTGCCGCGATACACGTCATAAATGCCCAGCACATCGGCAATGAACAACCCATCGAACTTGCCGCGCTCGAGGATTTTCGCCAGATCGGTCCAGTATTCGAGGTCCTTGTACTGCCAGGAGCGGTCGCGCGGATGCGCCCAGAGGCCCGGCGATTGATGGCCGACGCAGTTCATGTCAAACGCGTTGAGGCGGATTTGGCGGGACATACACTTACTCCTGAAGCTGTGGCGGAACCACGCCGTTGAGGCGTTGATTGCCGATAACCTGATAGTGCCAGCGCAGCGGCTCGCGACCGGCCGGGGCTGACAATGACGGGCGCTGCCCGGTCAATTCGTATTGAATATTGCCCACCGTTTGCAAAGCATCGGCGCTGGCAATGACCGCTTCGCTGCTGGCGATCAGGCGTTGCTCGGCCGAACCGTCCAGCCGCCGGGCGCGCTCCAGCAGCGCGGCGGCGACGTCCAGACGAATCTGCAGATCCCCGACCTTGCTGATCACGTAGGGCTCATCGATGATGCGCTGCAGGCCACTGAGCGACCACGGCCGACCATGCTCACGCAGGTAATCGAGGGTGTCTTGCAGGCCCTGGCGCGCCTGATCGAGGTCTTCGGTGGCGACCGCCAGTTGTGCGGTAATTGCGGGATGCGTCATGGGCGTACTCCTTGATCAGTTCCAGGCGTGACGTGGCGGTGCGATACCGTTGAGCACCTGATTGCCGATCAGGTGGTATTTCCAGCGTGCCGGGTCATGCAGCGTGTGGGTCCGCGCGTTGCGCCAGTAGCGGTCCAGATTGAGTTTACCGAGCACCGAGCGGGTGCCGGCCAGTTCGAACAGCTGGCTGCTGGCGAACAAGGCAATCTGCGCCGACAGCACCTTGGCCTGGGCGACGATCACCGAGGCCTGAGCGACGCTGGCTTCACTGGGTTCGGCCAGGGCATGGTCGATGGCCTGTCCGGCTTTGGCGAGGATCGCGTCGGTACCGTGCAGCCGCCACTGCAAGTCGCCGATGGCGGCAATACTGAACGGGTCCTGCCAGCCGAAATCCTGCTTGCTGTCGATCCATGGGCGGGCCAGCCGGGCATGCTTCAGGGTTTCCTCGAACGCGCCGTGAGCAATGCCAGTGTCCACCGCCGCCTGAATGATCTGCGAAATCGGCCCATTGGCCGTCGGTTCGTCGAAAGCGCGATGCGCCGGGATCACCGCACTCGAGGGTACGCGAACGGCCTTTAACACCGCCCCGCCACTGGCCGTGGTGCGCTGCCCGAAACCGTCCCAGTTATCGATGATGGTCAAGCCCGGGTTGTCGCGCTCGACGAAGGCGATGAACGCCTGATTCTGCTCGTTGACGCCGGAAACCGGCACGATGTGCGCGAACAGGGCGCCGGTGCAGTAGAACTTTTCGCCGTCCAGCACTGCGTGCTCACCCTCGAGGCGAATCCGGGTCTGAAAGGCGCCGGCGTTCTTGCTTTTCGACTCGGAGAACGCATTGCCGAAGCGGTAGCCGGCCAGCGCCTTGCCGAAGTAGTAGCGCTTCTGCGCCTCGGTGCCGGTCTGCAAGAGAATATCGAGCACGCCCAGATGGTTCTGCGGGATTTGCCCGAGTGACGGGTCGGCGGCAGAAATGAGCTTGATCACTTCCGCGACGGTGACATAGGAAACGCCCGCACCGCCGTAGGCCTTGGGTACGGTAATGGCCCACAGGCCGCTGGCGGAGAACTCATCCAGCTCGGCGACTGGCAGACGCCGTTCGCGATCACGCACTGAAGCTTCTTCAGCGAAGCGACCGGCCAGTGCCCTGGCCACTTCAATGGCTTCGGCGTCCGAGCCAATGACGTGCGCTGCGGGAGGTGCGGCAGTTGCAAGGGAGGAAGGGAAACTCATGGACAGGCTCCTGCTCGTTGGCGACAGGTTGAAAACACTCAACACGCTTGACCCTGAACACTGCACAGCCCGTGCCGAAAAATATTTACCTTTAAAAGCAATAAGTTGCGAAGCAATCCACATGAATAGCCGCACCCTGCAGCGCAAAATGTTCGAACGCTGTTGCTGGCCGAACAGCGGCGTACTCGCAGCGCGTCCAGCGCAGACACAGGTATTTCAGGGCTGACGAGCTGCCGACGTGGCTGACGACGCGGTGGGATTTGCCAGCCAGCAGTCATGCCACTGTTGTCTGATCAACAAGAAAACCATCGCCCCATAAATAAATCATTAAAATCAGTCAGTTACATTCAGGCACAAAGCATGCAGAGAGTCCGGCGAACCTTCCACCGGCCCGTGTGCCGATGTCTTCGCGCTCAGGAGTACTGCATGACTCAAACAACCGGCTCGAACCCGCTCTCGCTGGGGACCGATTACGAAACCCTGGCCAACCGATTTCGCCCGATCTTCCGTGAGATCGGCGCTGGCAGCGTCGAACGCGAAAAAGCCCGCGCCCTGCCTCATGAACCGATTGCCTGGCTGCAGAAAGCCGGTTTCGGCGCTGTGCGTGTGCCTATCGAATATGGCGGTGCAGGTGCTTCGATCATCCAGCTGTTTCAACTGCTGATCGAGCTGGCCGAAGCCGATTCGAACATTCCGCAAGCCCTGCGTGCGCACTTCGCCTTTGTCGAGGACCGTCTGAATGCACCGCCCGGCGCTGACCGTGACCAGTGGTTTGCGCGCTTTGTCGCCGGGGATCTGGTGGGTAACGGCTGGACCGAAGTCGGCGCGGTGAAAATCGGCGATGTGATGACCAAGGTCAGCCCGCAAGGCGATGGTTTCGTGCTCAACGGCACCAAGTACTACAGCACCGGCAGCATCTTTGCCGACTGGATCGACGTCTATGCTCAGCGCTCCGATACTGGCGCCGATGTGATCGCGGTGGTCGACGCCAGGCATGCCGGCGTGCGTCACAGTGATGACTGGGGCGGGTTCGGCCAGCGCACCACCGGCAGCGGCACCTCGGTCTACGACAACGTGCCGCTGCCGGCCACACACGTCATACCGTTCGAGCAACGCTTCAAATACCAGACCGCGTTTTATCAACTGGTGCTGCTGGCGGTGCTGGCCGGTATCGGTCGAGCTGTCGAACGCGACATCGCTCAGGAAGTGCGCGATCGCAAACGCGTCTTCAGCCATGGCAACGCCGGGAGCGTCAGCCAGGATTCGCAGGTGCAGCAAGTGGTCGGTCAGATCGCTGCCCAGGTCTACGCCGCCGAGGCCGCAACGCTGCGCTCCGCGGAGCCGTTGCAGCGTGCCTACGTGGCGCGCTTCGGCAATGACCCACAACGGGAAAAAGACGCCAATATCGCCGCCGAAATCGAGACCGCCAAGGCCCAGGTGATCGTCTCGGAACTGGTGCTGCGCGCTACCAGCGATCTGTTCAACGCGCTAGGCGCTTCAGGTGTCAGCGTCAACAAGGCGCTGGACCGCCACTGGCGCAATGCGCGCACAGCCGCCTCGCACAATCCGCTGATCTACAAGGCGCGCATTGTCGGTGACTGGCGCATCAACGGCACCGAGCCGCCGTTTGTCTGGCAGATCGGCAGCGGTAAAGGCAACGCTTGAGGCACACTTACGCCGCGTTACGCAGCAGGTGGCGACTGGTAAAACTGAACGCCAGCACCAGAAAGATCAGCGCCCCGGTCGCAACCTGCTGCCAATAGAAGTTCCAGCCGATCAGCAACAGGCCATTGGCGATCACGTTGATGAACAGCACGCCCAAAAGTGTGCCCGGAATATTCGGACGCCCTTGACGACTGAGCGTCGTACCGATGAACACGGCGCCGATGGCATTGATCAGGTAAGCGTTGCCCGACATCGGTACGTAGGCGTTAACCGTGGAGCTGAGCAGGATACCCGCCACCGCACAGGCCAGCGCGCTGGCGAAAAACACCTGCATGGCAATGCGTCGCGTGGGCAAGCCCGAGTAATACGCCAGTTGCGGCTGCGTGCCCAGCGCGAGGATTTCCCGCCCCAGACGTCCGCGCGCCAGGATCAGCCCGTAAAGCGCTGCCAGCACGCCGACCACCAGCAGCGGCAATGGCACGCCGAGGATCAGCACAGCGCTGATACCCGGCAACGCGCCCTGAGCGATATAGATCGGCTGGCCACCGTCGGATAACAACTGCTGCACGCTGGTACCGATAAACAACGTCCCCAGTGTCGCCAGAAACGGCGAAATACGCAGCCCGGCGATCAGCATCGCGTTGAACGCCCCGGCGATGCCCCCTGCCAGCATAGCCACCGCAACGGCCGCGCCCAGACCATGACCGCCATTCAGGGTGACCACGAAACCGAGGCTGGCAAAGTCCAGCGCCGTGCCCACCGACAGATCGATACCGCCAGCCGCAACAGCCCAGGTCATGCCGATTGCCACGATGGCCAGCAACACGAAGTTATTCAGCACCAGACTCGACAGATTGCCCCAACTCAGAAAGCCCGGTGCATTGATCGCGAAAAACAGCAGGATAATCAGCACCAACAGCGGCAGGACCGCTGGCAACAGGCGCGGCAGCACCTTTACCAGCGTCGAAGAGGTATTCAGGGCCAGCGTACTCATTGTTCACCCTCCCGGCGGCCGAGTGCCCCGGAAAATGCCACCACCAGCAGAATCAACACGCCTTGCACGCCGTTGACCCAGAAGCTGGAAATGTTCAGCAATTGAAAGCCGTTGATCAGAAAGCCCAGCAGCAGCGTCGCCAACAGCGTGCCGGGAATATTGGCAGTCAGTCGCCGCGAGAACACCACGCCGAGAAAGGCGATGGCCACCACTGACAGCAGCATGTCACCGGAACCGGTCGTGCTGCCGCTGAAAAACGCTGCGGAGCAGAATGCAGCCAGCGCAGCGCAGCCACCGGCAATCAGGTAACTGGCAAACACATAGCGCCGCAGATTCAACCCGGCAGCCTCGGCTGCTTGCGGGTATTCACCGATGGCGTACAAACGCAAGCCGAACGCGCTGTGCTGAATCACCAGCCACAACACCGCCGCGACACCCAGCAGCACCCAGGCCAGCGCCGGAACACCCAGCCAGACGCCGGACGCCAGGCTGTCCAGCAATGCCGAGTCGGTCGCGAGCACAGTGTTCTGGGTCAGCACCAGTTCCAGGCCGGCAATCAGGTTCATGCTCGCCAGCGTTGCCAGTAACGGCGGCAAGCGTAAAAACACCACCGCCATACCGTTGAACGCGCCGACCAGCAGGCCGCAGCCGAGCGTCAGGCCAATCGCTTGCCAGGCATCGAGCCCGGCATTGTTCAGGCTGCTGTAGACGGCCGCACACAGACCGAGATTGGCCGCCAGCGACAGGTCCAGGCCGCCACTGACCACATTGGAACCACCACCGATGACCACACAGGTCAGGCCCAGCGCGAGTATGCCGAGCGTTGCTGACTGGGCGAACACATTGCTGATGTTGCCAAGGCTGAGAAAGTTCGGCGCACTGACGGCAAAGCCGAGCAGAATCGCCAGAAACACCAGCAACGAACCGCGCTGCGCCAGTTGCACGAGCCAGCGTTGCGCTGGATCGTCAGCCTGCGCAACGGATAGATCAAGCGCGGACATAATGGGCCTCCGGAGGGAATGATTGGCTGTCATGGTCGCTTTCAGTGGCGCCCGTGGCGCAGGCCAGCAACTGGTCGCTGTCTGTGCTCAATGAGTCGAATTCGCCTGCAACGCGTCCTCTGTGCAGGACCACAATGCGCTGAGTGATGCCGATCAGTTCCGGCAAGTCCGACGACAGCACCAGCACCGCCGCGCCGCCCTCGGCAAGCTTGGCAATCAACCGGTAGATTTCCACCTTGGCGCCGATGTCGACACCCACGCTGGGCTCGTCCAGCAGGTATAACGTCGAATGGCGGCTCAGCCATTTGCCCAGCGCAACCTTCTGCTGGTTGCCACCGCTGAGCGCGTGCACCGGCGCATCATGGCCTGAGGTCTTGATTGCCAGTTCATCGATCAGCTGTTGGCTTTCCCCGGCCTGCGCCGCAGCGTCGAGCAATCCCCAGCGGCTGAAGCGCCCCAGGCTGGCAAGGGTGATGTTCTCCAGCACCGAAAGCGCCGGTGCCACGCCGTGTGTGCGGCGCTCCTCGGGGACCAGCGCGATGCCATAGCGTACCGCGTCACGCGGTGATTTCAGCTGCAACCGCTGACCGTTCAAGAGCAATTCGCCGCGATCCGGCTTGAGCAGCCCGAACAGGCTCTTGAGCAGCTCCTTGGCACCCGAACCGACCAGCCCGGTCAGGCCCAGTACTTCGCCACACCGTACGCTCAGGTCAACGCCGTCGTAGAAGCGCCCTGCCCCCAGTCCGCGCAGTTGAAGCACGGGCGCGCCGGATAATGTCCGGGCACGGAAATATTGCTCGCCTACCTCGCGATTGACCATCAGCCGGGCGATCTGCGCGGTGCTGGTGAGAGCCGGATCGAGCACCGCCACATCGCGTCCGTTACGCAGCACGGTGACCTGATCACACAGCGATTCGATCTCCTGCAAGTAGTGGGAAATGTAGACAATGGTCAGCCCTTCATCGCGCAGGCGGCGAACGATGTCCAGCAAGCGGTCCACCTCCTGCTTGACCAGTGACACACTCGGCTCGTCGAACACCAGTACCTTCGGCTTGGCCAGCAACGCGCGAGTGATCTGCAGTATTTGCCGCTGGGCGCTGTCCAGATCGCGTACCAGCGCCCCGGCGGGCAGGCGCATGGCAAAGTAATCGTCCAGAAGCCTTGCTGCCTCACGCTCCTGAGCGCGGCGATCGACGAAGGGGCCACGCTTGATTTCCTGCCCGAAAAACAGAGCCTCGCCGACGCTGAAGCTGCCTGGCAGGAGTCGCTCCTGATGAATGAAGTGCACGCCTGCAGCCTCGATCTGACGCGGCGTGAAATTGTCGAACGGCTGGCCATGAATACTCAAACGGCCGGCATCGGCACGATGAATACCGGCGAGAACCTTGATCAGGGTCGACTTGCCCGCCCCGTTTTCCCCCACCAGCCCGTGAATCGTTCCGGCCTCGACCCGCAGGTAGACGCCATCCAGCGCCTGAGTGGCCCCAAAGCGCTTGCTGATACCCTTCAAGTGCAAGGCTGGTGGCAGCGCCGCAACGTCTGTAATCGCTGATCCCATGATCGATCTCCCGCGTCAGTTATCGCCTCTGAGCTTTTGCACATCCGGCAGATTGGCGGCCGTGGTCAGCAAGGTGGGCACTTGGGTCTCCTTTGGCAGATCGTGCTGCCCGGCCAGGTAACGGGCGACGTTCTGCACCGCAGTCTTGCCGATCAATGCAGGCTGCTGGGCAACCACAGCACCCACCGGCGAATCTTCGCGGCGCATCAGCTCGAGCACCTCCGGCGTGCCGTCGACGCCGTAGGTCTTGATTTCGGTTCTGCCGGCGTCGATCAGCGCCTTGCTGGCGCCAAGCTGGGGAATGTCCCACGCGGCCCAGATCGCCGAAACACTGCCTTTGGGGTACTTGTTGAGCAACGCCGAGACTTGCGAATAGGCGTCCTGGACCGTGTTGGGAATGACATCGCGCAACTCCGGCTCGATGATTTTCAGCTGCGGATGATCCTTGAGCGCCAACTTGAGCTGGTCATAACGAATGGCACAGACCGGTACGCCATAAAAGCCATTGAACACCAGCACGTTACCCTGGCCACCTGCGTCCTTGATCAGTTGCCCGGCCAGCGCCTTGCCGGTGGCAACGTTGTCGGAGGTTGTGTTGTTGAGGCTGTATTGCGATGGCGCATCAATGGTGAACAGCGGAATCCCCGCCTTGCTGATGCGCTTGAGCCAGGGGTCGATAACGCTGAGAGTGCCAAGGGTCTGGATCACTGCATCGGGCTTTTGCGTGACCACGGTCTGCAATTGATTGACCAGGTTCTTGTCGTTACGACCGGCATCGAGCGTGATGGGCGTGCCGCCCAGGCGCTTGACCTCATCCACCTGCGCCTGGAAGGCCTTGATATCGAAGTAGTGACTGGTGCCGGTCATGCTGATCGCAATGCGTTTGCCCGCCAGCGAAGGCACGTCGCTGTCCTCGGCATACGCGGTTGCGACGAGGCTGGTGGCCAACAGGCTCAGCACCAGGGTGCGCCCTATTGCATGCAGGCGTTTGGTCTTGGGGGTCGGGACGGCATCAGGCATTCGGGTGGCTCCGCTGGCTCAGGAAAACAATCCTGATCGGCAGTGCACAGGTCATGCCCAAAGCCTTGTGCGCCGCCTGGCGATGGCGTGAAGCCCTGCGCCAGGCGCTTTCAAGCTGTTGCGCCAGATGGCGTTTGCGCGGAGTGGCCTGGCTTTGCCGGCGTCAGCGCCAAACACATTGTCGATTCGCTGTTGCACGGACAACAGCGAATCGATGCGGGAACAGGCCTGCTATAGGCGCGTGTTATCCGAGCTTGAATTGCCCCAGGGTGATCGTCAGGTCACTCGCCAGCTCGGCCAGCGACTGGCTGGCGCTGCCGGTCTGGCTGGTGCGCACCGCCGATTGTGCCGACAAGTCACGGATGCGCACCAGGTTGCGGTCCACTTCCCGCGCAACCAGTGCCTGCTCCTCGGAGGCGCTGGCGATCACCGTATTGCGCTCATCGATAACCATCACCGAGCTGGCGATGCTGGCCAGCACGGCATTGGCCGACTCGGCCTGTTGTTTGGTGCGTTGCGCCTGTTCGGTACTGACTTCAAGCGCAAGCAGGGTACTTTTGGTGCCCTGCTGGATGTGCCCGACCATGGTTTCGATCTCGCGCGTCGATTCGCTGGTGCGGTGGGCCAGCGCGCGCACCTCGTCGGCGACCACGGCAAAACCCCGTCCGGCATCGCCCGCGCGTGCCGCTTCAATGGCAGCGTTGAGCGCCAGCAGGTTGGTTTGCTCGGACACCGCGCGAATGACATCCAGCACCTTGGTGATATCCAGCGTGCGGGTTGCCAGCGCCTGCGCCTCGACCGACGCCGTGCCCACATTTCGGGTCAGCTCAAGGATCGATTTGACGGTTTGATTGAGCTCTTCCTGACCTTCGCGGGCCGACACCGAAGAGGCTCTGGATTCCACCGAAGTGGTCACCGCATTACGCGCGACTTCATCGACCGCCTGACTCATCTCGGTGACCGCGGTGGCGGCCATTTCTATTTCGCTGTTCTGCACCACCAGATCGGCGTTGCTGTTGACCATCAAGGCGCTCATTTCTTCCGTGGCCGACGCCAACTGGTGAGCGGCATCGCCCACCTGACTCAGGGTCTGGCTCAGATTGCCGCGCATGCGCTCCATCGATTGCAGCAACAGGGCCGCTTCATCAGTGCCCTCACGGTTGATTGCGCTGGGACGCAGGTCGCCCGCGGCAATGGTTTCCGAGCTGTGCAGCGCCTGACTGATCGGCACTGCCAGACTTTTGGTCAGACGCCAGGCAAGCAATACCGTCAGCAACACCGTCAGAAACATGACCCCCTGAGTGACGATCAGGGCGTTTTCATACACCGACGTCGCTGCTGCGCTGGATTCGGCTTCGGAGTCATCATTGATCTTTTCCAGCTTGCCAAGCGCCGTTTCCATACCTTCCGCCATGGCCTTCATCTCGCCCCAGACCAGCGCCCTTCCGGCCTCCGCCTGATTCTCGTTGATCAGCGTATAGACCTTCTCGGCACGCTCGATGTAGCCCTGATAAGTACTCTTCAGCCCCTCGACGAGCGCGCGCTCGTCATCCTCGGTGATCAGCGGGTCGTAGGCCTCTACGGCCTTTTGGAACCCGGCCTTCCTGTCAAGGAACTCGGTATGAGCCAGAGTCACCTGCGCCATATCATGAGCGGCAAGCATTTTGGCCACCGTCGTGCGGGTTTTCTCGACCGCCAGGGCAATATCGTCACCCAGCGCAATCCCGGGAAGCGCATCGTTTTCTATTTCAAGCGATTGCTCACGAATACCGTGCAATTGCTGAATGCTGAAAATACCAAGCCCGAACACCAGCACCACCATCAACGCAAAGCAGGCGGAGGTCCGCGCGGCTATTTTCAGCTGTCTCAGCATCTTCAATCCCCTTCCCGTGACCGGTGAATAAATTAACTCCGTCATGTCTATCGGCAGAACAGGGCAAAGGATGAAGATGCTCTGAACAGAGAGGTGCCACTGCTATCGTGGGCCCACCTGAATCGAAGCTTATGGTAGGTTTCGCGACGCTCGATAATCGCGAGATGGACGGGTCTTTTCCCCCTTCAGACTGACTTCCTGGAGCTGCCATGAAACATTCCTACGCCGCTGCACTGCTTGCTCTTTCAATGCCAGGCCTCGCTCACGCAGGCGACGCGCTACCCACCTACTCTGCCATTACCCAGGCATTGAATACCGGAAAATCGGTCGCCGTGGTGATCGACCTGGGACAATGCAAATCCTCGATCGCCGGTGCCGAGCCGTCCAAAACCAAAGGCGGCAAACGCATCGATGCCTACCGCATCACCCCCGACGGCACCCTGGCGTTTTCGGACACTCATTTCAGCCTCGACCGCGATAACAAGCCCATCGAGCAATTCATTCGCTATCAGGTACGCTCGAACGGCACAGCCACATTCAGCATGACCACGCTGAATGTTCCTGGCTATCAACAAGTGGGTACGCCGGTGAGTTATGAGTGTGCGATCAGCAAAGGACTGAGCTTTTTTGTCAGCCAGTAAGGTTCACGCCTTAACCGAATAAACCAGATAGATATTCGGCGTGAGCGACAGACCCTCCTCACGCCTTTAACAGTAACGCTCGAGCTGCTTGTCGGGAGACAACATTTCGAGCACTTCAAACCCCTGTGAACTGGCGACTTCGACAAAATGATCGGGATGTAATGAACATGCTTCAACGGCCCCGGATGAAGCCTTTTCACGATGCTTTGCTTGTGCTGCCGAGTACCCTGAGCAACCAGCTCCCACACCCTCAGGCCTGACAAGCCCCCCCTCTTCCGGGTGCAAACGAATCAAGCCCTGCTTCTATACATCAATAGAAAAAATAATTTAAATTTCGTTGCGCCGGGCCCGACAGGTGTCGACGACAAGGGTTGCGCCTCGATAGACAAAGCCAACACGTGCTTTCACATCTGCCCGCTTCTGTGAAGGCTCTTTATATCTCGTTAACCTGAAAAATACTGACACGCATGCTGTCATCCCCGGCGTGTATATTTACTCTGCCGACGTACAGGTTTCTCTGCAGGTCATCATGCGTACCGGAAGCAACGCTGAACTGCTTGCTGCACGTGCACCGACAGCGCGATTCGTCCAATGGTGCGCGGTCCGCTTCATCGAAGGCCACGAGCCCCTCTCCAACGACATCTATCTTTATTCCATCGTCAGTCAGCAAGGTGTAGTACAGGCTGAATCGTGCAAGGCTGTCATCCTGGGGCACGAGAAAAAGACTGCCTCCCGGAAGAACCTGCCCCTGCAATCCATCGCCGTTAAATTCTCCTCCCAGTATCTCACCGCTGCTGCGCTGGCCCCGCTGCGGGTTGCAAAGCGCTTGCGGCTTATCGATACGCAGGCGAGCAGTCAGTACTTCATGCAGTTGCATCGTCTCCATCCCCTACCCCCTTATCTTGCATGCGACGAGTGACGTTTCGCCCATAACTGTACCAAGGAGTATGTTTTAGCCCGTACACCGCACGCTGTCAATTTAAATGTACCCATTGGTACGCTTATCAGGTGCAGGACAGGTTCCGCCCAAGCGGTATCGTTTCGCCACTTCCGATAAAAACCCTGGTCCGTGCCATGCGCAAAAAGAGGTGTAAGTGCATTGCATAAGGCCATGTAATGAACTGATTAAAATGGTTTTTACTCAACTAACACCCCTGGCCAACCAAGCCTGCCTGGCCAACTCATAGCACACTAGGTACTAAATGAATTTTAATCCAACGCCTATCAAAAACCTGCTTACATGAGCGATATCAATTTTCCTGACCGTGCCTTACAAGGAGAAACGGAATGACCTATACCGTCAAACAGTATGGATGGATTCGCGATCTGCCTGATCATCGCGATCATCTGTATGCCGCCCCGCCCACCGCACTGGCGGCGCTTCCACACAGGGTTGACCTGCGCCCCCATTGCCCGCCTGTATACGATCAGGGCCAACTGGGCAGTTGCACCGCAAACGGTATTGCCGGAGCGATTCAGTTTGATCGCATGAAGCAAAAGCTGACGCCAGCATTCGAACCCTCGCGGTTGTTTATCTATTACAACGAACGGGTTATTGAACATACCGTCGATTCGGACAGCGGCGCGATGATCCGGCACGGCATTAAAAGTGTTGCGAAGCAAGGTGATTGCCCTGAAGAAGAGTGGCCTTATGATATTGAAAAGTTCGCTGTCAAACCTCCGGCAGCCTGCTACAAGGATGCAAGAAAGTACAAGGCGGTGTCTTATCAGAAAGTTGCGCAAAACCTCAACCAGATGAAAGGCTGCCTGGCGGCAGGTTATCCGTTTGTCATTGGTTTTTCCGTCTACGAGAGCTTTGAAAGCAAGAAAGTTGCCAAGACCGGGCATGCCCCAATGCCGGGTCCTCACGAAAAAATGCTGGGAGGGCACTGCGTATTGGCAGTGGGCTACAACGATGCCCATCAGCATTTCATCTTGCGCAACTCATGGGGCGCTGGCTGGGGCATGGAAGGCTACTTCACCCTGCCCTACAGTTATCTGCTGGATGAAAATCTGTCTACCGACTTCTGGACGATCAGGGTCGTGGCTGCCTGACCTTGTCAGGCACTTGAGCATTGCACGGCCGCATTGGCACCCTGCTGGTACTCTCGCGGCGTGCAGCCGAACTCGCGACGAAACACGGTGTGCAGGTATTGCGCAGACCGAAAACCACAATCACGGGCGATTTCGGCAATGGCCAGCCCGGTGTTTTCCAGTCCGTTCGCAGCGGCGGCCAGTTTGAAACGCAGGATCTCGTCATGCACGCTACAGCCCCTTACGCGGCGAAAGTGTGACTCCAGTGACGAGCGCGAAACGCCCACGTAGGCGGCGACCTGTGCAGTCTTGATGCCTTGGCACGCGTACTGCCGAATAAACAGCAGCGCTTGCATGACATAGGGGTCACCCAAAGGCTGATGCAGACTCGAAGCCTGCACGTTGACAGTATCCGGCGGTATCAGAATGTGGGTACCCGAGGACGGCATGCCGTGCAGCATCTGGTGCAGCAGACGTGCGGCGGTGCGGCCCATGGTGTCGGTGCCCTGAACGACCGAACTCAGTGGCACGCGAGTGAGGGTTCTGGTCAACGGATCATTGTCGATGCCGATCAGCGCCACCTGTTCGGGGACGGCAATTCCGGCGGTCAGGCAGGCCTGCAATAGCTGACGAGCGCGGGCGTCGGTCACGGCGATGATGCCGATCGGTTTGGGCAGGCTTTGCAGCCAGGCGATCTGCTGTTCTACCGCGCTGTCCCAGAGCGGCGCGCTGGTGCCCAGGCCACGATAGACCTCGGCGTGCAGGCCGTCGCGCTGCAGCAAGCGGCGAAAGGCCTGCTCGCGCTCCTGGGCCCAGCGATTGGCTTGCGCTTCAGGCAGGCTGAAGCAGGCAAAGCGCGTCAGCCCGGCCTCGATCAAGTGCTCGTAAGCCGCCTTGATCAAGGCGTGATTATCAGTCGCCACATAAGGAATACCCTTCGGGTAGGCGCGCTCATCCTGATAGGACCCACCCACCGCTACCACCGGCAGTTTGATCCCGGCCAGTGCCTCGCCGATCAGCGGGTCATCGAAATCGGCAATGATCCCGTCGCCCTGCCAGCGCTCGATGCCTTTCAGGCGACAGAGGAAATCCTCCTCCAGGAACAGGTCCCAGGACACCCGGGTGCTGCTGAGGTAGTTGCCGATACCGCTGATGATGCCGCGGTCATAAATCTTGCTGCCGTTGAACAACAGCGCGATACGGTGAACGGGAGGTACGGTTTTCATTGTTTTTATGCCGATTCGATAAGCACGACGCCGTTGGCCACAGACTAGGCCGCTGACCGGCGAATCTCAACACTCAAAATCGCACTGTGCGTTGACGATTTTCATAATCAGCGCACGCGGGGCCGTTGCTAGTATCCAGACACCGCCAAGAACAATAAGGAAAACGCTCATGCCGTACTTCCCCGACGTCGACAGGGTTCGCTACGAAGGCCCTGACAGCGACTCGCCCCTCGCCTTTCGCCACTATGACGCAGACAAGCTGGTCCTCGGCAAACCCATGCGCGAGCACTTGCGCATGGCGGCCTGCTACTGGCACACCTTCGTATGGCCGGGCGCCGACATGTTCGGTGTCGGCACCTTCAAGCGCCCCTGGCAAGGGTCCGGTGACCCGATGGAACTGGCCATCGGCAAGGCCGAAGCGGCGTTCGAGTTCTTCTCCAAGCTCGGCATCGACTACTACAGCTTCCACGACACCGATGTGGCACCGGAAGGCGCCTCACTGAAGGAGTATCGCCACAACTTCGCGCACATGGTCGATCACCTGGAACGCCATCAGCAACAGAGCGGCATAAAACTGCTGTGGGGCACGGCCAACTGCTTCAGCAACCCGCGCTTCGCCGCAGGCGCTGCCAGCAACCCGGACCCGGAAGTCTTTGCCTACGCCGCGACCCAGGTGTTCAGCGCGATGAATGCCACCCAGCGCCTCAAAGGGTCCAACTACGTGTTGTGGGGCGGTCGTGAAGGCTACGAAACCCTGCTCAATACGGACCTCAAGCGTGAACGCGAACAACTCGGTCGCTTCATGCGCATGGTGGTCGAGCACAAGCACAAGATCGGTTTCCAGGGTGACTTGCTGATCGAGCCCAAGCCACAGGAGCCGACCAAGCATCAGTACGATTACGACAGCGCCACGGTGTTCGGTTTTCTGCAGCAGTACGGCCTGGAAAACGAGATCAAGGTCAATATCGAGGCCAACCACGCCACGTTGGCCGGGCACAGCTTCCACCACGAAATCGCCACGGCGGTCTCGCTGGGAATCTTCGGCAGCATCGACGCCAACCGTGGCGACCCACAGAACGGCTGGGACACGGACCAGTTTCCCAACAGCGTCGAAGAGATGACCCTCGCCACCTACGAGATTCTCAAGGCTGGTGGCTTCACCAATGGCGGTTTCAATTTCGACTCGAAAGTGCGTCGCCAGAGCCTCGACGATATCGATCTGTTCCACGGCCACGTTGCCGCGATGGACGTCCTCGCCCTGGCGCTGGAGCGTGCCGCCGCCATGCTGCAGAACGATAAACTCCAGCACTTCAAGGATCAGCGCTACGCCGGCTGGCAGCAGCCTTTCGGGCAATCGGTACTGGCAGGCGAATTCAGCCTTGCCTCGCTCGCCGAACACGCCTTCGCCAACGAGCTGAACCCGCAGGCCGTCAGTGGGCGTCAGGAACTGCTTGAAGGCGTGGTCAACCGCTTTATCTACGCCTGACAGGCTTGGCTGGACGTCGCCGTGACATTCAGGCGACAAATCTTCATACGCGACGTCCGGCAACGCTCTACAGTTCTATCGGTATCACCCACAGTCAAGCAGTGTCTCAAACAACAATAAAAGGACGCACCCTATGAACACCCTGAAACGTACGCTGCTCGCCAGCGCGCTGGCCTTGCTGTCCCTGCCGGTGATGGCTGACTCTGCGCACCCGAAAATAGGTTTTTCCATTGATGACCTGCGTCTGGAACGCTGGTCACGCGACCGTGATTACTTCGTTGCGGCGGCGGAAAAGCTCGACGCCAAGGTCTTCGTGCAATCAGCGGATGCCAATGAACAGAAACAGATCTCGCAGATAGAAAACCTCATCTCTCGCGGCGTCGATGTGATCGTCATCGTGCCGTTCAACGCCACCGTGCTGACCAACGCCGTTGCCGAGGCCAAGAAGGCCGGGATCAAGGTGGTGTCGTATGACCGGCTGATCCTCAATGCCGATATCGACGCGTACATTTCCTTCGATAACGAAAAAGTCGGCGAGATGCAGGCCAACGGCGTGCTGAAAGCAGCGTCCAAGGGCAATTACTTCCTGCTGGGCGGCGCGCCCACCGACAACAACGCCAAGATTCTGCGCGAAGGCCAGATGAAGGCGCTGCAACCGGCTATCGACAGAGGTGATATCAAGATCGTCGGCCAGCAGTGGGTAAAGGAGTGGAACCCTACCGAAGCCCTGAGCATTGTTGAAAACGCCCTGACGCGTAATAACAACAAGATCGATGGCATCGTCGCCTCCAACGACGCCACTGCCGGCGGCGCGATTCAGGCCCTCGCCGCACAGAAACTGGCCGGCAAAGTCCCTATCTCGGGTCAGGACGCGGACCTCGCGGCGGTCAAGCGGGTCATCGATGGCACGCAGACCATGACTGTCTACAAGCCGCTGAAACTGATTGCCACGGAAGCCGCCAAGCTATCTGTGCAACTGGTGCGCAACGATGAGAAGCCGAAGTTTGACTCACAGTCGGACAATGGCATGAAGAAGGTCGACACCATGCTGCTGACCCCGACCTTGCTGACCAAGGACAACATCGACCTGCTGGAGAAAGACGGGTTCTATACCAAGGCGCAGATTGACGGGCAATGAGCCTCGATCGTTGATACGTCGCTGAAAGCCAGAGCACGACCCTGCGGTTTAGCCGGGTCGCCGCTCAGGGCAAGCCTTCACACCTTCGTAGAGCCCTGCGCCATGTCTGACTACCTGTTGCAAATGAACGGCATCGTCAAATCCTTTGGCGGTGTAAAAGCGCTCAACGGCATCGATATCACAGTGAAGCCCGGCGAGTGCGTCGGCCTGTGCGGCGAGAACGGCGCGGGCAAATCCACCTTGATGAAAGTCCTGTCGGCGGTCTATCCCTACGGCACCTGGGAGGGCGAAATCCTGTGGGACGGCCAACCGCTCAAGGCACAGTCGATCAGTGAAACGGAAGCGGCCGGGATCGTCATCATCCATCAGGAACTGACGCTGGTCCCGGACCTGTCGGTGGCCGAAAACATTTTTATGGGCCACGAGCTGACGCTCCCCGGCGGGCGCATGAATTACCCGGCCATGATGCACCGCGCCGAGTCGCTGATGCGTGAACTCAAAGTGCCTGACATGAACGTGGCGCTGCCGGTTTCGCAGTATGGCGGCGGCTACCAGCAACTGGTGGAAATCGCCAAGGCGCTGAACAAGAAGGCGCGCCTGTTGATTCTCGACGAGCCCTCCTCGGCCCTGACCCGCTCCGAAATCGAGGTGTTGCTGGACATCATTCACGACCTGAAGGCCAAGGGGGTCGCGTGCGTGTACATCTCGCACAAACTCGATGAGGTGGCCGCCGTGTGCGACACCGTTTCCGTCATCCGCGACGGCAAACATATCGCCACCACTGCAATGGCGGACATGGACATTCCAAAGATCATCACCCAGATGGTCGGACGCGAAATGAGCAACCTCTACCCCACCGAGCCGCATGATGTCGGCGAGGTGATTTTCGAAGCGCGGCATATCACCTGCTACGACGTCGATAACCCCAGGCGCAAGCGCGTCGACGACGTGTCATTCCTCCTCAGGCGCGGGGAAATCCTCGGCATCGCCGGGCTGGTGGGCGCGGGCCGTACCGAACTGGTATCCGCCCTGTTCGGCGCCTACCCCGGTCGGTACAGCGGTGAAGTGTGGCTGAATGGCCAGGCGATCGACACGCGCACGCCGCTCAAATCGATCCGCGCCGGCGTGTGCATGGTCCCTGAAGACCGCAAGCGCCAGGGCATCATTCCGGACCTGGGCGTCGGCCAGAACATCACCCTCGCGGTCCTCGACAGCTACTCGAACATGACCCGCATCGACGCTGAAGCCGAACTGGGCAGTATCGACCGGGAAATCTCGCGCATGCACCTCAAGACCGCCAGCCCGTTTTTGCCAATCACCAGCCTGTCAGGCGGCAATCAGCAGAAAGCCGTGCTGGCGAAGATGCTGCTCACCCGCCCGCGCGTTCTGATTCTCGACGAGCCTACCCGCGGCGTCGATGTCGGTGCCAAGTACGAGATCTACAAGCTGATGGGCGCGCTGGCAGCCGAGGGCGTGTCGATCATCATGGTGTCTTCGGAGCTGGCCGAAGTGCTGGGCGTGTCCGACCGTGTGCTGGTGATTGGCGACGGCCAGTTGCGCGGCGACTTCATCAACCATGACCTGACTCAGGAGCAGGTCCTCGCCGCTGCACTCAGCCACTCCGATGCCCCTCACAATAATGCCCGGAAGACCGCGTAGATGAACCAGGTCAAACAATTCTTTACCCGCTACAAAATGCTCGCGCTGGTGATTGCCATCGCCGTTATCTGGCTGTTCTTCAGCTGGCAGACCGAGGGCGGCTTCCTCACCCCGCGCAACTTGTCCAACCTGCTGCGCCAGATGTCCATTACCGGGATTCTGGCCTGCGGCATGGTGCTGGTGATCATCAGCGGCGAGATTGACCTGTCGGTAGGCTCATTGCTTGGCCTGCTCGGTGGCCTGGCGGCGATTCTGGATGTCGTTTACCACGTCCCGCTACTGGCAAACCTGAGTGTGGTGGCCCTGTGCGGCCTGATGATCGGCCTCGCCAACGGCTATATGACCGCCTACCTGCGGATCCCCTCGTTCATCGTCGGGCTGGGTGGCATGCTGGCGTTTCGCGGCGTTCTGCTGGGGATCACTGGCGGCACGACCATCGCCCCGGTGTCGCCGTCGCTGGTCTATATCGGCCAGGGCTATCTGCCACATGCGGTCGGCACCGGGCTCGGGATTCTGCTGCTGGCGCTGACGCTGTTCCTGACCTGGAAACAACGGCGCAACAGAGCGCTGCACGGCCTGGCAGCGCATTCGCTGATTCGTGATGTGTTGCGTGTGGTGTTGATCGGCGCCGTGCTGGGCGGCTTTGTCTATGTGCTCAACAGCTACGACGGAATCCCTGTTCCAGTGTTGCTGTTGCTGGTCCTGCTCGGCGTATTCAGCTACGTCACCAGCCAGACGGTATTCGGACGCCGCGTCTACGCCGTCGGCAGCAACATGGAGGCCACGCGCCTGTCCGGCATCAACGTACAGGCCGTGAAGCTATGGATCTTCGGCATCATGGGCGTGATGTGCGCGTTCGCCGGGCTGGTCAATACAGCACGCCTGGCCGCCGGCTCACCCTCGGCAGGCAACATGGGCGAACTCGACGCCATCGCCGCATGCTTCATCGGCGGCACATCGATGCGCGGTGGTTCAGGCACTGTCTACGGCGCCCTGCTCGGCGCACTGGTGATTACCAGTCTCGACAACGGCATGTCGATGCTCGACGTCGACAGTTACTGGCAGATGATCGTCAAGGGCGGCATTCTGGTGCTGGCGGTATGGGTGGACGTGAGTACCCGCGCCGGGCGGCGCTGATCGCTGCCCGACACGCAAGCTGACAGCGCGCGATCAAGCCGGTCTGGCCGCTATCGCTTCGACCTCGATCAACGCGCCAGGCAATGGCAGCGCCACCACCTGCAACGCCGTGCGCGCGGGTTTGAGAGGTTGTTCCGGCGTGCCGAAAAATTGCGTGTAACCGGCCTGCAGCCCGGCAAAATCCAGCTTGCCGGCGGTTTCCTCGGCACCGACCAGAAATACCCGCAACTGTACGATATCGCCCAGATCGAGGTCCTGTTGCTGAAGGATTCTGCGCAGTTTGTTGAATACCGAAACGGTCTGTACTTCGGTGTTGCCATAGGCTGCCGGCGTACCCGCCGGAGCCTTCGGGTCGGCAAGGTCAGGCAAGGTGCCGCTGACGAATACCAGGCTGGTCGAGGCTGGCACTGTCACGGTTTGCGAGATCGGAAAATCGCCGACGCTGGTGCGTTGAATGCTGTCGCTCATGGTGTCTCTCCTTCAATGGAAATTCAGGAATAAGGGTTACGTAAAACGACGGGGTCGTGCAGTTGCACGTCATGACGCGGCAAGGGTCGAAATCTGCCGCAATTGCGTCACTCGCTCGGCCAGTTGCGCCACCACATGTCGCGCCGAGTTGGCCGCCGACTCCTGCCAGATGCCGACTCCGCTTTGCACCAGTCCGTCACCGGCGAAGTACACACGACCATGGGGCTCGTCCAGCAACGCACTGGCAGCGGCCGGAAAATGTTCGCGTTGCAACCAAGGGCCTTCGCTGTAAGGGATCTGCTCCCAGGACACGGCCAGCGGGTTGCGCAACTGCCGCGAATACCCTGGATGCAGCAGCTCTACCGCTTCTCTGGAAGCAGCGTATTGTGTGTCGAACGGTTGCGCACCGAACGCAGCGGCCCCCTCCCCGGTTACATAACCCGCCACCAGCAGGCCTCCACGGGTGTTCAAATCGTTACTGGGATACCACAACAGCCGCGCCGGATGGTCGATCCAGGACAACCCGCCGTAGATGCGGTAGTCGGTTTCCCAAAAACGCGGAGATTGCCAGGCCACCTTGGTCGCCTGATCGTTGCGAGTGCTGAGCAAGGCCGCCTTGACCGGCTCACTGAAATCGGTGTCCAGTCTGGCCAGCAAGGGCAGTGGCAGGGTTGACACCAGATAGTCGGCGCGCACCACATGCTCGCGACCGCTGTATCTGTCGTGATAGGTAACTGCCACGCCGTCTTCCAGTTGACGAATCTGCCGTACCTGCGCGCCCAGTTGCACCTGGTCGGTGAGGCGCTGGTAAAAGGCGTCGGTGATCCGGTCCATGCCACCGACCGGTTGAAACATGGTCGCGGAAAACTCGGGAAATTCGGTGTGCAGCAGCGCGCCCCATAATTCGGGGTGCAGCAAGCGATCCAGCGCCACCGGTTGCGCACTGCTCGGCAAGGCTCCTGGATGAGAAAGCGACGTTTGATGCCCGGAGCGCAGGCTGCCCTCGTACGCCAGCTCCTGCGAAAGGTCGCCATACACCTGCAAGAACGCCAACAGCCGCTGACGCTCCTCGCCACTCAACACATCGTCCAGCGCGTCGCGCTGCACCGCCCTGGCCAGCAAACCGGAAAGATGGCCGCGAGCGTCATTGATCGCCTGGCCGACAGTGAACGCGGGGCGTTGCAGGTCCGGGCGTACCTGTGCTCCATGGCTGCTGTTGACCAGTACTTCAAGCGGCACACCCAGTTCACTGCAGTAGTCGAGCAACGTCCGATGCTGGCTGGGAATGCGCGCCGGACCGGCATTGAAATACACCCCTGAATCGAAGCTTGCGGTCTGTGAGCGGCCGTCCTTGTACTCCACCCGATCGCCGTTGCGCAGCGTCCAGTTACGGCCACCCACTCGCTCACGGGCTTCCAGCACTTGCACGGCAAAACCTGCGCGCTTCAGTTCCAGTGCCGTGACCAGCCCGGCAATGCCTGCCCCCAGCACCAGCACGCGCGTGCCCTGCCCCAGACCGTCGCCGAGTTTCAGAGGCTGTGGCCGTCGATGTGATGAAGGCCCCAGCCCCAGTACCGCAAGCGCATCCTTGACGGCGGTCTCGCCGCCCACGGCAGCGATACTGGAAAGCGCTTCACGTCGTGTCAGTCCCATATCGTTTGCTCCCTTCAACGCTTCAGTCCGGCAAGCCGGGCGGGTTGATCAACGACCTGTCGACGCGCTCCACATCCAGCCCCCAGCGTTTGAGCACCTGCTCGTACTGGCCGCCGGCAATCGCTCCTTCCAGGGCGGTGTGAATCGGCCTGACCAGGCCGTTGTCCTTGCGCGTGGTCACGGCGATATCCGCCTGCAGCGGCCAGCCGCCATTAACCGTGCCTACCCGCTTGATGCCGCCAGTAATCGCGGCCGAATAGGCATATATCGAATTGGGCCCGAACAGCGCATCACTGCGACCCGACTGAATGGCAAGTTGTGCGGCCGCCTGATCATCGAAGTACTGCAACAGCGCAGGCTTGATACCGGCCTTTTCATTCGCTTCGTTCCACGCCAGCAGAACCTTTTCCTGATTGGTGCCGGAGCCGACGATAATTTTCAGCCCGGCAATGTCCGACGCCTGTTTTATCTCGCTGATTTTGCTGTTGGCTTTCACGTAGAAGCCCAGGACGTCCTGACGGTAAGTGGCGAAATCGAAGCGTTTCTTGCGTGCTTCAGTGACTGTGACATTGCTGATCACCGCGTCGTATTTTCCCGAACTGACGCCCAGCGGCCAGTCCTCCCAACTGGTCTGCACCACGTTCAATTGCAAGCCCAGGCTATCCGCTACCAGTTGCGCGGTATCGGCCTCGCTGCCGATAGTGGTTTTGTCGTCGTTGGCCAGCAGCGCCAACGGTGGCCCCGCAACACCGGAGACGGCCACGGTGAACTTGCCAGGCTGGGCGAACTTGAAGCCCGCCGGGATCTGTGCGATGGCCGCCTCGTTACGCGGCACATGAATGCGTGGCCGGTCGGGACTCAGATCGACCGGTTGCGCGGTCGACGCCAACGTATTGTGGGCGACGCTGACAGCTAGCGTCAGCAAGGCCACACGGGCGCTATTGATGAACATCAGTGGTCACTCCTTGATAGCGGGAAAGTCATAGCACCTTGCCGAGAAAGGCAGCCGTGCGAGGATGTCGAGGTTGATGGAACACCTGTTCCGGCGGCCCCTGCTCGATCAGTCGGCCCTCGCAGAGAAACACGACATGGTCTGCCACCTCACGGGCGAAGCCGATTTCATGAGTGACCACCACCAGCGTGACGCCCAACTGCGTCAGGCCCTTGATGACGTCCAGCACCTCGCCGACCAGCTCGGGGTCAAGGGCTGAGGTGGGCTCATCGAACAACAGGACCTTGGGGTCCAGCGCAAGCGCGCGGGCGATGGCGACACGCTGTTGCTGACCACCGGAAAGCTGGCGCGGGTACGCATCTGTCTTGTCTGCCAGACCAACCCTGGCGAGCAGTTCACTTGCCCTGGCCCGGGCCTCGGACTTGCTCCAGCGTTTGTGGGCCAAAGGCGCCTCGGCGATGTTTTCCCAGGCAGTGAGGTGCGCGAACAGGTTGAAATTCTGGAACACGAAGCCGACCTCGATCCGCCGCTTGAGAATCTCGCGCTCCTTGAGTTCATAGAGCAGGTCGCCCTTGCGACGATAGCCAACGTAATCACCGTCGATGGTGATGTACCCGCTGTCGATCTTTTCCAGGTGGTTGATAGTGCGCAGCAGCGTGGACTTGCCGGAACCGGAAGGACCGAGTATCACCGTGACCTTGCCCGGCTCGATGCTCAGGTCGATGTCCTTGAGCACCTGCTGGCTGCCAAAGCGCTTGCCCACGCCCTGAATCTGAATGCGCCCTGCGCGCACTGGCGTGGAGGCCTCACTCATGGTGCTTCTCCCCGGAAGCGCTGGCATGGAGCCAGCCGCGCAGGCGCTGCAAGGGTGTCGGCGGCAGTACACGTGCCGAGCCACGGGCAAAGTGGCGTTCGACGTAATACTGGGCACTGGTCAGCACCGTAGTGATGATCAGGTACCAGACGGTGGCCACGATCAGCAACGGAATCACTGCCTGGGTGCGGTTGTAGATGACCTGCACGGTGTAGAACAGCTCCGGCAAGGCCAGCACGTAAACAATGGATGTTCCCTTGACCAGACCGATGATCTCGTTAAAACCCGAAGGCAGAATCGAGCGCAACGCCTGGGGCAGAATGATCCGGAAAATTCGCCGCGACGCAGGCAGGCCAAGTGCCGCAGCAGCTTCATGCTGACCGGCATCGACACCGATCAGCCCGCCACGAATGATTTCTGCGGTATAGGCCGACTGCATCAGGCTCAAGCCCAGTACCGCAACGGTGAACTGACTGAGCACGTCCACCGTCGACCACTCGGCGAAGACCAGCTGGGTGAACGGCACCCCGAGTACGATGTGGTCGTACAGGTAGGCGAAGTTGTAGAGGATGATCAACACCAACAGCGCAGGCATCGAGCGGAAAAACCAGATGTAGCCCCAGGCCAGTGCCGCCAGCAGCGGCGAGCCCGACAGGCGCGCCAACGCCAGCGCCGTGCCGAGAATGATGCTGAACAGCGTGCTGAGCAGCGTCAACAGAAGCGTCTGCGCAAGGCCGCGCAGCACCGATGGCGAGAAGAACCACTGGCCGAAGACGCCCCACTCCCAGCGCGGGTTGGTCGCCAGCGAGTGCACAATGGCCAGCAGCACAAGCGCCGCGAATATCGACCCGATCCAGCGACCGGGATGCCGGGCGGGAACGACCTGCAACGCCTTTATCGGCGGCGGTGCTACGCGGCTCTGAGGAAGCGGATAATGACTGGGCTCATCAATGAAGTCATAGGGTTTGGCGACAATGGGCATAGTGGTTCCTCGCACGCAATATTGGGTTGTCAGGTGCTGGCCTTAAAAGGCGTAAGTCAGCCGGGTGTAGTAATAGCCGCCAGTAAAACCGTAGGGCGAATAGGTGCCGTAGCTGCTGACCATGGTGCTGCTGGGAATCCCCTGCTTTTTGGGATAGACGTCGAACAGGTTCTTGGCCCCGACGGCGACGTTGAGGTTTTTGCTGAGGTTGTAGCCAAGGTCCAGATCGGTGATCCATTTGGTGCCGTACACCCGGTCCAGATCACGATTGGCTGAGGAATTGACCTCCTTGTAAGCGCCGTAGCGGGTCAGCGCCAGATTCAGGTTGAAGCGCTCGATACTCCAGTCACCGCCCAGAATCAGCTTGGTGCGCGGCTGCACACCGGTGATCAGATTGCGCGCTTCGCGGTCCATCAGTTCATAGGACGTACCGAGAATCGAGGTGGATTCCTTGTAGCTGAGGATCTTCGTCTGGTTCCAGTTGAACGCCGCCGTCCACTTCAATGCCCCGTACGGCCCCAGGTCCTGACTGTAATTGCTGACCAGGTCCAACCCCTTGGTACGGGTGTCGGCACCGTTGATGAAGTACTGGCCACCCGACGTCGAGTCGATGCCATTGTTGAGCAGCACCTGCGTGACCTCATCGCCCAGCAAGGTGCCGGTCAGCGTGATGCGGTCACGCAGATTAATCACGTAGGCGTCGGCGCTCAGCGTGAGGCGCTCGGTCGGTGTGAGCGTGAAACCCAGGCTGAAGTTGGTCGAGCGCTCCGGTTTGAGGTCCTCCGCGCCCAGCGCCTTCGCGGCCCCCGACCCGGTCGGCAACACGCCGTAGTTGATGGACTGATAGACCCCGTCCACCACGCCATACGTGGTCGAGCGTGCACTGAACAGGCTGTTGGCCAGAGACGGCGCACGGAAGCCATTGCTGACAGTGGCACGTACGGCGAATTGGGGAGTGAAATAGTAACGCGTGGTCAGCTTGCCGCTGCGGGTCGCGCCCACGCCCTGATTGTAATGCTCGTAGCGAAATGCGCTGCCAACGTACCAGTCCGGTACAGGGTTGAAGCCCACGTCGACATAACTGGCGACACTGTTACGCGAGGCGCTGTTTTCTTCGTCAGGGGAAATACCGTTGGTGACTTGCGCTCCGGAAGACGCGCAGTTGCCCGGCGCAATGCAGTAGCCGCCATTGGCATAGGATTCATAGTCACCGGCCTGCACCTCGTACGTCTCACGCCGATGCTCGAGGCCATAGGACACATCCAGAGGCTTTTGCAGACCGATGTCGAAGCCGCGCTTAAAGTCCAGATTGGTGGTCAGTTCGGTGGATATCCACGTGCCGGAAGTAAAGCGGTTGGGTGTGGCTTCACCCAGGGACGGGTTCTGATTGTGCGTAGTGCCCTGCTCGGCTGCGTTGCGCCCATAAGTGCTGGACAGGTCCCAATCCCATTCGCCGACGGCGCCCTTGCCGCCCAATGCTGCCTGAACATCGTCTTCATCGATGTACCAGGTCGGCGTGTATCCCGCCGGATATCCGTTAGGCCCGGTGGTAATGGTATTGGTGATGGTCGGCAGACGAAAATTCTGCCCCTGCTCGGCCTTACGACGTGAATACGTGGTGAAGGAATACAGGCTCAGACTGCCATCGACGGGCAGTTCGGCGTTGTACCCCAGGGTCAGCAGATTAGTCTTTGGCGTGCCGTAGCCGCCATACGTGGACTTGCCCGCCAGGTCATAGGCCTGCTCGTAACTGTAACCATTGGCGCTGGCCTTGTTGTCATCATTCTGGCTGCGGGCGTCCAGCGCCAGTTGCACAATGCCCCCGTCGCCGATCTCGAACCCCTTGTTGAGGCTTTGCTGCACAGTCTGCTTCTTGCCGTCATAGCCGAGCCCGGCATTGGTCACCGAGGTACCACTGGTGTCAGCCTTGAGGATGACGTTGATGACCCCTGCAATCGCATCGGAACCGTATTGGGCCGCTGCGCCATCGCGCAGGACTTCAACATGGTCGATGGCGCTGATGGGGATCAGGTCCAGGTCCGCAGGGGCAGCCCCGGTATTGATGCCGTTGATGTTCAGGGTGGCGCTGGTGTGACGGCGTTTGCCATTGACCAGCACCAGCACTTCGGCGGCGCTCAGACCCCGCAAGTTGGGCGCACGGGCAATGCCGCTGGCGTCCCAGCCGGTTTTTTCCGGCAGGGTCAGCGATGGAATCACAGCGCTCAGGGCTTCCATCAGTCCGGGCTTGCCGGTGCTCTGTAACTGTCTGGCGCTGACCACATCGATCGGCACCGGGCTGCTGGTGACCGTGCGTTGCTCGGCACCGCGATTACCGGTGACCACCACAGTGGACAAGGTACGCGGGTCGTCGGTGTTGTTTTCCTGGGCTCTTATGGTCCCTGACAGCAACATGCCCCCTATCGCCAAGGCCAATGGGCAGTAGCCCATTGCAGCAGTCGATACCCGGGCACGTTGTAAGGCTTGTTTCATACCCACTCCAGACATGGCTGTCATCGCAGCCACACATCCAAATCGCGAAATCGGACACTCCCGCTGTCTTGAGGACGGCGCGGCATGCACGGTTTTAAAAGTGATCAACGACATGCAGGAAAGCCTGCGGCCGGGTTTGGCACTTAGCGGTCTGAACGAACTAGCTGTGAGGCGAGTAGTCGGTGCGGAGCAGTGGCAAGGCGATGCGCCTGTCAATGACAGGGCGAGAGAAGTAAAGGCAACGGCAGGATTGAACAGGCAACATACGTTGAACTCCCTTCCAACGATTCTGCACCGGGGTCAGCGTTTCAGCGCCCCTGTCACACTGCGCAGGCTGGCGGCATGACACACAGAATCTTGATCACGATTGGTACCATCCGAGGTAAGGGGTAGGCTGTTGAAACCAAACATAACGGAATCAATTTCGAAAATATAATTCTATTTGGTCATAAGCTAATATTATTATTTCTGATCTAAATTAAATCTAATTATTTAAAAATAACATTTTCTGCATGAGAAATTTTCCAGATCGAAAAGCCCGGTTATCAAGCCGGGCTTCACGCCACATTGCCTACTTCGAGAGCAGAAGCTCGACCAGCTCGTCCGCCCCTCTCGAAATGCCGGCCTGCGCCGCCGACAGACTTCCGAAGGTTGAGCCGATGTCATAGACCTTCGGATACTGCCGGGTGACATAGGACGCCAGCAGTTGCGAAGTGGACGCGTCGTAGATCTCGACGGCATAACTCACGGAGCCGGTAAAAGTCCCCTTACGATCTCGGGCCGCCTGAAACAGGTTATAAGAGCCCATGCCGATATCGAATCTGGAGAACGTCGACAGCCCGGCGACAGTGGTCTCGGCCCCGGTCAGCGTGAGGCGAATCCTCAACGTACCGCGCCCCGGCGTGGCGGTGAATCGAAAGTGTCGCCCCAAGGCCTCGGAGAACTTGACCGTCATGTCGTTGGCCAGGGTTATGCGGTCCTTGCGCTCCAGCCCGGAAAACTGGGCATCCACTCCCGTGTAAATCACCACGGGCTCAAGCATGATTTGATCGTATTTATTCCAGTTGACTGCGGTGGTGTATTTAAACGGTATACGCCCGGTACTGTCCTGCTCGTTAGGCCGCATTTCGAGCGAGGACTCTATGCCCGAGTAAGGGGACGGTTCGTGGCTGGCACACCCCGCGGCCAGAAATCCCAACAACAAAAGCACGGACACCTTCATCTGTTTAACGTAGTGCATGGGCAATTCTCCAGCGTGATCAGGTTATTGATATTCAAACGCTCACCGTCCATCAGGCACGCCTGCAGGCAACGCGCTTGAACAGCATTGTTTGTAGTGAAAATCTCTCAGTTACCTGTTGCGGGCTATCCACAAACGGCGATACCGCATTGCACGGCATTCAATCGTTCGCTATCTGTTGGCACTGAAAGATGACTCATTCCGTTTGGGCTTTGCCGTCGCTCGTAGCGAAACCGGCAACGCCAAAACTGTACCAAGGTGTATACTTTTAGACGTTTGCAGAGCGCTCGTCAATCTAAAATGTACACATCGGTATACTTTTGATGGCTTCGAGATCATTGACCTGGAAAGACAGGGAGCGTGTCAGGTAAGTGGGAGCTAAACCCCCCTTGGATCGGTAGTACTCGAAACCCAAGGCCCGGATGACCGCCACCGCCCATTGTCAGCAAGGTCTTTTGAGCATAAGGTGTAAAAAACCTATACAAGACTACTAGCGATGTACAAGAAAGTTGAATGGCCGCTGACGCTTTACTTTGATGGTGACTGCCCGCTCTGCGCTCGAGAAGTCAGAACCCTGCGCGCCCATGCAAAGCCTGAGCGGCTTTTGTTCGTGGATATCCGTGATGACGCCTTTGACGCCACTTCACTGGGATTCACACTTGAGGATATGGAGTCGTTACTGCACGCCAGATTCAGCGATGACACGTGGATCAAGGGTCTGGACGCGACACTCTGGAGTTGGCGAGCGGCCGGGCTGGGTGCATGGGTCGCGCCGCTGTCATGGCGATTCATGAGGCCAGTGTTTAACCTGGGCTACCGGCTTTTCTGCCGCTCGCGCCCTTACCTTGCCTGGCTGCCCCACCCTGACGGCAGCCGCCGTTGCAGTAGCAACAGCTGTGCGGTCCCGGGCGCAAAACCTGCTTCGGCCAAGCGGACATCCACTACAGAGAAGTAAACCGGGAATGCATACCGCAGAAACGAAAAAAGACGCCTAGGCGTCTTTTTTGCTGATTCACAAAGCCCGGAGGGTTCAGTGAATCAATGTTTGGAGCGGGAAACGAGACTCGAACTCGCGACCCCGACCTTGGCAAGGTCGTGCTCTACCAACTGAGCTATTCCCGCATTGTCTTGATGACGGGCGCTATTATAGCGGTTCAGATAGCGGCGTCAAGCCTTTGATTCAAAAACTTATTTTTTTTCTGAAGTGGTCCTGAGGTGCGGCCACGCGGCTCTCAGGTATTGCACCATGGACCACAGGGTCAGCCCCGCAGCAATGAGCAGCAGCGCATAGCCGAGAATCACCCACAGGGTGATGGCCGGCGGGTTGCCGAGCAGAATGACCAGCGCGAGCATCTGCGCCGCCGTCTTCCATTTACCCATATTGGAAACGGCAACCTGCGCACGCGCGCCGATTTCCGCCATCCATTCGCGGAGTGCAGAGATTACGATTTCACGGCCGATGATCACCGCTGCGGGCAGCGTCAGCCATAGATTGGCATGCGCCTGAACCAGCAGCACCAATGCCACGGCCACCATCAGCTTGTCGGCTACCGGATCGAGAAAGGCGCCAAAGGGCGTGCTTTGTTCAAGACGGCGGGCCAGATACCCGTCGAGCCAGTCGGTCGCCGCAGCGAACGCAAAGACTGCACTGGCCGCCATGTAGCTCCAGTGATAAGGCATGTAGAACAACAAAATGAAGATCGGAATCAGTAAAACGCGTAGTACGGTGATCAGATTAGGGATATTCATCGGCACAACTGGCTACGAGGTGAACGAGCATTCTACTCGCTGTGCAGGTTTGCATAAATCGACTCTGCCAGCTTTTTGCTGATTCCGGGTGCTTTTGCTATTTCATCGATGCTGGCACGGGACAATTCCTGCAATCCGCCGAAATGTTTGAGCAGATCACGACGCCGGGTCGGCCCGACACCCGCCACGCCCTCAAGGGTCGATGTGCGCCGGGTCTTGCCGCGGCGGGCACGGTGGCCGGTGATTGCGAAACGGTGTGCCTCGTCGCGAATCTGCTGGATAAGGTGCAGGGCCGGAGAGTCGCCGGGCAGCGTGAATTCATGCGCTGAGTCGTTCAGGTACAACGTCTCGAAACCGGCCTTGCGCGTGGTGCCCTTGGCAACACCGAGCAGGATGAGCTCAGGAACCTGTAATTCATTGAGCACGTCGCGCGCCATGGACATCTGCCCCTTGCCGCCGTCCACCAGCAGCACGTCAGGCAACTTGCCCTCCCCGGCCTTGATGCGGCTGTAACGTCGGGTCAACGCCTGGTGCATGGCGGCGTAGTCGTCGCCCGCCGTCACGCCTTCGATATTGAAACGCCGGTAATCGGACTTGATCGGGCCTTCGGGGCCGAACACCACGCACGACGCTACGGTCGCCTCACCGCTGGAGTGGCTGATGTCGTAGCATTCCAGGCGCATTGGCGGGTCTTCGAGACCCAGCACCTTGGCCAGCGCTTCGAACCGCGACGCAACATGCTGACGGTTGGCCAGCCGCGCGGTCAGCGCCTGCTCGGCATTGGTGACCGCCATTTGCTGCCAGCGCGCCCGCGTGCCGCGCACGCGATGACTGATGACCATCTCGACGCCGCGCAGCTCTTCGACGGCGTCGACGAACGCAGGGAAATCGTCGTTGATGACATTGACGATGACTTCGCCGGGCAGCTCACGGTCGATGCCGCCGAGAAAATACTGAGCCAGGAATGCCGACATCACTTCGCCGACCTCCTCTTCTATGCCCACCTGCGGGAAGAAGTTCTTGCTGCCCAGCACCCGCCCGCCCCGCACGCTGATCAGGTGCACGCAGGCACCGCCAGGGTTGACGAACGCGGCGACCACATCGACATCGCCGGTGCCGCCATCCATGCTTTGCTGATCCTGGACGCGGCGCAACAAGGCCACCTGATCACGCAACTCGGCTGCGCGTTCGAAATCGAGCGCCATCGCGGCTTTTTCCATCGACGCGTTCAGCTCGTCGCTCAGGGCATTGCTGCGCCCTTCGAGGAACATTACCGAGTGACGCACGTCTTCGGCATACACCTCAGGCTCGACCAGCCCGACACACGGCCCTTTGCAGCGTTTGATCTGATATTGCAGGCAAGGACGCGTGCGGTTCTTGAAGTAGCTGTCCTCGCACTGCCGCACCTGGAAAGTCTTCTGCAGCAGGCTGAGGCTCTCGCGAATCGCGCCGGCACTCGGGTAAGGCCCGAAATAACGACCCTTGGCCTTCTTGGTGCCACGATGAATGCTCAGCCGCGGAAAGGCGTTGTCGGACAGAAACACATAGGGATAGGACTTATCGTCACGCAGGAGAATGTTGTACGGGGGCCGCCACTCCTTGATGAGGGTCTGCTCCAGCAACAACGCTTCGGTTTCGTTGCCCGTGATGGTGGTTTCGATCTGGGCGATGCGCGACACCAGCGCTCCGGTCTTGGGCGCGTGTCCGGTCTTGCGGAAGTAGCTGGCAAGACGCTTCTTGAGGTTCTTGGCCTTGCCGACGTAAAGCAGTGTGGCTTCGGCGTCGAACATACGGTAGACGCCGGGGCGACCGCTACAGGTCGCGAGAAATGCACTTGGATCAAATGTCTGGGTCATGTTCAGGCGCTGGCATCAACCATGCCGTGACGTACAGCGAGCAAAGCCAGTTCAACATCACTGCTGATCGAGAGCTTTTCAAAGATACGGTATCGGTAGGTATTAACGGTTTTCGGTGACAGGCACAGCTTGTCCGAGATGGTCTGGACTTTCTGACAGCCAACAATCATCAGGGCAATCTGGATCTCGCGCTCGGACAGCAGATCGAACGGCGAATTGTTGACCTGCGGCTGAAATGACTTCAATGCCAGTTGCTGGGCAATCTGCGGGCTGATGTAACGCTGACCGGCAAACACCAGGCGAATGGCCTGGACCATTTCAGCGAGCCCGGCGCCCTTGGTCATGTAACCGGCAGCGCCGGCCTGCAGCAAACGGGTCGGGAAAGGATCTTCTTCACAGACGGTGACAGCGACGACCTTGATATCCGGGTGGCTGCGCAGCATCTTGCGCGTCGCTTCCAGACCTCCGATACCCGGCATCTTGACGTCCATCAGCACGACGTCCGGCTTGAGCTCGCGCGCTTTTTTCAGGGATTCCTCGCCGGAATCGGCCTGTCCGACAACCTGCAGACCATCAATGTCGGCCAGCATGCGTGTGATGCCTGTCCGGACAAGATCATGGTCATCGACAACTAGCACCTTAATCAAGCAGACACCTCGCGCAACGGTCATAACGAATGCCAATCACCATAACAAAAACAACGAGACAGACCTAGCACTGCGAACACCGTCTCACATCAATATGATGGCAGGCGCATCCGGGAGGGCTGCAAAAATCTCGACAGGACGGCGGAGCCGCGCGCGTCCCGGTCTTGTATCAGTTACCCGAAGGAAGCTTTGCAGTGCCCGGTGATGGCGCCGACAGCTCGGCAATTGTGGTGGTCAGGCGTCTGATAGCGTCCTGATCTTCCTTGCCCAGCACCCGGTAATTGCCCAGGATCTTTTCTTCGATGAGACTGAGATTGTCGATCTGCACCGGCATTCGCGTCCCCGTTAACACATAGAGCACGTCAACACCTTTGGCCGCAACCGCAGCCAGGTAATCGGCCTTGGGCGCGCGATCGCCATTTTCATACTTACCCTGTGCGTTGGCCTCGACCCCTCCTATTTCGCCAAATGTACGCTGAGACATCCTCAGGCGCTCTCTTTCCTTTCTCAGCCGGCAACCGATTCCACTCATTTGAACATATGATCCTGTCGAAGCCATCCTAACGAATGTTAGAATCCTGCGGAATTGAATAGATTTGAACGGTTTTGAACTATGCCCGGAATACGTAGCGCCGCACAAGCCAAGGCCTGGCTGGACCAACAGGGCAAATCTGTTCAGGAGTTCGCTCGTGAAAATTGCATTGATCCGGCGACCACTTACCAGGTACTGGCAGGACGCAAGAAAGGAAGGCGTGGTGAAGCGCATAAGGTAGCTGTACTGCTGGGCATGAAAATCGGGACGATCCCGAACTCGGAAGCCCTGCATGAAGAAGCACGTGAAGAATAGCCGTTATTGGCTGGCGACAACGCATCCCGGTCAAAACGCCAAAGCCGTTGCCTGATTAAGGTATACAGGGTTGCAGGTAAAATAGCTCGCCCGGATACCGCATGCCATCAACCGTTGAGCGGTTCGCTGTCGCTACAGAGAATCCATCTGCCTGCGTTCGCAAAAATCGATAATCCCGCTGATTGAATTTTCCAATTGAAGGCGCCTGCTTTCCTGAAGTAAGCTTGCGCTCATTCTATGGAGACTCACCATGCTGCAATCCACTTCACTGCTACTCGACGTTGCTACCGGCATTACTTGCCGTGCACGCGCCGTGGCTGTGCAGATGGCTTCGGTGAACGCATCCGTTGATTCTTATTATGGGTATTGGTTTAGCCACTGGCGCGCCTGATACCCATCCGGCGCCCACGTTAAGGGGACGCCAACCAGAGAATTCTCTAACCCCCGGTCGGCTTCCCGACCGGGGGTTTTGTTTTTTCAGGGAAACGTATTTCAACGGTCTGTTCCAGAACAGCCTTAAACAATCAACCTGCATCGCATCAAGGATCACGACATGAACTACGCCACTTATTACCGTAACGACATCGATTTTGCCTGGCGATTTAGCCACCTCCGTTCGGGACAGCCTGCCGCCTCCGTTCGGTCACTGCCAGGTGGCAAGCACATACCCCCGGTTCTAGAAGCCCTTTGTCGAACACCCCAATAGGGTCTGCGCGGGAGCGTCCCGCCAGCCCAGGAAGCCAGAACATGAATTCGTCCGTTGCCGTAAACCCGTCCGATCTGTCCAGCCATGCCGTCAAACTGGCGGACAACAGCCCCGCCTCGAAACGCCTGCCAGGTACTCTGGAATTGAAGATGCGTCTGCCCCTCGACGCAGCGCTCACCGAACAGGTTGCCGGCCATCGCCGCGCCGTACGTGCCATCCTTGAAGGTCAAGACTCGCGACTGCTGGTCATCGTCGGCCCCTGCTCCATCCACGACCCTCGATCCGCCCTTGAATACGCTGAGCGACTGGCCGGCCTTGCCGCACAAGTCAGTGATCAGATGCTGCTGGTAATGCGCGCCTACGTCGAAAAACCGCGCACGACGGTGGGCTGGAAAGGCCTGGCTTACGATCCGCGCCTTGACGGCAGTGACGACATGGCCGAGGGCCTGACGCTGTCGCGGCAATTGATGCTGAAGATGCTGGGCCTGGGCCTGCCGATCGCCACCGAGATACTGCAACCCATGGCGGCGGGCTACTTCGACGACCTGCTCAGTTGGGTCGCGATTGGCGCTCGCACCACCGAATCGCAGATCCATCGGGAAATGGCCAGCGGCCTGCCCATGGCCGTCGGGTTCAAGAACGGTACTGACGGCGGCGTAACGGTGGCCAGCGATGCGATGCGCTCGGCTGCGCATCCACATCGCCACTTTGGCATGGACGGTCATGGCCACCCGGCGATTATCGAGACGCAAGGCAATCCGGATACGCACATCGTGCTACGCGGCGGCCACGGCGGGCCCAATTACGATCGCCAGAGTGTGGCCAAGGTGCAGGCGAGCCTGAGCAAGAATAATGTCGCGTCGCGAATCATGGTCGATTGCAGCCACGCCAACAGCGGCAAGGACCCCTTGCGTCAGCCAGGTGTGTTCGAGGATGTGCTGGAACAGCGCTTGTCAGGCAACACCTCGCTGATCGGCATGATGATCGAGAGCCACCTGTTCGATGGCTGCCAGGCATTGGGCGGGACGCTGCAGTACGGCGTTTCGGTCACCGATGGCTGCCTTGGCTGGGAAGGCACCGAACGCCTGCTGCGTCGCGCGGTTGACCGTCTGCGTTACAGATAAACAGAGCGAAGGAACTTTGTCGGGAAATACCGCACTGAATCCGGTAGGCTGTTTCTTTTTTTTCACAGGAGATTATTCCCCATGGCTAAAGCCACTGCCCGCCACATCCTTGTTTCGAGCGAAGAAAAATGCAACGAACTCAAGGCGCAGATCGAAGGCGGCGCTGATTTCGCAGAAATCGCCAAAGCCAATTCCAGCTGCCCGTCGAGCCGTCAAGGCGGTGACCTGGGTTCGTTCGGTCCAGGCCAGATGGTCAAGGAATTCGACACTGTCGTATTCAGCGCTCCGGTGAACACCGTTCAGGGTCCGGTAAAAACCCAATTCGGCTATCACCTGCTGGAAGTGACCAGCCGTCAGGACTGATCCTGCCGCGCCGGGTGCCAGACGGCTCATCTTCGGATGGGCCGTTTTTGTATGTGGCCGTTTTCAACAATACAGTGACCCGGCATGCGCGCCGTGGCTTGGCGAAGCGGCCATTTGTCTGTAGAAGATAGCGCGATGCAGAGCCATGAGCTCTGCCATGTTTTTTGTCACCGCTGCACAGCCAGTCGCCTTTAACCCTGACGTTCGCTTGCGAACGTCAGTCAGGATTCGAGTCATGCGTTTTGTTTTTTCATCATTGCTCGCCTTGACGCTGACCTTCGTTGGCGCTGCCCAATCGCTGTACGCAGCCCCGCAACACGCCCTGACCGTTTACGGCGAAGCTGCGCGCTATCCCGCTGACTTCAAGCACTTCGATTACGTGAACCCGGACGCGCCCAAAGGCGGCAGCATGCGCCGCTCGGCCATCGAGATCGGCCAGTTCGATCACCTGATGCCCTTCACCGACAAGGGCATGGGCGTTTCGCAGATCAACGGCATGCTCTATTCCCCACTGGCCACGCGCTCGATGGATGAGCCCTACACCGTCTACGGGCTTGTCGCCGAGAAAATGGAGCGTGGCGCGGATGGCCTCTCCCTGCGCTTTTACCTGAACCCGAAGGCACGTTTCGCGGACGGCACGCCGATTACTGCCAGTGACGTGAAGTACACCTACGAGCTGCTGATGACGCAGGGCAACCTGCAATACCGCACCCAGTTTGAAGCGGTCAAGGGCGTGGAGGTCGAATCGCCTTCGCAGGTCCGCTTCGACTTCAAGCAGAGCGATAACCGCACCCTGCCCCTCGACCTGGCTTCGCTGCCGGTATTCCCCGAACACTGGTGGAAAACCCGTGACTTCGCCAGCGGCGCCGGCTTTGAAATTCCGCCCGGCAGCGGGCCCTACCGGATCAGCCATGTGGACCCTGGCCGCACCGTTACCTTTGAGCGCGATGCGGACTGGTGGGGCAAGGACCTGCCGGTCAGCAAAGGCCTGTATAACTTCGACAGGTTCAGCATCGAATACTTCGGCGACACCGATGTTGCACGTACGGTACTCAAAGGCGGCGCCTACGATTACAACCGCGAGTTTTCGGCCACCGGCTATTCAATCCGCTATGACGGCCCGGCCCTCAGCGACGGACGCCTGCAGAAAGCCCAACTGGCCAGAGGCGCGGTGCAAAGCTCGCAGGGTTTCGTCTTCAACCTGAGCCGCCCCATGTTCCAGGACCGCCGCGTGCGCCAGGCGCTGTCGCTGCTCTGGGACTTTGAATGGACCAACCGGCAGATGATGCGCAACATGTACATCCGCCAGAACAGCTTCTTCTCCAACTCGGAGTTGGCCGCCAGCGAACTGCCCACGCCTGCCGAACTGAAAATCCTCGAGCCACTGCGCGGTAAAGTCCCCGAGCAAGTATTCGACAGCGTGTTCGAGACGCCAAAAACCGATGGCACAGGCTTAATCCGCGACAAGCAGCTGCAAGCGCTGGCCTTGATGAAGGAAGCAGGCTGGACGCCGAAGGGCGATGAGCTGGTGAATGCCCAGGGCGAACCCTTCAGCTTCACCTTTCTCAATGCACAAACAGGTTTCGAGCGGATGCTGCTGCCCTACAAACGCACCCTGGCGCAGATCGGTATCCACTTCGACATTCGCCGCATCGATGCCGCGCAATACCTCAACCGCGTCATGGCCCGCGATTACGACATGATCGTCACCGGCTATCCGGTCTCGACATCGCCCGGTGCCGAGCTGTACAGCAGTTTCGGCTCCAAGGTGGCGATGGACCCTGGTTCAAGCAATTACATGGCGCTGCGAGACCCCGCCGTCGATGCGCTGATTGCCGGCCTGCTCAAGGCCGACAGCAAGCAGACCATGACCGACTACGCCCATTGCCTGGACCGGGTACTGCAGTGGAACTACTACTGGATTCCCAACTATTATCCGCCCGGCTCTTCAACCGTCTGGTGGAACCGTTTCGGCATCCCGAAAATTCAGGCCAGCAATAACGAAGCCATCGAAACATGGTGGGAAATCAGCCCGACACCGCTGACCAACGAGCAATTCGCTGAAAAACGCGGCGCTTCAGCCATTGTTTCGGAGATGCAGTGAATGCTTGGCTATATTCTGCGTCGCGTGCTGCTGATCATCCCTACCCTGCTGTGCATTCTGCTGGTCAACTTTTTCATCGTGCAGGCCGCTCCGGGTGGGCCTGTGGAGCAGGCCATCGCTCGGCTGCAAGGGATCGGCGGCGCCACCGTGGGCGCAGGCGCCAGCGAGTCCGCCGGGGCCGGTCATTCCAAAGCGTCCCGCGGGCTGGACCCGGCGCTGATCAAGCAGATCGAACGTCAATACGGTTTCGACAAACCGCTGCACGAACGTCTCTGGCTGATGCTGAAGAACTACGCCCGACTGGATTTCGGCAGCAGCTTCTTTCGCGGCGCTACGGTGACCGACCTGATTCTGCAGAAAATGCCGGTGTCGATATCGCTGGGGCTCTGGGCGACGTTGCTGACCTACCTGGTGTCTATCCCGCTGGGGATTCGCAAAGCAGTCAAACACGGCAGCCAGTTCGATATCTGGAGCAGCACCGCCATCATCATCGGCTACGCCATGCCAGCCTTCCTGTTCGCCATGCTGCTGGTGGTGGTGTTCTGTGGCGGCACGTCGCTGAACTGGTTTCCGGTGCGCGGACTGGTCTCGGACAACTTCGAGCAACTGACCACGATCGGCAAGATCGCTGACTATTTCTGGCACCTCGCGCTGCCGGTCTTGGCGCTGGTGATTGGTGGCTTCGCCACGCTGACCCTGCTGACCAAACATTCCTTTCTCAACGAAATCACCCGCCAGTACGTGACCACGGCCCGCGCCAAGGGCATGAGCGAGCGGCGGGTGCTGTATGGCCATGTGTTTCGCAATGCCATGTTGCTGGTGGTGTCAGGCATTCCGCAGGCATTCATCAGCGTGTTCTTTGCCGGGTCGCTGCTGATCGAGGTGATCTTCTCGCTGGATGGCCTGGGCCGCATGAGCTATGAAGCCGCTGTGTCGCGGGACTATCCGGTGGTGTTCGGCTCGTTGTTCATCTTCACCGTGTTCGGCCTGCTGATAAAACTGATCGGCGATATCTGCTACACGCTGGTCGACCCCAGAATCGACTTCAGCGCGAGGAATGCATGATGCGCAGCCTTTCGCCGCTGGCCCGTCGTCGCCTGGAACGCTTTCGCAGCAATCGCCGCGGCTGGTGGTCGCTGTGGCTGTTCTGCGGACTGTTTGCCCTGACCCTGGGTGGCGAACTGATCGCCAATGACAAACCGCTGCTGGTCAGCTATCAGCACTCGCTCTATTTCCCGGTGTTCAAGCGTTATACCGAGCAGCAATTCGGCGGCGAGCTGCCCTTCCAGCCCGATTACCGCAGCGACTACGTGCGTACGCTGATCAGCAAAGGTGACGGCTGGATGCTGTTCCCGCCGATTCCGTTCAGTGACGACACGCCCAACTATGACCTGACCACCCCTGCCCCCAGCCCGCCCTCTGCAGAAAACTGGCTCGGCACTGATGACCAGGCGCGCGACGTCATGGCGCGGGTGATCTTCGGCGCCCGGGTATCGATCCTGTTTGCGCTGGCGCTGACCTTTATCAGCGCATTGATCGGCATCAGCGCCGGGGCGTTGCAGGGTTATTACGGCGGTTGGGTCGACCTGTTCGGTCAGCGACTGCTGGAGGTCTGGTCAGGCCTGCCGGTGCTGTACCTGCTGATCATCCTCTCAGGCTTCGTCGAACCCGATTTCTGGTGGCTGCTGGGCATCATGGCGCTGTTTTCCTGGCTGACCCTGGTCGATGTGGTGCGCGCCGAGTTTCTGCGCGGCCGCAACCTCGAATACGTCAAGGCCGCCCGTGCGCTCGGTCTGGGCGACCGAAAAGTGATCATGCGCCACATCCTGCCCAACGCAATGACTGCGACGTTGAGCTATCTGCCGTTCATCCTTACCGGCGCCATCTCGACCCTCACCGCGCTGGACTTTCTGGGCTTCGGCATGCCTGCCGGCAGCGCGTCGCTGGGCGAACTGATCGCCCAGGGCAAGCAGAACCTGCAAGCGCCCTGGCTGGGACTGACGGCGTTCTTTGCCCTCGCGTTGATCCTGACGCTGCTGGTATTCATAGGCGAGGCGCTGCGTGATGCCTTCGACCCGAGGTCCTGACATGTCGGAAAACCTGATCGAAATCCGCGACCTGAGCGTCGCCTTCAACGGGCAAAAAGTGGTCAGCAACCTGAGCCTGGATGTGCGCCGCGGCGAGTGCCTGGCACTGGTCGGCGAGTCCGGTTCCGGCAAGTCGGTTACCGCGCATTCGATCCTGCAATTGCTGCCCCGCAGCGGCACCCTGACCACGGGCAGCATCACCTACCGGGGTCAACAGCTGGTGGGGGCCGACGACCGCACCCTTCGCGAGCTGCGTGGCAACCGGATTGCGATGATTTTCCAGGAACCAATGACCTCGCTGAACCCGCTGCACAGCGTAGCCAAGCAAATCGGCGAGACATTGTTGCTGCATCGCGGCGTCAGTGGGCGTGAAGCGCAGAAACGCATTGTCGAGCTGCTGGAGCTGGTCGGTATTCAGCAGCCGGAAAAACGCCTGAAGGCCTATCCGCACGAACTCTCCGGAGGCCAGCGTCAGCGGGTGATGATTGCCATGGCACTGGCCTGCGAACCGGAGCTGCTGATTGCCGACGAACCCACCACTGCGCTGGACGTCACGGTACAACGCAAAATCCTCCTGCTGCTCAAGGAGCTGCAGCAGCGCCTGAACATGTCGCTGCTGTTGATCAGCCATGACCTGAATCTGGTGCACAGCGTCGCTCAGCGCGTCTGCGTAATGCGCGCCGGCGAAATCGTCGAGCAGTCCGATTGCAAGTCGCTGTTCAAATCACCTCAGCATCCCTACAGCCGCCTGCTGCTGGACGCCGAACCTGCCGGCGAGCCGCTGCCACGCGACACCCGGGAAACGGTGCTGCAAGTCGACAACCTGAAGGTCTGGTTTTCCCTGACCGGCGGCATCCTGCGGCGGCACAGGGAATACCTCAAGGCGGTGGATGACATCAGCCTGAGCATCGAGCGCGGCAAGACCCTGGGTATCGTCGGTGAGTCGGGTTCCGGCAAGTCGACCCTGGGTCAGGCGATCCTGCGTCTGCTGGAGTCACGCGGCAGTATCCGCTTTCGCGGGCAGGCGCTGGATGGCCTGAGTCAGAAACAGATGCGCCCGTGGCGTAAAGAGATGCAAGTGGTCTTTCAGGACCCTTACGGCAGCCTCAGCCCGCGCATGTCGGTGGCGCAGATCATCAGTGAGGGGCTGGAGGTGCACAGCCAGTACAACCCGGCGAAATGCGATGCAGAGGTCATTCGGGCGCTGGAAGAAGTCGGCATCGACCCGCAGAGTCGGCATCGCTACCCCCATGAATTTTCCGGTGGCCAGCGTCAGCGCATCGCCATTGCCCGGGCGCTGGTGCTGAAACCCGCACTGATTCTGCTCGATGAGCCGACATCGGCGCTGGACCGTACCGTACAGAAACAGGTCGTGGCGCTGCTGCGCGAACTTCAGGAAAAGCATGGCCTGACGTATCTGTTCATCAGCCATGACCTGGCAGTGGTCAAAGCCCTCGCCCACGACGTGATCGTGGTCAAGGATGGCAAAGTCGTCGAGCGTGGCGCGAGCCATGATGTCTTCGAGGCACCGCAACATCCCTACACGCAGGAATTGCTGGCGGCCGCGCATCCGGAATGATCTGGCCCACAACGAAGCTTCTGCCCGGGGGGCGTAGGAGCGTCTCCGATTTACGCCTGCGGACCCGGCGCGTCATCATCGACCAGCCCCCACTCGGCGGTGCTTGCCGTGCTGCTGCCGGTCGGGGCCGGCGGCGGTGTGGTGAGGCTCCCGGCGCCGCCTTCACTGTGCAGTTTGAGGCGCAGGCGCACGTTGTTCTGCGAGTCGGCGTTCTTGAGGGCTTCTTCTTCGCTGATCGCCCCTTCGACGGCCAGATTGAACAGCGCCGAGTCGAACGTCTGCATACCGAGGCTGCCGGACTTCTCCATGATGCCCTTGAGTTCGGTCAGTTCATTGCGCTGGATCAGGTCGCGAATGGTCGGCGTGCCCATCATCACTTCCACCGCCGCGCGGCGCTTGCCATCCGGTGTTCTGACCAGTCGCTGGGAGACGAATGCCTTGAGGTTGTTGCCCAGGTCATGCAGCAACTGCGCGCGACGCTCTTCCGGGAAGAAATTGATGATCCGGTCCAGCGCCTGATTGGCGTTGTTGGCGTGCAGGGTCGAGATCGCCAGGTGGCCGGTGTCGGCAAACGCCAGCGCGTGCTCCATGGTCTCGCGATCACGAATCTCGCCGATCAGAATCACATCCGGCGCCTGGCGCAGCGTGTTTTTCAATGCCGCATGGAAGCTGCGGGTATCGACCCCGACTTCGCGCTGGTTGACGATCGATTTCTTGTGGCGATGGATGAACTCGACCGGGTCCTCAATGGTGATGATATGGCCGCTGGCGTTGCGGTTACGGTAGTCGATCAGCGCCGCCAATGAGGTCGACTTGCCCGAACCCGTGGCCCCGACAAACAGCACCAGACCGCGCTTTTCCATGATCACGTCGAGCAGCACGGGCGGCAGGAACAGGTCTTCGAAACGCGGGATGTCCAGTTTGATATTCCGCGCGACGATGGACACTTCGTTGCGCTGCATAAAGATATTGATCCGGAACCGGCCGATGCCCGCCATAGAAACGGCGAGGTTCATCTCCAGTTCGCGTTGAAACTCGAGCTTCTGCTCCTCGTCCATAAGCCCCTGGGCAATGACTGCGACCTCCCCCGGCTTGAAGGTTTCGCTGCCCAGTGGCTTGAGCACACCGTTGAACTTGGCGCACGGTGGTGCTCCGGTGGAGAGGTACAGGTCCGATCCGTCCTGACTGGCCAGAATCTTCAACAGCGCCGGAAAATCCATAATCAATACCGTACAAAATGAAGTAAAAAGACCACGGCCGTCAGGACGGTACGCGTGACGTGCGGGCGTCGCTCAGCAAGAGCAGGCATAATGGCAGCCTTTTGCAGCAGGTGATATTGCGACATGAAAGCCCAAGCCCGCCATATTCTGGTGAAGACCGCCGAAGAGGCCGAACAGCTCAAGCTGCGCATTGCCAAGGGTGAGGCGTTTGACGTGCTGGCTAAAAAGCATTCTAGCTGCCCGTCCGGCAAACGTGGCGGCGATCTGGGCGAAGTCAGGCCTGGGCAAATGGTCGGCGCCATCGATCAGGTGATCTTCAAAAAGCCGCTGCGCGTCGTGCATGGGCCAATCAAGAGCAAATTCGGCTATCACCTGGTGCAGGTGTTCTATCGCGACTGAAGCGCAGAACAAAAGCTGAAAAACCCCGAACCGAGCGCGGTTCGAGGTTTTTCGGGCATCAGCCAGCGCTGATCAGTTCGGCGAAATGGCGCCGTCTACCAGCACTTGAGCTTCTGCCACCAGACGCTTGAGGTGATCTTCGCTGACAAAGCTCTCGGCGTAGATCTTGTAGATGTCCTCGGTGCCTGAAGGGCGCGCCGCAAACCAGCCATTTTCGGTCATGACCTTGACGCCACCAAACGCCTGATCGTTGCCCGGTGCATTGCTCAGCACCTGCTGAATAGGCTCGCCCGCCAGTTCAGTGGAAGTCACCTGCTCCGGCGACAGCTTGCTCAGCAGTGCCTTCTGTTGCGGGTTGGCCTTGGCATCGACGCGGGTCGAGAACGGCTCGCCCAGTTCTTCAGTCATGGTCTTGTAGATTTCGCTCGGATCGCGACCGGTACGCGCGGTCATTTCCGCAGCCAGCAAGGCCGGAATCAGACCGTCCTTGTCAGTGGTCCAGACCGTACCGTCGCGGCGCAGGAACGAGGCGCCGGCACTTTCTTCACCGCCAAAACCCAGCGAGCCCTCGAACAGCCCCTGAGCGAAGTATTTGAAGCCGACCGGCACTTCGTACAGGCGACGGCCCAGGCGCTTGGCCACCCGATCGATCATGCCGCTGCTGACCACGGTCTTGCCGACCGCTGCATCGGCACGCCACTCGGGACGATTCTGAAACAGATAGTCGATGGACACGGCGAGGTAGCTGTTGGGCGTCATCAGTCCACCAGACGGGGTCACGATGCCGTGGCGGTCGTGATCCGGATCGCAGGCAAATGCAACCTGATAACGGTCCTTGAGACCGATCAGGCTTTGCATCGCGTGGCTGGAGGACGGGTCCATGCGAATCTGGCCATCCCAGTCGACGGTCATGAAGCGGAACGTAGGGTCGACAAATTTATTGACCACATCCAGATTCAGGCCGTAATGCTCGCCAATAGCCGACCAGTAATTCACTCCGGCGCCGCCCAGCGGGTCGACACCAAGACGCAGGCCCGAGTTGCGGATGGCGTCCATGTCGATCACGTTCTTCAGGTCGGCCACGTAGGTGTTGACGTAATCATGGCGGTGCGTGGTATCGGCACGCAGCGCTTTTTCATGGCTGATGCGTGAAACGCCAGTGACGTTCTCGGCCAGCAGTTCGTTGGCCTTGTTCTCGATCCACTTGGTGACATCACTGTCGGCCGGGCCGCCATTGGGCGGGTTGTACTTGAAGCCACCGCTTTGCGGCGGGTTGTGCGACGGCGTAATGACGATGCCGTCCGCCAGCCCTGAGGTACGGCCGCGGTTGTAGCAGATAATCGCGTGGGAAACCGCAGGCGTCGGGGTGTATTCGTCACCTTGCGAAATCATCATCTGCACGCCATTGGCGGCCAGCACTTCAAGCGCGGTGGCTGCGGCCGGGGTCGACAGCGCGTGGGTATCGGCCCCCAGAAACAACGGGCCGTCGATGCCGTTGGCCTTGCGGTACAGGCAGATCGCCTGACTGATAGCCAGCACGTGCCATTCGTTGAAACCCAGGTCAAACGACGTGCCACGGTGCCCGGAAGTGCCGAACGCAACACGTTGAGTGGGCACCGATGCATCGGGCTGGCCGGTGTAGTAAGCCGTGACCAGTCTCGGAATATCGACCAGTAACTGCGCAGGTGCCAGCTTGCCGGCGAAAGGACTGAGACTCATACAACCTCCACTAAGAAATGAAATACGGAGAAAAAATAAAGACTTGCTGCAGCTGCCAAGATGATCGATGCCGCAGTTTACTGGCAGTTCGACAGCGCCGCTTGAGTATTGATCCCCGGCATCTGCTTCTGTTTCAGCTCAATCGCCAAAACGGCAACCGAGCTCAGGCCATCGACGTTTCGGGCCGCCACCACGCTGGAAACAACTGCTTCACCTTGTGCTCGGCAAAACGGTCATCGATGAGCATCACCACACCACTGTCACTCTGGCTGCGGATAACCCGCCCCGCAGCCTGCACCACCTTCTGCACGCCGGGGTAAAGGTAGGTGTAGTCGTAACCGGCACCGAACAGCGCCGCCATGCGCTGCTTGAACTGTTCGTTGACCGGATTGAGCTGAGGCAGCCCCAGGGTGGCGATGAACGCGCCGATCAGGCGTGCGCCCGGCAAGTCGATACCTTCACCAAACGCGCCGCCCAGCACGGCAAAACCGATGCCCTGACTGCTCAGGGTGAACCGGTCGAGAAACGCGTGGCGCTCGCTCTCGCCCATCCCCCGTGCCTGCTGCCAGAGGCTGATGTGCGGGTGGGTGCGCGCCATCAGCTCGGCGACCTGCTGCAGGTAATCGAAACTGCTGAAGAACGCCAGGTAATTGCCCGGCCGCGTGTCGAACTGCTCGGCCATCAGTTCGACAATCGGCGCCAGCGAAGCCTGACGATGGGTAAAGCGAGTGGAAATGCGACTGACGATGCGCACATCGAGCTGATCGTGGTGAAACGGCGATTCCACATCGATCCATGCCGTGTTGACCGGCAATCCCAGCAGGTCCGCGTAATAGTGGCGCGGGTTGAGCGTTGCGGAAAACAGTACGGTGCTGCGCGCAGCGGTCAGGCGCGGGCGGATGAAGCGTGCGGGGACGACGTTACGCAGGCTGAGGCGCGACAGAACGCGCTTGCCGCCCGCCTCGCGCCGGGTGATGTCGAAAATGAAATGCTCATCGAACAGCTCGGCGATGCGCGCAAAGCCGATGGCTTCCAGGTAGAACCCCTGCAACGTGCCATCCACGGCCTGCGGGTGCTCGTTGAAATGATCACCGATGGTCGAGATGCACTGGTTCAGGCTGCCGATGAATTTTTCCGGTGCTGCCGAATAAGCCTGATAGGTACCGGGCTGTGCCTTGTGCAGCGCATTCCATTGGCGATCCAGGCGCTGCAAGGCTTTTTTCACCGGTTCCGGCGCTGTCTGAATCAAGGCTTTCAGCTGGCTCTGGTCAAGGCTCGCGCTGTACATCTGGCGTGCCCGCTCGACCATGTTGTGGGCTTCATCGACCAACACCGCAACGCGCCACTGATTGAGCTGACCGAGGCCGAACAACAGCGCGCTCAGGTCAAAGTAATAGTTGTAGTCCGCGATGACTACGTCAGCCCAGCGCGCCAGTTCCTGACTTAAATAATACGGGCAGACCTGATGCTGCAAGGCGACATCGCGTACGCCCGCCTGATTCAGCCACGGCGAGGTCAACGCCGCTGAGCGCGCGGCTGGCAGACGATCATAAAAGCCGCTGGCCAGCGGACAGGAATCACCGTTACAGGCCTTGTCCGGATGCTCGCAGGCCTTGTCACGCGCCACCAGCTCAAGGACCCGCAGCTTCAGCTCCGGCGCACCGTGATTGATGACTTCCAGTGCATCCAGTGCCAGGCGACGCCCTGGTGTCTTGGCGGTGAGAAAGAAAATCTTGTCGAGCTTCTGGCCGGGTGCGGCCTTGAGCAAGGGAAACAGCGTGCCCACCGTTTTGCCGATACCGGTCGGGGCCTGAGCCATCAGGCAACAGCCGGTACTGACGGCCTTGTACACCGACTCGGCCAGCACCCGCTGCCCGGTACGGAAGGACGCGTGAGGGAATTTCAGGCTGCCCAGCGTCGTGTGCAGCGCCTGCGTATGCGCCAGCTCCTGCTGCGCCCAGCCGAGGAATATCGTGCACTGTCGTTCGAAGAACGCTTGCAACGTGGCCGCACTGAACGGCTCACGAATCAGGGTTTCCTGCTCGCTGACAATGTTGAAATACACCAGCGCCAGCGTCACGCTCTCAAGCTGCAGGCGCTGGCAAAGCAGCCAGCCGTAGACCTTCACCTGCGCCCAGTGCAACTGACGGTGGTTGGCGGGCATCGCGTCGAGTTCACCGCGATAGGTTTTCACCTCTTCCAGTTGATTGCGACTGGCGTCATAGCCGTCCGCCCTGCCCCTTACCGTCAGCTCGCGATAATCACCACTCAACGACAGCTCGGCCTGGTAATCGGCGCCGCGCCGCGTGGCGACCGTGCGATGCCCGGCAATACCTTCCTGCGCCGTGGGTGACGGCGTGAAGCGCAGGTCGAGGTCGCCCACCTTGGCGGTGAACTCACACAACGCGCGCACGGCCACGACATAACGCGCAGGCAGGTCGCTGGCGAGAACAGGCTCGGGATCAGGGTTTACGGGGGCGTTCGGGGTCACTGCGCTAGGGAGCCGTTGGTTGTGAATACTGGACAGGCGTCCAGTTAACAACCTTGCACCACGTCTGGCAAACACAAATGGATCGACGGCCTGCCAGGTCAACGCCTATGGCAGACGAGCGTGACTTAATGCCTCTGCCAGCGCGCCCAGCAGCCTGGCAGGTTCACGGGTCCAGTCAGTCGCATAGCTGACCCACAGATGTTGCGAGTAGCGGTTCTGCACAGTGAACAGCTCGCCAGGACTGACGACGATCGACTGGGCCAGCAACGTAACGAAGACTTGGCGCATGTCCACCGGGTACGCACTCTCGGCCCACACGCCGCAGCCGCCCTCGGGCAACTGATAGCGCAGTGTCCCGCCGGTCTGTTCATCCAGTTGCTGCGTCATCGCCTGCATGCGTCTGCCCAGCGTCTCTCGCAACGCCAGCAGATGCCTGTCCAGACGCCCGCTGCTGCATAACCTGGCGATGGCCCTTTGCCGAAGCGGCGGCAGTTCGAATGCTCGCAGGCAGAAATACTGCTGCCAATGCGCATCCAGGCTTTTGCACAGTAGGTAAGCATAGGGCGCTTCAGGCCCGAGGCTCTTCTCGAATCCGCCGATGATCACCAGCCGCTGCGGGTCGATCCAGTCGCGCAGCGGGGCCTGCCCGGCAGCAAATTGCAGCCCGGCGTGACTGTCGTTTTCCAGCACCCAGACCTGATGACGATTGAGCACTTCGGCGACAGCCTGGCTGTTGTCTTGCGGACGCACACTGCCTCGCACCGGGTTCAGCAGCGCGGGCAATACGGCAAGGCCGATGTCATGGCTGCGCAACAGGCCGTCGAGTCGGACCGCATCAAGGCTGCCGGTCTCATCCAGCGGCAATTCGATAACCCGTATGTCGAACGATTGCAGCAGGCGCAGCAACGCCCAGGCACAGGGCGATTCCACCAGTACCGTGCCACCGCGCAGCCGCAGCGTGCCAAGCACCGCCTTGAATGCGCCATGAAAGTCAGCGGCAACATAGACATTGTCAGCGTGCCAGCAATGCGCTGCATCGCGGGTGTACCGGGCGGCCAGCGCCGTGCGAAGTTCCGGCTCGCCGAATGGCTGAAAAACCGGGTCCCGCGGGTGCGGGTAATGCCTGCCCAGTTCGCGCTCCATTGCCGACAGCGGACTGTCCTGAGCGTGCAAAAGCGCCGGCTCATCGCAACCCAGCAACGCCATGCCGGGACGCCGGGCGTTGGCGTACAGGGCCTGCAAAAGATCGCCGTCTGCATCCGGCACTACGTGACCCTGCGCACTAAAACTGCGCGGTACCGAGTAATAACCCGATTTGGGCAGCGAATAGACGCGCCCTTCCTTTTCCAGCAGCGAGTAGGCGCTTTGCACCGTCGATATCGATACGTTCAGGCGCTGCGCCAGTTGTCGCAGTGACGGCATTTTCAGCGCCGGCTCGCCCTGCTGCTGGTCAACCAGACGCACCAGGTAGCGGTAGACCGCCTGATAGGCGAAATCCGTGTTGTTTTTCATGCAGGTACCCGCCGCTCAACCAGAACAGGCTTCAGAACATCGCTGCATGGCCGACGCCGTTGGCCGGCAGCAGTCATGTTTGGCGACCGGATCAGCGTCCCGAGAGCATCTCGGCCACTGCCTGCCCCGTCGCCGGATCAACGGTCATGATCCGGCGCTTGTCGGGGTCGGCAGCGCGGATTCTGGCGATGATTGACTGCGGGTCGTCGAAGTTCACCCGCTGCTTGCCGTAGAGGTTGTGCAACGACTTGAGGCTCAAACCGCTGATATCCACCAGCCACTGCATGACCTGATCCGGCGCCGTCGAACCCGACAGCGCCTTATGCAGATCCGGCAGCGCTACCAGCATCCCCGGGTGGCAACTGCGCAGAAACGACTCCAGGCCATGGCCATGATCCACGAACGGCGAAAACAGCATGCACACCAGTTGAGTCTCGTTCAGACCGAAGCCTTCCTGAGCGAAGCTGGATGCCAGCTCGCGGCGTGCCTCGATGCGCGCCCGACCGGCATAAGCGCTGAGCGTCTGGTCGATCAATCGCGGCGGCATCTGCTTTCTGCGCATCAGTGACGTCGCCAGTTCAAGGTATTCGGCGATCCCGTCGGCATAAGTACGCGCTTGCAGGTACTGCGCCGTCAGGCCGCGCATGTGGGCCATCAACAAAGGGTTGGCGCAATCGGATTCACTGAAGCTGAACGACAGATCATCGAAGCGGAAATCGAGGAATTCGGTCAGCAGGTTCCAGTGTTCGTCCGCCTTGCAACTGACCAGATCGGCAATGGTGATGAACGCCGGCGAGCTGCTTTTTTCAGGCAGCGCCATGGCTCGGCTTGCGGGCGTGCTGTCATCGCCCTCACCGTACAGCTCGTGGTAGTAGGCCTGGCCAATCGTATCGATGACATTGAGCACGCTGGCCAGCGTCTGCTTGCCCCAACTGCCCGAGTATTGCCCGGTACGCTGGGCCAGACGCATGATCCAGGTCGCGTACTGACGCTGCTCTCTGAGCGAATCGCCACTGACCACCGCATCAACCCCACTGCCCCAGCTCAGGGCGCGCCCCAGAAACTCCGCCAGCCCGAGGTAACAGGTATTGCAAAACGTGGTGCGGGCGTCGCCAGCAGACAGGTGCCCACCCAGCAGCATGTCCAGACGATTCTGCTCACGCCCCGCGCTGGAAAAAGGCAGGTCCGGCTCGAAGGCCTGGGTGTACTGATTGTCGATCACCAACATCTCGACACGCGGGTCGTCGTAGAGAAACAACGCAGAATAGGTGCGGTTGATGTTATCCATCACCGCAGGAGTCATGCCCGCGTGACGCCGATTGGCAACCCGCAGGCTGAATGTACCGGGCGAGCGGCAGGCAATACTCAACTGGGCAGCGCGCAAAAAGGCCAGTGTGTAGGCACTGTCCTTGCCACCACCGAACGCCACCAGCACCTTGAAGCCGGAAATTCGCTCAATGCCGCCAGCCGCCACAATCAGGCGCTGGATCAACAACTGCAGCGCAGTGCGCTCTGCTCGCGAGAAGTATCCCAACAAGCGTTGCAACACTTGCTGGTAGACATAATTCATTGCCTGTTCGTGGATAGAACTCATTGTGTGTCACCTGCCTGTCGCTCAAGACATGACACGGTGCAGACAGCACATTGAACATCAAGCTGACAACCCAATTTATAGTCGAGCATGACTCATTCCCTGAGTGGTAATTACCGACGCATTATCAGTATCTTTAAAACAATTACAATAGACAGTTTGCATTGAAAAACAGTGCAGTTCAGGGCGAACTTTCAACTGATTAAACACACTGTTTAAAGGTGTCACCGAACGCCGGCGACAAGCGATTCCCTTTGAACTTAACAGCCTGCAACCCCAGCAGCCAGGCCGCTCAGGCGTCACCACAGGCTGCCGGGCACCCGCCGCTGTTAATATTTCATTCTGACGCGTAGGACATGATATTTATAATATCGCTTTCACTGACAGAACTCATACACTCAAATAAACAATCACGTCGACCCTGTTGCGGGTTTTTATTGTCACTGTTCATTCACAGTTCTGCACGTCTCGGCAAACTGACAGGTGCATCATTCGACGTCGTTTAATGCCTGGCGGCTCTTTTGCAATATGGAATGCAAAAAGCCTTCCGTTCGGAAGGCTTTTCAATAACCCGCGCTGACAAGGAGGTGATGAATCAGACCGCCTCGACTTCCAGCACCGCACGCCCGCCGATCGGGCAGACATCCATGTAACGGTGCGCCTGCACTACCTGGTCGAACGGAAAGCTGCGCGTCTGCAATGGCATCAGCACCTTGTCGCGAGTCATCTGGTTGATGTCCTGCAAGGCACGCTGCAGCGCTTCTTGATCCTGGGTAATGCCCAGTTCGGGCTTGCCGGTGAAATTGCCCAGGCAATGCACGTAGAACTGGATGTTCTTCTGGAACGCGGCACAGGCCGGGAACGGCGTCTGATTACCGCCTTGCAGGCCATACAGCACCAGACTGCCACGTGGCGCCAGCACATCGCCCATGATCGACATCTGCGGACCGCCAAGACCATCGAAGACGGCATCGACACCACGGTTGTCGGTGTACTTGTTGATCGCCATCAACAAGTCCTGTTCTTCGGTGACCACCACCTTGTCGGCCCCCAGTGACAGCAGGTACTCGCGGGCGTCTTCGGTCTTGGTCGCGGCGATGACCCGAGCCCCCAGCGCCTTGCCCAACTGCACGAATGCAGGGCCGGAGCAGTGGCTGGCGTCGGTGACCAGTACGGTCTGCCCGGACTTGATACGCGCCAGATCAACGTATGCAAAGTAAGCCACCAGATACGGCGTGTAATGCACGCTGGCCTGGACCGGCGTCAGCGCATCCGGATAGCGGGTCAGCGCCCGACGCGGCATGACGATGGATTCGCCATAGACCGGGTGCTGATTGGCGTCGGCAGCAGGAAAACTGGCGACCTTGTCGCCCACTTGCAGATCATCCACACCGTCGCCCAGCGCGGTAACCACGCCAGCCATCTCATAACCCAGACCGGCAGGCAGCCGGGCATGGGTAGCCGCGAGATTTTGCCGCCAAAGAACGTCGTACCAGCTGACACCGATGGCCTGAACACGCACCTGTACCTCGCCGGTGACAGGCGACGCGACAGGATGCTCTTCGACTTTGAGCACCTCGGCCGGGCCAAACTGGTGGAAACGGATCGTGCGGGACATTTAGAACCTCGCCTGGTGAACCTTGATGCCACAAACTTTATCCGGGCATTGCCGGCAACACCATCGGTGGCTATTAATAGTCGACATGCCTGTCATCGATTGTGTCCTGTGCACTGCACGGCGCAGCCAGACAGCGTCCGGGCGTCGATGCGCGTAATGGCCGCCATTGTTCGCATGTCGACGAAACATTGCAAGCCGTGTGGACATTCAGTAACCCCCACAGTAATTTTCGCTGCGCCCGACCCGCATTTGCTCGTACTATCGCACCCTGCTCACGTCCTCAACCGACAAATGGCCCGAGATATTCCGCATGAATCGCAACGACCTGCGTCGCGTCGACCTCAATTTGCTCATCGTTTTCGAGACTCTGATGCATGAGCGCAGTGTCACGCGTGCCGCGGAAAAGCTGTTTCTCGGTCAGCCGGCAATCAGCGCTGCGCTGTCGCGGCTACGCGGCCTGTTCGATGATCCACTGTTCGTGCGCACCGGGCGCAGCATGGAGCCCACCGCCCGAGCGACTGAAATCTTCGCCCTGCTCTCCCCGGCACTCGACTCCATCTCGACAGCGGTCAGCCGTGCCTCGGAGTTCGACCCGGCGACCAGCACCTCGGTGTTCCGCATCGGCCTGTCCGATGACGTCGAGTTCGCACTGTTGCCTACCCTGCTCAAGCGTCTGCGCTCTGAAGCGCCGGGCATTGTGCTGGTGGTCAGACGGGTCAATTACATCCTCATGCCACCCCTGCTCGCCTCCGGAGAGATTTCGGTCGGCGTCAGCTACACCCAGGACCTGCCCGCCAACGCCAAGCGCAAGGTCCTGCGCAGGAGCAAGCCGCAATTGCTGCGCGCCGACTCGATACCCGGCCCGTTGAGCCTCGACGACTTCTGCGCCCGCCCCCACGCACTGGTCTCCTTCGCCGGCGACCTGAGCGGCTTCATCGACGAACATCTGGAAAAACTCGACCGCAAACGCCACGTCGTCCTCGCCGTGCCCCAGTTCAACGGCCTGGCCACACTGCTCACCGGCACCGACATCATCGCCACCGTGCCCGACTATGCGGCGCAGGTCCTGACCGCCGCAGGAGGCGTTCGCTCCGAAGACCTGCCGATTGAAACCCGAACGTTCGAACTGCACATGGCCTGGCGCGGCGCGCAGGATAATGACCCCGGGGAGCGTTGGTTGAGGTCGCGGATTCAGATGTTTTTTGGGGATCCGGATAGTCTTTAGGGGGCGTTGGGCAGGCTGTTTAGCTGGTTATTTCTGGCTTTTCATAGGTCATGGAGATGCAGTACTGCGCACGACACCTGGTATCAAAAATACGACAGCTGCACGGCAGCTATTTCCGGACGGGCGTTGTAAATACGGTATGCGATTTTGGTGTCCTGGCTCCAACCACAGATCAACTCAAATAGCATCGACAGTAGCGCTATTAGCTAAACTACTGCTCGAGGTAGATTAGCGTCAAAGTTATGTATCGCTCATTACGACCCGGCCAGCGATTCTCGGCACGACTAGCTCCCACTCTTGCGAACGATGATAAGCTCGAAACGACTCTTCACACCGGTCAGAACGCCGAACCAAAACAGCCGCCACTTCACACTCCTCAATATCAAGATCTAGGCTGAATGATTTTGCTGTGCGGCCAATAACATAACCGTTGGCGTCCTGAATCAGATATCTATCTTCATGAGCTTTAAACGAAAGCATGTCGCCAGGTTCAAGCGCTGCCAATACCTTGTGTATTGATGCCGTAGGGTTCTGACGCCCAGCATAATCAAGATCAATGTCCTTCAAAGAGAGTTGTAGGTAACGCTTCTCCAGCTCCGCAAGGTATTTTCCTTGGAAGGTTCGCGCCATGACCTCTTCCGTAAGTTGGCTGCAGAAAGGATTGCCTTCTGGGTATTCACACAAGGTTAAAGTCTGCTCGGCGCGAGTCATGCCCACGTAGTAGAGTCGACGCTCATCGCTAAGCGTTTCAGGCTGCGTGGACCAGCCGCCGTCAAGCACGACTACGTGGCGGAACTCCAGGCCTTTGGCGGAGTGGACAGTGCCCAGATAGAGACCCTTTCTAGGTTGCTGACGCAGCTCCCGGAAATAGTCATAGAGCCAATCGAGCAGGATCTCAGCACTTAGCGGACATTGTCCGAACTCGGCTGTTAGCTGATCAAAGGCGACGAGTAACATGTCGTACCATTCTGGCCCGAGCTGCCTCTTACCTAGATATGTCCATGTCTCGGAGGCACTCAGCGGTTCGGTAGTCTCTCTTAGTATTTCAACAGCCTGCACGAAGCCACGTTGAGCGGTGAGAGGTAAGACACCTTCCTTGTCGGCTGCCAAACAATATGGAACGCCGTGAGCTTCACACCACGCCTGAAGGGGCAGCAGGTTTTGATGGGTGCGGGCTAGCACGGCACACCCATGCCAATCCTCGCTGTCCAAACTGAGCAGGCGCTGCAACTCTGTCATCGCTGCCTGGGCTTGCAGATTAGCCCGTGCGTGGCCCTGAGCGTCTATTTTGAGGCGAAGCACGCGCCCCTCCCGCTCAATGTCGAGGGTTTCCCAGTCACCGCCTTTCGGCATTGCGCGACGAACAGTATCAATCTGAATCGGATGGTCCTTTTTCAGGCGATCTGGGTTACGACCAATAACCCGGTTAGCCGCATCAATGATGCGACCGCTGGAACGGTAGTTGTCGACCAGATAGTTCTTTGTAGCCGAATACTCATCGCGAAAGCGCTCTATATAGCGGTTATTCGTATCCCGCCAGGCGTAGATGTTCTGATCATCGTCACCGACTGCCAAAATGCACAAGCGCCCTTCTTCTTCAGACTTACGCCCGGCCAACGCACTTACGAGCCGATACTGTAGGTCATCAATGTCCTGGTACTCATCAACGAGGATGTAGCGGTAGCCTCGCATCAATTGCTCGCGCAGATCGTCCTCCCCTTCTACCTGACGCTTGCCTTCAAGCAACTCAACAGCCTCTCCCATCACCTGGGCTAATCGCCCTTCTTCAAGCGTTTCACCTCGCTCGAAGCGAGTGCCCGTCAGGCGCATGGCCATGCGATGATACGTCATCACGTTGACCCCAAAGGCATCAGCGCCAACCAACTTGATCAGGCGCTGCTTGATCTCATTTGCTGCATGCCGGTTGAACGTCAAAGCCACGATACAGCGCGCCGGAACGCGACGAACTCGCAACAGGTAAGCGATTCGATGCACGATCACACGCGTTTTGCCGGAGCCGGGCCCAGCCAGAATCAGGCGATTCACATCATCATCATCGGACACGATGATCCGCTGAGCAGCACTAAGCTTCTCGACAATGCTACGCCAAGATTCCTCACTCGTGGCTAGCTTAAGTACCTCCTCGCGATCTACGAAGTAGCGGCGAATGAACTCCTGTTTGGCTAGTGTGAAATAGTGCTGAACGAGATCCAGGGCATAGCCCATCGAGCCAAGCCCAACCTCGGCATACTCGCGCATGACGTGAACCTGAATACGTTTTTCTCGGTAGTGCTCATCAAGACGCTGATAATCATCTTTCAGGAATCCGGTGCGCTTTCCCCCCTCGACTTCAATCGTCATAGCCCGACGCATGACTGTCATGCCGTGGTTCAGCGTAATCACTTCTTGCTTATGCAGGTACAGCAGTACGTGCTCAACGGCCTTGCGGCGCTGCGACTCTGGGATTCTAGTGCGCAGCTCAAGATCCAGATCAATCAGGCCCATAAGTTCGCCGAACGTAGTATCCACTAACAGGTCTTTGTTGCGTGAACCCGGCGGTAATTTGCCAATCAAAAACGTGAGGACGACAGCGGCCAAAGCACGTCGACGCTCTCCCAGCCCTTGAATAGCTCTCCAGTTGTGTCCGCCGCGGATGCGCAACTTGAGGAAATCCTGAGTGATCTGGCGCAGTTCGAAACTGCTGCGCTGCTGGCTATTGCTGTCGTGATCTTGGGCCAGGCTGCGCAGCAGTCGCAACACGTGAAGCGGTATCAGGTCCTTGTTACCAGAAGCTGTTTTGAGCGTCGAGGTCAACAGTGGCACGTTCAGGTCCTGCCATTCCCCACTCTCGGCCTCAGGCGCCAGTTCCTGCAGCAGGTCGAACAAGGCAGACTCGAGCTGTAAGGTAGCTTGCAGGCGTTGAGTGGAAGGGAACACGACCCCATGTCGGACGTATAAGGTCAGCTTAGAGTCGTTAACCAAAAGCCCCAAGTCCTCCATCTGACGCAGTGTCGCAGTGACTTCTTCGGACGTGAGGCTAGTCAGAGCCATCAAGGCGTCGGTGTTGATTCGCTCGTCGACATTAGCTTCGTACAGATAACTCAAGATAGCCCTGAATTCTTCGAGCCGCCTGGCCGATAACTTAACGGTGGCCAGACGCTTATCGGCCTCCTCCTTAGTCAACTTCAGGCTTGCCGGAAAGATTTGGGTCTGGTTCTCCTCCCGTTTTAAAAACTGCCCTCGCTCAAGCCAGGACACTGCCGTGGCTACCTTGGTTTCAGCATCACGTTCTCCGGCTTCAAAGCTAGTATCAACATGCTCATCCATCAGCACCTCACCGGCAGTGATGACGAGCCTGCTGCCCTTGCGTCGGTCGCTCTCCTTGCGCAACTTGCGCAGGATTTGCTGGATATCACGCAGGGTCAGTTTCGAACCTTCGCACATCCCGAACTGGTTTTCGATGTCCTGAGCGTCATACAGAAGTACGCACCGAGCCTGCCCTTGATCGCGACCGGCGCGACCGGCTTCTTGTAAGTAGTTCTCGAGCGACCCTGGAATATCAGCATGTATCACCAAGCGAATATCGGGTTTGTCGACGCCCATGCCAAAAGCGTTGGTGGCCACGATAATCTTCAGTTCCCCGCCCTTGAAGGCGTCCTGAATATCTTTTTTTTCATGTGGCTCCAGCCCAGCGTGGAAGTACTTGCAAGCCCATCCGTGGCCGATCAAAAAGTCTGCAAGCTCTTCAGCGCCTTTTCGGCTTGAAACGAATATCACCGCGCCACCCTCGCTGGTGCCTAGCTCTTCCTCAATTAACGTCTGAGCATGGTGGCGCTTTTCTGAGCGAGAACACGGCAGGACCTCGAAGTGCAGATTGGTACGCTCGTGGGTACCGATAAAGTGCTTGAAGGTTATGCCCAACTGCTCTTTGAAATGCTGTTCGATGTCCTCAAGCACATCAGGTTTGGCCGTAGCCGTAAAGCAGCCAATCGCCGCGAGCGGACCGTCCCCAGAGAACTGCTTGATGAAGCGCGATACATAGAGGTAATCCGGGCGAAAATCTGCGCCCCATTTGGACAAACAATGCGCCTCATCGAAGATCCAGGCGCCGACCTGACGCTGGGAGATCGCGCGGCGAAAAGCCATATTGCGAAACTGCTCGGGGGATACCAGCAAAATGCCCACATCGCCTAATTGGATCTTCTCCAGCACCTCTGCCCGCTCGGGCATGGTCAACAGACCATTCAAAGTTGCAGCGCATTGGACGTTACGAGCCAGTAGGCCGTCGACCTGATCTTTCATCAGCGACTGCAGCGGCGATATGATGATCGTCAAGCTGCCGTTGCGGTGAAAGCGGTTCAGCGCCGGTAACTGGTAGCACAAGGATTTTCCGCCCCCTGTCGCAAGAATCGCGAGCACGTGCTTGCCCTGCATGCCTGCCAGCACCACGTCATGCTGTAAGGAGCGTCCGTCTGGTTCGGTCCGAAAGTCCTGAATAGGAGCGAAGTAGCGCCTGAGCTCGTGGCGAGGATCATGAGTGGTGCTGCAATAGTCGCATTGGCTCTCCCCGCAGGGAATATCACGCAGTTCAGCAATCAATTTACCTGTTGCAGGAAATTGATGGCGTACCCAAGGTGCCAGAACCGAGTTGCCGCCTGACACGCGCAGCCAGGCCAGCGCATAAGCAAGTGGCCAACGCTGGCTGTCGTCCATGAGGTCGCGTTGCAACAACTGGTTCAGTCGTTTACTGCAAACCTTGGAAGTGCGCGTCAACGCTGGGTCAGTTTCCCTAAGTAGCTCTGGGATCAGGTGACGAATTTCTTTGAGGGATCTAGGCGCCTGACCAGTTATCGAGGTAAAGAACGCCCCCAGGTCGCTATCTGGCATTGGAGCGAGCAGCGCTTGGTAGCAGAGCAGTTCTGATTGCAGATTAATACTCAGATCTTTGAATGCTCGCCGCTGATCATTGAACAGTGTCAAGGTTGAGCGGCAATCGGACAGTGGTGAGTTGAGGCTGTCACGAACGAGTTTGTAATCTTTGACCAGCCGGTGATACGGGTTTTGTGGAAAGGCCAAAGGCGATAGGCGTAGGGTGTCTATCACCGGCAGCTGGTGTAATGCCAGATGCGCAGCTTGCTCTAGAAGTATGGGTAAATCATGGTCGATAACGTTATGGCCAAGTACAAAGCTAGCGCCCTGCCCTAAGCGATCAAGGGCCTCAAGCACTGCAGGCAAGTCCTTGTTGACCTTATGCTCAAGCTCCTCGTCCTTATCAGGACGCATCGCACCAACCATAAATATGCGGTCAGTTTGATTGGGTTTGCCGGGGACGACTTCCAGGTCAAAAATCAGGCTTTTAGGTTGATCCGGTAAAACCATTTGAACAGCATCCTTGTAATAAGCCTCTCGCATACTGGCATTTTAACTTCAAATGGCACAGTGCGGATAGGTACGCGAGATTGCGGTGAAGTTCCAACATGGGCAGGTGGTGTCGAGGATTGGGATTTATGAAGCAAGCGAACCCGTCTCAGAAGCGCTTACCGAGAAGCTAGAGAGCAGAAATTTTCTCCCAGTCCCCTGTGTCGATGGCCAGTCATTGGGTAATCATTACGATATCCGGGTGTTCGATGTTCAACATATCAAAGTGCTCTAGTTCGATGCGGTGTTCCTCATCGGGCTGGACGAGCTCGTCGAAGCAAAGCAGACGCTGTTCGAGCGGGTCCTACATATGTGCTTCACCCGTGTGACGACTTATTTCGGCATTGTCTTTCATCAGAAGCTCCCACACAACCTGGAAGATCTCAGACCGTATCTTGAATCGCCATTCATGATCGTTCATATATGCCGTCTGACTGGGGGAAAAATTGAGGGCATATAAAGATTTTTTCAAACTGAAACCACCGGCCCAGAGCCCAGTAAAAATGTTTTTGGAGAAATCCGGATAGCCTCTAAACGAATTATCTCCCCATCGCCTACACCTCTACAGACCGCCCGCTAAACGCGCAAACATAATCACTCAAATCGGCGCTCCTGTTTCTACTGCTACCAACACCAGCCGGAGATTACAGCTATAACCAACACCAAAACCCGCCTACGCAAAGCCCAATCCCGCCCCCTGAAAACAACACTCAAATCCCCTCCCGTCGCCGATCCTCCCTCGGGCATTTTGCAAACCGCGCTCGATAGCTGCGGGTGAAATACGACGGCGATTCGAACCCGCAGGCGATGCTTACTTCCAGCACACTCAGACCGCTTTGCCGCAGCAGTTGCCGGGCTTTCTCCAGGCGCAGGCCCAGATAGAAGTTGCTCGGCGTGTCGTTCAGGTGCAGGCGAAACAAGCGTTCCAACTGGCGCCGGGTGACGTTGATCGCTTCGGCCAGGGCCAGCGTGCTGAGGGGGCGTTCGGTCTGCTGCTCCATCTCTCCGATCACGTGCACCAATTTCTTGTTGGCGATGCCGTAGCGCGTAGCGATCTGCATGCGTTGGTGGTCCCTGCGTGTGCGGATGCGGCCCAGTACGAATTGTTCGGACACTTGAATCGCCAATTCGGGGCCGTGCGCCTGGGCGATCAGGTCGAGCATCAGGTCGATGGACGCTGTGCCCCCTGCGCAGGTGATGCGGCGGCGGTCGATCTCGAACAGTTCCTGGGTCACGGTGAGCTGTGGGTAGGACTCCTTGAACGCTTCAATGGCTTCCCAATGCAAAGTCAGGCGATAGCCGTCGAGCAAGCCGGTTTCTGCGAGCACGCAGGCGCCTGTGTCGATAGCGCCCAGGGTCACGCCGTCATGATCAAGGCGCCGCAGCCATTGCTGCAGGGCCGGGGTCGCGAACTGCAGCGGTTCAAAGCCGGCCACCACCAGCAGGGTCGTGCCTTTTTTCAGCGACTCCAGCGCCGCGTCGGCGTTGACCGACATGCCGTTGCTCGCCTGTACCGCGCCGCCATCGGCGCTCAGGACGTGCCAGCGGTACAGCTCGCCACCAAAGCGGTTGGCCACCCGCAAGGGCTCCAGCGCGGAGATAAAGCCGATGGCCGAGAACCCCGGCATCAGCAAAAAATAGAAATCCTGGGCCATGGTAACGCTCTCCTCGGACCTGCAGCGTGGCACGTTGATACTCCCGTTCATGGGCGCATTCAAGGGGCAGGTCGCCGCAGTGCAAAAGCGGGTCGCTGCAGTGCGCTTGGCCGCCCTCCAGGCAGGGTAATTTGCTTCCACGGTGCACAAAGACGCCGGCACCCCACAATAACGATCTGCCGAGGGCCCCACCATGAACCGACTGATTGGCTGCAGCGTGCTTGCACTTGGCGCCAGCGCTCTCTTGAGCAGCAATGTAATGGCAGTTGATGCCGCTTCATGCCAGAACGTGCGCATGGGTGTGGTGAACTGGACCGACGTGATCGCAACCAGCGCCATGACCCAAGTGTTGCTCGACGGCCTCGGTTACAAGACCAAACAGACCAGCGCGTCCCAGCAGATCATTTTCGCCGGCATCCGCGACCAGCGCCTGGATCTCTTTCTGGGTTACTGGAACCCGTTGATGACCCAGACCATTATGCCGTTTGTCGAGGCCCGGAAAGTCAAAGTGCTCGACAAACCGAGCCTGGAAGACGCTCGCGCCACCCTCGCCGTGCCGACTTACCTGGCGGACAAGGGCCTAAAGTCCTTTGCCGATATCGCCAGGTTCGAGAAGGAACTGGGCGGCAAAATCTACGGCATCGAGCCTGGTTCAGGCGCCAATACCCAGATCAAGGCGATGATCGCCAAAAACCAGTTCGGTCTGGGCAAATTCCAGCTGGTGGAGTCCAGCGAAGCCGGCATGCTCGCCGCCGTAGACCGCGCCGTCCGCCGCAAGGAAGCCGTGGTGTTTTTCGGCTGGACGCCGCACCCGATGAACGTCAACGTGGCGATGACTTACCTCAATGGCAGCGACGACGCCCTGGGCCCGAACGAGGGCATGGCCACTGTGTGGACGGTCACTTCGCCGACTTATGCCGAACAGTGCCCCAACGTGCACAAATTGCTGACTAACCTGACGTTCACCGCCGCCGACGAGAGCCGGATGATGCAGCCGCTACTGGATCACAAGGATGCTCTCGAGTCCGCCAGACAATGGCTCAAAGACCATCCGCAAGACCAGGCGCGCTGGCTGGAAGGCGTCACCACCTTCGACGGCAAACCGGCTGCGGCAAACCTTCAATCGAGCAGCAAATAACCCGATTTTGAACGGCCGTTTCGCGAGCATCCGTGGTCGCGAACGGCGTCCTCACGCCTGTAAGGAGCCCCCCATGAACCACGACGTCATCATCACCTGCGCACTCACCGGTGCTGGCGACACGACCGCCCGAAGCCCTCACGTACCGGTCACGCCCAAGCAAATCGCGGCCGCCGCGGTTGAGGCGGCCAAGGCCGGTGCCACCGTGGTGCACTGTCATGTGCGCGACCCGCACACCGGAAAATTCAGCCGCGACGTGGCGCTGTACCGCGAAGTGATGGAGCGTATTCGGGACGCCGACATCGACATCATCGTCAACCTCACCGCTGGCATGGGTGGCGATCTGGAGATTGGCGACGGTGAGCACCCGATGGAGTTTGGTCCCAATACCGATCTGGTCGGCCCGCTGACACGTCTGGCCCATGTCGAGGAACTGCTGCCGGAAATCTGCACCCTCGACTGCGGCACCCTGAACTTTGGCGACGGCGACGCTATTTATGTGTCCACCCCATCGCAACTGCGTGCCGGCGCCAAACGTATCCAGGCGCTGGGCGTAAAGGCCGAGCTGGAAATTTTCGACACCGGCCACCTGTGGTTCGCCAAACAGATGATCAAGGAAGGACTGCTCGATAACCCGCTGTTCCAGCTGTGCCTGGGCATCCCATGGGGCGCACCAGCCGACACCACCACCATGAAAGCCATGGTCGATAACCTGCCAGCTGACGCAGTGTGGGCTGGCTTTGGCATCGGCCGCATGCAGATGCCGATGGCCGCGCAAGCGGTGTTGCTGGGCGGCAACGTCCGGGTCGGTCTGGAGGACAACCTGTGGCTGGACAAGGGCGTGCTCGCCACCAACGGCCAACTGGTGGAGCGCGCCAGTGAAATTCTCAGCCGTCTGGGCGCGCGAGTCATGAGCCCGGCAGAAGGCCGCACCAAGATGGGCCTTACCAAGCGCGGCTAATGCCTCCGAGACATAAATCACCGCACTCTTCAGGAACGTCGCCATGAGCTTTATCACTGAAATCAAAACTTTCGCCGCTCTCGGCAGCGGCGTCATCGGCAGTGGCTGGGTATCCCGCGCCCTCGCCCATGGCCTGGATGTGGTTGCCTGGGACCCCGCGCCCGGCGCCGAAGCAGCGCTGCGTAACCGTGTCGCCAAGTGCTGGGGGGCGCTGGAACGACAGGGCCTGGTACCCGGTGCCTCCCAGAACCGCCTGCGTTTTGTGGCCACTGTCGAAGAATGTGTGAGAGACGCCGACTTCATTCAGGAAAGCGCCCCGGAACGCCTGGAACTGAAACTGGATCTGCACAGCAGGATCAGCGCGGCGGTCAGGCCGAATGTGTTAATTGGCTCGAGTACGTCAGGCCTGTTGCCAAGTGACGTCTACGAAAGCTCCGCGCACCCGGAACGCTGCGTGGTCGGTCACCCGTTCAATCCGGTGTACCTACTGCCGTTGGTCGAAGTGGTGGGCGGCAAAAATACTGCTCCGGCGGCCATACAGGCGGCAATCAAGGTCTATGAATCCCTCGGTATGCGCCCGCTGCACGTGCGCAAGGAAGTCCCCGGTTTTATCGCTGACCGCTTGCTCGAAGCGCTATGGCGCGAGGCGCTGCACCTGGTCAATGACGGCGTGGCGACCACCGGCGAAATCGATGATGCGATTCGCTTCGGCGCAGGGCTGCGCTGGTCGTTCATGGGCACCTTTCTCACCTACACACTGGCGGGTGGCGATGCAGGCATGCGCCACTTCATGACGCAGTTCGGCCCGGCATTGCAGTTGCCGTGGAGCTACCTGCCGGCACCGGAACTGACCGAAAAACTGATCGACGATGTGGTCGACGGCACCACTGACCAGCTGGGTAAACACAGTATCTCGGCATTGGAGCGCTACCGTGACGATTGCTTGCTCGCCGTGCTGGGGGCGGTAAAGACTACCAAGGCCAGGCATGGCATGAGCTTCGCGGAATGAACCTACGGTAGCTGGCTTGCCTTTGATGGGTGGCGGTGATTCTTCCATCCTCCTGCAAAGCACGCCAGCGCCCTCATTTTGATCAGTAATGACCCGGAATCCCCCGACATGCCTGCACTGACCACCTACACCACCCGAGTCCAATCCGACTGGGTCGACTACAACGGCCACCTTCGTGACGCGTTCTACCTGCTGATCTTCAGCTACGCCACTGACGGGCTGATGGACGCCATCGGACTGGATAGCGATAACCGCGAAGCCAGCGGCCACTCGCTGTTCACCCTGGAACTGCACCTCAATTACCTGCACGAAGTGAAACTCGGCGCCGCGGTCGAGGTGCATACCCAACTGATCGCCTACGACGCCAAGCGCCTGCATCTCTATCACAGCCTGCATTTGGCAGGTGATGACATGGAGCTGGCCGGCAATGAGCAGATGCTGGTGCACGTAGACCTTGCCGGCCCGCATGCAACGCTGTTTACCGAGGCAACAAAGGAAAGACTTGACGCTATAAGCGCTGGGCAGTCGGAGCTGCCGAGGCCCAAATTCCTTGGCCGGGTGATCGGGTTGCAGGCTGGAAAATAATCGAAAAAGCCCTCCTATTGCCAAAGCCTTGACCCACATCGGACTGCCCTGGCTGGCACTGGAGGGTGGGTGAGCGCAAGGCTCGCTTCAAAAACCTTGCAGGCGTGACCTGCAAGGTGACTTGTCGAACTGCGAGCATGATGTGCGCAGACGATGAGACCAATCCCTTAAGCACGGTACGTCGCATGACAATGTGGCATGCAAAAACAGCTTGCATTCCGATCCAACATGCCACTATAAAATGTACATGACTAGACAGGTTCGATTCGACAAGAAAACCCAGGTGATCAATGAGCTGATCCGCCGTATCGAAAGCGGCCAGATGAGCTCGGGTGCCCTGCTTCCCGGGGAAAATCTCCTGGCCCAGGAATTCAACGTCAGCCGCGGCACGCTGCGCGAGGCGTTGTCCGAGCTCAAGCGGCGTAACTTCATTGCCACGCAGACCGGCGTGGGCTCGATCGTCACCTACGACGGCTTCAGCCTGGACCAGCGTGCCGGCTGGGCCCAGGCCCTGGCCGATACGGGTGCTGGCGTGCGTACGGAAATCCTGCGCCTGGTGGCGGTGCAACGCCCCGACATGGAAGTGTGCCTGGGCACTTCCAGTCTGGTGGCTCTGGACCGCCGACGTATCGCCGCCGACGGCAGTATCGTTTCCCTGGAGCGCGCCTTGATTCCGGCGGTCGATGGCTTGGAAAACCTGCCGCAAAACGGCCTGCTGGAACAGTCACTGACGGTGACCATGGCCGCGCACGGCTTCATTGGCGACAAGGGTGACCAGTGGATCGGCGCAGGCCCCTTGAACCGTGATGACGCCGCGCTGCTGGCACGCGAGCCCGGCACGGTGTTTCTCAAGGCCGTGCGCACGACCTTTGACCGCCGTGAACGTTTTATGGAGCACGTGGAGAGCCTGTTGGACCCCGTGCATTTTCGCCTTCATCTCGCCTTCGGATCGTCCACATGAGCGCAACATTTCTGCAAGACCGAGGCCTGGGCGCCTTTTATGGCCTGGCCCTGGGCGACGCCTTGGGCATGCCGACGCAGTCGCTGCCGCGCGCGTTGATCCTGCAACGCTATGGCCGTATCACTACGCTGATCGGCGCCGATGCCGACCAGCCGATCGCACCCAACATGCCGGCCGGCGCCATCACCGATGACACCGAGCAGGCCATCCTGGTGGCACAGTTGCTGGTGGCTGGCGGCGGCAGCATTGACCCGACAGCATTGGCCCACAGCCTGATCGAGTGGGAAGCCGCGATGAAAGCCAAGGGCTCCTACGACCTGCTGGGGCCTTCGACCAAGCGCGCGATTGAAATGATCCTTGACGGCCACAGCCCTGAAGAGGCTGGCCGCTTCGGCACCACCAATGGCGCGGCAATGCGTATCACCCCGGTAGGCATCGCGGCCGACGTGAGCAACCGCGAGGCCTTCATGGCGCTGGTGGTGCAAGCCTGTCAGGTGACCCATAACACCACGCTGGGCATCTCCAGCGCGGCGGCGGTCGCGGCCGTGGTGTCCGCCGGGATCAATGGCGCGCCCCTGGCCGAAGCGCTGGAGACAGGCGCCGAGGTAGCCCTGAGTGCCGAACGCCATGGCCATTGGGTTGCGGGTGGGCGTATCGCCGCGCGCATTCAATGGGCCAAGGCACTGTGCGCTGACTGCACAGACGAACAGCTGGCCGACCGGGTGCACGATGTGATTGGCACCTCGGTCGCCTCACAGGAATCAGTGGTCGCTGCCTTCACCCTCGCCCACCGCGTGGCAAGCAGCCAGCTCAGTCCGTTCGATGCGGTGTGCATGGCGGCCAGCCTGGGCGGCGACACCGACACGATTGCCGCCATTCTCGGTGCCATGCTGGGCGCCTGCAACGGCATGCACGCCTGGCCGGCGGCGCTGATCGAGCAAATCGATGCGGTCAACGCGCTCGACCTCGCGCCTTTGGTCGAACAACTGCTGGCCCTGCGCGCCGGATGATGGACCGGGCTGTGCTCGTCCACTGTGAACGAGATCACTTTCGCCCTCAGCCTTCCGGGCGGCGATCAGGCTGACCCGATTTCGGAAAGCCAATTTGCACTGGATTGCACCTGCTGACGTACTGCCACAACCACAATAAAAGGCAATAGGAGCAACGCAAATGACTACATCGTCCCCCTCTCAAGGTGCGGGTCAGCTGGAAACCCGCGGTATCGAGCCGGTTCCTGAAAACGAGTGCAACGGCCACCCGCTGCAGTTGTTCTGGGTCTGGTTCGCCGCCAATATCAGCATCCTCGGCTTGCCGCTTGGTGCCACCCTGGTAGCGTTCCAGGGGCTGGCCATCTGGCAGGCAATTATCGTCGCCATCCTCGGTGCCGCCGGCTCGTTCGCCGTGGTGGGCGTGATCTCCATTGCCGGGCGCCGCGGGCGGGCACCGAGCCTGACGCTGTCCCGGGCCATCTTCGGGGTACGAGGCAATATCGGGCCTACGCTGGTTTCGCTGATGTCGCGTCTGGGCTGGGAAACGGTCAACACCACCACCGCCGCGTTCGTCCTGCTGTCACTGTTCGCGATCCTTTTCGGCACCCCCGTGGAGGCGAAAAACTCGCCTGGCCTGACCCTGGTGTTCATTGCCTTGTTCGTGCTGCTGACCCTGACCGTCTCGGGCCTGGGCCATGCCACCTTGCTGGTCATCCAGAAATGGGCGACTTACCTGTTTGGCGCGCTGAACCTGGTGGTCGGTGGCTTTCTACTCACCCACATCGATTGGAGCCTGGTCTTCGACGCGCCAGCAGCGCCACTGAGTGCCATGATTATTGGCGTTGGCACCATGGCCGCAGGCACCGGTATCGGTTGGGCCAATGCGGGCGCCGACATGTCCCGCTATCAGCACGCCAGCGTCAAGGCCACTCGCCTGGTGGCCTCGGCGGCGTTTGGCGCAGGGATCCCCTTGGTCTTGCTGATCACTCTTGGCGGCCTGTTGTCGGTGGGCAACGATCATCTGGCGTCAGCCACCGACCCGATCATCGCCATTCGCGAAATGTTGCCCACCTGGATGGCCGTGCCCTATCTGATCACTGCGTTCGGCGGCCTGCTGTTGTCCAACAACCTGTCGGTCTACTCGGCCGGCCTGACCACCCTGACCCTCGGCCTGAAGGTCAAGCGAGTACACGCAGTCATCGTCGATATCATCGCGATCTTTGCCGGTTCGATCTATTTCATGTTGATCGCCGACAGCTTCTACGGCCCCTTCATTACGTTCATCTCGATGTTGGCAGTGCCCATTACCGCGTGGGTCGGCATCTTTGTCGTCGACCTGCTGCACCGCCACATCTACTCCCCAAAAGACCTGCTGGACCAGACCCCACGCAGCGCTTACTGGTATCGCGGCGGCGTCGAATGGCGCGCGCTGGGCTCGTGGGCATTAGCAATCGTGCTTGGCTTCAGCTTCACCACCGTGGCCACCACCCCGGAGCATGTGCTGTTCAAAGGCTTCCTCGCCGATTCCTGGCTGGGTCATAACGGCCTGGGCTGGATCGTGACCTTCATTGTCGCCGGTGGCCTGTATGCGCTGCTCGGCGGGGCGCGTGATCGCCGTGTCGTTACCGAAGAGGCTGCCCATGCCCGCTAAATTGTTCTACACCGGCCAGGTCGTAGTTGACCTGGTCATGGCCATCGACCGCCTGCCGCCGTCGGGCGGAGATGTGCTGGCCACCAGCGCCACGTTCGAGGCCGGAGGCGGCTTCAATGTCATGGCCGCTGCCTGCCGCAATGGCTTGCGCACCGTTTACCTGGGTCGCCATGGCCAGGGCCGCTTCGGCGACATTGCTCGCCAGGCTATGCGCGACGAAGGCGTGGAAATTTCTACGATGCCCGTTTCCGGTGAGGACACCGGCCTGGCCGTTGCCCTGGTGGAAGCCTCGGCCGAGCGCTCGTTCATCTCCTATGTGGGCGCTGAAGGTGGCTTATCTGCCGAGGATCTGCATGGCGTGCAGGTCAGCGCCGAAGATTACGTATTTGTCAGCGGCTACAGCCTGGCCCACAAAAACAAGGTCACAGCCCTGCTCGCCTGGCTGGGCGGAATGCCCAGCGGCACTGCCGTGGTATTCGACCCAGGCCCACTGGTTGATGCGCTTCATGGCGTCGAGATGCGCGCCGTACTTCCCCTGATCAGCTTATGGTCCAGCAACCGCGAAGAAGCCCTGCGCTTCACGCAAACCCGGACGCCCGACGACGCGATCCACCGCCTGGCGTCCATTCTGCGCGAAGATGCGCTCATAGTGATGCGTGACGGCCCCGCAGGCTGCTGGATCCACCATGCTGGACAGACGCGGCTCATACCCGGCTTTGCCGTCACGGCACTCGACACCAATGGAGCCGGCGACGCTCATGCCGGTGTGCTGCTGGCCGAGTTGGCCAGGGGCAGCGATGTCGACCGCGCAGCGCTGCGCGCCAATGCGGCAGCAGCAATCGCGGTCACCCGCCGGGGGCCGGCAACGGCGCCTGGCCGTGAGGAGGTAGATGCGCTGGTGGGCGCCGATTTTTAGGCTGGCTTGAGCCGCGCTACACCGTGATGAAGGTAATGACAGGGCAACTTTGCGGATGCTCAAAGTCTTGCGCACGGCCCTGAGCGCTCGAAGCATACGGCAGCATCGTTTATGAGAATCGCCCGTGACCGCCGTCGGCCTGACTGTGGTGTAACCGGGCTACGTTCTGATCAATGCGGCTTTGGATCATGCGCAGGGTGTCTCGAGTAATAACCTGCGGGCACAGGTTCTCGGCAATGGCTGTAAACCGGCTCGCTACATCACACATGCCATCAATCACTCCAGTTGCAGCGTCCGGGGACATCTCGGCTTCCTCGGCAAGCCGAAGCATTTGCGCACGGGAAATCTCCAGCGCCTCTCCCATCACGTCCATCTGATGGTATCCGCTTGGCCCCTCGCAGAAGGTTACGTCGTAAGCCGGCGACAGTCGCCACTGACCGTCCTGCGACATGATGTAGGCGAAATTCTTGGGATGATCGTCTCGGTTGTTGAACGCAACGTTAAAAACGGCACGTTCGAACGCGCGTGCCATCTCTCGTACATCGTTGGTACACATCTGTGTTGCCCGCAAAAAGTTGACATAGTCCAACACACCCGGAGACTGGTAATTTGCCCCCGTAAAGGCGGCCAGGCTTTGCATGGGTATACGTAGACCCTCGCGGCGGTCAAATCGCTTACTGGCAAACGCTGCCAGGCCATCAGGCAGATTGAAGTACTGGGTGTCAGGGGTCTCGATACCGCACATGCGCAGGCACTCGGCGTAGACCATTTCGATGGCGCACACTTCTGCATGTTCTTCTTTGGCCGGAAACTTGATCAACCATGCTTCAAAGCCCGGCGTAGCCGCAGTGGTAAACCCGCCAGTTTCAGGATCGCGATAGACGAGAGCCTTGGGCCTTGCACCTTGAGGCGAGCCACCCACTAGCAGCAATGCCTGCAGGAACTCGCCACCGTTTCCATGCAGTACTTGCTTCACGTCGGCGGCGAGCTGTTCCAGCGGGATGTGGACGTCAGATTCCTGCCCTTCGGGCGCCACGGGCTCAAACGACATGGCGCCCATTGCACTGCTACCGATATAGGCCAGCCGCTCCAGAGGGCCGATGCGCGCGGTGGTGAGCCCGCGGCGCCTGAAAAGACGGTCCATCAACAACATGCCCCATCCATCCGGCAACGAGTCGTAAACAGGCCCTGGCAAGTACAGCTGATGGTCCGGGAAGTCTCGACGCAACCTGTCCCCCTCCAGGGGCAGCGTATAGGAGGACAGTTCCAGGCCCCTTTGTCTGGCTTCATTGCTGTATTCGAACACGATCAGCGGGCGACCGGTCAAAGCGGTCGTCGAGACCAGCGTGCCCCACTGCCATCGCTCACCCCAGCCCTCGTAGAAGACGTTAACCTGCTCAAGCATCACCGGACTTCCTCTTTGTACGGAGACGATTGGCGCTGTTTTCGTAGCGTCGAATGTCTTCGATGCTGTCCAGCTTTGGCAGAAACAGGCCTTCGAGTTCCTTGGTTCGGCCAAGAGCCATAGCCACCCGAACGACGTTCTCGAATCCGACATTGCGTCCGGCTTCGAGGTTGGAGACCGTGTTTGTGCCGATGCCGGCACGCCCGGCGAGGTCGGCTTGTGTCATATTCAGCGCCAGTCGCTCTGTGCGCAGGCGCTCGCAAAGGCGCTTGACGATCTCACCGGGCTTGCTGAAGCTTAAATCCAACATAATGTGTATAAAGCTCCATTAAGCTATTTAATTCACAAAATTATAGAATTAACCCCCTGCATCAGCAAGCAGCTTGACGTCCATATTCCGGGTCTTGATCAGATCACCCAGCCAAAACATGTTCCCGGTCCAGCCGGCTGCCGCGTGCAAAACCATGAGCACCTGCGCGCAGTGCGATCAACAGGCTCAGCAATAACAGCATCAACAAGACCCAGGGAAAGGATCCCGCACCCCATTGGCCAAGCAACACGCCCCCCAATAACCCACCGCCTGCGATGGCGCTGTTCCAGACCACGACGTTCATCGAAAGCGCCACGTCTGCGCCCTCGCCTGCCGCATCGGCGAGCGCAGTTTGCAGCAACGTGGCGGCGCCACCGAAGGTCAGCCCCCAGATAAAAGCGCCGATGTAAATGGCCGGTGCAGAGCCGGAAAACACGCCGAAGAACACTGACACGGCTGCGAAGGTTGCCAGACTGGCAAGTACTGTCTTGCGCAGATGGCGATCAACCAGCCGTCCCGTTACCCAGATGCCTGCCAGCGCGGCGACACCGAATGCCAGCAATACCAGGTCCACATCATTCGCCAGCCCCGCCGCGGAAACGAAGGGAGCAACGTAGGTGTAAAGCAGGTTATGCGCCAGCATCCAGGTGAAGACCACGCCCAGCACCGAGCGTACGCCGGGCGTGAAAAAGACCTGACGCAACGCCATGCGCTGTGAGGAAGACTTGCCCGGATAGTCCGGCACCTTGACCAGCACCCAAATGATCAACAGCACGGTCATCCCGGACATCAAGCCAAACGCCATGCGCCAGCCCATGAACCCGCCGAGCCAGGTGCCCAGAGGCACGCCCAGTGACAAGGCAATGGGCGTGCCGACCATCGCCACGGCCAGTGCGCGGCCTTGCAGTTGCGGGACCACCATGCGCCGTGCGTAACCGGCAATGAGGCTCCAGGCCAGACCCGCCGAGACGCCAGCGAAAAACCTTGTGATCAGGGTCAGTCCGTAACTGGATGACAACGCGGTGACGCTGTTGAAAACCAGAAAGCCGATAATCGTCACCAGCAAGACCGTTCTGCGCCGCCAGCTTTGCGTCGCGATCGTCAGTGGAATGGCGGCCAGCAATGAACCCAGCGCATAAACAGTCACCATCTGCCCGGCAAACGATGCGGACACGTCCAGCCCATCGGCGATCTGCGGCAACAAACCCGCAGGCAAGGTCTCGGTGACGATGCAGATGAACCCGGTCATTGCCAGCGCCAGCAACGCCCCCAGAGGGAGTGTTTCGCCCTGCTTCTCATCTGTAGTCATTGAAAAACCCTCACTAATATACTGATCGGTACAAATATAGGCAGATGAAGTCAGGTGGTCAATGACTTATGTATCGATTAGTATTTAATTAATTCCGAAGGAGACTCGATATGGCACAGCTGGGGCGTCCGCGTACATTTAACCGTGATGTAGCGATCACTCAGGCGCTGCATCTGTTTTGGGAGCACGGCTACGACGCAACCTCCCTCAGCCAGCTCAAGGCAACCATCGGTGGCGGCATCACGGCACCGAGCTTCTACGCAGCGTTTGGCTCTAAACAGGCCCTGTTCAATGAAGTGATGGAGCGTTACCTCGACACCTACGGCCGGGTCACCGACAGCCTGTTCGATACGAACCTGCCGCCCAGAGACGCGATTGAACTCACCCTTCGTCGTTCAGCGAAAATGCAGTGCGAGCCCGGGCATCCGACAGGGTGCCTGGTGGCGTTAGGGCTGATGAGCGCCTGCTCGGACGAGAGCAAGGCCATTTCCGAACCTCTTGCGCGGGCGAGGGATCTGAACCGCACAGGTATCGTGGGCTGTATCCAGCGCGCCATTGCGGCAGGCGAGTTGCCCGCAACGGTAATACCGGAAACGCTCGCGGCCGTGTTTGACAGTTTTCTTCTGGGCTTGTCTACACTGGCGCGCGACGGAGTCCCACATGCCACACTGGACGCCGCAGTGACCCAGGTGATGAGGCTGTGGGACAGCCTGGGCACTGGCGCCGACAAAAATTGACCCTGAAGCTCAATCTGGAAGAGGTTCGGGAGGCGTCGAGGACGCCAGACTCTTTGCACTGATTTTTTTGGAGAACACCATGCTTCGCGCGTTTGAAAAATGGCTTGACCCGTTCCCGCCTGACGAGGTGCCGCCGCCACCTGACGGTCTGGCACGGTTTCTGTGGGCCTGCACGCGAGGGGCACGCGGTTACATCCTTGCGTTTGCGCTGCTGTGCGCCGGTGTGTCGATTTACGAAGCCTGGCTGTTTTCCTTCCTCGGGCAGGTCGTGGATCTGCTGTCCACCTGGAAGGCTGGCGGCGACACGGCCGCGCAGGAAAGTAGCGTGCTGTGGGGCATTGGCCTGGTATTGCTGAGCAGCATCGTGCTGGTGGCGTTGCGCACAATGGTGCAGCACCAGGTATTGGCGATCAACCTGCCCCTGCGGCTGCGTTGGGACTTCCATCGATTGATGTTGCGGCAAAGCCTGTCTTTCTTCTCCGATGAGTTCTCCGGCCGCGTCACCACCAAGGTGATGCAGACAGCGCTGTCAGTGCGCGAGGTGCTGTTCACCATCGTCGAAATCGTCCTCGGTATCGGCGTCTACTTCATCGCGATCATCGCCCTGGCCGGCGGCTTCGACCTGAAACTGATGCTGCCTTTCCTTGGCTGGCTGATGCTGTTCGGCCTGGCCATGCTGTACTTCGTGCCACGCTTGGGCAAGGTCGGCCAGGAGCAGGCCAACGCACGCTCTTCGATGACCGGACGTGTCTCGGACGCGTACACCAACATCACCACGGTAAAGCTGTTCTCCCACTCCAAGCGTGAAGCGCATTTCGCGCGCGCAGCGATGGAGGACTTCAAGCTCACGGGCCTGGCCCAGATGCGCCTGGTCAGCCAGTTCGAGATCGTCAATCAGGCACTGGTGGTCGCGCTGATCATGGGTGCCGGCGGTTACGCCCTGTGGCTGTGGCACCAGGGCCAGATCGGCACCGGTGCGGTCGCGGCGATCACCGCCATGGCGTTGCGCATCAATGGCATGTCGCACTGGATCATGTGGCAGATGACCTCGTTGTTCGAGAACATCGGCACCGTCCAGGACGGCATGGAAACCTTGACCCGCGGTCCCAAGGTTGAGGATGCGCCGGATGCGAAGGCTCTGGTCACCCGCGGTGGCGCGGTCACCTTCGATAACGTGAGCTTCAATTACAACGGCGAACGCCAGGTGCTCGATGCCCTGAGCCTGAGCATTCGTCCAGGTGAAAAAAATCGGCCTGGTGGGTCGCTCCGGCGCTGGCAAATCCACCCTCATCAACCTGCTGCTGCGCTTTTATGATGTGGACAAGGGGTCAATCAGCATTGATGGGCAGGACATTGCGCACGTCACTCAAGACAGCTTGCGCAGTGCCATCGGCATGGTCACGCAGGACACCTCGTTGCTGCACCGCTCCATTCGCGACAACATCGCCTACGGACGCCCCGACGCGACTGATGAGCAAATCCGCAGCGCCGCAGCCAGTGCACAAGCCGATGGGTTCATCAGCCAACTGAGTGACAAGCAAGGCCATAGTGGCTACGACACGCTGGTCGGTGAGCGCGGTATCAAGCTGTCGGGCGGCCAGCGCCAACGCGTTGCCATCGCCCGGGTGATGCTCAAGAACGCCCCGATCCTGCTGCTCGACGAAGCCACCAGTGCGCTGGACTCGGAAGTCGAAGTGGCGATCCAGGAAAGCCTCGATGAAATGATGCAGGGCAAGACGGTGATCGCCATCGCTCACCGCCTGTCCACGATTGCCGCCATGGACCGGCTGATTGTCATGGATGACGGCCGCATCATCGAACAAGGTACCCACGCCGAACTGCTGGGCAAAAACGGCACCTATGCGCGGCTGTGGCAGCACCAGAGCGGCGGGTTTCTCGGTGAGGATCAGGGTGTGGCCGAGGACATGGGATAAGCAGCAACAACAAAATAAACAAATGTGCTTTCAGTAAAAATACAATTATTCTTTGCCGATGATCAAAGAACTGAAAACGTTTATTGTCGTGGCGAGAGAAGGCACGTTTGCTGCGGCCGGCAGCAAGATCGGGCTCACCCAGGCCGCTGTCAGTGCGCAGATGCAGCGCCTTGAAGCAGAACTGGGCGTCGAACTGTTCGACCGAAAAGGACGTTCAGCCCAGCTCAACCGCATGGGGCAGCAGGTGTTGCTGCAAGGTCAGGACCTGGTGCGCCAGTTCAGCAGCCTGGGCACTACTACGGTCGGGCTACCCGCCAGCGTACTGGTGACCATCGGCGCAATTGCCTCTGTGCAACGCTCCTTTCTGCCGGAAGCGCTCGCTCGGTTTCATCAGCAATTCTCCGCGTGCAGGACGCGCGTCATACCCGGTCTTTCCATGGATCTGGTCAATCAGGTGGACGCTGGCGAGATCGACATGGCAGCGATCATCCGCCCGCCCTTCTCACTGCAAAGCGACTTGCGCTGGACGACGCTGGTCCGTGAGCCCTATCGCCTTATCGTGCCTGCCGACATGCCGGGGGATGACTGGGCCGAGCTGGTTTCGGCTCATCCATTCATTCGTTACGATCGATCGTCGTTCGGTGGCCGACAGGTTGACCGGTTCCTGCGCCAGACCCATGTCTCGCTGCGCGAAGTCTGCGAGCTCGATGAACTGGATGCGATCATCAAACTGGTCGCCAACGGCGTCGGCGTAGCCTTGGTTCCGGAAACGGCAACCCTGCAGACATGGCACGCCGGTGTGCGCTCTGTCGACTTGAAAGCGCATACGTTCCATCGCGATATCGGGCTGGTACATCGCGCTCGCCGCAGCCTGACCGAACCGGTGAGCGCGCTGGTGCAACTGATTAACGACCACGCTCTGACTCGTTAGCGCTGCGCCTGCTCAAGCAGGCCTGGCGCGACGTGGTGTGCGCCAGGCCTTTTACTATTTTGCGAACAGCTGACTCATGTCCTTGAACGCCTTGAACTCAAGCGCATTACCACAGGGATCGAAAAGGAACATGGTGGCCTGCTCCCCCACCTGCCCCTTGAAGCGAATGTAGGGTTCGATGACGAACTCGGTGCCGAAGGATTTCAGGCGCTCGGCCAAAGCTTCCCACTGGGCCCATTCCAGAATGATGCCGAAGTGCGGAACCGGCACGTCGTGGCCGTCTACCGGGTTGCTGTGCACGCTCTCTTGAGAGGCAGTTTTCGGGTGTTCATGAATCACCAACTGATGCCCGTAGAAATCGAAGTCGACCCACTGGTCGCTGGAGCGCCCTTCGGAAAGACCAAACACTTCACCGTAAAAGGTACGTGTCGCGGCCAGGTCATAAACCGGGATTGCAAGGTGGAAAGGAGAAAGACTCATCAGGACTCCGATTGCAGCTCTTGGTGGCGTGTGAAGCCGGGCGGCGTGATCACTGCCCGGCGACTTGTTCAAGTTCCACTCATGCTAAAGCCGGGCGACACCAATAAAAATCAATATATATTTTCAAGAAACACAAATTATTTTTGTGACAGCCGCCACGCCCAAGCGTCAGGCCAGCTCACGAGTGCAGGCCGATCCAACCGTTGATTCCTACATACATCCCGACACAAATAATCAGGACGCTGGACAGGTAAGGTGCGCGTCGAGCGGCTGCAGTGAGCCAGGGGAAACGATTCGAGGCTCTTCGCGCACCGATGGCGGCGGCCGCACCAACGGTGACCAACGTGATGGCAAGTCCCACGCTGAAACAGATCACCATCATCGCGCCAAGCGTGACCTGCTGCACCTGCAGGCACAGCAGCAGCACGGTGATGGCCGCCGGGCAAGGGATAAGTCCCCCGGTCAAGCCGAACATCAGGATCTGGCCATTGCTGACCTCTCGATGGGTGAAGCGCTTGCGGATGTCGTCGGCATGGGCCTTTTCATGGGCATCCTGGTAGCCCTCGGCGCTCAGGCTCAAGCCGCCCAGATCGCTGTGGTCATGGCTGTGACCGTGCTCATGCTCTTTGAAGTCAATGTCGTGCTCATGGCCATGGCCTGTATGCCCGTGACTGAGCCGGGCACTTTCGAACTTATACAACTGCTCGCCACGCCAGGTGCGCCACAGCATCCACAGCGCGATGGCGATGATCACGGCAGACGACGCGAGCTGAAAATAAGGCTCCGTGGTTTCAGCGTCCAGCCCCTGCCCCAGATACATCCCGCCGATGGCCACCAGCCAGACAACGGCAGTGTGCGAGACGGTAGCGGCGACGCCGAGCATCACGGCCTGTTTCACGGAGCCACGAATGGCCACGATGAACGCCGCCATCATGGTTTTCGAATGCCCGGGCTCCAGCCCGTGCAACGCGCCCAGCAGAATGGCACTGGGGAAATACAGCCAGGCATGCGAACCACCTTGCTGCAACAGCTCGACGAAATTCGGCATGCGAGACCTAAAGGTATTTGGTGATTTGCTTGAAGGCTTCCAGCGGTGCCCGCTCACCCTTGGCGAGTGAACCTAGCGTGTCTTCGAGGCAGTGATCGATATGATCCTGAATCAACGTGCGCTTGGCCTGGCACACCGCTTTCTCGACCGCGTGCAGCTGCTGGGCGATGTCCACACACTCGCGCCCTTCTTCGATCATGGTGATGATGCTGCGCAAATGACCGTCGGCCCGTTTCAGGCGCTTGATGACAGCTTCGTGGGACTGGTGCGTATGGCCGTGGGGATGGTCGTGGTCACTCATGGCTTGAGTTCCAGTCTGGATAATTCAGACCGGCACTGTATCCCCCCAGGGGGGATAGAGTCAAAGCCTATGCGGTATACATTTGCTGAGGTTTTTTTGCGCAAGCATATCCAGAAAAACTTACTAGACGACTGGTCGGTTTACGTTTAGGATGCTCGGCATTATGAAGAAACCAGCTCAGGACATGCGACAGCACATCATTGATGTGGCCCGCTCGCTCATGACGAACAAAGGCTATACCGCCGTCGGCCTCGCAGAGGTGTTAAGCACGGCTGGTGTACCCAAAGGTTCGTTCTATTACTACTTCAAATCGAAGGAAGAATTCGGTCAGGCGCTGCTGGAAGAGTATTTTTCCGAGTACCTGGGTCGAGTCGACGCCCTCATGGCACGCCCCGGAAGCGGCGCCGAGCGGTTACTGGCCTACTTCAACTATTGGATAGAAACCCAGGGCACCGACTTTCCCGAAGGCAAGTGCCTGGTCGTCAAGCTGGGGGCGGAAGTCTGCGATTTGTCTGAAGACATGCGTGGCGTGCTCGAGGTCGGCACAGCAAAAATCATCAAACGCATCACTGCCTGTGTCGACATGGGTGTCGCCGACGACAGCATTCATCCCGAGGGCGATCATGAAGGATTCGCAGAATCCCTCTATCAGCTCTGGCTTGGCGCTTCCCTTCTGGCGAAGGTGAACAAGTCCACCGAATCTTTCGAAAAAGCACTGACCATGACCAAACGCCTGCTGCGGTAGCGGGCATTTTTTTTGTCTTTTTAAGTAGACGACTGGTCTACTATATGGAGTATTTGATGCATGATCCCCGTACAACTACCGACCTGTTTTCCCCCGTCACCCTGGGCTCCATGGAGCTGGCGAACCGTATTGTGATGGCACCGGTAACACGCAGCCGCTATGGCGAGGATGGTGTTCCCAATGAACTGCACGCAACTTACTACGCACAACGCGCTACGGCAGGGCTGATCGTCGCCGAGGCGACAAACATTTCCGCTCAGGGTCGAGGCTATGCCGCGACACCGGGAATCTGGAGTGACCAACAAGTCGCAGGCTGGCGCCTGGTGACCGACGCTGTACATGCAGCAGGAGGCAAGATTGTCAGCCAGCTATGGCACGTGGGGCGATTTTCCAGTATCGACCTGCAACCCAACGGCGAGGCACCGGTAGCGCCTTCCGCCATCAAGGCCGAGGGCAATACCTACACCGCCGGCGGTTTTGTACCTGTCTCCATGCCGCGCGCACTGGAAACCGGCGAAATCCCCGGCATCATCGAGCAATACAAACACGCCGCAGAGAACGCCAAAAGGGCCGGTTTTGATGGCATTGAAGTCCATTCGGCCAACAGTTACCTGCTGGACCAGTTTCTGCGCGACTCGACCAATCAGCGCACCGACCAGTATGGCGGTTCGATAGAAAACCGCGCTCGCCTGACGCTGGAAGTCACCCAGGCCATCGTGGATATCTGGGGCAGTGACCGCGTGGGTATTCGCTTGTCGCCCGTGACCCCCGACGCCGGTAATACGGCACCCGACAGCAACGTCATGGGCCTTCATGGCTACCTGATCCAGCAACTGAACACATTCAATCTGGCCTATCTGCACTTTGTCGAAGGCGCCACTGCCACCTCCCGTGAAGTGCCGGAGGGTGTCGACATGGATGCCCTGAGCGCCGGGTTCAACGGTCCGTTCATTGGCAATAACAACTATGACCTGAAGATGGCGATCGAGCGTCGGGCGCAGGGCAAGATCGACGCCGTGGCTTTCGGCCGCTTGTTCATATCCAACCCCGACCTCGTCGCCCGTCTGCGCCATGCTGCCGAGCTGACCATTGCACCACGTGAGTCGTACTACGGCGGCGGTGCCAAAGGCTATATCGACTGGCCAATGGGCAAGTACTAAGCCACTGCCGGCCTCCTCCCCTTCATCAATTCCCAGGATCCCGGAAATACCGCGACAAAGGAAAAACACCACATGAATTATCTCGACAAGAAAACCGTAATCGTCACCGGCGCAGCAACAGCCAAAGCGCTTAACGAGATGGCCATTGCGCCTGAAGATATCAGCCGCGCAGTGGTCAGTTCCCAATCCAGGAGTAACACCCCATGAGCAAGAACATCAAAGCCGTCCCGACCACCGATTACAACGCAGTTATCGCAACGGCCGGCAAGTACGTAGAAGGCTTGCGTACAGGCAGCGTTGCCACTATCGAGGAAGCCTTTCATAAAGATGCGGTGATGTATGGTTTCACCAATGGTCAACTGCTGGGTGGACCGATCAGTAACCTGTACACCTTCGTCGAAACCAATGGTACCGCTCCAGACATCACAACGCGCCTGGACGTCCTTGCCATTACGCCCACCACGGCAGTGGTCCGGGTCGATATGGAAAAGGATGCTATTGGTGCGGACTACAACGACTACCTGACGCTGATCAAAATCGACGACAGCTGGAAAGTGATTGCCAAGGTCTACCATCAATTCGAAGGTTAACGTGGCTGGAATGCGCCGATATTGCTGAGCGTCGGCGCACGGCCAACCAGAGGAAGATTTCATGTCAAAAGTTTTTGTCATCGGCGCAGCCGGAAAGGTCGGCCAGCGCCTTCTGAAAAACCTTGGCGGCGGCGCTCATGAAGTGATCGCACTGCACCGTAAAGAACAACAGTCAGCGGCAATCAAAGCGACTGGCGCCATACCATTGCTCGGCAACCTCACCGATCTGGACGCTTCGCGATTGGCCGCTGCGATGACAGGCAGCGATGTCGTGGTTTTCACCGCCGGGGCTGGCGGCGCGGGCATTGAGCTGACCAATGCCATTGATGGCGAGGGCCTGGAAACCGCTGTTGATGCAGCCGTGCTTGCCGGGGTCAATCGCTTCCTGTTGGTGTCGGCATTTCCTGAAGCAGCACGAGGCACGGACACCTCCGCTGGCTTCGAGAATTACATGCGGGTGAAAAAACAAGCCGATGTGTATCTGGCCTCTTCCGCACTGGACTGGGTGATTCTCAGGCCAGGCACCCTGGTCGACAACCCGGGGACCGGTGAAGTCTGCGCAGGTCCGGCTATCGCATATGGCGAAGTACCGCGCGATGACGTAGCCGCTTTCCTGGCTGCACTGGTCGATCGACCCGGGATATCCCGCCAGATCATCGAACTGACTAAGGGCGCAACACCTATCAACGAGGCATTGCGCACGCTCAGCCAGCGCTGATGTTCGTCACAAACGACTAGACCAGCTCACTGTCCTTGATGTTGGCAATCGGCCCGAGAATGGCTGGATCGAAGTCGCGCAGTGGCGCGCCCTGACGCAACAACTCTGGCAGGTCCGGATTGACCAGCGCACCCTTGCCCACTGCGATGATGTCCGCACCCTGGCGAAGCACCTGGTCGGCTTTTTGCGGATCGTGCAGGCCGCCATTGGCGATCAGCGCAACATCCGGCGCGTAGCGACGGGCCAGTTCGACCAGGCTGGCTTGACCCTGGGTAAAGGCCGGCTGCCATGCTTCGTGTTCGGTCACATGGATGTAATCGACCCCGGCATCGGCCAGCGCAGCGAAAATGACTTCGGCATCGCCCTCGCCCCCGGCCCATTTGTGCTGAAAGTCGTTGACCTTGCCTTGTGAAAGACGCACGCCCACCGGTGCCTGCCCGGCGACCTTTTTCACTGCGGCGATGACCTCGAGCGTCAGTCGCAGGCGCTGTCCGACCTCACCGCCCCACTGATCGGTGCGCTGATTGCTGTAGTCGGTCAGAAACTGATCCAGCAGGTAGCCGTTCGCACCATGTATCTCGACACCGTCAAAGCCTGCAGTGCCGATAGCCAGTTGCGCCGCGCGGGCGAACCCGTCAATGGCCTCGGCAATATCCTTGTCACTCATCGCTCGCGGAACCCGGTAGCTGCCCACGCCGTAATAGAACGCCATCTGTTCGCCCTTGGGACGAATGGCCGAAGGGCCCGCCGACTCGCTGACGAAGCGATTGGCCTGGCTGAGTGCGCCGGCGTGCATGAGCTGCGCAATCATGACACTGCCATGCCGGTGCACAGCATCGGTCGTGGCACGCCATGCCTGCGCCTGCTCGTCATCAGTGAGCCCGGGCTGGAAGCGGTAGCCCTGGGAAAAACGGCGATCGGTGTAGTTGCCCTCGGTGATGATCAGGCCAAAACCGCCCTTGGCGAACCGCTCGTAATAGCGCGTCATGGCCTGCGTTGCACTGCCCTGCTCGTCCGCGCTCACGCGTGTCATGGGCGCCACCGCAAACCTGTTCTTCAGTTTCAGATGACCTCTGTCGAACGGGGCTGTAACGTGTTTGTTTGTCTCGCTCATGCTTCAAATCCTCACTGTGCAGACCGGCTGCGGATTGCCCGCAGTCATTGACAGAACCTGCAGTAACGGTAAGGGCTGGCGCAGCCCATTGGAACCCGGCCGTGCAGATAAGGCGCTTTAACGATAATGGATAGAATCCATGCAAATATCTGATATAGAGGTGTTCGCCGCCATTGCTTCCAGCAGGAGTCTGTCGGAAGCGGCGCGTCGACTCGGGTTGTCGCCGATGGCCATCTCCAGGCGTCTGGCTGCGCTGGAAAACGACCTGGGCGTCAGGCTGGTGCACCGCACAACCCGCTCGGCATCACTGACGCCGGAGGGCGAAGTGTTTCTGCCGCACGCCAAAACCATGCTGCACGCCAGCGAAACCGCCCGCGCGACGCTGAAAGCCGATGCCGGTACAGCCAGTGGCGTACTGCGAGTCACAGCACCCAGCGTGTTTGGTCAGACCGTCATCATGCCGCTGCTGCCAGCCTTGATGCAGGACAATCCGGCACTGAGTATCGACCTGACGCTGTCGGACAGCATCGTGGACATCGCCGGGCTGGGCATCGATGTCGCCATCCGAATCGCTACGATACGTGACTCCGCCCTGGTGGCCAGATCGCTGGCGCCCAACCCTCGGGTCGTGTGTGCAAGCCCCGACTACCTGGCGCGGCACGGCCAGCCATCGGTACTGGACGAACTCCGCCAACACCCGTGCATCACCTTGCATGCGATGCCTTACTGGCCGTTCATCAGAGAGGGCGAGCCGGTGGCCATCCGCGCGCAAGGGGCGTTCTCGGCCAACAGCGTCGAAGCGGTGCGCACGGCGTGCAAACAGGGCCTGGGGCTGGCCATGCTGACCTATTGGGACGTTCAGCAGGAAATCCGTGAAGGCAGCCTTCAACAGATAAACTTTGAGGATGTCATCCCCGAGCAGCTGTCGGTGACGGCCGTATTGCCAACCCGCCAGCGCGTACCTCACCGGGTACGCCTGTTCGTTGACCGTCTTGAAGCAGAGCTCAACAAGAATGCGGTTTGAAGCAAGGTGTCAGTGTCCCTGACGTTTCGCTGGCGCTGAAGTTATTTTTCAAACACCCGTTGTAGACTCAAGGCGCAACCTGTATCGGCTCAAACCGGCTGCAGTTTCGCCCCTCATGCTTGGCCCGGTACAAGGCCCGGTCGGCTTCCGCCAGCAACGCTATGGCGATCGAGTCAGGTGCAAGGCCGATTGCAGCGCCCGGGCTCGGGACGGGCAGCGCACCAGCCTCCAGACTTGCTACCCCCACCGACACGGTCACCCGGCCGAAGTCACTGGTTTCATGGGGCTTGTTGAGGCCATGAATGTGCTGCACGATTTCATCCGCCAGACGACAGGCGCCCTCTGCCCCGGTATCCGGCAACAGCACGGCAAACTCCTCGCCCCCATAACGAGCTACCAGATCGGTCGACCTGTGCACGCACTTTTTCAAGGCGTGGGCGATGGCAATCAGGCACTCATCGCCTTGCAAATGGCCATAGTGATCGTTGTAACGTTTGAAGAAATCGATGTCGAGCAACAGCAGCGAAAACGCACCTTGGTTGCGCCGCATGCGCAGCCATTCGCGCGCGATACTCTCGTCGAGGAAACGCCGATTGGCCAGCCCCGTCAGCCCATCGGTCTGGGCCAGCAGGTTGAGCTGGTCCATCGCCATTTTCAGGCGCAGGTGGGTCTTTACTCGCGCCGTGACGATCAAAGGCTGAATAGGCTTGCCGATGAAATCCACCGCCCCCAGCGCCAGTCCGGCTTCCTCGATACGGGTTTCGGTGTGGCTGGTGATGAAGATGACGGGAACGTCTTCCAGCAATTGATCGGCCTTGAGCGTCTCACAGACTTCAAAACCGCTCATTCCGGGCATCTCGGCGTCGAGAAGGATAAGGTCAGGACGCATTTCCCGGACCATCTTCAAGGCCTGGGCACCGCCCGTGGCAAAACGAATCTGCCCCAGACCGTTCAGAATTTTGCTCAATACGCGAATGGCGGAAATATCATCATCGACAATCAGCAGGCTAGGTACAGGTTGCATGGTGGGTGACGCTCCTTTTTATAATTCCGCACGTTCGAGCAGGTGCAGTGCCTGCTCGAACTCCAGCCCTTCAATGGTCTGCCAGAGCTGTTCGACCAGTGCCTGTCCGGCCAGCTCCTGAAGCGCCACAGCAGCCAGCGGAAACTGGTCCAGCGCGGCGATATCATGGTTTTCAAGCAGTTCACGCAAGGTCGACAATGCCTGTCGGGAAACATCGGGATCCGCATCGATACGCGGGGCCAGCGGCCTTTCCTCAAGTACCGGCGTGCGCTCCTGCAATGACCGGAAAGCGGCACTCAGGGCTCGCAACGCTTGCTCCGGGTCCGCAGCGTTGCGCAGCAGGGTTTCCGCCTGCCCGGCATGCAGGCCCACTTGCGTGGCGCCAAGCAGCAGTGCAGAACCGCGCAATTTGTGCAGATCAGCCATTGTTTGATCGGGGTTTTGTCGCGCCCGTGCCAGAACGCTCTCGCTCTCGCCGAACGCGGCAAATTCACTGAAAAAGCGCCGCAGGGACGAGAGAAACAAGGGCACATCATTGCCTAGCCGAGCGGCGACCTCCTGGGTGTCGATACCTTCGATAACCGGCCATGCAGAGCCTGTCGATGCTTCCTGCAGCAAGGTGCCGACCGCCAGCGGAGCACCTCGGACACGCTCGACGGCACGCCGTACCGCCCGAATCAGGGCTGCGGGGTCCAGAGGCTTGGTGAGGAAATCGTCCATACCCGCCAGCTCGGCCTGCCGCCGCTCTTCTGCCAGGGCGCCTGCGGTCAACGCCAGCACGGGCAAGCGTGTCAGGCCCAGTTCGCTGCGCAAGCGCCGCGTCGCCTCATAGCCATCCATTTCCGGCATCTGCACATCCATCAGCACAGCATCGAAGAAATCCGGCGTCTGCCGCAGTCGTTCAAGGGCCAGCAGACCATTGCTGCAGGTCTGGACCACAGCGCCCTGCTGCTGCAACAACAGGCTGGCAACCTCCAGGTTGATCTCGCTGTCGTCCACCAGCAGCAGGTGCAATCCACTCAACCAGAGCGTCATGGAGGTATCCATCCGCGTGGCCTGGATAACCCGTTCGGTGCTGCCCTGATACCTGGCGATACAAGCGTTGACCGCGTTGAACAGGGCCGAGCTGTCCAGCGGCTTGAGCAATACCTTGTCGACCAGAGGGTGCAGTTCTGCCCGGATCTCGGACGATGTCACCAGAATGACCGGAAGCGGCGTCGCCTCGATCAACTGCTGCACCTCCTCAACCTGCGGCTGCTGCCAGTCCACCAACAGTACATCCGGCAATGCCGCGTTAACGTGATTACGCTCCTGCAAGGCAGTGCGCAGGTCATGTTCGCCGGTCAGACTCGCCACACGCCAGCCCAGGCCGCGGCATAAGCGTTGCAACGCCATGGACGATTGCGCGTCGTCGCTGAGCAGCATGACCTCCAGACTGCTTCCCGGGCCGGACGGCTCCAGGTCGCTCTGGCTGATCTGGAACGGCAACTCCACCCAGAACTCGCTACCTGTGCCGAGTTCGCTCTCCACCCCTATACGGCCGCCCATCTGCTCGGCCAGCCCGCGCACCACCGACAAACCCAGTCCGGTGCCGCCAAACCGCCGCGTGGTGGACGCATCCGCCTGAGTGAACGGCGAAAACAACTGGCCGAGCACATCGCCCGGTATGCCGCAGCCGGTGTCCTGCACAGAGAAGCGCAAGCAGCAGGTGTCGGCGTGATCGTCCTCACGGCTGACCGTCACATCGACTCCGCCGACACTGGTGAACTTGAGCGCATTGCCGACCAGATTCATGAGGATCTGGTTGACTCGCAATGCGTCACCTATCAACTGGCCAGGCAGCGATGCCACAACGTTGACAGAAAAGCGCAGGCCTTTTTCCTGTGCCTGGGGCGTGAACAGCTCGCCCAGTTCGTCGAGCAATTGCCGGGGGCTGAAGGGGTTATGTTCCAGGCGCATCTCTCCCGCCTCGATCTTGGCGATGTCGAGGATATCGTTGATGATCCCCAACAATGTCCGGCCGGCAATCTGCAGTTTGGTCAGCAACTGGCGCTGCTGGTCGTTCAAGGCGGTGTTGTGTAGCAGATGGGAGATGCCGATCACGGCATTCATGGGCGTGCGGATTTCATGGCTCATGTTGGCCAGAAACAGACTCTTGGCCGCATTGGCAGCCTCGGCGCTGGACTTGGCCGCGTGCAACTCGGCGCTATGGTGCAGCCGTTCGGTGATGTCCTGAGCAATACCCAGATGACCGATGAGTTCTCCGTCGGCGGTACGGATCGGGGTGATGATCATCAGCACAGGCACCGTCGTGCCATCCTTGCGCACGTAGGTCCATTGCCGGGTTTCCGAGCCTTCGCGGGACGCTTTGTAGCAAAAGACGTCAATGCCTTCGATCAGGGTGCCGTATTCACGACTCAGCTCGGCGGAGCGTGCGGCCACTTCTTCAGGAAGATGAAACACCCCTGGGCCGTTGCCACTGAGCATTTCCGAATTGCTGTAGCCCAGCAGCAATTCAGCGCCCCGATTGAACACAAAGATCTGCCCCTGTGTATCGGTAGCGATGATCGAAACTTCCGAAGAAGCGTCCAGCACACCCTGCAGCAAACCCGCCACTCTGGACAGCTCTGCAGTGCGCTCGCTGACCTGCTGTTCAAGCTGTGCGTTGAACTCCATGAGGTAGCGTTCGACGCGCTTGCGGTCGGTGATGTCGTGCATCATTTTCGCCGCGCCGAGTAGGGTGCCGTCAGTCTCGCGGATGAAACTGCAGGTAATGGTCACATCGATCAACTGGCCGTTCTTGTGCAGCCGCCGGGTTTCCAGCGTCGGCCCGCGCTCACCGCGGGCCACCCTTTCCAACAGCTGTTCGTCTTCGTGAACCAGCTCTGGCGGAACCAGCAGTGGCGCCAATGGGCGGCCCAGCACTTCGTGCTCGTCGTAGCCAAACATCTGCTCGGCAGCCCGGTTCCAGGTGATGATCCGACCGTCCAGGGCTTCACCGATGATCGCGTCGCTGGAGTTTTCGACGATGGTTGCCAGCCTGGCCTGACCGGCAACCACCTGCTGTTTGCGCTGACGGGACAGTAGCAGCGTGCCGACCAGCACCGTCAACATCAGGCTGACCAGCGTGCCGATGAGGAACACCCTGCCCGCCGGGACCGGATCGAGGGCCGCGATAAATGCCGGGTGAGCACCTACCTCCATGCGCCACACGCGCCCATAGATCTCCCGCTCGAAAGCATAGGTCTGCAAGACCTCCTGATCATGATCGTTTTCCGGGGTCTGGTAGATCAGTTGCCGACCTTCATTGACGTCATAAAGCTTCAAGTGCAGCCTGTGGTTCAAGGGGTCCAGATTGCTCATCACCTCCCGCATGGCCAACGGTGCATAGGTCCAGCCGATCACGGACGTTTCACGCTGGGCGATATCGGTGGGGATTTCAGGGGTGCTGTAAACCGGTAACAGGAATAGAAACGCGCGCATGTGATCATCGTTGTCCTGCAGCAGGGTAATAGGCGCCGACAGGGTTGCAGCGCCGCTGCGCATGGCCTGAAGGGCTGCATCGCGACGATGCTCCTCCGAGGCAATGTCCAGCCCCAGCGCCTGGACATTGCGGTCCAGCGGGTCGATGAATTGAATGATGAAACGGTCTCCCTGCCGGGTGCCCGGTCCACTCAATCGACTGAGACTGAAGTCCGGCCTGCCATCCTCCCTGACACGCCTTACGAATTCGGCCTCATCGCTGGCCGCAACGCGGCGGATAAAACCGAATCCGCGCGCGCCCGGGTATTCCTTCTCGATATTGCGCCCTTTGCTGTAACGGCCCATCTGGCTGCTGTTGATATGCTGGAGGTCCAGCATGTGAACGGCACCGCGCAGACCTCGAAGGCGGTACTCATAGACCCTGAGCCGTGCCTGCAAGTTATCGCCGATCCCCTCTCCGGCCTCTTTGAGAGCCTGGCCTATGCGTGCATCAATCGACCTGCGCTGTTCATGGCTGGCGATAAAGCTGACGCTGAGCCCGGCCAACAGCACCACAGCCATCCAGCCAACGAGCCACGTGAGAGAGCTTTTCTTCATCAATCAGACACTCGTTTTCAATCCTGAATACCGGGAGGTGACCAGAGGACACCGTCCGCCTGCCCTGGCGCGTGTCTGCGACCTCAAGCGTAGATTGTCTTCGACCAAGCGCCAGTGACGTCGCCATGGCTGCCGGTTTATCGCGCGCGCGGCCGCACGGCCTCTGTCAGCAGCCACCTGCAACTCATGGAATCGACCCAGCAGATGGCTAAATGATAGTTATCCTTTTCTTAAGGAAACCTTAGCGCCTTTATCGACTGAGCACAGGCACGACTTGACAAGCCATCAGTGCCTTATTTATGCGGGTGTGTTCGACAGGTTGCGGTGTACGACGAAGGAAGGAAGGAAGTTGATCGGGCCCGGTCATGCTGGCCAGCCCGGCGGTTTCAGCTTGAATCGTAAGCTTGTTCAGCGTAGCCAGTGCGATTGCCGCTCATGCAGTAAAACGAACCGGCATTGAGCCGGTTCGCCATTCAGTCAATACCGTCAGGCCTCTGCCATCAAGGCTTCCAGCTTCCGCCTTCGACGATGACCGCGTTGGGGTCTGTGCCCTCGGCCAGTTCCGGGCGTACATACTGGTCGTAGAGCTTGAGCAGGTATTTCTCTTCGCCCAGTCTGGCCAGTTCGGTATTGACCCAGTCGCGCAGCTCGATATTGCCTTTTTTGACTGCAGGGGCGATTGGCGCTTCGTCACCGAGTTTCTGCTCCAGCACGCGGTAGCCGGGGTTTTTCTTCGCCCAGCTGAACAGCACCAGATTGTCCTGCGCATAGGCATCGCCACGACCATTGGCCAGCGCCTGCAGCGACTCGGAGTTTTTCTCGAATTTCAGCACTTTCCAGTCAGGGTGATTTTTCGTCAGCCAGATATCAGCGGTGATGCCGGTGGTGACGATGGTGGTCTTGCTCGCCAGATCGTCCAGGGTCTTGACCGGGCTGGCTTGCGGCACCAGCGCCTGGACTGCAACACGCAGATTCGGATGGGTGAAATCCACCGCCTCCCGACGTTCCGGCGTGACGGTCATGTTGGCCAGAATCAAATCTACCTTGTCACTCTGCAGAAACGGTATGCGGCTGGCGGGCTCGACCACCACGAACTCGACCTTCTTCTCGTCGCCCAGCAGGTCCTTGGCGAAACGCTTGCCCAGGTCAGTGTCGAAACCGACGTACTGGCCCTGCTCGTTGACGAAGCCAAAAGGCGGTTTATCGCTGAACACGCCGACAATCAGCTTGTCACGGGCCTTGATGGTTTCCAGGTAGCTGCTGGACGGTGAAGGGGCAGCCTTGGCCACGGGCTTCTGTTCGGAATGCGTAATCGAAGGTCATTGCTGGCCTTCCACATCGGGATAAACGGACAGAAAACACATCAGGCAGGGCCTTGAACTTACGTATTGATATATAGCTTAACCTTATGTTTTACATAAAATTAATACCTTTTTAGCATAAGCATAGCGCGAAAAAGGTGCCTGCCTGGGCGCCCCATACGCGTCACGTGCCAGTATCAAGTGGAATGAACACTTGCCCAATCAGTATGTGTGGGGCTCCATGAATTGGCGGTAGCGGGTTCTGCAAAACCGGATTGGCCCGAGGTGATGCAGGGCGTCTGCCTGGCTGGAATGTCTTCGCGAAGACGCTACTGCCAGTGCTCACACAACCGCACCAGCTCATCAACCACATACCTCACCTTGGGCCGCAAGTGAGAAACCCTGGGCCATACGGCATGTACTTCAACGGGCTCTGGTTCATAGCCTGCCAGCACCTCAACCAGTCGGCCCGCGTCAATGTCGTCCTTGAACAGGCAGCGCGGCATCTGGCACAGGCCGACGCCGGCGACGGCTGCCAGGATCATGGCCTCGCCATCGCCGATCTGATGTGCGGAAGGTGGCGCGTAGCGAACCGTTTCCTGATCTTCATTGACTCGCCAGGAGAGTGGTTGGCCCCGTCGATGGCCGACGATGCAATGGTGACGATTCAGATCTTCCAGGGTGTCAGGTACGCCAAAACGGGCCAGATAACTCGGCGCGGCGCAAATAGCCCAGCGTTGTCGCGCAAGCCGGCGAGCAACAAGGCCGCTGGTATCCTTGAGTTCTCCAAAACGAACCAGCAGGTCGATCCCCTCTTCAATCGGATCGACCAAGTGGTCAGAAAAAGTCATATTCAACTGCAGCGCGGGATACTTGTTAGCGATTTCAAATAACAACGGGGCGACAACCCGGCGCCCGAATGCCACGGGTATATCGATGCGCAATCGTCCGGACGGTTCGCGGGTTCCCGGAGCCAATCCGCTTTCAGCCGCACCTATTTCTTCGAGCGCGTTCGAGCAGGCGATGAAATAGGCATCGCCATCAGCAGTCAGAGATATTCGACGGGTAGAGCGATGAAACAGCTGGACGCCCAGTCGCGCTTCAAGCCGGGCTATGGATTTGCCGACGGCCGATTTCGAAATACCCAGTCGCCCGGCTGCCTCGGTAAAGCTATTCGAACGCGCTGCCACCACAAAGGTGATGACGCCTTGGAACGAGTCTATGGGAATCATAACCGCCCTGAAAAGTAGACAATAACTCTACCCACTTTAGAGTTTCAGGCAGTTTATCGCCAGACACTTCTACCCTAGCATGGCGGTATGTCTCTGGCTGATCACATCAGACCGAGTTTTCAATCCCAAACAGGAATACATCATGCCCGTCGTACGCGTCAGCTGGTTCGAAGGTAAAGAGCATGCTCAGAAAGCCGCCGTAGCTGCTGAAATCACCGAAAGCATCGTCAAAAACACGGGGACTCCCGCCGAATACATCTACGTCATTTTCGAAGACGTAGCACCGTCGGATTGGGCAGGTGCGGGCAAATTGTTCGGTGAAACTCCCGCCACGCCCTGAACCTGCACACTGCATAAATGCAACGACTGGATCAGCGTTGCATCCTCACCTGCCCCCTTGGGGGCCGACCGTGGAAGAGATCACCATGCATCCACATATTTCCTGCTTATTCTCGCTTGCAATCAAACCCGGCGACTTTGCCGATTTCAAAGCGCTGATCGCCCAGGTCGTTGCCGCCACCCGGAAAGAGCCCGGCACCCTGGTTTACGAGTACAGCGTGAATGAAGATCAAAGCGTTGCGCATATCCTTGAGCGCTATAACGTCGAATCCGTTGTCAGCCACGTAGACATCACCTTCGCCCCATTCGGCAAGCGCTTCCTCGAACTGTGCACCATCACCAGTCTGGTTGTGTACGGCACACCAGATGCCGAGATCCGTAAACGCCTGGATCCGTTCGGTGCTGTGTACATGACGCCGTTCGACGGCTTCAGCCGCTAACCGATTTGATCTGCGCAGACTCGACTGCAAAAAACCGGGGCTGCACTTGTTTCCCCCTTACGGCACAGAGAGCACCATGTCTATTATCGCTGACCTCATCAAGTCCCGAATTTCCGCCAACAACTACGACACTGAGCGCAAACTCTCAGATCAAGCGATCACTGATCTGATTGATCTGGCCACCCATGCGCCGTCCGCCTTCAACCTTCAAAACTGGCGTTTCGTAGCCATACGCAGTGAAGAAGCAAAAGCACGTTTGCTGCCCTTGGCCTATGGACAAAAGAAGGTGGTGGATTCAGCCGTGACATTTATTGTGTGTGGCACCCTGAATCCGCATCAAACGATTGCAACGTCGCTGAAGCCTTCGATGGATGCCGGGGTCATCGACAAGGCCATTTATGACATGTGGGTGGGCGCCGTTCAGGGTATGTACGCTGAAAATCCACAACTGCAGCGCGATGAAGCCATCCGTTCAGGCTCGCTGGCCGCCATGACGCTGATGCTTGCAGCTAAAGGCCAAGGCCTTGATTCAACCCCCATGATCGGCTTTGACCCAGCGGCGGTTGCAGAAGCATTCAATCTTTCAGCTACTGAAATCCCCGTGATGCTGGTGACCGTCGGTTATCCAGGCGAGAGCAACTGGCCGCAAAAGCCGCGTAAAGCCGTTCGCGAAGTGCTTGAGTTTATCTAGCACACAAAGTGCGGACGACGCATCGCTTAAACAACCCTGTCAAACCCGACATCACGACGACCAGATCACTCTGAAGGAGCGTCCCATGGCCAACCCGACCGGCCCGCATGACAACATCAGTTCCAAAGTTGAAATCGAGTATCCCGATTTTACAAAACTGCCTGATCAGGTACGGGAAAAATTCGAGAAGCTTCCAACGAAGGTCAACTTCTTTCGAATGCTGGGTTACAGCCCCGGAGCATTTATTCCTGTCATCGACCTGACCAACGCAATATTCAGGGACCTCACCCTCTCCGACTATCATAAGGAGATGATGGTATTGCTGCTGGCTGCGCATGAGAACGTCGCCTATGAGTGGGAGCAGCATGTTTCCATCGCTCAAGTTGCGGGGGTTCGTCCTGATCAGTTCGTCGCCATCGCAGAAGGCTGCCTGGAGGATGCCACAGCGTTCAAAGAGGACGAGCGCGTCCTGCTTCGGTTTGGCCAGGCCATTATCGACAAAGGCAAGGCCCCGGGTGTGCTGTTCAAGCATACCTTGCAGCACTTCTCGCTCCAGGAGCTGAGCGATGCCATTCTCGTCATTGGTTTTTATCGGATGTTGTCAGGCTACATTCAGACCTTCGATATCGCCGTTGATGCCCAGTCGGATGGGAACTGGATCAAAGGCTGATACCGACGTATGCCTGCTTCCTGAAGCATGGATCGATGGCTGTACCGCCATCGACCCACCTCCTCCTTTCAACGGTCGCGGCACGCTGAATGATCGAGCCTGGTCTGCGTGGGCAACGATCAACCCGTACGGCCTGCCAAAGGCCTGGGGCGATGCCAGGACCTGTCCATCACCCTTTTTAATTGCAGGTGTTCCTTCTTGAAATACCCATTAAAAGCCATATCGCTCAACGCATTGCTTGATGAAGATTTCTACTTTCCTCATGAGATCATTGGTCAGCCCTTTCGTACCTCCGACTTTACTGATCTGAAGATAAGCAGCTTCACCACCAGCGACGGCGTTAATCTCGGCTATTGGGAAGCCGGCGCCGGGCAACCGTTGATCTTCATCCCCGGCTGGTCGGCCAACGGCGCAATGTACTTTCACCTGATGCACATCCTGAGCGAGCACTACCATGTGTATGTGCTGGACGTGAGAAATCAGGGCCTTTCCGAGCGGGTCGACTTCGGTAATCGCATTTCACGGTACGCCATGGACGTGAAGGAGTTCGCCGGCCATTTGGGCGTTTCGCAGGCCGACTACTGCGGCTGGTCCATGGGCGCATCGGTGATGTGGGCCTACATCGATCTGTTTGGCACGCAAGGCATTCGCACCCTGAGCATCATTGACCAGGCACCCTCGATTTATTGCCACGCCGACTGGACGGAGCAAGAACGGCTCGAGGCCGGGGCGTTCACCACGTCGCCCGAGCGAATGATCGCATCCTATGCGCAAGGCATCGCCACCAACAGGCTGGTTTCCGCAAGCCGGGTTGTCGAGCGAGCGATGGCGATGGACTCGCCCTACTTCCATAACGTCATCAGCCTCGTGCAAGAGGTGGTTAAAGATGACATGGCATTTACCAGGCAGGTGCTTTTCGATCACACAACCAACGACTGGCGAGACGTCATTCGGTCAAAGATCAATGTGCCGACCGCAATCTTCACCGGTGAGTACAGCGACTGGCTGGAGAGTCAGCACTGGATGAGCTCGGTTATCCGGGACTCGGTACTTCATGTGTACACCAAAGCCGAGCAAGGCGATCACTTCCTGGCGTTCAAGAATCCAGTGAAATTTGCGGCAGACCTGCGCAGCTTTTTGCAGTAACGGCGATTCGGTGGGTGGCCGCACTTCCGGGTTTCTGTGTGTACGGACGTTCCTGATACAGCGCTCCTTTTATCCGGCTGATACCTTCACTGCCCCTTATATCAGCCGGTTTTTTCCAAAGGTCTGTCACTGCTCCCATACTGGATGGGCGAATCGCTCAACCAGAAAGTTGATCAGCGATCTTACCTTCGCGGGTAAATGTTTACGGGTTGGATACACCACGTAGATCCCCAACTCGACCGATTGATACTCGGGAAGTATTTCGACCAGATCGCCTCGGCGTAGATCCTGCGCCACCATAAAACTCGGCTGCAACGAAATGCCACCACCGGCCAATGTGATGGCGCGGCAGGTATCCCCGTTATTACATCGAACCACCGAGCGCGTGTGCACGCTTTCACTGCCTTCGGGCCCCTCGAATTGCCATTCAGTACCGCTGGCAAAGTTGCTGTAGGCCACTACCCCGTGCTCTGCCACATCCGATAGTTTTTCAATGGGTGCGTGGCTGGCCAGATACGCAGGCGACGCACACAGGCACATCCGGGTACTGGCCAGGCGTCTGCCCACCAACGACGAATTATCCATGCGTGCGATACGCACCGCTGCATCAATACCTTCGTCAACCAGATCCACCAGACGATCGCTCAAGCTGATTTCCAGCTCGACCTTGGGGTAGGCGCTCATGAAATCGGCCCAGCTCGGAGCCAGGTGCAGCACGCCAAAACTGACCGGGGCGTTGACTCGAAGCACTCCGCTGGCCTCCGGCGAAGCAGACGATACAGCCTTCTCTGCCTCATCCATCATGGCCAGCACCTCACGGGCCTGGTGATAGAACTGACGCCCCTCATCCGTCAAGGAAAGCCGCCGAGTCGTGCGGTGCAACAACCGCGCGCCGAGACGCTCCTCCAGCGTGCTCACGTAACGCGAGATGGCTGCCTTGGACATGCCGAGTGGCTCGGCTGCCCCGACAAAACTGCCCTTATCAACAACGATGCAGAAGACCTGCATTTCCAGTGCACGATCCATGATTGTCTCACCTAGTGGAACTATTCATCACATTCAGCCCGATTTATCCCTGCCTGGCAATCTATAAACTGGGCCCATCGAAACGCAACTCAACTCAGAGAGAGGCAGTCATGAAAATCACAGTAATCGGTACCGGCAACATGGGCTCAGCCTTTGCGAAACAGCTTTCTGCCGCAGGGCACAGCGTCCGCATCACTGGCCGTGACATCAGCAAGGCGCAGGCCCTGGCCGACCAGCACGCGAATGTCAGCGCTTATGCAGCGTCCGAAGCGTTGGGTGACAGCGAAGTGATCGTGGTGGCCACCGCCTATGCCGATGCGACCGCTGCACTGCAAAGCCTGGGTGACCTGACCGGTAAAGTGGTGATCGATATCACCAACCCGCTGAGCGCCGACTACATGTCATTGACCGTCGGCCACGTCACCAGCGCCTCGGAAGAAATCGCCAGGGCTGTGCCGCAAGCCAACGTTGTGAAAGCGTTCAACACCCTGTTCGCTCAAGTGCTCGCCGATGGTCCGAAGTTCGCCAACGACCAGACCGGCAGCGTATTTGTCGCCAGCGACAGTGAGCGCGCCAAGCAAACCGCTATCGCGCTGGCTCGCAGCCTGGGCTGGAACACCGTGGACGCTGGCGGCCTGGTTAACGCTCGCTATCTGGAGCCACTGGCGGGTTTCAACATCTACCTCGGTTACGGCGCGGGTCTGGGCACTTCGGTCGCTCCGGTCTGGCTGAGCAAGTAAGCAATACATCATCAATCAGGAGCAGTCACCATGAACACTTCATTCCCCCTGCTGTTTGTGTCTCATGGTGCTCCCACGTTCGCCATCGAGCCCGGCCTGGCAGGCCCGAGACTGGCCAGGCTCGGTCGTGAGCTGCCAAAACCTGATGCCATCGTGGTTGTCTCGCCGCACTGGATGACCCGTGGCGAAGTCAGGGTTACGTCAAGCACAGCACCTGAAACCATTCATGACTTTGGCGGTTTTCCGGGCGCTTTGTATACGTTGTCCTACCCGGCTCCGGGCGCACCAGCGTTAGCGAGTCATATTGTTGAGCTGCTGCAGACGGCGGGCTGGCAATCGCGGCTCGATTCCGCCCGCGGCCTGGATCACGGTGCCTGGATACCACTTATGTATCTGGCACCCGACGCAGACATACCGGTCGTTCAGGTGTCCATGCCCGCCACGCTTGATACACGCAGCGCCTGGCAGCTCGGCGCAGCACTCAAGCCACTGCGTGAGATGAACGTATTGATCGTGGCGTCAGGCAGCCTCACCCACAACCTGTACGAGTTCCGCGGCGCAACAAGCCACGGCGCCGACTACGTCAAACAGTTCGCAGCATGGACCGCCCTGACCCTGCAGGCAGGAAACATTGATCAGTTGCTCGACTACAAGCAGTACGCGCCTTCAGCCGAACGTGCACATCCGACCGATGAGCATTTCCTGCCGCTGTTTATTGCGCTCGGGGCAGCTGGTCACGGTTATCAGACACAGGTAATGGACGGCGGTATTACCCACGGCGTTCTGGCGATGGACAGCTACCTGTTTACCTCAATTGATAGCGAACGATTCGAGTCAGCTCAAACCGTTCTAGGTGTGAAATAACCTCATGCAAAACATCAACTTCTCTGAACCCGCACGCGAGTCCGAGTCGGGTATTTTTTTCCGTAAGGCATGTAGCACTGTCAACCCAAAGGCACGGTTGCTACTGCTTCACGGAGTAGGATCGAACGAAGCCAATCTCGCCAGTCTGGCCGCGTCGCTGCCCGAAGAGATCGAAATCCTGTTGCTCCGCGGCCCGCTGCAACTGGGTCCTCAAGGCTTCGCCTGGTACCAGGTCAACTTCACCAGCGATGGGCCTTCTTTTAACCAGGAGCAGGCTGAGTCCAGCCGCCAGTTATTGATCCGGTTTATTCAGGCGCTTCCCCCGCTGCCCACTGTGATCGCCGGGTTCAGCCAGGGCGGCATCATGAGCTCAAGCGTCGGCGTCACACAACCTGAGCTGGTAGCAGGTTTTGCGCTGCTGAGCGGGCGGATGCTGCGAGAAATCGAGCCAAAGATTGCGCCACGTGATCAGTTGCAAGGCGTCTCAGCCTTCATCGCTCACGGCCAGCAGGACAACGTACTGCCGATTGACTGGGCACATGAAGCTGACGCCTGGCTCAGCCGGATCGGTGTGCAGCACCAGACTCATTTTTACGACATGGCCCACGAGATCATTCCGCAGGAACTGGCTGACTTCTCGCAATGGCTGGACCGGAAACTTTCGCTTTCCAACTGAACCCCACTGCTTATTTAACACAAGGAATTTTCCATGATCGATTCACGCACCGCGCCTTACGCTGCTTTTGTACTGCGCCTGGCATTGGGCCTCATGTTCATCGCCCACGGCCTGACCAAAGTATTGGTCTTTACTCCGGCAGGTACTGCTGGCTTTTTCGAATCCATTGGCTTTCCAGGCTTCCTTGCCTATCCGGTTATGGCCTTCGAAGTGATCGGCGGTTTGATGCTGGTACTGGGGGTCTACGCCCGCTGGGTTGCTGCAATCGCTGTTGTTCAACTGTTTGTCGCCGCCACCGTGCATTTCGGCAACGGCTGGAGCTTCACCAACGCTAACGGTGGCTGGGAATATCCGATCTATCTGTCCGTCACAGCGCTGGTCCTCGCTCTGCTGGGTGATGGCGCGTTTGCTGTGAAATCTTCCAGAACGCAGTGACAGGCACCTATCGATGCTCGGCCCAAAGACAACGATCAAAGGCTCGAGCATCATCAATTGGAGAAAATCACATGAAGTCTCGTGCCGCAGTTGCATTTGAACCTGGCAAGCCGCTCCAGATCGTCGAGATCGACGTCGAGCCGCCACGCAAGGGCGAAGTGCTGATCAAGATCACCGATACCGGTGTATGCCATACGGATGCTTTCACACTTTCGGGCGATGATCCGGAAGGCCTGTTCCCGGTAGTACTGGGCCATGAAGGCGCCGGCATCGTCATGGAAGTAGGCGAAGGCGTGACCAGCGTGAAAGTCGGTGACCACGTCATTCCGCTGTACACCGCCGAATGCGGCGAGTGCCTGTTCTGTAAATCGGGCAAAACCAACCTGTGCACCGCTGTGCGCGCCACTCAGGGCAAAGGCGTGATGCCGGACGGCACTTCACGCTTCTCCTACAACGGCCAACCCCTGTACCACTACATGGGTTGCTCGACCTTCAGCGAGTACACTGTTGTCGCTGAAGTTTCTGTCGCGAAGATCAATCCAGACGCCAACCCCGAGCACGTCTGCCTGCTCGGCTGCGGCGTGACTACCGGCATTGGCGCGGTGCACAACACGGCCAAAGTCCAGCCTGGCGACACAGTCGCGGTATTTGGCCTGGGCGGCATCGGTCTGGCGGCGATTCAGGGTGCGCGTCAGGCCAAGGCAGGACGCATCATCGCTATCGACACCAACCCTGCCAAGTTCGAACTGGCCCGTTCGTTTGGCGCTACCGACTGTGTGAATCCAAAAGATCACGAACAGCCGATCCAGCAGGTGATCATTGAGATGACTGGCTGGGGTGTCGACCACTCCTTCGAATGTATCGGTAACGTGCATGTGATGCGCGCTGCGCTCGAATGTGCCCACCGCGGCTGGGGCCAATCGATCGTCATTGGTGTTGCCGGTGCCGGTCAGGAAATCTCGACCCGTCCCTTCCAGCTGGTCACCGGCCGTACCTGGAAAGGCTCGGCGTTTGGCGGCGTAAAAGGCCGTAGCCAACTGCCGAAGATGGTTGAAGACGCGATGAAAGGCGAGATCGAGCTGGCACCTTTTGTCACTCACACCATGGGCCTGGATCGCATCAATGAAGCGTTTGACTTGATGCACGAAGGCAAGTCGATCCGCACCGTCATCAAATACTGATGTCGTCCACTGTTCCGGGGCAGTTGCCATGGAACCTGTTCCAAGTCACCCCTATAGCTGGAGGTACACTGTGAGCGATGTAAAACTTCACCCTGCGCTGGATAACGGCATCAAATCCGCTGCTACCGACTTTGCAGGCGGCACTCTGCAGTGCCTTTGCCCGACCGACAAGGTTGAGGTCAAAGTCGATGCTCAAACACTGCATAACCACGCCTGCGGTTGCAGTAAATGCTGGAAACCAGCGGGCGCCAGGTTTGCCGTCATCGCGGTAGTCAATCGCGACAAAGTCAGCGTTACCGTCAACGCAGCCAAACTGACCATCATTGATGCAAGCGCTACCATCCAGCGTCACGCCTGCAAAGAATGTGGTGCCCACATGTATGGTCGCATCGAAAACCAGAACCACGCGTTCCACGGTCTGGATTTCGTGCACACCGAACTGTCTCCTCAGACAGGCTGGGCTGCGCCCGGTTTTGCCGCGTTCGTCTCGTCGGTCATTGAAACGGGTACGCCGCCAGCTGAAATGGACGGCATTCGCGAACGTTTCAACACGATGGGTTTGCCAACCTACGACTGTCTTTCCCCGGCACTGATGGATGCCTTGGCAGCACACGTAGCGAAGCAAAATGGCGTTCTTCAGGCGAGCTGAGATAATCCCTGGCGGGCATCACCCACCTTACCAAGCGTGGTGATGGCTTATCCGGAACGCATGCACTGAACCATACAGCACTCACAAAGCCCTCCTGACTCGAGGGCTTTGTCGTTTCCGGGGCGCGCTGCAGACCCGTTACAGAAATTGGCCATGCACCATAAAATACCAATAGAGCATAATTACTAACTTTATAAATCATAAAAACCTATATTAGCTTAGAACAAAAAAGACTTTTACAGCGCATAATCATAAGAATACGGTCTTAAGAAATCAGTGCTGAAGCACTGTGCCCGACTTGAAGAGGACCTTCCATGCGCCGTACACCACCTTCGACTTTCTCAAATGGATTCGTGACTCGGAGCACAATGCGATGACCCGGCGCCCGCTCCTCTCGCGCCTGCTGTTTACCGCCGTCACAGCCATAACCCTGCTTGGCTGCTCACCTTCCGGCCAGGACAACCAGGCAGCCACAACCCTCAAGGTGGCGTTCTTCAGAGACAACACCACGCTGGTCAGCCTTGACCCCTTTCAGGTTTACTGGCTGGAGCATCGGGTGGTGCTGCGCAATATTGCCGAGTCCCTGACCGATCAGGACCCGCAGACCGGCAAGATCATTCCCTGGCTGGCGGAGCGCTGGGAAATCAGTGACAACGCGCTGGAGTACACCTTTCACTTGCGCAAGGACGTGACCTTCAGCAACGGCACACGTTTCGACGCTCAAGCGGTGAAGACGGCCTACGACGCGGACAAGTCGTTCGCCGCACAATTGCCAGCCACCTTCGGCGCCACTTACCTCAAAGGTTACGACCATGCCGAGGTGCTGGACGAGTTCACCATCAAACTGGTGCTGGCCCAACCCAATGCGGGCTTTCTGCAAGCCACCTCCACCACCAATCTCGCCATCCTGGCTCCAGAGTCCTACGCGCTCAGCGTCAAGCAGCGCTCGCTGGGTGCAATCATCGGCACCGGGCCATTCGTGCTGGAGCGCTATACCCCGGAAAGCGGTTTGCGCCTGATCAAACGCAAGGGCTATGCCTGGCCATCGGCCAATGCGCAGAACAAGGGCGAAGCGCATCTGGACGCAGTCGAGGTCAGCTACGTGCCGGAAGAAAGCGTACGTAACGGCCAGTTCGTTCAGGGGCAGGTCGATATTCTCTGGCCGCGCAACCCGTTCTCCGAGGTGGATCTCAACCTGTTCAAGTCCAGGGGCGCGACCATTCAAAGCCGGTCGCTGCCAGGACCGGCACTGAACCTGTACCCCAACACACGCGGCAATCGCATTCTTGCCGACCGTAACGTGCGCCAGGCTTTGCAAAAGGCAATCGACCGCAAGACCTATGCAGCGACGGTCTACAACCCGCAGTTCCCGGTGGTCTCCGGTGTCTTCGACATCACTACACCGTTTTACAAAAACCAGGCCGACAAGCTTGCCTATGATCCTCAGGGTGCCGAGCGCTTGCTCGACCAGGCTGGCTGGCAAAAAAATGCCGACGGCTATCGCTACAAGGAGGGCAAACGGCTGAAGCTGGCCTACAACCTGTCACCCGCCGAAACCGCTGGCGATGTACTGATCCAGGATCAACTGCGCAAGGTGGGCATCGAGCTCAAGCTCAACGTGGTGACCACCGCCGAATGGGCCGCTGCCAATGCGGCAGGCAATTATGACCTGACGTACAACTACATGACCCGCGCCGACCCGATCATCCTGCAGACCATCATCGACCCGCGCAGCGCCAACAGCTCGACTCTGGCGACCAACCTTTACGCGCCGGAAACACTGCCCAGAGCCCTTGCGCTGTTCGACGCCGGACTGACCGCCACGCAAAGCGAGCAGCGTGCCCGGGCCTATGGCGAGTTGCAGGACTTGCTGATCGACGAAGGCTCGGCGTTCCCGGTCTACGAGCGGGTCTGGCAAGCCGCCACGGCGAAAAACGTACGCAACTTCCACTGGACGGCGGAAGGCTTTGCGCTGTTCAACGACATCGAGTTGGCAACGCCATGAGCCGCTATATCCTCAGTCGCATCGCGCAAGCGCTGCTGGTACTTTGGGGTGCCTACAGCGTCACCTATTTCATTCTGTACCTGCTGCCCGGCGACACCCTGTCGATCATGCTCAGCGCCTCGGGTGTCGAAATCGACTCACTGTCCGCGCAGGACCTCGCCAAGGCCAAGCTCTATTACGGGCTGGACCGGGGCATCTTCGAGCAATACGTCGATTTGCTGTGGGGAGCCATACACGGTGACTTCGGCAACTCGCTGACGCTCAATCGCCCGGTATCGGAGTTGCTGATCGAACGTCTGCCGCAAACCCTGAGCCTCGCGGGGCTGGCCATTGTTCTGTCACTGATCGGCGGGACAGGTCTGGCGTATCTCACTGCCTACGTACGCTGGCAGCCCTTGAAAGTCGCCTTGTCACGCCTGCCGTCGCTGGGCTTCTCGGTGCCGGTCTTCTGGCTGGGCCTGCTGTTCATTCAACTGTTCGCGTTCACCCTTGGCTGGTTCCCGGCGACCGGCAATCAGGGTTTCTCAAGCCTGATACTGCCCGCCGTCACGCTGGCGATCCCCAGCGCTGCGGTGTATGCCCAGGTCCTGCAACGCGGCTTTCAGGGCGTCTGGAAAGAGCCCTACATCATCACCGCCTACGCCAAGGGCCTTACCCGCGCGCAGGTTCAGGCCCGCCATGCGTTCAAGAACGCTGCCCTGCCGCTGCTGACACTGATCGGCCTGCAGGTGGGTAACACGGTATCCGGCGCGGTGCTGGTGGAAACCATTTTCGCCCGCTCCGGGGTCGGTCGACTTGCCCAGGAAGCCGTGCTGCGCCAGGACATCCCGGTGGTACTTGCCATCGTTGCAGTTTCGGCAGCTGCGTTCGTCGTGGTCAATCTGATCGTTGACCTGCTGTATCCCGCGCTGGATCCGCGCATCGCCCATACGCCAAAGGTCTCCTGAAGCCATGACTATCTTCGACAACCGCCTTGCGCGCCTGGTCGCTTCAAGTGAAACCATTGCGGGTAAAACCGCACCTGCCCTGCAGTGGCGGCGGCGCAGCAGCCTGAGCCGGATCGTGGAAGCGACGCGCCCCCTGTTGCGGCGCCCTGGTTTTCTGCTGGCCGTGGCAATCGTCGCCTTTGCGCTGCTGGCCGCGTTGGCACCCAACCTGCTGAGCAGCTACGCACCTTATGCCACCTCGCCTGCCGACAAGCTCACCGCGCCCAATGCCGCGCACTGGTTCGGCACCGACGAGTTGGGCCGTGATCTTTATACCCGCGTGGTGCATGGCTCCAGCCTCTCGGTACAGGCGGCATTGCTGGCTGTCGGCATCGCCATGGCCGGCGGCCTGAGTCTGGGGGTGATTTCCGGTTTCGCAGGCGGGCGCATCGATGCGGTGATCATGCGCCTGATCGATGTATTGCTGGCTCTGCCCGGTCTGTTACTGGCGCTGGCGATTGTCACTGCTATCGGTTTCGGCACCCTGCCGGTGGCCATTGCGGTCGGTGTGGGAATCATCCCCGGCTTCGCGCGCACCACCCGCGCCGAAGTGCTGCGGGTCAAAACCCTGCCGTACGTCGAAGCCGCGCGTCTGGGCGGTGCAAGCTGGACGCGAACCCTGCTGCGCCACATCCTGCCGAACGCCTGGGGCCCGGTGGCGGTGTTGGCCACGCTGGACTTCGGCGCGGCGATTCTGGCCACTGCCGGGCTGAGTTTTCTGGGTTTCGGCGCCGAACCACCGGCCGCCGAATGGGGCACGCTGATTGCCAACGGTCGTCATTTTCTGATGACTGCACCCTGGGTGTCGCTGTTGCCGGGGCTGTTCGTGGTCGGCGTGGTGTTCAGCTTCAACCACATCGCCCGCACGCTGGAGGAGACTCAACGATGAATGACACCGCTCAACTGATCGACATTCGTCATCTGAGTGTCGCCTACCGCTTCGATGGCCAGATCAACCAGGCCGTGCGCAACGTATCCTTCCAGGTCGCCCGAGGTGAAACCGTGGCGATTGTCGGCGAATCCGGGTCCGGCAAGTCGACGATGGCCAACGCCATACTCGGCCTGCTACCGGACAACGCCGCCATCACCGGCGGTGAGCTACACGTCGATGGACACGATCTTGGCCATGCTGGCGAACGCGAGAAACGGCGAATTCGCGGCGGCACCATTGGTCTGGTGCCGCAGGACCCGATGGTCAGCCTCAACCCGACCCTGCGCATCGGTCGGCAAATCGCCGAAGCACTGCTTCTGGCTCACGGTCGACGTTATCCGGCAGTGGATGCCGATGTGCTGGAATTGCTGCAGCAGGTCGGTCTGGACAAACCGGTATTGCGCGCTCGTCAGTACCCGCACGAGCTGTCCGGCGGCATGCGCCAGCGCGTGTTGATCGCCATCGCCCTGGCCGGCAATCCTCGCCTGATCATCGCCGACGAACCCACCAGCGCTCTGGACGTGACGGTACAGCGCAGGATCCTCGATCATCTGCAACGTCTGGTGGCCGAGCGTGGTATTTCCCTGCTGATCATCACCCACGATCTGGGCGTGGCGGCCGACCGGGCCGATCGAGTGCTGGTGATGAACAAGGGCGAGCTGGTCGAACAAGGCCCTCCGCAACAGATACTCATCGCGCCTCGCCATGCCTACACACGTGCGCTGATCGCAGCAGCACCCGCGTTCGGGCAACGCAAGAGCCCGGCAACACCGCGCCCGGTAGCGAGCAGCGCCAGGCCACTGCTGACCTTGAACAACATCGGCAAGACCTATCGCCTGCCCTACGTAAAAGGCGAAGACACAGACTTCCAGGCGCTGCAGGACGTCAACTTCAAGGTGTATGCCGGCCAGACCCTGGCCATCGTCGGCGAGTCCGGCTCGGGTAAAAGTACTGCGCTGCGCATTGCGCTGGGCCTGGAAAAGCCCACTCACGGACGAGTTTTACTGGACGACCAGGATGTCACCGACCTGGGCTGGCGCGAATTCAGGCCGCTGCGACGGCGTATTCAGCTGGTGCAGCAAAACCCGTTCGCAGCCCTTGACCCACGCTTCACGTTATTCGAAAGCATCGTCGAGCCACTGGTTTCGTTCGGTCTGCTCAAAGGCCGCGAACTGGAGCAGGCGGCACGCCGATTGATAGAGCGAGTGCAGTTGCCCGTGGCCTATCTGGACCGCCTGCCGCGCGAGCTTTCCGGTGGACAGCGTCAGCGGGTTGCCATTGCCAGAGCACTGGCCCTGCAGCCCGATCTGCTGCTGCTCGATGAGCCGGTCTCGGCACTGGACGTGTCAGTGCAGGCGCAGATTCTCGACCTGCTGGTCGAACTGCAAGCCGAATCGGGCATTGCCTACGTGCTGGTGTCCCACGACCTTGCAGTGGTCGCCAGCGTTGCCCACCAGGTACTGGTGCTCAAGCATGGCAAGACTGTCGAGCAGGGTCTGGCCGAGGATGTTTTTGCCAGACCTGAAGCGTCCTACACCCAGGAGTTGATTGCCGCGATACCTGGTCGGCGTCTGGAGTTACAAACAGGGACGTACTGACAAATACCGGGTCTTGTAGAAATTGGCCGCCCGACGTTTGGAGTCCATAACGTCGGCGACTGTATATATGCATATTCTTTATTGATATTTAAATTATTTTTTTAATAGCTATAGAGTTGCACCTTATGCACCAAACGTTGCCGAAGCAGGATGCAGGCAAGACCAGGCTACCTTGCGCACCTGACCCGCATGCTCAGGCCGTATCAGCAAGAAGCCCTATCCCTCCCTACGTCGAGCACCTGCAATGAAAGGCATAAAAACCCTGTCGTTCCCAGCCCTGATTGGTTCAGCGCTGCTGTTGAATGCCGTCATCTCATTCCCTGCCCTGGCCGGACTGCTGGAAAAAGGTCGCACTGACGGCCTGACCGCTGGCATCGCCAATGAACAGCCCTATGCCTACATCGGCACCGATGGCAAAGCCACCGGGGCCAACGTCGAGATACTGCGGGCGATTCTCGAACCGCTGGGCATCAAGCAGATCGAGACGCCTATCACTGACTTCGGTTCGCTGGTGCCGGGTCTGGCGGCAGGTCGTTTCGACTTGATTGGTGCGGGGCTGTTCATCAATCCGAATCGTTGCAAGGTCATCGCGTTCTCCAACCCGGTTACACGATCCGGTGGTGCGTTCATTGTCAAAACCGGCAACCCGCTGAACCTGCACAGCCTCAAGGACGTCGCCAGCAACGCCAAGGTGCGCCTGGCCACTCAACCTGGCAGCAATCAGGTCCAGGAGGCCAAAGACAGCGGTATCGCCAACGGCAACGTGGTGTTGTTCGACAAGGACACCGAGGCACTGGCCGCCTTGCAGGCGGGTCGCGTGGACGTGGTGTATTTTCCCGACGCCGAAGTCATCAGTCTGATCAAGAAAGCCAACAGTCCGGACATCGAGCGCGCCTTGCCTTTCGAGCAGATTCCGGACGCCAGTGGCAAACCGGGCTGGAATTACCACGCCTACGGCCTGCCGAAAAACGACCCGGCTTTTGAACAGGCTTTCAACGAACAACTGGCGAAACTTCGGGCGTCGGGCGAGCTGCTGAACATCCTGCAGAAGTACGGCTACACCGAAAACGAACTGGCTGACCCGGCCATCACCGCAGCCCAACGCTGCAACCCATGACCTGCCTCGCCCCGCGAGGGCGCGCAGTAAACGGCCCTGACCCACACGAGTACGGCCATGCCTGTTGATGCCGCAACACTGGAAACCGCAGGCTTCATTGCCAGACAACTGGCCCACGGCGCCTGGATCACCCTGCAGATCACCGTGCTTGCCGAACTGCTGGTGCTGGTGCTCTCGTTTGTAATCGCCCTGATGCGCCTGTCGCCGTTCAGGGCGCTACGCTGGTTCGCTACTGTGTATGTCGAGGTGCTGCGCGGCATCTCGGCATTGGTGCTGCTGTTTTACCTGTTCTTCATCCTGCCGCTGTTCGGCATTCGCCTGTCCCCCATGACCACCGGCGTGCTGGGGCTGGGCCTGACGTTTTCGGCGTATGGCGCGGAGATCATTCGCTCGGCGCTGATCAACGTCAGCCAGGGCCAACGCGATGCGTTGCGTGCGCTGGACTTCGGGCCGATAAGCGCGTTTCGGCGAATCATTCTGCCGCAGGCCCTGCCGTTCATGATCCCGCCGATGGGCAATCAATTGGTCGAGCTGCTGAAAACCACATCACTGGTTTCGCTCATCACCCTCACCGACCTGACCTTCACCGGCAGTCAATTGATAACCACGCTGGGCCAGCAGACGCTGATCTGGAGCATCGTGCTGGTGTGCTACTTCGTGATGGCCTGGCCACTGAGCTGGCTGGTCCGACGCTATGAGCAGCACGCCACCGCGTGGCGCAAGGCCAGGGGATGAACGATGGAATTTGATATCGCATTCGCCTGGTCGATTCTGCCGGAGCTGTTTCAGGGTTTGCTGGTAACTGTGCAGGTCGTGGTGCTGGGGTTCCTGCTCGCGGTGTTGCTCGGTCTGGTCCTGGCCCTGACACTACGCTCGCAGATAACCATCGTGCATCGCCTGAGCAAAGGCTACCTGAGCTTTTTCCGCAATACGCCGCTGATGGTCCAGTTGTATGTACTGTTCTTCGCCCTGCCGCTGGCGGGCATTACCTTTCCGGCGGTCACCACCGGTGTGATCGGCCTTGGCTGCTATTACGCGGCTTACATTGCCGAAGCGTATCGCGGAGCCATTGACGACATCCCGGCCGGACAATGGGAAGCCGCACGCGCCCTGGACTTCAATCGTAGCGACACCTGGCGGCGCATCATCCTGCCGCAGGCGTTGAAACCCATGCTGCCGGTGCTCGGCAATTACCTGATCGGCATGTTCAAGGAAACCCCGCTTCTGGCGGTGATTACCATCCCTGAACTGTTTCAGGCCGCCAAGCAGATCGCCGGCATGACCTATCGTTACAACGAACCGTACACGGTGATGGCGCTGATGTTTCTGGCAATCAGCGTACCGACTTCGTTGCTGTTCAAATACCTGGAAAGGCGCAGCCATGTCTGATCTCGCACACACCGCAATCCCGCCCGTCACCACCGCGCAGATACAGCTGAAACACGTGGTCAAGGACTTCGGCCACAACCGGATTATCGACCACTTGGACCTGAGCATTCCTCAAGGTCAGAAAGTGGCCTTGATCGGCCCCAGTGGCTCGGGCAAATCAACGGTATTGCGCCTTATCAAGGGGCTGGAAAACTACCAGCAAGGCAGCATAGAAGTCGCAGGCCGAGCAGTGCCCGCGCGCACATCCGGATGGCGCTGGCCTGGCGCGCGCAAGGCTCCGGTAGAACATCGGGTAGGCATGGTGTTCCAGCAATTCAACCTGTTCCCGCACCTCACCGTGCAGGAAAATGTCACCGAAGCGCCGTTACGGGTACTCAGACTGCCTCGCGAAGAGGCCCTTGAGCGCGCGCACCAATACCTCGGGCTGGTCGGGCTTGCGCACAAGGCCGATGCCTATCCGAGCCAGCTTTCCGGTGGTCAGCAACAACGTGTAGCGATTGCCAGAGCGCTGGCCATGCGTCCGCAGGTCATGTTGTTCGATGAGGTCACGTCAGCGCTCGACCCCGAGCTGGTCGGCGAGGTCCTGGCGGTGATTCGCTCGATTGCCCACGAGTTTCAGATGACCATGCTACTGGTGACCCACGAGATGAAATTCGCTCAGGACATCGCTGACCGGGTGCTGTTCATGGAGGGCGGCCGCATCGTGGCGGACGGCACCCCGAGCGAAATTCTGCTGAATCCGCAAAACGAGCGGACCCGAAGGTTTCTGCAGCGGGTGGAGCAGCGCTGATTGCCAGCGCCGCTCTTTTTGCAGGGTGAGACGTTTGAACTTCGCAACGATTTGAAAGTGGCGACCATCAGATCCGGAAGCGCGCAACCATGTCCTGCAGGTTGCTGCCCAGGCGCGCCAGTTCCACGGTAGACGCCGCGCTCTGCTCAGTGGCCGTGGCCGACTGATCGGCAATATCGCGTACGCTGATGACACTGCGATTGATTTCGTCGGTCACGGCGCTCTGCTCTTCAGCGGCGGCAGAAATCTGTTGACTCATCTGTTCGATGGTCACGATCGAATGAGTGATTTCAAGCAGCGAGTCTTCGGCCTGTCGCGCCAGCGCCACGGTGCCTTCAGTGCGTTGACGGCTGGCGTTCATCAGCTCCGACGCTGCGCCGGTGCCATCCTGCAAGGACTTTATCAGCGCCTCGATTTCAGTCGTGGATGACTGTGTACGCTGAGCCAGCGAGCGCACCTCATCGGCCACCACGGCAAAGCCACGGCCCTGCTCACCTGCACGTGCAGCTTCGATCGCCGCATTGAGGGCCAGCAGGTTGGTTTGTTCTGCCACCGCCTTGATCACATCGATGACGCCGCCGATCTTGTCACTGTCCTGAATCAGGCGCTGCATGGCCTCGCCCAGTTGTCCCACTTCACCGGCGAGCTGGCTGATTTCACGCGTGGCGTGTTGCACCACGCTGCTGCCATGGGCGGCACGATCACTGGCCTGTCTGGCGGCCTGCGATGCATCTTCAGTGTTCTGCGCCACTTCCTGGACGGTGGACGCCATCTGGTTCATGGCGGTCGCCACCTGATCGACTTCCAGTTTCTGCTGAGTGACACCCGCGCTGGTCTGCTCACTGACGGCTGAAAGCTCCTCGGCTGCCGTGGCAATCTGTGTCACACCATTGCTGATACCGCCAATCAGGGTCCGCAGCGATACGGTCATGTGTTGCATGGTGTTTTGCAGCAGGCCCAGCTCATCCTGGCGAGTGGTGCTGAGGTCGTTGGTCAGATCGCCGTCGGCAATCCGACGCGCCGCGATCACAGTCGAATCGAGCGGACGGGTGATCTGACGGGTAATCAGGATCGCCGCGAAGATACCCAGCAGCAATACGATCACCGCCACCGTGAGCAACTGGGTTACCGCGCTGTCTTTTTCTTTATTGGCACTGACCACCTGACCCGCCATCAGTTTTTCCGCACTGGTGACGATGTCCATTGACTGCTGGCGAAGGCTGTCGCGAATCTGATCGTTCTGTTGCATCAGTTGCGAGATGGAGACCATCAACGACTTGTACTGTTGCAGCGCCGCGAGCGCCTCATCCACCGCCGGGCCGGCCTTGTTCGGCAATTGATTGCGCGCGCTGCCCACCTGAGCGATCAGCGAGTCGGCAGCGTCGAAAGTAATCTGCCTGTTTTCAGCAGTCGGGATACTGATATAACGGCGAAACACCAGGCGAAAGTTGGTCATGCCATTGCGCAGGTCGCCGGCAATCTTCACCTGATCGATGCCGCTCTGGTCCAGCGAGCGGGAAACGTCGTCAAAGGTCTTTTGCAGCAGTGTTTCGAAACTTCCGCTGACCTGTTCGGAAATGGTGATGAGCGGCTGCATGGCCTGATCAATTTGCCGATTGTTATCGACCAACTGGCTGAACGTTTGCTTCAAGACACCCGCCTGGTCGCGAATCCCTCTGAGCATATCGGCGTTGACCGGAACGGTCAGAATCTTCAGGCCGTCCTCGATGGTCTTGCCCAGGTTGTCCAGAGCCGACGTGTAGCCCTGCGAATTGCTCGCGTCAGGCTTGGCGGTGTAGGTCTGCGCAGCGATCCTGAGGCTCAGCGCATCGGCCTTCACCTCAGAAACCTTGGCTGCCTTGCCCAGCCGTTCGATCAGCAGGTTGGTACTGAGGTAACCGATCGCGGTGACCGTCAGTACGCCCAGCAGTATCAGACCGAAGCCTACACTCAGCTTTTTGCTGACCTTCAAATTGTCCAGCCATGTCGACTTCATAAATTTTTCCTGGGGATTTATCGTGATACCCAAGGATCGACTGTCCGCGGAACAACTTAATAGTCGCGGCGATTGCAAAGATTGATCGACGTGATAGCAATATGACATGAGCTTTTTTGGCGCTCTGTCAGGGAAGCACTTTCAGCTCCAAATACCTGGCCGAAGTCCACTTTCAGGTTCGCTCGGCCAGGGAGTTTCACAGACCTATAGGTACTCATCATTGTCGGTGATAGTAACCTTCGGTTTATTCGATTCGTTAATAACACCCCGTGCGCAACAGAATCCGCCCCATTCTTCACTATTGGCGGAACTTCCCATGCACCAGACAATCAGCCATCTGCGCTATCCTCTCACCGCCCTCGCCTTGATCGTCATCAGTGCCTGCGGCCGTGCGCCGGAAGCCACCAGTGCGCCTGGCGCGGCCAAGGTCAGTGTGGCCAAGGTACTGGAGCAGCCAGTCAACGAGTGGGATGAATTCACCGGTCGTCTCGAAGCACCTGAAACGGTCGAAGTGCGTCCAAGGGTCTCCGGCCAGATCGATCAGGTAGCCTTCATCGACGGCGCGCTGGTCAAGAAAGGCGATCTGCTGTTCCAGATCGACCCTCGCCCTTTCCAGTCGGAAGTCCGCCGTCTCGAAGCCCAGTTGCAACAGGCCCGCGCAGTCGCTTCGCGCAGTGACAGCGAAGCGCAGCGCGGTGAGCGCCTGCGCAGCAACAATGCGATTTCCGCCGAGCTGGCCGAATCGCGTACCACCTCGGCGCAGGAAGCCAAGGCCGGTGTCGCGGCCATCCAGGCGCAACTGGACCTGGCTCGACTGAACCTCAGTTTCACCCGTGTTACCGCGCCGATTTCAGGCCGCGTGAGCCGTGCCGAAATCACCGCCGGCAACATTGTTACCGCCGATGTCACCGCCCTGACCAGCGTGGTTTCCACCGACAAGGTCTACGCCTACTTCGACGCAGACGAGCGCGTGTTCCTCAAATACACCGAACTGGCCCGCAAAGGCCAGCGCGGTCAGACCACGCCGGTGTACCTGGGGCTGTCCAACGAACCCGGCAACCCGCACCTGGGCCAGATGAACTTTGTCGACAACCAGGTCAACCCGAGGACCGGCACCATTCGTGGCCGCGCCGTGTTCGATAACGCCGACGGTGCGTTTACCCCCGGCCTGTATGCACGCCTGAAACTGGTGGGCAGCGGCACTTACTCGGCCGTGCTGATCAATGACGAAGCAGTGGGCACCGACCTGGGCAAGAAGTTTGTGCTGGTCATGGACAAGGACAACAAGCCCGCTTACCGGGCTGTCGAGCTGGGGCCGAAAATCGAAGGCCTGCGCATTGTGCGCAATGGTCTGGCCAAGGATGACACCATCGTCGTCAAAGGCTTGCAGCGCGTTCGTCCCGGCCAGCCTGTGGACCCTGAAGTCACTCCGATGGCCAGCGCCGACACCCTCGCCGCACTGCTCAAACAACGCCAGGCCCTCGAAGCCAGCAACCTGCCACAAGTGGCGCCCAAAGCGGCCGTCAAAATCGCCAGCGCTGCCGCGCCGCGCGGCTAAGGGACTCGTCCGATGAACTTCTCCAAATTCTTTATTTCACGGCCGATCTTCGCCGCAGTGCTGTCGCTGCTGATCCTGATCGCCGGTGCCATCTCGCTGTTCCAGCTACCGATCAGCGAATACCCGGAAGTCGTGCCGCCAACCGTGGTGGTGCGCGCCAACTTCCCCGGCGCCAACCCCAAGGTGATCGGCGAAACCGTGGCCTCGCCACTGGAACAGGCGATTACCGGTGTCGAAGGCATGCTCTACATGTCCTCGCAGGCCACCGCTGATGGCAAGCTGACCCTCACCATCACCTTCGCACTGGGTACTGACCTGGACAACGCGCAGGTGCAGGTGCAGAACCGCGTGACCCGCAGCGAGCCGAAGCTGCCTGAAGAAGTGACACGCATCGGCATCACGGTGGACAAGGCCTCCCCCGACCTGACCATGGTTGTGCACTTGACCTCGCCGGACAAACGCTACGACATGCTGTACCTGTCCAACTACGCCGTGCTCAACATCAAGGATGAGCTGGCGCGACTGGGCGGCGTCGGTGACGTGCAACTGTTCGGCATGGGCGACTATTCACTGCGGGTCTGGCTTGATCCGAACAAGACCGCCTCACGCAACCTGACCGCCACTGATGTGGTCAATGCGATTCGCGAGCAGAACCGTCAGGTAGCCGCAGGCCAGCTGGGCTCCCCGCCCTCCCCGAATGCCACCAGCTTTCAGATGTCGATCAACACTCAGGGCCGTCTGGTCAGTGAGGAAGAGTTCGAAAACGTGGTCGTGCGCGCCGGTGCCGATGGCGAAATCACTCGCCTCAAGGACATTGCCCGCATCGAGCTGGGTTCCAGCCAGTACGCGTTGCGCTCGCTGCTCAACAACCAGCCTGCGGTCGCGATCCCGATCTTCCAGCGTCCCGGCTCCAACGCCATCGACATCTCCAACGATGTACGGGCACGGATGGCCGAGCTCAAGCAAAGCTTCCCGGAAGGCATGGACTACAGCATCGTCTATGACCCGACGATCTTCGTCCGTGGCTCCATCGAGGCGGTGATTCACACGCTGTTCGAAGCCCTGATTCTGGTAGTGCTGGTAGTCATCCTGTTCCTGCAGACCTGGCGCGCGTCGATCATCCCGCTGGTGGCCGTACCGGTCTCGTTGATCGGCACCTTTGCGGTCATGCATATGTTCGGTTTCTCGCTGAACGCGCTGTCCTTGTTCGGCCTGGTACTGGCGATCGGTATCGTGGTCGACGATGCCATCGTGGTGGTGGAGAACGTCGAACGGAACATCGAGCTGGGCCTGGAACCGGTCGCCGCCACGCACAAGGCCATGGCCGAAGTGACGGGGCCGATCATCGCGACGGCGCTGGTGCTGTGCGCCGTGTTCGTGCCTGCGGCGTTTATCTCCGGACTCAGCGGACAGTTCTATAAACAGTTCGCGCTGACCATCGCCATCTCGACGGTCATTTCCGCCTTCAACTCGCTGACCCTGTCGCCTGCACTGGCGGCGGTATTGCTCAAAGGTCATGACGCGCCCAAGGATCGCTTCTCGCGGTTCCTCGACAAAATGCTCGGCAGCTGGCTGTTCCGCCCGTTCAACCGCTTTTTCGAGAAAGCCAGCCACGGCTATGTCGGGACGGTCGCTAGGGTCATTCGCAGCAGCGGTATTGCCTTGCTGGTCTACGCGGGCCTGATGGTTTTGACCTGGATGGGCTTTGCCAGCACACCAACCGGTTTCGTACCGAGCCAGGACAAGCAATACCTGGTCGCATTTGCCCAGTTGCCGGACGCCGCAAGCCTGGACCGCACCGAGGATGTTATCAAGCGCATGTCGGAGCTGGCCCTCAAGCAGCCTGGCGTGCAGGATGCGATTGCCTTCCCGGGGCTGTCGATCAACGGCTTCACCAACAGCCCGAATAACGGCGTGGTGTTCGTGACCCTCAAACCGTTCGACGAACGCAAGGACCCGAGCCTCTCGGCCAACGCGATTGCCGGTGCACTGAACGGTCAGTTCGCCTCGATTCAGGAAGCCTACATGGCGATCTTCCCGCCACCACCGGTACAAGGTCTGGGCACCATCGGCGGCTTCCGTCTGCAAATCGAAGACCGTGGCAACCTCGGCTATGACGAGCTGTACAAGGAAACCCAGAACATCATCGCCAAAAGCCGCAGCGTGCCGGAACTGGCCGGACTGTTTACCAGCTACACGGTGAACGTACCGCAAGTCGATGCCGCGATTGACCGCGAGAAAGCCAAGACCCATGGCGTGGCAGTCAGCGATATTTTCGACACCCTGCAGGTGTATCTGGGTTCGCTGTACGCCAACGACTTCAACCGCTTCGGCCGCACCTATCAGGTCAATGTCCAGGCTGAACAGCAGTTCCGTCAGGATGCCGATCAGATCGGTCAGCTCAAGGTGCGCAATAACCTGGGCGAGATGATCCCGCTGGCGACCTTCGTCAAGGTCAGCGATACCGCAGGCCCTGACCGCGTCATGCACTACAACGGCTTCATCACTGCTGAAATCAACGGTGCGGCAGCGCCGGGCTACAGCTCTGGTCAGGCTCAGGCGGCAGTCGAGAAACTGCTTCGCGAGGAACTGCCCACCGGCATGATCTACGAATGGACCGACCTGACCTATCAGCAGATCCTTTCGGGCAATACCGCGCTGTTCGTGTTCCCGCTCTGTGTGCTGCTGGCGTTTCTGGTGCTGGCAGCCCAATACGAAAGCTGGAGCCTGCCGCTGGCGGTGATCCTGATCGTACCGATGACCCTGCTCTCGGCGATTGCCGGGGTGATGATCGCTGGCAGCGACAACAACATCTTCACTCAGATCGGCCTGATCGTGCTGGTAGGCCTGGCGTGCAAGAACGCGATTCTGATCGTCGAGTTCGCCAAGGATAAACAGGCCGAAGGGATGAGCCCGCTGGATGCGGTACTGGAAGCCTGCCGCCTGCGTCTGCGTCCGATCCTGATGACCTCGTTCGCCTTCATCATGGGTGTCGTGCCGCTGGTGCTGTCCAGCGGTGCAGGTGCCGAGATGCGCCATGCCATGGGTGTCGCGGTGTTCTCCGGGATGCTGGGGGTCACCTTCTTCGGCCTGCTGCTGACGCCGGTGTTCTACGTGCTTATCCGTAATTACGTCGAACGCCAGGAGGCCCGCAAGGCCGCCAGGGTAAACAGCCAGCAAAACCTGCCTGCGGAGATGCATTGATGAGTGCGTACAAAGTCTTCATCCCGAGCCTGCTGGTCATGGCACTGGCGGCCTGCGCCGTAGGCCCGGACTACCAGGCGCCGGCCACGGCGCCAGCGAAACTGGCCGCCGCCGCCCAGGGCAACTATGACCGCAGCAAAGTGGACAGGGTCTGGTGGCAGCAGTTCGAGGACCCGACCCTCAACAAACTGGTAGCCCGGTCACTGGACGGCAACCGCGATCTGCGCGTCGCCTTCGCCCGGCTCAAGTCGGCGCGCGCCATTCGCGATGACGTCGCCAACGATGTGATGCCAGTGGTGACCAGCCGCGCCAGCAGTGACATCGGCAAGGGTCAGCAACCCGGCATCACCGAGCGCCGGGTCAACAGCGAGCGCTATGACCTGGGCCTGGACATGGCCTGGGAAGTGGACCTGTTCGGGCGTATACAGCGTCAGCTGGAAGCCAGCGATGCCGATCAGGACGCTGCAGAGGCCAACCTCTATCAGTTGCAGGTCACGCTGATTGCCGAGGTGGTCGACGCCTACGGTCAACTGCGCGGCGCACAACTGCGTGAAGCCATTGCCCGCGACAACCTGAAAAATCAGCAAAGTTCTCAGGACGTGACCACGCAATTGCGCGATGCGGGCGTGGGCAACGAGCTGGATGTGGTGCGTGCCGAGGCACGACTGGCCGCCGTCGAGGCGACCGTTCCGCAGTTGCAGGCCGAGCAGGCTCGCCAACGCAATCGCATCGCCACGTTACTGGGCGAGCGTCCGGAAAACCTCAGCGTCGACTTGAGCCCGAGCAAGCTGCCGGCCATCGCCAAGGCCTTGCCGATTGGCGACCCGACGCAAGTGTTGCGCAATCGGCCCGACATCCGCGCAGCCGAGCGACAACTCGCTGCCTCGACCGCCCGTATCGGCGTCGCGACTGCCGATCTGTTCCCAAGGGTCAGCCTGAGCGGGTTTCTGGGCTTTACCGCCGGACGCGGCTCGCAGATCGGTTCGTCAGCGGCCAGAGCCTGGTCGCTGGGGCCCAGCATCACCTGGGCGGCCTTCGATCTGGGCAGTGTCCGGGCGCAGATTCGCAGTGCCGACGCCGATGCCGAGGGTGCACTCGCCAACTATGAGCAGCAGGTGCTGCTCGCGCTGGAAGAGTCGGAGAACGCGTTCAGCGACTACGACAAACGCCAGCAGCGGCTGGTCTCACTGATGCGCCAGAGCGATGCGAGTCGCTCGGCGGCCAGACTGGCCTCGGTGCAGTATCGCGAAGGCACGGCGGACTTTCTGGTCCTGCTGGATGCCGAGCGCGAGCGTCTGGCGGCCGAGGACGCTCAGGCGCAGGCAGAAATCGAGCTGTACCGTGGCATCGTCGCCATCTACAAGGCACTGGGTGGCGGCTGGCAACCTCAGGCCTGAACCTGAAAAGCCGGTAAACCCGCCCCGCGCCCGATCAGGCCGCGGGGCTTTTTTTGCCTGAAATCCGGCTGCATCATGATTGCCGTTTGACAGCTGCCAGCCACTCCCCGAAGCTGCAACCCGTCAAGCATTGGAAATCGATATGCCCAGACTTTCTACCACGGGGTTATCGCCTCAACCCACTTCTCGACGTCGCTGGCTGATCGGCGCAGCGGCTGCAGCGCTGCTGGTGCTTTCGCTGGTTTTCTGGTGGTGGCGCATGCCCGTCCAGACGGCCCCGGCCAAGCTCAGTCATACCTATGCCCAGGCGCTGGAGCAGGCACATGACGGCAAACCCGGTGCCGCGCGCGTGCTGTACCAACAACTGGCGCGGACTGACCTGTCTGACGCACAACGCATCAGCCTGCTCGCCGAACTGAGCGACTACCCCAGCCCCCAGGCCCTCAAGTTGCTCGATACGGCCTTGAGTAACCCGTCCGCGCAAGTGCGCGAAGCGGCCATCGATGTCAGCGTCAGGCTGGTCTCCAACAGCCAGCGCAGTCTGTTGCTCGGCCCGCTGCTGGATGACGCCGAACAATCCGTCAGGTTTCGCGCCACCGGCGCCCTGCTTGGCCTCTCCCCCGATGAGCTGGGCCTGTACTTTGCCGTTCTGCAGCAAAGTGCCGAGGCGTTTCAGGAATCACTCAAGAGCCAGCCGCAAAACGCCCAAAACCAGTTGCAACTGGCCAGGCTGTATCTGCAGACCGGCGACCTGGAACCCGCGCTCGCGGCACTACAGCGGGCCACCGCGCTGGACCCGGGCAATATCGAAGCAGCGCTGGCGCACATCGAATTACTGGACCGCAAGGGCCAGGCCGAGCAGGCGCGCGGCCTTTTCGCACAGTTGCTGGAGCACAATCCTGGCTCGTCCCTGCTCCAGCATGCGCTGGGCATGTGGCTGCTGAACCACGGCCAGGCCGAATTCGCCGTGCTCAGCCTGGCCAAGGCCACGGAACTGGCACCCGATAACAACGACTATCGCTATGATCTGGCGGTGGCCCTGCACTCGTTGAACGAGCTCGAAGCCGCACAGCGCCAGTTGACCCAGATCGTTCAGAACCAGCCCGCCAATCGCAAGGCCAGGGTGCTGCTGATCCAGTACTGGAAAGAGAACGGCCAGTTGCAAAACGTGCAGATTCTGCTGGCCGAGCTCGAGCAGCAGAACCCGGATGACCCTGTGCTGCAACAGGGACTGTAGGGTCACAAACGCAACGCTGAGACGGGCGAAAGGCCATCTTTGAAGGGTCTACGCGCCTTTCAGCACGTGGCCTTCAGACATTCCGGCCATTTCCTCACTCAACACTCCTTTTGCCTGTGGGATATTTCTTTTTCTAAGCCCTCCACTCTCTCATGGCACGTTTTCCATCCATGGCTAATATCGGAAATAACTTACAACACCCCTCAGCCTACAACACGGACATCACCCCCTATATCCAACATCGTTCCCCCATGCCATTTAACGAATTTGAGAAAGGCTATTTTCTAACTGAAAAAAAAAGTGCATCATTTGCGGGCGACTGAGTTATAAATACCCTCTATCTGCACAACGACAAGCCGCAAAGGCCAAGTTTCAGCATAGAAACCGCAGGTATCGGGCACCCTCGAGTGAGCGAATCGACCCATCAGTTTTGTCTCATCGCTTTATAGGGCTGACAACAGCCATTACATTGTTGGAGTATATTAATTGTCCAGACTTGCCGAGTTTCGAGCAGCAGAGAAAGCCCTTCAGGAACAGCTTGCACAGCTGGAATCGTTGAAGAATGACGCCGGATTGAAGAAGGAGATCGAATTCGAGCAAAAGCTCCAGGACCTGATGGGCACTTACGGCAAAAGCCTGCGTGACATCATCGCCATCCTTGACCCTTCGAGTGCCACCTCGCTGGTTGCACCCGCAGGGCCCAAGCGTCGCCGTGCACGCGTGGTCAAGGTGTACCAGAACCCGCACACCGGCGAGCTGATTGAAACCAAGGGCGGCAACCATCGCGGCCTCAAGGCGTGGAAAGAGCAATACGGTGTAGACACTGTTGATTCATGGCTGCGTGCCTGATTGCAAGTTGTCACTTGAAGCCCTGCACGTGCAGGGCTTTTTTATCTCCGGCACTGCAGATGAACACCTGCGCATTGCAGCGCTGCGCTCAGGCGTCATCACACAGTGCCTGCCGGTCCGCGCCGGGAATTCATATACATGATTAGGTGAACTGTCTGGTTCGTATACTTCAATGCACCGGGTAAATGCCGCGGGAATAATGACGCCAATAAATCCGGATTATGCGATTCAGCACACAGTTACAAACCTGAACAGTTGCTGAAGTGTGTAGAGTAATTATTCAGGTCGACAGCATGATGAGATACAGCACTATTTGTTTCTCAATGATTCGGTGCGCTGAACAGCATCGAATGCGCAGCCCAGCGCAGCTTCACACTTTTTTCACATGGACTCTCGGATGATGAAGACCGCTAAAGGAATAGCGCCCCATGCCCGCCTCGGCGGGCTTCTTTTTGCCTGCGAAAAGGCAGATGTCACTGCGTAACGTCCAGACGCAGACTCTCGCGAATACGCAGTGCCTCATCCTTGTTGCTCGCATAGCCGTCTGCCGATCCCGCATAAGACAACGACCAGGCCAGATCCTTGCTGGCGGCCGCGACCAGTGTCTGGGTCAGCACGTGCACACCGTTCTGGGTAATGGTGCAGGTGGTTTCGAGCGCGGGCACCACGCTGAGCCGGCTTTCGCGGACATGCGTACAAGCGCTCTGCAATCCGCTGCGGGCAAAATTGACCTGAACCGACTTGCGCATTTCCAGCAGAACGCCCTGGACGTTGACCTCATGCCCCGGCGTCAGGCGCGTCTGGGTGAGCTCCATGACCATCAGCGGATTTCCACTTTGATCGTTTTTAACCGCGCGCTGTCTGACCTGCACGGAAGGTTGAACGGGCTCGCCCGACTCGGTCGGTAACGACTCGACCTCCCAGCCTGCGGGCCAGACGATCATTGCATCGGCGGCATGGACCTGGGCAGTGCCCAGCAGCAGGAACAGGCACAGGCTTGGCACGGAGCGTCGGTAGTGCGAAAGGATCATGATCGGGTCGCCAGAACGGTTGACCGGAAATTCTGAGCCTGTTGTCGGCATCGAGCAAGGCCGACGCGACGTTATCCAAGCCGGGTTTGGCACTGCTCGCCCTGCCCCGTATCATTTGGCATTATTTGTACATTCTGTTGGAGACACATTGATGAGCTTGCACGAACTCAACACCCTACCGGGCGTCACAGCCAATCCTGAAGCGGCCACCCGGCAGTTTGTGTTCAACCACACCATGCTGCGCGTCAAGGACATCACCAAATCGCTGGACTTCTACACCCGTGTACTGGGCTTCAGCCTGGTCGAAAAACGTGACTTCCCGGAAGCCGAATTCAGCCTGTACTTCCTGGCGCTGGTCGACAAGGCGCAGATCCCGGAAGACGACGCTGCGCGCAACGAATGGATGAAGTCGATCGCCGGCATTCTGGAGCTGACCCATAACCACGGCACCGAAAGCGATGACACAGCGTCGTACCACAACGGCAACAGCGACCCGCGCGGCTTTGGCCATATCTGCGTGTCAGTGCCTGACGTGAAAGTCGCCTGCGAGCGATTCGAAAGCCTCGGCGTCGACTTCCAGAAGCACTTGTCCGACGGCCGCATGAACAGCCTGGCCTTTATCAAGGACCCGGATGGCTACTGGGTAGAGATCATCCAGCCTACACCGCTCTGAGACTGGCGGTGATCGCTCCGGCAAGGAGCGATCAGCCTGAAAAACAAAAAGCCCCGTGATCGCTCACGGGGCTTTTTGTTTACCGCTGTCCGATCAAGCCGGTGCGGAGGTACGGATCAGGTGGTCAAAAGCGCTCAGGGAGGCCTTGGCACCTTCGCCCAGGGCGATGATGATCTGCTTGTACGGGGCGACTGTCACGTCACCGGCAGCGAAGATACCCGGCACCGAAGTTTCTCCACGGGAATCGACCACGATCTCGCCACGCGGCGACAGCTCGATGGCACCTTTGAGCCATTCGCTGTTGGGCAGCAGACCGATCTGCACGAAGATACCTTCGAGCGGCACGGTGATCTCTTCGCCTGTGGTGCGGTTCTTGTAGCGCAGGCCGTTGACCTTCTGCTCATCACCCGTCACTTCAGTGGTTTGCGCACTGGTGATCACGGTCACGTTCGGCAGGCTGTGCAGCTTGCGCTGCAGCACCGCGTCGGCACGCAACTGCACGTCGAACTCCAGCAGTGTCACATGGGACACGATACCGGCCAGGTCGATTGCAGCCTCGACACCCGAGTTACCACCACCGATGACAGCGACGCGCTTGCCTTTGAACAACGGACCGTCGCAGTGCGGGCAATAAGCCACGCCCTTGTTACGGTACTGCTGCTCACCCGGCACATTCATCTCCCTCCAGCGTGCGCCGGTGGCAAGGATCAACGTCTTGGCCTTGAGGCTGGCACCGCTGGCAAACTTCACTTCATGCAACTCGCCGGCTGCGCCAGGAATCAGCTTGTCGGCGCGTTGCAGGTTCATGATGTCGACTTCGTACTGCTTGACGTGCTCTTCAAGCGCCACGGCCAGTTTCGGCCCCTCGGTATGCTGTACCGAGATGAAGTTCTCGATGGCCATGGTGTCCAGTACCTGACCACCGAAACGCTCGGCGGCAACACCGGTGCGGATGCCTTTGCGGGCAGCGTAGACCGCCGCCGCAGAGCCCGCGGGGCCACCGCCCACGACCAGCACATCGAAAGCCTGCTTGGCGTTGAGTTTTTCCGCCTGACGCGCACCGGCACCGGTGTCGATTTTGGCCAGAATCTCTTCCAGGCCCATGCGGCCCTGGCCGAACAATTCACCGTTCAGATAGATGCTCGGTACCGACATGATCTTGCGATCGGTGACTTCGTCCTGGAACAGCGCACCGTCGATAGCGACGTGCTTGATACCAGGGTTCAGTACTGCCATCAGATTCAGTGCCTGGACAACGTCCGGGCAGTTCTGGCAGGACTGCGAGAAATAGGTTTCGAAATGGAATTCGCCCTCAAGCGCGCGAACCTGTTCGATGGTTTCCGCACTGACCTTGGGTGGATAGCCGCCGACTTGCAGCAGCGCCAGGACCAGCGAGGTGAATTCGTGACCCATGGGGATACCGGCAAAACGCAGGCTGATATCGTGGCCAGGGCTGCTCAGCGAGAACGACGGAGTACGTGCGTCGGTGCCGCTGTCATTCAGGGTGACGTCCTTGGAAACGCTGATCACATCATTGAGCAGTGCAAGCATTTCCTGGGACTTCGCGCCGTCATCAAGGGACGCGACGATCTCGATGGGGCGAGTAACCCGCTCCAGATAGGATTTCAACTGGGCTTTAAGATTGGCGTCCAACATGTGGCGGCTTCCTGTTTACAAAGGGTAGAAATAACAACGCCCAGGCGATGACCGCCCGGGCGTTTTTTGGGGCGATGCGGTTTACTTGCTCAAGAGCTCAACGCCCCTAGCCGATTCACGCGACTCAGATCTTGCCAACCAGGTCCAGGGACGGAGCCAGAGTAGCTTCGCCTTCTTTCCACTTGGCTGGGCAGACTTCGCCCGGGTGAGCGGCAACGTACTGAGCAGCCTTGATCTTGCGCAGCAGCTCGGAAGCGTCACGGCCAACACCGCCGTCGTTCAGCTCGACGATTTTGATCTGACCTTCAGGGTTGATCACGAAAGTACCGCGATCCGCCAGACCGGCTTCTTCGATCAGTACGTCGAAGTTGCGGGAGATGGTCAGGGTCGGGTCACCGATCATGGTGTACTGGATCTTGCCGATGGCTGGCGAAGTGTTGTGCCATGCAGCGTGAGCGAAGTGGGTGTCAGTCGAGACACTGTAGATCTCAACGCCCAGCTTCTTGAACTCTTCGTAGTTGTCAGCCAGGTCTTCCAGCTCGGTCGGGCATACGAAGGTGAAGTCGGCCGGGTAGAAGAATACGACAGACCACTTGCCTTTGAAGTCAGCGTCCGAGACGTCAACGAAAGCGCCGTTCTTGAATGCGGTAGCCTTGAACGGTTTTACTTGGCTGTTGATGATAGGCATCGGTATATCTCCTGATGGGTTGGATGGGTTGTGAATTCGATGAAGTGAAGCTTACGCATGATCGATGACAATCGCTCATTGGCAAACCTGATGTCACTGATTGCTTTTCACTATGAAGGCAGCTTATTGATAGAAGAAACCTTCGGACCGCTCCCCGCCTCCGATGGGCTCAGGAACGGAGCGGCATCAATGTAGCGCATCGCCGACTTGATGTCCCTCCAGCCTACATAGGACATCAGTGACCTGAGGTCCCAGCCGTTGCTGTGCGCCCAACTGGCGAAGCCACGGCGTAGCGAGTGGCTGGTGTAGTGCTCGGCGGCGATGCCTGCACGCTGGAGGGCCTGACGCAGCAACGGGATGACGCTGTTGGCGTGCAACCCCTCCTCGCTTAGATTACCCCAGCGGTCCACGGCCCGAAACACCGGCCCGCGTACCAGTGCCGCACAGTTGATCCACTCTATATAGGCCTGCACCGGGCACAGCCGCTGCAACGCGGGGGTCTGATAGGTCCGGCCCAGGTTGTCGCGATCACCCTTGCTGCGCGGCAGATAAAGGCTGATTCCCGAGTCGGCGATGGTCTTGACATCCTGCACTTGCAGGCGGCAAAGCTCGTCGCTGCGAAACCCGCGCCAGAACCCCAGCAGGATCAACGCCGAATCACGTCGACCGCGTAACAGACGCGGCTGGTCGTGTTGCGCCTTCGCCTCGTGTATCTCGATCTCCAGCCAGGCGATGACTTTTTCCAGATCCTGTAGCTGCAATGGCTCGGCCTGCTTTTCCTGCGCCGGATGCAGCGCACGAATGCCCTTGATGACCTTGCGCACCATCGGTGCCTTGGTGGGATCGACAAAACCCTGACTGACGTGCCACTGGGCCAGCGCTGACAAGCGCAGCTTCAGGGTATTGACCGACAGCGTTCCCGCGTGGCTGGCCAGGTAACGCGCCACGCTTTCGCTGGTCGCCGGCAGAAAGCCGCCCCATGTCACCTCGAAATGCTCGATGGCAGCCCGATAGCTGCGGCGCGTGTTGTCGCGGGTCGCCGCCTCGATATAGCGATCAACGTCATTCATGGCTCAAACCTGCTCGGGTGTACCGGTAGCGACGCGTCAAAAGGAGCTGACAGCGCCTGACACGGGATAATACGCCAATATCCCGTGTTAATTAATTCAAAAAATAGCTAATTATTTCAAAACATATAGTATGTAATTACAGAGTACATACCACAGTACGAAATCGTAGGAGAGAGCATGGCCCGCGGCGGTGTAAACAAGGTATTAGTGCAGAAAGCGAGAGCATCGCTGCTGTCCCGAGGCGAAAACCCCAGCATCGATGCGGTACGTATCGAAATGGGTAATACGGGCTCGAAAACCACCATTCACCGCTATCTGAAGGAGCTCGAATCCACACACGCCCCGGCGCCGGATATCAATGACGAATTGAGCGATCTGGTGGCTCATCTTGCCCAGAGGCTTCAGCAGCAGGCGCAAGAGCGTATTGATCAGGCGCACGATCAGCACCAGGCCGAACGCGACACCCTCCAGCGACAACTTGCGGCCACTCAGGAGCAGATCAGCCAGTTGGAAAAACACGTACAGCAACGCGACGAGGCACTGGAACAGCAGGCTGCCGCCCTGCTCCACACGCAACGCACACTGCAGGATGTACAGACAGAACACGCCAGACTGCTTCAGGCCAATCAGGACTTGGAGACTCGCCTGCACGACAAGGACGGGCAGATCCACTCCCTCGAAGAAAAACACCAGCACGCACGCGAGGCGCTGGAGCACTATCGCAACTCGATCAGAGAACAACGCGAGCAGGAGCAGCGACGCCACGAAGGTCAGGTTCAGCAGTTGCAAATGGAACTGCGACAGGCACAACAAGGCCTTGCCATGCACCAGGAAAACATCACACAGCTCAATCGAGACAACGAAAGACTGCTGGCTGAAAATCGCAACACCCTGCGCGAACTGCACAGCCAGACCGACCAGCTGAAGCAGGCCAACACACAGAATGCTGCCTTCGCAGAACAACAGCAGCACGCCCGCACCCAATGCGCCCTGCTGGAAGAACGGTTACGCGGCGCGCAGGACGAAAACGCCGCGCTCAAACAAGGCATGACCGATGCGCAGCAACAGAGCCGCATGCTGGAACTGTTGCTGACCAAGAAGGAAGCAGCACTGGAGAACCTGCAGATCAGGCTCGATCAGCCGGACAAGCCTAAAGCCACCGGAAAGAAGCCATCGAACAAGCCATGACCAGAAGCTTCAGGCAACCGCAGCCTTGCCGCATGGCAGCTGCAAATGAACCCGGGTGCCCTGACCTTCAGTGCTTTCTATATGCACGTGCCCGCCACTCTGCCGGGTAAAGCCGTAGACCATCGACAAACCCAGCCCGGTTCCCTGACCTACCGGTTTGGTGGTGAAAAACGGATCGAACACCTGGTCGATAACGTCCTGAGCAATGCCACAGCCGTTATCTTCAACACTGAGCTGTATGTAGTCGCCAGGCAGCAAACCCTCTTTTTGCGCCGCCAGTGTTAACGAGCGACTGCGCACGCACAGCCTCCCTCCGACAGGCACAGCATCGCGAGCGTTGATGACCAGATTCAACAAGGCATTTTCCAGCTGGTGCTCATCGGTGCGCACCGCGCTCAACCCCTCCTCCAGCTCGATCTCCAGATGCGCATGAGCGCCGACCGTGCCTCGCAACAGCTCCTCCATGGAGCGGACCATGCAATTGACGTCCACTACAGTGACGTTGAGCGACTGCCGGCGGGCAAATGTCAGCAGCCTGCGGGTCAGCGCGGCAGCACGGTTCGCCGAGCTCGCTGCCGCATCCAGGTAGCGCGCGACCTCACCGATCCGCCCGGCCGCTACACGCAGCCTGATCATGTCCAGTGCGCCAATCACGCCGGAAAGTACATTGTTGAAGTCATGGGCGATGCCCCCGGTCAACTGACCGATCGCATCCATCTTCTGCGCATGACGCAAGGCCTCCTCAGCCATCGCCCGCTCGGCAATTTCGGCCTGCAGCAACTTATTGGCGGTTTCCAGCTCACGCGTACGCTCGGCGACGCGTAACTCAAGACTCTCGTTGAGTTCGCGCAACGCCTCTTCTGCATTGACCTGAGCGGTGATATCGGTGTGAGTACCCAGCCAGTGGGTGATGTGGCCCCGCGCATCGCGCAGGGGTAACGCGCGCGACAGGAACCAGTTGAACGCACCGTCCTTGCCACGGATCGGGAAGGTATCTTCCCAGATCGAACCGGTGGAAAAGCAGTATTGCAAACGCGCCATCACCCGCTCGCGATGCTCAGGATGCAGAACCGAGCGCCAGCCCAAGGCCGTCATGGCCTCAAGCGAGGCACCGGTGTAGGCATACCAACGCTCGTTGTACCAGTGGACCTGCCCTCGGGGGCTGGCAGTCCAGGCCAATTGGCTCATGTTGTCAGCCAATGTCCTGAACTGACGCTCGCTTTCACGCAAGGCGTCGATGTACTGCGCGACTTCGCGATCCTGCTCAGCCGAATGCAATGGCATTCTGGCCGGTGGTTGTTCTCTATTCACGTCGGGATCCATCCTCTTCAAGCCTTTACCCCGGAGCTCTTCCTGAACTCCGGGCGCTGCGTGACTTAACGTTTGACAGGCGTGCGCATGGTGACGAACTCTTCTGCTGCGGTCGGGTGCACCCCGATAGTATCGTCGAATACCTGCTTGGTCGCGCCAGCCTTGATGGCAATGGCCAGGCTCTGGACGATTTCGCCAGCATCCGGCCCCACCATATGGCAGCCCAGCACGCGGTCGGTTTTCGCATCGACGACCAGCTTCATCAATGTGCGCTCCTGATCATCGGTCAGGGTCAGCTTCATTGGCCTGAAACGGCTCTCGAAAATCTGCACATCGTGACCGGCCTTGATTGCATCTTCTTCGGTCAGACCGACCGTACCAATGTTCGGCAGACTGAAAACCGCCGTCGGGATGTGATTGTAGTCTACCGGGCGATACTGCTCGGGCTTGAACAGTCGACGCGCGACCGCCATGCCTTCAGCCAGCGCGACCGGGGTCAGCTGCACACCTCCGATGACGTCGCCGATGGCCAGAATGGAAGGCTCGCTGCTCTGGTAATGCTCATCGACCTTGATGTAACCGTGCTCGTCCAGCTTGACGTCAACACTGTCCAGACCGAGGTTGTCGAGCATCGGCCGACGCCCTGTTGCGTAGAACACGCAATCAGTTTCGAGAGTGCCGCCGCCTTTCATGGACAACAGCAGACTGCCGTCGGCCTGCTTGTCGATGCGCTCGATATCGCTGTTGAAGCGAATCGTCATGTCACGCTTGAGCAGCTCTTCGTGGAGATGGGTACGAACACCGCCATCAAAACCACGCAGAAACAGTTCGCGGCGGTAGACCAGCGTGGTATCGGCGCCCAGGCCATTGAAGATCGAAGCGAACTCCACGGCAATGTAGCCACCACCCACGACCACCACGCGCTTTGGCAGCGTCTTGAGGTAAAACGCCTCGTTGGACGTAATGGCATGCTCGCGTCCCGGCACATCAGGCACCTGCGGCCAGCCACCGGTGGCGATCAGAATGCGCTCGACGCTGTAGGTCTGACCGTTGATTTCGACCTGCTGCGGCCCGACGATCTTTGCGTGGCCTTCAAGCAGAGTAACGCCGCTGTCGACCAGCAATTTACGATAGATGCCGTTGAGGCGGGTGATCTCACTGTCCTTGTTGGCAATCAGCGTGGACCAGTCAAAACTGGCCTCGCCCAATGACCAGCCAAAGCCCTTGGCATGATCAAAATCCTCGGAAAAATGCGCTCCGTACACCAGCAACTTCTTGGGAACGCACCCCACGTTGACGCAGGTTCCACCTAGATAACGGCTTTCGGCCACGGCTACCCGCGCACCAAAACCGGCAGCAAAACGTGCTGCCCTGACACCGCCCGAACCGGCGCCAATTACAAACAGATCAAAATCGAAGGCCATTGCTATCTCCTGGGCAGAGTTACAGCATAACCGCACGGCGGCTATTCAGAAATGAAAAAGCCACCCGGAGGTGGCGTTTTCACAGCATCGTCATTCAGGTATCAATGAGCTTTGCCGGTCTTGTAGAAGTGCTCGAAGCAGAAGTTGGTAGCCTGAATGTAACCCTCAGCACCACCGCAGTCGAAACGCTCACCCTTGAACTTGTACGCAAGCACATTGCCTTCAGCAGCCTGCTTCATCAAGGCGTCGGTGATCTGAATTTCACCGCCCTTGCCCGGCTCGGTCTGCTCGATTTTCTCGAAGATGTCCGGAGTCAGGATGTAGCGGCCGATGATCGCCAGGTTGGACGGCGCATCTTCAGGCTTCGGCTTTTCAACCATGTTGGTCACGCGGAACAGGCCTGGCTTGATCTCTTCGCCAGCGATCACGCCATACTTGTTGGTTTCCTGCGGATCGACTTCCTGGATGGCGATGATCGAGCAGCCATAATGCTTGTGCAGCTTGACCATCTGCGCCAGCACGCCATCACCCTCAGGGTTGACGCACAGGTCATCGGCCAGAACCACGGCGAACGCTTCGTTGCCGATCAGCGGGCGACCGCTGAGGATGGCGTGGCCCAGACCCTTCATTTCAGTCTGACGAGTGTACGAGAAGCTGCATTCGTCGATCAGCTTGCGAATACCGACCAGGTACTTTTCCTTGTCAGTACCCTTGATCTGGTGCTCGAGCTCGTAGCTGATGTCGAAGTGGTCTTCAAGAGCGCGCTTGCCACGACCGGTCACGATGGAAATTTCGGTCAGGCCTGCAGCGAGGGCTTCCTCAACACCGTATTGGATCAGTGGCTTGTTGACCACCGGCAGCATTTCCTTGGGCATGGCCTTGGTCGCTGGCAGGAAGCGAGTGCCGTAACCGGCTGCTGGGAACAAGCATTTCTTGATCATAAAAGTCCTTGGTAAGGGCTGTTGGTGTTAACGGCGCAGTCTAATGATGAGGCAGTCACCTTACAATGCTGCCTTTGGCCGTCCGATGCCATGATAGAGGAATACTCGTACAGATAGTTCCGCACTTTCTGGATATTGCCTGTACATAAATGCAGCGCAGAACACCATTAAACGACCCTAAGGGCCAGCACAGCAGGCTCGGAATGCCTTTCCGGACGGCTGCAGCATTTACATCAGGCTTCGTGAATGGCAAGGCGGCGACAAGCGGGAAGCAGGCAGTTTATGATGCAAAACATGGCGGAACGATGGCACCTATTACCAGTCCAACGCTCGCATTTGTTAATTCCCTGGCCTTATCTCGAAGCGAAAAACATGATCAGAATTTTGTCCATTATTGCTGTGCTGGGCCTTACCGGCTGCGCAACCGCCTCCAACACCTACCTGAAAAACGGCAAACAGGGCTTGAGCATCGACTGCTCCGGCGAGGCGATGTCCTGGGCAAGCTGCTACGAAAAAGCGGATGCTTCCTGTGCAGGCACAGGTTATGAAATTGTTGGCACAGATGGCACCCCACAACCTGCCGAAAGCGACAAGACGCTGGGCGTGGACGTTGGCAACTACAAAAGTCGCAGCGTGCTGGTGGTCTGCAAGTAATCAGGTCTGCCGCCCTGCCCACCGCGGACAGGGCCAGCTGACCAAGCCTGACCGATTAGCCTGAAATGCACGCTTCGGCAGCGTTCTGCACATCCCTGAAACGGATGGGCACATTGGCAAGTCGTTCGTAGACCTTGATCGTACTTCCGCCCGAGCGGCTCTCGATATCCACTACTGCTGCGGGTGACTTGCTGAGTTTCTGCGCGACGATGACCCGCAGGCCGTCATGGCGAGGCTCGATCAGAGGCGGCTTGCGACTGCTGCTGATCTTGCCAGCGAAGCAATCGGCGTATTCATGAGGATTCTTGCCCGACATCACGTTCATGGTGGGGGGTGTATGCTCAATGTCGTTCACTGTGGCACAGCCAGTGATTGCCAGAGCCAGGACTACTACAGCAGCCAGTTTCATACAAAGCCTCCAAATAAAGGTCCTACGACAAGCCTCAACGCAATTAAATCCCGACTGAGGCATTTTTTCCCGGAAACACGGCAAATTAATACTCACCGACGTCAAATTGCGGGCGTCGCATGCTATCGTTTTGATTTTTCAGAAAAACCCCCATTTCGGAGCCCGTCATGAAATTCGTACACCAGCGTGAGCATCTCAACGAGGACGATCTTGTCGTCATCGAGTGCTCTCAGACCTGCAATATTCGCCTGATGAACGATGCGAATTTTCGCAGTTTCAAAAATGGTGGTCGGCACACCTATCATGGCGGTGCGTTTGACAGATTTCCGGCCAAGATCGCCGCGCCAAGCACCGGTTTCTGGAACATCACCATCGATACCGCAGGGCGCAAGGCAGATACCAATGCCGGACGCAAACTGCCCTTCACTCACAAGATCAAGATCGTCCGGCGCTCGACCTCTCGCCTGGGATGATGCAAGGAGTCACCGTGAACAATCCAGCCCCGCGCACGACCAAATTTGCTGTCAGCTACAAGCTCAATGGCGAACGCCGCTTCGAATTCGCCCAACTGCAATCGGCATCCACCGAAGAAGCCGAGGCCGCCTTGAAGAAAATGCACGGCGAGAGCGACGACCTTATTACCGAGGTCAAGGTCAGCAAGGCTCTCTGATACTCACCGGAGCTCGATCCGATCATGCAACGCAAAGGTGACACTCCCGCCACTCTGGACCTGTTCGCGGACCAGACGGCCCAGCCTCGCAGCGATGAGCGGATCGGGCCCGGGTCATGGCTGTTCAGAGGCTTTGCGCTGACCGCCATGCCGCAGCTGCTGTCCGCCCTTGAACAAACACTGGGCCTCTCCCCGTTCCGGCACATGCAGACCCCCAACGGTCTGAGCATGTCTGCAGCACTGAGCAGTTGCGGACAACTGGGCTGGATAACCGACCGCCACGGTTACCGGTACAGCGCGACCGACCCACAAACAGGACAGGCCTGGCCGACGATGCCGGACGTATTCATGCAGCTGGCGCAGGATGCCGCACTGGCAGCCGGCTATGCCGGGTTCGTGCCTGATGCCTGCCTGATCAATCGCTATATTCCGGGCGCCAAGATGTCCCTGCATCAGGACCGAGACGAATACGACCATCGCTGGCCAGTGGTCTCCGTATCACTGGGCATACCGGCCATCTTTCAGTTCGGCGGCCTGCTGCGCGGCGACAAGACTCAACGCATCTCCCTGTTTCATGGCGACGTGGTGGTCTGGGGTGGCGAGGACAGATTGCGTTTCCACGGCATTTTGCCCATCAAGCAGGCCGAGCATCCGCAGCTGGGTGAGCAACGGATCAACCTGACCTTCCGCAAGGCTGGCCGCGACAGCTGATCAGGCCTCTTCAAGCACACCGGAAGTACGGGCCAGCGCCGGGCATACTGCCCGGTGCAGGTTCAGTGCAGTATTGATGATGCCGATGTGGCTGAACGCCTGAGGGAAATTGCCCAGCATGCGCCCACCCTTCGGATCGTACTGCTCGGCCAGCAGGCCAACGTCATTGCACAAACCGCACAACCGTTCGAACAGCTGCGCGGCATCATCAGCCCGGCCGAGCAAGACATAGGCATCGGCCAGCCAGAACGAACAGACCAGAAACGTCCCTTCACGACCGGCAACACCATCGACACTGCGCTCGTTGTCGTAACGCAACAGCAGACCATCCTGCATCAGCGTGCGCTCGATCTGTGCGACGGTGCCGATAACGCGTGGGTCTTCCGGCGCGAGAAAACCGGTCAGCACAATCTGCAGCAGGCTCGCGTCCACCTCTGTCGAGCCATAGGTCTGCACGAAACTGCCAAGCTCGGCATCGAAACCGTGGCGACAGACATCGGCATGAATTTCGTCCGCCACCTTCCGGTAATGCGTCGCCAGCGCACGATCCTCATCGCTCTCGGCAGCCTGGGCGATCTGCGTAGCGTTACGGTCAAAGGCCACCCAGGCCATGACTTTCGAATGGGTAAAGTGGCGCGGCTCGGAGCGTATCTCCCAGATGCCCGCATCCGGCAGGTGCCAGATCTTCTCCAGATAAGGCATGACCACCTTGGAAATCGCCACGCTGCGCGGATGCTGCGCCATACCGCCGCGCAGCGCCTGGATCATCGCATCGGCCACTTCGCCATAGACATCCAGTTGAACCTGCGTCGCCGCACCATTACCGACACGCACCGGCAGCGAGTGTTCGTAGCCACTCAGCCAGGGCAACTCGTATTCCTGCAGACGCCGCTCGCCGCCTACGCCGTACATGATCTGGATCTGTTCCGGGTTACCGGCAACCGAGCGCAGCAACCAGTCCCGCCAGGCCTGAGCTTCCTCGAAATAGCCCAGATTCATGAATGCCAGAAGGGTCATGGTGGCGTCGCGCAACCAGCAATAGCGGTAATCCCAATTGCGCTCGCCACCCAACTGTTCGGGCAATGAGGTGGTCACGGCCGCAACGATGCCGCCAGTAGGCGCGTAGGTCATGGCTTTCAGCGTAATCAGCGAGCGCTTTACCTGCGCCGTCCACGGCCCGACGTCAGGGCAGCGATCAGAAAACTCGCGCCAATAGGCTGCGGTGGTTTCCAAGGCCTGGTCGGCATCGATCTGATCGAGCAAGGGCGCAAAGGATGCCTGATAGGCCAGCGTGAAGACCTTGCGCTCGCCTTCATCGACGTGAAAACGGCTGGCCGTGTGATGATCCTGTGGGTGCAGGGCCACGGGGCTGCGCAAAACCAGCATTTCCGGCCCGGCGACTGCCGTCAGCGTATGAGCATCCTTGCGCTCGACCCAGGGCACGCTGCTGCCGTAATCGAAACGGATGGCAAGATCCACAGCGAATTCGACCCGACCGGACAGCCCGACCACCATGCGCACCACGTGGCCGGAGGTCTTCATGGGCATGAAATCGATCAGCATGGCGCGACCGTCACGGGTTTCGAAAACCGTTTCGAGAATCAGCGTGCCGTCGCGATAACGACGCTCGACAGCGATAACCTCGGCGGTTGGCGCGATCTTCCAGCGGCCGTGCTCATCACCGCCCAGCAGCGCGGCGAAACAGGCCGTCGAGTCGAAGCGGGGGAAACACAACCAGTCCAGCGAACCATCACGGGCGACCAGCGCCGCCGTCTCGCAGTTGCCCAGCAATGCGTAGTCTTCGATCAGTGCAGCCATTCAGAAATGCCCGTCGTGATGATGATTCGTTAACGTGGGAACACCGTTCGGTCAGGCGCTCAGAATGTAACGCTCGATGGCGTTGGCCACTCCGTCCTGCTCATTGCTATCAGTAACATGATCAGCCTGTCCCTTGACTGTCTGCTCGCCCTGCCCCATGGCAATCGACAAGCCTGCCTTGTGGAACATCGCCACGTCGTTACCGCCGTCGCCTATGGCCGCCGTACGCGACAGGTCGACGCCCAGATAGTCCGCCAGCGCGACCAGAGCGGAACCCTTGTTGGCCTCCAGCGCAGTCACATCCAGGTAGTATTTTTGCGAACGGGCCGCCAGCGCGAGCCCTTCGATCTGCGGATTGAGCTGCGCCTCAAGGGTCTTGAGCAACTCGAAATCGGCGCTGGCCGCGACGATCTTGTCGACGCGATCCAGATACGGCTCGAAACTCTCAACCTGAACATAGCCATAGCCCAGTGCACGGAGCTCATGATCGACGTAATCGGCGTGAGGATCGAGCAGCAGCCACTGATCATCGGCAAACACCCAGATGGCAACGTTCTGCCCGGCAAACAACTCCAGACAAATGCGAACGGCGCGCGGGTCAATGCGATGAGCAACCAGCAGGCTGCCATCAGGATGGGTGATGGTGCCGCCATTGAACGCCACGGTGGGCAGATCCACACTCAACGCTTCGATTACCTGGCGCATGGCCCTGGGCGGCCGACTGCTGGCCAGCGTGAAGTGAACGCCGGCATTACGCAGGCGCTTGACGGCGTCGATATTGGCTTGGCTAAGGCTGTGATCACGGCGCAGTAACGTGCCGTCGATGTCGGACAACAGGAACTGTACAGGCAGTTCAGACATTCAATTCTCTCCATTCCCGACCGTCACGACTCAGCAGCTCTTCACCCGCTTGCGGGCCATCCTTGCCAGCCTCGTAAAGCTGCACTTGCGGCTGCGCGGCCCAGGCATCGAGGAACGGCTGCACGGCACGCCAGCCGTTCTCGATGTTGTCGGCACGCTGGAAGAGCGTCTGATCACCGGTCAGGCAGTCATAAATGAGGGTTTCGTACCCGGTAGAGGGCTGCATCTCGAAGAAATCCTTGTAGGCGAAGCCCAACGCGATATCTTCCATCTCCAGTTTCGGGCCTGGACGCTTGGCAAACAGGTCGAACCACATGCCTTCGTTAGGCTGGATCTGGATCCGCAGGTAGTTGGGCTTGAGCCGGTCGACCTCGGTATCGCGGAACTGCGCGTACGGAGCAGGCTTGAAGCAAATGGCGATTTCGGTGCTGCGTGCGCTCATACGCTTGCCGGTGCGCAGGTAGAACGGCACACCCACCCAGCGCCAGTTGTCGACCATGACCTTCAGTGCAACGTAGGTCTCGGTGCTGCTGTCCGGCTCCACGCGATCTTCCTGACGATAACCGACGACCTGCCTGTCGCCCATCACGCCCTTCGCGTACTGGCCACGCACCGAATTGGCCAGGGCTTCCTCCTGGCTCCAGGGCCGGATCGCGCCGACCACCTTGGCTTTCTCACCGCGAACGGCATCGGCACCGAAAGCGGCAGGCGGCTCCATCGCCACCATCGCCAGCAGCTGGAACAGGTGATTGGGCACCATGTCACGCAAGGCACCGGTGTGCTCGTAAAAGCTGCCACGGGTTTCAACGCCTACGGTTTCCGCCGCCGTGATCTGTACGTGATCGATGTAGTGATTGTTCCAGAACGACTCGAACAGGCCATTGGAGAAACGGCTGACCAGAATGTTCTGCACCGTCTCCTTGCCCAGGTAATGGTCGATCCGGTAAATCTGCTTCTCGCTCATGACCTTGAGCAGGCAGCCATTGAGCTCGACCGCACTGGCCAGATCGGAGCCGAACGGCTTTTCGATCACGACACGACGAAACGCGTCTTCGGTTTCCTGCAGCAAACCTGACGAGCCCAGGCGCTGGGCGACCTCACTGAAAAACCGCGGCGCGGTGGCCAGATAGAACACCGCGTTCGCGGTGCCGGTGCTCTCGATCTTGCTGGCGATGTCCTGATAGGTGGAATCGTCGAGGAAGTCGCCCTGCACGTAACTGATGCGCTCGGCCAGCTTGCTCCACAACGCAGGATCGAGCGGATCCTTGCCGCCGCCGGCAACCTTGCCGGCGGCTTCATCACGAATGAAGTTCTCGAGCTTTTTCGCAAAATCGGCATCGCTGATCGCATTGTGATCGACGCCGACAATATGCAGCCCTTCATCCACCAGACCGTCGCGTGACAGGTTGTAAAGCGCCGGCATCAACAGGCGCTTGACCAGGTCGCCATGGGCACCGAACAGAAACAGCGTCGTGGGTGGGGCTACCTCGGTTTTTTGCTCGGCACTGCCACGCGACAGGCCCATTACTTGGGTTCCTTGTGGCCACCAAATCCAAAGCGCATGGCGGACAGCATCTTGTCTGCGTAGGAGCTTGTCTGGCGGGAACGGAAACGCGCAAACAGGGCGCTGGACAGCACAGGAACCGGAACCGCCTGCTCGATGGCCGCTTCGATGGTCCAGCGACCCTCACCGCTGTCGGCAACCGAACCGGAGAATGCATCCAGGTGCGGGTCGGTGGCCAGGGCGTCGGCGGTCAGGTCCAGCAGCCAGGACGACACCACACTGCCACGACGCCAGACTTCGGCAATATCCGCCGTGTTCAGGTCGAAACGCTGCTCAGGCGGCAGGAGTTCGGAGTTTTTCTGCTTGAGAAGATCGAAGCCTTCGGCGAACGCCTGCATCATTCCGTATTCGATGCCGTTGTGGATCATCTTCACGAAATGCCCGGAACCCGCAGGGCCGGAGTGGATATAGCCACGTTCGGCACGATCATCGGTCGAGGTGCGGTCACGGGTGCGCTCGATCGAGCCGAGGCCTGGAGCCAGTGTCGCGAACAGCGGATCGAGACGCTCGACGACGGCGGCCTCGCCTCCGATCATCATGCAGTAGCCACGTTCGAGACCCCAGACGCCGCCTGATGTGCCGACATCGACGTAATGCAGGCCCTTTTCAGTCAATTCCTGAGCGCGCCGGATGTCGTCCTTGTAGAAGGTATTCCCGCCATCGATGATCACGTCATCGGCGTCGAGCAACTGGCTGAGGGTCTGAATGGTGTCTTCGGTCGGCGCACCGGCCGGGAGCATTACCCAGACAGCACGGGGCCTGGCGAGCGCACCGACCAGTTCCTTCAGGTCTGCGACCGCAGTCGAACCGTCATTGGCCAGGGCGTTGCGCGATGCTTCATCACGGTCGTACACCACAGTCGTATGACCATTCAGCATCAGACGGCGTGCGATGTTGCCGCCCATACGGCCCAGTCCAATAATCCCAAGTTGCATGAAGGTGCTCCTTAAATCGTAAAAAGGTGCCTCGTTTGCCGTCCAGCGCATCGACGGTTGCGAGCATGCTGATTAGTCAAGCGAGGCGGAACGTCGGTTCCCTTGGAGAAGATGAAGACGCGAGCGCCCCCCTGTGGTGCATTTTGTCGCGATTAATAAACATTCGCGACAATTAAAAATAAAAAAGTTCCAAAATCATGCAAAAGAAATCAAAATCGATGCCGATAGAGAGGGTAAGCAGCGGCGGTCAGGGATTGAAAGTCATTGCCACGGACCTCTCTGAGGTTGAATCCGCCATTTGCGAGGTGAGCAATGGGCACTGTACTACCAGCACTTGCACCACAAACCCTGTACGTCACTATCCGTCGTGATGAACTGCGCACATTAAAAGAAGAGCGCGAGCAGTTGCAGAAAAAAGTGGCTCATTTGAGCTCGATGCTGCAGCAATCGCAGTTATCCGCCCCCGGCAAGATGCTTCAAGCCTGACCGCAACTGTATCATTCTTCAAAACGCCTCAGGGCAAGTCCGATAATCCGGCTTGCCCACCTGACCTGCCCTTCTGCTGGTCCCCGCCATCTGTTCCGTCTTCCGACCCGTTCGGCCTGCACCTGAACGATCAAAAAAGCCACCCTGGCGACTCGGCTCTCTACAGTGCCTTCTGCCAGAACATGGCACGCCCCGTTTCAGGGCTCAACTGATAGTTGTCGAAACCGAGCTTTCTGTACGCACCCTGTGCGACCTCATTGCCTTCCAGAACCTCAAGCGTCAGCTTGCAGCAGCCACGCTGGCGTGCAATCTCCTCGACCTTGAGCAACATTTTCTGGCTGATACCGAGGCCACGGTATTGCGAGAGCACCGCGACGTCATGAATGTTGACCAGTGGACGACACGCAAAGGTTGAAAACCCCTCGAAGCAGTTGACCAGCCCCACCGGCTCTCCCGAAATGAATGCCAGAACGCTGAACGCATACGGACGCTTCGCGAGTTCGATTGCCAACTGCTGACGGGTGTCGTTCGACAGAGGCCGTCCTGCACCCATGGCATCCATCGAATACTCGTTCAAAACGAACCCGATCGCATCCGCGTGCACAGGATTGGTGTAACTCGCTTGCAGTACCAGTACCTCGGGGGCTTCCATTTCCATCCTCGTCAATTCGATCAGAGTGATTCAGTGAAATCAGTCAAAGGGTAATGCCTCAGGCCAGCGTCAAGGCCGGGACTTGTGGCCTGATTCTATCCTGCCCTGCGCCAAAATGTTCCAGCGAAGATGTAGGGATTTTCTCGTCGCGCCCGAAGATTGACCGCTACACGCCCCGGGAAAAGGCATTCTGCACCGTTGCTGCCCATCACAGCCCGACACCAGCGCTATTTAGTGATGAAAACCAAGCGCCTGGGCGCGATTGTCCAACGATCCGACGGCCGGTAACGCCCCCTCGGGACGTAGAAAAAAGCGGTAAAAAAGCGCAGCGACAGCCGGGCTGCCACCTGCAGCCTGCCACCACACGGGGCGTCGAAGCCTGTGCCAGACATTCGCAAATAAAAAAGTCGAAACTTCTCCAAAACCGCCGGGTCAGCTGATTAGAGCATCTATGCTATTGGCTGACATCCGGTAATGGCGACATCACACCGCTTTGTCACTATGCATGGTCCAAACGGGTATCGATCTTGCGTAGTGCACGTATGTGTACCCGGCCATAGGAAATGGCCAATAAAAATCAAGTGATGCACCAAGACTGTTTTAAGGGGAAAAATTGATGATTAGCGCCGCTGTGAAAACCCAGAAGGGAGAGAGTTTTAACCAGCCTGTCGGCGAGCTGACTCATCTGCCGGTGTTCTCTACCAAGAGCGTTCCTGTGCTGCAAATGCCAACGTCGACTGTCCAGCCTCAGCCGACCATGTCCCAGGTCAACAGACGCAAAGTGTTGTTCGTGACCTCCGAACTGGCCGATCTGGTGAAAACCGGTGGGCTGGGCGATGTGTCTGCCGCACTGCCGCGAGCCATGCGTCACCTGCACGACGTTCGAGTACTGATTCCAGGTTATCCGCAGGTCATTAACAGCGGTAATCCGATCCATATCATCAGCCAGCTGGGCGGGCATGCAGCACTGCCACCTTGCAAGGTCGGTCGCATGGACATGAAAGATGGCCTGGTGATCTACGTGCTGATCTGCCCGGAGCTTTACGAGCGCGAAGGCACCCCTTACGCCGACAGCAACGGTCGCGACTGGTCTGATAACCATATTCGTTTTGCCCGCCTGGGCCTGGCAGCCGCCGAGTTCGCCGCCGGCGAAGTAAAGAGCCAGTGGTGCCCCGAGCTGGTTCACGCCCATGACTGGCCAGCCGGCCTGGCGCCTGCGTACATGCGCTGGCGCGGGCAGTCCACGCCCAGCATCTTCACTGTTCACAACCTAGCCTATCAAGGCACGGTAAGCACAGCCTCGAGCCGTGAGCTGGGTATCCCGGACTCCGCCATTACCCCTGAGGGCATGGAGTTCTACGGCCAGCTGTCGTTCATCAAGGCGGGTATGGCGTTCGCCAGCCACATCACCACCGTCAGCGCCACCTACGCTCGGGAAATCACCACCCCGGAGTTCGGCTGCGGCCTGGAAGGCTTCCTGCAAAGCAAGGCCAACAAGGGCCAGCTCAGCGGCATCCCCAACGGCATTGACGAAAGCTGGGATGCGGCCACCGACGAACACCTGATCTGCCACTTTGCGCCCAACGAATGGACGCGCAAGGAAATCAACGCTGACTATGTGCGTGAGCTGTTCGAACTGGACGCCTCGACCGGGCCGCTATTCGCGGTGGTATCGCGCCTTGTGTATCAGAAAGGTCTTGACCTGACGATCGGCGTCGCCGAGCACATCGTCAACAATGGCGGGCAGATCGCAATCATCGGCCGCGGTGAACCGGAGGAAGAAGAGGCCATGCGCGAGTTGGCTGCCCGCTTCCCCGGACGTGTCGGCGTGCGCATCGGCTTCAACGAAACCGACGCACGACGCATGTTCGCCGGCAGCGATTTCCTGCTGATGCCGTCCCGCTATGAGCCGTGCGGGCTTAGCCAGATGTACGCGCAACGCTTCGGCTCGTTGCCTGTCGCACGCAATACCGGCGGCCTGGCCGATACGATCGAAGACGGTGTCACTGGCTTCCTGTTCAATGAATCGACAGTCGAAAGCTACACCCAGGCACTGGATCGCGCCTTCCAGGTCTTCGCCCATCCGGAGCTGCTCAACGCCATGCGCTGCCGTGCCATGGCGGCTCCCTTCAACTGGCATCAGGCAGTAGAGCCCTACGCAGATCTCTATCGCGACCTGTTGAAGAAAAACGTGAGCGTTTCCAGCAACTACTAGGTTAAGGATTTAATGGATGCCACTGCGTACAGACGATAACTGGCGCCACGGCGCCGTTTTGTTGGACCCTGAACACACCCGGTTTGCCCTCTGGGCACCGGATGCCTCATTCGTGAATGTCGAACTGCAGGATGGCCAGTCGCTGGCCATGCTGCCGCAGTCCGACGGCTGGTTCGTACTTGAGGCCCGCTGCAAGGCGGGTACCCGCTACCGCTTCAGGATCGACCACGAGCTGGACGTTCCTGATCCCGCCTCCCGGGCACAGGTTGATGATGTTCACTCTGAAAGCCTCGTAGTCGACCCTCACGCTTATTCATGGCAGAACACTGCATGGAACGGTCGTCCGTGGCATGAAGCAGTGATCTATGAGCTGCACGTGGGCGCCATGGGTGGCTACGCCGGGGTGGAAAAGCACCTGCCGCGACTTGCCCGACTGGGCGTTACCGCGATCGAGCTGATGCCGCTTGCGCAGTTCCCCGGTGATCGCAACTGGGGCTACGATGGCGTTCTGCATTATGCTCCGCAATCGTCCTACGGCACGCCTGAACAGCTCAAGCACCTGATCGACACCGCTCACGGTCTTGGCCTGATGGTTATCCTGGACGTGGTGTACAACCACTTCGGCCCGGACGGCAACTATCTGGGCAGTTATGCCAAGGAGTTTTTCCGCAGCGACCTGCACACCCCGTGGGGCGATGCGATCGACTTCAGACGTCCGCAGGTGCGCGACTTTTTTGTCGACAATGCCCTGATGTGGCTCCTTGAGTACCGCTTCGACGGCCTGCGCATGGACGCTGTTCACGCCATTCGCGACAAGACCTTCCTGCCGGAGTTCGCGGAGCGGGTTCGTAGCCGCATTGAACCCGGCAGACACGTGTGGCTGAACCTGGAGAACGAGTTCAACCAGGCCAGCCTTCTGGAAAAAGGTTTCGATGCACAGTGGGACGACGACGGGCACAACACCCTCCACGTGCTGCTGACCGGTGAAACCGACGCCTACTATTCCGACTTCGCCAAAGAGCCGACGCAAAAACTTGCGCGCCTGCTCAGCGAGGGGTTTGTCTATCAAGGCGAACCGACGCGCCACGGGCATACGCGAGGCGAGCCAAGTGCGCACCTGCCGCCGTCGGCTTTTGTGTTGTTTCTGCAGAACCATGATCAGATCGGCAACCGCGCACTCGGTGAACGCTTGCCGCAACTCTGTGCGCCTGCGGCATTGAAAGCCGCCACCGCCCTGCTGCTGCTTTCACCGATGATTCCGCTGATGTTCATGGGCGATGAATGGGCGGCCAGCGAGCCGTTTCTGTTCTTCACCAGCCACCACGGCGAACTGGCCGATGCGGTACGCGAAGGACGTCGCAAGGAGTTCGCTGATTTCGCCGCGTTCGCCGACCCGGAAAAGCGCGAGCACATTCCTGATCCGAACGACATCAAGACGTTCGAAGCCTCACGCCCGGCATTTTCCGCAGTCGATCTCGACACCGACATAGGTCAGGATCATCGCAGCTGGCTGGAGTTCTACACGCAGTTGCTGGCTTTACGGCATCAGGAAATCATGCCACGCCTGCAGGGCGCACGCTTCCTGAGTACCGATACTCTCGGCGACAAGGCGGTCAGCGCGCGCTGGACGCTGGGCGATGGCAGCGAACTGCGTATCGACCTCAATCTCAGCGAGCATGCGGTCGATGCGCCGCCACAAACGGGTGCCCGCGAGATATTCTCCAGCGCCGAAAAATCGTCCGAACTTTCCCCACCCGGCACCCTCAATGCTTACACGGCCATTGTCAGCCTGAAAGCGAGTGATGTTCTGGAGGAACAGGATGAACAATGAGCAACTGGAGAGGCTTGCGACCGAGGCAGGATTGTCGGTGCACTGGGTCGATGCCAACGCTCGGCCGCAGACCGTCAGCCCTGATGTGCTGCGCAAGGTACTGGAGGCGCTGGGCTATCCTGCTGAAAACGGCGAGGCTATCGATGCCAGCCTGCTGCGCCTGCAAAAAGCCAGTCACGGTGCCAGTGCCCCGCCACTGCTGACGGTTGATGTGGAAAGCAACCTGGACCTGTCTCAGTGGTTTGCTCCACAGACGCCATTCACGCTACACCTCGAAGACGGTTCTTCGCTGGATGCCAGACTCACCTCGAATGCAGAGCTCCCGGCACTGGCCCCGCCCGGCTATCAACAGCTGGAAATTGCCGGCCAGCACCTGACCATCGCGGTCGCGCCGAAAACCTGCTTCAGCATGGCAATGGCTACCGATACCTCGAAGCCGCACGGCTGGGGGTTGACCGCTCAGCTTTACAGCTTGCGCCGCGAAGGTGATGGCGGCTTTGGTGACACAGAAGCACTGGAGAAGGTCTTGCGCTCTGCTGGCGAGCGAGGTGCCGACGCGTTGGGCATCAGCCCGATCCACGCCATGTTCGCCAACGACCCTCACCGTTACAGTCCTTATTCCCCTTCCAGCAGGCTGTTCCTCAACAGTCTGTATGCGTCGCCGGGTGCGATTCTCGGTGAAAGTGCGTGGCGTCAAGCAATCGAAGACGCGCGTGTCGGCGACGAGATGAAGCGCCTTGAAACACAGACGCTGATCGACTGGCCAGCTGCGGCCAACGCCAAATGGAAAGCGCTTCACGCGCTTTACGAAGGCTTCAGTGCGGGTGATCACCCGCTGCACGAAGACTTCAACAGCTTCCGCCACAGCGGTGGCGAAGCGCTGGAAAATCACTGCCGCTTCGAGGCGCTGTGTGCCGAGTCCGAAACGCTGAACATCGGCAACAACTGGCATGAATGGCCGGAGCAGTTCAAAGACCCTCGCAGTGACGCAGTCGCAGCATTTGCCAAAAGCCATCGCGAGCAAATCAGCTTTCACGCCTTCGCCCAATGGCTCATAGCCCGTGGTCTCGAACGCGCACAGGTTGCAGCACGCAGCAGCGGCATGCGCGTCGGCCTGATTGCCGATCTGGCAGTGGGTGCCGACGGTGCCGGAAGCCAGGCCTGGAGCCGCCAGGACGAGTTGCTGTCGGCCCTGACCGTCGGCGCCCCCCCTGACATTCTCAACCGTGCCGGCCAGAGCTGGGGGATTTCCGCGTTTTCGCCGGACGGCCTCAAGCGTAATGGTTTTCGTGCGTTCATCGAGATGCTGCGGGCCAACTTTGCCCATGCCGGCGGGTTGCGTATCGACCATGTCATGGGCTTGCAGCGCCTCTGGGTCATCCCGCAAGGGGCACCTCCGAGCGAAGGCGCTTACTTGAATTTCCCGCTGGATGACATGCTTCGCCTGCTGAGTCTGGAATCCTGGCGACACAAGGCGATCGTGCTGGGTGAAGACCTCGGTACGGTGCCAGAAGGCTTGAGCGAAAAACTCAGCGCCAGAGCGATTCTCGGGATGCGCGTACTGCTGTTCGAACAGAACAATGGTCAGTTCAAGCCGATTCTCGACTGGTCGGATCAAGCGCTGGCGACCACCAGTACCCACGACCTGCCTACCCTCGCAGGCTGGCTCAGCGAACTGGATATCGAATGGAATGCGCGCCTCGGCCACATTGACGAACAGCATGAATCGCAGTGGCGCGAAGAGCGCACCCGGGAATATGAAAGCCTGCGACGTGCCTTGAGCCAGAATATCGACAGTCTGCCCTCCGAGACTGAAGACCCGGCCCAGATCATCGACGCGAGCATCAGCTACCTGGGTCATACACGTGCGCCACTGGTACTGCTGCCGATAGAAGACGCGCTGGGTGTCGAGGAGCAGGCCAACCTGCCCGGCACCATTGACAGTCACCCCAACTGGCGCAGACGTCTTCCCGGCGATGCGGCCTCTCTGCTTGATAACCCGAATGCTGCTCGACGACTGGAATTACTCTCCCGATCCCGGCTGCAGGCTACGGAGCGTGATCAATGACCCGTCCATTACAACCGTTGCGCGCCACCCAGCGCCTGCAATTCCACAAGGATTTCACCCTCGACGACGCCGTACCGCTGGTGCCCTACTTCGCCAGTCTGGGTATCAGCCACCTCTACGCGTCGCCACTGCTCAAAGCGCGTGCCGGTTCGATGCACGGCTATGACGTGGTCGACCCGACGGTCATCAACCCGGAACTGGGCGGCGAACCTGCCCTGCTGCGCCTGGTCGAGACCTTGCGCGAGCACGGCATGGGCCTGATTCTCGATATCGTGTCCAACCACATGGCGGTCGGTGGTGCCGACAACCCATGGTGGCTGGACCTGCTGGAATGGGGCCGTCGCAGTCCGTATGCAGAGTTCTTCGACATTCAGTGGAATTCGCCCGACCCGCTGCTGGAGGGGCAATTGTTGCTGCCATTCCTGAGCAGCGACTACGGCACGGTATTGCAGGCTGGCGAAATCCCGCTGCGTTTCGATGCCGAGCGCGGTTCGTTCTACATCGAACACTACCAGCATCATTTTCCGATCTGCCCACTGACCTACGACTCGCTGTTGCAGACCGTGGACCAGCCGCAATTGAAGGACATGGCCCAGCGTTTCAACGCACTGGCGCAGTTCCCGCAAGCCTATGAGCGCGCACGCCAGGCCAGGGCCGAGTTGGCCGGGCTGGCCAAGGACCCGCAGGTGCTCAAGGGTATCGAGCAGATCCTCGCGCATTTCGATTCCAGCATGCCGGAAGGCTTCCAGCGCCTGCACCAGTTGCTGGAGCGCCAGCACTATCGTCTGGCCAGCTGGCGCACCGCCGGCGATGACATCAACTGGCGGCGTTTCTTCGACATTAACGAGCTGGGCGGCCTGCGTGTCGAGCGGCCACAGGTATTCGAGGCCACTCACGGGAAAATATTTCAGCTGATTGCCGACGGCCTGGTCGACGGGCTGCGTATCGATCACATCGATGGACTGGCCGACCCGCGCGGCTACGGTCGCAAGCTGCATCGTCGGGTCAAAGGCCTGCTCAAGCTGCGCCCCGAGCATGCGCAGATCGATCATCTGCCGATCTTCGTCGAGAAAATCCTCGGCCCCGACGAGCCGCTGCGTAAAGACTGGAGCGTTGACGGCACGACAGGTTACGAGTTCATGAACCAGGTGTCATTGCTGCAGCATGACCCTAAGGGCGAAGAGCCTCTGGGTGAGCTGTGGAGCCGCCTGACAGAACGTACCGCTGACTTCGATCAGGAAGTGCTGGTGGCCCGTGATCTGGTCTTGCACGGCACGCTGGCGGGCGATTTCGAGAACGTTGCCCAATCGTTGCTGCAGGTTGCTCGCAGTGATTTGATGAGCCGCGACCTCACTCTGGGTGCGATTCGCCGTGCCCTGCTCGCCTTGATCGTCAACTTCCCGATTTATCGCACCTATATCTCGGTGTGCGGCCGCTCGGCGCAGGACGACAAATATTTCCAGCAGGCAATGGAAGGCGCGCGCGCGACCCTGAACGAAGGCGACTGGCAGGTGCTGGATTATCTGGCACGCTGGCTGGGTGGCGAACCGTGGCGAAAACTGCCACGCGGCCCCCTGCGCAAGCTCTACAAGAATGCCTGCGTACGCTTCCAGCAACTGACCTCCCCGGTTGCCGCCAAGTCCGTCGAGGACACCTCGTTCTACCGCTCTGCCGTGCTGCTGTCGCGCAATGATGTGGGTTTCCATCCTCAGCACTTCAGTGCGCCGGTGGAAGACTTCCATCAGGTCTGCCTGCAGCGTCTGGAGAAGTTTCCAGACAACCTGCTGACCACCGCAACGCACGATCACAAGCGTGGCGAAGATACGCGTACGCGCCTCGCGGTCCTGAGTGAATGCGCCCCGTGGTACGCCGAACAGGTGGAGCGCTGGAGACAGTTGGCAATGCCACTCAAGGGTGACGAGCCGACGATCAGCGCGGGCGACGAACTGATGCTTTATCAGGCCCTGCTGGGCAGCTGGCCGCTGAGCCTGGAAGGCGAACAAGCCCACCAGGAATACGCCAAGCGCATGGTGCAGTGGCAAGAGAAGGCCCTGCGCGAAGCCAAGCTGCAAAGTAGCTGGAGTGCACCGAATCAGCCCTACGAAACCGCTTGCCGCGAATTTCTGGAGCGTTTGCTGCTGGCACCGGAAGCCCTGGCGTTGCGCCAATCCCTTAGTGCGACAGCCAACCGTATTGGCACCGCCGGCGCGCTCAACAGTCTGGCGCAAACCTTGCTACGCTTGAGCGTACCCGGTGTTCCCGACTTGTATCAGGGCACCGAGTTCTGGGACTTCAGCCTCGTGGATCCGGACAACCGCCGCCCGGTTGACTACGCTGCCCGGAAACAGGCCCTGGCGGAAGATGCAAGCGTTACCGACCTGCTGACCGACTGGAAAGACGGGCGCATCAAGCAGGCACTGATCGCGAAGGTCTTGAACCTGCGTGCCGAACATCCGGGACTGTTCAGCGAGGGCAGTTATCAACCTCTGGAAATAAAGGGCAGCCACGCCGAACAGGTGATGGCCTTTGCCCGGGAGACACACGGAGTGCGCGCTATCATCGTAGTACCACGCACATGCAGTGAACTATTGGGTACTGCGCAAACTCCATTGATTAATGCTGCCAATTGGGGCGACACGCGGATCATGCTGCCGTTTGCCGACTCCGGTTCTGACTGGAAGGGACTCTTTTCTGACGTTGTCGTGACGAGTGATCGGGAAGTACCGCTCAGTGCAGCGCTTGAAAGATTTTCCGTCAATTTGCTTATTCAAACTATGTAATAGCTGGGAGTCTCAAGATGAGTGCCGACGAAAAAAGAATTCGCGAATTTGCTTACCAAATCTGGGAATCGGAGGGCAAACCTTCCGGTCACGACGAGCGTCACTGGGAAATGGCGCGCAAGCTGGCCGAGGCCGAAGCGCTGGCGCCGAACAAGTCCGGTGTGCGCAAATCGACCAAGCCCAAGCTGCCTGAGGTAGACAGCGCCAAGGCGCCTGCCAAGGGCGCAGCCAAGCCCGCTGCAAAATCGGCGCCTGCGCCAAAGCCTGCTGGTGAAGCCAAGCCCAAGCCTGCACCCAAGGCGGCTGCCAAACCTGCTCCCAAGGCCAAGCCCGCTGCAGCCGCTGCAACCGACGCTCCTGCCAAAGAGGCGCCCGCCAAACCTGCTCCCAAGAAGCCGCGTAAGCCGTCGAATTCTTGAAACTCTTCTGGCCGCGCACCGGTCAATTATTGCAGGTCTCGCTCTGACCAGAGATGAGGCCTGCTACACCCCCTTAGATTATCGTCAGTATCGGAGCCCGCGGCTTCGATAGCGGCCTTGGCCGCTCAGAAAATCATTCGACGTCAGGAAGTCACCATGAATACGAAGTCCACTACACCGGCAGAAGATAATTCAGCCCCGCTAGACAACCCTGGCAGTACCCCGTCTCGCATTCGTGAAGGACTTCCCTTTCCTCTCGGTGCAAGCTGGGATGGCCTGGGCGTCAACTTCGCCCTGTTCTCGGCAAACGCCACCAAGGTAGAGCTGTGCCTGTTCGACTCCACTGGCGAAATCGAACTGGAACGCATCGAACTTCCGGAATACACCGACGAGATTTACCACGGCTATCTGCCGGATGCGCACCCGGGCCAGATCTACGGCTATCGCGTGTACGGCCCGTACGATCCGAAGAATGGTCATCGTTTCAACCACAACAAGCTGCTGATCGACCCGTACGCCAAGCAACTGGTCGGCGAACTGAAGTGGTCGGAAGCGCTGTTCGGTTACACCATCGGCCATCCTGACGGCGACCTGAGCTTCGACGAGCGCGACAGCGCCCCTTTCGTACCGAAAAGCAAGGTGATCGACGAGGCCTACACCTGGGGCCGTGATCAGCGCGTTGGCACGCCTTGGGACAAAACGATTTTCTACGAAACCCACGTACGCGGCATCACCATGCGTCACCCTGAGGTGGCCGAAGAGCTGCGCGGCACGTTTGCCGGTCTCGGATCAGCGCCGGTCGTCGAGCACATTCGCAAGCTGGGGGTGACCTCCGTCGAGCTGCTGCCGATTCATGCCTTCGTCAACGACCAGCATTTGCTGCAGAAGGGTATGACCAACTACTGGGGCTACAACAGCATCGCGTTCTTCGCCCCTGACCCGCGTTATCTGGCGAGCGGCAAGATTGCCGAGTTCAAGGAGATGGTTGCGCACCTGCACCACGCCGGGCTCGAGGTCATCCTCGATGTGGTCTACAACCACACCGCTGAAGGCAACGAGTTGGGCCCTACCCTGTCGATGCGTGGTATCGACAACGCCTCGTACTACCGCCTGATGCCGGACGACAAGCGCTACTACATCAACGACTCGGGCACTGGCAACACCCTCGACCTGAGCCACCCTTGCGTATTGCAAATGGTCACCGACTCGCTGCGCTACTGGGCTTCGGAAATGCACGTCGACGGCTTCCGCTTCGACCTGGCGACCATTCTGGGCCGCTACCACGATGGTTTCGACGAGCGCCACAGCTTCCTGGTCGCCTGCCGTCAGGATCCGGTGCTGCGTCAGGTCAAACTGGTCGCCGAGCCGTGGGACTGCGGTCCGGGCGGCTACCAGGTGGGCGGTTTCCCACCAGGCTGGATGGAATGGAACGACAAGTTCCGCGATACGGTTCGTGCCTTCTGGAAAGGCGACGAAGCTCAACTGGCCGACTTCGCTGCACGCATGACCGCGTCCGGCAACATGTTCAACCAGCGCGGCCGTCGTCCGCAGGCATCCGTGAACTTCATCACTGCGCACGATGGTTTTACGCTGCATGACCTGGTGTCGTACAACGACAAGCACAACGAAGCTAACGACGAAAACAACCAGGATGGCAGCAACAACAACCTGTCCTGGAACCATGGCGTCGAAGGTCCGACCGAAGATCCGGAAATCAACAGCCTGCGTCTGCGCCAGATGCGTAACTTCTTCGCCACCCTGCTGCTGGCACAAGGCACGCCGATGATTGTTGCGGGCGACGAGTTCGCGCGCACTCAGCACGGCAACAACAATGCCTACTGCCAGGACAGCGAGATTGGCTGGATCAACTGGGATCTGGACGAAGATGGCGAAGCGCTGCTCAAGTTCGTCACCCGCGTGATCAAGCTGCGTCAGACCTACCCGATCCTGCGTCGCAGCCGCTTCCTGGTAGGCGACTACAACGAAGAGATCGGCGTCAAGGACGTCACCTGGCTTGCTCCGGATGGCAACGAGATGAGTGTTGAGCAGTGGCACGATGCCAATGGCCGTTGCCTGGGCATGCTGATGGATGGTCGCGCACAGGAAACCGGCATCCGTCGCGCGGGTGCCGACGCCACGCTGTTACTGGTGGTCAACGCGCATCACGACGGCGTCAACTTCACCCTGCCGGAAGTGCCTGAAGGTACCCATTACGAGTGCCTGATCGACACCAATCAGGATGATGCACGCAGCAAGGAGCACTTTGCGTTCGGTTCGCAATACACCGTAACGCCGCGTTCCCTGCTGCTGTTCGAACTGAAGCGTGAAGACCAGCAATGATTGATGCCTTGAGTGAGTTCCTCGACTGGCGCAAGCACGGTTATGCCGATACGCGTGCGCTGGGCGAGTGCTTACAGGCATTGGTCAATGAAGGTCTGGATCAGCTTCCCCTGCCTGCCCGCGGTCAGACACTTGAGCGCTGGCGGGCGCTGGCCTGTGTTGCAGGCCACGACCTGGGGTTGTGCAAGTTGTACGAGGGGCACACAGACGCCTTGGCGATCATGGCCGAACTGGGTGCCCCGCCCCCCGAACAATTCAGCACCTGGGGCATGTGGGCGGCAGAGCCGCCGCAGGCACGGGTGAATATCAGCGGCGCAGGTGATGCCTTGCGCCTGCACGGCCGCAAGGCATGGTGCTCAGGCGCTTCGGCATTGAGCCATGCGTTGATCACGGCATGGGACGCCGATCATCGCCAGCAGCTGGTTGCAGTACGCCTTGACCAGCCCGGCGTACACATGACCAGCGACGGTTGGCGCGCAGTGGGCATGGGTGCGACCGGCAGCATTGATGTGGTCTTCGACAACGCCATCGGTCAAGCGATCGGTGCGCCTGGTGGCTATCTCGACAGACCTGGCTTCTGGCAGGGCGGCATCGGCATCGCGGCCTGTTGGTACGGTGCATCACGCGCCATTGCGCAGCGCCTGCTGGCCCATGTCGGCAAGCGCGAAGAGCCGCACGCCCTCGCGCACCTCGGCGCTGCGGACGTAGCGCTGCACGCCGCAATCGATGTGTTGCGCGCCGCTGCCACGCACCTGGATCAGGCCCCGACCGACAATGCCGAAGTGCTTGCCAGACGCTGCCGTGCTTATGTAGAGCAAGCCGCCGACCTGGTGATCCAGCATGTGGGCCGGGCCGTCGGCGCCGGGCCTTATTGCAAAGACCCGCACTTTGCCCGGCTGATCACCGATCTGCCGGTTTTCCTGCGTCAGAGCCACGCCGAACAGGACCTGGCGGCATTGGGCCAGTTGGCCGGCAAGGCGTTGCCCGCTGCACGGACGTGGTCACTATGAGAGCGTATCGAACATGAGTGAAGGGTTCGTAGTGAGTGATGACGAGTCCGGCCAGGGTACTTCCCTCGCCGCCTGGAATGCTTCGACCAGGCTGCACGGCCTGCCTGTGATCACCGCTGACCTGCTGGTGCCGACCAATTGCCGAGCCGTGATCATCGCCCCGCACCCGGATGATGAAGTATTGGCCTGTGGCGGTCTGATGAGCCAGTTGGCACAACTGGAACGCAATCTGTTACTGATCTCGGTCACCGATGGTACAGCCAGCCATCCAGGCTCCACGCTCTGGCCCGTCGATCGTCTGTCCAAAGCCCGACCTGAGGAAAGTGCCGAAGCCTTGAATCGCCTCGGCATACCTGCCGAGCGCCTTGAGTGGTTGCGTGGTGGCCTTCAGGACGGCGCCGTGGCCGCAGCGGAAGATCAGCTGGTGACTTTTCTTGAACAGCATCTGGGCCCTGCCGACGTGGTGTTCGCCACCTGGGCAGAAGATGGCCACAGCGACCATGAAGCGGTCGGCAGAGCCAGTGCCAAGGCCTGCGCGTCAACCGGAGCACAGTTCCACGAAGTGCCGGTCTGGGCCTGGCACTGGGCTGACCCTGAAGACCAGCGTCTGCCGTGGGACAGAGCGCGCAAGCTGCTGCTCGATCCGGTGACGCTGGCCCATAAACGCAATGCCGCCCAGGCGTTCACCAGTCAGTTGCAGGGTGATCCGGCCATCGGTCTTTCCCCGGTTTTGCCGGACACAGTGCTGGAAAGGCTGCTGCAGCCCTTTGAAGTGGTGTTCACATGAGCGTCGAGGACAGTTATTTCAATGAGCTGTTTCTCAACAACGATGACCCGTGGGCATTCAAGCAACGCTGGTATGAACGGCGCAAGCGCGCCCTGACCCTGGCGGCCCTGCCCCGCGAACGCTACCGCTCGATATTCGAGCCCGGCTGTGCCAACGGCGAACTCAGTGCCGACCTTGCCGGGCGCTGCGATGCACTGGTGTGCTGCGACACCTCGAATCTGGCGGTGGATCTGGCACGCAAGCGTCTGGCCGACCAGCCCCATGTCCGAGTGTTGCAGGCGCGTTTGCCGCAGCAATGGCCGCAGGGCGAATTCGACCTGATCGTCTTCAGCGAGATAGGTTATTACCTGGACGCCGACGACCTGCACGGCCTGATCGACCGCGCACTGGCGGCCCTGACACCGGACGGCCAGTTGCTCGCCTGTCACTGGCGGCCCGATATCGAAGGCTGCCCGCTGAACGCCGAGGCGGTTCACGACATCCTTGCTGCACGCTTGTCCATGCACCGACTTTTCAGTCATCACGAACAGGATTTCCTGCTGGACCTGTGGAGTCGTGATGGAACATCCGTAGCAGAACAGGAATTCTCCGATGATCGGCATTCTGATCCCGGTGCACAATGAAGAGCAGTTACTCGACTTGTGTCTCGAAACGATAAAGCAGGCGGCTGCACACCCCGACCTCAAGGGCGAATGCGTGGAAGTGCTGGTGGTTCTCGACAGCTGCACCGATCGCTCGGCGGAGATCGCACGGGCGCATGGCGTGATGATTCTCGAAGTGTCGGCGCGCAACGTGGGCCAGGCTCGGGCACAGGGCGCGGAGTTTCTTCTCGACCGGGGCGCACGCTGGCTGGCGTGTACCGATGGCGACAGTACCGTGGCCAACGACTGGCTTGCCGAACAGCTGGCGCTGGATGCCGACGCGGTGTGCGGAACGGTGACGCCCGGCGACTGGAGCAAGGACATCTCGGCGGCCGCACAGGCCGCTTACCTGCAGCATTATCAGCACCGTGACGGCCACCGACACATTCATGGTGCCAACCTGGGCGTCAGCTCGATTGCGTATATCAGCGCCGGTGGATTTCCGGCACTGCCCTGCCACGAGGACGTGCACCTGGTTCGGCAACTGGAATTGATCGGTGCGCGGATTGCCTGGAGCTGCCGCCCGAAGGTCACAACCAGCACCCGCCTCGACTCGAAAGCCAGGGGCGGGTTCGGCGATTTTCTGAGTTCGCTGAATGCCTGAACGGCGTGTTTACTGATGATGCGCCGTCTGCATGCCTGAACGGTCATCGTCTGCGGAATTGAGCGCCGCACTGAAGAAGCGCACCGCTTCGGCACTCAGGTTACGGTGAATATCCTCGCGGTCCACGCCGTCAGGGTCATTGCACAGCAACGGCGCACTCGCGCGCTGCTCATCACTGCACGGTGCCATGAAGACAAAGTGCCCTGCGCCGGCGAGTAACTTGTAGTCGGGTGGCTGCGGCAGCTTGCGCGCCAGCGCCTCTGCGTTTCGGTCGATCGCCAGCAACTGATCGTCATCCCCCGCGTACATCAGTACCGGCACGTGCACATCACCCAGCGTATGACGGCCGAACATCAGACTCAACGGGGCCATCAACATCAATGCGCCGACCCGCGGATCCGCCTGAGCGTGAAGGTCATCACGGTCCGCGACCAGTTCGCCCTGCGTCTTGCACGCATCACGGTCTGTCGGGCGCTCGGCGCAGTACTGACGCAGACGCTGCAGATCAGGTTGTGCGCCGGCGAGAATCAGCGCGGTTTCGCCACCGGCCGAATAACCGATCACGCCCACTTGCCGGGCATTGAGATAGGGGGCCAGCAAGGGGTCGAGCAAGGCCGTGCTGATCGCTTCGGAAATCTGCAGCGGTCGCCCGTACAGGTTACTCAGGCTGCCGAGACGGCTGTGATCGCGATCATTGTCGCCAGGATGGACCACGGCAACCACCACAAACCCCTGGCGGGCCAGCGAAGTGGCCAGGTCATGCAGTGCCAGCGGGGTACCGGTGTTGCCGTGCGACAGCAACAACAAGGGGAAACGGCCCATTGCGATGGGCGCTTCTTCACCGGCCTCGACACGGTAACCATGAAGCATGCTCACTTGCTCGGCGGCGGTCGACGGGTAAAAGGCGATGGCCTCGACCGGCTGGGAATCCAGCGGATCAGGGAAACTCAACTGGTGATAACCCGCGCTCCAGGATTCATCCGCCTGAGCGTGCACCGAAACAAGGCTATCGAGCAGGAAAACCAGCATCACTGCACAAAGACGTACCATGGCAAGGCCCAACCTTTGCAAATCCGGAACTTCGTCCAGACAATCCATCAAGCGCTTGTGTCGAGCATCATGCTCCAGCGCGCCGTTCCCACCCAGATATGAGTGTTGAAAACAGAAATAGTGCACAAGCCGGGCCATAAACTGCCCGTTGTTTTTTCGCGAGGGCGAATATTTCCGCCAGCCTGACAAGCAGTGCGCGAAAACCCTAGTTTAGTCCCCTAAGAACCCCGCTACCTGTAAGAAAGCTGTCAAGGTTGTATCCCGTCAACGCGCCGCTCACTGCAGCCCATCGCCACGAATCAGAAACAAAAAAACTCCACAACCCGGCAGCAATCCCGCGCAGGTTGTGGAGTTTTGTGCAGAGCGCGCTCGATCAGGCCGCGAACAACTCGTTCTGGATGTACTGCTGAGCAGAGCTCATGGCGTTGGCACGCGGCTCTTCGCCATACGCCAGGCCGTGGGCACGGACGAATTGCAGGTCGGTGATACCGATGAAGGCAAATAGCGTCTTGAGCAGCTCTTCGTGACCTACGCCAGTGGGTTGCCCGGCGTGCAGACCGCCCGAGGTAGAGACGATAATGACTTTCTTGCCGCCACACAGGCCTTCAGGACCTGCTTCGGAGTAACGGAACGTGCGACCCGCGATCAGAATCCGGTCAAACCAGGCTTTCAGCTGAGTCGGAATGGTGAAGTTGTACATGGGTGCGCCGATGACCAGCACGTCCGAATCGAGAAACTGCTGCAACGTGGCTTCGTTGCCTGCCACTTCCTGCTGCTGGGCGGCGTCACGGACTTCTACCGGCGTGCCCGCTGCGGCGAGGCTGGCGGCAGAGAAATGCCCAAGCGCATCGCTGGCCAGATCGCGGTAGGTGACCTGGCTGTCGGCGTGCGCAGTCAGGTAGGCCTGGACAACCTCATGGGTCAGCTGACGCGAAGCAGAGTGATCGCCGAGGATGCTGGAGTCGAGGTGCAATAGATTCATAACGTAGCTCCCATAAGAAAATCGCCACTGAGCGATGAAGTGGCGAGCATCCTATCCTTGATCGCAATAGATGATTAGTGGTCTTGAATGCGACTGTTCGTTCTATTAAGAGAACAATAGAGTGAGTCGGGGCTCAGGCTCAGCTCTTTGAATGAGGTCTCGAACACATCCAGCAGGCCTCTGACGGCAGGAAGCAGGCCACGGCGCGAGGCGAACACGGCATGCACGATGCCGCACTTGGGTCGGTGCTCGCTGAACAGCTCTACCAGGCGTCCGTCCTGCAAGGCTTCCCTGACAATCAGCTCTGGAAGCTGGGCCACACCGACACCCTGCAAGGCAGCCTGCAGCATCATGTCCAGGTCCGAACTGATGAGCCGGGGCGTGTGGCGTATTTCGGCATAGTGGCCGGGCTGCGTCTCCAGCAACCAGCGGTGCTCATGATTCGAAGAAGGCATGTCGAGGCTGGGCAGCGTCGACAGCGCGTCGAGAGAAGGCGTTGCCGACAGCCTGGCCGCCAGGTCGGCGCGTGCCACCAGACGCTGGGCACTGTGCCCAAGCTTCTTGACCACCAGCCCGTCGTCCTCCAGCGGTGGAAAGCGCACACGCAGCGCAATGTCGATGTTCTCGGTCAGCGGGTCGACGCGTCGGTTGGTACTTTCGACCTGGATCTGAACCTTGGGGTGCTCGGCCGCGAAACGGGCGATGGTCTCGTTGAAGCCCATCGCCGCCAAAGCAGGGGGACAACTGATTACCACCCTGCCCTGCGGTTCGGATTTGGAACGCAGGATGGCCTCTTCGGCCGCCTCGGCCTCGACCAGCATGGCCACGCAGTGCGCGTAATAGTCACGCCCGCTTTCGGTCACCGCGAAGGTGCGCGTCGAGCGGTGAATCAGGCGCACACCCAGACGCTCCTCAAGCCCGGCAATGCGCCGGCTGAGCTTGGACTTGGGGATCCCCAGCTTGCGGCTTGCAGGCGCAAAGCCAAGGCACTCGACCACCTGGACGAAATAAAACAGATCGTTGAGATCAAACACCCGGCCACCTCGTTTTCAGAGCCGGGAGTATGCAGCGCCGTGCCCCGTGCCTCAAGACCGGGACTGAGGATCGCACCGGGTCATTCGGCAGTCAGAAATGCCAGCACCGGTACAGTGAATGCCTCACCCGCTTCGACACTGGACAGGTGCGCCGCGTGCAGTTCGATGATCTGCGCCCCCTTAATCCGTTCGACCATGAAACGCCCGTCCGCCGGGGTCGTTACAGCATCCTGCGTGCCACAGACCACCAGCACCGGCAGCTCGATGGACGCGATCTGCTCCCGGAAATCCGCATCGCGCACAGCCGCGCAATTGGCCGCGTAACCCTGTGGCGAGGTGCATGCCAGCATGCCGACGACCGTGTCGACGGCAGCAGGCTCGGCGTCCGCGAAGGAAGGTGTGAACCAGCGTGCGATCGAGGCATCGCGCAACGCGACCATGGCTGCCTGGCCGTCACGCAGCACGGTTTCGATGCGAGGATTCCAGACATCGGGGTTGCCGATTTTGGCGGCCGTATTGCACAGCACGACCTTGTGCAGGCGCTGCGGCGCATTGATTGCCAGCCATTGGCCGATCAGCCCCCCATGGACAGGCCGCAGAAGAAAGCCTTGTCGATGCCCAGCGCGTCGAGTAGCGCCAACACGTCGCGAGCGTTTTGCTCGATGCTGTAACTGCCCTCGCTGACCAGCGATTTGCCATGGCCGCGCGTGTCGTAACGCAACACCTGAAAGTGCCGGCTGAAGGCAGGCACCTGGTTGTCCCACATGTGCAGATCAGTGCCCAGGGAATTGGACAAGACCAGCACCGGCGCGCCCGCCGGGCCTTCGAGCAGGTAGTTCAGTTGACCATCAGCGAGTTGCACGGCAGACATTCGAGACTCCGGAGAAAGACAAAGCTGCACACTAATGAGTGTCGCAGCAGCATACAATCGGCTGATCGAATATCCGTGCGGCTATCGAACAGCTTACCGTGCGCCGTCAAAACCCAGGGAGCATCCATGCCAAAGAGCCCGCAAAAGAGCCTGCACAAGGAGGACATCGCCAGATTCTGTCTCGATCTGCCGGGTGCGCGTGAAGACTACAAGTGGGGCGGCGTGCGGGTTTTTTCCGTCGCCGAAAAGAAAATGTTCGCGGTCATGGATCTGACCGGCGAGGACCTTGCGTTCAAGGTCCACCCGGAATTGTTTCTGGGTTACGTGGATCGACCCGGCATACGACCTGCGCCCTACCTGGCGCGTGCGCACTGGATCAGCGTGGCAAACGTACAGACGCTGAGCACCGATGAGTTGCGCGATCTGCTGACCCGCTCGCACCAGTTGGTGGTCGGCAGGCTGCCGAAACGGCAACAGATCGGCCTTAAGCTATAACGGCAACAGCTGCAAAAGCCGCTTGCCCATAAACAGCCAGTCAATCCACAGCGCCTGATGCACCAGCACGATCAGCCAGAACACGATCTGAAACGACACCTTGCGGGTCTTGTGCCGGAACACCTGTTGCGCCAGCAGCGCGCCGGGCCAGCCGCCGAGCAGCTCGACGCCATGCAGGACGTTCTCCGGCGTGCGCTGGCCGGCGTTGCCGGCCTGTCGCTTGTCATGCCGGTAAAGCACGAACGCCAGCAGGCTCATGACGATCAGGACCAGCGCCGGAATCGGCGTGACCTGCCTCAGCCACAGCGATGCCGTTCCGTAGACCGGTAACGCACACAGCAGCAACAACGCCAGGACCTTCAAGCGCAGTTGCCGGACCGGCGACCTGCCACGGCTGGCTGGCCGTGACGACTCGCGGCTCGCTGTCATGCCTTGGCCGATGCCCAGTCGATCCAGCCGAACTGCCAGGTCGCCAGAATCAGCAGGCCAAAAGCTATGCGATACCAGGCGAACACCGCATAGCTGTGAGTGGCAATGAACTTGAGCAAACCGCGCACTGCGATCATCGCAAAAATGAACGAAGTAACGAAGCCGATAGCAAACACCGCAAAGTCGTCCGGGCGAAACATGTCACGGTACTTGTAGCCCGAATACACCGCGGCACCGACCATGGTCGGCATGGCCAGGAAGAACGAGAATTCGGTCGCCGCCTTGCGGGACAGGCCGAACAGCAGGCCGCCAATGATCGTCGAACCCGAACGCGAGGTGCCGGGGATCATCGCCAGGCACTGTACCAAGCCTATTTTGAGCGCATCGCTCCAGCTCATATCATCGACGGTTTCGGTGCGCACGGTGTGCTCGCGGCGCTCGGCCCAAAGCATGATCACCCCACCGATGACCAGCGCCGTGGCCACGGTAATGGCATTGAACAGGTAGTGGTGAATGGTATCGGCGAAGATCACGCCCAGCACCACGGCCGGCATGAAGGCGATCAGCAGGTTGAGGGTGAAACGCTGCGCTTGTTGCTGTTTGGGCAAACCCACGACGACGTCGAGGATCTTGCGCCGAAACTCCCAGACTACTGCCAGAATCGCCCCCAACTGAATGATGATGTTGAAGGCCATGGCGCGCTCGCCGCCAAAATCGATCAGGTCGGCGACGATGATCTGATGCCCGGTACTGGAGATCGGCAGGAACTCCGTCAGCCCTTCTACAACACCCAATATCAACGCCTGAGCAGCGGTCCAAAGATCCATCATTCCCCCATGAAGCGATGCCGCAGGCTCGCTGTTTAATGTTGTCGTGTAAAAAATGCTTGCCACTATGCCGCTACATGCCTGAACGAAGCTTGAAGAAACTCGCGCAAATGCACGGCGCGGAATGCTAGCAGACCTGCACGCACAACGCCTGCTGACGTAAGCTCTGGCGCAACACAAGCTGCACGCCGCGCGCAGAAGCGCATACAATCGCCGGCCCCACCCCTCACTACCCTCACCAAGGAGCCGCCATGTCCGGGCTTGAACTCTTCGCTGCCGCCATCGGCGTTATCGCAGTCTGGCTGACAGTGAAGCAGAATCCCTGGTGCTGGCCAATCGGCCTGGTCATGGTGGTGATTTACATCTGGATATTCTTCGACGTGAAGCTGTATTCGGACATGCTTCTGCAGGTCATCTACGCAGGCCTGCAGGTCTATGGCTGGCTGCAATGGACCCGGCACGGTGACGGCCTGCCGGTCAAAGCCGTAACCACGTTGCAGAACAGTTCGGTGCTCAAGGGGCTGGCGGTCGGCGCACTCATCAGCGTTGCACTGGGTGCCGGCATGGCGCATTTCACCGATGCTGCACAACCCTGGCTGGACGCCGCGTTGACCGGGTTCAGTCTGGTGGCGCAGGTCTGGATGGCGCAAAAACGCGTTCAGTGCTGGCCGCTGTGGATCCTGCTCGATGTGATTTTCGTCGGCCTGTTCATCTACAAGGAGCTGTACCTGACGGCTGCGCTGTATGGCTTGTTCACCCTGCTGGCGGTACAGGGCTGGCGCGAGTGGCGTAACGATCTGGCGCTGGCGCGATGAAAGTTCTGGTCCTCACCGGCCCCGAGTCCAGCGGCAAGAGCTGGCTGTCGGCGCAAATACAGCATAGGTTTGGCGGCCTGCTGGTCGGCGAATACGTCCGGCAGTTCATCGATCAGCAGGGCCGCGATACCGATTACGCCGACATACCGGCCATCGCCCGGGGCCAGCTGGCCTGGGAGGACGCCGCGCGCAGCGCCGAGCCAAACTTGCTGATACTCGACACGCACCTGTTGAGCAACATGCTCTGGAGCCGCACCCTGTTCGGCGATTGCCCTGCGTGGATCGAACAGCAACTGCTGAGCCGATCCTATGACCTGCACCTGCTGCTGTCGCCCGAAGGCGTTGACTGGATCAGCGACGGCCAGCGCTGCCAGCCGCAGTTGGGTGAACGCCAGGCCTTTTTCGACGCCAGCCGGGAATGGCTGGAACACCACCTGCAGGCTTACCGGGTAGTGGGCGGTAACTGGGAGCAGCGCCGCGAACAGGCGCTGACCGCTGTCTCACAGTTGCTGGGCGACTCAGCGGATCTGGTGCTTGTGTAACAGCCGATAGAACGTTGGCCGCGAAATACCCAGCACTCTGGCCGCCACACTCAAATTGTCACTGTGGCGCGTCAACACGTCGCACAACGCCTGACGCTCGGCACGCGACTTGTAATCCTCCAGCGTCCCCATGCTGCCAATGCTGTCCTCTTCGCCAAGCAGGCCCAGGTTTGCCGCCTCTATCTGCCTGCCTTCGGCCAGCACCAGCCCGCGCCGAACGCGACCGGCCAGTTCGCGCACATTGCCCGGCCAATCGTGCTTGCCCAGCGCCACCAGCGCATCCTGACTGAAACTGCGCGCCCGCCTGCCGGTTTCCTGACTGTACAAATGGGCGAAATGGTTAGCCAGCAACGCCAGATCGCCATGGCGCTCGCGCAGCGGCGCTACACCGACCTGCAGTACATTGAGCTGGTAATACAGGTCATCGCGAAAGCGCTTTTTGCGTACGGCCGTTTCAAGATCCTCGCGAGTGGCGGCCAGCACCCGCACATCCACTGCAATCGGTTCGCCGCCGTCCGCGCGTTCGATCTGCCGGTCTTCGAGAAAGCGCAGCAGGCTCGCCTGGGTATCCAGCGGGAGCTCACCGACCTCATCGAGCAACAGCGTGCCGCCGTCTGCCGCCTCAAGCAGCCCGACCCTGCGCTCTTGAGCATCGTCAAATTCGCCGTCCTCATGACCGAACAGCACGGCGTGGATCGACTGCCCGTCAGGCGCTGCGCAATCAACGACGATAAAGGGTTTGTCACGTCGCAAGGACTGAGTATGCAGGCTGCGCGCGATCAGTTCCTTGCCCGTGCCCCGCTCGCCCCTGATCAGTACCGGCGAATCGGTGGGCGCCAGTTTGCTCAGCAGCCTGCGCAATTCACGGACAGGCCGACTGTCGCCGAGCAGCTCGGGCTCCGCGCTGAATTGCGATGGCGCGCCCTGCACGTTCGGGTGCCCGGCAGTCAATGCTCTGTCCAGCGAGGCATGCAGCCGACCGGCATCGAAAGGCAGCGTATGGAAGTCGAAAAACCAGCGGCAGACGAAATCGCCGATTTTCTCACGTCGCAAATCACTGGCTGACAGCACTGCAATCCAGCGCACCGGGCTGTTAACGAACAGCGCCTCGAGCCTGGACACGTGTTCAAAATGATCGGACGTCAGGTGCATGAGGCCTACATCACAATCAGAAATGATTGCCGAACCCGATGGGCTTTCCTGCACCGTCCAGCCGGCTGCGATCAGAACTGCGATCAATGGATGACAGTCGTCACCGCCGTCGAGCATTAACAGACGTCGTGTTGGGGCCGATCCATGCATGAAGTTTCCTTGGCGCCCGGCGTATGGAGGGATTTTTAAAAGCTTTTTATAAACAGTCTGTTGGCGAGCCCAATCATCACCCTAGCAAATATTTGACGCGGCGTTGTACCGTTTGGGTCTAACGCTCATAACCTGCGGTCATTAATGCGTTACCTGCCCGACCCTTCTTCACGCGCGTGCCCGCCGAAAATAATTCGCAACTATTTTCAGTGAACAGTGTGACTCAAGCCCCCTTGTCGTTCATCAACACAAGTAACCAGCCGGACGGTTAGCCCGCCGACGTGACTGAATTGATATGGGCACTTGAGGAAACGACCATGAACGCCCCACTGCGCTTCAACGATGCACTTCTGATCGCTGGACACGCTTTTGAACCCTTCCAGTGTGTTGCCTGGGCACCACAGGACGGTAACGGCGAACTGAGCCTGACGGTGATCGACCGCACCAGCAACCGTATCGGTCGCAAGCAGATCCCGAGCAGCACCTATTCCGACAAGCGCCAGCTGGCCAGCGCTCTGGAACAGGCCCGTGCAGAAATCAGCAACGAAGGCTACGACCTTGAGCCGTGGACCATGCCGGCTTGATGCCTGACCGAGCGGGCTCCCCGCTTGGCGTAATGGAAAACCTGTGGGATCGCCGCACTAGCCGCGCCCACAGGAATGTGTTCTCAGTGCCATGCTCTGCGCGCGCCAACCCCGCAGAGCATCGGCAAGAGAGCAGGGCCTGACGGATTCCCCATCCTCAGACCCGCTTCAACTCATCGATGTGCCGATACTCGGCCCCCAGACTCGATGCCAGTTCCCGCGCCCTTCCCAGGCGGATCGGGCCTTTCTCGATATCGATCAGCAAACTGGCGCAGTCGAACGCAGGCAGTGCCGGTAACGACTTGATCCGACCATCGGTCAGCACCAGAACCCGCTGCTGTTCAGCCGGATAGCGTTTTTGCCGTTGCGCCAACCATTCAGCCGCCTGTTGCAGCGCTTCCGGCAACGGCGTACCACCACCAGCGCCCAGTGCATCCAGCCAGGGTGTCAACGCCGACGAGGCCTTCAGCCCTTGATGCTGCCAGCGTGGCGCAGTGCCGCTGGCGGTCAGCAAGGCCAGCCGAGCCCGGCGTCGATAGGCATCGTCGAACATCTGCGACAGCAGGCCCTTGGCCTGACTCAACGCCTGATGGCGGCGGGTAGACGCCGAAGCATCGACAATCACCAGCAATAACTCGCTGGGCCGGCTGCTACGCGGCTGGCGAACCAGGTCCTTGTAGCTCTTCGGCTGACCGCGCAAAAAGGTCGGCAACCATTGCACCGGGCCGTCAGCTCCGACACGCACAGCGCCCTGCCTGCCGCTGGCCAGTCGACCGGGACGGGGAATGGCATCCGCCCCCTGTATGGCGCGGGGGCGGATGCCTAGGGCTTTTTTGGCCAGCTCGGCACTTCGCGGCGTGATCCGGTCGTGACGGCCTGAGCGGGCAACTCACCCCAGTTGCCCTGCCCGCTTTCAGGCTCGGCCTGTTTGCTGGACGAGCCCGGTGGCGGTGGCGGCGCCTCGGAGTTTTGCGGCGGCGGTAAGGGCTCGCGACGCCGATGACGCAAGGCAAATTCGGCAACCGCCTCGATGTCCTGCTCTTCAATGTGCCCGGCCCCCCGCCACGCCGCATGCGCGCGCGCAGCCCGCAGCCAGACCAGATCGGCGCGCATGCCGTCGACACCTGCGGCAAAGCAGCGCTCGGTGATCATTGCCAGGGACTGGTCATCCAGTTCAATGCCCGACAGCAACTGACGTGCCTGTTCACAGCGCTGCTTCAAGGCATCCTGCTGCGTTTGCCAGTGCTGGCAGAAGCCCTGCGGATCGCTGTCGAAATCCAGACGGCGACGGATGATCTGACTGCGCTCGGCAGGCAGCGTATGGCCGCTCAGGGCCACATTGAGGCCAAAGCGATCCAGCAACTGCGGGCGCAATTCGCCCTCTTCGGGGTTCATGGTACCGATCAGCACGAAACGCGCAGCATGACGATGGGAGATACCGTCGCGCTCGACCAGGTTGACGCCGCTGGCTGCGACGTCCAGCAGCAGGTCGACCAGATGGTCGGCAAGCAGGTTGACCTCATCGACATACAGCACGCCACCGTCGGCCTTGGCCAGCACGCCCGGAGAGAAGCGCGCGCGGCCTTCGCTCAGCGCGGCGTCAAGGTCCAGCGTGCCGACCAGACGCTCTTCGGTAGCGCCCAGCGGCAAGGTGACGAACTGACCGCTGGCCAGCACATCGGCCAAACCGCGGGCCAGCGTCGACTTGGCCATGCCTCTTGGCCCTTCGATCAACACGCCGCCGATGCGCGGGTCAATGGCAGTCAGGCATAACGCCAGTTTCAGGTCATCAGCACCGACCACAGCGGCCAGTGGAAAATGCGGAGTTTCGCTCATCGTTGAATCAGACACGGTCATCAGTTCTCTTCTATGTCCAGGAGCAGGTCTTCCAGCGCCTGCTGATACTCGCCAGGCTCCTGCCAGAGGCCGCGCTGCTGGGCTTCGAGCATGCGCTCGGTCATGTCGCGCAAGGCATCGGGGTTGTGCTCGGCGATGAAATCGCGAGTCGCCGGGTCCAGCAGATAGGCGTCGGCGAGCAGCGCGTACTGGTGATCATCGATCAGCTCGGTGGTCGCATCGAACGCGAACAGGAAATCCACGGTCGCGGCCATCTCGAATGCGCCTTTGTAACCATGGCGCTTGGCCCCTTCGATCCATTTCGGATTCGCTGCGCGCGAGCGTATCACCCGGTTCAGCTCTTCCTTGAGGGTGCGGATCTTCGGCAGGTCGGGCTGGCTGTGATCGCCATGATAACTGGCGGTCTTTTGCCCGCTGAGGCTTTCAGAAGCGGCGAGCATGCCGCCCTGAAACTGGTAGTAGTCATTTGAGTCGAGCAGATCGTGCTCGCGATTGTCCTGATTCTGCAGCACCGCCTGCACCTGAGAAAGCCGCTGGGCAAAGCGCTGACGCGCAGGCGTACCTTCATCGGCAGCGCCATAGGCGTAACCGCCCCAGTTCAGGTAAACCTCGGCAAGGTCGTCGCGGCTCTGCCACAGGCGGCCATCGATAGCACCCTGTACGCCAGCGCCATAGGCACCGGGCTTGGCACCGAATATCCGCCAGCCGGCCTGACGCGCCGCCTCGTCTTCGTCCAGACCTTCTGCGAGGAAGCCTTGCCGTTCTTCACGGACCCTGGCCGCCAGCGGGTTCAGGTCGTCGGGCTCGTCAAGCGCCGCGACGGCCTGCACCGCTGCGTCGAACAGCTTGATGAGGTTGGCGAACGCGTCGCGGAAGAAACCGGAGACCCGCAGCGTCACGTCCACTCGTGGGCGGTCAAGCAGGCTGATCGGCAGAATCTCGAAGTCATCAACCCGCTGGCTGCCCGTCGCCCACACCGGACGCACGCCCATCAGCGCCATGGCCTGGGCGATGTCGTCACCGCCGGTACGCATGGTCGCCGTGCCCCATACCGACAGGCCCAGCTGGCGCAGGTGATCGCCATGGTCCTGCAGGTGACGTTCCAGCAACAGGTTGGCGGACTGGAAGCCGATTCGCCAGGCCGTGGTGGTCGGCAGGTTGCGCACGTCCACGGTAAAAAAGTTGCGGCCGGTGGGCAGCACATCCAGACGGCCCCGGCTCGGCGCGCCGCTGGGGCCTGCCGGAACGAAGCGACCACTCAGGGCATCGAGCATGCCCTGCATTTCGCCGGGGCCGCAGGCATCCAGACGCGGCGCGACAACGTCACGCAAGCTGTCGAGAATCAGCGCCAGATCATCGTGCGCCGGCAAGTCGGTCAACGCTTCGCCCTGCGTGACGCGTTCGATAAGGATGGCGGCGTAAAGCTCCAGCCGCTCGCGCGCGTCGCCCGCACTGCGCCAGGGGTCGCTGCTCAGGGCCTGCAATGCAGCGGGACGCGGGCCGGTCCAGGGTTCGGCCAGCTCGCAGTTCAGCGGGTCGAAGTCCAGCTCGAACGCCTTGCTCAACGCGCGCAACAGACTGGACTGCGCGCCACGGCCGTCACCACGCGGAATACGCAGCAGGGCCAGCAAGGTATCGATGCGCAGGCGACCTTGCGGCGATTGACCGAAGATATGCAGGCCATCGCGAATCTGCGATTCCTTCAGGTCACACAGGTAAGTGTCCAGACGTGGCAGCCAGAGCGCCGCGTCGGCATCGCTGTCGAGGTTCTCGCCCAACGCCAGTTCGCGGTCGATATGGGTTTCACGAACCAGTTCGAGAATGTCCCGCTGCAGCTCGCGCGCGCGGCGCGGATCAAGCATTTGCGCTTCGTAGAATTCGTCGGCGAGCAGTTCCAGATTGCGCAACGGGCCGTAGGTCTCCGCGCGGGTCAGCGGCGGCATCAAGTGATCGATGATGACCGCCTGAGTGCGCCGTTTGGCCTGTGCGCCCTCGCCCGGGTCGTTGACGATGAACGGATAGATGTTCGGCATGGCGCCCAGCACCGCGTCCGGCCAGCAGGTTCGCGACAGCCCCACGCCCTTGCCCGGCAGCCATTCGAGGTTGCCGTGCTTGCCGACATGCACCACCGCATGCGCGCCGTAGGCCTTGCGCAGCCAGAAGTAGAACGCCAGATAGCCATGGGGTGGAACCAGATCCGGGTCGTGATACACCGCGCTCGGGTCGACCTGATAACCCCGCGCCGGTTGAATGCCGATGAACGTGAGGCCAAAGCGCAGTCCGGCGATCATCATCCGGCCGCTGCGAAACATCGGATCGGTGTCCGGCGTGCCCCAGCGGGCATTCACTGCGTCGCGGTTTTCCTGCGGCAGTTCGTTGAACGCCGCCAGGTATTCCTCCAGCGCCATGCTCTGCTGACACGGGCGCTGGTCGATACTGTCCAGATCATTGGTCACCCCGCCCAGCAGTTGCTGGATCAGTTCGGTGCCGGTGTCCGGCAACGGTGCCAGCGGATAGCCCTCGGCCTGCATGGCGCGCAGGATATTCAGCGCCGCAGCAGGCGTATCGAGCCCCACACCATTGCCGATCCTACCGTCGCGAGTCGGGTAGTTGGCGAGGATCAGCGCCACGCGCTTTTCGCCATTGGGCAGGCGCGCAAGCTCGATCCAGCGCCGCGCCAGTTCCGCGACGAAATCCATCCGGTCCGGCTGGGCACGGTAGCAGACCACGTCCGACTGGCTGCGCTCACTGCGCCAGGCCAGGTCCTTGAAGCTGATCGGCCGGCTGATGATCCGTCCGTCCAGCTCCGGCAAGGCGATGTGCATCGCCAGATCGCGAGCGCCGAGGCCCTGTTCGCTGGCCTGCCAGGCAGGCTCGTTGTCCTGCGCGCAGATGGCCTGAATGACCGGCACGTTGCGCCGAAACGGCCGCAGATGCGGCGCTTCCGGACTCGACTGGGCAAAACCGGTGGTATTGAGGATCAGCTCGGTTTCGGCTTCATCCAGCCAGTCCTCCACCTGAGTAAAACAGCCGGGTTCCTTGAGGCTGGCCACGGCAATGGGCAGCGGGTTGATGCCTTGCGCCTGCAAGCGGACACAGAACTCGTCGATGAAACCGGTATTGGCGGCCTGCAGGTGCGAGCGATAGAACAGCAGCGCCACCACTGGCTGCTCGGCAAGCCAGTCTGCCTGCCAATCGGCAAGCTGCGCGCTTGCCAGGCGAGGATGGTAGATGGCTGTGCGCGGCAACGGCGCGGGCTCGGCCCATGAGTAATCGCGGTCCAGCCAGCGACTGGCCATGCAGTTGTACAGTTGCAGCGCGTTCTGCAGGCCGCCCTGACGCAGGAACTGCCAGAGTCGATCGCGCTCTGCGGCAGGCACGGTGCTCAGATCGCTCAGTTCCGGATCGGGGCGGTCATCACCGGGCACCAGAATGACCTGAACACCACGTGCCGCGAGTTCCATCAGCCGCTCGACGCCATAGCGCCAGTAGCCGATACCGCCGTGCAGCGAAATCAGAATGACCTTTGCGTGACGCAGCACTTCGTCGACGTACAGGTCGACAGAGGCGTGATTCTGGACCTGCATCGGGTTGGCCAGACGCAGGCTGGGGTAGTCTTCGGGGAGCTGCCGGGCAGCTTCGGCCAGCAGCGCCAGGCTGGAGTCGCCGCTGCAGAGAATCACCAGCTCGGCCGGCGTCTGGCCCAGATCGGCAATATTGTCGTCAGGTACGAAACCGCCGGGCTGGGTTCTCAGTAAATGCATGGGTCAGCCGGCAATCGCAGCGTTGAGTTGCACTTGCAGGGCTGCGGCATCCAGCTCCTGACCGATCAGCACCAGGTGCGTGGCACGCTCTTCATCGGCACGCCAGGCGCGGTCGAAATGCTTGTCGAAACGCGTGCCGACACCTTGAATCAGCAGGCGCATCGGCTTGCCGGGAATGGCCGCGAAGCCCTTCACACGCAGAATGCCGTGTTGCACCACCAGCTGATTCAGTGCATCGAGCAGGACTTTCTCATCGGCTTGCGGCAGCTTCAGGGAAATCGAATCGAACGCGTCGTGATCGTGGTCATCATGATCGTCATCGTCGTGGTGATCATGGTGGGTCTTGCGAGCGTCGATATGCAGCTCGGACTCGGCACCAACACCCAGCAGCACGCTGATCGGCAGGCGACCGCTGCTGGCTTCGATCACCTTGACCGCAGGCGGCAGCTCCTCGGCAACTTCGGCACGCACCGTCGCCAGACCTTCGGCGTCGATCATGTCGGCCTTGTTGAGGATCACCAGATCGGCGCTGGCCAGTTGATCGGCAAACAGTTCGTGCAGGGGCGACTCGTGGTCCAGGTTGGGATCGAGTTTGCGCTGCGCATCGACCTGATCCGGGAAGGCAGCGAAGGTACCGGCCAGTACCGCCGGGCTGTCGACCACCGTGATCACCGCATCGACCGTGCAGGCGTTGCGGATTTCCGGCCACTGAAAAGCCTGGACCAGCGGCTTGGGCAGCGCCAGCCCCGAGGTCTCGATCAGGATATGGTCCAGGTCACCACGGCGCGCGACCAGTTCGCGCATCACCGGGAAGAACTCTTCCTGCACGGTGCAGCACAGGCAGCCATTGGCCAGTTCGTACACCCGGCCGTTGGCTTCTTCTTCGGTGCAGCCGATCGTGCACTGCTTGAGGATTTCTCCGTCGATGCCCAGCTCGCCGAACTCATTGACGATGACCGCAATGCGCCGCCCTTCGGCGTTGTCGAGCATGTGCCGCAACAGGGTGGTCTTGCCCGAGCCGAGGAAGCCGGTGACGATGGTGACGGGAAGCTTGGCCAGTGTTTTCATCAGGTGCCCTTTGGCAATGCGGCGGGCAAACAGGACGAGAACCGCATGCATGACACGCAGATCGGATCGCCACCGGATCACCCCGCCCGGTTGTAGTGAGAATTCTCCAGGGCCGCAGCATGTGTGGCCCGTTCGAGGCAGGTCTCCTGGCTCACGGCGGCGTGCGGCAGGCAATGAATAATGTGCCGACACGCATTCATCGCGCCTTCCCGCCGCAGCAGTGGCTGTGCAATGAACATGACCGTTTACAGTTGCGGGGGCAGCTGCGGCATGTACCGCATTCCCGTCTTAGCTCCACTGGGTGATGTTTTACCCGGGGAGAACCTCGAACCGGCAAGGCTACGCAGTGACTGCAGACAGGTCAATCGTTCAGATTGACGCTGCCCCGCCGCCCATGCTCTCCTGTACGCCTTGTTTCGGGTGCCCCTCACGGGGTGAAACGGGAAACCGGTGCGCTCGCGTTGTCGAGCAAGTCCGGTGCTGCCCCCGCAACGGTAAGCGAGCGTAGGTCTGATCCACTGTGCCACTGGCATGGGAAGGTGACCTTGCAGGCTTTGACGCATTGACGTCCTGGCCCCTCGCGAGCCCGGAGACCGGCCCGATATGCTTGCAATGACAAACCCGCGGTGGGCGGGCGCAGTTGAAACCTCCGGCGTCTGCCGGCAGGTTCTTTTGCGCGTGGCCCACTTGCCGATTACCAACAAGAGGGAACGCCATGTCGACCATCAGCAGCCACGCCGCCGCACCCAGCTCCACACGCATTCAACGCCTGACCGCCGCCATCAGCGCTGCGCTTCTCGGCGCCTGCCTGGTGTACTTCGCCGGTTTCTCGCACATCGCGGCCGTACACAACGCGGCACACGATACCCGTCACAGCGCTGCCTTTCCTTGCCATTGAGGGCCACACATTGTTCAAGCGAATCGCCTATACCGCAGGTTTCACCGGCCTGCTCGCCGCCCTGCTGCTGACCCTGCTGCAAAGCCTGTGGGTGGTGCCGCTGATCCAGCAGGCCGAGACCTACGAAAACGCGCCTGCCGAGCAACTGCATCAGCACGCGGACGGCGCGATGGCCGAACACAGCCATGCCCATGAAGAAGCGGCCTGGGAGCCCGAAAACGGCTGGCAGCGTGTGCTATCCACCACTGGCGGTAACCTGGTGGTCGCGGTGGGCTTTGCGCTGATGCTTGCCGGGCTTTACACCCTGCGCGCGCCGGGTCGCACCGTGCAAGGCGCATGGTGGGGGCTGGCGGGTTTTGCCGTGTTCGTGCTGGCCCCCACCTTTGGCCTGCCACCCGAACTGCCAGGCACAGCCGCGGCCGAGCTGAGCCAGCGGCAGTTGTGGTGGCTCGGCGCTGCCGCGTCGACTGCCGCCGGGCTGGCCTTGCTGGTGTTCGGTCAGAACTGGCTGCTCAAAGCACTGGGTGTGGCGATTTTGCTGGTCCCGCATGTGCTTGGCGCGCCACAGCCGCTGGTCCATGAAAGCCTTGCTCCCGAGGCGCTGGAATCGCAGTTCATGATGGCCTCGCTGCTGACCAACGCGCTGTTCTGGGTCGCGCTGGGATTGATCAGTGCCTGGCTGTTCCGCAGAAACGATGTGCATAACGACAATGTCGACCTGCATCAAGCCTGATCCAGCGACGCTTCAACCCGGCGCAGCACTGGTGGCAGGGCTGGGCTGTCGGCGCGGCTGCTCGGCTGCGCTGTTGCGCGATCTGCTCGAGCAAAGCCTGCAGGCACTTGAGCTGGACATCGGCCGGGTGACCGCGCTGGCGTCCATCGACCTGAAACAAACCGAGCCCGGCCTGCTTGAGCTGGCCGGGCAACTTGCAGTGCCGCTGGTGTGCTTCAACGCTGCGCAACTGGTGGCCTGGGAACTGCACCTCACGCACCGTTCTGCGCAGGTGTTCCAGAGCACTGGCTGTCATGGCGTCGCCGAAGGCTCGGCTCTGGCGCTGGCGGCGCAACTGGGAGACGGTACCGCCACGCTGCTGATCGAACGGCAGAAAAGCGCGCAGGCCACATTTGCCTTGGCAATCAGCCCTGCGCACAGCGGATAATCTCCCCGCGCTCATTCACCCCGGAGAATTCATTGACTGTCTATTTCATCGGCGCAGGCCCTGGCGATCCCGAGCTGATCACCGTCAAGGGCCAACGCCTGATTCGCAGCTGCCCGGTCATTATCTACGCAGGCTCGCTGGTGCCCCTCGCCGTTCTGGAGGGCCATCAGGCCGTGCAGGTGACCAACAGCGCCGAGCTGCACCTGGAGCAGATCATCGATCTGATCAAGCGCGCGCACGCACAAGGCCAGGATGTGGCACGCGTGCACTCCGGGGACCCAAGCCTGTATGGCGCTATCGGCGAGCAGATCCGCCATCTGCGCGAACTGAACATTCCGTTCGAAATCATTCCGGGGGTCACCGCGACCGCTGCCTGCGCTGCGCTGCTGGGCGTCGAGCTGACCCTGCCGGACGTTTCGCAGAGCGTGATTCTGACCCGCTATGCCGACAAGACCTCAATGCCCAGCGGCGAGGAACTGGCCAGCCTGGCCAGCCATCGGGCAACCATGGCGATTCATCTGGGAGTGAACAACCTGCAGCGGATCGTCGAGGAGCTCATGCCACATTACGGCGCCGATTGCCCGATTGCAGTGGTGCACCGCGCCAGCTGGCCGGACCAGGACTGGGCCGTTGGCACGCTGGCGGATATTGAGGAAAAGGTACAGGCCAAGGGCTTTCGCCGGACCGCACTGATTCTGGTCGGACGTGTGCTTGCCGATGACACCTTCAGCGAGTCCTCGCTGTACCGCGCTGGGCATGCCCACTTGTTCAGGCCGTTGTAGTCAGTACCTCTACGCGGCACGACGATCGCATCGCGTAATGAAAAGCGTGCCAACGCTGAGCTGGCACGCTGATTGGTATTGCGCTCCTCAGGCAGCCGCCTCATACAGCTTCGGCGCAGCCACTTCGCCGCTTTCCAGGCTCTTGCGCAGAATATCGGCCTGCACGGCAGCCGCCTTCATGGCGCTTTCCTTGATGTAGCCATAGCCGCGAATGCGTTCCGGCAGGCGTGCCAGACTCAAGGCGGTGTGGCGATTCTGCGCCTGAAGGTGCTGCAGGATCAGTTCGACATCGCTGACATAGCGGTCAATCAGCGCCCTCTCCTGCTGACGCTCAAGACTGCGACCGAACGGATCGAGCGCCGTGCCACGGAGGAATTTGAATCTCGCCAGCACATCGAAAGCGCGCAGCATCCACGGGCCAAAGCTGCGTTTGCGCGGTAACCCGTTGTGCGGATCGCGCTTGGCCAGCCACGACGGTGCCAGATGAAACTCCAGTCGATAGTCGCCTTCGAACTGCGCTTGCAACTGGCGGGTAAACTCGCCGTTGCTGTAAAGCCGCGCCACTTCGTATTCGTCCTTGTAGGCCAGCAATTTGAAGTAGTTGAACGCCACCGCCTCGGTCAGCGTCGGCTGCTGACCGGGAAATGCCCGCGATTCGCTGTCGCGCACGCGTTGCACCAACGCCAGATAGCGCTTCGCGTAGGCAGCGTTCTGATACTGCTTCAAGGCATCGACGTTACTCTGGATACGCTGATCAAGGTCCACCGATTGCGGCTCGCTGACCTTGTCTTGTGGATTGACGAAGGCCTCCACAGCGGCGGGATCATGCGCGGTACGACGCCCCCAGAGAAACGCCTGCTGATTCAGGTTGACCGCTACGCCGTTGAGTTCGATGGCCTTCTCGATGGCCGCCGAGGTCAATGGAATCAGGCCCAACTGGAACGCATAGCCGAGCATGAACAGGTTGCTGGCGATGCTGTCGCCCATCAGTCGGGTGGCCAGTGACGTGGCTTCGACAAAGTGGGTCTTCGCCGCGCCGACCGCCTCAATGATGGTCTGCTTCATGGCTTCGGCCGGAAACACGGCATCCGGATTACGCGTGAACTCGGCGGTCGGTGTTTGCTGGCTGTTGACCACCGCATGGGAAATCTTGCTGTCGAGCTTGGCGATCGCGTCCGGGCCGGCAGCCACCAGCAAGTCACAGCCGAGCAGCAGGTGCGCTTCACCGGCGGCGATACGCACGGCAAACAGGTCCTCCTGGCGCGCGGCAATGCGGATATGGCTGACCACCGGACCGAATTTCTGTGCCAGACCAGCCTGATCGAGCACGCTGCAGCCCTTGCCTTCCAGATTCGCGGCATAGCCCAGCATCGCGCCGACGGTGGTCACCCCTGTGCCGCCGACACCCGGCAGGAGAATATTGAACGGCCTGTCGAGCGACGGCAGCACCGGTTCCGGCAGACGCGCGAATGCTTCGACCTGCTTGGGCAACGCAGGCTTGCGCAGTTTGCCGCCATGCACGGTGACGAAGCTCGGGCAGAAACCCTCGACGCAACTGAAATCCTTGTTGCAGGCGCTCTGATCGATTTCGCGCTTGCGCCCCTGCGCGGTTTCCTTGGGCAGCACAGACAGGCACCCGGATTTGACCCCGCAATCGCCGCAGCCCTCGCACACTGCCGGGTTTATCAACGCGCGCTTTTCCAGATTGGGCATGGTGCCGCGTTTGCGACGGCGGCGCTTTTCAGTGGCGCAGGTCTGGTCGTAGATGATGACCGACACGCCTTTGAACTCGCGCAACTCGCGCTGCACGCTGTCCAGATCGCGCCGATGATGAAAGGTGGTAATCGGCGCGAAGTCCTCACGACTCGGGTACTTGTCCGGTTCGTCGGAAACCAGCGCGATGCGCAGCACGCCTTCGTTGAACACCTGACGGCTCAGTTGATCGACGCGCAGCACGCCGTCGATCGGCTGGCCACCGGTCATGGCCACCGCATCGTTATAGAGAATCTTGTAAGTAATGTTGACCTTGGAGGCCACCGCCGCACGCAGCGCCAGGTGACCCGAGTGAAAATAGGTACCGTCGCCCAGGTTCTGGAAAACGTGTGGGGTTTCGGTGAACGGCGCCTGACCGATCCAGGTCACGCCCTCGCCGCCCATCTGGGTAAACGTGTCGGTTTCGCGGTCCATCCAGATGGTCATGTAATGGCAGCCGATCCCGGCCAGGGCGCGGCTGCCCTCCGGCACCTTTGTCGAGGTGTTGTGCGGGCAGCCGGAGCAGAAATGCGGGGTGCGCTGGGTGTTGAACAGCGGCGCCTGCAGCGCTTGCTCCTTGTCACTGAGAAACTGCAGGCGCGCTTCGATCTGCGGGCTGCTGTAGAACGGCGCGAGGCGTTTGGCGATCACCCTGGCAATCATCGCCGGAGTCAGCTCGCTGAGGTTCGGCAGCAGTGAGCGGCCCTGCTCGTCGAACTCGCCGACCACCACCGGCCGGCGTTCCACGGGCCAGTTGTAGAGCTGACCGGTCAACTGGTCTTCAATGACACTGCGTTTTTCCTCGACCACCAGAATTTCGTCCAGCCCTTCGGCAAAATCGTGCACCGATACCGGTTCCAGCGGCCAGCTCATGCCGACCTTGAGCACGCGAATCCCGACCTTCTCGCACAGTTCCTGATCGATACCCAGCTCTTCGAGGGCCTGGCGCACGTCCAGATAGGACTTGCCGGTGGTGATGATGCCCAGCCGGGGTTGCGCAGAATCGATCACCACCTTGTTGAGCTGGTTGGCGCGAGCGAAGGCCCTGGCTGCGTAGATCTTGTAGGTATTGAGTCGCGCTTCCTGAGCCAGCGGCGGATCCGGCCAGCGGATGTGCAAGCCGCCTTCGGGCAGATCGAAATCGTCGGGGATACGGGTTTTGATCCGCAATGGATCGACCTCGACCACCGCGGAAGAGTCGACGTTCTCGGCAATGGTCTTCATCGCCACCCAGCAACCGCTGTAGCGCGACAGCTCCCAGCCAATGATGCCGTAGTCGAGAATCTCCTGGACATTACTGGGGTTGAGCACGGGGATCATCGAGGCGATGAACGCATGCTCGCTCTGATGGGCGATGGTCGATGATTTGCAGCCGTGGTCGTCGCCCGCCAGGATCAGCACACCGCCATTGGCGGCAACACCGGCTGAGTTACCGTGCTTGAACACATCACCGCAGCGATCTACACCCGGCCCCTTGCCGTACCAGAGAGCGAACACGCCATCGTACTTGCCATGCGGGAACAGGTTGACCTGTTGACTGCCCCAGACCGCCGTGGCGGCCAGTTCTTCGTTGATGCCCGGCTGAAAATGGATAGCGTTTTGCTGCAGGTAGTCCTTGGCGTCCCAAAGGCTCTTGTCCAGATTGCCCAGCGGCGAACCGCGGTAGCCAGAGATAAACCCGGCAGTGTTCAGACCCCGCGCCTCATCACGCTGCTTTTGCAGCATCGGCAGGCGGGTCAGGGCCTGTGTGCCGGTCAGGTACAGATTGCCGGTGGCAAGCCGGTATTTATCATCCAGACGAATATCAGCCAGGGACATGCGAATACCTCTCTTGTTCTTATAGGGTCAGGTCTTGTACGCCGGGACGGTCCTGCCCGGCAGCCTTGCAACTAGACTGCCAGCAGCAAAGAGGCTTTTTCTTTCTAAATGCGCGCAAATCTGCTGATATTGAGCATGCTTTTTTCGACCAGAACAAAAAACAAGGTCAATTCATGCAGCCAAAATTGAGCCCCATCGATCGCAAGATTCTTCGTCTGCTGCAACATGACGCCAGCCTGTCGGCCGCGGAAATCGCCGAACGGGTCGAGCTGTCGCAATCGCCCTGCTGGAGGCGTATTCACCGGCTTCAGGAAGACGGGGTGATCGAACGCACGGTCGCCCTGCTCAGTACCCAGAAGCTGGGACTGAGCATGACCGTATTCGTCGAGGTCAAGCTGTCAGGCCATGGCCGCCGCTATCTGGCCGAGTTCGAGGAGGCAATCATCGGCCACCCCGAGGTGCTGGAGTGCTACACGATGGCCGGGGGGATGGATTTCATGCTCAAGGTTGTGGCTCAGGACATCGCCAGCTACGAACGCTTTCTACGTGATCATTTGCTGCAATTGCCCCACGTCCACGAGGCCCACTCGAACATCGCCATGAGCACGGTAAAGCGCACCACGGAGCTGCCGCTGGACTAGACGATATCGGGGGAAAATCGAGCAAAGAAAATCCGCCGAGCGAGCGCTGGCGGATTATCGGTATCAATGAGGGCAATAAAAACATTTGACTTGCAAATGATAATGATTATTATTGCATCAGCGGGTCGCGAGACTCGCTGGATAACCCGGAAGTCTTAGGTCGGCTTCCAGATTATCTCCTCATCAGGCTAATCACGGTTTTTGACCCGGCTTTTTGCCGGGTCTTTTTTTGGTTCTTTCTTTATGGTTTCGCTGCTTCAGGCTAATGAAGTCTGGGTATTGCGCGGTGTGTTGCAATGACGCGGATCATAGCAAAAGCGCCTCGATCAAGGCCATGCTTTTAGGGCAAAAACGCCTGGATGCGGCAGATAAAACGTAAATGCTGGGACTTTTCACTTGAGAATGATTCTCGTATTCATTAGTCTACGCTTGTCACGGACGCTACCCAACATCGCAAGGAAGATTCCCATGGACGACCAGCGAGCGATACATCATGAGTAATCAGCTCTCGTCTCTACTGCACCTCCCCGCCCGCCTGCCCGAGCCGCAACCCACGCTGCAGGCCATCGAACTCGGCCACCGACTGGGCAAGCTCTCGCGCCGGACCCGGCAGATATTCCTGCTCAGCCGACTCGACGGCCAAGCCTATGCCGACATTGCAGCCTTCATGAACGTCGATATCGCGCGGGTAGAGCGTGCGATGCTTCGCGCGCTGGGCAAGGCCCACGTGCCTGGCGCGGCTGACACCACAAGCGCTGCCACTCAGGCCGCCATTCAGGATCAGGCCAGCCGCTGGTATGTGCACTTGCAGAGCCCTGCGGCAACCGCCAGTGAACGCATCGAGTTTCGTCACTGGCTGGACGCCGATGCCGCGCACCTTTCGGCCTTCCAGAACAGCGAGCGACTGTGGCGTCAGTTGCAGGCACCCGCCTCTTTACTCGGCGCATCCGGCTGGCATCGGCGCAAGCGCCGCGTGTATCTGGCCTGGTGCCTGCTGACCGCCTTCATCTGCAGCCTGATGGTCACCGCCGAGGCCATCTCCTGACGCGCAGATGACCGTTGCAGTGAAGTTTACGTCGCAGGACGCGATGTCGATCGGTGTACAGTAGCGGCCTGAAAAGGCATCTACGCAGCAGGCACCTATCTTGACTCTCACTATCGGTTCAGATTTCGACAGCGGCAACATTCAGGTTCTCGACGCAAGCGACCCGGCGCATATCAGACTGGCGATTCGGCCCGACACGCAAAGCGCGCATTTCCAGTGGTTTCATTTCAAGGCAGACGGCCTGAACGTCGGCCAGACCTACGGCTTCAGCCTCACCAATGCCAGCCAATCCACTTTCAACAGTGCCTGGAGCGGCTACAACGCCGTGGCGTCCTACGACCATCAGAACTGGTTTCGTGTCGCGTCGGATTTCGACGGCAAGGCGCTGAATTTCAGCCTGGCCGCGGAGCAACCGCAGGTCTGGTTTGCGTACTTCGAACCCTACAGCCGTGAACGCCATGACTGGCTGATCGAACAGGCGCAGGAAAAAGCCGGTACACAGTTGCTGGCTGTCGGCAAAAGCGTCGAGGGCCGGGATATTCAGCTGCTGCGCAAAGGTGACGGTGCCGAAGGCAAACGCAAGATCTGGATGATTGCCCAGCAGCACCCTGGCGAACACATGGCCGAATGGTTCATGGAGGGCGTGATCGAACGCCTCCAGCAAAAGGATGACGCCGCGCTGCAGCAATTGCTGGCCGAGGCAGACCTGTACCTGGTGCCGAACGTCAACCCGGACGGGGCCTTTCATGGCCACTTGCGCACCAACGCCAGCGGCAAGGACCTTAACCGTGCCTGGCAGGACAGTACCGAAGCGCTGAGCCCGGAAGTGTCCTTCGTCAGGCAGCAGATGGAAAAATACGGCGTGGACATGTTCCTCGACGTGCACGGTGACGAAGAAATCCCCTACGTATTCACCGCGGCCTGCGAAGGCAATCCGGGGTATACCGCACAGCAACGCCAGCTTGAAGAGCGCTTTCGCAGCCGCCTGTGCGAGGTCAGCGACAACTTCCAGACGGCTCATGGCTACCCACGCGGCGCACCCGGTCAGGCCAACATGAACCTGGCCGCCAATGCTGTGGGCGAACGCTACAAGTGCCTGTCACTGACCCTGGAAATGCCCTTCAAGGATCACGACAACGCGCCAGACCCGGTCACCGGCTGGTCAGGCAAGCGTTCCGCGCAACTGGCCGGGGACATACTGACCGTGCTGTCCGAGATGGTAAAAGAGCTTCGCTAAGGGCTCTGCTGTCTTCAGGCAAACCGAAATGCCCACCTACGCGTGGGCATTTTTGTTTGCGCTGGCCGCACGGCGTACGATCAGACTGGCCAGCGCGATCAGCGCCAGCGTGATCACCACTGCCCCGTAGACATTGCTGGTCATCACCAGCCCTGCCGAGCGGGCAAAGAATCCGGCGACCAGTGCCGGTATGCAGAAGGCCAGGTAACTGAGCACCAGAAAAGCCGACATCAGCCCGCCCCGCTCGTGGGCATGCGCCAGTGGCATGAGCATGCGCAGCGCGCCCAGAAAGCTCGATCCGAAACCCACACCTGCAACCACTGCACCGACGAAAAACAACCACAGCAAACCGAGGTTGATCGAAAGCAGGACCACCGCAACACCCAACGGCAGAAAGCTCGCGCCAACCCATAAGCCGAGCACCGGCTCACGCTGACGCAGCGTCAGAATCGCCGCAGCGCCGCTTAGAGTCAGCGCCGCAACCGCCAGGCCGCCATTGAGCGGTGAGGTGGAGCCGGTCGCCGCCACCAGCAAGGACGGGCTCAACGACAGAAAGAAGCCGCCCAGCGCCCACGCGGCGATGTCCACCGGCAGGACCAGCCATAGCATGCGCCGTGCCTGCTGCGGAACATGCAACGAGGGCTTGAGGGATTGCCAGACACCGGGCTGGCGACTGACGGTTTCCTCGACGCGTCCCAGGTACAGGGCCTGACTCAGGAATGCGGCCAGCAGCAAGCAGTAACCGAGCATCAGCGGCAACGGCGCGAACTGCGCCAGCAGTGCCGTGCCCAGAGCGCCAACGGCCATGCCGAGCATCGGCGAAATACTGTTGATCAACGGTCCTTTGACCGAATCACTGTCCAGCAAGGCTGCGCCCAGTGCGCTGGCCGCCAGCCCCGTTGCAAAACCCTGCAGCAGGCGCGCGGCCACCAGCCAGCTGACATCACTGGCCAGAATGAACAGCAGCATCGAGACGCTTTGCAGCAGCAAGGCACCGAAAATCACCGGGCGCCGTCCCAGATAGTCAGACAGCGATCCGCCCATCAGCAAGGCAGCCAGCAGGCTGAATGCATATACTGCAAAAATCAGGGTAAGCACGCCCGCAGAGAATCCCCATGCCTCCTGATACAGGTGATAAAGCGGCGTGGGCGTGCTGGACGCAGCGAAAAAGCATAACGTGGTAAACGCCAGAAACCCGAGATGGTTTCGTGCCCGACCGTCAGACTTCACGTCTGGCGACGTCGAATCGTTTGAAGAAAGGGACATGGATACGCTCTCCGCCAATGCAATCTGTTAAAGCCATAAATTAGCTTTTGCGGAGTGTGCGACGTGATAGCGCTTAAAGCAAATACTTTGTGTTAAGGTCCGCCGTATGGCTATCAAAGAAGCAGTTCGCACCGGAGGCCGCAGTGCCCGGGTGCAGGAATCCATTCACCGCGCGGTCCGCGATTTGTTGCAGGAACACGATCGGTCAGCACTCAGCGTGCCGATGATCGCGACCCGCGCAGGCGTCACGCCGTCGACTATTTATCGCCGCTGGGGTGATCTGACCACGTTGCTGGCGGACGCTGCCCTGGAGCGTCTGCGCCCTGACGTGCCGATCGATCAGGGCAGCCTGCATCAGGACCTGCTGACCTGGAGTGAAATGTATCTGGACGAAATGTCCTCGGCACCTGGCCGGGCATTGATGCGCGATGTCGCCGCCAGCACCTCCGGCTGTGTCGGCAAGTGCGCGGCAATGGTTCGCGAGCAGCTGCAGGTCATGATCGATCGTGCCATCGCTCGCGGCGAGGTTTCTCCCAGTGCCGACGACATGATCGATGCCGTCGTTGCGCCGATGATTTACCGGATTCTGTATGCCGAATCGGCACCTGCGCCCGAACGCGTGCGTCAATGGGTCGACCGCTGCCTGAGCTGAGCCGCTTTGCAGGGAGTCAGCGGCGGCAACTCCCGTTATCATGCGCGCCTCGTCCGACATCAATGACCGAACCTATTCATGCATACCCTCGCAGACCTACGCGCCGGCAAGCTGGCAGGCATCAAACGGCTTGACCTCTCCTGTGGCCTGAGCGAATTCCCGGTCGAAATCTTCGACCTGGCCGACACGCTGGAAGTCTTGAACCTCAGCAGCAACAGGCTGACCTCGCTGCCTGACGACCTGGGTCGCCTGACCCGCCTGCGCGTGCTGTTCGCATCAGACAACGCCTTTACACACCTGCCGGAAAGCATTGGCCAATGCCCGCAGTTGCAGATTGTCGGCCTCAAGGCCAACCGCATAGAGCAGGTCAGCGCCGCGGCACTGCCGCCGCGCCTGCGCTGGCTGATCCTCACCGATAACCGCATCGAGTTGCTGCCCGACGAATTGGGCCGCCGCCCAAACCTGCAAAAGCTGATGCTCGCCGGCAACCGCTTGCGCACCCTGCCCGCGACCCTCGCGCAGTGTCACAGGCTGGAACTGATCCGCATTGCCGCCAATCGCCTGACCGAGTTGCCGGACTGGCTGCTGAGCCTGCCTGCGCTGGCATGGCTCGCCTTCGCCGACAACCCGCTGTGCGCCGAACGTCCCAACGCGCCGATCCGGGAAATCCCCTGGCAACACCTGAGCCTTCACCAGCGCCTGGGCGAAGGTGCGTCGGGGATCATTCAGCAGGCGGTCTGGCACGACGCCGGCGCTGAGCGCATGGCAGCGGTCAAGCTGTACAAGGGCGCGGTCACCAGCGATGGCTCGCCACTCAATGAAATGGCCGCGTGCATCGCAGCAGGCCGCCACGCACAGCTGATCGAGGTGCTTGGACAGATCAGCGGACATCCCGAGCAGCAGCGCGGCCTGGTCATGGCGCTGATAGCCCCTGATTTCGGCAATCTGGCCGGGCCGCCGAGCCTGGAATCCTGTAGCCGCGATGTTTACGCCAGCGATACGCGCTTTTCCCTGCCGGTGCTGCTGCGCCTCGCTGAAGGCATCGCATCGGTCACCGCGCACCTGCACGCCCGCGGGATCACGCATGGCGACCTTTATGGTCACAACATTCTTGTGCAGGAGGATGGCCATTGCCTGCTCAGCGACTTCGGCGCGGCGTCCTTTCACCCGTCAGCCGGGCTGGGTGAGGCGCTGGAGCGCATCGAAACGCGGGCATTCGGTATCTTGCTGGGGGAATTGCTGGAGCGTTGCGAGGCAGATCCGCAGGATCAGAACGTCATGGCGGGTCTACAGGCGCTGCAGGCGAGTTGCGTGCAGCCTGATTGCCAGCAACGACCGTCGCTGGCAGAGGTTCTTCTACAGATAAAAACATGGAGCGCGTAAAGCGCTCCATTGCGCAGTGATCAACCTGCCAGGCCCACGTACACGTTCTGCACGTCATCGTGGTTGTCGATGGCTTCGAGAAACGCTTCGACTTCGGCCATCTGCTCATCGGTCAGGCCGTCCACGGTGCTTTTCGGGCGATAGCCCAGTTGCGCGGACTGGACGGTGAAACCGAACTCCGGGAGCGCCTTGCAGACCGCGTCCATGTCGGTGGATTCGGTGAGGAACAGCGTCGCGCCCTCTTCACCTGGCTCGAAATCCTGAGCGCCGGCCTCGATTGCCGCCAGCTCCGGGTCGGCATCCGCTGCTGCAGGAACAGCTTCGATCATGCCCTGATACAAAAAGTCCCACGAAACCGAACCCGCAGCGCCCAACTGGCCCTTGCGGAACAGCACGCGAATTTCCGAGACCGTCCGGTTGATGTTGTCGGTCAGGCACTCGACGATCACCGGCACGCGGTGTGGCGCAAAACCTTCGTAGGTCAGACGCTCGAAGTTGACGCTCTCACCCAGCAGGCCTGCGCCCTTCTTGATGGCACGCTCCAGGGTCTCGCGCGGCATCGAGGCCTTCTTGGCCTGCTCGACCACCAGCCGCAGACGCGAGTTCATGTCCGGGTCTGCGCCAGCGCGGGCTGCGATCATGATCTCCTTGGACAGCTTGCCAAACGTACGTCCCTTGGCATTGGCTGCCGCTTCTTTATGCTTGACCTTCCACTGTGCGCCCATGTCTGCTCTCTTGATTCGCTAGGCACCTCGCCGCCTGCGCCTGCATGACTCACAGAACGCGGCGCTGGCAAGGCGCTGAAAAAGGGTCACCGGCAAATACCCTGTCCGGCGCGGCGCATTTTATACGCGATCACGGCAGATGAAACCCCCGACAGACAGATTGGCCTTATGAACTCGCCAGGATGGCTGCCAATCCGGCCAACGGCGATCATCTTCTTTCCGTCACCGCTTGTAGGCTCTTTCCGAAAAACCTTGCAGCAATGCTTTTGCGCCTCCGTATTCCGTAACCTGCGCGGCCCCGTTTTTGAAGCTAGAGAGCCCCGCAGATGCGCAAGGACCTGCAAGTGCCCTTCATGCTGGCGATCACCGACTGCCAGCCGGATCTGCATATCATCAACTTCGCCGGCCATGAAGCCCTCAACGAAACGTATCGCTTCGACCTCTGGATGATCGGCAGCCACCCGCAGCTGGATGTGCGCAGCCTGCTGCATCGCGAAGCGTTTTTAAGCTTCGGCGAATCTGGCGGCGGCAGGCATGGCCGTATCGAGCATGCGGCCCGGCTGCACAGGGGGAATCGCGTGAGCCTTTACCATCTGATTCTGGTGCCTGATCTGCAGCGGCTGGCGCAACATCGACAACGCCGCGCCTATCAGGACCGTGCGATTCCTCAACTGATCGTGCGCTTGCTTGAAGCACACGGTATCGGAACGAACGCTTACCGCTTCGAGCACGTGAACGGTCTTTATCCTGCCAGGCCGCTACATATCCAGTACGACGAAAGCGATCTGCACCTGTTGCAGCGCCTGTGCGAGGAAGAAGGCATGCATTTCCGCTTCGAGCATCGCCGGAGCGGCCACCGGCTGGTGTTCTCGGACGACCCTGCCAGCTTTCCGGCGCAGCCATTGCCGGTGCGTTTCAAGCGCCCGCAAGCGTCAGACGTACCCAGAGAGACGCTGTTACACCTCGCCGAGCGACTGGGGTTTCCGCAGTTTTCAAGACAACCCGCCGACCACCCGCAACCTGCGCACGCACCTTCTTCGCCGCACGATGCACACCCTCTGACGATAGCGGCCAATCATGCCTTTCAACCGCCAGGCTTACGTGGAGCGATCAGTCCCCGGGAGGCACTGAGTCGGCAGCGTGGCAGTCGCGGACTGGAGCGCCTGCGTTGCGAACGGAGTGATGTCAGAGGACAAAGCATCGACACCGCCTTGCAGTGTGGTGAAGTCATTCAGGTGCTCGATCACCCGGAGCCATTGCTTAATGATCAGTGGTTGCTGACCGAAGTTGTTCACGCAGGCAGGCAGTTACAGGTGCTGAAGGGCGCCGCCGCTCATGATGCGCTGGCAATCCTGCGCATCCTCGTCGAAGCGCAACGTTCGTCACCCGAGGCTGAACAACTGCAAGGCAACGGTTACTGCAACAGCTTCAGGGTAATACCCTGGGCAACGCCGTTTCGCCCGTCGATCAGCCACCCTCGACCCATTGTCACCGGTGAGCATTTCGCCACCTTGCAGCGCAACGACAACCAACCGGACCCACCCGGATATCGTTCAATCCGCTTCGACTGGCACGCTCAAGGCCCGGAAGACCAACCCGCACAACGTTGGCCGATGGCAAAAGTCGCCTGCCCGGAGATTCATCGGCTACCGGCGGGTACACGTGTGCGGGTCCGCTACCTCGACAATCATCCCGAACGCCCCGTGATCTGCGCGGCACTGTTAGCGAATCCGGGGCAGGACGCAGTGACTGCTTACCCCACCGACTGCGTTCGACTGGCGAACGGTCAGCGCCTGCACATCAACGCGCATGACGGATTCACAGTGCGCGGGCGGACCGCCGAGTTGCAGGTCGACGCGCAACGCATTCTGATCGTTGCCCATGCAGATCAGCAGTCCTTGAAATCGGGCTGGCGCTTGTCGATGAAGGCGCGCATGCCCTCCTTCTGATCCTGGCTGGCGAAGGCGGCGTGAAAAACCCGGCGCTCGAAGCGGATGCCTTCGGCCAGGCTCACCTCGAACGCGCGGTTGACGCTCTCTTTGACCATCATCGCCACTGGCAGGGATTTACTGGCGATGACCGCTGCCACTGCAAGCGCTTCCGGCAGCAACTGATCGAGCGGCAGCACGCGGGCCACCAGACCGGCGCGCTCGGCCTCGTGAGCATCGATCAATCGGCCGGTCAGGCACATCTCCATGGCCTTGGCCTTGCCGACTGCGCGGGTCAGACGCTGCGTTCCGCCCATCCCCGGCAACACGCCGAGATTGATCTCGGGCTGTCCAAACCTGGCGTTCTCGGCAGCCAGAATGAAATCGCACATCAATGCCAGTTCACAGCCGCCACCCAAGGCAAAACCGGCCACCGCAGCCACCAGGGGTTTGCGTCGGGCCGCGACCCGGTCGCTGTCACGAAACAGGTCATCGAGGTAGATCTGCGGGTAGGACAGGTCGACCATTTCCTTGATGTCCGCACCAGCGGCGAAGGCTTTTTCCGAGCCGGTCAGCACGATGCAGCCGATCGCACTGTCCGCCTCGAACTGATCGAGCGCATGGTTCAATTCGTTGATCAGACGCGCATTCAAGGCGTTCAACGCATCGGGCCGGTTAAGTCTGACCAGGCCCACACCACCTATAATCTCAATGAGAATAGTCTCGTAAAGCATTGATAAATATCCTTTTTATTTAATTACACAATCAGCAGCTTTTTATAGATTCAACATTCAATTATTAGATCAAGCCATTGATTAACAAGGCTAATTCAACAACTCGATAGCTATCGCAGTAGCTTCACCGCCGCCGATGCAGATCGCCGCCAGGCCACGCTTGAGTTGTCGATGCCGCAAGGCCGCCAGCAGCGTCACGATGATCCGCGCACCCGAGGCGCCGATCGGATGACCAAGCGCGCAGGCACCGCCATTGACATTGACTTTATCGTTCGGGATGCCCAGCTCGCGCATTGCCACCAGTGGCACCACCGCAAACGCCTCATTGATCTCGAACAGATCCACATCATCCAGGCTCCAGCCTGTCTTGCCCAAAAGGCGCTGAATGGCGCCTATCGGCGCTGTTGGAAACAGGCCCGGCTCGTCGGCAAATGCCGCATGCGCATGAAACACCGCCAGAGGCCGCAGGCCACGCCTTTGAGCCTCGGACTGACGCATCAACAGCAGCGCTGCTGCGCCGTCGGAGATAGAACTGGAGTTGGCCGCGGTGACCGTGCCGCCCTCGCGAAAAGCGGGTTTGAGCGTGGGTATCTTGTCGGGACGCGCCTTGGGGGGCTGCTCATCGTGGGTGATTTGCCTCGACTCCTTGCCCACGGTGACTTGCACCGGCACGATCTCGGCGTCGAAATGGCCTTCGGCAATGGCCTTTTGCGCGCGAGCCAGTGAGGCCAGGGCAAACGCATCCTGCGCCTCGCGAGTGAAACCGTTGAGCCCGGCGCAGTCCTCGGCGAAGGTGCCCATCAGCCGTCCTGGCTCATAGGCATCCTCGAGGCCGTCGAGAAACATGTGATCGAGCACCTTGCCGTGCCCCATGCGATAACCGCTGCGCGCGCGGTCCAGCAGGTAAGGCGCATTGGACATGCTCTCCATGCCGCCAGCCACCACCACCGCAGTACTGTCTGCCAGCAACAGGTCATGGGCCATGATTGCGCTCTGCATGCCGGAACCGCACATCTTGTTGACCGTGCTGCACAGCGTCGCATGGCTGAGCCCGGCACCCAGCGCCGCCTGCCGAGCGGGTGCCTGGCCCAGACCTGCCGGCAGCACACAACCAAACAGCACATGCTCCACGTCTGCAGGCTCGATGCCTGCCCGCTCGACAGCGGCACGGATGGCGATCGATCCCAGCGCGGTGGCACTGAGGCTCTGCAGATCGCCCTGAAAACCACCCATGGGCGTGCGCACGGCACTGACAATGACCACGGGGTCTTGATGAGGGGGTGTCCTTTCGATGGACATGGCTATCTCCAGTCTTGTTTTTATAGGTACGGTTTTCTAAAGGTACGGGGGAATCATCAACCTGCTGCCTTGCAGACGCAATGGTTGAGGCAGGCAGATTAGCCGCTATCCCGGCATCGTGCCCGACGCGGCGAATCTCTCACCACTGGCGAGGTCTGAAGATCACTGAACCTGACGCTGGAGCACACGAATGCCGCTACGCCTGATCCGCGCCCTGCTCTCGGGGCTGCTCATCCTCGGCTTGAGCGCCTGTGCGCTGATTCCCCATCGAGACCCGCTGGCGATCAGTGTCGTGGGTATCGAACCCATCCCCGGCCAGGGCCTGGAACTGCGCATGGCAGTCACGTTGCGGGTGCAGAATCCAAACGAGACCGAGATCAACTACAGCGGCGTCGCGCTGGACCTGGACGTGAACGACAGGCTGCTGGCCTCCGGGGTCAGCAACCAGAAAGGCACTGTAGGACGCTTCTCCGAGGCAGTGCTGGTGGTGCCGGTCAGCGTGTCGGCATTCGCTGCCTTGCGCCAGGCACTGGGGCTTAGTCAGAGCCAGCGTCTGGACAATCTGCCCTATACGCTTCGCGGCAAGCTGGCCGGCGGCCTGTTCGGCACAATGCGCTTCAGTGACAGCGGCACGCTGGATTTGCGCCAGGCCGAGGGAGATCCCTGGTAACAAGTCATTACCGGTGGTAATGCCTGTCGGGGTTTGGCAGGGTATACGGGACGATACAGGTGGCATGCTTTCTGCTGGCTGACGGCAGCGCATGCTCTGCACCTCTCCACCCTCAAGGAAGATTTGCCAATGACCCCGCAGAACCCGTCAGCACGTTTTTTCCCGACCTTTCTGGCCCTTGTGGCGCTGATGCTCAGCCTGTGCGTAGCACCGGCATGGGCTGCAGAAAAAAGCGCCAAGCGCGGCATCGCCTACGACATCGCCCTGCCCGCCGACCTGAGTGCGTTATCTGCAGGCGTGAGCTGGTGGTACAACTGGAGCCCCAGGCCCCACGACCGCCTGGCGTCGTACGACTACGCCTCGATGTACGGCGTGGATTTCATTCCGATGGTATGGAACGGCAACGTTGACGACGGGCAGTTGAAGCAATACCTGCTGGCTCACTCAGCCATCCGCTATCTGCTGGTGATCAATGAGCCGAATCTGCTCGATCAGGCCAACATGACGCCCGAAGCGGCGGCCGGCTTCTGGCCGAGACTGGAACAGATCGCCGCCCAGACCGGCGTAAAACTGGTGGGGCCAGCGATGAACTGGGGAACCATGCCGGGCTACGGTGACCCGGTCGTGTGGCTCGATGCCTTCTACACAGCCTATCGGTCGATGAATCAGAATCGCGACCCGCGCATCGATTACCTGGCTTTTCACTGGTACGACTATGGCTTGCCAGGGATGCTCGACCGGCTGTCGAAGTACGGAAAACCCTTCTGGGTCACCGAGTTCGCCAATTGGCACGCTCCGGATGACGGAGCGCAGATTGATTCGGTCGACAAGCAGAAGCGGCAGATGGCGGAAATGGTCGCCACCCTTGAGCAGCGCCAGGACGTGTTCAGATACGCCTGGTTCACCGGCCGGATGAACCCTGACCCGCACTTTTCAAGTTTGCTGGACGCTGAGGGCAAGCTGACTGAGCTGGGCCAGTATTACCTGTCGCTGCCACACAGCGAGTAAGCCCTTGCGGCTCGGTCAACGCATTTTCGCAGCCTCTCAGCGAGGCTGCGCCGACCTCGGTCAGACCGCTGATGATGTGCTGGGTGTAGGGAAATGAATGATCGGGTTCCAGGACTCTTGTCGAGATCAACAGCCCTTCCCTGACCAGCGTGTCGACTGTCGCCACGCAGACGTGGATTGCCGGGGCGCTTGAATACGCGCGCACCAGTTCCCTGTAGATCTGACCGAAGGTCAGTTTTTGCGGTTTGCTGAAGCACAGGCGACCGACGATGCTCAACACCGCGAGGTCGACCCGCTGTTTTCCCTCACTCACCACGATTGCCTTTAACGTAATAAAAACTGACGCGCCGTCGGCTGATTATCCCTATTGCCCTTGCGCCACCTGCACACGGCCATGGTCGGTCGGTCGGTCGGTCGGTCGGTCGGTCGGTCGGTCGGTAATGCACACTTTCACGTCCAAATTTAATGGAATAGAAATTAAAGACGTCGTTAATTAACGTGCACTTCAAGGCCTGAAAATTCCTTTAAGCGCGCATTAATTCACGTGTACATCCCGATACTTTCTCTTAGGGAGCCGGCTTTTTAAAACGCGCACGAACCACGAGGATGCAAAGCTTACCAGCTCGCTAAACCTAACGACAATTAGGTTTATTAAAAAACAATAAAACTCTAACATTTGATGATTTAATGGATTTTTATGGCTGTAAAATTGCTAAATTACCGATTTTATTCTTAAAAATCGGTCTAAAACCTCCGGCCTATTCTGAAAAAACCACATGATGGCCAGGTAGCATCATTTATTAAAATCTCCATTACTCATACTTTAGCGACCTGTGAACTGTTTACTGTCGCGCTGGACTGATTGTTCAGCCGAGCCCTGTGCGATTGCCACAGCCGTCCGTTTTATCCTGCAAACCATTAATCGAGATTCAATCGATGACTAGATCAATGCTGTCTGTTTTCAGTGCAGTACTTCTGTGCGCGCAAAGTGCCTTAACTTTCGCCGCGGACTCAACTTCCAGCACACCTGCCACTGGCTCCGATCAACAGATCCGGACGCAGGTGGAAGCCAAGCGCGACCAGTTGTCAGGCGCCGACAAGATCAACCCGGCCCAACAGCAGAGTTCGTCGTCCCTGCTCGACGCGCCGGCGAACACCGACGACGCCCCTGCCCAGGCACAACGACCATGAACAACCTCAATCAACCGATCACATCGACCGCAAGGACACTTGCCTTGTCAGCCTTCAAACAGACGCTGGGCCTGAGTCTGCTGACGTTCAGCGTCATGCAGGCCAACCTTGCACTCGCCGCCGTGACCCCGGCGACCGGCAACGAAGTCGAAGCGCGCGTCAGCTCGATTCTCGATAACATGAACCAGTCGGAAAAGATCAACTTCACCCGCGTCAACGACGGTCACATGATCCCGTCGCTGCTCAAGTGGGGCATCAAGGGCACCGTGGCGTATGACTCGTCCATGGGCGTGCACGTCAACAACGCCACCTTCGGCGCCCAGTACCCGTCGCAGTCTGCGCTGGCAGCGACCTGGAGCATCAACCGGGCCAAGGAATTCGGCCTGGCCATCGCTTATGAAACGCGAATTTCCGGCGGCCAGCAGATGCTTTCGCCAGGCGTGAACCTGTACCGGACGCCCTACAACGGCCGCTCGGCAGAATACGTCAGCGGTGAAGACCCGTTCCTCGGCGCCGTTCTGGCACCCGCTATCGTCAACGGCATTCAGGCTCAGGGCATCCAGGCCAGCGGCAAGCACTACCTGGCCAACGAGCAGGAAGCCAATCGTCAGGCGATCGACGTCAAGGTCGATGAGCGCACCCTGCGCGAACTGTACCTTCCAGGCTTCGAGTCGATGGTGAAGAACGCCAATGTCGCCTCGATCATGTGCGGCTTCAACAAGGTCAACGGCGACTATGCCTGTGAAAACCATCACCTGATCACTGAAGTGCTCAAGGGCGAATGGGGCTATCAGGGCATGGTCATCAGTGATTTCAACGCCATCCACGATGCCTTCAAGGGCGCGTGGGCCGGTACGGACATCGACATGCCCTCCGGCCTGCAGTTTACCGAAGCCAATCTCCTGCCCTACCTGTGGAGCGGGCAACTGACCCAGAACGTGATCGACGACAAGGTCAAACGCAACCTGCGTGGCATCGTCAGCTACGACCTGCAGAACAACCTCAACACCGCCAAGACATTGGAACATCCGGAATACGGCATGCGTGCCGCGCTGAATACCGCGCGCGAATCCATCGTGTTGCTGCGCAACGAGAACACCGCTGCCGGCAAACCGCTGCTGCCGCTGGAGCGTTCAGCGAAAATCGCCGTGATCGGCAACTGGGCGCACGACGTACCGGCATCGCCTTTCGGCACCGCCAATTCACCGCCCAATAGCTACGTGACCGAGTTGAGCGGCTTGCAGCAACTGGCCTCCAGCAGCAGCGATGTCACGTATCTGTCGGAGATGAGCCTGAATCCGGCGAGCTCGGTGTGGTATCAGCCGGCAACCGGTGACAACGGGATCAGCAACGCCGGGGTAAAAGCCGAATACTTCTCTAACACCAGCTTTTCCGGTGACCCGGTACTGACGCGCGTCGAGCCCGGCGTGAACCTGAACTGGACCACCGGCAGCAACGTGACCAACGCAGGCAGCACGGCAGTGTCTGGCTTCAGCCCGACAGCCGGCGCTTTCTCGGCACGTTTCACCACTACCATCAAGCCCACCATTTCGGGCGCCCAGGCGTTCAAGGTGCGTGCGGATGGCCCGTACAAACTCTGGGTCAATGATGAGCTCATCGTGCAGAGCGACGGCGTGCCTTACTCGGGCGATGTGGTGAATGCACTGACAACGTCGGGGAAGACTGCCGCATTGTCAGCCGGCAAGACCTATACCGTGAAACTGGAATACCAGCGCGTACAGGGTAATTTCATTCCCGCACTGGGCGGCCTGACCGGCGTGCAGATGAGCTGGGCTTCGTTGCGTCCGCCGAAGGATCTGTCGAAATACGATGCGGTGGTGGTTGCGACCGGGACCACGTCTGAAAACGAAGGCGAAGGTTCCGACCACGGCTTCGATCTGCCGGACCAACAGGCTGAGCTGATCAGCTTCGTTGCCAAGGCCAACCCCAACACCATCGTGGTCATGCACGGCGGTGGCGTGGCCAATATGCAGCCATGGGCGAACAAGGTCGGCGCCACGCTGCAAGCCTGGTTCCCGGGCCAGCAAGGCGGTCAGGCACTGGCCGAGATCCTCTACGGCAAGGTCAACCCGTCGGGCAAGTTGCCGGTCACGATCGACAAGAACATCGAGGATAACCCGAGCTATGCCTCTTATCCGGATCCGGCGGCCTATCGCGGCAGCAACCCGCTGACCGAGATGACCTACAGCGAAGGCCTGTACATGGGTTATCGCGGGTATGACAAGAAACACGCCAAGCCGCTTTATCCATTCGGCTATGGCCTGTCCTACACCACGTTCAGCTACAGCGACCTGAAACTGTCGACCAACGTGCTGACCCCAGGCTCGACGATCGACGTGAAATTCACGGTGACCAACACCGGCGACAAGGCCGGCTTCGAGGTGGCGCAGCTGTATGTGCAGCCGGTCAAACCTGCCGTGGACCGTCCGGAGAAAGAGCTCAAGGGCTTCACCAAGGTGTACCTGCAGCCGGGCGAGAGCAAGACCGTCAGCGTACCGATAGACTCGCGCTCCCTGGCTTACTACGTCGACAAGACGGCAAGCTGGGACGTCGATGCCGGGAAGTTCAAGATCCTCGTCGGCGCGGATTCGGAGAACCTCACGCTCAACAGGACGCTGATCACCCTGTACCCGGAAAAACTGACCACGCGTGACAGCAACCCGCTGCCATTGCCACTGCGCAAGGCAGTCCAGGTCAGCGCGGCACAGACCTACTGATGCACCCCGTCAAGGCTCATGGATGAGCCTTGATATCCCTTCCCAATCGCTGCACGTAGATATCGAAAACCGCCATGACATCCACGTCGCGGGGGCTTCGCAGCCACTGAATCTGCAAGCCGTCCATGACCGAGAAGATCTCCTGGGCCAGGGCTTTGACATTGATATCGCCGCGCACTTCCCCCGCTTCTATCAACGCCTGCAAATGGCTGCGTGCGTGTTCGTGGGTCAGCTGGAATCGCTCAAGGTGCCAGGCCCATGCCGGGTGCGCCTTCGACAGGCTCTCGGTATTCATCAGCAGCGCTGCCTGACACTCCTCGGCATTCTCGATACTGAAACTCATGCTCAGCTTGAGAAACTTCAGAAACCCTTCAAGCGTCGGCTCGGTGACCAGATCCTGAAAGCGCGAGGTGACCCGCTGGTCCCTGCGCTCCAGCAAGGCGGCGAGCAAGGCTTCCTTGTTGGGAAAATGGTGCAGCAACCCTACCGTAGTGATACCGGCAAGCAGTGCAACCTCGCGCATCGACGCACTCGAATAGCCGTCTCTGGCAAAAACGACGGTAGCGGCATCCAGCAAGGCCTTTCTGCGCATGTCTCCCTTGGGCGCGCGGCGACGCTTGGGTGGGGCCGTTTCTGCGGATTCATTCCCTGATTCTTCGATGACCATAAAAACCTGATAACGCCTTGATTCAATGTGCCCCGATGCTCATGACCGGGGCCCTGCTGGTAAAAAACCGTTTCGCCGTCAGCGACGCCGTGGTGATGGAGATCAGCGCGATGAGCGCATTGCCGGTAAACATGCCGGGCAAGGCGCCGCTGCTGCCGAACCAGTGGGTCCCGGCGAAGACGAACGGCACTGTACCCGCCGTTGCCCTGAGCCAGGCAAATACCGCGACCCACCACGACCTGTTCATGGTCAGGAATACCGCGATGGCGACGAAATCCAGGCCTATCAGAACCCAGAGGCCACCGCCCCACAAGCAAAAGGCCATGAACACGGCACGGGCTTCGTCACCCAACTGGTAGAGGTCGGCAATCATGCCACCACAGAGCAGCAGCACCAGCCACACGGCCAGCCCGTAACAGACCACCAGCCGCCGGGTAAAAACGACCGCAGATCGCACACGATCATCGCGGCTCGCACCAATGTTCTGACCCAGCACCGGAGCCAGCGCGCCAGGCAGGGCAAAAAAGGCGCAGTAGGAAAACTGTATGACCCGATCCAGCACTGTCATGGCGGCCAGAGCCGAGGTGCCAAATGCCGAAAGCGAGGCGACAAGATAAGCCAAACCGACCGGCGTCGCCAGATTTGCCGCCATCGCCGGAAGCGCCAGCCTGAAGGTATGCCGCGCATGCAGGCGCAACAGTTTCAGATTGCGCGTGAACACTATGCCTATTCGGCTGCGCACCCAGTACAGCCCGATGGAAGCGGAAACTGCTGCAGACACAGCGAAGGCGATCCCTGCACCGTCGAGCCCCAGGCCGAGTGCAAAGATGAAAAACGGGTCCGCCACCGCCAGCGTGGCGGCAGCGGACAGCACGACGCCCATCGCCCGGCGGTTGTCACCAATGGTTCTGAGCATCTGCGCCGACATCTGCATCACCGCCTGCAACGCGGTAAAAGGCAGGGTCAACCAGATAAAACTGCGCGCTGCCTCGTAAGTGGCCGCCTCGGCACCCAGCCATCTTGTGATCGGCACGATGAACGTCAACTGCGCGGCGGCGGCCAGACCGCTGACCGTAATCACCATGAGCATCAGACTGCCGGTGAGCCTGGGTATCGACCTGGCCGCCCGATGGCCGATGCGCGCGGAAAGCACCGAGGCCCCGGCGATGATCAGGCCGGTCGCCAGCGCGCCGTTGAAAAACATCAGGACCTTGGCAATGCCGACCGCCGCCAGAAGCACGGGGTCATGCAGCATCGACACATAGACCAGCGTGAGAATGTCGACCAGAAAGACGGCGAACAGGCTCAAGGCGCTGGCACTGGCGGTGACGACGATATGGCGCGCTACGCTGCCCTGGGTGAATCTTGCACTGGCTTGGGCCATCAACGTTCTCAAAAGGCCTTACGGATCAGGAAGGCAAGACACCCTCACCAGGACGCCCTCACGCTACACGTGAAGAACGATCAGCGCCGGATTGTCGGGGCGCTGTCGGGCTGCTACCTGCTCGCCGCCATCAGACGATTCACTTCACTGCGGACCATGTTGGCGTATTCCGGGGGACTCATGGTGTCCAGCTCGGAACGAACCCACTCAGACCACTTGCCCTTGCGTTTGGCGCGTTCGCCCATCAGGCGTGCTGCCTCGCCCTTGGCCTTGCCCAGATTGCTCTGCCACAGTTCGAACAGCCGGGATTTTTCGTCTTCCAGAGCGGTACGTTCAGGGAGCGGCCGATTGGCCAGATTGAAACTCATCACAGTCACCTACGGCTAAAAACGGCTGCATCTTACACCCGTAAGGGGCATTGCTTGCAGAGTCTTGCGTCGGGTCATTCAAGCAATTGCAACTTTTCAGGATGCGCGAGACTCCATTGAACACTGTTGCCACCACTTGAAAGGAATACACCCATGGCTCGTAAGACCCCTGCTCAACAAGCTGCCGATCAAATCAAGGATCAGGCATTCAGTGACCTGCAGGCACTGATCGAAGAATCCGACAAACTGCTCAAGGAAAGCGCTGCACTGGTTGGCGAAGAAGCAGAGACATTGCGCGCGCAGTTGAGCGTCAAACTCAAGCAGGCACTGGACTCGATGGCCAGTGTTCGCGACCGTACCAAGCCGGTTGTCGAAGCGACCGAAACCTACATCGGTGGTCATCCATGGCAGACCGTGGCTATTTCTGCCGGCTTTGGCCTGGTAGTTGGCCTGCTGCTGGGTCGTCGTTGATCGACTGATTGACGGCATCGCGGGTCAGGTTACCGGCCCGCGATGCCGTTGCAGTAAGATGCCGTTGCAGTAAAGTGTGATGAAGCAGATGTAAACCTGGCGAACGCCCTTAGCGGGTGTGCTGCACCACCGAAGGCTCGGCAAAACGGTGCGACTTGGTCACCTTCGCCTGTAACGCCACGCGCTCTTCCTCGGCCTTGGCCTGGCTTTCATAAGGCCCTATCAATACCTGCTGCTTACCGTCCACGTCCACGATGATCGGGGCATAACTGCGCTCGAGCAACCAGGCGCTGGAATCGCTGACCGCCTCCCGCGAGTTCATCTGAATGAACCACTGCGGCGTAGAGACCGGAGCAGTCGCTGCCGTCCCCTGGACTTTATCCCTGGCGGGCCCGCCTCCATCGCATCCGGCCAGAGCCAGTACCGCTATCATCATTACCGTCTTGCGCACGTAGGTCTGCTCCTCGTCTGAAGTGGCGCGAGTCTAACATTGCCGCGCGGCCCGTTGATCACCTGTGTCGAGGTGTCGCACTGCCTCTGCAATGACGTGAAGTACCGACAATACGGGGCTATCGCCACATCAGGCAGGTTTGGCGGCAACCGTCGATCATGTAATCAGATATTTCGTTGCATATAAACGCGACATGAAGTGTCACACGACTGCGACCATGTTGATCGGTGGCTTGCCGCCATCGATGCATTAGTACAGGAGTTCATCATGTGCGACGACCGAAATCCCCTGCATTGCTTCATTCCGCCTTACATGCTCGAGCGTATGGCGCAATCCCCCAAGAATCTGGTCAGCGCCCGGGCCATCGCCAACCTGACGAGTAGCTCGGCGTTTCTCGCCTCCCGCCTCTCTGCGCGAACCATGCCATCCATGCACGCGATCAAATCGCCAGACGGACGAAAACATCGCGTGATTCATGATGCCAAGGGCACTGACGATCTGCCCGGCGCCGTGGTGCGCAAGGAAGGCCAGGCAGCGACGGGCGACAAGGCAACCGATGAAGCCTACGATGGCTCAGGCGACGTCTACGATTTCTATGCGCAACTGTTCGAACGCAACTCGCTGGACGACAGCGGCATGTCACTGGTCTCGACCGTGCACGTCGCCGAAGTGGATTTCAACGGCGATCACGTACCGTTGAGCAACGCCTATTGGAATGGCAGCCAGATGGCTTACGGCGACGGTGATGACCTGGTCTTCAAGCGCTTTACCGGCAGCCTTGAAGTGATCGGTCATGAACTGACCCACGGCGTGCAGAGTTTCACCTCGAATCTGGACTACCGCGGGCAATCCGGGGCCTTGAACGAGCATTTTGCCGACGTGTTCGGCATGCTGGTGCGCCAGTGGAAACAAGGCACCAGCGCCGCCGAGTCGGACTGGGTGGTGGGCAAGGAGTTGCTGGTGCCGGCGCCGACGCGACGAGGCATTCGCGATATGGAAAAACCCGGCACTGCCTATTCCAACGATCCGGATCTGGGCGATGATCCGCAACCTGCAACGATGGCCGACCTGTATACCGGTGCCAAGGATCGCGGCGGTGTACACATCAACTCGGGCATTCCCAACCGGGCATTCGTGCTGGTGGCCAAGGCGCTGGGCGGAAATGCCTGGGAAGTGGCGGGCAGAATCTGGTATGAAACGATGCTGGAGCTGGCCTCGGACAGTCAATTCATCGATTGTGCCAAGGCCAGCATAAAAGTAGCCTCGGACCCACGCTTCGGCCCCAAAGCCAAGAAAGCCGTGCAGGCGGCCTGGAAAGAGGTCGGTCTCAAGGTATAGGCAAAGCATAACCACCAAAAGGTGCTTGAAATGAAGGTCTGTCTAGTGCAATCCGGCGGTTTTGCAGGTGCAGTCAAACGCTGTGAGGTCGATACAGCCACCCTTGAGCAGCCCGAAGCAGAGCAATTGCAGAGGTTGGTGAGCGATAGCGGTCTGAAGCAGTCCAGCAGTGCTTTCAATGACGAAGCGCGGGACCTGAATCAGTACGAAATCACCATTGAGGATGACGCCAGGGCAATCTGCCTGACGTTCGACGAACACAACGTGCCTGCATCCGCCCGCCAGTTGCTCGGCTTTCTCAAGCAACGCGTCAAACCCGGCAAGCTATAAGACAGGCTTTTGCCATAGGACTCTGGCAGCAGCGATGTCCTTTCGTCGTCAGATGGGGGCGTCGCTGCTACCGGATTCGCCAGCACTCTTCGCGCGTGGAATAATGGCGCAGTGACATGTGAACCACCCACCACCTGGGCGGTCAATGATTTGTACCGATCTGCTAGCGCTGAACGTACAAAAAAAAACGCTTCACACTGCCATTAACGAGGTATCTTTTCGTGCTGCGCGTTCTTACCTCCTTACCTCTGCATCAATGGCGTCGATGAGCACTGTGCATCCTATCGAACACTCTTCCGGCCTGATCATCTGCGAGCACTGTGACTCGCTCTACGAAGCCCATCCGCTGCAGCCCGGCGAGGCGGCATTCTGCCTTCGCTGCGAGGCATTGCTCGGTCGTGGCCATCGAGTGACCATAGAGCAGCTGCTCGCGCTGACCATCGCTGCAGCCATGCTTTTCGTCTTCGCCAATCTGTTTCCGGTCATCAGCATCAATATGAAAGGCCTGTCCAACGAGGTCACACTCTGGCAATCGGTTGAAGCGCTCGCTCAAGGGCGGATCACGATCATTGCCCTGGTGGCCGGCCTGTCGATCATTTTTGCCCCTCTGTTGCAGATCGTTCTGCTGTTCTGGGTGCTGGTACATGCGCACAAGGGCATTATCGCGCCCGGCTTCAGAACCTGCATGCGTGCGCTGGAGCACTTGCGTCCATGGAGCATGCTCGAGGTGTGCATGCTCGGCATTCTGGTGGCGATCATCAAACTGTCCGGGATGCTCGATGTACACCCCGGTGTCGGTCTTTGGGCCATGGCCATGCTGATGGTGCTGATCCTGCTGATCGCCAACAAGGATATCCGCCGATTGTGGGATGAACTGGGAGTACAGCCGCAATGAACGGCATCCCCTTCGCCCATGAACACAAGCTCTGCCTGTGCCACACCTGCGGTTATGCCTGCCAGGAGGACGCTACGCGCTGCCCGCGCTGTGACTCGCCTGTGCACAAACGCAAACCCAACAGCATCAGCCGCACCTGGGCCTATCTGATTGCCGCCCTGATTTTCTATATCCCGGCCAATGTGCTGCCGGTGATGTACACCAACCTATTGGGTAACCGCAGCGAAAGCACGATCATGAGCGGCGTCATCGAGTTTTTCGAAAGCGGCTCCTGGGACATCGCCATCCTGATTTTCGTCGCCAGTGTTCTGGTGCCGTGCATCAAGTTTCTGGTGCTGGGCATGCTGCTGATCACCTGCCAGCGTCGCAGCACCTGGGCGATGCGCGAGCGTGCGCGCCTGTATCGCTTCATCGAACTGATCGGCTACTGGTCGATGCTCGATGTGCTGGTTGTGGCCCTTGTGGCGTCTCTTGTCCAGTTTCGTGAGCTCAGCACCATCGAGCCGCGAATCGGTATTCTGTTTTTTGGCTTGGTAGTGGTGATGACGATGTTCGCCGCCATGAGTTTCGATCCCCGGCTTATCTGGGACGCAGAGGTTGAAGATGTCTGACAGTACCCTCCCCCCGCCTGCTTCAGTGCCACGCCCTGAAGTCAAACGTCGTCGCCTGCGTGTCTCGCTGATCTGGCTGGTGCCGATCGTTGCCGCGATCATTGGCATATCCATGGCCTTGCATGACTGGATGAACATCGGTCCCAGAATCACGGTCAGCTTCCTGACAGCCGAAGGTCTGGAAGCCAACAAGACTCAGGTCAAATACAAGAACGTGGTCATCGGCATGGTCACGGATATCAGCCTCAGTGAGGACCGCACCCATGTGCTGGCCAACATCGAGCTGAACACCAGCGCCGCACCGTTTACACGGGTCGACAGCCAGTTCTGGGTGGTGCGCCCACGCATCGGCGCACACGGGGTTTCGGGTGTAGACACGCTGCTTTCGGGCGCCTTCATCGGCGCCGACGCAGGCAGCGCCGAGGAAACCAAGAGCAGCTTCACCGGCCTGGAAACGCCGCCGCCGGTGACCTTCGGTGAAAAAGGCAAGCGCTTCACCCTGCACACCGACGATCTGGGCTCGCTGGACATCGGCTCACCGATCTACTTCCGACGCATTCAGGTCGGTCAGGTAGTGGCCTACGACCTGTCCAAGGACGGCCGCGGCGTCGACATCCAGATTTTCATCAACGCACCGAACGATCAGTACATCACCACTGACACACGCTTCTGGAACGCCAGCGGTGTCGACATCACCGTCGGCGCCTCAGGCGTCAAGGTCAATACGCAGTCGCTGACCTCGATCATTTCCGGCGGGATCGCCTTTCGCGAGCCGAACTGGAGCCCGGACTCGAAGCCGGCGGACGAGAACGCAGAATTCAAGATATTCGATGACCAGACCGCGGCGATGGCACCACCCGATGGTGAGCCACGCTACATCCGCATGCGTTTCAATCAATCGCTTCGCGGGCTGACGGTCAATGCGGCAGTTGACTTCCTCGGGGTCAATATCGGCAAGGTGGTATCGGTGGACCTGGATTACGATCCGGCCACCAAGACCTTCCCCGGTATCGTTGGCGCAGTGATCTATCCCAAGCGCCTGGGGGCGGCCGAGTCCAAGCTCAAGGAACTCGGCGGCTCGGGTGATGAAGAAGAACAGTCTGCCCGCGTACTGGGTGCTTTCGTGGCCAATGGTCTGCGTGCCCAGGTGCGTAACGGCAACCTGCTGACTGGCCAGCTGTACATCGCCATGGAGTTCGATCCAAAGGCGCCGAAGGTGGCGTTCAACGCCAAGGCCCGACCGCTGGAGATTCCGACCGTACCGGGCAGCTTCGACAAGCTGCAGGAGCAACTGCAGGCATTCGTCGAGAAACTCAGCAACTTGCCGATCGACCAGCTGGCGGGCAACCTCAACGGCACCCTCAGCGAGTTGCAGAAAACCCTCAAACAGGTCAACAGCAGCGTGTTGCCGCAAATGCGCGGCACCTTGCAGCAGGCCGAGAAAACCCTGGGGACTGCCAACGACTCGTTCGCCGAAGATTCGCCAGCGCGTCAGCAACTGGGCCAGGCCATGGATGAAGTGCAACGTACCGCGCGTTCGGTGCGGGTCCTCACCGACTTCCTCAGCCGCCATCCGGAATCGCTGATTCGCGGCCGTACGGGCGACGCAGCGCCTCGTTCGTTCAACGCCCCGTCCTCGTCCCGAGCCATTGATCCGGAGCCAAAACAATGACCTTGCGCCTGAAACTGATGGTACTTGCCGCAGCAGTGGGCCTGGGTGCCTGCACATCGACGCAGACCCACTACTACACGCTGATCGCGCCGATGAGCGCGACGAGCACGGCCGCCAGCAAACCCATGCCTTTCCAGTTCGAGATGCTGCCGGTCATCATGCCGGTGCAGGTCGACCAGCCGCCGCTGGTGGTTCGTCAGGGTAACGGCAGCCTGGCCATTCTGGACACCGAACGCTGGGGATCACCGCTGGGCGACGAGTTTCACGATGCGCTGACCCCGCAACTGGAGCGTCGCTTCGGCAGCCGCGACATGGCCGGCTTGCCGAAAAACAGCGATCAGCCAACGCTGTCGCTGCGTACCGACGTGCGGCGCTTCGAGTCGATGCCTGGCAATTACGCACTCATTGACGTGGTGTGGACACTCGGGCTTCGCGAAGCTGGTGCCACGGCGGGCAGCAAACGGCAGAGCCTGACCTGCAGCAGCGTGATCCGCGAGCAGGCCGGTGAAGGCATGGAAAATCTCATCATGGCCCACCAGAAAGCGGTTGCCCAGCTGGCAGACAAGATCGCCGCTACGGCCGCGAGCTGGACCGCACAGCGCGCCTCGCGCTGCCTCTGAAATCTATCGGGAGGTCTGCGTAAAAGACCTCCCGATTTCGCCTCATTCAGCCTGAAACCGTTGTGCCAGCCACCTGCACGTCGCTGCTCGAAACGTTCAATTCGGTACAAAAATGTATCACCCTTCCGGATTCCTACGTACACTCTGCCATCTGTCTGGTACGTTAGTACCTGATTGGACCGAACACGCAATTCCTCGCCCTAGCAGGGATGTCTGATCAGTCGACGCCAGAAACGCTTGTTAACCCTGACTGTAGCGGTGCACAGTTTATCGAGGACAAACGGATGACAGGGATCGGACCACGACTTAAAAAGGAACGTTTGCGCCTCAAGCTTTCGCAGAGTGCACTGGGGGCAATAGGTGGCGTGGAAACCAACGCCCAGGGCAACTACGAAAATGGCGTCCGCTCCCCCCGTGCGGATTATCTGTCCAGCATTTCGAATGCCGGAGTGGATGTTGCCTATGTGGTCACCGGCCTCAGCGCTACACGTAACGTCCCCGCTGTCATAACGTCAGACAGTCAGAGCAGCGCCCCGCTCAACCGCGTCGTCGAACGCCTGCACGGCAACCTGCACGACGTGACCCAGAATCTGTACCACTTCACCCGCCTGATCGAATCGAACTCAGGCATTGGCAATGTGGACAGCAATCAGCTGGAAAACATCAAGAACGACGCCGAAGCGATCACCGTCGGCACTGTTCGGCTGATCTACATGACGTCACGAATCAAGTAACGCGCAAGTATCGCGTGCCGCCAAGGCTGTTCAGCGCGCCGGAAACGCCTTGTCCCTGAGTTTGTCCATCACCAACGCAATGAATGCCGACACCGCTGGCGGCAGATGCTGTCGGCTGGGATAAAGCACATGCAGACCATGGCTGGTGCGCTGGTACTGCGTCAGTACCGGCACCAGTCGACCATCCCGCAGATCCGAGCGGATCAGCGTCGCGGGCAACAACGCGATACCGAGCCCGGCAAGGGTCGCCTTGCGCAACGCCTGTGCGGTGTTGGCATTGAACCGGCTGGCAATGTGCACCTCATGCATCTTCGCCTCCGGGCCGAGCAACCGCCAGGCAGTGACGCCACCGCGATGCGCTGCACTGACACAGTAATGACCGTGCAGGCTGTGCAGGGAATCAGGCAGGCCATGAGCGGCAATATAAGCCGGACTGGCGACCATCGTGTCATGGCCTTCATCGATCAGTTGCCGCCCTACGTACCCCGAGTCCTGCAAGGGGCCGCCGCGAAAGGCGATGTCCAGCCGGTCAGCGATCAGGTCGGCGTGATCATCACTGAGCACGAACTCCAGTTGAACGCGCGGATAACGGGCAAGAAAACCGGCCACCCAGTCCATCGAGAAAAAGTCGAAGAAATCAGCCATCGCTGCAATACGCACCAGGCCGCGCGGCTCGTCGCGACCTGACACAAGCTGCTCTGCGGCTTCCATCACCCCGTCCACCGCGCTCACGCAGCGGCCATAGAAATCCTCTCCAGCCTGAGTGAGCACCAGCTTGCGGGTCGAGCGCTGCAACAGGCGAGTGTCCAGCCGCATCTCCAGTTGCTGAACCCTGCGACTGACCGTATTGGACGGCATGCCCAAGTGCCTTGCTGCCTGGGCAAAACTGCCGCTGCGCACCACCTGCACGAACAGCGCAACATCGTTGAGATCGAACGCCACGCGCGGATTCCTCGTATTTATGGATCAGTCCAAGCCAACTATACCGGCTAATCAAGCAATGCATTGACGCTTATTCTTTGCGCTCAGGCATCAAGGCCCAGAGGAAAACGCCATGAACAGCATCGTCAGCATTCGGCCACGCGCCATCGTCCATCGCACCACCGGCAGAACCCGTGGGCCGATCACCCGACTGGTGAGCCCGGGCGATCTGGGTCAAGTGTTGAAGCCTTTCGTGTTTCTGGATCGAATCGGCTTCACCTCCGAGCCGGGGAAAACGGGATTCGGCATGCACCCGCACTCGGGTATCGCAACGCTGACCTACATGATCGAAGGCGAACTCACCTATGAGGACACCACCGGCAAATCCGGGATACTGCCCAGCGGCGGTGTGGAATGGATGAGCGCCGGCAATGGCGTCTGGCATGACGCCCAGCCGATAAGCGGTTCGGCTGTCAGGGGCTTTCAGCTATGGGTCGCGCTGCCCGCCGCGCAGGAAAATGGTCCGGCACAGAGCGTATACCTGTCGACAGCGCAGGTTGCGCAACAAGGCCCGGCAAGCGTGCTGCTGGGACGCTATGGCAGCGCAAAGAGCAGCCTGCCAGCACCGGAAGGCATGAATTATCTGGCAGTACAGCTAAAGGATGGCGAGCACTGGCGCTACACACCGCCTGCGGGCCATAGCGTAGGCTGGCTGGCAGTCAACACCGGACAGCTCGACGCGGGCGGCCAGGTCGGCGCGGGTGAACTGGTGATTTTCGAGGAATCGGATCGCCCCATCGACATCGTCGCCAAGGGTGATACCCACTTCGTGCTGGGATCGGCAGTCAAGCATCCGCACGAACTGGTCACAGGTTACTACTCGGTGCACACCAGCAAAGCCGCGCTGATTCAGGGCGAGCTGGAAATAGAACGTATCGGCGCACTGTTGCGCGAGGAAGGCAGGCTCTGATTGAGCAGCAGCCTTTAAAACAGACCCACCCGAAAGCATTCAGGTGGGTTGCTCAACAGCTATCCCTCTAAGCAACACTATCGAGTTCGGCGAGCAATTGCGGCGCAATCACCAGCTCGCTGGCGGCAAGGTTTTCGCGCAAATGAGCGATGGATGAGGTGCCCGGAATCAGCAGAATATTGGGCGCACGTTGCAGCAACCAGGCCAGAGCGACACACGACGGCGAGGCATTCAGCCCAGCGGCTACTCGGCTCAGGGTTTCCGATTGCAGGGGTGAAAATCCGCCCATCGGGAAGAACGGGACATACGCAATGCCCTGCTCGCCCAGTTCTGCAATCAGCGGCTCGTCATGGCGATGCGAAAGGTTGTAGTGATTCTGCACGCAGACAATCTCGGCAATCCCCTGCGCCTGCCTGACTTGCCGGGCAGTTACGTTACTGACCCCGAGATGACGGATCAGACCCTGGCGCTGCAACTCGGCCAGCACCGTCAACGGTTCCTCGATCGAGCCTTCTGCGGGTGAATGCTGCTCGCCCCATGCCCGGAAGTTGACCACATCGAGCACCTCCAGCCCGAGGTTCTTCAGGTTGTCGTGGACCGCCGCGGTCAATTGCGCCGGGCTGGATGCAGGATTCCATGAAGCATCCGCGCCACGCACTGCGCCGACCTTGGTGACGATCAGCAAGTCATCCGCGTAAGGGTGCAGCGCTTCGCGAATCAGCGTATTGGTGACGTGCGGGCCGTAAAAGTCTGCGGTATCGATATGGTTTACCCCCAGGGCGAGGGCTTCGCGCAATACCGCGATGGCGCCCTGCGGATCTTTTGCAGGACCGAACACGCCAGGCCCGGCCAGTTGCATCGCGCCATAGCCCATGCGGTTGACGCGATGGCTGCCCAACAGGAACGTACCTGCCTTGTTTGCATGATTCATTTAGTGCCCCTTGATTCGATGTGTGTTCCTCACTATAGGCACTGAGCACTGTATTGATAATCATGCGTAATCGGCACAACCTGTACGCCTGAGCGAACACTGAACAGAGCAACCGGGCCACGACAATGACTACCGATATTCAGGACCTGCTGGCCTTCGTCGCCGTGGTCAATGCCAGAGGCTTTCGCGAGGCAGCGCGGCTCAGCGGCAAATCCGCCTCCAGCCTCAGCGACGCCATTCGCCGCATGGAGGCGCGGCTTGGGGTGCGGCTGCTGAATCGCACCACTCGCAGCGTGGCTCCGACAGAGGCTGGCGCCAGGCTTATGGAGCGTATTGTGCCCGCACTGGGCGAAGTGGAGTCGGCCCTGGATGTGGTCAATGACTTTCGCGATCGCCCGTCAGGCACTCTGAGGCTGAACGTTCCGGTCAGCGCCGCCAGGCTGGTGCTGCCCTCGATCATCACACCGTTCCTGCAGACCTACCCCGACATCCGCCTGGAGGTGGTCACCGAAGAAAGCTTCGTCGACATGCTTGCAGCCGGATGCGATGCCGGCATTCGCTACGACGAACGCCTGGAGCAGGACATGATCGCGGTGCCCATAGGCCCGAGGTTCCAGCGTTTTGCGACGGCTGCGTCACCGGCCTATCTGCAGGCCAGAGGACGCCCCGAGCACCCGCGAGATCTGCTCGCGCATGCCTGTCTGCGAGGAAAATTCCCCAGCGGGGTCATACCGCTGTGGGAATACGAGCGGGACGGCGATACCGTCAAGGTTGACCCCACAGGCCCTCTCACCGTCAGGATAGGCGGAGCGTTCGATCTGACTGTGCAGGCCGCCATCGACGGGCTGGGCGTTGTTCATCTGTTCGAGGACTGGCTACGCCCTCACCTGGACAGCGGCGCACTGGAACCGATACTCGAACCCTGGTGGCAGCGCTTCACCGGGCCGTATCTGTACTACCCGGGGCGCCGCTACCTGCCCTCGCCGCTGAGGGCTTTCATCGACTTTATCAATACGCGCTGAGCCGCAGGCGGCATCAGCTCATCGCCACAACCGGACCCACGCCACGCCGCGCTGGCGCGGCCATGGCGAACAACTCGTCGACGCGTCTGACTTCATCCGCACTCGGTTTGATGGCAACGGCACAGGCAACGAAGATGCCCGCATTGAAAATCAGACCGACGATGCCGCTGGTCAACGAACCCAGTGCCGGAATGTCATCCGGGTAGATCGTGGTCAGTACGATGGCGATCACGATCCCCACCAGCATGCCGGCAATCGCGCCTTGCTTGTTGCCATGACGACTGAACACGCCGAAGAACAGCGGCACGGCCAACTGGATGATGCCCTGATAGGAAATCTGCGCCAGCAATTGCAGGCGGGCATAGTCGAAGGTCAGGTAGGCCAGTAATGAAGCCGCGGCAATGAACACCACCATGCCGACCTTGGCGAGAATGGTCTTCTCGCGATCACTGCGTGGCTTGCTCCAGGTCGCCAGGTCATTGGCAAACTGCGTGCCGCACACCTGAACGCAGCCGTCGACATGACCGATGCTGGCCGCCAGCACGATCATGATTGCCACGCCAAGCAGCCATGGCCCGCCGATGTCGAACAGTGACAGGAACCAGCCGTGTTGCGGATGAGCCGCGACATTCGGGTCCTGGCTGATTGCTGCGGCGAAGAGCATCAGAATGCCGTAGAAGCCGCCGACCAGCAGGATGGTCAGCAGCGTGCCCTTCTTCACCGAACGCACGCCGCTGGCGGTGTAGATGCGCTGAAAGCTCATCGGCCAGCACATCGAGCCGATCACGCCGGTAAAGATCAGGCTGAACATGTACATCGGCCCGTAGGTACTGCCTGCTCCGCCAGGAATCACCAGCATGCTGGCGGGCAACTGCGACAGGTTGCTGAACGACGCCTGCGCGCCGAACAGCAGGAAGATGCACAGCGCGGCGCACAGCACATAGGCAATCAACCCCTGATACATGTCGGTCATGATCAGGCCGCGCATGCCCATGCTCACTGTCCAGTACTGACGAATCAGGATCACCACCACCCCGACCAGCAGGCAGGTGGTCACGCCCCAGCGGCCGAAGCTGGCGAACTGGAAAAGCGTCGCGAGGGCCTGAATCCCCATCACCACCCAGGGGAATACCGAGATGATGCCGATGATCGAAGCAATGCGTTTGACCACGGGACTGTTGAAGCGCATGCCCAGCAAATCCGGTTGGGTGGTCAGGTTGAAGCGCTTGCCCCAGGTCCAGGCACGATTGGCCATCAGGTACATCGCGGTTACGCCCAGCGTGGCGTAGACCATGCCGTAAAAGCCCAGCGCGCCACCGACCGACAAGGCGAAAAACGCCGTGAACGTTGCGCCCGGCCACCAGGAGTTGGTGTAGCACATGGCGATGAACCACGGCCCGTAAGAGCGACCACCCACCGCGTAATCGGAAAAGCTCTCGCTCTTGCGGTTCGTCGCGTACAGCACCGCAATCATGCCCGCCAGAAACACGCCGATCAGGCCGAAGGTGATGTAAAGATCCGAAACCGTAGTCGTACTGATCATTGCCCGTCCCCCTCTTGTGGAATTTCACCCAGCAGCGACTCGACCACGTAGAGCATCCACAGGCCCAGCCCCATGAGCACCGCGATCAGAATCCAGTAGAAGATCGGCAGCGGAATGCCGAGCACCAGCACGCTGCTGCCGCTGACCTTGAGGTAAAACGGCGGAAACAGCGCCATCATCAGCAGCGCGAAGAAGTACAGGCCAAACACCAGATTCTTCAGGCGGCCGGGGGTAGAAAGGGACGGAACGTTACTCATGGAGTGCTCCTTGAATTTCAGGATCTGGCTATGGATAAGTGATCGGATAAAACTCAAGCAGTGAAAGAAACACGCGGTTACCCGCTACTTTTTTATTATTGAAATACTTGCCTTGAATGTTCAAAGGCGCGCCGGACGAGATCGACTCAGGCCTGCCGCAGCCAGGTTTCCCATTGCGAATCATTGATGATGCTGCGCGCCCGCATGTGTTTCCAGGCGCCGTACTTGTAAAAGTCGAAGTCCAGTTGCGACACCGCGTGCTGCACCATCGCCCAGGTCGACCATTTGATGTCGGCCAGGGCCTTGTTGAGCTTGATCCGCGCTACGGTTTGCGCGCTGACCTGGCCGAAGTAGTCCTCGATCAGCGCCAGCTCCATGTCGTCGCTGAAAAACATCTCGCCGAACCACAGCGCCAATTCGTAATGGCGGTCGTTGTTGGAGGCGTACTCGAAATCCACCAGACGAATCTGGCGATCCGCGTTGAGCATGAAATTGCCTGCCAGCGTGTCGTTCATGCACGGCGCCAGATCGATCCCGGAAGCTTGCAGCGCAGCTTTTGCGCGCTGGTATTGCAGGCACAGCCAGTCGTCATCCTGAGGCTTGATGCCCTTGAGTTCGGCCACCTGGCTCTGGTGCTCGGTGATCATGTCGAACACGGTCTTGGTCTGTTGCAGCAGCGGCTGATCGTTGAACGCCTTGAGCCCGCGCAGGGCACTGTGGCGTATGTCGCGTTGCAGGAAGTCATGGTTGGACGACGCCCGCCAGCCCTCCATGAACTCGAACACCTCGACACCGAAGGCTTCGAGAAAGGCGAAAACCGGCGCGCCATAACCGGTTTGCGCAGCTTTCACACTGGCCTCGTGAGCAGTGTGACGATCAATGAACATCTCTGTACCGACGCCTGGCACCTTGAAGAAGTACGCTGTGTCGGCACCCTCGACCTCGACCCGCCAGTTGGTGTTGGAAATGCCACCACTGACAGGCTCGTAGTCAACGCGGCGGCCCTGCCAGCTGTCGATGCTGCGCACGGCGGCTTCCAGTTGTCGCTCCTGGGTACTGACCGACTGCCCTAACGTTTTCATGCTCTACCCTCCTGAACCTGACGCATCCAGCCTTCCAGCCGCGGGTCCTGAACGCACTGCCGACACCGCAGCAGCGTCCATTGCCCGACCTTGGAAAACTCCAGTGGCCGCGAGGACGTGGTACCGGCCCAAAGCCCCCACAATGTCCAGTACCAGTCGTTGATCAGCGCATACAGACGGCACACGGCGTAGTCGATTTCCAGGCATTGCCCGGCCCACGCGCCGATTCCTTCGCGCCACTGGCGCTCGAACGAATAAAGCTCGTTGAGGGTAATCGCCACGTCGTACCACGGGTCCATGCAGCCACCGTAGTCAAAATCCACCAGACGCAACTGACCTTCGCTGGACACCATGACGTTGCTCGACACACCGTCGCCGTGCAGCGGAACCGCTTGCACGGATCGGCTCTGCAGCGACTGCCAGGCCATGTCGACGCAACGGTCGATCCATTGATGCTCGGCAGGCAGCGCAACGTTGTCGCGTTCGCACACTGCGCGCAGGCGCTCGATGTCCGCCATTGGCGAGCGCACCACATCAGGCACCGGCCCGGCATGCACCTGCCGCTTGAGTGCCCACAGTGCCTGAAGCCGGCCGGGTGCGAGCAGATCGTCGAGCCGCGCAGCTCGCCAGTCCAGGCCCAGATCCTCGAAGATCAGCACGCCAGTGGCCTGGTCTGCCCCAAGTAAACGCGGTGCAGCAGCGCTAAGCCCGGCACAGTCGCTGGCCTGGGCTACCGTGTCGAAATCGATCAGTGGCGCCATGTCGGCATGCAGAACCTTGGCGTAGCAACCGCCCTGCGCACTGCTGACCCGAAAGCCGGCCCACTCGGTCGACAGTCTCGAGGGTGACGCAACGCCCTGGGTAACGTTCTCGATCCCGGCGTCTGCCGCGAACCCGCAATGTGCCAATGCGCTGCGCAGGCGTGTGGTCAAGTCGTCGGCATATGACATGGTCAGCCCCTCAACCAAATGAAGCGGACGAGGTGCAAGCCCGATGCAACAGACCGGTCAGCATGCGCAAACCGTTGTGCATGTCCTGATCGCTGGTGTATTCGGCCTCGTTATGAGAAACGCCATTACTGCTGGGGATGAACAGCAGGCATACGGGATAGCGCCTGTTCAGACTGATCGCGTCGTGACCGGCCACGGTCATGCTGTCGGTGGTCGACAAACCCAGCTCGGCGCCTACGTCATGCGCCAGTGCAGCGAACCCTTCATGCAGCCTGGCAGGTGAGCGCAGCACGCTGCTTTCCACTTCAAACGCGGTCATGGTCTTGTCAGCGATCGCACGCAGCGTTGCATCCAGGCGTTCCGAGGCAGCACTTAGCAGATCGACGTCGCGGGAGCGGTACTCAATCAGCAGCGATACCCGCGACGGCACAACGTTGGGCGAATTGGGGTAGACCTCGATACGCCCTACCGAACTGTGCATCTGCACGCCGTGCTGCAAGGCCTCGTCATGCACCGCAGTGATGGTGTGTGCGGCGGCCAGCAACGCATCCCGGCGCGCGGCCATGGGCGTGGGGCCGGTGTGATTCTGTTCGCCGTCGAAACGTACCCGCCGTTTCAGGGCGGCCCAGGTCTCGCGCACCACGCCGATGGCGGTCTGGCTGCTTTCCAGGCCAGCGCCCTGCTCGACATGAATTTCGACATACCCGGCAATGTTCAAGTCAACCTGATCATTGCCCAGATAACCGATGGCCTGCAGGGCGTCCTTGAGACGGATACCGTCGCCATCGCGGCTTTCCCAGGCGCTGTCCAGCGTCAAGGCACCGGTGAACACACCACTGCCGATCAGGCTCGGCTGAAAGCGCGCGCCCTCCTCGTTGGTCCAGTTGACGACCGCCAGATTGCAGCGCGGGACTTCACCACGCTCAAGCAATTGCCGCGTCAGACTGGACACCGCCACGGCGCCGGCAAGCACGCCGTATACGCCATCGAAACGCCCGGCATTCGGCTGACTGTCCAGGTGCGAACCACAGAGCAAATAAGGCGCGTCAGGATAAAAGGTCATTAGGCCGAACAGGTTGCCCACCGCATCGATACGGACTTCGAAGCCGTGCGCTTCGAGCCAGTCCCGAAACAGGTCACGTACCTGACCGTCTTCAACCGAGGCCGCCAGCCGGTGCAGGCCACCGGCCGGTGTCGCACCGATGGCCGAGCTTTGCCGAAACAAGGCTTCGAACGCTGCCAGATCAGTTGCGCTCGGCTCGATCAGCTCAGGAATAGAGGGTGTCGACATGATCTTTCTCCAGGCGTGTCGCAAACTCGTCGGATAGCGCGCGATTGGTGACCAGGGTGGTGATCGCGGCAAATGGCAGGGTGTTGATGAAGGTGCGATGACCGAACTTGCCATCGTCGGCCAGCACCACACTGCGCGTGCAATGCCTGACCAGCGTTCTGCGCAACATGGCTTCTGGCTCCTGGTAATCCATCAGGCCGAAGTCCAGGTCAATGCCGCCGATGCCCATGAAGGCAATGTCGTAGTGAAACTGCCGGGCGAATTCCAGCGTGTGGGGGCCGATCAAGGCGTTGTCGGTGCGCCGCACATCGCCGGGCGCAACCAGCACCTGATTGTCGCTCTGGTGCGATATCAGCTGGGCGATGTCCAGCGAATTGGTGATGATCTTCAACTGGCTGAACCGGGTCAGCTGCTGGGCCAGCGCCAGCGTCGAGGTACCGGTGTCGAGGAAGATCGCCATGCCTTCGCTGACCAGTTGCGCGGCGCGCACAGCGATGCCCGCCTTGGCGCGAGGCTTGAGCCTGCTGCGCTCCTGCAGCGGTAATTCTTCGCTGGACCTGGGCAGAATGGCGCCGCCGTGAATTCGCCTTAACCTGCCCTCTTCCTCCAGGTGCTTGAAGTCGCGGCGGATGGTCTCTTCGGAGACGAACAGCAATTGTGCAAGGTCCGACGCCTTGACCCGCTGTTGTTGAACGAGCAGGCGCATGATTTCGTCCAGACGCGGCTGATTGAGCATAGGGGTGACATTCCGTTGCAAAGTGATGGCTCCAGTGTCCGGGCCCTTGGGCCGCTGATCTGCGTGCGAGAGCGACATGCCTATTGCCCCGAAACCGGTGGCAGGTGCTGATCCCAGGGCGCAATGGCCTCTACCGCAGCACAGAACTGCAGCACCTGGGCATCGGCAAAGCGTGGGCCGACGACCTGCAGACCGATCGGCAGTCCTGCGCTACTGCGCCCACAAGGCAGATTGGCGGCCGGGTTGCCGGTGATGTTGAAAGGGTAAGTGAACGGCGTCCAGCGCGCCCACGGCACAGCGCCGTCCTGCCCGGCATAGCCGACGGGCGCTACGTCGTCTGCGGCAAACGGCAGGATCGGCAGCGTGGGCATGAGCAGCAGATCGTAATCGTCAAACAGCGCGTGCACCTGATTGGCGAACGCCGCACGTTGTTGAAGTGCCTGTAGATAATCACTCAGGCTGTACTGGGCAGAGCGCTTGATCAGATCGGCAAAGCCCGGATCGAGCTGGTCCAGCTTCTGCGCAAGCGCCTTGCCATAGGCAATACCGCGCCCGGCGACCCACAGAGTTTCGAAGGTCGCCAGCGGGTCCTGCCAATCCGGCTTGAGCGTGCTGACTGTAACGGGCAGCGATCTGGCGATATTACCCACGGCAGCGTCAACCGCTGCAGCGACTTGCGCATCGACCGGCGTGTCGAACAGGGTCGGGCAGAAACCGATGCGCAAGGGTTTCAGCGGCTGGTCGCAACGGGCCAGAAAGGACTCGTCGGGGGCTGGCAGCGCCTGATGATCGAGTGGATCGGGGCCCGAGAGAATGTCGAACAGCAACGCGCTGTCGCGCACGGTTCGGGTGATCGGCCCGGCATGACTGAGCATTTCGGTGGCCGACCAGGGCCAGGTGGGAATACGCCCCAATGTACCCTTGAGGGCAAATGCGCCACAGAACGAGCCAGGTATGCGCACCGAGCCGCCGCCATCCGAGCCCAGGGCCGCAGGCACCATGCGCGCCGCCACGGCGATGGCCGAACCGGAGCTGGAGCCGCCGCTGGTGAGGCTCGGGTCCCACGGGTTGCGTCCGTTGCCGAACACCCGCGACGTACTGGCGCCCGTCCAGCCGAACTCGGTGGTCGCGGTCTTGCCGAGAATAATTGCGCCAGCGTTTTTGAGGCGACGGATGATCGGTGCGTCCTGAACCGGCACCGACTCCAGCGCAGTCAACGAACCCCGCGTGGTGCGCAGCCCGGCAGTGGAAAAGAGATCCTTGATGCCGAAGGGTATGCCGTGCAGCGGCCCGCGTAGCTCACCGCGCTGCAGTTCGGCCGTCATGCCTGCGGCCTGTTCGAGCGCGGCATCGGTGTATACGTCACCGAATGCATTCAGTGTGGAATTGTGGGTTTCGATCGCTGCCAGGCACAACTCGGTCAAACGTATCGGCGTCAGGCCCCCTTCGCGAACACGCGTGGCAGCTTCAATCACGGTAGGCATGGAAGATGGCTTGGACTCAATCAAAGCAGATACCTCTCAGACACTTATGCGTAATGCACGGCACCAACGACTGTCGGGGCATTACATTCAGCAGCCCCTGATGAGTCAAGTGGGTTTTGTTGGATATATTGAATTTGTGGTTTTAAATTTTGTAACAGCACCGTCACGGTGCCGAAAAACGCGCAAAACGACGCGTCGCACAATTGCGGTGCGCGATTAAAACCATAAAAGAAGGGGAGATTCGGCCAGAAAAGACTGCGCCTGTCAGCGGCGCAGTCCTGTCATTGAGATCGGTCTTTCAGGTCAGCGATCAGACCGCCAGATCGTGGGCATGGAACTCGCTGACGCCGACCAGCTGGATTTCAAAGTCCGCATGCAGGTCGCCGTTGACGTTGCCGGACAGCACATGGTCGGCGAAGCGCAGTTGGCCAGCGCCGGTGAACTCGCCGCTGCCGATGAAGCTGAAAGCATCGAGGGCCTTGGTGTCCACGTTGGCATCCATCTTCAGGAAGCTGAGTTTGTCGCCTTGCTGGCTATTGAAGTCGGTGATCACGTCGCTGTTGTGGCCTTTGCCCATTTCCGACAAATCGTTGAACACGAAACGGTCGGCGCCGCTACCGCCAGTCATGATATCGGCGCCCTGACCACCCACCAGTTTGTCATTGCCGGCACCGCCGAAAAGAACATTGTCCGCATCGTTGCCGGTCAGAGTGTTGTTGCGATCATTGCCCAGCACGGTAAAGGCGCCCTCGCCTTTGAGGTGGACATTCTCGAAGTTCGCCAACGTCCCGGTATTGAGGTTGATCACCTGTGCGATGGGCGAGGTATTGTCGTAGGTGATCTTCAGCGTATCGATGCCCTGGTCGGCCTTTTCCTGAACCAGGTCCAGTTCGCCTGCCTGATCAATGACGTAGGTATCGTTGCCCAGCCCGCCGATCATGGTGTCCAGACCGCCGCGGCCATTGAGCACGTTATCCAGATCGTTGCCGATCAGCGTGTCATTGAAGGCAGAACCTATGGCGTTTTCAATGTGCGCACCGTAGGCGATCGCCAGACCGGAATTCATCGACGTCGGCGCGTCAGGGTTCGCGTTGTAATCGAGAAACGCCTTGCCGATGGTGCTGAACTCACCCTCGTTGAGGTTGATTTTCACCGATGCTTCCTGATTGCTGGCATCAATGGTGTCTTTGCCGCCAGCGTCCCAGATGGTCTCGAATACCGACTGCCCGGGTGCCCATTTATAGACGTCGTCGCCGGTGTGATAGTGGGTGTTGGCGCCGTATATGAACTGCATGGCCGCAACATCGAGCAGCATCGGCGTGGTGGGCTTGAAGCTGTAATTGTTGGTGTAGCTCATGATGGTGTAACGCGCATCTTCGAATTTGGCATCGAGCAGCACATCGTTGTACTGCGAGGCTTCGAACGAGTGCTTCAACCCCAGTGCATGACCGGTTTCATGCATGAACGTGAGGTAATCATCCGTGCCCTTGGCAGGATCGGCCGCGTTGACGTTCGGCCCGATCCAGACATCGCCGGAGCGGCCCAGCGTACCCGGCGCATAAGCCTGGCCAAACTCTGTACCTTGCAGGCCCTTGAAGCCGCCGAAACGGATGTCTCCGACATTATCGGGGGTGTCCTGAACCTCGGTGAACTTGATATCTGCCACCGCACTCCAGGCATCCAGTGCGCTTTTTGCGGCTGCCGCCTGGGCGTCGGTCAGCGAATAGGCATCGCCGGGCTCTTGAGAGCGACTGTAATCAGTGGCGTAGACAGAGTCGGCCTTATGAAAACTGTAAGTCAGATGGGTGCCGGACGAATCCCCAAGCCAGAATGGCCCCCATAACAGGCTGGTGACTCGGTCGTCGGGAGCTCCCTCGGGCAGAAGTTCGGCAGGACTTGATTCATTTGGGCCGGGCATCGGCGTTGCTCCAGAAGAATACGGACGTTATTAATGGGCTCACGACTTCTGCCAAGGCAAAAACCGAAAGCAGTTTATTACACGGCACGCAAAATATGGACATAATAAGTTACAAAAACAGTACTCTGAAAGGCCGACTCATTACTCTCGACACCTGGCAACTTCTTATGACGAGTGAACTTTAATTTTTATGACAAGCGTCATTTAATGGCGCGCCGTTATATAAACTGGAAGCACCGGCGATGACAGTAAGAAGTGACTGTTCCGAGAGAGTTCGAACACAACCTTGACGCCCTTCGATTGCGCAGGACTGCTTCACTGCGTGTCGAACGAGCAACCTGAATAAAGGGGACACCGGCACGCCGAGCTGATTTATGCAGCGTATGCCTTGCTGCGCTCTATGGATCATAGGCATCATAAGACCTATTTCATCCGATCGCGGTGCGCCCCATGACCCACCACCCTGCGCCACTTCCCGCCAGCGAGGAAGAACGTGTCCTGTCCCTTGAGCATCTCAAGATACTGGACAGTGCTCCCGAGCAAGACTTCGACGACATTGTGCTGCTCGCGACAACACTGTGCGACGCGCCCATTGCGCTGGTCTCGCTGGTTGACCGAGAACGCCAGTGGTTCAAGGCCTGCATCGGCCTGGACGTGCAGGAGACGCATCGCGACCTGGCATTCTGCGCCCACGCCATCCTGCAGCCCTCCGATGTGCTGGTGGTGGAAGATGCAACCACCGATCCTCGCTTCAGAGAGAGCCCGCTGGTGCTGGGGCCTCCTTACATCCGCTTTTATGCGGGTGCGCCGATTCGTACCGAGGCCGGTCATGCACTGGGCACCGTCTGCGTGATCGATATCTGGCCGCGCGTACTGAGCGAACAGCAACGTCGTGCCCTGCTGGCACTGGCGCGGCAAACCGCAGCCCTGATGCAATACCGCCTGGTCTCGGAGCAACGTGACCAGCACGCCGCCGAGCTGGCACTGGGACTCGAAAGCGCACAGAGCCAAAGCCTGGCGCTGGAGCGCAACCTGCGCCAGTCGCAACGGGTGTCATCGCTGGGCATGCTAACGGCGAGCATCGCTCATGACTTCAACAACCTGCTCCAGGCACTGAGCGCCAGCCTGCAGCTGATCCGCATGCGCTCACGCCGCCCGACGGACGTCGAAACGCTCAGTGATACCGGACTGCGGGCAGTGGATCACGGTCGCCAGTTGGTAACTCGCCTGCTCAACAGCGTTCGCCAGGACGGTTCCGAACTGATCTGCATCGATGTCAGCGAACGGATCGATGCAGCCCGTGATCTTCTGTTGCGTTCGGCGGGCGACACGCTGGATCTGTCATTCGACTTATCCGCCCAGGGCTGGGGCGTGTTGTGCGCCGAAGCGCAATTGCATACCACCTTATTGAATCTCCTTAGCAATGCGCGTGATGCAATTTCAGGCCCCGGCAAGGTGCATATCTCGACCCGGCTGGAATCCGTCAAGGATGACCCGCAATTCCCGGAAGGCGATTATCTGGTACTCAGCGTGAAAGATAACGGTCCCGGCATGACAGCCGAGCTCAAGGAGCAAATCTTCGAACCTTTCTTCACGACCAGAAGTTCGGACCCGGGTGCCGGGCTTGGCCTTGTTCAGGTGCAGGAGTTTGCGGTAAATGCCGGCGGAGGCGCACGCGTTGAAACAGCACCGGGAAGCGGCACTACCGTGCATCTCTACTTGAGAATACTGGGGCCGATCAGTGCAACTAACGCACCAGCCCATATAACCGAACAATAACAACGGCTCATTGCCAGCGAGGCGTGGTTACTTCAGATACCCGTTAAATAAAAATAGCCGGACATTCACTGTTCGGCTTTTTTATTTTCTAACCTGCTTCATCCTGTCGTCAGGTGCCTCAAGGCCAATGGCGTCGTATGACCTCGTTGACCAGCGGCTCGGCGTCAACCTGTAACAACAGCGCATGAAAATCCGGCCGGGTGTTACGCAGGTGCTCCCGCGTGCCACTCCATCGCGTCACGACAGAGGTCAGAATCTCCACTGCGCCGGGCGCATCGCAGCGCCAGATCCCGGCTTCACCAAACAGGTCGGCAAACGTCTCCCAGTGTTCATGCAACCGCGTCCGGGCGCCCGCTTCGAGCAGCCTCTCCTGCGCATCGTCGGAACTTGCCAGCCAGCGCTGCGGGTAATCAATGATGCCGATGGCGGCGTAGCAATTGGCTGCAATGTAAACCAGCGCGCGAAGCGCTTGAGCACGCTGGGCGGATTGGCCAGGCAGAAGTCCGGAGTCGGGGTGCTCCAGGCCCAGATGAATCAGGATCGCCGCACTTTCAGTGAGGACCGCGCCATCGGCGAGCACCAGCGTGGGGACTTGCATCAACGGGTTGACCCGCCTCAACGCCTCCTTGCCAGCCCCCTCCTCCCAACCACAGGCTTCGCACAGGGTAAAAGGCACCGAGCAGCGCCGAAGCGCTATCTCGATCGCAGCCGAACCCGAACCTTGCGTGCCGAAAAGCGTATACATACCAGTGCTCCTTGCCAGGTGCTGCCAGCTCACTCCGCGCGGTTACACCGTCGGGGGAGCGAACAAATGGGCGTGCATGAAATCAATGAAGACTCGCAGGCGCAGCGAAAGATGCTTGCTGGACGGCCAGAGCAATCTGAACGTTCCGGTATGCACCGTGTAGTCATCCAGGACAGGTATCAGCTCGCCGTTGCGAATGGCCGATGAAATCATGAAGTCCGGCAGACAGGCAATTCCCAACCCGGCCCGCGCAACGTCCACCAGAATCTCGGTGGTATTACACACCATGGCCTGGGGTAACTCGAGATCGTCGACGCCTGCTTCACGACGCAGCGGCCAGTGTTCAAACCTTCCCGTGGAGGGAAACTTGTGCAACAGACAGGCGTGCTGACTCAGGTCCCCAGGATGCCGGGGTATACCGTGCCGGGCAAAATAGTCCGGAGCGCCGACAATGCGCAATTGGAAACTGCCCATCCGCTTCGACATCAGCCCAGAGTCACCGGGATCGCCGGTGCGTAACACGATATCGAAGCCCTCCTCAATGATATCGACCATGCGGTCCGAGAAATCGATGTCCAGTTCGATATCGGGATAGGTACGCATGAAGTCGATGATCACCGGCATCACCAGTCCGCTGACCAATGGCAAACTGATCCGCAACCTGCCCTTGGGCAAGTCTCTGGCATTGCTCAACTCCATTTCCGCCGCTTCCAGCTCCGACAGAATCCGCCGGCAACGCTCAAGGAATATCGAGCCTTCCAGCGTCAGGGCGATACTGCGCGTACTGCGATGAAAAAGGCGGACGCCGAGGCTCTCCTCCAGACGGCCAATACTCTTGCCGATCCCCGACGAAGAGATGCCCAGGCGTTTTCCGGCCTGGGTAAAACTCCGCGTTTCAGCAACCAGAACGAACACGGCGATGCTTCCGAGCGATTCCAATACCCACTCCTATTCAGGACAACCCTGTCCTATACGTTCGGAACATAAGCCTGTTTTTGTTTGCGGGCGCAACCCCTAATCTCGCGGCAGGGCGATCGCTCTTGGATAAACGCGTGCACCACGGCAAAACCCAGGCACGCTTCACAGGGACATTGCACATGACCACAGCACACAGGGTTCAAACACAGCCCACTGCAGGACGATGGGGGCAACTGCTCGCCGCTTGCCTGACCGGCATTCTGATCCCGTTATGCTTCACGGGCCCTGCCGTGGTTCTACCGTCGATAAACCAGGCACTGGGCGGATCAGCCGTCGAGCTGACCTGGGTCATCAACGCCTACATCCTGACCTACGGCAGCGCGATGATGGCCGCCGGGAGCCTGACGGATATCTACGGCAGAAAACGCGTCTGGTTGATCGGGCTGGCGATCTTCGTGCTCTCCACCTTCGCCATTCCGGCAGCCTCCTCCGTCGTCCAGATCGACCTGCTCAGACTGGTGCAAGGCCTGGGTGGCGCGGCAGCGTTCGCCGGGGCGATGTCGTCGCTTGCCCAGACCTTTCATGGCGCCGAGCGCACCCGAGTCTTCAGCCTGCTGGGCACCACCTTCGGTATAGGTCTGGCCTTCGGCCCTCTCGCAGCCGGCTCGCTGGTGGATTCGGCAGGCTGGAAATGGTCATTCCATGCGACTGCACTCATCGGCGTCGCGGGGTTCCTGCTGGTGCTGTTCAGCGCCACCGAGTCAAAGGATCCCGACGCAACAGGTATGGACTGGCCGGGCGCAATCAGTTTTACCGCAGCATTGACCCTGTTCACTTATGCCATTCTGCTCGCCCCTGAAGAGGGTTGGACCGATCCATTGGTGATGGGTGGCATCATTGGCTCACTGCTGCTGTTCTGGGTATTCATTGCGGTGGAGCGGCGCATCGCCCGTCCCATGCTGGATCTCTCGTTGTTCAAGAGCGCGCGCTTTGTCGGCGTGCAGATTCTTGCAGCCACTCCCGCATTTTTCTTCGTCGTGCTGATCATCATGCTGCCAGCGCGCTTCATTGGCATCGACGGCCTCAGCGCCCTGGAAACCGGGCAGATGATGACTGCCCTGGCCGCGCCCCTGCTGATCGTGCCCCTGCTTGCCGCGCAGCTGGCACGTCGTTTCACGTCAGGACTGCTGTCCGGCGTCGGGCTGCTGCTGGTGGCGGCCGGCCTGCTATGGCTGGCGCTGGCACTGGACAGTGGTGCGATCAGGACAGCGTTGCTGCCGATGGCCTTGATCGGTATCGGTATCGGCCTGCCCTGGGGGCTGATGGATGGCATGGCGATCAGTGTCGTCGAAAAGGAACGCGCCGGTATGGCCACTGGCATCTTCAATGCGGTACGCGTTTCGGCAGACGGGATCGCTATCGCAATCGCCGGCGCCCTGCTTGCAACGTTCATTCAATGGGGACTTTTCGACGCACTCAAGGGTGTCTCACCTGAGGTGGTCACCGAAGCGGCCAACCGCGCTGCCCTGGGCGATCTGCACAATGCGACAAGCCTGCTGTCCGGTCAGTCAGCGTTGCTGCACCAAGAGTACGTCAATGCATTCCGCAATCTGCTGTTCATTCTCAGCGCCGCCACCGTGCTGACGGCGGCGGCGGTCTTTGCCCTGCTTGGTCGCGTACGCGCTCATGAAGAACCGCCCATAGAGCCCTCCAACACGCTTGAACTGGCGGGCGAAACCAAGTGAGTCCCTATGAAATACCAGGCGCAAAGCGCCATCCCGCCTTTGCAAAGGTGTTCGCGCCGGGTCATCTCACGTTCGGGCTGATTGCGCCACTGGAGGGCTACCCCGACTCCGCAGCGCCGACCATGAAAGACCATCTGGCCCTCGCCATTCAGGCCGACAAGGCCGGTTTCGCCGCGCTGTGGCTGCGCGACGTACCGCTTCTCGATCCGGGGTTCGGCGACGCCGGTCAGGTGTTCGATCCTTTTGTCTACGCCGCGCTACTGTCTGCGGTCACCCGGCAAATCTGCATCGGCACGGCAGGCATCATATTGACGTTGCGCAATCCGCTGATGGTTGCCAAACAGGCGTGCAGCGTCGACGTGTTGCTCGAAGGACGCTTCCTGCTGGGTGTGTCTACAGGGGACAGGCCCGGCGAATATCCCGCGTTCGGCGAGCGTTTCGAGACCCGCGCAGAACGCTTCAGAGACGGCGTCGAACTGCTGCACGCGGTGACCGAGCAGTCTTTTCCAGTGTTCAAATCGCGTCATTACGGGCAACTCAATGGCACGCTGGATCTACTGCCGAAACCGGTTTTCGGGCGGCTGCCGATGCTTGCCATCGGCCGCTGTCAGCAGGACATCACATGGCTGGCCAATAACATGGACGGCTGGATATGGCATCAGAGCGGCTTCGACACCTTGCCTGAAGTGATCAATCACTGGCGCAGCGCCAATGAGCAGATGCAGTTCAAGCCCTACGGCTATGCGACGTTCTTCGACCTGGACGAGAACAAGGACGCGCCGATGAAAGTCGGCCGTGGAATCAGTACCGGGCGCAACGCCCTCATCGCCCTGTGGCAGCGTCAGCGGGAACAGGGTGTTTCGCATGTGGCGCTGAACCTCAAGCCACTGAGGCGTCCGGCCACAGAAGTGTTACAAGAGCTGGAAGAGTATGTGCTGCCGTACTTCCCGACCCGCCGGGGTGATCATGCCTGACCGAATACTTCGTCGGCACGGCCACCGCAGGTTCAGGATGTAGCAAGGACGAACGATCCAACTATCGACCTGGGAGGTCACGATGCGCGCTGAAAAATCCTATCCGATAAAAACCAACCCGATGCGCAGCAGCGCGAACAAGATACAGCTGGGTGTTTTCTCCACCAATACCGAGGGCGGCTGCACCGTCACCAACGCGCCTGAACGCCTGCGCGGAGACGATTGGGCAGGCAACCTGGAAATCGCCCGGATTGCCGACGATGCAGGGTTTGAAGCCTTCATACCGGTCGGCCGCTGGAAAGGTTTCGGCGGCACCAACAATACCGGCGGTGTCTGTTTCGAAACCTACACCTGGGCTGCCGGGATTGCAGCCCTGACCAGTCAGATCGCCGTGTTCACCACCTCGCACCTGCCCACCGTGCACCCGCTGTTCGCGGCCAAACAGGCGGTGACCATCGACCACATCAGCGGCGGGCGCTTCGGGCTGAATATCCTTTGCGGTTGGTATGGCGCGGAAATGCGCATGTTCAACGGCCATATGATGGAGCACGACAAACGCTACGACTACGCAGAAGAGTGGCTGCACATTGCAAAAAATGCCTGGGAGCAGCAGACCCCGTTCGACTTCAAAGGCGAGTATTTCAACATCTGCGGCGCAATCTCGCAGCCACAACCTCTGAATAAACCCTACCTGATCAACGCAGGGGGGTCGCCACGCGGCAAACTCTTCTGTGCAGAACATTGCGACGCCGCGTTCCTGATCGTCAAACATCTGGACGGCGAACAGGCCGTGCGTGAGCAGATTGCATCCTACAAGGACCTGGCGAAACAGAAGTTCGGCCGCGACATAAAGATATGGTGTTATGGCTATGTGGTGCAGAAGGACACGCAAGAGGAAGCAGACGCTTACCTGGACTATTACGCCAACCAGGTCGGTGACGATGAGGGCTGCGACATCATCACCGGCGAGCTGGGTATCCAGACCGGCATTTTCACCCCCGAAGACGCCGTGCGTTTCCGTTTCCATTTCAAGGCCGGATTCGCCGGGGTGCCACTGGTAGGCACACCCGAGAAGATCGTGGAGCTGTTCAGGAAATATTCTGACTGGGGGATCGACGGCATTGCCCTGACGTGGCTCGATTACCATGAGGGTATAAAGGACTTCGTGAGGGAAACACTGCCACTGATGGAGGACGCGGGCCTGCGTGAATCCAGGGTTGTGGAGGCGATGACTTCGAAGGTGTCCGCAGAAGTAGCCTGATGGCCGGGCCTCCCTGGCGGTGCTGGCCAGGGAGGCGCTTATCCGGACAGCTTAAAGGGCCAACATGCGTTGCGGATTCAGCAGCGTCACCTCGGTGCGGCGCTCGTCGCTCAAGCCGAACGCGTCGAACCACTGCCCGCTCAGCGACAGCCACTGGTGGACATCGATCTGACTGGTCTGCCCCAGGTCCGAGCTGTAGACCACATTGCCGACATGGCTCAACACATCGCTGAAATCCTGCCGGTCCTGATAACCCAGCAAGTACGTCAGTGCGGTCTGCTCGATGTAGACCGATGGCTCTGTGCCGATCAGCGCCAGCTCGGCCGCGTCAAGACCGGTCAACGGATTGGCAGGCTGATTGAGCATCAACCTCGGCACACCGATGCGCAGCGCTTCGTCGATCAGCGTCCTGACTTCATTGGCATCGGCATGCCCGGTCGAGATCACCAGCGGATAGTCACGCGCCATTCTCAGAATATCCAGCGTCTGTGGCGTCAGCCGGCCGTTGTCCGATGTCACTCTGGCAGGCTTGATGGGCTTGTCCCGCAACAGCGGATGGCTCAGGTTGCGGGTCAGCGTACTGGCATGCGTCCTGCCGGTCACGGTTGGCAAGTGAACCAGGAAACGCCCGGGCTCATCGCCACGCAAACACAGGCTGCGCTCGACCACACGGTAGTCGATGCCGCCGGCAATCTCGTTCAGCACCACCGAGCCGCTGACCGGAAACCCCTGATCGCGCGCTTCCCACGCCTGGGCTGCCGTACACCCCAGATGATTCTTCAGCACCACCCTGCCCTGCACCCGCGCGTAGCACCTGCCCGCCTCGATCGCACCATGACGACGAATGAACGCGTCAGGATTGGCGTGGTAATGCACATCAATGAAGTTCAGCGCATCGACCTGACTCATTGCACGCACTCCTGGCGGGTCATCAGGAACGTGTCGATGCTGTCCAGCACCTGCTGCAAGTCATCCGCCAGCGGACGCATCCCGCCGCCGTCTATGCACAATGAGCGCTGCTGCAGGCCACGGGTACGCAGTACATGGCGTGCACTCACCAATTGCGACTTTTCACCGAACACGCTCAACACGCGGCCCTGGTAATCGAGCAGACATTCACTGACATCGACACCAGCCAGCAACCTGAAACCCACTGTCAAGCGCTGCCCCTGCATCGAAAGCGTCGCGTCACTCTCGTCGCCGGCGAGGCCTACTCGCTCATGCGACTGCCCGTCAGGCAGTACCAGATTGTCCAGCAGATGCCTGGCTTGCTCGACATGCCCCTGTTCGGCCAGGTCCGCCATATGTCCCAGCCTGGAATCGAGTAACCCGTCGGCCTTGGCCGGGGAAGACAGCAGCAGCAAGGCAGGTGTCGACTGCAGAAATGAAGTGCCTGCCAGTGCCTGCGCCAATGCACCGCCCAAGGCAACGCCGACCAGTACATCCGGCACACCCCATGGCTCGAGCGCGCAGGCCCAGCGCTCGGTAAAGGCACCAAAGTCCTCACCCTGCATAACGGGCAGCGACAGGGAATCAAACACCGTGACCTGAAAACCGGCGGCGGTAAAGTGCTCGATCAGCGGCTGGGCAAATCCACCCTCGTCCCAGACCGGCATCACCGGTGACAGAATAAAGACGCGCGAATGCCCGACACCAAAGGTCCGGAAGGTCATGCAATGACTCATGGCTTTTGCTCCTGCAAAAAGAACCAGACCCGCCTTGTCAAGCGGGTCCGGTCGTTGCTCCATCGTGAGGGCTCAATCGTGAAGGCTCAGCGGGGCGTGCGAAGGCGTTCGACACTGGCGGCATACCCGCGCAGGGTCGACTCGATAATCCGTTGCGCGGGCAGCACTTCCTTGATCAGGTCCGCGACTTCGCCCGCCCAGATGGCCCGGATACTGACATCATCGGCCGCTAATGCAGCTTCATAGTCCAGGCGCAGTTGACCGGCTGAGGCAGCGAAAGCCTGCTCCTCACCCACCCAGCTATCGGAAAAGTCATTGCCGATCACACGTCCGCTGTAGCCCTCGGGCCAATCGATGCCGCGTACCTGATCGAAGATCCGGGTTCGCACCGTATCGCTCGCGACCGCCTGCAGCAGTCTCTGTTTTACCCGTTCGGAAGGCAGTGCCTCCTGTGAAGCCAGAAAGCGCGTACCCATCATCACGCCGTCCATGCCCAGCGCCAGCGCAGCAGCCATGCCACGCCCGTCGGCGATCCCGCCGGCACCGATCAGCACGACATGCTCACCCACAGCGTCGCGGACCGCCGGAAACAGCGGCAATGAAGCGCGGCGCAAACTGTGACCACCCGCCTCGGCACCTTGCACGATCAGCGCATCGGCACCGGCGTCCAGCGCTTCAAGCGCCTGGTCGACGTCATGCACCTGAACGATGACTTTGGCATTGGCCTGATGGATGGGCCTGACGAAAGGACGTACATCACCAAACGAAAGGGCAACCACCGCCGGACGATACTCCAGCGCCAGAAGAAGCAATTCGAACTGTTTGGCCACGGTAAACATGACCAGGCCGACGCCCCAAGGCTGCTGCACCTCGCGCATCATCTCCAGTTCACGCGCCATCCATTGCGGGTCGCCGTAACTGGCACCCACCAGGCCAAGGCCACCGGCACGGGAAACCGCAGCCGCCAGACGCCCACCGGAAGCGCCGCCCATGGGCGCCAGAATCAGCGGGTGGTCAATGCCCAGAAGTGAGGTCAGTGCTGTATTGATCGTGGTCATCGCATAATCCCTGTGCAATTCGAGTGAATATCAGACGAAGGCGGCCTGTGCGCCGCCCTCTTCTACCGGTCGTGGCTCAGCCAGCCTTTTGTAAGGCAATTTCAGGGGTGATGTACTCGGCCACGTTGTACAGGTGATATTCCCAAGTGCCGGTTTCTTTCAACCGGGAGTAGCGCGACAGAAACTCTGCGTCGGTAAACAGCGACTCGAACTGGCTGCGATCGCTCCATTGCGCCTGATTGATAACGGTCTTGCCGTCGATGCTTCTCATCAATCGGCTCCATTTGAAGGCACTGTAAGTGCGTGCCACGTAACTGACCGTCTCTTCAAGAATCTGAATGGCCAGATCCTGAGCCCCCTCATTTACCTGTACGACATTGATCAGATAAACCGCGTTGTCATCGCTGACGGATTGGGCGTCGAACAATTCCATTTTCATCATCATTTCCATTCAAGTGGGAAGGCAGATCAGTTCACGCCTGCGAAGGCATCGCGACGCTGATTTTTTCAGCGTCAGTCAGCCAGGGCTGGTCGTAGCGATAGGTGCTACGGGCTTTTTCCAGCGTCCAGCCAGCCGATATGGCTTCGATGATGCGGCGTTCTGTCTGCTCGACTGCCTGGGCACGGCGTACAACCTCGACAGCCAGTTGCTGGGGAATCACAACACAGCCGCTGCCATCACACACCAGAAGGTCGCCGGGCCGGACTGTTACGCCATTGATGAGCAGAGGCACTTGTACAGCCTGGAGTTGAGCGCGGTTCTTTGCCGACTGCATGAAACGCCCGCGACTGAACAATGGGTAACGGCACTCGATGACCGTATCGATATCGCGCGCCACGCCATCGATCACGGTGCCCTTGATGCCATTGGCCAACGCGAAGTGGGTCATGATGTCGCCCCATACCGTGCAGTCCTGGCGTCCGTTGTTTGAGGAAACAATCACCGCACCGGCCGGTACATGATCGATATAGTTGGCAGCCCCCTTGAATAGCGCAGAGGCATCGACCGGCTCGTACTGCACGGTAAATGCGATGCCTACGCAACGAGTGCCAGGTACTTGCGAGGCAATACCCGAAAGCCCACCTTGGATCCCCAGGCTGTCCAGCGCGTCAGACAAGGACGCAGTGTCGAGATGTTCACATGCCTCCAGCACGGCTTGCGCAATGGGTACAGCTTCAAAGTGCGCTGACATGACGTTCTCCCTGTGCTGCAACCTGTTCGTTGCCATACCCGAACGTGCGGGACTGCAACTCGATGCACTGTTGAACGATCGCGTCGCCCACCTGGGCCGTGGAATGGGAACCGCCAAGGTCATACGTGCGTGTGGATGTACGAGAAACCAGGCTGACGGCCTGGCTGATACACGCCGACTCGGCCGGGAACCCCAAATGCTCCAGCATCAGTGCGATGGCCATGAACATCGCGCCGGGGTTGGCCTTGTTCAACCCCGCATGGGCAGGAGCGCTGCCGTGTACCGGTTCGAAATAAGCCCCTGAATTGCCGAAGTTGCCACTGGGCGCAAACCCCAGGCCTCCCATGACTCCGGCGCCGAGATCGGAAAGAATATCGCCGAACATGTTCTCGGCAACGATCACCCCGAAGCGCTCGGGGCGCTGCACCATCCACAGGGCAACCGCATCGACATTCTCGATGACCCCGGTCACGTCCGGATACCGCTGAGCTGTTGCTTCGAAGATGCCCCGTGCAAAGGCGCTGCTGTGCCGCAGGACCATGGGTTTGTCGACAAACGTGACCCGCGTGAAGTGGTTCTTGCGGGCGTACTCGAAGGCGTATTCGAAAATACGCGTCAGGCCACTTCGCGTCTGCAGGCGCAACGTCACCGTCGCATCATCCTGCCCTTCTCGCTGCCACGCCGCGCCGAGGGCTTCCCGCTCTTCGAGCAGCGGCACCAGTGCATCCGGGATACAACCGAAGTCCAGCCCCGCATAAAGCCCTTCGGTGTTTTCCCTGATCACGACAAAGCGAAATCTGTTTTCGCCAGTCATGTCTGTGACCGGGCGTACATTGGCGTACAGGTCGAGATTCTGCCTGAGCTGAATGACCGGACTGACATAGCGGCGGTTCTGGCCCTGAAGCGCCAGTGGCAACTCTGCTTCGGCCTCTGCCAGAGGCTTGCTGGTTATTGCGCCAAGCAATGTCGCATCGCAGCTGGCCATAATCTCCCAGGTCAGGGCCGGAACGGTTTCCCCCTCGGCCCTCCAGCATTCCCAACCGATGTCCGCCGGTACCAGATCGAACGGCAGGTTCAGCGCCGCAATCACCGGAAGCGCCGCCTCCATGACTTCAATACCGATCCCGTCACCGGGCAAGACACATATGCGCTTTCGGAGCACTTGAGTGGTCATAGCGCGACTCCCTTTGCGCTGTTCGACAGGCCGCTGGTCGACAACACCGCTCGCGGCGCAAGACGCGCCACCTTGTCCTGCTGATGCATGACCTCGATCGCTCGATACTCGGAAGTCAGCTGAAAGCGCTCGAGGGTGTCCCGTACGCGTTGACTGCTGTCATAGGGGAAGTTGTAAGTGCCCAGAATGATATCCATCAGCGGGCTGGGCATATTGTTGTGCGGTACCGCACGGGCCGTGGCTTCCGACAGTTCCATCACCTTCACCAGGTCATAGCCATGACTCACGCCGGTACGCTCCAGGTAGGCAACCAGCATACTCAGGTGAAGATTGCCGGCTCCCTTGCCCATGCCACATATGGACGTGTCGATGTATTCAGCGCCGGCTTCTATAGCCGCCACTGCATTCGCCAGCGCCAACGACATATTGTTATGGGCGTGAAAGCCCAGCGGCACCAATAGTCGGCTTGAGAGACGACTGAACAGTCGATCTACATCGGCTGGCAACATATGGCCATTGGAATCCGCACAGCAAACGATATCCGCGCCAGCCCCCTCCGCGCGTACCGCCGTATCAAGCACACTGCCTGGCGTCTGCGAAGTCACATGCGTCACATTGGCGCTGACACTGAAGCCGTGATCGCGAGCCAGCGACAAGGTCACAAGCCCCTCATCCAATTGATCGCGCCGCAAACAGACGCGGATCATCGAAACGCCCTGCTCCCTGAGCATGGCGAAGTCATCCGTGGTGATGTTTCTGGGGTGAACCATGACGGCCAGTTCGATACGGCCGTTGGCCGCCTGCGCAATCTTTTCAATGAAGCCTGCGCCTACATCACTGGTCAGACCGTGCTCGCCTTTCGGGGCGAAGGATCCTTTGCAATAACCAATTTCGCAGAGGTCGACACCCGCACTGGCCAAGCCAGCGACCACTATCTGCGCCTGATCTTCTGTGAAGTTGAAGTTGTTCCGATAACCACCGTCACGCAAGGTAACGTCGAGAATTTTTACGTCGGCCATGAGAATCTCCGGCTGTCCTTAGGGTGTCATCAGGGTGCTTGAGATGATCTTGACACTGCTTGAGTTTTTATAATTATCCAACAGCGCGCCATCTAACAAACCTTGCCGAGCCGACACCTTAACGTCTCGGAGTTTCGAGTCATGAACTGCTCCACTCGGTATTGATCCTCGTCAAAACAGCCGAACTTGTAAACTGTCGATATTTGATGAGGGGATGGGAATTTTTTCACAACAAGATCGTTTTGCCGCCAACACAATCAGCGTGGACTCAGCCCTGGCTAGCGATAACAGCTTTCCACATAATTCATGGCAGCCTGGATGGAAGCCACCGTGCGCAAGTCTTCATGCACACCGAGCCAGACATCGACTTCCAGCGGAGCCGACAATTCCACCTGGCAAAGACGATCATTACCCTCTACGGCAAAACTGGGCAGTAACGCGATACCCACACCGGTTTCGGCAGCACGAATTTGCAACTCCACAGTTTTGGCCTCCAGCACAAAGGGTCGATCACCGACGATATCCCTCAGCCAACCATTCTGATTGTCACTCATCAGTTCATTGTCATAAGCAATAAACTCATAATGCTCCGGAGGACGTTGCTCCAGATAAAAACGTGCGCAATAAAATGAAAAGGAAGCCGTGCCAATCCGCCGCGCGACAATGCCGCTTTCAACAGGTTTGGAAAACCGTATGCACAGGTCAGACTGGCAACTGGACAACGACGAATACTGGTGATCGCCCAACAAGCGCAACACAATTCCGGGATGCATTGCCCGAAACGCCCCCAACCGCGGTACCAGCTTCTCGACCGCTACCGACGGCGGCGCACTGATGGTCACCTCCACACCCTGCACCACCTGAGCCGCAACCGCGAGACGGCCAACGGCTTGGGTCTGCGCCTCGATCTGTCGCCCGATCGCCGCCACACGCCGTCCCTCATCAGTCAGTTCATACAAACGCTTGCGACGGTCGACAAGCTTTACATTCAGAGACCTTTCCAGCGAAGCGATACGGCGCGACACCGTGGCGTGCTCAACACCCAACATCCTTGCAGCGCCACTCAGGGAACTGACCGTGGAAAACATTACGAAGTAACGCAGGTCCTCCCAGTCAAAACAGATCCTGGGTTTTCTGAACAGGTTGTTAACGTCAAGGGAAACTGATCCATCCACTGGAGTCATTGTCATCCAAGCCTTATCCTTATGCGGTTCGTGCGAATAGGTAGTTTTGTTATGTTTTAAACCGAGTATTGGCAGGTGCGTAGAACGATAAGGATAAGGCTGAAGACTTCCTCAGGCCCGGACAGCGAGCGGGTGCCGCTGGGTAGTTTAGTTTATTGGCGGGTGGGTATTGCGGAGAGGGGGTCGGATGTTTTGGGACGTGGGTGTCCAGAGTGGGGGGGGGTTGCTAGGGTGACATCTCTTAAACAGAGGTAAGGCTCCACGGGACGAGCTGCAGCACCACCATCAACTGCTTTAAAACTCCTGATAACAACTGCACCACTGGCATTATCCCAGCAAGCACTTCGCCCACTACTTAGTGCACGAAAAGAGCTTGGATTATTAACGAAGCTTTCAATATGCAAGGCAAATCTCTCGCGAGCAGCTATACTCAAAGCCTTATATTAGCCGTGCTGAACTACATACTTTTCAAATGCATGGCCACCAGATATCTCTTGTCATGCAAGTTGCTCACCGCACTTCGCAGTATTCGCCTTACCTGAACCTTTTACACCGAGGCTATCGTCTTTACGTCACAGGCCTAAAGTCATCAACGGACTTGTTTTTCTCTTTCAATAAAGACGCAATGAAATCGGGATTACAAACCATCAAAAAGTCAATAGCATCATAGATTTTCCAGCGATGCACTTCAGAATGATCAATTATGGCGGCAAGATGTTCTTCAATAAGAGGCACGTACTCTGGGTATTTCTTCCTACTAACGAAATCAAAAATTTTTGCTATTTCGAACGGCTTACTACTCGCTAAATCAATAATTTTCGATAGCGGAGAGTAGATTTGGACTCTAGCCGCCTCGACGTCCCCGCGATCAGCCATATTGGCAAAATACCGAGTAACGGCCAAGAGTATTTGACGATACGTGTCGTCGTACCCATATAGTCGATGAGAATAGGTTCCTTCGATGCCTTCAGGTTCCTCCATACTCCCTTCTAAAGCGATCAAGCCCTCATGAACGCCCCAACTAGTCAGTAGTTTCGCAGCCAAGAATTGCTCCTCATTGGTGGTCGCATGACGGAGCAAATCCAGCACATCATCAATTCTTTCCTGTGGAATATCCTCCGGATCCAAATCTCCTGCCGTCACGGCATAATCTGCATGTTCTGGTATGCCATTCAACAGCTCGTATATTTTCGGCTCCATAAATACCTACTCTTTTACTCTTTTAATATAGTCGACTGGCACACAACCCATAATCAAACATTCACCATCGTGCTTAGCATCACCCAAATCTCTCTCCCGCGTTAATCAGCGAGTCGCTATTATTCTCAGTTGGGTTTCTTGCATACCTTTCACGGGCTGCATCCACTTTCGATTGTAATTCTGCTGTCACCCGTTGATTCGTCAAGAATTTGGTATCTGGGAGTGCGCCGGAATCAATGTCTTCCTGCAAACGCTTAACGTCGATCTCAATTTTATCAGTACCATAGTTTTTCGGGTTCGATGTTGCATTTGGATCAGTAACAGATATATAGGGCGAATTTTCAGAATTGCCACCACGCACGTGAGTTTGGACGCTGCCAGTTCCGTTGACATTGGGTGGAGCCAAATCACCGCTTTCATTGATATACGCTTTGGGCTTGCCGTTTCCGTTGACTGTTGCGCTAAAATCGTTATCGCCGCGCACAACGACCTGATCAGGCCCTTCTGCACCATCAGCCTTTTATGCGCTCTAAGAACTCGACCATTGCTAGTGGATCACGCTCCACAAGTTCTTCAATCAAATCTTCCGCTGCCCAATGCAGAATCATGTCCCCTCCCCCCCATCCTTGCAGAGGATGAGATCACTTGACAAAGAAGAGTCAACAACATTGACTTCTCTATCGCTGAGTGCCATCAGGCCACCGTAGCCATCATAAGGAATGACCCAGTAAAAACGCTCGTTCTCTATCCAGTAAATCCCAAACACCTGCACAGGCTCTTCTCGCCCAATTTCTCGAATAATCATATCCACATCACTCAATAGTTCTACCGGGCTGCAGCACAGGGGGCAGCTGTTGCGGCGTAGTAATTTTCATATCGTATGCTTTATCGGTTACGGAGTTGTACTGGTAGTGGATGGTTATACTTTCTCCGCTAGGTAGACGGTGACTTACTTCCATTTTTCTCCATCCCTCACTCCGCGGGAAGTCTTTATCGCCCGCTAGTTTTGTATCACGACCCGCAGAGGGATTTTCTGTCACTCTGTTCCACAAAGTCTGCTCGTTCACATCTCTTGGCGCCGTTGACTGATAGCTCTTTGCTGTTGAATGCGTTGCATAGTCTGGAAGACCAGCAGAAAACTCATCGGCAACATTTTTCCGACCATAATAATCTCTATTTACGCTAGACCTTTCAGTAACAGCGTTCGGGCTGTATGGGTCATCAACGATAGTTGGTTTACCGCCACTGAAACCACTAGAACCGCCACCTTTTGCACCGAAAAACCAATCTTATTTTTTTGACTTACTGATTACATAGTGATCAAGATATTCTTTCAGCGGCTTGGCGGTCCCTAAAACATGAAGCTCTCCAGTTTCCTTATCAATCAGGAATGGTCCGTTTCCAGCCAGTTGAGCCGACAGGCTCCCTGTCTCCAAATACTCTTTAGATTGATAGCAAAAAAACCATCCCTCAGAGAACTCGCCCTCATGTGTTAGCTGCAAAGCAATCTCAGAGTCTTTCAAATATTCCTTAGCTCTTTCCAAAGCGTATTCGTAGGTAATCATTAGTTAGTTCTCAGTAGCTGCAATGTCTTAAAATTACTCATATTTGCCGGCTTTCCAGTCTGCCCATCGAGATAACGAATAGCCCCATTCTGATTAACCACGTTGAATACATGACCTGGCTGACCTGGACCATAGGAGCCAAACACAATCCCACGTGCGCCGTCCCCACCACCAATCATGTGCTGGGTGATGGTTTCGAGTGAAGACACACCGCTAAACTTAGCTCCATATTGCTTCTCCAGCACGGTCAACGGAACACCCTTGGTGGAGTTTATCGGTAATGCAGATGCTGGATTACCTGCCAGTGTTGCATCAGTAGCAATTGAACAATTAACGCAGTTATGAGTTCGCCCAGCGTCTGGATACCTGGATTGACGTTCCTTATTGAACCCGCAGTTTCGTCCGCAACCCCTGTCGCTTTCGCACTTTCCCGCCTTATATAAACCGAAGTTTCCAATAATCATTGCCCGCCACTATCCAGTAGCGCTCGCGAGCAGGGATTAAAAAGCTAAAATCAAAGCATTCAGCAGTCCAGTCCGGATAAGCTAGACTTTCATGAACACGCACATCATCCACATGCATAAAAATTTTTCTGTCGAAATTTATGTAGAACTTGGGAAACCTAGAGTGAATGATATTAGCCTTTTTAAATAGTACTGGGGACAAGCCCTCACCGGTTAAAAAATAATGTTCAGCCTTTTCAAAAACCTCATAATCCGCTTCTATAAAGTTTTTCAAATCGCTTGAAGTAAGAATCTTTTCACTTGAATCATCTAGATACTGGAGAAAATTTTCCGAAGTCAGTTTCAGAATACCGCCCCTGAAACTTTTGCAAGACTGCTCGTATTGCTCCTGGGTTATATCTCCATCTTCAAGATAGGCACGATAGTCTTTTTCCGCGTCAAGAGAGAAATTATACTTCTCATCTATTACCCAATAACATTTTCCAGAATGTACAAAAAAGCATATACTTCTCTCTCCATTCCAAAGATCATCAAAAACTGCCTGGTTTACCTTCATTGCTTGAACTCCTTGAAAAATTCATCCTGTGTATAAACACGTGCGTTACTCGAGTTCTTTTCGAGTAGCGACTCCCAAACCTTGGGTAGCTCGAGGGAGTAGCCGGGCTGGTCTTTGTCTACCCTCTTAGGTGCATCAGGATCCTTTGTCATACCAGCAACAGGCCGCTGAGGAACTACTCTGTCCATAATTTCCTTATGAAGGCCAGCATCAACGTCAAAAACCACTACAGAGCCATCAGGTCGCTTATTCGTCAAGTAGTACGTAGCGTGCTCAGCATTACCAACACTTACGCAAATTTGCCCTGCGCAACCTGGGTTGATGGTGATGGTTCCATCCTCATTGGCAGTAATACGGTTCTGACTGGTCTTAGTGCCAGATCCGCCGCCCTCAACCCTGAAGTAGGTGACAGGTTCTGGAGAACCTCCTTTTGCACTCCCGACGATTACGTTCCTATCAACTAAAATCCCCGCTTCATTATCAGCCTGTCCCGCTAGTGAAACAGGGTCTTTGGCGACTGTCTCTTTGCTTGTTACAGATGTGCCTTTGGGAAGGTACGTCCCTGCAAGCACTGCTGTCAATGCTTGAGCCGTCATGGCGAAATTGTATCGGTTTTCGACTTCTTGGCGACTTAAGGAAGGTCTGAAGTAGCCGGATGTTTTCCGGCTACCGAGTCCTCAGCACTTTTCAAAAAACGATGCATGTCGAAATTTGCTCAATTTTCTTCGTTTTTCAGCTCTTTCGGCCGCTGCAAAGCCCTTTGCAGTAACCATTTCCTGCATTACACGCGCACCTCTCCTGCGCTCGCCAACAAATGTCGGCGGGCCATCCACAGGTTTGACAGGGCGAACAACGTCACCATCTGCGCGGTGTTCTTGGCCAAGCCCCGAAAGCGCACTTTTTCATAGCCAAACTGGCGTTTGATTACCCGAAACGGATGCTCGACCTTGGCGCGAACCTGGGCCTTGGCCTTCTCGATTTTGCGGATCGCCTTGTACAAAACATTGCGTTTCCCGTGTTTTTTGTAAGTGCTACGGCGGGCGGCAATCTGCCAAATGACCTTGCGCCCAGTATGTTCTTCGCGCTTCTCTACCCCGGTGTAACCTGCGTCGGCGCAGACTACGTTTTCCTCGCCGTGCAGCAGTTTGGCAACCTGCGTGACGTCTGCCACATTGGCCGCTGTTACTACCACGCTGTGCACCAGGCCTGACTCGTCGTCGGCGCCGATGTGAGCCTTGGCGCCGAAATAGTACTGGTTACCTTTCTTGGTTTGATGCATCTCAGGGTCGCGTTTGCCATCTTTGTTCTTGGTCGAACTGGGCGCGTGAATCAGCGTGGCATCGACGATGGTGCCTTGACGCAACGACAAGCCACGGTCGCCCAGATAACCATTAATTACGCCGAGAATTCCAGTCGCCAACTCGTGCTTTTCCAGCAGACGACGGAAGTTGAGAATGGTGGTTTCGTCTGGAATGCGCTCCAGGCTCAGGCCTGAAAACTGACGCAGGATGGTCGTCTCATACAGTGCTTCTTCCATCGCCGGATCGCTGTAGCCGAACCAGTTCTGCATCAGATGAACACGCAGCATCGCCATCAGTGGGTAGGCGGGACGGCCACCTTCTCCTTTTGGATAATAGGGCTCAATCAGGGCAATCAAACCTTTCCAGGGCACCACCTGATCCATCTCGATCAGGAACAATTCCTTACGGGTCCGCTTGCGCTTGCCGGCGTATTCGGCGTCGGCGAAGGTCATCTGTTTCATCATCGAAAAGCTCGGCGACTGGTGTCCGGAGATTTTGCCAAATTAGGAAGTCTTTTTCAGAGTTTCCTTAGCTTTTTAGATCACTATACAGCCGCTTAAAACCTCATAAAAATTTTATGTATTTAAAAATCATAACATGAGCTATAACTCTCCAAAGGAATAACTGGCAGCCATTATTTGGAAATATAAGGAAACTTGATATTTACTTGAAAACCATGCATCCAAGCGATTTTAGAATAAATGACTGCAAACGTTGAAATCAGCCCATCTGTGTAACCGTTCTCGCTACCAGCTCGTGAGGAGAGAAACTTAGGAGAAACTATTACCTCAATTGCCTTTGACATTTTATCTGTCTTCCCTGATGCAAGGGCAGAGTAAAATTCCAAATCAGGCACATACTTTCTTAATGAAACGGACGGAGAGCTCAAAAAAATCCCACATCTTTCTTTTAATTTATCCCACTCGCCTCTGATCGCTAAAATCACTTGACAGGCAACAAATTCTATATGCTTCGGACTTTCAGCCCTACCAAGATTAAAAGCGCTATCATTCTCCTCAGAAAACCACTTTACCAAGCTGTAGTCATCGGACAACAGACCGGTTCCAGTTTGCGCATACCACTTAGTGCTCGGAGATGTCGTGATATCAGCGATCGCGTCAACAATCTTATCTCCTGACGAATCTTTAGGAAAAACTGTCCCCCTTCCTGCCCTGGCCCCATATGTCCACCAGTGCCTGGCTTATCACCGTACAGAATATGTTGCTTTGCTTCAGGGGAAGTAATGTCAACGTAGTCCTTTCCAAGTCCTTTTGAACCAAGCTGACTGACCCTTTATTTTTTATAACTTCGCCACATTTCATTTAAAACAATTAACACCCTAGAATAAATCAGCAACTGAACTTCAAAAACCACAACACTCTCCGAAAGATGAATCTCCAAAGGAATTGAAATATTGACATTCTGGTTCGCCGAAGCCTGCGAAAACACCGCCGCAGATAGATGACTAGTAATCTTTAATATATCAGAGTAAAGAGCACCAACATTTTTTTCCTTAAACTTTATAGCTACGCCTTTTTCAAAAATCTTTAAGGTACAGCCATCTAAATAAATTTCATATACCCCCTGACCCATTTCGAGGCCACTACTGAGAGGTATATAGCCTCCATAACCAGACACATTGAGGCTTTTCAGATGCTTGCTCACTGAATTTGGATGGCTCACTACTTTAGCCCCTTCAAAAAATTTCTAAGTCCTTCTTTGGTAGCCGGAAAACTAAAAGAGAATTTCTCGCCCACTTTCCCGGCCCCTAATGCTGCGCCTTCCTCTGACGCGTAATAAACTTTAAGGGTGAATGTCTTGGCTCCTTGAGACTGAGTATATTCTAGGAGTTTTTTAAGCGGCCCCACTAATTCTGAAGCCCCGTCCGGACCATAGCCCATAAAACCTTTCCATGTACCTACAGCAAAGTCGTCAAATATAACCTCACCGGCCTTCATCGTCACTTTCGGGGAGTATATGGTTCCGACTCCGTTAGCAGCATTAAATGAAACCTTCCCAAGATCGGTCGCCACAGGCAAGGTCGCTTTTGCACCAACTCCAACTGCCAAATAGCAGTTTAGATTTCAACCTCCTGAATTACTCCCACCGTTGGTTTCAGCTTAATAAAATCCAACCACGCTAATAGTGCCATTTCAAATGAATCGATAGCAATTAGCTCGAAGTAACTTTCATCATGGAGTGAATAGATTTTTACATGTTCTTTAGTCAATTCAGCCCCCCAGGCATCGCGACTCCAGTCTACAAAATCAACCTTATCATCCTTAACTAATCTTGTTCTATCCAGCCCCTCATCCAACCACGGCACAGTGTCTAAAAATAATTGCCCGCCATCATCAGTTAAGAGGCACGCTAGCGGGCTAACGCCATCTCTGTTGACCATGTTTGAACTACAACCCGGCGAAAGAGCTCCTGCTGACTCTTCCCATGAAAAATGCAATTTCATTTTATGCACCTAAAGCTTTGGATAGACGGTAGTTTTCGGACTCATATATCCCTCGACTTGGACACCGCTAGGGGTTGTTCCGGTCCACTTATTTCCGACAACTGTTCTATTTTGGAAGGCTCCATCCACTTCAACTTTTATTCGATCTGCGGTCCAAGAATCGGGAAACAGTGTAGAGATGCCTCCATTATTCGTCTTGGGCAAGAATTGCCCTGGATTGGCTGGATCTGCCACCTGAATCCTAGCGCTATAAACACCTTGCGCATTTGGTATCGAAGCTGTCCCAGGGATCACTTGAACATCCCCCGTCACTGTTGAGTGCCCACCAACAACATTACCATTTGGTTTTACTTCAGCGCTCAGTATATGACCATCAAAATCAATCGGGGCATTAACTTTGCCTACAGATAGTGAGGCCTGTGCGTTGAGATCAACTGTGCCATTTGGAATTGCTTTTGCACCTGCCCCAAAAGCATCCAACAGAAGCTTACCAGCTCCCCGTAAAATAATCGCCTCTGCGACCGAAGCAGCAGCGTTGATGGCCATCGCCGCCAGCGCACTTTCATCTGGCGTTTTGCTCGCCGGGTTGAACGAGCTGAGTACCCGTTGTCCCTCGGTTGAAACATAAGGCTGAGTGATAGCGCCAGCAGACTCTGCAGCGTTGTTAAACGACAAGGTTGCAAGTCCACCGAGGGCCGCAGGAGCCAGGCAGCCTATGATAGAAGCACATCCTGGCAGGGTTATGACGGCTCCAACCGCCGAAGTCCCTCCAATGTAGGTGTTCACGCTGGTATCAATGACAGCACCGGCCCGCGTAACCGCTTCATCATGCCGACTGATAAAGTCGTCAGCACTGTCAATGTAGCCGTAGTCAAACTGACCTGTTGCCTTGAGATCAGCCAATTCACGGGTATAGCCAGCTCCCTTGGCTTCAAGAGCTTTCAGTCCTTCGTAGTTTTTATCCGAGGTAGGTACAGAGGTGCTGCAATGGACCAAGGCGCAGGCGGCGGCATCTAACCTTTCAGCACGATCCGGATTTTCATTACGCGCTTTTTCAAGCTCCATCGCAGCCGGTTCATGTAACCCCTTGTTGTATTGCGTAGCGTTCCTAGCTACCCAACTACCCTTCTCAATCGAGCTGGCATCAGCGTCTTTCTGAGTGGCCGCAGCCAGAGCGCCGACTATCTGAGAACTCATGGTCAGAAGGTTTTTATTACCGTTGACCAGACTATTCAGGTGTCCAACCAAAGCTTCGTTAGCTCCTGCAGCCAACGCTCCCGTTCTAAAATCTCCGCCTGTAGCCTTTGACAGCAGACCTCCCACCATCGCGTGAATGATGACCTTGGGAGGCGTACCTTCCGCAAAATTGCCATAGGTATAGTCACCCACTGCATTGAAACTCGCCGCCGCCAAGGTATTGAACAACGCAGTCTTGAGTGCATCACTGCCACTGCCGCCCTTGCCAAGAGCATTACTCAGTAACGTAGACGTCCCGTTCTGCAGAACCTGATTACCAGCAAACTGACCCACGCCTTCCCAAGTCGAGAGTTTGGCTCCAACGATCTTGCCGGTGTTCGGATCACTATGAGTACCCGTCAAACCATCAAAATACGCAGCCGTCAGACCCGCCGTCACGCCTGAGATGGCATACCCTTTTATGGCATCGGATGACGTTACATCTTTAAATACCGCCCCAAGGTTTCCGCGGTTATTAATAACACTGACCGTTGCGTTGGTAGCGGCTCCAGCCGCAATAGCGCCTGCGCCCGCAGAGAGAAACGTTGCCGTACCTGCACTCATCGTTCCGGCCGTGACTGCTGCCCCTGTCGATGCACCTACCGCGCTCATTGCCATAGGCCCCACAACAGCAGCCATGATAATCGCGATGACAATTTGCGAGGCTGGACCAAGACCGGAGTTGCTGTACTTGAAGGAGTCGTGAATTTCCTTCACCTGCCGCCAGTCCACGTCACCGCGTTTTTCAGCATCCTTGAGCCAGGCCAGTTGCGGATCGGCCTTGACCATTGCATCGATGCTCTGGGTGACCGTTTGTTGATCAACCTGCTTGATATCGATCTGCAGTCCATTGACGGCTTTAATGGTTACTTCACCGGCGGCAACCAGTTCGCTCTGGCGTAAGGTCTCGTCGGTATTACCTTTACCTTTGGAGGAAACCCAAAAGGCGTTGTTGTCACTTTTCTCATGACTCTCCTGATGCAGATCCTTCACGCCCTCAAACGTAACCGCACCACCACTTTGAATCGTCAGGTCCTTACCGCTCTCCAGCTTCGCGGCTTGGTACTTCTGATCACCGCCACTCGACAGCAACAGGTCGCCACCGGTAGTAATTTCGCTACCGACGTTTTTCACATCGGTCACTTCGTCACGCTGAGTTTTCTTCGCGCCGAAGCTGCCTTTTTTCTTCATGTCGTACAGCGAATAATCACTGTCCTGCGCAGCAAGAATGTCCAGATTCTCACCGGCTACTAGATACGCCTCTTTACCGGCCGTAATACGGCTGGAGATCACGGAGAGGTTCTGTCCGGCCTGCAAGGCAACGCTACCCCCGGCATCAAGATCGGAGGAAACCTGGCTGACGTGGTCTTACTGACGGGTCAGTTTCTTGCTTTTCGACAGGGAGTGTTCTTCGTCCGCCGCAGAGCTGATGGTGAGGTTTTCGGTCGCGGCCATCCTTCAACTATCCGTGGTCAATATCTTTACAAACTTTTCAAACGCCTGAGAAACAGATTCTTTTTCTTCTGGAGAAAGCAATACATTCATAACCTGACCACCAAGAGTACAGTCATATATATCAATACCCACCCATCCTTCAGACTAAAACTCTACAACTCCTAGTTTGTTAAAACCGTCTAACTCTATCCTTTTTAAAGTCACGAAAATCTTCATCAGCAAATGATGAGTACTCTAGAGAAAAACCCTTCAAAAGTGGTTTTACGCTTTCATTAAACCAAGCGCAACTCATAAGCCCCCTCACTTCCTATCTAGAATTTCAATATTCTTGATCGCCGGAAGACACTCGCCACCCTACTTATTAAGCAAGAACTATTGTGACTTACCTGCATCAGGGCCAATCATTTTAGACCAGCCATCTTTCCCGCCTTGAAACAGTCTATTAGCTGGAACAGCAAATTCAACATAGACAGAGCCTTTGGGTGCAGCCGCTTTAAAGTCGGCGATGCCATTAGTCGAGATAAAGGTTTGTCCTCCACAGCCTTGCACCACTTTATTTGTATTTTGCATCTGCGCCAGCTCATCAGGAGACATCCACCTTTACACGAGTCATGCTGACATCGCTGATCACGTTGGTTTCGCCAAGCTTTAACGGAGAGCTGACTTTTGCTTTTTCACCTAAAACGCTAATACTATTCGTAAATCTTAGATGCAAACAATATTTTTGCAAATGTCTGCCAACTAGGGATGAGGGCTTCCTCATCTCCAGAGTTAAGTGCATAGAAATTCATTGCTCGAACTCAAGCTTCCATTGCATCCAAAAACCTTTCCAGCGTAGGGTTTTCCCATTCACCTGAATTCAACTCCAAATCCTCCCTAAGCCCACAAATAAAATCTGCAAACTCATCTCTTGTTTTAACGCTCTCAATCACCTTATCTAAATCCATAAGTCACCTATTTACAAACCCCGCGAATACAAATTATAGAACCGTTGTTTGGTGTAGTCATCTTCCTTCCAATTTCCTTGGCTATTTCGGCCTCGATGGCGGGAACGATTTTGATGGGCACGCTGTCTGCAGATTCAGCTAGAATTCGGCGATTATCTAAACAATTGGAGGCCATTGACCAACTACCCAAGAGTCAACAGAAATTCGTTGCGCAGATGCTTGATGCCCTGATCGCTTAGGCCACGACTAAAGTGAGCAGCGACGGACGGGAGGTTTTGCAGTAAGCAGATAAAACAACACCGGCACGAGGCCGGTGTCAGATCAACTCGAACCCCTACACATTAGGTGCACCGACTAAAAGCCAAGCGCAGGGCCGCACCTATATCAGAAGGGCTACTACCGCTGGGGATAGTGACATAGTTACTCTCACTTATACCCTTACCACTCCAGGCTTCTAGCTTTTCGTGATGGCTGGGGCGAATAGTGATCTGATCACTCTTACTTTCGATACTGCATTTTTTCATATCTTTAAATAATGCACGCTTGGTCTTGTAGCCATAGCGCTCCAAAGTGTTGCCAACCCATTGATCATATCGTTGATTGGTCAGATTGTAGTCGTAGAGTTCCATATCAAAAGTAGCTTCAGGATGAATCCAAACATCCTTTCGCGGCTCGGGAAGCACAAATCGGCTATGAGCCAAGGCGTCAAGCACAGCAAGGCCTAGCTCTTTATCGGCAGCGTCAGGGCTGAAAAAATACTCCACACCTTGCGGATCTGCTTGGCTACTTCGATAGCCAGAAAAAGTTTTTACGGAAATGAAATCTTTATTCATTTTCGCATCTGCCCAAGCTGTTTTTACGACATCACTCATCTTAATCTACCTTGGTAATTTTCACCGTAACGCCTTTGTTCTGACCATACTCAATAGCTCTATTAATTTGATCCCACTGAGCACTCGTCGTAGCCTTTGGAACTGCCACTTGCAATTCACGACTAGTAATTTGACTAGAGGATACTGTTACGTCTTTCAAACCGTACTCAGTAAATCCTGCGGCGGTATCAATATTTCCTTTGAGTGATGAATATACCTGGCTCGGATTGGCCATTTTAGCCGCAGTGGTCGTATCAAGTGTTTTTGCACTAGTCGCAACACCGGTCGTTCTATCAAAAAAGTCAAATGTCTTAAAGTTTGGGGGTAGTCGAGAGCCAGCTGGCAGTTGCGTCCCAAGGTAATCCTCCCAAGGCATGCCCTGTCCTTGGATACCCTTACCCCACTCAATCCCAGTAGTAGCACGGTCTATCGCTCCGCCAGTTGCTTTTGCACCTTGTCCTAATGGCTCGCTCCTTTGCCCACCTACCGCAGCTTTTGCACTCAGCCCCCCCATCACTTCGAGGGAACCGACCACCATGTTGCCTACCGCATTCCACGTATCGCCATCGACCGCCTGCCCTACGCCATATTTAAATTGCGCGGCGCCGTTGATCGCAGCAATGCCCCGGATTCCAATTCCCAGCGGCCCTGACAACCCATATATAGCAGGACCGCCAATATTCGCCAACCCTTGCTGCTCATTGTTGACCAGCAGAGTGCCTTTTGCGTTAGCGTAGATCTGCTCCTCGGCAGTCTTGGTCCGGGACCAGCTCAACTGGGCGAATACGCCATCAAGCTCAGCTCGTACAGCGTCGCTGTAGGCGTTTTTGGCTTCGGTCGTGCCTGCGTAGGAGAAGCCCTGAGTCGCAGGCGTGGTGCTTTGCAGGAGATTGGTGAGCCTTGCCTGCGCCTGCTCTTGACCGACATCTTTTGTCAGCTCATAGGCGTATACCTGAAGATAGGCTTGCAACTCTGACAAATCAGCCTTGGTCAAAGACTCGGGATTGGCTTTGTAGGCGTCCAACAAATTGTTACTGCGCTGATCCGACTTCTCGAGTGATACCAGCTTTCTCGCAGCCTCAATCCCCTGATCTTTTTCGTAAGCTTCTCGTGCGCTGTTTCTTTCCTTGGTGTCATGGTCATTCAAGAAATTGTATTGCGTCGCGTTTTTGGCTATCCAACTACCTTTTTCAATCGAGTTGGCATCAGCGTCTTTCTGAGTGGCAGCGGCCAAGGCGCCTACTATCTGAGAACTCATGGTCAGTAAGTTTTCATTACCATTGACCAGACTATTCAGGTGCACAACCAAGGCTTCGTTAGCACCTGCAGCCAACGCACCAGTCCTGAAATCTCCTCCGGTGGCCTTTGACAGCAGCCCTCCCACCATCGCGTGAATGATGACCTTGGGAGGTGTTCCGTCCGCGAATGTACCGTGGGTATAGTCGCCCACTGCATTGAAACTTGCTGCCGCCAAGGTATTGAATAGCGCGGTTTTGAGCGCATCACTGCCACTCCCCGCCGTCCCCAGCGCTTTACCCAAAATGGCTGAGGTCCCATTTTGGAGAACCTGATTAGCGGCGAATTGTCCAACGCCAGTCAAGGTGAAGAGCTCTGGGCCAATGATTTTCCTGGAAGCGATATCAGTATGAGTACCCGTCAAACCATCAAAATACGCAGCCGTCAGACCCGCCGTCACGCCTGAGATGGCATACCCTTTTATGGCATCGGATGAAGTTACATCTTTAAATACCGCCCCAAGGTTTCCGCGGTTATTAATAACGCTGACCGTTGCGTTGGTAGCGGCTCCAGCCGCAATAGCGCCTGCGCCCGCAGAGAGAAACGTCGCCGTACCTGCACTCATCGTTCCGGCTGTGACTGCAGCCCCTGTCGATGCACCTACCGCGCTCATTGCCATAGGCCCCACAACAGCAGCCATGATAATCGCGATGATAATTTGCGAGGCAGGGCCGAGACCCGAGTTGCTGTATTTGAAGGAGTCGTGAATCTCCTTCACTTGCCGCCAATCCACGTCACCGCGTTTTTCAGCATCCTTGAGCCAGGCCAGTTGTGGATCGGCCTTGACCATTGCATCGATGCTCTGGGTGACCGTTTGCTGATCAACCTGCCTGATATCGATCTGCAGTCCATTGACGGCTTTAATGGTTACTTCACCGGCGGCAACCAGTTCGCTCTGGCGTAAGGTCTCGTCGGTAATACCTTTACCTTTGGAGGAAACCCAAAAGGCGTTGTTGTCACTTTTCTCATGACTCTCCTGATGCAGATCCTTCACGCCCTCAAACGTAACCGCACCACCACTTTGAATCGTCAGGTCCTTACCGCTCTCCAGCTTCGCGGCTTGGTACTTCTGATCACCGCCACTCGACAGCAACAGGTCGCCACCGGTAGTAATTTCGCTACCGACGTTTTTCACATCGGTCACTTCGTCACGCTGAGTTTTCTTCGCGCCGAAGCTGCCTTTTTTCTTCATGTCGTACAGCGAATAATCACTGTCCTGCGCAGCAAGAATGTCCAGATTCTCACCCGCAACCAGATACGCTTCTTTCCCAGCGGTAATACGGCTGGAGATCACGGCCAGATTCTGCCCAGCCTGCAAAGCCACACTGCCGCCCGCCTTCAGGTCCGCAGACACCTGACTGACATGATCTTCCTGCTCGGTCACCTTCTTGCTTTTGCCGTAGGAATGCTGTTCATCAGCCGCCGAGGACAGGGTCAGGTTTTCCGTCGCGGCCATCGCGATATCGCGCTTGGCGTCGATGCTGCTGGCGATCACGTTGATGTCGCGGCCAGCCTGGGCCGTCAGGTCGCGACCGGCGCTGACCGTGGAGCTCAGTTGCGTGATGCTAGAGTTGCTGGAGTTCGCACCGCGTGTCTGGCCTTTCTCGGCCTGGGCCGAGTCGATAGCGACATCGCGGCCCGCAAAGATGCTCAAGTCACGACCGGCCTGCAACACGCTGCCGGTGTTTTTCACGTCACGACCCGCTTGCAGGGACATGTCGTTAGCCGCTTCGATACGTGCCGCGCTGTCAGCGAAGTCCTTACGCCAAGTCGCATCATCCGCAGCACTCTGATGGCTGGTCACCGTGCGCTCGTTAATGACATCGCCGCGCAGGGCGGTCAATGTCACATCACGTCCGGCGATAATGCCCCCGGACTTGTTGATCAGGTCATTACCTGCCAGCAGGTCCAGACGGTTGCCAGCTTCTATCAGGCCGCTGTTGACCAGATCATTTCCAGCAGCAGCCGACAGGTTATTGGCCGCTCGCAAAGTGCCGACGTTGTCGAGGTTTTGCCCCGCGATCAGCGAGACGTCGTTACCCGCAATCAATGCCCCGGTCGGACCAAGGCGATTGTCGGCCTGAGCCATATACAGCACCGGCACCAGCACTTTTTCGCCATTCACTTCATGCTCTTCGAGCCAGACGATGTCATGGGTCAGCGCTGCGACTTGTTGTGAGTTCAGCGATACGCCGACCGCCAGGTTCAGCTGCTGCTTGCTGGCGATTGCGTTGTTCATCAGGTACTTGAATTGAGCCTCGTTGGAGGTTTGCCCATCGATGAAGGCCTGACCGGTGCGAGCCACGACTGCTTGCTGGACGAGGCGTTGTTCATACAGACCATCGCCCAGACGCTTGGCGCTGACTTCCGGGTCGTAGCCCAGACCTGCGAGCAGGTAATCCGAACTCATGAATTGCTTGAGTTCGGTAAGGACCGGGTTGGTTTCGATCAGGTATTTTTGCGGTTTGGAGACGAAATTGCTGCTTGGCAGGCCTTCCACTCGGGCAACGGTTTGTGCTGCTGCGGCAGCGACCGGCGTGATTGCAATGACTTGATCCACTGAGTGCTGGAGCCGATAACAGGGCTATTCTGCGTAACCATCGAGTTGCAGTTACAGAAATAGGATTACAAACAGCTGGCGTTACCGAGACACTCTGAGTAACCAAAGAATTGCTGACTGAAGAAATGACTAGCCCGCCCTGAGTAGCGACAGGATCGCGAACAGCGGCAATGACCGGAACGTCTTGAGCATTTACGACGGCTTGGGTAACGGCGGCAGTCACGCCTTACTGGGTAACTATTGGAGCCTGATTGACTGCACTGAGCAGGTTACCCTAAGTCCCATTTACCACCTGACCGATCTTGTTGACCTGAGGGCCCGTACCACTCGGGCGTTCTGGGCGGCTGAGCTACCTGAAGTCGAAGAACCAGCAGTGATATTAGGAATACCCTATGCCGGGACTGCATTCTAGACGGGTAGCAGAGCACCGCCGATAAGGAGGCTCATAGCAGAGGTGCAATCAGGTCGAAAAGTCAGCTCTGATCAGCGGGCAGTTTTAAAAATTCTGAACAAGGCTCTTTCATACACGCATTAGCCTCTGCCACTAGCTATAAGCCCCAGAAAAAACTTTCAAAAAGTTTCGACTGAGATCAGCCATAAATCATTTAGCCTCATCATCCATGAGTGACTTATACTTTTTAAAAACCCCAACCTCTATTTCTCCACCATCAATTAACCGCTCATAGAAACGGCGATCCACCGCCCATTCCTCAAACACTAGGGACGCCACCTGCGAACCATTATAGTTAGTACAGAAGCCAAGTTGCCAGTGAGTAGACAGCTTATTATTGCTTACAAAAAACAAGTCAGCCGCGTACGGCTTTGGATACTCATCATCAACGTCAACACACAAATAGTACCAAGGGCTATTCTCCCAAAACTCAATACCATAAACAACATACTCACTACCTAAGCTAATATCGATCTTACCATCTGGTCTGAATATTTTATCTTTCAAAACGCCCAAAACAACTTCATCAGATATATCTTTCAAATCATTTATCTTACATATCACTTTCAAACCATTCACCTTCAGTCAATGCTATGCTTTTTAAATTTAAAATCCATCAAAGTCCCAGTTTTTGGATCTCTAACATAATGAACAACTGAGTCCTTACCATCGGCAGACTTAACTTTGTATTCAATTTTGTCCATACCCTTGAACGCTTCGTCGCCTAAGTTACGTATAATCACATCCCCAGCGCCAGCTTTAGCTGCTTCTAGCGCCATTTCATCTTGGAGGCTTTTAGGTTCTCGGCTCCACTTATCTACTATTTCCTGATTCATCACCCCGGCGCAGGAAGCTCAACCACAGGCCTCGAATAATCAACAGGCGTCTGATCAGCAATCTGACTGCCACCCGTCGAACCCACACCAGCAGGCGTCGCTCCAGCAGCATACCCGCCACTGGACGGATTCGCACCCTGGGCCTGAACGATAGGATTCACCAGCCTGGTGTTTTCGCCGTCCAGCAGATGTACCGGGAATGTCGTACTGAACAGAAATTTCCATATCTCTATGGAGGTGCTGACCTGCTGTTCGGCTGACTGGCCTGATTGAGCTACAGAGAGTGCGACGGCATTGGCTGCCGCTCTCAATCTATCCTGACCTTCCGGCGTCGCTGCTGTGGTAGACAACGCAGCACTCAGGGCCACAATTGCGCCAGCACCCAGCGCCACTACTGGAACAAAACTCGATGCACCATCATTTGGTTTATTCAGCGTGGTCAACAAAACCATCGCCTGCATCGCTTGATCCGGGTGCTCCTCACCCAGTTCGGCAATACGTGCGACGAGCGCTTCCGCATTGGAGCCCAGATTTTTGTCAGCAACCCGGTTTAGAACTGTCCTGATGCCCGCCGACCTTTTGTCTTCATCCAGGCTGTTGAGTTGTTGCATCAGTTCGATACGAGCGACTTGGCGTTGTGCTAGTTCTGTCGCGTTACCTGTAACAGCCCCTAACGGCAGTAACGCGGTGACCACAAGCATGTCGACCAGTTTGTCTATTGTGTTTCGACTGTTTTCTCCATAAAGCGCGGCGTTTTTTTGCCATTGATCAAGTGTCTCTTTCGGGCTGGCAACCGCATCCAACGAACTCTTCGTCACATACAAATCAGTCCGGTGCTCGTCATCACGCGTGATCTCGTAAGCCTTGTCGACATCACGATTCAAGCCCGCTGTTGAGTCCTTGCCCGCCGTGTCACTGCGCACCACCACATCGCCCGCACCGACCGTGCCCCGGACGATCTGCTCACGATCCTTGTTGTAGTTCCAGCCCTCGACACTCCAACCGCTTTTGTTAACATCGCTCTTGCCTACCTGACTTGAGTCCTATGTGGCACTGCTGTCAGTGCCGTAGGAACCGCCAACATTCAGGTAGTAACCGTGCTCTTTGTTCTTGCCCGCGATGTCGCTGTAGCACAGCGTGTTGGTGTCCGGCTTGAGACTCGGCTCGCGCAAAAAAACTTGAGCTACTGGCTTTTTCGCCAAAATCATATCAGCCTACATAAAAAACAGCTTACAAACCGGCTTACAGCTGAAACGGGCTATCAATACTTATAGTCGTCTGGTATTTTTGGCCATTCAATATCGTTCATTGATAACAGCTTTTCAAAGTCCTCATGGATGTCGAAGAAAAAATCTGAAAGCTTCAGAAATCTTATCCTAGCCATCGTTATTGCGGCGACGCTCAAAACATCATCGCCGCCTTTGATCCCTGCATTCAACTTTTCAATGTCGCCGAGCATATCAAGCATTAGCGTCGAAAACTCACTACTCCAATCAATCTTATAATCAGCGCTCCACTCCCCCTCATGAAAAGCCAAGTTTTTCTTAGCACATAGCATGAGTATTATTTTTTTTGCATCATCTACATTATTCACTTTATAGTCCTACCAGCGGCTTCTTTTGTTTTTTCAAGGTTAAGGCTCCCATCTAAATTGAGCACATAAGTCGCTTTATCTCTTTTATTAAAAACCTCTAGATGATCTTTATGAAGCCCGTCTAGATAGATCTGGTCCCCCTTTTTTATAAAATCGCCATAACGCTCTACCGCTTGGTATATAGCTTGCCCGTCATACACTTTTGACGTCTTTTTCGTGACATCGCTGATAGCTTTACCGAAGTCAGTATTTGCAAAGAAATCCTTCATATTGTTGACGCTGCCTTGATTCATCACCCCCGGCGCAGGAAGCTCAGCCAAAGGCCTCGAATAATCAACAGGCGTCTGATCAGCAATCTGACTACCACCCGTCGAACCTATCCCGGCAGGCGTTGCTCCAGCAGCATACCCGTCACTGGACGGATTCGCACCCTGAGCCTGAACGATAGGGTTCACCAGCCTGGAGTTTTCGCCGTCCAGCAGATGCACAGGGAACGTCGTACTGAACAGGAATTTCCATATTTCTATGGAGGTGCTGACCTGCTGCTCGGCTGATTGACCCGATTGGGCAACAGAACGTGCGACGGCATTGGCCGCCTCTCTCAGTCTATCCTGACCTTCCGCCGTCGCAGCTGTCGTGGACAGTGCTGCGCTTAGCGCAATGACTGCGCCAGCGCCCATCGCCACTACCGGAACAAAACTCGACGCATCAGTCGGCTTATTCAGCGTGGTCAATAAAACCATCGCTTGTAGCGCCTGGTCTGGATGATCTGCCCCCAGCTCAGTGATGCGTGTAACAAGCGCTTCCGCATCTGAGCCCAAGTCTTTTTTGGCGACTCCACTTAAAACCGCCCTGACGCCTGCCGATCTTTTGCTTTCATCCTGGCTGTTGAGCTGCTGCAACAACTCGGTACGCGCGACTTGAAATCGCGCGAGCTCTGTCCCCGCGCCGATAGCAGCCCCTAACGGCAACAGCGCCGTTACCACAAGCATGTCGGCCAGTTTATCCAGTGTGTTACGGCTGTTTTCACCGTAAAGCGCAGCGCTCTTTTGCCACTGATCGAGTGTTTCTTTCGGACTGGCAACTGCCTCCAAAGAACTCTTCGTCACATACACATCAGTCCGGTGCTCGTCATCACGCGTGATCTCGTATGCCTTGTCGACATCACGATTCAACCCAGCGGCAGAGTCCTTGCCCGCCGTGTCACTGCGCACCACCACATCGCCCGCACCGACCGTGCCCCGGACGATCTGCTCACGATCCTTGTTGTAGTTCCAGCCCTCGACGCTCCAGCCGTTTTTCTGGTTGTCGCCCTTGCCTACCTGACTTGAGTCCTGCGTAGTGCTGCTGCCAGTGCCGTACGAACCCCCGACGTTCAGGTAGTAACCGTGCTCCTTGTCCTTGCCCGCGATGTCGCTGTAGCCCAGCGTGTTGGTGTCCAGCTTGAGGTTGCCGCTATCGGAAGCGATCAATGCGCCGTCGAGCTGGGTGTGGTTCTCGGTGCGGATGTCGACCTTGTCTTTGGCCGTGATGCGGGTCTGTTCCTCGATCCAGTTCTTGGAGCCGTTGGTCTGACCGTACCCGACCGAGCCGCTGACGCTGCCGCCAAAGCCCACTACAACGGTCGCGCTGAGATCGAATTCCTTACCTTGTGCCTTGCCGGTATCTGGCAGGGAAGTGACATTGAGGTCGCGGCCTACGCGTCCGACCACGTCGTTGCCGCGCAGTGTTGCACCGGCAATGTTGGTGTCCTGGCCGCTGGTGAAACCGAGGTGATTACCGGCGTAAAGGTACGCTTCCTGCTGCTGTTTGCCCTCGCGCTCCAGGTCGCCTTTGCCGATGTTGACGCTGGCGTAAACGCCGATGCCTCCCGGACCGATGGCGATACCGGCTTCCCCTCCGCCATTTTTACGGGTGTTCTCGGTGGAGCTGTCGTTCTGGGCTGCCTTGCAAACCTTAACAGGCTCTCGCCAACTACACCTGATGCGTAATCATCAAACTTAAGACAATTGATAAAAAGTAACTATCGGCCCATAATCTTGGTCTGTAATTGAAATATCTACAGAAAATCTTCTTTCTGGAAACTTATCTTTCAGGACAAGCCTCCAAGACAGTGCAAGCACGCTTGCCAATTGTTCAAATATACGGTCATCAATATCACCTGAACATGAATCGAACACATCGTATAAATGAGTGTGATTTAACATTTTCTCTGTTGCTTGAAGATCACCATTAAAGTGCGTCAACCAAGAAACAAAAATATCAGCATCATATTTCCCCTCTAAGAAAACCCCCTCTTGAACAACAACAAAATCAGGAAATAGAAGTTTGCATGACAATAATAAATCCTCAGGATTGCATACATTGCTTATGTATGAGAATTCGTCAACCTTATCTTTATCAACCCACCCATCCTTCCAAGCCTCATATCGCGCCAACCCAACGAAAGGAGAAAGTGTATTAACTTTTATCATGATATCTCATCCAAATTGGCGGGACGTGGTGCGAATTTAGTCGAAGGCAATTGAACTCTAACATTTCCATCGGGCAATGTATTTCTTCCGTACTCTATTACATGTGGAGTAGGCACATTTGCATGGGCTGCGCCAGTTAAATCTACTCGTTTAACGATCAGCCCCTCTGAATCATATACGGCGTAGCTTGTGATATTACCTTGATTATCTGCCTGCAGATACATAGGAAAACTTTGGCATATACGCTGCATCCCTAGGATGCGATTACAATGAACAACGGAGCCATCAGGCTTCTGAAAAAATATAGTTTTTATGCTCTGAGCACTAGGCTTACCCCACGTTCTAGTAGCTGCTGCTGGCGATCACGTTGATGTCGCGACCGGCCTGGGCCGTCAGCTCGCGTCCGGCGCTGACTGTGGAGCCCAGTTGCATGATGCTGGAGTTACTGGAGTTCACGCCGCGTGTCTGGCCGTTCTCGGTCTGGGCCGAGTCGATAGCGACGTCACGGCCCGCAGAGATGCTCAAATCACGACCGGCCTGCAACACGCTGCCGGTGTTTTTCACGTCACGACCCGCTTGCAGGGACATGTCGTTGGCCGCTTCGATACGCGCCGCGCTGTCAGCGAAGTCCTTACGCCAGGTCGCGTCGCCTGACGCGCTCTGATGGCTGGTCACCGTGCGTTCGTTGATGACATCGCCGCGCAGGGCGGTCAATGTCACATCACGTCCGGCGATAATGCCCCCGGATTTGTTGATCAGGTTATTACCTGCCAGCAAGTCCAGACGATTGCCAGCTTCTATCAGGCCGCTGTTGACTAGGTCATTTCCAGCGGCAGCCGACAGGTTATTGGCCGCACGCAAGGTGCCGACGTTATCGAGGTTTTGCCCCGCGATCAGCGAGACGTCGTTACCCGCAATCAATGCCCCGGTCGGACCAAGGCGATTGTCGGCTTGTGCCAGGTAAAGCACCGGCACCAGCACTTTCTCGCCATTCACTTCGTGCTCTTCGAGCCAGACAATGTCGTGGGTCAGCGCTGCGACTTGCTGTGAACTCAGCGATACGCCCACAGCCAGGTTCAACTGTTGCTTGCTGGCGATGGCGTTGTTCATCAGGTACTTGAATTGAGCCTCGTTGGAGGTTTGCCCATCGATGAAGGCCTGACCGGTGCGAGCCACGACTGCTTGCTGGACGAGGCGTTGCTCATACAAGCCATCGCCCAGGCGCTTGGCACTGACTTCGGGGTCGTAGCCCAGGCCTGCGAGCAGGTAATCCGAACTCATGAACTGCTTGAATTCGGTGAGGACGCTCCACTCGTTTGTGTCGTTATCGACTTTGCTCACTGACATTAATGTCAGTGAAAAACCTATAGCTTTGCTGGGAACAGTGAGGCCTTCTATTACTTCGAACAGTAACCGAGAAATCAAACCATCTATCCCGAACTACCCACCAACCCTCACATGGAAAAATCTTATAATATCCGTATCAGGATCATAATAAAAACTAACAAAACCCACATCAGCAATAAACTGATACCCTGGAGATGTAGGTGCTATTCCAGGTATTCGTATAGACGGTATATTCCTTAAAGGCTCACCCAACTCACGAAGAGCATCCGCACCTGAGTTAATATTAAAGTACTTACCTTTTAACTCAGGATCAGCCGGAAAATAGCCATCAAACCGCACGCAGTAAACACGATAAGCTTCTATAAAACCATCATCAGACGATTGAAAGTATATTCCACTTTCAGGGATTTTCAAAAATTGATCATCTTCGACTTTTGAATACTCCACAATCGGGAAAATACTCTTAAGCTCAAGAAAAACCTCTTCGATTTTCCGATTCAATTGCATATCAGGGCTCATACTTTATTCCCATATCATCAAATAACTTTTTATTAACATCATGAACACTACTACGATTCTCGTCGATTTTCGCTTGAGACCACCCTTCTCTTTTCCAAACAGGCATCCATGTATCTAAATCCGCTTCAGCTACTTTATAAAGATCAGAGCCATCGGTAGCAATTTTTTCTTTGCTATTCCTACTACTAAATGTGCGAGACTCAGCAATGTGACTGCAGGTCTTAACAAATACACAATTAGTGTTATTTCGAAGCGCTTTTAACTCTGAATCGCTTAGCTCTACAGCCTGCCTACGCGATGCATCTTTAACCGCAGCAAAGGGCGGAATGTGGTCTGGAGTCAAACCGTCTCCAACACTTCTTGGGGCGGTTTCCCCATAAGTACCTACCTCACCCTCCTCAACCTTCGACGGCTTTTCATTGCGCCCGGAACTACTTTCACTTTGCTTTACCGACACAGAGGTACGATCAGCTGACCTGCTGTTCGGCTGACAGGCCTGATTGAGCTACAGAGAGTGCGACCGCATTGGCCGCCTCTCTCAGTCTGTCCTGACCTTCCGGCGTCGCATCTGTGGTAAACAACGCAGCACTCAGGGCCACAATTGCGCCAGCACCCAGCGCCACTACTGGAACAAAGTTCAACGTGTCGTGGGCTTATTCAGCTTGGTCAGTAAGACCATTGCCCGCAGCGCCTGGTCTGGATGATCTGCCCCCAGCTCAGTGATGCGTGTAACGAGCGCTTCCGCATCCAAGCCCAGGTCTTTTTTGGCGACTCCACTTAAAACCGCTCTGACAGCTGCCGATCTTTTGCTTTCATCCTGGCTGTTGAGCTGCTGCAAAAACTCGGTACGCGCGACTTGAAGTCGCGCGGACTCTGTCCCCGCGCCGAGAGCAGCCCCTAACGGCAACAGCACCGTTACCACAAGCATGTCGGCCAGTTTATCCAGTGTGTTACGGCTGTTTTCACCGTAAAGCGCCGCGCTGTTTTGCCACTGATCGAGTGTTTCTTTCGGACTGGCAACCGCCTTCAACGAACTCTTCGTCACATACACATCAGTCCGGTGTTCATCATCACGCGTGATCTCGTAAGCCTTGTCGACGTCACGATTCAAACATTGAGGTCGCGGCCTACGCGTCCGACCACGTCGTTGCCGCGCAATGTAACACCGGCAATACACTTAAATTAAGCAAGGACGCTTCGATCCCGCGCACAGAACCCAGATACTCATTAGTCAGACGCCCAATCAGATCAAGCTTAATCAGCTCACGCTTCACAGCAAGATTAAGCTTTAGCAATATCGATATACACACACTCGACTCTAGCTTTTTTTTGGAACTCATCAAAATCCGGAACGTAAAACCTTATTGCATTATTTTCAGCATTAAGCCCTGTTCCATCGTCATCAAAAATCAACGACTGACCTATGCTAGAAAAAAAAGCTCTAACTCCTCAACATTGCTGCCGAGCAATTGTTTTCCGAAATAATAAAACTCAGCCTCAGGATGGTAAAGCTGAACACCTTTTACCTCGTCATTAGCGTCATACCACACTTTAACAACTGCCCCACCAAACACATCTGTAGAGTTTTCTGAAAACCGGGTCTTAGGAAAAGCCTTATAATCTCCTCCTAGCTTTTTTCTTATAGCGTTTCTAAAACGAGCATTTTTGAAAACACTTAAGCCATCAGACTCACTATATTTAAACCTCATGCCACTCATCTTGATAAAAAACCATTTAGAACTCAAAAAATACTCTTCCTTTTTACTCAGTAGATAGCGGCACATTGTACTCCGTCCCCTCCAGTAATCTGAATGGCCCTTGCGGTACGGGGACGCCCGCTGGATAGCCTGTCCAATCTGAAATCGAAAAACTTCCGTCCGGGGGATCGATAGAAACTCGAGGCGTAGCACCTTCGGCAGCACTGGTAGCAGTAGCTTTTGCACCATCTAAAAATCACACAAACATCTAATCCATTGCTACGCTTAAAGCGATCAATTTGATATTAGCGTCGCTTTCCACAAGCGTCCATCTTCCGAAAATTCCATGCGTAGAGCGTACGTCTTAAACTCATACTTCAGCCACTGCTGTACATAGCCGATTAACATATCGGCTCTACCTGGCGCCTCTTTGCTAGGCGAGCCTAGCTCTGCAATAACATCTTCAACACGCCATGCTTGAGCTATACGACCAAGCACATCTTCCTTATATGCCGAATAACCTTCGTGAGGCTGCACCAAAAAATGAATGTGATTTAATTTTCCCGAACGAAACCCAATCTCTATGCCAGATTTAATAAACTTATAGAATCTTGTCTTACCTTCCGGGTCATTATAGTTATCCGGGGTTTCCGAAACGGCTGGCAACTCTCCGGCTCTTCGACATAAGTCGGTGACTATTCCCCCGCTTTCATCTTGACCAAGAGCCCGAACAAAATCCGACCAAGTGTTCATTATTTAATAACCCCCGTATTGCGATTTCTTTCCACTATTTTTTGAACAGTTTCATCTACTAACTTGGAATCATAACCTCTACTGTTCAGATTTGCCCGCAAAGCTTCTGTGTCACGACAAACTGCACCGCACAGATCCGCAGCATCTTGCTGAATCTGAGCAGAAGTATTTTTCCCGCCATACGTCGGACCTGCAATATGTACATCTCGTGGAACCTCTACAGCAGTAGAGTTTTGGTAGAGAGTCTTGGTCTCCAACTCAGTAAGGGGGCGGCCCAACTCTGCTTCCTTTGCTGTGCGCAACGCAGCAAATGAAGGGATATGGTCGTGTTCTAGACCATCTCCAACAACCTCTCTTGCCTTAAGGTTTTTATAGGCGTCGACCTCAAGTTCTTGAACCGCCGTTTTCGAAGGCGCGGATTCTTTTGCACCCCCGACGATTACGTTCCTATCAACTAAAATCCCCGCTTCATTATCAGCTTGTCCCGCTAGTGAAACAGGGTCTTTAGCGACTGTCTCTTTGCTTGTTACAGACGTGCCTCTGGGAAGGTACGCCCCTGCAAGCACCGCTGTCAATGCTTGAGCCGTCATGGCGAAATTGTATCGGTTTTCGACTTCTTGGCGACTTAAACCTGACGCCTGCGTAATCGCCGTGATTGCCGTATCCCTAGTGATACTATCAGAATCAAGTCCCTGCAAAATAGCATCTAAATTCTGCGAGTCTTGCGGATAGAGATCCTTGTAAATCAGCGTATAGCTGACGCTTTTTCCGTATTGCTCAGCCGCGTTTTTTGCAACAGTTACCAACTGACCGCATGCTGATCCGCCCAGATTACCAGCCGTGCAGACTGCTTTAATTTCCGCATTTCGTTCTTTATCGACTTTATTCAGGGAAACTAACTCGCTGACCTCCTGGGCGGTGATGGTGCCGCTCGTGAGCTTACGCTCCAGCACCTTTTTCCGTTCTGCTTCAGGTACGTGTAGATAGTTGTTCTCAACTGCGTTTTTAGCTACGGATGCTCCGGCAATAGCATTAGAGGCATCACCGCCCACCAGTCCGCCTGCCAAACCACCTGCCAGCGCCGACAGCGCCGAGATTGTCTGACGCTGCTCTTCGCTCAACTCCGACGTTTTCTTGCCCGGATATAGCTGATTGGCAATATATTCCCCAACACTCGCACCCGCAGCACCCGCTAACGCGGAGTTACCCTGCGCCTGAGCAACCACCGCGCCCAAGACAGCATGTGCCATCAGGTTGGCGTCCTTGTTGCCTAAGGTCATTTGCTTGATTTGCTCTGCGAGATACGGCGCGGCAGCTCCGGTCAACGCTTGCGCAATATTCCCACCCGCCAGCCCCTGCAACGCCGCAGTTACGGCTTGGGCAGCACGCTGGTAATCGCTACCCGTGCCGTATTTCTGCATCACGGTGACGCTAATTTGCTCCGCGATTTGTTTGGCAGATGGATCCGTGTTCCCTTCAGCGACCAGCTTTTCACGCGCCGCGGCAATCGCTACCGGATCTTTTTGTGCATTTGCTGCATCAATCGCACCTTGCGTTCGGACGATGTCCATCGCTTGGCTGCCAATGTCTCCGATCAACTGAACCTGACGTAGTCGGTTTTGCTCTTTTTCCTTATCGAAAATTGGACTGAGCGCGTTGCTGGCATGATCTACGTCGCGGCTAAGTGTAGAAATGTCTTGCTGCTGTCCTGAGACATTACGAATGGTCAGACGCCCATCAGAGACTGCTGAGTTTGTTGTGCTGCTATCGCTGCCACTGTGGTTGGCGCCGACAAGCGTGAGGCTACCCATATTCCCCATGAACTTGGAGCCGTCTTTACCGCTTGTACTCCCACTTGCGCTTTGATGCTGGGCAGTAAATTCCGCCTGATTTTTCAGGCCTGTCCAACCTAAAGTCCCAGTGCTGAGCATATTTCTGTCAGCGGCTGCGGTGCTGGCAATCACAGCGCCGTTCAGTTGGGTGTGGTCGCCCACTGTTACCTGATAGCCGCCCTTACCAGCAAAGAGACCTGTTTGCTCTTGCACGCTTTCAAAGTTGGATTTGATCTTGTCCTGACTGACACCGAGCGATGCACTACCCGTCATGGTGCCTAAGCTGAAACTCGCACCGCCGCTGACATCGAGCTGATGAGAGTCGTATTTGTCGGTGTCCTGCAGACTGATCAAAGACAAATCCCGACCGACATTGGCTACGACTTGCTGAGCACTGGCTTGGGCCCCAACAAGAGTCGTATCACGACCGCTGACCAATGAGAGCTTATTACCAGCGTCGAGGTTGGTTTCAGTCCAGGTGGTACCGTTGCCTTTTTCGTTGCCTGTCCCGCTATTGGCATTAGCGAAGACGGTCAAACCACCACCGCCGCTGCCGACGCCGAGGCTAATACCAATCGCGCCGCCTCCGCTCTTGTTAGATCCGTCGACTTTTTGTGTATTAGCTGCAGCTAGCAGATTGATGTCACGATTAGCCGAAAGCAGCATGTCTTGGCCAGCTTGAAGCTTGCTGCCGGCGACGTTGATATCACCGTCCAAACCAGCACCTGCGCCACTGCCTGTAGCGACAATATTCAGATTATTTCCGGCAGTGATTGAGCTGCCTTGGCTTACATTCTGTTCCTGCACTTGCTTGGAGCTGGAACTTTGGGTGCCTAACGAAAGCGCAATGCCAAAAAAACTACCACTTGCAGCACCGGAGTCGATCGCTTGGGCAGCTTGGTAGGCCTGATAGCCACTCAGCCCAGCCTTAACACCTTGCAACGCCGCAAGACGGGAATCGTCCTCACCTTTAGCTGCTTGCGCGTTTTGCACCGTGGTATTTATTGCTTCTCCTACAGCACCCGAGAGAGCAAGCGTAAGGCCGCTTTTCTTGCTTTCCTGGTTCTGTGTGCTTGTGCTCCTGTTTTGCGCCTGAAGAATGCTGACATTTTGGCCAATCAGATTGACGTCATTCCCAGCAACAACATCAGAAGCCTTGACCGTCAGATCTTTACCGGCGGTGATATTCACGTCGCCCAGAACACTGCCTACAGTGCTGCCTTTCTGAGTCTGATTTTCTGAGTCTTGGGTAAACGCGTTTTTCGCTGTTCCTAAGGTGACACCGATGCCACCAGTGCTCATCAGGCCGGATTTTTTAGTCGACTGGCTGTGCTGGGCATTGAAGCTTTCAGTGCCACTGTCGATGACAACATTGTTGCCGGCTTGTAACATCGTTTGCTCAGTGGAAATGACATTACTGGCCGAAACCACCAGATCATTTCCAGCCCGAACGAGTGTCGTGTTGCCGCTCAGCGTCGATGCAGATAATGAAGTCTGGGTCGAAGCGTCACTCTTCATTTTGCTAGTGGTGGATAAACCGAACCCGCCAGACTTAGAAGTGGCGGCGGCGCTGTATTGGCTGTTCTGCGCCGCAGTCAGATTAACGTCATGCCCAGCCTGAACTGCGAGCACACCATTGTCACTGTTGGCTTTTGACCCTTCAAAATTGACATCATTGACCGCAACAATCGTGGCTTTTTGACCTGACTGAATGAGAGACCCGATAGCAACATCACTGTCGCTCTCAGTCATATTCGTACTCTTCTTGCCCCAAGACCCTTTCTTGGTTTTCGAGTAATACGAGTAATCGGTATCCTGTGCGGCAAGCACGTTGACGTCATTACCCGCGTACAGATATGCCTCGTCTTTGGCATTAATTCTGCTGGCGATCATGCTCAAGTCAGCGCCAGCACTCAGCGCCACGCTACCACCCGCCGTCACATTGCTCGACACTTGGCTGACATGATCTTCCTGCTCGGTCACCTTCTTGCTTTTGCCGTAGGAATGCTGTTCATCAGCAGCCGAGGACAGGGTCAGGTTTTCCGTCGCGGCCATCGCGATATCGCGCTTGGCGTCGATGCTGCTGGCGATCACGTTGATGTCGCGGCCGGCCTGGGCCGTCAGGTCGCGTCCGGCGCTGACTGTGGAGCCCAATTGCGTGATGCTGGAGTTACTGGAGTTCGCGCCGCGTGTCTGGCCGTTCTCGGTCTGGGCCGAGTCGATAGCGACATCGCGGCCCGCAGCGATGCTCAAATCACGACCAGCCTGCAACACGCTGCCGGTGTTTTTCACGTCACGACCCGCTTGCAGGGACATGTCGTTGGCCGCTTCGATACGTGCCGCGCTGTCAGCGAAGTCCTTACGCCAGGTCGCATCATCCGCAGCGCTCTGATGGCTGGTCACCGTGCGTTCGTTGATGACATCGCCGCGCAGGGCGGTCAATGTCACATCACGTCCGGCGATAATGCCCCCGGACTTGTTGATCAGGTCGTTACCTGCCAGCAGGTCCAGACGGTTGCCAGCTTCTATCAGGCCGCTGTTGACCAGATCATTTCCAGCAGCAGCCGACAGGTTATTGGCCGCTCGCAAGGTGCCGACGTTGTCGAGGTTTTGCCCCGCGATCAGCGAGACGTCGTTACCCGCGATCAATGCCCCGGTCGGACCAAGGCGATTGTCGGCCTGAGCCATATACAGCACCGGCACCAGCACTTTTTCGCCATTCACTTCATGCTCTTCGAGCCAGACGATGTCATGGGTCAGCGCTGCGACTTGTTGTGAGTTCAGCGATACGCCGACCGCCAGGTTCAGCTGCTGCTTGCTGGCGATTGCGTTGTTCATCAGGTACTTGAACTGGGCCTCGTTGGAGGTTTGTCCATCGATGAACGCCTGACCGGTTCTGGCCACGACGGCCTGCTGAACGAGGCGTTGTTCATACAGACCATCGCCCAGACGCTTGGCGCTGACTTCGGGGTCGTAGCCCAGGCCTGCGAGCAGGTAATCCGAACTCATGAACTGCTTGAGTTCAGTGAGGACCGGGTTGGTTTCGATCAGGTATTTTTGCGGTTTGGAGACGAAATTGCTGCTTGGCAGACCTTCTACTCGGATCACCGTTTGCGCTGCCGCCGAAACGAGCGGCGTAATAGCGCTGGCCTGCGCCACTGTGGCGGGCTGAGTGATAGCGGTTGAAGCAGGCGTGGTCGTGACAGGGTTTAGAACAGCAGCAGTGACAGGGCTGACCGGAGCAGCCACGGCGCTGCGAACCGGTGCAATGACCGTTCCGCCTTGAGCACTTACAACCACCTGGGTGACTGCAGCATTCGCGCCTGACTGGGCACCGGTCGTAGCCTGATTGACAACGCTGACCAAGCTACCTTGCGTACCATTTACAATCTGACCGGCCTTGTTGACCTGGGTGCCCTGCACCATTCCAGCGTTTTCCGCGGCCGAGTTACCGGAAGAAATGGCGGTGATAGCCGCAACACCTGCCGTCGATCCTGCATTCTGGACAGGCAACAATACGCCGCTGCCCTGATTGCCCGTCGCAATGCCGGTCACGCTGCCGACGCTGGTGACACCTGCGGAATCAGAGGTATGGCTTGGCAGCACTAGCCCACCAATAGGTGCGGCACCTGGAGCGCTGGTATCAAAAGCAGTTGCATTGGCGCTTACGCCTGCGCTTTGCCGTGTGACGGAAGCAAGCTGGCGGGTGGCGTTGGATATCTGGCCCACCGAGCCAATCTGGATGGTGCTTGCCTGTGCGTCTGAAACGGTGTGCTCTCGTTGCGCGACGGACACCGCTGCGCTGCCCATTGTCCAGCTTTGCGGCAGGCCTACAGGTTGAGCGACAGTGGCTGCGGTGCCGGTCTGGCCACTCAGGCGGAACAGGCCGTTCTGCCCGGTAGGCAGGCTGAAGCCTGGCAGGCTCAAAGGATTGACTTGTTGTTGGGCCAGGTCTGGCGGCAGTTGCTGATTGACAGTAATGCGTGTGGAGAATTGACTGCCCGGAGCATTGGTGTCAGTGCGAGAACCGCCGCTCACGTAGCTGTAACCAGCGCGTACGACGTTGTTGCCGATGTTCTTGCTCGCGTTGACGTTTACCGCGCCGCCGGCCTGGATAATGGCGGCATAGCTCTGGTCGCCGGTTGACAGCTGAGTGACCTTGCGGAACTCAGGCATCTCTGTCTCGGTGATGGCGATGAAGTCCGCCATTGCCGGTTCCAGGCCGCTGAGGTTGTTGGCGTTATAACCGCTGCTGGTAAACCAGTACTTTTCAGTGAAGTCGCTTGCGGCGTTGGTCCAGGCCCCGGCGTTGCTAGTACGGGCGCTGCGGTACACGCGCACTGTTTCGGTGTCGCTGGCCTCTATGCCGGTGTTGTTCAGGTTGTTCAGCGTAGCGTTGAGGTTACCGCTGGTGACGATGGTGCTGCTTTGGTTGAACAGATCACCGCCGTTGATGTTCAGATTACCGCCAGCGGTAATGCCGGACGCAGCACTGGCTGCGGTCACTTCAAGCTTTTCACGCTGGGTTATTTCCCAGGTATGAGTTGCTTTGCCACCGCCGCAGTCGTTGTTATAAAACTCGCGATTGCACGCCCCCTCATCAATCCTGGCGGTATAGATACCGCCATTGCTGGTCGTCAACAGGGCGCGGACGTTTTGTATTGTGCTCGCCGCGAGGCTCATGCTGCCGTCGCTTTGTATCGACGCAGAACTGTTGACGATGCTGTCGGCAAGCGCGCCTTGCCCGTTACGGTCAACCGTGAGATTGCCCAGGCTGTAGATGTTGGCGTAGCTGTTGTTCAGCGAACTGACACGCAGGCTCATGTTGTTGCCACTGAAGATCAGCCCACGGTCATTGACCAGCGAGCCAGTGTTCACGGTCAGCGCCTGACCGCTGCCCAGCGTGCCTTGGTTGTTGATGCTCCCCGCGTTGATGGTCAAGTTAGTCGCCGAGGTCAGGCGACCGGCATTGTTCAGTTGCCCCCCCATGGTCACCGAGGTTTCACCGCCGCCGGATATGGTCGAAGCGGCGCTCAGGTTCACTTGTGCCGCACTCAGTCCGAGCGTTCCTAGGCTGCTGAGACGGCCATTGCCGCCGTATGTACCGCCGAGGTTGAGGCTTAGCGAGCCGTCACTGGCGATCAATCCATCGTTATTCCAATTGCCACCGTTACCGACGAGGCTGGTCGATGCCAGCAACTGGCCGCTGGCGGTCTGGCTGAAGTTATTGACGTTGACGGTGAAGCGCCCGGCCTGGATGACGTTACTGTTGGTCCAGCTATCAGCACTCAGTGTCAAACCACCGCGGGTAACAATGCTGCCGCCAGCATTGGTCAGGTTGGCCGTAGAAATATCAAACGTGCCATTACCCGTATGCAACAACGACCCGCCCCCATTCAGAAAGCTGCCCGCATTGAGGATCAGGTCGCTGTTGGCGCTTTCCAGGGTGCCGTTGCGGTTGTCGAACAGGTTGCCGATCTGGAAGTTTGTGGCGCCGCCACCGCCCAGCGCGCGCAGTTGCCCGGTCTGGTTGTCCAGACTGGCAGCGGTCACAGCCAGGGTGCTGTCGCTTTCGATGATGCCGAAGCGGTTGTTCAGCGCGCCGCTCAGGTTCAGTTCGACCTGGCCGCCAGCGATCTGGCCGTCGTTGTCGCCACTGTTGTCGAAGTTGCCACCGTTGACCCGCACCAGGCCTTTGGCGTACAGGCCGCCGTTGCGGTTGTCGAAGCCAGGGGTAGTGATCAGCGCTTCGCCGCCGCGCGCGGAGACTCGGCCGCCGTAGTTGTCGAAGCCGCCCAGCGCGGTCAGGTTGAGGCGCTGCGCCTGGATGACGCCGCCCTGGCGGTTGGCGTCATAGCCGTTTTTCAGCACGCCGCTCACGTTAGCGGTAAACAGACCTTGCAGGCTGGACAGCACTCCGCCTTGACTGTAGAGGTTGGCGCCGCTCAGGTTCAGGTCACCGTTCTGCGCGATGATCCGACCATTCTGGTTGTCGACGGTACCCGCGACATCGACGCTCAGTGCGCCGACGCTCTGTACCGCGCCGCGAACGTTGGACAGGCTCGCTGCATTCAAATGTGCATCGGCGCTCTGGCTATAGATCAAGCCATCGGCATCGTTGAGGACACTGCCACCCGCGACTACAGTCAGTGTGTTGTTGGCTGCGATTGTGCCGCGGTTACGGTTGTCCAGTTGCCCGGACGTGTTGAGGGTCATCAGGCTCTGGCTGATCAGTTGCCCGGCCTGGTTGTTGATCGCAGTGCTGCGCCGCAACAGCAGGTTACCGCCGCTGGCCAGCTTGCCGCTGGTGTTGGTCAGGCTACCCAGCAGGTCGAGCGTCATCTCGCCCTTGCTGCTCAGGTTACCGGCGCTGTTGTCGAGGCTGCTGCCTTCGAAGTTGAAACCCTGCTGGGCCGTCAGGTTACCGGCCGCGTTGTTCAGGGCATTGGCTTTGATGGTCAGCCCGGCACCACTGTCGATCAGGCCGTTCTGGCTGTTGTTCAGCAGGCCGGCTACGGTCAGCGTCTGACCGGCGCCGCTGGAGAGGATACCGCCGCTGTTGTCGAGGCTGTCAGCGGTTACGCTCAGTGTGTTCTGGCTGACCAACGCTCCGTTGCTGCCGTTGAGCAATTCACCGGTCAGGGTTGTAACAAGGTTGCCGTTGCGGCTGGACAAGGTGCCGTTGTTGCGGTTATCGAGGCGGTTGCCAAAGACGTTCAGGCCCTGCCAGCCAGATATCAGGCCGTTCTGGTTGAGCAGGTTGGTCGCGTTGACTGTCAGCACGTTGCTGCTGATCAGCTTACCGCTACTGTTATTGAGGGTGCGGCCATCGAACCTGAAACTCTGCGCGCTGGAGACCTCGCCAGACTGGTTATTCAGGTCGCGAATGCGGTTAAGGGTCAGCGAACCGTCTGCCGTGATCAAACCGCCGAGGTTATTGAGGTCGCTGCCTTGCATGTCAATGGACAGCGCGGCATCGCCCATCACGCGTCCGCCGTTGAGCGACAGTGCGTTGAGGACCAGGGTCATGTCACGTGTGGCCGACACTTCGCCGCCGTTGCCGGAATCGAGACTGCCGGCAGTCAGGTTCAGGGTGCCGGTGCTGTTGATCAGGCCCTTCGCGGTGTTGTTGATCGATGTAGCGTTGAGGATCAGGCTGGTGCCGCCCAACACCTGACCGCTCTGGTTATCGAGGCTGGCCGCGCCCACCTTGAGCGCCTGAGTAGCATTGATCAGGCCTTTGTCGCGGTTGGTTAGCGCACCGGTGACGGTGAGGTCCAGGTTGTTACGACTGGTCAGCGTACCGCCCGTGTTATCGAGCGTATTGGCAGTGGCATCGACACCGGCAGCGGCGATCATGCCTTTGACGTTGGTCAGCTCACGGGCGATGCGCAGGGTCAGCAGTTGATTGCTGAGCAGTTTGCCGCCGCTGTTATCCAGTTGCTGGGCGTTGAGGGTAAATGCCTGAGCGCTGGAGATTTCACCGTTCTGGTTCAGTACCTCGTTGACGTTTTTCAGCAGCAGTGCGCCCGGCGCGTTGATCAAACCGCCCTGGTTATCCAGTTGGCCGTTGTTCAGGTCCAGGCTCAAGGAAGTGTTGCTGAACAGACTGCCGCCCTGCTGACTCAGGCGGCTGACACTGGCGGTCAGTGCCTGGCTGCTGCCGATGCTGCCGCCATCGCTGTTAGTCAGTCGTGCGCTCGTCAGGTCCAGACGATCACTGCTGCTGACGCGACCGTTCTGGCTGTTGTCGAAATCCCCGGTCCTCAGCGTCAGCAGCCCTTTACCGCTGATATTGCCTTTCTGGCTGTTATCAAGACTGGCACTTTTCAGGTCCAGTGCGCCGTCGGTCAACAGCTTGCCGCCCTGGTTGCTGATTGCCCCGGCGCTGTTGAGGGTCAGTTTTCCAGCGCTGGAAATGCTGCCCGCGGTATTGGTCAGACTGCTGGTCTTCACCGTCAGGACATCTTCGTTGCTGATCAGGCCCTCTGTGTTGTCGAGTGTCGCAGACAGGTCGATACCCAAGGCTTTGAGGGCACTGAGCGCACCACCGGTGTTGTCCAGCGTGCTACCGACCAGCGTCAAGCCGGCTTGGCTGGAGAGCAGACCGTTCGTTCGGTTGGTGATCTGCGCAACGTTCAGATTCAAGGCTTTCTGTGCCAGCACCTGACCGCTGTCGCTGTTGTTGAGTTGCTGGCCGGTCAGGGTCATCGCGTCCTGACTGGACAGTTCCCCGCCACGGTTATCGATGCTGGTGACACTGATATCGAGGGCTTGGGTTGCGCCGATGAAACCGTTCTGACGGTTGTCCAGCGCGTCGCCACGCAAGGTCAATGTGCCTTGGGCAAGCATCTGGCCGTTCTGCTGTTGAAGGCTGCCGATCCGTGCGTTGAGGTTCTGTTTGCTGGCGATCTGGCCGAGGCGGTTGTCCACGGTCGCGGCGTTCAGCGTCATGTCAGCGTCGCCGACCAGCGTGCCCTTGACGTTGGTCAGGGCGGTATTGACCATCAAGTCCAGAGCTGCGCGGCTGCTGATCAAGCCTTCGGTGTTGTCCAGGCTGTCGCTGCGAGTGTTCAGCGCGGCAGCGGAAATCGTACCTTTGACGTTGCTCAGCGCCTTGTTGACGATCAGCGTCAGAGCCTGACTGCTGAGCAGTTTGCCGCCACTGTTATCGAGGCTGTCGACGTTCAGGGTTAAGGCCTGTGTACTGGAAATTTCGCCGTTCTGGTTGGCCACGCCGTTGAGATTCTTCAGCAGCAACACGCCCGGGGCGTTGATCAGACCGCCCTGATTGTTCAACTGGCCGTTGTTCAGATCGAGGCTCAGCGAGGTGTTGCTGAACAGCTCACCACCCTGCTGGTCGAGGCTGGTCACGCTGGCCGTCAACGCCAGCGCACTGGCAATACGTCCGGCGCTCTGGTTGATGACCTTGCCTGCCGTCAATCGCAGGGTATCGCTGCTGGTCAGGCGACCGCCCTGGCTGTTGTCGAACGTGCCGGTGGTGACCTGCGTGGCGCCCTTGCCAGCCAGTTTGCCCGCCTGACTGTTGTTCAGGCTGGCGCTGGTCAGTGTCAGCGTGGCGTCGGTAGTAACGGAGCCCGCCTGGTTCTCCAGAGCGCCGGTGGTGGTGACGCTCAAGGCATCGGCACTGGACAGGCTGCCCGAAGCGTTTTGCAGGGAAGCAGCGCTGACCGTCATGGCCGACTCACTGCTGAGCAGGCCGCCAGTGTTGTACAGCGCGCCAGACAGGCTGATGTTCAGATCCTTCTGGCTCGCCAGCGTACCGCCTGCGTTATCCAGGCGTGTACCGTCGAGACGCAGGGTGTTACCGAACAACAGGCCTTTATTCAGGTTGATCACGCGCGCCACGGTCAGCCCCAGCGCCGTACCGGCCAGGACCTTGCCGCCATTGCTGTTGTCGAGCGTCTGACCAATGATGTCCACACCGATCTGGCTGGACAGTTCACCGGCCTTGTTGTCGATATCGGCAACATCGATTTTCAGCGCTTTTGTAGAGCCCACCAGGCCGCCCGACCGGTTGTCGAGGGTTTTGCCGATCAGGGTCAGATTGCCCTGCGCAACCAGCTCGCCGCCCTGCTGGGTCAGACTGCCGATATTGGCGACCATGTCTGCCTGGCTGGCGATACGACCGCTGCCGTTGGCAACGCTGTCGACCTGCAACTGCATCAGGCCAGCGGCGTTGAGCAGACCGTTCTGGCTGTCCAGACGCGTGCCGACCAGTTCAAGACCGGCATTGCTGTTGATCAGGCCTTTTTGCGTGGCACTCAGGCCGGTCTGGCTATTGTCGAGGGCATCGACGAACAGCTGCAGGCCTTTTTCGGCACGAATCGAACCGCCACGGTTATCGGCGCTGTCGCTATGTACGATCAACAGGTTCTGCGCGGCAATACGGCCGCCACGGTTATCCAGCGTCTTGCTCGAAAGGTCCATCAAGCCTTTGGCTTGCAGGCTGCCACCCGCGCGGTTGTCCAGCGCTCCGGTCAGCTTCAGAGTCAGTTGGCCATCTGTGACCAGTGCACCGGACTGGCGGTTGTCCAGACTCGCGGCACCTATGTTGATACCCTGCCCTGCGCCCAGCGTTCCGGCCTGATTGTCGATGGTTTCAGTGATCACCAGTTTCAAGAACCGGTCAGCCATGACCTGGCCAGCGGCGTTATCGAGACTCAGCGCATTCAGGGTCGTGTTACCAGCACTGGTCAGCTCGCCGCTGCGGCTCGACAGCTGGCCAGTAACGTTTACCAGCAGATCGGCATCGCTGCTCAGGCTGCCGCTGTTGTTATTCAGCTCATTGGCCGTCAGATCGATACCGTTGCCAGACACCAGACCGCGCAGGTTGGTCAGTAACTGGTCGACACGCACAATGAGCGCTTTGTCGCTGAGCACCGAGCCAGCGGTGTTGTCCAGCGACGTCGCAGCCAGGGTGAAGCCGTTGGCGCTGGAAATTTCACCGCTGCGGTTGCTGACTGCATTGAGATTTTTCAGCAGCAACTGGCCCGGCGCGGTAATCAGACCGCCGTCGTTGTTCAGCACGCCTTTGCTTAAATCGAGGCTGACATCGCTGTTGCTGTACAGACGGCCATCGTTGGTCTGATTCAGGCCGGTGACTACGGCAGTCAGCGCCATGGCGCTGGCGATACGACCGGCATCACTATTGTTCACCAGCGCTGCATCGAGCTTAAGGGTTCCGGTACTGGTCAGGCGACCGCCTTGCTGGTTGTCAAAGGCGCCTGTGACGAGTTCTACCCCTTTGCCGGCAATACGACCGTTCTGGCTGTTGTCGAGACTGCCACTGGTGAGCACCAGTGTTGAATCGCCGAGAATCTGCCCGCCATGGTTCACGACCGGGCCATCGACCGTCAGGGACGAGGCGCCGGCGCTGGTGATGCTGCCGGCAGTATTGCCCAGAGAAGCGGCGCTCAACGCCAGCGTGCCATCGCTGCGCAATGCCCCCTGATCGTTGTTGAGGACGCCCGTGACTTTCAGGCCCAGACTGTTTTTGGCGTAGACGCTGCCACTGCCAGTGTTGGTCAACTGGCCGACGTTCAACTGCACACTCTGCTGTCCGGAGACGGCACCTGCGCCCTGGTTGTTCAGGCTGTCGGCGTTGAGCAGCAACGTACCATTGGCCAGTATACGGCCCTTGCCACTGTTATCGAACTGGCCGACGGTTGCGGTCAGCTCTCCAAGGCTGGAGAGTTCAGCGTTGCGGTTGTCCAGCGTCGCAGCACTCAGTTGAACACCGGTCGCGGAGATCAGACCGCGAAGGTTGGTCAGCAGTTGGTCGATGCGCACGATCAAGGCTTTGTCGCTGATGACCGAACCATCGGTGTTATCCAGCGAAGTGGCCACCAGCGAGAAACCGTTGGCACTGGAAATTTCGCCGTTCTGGTTGTTGACCGCCGTGAGGTTTTTCAGCAGCAACTGCCCCGGCGCATTGATCAAACCGCCTTGGTTGGTCAGCACGCCGTTGCTCAGGTCCAGGCTGACATCGCTGTTGCTGTACAGACGGCCATCGTTGGTCTGGTTCAGGCCAGTGACCACTGCAGTCAGGGCCATGGCGCTGGCGATACGACCGGCGTCGCTGTTGTTGACCCGCCCGGCATTCAGTTGAAGCGCGCCGGTACTGGTCAGGCGGCCGTCCTGATGGTTGTCGAAAGCGCCAGTGGTGAGCACCACACCATTGCCGGCAATGCGACCGCTCTGGCTATTGTCCAGGCTGGCGCTGGAAAGCGTCAGCCCCGCATCGCTGATGATCTGCCCGCCCTGGTTGACGACGGCAGCATCGACTTGCAACGTGGCAACACCGGCACTGGTGACCCGACCGCCAGTGTTGGCCAGAGAAGCTGCTTTCAGGTCCAGCGTGCCGTCACTGCGCAGTACGCCCTGATTGTTATTCACTGCACCGGTCAGCGTCAGACCCAGCGTGTTTTTTGCATAAACGCTGCCGCCGGAGTTGGTCAGTTGTCCCAGAGTCAACTGGACGCCCTGCTGTCCGGAGACCACGCCGTTCTGGTTATTCAGGTTATCGGCGGTCAGCAGCATTATGCCGTTGGCCAGAAGACGCCCTTTCGCACTGTTATCGAACTGGTCGATGGTGGCAGTCAGGGTGCTCAGGCTGGAAATTTCCGCGCTGCGGTTGTCCAGCGTTGCAGCACTCAGATTGACGCCATTGGCGGAAATCTTGCCGCGCAGGTTGGTCAGCAACTGATTGATGCGCACAACAAGCGCTTTATCGCTGAGCAGCGAGCCGTCCGTGTTATCCAGCGAGTTGGCAGCCAGTGTAAAACCGTTGGCACTGGAGATTTCACCGCTCTGGTTGTTGACGACATTCAGGTTTTTCAGCAGCAACTGGCCAGGCGCATTGATCAGGCCGCTCTGGTTGCTCAACAGACCATTGCTCAGGTCCAGGCTGACGTCGCTGTTGCCGTACAGCCGGCCGTCGTTGGTCTGATTCAGGCCGGTGACCACGGCAGTCAGGGCCATGGCGCTGGCGATGCGCCCGGCGTCGCTGTTGTTGACCAGCCCGGCATTCAGCTGAAGTGCACCGGTACTGGTCAGGCGACCGTCCTGATGGTTGTCGAAGGCTCCGGTGCTGAGCACCAGACCTTTACTGGCAATACGCCCGCTCTGGCTGTTATCGAGGCTGGCGCTGGTGAGTGTCAGTTGCGCGTCGCTGAGTATCTGCCCGCCCCGGTTGACGACGCCGTCATTGATAATGATCGACGCGACACCGGCGCTGCTGATACTGCCCGCGCTGTTGGCCAGCGAGGCTGCACTCCCGGTCAGTGAACCGTCGCTGCGCAGCACACCCTGACCATTGTTCAGTGCCCCGCTGACGGTCAGACCAAGACTGCTTTTGGCAAAAACGCTGCCCCCACCGGTATTGTTCAGTTGGCCCAGGTTCAGTTGCACGCCCTGCTGCCCGGAAACGATCCCGTTCAGGTTATTCAAGCCGTCCGCGGTCAACAGCAGCGCGCCATTAGCCAGGAGGCGACCTTTTTCGCGATTATCGAACTGGCCTATGGTGGCCGTCAGGCTGCCCAGGCTGGACAGTTCGGCGTTGCGGTTATCCAACGCTGCGGCGCTCAGGGTGACGCCGTTGGCGGAGATCTGCCCGCGCAGGTTGGTCAGCAGCTGAGCGATACGCACGATCAGCGCTTTGTCGCTGACCAGCGAGCCGTCAGTGTTGTCCAACGAAGTCGCTGCCAGCGTGAAATCGTTGGCGCTGGAGATCTTGCCGCTCTGGTTATTGACGACGTTCAGATTTCTCAGCAGCAGCTGACCGGGAGCGGTTATTTGCCCACTCTGGTTGTTCAGCAGGCCATTGCTCATATCCAGGCTGACATCGCTGTTGCTGTACAAGCGCCCGTCATTGGTCTGATTGAGGCCCGTAACCACGGCAGTCAGAGCCATGGCGCTGGCAATACGACCGGCGTCACTGTTGTCGACCAGCCCGGCATTCAGCTGGAGTGCGCCGGTACTGGTCAGGCGGCCGTCCTGATGGTTGTCGAAGACTCCAGTACCGAGCACCAGACCTTTACCGGAAATACGACCGCTCCGGCTGTTATCGAGGCTGCCACTGGTGAGTGTCAGTTGTGCATCGCTGACTATCTGTCCACCCTGGTTGACCACCGCACCGTTGAAATTGAGCGCACCTGTGCCGGCACTGCTCACACTGCCGTTGGTGTTGGCCAGACCGGCTGCTTTGAGGTCCATTGCGCCATCACTGCGCAATACGCCCTGATCGTTTTGCAACACACCGCCCAGCGTCAGGTTCAGCGCATCCTTAGCGTAAACGCTGCCCCCAGCGGTATTGTTCAATTGCCCCAGGTTCAGTTGCACGCCCTGCTGACCGGAAACGATCCCGTTCAGGTTGTTCAAGCCGTCAGCAGTCAACAGCAGCGCGCCACTGGCCAGCAGGCGGCCTTTTTCACGGTTATCGAACTGACCAACGTTGGCCGTCAGACTGCCAAGGCTGGATATTTCGCCATTGCGGTTGTTCAGTGAGCCCGCTGTCAGATCAAGACCGGTCGCAGAAACCAGACCGCGAAGGTTGGTCAGCAACTGATTGATGCGCACAACGAGCGCTTTATCGCTGAGTATCGAACCGTCGGTGTTGTCCAGCGAAGTGGCTGCCAGCGTGAAGCTGTTGGCGCTGGAAATCTTGCCGCTCTGATTATTGACCGCCGTGAGGTTTTTCAGCAGCAACTGCCCCGGCGCAGTGATCTGGCCGCCCTGGTTGGTCAACAGGCCATTGCTCAGGTCCAGGCTGACATCGCTGTTGCCGTACAGCCGGCCGTCGTTGGTCTGATTCAGGCCGGTGACCACGGCAGTCAGCGCCATGGCGCTGGCAATACGGCCGGCGTCGCTGTTGTTGACCAGCCCGGCGTTCAGTTGAAGCGCGCCGGTACTGGTCAGGCGGCCGTCCTGATGGTTGTCGAAAGCGCCAGTGGCAAGCACCACGCCATTGCCGGCAATGCGACCACTCTGGCTGTTATCCAAACTGCCGCTGGAAAGCGTCAGGCCCGCATCGCTCAGAATCTGTCCGCCAAGGTTGGCGACTGCGCCCGTTGTGCTGACCGTTGCCGTGCCGGCACTGGTCGCGCTGCCACTGTTATTGCTCAGAGAGGCTGCACGCACATTCAGAGTGCCATCACTGCGCAGTGTGCCTTGGTCATTGTTCAACGCGCCGCTGACGGCCAGGCTCAGACTGTTTTTGCCGTAGAGACTGCCGTTGCCAGCATTGGTCAGTTGCCCCAGATTCAGCTGTACACCTTGCTGTCCGGCAACCGAGCCGTTCTGGTTGTTCAGGTGGTCAGAGGTCAGTTGCAGCGCGCCGCTGGCCAGCAGACGGCCTTTTTCGCGGTTATCGAACTGGCTGACGGTCGAGGTCAGGCTGCCGAGACTGGAGATTTCCGCGCTGCGGTTGTCCACGCTTGCCGCGTTGAGCAGCAGATCGCCATTGGCGCTGATAAGCCCCAGCTGGTTGAGCAACGGCCCGGAAATACGGGCAGACAATGCGCTGCTGCTGAACAGCTTGCCTTGCTGGCTATTGTTCAGAGAGCCCGCAGTGATGGTCATAGTGCCATTGCTGCTGATCAGCCCGCTCTGGCTGTTGAGCACCTGAGACGCGTTGATATCGACAGTGCCACCCTGGCTCAGAATCCGGCCTGACTGGCGATTGTCGACGGCAGTGGCCACGATGCGTGCGCTCGACTGTCCGTTCAGTGTGGCTCCCTGATTGTTCAGGGTCTGGCTGATAGTGGCCTGCAGAGCGCGACTGGCAGTGATGCTGCCGCTGTTGTTGAGCCCGTTGGCAGACAGCGTCACATCGCCCGATGCATTGCGGCTGTTGTCGGCATTGACGCCAGCCTCGATCACCGCGGTGTTATTGATCTGGCCGCCTGCGGAAAGTGTCAGAGCATCGCGCGCGGCGACGTTCTGCCGGGTGATGAGATCACCTGCCGTGGTCATGCCCAGTGACGACCCTGCGTAGACCGGCCCGTTGACCTCGGCACTGCTGGCCTTGACCGCCACAGCACCGCTGGCAGCAGTCTGCATCATGCTCAAGTGGCCGTTGGCATCAATCTGGATATCACCGCCACTGGCCGCCAGATCGCCGGCCAGCCTGACGCCGACACCCGCCTCGGTGCCCACCAGACGGATCGCGCCGGCATACATGCCGCCCAGCGCCGAGCTGTCGACGGCCAACTCCGGTTTGGCGCTGCCATCGTCAGGCAAGGCCGTGGGATTCAGCGTCTGCGCGTCGACATCGTTGCGACCGGCAATGATGTTGAGGCGCCTGGCGTGTAGCTCGGCATTGATCTTCGCGCTACGGGTAATGATGTCGAACTGGTCGACGTTGTCTGCGTTCAGCCCCACGCCGTCGATGGATATGCTGCCGCCCTGCACATTGAAACGCTGCAATTGCCCGTTGGCATCCAGCACGGGTTTGCCGGTGGTCAGCGTGACCTGCGGGGTATTGATGAAACCACAGCCGTTGCAACTGATGCCGTAGGGGTTGGCGACGATGACACGTGCCGCCTGCCCGGCCACTTCCGTATAGCCTTTAAGCTGACTGGCGTTGGCCCCGACCACTTCGTTGAGAATGGTGCTGGCCGCCGTGCCGCGCAGGTTGGCGTTGCCGACGATGATGCCGCCCAGTTGAGTGCTCTGGGTCTGGTTGGTGGAGTTGTTGAGGATGACGCCCTGGCTGTCGACGTTGAACTGCTGATACTGGTTGTGTGACAAACCGCTGGCATTGGGCGCGGCAATGTTGACGATCGGCACGCCATTGCCGGCCTGGTTCAGGCTGGTATTCGTGCCGCTGACCACGATGCCTTCGGCTTGAACCAGCAGCGGCTGCCAGAACATCGCATTGGCGAGAATCAGCGCGAGGCCGCGCTTGGGCATTCCCCAGAAAGCCCGGCGCTCGACCAGCACAGCAGAGGGCTGACGAGCGAGCAGAGCCAGTTGGTGAACGTCCATGTAAGTGACCTCGAAACAGGTGGGTTGAATACGGTGTGATTAGAGGAAAAAGTCCATACGGAAATAGATCGGCGCTTCGCGTTCGATCACATCGGGACGTTCCAGGGAATGAGCGAAGGTCACTGAGGCAGCAACGTGCTGGCCTCGGGTAAACAGCTCGAACGAGTTGCTGGACAAGCGCCCATGCTGCTCGCCGTTGTAACGGTCGTTGCGGATAACACCCTGGTCGTAACCGGCGGCCGCGCCATACTCGGCGAACACCGGGCGCATCCAGTCCAGGGTGACCGGGCGAGTCAGGCGCAACTCGTTACGCCAGTAACCACCGCTGTCGCCCGACAGAAACTCATCCTTGTAACCGCGCACCGATGCCGATCCGCCCAGGCTGGTGCGTTGCGAACTGAACAGCACATCCTCACTGCGCTGCCCGGTGGCCAGGCTGGTAAAGCTGAGGTTTTCGCCCCACAGTTGAAAGGGGTGCAGGTAGCTGAGGGTGCCGGTGTATTTGCGATAACGTGCATCGGCTTCACCCGGGCGAGGATCGTGGTTGCCCTGCGCGTCCAGTGCACCGATACCTTGCTGCATGCCCAGATCGATGTTGACGAACGCCGAGCCAACCCGCCGCCCGTGGTTGATACCGAACTGCGCCTCGGTGATGCGATTGCTGCTGACCGCCAGTTTGCTGTCTTCGACGTAGTTGTTGGTGCGCAGGTAGGACAGACCGGCATTGAGCGAGGTCTTGCTCAGCGCGTCGCGATACACGACCCGCTCGGCCTTGAACTGGTGGTTCTGGCTATCGCCGTCCTGCTTGAAGTTGACGTTCGAGGCCTGCGCCACCGAACGGTATTCGCTGGTGTTGTACAGGTAGCTGAACGTCCACCAGCCCCACGGCAGGCTGTAGGCAAGCGAGGCATTGCGGGAGGCTTTCTGCCGATCGCTGATCGCATCGTGGCCGCCGCGCAGGCTGAACTGGTCGGCCAGCCCTGACGGATTATCCCACTCGAGGCCGGCGTTCCATTGCTGCTCACCGGTGCTGCGCTGGCCTTCGTTGGTACGCGACAGGTTGGCTCGCCATGGTTTTTGCGGGGTGTTCTTGACCACTACGTCACTGCCGCCGACGACTTGGCCGGGGGTCAGTTCCATCTGCGCCTGATTGGATGGCAGGCGATTGAGCTGATCGACCATCTGCTCGATTTCGCGCAGGTTGACCATCTGGCCTTCGCTGCCGGGAAACGTCATGGCCAGCTCACGCGCTGACAGACCGCTGGCGGTATCGCCACGCAGATGCTCCAGCTTGCCTTCGATGACCAGCACTTGCAGGTCGCCTGTCGACAGGTCCTGCTGCGGCAGGTAGGCGCGAGTCGTCACCAGGCCTTTTTCGAGGTAGTGATCGGTGATGACTTTCAGCAGTTCATTGAGCTGCGCGACACCAAGGCACTTGCCAATATAGGGTTTGGTCAGCGCATCGCGCTCGGCAGAAGACAGCGAGTCGGCGCCCTTGAGCTCGATACGATCGATGGTGAAACAACGTGTATCGGCCGGGGAAGTCGGGGCAGCGGGCGTGGCTTGTTTGCCCGGCAGATCCTTGAGTTCTTCAAGACGGCGGCGCTGCTCTTCGAGCAGGCGGTCCTGACGGTCACGAATAAGATCCTGGTCACCTGGCAAACTGGCGGGGGCAGTGGCTGCAAGCGAGGTAGCTGACGCGATGGCGAGCAGGAGCAGCAAAGCCAGTTTCGAAGCATGAGGATACACGGCGCGTCCTTGCGGTAGCATATTGATATCAAAAAGGAGGGCAATGTTAGAACGCCATCATAGCGGCGTCAATTATTTGTATCGACCTTGTATCCGATTTGTTGAACTTTTTTTGAAGTTAATTTTGACAGTGCGGACCTTTAGCCTGCGCCCAAGGATCATGTGCTTAGTATTGATAGGGAGGAGCGTATCTTTTCGACGTAGTATTAAGGTCGTAATTAAATATATGCAGAAACGCTAATCGGCTAGCACGCGAAAACCGGCTCGGCTCATGGCCGCAGACACACTAATAAAAGGACTATGGGTTAAGGAAACAGGCGAAAGCAAGCTGACCTTCCAGGGCTCTGGAGCCGCGAAGACGGTCCTTTCTGTATGGTTAGCGTGCCAACAGAGACAGCGGGGTTCGGTAAAGCCATGTGATGTGGCGCATGAGAAAAACGGGGATGAGTAATAACCACTAGTTGTCGGCCACCACTCGACGATGAACCGCTACGCCAGAATCAGCGCCACCTCCCTTTGTATGCAGTATCGGGGGGAGCCCTGTATCTGTTTAAACTCTACAGCCTCCCGCGCCACGCACGGGAGGCCTGTAGAATCACTGTTGCCCGGACAACTTCATGATCATTCGCGACAGCAAGTAGATCCGCGGCGCCACGCTGCCCACTTCGGCATACTCTTCGGGCGTATGGATGTTGCCGCCTACAATCCCGAAGCCGTCCAGCGTCGGTGTACCCACGCTGGCAGACAGGCTTGAATCCGCCGCCCCGCCGCTGCCCTCGATGGTCAGGGTGCGGCCCAGCTCACCGTAGATGCCTTGCGCCATCGCGACCAATGCATCGGACTGCGCGGTTTGCGGCATCGGTGGCAGGCCACGGACCAGGCTGGTCTTGACCTCGGTATCAGGCACCAGCTTGTTGGCCGACACCCTGGCCAGATCCTGCTCGACGCGGTCAAACTCCTCCGGTACGGCAGCACGCACATCGGCCTTGGCGCTGGCCTGATCAGGAATCACGTTGGTGCGGTCTCCCGCCTTGAGCACGGTGAAGTTGATGGTGGTTTTCTTCTCCTCGTCACCCAGCTTGCCGAGTTGCAGGATCTGATGGGCAACTTCGGTAGCAGCGTTACGTCCCAGTTCAGGCGCAACGCCTGCATGCGAAGCCTTGCCCTTGACTTCGACCAGCGCGGTTGCCGAGCCTTTGCGCCACACCACCAGACCGTCGGCCGGACGTCCCGGCTCCAGGTTGAGCGTGACGTCATGCTCCTTCGCGGTTTTCTTGATCAGCTCGGTAGCGACGCCTGAGCCAGTCTCCTCACTGGCGTCGAGCAGCACCGTGATCTGCGCGTAGTCGGTGAACTTCAGGTTGTGCAGCACCTTCAGCGCATAAATAGCCGCAACGATGCCGCCCTTGTCATCCATCACGCCTGGGCCGTAGGCACGCCCGTCCTTGATATGAAATGGACGCTCGGCCGCGGAGCCTTCCTTGAACACGGTGTCCATGTGCGCCATCAGCAGAATCTTCGCCTTGCCGGTGCCTTTCAGGGTGGCGATGACGTGGTTGCTGGCTTCTGGCGTATTTGGAACGAGCTCGATAGTGGCACCGAGCTTTTTCAGTTCTTCGATCGCGATGTCGCTGACCTTGGTCAGGCCCGGTACATACCCGGAACCCGAGTCGATGTTCACCAGACGCTCCAGCAGTTTCAAGGCTTCGTCCTTGTATTGCTCGGCATCGGCCTGGATGGCCTTGTGCGGTTCGGCCATGGCCGCCGGTGCCAGAGCTGTCAACGCAAGCGCCAAGGCGAGATGAGCAGCCAGTGGCGAGCGGGAAAATGAGCGCATGTGTTTCATCCTTGTGTTCGGTTCGTCGAGGTTTTTCAGGACCATACCTTACACAGGCACCGGCCGTCATGGCTCAGCTCGCCTTGCGCCAGCGCTCGAAGCGGTTGAAAAGCAGCGCGTAGAGGATCGGAATCAGGCCCAGTGTCACCAGCGTGCCCAATGCAAGGCCACCCATGATGGTGATCGCCATGCCCTCCCAGAGCGGACCGGCAAACAGCATCAGCGGCACCAGCCCGATGATGCAGGTCAGTTTGGTCATCACGATCGGCCGCAAGCGCTTGATCGCGGCATGGACCACTGCGTCACGCACCGCCAGGCCTTGCTCGCGCTCAGCCTCGATACGTTCGAGCAGCAGCACGGCATTGTTGACGATGATGCCGGCCAGCGACAGCAGCCCGAAGGTGGCCATGAAGCCGAACGGATAGCCGGTGAGCACCAATGCCAGCGCCACACCGATCAGCACGAAGGGTACGCTGGAGATGACGATCAGCAGCTTGCGGAACGAATTGAACTGCCAGACGAACAACAACAGCATCGCGACCAGCGCGTGTGGCATGTACTGCAACAGCGCCTGATTGGCCTCGGCCGAGTCTTCTATTTCGCCACCCGGTTCGATGTGGTAACCCGCCGGCAGGCTGATTGCAGCTATCTGCGGGGCCAACTGCTCGACGATCGAGGTCGCTGTCATTGACGGATTGTGTCCGACCACTGTGATCGCGCGTTGCAGATTACGCCGCTGGATGGTCGATGCCTCGGCCCTGGGCTCGACAGTGGCAATGGCCGACAACATCAACGGCGCGCCCCCGGAAGCAGGGTAAATCAATGTGCTGTCCAGATCATTGCCCGGTTTGCTCAGTGTGCTCTGCTCGCGCGCCACAATGGCGACAGCAGTATCGCCCTCCTGCAGCGACGACACGGACAGCCCGCTGTTTCTCAGCTGCAGGGCCTGGGCGATGTCCTGAGTGGCAACACCGGCCTGCAAGGCTTTGTACGGATCGACGACAACGTCGTAACGCAGCAATCGGGTCCGCCAGTCATCGTGCACGTCCAGGGTTCCGGGCAACGCCGATAACGCCTGCTCGATCTGCCGGCTAATACCGCGCAGCACGTTCTCGTCAGGACCGATGACCCGGTAGACCGCAATCCCCGCCTCGGTGGTGCCCATCGAGAATCGCTTGGGCTGCGCTTCGATTTCGGGGTGCTGCGCGAGGATGAAATGCCGTGTGCGCTCGATCACCGCATCGAGATTCGCGCCTTCGCGCACGCTGACAGTGAAGTACGCGATATTCGGCGCGGGCAACGGGGGATTGAGGCCAAGCACGATACGCGGCCCGCCACTGGCGACATAGCCAATGCTGTGCTCCACATCCTGATCGCTGCTCAGCCACTGGCTGATATCACGCACCGCCTGTGACGTGTCACGCGAGCTGCTGCCGGGCTCCAGCACCAGCGGGATCTGGAACTGCATGCGGTCCGACTTCGGCAGAAAATCGTACGGCACCCGGGTCAGCACCACGACCGCCAACGCCAGCAACCCCATCATGCAGGCAATGAAGAGCAGCGAGTGATTCAGCAACCCCTCGATGACCTTGCGATAGCCACGGTAGAACACCGAGGCATACTCATCAGCCTCATCAGCCGACGCCGTGACGGCCGGCACCCTGGCGAAATAGAAGCACAACAGAGGCGTCACCGTGACGCTGAGCAGCCAGGAGCTGATCAGCGTCGTGGCGAGCACAACCGCCAACGACCGCAGGTATTCGTTGGTGCTGGTCTGCCCCAGAAAGAAGGGCGAAAACGCCAGCACGATGACCAGTGAAGAGGTCAGCAGAGGGACCATCAAGGTGCGCCCTGCCTCCTCACAGGCGCGCCGTCGATCCTCTCCCGCATGCAGGCGTCGCTCGATGTCTTCGGCGATGACAATGCCGTTATCCACCAGCAACCCCAGGGCCAGGATGATCGCGGCAATCGACACCGTCTGCAGCTCGATCCCCAGGGCGCGCATGACCAGCAGCGTACTGAGGATGGTCAAGGGCACAATCACCCCGACCACCAGCCCGGTGCGCCAGCCCAGAAACAGCATGACCACGCACATCACGATCACAACCGTCTCGGCCATGACGTGATACATCTTGCTCATCTCGTGCTCGACCACGCTGGACTGGAAGGTCACCACGTGTAAGGTAAAGCCCGTCGGAAGTTGCTGCTCCAGCTCACCGAGTCGCTTGCGCAAGGCATCACCGAACGTTTGCACATTGAGGCCTGGCTGCATCGAAACGGCCAATACCACGGCGTCCTGTCCCTGATAGATCGCTTCGGTTTCAGGCGGGTCGACAGGGCTCACCGATACCCTGCTCAGGTTCTGCAACTCGACCTTCTGACCACTGGGCAACTGCACCGGGAACTGCCGAAGTTGCTCCGGCGAAAGCACCTCGCCACTGATCGAAAGCGTGGTGCTCTGCTGCCCGATGACCGGGTTGCCTCCCGTTGCGATCAGGTTGCGGGCCTGCAGTTGCTGAAGCAGCTGTTGCGGGGAAAGTCCGGCGGCGGCCAGCGTCTGGTGATTGAAGTCGAGGTAAATGCGCTCATCCTGCAGTCCATACAACTGGACCTGATCGACGCCCTTGAGCGCATACAGCTGATCGCGCAAGCGTTTGATCGGGCCGCGCATCTCGCTCATGGTGAAACCCGGCGCGGTCAGCGCGACCGAAGCCACGGCGACGCGACCGAAATCATCATCGACGAAAGGCCCTTGGGTGCCAGGCGGAAAAGCACCGCTCGTTTCGCTCACCTTCGCCCGGAGCCGTTGCCACAGCAGCCCGAGATCCTTGACGTTGTCATACGCCGTGACCTGCACGATCACTCGGCCAGGCTGGACCGTGGTGAGCACGTTCTTGATCTCGGCCAGTTCACGGATACGCTCTTCGAGCGGCCTGGCGAGCAGTTCCTCGGTGCGCTCTGCGGGCAGCCCTTCCAGAGACACGCTGACCAGTGCGTCGCGAACGGTCACCGACGGCTCTTCCTGAGAAGGAAAGCTCAAAAAGCTAACGACACCAGCCAGCAAAATCAGCAAGGCGGCAAACAGCGTCAAACGGCTAGCGCCCATGGCGCGGGAGGTAAGGTTCATTGCGTGGCACCGCTCAGGCGAGTGTCTGAGTGAAACAGCGTGACGGGCTGACCGTCCTGCAGAAAGGCGGCGCCGGCGGTGACCACCTGCTCACCTGCGACCAGCCCGCTGACGATCAGTGCACGGCCTTCTCTGACTGTACCCAGCGTGACAGAGCGGACGGCGACTGTTCCTCCTGACTGGTAGACGAAGACTTCGGCAAGGTGGCTGCTGGTCCCCATCCATAATGCTTGCACCGGAACCGACAGTGCCTGTGCGTCGGCAGCGGGATGCATTTGCACAAGCAGCGTGACGCCACTGGGCAGCCTGCCGGCAGGCCGCAGCACTCGGAACACGGCCGTTCTGACCAGCCCGTCATCGGCTCGGGGCGAAATGCCTTCCAGGGCGAGATCAAACCCTGCCGTAACGTCTGCACTATTCGAGGCCATGGCGAGGTCGCCAGGCTGAAGCGAATCGGCAAGTGCCAACGGAACAGCTGCCACCACTTGTTGCTCTGCAGCGGATTCGACATCCAGCAGCACCTGCCCGGCGGGCAACAAGTTCTGCGGTTGTGCATGGCGGGCCACCACGCGCCCGGCAAAGGGGGCGATCAAGCGGGTGCGATCCAGTTCGCGACGGGCCAGGTCCAGCTCGGCTTGCGTGCGGATCAGCTCGGCGCTGGCTTGTTCACTGGACGACTGGGCCGACTCGACCACGCTCTGGGCGACACTGCCCGCTGCGAGCAGGTTTTGCTGACGCTGGAAGTTACGCTGGCGCTCCAGCGCCTGGGCCCGAGCCAGCCGCAAAGCGGCCTGCGCCTCCTGCAGACGCAATTGCGCAGGCTGCGGATCAAGGCGGGCGAGCACCTGGCCCGGCTTGACGCTATCGCCAATGTCGACCCGCAGCTCTGTCAGGGTGCCTGCCGATTCAAACGCCAGACTGGCGCGCTCCTGCTCTCGAACAGTGCCGATGAAGCGCAGCGCAGCGCCCTCTCCTGCCCGCACCGTCTCAACCTTGACCGCCCGGACAGGCGGAGCACTGGCCGTCTGTTTATCACCGCAACCACTGATCATCAGAGTGATCAGCACCACGCCGCAAGCGCGTGACACACACCGCCGTAGAGCCAGAAACGCATCAGGATTCAATCGCATGGCAGGCTTCAACCCTTCAGAAAGCGTAATTCAAGACAATCAGGCCACTGCCTTCGGCATCGGTCTCGACCAACGGGCTGCCCCGGGTCTGGTCGGTGTAGTGCGTCACCCCGACGCTTGCGACGGTTGACCAGTGGGCGTCGAAGGTATGCTGCCAGGCGAGCGCCGCCGAGTACGCGTAAATGCCGCTGTCTGCGTTGAAACGGGAGAAGCCGGTGCGCTGACTCTGAATCGGACTCACGCCGAAATAGGTCTGGTTGTAACGACCGTCACCGGCGTGCGCATCGATGTCGAGGGTCACCGTGTCGGTCTGGCTGTGATAAGCGATGCCCTCGAAGCCCAACCGATAGCGATTGCCACGCTTTTCGCCAGCCACCCGCAGTTCGGCCTCGGCACTGACGGACAGCCACGGCATGAGTTGCTGAGAAACCATGAAGTCGCCAACGGTCGCGCCCTTGACGGTACCCATCCCTATCAGCTCGTTGGAACCAGGCCGATTCGTACTGTTTTTCTCGGTACGACCGAAATCGTAATTGAGTGCAGCGCTGGCACCGAACCCGGAATCCGACTGCCATTGCAGCCCCAGACCGCGCGTGGTGTCGGCGAAGAAGATGCCACGCTGGACCGTCAGCATGGGCACCACCTGACTGCGGTATTCATCAGCCCCCATGTAGCGCGGCAGCACGGCCATGCCGAGTCCGAAATTGACGTTGAACCTGTCACCCAGCATCGATTGGTCTTGAGCAGTGCTGTCCTGCGCGCAGGCCTGACCGGCCAGGGTCATGGCCGCAGAGGTGATCAACACGGTCAGCACAGGTTTAAGCAGCGCAGAGCGCAGGTGAGTACGAGAGATTGCAGGGCTCATGGGGATACTCCGGTTTCATTCAGGATTGGGGTGGGGTTGTCGGTTCTGCTCCGCGCAGCACTCGAAACACATCGATGCGGTTTTGCTGCAGCGCATCGAGGGACTTGCGAGCAGCTGCGTCGGCTTCGGCAATACGGAGAGTGGAAACCAGCAATGCCGTGCGCTCGACGGCGCCCGCATTGAGTTCAAAGGACAGGCGCCGCACTTTTTCCTGGACCAGCGCCACCCGCTCGACCTCGTTGCGGACCTGGTTCAGGGCCTGCTGACGGCGGGTCAGCACGGCGGACATTTCACGGAAGGCGTTCTGCACGGCCTTTTCATACTCAGCCACCGCGATCTGCTGACGCACCTTGGCAAGATCCAGGTTGGCCTGATTACGCCCGTCGTCGAACAGCGGCAGATTCAATTGCGGGGTGAACAGCCAGGCACCGCTGCCGTTGCTGAACAAGGTGCGCAGGCTGTCGCTCTGCAAGCCCACGCCGGTACTGAGTTTTATGGACGGAAAGAACGCCGCACGGGCAGCACCAATGTTGGCATTGCTGGCCTTGAGCGCTTCTTCGCGGTGGCGGATGTCAAAACGCTCCAGCAGACGCTGAGACGGCAGATTCGACAGCCAGGCCGGCGTCTCGACCAACGCGGCGGTCAGCTCAGGGGTATCTGGCTTAGTCGCGGGCAACGCTGTCGAATAGCCGGTAAGCAACAACAAGGCCTGCGACGCGTTGGCGTGATCGCTTGCCGCATCCTGTACCTGCTGTTGCGCGGTCAGAGTGTCGAGGCGCTGAACCATCAGATCGTCCAGCGAAAGTGCACCTTGACGCTGCTGCTCTTCGGCCGCCTTGACCAGCATCAGCCGCGCCTCGTGAACCGCCTGCGCATCCTGCTGCACGGCGGCGGCCAGACGCTCGGCCAGCCAGGCGCGGGCGACTTCCGCAACCAGCGCACTGCGTGCCGCCTGCTGGCCGTAGGTGCTGGCCAGATAATCGTGCCGCGCCGCCTCCGACAGGCTGCGCACGCGCCCGAAAAAATCCAGTTCGAAGTCAGAGACGCCCACCGACGCGATGGAAATGTCCTGACCATAACGCTCGTCGGCGGCCGCATTATCGAAGTGCTGACGATCGCGCTCGACACCTGCAGCAAGGGTCGGAACGCGATCGGCGCGGGTAATGCCGCGCATTGCCCTGGCCTCCTCCACACGCAGCACCGCCACACGAAAATCGCGATTGAACGCCAGCGCCGATTGCAGCAGCCCGCGCAGCTCGACCTTTGGCGACAACTCGGCAGCGAGCGCTTCTTCGTCGGCAGTGAGCGTCAGGTCGGCGGAAGTACTCGAGGCCGGGACAACAGCAGACACCTGATCGACAGGGACCGGCAACGCTGGACGCTGATAGGCCGGTATCAACGAGCAGCCCGAAAGAACCAGGCTCGCCAGCATGGCCAGGCAATACCGGCGGCGGTTGCGGATACGCTTGGACAGCGGTGTACTCATCGGCATAGGATCTGTCCGCGACAGTGGGCTCTGGGCAGCATCCTGAACGTCGACTTTCAACAAACCGTTCGTGAATTATCAAGATTTGATCAAGAGGCGCGCTCGTGTCAGGAAAACGCATTCTTATCGTTGAAGACGATGCCGACAGTGCCAGCATTCTTGAGGCTTACCTGCGTCGTGACGGCTTCAACGTCGGGCTGGCCGAAAACGGTCAGCGCGGTATCGATATGCACCGTCAGTGGAAACCCGACCTGATTCTGCTGGACGTCATGCTGCCGCTTGTCAGTGGCACGGACGTGCTTTCGGCAGTCCGGCGCTGCAGCGACACGCCGGTGATCATGGTCACCGCCATGGGCGACGAACCGGAAAAGCTCGGTGCCTTGCGCTATGGGGCCGACGATTATGTGGTCAAGCCCTACAACCCTCGGGAAGTGGTGGCCCGCGTGCACGCGGTTCTGCGGCGCTCCCAGCAGAACGGCAATAACGAGCGTCATTTGCGCTACCAGAACCTGCTGGTGGAGCTGGATGCGGTCACCGCGATCATTGAAGGTCAGGATGGCGCAGAGACCGTACTCGACCTGACACCTACCGAGTTCAAGATCCTTTCAACGCTGCTGAAAACGCCGTCCAAGGCCTTCACTCGCGAAGAACTGCTGGAAATCTGCCTGCCCGACAGCGAGGCGCTGGCCAGGGTTGTCGATGCGCATGTGCATAACCTGCGGCGCAAGCTGGAGATCCATGGCGTGGAAAACGTGCTGGTCACCGTCCGTTCGGTCGGCTATCGATTCAGGTAATCCTCATGCGACATTTTTTCAGGCACAGACAAAAACCGTTGTGGCACTGGGTCGGCATGCGCATGAGCATGCTCGCCGTCGGTGCGGTCATCGTCATCGCGTTTTGCATGTGGCTGCACGTCACGGTCTCTGACTGGCTCACCCTGCAGGCAATGCCGGCCGACGTGCGCATGGAATTCCTTCGACTGCAGGCCGAGCCCACCCTGGACATGGCCAAGCTGCGCGAACTGTTCGTCGAGTATTACCCGATCGAAAACCTGCTGCCGGGCATTGCCAACAAGGAATGGTGGGTACTGGCAGCGCTGGTGTCGATCGCGATCCCGATCATCATATTCTTCGGCTTTCTGTTTTCCCGTCCGCTTTCAAGCCAGTTCTCCTCGATTGCCAGAGGCGCACGTCAGGTCGCCCAGGGTGATTTCAAGACACGCCTGCCGATGAGCACCAACGGCCCGGACGAACTACAGGCACTGGTCAGCGACTTCAACACCATGACCACCCAGCTCGGCCGTTACGAACTGGAAGTCAGCGAATCCAGCGCCATGATTGCCCACGAGCTGCGTACGCCTCTGAATGCCGCCATGGGGCGCATACAAGGCATGATCGACGAGGTGTTCCCGCGTGACCTGGCACAACTGGAAATGGTCCACCGCCAGCTCGGCCAGTTGAACAAACTGGTGAGTGATCTGCACCTGCTCTCGCTCGCCAGCGCGGGTCAGCTGACCCTGGACAAGACGGAGTTTTCCCTTGAGAAACTGGTGGTCGAACGGCTGGGCTGGTTTGCCGCACCGCTCGATGAGGCCGGTGTCGTCGTGACGATCGATATTCCGCGGAAATTGACCGTCAACGCCGACCGTGACCGGATCGGTCAGGTGGTGAATATTCTCGTCGATAATGCGCTGCGCTATTCGGCGATGGGCGGAGAGCTGCTGATTGTCGGCAGAGCCAGCGCAGGGCGCATGGAACTGAGCGTCTCGGACCGTGGCCCCGGTTTCGGCCCGGAGAACCTCGAACAGGTATTCGACCGTTTCTGGCGTGCCGAACGTTCGCGGGCGCGCTATTCGGGAGGCAGCGGCCTTGGCCTGTCCATCGCCAGGGCCATTTGCCTCGAGCATGACGGCACTATCGAGGTCCGCAACAGACCAGGCGGAGGATCCGTCATCCGCTTGGAGATTCCGGGCTGAGCCTGTCTGCCCGGCCCCGCAGATCAGTGCCCCATCAACGAGTCGATACCGTCCGGCTTGTCATGCACACCAAACCGGTCCACCAGCGTGGCGGTGGCGCGGTTCATGCCGATAACGTCCACACTGATACCTGCTTTTCTCAGTTTCAAAACCACCTTGTCGAGTGCGGCAATAGCGGTGATGTCCCAGAAATGCGCCTCGCGCAGATCGATGACCAGTGTATCGAGGCTTTCGCGCAGGTCGAACGAGGCCATGAAACGGTCAGCGGAGGCGAAGAATACCTGGCCGGTCACGTAGTAGGTGCGATGGCTGTGCAACGGATCACGATGCGACGTGACTTCCAGGAAATGAGCGATCTTGCTGGCAAAGAACATCGAGGCAAGCAGAGACCCGACCAGCACCCCATAGGCAAGGTTGTGGGTCGCCACGACCACCACCACGGTGACCACCATCACGATGTTGGTCGAGAGCGGGTATTCCTTGAGGTTGCGGATCGACCCCCAACTGAAGGTACTGATCGACACCATGATCATCACCGCCACCAGCGCCGCCATCGGAATACGCGCCAGCCATTCACCCAGAAACAGCATCATGATCAACAGCAGCAAACCTGCGCTGAGGGTTGAAAGACGTGTTCTGCCGCCAGACTTCACGTTGATCATCGACTGGCCGATCATGGCGCAGCCAGCCATGCCACCGATCAGCCCCGTGGCGATATTGGCAATGCCCTGCCCTTTGCACTCACGGTTTCGGTCACTGGTGGTATCGGTCAGGTCATCGACGATGGTCGCGGTCATCATCGACTCCAGCAGGCCCACCACGGCCAGCGCGGCGGAATACGGCAGAATGATCAACAGCGTGTCGAGGTTGAGCGCGACGTCCGGCCACATGAAGGTCGGCAGGCTGTCGGGCATTGCGCCCATGTCACCCACGGTTCGTACATCAAGCCCCATGTAAATGGAAATCGCGGTGAGCACCAGAATGCACACCAGCGGCGAAGGCAGCAGCTTTCCCAGCACCGGCACACGCGGGAACAGGTAGATGATTGCCAGGCCCGCTGCGGTCATGGCGTACACCGGCCAGGTCACATGGGTCAATTCCGGCAACTGGGCCATGAAGATCAGAATTGCCAGTGCATTCACGAACCCGGTAACCACCGAGCGTGAAACGAAGCGCATCAATTCACCCAGGCGCAGATAGCCGGCGATGATCTGCAGTACGCCGCAGAGCAAGGTGGCGGCCAGTAAATACTGAAGCCCGTGCTCTTTGACCAGATTCACCATCAGCAAGGCCATCGCACCGGTGGCCGCAGAAATCATCGCCGGGCGCCCGCCCACGAAAGCGATGACCACGCAGATACAGAACGACGCGTAAAGCCCGACTTTCGGGTCTACCCCGGTAATGATGGAGAACGCGATGGCCTCTGGAATCAGGGCCAATGCAACAACAAGCCCGGCCAATACATCGGCACGAACGTTGGAAAACCACGTAGCTTTGATTTTTTCTAACATGGGAATACCTGTGACAGACGCAGCAAGACGCACGGCAGCGATTGCCGGACGAGCAGGAGCATCGGTTTTCGATTGAGTAGTCAGATTGGGAGTGGCGGCGACCAAAAAACGGGCGCAGCAACGGGCGACTGCAGCAAGAAGGCAGTCAGGTGTTGCGAGGGGGGCGTAGCGCTAAGGCGGCGTAGGCAGCCAGTTGTAACGGGGCACGTCTATTTCCTTCGATGGGTCGTAAGGCGCTGGCATCATAGACCTATCCGTTTGAGGGGTTCAAGCGTAAGTCATCTCTCCGAACGACCTGAGTGACGGATGGCGCAACCCCCTGAAACACGTGAACAAGCCATCTGATACTGTTTTTTACAGCTGTTGTGTCTCTGTTCGTTATGGCCGGTTTCGCTCATGATGCAGCCTTGTCGATTCGATGCCGCTTATGAAACGCTACGAAAAATTCGCCGCCGACATCTCGGAAATGATTCGCAGCGGCGTCCTGCCCGCCGGGGAAAAAGTCCCGTCCGTACGGGTCGCGAGTCGCACCTGGTCCGTCAGCCCGGCAACGGTCTTCAAGGCCTATTACCTGCTGGAAGACAAGGGACTGATTCAGGCCCGCGCACGCTCCGGGTATTACGTGCGCGAGCATGCCGCCAATGCACTGACCGAGCCTGAACTGATCAGACACACCAGCGAAGGCACCGAACTGGGCGTCAGCGACCTGATCTTTTCAGTGCTCGGCTCGCTCAAGGACCCGGACACCGTACCGTTCGGCTCGGCGTTTCCCAGCCCGCACCTGTATCCGCTGGCGAGCCTGGCGAAGTCGATGGCGTCAGCTGTGCGTGCGCTGACGCCTGCAGGCATCGTCAGCGACATGACCACCGGGAATCCCGAGCTGCGCCGACAGATCGCCCTGCGCTACATGATCAGTGGCGTGCGCTTGCCGGCGGACGAACTGGTCATTACCAATGGCGCGATGGAAGCCCTGAACCTGTGCCTGCAGTGCGTCACCGAGCCCGGCGACCTGGTCGCCATCGAAGCCCCGGCGTTCTATGCCTGCCTTCAAGTGCTGGAGCGTCTGAAGCTGAAAGCCGTCGAAATCCCCGTGCATCCGCGTGACGGCGTGGACCTCGACTCGCTGCAGGACAGCCTGACACGCCTGCCGATCAAGGCTTGCTGGTTCATGAGCAGCTTTCAGAACCCATTGGGCGCGAGCATGACTCAGGCGAACAGGATCAGGCTCTACGACCTGCTGGAACAGCAGCAGATCCCGCTGATCGAGGACGATGTGTACGCCGAACTGTATTACGGCGCCAACGCGCCTCACCCGGTGAAAAGCCTGGATCGCAGCGGACTGGTGATGCACTGCAGCTCGTTTTCCAAGACCCTCGCGCCCGGCTATCGGGTCGGCTGGGTGGCAGGCGGTCGTTACACCGAACAGATTGACCGCCTCAAGCTCATGACCACCCTCTCCCCTTCGGTCCCCGCCCAGGCCGCGCTCGCCGACTACCTCAAGCACGGTGGCTATGACCGCCATCTGCGCAAACTGCGTGACACCCTCGAACTGCAACAAGGCGCGATGCTCGCTGCTGCCGCCCGCTATTTCCCGGCGGCGACACGCGTCACCCGCCCCGTCGGCGGCTACTTTCTGTGGTTCGAATTCCCCGAGCAGGTTGATTCGCTGCAGCTCTTTCAACTCGCACTCGCGCAGGGCATCAGCCTGGCACCCGGCCCGATCTTTTCCGCGTCCAGGCGCTTCAAGAACTGCGCGCGTCTCAACTACGGCACACCCTGGGATGAACGCAGCGAGCAGGCCATGGCGATGCTGGGGCGTATCCTCGCGTCGTTCTGAGCATTTTCATGCCTTCACAAAGGCAACTGATCCGTATTTTTAAGCCGTTTCTGAATCTGTACCAGAATCAGTCCGAGCACGATAATGGCAGCGCTTTCAAACGCGCAGGATGACCGCCAAGAGCGACGCCTGCGGCTCGTTACAGACGGATCGATCAGCAGGAGACGCTCATGGGCAAGCTCGGACTTTCTTTGATAGGTTTTTTATTGTTGGCAATCGCGGTGGGTTTGTTGGGGACTATTTCGCCATATTGAGGCGCCGCGAGCCAGGAATACTGAAGCCGCGTTGCATTACCGCCAAAACGAAAAAACCCGCCATTAGGCGGGTTTTTCTTGTTCAAAGGCCTTATACATTGCCTTTGAAGTATTGTCTGGCTCCACGACCTGGACTCGAACCAGGGACCCAGTGATTAACAGTCACTTGCTCTACCAACTGAGCTATCGCGGAATGAGCGCTATGTTACTGATTCGGAAAAGGAAGTCAAGCAGAGCAGAAAAAAATCCTGCTCGTTCATCCGGATGTCATTTCCGGCCAGACAGGGGCACAGTTCATAACACACGCTCACCTGCTTGATCCGGTAGTGAAAGGTATTCTTCACCCCGGACCCTGATCGAATGAGTCAGTTGCCTGTTCAACGCCGACTGAACGCGCCTCAGCGCTGCACGCACAGCTTGTAACCCATACCATGGGCGGTGTGCAGCAACGGCGTGTCGTGCCCGCCATCCAGTACCCGCCTGAGCACATGAATGTTGCTGCGCAGGCTGCTGCTGTTCGGGGCATCACGACCCCAAAGCGCCTCTTCCAGGTCGGAGCGCTTGACGATATGCGGGCTCTTGCGCATCAACAGTTCCAGCAGTTTCATGTTGGTCGGGTTGAGCTTCAAAGGCACGCCTTTGCGGGTGATTTCAAGGGTATCCAGATCGAACTGCAGGTCGGCGACCACCATCATCCGGTTGTCCTGGCGCTGCCGTCGGCTGACGATCGCTTCTACCCTGGCGAGTACTTCGGACATTGCGAACGGCTTGGTGATGTAATCGTCGGCCCCCACCTTGAAACCGGTGAGCCGATCATCCAGTTCATCGCGCGCGCTGAGCATCACAATCGCGACTTCCGACTTCGAATACTGGCGCAGGCTGTGGCAGATCTGATTGCCGTCGATGCCGGGCAGCATGATGTCGAGAATGATCGCATCGAAGCGTTTCGAGGCGGCCAGGTGCAGCCCGCTCAGGCCGTCCAGCGCCCCTTCTACCGCATGCCCCCTGAGTTCGAAGAATTCCAGCAGGTTATCGTGAATATCACGGTGGTCTTCAATAACCAGAATGTTCATTGCCGCGCCTTCTTGTCTTTCTACCCGGCCGACCGGGAACCTGTTACCAATGAGTCTGCAGGCTGCGTGACGAATGCATCAGGTCTGTTGACGGCCACCGCCTGGTGAATCGGCTGTTGCAACCTTGATCGACCATAGAAGCACAAGGCGACCAGCAGTGTACTCAGCCACACCACGATACCCGCCCAGAAGGTGTGTGACATGAAGTGCCAGCCTTGCAGTACCCGCGTGGTGCCGTAAATCATCCCGAGCAGGAGAATGCCCGCCAGCAGAATGTTCGAATGCCGCCAGCAGTAGCGACGAGCCACGAAGTACAGGGCCAGCAGACTGAATGCGCTTGACGCATGACCGCCCGGCCAGCATCGCCCGGCGCCGGCCTCGTGCAGCAGGTTGAAATTCCTGAACCACTCGATGTGCGCCTGGCTGCCACCGTACAAGGTGGTTTCGACAGGACAATAAACGCTGGTATGGCTCTTCAGGTAATGGATCATGGCGGTGCTCAGCGCAAAGGCAACGATGACGAAAAAGAAGTCCAGCCGGTGCCTGCGTGCAAAGCGCAGGAAGGTGCCCAACCGAGAACCCGTCAGCCGCCTCGCGAGGCGCGAATCATCATATTTTTCCAGCAACGGCCAGACAAAGGACAGCATCGCACCGATGATCGCCAGCTCTCCGGTCCAGTTCGGAAGAATCCGCGCCCATCTGTGCGTGATGTTCTCGAACAGATGGCTCTGGCCGATGGGAAACACCCCGGCCGTAGAATCAAAAAACAGATCAGTCAGTTGCCGGTCGATCGTGGTCAGGTCGAAGGTGACGAAGACCAGTAAAGCGAAAAACACCGGTACACCCAGGTTGATGCCGTAAAACCGCAGCCTGGCGCTGGAAGAGGTCGTCAATTGAATTGCTCGCTGTTGAGGTTTGCCCATTGCCCGGCATTCAGAGAGCCGAGAATTTTCGGCGGGTGTGTGCCGTCTATTTGTACGAAAAACGCCTGGGCGTACTCACTGGAGCGCTCGCCGCCAGGTACGCCGGCCTTGCGTTCGAACTGGTCGATGCAGCCACTGTGAGTGACCAGTACCATGTTCTCGCCGCTGACCTTGTGAGCCTGCACCGCTTTCATGAAGCCGCTGTCACAGTCGTTGATCCAGTCTTGGCCAGCCACCGCGTGCCCGGCCAACAGTTGCGCAGTCTGTTGCGTGCGGGTCTTGGGGCTGGCGATCATGCGCGCGTGGTCCATGCCCATTTTCTGCAACCCGGCGCCCACCGCCAGAGCGGCGTCGCGGCCGTTGGAGGTAATGCCGTCGGCGTCGCTCATGCACGGATTGTTCGAGCGGTCACAGCGTTCGGCATGGCGAATCATCACCACCACATCGCCTTGTCGCCAGTGCTCGCGAAGGCCGGAAACGCTCAGGTTGCTGCCCACCCCCAGGTCCACCACGTGCACGCCCGAGAAGGCCGAGTAGAACCACGCGCAGATAGCCGTCAGCACGACGGCAACAGACATCGATACGATGTGCCGATGCAATTTGTAGCGCTGACTGATGCCCGAACGGGGCAGCACATTCTTGTTGATTATCGTGTCGGTCAAGGGACCACTCCTGCCATGAACCTATGTCTGGCGTTGACCCAGGGAGTGCCCGAGGTCTGCGCCGCTCCCATGCAGGCAAGATAGGTTCAGCATCGTCCCGATGCAGTGAAGAAGATGTGAAAAACGTGTTGTGGCCCAGCGCCATATTTTTCACGCGAGCCCTCTGGAATGGGGCTTTGCGGTTTTACGGGCGTGAACATGAAGATAATTTAAGCGTTTTTCCGGAAAGTTCCGTGCCCATCGGGACGATTTTGACCTGGCCGGCGGTCTGCTGCAGCGGCGCTGCAAAGGATTAGCCACTAAAACGCTTATCGTTTACCATGCCGCGCGTCGGTTTCCGAGAGGAACTAACAGGGAATTCGCACGCCTTTCTCACCAGGCGAAAAACGAAACTGCCCCCGCAACTGTAGGCACCGAGCCTGCTCCATGACTGCCACTGGATCGTGATCCGGGAAGGCCGGAGCCTGGCGATGACGTGTCAGTCAGGAGACCTGCCGACCCGCTTCAACCCACTAACCGGCGGGGTGTCCGGGAAGGACATCCGCACGCGTCGGCATTTCCCGCCGTGCCCGGTCATCATCCGGGGATGTGTTTCCTGATGTGCATTGCGCCCTGGCACCTGCTCCAACGGAGACCGCATTCCATGTCGCTGCCCCGCCTCGCCGCACTCGCTGCCAGCCTGACGCTGTCCACCCTGGCCCTCGCCGCCCCCACTCAGTACCCGCTGACTCTTGAAAACTGTGGCGCGACCCTGACCTTCACGCATGCGCCAGCCAAGGCTGTGACCATTGGCCAGGCCGGCACCGAAATGCTTTATGAACTGGGCCTGGGCGACAGACTGGTCGGCACTTCGCTGTGGTTCAACAACGTATTGCCACGCTTCAAGGCGCAGAACGACAAGGTCGAACGACTGGCCGACAACGAGCCCAGCTTCGAAGCGGTGATCGGCAAGCGCCCGGAACTGGTGGCCGTGCAACTGGAATGGATGGTCGGCAAACAGGGCGTGGTCGGCACCCGCGAGCAGTTCCATGACCTGAAGATACCCACTTATATCCTGCCGTCCGACTGCGAAGGCAAGGACAATCTGGTCGGTGCCGATGGCACACGTCTGGAGCCATTCCGCATCGAGACCATCTACAAGAGCATCGGGCAACTGGCGAAGATCTTCGATGTGCAGGATCGCGGCGACGCGCTGGTTACTGACCTCAAGGCCCGCCTGAGCGCGGCGATTGCCAACGTCAGGCAGAACAAGGCCAACGACGTCTCGGCGCTGTTCTGGTTCTCCAGCTCCGACCTTGCCAGCGACCCTTTCGTGGCAGGCCGCAAAGGTATTCCGGACTTCATGCTCAACAGCCTGGGCATGCGCAATATCGTTCAGTCCGACGAAGAGTGGCCAACCGTGGGCTGGGAAACCATCGCCAAGGCCAACCCGAGCATTCTGGTCATCGCGCGCATGGATCGCCGCCGTTTCCCGGCCGACGATTACCTGAAAAAAATCGAATTCCTCAAGACCGACCCGGTGACCCGCAACATGGACGCGGTCAAGCATGACCGGATCGTGATCATCGACGCCGAGGGCATGCAGGCTGGCCTGCGTCTGTTCACCGGGTTCGAGGAACTGGCTGACGCCGCCAACCGTTTCAACGCTGCCAAATGAGATTGCCGATAGCATTGAGTCATGTGCTCTGGGTTTCGGCCGTGCTGGTGCTGGCGATCATGATCGGGGCCGCGATCGGCGAAACCTCGATCAGCCTGAACGTGGTCTTTCAGGTGCTGGCCAACAAACTCTGGGCCGCCGGCTATGTGCTCGACCCTATAGACGAAGGCATCGTCTGGAACTACCGGCTGACCCGCGCCATTGTCGCAGCCGCCTGCGGGGCCGGGCTGGCGATCTGTGGCGTGGTGTTGCAGTCGTTATTGCGCAACCCGCTGGCAGACCCGTATCTGCTGGGGATTTCCGCAGGGGCCTCGACCGGCGCGGTACTGGTCGCCATTCTGGGCTTCGGTGCAGGCGCAATCTCGATGTCGGCGGGCGCCTTTGTCGGGGCCGTGGCGGCATTTTCGCTGGTCGCCCTGCTGGCGCACTCTTCACGCGGCACCACGGCAGCCGGGCAGATCATTCTGGCCGGGATCGCCGGCTCGCAACTGTTCAATGCCCTGACCTCGTTTCTGATCACCAAATCGGCAAGCTCCGAGCAGGCACGCGGCATCATGTTCTGGCTGCTGGGTAACCTCAGCGGCGTGCGCTGGCACTCGGTCTGGCTGGCAGTGCCGACAGTGCTGGTCGGTCTGCTGGTGTGCCTCTGGCACCGGCGAGCGCTGGACGCGTTCACCTTCGGCAGCGACTCGGCGGCGTCACTGGGGATCGCGGTACGCCGCGTGCAGATCATATTGATCACTACCGCCGCGCTGGTCACCGCAGTGATGGTCTCGATTGTCGGCTCCATCGGTTTTGTCGGGCTGGTGATCCCGCACGCGGTACGCATGCTGGTCGGTGTCCGGCATGCCCGGCTGGTGCCGCTGAGTGCCTTGAGCGGCGCACTGTTCCTGATAGCTGCCGATATCCTCTCGCGCACGCTGATCAAGGGTCAGGCGCTGCCGATCGGGGTGATTACCGCACTGATCGGCGCACCGGTCTTCGCTTTGATTCTTATCCGGGGCAACAGCACGCGATGAACGCCTTACCCCATTCGCTCAATGCACCGGTGCTCGGTTGTGCCGGTCTGGGTTATTCGGTACGTGGGGCAGCGCTGCTGCGCGATGTCGAACTGAGCATTGCCGCCGGTGAAACCCTGGCCGTGGTCGGTCCCAACGGCTCGGGCAAATCCACCCTGCTCAAGCTGTTGGCCGGTATTCAGAAGCCGGTCAGCGGCTCGGTCAGCCTGGGCGGGCAAGCACTTGAAGCGTTGAGCCGCAGGGACGTGGCGCGCCTGCTGGCGGTGGTCGAGCAGCAGGCTGAAACCAGCGACGCCGTGACCGTGCTGGATGCCGTCGAACTGGGCCGCACGCCCTGGCTGTCGGCGCTGGAGCCGTGGAGTGCAAAGGACGACGCGATCGTTCGCCAGGCGTTGCAGGATGTGGACATGCTGCACCTGCAAAAACGCGCCTGGCACACCTTGTCCGGTGGCGAGCGGCAACGCGTTCACATCGCCCGGGCGCTGGCGCAACGGCCGCAGATCCTTCTGCTGGACGAACCGACCAATCATCTGGACATCCAGCACCAACTGACCATCCTCGGCCTGGTCAGGGCCTTGCCGGTGACCACCGTGATTGCCCTGCACGACCTGAATCAGGCGCTGGACTGCGACCGTGTGGCCGTCATGGAAAAGGGTCGGCTGGTCGCGCTGGGTGCGCCGCTCGAGGTGCTGACTCCGGAACGCCTGCTGAGCACCTTCGGCGTAGTGGCGCACTGGCTGACCGACCCCGGTGACGGGGCGAAGATTCTGCGCCTGCGCTCGCGCTGAAAGCGCGCCGATGGTCAGTCCGGCACCTGCTGCAATCTGCAACAGGTGCACCGCGCGGTCTCTGCCACTACAATGCGCGCTTTGCCCGCAGCCGGATCCCGTTGCCATGTCGTTACCCAAGCACCACCTGGAATTGCTCAGCCCTGCACGGGATGTGACCATCGCCCGTGAAGCCATCCTGCATGGTGCCGATGCGGTCTATATCGGCGGGCCGAGCTTTGGTGCGCGGCACAACGCCTGCAACGAGGTCAGTGACATTGCCGAGCTGGTCAAATTCGCGCACCGCTATCACGCACGGATCTTCACCACCATCAACACCATCCTCCATGACGACGAACTGGAGCCTGCGCGCAAGCTGATTCACCAGCTCTACGACGCCGGCGTGGACGCATTGATCGTGCAGGACCTCGGGGTGATGGAGATGGACATTCCGCCCATCGAACTGCACGCCAGTACGCAAACCGATATTCGCACCCTGAGCCGGGCGAAGTTTCTCGATCAGGCCGGTTTCTCGCAACTGGTGCTGGCCCGGGAACTGAATCTGCAGGAAATCCGCGCAATCGCCGACGAAACCGATGCCGCCATCGAATTCTTCATCCACGGCGCGCTGTGTGTGGCGTTCTCCGGGCAGTGCAATATTTCCCACGCGCAAAACGGCCGCAGCGCCAACCGTGGCGACTGCTCGCAAGCCTGCCGCCTGCCGTACACGCTCAAGGATGATCAGGGTCGCGTTGTGGCCTTCGAAAAGCATCTGTTGTCGATGAAAGACAACAACCAGAGCGCCAACCTGCGTGCGCTGGTGGACGCCGGCGTGCGCTCGTTCAAGATCGAAGGCCGTTACAAGGATGCGGGCTACGTGAAAAACATCACGGCCTATTATCGCCAGCGTCTGGACGAGATTCTCGAAGACCGCACGGACCTCGCACCTGCTTCCAGCGGCCGTACCGCGCACTTTTTCGTGCCGGACCCGGAAAAGACCTTTCATCGCGGCAGCACCGATTATTTCGTCAGCGACCGCAAGATCGACATCGGCGCGTTCGATACGCCGACCTTCACCGGTCTGGCGGTGGGCACCGTTGAAAAGCTCGGCAAGCGCGATCTGATCGCAGTGACCCATGAGCCGCTGTCCAACGGCGATGGTCTCAATGTGCAGATCAAGCGTGAAGTGGTGGGCTTCCGTGCCAACATCGCCGAGCTCAAGGGCGAGTTCGAAGAGGACGGCCAGAAGCGCTGGCGCTATCGCGTAGAGCCCAACGAGATGCCCGTGGGCTTTTCCGGCCTGCGCCCCAATCATCCGCTGAACCGCAACCTGGACCACAACTGGCAACAGGCGCTGCTCAAGACCTCGGCCGAGCGTCGTATCGGCGTTCAGTGGCAGGTCACGCTGCGCGAAGATCATTTGAGCCTGAAAGCCACCAGCGAAGAAGGCGTGAGCGTCACCGTCGGCCTCGATGGGCCATTCGGCACGGCCAACAAACCCGAGCAGGCGCTGGATCAGCTGCGTGACCTGCTCACTCAACTGGGCACCACGATCTATCATGCCCAGGATGTCAGGCTTGACGCGCCACAGGCGTTCTTCGTACCCAACTCGCAGCTCAAGACTCTGCGCCGCGACGCCATCGAGGCGCTGACCGAAGCCCGTATCAAGGCTCACCCACGCGGTGGCCGCAAGGCCGAGACCACCCCGCCACCGGTGTACCCGGAGTCGCATCTGTCTTTTCTGGCCAACGTCTACAACCAGAAGGCCCGCGACTTCTATCATCGCCACGGCGTGCAGTTGATCGACGCGGCCTACGAGGCCCACGAAGAGACCGGCGAAGTACCGGTGATGATCACCAAGCATTGCCTGCGCTTCTCGTTCAACCTGTGCCCGAAACAGGCCAAAGGTGTGACGGGCGTGCGCACCAAGGTCGCGCCGATGCAACTGGTGCACGGTGATGAAGTGCTGACCCTCAAGTTCGATTGCAAACCTTGCGAAATGCACGTAATCGGCAAGATGAAAGGTCACATTCTCGACCTGCCGCTCCCCGGCAGCGCCGCGGCCAAATCGGTGGTCGGCCACATCACCCCGGAAGACCTGCTCAAGACTGCGCGCCAGCGTTCTCCGCATTGATCGGTACAAGGGGTTGGCGCCCTGCCAGCCCCTTTCTGTCCTCTGATAAAGCCCTCTTAAAGAACGCGCTCCATATGAGTGGTGTTCCACACCGGATCGCTCTCCACATCGGTTACGGCAAAGCCCTGTTTCTCCCAGAAACGAATCGCGCCGGGCAGAAACGGATGGGTATGCAGGTACAGAACCTCTATGCCACCCGCCTCGGCATATTCCCAGAGCGCCTGACACAAGCGGCTGGCCAGCCCGTCGCCGCGAAACTCCGGCGTGACGAACAGACGTACGATCTCGACGGTTCTGCGCCCGCGGTAATCGAACTGCGGGAAACGATGGTCGTATGGCAGGTAGCCCACAGCCGCGATGATCTGCCCATCACTGCGGGCGATCAGAAACTTGCCGTCCTCACCGTTCAGATACACCTGCTCGAAGCCGGCCAGATCGGGCGGAACGGTGACGGTGTCGAGCAAGGGAAAGATCCCGGCGCGGGCACGCATGACGAAATCGACGGTGTGCGGGATCTCGGCGGGGTGTACTTCAGTGATAGTGATGTTCATGAGCACTGACTTATAGAGGAGTTGCAGGGTGATACAAATGTTACGCCAGACCTGGGCTTCTGGACGCACGGCTTAACTATAGAGCAGGCGGTGCGGCGCAGAATTGTGACGCGGAGCGTCACGACAGGCATTCCCACGCGGAGCGTGAGGAACGATATGTGCCTGGAGCGACTGGGGCGCCCACAGGCAAAAACGCCGATTATCGTGAGCGGTCAATACGGCGCACAGCTTTACAGCGTAATCCCCTTGATGCGCACCAATGCAAGGCAGAAAAAATCATGCGCCTGACGCCATCGTAAACGCTGCGCAGCCTTGCGGGCATTGCCAATTCGGGCTTGAAGCGCTGCCGGCGCAAGCTGGCACAGGCCCTGCATATTACTCAACAACCCCACCATGAATGTGGTCGGGCCGCCCCGGTTGATCGACGTGGATCGCCAGTCTCGCAGAGACCAGAGGGCTATCAGGGCGCCTCCGGCAACGTGGCTCGATGGCCCCCCAGAACACCCATAAGAGAACAGGCAAAGGCGCCTGGAACCGAAAGGTTCCGGGCGCTTTTTTTTTGCTTTGAAAAACCTGATTGGCCTCGGCCGGGACTCGCTATGAACACCACAGTCTTCCCCCTCAACGATGTAAAAACCCTGATCGTCGTCGGTAATGGCATGGTCGGGCATCATTGCGTCGAGCAGTTGATCGCAGGCGGCGCACTCGAGCGTTATCGCATCCACGTCTTTGGCGAGGAAACACAGCGCGCCTACGACCGCGTGCACCTGTCCGAATACTTCACCGGCCGCGACGCCGAATCGCTGGCCATGAGCGAGATGTCTGTCTACGAACAACCCGGCCTGACGCTGCACCTCGGCGTACCGGTGCTGGAGATTGATCGTGATCGTCACGAAATCATTACCGCCGAGGGCTGCTTCAGTTACGACAAGCTGATCCTGGCCACCGGCTCCTACCCGTTCGTACCGCCTATCGAGGGCGCGCGGGGCAACTCCCGGCTGGTCTATCGCACACTCGAGGACCTGGACAGCATTCGCTATGCCGCGACGAAAGCCCGCCGTGGCGTAGTGGTCGGCGGCGGTCTGCTGGGGCTGGAAGCGGCCAATGCGCTTAAATCGCTGGGGCTGGAAGCCCATGTCGTCGAGTTCGCGCCGCGTCTCATGCCGGTGCAACTGGATGACCTCGGTGGCGCTGCGTTGAAGGCGCGTATCGAAGCGCTGGGCGTCGGCGTGCATCTGTCGCGCGCCACGCAGTCGATCAGCGACGGCAAGCAGTACCGCTACCGCATGAACTTCGCCAATGACGAGTTTCTCGAGACCGACCTGATCGTGTTCTCCGCAGGCATTCGCCCGCAAGACGCCCTGGCCCGCCAATGCGAGCTGGCGCTCGGCCCACGCGGAGGCATCGCAATCGACGAGCACTGCCGCACCAGCGACGCCGACATCTATGCAATCGGCGAATGCGCAGCCTGGAACGGCAGTGTGTTCGGCCTGGTGGCGCCCGGTTATCAAATGGCCCGTGGCGTAGCAGCGCAATTGTGCGAACAGAATACTGACGCATTCTTCGGCGCCGACATGTCCACCAAGCTCAAACTGCTGGGCGTGGATGTCGGCTCCATCGGTGATGCGCACGGTGCGCTGGCCGGGGCCGTCAGTTATCGCTTCATTGACGAAGCCACCGCCAGCTACCGTCGCCTGGTGGTGTCGGCCGATGGCAAGCAGGTGCTCGGCGCTGTGCTGGTTGGCGATAACAGCTATTACGACACGCTGCTGCAATACGCGCAGAACGGCATCCCGCTGCCCGCCGATCCATCGAGCCTGATTCTGCCGCGTGGCGAAGGCGCGCCGACGCTGGGCGCCGACGCCCTGCCCGCCACAGCGACTATCTGCTCCTGCCATAACGTCAGCAAAGGCGCGGTGTGCTCGGCCATCGACAATGGCTGCACCGATCTGGCCGCAATCAAGTCCTGCACCAAGGCGGCCACCGGTTGCGGCGGTTGCACGGCATTGCTCAAACAGGTTTTCGAGCATGAACTGATCGCTCGCGGTGTGGCGGTCGATAAAAGCCTCTGTGAACACTTCGCTTATACCCGCCAGGAGTTGTACTCGATGGTGCGCGTCGAAGGCATCGAGACCTTTGACGAACTGCTGACTCGGCATGGCAAAGGCACGCATGGCTGCGACATCTGCAAGCCCGCAGTCGGCTCGATCCTGGCGTCGTGCTGGAACCGCCCCATCACCGAGCCTTCACTGGTGCCGCTGCAGGACACCAACGATACCTTCATGGCCAACATGCAGAAAAACGGCACCTACTCGGTGGTGCCGCGTATTCCGGGTGGCGAAATCACCCCGGACGGCCTGATTGCGATTGGCGCGGTGGCAAAAAAATACGACTTGTACACCAAGATCACCGGCGGCCAGCGCATCGACCTGTTCGGCGCACAACTGCACGAGTTGCCGGATATCTGGAGCGAGCTGATCGAGGCAGGCTTCGAAACCGGCCATGCCTACGGCAAGTCGACCCGCACGGTCAAATCCTGCGTCGGCAGCACCTGGTGCCGCTACGGCGTGCAGGACAGCGTCGCCATGGCGCTGCGTATCGAAGACCGTTACAAGGGCCTGCGCTCGCCGCACAAGCTCAAGTTCGCCGTGTCCGGCTGCACCCGCGAATGCGCCGAAGCGCAGAGCAAGGACGTCGGTGTGATTGCCACCGAGAACGGCTGGAACCTTTACCTGTGCGGCAACGGCGGCATGCGTCCGCGTCACGCCGAGTTGTTCGCCACCGACCTGGATGACCAAACCCTGATTCGTTACATCGACCGCTTTCTGATGCTCTACATCCGCACCGCCGACAAGCTGCAGCGTACTTCGGTCTGGCGTGAAACGCTGGAAGGCGGCCTCGATTATCTCAAGGCGGTCATCGTCGACGACAGCCTGGGCCTGGCCGCCGAGCTGGAGTCGCAGATGCAACTGGTGGTCGACCGCTACGAATGCGAATGGGCCAACGCCCTCAAGGACCCGGAAAAACTCAAGCGCTTCCGCACCTTCGTCAACGACGGGCGTGCTGACCCCGACGTGCAGTTCGTCAAGGAGCGCGCCCAGCGGCGTCCGGCAAGACCCGAAGAGCTGGCTCTTATTCCGCTGTTCAAGGAGGTGGTGTGATGAACGCGTCTCAGACAATACGCACCGGCGACAATGCGCCAGCGGCAGCGCAGCAGCACTGGCAGACCCTGTGCGGACGTGCGGATCTGGTCGCCAATTCAGGCGTCGTGGCGTGGCTGGACGGCGCGCAGGTCGCACTGTTCTACCTGCCCGAAACTGCACAGGGCGAGCAGCTCTTTGCCATTGATAACCGCGATCCCAAATCGGGGGCCAACGTGATCGGGCGTGGTCTGATCGGGCAGATCGCGGGCGAACTGGTCATCGCCTCGCCGTTGTACAAGCAGCACTTTCGCCTGCACGACGGCAGCTGTATCGAATACCCGGATCAGCGGCTCGACGTCTGGCCGGTAAGGCTCAAAGGTGATCAGGTAGAGATTGCCGTTTAATCGGCAGTGCCGGTCGCAGACAACCTGGTCGCTATCGGACCAGGTTGCCGCGTGGCGTGACGTGCAGCTTATTGAAGTTCGGAGACCAGTGCCTTGTTGAAGCCTTGCGGGTCTTCCATCTGCGGGGCATGGCCCTTGCCCTTGAATTCCACCAGCCTGGCGCCCGGGATCATCTGCGCCACCTGCTTGCCCAGTACCTTGTAATTGCCGATCTTCGCCTTGACCTCAGGCGGGGCGATGTCACTGCCGATGGCAGTGGTATCGGCATCACCAATCATCAGCACCGTCGGCACCTGCAACCTGGGGAACTCGTAGAACACCGGCTGGGTGAAAATCATGTCGTAGATCAACGCCGAGTTCCAGGCCACGACCTTGTGACCCGGCCCTTTGTTCAGACCGGCCAGCATGTCGACCCACTTGTCATACTCAGGCTTCCAGCGGCCGTCGTAGTAAGTCTTCTGCTCGTAGGCGCGAATGCCTTCGGCGGTGGTCTTCAGCTCTCGCTCATACCACTGGTCGACGCTGCGGTAAGGCACGCCGAGTGCTTTCCAGTCTTCCAGACCGATCGGGTTGACCATCACCAGCTTCTCGGTCTGCTTCGGGTACATCAACGCATAACGCGTGGCCAGCATGCCGCCCGTGGAGTGACCGACCACCGACACCTTGTCGAGGCCCAGTTTTTCCAGCAGCGCGTGGGTGTTCATCGACAACTGCTGGAAGCTGTACTGGTAGTGCTCCGGCTTGGTCGAGGTGCAGAAGCCGATCTGATCCGCTGCGACGACGCGATAGCCCGCGGCACTCAGTCCCTTGATGGTGTCTTCCCAGGTCGCAGCGCAAAAATTCTTGCCATGCATCAGCACCGCCGTGCGGCCGTTGGCTTTGCCACTGGGCGCGACGTCCATATAACCCATTTCCAGCGTCTGGCCCTGGGACTGGAAACTGAATTTGTGCAGCGCATGGGGGTACGTGAAACCTTCCAGTTGCTGGCCATAACCGGGCGTCTCAGCCAGTGCTGCGCCTGACAGCGTCAACGACATCAACATGCCGGCAATCTTTGCAGCCCGCATAAGGGGCACCTCCTGTAAATAGAGTCGAATTCTCGAACCGCTGAACTGCACGCGGCGGACCTGCAAGTAGACCCTGTTTCCCACAACAGATTCGCCCTTTTCCTGCCAACAGAACCGTAAGCAGACGTTTCTTCACGCTGATTTCCGACGATGGCAAAATGCTGGACGCCTCCTGCCGTGCCTGCCTAGACTGGGCCGTCCGTTACAGGCCGTCGTGGCCATCCGGGTCTGACGCCAAGGAACAGCAATGAATCGAAATGAACTGCGCAAGGCCGACATCAACCTGATGGTGGTATTCGAAACATTGATGCAGGAGCGTAACGTCACCCGCGCAGCCGAAAAACTTTTTCTCGGCCAACCCACGATAAGCGCCGCCCTGAATCGCCTGCGCAGTCTGCTCAACGACCCGCTGTTCATCCGCGTCGGCCATCGTATGGAACCCACCGCACGCGCTCACGAGATTCTCAAGCACCTGACGCCCGCGCTGGACGCCATGTCCACGGCGCTCAGCCTGACCACCGACTTCGATCCGTCAGTCAGCAAAATGACCTTTCGCATCGGCCTGACCGATGACGTCGAGTTCGGCCTGCTGCCGGCGATGCTCAAGGCCATCCGCGAAGAGGCGCCCGGCGTGGTGATCGTGGTCAAGCATGTCGACTACCTGAATATCTCCGAGGTGCTGATGTCCGGCGACATCACCGTCGGCGTCTGCCTGACCCGTGAACTGCCGGCCAACGCCAAGCGCAAGACCCTGCGTAACGTACAGCCAAGGCTGGTGCGCGCCGACAAGCCTGCCGGTCCCATGAGCCTGGACGAATACTGCTCGCGCCCACACGTTGTGGTCTCGCACGTCGCGAGTGTCAGCAGTTTCGCCGATGAGTGGCTGACCGCGCTGGGACGCAAGCGTCAGGTGGTGTTGTCGGTGCCGCAGTTCGCCACCCTGCCCGCTTTGATGGCCGGCACCGACATGATTTCGGGGCTGTCCGACTACGCGGCAAAGGCCATGAGCGCACTGGGTCTGCTGTATGACGAGCCACTGCCCTTCCCAACGCCGGGGCTGGACCTGTCGATGACGTGGCTGAGTGTGATGGACAGCGACCCTGCCGAGCGTTGGCTGCGCAGCAGGATCGAGGCGTTCATGGGCGAGCGCCAGGAAGCGCCCGCCCTGGCCGAATGATCAGCCGAAACGACCGGTGATGTAATCTTCGGTCTGGGTCTTGGAGGGCTTGGTGAAGATGGTGTCGGTGTCGCCGTGCTCGATCAGTTCACCCATGAACATGAAGGCAGTGTAGTCGGAGCAACGCGCCGCCTGCTGCATGTTGTGAGTCACGATGATCACGGTGAACTGCTCTTTTAGTTCGGTGATCAGCTGTTCGATACGTCCTGTGGAAATCGGGTCAAGTGCCGACGTCGGCTCGTCGAGCAGCAGGACCTGAGGACGCAGCGCGATGGTACGGGCGATGCACAGACGCTGCTGCTGACCACCGGACAGACCGGTCGCACTCTGCTTGAGCTTGTCCTTGACCTCGTCCCACAAGGCCGCGCCACGCAGGGCCTGCTCGACGCGATCTTCCATTTCCCGACGCGACAGTTTTTCGTGGTGCTTGATGGCGTAGGAAATGTTGTCGTAGATCGACATCGGGAACGGCACCGGCTTCTGAAACACCATGCCCACATGACTGCGCAGGCGGTTCATCGAATAGCCTGGCGCCAGGATGTTTTCGCCATTGAGCAGCACTTCACCGCGCGCTTCCTGCTTCGGGTACATCGCGTAGATGCGGTTGAAGACGCGCAGCAGGGTCGATTTACCGCAACCCGACGGGCCGATGATCGCAGTGATGCGCTTCTCGGGGATGGTCATGTCGATGGACTTCAACGACTTCTGGTTGTTGTAGAAAAACTCCAGACCGCGTACTTGGATCTTGGTTTTTTCGTTGGCCAGGGAAAGGTTGTTCATCAGGACGCCCTATTGCGCAGAAGAATTAAGCGAGACAGCAGACTCAGTATCAGTACGAACAACGTCATGACCAGCGCACCGGCCCATGCCAGGGAGTGCCAGTCATCGAACGGGCTCATGGCGTACTGGAAAACCACCACCGGAACACTGGCGATGGGTTTGAGCAGATCGCTGCTCCAGAACTGATTGCCGAAAGCGGTGAACAGCAGCGGCGCGGTTTCGCCGGTGATGCGTGCCAATGCGAGCAATACGCCGGTTACCACACCGGCCTTGGCTGCGCGCAGGACGATTTGCAGGGTCAGCTTCCATTGCGGCACACCCAGCGCCAGCGCAGCTTCACGCATGGTCGAGGGTTGCAATTGCATCATTTCGTCAGTGGTACGCACCACCACCGGGATCACCAGCAATGCCAGCGCCAGCGCGCCGGCAATCGCCGAAAAGCCCACCTGATGGCCTGTCACCGCGTTGAGTGGCAGTACCACGACGGTGTAGACGAACAGGCCGAGCACGATGGAAGGTGCCGAGAGCAGGATGTCGTTGATGAAGCGCACCGTGTTGCCCAGTTTGGTGTAGCGGGCGAACTCGGCCAGCCAGATGCCGGCCATCAGGCCGATCGGCGTACCGATCAGCAGGCCGATGCCGGACATCAGCACGCTGCCGTAGAACGCGTTGGCCAGACCACCCTCGGTGCCCGGCGGCGGAGTCATGCCGGTGAACAGTTGCAGGTTGAGCGCGTCGATACCCTTGATGATGGTGGTCAGCAGAATCCACACCAGCCACAGCAGGCCGAAGGCGGTGGCGCCACAGCTGAGTACCATCGCAATCTTGTTCTTGATACTGCGAACCCGATACAGGTGCTCGCTGCCGGTCACATCCTTACTCATAACCCCTCCTTACGCGAAAGGCGCGACAGCATCAGGCGTGCAAGGGCCAGCACGATGAAGGTGACGACAAACAACAGGAAGCCAAGGGCAATCAGTGCCGAACGGTGCAAGTCGGTATAGGCCTCGTTGAACTCGTTGGCAATCACCGAAGCGATCGAACTGCTCGGCATCATCAGCGAAGCCGAGAACTGATGCGCGTTGCCCAGTACGAAGGTTACCGCCATGGTTTCGCCGAGCGCGCGTCCCAACCCCAGGAACACACCACCGACCACGGCCGAACGGGTGTAAGGCAGCACGATGTCCCAGACCACTTCCCAGGTCGTACCGCCCAGTGCATAGGCCGACTCCTTGAGGGCCACGGGCACGGTACGGAAGACTTCCTGCATCACCGAGGTAATGAACGGGGTGATCATGATCGCCAGCACGATGCCGGCGGTCAGCATGCCGATACCCAGCGGCGGCCCTTGGAACATCGGACCGATCAGCGGCAGTGCGCCAAGGTTTTCGGTGATCCACGGCGACAGGTGTTCAGCCATGAACGGGCCGAAGACAAACAGCCCCCACATGCCGTAGATGATCGAAGGGATACCGGCCAACAGCTCGATGGCCGAGGCGATCGGCATGCGCAACCACGGTGGTGCCACTTCGGTGAGAAAGATTGCAATGCCGAAACTCACCGGTACGGCGATCAGCAAAGCCAGAAAAGAGGTGACCAGGGTGCCGTAAATCGGAACCAGCGCGCCGAACTTGCCGGCGTTCACGTCCCACTCGGTGCTGGTCAGAAAGCCAAACCCGAAAGTCTGGAATGCCAGACTGCCGCCCCACAGGGTCGACAAGGCAATACAACCCAGCAAAGCAAGCACCAGCATCGCTGCAGCCTGCAATGAACGCTTGAACCACAGGTCATGACGATGATCCCGTTTGGCGCGCTTCTCGCCCTCGGACTCACCAGCGGAGACGTTAGCGGACAGGTATTGGGTGTTTTCAGTCATGTTGAGGCCACTCGCAAGGAAAAGCCCCTGTCACCGAGCCGCTATCGCGGCTGATGACAGGGGTGGTACGGGTTGAATCACTTACTTGGTGAATTCCGTTTTCCAGTAGCTTTCCACGCGATCAACCAGCGATTTAGGCAATGCTACGTATTCCAGTTTCTCGGCCTGCTTCTGGCCGTTTTCCAGGGACCACTTGAAGAAGTCGAAAGCCGCGGTGCTTTTCTCTTCGTTCTTGGCTTTCTTGTACATGATGATCCAGGTGGTCGCGGTGATCGGCCATGCAGCCTCACCCGGCGCGTTGGTCATGATCAGGTTGAAGTCTTTGGCGCTCGCCCAGTCGGCGGTGTCAGCAGCTGCTGCGAAAGCCTTGGCGTCTGGTTTGATAAATTTGCCAGCCGCGTTTTTCAGCTGAGTGTAGGACAGCTTGTTGGTGGTCGCGTAGGAGTATTCGACATAGCCGATCGAACCCTTGATCTGCTTCACGTAGGCCGAAACACCTTCGTTACCCTTGCCGCCCACGCCTGCTGGCCACTGTACGGTCGAACCGAACTTCAGCTTCTCGTTCCACTCGGGGCTGACTTTGCTCAGGTAGTTGGTGAAGTTGTACGTGGTGCCCGAACCGTCCGAACGGTGAACGACGGTGATGGCGGTATCAGGCAGTTTGACGCCCGAGTTCAGCGCAGTGATTGCCGGGTCGTTCCACTTCTTGATCTCGCCCATGAAGATCTTGGCGATGGTTGGACCGTCCAGCTTCAGCTCGCCGCTTTCGACGCCTTCGACGTTGACGATCGGCACGATACCGCCGATCACGCTCGGAAACTGACCCAGACCGCCGGCCTGCAGGTCTTCTGCGGACATCGGAGCATCGGATGCACCGAAGTCAACGGTCGCAGCCTTGATCTGGGCAATACCACCACCCGAACCGATGGACTGATAGTTGATACGGTTATCCTTGCTCTTGCTGTAGTCCTGGGACCACGCCGAAATAACCGGGTAGACGAAACTCGAACCAGCGCCTGTTACATCAGTCGCGTGAGCCACACCGCTAAGGCACAGCGATGCGATCAGAAGCGACAAGCGTTTTTTAGTCAGCAGAATCACGGTAATACCTCAGTCCAGGAGATTGTGTGGTGGTCCACTTAAGGAGGCCCGAGGCGGATTTAAAACCTCAAATGTTGCTGTTTAATGACAATCCAACGAATCGTGTCCGGAGGGGAACTTTTTTGTAAGTGATTTCCTACGTCACTGGCGATGAAAACCCCTTTAAAAGCCAATGTTTACGGGCTATTCACGCTACATCAAGCCAAATAGCGTTCTGCCACCACTCATCAGATAGCGAAATGCCAGCTGCGTTATAAAAATGTAAGAAAGTGTGATTTTAAGAATCGTTGTAAATGACCGAGCGGTCACGTTATAGCTAAATCAACTTAAAACTCCGCTGTTGACGGTGTTCATGGGTGCATGAATGACCGAAAAAAGCGCGCGATCACTCTCAAGGTGGATAGCAACGGCGTAAGGCTTGATGCATGGAAGATATCTACCGTTCGTCGGGTTCGACGGCACCTATGGCCACTGGCCAATGACCAACGTGAGTACTTTAAAACAACGGAGTTAGCATCATGATCAAGACCAAACTGACTGCCCTGACCCTTGCTGGCCTGATGGCTGTAGCTTCAGGCGCCGCCTTCGCCGAGTCGACCACTACCCCTGAAACCCCGATCAACAAGAATGCGACCAAACTGCCGGGCACCAATACCCAGCCGATGGACCGCACCTCGTCCGAGACCCCAGGTGTGCAGACTGAAAGCAAGGAAGCGGCAGCCGAGCGTTCGATGAAGCACGACAAGACGACACACGGCACGCACGACAAGAGCACCCCCACTGAAAAGACCAAGACTCAGTAATCAGGCGTCTTACGCGGGCAGGACCATGCCCTGCCCGCGGGTCCACCCTTCTAGCGGCACCGTTTCAGTCCCTGTACTTACGGAGGTTGCATCATGATCAGGAATAGATTGGGGGCCATAAGCCTCGCAGCATTTTTGGCCCTCTCGGGCACCAGCGCATTTGCAGGGTCGACCGGCCCGACCAACCCGGCAGGCGACAGCCCTAAGGTCCCAGGCACCGGTACGGAAAAGAACGTCGATGGAACCAGCCCCGGCGCACCAGGCACAAGCCCCGGCACCAAAGGCATGGATCCCTTGCCCGGAAAGAACGGCAGTGCAGATGACAAGCCTCATGACTCGAAACACCCGCATGATGCAGATCACCAGGACAGTCAGGACGGGCACAAGGCCCCTTGATGGTCTGACAGGTCGCTACTGACACAAGCACTGTCGTCAGTTGCCCATTGCACGTAACACACCTCCACCGGCATGCCATGCTCGGCACAGAAGTCCAGCCAGCGCAGTTGGTTGTCCTGGAGGCGATCACCCGGCCCCTTGACCTCGATCATTCGATAACGACGCTGTTGCGGAAAGAACTGGATCAGGTCGGGCATCCCTGTCCGGTTGGCTTTTATGTCCTGCAACAGGCGACGAAACCAGCGAAGCAAGTGCGCTGCCGGCAGGCAATAGAGCGCCTGCTCCAGAAGCTCCGGCGTCAGCGCTCCCCAGAATACGAAGGGTGATTGCAGGCCGTATTTGCTTTCAAAATGCTCACGAATGGTCGCCAGGTATTCATCCGACTCCAGTTGCACCAGACAGGCATCGAATAACGCAGCCCTGCGCTGATAGAAGTCAGGGCTGTACAGGTCACTCGGCGCACTGTGAAACGGATGAAAGAATGCACCCGGCAACGGCGCAAAAATGGCTCGCCAGCACAGCAGCCCGAACAGTGAATTGATCAGCGCATTCTCGACGTAATGCACTTCCCCGCCCTGCTCGGCTTCGAGGTGCAGGCGTATCAGACGCTCGACACTCATCCCCGACACCGGCGTGACCTGCACGTCCAGCCGTGCAATGGCCCGCACCGTGCGCTTGCGCGCCGCCGCCAGGCCGAGCTTGCGTTGCAGGCGTGGCAAGACGCGTGACAGGTGCTGGACCTCCGCATCACTTTCCGGTGCAAGACGGGCCTGCTCCGCCAGCGTCAGCGCCGCTGCATACTCGGCATTGCGCTCCAGCACGCGGATTTGCCTTGAACGCGCGCCGGGGTAGCTCGACTGACGATACACCGCCATCGCCAGAGGCCAGTCCTGGATGCGCTCGGCCTGTTGCCCGATACGGAACAGCAGTTTGCCACGACGCATCAGCAACCACGGATTGCCGCACTCGATGGCAATGACACGCTCGGCCAGCGCATGCAGCTCCAGGCAGGTTTCCAGTGCTTCCCGGCAGGCATGCAATTGCAGGCACACATCAATGTCGGCACGCTGGTTGATGCCGCGCGACTCCAGCGAGAACTCGACCTTTTCGTAGCGGTAGATACCCAGGTCAGCCAGCACGAATTCAGACCATTCCTGGTACAGATTGCCGAAGTACAGCAAGCGCAGGCGATCACACAGCGGCATGATCTTCAGGCCGAACACAGCGTCGGACAACGTCGGGTACCATTGTTCAAGGGACTGCGGCGACGGGTACATCGGCTGCAGGCGCTCGAACCATTCCTGCTTGCGCTCAGGGCCCTTGACCGCGTGGTCTTTGAAGCAGTGGCTCAACTCATCCCGACGCAGCAGCTGGAACAGCTCGCTCAAGCCCAGTGGCGGAGCGCTGTCGACCCACTCCCGCGCCAGTAGCGGCAGCACGGCGTCATGAGGATCGCCAATCTCGACATAACCGAGTTTGCTGGCCCGAAACAACACACCCTTGCGCATCACCATGCGCACCAGCAAACCCTGGGCGGGCACCGGCAATTCGGCAAACTCGCTGATGAAGCGGCGCTCGGTTGCATCGAGCAGGTCATCGTAGCGCCGGGCAATCCAGCCAAGGACCTGACGGAAGTTTTCCAGGTAATAAAACGGATTGTCGAGGGGCGAAGTATTCAAGGCCAGCGTTCACATACAAATGAGCAGACTGAACAAGGATACTGGTTATCCGTACAGATTCCAGCGCAAACGCCTGCTGAACGTGTTTCGGCCGATCAATGGCATGTATCGCGGGCTGACGGCCGGCTTTAGAATCGGCGGGATAATATCTGCAGCCGAGAGACGAATATGCACGCGCCACTGGTTTATCTCGCAGGCTTCGACGTGTTCAGGACCGACGCCGTGGAACATGGACGCTATCTCAAGGCATTGTGCGCGGCACACGGGCTTGAGGGGTTGTATCCGTTTGACAATGAGGTCACGCAGGGACGGACCGCGCACGAAACCGCGCAGCAGATTTACTCGATGAATGTCGCAATGATCCACCGCTGCTCAGCGATGCTGGTCAACCTGAACGTGTTCCGCGGCCTGGAACCGGATTCGGGCACGGCCTTCGAAGTCGGTATGGCGGTCGCACTGAACAAGCCGGTGTGGGCTTACTTTGAACCGGTAGCGTCGCTGCGCGAACTGGTTCCCCACGACGACAGAGGTCTAGACGCCAATGGTTTTATGGTTGAGGACTTCGACTTGCCGCGCAACTTGATGCTGGCCTGCAGTTGGGCGGGTACCAGCTCGACCGTGGAACTGGGCGCAGAGGCGCTGGCAAGGTACCTGAGTGGCTTTCAGGCTCTGCCGGGGAGCGGCTGAACTCAGGCTGTCACCCCCAACCCAGAAAGTCCCCGCCGTTGTCGCGCAGCATCTGCAACATGCCTTCTGCCGCAGGAGACAGATAACCGCCCTTGCGCAACGTCACACCGATGGTGCGTTTGAGGGTGGTCTGCTCGAGCGGCACCTCACGCAGGTGCTGCATGGTCTTGCCGAACTCCAGCGACTCGCGGGCAATGAAGCTCAACAGGTTGCTGCGGGCAATCAGCCCCGGCAGCAGCGAGATCGAATTCGCTTCGATCTGCACCGTCGGCAGCGGCAGGCCGTGAGCGGCGAAGGTCGCGTCGAGCCATTTGCGCGATGAAACACTCACCGGCGGCAGTACCCAGCGATACGCGCACAGGTCACTCATCTTCAACGACGGCTTGAAAATCGGATGATTCTTGCTGGCGACCACCACAGCTTCGTCCTGCAGTATGGCGAAGCTGGTGACGTCTTCGCTGTCGGGCGCCAGCGCGCAAATGATCATGTCCAGCTGACCGGAGCGCAACGATTCGCGCAGCAGGTCATCCTGACCTATCACCAGCTTCAAGGTGACGTCCGGGGTACGCTGCAACAAGGCCGAAGTCAGTTTCGGCATCAGATACTCCGCCATGGTCGCGGCGCAGCCGACACGAATGTTACCCACCATGCCACTGGCGAAATCCCGGATCTCGCGCTGGGTCTGGGCGATGCTTTGCTGCAACTCCTTGCCACGGGCCTGCAGCAGCTCGCCCACAGGCGTCAGCTTGATGCGTCGACCGTCACGCTGAAACAGTCGCGTGCCGAATGATTCCTCAAGGCGCTGAATGCTTTTGGTCAGCGCTGGCTGGCTGCGATTGAGCTTCTCCGCAGCGCGTCCGAGATGCCCCAGTTCGGCAATAGTTTCGAAATAGGTGAGATCACGCAGGTCCATATCTATCAACCAAAGTTATCAATTCATGATTATTAGAAAATAGACTTGATGAGTTGCGAAGTCGATACTGTGCGTATGTGATTTACCCCAATCAAGGAGAACGTCCTTGTCAAACGCTTCACGCTTTTCGCTTTCCTCCCTTTCCCCGCTGACTCAATGGGCGGGTCTGATCCTGATAGCCGGCATTGCCGGGCAACTGCTCAAACTGTTCGATATGCCTGCTGCGATGTTCCTCGGGCCCATGCTGGTCGCCATCGGCTTTGGTGTTTCAGGCGCCAGCATCCGTATGCCCAAGCGGGCCTTTCAACTCGGTCAGGGCACGGTCGGCGTGCTGATCGCGCATGCCATGTCGGTCAGCGTGCTGCTCACCGCCCTTCATTCATGGCACGTCATGCTTCTGGCGACGATCCTCACGGTGGTGCTGAGCGCGGCGGTTGGACTGGTGCTGGTGCGCTTTGCCGGTATCCCGAGCAATACCGCAGCCTGGGGCACGTCACCGGGCGCGGCTTCGGCAATGGTCGCGATGTCCGAGGATTACGGTGCCGACTCGCGCATCGTCGCCACCATGCAATATGTGCGCGTCGTCTGCGTGGTCACCATCGGCGCGCTGGTCAGCCATTTCATCGGCGCGCCGGATTCCGCTGCGGCCCTGCACAGCAGTGCAGCGGTACTGCCCAGCCTGAACCTTGTCGACCTTGCGCTGAGCCTGGCAGTGATTGCCGCAGGCGTGACCCTCGGCTCGCGCCTCCCGGCAGGTGCCCTGCTGGTGCCACTGATGCTGGGCGGCGCGCTGCAACTGAGTGGCGTGATGCAAATCACCGTTCCGGCCTGGTTGCTGCCCATCGCTTACGGTGCCATAGGCTGCTACGTCGGGCTGCGCTTCGACCGGCCGACGGTGCAGTACGTCTGGAGACGGCTGCCGATGATGATTCTGGCCTCATTGCTGTTGATCGTGCTCTGCGCCGTGTCGGCCTGGCTGATTGCCGTGATGATGGGCAAGGATTATCTCTCGGTGTACCTGGCGACCAGCCCGGGCGGCCTGGACACCATGGCCATTATTGCCATCGATACGCATGCCGACGTCGGTTTCGTACTGGCGATGCAGACCCTGCGCCTGTTCGGCGTGATCCTGACCGGCAGCTTCCTGGCCCGGCAGATCATCCGCCTGACCGACAAACGCATCCCTGCGCTTTGACTTCAGATTTCAGGCTTGAGCCGACAACCCAGGCTTGACCCAGTGGTTTATTCCAGTCCCGCCAGAGCGCTGGCCAGGCTTGGCGCCAAGGGCAACACCGGCAATAACGTGGCCTGATAGGCGTGGTAAAGGTCCGGCTTGCCGGGCCATATGTCTGCGCTGGGCTCGTTGCGTTCGTTCAGTTCATGGCGCCAGCTGCCATGCTCGTGATCGATGAACAGGGTCTCGTTGAACTCCCAGAAACAGCGATACCAGTCTTCATACTGCTGCTCGCCGGTACGTTGTAGCAATGCGGCGGCAGCGGCGGCCGCTTCGCAATGAGTCCAGTGCAGACGGTGACGGACCACCGGTTCGTTCTGCCAGTCGAGGGTGTAGACGATACCCGCGGCACCGTCGACATCCCAACCGTACCGGCAGGCATTGGCAAACAGTTGGCGGGCATCGTCCAGCAACCATTCGGGGTTGGCGCGTCCAGCCTGACGGCGCGCGGCCTCCAGATGCAACACCAGCCGCGACCATTCGAAGGCATGCCCCGGCGTGGTGCCGAAGGGCCGGAAACCGTCGGCCGGGTTTTCCCGGTTGTAATCGGCCAGCGGCTGCCAATCCTGGGTGAAATGCTCGATGACCTGAAAGTTGTTGGCGCCGGCATGCTCATGGATAACCCGCTCGACAATGCTCAGCGCCCGGTCGAGCCATTGCGCGTCACCCGTCACATCGGCGAGCGCAAGGAAGGCTTCGGTGCTGTGCATGTTGCTGTTGGCACCGCGATACGACTCTTCACTGCTCCAGTCCCGCGCGAATGACTCACGCATGGCGCCTTCCTGCTCGCTCCAGAAATGCGTCTGGATCACCTGGATGGCGTCGGACAGCAATGCCTGCGCACCAGGCCGCCCCGCCACCACGGCAGAGCTGGCCGCCAGTGCGACGAACGCATGCAGATAAGCCTGTTTGTCAGTCTTGCCGCCGTCTTCGAGCGCGGCACTGAACCAGCCGCCGTGCTCGGCATCGTGCAACGGTCCGCGCAGTGCGGCGATACCGTGATCGACCAGCGCAGCGCAGCCGGGAATACCCTGCGCATGCGCCATGGCAAAACAGTGGGTCATGCGTGCCGTGTTCATGGTTCCTGCGGTGGCACCGACCATCAGCCGACCGTAGTCATCAAGACTGCCAAAGCCGTTGTCCAGCCTCGAAGCCTTGGCGAAGGTCAACAGACGATTGCCTTCCAGTGCCAGCCACTGGTGATGGGCTGGCGAGCGCAGCCAACTGCTGAAGGTTTGATTATTGTTATTCATGAAGCGATGCCGCCCCCTTCGATAAGGTTGTGCCCAGACTGTACCGGAGGTCATTTCGACCGAGGGCATAATGCGCGTCCGGTCGATCGTCGGCAAGCGGACACAACCTGTATCAATGTAGGGTTTTACACCTTGAAGCGTGAGACCACCTGATTCAGATCGGCCGCCAGACGCGACAATTCATGGCTCGACGCACTGATCTGGTTGGCACCCTGAGTCGACTGCATGGACAGATCGCGAATGTTGACGATGTTGCGGTCGACTTCACGCGAGACCTGCGCCTGCTCTTCCGCCGCGCTGGCAATCACCAGATTGCGCTCGGAGATCTGATTGATCGACGAGGTGATTTCGCTCAAGGACTCGCCCGCGCCCTTGGCCAGTGCCAATGTCGAGTCGGCCCGAGCGCGGCTGGTGTTCATCGAGTCGAGCGCCTGCGCTGAACCGCTGCGCATGGCGCTGACCATCGAATCGATTTCCAGCGTCGACTGCTGGGTGCGATGCGCCAATGCGCGGACTTCGTCCGCCACCACCGCGAAACCACGGCCCGACTCGCCTGCACGTGCCGCTTCGATGGCGGCGTTGAGTGCCAACAGGTTGGTCTGCTCGGCAATCGAGCGGATCACGTCCAGCACTTTGCCGATGTCCTGCGACTGATTGGCAAGGTTTTGCACCAGCGTCGAGGTGGCCTGCACGTTGTCGGTCAGCGTCTGGATCGACTGCACCGTCTCGATCACCCGCGTCTGGCCCGCCAATGCCGAGGTACTGGACTGGTTGGAGGCGTCCGACGTGGATACGGCGTTACGCGCAACTTCCTCGACTGCCGAGGTCATTTCGTTGATCGCTGTGGCGGCCTGGTCGATCTCCGCATTCTGCTGGTTCAGCCCGCGGTAGCTGTCTTCGGTGACCGAGTTGAGTTCGGTGGCGGCCGATGCCAGTTGAGTGGCCGAACTGCCGATGTGGCGCATGGCTTCACGCAGATTGACCTGCATCATCGCCAGGGCACGCAACAGTCGGGTGACTTCGTCTTCGCCATCGACTTCGATGGTATGGGTCAGGTCGCCGTTGGCAACCTGCTCGGCGGCGGTTACTGCACGTTGCAGCGGGCCGACGATGCTGCGGGTCAGCCAGAGTGCCAGGCCGATGGTGCACAGCGCGGCAATGACCACAAAGATAATGACGATGTCGCGCGACTTGTCGTACTGGGCCCCGGCCGACTTGCCTTCCGCATCGACCTGAGTGAGATAGAAGTCGGCCAGGTCACCGAGTTGCTTGCCGGAACCGTCGACGATCTGCTTCATGTCGACCAGCAGCAGCTTGTTCAGCCCGACGCTGTCGCCCTGGCTGGCCAGTGCAAAGGAACGGTCCAGCGCACTGCGGTATTGGCCCACGGTCACCATGAACTGGTCGGTCAGCGACTTCTCTTCCGGGGTGTCGACAAAGGTCTTGAGGACAGACAGCTTCTTGTCCAGATCGCCCAGACGCACATCCATCTGACCACGGTAGGTCGGAATACTCGCAGGATCGGTGTCCAGTGCCATGCGCAAGGAAATGGTCCGAATGCGCAGCATGATTTCGCGGATATCGTTGACCACTCGCATGCTGGGCAGCCAGTTGGTCTCCACCGCCACTTCACTCTGCCGGATGGTCGACATCTGCGCCAGCGCAAACCACCCCAGCAATGCCACCAGCAGGGAAATAAGGGTAAAACCCAGACCGGCACGACGAGCGATAGTGAGTTTGCGTAGATTCATGACCAGGGCTCTTTATATTTTTTGAGGGCAGTGCCCGACACGAAGTTGTCAGACAACCGACAGCGTATCGCCCTGATCAAATAATTCTTTAGGACGCCCAGTGATCATTTGCAGGGTTACTTAAAATAACGGCCAATCGCTCGTCCGGTGCCCGCTGATCACAGCGCAGTCATCAACCGCCCGAAGCCATTTGCCAGAGCCGCGCCACGTCGCGCGCACGCTCGTGCAGCAGGCGGCGGGTCTCGCGGCAGGCCTGCTCGAGGCTCATTGGGCCGCTGACCAGAGCAAAGGCTGCGCCGATGCCGTGCGCATACATCTGCTCATAGCCGTCGCCAAGGGTTCCCGCCAGCACAATCACCGGCACTTGCCGACGCTGGGCGACTCGCGCAACACCAAGCGGTGTCTTGCCACGCAGGGTTTGCGCGTCGAAACGGCCTTCGCCGGTGATGACCAGATCGGCACCGATCAGCGCCTGTTCCAGCCCGGTCAGCTCGGCCACCACTTCCACGCCGGCACGAAACGAGGCCTTCAGGTAGGCCTTGGCGGCAAAGCCCATGCCCCCTGCCGCACCGCTGCCGGGGCTGTCGCGCAAGTCCTGACCGAGGACCTGAGCCGTATGGTCGGCAAAACGGCCGAGTGCGGCGTCCAGCGCCATGACCTGCTCGGGCGATGCGCCTTTTTGCGGGCCGAAGACAGAGGAGGCGCCATTCGGTCCGCAGAGTGGATTATCGACGTCGGCGGCGATTTCGACGCACACGTCAGACAAGCGTGGATCAAAACCGCTCAGGTCGATACGCGCCAGGTTCGCAAGCGCAAGCCCGCCCGGCGCCAGCGGTTGATCGTCGGCATCCAGAAAGCGTGCACCCAAGGCTGAAAGCATGCCGCTGCCGCCGTCATTGGTTGCGCTGCCGCCGATGGCCAGGATCACCCGACGGGCTCCTGCATTCAGTGCCGCCGAGATCAACTGGCCGGTGCCTTCCGTGCTGGTCACGCAGGCGTCGCGTTGTGCCAGGGTCAGCAGTTGCAGACCGCTGGCCATGGCCATTTCGATGATTGCGGTCCTGCTGTCCGCCAGCCAGCCCCACTGGGCATTGACCGGGGCGCCCAGCGGGCCGCTGACGCTGGCGCTCATCAGCTCGCCATTGCAGGCAGCCAGCAGCGCCTCGATGGTGCCCTCCCCGCCGTCTGCCATCGGGCATTTGATCAGCTCGGCGTGCGGCCAGACTTCGGCCAGACCACTGGCGATCGCGTCGGCAACTGCCTGGGCGCTGAGGCTGTCCTTGAACGAGTCGGGGGCGATGACTATTTTCATTGTTGTTCTCCAGATCCGGTGCTCGAATGCTCTCATTCAAGACCGTGCTTGCCGCCTGCCGCTCGCACAATGATCCGTCGCCATTATCGGGCGTTTGAACAAAACCCGGCTTCAGGTCTGACGAGTGATCATCTGCGCGCCCAAGTAGAGTTGCAGCAGGTCGTCGGTCTTGTAAGGGTCGCAGCCCGTCAACTCACCAATCTTCTCCAGCCGGTAGCGCAGGCTGTTGCGATGGATACCCAGCGCTTCGGCGCAGGCCTGACTTTCGCCGCTGTACTCGAACCATTTGCACAAGGTGTCGAGCAGTTGCGCATGCGCGTGCAGACGCTCCATTGGCTCGGCGACGTGTTCAGCCAGCCAGTCATGCCGGTAGCGCCAGAACAGCACTGGCAGCCGATAGGCTTCAAGACGCAGCAGGCGCTGCGCCGGCCTTGCCTGACGGGCGTAGTCGAGCAGATCCCGCGCTGCCGCGCAGGCCTGGCGCAGGGTGGGCAGGTCCGCCGATTGCGCCACGGTGGCCATACGCAGCACTGGCCAGTGGTGCTCATCGAACTGCTTGAGCAGCAGCGCATCGTCACGCTCCTTGCCCGTCGCGCGGCACCAGTACAGCAAGGTCGGCTCACGCAGCACGCACCAGCTGTCGGCATAGCGCGTGCCAAGCCATTTGGCAACCTGGCTGGCAGCCAGCCCCTCCTCGGCAAACTGCAGCATTACCACCTGGCGCGCAATGTGCGGCTGCAAACCCAACTGTCGTGCTTCATCCACCAGACTATCGGGACAATCCGGCAACAGCAGGCGAGCCAGCAGGTCTTCGCTGCGTTGCGCCCGCCACTGAAGGTCAGCCTGCTGACGACGCTGTTCCATGAGCATCTCGGCAGTCATCTTGACCAATTCGCCATACACCCGCACCTCGTCCGGCTCGCCGGTGATGCCGAGCACGCCAACCAGTTGATGGTCGAGCATCAGCGGCAGGTTGACGCCCGGCTTGACACCCCCGAGCTGCGACGCTGCCAGAGAATCGATTTCCACCACCTGCCGGTTGGCCAGCACTCGCTGCGCACCCTCATGACGGGTACACAAGCGCTCGGCATCACCGCTGCCGATGATGATGCCCAGGTAGTCCATGACATTGACGTTGTAAGGCAGGATGGTCATGGCCCGGTCGACGATGTCCTGGGCCAGCGCTCGGTCAAGGGCGAACATGAACGACTCCTGACGCGTGGCGAGGCTTGCAATGGTTGGGCATATGGATACATTTTGTTGAAGTTATAGAACGCCCGAGTGTGCCTGAAAGTAGTCACGGGCGCGACGTACATGGCAGAGTGCCCGCGTCGACCTTTTGAACCCTCGAATATGTGTGCACAGGCGCCCCTTTGATCAAATTCCGACTCGCCAGCCTGCTGTCGCTGCTGACCCTGCAAGCCTGCACGTCAATGGCAGAAAGCGAAGAGCCGAAACAGCGCTTTGAAGACTACCGTCAGCAGACCCTCGAGCTGATCCGCAACCAGCGCAACTTCCAGACCGCCGACCACCAGGCCGAGCTGGACTGGAACGCGCCGCGCCAGTGGACCCCGAGCGGGACACCCAAGGGCGGCGTGCTGCTGGTGCATGGCCTGGGGGATTCGGCGTGGTCGTTTCATGACGTGGCACAGACGCTCGCTGCTCAGGGCTATCTGGTCCGAACCGTGCTGTTGCCGGGGCACGGCACCAAGCCCGAAGACATGCTCGACGTGCGCCTCGAACAGTGGCAGCAAGTGGTACGCGAACAGGCGCAACTGCTCGCTCGTGAAGTGCCGAAGGTCTATCTCGGCGGCTTTTCCACCGGGGCCAATCTGGTCCTCGATTACGCCTATGGGCACGACGAAATCTCCGGGCTGCTCTTGTTCTCGCCGGCATTTCGCTCCAACAGCGGCTATGCCTGGCTGACTCCGTGGATCGGCTGGGCACGACCCTGGCTTGCCGCGCCGAATCAAGGCCTGCGCCCAATGCAGACGCCGGTTCGCTACATGAACATGCCCACCAATGGTTTTGCCCAGTTCTATCGCAGCAGCGCGCTGGCCCAGGACCGCCTGCATCAGCGGCGCTATGCAAAGCCGGTGTTCATCGCCATCGCCGAGCACGACTCGGTACTCGACACTGATTACGTGCTGGATAATTTCAGCCAGCGCTTCAGCAGCCCCGCCAGTCGCCTGATCTGGTACGGCGACCTTCCCGCCCGGGCTGCCGATACGCCGCGCGTCGAGGTGCGCAAGGACTACCTGCCGGAATACCGCATCAGCCGCTTCTCACACATGGGCCTGCTTTTTTCAGCGGACAATCCGCTTTACGGCGTATCCGGCAGCCAGCGTATCTGCTGGAACGGCCAGAGCACGGCGGACACCGCCAGGTGCATGGCCGGCGAGCCGGTGTGGTATTCGGACTGGGGCTATACCGAGCCAGGCAAGATCCATGCGCGACTGACTTTCAACCCGTATTTCGAGTGGCAGAGCCACGTGATGCTCGGCGTGCTGAACGCAACACCGTAGTACGCAACCGCCTCCCTTGTATCGTCGATACCGTGGGGCCAGGCTTTTGCAGGAGCGAACTTGTTCGCGAAGGCGGTGTTTTGAACGCCAAATCTTCTGCGGCTGTGCGGCCCCTTTCGCGAACAAGTTCGCTCCTACATTTCTGCCGTACGCTCAAGCATGGGGGCTTTTGTAGGAGCGAACTTGTTCGCGAAGGCGGTGTTTGAACACCAAATCTTCTGCGGCTATACGGCCCCTTTCGCGAACAAGTTCGCTCCTACATTTCTGCCGTACGCTCAAGCATGGGGGCTTTTGTAGGAGCGAACTTGTTCGCGAAGGCGGTGTTTTGAACGCCAAATCTTCTGCGGCTGTGCGGGCCCTTTCGCGAACAAGCGAAGCGTCGCCCGGTTCGCTCCTACATTTTTGCCGTACGCTCAAGCATGGGGGCTTTTGTAGGAGCGAACTTGTTCGCGAAGGCGGTGTTTTGAACGCCAAATCTTCTGCGGCTGTGCGGGCCCTTTCGCGAACAAGCGAAGCGTCGCCCGGTTCGCTCCTATATTTTTGCCGTACGCTCAAGCATGGGGGCTTTTGTAGGAGCGAACTTGTTCGCGAAGGCGGTGTTTTGAACACCAAATCTTTTGCGGCTGTACGGCCCCTTTCGCGAACAAGTTCGCTCCTACATTTCTGCCGTACGCTCAAGCATGGGGGCTTTTGTAGGAGCGAACTTGTTCGCGAAGGCGGTGTTTTGAACGCCAAATCTTCTGCGGCTGTGCGGCCCCTTTCGCGAACAAGTTCGCTCCTACATTTCTGCCGTACGCTCAAGCATGGGATGCTTTTGTAGGAGCGAACTTGTTCGCGAAGGCGGTGTTTGAACACCAAATCTTCTGCGGCTATACGGCCCCTTTCGCGAACAAGCGAAGCGTCGCCCGGTTCGCTCCTACATTTTTGCCGTACGCTCAAGCATGGGGGCTTTTGTAGGAGCGAACTTGTTCGCGAAGGCGGTGTTTTGAACGCCAAATCTTCTGCGGCTGTGCGGGCCCTTTCGCGAACAAGTTCGCTCCTACATTTTTGCCGTACGCTCAAGCATGGGGGCTTTTGTAGGAGCGAACTTGTTCGCGAAGGCGTCGTTTTGAACGCCGAATCTTCTGCGGCTATACGGCCCCTTTCGCGAACAAGCGAAGCGTCGCCCGGTTCGCTCCTACATTTTTGCCGTACGCTCGAGCATGGAGGGCTCTTGTGGGAGCAAACACGTTCGCGCCTACTCCAGTGGAACCAGCCGCTCTCGGCTGTTGCTCAGATGCGTCCACATCGCTGCACGCGCGGCATCCGGGTCCTTGCGGCGAATGGCGCTGAGCAGCGCTTCGTGTTCCAGGTTGGCCAGGTAGCCCTGATGCGCAAGGTTGTTACCTGCCCGCTCGCTCGATGCAATGCGGCTGCGCGGAATGACCGCACTGCCCAGGTGTTGCATGATCTCCAGAAAATACGGGTTGCCGGTGGCTTCGGCGATCAGCATGTGAAAGCGCTTGTCAGCCTCGACGCAGCTGTCGTCGTTGGCCAGCAGGTCCTGATAATCATCCAGCGCCTGACGCATGGCCGCCAGTTGCTCATCGGTACGGCGCACAGCCGCCAGCGCCACGGCCTGGGTTTCCAGGCCGATGCGCAGTTCGATGATATCGCGCACTCTGGAAACGGTCTCGACCTTGAGGCGCAGCCCCGTCTGATCACTGCGCTCGAGCACGAAGGTGCCGATGCCGTGATGGGTCACCACCAGCCCGGACGCCTGCAATTTGGAAATCGCTTCACGTACCACGGTACGGCTAACGCCGTGCTCGCGGACGATCTGGTTCTCGGACGGCAGCTTCTGACCGGGTGCGATCTTGCCGAGCAGGATGCGCTGGCTCAGTTCGGTGACCAGATCGGTGGCCAGGTTGTGCTGACGGCGTTTGGGCGCTGTGCTGGCAGGCTCTTGCATGGTGAATGAATCCTGACTTGTCTGTTTATGCTGCCGTATCACGGCCATGGCAGCGCGAATACCGGACTGAGAGCGGCCGGAAGCCGGGTTTGACAGCCCGGCGCAGTTGTCTTACTTGTATTACAAGCCTTTCCCGGATGTCAAAGCTCCTGTTTCCACCCACCCTGCCTCCCATCGGCCATTGCGTTCAAGTCACCGGTCAGGTCCAGCTGATGTAAACAAGCAAAAACCTCAGCATTTACTGGTCAAAACTTTAAATTAACGCCGTCACACAGGCTCGACACACCCGCACAACGGCAAATGCCTCGAGGTTGATAATCTTGCAGATCATCACCGCCAAGGGATTGCACAACGGCTTTTTACTTGTATGATGACCGACAATGCGAGAGACAGACTTCGCACATACCCGCATAAAAACAACGAGTGGGAGATTCAACTGTGAGCACATCCAATTCCAGGATGGCCGACGGCACAGGTTCGGTTCTGAATTCAGCCGTATCGAAGGTCAAACGTCACGTCCTGCCGCTTTTCGTCATCATGTTCATCGTCAACTACATCGACCGGGTCAACATCGGCTTCGTGCGTTCGCACATGGAGCATGACCTGGGTATCGGCGCTGCTGCCTATGGCCTGGGTGCCGGACTGTTTTTCATCGGCTATGCCCTCTTCGAAGTCCCTTCCAACATCCTGTTGCAGAAAGTCGGCGCACGTATCTGGCTGACGCGGATCATGCTGACCTGGGGCATCGTCGCGGCCTGCATGGCCTTTATCCAGACCGAAACCCACTTCTACATTTTGCGTTTTCTGCTCGGCGTGGCCGAGGCCGGTTTCTTTCCAGGCGTGATCTACTACTTCACCCGCTGGCTGCCCGGCGTCGAGCGTGGCAAGGCGATTGCCATCTTCCTCAGCGGTTCGGCCATCGCCTCGTTGATCTCGGGCCCGTTGTCCGGCCTGCTGCTGCAAATCACCGGTTTCGGCCTGAAGGGCTGGCAGTGGATGTACTTCATCGAAGGCATGTTCTCGGTCGGCCTGTGCCTCTTCGTCTGGTTCTGGCTGGACTCAAAGCCGCACGATGCCAAGTGGCTGACCCGCGAAGAACAGGATGCACTGGTCAACGCCATCGATGCCGAGCAGGCTGCCCGTGAAGCGGCGACGCCGGTCAAGGCCTCCATCGGCAAGCTGCTCAAGGACGGTCAGATCATTCTGTTCTGCCTGATCTACTTCTTCATCCAGCTGACGATTTACGCAGCGACGTTCTGGCTGCCGAGCATCATCCGCAAGATGGGCAGCCTGACTGACTTCGAAGTCGGCATGTTCAACTCGATTCCGTGGCTGCTGTCGATCATCGGCATGTACGTGTTCGCCTCGCTGTCCGCCAAGTGGAAACGCCAGCAAGCCTGGGTAGCCATTGCCCTGCTGATTGCCGCTGCCGGAATGTTCATGTCGACCACCGGCAGCCCGATCTTCGCTTTCGTTGCCATCTGCTTTGCCGCACTGGGTTTCAAGTCGGCTTCTTCGCTGTTCTGGCCGATCCCGCAGGCCTATCTGGACGCGCGGATCGCCGCTGCGGTCATCGCGCTGATCAATTCGGTGGGCAACCTCGGCGGCTTCGTGGCACCGACCACCTTCGGCCTGCTGGAAGAACACACCGGCTCGATCCAGGGCGGACTGTACGGCCTGACAGCCACTTCGATCATCGCCGCGATCATCGTTTTCGCCGCGCGCAATACCCCCAAGCCTGGTGCGACGCCGGTCGCCGCCATTCAGACCCCGGCGACCCACTGATGCACGTGCGCAGCCGCTTTTTCATCGGTCATATTTTCAAGGCCTTACATTTAAAGGACCCGTCATGAACATTCAGCAATCCAACATTACCAGCAAGGCCCCCGTCATTATCGACATGCAAGTAGTGCCCGTAGCGGGCCATGACGACATGCTGCTCAACCTGAGTGGTGCACACGGCCCCTACTTCACCCGCAACGTGGTCATTCTCAAGGACAATGCCGGGCATGTCGGTGTGGGCGAAGTGCCTGGCGGCGAGCTGATTCGCCAGACGCTGGAAGACGCGCGATCGCTGGTCGTCGGCAGCAGCATTGGCACCTACCAGAAAATCCTCAACCAGGCACGCAAGGCGTTTGCCGATCGGGACTCCGGTGGCCGTGGCTTGCAGACGTTCGACCTGCGCATTGCCATTCATGCGGTCACCGCGCTGGAAGCGGCGCTCCTCGACCTGCTCGGCCAGCATCTGGAAGTACCGGTTGCGGCATTGCTGGGCGAAGGTCAGCAACGCGATCAGGTTGAAATGCTCGGTTACCTGTTTTATGTCGGCGACCAGCGCAAGACCGATCTGGCCTACCGCAGCGAACCCGAGGCCGATAATGACTGGTTCCGTATCCGCCATGAAGAAGCACTGACGCCGCAGGCCGTGGTGCGCCTGGCCGAAGCTGCACATCAGCGTTACGGCTTTCAGGACTTCAAGCTCAAGGGCGGCGTGTTGAGCGGCGACCAGGAAATCGAAGCGGTGACGGCGCTCGCCGAACGCTTCCCCGACGCGCGCATTACGCTGGACCCGAACGGCGCCTGGTCGCTCAAGGAAGCGATCCGCCTGTGCCGCGATCAGCATCATGTGCTGGCCTACGCCGAAGACCCGTGCGGCGCGGAAAACGGTTATTCCGGTCGTGAAGTGATGGCCGAGTTCCGCCGCGCTACCGGCCTCAAGACGGCCACCAACATGATCGCCACCGACTGGCGGGAAATGGGTCACGCCATTCAGTTGCAGTCGGTGGACATTCCACTGGCCGACCCGCATTTCTGGACCATGCAGGGCTCGGTACGGGTGGCGCAGATGTGCAACGAGTGGGGCCTGACCTGGGGCTCGCACTCCAACAACCATTTTGATATTTCCCTGGCGATGTTCACCCACGTGGCCGCTGCAGCGCCGGGCACTATCACGGCGATCGATACCCACTGGATCTGGCAGGACGGACAGCGTCTGACCAAGGCGCCGCTGCAAATCGTCGGTGGCAAGGTCGAGGTCCCGAACAAACCGGGGCTCGGTGTCGAGCTGGACATGGACCAGCTGGCCAAGGCTCATGAACTGTACAAAGGCATGGGCCTGGGCGCTCGCAATGACGCAGTGGCCATGCAGTTTCTGATCCCGGACTGGACATTCAACAACAAGCAGCCTTGCCTGGTGCGTTGAATCGGTCCGACATTCGCCGTTGACTCGCCGCCTGTTCAACCTCTGGCTGGCACACGGCGCGCAACCCCCTTGCGCGCCGTTTTTTTTAATCGAATTAGGCTTCCAGAAGCGGCATGCTAATGTCCCGTACTGTCCAGTGACGATTAGACCGCATGCGCCACCTCGCCCGCACCCGCCCTCGCCTTACCCTTGCCGCTCTGGTCGGCCTGACCGCAGGCATCGCCTGGTCCTGGCTCATCCCTCACTCGACACTGACCCAGAGCCTGCTGACTGGCTGGGACACGGGAGTATGGCTTTATCTGATCATGATTTTCATCCGCACGTTGCGCAGCGACGCTGAGGATGTGCGGCGAGTCGCCATGAGGGAAGACGAAAACGCAGGCGTCATTCTGGTCACGGTCTGCGTTGCGGCACTGGCCAGTCTGGCCGCCATCATTTTTGAAATCGCCGGCAGCAAAGGCCTTTCCAACGACGCCAGAATGCTTCACCACGCCTTCACCGGCCTGACAGTCATCGGTTCCTGGCTGATGATCGGCGTGATCTTCAGCCTGCATTACGCACGCATGTTCTACACCTGGAAAGGCAAGGAGCCCGCACTGGCGTTTGTGGGCGGTGAAAAGAACCCCGATTACTGGGACTTTCTGTACTTTTCGTTCACCATCAGCGTCGCGGTGCAAACCTCCGACGTCGGCGTAGCGACGCGCGAAATGCGCAAGGTCGTGCTCGGCCAGTCGTTGATCTGCTTTGTGTTCAACACCGCGATTCTGGGGTTTTCGATCAATATCGCCGCCAGCCTGTTCAATTAGCGTTTGCCTTGAAAAACAATCCCATCAAGAGGCCTTCAGACAATGACCCCATTGAAAATCGCGGTACTCGATGACTGGCAAAACGTCGCCAGCACTGTAGTGGACTGGTCCGTGCTCGGCTCAATGGGCGAGATCAGTTTTCTGCATGACTACCCTGCCGATACATCGACCATGGCGCGGCGCCTGCGAGACTTCGACATCATTTGCGTGATGCGCGAGCGAACCCTGTTCGATGCGACATTGCTCAGCCAGCTGCCGGCGCTGAAACTGCTGGTCACCGGCGGCATGCGCAATGCGGCGATTGATACCGCTGCGGCCAAGCGTCAGGGCATTGTCGTGTGTGGAACAGAAAGCTATAAGCATGCGGCACCGGAGCTGACCTGGGCGCTGATCATGGGCATCACCCGCAACCTGGTGGCCGAGGCCAACGCGTTGCGTGCCGGCAATTGGCAGGTCGGGCTGGGCAGCGATCTGCATGGCAAAACCCTGGGCATTCTCGGCCTGGGCAGTATCGGTAAGTGGATCGCCCGCTACGGGCAGGCATTCGGCATGAAGGTCATTGCCTGGAGCCAGAACCTGACGCCAGAGGCTGCTGCCGAGTCCGGCGTCACCTATGTCAGCAAACAGCAACTGTTCGAACAGGCCGATGTGCTGTCGGTACACCTGGTGCTCAGCGATCGCAGCCGTGGCCTGGTGGACGCAGAAGCACTGAACTGGATGAAGCCCGGCGCTTATCTGATCAATTCGTCACGCGGCCCGACCATCGATCAGGCCGCGCTGATCGAAACACTGCAGCAGCGCAGAATCTCCGGCGCAGCGCTGGACGTCTTCGACATCGAACCGCTGCCGGCCGACCACCCGTTCCGTACCCTGGACAACGTGCTGGCGACCCCGCACATCGGGTACGTCACCGAGAACAACTACCGGACTTTCTACGGGCAGATGATCGAAGACATCCAGGCGTGGCATGCGGGGTCGCCCATTCGGGTGTTTGACTGACGGGCCCTGCAACATCAGCCTGTAACCTATGGATGCCACGCTGCTCCTGGGCGTTGCGTATCAGCCGCTTTAAAGCCTGATCAAGGGCCGCGCTGTCGGCCCTCGCTTCCAGGCCAGTAAACGACCAGTGCTTCGGACAGAAAAAGGCCATAACCGAATTAACCGGCCAGACTTTTGCTGCACGGGAAATGAGTTCTATACGAACCTGCTCGTCCAGTGGACAATGTCCGGGATATAGTTGCACGCTGAGCCCGAGCATCAATAAACAACAGAAACATGGAAACAGTCGCACAATCGCTCAATTAAGTTTCCGACATGTTTATATGAACACTGTCATTCCATAAGTTATCGCCTGCCTCGAGATTCATTCTCCTGCTTCATCAGGCGCAGCCATTTTTCGCACAGACTACTGAGACACCCGATGAATATCCGCTCAGCCAGGCCACATGACAGCCTCATGGCAGCTAACGAGAAACCTGTCACGGCAGACAGGACCCCACAGCCGGCGAGCGCTGGCACGACGGCTGCAACTTCGGATACGCAGACGAAACTCGATACCTACACCCCTTCCGACAGGCGCTCCGCTGAAGCGGCGGAAACGTCGCCGATCTATACCAAGGCCATGCTCAATGACGTGGCCCCTGTCAAAGACAACACGACCTCTGCCGAGCCAGATACAAAAGTCCAAGACAAAGACAAGGTTTCCGCTTCAGACCCCGTCAAACCCCCCGAGCCCGTCTTGCGCGGGGGAGCCAACGTCAATCCTGATGATATCGCCACACCTGCCGCTGCCACGAAGATGATTCAGGACCTGAAAGCGATTGGAGGCGGAACCTTGCGCTTTCAGATGACGCACGATCAGATCAAGGACAGCAGGCAGTTGGATAAGCTCAGAGCATTGCTCAGTGAAGGGGGCAAACAGGGTGTAAAAGTTCAGTTCACGTTCCGCGACGATGCGAACCAGGGCAGCGGAAACGTGCTGACGGGGGACAAATTGAAGGAGGCCGCGGCCGACATCAGTACCATTGTCAAACGGTTTGGCAGCCGCACCGGGTTTGTGCTGGATACTTTCCATCAGGGCGGTAAAAGCGCAAGTCAGGAATGGGCTGACATGCAGACCACGTTAATTAAATCCGCACGCGATGCCGGTTATAAAGGAAGTATTATTGTCGAGGACAGCAATTGGGGAGGTGGCCTGACCGCAGGTCCGCAAAGCGGCCTGGTCAAGTTTGCTGTTCAATTAAAAGCTGCCAATGGCGACGACAACCCTGCCCTGATTGGCAGTTTTCATGTGTACGCCAGAGAAAGCGAAGCCTCTTCGCGACTCGCCAGCCAGATCAAGGCATTGAAAGAGGCTGGCTATAAATTCCAGATTGGCGAAGTGGGTAATGCCAACCTGACAGCAAACAATACCTTCCAGCAAAAGGACGCCGCCACCAACGCCTTGCGGGATAATATGAGCGCTCTCAAAGCCGCCGGAGCGGATATTTTGCCCGGCAAGGAACAGTTCCAAGGGGGCAAACTTCGCCATCGTGCCGGTTTTTCAACGGCCGATCAGTACTGATGATGCACGGCCGCGTGTGCGCAAGGGCCGGTGCCCATGACACACGCTGCTGAACCTGCCCTTGAAAGGGTCAAGCTTTCTCCATCAGAACCCGATACCGGCACACGGCATCACAACGTATAGGCAATCCCCACCTGCACTGTCCGTGGAGCCCCCGGATAGGCATAGACATTGCCGAAAGAGCCTTCCTCATAGTCTGTGTCGAACACATTCTTCAGGTCCAGATTGAGCTTCACGTGCGGGTTGACCTTGTAATAGGCCAACAGGTCAAACACTGTATAGCTGTCCATCGAGAAAGAGGTGTTGGCTGTCCGCCCGGCGCGCTGGTCGACATAGCGACCGCCGCCGCCCAGGCCCAGACCACGCAGGGCGCCGTCCTGAAACTCGTAGACGTTGAGCAGGCTGAACGTTTGCTCGGGAATGTTCATCAACCGTGTACCGGAGCGTAGCGTGTTGTCCTTGGTGACCTCGGCGTCCACGTAGGCGTAGCTGCCCATTACCCGCCATTGCGGAGTCAGGTTGCCGACCACGTTCAGGTCCAGGCCGCGACTGCGCACCTCGCCAGCCGCCACACTGAACGTTGAATCGAGCGGATCGGTGGTCAGCACGTTACGCTTTTCGATCTGATAGATCGCCGTGTCGACACTCAGCTGCCCGTCCAGCGCTTCCCACTTGGTTCCGACTTCATAGGACTTGCCCTCCTCCGGCTTGAACCCGCCACCCAGTCGGCTGGCACCGCTGTTGGGCTTGAACGAGCGAGCGGTGGTGGCGTAGACGGCAAGGTCGTCGGTCAGGTCGTAGCTCAGGCCGAGGCGCGGTGTGACCGCGTTATCGCTGGCAGTCCAGCTGCTGGTGCCGGGCAGGAAAGAATCGTAATCATGTTCGAAACGCTCCAGACGCACACCGCCCAGCAGCTTCAGGCGCTCGGTCAGGGCCACCTGGTCCTGTACGAAGGCAGCCCAGGTCTTGAGGTTTTCCTTGTCATGGGTGGTCGTTCGGGTCAGTGCCGGACGAGCCTGGCCGTAGACCGGATTGAAGAGGTCGATCGGGTAGGCAGCTACTGCACCGCTGGAACGTTGAATGATCGACTTGTAGTCATAATCTTCGTACTCGACACCGGTCAGCAGCGTGTGCTCGAAACCGCCCGCTGAAAAATGCCCGGTCAGATTCAGCTGCACATCGCGATCGGTCCATTCCAGCTTGCGATAGTTGAAGTTGCGCCCGAGCGTGCGACCGTCCGCCGCCAGCCCGTTGGCCTCGATGGCATCGCCCTGCAGGGAGCCGTCAAGGATCTGTAAGCCACCGCCCAGCGTCCAGTCTGCGTTGAGGTCATGCTCGAAGCGCAGTTGTGCCATGTTGTTGTCGTTATGCAGCTTGCCCGCACTCTTCTCGCCGAAGAACGTGTCGCGGGAAGCGGTGCCCGTCTGGTTGGCATACCGCGTCAGGCCGCGATCCAGCGGCGCGTTGTTGCGCATGAAGTCGCCTTCGAAGGTGATGCGCGTGGCGTCGTTGACCTGCCAGCTCAATACCGGCGCCACGCCATAGCGCTCGGTTTCGACGTGGTCACGGAACGTATCGCCGCCCTCACCCACCACATTCAGGCGATACGCAAACCGGCCCTCGTCATCCAGTGGCCCGGAGGCATCCAGCGTTCCGCGCTTCATGCCCTGATCATTGAGCTGACTGCCCAGCGTCACGGAAGGCTCGGCCAGCGGCTGTTTGGAAAGCACATTGAAGGTGCCGCCCGGATCGCCGCGACCATAGAGCGTGGTGGCCGGACCACGCAGCACCTCAAGACGCTCGATGGTGTTGGCGTCCGGCATGTTCGGATAACCACGATTGATCGGGAAGCCGTTGCGATAGAACTCGCCGGTGGTAAAGCCGCGCACCGTAAAGGTGGTCAGCCCCTGGCCGCCGAAGTTGTTGGCTCGCCCGACGCCACCCGCGTAGTCGAGAGCATCCTGCAAACGTGTGGAACCGATGTCCTCGACCGCTTCGCGGGTCACGACGCTGACCGATTGCGGGGTTTCGTGCAACGAGGTATCGGTACGCGTTGCGCTGGCGGAGCGTGTGGCCCGATAACCATCGACCGGCCCTTGTGCCGTTTCGGCATTGGCGGCGCCCTGGATATCGATATTCTGCAGCTCCATGGCAGGCTGGACGCCAGGCACCTGATCGGCCCAGGCAGTTTGAGAGATAGCCTGGATAACGCAAAGTGAAACGAGAGTACGACGCATCGACATACAGCCCTTGGCAAGAAACCAGGCCTCTTGGGACCTGGCAGGATTTTTTTGCGAATAGTACAGATTCGTATTAACGCCTGATACAAATTCCCAAAAAATACTCTTGCCAAGGCCAGGTATGCCGCTTAGCCAACGTGGCGATAAACAGGCAAACTGAGCTCATTACTCCTTACCAGAGAACCCACGATGCCCCTTTCCCACAAGCCTGCCGATCCTCGTTGCGCCTTGCTGGTGATCGACATGCAGTACGACTTCATGCCCGGCGGGCAACTGGCGGTGGCTGACGGCGATGCGCTGCTGCCGTTGATCAATCGCCTGGGTGCGCGCTTTTCCCAAGTGGTCATCACGCAGGACTGGCACCCTGCCGGGCACATTTCCTTTGCTTCCAGCCATGCGCAGCGCCTGCCGTTCGAGAGCATCACCCTGCCCTACGGTCCGCAGACGCTGTGGCCGGATCATTGCGTACAAGGCAGTCACGGTGCGCAGTTGCATGCCGACCTCGACCTGCCTCACGCGCAACTGGTCCTGCGCAAGGGCTGCAATGCGCATATCGACAGTTATTCGGCATTTCTGGAGGCAGACCGTACAACCCGCACAGGGCTGGCCGGGTACCTGACCGAGCGCGGCATCGATACGCTGTTCGTGGTCGGGCTGGCGCTGGACTTCTGTGTCGCCTGGTCGGCGCAGGATGCACGCAGTGCCGGTTTCAACACTTTTGTGGTGGAAGACGCCTGTCGCGCCATCGACATGAACGGCTCGCTCGAGCACGCCTGGAAGACCATGCTGGGCATGGGTATCGAACGCGTTCAGAGCGCCGATCTGCTGGGCTAGACCGACACATTCTGCCAACTGGCTCAAACAATTCTCGATACGCCCCGCCGCTGGCGAACGACAGCGCGCGGCGCCTGTCTGAACCATCGGCCCGACATTGCCCCGGTCGGTCCATTTCATCACTGGCGCTGAGGACGTTGTATGGACCACGAAGTAGATGGCAAGACCCCCGGCCTGTCAGCCGAGGAAGAGCGCGAGATCGATGAGAACCAGCCGCCCCGCGCGGCGGTGTTGCACGAAACCATTCGCATGCAGGGCGACCACGAACTGGAGCGCAGCGTAGCCGCGCTGTGGTGGTCGGCATTGGCTGCAGGACTGACCATGGGCCTGTCGCTGATGGCGATGGGTTTGCTGAACTCGCGCCTCGAAGGCATCCCCGGCAGTCATGTGATCAGCAGCCTCGGCTATTCGGCAGGGTTTCTGGCGGTGATCCTGGCGCGTCAGCAATTGTTCACGGAAAACACCATCACAGCTGTGCTGCCGGTCATGAGCAAGCTGAACCTGGCCAACATCGGGCGGCTGCTGCGCTTGTGGGGTGTGGTTCTGACCGGCAACCTGGTCGGCACACTGCTGGTTGCCTATGTCATGCTCAACCTGCCGATTTTCGATACCAGCACCGACAAGGCGTTTCTGGAAATTGGCCACAAGGTCATGGAAAACGACATGGCCCAGATGTTTTCCAAGGGCATCGTCTCGGGCTGGATGATTGCGACCATGGTCTGGATGATCGCGTCGATGGAAAACGCCAAGATAGCGATCATTGTGCTGATCACCTACCTGATGGCGCTCGGCGACTTCACGCACATCGTGGTGGGTTCGGCCGAAGTATCCTATCTTGTATTCGCAGGTGAGCTGGGCTGGAAGGATTTCTGGTTCGCTTTTGCAGGCCCCACCCTGGCAGGCAACATTATCGGTGGCAGTTTTATTTTCGCCTTGATCAGCCATGCGCAGATCCGCAGTGAAAAAGACACCACAGAGAAAATGGAGCGCGACCGCAAAAACAAGGAAGAAAAACGTCGCCTGGAGAAAGCGCAAAAGCTCAAGGAAGCGGATTCCACGGCAAAGCGAGAAATATGATCCCTATCATTAAACTTTCTTTCAGGAAACGCGGCGGGTTTTAAAGGCAGAATGATTCTTTGAACGCATCTATTCAGGCAGGGACCATGACCCGAATTCTGGCAATCGAAGATGATGCCATCACTGCAAAGGAAATCGTGACCGAACTCAGCAGCCACGGACTGGAAGTGGACTGGGTCGACAATGGCCGTGACGGCCTGGCGCGTGCAGTGAGTGGCGATTATGACCTTATTACCCTGGACCGCATGTTGCCGGAGATGGATGGTCTGACCATCGTCACCCACTTGCGTGCCCAGGGCATTTCCACGCCGATCCTGATGATCAGCGCCCTTTCCGACGTGGACGAGCGCGTTCGCGGCCTGCGTGCCGGAGGGGACGACTATCTGCCCAAGCCCTTCGCGTCGGATGAGATGGCTGCGCGCGTCGAGGTGTTATTGCGACGCAGTAACCCGGTCAGTGCCGCCAAGACGGTATTGCAGGTTGCCGACCTGGAACTGAACCTGATCACCCGGGAAGCGTGTCGCGGCGGCGAGCCGCTGACCCTGCTGCCCACCGAATTCAAGCTGCTTGAGTTTCTGATGCGCAACAGCGGACAGATCATCACCCGAATGATGATTTTTCAGGAAGTCTGGGGCTACCACTTCGATCCGGGCACCAACCTGATCGACGTTCACATCGGCCGTCTGCGCAAGAAGATCGACCAACCCGGTACCGCACAGCTCATTCAGACCGTGCGAGGATCCGGCTATGTCATTGCCGAACCCGTCTGACGGCTGGCGATCATCCACGAGTCGATTACTGGCGCTGTACAGCTCGCTGTTCGTAGCCTGGAGCGTGATTCTGCTTGGCGTCCTGTATTGGGAGGTGACGTCTTATCTGGACACCCTCGCCCGCCAGTCGCTCACCCATCGCCAGCAACTGTTTTCGCGCTTCGAGGGCCAGGGTCTGGTGGACGCTCTGGCCACCAGCATGACCTTCGATACCCGTTCGGTGGATGCCTACGGTCTGTTCGACGAGAACTTCCGCCCGGTTGCCGGGCCTATCACCAGCGTCCCGAAAAACCTGCCTATCGACGGCCAGATTCATGTACTGAACGATTGCATCGAATCGGATGATCCAGGCATGCCGCAAGGCAGTTGCGATGCGATCGTCAATCGCACGTCGGACGGCCGCTGGCTGGTGCTGGTTCGCGAGAACGGCTCGCTGTTTGCGGTGAGCACGCTGATCCTGCATGCCTTGCTGTGGGGCATCTCGCTGACCATTATTCCCGGTGTTGCCGGCTGGCATTTACTGCGCCGCAGGCCGTTGCGGCGTATCCGCGCGATTCAGGCCAGCGCCGAATCGATCATCGCCGGCGACATGGCCGGCCGTCTGCCGGTCTCCAACAGGCGCGATGAACTGGACATGCTGGCGGTGATCGTCAACGCCATGCTCGACCGTATCGAAAAGCTCATGAACGAGGTCAAGGGCGTTTGCGACAATATCGCCCATGACCTGCGCACACCGCTGACCCGCTTGCGTGCGCAGCTTTACCGTATTCAGCAGCAGTCAGCACACGATTCGACCCATGCCACGCAGATTGCCCAGGTCATCAGCGAAGCTGACACGCTGATGGCACGCTTCCGCGGACTGTTGCGCATTTCCGAGCTGGAAGACCGCCAGCGGCGCTCGGCATTCGTTGAACTGGAACTGCGTCCATTGCTGCAGGAGCTACATGATTTCCACCTGCCGCTGGCTGAAGAAGACCAGATCACCCTGATACTCGACCTGCATGAACCGCTACCCACTCTGGTAGGCGACCGCGCTCTGCTGTTCGAAGCACTGACCAACCTGCTGGGCAACGCAATCAAGTTCACCCCGGGCGGCGGAATCGTCAAAGTCAGCGCCTACCCTGCCCCCGGCGGCACCACGCCGTGCATCGAGGTGCAGGATTCCGGGCCTGGCATCCCCGTCGCCGAGCGCGCGGCTGTCTTTCAGCGCTTCTATCGCAGTGAGGCCGGCACCGAGCAAAGCGGCTTCGGCCTCGGCCTCTCCGTAGTGGCCGCAATCGTCAATCTGCACGGTTTTACACTGCAGATAGGCACCAGCGAATACGGCGGCGCAAGTTTGCTGCTGGAATGCCGCACGGTGAATACGCTGGCCTGAGACTCAGGCACTTTCCAAGCCCTTGATTGCACGATCGTGCCTGCTTTTTGACGAGATTAACGCGTCTGGCTCAAGGGTTTCGGCGATTTCGATATTAATCTGGCGCATTCTGCCAAGCGCAAATTCGTAACTAGATGTTTCAGATTCGCACCTGGCTTGGCCGTTTCAGCACGCACAAGTTCCCCTCAATAAATGCGCTTTTCAGGCTCCATACGGCGCTTTTCCCCGATTAAAACCTTCTATTGCCAAAACGATGATGGCCAAACGCCAACGGACAATGTGAACAGCCAGACACTTTTATGACGTCAGTGACTTGTCGCCATGCTGGCACTGCGTTATCTATGTCCGGGCAAGCACAGTTCCTGCGGTAACGTTTCCGCTGCACCCAGAATAATAACTCACCGGATTTCGCCACTTACCAGGCGAGGCTTTGGCATGGCTGCCGAAGCAGAGAACGCTGCACTAATTGCTGGATCAAATTTTAGCTGGGAGGCTGTTATGGGCGCACAATCGAAGATTCTAACAATCGGTAAGTACAAGGTTTACGCCGAGACTTACTGGAAAGGCAGCGACGCCAAGACCATTCTGCTGGTCAACGGTGCACTGTCGACCACGGGCTCTTTCGGGCAGACGGTCAAGTACTTGCAACCGCACTACAACCTGGTGCTGTTCGACCTGCCGTTTTCGGGGCAATCCCGAGCGCACAACCCGGACGACATGATTGTCAGCAAGGAAGACGAAGTAAACATTCTCCTGCAACTGATTGATCTCTATCAGGTAAACCACCTGTTGTCGGTCTCCTGGGGCGGTGTATCGGCCCTGCTGGCGCTCTCCGAATGTCCTCCGTCCGTGGAGAAGGCCATCATCAGCTCGTTCTCGCCGGTCCTCAACGAGGCCATGCTCGACTATATCGACAACGCCCAGGTCTACCTCGCCGCACGTGAAAAACGCAAGATCGGCTCACTGCTCAACGACACCGTGGGAAAGTACCTGCCACGCCTGTTCAAACTCTATAACTACAAGCACCTGATCAGTCTTGCCGAGCACGAATATCGCCAGATCGACTTTCATATCAGCCAGATTCGCCAACTAAGCGCCAGTAACTACGTCGAGCGTTTCTCCTCGATCAACATTCCGGTGCTGTTCATCAACGGTGAAAAAGATGAATACACCACCGTTGAAGATGCGCGCATGTTTTCCAACTACATCGCCAAAAGCAGTTTCAACGTCGTTCCGGACACCGGGCATTTTCTGGACCTGGAAAGCAAGGCGGCGTGGCACCACTCGCAAAGAAACGTACTGACATTTCTGGGCACTGAAGCTACCCAGGAGGTTTGGCCCAGCGTCACCGCGATGGCCTGAAGCACTCGCCTGCGCCCGGGAAGCCCTTGCGCTTTTCCGGCGTGACGCTGTGATTCATGGGTGTTGGCTTTCTTTGATCGGGCAGTGCTATTCGTTGATGACTTTTTCCTTTGCAACGCTCCTGCGTTCGTGCTGCCGTGTTTCCGGAAATACCCGGCCGTTGCACTCCCTGTACGCCCAGCCCCATGTGGTACTGGGTTTCATCTCGCTACTCTCACTCAGCGCCTGTTCTGCAGGAAAACCCGCAGAAAAGGCGCTGGTGCGAGTCACCGCGCAGCCGGTTGCCTTACTGAACGTTGCCGGCAGTGTGACGCTGACGGGCGATATCCAGGCTCGCAAGGTGACCGAGCAATCGTTTCGTGTCTCCGGCAAGCTGATCAAGCGATACGTGGATGTCGGGGATCGAGTGCGGGTCGGACAGGTGCTGGCCAGACTCGACGCCCGCGAGCAAAACACCGAGCTGGCGTCAGCCCGTGCCGAAGTCGCCGTACGACAGTCGCGGCTGCACCTCGCCGAACAGAACTACCAGCGGCAGCACGTGCTGCTGCCCAAGGGTTATACCAACCTCAGTGAATACCAGAAGGCCCGCTCCGGCCTCGACAGTGCGCGGGCGGATCTCGCCGCGCTGCAGGCGCAGCAGGCCAATGCGCGTGACCAGGTCGGTTATACCGGGCTGTTCGCAGCAGCCGATGGCATCGTGACGGCGCGGTATGCCGAAGAAGGTCAGGTGGTTCAGGCCGCCACTGCGATTTTCAGCGTCGCCCACGATGGCGAGCGCGAAGCGGTATTTTCCGCGTATGAATCACTGCTGCGAGCCGATCAGAAAGGTGCCGCAGTGACTGTCAGCCCCTTGGGCCAGCCAGAGACTCAGCTGAACGGCATCATCAGGGAAATCACCCCTATCGTCTCCGCCGCAAATGGCACGTTGCGAGTGCGCGTTGCTCTGCAGGGCGCCGCTGCGTCGCTCGCCCTGGGCTCCGTGGTCAGCGCTCGCTTGCAGACGCAGTCGCAATCGGCGTTCGCCCTGCCCTGGTCCGCCTTGAGCCGTACACAAGGAAAACCGGCAGTCTGGCGGGTGGACGCCCAGGCCAGGGTCAGGCTGACGCCTGTCAAAGTGCTGCGTTACGAACAGGGTCAGGTCATCGTTTCAGAAGGGCTGTCCGAAGGTGATCGGGTGGTGTCCCGGGGGCTGCAGTTTCTCTACCCGGGGCAACGGGTAGAGGTCGCAGGGCAAGCGCAAGCCGAACAAAGCGTCTCGCTGGCGTCATCGGGAGCTGCGCAATGAGCACCTCGTACGCAGAAACACGAACCAGATCCCGCTGCTGGCTGATCTGCATTCTGATCGTGGCTCTGCCGGGCTGCCGCGACAAACCGCTTCGCGAGGTTGTCGAACGCCCGGTACTGTTCACCGAAATAGTCGATCAGCGCAGCGCCTCTCATGGCCGCTTCGCCGGCGTCATTCAGCCGCAGTATGAAGTGGCATTGGGGTTTCGCGTCGCAGGGCGACTGGCAAGCCGGCATGCGGAGATCGGTGATCGGGTGCGCAAGGGCGATCTGCTCGCCACCCTGGAACCCGGCGACCAGCAACACCGTTTGCGTGCCCGCCAGGCGGAACTCGGCAAAGCGCAGTCCGCCTGGCAACAGGCACGCGATGAATTGACGCGCTACCAGCAACTCTATGAGCGCGGTATCGGCTCGCGAGCGCGAATGGATCAGCTGGACAACGACCTGCGCACTCAGGACGCGCTGCGCAATCAGGCCCGCGTCGCGCTGCAGCAAGCCGGTGATCATGTGTCCTACACCCGCTTGTCAGCCGAGTTCGATGGCCTGATCACAGGATGGCAAGCCGAAGTCGGCCAGGTCATGGCGACCGGTCAGGCAGTGGTCAGTCTTGCGCGCCCGGACAGCCGTGAAGCGGTCGTCGACTTGCCACTCGGTTCGCTGGATGAACGTCACCGCATCAGAGTGATTTCGCAACTCAACGAACAGCTTTCAGTGGCCGCGAACGTCCGCCAGCTTGCGCCGCAAATCAATGCCGAGACCCGCACTCAGCGCGTCCGCCTGGCCTTGCAGAACCCTGCGGACAGCTTTCGCCTGGGCTCGACCGTCACGGTAGAGATCAGCGGCGACGCGCCGGCGTTTCACGAGCTGCCCGGCAGCGCAGTGCTGCAGCGTGACGGCACCTCTCAGGTATGGGTGATCGACCCAACGACATCGACACTGGTCCCGCGCGCGGTGCAGGTACTGGCGCGATCGGGCTCGACGGTAAGGGTCAGCGGCGCGCTGCACGAGGGCGAAAAAGTAGTGACTGCCGGCGTCAACGGCATGCAGTCCGGACAGAAGATCCGCCTGCAGCGAGAGGTCAGTTTGTGAAGGAGCGCTTCAATCTGTCGGCCTGGGGGCTCAGGCATCGCACGCTGGTCTGGTACATGATGTTCGTTTCACTGCTGATGGGCAGCTGGTCATTCCTGAATCTGGGGCGTGAGGAAGACCCTTCATTCGCCATCAAGACCATGGTCATTCAGGCGCGCTGGCCGGGTGCGACGCTGCCCGACACCCTGCAGCAGGTGACTGACCGGCTGGAAAAGAAGCTCGAAGAAATCGACGCGCTGGATTACGTGAAAAGCTACACGCTGGCTGGCGAATCGACGCTTTTTGTCTTCCTCAAAAGCGAAACCCGCAGCGCCGACATCCCTGCGGCCTGGTATCAGGTGCGCAAGAAGATCAGCGATGTGCGCGCCGAACTGCCCAGCGGCATTCAGGGCCCGGCGTTCAATGACGAGTTTGGCGATGTGTTCGGCAGCATCTATGCGTTCACCGCCGATGGCCTGTCTTTCCGCCAGTTGCGCGATTATGTCGAGCAAGTGCGCGCGGATATTCGCAGCGTGCCCAACCTGGGCAAGATCGAATTGCTAGGCGCCCAGCGCGAAGTCATTTATCTGAATTTCTCGATCCGCAAGCTCGCGGCGCTGGGCATCGATCAGCGCCAGGTGCTGCAAAGCCTGCAAGCGCAAAACTCGGTCACGCCGGCCGGCGTGATGGAGGCAGGTCCCGAACGCATTGCCGTGCGGGCCAGCGGACAGTTCAGTAATGAACAGGACCTTGAGGCGGTCAATCTGCGCTTCGGCGACCGGTTCTTTCGCCTCAGCGATCTGGCGACCATCGAGCGCCGTTATGCCGATCCGCCCTCCTCACTGTTCCGCTTCAACGGCCAGCCAGCCATCGGCCTTGCGGTGGCCATGAAGCAAGGTGGCAACATCCAGGCATTCGGCACCCAGTTGCAGCAGCGCATCGACGATCTGACCACCGAGCTGCCGCTGGGCATCGACGTGCACCTGGTCTCAAGCCAGGCCAATGTGGTCGAAAAAGCCATCGGCGGCTTCACCCACGCACTCTTTGAAGCGATCCTGATTGTGCTGGTCGTCAGCTTCATCAGCCTAGGCATTCGTGCCGGTCTGGTGGTGGCCTGTTCGATTCCGCTGGTGCTGGCGCTGGTCTTCGTGTTCATGGAGTACAGCGGCATCACCATGCAACGTATCTCGCTGGGCGCACTGATCATCGCTCTGGGGCTGTTGGTGGATGACGCGATGATCACCGTCGAGATGATGGTCACCCGCCTGGAAAGCGGCGATTCGTTACCGCAGGCCGCTACCTTCGCGTACACCTCGACCGCCTTCCCGATGCTGACCGGCACATTGGTGACCGTCGCCGGTTTCGTGCCCATCGGCCTGAACTCCAGTTCCGCAGGCGAATACGTGTTCACCATGTTCGCCGTCATTGCCGTGGCGTTGCTGCTGTCCTGGCTGGTGGCGGTACTGTTCGCGCCCCTGATTGGCGTGCACATCCTCAAGGCCTCGGCGCAACATGCCGCGCCGGGGCGCTGGATGCGTGGTTTCAGCCGCCTGCTGGTCAAGGCACTCGAGCACCGCGGGTGGGTGATCGGCATCACGTTGCTGATGTTCATCGGGTCGCTGTTTGCAGGCAGGTTGCTGCAGAACCAGTTCTTCCCGGACTCCGACCGCCCGGAAATCCTCGTGGATATTTACATGCCGCAAAATGGCTCCATCGAAGGTACGCGCCAGACCATGGACCGCTTTGAGGCAACGCTCAAAGAAGATGCCGATGTAGTGCGCTGGAGCTCTTACGTGGGCAAGGGCGCAGTGCGTTTCTATCTGCCGCTGGATCAGCAATTGAGCAACCCGTTCTACGGGCAACTGGTGATCGTCAGCCAGGGAGGCGAAGCGCGTGACCGGCTGATCGAGCGCTTGCGTCAGCGCTTTCGTGACGATTACGTCGGTGTGGGTGGCTATGTTCAGCCGCTGAACATGGGGCCGCCGGTGGGCTGGCCGGTGCAATACCGGGTCAGCGGACCGGACATCGAGCAGGTGCGCAGCCAGGCCATGGCGCTGGCGGCGATTCTCGATGCCAACGCCAATATCGGCCAGGTCATCTATGACTGGAACGAACCGGGCAAGGTGCTGAAGATCGACATCGCGCAGGACAAGGTGCGCCAGTTCGGTCTGTCCTCCGAGGACGTGGCGCAAATCCTCAACAGCCTGGTCAGCGGCACCACCATCACTCAGGTGCGTGACAGCACCTATCTGATCGACCTGGTCGGACGCGCAGACAGCGACGAACGCAGCTCGGTGCAGACCCTCGCCAATCTGCAGATCCCCACACCCGGCGGTGCGAGCGTGCCGCTGCTGGCGTTCGCCACGCTCAGTTACGAGCAGGAACAGCCACTGGTCTGGCGCCGCGACAGGCTGCCGACCATCACCCTGAAAGCCAACGTGCTCGGCACCTTGCAGCCGGCAGCGCTGGTCAGGCAATTGAAGCCCGACGTCGATGCCTTCAGCGCCCGCCTGCCGTTGCGCTACTCGGTCGCCACCGGCGGCGCCGTCGAGGCCAGCGCGCGCTCACAGGGTCCGATCCTGAAGGTTGTGCCGTTGATGCTGCTGTTGGTGATCAGCTTTTTGATGATCCAGTTGCACAGCGTGAAAAAACTGCTGCTGGTGGTCAGCGTGGTGCCGCTGGGCCTGATCGGCGTGGTCGCAGCCTTGTTGATTTCCGGCTATCCGCTGGGGTTCGTGGCGATTCTGGGCGTGCTGGCGCTGATCGGTATCATCATCCGCAACTCGGTGATTCTGGTCACGCAGATCGATGAATTCATTGCCGCCGGGGAAAGCGCCTGGACATCGGTGGTCAAGGCCACCGAACATCGCTGCCGACCGATTATGCTCACCGCAGCGGCCGCGAGCCTGGGCATGATCCCGATTGCCCGCGAGGTGTTCTGGGGGCCGATGGCCATTGCGATGATCGGCGGCATCGCCATCGCCACCCTACTGACCCTGTTTTTCCTCCCGGCGCTGTATATGGTCAGCTATCGGATCAAGCCACCTGCTGTTTAGCCGCTCAGATTTCCACCGGCAGGAAATCGAACAGTGCCTGCGGAGCCTCGACCAACATAATGCGCTTGAGCGGGTCCGGGCAGTCGAGCGCGCGGAACTGCTCGACCACATCGGTGTAGCTGACCACGTGCTCATGCTGGGTGTGTGGCCAGTCGCTGCCCCATACCAGCCGGCGCGGACCAAAGCTTTGCAGCAGCAACGGCAATGCCGCGCGAGCGAACGCCGCGTTCTGCTCGACACTGCCGCCCAGACGGTAGATTGCCGAAACCTTCATCCACAACTGCCCGCTCAGGCCCAACTCCAGCAAGGCCTGGAAGGCCGGATCAGCAACACCAGGACGCGCATCGGGCCGCCCGAAATGGTCAATCACCAGCTTGCAACCGAACGGCAGCAACTGCCGGATCAGCCCTGGCAGGTCAGCGACCTCGCGGTGCAGTTCGACATGCCAGCCGAGCGTCCAGATGTGTTTGAACAGCGTTTTCCATTCCGACGCGGAGAAGTCCGGCAGCGGCTTGCCGATCAGGTTCAAGCGGATGCCGACGATGCCCAGCCCGGCCATACGCTGCAACACGCCGCGACTGATGTCCGTGTCGACCACGGCCACGCCGCGCAAGCGGTCCGGAGCCTGCGCCAGGGCGTCGAGCAGAAACCGGTTGTCAGTGCCCAGAAAACTGGGCTGGACCAACACGCCGTGGCTCAAGCCATGTTCGCTCAGATTGGCCAGATAGGCGTGCACCGTCGCGTCGTAGTCCGGACTGTAACGTCGTCCTGACGCCAGACTCAAATCCTTGCTGAAGACATGTGCGTGGGCATCGATGCCCAGCATTGGTGTGGTACAGGAATCAATCATGGGTCCGTCTACAAGAAGTCAACGCGGCGCCGCAACGCCGCGGATGAGAGGATTTTCAAGCCTGCTGCGCTGCGCCCTTGTCCAGTGGTTCGGCAACCGGCGGCGTGGCCTCGAGGTTGCGCCCACGGGTTTCCGGCAGACAGAACGCAGCAATCATCGCCACGCCATAGGCAATGCCGGCGTCGATTCCGATGGCGCTGCCGAGCGACATTGACTGGCTCATATGCCCCACCAGAAACGGGAACACTGCCGACAGCACACGCCCGAAGTTGTAGCAGAAGCCCACCCCGGCACCCCGCACCTCTGCCGGGTACAGCTCGTTGAAAAACGAGCCGAGGCTGGCCGGAATGCCTGCGGCAAAGAAGCCCAGCGGAAAGCCGAGAAACAGCATCTGTGTGTTGCTCAACGGCAGCATCAAGTAGCACTGCACGGTGACCACGCAGCACAAGGCGAACAGCATGATGTTCTTGCGTCGACCAATACGGTCGATCAACAGGCCGCTGCACACGCAACCGCACCAGAAGGCAACGATAATGACCGCCAGATAGCCGCCGGAACTGAGCACGGACAGGTTGCGCTCGGTTTTGAGGAAGGTCGGCAACCAGGTCATGACCGCGTGATAACCGCCGTGCGCACCGAGGCCCAGCAAGCCACCGAGCAAGGTAACGCGCAGCAGCTCGGGGCGAAAAATCCCGGCCATCGATCTGAAGAAACTGCCCTTCGGCGCAGCGCTTTTCTGCATGCGCTGAAAACTGTCCGGCTCTTCGACGTTGCGTCGCACCCAGATGATCATCAGGGCAGGCAACAGGCCGACAAAGAACATCACCCGCCAGGCGATATCCTCCGGCACAAATGAATAAATCAGGGTAAACAGCACCACCGCCAGCCCCCAACCCACGGCCCAGGCACTTTGCACAGTGGCCATGACTTTGCCGCGGTAGCGGGACTGGATCGTCTCGGCCATCAACACCGCGCCTGCCGCCCACTCGCCACCGATACCAAAGCCCTGCAGTGCCTTGACGATCAGCAATTGGTTGAAACCGGTCACGAACGCAGACAAAAAGGTAAACAAGGAAAACCACAGGATCATCCACTGCAGCGTGCGCACCCGGCCGTAGCGGTCGGACAGCGTCCCGCCCACCCAACCACCCAACGCGGAGGTCACCAGCGTTACCGCACTGATCAGGCCGGCATCGCCCTTGGTCAGGGCAAAGGCAGCAATCAGGGCCGGAATGGCCAGACCGAACATCTGCACTTCCAGCGCGTCCAGCGACCAGCCGCCAAAACAGGCCCAGAAGGTCTTGCGCTCTTTGGAAGTGACATCGCGATACCAGCTGAACATGGCTTTTATCCTTATGGGCGTTGAACAGCTTGGGCAGGCTGCAGCGCTGTCAGCGAATTTCCACGCTGTAGCGGAAATGACTGGCGTGCCCTCGCGAACGACGCCATTCCAGAGGTTCACCCGCGTAATTGAGCGCCAGGCGTTCGATGACCACCACCGCACTGCCGACCGGAATCTGCAGCAGCCGGCCGTACACGTCGTTGACCGTCTCGGCCGTCAGGCTTTCTTGCGCACAGGCGACCACCTGACCGCAGGCTTCTTCGTAGATCGGATAAAGCAATGGCCCCTGCGTATCGAGGTCAAGCTCCAGCAATGCCTGAAACCGCGCACGTGGCAGCCAGATCTCTTCGGCCAGCACCGGCTGGCCATCCATCAACCGCAAGCGGACCATACGAATCACCGGGGCACCGGCGGCCATCCCCAGCGCCTGAGCGACCGACGAAGGCGCGTCCACAGGCTCGACGGACAAAATCCGGCTTTCCGGCACCCGGCGTTCACCCGCTTCGGTTTGAAAACGGAAAAAACGAAACAGCGAAGACTGAAACTGCGCACGACGAATGAACGTGCCACGCCCCTGCTGACGCTCCAGAATGTTGTCACTGACCAGCAGATCAATGGCCTTGCGCACCGTGCCGGTGGACAGGCAATACTCGGCAGACAAAGCCGCTTCGGTAGGAATCGCCTCACCCGGACGCCAGCGATTGTTGGCGATCTGTTGCGCCAGGCTGTCGCGCAGGCGCTGATAAAGCGGTAGACGTTCGTCGCTGGAAAGCTTGTTCATTATTTTATTCATCCAGTCATCTATATGAATTTCTGAAAAGAGTATTCATCCGTGGCAAGCGAAGGTCAATAGTTCGCGAGCGTGCGTGACTATACCGACACATCGCTGCGCTTCGCTGATCATCATTCCCGGAAATATCCTGTATCAACTCGCCGCACCTACTTAATGGCCGACAAAACCGTTAGCCTGCGCTGCATCGATCAAAAACCGTCTGACAGACACGCTTTCACGTCTGGCAGTCCCTGCTCAAGCGAGACTTTCATGCCCCACTCGTCCCAATCCCCGCACAACGCTATGACCATGACCCCGGCCATGGTCATGCTGTTCGCCTTCTGCTGCGGCGCGATTGTCGCCAACATCTACTACGCACAGCCGATCATCGAGCTGATTGCGCCGGACATCGGGCTGTCGAGCACGGCGGCCAGTCTGATTGTCTCGTTGACGCAGATAGGTTACGCCCTGGGTTTGTTCTTTCTGGTGCCGCTGGGTGACTTGCTGGAGAACCGCAGGCTGATGCTGGTGACGACTGTCGTCGCGATTCTCAGCCTGCTGGGTGCCGCCTTCGCCGAGCAGCCGAATGTGTTTTTACTGGTCTCGCTGCTGGTGGGCTTCAGTTCAGTATCGGTGCAGATGCTCATTCCGTTGGCGGCGCATCTGGCTCCGGAGGAGTCGCGTGGGCGGGTCGTAGGCGGGATCATGGGCGGACTGCTGCTGGGGATTCTGCTGGCGCGGCCGATTGCCAGTCTGGTGGCCGACCATTTCGGCTGGCGGGCGGTGTTTGGATCGGCGGCCGTGGTGATGATCGGCATCAGCGTGGTACTGGCGACCACCATGCCAAAACGCCTCCCGGATCATCGCGCGTCCTACGGCCAGTTGCTGTTCTCGCTGTGGACTCTCCTTCGTACCCAGCCGGTGCTGCGTCAGCGTGCCTTTTATCAGGCGTGCATGTTCGCAACCTTCAGCCTGTTCTGGACCGCCGTCCCGCTGGAGCTGTCACGCAATCATGGGCTGTCGCAAACCCAGATCGCGATCTTCGCCCTGATCGGCGCGATCGGAGCCATTGCCGCGCCCATCAGCGGCCGACTGGCAGACGCTGGCTACACCCGCATCGCCTCATTGGGCGCGCTGCTGTTCGGCGCGCTGAGCTTTCTTCCCGGCCTGGTTCATCCAGCGTACAGCGTGATTGGCCTGGCCATAACGGGCGTAGTGCTGGATTTCTGCGTGCAGACCAGCATGGTCCTGGGCCAGCGCACGGTCTACGCGCTGGATGCCGCCAGCCGCAGCCGCCTCAACGCGCTGTACATGACCAGTATTTTCATCGGCGGCGCGATTGGCTCGGCAGTCGCCAGCCCACTGTTTGATCACGGTGGCTGGACCTGGGTACTGATCGCCGGCACGGCACTGCCGCTGATTGCACTGCTCGCGCTGCTCAGGGATCGATCCAGGCAGAATGCGTAAACGCTGCACTTTGTAACTGATTTACAGGATAATGCCGCGGCGATGGTATAGCCCATCGCCCTTCTGGCTCTCTCTCGCAACTCAAGGCTCGCGTATCCGGCACCTCTGGATCTGCGCGATTGAACACGGATTGTACACACGCCTCATCCCAAGGCTCCGAATCCGTCGATACTGCTTTTCAAGCGCATCGGCACGCACTTGCGCAACCCGAACAAGGCATAACAGCAATGGACGCAGCACCACGAACAAGCAAGATTTCCGCGATTTTCGCCAAGATATCGCTCGGCATCAGCGGTATGATCGGGGCTATCTGGAGCATCTTCACCTACCTTTTCCCGGACCCGGCCGTTCTTGGCCTCAGTATTGACTTCATAAACTGGAAGACACTGGTCGTTATCGTCGGCACCGGCATGGTGATAAGCGGGCTGTACATCGCAATCATGGCCAGAAAGCTTCCATCGCCGCTCAAGCTCGGCGTCTGGCTGGCACTGTCACTATTTCTCTGCGCGGTGTTTTTCAAACTGGGCGGCGAATACGCTAAACCTTCGGTCGATTTCGCCCGCGCTCAGACACTGTTCACCGAGAACGAAAGCGCCAACCTGTTCGGCAAGCGCTCCGAGACCGTCGACAACGTAAGTATGGAGTTGCTGGGTTGTGACCAGAACGGCCAGTCGCCTACCTGCATGCTGGAGCTGATCAATAAAAGTGCCGATCGCGACTTCAGGTTTCTCAACCCGATCAGCCTGTTCGAAGAAACCGGCGGTGCGCTGGGGCTTTCGCAACTGCGTGTCGGCGATGCAAAGTTCGATCGCTGGGACAGCTTCCAGTTGATCCGCAACGTGCCTACCCGCGTGACACTGATCTTTGAAGCGACCAAGGGCCGTGTGAAGCAGTCACCTGCCTTGAAGCTGACCTTCCGCGATCGCGAGAACAAGGACAACGTGCTCAAGTTCAACGAGGTCAAGGTCAACTAGTTGACCGAAGATTGAGCGTCGCCCCCTCGGACGACGCACGTATTCACTGGCGGTTTGACTGCTTCAACCAAGCCGCCAGATCCATCACTTCAGCCTCGTTGATGCTGTGCCCCATGCCTTCATAGGCATGTAACTGTGGCGTCAGACCGAGCGTTTTCAACGTCGCCTCGGCTTGCGGTGCACTGGCATAGGCTACCTGGCGATCCTGGGTGCCGTGACCGATGAATACGCTCAGGGCCTTGAGGTCGTCGGAGGTTTTGACCTCGGACTTCACGACCGGCAGCAGCCGTCCGCTCAATGCCGCAAAACCGCCGACCAGTTTTGGCTGTCGCAGGGCAACTTCGTAACTCATCATGGCGCCCTGGCTGAAACCGATCAGGAAGACCTTGCCAGGCTGCGTGTGAAACTTTTCAGTGGCCTTGCCAATGAACGCAGCCAGCTGGGTACCGCTGCTTTTCAGGTCTTCGGTCACACCGTCATAATCCGCGACGCCGGGCTTCTGGGTGAACCACTTGTAGCTGTCAGCACGCAACTCCATCGGCGCCTGTACCGACACATAGTTGTAGTCGGCCGGAAGCTCTTCCTTGAGCCCGAACAGGTCGGCGGCATTGCTGCCGTAGCCGTGGATGAAAATCACCAGCGGCTGGTCAGGCTTGTCGACATTGGTCTGCGCGAGATAATCGAGCGGCAGGTCCGTGTGCAAGGTGTCCTGCGCCTGCGCCATTGCGGTAAAGGCAAACAGTAAGGCAGCGAAAAATCTCAGCATCTGTTCATGACCTCTGTTTGACGCCGCCCAAAGGCAGCGTCGTGAGTGGGCGTGGTGGCAGCAATCAACCTGCGTCAGTTCTGCATGCTGGTCCGCGAAACTTCCGGCTTGATCAGTTGCATCTGCTGACGGTAATCATCCGTCACCTGACGCGCCTGGCTGCTGCTGGTAATGACTCGCGGCGTGATCAGCACGATCAGTTCGGTACGGTTCTTGGACTTGCTGGTATTGCCGAACAGCCATCTCAAGCCCGGGATGCGTCCCAGATAAGGTACGGCACTGACCGACTCGGCGTTATCCTGCTTGATCAAACCGCCCAGCAGTACGGTCTGACCACTCTGCGCAGCCACCTGCGTGGCGACCGAGCGGGTGGAGATACGCGGATTGCCGTTGGCGTCGTTGCCAGTGGTATCGGTGTCGGCACTGCTGACCTGCTGCTGAATGTCCATATACACCAGCCCGCCCGGGTTGATGCGCGGCACGACGTCGAGAATCACGCCGGTCTGCACATATTCGACGCTGCTTAATGTAGTGTCGGTGGAAGAGTTGGTGTTGATCGAGGTCTGGCTGATCGGGATATTGTCGCCGACCTGAATCTGCGCCTGCTGGTTGTTCATCACCACCAGCGACGGTGCCGACAGGACCTGGGTACGCCCATTGGTTTCCAGCGCTCGCAAGGCGACTTGCAGGTTGTTGCTGACGAAGGAGTAGAAGAACGCGTCAGTAGAGGCCAGCGCCGCCCCGCCAGTACCAATCGCGCCCTGACTGCCTGAGGTGTTGGTGACGTTGCCGGTGGTACCCGAGTTGCCCGCCAGACGCCCGAGGTACCACTGCACCCCCATATCCAGCTCGCCCGTGAGCTGAACTTCCAGAATGCGCGTCTCGATCTGCACTTGCAGCGGTGGATTATCGAGGCGCTTGATGGCCGACTCGATCTCCTTCCACTGCGCCGGGCGGGTGCGCACCAGTAACTGGTTGCTGCTCTTCTGCGCAGTGATGCGCGTGCTGGCGTCCAGAGACTTGTTGTTGCCGCCAGACCCGCTGCCGTCCTGGCTGGCCGAATCCAAATCGCCGCTGCTCTGATCGTCGCCTTCCGATTCGCTGTCGCCATTGGTCTGGCTGTTGTTCATGCCTTGACTGTTGCCAAAACCTCCGCCATTGCTCAGGCCGCTGCCGGTACCGCCCAGCCCGTTGGAGCTGCTCATGCCGCCCACACCGCTGCCGCCACTGGAGTTGAGCGACGACAAGGTGGTGGTGCGCAGGCCCGGTGCAACCTTGGCCGCAGCGTCTTCCTTGATGGCGCCGGTGCCGTAAATCTGCCGCAGGTATTTGGCCAGATCGGTGGCCTTCATGTTGCGCACGTCATACACGTACATCTGCGGCTCGTTGCCACCGCCCTCATCGATGGTGTGAATCCACTCGCCGACTTCGTGCAGGTATTCAGGCTGCGAGGAAATCGCCACCACCGAGTTGGTCCGCTCGATCGGCAGGAAACGCACCATGCCCGCCAGCGGCATGCCGCTTTCCGGGCCGAACATTTTCTGCAGCTCGGGCATCAGTTCGCCAACCGAGGCACGTTGCAGGCCGAAAACACCGACAGACATGCCTTTGAGCCAGTCCACATCGAAGGTGTCGATGGTGTCCTGATAGTTGGCCAGCTCTTCCGGAGTACCGGCCAGGCTGAGCACGTTGCGCGCCGGGTCGACCAGCAGAAAGGCGTTTTCCCGGGCGAACGGCTTGAGCAGCTTCTGCATCTCGGTCGCCGAGATGTAGCGCAGCGGGAACAGCCGCGCCGACATGCCGGCCGAAGGTTGCGCCACGCGCATTTCCGGGACCAGTTTGCCCGCTACCGCCTGATTCGACGGCAGGATCACGTAGCGGTTGCCCTGCTTGATCATCGCGTTGTCGGTCCAGGACAGCAGCGTCTCGAGAATCGACAGCGCCTGCTGCTTGTTGACCGGCTTGGACGTCGAGAAGCTCACATCGCCCTTCACACCCTGGGCAATGCTGTAATTCTCGTGCAGCAGATCGCCCATGATGCTGTTGATCACCGCCTGAATCGGCTGATTGGTGAAGTTGAAGACGATGTCACCGGTCTCGGCCTGACGCGCTGCGGGAGCTGCGGCTGGCTGACGGATGAAACGCTGGTTGCCTTTGATGATCTGCCGCTGCGGCGAGCTCGTCGTCTGCTGGGAAGGTGGCTCGACGGGCGGTCTTTCGCTGCGCGGGTCTACCGGCGGACGTTGTGAACCGGTTCCCTGGAGCGCTTCCTGCAGCATGCCATTGTCGGGATCGAGTGTGTCTGACTGTGACGCGCAGCCGCCAAGGGCAACGGCGGTGGCCAGGCAAAGCAAGGGTGTGCGCAAGGTAGCGATGGCAGGAACTCCAGAAAAGGTACCCATCACAGGGTGGAATCGTTGGTTAAGGTAATCGGCGGTGTATTCGACGGCGGCGGCAGACGCAGCGCGGGCAGGCGCAGGACTTGCGTGCGGTCATCGAGTTTGAACGTAGCCTGGGTCGGCTCCAGACGGTCCAGCGTCCAGCCATTGGGCAAGCGATCGCCCTGACGGACTTTCAATGCCGGACCGCTGGCCTGCTTGAGCAATGCCACACGCAAGGAGCCGTCCATGATCACTCCGGTCAGGGTCAGGCCAGCCAGATTGCTGGCTTGTGCATCGGCTTTGCGAACGGCCACGTCAGGGCTGCGATCCGGACTGAACAGCGGGGTTTTCCAGGTATTGGCGAGGCTGTCGAGTGTCGCCGACGGCGCACTGTGGACCTGCGCCCTCTGATCGACCGGGTTGCGCGGTGCCTGCTCGGGCAGCCAGTCCGGTGAGTGCGCAGCGCCGCTGAAGACCAGTGCGATCAAGGCTGCCAGCACTGCAGCGAAAGCCAGCAATGCCCACTCCAGCGGACGTAATGAACCGATCATTGCTCGCCCTCCCCGGCACTGGCCGGTTGCAGGTAGCCGCGCACCAGCAGATGCACCACCAGTTTGCCGGCAGCACCGCTGGCCGGAGCGTTGGCGTCGCGACGCATACTCATCTCGTCAATGAACAGAAACGGACGCTGATACTCCAGCGCATGCAGGATCGCAGTCAATGGTTCGATGGCGCAGTTCAGGGTCAGGCTGACCTTGACCTGCCGGTATGGCTCGGCACTGTCCTGCTCCGGGGTGATCGGCATGCGCTGGGTCAACTCGCAGCCGCCGCCGGTGCTGGCCTGGCTACTGATCAGGTCGGCAATGCGCTGCATCAGATCGGCTGCCACGGCACTGGGATCCTCGCCCGGCAGCAGGCTGGTGCTGCTGGCCGGATCACGGCGGGCCTGCTCCAGTTGCTCGCGCAACGAATCACCCTGCTGCAGAAGGCCCGCGTAACGCTGCTGCTGTTCGCGCAACTGGTCGGTCTGCTCGTTGATGTCGCGCAGCGGCCCGGCGAACCAGCTGTCAATCAACAACCAGTAAGCCAGGCACAGCACAAGGGCCAGAATCATCAGGGCAGCGCCCCACCGCTCACGGCTTGTCAGTGGACGGCGCATCGGCGTTCTCCTGCTGCTGGTTCTGGTGCAAATGCGCGCGCAGGGAATACTGATCCTTGCCGGTTTTGGTGTCGGGCTGGATCACCCCCTGAAACTGCGCATTATCCAGACTTCGGCAGTCCTTGACGCGGCCGATCAGCGCACTGGCCTTGGCGCTCTGGCCGGAAAAGGCCACCTCGGCACTGTCGCTGATTTCCATATGCTCGATCCAGGTGTCAGAAGGCAGGCAGGCGGTCAGCTCGCTGAGCAGCGCCGAGAGCGGCGGCTGCGCCGCCTTGCGGCGCAACAGGTAGTTGGCGGCGCCCAGGGTGTTGGTCAGTTGCTGGCGCAGTTGTTGGACCTCGCCAACCTGAGCCTTCTGCTCCTTGACGCTGGCCTGCATGTCCTCGAGCAGGCTCTGTCGGTCGTTCAGCCACAGCAACATGGCGCTCAGCAGCAGGCCGGCACACAGCCAGATCAGCCCGCGCTGCAAGCGATGGCCGGAGCGCGACTGTTGCGGGCGCAGTGGCATCGGCAGCAGATCAATCCCCATGCGCTGCCCTGCAGTCAGGTGCTCAGCACCCACATCCGTGCCGACGTCGACGGCATCGGGACGCAAGCCCCGCTCGGCGCACTCACTGAGTATCGCGTCCAGCCGCTCGCGCAGGATTGCCACCAGCGTGACCTGCACAAAGCTGGCGCTGCGACTGTCCTGACGGGCGACGAAGTACAACTGGCCAGCGTCAAATGGTGTGAAACGATCCAGCTCGTAGCCGACCACGGTCGACAGATTGCGTGCCGCAGCCGCAGGAAGCTGCAGGGTCTGCAACAGCACAGCCGACGGCGGCAACAGCAATACCCGCCGCACCTGGGGCGATGCGTCCGGCAGCGGCTCGACCAATGGCCAGACAAGCGCCTGCTCCACGGTCTCGCGGCCCAGCCATCGACGCACACGCGGCGGCAGGCAGGCGCGAAGCTCCGCCACCCACCATTGCCAGGCGTGTTGCGCCGGACTGCCACGCCACTGCCGGGCGACCTGTTCGCGTAACGCGTAAACAGGCGCCAGACGTGCAGAAACTGATGAATTCATTCTTGCCAACGCAACACCCTGTAGGGTTGTGCGCCTCCCTCCGATGGGCTCAATAAAACAGTGGTCTGTAACAGGGCGGTCACGCCGCCCGGTCGTTCTGCGCGCGTGTCGATGGCCAGTACCTCACCGGGGTCGGCTCCAACCGCGCTCTGGTTCGGCAGGTTCAAGGCCCGACGCAGCAACGCCGAAGCGAACGCCGGGTCGGGCCGATCCAGGCCGCTCCATAATGTTATTTCCGGCAACAGCCGAACATACAGCGCCTGGTTCATGCCCGGCAGCTGGCGAACTTCCTCTACCACCCGCAGCGGTGACTGACCGCCATTGCGCTGCGACTCCAGCACCTGGGCGATACCGCTGGCCTGATTCTTGGCCGCGCCACAGGCCTGCAGCAGACGCGATATATCCGCGACCGGCGCGCTGTTGAGGTCCAGCTTGCCCCTCTCGCTTCTGATGCTCACCAGCAGTTGCGTATCATCCATACGCAACGAGACCACACGCCCGTCAGCAATCCAGCGTTTGCGCTGCGCAGCATCGAGCAAGCCCTGTACAGCCATATTCATGCCAGCTTCGGCCGCCATCAGCGCCTGGGTATTTTGCCGCAACCAGAGCGACTGTCGACTCTCCAGTTGCACCCACCCGGCCAGCCCGCCGAGCAACAGGCTCAGCAGCGCCAGCACCCAGAGCACTACCAGCAGCGCAACACCACGCTGCGATTGGCCCGTCATGCTCATTCGCCGCCCGCCCCGCCGGACAGGTCCAGACGCAGGGCCACAACCTCAGAGACCCATTTCACTGCGCCATGGGTCTGCATGTCGATACGCACCGCACCCGGCAAGCGATTCGGCCAGGGCCATTCGGCCATCCAGCCGGTCGGCTTGCCCTTGGGCGTCAGCCCGCGATAACTGAACGTCAACGACTCGACGTTTTGCAGCAATACCTGAGGCTCACCCCAGGGTTTGAGGGCAATGCCATTTGCACTGGACAGAACCTGAGCGAACGACACCTGCAAAGACCGATGGTCTTGCGGCCCCTTGAGCTCCAGGCTGTGAACCTGGATACCGCCGCCCAATTCGCCCGGCAGCGTTGCGACAAACCGCAACTGCTGCGCCGAGCCTTCAAAAAAACCGCTGTTGACGTCATCTTCGCCAGACGTGTCCAGCGGCAGCGCCTGAGCGATCGAGCTGCGCAGAAACGCTTGCGCGGCGCGGATCTCGTCCAGGTTCACGGTGTAGCGCTCAGCCTTGAGCACGGCACGATTGGCCCCCAGCAACGCCCCGGCCACCAGTACCAGCAACACGCCGAGCAGGCTGATCACCAGCAGCACTTCCAGCAGCGTGAAGCCACGCTGGGCGCGCCTCATGACCCCGCCCCGCTGACAGCGCCGCGTAATTTAAACGTGCTGAACTGCGCCTTGCGCTGATGCTCACTGAGCATCAGGTCGAGACGGAACATCCTCGCCTGACCATTGGCACCCGGCAGCTGACGGATATCCAGTGTCCAGTCGATGCCTGCGAGTTTCCCCTGCCGCGTACCGTTTTCCAGCGGACCGGCGCTTTCCTGATCCATTATCGTGCGTGCCGCATGGCTGAGCCGGTCACTGCGCGCCACCTGCTGCAAAGAGCGCGCACTTTGCCCGAACGCCACCAGCAGAACACCGCTGCACACCGCCATGACGGTCAGTGCAGCAAGCATTTCCAGCAGGGTGAACCCCGACTGCGATGTTTTCATTAAAGCGTCCGGACCTGGACGCTGCCGGTCAGCCAGCCAATATCAATACGCCAGCGTCGGTCGCCGTCAGCGACCACCACGTTGCCGCCACTGGAGCCGCCGTCCGGGTAGAACTCCACAGCGGAGCCAAGATCGGACGCAGTCTGCATGGTCACGCGCAGACTTTCCGGCCAGTGCATCTCGCGCTTGCCGGGCGCCTTGAAGGTCGCCTTGCGCAGATTGAATTCGGTGCGCGCCGGCTGACCGGTGACAATCGCGCGCACTCTGGTGGCCCGTAGCGCTTCGACCATGTCACCGACCGCGCGCCGTTCACTGGCGGTGCTCAAACCCTGTTGCAGACCGAACCCCACCAGACCGACGGCAATGCTCATCAACACCAGCACCACCAGCATTTCCATGAGGGTAAAACCCCGGCTTGCGACAGGCGTTCTCATGCCGAGCGTTACTCCCAGTTGCCCAGGTCGGCGCTGTAGCCTTCGCCGCCCGGCTGGCCGTCCTGGCCGTAGAAGATCAGGTCGAAGCTGCCGTGCTGGCCAGGGAAGCGGTAGCCGAATGCGTGGCCGAACGGATCCTTGAGGTCCGAGGGCTTGGCATAAGGGCCGTTCCAGTTCGACGCATTGCCCGGCTTCTCGGTCAATTGCTGCAAGGTCTTGGGTGGCGAACCGACGTCCAGCGCATAGCTTTCTATCTTCATGCCCAGGCTGGCCAACTGAGCCTTGCCTGCGCCGTATTTGCCCTTGTCGACGTTGCCGCCCACCTGACGCACGACGATGGTCGCGACGATGCCCAGCAATACGATAACGGCAAGCATTTCCAGCAAAGTGAAACCGCCTTGTCGACGTGCGGGTTTGAAGCGTGTACGGCTAAAAGTCATCGGAATGGTTTCCTCGTTCATGAATTCAGATATTGCTGGTCAGGCTCATCAGCGGCAGCATGATGGCCAGCATGATCACCGCGACCATGCCCGCCATCACCACCGTCAGCGCCGGCACGAGTGCGGCCAGCATGCGGTCGATACCGCGCTTGGCCTCGACGTCGAACACATCGGCGACCTTCATCAGCATGGTGTCCAGTTCGCCAGCCTGTTCGCCGACCTCGATCATTTGCAGAGCCAGATCCGGCAACAACGGCTGCGCACCAAACGCGCTGGCCAGCGTGCCGCCACCCTTGACCGACTCGGCCGCCTGCTCGACCTGCGCCTGCAGGGCACGATTGGTGCAGACCTGGCGAGCGATCACCAGCGCCTGCAACAACGCCACTCCATTGGTCAAAAGCGTACCGAGGGTGCGCGTCAGCCGTGCTGCCTCAATGCGTTGCAATAAAGGACCGATCACCCGAATGCCCAGCAGACGGCGATCACGGCGCTCGCGACGCTGCGGGTCGCGCATGCGAATGGCCATGCCCCAGATCAATGCGATCAGGCCCGCCAGCACCGCCAGCCCGTAGTCGCTCAAAAACTCTCCGAGGTTGAGAATGACCTCGGTGATCAATGGAATCGGCACACCGAGATCCTTGAAGATCGGTACGAATTGCGGCACGACGTAGGCCAGCAACAGCGCCAGGGAACCCAACACACCCACTACCAGAAAGGCCGGATAGATCAGCGCGTTGATCACCTCGCCACGCAGCAACTGGCTGCGCTCCAGGTAATCGCTCAGTTGGCGCAGCGTACTTTCCAGTGCGCCACCGGCTTCACCGGCGCGGACCATGCTTATATAGAGGGGCGAGAACTGGCTGCCCTCTTCTTCGAGCGCCACGGACAGCGGCTTGCCAGCCTTGACCTGTTCGCGGATGCGCTCGATCAACGCCTTGGTCTGCGGTTGTCCAGGCTGTTTGAGCAGAATTCCAAGCGATCGTTCCAACGGTTGCCCGGCGCCGAGCAACGTCGCGAGCTGCTGGGTGAAGCTGACCAGCGCCGCACCATTGAGCAAGCCGCTGCCCAGCGCACGGCGCAAACCGCCCAGACCGGCGGCATCGACCTGCAGGACCATCAGGCCACGCTTCTGCAACGCGGCAATGGCGGCATCCTGATCGCGGGCTTCCAGCGTGCCATTCTGCGGCGCGCCCTGAGCATCCAGCGCGCGGTACTTGAACAGGCTCATGTGCCTTCACCACGGGTGACGCGCAGCACTTCTTCCAGCGAAGTCACCCCGGCCACGGCCTGACGCAGGCCTTCTTCATGCAGCGTGCGCAAACCGCCACGTCGGGCAGCCTCTTCCAGCGTCGAGGCGTCGGCGTGGCGCATCAAAAGACTGCGCAGTTCTTCGTTCATCACCAGCAGTTCGGTGATTGCACTGCGCCCGCGATAACCGCCGCCAGGCGCATCGGCACGCGGGCGATACAAACGAATGGGCCGCTCGTCGGTGAAACGCTCCAGCCCGTGTTCGGCGATCAGCTCCGGTGGCGCATCGAAGGCCTCGCGGGTTGCCGGATCGAGGCGACGGACCAGACGCTGAGCCAGAATTCCGTTGACCGTCGAAGCGATCAGATAGCTTTCGACGCCCATGTCCAGCAAGCGGGTAATACTCGCCGCTGCGCTGTTGGTGTGCAGCGTCGAGAGCACCAGGTGGCCGGTCAACGAGGACTGGATGGCAATACGGCAGGTTTCCAGGTCGCGCATCTCACCGATCATGATGACATCCGGGTCCTGACGCACGATGGAGCGCAGCGCCCCGGCGAAATCCAGGCCGATGGAAGGCTTGACCTGAATCTGGTTGATGCCTTCGAGCTGATACTCGACCGGGTCTTCAACGGTGATGATCTTGCGCTCGGCCGTGTTGAGCCGTGACAACGCGGTATACAGCGTGGTGGTCTTGCCGGAACCGGTCGGCCCGGTGACCAGCAGAATGCCGTGCGGACGCTCCAGCACGTCGAGAAATTCGTCCAGCCGCTCGCCATCGAAACCCAGGCTCGGGAAATCGAAATTGATGGTCTGCCGGTCCAGCAGACGCATGACCACTGATTCGCCAAAGCTGGTGGGCACTGTCGATACCCGCAGGTCCAGTTCCTTGCCCTGGATGCGCAGCATGATCCGGCCATCCTGCGGCAGACGACGCTCGGCGATGTCCAGACGGGCCATGATCTTCACCCGGGAAATCACCGCTGCCGAAGAACTGGATGGCGGCGCTTCCGCTTCGTGCAGCACGCCGTCGATGCGATAACGCACCTTCAACTGGCTCTCGAACGGTTCGATGTGGATGTCCGATGCACGCTGCTCTACTGCACGCTGCAGGATCAGGTTGACCAGACGAATGACCGGCGCTTCGGAGGCCAGGTCCTTGAGGTGCTCGATGTCTTCCAGCGAGCCGCCCTCCTCATCCAGATTCTCGATCAGGGTGCCCATCGCCGAGCGGCCCTGCCCGTAATAGCGCTCGATAAGGGTCTCGACCTCATTGCGCGGGCCGATGGACAGTCGCACCGGCACCTCGCACGCATAGGCGATGGCCTGAAACGGGTACAGCGTGCCGGGGTTGGCGCTGAGCACTTGCAGGCCCTGATCGCTCCAGCCTACCGGTACGACTTGATAGTGGCGCATGAAGCGTTCGGTCAGCGGCGGCAAAGGGTCCAGCAGCGGTGGTACAGCATCGGCGAGCAACAACGGTGCCTGCAGCAATGCCGCCCATGCGCGGGCCAGCTCGAATTCGGAGACCAGGCCCAGACGCGTCAGCAGGCCTAGCAACTCAGTACCTTCCGACTCCTGCTGCAGACGCTGGGCGCGCTCCAGATCGGCCGTTTTCAGACCGGCATTTTCGATCAGCCAGGCACAAACCTGCTGGGCATCCGGAATGAGCAGACGGGAAACATCGACGGGAGCTGACGGCATGAATGAGGGCATTTTGCTACTTCGGAGGGACATATTACAGCACTCACCGACTGGTGAGTGCTGCGCTCAAAGACTTCAAACGATCAGTTTGACTGCTTTTGAGGGGTTGCGTTCTGCGGGCGACCGCCTTTTGTCGTTTCGGTCTTCTGGTTTTGCGCTTTCTGCGCCGCCTTGGCGTCCTGGGTCTGGGTCATCACCGTCTCGTCGCTGGCACCGGATGTTGCGTCTGCATCTGTCGCGTCGTCAGCAAAGACCGCACCACTCAGGGCAAGACCCAAAACCACACCGGCACTCATCATGGAAAACTTCATCGTATTAACTCCTCGAAAAACAAAAAGAGCTCCGCAACAAGCGAAGCAGATATAGAAATCGGGCAAGAACTAACGCACAGCACACGTCGCAACTTGCGAGCTGTCTTTCTTCATCCTGAAAAATCTTAAACCCATCGACCAGTAGGTTTAAGAAGAGTTCCTCATTTGTAAAGAAAAAATACGAAATCGAAGAAAAATACGCTTTTATTTGACATTTATGCCTTGTTTTAGACTTAATTGTATCGTTTTGTAGATTCAAAACGCCACCATGTGATGTCACTTTGATGGCGCTCAGCAAATAAAAAAAGACACGCCAAACAAAACTAATTCGGTAACTAAGGAGTCCTACCTCGCGCCCTTACAACAGGGAATAAACGCGACGACGGGAAACTGTTGACCCAAGAAAAGTTGGCCGAAAGCGATAAATAAGAACGCATTTATCCTGCGCACGTGCGCAGGCAGACAGTTATTTGAAACGCAGTTGGAGAGCAATATGAACAAGCGAAAGATGATGGGCGCGCACTCGGCGCTGGCCTTGCTGGCATTGGCAGTATCCCAGGTGCACGCCGCTGACCCTACCGTACAACAAGGGCGTGAAGATCGCGCCGAAAAAGCCGCACAGAAAACCCTGGCCAAGATGACCATGGAAGAAAAGCTGGCCTACATTGGCGGCACCGGCGGCTGGGACGTCAAGCCACTGACCAATTACGGCGTCCCGCAGATCCACGGCGCTGACGGCGGTGTGGGCGTGCGCTACACCAGCGAAGGCAACGATCAGGGTGTTGTCTACCCGTCCGGCCCTAACCTGGCCGCCACCTTCAACCCGCGTCGTGCCATCGACCTCGGCCGTGCGCTGGGTTATGACACTGCCGTCGGCGGCTACCAGTTCATCACTGGCCCCGGCGTCAACCTGTACCGCATGCCGTACGGCGGCCGTGCGTTCGAATACCTTTCCGGTGAAGACCCGTTCCTTGGCGCCAGCCTGGCACCGGGCGTCATCAACGGTATCCAGTCTCGTGGTGTATGGGCCAACGCCAAGCACTACGCGGCCAACGACCAGGAAAGCAACCGCTTCAATCTGAATCAGACAATGCCAGAGCGCGTACTGCGTGAAATGTCGTTGCCTGCGTTCGAATCGTCGTCGAAAAACGGCAATGTGGCGATGATGATGTGTGCCTTCCAGAAGGTGAACGGTGATTTCGCCTGCGAAAGCGACCACCTGATCGCCCAGATCCTGAAGAAGGAATGGGGCTTCAAAGGCTTCGTACAGAGCGACTACAACGCTGTCGTTCACGGTTTCAACGCTGCCCGCGCCGGTACCGATCTGGACATGATGGGCTACCAGATGAACAGCTCCGTGCTGAAGCCGCATCTGGACGCCGGCGACCTGAGCGCTGCGACCATCGACGACAAGGTCCGCCGCATCCTCAAGCAGATCTACCTGTACAAGTTCGACAGCAAGACGCCGCTGACCACGCACAACATGAACAGCTCGACCAGCAACAAAGTTGCTCTGAACGCTGCGCGTGAAGGTATCGTACTGCTGAAAAACCAGGACAATCTGCTGCCGCTGGACAAGCAGAAAGTCAAGAAAATCGCCGTTGTCGGCACCCTGGCCAAGTACTCGCCACCGACCGGTTTCGGCAGCGCCAACGTCATGGCCAGCCATTACGTCAGCGAGCTGAGCGGCCTGCAACAGATCGCGCCTAACGCCAAGGTCGACTTCATCGAAGGCCTGTCGCTGGACCCAAGCACCAGTGCCTGGACCACCACCGACGCAACTGGCAACGAAGTCCAGGGCATGAAGGTCGAGTACTTCAGCAACACCAACTGGTCTGGTGATGCAGCTGTCACGCGTACCGAGAAGCACGTTGACCTGGACTGGGCCAACGACAAGAACCTGCCGTTCGAAAGCAACACTTCGACGTCCGATCCGTACGCCAGCAAAGGTTCGACCGCTGGCCAGCTGAATGGCGATACATCGTCGACTTCGATTCGCTACACCGGCAAGGTGACTCCGACCCAGAGCGGCGAGCAGGTGTTCAAGGTGCGTGCCGACGGCGCGGTGCGTCTGTGGGTCAACGGCAAGAAAATCATCGACAACGGTGACGGCAAGCCGCTTCCGGGCAACAGCATTCCGCCAACCATTCCAGAGTTCGCCAAGATCAATCTGGAAGCGGGCCAGTCTTACGACGTGAAGCTCGAGTACTCGCGTCGTGCCGGCTACCTGTCGACCATGGGCGGCCTGGTAGGTGTGCAGTTGAGCTCCGCCTCGCTGAACGCTCCTCAGGACCTGTCCGGTTATGACGCCGTCGTGGTTGCCGTAGGTAACAGCAACGAATACGAAGGTGAAGGTTTCGACCACAGCTTCGATCTGCCTGAGTTCCAGAACGAGCTGATCCAGAACATCGCCAAGGTCAACCCCAATACCGTGGTGACCATGTATGGCGGTACGGGTCTGAAGATGAGCGACTGGATCGAACAGGTTCCAGCAGCGCTGCACGCCTTCTATCCGGGTCAGAACGGTGGTCAGGCCCTGGCCGAGATCCTCTTCGGCAAGGTCAACCCGTCGGGCAAGCTGCCGATCAGTATCGAACGCAACATCGAAGACAACCCGGCCTACGCTTCCTTCCCGAAATTCGACAACCAGAACACTCTGACCGACATGGATTACAAGGATGACCTGCTGCTGGGTTATCGCGGTTACGAGAAGAAAGGCATCAAGCCGCTCTATCCGTTCGGCTACGGTCTGTCGTACACCACGTTCGGCTACAGCAACATCAAGGTCACGCCGGGCGTCGCGGTCGGCAATACACCGATCAAGGTGTCCTTCGACCTGAGCAACACCGGCAAGGTCGGTGGTTCGGAAGTCGCTCAGCTGTATGTGGGCCAGCAGAACCCGAAAGTCGAGCGTCCGATCAAGGAACTCAAAGGCTACAAGAAGGTGTTCCTCAAGCCGGGTGAAAGCAAGCGTGTGACCATCGAGCTGAATGATCGCTCGCTGGCCTACTTCGATGAGAAGAGCAAGCAGTGGGTGGTCGATGCCGACACCTTCAACATCTCGCTCGGTTCGTCGTCGCAGGACATCCGCCTGAACGCCAAGCTGGTCAACTCGTTCCGTCAGGAACTGTCGACCACCAGCAGCAACCCGCTGCCACGCTCCGCTCTGAACTCGGTCCTGGTCGAGAAACCACCGGTCAAGACCGGCGGTGTATTCAAGCAGACCGTTGAGTAAGCGTTAGCTGACTGAAGGGTAAACGGACAAATAAAGGCTCAGGGACGAGCCCTTACCGCTGCATCGACCTGCGCAATGTAGGTATCGAAACACTCGACCAGATCCACCTGATCGGGAAAGCGTAACCACTGAATCTGCAAACCATCCATCATCGCCAGAATCTGCCGGATGATCTTGTCCAGATCCACATCCGCACGTACCTCCCCGCGCTCCACCAAAGCCGAAAACTGTCCCAGCAAGTGCGCGTGAATACGCTCGTAGCGCGTCTGGAACCATTCAAAGGCAGGCTGGTTTTCCAGCAGACTTTCCGCATTGAGGATCGAAAATGCACGTACCACGCCGGGCGCCGTAGCGTTGGAGCGGTTGATCGCGCGCAAGCCGCCGAGCAGACCGGTCAGGGTGTTATCGGTACGGACTTCGGCAGCAATTCGGCCGTTGACCTCGTCGCGTCGCTCAAGCACGCCCATCAGCAGCGAGATCTTGCTCGGAAAATGGTGCAGCAATCCGGCGACGGAAATACCGACGATGGCTGCCACCTTGGCCACCGAAGCGCCGGTATAGCCTTCAAGGGAAAACACTTGCAGGGCCGCATCGAGCAGTTCTTCGCGGCGCTTTTCGCCCTTTGGCGCGCGTCGCTGTCGGGTGACTGCCGTGCCCGTTTCCGTGGGGTCATGCCGAGTCATATCAGGCTCCTTCTTGAACAGCCGCGTACCCTAACCATTCAGGCAAGCGCTGGCAACGCTATTGAGCCGGATTGTTCGACAATTTCATCTTGTACAGCAGTGCCGTGACAGGTTCAGGTGCGCTCCACCGGGACACTGCCCCAGCCTTCGCCCAGCATGCGCTGCATCAGCACCGTGTCTACCCAGCGGCCATGCTTGAAGCCGACCGATTCGAACACTCCAACCCGGCGAAAGCCGAGACGCTCATGCAGGCGCAGCGACGCGATATTCTGGCTGTTGCCGATAACCGCAATCATCTGCCGCCAGCCGCCCGCTTCGCAGTGCTGCACCAGGGCACTCAACAGCGCCTGACCGATCCCCTGCCCGCCGAGCCCATCGCGCACATACACCGAATCCTCCACGGTAAAGCGGTAGCCTGGACGTGGCCGATACGGCGTGACATAGGCATAGCCGACAATGTCGCCATCGCGCTCGGCGACCATATAAGGCAAGCCTTTGGCGAGGACCATGCGACGACGCTGGAGCAATTCTGCCAGGTCAGGCGGCTCCAGCTCGAAGCTGGAAATCCCGTGTAGCACGTGGTCAGCGTAAATCGCCTGTACAGCGGGCATGTCATCGTCGCGGGCGTCACGCAGGTCAAAGGTTGAAGTCATGTCCGAACTCTGTACGAATGTCTGTGAATGGCCGCAATGATGCCGCTCGCCACGACATTAAAAAAGCTATGATTTATCATCCACAGCATAAGAAATACTTTGTCATGCGTCGGCTGAACCTCAATCACCTGCACACGTTTTCGCTGGTCATCGCCCATGGCAGTTTTTCTGCGGCGGCAGAGCGTCTGCACCTGACCCAGCCGGCGGTCAGCCTGCACGTGCGACAACTGGAAGATCAGTTGAAGCTGCAGCTGATCGAACGGGTCGGCAAACGCCTCAAACCTACCTCCGCAGGCACTGTACTGTTGGAGCATATCGCGCGCATCGATGCGGTGGTCGAAGACGCTCTGCAGGCGCTGTCCAGCCATGCCAGCGGCGTTGCCGGGAAAATCGCCATCGGCACCGGCGCGACAGCCTGCATCCATCTGCTGCCGCCCATGTTGCAGGCGCTGCGTCGGCGCTTCCCGGAACTGGATGTGCGCGTCAGTACCGGCAACACCGAAGGTATCCTCAAGGCGGTCGAAGAAAACCTTCTGGACCTGGCACTGGTCACCCTGCCCGCCGCCAGCCGCAGTCTGCACATCACGCCGCTGCTTGAGGATGCGTTCGTGGCGATCTTCGCCGGCAGCCAGCGACCGATGCTGGCGCACATGACCCCGGAGCGCCTCAGCGCACAACCGCTGGTCGTATTCGAAGCAGGCAGCAGTACGCGTCTGCTGATCGATGAATGGTTCCTGCGCGCCGGGATCCGGGTAAAACCGGTCATGGAACTGGGCAGTATCGAAGCGATCAAGGAAATGGTCGCCGCAGGCCTGGGCTACAGCATCGTGCCGCGGATGGCCGTTGCTGCGCTCCACCATCGCCGCGGCTTGCAAATGCTGCCACTGGCAACAGCGCTGAGTCGCACGTTGGGAATCGCCTTGCGCCAGGACAAACCGGTCAGCAAGGCCCTGCGTCAGGTACTGGATGCACTGCAAGACCTCAAAAGGTCATGAAGGCGCGCCACGATAGAGGCTTGAGCGCGCCCATGCACTATAAAGAGCAACGGCACTCGGCCTGACAAATAAGGTCGACAGTTGCACAGGCAGCGAATCAGGTTGTACGATGACTGCCCACTGGTAACTGAAAAAATGATGTCTGGCCTGCTTTTAAACGCCCCATCACTGACAATCTGTAAAGCAACTCGGCAACCCATAAGGAGCGCCGGTCCGGATACCTTCCCTGCCGACCTCCAACCTCAAAACAACAGGAGATACCGATGCCTAACATTCTCGGCCAGAACTTCATCGCTGGCGGCCGCAGCGCTTTGGGCCAGAGCCTGCAAAAAAGCCTGGATGCCACCACCGGTGAAGAGCTGCCTTACAGTTTTCATCAGGCCACCGACGGCGAAATCGACGCCGCGGCACTGGCTGCCAAGGCTGCGTTTGCGGAATTTCGTCAGCTGAGCCCGGCCCGCCGCGCCGACTTCCTCGACGCCATTGCCGATGAACTTGACCAGCTGGGTGATGACTTCGTCGCCATCGTCTGCCAGGAAACCGCCCTGCCCCAGGCGCGAATTCAAGGTGAGCGCGGTCGCACCAGTGGCCAGATGCGCCTGTTTTCCAAAGTTCTGCGTCGCGGTGATTTTGTTGGTGCACGTATCGACCTGGCACTGCCGGATCGCAAGCCGCTGCCACGCGTCGACCTGCGCCAATACCGTATCGGTGTCGGCCCGGTTGCCGTATTCGGAGCGAGCAACTTCCCGCTGGCGTTTTCCACTGCCGGTGGTGATACCGCGGCGGCCTTGGCCGCCGGTTGCCCGGTGGTGTTCAAGGCGCACAGCGGTCACATGGCGACCGCCGATCTGGTGGCGAGCGCCATCATTCGCGCTGCCGAACGTACGCAGATGCCCAAAGGCGTGTTCAACATGATCTTCGGCAACGGCGTTGGCGAAGGTCTGGTCAAGCACCCGGCCATCCAGGCCGTCGGCTTTACCGGTTCGCTGAACGGCGGCAACGCACTGTGCAAAATGGCTGCCGAACGTCCGCAACCGATTCCGGTATTTGCCGAGATGTCGAGCATCAACCCGGTCGTGCTGCTGCCAGAAGCCTTGCAGGCTCGCGGTGAAACCGTGGCCAAGGAGCTTGCGGGGTCGGTGGTGATGGGTGCCGGTCAGTTCTGCACCAACCCGGGCGTGGTCATCGGCCTGCGCTCACCGGCGTTCTCAAAATTCGTTGAGCATCTGACCGAACAGATGGGCAGTCAGGCTCCGCAGACCATGCTTAACGCGGGCGGCCTGCGCAGTTACAGCAAAGGTGTGGAACACCTGCTGGCGCACCCTGGCGTGACGCATCTGGCCGGCAAGCCACAGGAAGGCAAGCAGGCTCAGGCGCAGCTGTTCAAGGCTGACGTCAGCCTGCTGCTGAACGGTGATCAGTTGCTGCAAGAGGAAGTCTTCGGCCCGACCACGCTGCTGATCGAAGTCGCTGACGATGCGCAGTTGAAGGACGCGCTGCAAGCCTTGCGTGGTCAGCTGACTGCGACCGTGATCGGTGAGCCCGCGGACTTGAGCACCTACAGCTGGCTGCAACCGGTTCTCGAAGAGAAAGTCGGGCGCATTCTGTTCAACGGCTACCCGACCGGTGTCGAGGTCTGCGAGGCCATGGTTCACGGCGGCCCATACCCGGCCACCTCGGACGCACGCGGTACCTCGGTGGGCACCCTGGCCATCGACCGCTTCCTGCGCCCGGTCTGCTATCAGAACCTGGCGGACAGCCAGTTGCCACCTGCGTTGCAGAACGCCAACCCGTTGGGCCTGCGTCGTCTGGTCAATGGTGAATGGAGTGATCAGCCTGTCGCGTAACGGCCACCGGCTGGATCCGCAACACAGCAGCGCGACCTGATGAGGGTCGCGCTTTTTTTTGGAAAATATTTCTTTTTTGTGCCCGAATTCGCTTATAGCGGACCTGTTTTGTACCCGAATGACAGCACCATAGAAGTGCAAAACAGGGGCTGTTCATAAATTAACCACACAGCTGTAAGCCACGTGTAACAAGGGTTTCAAAAAGTTACCCACAGACATACCCACGATTTCCGTGGACAACTTTTCATCGATTTCGGACCTTAAAAACCCCGAGCAGTGCAAGCGTAAATTTTTGACGGGGGTCTGCAATGCTGGTGTGATGGCATCTGTGATGGCCAACGAGGCCGCCTGATATAACCTTATGCACGTTTGGCGGTTGATTCGACAGACTGTCCATAGTGAGATAGATGATTTATCGAGGCTCCCCTATGCAACAGCGTTGTAACGTGGCCGTACTCGGCCTGGGTGCCATGGGTGCTGCCACTGCCTATCAGCTGGCAAAGGCCGGAGTCGATGTGATTGGTATCGACCGCTACGACCCCCCGCACACACAGGGCTCCAGTCACGGCGATACACGCATCACGCGACTCTCGGCCGGTGAAGGTCCGCAATACCTGCCACTGGTACGCAGCTCACAGCACATCTGGCGCGAACTTGAAGCATTGAGCGGCGAGTCGCTGTTCGAACAATGCGGTGTGCTGGTGATGACCTCCAGCCCGGCCTACGATCCCGAGGACGTCAACGACTTCACCCATCAGACCATCGCCCTGGCCCGCACTCATGGGGTGAAGCACGAGGTATTGGCGGCTGCAGCGATTCGCGAGCGTTTCCCTCAGTTCTCTCCTGTGCTGGACAGCGCCATCGGCTATTTCGAACCCGAAGGCGGATTCGTTCGGCCCGAGCGCTGCATCGCCGTACAACTCAAGCTGGCAAGGCAACACGGCGCGCGTCTGCTGACCCACGAAACGGTCACGCACTTACAGGCGCATGGCGATCAGGTACGAATCATCACCGACAAAGGCTCGATCATCGCCAACAAGGTCGTAGTCAGCGCGGGCATGTGGTCGTCCGGGTTGCTCGGCGCACCGTTCAGCGACCTGCTGCGGGTGTGCCGGCAAAAGCTGTTCTGGTTCGAGTTGCAGCACGAAGCTGTCTTTGCTGCGCCGTCGCCAAGCTTCATCCTGAGTCACGGGCCGGGCGAAGCCGATGTCAATTACGGCTTCCCGCCGCTGCCCGGTGAAAACAGCATGAAGGTCGCTACCGAGCAGTACCTCGAGACGTCAGCGGCTGACCGGTTGGACCGCACCATTACCGCGTGGGAAGAACAGGAAATGTTCCGCCCCCAGGTGCAGGGCAGGATTGCGGGACTGACACCAAAGGTGGTCAAGTCCTCGGTATGCGCCTACACCGTCACGCCGGACTGCCACTTCATCATCGATGAACACCCGCACTTGAAAAACATGACGGTGGTCTCGGCCTGTTCCGGCCACGGTTTCAAGCATTCGGCCGGGCTTGGACTGGCGCTGGCGCAACGTTGTATTGATGGCGAGAGCGATGTGGATCTCTCGGCCTTTTCATTGCAACGCTTCGCCAGGCAGGCTTGATCAGCGCGCCACCACGAACGCCTCGTCGATGCGCGCCAGATCGGTGTCGCGCAAGGTGCCGGCGTAGTAATGCAGTTTGATCCAGGCCATCAAATAGTCGTAACGGGCTTTTGCCAGATCGCGACGGGTACTGTAGAGCTGCTGCTCGGCGTTGAGGGCATCCAGGCTGATGCGCTCGCCACCCAGAATGCTCTGGCGCGTCGACTCGACCAGCGCCTGCGCCGAGATCAGCGCTTTCTGATAGGCGCGCAACTTGTTCACCCCTGACGCACAGGCGTTGAACTGGCGACGCAGTTCGATCAGTGTTTCCCGGGTCTTGCCCTCCAGCTCATATTCAGCCTGCTCGCGCTTGCTGTTGGCCTGGCGCACCGAGGCACTGGTGCCACCTCCGGCATACAGTGGAAGACTGAGCTCGATGCCTATCGTGTTGGTGTCGTAACGCTGATTGTAGGTGTTGCCGCTGTCCGATTCGTTCTGGCGGATACTTGCGTAGGCGTTCACCGTCGGCAGATGCCCTGCGCGGTTGCGTTCCACCTCGTATCGCGCCACTTCCAGGGACTGACGTTGCGAGGCCAGGATCGGGCTGTTGGCCATGGCCAGCGCATGCCACTCGGTAAAACTGGACGGTGCCAGTACCAACGCTTGAAAGCTGTCCCTCAATGGCTCCAGCTGCGCAACATCGATACTCGGTTCGCCCAACAACGCCGCCAGCTCGCGCAAGGCCGCATCCTGCTCATCGCTGGCTTCGATCTGCTCGGCAATCGCCAGTTCGTTGCGCGATTCGGCTTCGAGAATATCGGTGCGCGTGCCTTCTCCCCGCTCGAACATCTGCCGGTTCTGCGCGAACTGGCGCTCGAACGCCTGCTGCTTGGCACGCGCGATATTGATCTGGTCCTGGGCGAAAAGTGCCTGGGTGTACAGGGTCAACACCCGCACCAGCAATTCCTGGCTCTTGCTGCGAAAGGTCTCGTCGGCAAACAACGCCTGAGCCAGCCCCTTGCGGTAATTGGCGTACGCCTCGTAATCGATCAAGGGCTGCTGAACCGTCAGGCTCGAGCCAAAGCTGTTGTAGTGGCGATGGTCGGTGGTGTCTTGAGCGCTGCCTTTGAGGGTCGCCTTGGAATCGTTGCGCCCCTTGTTGTAGCTGTATGACACGCGAGGCAACAAGCCGGCACGACCAATCACCCGGTTCTCCAGGCCCGCGTCGCGCTCCTTGAGTGCGCCCAGATAAACCGGATCATTGCGAAGCGCCAATTCATAGACCTGAAACGGGCCCATGGCCTGGCTCAAAGGTGCAGTACCCAGCAGGATGGCCGTCAGCAGAGCGGCTTTAAAGGGATGACGAGACATCCTACTCCTCCGTCAACGCGGAGCCGGCACGGTCCAGCAAAGGTTTGAACAGATAATTGAGCAGCGAGCGCTCACCCGTGCGCACGAACATTTCAGCGGGCATGCCGGGTTTGATCACCAGCCCGTTGAGTTTTTCCAGCGCCGCGTCGCCCACCGAGGTACGCAGCACGTAATACGGCTGGCCGGTTTTTTCATCCTGCATCTGGTCGGCGGAAATCAGGCTCACCTCACCGGAAACACGCGGCGTGCGGCTTTGATTGAACGCGGTAAAGAGGATGTCGACCGGCAGATGGCTGGCGACCTTGTCGATCAGTTGCACCGGCAGCCGCCCTTCGACTTCCAGCCGTGTGCCTTGTGGGACGATTTCCAGCAGGGTTTCGCCGGCACGCACCACCGCACCTTCGGTGTGCACGCCCAGATTGACGGCGATGCCATCAGCCGGCGCAAGGATGGCGCTGTGTTGCAGACTGAAACCGGCCGAGGCCAGTTGCTGCTCAAGGGTAAGCGCCTTGACCTGGGCATCGGCCCATTGGCTGCGCACCTCTTTCTGGTACTCCTCGCGCTGCTGCTGAAGGCGTAACCGCGATTCGACGATACCTTGCTCTATACGTCCGGTTTCGCCTGCGTTTTGCGCCAGGCTCTGCTGCACCTGAGAAAGCTGACGCTGGAACTCCAGCAGGCGATTGCCGGGAATGAACCCGTTCTGCGCCAAGGGCTCCAGGTTACTCAGCTGCTTGCGTAACGAGTCAGCCTGAGCCAGCAGGTCCGAACGGGCCCGGCGCATGCCGGCGAGCTGCAGTCCGGCACCCTCGATGCTCGCCTGCAAGCCGGACTGCTCACGCGCCAGCGCCTGGCGCCTGCTGCTGAACAACTGGCGCTGCCCTTCAAGCACCAGCGCCAGCCGAGGGTCGGGGTCTTGCCCCTGCCCGGCGGCAATCAGTTCTGCGGGGAAGCGCACCTCGTCAAGGTTGTCGCGCTCGCTTTGCCAGCGCGCCAGGCTGGCCCAGGCCATTCGATACTGGGCTCGCAGCGATTGCACGTCCGCTTCGACCTGAGTCTGATCAAGGCGAAACAGTGGTTCGCCCTCTTTCACCAATTGGCCTTCACTGACCAGAATTTTGCTGACCACGCCGCCATCCAGCGACTGCACAGCCTTGCGCTTGCCAGAAACAACCACCGTCCCCTGCACGGCAATGCCCTGATCCAGAGGAGCAAGACTGGCCCACAGAAAGAAACTGCCCGCCCCCGCCAGCATGAGAATCCAGCCGGCGCGAACGAAGAACTGCACGCCGCGCTCCTTGCCCGGCACGGCGTAATGAGTGTCGATAGGGCTGTTCATACGTCGGACTGCCTGTTCTGCGTGCCGTACTGACGGCTCATGGAAAGCCCGGCAGGTGCAGGGCGAGATTGCGATTGAGGGTGCGCTTGCGGTGCTTGCGCTGACGATGGCTGCCCGGACAAGGCCTGCAACACCTGAGCCGTGGCACCGAATGCCTGCATGCGACCTTCGCTCAGCACCAGCAGGCGATCGGTCTGGTTCAACGACTGCGTACGATGGGTGACGAGCACAACGGTACAGCCGCGGGTCTTGAGTTCAGCAATCGCCTGAGTCAGCGCCGCTTCACCCGCGGCATCCAGATTGGAATTGGGCTCATCGAGCACCACCAGTCGCGGATCGCCATACAGCGCACGGGCCAGCGCGACGCGCTGTTTCTGACCGCCGGACAAGCCAGCGCCATCATCGCCCAGCCGCGTGTCGTAGCCTTGCGGCAGGCGCAGAATCAATTCGTGCACGCCCGCCAGTTGTGCGGCAGCGACCACGGCGCTAGCGTCGCCCTCGCGAAAGCGCGCGATGTTTTCTGCCACGCTGCCACCGAACAGCTCGATGTCCTGCGGCAGATAACCAATATAGGGACCCAGCGCCTCTCGGTCCCAGCGATGCATGTCGGCCCCGTCCAGACGTACCGTCCCGCCCAGCGCCGGCCAGACACCAACCAGCACGCGTGCCAGGGTCGATTTTCCGGAGCCGGATGCGCCCAGCACGCCGAGCACTTCACCGGCCTGCAACTGGAAGCTGACTTGCTGAATCGTCGGCGACGTTTTGCCGGGAGGCGCAGCGCTGACCTGTTCCGCGCTGATCTGACCGCGCGGTGCCGGCAGCGGCATGCGCGGCGCGGGCTCGGCGTAGGTCTTGAGTAACTGGTCAAGGCGCCCGTAGGCCAGGCGTGCAGAGCTCCATTGTTTCCAGACGGCGATCAACTGGTCGATGGGGCTGAGGACCCGACCCATGAGGATCGAGCCGGCGATCATCATGCCTGCGGTCATGTCTCCATTTATCACCAGCAGTGCGCCCAACCCCAGCACCAGCGACTGCAGGCACAGACGCAGGGCCTTGCTGATCGAACTGATCACCGCTCCCGTATCACTGGCCCGGTTTTGCAGGGCCAGAAAGCGCCCATGCACATGGAACCAGCGACGCCGCAAGACCTCGAGCATGCCCATCGCCTGGATCGCCTCGGCCTGTTGCAGATGCCGGGTCGCCAATTGCGCAGACTGCTGCGAGTAGCCGCTGGCTTCGGCCAGCGGTTTGCGGGTCAGCCATTCGTTGAGGCAGGCCAGTCCGACCAGCAACACCGTCCCCACACTGGCCAGCACGCCTAGCCAGGGGTCGAAAAGGAAGATTACCGCCAGGTAGATGGGGAACCACGGAGCGTCGAAGAACGCGAACAATGCCGGCCCGGTGAGAAACTGGCGGATGAAGGTCAGGTCACCCAGCGCCTGTCCAGCCTGACGCTGTCCGGCGTGCAGGTTGCTCTCGAACGCGGCCTGATAGACGCGCAGATTGAAACGCTTCTCCAACTCGCTGCCGATGCGGATCACCACAAAGCTGCGGATCATCTCCAGCAAGCCGATAAACGCAAAGAACCCGACCACCATCAGCGTCAGCATGGCCAGGGTGGTCTGGTTCTGTGAGGTCAGTACGCGGTCATAGACTTGCAGCATGTAAATCGATGGGGCGAGCATCAGCACGTTGATCAGCGCGGTAAAACAACCGACACCGATCAACGCGCTCTTGTAGTCAGCCAGCGCTTTATAAAGCGGCGGCCGGGCGCTTTGGGGCAACGCACTCATGGTTGTTCCTTGATGGTCTTGCTTGTGACGGAGTGACATCCCTGGGTTTTGACAAACAACTCGCGTAGGTCCGTGAAACGCTTAATCGGCGAGCCGTCCAAGGACCAGCACTTCACCGCCGGGCAGACGCGCCTGATAGATCTGCTCCCCCATGTTATTGAGGTGAATCAGGCGATTGCCTTTCTTGTCGGTGAACGCCAGGCCATCCGGAGTCGGAAACCAGCCAGTGGGTGCTTCATGCAACCACTTCACTGCGCAGGCGAGATCGCCCGTCAGTTGCGGTACTTCGGTATTGAGATGCAGCTCACAGACTTCGTTCGTCTTTCCCTGAAGAGAAAGTCGCCACTTGCCGCTGAGTTCATCAGGATTGGGCAGTTTCAAACTCATGGCCAGGCTTGCTCCAGAAATACCCACCAGCAGCGCAAAGGCTGCTGGCACGATTCGAAAAACGTGAGTGATCTTCATGGCGGGGTACTTTTCAGATCATGGACAACCGCAGGGTCGTCCATGATTGTTACAGATTAAACCACGATATCAGTAGCCAATGCTTGACCTACAGTACCGACCAGAAAATCGCCAATGCCCTGACCGGTGAAGTCGATCGCCAGACTGCCCAGATTGCTGCTCTGGTTATAGTTGAGGATCGCCTCGCCAGCGTGGCCGCTGAACGCGTTGACGAACTGCAACGCGCTCAGCGTGGAAATGGCCGACACGTCGATCTTGTCCTGACCGCTGACGAAATCACGAATCGTATCCTGGCCCGCACGGTTGGAATCAGAGCTGGCGCCAAACACGAAGATGTCGGCACCCGCACCACCGGTCAGGCTGTCGGCACCGCCACCACCGTAGATGATGTCGTTGCCGGCACCACCCTTGAGGTCGTTGGCGGCAGCATTGCCGATCAACAGGTCATTGCCCGAACCGCCCAGCGCGTTTTCAACCACCACACCCTTGGCGATCGAAACGTTACCCACCATACCGCCGACATCCGAGAACGAGGCGGCATTGAGGTTGATCTTCTGGTTCTGGGTGAAACCTGAGAAGTCGAGGGTATCCTTGCCCCCGCCATCCCACACCGAGAACACCACCTTGGAAGAGGCGGAGGTGGCGCTGTAGAAATCGCGCCCGGCAGTGGAGTTGAACCCATAGACCGTATCACCGGCACGGGTGCTCATGTTCGCGCCATAGAGCTGCTGAACGGCAGTGATGTCATCCAGCAACGGCGCCGAAGAGTACGACGGAGCGCCGCCCTTGACGAAGTTCTGGTCAGTGTTGGACTCACTCCAGTAGCTCATGACGCTGTAGCCACGGGTATCTTCTGCGTAAGTGGCGTCCTTGTAGCTCGGATTGCCCTCGCCCGCGTTGTAGTCACCTGGGTGAGACAGGCCAAGGGTGTGGCCGATTTCATGGGTCAGGGTCTGACGACCGTAATTGCCATTGTCCGGGGTGGTGTTGACCTTGTAGCTGTTATCGACAAGGTACCAGGACTGGCCGTCAGTACGGCTGTTGCCGCTGGGCAGGTAGGCAAAAGCTGCCCCGCCTGCACTGCCGTTGCTGTAGTTGCCGAAGGTCATATGCCCGTCGCCGCCGGAAGCTGCCTGGGTGAAGCTGACCTTGGCAACGTCTGCCCAGGATTGCATCGACAATACTGCCTGTGCTTTCTGCTGCGCGTTGAACGCACTGAAAGTCCCCAGCGAATTGTCGAACCCGGCAGGTTTGGCCGTCAGGAACGTGTAAGTGAGGTTGATGGTGCCGTTGCCATCGCGATCAGTCCAGGAGGCGTCGTCGCGAAGAATATAATCAGCGGCCTGATCGACTGAATACGAGGGCTTGCCATTGATCGTGAGGTTGCCGCCACGGTCATACTGGTGCGCGAACGCATTGATCTGGTCGAAAGAGGTGCTGGTAGCAGCGGAAAGTTGGATTGCAGCATTTTCTTTGACTTTCGTCATGACACTTCCTTGTTTGCTGATTGATTGACAGGTCAGGTAAGACAAGACTCTCCCCTGTAGCGAGAGAGTCCGGTCACTCGCCTGGTGAAGCGTGAAATCGTGTTGCGTAACAAAACTGACACATCTTGAAATCTTGTGTCCAGCGCTGTTCGATGATGTCAAGTGGCCTCAAATGGGCAAGCGCCTACAGGCATTGGAGAATCGCCTGATATTATTTTTTGTGATGATGAGATCGTCGATAAGCGCTTGAACAGACTGTAACAAGCTTGATAAATATGACTGATAGGTCAGGAATTTTATGGCTTCGACTGACCACGAATGCCTTGGGTAATGACGCGCCCCACTCAGCCGCTATGAACAGCATTTCGCCAGCCTTGCCATTGGCCAAAGCTGACACTTTTCCCCGACACAGAAACGCAAAAAGCCCCGACGAGTCGGGGCTTTTGTTGAAGCGCAGTGGCCTGAATGTTCAGGCCAGGTAAATCAGTCGTCGCGGCTCATGATGCCGAAGATCTGCAGCAGGCTGATGAACAGGTTATAGATCGATACATACAGGCTGACCGTCGCCATGATGTAGTTACGCTCGCCACCCTGAATGATCGCGCTGGTCTGGAACAGAATGCACACCGACGAGAACAGCACGAAGCCCGCGCTGATAGCCAGTTGCAAACCGCTGATCTGGAAGAACATGCTGGCCACTACCGCACCCAGCAGGACAAAGAAACCTGCGGTAATGAAACCACCCAGGAAGCTCATGTCCTTGCGAGTGATCAGTACATAGGCCGAGAGACCGCCGAATACCAGAGCCGTCATCGCGAAGGCGGAGCTAACCACTTCAGCACCCCCGGCCATGCCCAGGTAACGGTTGAGGATCGGGCCCAGCAGGAACCCCATGAAACCTGTCAGGGCGAAGGTCGACACCAGACCCCAGACCGAATCACGCAGCTTGTTGGTCAGGAAGAACAGACCGTAGAAGCCGATCAGCACCACGAAAATGTTCGGGTAGCCGACGCGCATCTGCTGAGCGACGAAGGCCATGACACCACTGAAAGCCAGTGTCAGGGCGAGAAGACCGTAAGTATTGCGCAGGACACGACTAACCTCGAGCTGGTCGGCCTGCATGCCGGTTTTAAGGCTGTAATCCTGTTCGCGCATGGCGAAACTCCTTGCTGTTGAAATGTTGAGTTGCAAAGATCATAACAGAGGCGCTGCAACTGGCTAGTCACAGAGTTTGACAGCTTGTTTCATTCCGGTATTATGGCGCCCGCAACGAAGTGGAGGTATGGCCGAGTGGTTTAAGGCAGCAGTCTTGAAAACTGCCGACTGTAACAGGTCCTAGAGTTCGAATCTCTATGCCTCCGCCATATTTGGCAGCGCAAAGCCCTGATTATTCAGGGCTTTGTCGTTTCCGGGGTTTGGCTGATGCATCCGCAAGCTCATCCGCCGATGCTTGGCCCGCGCTGACAAAATGTGGATACTGCCAGTTTGCCAGCCGATGAACCATGGAAGACCCCAATGGCCCCCAGCCGAACGCTTGTCCATCCTGTTGGAGGCACGCAACGCCATGCGGACGAGATTCGGCAAGCTGCCGAGGCTGACGGCCACGACTCAGCGCCAGCCACCTTGGGAAGACGCCGTACCGATGAAGAGTTCGAACGCCTCGCGATCGGTCGATATGCCCGCTTCAGTCGGGCGTCAGAGAATCTCGCCGGCGGCACTCAGCCTTGTTCAGGCCGTATCCATACCAAGGCGTCCGATGAGAACTACGCTGACCTGGCCATAGGCCGTTATGCGCGCTTCAGCAGGCCGTCTCCCAACCTGGTTGGCGGTACGCAACCGCAGGCGGACACGCCGCCGGAACAGGCACCCTCACCTTCCTCCTCGCAGATGCGCCATCCAGAGCGTGAATCCGAGTTCTTTACCATCCGGCAGGACTCACCCGGCACCCACTCTTTCAGCATCCCCAAGGCACCTGATCGCCCGGCGAAAGCCAGATGGCTGCGTCCAGGTGAGCCGCTCACCGTGGCCGATATCATCTTGCCCGGCGGCATGATCTACACAGGCACGCAAAACCCCGAATTCAGACTATCCGAACCTTCTTTCATAGACGCAGCCTTGCCGGTGGCCGGTTCCGACACGCCTCCCGTTGCGGGGGCGGCCTACTATTGGTCGACCTACAAAGATCTTGAACCAGCCGCGCGCAGGGGCTATCTGCAGTGGCTGGCAGGGGGACGTTGTGATCCTGAAGCAAGCAGTGGTTACCTGTTCATGTTTTTCCACGGCCTTGAACGGCGTTTACTGATCGACAGCCTTTCTGATCCCGATGCACGAAAAGAGATTCCCGCGATAAAACAGGAAATCGAGCGTTTGCGGACTGTTTATCATCGGGACCTTTCGTTTTACAACCAGGCTTCGCGGCTTCTCGAATACCTGAACATGCCTGTCATTTCAGGGCAGATGTATTTGCGCGAGCCACCAATGGAGTCGGCCGATCGCTATGAAATGCCCATCGTGCTGCGAGTGGCGCTGGGCCAGATGGCCATCGACAGATACCCGTTGAACGCATCCTGGGCCTTGTCCTGGGCGCTGACGGATCCGAATATCTCGCGCGGCAAACCTGTTGGCAGATGCGCAGATCTGTTTCAGCGCCTGTTCAGAGCCGAATATGAAGAGCAGTTTCCCGACGGCCTGAAGCTGCTGAGGAACAAGACCCGACTATGGGTCACCTATCGCCCATCGTCCGCCTACCTCGATGTACCGGAAATACCGGTGGGGGATCTGCCAGACGTCAGCATTACGTCCGCCACCCGCAAGAAAATCCAGGTCCTCGTGCAGGGCTGTGCTTCAGTGCTTGCTCCATTCAGTCGGTACATGGGCCGCAATGCCGATGATCTCGCTAAGCATGAGTCATTGGAGGCGCTGCTGTTGCTGCCGGTATCGCTATGGCCCGAATACGCCAGACATGAACTGCGACAGCTTCAATCGGAGGTCGGCCCTGCCACGAAGTTGATGACGCTTGATCAGCTGGCGATACGTTTCAAGTCTGACGGTGCCCAGGCACGCAACCAGATCATCGCGCTGATAAAAGTACTTGAAGACATGCACATAGGAATGGAACCGGATGTGCTGGCGGGCAATCGTGCGCCCAAACCTGAGGACAGCATCGTTCTGTTCGCGACCGGGCCCGATCCTGGCATGTCGCGGGTGACAGCGGACTACAACGCGGCTGTCGTCACTCTGGATCTCGCCAGCAGCGTGGCAGCGGTTGATGGCGGCACGAGTCAGCATGCAGTTGCACTGCTCGAACGGCATATCGACTCATGGGAGCATCTGCGTGTCGCGCATCGAACACGTCTCAAGGCGTATCTGTCGATGCAACTGCAGCAGCCGCCCAACCTGGCAAGCCTGAAAAAGAAGCTGGGTTCGCTGAATCAGGAAGAAAAGCAGACCATCGTCGGTTGCCTGACTCACCTTGCCCACGCTGACGGAGCGGTTACGCCTGAGAAAGTCAGATTGCTTGAGCGGATCTACAGGGCACTTCAACTCAATCCACACGCTCTTTACAGCAACCTCCATGATGCTGCGGCCGGTTCGCATACAGGACAGGTCTCGACAGCGCTGTCAGCCGCTACAGCAACAGGCCCCGACAAGAAGCAAGGCTCCGGGATCGTGCTGGACATGGACAGGGTTGCCCGGTTGCGACGCGAAACGGCAGAGGCTTCGGCGCTGCTGGCTGATGTTTTTCGTGACGATCAAGAGGACGAGCAGCAGGACGACACGCAGATAGCCGAAGACGATGCTTCACAAGACACCCCAGGCACTGGCACCCATCTCCATGGACTCGATGCGGGGCACTCTGCGTTTCTGCGCCTGCTGGTCTCGCGCAACCAATGGAGTCGACGAGAGCTGGAAGTCGCGACGGCAGGTATGGCGTTGATGCTCGACGGTGCGCTGGAGCAAATCAACGATATGGCATTCGAGTTGTTCGACATGCCGGTTTCCGAGGGCGATGACCCTATCGAAATCAACCCGGATATTTTAAGCGAGCTTGCCCTATGAACAAGATACGAGCCAAGGATCGCGATGCGGTCATTCAATCACTGCGCGCAGGTGTCGTTCCTCGTGTCGGGCAGCACTTGATTCAGGTCGGACGAGCGGGTGAGCTGGCAGCTCTTATCAAGGATGTAGACAGGCTGGCCGAAGGTGGTTCTGCCTTTCGTATCGTGGTCGGCGAGTATGGCGCGGGCAAGACGTTCTTCCTCAATCTGGTCAGAGGCATTGCGATGGAACGCAAGCTGGTGACGATGCACGCTGATCTGAACCCCGATCGACGCCTGCACGCTTCAGGTGGTCAGGCGCGCTCCCTGTACGCCGAGCTTGCCAAGAACATGTCTACACGTACCAAGCCGGACGGTGGCGCGCTTCAGGGTATCGTCGAAAAGTTTATTTCCCAGGCCAGAACCCACGCGAGCAGTAAAGGCGTAGACAGCGAGACCGTCATACGCCAGAACCTCGCCGAGCTTACCGAAATGGTCAACGGCTATGACTTTGCCGAAGTCATAGCGGCTTACTGCCGTGGCTTTAACGAAGGCAACGAACAGCTCAAAGCCGATGCAATACGCTGGCTTCGGGGGGAATTCACCACCAGGACGGACGCACGAGCGGCCCTCGGGGTCAGAAGCATCGTTGACGACGCGTCCGTGTACGATCAGCTCAAACTGCTTTCCCGATTTGTGCGCCTGGCAGGCTTCGGCGGGCTTATGGTGTGCCTGGACGAACTGGTCAACCTCTACAAGCTTGCCAACACGCAGGCTCGCAATGCGAACTACGAACAGATCCTGCGCATCCTCAATGACTCACTGCAAGGGTCGACTGACGGACTGGGCTTCGTTCTGGGCGGCACGCCGGAATTCCTGATGGACACTCGCCGCGGCCTCTACAGCTACCCGGCTTTACAGTCACGCCTGGCAGAAAACACCTTTGCCAAGGCTGGCTACGTCGACCTTTCCGGCCCTGTCATTCGGCTGACCAGCCTGACCCCGGAGGACTTCTATGTCCTCCTGCTGAACCTGCGTAACGTTTATGCCTACGGCGACGCGGAACACTACCTGCTTCCGGAAGAGGCCATCCCGGCCTTCATCGAGCACTGCGGTCAGCGTATGGGCGAAGCTTACTTTCGAACGCCACGCACCACCATCACCGCGTTCATCAACCTGCTGGCGGTTCTTGAGCAAAACCCTGAGGCCGACTGGAGAAACCTTTTGGGCGCCATTGACATTGCCAGGGATGACGGCGGCAAAAGTGATTTCACTGTAGAGGCCGATGATGAACTCACAAGCTTCAAGCTCTGACTCATCCGCATTCGAACGGCTTCACCCCGATGTACAACAATGGGTGTGGTCGCAAGGCTGGACATCGCTCAGGGATGCTCAGGAATGTGCCATACCTGCGCTGATCGACGCTGATCGCGACGTCATCATTGCGGCCTCCACTGCAGCGGGCAAGACCGAGGCGGCGTTTCTGCCCATTCTGACCCATTTGCTCAACAACACCGATGCGCCAGGCGCTGTGCTCTATATCAGCCCGCTCAAGGCCTTGATCAATGATCAGTGGGACAGGCTGACACGTCTTTGCGAGCGCCTGGAAATCCCGGTGGTCGGCTGGCACGGGGACGTTTCGGCAAGCAGGAAGCACCGCTTTCTGAAATCGCCCAGAGGGATCCTGCTCATAACCCCAGAATCGCTGGAAGCCCTGTTCGTGAACCGGGGCTCGGCGCTTGCGGGGCTCTTTCAGCCCCTTCGCTATATCGTCATCGACGAATTACACGCGTTCATCGGCAGCGAGCGCGGTAAACAATTGCAGTCCCTGATGCACCGCGTAGAAACGGTTGTCGGCAAAAAGCTGCCACGCGTAGGCCTGTCTGCGACCCTGGGCGAGATGGCACTCGCCCGTGAGTTCCTGCGTCCGGGGCAAGGCCGACGCATGGACGAAATCATTTCTCGAGCCTCGGGCCAGGACCTTCAGGTTCAGGTACGCGGTTACACCATGCTGCCGATGAACAAACTGGCGGCAAACCTGCAGATGGTCGTGACAAAAGACGACGACAACGCCGATCAGGATGAAGAGCAGGAAGAGGATGTCTCCGGGACCAGACACGCCATAGCCGCGCATATGTACAAGGTGCTGCGTGGCAGTAACAACCTGATCTTTCCCAACAGCCGCGACAAGGTTGAATGGTACGCCGACAGGCTGCGGCACTTGTGCGAAAACGACGGTTTGCCGAATGAGTTCCTGCCTCACCACGGAAGCTTGTCCCGAGACTTGCGTGAAGATACGGAGCGAGCACTGAAAGCGGGTAGCCCGCCCGCCTCGGCCGTCTGCACCACGACCCTCGAGCTTGGGATCGATATCGGCAACATCAAAGCAGTTGCGCAGATCGGACCTCCGCCATCAGTGGCCAGCCTGCGCCAGCGACTGGGTCGCTCCGGACGTCGCGCAGGTGAGCCTGCCACACTTCGTGCCTATTGCCAGGAAGACACCCTGACACCTGATTCGGACCTCTCGGATCAGCTCCGGCAAAACCTGGTGCAGACGATCGCCATGATTCGATTGTTGATAGAGAAGTGGTTCGAACCTCCGAGAGCCAACGGCCTGCACGCCTCGACGCTGGTTCAGCAATGCCTGTCGACGATTGCGCAGCAAGGTGGTGCACATGCTTCGCAGCTGTGGAATGAGCTGATCGCGAGCGGAACATTTGCAGCCATTGATAAAACCGACTTCATGGCCCTTCTCAAGGCTCTGGGTGAAAAGAAACTGATCGTCCAGGACAGCTCTGGCCTGCTATTGCCTGGCGAAATCGGTGAAAAGCTGGTCAACCACTATGAGTTTTACAGTGCATTCAGCAGCGATGAGGAATTCAGACTGCTTCGCGATGGCAAGCCGTTGGGTTCCATTCCTGTCAGTCGCCCGCTGACCCTGGGGCAACGCATCATCTTCGCAGGCAAACGCTGGCAGGTCATGGATGTAGACCTGGAAAAGAAAGTCATTGCGGTCATACGCGCACGTGGCGGCGAACCTCCGGTATTCGACGGGCTGGGCGCCAAGATCCATGACCGGGTGCGTGAAGAAATGCGCGCGGTACTGACGGAGGTCACGCCCTGCCCGTTCCTTGATGCCAATGCACAAGCCCTGCTGGCGGAAGCGCGCCAGACCTTTCACCGGCTGGGGCTGGCTGACCAGCGCCTGACGGGTTCGACCTCAAGCAGCTACCTGCTGACCTGGGCGGGCGACTACACCAATGATGCGCTGTGCCTGCTGCTCAACCAGGCTGGGGTCATGTGCACAGCTTCGGGGTTGGTACTGGAAATCAGTGCCTCTCAGGAAAGCGTGCGGACAGCACTGGCCAGGATTGCAGAGCTGGATGCAACCGATGTGGAGCCCCTGTTGAAAGATGTGAAGAATCTGATCCGGGAAAAGTGGGACTGGGCCCTGCCAAAATCGCTGTTGATCAAATCATTTGCCTCCAGCCAGCTGGATATACCCAACGCGATTGCGCTTGCCAAGACATTGACGACTTGACGGCAGGCCTCGCGGCTCAGCCCGCGCCGTCTGATATATTGATGCGCATCCTGTATCAATAGATCAACGTTCAAATGCCCATCAATTTCGACCTCAACGACCTCCAGGCATTTCGTGCCGTAGTGGAGAACGGCAGCTTCCGCAAGGCCGCTGAAACCGTGCAGATCACCCAGCCTGCGCTCAGTCGGCGGATAGAAAAGCTCGAGTCTGCACTGAACGTGAAGCTGTTCGAGCGCACCACCCGCAGGGTCAGTCTGACTACGGTCGGCCGCGCATTTCTGCCTCAGGTCGAGCGCATTCTGGACGATCTGGACAGCGCATTGATGACCATCGAAGGCGTCGGCTCCACGCGAATGGGCAGCGTGACGATTGCCTGCGTGCCTTCAGCCGCCTATTACTTCATGCCGCAGGTCATCAGCGCTTTCCATCGGTTGTTTCCGAAAATCAGAATCCGGGTGATGGATGCCAGCGCCAACGAGGTCAACAGCGCAGTTGCCCTGGGCGAAGCCGATTTCGGGGTGAGTTTCAGCGGCAATCTGGCGCCGGAAGTGGACTTCGAACTGCTGCTGCAGGAACGCTACGTAATGGCCTGCAGGCGGGATCACCCGCTGGCTACGTGCGAAAGCGTCAGTTGGGAAGAGATGTACCGCCACGACTACATCGCCCTGGACATCACCTCGGGTAATCGTCTGGTGCTGGATCAGGCGCTGGCACCTTCGCGCCCGCACAAGGAAAGCATCTGCGAAACCCGTCATGTCACAACCATGATCGGCCTGGTGGAAGCGGGCCTTGGCGTGGCTGCGGTGCCCTCCATCGCCATGCCGATGACCGCTCACCCGTTTCTGGTGAGCGTGCCATTGGTTGCGCCCGAGGTGATTCGCAACGTAGGGCTGATCAAGCGTCGTGGCAGGACCTTGACACCGGCAGCCCTCGAGCTGGAGCAACTGGTCAGGAAAATGCCGTCACGTTCAGCGGGGAACTGAATCCAGACCGGTGGACTGCACCGTGGCCTGGGCTTTCGGGGAGGCCAGGTAATCCAGCAACGCTTTCGCTTCTTTCGGGTGCTCGGCATTGACCGGGATGCCCGCGGCATAACGGGTTACCGACTGAACGTCTTCCGGAATCTTCGCCACGAACGTCACGCCGGGAATCGGCAGCAGCTCGGCAACCTGTTGAAAGCCCACTTCGTAGTCGCCCTTGGCAACCACCGAAGCCACCGGGATGCGCTCGATCATCTTGCCCTTCGGCGCGAGTTCCTTCTCGATACCGAGCTTTTTGAAAAGCTCTTTTTCGATGTACACGCCACTGGCGCTGTCGGAGTAAGCCACAGACCTGGCCTTGAGCAGGGTGGCTTTAAGCTCACTGTCGTTGCCGATCGCAGGCTTGGCCGCGCCCTCCTTCACCACCATGCCGATCCGCGAATCAGCCAGTTCGACCCGCGATGCCGGGTCTACCTTGCCTTGCTTGATCAGATCATCCAGCGCATAGCCGACCATGATCACCACATCGGCGTGCTCGCCCCGGGCCAGACGATTCGGGATGGCCTCGGGTGCCTTGCCCATCGATGGGCCGAGAATGGTGTCCAGCGAGTCCCCGGAAGACGCCGCGTATTGCGGTCCGAGCAGTTTGTACGCAGCCGTAAAGCCGCCGGAGGTCATGACCTTGAGCTGTTCAGCCTGCGCCGCCGCACTGACCGCGATACAGCCGAGAAAAAGCGCTGCCAGTTGATGTTTGTATAACGATTTCATAGTGATTTTTCCTTGATTAAACAGCCAGTTGCGGGCGGGTCGAGATGTGCCGGTAGAGCACCAGTGTGGCGCCCAGCGCACAGGCTGCAGCAAATGTCATCCAGTAAGCAGGTGCAGCCTTGTCGCCGGTCAAGTGGATCAACCAGGTCGAGATCGCCGGAGTGAAACCACCGAAAACCGCCGTCGCCAGGCTGTAGGCCAGCGAGAAACCGGCAACACGCACCTCTACCGGCATGATTTCGGTCAGCGCCGGAATCATCGCGCCGTTATACAAGCCGTAGAGGAACGAGAACCACAACAGCACTTCCAGCATATGGCCGAAGCTGGGCGCCAGGGCGAGGAAAGACAGCGCCGGGTACGCACTGATGATGGTCAGCAGGGTCATCGCGACCAACAGTGGCTTGCGCCCGAAACGGTCACTCAACATGCCGCCGACCGGCAGCCAGATAAAGTTGGAGACACCGACCAGCAGCGTCACCAGAAGCGCATCGGCAGTACTCAGGTTGAGTACGGTTTTGCCGAATGTCGGTGCATAGATGGTGATCAGGTAAAAGGTGGTAGTGGTCATCGCCACCATCAGCATTCCGGCAATCACCACACGCCAGTTTTGCAGCAGCGTCGCGAACACCTGTCGCATGGTCGGACGGTGAGAGCGAGTAGCGAACTCTTCGGTTTCCTGCAGGCTGCGGCGCAACAGGAAAATGAACGGGATGATCAGGCAACCGATGGCAAACGGAATTCTCCAGCCCCAGTCGGCAACAGCAGCAGGTGCCATCCATTGGTTCAGGCCGTAACCCAGTGCAGCGGCGACAACGATTGCCACCTGCTGACTACCTGACTGCCAACTGGTGTAGAAGCCCTTGCGGCCGGGTGTCGCCATTTCTGCCAGATACACCGACACCCCGCCCAATTCCGCACCGGCAGAGAAGCCTTGCAGCAAGCGGCCGACCAATACCAAGGCCGGCGCCCACAGGCCGATGCTTGCGTAACCGGGCACCAGAACAATCAGTAACGTGCCACTGGCCATGATCGAAAGCGTCACGATCAGCCCTTTGCGGCGGCCCACGTCATCGATGTAGGCACCGAGAATGACGGCACCCAGCGGACGCATCAGGAAGCCCGCGCCGAAGACCGCGAAGGTCATCATCAGCGAAGCGAACTCACTGCTGGCCGGGAAAAAGGCGGAAGCGATCTGGGTGGCATAGAAGCCGAACAGGAAGAAGTCGAATTGCTCGAGGAAATTACCGGAGGTGACCCGAAATACCGCGCCTGCCTTCGACCGGGAGGATTCTTTTCGTAATGAGGATGAGCCGTGCATCAGTGTTCTCCAGCGATCTTATTAGAGTGTTGTAAGCGCTTGTGAGGAAGGAGTCTGCCGGACACACTTTGAAACGATAAGTGCTATGTTTTCATCGATTGATGCCCGTTGGACATCAATTGAAACTCAAGCGGTTGCGCCCTGACCCCGCATTTGCGGGTCAGCACGCGCCAAACTCACACGCCTGCCCTTGAATTCTTTATCATTGCGCATGTTTTGTTGGCAGAGCCGATCATGAAATTCGCCATCTCCCTTTTTTCCGCCGCCCATGCGCCCTCCTCTCGGCGAGCCTTGCAGTTCGCCAGGGCGGTGCTGGCAGGCGGGCACGAAATTGTCCGGTTGTTCTTCTACCAAGACGGCGTACACAGCGCGTCGGCCAACGTCGTGACGCCGCAGGACGAGCAGGATGTGGCACTGCAGTGGCGTGACTTCATCGTCGAGCACAAGCTGGACGGCGTGGTGTGCATTGCCGCCGCGTTGCGTCGCGGTGTGCTCGACACGCAAGAGGCCGAGCGTTATCAGCGGCCGGCGGCAAACCTGCGCGAGCCGTGGGAATTGTCCGGGCTGGGCCAGTTGCACGATGCCGTGCAATCGGCTGATCGCCTGATCTGCTTCGGAGGGCCATGAGATGCCCAGATCACTGTTGGTTGTCACCCGCCAGTCGCCGTGGTCCGGCCCCGGTGCCCGCGAGGCGCTGGATATCGTACTGGCGGGCGGTGCATTCGATCTGTCGGTGGGCCTGCTGTTTCTGGACGACGGGGTTTTTCAGTTGTCGCCACAGCAGTCGCCCGACGCCCTGCAACAGAAAGACCTGACCGCAAACCTGAAAGCCCTGTCGATGTTCGGTGTCGAAGACCTTTACGTCTGCGGGCAGAGCCTGGTCGAGCGCGGTATCTCCCCGGGCGCATTGAACGAAGAGATCAGCCGATTGACTACGCGCGCGGAGTTGTCAGCGCTTTTTGACCGGTACGACGAGGTGATTACGATCTGATGGCTACTTTGCATGTTCTCTCTCACTCGCCGTTTGCCGACACCCGGCTGGACAGTTGCCTGCGCTTGCTGGGCAAGGATGATGGCGTACTGCTCTGTGGCGATGCCACCTATGCGCTGATGCCGTCGAGTGCGCAGCTGAAAGCCCTTCAGCCTCTGGTCGAATCATCGCAGTTGTTCGCCCTCGACGAAGACCTCCGCGCACGCAATCTGCCTCTCCCTGCCGGAGTCAACAGCATCGACTACCCGGCGTTCGTTGAACTGTCGCTGCGCTTCGACAAGGTCAATACCTGGTTATGAAACAGTTGAACATTGACGGGCGCAGCATCGAACTGGACAAGGATGGTTTTCTACAAGACCTCAGCGACTGGTCGCTGGACGTCGCCCACGCCCTGTCCGCCGAGGAAGGCATCGAGCTGAGTGCCGAGCACCTTGAAATCCTCGAATTGCTGCGCGGCTTTTACGCCGAGTTCCAGCTTTCGCCCGCGACACGGCCGCTGATCAAATACACAGCGCTGAAGCTGGGTGCGGAAAAAGGCAACAGCATGCACCTCAACCGCCTGTTCAACGGCACTCCCGCCAAACTCGCCGCCAAGCTGGCGGGCCTGCCCAAACCGACCAATTGCATATGAATGATTACGCTGCGCTTGTCACTGAAACACCTGAAGAACATCCCTTTGCGACCTTCGTTCGCATTCTGGGCAAAGGCAAACGTGGCGCGCGCAACCTGACTCGCGAGGAAGCACGGGAAGCCATGGGCATGCTGCTCGATGAGAAAGTCGAGGACACCCAGCTCGGGGCTTTTCTGATGCTGCTGCGCCACAAGGAAGAAAGTCCCGAGGAACTGGCAGGGTTTACCGAAGCGGTGCGCGAACGTCTCAACGCTCCCGCCATGCAAGTCGACATCGACTGGCCAACCTATGCCGGGAAAAAGCGTCACCTGCCGTGGTATTTGCTGGCGGCCAAATGCCTGGCGCAAAACGGCGTCAGGATCCTCCTGCACGGCGGCGGCGCGCATACCGCAGGGCGTCTGTACACCGAGCAACTGCTGGACCTGCTGAAGATTCCTCTGTGCCGCAACTGGTCAGCGGTCAAGACCTCGCTCGAGCAAGAACAGCTGGCGTTCATTCCGCTCGCCGACTGGGCACCGCAGTTGCAGCGCATGATCGACCTGCGCAACACGCTGGGGCTGCGCTCGCCCATTCACTCGCTGGCGAGGATTCTCAATCCGCTGCAGGCGCGTTGCGGCCTGCAAAGCATTTTTCACCCGGGCTATCAAAGCGTGCATCGCGATGCCAGCAGCCTGCTCGGCGACAACGCCATCGTGGTCAAAGGTGATGGCGGCGAAATCGAGATCAACCCCGACACCATCAGCCACCTGTACGGCACCACCGGCGGCCAGCCGTGGGATGAAGAATGGCCAGCGCTCTCACCGCGCCGCCACGTAAAACCGGCAACGCTCGACCCGCAGCAGCTGCTGGCCTTGTGGCGAGGAGAAATCGAAGACAGTTACCCGCAACTGGCCTTGATATCGACCATGGCGCTCGCCTTGCGCGGCCTGGGCGTCGATCGCGACGAGGCCTTCGCCCAGGCGCAGGTATTCTGGGATCGCCGCAACATCAATCTGTGACCCGCCGGCCTTTCGACAATGAAAGGCCGTAATCCAGTCGAACCGATGCACCCGCGCTGACCTCCAAGCTCTATCACCTGGAAATGGGAGTCAGACATGGGCCTTCTGGTCGAAGGACACTGGCAAGACCAGTGGTACGAAAGCAGCAAAGATGGCGCATTTCAGCGCGAAAATGCTCAGCGACGCAGTTGGGTCACGCCCGATGGACAGCCGGGACCGTCCGGTGCAGGCGGTTTTGCTGCGCAGGCGGGCCGCTATCACCTGTACGTGTCTCTGGCGTGCCCGTGGGCACACCGCACGCTTATCTTGCGCAAGCTCAAGGGCCTGGAAAGCCTGATCAATGTTTCGGTAGTCAGTTGGCTGATGCTGGAAAACGGCTGGACCTTCGACCAGCAGAAAGGCTCCAGCGGCGATGCACTGGATGACCTGCAGTTCCTTCACCAACGCTACACCGCCGACGACCCTCGGTACACCGGCCGTGTCACCGTTCCGGTGCTGTGGGACAAGCAGCAGCAATGCATCGTCAGCAACGAATCTGCGGAAATCATCCGCATGTTCAATTCTGCATTCGACGAGTTGACCGGCAATACGCTGGATTTCTACCCGCAAGCGCTACGCGCGAGCATTGACGAGCTTAACGAGCAGATCTACCCGAAGGTCAACAACGGCGTATACCGGGCTGGTTTCGCCACCTCGCAGGGCGCGTATGAGGAGGCGTTCGACGATGTGTTCGCTGAACTGGACGTGCTGGAAAACCTGCTCGGCGAAAAGCGTTACCTGACAGGCAAACACCTCACTGAAGCAGACATACGCCTGTTCACCACCATCGTGCGCTTCGATGCGGTGTATTACAGCCACTTCAAATGTAACCTGCGGCGCATCGCGGACTACCCCAATCTCAGCAACTGGCTACGCGAGCTGTATCAGTGGCCGGGGATCGCAGAGACGGTGAGTTTCGAGCACATCAAAGGGCATTACTACGGGAGCCATCGCACCATCAACCCGACCGGCATCATACCGAAGGGGCCCGCACTCGATCTGCAGGCCGATCATGACCGTGAGCGACTGTCCGGTGAAGGTGTCTGGAACAACTGACGTATGGGAAGAAGGGGTGGATAGCCCGGACGGGCTACCCACCATTGGCATCAGAGAGTCGCCTGAGCGCCCTCGAACCACGCCAGCTTTTCACGCAACTTGACCACCTCACCGATGATCACCAGCGTCGGCGCATGAACATCATGCTCGGCGACCAGTTGCGGCAGGTTTGCCAAGGTACCCGTGAACACACGCTGATTGACGGTGGTGCCCTGCTCGACCAGTGCAGCAGGCGTGTCGGCAGAGCGACCGTGCCGGATCAACTGCTCACAGATGACCGGCAAACCGATCAGCCCCATGTAAAACACCAGTGTTTGCGCAGGCGCTACCAGGTCTGACCAAGGCAGATCTGTCGTACCGTTTTTCAAGTGCCCGGTGATAAAACGTACCGATTGCGCGTGATCACGGTGCGTCAGCGGTATACCCGCATACGCCGCGCAACCGCTGGCAGCGGTGATGCCAGGCACCACCTGGAACGGAATGCCATGCGCCGCCAGCTCTTCGATTTCCTCGCCGCCACGGCCGAAGATGAACGGATCACCGCCCTTCAGACGCACCACTCGCTTGCCCTGCTTTGCCAGCGCAACCAGTTGCTGGTTGATCTGTTCCTGCGGAACGGCATGTTCCGCACGGCGCTTGCCAACGTAGACACGCTCGGCATCACGACGGCACAGGTCAAGAATCGTTGGCGCGACCAGGCGGTCGTACAGCACCACATCCGCCTGCTGCATCAGGCGCAAGGCCCGAAAAGTCAGCAAATCCGGATCACCGGGACCCGCACCGACCAGATAGACCTCACCGGTCTCGGGAGGCGGCTCGCCGGCAATCTTGGCGATCAGCATGCGCTCGGCCTCGGCGCCCTGCCCGGCCAGTTGGCGATCGGCGATGGCCCCCTGAAAAACTTCTTCCCAAAACGCCCGACGCTGCTGCACGTTCGGAAACAGGCCTTTGACCTGATTGCGAAAACGAGCGGCCAGCCCGGCGAGCTGACCGTAGGAGGACGGAATCCAGGTTTCCAGCTTGGCGCGAATCAAACGTGCCAGCACCGGCGCATCGCCGCCACTGGACACGGCGATCACCAGCGGCGAGCGGTCGACGATGGCCGGAAAGATCACCGTACACAACGCCGGGGCGTCGACGACGTTGACCGGAACGCAACGCAAGCGGGCATCGCGGGACACCTGAGCGTTGAGCGGCTCATCATCCGTCGCAGCAATAATCAGCACGCAACCATCAAGGTCGCATTCGCTGTAGCCGCGCAGGATCATCTCACCGCCGCTCTGGACAACCAGCTCGCTCAGTTGCGCCTCGATTTCCGGCGCAACCACGCGCAGCACTGCCCCGGCGTCGGCAATCAGACGTGATTTGCGCAGGGCAATTTCACCGCCGCCAACCACCAGCACCCGGCTGCCACGCAGGTTATGGAACAGCGGCAGAAATTCCATTTAACCGATGACCTCAAGGCCGCCCATGTAAGGCTTGAGCACCTCAGGCACACGAATCGAACCGTCCGCCTGCTGATAGTTTTCCAGCACCGCCACCAGTGTGCGGCCTACCGCCAGGCCCGACCCGTTGAGGGTGTGGACCAGCTCCGGCTTGCCGGTTTCCGGGTTGCGCCAGCGAGCCTGCATGCGGCGCGCCTGGAAATCACCGCAGTTGGAGCAGGAAGAGATTTCGCGATATTTGTCCTGGCTCGGAATCCAGACTTCCAGGTCGTAGGTCTTCACCGCACTGAAACCCATATCGCCGGTGCACAGCGCCAGCGTGCGATAAGGCAGTTCAAGCAGTTGCAGGACGCGTTCGGCGTTGCCGGTCAGCGACTCGAGCGCGGCCATGGAGTCGTCAGGCGCAACGATCTGGACCATCTCGACCTTGTCGAACTGGTGCTGGCGGATCATGCCGCGGGTATCACGCCCGGACGCGCCCGCTTCACTGCGGAAGCAAGGGGTATGGGCGACAAACTTGAGAGGCAGCTGTTTGGCGTCGAGGATTTCACCCGACACGATATTGGTCAGCGACACTTCGGCAGTCGGAATCAGGTACAGGTCGGCTTCACCTTCGCGGGAGATCTTGAACAGGTCTTCCTCGAACTTGGGCAGCTGACCTGTGCCCTGCAACGCTGGAGCCTGCACCAGATAGGGCGTGTAGGTCTCTTCGTAGCCGTGCTCGTTGATGTGCAGATTGATCATGAATTGTGCGAGGGCACGGTGCAGACGTGCGATCGGGCCACGCAGCAGCGCAAAGCGCGCGCCGGACAGCTTGGCGGCAGTCTCGAAATCCAGCCAGCCGAACTTCTCGCCCAGCGCAACGTGATCCTTGACCTCGAAATCGAATGACGTCGGCGTACCCCAGCGACGTACTTCGACGTTGCCTTCTTCGTCGGCACCGACCGGCACGGACTCATGAGGCAGGTTCGGAATGCTCAGCACCAGCGCATCCAGTTCGGCCTGAATGCCGTCCAGCTCGACCTTGCCTTCGCTCAGCTCGTTGCCCATGCGCTCGACATCAGCCATCAACGGCGCAATGTCCTCACCGCGCTGCTTGGCCTGACCAATGGATTTGGAACGGGCATTGCGCTCGGCCTGCAGCTGTTCGGTGCGGGTCTGCACTACCTTGCGCTGGGCTTCCAGCGATTCAATGCGCGCCACATCCAGAGTGAAGCCACGGGAAGCCAGGCGATCCGCTACGTCCTGAAGTTGAGTACGTAACAGTTTGGAATCGAGCATATCGTTCTCTCGTCTATCAAAGTCTGGTCAGGGACAGGCCAGCCCAGGTTGCGAGCAGCCCGCCGAATACACTGATACCGGCATAGCCGAGGGCCAGCGGTACCTGCCCGCTTTCCAGCAGGCGCAGCGTATCCAGTGAAAAGGATGAAAAGGTCGTCAGACCGCCTACAAAACCGACAATCAAGCCGGCACGAATTTCGATGGGTACTTCCGGACGCAGCAGGAACAGTCCGTACAGTACACCGATGATCAGGCACCCGACGATGTTGACTGCCAGCGTCGCCGCGTAAAAATAACGTGGCCAGTTGGCGCTGACCCAGGTGCCTGTCGCAAAGCGCAATAATGTACCAGCGATCCCGGCAATCGACACCGCAAGAATAGTCTGAATCATCACTTTCTCCGCTTGCGAGGGCTGGCATCGTCCAATGCGTTCAGATGCCTGAGCTTTTCACCGATCTTGAGCTCCAGACCGCGAGGCACAGGCTGGTAATACTGCCGTGGCTCCAGCTCATCTGGAAAGTAGTCTTCGCCAGCTGCGTAAGCATCAGGCTCATCATGGGCATAGCGATATTCTTCGCCATAACCGAGCTGCTTCATCAGCTTGGTAGGCGCATTGCGCAAGTGCAGCGGAACCTCCAGCGAACCGTGCTCACCCGCTTCACGCATGGCCGCCTTGAACGCCATGTAGACCGCGTTGCTTTTCGGCGCACAGGCGAGATAGACAATGGCCTGTGCGACCGCCAGCTCGCCCTCGGGGCTGCCAAGGCGTTCCTGTACATCCCAGGCGGACATGCACAAGGGCAGCGCACGAGGATCGGCATTGCCGATATCTTCACTGGCCATGCGCACCACGCGGCGCGCCAGATACAGTGGATCACAGCCGCCGTCGATCATCCGCGCAAACCAGTACAGCGCCGCATCGGGATTTGAACCGCGAATCGACTTGTGCAAGGCCGATATCTGGTCATAGAACGCCTCGCCGCCCTTGTCGAAGCGGCGTCGACTGTCACCCAACAGGCTTTGCAGCAGCCCGACGTCGATTTCGCTGCCGTCTTCGGCCAGATCCGAAGCGTTCTCCAGCAGGTTGAGCATGCGCCGACCGTCGCCATCGGCGGCAGACATCAGAATCGCAAACCCCTCATCGCTCAGGGTCAGTTGCCGCTTGCCCAGCCCGCGCTCTTCGGTCAGGGCACGATTGACCAGCTTGCGCAGCGCCGCTTCGTCCAGGCTTTTGAGCACGTAGACACGCGCCCGGGACAACAAGGCGTTGTTGAGTTCGAACGAGGGGTTTTCGGTGGTCGCGCCGATAAAGATCAGCGTACCGTCCTCGACGTAAGGCAGGAAGGCGTCCTGCTGTGACTTGTTGAAGCGGTGCACTTCGTCAACGAACAGGATGGTGCGCTTGCCGTACTGTCCGGCCTGCTGCCTGGCCACTTCCACTGCCTGACGGATTTCCTTGACCCCGGCGAGCACCGCCGAAACCGTCTCGAAGTGCGCGTCCGACACCTTGGCCAGCAGCTTCGCCAGGGTGGTCTTGCCCACGCCGGGCGGCCCCCAGAAAATCATCGAGTGCAGTGCGCCTTGCTCCAGCGCCTCACGCAGAGGCTTGCCGTGGGCAAGTACATGTTCCTGACCGACATATTCATCCAGGTTGGTAGCACGCAAACGTGCAGCCAGAGGCTGGGCTATCGGTTCGCGGCTGAACAGATCCATGGTCAGAAATCGGCCCTTTTACTCTTGAATGACATCAGCGCCCTTGGGAATCTGGAACTGAAACTTGCTGGCTGCGATCGACTCGTTGGCCTTGACCCCGGTGAACAGGATATTGGTGCGCTGCCCGACGCTGTCGATCAACTGCATGTCGTTGATGATGCCGTTGCGAAACGACAGGCGCAGGCTGTCGAACAGCGTGTCCTTGGTTTTGGGCTTGAGCGTGAAATCGATCACGCCACCCGCTTCTTTCGCGGTGATGTCGAAGCTTTCGCTGATCTTCGATACGTCACCGGACAGCAGCAAGGCTGGAGTCTGGGTCAGGCGCTGATCGAGTTTCTTGATCGTGACCTGCTCCAGATCAGGGTCCCACAGCGAAACTTTCTTGCCGTCCGAGACCATCAACTGTTCCTGTGGCGCATCGGTGTGCCAGTTGAACAAGCCGGGGCGCTGCAGGGCCATTTCGCCGGTGGTTTCCTGCAACTGGGTACCGCCACCATCCAGCGTCAGTTGCGAGAAGCGGGCGGTCAGGGTCTGGGATTTCTCCAGCAACTGGGTCAGGCGCGCCACGTCCTTGCTGTCGGCATGGGCGGGGATCATGGAGAAGGTCAGTGCGGTGGCCAACAGCATGCGGATAAGGCGCATTGGATTCCTCTTTGAAGTCGATGATGATGCGACGGCGTGGCGTGCACGCCGTCGCCGCAATACGGGGTGGTAAAAAATCAGTCGCGCACCGGCCCGGGGGCCAGGACTTCACGCGAACCGTTGGTATTCATGGAGGTCACGACCCCTGCCATTTCCATCGCTTCGATCATGCGTGCTGCGCGGTTATAGCCGATCTTCAGCTTGCGCTGTACGGCGGAAATCGATGCACGGCGGCTTTCAAGCACAAACTTGACGGCCTCATCGTAAAGCGCGTCGCTTTCGCTGTCTTCACTGCCCTCGCCACTACCGCCATCAAAGCCGCTGCCGGGCTCTTCGACGCCAGCGAGAATATCGTCGTTGTAGTCCGGGGAACCTCGCAGCTTCCAGGCTTCTACCACACGATGCACTTCTTCGTCGGAAACGAACGCGCCATGCACACGAATCGGCAGGCTGGTGCCTGGCGGCATGTACAGCATGTCGCCGTGGCCCAACAGTTGTTCGGCACCGCCCTGGTCGATGATGGTCCGCGAGTCGATCTTGCTCGACACCTGGAACGCCATACGCGTCGGAATGTTGGCCTTGATCAGGCCGGTGATCACATCCACCGAAGGACGCTGGGTCGCGAGAATCAGGTGGATACCCGCAGCACGCGCTTTCTGGGCGATACGTGCGATCAGCTCTTCGACCTTCTTGCCGACGATCATCATCATGTCGGCGAACTCGTCCACCACTACGACGATGGTCGGCAGCTTGCTCAGCAGCGGCGCTTCGTCATGAATGCTTTCGCGCTTGTACAGCGGATCGGCAAGCGGCTCACCGGCGTCCTGGGCTTCCTTGACCTTCTGATTGAAGCCGGACAGGTTACGCACGCCCATCTTCGCCATCAGCTTGTAACGGCGCTCCATCTCGGCAACGCTCCAGCGCAGGGCGTTGGCGGCGTCCTTCATGTCGGTGACCACCGGACACAACAGGTGCGGAATACCTTCGTAGATGGACAGCTCGAGCATTTTCGGGTCGATCATGATCAGCTTGGCGTCTTCCGGGCCGGACTTGAACAGGATCGACAGGATCATGGCGTTCACACCCACCGACTTACCGGAACCGGTCGTACCGGCTACCAGCAGGTGGGGCATCTTGGCCAGATCGGTAATCACCGGCTTGCCGCCAATGTCGTGGCCCAGCGCCAGGGTGACGGGCGACTTGGCGTTATCGTATTCGGGGGTCGACAACACTTCGGAGAAGCGCACGATCTGGCGGTCTTCGTTGGGGATCTCGATACCGACCGTGGTCTTGCCCGGAATCACCTCGACCACACGCACGCTGGTCACGGCAAGCGAACGCGCAAGGTCCTTGGCGAGGTTGGAAATGCGGCTGACCTTGACGCCGGCGGCTGGCTGGATCTCGTAACGAGTAATCACCGGACCGGGATGGATGGAGTCTACCGACACCTCCACACCGAATTCCTTGAGCTTGATTTCCAGCAGGTGGCCGACAGCCGCCAGAGACTCCGGCGAATAGTTGAGCTGTTTCTTCTCCGCAGGGTCGAGGATGGAAATCGGCGGCAGAGTACCCTCAACTGCGCTGTCCACGAACAACGGGGCCTGCTTTTCCTTCATCACACGCTTGCTGGGCTCTACAGGCTTCGAAGGCGCTGGCGCGATGACTGCGGGCACGTGCTTTTCGCGCTCGGTCATGTGTTTGCTCAACGACGCTTCACGCTCCACCAGACGCTCTCGGGCCTTGGCCTGCTCGCGCCGATCGGGCGCTACAGGCGCGACCACATCGTTGACGCGCATGTCCACTTCACGCAGCTGCGCAACCATCTGCTTGCGCTCGGCGCGGGCAGTCCACCAGCGGTTTGCAGCGCCCTGAAACAGTTCGAACAGGTCGAGGGTGATCTTGCCGGTGACATCCATCACCTTGAACCAGGACAGGTCGGTAAACACGGTCAGACCGAATAGAAACAGGGCGATGAATAGCAAGGTGCTGCCTTGAATATTCAGCGCTTTCTTGGCCAGATCGCCGAGCACTTCGCCCAGTACACCGCCTGCCGAGCCCGGGAAGCCGGCCGAGAAATGGAAGTGGATATGCGCCAGCGCAGCGCCCGCCAGGATCAGGAACACCAGCCCGATCAGACGCCAGGAGAAAAGCCAGCCGCTCCATTGCCAAGGCTCATGGCGATGGCGAAACACCTGCCAGGCCTTGATCGCCAGCAACAGCGGGAAGATGTAGGCGAAATAGCCCAGAATCATGAACAGAATATCGGCACAGAACGCACCTGCACGTCCTGCGGCATTCTGCACCTGTGCCGCATTGCTGCTGGTGTGGCTCCAGCCGGGATCGCTCTGATCGTAGGTCAGCAAGGCCATCATCAGATACAGGCACAGTGCGCCAAAGGCGATCAGGGCCCCTTCCTTGAGCCGGTAGTGCAATTGCTGTCGCCAGAGCGGGACAGCGCTGGGTGCTGGGGTGGATTTCTTCAAAACGCTTTATTTCCTGCGCGGTAGCGCGAACATCTCGTTGATTGACCAGAAACGGCTGTCGGACGGCACTGACTGCTCCCGCATGGACAGGGAGTACAGACAGCGGGAAAGCCTGTCGACAGACGCTTGAATGATAACGCCCAAAACAGGCATTGTACGGTTTTACAGCCACTTGAGTCTGTACGAAAACACACCAGATCCACTTCAGACGGTTCCGCAAGCCGGAACATGCCTTCACCTTCACTGACGATGTTCAATTTGAGCATGCATTACGTTTTGTGACAAAGGCTTATGACGTGTTTCTATCAACAGTCTGCAACTTGAACGGCCACATGGCCGCTGCGCGGCTCGCGCCCTACCGCATGCACAAGGTACGCGCCATAATGACAACCGCTTGTGACCACACCTGTCGCACAGAGTTGCACTCACAGACAGGTGCGCCCTCCCCTTCCGTAAAGTTGTGATGCCATGCTGACCTGGTTGAACCGCAACAGCCTCGATTTTCCCCCATTGGAAAAAGCCCTCCGTGAACCCAACGGTTTGCTCGCCGCAGGCGGAGACTTGTCAGCCGATCGCCTGATCAGCGCCTATCGACACGGCTGCTTTCCCTGGTTTCAGGACGGGCAGCCGATTCTCTGGTGGTCTCCCGATCCGCGCACGGTGCTGTTTCCCGAAGAACTTCATATTTCGCGCAGCCTGGCCAAGGTTCTGCGCCAGTCGCGCTATCGGGTGACCTTCGATCAGGATTTCGCCAGCGTGATCAAGGCCTGCGCCGCCCCTCGCAGTTATGCCAACGAAACCTGGATAACCGGCTCGATGCAGGCGGCCTATGTCGAACTGCACCGCCGCGGTCACGCACATAGCGTCGAGGTCTGGGATCAGGATGAGCTGGTCGGCGGGCTGTACGGCCTGGCAATGGGCCAGCTGTTTTTCGGCGAGTCGATGTTCAGCCGGGCAGACAATGCCTCGAAAGTCGGTTTTGCCACCCTGGTGGAACATTTGACTGCCTGGGGATTTGTCTTGATCGACTGCCAGATGCCCACGCAACATTTGCATAGCTTCGGCGCGCGCTCCATTCCCCGGCAGACCTTCGCCGATTACCTGTCCCGCCATCTGGATCAGCCGACCGACGCCGACTGGTCAGCTAGGCGAGTTTGACAGGCTGGCATACACTCATGGGTAAGGATTCACCATTAGGCGACGACCATGACAGAGCTGGCGAGGCTGAAGTTTTATGCCACTCAACCGCACACTTGCAGTTACCTGCCCGAAGAGCAGGCGACGACCCTGTTTCTGGACCCCAGCCAGCCGATGGACGTACAGGTCTACGCTGACTTGTCGGACATGGGGTTTCGCCGCAGCGGTGACCATCTCTATCGCCCGCACTGCCAGAACTGCAGTGCCTGTGTGCCTGCGCGCATTCCGGTGAACCTCTTCGTACCCGACCGTCAGCAAAAACGCATTCTGAAACGCAATGTCGACATTCAGGTGCAAAGCGCCAAGCCCGCGTTCACTCAGGAATACTTCGATCTTTATCAGCGTTATATTGAACAACGTCATGCTGACGGCGACATGTTTCCGCCGAGCCAGGAGCAATTTTCGACATTCCTGGTTCGCGATCTGCCTTTTTCGCGCTTTTACGAATTTCGTGTCGATCAACGTCTGCTGGCAGTTGCCGTCACCGACCTGCTGCCCAACGGACTTTCCGCGGTCTACACGTTCTACGAACCCGATGAAGAACGCCGCAGTCTGGGCCGTTACGCCATTTTGTGGCAGATCGCCGAGGCTGCCAGACTTCAACTGCAGGCGGTGTACCTGGGCTACTGGATCAAGAACTGCAAAAAGATGAATTACAAGACCCAATATCGCCCCATCGAGCTGCTCACCAATCAAAGATGGGTCACTCTGTATTGAACCCCTTGGCTTAAACTGGTTTTTTCGGGCACAATGCACGCCGCTTTTGCCTGGCGCCACTTGCACCGGGCCACTCATTTGTATACCGAGGGCTTTACTGCATGTCGAAAGAAGACAGCTTCGAAATGGAAGGCACTGTCGTCGACACCCTGCCCAACACCATGTTTCGCGTGGAGTTGGAAAACGGGCACGTCGTAACCGCGCATATCTCCGGCAAGATGCGCAAGAACTACATCCGTATTCTGACCGGTGACAAAGTGCGTGTAGAGCTGACGCCCTACGACCTGAGCAAAGGGCGCATCACCTACCGCGCTCGTTAAACAGGCATTAACAAAAACGCCCGGCATAAGCCGGGCGTTTTTGTATGCCTGTTTTTTACGTCCGATGCCCTCGACCTGCCCCGCATCGATCAATGATGCGGGGCGAGGCGTCGGCTATCAGGCCATTTCCGCCGTGGTTTCGAAATCGAAGGTGATCTCGCCATCCTTGATATCGATGTGAACCACGCCGCCATGCTCTGACAGTTCGCCGAACAGGATCTCTTCGGCGAGTGGCCGTTTGATCTTGTCCTGAATCAGGCGAGCCATCGGTCTGGCACCCATTGCTGCATCGTAACCACCCTGCGCCAGCCAGCTTCTCGCCGCCTCGGACACTTCGAGCAGTACGCGCTTGTCTTCCAGCTGGGCCTGAAGCTCGGTGAGGAACTTGTCGACCACACTCTTGATGACTTCGTGGCTGAGGCGACCGAACTGAATGATGGTATCCAGGCGGTTGCGGAACTCTGGCGTGAAGCTCTTCTTGATCACTTCCATCGCGTCGGACGAATGGTCCTGATGCGTGAAACCGATCGAAGCCCGCGCAGCAGACTCGGCCCCGGCGTTGGTGGTCATGATCACGATCACATTGCGGAAGTCCGCCTTGCGCCCGTTGTTGTCGGTCAGCGTACCGTGGTCCATCACCTGCAGAAGCAGGTTGAAGACTTCCGGGTGAGCCTTTTCGATTTCATCGAGCAACAGCACGCAATGTGGCTGACGGGTAATGGCCTCGGTCAGCAGACCGCCCTGGTCGAAACCGACATAGCCCGGAGGCGCGCCGATCAGACGGGAAACGGTGTGCCGTTCCATATACTCGGACATGTCGAAACGGATCAACTCGACGCCCAGTGCCTTGGCCAGCTGACGAGCGCCTCGGTCTTGCCGACGCCCGTAGGACCGGCGAACAGGAACGAACCGACCGGCTTGTCAGGCGACTTGAGACCTGCGCGAGACAGCTTGATCGCCGTCGACAACGAGTCGATCGCCGCATCCTGTCCGAATACAGTGAGCTTGAGATCGCGCTCCAGGTTACGCAGCAGTTCCTTGTCGGAGCTGTTGACGTGTTTTGGCGGAATACGCGCGATCTTGGCAACGATGTCTTCAACCTCGGGCACATCGATACGTTTGGCGCGCTTTTCGACCGGCTGCAGACGCTGGTACGCACCCGCTTCATCAATCACGTCAATGGCCTTGTCAGGCATATGACGGTCGTTGATGTAGCGCGATGCAAGCTCGGCGGCAGCGCGCAGGGCTTCGTCGCTGTATTCGATGCTGTGATGCTGCTCGAAACGGCTTTTCAGGCCACGCAGGATACCGATGGTGTCCTCGACCGAAGGCTCGGACACATCGACTTTCTGGAAACGACGCGCCAAGGCACGATCCTTCTCGAAAATCCCGCGAAACTCCTGGAAGGTGGTCGAACCGATGCAACGGATCTCGCCGGAAGACAGCAGCGGCTTGAGCAGGTTGGAAGCATCCATTACCCCGCCAGAAGCCGCGCCGGCACCGATGATCGTGTGGATCTCGTCAATGAACAGGATCGCCTGGGGACGCTTGCGCAGCTCGTTGAGCAACGCCTTGAAGCGCTTCTCGAAATCGCCGCGGTATTTCGTCCCGGCCAGCAACGCGCCCAGGTCGAGCGAGTAGACGACACTGTTGGCAAGCAGGTCAGGCACCTGATTGTCGACGATGCGTTTGGCCAGACCTTCGGCGATGGCCGTTTTACCGACACCCGCTTCACCGACCAGCAAAGGATTGTTCTTGCGACGACGAGCCAGAATCTGTGCCACCCGCTCGACTTCGCTTTCGCGGCCGACCAGTGGGTCGATGCGTCCCTGACGCGCCAACTCGTTCAGATTGCTGGCATAGGCATCCAGAGGATTGCCTGAGGAAGATGCTTCACCGCCCTCGTCGTCCTGCATATCCTGCTCACCTTCAGAAGAGTGTTCGCCATGCCCTGGCACCTTGGAGATACCGTGGGCGATATAGTTGACGACATCGATCCGGGCCACGCTCTGCTGTTTAAGCAGAAATACGGCCTGGCTTTCCTGCTCACTGAAAATCGCAACCAGCACATTGGCGCCGGTCACTTCGCGCTTGCCGGAGCTCTGCACATGGAAGACTGCCCGTTGCAGCACGCGCTGGAACCCGAGCGTCGGTTGTGTCTCGCGATCCTCGTCATGAACGGGGATCAGCGGGGTGGTGGAGTCGATGAACTCCTGCAGATCATGCTTGAGTTTATCGAGGTTTGCGCCGCAGGCACGCAGGACAGTGGCTGCAGCCTCATTATCCAATAGAGCCAGCAGGAGATGCTCGACCGTCATGAACTCATGACGCTTCGAACGTGCCTCCTTGAAGGCAAGATTGAGGGTGACTTCGAGCTCACGGTTTAACATAGCTTCACCTCATACCCAAGTGGTCGGCGTTTAACCGTCCTTCTCGATCTCACAGAGTAGCGGATGCTGGCTCTCCCTGGCGTATTGATTGACCTGCATTGCCTTGGTCTCGGCGATGTCGCGGGTAAACAATCCGCAGACTGCCCGTCCCTCTGTATGGACGGCCAGCATGACTTTGGTGGCCAGCTCACGATTCAGGTTAAAAAACACCTCGAGCACTTCTACGACGAAATCCATCGGGGTGTAGTCATCGTTGAATAAAACCACCTTGTACATCGGTGGCGCCTGCAGGGTCGGCTTGGCGTCCTGCACCGCAATGCCCGCCGAGTCGTCCTCGTGCGACTGCGGATCATCCTGATTGAATGTTAGTCGAATCTTGCTGAATGCATGCATGGAAAGAAATGTTCGTTTGAGGGCGGATTGAGCAATTTAGTCGCAGTCTGGACGGTTTTTAAATGGGCTGCCACATGACCTTGACTATCAGCTAAACGGTGTTACAAACAATAGAGCCCACATTGGGTAAAAAGGGTCCGCGCAGTCAACCAAAATTTTTTTGGGTGGGGAGCGGATTGAAGTGGATGATACTCCTGACGGAGTCCTTTGCAGAGGGAGATGGTGATGATTGAAGGAAAAGTCAAGTGGTTCAACAATGCAAAAGGGTTTGGGTTCATAAACGCTGAAGGCAAGAGTGACGAGGATCTGTTCGTTCATTTCTCGGCCATCGAAATGGACGGTTACAAAACTCTCAAGGCTGGCCAGAAAGTCAGATTTGAAGTCGCCCACGGCCCAAAAGGGCTTCAGGCGATAAAAATCAACAGCTCGGAAGAAAAAAAGCAGGATCCGGCAAAAGATACCCAGCCGCTGCTTCAGCAGGACCACGCTCACGCGGACGCCTGATGCTCGTGTTGAAAAAATCAGTTGATGTATAACGGCAGCCATCAGAGCCCGCCGAATTGGCAGAAGCATGCAATGAGCTTTGCCGGACACGTAAAGAGACAGAGACATTGGTCTGCTTTATACCCGTCGCGCTCCCCGGGGTATCGTATTAGCGGTTATTGCACCGCGGATGCCCAGACTCCAATCCAGAACGTTCACTTCGTTTATCCCGAGCCATCCTGAGCAACGAAACTCTGCCCTTCCCCATCTGACCCCCCCCCTCAAGGCGTGCAGGCCCACATGCAAGCATTCCCGACACCGGCCTGAAAGACCGCGCGTTCGACCAACGGCGGATATTCATTTTTCGATAGCTCGCATAGCATTAATGCGTGGTGCCAATGGTTTGATATACTCGCGCCGTGACCGCAGAGTCATCAAGGCCGACCCGTCTGGATTCTGACCCTCGGCCTTCCTTATGCGTCGGGCTGCTACCTGACCCGACAGCTTGACGCTCGACTGATGCACCCAACATCACCGCGAATAAACCTCGACCTGGCTCATGGCCGAACCGTGGGCAAGCGCGCCTACAATGCGCGTATCGAGATTTTGTGCATGCTCAGCAAAAGAGAGTTAATACGAATGTCCAACCGCTCGAAGATCATCTACACCTTCACCGACGAAGCTCCGGCCCTCGCCACCTACTCCCTGCTGCCCATTATCGAAGCGTTCACAGCGACCTCCGATATCGACGTGGAAACACGCGACATTTCTCTGGCGGGCCGTGTTCTTTCCAGCTTCCCGGAATTGCTTGCCGACAAAAAAGTGCCGGATCATCTCGCCGAGCTGGGCAAACTGGCTACCACGCCAGAGGCCAATATCATCAAGCTGCCTAACATAAGCGCCTCGGTCCCGCAATTGAAGGCGACCATCAAGGAGCTTCAGAATCAGGGCTACAACATTCCTGACTACCCTGAAAACCCTGCCACTGACGCGGAAAAAGAAACCCGCGCACGCTACGACAAGACCAAGGGCAGCGCCGTGAACCCGGTTCTGCGCGAAGGCAATTCCGATCGCCGCGCCCCGCTGTCGGTCAAGAATTATGCGCGCAAGCACCCGCACAAGATGGGCGCCTGGTCGGCTGACTCCAAGGCTCACGTTGCACACATGAGCAACGGCGACTTCTACGGCAGCGAAAAAGCCGCCGAGATCGCGGCCGACAATACCGTTAAGATCGAACTCGTCGCTCAGGACGGCACCACCACCGTCCTGAAGGAAAAAACCGCCGTCAAGGCTGGCGAAGTCGTCGACTGCTCGGTCATGAGCGCCAAGGCCCTGCGCAGCTTCATTGCTGCCGAAATCGAAGACGCCCGCAAGCAGGGCGTGCTGTTTTCGGTGCACTTGAAAGCCACCATGATGAAGATCTCCGACCCGATCATGTTTGGCCAGATCGTCGACGAGTTCTATAAGGATGCGCTGACCAAGCACGCTGATACGCTCAAGCAGATCGGCTTCAGCCTGAACAACGGCATCGGCGACCTGTACGAGCGCATCACTGCCCTGCCCGCTGACAAGCAGGCAGAGATCAAGGCTGACATCGAAGCGGTCTACGCCGTTCGCCCACAGCTGGCGATGGTCAATTCCGACAAGGGCATCACCAACCTGCACGTGCCGAGCGACGTCATCGTCGACGCCTCGATGCCGGCAATGATCCGTGACTCCGGCAAGATGTGGGGCACAGACGGTCAGTTGCACGATGCCAAGGCCGTCATTCCGGATCGCTGCTACGCCACCATCTATCAAGCGGTCATCGAAGACTGCAAGAAAAATGGCGCATTCGACCCGACCACCATGGGCAGCGTACCGAACGTCGGCCTGATGGCTCAGAAGGCCGAAGAGTATGGCTCCCACGACAAGACGTTCCACATTCAGACCAACGGCGTGGTTCGCGTAACCGACATCCAGGGCAACCTGCTGATGGAACAGAACGTCGAAGCCGGCGATATCTGGCGCATGTGTCAGGCCAAGGACGCACCGATCCAGGACTGGGTGAAACTGGCCGTCAACCGTGCCCGCGCCAGCAACACCCCGGCTATCTTCTGGCTGGACTCATCCCGCGCCCACGACAGCGTGATGATCGAAAAAGTGCGCAAGTACCTAGGCGACCACGACACCTCGGGCCTGGATATCCAGATCCTGTCACCTGTCGACGCGATGAAGCTGACCCTGGAACGCACGCGCGCAGGCAAGGACACCATTTCGGTGACCGGCAACGTTCTGCGCGACTACCTGACTGACCTGTTCCCGATCATGGAACTGGGCACCAGCGCGAAGATGCTGTCGATCGTTCCGCTGATGAACGGCGGCGGTCTGTTCGAAACAGGCGCCGGTGGGTCGGCTCCGAAGCACGTGCAGCAGTTCGTCGAGGAAAACTTCCTGCGCTGGGATTCGCTGGGCGAATTCCTGGCCCTGGCGGCGTCCCTCGAGCATCTGGGCCATGCCTACAACAATCCGAAAGCGCTGGTTCTGTCCAAGACCCTCGATCAGGCCACTGGCGAGTTCCTGGACCGTAACAAGTCGCCTTCGCGCAAGGTCGGCGGTATCGATAACCGCGGCAGCCACTTCTACCTGACCCTGTTCTGGGCCCAGGCACTGGCTGCTCAGAACGACGACGCAGACCTCAAGGCGCAGTTCGCGCCGCTGGCCAAGACCCTGACCGACAACGAAGAAAAAATCGTTGCCGAGCTGAACGCCGTTCAGGGCAAGCCGGTGGACATTGGCGGCTACTACTTCCCTAACCCGGAAGTCACCAGCAAGGCCATGCGCCCGAGCGCCACGCTCAACGCGGCCATCGCCGCGCTGTAAGAGGCAATCCAAGGCGGCGCATAAAAAATGCACCGTCTCACAAAAAAATCTCCGGCCTGTTGCCGGGGATTTTTTTATCCATGGAAAATGTCAGCTACCTGTGTAAGCCCGGGCACCAGGGAGATGCCTGCTCAAGCACACCACCACCCCGCTCAGCCTTTCAGCGTGCGCGAAAGAAAGTCGCGAATGTATTCGGCGACCTCCGGCGCGTGTGTTTCCAATGCAAAGTGGCCTGCATCCAGCAGATGCACCTCAGCAGCCGGGACGTCCTTGCGATAAGCATGCGCGCCCGGAGGTATAAACGCCGGATCGTGCTTGCCCCAGACCGCCAGCAAGGGAGGCTGATATTTGCGCAGGTATTCCTGAAACGAGGGGTAAGCCGCTACGTTACTGCGGTAGTCAAGAATCAGGTCAAGCTGGATTTCCTCTGCGCCCGGCCGCGCCATATACAGGATGTCGAGGTTGTAGCCATCGGGAGAAAGCTTTTCAGGATCGGCTCCCGTACCGTATTGCCAGTCCCGGATGACTTGCGGTGACAACGAGGCGCGACAGGCTTCGCGATTGGCTGCCGAAGGCTCGCGCCAATAGGCTTGCCACGGGCCCCATTGATCGCTGAATCCTTCCAGATAGGCATTGCCGTTCTGACTGATGATTGCAGTAACCTTCTCCGGGTTCGCCGCTGCGAGCCGCAAGCCTGTCGGTGCGCCATAGTCGAATAGGTATAACGCGTATTTCTTCAGGCCCAGTGCCTCGGTAAAGCCCTCGATCACCGTGTAAAGGTTTTCGAATGTGTAATCGAACTGCCCGCGCGGTGGTGCTTTGGTATTGCCGAAACCGGGCAGATCGGGAGCGATCAGGCGGTACTGACTCGCCAACAATGGCATCAGGTCACGAAACATGTGGCTGGAACTCGGAAACCCATGGAGCAGCAGAAGCACCGGGGCGTCCCTGGGTCCGACTTCGCGATAGAACACATTTACGTCTCCTACCTGCTGAGTGTGAAACGTCACGCGGAAAGCATCATCACTGTTCATTGCATTTTCCCTGAGAGGTTTATTGCTTGCAGAAGCGGCGCTCACCAACGACGCCCCGAGAGCAGAAGCAGCGCCTATCGCGGACGCTTGTAAAACCTTGCGCCGACTGACACCGGATGGGGCGTTTTCAGCGTCGACTGAACCGAAATTTTTCATAGGAGAGTCTGACCGGGCTGGATGAATGAGTTGCTATCCTAGTCATTGCATGTAAGCTGCAGAATCACCGTAAAAATCAATTCACCATTTCAATTTCTGAAATACTGATACGACTCCACATCTCTCGTGGCAGGCAGGCGGACCATGGACCGTATTCAGGAAATGACGCTTTTTGCCGGACTTGCCGAGCAAACCAGTTTTGCCGGGGTAGCCCGCCACTTTGGCCTGTCGACCGCCACGGTAACCCGGGCTGTCGCGAGTCTGGAGAGTCGCCTGGGCATCCTTCTGGTGGTGCGCACCACTCGCAACATGCGGCTCACCGAGGCGGGCCAGCGCTTCGCCGCAGATTGCCGCCGACTGCTTGCCGACCTTGATGAGGCTGAAAGCGCGGCGGGCGGCTTGCATGCGTTGCCAGGCGGCCTGCTGACGGTCACCGCACCTCAGATGTTCGGCGCGCTGCATGTCGTGCCCGTAATGACGAGCTTTCTCGAGCGGTTTCCGGCTGTGGACATCCGTGCCATTCTGGTCGACCGGGTCGTGTCCATGCTCGATGAGGGCGTCGACGTGGCCGTCAGGATCGGCACCCTGCCCGATTCGTCTCTTACCGCAATCCAGACAGGTAGCGTGCGGCGTATGGTTTGCGCATCCCCTGGCTATCTCGAAAAGCACGGAGTTCCGCAGCATCCCGACGATTTGCGACAGCATTCGACAGTTTCGACCAGCACCGCCGAACGCTCGCCTCACTGGCTTTTCCGGATCGACGACAAGCATTACTCAGTAGACGTCGCATCGAGACTCAGCCTGACGTCGTATCAGGCGGCTATCAGCGCAGCATTGCAGGACTGGGGACTGACCCAGGTGCCGTACTATCAGATACGCGAGCACCTGCAGGAAGGCAGGCTCAAGTGTGTTCTGGACACGTTCGAAATAATGCCGGAACCGGTTCACGTTGTTTACCTGGAGGGCCGTCGTCGCTCATCCAAAGTGCGAGCCTTTGTGGACTTCTGCGTCAGCGCGCTGAGGCATGATCTGCAGTTCGAACACCCATAAGCTGCTAAGGCTGACTCAATCCCCTGCAAGGAGCCCCATTATCATGACCTGGCAAGCCCACGTTACCGTCGCCACCATCGTCGAAGATCAAGGCCGCTTTCTTTTTGTCGAAGAAATCAAAGGCGGACGCGCCGTACTCAACCAACCCGCCGGGCACCTCGACCCGAACGAAAGCCTGCAACGCGCCGCCGTGCGTGAAACCCTGGAAGAAACCGGCTGGGACGTCGAATTGAGCAGCGTGGTGGGCATCTACCTGTACACCGCGCCGAGCAATGGCGTGACCTACCAGCGAATCTGCTTTGCCGCCAAGGCCCTGCGCCACCATCCGGAATATCAACTCGATGAAGGCATCGTCGGCGCAGTCTGGCTGACTCGCGATGAACTGGTGGCCCAGCAGGAGCGCTGGCGCAGCGAGTTGGTATTGCGTTGCCTGGACGACTACCTCGATGGCGAACGTTTCAGTCTCGACCTGCTGCGCGACAAGGCGTGAGACTCGACGCCCTCAGCCTGATAGAATCGCGTCCTTTTACAGGTCAGCCGTTGAATCCCCATGCGTGATCCAGCCCCCTCGAACTCAGAAATGAAGCGCGTCATAGTCGGCATGTCCGGCGGCGTGGACTCTTCCGTTTCCGCCGTACTGCTCATGGAGCAGGGTTATCAGGTGGAAGGCTTGTTCATGAAGAACTGGGAAGAAGACGACGGAACGGAATACTGCACCGCCCGCGAAGACCTGGCAGATGCCCAGGCCGTGTGCGACAAGATCGGCATCAAGCTGCACACGGCGAACTTCGCAGCCGAGTACTGGGACAACGTTTTCGAGCACTTCCTCGAAGAGTACAAGGCCGGGCGCACGCCGAATCCGGACATCCTGTGTAACCGCGAAATCAAGTTCAAGGCGTTTCTCGACTACGCACTGATGCTCGGCGCCGACCTTATTGCTACCGGTCATTACGTACGTCGCCGCGATATCGATGGACGTACCGAACTGCTCAAAGGCCTGGACCCGAACAAGGACCAGAGCTACTTCCTGCACGCCGTTGGCGGCGAGCAGATTGCCCGCACGCTGTTCCCAGTTGGCGAGCTGGAAAAACCGGAAGTGCGTGCCATTGCCGAAAAGCACGGCCTGGCCACTGCCAAGAAGAAGGATTCCACCGGCATCTGCTTCATTGGCGAGCGCCGCTTCACCGACTTTCTGCGTCAGTACCTGCCTGCCCAGCCCGGTGAGATCAAGACCACCGAAGGCGAAGTCATCGGTCGTCACAGCGGCCTGATGTACCACACCATCGGCCAGCGTCAGGGCCTGGGCATTGGCGGTCTCAAGGACGCCAGCGACGATCCGTGGTACGTGCTGGTCAAGGACCTGGAAAACAATGAACTGATCGTCGGCCAGGGCAACGATCATCCCTGGCTGTTTTCCCGTGCGCTGGTCTCTTCGGAAATCTATTGGGTCAACCCGATCGATCTGAGCAGCCCGCGCAGGCTCACCGCGAAGGTCCGTTACCGCCAGGGCGACCAGCCATGCACGCTGGAAAAGACCGCTGACGGTTACCGCGCCACATTCGATGACCCACAACGCGCCGTCACCCCCGGCCAGTCCGTGGTGTTCTACGACGGCGAAATCTGTCTGGGCGGCGGCGTGATCGAAATTGCCGAACCCTGGACCACCAAGGACAAGCGTTGATGAGCCCGACTCAGGAACAACTGATCGCTCTGGGCGGTGTATTCCAGGCCGCCGTGCTGGTCGACCGGATCGCCAAGACCGGTCAGATCAGCGAAGCGGCCCTGAGCTGCATGCTCGGCAGCCTGCTGGTGGTCGACCCCAAGGATACGCTTGACGTTTACGGCGGCGACGACCTCAACCTGCACGAAGGCTATCGCGCCATGGCCAGCGCCCTGGAGCGTGACCCGGCAACCTTGCAACGCGAACCGTTGCGCTACGCCCTGTCGATGCTCGGCCTCGAACGCCAGTTGGCCAAGCGCGATGACCTGCTTGAAGTGATCGGCAAACGCATTCCGGTCATTCAGTCCCAGGTCGAGCATTTCGGCATCGCCCACGAGAACGTGATTGCCGCGACCGGCGCACTGTATCAGGACACCCTGAGCACCTTGCGCCAGCGCATTCAGGTACAAGGCGACATGCGCAACCTGCAGCAGCCGAACAATGCCTCGAAGATTCGCGGCATTCTGCTGGCCGGTATTCGCTCTGCCCGGCTGTGGCGGCAAGTTGGCGGTCATCGCTGGCAACTGGTGTTCAGCCGCCGCAAGTTGTTGAAAGAACTCTATCCATTGCTGCACGGCTGACCCGCCGCGCGCCAATGACCTTCACCACCCCAGGCACGACGCTGTCTACGCTGGTCAGCGGGCTCCGGTCCGACTGACTTTTCATGTATGATATGCGCCCTTTTCGTCGCCCGACTGTCCGAGAGCATCCCATGCAGCTTTCTTCGCTCACTGCGGTTTCCCCTGTTGATGGCCGCTACGCCGGCAAAACCCAGGCCTTGCGCCCTATTTTCAGCGAATATGGCCTGATCCGTTTCCGCGTGATGGTTGAAGTTCGCTGGCTCCAGCGTCTTGCGGCTCACCCGCAGATCACCGAAGTCCCGGCCTTCTCCGCGCAAGCCAACGCCATCCTGGATGCCCTGGCTGAAGACTTCTCCGTGGAGCATGCCGAGCGCGTCAAGGAAATCGAGCGCACCACCAATCATGACGTGAAGGCTGTGGAGTATCTGCTCAAGGAGCAGGCTGCCAAATTGCCAGAGCTGGAAAAGATCAGTGAGTTCATCCACTTCGCCTGCACCAGCGAAGACATCAACAACCTGTCTCACGCATTGATGCTGCGCGAGGGCCGCGACACTGTCGTGCTGCCGCTGATGCGCCAGATCGCCGACGCCATCCGCGAGCTGGCGATTCGCTTCGCAGACGTGCCGATGCTGTCCCGCACCCACGGCCAGCCCGCCTCCCCAACCACACTGGGCAAGGAACTGGCCAACGTCGTCTACCGCCTCGAGCGCCAGATCAGCCAGATCGCGGCAGTCCCGTTGCTCGGCAAGATCAACGGCGCAGTCGGCAACTACAATGCCCACCTCTCTGCCTACGCAGACATCGACTGGGAAGCCAACGCGCGCGCCTTCATCGAAGACGAACTGGGACTGGGCTTCAACCCCTACACCACGCAGATCGAACCGCACGACTACATTGCCGAGCTGTTCGATGCCATTGCGCGCTTCAACACCATCCTGATCGACTTCGACCGTGACATCTGGGGCTACATCTCGCTGGGCTATTTCAAACAGCGCACCATCGCTGGCGAAATCGGCTCCTCGACCATGCCGCACAAGGTCAACCCGATCGACTTCGAAAACTCCGAAGGCAACCTGGGCATCGCCAACGCACTGTTCCAGCATCTGGCGAGCAAGCTGCCTGTCTCTCGCTGGCAGCGTGACCTGACCGACTCCACCGTGCTGCGCAACCTGGGCGTCGGCTTTGCCCACAGCGTCATTGCCTACGAAGCCAGCCTCAAGGGCATCAGCAAGCTGGAACTGAACGAACAGCGCATTGCCGCCGATCTGGACGCATGCTGGGAAGTTCTGGCAGAGCCGATTCAGACTGTCATGCGTCGGTACAACATCGAAAACCCGTACGAAAAACTGAAAGAACTGACCCGCGGCAAGGGCATCGGTCCTGAAGCGTTGCAGACTTTCATCGACGGTCTGGATATGCCCGACGAAGCCAAGGCCGAGCTCAAGAAGCTCACGCCAGCCAATTACATCGGTAACGCAGCCGCTCAGGCCAAGCGCATCTGACACGCAAAAAAATTGCACACGCCCGGCTGTGCCGGGCGTTTTCATTTCAAGGGCTTACACATGAATCCTGATATTCCTCTACAACTTCTGGGCGGCATCAGTGCTCGCGTTTTCCTGCGTGACTACTGGCAGAAAAAACCGCTGCTGATCCGCCAGGCTCTGCCGGACTTTCAAAGCCCGATCGACGCGGACGAGCTTGCCGGCCTCGCCCTGGAAGAAGAAGTGGAGTCGCGCCTGGTCATCGAAAACGGCGAGCGTCCGTGGGAGCTGCGTCGTGGCCCGTTCGCTGAAGACGAGTTCAGCAAGCTGCCCGAGCGCGACTGGACGCTGCTGGTCCAGGCCGTGGACCAATTCGTTCCGGAGGTCAGCGAGCTGCTGGAAAACTTCCGCTTTCTGCCCAGCTGGCGGATTGACGACGTGATGATCAGCTACGCAGCCCCTGGCGGCAGCGTAGGTCCGCATTTCGACAACTATGATGTGTTCCTGCTGCAGGGACACGGCAAACGCCACTGGCAGATCGGCCAGATGTGCGATGCGGAAAGCCCGCTGCTGCAGCATGCCGATCTGCGCATCCTTGCCGAATTCGAGAAGACCGAAGAGTGGACGCTGGAACCGGGCGACATGCTTTATCTGCCGCCGCGCCTGGCGCACTGCGGCGTCGCCGTCGACGACTGCCTGACCTACTCGGTCGGTTTCCGGGCGCCAAGCGCTGCCGAAGTCCTGACTCACTTCACCGACTTCCTCAGCCAGTTTATCCCGGACGAAGAGCGCTATACCGATGCTGATGCCCAGCCGGTCAGCGACCCCCATCAGATCCAGCATGACGCGCTCGATCGCCTGAAAACGCTGCTGGCCGAGCACATGAGTGACGAACGCCTGCTGCTGACCTGGTTCGGCCAGTTCATGACCGAGCCGCGCTACCCGGAACTGGTAACCGGCCCCGAGCTCGACGAACAGGACCTGCTCGACAGCCTCGAGCAGGGCGCGGTGCTGATTCGCAACCCGAGCGCACGGCTGGCCTGGTCTGAAGTCGATGACGATCTGCTACTGTTTGCCAGTGGCCAGAGCCGCCTGCTGCCGGGCAGCCTGCGTGACCTGCTCAAACTGATCTGTGCCGCCGATGCGTTGCACAGCGAAAACCTCGGCCAATGGTTGGCCGATGACGAGGGGCGCAATTTGCTTTGCGAACTCGTAAAACAAGGAAGCCTGGGATTTGCCGATGAATAAAGTCACTGTAGCTGTCGCCCAATGGCAGAAGAACAACGCCGATATCCGGCGCATACGCGATTCGGTATTCATTGCCGAACAATCGGTGCCGCCGGAACTGGAGTGGGATGCCGAAGACGCAGGTGCCGTGCACTTTCTTGCGTACGAGGGTGAATATGCGGTGGGCACTGCCCGACTGCTGCCCGATGGCGAGATCGGTCGCCTGTCAGTCCTGAGAGACTGGCGTGGCCTGAAGGTAGGTGAGGCTCTGTTGGATGCCGTGATCCATGAAGCCGAACAGCGTGGCCTCAAGCCGCTCAAGCTGAGCGCTCAGGTGCAGGCCGTCGAGTTTTATCAGCGCTTCGGCTTTTCGGTTATCAGCGACGAGTTTCTCGAAGCCGGCCTGCCACACGTCGATATGCTCCGCGAAGCGTGATCAACGCCGTTATGTAGGCGCTCACCGCGGCACTACATAATGATCGCCCTGCCCTTTTTCGCTAGACCCTCTCAAGGTCGAACCGAAAAGCGGCAGGGCTTTTTTATGCCTGACCATTCAGCTTGATTGCCTGCAGCCGACACAGTGGCACAATCATGCTTTACGCGCTTACCGCGGAGAATGAACATGTCAGTACGCAACTTGCTCAATGCAGCGCTCACCTCGATGCTGATCGCCTTCAGCGCTCACGTCTTTGCGGCGACTGAAGTCGTCCCGCTCAACTACCGCACCAGTGCCGATCTGTTGCCGGTCGCCAAATCCTTTCTGGGCGACGAAGGCACCGTCAGTGCCTATGGCAATCAACTGATCGTGAACGCAGAGTCCCGCAAGATCGAAGAACTTCGCACCTTGATCTCGCAACTCGATACCGCGCCGAAACGCTTGCTGATCAGCGTCGACACCAGCGACAGCGCGACGCGCAGCAGCAGCGGCTCGCGAGTGATCGAGTACGGTACCGCCAGCCGTGAAGGCGGCGTGCAACAAGTGCAAACCAGCGAAGGCACTCCTGCACTCATCCAGGTTGGCCAGAGCGTACCGCTGACCTCCTCCTCCACGGACACGTACGGATACTCCCGAAGCGACACCGAGTACCGCAACGTAACCCAAGGGTTCTACGTCACGGCCAGCGTGACCGGCGACACGGTTCACCTGAGCATCAGCACCAATCATGATCGCATGAGCCAAGAGCGCCCTGACGCTATCAAGGTGCAAAGTACCGACAGCCAGGTCAGCGGTAGGCTCGGCGAATGGATCACGCTGGCGAGCAACAGCAACGAATCCGTCGCTGATCAGAGTGGCCTGGCGCAGCGCTATTCCACCCAGGGTCGCGACGACATGATTTTGCGCGTAAAGGTTGAAACCCTCGAATAGCCTGCCCGGGCTGAAAACCCAATACTTACGGGCCTTTTGATGACTGGCCGGTCGACTTCTCACAAATATGTAGTGATTTAAAAAAAGCACTACAAAACGTTTGACGCCCCCAGAAGTGCGAGGCATGATTGCCTCGCTCCCGCTAATCAGAGGCTTTGCAAAAAGCCTTCGAGTCGCCGCTCTCAATCACCCCGCAGAGCCGATTCGTGTCCGCACCGCCCACAAGGCAGTTTGACGAGGTTGCGACTGGAACGAAGTTGTCCCGAGGGACGGAAGCGTAAACGGTAACCCGGCAAGGCCAACGGTGATGCACAACGCCACTGCAGGTCCGACTGTCCACCTGACAGCCTCATGTCCGGACGCCCGCTCTCCCCTCGAGCACATCGTTCACCCGTCGCGACCCACGTAACGTGCGGCTTCAAGCAAAACCCCGGATCAGCGAGCAGCCATCTACCGTGCCTTCGATAAACGAGGCGTTTTGGCGGAGCAGGACTTTCCAGCGAGACCTACTTCTAGAGGTTTATCACCATGGCACTGACACGCGAACAACAAATAGCGGCTCTCGAGAAAGACTGGGCTGAAAATCCGCGCTGGACAAACGTGACCCGTACTTACTCCGCTGCAGATGTGGTCCGCCTGCGCGGCTCGGTTCAACCCGAACACACCTTTGCACGACTGGGTGCAGACAAGCTGTGGAATCTGGTGACCCAGGGTGCCAAACCGTCCTTCCGGCCGGACAAGGATTTCGTCAATTGCATGGGCGCCCTCACCGGTGGCCAGGCCGTGCAGCAGGTCAAGGCCGGCATTCAGGCCATCTACCTGTCCGGCTGGCAGGTCGCTGCCGACAACAACTCTGCCGAGTCCATGTACCCGGATCAGTCGCTGTACCCGGTCGACTCGGTGCCGACCGTGGTCAAGCGCATCAACAACTCGTTCCGCCGTGCCGACCAGATTCAGTGGAAAGCCGGCAAGGCGCCGGGTGACGAAGGCTACATCGACTACTTCGCTCCGATCGTCGCAGATGCGGAAGCCGGATTCGGCGGCGTACTCAATGCCTATGAGCTGATGAAAAGCATGATCGAAGCCGGCGCCGCCGGGGTGCACTTCGAAGATCAACTGGCGTCGGTGAAGAAATGCGGCCACATGGGCGGCAAGGTACTGGTCCCGACTCAGGAAGCCATACAGAAACTGGTCGCTGCACGCCTGGCCGCCGACGTGGCCGGTGTACCGACCATCATTCTGGCCCGGACTGACGCCAACGCTGCCGACTTGCTGACATCCGATTGCGATCCGTACGACAAGCCATTCGTGACCGGCGAACGAACCCATGAGGGGTTCTACAAGGTTCGCGCCGGCCTCGATCAGGCCATCGCGCGCGGCCTGGCGTACGCGCCTTACGCTGATCTGATCTGGTGCGAAACAGCCAGGCCGGACCTCGACGAGGCACGCCGCTTCGCCGAAGCGATCAAAAAGCAATACCCCGATCAGTTGCTGTCCTACAACTGCTCGCCGTCCTTCAACTGGAAGAAAAACCTCGACGACGCAACCATCGCCAGGTTTCAGCGCGAGCTCTCGGCCATGGGCTACAAGCACCAGTTCATCACCCTGGCGGGCATTCACAACATGTGGCACAGCATGTTCAACCTGGCGCACGACTACGCCCGCAATGACATGACCGCCTATGTGAAGCTGCAGGAACAGGAGTTCGCCGACGCTGCCAAGGGCTACACCTTCGTGGCTCACCAGCAGGAAGTGGGCACGGGCTATTTCGATGACATGACGACCGTGATCCAGGGTGGCGTATCGTCGGTAACCGCACTGACCGGCTCAACCGAAGAAGAGCAATTCCACTGACACACCGCGCAACGCGTTGAAAATACAGGCCGTCCGTAAGGGCGGTCTGTCTGTTGTGTCAGAGGGTTCCGGTATTGACTTCGGACAATATGCAGTTGCCGAGTGGATGCTATAAAAGGCGCACTTTATAAGCAGTCCCGTCACCCACTATGCGCCGACTACCGTACTTTGAACTATCAAGGCCTCTTCAAATGATATTAATTATCATTCAAATTGCCTTTTATTCCTTTTCGTCATCAAGAAACATAATTAACGAAAACCCTGCTGACGCCCGCCTCACAGGCCCTGCAGCCTTCCCGACAGGTCTCGGGCGATTGATTCCGTAAATAAATTTGATGTAGAAAATTTACTTGCCAACTGTTTGCACATAAAATCAATCCGTTGACCGCACTGCGACATTTCGTCACTGCCTCGACTCTTTATCAAGCACAGAGACCTTTGCTCTCTAACAAGGACTGACAGCATGCCCGAATCGACAGGTCTGATTGCCCACAACTGGGGCTTCGCCATTTTCCTTTTGGGTGTTGTCGGCCTTTGTGCCTTCATGCTCGGTCTGTCCAGCCTGCTCGGAAGCAAGGCCTGGGGCCGCAGCAAGAACGAACCTTTCGAATCCGGCATGCTGCCCACCGGCAGTGCGCGTCTGCGTCTCTCCGCAAAATTCTATCTGGTCGCGATGCTTTTCGTGATCTTTGACATTGAAGCCCTCTTTCTCTTTGCCTGGTCTGTGTCCGTCCGCGAAAGCGGCTGGACCGGATTCGTCGAAGCTCTCGTTTTCATAGCAATTCTGTTGGCAGGTCTTGTCTACCTATGGCGGGTTGGCGCTCTTGACTGGGCTCCTGAAGGTCGCCGTAATCGGCAAGCGAAGCTGAAACAATGAGGCTTTGGCGATGCAATATAATCTCACCAGGATCGACCCGGACGCTCCTAACGAGCAGTACCCCATCGGCAAACGGGAAACCGTTTCCGATCCGTTAGAAGATCAAGTCCACAAAAACATCTACATGGGCAAGCTGGAAGACGTGCTGAGCGGTGCGGTCAACTGGGGGCGTAAAAACTCCCTGTGGCCCTACAACTTCGGCCTGTCGTGCTGCTATGTGGAAATGACCACCGCTTTCACGGCCCCCCACGACATCGCGCGCTTTGGCGCTGAAGTCATCCGGGCGTCGCCACGGCAGGCGGATTTCATGGTTATTGCCGGTACCTGCTTCATCAAGATGGCGCCGATCATCCAGCGTCTCTACGAGCAAATGCTCGAACCCAAGTGGGTCATTTCCATGGGTTCGTGTGCCAACTCCGGTGGCATGTACGACATCTACTCAGTGGTCCAGGGGGTGGACAAATTCCTTCCCGTGGATGTCTACGTGCCCGGCTGCCCGCCCCGCCCCGAAGCGTTTCTGCAAGGCTTGATGCTGTTGCAGGAATCCATCGGCAAGGAGCGTCGCCCTCTTTCCTGGGTCGTTGGCGATCAAGGCGTATACCGCGCCGAGATGCCATCGCAAAAGGAACAGCGCCGCGAACAGCGTATTCAGGTGACCAACCTGCGCAGCCCCGACGAAGTCTGATCCAGCCCGTTCTTCTTATAAAAAAGACAAGAACCGGGGTTGATTCTGTACGTTGACCGAAGTGATTGAGACCTATGACTGCAGACAACGCTCTGTACATCCCGCCTTACAAGGCTGACGACCAAGATGTCGTCGTTGAACTGAATAACCGTTTTGGTGCCGAGGCTTTCACTGCCCAGCCGACTCGCACCGGTATGCCCGTGCTGTGGGTCGAGCGCGCCCGACTGTTTGAAATTCTGACGTTCCTGCGCAACGTGCCCAAACCCTACTCCATGCTCTATGACCTGCATGGCGTGGACGAGCGGCTGCGCACAAACCGTCGTGGTCTGCCCGGCGCAGACTTCACCGTGTTCTATCACCTGCTGTCGATCGAGCGAAACAGCGACGTGATGATCAAGGTAGCGCTTTCCGAAAGCGACCTGAGCGTACCGACCATCACCAGCATCTGGCCGAACGCCAACTGGTACGAGCGTGAAGTCTGGGACATGTTCGGTATCGATTTCCCGGGCCACCCGCACCTGAGCCGCATCATGATGCCGCCGACCTGGGAAGGCCATCCGCTGCGCAAGGACTTCCCTGCCCGTGCGACGGAATTCGACCCGTACAGCCTGACCCTTGCCAAACAGCAACTGGAAGAGGAAGCCGCACGCTTCCGTCCGGAAGACTGGGGCATGAAACGCTCTGGCGCCAACGAGGACTACATGTTCCTCAACCTGGGGCCGAACCACCCTTCCGCTCACGGTGCGTTCCGTATCATTCTGCAACTGGACGGTGAAGAAATCGTCGATTGCGTTCCGGACATCGGCTACCACCACCGTGGTGCCGAGAAGATGGCCGAACGTCAGTCCTGGCACAGCTTCATTCCCTACACCGACCGTATCGATTACCTGGGCGGGGTGATGAACAACCTGCCTTATGTGCTCTCGGTCGAGAAGCTGGCAGGCATCAAGGTGCCGGAAAAGGTCGACGTCATCCGCATCATGATGGCCGAGTTCTTCCGTATCACCAGTCACCTGCTGTTCCTGGGAACCTACATTCAGGACGTGGGCGCCATGACACCGGTGTTCTTCACGTTCACCGACCGCCAGAAAGCCTACACCGTGATCGAAGCCATTACCGGCTTCCGTCTGCACCCTGCCTGGTACCGCATCGGCGGGGTCGCTCACGACCTGCCGCGTGGCTGGGAAAAACTGGTCAAGGACTTCGTCGACTGGCTGCCCAAGCGTCTCGACGAATACACCAAGGCGGCCCTGCAAAACAGTATTCTCAAGGGTCGTACCATTGGCGTCGCCGCCTACAACACCAAGGAAGCCCTCGAGTGGGGCGTCACCGGTGCAGGCCTGCGCTCCACCGGTTGCGACTTCGACCTGCGCAAGGCTCGCCCTTACTCGGGCTACGAGAACTTCGAATTCGAAGTGCCACTGGCCGCCAACGGCGATGCCTATGACCGCTGCATGGTCCGCGTCGAAGAGATGCGCCAGAGCATCAAGATCATCGACCAGTGCATGCGCAACATGCCGGAAGGCCCGTACAAGGCGGATCACCCGCTGACCACGCCGCCGCCGAAAGAGCGCACCCTGCAGCACATCGAAACCCTGATCACGCACTTCCTGCAGGTTTCGTGGGGCCCGGTCATGCCGGCCAACGAATCCTTCCAGATGATCGAAGCGACCAAGGGTATCAACAGCTATTACCTGACGAGCGACGGCGGCACCATGAGCTACCGTACCCGGATCCGCACCCCGAGTTACCCGCACCTGCAGCAGATCCCTTCGGTGATCAAAGGCAGCATGGTCGCGGACTTGATCGCGTACCTGGGTAGTATCGATTTCGTTATGGCCGACGTGGACCGCTAAGCATGAATAGCCCGCTAATCCAGACTGACCGTTTCGCCCTGAGCGAAACCGAGCGCTCGGCCATCGAGCATGAGATGCATCATTACGAGGACCCGCGCGCGGCGTCCATCGAAGCCCTGAAAATTGTTCAGAAGGAACGTGGCTGGGTGCCTGACGGTGCCATTTACGCGATCGGCGACCTGCTGGGCATCCCCGCCAGCGACGTCGAAGGCGTTGCCACCTTCTACAGCCAGATCTTTCGCCAGCCGGTCGGGCGTCACATCATTCGTGTCTGCAACAGCATGGTGTGTTTCATCGGCGGCCACGAAAACGTGGTCGACGAGATCAAGAACTCACTGGGCATCGGCCTGGGTCAGACCACCGCCGACGGTCGTTTCACACTGCTGCCGGTCTGCTGCCTCGGCAACTGTGACAAGGCGCCGGCCGTGATGGTCGACGACGACACTTTCGGCGATGTACAGCCTGCTGGCGTTGCCAAGATGCTGGAGGGTTACCTATGACCATCACTTCCTTCGGCCCTGCCAACCGCATTGCGCGCACGGCAGAAACCCATCCGCTGACCTGGCGTCTGCGCGACGACGGCGAACCGGTCTGGCTCGACGAGTACCAGACCAAGGACGGCTACGCTGCAGCGCGCAAGGCGCTGACGCAGCAGGCGCCTGACGATATCGTCCAGTCGGTCAAGGATTCCGGCCTCAAGGGCCGCGGTGGCGCAGGCTTCCCCACGGGGGTGAAGTGGGGCCTGATGCCCAAAGACGAGTCCATGAACATCCGCTACCTGCTGTGCAACGCGGACGAGATGGAGCCCAATACCTGGAAAGACCGCATGCTGATGGAGCAACTGCCCCATTTGCTGGTCGAGGGCATGCTGATCAGTGCCCGCGCGCTGAAAGCCTATCGCGGCTATATCTTCCTGCGCGGCGAATACGTCACCGCAGCCAAGCACCTCAATCGCGCAGTGGCTGAAGCCAAGGCCGCCGGTTTGCTGGGCAAGAACATTCTCGGCACCGGGTTCGACTTCGAACTGTTCGTGCACACGGGTGCCGGTCGCTACATCTGCGGTGAAGAAACCGCACTGATCAACTCGCTGGAAGGCCGCCGCGCCAACCCGCGTTCCAAGCCGCCCTTCCCTGCTGCGGTGGGCGTGTGGGGCAAGCCGACTTGTGTGAACAACGTCGAGACTTTGTGCAACGTGCCTGCCATCGTCAACAACGGCAACGACTGGTACAAGTCGCTGGCTCGCGAAGGCAGTGAAGACCACGGCACCAAGCTGATGGGTTTCTCCGGCAAGGTCAAAAACCCCGGTTTGTGGGAACTGCCCTTCGGCGTACAGGCTCGCGAACTGTTCGAGGACTACGCCGGCGGCATGCGCGATGGTTTCAAGCTCAAGTGCTGGCAACCCGGAGGCGCCGGTACGGGTTTCCTGCTGCCGGAGCATCTGGACGCGCAGATGTACGCAGGCGGTATCGCCAAGGTCGGCACCCGGATGGGTACGGGGCTGGCGATGGCGGTCGACGATTCGGTCAACATGGTCTCGCTGCTGCGCAACATGGAAGAGTTTTTCGCTCAGGAGTCCTGTGGCTTCTGCACGCCATGCCGCGACGGCTTGCCATGGAGCGTGAAGATGCTTCGCGCCATCGAGAACGGTCAGGGTCAGCCGGGGGATATCGAAACCCTGCTGGGTCTGGTCAATTTCCTCGGCCCTGGCAAGACCTTCTGTGCCCATGCACCGGGCGCTGTTGAACCCTTGGGCAGTGCGATCAAGTATTTCCGTTCCGAGTTCGAAGCCGGTATCGCGCCAGCCAGCGCAGCCACGCTCGTTCCGGGCAAAAGTCCGACAGTGGTCGGCGCATAACAAGACACAACGGTCGGCGGCTGTTCGGGCTGCCGTCCTCGTACCTGCTGACGCCCTCCGGGCTGAACGATACGGGTACTACCGAGATTCCATTAGCCACGCCCGCTGACAACGGGCCAACGAAGACCTTTGAACCATGGCTACTATTCACGTAGACGGCAAAGCGCTCGAAGTCGATGGTGCAGACAACCTGTTACAGGCATGTCTGTCGCTGGGCCTCGATATCCCTTATTTCTGCTGGCACCCCGCCCTTGGCAGCGTTGGCGCCTGTCGCCAGTGCGCGGTCAAGCAGTACACGGACGAGAACGACACACGCGGTCGTATCGTCATGTCCTGCATGACGCCAGCCACCGACAACACCTGGATCTCCATCGAAGATGATGAATCCAAGGCCTTCCGGGCCAGTGTCGTCGAATGGCTGATGACCAACCACCCGCATGACTGCCCGGTCTGCGAAGAAGGCGGTCACTGCCACCTGCAAGACATGACCGTGATGACCGGCCACAACGAGCGCCGTTATCGCTTCACCAAGCGTACCCACCAGAATCAGGAGTTGGGGCCGTTCATCGCGCACGAGATGAACCGCTGCATCGCCTGTTATCGCTGTGTACGCTTTTATAAAGACTACGCGGGCGGCACCGACCTGGGCGTCTACGGTGCCCATGACAACGTGTACTTCGGTCGCGTTGAAGACGGCACGCTGGAAAGCGAGTTCTCCGGCAACCTCACCGAGGTCTGCCCGACCGGTGTGTTCACGGACAAGACCCACTCCGAGCGCTACAACCGCAAGTGGGACATGCAGTTCTCTCCAAGCATCTGCCATGGCTGTTCCAGCGGCTGCAACATCAGCCCGGGTGAACGCTACGGTGAATTGCGCCGCATCGAAAACCGTTACAACGGTTCGGTGAACCAGTACTTCCTCTGCGACCGCGGACGTTTCGGCTACGGCTACGTCAACCGCAAGGACCGCCCGCGTCAGCCATTGCTCGTCGACGGCCAGGTCAAACTGAGCCTGGACGAGGCGCTGGACAAGGCGGCGGACCTGCTGCGCGGCCGTAACATCGTCGGCATCGGTTCTCCTCGCGCAAGCCTCGAAAGCAACTACGCACTGCGTGAGCTGGTCGGCGCCGAGCATTTCTACAGCGGTATCGAAGCCGGTGAGCTGGAGCGTATCAGGCTGATTCTCAAGGTCCTGAACGACAGTCCGCTGCCGATCCCGACCCTGCGTGACATCGAAGATCACGATGCCATCTTCGTCCTCGGCGAAGACCTGACCCAGACAGCAGCGCGTATGGCCCTGGGCTTGCGCCAGGCCGTCAAAGGCAAGGCTGAAGACATGGCAGCGGCGATGAAAGTCCAGCCGTGGCTCGACGCAGCCGTGAAGAACATCGGTCAGCACGAGCTCAATCCGCTGTTCATCGCCAGCCTCGCCGAAACCCGTCTCGACGACGTGGCAGAAGAATGCGTACATGCAGCGCCCGATGACCTGGCGCGTATCGGTTTTGCCGTGGCCCACGCCCTGGACGCCAGCGCACCGGCCGTCGAAGGCCTGGACAGCGAGGCGCTGGAACTGGCGCAACGCATTGCCGACGCACTGCTGGCTGCCAAACGACCGCTGATCATTTCCGGCAGCTCGCTGGGTTCGACAGCGCTGATCGAAGCCGCTGCCAACATCGCCAAGGCCTTGAAGCTGCGCGACAAGCAGGGTTCCATCAGCCTGATCGTGCCTGAAGCCAACAGCATGGGCCTGGCGATGTTCGGCGGCGAGTCCGCAGATGCCGCGCTGCAAGCCGTGATCTCCGGCAAGGCCGACGCTATCGTAGTGCTGGAAAACGATTTGTATCGTCGTCTGGACGCCAAGATCGTCGACGCCGCGCTGAGCGCTGCGAAAGTCGTGATCGTCGCTGACCATCAGAAAACCCCGACCAGCGACCGTGCCCATCTGATTCTGCCAGCAGCCAGCTTCGCTGAAGGCGACGGCACACTGGTCAGCCAGGAAGGCCGCGCCCAGCGCTTCTTCCAGGTCTTCGATCCGACCTATCTGGATGCCAGCATTCTGGTCCACGAAGGCTGGCGCTGGTTGCATGCCCTGCGTGCCACCTTGCTGAACAAGCCGGTCGACTGGACGCAACTCGACCACGTCACCGAAGCCTGCGCCGGCAGCACGCCGCAACTGGCGGGTATCGTCAACGCCGCGCCGTCTGCATCGTTCCGCATCAAGGGCCTGAAACTGGCTCGCGAACCGCTGCGTTATAGCGGCCGTACAGCGATGCGAGCCAACATCAGCGTGCATGAGCCGCGCACCTCGCAAGACATCGACACCGCGTTCTCTTTCTCCATGGAAGGCTACTCGGGCTCGGCCGAGCCTCGTCAGCAGGTGCCATTCGCCTGGTCGCCGGGCTGGAACTCGCCGCAGGCCTGGAACAAGTTTCAGGACGAAGTCGGCGGTCATTTGCGTGCCGGCGATCCGGGCACTCGCCTGATCGAAAGCCAGGGCGATGGTCTGTCATGGTTCTCCAGCGTGCCACGCGCGTTCTCTCCAGAACGCGGCACCTGGCAGGTCGTGCCGTTCTTCCACCTGTTCGGCAGCGACGAAACCTCGTCTCTGGCCGCGCCGGTTCAGGAACGCATCCCGCAGGCCTATGTCGCCCTGGCCAAATCCGAAGCCGATCGTCTCGGCGTCAACGACGGTGCCCTGCTCTCCTTGAGCATCGGCGGCGAAACGCTGACCTTGCCGCTGCGCATCAGCGAAGAACTGGGCGCGGGTCTTGTGGCATTGCCGGCAGGACTGCCCGGCATTCCGCCAGCACTCTTCGGCAAATCCGTTGACGGTCTGCAGGAGGCAGCGCAATGACCTGGTTTACCCCTGATGTGATCGACGCAATCATCGCGGTGGTCAAGGCCATCGTGGTGTTGCTGGCCGTCGTGATTTGCGGTGCCCTGCTGAGTTTCATCGAGCGTCGTCTGCTGGGTTGGTGGCAGGATCGTTATGGCCCGAACCGCGTGGGTCCGTTCGGCATGTTCCAGATCGCAGCCGACATGTTGAAAATGTTCTTCAAGGAAGACTGGACCCCACCGTTCGCCGACAAGGTGATCTTCACCCTGGCGCCAGTGGTTGCCATGAGCGCCTTGCTGATCGCCTTTGCGGTCATCCCGATCACCCCGACCTGGGGCGTCGCGGATCTGAACATCGGTCTGTTGTTCTTCTTCGCCATGGCCGGTCTGTCCGTGTATGCGGTGCTGTTCGCCGGCTGGTCGAGCAACAACAAGTTCGCCCTGCTGGGCAGCCTGCGTGCTTCGGCACAAACCGTGTCCTACGAAGTGTTCATGGGTCTTGCGCTGATGGGCATCGTGGTTCAGGTCGGCTCTTTCAACATGCGCGACATCGTTGAATATCAGGCGCAGAACCTGTGGTTCATCATTCCGCAGTTCTTCGGCTTCTGTACGTTCTTCATCGCAGGCGTCGCGGTGACTCACCGCCACCCGTTCGACCAACCGGAAGCCGAGCAGGAACTGGCTGACGGCTACCACATTGAATATGCCGGCATGAAATGGGGCATGTTCTTCGTGGGCGAATACATCGGGATCATCTTGATCTCGGCGCTGCTGGTGACGCTGTTCTTCGGTGGCTGGCACGGTCCGTTCGACATTCTGCCATCGCTGGCTTTCTTCTGGTTCGCCTTGAAAACCGCGTTTTTCATCATGCTGTTCATTCTGCTGCGCGCCTCCATCCCGCGCCCGCGTTATGACCAGGTCATGGATTTCAGCTGGAAGTTCTGTCTGCCGCTGACCCTGATCAATTTGCTGGTGACTGCTGCGATTGTGTTGTTAAACACACCGGCAGGCTCGGTTCAGTGAGGATTTGACCCATGTTCAAATATATTGGTGACATCGTTAAAGGTACGGGTACCCAGTTGCGCAGTATGGTCATGGTCTTCGGCCACGGCTTTCGCAAGCGCGACACCCTGCAATATCCCGAAGAGCAGGTTTATCTCCCTCCTCGCTATCGCGGTCGCATCGTACTGACCCGCGACCCCGATGGCGAAGAGCGCTGCGTAGCGTGCAACCTGTGTGCAGTAGCCTGTCCGGTTGGCTGTATTTCGTTGCAGAAAGCCGAGACAGAGGACGGACGCTGGTATCCCGACTTCTTCCGCATCAACTTCTCGCGTTGCATCTTCTGCGGCCTGTGCGAAGAAGCCTGCCCGACTACCGCAATCCAGCTTACGCCGGACTTCGAGATGGCCGAGTTCAAGCGTCAGGATCTGGTGTACGAGAAGGAAGATCTGCTGATCTCCGGTCCTGGCAAGAACCCTGACTACAACTTCTATCGCGTTGCCGGTATGGCCATTGGCGGCAAGCCCAAGGGCTCCGCACAGAACGAAGCCGAGCCGATCAACGTCAAGAGCTTGCTGCCTTAAGGAAGTAAAGATGGAATTCGCTTTCTACTTCGCATCCGGTATCGCTGTTGTGTCCACCCTGCGGGTGATCACCAACACGAACCCGGTGCACGCCCTGCTCTACCTGATCATCTCGCTGATCGCCGTAGCAATGACGTTCTTCAGCCTCGGCGCGCCGTTCGCCGGTGTGCTGGAAGTCATTGCCTACGCGGGCGCGATCATGGTCCTGTTCGTGTTTGTGGTGATGATGCTCAACCTCGGCCCGGCCTCGGTTCAGCAGGAACGTGCCTGGCTCAAACCCGGCATCTGGATAGGCCCGGTCATTCTCGGCGCGCTGTTGCTGGCCGAGTTGCTGTATGTGCTGTTCGCCAACCCGACCGGCGCTGGTGTCGGTCACACCACGGTCGACGCCAAGGCAGTCGGCATCAGCCTGTTCGGGCCCTATCTGCTGGTGGTGGAACTCGCCTCGATGCTGCTGCTTGCAGCAGCCATCACGGCCTTCCATCTGGGCCGCAACGAGGCCAAGGAGCCAAGCCAATGAATGCTATCCCTCTTGAGCACGGTCTGGCGGTCGCCGGGGTCCTGTTCTGTCTGGGTCTGGTCGGCCTGATGGTGCGCCGTAATATTCTCTTCGTGTTGATGAGCCTGGAAATCATGATGAACGCCGCTGCACTGGCATTCGTCGTTGCCGGCAGTCGCTGGGGACAACCGGACGGGCAGGTGATGTTCATCCTGGTGATCAGCCTTGCGGCAGCCGAGGCCAGTATCGGCCTGGCGATCCTGATGCAACTGTATCGCCGCTTCCACACTCTCGATATCGATGCTGCCAGCGAGATGCGCGGATGAATCTTCTCTTTCTGACTTTCGTATTCCCCCTCATCGGCTTTCTGCTGCTGTCGTTCTCCCGTGGACGCATCTCGGAAAACCTCGCTGCGCTGATCGGCGTCGGCTCCATCGGCCTGTCAGCCATTGTCACTGCCTGGGTCATCTGGCAGTTCAACGTGGCACCCCCCGAAGGCGGTCACTACACCCAGGTGCTGTGGCGCTGGATGGACGTCGATGGCTTCCAGCCCAACTTCGCACTGTATCTGGACGGGCTGTCCGTCACGATGCTGGGCGTCGTGGTTGGCGTCGGCTTCCTGATCCACCTGTTCGCGTCCTGGTACATGCGCGGTGAAGCGGGCTATTCGCGCTTCTTCTCCTACACCAACCTGTTCATTGCCAGCATGCTGTTCCTGATCCTGGGCGACAACCTGCTGTTCATCTACTTCGGTTGGGAAGGCGTAGGGCTGTGCAGCTACCTGTTGATCGGTTTCTATTACAGCAACCGCAACAACGGCAACGCAGCGCTCAAAGCGTTCATCGTCACCCGTATCGGTGACGTATTCATGGCTATCGGTCTGTTCATCCTGTTCCAGCAACTGGGCACGCTCAATGTGCAGGAACTGCTGGTCAGGGCGCCGGAACACTTCAAGGTCGGCGATTTCTGGATCGTGCTGGCGACGTTGATGCTGCTGGGCGGTGCGGTCGGTAAATCCGCCCAGCTGCCACTGCAAACCTGGCTGGCTGACGCGATGGCCGGTCCTACTCCGGTTTCGGCGCTGATCCACGCAGCGACCATGGTCACGGCGGGCGTTTACCTGATCGCGCGTACTCACGGCCTGTTTGCACTGGCACCCGACATTCTGCATCTGGTCGGGATTGTCGGCGGCGTCACGCTGGTTCTGGCGGGTTTCGCCGCATTGGTGCAGACCGACATCAAGCGTATCCTCGCCTACTCGACCATGAGCCAGATCGGCTACATGTTCCTGGCACTGGGCGTCGGCGCCTGGGAAGGCGCGATCTTCCACCTGATGACCCACGCCTTCTTCAAGGCGCTGCTGTTCCTTGCTTCCGGTGCGGTGATCGTTGCCTGCCACCACGAGCAGAACATCTTCAAGATGGGCGGTCTGTGGAAGAAACTGCCATTGGCCTACGCCAGCTTCATCGTCGGTGGCGCTGCTCTTTCCGCTCTGCCGCTGCTGACGGCGGGCTTCTACTCCAAGGACGAAATTCTCTGGGAAGCATTTGCCAGCGGTAACAACGGTTTGCTGTATGCCGGCCTGGTGGGCGCGTTCATGACGTCGCTGTACACCTTCCGCCTGATCTTCATCGCGTTCCACGGAGAAGCCAAGACCGAAGCACACGCAGGTCACGGCATCGCTCACTGGCTGCCACTGTCGGTGCTGATCGTGCTGTCGACGTTCATCGGCGCGCTGATCACTCCGCCGCTGGCCGGTGTGCTGCCGCAGAGCGTCGGCCATGCCGGTGGCGAAGCCAAGCACAGTCTGGAGATCGCCTCCGGCGCCATCGCGCTGGCCGGTATCCTGCTGGCAGCGTTGCTGTTCCTCGGCAAGCGCCGCCTGGCAACGGCTATCGCCAACAGCGCTCCGGGCCGTTTCCTCTCGGCCTGGTGGTTCGCGGCATGGGGCTTCGACTGGATCTACGACAAGCTGTTCGTCAAGCCGTATCTGGCAATCAGCCATGTACTGCGTAGTGATCCGTTCGACCGCACCATCGGCTTGATCCCACGTCTGGTCAAAGGCGGTCATGACACCATGAGCCGCACCGAGACCGGCCAGTTGCGTTGGTATGCTGCCTCGATCGCCGTGGGTGCCGTTCTGGTACTCGGTGCCGTCGTTCTGGTTGCGATCTGATATGAACCTTGCGAATTTGCGAAAGGAATTGAGCCCGTCATGATTCTGCCCTGGCTAATCCTGATCCCCTTCATCGGCGGCCTGCTGTGCTGGCTGGGTGAGCGCTTCGGCTCTACCCTGCCGCGCTGGATTGCGTTGCTGACAATGACCCTGGAACTGGTTCTCGGCCTCTGGCTGTGGGCTACCGGCAACTTCGGCTACGCGCCGGTGCCGGGTGCCGATCCGACCTGGACCCTGGAATTCCACCACCCGTGGATCACCCGCTTCGGCATCGATGTGCATCTGGCACTCGATGGCCTGTCGCTGCTGATGATCCTGCTGACCGGCCTGCTAGGCGTGCTGTCGGTGCTCTGCTCGTGGAAGGAAATCCAGCGCAAGGTCGGTTTCTTCCACCTTAACCTGATGTGGATTCTGGGCGGTGTCGTCGGCGTGTTCCTGGCCATCGACCTGTTCATGTTCTTCTTCTTCTGGGAAATGATGCTGGTGCCGATGTATTTCCTCATCGCGCTCTGGGGTCACAGCTCTTCGGATGGCAAGAAAACCCGTATCTACGCGGCCACCAAGTTCTTCATCTTCACTCAGGCCAGTGGCCTGATCATGCTGGTGGCGATCCTGGGTCTGGTGCTGGTGCACTTCAATCAGACCGGCGTGATCACCTTTGCCTACGCCGACCTGCTGAAGACCAAACTGGCACCAGGCACCGAGTACATCCTGATGCTGGGCTTCTTCATAGCCTTCGCCGTCAAGCTGCCGGTGGTGCCATTGCACTCCTGGCTGCCGGATGCGCATGCCCAGGCACCGACTGCAGGCTCCGTCGACCTGGCGGGTATCCTGCTGAAGACTGCGGCTTACGGCCTGCTGCGTTTTGCCCTGCCGCTGTTCCCCAACGCATCGGCCGAGTTCGCACCGATTGCAATGACGCTGGGCCTGGTCGGTATCTTCTACGGCGCATTCCTGGCGTTTGCCCAGACCGACATCAAGCGTCTGATCGCATTCTCCAGCGTTTCGCACATGGGCTTCGTACTGATCGGTATCTACTCGGGCAGCCAGCAAGCGCTGCAAGGCGTACTGATCCAGATGATCGCCCACGGTCTATCGGCTGCGGCACTGTTCATTCTCAGTGGCCAGTTGTACGAGCGCCTGCACACCCGCGACATGCGTGAGATGGGCGGTCTGTGGTCACGCATCGCCTACATCCCGGCCATCAGCCTGTTCTTTGCCGCCGCCTCTCTGGGTCTGCCGGGCACCGGCAACTTCGTCGGCGAGTTCCTGATTCTGCTGGGCAGCTTTGCCAGCTCACCCTGGATCACGGCGATTGCCACTTCCGGTCTGGTATTTGGTTCTGTCTACTCGCTGATCATGATCCACCGCGCCTACTTCGGCCCGTCGAAGTCCGACGAGGTTCTGAAGGGCATGGACGGACGGGAAATGATCATGGTGCTGGGCCTTGCCGTGCTGCTGGTCGTGCTCGGGGTATTCCCGCAGCCGTTCCTCGACACATCGGCGGCGACCATGCACGGCGTGCAGCAATGGCTAGGCACTGCCTTCACTCAACTCGCTTCGGCCCGGTAAGAGCGCTATGGACCTGACGATTCAACACTTTATTGCGCTTGCGCCACTGCTGATCACCAGCCTTACCATTGTCGTGGTGATGCTTGCGATCGCATGGCGCCGCAATCACTCGCAAACGTTCCTGCTTTCGGTAGCAGGCCTCAACCTGGCCCTGCTGTCGATTTATCCGGCATTGAAAGTCGCCCCTCTGGTCGTGACGCCACTGCTGCATATCGACAACTTTGCCTGCCTGTACATGGCGATCATCCTCGCCTCTACCCTCGCTTGCGTGACCATGGCGCACGCCTATCTAGGTGACGGCAAGGCCGGGTATCCGGGCAATCGCGAAGAGCTTTACCTGCTGATCCTGCTGGCAGCTGCCGGTGGACTGGTTCTGGTCAGCGCTCAGCATCTGGCGGGGCTGTTCATCGGCCTGGAACTGCTGTCGGTGCCGGTCTACGGGTTGGTGGCTTATGCCTTCTTCAACAAGCGTTCGCTGGAAGGCGGCATCAAGTACATGGTCCTGTCGGCTGCAGGCTCGGCGTTCCTGCTGTTCGGTATGGCGCTGCTGTACGCAGAGGCAGGCTCGCTGAGCTTCGACGGTATCGGCAAGGCCATCGCGGCAACCGGCATGCCGAGCCCGATTGCCAGCCTGGGTCTGGGCATGATGGTCGTCGGCCTGGCCTTCAAGCTGTCACTGGTGCCGTTCCACTTGTGGACCCCGGACGTTTACGAAGGCGCCCCTGCGCCGGTCGCTGCCTTCCTGGCAACTGCCAGCAAGGTGGCAGTGTTCGCGGTACTGGTGCGTCTGTTCCAGATTTCCCCGGCAGCCAGCAGCGGTGTCTTGCATGATGTACTGGCAGTCATCGCCGTCGCGTCGATCCTCGTCGGCAACCTGCTGGCGCTGACTCAGACCAACCTCAAGCGTCTGCTGGGCTACTCCTCCATCGCCCACTTCGGTTACCTGATGATTGCGCTGGTGGCCAGCAAGGGCATGGCGGTCGAGGCGATCGGCGTCTACCTGGCGACTTACGTCCTGACCTCGCTGGGCAGCTTCGGTGTGATCACCATGATGTCTTCGCCTTACAGCGGACGTGATGCCGACGCGATGTTCGAATACCGTGGACTGTTCTGGCGTCGCCCTTACCTGACGGCAGTCATGACCCTGATGATGCTGTCGCTGGCAGGTATCCCGCTCACCGCAGGTTTCATCGGCAAGTTCTATATCATCGCCACTGGTGTCGAATCGCAGTTGTGGTGGCTGATCGGGGCTCTGGTAATCGGTAGCGCCATCGGCGTGTTCTACTACCTGCGCGTGATGGTCACCATGTATCTGGTCGACAACAAGCTTCCTCGCCATGATGCAGCCATCAACTGGGCACAGCGCACGGGCGGCGTGATGCTGCTGGCCGTTGCGATCCTGACCTTCGTGCTGGGTGTGTATCCGCAACCGCTGCTCGATCTGGTGCTCAATGCCGGTCTGCACGTAGCAGGCTGATCCAGCGCAAACAAAAAGCCCTGCTCTCGAGCAGGGCTTTTTTTGTCTTCGAAAACGGCTAATGCCTGACGTCATGGGCAAACGTGGCAATGCGTCCTTGCAATGTCAGCCTGGCAGTTTCACGGGCTTCTTGGCGCCGCTGAACAATCCCCAGCTGGACATGAACAGCGCCGCCACCAGAGGCCCGATCACAAAGCCGTTCAGACCAAAGACCGACATGCCGCCCAGCGTGGAAATAAGGATCAGGTAGTCCGGCATTTTGGTGTCCTTACCCACCAGGATCGGACGCAGGACGTTATCCACCAGACCGATCACCAGGACGCCAAACAAGCCCAGTACCACACCTTGCCAGATCATGCCGCTAAGCAGGAAGTAGATCGCCACTGGCGCCCAGACAATCCCGGCTCCCACCGCAGGCAACAGCGACAGGAACGCCATGATCACCGCCCAGAGCAACGCACTCGGGATGTCCAGCACCCAGAAGATGAAGCCACCCAGCGCACCTTGCGTCACCGCGACCACCACGTTGCCTTTGACGGTGGCACGTACCACTCGGGTGAACTTGAGCTGCAGACGACGCTTCTGCTGTTCGCCCAACGGGAAGGCCGTGCGGATCTTGCGTACCAGCTCCTGTCCGTCGCGCAGGAAGAAGTACAGCAGGTAAAGCATGATGAAGACGCTGACGACAAAGTCGAAGGTGCCCTGCCCGAAACTGAATGCCTGCGTCGCCAGGTACTGACTGCCCTGCATCGCGCCCTTGGCGATCTTGTCGCGTAACCCCTCCAGGTCGCCCATGCCCAGACGATCGAGCAGCGCCTGCATGGAGTGCGGCAACAGGTCCTTGAACTCGGCCAGATAACCGGCGATATCCAGTTGCCCGGTCTCGACGTTCTTGTACAGCGTGGTGCCCTCCTGAACCAGCAAGGCGCTGATCACGATCACCGGCAGAATCGCGATGACCAGACAGATCGTCAGGGTGCACAGGGAAGTGAGATTGCGTGACCAGTTGAACTTGATCTGCAACTTGCGCTGCACAGGCGCGAAGATGATTCCAAGGATGACCGCCCAGAATACTGCGCCATAGAACGGCAGCAGAATCCATATGAAGGCAATGGTCACCAGTACCAGTAGCAGAATGAGGGTTTTGTATTGCAGCGTGGTTTCGTTCATGTCCTGTCCATGTCATTAGACCGCGCATCGCGCCCGGTCTAGAGCTTAGTCAGCACGCGAGCGCACGAGTGCCATCTTCCATGAAGGCAATATGACGGCGATGCCAGTCGCGAGTGATGGCAGGGGTTCAAGCCCCTGCCAGACAGGCATCAGACCCGGACCTGATCGACCAGACTGTCCAGGCGCGCGCCCGGTTTTGCCAGGCTGCGGGAGGTCTCTGCGCTTTGCCGGGCTTCATCGGCGACGCTCTCGACAGCAGCCGCGAGCTGATGAACGCTGCGATTGATTTCTCTGAAAGATACGGGCTGACGTACTACGGGGCAGTCCGTTCTGGCAGGTCTATGCGTACCCGCAATCCCCCTGCCGGGCTCTCCTGCAATTGCAATTGACCGCCCCACGCTTCGACGATGTCGCGCACGATGCCCAGGCCCAGCCCGTGGCCGGTAATCTGCTCGTCAAGACGAGCGCCACGACTGAACACTTCTGCGCGTTGCGCCTCGGGAATACCAGGGCCATCGTCATCCACCAACAGGCAGAAGCCCTGAGCCTGACTCAAAATGTTCAGACGTACCTCGCTGTCGGCCCATTTGCAGGCGTTGTCCAGCAGGTTGCCGAGCAGCTCGAGAATGTCCTCTCGATCCCACGGCAGGTACATGCCCGCCTCGACATCGTTGATCAACTGGAGGTGAGCACCATGGATCATGCCCAGCGTGGAGAAAAGCCCGGGCAGTTCGGCATCACAATCGAAGCGGGCTCCCGGTAGAGCGTCACCGGAGAGGCGCGCGCGATTGAGCTCACGCTCCAGACGCAGACGGATATTTTCCAGCTGTTCCTGCAGGGTCCTGCGCAAGGCCGGGTTGGCGTCCAACTGTCCGCTGAGGGCCAGGCTGAGCAACACCGCAAGTGGTGTCTTCAAGGCATGTCCCAGATTACCCAGCGCATTGCGCGAGCGCTTCAGGCTGTCTTCAGTATGCGCGAGCAAGTGGTTGATCTGCGCCACCAGCGGCTCGAGTTCGAGGGGAACCTGATTGTCCAGCTGTGAACGCTGGCCCTGCTGAAGCTGAAAAATCTGCTCGCGAACGGTTTCAAGCGGACGAAGCGCTCTTCGCACGGTGATGCGTTGCAACACCAGTACCAGGATCAGCGCGGCAAGCCCGAGCCCCAGCCCGATCTGCTGCATGAGACGAAAACTTGCCCTGACCGGCGTGTAATCCTGGGCGACGGTGATTGAAACCCGCTTGCCGAACTTGCGGTATTCGCTGGTCAGCATCAATAGCGATTGCCCGGTCTTGCCGAGCTCAAGATTGGCATGCAAACCCACCCCGGGCTGGGGCAGCTCGAAATCCCACAGGGAGCGGGAGCGCCAGTGTCCCTGCGGCAAGTCCATACGGAAATAATGGCCAGACAACGGACGCTGGTAGGCACCCGACAGGCGATGGTCATCCAGTTGCAGCCCGGCAGGACCTCGCACCAGCGCTACCAGCAGGTTTTCACTCTCGTTGCGCAGACCTGACTCCAGGTAGCGTTGCAAGCCCACTTCGAACAGCCACAGACTGGTCTGTGCCATCACCAGACCGACAACGACCATGACGGCGATCAGACCCAGACTCAGACGTCGCTGTATGGACTTCAACCGCCGGCTCCGCCGTACAGATAGCCTTGGCCGCGGCGTGTCTCGACAACTGCACGGCCCAGCTTGCGCCTCAGGTGATTGACATGGACTTCAATGACATTGGAATCACGCTCGTTTTCGCCATCGTACAAATGTTCCGACAGATGGCTTTTCGAGAGAATCTGTCCCGGGTGGAGCATGAAATAACGCAGCAGACGAAACTCAGCCGAGGTGAGCTGGATATCCACGCCATCCCGGCTGACGCATTGCCGGCCTTCATCCAGATTAAGACCGGCCGATTCCAGCGTGGGCTGGTTGGCCAGCCCGTGCGAACGTCGCAACAGCGCCTGAATACGCAGCTGCAGCTCTTCAGGATGAAAAGGCTTGGTCAGGTAATCATCAGCGCCTGCCTTCAAACCTTCTATACGCTCTGACCAGGAACCCCGCGCGGTCAGAATCAACACAGGGGTCGCCAGACCTTTGCTGCGCCACTGCTGAAGAACCTCGAGCCCTGGCATGCCGGGTAAGCCCAGATCCAGAACAATCAAGTCATACGGCTCGCTTGCTCCTTGATAAACCGCATCGCGCCCGTCAGCCAGCCAGTCGACCGCATAGCCTTGACGCCCCAGCGCAGCGAGCAGCTCATCGGCCAGGGGAACGTGGTCTTCAACCAGTAGCAGGCGCATCAGTCATCATCCTCGTCTTTCAACAATCGGCTATCACGCGCATCGAACTTGAGCTCGCGAACAACGCCCTCAGGGGTCAGCAATTCAAATTCATACACGTACACATTATTCTTTTCCTCAAGCTCGGCCTCCAGCAAACGAGAGCCCGGATGAAGGCCCATCGCGCGCTCAATGAACTGTTCAAGAGGCAATATGACTCCGCGCTGCCGCAAACTGAGCGCTTCATCCTGATTCAGATCTCTGGCGTACACAAAGGAGCAGGTCAGGCTCAAACCAAGGATGACACAGAGACGCTTGTCGACATTCATTAGTTGTCCTGATGATTCCTGTAGACCTGGCCCGTGGCGGCGTCCATTTCGAGAACCCACTCGATACCCTGTTTGTCACGCAGCTCGACATTGTAAACGTACCTGCCGTATATGTTCTTGAACTGCGTGCCAATGATACGGGCATCGGGGTGTTTGCTCAGCGCTTTGGCATCGAGCTTTTCAGCCGAATGAAGCGTACCTGCATCACTGAGACGCAGCACTTCCTGTGGGTCGACCTCACGCGCCTGAATGAAACAGGACGTCAAACCAAATGTAAGGGCCGCCAGCAGGGTCGTCAGCGTTTTCATAGGGGTATCCATAGCGATCGGTGCTTCTATGGCGTCCACCTTAACCGGTACAACTTAACTCAAACTGAATAGATCTGGCCGAGTGCCACCAAGCGCTCCTGGCATGGAGTTTCAGGCCATTGCTGTTAAACTCCCCGATTGCATTTATCGCGTTAGCGATCGCCATTTTTCCGGGGCCAATACACAGTGGAAATTTTCAAAGAGTTTACCTTCGAGTCAGCACACCGCCTCCCCCACGTTCCGGAGGGGCACAAGTGTGGACGTCTGCACGGCCATTCGTTTCGTGTCGGCATTCATCTGGCCGGAAAGGTTGATCCCCATACCGGCTGGATCCGGGACTTCTCGGAAATCAAGGCGATCTTTAAGCCGCTGTATGAACGCCTCGATCATAACTACCTGAATGACATCCCGGGCCTTGATAATCCAACCAGCGAAAACCTGGCGAAATGGATCTGGAATGAATTAAAGCCTCTGCTCCCGGAGCTGTCGGCAGTCCGTATTCACGAGACCTGCACCAGCGGATGTGAATACCGCGGCGACTGATTGCCCTGACAATAAAAAACCACCTCAGCGGTGGTTTTTTTGTGCCTGTAGACCGGCAGCACGTATTGAATGAGGCACTTCACATGCCGGATTTCTGTTAGCCGAAAAAACAAAAACCCTCAACGCGTAAGCGATGAGGGTTTCTGGAATTCAATCTTGACGATGACCTACTCTCACATGGGGAAACCCCACACTACCATCGGCGATACATCGTTTCACTACTGAGTTCGGGATGGGATCAGGTGGTTCCAATGCTCTATGGTCGTCAAGAAATTCGGGTACCGAATCGTGCCGTGCGGCGCGCTTCAGCAAATCGGGTATGTGATATCAAGCTGTTTCAGGTGTCGTTCGTGACGCAAACTTTCGGTTCGTGTCATCTTCACAGTCACCGCAATCTGGTCATTCGACGCAAATTGCTTGGGTGTTATATGGTCAAGCCTCACGGGCAATTAGTATTGGTTAGCTCAACGCCTCACAGCGCTTACACACCCAACCTATCAACGTCGTAGTCTTCGACGGCCCTTCAGGGAACTCAAGGTTCCAGTGAGATCTCATCTTGAGGCAAGTTTCCCGCTTAGATGCTTTCAGCGGTTATCTTTTCCGAACATAGCTACCCGGCAATGCCACTGGCGTGACAACCGGAACACCAGAGGTTCGTCCACTCCGGTCCTCTCGTACTAGGAGCAGCCCCTCTCAAATCTCAAACGTCCACGGCAGATAGGGACCGAACTGTCTCACGACGTTCTAAACCCAGCTCGCGTACCACTTTAAATGGCGAACAGCCATACCCTTGGGACCGGCTTCAGCCCCAGGATGTGATGAGCCGACATCGAGGTGCCAAACACCGCCGTCGATATGAACTCTTGGGCGGTATCAGCCTGTTATCCCCGGAGTACCTTTTATCCGTTGAGCGATGGCCCTTCCATACAGAACCACCGGATCACTAAGACCTACTTTCGTACCTGCTCGACGTGTCTGTCTCGCAGTCAAGCGCGCTTTTGCCTTTATACTCTACGACCGATTTCCGACCGGTCTGAGCGCACCTTCGTACTCCTCCGTTACTCTTTAGGAGGAGACCGCCCCAGTCAAACTACCCACCATACACTGTCCTCGATCCGGATAACGGACCTGAGTTAGAACCTCAAAGTTGCCAGGGTGGTATTTCAAGGTTGGCTCCACGCAGACTGGCGTCCACGCTTCAAAGCCTCCCACCTATCCTACACAAGCAAATTCAAAGTCCAGTGCAAAGCTATAGTAAAGGTTCACGGGGTCTTTCCGTCTAGCCGCGGATACACTGCATCTTCACAGCGATTTCAATTTCACTGAGTCTCGGGTGGAGACAGCGCCGCCATCGTTACGCCATTCGTGCAGGTCGGAACTTACCCGACAAGGAATTTCGCTACCTTAGGACCGTTATAGTTACGGCCGCCGTTTACCGGGGCTTCGATCAAGAGCTTCGCTTGCGCTAACCCCATCAATTAACCTTCCGGCACCGGGCAGGCGTCACACCCTATACGTCCACTTTCGTGTTTGCAGAGTGCTGTGTTTTTAATAAACAGTCGCAGCGGCCTGGTATCTTCGACCGGCAGGGGCTTACGCAGTAAATGCTTCACCTCCACCGGCGCACCTTCTCCCGAAGTTACGGTGCCATTTTGCCTAGTTCCTTCACCCGAGTTCTCTCAAGCGCCTTGGTATTCTCTACCCAACCACCTGTGTCGGTTTGGGGTACGGTTCCTGGTTACCTGAAGCTTAGAAGCTTTTCTTGGAAGCATGGCATCAACCACTTCGTGTTCTAAAAGAACACTCGTCATCAGCTCTCGGCCTTAAGATCCCGGATTTACCTAAGATCTCAGCCTACCACCTTAAACCTGGACAACCAACGCCAGGCTGGCCTAGCCTTCTCCGTCCCTCCATCGCAATAACCAGAAGTACAGGAATATTAACCTGTTTTCCATCGACTACGCTTTTCAGCCTCGCCTTAGGGACCGACTAACCCTGCGTCGATTAACGTTGCGCAGGAAACCTTGGTCTTTCGGCGTGGGTGTTTTTCACACCCATTGTCGTTACTCATGTCAGCATTCGCACTTCTGATACCTCCAGCAAGCTTCTCAACTCACCTTCACAGGCTTACAGAACGCTCCTCTACCGCATCATCAAAAGATGATACCCGTAGCTTCGGTGCATGGTTTGAGCCCCGTTACATCTTCCGCGCAGGCCGACTCGACTAGTGAGCTATTACGCTTTCTTTAAAGGGTGGCTGCTTCTAAGCCAACCTCCTAGCTGTCTAAGCCTTCCCACATCGTTTCCCACTTAACCATGACTTTGGGACCTTAGCTGACGGTCTGGGTTGTTTCCCTTTTCACGACGGACGTTAGCACCCGCCGTGTGTCTCCCATGCTCTGCACTTGTAGGTATTCGGAGTTTGCATCGGTTTGGTAAGTCGGGATGACCCCCTAGCCGAAACAGTGCTCTACCCCCTACAGTGATACATGAGGCGCTACCTAAATAGCTTTCGAGGAGAACCAGCTATCTCCGAGCTTGATTAGCCTTTCACTCCGATCCACAGGTCATCCGCTAACTTTTCAACGGTAGTCGGTTCGGTCCTCCAGTTAGTGTTACCCAACCTTCAACCTGCCCATGGATAGATCGCCCGGTTTCGGGTCTATTCCCAGCGACTAGACGCCCTATTAAGACTCGCTTTCGCTACGCCTCCCCTATTCGGTTAAGCTCGCCACTGAAAATAAGTCGCTGACCCATTATACAAAAGGTACGCAGTCACCCAACAAAGTGGGCTCCCACTGCTTGTACGCATACGGTTTCAGGATCTATTTCACTCCGCTCTCCGCGGTTC
>NZ_AP020337.1:3727500-5315000 GCF_009176725.1 Pseudomonas sp. KUIN-1
GCCGTAATTGACACCCTCACTCCAGATAGGCGCTCGGGCAATTGCGTCCAGCAGCGGCGACAGAATGCCCTTGGGAAAATGAGCACGCGACAGCGCGATCACACCCTTGAGAACGCGCGTACAGTCCTGCTTCTGTTCGGCACTCGGTGTGCCGATCGCCACCATGCGCGTGATGTCGGTGGTACCGCCAAGGTACTGGCCGCCCGAATCGATCAGCAGCAGACCATCACCTTCTATCCGTGCATGCTCCGCCTCGGTAGCGCGATAATGTGGCATCGCGCCATTGGCGTTGAAGCCCGCAATGGTGGCAAAGCTCGGCGAGACATAGCCCGGACGTCGCTCGCGTGCCTGCGTGAGCTTTTCATCAATGGTCAGTTCGCTGACAGGCTCTCGCCCCAGCGCACTGTCCAGCCAGGCGAAGAATTCGCAAAGCGCTGCGCCGTCCTGCTCCATTGCCTGACGGATGTGCGCCGTATCGGCTTCGGTTTTTTGCGACTTCAGTAACGTGCTCGGGTTAAGCCCTTCAACCAGCGTGACCTCGCTGTCCAGGTAATCGAGCAGCCCGCAGGTAACCCGGGCCGGATCGACCAGCAGTCGCGCGTCCTTCGGCAGCTCGCGCAAGGCGGCGCCAATCTGCGTGTACTCCATGAGGTTGATGCCGTCGCGCTCCAGGCGCGCACTTACCGGGTCCGGCACTTTCTTCGAGTCCACGAACAGCGTGACGCTTTGCGGACCGATCAAGGCAAATGCGATGAACACCGGATTGTAGGAAACGTCTGCGCCACGCAGATTGAACAGCCAGGCGATGTCGTCCAGCGTTGCAATGAAGTGCCAGTCAGCCTTTCGCTCGGCGATGATCTGACGAACCCGCGCAAGTTTTGCGCTACGGTCCAGTGACGCCTGGGGAGGCAAATGCTCGTAAATCGGGTGAGACGGCAACGCGGGGCGGTCCTGCCACAGCTCGGTGAGCAGGTCGATATCGGTTCGCAGCCGCGCGCCGCGCTCATAGAGCCTGCTTGCCAGGGTTCGCGAAGAAGCAACGGCGAGAACCGCCCCATCAACGGCCACCACGCTCTCGGCCTTGGCCTCGTCTGCCAGCCATTCGAGCGGACCTTGCTGGCCGGGCACCAGTTTCACCAGCTCGATGCCACTGCCGGCCAGCTCTTTGGTGGCCTGTTCCCAGTAGCGGCTGTCAGCCCATATGCCGGCAAAATCCTGGGTGATGATCAGCGTACCGACCGAGCCGTGAAAACCCGACAGCCACTGGCGCCCCTGCCAATAGCCGGGCAGGTATTCGGAGAGGTGCGGATCCGCTGACGGCACCAGATAGGCATCGATGCGCTCCCTGCTCATCAAGGCGCGGGTTTGCGCCAAACGTTCTGCCACGTCTGAACGGGCATTGGATTGCGTGCTCATTGACTCTCCTGCTGACCCGGAAATTGACTGCTTTCATTGGTTCAGATAATGGAGCACTCACCGAGCCTGAGCAACCGCCCAGAACGCTGGCTCAATCAAAGAGGCGCGAATCAAGTCAGCTGCGCGCGCTATGTCCTGCTCGCGAGTGAAGCGCCCCAGACTCAGGCGTATGGTCTGGCTGGCGGCCTGCGGGCTCAGTCCCAGGGCGAGCAGGACATGCGACGGCAGGTTTTTCGCCGAGTTGCAGGCGGAGGTGGACGAAAAGGCAAGGCTCTCACCCAGCGCCGCGACGTCCAGATCGTTATGGGTAAAAGTAAAACTGAGTGTGTGGGCAATCCGCTGCGTGGGACTGCCGTTTATACACACGCCGGGGATCTCGGCCAGGCGATCACAAAGAAGATCGCTCAAGCGCTGTATTTCAACCGCCTCCTCTTCAAGCACTTCTGCCGCCAGGGCAAAAGCCGCGCCCATTCCGGCGATCTGATGCGTCGCCAGCGTCCCGGAGCGCAGGCCGCATTCGTGCCCTCCCCCGTGAATCTGGGCGAGAACACGCTGCTGCGCACGCGGGCCGACATACAAGGCGCCAATGCCTTTGGGCCCGTAGATCTTGTGTGCCGAGAGCGACATCAAATCCACCGCGAGCTGGCTGAGGTCGATCGGCAGCTTGCCAGCGCCCTGTGCAGCGTCGACATGCAGCAGCGCCCCGTGCCCACGTACGCGCCTGCCGATTTCGGCGATGTCGTTGACGGTACCCAGCTCGTTATTGACCAGCATCAGCGAGACCAGAAAGGTATCGTCACGCAAGGCTGCACTGACTGCATCGGCACTGATCAGACCCTCGCTGTCCGGCGCCAGCCAGGTGACATCGACGCCCTGTTCCTCAAGTTGACGAGCAGTGTCGAGGGTAGCCTTGTGCTCGATCAGGCTGGTGATGATATGACCAGGTCTGCCTCCGGCGGCGGCTTGCCGCTTGGCACGTTCCTGAGCCACCCCCTTGAGTGCCAGATTGCTGGACTCGGTCGCGCCGGAAGTCCAGATGATCTGCGAGGCTTGCGCACCCACCAGATGCGCAACCTGCTCACGGGCAAGTTCCACTGCAAGGCGGGCCTTTTGGCCGAACGAATGGGAGCTGGAGGCAGGGTTGCCGAAATTGCCTGACGCCCCCAGGCAATCGACCATCACGCTGATAACGCGCTCGTCCACAGGCGTGGTGGCGGCGTAATCAAAATACAGCACTGGTTCGTTCATGCGCGTTCCTCGTTCACAGACCATGAAGAGGATCATGCACGAAATCAAATAGAACCAGAAATTATCAATTAGAATTTATATAGACAAAAATAGAATATATAAAAAGGTACCGTCGTAAAAAATCTGTTTATCTCTTGACGTCTGAGAGAAGCGGTCGGTTGTGTCATTAAATACACATCGGCGGATGATATTTTTTTGACATACATATAAATCAGTACGTTAGATTCACTGCCCTACCATTTATCAAAAATCTAACAGAAACCTGACGAAATAATTGACAGATACCCTGCCGCCACCGATATATAGGACCGTCAGGCACATTCCGGTTTTACGCACATGCCGCAGAGCATGGCGTCGGAATAATCAGCCGAAGTTGACTGTTGTTCCGTCTCACTCTGTCAGTTATTTCCACGGCGCTTATCAGGCGCTGGCGGATGTCTGTTGACTCTCACTTCCTTTTTAAAATGCTGAATGCGTTCGGTGTGGCGGTAGCGTTGCCTGTTGCAATGCGACCCACTCGACGCTTACGCGTTGATTCTGTGTAAGCAGTGCCCTGACTGGATCGACACGATTCGGCGGTAGCGTGCCCGGCAATCAACGTACCTCTGCGACAGATGCCCGGTCACCCGCTTGGCAACGCGCTGATTCAAAGAAACATGGAGGCTTCGATGATTAACGTGACCAAGACGTATCTGGGTGATATCGACCAGTTCAAACGCTACGTCGAAGGCATCTACGCACGTGGCTGGCTGACCAATCACGGTCCGCTGGCCAGGGAACTGACGGATCGACTCAAGGACTACCTGGGTGTCAGGCACATTATTCTGACCAACAACGGCACCCTGGCTCTGCAAGTGGCCTATCGGGCTCTCGGCCTGAGTGGCAGCGCAGTGACCACGCCATTCAGTTTTGTCGCGACCAGCAGCTCGCTGCAGTGGGAAGGTATCCGGCCCATCTTTGCCGATATCGATGCTCACACCTGGAACATCTCGCCCAAACACATCGAAAACAGTATTGCCGAAGACACCACTGCGATCGTCGCCACCCACGTGTTTGGCAATCCTTGTGACGTGCAAGCCATTGAGCACATAGCCCGCGAGCACAAGCTCAAGGTCGTCTATGACGGCGCACACGCATTCGCCGTGCGTCACGCCGGCCAGTCGGTGCTCAATCATGGCGATATCAGCACCCTGAGTTTTCACGCCACCAAACTGTTTCACACCATTGAAGGTGGCGCGATCATCACCAACGATGACGAACTGGCCAGACAGGCCCATCTGATGTGCAACTTCGGCATTTCCGGCGTCGACCGGATCGATGGGATCGGCATTAACGCCAAGCTCAACGAGTTCTCCGCCGCCATGGGGCTGTGCGTTCTCGACAATATCGACAGCATTCTCGAACAGCGCGCAGAGATAGCCGATCACTACACCTCATCGCTGCAAGACTATCTGGATCTGCAGACACCGCAGGCCGACAGCCAGTTGAATCACAGCTATTACCCTGTGGCCCTGCGCGACGAGCAACAACTGTTGAGCGTGCGCACAGCACTCAACCAGCACAAGATCAACCCCCGCCGTTACTTCTACCCCTCGCTGGACACCCTTGAATACCTGCAGCCTCAACCCGGCCAGCCGGTCTCCAGAGCGTTGAGCGAACGAGTGCTGTGCCTGCCGATCTATCCAGGCCTGCTGAGAAGCGAGCAGGACCTGGTGATCCGCACCCTGATCGAAGCCTGCACTGTGACTGAAGCTGACTACCGGGCTTGCACCGTTGCGCGGGTCTGCTGACGATCATGCCAGGCAAACATTCCCTCATCCGCAACACCCTTCTGAATTACGGCGGGCAGGCTTATGTGCTGCTGATCGGCATTCTGATCATGCCGTTCTATCTGGGCCACCTGGGTGCCGAAGCGTACGGCCTGATCGGTTTCTTCACCCTGCTGCAAGCCTGGCTGCAATTGCTGGATGCCGGTCTGTCGCCCAGCCTGGTGCGTGCCGTGGCGCACGGGCGAGACACTCCTGCAAGCAAACACTATCTGGGCCGTCTGTTGCGCTCGTTCGAACTGATCTTTCTGCCGATGGCCATGTTCAGCGCCCTGCTGGTCTGTGTCGCCAGCCCCTGGATCGCTGCGCACTGGCTGAACGCGAACACGTTACAACCTGACACGCTGACGCATTGCATCACCTTGATGGGCATTATCATTGCCCTGCGTCTGTATTCGACACTGTACAAAAGCGGCATTCAGGGCCTTGAACAACATGGCTGGCTCAACGCAGCCAATGTGTCGATCGCTACGTTGCGCTATATCGGCGGCCTGGTGCTGGTCAGTCAGTTTTCCCGGGACCCGCAGGACTTCTTTGAATTTCAACTCGCGGTGGGGCTGATCGAAACCCTGCTGTTTGCTGGCAAGGCCCGCGGGCAGATGCCTGCGCCACATTGGCTGACCGGCCTGGACTGGCCATTGATCAAGCCGCTGCTGCCCTTTGCCGCCAGCCTGTCGCTGAGCGCTGTGCTGTGGATTGTGCTGACCCAGGTGGACAAGGCACTTCTGTCGAATCTGTTGCCGCTGGACCAGTACGGCTACTTCTCACTGGTGGCGTTGATCGCCACCGGCATCGTGATGCTGACCAACCCGCTGGTTCAGACGCTGCTGCCGCGCCTGACCGTGTTGATGGCCGAGGGGCGGCGCGACGAGATGCACGCCTTGTTTCTGGCCGCCAATCGTCTCGCCTGTACCTTTCTGTTCCCGCTGGCTGCGGTCATTGCCCTGTATGCAGAGCCATTGATCCTCGCCTGGACCGGCGATCCGGTCGCTGCACGCTGGAGTCGTCCGGTGCTGGGCTGGTATGCACTGGGCAGCGCCATCATGGCCGCCAGTGCCTTTCAGTTCTATTTGCAATACACCTACGGCCGGATGCATTTGCACCTGTGGTACAGCCTGATTTCGACGCTGATCAGCGTGCCGGTGATGATTCTGGCGATCCATTACCAAGGCGTGTACGGCGCGGCGTTGGCGTGGTTTTTTCTGCGTGCGACGTCCTTCGCGATATGGCCAGTCATCGTGCATCGACATCTGGCGCCCGGTCTTCACCGCCAGTGGTTGAGCGACATCCTGCGTATCAGCGCGATGACCGCCGCAGGCCTGGTGGTCAGCGCCCCCGTCTTCAATCTGATTGCCGGTGAAAGCCGTACCAGCCTGCTTCTGGCACTCGCACTCAGCGGCCTTGTCACGCTGACGCTGGTGGCGGCGAGTCACAGGCCGCTGGCATCGAAACTCTATGTTCTGTTCAGTAAACCGAGTACTTGAGCCATGGACGACACTGTAAAAAATACCGACGAAACCTGTCTGGCACCGCCGCTGCTGAGCATCATATGCCCTGCCTACAACCAGGAGGCCTTCATCGCTCAGGCGCTGGACGGGCTTTTGGCACAGCAGACCGATTTCAGGTACGAAATCCTGATCAACGACGACGCCTCCACAGACGCCACCGCGCGCATCATTGCGCACTACGCCGAGCGGCATCCGACGATCATTCGGGCCTTCTATCAGCAGGTCAATCAGTACAGTCAGGGCAGAGCGTGCGTCCCGGGCCTGTTTGGCGATGCACGCGGTCGCTACATCGCCTACTGCGAAGCCGACGACTATTGGACCGATCCGCGAAAGCTGCAGCAGCAAGTGGACTTTCTCGAAGCTCATGCGGATTACGTCATCACCTATCATGACGCGTTCGTCTTCGATGAGCACGGCCAGTATGGCTTGCAGTTGCAAGGCCATCTGCGCGCCGATGCCTCGGCACTGGAGTTGCAACAGGCAAGACGCCTGTCGACCCTGACCGTCTGCTTTCGCAATGTGTTCAGCCAGATGCCACCCGAATTGAGCCTGTGCAGCGCGCCGTTGAACGATATGTGCTGGTGGTCGTTGCTGGGGGCCTACGGCAAGGGCAAGTTCATGGCCGGGATCAAGCCGGCCGCTTATCGGATGCACCCTGGAGGGGTGTTCTCGATGCGCAGTGACAAACGCAAGTTGCACATGAACCTGCAGACCTGCTCAAGCCTGGCCAACTATTACAACCGCCTCGGCAATCAGCCGCTGTACCAGTATTTCCTGATGCAGACGGTGTGCCTGTCGCTGGCGGCACTCGCCCCACGCCACAAGTTGCAGACGCTGTGCAAAGTGGCAGGCAACGTGATCGGCAACCTGGCCAGGCGCCTGTTGCCAGCCAACGGCAAAGCTCATGTTCAGTAGTGTGCTGGTGGTGTGCGTGGGCAACGTCTGCCGCAGCCCGATGGCCGTCGCGATGCTGCATCAACGCCTGAAAGCCACACAGGTACGTATTCAGTCGGCAGGCATCGCTGCGTTATCGGGTTCGTCGATCGACCCGACAGCACATGCGGTTCTGCAGTCGCACCGGGTGCAGCCTCAGCGGCATGCCGCTCGCCAGATGAGTCGCGAGCTGCTGCGCCAGGCCGACCTGATCCTGCTGATGGAGCAGGCGCATTTTTCCGACGTCCTCGACCTTGCCCCGAAGTGCGCGGCAAAGCCTTTCTGATCGGTAAATGGCAGGACCCGCTCGACATCACCGACCCTTACCGACGACCCGCGTCGGCCTTCGAACAGACCTACGCGCAGCTCTCACGCTGCATTGACGACTGGCTTCCCCATTTTCAGTCAGGAGCAACAGGATAAATGACCGCCATGAACCATCCTTCCCTGAATTTCCAACCGGACTCCCGGATTGATCTGGCAACAGTCCTGCGCATGCTGTTCGATCACAAAGCCCTGATCCTGTGGACCGTCGGCGTGTTTTTTCTGATCGGCCTGGGCTATGCCATTCTGGCCACGCCGGTGTATCAGGCCACCGCCATGATTCAGATAGAGCCCCGGAAAATCGGCATCGAGGGCACGCCGGAGGTCAGTGCCAAGCCACTCTCGGTGTCGCAGGCGACCACCGAGATCGAGCTGATCAAGTCCCGCGCACTGCTGGGCAAGGTCGTCGACGATCTGCAGCTCAATAGGCTCCAGACACCTGACTTGTTTCCCGTGATCGGTCCTTATCTGTATCGCACCTTCAAGCCTGCACGCGAAGGTGAACTGGCGCAGCCTTTATTCGGCCTGACCCACTACGCGTGGGGCGGCGAAAAAATAGAGGTGTTCCAACTGGAAGTGCCGGAGCACCTGCTGGGTGAAAAACTCACCCTGACCGCAGGCAAACCCGGCCAGTTCTCGCTCTACGATAGCGAACACACTCTGCTGCTCGGTGGTGCGATCAATCGCGTGGTCGAAGGCCACGGCATCAAGATTCAGGTCGCTACGCTGCAGGCCCGGCCCGGTACCGACTTCACTGTCTCCAGACAGCGCACACTCAGCACCGCGCTGATCTATCAGAACCGCCTGAAGATCGCCGAGGCCGGCAGGGACTCGGGCATCATCTATCTGTCGATCGAGGACCAGGACGCACAAAGGGCCAACCGGATTCTCGATGAGGTCAGCCATCTGTACGTACGTCAGAACGTCGAGCGCAGTTCGGCTGAAGCTGCCCAGCGGCTGCAGTTCCTGCGCTCGCAGTTACCGGCCGTGCGCAAGCAGCTCGAGGAATCGGAAACCGCACTGAATACCTTCCAGACCAGCGCCCGATCGGTGGACCTGAGTATCGAAACCAAGGGAGTGCTTGACCAGGTGGTCAGTCTCGACTCGATGCTGTCTGAGCTGAAACTCAAACGCGTCGAACTGGAACGGCTGTATACCCGCGAACACCCGACCTATCGCAGTCTGATGAGCCAGATAAACCAGCTGGAACAACAGCGCCAGGGCCTGCTGAAAAAAATCGACGCGCTGCCCATGACCCAGCAGGAGTTGTTGCGTCTGACCCGCGATATGCAGGTCATCAGCCAGACCTACACGCTGATGCTCAACAAAAGCCAGGAGCAGGACATTCTGCGCGCCGGCAACATCGGCAACGTACGGGTCATTGACAACGCCGACACCAATGTCGAAAGGCCCGTGAAACCGATGAAGACACTGATTGTGCTGATCGCCACGCTGCTCGGCGCGCTGGTCGCGATGACCATGGTTTTCGTGCGCCAGGCGTTCTACCGCGGCGTCGAAAGCGCCGAGATCATCGAAAATCTGGGTATGCCGGTCTACGCGTCGCTGCCCCACTCTCGTCAACAGGAGCATCTGGACAAGCGCGACCATGCCGGCAAGGAGTCGAAGTTGCTGAGCATCGCGGCGCCCGCCGAGCTGGCGATTGAATCATTGCGCAGCCTGCGCACAAGCCTGCACTTCGCCATGCTTGAAGCACGCAACAACGTGCTGATGATATCCAGCCCGACACCGGGTGCCGGCAAATCGTTTGTATCGAGCAATCTGGCGACCATCATTGCCCAGACCGGCAAACGGGTCCTGCTGATCGATGCCGACATGCGCAAAGGCTATCTGCATCGCCTCTTCGGGCTACAACCCAAACACGGGCTGTCCGACACACTGGCGGCGCGGTTGCGCTGTACCGAGGTCATCAACACCACCCGTGTCCGGCATCTGGATTTCATCTCCTGTGGTTTCGCCGCGCCCAACCCCTCGGAACTGCTGATGCATGACAACTTCCACAAGATGCTTGCCGAACTGTCGCCGCTGTATGACCTGATTCTGATCGACACCCCGCCCATTCTGGCCGTGACCGACGCGACGCTGGTGGGCCGTCAGGCGGGCACTTGCCTGCTGGTGGCGCGCTTTGGCATGACCACCGTCCAGGAAATCGAAGCCAGCAAACGCCGTCTGGGTCAGAACGGAATCCTGATCAAGGGCGCCATTTTCAACGCGGTGGTGCGCAAGGCCACAACGTCCGACTACGACTGCGCCGCCTACGGCTACAACTACCACCCCGCGCCCCGATAGAAGGGACGCTGCCTGCCGCCGACCGAGCTGTTTCATTTAAAAGGAATTAATCATGTCCCACTCCGACCAGGATGTCCGCTGGTACCTGATCCAGACCAAACCACGGCAGGAAGCCCGCGCCGAAGAACATTTGCGGCGTCAGCAGTTCGAGTGCTATCGACCGTTACAGGCCGATGCAAAAAAAAACCGGTACCAGGGTTCAGGCCGGCGAGCCCTTGTTCCCCGGCTATCTGTTCATTCACATGGATCAGGCGCAAGACAACTGGTACCCGATTCGCTCCACCCGCGGCGTCTCGCGCATCGTGACCTTCGGTGGTCATCCGGTGCCGGTTCGGGATCATCTGATCGAGCAGATCCGCCAACGACTGGCCACGCCCGCACCGAAAACTCAGTTTGCCCAAGGCGACACCGTGCTGATTACGCATGCCAGTTGGGGTGACGTCGAGGCCATTTTTCTGAGCAAAGACGGCACGCAGCGGGCGGTTATTCTGCTCAATATGTTGCAGCGCCAGCAAAAAGTGGTGCTGCCCATCAGCAGCCTGTCGCGAATCGAAGCCCGCGCCTAGCGCTGGAATCCGCAGAGACCTGCCGCATGACGTGTGCCTGAAAACATGTGTCGCATGCCTACTCCACCAGCCTCGGAACCACACCATGCCGCGCCAGACCACCCTGGTGACGCTCACCTATGGTGACCGTTTCAGCTATTTGCACACCCTGATCAGCCGCTCGCTGGAAAGCCCGCTGATCGGCCGTGTGATCGTTGTCAGCAATGCTTCCACCGCGCCGCTGCAAGCGCTGTGCGATGAGTGGCCTGATCGGGTTGAGGTGATCTGGCTGCCGCACAACACAGGCTCGGCGAATGGCTATTCGGTAGGCATCAAGGCCGCGCTGCAAGCCGGAGACGACTGCATATGGCTGATGGACGATGACAACGCACCGACCGCGCAGGCCATCGAGGTATTGCATCGATCCTTGTGGGAACGACAAACAGTCGAGGGCCAGGACAACTGCGCGGTGCTCGGTTTTCGCCCCACCCACCAAGCCGACATCGCCGCAGGTGTACCGCTGCAATACGCGATCCAGCGGCGCTCAAGCTTCTTCGGTTTTCACATCGCTCAATTGCCGTACAAGATCTGGCGGCGTCTGCCCTGGGGCCAGCCCGACGCGACCCGGCTGATGCCGCAGCGCGTGCAACTGCCCTTTGCCACTTACGGCGGGCTGCTTGCCCATCGCAGCCTTTACGAAAAGATCGGCCTGCCACTGGATGCTCTCAAGCTGTACAGCGATGACAGCGAATACACCTGGCGCATCACCGACGGCGGCGGAAAGCTGTTTCTGGTGCCCGACGCGCGGCTGGACGATCTGGAAGACTCCTGGAACATCAAGGCGCGGACCCGCAATGTCTATGAAAGCTACCTGCTGGGCGGATCGGATCTGCGCGCTTACTACGCAGCGCGCAATCAGGCCTGGTTCGACAGGCATGTCTGGGCAGCTTCCACACTCAGCTATCGGCTCAATCGCCGGGTCTTTCTCTGCCTGCTGAACCTGTATGCCTGGCGCTATGGCGCGGCCCAGCGTCTGGACCTGCTCAACGACGCCATTCGCGAGGGCGAAGACGGCAGGCTGGGCCTGAACAGGGCCTACCCGCTATGAAAATCCTTTTCATCAACAGCCTCTACGCACCCGATATCGGCGGCGGCGCAGAAATCATTCTGCAACGCACCGTCGAGGGCTTACAGCAGCGTGGGCACAGCGTCGCGGTACTGGCCACCACCGACCAGCCTGGCTTGCAGCTGGCGGAGGTCAATCGGGTGAAGGTCTATCGGGCCGGCCTGCTCAACCGCTACTGGCACTTCATGGCCCAGCGCCCAGGACGACTGGCGCGGTTTGCCTGGCACTGGCGTGATCGCTACAACGCGGACATGCGCGAGTACGTGGAGCGCGTGATGGAACTGGAGCAGCCGGAACTGGTGGTGTGCCATAACCTGACAGGCTGGTCGGTCTCGGCATGGGACCAGATCACCCAGGCCGATTGCCCGATCGTGCAGGTGCTGCATGACTTCTACCTGCTCTGCCCGGCAAGCACGATGTTCAGAAAAGGCAAAAGCTGTCAGCGCCAGTGCACGACGTGTACACGGTTGCGCAGCCATCATGCACAACAGTCGGAACAGGTCAGCGCGGTGGTCGGTGTCAGCCGCTTCATGCTCGACACGCTGCAGGCGCAAGGTTATTTCAAGGGCGCGAGAGGGTATGTGGTGCATAACGCCAGCCCGTTTACGCCAGCGATCCACGAGCGACCCAAAGCACTTGTCGATACCGCACCGTTGCGCTTCGGTTACCTGGGCACACTGTCGACCAACAAGGGGCTGGAGTGGTTGATCAAGCAGTTCCAGCACCTGCCGTTCAAAGCCACCCTGCAGATTGCCGGGCGCGGACAGCCATCCGACGAAAAGCGCTTCAGGGCCATGGTCACGTCCCCCGACATCAGCTTCGTCGGTTTTCAGAGACCCGAGCATTTCTATCGCCAGATCGACGTGGCGATTGTGCCTTCCCTGTGGAATGAGCCATTCGGCATGGTCGCGGTCGAGGCGTGCGCGCACTCGCTGCCGGTCATCGCCAGCCGCATGGGCGGGCTCACGGAAATCATTCAGGAACCGCTCAATGGCTTGCTGTGCAGCCCCGATGACCCCGATTCACTGGGGCTGGCGATGCTCAGGCTGCATCAGCAGCCCGAACTGCTGGCACGCCTCGGCAGCCAGGCACGCAGCAGCGTCGCGTCGTTGATGAATCTGGACCTGATGCTGGACCAGTACGAAAGCATCTTCGCCCAGACCTTGCAGGACCGCAGCACGTAGCACCTGGCACAAAACACGGCGAACGGGCGCAATTGCCCCCTTTGACGACATCAAGGACATGGTGTGGCACCCGCCAGCCCACTTTCATCAGCAGGACGCTCAAGATGATTTTCATCAATGCACGGTTTCTTACCCAGGACATCAGTGGTGTACAGCGCTACGCAGAGCAGATGTGCCGAGCGCTGAAGCGACTGCGCGACGATCTGGTATTCGTTGCCCCGCATAACATCAGACTGCATGACTGCGCCAGCGCACTGGAGGCGCACTGCATCGGGCGCTCCACCGGGCATGCGTGGGAGCAGATCGACCTGCCGCTGTACCTGAAACGTCGGGGCAGTCCGCTGCTGATCTCGATCAGCAACACCGGGCCCATGCTGTATGGCAACCAGATTGCGACTCACCACGACATCAACTATGTGCGCTACCCGCAAAGCTATACCCGACTGTTCCGGCTGGCCTATCGGACCATCACCCCGATCCTGCTGGCGCGCGCAAGAACGCTGATCACCGGCAGCCACTTCTCGCGCAGAGAAATATCCTCGTTCTATGGCTACGCCGAGGACAAGGTGCTCGTCGTCCCTGCTGCGGTCAGCGACGATTTCATACCGGGGCCGACCGCTGTGAATCGTCCGAAATACCTGTTGGCCGTGTCTTCGCCGGCCGTGCACAAGAATTTCAGACGCATGATTCAGGCCTTTCTCAGCCTGCGTGGCCACACGGATCTGCAGCTGCACATTGTCGGCGCAGCCAGCGCGCTGTTCGCCGACCCGAACCTGCAACACCTCGCCTGCCGTGACCCGCGTATCCGTTTTCTGGGACGCCTCAGTGACGCCGAGCTGATCGCGCAATACCAGGGCGCGACCGCGTTCGTGTTCCCGTCGCTTTACGAGGGCTTCGGCATCCCGCCGCTCGAAGCCCAGGCCTGCGGCTGTCCGGTGCTGGCGGCCAATGCCGCGTCGATCCCGGAAGTTCTGCAGGCCAGTGCGCTGTATTTCGACCCGCTGGACGTCAGCCACATGGCCGCAGCCATGCAGCGCATTCTGCTGGATGCGCCCTTGCGCAACGCGCTGCGTGTCCAGGGCCTGCAAAACGTGCAGCGTTTTTCCTGGGAGCTTTCCGCGCAACGCCTTTCCCAGCGCATCGATACGTTGCTGGCGTCTGACCCCGTGCAGCAAAGCAAGCTGCACGTCGCTGCCGACTCGCCCAGCGGCAAACCCTGAATCCACAACAGCAACGCCAGGATGCGCGCCGTCGCGTCCGCAGTAGCGCGGGCCATTACAGCAAGGAACGCCCATGAGAATCGCTATCGTCCACGACTGGCTGGTGAGTTACGCCGGCGCCGAGCGCGTGCTCGCGTCACTGATCAACGTCTGGCCCGCTGCGGACCTGTTTGCGGTCATCGACTTCCTCAGCGATCAGGACCGCGCGCACCTGCATGGAAAGGTCGCCAGAACGACGTTCATCCAGAAGCTGCCCGGCGCGCGCAAACACTATTCGCGCTACCTGCCGCTGATGCCGCTGGCCATCGAGCAACTGGATCTGTCCGGCTATGACCTGATCATCAGCAGCAGCCATGCGGTGGCCAAGGGCGTGCTGTGCGGCCCGGACCAACTGCACATCAGCTATGTGCACTCGCCGATCCGCTATGCCTGGGACTTGCAGCACCAGTACCTCCAGGAATCAGGGCTGAACAAGGGAGCCAAGGGCGGTCTGGCACGCCTGATCCTGCATTACATGCGCCTGTGGGATCAGCGCACATCGACCGGCGTGGACGCCTTCATTGCCAACTCCGGTTTTATCGGCGCGCGCATCACCAAGGCCTATCGACGCGACTCCACCGTCATCTACCCGCCGGTGGACACGCTCTGCTTCACCGCCCAGGGCGCGCGCGGGGACTTCTATCTCTGTGCCTCGCGAATGGTGCCTTACAAACGCATGCCGATGATCGTCGAAGCCTTTGCCGCCATGCCTGACAAACGCCTGATCATGATCGGCGACGGACCGGACCTGGCCAAGGCGCAGGCCATTGCCAGCCAAGTGAGCAACGTGACGCTGCTGGGTTTTCAGCCAGGCAGCGTGCTGCTCGAGCACATGCGCAGCGCCAGGGCGTTTGTCTTCGCCGCCGAGGAGGATTTCGGCATCAGCCCGGTCGAGGCCCAGGCTTGCGGTACGCCGGTCATCGCCTTCGCCAAGGGCGGCGTCATGGAGACCGTGCGCGGCCTGGATCACCCGCAGCCGACCGGCGTGTTCTACCGAGAGCAAACGGTAGCGTCACTGATCGCCGCCATCGGCGAATTCGAAGCGGCGCAATCGCGCATTTCTCCCGAGGCCTGCCGGGCCAATGCCGAGCGGTTTTCGGTCGCGCGTTTCGAGCAGGAAATCAAAGCCTTCGTCGAAGACCGTCTGGCCCTCTCACACGGGGTTCATCTGGCGCGCCCGCCTCAGTCGCAACGGGTCGCCCAGGCATCACCCGGCCTCGGCAGCGAGCTGCCGAACCGTGTCGTCCCCCTGAAAATCGTCTGAGCGAGCCCTTCCCATGCGTACTTCAGTCCGCGGCATTCTGCGTGCCCACCAGTCAGCGCTTTCGCTCGCCCACCGCTTGCTGGACCTGGCTGTCATCGTGCTGATCGGTTACTGGCAAACCGGGCTGACGGTCACCGACAGCACAGAGGCCTGGTCGCACATTTTCCTCGCGGTTCTGGTGTTTCACTGGGTCAGCGAGTATCACCAGTTGTATGGCTCATGGCGTGGCGAGCGCATTCTGCGCGAGCTGACCAAGGTCTTCAGTTACTGGGCGATGACCTTCATCACTCTGCTGTCGCTGAACAGCCTGCTGCTCAACCAGACGCAATTGCCCGATAACGGCCAGATGAGCTGGTTCGCGCTGGCACTCGCCGTGCTGTGCGGCTACCGGCTGCTGATCCGTCTGGCCCTGCACACCCTGCGTCGGCGTGGCTTCAACACGCGCCGGGTGGCCATCGTCGGCACCGGGCAGGTCGGCGAGCGGCTGGCCCGGTCCATCGCCCTGGCGCCCTGGATGGGCCTGATCCTGCTCGGCTTCTACGACTCGCACCCGCAGCAGATGAATCTGCAGGCACACAAGCGCCGCCCGCGAGTACTGGGTGACCTGCAGCAGTTGATCGACGATGCCCGCGCAGGCCGCATCGACAAGGTGTATATCACCCTCGCCTTCAGCGCCGAACCGCAACTGCGCGAGTTGATTACCGGCCTGAGCGACACCACCGCCTCGGTGTACCTGATTCCGGATGTGTTCATGTTCGACCTGCTGCATGCGCGCAGCGAAAGCATCAACGGCCTGGCCAGCATCAGCATTTTCGACTCGCCCATGGACGGCGCCTGGAGCCTGGCCAAACGCGCCGAAGACATCGTGCTGTCGAGCCTGATTCTGTTGCTGATCGCTGTGCCGCTGCTGATCATCGCGGCAGCCATCAAGCTCACCTCCGCCGGGCCGGTGCTGTTCCGCCAGCGCCGCTACGGGCTGGACGGTCGCTCGATCATGGTCTGGAAATTCCGCAGCATGAGCGTCCAGGCAAACACCGACGTGGTGCTGCAGGCGACGCGCAACGATACACGGGTAACACCGCTGGGCCGCTTTTTACGCCGGACTTCGCTGGATGAGCTGCCGCAGTTCTTCAACGTGCTGCTCGGCGACATGTCCATCGTCGGCCCACGCCCCCATGCCATTGCCCACAACGAACAGTACCGCAGGCAGGTCAGCGGCTACATGTTGCGCCACAAGGTCAAGCCCGGCATCACCGGCTGGGCGCAGATCAACGGCTGGCGCGGCGAGACCGACACGCTGGACAAGATGCGCATGCGTGTCGAATTCGACCTGGAATACATCGAGCACTGGTCGATCTGGCTGGACCTGAAAATCATTCTGCTGACGCTGCTCAAGGGGTTCGTCAACAAGAACGCCTTCTGATGCCTGCGCTGACCTGAGCACCCACCGAACACCCTCGGTACGCAACACGAAAGGAGCAATGCCATGAAAGGAAAAACGTCATGAATCGAAGCATTACTGCGTTACTGCTGGTCAGCCTGGCGCTGCAAGGCTGTGCATTCGCGCCGGGGCAACATATGACGCCGGATGACGTCACCCTCGACACGCCGGACGAACCCCGGGCACAGTTGATCGAGGTCACCCCGAAAACCCTGCAGCAACAGCAATTGCGCGCCACCGCCGAGGCCAAAGCCCTGCCGCAGGTGCTGCTCGACTACAGGACTCCGGAATACGTGATCGGTGCTGGCGATACCTTGCTGGTCACCGTGTTCGAACACCCCGAACTGACCGCGCCGGGCTCACAGGACCAGCTGGATGCCAACACCCGGGAAGTGCTCAATGACGGCACGCTCTACTTCCCCTATGTAGGCAGAATCCGCGCGAGTGGCAGAACGGTCAGCGAGGTTCGTGAGCAGTTACGCATGGGCCTGGCGCCGCAATACACCGAGGTCAAGGTCGACGTCAAAGTGCTGCGCTACAACAGCCAGCGAATACTGCTGTCCGGCTCTTTCAAGGTTCCCGGCCCGCAACCGATTACCAATATTCCGTTGAGCCTGGTGCAGGCGGTGAGTGTCGCCGGTGTCGACCTGACCGATGCCAACCTGGCCGGGCTGACCCTGCGCCGCGAGGGCAAGGACTACCTGATCGACATCGACTCGCTGAATCGCCGCGATTCGCAACTGAGCCGGATCTTCCTGAAGGACGGCGATTACCTGCACCTCAACAGCAACTCGCGAAACAAGATCTACGTGCTGGGCGAGGTCCGTAACCCCCAGGTGATCTCGTTCGGCACCACGCGCCTGACCCTGCTCGAGGCGTTGGGAAACTCCGGCGGCCTCAGCCCGGACAGCGCAGACGGCGATGCGGTGTACGTCATACGTGGTGCGGAAAACTTCGCCCAGGCGCCCTCCACCGTTTACCACCTCAATGCCAAAAAGCCCACCGCCTACCTGCTGGCGGGGCAGTTCGAGCTCAAGGCACAGGATGTGGTGTTCGTCGGCCCTGCCGATATCACCCGCTGGAGCCGCTTCATCAGCCAGCTGCTCGGCTCGGCCAGTGTGATACAGACCGGTGCGGCCTTTCGCAACTGACCCGGGCGGCCATTCGCCGATCTCCCTGCACGCAGTTGTGCAGGGATTTTTTTTGCCCGTCGCACCGCGTCAGACTGTTGCCAGAGCAACAGCTGTTCAACAGTTGACGGCTTTTGCATCAGCGCGGCGAACCCTCTCCTGCGGCATGCAACAGACGCAGGCCCAACGGCTGCGGGCCATAGCCAGACACACAAGAAGGCTGGCACATAAGCTGCTTTGCACATTTACGCTTATCGCAAGGACATCCCATATGCGCGTCGTTTCACTTTCAGGCAGTCCCTCCCCCAAATCCCGTTCCGGCGTTGTACTGGCCCACGCCGGCCGCTGGCTGCAGAGTCACGGCGTTGAAGTTACCACATTGCGCATACGCGACTTCAATGCAGAGGACCTGCTTTTCGCCCGTTTCGACAGCCCGCAGGTGCTGGAATTGATCGAAGCGGTCAGCCAGGCCGATGGCCTGCTGATTGGTACGCCGGTGTACAAGGCGTCATTTTCCGGCGCGCTGAAAACCTTGCTCGACTTGCTGCCAGAGCGCGCGCTGCATGGCAAAGTGGTCTTGCCGCTGGCCACCGGCGGCAGTATCGCGCACATGCTGGCCGTGGATTACGCGCTCAAACCGGTGCTGTCGGCGCTCAAGTCGCAGGAAGTGCTGCACGGCATCTTCGCTATCGATACCCAGGTCAGCTACGACGACAACGAACTAGGCGGTACGCTGGACGAAATTCTCACCGAGCGCCTGCATGAAGGGCTGGAGCATTTCCATCACGGCCTGCAACGCCGCTTGCAGGCGCGTCACAAGCAGGCTGGCGGACATTTGCAGCTGGCGTTGTAGCCCCGGAATATCCCCGGAATCAATGTTCGATAAACAACGGATACAGCGAGGCCACCAACAGCGCTGCCATGACGCCGTTGAAAATACGTAACCCGAGCGGATCGCGCAGCACATTGCGCAGCAAACTGCCAAAGCCTGCCCAGACGCCCACGCTGGGCAGGTTGATCAGCGCAAACACTGCCGAAATCACCACCACGTTGTAGAAGTAGCCCTGCATGGGGGTGTACGTGCTGATCGCGCCGATCGCCATGATCCAGGCCTTGGGATTGACCCATTGAAAGAGCGCGGCGCTCATGAAACTCAGCGGCTTGCCCTCGCTGTCGAGGCTATCGGAGGCCGGCCCCGAGGTGGCGATTTTCCAGGCCAGGTACAGCAGATAGGCAGCGCCCACGTAGCGCAGGATCGTATAGAGAACCGGCCAGGCCTTGAACACACTGCCCAGACCGAAGCCGACGGCCAGCACCAGAACGAAAAAACCGACACTGATACCCAGCATGTGCGGCAGGGTGCGACTGAAACCGAAATTCACGCCCGAGGCCAGCAGCATCATGTTGTTGGGGCCGGGAGTAATGGAGGTGACGAACGCGAAGAGTGTGAATGCCAGAAGCAAATCGAAAGAGAGAACCATGCTGCCTGTCCGGATCAGTGAGTCAGGTACTCACCCTATCGAAGGCGGTGCAGGAAACACACGGACAGTTGACGGCCAATTACAGCAGTACAGTTTTTACGTAAAACCCTTTTCGAGCAGACTGTTAACCTTGTGGCTGCTGACCGGTGACACCCAGATCGACGCTCGTTTCGCCTTTTTCATCGAAGTCCCGCGCCTGCTGGATCTGCGGATCTGCCATCAATTGCGCCTTGCGCGCCTGGTACTCATCAAATGACAGGCCGCGACGGTTGAGGTCTTCAAGGGCCAACTGATGGCTTTCTTCAGCGCTGAACGGCCGCTGCTCGACAGCATGGTGAGTGGAGCAGCCGGAAACCAGCGCAACAGTGAATGTCAGGACAAGCGCAAGGGCAAGCATACGGTTCATCGGGGGCCTCCGGTGGGGGCTTCATTTCAGGAATGAAGCAAGGTTACGCCTGCCCCTGACACAGCAAAAATCATCCGCCGTGATAGTCGCTATCGACTGTTGCGAGCATTCTCGATCAACACCTCGCGCAACGCCTGAGCCGCAGTTGAAAGCTTGTGATCGGCGAGCATCATCAGGCCGATACGCCGCTCGATAAGCGGCTCCACCAGCGCCACGCAGCAGGCCCCCAGTTCCTGCATCTGCCCGATGCACAGTGACGGCACCGCGCTGACGCCCAGGCCATTGGCAACCATGCGCCCGATGGTCGACAACTGATGGCTCTCGAACGCGACCGCCAGCTTGCCGTGGCGCGGCTCGATGGCCTGTTCCAGCAGCAAACGCACTGCCGACGGGCGTTGCAGGGCGATGAAATCTTCACGCAGCAGTTCTGCCCAGGTAACCTCACGCCGCTCGGCCAGCGGCGACTCCCGGGGCACCACGGCGACGAAGCGGTCCATATAGAACGGGGTGAACGACAGGGCACTGTTCGACTCGGGCTCAAAGCCGATACCCAGTTCGACACGGCGATGGCGAACCATTTCCAGCACTTGCTCATTGATCACGTCATGCACCGCCACATTGACGCGCGGGTAGCGCCCGCGAAACACCTTCAAGGCCGCGGGCAGCAGATTGCCGGCAAACGACGGCATGGCGGCCACCGACACCCTGCCCATTTGCAACGTAAAACGCTGGCGCAGCAGTTCTTCGGTGTTGTCCCAGTCGGCCAGCAACTGGCGCGCCAGCGGCAACAGGGTTTCGCCCTCGGGCGTCAGACCGACGTTGCGCGTGGTGCGCGTCAACAACTGTCCGCCGAGGTCCTCCTCAAGGCTCTTGATCGTCAGGCTCAAGGCCGGTTGCGACACGTTGAGTCGCTCGCCGGCCTGAGCGAAGCTCAGGTACTGCGCGACGGCCAGAAAAGCACGAAGCTGCTTGACGTTCATATATTTGCTTTTCTTATGAATTGATCAGAAAAACAAAATTAACAAATCAGTCGCACCGAGAGAAGATGCAGGTCACCCGATCCTCCGGCAGCGCGACTGTCGGTCAACAACTATAAAAGGCGGATCATCATGGCTGGACTCGATAAACGAGTAGCGACCTACGAAGAAGCCCTCGCCGGGCTGACCGACGACATGACGGTACTCTGCGGCGGCTTCGGCCTGTGCGGCATCCCGGAAAACCTCATCGCGCAGATCAGGCGCATGGGCATCAAGGGCCTGACCGTGGTCTCCAACAACTGCGGCGTTGACGGCTTCGGACTCGGTATCCTGCTTGAAGACCGGCAGATCCGGAAAATGATTTCGTCCTACGTCGGCGAGAATGCCTTGTTCGAAAAGCAGTTGCTCAGCGGCGAGCTGGAAGTCGAACTCACGCCACAAGGCACTCTGGCGGAGAAACTGCGCGCCGGCGGCGCGGGCATTCCGGCGTTCTATACCGCCACCGGTTACGGAACGCCGGTCGCCGAAGGCAAGGAAACCCGCCAGTTCAACGGCCGCAACGTGATTCTGGAAGAAGCCATCACCGGTGACTTCGCCCTGATCAAGGGCTGGAAAGCCGACCACTTCGGCAACGTCATCTATCGTCATACCGCACAGAACTTCAACCCGGTGGTGGCCACCGCCGGACGGATCACCGTGGTCGAGGTCGAGGAAATCGTCGAACCCGGCGTGCTGCTGCCGACCCAGATCCACACCCCCGGCATCTACGTCGACCGGGTCATACAGGGCACTTTCGAAAAACGCATCGAACAGCGCACCGTCAGAAAATCCTGATAGCGCAGCCTTGGCCCTACAACAATAAAGAGGCTTCAGACGATGGCACTTTCCCGCGAACAAATGGCTCAACGCGTCGCCCGTGAACTCAAGGACGGTTATTACGTGAACCTTGGCATCGGCATTCCGACCCTGGTGGCCAACTATGTACCCGATGACATCGACGTCATGCTCCAGTCGGAAAACGGCCTGCTGGGCATGGGCGCCTTCCCGACCGAAGACACCATCGACGCGGACATGATCAATGCCGGCAAGCAGACGGTCACCGCGCGCATCGGCGCCTCCATTTTCTCGTCGGCCGAATCCTTTGCCATGATCCGCGGCGGCCATGTCGACCTGACAGTGCTCGGCGCCTTCGAGGTGGATATAGAGGGCAACATCGCTTCGTGGATGATCCCCGGCAAGCTGATCAAGGGCATGGGTGGCGCGATGGACCTGGTGGCGGGTGCCGACAATATCATCGTCACCATGACCCATGCGTCGAAGGACGGCGAATCCAAGCTGCTCACCCGTTGCAGCCTGCCACTGACCGGCGCAGGCTGCATCCGCAAGGTGCTGACTGATCTGGCCTACCTGGAAATCGAAAACGGCGCGTTCATCCTCCGCGAACGCGCGCCGGGGGTCAGCGTGGAAGAAATCGTGGCCAAAACCGCAGGCAAGCTGATCGTGCCGGATGACGTGATCGAGATGAGCTTCTGAGTGCGGACATCCTTGATGCGTCTCTCGCTGCCACACGCCCGTGTGGCCTGCGTAACGGTGTGACGCGGAGCGTCACGAACTGCATTCCCACGCGGAGCATGGGAACGATACTCATGGCCAGCCACCATCGTTCCCACGCTCCAGCGTGGTAACGCCGTTCTGGGCGCTCTGCGTCCGCAATAGTCGGCTGTTGAAGTCACTCCCCGATAATAATTACAAAAAGAGGTGCCCCTGATGGCCGCCAACATAGAAGAAAGCCGCTCCGCCCGATTTGCCTTGCGCTGTGCTGCGTGGGCTGAACGCTGGTTTCCCGATTCATGGGTATTTGCCGCACTGGCGGTGGTCATCGTCACGCTGGCGACGCTGGCCATCGGCGCGCGTCCGGTCGAGGCCGCCAAGGCGTTCGGTGACGGGTTCTGGAGCCTGATTCCGTTCACCATGCAAATGGCCTTCGTGGTCATCGGCGGTTACGTAGTCGCCAGCTCACCGCCTGCGGTACGCCTGATCGACCGCCTGGCCCGGGTACCGCGCAACGGCCGTTCGGCGGTGGCCTGGGTGGCGCTGATTTCCATGCTCGCTTCGCTGCTCAACTGGGGCCTGTCGCTGGTGTTCGGCGGCCTACTGGTGCGCGCCCTCGCCCGCCGCACTGACCTGCGCATGGATTACCGTGCAGCTGGCGCCGCGGCCTATCTGGGCCTGGGCGCGGTCTGGGCGCTGGGGCTGTCGTCTTCGGCCGCGCAATTGCAGGCCAACCCGGCCAGTCTGCCGCCGTCGATCCTGGCGATTACCGGGGTGATCCCGTTCACCGAAACCATCTTTCTCTGGCAATCCGGGGTCATGCTCGCCGCGCTGGTGGTCATCTCACTGATCGTTGCCTACGCCACCGCGCCCGGCCCGAACAGCGCCCGCGACGCCAAGGCCTGCGGTGTCGACCCGGCCTTCAACCTGCCGCCGCTGCCGCCCCGCACACGGCCCGGGGAATGGCTGGAATACAGCCCGCTGCTGATCATCCTCATGGTGCTGCTGGGGGTTGGCTGGCTGTTCAACGAGTTTTCGAGCAAACCGGTGATCACAGCGATTTCCGGGCTCAATACCTACAACTTCCTGTTCATCATGCTCGGTGCCCTGCTGCACTGGCGGCCGCGCAGTTTTCTCGACGCCGTCGCGCGGGCGGTGCCCACCACCACCGGCGTGCTGATTCAATTCCCTCTGTACGGTTCGATCGCCGCGCTACTGACCACGGTCAAGGGCGGCGATGCGCAAACCCTGGCGCATTACATCTCGACGTTCTTCACCAGCATTGCTTCCCACGATACTTACGCGATTCTGATGGGGGTCTATTCAGCCATATTGGGCTTTTTCATTCCGTCAGGCGGCGGCAAGTGGATTATCGAAGCGCCCTACGTGATGCAGGTCGCCAACGACCTGCAGTACCACCTCGGCTGGGCAGTACAGATCTACAATGCAGCCGAAGCCTTGCCCAACCTGATAAACCCGTTCTACATGCTGCCGCTGCTGGGTGTGCTGGGCCTGAAGGCGCGTGACCTGATCGGCTTCTCGTTCGTGCAGCTGCTGGTGCACACGCCGCTGGTGCTGTTTCTGCTCTGGGCACTGGGCACCACGCTGGCCTATGTGCCACCGGTAATGCCCTGATACCTAGACGTCGAACGCGTAGTCACGCTCGACCCGGCAGATTCGCGTGGTAAACGCCTGATACCAGTGCGCACGTCCCTGCTCGCGGACCTGGGCATGATCGGCTTGCTGTTTCCAGGCGAGAATCGCGGCCTCATCGCTCCAGTAGGACACGGTGATGCCCAGGCCGTCGTCACCGCGCGCCGACTCCACGCCCAGAAAGCCGGGCTGTTGTCGGGCCAGGCTGACCATGCGCTGCGCCGCCTCTGCATACGCCTGATCATCGTCAGGCGTACGCAGCGAGGTAAACACCACGGCGAAGTAAGGCGTGGCAAACCGGGCGGCCATCATGCCGGGTTGCTCATGCAGGCGCGGACGAACGCGGCCACCACAGGCGGCGTCTGGCCCTGCAACGCAGCGCGCTCGGGCTGGAACAGTGTGGCGACGTAGAACGGGTGCCCCTGCAATTCCATACAGCGCACTTCGCCCTCGGGACCGCGCCCACTGACCTTCAGGTGCTCGCCGAACAGCGCCGACTCCAGCTCGCGGCGCAGGCCGTAGCGACAGTGGTAGCGCTCGTCGATGTCGAGCCTGCCATAGGCGTGGGCAATCAGCGTGTCGGGGTGCAACTGGATCGCTGCCACCGATTCAACCAGCGAGCAACTGAGTGGCTCGATAATCACGTTTGCCGCGTGCGGCGCAGTTTCGCCATGCTCGGCGTCTGTCCATCCCAGCCGGTTGCGGGCGTACTCGAGCAACGCGTGCTGAAAGCCCCCGCAAGTCCCCAGAAACGGCACCCGATGCTCGCGAGCGAAACGGATGGCGGTCAGCGCGCCCTGCATGTCCCGATAAGGGCTGGCCGGGACGCACCACAGGCCGTCGAACTCCGCGAGGTGCGCACCGCTGCCGATCTGCGGGGTCGGCAGCCATTCGATATCAACCGCTACCTGCACCTCCGCCGCCGCCCTGTGCAAGGCCAACGGAATGGCCTGATGCGCGGGGACATCCGCACTGAAGTCCCCGACCAGACCAATCCGTATCCCGTTGCGTGTGTTATCTGCTTTGCCCATGCCCTGCTCCCTGTTTGATGTCGTACAGCCCGGGCGGACTATAAACAGGCAGCAAAACCAGCAGAATGGGCGTTACAGCAACGCCTCGCGTGCAACTGTGCACGGTTGCTCATTCAGTCACAGGCGTCAGCACCGGTTGCCCGGCGAAAAACGCCAGCAGGTTATCGTTGACCCTCTGCACACTGTCTCTCGAAGCCTCGGGAGACAGACCTGCCACGTGCGGTGTCAGCACCACATTGCCGAGGGTCTTGAATACATCCGGCACCGTCGGTTCATCGTCGAACACGTCCAGCGCAGCACCGGCAATCTGCTCATGCTGCAGTGCACTGACCAACGCCTGGGTGTCCACCACGCTGGCGCGGGCAATGTTGACCAGAAACCCCTCAGGGCCCAGTGCTTCAAGCACCCGGGCGTCGATCAGGTGCTGCGTGCCGCTGCCACCGGGCGTGGCGATGACCAGAAAATCCGACGCGGCCGCCAGTGCCTGCGCCGTCGCATGCCAGGTGTAATCGCAGTCGCTGCGCGGCTTGCGGTTGTGGTAACCGATGACGATATCGAAAGCGGCTGCACGCCTGGCAATCGCCAGCCCTACCGCTCCCAGACCGACGATCCCCAGACGCTTGCCTGCCAGTGACGGGCGTACCACCTTGCGCCATTCGCTGCGGCGCACCGAGGCATCGGCCTGCGGAATGTCGCGCACCAAAGACAGCAGCAACGCCAGCGTATGATCGGCCACCGTGGCGGCGTTGACGCCTGCACCATTGGTGACGACGATGCCCCGCGCCTGCGCGGCAGGCAGATCGACCTTCTCGTAACCGGCGCCGCTTACGCAAATGATGCGCAGCTGCGGCAGTGCATCCATTTCCTCGGCGAAAAATCCCAGCGGCCCGCGTGTCACCACCGCGCTGATGCGCTGCCCGTGCGTGGCAATCGCCGCGGCGCGCAGTTCGGCCGTCGGGGCGCGAATCAACTGAAAACCGCTGCTTTCAAGAATCGGCAAATACGTGTCCAGGTTTTCCACCAGCACCAATACCGTTGTCATGCGCGCTCCCGTTCGATCAGCAAAACGCTGACCTTAACGCGACTCGACGCGCTTGTGCAGCGTCGCTGACGCCGGAACTGAAAAAAGCCTTCCCGAATACGCCGGGCGTTCATAAAGTGGACGCATTTGCCGGACAGACTCATGAGCAAGCTGACCCGGCAATCACCCAGGTGCGCTATCGTTGCGTGCAGTGACGCGACCAGCGGCTCGGGCTGGCGCGCACGCTGTTCATAAAACAGGCTTTCTCAAAAAACAAGGAAACACCCGCCCATGCAAGGATTTCCCACCACCCTGTTGAAAAAGACCCTATTGGCTGCGGCTGTCATGTCGGGCCTGATGCTGTCGTCAGGCATGGCAGCGGCGGCGGACGCCCCAGGCAAGGTGCTGAGCGAGAAATACGGCCTGCCCTGGCCAGCCGTGATCGCCCATCGCGGTGCTTCGTTCGACGCACCGGAAGAAACCATTCCGGCCTACACCCTGGCGCGCGACTTGGGCGCGGACTACCTGGAAATGGACATCCAGCGAACCAAGGACGGCGTGCTGATAGCGCTGCACGATGACGTGCTGGAACGCACCACCAACATCGCTGACGTGTTCCCAACACGGGTGAAAGACCCGGTCAGCACCTTCACCCTGGCGGAGCTCAAGCAACTGGACGCCGGTTCGTGGTTCAACAAGGCTTACCCGGACAGGGCCCGCGACAGTTACAACGGCTTGCAGATCCTGACGCTGGATGAGGTCATCGATATCGCCGAGGGCGGCGCCAACAAGCCGGGGCTGTACATCGAGACCAAGGTGCCGAACAAGTTTCCAGGTGTCGAAGCCGACCTGAAAAAACTGCTGGCCAAACGCGGCTGGCTCGAACAGCGGCCTGCGGCAGCGGCCGGCCATGTCAACGTTGCGCACATGCCAGGACGCGTGGTCCTGCAGACGTTCGAGAAGCAAAGCCTGGAACTGCTGCAGAAAGAAATGCCGAAAGTGCCCAAGGTCATGCTGCTGTGGATTGGCGAAGGCTCGATAGAGCCCAAATCCAGCGTCGCGTTCAAGGACTCGGGGGCCAAGGACAAGGCCAGCTATTACGCGACCCAGGAAGTCAAATCACCGCAGGAGTTCGAGCAGTGGATTGACTGGGCCAAGGCCCACGGCGCCATCGGCACCGGCCCTTCGTCGCAACTGGCCAAGGGTGGCGACCAGAGCTACATGGACCTGGTCAAACCCTGGATGAACAACCTGACCCACGAGAAAGGCATGGTGATCCATCCGTACACGGTGGACGACGCAGAGGACTTCAAGCGGATCAGCCATGATGGCGCGGACGGCTTCTTCACCAACCGCACCGCCGAACTGTTGAAGTTCTACGGGCGGCCAGCGAAAGAAAGCATTGAAACGATTCTGAAGCGCAACGGTTACTGATTCAGCGGCTGGCCGCATCCTGCGATGCGGCCAGTCAATCAGAAGTCGACAGTGCCCGACAGCTTGAGGGTACGCGGCTCGCCCTGAGTCAGGTAACCGCCATTGGCTGATGCCCAATAATCCTTGTTCATCAGGTTCTCGACGTTGGCACGCAGGGTCACGTCCTTCTGTGCGACGTTGAAGGTATAGCGTGCGCCCAGGTCGAAGCGGTTCCAGGTCGGGATGCTCAGGTTGTTGGCAGCATCGACATATTGCCCACCGGTGCGCAGCATGCGCGCATTGATGGCCGCGCCTTCGATCCCCGGAATATCCCAATCGGCACCGGCGTTGAACTGGAAGGTCGGCACACCCACGGCCCGATTGCCGTCGTTGCTGCCGCCGTCGGTACCGCTCACCTCGGTGTCCATCAGGGTCAGGCCGGCCAGTAGACGCAGGCCGCTGACAGGCTGGCCAAAGACGTTCATCTCCACGCCGCGGTTGCGCTGCTGACCATCACGGACATAACGCGACCCGGTGCCTTCCAGAACCTGGTAGCCGTCAGACGGTTGCTCGATACGGTACACGCCCAGGCTCGCGCCGAACGTGCCCATGTCCAGCTTGACGCCCGCTTCCACCTGTTTCGAACGCGCCGGCGCAAAGACCTCACCGGGGTTGATGGTCACCGTGTCGGGAGCCGTCGGCCCCTGGGCCAGGCCCTCGATGCGGTTGGCGTAGAACGACACATAGTGCCAGGGCTTGAATACCACCCCGTAGACCGGCGTGGTGATCGCTTCGTCGTACAGCGCATTGCGCGGGCCGCTGCCGTATTCATACCCCTGAACGCGCAGTTGCTGGCGACGCAGGCCTGCGGTCAGCAACAGGCGATCATCGAAAAAGCCCAGCGTGTCGGAGAACGCCGCACTGCGCATACGGCTCTTGCCGACAATGCCGGGATCGTTCAGATCGCCTGCGGTGAAACTGTCGAGTGCCGGGCGCTCTTGGGAGACAGGCTCGTAAAGGTTGTTGCTGGAGGTGCCGCCGAACAGATACGCACTGCGCTGTTCGGTCCAGATGCCCGACAGCCCGAAATTGAGCTTGTGACTGACCGCGCCGGTCTGCAGCTTGCCGTTGATGCCGGCCATGGCCGTCTTGTTGTCTTCATCATGCGGGATAAAGGACGGTGCGGCCGTGGTATTGCCTGCGGCATCGTGGACGGTTGGCGAGCCATATACGCCGACCTCGCGAGTGTGCTTCGCGCCCACTGCGGCATACAGCGTCCAGTCTTCGTTGAGGTCGTACTCCGCGCGGCTCATGCCGAAGGTGTCTTCGGTTTCGGTCCAGGTCCAGTTCGGCGCGTAATTGGTATCCGAGTCCGGAGCATGCGGCACGCTGGTCAGGGCGCTGTCGACAAACACCGTATTGCGGCTCTGGTTGATGCGCTGCTTCTGATAGGCAAAATCGCCGGACAGACGGAAGTTGTCACCTCGGTAATCAAGCCCCAGCGCGAACAGCTTGCTGCGATGCTCTTCATCCTCGACGCCGGTCTCGCCTTCGCGCTGCGACAGGTTGAGACGCGCGCCAAAGCGATTGCCTTCGCCAAAGCGCTGCCCCAGGTCGAGATGCTCGCCGACCCGACCGTCGCTGCTGATGTCGGTGGTGAAACGACGCGTCGGCGTATCCTGCGCGCGCTTGGGCTGCAGGTTCACGCCGCCGCCAATCCCGGAGCCGGTCGGGGTCACGCCGTTGATGAAGGCGTTGGGACCCTTGAACACTTCAACGCGTTCCAGCGCATCGGTCGATATGATCTGGCGCGGCAGTACGCCGTAGAGACCGTTGTAGGAAATATCGTCGGTGGTCAGCTTGAGGCCGCGAATGACGAAGATGCTCGAGGCGTTGGCATAGCCACTCGACTGACGCACCGATGCATCATTGAGCAATACGTCGCCGACGGTTTCGGCCTGTTGGTCCTCGATCAACTGTTCGGTGTAACTGCTCATGGTGAACGGCACGTCCATGATGTCGGCATTACCCAGAACACCCAGTTGCCCGCCGCGCGCCACCTGCCCGCCAGCATAAACCGGCGGTAGCGCGTGAGGATCGGCCTTGTCGGCACTGATGTCGGTCTCGCCCAACACCACAGGGCCGTCCTGCCGACCGGCAGCCTCTGCAGCGGCCCAGGCCGGAGATCCAATGGAACAGCAAAACGCGAGCAACGTGAGGCGCATCGGGAACGATGGGGAGTTCATCAATAGGTCCTGCAGACAAGTTGAACGAGATCGGAAGCAACCGTCCTGGACATCACCGATCGGGTGGATGCGAAATGATATCAGATGTTACTGGTAATGCTTATCATTTGTTTACGCATGAAAAGTGAGAGGCGAGCAACGCCACGCGGGTCGTTCCCGCGCCCGGCGTTAAAAATCAGCGCGAATGGCGACCCGTGGCGTTCCGCAATGCCTTGAAACAGGTTGGCGACAGCCACAGGAGGGCGACTGTCGTGTAAGCTCACAGGCTATTGGTTTTCCCATCGAGAGGCCTATGCAGTCCACTTTCCGACGCTCGACCCTGGCATCACTTCGCGGTTTTGCCCTGCAGAGCGATGCAATCTCCATTGTTCCTTCTGCCGCCGACTATCGACGCTGCCTGCTGGAAAAGATCGCTTCGGCCACCCGGCGCATCTACATCATCGCGCTGTACCTGCAACAGGATGAAGCCGGCCAGGAGATTCTCGACGCGCTGTACGCTGCCAAATCCGCGAGGCCGGAGCTGGATGTGGTGGTGCTGGTCGACTGGTTCCGCGCGCAACGCGGCCTGATCGGTGCCGGACGCCAGCCCGGCAACTCGACCTGGTACCAGGCGCAGAACCTCGAATACGATCAAGAAGTGCCGATTTACGGCGTGCCGGTGCAGACCCGCGAACTGTTCGGGGTGTTGCACCTCAAGGGCAGTTTGGTCGACGACTGCGTGATCTACAGCGGCGCCAGCATCAACAACGTCTACCTGCACAAGCTCGATAAATACCGTCTGGACCGTTATCACCTGATCGAAAACGCAGCACTGGCCGACGCTTTCCAGAATCTGGTGCAGCGGGAAATACTCTCCTCGCCGGCCGTGCACCGCCTCGATCTGCAATCGCCGCCCAGCTCACGCAGTTTGCGCAGCGAGATCCGCGCGTTTCGTGGCGACCTGAAACGCGCCGCCTACGACACCTCGGCGGGCGAAAAGGAAAACGGCGACATGCGCGTGATTCCGCTGCTTGGCGTCGGCCCGCGCAACAATCTCAACCGCGCCATCTGCGATCTGATCGCGTCGAGCAAGATTCAGCTGACCATCTGCACGCCATACTTCAACCTGCCGGTGGCCGTCACTCGCGAAATCAATCGGGCGCTCAAGCGGGGCGTGCAGGTCGACATCATCATTGGCGACAAGACCGCCAACGACTTCTTCATCGATCCGGATGAGCCGTTCAAGGTGATCTCGGCCCTGCCCTATCTCTATGAGATCAGCCTGCGGCGCTTTGCCCACAAGCATCAGAAGGCAATCGCCCAGCATCGCCTCAATGTGCACCTGTGGAAACACGGCGATAACACCTTCCACCTCAAGGGCATCTGGGTCGACCAGCGCTACACCCTGCTGACCGGCAACAACCTGAACCCTCGCGCCTTCAATCTGGACCTGGAAAACGCCTTGCTGATCGACGATCCGAAGGGCCAGTGGAGCGAGCCACGGGAAGCGGAAATCGCGCATTTGATGCGCAACACGCAGCGCGTCAACCAGTATGACGAGCTCGACACACTGGCCAACTACCCCGAAGGCGTGCGCAAGTTCCTCAAGCGTGTCAGCCGTGTGCGGGTCGAGCGACTGTTGTACCGGATTCTCTGAGCCCTCAACGTGCGGCCGGCATGCGAGCTATGATCAGGCGTGCCGGCCCACGTATCCCCTTGCAAAACCCGGACAGTGGCCTTGCCTCAAGGCCGTTTCGCACCCAGTTGCTTCCACATCTTCTGCGTGATTTTGCGCCGGTTGCTGTAACCGGCCCACGGGTCGTCCTTGAGCCGCTTCAAACGCTGCTCAAGATTGGTGATGTCCCACTGTGCCGACGACTTCAGACCCGCCAGCTCATCCAGCGCGATCGGCACCGAGACCGGCAACCCTGGCCGGGCGCGTACTGAGTAGGCGGTTACGGTGCTGCCGCCGCGGCTGTTGCGCAGGTAATCGATGAAGATTTTTCCGACGCGGTTTTTCGGCCCCATGGTGGCGGTGAAGCGTTCCGGCAGCTGACGGCTGGCAAACTCGGCGATGGCCTTGGCGAACGCCTTTACCGTGTCCCAGTCTGCCTGGCGCGCCAACGGCACAATGATGTGCATGCCCTTGCCACCGCTGGTCTTGAGGAAAGCCTCCAGCCCCAGTTCTTCCAGCACGGCGAGCACCATTTGCGTGGCCTCGATCATGCTGCGCCAGGGCAGTGCCGGATCGGGATCAAGGTCCAGCACGAAATGGTCCGGCGTTTCGATTCTGTCACGCGTCGCGCCCCAGGTATGCAGCTCGATGGCGCCCATTTGTGCAGCACCGACCAGTGCCGGCACCGAATCTATTTCCATCAGCGCGGCATGCCCGGGGTCCAGGGCACGATCCAGTTGCCTGATGTGCGGGATCGCCAGATGCTCGGCATGCTTCTGGAAAAACTGCTCACCGTCGATGCCCTCCGGACAGCGCAGCAGAGCCACGGGACGCTTGTTCAGGCAGGGCAGAATCCAGTCGGCGATGGACTGGTAAAACTGCGCCAGTTCGATCTTGCTGGTGCCGGACTTGCTGTCGATGACGCGGTCCGGATGACTGATGCCGGTGCCCGCCACATCAACTTTTCCCTGCGCGGCCTTTTTGCGTGCCTTGGGCGCTGCCGTTGTGGTTGGGGGCTGGCTGGCCACTTTGGCAGGCTGAGCGTCTTCACGTACCACGTCCTTGGCGGGCTTGTCGCTACGCAGCCCGACAAAGGCAGCCTGGCGCACGATGCCTTCGCGGGTCCACTGGGCGAACTCGGCTTCGCAGACCAGTTGCGGCGCCACCCACTGCACGCCACGCGCCTGGGACGCGGAGAGCTTTTTGGCCAACGGTGAATCCTTGCGCTGCAACTTCTTCAGCTGTTTATGCAGTTGCTCAAGGCTCACTTCAGTGAACCCGGTGCCGACCCGCCCGGCATAGATCAACCCGTCCTCACCGGCATTGACCGCAAGCAACAAGGCCCCGAACGCCGATCGGCTGCCCTGCGGCGCCGTATAGCCGACGACCACGAATTCCTGTCGCAAGCGACATTTGAGCTTGATCCAGTCGGCATTGCGCTTGCTGACGTAGGCACTGCCGGCACGCTTGCCGATCACCCCTTCCAGGCCCATTGCCGCAGCACTCGCGACAATGTCCTGATGGCCTGCCTGAAAGGCATCCGAGTAACGCAACAGGCGACTTTTCTGTGCGTCGAGAACTTGTTTCAAGGCATCCCGACGCTGCTCGAGCGGCACTTCACGCAGGTCCTCCGCGCTCAGAAACGGCATGTCGAACAGGTAATACAGAATGTCCTTGCTGTTGCCCGCGTCAAAGGCATTCTGCAGGCCCTGGAAGTCGGGCAGCCCCTGCTCATCGAGAACCACCACTTCGCCGTCGAACCAGCTGTCGCGCAGCTTCATGCCCTTGAGCGCCTTGACCAGTTCCGGCAGCCGCTCGGTCCAGTCATGCCCGTTGCGGGTGAACAGCCGCACATCGTCGCCCTGAATACGAGTCAGCATGCGGTAGCCATCGAATTTGATCTCGTACAGCCAGTCACCGGCTGGCGGCGCCTCCACCAGCGTCGCCAGTTGCGGCGAAAGCGCGTCCGGAAAAGCCGCTTTCGCTTTCCTGCGCGCCGGCTTTGCAGCGGGTGTTGACGCTTTTGCTGCGGCGGGTGTCGCGGCCTTGGCTTTGCTGCTTGCGGCGCTGGCCCCGGACTTTTTCGAGGTGCCGCGTTGCTTGCCGACATGAGCTCCACTGATCACGCTTTGCGGCTGCTCATGGGTGATGTCGTACTCGGCAGCAGGTCGCGCGACGTCATCCTTTTCCTTGATCAGCAGCCACTGTTCCTTGCTGCCGCTGCCCTTGAGCCGGGTACGCACCAGCGCCCAGTCACCGCTGAGTTTCTCGCCGACCAGGGTGAACTTGAGTTTGCCTTCCTCGTAGGTCTTTTGCGGATCACCGTGCGGCTGCCAGACACCCCGGTCCCAGACAATCACATCGCCGCCACCGTATTGACCCTGCGGGATACTGCCCTCGAAGCCGGCGTAGTCCAGCGGATGGTCTTCGACATGCACTGCCAGACGCTTTTGCGTGGGGTCCAGGCTCGGACCTTTGGGCACGGCCCAGCTCTTGAGCGTGCCCTCCAGCTCCAGTCGAAAGTCGTAGTGCAGGTTCCGTGCGTCATGCTTCTGGATCACGAAACCGAGCGCGCCAGGCTGCGACTTGCCTTTGCCCTTACGCTTGCTCTCCGCAGGCTCGGAGGTGATATCGAAATTGCGCTTGCGGGTGTATTCACTGGCGGGCTTGGCCATCACCGGTCACTCCGTAGGGCTCAAGAGGCTTTGCTGGTTTTCTTGCGTGCGGCCGGCCGCTTGGGCCTGGGGCTGTCCTTGTCGGCCGGTTTTTCCTTCGCCGCAGGCTTGCTCGTCTTGGCTTTACCGGCCCCGCCCTTGCCCGCCAGACTGCGTCGCAGCAGGTCGGTGAGGTCGATGACATCGGCACTCTTGCGTTCTTCCTCGGCCGGATCGGTCTCGACATCCTCGATCTCGCCTTCGTCTGCCTTGGTCTTGACCAGGTGCATGATCTTGTCCTGAAAAGTGTCGCGATACTGCTCAGGCTGCCAGTCAGCGCTCATGTCCTTGACCAGACGCTTGGCCATGTCACGTTCGCTCTTGTTCAACTTGGCGTCGGTCACCGCGTCGCTCAGTTCCAGTGTGTCCAGTTCACGCACGTCGGCAGGCCAGCGCAGGATCACCATCACCAGCGCCGACTCCAGCGGCATGACCGCCGCCAGGTGTTCGCGGGTATGCAGCACGACGTTAGCCAGCGCGACCTTTTTGGTATCGACCAGGGTTTCGCGCAACAACGCATAGACTTTCTCGCCGCGCTTGTCGGGCGTCAGGAAATAAGGCGTGTCGATGTTCTGCAAAGGGATCTGCTGGCTGTCGACGAAGGCGAATATGTCGATGGTCTGCGTCGATTTGGGGTGCGCGGAACGAATTTCCTCCTCACTGAGTACCACATAGCGATCCTTCTCGTATGCCACGCCCTTGACGATGTTTTCGCTGGTGACTTCCTTGCCGGTGACCTTGTTGATTCGCTTGTAGCCGACCGGGTCCATGCTGCGTTTGTCGAGCCAGTCGAAGTCGACGCTGGTCGACGTTGTCGCCGAAACCAACGCGACCGGTATATGCACCAGCCCGAAGCTGATTGCGCCCTTCCAGATTGCCCTTGCCATGGTCTGACTCCTGTTGGTCCTGGAAAGGTGACAGGGCCGGTCGGAGAAAAGTTTCGGCCGCCTGACGAGCGCCGGGAAACCCGCTGTGCTGAACGAGTTTTTTTATCCTGAAGAATCAACTGTCAACGTTTTGGCTCCTGATAGCCGGGATAGGGATCCGGGTCGTACCTCCGTCAAAGCCTCGTAGTGCAAGGGCTGCGCGGGGTTCTGCAAAGTGGCCCGGCCCTTATATGCATTTAGGGTCTAAAAATATGGTTTAACGTTCTTTTGCGGAATAAAAAAGACGTTCTATAAATGGCCCCACCCCGAACGCTGTTGGTGAGGTGTCTGCCAACCGACAGCGGGTCCCGTCAGCTTTCACCCGGCTGATTACTTCCAAGGATTTGTCATGAACGTTTTCTGGTTTCTTCCGACTCACGGCGACGGCCATTATCTGGGCACGACAAAGGGCGCACGTCCCGTCACCCTCAACTATTTGAAACAGGTGGCGCAGGCCGCCGATGATCTGGGTTATTACGGTGTATTGATCCCCACCGGTCGCTCCTGCGAGGATTCGTGGGTCATCGCCTCGGCGCTGGTGCCGCTGACCGAGCGCCTGAGGTATCTGGTGGCGATCCGCCCCGGGATCATCTCGCCGACCGTCTCGGCACGCATGGCCGCCACGCTGGATCGTCTTTCCGGCGGCCGGCTGCTGATCAACGTGGTGACCGGTGGCGACCCGGACGAAAACCGTGGCGATGGCAGCTTTCTCGACCACAGTGAGCGCTATGAAGTTACCGACGAATTTCTGAAAATCTGGCGCCGCGTCCTGCAGGGCGAAGCGGTCGACTTCGAAGGCAAGCACTTGCGCGTGCAGAACGCCAAGGCGCTTTACCCGCCGATTCAACAACCCTACCCGCCGCTGTACTTCGGTGGTTCCTCCGACGCGGCGCATGACCTTGCGGCCGATCAGGTGGACGTGTACCTGACCTGGGGCGAGCCTCCGGCAGCCGTAGCGCAGAAGCTCGCCGATGTACGTGAACGGGCAGCGCGCAAGGGACGCACCGTGAAGTTCGGCATTCGCCTGCACGTGATCGTGCGCGAAACCAGCGAAGAAGCCTGGAAAGCTGCCAGCACGCTGATCGAACACATCAGCGATGACACCATTGCTGCAGCGCAGAAGTCCTTTTCGCGTTTTGATTCCGAAGGTCAGCGGCGCATGGCCGCGCTGCACGACGGGCGCCGCGACAACCTGGAGATCGCGCCCAACCTGTGGGCCGGTGTCGGCCTGGTGCGCGGCGGTGCAGGCACGGCGCTGGTCGGCAATCCCGAAGAGGTCGCGGCACGCATCAAGGAATACGCCGACCTGGGCATCGAGAGCTTCATTTTCTCGGGTTATCCGCATCTTGAAGAAGCCTACCGCTTCGCCGAACTGGTCTTCCCGCTGCTGCCTGAGCCTTACGCCAGCCTCGCCGGGCGCGGCATCACCAACCTGACGGGCCCGTTCGGCGAAATGATCGCCAACGATCTGCCCCCGCAGGCCAAGTGATGTCCGGGCAACTGCTGACCTTACCCCACTCGCCTGCGCTGGCCACCTCGATCAGGGCCACTGCGCAGGTGTTCGAAGACCCCAAGTCGCGATCCCTGCTCGCTCACGTACGCCAGGTTGCGCCCAGCGATGCCAGTGTGCTGATCATCGGCGAGACCGGCACCGGCAAGGAACTGGTTGCTCGCCACGTCCACGAACTGAGCGCCCGCCGCGACAAACCGTTCGTGGCGGTCAACTGCGGCGCGTTCTCCGAGAACCTGATCGAGGCCGAGCTGTTCGGCCACGAAAAAGGCGCGTTCACCGGAGCGATCAGCGCCAAGGCCGGCTGGTTTGAAGAGGCCAACGGCGGCACGCTGTTTCTCGATGAGATCGGCGACCTGCCCATGACCTTGCAGGTCAAATTGCTGCGCGTGCTTCAGGAGCGTGAAGTAGTGCGTCTGGGCTCGCGAAAGAGTGTGCCCATTGATGTAAGGGTGCTCGCAGCCACCAATGTGCAACTGGAAAAAGCCATCAACGCCGGGCATTTTCGCGAGGACCTTTACTACCGGCTCGACGTGGTCAATCTGGAATTGAGCCCGCTGCGCGAGCGGCCGGGCGATATCCTGCCCCTGGCCCGGCACTTCATAGAGGTCTACAGCCAGCGGCTGCGGCATGGTCCGGTGCGGATCAGCCCCGAAGCCGAGCACAAGCTCAAGACCTACAGCTGGCCAGGCAATATTCGCGAGCTGGAAAACGTCATCCATCACACCCTGCTGGTGTGCCGTGAAGGTGTCATTCAGCGTGATGACCTGCGCATGTCGAACCTTAGAATCGAGCGTCAGGATGAACACAACCCGCCTGACGAATCCGCCGAGCAACTGCTCAACCGGGCGTTTCAGAAACTGTTTGAAGAACAGGCCGGTGCCTTGCACGAGAAGGTCGAAGATACGTTGCTCAGAACCGCCTATCGCTTCTGCCACCACAACCAGGTGCACACGGCCAGCCTGCTGGGCCTGACCCGCAACGTCACGCGCACACGTCTGATCAAGATTGGCGAGCTGGCGGTCAACAAACGCAGGCCGGGTGAAAATGTCCAGGGCGACCGCATGCTGCACCTGTCGGTGTGAAGGCCCAGACCGATGACGCGGAGCGTCACGAACGGCATTCCCACGCTGGAGTGGTGTGACCCCCGAAGGTTGGATGCAACCTTTGGAGGCGTCATGGGTAAATATACAGAGCAGGCAAAACTCGCAGCCGTGAAAGAGTATTGTGCCGGCAAGGCAGGTTTGAGGGATGTTGCGCATCGCCACGATGTGGACTTTTCCTGCCTTCGTCAGTGGGTCGCGGCTTATCAGATCCACGGCCCAGCCGCTCTTAAAGAGAAAAGGCGACAGCGTTACAGTGACGAATTCAAGCTAGCTGTTTTGAAGCGCATGCATGATGAGCGATTATCACTGCGCCAGACAGCGGCCTTGTTCGATATCCGTCAGTTCGGCATCATCAATCTATGGCAGCGCCTTTTTGACGAAGGTGCTCTTAACGCATCCTCAAAGCCCCCTAAGAAAGTTGGACGCCCAAGAAAGATGACGACGCCCCTTCCCCCTGTGAACTCCGCTCCGATCAACGATGAATCGCGCTCGCGTGACGAGTTGCTTGCCGAGGTGAAGCAACTGCGGATGGAGGTCGATTATCTAAAAAAGCTCGATGCCTTGGTTCAGAAGAAGCAACGAATAGCGCAGCAGAAAAAGCGCAAATCGTGATGGAACTGAGGCCTTTACATCCTCTGGACGGCCTGCTGAAGTTTGCCGGTCTGGCACGCAGCACTTTTTACTATCAACAAAAGGTACTGCTGGCAGATGACAAATACGCCGGGCTGAAAGACCTGATTCAGGCAACTTTCTACGAGCACAAGGGCCGGTATGGCTATCGTCGCATCACGGCAGCTTTGCGCAGGGCGGGCCATCTTGTGAACCACAAGACGGTGCAGAAACTAATGGGGCAGCTAGGCCTGAAGAGCCTGATACGCGTGAAGAAATACCGTTCCTACAAAGGCGAAACAGGCAAGGCCGCGCCTAACCTGCTAAAGCGTGATTTCAAAGCGCAATACCTTAACCAGAAATGGGCCACCGACGTGACCGAATTCAAAGTAGGAGGCCAGAAACTCTATCTGTCGCCGATCATGGATCTGTACAGCGGCGAAATCATTTCCTATGCGATTGCCAGGCGCCCGCTGTACTCCATGGTCGACGAAATGCTTGAAGGAGCATTTAAGCGGCTTGGACCGCATGAAAAGCCGATTTTGCATTCCGACCAGGGCTGGCAATATCGGATGCCTATTTACCAGCGACTGCTCAATGAGAATTCGATCGCAGCCAGCATGTCGCGCAAGGGTAACTGCTACGACAACGCGGCTATTGAGAGCTTTTTTAGCACGCTGAAATCCGAATTTTTCTACCTGAACAAATTTAACGATCTGGATGAGCTTCAAGCGGGTATCGAAGAGTACATTGAGTATTACAATCACTCACGCATAAAACTGAAGCTTAACGGCCTGAGTCCTGTGGAATACAGAATGCAGGCCGCCAAGGCAGCGTAGGTGGATAATTGTCCAACCTTCGGGGGTCACACCAGAGCGTGAGGAACGATAGCTGTCCGGAAGAACACCATCGTGCCCATGCTCCGCGGCGCTGCGCCAAGAGCTGACGCAGAGCGCCATGAACGGCATTGCCACGCTGGAGCGTGAGGAACGATAGGTGCTCGCGAGAACACTATCGTGCCCATGCTCCGCGGCGCTGCGCCAAGAGCTGACGCAGAGCGCCATGAACGGCATTGCCACGCTGGAGCCTGAGGAACGAGAGGTGCTCGCGAGAACACTATCGTACCCATGCTCCGCGTGGGTATGCATTTCCGGACGCTCTGCGTCCTCTTCTGAGCAAGCGGCGCCTTACGACAAATGTATCGCCAGCGCCTTGGCCTGGATCGCCACGTCGGTTACTGCGGTGCTTTCCCACCACATGCCGCGCAATGGCGGGCCCATGGCGAACAGGCGTGCCGAGTACTGACCGTGTGCGTCAAGTACTGCGCCCGCAGCGTCGGCAGCGATGCCGAGTGCCAGCGGGCCGGGCTGGATCAGCCCGCGTGCCAGCAACTGCCGGGGCAACGGGCGATCCACGCGTCGCCAGTCGTACTCGATGCCGGTGGAGTTGATCAGCGCATCGCCGCTGATCTGCGTCGGCTGACTCTCACCGCGCCGACGCACGCTGATCTGTACCTGACCTGAGGGCAGGCTGGCCACGCCCTGCAACGAGGCCGCGTCAATGCTCAACCGCCCTTGCCTGATCAGCCGCGCCAGCAGCGCAGCGCTCGGTGGCGGGGAGCGATGGTGGTGGCTCTCCCACCAAGGCCTTACATGACGGACGAACTGGCGGCGCTGCTGATCGCTGGCCTGATTCCACAGCCGGCCGACGTTGGCGCGCACGGTGTCCAGCGGGGCCTGCCAGTCAATGCCGCTCTCGATGGCCAGCTCGCACTGTTCGCGCACTTTGCGCAACAGTTGCCGAGTAGTGCGAATACTCGGGTCCTGAGCGAGAAAATCAGACCATTCCGGCGGCTGACGCCGGACATGCGGCAACAGGCCGTGCCGGGAAAATATCTGGATGGGCCCACGATGCCCGGCCGTTTCCAGCGAAACCAGCGCATCGACCATGGTCAGCCCCGAGCCGATGATCAGCACCCTCGACTGCGGATCGAGCTTTCTCATCACCGCCACATCCCAGGGGTCCAGGGCTGCCGAGTTCAGCTCGTTCGAATCACGTCGCGGAGTACGTGAAGCCGCGTACATGCCGGTCGCCAGCACGGCCCGGCTGCCACGCAGCATACGACCGTCGCCCAGCGAGACACTCACGCCATCTGCATCGACCTGCAGGTCCACTGCCTCGCCGGGCACATGCACGGCGGTCGAGCCAAAGGCTTCAGCAGCGCTTCGGGCTTCACGCAGTCGCTGCTGGACATAAAGCCCGAACACACCGCGCGGCGGGAACAGCTCGGCGACCGGGACCCTCTGCTCGGCGGCTTCAGGCCAGCCACCGGCAGCCAGATAGTCAGTCAGCCACTGGGTGAGGTCATCCGGGTTGTCCGGATCGACGCTCATCCGTGCAGCGTTGCCATTGAGTGTATGGCCCGGCTCCGTCGCACTGTAGGCCTCGCCCCTGCCGAGTTCGCTGCGGGTTTCGATGATCAGGATTCGGCGCCGGCCCGGTCTGCGCAGCAGTTGCGCCGCCAGCATGGTCCCGCTCAGACCGCCGCCGATGATCAGAATGTCAGCCGTCTGGTGGGAATCTTCGATCATCGAACAGTGCCTCGCTGGGGTGGCTGTAAAAGAATGGGAAGGTCAGAGCACGACGTTACGCACGAAGCGCAGGGGCACATCGGCGTCGTTGCAGTAGCGGTGCGGCTGATTGCTGGGGAACATGAAGAACTCGCCCGCCCCTACCTGCTGCATGGCCGCAGGGTCGGCAAAGCGCAACGTCAGATGCCCTTCGACGACGTAGACCTGTTCACTCCAGCCATCGGGATCGGCCTCCGAGACATAGGCGTCCCCAGGCTGCAGACAGAATTCCCACAACTCCACCTCGCGCCGGGCAACGGCCCTGGCCAGCAACACCGCTTTGCTGCCGGCAATCGTACCGGCCCATGCCAGCTCGTTGATGCGGCTGTAATCGCGATTTTCGGGCGCCTGGATCAGGTCGCTGAACGCCACTTCCAGGGCTTCGGCCACGCGGTCCAGGGTCGCCAGGCTGACGTTTTTCTCGCCGGCCTCGATAGCGACCAGCATGCGTCGGCTGACTCCGGACTTTTCCGCCAGCGCCGTCTGGCTGAGGTCCGCACTGTTACGCAGACGCCGCACGTTCTGGCTGACGTGCTGCAGCACCGGAGGGCGCTGGGAATTTTCTTTGTGCATGCTGGTGCTCACATCAAACCGTTGCGCATTATACTGCCCAGCCCAGGGACACTGTCAGGGTGTTCAGCCTCTCATCGCGCACATGGCAATTAACAGGAATCCGGAGCTGACATGAAGTCTATCAGCCGCATACCCCGCATCAGCAAGGCAGAAGCCGTACTGATTCTGATCACCATGCTCTGGGGAGGCACCTTTCTGCTGGTCCAGCATGCGATGACTGTCAGCGGGCCGATGTTCTTCGTCGGTCTGCGCTTTGCCGCCGCAGCGCTTATCGTAGCGCTGTTTTCAATGCAGGTGCTGCGCGGTCTTACCTTTCTCGAACTCAAGGCCGGTGTCTTCATCGGCACCGCGATCATGCTCGGCTACGGCCTGCAGACGATCGGACTGCAGACCATCCCCAGTAGTCAGTCGGCGTTCATCACGGCACTTTACGTGCCCTGCGTGCCGTTGTTGCAATGGCTGGTATTGGGCCGGCGACCAGGATTGATGCCAACATTGGGCATCATCCTCGCCTTCACCGGGCTGATGCTGGTGGCAGGGCCGCAGGGAGCGTCCCTGCAACTCAGTTCCGGCGAGATCGTGACACTGATCAGCACGGTGGCCATCGCCGCCGAGATCATCATGATCAGTGCCTATGCCGGTGAGGTCGATGTGCGTCGAGTCACCGTGGTGCAACTGGCCACCGCATCGGCGCTGGCATTTCTGATGATCGTGCCCACCCAGGAACACTTGCCGGAGTTTTCCTGGTTGCTGGTGCTCAGCGCTGTGGGGCTTGGGACCATGAGTGCGGCGATCCAGATCGCCATGAACTGGGCACAGAAAAGTGTTTCGCCGACCCGCGCCACGGTGATTTATGCCGGTGAACCGGTCTGGGCCGGAATTGTCGGAAGACTCGCCGGCGAGCGTTTGCCGGGCATCGCCCTGCTGGGTGCGGCATTGATCGTGGCCGGGGTGATCGTCAGCGAAATGAAACGGCGTTCTGCGCCTGATGAACACAACACTGTCGACGAAGAGGAAGGACAACAAGGCGCGCGCAAAGCTGAATGAACAGCGGGTATCTCCAGCCATGAAACACCTTGTTTCCTCGAAACTGCGTCAACGACCTTTCGTTGTATTAGAAGCAATTATTTACTGAATTAAAAAAGCAGACACTTTTTGTAGGAAATTTCGGAAACCGTCCCTTTGGTATCGGAGTGTCTGGCACGTATGATGCTTGACATTCCCCTGCAGAATTAGAAGCCTATGTCCCTGATAGTTCTGCTGCTTCTGCCTTTCATCGGCAGCTGTCTGGCGGCCTTTTTGCCGCACAACGCGCGTAACGCGGAATCATTTCTGGCCGGTCTGATCGCCCTCATCGGCGCTGTGCAGATGGTCTTGTGGTTCCCGCAGATCGCCGACGGCGGCGTGATTCGTGAAGAGTATTTCTGGCTGCCAAGCCTGGGCATGAACTTCGTTCTGCGTATCGATGGCTTCGCCTGGCTGTTCTCGATGCTGGTACTGGGCATCGGTGCGCTGGTTTCGCTGTATGCCCGCTATTACATGTCGCCGGACGACCCGGTGCCGCGCTTCTTTGCGTTTTTCCTGGCCTTCATGGGCGCCATGCTCGGGCTGGTGATGTCCGGCAATCTGATTCAGATCGTGTTTTTCTGGGAGCTGACCAGTCTTTTCTCGTTCCTGCTGATCGGCTATTGGCACCATCGGGCCGATGCCCGACGCGGCGCTTACATGGCGCTGATGGTTACCGGCGCGGGCGGTCTGGCGCTGCTGGCAGGCATGATGATCCTCGGCCATGTGGCCGGCAGTTATGATCTTGACCGTGTTCTGGCCTCCGGCGACGCGATTCGTGCGCACGCCCTGTACCCGGTGTTACTGACCCTGATTCTGATCGGCGCACTGACCAAAAGCGCCCAGTTCCCGTTCCATTTCTGGCTGCCGCACGCGATGGCCGCGCCCACGCCGGTGTCGGCGTATCTGCACTCGGCAACCATGGTCAAGGCCGGGGTCTTTCTCATGGCGCGCATGTGGCCGGCGCTGTCCGGCACCGAGCAATGGTTCTGGATCGTCAGTGGCGCGGGTGCCTGCACGCTGATTCTCGGCGCCTACGCGGCCATCTTCCAGAACGATCTCAAGGGGCTGCTCGCCTACTCGACCATCAGCCACCTGGGCCTGATCACCCTGCTGCTCGGCCTCAACAGCCCGCTGGCTGCGGTGGCCGCGGTGTTCCATATTCTCAACCACGCGACCTTCAAGGCGTCGCTGTTCATGGCCGCCGGCATCATCGACCACGAGAGCGGGACCCGCGATATCCGCCGTCTCAGTGGCCTGATAAGGCTGCTGCCCTACACCGCGACGCTGGCGATGGTCGCCAGCGCCTCGATGGCCGGCGTGCCGCTGCTCAACGGCTTTCTGTCCAAGGAAATGTTCTTTGCCGAAACCGTGTTCATTTCCGCCACTGCATGGGTCGAGATTGCCTTGCCGGTGATCGCGACCATCGCCGGGATCTTCAGCGTTGCCTATTCGCTGCGCTTCACTGTCGATGTGTTTTTCGGTCCGGCGGCCAAGGATCTGCCCCACTTGCCCCACGAACCGCCGCGCTGGATGCGTGCGCCGGTCGAACTGCTGGTGCTGACGTGTCTGGTGGTGGGGATTTTCCCGGCGCAATCGGTCGCTCCCCTGCTCGCCGCCGCTGCGCGCCCCGTTGTCGGTGGCACACTGCCCGAGTACAGCCTGGCGATCTGGCACGGCTGGAACCTGCCAATGGTCATGAGCCTGGTGGCGATGGCGGGCGGTATCATTCTGTACCTGTTGCTGCGCAAGCCGCTCAAGCACGAGCGCATCACCGCCCCGCCGCTGGTGGGACGCCTCAATGGCAAGCGCTTTTTCGAGCGCAGTCAGGTGGTGATGATGCACTGGGCACGCCGTTTCGAACGCAAGGTCAGCACTCGCCGCCTGCAGCCACAACTGTTTCTGCTGGTGCTCGCGGCGGTACTGGGCGGTTTCATTCCGATGTATTTCAGCGGCGTGACCTGGGGCGACCGACCGAAGATTCCGGGTTCCGGGGTGTTTGTCACGCTGTGGCTGATCGCGATTGCCTGCGCCATAGGTGCGGCCTGGCAAGGTAAATATCACCGTTTGGCGGCACTGGTCATGGTCAGCGTCTGCGGGCTGATGACCTGCATCACCTTCGTCTGGTTCTCGGCCCCTGATCTGGCGCTGACGCAACTGGTCGTGGAGGTGGTGACCACCGTGCTGATCCTGCTCGGTCTGCGCTGGCTGCCACGACGCAATGAAGACGTCGCCCCGCTCAGCGCACGCCTGCGTGCCCGTACCCGGCGCATACGCGACTTCGGCCTGGCAGTGCTCGTGGGGCTGGGCATGGCGATACTCTCCTACGCCATGCTGACCCGCCAGACGCCCAACGCCATCTCGTCCTTCTACCTGAGTCGCGCGCTGCCCCAGGGCGGCGGCACCAACGTGGTCAACGTGATGCTGGTGGATTTCCGCGGCTTCGATACGTTTGGCGAAATCACCGTGCTGGCGGCAGTCGCCATGACAGTGTTCGCCCTGTTGCGACGCTTCCGTCCACCGAAGGAAAGCATTCTGCTGCCCGCCCAGCAGCGCCTGCTGGCCCGTGACGTGGTGACGGATCTGGTCAACCCGCGCAGCGCCAGCGATACCGCGCTCGGCTTCATGATGGTTCCGGCAGCGCTGGTTCGATTGCTGCTGCCGATTGCCTTCATCATCTCGATGTACTTGTTCGTCCGCGGCCACAACCAGCCCGGCGGTGGGTTTGTCGCCGGGTTGGTGATGTCGGTGGCGTTCATCCTGCAATACATGGTGGCAGGCACCCAGTGGGTCGAGGCGCAAATGAGCCTGCGCCCGCTACGCTGGATGGGCACAGGCCTGTTATGCGCGGTGCTGACCGGCGCGGGCTCGATGCTGCTGGGTTATCCGTTCATGACCACCCACACCGCCCATGTCGACTTGCCGATCCTGGGTGACATTCACATCGCCAGCGCGCTGTTCTTCGATGTCGGCGTGTACGCCGTGGTGGTCGGCTCGACGCTGTTGATTCTTACCGCACTGGCGCACCAGTCGGTGCGCAGCCATCGGCCGACGCAGTTGCCCAAGCCTGTCGCCAACCCGCAAGGAATCCTCTGATGGAAGAAGTCATTGCAATCGCCATCGGCGTGCTGGCCGCCTCGGGCGTCTGGCTGATCCTCAGGCCACGTACCTTTCAGGTGATCATGGGTCTGTGCCTGCTGTCGTACGGGGTCAACCTGTTCATCTTCAGCATGGGCAGCCTGTTCATCGGCAGAGAGCCGATCATCAAGGACGGCATTCCTCAGGACCTGCTCAATTACACTGACCCGTTGCCACAGGCGCTGGTGCTGACCGCAATCGTCATCAGCTTCGCCATGACCGCGCTGTTTCTGGTGGTCTTGCTCGCCTCCAGAGGCCTGACCGGCACCGACCATGTAGATGGCCGGGAGCCCAAGGCATGAGCTGGATGAACCAACTGATCATCGCGCCCATCCTGCTGCCGCTGCTGACCGCCGGGCTGATGCTCTGGCTGGGCGAAAAGCACCGGCCGCTCAAGGGCCGTATCAATCTGTTTTCCAGCATCCTCGGGCTGGGCATTTCCGTAGCGCTGTTTCTCTGGGTGCAACACAGCGGCAGCAGCGGCTCGATCGGTGTCTATCTGCCGGGCAACTGGGGCGTGCCGTTCGGCATCGTGCTGGTGGTGGACCACCTGTCAGCGATGATGCTGGTGCTGACCGGGATCGTCGGGGTCTGCGCCCTGCTGTTCGCGCTGGCTCGCTGGGACAGGGCCGGTGCCAGCTTCCATGCGCTGTTCCAGATCCAGCTCATGGGGCTGTACGGTGCGTTCCTGACCGCTGACCTGTTCAACCTGTTCGTGTTCTTCGAAGTACTGCTCGCAGCGTCCTACGGCTTGATGTTGCATGGCTCTGGCCGGGCAAGGGTGTCGACGGGGCTGCATTACATTTCGATCAACCTGCTGGCTTCGTCGTTGTTTCTGATCGGTGCTGCGTTGATTTACGGGGTGACCGGCACGCTGAACTTTGCCGATCTGGCCATCAAGATCCCGCAGGTGGCGGAGTCCGATCTGGGCCTGCTGCATGCCGGAGCTGCGATTCTGGCCACGGCGTTCCTGGCCAAGGCCGGCATGTGGCCGCTGAACTTCTGGCTGGTTCCCGCCTACTCGGCAGCCAGCGCGCCGGTAGCGGCAATGTTTGCGATCATGACCAAAGTGGGTGTCTATACCCTGCTACGCCTGTGGACCCTGCTGTTTTCCGGTCAGGCCGGTGCCTCGGCATTCTTCGGCGGCGACTGGCTGATCTACGGCGGCATGGCGACGATTTTCACCGCGGCCATCGCCATCATCGCCGCCCAGCGCCTGGAGCGCCTCGCCAGCCTGAGCATACTGGTGTCAGCGGGCATTCTGCTGTCCGCCGTCGGCTTCGCCCAGCCGAGCCTGACCTCGGGCGCGCTGTTCTATATGGTCAGCTCGACGCTGGCATTGAGCGCCATGTTTCTGCTGGGCGAACTGATCGAACGCTCCCGCTCGGCCAACGAGATCCCACTGGAATACGACGTAGATCAATTGCCTCGTACCCTGGAGTCCCTGCATCCGCCGCCCGGTGCCAACCTGGACGACGAACAGAAGGTCGTGGTCGGTCAGGTCATTCCCATGACCATGGCTTTTCTGGGCCTGAGTTTTATCGCCTGCGCCTTGCTGATCATCGGCATGCCGCCGCTCTCGGGATTCATCGGCAAGCTCACCTTGATCAGCGCGCTGATGAACCCGCTGGGGCTGGACGTCGCGAAGGATGAGGCGCTTTCCACTCAGGCATGGATGCTGATCGGCCTGCTGATTTTTTCCGGGCTGGCGTCGCTGATCGCTTTTTCAAGGCTCGGCACGCAACGTTTCTGGACGCCACACGAGCGCCCTTCGCCGATGCTGCGTCGCAACGAATGCCTGCCGATCATCATTCTTCTGGGTCTGTGCATCGCGCTGACCTTCAAGGCCGAACCCTTGTTGCGCTACACCCAGGACACCGCCGCAGCGCTGCATGAGCCCAAACAGTATGTGCAGTCAGTGCTCGCCACACGCCCGATACCCGGCCCCACCAGCCAGCAAGCAGATCCGGAGGAGCAGCCATGAAGCGCCTGTTTCCCGCCCCGCTGCTCTCGTTGGCACTCTGGCTGTTGTGGTTGGTATTGAATCTGTCGATCAGCCCCGGTCACCTGCTGCTGGGCGCGGTGCTGGGGTTTCTCGCCCCAATATTGATGGCCCCCTTGCGCCCGCTGCCGGTACGTATTCGCAAACCCGGCACGATCCTGAAGTTTCTATGGCGGGTGGGACGCGACGTGGTGGTCTCCAACGTGCAGGTCGGCCTGAGCGTCTGGCGGCTCGAAAGCCGTCCGCCACGCTCGGCTTTCGTGCGCATTCCACTGGATCTGCACGACGCCCACGGCCTCGCCGCGCTGGCGATGGTCACCACGGTAGTGCCGGGAACGGTGTGGTCGGAGCTGGCACTGGATCGCAGCGTGCTGCTGATGCATGTCTTCGATCTGGAGGACGAAGCACAATTCATCGAGCACTTCAAAACCACCTATGAGCGACCGTTGATGGAGATCTTTCAATGAGTGCACTGCTCGACAACGCCATCCTGATCAGCCTGCTGATCTTCGCCCTGGCGATGGTGATCACCCTGCTGCGCCTGCTCAAGGGACCTTCGGCCCAGGACCGGGTACTGGCGCTGGATTATCTGTACATTATTGCCATGCTGATGATGCTGGTGCTTGGCATTCGCTACGCCAGTGACACGTATTTCGAAGCGGCCATGCTGATTGCCCTGTTCGGCTTCGTCGGCTCATTCGCTCTGGCCAAGTTCCTGCTGCGCGGAGAAGTGATCGAATGACCGGACTGCCGAATACAGTGCCCTTCTGGGTGGAAATACTGACCGCCGGGCTGCTGATCGCCAGCAGCCTGTTCGCCTTGACCGGCGCGCTCGGGCTGCTGCGCCTCAAGGACTTTTTCCAGCGCATGCACCCGCCCGCCCTGGCGTCGACGCTGGGTGCCTGGTGCGTTGCGCTGGCGTCGATCATCTACTTCTCGGCGCTGAAGTCGGAACCGGTGATCCACGCCTGGCTGATCCCGGTATTGCTGGCGATCACGGTACCGGTGACCACCCTGTTGCTGGCGCGCACAGCGCTGTTCCGCAAGCGCATGGCCGGTGACGATGTGCCCGCGGAAGTCAGCAGCGGTAACGGCAACGGAGAATCGGCAGGCGGCTGAACCGACGCCTGGCCTGTGTTACTCGCTGGCCTTGAATGTCAGCTCGCCCTTGCGCCATTTGGCGGCCTTGCCGACGGCGCCTTTGAGAAGCTTGCTCATGCCGATCTGCAGTTGCTCTTTCGCAGCGAAGACCATGAAGACGGTCTGACCTTCCTTGAACACGATACCGTGGCCCTCGGGAATATCGATGAAGGCATATTCACCCAGCCCGTACACGGTGGTCTTGATTTCACGAAATTTCAATTCAAGCTTGCCGCCCTCGCGGCTGGGCAGGACAGACGCGCGGAAATGATCACCCACCTTTAGCTCAAGGCGAGGTTTGTCGTCGACGACCAAGGCGCTTTCGGTGTCGATTTCAGCGATATAAATGCCTTCGGCTGATTGCTCGGTGATGTAGACAAAACGGGATTGGAACTGCTTGACCAATTGTGCGCGGAGGTCGCCGAGCACGAACAAGGCGTGGGTATCCAGATTACTTACAGCCAAAGTACAAACCCTCAAACATGAAATGAGGCTGCCTGATGTCAGGGCAGTCGAGAAAGTGATTCATCCATAGACCGCTTCATGTGGCCGGAGATTGTCCGGCATGCTGCACGCAGAAACGCAGACAGCGCCGCCGCACACCTTGTGCAGGCGGGTGGCGGATTCTACCGGCTCATGGCTGCTACGGGATATATACCTTTTGTACACAGCAGTGTCGCGCAAGCGCTGGGGCCCTGAAAATAGCGGCCAGCCCGGGCACGGCGCAAAGGCTGGACGGGTTCCAGCCTGCGTTGGGTGCATCCTGCGATAGCGGAAACATAGCATTTATATCCACTGTAGAAAAAGCCATCTTTTCCTGCACAGCCAAATGCATCGAACTCTTGCACGTACCCACCACTCCCATAAGAACTGATGAATACGGGGATACCCCCCGGCGAGGAGATGACATGGAACAGACTACAACTACCATCAAAGACCTGTTCGAACAGTTGGGGCTTGATTCCGATGATGAGAGCATCGAAAAGTTTATCGCCAGCCATCCTCTGCCCGACGACGTCAAACTGATCGACGCAGAGTTCTGGACGCCGCGTCAGTCTGACTTTCTCAAGGAACAGCTGCACGAAGATGCCGAATGGGCGATGGTGGTCGACGAACTCAACGTGCGCCTTCACAAAAAGCCCGAGTGAGCCACTCGGGCGTTGATGCCTATTGCGGATAACCGGGCTGGCCGATATTGGGATGCAATATCCGGCCGCCTGGCTGTGGCGCGTGGACGAAAACAGCGTCGCCAAAAGTACCCACTCTGCCGACTACTGCATTCCAGTGCGCAGACTGATGGATGTAGCGCCAGCGCAGTAATGCCTCTTCATGGCTGTCCAGCAGGTAAGACCCGCCTCGCGCATAATCAATCAACCGGGTAGAAATGTTCTCAAGCTCGGGAGGAAGCTGGAATTCAGGTGCTTGTGGCACCGGGTTGAAAGGCACGCCCTCGTCACACGCCAGTGTGTGCATGATCAGTAACGATACCCTCGACAGGTGGCCAAACACCTGACGGCTCATGCCCACTGCGGCAACGACCGTACTTATGCCATTCAAACTTTTCCTGCACGGATAACACTTGCTCTCGCATGCCTGAACCCTCAGCCAGGCCTGGCTATCGAGCGGGTCGATCCAGTGATCGCGATTCATTCGGCTTAATTCAGCCTGTGCCTCCTTCCAGCTCGGTGCCGACTCGTACGGGCTGCCACGGCTGACCACACTGCCGCGAGGGCGCGTGAGCAGTACGTTTTCTTCCATCTGTGGAGGATAACCACCACCGATATCGGAATGTGCACCGGGCAGAACGATTTCCCGGGGCCACACGGGCAGGATGCTGTTCAACGCAAAGTTGCGCCGGGATTCATCGCGGGCCACCAGGTGCAACACCTGCTGCGCGCACCCCGGAGGCAGGTACAGATTGACCCTCCTGTTGCTCGCATCGCGGGTATTGCCCATATCCTTGAAGCTGCCGATGGCTGCAACGGTGTCGAACAGACCGATAACCTTGAGCCGTACGCTGCCGTTGCTCCAGCTGAAACGGTCGCTCAACCTGACCTTGCGGCTTTCGAGTATCGGCTCGAGCATGCCCGAACGCTGCTTGAGAATTTCATTGACCAGATGCCTGGCCGACGCTGCACCTCGACTGAAGCCGAACACGTCCAGTTCCAGCGCTTCCAGAACACAATCGGGGTTGTCGCGGGGGAACGCCTTCAATACCGACGCCAGCTTTTTGAATGCGTTTTCCACCTTGGAGATCACACCGGTTGCCCCGCGACCGAAACTCTGCCCCGGCCACACCGAATCACGGCCACCGGAAGTAGTGCCGGCCCCGCTTACATAGATCGGGTAATACACCTTCAGGCCGTCACCGTCATTTTCGGCAACAGGTTGCAGGCGGTAGATATCGACCAGTCTGGCTATATTGCTCGGATCATTATTGTAACTACTGCCAGGCTGCACATGACGACCCGCACACGCTTTAATGTGCTGCCCCTCATTGATCTCGATCAATGCCTGGCAGTCGGCCCCGATCTGACTATTGAAGCGATTATTTCCCGTACCGTCGAAGAAAATGCCTACTCGCGCCGTCACGCGCCGCGTGACCACATCTGAAAGGACTGCTGACTGTTGAAAACTCCGTTTATCGCTCATAACTTTTCCGTCCTTAGAGGCAAGCCAAGAAAAGGCCGCACTTAAATCAAAACGTAAATAACGTTGATTTAAACAGCTTGCTTAAAGACAGTGAGCAGTCAAGTCATGTTGCGTCTTTTCAGACAACTCCTACAACATCTGTAGTCATGACTTTATTATTTATAAATAGAAACCTACACACACACGCAGCGATAACTTTCCTGATGCGTTCTTGCATTAAAAAGACTAACTAAAGGCCAGCTGCCTTGCCGGGCTTACCGACCTGAATGATCAGCGGCCTTGCGGCCTGTACCCCAGGCGCAGACCACCCCAGTGTCGCCCGTTGACCATGATCGGCACGGACAGGTCGTGCATCAGTTCGCCGGTGTCTCGCGTGTAGGTTTGCAGCAGGACCGGCTGTTGGTGGCTGCCACAGCGAATGCCGGTACGGTCATCGAACTTGCGCTTGCTTCGATTGCGCGCGTTATCCACCGTCGCGTCGCCCGTCAAGGGCTGACTGAAGGCATTGTTGTGCGTCGGCACATAGCCCTGCTGGGTACAGGCGATGGCAAATACCAGACCTTCATGGCGAGACAGTAGCGGTTCCTGCAGTGCTGGCAATACCTGATCGGTGTAACGGTCGAAACGCGTCGTAAACCGAGTGGGCGACGTATTGGCGACGGGTTTGTAGTTACGATCAAACAGGTCATCAAGGCTGACCCGCCCCTGTTCGATATCGGCCTCGAACTTTTCGCTGATCATTCGCGCGCCTTCACGGGCCAGGTCATAAATGCGCTGGTGGTATTCATCCAGACCAACCTGCGCCAGACGCTGGCTGATGGTCTCGGCCTGCCCCTCCATTTGTACTGCGGACCTGGCCAGTTGCCGGGTCTGCTCATCGCTGACGGCAAGATCACTGCGCATATGCTCGACAGCGTCGAACAGGCTCGCCAACTGATCCTGATTACTCCGCGCGCCCTGAGCGATTTCGCCAACCTGGCTTTCCAGCTCGACCGCAAGCCGGGCGATATTGCCCAGGTGCTCGCCGGTCAGCTCGATCTGCTCGACCCCCATATCCAGATCGGACGACAGTTCGCGAATCTGCTCCACGACCTGGGCGGTGCGCTGCTGAATATCCGCGACCATCTGCCCTACCTCGCCCGTGGCGCTGGCAGTACGGCCGGCGAGCCCGCGGACTTCGTCGGCAACCACGGCGAAACCGCGTCCGTGCTCGCCAGCCCGCGCCGCTTCGATGGCGGCATTGAGCGCCAGCAGGTTGGTCTGGCTGGCAATCGACTGAATGACCAGCGTCACACGCTGGATCTCTTCGCTGCGCTGGCTCAGCGCCTCGATCAACTCGCGGCTGCCGACGGCACGCTTGCTCAGGCGGTGCATGCGTTCGATGGACTCATTCAGCACGCCGCTGCCCGATTCGCTGCGCTGCCGCGCCTCGCTGGCGGCAACCAACGCCTGTTGACTCAACTGGGCCGTCTGCTGTTCGGTGGCGATCATCTGCTCGGCACTGCTGACGATCTGTTCGGCAGCCCCCAGTTGCGACTGCACCTTGCCAGCCAGGTGCCCGACCGAAAATGCCACCTGGGCCGCGGACAGCGCGTTATGACTGGTGGTGCGCGACAGGTCGCGGGTCAGCAAGGCGATATCGCTGTCAGCCAACGCGCGTTGCGGCAGCGTTGGCCTGCTGCGCAGCAGGCGCGGCAACCAGACCACCAGCAAGGCCAGAGGAACGACGACATACAGCGACAGGCCCGCAACACTCATGGCGGCGAACAGCAGGCACAGCACAACGCTTTGCACCGCCGGCACCCACCACCTGGATGCAGCGTCGGGCGTATCGGCCAGCGGCAATCCGGCTGCCATGGGTAGGTTCTCGGCCATGTTGCGTCACCCCGTCTGTCATTGTCGTTATGACGCTATTAAACGCCAGATAACGGCCTTGTGCCATGCGCTGTTGGTCGTAGCGACCGAGCGGTGGCGATCAAAGCGTTTTCGACAAATTCCGGGCACAACAAAACCGGGAGGCAATTGCTTGCCTCCCGGTCTGGTCACTCAGTCGCGGCTGCCTGCGTATCAGGCCTGGCGCTGGTGCTTGTCGATCTGCTCGTGGCGCTCTTGCGCCTCGATGCAATATTTGGTGGTCGGGCTGATCAGCAGGCGCTTGAGGCCGATTGGCTCGCCGCTGTCGTCGCACCAGCCGAAGGTGTCATCGGCAATGCGCGAAAGGGCCATTTCCAACTGTGGCAGCATGCGCTGGTCGCGATCGATCACGTTGACCAGCCAGTGACGCTCTTCTTCGACCGAAGCAGCGTCAGCCGGGTCGGCAGGCGTGTCCAGGCTCTCGATCGCAATGCGGCTCTGCTCGATACGCTCGTGGATCTCGACCTTCATGCCCTGCAACAGCTCGACGAAGAAAGCGTGCTGCTCGGCGTTCATGTAGTCATCGGCCGGCATGGCCAGCAACTTTTCCTTTGTCATTTATTTCTCTATAAAAAAACGTGCATTGAGGAGCGGCCTGACGTTGCCGTACAAACCAATAATCTCCAAGCGCCACCTGGCACTCAATTTACGAGGGGCGGCAGTCTAAGGCCGGCTAGCGGGCTCGGCAACACAATTGAAGGGTTTTTGTACAACAATTGCCGTAAAACCCTTGAAATGCGGGCGAAAGACCTGGCCAGCAGGTTGCTTGATGAGGCTCTGACCCATTGACAACGAATCGGTTCCTGCAACATCCAACGCACAAAAGGGCCTGAAAAGGCCCTCTGATGCAGATGATTGAATCAGCGCTTGGTCTTGCGCTTGTTGCGATATTGATCGATTACCACGGCCACGACAATGATCAGGCCTTTGATAATGTCCTGCACATAAGCGTCCACGCCGACAAAGGTGAAGCCGCTGGCCATCACGCCGAGAATCAGCGCACCGATCACTGTACCGGTGATCCGCCCCACCCCACCGGAAAGGCTGGTGCCACCGATGACCGCAGCGGCGATGGCGTCCAGCTCGTAGGACATGCCCATCCCGGCCTGTCCGGTTGCCGCCCGCGCCGAGGCGACCACCCCCGCCAGCCCGGCCAGCAGCCCGGCGATGCTGTAGACAACCACCAGATGGCGCTTGACGTTGATGCCCGAAGTACGTGCAGCCTGCATGTTACCGCCAATGGCGTAGGTGTACTTGCCGTACTTGGTGTAACGCAGGGCGATGTGAAAGATGACCGCCACCACCAGGAAGATGATCACGGGCATCGCGCCCTGGCCGATGGCCGTGTACGAGTCGGAGAGCATGCTGACCGGCTGGCCTTCGGTATAGAAACGTGCCAGACCGCGCGCAGAGACCATCATGCCCAGCGTGGCAATGAAGGGAGGAATGCCGGTTATGGCAATGATGCTGCCGTTGATGGCACCGGCCAGCAGCCCGACCCCGAGACCGACGACGACCGGAATCCATACCGGCAGGTCGGTCAGCGACGGGAACACCGCCCGGGAGAAGTCGGAAGTCTGAGCCAGGCTCGCGGCAATCATCGCTGAAAGCGCGAGCACCGAGCCGGAGGAGAGGTCGATGCCGGTGGTGATGATCACCTGGGTCACACCGATGGCCAGCAGGCCGATGATCGACACCTGCAGGATCATCAATACCAGACGCTGCGAATTGAGCAGGAAGCTTTGATCGCGGACGATCCAGCCGAACAGTTCAAAGATCAGGCCGATGCCGATCAGCACCAGAAAGATGCTCAGCTCGGTGGGCAGCCGCCGTTTGCTTCTGGTCGGCGTCATGGCCGGTTTATTTTGCAGAATCGCGTCGCTCATGTTCGTTATCCTCTTGTTCTTCTTCTACCGAGCCCTGTAGTGCGAACTCAATGAACCTTGTGGCCGGAGGCCAGATGCATGACTTTTTCCTGGGTCGCTTCACTGCGATCAAGGATGCCCATCATTTCGCCTTCGTGCATGACCATGACCCGGTCACTCATGCCGAGAACCTCCGGCAGCTCCGAGGAAATCATGATCACTGCCATGCCTTCACTGGCCAGCAGGGAGATCAGGCGGTAGATTTCTACCTTGGCACCCACGTCGATACCGCGTGTGGGCTCATCCAGAATCAGTACCTTGGGGTTGGTCATCAGCCAGCGCGCCAGCAGCGCCTTCTGCTGGTTGCCGCCGGATAATGTGTCGATGCACTGCTCCAGCGACGGCGTCTTGACCCGAAGCTTTTTGCACATGTCTTCGCACTGGGAGCGCAAGGCCTTCTGTTGCACGAAACCGTTACCGGCATAGTTGGCCAGCACGGCCATCTCCATGTTTTCCATCACCGACAGGCATGGAAACAGGCCGGTCAATTTGCGATCCTCCGTGAGCAGCGCAAAACCCAGTTCGATGGCCTGATGTGGATCGCCGATGTGCACCGTCTTGCCATCGAAGCGCACCTCGCCGCTGTCGCTGGGGGTTATGCCAAACAGCGTCTCGGCCACATTGGTGCGCCCCGAGCCCATCAGCCCGGCAATGCCAAGCACTTCCCCGGCACGCAGGTCGAAGCTCACGTCCTTGAAAATGCCGTTCAGGCTCAGCCGGTTGACGGACAGCAGCACATCGCCTGCCGGTTTCTCCCGCTCGGGGAACAGCTGGGTCAGTTCCCGGCCCACCATCATGGTGATCAGGCTGTCGCCGTCCATGCTATCGGCGCGCTGCAGACCGATGTAGGCGCCGTCGCGGAACACCGCCACCTCGTCGGCGATTTCGAAGACTTCGTTCATCTTGTGGGTGATGTAGATGATGCCTTTGCCCTGGGCACGCAGGTCGCTGATGATCGAGAACAGGTGAGCGACTTCGGTTTCGGTGATGGCCGAGGTCGGTTCGTCCATGATCAGCACGTCCGAGTTGTATGACACGGCCTTGGCGATCTCCACCATCTGCCGCTCGGCAATACTCAGCGTGCCGACCAGTTCCTCGGGATCGAGGTTGATGCGCAGGCGCTCCAGCAGCTCGGCAGTGCAGCGGTGCATCTCGCGGTGATCGACCATGTGCAGGCCGTTGAGCTGCTCGCGACCGATCCAGATGTTCTCGGCAATGCTCATGAACGGCATCAGGTTCAGTTCCTGATGAATCATGGCGATGCCTGCCTGCAACGCGGAAAGAGGCGTATCGAAGCTGACCGGCTTGCCCCGCAGACGGATTTCACCCGCGTCCGGCTGATAGATGCCCGCAATGATTTTCATCAGGGTCGATTTTCCGGCTCCGTTCTCGCCCATCAGCGCCAGCACGCTGCCAGGGCGAACACGCAGTTGCACATCATTGAGCGCAACCACGCCAGGAAAGCCCTTGCTGACATGGCTGATTTCCAGCAGATACGGGGCCTGGGCATCAGGCGCCCCGCCATCCCCGTCGCCGGACGGCAGATTGCGTTGCGCGGGCGGATTGGCAGTAGCAGAACCGAACATGATCATAACTCCTCAAGCGGCAGGCTGCGGGAGAGCATTTGCGTGCCCTCCCGGGCCTGACGATCGTTGTTATTTGAAAGTGGCGACGTTTTCAGGGGTGATCAGGCGATAGGGAATGATGATCGCCTGGGGCTCGATCTTTTCCTTCCTGGCCAGTTTCACCGCGGCATCGATCGCCCCGTCGGCCTGCCCTTTCGCGTCCTGATAGACCGATACGGCCAGATCACCTTTGGTCACGGCGTTGAGCCCGTCCGGGGTACCGTCGACACCGGCGATCAAAATGCTGCCTTTCTCCACACCTGCCTGCTTCAGCGCCATCGCCGCGCCAATGGCCATTTCATCGTTGTTGGCCAGCACCGCATTGAATTTGCGCCCTTGAGTGAGCCAGTCGTTGGTCAGGTCCATGCCCTTCTGGCGCAGGTAGGTACCCGTCTGCTCCTCTTCTATCTTGATGTCCGGGTACTTGTCCAAGACCTCCTTGACGCCCTTGGTGCGGTTTTGCGTGGAGTTGTTGGCCAGGTCACCCAGGAGAATCATGACATCGCCCTTGTCTTTCATTTTGTCGGCGATGTATTGCGCCTGAAGTCGACCGGCTTCCACGTCATCCGACGTCACGGTGGCGACGCCTGCTGGCAGATTCAGATCGTCCGGGCGGCGGTTGACGTAGACCAGCGGGATACCGGCGGCGACCGCTTCCTTGGTGATCCGCGCAGTCGCTGCGGTGTCGACCGGATTGACGATCAGCGCGTCGACTTTCTTGTTGATCAGGTCCTTGACCTGATCGAGCTGTTTGTTGACGTCCGCTCGGGCATCGACGAACTGCAGATCCACTTTCTCGGTCGTGGACATGACCTTGGCCTTGGCACTCATATCGTCACGCAGGTAGGTCAGCCAGGTGTCATCGAACTGCGACATGGACACACCGATCTTGATATCGGCCAACGCTGCACCGCTGCCCAGCATCAGCGCCATCGCCAATGAGGTCAAAGCAATCTTGGTCTTCATGAGGATCTGTCTCCAAATTATTGTTGTTGTACGGATGCAGCGAATCAGCGTGTCAGGCGGATGCCGGTGGCACCGGGGATGCAGAACAGTTGCGCGTCCTTGTGGCGCACGCACAGGCTTAGGGCGACGACGGTAAGAAATCGCTCCAGGGTCCGGATCCAGAATGACGGGGTGGCAGAACGCTTGGCGGTGACGCCAGAGGTAGGGGTTTTCATCGACAGTACCTATCTTTTGTTTTGTTTTTGTCGGGCTTGCTTCTCGTGATCTGAAAAACCTTCAAAACGCGAGTGATTCGATAGTCGGCAACCTGAAAACGACTCTATTGGAAAATATTTTCCAATTCAACTGATTTTAGAATTTTATTCCATTTCATTTTGTTCAGGCGCAGATGCGAAAAAGCCCGACGCACGGCAGGCGTCAGGCTCTCTTCGCTAACGGGGGCTGGGTGCGCAGCAGCGCGTAATGGCTACAGCACCACAACGCGCCCTTCTCTAGCGCTCAGGCGCGCGGCATCCATGACCTGCGCCGCGGCTATCGCATCGTGTGGATTGACCGGATTGCTGCCCTGTTCGTCAACGGCGCTTTGCAACTGGCGGTAGAACTCAAGCCAGCAACCGCGCTCCGACGGCACACGCTCGCGATGTTCGCCCTGTTCGAACCAGCCCCAGCGCCGATGCTCCTCGACGCCCCAGCGCTCGCCCTCGGACCTTGGCGTCAGCCCGGCAAAGGCGGCGTCTTCCTGGCCGTCGAGCCCGTCGACGCTGTAACAGCCCTTCGCTCCACTGACCCTGAAACGCGGCCTGGCACTGTTTTGCAGGCAACTGCCGGACAGGTGTGAAGTCACGCTGCTGGCATGCCTCAGGGAAACGAAGAACGTGTGATCCAGTTCGTCGTGCGGCGCAGCGAATTGCAGTTCGGCATACACCCGTTCGACCGGGCCGAACAGCACCAGCGCCTGATCCACCAGATGACTGCCCAGGTCACGCAGCATGCCACCACCGCTGGCCTTGCCGACAGAACGTGGCGAATAACGCTCGATGCTGGACTCGAACCGGCCGATCGCGCCCAGCGCGTCACTGTCGAGCAATTTGCGCACGGTGAGGAAGTCCGAATCCCAGCGGCGGTTCTGATAAACGCTAAGCAATACGCCACGTCGCTCGGCCGCGTCCACCAGCTCGCGCGCCTGCGCTGCATCACTGGCGAAGGGCTTGTCGCTGACCACCCCGACACCCAGTTCTATCGCTTCGAGGATCAACGCTCGCCGCGAGGCCAGCGGTGTGGAAATCACCACCACATCAACCCCGGCAGCGACCAGCTCGGCCAGTGTGTCGAAGGTCGCCACGCCGGGATGGTCTGTGGCCACTTCCTGCTTGCGCTCGGGTGAACGGGTCACCACCCCCACAAACGTAGCGCCCGGCAAACTTGAAATCAGCGTCGCATGAAAGTAACGCCCGCCTTTGCCATAGCCCACCAGCCCTGCACGCATGGATATCTCCTGTAGTCCATGAACCTCATGGCCGCAGCCATCGGTCGTGTATTTGATGCCGCCGTATCAACGAAACAGCTCGCTTTTGACCCGCTCCAGCATGAATCGGCTCGATTCATCTGCGCGCTCCTCCCAGGCAAAGACAGCCACTGTGGCAATACCGTCGAAATTGATATCCCGCAACGTTGAGAAAAATGCTTCCCAGTTCACCTCGCCCTGGCCGATGTCCAGGTGCTGATGCACCGTCGCCGTCACGCCGGGCGGGTTGACGATGTAGCGCAGGTTGGAAGAAGCACGGTGATTATAGGTGTCGGCAATGATCAGATGCGTGAGCTTGTCGCCGGCATAGCGCAGCATCGAAGCGATATCGCCAACGCCATCGTCGTAGAAGAAAGTGTGTGGTGCCGCGTACAGGTAGTTGATCCAGTCCCGATCGAGCCCGCGAATGATATCCACCGACTCGTTGTTGCGCTCGCAGAAATCGTAGGGGTGCGCCTGAATATCGAGCTTTATGCCTTCGCGCTCGAAATGCGGCATCAGTTCATCCATGGATTTCATAAACTGGTTTTCACAGACCAGCGCATGGTCGGATTGCCCGCTGAACTCGGTATTCATCAGGTCGCAGTCCATTTCAACGGCGACCTGAATGGCACGTTTCCAGTTGCGAACCGCTGCAATACGCAGGTCTTCATCTGGCGCAGCCCAGTGGTACAGCGGCAGCAACGAGGAGAGTTTCACCCCGGCATCGCTCAGGGCCTTGCGAAACTCCCTGATCCGCGCCCGATCCACCCGTGGGTATTTGTAAAACGGCATGAAATCTTCACGCGGCGACAGCTCGATGTAGTCATAACCCAGCTCGGCGGTTTTATCGACCATTGCCCCCAGAGACAGATGGCGATACATGTAAGGGTCCAATGCAATACGCATGATGCCTCCTTTTATTCCTTTCAAGAGATGTATTGGTTAACCGCAAGATGGTCAGCTATAGAACACCGGACGCATGGCGAGGGTGATCGGCACGACTGCGCCCGTGTTCTGCGCCAGCACGCAGGCATCGGCGGCCACGGCAGCGGCATAGCCGTCCCAGGCCGAAGGGCCGTAGAGGGTCCCCCCTTTTACGCCGTCGATGAAGTCCTGCAACTCGACGTCGTAGGCAGCGATGAAGCGGTCTTTCCAGTCCATCAGAATCGCGTTGGACAACTTCGCTTCGCTGCGCAACTGGACCTGAGAGGGCTCCGGCAGTCTGGCAATACCCGTCTCACCGACGACTTCACACTGGATGTCGTAGCCATACTGGCAATTGACGAATACTTCGACGTCGATGCGTGTGCCCTTGACCGTTTCCAGCATCACGATCTGCGGGTCCTTCAGGTGCGCCAGGGCCTTGCTAGTCTTGCGCGGGAATACCACCTGCACCGACACGTAGTCATCGTCGAGCAGCCAGCGCAGTACGTTGAGTTCGTGAATAAGCGTATCGGTGATGGCCATGTCGGTCTTGTAATTCTCGCCCACACTCGGGTTGCGGTGCGCGCAGTGGAGCATCAGCGGCTCGCCGATCTGGCCGCTGTCGATCGCTGCCTTGAGCGCGCGATAGCCCTGGTCATAAGGGCGCATGAACCCCACCTGTACCAGACGCCTGCCACTGGCGATCTCGGCTTCGACAATATGCCGGCAGCCTTCGGCAGTAACTGCCAGCGGCTTTTCGCAGAATACCGGCTTGCCCGCAGCGATGGCCGCCAGCACATATTCTTCGTGACTGGGCCCCCAGGAGCAGACCAGTACCGCCTCGACATCCGGCGCGGCGATCAATGCATGCCCGTCGGCATACACTTCCGCGCCGAGATCCAGATCGCGCACCACCTTCGCTGCCTGTTCGAGATTGATGTCGGTGACGGCCACCACCTGACTGCCGACCAGCGTCTTGCTGCAGCGCCGGATATGATCCTGACCAATTGCGCCTGTACCGATCACGCCGAGTTTCAATGCCATTTTCATGTTCCTTTTTTGTTATTGGATATACCCGTGAACGGTTCACGAGCGCTGAACGATAAAAGTGATCAGTACTGGCGAGCCTTGGCCAGCTCGCGGTTGAGCTTCTCGTACACCTGAGCGGTGGTGCCGGTGGTCGACACTTCGGCAACCCCGACACGCCACCACGACAGGTATTTGTGGATCATGGTCTTGGGCAGGACCTTGATGTCGATCAGCGTCGACACCGTCTGACGTTGCGCATCGGCCAGTGCGTTGCGCAGTTGGTCGGCCGTACTCACCTTGTAGGTCTTGCAGCCATAGGCGGCAGCACTCATGGCGAAATCCACCGGCACGAAGTCACCGTCGAGCCTGCCTGTGTCCGGATTGCGGAAACGGAACTCGGTGCCGAAGCTGTTCATGCCGTGCTCCATCTGCAGATTGTTGATGCAGCCGAAAGTCATGTTGTCCAGCAACACCACGTTGATCTTGCGCCGCTCCTGGATGGAGGTCGCCAGCTCGGAATGAAGCATCATGTAAGAGCCGTCACCCACCAGTGCAAACACTTCCCGATGCGGCGCCGCAAGCTTCACGCCCAGTGCGGCGTTGACCTCATAACCCATGCACGAATAACCGTATTCGACGTGATAGGTATCTACTCCGGTACTGCGCCAGGCGCGCTGCAGATCACCCGGCAAGCTGCCCGCTGCTGCAACGATCACAGCATCGGCAGGCAGGCTCTGGTTGAGGATGCCCAACACACCACTCTGAGTCAGGCACGAACCGGTCAGCTCGATGAACTCGCGCAGCACCGCAGGGTCCAGGTGATCGTTGATTTCCGGGACAAAATCCTCGTTCTGGTACTCGACCGCGTACAGGCGATCCACCTCGGCATGCAGCTCGGCACGTGCCGATTGCGGTGCATCGCCCCAGGCCGCACGATAACCTCTGGCTTGCAGGCTTTCGGTCAGCGCCTGCAATGCCGTCTGCGCATCAGCCAGCACCTGCACACCGTCCAGTTTCTGCACATCGAAGGCACCGACATTGAGGTTGAGAAACTGCACATCCGGGTTCTGGAACAGCCATTTCGACGCGGTGGTGAAATCGCTGTAACGGGTGCCGACGCCGATGATCAGGTCAGCCTCTTTGGCCAGCCGATTGGCTGCCAGCGTGCCGGTTTCGCCGATGCCGCCCATGTTCAACGGGTGCGCCGAAACGATGGCACTCTTGCCGGCCTGGGTTTCGGCGAACGGGATATCGAAGCGCTCGGCAAAGGCTTGCAAGGCATCCGCCGCACCGGAGTAACGCACCCCGCCGCCGCAGATCAGCAACGGCTTGCGCTTGCCGACAAGTAGTTGCAACGCGTCGTCAAGCATGGCCTTGCTTGGCGGACGCCGGTCGATACGGTGCACGCGTTTTTGCAGAAAGCTGTCCGGGTAGTCGTAGGCTTCAGCCTGCACATCCTGAGGCAGCGCCAGGGTAACGGCACCCGTATCGGCCGGGTCGGTCAGTACACGCATGGCATTGAGCGCAGCGCTCATCAACTGCTCGGGACGGTTGATACGGTCCCAGTATTTGCTCACCGCCTTGAACGCGTCGTTGGTGCTGATGCTCAGGTCGTGAAACTGCTCGATCTGCTGCAGCACCGGATCGGGCTGGCGGCTGGCGTAGACATCGCCCGGCAACAGCAGCAACGGAATGCGGTTGGCCGAGGCCGTTGCCGCAGCGGTGACCATGTTCGCCGCGCCAGGGCCGACCGATGAACTGCACGCGTAGATCTTGCGACGCAGGTGCTGCTTGGCAAAACCGATGGCGGCGTGGCACATGCCCTGCTCGTTACGGCCCTGATGGACCACCAGGTCGCCGCTGTCCTGCTCCAGCGCCTGCCCAAGCCCCAGCACGTTGCCATGCCCGAAAATGGTGAAGATGCCAGCGACGAATTTGCTCTGTACGCCATCGACTTCGACGTACTGGTTATCGAGAAACTTCACCAGGGCCTGGGCCATGGTCAGTCGGGTTGTACTCATGTTCGCACCTTGTTCTTGTTTGAAGTGGCCAGGGTTTGAGGTGGCCTGAAGGCTGAAGTCAGTGCCGCTGCGAAACGGCTCGTGACAAATGCGTCATGCTTGCCGCTATTGCCTGAGGAATGTCATCCAGCGCGTGAACGCTTTCGGCAAACGGTTCGAACGACAGATACCCCTGATAGCCACTGTCCAGCAAGCGCTCGATCTGTGACGCATTGCCCAGAATGTCGCCTTCGCCGACCAGCACGCGATGGCCATCGCGAATGCTGTTGAGCGGTGTCTGCGCATCCTCGACACCGGAGATATGTACCAGCCCGGTCAGCTCCGGGAACAGCTCGACCTCGCCGGCCAGATGGTGATGAAAGGTGTCGTGAACCAGCCGGTAAACATCCAGCCCGCCCACAGCTTTGATCGCATCCACCGCTTGACGCTTGAGTCTCAGCGAGCACTCCTCAAAGCCGAGCGGTTCGACGAAGCCGAGAATTCCGTGCTCGCGAAGAATCGGGGCCAAGGCAGTCAATGCGGTGCGTAACTCCGCAGCGCGCTGCGCGCTGTTGCGCGGGTCGGCACGGTCATTGAGCGGGCACAGCACCAGACCGCGGGCACCGCAGTCGCGGGCGTACTGCGCCAGCTTCGTCGCCTGGGCAGCGCGCTCTTCATTCCAGACATCGAACGGGTACAGCGCGTTGATGGACAGCACCTGTACCCCCCTGGCAGCACAAAGATCACGGACGACCTCGGGGGCAGTGCCGTCTTCGATCTCAATGCCCTTGAGGTCGTTGCGAATCTCGATGGCATCGGCCCCCAGCTTCACCGCCAGGTCGACGAAACTTTCCAGAGACAGGCGCGGCGCAACCATTCTATTAAGGGCGAAACGCAGAGGGTGGTTCATTGTTTTTGTTCTCCGCAACATTCCATTGATGAATATTATTTGGCAGTCGGCATACTGAACTCGGGGCCTTTGGCGATGCTGTCCGGCCAGCGCTGCATGACGCTTTTGTAGCGGCTGTAAAAACGCAGGCCTTCTTCGCCGTAGGCGTGATGATCACCGAACAGCGAACGCTTCCAGCCACCAAACGAATGCCAGGCCATGGGCACCGGGATCGGTACGTTGATACCAACCATGCCGACCTTGATGCTGCGAGCGAATGCGCGCGCCACGCCGCCATCGCTGGTGAAACACGACACGCCATTGCCGAACTCGTGGGCGTTGATCAGCGCCACGGCGCTGGCGAAATCCGCAACGTGCACAATCCCCAGCACCGGGCCGAAGATTTCCTCCTTGTAGATATGCATCTGCGGCGTGACGTGGTCGAACAGCGTCGCGCCAACGAAAAAGCCCTGCTCGGCACCCGGCACCTTGAAGTTGCGACCATCAACGAGCAACCTGGCGCCCTCTTTGACGCCCTGATCGATGAAACCCTCGACCTTGGCCTTATGCACGGCGGTGACCAGCGGTCCCATGTCCGAATCGGCCTGCATGCCGTTGCCGACCTTGAGCTGGTCGATGCGCGGCAGCAGCTTGTCGACGAGGCGCTGGCCGACATCGCCGACCACCACGGCAATCGAAATCGCCATGCAGCGCTCCCCTGCCGAGCCATACGCCGCCCCGATCAAGGCGTCGGCGGCCTGATCCAGATCAGCGTCGGGCATCACGATCATATGGTTCTTGGCCCCGCCCAGCGCCTGCACGCGCTTGCCGTGGGCCGTACCTTGCTGATGGATGTATTCAGCGATCGGGGTCGAGCCGACGAAGGAAATAGCTTCGATGTCAGGGTGCTGCAGCAACGCATCGACCGCCACCTTGTCGCCCTGCACCACATTGAAGACGCCATCGGGCAGACCGGCTTCCTTGAGCAGGCGCGCCATCAGCAGGCTGGCCGACGGATCGCGTTCGGAAGGTTTGAGGATGAAGCAGTTGCCCGTCACCAGCGCCATGGGAATCATCCACAAGGGCACCATGACCGGAAAGTTGAACGGCGTGACCCCGGCGCAGACGCCCAGTGGCTGACGCAGGTTCCAGTTATCGATACCGCCGCCGATGTTGTCGCTGAAATCGCTCTTCAACAGGCTGGGAGCACCGCAGGCAAACTCGACGATCTCGATACCGCGCACCACTTCACCGCGCGCGTCGGACAACACCTTGCCGTGCTCGCGGCAAATGATCTGCGCCAGTTCATCGTGGTGCTGGTCCAGCAGCTCCTTGAACTTGAACATCACCCGCGCCCGGCGCAACGAGGACTGCTCGGCCCAGGCCGGAAACGCCGCTTTGGCCGCCGCAACCGCTTCATCCACGGTCTTCACACTGGCCAGCGCAACGCGCGCCTGGACCGTGCCGATTGCCGGGTTGAAGACCTCGCTGTAACGCTCACCTTCGCCATTGCTCAGGTGTCCGTTGATGTAGTGGCCGATCACCGGTGACTCGTTCATCTCATGCCTCCAGAACAAAAATGGGAAATCAGAGATCCAGCAGCCAGCTGTGCTGCGGATCGTTGTGGAACTGCCAGGCGCGCGTCGGGCCGGCCATTACATTCAGGTACCAGGATTCGTAGCCATAGGGGACGGAGACCGGGTGGTAGCCCTTGGGCACGGTCACCAGGTCATTGTTTTCCACGGCCATGGCCTGATCGATGCTGCGGTCGTCGGTGTAGACCCGTTGAAAAACGAAGCCCTGCGGCGGGTTGACCTGGTGGTAGTAGGTTTCTTCGAGGAAGCTCTCGTGCGGCAGGTTGTCCCGGTCATGCTTGTGCGGCGGGTAACTGGAGGAATGCCCGGAAGGTGTACGCACCTCGACCACCAGCAGCGAATGCGCCGCTTCGCTGTCCGGCAATATGTCGCACACATAACGGGTATTGGCGCCCTTGCCGCGTACGCTGCGCTTCATGCTGCCCGGCATGATCAAGCGTGCCGGAAAATGTTTGCCGGCATCGCCCGGCGCCGTGCATACGGCAAGCTGCACCGCGCCGCGCGCGACAAACTGCGCCTGGCTATGCGGCGGCAGGTAGACCGCGAATGGCGATTTTTCTTCAAACACCGATTGCCGGTCGCCGATGTTTTCCCAGCTGAAAGCGCCCTGCCCCGGCGCTTCACCACTGACGCTGGCGTGCCCGGTCAGCAGGACCACGCACAGCTCGTTTTCTTCTGCGCTCAGCGGCAGGCTTTCTCCGGACTCCAGGCGGTAGGCGGCGAAGTTCACGTATTCCAGCGAACCGGGGGCCAGCGCTACGACGTCGCGGCCAGTGGATTTGCTCTTGGTCAGCAGATTCATGATTCATTCCTCCTTATCGTGCATCGGCCAGCAGTTGGCGCAACGTGTCATAGCCCTTTTTGGCGTACACATAGCTCGGCGCTACCGCTGGGTCCTGTTCGGCCTCGACCACCAGCCAGCCGCGGTAATCGGCCTGCAGCAACACCTTGAGCAGCGCCGAGAAGTCGATGTCGCCATCGCCCGGCACCGTGAAGGTGCCGTTGATGATGCAGTCGGGAAAGCTCCACAGATTGTTGCGCGCCAGTTGCACCACCGGCTTGCGCACGTCCTTGAAATGCACATGACAGATACGCTGGATGTGCTTGCTCAACACCTGAAGAGGTTCGCCACCGCCCATGTAGCAATGCCCGGAATCGAACAGCAGGCCGACTTCCTCACCGGTCAGCGCCATCAGCCGGTCGATATCCTGCGGCGACTCGACATAAGCGCCCATGTGGTGGTGATACGCCAGACGCACGCCGCGAGACAGGGTAAAACGTGACAGCTCGGTGAGTTTTTCGGCGTATTCATGCCAGGCGGCATCGGTGTGAAAACGCGGTCGTTCGACCAGCGGGATACGCTGCCCCTGAATCGAGTCGGCCACTTCGCCATACACCAGCACCGAAGCGCCATTTTCGGCGAGCAGCTGCACATGTGGGGTGATGGCTTCGATTTCCTCGGCCACCGAACGCCGCGCCAGACGGCTGGAGTACCAGCCGGACACCAACGCCAGATCATGGGGCCGCAATACATCGCCGACACCCTTGGCATCTTTCGGAAACTTGCCGTTGAGCTCGAAGCCCTCGTAACCAATGGCTTTGCCTTCGCTGAGCGCCGTGCTCAACGGGGTTTCTCCGCCAAGGGCCGGCAAATCATCGTTGCTCCAGGAGATCGGATTGATGCCGATGCGGATTCTGGGTGTGGAAGTCGAAACGGGCATGGCTGCACCTTTTTTGTTGTTATCGCGACGTTGTTGTGGCGTCGAAATCCGGAACCAATCAGGCGCGGCTTTCGCGCCAGGACTCGATCAACCAGTTGAAGGTGCTCTGCACCCGACTGATCAGCGTCGCATCGTCTATTTCTCCGGCCATCCAGGCCCGGCTTGGCTCACGGAATATTGTCCGGCCGACAGCAAAGCCCTGGCAGACGCGGCTGTGGCGTGCTTCGGCAAAGCCGGCGGCGAGGTCTTCGACAGGCGCATTGAGCCCGAGCAGTACCACACCGCGGCAATACGGATCGCGTTGCTGGATCAGTTCGTCCAGTTGCTGCCAGACCTGCGCGCTCTGCGCCTCGATCTTCCACCACGCCGGGTAGATGCCCAGGTTGTACAAGCGCTTCAGCGAGCGAAGCATCACGTCCGGGTGAGACGACGGGTGATCCTTGGGCGGGATGATTTCCAGCAGCAACTCATGGCCGCTGACTTTCGAAGCGTCGTAGAGCGCCTTGATCTGCGCTTCCTGCTCCAGGCGCAGCATCGGCTCGTCATCGGGGTGATATTGCACCAGGCACTTGATGATCTGCTCTTGCGGCCAGGCGAGCAGATTGCTACCGATGGAGCGACCGTGCTCGAAGGCCAGCGGCCTTGAGCCCTGTACTTCCACCGGACGCGCTACCCACCAGCCGCGACCGGTTGCGGCGTTGAGTGAATCCTGACCGAAGCGCTGGTCGGCAAGCAGACCGACATCGGCCTCGATACCGCGCTTGCGCAGGTCGGCTTCGACCCGCTCGACCGCTTGCACGAACAACTGCTTGAGCTGGCTGATGCTGCCCAGATCACGCCCGGCCTGTTGCGCCAGTTCGACCAACTGGCCGCGATGATCGAAGGCGAAGATGAACAACTGCCGCCACTGCTTGCGCGGCACGCTGACCTGATGCAGCCGTTGCAGGGCGACATCCTGATCAGGACGGGTGATGGGTTGCGGGCTGTTGAACAGGTAATCGAGCTCGGCCGGGGTCGGCATCGCGGGCGCGCAAGCGTGACGCGACACCACCAGCCCGCCACAGGCATTGGCCAGCTGGCAGCAGCGTTCGTCACTGGCCTCCTTGAGCCAGCCGCTGAGAAAACCGGACATGAACGCATCGCCCGCACCGAGCACGTTGAGCACTTCGACCTGCACGCCGGGGTAGATAGCGCCCTCTTCCAGCCGCGCAGGAATAGCCCCGTGAATCACCGTGCAGCCTTGCGGACCGAGCTTGACCACCAGCGTTGCGGCCGTCAGTTCACGCACCCTGCGCAGGGCCGCGAGCAAATCGGTGGCACCGCCGGCAATCTGGAATTCTTCTTCGGTGCCGACGATCAGGTCGAAACGCGGCAGGATGCGTTGTACATGCTGACTGACCTTCTGATCGGCAACGAACCGGGTCTCGCCATCGGCCTTGCCTGCCAGCCCCCAGAGCACCGGGCGGTAGTCGATGTCCAGCACGCGTTTGACGTCATGCTTCTCGGCATAGTCGAGCGCCTGGCTGCTGGCCTTGAACACCTGATCAGTGGAGAAATGCGTGCCGGTGATCAGCAGCGCCTTGCTGGATGCAATCTGCTGTTCGTCGATATCCTCGGCGCGCAGGGCCATGTCAGCGCAGTTTTCACGGTAGAACACCAAGGGGAAGGTTTCACGATCCTTCAGCCCCAGCAGCACCATCGCCGTCAGGCGCTCGGGGTCGCGCTTGATCGCACTGACATCACAGCCTTCGCGGGCCAGGGATTCGACCAGAAAGCGGCCCATATGATCATCGCCGACCCTGCTCAGCATGGCCGACCTGAGCCCGAGCCTGGCGGTGCCGAAGGCAATATTGGCCGACGAGCCGCCCAGGTACTTGGCGAAACTGGAAACGTCTTCCAGCAGCGCCCCCACTTGCTGCGCATAAAGGTCGACGCCCAGGCGTCCGAGGCAAATCAGATCCAACTGACGCCCAGTGGCAAAGCGTGTCTGGCCCATGGTGGCTCCTGTTATTTTTATCAGCCTGCAGCGCTTGCATCATGTGTACACGCTGCTTTGTGAATGCAGCGTAAAACGTCAAGGCACATCAATCAATATTTTTTCTATAATTATTTTTAGTGGAATATTTTTTCCATACCACCACTCAAGTGCTGGCACACTGCGCACGCGGGTAGGATATAGTCGTCGTTCCTGCCGCAAGGCAGCCTCCACCGTCAGGCCCGCAACGGCATTGCCCTGCACGCCGTTGCCCTGAAAAAGAACAAGCAGAAAGGATGTGAATATGACCAGCGCCGATCAGCCCACTCTGCCCGGGACGAGCGTCGACATGCCGCCGAACAGTGCCGAAGGCTTGTTGCGGCTGATCACTGATGAATACGAAGGCCTGCCACGCCAGCTCAAACGGATTGCCAGCTATATGAGCCAGCAGAGCGACCGGATCATGGTTGACCGGATCAGCGACATCGCCCGCGAGTGCGAAGTCCACCCCTCGGCCATCGTGCGATTTTCCCAGCGCTTCGGGTTCAGTGGCTTCAGCGAGATGCAGGCGCTGTTTCGCGAGGCTTATACGCACAAGACCACGCCGGTGCAGAATTACCAGCAGCGTATCCGCAGCCTGATCGCCAATAAGTCACAGAAAGCCAACGCAGGCGATCTGGCACGCGAATGCGTCAGCGCCACCCTCTCCGGCCTGGAACGCCTGAGTGTCGAGCTGGATGACGATGAATTCGAAAAGGCCGTGGACCTGGTGGTCAACGCCGACAACATCTATGTGGTGGGTGTGCGCCGTTCATTCGCGGTGGCTGATTATCTGGTCTACAACCTGCAACACACCAACAAGCGCATTCACCTGATCTCAGGCCTGGGCGGCAGCTATCGCGAGCAAATGCGCAGTGTGCGCGCCAATGATCTGGTGATTGCCATCAGCTTCACGCCCTATGGCAAGGAGACCCAGCACTGCCTGCGCATCGCCCAGCACCATCAGGCCAAGACGCTGATCATCACTGACAGCAACCTGTCGCCGCTGGCCAAGCGCGCCAACTCGGTGTTGCTGGTCAACGAGGGCAGCTCGTTCGCCTTCCGCTCGCTGAGCGCCACGCTATGCCTGTGCCAGGCACTGTTCATCGCCGTGGCCTATCGCCTGGAACTCAAGGTCGACGAAATACACGAGCAGGTCGGCTTTGATGATTGAGGGCCGAGCCCTCAGGACTTGGCTTCCTCGCCCATGCGCTGCTGGTTCTTCTCGCCCATCTTCTTCGCGCGTTTTTCCAGCACCAGATACACCACCAGTGCCAGCAGCAGCGGCAGCAGGAAGTAGATCGCGCGGTAGCCGATCAACGCTGCGAGCAGGCTGCCCTTGGAGAACTGGTGCGCCAGCAAGGTGATAAACACGGTCTCGAGCACGCCGAGGCCCGCTGGAATATGAGTGATCACTCCGGCGATGCTGCTGATCAGCAACACACCGAGAATCGCCGGATAAAACGCCTTGTCCGGCAGCAGGGTGTAAATCACCGCCGCCATCAACGACCAGTTCAGTGCGCCCAGACTGGCCTGCATCAGGGCCTGCTTCATCGACGGCAGATTGAATTCCTGATCACGGATGGTCCATGAGCGTTTCTTCGAAAACCGGCAGGCCAACAGATAGGCAAAACACATCGCCAACAGTCCGAAGCCGATCAGTTGCAGGGTTGTGGTGCCGATCGACCACTCCTCAGGCAACTCCAGAAAGCGCATCGAAAACACAAAACCGGCCAGCAGCATATAGCCCAGCCAGTTGGTGATCAGGCTCAGGCTGAGAATCCGCGTGATGGTCGAAACGTCCAGCCCCAGTCGCGAATACAAGCGGTAACGCAAGGCAATGCCGCCCACCCAGGAACTGAGATTGAGGTTGAACGCGTAGCAGACAAACGTTACCGGCACGATCTGCTTGATCGCCAATGTGTGCCGGGTGTAATAACGCGCCAACACGTCAAAGCCGCAGTAGGTCGCGTAGCTGGCAAAGGCCACCACCGCCGCGATAGCCAGGGTGCTGGCCTTGTAGGACGCCAACGCCTGTTTCACTTCTTGCCAGTCAAGCTTCTTGACCAGCATAAACAGCAGAACCGGGACGGCGATGAAGAAAAACAGATTGAACGCCCGCTTTGCCCACTTCCACCTGGTTCCCTGCGCACTGTGCGGCGCTGCCTGCGTGGCTTGGGTCATAGGGTTTTCTCCTGATCCATCGGATGGTTGTTCTGCTGCTGTTCGATCACCTTCGCTTCAGGCACTACATCACCGGCACGCAGGGGCTTGAGGCGCACACCGTGAACCGGAAACAAACCGGCAATGGCCGGGAAACGACGCAGGAAAAAGAAACTCAATACGATCATCGGCGCACGCCACCACTGACCACGCGCCGCCCCCTTGAGGCTCATCTGTTTGCTGTGCGCCGCGGCAAGCTCCATAAGATGATTTTGCAGATGCTCATTGAGGGTGCGATCACGAATGAACAGGTTGGCTTCCAGGTTCAGCGCCAGGCTCAGCGGGTCGAGATTGCTGGAACCCACGGTGGACCAGTCCTGGTCGATCAGCGCGACCTTGCCGTGCAATGCACGTTGCTTGTATTCGTGAATGGCCACGCCATCGCGCAGCAGATAGGTATAGGTCAGTCGCGAGCAGACCCGCACGAACGGCATGTCGGGTTGGCCTTGCAGGATCAGGGTGACCTTGACGCCACGCCGTGAGGCATTGCGCAGCTCACGCAGAAAGCGGTAGCTGGGGTAAAAATACGCATTGGCCAGGGTGATGCGTTGCTTAGCAGCGCGAATCGCCTCCAGGTACTGCTCTTCGATATCGGTGCTGTGCTCGTCATTGTCGCGCTCGGCGAGCAGCATGCTGGCGTCACCGGCGCGGTCCAGCTTGAGTGCAATGGGCGGCAATTTGTCACGAACGACCTTGCTGAGCATATTCAACGCGCTGTGGTGAATGTCGCCAACAATCGGCCCGCGCACCAGAACGGCGTAGTCCTGTTTGGCCGTCAGACCGGTGTCGGTCATATGATCAACGCTGTAGTTGATGCCGCCGATAAAGCCCAGTTCGCCATCGATCACCACCACCTTACGGTGCAGACGGCGAAACAGATTGGTGCGCATGCCCATGAACCGCGGGCGCGGATCGAACAGCTGAATCTGGATACCGGCGTCGATCATGGTTTTGACAAACGTCGAACTCAGGTCCGAGGTGCCATAGTCATCCACCGTGACGACCACCTTCGCGCCATTCGCGGCGGCTTCGAGCAACGCCTGTTGCAGGCTCTCGCCGATCCGGTCTTCAAAAATGATGAAGGTCTCGATCAGCACTTCTTTGCGCGCGGCACGTATGCATTCGAATACGCGGGCGTAGAAATCCTCGCCATTGATCAGCAACTCTACCGAGTTGCCGTCGCGCCACTGCCCTGTCGTATTGCTCATAAGGTCAACTCCACCGCCAGCGGTGCATGATCGGAAAGGTGCGACCACGGTCGGCTGGACAACACTTTCGGCCGGTGCGAGGTCGCATTGCGGACATAGATCCGGTCCAGGCAGAGCAAGGGCCAACGGGCCGGAAAGCTTTTGGCTGGCGCCCCGAAGCGCTCGACGAAAACCTCATGCAGCCCACTGCCCTGCAGCGACGCATCGGCGCGCTGGCGCCAGTCATTGAAGTCACCGGCAACGATCACCGGCTCGCCCTCGGGAATACGTGCCATCAGCTCGTTAAGCAGTTTGAACTGTTGACGCCGATGGCTTTCACGCAACCCCAGATGCACACAGATCGCATGTACCCGGCCCGCATGTGGCACGTCGAGAATGCAGTGCAACAACCCGCGCTGCTCGGTGCCATGAATGGAAATGTCGAGGTTTTCATGCTGGATGATCGGGTATTTGGACAGCAACGCGTTGCCATGATCGCCATCCGGATACACCGCATTGCGGCCGTAGGCAAAATCATTCCACATGCTGTCGGCCAGAAACTCGTACTGCGAAATCGTCGGCCAGTCCTTGACCCTGCGCGCGTGGCTCTGCTGTTCGCCGTGCACTTCCTGAAGAAACACAATATCGGCCGATACAGTGCGCACAGCTTCACGCAACTCCGGCAGAATGAAGCGGCGATTGAAAATGCCAAAGCCCATGTGCATGTTCATGGTCAGTACATTCAATGAAACACTGGCGGACACAGGTGTTGCTGGGCCGACAGGCGGATTGGCACTGGTCAAGACTTGCTCCCGGGTGAATATTCACGGCATATGAAGCCACCCGTGGGCACAGGTTCCGTCGCGTCTCTCACGTGCTGTGTATTTGCCATATTCAATGGCCGGAGATGCACGCGAAAAACTCAGGCCAACATGAAACGCAGGCGCCCGATCGACAGCCTAAGCTGTCTACCAGACCTGCAAAAAAAAGAGACAAGGAATCAAACCGTGGATGTATCGACTTCTCAACGCTACACCGCCCGGGCCAGATGGCTGCACTGGGTCATGGCCATTCTGATCGTGCTCGCCTACACCCTGATTCTGAGCCGCACTCAGTTCGGCAAGGGCTCTGAATACCGCTTGCTGGTTGTGCAGAGTCACTACTGGGTCGGCATTCTGATTCTGATCATGGCGTTTTTCCGTGTCGCCGAGCGTCGACGCCATCGTCCGCCCGGCATCACACCGCCACTTGAGGGGGCGTTGCGCATTGTCGCGACCCTGACCCATTACGCGCTGTATGCGTTTCTGCTTGCCCAGCCTTTACTGGGACTGCTGACGGTGATGGTGGAAAAAGGCGCGCTGCCCATCCCCCTCACCGATCTGCAGATTCCCTGGCCGCTGGCCACCTCGGACCACCTGGCCGAGACGTTCGAAGACCTGCACAAGTTGCTGGGCTCGATCTTCTACTATGTCATCGGTCTGCATGTGATCGCTGCGCTCTGGCACCATCTGGTGCGCAAGGACAATACCCTCAAGCGCATGCTGTAATTCAGGACGCTGACAGAACCCGGGCAAGCGTGGCTTTCACCTTGCCCATTCCGTCGCGCAAGGCCTGTTCGATTTCCGCCATGGTAATGACGGTGGTCGACTTGCCCGCTGCCGGATTGACCACCAGCGCCAGGCAGGCGTATTCAAGCTCCAGCTCACGCGCCAGCGCGGCTTCGGGCATGCCAGTCATACCGACGATGTCGCAACCATCACGCTCCAGGCGGATGATTTCGGCAACGGTCTCCAGACGCGGTCCCTGGGTACAGGCATAGACGCCCCGATCAGAGAACGCGCATCCTTCAGTAGCCAGCGCCGCAATCAGCCGGGCACGCAGTGGCTCGCTGTACGGATAGCTGAAGTCGATGTGCGTGACCTCTTCCAGGTCATCGGCAAAAAACGTGTGCTGACGACCGCTGGTGTAGTCGACCAGATCATGCGGCACACAGAAATGACCGGTGCCCATGGCCGGATGAATGCCGCCGACTGCGTTGACCGCAAGAATCGCTTCGGCACCTGCCTGCTTCAGGGCCCAGATATTGGCCCGGTAGTTGACCTGATGCGGCGGCAAGCGGTGCGGGTGGCCGTGGCGCGCCAGAAACATCACTTCGCGACCGGCATAGTCGCCGATCTGGATTTCGCCGGAAGGTGCGCCATAAGGCGTGTTCATCGGCAGGGATTGCCGAATGTTCAGGCCTTCGAGCTGGGTCAGGCCAGTACCGCCAATAATCGCGTAAACAGTCATCGCAAATCCTTAATCGATCAGTTGAGCAGCGCGCAGAGCCTGGAGCGCGGCCTGCCAGCGCGGGTGTTGCCGATAGTCGGTACTGGCCGACGCCAGACCGCGCATACGGGCGATACGTGGCGAAGGCTTGACCTTCAGGCGCTGCGCAGCGCCCAGCGCAAGCTCTGCGGCCGCGCGGTCGTTGCACACCAGGCCCATGTCGCATCCGGCTGTCAGCGCTGCCTCGATACGGCTGGCCGCATCCCCGACGACATGAGCGCCGGCCATCGACAGGTCGTCACTGAAAATAACACCGTCAAATTGCAGTTCGTCGCGCAGAATGTCCTGCAGCCAGCGCCTTGAAAAGCCAGCGGGCTGCGAATCGACTTTCGGGTAGATGACATGCGCCGGCATCACTGCAGCCAGCTGCTGACTCAAGCGTGCAAACGGCACCAGATCGCTGGCGCGGATCTCTTCCAGGCTGCGCTCGTCATTCGGGATAGCCACATGAGAATCGGCTTCAGCCCAGCCGTGACCGGGAAAATGCTTGCCGGTGGCAGCCATGCCGGCGGCGTTCATCCCACGAATGAACGCCCCTGCCAGCAACGCCGCGCGCTGCGGATCGCCTTCGAACGATCGCGTGCCGACCACAGCGCTGCGCTGGTAGTCGAGGTCCAGCACCGGGGCGAAGCTCAGGTCCAGTCCGACCGCCAGCACTTCGGTCGCCATCAGCCAGCCACAGTGCTCAGCCAGAAGCTCGGCGTCAGGCTTGTCGGCGATGGCGCGCATCGGCGGCAGGCGTACGAAGCCCTCACGCAGGCGCTGCACCCTGCCGCCCTCCTGATCGACGGCCAGCAGCAGGTCCGGGCGCACGGCACGAATCGCGGCGCTCAATTCACGAACCTGACGGGGATGCTCGATGTTTCGGGCAAAGATGATCAAACCGCCCACTTCGGGCTGACGCAAAAACTGACGGTCTTCGCTGGTCAGCCAGGTGCCGGCGACATCGACCATCAGGGAGCCTTGCAGGCCAGAACTCATAGAAAAACCCTTACACACCAGTGCTCGTTCACAATCCGGGCATGGTGCTTGATCCTGAAGCCCGACGCAATCCGACACGCCAGTGCAGCCTGATTCAGGGCAGAGGTTGATTCAAGGCAGAGGCTTCAGGCCTTGGCGACCGCAGGTGTGCTGGTGCTGCTCTTGGTCCGCGGCCTGAGCTGGGCGGCGATCATCGCAGGATCGCTGACGCCGGTGTCGGCGCGCATGCCGGCGGCCAGAAAAGGCACCATCAGGCGCATGACCTGCTCGATGGAGGTATTGACGCCGAAATCGGTCTCGGCAATGGCGCGCAGGGCCTTGATCCCGGACATGCTGAACGCCGCAGCGCCGAGCATGAAGTGCACGCGCCAGAACAGCTCGATGGGCGGAATGCGCGGCGCGGCTTCGTTGACCAGCGTCATGTAGCGACGGAACACCTTGCCATACATGTCTTCGAGGTAGCGCCGCAGGTGGCCCTGGCTCTGACTGAAGGCAAGCCCCAGCAGGCGCATGAAGATCGACAGGTCGTTACCGCTGCGCGGCTGCACCACAAGCGCCTGCTCGACGAGAATCTCCAGCAGTTCCTCAAGGCTTGGCTTGTGTTCGGGTTTCGCCTGGCGGCGCTCCAGTTCGCGATCGAGACTGATGCAGAACGGTCCCAGAAAACGCGAGAACACGGCCTGAATCAACGCCTTCTTCGAGCCGAAGTGATAATTCACCGCAGCCAGATTGACCGACGCCTTGCTGGTGATAAGACGCAAGGACGTTTCGGCAAAGCCTTTCTCTGCGAACAACTGCTCTGCAGCATCAAGAATGCGTTCAACGGTTTCCGACTGGGCCATGGCTCTCTGCCTAACAAACGAACGTTTGAAACATACGTATCAAACGCCTCGATTGTCAAGCCGGACCGTTCATTTTGTGGCCGAACAGTCACGGTAAAGGATGTTAAATGACAAAAGACAGGCATTGCCGAGGTTTTTGACCAGAGGCTCCGACCGGGTTGAACACCGCCTGGCGGCGAAAATGAAATGGATGATTGCCAACGCGCCTTCACTGTATATAATCACAGTCACTGTATAAAAAGCCAGAGCGCCCCTCATGATCAAACTGACGCCACGCCAGGCTGAAATCCTGGGTTTCATCAAACGCTGCCTGGAAGACAACGGGTTCCCGCCGACACGTGCGGAGATCGCTCAGGAGCTGGGCTTCAAATCGCCCAACGCTGCGGAAGAGCACCTCAAGGCCCTGGCCCGCAAAGGCGCTATCGAAATGACTCCGGGTGCTTCACGCGGCATTCGCATCCCCGGCTTCGAAGCGCGGCAGGACGACAGCAGCCTGCCCGTCATCGGCCGCGTTGCAGCAGGTGCACCGATCCTGGCGCAGCAACACATCGAAGAGTCCTGCAACATCAACCCCTCCTTCTTCCACCCCAGCGCCAACTACCTGTTGCGCGTTCATGGCATGAGCATGAAGGACGTCGGCATTCTGGACGGTGATCTGCTCGCCGTGCACACCACGCGTGAGGCTCGCAACGGCCAGATCGTGGTTGCCCGGATAGGCGATGAAGTGACCGTCAAGCGTTTCAAGCGTGAAGGCAGCAAGGTCTGGCTGCTGGCGGAAAACCCTGATTTCGCACCCATCGAGGTCGATCTCAAGGATCAGGAACTGGTGATCGAAGGTTTGAGCGTCGGCGTCATTCGCCGCTAAGGAGACGTTATGCAGTTCCATCAAGCACCGCATTCGCAATTGCCGCTGTTCGAGGCGTTTCTGGCCCAGCCCATCGCCCCGCTGCTCACAAATGCAGTCGAAACGCCTTGGGGCGATGAGCCAGAGCCCTTCAGTGAGCTGTCATTGCGCGGCGCCGCCGGGAACTGCCTCAACCTGCTGGCACCCATCCTTCGGGAGCTGAGCGAGGAACTGGATGCGCGCTGGCTGACACTGATCGCACCGCCATCCAGCCTGACGCAGACCTGGCTGCGCGACGCGGGACTCAACAGGGAGCGGATTCTGCTGCTGCAGCCACGCGGTATACAAAGCGTACTGGAGCTGACGCGCGAAGCACTTCGACTGGGCCGTAGTCATACGGTGGTGAGCTGGATCAACCCGCTGGGCGCCATAGCGCGTCAGCAATTGATCAGTGCAGCAAAAATCGGGGAAGCACAGAGCCTGAACATCCGGCTGGGCTGAGGCCCGGTCGTCGATCAGTGCAGAACGTGGGGTACATCGTCCTTTTCGATTTCGCCTTCAGCCAGGCGGCCGGCCATCTGCACACCCACACTCAACATGGCTTTGGCGACTTCGACATGCTGACCTTGCATGAACGCTTTGGCATCCGCAGAGAAATCAAGCGTTACCAGAGAACCCTCGTCATCGGCACGACGCAGCTCGATACGTCCGTCAGGCAGTTCGACAATTTCCAGGAAAGAGGTAGGCATTGGTACAGTTACTCCGCGATAAGCCGGCATTGTAACAGCCTGCCAGCCCTTACTTCATTGGTTTTCAGCACTCGCTCAGGCCTTCACGAAAACGGATGGCCAACCCTTTGAGTTGTTGACGCCAATTCTCGAGCTCTTCACGTGAGAGTTCAGACTCCGGCTCGGCGTCCAGGTTCACTGCCTGTATCATCGGCTGCGTGACATCACCCTTGAGCTTTTTCGGCGCACGCGGTGGCTCATACAATGCGTTGTAGGCCGCCAGTAGTTGCGCAAGCCATGTCTGGCGATTCTGGGCGAGTTCTACCAGCTCGGCCATTTCGGGAATGGCGATGGCGTTCAGCACTTCCTGCGTCAACAATTCTTCCGCACGACGCGCGCCGGCCTGCGGCAAACGGTAGTAGCCAGCGATCTCGTGGCACAGGCCCAGCAGCGCACCATACAGATGAAACAGCGCGGACTCACGCTCTGCCTGCAACAACGCAGGAGAGTTCACCGCCTGGCCCTTCTCCGCCCTGCCCAACGCTTCGAGCGAGAGCCCTGCGAAATAGATTTTCTGGTTGGTACGGGTATAGAGCTCATGAGCCATGGCGACACTCTCCACAACGATGGGATAGAAAACAGCATAGCCTGTGACGCCTGGACAGTCCGGCGAAACAGGCGGATGCCTGTCGAAAACAGCGCCCGACTCCCTTGAGCCGGGCATTTGCGATCAACGCTTGTCTTCAACCTTCCAGGCGCTGCCGTCGTAGAACGCACGCCAGCCGGTAGGCTTGCCTTCTACTTCGGTCTGGACGTATTGCTCTTTGGTCTTGCGACTGTAGCGGATCACGGCTGGACGACCGTCCGGATCCTTCTTCGGCGCTTCGCAAAGGAAGTGATACTTAGGATCGATTTCGTCCTTGTGCGGGGCGATTTCGATGACCAGCGGCGCGCGGGTTTCGCGATTCTTCGGGAACTGGCTGGCGGCCAGGAACAGACCCGAAGCCCCGTCACGCAGGATGTAAGTATCGTCAACCTTGTCGCACTTGAGCTCCGGCATTTTCACCGGGTCCATCTTCGGCGGCGCCGCGTCGCCGCTTTTCAGCAGTTTACGGGTGTTCTTGCAGTCCGGATTGGTGCAGCCGAAAAACTTGCCGAAACGGCCGGTCTTGAGCTGCATCTCGCTGCCGCACTTGTCACATTCCAGGCTCGGACCTTCATAGCCTTTGATGCGATAAGTGCCTTCCTCGATCTCGTAACCGGTGCAATCAGGGTTGTTGCCGCAGATATGCAGCTTGTGCTTCTCGTCCAGCAGGTAGGCGTCCATCGCCGTGCTGCAGATCGGGCAGCGATGCTTGCCGCGCAGAACCCGCGACTCGGACTCACCCTCATCATCGTCGGCAATTTCGTCGCCGGGGGTCAGATTGACGGTCGCCTTGCAGCGTTCCTTGGGTGGCAGGCTGTAGCCGGAGCAACCCAGGAAAACGCCCGTCGAGGCAGTACGGATCTGCATTGGACGACCGCACACCTTGCACGGGATATCCGTCATCACCGGCTGGTTGGCGCGCATGCCGCCATCAGCGGCCTCGGCCACCTCGAGTTTTTTACGGAAATCGCCGTAGAACTCGTCCAGCACGTTCTTCCAGTCACGCTCACCCTGCGCCACGTCGTCGAGGTTCTCTTCCATCCCGGCGGTAAAGCCATAGTCCATCAGGTTGGAAAAGCTTTCGGACAGTCGCCCAGTGACGATGTCGCCCATCTTTTCCGAGTAGAAGCGGCGGTTATGCAACGCCACGTAGCCACGGTCCTGAATGGTCGAGATGATCGCAGCGTAGGTCGACGGGCGGCCGATGCCACGCTTTTCCATCTCCTTGACCAGGCTCGCTTCCGAGTAACGCGCAGGCGGCTTGGTGAAGTGCTGGCTTGGGTCGAGCTTGTTCAGTTTCAGCGTTTCGCCCTGCGCCATGTCCGGCAGAACATCGTCATCGCCCGGCTTGGCCATCTGCGGCAGTGCACGGGTGTAACCGTCGAACTTGAGGATGCGGCCCTTGGCGCGCAGCTCGAAATCGCTCGCGGCGACCGTGACGGTGGTCGACAGGTATTGCGCAGGCAGCATCTGGCAGGCCACGAACTGGCGCCAGATCAACTCGTAAAGACGCTCGGCGTCACGCTCCATCCCGGTCAGTTTGCTCGGGTGAGTGTTGACGTCGGAAGGACGAATCGCTTCGTGCGCCTCTTGCGCGCCTTCCTTGCTGCTGTAGACGTTGGGCGACTCCGGCAGGTACTTCTTGCCGAATTCGGTTCCGATGTAGTCACGCGCCATGCTCACTGCGTCAGCCGACAGGTTGGTCGAGTCGGTACGCATGTAGGTGATGTAGCCCGCTTCGTACAAGCGCTGAGCCATCATCATGGTCTTCTTCACGCCGAAGCCCAGGCGGTTGCTCGCTGCCTGCTGCAGGGTCGAGGTAATGAACGGCGCCGATGGCTTGCTGCTGGTCGGCTTGTCTTCACGCTTGACGATGCTGTAGCTGGACGCCTTGAGCTTTTCAAGGGCGGCCATGGCCTGGGTTTCATTCAGCGGCTTGAATGCTTCGCCGTTTTCACGCGCCACTTCGAAACGCACATTGGCGCCCTTGGCGGTGCCCAGATCGGCGTGGATCTCCCAATACTCTTCTGGGTTGAACGCACGGATTTCACGTTCGCGCTCGACCACCAGTTTTACTGCGACCGACTGCACACGCCCGGCGGACAAGCCACGGGCGACTTTCTGCCAGAGCAGCGGCGAGACCATGTAGCCGACGACGCGGTCGAGGAAGCGACGCGCCTGCTGGGCGTTGACCCGGGCAATATCCAGTTCGCCTGGCTTGGAAAACGCTTCCTGAATGGCTTTCTTGGTGATCTCGTTGAACACCACGCGCTTGTAGCGGCTGTCATCCCCCCCGATGGCTTCGCGCAGGTGCCAGGCAATGGCTTCCCCTTCGCGGTCCAAGTCCGTCGCGAGATAGATGATGTCGGCATCCTTGGCGAGCTTGCGCAGCTCTTCGATGACCTTTTCCTTGCCGGGGAGGATCTCGTACTTGGCTTTCCAGCCGTGTTCCGGATCGACTCCCATGCGCGAGACCAGCTGGCGTTGCGCCTTTTCTTTCGGCGTCAGTACCGGGCCTTCGCCCGCAGCAGCCTTGCCACGCTTGGCGGCAGGATCTTTGGCGGCACTCGCCGAACCGCTGGTGGGCAGGTCTCGGATATGGCCGATACTCGACTTCACCACGTACTGGTTGCCCAAATACTTGTTGATGGTCTTGGCCTTAGCCGGGGATTCCACGATGACCAGCGATTTGCCCATGGATCAGAAAATTCCTGAATACTAGATGAAAGACAGTGAGGAGCTTGTAAAGGCCACGCTATATATAGTGGCTACAAGGTGAGGTCAAGCACAGCCTGTTGTGCAATCGCCTCTCACGTTCGGGAAAACAGGCTGGGTTCAGCCTCTATCAGAGCAAAGCGCGGGACGTGCTCGCCGTCAACCTCGACCGACTCCAGAAACATGCCCAAGGGACGTACCCACATGCCGAAATCGCCGTACAAAGCCTGATAAAACACGACTTCCTCTTCGGTTTCGGAATGTTTTGCAACGCTGAAAACCCGGTAGTGCGGGCCCTTGTAATGGCGATAGAGCCCTGGTTGCAGTTGCATGTTGCGGTCCCCTTGTAACACGTCCAAAAAATTTGCCTGAAACCATTTTTTCAAAAAACAAAAGCCGGGGCACCAAGCCCCGGCTCGCATCACACTCGGGAATCAGACGCGTTCGAAAACGGTCGCTATGCCCTGACCCAGACCAATACACATGGTCGACACGCCGAAGGTGCCGCCATTTTGCTTCATGACGTTGAGCAAAGTGCCGGAGATGCGTGCACCGGAACACCCGAAAGGATGCCCCAGAGCGATGGCGCCGCCGTGCAGGTTAACCTTCTCGTTCATCTTGTCGAGCACTTTCAAATCTTTCAACACCGGCAAAGCCTGTGCAGCGAACGCTTCGTTGAGCTCGAAGAAGTCGATATCGGCAATACTCAGGCCGGCGCGCTTGAGTGCTTTCTGGGTCGCCGGAACAGGACCATAGCCCATGATTGCGGGGTCGACACCGGCCACTGCCATCGAACGGATCACCGCCATCGGCTGGATGCCGAGGTCCTGGGCACGCTGGGCCGACATGACGATCATGCACGACGCACCGTCAGTGATCTGCGAGGACGTACCAGCAGTTACGGTACCACCTTTGGGATTGAAGGCAGGCTTGAGTGCCGCCAGACTTTCCAGGGTGGTGTCCGGGCGGATGGTTTCATCGTAGTCGAAGACCTTGAGGAAACCGTTCTCGTCATAGCCCTGCATCGGGATGATCTCATCCTTGAACTTGCCTTCCAGCGTTGCCTTGTGCGCCAACTGGTGGGAACGCAGACCGAAGGCGTCCTGCTGCTCGCGGGTGATGCCGTGCATTTTGCCGAGCATTTCAGCGGTCAGGCCCATCATGCCGGAGGCCTTGGCGGCGTGCAGGGACATGTGCGGGTTCGGGTCAACGCCATGCATCATGCTGACATGGCCCATGTGCTCGACACCGCCGATGACGAACACATCACCGTTATTGGTCATGATTGCCTGAGCAGCCGTGTGCAGTGCGCTCATGGACGATCCACAAAGACGACTGACCGTCTGGGCAGCGGAGGTGTGCGGGATCTGGGTCAGCAATGACGCCATGCGCGCGATGTTCCAGCCCTGTTCCAGGGTCTGGTTGACGCAGCCCCAGATCACGTCCTCGACTTCAGCCGGGTCGACCTTGTTGTTGCGCTCGAGCAATTTGCTGATCAGGTGCGCGGACATATCTTCGGCGCGGGTGTTGCGGTGCATGCCGCCCTTGGAGCGGCCCATCGGGGTGCGACCGAAGTCGACAATCACGACGTCTCTTGGATTAAGGCTCATTGGTTCATTCCTCGGAAGACGCTTGACCGAAGAAGCTCTGGCCGTTGGCGGCCATCTCACGCAGCTTCGCAGTCGGTTGATACAGGGCACCCAGTTCGGCGTATTGGTCAGCCAGGGCAACGAATTCGGCAACACCGATGGAATCGATGTAGCGCAGCGCGCCGCCACGAAACGGAGGGAAACCGATACCGTAGATCAGGCCCATGTCAGCCTCGGCAGCGGTTTCGACAATGCCGTCTTCCAGGCAGCGGACCGTTTCCAGACACAGCGGGATCATCATCCAGTTGACGATGTCTTCATCGCTGACTTCGCGCTGCTCGTAGACAATCGGCTTGAGCACGTCCAGCACCGCCGGGTCATTGACCTTTTTGGGCTTGCCCTTCTTGTCCGTTTCGTAGGCGTAGAAACCCTTGCCGTTCTTCTGCCCGAGGCGCTTGGCGTCGTACAGGGCATCGATCGCAGAGCGGCGATCATCTTTCATGCGATCAGGGAAACCTTCGGCCATGACATCACGACCATGGTGGCCGGTGTCGATACCGACCACGTCCATCAGGTAGGCAGGGCCCATCGGCCAGCCGAATTTTTCCATGACCTTGTCGATGCGCACGAAATCCACGCCCGCACTGACCAGTCTGGCGAAACCACCGAAATACGGGAACAGCACACGGTTGACCAGAAAGCCCGGGCAGTCGTTGACCACGATCGGGTTCTTGCCCATTTTCTTGGCGTAGGCAACGGTCGTCGCGACCGCTTCTTCACTGGATTTCTCGCCACGGATCACTTCCACCAGCGGCATCATGTGCACCGGGTTGAAGAAGTGCATGCCGACGAAGTTTTCCGGGCGCTTGAGGGCCTGGGCCAGCAGGCTGATCGAGATGGTCGAGGTGTTGGACGCCAGAATGGTGTTTTCACCCACGTTGGCTTCGACTTCGGCCAGTACCGCCTGCTTGACCTTGGGGTTCTCGACGACAGCTTCGACGACCAGATCGACGTTGCCGAAATCGCCGTAGGACAGCGTAGGACGAATGGCGTTAAGCGCTTCGGCCATCTTCGCCGCGGTCAGACGACCTTTCTCCAGGCGACCACCCAGCAGTTTGGACGCTTCGTTCAGACCCAGTTGAATGGCTTCTTCGCGAATATCCTTCATCAGGATCGGCGTACCTTTGACTGCCGACTGATAGGCAATGCCGCCGCCCATGATCCCGGCGCCCAGTACGGCCGCCTGCTTCACGTCCTTGGCAATCTTGTCGTAGCCCCTGGCTTTCTTTTTCAGCTCCTGATCGTTCAGGAACAGGCCGATCAGACTCTGCGCAGCAGGGGTCTTGGCCATTTTCACGAAACCGGCGGCTTCGATCTCCAGCGCCTTGTCACGACCGAAGTTGGCGGCTTTCTGGATGGTCTTGATGGCTTCGACCGGGGCCGGATAGTTCGGGCCGGCCTGACCTGCAACGAAGCCCTTGGCGGTTTCGAATGCCATCATCTGTTCGATGGCATTGAGCTTGAGCTTGTCCAGCTTCGGCTGACGCTTGGCCGTGTAATCGAACTCGCCGGAAATGGCGCGCTGGATCAGATCAAGGGCGGCGGCCTGCAATTTTTCAGGCGCTACCACGGCATCGACGGCACCGACCTTCAAAGCGTCTTCCGCGGCGTTTTCCTTGCCCGAGGCAATCCACTCGATCGCGTTGTCGGCACCGATAATGCGTGGCAGACGGACTGTGCCGCCGAAACCCGGGTACAGGCCAAGCTTGACCTCGGGCAGACCGACACGAGCGCTGCTGGCCATGACTCGATAGTCTGCGGCCAGGCACATTTCCAGACCGCCGCCCAGCGCGATACCGTTGATTGCCACGACAGTCGGCACGTTCAGGTCTTCGAAATCACTGAAAATCCTGTTCGCTTCCAGATTGCCGGCGACCAGCTCAGCTTCCGGCAACTTGAAGTTGTCGACGAATTCGGTGATATCGGCGCCGACAATGAATGAATCTTTGCCACTGGTGACAATCACGCCCTTGACCGATGCGTCGGCCTTGACCGCATCGACTGCCTGGCGGAACTCATTGAGGGTGAGACGGTTGAACTTGTTGACGGACTCACCCTTGAGGTCGAAATTCAATTCGACGATGCCACTTTCAAGAGCCTTAACCGTGATGGCTTTACCTTCGTAAATCATCAACTGATCTCCACAATATGGAAGCTGAACAATACCCGCCGAACCTCAATGTCCGACGGGGCTACGACGTCGCCGTCGATGAACACGCCAAATCACACGCTTACCGCCGCGACGTGGTAGTCGGGATTCTGTCAGAGCCCTCTGACGACCAAACGCTCATTTCATACGCCCGTTTGATTTGGGTACGCACACCATCAGGCATAACCACAGGATTGTCAATTCGACAAAACGTCTGAAAATCCGCGTTTTAACAGGAGCATGCGCAGGCCCCATAATGCCCGCGAAGACCTGCGATCCTCCATCATTCGCGGTAATGATAGTGGCCATTCGAATGTCCTGCAGCTGCCGCATGGGGCACGCTGTAATACGCCGCCACGTAAGGCCTGGCGGGCATCTGCATGACGATAGCCATGCCGCGTGACATTCGATAGGTACAGGGAAAAATCAGCCAGGAACGCACCGCACGAGGGCACGCGCAAAAAATATTTGCAGGAATCGCGACAAAAAGGAGCAAAAGGTCTAGAGTCGCAGCACTGCGCCACAAGAGGCTCGCAATGCAGCTGATTTGCGGGTGCGCAACAGCGAAAGCCGACATGGCGGCGAAAGCCTGTCGGCACGCGACGAATTATCGGCCTGCCTGGCCAACCCCGGCCCGATGTTATTATCGGGCTTTTTAATGCCTGCGATTCAGGGTCAGGCCAGCGCCTTGAGCAGCGCATCAATACGCTGTAACACTTCTGCCTCGCCCCGCTCCGCCCAGTACACCGCAACCAGCTGCCCGTCAGCCTCGACCTTGTAGGCATCCACGGGCAATGTTTGCAGGTAAGGCAGCAGCTTCGCGTCTTCGCAAGGTTCGCGCCAGCGATTGCGCCACTCGCCCGGCTCGCTTTGCCAGTACACCCAGGCATCTGCATGCGAGCCCCGACGCGGACGATGGTACTGCGCACAAGGGCTGGGCGGCTCTTTACTCAACCAGTGCGGCCACTCCTGCGGTGTCAGTTGCATGCCCATACCCAGACGCCGCGCCTGCATGCGCAACGCCATCCTGCCGCTCTGCTGGCGCGAGGGGCGTAACCACACCAGCGGACTCAGCATCACACCAATGATTGACAGGACTATCCAGACCGTCATATTTCTTGCCCCCAGCCGATTTCAGGCTCTTTACAACACTCTTGAAAACAATGACTTGCACATGGGCCTGCCCAGATGCCAACGAAAGAGCCATACTCCCATCACTGCAATTCTCCCGGAGGACACCCTCATGCCATACAAACACATTCTGGTTGCCATCGACCTCACCGATGAGTGTGACCCGGTCATCCGTCGCGCCAGCTTGCTGGCCAAGGCCAGCGAGGCAAAATTGTCGGTCGTGCACATCGTTGAACCGATCGCGATGGCGTTCGGCGGCGACGTGCCGATGGACCTTTCACAACTGCAACAGCAACAGATCGATCAGGCCAGGGAGAAGCTCGGCAAGCTGAAGCTCAAGTATCCGCAACTGGAACACAGCGAAAGCCACATGGTGTTCGGTCAGCCACGCCAGGAAATCCACAAGCTGGCCAAGAGCGAAGCATGCGATCTGATCGTTGTCGGCAGCCATGGCCGTCACGGCCTGGCTCTACTGCTTGGCTCGACAGCCAACGACGTTCTGCACGGCGCACCCTGTGATGTGCTGGCAGTGAGCCTCAAGAAGCCCGAGTAAGCTGACCCGCTACAGCGAAAAGCCCGGTCAACCCGGGCTTTTCTGCATGTCAGGAACGCGCCGGACGATCACTCGTCCAGTTCGGCCCAACGCTCCAGCAGCTTGTCCAGCTCGGCCTGCAGGTTTTCCAGCTGCGCCAGCACCGCTGCAGTCTGCTCGGACGAGCGCTGGTAGAAGCCCGGCTCGGCCATTTCCGCGTTCAGCGCGGCCATCTTGCCTTCGACTTCATCGATCTGCGCAGGCAACGCCTCCAGTTCGCGCTGAAGCTTGTAGCTGAGCTTCTTCTTCGCCACCGGCATGTCCTGCGCAGCGACCGGTGCGGCCTGCACCACAGCGCTGGCCAGCTCGGCTTTGCCCGACTTGGTGTCGGCGACGCCCAGCAGACGCGGCGAACCGCCCTGACGCAGCCAGTCCTGATAACCACCCACGTACTCGCGAACCTTGCCCTCGCCTTCGAACACCAGGGTACTGGTGACGACGTTGTCGAGGAATGCCCGGTCGTGACTGACCATCAGCACGGTGCCCTTGAAGGTCAGCAGAACCTCTTCGAGCAGCTCCAGGGTTTCGACGTCCAGGTCGTTGGTGGGTTCGTCGAGCACCAGCAGGTTGGCTGGCTTGCTGAACAGCTTGGCCAGCAAAAGACGGGCACGCTCGCCACCGGACAGCGCCTTGACCGGCGTGCGGGCACGTTGCGGGCTGAACAGGAAGTCGCCGAGGTAGCTCAGCACATGACGGCTCTGGCCGTCGATATCGATGAAATCACGCCCCTCGGCAACGTTGTCGATTACGGTCTTTTCCAGATCGAGCTGGTGACGCAACTGGTCGAAATAGGCCACGTCCAGACGCGTACCGACTTCAACCTTGCCGCCGGTCGGCTGCAGGTTGTCGAGCATCAGCTTGAGCAGCGTGGTCTTGCCGGTACCGTTGGCGCCGAGCAGACCGATACGGTCCTCGCGCTGCAGGACCATGGAGAAATCCTTGATCAGTGTCGGCCCGCCAGGGTGGGCGAAGCTGACGTTATCGAGGACCATGACCTGCTTGCCGGATTTCTCGGCAGTGTCGAGCTGAATGTTGGCCTTGCCGGTACGCTCACGACGCTCGCTGCGTTCTACACGCAGCTCCTTGAGCGCACGCACGCGACCTTCGTTACGGGTACGACGCGCCTTGATGCCCTGACGGATCCAGACTTCTTCCTGGGCCAGACGTTTGTCGAACAGTGCGTTGGCGGTTTCTTCGGCGGCCAGCGCGGCTTCCTTGTGGACCAGGAAACTGGCGTAGTCGCCGTCCCAGTCGATCAGGCCGCCGCGGTCCAGCTCAAGGATGCGGGTCGCAAGGTTTTGCAGGAATGCCCGGTCGTGCGTGATGAACAGCACTGCACCCTGGAAATCCTTGAGGGCTTCTTCAAGCCAGGCGATGGCGCCGATATCCAGGTGGTTGGTCGGCTCATCGAGCAACAGCAGGTCCGGCTCGGACACCAGAGCCTGAGCCAGCAGAACACGGCGACGCCAGCCACCGGACAGTTCGGCCAGGGTCTTGTCGGCAGGCAGCTGCAAGCGGCTGAGGGTGCTCTCGACCAGTTGCTGCAGGCGCCAGCCATCACGGGCTTCGAGGTCCTGCTGAACATGCATCAGCTTGTTCAGGTCTTCCTCGGTGACGCAGTTCTGCGCAAGGTGGTGGTACTCGGCCAGCAAGGCACCGACGCCATCCAGACCTTCGGCAACCACGTCGAACACCGTCCGTCCGTCGGCTACCGGCAATTCCTGCGGCAATTCACCGATCTTGAGGCCGGGCGCACGCCACACAGCCCCTTCATCAGGCTTCTGAACGCCTTTTACCAGCTTCAACATGCTGGATTTGCCTGTGCCGTTACGGCCGATGATGCACACCCGCTCGCCACGGGCGATCTGCCAGGACACCTTGTCCAATAACGGCATGGCGCCGAAAGCAAGGGACACATCGCTGAATTTGAGCAGGGTCATGAGCTTCTCCAAAAACCGGGCGCGCATTCTACCTGAGATAGCAGGCAGATGTCGGCATTCGTGGCACCGCCCCGCGCCTCGACAAGACTTTATGACCGCCAATTATTTCCATATGAGACAAGCTCGTCGGCAATGCTTTCACCAAGAGCTGGCAAAAGGCTAAGCTAGCAATACTTTTCACCGACTCATCTGCTCGGAAGTCTCATGCGCAGTCGTTTGTTCAGCCTTTTATCGTGCCTGCTCCTCTCCGCCACCGCCGTCCAGACTGCTCATGCGGTAGACCTCAACCAACAACGCAAGTATTACGACGAAGCAAAGCGCGCACTGGCCAAAGGCGATTCCGGCCCCTACCAGATGTACGCCACGGCCCTGGCCGACTATCCGCTGGAGCCTTACCTCGAATACGACGAACTGACGGCACGCCTGAAAACGGCAAGCAATCCCGAAATCGAGAAGTTTCTTGCCGAGCACGGCGACCTGCCGCAAGCCAACTGGATGAAGCTGCGCTGGTTGCGCTGGCTGGCCGAGCGTGGCGACTGGCAAACCTTCGTCAAGTATTACGACCCGAAGATGAAGTTCGTCGAGCTGGACTGCCTGTACGGGCAGTATCAGCTGAACAGCAACAAGCGCGCCGAAGGCTTCGCCAGTGCCGAAAAGCTGTGGATGACCGGCAAGACTTTACCCGCTGCCTGTGACGGTTTCTTTGCTCAGTGGGCGGCCGCCGGCCAGTTGACCGAACAGAAGCGCTGGCAGCGCGCCAAGCTGGCGGCACAGACGCGCAATTACAGTCTGGCCAGCACGCTGGTGGACAGCCTCAACTCGCTGGCACCGCAAGGCCGTCTGCTGCTGGCTGTCGCGCAGAAACCGGAGATGGTCAGCAACCCGTCGCAATTTGCCCCGGTAGACGAGGCGATGTCCGATGTGGTCGGTCTCGGCCTGCGCCGGCTCGCCAAGCAGGACCCGCAGAAAGCCCTGTCGATGCTCGATGGCTATGCCGCGACCATGCATTTCTCCCGCGAAGAGCAGGTCGAGATTGCCAAGGAAATCGGCCTGACCCTGGCACGTCGTTATGACGACCGCGCACTGGAGGTCATGACCAGATACGACCCTGAATTGCGTGACGACACCGTGACCGAATGGCGCCTGCGCCTGCTGCTGCGCCTGGGTCGCTGGGAAGACGCCTACGAGCTGGCGCGCCGACTGCCCAAGGATCTGGCAGCGACCAATCGCTGGCGTTACTGGGAAGCGCGCTCTCTGGAACTGGCACAACCCAACAGCCCGCTGATTGCCGCGCTGTACAAGGATGTCGCCAAGGAGCGTGATTTCTACGGGTTTCTGGCTGCCGACCGCACTCAAAGCCCCTACCAGCTCAACAACAAGCCGCTGGTGCTGAGCCAGGCACTGATCAACAAGGTACGCAACACGCCAGGCGTGCGTCGCGCACTGGAGTTTCACGATCGCGGCGAGATCGTCAACGGCCGACGCGAGTGGTATCACGTGAGCCGCCTGTTCAATCGTGACGAGATGGTTGCCCAGGCCAAGCTGGCCTATGACATGCAATGGTATTTCCCGGCAATCCGTACCATCAGCCAGGCGCAATACTGGGACGATCTGGATATTCGTTTCCCCATGGCGCACCGCGACACGCTGGTACGCGAAGCCAAGGTGCGTGGCCTGCATTCGAGCTGGGTGTTTGCCATCACGCGCCAGGAAAGTGCCTTCATGGACGATGCCCGCTCGGGCGTCGGCGCCAGCGGGCTGATGCAACTGATGCCTGCCACCGCCAAGGAGACTGCGCGCAAGTACAGCATCCCGCTGGCCTCGCCGCAGCAAGTGCTGGATCCGGACACCAACATCCAGCTGGGCGCCGCCTACCTGAGCTCGGTGCATGCGCAGTTCAACGGTAATCGGGTGCTCGCTTCAGCGGCCTACAACGCAGGTCCCGGGCGCGTGCGCCAATGGCTCAAAGGTGCCAACCATCTGGCCTTCGATGTCTGGGTAGAGAGCATTCCGTTCGATGAAACCCGTCAGTACGTGCAGAACGTGTTGTCGTACTCGGTGATCTACGGCCAGAAACTCAACTCGCCGCAGCCTCTGGTGGACTGGCACGAGCGGTTTTTCGACGACCAGTGACCGTTCGGCAGGAGTGCTGCGTTAAGCACTCCTGCCAGACAACGGCGGTGCCCGCCCCTACTCCAGCACTTCGACTGACATCCCCACTTCAAGCTCGCCCAACCCCTCGTTGACCACGTTCTGACCGAACAGCACGTTGCCTTCCACTTCCCGATAAGTCTTGAGCGTGGCGAACGGTTCGCGATCTGCACTGCGCTCGCCGGTTGCCGGGTCGACGGTGGTGAGGATGCAGCGCGCACAAGGCGTGAGCAGCTGGAACTCGATGTCGCCGATGCGGATACGTTTCCAGCCATCCTCGGCAAAGGCCTCGGCCCCCTCGATCACCAGATTGGGCCTGAAGCGCAGCATTTCCAGCGGCCTGCCCAGACGCGCTGACAGGTCATCGAGCGAGCCCTGGCCGATCAGCAGCAATGGAAAACCATCGGCAAAGCTCACCCGGTCGTTGACCGTCTGATAGCCGCCAGGGATCCAGCGCGCACGCTCCGCCGGCAGGTAGACCATACGCGTGGGCTTGCCGATAAACCGGCTGACCCATTCGGCTGCCTCATCGCCAGCATCCGGTACCTGCAACGAGTCACGCCAGACGGTGACGCCACGCAGGTTCAAGTCGATATCCGGCGGAACCGCGACATCAAGAGGCTCGAAGCCAGGTGCCCAAAGCGTCACACCGCCGCTGGCGTTCCATAACACCGACAGTTGGGACATGTGCGGCAGAGCGCGCTGAGTGAAGAATCGGCCATTGCCGGCGTCAACCAGCATCCAGCGTCGATCACCCGCCAACCCCAACGCATCGAACGATGCACGCTGCATCGACTCGGCCTTGCAGGATTTGAGCGGGAAACGATAGAGCGAGCTGAGACGTAACATGGGCGCCGATTCCTTTGAGGGCTGGATATGCTTTGCTGCAGACAGCAAAGCTTATCCGATGCCGGAGCCGGCGGCACTCGCGATGTAGAATCGAGCGCGGTGTCAGACAATCATCAGAAGACGTTCGCGCACGACCTCGACCAGCTTGTCGGGCTGGAACTTGGAAAGGAAGTTGTCACAGCCGACCTTCTTGACCATCGATTCGTTGAAGCTGCCGGACAACGAGGTATGCAGGACGATGTACAGACCGCGCAGGCGTGCATCGTTACGAATCTCGGTGGTCAGACGATAGCCGTCCATTTCCGGCATTTCCGCGTCGGTGAACACCATCAGTAGCTTCTCATGCACGTTCTCGCCTGCATCCGCCCAGGCCTTGAGCATGTTCAGCGCCTTGAGGCCATCGCTGGCGACGTGCAGCTTGAGGCCCAACTGAGACAGCGTGTCGCGCAGCTGCGCCAGCGCGACCTTGGAGTCGTCGACCAGCAACACTTCGCGGCCACGGGCATTTTCCAGCACCGGGTCTTCAAGCTTCTCGCGGGACACCTTGGCGTTGTAAGGCACGATCTCGGCGAGTACTTTTTCAACGTCGATGATTTCTACCAGTTGATCATCGACCTTGCTGATCGCGGTCAGGTAATGCTGACGACCGGCGCTGACCGGCGGCGGCATGATGGCATCCCAGTTCATGTTGACGATGCGGTCGACGCCGCCAACCAGGAACGCCTGAACCGATCGGTTGTATTCGGTGACGATGATCGTGCTGCCTGGACCCGGCACCAGCGGACGCATGCCGATGGCCTGGGAGAGGTCGATGACCGGAAGGGTCTGGCCGCGCAGGTTGACCACGCCACACACAAACGAGTGACGTTGCGGCATGAGGGTCAGCTTGGGTAGCTGCAATACTTCCTGGACCTTGAACACGTTGATCGCAAACAACTGCCGACCGGCAAGGCGAAACATGAGGATTTCCAGGCGATTCTCGCCCACCAGTTGTGTGCGCTGATCTACTGTGTCGAGAATGCCTGCCATTATTAGCTCCTGAAGCGATGGTCGCGTTGATTCTGTTGAGCCTGTATCGGCTGAAATCAGCCGGACCTTAATGGCGATGAACGGCCACTCTCAAGCATTGATGTCATTTTAGCATCATGCTTTACTGGTGTCGCTTTCAAGACACGTAAATCCAGCCACAAACCAGCACCGAAAATGCCTCGGTGGCCCTTTGCGGCCAAAGCCGAATCAAAGACCTGCGAAAAGTCAATCAGGGATAACCTGATATGATCGACATCTAATTGCCACTATTGTGACGGCATTCTCACTAAATGAATGGCATCCGATTTGTGTCCGCGTCCCAATCCTTGCAATCGAGCGACGCTGGCAACATTCAGAAACGCCCTACATACTTTTGTTTGAAATCGACATTAACTGTCAGCCATTCGCCGCGGGCGGAAGTTCGCTATCCATGATCAGTGGAGACAAAGGATGCTGAGCCACAACGATTGGCAGCACAAGCACGACGAGTTCCTGAACCTGTCTCAGGCACTTTTGCACAAGTCGGAAGAATGTCTTTCGCATCTGGAGCTGATCCCCAACGATGAGGACGCTACCGGCTGCCTGCTGACAACCCTGCGCAAGCTTGCGCAGGAGGCAGAAGCCGTTCCTGTGCCGTGCATTGCCGATTTTTCCCGCCAGTTGTGTCAACTGTTGAAAACCGGCAGCCAGGCCAGCGAGCTTTCCCAGGAAGCCGTGCTGGCAGTCAAGAACTGCCTGACACTGATGTACTGGCAAGTCGAACTTCTCGATCCGCACACCGGCGAGTTGACGATGGACGACCACGAACAGCTCGAGCTGCTGGAAAAACTGGCCAGCGTCTCCGCGCAATCGGCCTCGCCGAAAGATGCGACCCGCCAATAACACTCGATAACGCCCGGCCGTTGAGCATCGCATCGCGATGTCATTGAGGCAGCGTTGTCACGTCAGCATTTTCCGTTCATTGTCTTCACTGCCGCTAACATCGTCTTCAAGCATGACCGGAGACTGCACACGCGCTTGAGCGGCCCCATTTGCACAAGAAATCACAATGACCTGCAATCTGTTACTGGTCGACGACCACTCCCTTATCAGAGCCGGCGTGCGAGCGCTGGTTGCAGACATGCCTGGATACACCATCCTGGGCGAAACGGCTGACGGCGCGCAGCTGGCGGGTCTTGCGCAGCAGCTCAAGCCCGACATCATCCTGTTCGACATCTGCATGAAAAGTGTCGACGGCCTGGATGCACTCGAGCAGCTGCTGAAGGTGCAACCGCACTGCAAGGTGTTGATCCTGTCGATGCAGAACGATCCGGACATGATCATGCGTGCGCTCGACATTGGCGCGCAGGGCTACCTGCTCAAGGACACTACGGCTGCGGAACTCGAACAGGCACTGGGGGCGCTGCGTGGCAACGAGCGCTACCTGAGCCCGGCCATTGCCCACACCGTCATCGAGCGCGCCCTGCGTGGCAAGCGATCCGACAGGGCCCGGTCGGCAAAGGAACGGTATCACCTGACCGCTCGGCAACTTGAAATCCTGCGCCTGATCGTGCGCGGCAAGTCCACACGCGAGATCGCCGATGGCCTGGGACTGAGCGTCAAGACCATCGAGACTCACCGTGCCCAGGTCATGAAGCGCTTGCAGATATTCGACGTGGCCGGGTTGGTGCTGTTTTGCGTTCGCGAACGGATTATCAGTCTGGACGATTGAGCTTCGGGGCGCCGCCCAGTAACGGCGAGTCCGCTGGCAGGTGCACGTGAAGCGCGCCTGGCCGGGCCTCGAAACGCAGGTCCTCGCCCGACAGCGGCTCACCGTCCAGATTGATATCCAGACCCTGGGTGGACTTGAGTTCTACCCACGGCAAACGCGCACGAATGAACATATTGTCGATACCCAGCCCACCCTCCAGAAGGCTCCTCAGCGTGCCGACCACTTCCTGAGGCGCCGGCAGGATACTGATGTCGAGCAGACCATCATCGGCCAGTGCGGTCGGGCACAGCTCGTGTCCACCGCCCGCCTGCCGACCATTGCCGATACCCAGGGCAAGCAGATCGCCGCGCCAGTGGAAATCCGGTCCGGTGAGCTCGCCATGCGCCGAATGCAGCTCGCTGAATCGGGTCAGGCCGGTAAACAGATAGGCGGCACCCCCCAGCACCTTCTTGAGGTCCTCGGACGTGTTCGCCGTGACCTGGCTGCCAAACCCGCCGGTCGCCATGTTGAGGAACAGCTTGCCACCGACCTCACCCAGATCGACGGCACGCGGGGCCACGTCCATCAGTTGCAGGGCTTTGGAGACCTCCAGCGGCACGCCGGCCGCACGGGCAAAGTCGTTGGCAGTCCCCAGCGGCAGAATAGTCAGGCTGGCACTGGTTTCGGCCAGTGCCAGGGCTTCGGCGATATCGCGCAAGGTGCCGTCGCCACCACCTGCGACGATGTGCCGATGGCCAGCCGCCAGGGCTTCGCTGACCAGGCGCTGGGCATCGCCAGCTTCCCAGGTGAGTCGCACGTCCAGTTCCCAGCCCTGCTTGCGCTTGTCTGCCACAGCGTCACGCACGTCTTCATTGAGCGCCTGTTTACCGTGAAGAATGAGCATTGCCCTGCGTTGTGTCATGACACCTCCTCTGCCGAACCCTACCAATTGAAGCCTGCGAGCGATGCTCTTTGTGTAATCGGCGCCCGCCTACATTTCGCACGACGCATGACTGTGACCCCGGGCAGTCGGAAAAAGCCCATCCATTACGGAAAAATTTTTCACCCCCGCAACAGCTCGTCTGCCCCTGCCGGCACTGGGGAAAACCACGCAACGGGCTTTCAGGAACAACGCCTGCATCAAGGCTGAAGCACTTTTGTCCTGTCGCTATTCGTTTCATGAGCTTTACTGACAGCATTACCCTCACTTGAGGGAAATTTCCTTCACAAATGATTGAAAAGGCTTAAATAAAATCGGGTAAGGGACGACATATATAAAGTGATATCTACAAAAGACGATCCGGATTCCTCATACGCACGACGCGTAACTGGCTACGCTTGGACACTGTCCACGTAGAAACGCCTTTCGGGTGTTGCAGGCAGACAATAGAAAGACGTCCAGGATCAGCAGAATTCAGGCGCATACAGGGAGTAAGGGATTTCTATGAGGTTGCAGCCCGTTGACAGTCTTTCGCTGACCCGCACCAGCCTGGTCGAATACTTTCTTTTTGGCATCCGCCTGGCTCACGGTATCGCCTGCATTTTGCCGGGCCTCCTGATCATGCTGCTGATCAAGGATGGCAGCCCGGAAACACAGAAGAGCTACATGGCCATGCTGCTGTTTTTCGGCTTTGTCGGGCTGCTGGTGTTTCAGGCCATGGGCGTCTATTCCGAAGCACTGTTCAGCAACGACCTGCGTATGGGCGCAATGGCGCTGGCCTGGACTGCCGCCTTCGGACTGTTGCTGTTCATGCAGCAGGCGATGGGCCTGTTCGGCTACCTTCCCCCCGAAGAACTGCTGATCTGGTATCTGACCAGCCTTGCGCTGTTCGGCATCATTCGCCTGCTGTTGCTGATGCTGTTCAAACATCAGATGCGCAAGGGCGTCTTCCTGCAGCATGCCGTGATCCTCGGCGCGACGGAAAACGGCCAGCGTCTGGCCGAATACCTGCTTGAACATCAGGACATTCGTTCGGGGGTGACCGGCTTTATCGACGACCGTATCGGGCGCATGCCAAAGACCGTCGCCAACCTGCCACTGCTGGGCAATACCAACGACCTGGAACGGCTGATCCGTGAAGAGAAAGTGACTCAGGTGCTGGTCGCCCTGCCCTGGACGGCAGAAAACCGCATGGACTACATCATCCGCGAATTGCGCAGGCTACCGGTCAATGTGTTGCTGGTGCCGGACATGATCGCTTTTCGACACACTCACAACCGCATCACCGAAGTCGCCCGGCTGCCGATGTTCAATGCCTCGGACCTGCCGCTCAGTGGCTGGTCACCGTTCATCAAACGTGCTGAAGACATCGTGCTGTCATCGCTGGCATTGCTGGCGCTGTCCCCCTTGATGCTGCTGGTCGCACTGGCGATCAAGCTCGATTCGCCAGGCCCTGTGTTTTTCCGTCAGAAGCGCTATGGGTACAACAATCGCCTGATCGAAGTGTTCAAGTTCCGCTCCATGCATCAGCACCAGGCCGATGCGACGGCCGAGCGGCAAACCACCCGCGGCGACGCCAGAATCACCCGGGTCGGACGCTTCATTCGCAAGACCAGCCTGGATGAACTGCCACAGCTGTTCAACGTGGTGGCGGGCAGCATGTCGATGGTCGGGCCGCGCCCGCATGCCACGGCGACCAAGGCTGCCGGGATTCTGTTCGAGCAGGCAGTGAAGGAATACACCTCGCGGCATCGCGTCAAACCAGGCATTACCGGGCTGGCGCAGATCAACGGCTATCGGGGTGAAACCGACACCGTTGAAAAAATCGAAAAACGCGTCGAGTTCGACCTTGAGTACATAGAAAACTGGTCCGTCTGGTTCGACCTCTACATCCTTATGCGCACTGTGCCTGCAGTGCTATTCACCCGTGAGGCTTACTGATGAGCACGCTCATTCCCTGCATCATTGCCGGCGGCTCCGGCACACGCCTGTGGCCGGTTTCGCGTGAAGCCATGCCCAAGCCGTTCATGCGTCTGCCAGACGGCCAGAGCCTGCTGCAGAAGACCTTTCTGCGTGCAGTCGGCCTGCCCGGCGTCGAGCGTCTGCTGACGGTGACCAACCGGGAAGTGTATTTCCGGACGGTGGACGACTACCGCCAGTTGAACAAGGGCAATGCACGCCTGGATTTCATCCTTGAGCCTTTCGGCCGTAATACGGCAGCTGCGGTTGCCGCTGCGGCACTGCATGTCAGCCAGTTGTATGGCGACGAGGCGCTACTGCTGGTGTTGCCTGCCGATCACCTGATTACCGACGTGGCGGAATTCTCCAGAGCAGTGACGGCTGCACAGAAGCTGGCCGCAGAGGGCTGGCTGGTGACGTTCGGCATCCTGCCGACCGCGCCGGAAACCGGTTTTGGCTACATCGAGAAAGGCCCGGTACTCAATGTCGACGCCTGTCAGGTCGCCCGTTTTGTCGAAAAACCGGACGCGATCACTGCCCAGGGCTACCTGGACAGTGGTCAGCATTTCTGGAATGCCGGCATGTTCTGCATGCGCGCCGACGCCGTGCTGCGCGAGTTGCGCACGCATGCGCCGGACGTCCTGAGCGCCGTCAGCGCGTGCCTGGAATCGAGCCCGCGCAAGGAAGGCAACCGTGAGCTGCAGGTCGAGCTGGACAGTGAGTCGTTTGCCCTGACACCGGACATTTCCATCGACTACGCGCTGATGGAACGCTCCGACAAAGTCGCCGTGGTGCCTTGCCAGCTTGGCTGGAGTGATATCGGCTCATGGCAGGCGGTGCGTGAACTGTCTCCGGTCGATGCTCAAGGCAACTACTGCAATGGCGAAACCGTGCTGCACGACGTCAGCAATTGCTACATCGATTCCCCCAAGCGTCTGGTGGGCGCGATCGGCCTCGACAATCTGATCATCATCGACACCCCCGACGCCTTGCTGATCGCCGACGGCGGCCGCAGCCAGGACGTCAGGATCATCGCTCAGGAGCTCAAGCGTCAGGGCCATGATGCCTATCGCCTGCACCGCACCGTTACACGCCCCTGGGGCACCTACACCGTCCTCGAAGAAGGCAAGCGTTTCAAGATCAAGCGCATCGTGGTTCGCCCGCAGGCGTCACTGTCGTTGCAGATGCACCATCACCGCAGCGAGCACTGGATCGTGGTCAGCGGCATGGCCCGCGTCACCAACGGCGAGCGCGAGTTCATGCTGGATACCAATGAATCGACCTTCATCAAACCGGGCCACACACACCGTCTGGTCAACCCCGGCGTCATCGATCTGGTGATGATCGAGGTGCAAAGCGGCGAGTACCTGGGCGAAGACGACATCGTGCGTTTTACCGACATTTATGGACGTGTACCCGACAAGGCCATGAAGAGCTGATCGGCGCAGCAACAAGCGCCGCTTGATTCAAGCGGCACGCAATCGACAGCACCCGGAACAGGCATGACCCGCCAACGTGAATTTATTACCCGCGAGGGAGCCGTATTTGTGCATGACAGGAGTTCAGGAACAATGAAAAGCATGATGCTGATCGCCAGCTTATTGCTGTTGAGTGCGTGCAATACCCCTTCCAGGGTGGGCCTGCCCGATGACCGTGCGCAAATCGAGGCCGGCCAGGCTGCGGGCCGGGCACTGGCTGGCAAGCCGCTGCCGCCGGAGCGAATCCGCCCCGGCGATACGCTGCGCATCGTGCGCAACAGTGGCGAGGCGCCGTCGATTTCGGCGTTTACCGCCAACTCCATCTATGAACTGACCCTGTTTCAGGTGCTCAACGACGGCACCTTTTCCTACCCTTATATCGGCACCGTCAAGGCTGCGGGCCTGACCCTCCAACAGTTGAACGACCTGCTGGAAAGCAAACTGCAGAGCGTCTACCGCGAGACCGCGCTAACCATCAACATTTCCCAGTCACCGGGTAACACGGTGTTTGTCGGTGGCGCGGTGCGCAACTCGGTCACCCTGCCGGTCAACGTCGCCACCAACCTCGACCAGGCGATTGTCGGCGCGGGCGGCGTGGCGCTCGATGCCGATGCCGGTCAGGTCGCGCTGCTGCGTCAGGAAGAAAACGGGCTCTACAAGACCTACTTCTTCGATTACAGCAAATTCCTCTGGGCAGGCGGCGCCGGTGGCCCTACCGCCCCGGTCCTGTTGAAACGCGGCGATATCGTGTTCGTTCCCAAATCATCGGTCGGCAACAAGGTTGACGGCGTATCCCTGTATTTCAACCAGTTGATCCCCTTCGCGAAGTCGATCGGCCTGGGCCTGAACTACGAGCTGCGCAACAACAATTAATTGTCAGGGAAACAGACATGATCAACATCCGCTCATTCCGCGACTTGCTGCGCCTGCTGTTCATCTTCCTGCGCGAAGTCAGGATTACCGTGCTGGCGACGTTCGTCATCATTCTTCTGGGCGCGTTTCTGCTCCCTAACCGCTATGAGTCCACCGCCCTGTTGCTGGTCAAGCCCGGCCGCGACAGCAGCACTGTGCCAATCGAGTTGTCCGACCGCCAGGCCATCGTGATACCGAGCGGCCTGCGCGATCCGCTGCTCGACGAGGAGCGCATGCTCAGCGGGCGGCCGATCATGCGTGCCGTGTCCGAGAAATACCTCGCCGAGCTGTCCATGGTGCCGCCTGAAACCGGCGTTCTGGCCTCGGTGAAGAACGGCATCAAGACCGTCGTCGGAGCGCTGGTCAACGGCGTGCGCAGCGTTCTGCAATTCATCGGACTGGTAGAACATCGCTCCCAGGCCGAACGTCTGGCCGAGGATCTGGAGAAAAACTTCAAGGTCAGCCATGAGCCTGGCTCATCAGTGATGGAGCTGAGGTTTACCTGGAGCGACCCGGAAGTCGCGCAGACCGTGCTCAGGACCTGGATCACCGAGTACCAGACGCAGCGCACCAAGACACTGGGCCGGGTCAGCCTGTACGCGTTCTACGAAGCGGAAGTGAAGACGACCGGTGCGAACATCATCGAGTACAAGAAGCAAATTCAGAACTACCTGAACCAGTTGAGCGCGGTAAGTATTTCCCAGCGTCTGGCCGACACCTCGCAGGCGCTCAACGATCTGCGCACCGAGCGCAACAACACCACCCGCTCGATTGCCTCGACCAAGGCAGGTCTGGACCTGCTGAAGAAACAACTGGCAGAGCAGCCAAAGACCGTCTCGGCAGGCCGCGAACTGGCCCTCAACCCCAATCGCCAGGACTTGCAGAACCGCATCAACGGCAAGGAAGTGGAGCGTCAGGAAATGCTTCGCTCATTCAAGGACGAGGCGCCACCGATTCGGGCCATCAACGCGGAAGTCAGTAACCTCAAAAAGCTGCTCAAGGAACAGGACGCCACCGTACAGCGTTCCGAAAGCATCACGCCCAACCCGATCTACAACCGCATGCAGAACGTGTACGCCGACCAGCAGACCAGCTACGCGCGCCTGCAAACCCAGTTCATCCAGCAGAACGAGCAAATCGCGCAACTGGAACGCGACCGCCAGCAGGCACTGAATCTGGAGCCGGAACTGTCACGCCTGCAGAACGAGCTGGATGCGGCAGAAAAAAGCTATGCACTGTACAAAAACAGCCTTGAAAAATCGCGTATCGACCGTGAACTGGACAACAGCCAGATCAGTAATATCGCGACCATCGAGGAGGCGACCTTCAACCCCAGCCGGGTATTCCCGAAAAGCCTGATGATGCTGTTTCTGGCGTTCCCGCTGAGCGTCGTGGTCGGTGCCGTGGCACTGTACTTCTTCTACCTGCTGGACCAGCGCATTCATGACGGCGACAAGATCGAAAGCAGCTTCGGTGTTCCGGTCTGGACCAGCCTCCCCGACCTGGAACGTGCCCAGGAACGCAGTGCTGCCCTCACCTCGAACCTGCATCGGGTGTACGGCATTCTGCCGCTGGACCAGGTAGAAGAGCGCGGGCTGACCATCGGTTTTACTTCGGTCAAGTACGGGGCCGGCGTGTCGTTCGTGATCGCGCGCTTGAGCGCGCTGCTGATCGAACAGGGCCATCGGGTACGCACCGAAGGCCGCGGTCCGGCCATTCCGGGCGAAATTGTGCTGATCAACGCTTCGGCGCTGTCGGCGAATCAGGATGCCTTTGTGCTGTTGCGCAAGGCTGACCTGATCGTGCTGGTGGTTCGCGCCCAGGACACCACGGTGCCGATGCTGGAAGACACGCTGAACAACCTCAACACAGCGTTCAAGAAAGTCGACGGCATCATCATCAACCGTCGTCGCTTCGAAGTGCCTGAAAAGGTCCTGAGTTTTCTCAAGCGGATCGGGAGCCGAGGCTGATGCGAATAGCGTTGCTTGCGCCGCTGCCACCCGAACAGAACGGCATCGCCGATTACGCCGGACATCTGCGGCATGCGCTTGAAGGCCTGGGTCTGCAGATCAGTACACCGCTGCAAGGCGTCGGCAACGATCCACGCGCTGCAGAACAGCGCGTGGCTGAAACGGACTGGAGCGGCATCGATCTGGTCCACGCCGAACTGGGCGGTGGGCGACTGGCGGAGTTTCAAGCGCTGCGCGCACTGCGTCGGCGCTTCCCGAGGCTGCCATTGACCGCGACCGTGCACGATCCCGAGCGGCTGGTCTGGCGGCGCGAGAAACTGCCCTGGCCGTTGTCGGTGGTCAGCGGCATGCGCTCGCCGCTGCCGGAGATCGCCACGGTACTGGCCGATCCGCTGTGCCTGCATGAAGAACGGCAACTGGCGCGGCACATGACCCGTCTGGTGACCCTGACCCAGGCGGGCAGCCAGAGCCTGCGCCAGCGCATGGGTCTGACAGCGGCGCAGATGGCCGTCATCAATCACGGCAACCTCGACATCGCCCCCGCGCCGTTGCCGCCATTGAACCCTCTGCGCCTGCTGTATTTCGGCTTCATTTATCGCGGCAAGGGTATCGAAGACCTGCTCGATGCGCTGTCCAGCGTATTCATTGCTCAGCCTGCACTGCGCTCGAGCGTGCGCCTGACCCTGGCCGGCGGCAGCGAGCCGGAAATGGCCTTCGGCCCATCCGGCAGTTATCTGGAACAACTGCGACTGCGCATCCGCCAACTGGGCCTTGTCGACCTGATCGACTGGCAACTGGACCTGCCTGCCGAGCAGATCCCGCAGGTGATCCAGGCCCACCACGTCATGGTTCTGCCCTATCGCGAATCGAGCAAACTGAAGATTCTCGGCAAGCTGCGCGGCACCAGTGGCGCGCTGTCGTGGGCGGTGGCCTGTGGCAGAGGCGTAATCACTTCGGATGCACGCTCGTTTGCCGAAGAGGTCTCGCATGGCAACGGCACGATCTACCCGCAAGGCGATGTCGAGGGGCTGGCACGAGCCCTGGCGCGTGCCTGCGCAACACCGGATCTGGTCAGGCTATGGGCCGACAACGCCGCGCAGATGGGCAAGGCCAGGGTCTGGAGCCATACCGCAGAACATTTTCAGGATGTATTTCGCCAGGCCTGCCAGGAGAAGTGACATGCAGCGTCCATCCAGATTCGGGCAACTCGTCACCCGCATACTGCTCGGCGCAACGCTGAGCTGTGCCGCGCAGGCGTCAACGGTCCTCAAGGCTCCGCGTGAAGTGGTCTGGGCGGACTTTCTGGGCGTCAACGTACAGTTTCAGTATTTTGCTCCGGACATCTATCAGCAGCAGATGAGCCGTCTGGACGAACTGGGCCTGAACTGGGTAAGACTGACCATTCACTGGCCAGTGATCGAGCCGCAAAAGGATCGCTACGCCCTGACCGAACTGGACGCCGCCATGACTGCGATCAAGGCGCACAATTACAACACTGTCGCGTACCTGGTCGGGTCGGCGCCTTTCGCCAGCAGCGCGCCGGCCGACGCAAAGGGCCGCGATCAATATCCGCCGACGGATTTCAACGTGTTTGCCGCACGCATGACGGCCCTGGCCCAGCGCTATCCGCAAGTGAACAACTGGCAGATCTGGAACGAGCCGAACATCGTCTGGCTGCCCAAAGAGGATCCGGCTGCCTATGGCCGCTTGCTGACCACCACTGCCAACGCGATTCGCGCCGCCCTGCCGGACAAGACGATCGTCACCGCTGGCATGGCTTATTACAGTCAGATGCACAGCACCTCCGGCTACATGCTGCAGACCCTGCTCGATAACGGCCTGGGCCAGCAGAATATCGTCGCGGCCTATCACCCCTATTCCGAGTACCCGGAAGGCGATTCCACACCGGATCGCGATTTTCTGGTGCGCGCCAATGCCATGAACCAGTTGTTGCACAGCAATGGCGTCAAGCAGGTGTGGGCCACTGAATGGGGCTGGTCGAGCTATGCAGGCCCGGTGGAGATGCAGCACCTGATTGGCACCTCCGGCCAGGCTGATTACACCCTGCGACGTCTGGCGCTGATGAGCGCCATGGATTTCCAGCGCATCTTCCTGTTCAACCTCAGCGATCTGGACGAGCGCGCCTCGGCCCGCGATCAGGGCTACGGACTGCTTGACCTGCAAGCCAGTCCCAAACCGGTCTATACCGCGCTGCAGAACTTTCTGAAAATCACCGGCCCGCGCCTGCAACCTGCCGAACCGCCAGCCGTGAGCAGCGTACCGGACGACCTGTATGCCGTTCCGTGGACGCGTGCAGACGGCACGCATTTGCTGATGTTCTGGAGTGCGGCGGGCACGTCATTGAATTTCCCGGCGATCACCGACGCGGTGGTTCACGACCCCTTGACCGGTAGCCGTACCCCGCTGTCCGGCAGCCAGGGCGTCACCCTGCTGCTGAAGCCGACTCTGCAAATTCTGGAATGGAAGCCCTGAGCCATGCGAATCCTGTGGACACTCCCCTACCTGCCCTGGCCCACCACCAGTGGTGGCAAGACCCGGGAATACCATTTGTTGCGCAACCTGGCTGGGCGCGGTCATCGCATCACGCTGCTGGTGCAGTCCAAGAACCCGCTGGACGACAACGCGCGCGCGGCAATGGAGCCTTGGCTGGAACGCCTGATCGTGATCGAACGCCGCCCGCTGCTCAGCCTGCGTACGCTGCTGGCTGTGGCCTTTGCAGCGCCACCGATGCTGGCCAGCGTGAACGGCTACGCGCCACAACTGGAAAAAGCCTTCGAGCAGTTGCTGAAGGAGGACTGGGACATTATCCAGTTGCAGCACACTTATGCCTTTCAGCCCTTCGAGCGCGCGCTCAAGCGCTCTGGCAAGCCCTTTGTGCTGACCGAGCACAATGTCGAATCGGACCTGGGTGCCGCCAGCTACGACCGTCTGCCGCGCTGGGCCAATGCCTTCGCGGTCTATGACCGCTGGCGCTACCGGCGCTGGGAAACCCGCGTGTTTCGCCAGACCGGCGAGTTGATCGCGGTCACCGAGGACGATGCCAAGGTACTTTCGCGCCTGAGCGGCAGGGCCACGTCCTATGTCGTCAACAGTGTCGACTGCGATTACTACGCCAGCGTCCATGCGGACCGTCACAGCCATCGCCTGCTGTTCATCGGCAACTATGAATACGGCCCCAATGTCGACGCCATCGAATGGGCGCTGGACGAGATCATGCCGCAGGTCTGGGCTCAGGCACCCCATGTACGGTTTGCCATCGGCGGCTTCGGTATGCCTCAGGCCTGGCGCGAGCGCTGGCCTGACCCACGCATTGAATGGCTGGGTTTCGTACCTGACCTGCGTGCCTTGCAGGCCACTGCCTCGATGTTCTTCGCGCCCCTGCGCCAGGGTGGCGGCTCCAAGCTCAAGACGCTGGAAGCCATGGCTGCCGGCCTGCCGGTGGTGACCACCGCGCAGGGGGTTTCCGGGCTGACGGTGCGGCATGGCGAACATTACCTGGGCAGCGAGGATGCCTCCGGGCTGGCGACGCTGATCGCTGAATACACTGACAAACCGCTGCAGCTCGAGCAGATTGGCGAAGCCGGCCGCGTTTATGTTCGCGCGCGGCACGACTGGTCTGTTTCGGCCGCTCAGCTGGAAGTGATCTACACCCGCTTTTCGTTCTCCAAGCAAGGATTGCGCTCATGCGTATAGGACTCGACTACCGCGCGGCAGCCGGTTATCCCATCAGCGGCATCGGTCGCCAGAATCTGGCACTGGAACAGGCCTTTCGTGAACATCCGGATGTGCAATTGCAGCTGTTCGGCGTGGCCCCCTACGATCATCCGGTACGCCGCCTGATGCACGCCCCACGTTGGGCCGCACCTCTGAATTCGGTGCATCGGCTGCCGGATCGCCTGCGCTTCGAAGGCCGGTTCTTGCCTGAAGCCCTGCGCGATGCAGGTATTCAGATCTACGTGGCCAATATCAACATGGGCTTGCCGCTGGGGCGCAAACCGGCCGATATGCGCTACGTACTGCAACTGCACGATCTTTTTCAGCTCACGCAGCACAACAGTCACGGTTCGCAACTCAAAGCCAGGATCTACCGGATGACCGACTACCTGTCGATTGCCTGGTCGCTGAAGGTTGCCGACCAGATCTGGGTGCCTTCGCAATTCACTGCAAACGAAGCTGCTCGTATGTTCCCCAGGTTCAAGGCCAAACTGCGCGTCATACCGCTGCTGGTGGAAGCCTTCAAGGGTGAGCCGGCCGACATCGCGCAACTGCGCCTGCCGCTGCGTTACTGGCTGTGCGTGGGCACGCGGGAACCGCGCAAGAACATCAAATGGTTCGTGGATGCCTGGCAGACCGCGCGCATGCAATTCGTCGATACCCCGGAACTGGTACTGGTCGGTGGCGACGATCCGCTGACCGAGGCCCAGCGCCAGTTACCAGGTCTGCATGTGCTCAGCGGCCTGAGCGACGCCGAACTGCACGCCGTCTACAAAAATGCCGAACGGCTCTGGCAACCCTCCACAAGCGAAGGCTTCGGGCTGCCGGTGATTGAAGCGCTGAACAGCGGCACATCGGTTGCGGTGGCCACGGGCTCGTCGCTGGATGAGGTCGCCCCGCCCGACAGCCCGCGCTTTTCACCGCTCGATAGCGGCAATCTGATCAGGTTGATGGGCACCCTGTCGCAGGCCCCCGAAGAAGATCCGGCGATTGCCACAGAATGGACGCAGCGCTATCAGTTGAAAGCCTTTTGCGAGCGCGTGCACGCGGCGCTGGAGGAATTGCGCTGATGCCACTGGCCTTGCCTCTGGGGCTGTTGTTCAGCCTGCTATTCGGCGTGATGATCTGGATGCTGCCCGCGCCTTTGGTGGTGGCGGCAGCGATCGGTATCGTGGCGGTTGCCACGATCATGCGTCGGCCGGTACGCGGGCTGCTGCTGTTCTGCCTGATCGGAACCTTCCTGCCCTACTCGACGGTTCAAATCGGCATTCGTACCACGGTGTCCGAAGCGCTGATCATGCTGACCTGGGCCAGCTACCTGCTGCATGGAGTCTTCCAGGAACGCCAGCGTTTGCCCAGCATGCTGCGCCCCGAACGGCTGCTGGTGGCATTGATGCTGTTCAGTGCGTTCCCGTTTCTGGTCGGCCAGTTAACCGTCGTCGCCGAGGGCAACGGCCCGATCAACTGGATACGCTGGCTGTTCAACCTGTCGATCCTGTTTCTGGTGCCGCGCCTGCTGACCGACCTCAAGACGCTGGAAGACGCGGTCAGTGCGCTGCTCGGCGGGACGCTGCTGCTGCTGGTGCTGTCGATTGCGGTCTACGTCACCAAAGGCTCAGCTACGGCAATCATCCCAATCCTCGGCAGCCTGGGCTACAGCGGTGCCGACGTATTGAGCCAGAGCCTGCTTTCGCTCGCCAGTCGCATGGGCTCACCGTGGATGCACCCCAACGTGGCGGGGGGGGCGCTGGCGATGCTGCTGCCGCTGGCCTTCTGCTTCGGCATGACGCGCAGCGGCGCGGCTCGCAAGCTGGGCCTGACGGTGGCCGCACTGGGCGCGGTCGGCCTGTTGCTGACCGGCTCACGCGGTGCACTGTTGAGCCTGATCGCGATGATGCTGCTGATGGCACGGCGACGCATTCCGCACTTGGGGCGGTTGCTGATGGGCGGATTGGTGGCTGGCATTCTTGTGCTGATGTTCTACCCGCCTCTGCAAGACCGCCTGATGGGGCTGTTCAGCGATGACGACGCCAGCACCGCGATTCGCTTTCTGGAATACAGCCATTTCCCCGATGCAGTTGCCACGTTCCCGTTCGGCATCGGTTTCAAGACCGACCCACCGGTACTGGGCTATACAGAGTTCGGCATTTCCAACCTGTGGCTGAACTACATTTACAAGATTGGCATACCCGGCATGCTGCTGTTCATCGCCATCACCGTCAGTTGGTGGAAGGAAGTGCGCCCCGGAAGCGGGCGGGTCGTGCTGACTCGCGAAAACGCCATTGCGCTGGGCTGCACGACCGGTGTGCTGGCTGCGCTGTTCAGCGGTCTGTTCGACCATTACTTCAGTTTCACCAGTGTGCTGGTCGCATTGTTCTGGCTATTGGTCGGCATCAGCCTGCACGAAACCAGACGCCTGCGCGCCAGGACCGACACCCTATCCAGACACCTTGACGCCTCACCCGAGCCGGGAGCCTCCTCATGAAACACCGCATGATGCATTCTCATAATCTCAGAGAGGCACTGCCCGATTACGCGCGCAAGATGGCGGTGCCGCTCGACGAGCTGGAAGCCGCCTACCAGTGGATGCTGGACAACGAAGTGTGCTTTGAAACACGTATCAAGGATCGCACCCTGTCGTTCATCTGCTACCTCAATATCGAGCCCAGAATCGAACACCCGCTGGCGCGACGCTTCTACAAGCTGCTGGCCATCGAAACCAAAGGCGCGCTTATCCCGCTGTACGGGATCAACTGGCCGACCCTGCGCGACCGCATGTTGCGGACCTGGGAGCAGGCTTACAACATCCTGATCTGCAAGATCCCCAGCCACACCCTGCGCCTGCTGTGGTTGCGCATCGGCGGCGCGAAGATCGGCAAGGGCTCGACGGTCTGGCGCAACACCGAGGTGCTCGGCGTCGACAGCCTGCGCATCGGAAATGACAGCACGGTGGGCTGGCATTGCCAGCTTGACGCGCGCGGCGGGCTGGTGATCGGCGATCACGTCACCATCGCTTCGCATGTGCTGATCATCGCTGGCGGCCACGATCTCAACGAACCCGAATTCTGGGCAGTAGGCGGGCCGGTGTTCATCGGCGACTATGCATGGATCTGCAGCCGCGCGCTGCTTTCGTTCGGGGCAGACATCGGCGAAGGTGCAGTGGTGGGCGGTAACAGCGTGGTCTCCAAACCGGTTCCGCCCTATGCCATCGTCAGTGGCCCGAATGCGGAAATCAAGGGCGAGCGTGCTCGTGGCCTCAACTACAAGGTGGGCGGCAAAGGCCTGTTCACCTTGTTTCACTGATCAGAAGCACAGACGATGCTGGGTTCGACACTTTGGCTGACACTGGCCACCCTCACCGGTCTGGCTGCCGGATTTGCCCGCGAATGGCTGTTGGTGGCGGCCTGGGGTGCCGGAGGCCAGAGCGACGCATTTCTGGTTTCGATGTTCCTGCCCGAGGCGCTGCGCATGTCACTGGCGGCGGGCTTGCTTAGCGCCGCCGCCCTGCCCCTTTATCAGCAGCGTACCGCTGAACGGCAACAGCGCTGGCTGGGAGGCATGGCACCGCGTCTGTTACTGACCGGGCTGGCAGTGAGCGTCGTTCTGCTGTCGGGCGCCGGTGGGCTGGTGCGCCTGATCGGTCCGGGGCTGGATGCCGACGGCTACGCGCAGGCCGCCAGCGGCCTGCGCTGGCTGGCCTGGTGCGCACCAGGCTTCATGCTGCATGCGCTGTTTTGCGTACCGCTGCAGGCTCGCTCGCGCTTCGTGCTGGCCGGGCTCGGCTCGCTGCTGTTCAACCTGCCGCCGGTCATCTACCTCGCCGCGTTCAGCCATGCCTCGACGTCGACCGGGCTGGCCAGCGCATGCGTACTGGGTAGCGTGCTGATGCCGGGTGTATTGCTGCCAGCCCTGTATCGTTCTGGCTGGCGGCCCTGGCAGTGGCAATCGGAAGCCGGCGCAATGCGTGAGCTGTTGCAGCGCATCGGCCCGCTGCTGAGCAGCAACCTGGCCAGCCAGGGTCTCGCTCTGCTGGAGCGTATGGTGGCCTCGCTGCTCGGCGAAGGCGCGGTGACCTGGGTCAACCTGGCGCGCAAACTGATCAACCTGCCGCTGATTGCCTTGATGAGCCTGAATCAGGTGCTGCTCGGGCTGATGAGCGGCAGTGCCGGCGATCAGCGCCTGTCGCTGCTCAAGCGCGGACTGGGCAGCGCGACCTTGCTGACCTTGCCGGCGGTGGCCGGTCTGATCGGCGCGGCTGGCGCTCTGGTGACACTGTTGCTGCCTAATCAGACCCAGGGCGGGCCGCTGCCGGAACTGCTGGCCTGGTTTGCCGCACCGCTGATGTTCGGTGCCTGGAATGCCTTGCTGGCGCGCTATGCCTACGCCGCCGGTGACACACGCCTACCGCTCAACTGTGAGCTGATCGGCAGCCTGTGCAATGCGCTGCTGCTCGGCGCGCTGCCTTTTGCCTTCGGCCTGACCGGCATCGCCCTCGCCGCGCTGGGCGGCGCACTGGTCACTGGCGTGCTGCTGATGCGCCGCCAGTCATTGCTGGATGTCTTGCCGTGGCGCAGCCACTGGTTGCTGGCCAGCCTGCTTATGGCTATCGCCGCCTTGTCGCTGCATCCATTGCACGACACCTGGCTGCAACTGGGCTTGAGCTGTGTTTACGGCGCGCTGCTGCTGGTCGGGCTGGCGTTATGGCTCAAACCGTGGCGCAACGTATCGGCCTGATCGGCCGCCTGGCGGCAGGCTTCCCTGAAGCGTTCCAGGCGCGGCGAGATGAACTTGTCGCGGTGCCTGATCATGAAGAACCGGCGATTGAGCGGCGGCAGCGGGCTGGCGAGCGTGCGCAACTGCCCGCTGGCCAGCAGGTCGGCGACCACACGACGCGACAGGCAACTGATGCCGATGCCTTGCGCGAGGGTGCGCATGATTGCTTCCGAGCTGCCTACCTGACGCATGTCCTGCAGGTCATGCAAATGCCTGAGCAGCAAGTGTTCGACCTCTTCGCGCGTCCCCGAACCCTGCTCACGCAGCAGCCACTCCGCGCTCTGCAGTTGGCCCAGTGACACGTGTTCCTGCCCGGCCAGCGGATGGGCGCAACCGGCAACGATGACCATTTCATCCACCAGCCATGGCTCGGCGATCAATTCCGGCAGATGACAGGGTGCCTCGATCAGCCCCATGTCGATTTCAAACTGCGCGACCTTGCGAGCAATCAGTGCGCTGTTGCCGATGTCCACATCGATGCGCAATTGAGGCGTCGAGCCGCGCAGTGCCCCGACGATCTGCGGCACGAAGTAATTGCCGATGGTGCTGCTACTGCCGATACGCAGGCGAGCATTCAACGCCGCGTCGGGCAACAGAAAGCTGTCCTCGATCTGCTGGGCGTTTTCCAGCATCTTCATGGCACGCGGCAGCAGTGCCTGCCCACTGTCATTGAGCACCAGCCGCTTGCCCACACGGTCGAACAAACGCGTACCCAACGCGCTTTCCAGCTCGTTCAATGCCGCGCTGGTGGCTGACTGGGACAGCGCCAGAGCGCTGCCTGCGCTGGTAGTGCTGCCACAACGGGTGATCGCGCAAAAAATCTGTAATTGCCGCAGGTTGATTCTCAAGAGCGCCTTCTCTCGCCGAATAAATCTACCTGATAAACAGGTAGCGATGAGAGAGATTACCCGTTTAGAAGATTGACTGTCGATCCGTAGACTGATGGCACGTCCCGAAATCACCAGCAGGAGACTGTCATGAGCAGGCTCGCAATCCTCATCAAGGGCAACGCCCCCCTCGCCGCACTGACCAGCCCGCTGGAGGCGATTCGACAATTCACCCCCAACTGGTTCGCCGTGACCATGGGCACCGGGATTCTGTCGCTGGCCCTGGCTCAACTGCCGGGTGGCCCTGCTCCGTTGCGTGCGGTGGGCGAAGCGTTGTGGTTCCTGAATATCGCCCTGTTCACGCTGTTCAGCGTGATGTACGCCAGCCGCTGGTTGCTGTTTTTCGATGAGGCACGTCAGGTCTTCGGGCACTCCACCGTCTCGATGTTCTTCGGCACCATCCCCATGGGCCTGGCGACCATCATCAACGGTTTGCTGGTGTTCGGGCCGGCACGCTGGGGCAGTACCATTGTCCCGGTTGCCGAAGCCTTGTGGTGGCTGGACGTGGCGATGGCCATGGCGTGTGGGGTGCTGATCCCTTTCATGATGTTCACCCGTCAGGAGCACAGCATCGAGAAGATGACCGCTGTCTGGTTGTTACCGGTGGTGGCGGCAGAAGTTGCAGCGGCCTGCGGGGGATCGCTGACGACGCATCTTGCAGCCGCTGACTCGCAGTTCACGGTGCTGATCACCAGCTACGTACTGTGGGCCTATTCGGTGCCTGTGGCGCTGAGCATTCTGGTGATTCTGCTGTTGCGCCTGGCGCTGCACAAACTGCCCCACGAAAGCATGGCGGCGTCCAGCTGGCTGGCACTCGGTCCCATCGGTACGGGCGCGCTGGGCATGCTGGTGATGGGCAGCGACGCCCCGGCGATCTTTGCCGCCCACGGCCTGGCATCCATCGGCACGGTGGCCGCCGGCATCGGTGTGGTGGTCGGTATGCTGTTCTGGGGGCTGGGTCTGTGGTGGATGGCGCTGGCCGTGCTGATTACGCTGCGCTACGTGAAACAGGGTATCGGCTTCAATCTGGGCTGGTGGGCATTCACCTTCCCGCTCGGGGTGTATGCGCTGGCGACGCTCAAACTCGGTGCTACCCTGCATCTGGGCTTCTTCGATGTCTTTGGCACGTGGCTCGTCGCGCTGCTGGCACTGATGTGGTCGGTCGTGTCAGTACGTACGCTGGCCGGCGCCTATCGGGGTTACCTGTTCGTCTCGCCCTGCATCGCAGCACAAGGATGTGTCCGCCGGTAAGTTCCCTTGAACTTACCTCTGCGACACGGCGCCTGAGAAGAATATCTTCATGACAGAGAGCCTTCATGCCCACCTCAGCATTTTCCGCCAGTAACTTTTCCGGCAACCACGCAGCTCGCGACGAAAACATCGTCATCAATTCCTACACCACCGTGCTGCGCAGGACGGGCGTTCCCCATGAGCTGTTCGCGACCTACTGGCGCGACGTTCATGGCCCGCTGTGCGCCAGGCTTGAAGGCCTGGGCTGGTATGTTCAGCATCACCTGACGCGGGAAAAGGACGGCCATCTGTGGCCGGTCATCGAAGGTGTTACGGCCTTGCCGGGCTACGTGCTGGACGGTGGCGTGGAGATCGGCTTTCTGTCCGCCGAAGCGCAGAAACAATTCAAGGATGCCAGCGCCCTGCTGTTCTCCGATGAGCAGAACATGTTCGAAGAAACCATCGCCTATGACGTGCCGGATGGCTCCAGCACACTGGTGGATCGTCTGCCTGACCCGATTCCCAACGAAACCGCCACACAGGACAAGATGCATCTGCACTTTCATCTTGCCAGCGATGACCTGCCTGCGGCCCGCAAGGCCATTGAGCAGCTCGCCCGTGACATGGCCGCTTCCGATGCGGTGCTGAAACTGCGCCTGCACCTCGCTCAACCTTACGATAACGCCAAGCCTGCACCGCCTGCGCCGGATGTTAATCATGAGGTCGAAGAGTCGCGCTTGAATATCGTCATGATGGAGTTGGTGTTCGAATCGGCCTGGACGCGCAGGACCTATTACGCCAGTGAACACTTCAAGGCGATCACCCAAGGCCTCAGCGAGCATGTCCGCTACATCACGCCGTTCGGTGTCAGCGGTGTCTACACCTATGTGCGCGATGCGCTGATGACCACCGCGGGCGTGCGTGGCAGCAGGCAGGCCGAGCTGATCCGTCAGTTGGGCGCGATCAACCAGACCCGGTCCGAGATCGAAAGCCTGTTTGGTGCGCCATCGACTTTTTGAAACACATGTGACCCGCACGTCTGCTTTAACCGGCACGATTCGGAATCGTGCTTTACTCAGCAAAATGGATTTGGGTGACGCCTGTGAAAGCTCTGACGACTCGTGAGGTGTATCAGCAACTGCGGGATGCTGCGATGGGTACACGGTCGCTGAAACTTATCGGTACACCCTCCGGTTCCGGGCTGCAACAGGTCGAGATCGATGGCTGGCTAATGTCGCTGGAAATCACTGAAGGCAGCCCGACCCGCTGTCGGGCATGTCGCTGTCCGTTGGGTCGGGAGGGCTCGTTCGAAAGCTGGCTACGCACTGATCCGGTGAGTTTGCTCAGTGGCTGGGAGCATGCGCAGATCGAGCGGTTGCTGGGTGAGGCGGCAGCCGAACAGCCTGGGCTCGATCAGGTTCGGGGTCAGTCACCAGACTTTCAATGACCGGTGCTCAATGTTCCAGATTGCGTTTGGCCAGGGCACCTCATGTTCCGCATGGTAATGCCTTTCGTGATGCTCCGCGTCACACGGCGGCTCTGCGACTTCAGGTGGATTGGGGCTCGACACAGACTCTCGTTCCCACGCTCCGCGTGGTAATGCAGTTCGTGACGCTCCGCGTCACACAGCGGTTCTGTGACATCAGGTAGATTAGAGTTCGACTCAGGCCACCTTTTCGCCCCTCGGCGACTCACTTTGAGGGACCAAAGTGAGCAAAGTCCCCGCTCCGGTTTCCGGCCCGACTTCGTCGGGTTCCTTCGTCCTGTCACTGATCCGGGGGTCGCCGCAACGGGCCCTCCATGGCCCGGTGCGGCTAGCCTGGCGTCCTGCCAGGCTACCCCCGAATCAGCGCCAGGACTCAGCCGTCACTTACGTCGCACTCTGCGTCGTCAGTGCCATCGTGGTTGAAAAGCGCTTTTGCGGCAGTGGCTGCGGGCAGCGCATGACTATCGTTCCTCACGCTCCGCGTGGGAATGCAGTTCGTGACGCTCTGCGTCACACAGCGGTTCTGCGATTTCAGGTGGACTGGGGTTCGACTCAGGCCTCCTTTTCGACCATCAGCGAGTGATTTTGATGAGGCTAAAGTAACCTCACACTCTGTGCCGTCAGTGCCATTGTGATTGAAAAGCGCTTTGCCTGGGCTCAGCCCATTGCTGAATCGTTTAACTCGGCGTTAAATGGCCACTCAGACGATAGGCAACACCATAATTCCAATAATTACAGAAGGACCACCACCATGAAATCCCTTCCTCTGCTCGTAGGCCTCGGCGCCCTTACAGCCGCTTCCAGTGTGTTTGCCTGGGATTACGTGCTGCTCGACACCGACAAGGCTGCGCAGAATCAGCAGATCACCAGTCAGCAACTGGGCGTCAAGACCGACAAGCCGTTCACTGTCACGATGCGTACGCTGCATGGCGGTCGTCAGGAAGGCGTGAGCATCATCGATATCGACAACGGTACGATGAAGCTGTCGGTCGTCCCGACCCGCGGCATGAACGTGCTGCAGGCATCAGTCGGCGATGTGCGTATGGGCTGGGATTCGCCGGTCAAGGACGTGGTCAATCCGGCCTTCATCGAGCTCAATGGCCGCGGCGGATTGGGCTGGCTGGAAGGTTTCAACGAGCTGGTAACCCGCTGCGGCTACGAGTGGGTGGGCCATCCGGGGATGGACAACGGCGAGCTGCTGACCCTGCACGGCCGTGCAGCCAATATTCCGGCGAGCAAGGTGACACTGCAGATCGACGAAAAACCGCCGTACGCGATCCGCCTCAAGGGTGAATTGAAGGAGCAGGCGTTCAAGAAGGTCGACTTCTCGGTGCAGACCGAACTGGTCACCGAGCCCGGCAGCACGAGCTTTTCGCTCAACGATACGCTGACCAACAATGGCGACTATCCGAAAGAATACCAGGCGCTGTACCACAGCAATTTCAGCACGCCGTTCCTCGAGCAAGGGGCGCGTTTCGAAGCGCCGGTCAAGCAGGTTTCGCCGTTCAACGACAAAGCCAAGGGTGATCTCGGCGACTGGCAGACCTACCGCGCGCCGACGCCGGATTACGACGAGACGGTCTACAACATCGTGCCTTACGGTGATGCCAAGGGTGACACGCTGACCGTTCTGCACAACAAGGCTGGCAGCCTGGGCGTGTCGGTCGGTTTCAATACCAGGCAGTTGCCGGTGTTCTCGCTGTGGAAAAACACCGACACCAAAGGCCAGGGCTACGTCACCGGACTGGAACCGGGGACCAGCTTCTCCTATAACCGCCGCTTCCAGCGCCCGCTGAATCTGGTGCCAACCATTGCCCCGAAAGAGCAACGTCAGTTCCAGATCAGCTACAGCCTGCTGGCTGACAAAGGCGCGGTCGACAAAGCCCTTGGGCAGGTCAAGCACATTCAGGACGGTCGCGAAACTGAAGTGCGCAAAGAGCCGCTGGTGGACCTGAGCAAGGAGCAATGATCGTTATCTGACGATTTTTCAACGCCGCGCTGAAACAGGGCCGGGTGTCGACGCAAGCCATTACGTCGACATCCGGCCCTGCTCGTTTCGGTGGTAAAAAATTCTCACAACACTTGAGGTTTTCGCCTGTCTACACCCTCTCAACCCTTCGAAGACGAGCATGCACATGAAAATCCTGATGGTTTTGACATCCCATGACCAACTGGGCGACACCGGCAAGAAAACCGGTTTCTGGCTCGAAGAGTTCGTCGCGCCGTATTACGCGTTCAAAGAGGCCGGTGCCGACGTTACGCTGGTTTCTCCGAAAGGCGGTCAACCACCGCTGGACCCGAAGAGCGATGAGCCCGACGCGCAGACCGAAGACACCAAGCGTTTCTCCAAAGATGCAGATGCGCAGAAAGCACTCGCTAACACCGGCCTTCTGTCTGGCGTCAATGCTGCCGATTTCGATGCCGTGTTCTACCCGGGCGGTCACGGCCCGCTGTGGGACCTGGCTGAAGACAAGCACTCCATCGCTCTGATCGAGGCATTTGCCAAGGCAGACAAGCCACACGCAATGGTCTGCCATGCACCTGGCGTATTGCGTCACGTCAAAGCAGCGGACGGCCAGCCACTGGTCAAGGGCCGCCGCGTCACAGGCTTCACCAACAGTGAAGAAGAAGCGGTCGGCCTGACCAATGTCGTACCTTTTCTGGTCGAAGACACGCTCAAGCAACTGGGCGGTGACTACTCCAAGGGCGACGACTGGGGCGTTTACGTATTGACCGATGGCAAGCTGGTGACTGGCCAGAACCCGGCCAGTTCGGCGCAGGCAGCCAAAGACCTGATCACGCTGCTGAGCTGATCGATGTGTGCGGTTCGGCGTCCGACGCGATCAGCATCGGGCAACGGACCGCGCGTCATTTAAATCGAATCTTGCACACGCCACACTGACCAATAACCACACCCCTCGACAATAAGGAATACGGTCATGGCTGATGAATCCAAACGCGAAGACCTCGATCACAAGCCGGAAAACGCCGGCAAAGTGGGCGAGAAGAACAAACAGCTCAATCAGCAGGGTGAACAGGCCCGACCTGCCACCTCTCCCGACCCGCAGAAAGACAAGTCAGGCAACTGACGCCGCGTCAGAGCAAGCCGCGCTCGGCACACACCTTCACGACTTGTTCACGCAGCCAGCCACTGGCTTCGTCTCGATCCGCCTGGGCGCTCCACAGCATGTCCAGACTGAAGCCGGGCAAGTCAGGTGGCAGTTCGAATACGCAAATCCACGGCTCATTGCCCAGCAGCGTCTGAATACGGCGTGGCAGAACCAGAATGAAATCGGTGCCTTCCAGCAATTGCAATGCCGCCCGGTAGCTGTTGGCGCGCGCGACGATGTGGCGCTCAAGCCCCTGGCGCTGCAGCCAGCCATCCACCATGTTGGTGTCGGACGTCCAAGGCGTCGGGTAGACATGACGGTGCCGGATGAAGGTTTGCAGGTCGATCAGGGCGCTGACCGGCGCGAACCGGGAGTCCATGATGCAAACCAGATCATCCTCCATCAACACCTGCGAAATCAGGCTGTCCGGGACTCGGTGAAAGCCAGGCCCGAAGCACAGGGCGAGGTCAAACAGACCGTCGTTCAATTGCTCGGCAGGCAACTGCTTCTCCAGCTTTTGCACATTGACCGTCACCGAGAAGCCGGCTGCAACGAAGTCACGCAGCAAATGCGGCAATACCAGCAGCTCGAAATACTCAGGCGCGCAGACCGTGAAGGTGGTCTGTGCGCGAGTCGGGTCGAACAGATCGAGACCGTCATGACACAGGTTGACCGAGCGGAGAATCTGCTGCACATGGTCATGCATGGCCAACGCCTTGCGGGTCGGACGCATGCCGTTGCGGGTGCAGATGAACAGATCGTCCTCGAAGTTGGCACGCAGCTTTTTCAGGCAGTAACTGACCGTCGACTGGCTGACATGCAACGCTTCCGCGACCAGGGTCAGGTTGCGCTGCTCATACACCGAGACAAAGACCATGAGGTCCTGCATGTCCAGCTTTCTCAGGGCATTACTGTTAAGCATCAAGGCATCTCGCTGGCGCTATGACCGGGCGGTCAGGTCAACGCGCACAAGATAGCATCAAAATGCAATCATTCAGCCTGTCTGCCAGTGATGACAGGTTCGCCGAGTGCGTCGCGCAGATGATCAGCATAACGTCGAGGGTCGAGTCGCACCACCATCAACAGCATGATCACGACCAACGCCATCAGTGACCACCATGCACCCGCAAAGCTGCCCGTCAGGTCACGAATCACTCCGGCAAGCAGCGGCGACAGGCTGGCGATCAGATAACCCACGCCCTGCACGAATGCCGTCAGGCTGCCCGCCTGCTGCGGATCATCGCAATGATCCATGGACACGATCAGGCTCATCGGAAAAAGACCGCCAATCCCCAAGCCCAGCAGGCATGCCCACAGCAGGCCCAACTGCTGCGGCATCAAAATCAGCCCGGCAAAGCCGGTCATCATCAATATCAGCAGCACAACCAGCGCCACGCGCTTATCGCGACTGCGGTTGGCCAGCGCCGGAACCAGCAGACCCGATACGACCTCCATCAGGGTCAGAAAGCCCAGCAGTAACCCTGCACCCTGCTCACCCCAGCCGTTTTCCAGATAATAGGGCGCCAGCCAGGCCAACACACAGGTATAGGACGCAGTGCCAAGACCGAAGAAAATCCCCAGCATCCAGGCCCGAGGCATGTGGAAGAAGGTCTGCCGGTGCCCTGCAGCGATTGACGCGTCGGACTGCAACACGTGCCGCTGGGCAAACCAGAAGCACATTGCCAGAAGAGCCAGTAGCGACCAGACCGCCAGGCCGACGCGCCAACTGCCACTGCTGCTCATTACCAGAGGGCTGAATGAGGCGGCCAGCGCGGCCCCGCCCATAATCGCGGTCACGTACAGCCCCATGTACAAGGAGACGTCGGCCTTGAAGCGCGATTTGATCAACGCGGGCATCAGCGCCTGAATCAAGGCAATACCCAGACCCGCCAGCACAGCGCTGAAAATCAGTTCGGCAGCAGAATCGAGAAACAGACGCGCCAGGGTTGCCAGACCGATAAGCGCCAGTGAAAGCATGATGCTGCGATACGAACCCAGGTAACGAGCAATGCCCATGCCGAAAAACATGGCCAGTCCCATGGCCATGACCGGCAGCATGGTCAGCAACGACGCCGTCCCGAAACCCAGCGGGACGTCCAGACGAATCGCCACCAGCAATGGACCGACCGCGGCCATCGAAGGGCGCAGGTTCAGCGCCACCAACAGGACACTGATCATCAACCCCATATTCTGAACCGCCGAGCCACGCATCTGCATACCGTCACCATCGCTATTGATGGTCATGATTAGGCCGGGCGCGTGCTCAGGTGACAAATCAAAATCTGGGCCGTGCTATCTAAAAATCAGTTCACCCATGCCACAGGCAGATTTCAGGCATTCTGCCGACGGCAGCCGCAGGATTCTGCACCCTCGGTCTGTGCGGTTTCAGGCTCAACCACCTCATCCACGCCCAGCCACCAGGTCAGACCGCGACACGGGTATTGCACATAGAACGGCTGGCCCATCATCGGCGTGGCGATCGAGACATTCTGCTCCCAGGCCAGGGCCAGAATGCGATCGAACGGTTCGTGCCAGGCATGCATCGACAGGTCGAAGGTGCCGTTGTGGATCGGCAGCAACCAGCGACCGCGCAGGTCCAGGTGCGCCTGCAGCGTCTGCTCGGGCTGCATGTGCACATCGGGCCACTCGACGTTGTAGGCGCCGGTTTCCATCAGGGTCAGGTCAAATGGTCCGTATTGCTCGCCAATGGTTTTGAAACCATCGAAGTAACCGCTGTCGCCACTGAAGAAGATCCGTTGATCGCCATCGATCATCACCCAGGACGCCCACAAGGTGCGGTTGCTGTCGAGCAGCGTACGCCCCGAGAAATGCTGCGAGGGCGTGGCGACGAACTCGATGCCCACCACCTCGGTCGACTGCCACCAGTCCAGCTGACGCACCTTGTGCGCAGGCACGCCCCACTCGATCAACGTATCGCCCACGCCAAGCGGCGCCAGAAAGTGCTCGGTCTTTTCGGTCAGCGCCTTGATGGCCATGCGATCGAGGTGATCGTAATGGTTGTGCGAAAGAATCACCGCCTTGATCGGCGGCAACTCTTCGAGGCTGATCGGCGGCTGATGAAAGCGCTGCGGGCCAGCCCACTGCACGGGCGAGGCACGCTCGGCAAACACGGGGTCGGTCAGCCAGAACTGGTCGCGCAGTTTGAGCAGAACGGTCGAATGCCCCAGGCGGTAAACAGTGTTGTTCGGCGCTGCCAGCAACTGTTGACGCGACAGCGGCTGTACCGGAATGTCGCCTGCCGGGCGTGTGTCCTTGGGCTTGTTGAACACCTGATCCCAGAAAATCCCGAGCGTGCGCAGCAGACTCGACGGCTTCATGGCCGCATGATTGCGGTATCGCCCTGCGTGGCGGGACAAGACAGGCAGTGAAGAAGCATACTTTTTCTGATGTGTCGAGGCCATGGTTCGCTGACTCCTGGGGGCAGGTTGAGGCTCCAGCCGTGCATTCTTCGTACGTGATCCTGTTGCAGGATGTCCGAGGGAAAATATGTAACAGTGTTTTACACTACACGGTGTAGTTTTAAGCTTGCATGATCCTTGGCGACAAGTAAACTGCTGAGTGTAATTTTCTCTAAACGCACGTTTGAAGCGAACCTAATGACCGAACCCATGCGCCTTACCGATCAGAAACGCGAATCCATCGTCCAGGCGGCTATTGCCGAATTCGGCGATCGTGGCTTCGAGATCACCAGCATGGACCGGATCGCCGCGCGGGCCAAGGTTTCCAAGCGTACGGTCTATAACCATTTCCCCAGCAAGGAAGAACTGTTCGCCGAGATGCTGCAGCGCCTCTGGAGCTGCGCCCCGCCGCAGGCTGAGGTGGTTTTTCGCCCGCAAATCGGGCTGCGCGAGCAGTTGCGGGAATTGCTGTGGGGCAAGATGCGCAATCTGACCAACAGCCACTTTATCGACCTGGCCCGCGTGGTGGTCGGCGCCACCATTCACTCACCCGAACGGGCTCAGGTGTGGATGGCGCGTATCAATGAACGAGAAGAAACCTTCAGTGCCTGGATTCGCGCCGCGCAGAAGGACGGCCGCCTGAAGCCGGTTGACCCGGCCTTTGCCGCGACGCAAATGCATGCATTGCTCAAGTCGTTCGCGTTCTGGCCGCAGGTGACGTTCAGTGCTGCATTGCTTACCCCCGAGGAGCAGCACACGGTGGTCGAGTCGACGCTGGACATGTTTCTCGGCTGGTACGAAATAACCCGCTGACGCTGAAGCGGTCAGTCCAGCACAACGCCCCGGCACTCACCAAAGCCAATCGAGACGTGCCCTTCGCGATGACAACGGGCACGCAGAATCACTTCGTCGCCACTTTGCAGGAACATGCGCACTTCGCCATTGGGTAATGTGACCGGTTGTTTGCCGCCTGCGGTCATCTCCAGCAGGCTGCCATACTGACCTTCCTGGGGGCCGGACAACGTACCGGTGCCGAGCAGGTCACCCGGCTGCAATTTGCAGCCGTTAACGCTGTGATGCGCAACCATCTGCGCCACTGTCCAGTACATGTTCAGCGAGTTGCTCAGACCCAGCCTGTGGGGCGCCAGCCCGTCGGCTTTCATCTGTGCAGTCCGCAATAGCACTTCCAGCTCGATATCCAGCGCCCCGCCCTGCTGATCGTGGTCATCGAGCAGATAAGACAGCGGTTGCGGATCGCCGTCCGGACGTGGCGGTTGGGCACGACGAAACGGTTCAAGCGCTTCGGCAGTCACCACCCAGGGCGAAATCGTCGTGGCAAAACTCTTGGACAGAAACGGTCCCAACGGCTGGTATTCCCATGCCTGTATGTCACGCGCCGACCAATCGTTGAGCAGGCAGAACCCGGCAATATGCTCAGCGGCCCGATCGATCCCGATGGACTCGCCCTGGGCATTCCCCGGCCCGATCCAGACCCCCAGTTCCAGTTCGTAATCCAGGCGTTGGCAGGGACCGAAAGCAGGAGCGTTCTGACCTGCCGCCAGGGTTTGTCCGCTGGGGCGCCGCACAGCCGTACCCGAGGGACACAAGGTCGACGCTCTGCCGTGATAGCCGATCGGCACGTATTTATAGTTGGGCAGCAGCGGGTTGTCCGGGCGGAACAGCTTGCCGACATTCAGCGCGTGATGAATACCGACGTAGAAGTCCGAGTAATCACCCACCCGAGCGGGCATGTGCAACGTGCACTCACTCATCGGCAACAACAAACCGGCAACGCCCTGCAGCCTGTCGCGCTGCGGGCTGTCTTCATCGAGCAACTGCAACAAGGCGGCGCGCAATGCCTGGCGGGCAGCGGCACCCAGTGCAAGAAAATCATTGAGCTGGTCGCGGCTGGCAACCTCGGCAACCTCGGCGGCCGGTGCCTGAAACACCCCGGCCTCTGTTGCTGCGCGCAGATCGAAAATCCTGTCGCCTATGGCCACTCCGCCACGCGGGCAGGTCTGGCCATGGCTGAACACGCCCAACGGCAGGTTCTGCAGCGGGAAATCGGCATGCCCGTTGGCAGATTCGACCCAGCTACGACGATTGAGCGCGGTAGTCATCAGCGTGGCTCCTGGGTGAACGTCCTGGCCATATCCTTCCAGCAGGCATCGTAATCGGTTTGCAGTTGCGGACAGTCGAGCGCGTGACGACTGGGGCGCAATACCTTGCCGGTTTCGAACATGAAGGCCATGGTGTTGTCGATCCTGTGCGGTTTCAGCTCGGCAGCAATGGCTTTTTCGGCGGTAACATTGTCGGGGCCGTGCGCACTCATGCAGTTGTGCAGCGAAGCGCCACCGGGCATGAAACCTTCGGCCTTGGCGTCGTACGCGCCGTCGATCAGGCCCATGAATTCGTTCATCAGGTTGCGGTGGAACCACGGCGGACGGAAGGTGTTTTCCGCCACCATCCAGCGCGGCGGGAAGATCACGAAATCGATATTAGCCTGGCCATGAATAGCCCCCGGTGAGGTCAGCACGGTGAAAATCGATGGGTCCGGGTGATCGTAGCTGACCGTACCGATCGTGTTGAAACGCCGCAGGTCGTACTTGTACGGAACGTTGTTGCCGTGCCAGCCCACCACGTCAAAGGGTGAGTGCTCCAGTTGCGTCGACCACAGCTCACCGAGGAACTTCTGCACCAGTTGCATCGGCTGGCGACTGTCTTCAAACCAGGCAACCGGGGTCAGAAAATCACGTGAGTTGGCCAGCCCGTTGCTGCCGATCGGGCCCAGTTCCGGGAGGCGCAAGGCGCAACCGTGATTCTCGCAGAGGTAACCACGGGCGCTGCTGTCGAGCAGGTGCACGCTGAACTTCAAACCTCGCGGCAAGACGGCGATTTCCAGGGGCTCGATGTCCAGCAGGCCCAGTTCGGTAACGATTCTGAGCCGGCCCTGCTGGGGCACCACCAGCCATTCGCCATCCGCGCTAAAGAACGCTCGCTGCATGGAGGTGTTGGCGGTGTACAGGTAAACGCTGACACCCTCGGCCTGCTCTGCCGCCGAGGTGCTGGCGAGGGGGATGAGACCGTCAATGAAATCGGTCGGTGCCGCGGGGATATCGAAGGCATTCCAGCGCAACCGGTTGGGGTTGATCGGCCCCGGCTCCTGACCGGCCATCTGCCGATCCATGCGCTGGTAACGCGAATGGGCTGCCGATGGCTTGATCCGATACAGCCAGGTACGTCGGGCTTCGCTGCGCGCGACCGTAAAGGCGGTGCCCGAGAACTGCTCGGCGTACAGACCCAGCGGATGCTTTTGCGGCGAATTCTGGCCAACGGGCAGCGCGCCGGGCAGCACCTCGCTGCTGAACTGGTTGCCAAAGCCCGACTGATAAACCAATGCGCCGGAACTGGAGTGGATAGCCATCTGGACCTCTTGTTGTCATGGGGTCGGGCAGAGACAGGACGAAACATTATTTTACGTAAAGCGATTACGCATAACGTAATTTGAGTTTGCCAGCCGGTCAAGCTATAAAGCTGCCTTTCCCGATCGGCGCACAGCACCCCCATGACCCAGGAAACCGAAAGCCCCGCAGGCGGACGCCAGCAGAAGGTCCAGGCCGCTGAAGTCGGGCTGGGCGTGCTCAAGGCACTTGCCGAACTCGCCCCTGCCACGTCCCTTTCGAGACTGGCCGAACACCTGGGCATGCCCGCCAGCAAGGTTCATCGTTATCTGCAGGCGCTGATTGCCAGTGGCTTTGCCGAACAGGATGCTGTCAACAATCACTACGGGCTGGGGCGCGAGGCGTTGCAGGTGGGGCTGGCCTCGCTCGGCAAGCTGGATGTCCTCAAGGTGTCGGCCCCTTGGCTGGCCAGCCTGCGCGATGAGCTGAATCAGACCTGCTTTCTGGCGGTATGGGGCAACAAGGGGCCGACCGTGGTGTATGTCGAACCCTCGATGGGTGCGGTGACGCTGGTCACGCAGATCGGCTCGGTGCTGCCGCTGCTTGGCTCGTCCACCGGTTTGGTGTTCGACAGCTTTCTGAACGACCGCGAAACCGCTGCGCTTCGCGAGCAGGAAGTGCCGTTGCTGAGCGCCGCACAGGTGCGTGAGGTCGAGCAGCATGTCGAGCAGATTCGTACCGCCGGCGTGCACCAGATTCAGGGCTTGCTGATGCCGGGTATCAACGCAGCCTCCTCACCGCTGTTCGCCATGGGTGACAAGCTGGTGGGCGTGATTACCGTGGTCGGGCCGGGGTCGGTGTTGAACGACGCGACACAGGATCTGGCGGCCACGCGGCTTTTGCAAACGGCGGTGGCGATCAGCGAGCGCATGGGCGGTAGCCGTCCGTCAGACTGAATCAGGGGGAAGCACTGGATACCCTGGCAAAATGGCTATCTGCTTGCCACCCTTGAATCGAGCGACCTTCGACGCGGTTACGCCCTTTGGTTTTGGCCAGGTAAAGAAGTCGATCCGCTTCCTTCAGCGCAGCGGTGTGCGCATCCTTCTTCTCTGCTGCGTTGATCGCCACCACGCCCGAGCTGATGCTCAGCCTGCCCAGCGGGCTGGACGAGTGCTCTATACAACTGGCTTCAATGGATGATCTGATTTTTTCCGCAAGTTTCAGCGCCCCTGCCAGGTCGGTTTCAGGCAACAGAATGACAAACTCTTCGCCGCCGTAACGTGCAGCCATATCCCCAGACCGGTCGAGGCTGTTGCCAATCAGCCCCGCCACTTGCCTCAGGCAGTCGTCACCCTGCAGATGGCCGTAGGTGTCGTTGTATTGTTTGAACCAGTCGATATCCAGCAAAATAATTGCGATGGTTGCATCATTCCGGCTAGCCCGCCCCCACTCCTGCTGCAAGGCCGTATCGAAGCAGCGTCGATTGGCCAGGTGCGTCAGGCTGTCCGTGTGAGCGATGATCTCCAGGTCGTTCCTGGCAATGTTCAGTTCCCCCTCCGCAGTGATCAACTGCTGGATTTGCCGATACAGCAGGACGCCCAGAAAAACCAGCGCCAAGATAATGATGCCGGTGATGGTCATGGAGCGCTGTGCATAGGCCCACCAGGGCGCGAACACATGCTGACTGGAGATACCGGCAGCGGCGACGATGGGCAATCCTGACACACGCCGATAGGCATAGATCCTTTCCACCCCATCCACCACGGAGTTGATCACTGCGGTGCCGCTGTCGCTGTACGGCAGATAGCGAGTGAAGATATCGCCCTTGGCCACATTGGTGGTCATCAGTGCGGTTAATGTGGGCCTACGCGCCAGCAGGTCGCCATTGTTCAGAGCGAGGAAGATCACGCCCTTGTCGTCTACATCCATGCGCTGGAAAAACGCCTGGAAATAAGTCACCGGCACCGTGGCCAGGGCAACGCCTGCAAAACTGCCATCCGCCGCATTGATACGCCGACTGACCGGGATGATCATGTCCCCCGTATTGCGGCTTTCGACAATGGAACCTATATGAATGGACGGGTCAGGGTTGTCGCGGTGATAAATGAAGTAGGCGCGGTCTTCGTTGTTTCTGGTCTGCACGCCCTTGGCAAAGGAGTTGGCGACCCAGTTGCCTTGAGCATCGTAGATGAACAGCCCCTGAAGCCCTTTGACGTTCACCAGGTCTTGAGCCATCAGCCTGGTCAAGCGGCTTTGCTGCTCGCCTGCGGCGCCATCCTGCTCAACACGCTCGGCAAGGTCTCGCAGCGTGTTGTCAGCCTGTTGCAGGGTGTCCTGAGCCTGTTGCTCAGCAGCAAGCACGATATTGGACACCGCAATCCTGGCGGTGGCCAAGCGCTCGAGCTTGGACTGGTTCATCTGCCAGGCGGTGGCCATGATCAACGATAGACAGACCAGGGCAATAAAGCCGATCAACGCTTTGCTGAGCGCCGAAGGTGTAAGCCTCGTCGAAATAAAGGAAAGCGGCTTCATAGGATTGTCATCAAATTGGCAGTGAAACCTTCTATGCAGTTTCCATACCTTTGCGACACTTAACCTGAACATCTTGTTGCATCAGGTAACGCTGGCCTTAGTTGGATCGATGCCCGCCTGGCTAGTTGCTCAAGAAGTTGTTACAGGTATCCGGTTTTTTGACGATACAGCTTCTGAGCTGTCCGAAAACAGCTGCCGATACGCTACTGTGAGAGGTGCTCCAATGCCAATGTATCGAACGTTGTTTTTCCGGCATGGCGCAGGCGCGTGTTGGCAGGGTGCTTTCAACGGTGCCGGCACAGCGGCGTTGCCCATCGATCGCTGCGTGTTTCAGGCGCGATCAGCTTATAGCGATGGCCTCAAATGAACACTTACCCGGTCGGCGATGATGACGAAGAACGTATTCGTATCTTGAATGCCTTTTCGTTGATGGATACCCCACCTGAGCACGAATACGATCAGATCGTGCAAATGGCATCGCGGATTTTCGATGTGCCCATTGTGCTGATTTCTCTGGTTCATCGAGACCGGCAATTCTTCAAGGCGCGCGTTGGCCTCGATGTCTGCGAAACGGGCCGCGACGTCTCATTCTGCAATTTCGCGCTCATGGGCCGTAACGTTTTTCTGGTACCGGATGCCTTGCAGGATGAGAGGTTCAGCTCAAACGCTCTGGTGGTCGGCGCTCCCTATATTCGCTTTTATGCCGGGGCGCCGCTGATAACCGCCAGCGGTCATGTGCTGGGCAGCCTGTGCCTGATCGACAATAAACCCAGGGAGACTTTCTCGGAGCGAGATCAGCGGGTTCTTCAGGACCTGGCAGTCATGGTCATCGAAAGAATGGAGTTGCGTCGGCTCGAACTGGAGAATGAAGACAGCCACACCCGCTTTATGAATATCACCTCGACTTCACCCGACGCGATCATCTGCTCGGACAGCAAAAACCGGATCATCTCATGGAACAACTCGGCCGAGATCATTTTCGGGCATCGATCCGAGGACGCCATGGGAAAGCCTCTCGACATCATTATTCCGCCCGAAATGCGCTCCAGGCACCATGCCGGTCTGTCGAGGGTGGCTGCAGGCGGTCCGGCCTCCATCATCGGAAAGTCCATCAACCTGACGGCCGTCCATCGCGACGGTCATACCATCCCCATCGAGCTCTCGCTCTCACAATGGACGTCTGCCGGCGAGCCACAATTCGGAGCGATCATTCGTGACATCACCCAGCGTGTCGAGGCGGACAAATTACTCAAGCATGCGGCCGAATACGATCACCTGACCGGGCTTGCCAATCGATCGACGCTCAAGAGGCGGATCAAGGAGGCGTGCGATGCTCAGCTTTCAGCAGCCATCCTGCTGATCGATCTGGACGGTTTCAAGGACGTCAACGACACGTTGGGCCACGCTGCGGGTGATTTTGTGCTCAAGGTGACCTCTCACCGTCTTCGCGAACACGTACCGGCCTGCCATATGGTCTCGCGTCTGGGCGGCGATGAATTTGTCGTGTTCCTGTCCGAAACGGCAGACCCCGACAAGGCGATCAAGCTGGGCCTGGAGCTCATCGCGGTCATCGAGGAGCCGATAGAGTTTGAAGACAATTCAATCTATATCGGCGCCAGCATCGGCGTCTCCGTAAGGTGTGGCTCCGACTACGACGAGGAGCAAATGCTCGGTAATGCGGACCTGGCGCTCTACCAGGCCAAGTCTGACGGACGCTCCCTGGTTCGCACCTTCACCTCCGAGCATCGACAGACCGCGTCCAGAAGAGGCGCGCTCAGCTCATCGATGCGTCAGGCGTGGGCCAACAAAGAGTTCGAGCTGTACTACCAACCTCAGGTACGACTTGCGGATGGTCGTATCACCGGAGCCGAAGCCCTTATACGCTGGAACCATCCGACACTGGGTGTCGTGTCCCCTGCGGTTTTTCTACCGGCACTGGAAGCCGGTCTTCTTGCGGTGCCGGTGGGCGAATGGATACTGCGTTCAGCCTGTGAGCAGGCAGCGCAATGGCGAAATACCGGCTGCGAGGAATTCCGCATCGGCGTCAACCTGTTCGCCGCGCAGTTTCGCATGCGGGACTTTGCCGAAATGGTTGAAAGCGCGCTTGAAGACTTTTCCTTGCCGGCACACTCACTCGAACTGGAAATCACGGAAAACATCATCCTGCGAAACGAACAGCGCATTATGGAACCGCTGCGCCACCTTCGCTCATTGGGTGTGGGCATCGCATTCGATGATTTCGGTACCGGCTATGCGTCCCTGAGCCTGCTCAAAGACTATCCGGTGACACGACTGAAGATCGACCGCTCATTCGTGAGTGGCGTGGAGCGCAGCAAAAAAGACGAAGTCATCGTCGAGGCCGTCGTCAGGCTGGCAAACGGCTTCAATCTTCAGGTCACGGCAGAAGGCATAGAAACCCGTGAGCAGGAAAGTCTGATGCGCCATTATGTGTGCGACGAAGGCCAGGGCTATCTGTATGGTCGCCCCATGCCGGCGCATGAATTCACCAAGCGTTATATCTCTTCTCACAATTGGCACGCTGACGTGCTCAAGCACAACTGACTCAGAACGAGCCTGGGCAGGCTCGTCTGATCGCGCAATATGGACGCCTCTGGTGATCACTCAGTCCGGCGTCAGTACACCACGCTGGATCTGGTCGCGTTCGATGGATTCGAACAGTGCCTTGAAGTTGCCCTCGCCAAACCCGTCATCGCCCTTGCGCTGAATGAATTCGAAAAATACCGGGCCCATCAGCGTTGCGGAGAATATCTGCAACAGCAAACGACGCTCGCCGCCTTCGGAAGAACCATCGAGCAGAATCCCGCGTGACTTGAGCTCGGCCTCCGGCTCACCGTGGTCGGGCAGGCGGCCTTGCAGCATCTCGTAGTAGGTATCCGGCGGCGCAGTCATGAAGCGCATGCCGGTGGCTTTCAGCGCGTCCCAGGTCTTGATCAGGTCATCGGTAAAGAAGGCTACATGCTGAATGCCTTCGCCATTGAACTGCATCAGGAACTCTTCGATCTGCCCCGCGCCCTTGGACGATTCCTCGTTGAGCGGAATGCGGATCATGCCGTCCGGGGCGGTCATGGCTTTGGAGGTCAGGCCGGTGTATTCGCCCTTGATGTCGAAGTAACGCAGCTCGCGGAAATTGAACAGCTTTTCATAGAAACCGGCCCAATACGCCATGCGCCCGCGGTACACGTTGTGGGTCAGGTGGTCGATGAATTTCAGACCGGCACCGACCGGGTGGCGGTCAACGCCCTCGATGAAGTTGAAATCGATGTCGTAGATCGACGTGCCCTCGCCGAAGCGATCGATCAGGTAAAGCGGCGCGCCACCGATGCCCTTGATGGCGGGCAGGCGCAACTCCATGGGCCCGGTAGCGATTTCCAGCGGTTGGGCGCCCAGTTCAAGCGCCCGGCTATAGGCCTTCTGCGCATCTTTCACGCGGAACGCCATGCCGCATACCGAAGGACCATGCTCGGCGGCAAAGTACGATGCCAGGCTGTGCGGCTCGTTGTTGAGAATCAGGTTGATCGCGCCCTGACGATACAGGGACACGTCCTTGGAGCGGTGGGTCGCGACTTTGGTGAAGCCCATCATCTGAAACACGGGCTCAAGGCTATTGGGCGTCGGTGATGCGAATTCGATGAATTCAAAGCCCATCAGGCCCATTGGATTTTCGTAAAGATCAGCCATGACTGGCTCCTTGCAGGAAAGTGAGAGTGAGTAACCCTGGCAATCACTGTCCTGCGGGCGGCGCACACGGAATCCCTCGCACGCTGCGTGCGAGAAAATCACCGAATATCAGTTGCAGACCAAGAATCTTCATGAGGGCAGCCTACTCCGGCTTGTCCGATTGTGCATCAGGGTGTGCCTGGTAAAAGACCGAGGGCTGCCGGGCCAGATGCTCGACCCGCTGAATACGCACGAATGCAGTCAGGTCGACGCGGTAACGATGCGCTGCGTACAACAGGGGTAGCAGGTAAATATCGCATGGATGCGGTGTTTTTATTTTCGTAAACCCATTACGTAATGCGTAAATTGCGTGATCGGACCCTCGCTGTCAACTCAAGCCTCGCAGCGAATGAGCTAGGATGCATTAACCCGACAATAACAACCCAGGGTGGCTTGATGAACATTCTGTACGACGAACGCATCGACGGCGTGCTGCCTGCCGTCGACAAGCAGCAACTGTTGCAGGCGCTGCAACAGCAGTTGCCCGACCTGGACATCCTGCATCGCCCCGAAGAGCTGCGGCCTTATGAGTGCGACGGGTTGTCAGCCTATCGCACCACACCGATGCTGGTGGCGTTGCCGCGTCATGTGGAAGAAGTCCAGACGCTGCTCAGGCTGTGCCACGCACGGCGCGTACCGGTGGTCGCTCGTGGGGCGGGCACCGGGCTGTCGGGTGGCGCGCTGCCGCTGGAAAAAGGCGTGCTGCTGGTCATGGCGCGCTTCAATCAGATCCTCGAGATCGACCCTTCGGCGCGCCTGGCGCGAGTTCAGCCCGGCGTGCGCAACCTGGCCATTTCCCAGGCGGCAGCGCCCCACGGCCTGTATTACGCGCCCGACCCGTCCTCGCAAATCGCCTGCTCCATCGGCGGCAATGTGGCGGAAAATGCCGGCGGCGTGCATTGCCTCAAGTACGGGCTGACCGTGCATAACCTGCTCAAGGTCGAAATCCTGACGGTGGAAGGCGAGCCCATGACGCTGGGCAGCGACACGCTGGACTCGCCGGGCTTCGACCTGCTGGCACTGTTCACCGGCTCCGAAGGCATGCTCGGCGTCATTACCGAAGTCACCGCCAAGCTGTTGCCCAGACCGCAAGTGGCCAAAGTACTGCTGGCAGCGTTCGATTCCGTGGAAAAGGCCGGACGTGCAGTGGCCGATATCATTGCGGCGGGCATCATCCCCGGCGGGCTGGAGATGATGGACAATCTGGCGATTCGTGCCGCCGAGGATTTCATTCACGCAGGCTACCCGGTCGATGCCGAAGCCATCCTGCTCTGCGAACTGGACGGCGTCGAAGCCGATGTGCACGCTGACTGCGAACGGGTCAGCGAGGTCTTGACACTGGCGGGCGCCACCGACGTGCGCCAGGCGAAAGACGAGGCCGAACGGGTCCGCTTCTGGGCCGGGCGCAAAAACGCTTTCCCGGCCGTGGGTCGCCTGTCGCCGGATTACTACTGCATGGACGGGACCATCCCGCGCCGTGAGCTGCCGGGCGTATTGCGCAGCATCAGGGAGTTATCCGGGCAATACGGCTTGCGTGTCGCCAACGTGTTTCATGCCGGTGACGGCAACATGCACCCGCTGATCCTGTTCGACGCCAATCAACCGGGTGAGCTGGAGCGCGCCGAGGCACTGGGCGGCAAAATCCTTGAGCTGTGCGTCAAGGTCGGCGGCAGCATCACTGGCGAACACGGTGTCGGTCGCGAGAAGATCAATCAGATGTGCGCCCAGTTCAATAGCGACGAACTGACCTTCTTCCATGCCATCAAGGCGGCATTCGACGCCAGCGGCCTGCTCAACCCTGGCAAGAACATCCCGACCCTGCACCGTTGCGCGGAATTTGGTGCCATGCACATCCACGCCGGGCAATTGCCGTTCCCCGACCTGGAGCGCTTCTGATGAGCACGATGGACAACGATGTCAGCCAGGCACTGCTCGAGCGGGTCGAACAGGCGCTGCGCGACAACACGCCGTTACGTCTTCAGGGCGGCAACAGCAAGGCTTCTCTCGGTCGTGAAACCGCTGGCGAAGTACTCGATACCCGCGAGCACCGGGGCATCGTCACTTATGACCCGACAGAGCTGGTGATTACTGCGCGCGCCGGCACGCCATTGAGCGAGCTGATCCAGACACTGGACGCCGCAGGCCAGATGCTGCCTTGCGAACCGCCAGACTTTGGCGCTGCGACGCTCGGCGGTATGGTCGCTGCGGGGCTTTCGGGACCGCGCCGCCCGTGGAGCGGGTCGGTGCGTGATTTCGTGCTGGGCACACGGGTCATCACCGGTCTTGGCAAGCACCTGCGTTTCGGCGGAGAAGTCATGAAGAACGTCGCAGGCTACGACGTTTCGCGCCTGATGGCAGGCAGTTTCGGCTGCCTGGGGCTGCTGACCGAGGTGTCGCTCAAAGTGCTGCCAAAACCACGTCTGTGCAGCAGCATCGTGCTGCACATGGACAGCGCGCTGGCCTTGGCCCGCCTTGCCGAGTGGGGTCAGCAACCGATACCGATCAGCGCAGCCAGCCACGATGGCCACGTACTACGCCTGCGCCTGGAAGGTGGTGAAGGTTCAGTGGCAGCAGCCCGGGACCGGCTCGGCGGCGAGCTGCTCGATGCCGCCTACTGGCAGCAGTTGAATGCGCATCGCCTGCCCTTCTTCGATGACCCGCGGCCCCTGTGGCGGCTCTGTGTACCTGCCGACAGCCGCCTGCCGGATCTGCCGGGCGAGCAACTGATCGACTGGGGTGGCGCGCAACGCTGGCTCAAGTCGGACGCGGACGGACAAACCATTAGAGCGATCACCATGGCGGTTGGCGGCCATGCGACCTGCTACAGCCAGGGCGTCGTCGACAGCCCATTCGAGCCGTTGGCCGCACCTGTGCTGCGCTACCATCAGGCACTCAAGACCCGACTCGACCCGCAGGGGATTTTCAACCCCGGCCGACTGTACGCGGAGCTTTGAAACATGCAGACCACATTAAGTGAACACGCCAGAACCCTGCCGCGTGCCGAAGAAGCCGAACGTATCCTGCGCAGTTGTGTGCATTGCGGTTTCTGCAACGCCACCTGTCCGACCTATCAATTGCTGGGGGATGAGCTGGACGGTCCACGCGGCAGGATCTACCTGATCAAGCAGGTGCTAGAAGGTCAGCCGGTCACCGAGAAAACCCGTCTGCATCTGGACCGCTGCCTGAGCTGTCGCAACTGCGAAACCACCTGCCCGTCCGGCGTGGATTACCACAACCTGCTGGACATCGGCCGCGCGGCGGTTGAAGACCTGGTCCCGCGGCCACTCGCCCAACGCATGCTGCGTGAAGGCTTGCGTCGGGTCATCCCCCACCCCGGACTGTTCAGATCCCTGACCGGCATGGGCCTGAAGTTCAGGCCATTGCTGCCACAGCCCCTGGCCAGCAAGCTGCCGGCAACGGTACACCCTGCCGGCCTTCGCCCGCACACCGGTCATGCGCGCCAGGTGCTGCTGCTGGAAGGTTGCGTTCAGCCGGGCCTGTCGCCCAACACCAACAGCGCCACGGCGCGGGTGCTGGATCGTCTGGGCATCGGCATTACGGCGGTCAGCCAGGCGGGTTGCTGCGGCGCCGTGGATTATCACCTCAACGCACAGCAGGCCGGGCTGGACCGGGCGCGGCGCAACATCGATGCGTGGTGGCCTGCGCTACAGGGCGGTGCTGAAAGCCTGATCCAGACGGCCAGTGGCTGCGGAGCCTTCGTCAAGGACTACGGCCACCTGCTGCGCCATGATCCAGGCTACGCCGACAAGGCCGAGCAGATCAGCGCGCGAACAAAGGATCTGGTCGAACTGCTGCGCGACGAGCCCCTGGAAACCCTCGGCATAAAGGCCGAGACGCGCCTGGCGTTTCACTGCCCGTGTACGCTGCAACACGCGCAAAAACTCGGCGGCGAAGTCGAGCGCGTCCTGACTCGTCTAGGCTTCAATCTGACCACAGTGGCGGACGGTCATTTATGCTGCGGCTCTGCAGGCACCTACTCCATCACCCAGCCTGCCATCGCCCGCCAGTTGCGCGACAACCGCATGAATGCGCTGGAGAGCGGCAAGCCGCAGGTCATCGCCACCGCCAATATCGGCTGCCAGACCCATCTGGCCAGCGCCGGCCGAACGCCCGTGCGGCACTGGATCGAACTGATCGACGCGGCACTTGGCACGCCTGAATCACACTGAACCCTATTCAATAATCACTGCTCCGGAGAACCCCATGAAGATCAAAGCCGTCCTGACCCAGACCGAAGTCAGCCTGATGCTCGGCGCCGCACGTGAAGAGGCGCAGGCCAATGGCTGGGCCGTGTCCATCGCCGTCGTTGATGACGGCGGCCATTTGCTGGCATTCGAGAGACTGGACGACGCCGCCGCCATCAGCAGCTACATCGCGATTGAAAAGGCGCGCACCTCGGCACTCGGCAAACGTGAATCCAAGGGGTACGAAGAGATGGTCAATGGCGGGCGCACTGCATTCCTGAGTGCTCCGCTGCTGACGTCGCTGGAAGGCGGTGTGCCGGTCATCGTCGACGGCCAGGTCATCGGTGCGCTGGGGGTTTCAGGCGTGAAGGCCGAACAGGATGCTCAGATCGCCAGGGCCGGTGTCGCAGCGCTTGACGCCGACTGACCGGTCGACCCGGCTGGTACCACGCAAGCCAGGCCACTGCTGGAGTCTTTACAGCCGGTAGATCGAAATCCAGCTCATGTCCGGATGGGTGGAGTAGATATACGTGCCGGTCTTGTTGAGGACCGCGCCACCTACTGACGGAAAGTAAGCGATGCAGGTGGCGATCCCCTTCACCGTGTCGATCCGGTAGACATCGTAATTACAGGTATAGATCGCGTACACATAGCGGTCATCCGGCGTCACTCCGATGACTTTCACCGGGTAGCCCTGCGTGCCGATCCTTTCCCGATAGAAGGTTTTATTGGTCGCGGCATCGATGATGTAGACCTCGTCGATGCCGCCGACATACAACCAGGCGCCATCGGAACTGAAGGCCATCGAACGCGGGTCGGAAAACCCGGGGATGTCATGTTGCAGGTAATCGACCTTGCTGATCGCAAGAACATCGGTAGGCGCGGTCCGGTCAACCAGCATGGTCGCGTAAAACCTGTCGTTCAACGGGCTGATCCCGAGGGCCAGCGACGCGTTGGTCAGGGCGCCCAGATCGAACTCGTTTTCGACCGTGTAATTCTCGGTCTCGATCAGGCGAATCAACCCGCCGAGCGCGTTCTGAAAGGAAAGGCAGATAAAACGGCCATCGGCACTGCACAGAATCCTGTTGACGTTGGCTGCCGGAAGTATCCTGATCACTTCGCGCATGCGCGTATCGACCACGTAGCACCTTTTCTGGCCGATGGTGTAAAGCCTCTTGCCATCGGGACTCAGGGTAATCGCGCCCGCCCCTGCCCGCTTGATGGCCCCCGTCACGCTGGCGCTGGCGATGTCGACCACACTGACTTCCCGGCCGCTTTCATGAGCGACATACAACGTGGTTTCATCGGGGCTGATAGCGATCTCTGCGGGTACAAAGCCCAGCGGGATAATGCCGGTCAACCACGCGATGTCCAGGGGGACACCTGAACTGACGGGGTCGACGATATGCGTCAAGGCTCTAACGTTCTGAGATGCTTTTTTTTGCATTTCTCTCACCTTTCAATAGGTCTTGTAAGACCGCCAGAACGGGGAATAGATAAGAAGATATATCCCCGTCATCCAACTATGCGGCCAAGACACTTATGCCGCTCCGAGCCAAAAACGTAAGGTCATTGAATACTCAACACGGGGGGATGGGTACTGTCAGAAATAACAGTCGAAATGGGCCGCAACCGCTCGAATGAGGGTATCCCCGACAGTGCAGGACAGCACGGTCGGGCACTCCAGCCCGGAGGCATCGAGCCCGCAGAGCGCCCTTACCATTGGTCAGCGCAATGAACCGGGGAAGCTCGCCAGGGTTAGCCGGGGAAAAGACTCAAGAGCTTTCCCGCACCACCAGCTCAAACCCGAGATCCACCTGCGGATGCTGGGAGACCCCGTCAAGCAGGCCCAGCAATACCTGAGCCGCACGCTGCCCGACTGCTTCCCGGGGCGTGCGTATCGAGGTCAGGCGCGGCACCATGTGCGCGGACCCCGGCAGGTCGTTGAAACCCACCAGAGAGACCCGTTCGGGAATCGCGACGCCCAGGCGCAAGGCCTCAAGTGCAGCGCCCTGCGCCAGGTCGTCGTTACAGAAGAACACCCCGTCGACATCCGGATGCTGGTCAAGCAGACGCGCGAACAACTCCCCGCCCAGACCGATCGAGGAGGCCTGGCGGGTCGAGACCTGCAGCGCCGGGTCGAACAGCCCCGCGCTTTCCAGCACTCGACGGAACCCTTCGCCACGTTGCAGTACCCGAGGGTCGAGCTGGGCGGCCATGTACGCCAGCCGACGGCGGCCACGCCCGAGCAGGTGATGCGCGGCTTCAGCGCCGGCCTGTTGTTGCGAGAATCCGACGCAATAAGCGCCCAGGCGGGTGTCGAGTTCCATCATGTGCACGCAGGGTATACCACTGGTTTCAAGCATCTGGCGGGACGCTGCCGTGTGGTCGAAACCGGTCAGCAGAATACCGCGCGGGCGATTGACCAGATGGTTGCGCAGCAGCTTCTCTTCCTCTTCGGGCGAGTAATGGTAGTTGCCGATCAGCACGTCCAGGCCACGCACGCGCAACACGTCCTGAATGGCTTCCAGCGTCTCGATGAACAGCTGGTTGGAAAGCGATGGCACCAGCACCACGACGGTCTGACTGCAGGAAGAAGCCAGCGCCCTGGCTGCCGGGTTGGCTACATAACCCAGGCTCTGCGCCGCAGCGCGGACCTTTTCGACGAGTTCAGGCGCTACGGTGCTGATCCCGCGCAACGCACGCGAAGCGGTGATCGGAGAGACGCCAGCCAGCTTCGCCACTTCATTGAGCGTGGGCCGGCCGGTCGAGCGGGAACCAATGCGTATCATGCGTTGCCAACTAACATAGGGGTTGCCAAATGTGTCGAATGCCCCATAAGGTAGCGCTGTCTCATGGAACGTGACAATGCTTTATCGCTGGTTTCACAGGGGTTGCCCGGTTCGGGTCCCGCGGAGAACAGCCTCCCATGCTTATTGATGAGCCCAAAACAACGACAAATAACTGGAACAGCCCGGGCTGAGACTCATGTCCACCCGCAAGAAGACAGCGCTGTCTCCAGATGAGGTGCCTACTGTGACAACTGCGAATACTGCTATTTCCGCCCTTGTGGTGATGGGTGTGTCTGGCTGCGGCAAGAGCGCCGTGGGTGCCGAGATCGCGCTGAACAGCGGCGGCCGCCTGATCGAAGGCGATGCGTTCCATCCACCGGCCAACATCGAAAAGATGAGCGCCGGAACCCCCCTCAACGACGAAGACCGTGCCGGCTGGCTGACCCGCCTGGGCGAAGAGATGGCTGCCGCCCTCGCCAAGGGTGAACACCCGGTCCTGACCTGCTCCTCGCTCAAGCTCATCTATCGCCAGCGCCTGCGTGATGCGGTGCCTGGCCTGGGTTTTGTATTTCTGGAACTCAGCAAGGAACTCGCCGCCGAACGTTGCTCGCACCGGCCTGGGCACTTCATGCCCGCCAGCCTGGTGGACAGCCAGTTCGCGACCCTCGAACCGCCTTATGGCGAACCGCTGACATTGATCGTGGACGCCTCCCAGCCTATCGATGTCATCGGCAAACAAGCCGCAGCATGGTGGAAAGGCTCTCACGCCTGACACAGGCATGAGTGCAAAAGACAGCGCTGTCTTGCGCACACACGATTGAAGTCGGCGCTGTTAGGCTTTGTACGAAAAGTCGGCGAGCGAAGGTCAGGCAAGGCAAAAACAGGCGAGGAAGCGGAGTCTACGTGTTGTAAATGAGCATTCCGAGCCTGTTTTTAACGCAGCATCACCGAGCGCAGCCACTTTACGTACAGAGCCTAACAGTTCCTTAAAACAATAAACCGGAGAGACACCCATGTTCGGTATGACCCATGAGACGTTCCTGCTCGTCGATGCGTTGGTGACCATCGTCGGCCTGGTGCTGCTGATCACCACCTTCAAGGTGCACCCTTTCGTCGCGTTGACCCTGGCGGCAGGCTTTCTTGGCCTGACCTCGGGAATGCCGGTGGAAAAAGTCATGAAATCCTTCCAGGACGGCTTCGGCGGCGTGCTGGGCTTCGTCGGCATCATCCTCGGCCTGGGCACCATGCTCGGCAAGCTGATGGCCGATTCGGGCGGCGCGGACCAGATTGCGCAAACGCTGATACGCACCTTCGGCAAACAGAAAGTGCACTGGGCAATGATGTTCTCTGCCTTTCTGGTGGGCATCCCGCTGTTCTTCGAGATCGGTTTTGTCCTGCTGATCCCGCTGGTATTCATCGTCGCGCGGCGCACCGGCGTGCCCATCGTCAAGATCGGCATTCCGCTGCTGGCAGGCCTGTCGGCCGTACACGGTCTGGTTCCTCCGCATCCAGGTCCGTTGCTGGCCATCGGCATCTTCGGGGCTGACATCGGCAAAACCATTTTCTACGGACTGATCGTTGCACTGCCGACGGCCATCATCGCTGGCCCGATCTTCGGTAACTGGATTTCCAAAAGCATCCCCGGCACACCGTCCAAGGAACTGATGGATCAGATCGCCAAGGAGTCGAGCACTGAAAACCTGCCAGGCTTCGGCATCACGCTGGTGACCATCCTGCTGCCGGTCTTCCTGATGCTGCTCAAGACCTTTGCCGACGTGGTGTTGCCGGAAAACAACATGTTCCGCATCTGGATGGACCTGATCGGTCACCCGATCACCGCCCTGCTTGCCGCGCTGTTGCTGGCGTTCTACACCTTTGGTGCCGCGCGTGGTTTCGACCGCAGCAAGATCATGAAGCTGCTGGACCAGAGTCTGGCCCCGGTGGCGGCAATCGTGCTGATTGTCGGCGCAGGCGGTGGCTTCAAGCAGATGCTGGTTGCCAGCGGCGTGGGTGACGTGATCGGGCACATGGCCGTGCAGGCGCAGATCAACCCGATCATGCTGGCCTGGCTGGTAGCGGCGGTCATCCGCATCGCAACCGGTTCGGCGACGGTGGCAACCATTACCGGTGCCGGCATCGTAGCGCCGGTGGTCGGCCTGATTCCAGGGGTCAATCGCGAGCTGCTGGTGCTGGCAACCGGCGCCGGCTCGTTGATCCTGTCGCACGTCAATGACGCCGGGTTCTGGCTGGTGAAGCAGTACTTCAACATGACCGTTGCCGAGACCTTCAAGACCTGGACGGTGATGGAGACCATCCTCTCGGTCGTCGGCCTGATCTTCATCATGCTGTTGTCAATGGCGGTGTAAACCCCGACCAGGCCTTCGCGGGAGCTGAAGCCCGCGAAGGCCTGGCCCCGCCTCACACCTGTGCATCACCCCACTCCAGTCCCCCCGCAATACCCCGCATCAGCGTGGACACGAAGGTGATCCGCAGCCCCTTCCTACACACTCGCTCACCACTTTCATTTGAATTTTCAGAAAGCACGGGCAATCTGGTGCAGTCATGCCTACGCTTGTACTCATATCGAAATGGCTTGAGCAGCGCCGTCGACCGAGAGGATGACGACCTGAAACGGTGCAGCGGTTCACGTTACTTTTTATATGACGCCAGTAAATACGGGCATTTTCACGTCGAAACGGGCAGAATTGGCGCACTCGTCGTATCCGGGATGCAAATCTCGATGACAAGAAAATGAACCGAGGGAATTTAATTCACCTGTGCGACGTCATAAGACGGATGCATTTGGATGCACTCGGCAACAATCACCACGCAAAGGCAAACGCCAGCCTCTTGAGAGAGGCGTTTTCAAGAGGCCATCAAGGAAAAGATTATGTTGATACTCACTCGCAAAGTAGGCGAAAGCATAAACATCGGTGACGAGATCACCGTCACGATTCTTGGCGTTCAAGGGCTTCAAGTCCGCCTGGGCATCAATGCACCCAAAAATGTTTCAGTGCATCGTGAAGAAATCTACAAACGTATCCAGGCAGAACTGGCTCCCAACCAGGACCCACAATAATTCTCGCACTCCCCCTTATTCAATGCTGATTTGCCGTTTATTGGCAGACCGGCCATACGGCGTCCCTGGGACGCCGTTTTTTATGGCCGCCATTCTGCGCTTTTCTGCTGCACCCGCTTAACCGGCTTGAAGGCCTAACACCGCCTGCATGAATCCGTCCGAAATGAACGTCTCGGCAGCTACAGGCTGATGAGCGAGTCTGCGCGTGACCGCCTCCAGTACCGCTCGGCTGGCATCATGATGAAACTGCCAGACGCCGTATATCCGGCCGTCGAAGGCGGGTTCGCTGCCTAATTGCGGGTCGACGCCCAGCCCGGCGCCCAGGCCGAAAAGATGCAGCCCCCTCATTCGACGACCGTGCTGATCGACTGGACAGCCGCCAGCGTCCGAGTCGAGACCACCCTTGGCCTCGCGCAAACTGACGGGGTTGCCATCGGCATCCCACAGTCTCGGCAACACGGGCTGATAGCCAGAGCACTGCACGATTACAGTCGAGTCGGCCAGGGCCAGTCGGGCCTGCTCATGTTCATCGGAGCGTCCGCCCAGTGTCTGCAACATCTGCACGCGCACGCCGGTTTTGCCTACGCGGCCGCTTTGCAGCGCCTCGCGTCCGATCTCCAGCGCACGGTAACGCAAACCTCCGGAACGGTTGACCCGACCTGAAACCGGGCAGACATCACACTGCGAGTCGAATGCGTAACCGGCCGCCTGTGCCAGCTCGGCACTTTCGTAAAACAGCCTGATACTGCTGCGATGAACCAGTGTCAGTTCCTGCAGGCCGGCAAACTCCAGTGCATCCGCCAGATTCTCCAGCGTCGAGAACGCGCTGTGAGATCCCCCGACGATGGTTATGCGCCCGTCACCGGCCAGCGCCGGGGCAAACACTTCGCGCAACTGCACCGCGTTCATGCGCAGCAAGCGGTCGGCGCTCTGGATAGTGCAGTGCTCCGGCAGCGCCAGGCCTTGTCGGGCAAGATCATCGATCAAGTGTTGTGGATCCTGTCGCCCGCCCAGGTTGAGTACCAGCGCCTGGCAGCGCACGCGTCTTTTGCCATGCACACTGTCAACGCGCAGACAGAACCCGTCGCCCTCGCAAATGACTTCATCAAGGCGGGTGCCGGACCATACTTCTACGCCATAACGTTGCACGATGTGGTCCAGCACCAGCCTGGCTGCCTCGGCCATGAGCACGCCCACATCCGACAGTTGCGGCGCGCTCTGTGCCTGCGCCTTGATGCGCCAGTAGGCTGCCGAGTATTCGAGGGTCTCGAACACCTCGCGCAATGCAGGATCGCGAAGGCAATCGATGAATACATCGCCTACCGAGTTGGCAGTGATCCGGTAGTCTCCCAGCGCACCCGCCCCGGGCCGGTCACTTGCATCAATGACAATCAGTCCTTTCGCAGCAAGCCCGGGCATCGCGCCGCTCTTCAGGGCGTTGAACAAAAAACCCATGCCTGCCAGCCCGGCACCGCCCACCACACAACCGCAGGCTGTTTCCATACAGTTATCAAACATAATGATGCTCCATCGTCATTTTCATACGTTGGTGCAGTCCAGAAGTTCTGGATGATCGAATACCTGGCTGATAAGGCGAACCAGCGTCCATGCACGATTCGAGGCGAAACATACGCAGCAGAATACACACACGCTCATTCACGGCGCTGAGGAGACGCCATGGTTAGAAAAGGTGGTCTTCACAAAAAATTACAATACTGCAGGTACAGTTTGAAGTTTCAGACCTGCCAGAAGGGAGGCGTCATGCTACCGCCCTTTTTAAGACAGCGCTTTTATCAACCTGCAAAGAGTGACAATGCGTTACAAAATAAGTCGGCAACTGAATAGTTGCAAAGAAACGCGGGAGTGTCAAACGGGCTGCCGGAGGCCGCCATCGCTCAGTGTCGCTGTATAACCTGATGATTTGAATGACCTTGCATCTTTTGATCCTTGAAGGCCACTTCAAAAAGATAGTGTTCGATGACATTAACGCGCTCAATGCGTTCAACTTATTTTTTATCGTCTGCGCTAAAAACAGCATGCTTTCGACGCTGTTAATTTGACGAGCTCAAAGCGGTTGTGCGCCACCAGAAGTTTCGCGGTCATGAAGACCAGACGTGCCCCGTTCCGGGCGCTGAATGAGGCCGCCACAGCGCCCATAAAAATGACAAGGCCCCGATCAGCGATGATCAGGGCCCTGTAACGTGATGCCGCGGCATCAGCGGGGTGCAGCCGTATCAGGCAGCGCTGTAGTACGCTTTCGCTACTCGAGTCGTCACCGGTTCTTCACGCAGCTCGGCCACCAGCGCAGAGATGTCCCGAACCGTATTGATACGGCTGAGCGGCAGGCTCTTCTGACGCTGGGTGCGCCCCGATACCGGGTCGCTTATCTGCACATTCATCTGCTCGTTGGCAATCGTACAGGTGCAACGCAACGGCAGAAACGCACGTTCCACAATGCTCCTGAGTTCTAACTCGGACAGTCCACTCGCGATCATTTCTTTATCTCCTTATGTGTGTAAGCATGTCCCGGCAGTGACAAAATTTTGATAATTTTTATTGTTGATGACTTTTTAAAAACGGCACGCGCCAGCCCGCCAATTATCTGTCGCCACTTACGTGATGCTTAAACCCGTTATACACGGTGCCCTGCACTTCAGGCAACTTCCATAACTGAATATCCCGCGCCCTTTTAACGCTGTTTCTTATTGAGGGCATCCACAGAAAAAACGATTCACCGTCATGATCTTCAACAAAATGGCACCCGGCGTGAATCACAGCGGATAAAAGGCGCGCGAAGCAAGAGAATAAAGACTGACGAACGGTCAACGCCTGGAACGCAAGCGGCTCGACACGGCACGCACGCCCTGTTGAAAAGGGTCGCGCGTGCCCACGTTGAAAACTTACTCTTGTGTATGTTCCAGGTCCTTGCCGGACAGCCGCAGATGAATCAGCGCAACACGCTCGCCGCGCTTATCGCGCTTTTCTTCAATGTGGAACGGACGAAACCCCATCCGCGGATAAAACAGCAAGCCTGGCACGTTGTGGTTGAAGCACGACGCGATCATTTCGCTCGCTTCGTGCTTGTCGAACGCGATCCCCATCATGGTGGTGATCATGAAGCGCCCTACCCCTCTGGACCGGGCCTTCGGTGCGATGATGACGTTGCCCAGCGAACAGCGGCCGCGAAAGGTGCAGTGAGAGAAATTGGCAAAGCCTACCACCTCACCGTCCATTTCGATGACGGTCGAGTCATGACGCGTTTGAAGCGCTTCACTGAGTTGTGAGGCAGTCAACGGGTACGTTGCCCTGGGGAACATGTAGAACAGCTCATCGGCATTCTGCGGCAGCTCGCAGATGAGAGGGACGTCTTTTTCTTCCAGGGGACGGTGAGTGAACATAGGCGGTAACCTCTTGAAGAAATTGAAGAAAGCGCGGGTATACAGCAATCAGATTGGTGCAGCGGGCGACGGAAGGTGACAAAAACACAGCGCCCTCGCTGACACAGCATAATCCGCAGCTATCGAAAAGGGCTACCTCAATAGCAAAACGTGCTAATGAGCAGCGCTGTTGACCCCGCCTTTGAGCCACCTCGCGCAAGGTGTTGAAGCGATGGGTTTTACTCGAACATCGCGTTCCCGCTCAGCCTGCCAGTAGTTACGGCGAAAGTACGCAATATCCTGTAACCCGGTATTCGTCGGCTGGTCTTGCATCCCGAATGCAGATTCTGCATTTATTTCACTTTGTTGACCGGACTATTCCTTTTATGTCGATTTCGCCACTGGCCCGCTTCAAAGCCCGTCCGCTCAGATGGGTTTGCATGATAGCCATCATTCTTGGCCTGCCCGTCGGCTGTGCAGTGCTTGAACACAAGGAGCGCGAACTGGTGTTTCGCATCGAGCCCGGTACCGCCAGCTGGTACAGCGGTCTGCCGGCAGATGTGCAGGAAATCGAACTCAGTACACCGGCATTCGGTACCTCGCAGAATATCCACGCATGGTGGTGGCCCGCTGCGGACAAGAACGCCCCGGCGGTGTTGTACCTGCATGGATCACGATGGAACCTCACCGGCCAGCTGTTCCGTATCCAGCAACTCAAGGCACAGGGCTACTCGATACTGGCGATCGATTACCGGGGTTTCGGGCAAAGCATGGGCCAACTGCCTTCGGAAAGGTCTGTATATGAAGACGCACGCATCGCCTGGGAACGCCTGAAGCAATTGCAACCCGACCCGCAGCGCAGGCTGATTTATGGACACTCTCTGGGCGGTGCGGTGGCAGTGGATCTGGCTGCCGAGCTGGGCGAAGACGCTGAAAAGGACAATGCACCCGTTCAGGCCCGCGGGCTGATCATCGAATCCACGTTCACCAACCTCGCCGATGTGGCCACCGCGCTTGCCAACACATCGTTGCCGGTGCGTTGGCTGCTGTCGCAGAAGTTCGACTCGCTGGACAAGATTGCAGACATCCATATGCCGGTGCTGATCGTGCACGGCACCGAGGATCGCTATGTACCGGCACGCTTCAGCGAACAGTTGTTTGAGGCCGCGCAGGAACCGAAGAAACTGCTATTGGTGCCTGGCGGTACGCATAACAACAGCATGCAACTCGGGCAGCCCGCTTACAGCCAGGCCATTCGTGCCCTGCTCGATACACCCGCATCGCTGCCTCAGGTAACAAAACAGGGCAAGGACTCTAAGAACGCCGGTTAGACATTGCCGGGCACGTGGCAGTAGTCTTCGGACTCATGGCCAAAGGACCCTGCAATGAACTGTATTGTCGAGTATTCAGACCCGCATCACCGCCTCGCGGTCATCCAGTTGTGGAAGACCGTCTTCAATGACGACATGCCGCACAATCGCCCAGACCTGTCGATCGACAAGAAACTGGCTGTCGACGACCATTTGTTCTTCGTTGCTCTCGCGGATGACGAGGTGGTCGGCACCCTCCTTGCCGGCTATGACGGGCATCGCGGCTGGCTGTATTCGGTCGCCGTCGATCCGCAACAGCGCGGCAACGGCCTGGGCACCCGGCTGGTCAGGCACGCAGAAAAGTCGCTTGCGGGTCTTGGCTGCGTGAAGATCAACCTGCAGATCCATACCTTCAATGAAAGCGTGCAGGCCTTCTATAAAACCCTGGGCTATACGCCTGAGCTCATTATCAGCATGGGCAAGCGGATCGATGCCAACGTAACGGCTCAGTCCTGAGCTGAGGGCTCTCTGTCTGCCGAGGCGACCGAAACCATCGGGCGCCTCAATCATTTATTTACATGAGAATTAATATCAAATTACAATTATTGCTATTAACGTCCTAGCAGAGCATCTTCCTTGAGCACTTCCTTCCAATGCCCTCGCCGTCCCGGCTCTTTTCTGCTGTCCGCGCTTTCTCTGGCAATGTTCTCCGGCGGCGCAGTGCATGCAGCCGAAACCGCAACGCTGCCCGCTACGCAGGTGTCGGCAACCGCGACCGAAGCGCAGGAAGGCTACAGCGCCAAAAGCGCCAGCACTGCGAGCAAGAGTGACGTACCGCTCAAGGAAGAAGCGCAGTCGGTCAACGTGGTGACACCGCAAACCATCGCCGACTACAACGTGCGCTCGCTGGACGATGCCATGAAGTTTGTCAGTGGTGTCAGCCAGGGCAATACCCTTGGCAATACCAAGGACTCGCTGGTCAAGCGCGGCTTTGGCACCAACGATGATGGCTCGGTGCTGCGTGACGGCGTGCGCTCGGTGGTGTCGAAAAATTTCGGTGCCACTACCGAACGCGTTGAAGTGCTCAAAGGCCCGGCCTCGCTGCTGTACGGGGCGATGGAGCCGGGTGGCGTGATCAATGTGATCAGCAAACAGCCGCAATACGTGCAAAGCACCACGCTCAGTGGCTCGGCGTACAGCGAAGGCGGCGGCAGCTTCGGCATCGACACCACCGGCCCGCTGGGTGACTCGGGGCTGGCCTACCGCCTGGTGGCCGAGCGTCAGAGCGAGGACTACTGGCGTAACTATGGCGTTGACCAGCACACGCTGGTCGCGCCATCGCTGTCCTGGACCGGGGAGCGCGCCAGCCTGACGCTGGCTTACGAGTACAACGATTACGTCAGCCCGTTCGATCGTGGCACGGTGTTCACCGGCGGTCATCCGGCCGATATCAGCTACGACAAGCGCCTGGACGAAAAATGGGCCAATACGGTCGGCATCAGCGAAACCGCTACCGCACGCTTCGAGTACCAGCTCAGCGATGACTGGAAAACCCGCCTGACCTACGGCTGGAACAACGACCGCTACAGCCTCTCGATTGCCCAACCGAGCACGCTGTCCAGCAGCGGCGTGCTGCGACGCCAGGCCAATGGCGGCCATTACGATTATGAAACGCGTTATGCCAGCTGGGACTTCATCGGCAAGCAGGAGGTGTTTGGCCAGCAACATGATCTGCTGATCGGTGCCGAGCAGGAGGATTCCGACAAGTACCGCGGCAAGACTTACCGCAATGGCGTACAGGGTGGCTTCAATATCTTTTCGCCCAGCTACGGCAGCCTGGCGGAGCCCAGTGTTGTCAGTACGACCACCAGCAACCTGAGCAATCAACTGACCTCATCGTCCATCTACCTCAAGGACAACTGGCATCTTGATGACCGCTGGATTCTGGTCCTGGGCGGCCGCTATCAGCATTATGACCAGCACATCGCCCAAGGCCTCGGCGCCAGCCGCAACACTAATCTGAACAAAAATGACGATATATTCCTGCCGATGGCGGGACTGGTATTCAAGGTCAATGAGGACCTGTCGTTGTACGGCAACTACAGCCGCTCTTTCGTCCCCAATGAGGCGGTTAACGATGACGGCACCACCTTCGACCCGGAAGAAGGCCGCAGCTACGAAGTCGGCGCCAAATATGCGCTGGCACCGGAACTCGACTTCAACCTCGCCGTGTTTGACATAGAGAAGAAAAATGTTGTGACCACCGTTGCTACCGGCGTCAGCGAAGCGGCTGGCAAAGTGGGTTCACAGGGCGTGGAGCTGGACGTGACCGGTCGAATTGCCGAGCGCTGGGACATGATCGGCACTTATGCCTACACACATACCGAAGTGCTTGATGACCCCAAAAACGAGGGCAACCGTTTGAGTCAGGCACCGAAACATACCGCCAGCCTGTATCTCACCCATCACCTGCAAGTCCCGTCCGGTCTGGGCGAATGGCATGCCGGTGGTGGCGCGCGCTATGTCGGCGATAGGGCGGGTGACAACGCAAACACGTTCTACATGAGCAGCTACACCGTGGCTGATGCGTTCCTGCGCTGGGATGTGCCAATGGCAGGTTATAAAACCCGCCTTCAATTGAACGTGGATAACCTGTTCGACAAGCAGTACTACCCGTCCAGTACCGACAGCCCGTTGCAGGTCAATGTGGGTGAACCACGCACCGCACGCCTGAGCGCCAGCGTCACGTTCTAAGAGGTTGCCACGAAGCAGGCCTGCGCGGGCTTGCTCCGTGGGCAATCAAACGGATGAATCAGAACTTCATTCGGTAAAAACTGATCAGCGCTTCATTGCCATACAGGTATTCGAACCTGCCGATGAATGCGCTCTTCTCCAGCCACTCGTTAGGGCCCAGAGCGACCTGAAAGCGTGGTGTGCAAGTGCACTGGTAATGGCCTTCGCTGATTGGCCATAGCCCGTTCTGAAGTTCGTGCTGGCCCGTTTCGTCAACGAGCAGAGCGCCCCTGCTTTCAACGTTGATCATTTCGCCCAACTGGGTGACCAGCGTGAAACGGGTTTCCAGAAAGGCAAGCTCGGATGACAACTCAACCAGCGTATTGCTGCCGCCGGAGAGTACCGAGCCGCTGAAGTTTTCGCCGTAAAACTCCCCGCCCACTACATTGCTGTTGCTACGCAGTCCGTCGCTGCATATCCCCATGAGCACAGGAGCGTCGGTCTTCAGAATCACGGTCAGCACTTTTTCCAGATGAGGAGCGGCTACCGTGTTACCACGAAAAGCGCGTTTGACGGATTTGTTGAAGTCGATAATGGTCATAGAACTGTTCACTCCATCTTTGAATGGATTCGGGCAACGAATGGCCGGGTGCAGTCCATCGGCATTTATCTACGCCTGCTTTTCCAGTAAGCTCCACGGAGTCGACTGAAATCGTACCGAACGGTTCAGTTCCAGTCTAGAGAATTTTGTACACGATCTGCTCACTGGAGAATTGAGGATATGAATGAAGGTCCGTACTGAAGCTCGCCGCGAAGCCATCATTGATGCCGCAGCAAGTGTCTTCCTCGAAATGGGCTACGAGCGTGCCTCGATGAATGAAGTCACCAAACGAATGGGGGGCTCCAAGGCAACGATCTATAGTTACTTTCCCTCCAAGGAAGAACTGTTCATCGCTGTGGTCAACAGGCTTGCAACTGCCCATCTGGCCGACGCGGTTTCAGAGCTGGCGATCCAGGATGACAAACCGATCGATTTGCGGGCCCTGTTCACGCGCTTCGGGGAACGCATGCTGATGGTGCTTATCAATGATGACAAGGCATTGGCCGTGTATCGCATGGTAGTGGCCGAGTCCGGGCACTCGGACATCGGCATGATGTTCTACGAATCCGGCCCCAGCCAGTGCCTGCAGACAGTCACCTCACTGATGACTCTGGCGATGCGAAAAGGCCAGTTGCGTGAAACCGATCCGCACATCGCCGCGTTGCAGCTGACCTCGCTGTTGACTGCCGAGACCGACATTCGCCTTTACCAACAGGCGCCCATGCCGCTGAGCATCGAAGAAATTCGCGCCATGGTCGAACGCGCAGTGGATACCTTCATGTTGGGTATGGAGAAACGCTGAGTCCGCATAACAGAACCAAGCGGTATTGATAAGAACCGATATTGCAACCCTTCTGACACACCTTGTTACTCTTTTGCAGCCAAGTTAATCCGAATGAGGGCGATAGCTGATTACCCCTTCGGAGAAACACTATGATCCTGCGAAAACTCAACCTGGCCGCCCGTTCGACGCTCTGTTTCGGCGTGTTTTGCCTGATGATCATTGCCTTGGGCTTGCTTGCCCTGCGTCAGGCGGCCGAGCTCAATGCGGCGGAAAAATTCATCGAGACCAATGTGCTTCCGAGCGTGAAACAGCTCGCATCGATCGATCGGGAGTTTGTCAGTATCCGCGGCAACAACGCCCGTGTGCGCAATCCGATTGAGCCGCAGGATCGAAAGACCAAGGCGCTCAGCGATATCCAGCAGTCGCGCTCGCTGATCGCCGGCTATTTTGACACGCTCGGCAAATTGATCGTGACTCCGCAAGGGCGCCAGGCCTTCGACGAATTGTCCCAGGCACAGGCCGGGTATCAGGTGGCACAGGATCGCTACCTCGCCTCGGTAGCCGCCGGCAATCTGGAAGCTGCAGTGGCAACTTCCAATGGTGAAATGAGAAGCGCGGCCGATCAGGTTGAAGCCGGGCTGAAAAAACTCATCGGCGTCAACGACGTCAAAGCCGAGAAAGCCGGCGCTGCCGCTAACGCTGCCTATCAGCAGACGCTGTGGATGGTGGGCATTTTCATCACCGTGGGCGTCATCACCACGCTGCTCCTCGCCTGGATGTACACCCGCAGTCTGACTGGCCCGATTGGCGATTCGTTGAGTATCGCGCAACGCATTGCCACCAATGATCTGAGCAAGGACATCCCGCAACATGGCACTGACGAGGCGGCGAAACTGATTGCCGCACTCGCCACCATGCAGGCCAACCTGCGCAATGCCCTGATCCTGATCGGCGACTCTTCTACCCAGCTGGCTGCGACTTCCGAGGAAATGCATGCCGTCACCGAAGACGCCTCGCGCACCATTCTGCGCCAGACCAACGAGATCGAAATGGCAGCCACCGCCGTCAACGAGATGAGCGCGGCAGTAGAGGAAGTGGCCAGTAACGCCGCATCGGCATCTGAGGTGACCTCGCAATCCAGCACTGCAGCCATGGCTGGGCGCGCGCAGGTCGATGAGACCGTCACGGCGATCAACCTGATGGTCTCCAAGGTGCAGATCACCTCCACTGAGGTACAAGGCCTGGCCGTCATGGCGACGGATATCAGTAAGGTGCTGGATGTGATCCGTGCCATCGCGGAACAGACCAACCTGCTGGCACTCAACGCAGCCATCGAAGCGGCTCGTGCAGGTGAAGCCGGGCGGGGTTTTGCGGTGGTGGCGGACGAGGTCAGGGCGCTGGCGCATCGCACCCAGCAATCGACCCGTGAAATCGAACAGATGGTCGACTCGATCCAGACCGGCACCGGCAATGCTGTCAGCGCAATGGAGCAGACCAGCGTTCAGGCCCACAAGACGCTGGAGATGGCCAATGGCGCCGGCAAGGCGCTGCTGGAAATCACCGAATCCATAAGCCAGATCAATGAACGCAACCTGATGATCGCCACCGCTGCCGAAGAACAGGCTCAGGTCGCTCGAGAAGTCGACAGAAGCCTGGTCAGCATTCGTGATCTGTCCAGCCAGACATCGGAGGGCTCCAATCAGACGGCCATCGCCACTGCCGAACTGTCGACCCTGGCTTCAAGCCTGAACCGTCTCACCAAGCAATTCCGCGTTTAAGCCCCTCTGCCGGGAAGCTCGCTTCCCGGCATCTCCCCTTGTCGAATGGCCTTCCCTGATCTAAGTTGTACGACGACAGATGAATTCTGTCATCTGCGCCGGTTTCGCTCACCTTCAATAATCACAAGAAAAGGGATGAACATGAAAAAGCTGACACTGCTGATGGGGTTTCTGTGCCTGTTCACCGGTTACGTCGCGGCCTCGCCTTCCGACGAGACCGATGTCGCCAATGCCGTAGACAAACTGACACAAGCCATGTGGCACAAGGACATAGCGCAACTCGATGCGCTGACCGCCGACAACCTCACGTATGGTCACTCCAGCGGTACTATTCAGGACAAGAAGGCATTCATTGCGGACATCGAAACCGGCAAGAGCGCCTTCAATGACCTGAAGATGCTCAATCAAAAGATCACCCTGTCCGGCGACGTGGCACTGGTGCGCAATCACTTTTCGGCTCAGGCGGTGAACAACGGCAAGCTTGTGCCGACTGAAATCGAGAACTTCCAAATCTGGCAAAAGCAGAACGGCCAATGGTTGCTGATCGGCCGTCAGGCATTCCGCTTCTGATTCCAGGTTACCAGCGCAGCGCCAGACGCTACTGCTGCGTGCCGAACATTGCCGTCCAGTAAATTCCTGCGTCACTTTTGGGGTCCATTGCGTAGGCTGCGCCCAGCTCGCGGAAATCCGGATTCATCAGGTTGGCGCAGTGGCCCGGGCTCAGCAGCCAGCCATCCACCACCTTGCGCGCACTGTCCTGGCCGGCGGCAATGTTCTCGCCCACCTGCTGACCCACATACCCGGCCAGTTCGGCGCGATCGCCAGGTGTGCGTCCGTCGCGATCCTTGTGGTCAAAAAAGTTTTGATTGGCCATAGCCTGGGAATGACGTTGCGCAGCGGTCCCCAGCACCAGGTTCCAGGCCAGCGGCGTGGCAGCGGCGAAGGATTGCGTGCCGCACTGGCGTGCCTGAGTGCGGGCGTTGTTGATCATTTCCAGAATCTTTTGCCCCTCTGCCTGCCAGTCGCCAAGACGCGACGCTACCAGCGAGCGCGCCAGCACGATACGCCAGTCTCGCCCTTCGCGGCTGACCCCGATGTCGACGAATTGCGGGTCCAGCACCACGCGGCAGAAACTCTCCAGCACCGCCTTGAGTGCAGCGTCGGCATTGTTCGGACCGGACAGGCTTATCGCCTGCACAGTGACCATCGGATAGGAAGCACGGGTCAGCGCCTGTTGCAGGTCCAGATTGCCACTGGCCGGCAGCACCAAACGCGTGTCGCTGGTCAGCGGCGGCAGTTCCATGGACACCTGCTCGCCGCAGCGCTGCGCCTGGCCGCGATAGGCATTGAGGGATTCGATCAATTGCGTTTCGTCACCGGCCAGCGCAGCACTGGAAAAAACGCCAGAGCACAACACCGCCAGAAAGGCTAATGACACTCGCGGGAGCGACAGACGCAGAAGGTAATGAATGACAGGCATGAAAAGTCTCTCTCGGGCTGAGTCCGCCTATGATGCGCGAAATGACCCGGTCGGGCGCAACGCCTTTTTTATGCCTGACCGGAATTTAACAACCGATCGAGCCCAGACGTGCGCCAGACAATGCCTCGTGAGGACGACTTACAGCTTGAAGTTGGCAACCAGTGAGTTGAACGAAGTGGCCAGTCGCGACAGTTCCTGACTGGACGCGCTGGTCTGGTTGGCACCGGCAGCGCTCTGGGTCGACAGGTCCTGAATATTGATCAGGTTGCGGTCTACCTCGCGGGCCACTTGGGCCTGCTCTTCCGAGGCGGAAGCAATGACCAGATTGCGCTCGTTGATGGTGGCTACACCCAGGGTGATTTTCTCCAGCGCCGCGCCCGCACGCAGGGCCAGTTCCTGCGTGTTGGTGGCCAGCGACAGGCTCTTGCCCATCGCCGCAACCGCGCCGTCGGCACCTGACTGCACGGTGCTGATCATGCCTTCGATTTCCACTGTCGATGCCTGGGTACGGTGCGCCAGGGCCCGAACCTCGTCAGCCACGACCGCAAAACCACGACCCTGCTCGCCAGCACGTGCAGCTTCAATGGCGGCGTTCAAGGCCAGCAGATTGGTCTGCTCGGCGATACTGCGAATCACGTCAAGCACCTTGCTGATTTCCCGCACATGCCCGGCCAGCTCGGAGACAGCGCCAGTGGATGCGGTGATCTCGTGGACCATGGTGGTGATGCCCTTGACCGTGTGATCGACCTGACCACGGCCATCGACCGCATCGTCTGTAGCGGACTTCGACGCTTCAGACGTGGACACCGCATTGCGCGCCACTTCTTCCACCGCGGCAGTCATCTGATTGACGGCTGTTGCCGCCTGCTGGATTTCGTCGTTCTGGCGAGTCAGCCCGCGGGTGCTTTCATCGGTGACGGCGCTCAGCTCTTCGGCAGCGGAAGCGAGCTGGTCCGAGGCACTGGCAATCTGTTGAATGGTGTTTTTCAGACCGCCCTGCATATCGGACAGCGCGTTCAACAGTTGTCCGGCCTCATCGCCACTAGTAGAAACAATGGGCTGGGTCAGGTCACCGCCCGCAATGCGCTGAGCACTGGCGACTGCGACAGCCAAAGGACGGGTGATCATGCGGGTAATCAGCACGCCCAGCATGATCGCCACCAGAAACGCGATCACCACACCAATCTCCAGCATCAATACCGAACTGGCCTTCAGGTCGGCAGCAGCGGCTGCGCCTTCCTTGATCTGACGATTGTTGGAGTCGATCATGACGCGCATGTAACTGCGCACCTTGGTAAAGCTTTCCGAGGACAGGCTGTTCAACTGGGTCCGGGCAGCCTCGTAATTACCTGCCTTCATCAGGTCGACAACCTGTTGAGAGCCGGAAATGTAAGCGGGCAGCATCAGTTCCAACTGATCACCGGCAGCGCGCTCGTCATCTTCCAGAGGCGTGGCGCGGTAGATCGCGAACACTTTTTGCGCACGGGCCAGGTCATCACTCAACGCCTGACGAACTCGATCCTTGTCCGCTTCGGAGACACCGCCATCCTGCGCATCCAGCAAACGGTACAACCCGCGGTTGTGAGCGGTAAAGCTGGTCAGCGCTTCATTGGTGTTGCTGACCGATACAAGGTTGTTGGAGAAGGTCAGCTCAAGAGCGTTGGCCAGGCGGGTCACGCCCACCATTCCCAGAGCGCCGACGGCCAGCGTAATCAATGCACAAATGATGAAAGCAGAGAGCAGCTTGGTGGAAAACTTGGACTGACGCAGGACGTTCATGGGGCTTACCTGTTGCTGAATGAGGAGTGGTGTCAGTGCCGGAATGAGTTGATCAAACAGCGATGATGTCATAATGACTTCACCTCATTTGGATCGTTCCACGGCCTCCTCGCTTTTTGATAAAAAGAGCTTTGACAAGTCGCACGTGTGCAACTAATGCCCTCTATCGGTCCTGCCTCGTTCGCACGCTCTTCTTTAATCAGTGCAGCCGCAACGTTTGCGACACGCCGTCTGCCAGGCCATCGTTGCCTAGACGTTGCTCGGCGAATGTTCTCGCTTCAAGGGCCATGCGGTCCAGATGGCGGTCGCGTTGCTTCTCCGCATCGACCATCGCGCTGTTGCCATGCTGTTTGAGCAAATAAGCGTGGATCTGCCGCACTTCCACCGAGTTGTAGATCGGTGCGATATCCATGACCACAAGCAGACCGTCAGTACCGTGATCACGCGTGTTCATGATGACCTGCGGACCACGCGCACCCAGCACCTGAAAACCCATGGCCTCGAAATACGCGACTTTGCCGACCACGCAATACAGCTCTGCGTGCGGATAGCGACTGGTCATTTTCTCCAGCATCGAGCGTGCGATGCCCTGACGGCGGTGGCTGTCGCGCACCGCCATGTAAGCTACGGCGCAGGCCTCCGGGTCATCCTGCACAGGCAGGTACAGCAAAAAACCCAAGACGGTTTCGGGGTCTTCGTCGTCCAGCGCAACGATCAGCTCCACGGCCAGCTGCTGCGAACCGTCCATGGCATTCAGGTACAGATGCACCTCGTACCCCACGCCGTACTGGTAAAGGTTGTACAGTGGGTTGCTCGGCGCGATGGCTACCAGGCTGATGTCAGTCACGTAATCGACGACCATCTGCTGGATCTGGCTACGGATGAATTCCGGCGGCGGGGTGTGTAGCAGCATGATCGTTGGCATGGGACAAGGGGCTCCATTAAAGAGGTGTGTCTGTACAGAATGTGGCCACATGATAGCGCGTCGAGGCATTCAAGACCGATATTGTCATATTGCCAGCATTCTGCAGCGCGGCACCTTAGTTACAACTTATACGATGACCTGGAAAAAGAATATCAAATAGCCACCTACTAACAAGATGGCCACAAGTATCAGTACGATCGTACCAGCGCACATCACGGCCATCTGTAGTGCTACCAGACAATAAAGCTGATAATGATTCACATTAACCTGAACACGGAGAAAAACAGCGTGTTTAATGACTGCCGACATTTAATAAAAATCAAATATTTTCAATGAGATGCATAACTAGCGAACGCAGGAAAATATAACTTGATCCACCGCATATGAACGTGCTCTCAGTGCACCATACGAACGCGGTACAAACATTCTTTACCGGGTCTACCTTTTGCCTGAGTATTTATCTCAATCGCCTCGATACATTTTTATAATCACTGTATTTCCCTCACGCGCCTAAGATAACCCGGCCTACTAAAAATATGAGGGATTCAAAATGCCGTTATTAAACTGGTCCAGACACATGGTGTGTTTAACTGCAGCCGGTCTGATTACTGTTCCGACCGTTTATGCCGCTGACACCCTGACCCGCGACAATGGCGCCGTCGTCGGCGACAATCAGAATTCTCAGACCGCAGGCGCCCAAGGGCCTGTCCTGCTGCAAGACGTGCAGCTGCTGCAAAAGCTGCAGCGCTTTGATCGCGAACGCATTCCTGAGCGCGTCGTGCATGCCCGTGGCACCGGCGTCAAAGGCGAGTTCACGGCCTCGGCCGATATCAGCGACCTGAGCAAGGCGACCGTGTTCAAATCCGGTGAGAAGACCCCGGTATTCGTACGCTTCTCCTCCGTGGTTCACGGCAATCACTCGCCGGAAACCCTGCGCGACCCGCATGGCTTCGCCACCAAGTTCTACACGGCTGACGGCAACTGGGACCTGGTGGGCAACAACTTCCCGACCTTCTTCATCCGTGACGCCATCAAGTTCCCGGACATGGTCCACGCGTTCAAACCTGACCCGCGTACCAATCTGGACAACGATTCGCGTCGCTTCGACTTCTTCTCCCACGTACCGGAAGCCACCCGTACGCTGACCCTGTTGTATTCGAACGAGGGCACCCCGGCGGGCTATCGCTTCATGGACGGCAACGGTGTACACGCCTACAAACTGGTCAACGCCAAGGGCGAAGTGCATTACGTGAAGTTCCACTGGAAATCCCTGCAGGGCCTCAAGAACCTTGATCCCAAGGAAGTCGCTCAGGTCCAGTCCAAGGATTACAGCCACCTGACCAACGATCTGGTCGGCGCGATCAAAAAGGGTGACTTCCCGAAATGGGATTTGTACGTTCAGGTCCTGAAGCCTGAAGAGCTGGCGAAATTCGACTTCGATCCACTGGACGCCACCAAGATCTGGCCGGACGTTCCCGAGAAGAAGATCGGGCAGATGGTCTTGAACAAGAACGTCGATAACTTCTTCCAGGAAACCGAGCAGGTCGCCATGGCCCCGGCCAACCTGGTTCCAGGTATCGAACCTTCCGAGGATCGCCTGTTGCAGGGCCGTGTGTTCTCCTACGCTGACACCCAGATGTATCGCCTTGGCGCCAATGGCCTGAGCCTGCCCGTCAACCAGCCCAAGGTTGCGGTCAACAACGGCAATCAGGACGGTGCGCTGAATACCGGTCACACCACCAGCGGCGTCAACTATGAGCCGAGCCGTCTGGAACCGCGTCCAGCGGATGACAAGGCGCGTTACAGCCAGCTGCCGCTCAGTGGCACTACCCAGCAGGCGAAGATCACGCGTGAGCAGAACTTCAAGCAGGCGGGTGATCTGTATCGCTCCTACAGCGCGAAAGAGAAGACTGACCTGGTGCAGAGCTTTGGCGAGTCGCTGGCCGACACCGACACTGAAAGCAAGAACATCATGCTGTCGTACCTGTACAAGGCAGATCCGGACTACGGCACTCGGGTAGCCGAAGTCGCCAAAGGCGATCTGAGCAAGGTCAAGTCCCTGGCTGCAAGCCTCAAGGACTGATGATCTGATACCCCGTCCCGGTGCTTTGTCGCCGGGACGGTTCCCGTTAGGAGAACGCCCATGAAGCATCTGATCTATGGCTTGCTGCTGTTTGCCGCAGCCGCAAACGCCACACCACCGACTCCCACTCCAGCGCCTTCAGAGCTGAGCGCCGAACAGACTGCCAGCCAGCTGCGCACGCTGTTTTTCGACGCCTCCCGTGAAGGCAACAACCCGATGCTGGACACCTTTATCGAAGCTCATTACGACCTCAATATCCGTGACGAACAAGGCTATACCGGTCTGATTCTGGCGGCCTATCACGGCCATGAAGACTCGGTGATACGCCTGATAGACGCCGGAGCAGACCCCTGCGCCAAGGACAATCGCGGCAATACGGCGCTGATGGGTGCGATTTTCAAGGGTGAACTGAGCATCGCCAAGCGTCTGGTGCAGGCAGATTGTGGTGCGAACCTCACCAACAATGCCGGACAGACCGCCGCCATGTACGCCGCCTTGTTCAAACGCACTGAAGTGCTCAAGGAACTGACCGACAAGGGCGCAGACCTGAGCATTCGTGACAGCATGGGCAATGACGTGGAAGGCTTGTCCAAAGGTGAATTCCAGGCGCCGCCCACCCGCTGACGGCTGCTGGAATCAGTCTTCGCGCTCGATCATTTCGTAGATGCGGCTGGCAAACGCTTCCATGGTGAAGGGTTTGGTGAGCACCCACATGCCCGGATCCAGATGGCCGTTGCCAATGATGGCGTTCTCTGCGTACCCGGTGATGAACAGCACTTTGAGGTCGGGTCGAATGATGCGCGCAGCATCGGCCAATTGCCGGCCATTCATGCCACCCGGCAACCCGACGTCAGTCACCAGCAGGTCGATACGCGCATCGGACTCCAGCACCTTGAGCGCGGATGCACCTTCGCCCGCCTCGATCGGAATGTAGCCCTGATCCTCCAGCACTTCAGCCACCAGCATGCGGATGGTCGGCTCATCGTCAACAATCATTACCGTGCGCTCGGTCTGTGCAGGCGCCGATCCACAGGCATCTGCCGCCTCGATCTCTTCTGGCGCCCCGAGGTAATGACGCGGCAGGTACAGGCACATGTTCGTGCCCTGACCAGGCTCGGAATAGATGCGCACCTGCCCGCCGGACTGGCGCACGAAACCGTACACCATCGATAAGCCCAGCCCCGTACCCTGCCCCAGTGGCTTGGTGGTGAAGAAAGGGTCGAATACCCGATTGATGACCTCGGGCGACATGCCTGTACCGGTGTCGCTGACACACAGCGACAGGTACTGCCCGGGGATCAGGTCGCGGCCTTGCGAACCGCGCTCGTCAATCCATCGGTTGGCCGTCTCAATGGTGATCCGCCCGCCTCGCGGCATGGCGTCCCTGGCGTTGATGCACAGGTTCAACAAGGCATTTTCCAGTTGCGGCGCGTCGATGAAGGTTGACCACAACCCGACCGAGGTCACGACTTCCAGAGTGATGTGCGGCCCGACCGTGCGCCGAATCAGCTCTTCCATGCCGATCACCAGCCGGTTGATGTCGACCGGTTTGGGGTCCAGGGTTTGCCGGCGCGAAAACGCCAGCAATCGATGAGTCAGTGACGCCGCACGTTTGGAGGCATCCTGCGCAGCCCCTAGGTAGCGATCCAGTTCATTGAAACGGCCCTGGCTCACCCGTGTCTTGAGCAGTTCCAGCGAGCCCGTGATGCCGGTCAACAGGTTGTTGAAGTCGTGGGCGATACCGCCAGTCAACTGGCCTACGGCTTCCATTTTCTGGGACTGGCGCAAGGCTTCTTCAGCCTGGCTCAGGCGCTCCTGCTCGCGCAGCCGTTCGCTGACATCGTAGGCAAACAGGTAAGCGCCAATGGCCTGCCCCTGAGCATTGCGCAGCGTGCTGTAACGTATTTCAAAATGGCTGGCCGGATCGTTCGAGTCGCTGAAGCTGACGCTTTCGGCGAACTCTTCGCCCGCTAATGCGCGCGTCCAGCGCCTTTCAAGATCAGCCTTGCTCTGCGGACGGTCGTCGAGCAGGTCGAGCATACTGTCACCCACTTGCGGCCGGATGCCGAACAGGCGCTCGAACTCGCGCAGTGCCGCGCCATTGATGGCCATCCAGCGAAAATTGCAGTCGACGACATGAATGATCGCATTGGTGCCGTTGACGACATCGGCCAGCACATTGCGCTCGGCCACTGCTTCGACAATGCGCGCCTCCAGTGTCTCGTTCAGCTGCTTGAGCTCCAGTTCAGCGCGCTTGCGTTCAGTGATGTCTTGAAACAGTACAGCGACCTGCCGACGGCTGGCCGGCTCGATGCGAAACGCGGTCAAGGCCAGATAGCGCCCGGTGGCCACCAGTTCGCGTTCAAAACGGATCGGCTTGCCGGTCCGCAACACGTCGCCGTAAAACTCCACCCAGCCATCGGCCTCCTCGCGAACCATCTCACGCAGCTTCTTGCCCACCACGTTGGAAATGCCGGCGTGGTACTCATAGGCCGGGTTGGCTTCAACGTGAATGTAATCGCTCAGCGGACCGTGCGGCCCGTCAAGGAATTCAATGATGCAAAAGCCTTCATCCATGGCGTTGAACAGAAAACGATAACGCTCCCGGGATTGCGCCAGGGCGTATTCGGCCTCCCGCCCCGTGACGCTCAGGCTCTCTTTAAGCGAAGCGTTTTCCTGCTCCAGAGCCGCTAGCCGGCTCTGGAGATGCTGTAAATCTGTCGGGGTCAAAGCGGCGGCACCTGAGGCATTGGTTGCGCCGCTTTCCCGTCATGCGGGGCGGCACGAGCACGCTACGAGAAAAACCACTCGCATGCAAAAAATAATGGCGTTTTGAGCTCGTAATTTGTTGGTTCTCGCCAGACCAGAGCGAGAGACGATTTGGTGAGCAGCCTTCACCAGCACAGAAACTTACCCTGCAGGACCGCTCCCATCGCCGCAGCGATGTCAGTTCGATGCTGAGGCTGCGGCATGCAGGCGCAGCCATTGGTCTGCGACTTGCCCCATGTTCTTGGGCTCGCCATTGTTGATCCACGCCATGAATGGCCGATCGAACCTGAACGACGCCCCGCACTGCAAGGTCATGAAGCGCCTGACGTTCTGCGTATTCCGATAGGTGTCATCCACCGGCGTGTCACGCGTGATGAGGTCGGAGTGCCAATCGAAAGCCATGCCTTAATCCTTCTGCTGTCGGGTTGCAGGCACTCTTTATAGCGGGATTCTGGTGCAGTCGCGAGGTTTGGAAGGGCTTGTGGCGTAGAGGAAATTGCGCAAACCCGCCTCACTCTCCCGCAAACGGTACCAGCGACTCCAGCAGCCACGCCCCCGCAGGCCCCAGACTGCGCTGGAACGACCAGATGACGTCCACCGCCGAGCGCCGTGGCCAGCCTGAGACTTGCAGTTCTTTCAGCAGTCCGCCCGAGTAGCGCGACACCAGCCAGCGCGGCAATGCCGACCAGCCAAACCCGAACGCAGCCATGTCCATCAACAGCAGGTAATTGGGTGCCGACCAATGCCGATGGCCGCTGGTGGGCAGGTCGTCAGTGGGGATGCTGTGCTCGATCAGCGTATTGAGGCGCAAGGCGCGATAGCGGGCCAGCTGTTGGTAATCGACCCGTTCCAGCGCGGCAAGCGGATGTTTGTGCGACACGAACAGCCCGAAATCGGCACTTTCATCGATGGTCGCGTGACCGATTTCCGGTGGATAGCTGGCTTGTGCCGACAGCAGCCCCAGTGACGCCCTCCCCGACTGCACCAGGCTGATGGCGTCGCCATGCTCGGCGAACACGCATTCCATCTCCAGCTCTGGAAAGCGTTGATCGAGCTCGGTCATCAGCCGTTCGAAATCGGCAAACTGGTTGGCATCCGACAGCACCAGCGTCAGCCGTGGCTCGACGCCTGCCGCAAGCCGCGCAGCCGCGCGACGCAGCCGGTCCGAGGCGCACAGCAGATCATCGACACGACCCAGCATGACCCTCCCCGCTTCGGTCAGGACCGGTTGCCTGGAAGAACGATCGAACAGCTCCAGGCCCAGATCGATTTCCAGGCGGGCGATTGCTTCACTGATGGTCGATTGACTCTTGCCCAGCCGGCGTGCGGCGGCGCTGAACGAACCCAGGGCAGCAATCTGGGCGAAGGCTTCCAGGGCTTCGGGTGAATAACTCATGGCACTCTCAAATCGGTTTAACCGATGGTATTGATTTTCAGATTAACGCAAACACCGATGATAATGCTGCCATCAACCAGCACCAAGGGCAGCGTAGTATGAGTAACAGCCAACCGCACATTGACCAGCACCCCGGCGTCGCCAGCAAAACCCTGCGTGAGCGGGCACTGCATGCCGCGCTGTTCGAGGCCGGCGGCGTGATTCTGGTCGCACCGTTGCTGGCCTGGCTGATGAACCAGTCACTGGCGATGATGGGCGCCATGACGGTGATGATCTCGACCATCGCCATGCTGTGGAACATGACCTACAACGCGCTGTTCGACCGCCTGCGCAAGCGCTACGGATTTTCCATGAGCCTGACGGTCCGCGTCCTGCACGCAACGGGTTTCGAAGCCGGACTGATTCTGGCCGTGGTGCCGCTGGCCGCATGGTGGCTGACGATCAGCCTGATGGAAGCGTTCTGGCTGGACATCGGCCTGCTGCTGATGTTTCTGCCCTACACCCTGCTGTTCAACTGGGCCTACGACACACTCCGTGAACGCCTGGTGCAGCGACGTCTGGCAAGGTGCGAGGTGTGATGCATCACGCACATGCATACCGTGCATCAAATGTTCTCACTGGCTAATCAAATCCTCGTCATTGCACACTGTCCCCCACTGACCCAGGCAAGGACACCCTTCGATGACAACTGAAGTACTCAAACTGGCGGCGTTCAGCGATGGAGATCGCGGTGGCAACCCGGCAGGTGTGTGGATTGGCGATGCGTTGCCCGATGACGCTGTCATGCAGCAGATTGCCGCCGACATCGGCTTTTCCGAAACGGCGTTCGCTGCGCCTGTCGAAGGCGGCTGGCGGGTGCGGTATTTCTCGCCGCTGGCAGAAGTACCTTTTTGCGGGCACGCGACCATCGCCCTGGGCGCAGCGCTGGCGGCACAGCAAGGCGATGGCGTGTTTCAGCTGACACTCAATCAGGCGCAGATTACCGTCGAGGGCCACGCGTAGGGCTTGCTGACGTCGGCGGCGCTGCAATCGCCGCCTACCTTCAGTAAGCCGATCAGTACGCCGGTGCTGGAACAAGCCCTGGCGCTGTTCGGCTATAGCCATGCCGATCTGGATGAGCGCATTACCCCCGCGCTTATCAATGGCGGTGCCGGGCATCTGCTGCTGGCGCTGAACAGCCGGGCCAGGCTCAAGGCCATGCGCTACGACCAGCAGGCGGGTCACGACCTGATGGTTCGTGAAGGCTGGGCGACGATTCTGCTGGCGTGGGCCGAGACCGATCAGTTGTTCCACACCCGCAACCCGTTTGCGTTTGGCGGCGTCTATGAAGACCCGGCCACCGGTTCGGCCACGGCAGCACTGGGCGGCTACCTGCGCGAGATCGGCTGGCCGCATGGCGGTTTGATAGACATTATTCAGGGCGAGGACATGGGCAGCCCGTCGCGCCTGCGCGCCGAAATCCCGCAGCAACCGGGAAGCTCCATCCGGGTGTCGGGGATGGCGCGCAGGTTGTAATACCGATCAGGTCCTGAGCTTGCTGCCGCCGATCGCCACGCCTACCAGCATCACGGCGACGATCATGAACGCCAGTTCAAGGCTGCTGACATGGGCGATGAAACCGATTGCCGCAGGACCGATCAGAATCCCGGCGTAGCCGACTGTAGTAATGGCCGGGATGGCCACGCTTTCAGGCATGGTCTTCTGCCGACCGGCTGCGCTGTAGCAGACCGGCACGATGTTCGAGCAACCCGCCCCCACCAGTGCATACCCCAGCAGCGCAGCCTGCCAGAACGGGATCAATGTCGCGACGGCCAGGCCCGCCGCGGCACACAGTCCGCCGAGAATGATCACTCGAGTGGAGCCGACCCGTTTTACCACTGCATCGCCAAACAGCCGTCCCAGGGTCATGGTCGCGGCGAATACCGCATAACCCAGCCCGGCATAGGAAGGCTCGACACCCCGCAACGAGGTCAGGAATACCGCGCTCCAGTCGAGCATCGCGCCTTCGGCCAGGAATACAGTGAAGCACAGCAGGCCGATAAACAGCACCACGCCACGCGGAATCGCAAAGGCCGGTCCATCGGACGGACTGCCATAGGGCAATAGATTTGGCGCCGCTTTCGCCAGCGCGGCCAGGGTCAGCACCACCACAATCAGCATCGCAGCAAAAGGCGAGATACCCAGGCTGAGCAGGCCGGCGACACCCGCCGCACCGACAATCCCGCCGAGGCTGAACAGGCCGTGAAAACCCGACATCATCGTCTCGCCGCTGGCGCGCTCGACAATCACCGCCTGCACGTTGGCCGTGCAATCCACTCCGCCCATGCTCGCACCAAACAGAAACAGCGTGGCTATCAATAGCGGCAGACTGGAAATCGTCGCCAGTAGCGGCAGGCACAGGCAGATCAACAGCGTCGAACACACCAGCAGGCGCCGACAGCCAAACCGCGCCGCCAGTGCGCCCGCCAGCGGCATCGAAATGATCGAGCCCACCCCCAGGCACAACAACAAGAGCCCGAGTGTGCCCTCATCAAGGCCCATCCGCTGTTTGACGTAAGGCACCAGCGGCGCCCACGAGGCCACGCTGAAACCGGCAATGAAAAACGCGATACGCGTCGAAGACTGTTCCGCCCGAGCCTTGGCATCCTGGGCTGCGGTGCTGAAAGAGGTCATGCATGCTCCTTGTAATTTGCCGAGTACGGTCACACCGACCAGCGCGACAGCCTAACAAAGCTGATCGATTAGCCAAAACCTCTGATGCACTTAAAGGAGGCTCGTTCCATCGCCATGCGGGGGACGCCTGATTTGCAGCTTTTTGCACCTCAGGCCAGTAGACTGGCGAGCAAGCGCACCAGACAGGTGCGTAATCTGTCGAATCAGCTGTTGCGGAGGCCGTTGTGTACAAAGGTGTGGTGCTGTCGGTCCTGGCGTCTACGCTGTTCGGGGTCATGTATTTCTATACGTCACTGATGACCCCGCTCGACGGTGAAGAAATCTTTGGCTGGCGCATGCTGCTCACCGTGCCATGCGCGACGCTGTTCATGCTGGTCAGCGGTGACTGGCGGCGAGTCCGCGAAGTGGCTGTCCGGCTCAGGCAGCAACCGCTGCTGATCTTCGCGCTGCTGCTGTCTTCGGTGCTGCTCGGTGCGCAGCTGCTGATCTTCATGTGGGCACCGCTGCACGGGCGCAGTCTGGAGGTATCGCTGGGCTATTTCCTGCTGCCGCTGAGCATGATTCTCACCGGCCGCGTGGTGTATGGCGAGCACCTCTCCTACCTGCAGAAAGTCGCTGCGGTGTTTGCCATGATCGGCGTGGGGCATGAGCTGTGGCGGCTGGGCAGTTTCTCCTGGGAGACCCTGCTGGTCGCGGGCGGCTATCCGCTGTACTTCGTGCTGCGTCGCAAGCTCAAGACCGATCACCTCGGCGGGCTCTGGTTCGACATGCTGCTGATGCTGCCCATCGGCCTGTGGTTCATCGCCCACGGCCATCCGCAGGCCATTCAGCAGGCACCGCTGTTGTACCTGCTGATTCCGCTGCTCGGGGTGATCAGTGCCTCGGCGCTGGTCAGTTACATTCTTGCCAGCCGCCTGCTGCCGTTCAGCCTGTTCGGGCTGCTCAGTTATGTCGAGCCGATCCTGCTGGTCGGCGTCGCCCTGCTGCTGGGCGAAAGCATCAGTCGCGATGAATGGCTGACGTACCTGCCGATCTGGCTGGCCGTGGTGGTCCTGATGATCGAAGGCGCCAAGCATATGCTGGCCCAGCGCCGCCGGGACGCGAGCTGAGCGTCAGGACTCGGTGAAACGCTCCAGCTGCATTTCCTGAAGCCGACTGAGGGTGCGCCGGAAGGCAAACGACAAGTAGCCCTCGGTGTACAGCTCGTCCATCGGCACCGGCGCTTCGACATACAGCGGAATGCGCCGGTCATAGCACTCGTCGACCAGCGCGATGAAACGGCGCACGCCATCATCGTTGGGCGACAACTGCGGCAGCTCGCGATCGCCTGCGGTCACCTGCTCGACGCCATCCTCGGTGCCGCGGGCAATTTTCGCTTCGCGCTGTGCGGCCCCCAGCAGCGGCACCTCGCTGAGCAGAATCACCGAAAAGCGATCGCACAAGGCGATGAAATCCATGGCCGCCAGCGGCTGTTCGCAAAGGTCGCGATAGCGGCACCACACGGCCGTGTCGGAATGCTGAACCACGTTGATGCTGCGATAACCGAGCATGACCTGCGAATCGTGAACCGGCTGATCCGCGCTCAACGCGTCGAAGATGCCCTGCAAGGCGCTGGGTCGACCGGCTTCGGCAATCCAGTAACGCTGATGCAGTTGCCCGGGGTGCAGCCGGTGATCCTCGCCGCCGTCGACCGCCACGACATCCATGTACTTGAGAATGGCCGCAACCGCTGGCAGGAAGCGCTCGCGATTATGGCCGTGGCTGTATAACTGCTCCGGTGGCTGGTTGGACGTGCAGACCAGCACCACACCCTCTTCGAACATCACCTGCAGCAGCCCGCCGAGGATCACTGCGTCGCCGATATCGGTGACGAACAGCTCGTCGAAACACATCACCCGCACGTCACGCGCCAGCTCCCTGGCGACCACAGTCAGGGGTTGGGAAGTGCCCATCAACTCGAACATGCGTTTGTGCACCCAACGCATGAAGTGATGAAAATGCTGACGCCGGGCCGGTACGCTCAGGCTCTCGAAAAAGCGGTCCATCAGCCAGGTCTTGCCACGCCCGACCGGTCCCCACAGATAAACGCCGCGTGCCCGACCGCGAGCGTCGGCCAGCCCCTCGTAACACGCCTGCAACTGCCGGGCGGCCTGCAATTGCGCCTGGTCGGGTTGAAAACCACGCTGGACGGCACGTTCGTAGGCTTGCAGAGGAGAGACGGCATCCATCAGGCACACACCCTTCGCTATCGGAGAAAAGACATCCAGCCTATACGAGGCTGCGTCGCGCAACGCAACTCATCAACTCAACTCAGGCATGCTGCACGCCGGCACGCTTGAGCAGTCGCTTGCAGCGCTCGGACAGGTGGACCACACGCAGATGCTTGCCCGCTTTGGCGTAACGCTCGCGCAGGGTCTTGAGCGCAGCGATGGCCGAGTAGTCGACAAAGCTCAGGTGGCGGCAATCCAGAGTCACCTGAGTCGGGTCTTCGGCCGGGTTGAACTGGTCGAGAAACGGTGTGATCGAGGCGAAGAACAGCGTGCCATGCAGGTGGTAGACCTTGCTGCCATCCGCTTCGACATGGCTGTCGGCGTACAGCTCGCGAGCCTGCTGCCAGGCGAAATTGATCGCCGCGATAATAATCCCGAACAGCACTGCGGTGGCCAGATCGGTCAGCACCGTGACCACGGTCACGGCAATGATCGCCAGTACATCGTTGACCGGCACCTTGCGCAACACACGCAACGAGGCCCAGGCGAAGGTCTGCTGGGCGACCACGAACATCACTCCGACCAGTGCCGCCAGTGGAATGCGCTCGATCAGCGGCGAGAGAAACAGCACGAACATCAGGATCATCAAGCCGGCGACCACGCCCGACAGCCGACCGCGGCCGCCAGAACTGAGGTTGATCACGGTCTGGCCGATCATCGCGCAGCCGCCCATGCCGCCGAAGGCACCGGACACCACGTTGGCAGCGCCCAGTGCTACACATTCGCGATCCGGATAACCACGGGTTTCGGTGATTTCGTCGGTCAGGTTCAGGGTCAGCAGGGTTTCCAGCAGACCGACCAGCGCCATCAGAATGGCGTACGGGGCAATGATGCGCAGGGTCTCAAGATTCCACGGAATATCCGGCATGGCGAATACCGGCAAGCCACCGGCAATGTGCGCCATGTCGCCCAGGGTGCGAGTCGGCAGGCCGAGCAGGTACACCGCCAGCCCGACGCTGAGGATGGCCACCAGCGCTGGCGGCGCAATGCGGGTCAGGCGTGGCAACAGGTAGACAATCGCCATGGTCAGCGCCACCAGCCCGATCATCACGTACAGCGGCGTACCGCTGAGCCACGAATCACCGACCTTGAAGTGCTCAAGTTGCGCCATCGCAATGACGATCGCCAGGCCGTTGACGAAGCCCAGCATCACCGGATACGGCACCAGCCGCACCAGTTTGCCGAGCCGCAGCAAGCCGAACAGGATCATGATCAGACCGCCTAGCAATACGGTCGCCAGCAAATACTGCAAGCCCTGCTGAACCACCAGCGCGACGATCACCACCGCCATGGAACCGGCCGCACCGGACACCATGCCCGGGCGCCCGCCGAACAGCGCGGTCAGCGTACAGATGATGAATGCGCCGTAGAGCCCCATCAGCGGATTGAGATGGGCCACCAGCGCAAAGGCGATGCACTCGGGCACCAATGCAAAAGATGTGGTGAGGCCTGCCAGAACGTCGGCACGTATACGGATCGTTTTCATGGGTTACCTGAGCGGCGCTCCATGGAGGAAGCGCAAAAAAGGGGGCATATTACGCAAACCTTTGACGACCGACCACCACGGTGGGGCTTCCAGGAAAGCTCTCTGATGATCGGCCCATGCCTCAAAACAACAAGGAGTAAACCGATGCAATGGAATGGAGCGCTGCTCTGCACAGGACTTCTGCTGGTCAGTGCAGTGGCTGTTGCCGACGACGACACAGCGTCTGTCGACGCATTCGTGCAGGCAGAAGCCAGTAAAGTGATGCAGGAAAATCATATCGCGGGCCTGTCGATTGCCGTCACTCGCCAGGGCAAACAGCAGTTCTACACCTATGGCGTCGCGTCAAAAGCCACCGGCCAGCCAGTGACCCGCGATACGCTGTTTGAACTCGGCTCGATCAGCAAGACCTTCACCGCCACCCTCGCTACCTGGGCGCAGGCCAATGGGCAGCTGTCGCTGACGCAAAGCATCGACAGCTATATTCCGCAGTTGCAGGCCACGCGGCTGGGCAAGGTGCCAATTTTCCATCTGGGCACCCACACGGCTGGCGGCTTCCCGCTTCAGGTGCCGGACAAAGTGCAGAACACCCGTCAGTTGATGGAATATTTCAAGGCCTGGCAGCCCGAATATCTATCCGGCACCCATCGCACGTACGCCAACCCCAGTGTGGGCCTGCTCGGCATGGTTGCAGCGCGCAGCATGCAGCTGCCGTATGAACAGGCCCTGCAGCAGCGGCTGTTTCCGGCGCTGGGTCTGAGTAACACCTATATCAACGTACCCGATGAAAAACAGGCGCTGTATGCGCAGGGCTACAACAAACTCGACGAGCCGGTCAGGGTCAATCCAGGTCCGCTGGCGGCTGAAGCCTACGGGGTGAAATCGAGCAGCAGCGACTTGCTACGCTTCGTCGAAGCGAACATCGGACTCGGTCAAAACGACGCCGCGCTGCAAAAAGCCCTGCGCGATACCCGGACCGGCTATTTCAAGGTCGGCGGCATGACTCAGGACCTGATCTGGGAGCAGTATCCGCTGCCGGTTCGTCTGGAGACGCTGCTTGAGGGCAATGCCAGCGCCATGCTGAACACGGTCAAAGCCGAAATGATCGAACCGCCGCAGGCAGCGCAATCTTCGGTCTGGGTCAACAAAACCGGATCAACCAACGGTTTCGGCGGCTATGTGGCGTTCATTCCGGAGCAGCAGTTGGGGATTGCCATCCTCGCCAACAAAAACTACCCAAACGAGGAGCGGGTGAAACTGGCCTATCGGATTCTGCAGAAAATGGGCTGCTGCTCAACGCCCTGAAAACAGCCCTGCCCCTTCGGCCGCTTCGATTTCAAGCAGCTTGCGCTTGCGCTCGACGCCCCAGCGGTAGCCCGACAACGATCCATCGCTGCGCACCACGCGGTGGCAGGGAATCGCCACCGCGAGCTTGTTCGCACCGCAGGCGTTGGCCACCGCACGGACTGCACTGGGCAGCCCTATCTGCGTCGCGATCTGTGTATAGGTGGCCGTCGATCCGGCAGGAATGTCCCTGAGCGCCTGCCAGACCCGCTCCTGAAACACCGTGCCGCGGATATCCAGTGGCAGCGCCAGGCCGGTCGCAGGTGATTCGACAAAACCCACGACCTCGGCAACCAGTTGTTCGAACGCGGCGTCTGCACCGATCAGGTTGGCGTTGGGAAACTGGTCCTGGAAAGCTTCGATCAGCGCATGCGGGTCATCACCGAGCGAAATCGCACAGATGCCCTTGCTGCTGGTGGCCACCAGAATCGAACCCAGCGAACTTTCCCCCAGAGCGAACCTGATATCGACATTGGCGCCGCCCGCGCGGTATTCGGAAGGTTTCATGCCGAGCATGTTCTGCGAAGCCTCATAGAAACGACTGTTGGCGTTGTAGCCCGCCTCGTACAACGCACGGGTAATGCTTAGGTCCTGTGAGAGCTGGACTTTCACCCGCGAACGTAACGAGGCGACACTGTAGGCCCTGGGCGTCAGCCCGGTCAGTCTTTTGAAAATGCGGTGGAAATGAAAACCGCTGATCCCGACCTGCTCCGCAAGCGCGGTCAGATTGAGCATCGAATCGGCGGCATCGATCAGTCTGCAGGCCTGGGCAACGACTTCTGCGTGCTTGCGTTGCAGCGCGTTTGAGTCGCCGGCATTGCGCAGGGATGGGCGAAACCCGGCGGCCTCGGCGTCGTGCGCACTATCAAAAAACACCACGTTTTCCGGACGCGGCAGCCGGGTCGGGCTGCACGGCTTGCAATAGATGCCGGTGGTCAGCACGCCATAAACGAAGTCAGCGCCGGCGTGTGAACGCCGATTGACCAGGATGTCCCAGCGCGGGTCGTCTTCAGTGCGCAGGGCGCGTGCCGTTTGAGTGCCTTCTGTGCTGTCCATGGTCGAGCCTGCCTTGAGTTTCGATAAGCCTGCGCCTGTCGGAGCCACTGGGCACTCCGAGTCTTGCTTTCAAATTCGAGATGAGCCGAGTTCGCTGAAATCGACCGGTACTCGCCACAGATACCAGGCAGCAATGGTTCGGTAAGGCGCGAAGCGTTCGGCAAGCCGGGCCATTTGCCGGTGCGACGGTTTGAGTTGCAGAGCATACAGTCGCCGGTATCCTTCGCACACGCCGAAGTCGCTGGCTGGCATCACATCCAGCTGACCGAGCCCATAGATGAGCATCATCTCCACGGTCCAGCGCCCCACGCCCGGCAACTGGATCAGGCGTTCGACCAGCGCCTCGTTGCCCATCGCCAGCGCAGCACTGACCTCAGGCACCAGACCGTCCAACCGCGCAGCGGCAATCGCCTTGATCGCCCGGCATTTGGACGCCGAGAAGCCACAGGAACGCAGTGCCTGATCATCCAGCTCGACCAGTGCCGGGGCACTCGGAAAGCTGACCTCTGGAAAAAGGGAGCGCAATCTCATGACCATCGCATCGCCCGCCCTGGCATGCAATTGCTGATAGGCAACGGCCTTGACCAGCGCCTGAAACGGGTCCTGCGCTGCGCTGACCGGATGCAGACAAGGGCCGACCAGGTCGATCAGCGCCTGCCATTGCGGGTCTAAAGACCTGAGCGCCGCGACCGCCTCGGCATGCTCGCGGTCGGTGCTGTCTGATTCTGATGACATGATGATTTCCAGATGAGAGCGGCAACCAGGGTTTACAAGAGGGTTGAAAATGATCGCTGATTGTCGAAGGCCGCGGAACGTTCAAAACACCGCGAGCGATTAGCTGAACCTGACCTGAACGACCTGCCAAAAACGCAATCCCGATAAAAAACAACTACACGCATTCAAGAATGAGTATCATTATGTTACGCAGTGTTTCCGGCCTATGGCTCGTCGAGACACATTCACCCTACAGCTTTGACCCGGTGAGATATGCTCGTTCCCTTTTTGATCATGCTGCGCGAAGGCATCGAAGCCGCACTTATCGTTGGCATTATCGCCAGTTACCTGAAGCAGACCGGCCGTGGCGAGTGGATGCCTGCGGTGTGGATCGGCGTATTTCTGGCTGTCGCGCTCTCGCTGTTCGTCGGTGGCGGGCTTGAGTTGATGAGCGCCGAGTTTCCGCAGAAGCAGCAGGAACTGTTCGAAGGCATCGTCGGCCTGATCGCCGTTGGCATTCTCAGTTCCATGGTGTTCTGGATGCGCAAGGTGGCACGATCGATCAAACACGCGCTGCACGAATCGCTGGACGCAGCCCTCACCGGCTCGAAAAACCAGACCTACGCGCTGATCGCCATGGTGTTTTTCGCCGTGGCCCGCGAAGGGCTGGAAACCGTATTCTTTCTGCTCGCTGTGTTCCAGCAGAGCGAAGGCTCCGGCGCGCCGTTGGGCGCCCTGCTCGGTCTGTTGCTGGCGGTCGGTTTCGGCGTGGCCATCTACAGCGGCAGCATGCGTCTCAACCTGAGCCTGTTTTTCCGCTGGACCGGGCTGTTCATTCTGGTAGTGGCGGCGGGCATTCTCGCCAACTCCGTTCAGGCACTGCATGAAGCCGGGGTCTGGAATCACCTGCAGGAAGTGGTCTTCGACATCAGTGCACGGTTGCCGATGGACGGCCCTGCCGGTTCGGTGCTGGCAGGCATGTTCGGTTACCAGGACGCACCGACGGTCAGCACTCTGAGTGCCTACCTGATTTACCTGATCGGGGCGCTGCTGCTGTTCTTCAAGCCGCATACCCCGACGACTGGCAAGGTCATGCAGCCAAACACCTCTTCTGTTACGAACGAATAAGGGCCTCCATGTCTAACCGTCCCTCAGGGCCTTCCGGGAAAGCCCGGCCGCCCCGTGTCCTGCGATTGGCAGTCGCCGGCTCAGTGATCCTGATGATCGCCGCAGGCGGGCTGTTCTACTACGCCTCGCAGGTCGCCGTGAAAAAGCGCGCAGCCAATGCCGGAACTGAAACCGTGGTCAATATCCACGCGCACAACTGCGAACCGAACGCCTTGACGGTCGCGGCGGGCAACAACGCCTTCCGCATCGTCAACCGCTCCGAGCGCGCCGTCGAATGGGAAATTCTCGATGGCGTGCTGGTGATCGAAGAGCGGGAAAACATCGCGCCGGGCCTGAGCCAGGTGATCAATGCCAACCTGGCACCCGGCGATTACACGATTACCTGCGGTCTGCTGAGCAATCCGCGCGGCACCTTGCACGTCACGCCGACGGCAGAGTCCGACGCCAAGGCCAAGGCGCGTCCGTCCATGACCGCCTTCATCGGGCCGCTCTCCGAGTACCGCGTGTACCTGAGCCTGCAGAGTTCGGCGCTGATCAAGGCAGTCACCGCCCTGCAACAGGCCATTGATGCCGGCGACCTGAGCGCCGCCCAGGCGGCCTACCTGCCCGCCCGCGCCGCCTACCAGCGCATTGCACCGGCTGCACAGCGTCTCGCCGAACTGGACAATGCAATCAACGCCCGCGCCGACTACTACGAGAAACGTGAACAGGACCCCGGCTTCAGCGGTTTCCATCGCATTGAATACGGCCTGTTCGAGCAACACAGCGTCGAGGGCCTGACGCCGGTGGTGCAGCGTCTGCAAACCGATGTCACCCAGCTCAAGCAACAGTTGCTGGCGCAATCGCTGGCGCCCGAGCAATTGGCGGCCATCGCCACCCGCACCCTGCGCAGCCTGGCTGAGGTACGCAGCAACGGCGAAGAGGAACGCTACAGCCACAGCGACCTCAACGGCTTTGCTGCCAACCTGGACGGCACCCGCAAGATCGTCGACCTGCTGCGTCCGTTGCTGGCCCGCAGTGCGGGCGATCTGTTGCAGAAGATCGACGCGGCCATGGCCGATCTGGACACCACGCTCGATGCGCTGAGCAGCGCCGATGGTGGCGTGCGCCCGTACGATCAGGTGGACGCGACGCAGCGTCAGCAGATCGCCGCCAAGGCTGGCGCTCTGGCTGACGCGCTCAATGGCATCGACCCGGCACTCGGCCTCTCCGGCCTCTGATTTACTGGAGCACAGCACATCACCATGAAAAACCCGGACAGCAATCCAGACACAAGCAACGCTCCGACCTCCCTGCAACGCCGCCGCGTGCTGATGGGGCTTGGCGCTGCAGGGGCCGCGCTGGCTGGCAGCAGCCTGAGCGGCAACGTACTTGCCGCAGCACCTGCACAAGTCGCCGAAGCGCCAAACAGCGAGAAAACGCAGGACCACAACGCGTTTCACGGCGTGCATCAGAGCGGCATCGTCAACCCGCGCCCTGCCGCGGGCATGCTGGTGGCGTTCGATGTTCTGGCCGCCGACCGTGAGGACCTGGAACGCCTGTTTCGCACGCTGAACGAGCGCATCGCGTTCCTGATGACCGGTGGCCCGGTGCCGGAGATCGATCCGAAACTGCCCCCTCCGGACTCGGGCATTCTCGGCCCGGTGGTGACCCCGGACAACCTGACCATCACCGTGTCGGTGGGCGAGTCGCTGTTCGATGAGCGTTTCGGCCTGGCCCCGATCAAGCCGAAACGCCTGAGCCGGATGACCGGTTTCCCCAACGATGCGCTGGATCCGGCCAGTTGCCACGGCGATCTGAGCATCCAGTTCTGCGCCAACACCGCCGACAGCAACATCCATGCGCTGCGCGACATCGTCAAGAACCTGCCCGATCTGCTGCTGGTGCGCTGGAAACAGGAAGGCACCGTGCCGCCCCAGGCACCGAAGAAACCCGGTCAGCCGCCGGAAAGTGCGCGCAACTTCCTGGGTTTCCGGGATGGTTCGGCGAACCCGGATTCCAACAACCAGAAGACCATGAACGAACTGGTCTGGGTGCAGCCGGGCAGCGACGAACCGGCCTGGGCCGCCAACGGCAGCTATCAGGCGGTGCGCATCATCCGCAACTTCGTCGAGCGTTGGGACCGCACGCCGTTGCAGGAGCAGGAATCGATTTTCGGTCGCAGCAAAAGCACCGGCGCGCCCATGGACGGCAAGGTCGAGAGCGATGTGCCCAACTACGCGGCAGACCCGGAAGGCAAGAAAACCCGGCTGGATTCGCACATCCGCCTGGCCAACCCGCGTACCGCCGAAAGCCAGCGCAACCTGATCCTGCGTCGTCCGTTCAATTACTCCAACGGGGTGAACAAGAACGGGCAACTGGACATGGGCCTGCTGTTCATCTGCTACCAGGCCGATCTGGAAAAGGGCTTCATTACGGTACAGAGCCGGCTTAACGGCGAGCCGCTGGAGGAATACCTCAAACCGGTCGGTGGCGGCTATTTCTTCACCCTGCCGGGGGTAACCGGCGACCAGGATTTCATCGGTCGCTCGCTGCTGGCGGCCGTAGCGCCCACTAAAAACGCATGACCTATCCACTCCTGACCCGGAAGACACTCATGAAAAAGACGCCCCTGGCTTTGCTCCTGACCCTTGGCCTGCTCCAGACCCCACTGGCGGCCTTTGCCGCCACCGCGCCGCTGGATCTGGTAGGCCCGGTGTCGGACTACAAGATCTACGTGACCGAGAACATTGAAGAGCTGGTCAGCCACACCCAGAAATTCACCGATGCCGTGAAGAAAGGCGACATCGCGACAGCCAAAAAGCTCTACGCCCCTACCCGCGTGTACTACGAGTCGGTAGAACCGATTGCCGAACTGTTCAGTGACCTGGACGCCTCCATCGACTCACGCGTCGACGACCATGAACAAGGCGTGGCGGCGGAAGACTTCACTGGCTTCCATCGTCTGGAATATGCGCTGTTCTCGCAGAACACCACGAAGGATCAGGGCCCTATCGCCGACAAGCTGTTGAGCGACGTCAAGGACCTGGAAAAGCGCGTGGCCGACCTGACCTTCCCGCCTGAAAAAGTCGTCGGCGGCGCAGCAGCCCTGCTGGAAGAAGTGGCAGCGACCAAGATCTCCGGCGAAGAAGACCGCTACAGCCACACCGACCTGTATGACTTCCAGGGCAACATCGACGGCGCGAAAAAAATCGTCGACCTGTTCCGTCCGCAGATCGAACAGCAGGACAAGGCCTTTTCCAGCAAAGTCGACAAGAACTTCGCCACCGTGGACAAGATCCTCGCCAAGTACAAGACCAAGGACGGTGGCTTTGAAACCTACGACAAAGTCAAAGAAAACGATCGCAAAGCCCTGGTCGGCCCGGTCAACACCCTGGCAGAAGACCTCTCGACCCTGCGCGGCAAACTGGGCCTGAACTGACCTGAAACGCCGCGCCTGCCCAAGGTGCGGCTCTTTGCCCTGCCCGGTGGTTACTGCACCTGAGTGTGACGCAGAGCGTCACGAACTGCATTCCCACGCGGAGCGTGAGGAACGATAGTCATCAGCCTCTCAGCTACGCTTCTAAAAAGCTTTTCAACCACGATGGCACTGACGACGCAGAGTGCGACGTTAGTGACGGCTGAGTCCTGGCGCTGATCCGGGGCTAGCCTGGCAGGACGCCAGGCTAGCCGCACCGCGCCATGGATGGCGCGTTGCGGCGACCTCCGGATCAGTGTCAGGACGAAGGAACCCGACGAAGTCGGGCCGGAAACAGGAGCGAAAGGCTTTGGTTACTTTGGCCTCATCAAAGTAACTCGCCGAGGGGCGAAAAGGTGACCTGAGCCGAACTTCAATCCACCTGACAAAGAAAAACCGCCATGTGACGCAGAGCGTCAGAGCGTCACGAACTGCATTCCGACGCTGGAGCGTGAGGAACGATAATCTCACTACCGCCATCGTGCGACGCTCTGCGCCGCATGCCCTTCTGGACGCTCTGCGTCCGCTCCTAGATCCCGCTGAACCAGTTGTACCCCTGATCCTCCCAATACCCGCCAGGATTCTCGTTACTGACGAAAATCTCGACTATGTGCTTGGGATTCTTGAAGCCCAGCTTGGTCGGCACCCGCACCCGCAACGGGTAACCGTAATCAGGTGGCAGGGCCACTTCACCGAAATCCAGCGCCAACAAGGTCTGCGGATGCAGCGCAGTAGGCATATCCAGGCTTGAGTAATAGCGGTCAGCGCACTTGAAACCGACAAAACGCGCCGTCGTGTCAGCGCCGATATACTCCAGGAACGTCTTCAGCGGCACGCCGCCCCACTGCCCTATCGCACTCCAGCCCTCGATACAGATCAACCGCGTGATATCCGTGCGTTGCGGCAGTTTGCGCAGCGCCTCCAGCGTCCACGGCTGCTTGTCGCGCACCAGCCCCGACACCGCCAGTTGGTAATCGGCAAGATCCAGCTCCGGCACGTTGTATTCAGGGTAGAACGCATTGAACGGGAACGGGTTGGTCAACTGCGCCTTGCTATAGGTCGGCGCCAGCTTCTGGCCGTTGAACAGCCAGGCCTGAACCCGGTCATTCCAGCGCGACATGGCCCACAGCACCTTATCGACCTGATCGCCATCCTGCAGGTTGCAGCCCGTGAGCATCGACATCGCGCCCACGGTCAGCCCCGCGCGCAGAAACGAGCGGCGCTGGATATCGACCAGCTGACGCTGCTGCGCAGGCTCCAGAATGATGCGCTGAGTCGTACGTTTACGTGGTTCGTTCATGATTGCGCAGTTCCGTCTTCGTTCGGCTGGCGGCCGCCGGTAATCATCGGCAGCAAGGTACTGGGCACCAGCACGACCAGCAGCAGATGGACGATGACAAACGCGCCGATGGCGGTCATCGCCCCGAAATGTATCCAACGGGCGAAATCGAATCCGCCCAGCAGACTGACCAGCCATTGAAATTGCACCGGCTTCCAGATGGCCAGGCCGGACAGCACCACCAATACGCCCATGGCCAGCACCAGCCAATACATCAGTCGTTGCACGGCGTTGTAACGGCCTTTGACGTGGACCAGGCGAAAATGCAGCGCGTCATTCATGTCACGCGTCACTTCGGACGGCCGTACCGGCAGCAGATCGCGCTTGAAATGGCGGCTGAACACGCCATACAGCACATAAATCAGACCGTTGATGACCAACAGCCACATCACCGCGAAGTGCCAGGCAATGGAACCGCCCAGCCAGCCGCCGAGTGTCAGGAATTTGGGAAAGGTGAACGGCATCAGTGGTGATGCGTTGTAAATCGCCCAACCGCTCATGAACATACAGACCATGCCCACGGCATTGACCCAGTGGGTCAGGCGCACCGGCCACGGATGAATGGGGCGGGTTTTCATGTCGAGATCCCTCTGATCAGGCATGGAAGAGGCTATCAGGGGCAGCCTTGTGCCCCTGATAGCCCTGGCGGTGATTACATCGGCGGTGTGAAACCGTCCTTGCCGACGGCAACACCGCGAGCGGACTTGCCGTCGTCAGCCGGGAATACCACGACCTTCGCGCCTTTGGTCAACTGGTCAACCTTGCCTGGCTCGACGTAGGCGACAGGCACATCCTGCGGCACCACCAGTTTCTTCTCGCCACCTTCATACTTGACGATGAGTGTGCGGCCATTGGTGTCGGCCAATGTGCCAACGGTGCCATTGGTCATGGTGCCGGTGCTGCCATCCGCGTTTTGCCAGCCATAGTGACCTTCGCCGCTGCCTTTGAGGCTCGCCTCAAAAACGGTCACTTCCAGCGCTTCCAGCGTGCCGTCAGATTTCGGTTTCGCTGCCGAACCGACAAAACTGCCGTCTTTGATTTGCTTGAAGTCAGCTTCGGACACAAGACGAATACCGGTCTTGTCAGTCAGCTTGATACTTTCGTGCTGACCCGAACGGGTGGTGAAGTCGAGGGTGTCGGCGCTGACGCTGTCGACGGTCCCGCGCATGGGTTTGACCACCTTCATGTCGGCAGCCTGGGTCATGACAGCGGCACTGAGCAACAGCAGGCCGAACGTAGTAGAGAGTGCAGTCTTCATCGGTACTTCCTTGGCAGGTGAGATCTGAAAGCCATCCTTGCACCGCTACCGGCACCGTAGAATGACCGGGCAATGACATTTTTGTCATTCGCCGGACACCCTGTCGGCAACTGGTTAGACTCCGGCATCGGCGCAACAAGGGCGCCAGGAAAAGCGTAGCGGACAAAACGATGCATATCCTGCTAATTGAAGATGACACCAAAACCGGCGAATACCTGAAGAAGGGACTGGGCGAATCCGGCTACGTGGTCGACTGGACGCAGCACGGTGCCGACGGCCTGCATCTGGCGCTGGAAAACCGCTATGACCTCATCGTGCTGGACGTGATGCTGCCAGGCATCGACGGCTGGCAGATCATCGAAGTCCTGCGCGCCAGGCAGGACGTGCCAGTGCTGTTTCTGACCGCGCGCGACCAGTTGCAGGACCGGATTCGCGGCCTGGAACTGGGTGCCGACGATTATCTGGTCAAGCCGTTTTCCTTCACCGAACTGCTGCTGCGCATCCGCACCATCCTGCGCCGCGGCGTGGTACGCGAGGCGGACCACTTTCATCTGGCCGACCTGGAACTGGACCTGCTGCGCCGCCGCGTAACGCGCCAGCAGCAGGTCATCGTGCTGACCAACAAGGAGTTCGCTCTGCTGCACCTGTTATTGCGCCGCGAAGGCGACGTACTGTCCAGGGCACAGATCGCCTCGGAAGTCTGGGACATGAATTTCGACAGCGACACCAATGTCGTGGACGTCGCCATCAAGCGCCTGCGCAGCAAGGTCGACCTGCCCTACCCGGTCAAGCTCATCCACACCGTGCGTGGCATCGGTTATGTGTGCGAGGTGCGGCCATGCGACGCCAGCCTTCCCTGACCCTGCGCTCGACCCTGGCCTTTGCCCTGGTGGCGATGCTCACCGTCAGCGGCGCAGGCCTGTACCTGTATCAGTCAATCGAAGAAACGGTCATGCAGCGCAGCGACCATGCCGTGCTCGCGCGGCTGGACCACTTTCGCAAGCTGTTGCGCTATGACCTGACCATGGGCAACCTCAAGGGCAGCCCGCAGCTGTTCGAGAACATGCTCGACAGCGAAGAAGACATCTTCATCATCGGCGAGCCGGGCAAGTCACCGGTCATCTCGGTCAATCCGCAGCACGCGCCCCTGCCGGAGCTGCCGACCGTGGCGCAGGACCAACCGCTGCGGGTCGATGACCTGCGCAGCGGCATGAGCCTGCAAGGCGTGCCGTTGCGCGCTGCCGCCGTCCAGGTGATGTCCAACGGTGTCGAAGTGCGCTTGCAGGCTGCGCACCTGATGGTCAAGGAAATGGCCATGCTCGCCAGTTTCCGTCAGCGTATCTATATAGCTGTGGCCCTGGCGTTTCTGATCACCGCAGCCCTGGGTTATGTGCTGCTGCGCCGCGGCTTGCGTCCGCTGCGCAGAATGGCCGCCCACGCTGCCGCCATCACCCCGGCCAGCCTGCACAAACGCCTCGACAGCCGCGATACGCCCGTCGAGCTGCAACAACTGAGCGACGCCTTCAACGCCATGCTTGACCGTCTGGACGATGGCTACCGGCGCCTGATGCAGTTTTCTGCCGATCTGGCCCATGAAATCCGCACACCGGTCGGCTCACTGATGGGCCATTGTCAGGTCGCCTTGCGCCAGAACCGCAGCGCCGATGAATATCAGGCGCTGCTGGCCTCCAATCTGGAAGAGCTGGAGCGCATCTCGCGGCTGGTGGAAAGCATTCTGTTTCTGGCACGGGCGGACGAAGCCAAGGCCGCGCTGGAACGTCAGGCGCTGGATATGCATGACGAACTGCAACGGGTCGCCGGCTATTTCGAGGGGCTGGCCGAAGAACGCAACCTGACCCTGAGCACCCACGGACAAGGCACGCTGCTGGCCGATCCGATTTTGCTGCGGCGTGCATTGAGCAATCTGGTCGCCAATGCGATTCGCTACGCTGATGAAGACAGCGAGATTCTGATGCGAGTGACGGCTGTGGACAGGCACTGGAAGATCGATGTGGAGAATCAGGGACCGGTGCTGCCGGAGGCCACCCTCGCACGCTTGTTCGATCGTTTCTATCGCGGTGACGCCTCACGCCATGAGCGCTCGGATTCCAACGGCCTGGGGCTGGCGATCGTCACGGCAATCATGCAACTGCACGGCGGTCGGGTCGAAGTCGCTCAACCCGCCGTCGGCAGAATCTGCTTCAGTCTGATATTCCCAGCGGCCTGAAGCCTGCAGTGCGCAAGGATCAATTCTTTTTCTCGTGGGCAATGGCCAGCTTGTAGAACGTGGCCGAGCCGCCTTCCGTGGTGTAGCCGGTATTGTCCTGGGTATAGACCCCTGCCTTGAAGTAGAACAGTTTGCTGGCCCAGGCTGAATCCAGCTTGGCGTACCAGACCGCGTCAAAGGCATTGACCGTCAGATCGCCAGACGGCGACAGGTTGATGGTGTAGTTGAATTGCTTGTTGAGCGGCACACCCTGCGCAATGTTGATGACCTCGATTTCCGAGTCCGGCGTACGACGAAACTTGGCGACGATATTGCCGGTCTGCAGCTTCTCCTTGTACTGGTACTCCACCTTCAGCAGCGGTTCGGTGCTCTGGTAGCAGTGGATCTGACCGATCACGATCTTGCCGCTGGAAGGCACCTGATCGACCTCCAGGGTCGCGCGCAGAAAATTGTCGGCACTGGAGTAGGCCCAGTTGAACACCCTTCCGTCCGAAGTCGTCTCGCGCAATTCGGAACGCGGGTACTTGGCGTTTTCGGTGGTTGAACCCGTTACCGGTGCCCAGAAAAACAGCGTATCCCCGGACTGAAAGTAGCCATCCCGATAGCCCTTTACCAACTTGGGGGTTTCGATAATGGTCGCGGGGCTTCCGACAGGGACGGAGAGATTCCAGGTAGCAAGGTCGATCATCGCGTAGCTCGCAAGGTGCGCATCGCGCACCAACTGAATGGCTCTGAAACGGGTGTGCTGGCCCGTTTGGTCATCCAGACTATCGGCTTAATCGTTTATTTTTTAAACAGACTCGACAACGCTTTGGCGTCAACAAACCGTCTAAAATCGGCCAATGCCATTACTACGATATCAATTGTTACGATGCGGCCATGTGCCACTCTCAAGCTGCAAGCATTGATTCACGTGAAGAAGTGTTTTGTGAAGTGCGTCATTTTTTTGAATGTATCGAGGCCGATACAGCGCAAAAAACCGCAAATTCCCGACAGACGGTAGCAGTTATCTTCAGGATAAATGAACTTCCATTGCCCGGAGCTGACCAAGGCGGCCCTTTTAGAGCGTCACGTCGCCTCGAAACGCGCTCTTAACGGGCAGAAAAGAAACCACCTCCGCCTGGCGGCTGCGGGTTGACTGTAAGCAGTTGTTACGAGATATTAGTTAGCAAGCTATTTATCTCCCTGCTAACAATATCGCTCCTAACTAAATTCCTGGTGTTTTTCCATGTCTGTCGAAGCCTTGCATCGGACAATCAGCAGTGGTCTGGTGGCCGCGTCTCGCCAATGGCGACGCATCTGCCAGAACACGCTGGTGACCTATGGCATTTCCGAAGCCTGCGCAGGTCCGTTGCTGGCCATCGCACGTCTGGGCGATGGCGCACATCAGGTGAAAGTCGCCCAGGCGGCCGGCATGGAAAGCCCGACGCTGGTGCGTCTGCTTGATCAGCTGTGCAAGGCTGACATCGTTTGCCGCACTGAAGACCCGAATGACCGCCGCGCAAAGGCCTTGAGCCTGACGCGCAAAGGTCGCGAACTGGCCTGTTCGATCGAAGCCGAACTGACTCGCTTGCGCGCCGAAGTGCTGCAAGGGCTGCAACCTGCCGACCTGGAAGCCACGTTACGGGTGTTACAGGCGTTTGCCGATGCGGCGCAGCGCGAACACGGGGGCCAGGCTTGAACGGATTTTTCTCCAGCGTTCCACCTGCACGCGACTGGTTCTACGGTGTACGCACCTTCGGCGCGTCGATGCTGGCGCTGTACATCGCATTGTTGATGGAAATGCCCCGCCCCTACTGGGCAATGGCCACGGTGTACATCGTCTCCAGCCCCTTCGTCGGCCCGACCAGCTCCAAGGCCCTGTACAGAGCCGCCGGAACCCTGGCCGGTGCCGCAGCATCGGTGGTGCTGGTGCCCATGTTCGTGCAGACGCCCTTGTTGCTGGCCATCGTGGTCGGGCTGTGGACGGGCACCCTGTTGTTTCTGTCCCTGCACTTGCGCACCGCCAACAGCTACGCATTGATGCTGGCCGGCTACACCATGCCGCTGATTTCGCTGCCGGTGGTCGACAACCCGCAGGCTGTTTTCGACATCGCGGTGTCGCGTACCGAAGAGATTTTTCTCGGCATCATCTGCGCCGCTGTCGTGGGTGCGATGTTCTGGCCCAGACGCCTGGCACCGGTGTTTCAGGCCACCACGGAAAAGTGGTTCAGTGACGCCGCGACTTACAGTCAGCGCTTTATCAGCCGCACCTGTCAGCCCGAAGAAATCGGCACACTGCGAAATTCGATGGTCGGCAGCTTCAACTCGCTGGAAATGATGATCGGCCAGTTGAGCCACGAAGGCGCCCGCAAGCAAACCGTGCGCAATGCCAATGAACTGCGCGGCCGGATGATCCACCTCTTGCCGGTCATTGATGCGCTGGATGACGCGCTGTGGGCGCTGGAGCGACGCACACCCGAGCTGCTGGCCAGCGTCAGACCCTTATTGCACAAGACTTGCGACTGGCTCGAAAGCACTGCCGACGGGCCGCAGGTGGAGCAATGGCAGCAGCTGCATCGTGATCTGCAGAGCCTGCAACCGGACTCCGCGCAACTGGACGATCGCGATCAACTGCTGCTCTCCAATACGCTGTTCAGGCTGGGCGAATGGATCGACCTGTGGCTGGATTGCCGAACCCTGCAATACGCGATCAAGACCGACGACCAGTCACAGTGGCGCGCGGTCTACCGCCACTGGCGCCTGGGCCGTCTGACCCCGTTTCTCGACCGCGGTCTGATGCTCTATTCGGTGACTTCGACGGTGCTGGCGATCATCGCCGCGTCGGTGTTGTGGATTCTGCTCGGCTGGAAAGATGGCGCAAGTGCCGTGGCACTGGCGGCGGTGTCGTGCAGCTTCTTCGCCGCCATGGACGACCCTGCTCCGCAAATCTACCGGTTCTTTTTCTGGACCCTGCTCTCGGTGGTGTTCGCCAGCCTGTACCTGTTTGTGGTGCTGCCCAACCTGCATGACTTCCCGATGCTGGTGCTGGCCTTTGCCGTGCCGTTCATTTGCGTCGGCACCCTGACCGTGCAGCCGCGCTTCTTTCTCGGCACGCTGCTGACCATCGTCAACACCTCGTCGTTCATCAGTATCCAGAGCGCTTATGACGCGGACTTCATGAACTTCCTCAACGCCAACCTGGCGGGTCCTGTCGGACTGCTGTTCGCCTTCATCTGGACCCTGGTGTTCCGCCCGTTCGGCGTCGAACTGGCGGTCAAGCGCCTGACCCGGTTCAGCTGGCGTGACATCGCCAGTCTCAGTGAAAACGCGTCTCTGGCCGAGCATCGGCGCATGGGCGTGCAAATGCTCGACCGCCTGATGCAACAACTGCCGCGCCTGACGCTCACCGCCCAGGACACCGGGATTGCCCTGCGTGAACTGCGCGTCGCGCTGAACATGCTCGACCTGCTGGCCTACACCCGCCGTGCCACGCCTGCGGCTCAGGTGCTGTTGCGTCAGGTGATCGACGAAGTCAGCGGCTATTTCAAACTGTGCCGCAAGGCCGGTGAACGGCTACCCGCGCCCAGAGGCCTGCTGATGGCCATGGACCGCGCACGCCGTTCACTGACCGATCAGGAGATGGGCGACAACCCGGCCCGACTGCACCTTCTGCATGCCCTGAGTGGCCTGCGCCTGGCTCTGCTGCCGGGGGTCGAGATCGTCACCGTGGGCGGGGAACTGACCGAGCAACTGCCGCATAACATCGATGGAGCGCCCCTGTGATCGGTGATCTGGATATCAGCGGGATCTTCATCCCCACGTTCCTGGCGATGATGGGCATCGCCTATCTGCTGTTTCTGGTCGTGCACGCGGTGCTGTCGCGTGCCCACTTCTACCGTCTGGTCTGGCACCGGGCTTTGTTCAACGTAGGTCTATACGCTTTGTTGCTCGGCGCCGTGGATACTCTAAGTCGATACCTGATGACATGAAAAAACCGATACTGACACTGGGCCGCGTGGTCCTGACCCTGCTGGTTGTCACCCTGGCCGCCGTGGTCGTATGGCGCATGGTGATGTATTACATGTATGCGCCGTGGACGCGCGACGGGCATATCCGCGCCGATGTCGTGCAGATCGCTCCGGACGTGTCCGGACTGATCCAGAAGGTTGAAGTCACTGACAACCAGCCCGTGCACAAGGGCCAGATCCTGTTCACCATCGATCAGGACCGTTTCCGTCTGGCACTGCGCCAGGCGCAGGCGACGGTCGCCGAACGTCAGGAAACCTGGGAACAGGCGCGCCGCGAGAACAAGCGTAACCGTGGTCTGGGCAATCTGGTCGCCCGCGAGCAACTGGAAGAAAGCCAGTCACGCGAAGCTCGGGCCCTTTCGGCGCTGGGCGAATCAAAGGTTGCAGTGGATGCCGCACAGTTGAACCTGGATCGCTCGGTGATCCGCAGTCCGGTGGACGGCTACCTCAACGACCGCGCGCCCCGCGAACATGAGTTCGTCACTGCCGGGCGCCCGGTGCTTTCGGTGGTCGATTCGACGTCGTTCCACATCGATGGCTATTTCGAGGAAACCAAGCTCGATGGGATTCATGTCGGCCAGGGCGTCGACATCCGCGTCATCGGCGACACAGCGCGGCTGACCGGCCATGTGGTGAGCATCGTTGCCGGTATCGAAGACCGCGACCGCAGCAGCGGCTCGAACCTGCTGCCCAACGTCAATCCGGCCTTCAGCTGGGTGCGTCTGGCGCAGCGGATTCCGGTGCGGATCGCCTTCGATGATGTGCCTGCCGACTTCCGCATGATTGCCGGGCGTACCGCGACGGTGTCGATCATCGACGACACCCAGGAGCGCAGCCGATGAAACCTGCTTTACGCGTGGCCGCTCTCGGCTTTACCGCCGTGCTGTCAGCCTGCCAGATGGTCGGCCCGGATTACCAGGTGCCCAAGGACGGCGCGATCAACCGTCCGGACCTGCAGGGTGAACTGGCTGGCCGCTCTGTCAACACGGTTTCGGCCCCGGTGCCTGCGCACTGGTGGCGCCTGTATCAGGATGCGCGTCTGGATGAGCTGGTGCGCCAGGCTATCGCGTCCAATACCGACCTGCGCATTGCCGCGGCCAACCTGCAGCGTGCCCGCTATCAGACCTCGGAAGCCGAGGCGGCTGGCGGCTTTACCAACGGCGCGAAGATCGGCGCGCAGCGCGTGCAGGAGTCAGGCGAGGCGTTTCTGCTGACCGACAAGGTGCCGGTGGCCAATGTGGGCGACGTGGGTCTGACCACTTCGTACCAGTTCGATCTGTTCGGCACCTTGCAGCGTGGCATCGAAGCGGCGCAGGCCAATGTCGATGCCAATCAGGCAGCGGTGGATACGGCACGCATCACGGTGGTCGCCGATGTGGTGCGCGCCTACACGCAGATTTGTGCGGCCAACGAAGAACTCGACATCGCCCGCGCATCGCTGGACTTGCAAAAACAGAGTGTGTCCCTCAACCAGCGCCTGCGTGATGCCGGGCGTGGCGATGAAACGCAGGTCACTCGTTCACAGACACAGTTCAAGTCGTTACGCGCCGAAATGCCCCGTTACGAGGCACGCCGTCAGGCTGCAATCTTCCGCCTGTCGATGTTGTTGGCCAAACCTGTCGAGCAACTGCCCGCCGGGGTAAGCACCTGCAACCAGCTGCCGCAGATTGCGCAGGTCATGCCTGTGGGCGACGGTGCAGCGTTGCTCAAACGCCGCCCGGATGTGCGTCAGGCTGAACGCCATCTGGCGATGTCGACTGCCGAGATCGGTGTTGCCACCGGCGAACTGTATCCGGACATCAGCATCGGCGCGAGCATTGGCACCACCGGCCTGATCGAGAACCTTGGCAAGCCGGCGGCCAATCGCTGGGGCTTCGGGCCGCTGCTGAACTGGACCATCCCGTCCAATGGCTCACGCGCCCGCATCCATCAGGCCGAAGCCTCGGCGCAGGCGGCACTGGCGCGTTTTGACGGTGTGGTGCTCAACGCCATCCGTGAAACCCAGACCGGTCTGGCGCAATACACCGCCCTGCTCGACCGCCGCGACGCCCTCAAAGAAGCCGAGCAATCCGCCAGGGAAGCGGCTGACCAGACGCACCGCTTCTATCAGGCCGGACGCGCTTCGTTTCTCGCCGATCTGCAGGCCACACGCACTTACACTGACGTGCGCGCGCAAATGGCGGAGGCCAACACGCAGGTGGCCATGGGGCAGATCAATCTGTTTCTGGCACTCGGCGGCGGCTGGGAGAAGGATGACGTGGCGCAGAAATAGGATGGGCGTTCGCCCCGCCATCAAGCCTGGTTCGGATGGATTACGTCGCAATTTGCTTTGTCAGTGCCACTGTGATCGAAAAGCGCTTTAGAGTAGTCGGGCTAGAGGCACGGCCCGGAACCTGATGACTATCGTTCCTCACGCTCCGCGTGGGAATGCAGTTCGTGACGCTCTGCGTCACACAGCGGTTTTTCGTTGTCAGGTGGATAGGGTTCGGCTCAGGTCACCTTTTCGCCCCTCGGCGACCTACTTTGATGGGGCCAAAGTAGGCAACCCCCCTCGCTCCGGTTTCCGGCCCGACTTCGTCGGGTTCCTTCGCCCTGTCACTGATCCGGGGGTCGCCGCAACGGGCCCTCCATGGCCCGGTGCGGCTAGCCTGGCGTCCTGCCAGGCTACCCCCGGATCAGCGCCAGGACTCAGCCGTCACTTACGTCGCACTCTGCGTTGTCAGTGCCATGGTGTTCGAAAAGCATTTCGGTGGCAGTGACTGCGATTTTGAATCTCGTCCCCACGCTCCAGCTTGACTATCGTTCCAACGCTCCGCGTTGGAATGCAGTTCGTGACGCTCCGCGTCACACAGCGGTTTTTTGATGTCAGGTAGATTGGATTGGGGTTCGACTCAGGTCACCTTTATGCGGGCTATAACGACCTCTTCGCGAGCAGGCGAAGCGTCGTCCGGCTCGCTCACGCAAGTCTTGTGTGCTTGCACTCAACCTCCCAATGCTCCTAGGCTCACCCGATCTTTGATTCGGGAAGTACCATGGACAGCTCTCTCAGCCGCCGCGAGCGGCTGCATATTGTTATTTTCGAGGCCAATACGCCTGCTGGGCGGATGTTTGACAAGGCGGTGCTGGTCGCGATTCTGCTCAGTCTGCTGGTCACTATCATCGACAGCATCGAGAGTATTCATCGTGATTACGCGATGCTTTTCGCGTGGATCGAATGGGGCTTCACGCTGATGTTTGCCATCGAATACATGCTGCGCCTCTATTGCTCGCCACGGCCGCTGAAGTACGCCTTCAGTTTCTACGGGTTGGTGGACCTGCTGGCGATCGTGCCGGGCGTGCTGTCGATCTATTACAGCGATGCGCAATACCTGCTGATCGTGCGGATCATCCGTATGCTGCGGATCTTCAGGGTGCTCAAGCTCGGCACCTACCTGCGCCAGGCCAATTACCTGCTGGCGGCGCTGCGTGGCAGCAAGCAGAAGATCATCGTGTTTCTGGTCACGGTGTCTACGCTGGTCACGGTGTTCGGCACACTGATGTATGTGATCGAAGGTCCGGAGCATGGTTTCACCAGCATTCCCAAGGGCATTTACTGGGCCATCGTGACCCTGACGACGGTGGGCTTTGGCGATATAGTGCCCAAGACCCCGCTCGGCCAGATGCTCTCCTCGCTGGTGATGATCACCGGTTACTCGATCATCGCCGTGCCCACCGGGATATTCACCGCCGAGCTGGCCAACGCCATGCGCGGCGAGCAGCTGAAACACGATTGTCCGGTGTGCTCGAAAAACCTTCACGAGCATGGCGCGGCGTTCTGCTCACGCTGCGGCAATCAATTGTTTACAAAAACAGAGCACAAGGCATAAGCAAAGATCTTTTCGGTCTTTAAACCGCAGGCACGATGCTGATAGTGTCGCGGCATTACGCCATCAGGCTTGTCACATGACGCTTCATCTCAAGGACCTTGCAGTGATTAAACTCTTCGCCGCCTCGCTACTGGCCGCCGGCCTGGCTTTTGCCAACGCTGCCCAGGCAGCTCCGCCGCTGCTCAACGTCTCCTATGACGTGATGCGTGATTTCTACAAGGACTACAACAGCGCCTTCCAGAAGCACTGGAAAGCCGAGAAGAATGAAGAGGTGACCGTGCAGATGTCCTTCGGCGGGTCGAGCAAGCAAGCGCGTTCGGTCATCGACGGGCTGCCGGCTGACGTGATCACCATGAACATGGCCACTGACATCAACGCCCTGGCCGACAATGGCAAGCTGGTGCCGGAAGACTGGGTCAGCCGCCTGCCAAACAACAGCGCGCCCTTCACGTCGGCCACGGTGTTCATCGTGCGCAAAGGCAACCCGAAGGCGATCAAAGACTGGCCGGACCTGATCAAGGATGGCGTCGAAGTCATCGTGCCCAACCCGAAAACCTCGGGCAACGGCCGCTACACCTACCTGTCGGCCTGGGGCTACACCCTGAAAAAAGGCGGCGATGAAGCGGCGGCGAAGAAATTCGTCGGTGATCTGTTCAGCCATGTGCCAGTGCTTGATACCGGCGGCCGTGGTGCGACCACTACGTTCATGACCAACCAGATCGGCGACGTGCTGGTCACCTTCGAGAACGAAGCGGAAATGATCGCCCGTGAATTCGGTCGCGACCAGTTCGAAGTGGTCTACCCGTCCGTGTCGGCAGAAGCCGAGCCACCGGTCAGTGAGGTCGACAAGGTCGTGGACAGGAAAGGATCCCGCCCCCTGGCTGAGGAATACCTGAAATACCTGTGGTCACCGGAAGGCCAGGAAATCGCGGCCAAAAACTACCTGCGCCCGCGTGACCCGCAGGTGCTGGCCAAGTATACGGATCGCTTCCCGAAAGTGGACTTCCTCTCGGTGGAGAAAACCTTCGGTGACTGGCGCACAGTGCAGAAGACCCACTTCATCGACGGCGGTGTGTTCGACCAGATCTATCCGGGCAAATAAGCCGCTCAGGCAATGCAAAACGGCGACCTGCAAGGTCGCCGTTTTTATTCAAGCCTGAATCATTTACTGAACTGTTTGCCCAGCCCTGCCGGCACGCCACTGACATCAGTCGCCTGCCACGGACCGTTGGGGCTGGTTGCCCAGCTCCAGCCGTCATTCCACTGATAGTAGGTGCGCTGGCGATAGAAGGTATTGGGCTGATCGTCCATCACGTACACGCCCAGGCGCGGGTCCCAGTGGCTACCGCCGCCCGGTGGCGGCGCGAAGCTGGCCGAGGATTTCGGCGCTGCGGCAGGCGCCTTGGCAGGCTCCGAAGGCGCGCTACTCGGACGCGGCGCGCCGGGCTGCTGGCCACCCGGCAGGTTGAGGATCGGCTCCTGGCTATGTGGCGGTGCCGGATGCTGGACAGCACAGGCACTCAGGCCAACGACCAGACCCAACAAGGTGATGCGTGCGGTACGGTACATAAGCGAATTCTCTAGTTATCCGGACTGTCAATGGTCAACGCCTGCTGAACCCCGGAATCACTGGCCAGTGGCTGACTGCGGCCGACCCACTCACCGGTGGTTGGCTGCCCTGCGCGAGACACTCGCGCAACCAGTTGGACTTGCGCAAAGTTCGACAGGTTCAGTTGCGGCATCATCGCGTCGGAATCGCTCAGTTCCACGTCGGCAGGCAAGTCCGCCACGGTAATGCGTTTGACCGCCAAAGGCGCCGCCGGGCCATTGATGGCGCGGGCGAAGATGAACACGCTGTCGTTCGGCCTTACCTTGCCTTGAAGCGCCGCAGCCAGCTCGACATGAATTTTAATCGACTTCGCCTTAACCGCAGGAGCAGGCGCCGCGTCTGCAGGGCGTTTGGCGAGGTTTTCTCTGGCGCGGGCAATGCCGCCTTCCAGCGCCGAACGCGATGCGTCATCTGCGGGCAGCGCCGCGAGCAACCGGGTCCAGTAATCCACCGCCGCCTGATAGCGCTGAGTTTCAAACGCGGCAATCCCCAGCAGACCAAGGCTGGTGACTTCCCTGGGGTCAGCCTGCAGCGCTTCGTCGGTCAGCGCCTGCACCTGGGGTGTGAAGTGCTTGTCGCTGGCGAAATACAGCGCCTGAGCCCATTGCCCGAGCAACTCGGGCTGCCTTCCGGCCAGCGCTACCGAACGCTCGAACATCTGCGCGGCATCACCCGGGCGGTTCTGCGCCATGTAGCTGCGCGCCAGAAAATACAGGTTTTCGGCTGAGTCCGGTTGAGCCTGCACGCTGCGCTCCAGACGCTGGGTCATGTCTGCCAGCGAGGTCGGTGGTCGAGCGAATTCGCGACTCAGTTCAACCCGGTCGCTGGCCCCCAGCTGGAGATAGCCCGCCAGCCCCAACATCGGGACCAGCAGCGCAGCAAGCAGCAGCAAGGGCTTGCCCAGGCGCGAAGTCCGGTCGGGCTCCGCACCTTCGGTGTCGGCAAGCAGCTCGCGCGCTGCTTCGGTACGTGCAGCCTGCAGTTGCGCCACCGACAACACGCCCTGTTCCTGCTGAACCTGCAATTCGTTCAGTCGCTCCTGATACAACGCCACGTTCAGAGCCGTGCGGTCTTCTTCCCGTTGCGCGCGATGGCCGCGCAGCAGCGGAATCAGCAAGAAGCTCAGCGCAACCAGCAGCAACAGCCCGGCTGCCATCCAGAAATCGATCATGGGCGGTGCTCATCCAGCAAGGTGGCAAGACGCTGCCTTTCATCTTCGGAAAGCTCATCGGGCTGTGCGGATTGCGCCTTGCGGCGTCGGCTGACGATAAAGCCGATCACCGCCAGCCCGCCGATCAGCAGAGCGGCGGGCCCGAACCACAGCAGCCAGGTACGCGCATTGAGGCTCGGCTTGTAGCGAACGAAATCACCATAGCGATCGACCATGAAATCGATGATCTGCTGGTTGCTCTGCCCTTCGCCCAGCATGCGGTAGATTTCCTTGCGCAAATCAGCGGCAATCGGCGCATTGGAGTCGGCGATGTCCTGGTTCTGGCATTTCGGGCAACGCAGTTCTCTGGTCAGTTCGCTGTAACGCGCGCGCTCGGCGTCGTCGCGAAAGGCATAAGCGTCGATGGCCGCTTGAGCAATGCCTGAGCACAGCACGCTGAGCAGGACGATCAACAGACAGCGCTTCATGGCTGTGCCTCATCAACCAGTTGCTGATAGCGCGCGGCAAGCTTTTCGCGCCAAACTGCGTCGTCGATGACCCCGACGTGTTTGTAACGAATGATGCCTTGAGCGTCGATCAGGAAGGTTTCCGGCGCACCGTACACCCCCAGATTGAGCCCCAGAGAGCCGTCCTGATCACGAATATTCAACTGATACGGATCATGAAATTCCTTGAGCCATTTCAGCGCGTCGGCGTTGACGTCCTTGTAATTCACGCCATAGATCAGCACGCCCTGCTGCGCCAGCCGGGTGAGCACCGGATGCTCCACCCGGCAGGCCACGCACCAGGTGCCCCAAACGTTGACCAGCGCAGGTTTGCCGAGCAGATCGGCACGGCTCAACATCCGCTCGCCCTGCACCGCTGGTAGCGAAAATGCCGGAAAAGGCTTACCGATCAGTGCCGAGGGCAGCTCGGCGGGGTCCAGATACAAACCGCGATACAAGAACGCCGCGACGCCCAGAAACAGCACCAGTGGCAGTACCATGACCCAACGTTTCATTGTGCAGCTCCCGACATACCCAACGCCTCGCGCACCTTGTTCTTCACCCGGGTGCGATAACGCCGGTCCAGCGCCGCCAGCACCCCGCCCAGACCGGTCAGCAGGCCGCCAAGCCAGATCCAGCGCACAAACGGTTTGACATGAACCCGAACGGCCCACGCGCCATCGCCCAGCGGTTCACCCAAGGCGACATACAGGTCACGGCTGAAACCGGCATCAATGCCCGCTTCGGTCATCATCGACTGCTGCACGGTGTAGAAGCGCTTCTCCGGGTGCAGTTCGGTCAGTTGAACGCCATTGCGCAGCACGCGAACGGTGCCCCGATCCGAGGTGAAGTTCGGCCCTTCATAATGCCGAGCGCCCTCGAAGGCAAAGGTATACCCACCCAGTTCGGTGGACTCGCCGGGGGCCATGCGCAAATCGCGCTCGGCGCTGTTCTGGCTCGACAGCACCACACCCAGCGCGCACACGACAATGCCAAGGTGCGCCAGCTGCATGCCCCAGTAGCTGCGGGTCAGACTGCGTGCGCCGCTGATCAGCCCCTTGTGGCGAGTCTTGTCGAGCAGGTCGCGAACCCCGGCCAGCAGCACCCAGGCGGCGAGCATCAGGGTCGCCAGCACCGCCCACTGGAAATCGCCCAGCAGCAGACCGGCCAGCACCGCCAGGACGACGCTGCCGACCAGTACCGGGGCCAGCATGCCGAGCAGCCATTTCAACGGCGTGTCCTTCCAGCGCACCAATACGCCGACCGCCATGACCGCCAGCAACAGGCCCATCAACGGCACGAACAGCGTATTGAAATACGGCGGGCCGACCGACATCTTGGCGCCGCTCATGGCATCGATCACCAGCGGATAAAGGGTGCCCAGCAGAATCATGGACGCGGCAACCACCAGCAACAGGTTATTGCCCAGCAGCAGGGTTTCCCGCGACCACAGACCGAATCCGACCTGGCTTTTGACCACCGGTGCGCGAATCGCGAACAGGGTCAGCGAGCCACCCACCACGACCAGCAGGAACATCAGGATGAACACGCCGCGCGCCGGGTCCGAGGCAAAGGCGTGCACGGAGGTCAGCACCCCGGAACGGACCAGGAAGGTGCCCAGCAGGCTCAGTGAAAACGCAGCAATGGCCAGCAATACCGTCCAGCTCTTGAACACGCCACGTTTTTCCGTGACCGCCAGCGAGTGAATCAGCGCAGTGCCGACCAGCCAAGGCATGAACGAGGCGTTTTCCACCGGGTCCCAGAACCACCAGCCGCCCCAGCCCAGCTCGTAATACGCCCACCATGAGCCCAGGCTGATGCCGATGCCGAGAAAGGCCCAGGCCACCAGCGTCCACGGCCTGGACCAGCGCGCCCAGGCAGCGTCGAGTCGACCGCCGAGCAAGGCGGCGATGGCGAATGCAAACGCCACGGAGAAGCCGACATAGCCCATGTACAGCATCGGCGGATGCACGATAAGGCCAATATCCTGCAACAACGGGTTCAGATCACGTCCATTCGCGGGCATCTGCGGCAACAGACGCGCGAACGGATTTGAGGTGAGGATCAGAAACGACAGGAAACCCAGGCTGATCATGCCCATCACGGCGAGGACCCGCGCCAGCATCACCTGCGGCAGTTGCCGGGAAAACACCGACACGGCGAAGGTCCAGCCACCGAGAATCAATGCCCAAAGCAGCAACGAACCTTCATGCGCGCCCCACACGGCGCTGAACTTGTAGTACCAGGGCAGCGCGGTGTTGGAGTTCTGTGCAACGTAGGCGACAGAGAAGTCGTCGACCATGAACGCGTAGGTCAGGCAACCGAAGGCGAAGATCAGAAAGCTGAACTGGCCCCAGGCTGCCGGACGGGCCAGGCTCATCCACAAGCGGTCACCGCGCCACGCGCCGATCAGCGGAATGATGGCCTGCACCAGCGCAAAGCCGAGTGCCATAATCATGGCCAGATGGCCGAGTTCGGGAATCATCGATCAACCCTGTTTGACGGGTGTGGGAGACGCAGCCGGTGCCGCCCGACCGCTGTCACGCAGGGCCTTGGTGACCTCGGGGGGCATGTACTTCTCGTCATGCTTGGCCAGTACCTCGTCGGCCACCACTACGCCCTGTGCATTGAGTTTGCCCAGCGCCACGATGCCCTGCCCTTCGCGAAACAGATCGGGAAGAATGCCTCGATAGGTGATGGTTACCGACTTGTTGAAATCGGTGACCACAAAACGCACGTCCAGCGAATCGGCCGAGCGCTGCAATGAGCCCTTTTCGACCATGCCGCCGGCCCGAATGCGGGTATCCAGTGGTGCCTCGCCATTGGCGATCTGGCTGGGGGTGTAGAACAGGTTGATGTTTTCCTGCAAGGCGCTGAGAGCCAGGGTCACGGCCAGACCAACACCGGCCAGCAGCGCGACAATGATCAACAAGCGTTTTTTGCGTAGCGGGTTCACGGGCGATTCCCCCGCTTCAGGCGACGCGCCTGCTGTTTCAGAAAGCGCTGCCGCGCCCATAGCGGCAGCGCCACGTTGATCAGCAGCACCACAAGGCACAGGCCGTAGGCCGACCAGACAAATACCCCGTGGCGACCCATGGCAAGAAAATCGCTGAACGATGCAAAACTCAAAGCGTGTTCTCCGACTGCGCTGCTGTGTGCCCCAGGCTGCGCAGAATCTCGGCCTTGACCCACTGGGTACGCGCTTCGCGACGCAACACTTCAAGACGCATGCGCATCATCAACAGCACGCCGAACAAGCAGTAGAAGCCCAGCGTGGTGAACAGCAGCGGCAACCACATTTCAGCCGGCATGGCGGGTTTCTCCGTGAGGCTGAACGTCGACCCCTGATGCAGGGTGTTCCACCACTCGACCGAATACTTGATGATCGGAATGTTCACCACGCCGACGATCGCCAGCACCGCGCAGGCCTTGGCGGCGCTGTCGCGGTTACTGATGGCATTGCCCAGCGCGATCAGGCCGAAATACAGGAACAGCAGAATCAGCATCGAGGTCAGTCGCGCGTCCCAGACCCACCATGCCCCCCAGGTGGGCTTGCCCCAGATCGCGCCGGTCGCCAGCGCCAGCGCGGTCATCCACGCGCCGATGGGTGCAGCGCAGTGCAGCGCGACATCGGCCAGCTTGATTCTCCAGACCAGCCCGACCAGCCCGCACACGGCCAGCATCACGTAACAGGACTGGGCGAGCATCGCGGCAGGTACGTGGATATAAATGATCCGGAAGCTGTTGCCCTGCTGGTAATCCGGCGGCGCGAACGCCAGGCCCCAGACAATGCCGATGACCAGCAACAGCACAGCGACAACACTCATCCAGGGCTGCAGGCGTGCGCTGACGCGATAAAACCCTTTCGGCGAGCCGAGCGTGTGCAGCCAGGCCCAATCGATGCTGCTTTTCATGGCGTTGCTTTTCATCAGGGTGCATCCAGGGGGTTGACCGGCATCGAAGTCTCGATGCCGGAGCCTCAATTATTCGCCGATGCTGATTTTCAGGCCAGCGGCTATCGCAAAGGGTGTCAGGGTGATCGCCAACGCCGCCAGGCTGGCCAGCCACAGCAGATAGCCGGTCGCCGGCATGCCCTGCAGCGCGGCTTGCAATGCACCGCTGCCCAGAATCAGTACCGGGATGTACAACGGCAGAATCAACAATGCCAGCAGCAGGCCGCCACGCTTCAAACCCACGGTCAACGCTGCACCCAATGCGCCCAGCAGGCTGAGCACCGGGGTGCCCAGCAGCAGCGAAACCATCAGCACCGGCAGGCACTGCACCGGCAGACCGAGCATCAAGGCCAGCAAAGGTGACAACAGTACCAGTGCCAGCCCGGAAAAAACCCAGTGTGCCAGCACTTTGATCAGCACCAGAAGGGCCAGCGGGTGCGGCGAAAGGACCCACTGCTCCAGCGAGCCATCCTCGAAATCACTGCGCAACAGCCCGTCCAGCGACAGCAGCACGGCCAGCAGTGCCGCCACCCAGACCAGCCCCGGCGACAAGGTTTGCAACAATTGCGTCTGCGGTCCCAGCGCCAGCGGGAACAGGGCGACCACGATCGCAAAGAACACCAGCGGGTTGGCCAGCTCTGCCGGGCGCCTCGCCAGCAGCCGCACCTCACGAAGCATCAGCAGGACAAACACATTGCTCATGCTGACCATTGCCCCAGGTCGAGGTCCCGATAGCCCGCAGGCAGGCGGTTCAGGCTGTGGTGGGTGGTCATGACAATCATACCGCCGTGTTCACAGTGCCGGGCGAGGTGGTTTTCCAGTTGCTCGATGCCTTGGCGGTCGAGCGCGGTAAACGGCTCGTCGAGCAGCCAGAGTGGCGGGCCCGGCAGATACAGACGTGCCAGCGCGACGCGACGCTGCTGCCCGGCTGACAAGGTATGACAGGGCACGTCCTCGAAACCTGCCAGGCCGACCGCATCGAGGGCGGTGGCTATGGCGTCGGCATCGGCTGGCTGGTGCAGTGCGCTGAGCCAGGACAGGTTTTCCAGCGGCGTCAGCACATCCTTGAGCGCTGGCGCATGACCGATCCACAACGGTTTGCGGCCCGGTGCGGCGGGCTGCCGGCCCAGTGGCTGCGCGTCGAGCAGGATTTGCCCGGCCGTTGGCTGCATCAGCCCGCACAGCAGGCGCAGCAGGCTGGTCTTGCCGCAGCCGTTGGGACCGCTGATCTGCAGCATGTCGCCTGTGTGCAGGTGAAGATCGAGGTTTTCGAACAGCATCCGCCCGTCCCGCTCACACGCCAGAGCCGTCGCTTGCAAAAATGGGGTGGCTGGGATCATCGGGCGTTTCCAGTGTTTTGCGTCGCGAAATGTGCCAAAACAGACACATACGGAGTAAAACGCGGTTCAAGTCGGGGTTGATACGGCCGTTACATGAAGAGAAGTTAATGGCGGCTGGTCCGGTTTTGGCCGGTATTATACATGCGAGTCCTGTTATCAAAGGGGCAATTTCCTCGGGTCGATAGTTCAATGACAGGCGACATCACCAGCGTTCCGGCAACAAACGCCACTCTGACACTGTTGCGCGCCGGCATCTCCCCCGCGCAAGTGCTGACCATGCTGCAATCGGCGGAAAATCTGATCCCCGAAGGCGAAACCGCCAACGCCGAAGTGCTGACCCTCAAGCAGGTCAACCAGAACTTCCAACTGCTGTTGCGGCTGGTGCTCGCCAACGGCAGCCTGACCAATTTACCGGTCACCAGCAGCGTCCCGTTCACGCCCGGCAGCCTGCTGCAAGTGTCGCAGGCGTCGGCTAACGAGCTGACCTTGACGCTGCAGCAACTCAACAGCGCGATGAAAAACTCGATGACCAGCATCGATACCCGACAATTACCGGTCGGCACGCTGCTGCAGGGCAAAGTCATGACCAGCCAGGTGATCGCTCAGGCGGTCAATCAACTGGCCGGCCAGAACCCGGCCGCTGCGACGCCCACCTACCGCTCCATCGTGATGCTGCTCAACACGGCGCTGGCGGGTTCCAGTCTGACCATCGAGAGCCCGCAGCCGCTGACGGTCGGCAGCCTCTTGAGCGCTCAGGTACAAGGCAATCAGGCACTCAACTTCGTGGCCCTGCCCGGTCGCTTCGACCAACTGGCCTTGGCGCAGCAACTGTCCGCACAGCAAAATCGCCAAGGCTCGCTGGACACCCTGATCAACGCCCTGCAAAACCTGCAGTCCGGCAGCCCGACCAGTAACAGCCCGGCCATCAGCGCGCCGCTGCAGGCCAGTATCGACCAATTGCTCGCCGACCTGCCCGATGTCGAGCAGATGACCACGCCCAAAGGCGTGGCCCAGGCGTTCAACGCCAGCGGCGCTTTTCTGGAAGCCAGGCTGCTGGCCGGCTTGAACCCGGCGCAAATGCCGGACATGAAGGCCAACCTGATGCGCCTGATCGCCCAGATCCTTCCCGGCCTGCCGGACAACATGTCTTACGGCGCAGCGGCGGCCTCCAATACCCTGGCGCGCACGATGCCCAATGCAATCCGCAATGCGCTGGGTACCCTGGGCCTGGTTGCGGCACGCACTCAGCCCAGCATTTTTCCGTTGCCATCGCGCACGGTCGGCGGTGGCGAGAAGGAGGATGATCTGGAAATCCTCCTCAAGCTCGCGGCGGCTGCTGTCTCACGCCTGCAAAGCCATCAACTGGGCGGGCTGGAACAGACGCGTAGCAACGCCGACGGCACCCAGGTGACCACCTGGCAGCTGGAAGTGCCGATGCGCAACGCCCACGACATTGTGCCCTTGCAGGTCAAGGTGCAGCGTGAAGACAAGCCGGATCAGGAAGCGGCCGAAGACCGTGATGGTATCGAGATCAAGGACACCCGGGAAAAGCTCTGGAAAGTCGACCTGGCGTTCGACCTCGAGCCGTTGGGCCCCTTGCAGGTGCATGCGCAACTATTGCGCGGCACACTGTCCAGCCAGCTATGGGCCGAGCGCCCCGACAGCGCGGCATTGATTGAACATGAACTGGGGTACTTGCGCGAACGGCTGATAGCCTGCGGTCTGGAGGTGGGCGAACTGGCCTGCAGCCACGGCGCACCGCCGAGCGGTCCGCGCACCGCGCTCGAACAACGCTGGATTGATGAGAACGCCTGATGAGCCTACCCGATCACACTCCGCGCCAGGCTATCGCCCTCAGCTATGACGGCCAGCACGCCCCGACGCTCAGCGCCAAGGGCGACGACCAGTTGGCCGAGGCCATCCTGGCCATCGCCCGCGAATACGAAGTGCCGATCTATGAGAACGCCGAACTGGTCAAGCTGTTGGCACGCATGGAGCTAGGCGACAGTATTCCAGAGCCGCTGTACCGCACGATTGCCGAAATCATCGCGTTCGCCTGGCACCTGAAAGGCAAATTTCCAGCAGGTCAGGACCCGGACGCGCCGCCTGTCGAACGCGATATCACGCCGCGCTACTGACAGCCGAGGCGCTGGCCGGCATCACATTGCAATCGGCTTGCGCCCTGCAAACGAATGCGCCAGCGTGCCACCGTCGACCAGGTCCAGCTCGCCACCCAACGGAACGCCGTGAGCAATGCGCGACGCGACCAGGCCCTTGTCGTGGAGCAGTTGGGCGATGTAATGCGCCGTCGCCTCACCTTCCACCGTCGGATTGGTGGCGAGGATCACCTCGGTGAAGGTGCCCTGCTGGCTGATGCGCTCCATCAATTGCGGAATGCCGATGGCCTCCGGTCCCAGGCCGTCGAGTGGCGACAGATGGCCCTTGAGCACGAAGTAACGACCGCGGTAGCCAGTCTGCTCCACCGCATAGACATCCGTCGGGCCTTCGACTACACACAGCAGCGTGTCATCACGCCGCGGGTCTGCGCATTGCGGGCAGAGCTCCTCTTCGGTCAGCGTGCGGCACGAGCGGCAGTGACCCACGCCGTCCATCGCCTGCCCCAGTGCCTGCGCCAGCCGCGAACCGCCGCTGCGGTCGCGCTCCAGCAACTGCAACGCCATGCGCTGAGCGGTTTTCTGACCGACGCCCGGCAGCACGCGGAAGGCATCGATCAACTGGCGAATCAGGGGGCTGAAGCTCATGGAGAAAAATCCGACAAAAACACAAGACGCGGTTTATACCCGCGCGTTGCCGTGAGCGTCAATTAAGGTGTTCAACCCAGCGACCAACAGCGTGCCGGTACTGTGCCGAATCAGGCTTTCAGGGCTGTCTCGAGAAACTCGGTCAACGCCTGTACCCGTGCGCTGCGATGCTTGCGTACAGGCACCAGCAGGTTGATCGGCGCACTGGCCAGCTGCCAATCGGCAAGCACCCGCACCAGCCTGCCACTGGCAATGGCGTCGCTGACGTCCCACTGCGAGCGCAACACGATGCCCAGCCCCTGCTCGGCCCAGCGCCGGGCGACCGAGCCGTCGTTACTGAGCAGCGCGGGCTCGATGCGCAGGGTCTTTTTCGTCTGGCCCTTGCTCAGGTGCCAGAGGGTGACGTCTTCATCGTTTTCGCGAATGCAGATGCAGCGATGGCCGGCCAGCTGCTCGGGCGTCGAGGGCACACCATGCTGCTCGATATACGCCGGGCTGGCGCACAACCAGCGATGATTCTGTGCCAACGGCATGGCGATCCACTGGCTGTCATTGAGGCTGCCGATGTGTATCACCGCATCGCTGTCATGACGGTCCGGCCAGGGTGTTTCGCGCAGGTCCAGTTGCAGGCACAACTGCGGGTGCAGCCTGGCGAAGCGCGCCAGCAGCGGCGCAATGCGCTGGCGTCCATAACCGAACGGCGCTGCCAGGCGCAGCGTGCCCACCAGTCGTTCATCTCGCTGCCTGAAGGACTCCGGGAGTGCCTCCAGTTGCTCCAGCAACTGTGCGCTTTCGCGGGCGAAACGCTCGCCATCAGCGGTCAGACTCAGGCGTCTGGCGTCGCGACTGGCCAGGGTGATGCCCAGTTGCGTCTCCAGTTTGCGCAAGCGCATCGACAATGCGGGCGGCGAAACATTGAGGATTCTGGCGGCAGCACTGAGCGATTCGCAGCGCGACAGGGTCACGGCCAGACGCAGGTCTTCGATGGCGATCATTCACTTCAGCTTAAGGATTGATGATCACGCATTGAACCACAGCTTCATCATCGCTGCGTAGAGTGGCTGCCGTACCTAGTCACACGAGCGCTTTCCATGTCAGCCTCCCTGTCTTCTCTCGATACGCCTGTCGCGCTGCTCGACGTGTCGCGCATGCAGCACAATATCCAGCGCATGCAACAACGCATGAATGAACTGGGCGTGCGCTTGCGCCCACACGTCAAGACCAGCAAATGCCTGCCGGTCATTCAGGCGCAGATTGCAGCGGGCGCCAGCGGCGTCACGGTGTCGACATTAAAGGAGGCCGAGCACTGCTTTGCCGAAGGCATCGACGACGTGTTCTATGCCGTCGCCATTGCACCCGGCAAGCTGGAGCAGGCACTCAGACTGCGGCGCAAGGGCTGCCGCCTGAGCATCCTGACCGATAGCGTAGCGGCGGCCCGGGCGATTGCGGTTTTCGGCCAGGCGCATGACGAACGTTTCGACGTGTGGATTGAAATCGATTGCGACGGTCATCGCTCCGGGCTGACCGTCGAAGACCCCTCGCTGGTCGAGGTCGCGAGCACGCTGGTCAACGGCGGCATGCAACTGCGTGGGGTAATGACCCATGCCGGGTCCAGTTATGACCTCGACACCCCCGCAGCCCTGCAAGCGCTCGCCGAACAGGAACGCAGGCTGTGCGTCAGCGCCGCCGAGCGGATTCGCCAGGCAGGGCTGCCCTGTGAGGACGTCAGCATCGGTTCGACCCCGACGGCACTGTCGGCGCAGAGCCTGCACGGCGTGACCGAAGTTCGCGCCGGGGTGTATGTGTTCTTCGATCTGGTGATGCACAACATTGGCGTATGCCGGGCAGATGAGCTGGCCCTGAGCGTGTTGACCACGGTCATCGGCCATCAGCAGGACAAGGGCTGGATCATTGTTGACGCGGGCTGGATGGCCATGAGTCGCGACCGTGGCACTCAGCGCCAGCGTGAGGATTTCGGCTACGGCCAGGTGTGCAGCGAAACTGGCGAGTGGATCGACGGTGCACGGGTCACCGGTGCCAATCAGGAGCACGGCATCATCACGCTTGCTGCGGGCAGCGAGACCGACATCAGCGAGCGTTTTCCCATCGGTAGCCGGCTGCGCATTCTGCCCAATCACGCCTGTGCCACCGGCGCGCAATTCCCCGACTACCACGCCTGCGACAGCGAAGGCGCAATCCATACCTGGAGTCGTCTGCATGGCTGGTGAGATGAAACCGATCAGTACGCCCGGGGCTGCAGCACCCGGCGGGCATTATTCGCAGGCGATGCTGCATCAAGGCACGCTGCATGTTTCCGGACAACTGCCGGTGCGCGCCGATGGCAGTCACAGCGTCGGCGAGCCGTTCGAGGTCCAGGCCGCCGTGGCGCTGGACAATCTGCTGGCCATCCTTGGCGCAGCGGGATGCAGCACGGATGACCTGCTTAAAGTGACCATTTACATCGCAGGCGTCCAGCACTGGCCTGCCTTCGACCGCCTCTACGCGGGCTATCTGGGCGAGCATCGCCCTGCGCGCGCGGTGGTGCCGGTCCCGGAATTGCACCACGGTTACCTGATCGAGATCGAAGCCCTGGCGCGTTGCAGCCAATCAACATGACCGGGAGCCCCTCATGACCCCACAAAAAAGCGATGTCCTGATTATCGGCGGCGGCTTCATGGGCGCATCCTCCGCGTTTTTTCTGCGCCAGCACGGCCGTTCGGTCACCCTGCTGGAGCGCGACCAGATCGGCCAATATGCCAGCGGCGTGAATTTCGGCAACGTGCGCCGTCAGGGACGGTTTCTCGGCCAACTGGAACTGTCCAATCGCTCCTGGGCACTGTGGAAGCGCCTGCCGGAGCTGATCGGCGAAGACCTGGAATTCATTCCCAGCGGGCACATGCGCGTTTGCTATCGCGAAGACGAAATCGCCGAACTGGAAGCCTATGCCGCCGCCCCGGAAGCCCGCGAGCTGGACTTGCAGATCCTTTCCGGCAAGGCGCTGCACGACCGTTTTCCGTTTCTCGGTACACAAGTCAAAGGCGGTTCCTATGCGCCCCATGACGGGCACGCCAACCCAAGGCTGGCAGCCCCCGCGTTCGCCCGTGCGGCGATTCGTGCAGGTGCAAGAATCGAAGAACGCACTGAAGTGACCGAGGTGCAAAAGGTGGGCGGCGAGTTTCAGGTCACCACCGCCGATGGACAGCTATTCGTCGCCGAACAGTTGCTCATCACTGCCGGTGCCTGGGGCGCCAGGCTCGCCGAGCAGTTCGGCGAGTCTGTCCCTCTTGAGCCCAACGGACCGCAGATGTCGGTGACAGAACCGGTGCCTTACGCGCTGCCGACGGTGATCGGGGTGTTTACCAGGATCAAGGAAGAAGTGATCTATTTCCGGCAGATCCCGCGCGGCAACATCATCATCGGGGGTGGCAATCGCAATAAGCCGGACATGCTCAACCGCCGCGCCTACTTCAAGCCGGAGAGCCTGATCAACCAGATGAAACAGATGAAACGCCTGCTACCGGGCGCAGAAAAGCTGAACATCATCCGCGTCTGGAGCGGCATCGAGAGTTACACACCGGACTCGCTGCCGATCATGGGCCGCAGCGGCAAGGTCGACGGCCTGTTCTATGCGTTTGGCTTTTGCGGCCACGGTTTTCAGCTTGGCCCCGGCGTCGGTGACGTCATGGCCGAGCTGATCAGCACCGGCAGCACGCGCACGTTGATCAGCCCGTTCGATATTCGCCGCTTCACCGATCCGACCGCCATCGAAATGCCGCTCATGTCCAGCCTGATGAGCACCGGAAAGCTGGTATGAGCCCAACCACTCACCCACCTCATCGCAACGGAGGCGCCATGCCTGCAACCCCAGACGCTCACTACCAGTATCGCCCGGTGACTGCGGCGGATATCCCGGCAGCCCATGCCCTTTCAGTGAGCCTCAAGTGGCCACACCGCGAACAGGACTGGGCAATGGTGCAACGTACTTCCGAGGGTTTTGTCGCCGAGCACGATGGCCAGCTGGTTGGCGTGGCGTTTACCTGCCATCAGGGTGACTGGTCCTCGATCGGGCTGGTGATCGTCCGCGATGATCATCAGGGCAAAGGCATCGGTCGCCACTTGATGAGGCTGTGTCTCGACGCAACAGCACCGCGCACGCCGATCCTCAACGCCACAGAACTGGGCGCGCCGCTTTACCAGAGCCTGGGTTTCGTTGACTTCGCACGCATCCAGCAGCATCAGGGCGTTGCCGACCTGTCAGGGCTGGCGCCAGCGAAAGACGACGTGCCGATACGTACGCTGGGCGCGACCGACCACGCAGAATTGATCCGCCTGGCCAACGCGGGCAGCGGCCTGGATCGCACTGCTGTGTTGACTGATCTGTTGCACGATGCAGAACAGGCGGTCGGCATTGAACACGCAGGCCAGTTGCAAGGCATCGCCCTGCTGCGTCGCTTCGGCCGCGGTCATATCATCGGCCCGGTGGTTGCCGGTGATGTAAATCAGGCACAGCGATTGATTGAACACCTGCTGCAACAGATACCCGGCCTGTTCGTGCGCTTCGACATTCTGGCCGACTGCGGGCTGGCGGCGTGGCTTGAAAGCCTGAGTCTGCCTTGTGTCGACAGGGCACCGCGCATGGTGCTCGGGACGCCGCCTGCCGCGAACCCGGATGTGCAGCAATTCGCGCTGGTGACTCAGGCGATCGGCTGAAAACAGCGCGGATAAACGGCCGAAACAGGTCCGCCATGTTAGCGGGTTGCATACAGCAGATTATTCTTTGCAACCCGGCAGATCGGCGCTTTTTATCCAGACTGCTTTGTTAGCTTATGGGTATCGAACGGCCCGACAGCAAACGGCCCGGCCTTGACCATTATCGCTCCAGGGAGCCCGCTGGATGACCTCACAGTCCTTGAACAGCCATCACGTTGATCCGGACACCGCGCTGAAACTGTATATCGATGGTCGTTGGTCCGCCCCGCTCGACCCGGTCAGTATCGCGGTGATCAACCCAGCGACCGAAGAAGTGGTGGCGCATGTCGCCAGTGGCTCGGCCGCCGATGTCGACCGTGCAGTTGCGGCAGCGCGGGCAGCCTTTGCCGGCTGGTCCGGCTCCTCGCCACACGCCCGCGCCCAGGTCATCGGCCGGATCCACGAGCTGATTCTCGAGCGCAAGGAACAACTGGCGCAGGCGATCTCGCTGGAGATGGGCGCATCCATCAGTTCGGCGCGGGCCATGCAGGTGCCGCTGGCCGCAGAACACGTGCGTGTCGCACGTGACCTGCTGGCGACTTACCGCTTCCACACCGTCGAAGGCAGCACGGCGATCGAACGCGAGCCCATCGGTGTGTGCGGGCTGATCACGCCGTGGAACTGGCCGCTGTATCAAATCACCGCCAAGGTCGCCCCGGCCATCGCGGCCGGCTGCACCGTGGTGCTCAAGCCCAGCGAACTGTCGCCCTTGAGCGCCCTGCTGTTCGCACAACTGGTGCATGACGCGGGTCTGCCGCCGGGGGTATTCAATCTGGTCAATGGCAGCGGCCCCGAGGTCGGTGGTGCGATGGCGGCCCACCCTGATATCGACATGATCTCGATCACCGGCTCCAACCGGGCAGGCGCATTGGTGGCGCAGGCCGCCGCGCCGACGGTTAAACGAGTGACTCAGGAACTGGGCGGCAAATCGCCGAATATCCTCCTGCCCGACGCCGACTTCGCCAAAGCCGTGCCGCCCGGCGTGATGGCCGCGTTCCGCAATGTGGGTCAGTCGTGCAGCGCACCGACGCGAATGATCGTGCCCAGGAACCGACTGGCAGAAGTCGAAGCGCTGGCTGCCGAAACGGCCGCAGCAATTGTTGTGGGTGATCCGCAACTGGAGGAAACGGTACTCGGTCCGATCGCCAACGAGGCGCAGTTTCAGCGTGTCCAGGCGATGATCGATGCCGGGCTGAGTGAAGGCGCGAAGCTGATCTGCGGCGGGCCGGGACGAGTACAGGGCCATGAGCGAGGCTTCTATACCCGGCCTACGGTGTTTTCCGAAGTGGACTCGTCGATGCGTATTGCCCGGGAAGAAATTTTCGGCCCGGTGCTGTGTCTGATTGCCTACGACACGGTCGAGGAGGCCATCGCAATTGCCAACGATACGGTCTATGGCCTGGGCGCGCATGTACAGGGGCAGGACCTCGAGCAGGCGCGCGCAGTGGCTTCGCGCATTCGTGCCGGGCAGGTGCACCTGAACTACCCAGCCTGGAATCCGATGGCCCCGTTTGGCGGCTACAAGCGCTCGGGCAACGGTCGCGAGTACGGTGTGCAGGGGTTCGAAGAGTATCTGGAGACCAAGGCTATTGTAGGGTTTGCCTGAGTGGCGTTTGTGCTACGCACTGATTCTTGCCGATTGTGACTATCGTTCCCACGCTCCGCGTGGTAATGCCTTTCGTGACGCTCCGCGTCACACAGCGGTTCTGCGATATCAGGTGGATTGAGGTTCGACTCAGGTCACCTTTTCGCCCCTCGGCGACTCACTTTGAGGGACCAAAGTGAGCAAAGTCCTTCGCTTCTGTTTCCGGCCCGACTTCGTCGGGTTCCTTCGCCCTGTCACTAACGTCGCACTCTGCGTCGTCAGTGCCATCGCGGTTGAAAAGCACTGCGGTAGCCGCGACTGCGTGTAAGGCATAACATTGTTTCGCATCGACGATTTGTGACGCGGAGCACCAAGAACTCCATGCCTGCACGGAGCATTGGCACGATAGTCACTGGAGCGTGCGAAACGAGAGTAAGGAATCACTTTCTCGCCGCTTTGGCCACGTCCAGCCTGCGCAGGTGGCAGGTGACTTCTTCGCGGTCGTGGTAGAGCTGTTTGCAGCCGATGGACACCCGCACCCCTCGCGCCTGAAAGCCCTCTTCGATACGGTCGAGCAGTCGGCGCACTTCAGCGTAGCGCTGTTTCATAGGCAACTTGAGGTTGACCACCGCTTCGCGGCACAGGCCTTCGCCCAGCCAGGTTTCCAGCAGCGCCGCGTTGCGCGCAGGCTTTTCGACGATGTCGCAGACCATCCAGTCCACAGGCTGTCGAGGCTTGTAGGTAAAGCCGTCCGCCATCAGATGCTGCACCAGCCCGGTGTCCATCAGGCTTTCCGCCATAGGCCCGTTATCGATGGCGGTCACCAGCATGCCGCGGCGCACCAGTTGATACGTCCAGCCGCCCGGCGCGGCACCCAGGTCCACGCCGGTCATGTCGCCGGAAAGGCGCTCGTCCCACTGGTCTCTGGGAATGAAGTGGTGCCAGGCCTCTTCAAGCTTCAGGGTCGAACGGCTTGGCGCTTCGCGGGGAAACTTGAGGCGCGGGATGCCCATCGGCCACATGGCGGAGTTGTCCGCATCGGCCAGACCGAGAAACACCTCGCGACCACTCTTGAAGGTCAGCAGCAGACGCGGCTTGCGCGGGTCATCCACCAGTTTGCCTGCCTGAGTCAGGGCCTTGCGCAGCGGCGCCTCGAACTTCTTGCAGAAATTCGACAGCTCCTTGCCGTCGTTGGTATCCACGACCTCCAGCCACAGACTGCCGCAAATCGGGAACGCCGCCAACTGCGCGAGAATCACGCTGATGCGATCGGTTTCCGGCAACTCGAGAAACAGCCCCCGCGCCCACTGACGGGGAAAGATCAGCTTGTCGAAGCGCTGACCGCTCATCAACCGTTCGGCGCCATCCGCCTCGGTGCAGATGAATTCGGCGCAGGCTGTGTCGGGACGGGCCTTGGCATACCCGGCCACGTCCAGGCGCGCGGCGTGATCGGCTATTTCCGAGCAGACTTCGCCCTCAAAACCGGGTCGGCAGTGCATAAACAGTGTATTCATGGGTTACTCCTGGGCAGTGGGCACTCGGGCGTAACCCCGCAGACTTGAAAGCCGCGCATGATAGCCCAATCCAGGAACCACTGGTGCGGCCGAACAGTCCACAGAACTTGAAGCCTGATGCGGCGCTCCCGACCTGATGCACATGGAGCCCGTGAACCGATGTTCGGAGAACATTCCTCAAAGGAGACATTCATGCCCTCCCTCGATAGCCTGAAAAGCCTGAAAACCCTCGAAATCGATAACAAGACCTACCACTACTTCAGCCTGCCGGAAGCCGCCCGATCGCTGGGCGATCTGGACAAGCTGCCCATGTCACTCAAGGTGCTGCTGGAAAACCTGCTGCGCTGGGAAGACAACAAGACGGTAACCGGCAACGACCTCAAGGCCCTCGCCGACTGGCTGACCGAGCGTCGTTCGGACCGGGAAATCCAATACCGCCCTGCGCGCGTCCTGATGCAGGACTTCACCGGTGTACCGGCGGTGGTCGATCTGGCCGCAATGCGCGCAGCCGTAGCCAAGGCCGGCGGCGATCCGCAGCGGATCAATCCCCTTTCCCCGGTGGACCTGGTGATTGACCACTCGGTGATGGTCGACAAGTTTGGCAACGCCGAAGCCTTCGGCGAGAACGTCGATATCGAGATGCAGCGCAACGGTGAGCGCTACGCGTTCCTGCGCTGGGGCCAGAGTGCTTTCGATAATTTTAGCGTGGTGCCGCCCGGCACCGGCATTTGCCATCAGGTGAACCTCGAATACCTGGGCCGCACGGTATGGACCAAGGAAGAGGACGGCCGCACCTACGCGTTCCCGGACACGCTAGTCGGTACCGACTCGCATACCACGATGATCAATGGCCTGGGCGTGCTGGGCTGGGGCGTGGGCGGTATCGAAGCCGAAGCGGCGATGCTCGGCCAGCCGGTGTCGATGCTGATCCCGGAAGTCATCGGTTTCCGGCTGACCGGCAAACTGAAGGAAGGCATCACCGCCACCGATCTGGTGCTCACCGTCACCCAGATGCTGCGCAAGAAAGGGGTGGTCGGCAAGTTTGTCGAGTTCTACGGCGACGGCCTGGCTGACTTGCCATTGGCCGACCGCGCGACCATTGCCAACATGGCGCCCGAGTATGGCGCGACCTGTGGTTTCTTCCCGGTCGATGATGTAACGCTGGACTACCTGCGTCTGTCAGGTCGCCCCGACGAAACCGTCAAGCTGGTCGAAGCGTATTGCAAGGCTCAGGGGCTGTGGCGCCTGGCAGGCCAGGAACCGGTGTTCACCGACAGCCTGGAACTGGACATGAGTACGGTCGAAGCCAGCCTTGCTGGCCCCAAGCGCCCTCAGGATCGTGTAGCACTGCCAAATGTGTCCAAGGCCTTCAGCGATTTTCTCGGTCTGCAGGTCAAGCCTGCCAAGGTCGATGAAGGTCGCCTGGAGAGTGAAGGCGGCGGCGGTGTCGCGGTTGGCAACGAGGCCCAGGTCAGTGGCGAAAGCCAATATGAATACAACGGCCAGACCTATCATCTGAAAGACGGCGCCGTGGTGATCGCGGCGATCACGTCCTGCACCAACACCTCCAACCCCAGCGTCATGATGGCAGCCGGGCTGGTCGCGAAAAAAGCCGTCGAGAAAGGCCTGAAGCGCAAGCCGTGGGTGAAAAGCTCGCTGGCTCCCGGTTCCAAGGTGGTGACCGATTATTACAACGCAGCAGGTCTGACCCAATACCTCGACGCCCTGGGCTTCGATCTGGTCGGTTACGGCTGCACCACCTGCATCGGTAACTCCGGTCCGCTGCTGGAGCCTATCGAGAAAGCCATTCAGCAGTCCGACCTGACCGTTGCGTCCGTGCTGTCGGGCAACCGTAACTTCGAGGGCCGCGTCCATCCGCTGGTCAAGACCAACTGGCTGGCATCGCCCCCCCTGGTAGTTGCCTATGCACTGGCAGGCTCGGTGCGCATCGACATCAGCAGCGAACCGCTGGGCGAAGGTGCTGACGGCAAGCCGGTTTACCTGCGTGATATCTGGCCGAGTCAGCAGGAAATCGCCGACGCCGTGGCCAGCGTCAACACCGGCATGTTCCACAAGGAATACGCCGAAGTGTTTGCCGGCGACGAACAATGGCAAGCCATCGAGGTGCCGCAAGCTGCCACCTACGTCTGGCAGGACGATTCCACCTACATTCAGCACCCGCCATTCTTCGACGGCATCGACGGTCCGCTGCCGGTTATCGAAGACGTGGAAAACGCGCGCATCCTGGCCCTGCTGGGCGACTCGGTGACTACCGACCACATCTCCCCTGCCGGTAATATCAAGGCCGACAGCCCTGCCGGGCGCTACCTTCAGGAGAAAGGCGTCAAGTATCAGGACTTCAACTCGTACGGCTCGCGCCGTGGCAACCATGAAGTGATGATGCGCGGGACCTTTGCCAATATCCGCATCCGTAACGAAATGCTCGGCGGCGAAGAAGGTGGCAACACGGTGCATGTGCCCTCCGGCGAGAAGCTGGCGATCTATGACGCGGCCATGCGTTATCAGACAGAAGGGACGCCACTGGTGATCATTGCCGGTCTGGAATACGGCACGGGTTCCAGCCGTGACTGGGCTGCCAAAGGTACCAACCTGCTGGGCGTCAAGGCGGTCATCGCCGAAAGCTTCGAGCGCATTCACCGCTCGAACCTGGTGGGCATGGGTGTGCTGCCCTTGCAGTTCAAGAACGGCCAGACGCGCAAGACCCTCGGCCTGACCGGCAAGGAGACGCTGAAGATCACCGGGCTGACCAACGCAGACGTGCAGCCGGGCATGAGCCTGACCCTGCATATCGAACGCGAAGACGGCAGCAGGGAAACCGTCGACGTGCTGTGCCGCATCGATACGCTTAACGAAGTGGAGTACTTCAAGTCGGGCGGCATTCTGCATTACGTGCTGCGCCAGCTGATCGCGTCCTGATACCCGCTGAATGGGGCCTGCACCCTGCTTCAGGGTCAGGCCCCAGCATGAAAATTTCTATAATCTCGCCCCTGCCCTGCTGAACGCCGGATAGAATTCCCCGCTCTCAAGGCAGGACTTACTCATGACCACAAGGCACTGGCTGACTTTCTGCCTGCTGAGCAGCGGCTACGCGCTGGCGTTGTTTCACGGCAACCTTGAACCTTCGGCGGCGCTAAGCTTTGGCGCATTGTTCATTGCCTGGTTGTGCGTGGCGCGATCCTCTTATTTCTCCATCCGCCTGTGTGGCCACGGATTATTTATCGTGACCGGTCTGGCGCTGGCCTTTCACCTGGCGCCCGGCTTCAATAACGCCAACGTCATCGAAGCAACGCGATTCAGTGCCGATGCCGCGATGTTTTCCATGGACCTGAATCTGGACAAGCCGCTGATCGGCTTCTGGCTGATAGTGGCCTGCCCATGGATTCTGCCGAAAGTCGACGTTGCCCATTCACTGCAAACCGGGGTTCTGGCGCTGATTGTGACGTCGGCGTTCTGCATGACTGCCGCGGTCATGCTAAACGTCGTCGGCTGGACACCTAAATGGCCTGCCCAGGGCCTGATATGGCTGCTCAACAACCTGTTGCTGGTGACCCTGACCGAAGAGCTGTTTTTCCGCGCTTACCTGCAAGGCGGCCTGCTGCGCCTGTTCAAGGGCTCAAGGTATGCGACGGCATTATCGATCGCCCTCGCTGCCGGCCTGTTCGGACTTGCGCACGCAGGTGCCGGCCCGCAGTGGGTGGCATTGGCGGGCATGGCTGGCGTGGGGTACGGCCTCGCATTTCGTTTCGGCGGGCTGCAGGCCGCCGTCATCAGCCACCTGGGCCTGAACCTCGTGCATTTCGGGCTGTTCACCTACCCCATGCTGGCCCGACAGGGCTGACTCTCCAGTCACTTGTCGCACGCCGCTCAATTTATCGACGTGCCCGCCGATAACCACGCCATAGTCTTCCGGATCGAAGGATCGAAATCCCATGCGCAACAACCAACCCATCACTCAACATGAGCGGACATTTCCTGCCGAACAACGACTGATTTCCACCACCGACACCCGAGGCACCATCACCTATTGCAATGATGCCTTCGTCGACATCAGTGGTTACAGCGAGGCTGAATTGCTGGGTGCGGCGCACAACACCGTGCGTCATCCGGATGTACCGCCTGCGGTATTCGAGCACATGTGGACCACGCTCAAGTCCGGGCAGCCGTGGATGGGCATCGTCAAGAACCGCTGCAAGAACGGCGATCATTATTGGGTCAATGCCTACGTGACGCCGGTGCTGGAAAACCGCCAGGTGGTGGGTTTCGAGTCGGTACGCATCAAGCCGACCGCCGAACAGGTCCGCCGTGCCGAGGCGCTTTATACCCGGCTCAACAAGGGCAAGAGCGCGGTACCAGGCCGCGACAAGTGGCTGCCGGTACTTCAGGACTGGTTGCCGTTCATTCTGGTCAGCCAGCTGAGCTTTCTGATCGGGGTGTGGCTCAATTCACATTGGGGGTTTGCCCTGGCTGCGGCATTGTCGGTACCGCTGGGCCTGCTGGGGCTTTCCTGGCAGCAGCGTGGCACCAAACGCTTGTTGCGCCTGGCCGAACAAACCACTTCCGACCCGTTGATCGCGCAGATGTACACCGACAGCCGTGGGCCGCAAGCGCGCCTGGAAATGTCGATCCTCAGCCAGGAAGCGCGCATGAAAACCTGCCTGACGCGTTTGCAGGACACGGCCGAACACCTGAACAGTCAGGCCCGCCAGTCCAACTCGCTGGCCAATGCCAGTTCGATCGGGCTGGAACGTCAGCGTGTGGAGACCGAGCAGGTTGCCGCCGCCATCAACCAGATGGCCGCCACCACTCAGGAAGTCGCCAGCCACGTTAACCGTGCCGCTGATGCCACCCAGCAGGCCAACGAACTGACGCGTCGCGGGCGCGATATCGCCGGTGAAACCCGCGAAGCCATTCAGCGCCTGTCCACCTCGGTGGGCGAAACCGGCCTGACCGTGACCCGCCTGGCCAAGGACAGCGATGAAATCGGTGGCGTGGTCGATGTGATCAAAGGCATTGCCGACCAGACCAACCTGCTGGCCCTCAACGCCGCGATCGAAGCGGCGCGCGCCGGTGAGATGGGTCGCGGCTTTGCCGTCGTGGCAGATGAAGTACGCCAGCTGGCACAACGCACCGCCGAGTCCACCGGGCAGATTCATGGCCTGATCGCCAAACTGCAGCAGACCGCAACCGACGCGGTACACACCATGGACACCGGTCGCCGTCAGGCCGAAGAAGGCGTTGCCCGGGTACTGGAGGCAGATCAGGCGCTGGTGGGCATCAGCGAGGCTGTCGCCAATATCACCGACATGACCACGCAAATCGCCACCGCCACGGAAGAGCAAAGCGCCGTGGCCGAGGAAATCAATCGCAACATCGCCACCATCGCCAGCCTGGCAGACCAGACCTCTGACGAAGCGCGTCGCTCTGCCGTATTGAGTGGCGAACTGACCGACACGGCCAACTCACAGTATTCGCTGGTAGAGCGGTTTAATCGCTAAGGCCTGAAGCTGTTTACCAAACCTCGACGAACTTCGGTTGGTCGGGGCTTTTTTATGAGTGTTAACAGTGTGCCCTGTTAGCGCTCTCTTCAAATCTGACAGAACTTAAGAAGCCATCTGAAGACCGTGTAGGATATTTCCTTAACATCTTCAATGACAGCAACGCAATAGTTTTGACCATTGACAGCGAACGCATACTCCGATTAGTTGAAATTCAGGTGATGCGGTAGTTATCTATTACCTCTTACGCCGACATGCAGATCGTTTTCAGTAAAGTATTCTTGCTCGGTCTGGACACCACGGCACTGTCACTACAGTTTTAAGCACAGCCGCCTACATTTCTGCCCACAACCTTGACGGTTTCGCACGCTAACACGTGCGAGACCCTAATGATAAAGTTGAGTGAATATTCCTACGCAGGAGTGGGAATTCAGCCAAAACGTACTTTTTTACCTTTTGTAAGACTTATCTGTAGTTAATGTCCTACAGGTATTTCACGCATAAAAACCCCTGGAAAAACACCCACATCAAGCCACACCCTTTATTTACAGCATCTCCGGCACTAACGAGCGATAATTCACTACGAACATGATACCAAATGTAACTGCACAACCTCACACAACCCTGGCTTGGCTTTGACATCCGCAGACGCTTGACCTGAACACTTATGTGCCTTGTAATATTTCCGTTGCCGACAACTGCCGGCACGCACATAACAACTCAACTTAATGTCAATAAAAGAGTTTACGATGGATAAAGAACAATCCACGGATGTAGCGGCGCGCACCCAAAAAGAACAAAACAATCCCGACAGCGCGAGCACTGTTCAAGAAGCCCCACCCCACCAGAGCCTCTACCGACACGCGAGCCCCCTCCATCTTCCATCCGATATTTCCGACACGCTGAAAGCACCTGTGCTGCCTGACATCGATCCTGATTCCATCAGTCACGAACAGGCACATGCGGGCATTACCATTCATATCCCAGGGTCAGTCAAAATGTGCTGGGGTGACGAAATCCGTTTTTATTGGGGAAAAAACCTGTCATCGACCACGCTTTTCCATCGGGTGGGCGAAAACAGCGTGATACGTGTGCTGTGTATTTCCTACACTTTCACGCCCTATGTTCAGTACGGTCTGGTTGACCTGTATTACGAGCTTTATCGTGATCATCGACGGATCGGCACATCGCCAGTGCTGCGGGTAAACGTCAACTACGCGGTGCCTGTCACCTCTCGACAGAGACAACGCAAACGCAGGTTTACCGATCAATAACTGAAAAGCCCCCGGTGATCACTCACTGGGGGCTCTGGTGTTGCTCAGTCACTGGCCTCAAGAATCAGAATGCCAGGCGCAGCCCCACATTCGCTCCCCAGGGTTGCTCGATATGCTGACCTTTCATGTAATCGAAGTCCGCGTGCAGTTTCAGACGCTCGGACAGCGACACCGATACCCCGGCTCCCAGTTCGCCGCGCGAACCGAACAGGCTGTTATCGAATTTCACATCGTTGGCTTTCACCTCGTTGCGGCGCGAAAACTCCTGTGCAATGGCGACACGTACATAAGGCTGCAATACTCCGCCATCCTTGAGCGCAACACTGCGGCCCAGCGAGGTGCCCACCTTGCCCAATACCGATTGGGTCTGGTCGTTCTTCGCTTTCATGCCGTTGTCCAGGCGCAGCTCCTGCCCCTGAACGACGACACTGGACAACTGAGCGAACGGTTCGAGAAAGTAATCGTCCGCCAGTTTGATGTGGCGGCCGAACTCGACCCAGCCCCCTATCCCGTTGTTGGTGTAGTCACCCTTGGCCTTGCTTGCATCGCTCATGGCAACATCTGCCTTGTTGCGAAAGCGGTTGAGTTTGAGCACGCCGTCAACGTAGTAGCCATCGTCCGACAGCCAGGTGGCATAGGCGCCTGCATAGTAGCTGTCGACTTTACCCGTGGTGCCACGGCTCAAATCGATATCGGAGGTGCTGTACCCTCCCAGCACACCCACCACCAGCTGACCATTGCTGACCTCGACGGGCGCATCGGCACCCAGCGACAGGCCACTTTGTTTCTGCCGGTAGTCGACACCGTCACTGGTCGTGGCATTCAGCCTGTTGCCATAGGCACGCATCCAGCCGCCCGCCCTGCCGCTTGCACGAACCTCACCCATGCGCGAACGCAAGGTAGAGAGCTCACTCATCCAGATCGCAGGTGCCGCGCTGTAAAGGGCAAGCGCGCTCTGGGTCGAAGGGCTTATGACCTTGTCTTTACCGACGATGAACCAGTCATTGCCCTGCTGCTCCAGCAAATACGAATAGGCCCCCAGGTCAACCCGCCCGCCCAGCAGGCTGAATTGCGCGTCGCCACCTTCGGTATGCACCACCTTGAGCGGTGCCATGTCGGCAGACACAACCTCCACCCCCGTATTGCGCACGCGCAAGCCGAACTGCCCACTGGCCTGGCCGTTGACGTCGATGAGGTCTCCGACGCCGTTGTCCAGATCCACGCGCAAGCCGAACGTGCCAGCGCCTGACAACTCATTCAGCGAAAGGGTATGAAACCCTTCGCCAGCAAACGAAACCCTGCCACCCTGCAGGGAAAGCGACCTGACGGCATTGTCGCCCTGCATCTGCCAGTGACTGCCCGAGGTAATCGCCAGACGGTTGCCATTGACGATGTCGCCGTTCAATTGCGCGCCGTTTTGCAGCGTGATGTTCAGGGTGCTGGTGTCATCGGCGACAAGGTTGCCATTGAGGGTGCTGTTGTCGACGTTGAAGTTGGCGGTGCTCTGGTTCAGAACCTCAAGAAGCATGCCATTGCCGGACAGCAGGAGGGTGTTGTTCTTGATCTCAATATCCGCAAGGTGGCTTATACCCTCACGCCCTTCCACCCTTATGGCGGCTCCTGTCAGCCCTTCGACGGTAGAGTTGTCGATGCTCAGTTGACCGTAATTGAACTGCGTTCCATCACCCACTGTGAGGCGTGGATGAGTGAACCATACCCCGTGAGACAAGCCTTTTATGTAGCTTCGGGAAGTGATGTCAGCGCGAGCGCCAAAAATGCCAACGCCCCAGCCAGTGTGTCTACCAACTTCACCCTGCAGCGAGCCGACCTGTGTATTGCTGATCAGGGCGAAGGCGTCCTCGGCAACGGTGATGCCGCCCCCTTTTCCCTCAACGACACTGTGTTCAAGTGTCATGTTCGAGTTGCCCTGCACCACGAGCGCTATCGTGCTATCGCTGAGGATGGTGGAGTCTTTAACTGAAACTCGAGCGTCGCCGTCAGACAACATTCCATCCTTGACCAGGGTATTGCCCGTTAATTCGGTCCTTCCGCCATAAGAAGAGATACGTTTGATCGCAGCCCCATCGGAATGAAGGTATCCAGTACCGTATACAGAGTAATTATGAAATGCGCTGGCCGCATCCACATACTCTGTCCGGTCGCTGACAATCTCCCTAAGCGGAGAGTCAGCCATCACGTGAGTCGATGCGAGGCACGCAATAGCGCCCAGCCCTGCCCTGTAAAGCCCACACTTCCCAATAAAACACTCAGCCACAATAAGAAACCCTCAACATTCATAGGAGTTTTATTGTGGCTGCAACGCTAGCGGATACAATTAATTTCCACTAACAAACAAGTAATCCAATTCCGAAATTTTAGTAGTACCTTTCCCACAAAACATTAAGCTCACCGGATTGGACAGCTAGCCTACCCCAATAAAAATATTTACCTAAAGAGCATTGACAGCTGCTCAAAAAGTCTATTACTTAAAAATCCAGGTGAAGCCAAGAACTTCTCTCTGACGGCCAAGCGCCCTTGGAATTATCGTTATCGACTGACGGCGTCAGGACACTCCTGCTCGTCAATAAAAATCAAATAGAGGAATTTCGACATGCGTCAAAAAAACAATTTTTACACACGCAGCCCCAATCAAGAACTGACGCTCATACCACCGTTTGTTCCTGTCGCCGATGAAGCGGACGGACTTATAAAAACTGCCGACCTTGTCAATGACATCATCGTCGAATTTCCGGTCTGGGAAGGTGCCAGGCTTCAAGACTCTTACCAGTTGCAATTGAATGGCGATAAAGTTGGTTTAGCAGGTCAACTGGTACCTCTTCCACCGGTCGGAACGTTACTACGCTTGACCATCCCCGTCGACACCGAACTGAAAGACGATGGCGCGTACAAACTTGACTACTTGACGATCGGTTATCCCAGTGGTACCGAGCAATCGTCCCAAATCAAAACGATTATTGTCGACCGCACCGCTCCGGGCGCCCATCAACTGGGTTATATGGATTTTCCAGCCGGGGCCAAAGATGGTCTGACACTTGAAGAGCTTCAGTCCATGGGCGGTGTATTGACCGGTAGCATTTTCGGGTATTCGGGACTGAATCGCGGCGACGTTATCAAAACCTATTGGGGAAACGTGCCCGGTCCAGAGCTTGAACTGAACGGCCTGGAAGATGAAAGTCAAGCGATCGAAATCCTGTTTACCCAAGAGTTTCTTACTGCTCTCGGCAGCCCTGCAGGCGCAACCTATTACACGGTGACAGACCGGGCCGGAAACACGTCTGCCGAGTCTCAGAAGATTACCATCCCTCTGTTTCTGACCGACGTGACACCAGGACTGCCTGCTCCGGTTATCGATAATAACGACGGCGTGATTGATTACGCAGAGGCCATGGCCAGCGTCGAAGTGAAAATTCCTTTCTCGTCTTTTTTGATGGAAGGCGATCAGATTCTCCTGCACTGGGGTTCTGAAGAGTTAGGGCCTGCTTCTATTGCCGTGGAAGACCTGGACGAGCCTTTCATTCTGTTTTTTGATGTTCCGTACCTGATCATTGAACAGGCTCAGAATGGTCTGCGCGATATCAAGTATGACGTCATTAGAAATGGACAGGTTACCGGTACTTCAGACCCTCTTGAGGTGCTTGTCAACATCGAGCTGCCCGTGCCCGGCGTTCTCGACAAACCGACGATCAAAGGTAGCAGCAGCACGCCCAGCAACGAAGACAACTTTATTGATGAGAACGACTTTGAACTTGACGCCACCGTCTTGATTAACTGGAACCCTCTCTTTAAGGCCAATCAGATCTTGACGGTCTTTTGGGGCGGCCAAGAAGTATTGGAACAACCCTACACGCTCACCAACAGCGACGTCGTCGCCGGCCGTACGCTGTTGCTCACTGCACTGAACAGTAAGTTCACCGCCGTGGGCACAGGTAACGACATCAGAGTTTATTACACCGTCAAAACCGAGGGTAATCCCAATCTCTCCACGTCATCAGAGCAGGGCTTGATCGTGCGTTCAAAAAATGAATTACCGGGTGGCCCGGACGGACCAGAAGCGCCGCAATTTATGTCGCTGTCTGCCAACGGCACGCTCACTTTTGAAAACAGTGCGCAAGGCGCCCCCATTTTTATCCAACCCTATTTAAATATGGCCCCAGGACACGTCATTGTCTTCACCTATGAAGCCTACAACGAACTGGTGGGCGATGATAAAAAATTCGAATGGTCAGTCACGTCACCGGCCCTCACTCAGGAAGAAGTCCAGAACGGCGTTAATATTCTGGTGCCCCGCACTGTATTGAACCAGCACTGTTACGGGCATGCCGAGATCAGCTTCCAGGTAAGAAGCAGTATGGGCCAAGGTAACTCGAAACGCGCCAGCGCCTACGTCGATATGCGTGTCGGTGGACTCTGCAGAATTTGACCTCGCCTGAACTTCGCCATTTATCTTTAAACAAGAAAAAGAGAACATCCATGAACTCACTACAGACTCCACCTGCACTGCCTGTTCCACTGCCCTTGAGCTATAACCCTCAAGGCATTGGCGATGTTGACGTAGCAGACCCCGCCAAGCCGATAGAAATACTGATCGGCCCTATCAACCTCAAGCCAAAAGATCGGATCGACCTGTTCTGGGGCACACACAATGAGGTTATTGATACCTACACACACTCTTCAGACTCACCGAACACCAATGGCTTTTTTTCATTGTATGTGGATACCCGCTGGGTCCAGTCAGGCCTTACTGATGTCAACTATCTCTATACACCGTTCCCCTCCAATATCCAGGAACATTCGCCTGTTAACAAAATAGTCGTCAAACTGGAAATCCCCGGTGGTCGGGATCCCGACCCAGCCACACCCTACGAAAATGAAAAGCTCGACATCCCGACCGTCAACCCGTCTGGCGTGATCACCTCACCTGAGGGGGTAAGCGTTACCCTCGACGCTTACGAAAATATGGCTGCAGGGGATTCGATTTTCATCTATTGGCACGGCATCAGAGTCGAACACCCTCCTCTGACAGCAGACCAGCTTGGTAAACCGGTCACTGTGAGTATCGACAAGCAGATTATTATCGAAGCAGGGGACTCGGAAAATATTGTTGTCCGGTACGATGTCAGGGATATCGTCAATAACTGGTCACGCTTCTCTTTCCCAGCCTATGTTGCAGTCGAGGCTGGCAACTCCAGCCTGCAGGCCCCTATCGCCCCACAGGCGCCCAACATGGAGCTTGATCTCGATAAGCTGGCCGGCGCAGATGTTCAAGCGCTCGTGCTGTCACATGCCAGTATCGCCACTGGTGACATCATAAACTTCGTGATGGAGCGTAACACTGCAGAAGGCATTCAGCTGGAGTCCTTCACCGCATCAAAAGTGGTTCAGATACCTGGCAGCTTCGTGGAGTTTCTCATCCCCAATGAACAGTTCCATCCCATCGCACAGGGCCGGGCACGTTTGAAATACACAGTGATCAAAGGCACTGGCGAGGCATTGCGTTCAAAGAGTCTGACTCTCGCAGTACTCGGTCAACCGCAGCAACTGTCATTGCCACATGTCCAAGGCGTCACCAATGGAATTCTGAACCCTGATAGTCACAATGTGATCACTCAGGTGCCGCCTTATTACTTTATGGCGGACGGCCACGACATCAATCTGGTATGGATTGGCAAGGCTGCCAACGGTGAGACGGTCATGCATCAGGAGGTTAAAAACCTGAATGCTGATGATATCGGCAAGGGCATCGAGTATTTGATCCCGGATGAAAAGGTGAGTGCATTGGCAGGCGGTTCACTTGAGGTTTACTACACCGTAACCACCTACGCGAGAGCGTTCTTCAAATCGCCCATACTACGGTTGCTCGTGGACGTGGATAACAGCAGTCCGCTGGAAGCTCCTGCCGTAGACAAGCTGAGTGCGGACGGCATTCTCGACCCGGCCGATATACCACTCGAAGCCATTGTTCGCGTGTTGCCTTATCGCGCAATGGCTGAGGGAGACAAAGTCACCATTCACTGGGAAGGCGGTGATGCAGGGGGCACCTACAGCACATACACCGTTATCAATACAGGAACCGTCAACAGGGAAACCGTATTCCGCATTCCCAAACGGTACATCGATGCCAATCTAAACGGGCTGGTACAGGTCTGGTATACGGCGCAACATGGAGACAGAATTGCTGAATCGCAGAGATTGGCAATTACTATCCGTGAGAGCGTGGCACTGCCCCTCCCCACCCCCACCCTAAAAGAAGCCACCGGCACCACGCTCGACCCGGCCAACGCTTCATCCGGCGCAACCGTGGTGATCGACGCCACCGCCAATCTGCAAGCCGGCGACCAGGTGATCGCACAGTGGCAAGGGCCCAACGGCAATGACACCCGGGAAAAGACCCTGACCGGCGCAGACGCGGGCAAGACGCTGGAGGTAGTGTTTGCTGCGGCGCTGGTGACGGCAAACGCCGGGCAGACGGTGGCGATTTCCTATGTCGTCAATCGCGTCAACGGTCTGGTGCAGGTATCCGGCACGCTGGCCCTGCAGATTCTGGCGGCGCAGCCCGCGCTGGTGCTGGACACTTCGCCGGTCACGCTGGCTGGCAAGGTGTATCTGCTTCCGGGCTCGCCGGACCTGCTGCCGAACTTCCCGGCCGACACCACCGTTCAGCGTCAGGCCAGTGGCGGACAGGCCCCCTATCAGTACACCTCGAGCGACCCGCTGGTCGCGAAAGTGGACAGCAACGGCCTGACCTCGGTTCGAGGCAAAGGCACGGCCATCATTACTGCGACCGATGCGCTGGGCGCGAGCAAGCAGTACACGGTCACCGTCACCGGCGTCATCCATTGCATCGGCCTGGGCAGCGGCAGCTTTTCTCAGATCAGCAAAAACGCGGGCAACAACGGCGCGAGGATTCCAACCATTCACGAGCTGGTGGATATCCACGCCCTGTATGGCAATCGCTGGCCGATGGGCAACGGCAACTATTGGTCGTCGACTGTCTCAAGCGCCGGCATCGGCGGATGGAACTGGTATTACGTGAAAAACATGGTCACTGGCGGCAACTTCAAACTGAAGAGCCACAACTCCAGCCTTGGCGTAGGCATCAGATGATCGATTGCTGAAACCCGTTGATCATCCGGCAGGGCGTTGCGCTAAAGGTGTAACGCCCTGTCGCCGTTTTCAGGAGCTTCTCAGGTTCAGTCCATGCATCGTCCGCCTCCCTCACCCCTGCGTTGCGTTCACACTGCTGTCCATGAAGGCCGTTTTGCCGCCAGCATCAACACGCAACCCTTCAAGACCTCCTCTCTGACAGGCAGACTGACCCTGCGATCGGAACTGGAACGGGCCCCTGCTCAATGGATATGGCAGGTTATCGCCGACGGCAAGGTGGGCAACAGGCGAGCCACCCTCGGCTTGTTCCTGGATCGCGATCTTGAGCCCGGCGACCACGACCTGATCGATCATGAGCAGATCAAGGTGATCTACAACGAAACGCTGCACCGGAAGAACACCGTCTACCACTCGGCGCATTTCCAGGGCGGCCGGCTGGTTCTGCTTGAAGGCAGTCCCTGCACACTGCGGATAAGAGGCTTATTCAGTTTCAATATGTCATCAATCAACCTGGATGTGACCGACGGCGCTTTCGACCTGTATTGCCGGTGACTCAGGTGCGCAGGAACCCGGCAATCTCTCTCGCGGAGTCAGCCAGGCATTGCTCGTGGCTGATGCCCGCGACCTTCAATGGTTTGAGGTCATGATTGGCAGTCGGCAACCAGTGCAGCCGGATGGCACTCGACAATGCATAGCCTTCCACCGCTTCGCGATTACCCAGCGCGTCGCGTTCGCCCTGCACGATCAGCGTGGGTGTCTTCAGTTCGGCCAGATGAGCCACGCGTGGTTTTTCAGGCTTGCCCACGGCGTAGAACGGATACCCCAGACACACCAGCGCATCGACCTCAAGCTCATCGGCGATCAGGCTGGCCATCCGCCCGCCCATCGATTTGCCGCCGACCGCCAGACGTCCGGAGATGTGAGCACGCGCGCAGGCGAACACTTCTCTCCAGCATTCCAGCAGTTGCGCCTGTGGATTGGGTGGACGCTTGCTGCCGCCCTGACGCCGCTGCGCCATATAGGGAAACTCGAAGCGCAGGACGCTGATACCTTGCGCCGCCAGATCAGCCGCCATGCGGTTCATGAAGTCGCTGTCCATCGGTGCGCCTGCACCGTGCGCCAGCAGCAAAGTCGGCGCTTCCAGCGCATCCGCAGGCCGAGCGGGCGTCCATAGCCAGCCTCTGTCACTGATCAGGTGCAGCCATTGATTCGTACCGATAACAGGCTTCAAGCCGTTGCTCATGGTTGCCTCATTCAGGTGAGTCGCCGAGTGGCCCGCTACTATAGCGGCGAACAGGGTTGCGAATCCTGCACGAATCGCGAGCGCGAGGCGCATCGGCATGCCTCGTCCCGTCGGACAGCCACCATTCAGGTCTGCCCGAGTACTCTGTCAAGGTGCAAAAGGTAAAGTACCGAGGCGATGAGCGCCCCAAACCTGACACCCCGGGCGGTTTCATTGACGGCACTGGCCTCGCACAACTGCAACAACACCGCTGAGTCGGTCACCAGAGTCATATGCCTGCTCAGGCCAATTTGCGGGGCAATGACAGGTGTCACTACCGACTGAATAGACGTGACGGTCTTTGCGCGAGTCCTGATCAACTCTTCTGTACGCGAAGGTCGCCACCGCTGTGTTCCAGTCCAGCGGCGCTGCGTGAACTCCGCACCCTGCAACGGGGTGCGGAATACCCACTCACACATAGCGCTGCCCTCTGCGCCTTGCTACGACTTCCCACACCCCTGTTTCAAAGCTAAACTCGCGAAACGCGTCTGCCGCAACCCTTTGACACTCTTTGATGTGCCTGTCTGTTCCTGCCCCTGCCTTTTCGGTGTGCTTCGATGCCATTTCCAGCGCTGCATCGCCCTGGCCCGATTACGTCTGCGGTAACCCTCTGAATCGTGGAAGTCTGCAATGAGCACAACAATCAGTCCGACAACCTACAACTACACCGTGGTGCGTCAGTTTGCCATCATGACCGTGGTCTGGGGTGTGGTCGGCATGAGCCTGGGCGTGTTCATTGCTTCGCAGCTGGTCTGGCCAGGGCTGAACCTGGAACTTGAATGGACCACCTTCGGGCGCCTGCGCCCGCTGCACACCAATCTGGTGATCTTCGCTTTCGGCGGCTGCGCGCTGTTCGCCACCTCCTATTACGTGGTGCAACGCACTTGCCAGACACGGCTGATTTCCGATGGTCTGGCGGCCTTCACCTTCTGGGGCTGGCAAGCCGTGATCGTCGGCGCCATCGTCACGCTGCCGATGGGCTACACCACCACCAAGGAATATGCCGAGCTCGAATGGCCGGTGGCGATTCTGCTGGCCATTGTCTGGGCCGCCTACGCTGCGGTGTTTTTCGGCACCATCGTCAAACGCCGGACCCGGCATATCTATGTCGCCAACTGGTTCTACGGCGCGTTCATCGTGGTGACCGGCATGCTGCACATCGTCAACCATATCTCGTTGCCGGTCAGCCTGTTCAAGTCCTATTCGGCGTATGCCGGCGCCACCGACGCCATGATCCAGTGGTGGTACGGACACAATGCCGTCGGTTTTTTCCTGACCACCGGTTTTCTCGGCATGATGTATTACTTCGTGCCCAAGCAGGCCGAGCGCCCGGTCTACTCCTATCGTTTGTCCATCGTGCACTTCTGGGCATTGATCACCCTGTATATCTGGGCCGGTCCTCACCATCTGCACTACACCGCCCTGCCAGACTGGGCGCAGTCGCTGGGCATGGTGATGTCGATCATTCTGCTGGTGCCCAGCTGGGGCGGGATGATCAACGGCATGATGACGCTGTCAGGCGCGTGGCATAAGTTGCGGACCGATTCGGTACTGCGTTTTCTGGTGGTCTCGCTGGCGTTCTATGGCATGTCGACGTTCGAAGGTCCGATGATGGCAATCAAGACCGTCAACTCGCTTTCGCACTACACGGACTGGACCATCGGCCATGTCCACGCCGGGGCACTGGGCTGGGTCGCGATGATTACCATCGGGTCGGTCTACCACATGATTCCGAAACTCTATGCCCGCCCGCATATGTATAGCGTCAGCCTGATCAACACGCACTTCTGGCTCGCGACCGTCGGCACCGTGCTGTACATCACCTCGATGTGGGTCAATGGCATCACCCAGGGCCTGATGTGGCGCGCAGTGAACGACGACGGCACGCTGACCTACTCCTTCATCGAAACCATGCAGGCCAGCCACCTGGGCTATATCGTGCGGGCCATCGGCGGCGCGATTTTCACCAGCGGCATGCTGCTGATGGCCTACAACGTGGTGCGTACGATACGTGCCTCGGACCCGCAGGCAGCCGAATCAGCCACCCGTATCGCCGTCGCGGGAGCGCATTGATGAAGCATGATGCGCTGGAAAAAAACATCGGTCTGCTGGCCGTCTTCATGGTGATTGCCGTGAGCATCGGCGGGCTGACGCAGATCGTCCCGCTGTTCTTTCAGGACGTCACCAACCAGCCTGTCGAGGGCATGAAGCCGCGCAGCGCGCTTGAGGTGGAAGGCCGTGATGTGTTCATCGCCAACGGCTGCGTCGGTTGCCACTCGCAGATGATCCGCCCGTTGCGCGCCGAAACCGAGCGCTACGGGCATTACTCGGTGGCAGGCGAAAGCGTCTGGGACCACCCCTTCCTGTGGGGCTCCAAACGCACCGGGCCGGACCTGGCAAGGATCGGCGGTCGCTACTCGGACGAGTGGCACCGGGTACACCTGAACAACCCGCGCGACCTGGTTCCGACCTCGATCATGCCGGCCTACCCGTTTCTGGCCGAGAAGACCATCGACAGCACGCAGACTGCGAAAAAGCTGCAGGTGCTGCGCACCCTTGGCACCCCGTACACCGACGCGGATATCGCCGGTGCAGCGGCTGCGGTGCAGGGCAAGACCGAAATGGACGCGCTGGTGGCCTATCTGCAAGGCCTTGGCACGCTCATCAAGAGCAAACGGTGATCATGATGGACATCGGAATGATTCGAGGCCTGGGTACACTGGTCGTGATGGTGGCGTTCATCGGCCTGATGCTGTGGGTGTTCAGCCCTGCCCGCAAGGCAGACTTCGACGACGCGACCCTGCTGCCTTTCGCGGATGACCCCGAGGCCATCGGCAAGGTCGAAACTGCCAGGGCTGAACGGGAAGGCCGGTCATGAGTACGTTCTGGAGCCTGTACATCGCGGTCCTGACCCTGGGCACCATCATCGCCATGCTCTGGCTGCTGCTGTCCACACGCAAAGGTCAGCCCGACGAACCGACAGATGAAACCGTCGGCCATACGTTCGACGGTATCGAGGAATACGACAACCCGCTGCCCAGATGGTGGTTCTATCTGTTCCTGGCGACCATCGTCTTTGCACTGGGCTATCTGCTCCTGTACCCGGGGCTGGGCAACTGGCAGGGGTTGCTGCCCGGTTATGAATACCGGGACCAGGACAGCAAGACGCAATTCTCCGACGGCCAGCAAGGCTGGACCAGTGTCCATGAATGGGAGCGGGAAGTCGCAAACGCCGAGGCCCGTTACGGGCCGCTGTTTGCCAGGTACGCGGCCATGCCCGTCGAGGAAGTGGCCAAAGACCCCCAGGCGTTGAAAATCGGTGCACGTCTGTTCGCGTCCAACTGCTCGGTCTGCCACGGCTCTGACGCGAAAGGCGCCTATGGCTTTCCCAACCTGACCGATGCCGACTGGCGCTGGGGCGGCGATGCCCAGTCGATCAAGACCTCCATTCTTGCAGGCCGTATGGGCGTGATGCCGGCCCTGGGCGGCGTGCTCGGCGAACAGGGTGTTCGCGATGTGGCGGCCTACGTGCTGACGCAGCTGGACGCGCGCGCACTACCGGAGGATGCCAAGGCTGACCCGGTGGCCGGACAGAAGACCTTCGCCAGCCTGTGCGTGGCCTGTCATGGTCCAGAGGGCAAGGGAATGCCGATTCTCGGCGCACCGGATCTGACCCACCCCAATGCGTTTATTTACGGTTCCAGCTACGCTCAGTTGCAGCAGACCATACGTGATGGCCGCCAGGGCCAGATGCCTGCTCAGCAAGCACTGCAAGGCAATGACCGGGTTCACATTCTGGCTGCCTATGTTTACAGCCTGTCCCGCCAGGAGCAGCCTGCTGAATCCAGATGACAGGGCTCCGCTCAGTCCATGGTTGTTGCAGTCTGAAACAACAAATTCTTTGTAGTTACATCTCTACATGACTAGACTCGCTCACGACCACAATACGCTGTCTACTCATTCCGGAAGTCGCGCACATGCCCACTACCCTCTCCAGCCGTGAATTCAATCAGGACACCAGCGGGGCCAAGAAGGCGGCTAATGAAGGCCCGGTGTTCATTACCGACCGCGGCCGCCCGGCCCATGTGCTGCTTTGCATCGAGGATTACCTGAAGCTGACCGGCAGTGCCGCAAGCATCGCCGACATGCTGATAATGCCCACTGACATCGATATCGAGTTCGAGCCTCAGCGCGCCGTGATCACGCCCCGACAGGTTGATCTGTCCTGATGTTCCTGCTCGACACCAACGTGGTTTCAGAGCTCAGAAAGCGCACTGCAGACGCCAATGTGCTGCGCTGGTCGCGAACACAAATGGCCTCCAGCCTGTTCATCTCGTCCATCACGATTCTTGAACTCGAAACAGGTATCCTGCGCATCGAACGCCGCGACCCGACACAAGGCGCAGTATTGCGAATGTGGCTCGACCAGCATGTATTGAAGGCATTCGCCGGGCGTATCCTGACAGTCGACACCCAGGTCGCAAGGCGCTGCGCGCAATTGCACGTTCCCGACCCGCGCAGCGAATGCGATGCGCTGATCGCCGCCACTGCGCTGGTACATGGCATGACCGTGGTCACACGCAACACAATGGACTTTCAGTCGTGCGGGGTCGCGCTGCTCAATCCCTGGGTCAGCCAGTTGAATGAAGAAGCGGCCGTTTATTCACGTGCAGCACGTTGAACGCGGATGTGAACCTGCCTGACCTGTATCGGCCGGGGTCAGGCTACCGCCACTGGACTCATCGATGACCAAGCAGATTCCAGTACACGACATCACCCCGGCATCCGAAACAGGCGGCGAATTCACCGACCTCTATGCTTCGCGCGAGAAGATCCAGACCCGCGCGTTCAAAGGCCTGTTTCGAAACGTGCGGATGCTCGGCGGCGCCCTGTTGCTGCTCATCTTTTTCGGCACGGTCTGGCTGAATCGCAGCGGGCATCAGGCGGTCTGGTGGAACCTGCCGGAACGCAAGTTCTACATCTTCGGTGCAACGTTCTGGCCGCAGGATTTCATCCTCTTGTCCGGCATTCTGATCGTTGCAGCGTTCGGGCTGTTCTTCATCACCGTCTATGCCGGGCGGGTCTGGTGTGGCTATACCTGCCCGCAGAGTGTCTGGACCTGGATCTTCATGTGGTGCGAGAAAGTGACTGAAGGCGACCGCAACCAGCGCATCAGGCTCGACCACGCCTCGATGAGTGCCGGCAAACTGCTGCGCAAGTTCGCCAAACACAGCCTGTGGCTGCTGATCGGGTTTGCCACCGGTATGACCTTCGTGGGGTATTTCTCACCCATCCGCGCGCTGTGCGTGGATCTGTTCACGGGCCAGGCGGATGGCTGGGCCTATTTCTGGGTCGGTTTCTTTACCTTGGCCACTTACCTTAATGCCGGCTGGCTGCGCGAGCAGGTATGCATTTACATGTGTCCCTATGCGCGGTTCCAGAGCGTGATGTTCGACAAGGACACGCTGATCATCTCCTACGACCAGAATCGTGGCGAAGCCCGAGGTCCGCGCAAGAAGGAGGCCGATCCTCAGGCACTGGGGCTGGGTGACTGCATCGACTGCACGATGTGCGTGCAGGTCTGCCCGACCGGCATCGACATTCGTGACGGCCTGCAGGTGGAGTGCATCAGCTGCGCGGCGTGCGTCGATGCCTGCGATACGGTCATGGACAAGATGGATTACCCTCGCGGCCTGATTCGCTACACCACCGAACACAACCTGTCCGGGCAACGCACCCGCACCCTGCGCCCGCGTCTGATCGGTTATGCGCTGGTCCTGCTGCTGATGATTGCGCTGTTGACCGCGGCGTTCTGCATGCGCACGCTGGTGGGTCTGGAGGTCAGCAAGGACCGCATGCTGTTCCGGGAAAACGCCGAAGGCCGGATCGAGAACGTCTACAGCCTGAAAGTGATGAACAAGGATCAGGTTGACCACGCCTATGTGTTGCAGGCCAGCGGCCTGCCCGACCTGAAACTGCAGGGCCGTCGGAAAATCAGCGTACCGGCGGGTGAAATCGTCAGCCTGCCGGTGGAGCTGTCCAGTGCGCCGGAAAAACTGCCGTCGCACAGCAACGAGGTCACCTTTACCCTCAAGGATATCGACAGCGATGCACAGGTCGAGACCCAAAGCCGCTTCCTTGGCCCACCTATTCGTTAAGAGCCCCGTCATGCCCGCTGCGACTGCTGCAAGCCCCTGGTACCGGCACCTCTGGCCATGGATCATCATCGCCATCCTCACCGGCTCGGTGACCTTGAGCCTGTCGATGGTGTTCATCGCCGTGACCCACCCGGACCCACTGGTCACCGATAACTATTACGAGGCCGGCAAGGGCATAAATCGCTCGTTGAATCGCGAAGTGCTCGCCCAGACCCTCAAGCTGCACGCGCGCCTGCACATGGATGAGCTGACCGGCGAAGTCGAACTGCGCCTGAGCGGCAACAGCAACCCGGAGCGTCTGGAACTCAACCTGATTTCACCCACGCGCCCTGACAGTGATCGCCGGGTGTTCCTGACCCGAAGCCCGTCCGAACCAGGCCGTTACATCGGTCAGTTGCAGGACAAGGTCAACGGTCGGCGTTTTGTGGAACTGCTGGGTGTCGAAGGCGAGCAGACCTGGCGCCTGTTCGAGGAAGAACAGATTGGCACTGACGACGTGACCCTCGGTGACGAACCCCTGCAAGCCGCGCAACGCCGGAAAGACTGAACGTGGCCAGGCCCTCCTCTCCCACGCCGCTGCACTGCTACCACTGCGGTTTGCCGGTTCCGGCGGGCAGCCATTTCAACGCGGTGGTGCTCGGTGCAACCCGACAGCTGTGCTGCCCCGGTTGTCAGGCAGTGACCGAGGCCATCGTTGCCAGCGGTCTGGACAACTACTACCGCCATCGCAGTGAAACCTCGGCCAACCCGGGAAGCCTGCCCAGCCAATTGCTCGATGAACTGGCGCTCTACGATCGCCCCGACGTACAGGCGCCATTCGTGCGCCACGACGGCGACCTCTCCGAAGCCACCCTGCTTGTCGAAGGCATCAGTTGCGCGGCCTGCGGCTGGCTGATCGAGCAACGCCTGGGGCGATTACCCGGGGTGACCGAAGCGCGGCTGAACCTGTCCACTCATCGCCTGCTGGTGCGCTGGAACGCCGACCAGCTTGCCCTCAGCCAATTGCTCAACGAACTGCACGCGATTGGCTATGTCGCCCATCCATGGCAGGCCGATCGCGCTGCCGAACGCCTGGCGAGTGATAATCGCCTGGCGTTGCGACAACTGGGCGTCGCCGGCCTGCTGTGGTTCCAGGCCATGATGGCAACCATGGCCACCTGGCCGGAGTTCAATATCGACCTCAGCCCGCAGATGCACACCATCCTGCGCTGGGTGGCGCTGTTTCTGACCACGCCGATCGTCTTCTACAGTTGCGCACCGTTCTTTCGCGGTGCCTTGCGCGACCTGCGCAGCCGCCACCTGACAATGGATGTGTCGGTGTCGCTGGCAATAGGCGCGGCCTACGCCGCAGGGATCTGGACCGCTGTCACCGGCGCTGGCGAACTGTATGTCGATGCCGTCGGCATGTTTGCACTGTTCCTGTTGGCTGGCCGCTACCTGGAGCGCCGGGCCCGCGAGCGCACGGCGGCGGCCACCGCCCACTTGGTAAACGTGCTGCCCGCCTCATGCCTGCGCCTCAGCGATGACGGCCAGAGCCAGCGCATCATGCTCAGCGAGCTGCACCTGGCTGACCGGGTGCTGGTTCAGCCCGGTGCAGTGATACCGGCTGATGGCAAAATCCTCGAAGGCCGCTCCAGTGTCGACGAGTCGTTGTTGACCGGCGAATACCTGCCACAAATGCGCAGTGTAGGCGATGCGGTCACCGCAGGAACGCTGAATGTCGAAAGCCCGCTGACCATCGGCGTGACGGCGCTGGGTCACGAAACCCGCCTTTCGGCCATTGTCCGACTGCTCGAACGTGCTCAGGCAGAAAAACCCCGACTCGCGCAGATCGCCGACCGGGCGGCACAGACCTTTCTGCTGTTATCGCTGATCGCAGCTGCGCTGATCGGGGTGATCTGGTGGCAGCTGGACGCATCGCGCGCGGTCTGGATCGTGCTGGCCATGCTCGTCGCCACCTGCCCTTGCGCACTGTCGCTGGCGACGCCGACCGCCTTGACTGCGGCGACCGGCACTCTGCACAGACTCGGCCTGCTGCTGACCCGAGGTCACGTGCTCGAAGGCCTCAACCAGATCGACACGGTCATCTTCGACAAGACCGGCACCCTGACCGAAGGACGCCTGACGCTGCGCAGCATTCACCCATTGCGCGAGCTGGACGCCAATCGCTGCCTGGAGCTGGCGGCCGCCCTGGAAAACCGCTCCGAGCACCCCATCGCCCGCGCCTTCGGTCGAGCGCCGAGAGCTGCCGAGGAGGTGCTCAGCACACCGGGGATGGGTCTGCAAGGTCGTGTCGACGGGCATCTGCTGCGCATCGGCGAGGCGGCTTTCGTCTGTGCGCTGAGCGGCGCTGAAACGCCCTTGCCAACTGAAATATCCGGCCAATGGCTGTTGCTGGGCGATGCGCAGGGCCCACTCGCATGGCTGGTGCTGGACGACCGGCTGCGCGAGGATGCAGCCATCCTGTTACACGCATGCCGGGCGCGAGGCTGGAAAACGCTGCTGTTGTCCGGTGACAGCTCGCCGATGGTTGGCAGTGTCGCGCAGGCGCTGGGCATCGACGATGCGCGTGGCGGCATGCGCCCGGACGATAAGCTGGAGGTGCTGCGCCAGCTTCAGGCTCAGGGGCGCAAAGTGCTGATGATCGGTGACGGGGTGAACGACGTACCGGTCATGGCAGCAGCCGACATCAGCGTGGCGATGGGCTCGGCCACCGACCTCGCCAAAACCAGCGCTGACGCCGTGCTGCTGTGCAACCGCTTGCCGGTGCTGATCGACGCCCTGAATCTGGCCCGCCGCACGCGTAGCGTCATTATCGAAAACCTGCTCTGGGCCGGTCTGTACAATGGCCTCATGCTGCCCTTCGCGGCGCTGGGCTGGATCACTCCGGTGTGGGCGGCGATCGGCATGTCGCTCAGTTCGCTGACTGTGGTGCTCAACGCCTTGCGCCTGACCCGCCTGTCGCGTCGTGCGCCTGTCTCCCCATCTGCCCCGGAGGTTTCATGCCCGCGCTTTACATCATGATCCCTGCCGCTCTGCTGCTGGTGGGCGTGGCGATCTACGTGTTCTTCTGGGCAGTGGACAGCGGCCAGTACGACGACATGGAAGGTCCGGCACACAGCATATTGTTCGATGACACGCCGCCTGTGGAACATGTCCCGCCTGAGCCTCCCCAGTCGGGCGCGGACGAGAAACGCGATGTTTGAACTTGCTTCGATGCTGTTCTCGGCATTCATTCTCGGGCTGCTGGGCGGTGGTCACTGCCTGGGTATGTGTGGCGGCCTGATGGGTGCCCTGACGCTGGCCATCCCCAAAGAACAGCGCAGCCGCCGGTTTCGTCTGCTGCTGGCCTACAACCTGGGGCGCATTCTCAGCTACGGCGTTGCCGGCGTGTGTTCCGGACTGGTCGGCTGGGCGGTCGCGCAAAGTCCGCTGGCGACAGGCCTGCGCATCGTCGCCGCCGTGTTGCTGATCATGATGGGGTTGTACCTGGCCGGCTGGTGGAGCGGACTGACCTATATAGAGCGCCTTGGCCGAGGCCTGTGGCGTTATTTGCAACCCCTGGCCAGTCGCCTGTTGCCGGTGTCCAGTGTGCCGCGCGCCTTGTTGCTCGGCGCCCTGTGGGGCTGGCTGCCCTGCGGGCTGGTCTACAGCGCCCTGCTGTGGGCCGCCAGCCAGGGCAATCCTCTCGACAGCGCGCTGCTGATGCTGGCCTTCGGGCTGGGCACCTGGCCCGTGCTGCTGGCCACCGGCCTGGCTGCCGAACGCACCACGGCCTTGCTGCGCAAACGTGGTGTGCGCATGGCGGGAGGGCTGCTGGTGATAGTCTTCGGTATCTGGACCTTGCCAGGCCCGCATCAGCATTGGCTGATGGGGCATTGAGGCCGGTAACTCTTGCCATTTGATCCACATCAACGCCGCCCCTCGGCCTCCTGCGTATGCTCGCGACATCGCCAGCCGGACCGGGAAACGCGCGCATGCTTGACGCCATTCGTTGGGATTCAGACCTGATCCATCGCTACGATGTGGCAGGACCGCGCTACACGTCCTATCCGACAGCGGTGCAGTTTCATACCCAAGTGGGTGCCTTCGAGCTGCTGCACGCGCTACGCGAAAGCCGCAAGGCGTCACGTCCGTTGTCGCTCTACGTGCATCTGCCCTTCTGCGCGAATATTTGCTACTACTGCGCCTGCAACAAAGTCGTCACCAAGGATCGCGGACGCGCTCAGGCCTACCTGCAACGGCTCGAGCACGAGATACAAATGCTCGCCTGTCACCTGGCGCCCGGTCAGGTGGTGGAGCAACTGCACCTGGGCGGCGGTACGCCGACCTTTCTCAGCCATGCTGAACTGCGCCGCTTGATGGCGCAGTTGCGCTTGCATTTCAATCTGCTGGAAGACGACTCCGGCGACTATGGCATCGAGATCGATCCTCGCGAAGCGGACTGGTCGACGATGGGGCTGCTGCGCGAGCTGGGTTTCAACCGGGTCAGCCTGGGCGTTCAGGACCTCGACCCGACGGTGCAGCGGGCGATCAACCGCATGCAGAGCCTGGAAGAGACCCGCGCGATTGTTGAAGCAGCGCGCACGCTGCAATTTCGTTCGGTGAATATTGATCTGATCTACGGTCTGCCCGCGCAAAACCCGCAGACCTTCAGCCACACCGTGGACAAGGTCATCGATCTGCAGCCTGATCGGCTGTCGGTGTTCAACTATGCGCATCTGCCCGAGCGCTTCATGCCGCAGCGGCGCATCGACGCGGCGGATCTGCCGGATGCAGCGAGCAAACTGCTGATGCTGCAGCGCACCGTCGAACAATTGGGCAACGCCGGCTATCGCTACATCGGCATGGACCATTTCGCCCTGCCCGACGACGAGCTGGCCACCGCCCAGGAAGACCTGACCCTGCAGCGCAACTTTCAGGGCTATACCACGCATGGCCACTGCGATCTGATCGGGCTGGGGGTTTCGGCCATCAGCCAGGTCGGCGAGCTGTACAGCCAGAACAGCAGCGACCTGAGCGAATATTCAAGGCTGCTGGACAGCGATCAGCCCGCAACCAAACGCGGCCTGCTCTGCAACGATGACGACCGCATCAGGCGCGCGATCATTCAGCAGTTGATCTGCCACTTCACACTGGAGTTCGGCGAGATCGAAAAGACTTTCCGCATCGATTTCAGGGACTATTTCCGCGATGCGTGGCCGCAACTGCTTGGCATGGCCAGCGACGGGCTGATTACGCTGAGCGAGACGGGCATTGAAGTCAGACCGGCGGGCCGACTGCTGGTGCGCGCTGTGTGCATGGTCTTCGATGCCTACCTGACCCGGCAGAACAGACAGCAGTTCTCTCGGGTGATATGACCCGTTGCCAAGTGCTACATTTTGGCCAGAACCAGCATGCCCGCCTTGGTCTTGTCGCCGTCACTGGAGCCCAGGCTGTTCATGAGCGACGACAGATCGGCCGTGGAATTGCTCACCTGCGCCTGCAACGTGCTGAGCACGGTCTGTAGCGCCGCCGCCTTGGTCCTGCGCTCCTCGGGGCTCAGGCTGGGGTCATTCAGGGCCTTCTGGATCTGCTCCATGGTCTCCTCGATCCTGCGCTGAAGTTCGCGAATCGCCTTGAGGATCTTCTGCACGGAAGCCGGCAGGCCGCTCTGCTCGATATCAGCGTTTCTGGAAGACGATGACGCAGCCGCCTTGCCTTCTGCCGACAAATTGACCTGTACGCCCTTTGTCTCGCTCGCCGACGTCTCGGCAGTGCTTTGCCCGGCGCTACTGTAGGTGGTCTGCGAGGTCGCAGTGCGGATCGTAATGCTGTTGATCAACGGGAGTGTCGTTGACATGACGAGGCATCCTGGCTTGGCTGAAGGAATACGGGGTTATCGGCAGGCAACCTGAAACCTTGACGACGCCGACAGGTTTGCAGGCTGGCCCCGACAAGCCTGGGTGAGTTACCCTTACGGCTTATGTGTGATTTCCCACAAGGAATTAAGTGATGTCCGAGCCAGTCAAGTTGCGCGCTCAAACCCAGGCTCACTGCAAGGATTGCAGTCTCGCGCCGTTGTGCCTGCCCCTTTCGTTAAATACCGAAGACATGGACTGCCTTGACCAGATCGTCAAACGCGGCCGGCCACTGAAGAAAGGCGAGTTTCTGTTTCGCCAGGGTGACACCTTCGAGTCGGTCTACGCGGTGCGTTCCGGGGCGTTGAAAACCTTCAATATCAGTGACAGCGGTGAAGAACAGCTCACCGGCTTTCACCTGCCCAGCGAACTGGTAGGCATGTCCGGCATGGACGCCGAGGCTTACCCGGTCTCGGCGCAGGCACTGGAAACCACATCGGTCTGCGAAATCCCTTTCGAGCGCCTGGACGAGCTGTCCGTAAGACTGCCGCAACTGCGTCGGCAGTTGATGCGCGTCATGAGCCGTGAGATCCGTGACGATCAGCAAATGATGCTGCTGCTGTCGAAAAAGACCGCCGATGAGCGTATCGCCACGTTTCTGATCAATCTGTCTGCACGCTTTCGCGCCAGAGGCTTTTCGGCCAATCAGTTCCGCCTGAGCATGTCGCGCAATGAAATCGGTAATCACCTGGGTCTGGCAGTCGAGACGGTGTCCCGTGTATTTACCCGATTCCAGCAAAATCAGCTGATTTCTGCCGAGGGCAAAGAGATACACATCCTCGACCCCATCGAGCTGTGTGCGCTGGCTGGCGGGTCGATGCAAAGCTGAAACGTGCGATCTTTGGCGGGTCGGCTTAAACTGTCGGCCAAAACTGCCATGGAACCCCCTGATGACTTTCGATCAATCGAACTTCAAATCCCTCATCCGCCCGGTCGTGGACTTCCCCAAGCCGGGTGTGGTCTTCCGTGATATCACGCCGCTCTTCCAGTCGCCCAAGGCCACCCGTCAGGTGATTGACAGCTTCGTGCAGCGCTACATCGATGCCGAATTCAGCCACATCGGCGTGATGGACGCGCGGGGTTTTCTGATCGGTTCGGTGATCGCGTATCAGCTGAACAAGCCGCTGGTGCTGTTTCGCAAACAAGGCAAGCTGCCCGCCGATGTACTGTCCGAGGCGTATCAGACCGAATACGGCGAAGCGTATCTGGAAGTGCATGCCGACAGTCTGTGCGAAGGCGACTCGGTCGTCATGTTCGATGACCTCATCGCGACGGGAGGCACGCTGATTGCCGCCGCCAACCTGATCCGCCGTATGGGTGCCGAAGTGTATGAGGCCGCTGCGATTATCGACCTGCCGGAACTGGGCGGCTCCATGCGTCTTAACGATCTGAAGATCCCGACGTTCTGCCTGACCGAGTTTGCGCTGGACGAGCAGTAACGGCACAGGCACGAGAGTTACAGGTTTCAAACGGTCCAGCGCTCACGGCTATCGTAAATGCGCTTTTTTATCGCGATGGCACTGACGACGCAGAGTGCGACGTTAGTGACGGCTGAGTCCTGGCGCTGATCCGGGGGTAGCCTGGCAGGACGCCAGGCTAGCCGCACCGCGCCATGGATGGCGCGTTGCGGCGACCCCCGGATCAGTGACAGGGCGAAGGAACCCGACGAAGTCGGGCCGGAAACAGGAGCGAAGGACTTTGCTCACTTTGGTCCCTCAAAGTGAGTCGCCGAGGGGCGAAAAGGTGACTTGAGTCGAACCCCAATCTACCTGACATCACAGAAACACTGTGTGACGCGGAGCGTCACGAACTGCATTCCCACGCGGAGCATGGGAACGATAGCCATCCGAACGAGAAACTAGCTCGCTGTATTGCCGTGCAGTTTGGTCATCAGTTGCGCTTCGGCCTGGGTCAGGCCGCAGGACTGGGTCAGCTCATCGATGCTGGCACCCATGCCGACCAGACGGGCGGCCTGGGCGAAGGACAGCGTGGAGGGATCGCGCTGCTCCAGAGCAGTGAGCTTGTCCGGCAACGGCGCAACGACGGCACGCAGCTCATGCAACGCTTCGCCCATGCGCACCGTACCGTTCTGGTAGTTGTCCAGGCGTCTGGCCAACTCCTTGATCCGCTGATCCCGCAAGGCAGCCGCGTCATCACGCTCGGCGTCGAGCTTGCGCTGACGCCTGGTATGGGCCAGGAACATAAACAGGGTGACAACCCAGAGAATGCCCAGAAAGACGACAGCTACCTCAAAGATCAATCAGATGTTCTCCAGCTCGGACCACTCTTCTTCGGACATCATTTTGTCCAGTTCAACCAGAATCAACAGCTCGCCGTTCTTGTTGCAAACGCCCTGAATGAACTTGGCCGATTCGTCGTTACCGACGTTAGGCGCAGTTTCAACTTCTGACTGACGCAAGTAAACCACTTCAGCCACGCTATCGACCAGGATACCGACCACTTGCTTGTCGGCTTCGATGATCACGATACGCGTATTGTCGCTGACTTCAACCGGGGCCAGGCCAAAACGCTGACGGGTATCGATCACGGTCACGACATTACCGCGCAGGTTGATGATGCCCAATACGTAGCTTGGCGCACCCGGCACCGGGGCGATTTCAGTGTAGCGCAGCACTTCCTGCACCTGCATTACGTTGATGCCGTAGGACTCGTTATCCAGGCGGAACGTGACCCATTGCAGAATAGGATCTTCGGAACCTTGTGCAGACGACTTATTCATAACCCCAACCCCTCACGTGTGTTCTTTGCAGGTGATGCCACTGGCATCGACCCATGATTATTTCGACTTGTTCAACTGCTTGACCGCGCCACTGGCTATCAGCTCGGCCAACTCTGCAACATCCAGCAACGCGCACATGTGCTCGATGACCGTACCCGCCAGCCATGGACGATGACCTCGCTGCGCGCGCCATTTGATCTCGTTCGGATCAAGACGCAACGAACGGCTGACCTGATGCACCGCCAGCCCCCACTCGTACCCCTGCACCGAAATCACGTACTGCAATCCCTGGCGAAAATCGTCGCGGTAGCGATCAGGCATGATCCAGCGCGCGGTATCCAACACTTTCAGGTTGCCTGCCTGGCACGGCAGGATCCCGAGAAACCAGTCCGGCTGACCGAACAGCGGCGTCAGCTCCTGCCCCGCCAGCGGATAAATCGACCCCAGGCACACCAGCGGCACCGCCAGTGTCAGACCGGCCACATCGAACAACAGGCATTCGAACGGCTCGGCAGCCCATGCCGGACGACCATCGCTGGTCGGCGGTGGCGTCGGAGTGCGCTGGGCTGCCAGCGTGCTCAACTCGGCGACCGGCTCCACCAGCGCAACGGTGGGCACTGCCTCTTCAACCTGAGCCACGTCAACCTGCACCGCTTCGGCAACAATCACCGGAGCGACTTCAACCACTGGCGCAGGCGCTGCGACCTGTACCTCGACAGCCACCGCAGCCGGTGCGGCAACCGCGACCGCCAGCGGTTTGATCTGCGCCTGCATCCGCGCATCAAAGGCCTGCTCTTCGAGCACAGCCGCCTGAAATTCATCGATGCTGCTGACGGGCTCTTCGAGCACCTCAGTCGCGTCGTACAGCAATGCGTCCAGATAGGACTGCAATGCCAGTTTGGGTCGTGTTGCTACTTCTACAGGGCGGTTCATACCGGGGCCCAACAAAAAATGGAGCATGTGCAGCCTGATAGAGTTATCGGCCGCATTGAGGCATCACTTGAGCAAACAATGTAGAAAGAGTAGGCGTTCACGTCAGGCCACCTGCGCATTGAGCTGCTCGGCGAGCATATGCTTGAGCAATGCCCGGTAAGCGATCACACCACGACTCTTGCTGTCGTTCTGCGACGGCGTAAGACCCAGACGGCTGGCATCGCGCAGTCGGGTATCGACCGGCACATAGGCTTGCCAGACATGCTCGGGGAAGCTGTCACGCAACAGTTTCAAGGTGCCCATCGAGGCCTGGGTACGGCGGTCGAACAAGGTCGGCACGATGGTGTAAGGCAGCGGCACCTTGCGCGAACGGTTGATCATGGTCAGCGTATTGACCATGCGCTCCAGACCTTTCACGGCCAGAAACTCGGTTTGCACCGGAATCGCCAGTTGCTGGCTGGCCGCCAGTGCATTGACCATGAGAACGCCCAGCAGCGGCGGACTGTCGATCAACGCATAGTCAAAATCCTGCCACAACTGAGCCAGGCTTTTCGCGACAACCAGGCCCAGGCCGCTCTGGCCGGGTGACTGGCGTTCCAGCGTGGCGAGTGCAGTGCTGGACGGTATCAGCGAGATACGTTTGTCGCTGGTAGGCAGCAGCAACTGGCCGGGAAGACCGTCCGGCACCGCGCCTTTATGCAGGAACAGATCGAAAGCACTGTGTTCCAGCTCGTCCGGGTTATGCCCGAAATAACTGGTCATGGAGCCGTGAGGGTCCAGATCGACCACCACCACGCGCTTGCCTGAATCGGCCAGCAAACCGGCCAGGGCAATGGTCGTGGTGGTCTTTCCGACTCCACCTTTCTGGTTGGCTACTGCCCAGACTCTCATTAATTGTTTTCCTTCCGTACAGCGACGACCATACCGATACGATGTTTAGGGGGCGGGTGACGGAGAATTGACGGCGTTCGCGCGTACCGGCGGCTTTGCTGGCACCGGTGCAGTTTGTGTGCCAGCACGCCGCAATGCAGCATCCGGCTGCACATTGGCTGATCCGGCGCTGGTCAGGCTGCGGCGAATATCCAGATTCCGGGAGATAACCAGCACTACACGGCGGTTCTTGGCGCGTCCGGCGGTGCTGGTGTTGGGAACGATCGGCTGAAACTCACCGTAGCCCACCGAGGCGAGTCGCGCCGGATTGACGCCGTCCATGGCCAGCATGCGCACAATGCTGGCAGAACGCGCCGAAGACAGTTCCCAGTTGGTCGGAAACTGTGCAGTACTGATCGGCTGGTCGTCGGTAAAACCCTCGACATGGATCGGGTTGTCAAAGCGTTTGACGATCCCGGCGACCTTTTCAATGATGGTGAAGGCCTTGTCGCTGGGCATCGCATCGCCGCTGCCGAAAAGCATGCTGGAGTTAAGCTCGATCTCGATCCACAGTTCGTTGCCGCGCACAGTCATCTGGTCGGACTTGATCAGGTCACCGAAGGCATCGCGCACGTCCTGGGCGATGGTCTGCAACGGGTCATCGGACGCCTGACCTATGCCGGCGTCAGTCTGCTCGCTGTCCTTGACCAGCGGCTCGGCGGGCTTGATCGAGACCGGGCGTTGCTCACCGATGGGGATCGGCTTCATGGTGCGCTCGGTGTCGTTGAATACGCCGACCAATGCCTGGGACAGAATCTTGTACTTGCCTTCGTTGACCGAGGAAATCGAGTACATCACCACGAAAAACGCGAACAACAGGGTAATGAAGTCGGCATACGACACCAGCCAGCGTTCGTGATTTTCGTGTTCTTCGACCTGACGACGGCGAGCCATGCGCTGTTACTCCATGAAGCCTTGCAGCTTGAGTTCGATGGAGCGCGGGTTTTCACCCTCGGCGATGGACAAAAGACCTTCAAGCAACATTTCGCGATAGCGCGCCTGACGGTGGGCAATGGCCTTGAGCTTGTTCGCCACTGGCAGAAGGATCAGGTTGGCCATGGCCACACCATAGATCGTGGCGACAAAGGCCACCGCAATACCGCTGCCCAGTTGACTGGGGTCAGCCAGGTTGCCCATGACATGAATCAGGCCCATGACTGCGCCGATGATACCCACGGTCGGCGCGTAGCCGCCCATGCTTTCGAATACTTTCGCAGCCTGAATATCGCGGGTTTCCTGAGTGATGAAATCCACTTCGAGAATGCTGCGAATCGCTGCCGGCTCGGCACCATCGACCAACAGTTGCAAACCTTTGCGGGCATAACCGTCGGGCTCGGAATCGGCTACGGTTTCCAGACCCAGCAAGCCCTCTTTGCGGGCAGTCATGCTCCAGCCGATGACCCGGTCGACACCACCGGGCAGGTCGATACGTGGCGGGAAAATGATCCAGTGGATGATCTTCATGGCACGCATGAACGCGCTCATCGGCGACTGTAACAGCGAAGCACCGAGTGTACCGCCCAGCACGATCAGCGCCGCCGGGCCATTGAGCAAGGCACCGAGGTGTCCGCCTTCGAGAAAATTGCCACCAATGATTGCGACAAATGCCAGAATCAGACCGATAAGACTCAGTACATCCATCAGAGACAAGCCTCTACCAAGTGCCGACCGATGTCGTCGAGACTGTAGATCGCGTCCGCAAGCTCAGCCTTGACGATGGCCATCGGCATGCCATAAATCACGCAGCTCGCTTCATCCTGAGCCCACACGGTACTGCCGGCCTGCTTGAGCAGACGCGCGCCCTCACGGCCGTCAGCGCCCATGCCGGTCAAGACCACCGAAAGCACCTTGTCGCCGTAGGACTTGGCGGCAGAGCCAAAGGTGATGTCGACACAGGGCTTGTAATTGAGGCGCTCGTCGCCCGGCAGAATCTTCACCGTACCGCGTCCGTCAACCATCATCTGCTTGCCACCCGGCGCCAGCAGCGCCAGACCAGGACGCAATACGTCGCCGTCTTCGGCTTCCTTGACGCTGATCTTGCACAGCTTGTCGAGACGCTCGGCAAATGCCTTGGTAAACGCCGCAGGCATGTGCTGAATCAGCACCAGTGGTGCCGGGAAATTGGCTGGCAGTTGGGTCAGCACCCGTTGCAGCGCAACCGGGCCGCCCGTTGAGGTGCCGATGGCCACCAGCTTGTAGGCCTTGCGCTTGGCCGTGCCGGAAGTCGTCGGGTGCGCCGGCGCATGACTGGCCGGGGCGGCTGGAGCCGCAGCAGGTGTCGCAGTGCGTGACGGTACCGCCCTGGCAGGTGCCGGGGCTGGCGCAGAGGCGCGGCTGGACAACGTCGACGGCGCCGGTGCGGCCGGAGCTGCACTGGCTGAACCGAACCCGCTGGAACGACGGTTGCTACGTGAAATGCTATTGATTTTCTCGCACAGCAGTTGCTTGACCTTCTGCGGGTTGCGCGAGATATCTTCGAAATTCTTGGGCAGAAAATCCACCGCACCGGCATCAAGAGCATCCAGCGTCACGCGCGCACCTTCGTGCGTCAGCGACGAGAACATCAATACCGGGGTGGGGATACGCTGCATGATATGGCGAACTGCCGTAATGCCATCCATCATCGGCATTTCGTAGTCCATGGTGATGACATCCGGCTTGAGCGCCAGCGCCTGCTCAATCGCTTCCTTGCCGTTGGTGGCGGTGCCGACCACTACAATGTTGGGGTCCGAAGAAAGAATTTCCGTAACGCGGCGGCGGAAAAAACCGGAATCATCCACCACCAGGACCTTGACTGCCATAAACACTCCAATAGGTGTCGCAGGCAGCCAGGCTGCCCGCAACCCCGGGTTCAGATACGCCGTGCGGCGTAACGCTTGAGCATGCTGGGTACATCGAGAATCAAGGCGATGCGACCGTCACCGGTGATGGTGGCGCCCGACATGCCCGGCGTACCTTGCAGCATCTTGCCCAGCGGTTTGATAACCACTTCTTCCTGACCAACCAGTTGATCGACGACAAAGCCGATGCGCTGGGTACCGACTGTGAGGATCACCACATGCCCTTCGCGCTGCTCCTCGTGAGCCGCCGAACTGACCAGCCAGCGCTTGAGGTAGAACAGCGGCAAGGCCTTGTCACGTACGATCACCACTTCCTGGCCATCAACCACGTTGGTAGTCGACAGGTTCAGGTGGAAGATTTCGTTGACGTTGACCAGCGGGAAAGCGAAGGCCTGGTTGCCCAGCATCACCATCAGGGTCGGCATGATCGCCAGGGTCAGCGGCACCTTGATGACGATCTTCGAACCCTGGCCCTTGGTCGAGTAGATATTGATCGAACCGTTGAGCTGGGAGATCTTGGTCTTGACCACGTCCATGCCCACACCGCGACCCGACACATCGGAAATCTCGGTCTTGGTCGAGAAACCCGGCGCGAAGATCAGGTTGTAGCAGTCGGTGTCACTCAACCGATCGGCTGCATCCTTGTCCATGACGCCACGCTTCACAGCAATGGAGCGCAGGACGTTAGGGTCCATGCCCTTGCCGTCATCGGAGATCGACAGCAGGATATGGTCGCCCTCCTGCTCTGCCGAAAGGATTACCCGACCGCCGCGGGATTTGCCCGTGGCTTCGCGCTCTTCCGGCGTTTCGATACCGTGGTCGACCGCGTTACGCACCAAGTGGACCAGCGGATCGGCAAGCGCCTCTACGAGGTTCTTGTCGAGGTCGGTCTCTTCACCGACCAGTTCCAGGTTGATCTCTTTCTTGAGCTGACGAGCCAGGTCACGAACCAGACGCGGAAAACGACCGAAGACCTTCTTGATCGGCTGCATGCGGGTTTTCATCACCGCAGTCTGCAGATCGGCAGTCACCACATCCAGGTTGGAAACTGCCTTGGACATGGCTTCATCGCCGCTGTTGAGACCCAACCGCACCAGGCGGTTACGCACCAGAACCAGCTCGCCGACCATGTTCATGATCTCGTCCAGTCGGGCGGTATCGACACGAACCGTGGTTTCAGCCTCTGTAGCCACCGGCTTTTCGCCGCTGGGTGCAGGAGCGCGCGCAGGGGCCGGAGCCGAAGCGGGTTTGGCCGGCTCGGCTTTCGCAGCAGGCGCCGGAGCAGGCTTGGCAACAGGAGGCGGCGGTGGCGAAGCAGCCGCTGCGGCTGCCGGAGCAGGCGCCTTGGCAACAATCGCCTCAGGCTCGAACTTGCCCTTGCCGTGCAATTCGTCGAGCAGGCTTTCGAATTCGTGATCGGTGATTTCGTCCGATGCAGCCGCAGCAGCGGGTGCCTTGGCAGCAACGGCTACAGGTGCCGCAGCTACGGGAGCCGCTACAGCGCCATCAAACGAGCCTTTGCCGTGCAGTTGATCGAGCAACGCTTCGAATTCGTCGTCGGTGATTTCATCACTGGCAGGCGCTGCACTGCCCTGCGCCACAGGTGCAGGGGCCGGAGCGGTTGCGGCATCGGCCGCAAATTTGCCCTTGCCATGCAGCTGATCGAGCAGGGATTCAAATTCCTGATCGGTGATCTCATCACCCGCCGGCGCAGCCGCTGCTGCTGGCGTCTGTGCAGGCGCTGCAGACACCGGGCTGGAGCCGTGCAGCGAATCGAGCAACTGCTCGAATTCATCATCGGTAATCTCGTCGCCAGCCGCCGGTTCTGCAACCGGAGCAGCAGCCTGTACTTCAACCACCGGCTCCAGCTCAGGGGCAACGGCCTCGTCGGCGGATTGTGGCTCGGCCAGCCGCGCAAGTGCGGCCAGCAGTTCTGGCGTCGCCGGGGTTACGTCAGTCCGTTCACGTACCTGACCAAACATGCTGTTGACGGTGTCCAGTGCTTCCAGGACCACGTCCATCAGTTCGGAATCAACGCGACGCTCACCCTTGCGCAGGATGTCGAACACGTTTTCGGCGATGTGGCAGCACTCCACCAGCTCATGGAGCTGGAGGAAGCCGGCGCCCCCTTTTACAGTGTGAAAACCGCGAAAAATTGCATTGAGCAGGTCAGCATCATCCGGTCGGCTTTCCAGCTCGACCAATTGCTCTGACAACTGCTCCAGAATTTCGCCGGCCTCTACCAGAAAATCCTGAAGGATTTCTTCATCGGCGCCGAAGCTCATGGGGTGCTCCCTAAAATTAACCGTCAACAGACCTTAGAAGCCGAGGCTCGATAGCAGATCGTCTACATCATCCTGTCCGGATACGACGTCTTCACGTTTATCGGCATGAATCTGCGGACCTTCACCCTGAGCGAGATGTTTTTTAGGATCTTTTTCATCGAGGATGGATTGTTCGTCATGTTCGATGCCTGCGAAGCGATCGACGTGACTGGCCATGAGCACCAGTTTGAGCAGGTTGCTCTCGACTTCAGTGACCAGTTGCGTCACACGCTTGATGACCTGACCGGTAAGGTCCTGGTAATCCTGGGCGAGCAGAATGTCATTGAGATGTGCGGAAACCTGATGGGTTTCCTTCTCGGTACGCGTCAGAAAACCATCGACCCGCTTGGCCAGCTCGCGGAACTCTTCGGCACCGATTTCGCGGCGCATGAAACGTCCCCAGTCATCGCTCAATGCCTTGGCGTCGGAACTCAGGCCGTTCATGACCGGCGTACTCTCCTCCACCAGGTCCATGGTGCGGTTGGCCGCATTCTCGGTCAGCCTCACCACATACGACAGGCGTTCGGTAGCATCCGTGATCTGCGACACTTCCTCGGCTTGAGGCATGTGCGGATCAATGTGAAAGTTTACGATTGCACTGTGCAGCTCACGAGTCAGCTTGCCCACTTCCTGATAAAGGCCGCGGTCGCGTGTCTGATTGAGTTCGTGGATCAGTTGCACAGCGTCACCAAAACGACCCTTTTCAAGGCTGGTGACAAGTTCCTGCGCGTGTCTTTTTAAGGTCGACTCAAAGTCGGCCATCGAATCATTGTTATCCATAGCGCCCTCGCGGCTTGCATCAGCTATTGACGCGTTCAAAGATCTTGTCGATCTTGTCTTTCAGGGCTTGGGCAGTGAATGGCTTGACTACATAACCGTTCACCCCAGCCTGGGCAGCTTCAATGATCTGCTCACGCTTGGCTTCGGCAGTGACCATCAGCACGGGAAGGCTCTTGAGGCGTTCGTCCTTGCGGACTTCGCGCAGCAGATCGATACCGGACATGCCAGGCATGTTCCAGTCCGTCACTAGAAAGTCAAAGGCACCGCTCTGCAGCATCGGCAATGCGGTCAGACCATCATCCGCTTCCGATGTGTTGGTAAACCCCAGATCACGCAAAAGGTTCTTGATGATCCGCCGCATCGTTGAGAAGTCATCAACGATGAGGATTTTCATGTTCTTGTCCAATTCGACCTCCAAGCAGTCTTTAACGCGTTCAGCACCTGAACACGCTGTTCACTCAATACTGGCACAGCACACCCCCGGCTGTACGAAACGACGACGGGCTTGGCACAACAACAGGCAAGGACCTGAGAAACAAGCCCATCAAGGCAATGCCTGACAGGCTTCTGACGGGTCCATCCTGTTACCACGTAACGCTCTGCACAGCCGGCTTGCAGTCAACGCGCGGCCATAGACCGCACATTGCCTGTCAACGCGCTCGCCACTCCCCCAAACGCCCTCGCAAACGAGCTGCGCACTGGCTGTGTAACTGACTGACCCGAGATTCGCTGACCCCCAGAACCTCTCCGATTTCCTTGAGGTTCAGCTCTTCGTCGTAGTACAGCGCCAACACCAGACGCTCACGCTCTGGCAGATTGGCAATTGCATCGGCCAACGCAGCCTGGAAGCGCTCGTCTTCCAGGTCGCGCGACGGCTCAAGCGAACCGCTTGCGCCATCCTCGTGCAGCCCTTCATGATCGCCGTCCTGCAGCAGGTCGTCGAAACTGAAGAGGCGGCTGCCCAAGGTATCGTTCAAAATCCCGTAGTAATCATCGAGACTTAACTGGAGTTCGGCCGCAACCTCGTGATCTTTAGCGTCACGGCCGGTTTTAGCTTCAATTGCCCGAATTGCGTCACTCACCATGCGCGTATTGCGGTGTACCGAGCGTGGCGCCCAGTCCCCCTTGCGCACTTCATCGAGCATCGCACCACGGATGCGGATGCCGGCATAGGTCTCGAAACTCGCACCCTTGGTGGAATCATACTTGGTGGAGACTTCAAGCAGGCCGATCATGCCGGCCTGGATCAGATCCTCGACCTGCACGCTGGCCGGCAAGCGCGCCAGCAGATGATAAGCGATACGCTTGACCAAGGGCGCATAGCGCTCGATCAACTCGTATTGTGAATTACGGGAAGTCTTGCTGTACATCTGGTAGCCGCTCGCAGTCATTGCACAGGCCCTGCACTGGTCTGGTGAACGAGTCGCTCAACGAAGAACTCGAGATGACCCCGCGGGTTGGCTGGCAACGGCCAGGTATCAACCTTCTGGGCAATGGCCTTGAAGGCCAGTGCACATTTGGAACGCGGGAATGCTTCGTAAACGGCGCGCTGTTTCTGTACAGCCTTGCGTACGCATTCGTCGTACGGCACGGCACCTACATACTGCAGCGCAACATCGAGAAAACGATCCGTCACTTTGGTCAGTTTGGCGAACAGGTTGCGCCCTTCCTGCGGGCTCTGTGCCATGTTGGCCAGCACCCGGAAGCGGTTCATGCCGTAATCGCGATTGAGCAGTTTGATCAGGGCGTAGGCATCGGTGATCGACGTGGGCTCGTCGCACACCACCAGCAGCACTTCCTGAGCGGCGCGCACGAAGCTGACCACCGACTCGCCGATACCGGCGGCTGTGTCGATCACCAGCACATCGAGGTTGTCGCCAATCTCGCTGAACGCCTGGATCAGGCCGGCATGCTGAGCGGGCGACAGATGCACCATGCTCTGGGTGCCGGACGCAGCGGGTACGATCCGAACCCCGCCCGGCCCCTGCAACAGCACGTCGCGCAACTCACAACGCCCCTCGATGACATCGGCAAGCGTGCGCTTGGGCGTCAACCCAAGCAGCACGTCGACATTGGCCAGACCCAGATCGGCGTCCAGCAGCATGACGCGACGGCCGAGCTCGGCGAGGGCCAGTGAAAGGTTCACTGACACGTTAGTCTTACCGACGCCACCTTTGCCACCGGTCACCGCGATAACCTGTACGGGATGCATGCTGCCCATGTTATTTCTTTACCTTGTCTTGCGTAGACCGAAACCACATCGAGGGCTGCACGTGCGCAAATGAACACCGCATGGCAGACCGTTGACGCAGGGACATTCCAATAATATCCATCACTTAACCCACTCTCTTGCCAGGGGTGTGATAGAGGTCAGCAAACATATCAGCCATTGCTTCTTCACTGGGCTCATCCTGCATTTGCACACTCACCGCGCGGCTTACCAGTTGATGACGACGCGGGGTATGCAGGTCATCAGGAATGCGTGGTCCGTCCGTGAGGTAGGCCACAGGTAATTCGTGACTGATCGCCAGGCTCAGGACTTCACCGAGGCTGGCTGTTTCATCAAGCTTGGTCAGAATGCATCCGGCCAGGCCACAACGTTTGTAACTGTGATACGCGGCTGTCAGCACCTGCTTCTGGCTGGTGGTTGCCAGTACCAGATAGTTGCGCGACTTGATGCCGCGACCCGCGAGGCTTTCCAGCTGCATGCGCAGCGCAGGATCACTGGCCTGCAGGCCGGCGGTGTCAATCAGCACCACGCGCTTGCGCAGCAGCGGTTCCAGCGCCTGAACCAGAGACTGGCCAGGATCGATATGGGTGACCGGTACGTTGAGGATGCGCCCAAGGGTCTTGAGCTGCTCCTGCGCGCCGATGCGGAAACTGTCCATGCTGACCAGTGCGATATTCTGCGGGCCGTACTTCAACACGTAACGTGCTGCCAGTTTGGCCAGCGTGGTGGTCTTGCCCATGCCGGCAGGACCGACCATTGCAATCACGCCGCCCTCTTCGAGTGGCTCGACTTCAGGGACGGCGATCATGCGGGCCAGGTGCGCCAGCAGCATGCGCCAGGCCTGACGAGGCTCGTCGATCTCCGGAATCATCGACAGCAGGTCGCGTGACAGCGGGCCGGACAGGCCGACACGTTGCAGGCGGCGCCACAGGTTGGCCTGCTGCGGACGAGTGCCCTGCAGCTGGTTCCAGGCCAGCGAGCCGAGCTGGACTTCCAGCAGCTCACGCAGGCCGTTCAATTCGGAGCGCATCGAGTCATAGGCGCGCTGGCCAATGGCAGGCTCGGCGGCCTGTGGCGGTGCGTACGCGAATGGACGCGGCGGCTCTTCGAGTGTCGGCTCGATGTGCGTCTCGGCAGGGTTGGCCGGCTTGCCGGAAAACAGCTGCAGGTTCACCGATGCGTCGCTGTCGCTGCGGTTGTTCAATTCGGCCTGGGCGGAAACGATGCGCGACTGAGTCTTGCGCAGCTCGTCTTCCAGTTCCATGTTCGGCACACGCGGTGCCAGGGCGGACAGCTTGTAATCCAGAGCAGCAGTCAGCTCTACGCCACCGGCAATGCGCCGGTTACCGATGATGGCCGCTTCAGCGCCCAGCTCATCGCGAACCAGCTTCATGGCTTGACGCATATCGGCGGCGAAAAATCGCTTAACTTGCATGACTCACTACCTCAGCCGTTTGGCCCGACAGTCGCTACGATGGTTACTTGCTTGTTGTCCGGAATTTCCTGATACGCCAGAACATGCATGTTCGGTACAGCCAATCGTCCAAATCGTGACAGCATCGCCCGGACAGGCCCTGCTACCAGAAGAATTACCGGCAACCCTTGCATCTCCTGACGCTGGGCCGCCTCGATCAACGAACGCTGGAGCTTCTCAGCCATGCTTGGCTCAAGAAGAACGCCTTCTTCCTGACCCTGACCAGCCTTCTGCAAACTATTGAGCAATATCTGTTCCAACCTTGGCTCCAGAGTGATAACAGGCAGCTCCGGCTCAACGCCTACAATGCTTTGGACGATTGCGCGGCTCAGACCCACGCGCACTGCGGCCACCAAAGCGGCGGTATCTTGACTCTTCCCGGCGTTGTTGGCGATAGCCTCTGCAATGCTGCGAATATCCCGCACAGGTACGTGTTCAGCCAGCAGCGCCTGCAGCACGTTGAGCAGCGAGGACAGCGACAGCACGCCCGGTACCAGCTCTTCAGCCAGCTTGGGCGAGCTTTTGGCCAGCAATTGCATCAATTGCTGGACTTCTTCGTGGCCGATCAGCTCATGCGAATGTTTGTAGAGAATCTGGTTCAGGTGGGTTGCCACTACCGTACTGGCATCGACCACGGTGTAACCCAGCGACTGCGCCTGACTGCGCTGGCTGATTTCGATCCACACGGCTTCCAGACCAAACGCCGGGTCTCTGGCGGTAATGCCGTTCAGGGTGCCGAACACTTGACCGGGGTTGATCGCCAGTTCGCGATCCGGGTAGATCTCGGCCTCGGCCAGAATCACACCCATCAGCGTCAGACGATAGGCGCTTGGCGCCAGATCGAGGTTGTCGCGAATGTGCACGGTAGGCATCAGGAAACCGAGCTCTTGCGAGAGCTTCTTGCGCACACCCTTGATACGCGCCAGCAACTGGCCACCTTGATTGCGATCCACCAGCGGAATCAGGCGATAACCCACTTCCAGGCCAATGATATCGATGGGCGTCACGTCATCCCAACCCAGTTCTTTGGCATCCTGAACACGGGTCGGCGAAGGCAGCAGGTCTTGCTGGCGCTGCACTTCAGCGATGGCCTCGACCTTCACCTGATTTTCTTTTTTCCACAACAGGTAGGCGCCGCCTGCGGCAACCAGCCCGAGACTGATAAAGGAAAAGTGCGGCATGCCCGGGACAAGGCCCATGACGATCATGATTGCAGCGGAAACCCCCAGCGCCTTGGGCGAGGCGAACATCTGACGATTGATCAGCTTGCCCATCTCTTCCGAACCGGAAGCACGGGTCACCATGATCGCTGCGGCGGTGGACAGCAGCAGTGATGGCAATTGCGCCACCAAACCGTCACCGATGGTCAACAGGGTATAAACACGGCCGGCGTCGGCGAAAGTCATGTTGTGTTGCAGGATACCGACCAGCATGCCGCCGATCAGGTTGATGAACAGAATCAGCAGACCGGCAATCGCATCGCCGCGCACGAATTTACTGGCACCGTCCATGGAACCGTAGAACTCGGCTTCCTGGGCGACTTCGGCACGGCGGCGCTTGGCTTCCGGCTGATCGATGAGGCCGGCGTTGAGGTCGGCGTCGATCGCCATCTGTTTGCCGGGCATCGCGTCGAGGGTAAAGCGTGCGCTCACCTCGGAAATACGGCCGGCACCCTTGGTGATAACCACGAAGTTGATGATCATCAGAATCGCGAACACCACGATACCGACGACGTAGTTGCCACCGATCACCACTTCACCGAAGGCCTGAATCACCTTGCCCGCCGCGGCGTGGCCGTCCTGACCGTGAAGCATCACCACCCGCGTGGAAGCGACGTTCAGCGCCAGACGCAGCAACGTGGCGACCAGCAGAATGGTCGGAAACACAGAAAAATCCAGCGGCCGCAGGGCGTACACGCAGACCAGCAGTACGACGATGGACAGTGCAATGTTGAACGTGAAGAACACGTCCAGCAGGAACGGCGGCATAGGCAACATCATCATTGCCATCATGACCAGCAACAACAACGGAACGCCCAACTGACCACGGCCCAGGCCTGTGATGTTGCTGCGTGCGCTACTGAGTAATTGAGAGCGATCCACTGATTCGTTACCTGCGCACTAGATCAAAACATTGACGCCGATGGCGCCCTGTATCGACCCTGTTGCAAAAATCTGTCCAACTTTTACAAAGCCAGTGGCGGTAAGGCTTTAGGCACAGAAGTCACGTAAATCCGGTGCGCTGAGCGCAGTCAGAAAATCTTCTCGTTTAGCTGTGCAAGAACGGACGCGGAGCGTCCGGAACGGCATGCCCGCGCGGAGCATGGGCAGGTGTCTGCCGGAAAAATCTCGCTCCTCACGCTTCAGCGCGGGAATGCCGTGGGTGACGCTCTGCGTCACAAATCTGCGCCGCACCACGCGTCCAGGAGCAGACTACGCGTCGCGCTGCAGGTCGGGCGGGATCTTGATGTCGCCCAGAGGGTCGGGGCGCTTGCCCTGACCGGCGCGGAACTGGCGGATCTGGTAGACGTAGGCCAGCACCTGGGCGACTGCCAGATACAGCCCGGCAGGGATCTCCTGGTCAAGCTCGGTGCTGTAGTAGATAGAACGCGCCAGTGCCGCAGACTCCAGAATCAGGATCTCGTTATGCGCGCCGATTTCACGAATTTTCAGCGCCACCAGATCAGTACCCTTGGCCAACAACATCGGCGCCCCGCCCTGCTCGGGATCGTATTTGAGGGCGACGGCGAAGTGTGTCGGGTTGGTGATGATCACGTCTGCTTCGGGAACGGAGGCCATCATGCGCCGCTGCGACATTTCACGCTGCAACTGACGAATACGTTGCTTGACCTCCGGGCTGCCCTCGCTGTTCTTGTGCTCGTCGCGCACCTCCTGCTTGGTCATCAGCAATTTCTTGTGCGCTTCATACAACACGAACGGCACATCCGCCGCCGCGATGAATATCAGGCCGCAGGCCATCCAGAAACTGCTCCAGCCCACCACCACCAGGCTATGGATCATGGCCTGCTCGAGCGGCTCGTGAGCAATCGCGACCAGATCCTTGCGCTCATTGTTCAGGACCACCAGCGCCACTGCCAGAGTGATCAGGAATTTTCCGAAGGACTTGAGCAACTCGACCAGCGCATGCGGCGAGAACATGCGTTTGAGCCCTGCTGCCGGGTTCATGCGGCTGAACTTGGGCATCAACGATTTGGTTGCGAAAAGCCAGCCACCGAGCATGATCGGCCCCACCAGTGCAGCAACCAGCATGGCGATCAGAAACGGCAGGACCACGACCAGCGCATGCATCCCGGAACTGAGCAGCGCCTTGCCCATGTAGGACTGGTCCATCAGGGTTTCACGGGATATCGTGAAATTGTCACGCATCAGTTCGGACATCATCAGGGCGATATCAGAGCCGAACATCAGTAACCCGCCCGCCCCCATCAGCATCACCACCAGCGTGGTCAGCTCCTTGGAGCGCGCGATCTGGCCGTCAGCCCGTGAGTCCTTGACCTTTTTTTCCGTGGGGTCTTCTGTCTTGTCCTGGCCATTCTCGTTTTCTGCCATTCAACGAGCCCTCACCATATCGCGCAACGCCTGCAATGCCTGCGTTGCGATCGGTTGATACTGATTGAGCATGTCACCCATGGTCATCCACAGAATGACCATGCCCAACACCAGCGTAAGCGGGAAGCCGATGGAAAAGATGTTGAGTTGCGGCGCGGCGCGAGTCATGACCCCGAAGGCGATGTTGATGATCAGCAGCGCGGTGATCGCAGGCAATACCAGTCGCAGACCCGAAGCCAGTGCCCAGCCCAGCCCATTGGCCAGCTCCCAGAAGTTATTGACCAGCAAACCACTGCCGACCGGCATCGTGGTAAAGCTCTCGACGAGAACCTCCAGCACCACCAGATGGCCGTTCATGGCCAGGAACAACAGGGTGACCAGCATCGTGAAGAACTGACCAATGGTGGCGGAGGAAACACCGTTGGTAGGGTCGACCATTGACGCAAAGCCCATCCCCATCTGCGTCGAGATGATCTGTCCCGCGATGACAAAGATATGGAAGAACAACTGCAACGACAAGCCCATCCCGGCGCCGATGATGATCTGTTCACCGATCAGCAACAGCGCGCTCAGGTCGAGCGCCTGCACGGGCGGCATGGCTGGGAGCGCAGGCGCGACCACTACGGTGATCGCCACGGCGAGATACATGCGCACGCGACGCGGGACCAGCGTGGTGCCGATGATCGGCATGGTCATCAGCAACGCGATGATGCGAAACAGCGGCAGCATGAAGCTGGCTACCCAGATACTGATCTGGGTATCGGTCAGCGCAAGCATCGGCTGCATGCGGTGCTAGCCGATCAGGGTCGGAATACTGGTGTACAACGACAGCATGTATTCCATGAATATTTTCAACAGCCACGGGCCGATGACGATAAGGGTGACGAGCATCACCAGCAGACGCGGCAGGAAGCTCAAGGTCTGTTCGTTGATCTGCGTGGCCGCCTGAAACATGGCCACCAGCAGACCGCACAACAGGCTCGGCACCACAAGAATCGCGACCAGCACAGTGGTCAGCCACAGCGCCTCGCGGAACAGATCGACGGCTACTTCCGGCGTCATCGGGCAGACTCCTCAGTAAAACGGCTCATACGCCACCAAAACTGCCAGCCAGGGTGCCGACAATCAGCGCCCAGCCGTCCACCAGTACAAACAGCATGATCTTGAACGGCAGAGAAATGATCAGCGGCGACAGCATCATCATACCCATCGCCATCAGCACACTGGCCACCACCAGATCGATGATCAGAAACGGAATGAAGATCATGAAGCCGATCTGAAACGCCGTCTTGAGTTCCGAAATCACGAACGCCGGAACCAGAATGGTCAATGGCGCGGCATCCGGGGTCGGAATGTCGGTACGCTTGGACAGGCGCATGAACAGCTCGAGATCGCTGGTGCGCGTCTGGGCCAGCATGAAGTCCTTGATCGGCACTTGCGCCTTGGCCACCGCATCCTGCGCGGAAAGTTTCTCCGCCAGGTAAGGCTGCAAGGCGTCCTGATTCACCCGATCGAAGACCGGCGCCATGATGAACATGGTCAGAAACAGCGCCATGCCGGTGAGGATCTGGTTCGACGGCGCCTGCTGCAGGCCGAGGGCCTGACGCAGGATCGAGAAGACGATGATGATTCGCGTGAAGCTGGTCATCAACATAACAAACGCCGGAATGAAGCTCAGCGCGGTCATGATCAGCAGAATCTGCAGGCTGACCGAATACTCCTGCTGACCATCGGCACCGTTGGACAGCGTGATCGCCGGAATCGACAGCGGATCGGCCGCCAGCGCAGCAGGCGTCACCATGACCAGCAACAGCAGTATCAGGAAACGCAAGGCGCCCATCACTTCTTGTCCTTATCCTTGCCCATCAGCTCCATCAGGCGCTGAGCGAATTCAGGGGTGGCCTGCTCGCGCACCGGCACCTGCACCGGCTCCTTGAGCACATGCAGAGGCGTGATTCGCCCGGGCGTAATGCCCAGCAGCACCTGTTCATTGCCGATCTGCACCAGCACCAGCCGATCACGCGGCCCCAGCGCGCGCGAACTCACCAGCTCGATCACCTGATTGCTGTTCGGCCCGACGCGCTGCACCCGGCGCATCAGCCAGGCGAGCACGAAGATCAGACCAATCACCAGGATCAGACCGAACAGCAGTTGCACCACCTGCCCGCCCATGCCGCCGGAGACCGTGTTGGCCACCTGCGCAGGCGCCGCCTGAGCGGCGGGTTCGGCGGCCCAGGCCAGCGATGGCAGGGTCAGCAGAACACTCAGCCAGCGCCTCACTTAGCGCAGCTTCTTGATGCGTTCGCTCGGGCTGATCACGTCGGTCAGACGGATGCCGAACTTTTCGTTGACCACCACCACTTCGCCATGCGCGATCAGTGTGCCGTTGACCAGCACATCCAGCGGTTCGCCCGCCAGACGATCCAGCTCGATCACCGAGCCCTGGTTGAGCTGCAACAGGTTGCGAATGTTAATGTCGGTGCTGCCCACTTCCATGGAGATCGATACCGGAATGTCGAGAATCACATCCAGATTGGGACCATCCAGAGAAACCGGACCAGTGCTTTTCGGCACGCTGCCAAACTCTTCCATGGCCATCCGGCTACCCGAATTCCCGGCGTCCGCAGCCAGCAACGCATCAATATCAGCCTGACTGTCGCCAGCTTCGCCCAAGGCAGCAGCCCATTCATCGGCCAATGCCTGGTCTTCAGCAGACGTCATATCGTTTTCATCAGCCATCGGTTGTCCTCTGCACGCAGTATTTCAGTTACGCAACAATTTCCGACGCAGACCAGAAAGGTCAGCGTCGCGCTATGGGTTCGATTACTTGCAGGGCCATCTTGCCCTTGTGCGAGCCAAGCTTGACCTTGAATGAAGGTACGCCATTGGCTCGCATGACCAGCGAGTCGCTCAGTTCCACCGGGATCACATCACCAGGGCGCATGTGCAGAATGTCCCGCAACGGCAACTGGCGCTGGGCGATGGTCGTCGTGAGCGGCACGTTGACGTCCAGCACGTCTTCCTTGAGCGCGTTGACCCAACGCTCATCCTGGTCGTCCAGATCGGACTGGAAACCGGCATCGAGCATTTCGCGGATCGGCTCAATCATCGAGTACGGCATGGTCACGTGCAGATCGCCACCACCGCCATCGAGTTCGATGTGGAAGGTGGAAATAACTACAGCCTCGCTCGGCCCTACGATGTTGGCCATGGCCGGGTTCACTTCCGAGTTGATGTACTCGAAATTCACTTCCATGATCGCCTGCCAGGCCTCCTTGAGGTCGACAAACGCCTGATCCAGCACCATGCGCACGACACGCAGTTCGGTCGGCGTGAACTCCCGGCCTTCGATCTTGGCGTGACGCCCGTCACCGCCGAAAAAGTTGTCCACCAGCTTGAACACCAGCTTGGCATCGAGAATGAACAGCGCGGTGCCACGCAGCGGCTTGATCTTGGCCAGGTTAAGGCTGGTCGGCACGTACAGGGAATGCACGTACTCACCGAACTTCATGACCTGGACACCGCCCACCGCCACGTCCGCAGAGCGGCGCAGCAGGTTGAACATGCTGATACGCGTGTAGCGGGCGAATCGCTCGTTGATCATTTCCAGCGTCGGCATGCGTCCGCGGACGATCCGGTCCTGGCTGGTCAGGTCGTAACTTTTGACGCTGCCAGGTTCGCTGTTGTTGTCGGTCTGGACCATCCCATCGTCGACGCCATGCAGCAGCGCATCGATCTCATCCTGGGAGAGCAGGTCTTGCACGGCCATGTGAGAGTCCTACTGCAATACGAAGTTAGTGAAGAGCAGCTGTTCGATCACAGTCTTGCCGAGTTCTTTCTGTGCGACTTCCTGAATGCTGGCGGTCGCTTTCTGGCGCAGCATTTCCTGGCCGATCGGCGAAGCCAGCGATTCGAAGGGAATGGCTGCAAACAGCATGACCAGATTATTGCGGATCAATGGCATGTGTACCTTCAGCGCTTCCATGTCGGCTGCGTTACGGCCCAGCATGGTAATACTCACCTGCATGTAGCGTTGGCGACCGTTGGCGTTGAAGTTGACGACGAAGGCCGGGGTCATCGGTTCGAACACCGCCACTGGCTTGACGTTCGCTGCCGCTGCAGCCGCCGCTGGATCTACCTTGCTTTCGCTCTTGTGCATGAGGAACCAGGTCGCGCCCACCGACAAGCCTACCGCCAGCAGCAACGCCACGACGGCGATGATAATGAGCTTGAGTTTGCCTTTACCTTTGCCTGTGGTCGCGGGGTCTTTAACTTCTTCGCTCTGCGCCATGCCAATAATCCGTCACTATTCAAGAGGTTCTTCAATACGTGACAGAGGCAGAGCAAGTGTTATGCCAGAGTTGTACGAAACGGGGATGTATCGGACACAACCGGTTACGCGCCAGGGCGCGCAGGGATCGTGATTCTTGTGCCAGCGCTGAGGGCCCGGCCCGGGAGTTGATGACTATCGCCCCCACGCTCCGCGTGGCAATGCCGTTCGTGACGTCGCGTCGCGGCTGCCACGACTATCGTTCCTCACGCTCCAGCGTGGGAATGCAGTTCGTGACGCTCTGCGTCACACGGCGGTTTTTCTTTGTCAGGTGGATTGAGGTTCGACTCAGGGGACCTTTTCGCCCCTCGGCGACTCACTTTGAGGGACCAAAGTGAGCAAAGTCCTTCGCTCCTGTTTCCGGCCCGACTTCGTCGGGTTCCTTCGTCCTGACACTGATCCGGGGGTCGCCGCAACGGGCCCTCCATGGCCCGGTGCGGCTAGCCTGGCGTCCTGCCAGGCTACCCCCGGATCAGCGCCAGGACTCAGCCGTCACTAACGTCGCACTCTGCGTCGTCAGTGCCATCGTGCTCGAAAAGCACTTTAGAGTAGTCGGGCTAGAGGCACGGCCCGGTAGCTGATGACTATCGTTCCTCACGCTCCAGCGTGGGAATGCAGTTCGTGACGCTCTGCGTCACACAACGGTTCTGTGATATCAGGCTAATTAGCGTTTGGCTCAAATCACCTTTTCGCCCCTCGACTTCATCAGTGCCATCGCGCTCAAAAAGCATTTCTGCGCCAAGACGTGAAGACAATGCATGACATCGTGTAGCGACTGCCATGTGACGCAGGAGCCTCACGCGTAATAATCGATCTCACTGGTGCCGATCACACGTGCTGCTGGCTGGCTGACCGGGATGGCCGCATCGACGCCTGCGATTTCATCGGAGCTATCGCCGGAGCTCATGCCACCGCCACGACCGCTGCGCTGGGAGCGGCTGGCCTGTTCCTGAGCCTGTTGCTGGGCCTGCTGTTGCGACTGATCGGAGACATTGACGTCGACGTTGCCAAGCCCCTGCTGCACGAACGATTCACGCAGCTTCGACATCTGGCTTTCCAGCGCATCACGTACGCCCATGTGCGCGCTCATGAATGTCACCTGGGTCTGCTGCTCAGGCGCCATGTTGATACGGATATCAAGACGACCGAGTTCGGCAGGTTCCAGCTTGATATCGGCGGTCTTGAGGTTCTGGCTCGACAGGTACATGACGCGATCGACGATGCCTTCGGTCCAGCCGCTTTGATGCATGGCCAACGGTTGGTTCATCAAGGGTGCGGCAGGTGCAGCCGCTGCGCGTGCAGGTTGCGCGGCCTGACTGAGCGCTGCGAGGCGATCGGCAAAGTTGTCGACGCGAGTATCACCGGCGGCGCCTTTGACATCCTTCAGCCCCTCGCCGATCAAACCGCTGAACGACTTGTCACTGCTTTCGGTGCTGCCGCCTTCGGACGGAAGCTGCTCGCTCAAGACCGACAGGTTATTGACGATATTCTGATTCGGGTCAGCTTCAGCATTGCTCGGCGTCGCCTTGTTGGCAGCCTGGGCATTCTGCGTAGCCAGTTGAGTCTTGGCAGTGGCGTTTTCCAGCGCCAGCTGCACAGCATCCAGACCATCAAGCGGATCGGCGTCAGGATCGAAGGCTTCTTTAGCCACTGCTGGCGGTGCCGCCTGCGTAGTGGTGAGCGCCGAAACCGCTGGCGCAGTGACAACTTCCGCACCTGGCGCCTTGGCTACAACAGGTGCCGCGGGAGCCTGTGCGGCCATTGCCTGCAATGCCGGATCAAGGACTGGATCAAGGGCCGGATCGACGATCGCCTGGCCGTCATTCAGCGCCGGATCGGCAGAGGCCTGCGCATCATCCTGCTTCGAGTCAGAATGGGCTGCGTCATCATCTGCAGCAGCCGGCCTGGCTGGCAAATCATTGCCGCTATCGGCAACGCCAGACTTGTCGGCGGCATTTGCCTGATCGCTTGCAGGCTTGTCCTTGCCGGCGGCAACCTTGTCCTTGTCAGGCGCGGTCTTGTCGCGGGCTGGCTTTACTGGCGCATCTTCGCGCGCAGGCACGGTGTCTTTCGCCTGCTTTGCATAGACATTGGAAAAGCTGGAGGCCCCGTCCTTGCTGCTGTCAGCAGACTTGACCGCATTGTTGGCCACACCGGACCTGGCGGTCACAGAGGTTGTGGCCTGAAGAAGCGCATTGGTAGCAAGGGGCATTTCGGTCTCCGCATCAGCTGCTGGTTATCGCCTTACCGAAATAGTTAGCAATATACGGGCCAGCTATCTAATGATTCCCCATAGCGGGGATCGAGGGTATGACTCTAAGGGCTCAGATGACGAACAGCTGCCGCTCGGAATTGAACAGCCCGCGAATCGTCATGTATTCGCTATCGATCGTGCCAATCAATTCTGCCAGACCTGCGAACTGCTCCTGACGGGCCTGCTCCTCGAGCTGACGGCACAGCTCGGAAAGCTGCAAGGCCCCCATGTTGCTGCTGCTGCCCTTGAAACTGTGAGCGGTAAGGCTCAACTCCTGAAAGTCAGGATTGCGGGACCCGGCAGCCAGACGCAGCTGCGCGATACGCTGCTCGGAATCCTTGATAAAAACATCCAGCAAGGTTGGATATTCGTCTTCCATGACCTCCTGCAAGGTATTCAACACGCTGTAATCCAGATGAATCGACACTTGTTCACTCCTTGATCAAGACTCCAGGCGGGGATTATGCCACTCCCTCCCAGGAAAATTCCACGCAGGCGGTCCTGCCATCCCTGGACCACCTGGCCTCGCGGCTCAACTCACAGACCAGATGCAGCCCGCGACCATACAGTTCATTGCCGGCAGGCGTCAGCGTCCGGGTCTTTTCCACATCAAATCCCTGGCCGCTGTCCTCGACGCCGAGGGTCAGCCGACCGCCCTGCGCGACCGTTTCAACCTGCAGGGTCATGCGGATGAAGCCGGACTGCAGCCTGTCGAGGCGTTCTGCCCGCTGCTGATAATAGAGCGCGAAGCCTGCTGCGTCGTGCTTGAGCGCCGAATCCAACCCTAGCACACCATGCTCCAGCGCATTGCTGTACAGCTCGCCGAGCACCATATGCAGTGCAGCGCCCTGATCACGCAGGCCGTGAACCTCCAGCAGCAATTGCAGTACGTAAGGCAGGGGGTTGAAACGCTTGAGGGTCGAGGCGCGAAACTCGAAGCTGGCCGACCAGTCCAGCGGGCTGGAGGCGCCGCTGTCCGAATACATCATGGCAGGCAGACTTTGCAGCGGCGCTTCGACAGCGCTGACTTCCAGCAGACTGACATCGTCACGCGCCTTGCCGCCAAATTCGTTGAGCGCCTCGAGGATCTCTTCGATCAGCAACTGCGGTTCGCGATTGGCCGACAGAACCTGTCGCAGACGCTGCGCACCGAACAGCTCCTCCTGACTGTTACTGGTGTCGAGCACGCCGTCGGACAACAGAAATATGCGGTCACCCGGCGCCAACGGATACACGTCGGTGCGCGCGTCGAAGGCATCGACGCTCAATACGCCCAAGGGCAGATGATTCGAGGCCAGCGGCACATGCTCGCCCTGTGCGCCGCGCAGCAGGTAGCCGTCCGGCAAGCCACCGCTCCAGACCTCGACCTGCCGCTGCGGCAGATTGATACACAGCAGCGTCGCACAACAAAACATGTCGACCGGGAGGATGCGTTTGAGCTTGGCGTTCATTTCACGGAGGATTTCAACCAAGCCATAGCCCTTGGCTGTCATGCCATAGAACACTTCTGCAAGCGGCATCGCGCCAACGGCAGCCGGCAAGCCATGTCCGGTGAAATCACCGAGCAGCACCTGCATGTGCCCGGCGGGGGTGTAAGCAGCCAGCATCAGGTCGCCGTTGAACAGTGCGTAGGGGGACTGCAGGTAGCGAATGTTGCTCGCCCCCAGGCAACCGGCGTGGGCGATCTGATCGAACACCGCCTTGGCGACACGTTGCTCATTGAGCAGATACTCATGGTGCCTGGCGATCTGGTCACGCTGCTGGCGAACAGTTTCGTGCAATACCCGCAAACGGTTCATGGCGTTGAGCTTGGCGGCCAATACCAGCGGGTTGTAAGGCTTGGACATAAAGTCGTCACCACCGGCGTCCAGACAGCGTGCAAGCGCCTCGCCTTCGGTGAGCGAGGTCAGGAAGATGATCGGCACCAGCGATTCGCCGGCCATCGCCTTGATCCTTCGCGCGGCCTCGAAACCATCCATGACCGGCATCATGGCGTCCATCAGAATCAAATGCGGGCTTTCGGCCTTGAAGATGGCAACCGCTTCGACACCGTTGCCCGCGCTGAGGACCCGGTGACCCTGCCGCGCCACGATGGCTGACAGCAGCAAGCGGTCACTGGTGCTGTCATCAGCGATCAGAATGCACAGTTTGTTCGGGGCTGGCTGCACGGGGTATGCTCAATTCGAACAGCTTCGAGAAATTGGAAATGGCCAGAATCTTCAGCACATCAGGCGTGCAGTTGACCAGGCGTACCAATGCCTTGTCACCTCCGGCGTGATCGCGCAGCAGCAACAGCATGCCCAGCGCAGAACTGTCCAGATAATGCGTACCGCGCAGGTCGACCACGTAGTTCAGCGACTGCGGATAGTCCTCATAGGCAGTGCGAAACGCCTGATGGGAATTGAAATCGAAACGCCCTTCGATATAAAGGGTCAGCGTCTGGCCATCGGCAGAACGTTCGGAAGTGACAGTCATGGGAACCTCGAGGTGTTTCATCACCGAGACATTGATAGCGTAGACCAGCCAGAGAGATCACTGCGGGTCTGATTGAGTCAAACGTCAGAATTGTTCATGACGAGGCAGGCGCTGCGACAACTCGTCGAGCAATTTCTGCTCGCGCTTGTCTTCCAGCCTGCGCGCCTCGTCCATGTACCGCTGCACCAGCTTGCGCAAGCCCTCTACCCGCGCGTAGCAATCCTGCCAGGCGCTGCGCGCCCGATCCAGATTGGCTTTGTGCCATTCAAGACTTTTGTATTGCTGGGCAACGGCGACATCGAGCTGACTGAGAAAGCGTTGATAACCCAGCAGCCACTGCCCGGAAACCCCGGCACTGCCGCGCTGCAACCATTGTTGCTGATAATCCTGACGAAACTGGTCAAGTTCCTGCAGCTTGTTGTTGGCAAGATTGACCTGCCCCTGGAAGTGCCCAAGGCGCTGGGCGGCAGTTCGCTCGGCAGCCTCTGCCATCTCGACCACCGGCGCCAGACGCGCCGCTCGACTCTGCGCCATGGGTTATCAGCCGCCAGGCGCTGGTGCGAAGATCGACGCCAGCGCCTCGCTGCTGCCCTGCATGCTTTCGTTCTCGCGCAACGCCTGACGCTGATAGCGCACCAGTACCGGATGCAGCGCGATCGCCATGTCCGTCTCGCGATCACCACCGGCCACGTAGGCGCCGACGCTGATCAGATCGCGCGTCTGCTGATAACGCGACCACAACTGTTTGAAATGCTGCGCACGCGCCATGTGTTCGGGGCTGACCACGGCGGGCATGACCCGGCTGATCGACGCTTCGATATCGATAGCCGGGTAATGCCCCTCTTCGGCCAGACGCCGGGACAACACGATGTGACCGTCCAGCACACCGCGCGCCGAGTCGGCAATCGGGTCCTGCTGGTCATCGCCTTCGGAGAGCACGGTGTAAAACGCGGTAATAGAACCACCGCCCTTTTCAGCGTTGCCGGCGCGCTCGACCAGTTTGGGCAAGCGGGCAAACACTGATGGAGGATAGCCCTTGGTGGCCGGCGGCTCGCCAATGGCCAGCGCGATTTCCCGCTGAGCCTGAGCAAAACGGGTCAGGGAATCCATCAGCAACAGGACATTCTTGCCCTTGTCACGAAAGTATTCGGCGATTCGCGTGCAATACATCGCTGCGCGCAAACGCATCAGAGGCGCATCATCGGCTGGCGAAGCGACCACCACCGAACGCTTCAGGCCCTCCTCGCCGAGGATGTGCTCGATGAACTCCTTGACCTCACGGCCCCGCTCCCCGATCAGGCCGACGACGATGATGTCCGCTTCGGTGAAGCGCGTCATCATGCCGAGCAGCACACTCTTGCCCACGCCCGTACCGGCAAACAGCCCGAGACGCTGACCGCGACCCACCGTCAATAAACCGTTGATGCACCGAATGCCGACATCCAGTGGCTGACTGATGGGGTCACGCTTGAGCGGGTTGATGGTCGGGCCATCCATCGGCACCCAGTCTTCAGCCTTGATCGGCGAGCGACCATCCAGCGGACGACCGGCACCATCAAGCACCCGGCCCAGCATGCTCATGCCCATCGGCAGACGACCGGTATCGGCCAGCGGCACAACCCGCGCGCCAGGCGCGATGCCGGCCACGCTGCCGACCGGCATGAGAAACACCTTGCCACCGGAAAAACCCATCACTTCAGCTTCGACTTCCACCGGGTGATGGCTGTCGTCATTGATAACTACACACCGGCTGCCCATTGCCGCGCGCAGGCCCTCGGCCTCAAGCGTCAGACCCACCATGCGCAGCAGCCGACCTTCCACTACGGGCTGGGCAGGCAGGCTGATCGACTCGGCATAGGAACCGAGGCGCTTGGCGAAACTGGTGCGATCAAGGCGCATCGAGGGTGTCCGCGTCAGATTCTTCAGCATTGGAGGCTTTGCCTGGCGAAACATCCAGATCAACGCTCAGATCCGCTGCAGCAGGATGAGTGACCTGTTCATGCAACTGGTCGTGCATCTTGGAAATCGCCAGGGCAATGCGTGTTTCGACGCTGGCGTCGATACGGCTATGCTCGGTTTCGATGCGGCAACCGCCCGGCAGCAGGTCTTCGTCTTCGACGATCTTCCACGACTCCTCGTGACGTTCACGCATGGCCTTGACCAGCAGGAAGTCCTGAGGGTTTATGAAAATTCGCACATTCTGCGCGCCCATCGGCAATAGCTTGAGGGCATCGCGCAGCACGCTGGCAATCTGTGCCGAGTCCGTGACCAGCTCGCGCTGAATGACCTTACGCGCGATGTGCTCGACGAGGTAAATGACGGCCTTTTCGATCTGGGTGTCCTGCTCGGCGATAGGTGCCAGCAGATTACCCATCAGTTGTTCCAGGCTGGCAACTTTTGCAGCAAGAACGACCTCCGCCTCCTGACGCACTTTTAGCTGAGTGCTGTGAAAACCTTCCTTTTCACCGGTGGCGAAGCCTTCGTTCCAGGCCTCCTGGCGGATGCTTTCCAGCTCTTCCAGAGTCAGTGGCTGAACTTCATCCAGCGGCACTTCTTCCATCTCGGCCGGTTCGTCGACCAGCTCGGGTTCCGGTTCAGGTTCGGGCTCCACGTGTGGATCGAAGCTGGGCAGCGCCCAGATGTCGAGCAACGCGGCGTCCTTGGCGCGAATGAGGTCGCTGGCCGATTCTTTATTGGAACTGGACATGAGTCGGCTGAATCCTTAGATCATTTCCTCGCCACCCTTGCCACCGAGTACGATCTCGCCGGCCTCGGCCATACGACGCGCAATGGTGAGGATTTCTTTCTGGGCGGTTTCCACATCGCTGACACGCACCGGACCTTTTGCTTCCAGATCGTCGCGCAACAGCTCAGAGGCACGCTTGGACATGTTCTTGAAGATTTTTTCCTTGATGCCTTCGTCCGAGCCCTTGAGCGCGAGTACCAGCACGTCCGAGGATACTTCGCGCAGCAGCGCCTGGATACCACGGTCGTCGACATCGGAAAGATTGTTGAAGACGAACATGAGGTCCTCGATCTGCACCGAAAGGTCTTCGTCGACCTCGCGGATCGAGTCCATGAGCGAACCTTCGATCGAGCTGTCGAGGAAGTTCATGATATCGGCCGCACGCTTGATACCACCCAGTGTGGTACGCGACGTGTTGGCGTTACCGGAGAACTGCTTCTCGAGAATCTGGTTCAATTCCTTGAGAGCCGCTGGCTGTACGGTGTTGAGCGATGACACGCGCAGGATGATATCGAGGCGGACCTTGTGATCGAAATGCCCAAGCACCTCGCCCGCCTGATCGGCGTCGAGGTAGGCGACCACGATGGCCTGAATCTGCGGGTGCTCGAAACGGATCACGTCGGCGACGGCACGCGGCTCCATCCACTTGAGGCTGTCCAGACCGCTGGTATTGCCACCCAGCAGGATCCGGTCGATCAGGCCGTTGGCCTTGTCCTCGCCCAGTGCCTGGGTCAGCATCTTGCGGATATAGCCATCGGAACCGACGCCAAGACTGGTCTGATCACCGACGATGTCGACGAACTCGCTCATGACCTCTTCGACCTGCTCGCGATGCACGTTGCGCATCTGCGCCATCGCTACGCCCACTTTCTGGACTTCCTTGGGGCCCATGTGCCGGAGCACCTGAGCCGCATCGGTTTCGCCCAGCGAGAGCAACAGTACAGCCGCTTTTTCAACTTTGGAGAGTTTGGCTACCATGGCTCGTTCATTCATCAGTGTTGATCCACTCTTTCACAACCTGAGCCACACGGCCAGGATCCTCAGCCACCAAACTCTTGATTGCGTTCAGCTGTGCGTCATAGCCTTCGGTCGGGCTCGGCAGCAGAATACTCTGCGGGCCGCCCAGGCTTACGCGATCGTTGGACAATTCGCCGTCCAGACCGCCCATGCCACCCAGTTCGGCGTCGCCACCGAAACCTGCCAGTTCCTTGCGCTTGCCGTTGGTGATGTTGTTCAACACCGGGCGCAGTACACCAAACACCAGGATCAGGATGAAAATCACGCCAACCGCCTGCTTGACGATGTCCCAGAACCAGGGTTGCGAATAGAACGACGCCTCAGGCAGCACTTCAGCGCGTTCGCTGGAGAATGGCACGTTGATCACGCTGACGCTGTCACCGCGGCTGGCGTCGAAACCCACGGCATCCTGTACCAGACGCGTGAAGCGAGCCAGATCCGCCGCGCTCCACGGAGCACGCGTCACTTCGCCATTGGCCGCGTTGGTCTTGACCATGTCGTCGACCACCACCGCGACCGACAGGCGGGTCAGACGGCCCTGCTGCTGCTTGGTGTGACTGATCGAACGGTCCAGCTCGAAGTTCTTGGTCGACTGCACGCGCTTGTCGGCAGGGTATGGCGCCAACGCGGGCTGACCGGTGGCCGGGTCCATGATCTGCTGACCATTGGCATCCAGCAGTGGCTGGCCTGGCGCGATGGGGCCGGCAGCACCGGCGGCACCACCGCCTGCAGTCTGCGGAGCCGTCGCCGGGCCGGGCGGCTGGTTGCTCAGCGCACCCGGAACGCCGCCCGAGCTTGAGCTGCTGGAACGTTGTTCATTGACCGACTGCTCGCTGCGCAAGGCAGGCTGGTCGGGGTTGAAGCTTTCGGCGGTCGATTCGACAGCGCTGAAATCAACCACTGCCGAGACCTCGGCCTTGTAGCGATCATTGCCCAGAATCGGCTGCAGAATGTTCTGCACGCGCTGGGTCAGCATGCCTTCCATGCGACGGCTGTAGTCGAATTGCTTGCCGGCCATGGTCAGTTCGGAGTTTTCCGCCTGATCGGAAAGCAGAGCGCCCTTCTGGTCGACGACGGTAATCTGCGACTTGCTCAGCTCGGGAACACTGGTGGCCACCAGATTGATGATGGCCATGACCTGACTCGGCTCCAGTGAACGACCGGCGTACAGCTCGACCAGTACCGATGCACTTGGCTTGCGGTCATCACGGACGAACACCGAGCTCTTCGGAATGGCCAGGTGCACACGGGCACCCTTGACGTTGTTCAATGCAGAAATGGTACGTGCCAGTTCACCTTCCAGGCCACGACGATAGCGTGTGGCTTCCATGAACTGACTGGTGCCAAGGCCCTGATCCTTGTCAAGGATTTCGAAACCGATGTTGGCGTCGTTCTGTACCACACCCGCCTGGGCCAGTTGGATACGCGCACGCTGCACATCATCGGACTTGACCAGCAGCGCACCGGAGTTCGGCTCGACGGTGTAGTTGATGTTCGCCGCAGTCAGGGTGTCCATGATCTGCTTGCTGTCCATGCCCGCCAGACTGCCATAAAGCGGACGATAGTCAGGCTGCTGGGACCAGAGCACCACGGCGAAGCCGATGGCCACGCTCGCGGCAAGACCGACCATGAGGCCGATCTGACGCAGCATGGTCATTTCGGAAAGATTTTCCAGAAAAGACATACCGAACAACGGTTTTCTTTCGGAATCGCCCGTTCTTGCAGGAACGGTATCGGCAGCTGCTTCGGCCATGACTCAGTACGTCCCTTAAACCGGCATCTGCATGATGTCTTGGTAAGCTTGAACCAGCTTGTTACGCACCTGGGTCAACGCCTGAAAAGACACGCTGGCTTTCTGCGACGAAATCATGACGTCGGTCAGATCCACGCCGCTCTTGCCGACTTCAAATGCATTGGCCAACTGGCTGGAAGCCTGCTGGGTCTGCGCGACCTTGTTGACGGCCTGACCAAGCATGTCAGCGAAGCTGCTGGCACCGGCTTCCTGCGCACCGGACACGGGCTTGGGCGCAGACATCGCATCCATCTGCATGGCCCGCATATCCAACATCAAGCGATTAAATTCAACACCTTGGCTCATGGACATATCTCTCGTAAGGCCCGCAAATTTTTGACACTGATTCAGCGGGTACAGAAGGTATAGCAACAACGATGCCAGCTAGATGGCGGCTATTTGCCACACCAGATGAGTGCATCATGTCGCTTGACACGAGTTCGCGCCGGGCCGCCCGTATCTACGGGGCGCCGGGATTATTTCAGGCTTGTATCACAGCAAAAATATTCAGTGACCGCCGATCGGGAGCGGCGATCCGTGTGCCTGGTTCATGTGGCAAACAGATAGGCTTCCACATCCATTCCGGCGTCACGCATCTGCGCCAGCTTGTAGCGCAATGTACGCGGGCTGATACCCAGGCGTTCCGCAGCCTCCTTGCGACGTCCCCGTTCAGAACGCAGGGTGTCGATGATCATTTGAAACTCGTGACGCCTGAGGTCATCGCCCAGCGCGCCGACAGATTCCGGACTGACGCCGGCACCTGCATTCTCCGCCACGGTAGTGCCAGTCACTGCCACTGCAGCCTCGACAGAGGCAGCAACAGGCAGGCTGGTAACCGGCCCGGACAGACAGAAATCCTGCGCCTGAATCACCCCGCCCTGCTGCAGAATCAAGGCCCGCTGCACAGCGTTATCCAGCTCCCGCACATTCCCGGGCCATGGATAGCTCACCAGACACTGCTGCGCTTCGGCGGAAAGACGAACCGGCGCATGCTTCATTTTATTGACGTGTTTGGCCAGAAGCCGCTCGGCCAACGGCAGAATATCGGCAGTCCTTTGACGCAACGCCTGCCATGCCAGTGGAAATACCGACAGGCGATAAAACAGATCTTCACGAAAGCGCCCCGCCGCCACTTCACCCGCCAGATCGCGGTTGGTGGTCGCCACGACGCGGATATCCAGAACGATCGGCTTGCGCGCCCCTACGCGTTCGACTTCGCGCTCCTGCAACACACGCAGCAATTTGGCTTGCAGCCCCAGCGGCATTTCGGAAATCTCGTCCAGCAGGATCGTCCCGCCGTCAGCCTGCTCGAACTTGCCAGCCTGCGCCGCAATGGCGCCGGTAAACGAACCCTTCTCATGACCGAATAACGTGGCTTCCAGCATGTTGTCCGGAATCGCCGCACAGTTGATCGCAATAAAAGGCTTATCGGCACGGGGCGAGTTTTGATGAATGAAACGCGCCAAAACCTCTTTGCCGGTCCCGGACTCGCCGGAGATCAACACGGTGGAGTCGCTTTTCGCCACGCGACTGGCCAGGTTCAGCAACTGGATACTGGCGGGCTCGACGGCAATCGGCCCGTCGCGCTCGGCAGGTTCCAGACGACCCAGTGCATGCCGCGCAACCAGCGCGATCAGCGCCTTGGGCTCGAAGGGTTTGACCAGGTAATCCGCAGCCCCCTGACGCATGGCATCGACAGCGCGCTCGACTGCGCCATGCGCCGTCATCAGCAGCACCGGCAGTTGCGGATGCCGGCTGCGCAACAGACTCAACAACTGGTGGCCGTCCATGCCCGGCATGTTGACGTCACTGATCACCAGGCTGAAGGGCGTTGCCTCGGCAGCCACCAGTGCTTCTTCGGCGGAACCGACCGCCTTATAGTCATAACCGGCCAGCTCGAGGGTTTCCCCAAGCGCTTCCCGGAGCGAACGGTCATCCTCGACCAGCAGCACATTGATCGGCATCAGTTATTACCTGTCGGACTGGAAGCCGGGATCAACGGCAGACTGACAATGGCGCAGGTACCACGGCCGACCCGCGACAAATAATCCACGCGCCCCTGATGCGCACGCGACACCGCCGTCACCACGGCCAGACCAAGCCCTGTGCCGGTGGTCTTGGTCGTAAAGAACGGCTCACCGATGCGCGCCAGCGCGGCCTTGTCAATGCCGCTGCCGTTATCGCTGAAGCAGATTCGCAGTTCGTTGCCGCGACTGTAGGCGTGAATTTTCAGCAGCGTCCGGCCAGCGCTGGCCTGGACGGCGTTTTCAATCAGATTGAGCAGTGCGCCGACCAGTGTGTCGCGATTACACAGCAGCTCGCCATCGATGCTGTCGCACTGCCAGCGCACCGAAACGCCCTGAACATGCGTCGCAGCCGCATTTTGCAGCGCCTGAAACAGAGCACCGGGCGTCAGGCGATCCGTCAGCGGCAGTTCGCCGCGGGCGAACACCAGCATGTCGCGAACCTGATGCTCCAGCTCATGCAAACGATCCTTGAGCCGCGCGGCGAAACGCTGCTGGGTTTCCACCGGCAGTTCCTGCTCGGTCAAATGGCTGGCGTAGATCATGGCAGCGGACAACGGCGTACGAATCTGATGCGCCAGAGAGGCGACCATACGCCCCAGTGAAGACAGGCGCTCGTGACGGGCCAGCTGTTCCTGAAGATGACGGGTTTCGGTCAGGTCATTGAGCAATACCAACTGACCCGGCTCGGCATCCAGCGAGCGTGTGGCAATCGAGAGCCTGCGACCGTCCTTGAGGGAGACTTCGTGGCCGTCGTCCTCTCGGGGTGCAAAGCAGCGGCTGATCACATGACGCCAGAGCATGCCCAGCAGCGGCTGCCCGAGCAGATCGATAGCAGCGGGGTTGGCCTCGCGCACGACGCCCATGCCATCAATGACGATCACCCCGCCGGGCAGCAGATCAAGCAGATTCTGCAGGCGGTTGGCCAGGCGTTCTTTTTCCGCCAGTTCCTGAAGACGCTGGGCGCCGGCATGTGCCAGTTCGCCCTTGAGTTCGGTGACGCGCGCTTCAAGCACCCCGTAGGAATCGGTCAATTGCGCCGACATTTGATTGAACAGCGAGAATGCGTGCTCAAGCCCCTGACGACTTTCCAGCTCCGGGGAGTACGGAGCCTGAACAGATAGGGCGGAAGTCAGTTGGGCGGCCTGGGACATGATTCATCTCTCTCGTGGCGAACCGTCAGTAAACGGTGTGTTAAGAGAGACTTAGCAATCCCCGTGCCTAAAAAAAACCCCTGAAAAATCAGGGGCTTGGTTTTTGGCACAAAAAACCGGCGTCAATCATCTGCCTGTTCATCGCCCTCACGGCGGCTCATACCGTACTTGCGCATCTTCTCGACCAGCGTGGTACGACGAATACGCAAGCGCTCCGCAGCACGGGCAACGATACCGTTGGCATCGTCGAGCGCCTGCTGAATCAGGCCCTGCTCCAGACCACCGAGGTAGTCTTTCAGATCAAGACCTTCAGGCGGCAGCATCGCGCCGGAAGCGAAGTTCGGCGTATTGCTGTTGATCGCCACACGCTCTTCGATCTCGCTGCGCATGCTGTCGACCATCTGCTCGTCTTCGTCGTCGACGTAGCGAAACTTCTTTGGCAGCTCAGCCACGCCAATCACACCGTACGGGTGCATGATCGCCATGCGCTCGACCAGGTTGGCCAGCTCACGAACGTTGCCCGGCCAGGCATGGCGACACAGCGACATGATGGCGGCGGAGTTGAAACGAATCGAACCGCGCTTCTCGTGCTCCATGCGCGAAATCAATTCATTCATGAGCAGCGGGATGTCTTCGACACGCTCGCGCAACGGCGCCATCTCGATCGGGAACACATTGAGGCGGTAATAAAGGTCTTCGCGGAAGCTGCCCAGCTCGATCATGGTCTCGAGATTCTTGTGCGTCGCGGCGATAATGCGCACATCGATGCTTTGCGTCTTGTTGCTGCCCACACGCTCAAAGGTGCGTTCCTGCAGGACGCGCAGCAGCTTGACCTGCATCGGCAGCGGCATGTCGCCGATTTCGTCGAGAAACAATGTGCCGCCGTTGGCCAGCTCGAAGCGCCCGGCACGGCTGGTGATCGCACCGGTAAACGCGCCCTTCTCGTGTCCGAACAGCTCGCTTTCGAGCAGCTCGGCCGGAATGGCACCGCAGTTGACCGGCACGAACGGCGCATCACGACGCTTGGAGTGGTAGTGCAGGTTACGCGCAACCACTTCCTTGCCAGTGCCCGACTCGCCCAGAATCAGTACGCTGGCATCGGTGTCGGCGACCTGCTGCATCATCTGCCGTACGTGCTGAATCGCGCGGCTGGTACCTACCAGACTGCGGAACAGGTTCGGTTCACGATGACGGCCGCGCTCGCGGGCCTGATCGTACATCTCGCGATAGACCTGGGCACGGTGCAGCGAATCGAGCAGCTTGCTGTAGCTGGGCGGCATTTCGAGTGCAGAAAGGACTCGCCTGCGCAAATCCTCGGGCAATTCGACAGAGGAATTTTCGCTCATCAGCAGCACAGGAAGGAACTCATCCCATGCGGCGATGGTCTTAAGGAGCCCTTGCAGGCTGCCCGGCGCGTTTACGCTACCGACCAGTACGCAAAGTACTTCTCGTGGAGACGCCAGAGAGCCGACCACCTGCTGCCAGTCCTGACTGGAACAGGAGAGATTTTCTTCGCCAAGAAAATTCAGGATAACCGCCAGATCCCGGCGGCGCTGGCTATCGTCATCGATTAGCAGAATCTTGATTTCACGCCACATGCAATAGCAACTTCCCTAGTCAACTCAATGCCCATGATTGGGGGGCAGCTTGGCTTCTCAGCTGTATAAACCTTGAGACGCCAGAAAATAGTAAACATCACTAGTTAAGTCAAAAAAAACGGACACAGTCAAATTTATGGCGAAATTCTTGTCGAACAATAAAAATGACAATTAAACATTAACCAAACAGATGGTATACCTTCGTCGCGCTCTTCGCATTCTGGATTTGAGTCATTTCTTCGACAACCGCTTGACGCTCACCGGTTGCAACATCAATCAGTTGCCTGTAGACACCCAATAACTCCTCAAGGTTGCTGCGCAGTGCAGGTTCGTCGTCGGGCGCTTCGCTGACCACCGCGTCGACACACTCGCGACACGCCAGGTCCAGCTTGACGATAGCCTCCCAGTCACGATCTGCCAGCGCGCCTACCAAGGCTTCGCGGGTTTCCTCGATACGCTTGAGCGCAGCACTCATTATTGTTCTCCTCAGGCCAGCAGATTATTGCAAGGTGCCGATAGCATCCCAGCCTTCCTTGACGGTGATCAACAGGCCGGCGACTTCATCGAGCATCTTCTGATCATTACGGGCGTTGGCTTCCGCCAGACGCGTCATCATGTAGTGATAGAGACTGTCCTGCCTGACCAGCGCGTCACTTGGCGAGCTTTCCAGATCCAGCCCCTCACGCAGGCCGCCCACGATGTCGATGGCCTTGCTGATGAGCACGCCCTTACTAGCGATATCCTTGCGCGCCATGGCACCCTTGGCCTGAGCAATGCGGTCGAGGCCACCTTCCATCAACATTTGAACAAGACGATGAGGACTGGCCTCCGAGGTCTGAGCCTGGGAGCCGATCTTCTGATACTGCCGCAACGCTAACATCGGATTCATAATGGGCCTCGTAACAAATCCAGAATACTGATACTCAAGCTATCGACGCAGTGCGCGGAAACTTTAGCCTAAAAGCAAGAACCCGACACAGCGTCGGGTTCCTGGTACTTCTGCACTGGTTTTTTACGAGGCGTTTTTCTGCGCGTTCATCGCTTCAAAAATCGAAGTAATGCTTGAAGCCGTTGCCTTTAACTGCCCGACGACCAGGTCCATTGCGTTATATTTCTTGGTGAGGGTTGCCGTCAATGTCGTAATACGACGGTTGAGCGCCTCCTGATCACTGGCCAGTCGCGTCTGCACTTTATTAAGACTGGTGGTCTTGCCAGCCAGAACGCCGTCGGCTTTCGTATACGGCTCAAGCGCAGTGTTCATGCGTGCGATCAAGCCACCCGAGCTGGTGCCGTCAGCATTGGTCACACCGGTGAACATCGCCTGAATCTGGCTGCCCAGCTTCTTGTCGCTCAGCGCTGTTGTGAGTTCGGTCGTGCTTAACGTCAATTTGCCGTCAGACTGTTGAGTCTTGATCCCCAACTGCGCCAGGGAACTCAAGCCGGCATTCGACGTAGCCGTGGCAATCTGGTCGCGTATCGTCGCCAGCAGGGCACGCGGCGCGGAATCGCCGGTCAACGCAGCGGCCGTGTATTTACCCTGACTGTCGACAGTGCCCTTGGTCAACGACGACACCAGTGAAACCAGTGTGTTGTAAGAGTCGACGAAAGACTGCAATGACGTTTTCAGACCATCGGTGTTAGTGGCTACCGTGACTGTGGTCGATGCCGAAGGAGCAGAAGAAGCGCTGGGCGCGACCAGTTCGAACGTCAGACCGGAAATGGCCGTACTCACGGTATTGGTCTTGCTGGTCAGACTCAGGCCATCGACCGTGAACGCAGCGTCCTTGGCGACATCGGTAATCGCACCGGCGCCAGTACCCGAGGCACTCATCAACTTGGTGCCATCAATGTTAAGCGCTTCCTGGCCGGAAGCGCCCGTCACCGAAATGTCACTGCCCTTGCCGGTGGTCGTCGAACTGAACACCAGCCTGGAACCGTTGTTGTCGTTGATGATGTTGGCGGTGATGCCTTTACCCTGCAGCGTCGAGTTGACCTTGTCGCGCACTTCCTGCAGCGTCGAGGTCTTGTCGATCGCCACGTTGTAATCAGTGCCATTTTGAGTGATTTTCAGAGTACCACTCGGAATAGCACTTGACTGCGTCGAGTCTAGCGCGGCGGTAGCCACCTTCGAAGGCGTTGCCAGCTGGCTAACGTTGATCGCGTAGGAGCCGTTGACTGCCGTGTTGCCCGCTGTGGCCTTGACCACCGCTTCATTAGAAGACGTAGCAGCAAAGCCCTGGAAGGCAGGCGTGGTGGAACTGGCAAGGGTATCCAGTGTCTTCTGGAACGCAGCCAGTGCAGACGTCAACTGACTGACACCCGACAGGGATGCAGTCGTGGAGGCGCTCTGCTTGTCGATCTGGTTCTGCTTGGGCGCTTTTTCAGCACCGACAAGACCTTCGACGATGGAACCGATTGCCAAACCGGACCCAATACCATTTGTAGATGTAATCGGACTTGCCATGGTGCTTCTCCCTTCAAGAATGCCGCAGGGTTAACCGCCCTTTTAAAAGGCGAATGACCCGACAACACATGCGGTACCGGCGATCAGGCCTTGGCGCGGAACAACAAACTGTTCGCATCACTCAAGCTATCGGCCAGTTTCAGGATTTCTGCATTGGGAATCTGTCTTACTACTTCACCGGAGTCGCTTGCAATCACTTTGACAATGACTTTGCCAGAATCTTCGTCAATCGAGAACTCAAGATTGCGCTTCACCGCGTGAAAGAATTTTTGAATATCCTCGGCCGCTGCTTTGACTTTAGCATCGTCCTTGGGATTATCCTTATGCAGATCGGAACCTTTACTTTCGGCCGGGGCCGCAACCCGCTCCACGGGCTTCGCGTCGGCAGGCTTGTCAACCGGCGGGGCGGCCACAACGGCCTGGCCTGCCGGTTGAACGGCCGGATAAGACAAGCTCAGCTTCACACTCATATCCATGACCATCACCTCTGAAAGCAAAAAAGCGAGAGAGCACTGTTAAGTGCTCACCCGCCAAAACTCATTCCGATATTACTGAAGCAGTTTCAGTACAGCGGACGGCAGCTGGTTAGCCTGTGCCAGGATCGAGGTGGAAGCCTGTTGCAGGGTCTGTTGCTTGGTCAGCTGTGCAGTTTCAGCAGCAAAGTCGGTATCCTGGATACGACCCAGTGCAGCACTGGCGTTTTCGTTGATGTTCTGCAGGTTGGAGATGGTGCTGGACAGACGGTTTTGCGCAGCACCCAGATCCGAACGGGTGTTGTTGATGGTCTGCAGAGCCGAGTCGATCGCGGCGATTGAAGCAGAGAAGTTGGTCTCCGCTGCGGCGCTGTCGGAGCCGACGATGGTGATCGCCGAACCGACACCCAGGGTGTTCGCGTCAAAACTGGCGCTCAAAGACAGCGAGATCTGGTTCGAGGCGCCGGAGTTGGAGCCAACCTGGAAAGTCATGGTGCTGGCAGAACCGTCAATCAGGTTTTTGCCGTTCAGGTTGGTACTGTTGGCGATACGGGTCAGTTCCGAACTCATCTGGGTGAATTCTTTGTTCAGCGCAACGCGGTCAGTAGCGCTGTTGCTGTCGTTTCGCGACTGAACAGCCAGTTCACGCATACGCTGCAGAATGTTGGTCGACTCTTGCAGAGCGCCTTCAGCGGTCTGAGCAATGGACATACCGTCGTTGGCGTTTTTGATCGCCATGGTCTGACCTTTGATCTGCGAGTTGATCTTGGTAGCAATGTTCAGGCCGGCGGCGTCATCTTTCGAGCTCATGATCTTCAAGCCGGAAGACAAACGACCCATCGACGTCGACAGTGCGTCGGAGGCGCGGCTCAGGTTCTTCTGGACGCTCAACGATGTTACGTTGGTGTTTACTGTTAAAGCCATGATGAATTCCTCGGTGGTTTTGGTACTACGTGGCTTCCGGCCCCTGCAAGCGCCGGGTATGCCTAGAGAACCTTCGTAATAGTTATCGTCGCGATGGCAGGTTGCTTGAGTGTTTTTTTTTAATATTTTGCCATCATCGTGACACCCCTTATAAAACAAGGGTTTGGGGCGTAAACCCACGGCGGGAAAGAGGGGAATTCACGGCAGTCAGAAGTGGCGGCAGGCGAGCGCATTGCGCCACGAAGTTCAAAGTGTGACGTAGATCACTATTTAATTTAAGAACGCCTGGGGTTTTATCCGCAGGCGTTCTTTGTAAGGCGAGGTGAACTCAGTCTTTATAGATAATTGCAGAGCCCCAGGACAACCCCACACCAAAACCGCTCAAGGCGACCCGCTTCCATGAAGAACCGAGCACATGCTTCTCGATCAGCAGCGGAATGCTGGATGACACGGTGTTGCCGGTTTCGACCATGTCCTTGAGAAACTTCTCGGGTTTGTCTTCGAAGCGCCGCGCGACCGCATCGACGATCGCCGCACTGCCCTGGTGAATACAGAAGGCATCGATATCGTCCGGGGTCAGATCCGACTCGCCCAGTAGCTCATGCAAATGCGCCGGGACTTTCAACAGTGCAAAGTTGAACACCTGGCGACCGTTCATGAAGAAAACGCCGTTGCTGACCTTCAGATGTGGCGCACCGGAACCATCGGTACCGAACTTCGCCTTGCCCAGCTGCCATTGGGCCCCCTCGCCCATCCAGGTGGCCGTCGCAGCATCACCGAACAGCATGGTGGTGTTGCGGTCTTCCTGATCGACAATTTTCGAATACGGATCGGCAGTGATCAACAGGCCATTTTTCAAGCCTGCCGCTTCCATGAAGCCCTTGATCGCATAAATGCCGTACACATAGCCGGAACAGCCCAGCGATATATCGAATGCAGCGACGTTGGTCGACAGCCCCAGCTTGTCCTGAACGATGGCTGCGGTATGCGGCAGCCCTTCCTCGTCGCCATTCTGGGTGACGACGATCAGCACATCGATGCTTTCGCGCTTGAGCTGCGGGTTATTGGCAAACAGCGTGTTGGCCGCCTCAACGCACAGATCCGAGGTTTCCTGGCCGGCGTCTTTGCGCGGCAGGAAGGTGGAGCCGATTTTCCCAAGGATGAATTCTTCATCCTTGCCGAATCTGGCGCCTTGAGCGTAGTTATCAACACCTGCAACAGGCACGTAACTCGCTATGCTTTTAATGCCAATCATCATGGCTTCCCGATGAGTAAACAGGTCATTTTTCGTCCCGATGCAATCGGGGCGCTACCGAATAGGGGTGATTTACGGACATTTTCAGGGCGCTTGGCAGGTTAAAGCAAGTCAGGCGCATGTCGCTCCCTGTAAAACAATACAGTGGAGATGCACTTTATGACCCGCAGGTCACTCCCGTGTGCATGCTTTAGGATAATTTGCGTCGAGGGAACATGCACTTGATGCTTGCCGGCAGCTTCCTGCGAAGAAGCCTTCAAAGTGACTAACCGGCCGCGAAGCAGCCGGTTTTACGGGGGTGAACGACTCAAACGGCCAGAGTGAAGCCTTTGCCGTGGAGATCCAGATTGACGCTGTAGGCTTCATCCTGCGCGAACTGCGATGACCACTTGTCCATCAATGCTTCGCGCGCCTGCTGCGGGGCATGCAGCACACCGGAATGCACTACCTGCACATGCGGCGTCCATACGGTCAGATAGCCGGCTTGCGCAGCCTTGAGGCACAGATCGACATCGCCCAGTGCTTCGGCGAATGCCTCCTCATCAAGACCGCCCACTGCGTTGTACAGCTCCTTGGCAATCATCAGGCAGGCCGATGACACGGCAGAGTAGTTCTGCTCGACCACCAGGCGCTGCATATAGCCAGTGGCGGTCTTGGGCTCACCGACGAACCCCGAACCCACACCGCCATTCAGGCCCAGCACCAGACCGGCCTGAGTCACTGCACCTTCGCCGTCCACCAGCTTGGCGCCTACCACGCCCACTTCCGGACGCTGCGCCTGGTTGAGCAGTGATTCGATCCAGCCGACATTGACGATCTGACTTTCGGCATCCAGCAGGATCAGGTATTCGCCACCGGCTTCCTGACTGATCAGATTGCGCAAGGCTGCCGGGCTCATGCGCTGCTCGGCGCGGAACACCCGCACGCGACCCGACACCTGCTCCTGCCGGTCCAGCCAGGTCGACAATTCGGCAGAGCTGCTGGCGTTGTCACCGATCAGCACTTCATAACGCTGATAGCGGGTGCGTTGCAGAATGCTTTGCAGGCAACGCTGCAACTCGGGCAGGTTGTCCTGGCCGTGCAGCAGGATCGAAACCACCGGCCGGTGGGCGTGGCGATAATCGATCTTGTAAGCACCAGGCTGCGCCGAGCTGACTTCCGCCTGATAACCGCGCTTGTCAAGGTGGCGCTTGAGCGCTTTTTGTTCGTCCGGATTGTCTTTCAATTCGGGCGCCTCACAGATCAGCAACGGTTCGCTCAGATGGGCCAGACCGCTCATGCCGCCCTGCTCGATCAGGCGCAGCAACAGATCGAATTCCAGCGCCTCGGGAAACTCGCGCGAGTATCCACCCGCCTCGACCAGCAACTCGCGACGCACCAGCCAGTGACGAGCCATCAATGCCGGCAGACTTTGCAGCAGATCAAGGTTGAAGCCGGGACGAAACACCGGCGTGAGCGTGCCATTGGCTTGACGCTGAATCTCGTCCACGGCAACGGCCCGGCACTGCGCGGCATCGATCAGCTCGGCGCTGGCCAGCAACAGACCGCTGCGGGTGAACTCTTCGCCGGCCTGCGCGAGCATCAGCCAGTCGCTGGGCGACTGTTTGACGAACTGATTAATCTTGTCGACGTAGTTGCTTTCGGTGACTTTCACAAAGTGCAGGGTACTGTGCAGCGTAGTCACGGCCGGCAATTCCCCGGTGGTGAACACCGCCACCCTGAAGGCCTTGTAATGACTGTTGATCAGGCTGTCGAACGTGGCCTGCAGCTTGAATACATCCGCTTCCAGATCCAGCACCAGGATACCGATCTGCGACCCGGCCGGTTTGCTGGCGAGTTTGTCGCTGATCTGCTTGAGGGCCTCAGGCGCCGGATCGCGCGAATCGAGCCAGTTGAGCAGTTGACCGGAAGCCATGCCATCGAGCAGCCGACCATTGTCGAAAGCGGATGCCGCCTGCAGACGCTGGCTCCAGGCCGAAACCTGTTCGATCTGCTTTTCGCTGTCCTTGCCTTTGCCGCTGATCAATTCCGCGATCAGGCTCTTCACGACGCCCAGGTTGAAAGCGTAGGTTTCGTAGGCGTACCACAAGCGGCTGATGCGCGCCTCGGCGTCCGGGTTGCTCTGCTCGCGCAACAACTCGGCCTGCTTGAGCAGCGCCGCTTCCAGCCCTTCCAGCTGCAGACGGCCCGCCGGCATCAGATGGATGAGGAATTCGATTCTGGCCAGCTCATCGAACAGTGCCTGGTTGTAAAACGGCATTTCGACGAACTGGCGAGGCTCGAAGAGCGCGTCCGATTGCTCAAGGCCGACGTTCCACACCGCGCTGATGATTTTCTCATCGCCCTGGAAGCCCTGGGTCTTGAGGCACTCGCCCATGGCGGCAAGACCGGCCTGAATCTTCTGTTCACCCTGCGCGCCGTCGAAGCCCGAGCCCTCACCGAGCAGCGCGACCAGTTTTTTGGCGAACGCATCGCGGACGGCCCTGGCCTTGGGATCAGTGTGCCTGACGGCGGCGGCAATGGCCGCGCCATGGCGTAGCTCGGCCTGCTTGCCCGAGGTGAAGTGCAGTGCATAAGCGATTGGCAGGATGCGCAGGCGGGCCGCCGCAACCAGATAGTTCATATGGCCGATTTCCTGCCAGTGCGGCTCGGTGTCATCGGTAACCGAAGTGAACCACTGCTGCGCCAGCTCCGTGCGCGTCACTGCGCTGAGCAGCGACAGGCTTTCACTCATGAAACCCAGAACCCGCTCACCCGCGTCATCCGCGGCATAGTCTTCGCAGGTTTTGCGATCGCGACGGAAATAGTCCACCTGACCGACCTGTGCCTGATAGCTCAGGCTGTAGCCCTGACAGGCGCCGTAGGTGGGGTTGGCCTCAAGAAAGCTCAGTGCTGCGCTCAGTGCATCAGGCAGCAGAAAACTGTCGACCGGAGCCTGAACCACGAAGGGCGTGGTCACCTGCTTGAGCCCCTCGGCGACCCTGACGCCAAGGCTGGCACTGGCCAGCGCGTCACTGTGCAGGTAATGCAGGCCGGCTGTGCCGGCAATCTCCGCATCAGGCTGGGCTGACGCATCGACCACTATGAGGGTGCACGGAAACTGGCTGTAATACTTCAAGGCGCGGCGCAGGAAGTCTGGCTGGTCCCTGGCCATCAACAGCAGGGTCAGACGCTGATTCAAAGCGGTGTGTTCATTTCCCGAATGGCTTTGCATGATCTTTCCTTATAACGAATCGATTGCGCCTTCAACCGCAGCGGGCGTTGAAGCAAGAGCGTAGCGTGACCGTGCCAGCGGGCAACCCGCTGGTGCGTGTTCAAACGGATCGGATCAGTCCGGCAACCAGCCGTTGGCCCAATACTGCAGGTTTTCGCCGCGCAACATGAAGTCACGCAGTACTGTCTCGCGCAACTCGTCGCCCATGCGGTAGCTGGCATTGGGGTCGGACAAGTGCATGCGGATCGCCTGCAACCATTCTTCGGAGCTGTTGGTGTACACCCGGGTCGCCGGCAGATGGCCGCGATACGCCTCGGTGTCGGAACAGATCACCGGATAGCCGCAGGCGCCGTACTCGAGCAACCTGAGGTTGCTTTTGCAGTCATTGAAAATATGGAATTCCAGCGGTGCCAAGGCCAGATCAAGGTTCAGGCTGGCGAGCTTGGCCGGGTAGGTTTTCAGGCTGACCCCTGGATGGAACTCATGGATGTAGGGCTTGAGCAGATCCGGGCACATGCCGAAGAACACCCACTCGACTTCATCAGCCAGTTCGCGCACCACATCGGCAATCAGCTCCAGGTCTCCCCGATGGCTGGTGCCGCCGCCCCAGCCAATACGCGGCTTGTCCGAGCTGCGACGCTGGGTCCTGAGGTTACTCCACAAGTGGGTCGCCAGCATGTTCGGCACGACGCGAATGTCGCTGTGCATGCTCGACAGCGCCTCGGCCAGCGGGTGAGTCGATACCACCACACGGTCACACAGGCCTATGCCCTTGCGCAGCATGGCGCCGATGTTGTCCGGCATGTTGCGCTTGTGCTCGTTGCGCTCGGGGACATCGGCGATATAGTCATCGAGCTCGAAAATACGCATGGCACTGGAGTAGTTCTTCGCCAGCTCGATGTCCGGAACCTTGGCTTCTGTGTAACGGCCCTGGAAAACGATGACATCCGGCGACTGGCGCTCTATTTCGACCGGCGTTGCGGTCTCGTAAGTCATTCGGCCAACCACCCGCCCGGCCGCCATCAACTCCAGCAGTGGCTGGCTGACCCGGTAGTGCCCCACCGCCGAGGAGTTGACCGCCATACCGAAAATGGACGGCAGGTGCCGGGTGCAGAACGGGCTCCAGCCCGCCAGCAGACCAGGGTCCAGAGTGAACGACAGCGCCTCGTTGAGGTACAGGTTGGGGTTGTAGGCCTGATCCCTGGCCATTTTCGGCAGCCACTTCTGGAAGAACGATTTCTGCTCGTTGTCGAGTACCTGACGAGACGTCTCGTTACGTTCGGCGGCAGCAGGCTCGGCCAGTACCAGCGATGAATCCGGGGTACCGACGATCAGGTAACCCTCGTGCCCGACGCGCATGCACAGGTCCAGATCCTGCAGCCCCTGCGTGAAGGTCGCAGCCTCCAGTGCGCCGACGGCGTCGAAAACGTCCTTGCGCACCATCAGGCAATTGCCGCTGACCGCGCTCCAGTTCTGGGTCAATTGCAGGCGCTGCATGTAGCCACTGGCACCTGCAGGGAAATGGATGAACGGCCGACCGGCCAGACCATCCATGCCCATGACCATGCCTGCGTACAGAATATTGCCTTGTGGATTGAGGATACGTGGACCGACGATCCCGACCTCGGGGCGCTGGGCATGGTGCATCAGCCCCTGCAGCCAGTCCGCCTGATGGATCAGCGCATAGGCGCTGAGCATCAGCAGATAATCGCCACGCGCCTGACCGGCGGCATGATTCTGGGCGGCTGCCTCGCTGCCTGTTGCGGACAGGGAAAAAATCCGCAACTTGTCGCTGCCCAGCTCACTCATCGCCGTGAACCATGCCCGCGCTTCGGCGCTTTCGCTGGCGTTGTCGACGATCAGGACTTCGTAATTCGGGTAGGTGGTGTTGCTGAGCAGACTGTCTATGCAGCGCTCCAGGGCGCCCAGTTGATCCCTGGCGGTGATGATGATCGAGACCAGCGGCAGCGACGGGTGAACGTACTCGATGCGATTGAGCAACGGCAACTGATCGTGATGAATCACGTGTTCTCTGCCGATCCGTGACAGGTGGGCTGCAACCAGAGGCTCGCTGTGCTCGATAACACCAGGCAGCGACAGCCAGTCCGCGAATGCCAGACGCGACTCGACCTGCACTTCGGCAATGTGCTCGATGCTCTGCGGCCCGGCCCCTTCGACCAGACGCCAGATCACATCGTGCGGGGCGAGTTCATCGAAGGCCGGATCGAAACCGCCCATGTCGAGCAGATTTCGACGTTCGAACGCCAGCGTGCGCCCGACATAAGGGTAGGCACGCAGCAGGTCCAGGTTGAAGCCGGGTTTGAATATCGGCTCTCTGGACTCGTCCTCGACCAGCGCGCCTTCGTCGCTGTAGACACACAGCAGCCCGGGGATCTGGGCGATACGCTCGGCCAGAATCAACAACGCTGGCTGCGTCAGCCGGTCACCAGCGCGCAACAGGTAGACCCAGTCGGCACTGTCCAGCAGTGGCAATACTTCGTTCAGTTGCCGAGCCCAGTCCGGCTGCAGAGAAAAACGCAGCACCTGAGGGTCGTCGACACTGGCGTTGGTCAGCACCACCACCGAGTCTGCGGCATAGTCCTGTTCGGCCAGGCTGCGCAAGGTGATATCGAGGGCCTCGGCATCGCCATCCGCATCGATGATCACCGGCACGATACGTGGCTGCCAGGCCCAACTGACGATGCGCTGTTCCAGCAGTTTTTTTTGCGGCTCGGAAAACCGGCGGCAGGACAGCCATTCGGCGTAAAGCTCTGCATAGCTGTCACTGCTACTGCCGACGCGGCTCATCATGATGCCCTGGCGACCAGCCATCACCCCGTAAAGGCCGACCTCATCCCACTCACGCGGTTCTTCGTGCGCGCGGCGCAGAGGCAGAAAACGCACCCAGCCCTGAGCCGGTGCGTCTTCGCCGCTACGCGCCTTGAGCATTTCGTTCAGCCAGCCCCATTCGGTGGTGGCTTTCTGGTGCATATCGCCCTGACTGCTGAAGCGCCCCGGGTGCAGGCGTTCGGTGCTCTGGATGCTGTGCAGCACCACGAGATTGCCGCGTCGCAGCAGGCAGATAAACAACGTGAAATCCAGCAGCGCAACGAAACCCTGCGGCAGCGCAATGGACGGCAGGTATTCCTGGACATCGGCGCGACGCATCAGCGCGCCACTGAAACCGCCCAGATAATTGCGCGGCGTGCGCTCGAAAATCGCCAGCATGTCCTCGCCCTTGAACACGGCGTCGTAGGGCACGAGGCCGACGTTTTCCATGCGGGCCGGCAGGACATAATCATCGACGTCCACCAGATGGCGCTTGCTGACGACGAGTTGGACGTCCTGGTAGGTATCAAGGGTTTGCGCCTGATGCGCAATGCAGTAGTTATAGAGGCGGTCGTCATCGCAGAGAAATTTGATGTACTCGCCGCTCGCCTGCTCCAGCCCCATGAGCAGGTTGCCCTGAAACCCCAGGCGCTGAGGATTGCGCAGGTAACGGGCCCGGTCGCTGTCGGGAGCCACCAGTTCGTCGAAAATCGCCTTGATCTCGTCGCTACGGCAATCGTCACAGACGATGATTTCGAGATTGTCGTAGACCTGGTCGAGCGCACTTTGCAGCGCTGCGCGGAAAAAACGCGGATTGAAGGCGGGAATGACGATACTGACGAGGGGGACTGAATTCACTATGACTGACTCGCGAGCGGCTGGGGACCCATCAGTCGAGTGGCCCCCCTCACCGCTGAAAAAAGACGGCGGATGCTCAACGTCAGAACTCAAAGCTGACTGAACAGGTTCAACTTGGATAGCATGGTAAACACCTGCTGAGAAGCGTCCAGCATGGTTTTTTGCAATGTCAGGCGAGTGGTCGCCTCGACGATATCGGCGTTTACGTAAGTGCCTTGCTCAACGGTATTGTTATCTTTGAGCAGATCGTTGGTCGTGCCTTGGGCGGTTGCCGCCAGCTGACGCGCACCGCCACTGGAACGTGCCGTAGAGGCCTGTTCGATGGCACTGCTCATGTTGCCCAGCGCAGTGTTCAGCGCTGCCGTCATATTCTGCGAGGCCACCAGGTTGCCATCGGTGGGCGTCGACAGGGCTTTGATCGCCGCTGTCAGCGTATTGAGAATGTTCTCGGTCTGGTGCGTGCCAGACTCGACGATGAACTGGTCGCCGGCAGCCGGCGTGCCGCTGATATTGAAGTTCACCCCTGAAGCATTGGCCGTCGAACCGGTCATGGTGCCGCTGGACACTGGCTTGCTGCTGCTGGTCAATGGCGCAGCATACAAGTCGTAATCGGTCGGGCTGGTGAACTTGAGAATTGCGCCTTCTGTCGGGAAGGTATTGTTGAACGCGGTCCGGTCCGCAGCAGTATTGCCCACAGCAGAGCTGCTGACGGTCGCCGTCGAGGTATTGCCGGCGCTGCGCGCGGTGGAAACACTGTCCGGTGTCGACGCCAGCTGGTAGCTGCGATTGACCAGCGCCGCATCTGCGGTAGCGTCCGAAACCCGGTCAGCGGCTGGCAGGTTGACGTTGAGGGTCATTTCCACGCCGCGGAAGGTGAACGTCTGGGCATCGAACGAGCCGTGGGAAAACTTGCCGCCAGACGACGTATCGGAACTCACGTCAGTGCCACTGGCGTCAGTGATCTTGAACTGCGTACCGCTGAGAAAGGTCAGCGTGTAGGGCTCACCGGCCTGGTAGCTGGCGTTATAGGTCGGAGTGGACGTCACCAGGCCACTGCTGAGGCCGATCTTGCCGTCATCGGTTGCAGGCGAGAGCAGTGTGGCAGACGTACGGGTTGTGTTGACCGACTGTTCGAAGGCCTCGAAACCTGTTGTGTTGCTAGCCATCACCAGACCATCGCCTACCGCCAGATTGACGCTGGTCTGATCGCCCTTGTAGCTGTAGGAGCCGTCAGCGTTCTGCGCGTACGGCGGCGTCGACGCCTTGGAACCGGAAAATATGTACTGACCGTTCGGGTCCTGGCTGTTCATCAGGCCCAGAATCTGACTCTGGTACTGCTTGAGGGCCGAAGCCTTGGCGAGCCGGTCCGAGTCGGTAAACGCGCCACTGCCTGCCGATACGATCTGCTCACGCGCGGCCTGCATCGTGTCGATGATGCTGGTCAGCGTGGTCTCGGTGGTCACCGCATTGGTATTGATCGTGCCGATATTGGTTTCGTACTGGGTCAGCATGGAGTTCTGCTGGGTCAGTTGCAGTACGCGCGCCGCACCCACCGGATCATCGCCCGCGGTATTGAGCTTGATGCCGCTGGAAACCTCTTCGCTGGTCTTGTTCAGGTTCGAATAGTTACGCTGATAATTGGTGTTCGTGGATTCGAAGAACTGGGTAGTCGAGATACGCATGGCTCACGATTCCTTAAAGACTGTTGATCAGCGTGCTGAAAATGGTTTGTGCCGCCTTAATGATCTGCGAAGAGGCGGTGTAGTACTGCTGGTACTTGATCAGGTTGGACGCTTCTTCATCGAGGGATACACCCGAGACCGAATCGCGTGACGACTTCGCCTGGCTGACAACGGCCGCTGTGGCGGTCACATCGTTCTTGCTCTGGCTCGCCAGCGTACCCACAACAGACACCGTATCTGCATACGAACCGGACAGGCTGGTACCTACACCACCGTTGACGACGCCGACAGTCTTGGCAGTCTGCAGGCCGACCACCGCCAACGCATTGCGGTTATCGGACGAGCCGCCGCCGGTCATGCCGATGCTGAACGTGTCATTGGCAACCGGCGAGCCGGAAATGGTCATTTGCAGTTCAAAAGCGGTTTTACTGTTCGGCGTCGTCGTGGTGTCGGTGTAGCCAACGTTCAACTTGACCGTGTTGGCCTGGCCCTGAATGATCGAACCACCGATGGCGTTGCCATTCTGGTCGAGCACCGCACCGCCATTCGCCTTGATCAGGGTATAGCTCTGCACACCGCTGCTGTTGACCGCCCCCATTACCAGTTTCATCGGGGTGGAGTCTTTGAGCGCATTGCGCAGATCAGCGGTCTGGGTGCTGTCGTAGATATCGGACTTGGTGTTCAGCACAGGCTGAGTGAAGCCGCCGGTGCCGGAGTTGCTGCTACCCGCGGTTGCCGTCAACGGCGCGGCAGCTGCAATGTCCTTGGCATCGGTCAGAGCCACAGAAATCCCCGACGCGCCAGTGCGTGTCGGGATGACCTTGAAACTGTCACCGGCGGCCAGCGTATTGCCGTTGAGGCTCACACTGAAGCCTTCGAACTGCTTGGGCGGATTGTCAGCCAGCGAACCGGAACCCACGCTCTCGCCATTGGGCAGACGGCGCACGCTGAAATTCGATGAGTCGCTGAACGTCACTTCATAATCGTTGGCGGTCAGCTTGCTGGTGTCGCCGATCGTCACGTTGAGGTTGCCGGAGCCGACACTGTTGGTGGTTTTGCCGATGCTGCGCTGAGTGATGGCATCTGCACTGTTGATGCTGGAGTACAGGTTCGAACCAAAGTTACCCTTGCTGTCGATACCCTGATTCATCTGGCTGTTGACCTGGTCGGACAGCACCATCGCGGTACGGCCCAATTCATTGGTCGCGGGCACCAGCACTTCGTTGCGATAACGCAACAGACCACCGATCGAGCCGCCAGTAAGCACCGAGGTCACATCGGTCTGGGTCTGGCCGTAGGCAATCTGCACGTTGTACTGCAACGGATCGGACGGGCTCGGGCTGGCCGACATCTTGTAGGACGTGCCGCCACTGACCAATGATTGTCCGGTGCCGGTATAAATGTCGAAGTTGCCGTTGTTCTCGACCACTTTCACGCCAACCAGCTCGTTGAGCTGACGAACCGCTTCACTGCGCGAGTCAAGCAGGGTGTTCGGTGTGGCATTGCCCGCCGACGCTTGTGTGATCTGCTTGTTCAGGCTCGCCAGCGTGGTGGTCAGCTCGTTGACCTGTTTGGTGAAGGTGTTGAGCTGCGTGTTGACGTTATCGTTCTGCGTGGACAACTGCGACGACACCGAGTTGAAGCGTGCGCTCAACGCGCCAGCCTGGGTCAGGAACGACGAGCGTTCTGCCGACTGCGTGGCGCTGGTGGCGATGCCCTGCATCTTGGTGAAGAAATCCGCCAGCTGCACGGAGATCCCCGTCGCACTGTCGGACAGCAATGTATCGGTCTTGCTGGCCTGACCGGAATAAGCCACTGCATCCGCGCTGAGGGCGGTGCTCGATTGCAATTGGGTGTCCAGATAGCTGTTGTAGATGCGACGTACGTCGGACAGCGTGGTGCCGGTACCGATGTAGCCCACACCCTGACCAAGAGCGATCTGCGCCGAAGCCGTGGTCAGCACCTGCTGACGCGAGTAACCCGCGGTATCCACGTTGGCCGTGTTGTTACCGATGGTGTTGATCGCGGCACTGCTGGCATTGATACCTGAGAGCCCAATTGAAATCAGCGACATGAGTCAAACCTTATAAAGTCGTGGAAGAGCCCGCTGCAGCGGCGTAAGTCTGGTAACTCTTCATCTGCTTGGCAATCTGCGAAATCTTGCTGGCATAGTCCGGGTCAGTGGCGTAACCGGCTTTCTGCAATTCTTTTACAAACTGTTCCGGTTTATCGGCCGAATTGACCACTTCTTTATAGCGACTATTGTTCTGCAACAGACTGACCAGGTCGTGGAAGCTGTCGGCATAGGAATCGTAGGAACGGAAGTCCGCGGTTTCCTTGACCATCTTGCCGTCGCGGAACTCGCTGGTGATCGCGCGCGCTTCGGCACCCTTCCAGCTGCCTGCCGCCTTGATGCCGAACAGGTTGTGACTACTGCTGCCGTCCTGCTGACGCATGATCGATTTGCCCCAACCGGTTTCCAGTGCCGCCTGCGCCACCAGCATGACCGGGTCAACGCCGATACGTGCTGCGGCTTCCTTGGCCAATGGCAGCATGGTTTCGACGAACTGATCGGCGTTGCTGAACGCACGCTTGGCCGGTGCCAGCGGTGGCTGGGCCATGGAACGCACGTACTCGGGCGCTGGCGCCAGGTTCGGATCGAGTGTCCAGTCGCCGTTGTTGCCTGTGCTGCCGGCTGTCGCGCGAGCGGGTACCGGGCTGTTGCTGACGGCGGTTGTAGCGGACGGCACGATGCCAGCCAGCAGACGATCGGTGAGCTTGGCGGGCAGGGACAGGCGGCGGGCGTTGAGCAGCGCCATGTCATTGCGCCCTTCTCCGGACGCCGATGCCGCAGCCGCCGCCTGATCGGCAGCCGCCGAGCGCGTGGCCCACAATGGACGCTGGTAGACACTGGTCGCCAGACCGGTCTTGGCCGGCGCAGCGTCAGTGGCGGCCGTTGCAGCGTCGGTCGTATTGACCGGCGCGGCATGGTTTATCCCCTTGTCTTTCGACAATTGGCGCATCAGCACATCCTGCAGACCGATACCGTTGCCACGCGTGGACAGCGTGACCGCCAACTGCTGGTCATACATATCCTGATACTGCCGCGTGGCCGGGGTGTTCATCGGATTGTCCTTGGCCAGCACTTCGTTGGCCGAGCGCATGGCCTTGAGCATCTGGCTGACGAACAGCGACTCGAACTCGCGGGCCACTTTCTTCTGGTTTTCCACACTGTCCTTGTCGCCATGCTTCAGCGACGCCAGACGGTTGACGTCGGTGTACGCACCCGAGTCGACCGCTGACGAAATTCCGCTCTTGGGCATATCCATGCTCGAATCCTCAGATCACGATCAGGTCGGCTTGCAACGCGCCGGCCTGTTTAAGCGCTTCGAGAATGGCCATCAGGTCACCGGGCGCAGCGCCCACCTGATTGACCGCGCGAACGATCTCATCCAGCGTGGTGCCTGGACCGAACTTGAACATCGGGTGCAGCTCCTGCTGGGCATTGACCCGCGAGCGAGGCACTACCGCAGTCTGACCGCCGGACAATGCGCCCGGCTGGCTGACGATCGGGTCTTCGGTGATGGTCACGGTCAGGCTGCCGTGGGTCACGGCAGCAGGCGACACCTTGACGTTCTGACCGATGACAATCGTGCCGGTACGCGAATTGATGATGACCTTGGCAGCGGTCTGGCCGGGATCGACTTCCAGGTTTTCCAGAATCGACAGGTAGTCGACACGCTGACCCGGATCAAGCGGCGCGGTCACACGCACCGAACCACCGTCCAGCGCCTGGGCGACGCCCGGGCCCAGCAATTCGTTGATCTTGTCGACAATCCGCTTGGCCGTAGTGAAGTCGGAGCGATTCAGGTTCAGGGTCAGGGTATTGCCCTGATTGAAGCCGCTCGGTACCGAGCGCTCGACCGAAGCGCCGCCAGGAATGCGTCCCGACGACGGGACGTTGACGGTAATTTTCGAACCGTCGCGACCTTCCGCATCGAAACCACCGACCACCAGGTTGCCCTGGGCGATGGCGTAAACGTTGCCGTCGACACCTTTCATCGGTGTCATCAACAGCGCACCGCCGCGCAGGCTCTTGGAGTTACCGATCGAGGAAACGGTGATATCGACCGTCTGGCCCGGCTTGGCGAAGGCAGGCAGATCCGCATACACGGCGACCGCCGCGACGTTTTTCAACTGCACGGTGCCGGAGCCGGCCGGGACCTTGATGCCGAACTGCGACAGCATGTTGTTGAAGGTCTGCAGGGTGAACGGGGTCTGGGTGGTCTGGTCACCTGTACCATTGAGACCCACGACCAGACCGTAACCGATCAACTGGTTGGCCCGTACGCCGGAGATGCTCGCGATGTCCTTCAGACGCTCGGCGTGGACGCCGAACGCTGTGGACAACAACAAGGTCGCCGCTATCAGTTGCTTGAGCTTGATCATGTCTATCCCGCTATCAGAAAGGGAACAACGGGCTGAGGAAGAACCGGTCGAACCAGCCTGGCTGGCTGGTATCGGCAAAGGCTCCGGTCCCCGAATAGGTAATACGTGCATCAGCGATACGGGTAGATGACACAGTATTGTCGGTGGCGATATCGTCAGCCCGGACCAGGCCGGCAATCCGCACCAGTTCATCACCGGTATTGAGGGTCATCCACTTTTCACCACGTACCGCCAGAATGCCGTTGGGCAGCACATCCGCAACCGTCACGGTAACCGAACCGGTCAGACTGTTGCTCTGTGCAGCCTTGCCATCACCCTTGGTGGTCCGCGCACCGTTGTAACCGGCGTTCAGACTCAGGTCGTTGCCGCCAATCGGGTTGTTGGTGGTCAGACCCGAACCGAACAGCGAGGTCAGACCAATGCTGTTGGTGCTGTCCTTGGACATTGCCGACGTGGCCGCCTTGCTCGCCGCCATACGCTCGGAGAGCGTGATGGTAATGATGTCGCCAATACGGAAGGCCTTGCGGTCGCCGTACAGGTTCTGCTCGAAACCGGCCTGATAGATGGCGCCATTGTTGGCAGCCGCCGACATGGGCGTACGCGGCAACACCGGAGCGTAATAAGGGTCATTGGGCTTGGCCGTCGGCGCAACACAGCCGGACAGCAGGGTGATCCCGCACAATGAAGCGATCAACACTGAAAAACGCGGAACACTAAGGCGGTTCATGACACTTGAAACCTCGCGGTGTAACAGGCGCTTATCAGGCGCCCCATCGGATTGAGCGGTTCTACGAGCAGCGACATCAAGGCCTTACAGGTTCTGCGTCAGGTTCTGCAGCATCTGGTCAGCGGTCGAGATCACTTTGGAGTTCATCTCGTAGGCGCGCTGGGTAGTGATCATGTTGACCAGTTCCTCAACGGTGCTGACGTTGGAGTTTTCCAGCGTGTTCTGCAGGGTCGGACCCAGGCCGTTAAGGCCAGGGGTGCCGATCTGCGGCGCGCCGCTCGAACCGGTTTCCAGGTACAGGTTGCCCCCGATGGCCTGCAGGCCGGCCGGGTTGATGAAGTCGGCGGTCTGGATGTTGCCGATGATCTGCGGCGTAGCGGTTGCGCCTGCCAGCGTGACGGAAACAGTACCGTCCTGGCCGACCGTGAAGGTCTGGGCGTTCTGCGGAACGACAATCGCAGGCTCGAGGGCATAACCGTTGGCGGTCACGATCTGGCCGTTGGCGTCGAGGTGAAACGTACCGTCACGGCTGTAGGCAATGGTGCCGTCCGGCTGGGTCACCTGAAAGAAACCACGACCGTTGACCGCCAGGTCCAGCGGGTTGTTGGTGGTCTGCAGGCTACCGGCAGTGAAGTTCTTCTGCGTGCCGACAATGCGCACACCGGTACCCAGTTGCAGGCCGGAAGGCAGTTCGCTGTCCTGAGTGGACTGGGCACCCGGCTGGCGTTTGATCTGATACAGCAGGTCCTGGAACTCGGCCCGGTCACTTTTGAAACCGGTGGTCGAGACGTTCGCCAGGTTGTTGGAGATGGTGGTCAGGTTGGTGTCCTGAGCGGCAAGACCGGTTTTGGCGACGTATAGTGCAGGAAGCATGTGTGTTCTCCTCGAGCGCCGGTTTGTCGGCGCAAGCTGTCATTGATTAGCCAAGTTGCAAGACGCGAGCCATAGACTGATCGTCTTCTTCGGCGGTCTTCATCATCTTGACGTGCAATTCGAATTGACGGGACAAGGCCAGTACCGAGGTCATTTCCTCGACCGCATTGACGTTGCTCGCCTGCAGAAAGCCGGACTCGACCTGAACGGTGGCATCTGCATCGGCAGGCCGGCCGTTCTTGGTGTGGATCAGGCCATCAGGGCCCTTCTCCATGGTCTTCAGGTCAGGCCTGACCAGTTTGATGCGGTCGACCTGCGCCATCACCTGCGGACTCTCGCCCAGCGAACGAATGCTGATCGTGCCGTCGGCGCCGATCTCGATCTGCTGCTGAGGCGGCACGGCAATCGGACCGCCGTTGCCCATAACCGGCAAACCGCTGCCGTCGCGCAACACGCCCAGAGCATCGATGTTCATGCCGGAGCTGCGGGTGTAGGCTTCACCGCCGTCAGGCGTCTGCACCGCGATCCAGCCATCACCCTTGACAGCGATGTCCAGCTCACGACCGGTCTGCACCATGGCGCCGGCGGAAAAGTCGGTCCCGGGACGCTCGCTCATGGCGTAGGCACGCGATGGCATGACCTCGCCAAACACCGGCATCGAGCGGGCCTGTTCAAGGTCACGCATGAAACCGTTGGTCGAGACGTTTGCCAGGTTGTTGGCATGAGCCTTTTGCGCGATCGCGTTTTCGGATGCACCGCTCATTGCGACGTAAAGCAACTTGTCCACAGTCTTCCTCCTCCGACAGACGCTTGCCGCCTGTAGCTGTTCTGAAAGGGTTAAAGCAATTTTTGAACCAACTTGTCAGGCTCGATACAAATGCCTGATTAGCCAGTAAAAACCGGCATTCGCCGACGGCCTGAGGAGCGCGCGTCAGCCAATAGCGGCGGTGGACTGCCGCCTGCCGCTTGCCAGACCGGAAACACCGCCAAAAAAACTTCATCGAACTGCGCCGAGAACCGGATCGACAGTGATAACCTTGCCGACACCGCAACCCTGAACGGGAACCGTCATGCCTTTTCGTGCGTGCATCATCGGTATCGCGAGCGCGAGCCTGATGACCCTTGCCCTGCTCTCTCAGGCCGATCCCGCCCACTATTACAAATGGCAGGGCGACAGCCGGATCGTCTGCGCCCAGGCCAGCCCGGGCCCAGGCTGGAAACGCCTGAAAGGCCACTTCATCAAAGCCGACTGCTCGATCTGATCAGGTCGACTGAATCAGCGTCTGCATCAACGTCACTTCGGTGGATATCGCCTTGGAGTTGGCCTGATAGGCCGTCTGGGCCTGGATCAGCGCAATCAGCTCATCGGCCAGCACGACGTTCGAACCCTCCAGCGCGCCACTGACGATACTGCCCAGCGTACCGACGCCCGGCACATCATATTCAGCCACTCCGGAATCAGCGGTGGCGGTCCAGCGTGTATCGCTACGCGGCTGCAAGCCATGGGGATTGGCGAAACTGGCGAGCATCACCTGACCGATATCTTTAGTCATGCCATTGGTAAACCCGGCACGCAGAATGCCGTCCCGGCCAACGTCGAGACTTTTCAACTCCCCTGCCGAATGGCCATCCACGTAGGCGGCGGAGCGCGAACTGGCAGCGTTGTGCTGAAGCAAATGGGTGAAGTCGATGGTGATGCCGTCAGCGCTGCCGGCCGCCCCGTTGGCTATCCAGCGCTCACGACTGGTGCCAGGATCAACCGCCATCACCGGCGACCAGCCCGTGAGTTTCAGCTGATTGCCATTGCTGCTGCTCAGACCCGGACTGCCGGTCAACGACGCAACAGTGCCATGCGAATCGAAGACGATATTCGCTGTCAGCGGCGTGGTGGAAGCGGAGTTCTGCGGGTTTCGATCGTCGATCAGCACATGCATGCGCCAGCTGTTGGTGCCGTCCTTCACGAAATACTGTTTCAGCTCATGGGTGTTGCCCTGACTGTCAAAAATCTGGTTACCGAACATCCTGCTGTAAGTGTTCAGGTCTGCGGGGTTGAAATCCGGAACCGGCCGATGCATGACCGTATCGCCCGGGTCGAGCAGACTGGCCCCGGCATCGCTCAACGGCAACGAAACAGCCCCGCCGTTCAGCGAGCCGTTCGCCGCCCACGCGCCATTGATCTGCGTGGCAGGTACCCAACCCTGCAAGGCAAATTCGGTGTCCGAGACTTTGCTCAGGTGCTGATCATTGCCGCTGTACGACAGGGAGCCGTCAGGCTTGAGCTCAAGACTCACCTGCAACGGCGCTACGCTGTCGGGATCCACCGGATTGCGCCCGTCCACCAGCACATACATGGACCATTGATTAGCCTCGGTCTTGACGAAATACTGTTTGAGCTCATGATCGGCTGCGGGCACCGGAGTGATGCCCACATCCTGGATGGTCCGGGTGGCGACCCGTGTGAAGGTCGCGGGGTCGGCCGGGTCAAAGGTCGGCAAGCGGGCGAGCGAAGGCAGCGAGGCATCCAGATTGATAGTTTCGGCCACCGTGGTCGTGGCCCTGGCACCGACGTTGGACGTATCGATCTGCAGGTCCGTGCGGATACCACTGGCAATCTCGCCCTTGTCGTTTGCGGCGTAACCCTGCAAGCGCCCGCCATCGCTGTCGACGACAAAGTTGGCAGCATCCTTCAAAAAGGCGCCGGCCCGCGTATAGGCCAGTGAACCCTGATCACTGACCACAAAAAAACCGTTGCCCTGAATACGCATATCCAGGGCATTGCCGGAACTGATCACGGTTTCACCCTGATTGAAATTCTGCTGCACCGAAGCAAGTCGTACGCCATCGCCGACAGCGTGCTGCCCGGCCCCCAACTGTGCGGACGCATATAAAGCAGAAAACTGCGCACGAGACGACTTGAACCCCAGGGTACCGACGTTGGCAATATTATTGCCCGCCACTTCCAGTCGTTTATTGGCAGCATGAATACCGCTGATCGCTGTATTGAATGACATGAGAACTCCCTTGCCGCAAAGGCAATTCATAGAGGAGTTTTATTCTCACATCATCGTGCGTAGGAAGTTTCCAAGTAGGATGCGGGAGTCATCCGTAACTTTCAGTACTAAAAAAGACATAACAAAATACTTTGCAGACACCCATAAAAAAGCCCCTTTTTACAGGGGCTCTTTCAACACGCATCCAACAACACGTGTTACGTCATCTGAATAGTGGTCTGCATGATGGTGCTTTGTGTGGAAATGGTCTTGGCGTTAGCCTGATAGTTGCTCTGCGCCTTGATCAGGTTAACCAGTTCCATGGTCAGGTCGACGTTGGATTCTTCCAGCGCCTGACCGGTGATGTAACCCAGCGTACCCGACTGTGGAGCGCCGCTCACCGGGACGCCGGAAGCGAACGTTTCACGCCAGTTGGTGCCGCCGGCCTGCGCCAGACCCTGCACGTTGGCAAAGCTGGTCAGCGAAGTCTGACCGATCACCTGCGACTTGCCGTTGGTGTAAGTGGCGAACAGGTTGCCGCTCGAGTCAACGTTCATGCCGCTCAGCTGGCCAGTGGCGTAGCCATTCTGATCCTGCTTGAGCAGACCGGATACCGAAGCGGTCTGGGTAGTGCTCGACATGTCCAGCTTGATCGAAGCAGCGCCCGTCGCGCCATTGGCTGCCCAGGTAGCTGCCGTACCAGTACCGACCTGCACGCCAGGAACCCAGTTGGTCACGGCGAATGTACCGTCAGCGTTGAACTTGATGTTGGCGCTGTCAGTAGGAACGGCGCCGCCGGCGGTGGTCACCAGTTTGCCCGAGGAATCGAATGTCAGGTTATTCTTGTCCGGCGTGGTGGACGTCGGATCGGAAATGCTGCGCCCGTCCATCAGGGAATACATCGACCAGGTATTGGTGCCGGTCTTGACGAAATACTGATCCAGGGTGTGCGCATTACCCTGAGTGTCGTAAGTCGGGGTGCTGTACTTGACGTTGTAGCTATTGGTATCGGTCGCATCGAACGTCGCAACGGTCGGCAGCGCAGTTGTCGAGTTCAGGTTGGCGGAGTTGGTGATCGTGGTCGTCGCCTTGGGCTCCAGGTTGGACGCATTCACACGCAGATCGCTGAGCGCGCCGGTCACCACAGCGCCATTGGCGTCAACGTTGTAACCCTGCAGCTTCATGTTGCTGCTATTGACGACGTAGCCTTCCTTGTCGGTGTGGAATGCACCGGCACGGGTGTACAGCTTCTCGCCGTTATTGCTCATCATGAAGAACCCGTCGCCATTGATGGCCAGGTCCAGACTGTTGGCTGTTCCGGTGGTCAGGCTGCCCTGGGAGAACTGCTGGGAAACTGCCGCAGTTCTCACGCCACTGCCGACACTGGTATTGCCGGAAGTACCGCGAATCGACTGAGCATACTGATCAGCGAACTCGGCACGTGACGATTTGAAACCGGTTGTCGCGACGTTGGCAATGTTGTTGCCGGTAACGTCGAGACTTTTGTTTGCAGCATAGAGCCCACTAAGGCCGATATTGAAAGACATGTTTCACTCCTGCGCCGTAGCGGCTCTACAATCCGATAGTTTGAACTTTGGACAGGGCAACACTGCCGCTGGCCAGGTTAAGCGTTGTTTCTGCGCCATTGACACCCAGCGTGACACTGTTGACCGTGGCGGGCAGGTAAGTTGAAAACTGTGTGTTCTTGCCTTCGACCGAGCCTTCAGCCTTGAAGCTGTAAGTGCCCGATGGCAGCTGGGTACCGCTTGAGTCCGTACCGTCCCAGGCAAAGCTGGTGGTACCGGCTTTTTGCGTGCCCAGGTCGACACTGTCGACCAGATTCGATTGCGCGTCGTACACCTTGACCGTCGTTAGCGAGCTTTCGCTCGGCACCACGATCGAACCGGTCAGGCCTTTGGTGGTATCGACCGAGGTGCTGCTCGCATCGATGATCACTGAGCGACCGACCAGTGACGAGGCCTGCAAGGCCTGCGACGACTTGTAGCTGCTGGCGATCGTGTCCACCGTCGACGTCAGGTTCTGCATGCTTTCAAGGCTGCTGAACTGCGCCAGTTGCGCCACGAACTGCGTGTTGTCCTGTGGATCCAGCGGGTTCTGGTTCTTCATCTGCGTCACGAGCAACTGCAGAAAAGAGTCCTTGCCCAGCGTGCCGGTAGAATTCGTCGCGGTCGGCGTCGGATTCTGCAGCGTATTCAAAAATGTCGATGAAACGCTGTTTGCTGCGGTGCTATCAACGGCCATAACGTTCGCCTTCTATCACTGACCGAGGGTCAGAACCTTCTGCATCATGGATTTAGCGGTGTTCATGATTTCTGCGTTGGTCTGGAAAGACCGGCTGGCAGAAATCATGTCGGCCATTTCTTCCACGACATTGACGTTGGGGTAGTAGACATACCCGTCCTTGTCAGCGGAAGGATGATTGGGCTCGTAACGTGCTTCCAGGTTCGAGCTGTCTTCGATGATGCCGTTGACCTGAACACCCTGCCCGGCTTCGCCCTGGTCCTGGAACAGCGAACCACCTGTGGACTGCTGACCCTGCATCACGGTGGCGAACACCGGGTGACGGGCGCGATAGGTCTGGTCCATGCTCGAAGACACGGTCTCGGCGTTGGCGATGTTACTGGCCGTGGTGTTCAGACGCGTGGTCTGGGCACTCATGGCGCTACCGGCAATGTTGAACACATTGGCTAGTGACATGAATTATTCTCCGCGAAGGGCTGCAACCAGCCCCTTGAACTTGCTGTTGAGCAATGTGAAGCTGGCCTGGAAGCCCATGGCGTTCTCGGTGTAGCTGGCCTGCTCGACCTGGGAATCAACGGTGTTCTGGTCCAGCGAAGGCTGCGACGGCGTGCGATACATCAGCGTCCCGTCGTCATTGCCCATGCCCTCGGCTTCGATATGGCGGCTGTTGGTCTTGTTCAGCGCGAAGTGACCGTTCTGGACCTTGTCGTTTTCGGCAGCCAGCACCGAAGAGAAGTCCAGATCGCGAGCCTTGAAATTCGGGGTGTCGGCGTTGGAGATGTTGTTGGCCAACACCTCTGCACGCTGAGCCCGGAAGTTCAGAGCCTTTTCATGTATGCCTAGCGCTTTATCGAAGCTGATGCTCATTTCGGGAAACCTTTGCCGGTTGACCTGATTCTGTTGTTACTGACAAAGCAATCGGCGTGCCATGTTGTAAAAGCCAATGTTTGCAGGGTCCACAGGCGGCGGCGAGGCGGCAATGCCAGAAAAGCGGCAAGGCATTTCCGCTGCAGAGGGGTAAAGCGGCAAGGCGGGTGCCGTTTTTTTTGCCAGTATCGACTTGCCGCGTGGCAATCGTGGCTCTTCATCATTGCCTCAACCGGACACCCAATAAAAAAGAGACCCGAAGGTCTCTTTGACGATTGATCAGAGGCCAAGCTCGCTCAACCCCGGGTGATCATCCGGTCGGCGCCCCAGCGGCCAATGGTATTTGCGCTCGGACTCGGCGATCGGCAAATCATTGATGCAGGCAAAGCGCCGTTGCATGAGGCCGTTTGCAGCGAACTCCCAGTTTTCATTGCCATACGAACGGAACCAGTTGCCGGAGTCGTCATGCCATTCGTAGGCATAGCGCACGGCGATGCGGTTATCGGTGAATGCCCAGAGCTCCTTGATCAGCCGGTAGTCCAGTTCCTTACGCCACTTGCGTTCCAGAAAGGCCTGGGCCTCTGCGCGACCATTGACGAACTCGCTGCGGTTACGCCAGTAGGTGTCTTCGGTGTAAGCCAGTGCGACTTTCGCCGCATCGCGTGAATTCCAGCCATCCTCGGCGCCACGGACTTTCTGGACTGCAGTCTCCAGGGTGAAGGGTGGCAATGGCGGTCTTCCTTTATCACTCATCTCAGCGTCCTCAGAACGGTTTGTAGGGCAGGAATTTTCCATCGAGGGTGATCACGGCTCGCTCTCCCCCTTCCGGATCGTCGACTTTCTTGATGTCGAGCTTGAAGTTGATTGCGCTGATGATGCCGTCGCCGAACTGCTCATGCACCAGTGCTTTCAGCGTTGTGCCGTAGACCTGAACCATTTCATGGAAGCGGTAGATGGTCGGGTCGCTGGAGACGTCTTCGACATTGCCGCGCAACGGGATGGTTTGCAGTTCGGCGACCGCGTCCCGGTCCAGTCCGAGACGCTCGGCGACCACCTCGGCCACCGCTTGCGGCAAAGGGTGCTGCCCGAGCAATGCAGCGGTGACATACACCACGCTCAACCCCGTACCTTCTGCAAGTCCCGCCCAGGTCAGGTTCTTTGCAGTCTTGGCCTGCAGCACACGTTCAGTCAGATGCTGGCGCGGCGCTCGGGAAATATTGCTGTGCGGCATAGGTAACCCTCCGGAATAAATTCACTTCAATCACAGCATCGACGACTATCACCATAAGATCCAAGACTGATTTATGATCATCACCATAATCCTGACTTATGGTGATGCCGTGCTGTTACGCCATATACGTTATTTGCTGGCAGTCGCCGACCATGGCAATTTCACCCGGGCAGCCGAGGCCCTGCATGTCTCGCAGCCGGCGTTGTCGCAGCAGATCAGGCAGCTGGAAAGCAGTCTGGGTGTGCAACTGTTCGACCGCACCCGCCGCAGTGTCGTGCCGACCGATGCCGGCCGCGTGTATCTGGACCACGCGCGTCGCTGCCTGCTTGAGCTGGAGGCCGGGAAGCGTGCGCTCAACGATGTCAGCGACCTGTCACGCGGACAATTGCGCCTCGGCGTCACGCCTACCTTCAGTGAATACCTGATAGCGCCGCTGATCGACCGCTTCAGCGCGCTGTATCCGGGAGTGGCAATCATCCTCACGGAGCTGCCTCTGGAGCAGATTACCGAGGCACTGATCAGTGACGCGCTCGATCTGGCCATCGGCTTTGCCGGCAGTCATGCTGTCGAGATAGACAGCCAGCCGCTGTTCGATGAACAACTGTGCCTGGTCATGGCCAAGCCTGGCCCCGAAAAGCAGGCCGCATTGACACTTGAGGACCTGCAAACACTTCGCTTTGCCTTGCTCGCCCCCGGATTCGCCACTCGCCAGTTGCTGGATGCCTGGTGCCAGATGCACAACTTCAAGCCGACGGTCGGCTTGGAAGCGAACTCGATTGCCATTTTGCTCAAGGTCGTCGCCCAGGGTCGCATGGCAACCATTCTTCCCGATGCCATCGTTCGCGAGCAGCCTGGATTGCGCGAAGTTCAGACCATCCCTGCCCTGCCTGGGCGGACTGTCGCACTGCTGCGGCGTAAAAACGGCTACCAGAGCGCCGCCGCCAAAGCTTTTGCAAAACTGGTGAGCGATATCAGAACGAAAATATGAACCCGATGGGCAGACAATCAGAGCTGTTTTCGGCCGCGCACAAAAAAAGAGACCCGAAAGTCTCTTTTTTCATGACAGGCCACTGACAGATCGTCACTTGGCCTTGTAGATGATCCCGGGGCTGCACTGAACCATCTGATAGTGATCCGGCAAACCATTGAGCGCTTCGGAAGCCCCGAGAAACAGGTAGCCGCCTGGCTTGAGCGTGCCGTGGATGCGCAGCAGGATGTCTTTCTTCACTTCGGCGGAGAAGTAGATCAATACGTTACGGCAGAAAACGATGTCGAACTTGCCCAGCGAGGCGTAGCTGTCGAGCAGGTTGAACGAGCGGAACTCCACACGACTCTTGATCGGCGCCTTGACCACCCAGCGGCCCGGACTTTTTACGTCAAAAAAGCGCTGCAGACGGTCCGGCGACAGGCCGCGACCGATGGCCAGGCTGTCGTACTCGCCGGTCTTGCAGTTATTGAGCATCAAGCCCGACAGATCGGTTGCGACGATCTGCACGCCCGATTTGAGCTGACCCTGATTGGCTCGCTCGAACTCGTCGATGGACATCGACAGCGAATACGGTTCCTGACCCGACGAACAGGCGGCCGACCAGATGCGCAGACGCTGACCAGGACTGGCCTTGATCTGCTCGGGCAACACCTTGTTCTTCAGCACTTCGAACGGATAGGTGTCGCGAAACCACAGGGTTTCGTTGGTGGTCATCGCATCGACCACCTGCTCGCGCAAACCACTGCGCGGCTGGGTCTGAATGCGCTGGACCAACTCGCCAAGCGACTTGATGCTTTGCTGCTCCATCAATTTGTTGAGGCGGCTGGACACCAGGTACTGCTTGTTTTCCCCAAGCAGAATGCCACAGGCTTTTTCCAGAAATACCCGGAACTGATCAAAATCCAAATTACCCGTAGACAAAGTGCCGCCTCTCAAATCATGTGAATCACCGGGGACGACGCCCCCGGCTGGTTATTCTGCTGCCTTGATCCGCGCAACGACCCTGGCCGCCAGATCATCAGGCCTGAATTTCGCGAGAAAATCATCCGCGCCAACTTTCTTGACCATCGCCTGGTTGAATACCCCTGACAGCGAGGTATGCAAAGTGATGTGCATCTTCTGCATGCGTGGATCATTGCGTATTGCTGCGGTAAGGGTATAGCCATCCATCTCCGGCATTTCAATGTCGGAGATCATCATCAGGAACTCTTCTTCAGGTTTTTTGCCTTCTGCGACCATCTTGAGCAGGTAATCCAGCGCCTGACGACCATCGTTGAGCGCTACGACTTCCACCCCGACGGTTTCCAGGCAGCGGCTCACCTGCTTACGGGCCACCGACGAGTCGTCGACCGTCAGCACACGCAGGGAGACAGCCTTGTGCTGAACCTCGGCGTCAATGACACCGACCGAGATTTCTTCGGACACTGGCGCGACTTCGGCGAGAATTTTCTCGACGTCGATGATTTCCACCAGCTGGTTATCAACCCGGGTCACGGCGGTCAGGTAATGATCGCGCCCGGTGCCCTTGGGTGGTGGATGAATCTCTTCCCAGTTCATGTTGACTATGCGTTCGACAGAATGCACCAGAAAGCCCTGAACCTTGGTGTTGTACTCGGTAATGATGACGAAGGAATTAACCAGCGAAATCATCCCTGTGGAACCTGTCGCCATTGCCAGATCCATGATCGGGATCGTGCCGCCACGAATATTGGCCACGCCCCGAACGATCTTGCTCGATTTGGGCATGATGGTGAGTTTCGGGCATTGCAGTACTTCTTTTACCTTGAAGACGTTGATCCCATAGAGCTGCTTGCCGTCGAGACGGAACAAGAGCAGCTCCAGGCGATTCTGACCCACCAGCTGAGTTCGCTGGTTTACCGAATCCATTACACCTGCCATGCCGAACCCCCTTACAAAATGACCGCCGCCCAGACACCAGATCAACAAGCGGCACGGGCTTTGCTATTTATTACTTCATGAACGCAAAGACGACAATTTCTCGACACCTCGCATTAGAAACCCGCAGGCTTCTGTGCGCAATCGCCCTGCTGTGCCTTTCCAGCACGGTGACCCTCGCTCGTGCCGAGAATTTCACACTGCCTGAGCAGCTTATCGGCGTCACCCAAGGGTTTCTTGAGTTCACAGTAGAAGACTATTTGGCAACCAACCAGATTGACGGGCGTCATGAGATACAGGTCAAGCAGCTCGACCCGCGTTTAAGGATGGGTGCCTGCGACAAGGATTTGACAGCCACACTGGAAAGTCCGCGCCCGGTTGGCCGGGTTACCGTGCGGGTACGCTGCGAAGGTTCTTCGCCCTGGACGGTGTTTGTGCCCGCCCAGGTGTTGCTGTATCGCAACGTCGTGACCGTGATGCGCCCGCTCAAACGTGACGCGATCGTCACCGAAGAAGACGTTGCGATGCGCGAGCGGGATGTCAGCAGCCTGGGTCAGGGTTTCCTGGCATCGCTGGATCAGGCAGTCGGTCAGAAGGTTGTCCGACAGATGGTCATCGACCAGGTCATCACCCCGGTGGCGCTTGAGCAGCCACAAATGATTCACAAGGGCGATCAGGTGGTGATCATCGCCCGCAGCGGCTCGCTGGCGGTGCGCATGCCCGGCGAAGCGATGTCCGATGGAGGCTTCAACGAACAGATACGGGTGAAAAACCTCAATTCCCAGCGGGTGATCAAGGCAAGTGTCACCGGCCCAGGGCAGGTGGAAGTCGCTATGTAGTGCATTGATGGTGGCGCGAAGGGTGTGTTTTTTTTAGACTGCGGGGAATGCCCGACGGCAAATGTCGTCTATTGGGAAGCTTTCTCACAATCAGCCTAAAGTTTGATGGGGGTTGGCCGAAAACAAGGCAAGCGTCCAAACACCCAGAGGTTTTTTCAATCATGGTCATAGATTTCAGTCGCCTTAACAACTCACAGTCTGTTGCCGGTGCTTCACGTACCAGCGCCAGTAAAGACACCGCCAAAACCGATGCTCCAGCCCCTGCCGTCACCGCAGGTGTCAAAAGCACCGGGGAAACTTTTTCCTTGAGCAGTGAGGCTCAACAGTTGCAGAAAATCACGGACAAGCTGACCGATCTGCCAACCGTCAACAGTGCTCGGGTTGCCGAGCTCAAACAGGCCATCGCCGACGGTAGTTACACAGTGGACAGCAACCGTGTCGCCAGCAAACTGTTGAATTTCGAAACCCAACGCTAAGCCAAGGCTGGCGCTGGATATTCTGGACGCTTAAAAACCAGAGCATGCGATGCAAGACACTACTTTGCTGCAGATGATCACTGACGACATGGTTTCGGCCCGACAGCTTCTTGAGCTGTTGCAGGCCGAATCACTGATTCTTCACGGCCGCGACATGGGCGAGATGGAGCAGGTGCTGGCGCAGAAACAGGCGCTGGTCATTCTTCTCGATCAGCATGGTCGCAAACGTAGCCAGGTGCTTGCGGGCATGGGGCTGCCAGCCAATCGCAGTGGTCTCCAGCAACTGGCCAGCCAGTCGGATATCGGTGAGCAATTGCTGCTGGCCGCCGACGAACTGAACACGTTGATCAACGAATGCCAGACGCTCAACGAGCGCAATGGTAGTCTGATCCAGTTGCAACAGGTCAGTACCGCTCACCAGCTTCGCATCCTGAACGGTGGCGATACGCCTACACTCTATGACAGCCGCGGATCGACTGCGCTTAGAGCAAAACCACGCCCTCTGAGCCAGGCGTAACTTCCTGTATCAAGGTTTCGTGCATAGTGGCAGAATGCCTGCTGTTGCGTTGCCGTAGTATTTTGCCTGGAGATTCAAGAACGTGAATGGCTCAAGCGCGGACGATGCTCCGCAGCCCCCGAAGGTTCTCAATACACCTTTGGAAATTGCCGCTAACCTGCGGCTGCTACTCGAGAGTCATGATCCTCTGATCATTACCTTTCACGAGCGTCCCCAGCGCTTTCAGAGTTATCTGCTTGAAGTCGACCGTGACAACAACGTCATGGCCCTCGACGAAATGATCCCCCGCGATGGCGAACGCTTTCTGAGCAACGGCGAATCCTTCCGTGTCGAAGGCTTTCATGACGGCGTGCGGATTGCCTGGGAAAGTACTGCGCAGATGGACATCCTCAGCACCGACGGTCAACGCATGTACCGCGGCCCGATGCCTGAGGAAGTGGTTTATCACCAGCGCCGCAACGCCTTCCGGGCCGCGCTGAAGCTGGCGCAGCTGGTCGACGTCGAAATCGGCGGTGACCGCCTGAAATTCACACTGGCTGGCAAGCTGCTGGATATTTCTGCCACCGGTTGCAAGTTGCGCTTCGAGGGCGACGTGTCCGATCGCATGCAATTGGGCCAGGTATACGAACGTTTCGTTGCCAAGCTGCCTTTCGGCGCCATGACAGCACCTGTCGAGTTGCGCCACCTGCATTTCGAAGAACGATTCAACACCACCTTTGCCGGCGTACGCTTCCACAACATGAGTGGGCTGGTGCAGCGTCAGGTCGAACGTTTCGTCTATCAGTTACAGCGCGAAGCACGGCGCTTCGACAAAGACGACGACTTCTGACACTCACCTGAATCCCCCGGCGATTGCGGCATTGCTGCCGCAATCGTGTACTGCCCTACCCCTCAGGCCTTCCAGGTCTCGCTTTCACGCTCGCGTTCATGCTCATCGGCTTCGGTTGTTTCCGCTCCGGCAGCCGGCTCGCTCTGCGCCAGAACCTCGCTTTCTGCCTCGGCCTCTGCTTCAGACACCACCTCGGGATCCGCCTCAGGCTCAGGCTCAGGCTCAACGGTTGCCTGCATCTGCTCCTGAACCACCTGCTCATCGACACGCGGGTCAAGTGCAACCACCAGTGGCGAACTGGACATACTGTCCGGCATCGCAACGTGGTGCAGCGGTGCGTTTTCGACCTGGTGCAGGTGAGTGACCGCCTTGGGCCTGATCAGCAACACCAGAATCACACCCGCGCCACAGACGAACGCATAGAGCATGTGCCCGCCAAACAGCTTCATCACCACACCTGCGGCCAACGGACCGATACTGGCGCCGATGCCATAGGTCATGAGCAACATGGCCGTCAGCGACACCCGGCGCTCGGCCTCGACGTGGTCATTGGCGAAGGCCACTGCCAGTGGATAGAGGCAGAACTGCATCAGCGAAGCCAGAAAACCGACACCGAACAGCACCTCGACCGGCACGCTGGGAAACACCGCCAGCGGTAACGACGCCACCACCAGGGCGGCGGCAAAGATACGCATCAGCACGGAACGGTCATAGCGGTCGGACAGCAGGCCCAACGGCCACTGCACCAGAAACCCGGCCAGAATGCAGCAGCCCATGAACAAACCGACCTGCTCGGTGGACAGCCCCTGCTCGGCGGCGTAGACCGGTGCCAGACCATAGAACGAACCGATGATCAGACCGGCGCCCAGTACCGCTGTCAACGACTGCGGCACACGTTTCATGAAGAAGCGCGGCTCCAGTGGTGCCGGATGCAGAGGCGCCGGGTGAATCGCCCGGGTCATGGCGACGGGCACCAGGCACAGTGCGAAACACAGCGCTACCAGCATCAGCAGCTCAGGCCCCAGTTGCGGGTGAACCACCAGCACCAGCTGACCCAGTACCAGCCCCAGGTAGGATGCAATCATGTAGCCGCTGAAGACCATGCCGCGCTGTTTGGCGGCCGCCTGCTCGTTCAGCCAGCTCTCGATGACCATGTATTGGCACATCATGCCCAGACCGACGATCACCCTCAGCACCAGCCAGGCGGGCAACCAGCTGATCAGGCCATGCCCCAGCACCGCCGCACCGACGATGCCGGCACAGGTGGCGTAGGCGCGAATATGCCCGACACGGCCGATCAGGCGGTGACCGATCTTGCCGCCCAGCACCAGACCGAAATAGTTGGCGGCCATCAACGCACCGACCCACAGGCTGTCAACCTGATCGGCGGCCAGGCGCAGGGCCAGATAAGTGCTCAGCAGACCCGAGCCGATCAACATCATCAACGAGGCAAAATAAAGCGCTCGAAAGGACTTCCAGATTTGGCGCATCAACTTTCCAAAAATAGGGAGTCGCCCGACTGGGCGAGCCCGACACTGCGATTCTTAAACCTGAGCAGCCAGCACGCGCCGTTCCCAGGGGGTTATCTCGTCGAAAAAACTGGTCAGTTCCAGGGCCTTCGACGCAATGTAGCCTTCGATGAATTCATGACCAAACAGTTCCTTGGCCAACTGACTGCTTTTCAGACGCTCCAGAGCAGCGTGCAAGGTACACGGCAGTAACAATTCTTCCGGCACCTCCAGTTCGCCCTGCAGCGGCGGCGTCGGTTCCAGTCGCTGCTCGATGCCGTGCAACCCGGCCGCCAGACTTGCAGCGATGGCCAGATAGGGATTGGCATCAGCGCCCGGCAGACGATTCTCCACCCTTCTGGCCGCCGCTGCACTCGACGGAATACGTAATCCGGCAGCGCGATTGTCGTAGGACCAGCAAGCGTTGTTGGGCGATGCATAAGGATGGCACAGGCGCTGGTAGGAATTCACATTGGGCGCGAACAGCGCGGTGAAGTCCGCCATGCAGGCTTGCTGGCCGGCAATGAAATGACCAAACGTGTCGCTCGGCTCACCCTGCGCATCACTGAATACATTCACTGCGCCCTCTGCTGCCACCACGCTCTGATGGATATGCATCGAACTGCCCGCCGTATGGGCGAGCGGTTTGGCCATGCACACCACGATGAGCCCGTGTTTGAGCGCAACCTCCTTGAGCAGGTGCTTGAACAGAAAAGTCTGATCGGCCAGCAGCAGCGGATCGCCATGCAGCAGGTTGATCTCGAACTGGCTGACACCCATCTCGTGCATCACCGTGTCACGCGGCAGCCCCAGCGCTGCCATGCAGGCATACACCTCGGCAAAAAAAGGCCGCAAGCCGTTGTTGGAGCTGACGCTGAATGCCGAGTGCCCCTGTTCGCGTCGCCCGTCCAGCCCGGTCGGCGGCTCGAATGGATAAAGCGGCTCGGGATTGGGCGCGAAGACAAAAAACTCGAGTTCGGTGGCCACCACTGGCACCAGCCCCTGCGCAACGTAACGGGCGATAACAGCCTTGAGCTGATTACGGGTAGAGAGCATGCACGGCTGGCCATCGAGGTCCTGCGCATCGCAGATGGCCAAGGCTCGCGGCGACGTGCTCCAGGGCAGACGGTGGAGCTGCTGCGGATCACTGATCAGTGCCAGATCGCCGTCGTCACTGCCGTAAAAGCGCGCCGGCGGATACCCGCCCATGATGCATTGCAGCAACACGCCGCGCGCCAGCTGCAAACGGCGACCTTCGAGAAAACCTTCAGCCGTCATTACCTTGCCGCGCGGTACACCGTTCAAATCCGGGGTTACACACTCCACTTCATCAATGCCCATCAGCATTTCTTTCTGCGAATGGGGGTCATTGCCTGTCATGGGTCAGTCCTTTTAGTTGAGCAGCAGACGCCAAGCTTCAACCTTCAGACTGCAATCTTCAAGCACCGCGCTTCAGGCTGTCGGCCTGCCGCTCGACGTGTCAGAGAACCGGGTTATGGAAAGGTGTCCCGGTCACTTCGATGAACTCCTTTCGGTAGTCTTCGTTTTCCGGGTCGACCACAAGGGCCTGGCGCAGGAATTCGACGCCTTCGGCCACATTGCCCAACTGACGACTCAGGGCGCCGGCGAGGTGCAGCCTGGTGGCATCGAAAAAATTGAATGACAGCATTATCTTGGTCAGCGTCAACGCGTTCTCGAGCTTGCCCGCCATCAACAACTGGTTGAACTGGGTGTTGAAGTCGCCGAGATCCTGCCACTTTTCGGCAGACAACCCTTCGACTTTGCGGAGCACGACGGTGTGGCCGTTGCCCACTTTCGAATCGGTCTCTTCGACGCACTCGATGTACCAGCAACCCAGGCCTGACGAGTTAACGTAATTGACCGCGCGGAGCATGCTTTGCAGGGAAAAGACCTGATAGTGACCGCGCCATTCACCTTCCGTGACGGTGGTCATGTCGACCTTGTTTTCATAGTCCTCGATCATCTGCGTCAGCGTCGTCAAACGACGCGCCCGATCAGTCTTGGCTGCCGTGCGCTTGGGAAAGATGCAGAAGAATACCCCGCCGTTCTTCAGCACTCTGAAGGATTCGACGTACGCAGAAAACAGATTGGGGACGTGCTCGATGACGTGCGAGCTGATCAGATAGTCAACCGACGAGTCTGGCGTATGGATGCATTGAAAATCGCCCAGCATGTCGACCTTCGAAACGTCGCCCGACACTTTCATCTGCTCGACGAAGTACTGCTGATAGTCTTCCATGTCGCGGGGGTGCAGAAAATCGACACCGTTGCACGGCGCAACGTTGAGGCAATGGGCAAGGTTGAACGCGTTGTGAGCCGCTGCGCCCAACTCTATTCCGTGCCCCTGGCAGTACTTTTTAGCTAACAGCATCACCCACCCACCGCTCATCGTGATATCGAATACAGCCTTTCAACGATTTCGGCGGTGCCCGCTAAAACTTTAACCGGCGCCTCCCCCTGGCCTTGGCGCACCAGCAATTGGCGCAAATATTGCAAACCACCGCGTACATACATCGATTTACGTCAGCGCAGGCCTGAACCACCCGCCACGCGGCAACGCAAGTCAACAACAATCACGCTAACGCCCAAGAGAACAGAGGATCACCATGATCAATGGTCAAAAGGTTGGCTGCGGAATCGTCACCTACAATCGTCCTGCGCTGCTGAAAAAGCTTTACGATTCCCTGCCTGCCGAGATCATCGACTGCGTTGTCATCATCAATGACGGCGATGTGTACCCGGAGTTTTCCGCGTATGACAGCGAGGTGTTCTTCAATAACGAAACCAACCTCGGCGTTGGAAAATCCAAGAACAGAGCCTTGTCGCGACTCATGGATGCCGGGTGCGAGCATCTGTTCCTGATCGAAGACGACATCTATATAAAAAGTCCGGAAGTATTCGAGCTTTATATTCTGACCTCGACGCTGACCGGCATTCAGCACCTCAATTACAGCCAGCATGGTCTGATGAACAAGACGCCGTCGGGCGAGGCCAACGCGGTGTACAGGATTGACTACGGCAATGGCATCAACCTGCCCTTGTACCGCCATTGCGTCGGTGCGTTTTCCTACTACTCCAGACGCAGTCTGGAAGCCGCCGGCCTGATGGACGAGACGTATCACAACGCCTTTGAACACGTCGATCACACACTGGCCATCATCAACCAGAACATGCACCCGCCTTTCTGGTTTTTTGCCGACATCGATAATTCGCAACTGTACCTGGGGGACGAGCCCTGGACGCTCGAGGGCTCAACGATTTCGTCCGACACCCTGCACCGCAAAAACGCCCTCGCGGCCATTGAACACTTCACGCTCAAGCACGGCTGCGAACCGGTCAGACATCCGTTGGCGTCTGATCAGGAACTGATGGACAGCCTGAACAGTATCAAACAGAACTTCGGATTGAATATCTAAGCGCCGAACCTGCCCCGCAATCCTGACAAGGCGTTGCGGGGTACTCGTTGCAAGACCGCTGCCTCAGGGCAGGGTCATACTGAACATCGCCCCGCCCAGCACCCCGCCGTTGGCGATTTCAATGCGCCCGCGCATGCCGTTGCGTACATGCAACTGGGCAATGTGTGCAGCGAAGTACAAGCCCAGGCCAGTACTGCCGCTGCCCTGGTTGATGCCCTGCACGTATTCGGTCTGGCGCTCGATCAGATACGCCGGGTAACCGGGGCCGTCGTCATTGATGGTGATCTTCAACTGCCCGCCTTCATCACCAACACTGACAACGATCTGCTCACGGGCGAAACCGATGGCGTTGACGATGATATTGCCCACCACCGAGCCGATCAGTTCGCGGTCGAAAAAGCCCAGGGGGCTTGCCACATCGATCGCATGACGGGCGGCAATGCCGCGGCTGCCCAGCACGTCCTGATGATGGGCCAGTTGCGCTTCGATGAAATCGTCCAGTTCGTGGTAATCCGGACGCAACGGCATCTGGTTGACACCCAGTTTATAGAGGCCGAGCAACTGCACGAGCATGCCATTGAGGTTGGCAAACTCATAGTCGATGACGCCGTGCTCCGGCGTGTCACGCTGCTGCACCGAAAGCTTCGCCTGCCACTGGCTGTGCGCCTGGGTCAGGGTCGCCAGCGAGTTCTTCATGTCGTGCACCGTGGAGGCGATCACCATGGAAAAGTCGAGGCCCTGCTCTGTCTCTTCACTCATGCGCTAAACGCCCTCTCCCTGAGTTTATGGTAGCGCTCATAGCGTGGATCGCTTTCCGGGATCTTGCCCAGCATGGTCAGGCTGGCACGACACTCGTCAATTCCGGCCTGGCCCAGATCCTGTCCAGGGTGAAGCAGCGATTGCACCATGTTCAGCACGATACTGATGTTCTTCGGCTGCAAGCCAAGCGCACTGCGGAAAAATGCCTGTGCTTCGGTGAGGTTGCCGGCCTTGTAGCTGCGCACGCCTTGCAGGTTGAAATCGACAGCCGCCTTGCTGGCCCCCAGAATCGCCGGATCATCGGTCATGCTGGCAATGCTTTTCATCACCGCAGGATCGTCGCCATAGGCTCCCGCACAACTCTTCAAGACGCCGGCACCGGCCTCTTCCTGACCGAGCTGCTTCAGTTGCGCAGCCACCATCAGTGCGGCGTCGGCACTGAGCACCTGCTCCATGCCATCCAGTCTGGCCATTGCCTGCTCGGTGAGCTTGGCTGCGGCTTCCGGGTCCGAATGCTGCAGGCTGGCCGCCTTCATCAGCCGGGTGCGCACTTGCAGACCTTGATCGTCGCCATGCTCCTTGGCAACGTCGACGAGGGCGTTGTTGATCTCGACGCGGGTGCGCGCATCAAGACCCTGATCGCCGCCCTTGCTGATCAACGCGTGAGCCAGCCCCAGATTGGTTTCCGGATCCTTGAAACGCGAATGCTGACCTTGGGAGACGGCCTGACGATAGGCCTTGGAGGCACTTTCGAAGTCCTCGTTGCCCAGCGCCAGCTTGCCCAGCAGCTTCTGTCGACGCACCGCCAGCGGCGACAAGCGCACTGCGCTTTCCAGCGCAGACTGCGCGCGTTTGCCATCGCCAAGCGCCACCAGCACATCAGCCAGGCCATCGAACAGCGCAGGCATGGTCGGAAACGCCTTGATCGCCTGTTCGTAGACAGCCTGTGCCTCGGCGGTCTTGCCGCGCTTGAGCAGCAGGCTGCCCAATGCACCGTAAGCCCACGGCGTGGCCCGATCAGCCAGAATGGTCTTGAGGAACGCTTCCAGGGGCTCGTTCTGCTTCAGATCACGCAAGGCATCGGCCTTGTAACGCAGGCACAACGGCGCATAACGCGGGTCCTGCTCGATCAGCTTGTCGCACGCGGCCAGCACCTCGGCCGGCTTGCGACGGTCGAGGGCCTGCAGAATCGGCTTGAGCAAGGTCTTGCGCTGCACCAGCTTTTCCAGCCGCTGGGCCAGCCCGGCGCGGTTGAACGGCTTGGTCAGGTAACCATCCGGCTCCCACTCAAGCGCACTCATGACCATCGCCTGACTGTTTTCGGCAGTGACCATGATGAATACGCTTTCGTAACTCAGCAGCCGCTCGATCATCAGGTCTTCCAGCACCTGCTGGCCGTTCTTGCGGCCATCACCCAGGTTGAAATCGTGCAGCACGAAGTCATAACGCTTTTGCGAGCACATGCGCAGAGCCTGCTCACCGGTATCGGCGGTGTCCACTTCCTTGACGCCCAGCTCACGCAGCATCGATCTCACTGAACTGCGAAAGTCAGAGAAATCATCAACGATAAGAAAGCTTTTTTGGTTGTACGCCAGCATCCGGATTCCTGCACAGGAGAGGGGTGAAAATATGAGACCCGTGGCCTGAAAACGATTCAGGCCCGACTCGGCAGCCCATTTTTCAGGACGCACATAATAACTGATGGCAAAGCGCCACAATACGACTTGCCGGTACCCTCCCCCTATGCGTCAAAGCGCGAGGGTGAGGGCAACACTCAGTTTTTCGACCATCCACGCAGAAACTGTAGAACGAACATCAACTTCGCACACGGACTCTGTGCCAGGCAGGCCTGAAGAGTGTGGGCCGGGTCGTGATTGCGGCAGGGGAAAGGCATTTTCGGAGAGGTTTGTCACACATCGGCTGTGCATTCGATACAACGCACAGCGTGGCGGAACGGCATGCCAGCGCGGCGCGCTGGCATGCGAGGTTGCACAGGTGGTTTACACCCAGCCGTCGTTCTTCTTGCGGCCCTTGGTCAGCGCCGGAAGGATCAGGCCGACCAGCAAGCCAGCACCGGCAATGCTGCCGCCGTAGACCATGTAACGCATCATCACCTGCTTGTTCTCGTCGCCAAGTCGCGCCTGAGTCGCACGCAACTCAGCCTGAGAGTCGGCCAGTTGATCGTTGAGGGTCTTGGTGCGCGCCTCCAGTTCGTCGACCAGCTTCTTGCGCGCGTCCAGCGTTTCCTGCATGCCTTGCACGCGGGTCTTCCAGGTGTTGTCGATGCCCGCCAGCTGCTCGGTCAGGTCGGCAACCTGCTGAGTCAGCTGCGGCACACGCTCGGCCTGGCCAGGGACTTCCTGCAAGTCGCTGCTGGGGATCCACACGGTGGAACCGCCTTCGCCACGCACCTGGCTGAACTTGCCCGAAGCGCTGAGCAGCTCGACCTTCTGCCCGGATTTCAGCGTCCCCACAATCCGATGATCATCGGTTGGTCCGCTGCGTACGTAGGTAGTGAGGCTGTCGCTGACCCAGCGATCGCTGCCGGCGGCCTGTGCGCTGCCAGGCATGACAACGGTCAATGCAGCGCCAACCAGGCCTGCGCCGAGCAAGCGACGCGAAACGGCGAACAGGCCAGGGGCTCGGGAAAGAAGTGCGGAAAAATGACGAGACATGGCGATAATTATCTTTATCTGAAATGAAAATAAAGCCTCGTTTAACGGGCCGGCTAAGGATGGGAGCGGCAAGTGATCAACGGTTTTGCAACTCCTGCCCGGACGGAATGTCTGCCTATCAGGCGCGTTGAAAAAGCACCTGATGATCCCTTTCATGCAGGCCGTCCAGAAAGTCCATCAGCTAACAGACTCCGTTAAAGGGGTCAGGTTCACTATTGCCCGTTGTCCGCGTCAAAATTCAGCCGCACGGTCATGCGAAGCAAGTGCCTGCTTTCAAAAGAATTCGCCTGCCGATTCAATCCTGCGATGACGCACAGGGGCTCAAATAAGGGACGTCGGCGGTCCGGCGTTTGCTTTCCCGGCCAAGTGCTGTAGAAAAGGCCCCACAGGGGTGAATCTTCTCGATATTCACCATCCTGATGCTCGACTGCATCGCTCTAATGGAAAATAGAATGATCCCAAGACAAGTGATTAACGCCACCGTAAGCCCGAAAGGCAGCCTTGAAACCCTGTCCCAACGTGAAGTGCAGCAGCTCAGCGCGGCCGGTTCAGGCAGCACCTATACCCTGTTTCGCCAGTGCGCCCTGGCCATTCTCAATACCGGCGCCCACGTCGATAACGCCAAGACCATTCTTGAAGCGTACGAGAGTTTTGAAGTCCGCATCCATCAACAGGACCGCGGGGTTCGCCTGGAGCTGCTCAACGCTCCGGCTGATGCATTCGTCGACGGCGAGATGATCGCCAGCACCCGCGAAATGCTGTTCAGCGCCTTGCGCGACATCGTCTATACCGAAAGCGAACTGGACAGCCAGCGCATCGACCTGAGTAATTCCCAGGGCATCACCGACTACGTGTTCCATCTGCTGCGCAATGCTCGTACCCTGCGTGCCGGTGTCGAGCCGAAGATGGTGGTGTGCTGGGGCGGCCATTCGATCAATACCGAAGAATACAAATACACCAAGAAAGTCGGCCATGAACTGGGCCTGCGCAGCCTGGATATCTGCACCGGCTGCGGCCCCGGCGTGATGAAAGGCCCGATGAAAGGCGCGACCATCGCGCACGCCAAGCAGCGCATCGTCGGCGGTCGCTACCTGGGCCTGACCGAGCCGGGCATCATCGCCGCCGAAGCGCCCAACCCGATCGTCAATGAGCTGGTGATCCTGCCGGACATCGAAAAGCGTCTCGAAGCCTTCGTGCGCGTCGGCCACGGCATCATCATCTTCCCCGGTGGCGCAGGCACTGCCGAAGAGTTCCTGTATCTGCTGGGCATTCTGATGCATCCGGACAACAAGGATGTGCCGTTCCCGGTGATCCTGACCGGCCCGAAAAACACCGAACCGTACCTGCAGCAGTTGCACGCGTTTGTCGGTGCCACGCTGGGTGAAGAGGCGCAGCGTCACTATCAGATCATCATCGACAACCCGGCAGACGTTGCCCGGCAGATGACCCAGGGCCTGAAGGAAGTGAAGCAGTTCCGCCGCGAGCGTAACGACGCGTTTCACTTCAACTGGCTGCTGAAGATCGAGGAAAGCTTCCAGCACCCTTTCGATCCAACCCACGAGAACATGTCGAAGCTGCATTTGAACCACGATGTGCCGACTCACGAACTGGCCGCCAACCTGCGCCGGGCGTTTTCCGGCATCGTCGCCGGCAACGTCAAGGACAAGGGCATTCGCCTGATCGAACAGCACGGTCCGTATCAGATCCACGGCGACCCATCGATCATGGGCCCGCTGGACAAACTGTTGCAGGCCTTCGTCGATCAGCACCGCATGAAGCTGCCAGGCGGCGCGGCGTACGTGCCGTGCTATCAGGTCGTAACCTGACCGCATAGCGACGTACGGCAAGCCGACGGGGTGCTCTTGAGCACCCCGTTTCTATTTTTGCTGGCGAAATGCCTTGGGCGACTGCCCGGTAGCGCGCTTGAAGAAGCGCGAAAAATACGCAGGCTCGGAAAACCCAAGGCTGTCTGAGACCTGATTGATGGTCAGGGTGGTGTAGATCAGGTTGCGCTTGGCCTCCAGCAACAAGCGCTCACTGATGATCTGCAAGGCCGACTGGTTGCACAGCCGCCGACACAGTGCATTCAAATGCGCGGCGCTGATACCCATCGCCTGAGCATGCTGGTCGATCGACCAGTGCTCGCGAAAACTCGCTTCCAGCTGATGCATGAACACCTGCAAATGCTCGCGGCCGCGATCCATCGCATGAGTTTCTTCGCCTGCATGTTCACTGCTGCGCCGACTGAGCCACACCGCCAGCACATTGACCAGCGAGTGCAGCATAAGATCGCGGCCCGCTCTGGGCTGCCGGTATTCATTGGCAATGGCATTGAACAGCGTGTCCACATAATCGCCATCCGCCCCGAGCGCATAGCAGCGTGCCGCGCTGAGGGCTGAGACGTCGAGCGCAGCCTCGAGTTGCTCCACCAAGGGTCTGGCCAGGCTGAGAATATGGCCCTGAATATCTCTGGAGAACCTGAAGGTGTGCACGCTCAGTGCGGGAACGACCTGCAACGAAGGCATCTCGACCTCGCTGACCCGGTCCTCGACCTTGAGCATCGCCTTGCCCGACTGCACGTAAAGCAGCTGGACCAGATCGCCATGCCGATGCGGCTTGATCTCCCATTCGTGAATCCTGCTGCGCTCGGGGATCGACTCGCAATGAATCAGGTCCGGGGTCGGCCAGGCCGTGGTTTCCCCATAGAGCTTGAACACCGGTATCGCTGCTGTGGCAGGTCTGGCCATGTCGCCCTCTCTCGTCCGGACCCTCGGAAAGTCCAGATAATGCAGCGGATATTGCCTTCTTATCTCGACGGCATCCATTAAAAATGCAGGAGACAAAAACAAACACGTCCCGCTGACTAAACCTGGCAGGGATCAAAAGACAGGACTATCGCCATGAAGACCAAGGTTGCCATTATCGGTTCAGGCCCTTCCGGGCTGCTGCTAGGCCAACTGCTGCAGCGTGCCGGCATCGACAACGTCATCGTCGAGCGCAAGGACCCCGATTACATCCTTTCGCGCATCCGCGCCGGCGTGCTGGAACAAGGCATGACCGACCTGTTGCGTGAAGCGGGCGTCAGTGAACGCATGGACGCAGAGGGCATGATCCATGACGGTTTCGAGCTGGCGTTCGCCGGTCGCTGCGAGCGTATCGACCTGAAGAGTCTTGCCGATGGCAGGACGGTGATGGTCTACGGCCAGACCGAAGTCACCCGCGACCTGATGGCCGCGCGCGCCGCGACCGGAGCAATGACGATCTACAACGCTACGGACGTCAAAACGCACGACCTCAAGAGCGATAGTCCGTACCTGACGTTCGTGAAAGACGGCGAGACCGTGCGCCTGGACTGCGATTACATTGCCGGCTGTGACGGCTTTCACGGGGTCTCACGGCAATCGATTCCCGCTGACGCCCTCAAGGTATTCGAACGCGTCTATCCGTTCGGCTGGCTCGGCGTACTGGCCGACACGCCACCGGTCAACGAAGAGCTGGTCTACGCCAATCACCCGCGCGGCTTTGCCTTGTGCAGCATGCGCTCGGCCATTCGCACCCGCTATTACGTGCAGGTCAGTGCCGACGAGAAGGTCGAAGACTGGTCGGACGAGCGCTTCTGGGATGAACTCAAATCCCGTCTGCCCGAGCATCTGGCAGAGCGACTGGTCACCGGCCCGTCCATCGAGAAAAGCATCGCGCCGCTGCGCAGCTTTGTGGTTGAACCCATGCAGTACGGCCGCCTGTTCCTGCTCGGCGACGCCGCGCACATCGTCCCGCCGACCGGTGCCAAGGGCCTGAACCTGGCGGCCAGCGATGTCAGCACGCTGTACCGCATCCTGCTCAAGGTCTATCAGGAAGGCCGCACTGACCTGCTGGAAAAGTATTCACAGATCTGCCTGCGCCGAGTGTGGAAAGCCGAGCGCTTCTCCTGGTGGATGACGTCGGTGCTGCATAACTTCCCCGACACCGACGCCTTCAGCCAGCGCATCCAGCAGACTGAACTGGACTACTACGTCGGCTCGGAAGCCGGGCGCAGGACCATTGCCGAGAACTACGTGGGCTTGCCGTATGAGGCTGTCGAGTAGAGCGTCGGCCCCGGCGCTGTGATTGCGCTGCGTACTCACAAGCCATAGGCTGCCCGTCGACATGCGTTGTGCAATCACACAACGCATGCTCCCCGCCGCCGTGCAAAACCCCAAAGCGTTTTCGACACTGCCCACCTATGATCAGACGTGCGTCCAATAGCTATCTGGCTATATAAAAACAACAAGCACAGAGGAACCCCCGCCATGACACCTGTTTCGACCCACGAGGTGGGCGACGCCGAAGGCAATCATGTCTACCGTCGCATCACCCTGCGCCTTATCCCGTTTATCTTCATTTGTTACCTGTTCAATTACCTCGACCGCGTGAACGTCGGCTTTGCCAAGCTGCAGATGCTCGATGCCCTGAGTTTCAGCGAGACGGTCTATGGCCTGGGCGCCGGTATCTTCTTCATTGGCTACGTGCTGTGTGGCCTGCCCAGCAATCTGGCGCTGAACCGCTTCGGGCCGCGTCGCTGGATCGGTCTGATGATGATTACCTGGGGAATCTTCTCGACCTGCCTGATGTTCGTCACCACGCCGGTCGAGTTCTACGTGCTGCGCTTTCTGACCGGTATGGCAGAGGCCGGTTTCTTCCCAGGCATCGTGCTGTACCTCTCGCGCTGGTATCCAAATCAGCGTCGCGGGCGGATCATGGCACTGTTCATGTCGGCCATCCCGGTCTCCGGCCTGCTGGGCGGCCCGTTTTCCGGATGGATTCTCAATCATTTCGCTGCGGGCCAGGGCGGCATGGCCGGCTGGCAATGGATGTTCCTGATTCAGGGCGTGCCGACGGTGGCGCTGGGTGTGCTGGCCTTCGTTCTGCTGTGCGACAAGGTCGAGGATGCCCGCTGGCTGACGCCCGGACAGCGTCAGCGGGTCAAGACCGATATCACCAACGATGAACTGAGCCGTCCGGTGCACGGCAAAAGCTCGGTGGCTTCCGTGCTGAGCATGCCGTTCATATGGATCCTGGGCTTTATCTACTTCTGCATTCAAAGCGGCGTCTACGCGATCAATTTCTGGCTGCCGTCGATCATCAAGAACCTCGGTTTCAGCGATGCACTCGTGATCGGCTGGATCAGCGCCGTGCCGTACCTGATGGCAGGCGTGTTCATGCTGCTGGTCGGCCGCTCCGCCGACCTGCGCAATGAGCGCCGCTGGCATCTGGTGGTCCCGATGCTGATGGGCGCGACCGGCCTGATCATCGCCGCCAACTTCGCGACGCTGCCCATCGTTGCCATCATCGGGCTGACCATCGCCACCATGGGTGCGCTGACCAGCCTGCCGATGTTCTGGCCATTACCGACCGCCCTGCTGAGTGCCAGCGTCGCCGCAGGCGGGCTGGCGCTGATCAACTCGATTGGGCAGATGGCAGGCTTTCTCAGCCCTTACCTGGTGGGCTGGATCAAGGATCAGACCGGCTCGACTACCCTGGCGCTGTATTCACTGGCCGCGCTGACCATCGTCGGCAGTCTGGTGGCACTGCGGCTCAGTCGGTCGTCGGCAGTCAAGGTGGCAGGGAGCGCCTGAGCGCCATTGCCGAAGACAGCGTGATCCTGCGCAGATGGCGTGGTGCGGGATGCGCAGATTTTTGCGCACCCGATACCCGCATAAAACTGACCAAGGCTCGTATTCAAAGCGCTGCAGCACACAGGTATGAGTCAGCGCATGTGCGCAGACATTTGCGCACTATTTCATGCTTTTTTTGCTTGATGTCTTTGCTTTAAATCTCTATCTCTTTGTTTTATATCGATAAATAGACAGTCGGCACATATCTTGGAATGCACCTCTGCATACAGCGGGCGATATCGCCCGTTTCTGCGCAGAGATTCCATGCATGACCGACAAATCCGGCACCCATACTCAACGACGTGCTGCAACGTTCGCCAAAACTCCCGCCACGGCCACCAGCCTGTGTCCCTTCCGCGGACCTGACATCGCCATCGTGCCAGTGCGCTATGCGCTGGACCGCTCCCGCTACGATGCCGCGCCCGAGAAGCTCAAGCCGCTGCTCAAGGGCAGCCGCTGGGCGGTGATGCCGAAGCTGAAAACACGCAGCTATACCCTTCGCCAGCTGTATGACGGCTACGTGTATGTCTATGACGAAACGGCCGGCACCTTTCATGAGTACCTCTCGTCAGCCGCCAATGGTCATCTGAGCCGCATCATCTGGACAGACGCACAGATCGGCAGTGACCGGCGAAGCAGTGCCGACGATGGCAAACCCTTCCTGCTCTATCCGCGAAACAACCGGCTGCACATCGCCTTTTCCCCGCAGCAATGGACGTGGCGAATCTGCGAACACCTGCGCTCCAGTCCGGAAAGCCGCGCTTCATGGATGAAAGCGCTGGATCTGAAACGCTACTGCACGACCATGGCCGAGCCGGATACCTTGCCATTGAACCGTATCGCCGAGGCGGTAGCGGACATCGACAAGGAGTATGTGGTCGATGATGACCGCTTTGCAGACTCGGCGATTCCTGCTGCTCGCCCGCCTTCGGATAGCGATGAAGTTAAGGCACTGTTTTCGCCAATCGGCGCCGACGTTTTCTGGCAGGGCAGCGTTGAAGATCAGGACAGCTCTCTGCTCATTGCCCTTGATGACCCTCTGTCCATTTTCAACGATCTGGGCATGCAACTGGCCGCCGATCAGGCCGCATACCGCAACTGGCAAGCCGAGCACGAACACAAGATCCAGATTGCCCAGACCGTCGCCACGCTATGTGGCGCTGAAAGTGAACCGGAGAAACTGCCGGCATCGGTGCGCGGCAATGCGGCGCTCACTCACCAGTATCTGGGCGAGCTCGAAGCTTACTTCGAGCAGTGCATCCTTGAGGAAGCGCAGATCAGCAGCAGTAACGTTCCCGGCGATTTTCTGCTGATGCCGGACATGTTCAAGAGCCTGGATATGCGCAAATCGATTGAAATGCGATACGGCAGCGCGCCCTCCGACCAGGCCCTGCAAGCCTGGAAAGATCGCCACAAATGGCGTCGCGAGGTCGATCTGAGTGGTGCGCGTGCGTACCTTCAGCAGCACCTGCCAACCGGTGACACACTGCTGCAACAGGTGCGAGACACGCAAAGCGACTTTCGGCAATGGTCGACCCATCTGGGCACGGAACCGCTCAAGCTGTTTGTCGACACTACCCACCCTGAAAGCCTGCTGTACCTGCAAACGCTCATGCTCAATCTGCAGATCATTTACGCTCAGGACAACGCCGCCAGCGCCTGGCTCGCCGAGCAGGAAGCCAACGACAGCAGCCTGTTTGGCACGTTGCGCTACGGCTTCTCACCGGCGCTCAAGCACGCGCTGCACCAGGAGGCCAACGCGCTGCTGAACGGCCTCGGCGACATCACCAACCTGGCCACCCGCATCGGCGAACTCAACGGCACGCTCAATCACCAGGGCTTTGCCGACAAGCCGTGGATGAAGGCGCTGAAACAACCTGTTCAGGACACCTTCAAAGCCATCGGCCAACTGGCCAGCAGCGCAGGCAAGGCAACGTTCGAAAGTATCCTGCTGGCCTGGGTGCCTATCGACAGCCGCCTGGCAGTGGGCAAGCAGCAGAACATCGTGGCACTGATTCGCACACTGTTGATTGGCCAGATTTTGCTCGATTCAAAGGCGCGTATCGCGATCGATCACAACATGCTCGCGAAGCTGAAAACCTGGATCAGGGAGTGGCAGGTACTCAACAAACAGATCAGCGACACCCGCCGCAGCTGGCTCTACCCCACCGCTTACAACCCCCGCAAAAGCATCGCCAGCCACCTGCGCGCCCTCGAGCAAAAACTTCGTCTGCACGAACTGAGCATGCCCGCCCTGCTCGACTTTCAAAACAACCAATACGCCAAGCAGTTGCAGGATGAGATTCGCCTGCACTTCCAGTCCGGCAAAGCCATCACCAAAGAATGGCTGAGCACCGCCAGGCGCTGGCTCGATGGACTGGGAGGCATTGCCGGTTCGATCACCTGGGGCGTGATCATGCTCAACTTCATCAACACCGCCTTCACCTATCGCGACCTTACTCGGGACGGAAACTTCAGTGCCAAGGATATTGGCAAGGTGACGTATGGGTTGGGGTATAGCTTTAACCTGTTGATGGCGGTGTTTGTTGAAGCGCCGTGGGTGGTTATCAGTACGGCCAAGCCTCTTTCCATTGGCGGCTATGACATAGGCATTCTCGATAAGTCGGCGGCTTACTGGAAAGCACGGGGTAATGCGGTTTGGGGGGATGCTATACGTGGGTTTAGAGGTTCGATGGTGGCGATGGGGGCATTTGGGATAGCGGCGGCCATGCTGGAAATTCTGGATATAGGAAATGATCTAAACAAGGTCAAAACAAGCGAAGAGCGGATAGCGAGTGAGATAAAAATTGCGTCGGTCGCCATGATGCTACTCGGCAGCGCCATTCAGCTCAGCGCTGGTCTCTTCCCGACAACTTTTCTCGCTGCGTTCGCAATGGCTTCATGGTTCAGTGCTGTACTGCTGCTGACTGGTGTCGTGTATCTGCTCGCCACAATGGCGTTGAACCACTTAAAACAAGACAGTATAGGACGGTGGCTAAGAAAATGTTGCTGGTCAAAGTCAATCGAATATCGATACTCTACAAATGGAGAAGGCCAACTTGAAGAAAAGCTTGCTCTACTCACGATACAGCTCAGTCCTCAAGTTTATGTGAAGAGCACCACACGTGATGCAACCCGCTACCTCGGCAAAGGTGATTACTACAGCACCCCGGAGCAGTATGGTGCTGGTGTTCAAATCCTCTTGCCCAAAGTGGTGCGCGGTCAGTCGGTGCATTTCAACGTCATCAGTAGTAAACGTCCCTGGGGCGTGCTTCCCGTGAAAAAAATTGATTCTTCAATACATGAATCATTTCTTAGTAGGGGTCAATTCAAAAAGACTGATCAGTTTGGAAAACTTGTTAATCTACCCGCTCGCAATGCTGAGGAAGATTTTACATTTCCTCGCATGCCTCCAGAAAGTGAGGATCTGGTTTGGGAAACCTGGGTGCCACTCGAGAAAGAAGCAGCATACCTAGAACTAAAAATATGGTATTCAAACAACCTACTGAACTCAGATCCACAGGATATTGGCTACCTGTTTCAGCTTGAGCTAAGCGGTAAGGGCGAAACCGCTATCAATGGGGTAGACGCCACCGAGTTTGAAGTAAAATCAGCAAGTTTAATCAACGCGCTGACTCTTGAGATTGCGGATTAATAACATGACCGAACAAAAGACATCCGCCACTTACACACACAAAAGCGAAACACCTGTGAGCGACGTGCTAAAAACTCAAAATAAAAACCTGCCCCATAATAGTAAAGACCTATTGAATTGGACAATAAAAACCATTGCAAGATCACCAAAAGAAACCCTAATATCTGAGCTAAGTGTTATTTGCTTATGCGCTCTTGTACTGAGCTTTACTTTATGGATAAGCTGGGATCACTACATAGAAAACCCAATGGACTCGAGCTACCAAGTAATTACGTTAACTGGAGCTGCAATCTATATCATCGCGCTAGGTGTCCGCCAAAAAACCATCTACAACTACACCCTGAAAACCGACGGCGCCACGGTCGAGTATTACCTCCACTACCCCGACTTCGCCTCAAGCTTCTTCAAAGGCATCGCCATTTTCGTCATGCTGGTATTCGCACTCGTCGCCATCCTGACCGGATCGTTGCTCTTTCTGGTCGGTCCGGTGGCGATGGCCTTCATCGCCGCCATCAAACTGCTGAATTGGGAAAACCCTGTCCACCATCGACAAACCGCCCCTTGGCAACTGCACGAATTTGTCACGGTCGATCACAAACGCCTGATGGTCATTATCCATTGCGACGATATCACCACCGGCTTCGCCGCGCGCTTTCCCAGCAAGGCGCTGATGGACAAGTACCTCGCCTTCCTGCGCGAGGTACTTCCAGCGAACGTTGAATACATCGAAAAGGCCACCCACTGGCATCAGGGCTGATGCGACTCAGGCTTGAGTTGAAACTCACTGCAAGCCTGAGAACGCGATCAAACCGCCATTGGCACCGTGAAGCGGAACTCGCTGCCCTCGCCCACCTGGCTTTGCGCTACCAGTTCTCCACCATGGGCCTTGACGATGCCCTGGGAGATGTAAAGGCCCAGGCCGGTGCCGGTCGGGTTGCCTTCCTTGACGGTCCAGTAGCGTTCGAAGATATGCGGCAACTGCTCGGGAGGGATACCCTCGCCGGAGTCCCGCACGGTGAACACGATTTCAGTGCCGTTGGACATGGCTGACACGTCGATCTTGCCCAGTTTCGGGGTGAATTTGATGGCGTTGCCAACCAGGTTGGACAGCACCTGAAACAGCCGCTCCGGGTCAGCATTGACCTTGATGTCTGGCTCGGCGTTGAAGGAAATTTCGACGGACTTGTCCATCGCCAGCGGGGCCAGCAAGGTATAGGCCTCCTCGAATATCTGGCTGACTTCCAGTGGCTGCGGCGTAATCGTGTAGCGGCCCGCTTCGATTTTCGAGGTGTCGAGCAGGTCTTCGAGTAACACATTCATGCGGCTGGCCGCTTGCTGCATGGTATCGATTGCCGTGGAAATACGTCGCGACGTATGCGGCCCATCGGAGCTGAACGACTTCTGCATCATCCCGCAGAGCATGGAAATGACCGTCATCGGGTTACGCAAGTCATGGGACACGACCGCTACCAGCTCGTCACGCGCGCGAACAGCCTGTTGCTCCCTGCGCACCTGACGGGCGAGGTCATTTTCCAGGGCGGAGCGGCGCAGGTCATTGGCGGCGAACACATCGCCGTAGCTCCACTTCGTAGCGATCCCGGTCATCTCGACCTTCCAGATCTCAAACGAGGTACGCGGCCGAAGACGCATGCCGCCCGCCGAGCTTTCCATGTTCAATGGCTTTTTAGGATCACCGCTCCACTGGACCGTTTCCTTGACCTCGGGACGAAACCAGATAACGCCATTGTCGACCGGCTTTGGCAGGCTCATCGCCAATACGCCGCTGGCGACTGGCTGATAAGCCTCGGCAGGCGCATAGACACTGGATAGATGATGACTGGCATACACTGGTTCGCCACCAGCGATCATCCAGGCATGCAATGCACGTATGTCGGACGGCTCAGGGCAGATGCCGAAACAATGCGTTTGCCGGTCTTCGATGATGGCGACGCCGGTCGCGCCGACCAGATCCATCAACAACTGGGGTTGCTGCGCCAGGCCATCGAAGACGTTTTCTTCGGACCCGGCCATGGCCAGATTCAATTGCTCGAGCGCCCTGACCTTCGCCTCTCGCTGACGGCTTATTTCCAGCGCTTCCATGGCGCTGATCTGCAGCGACAGCACCTGGCCTATCGCCTGGCAGGCACTGCGCAATTCGTGAGACACGTACAGCGGCGTGCGGTTGCCGCAACTGATCAATCCCCACAACTTGCCGCCCTGAATCAGCGACACACTCATGGACGACAGCACGCCCATGTTCTTCATGTACTGGCAGTGGATCGGTGAAACACTGCGCAACGTCGAAAAACTCAGATCAAGCTGCTGCTGAGTGTCCGGGCGCAGTTGAGGCACCAGGGGCACCGGGATGTAATCGGCATCGGGAATAATGCGCAGCCAGTTGCGGCGATACAGTTCGCGCGCCTGCTCGGGAATGTCCGATGCCGGGAAAAACAGACCGTTGAAAAGCTCCATGGACGGCGCCGACGCTTCGGCGATCACCTGGCCATGGCCCTCCTCTTCGAAACGGTAGATCAGCACCCGGTCGTAACCGGTCATTTTCTGGATCTCGCGGACACTGACTTCATACAGGGTCTGCAGATCACTCGCAGCGTGCAGTTGACGCAACATGCGACCCATGTTGCCGGTGCGCTCGGAATAACTCACCGACTGCGCATCCTTGCCCTGAATTTCGAGTTCCAGCACCAGAACGCCCTGATGACGGTGTAACAAGGCTTCGAACTCGATGCCGTTGATCGACATCAGCAGGCGTTGCGCGTCGATGAACGAATCATGGGCACTGGCGCTTCTGATCACCTCGGCCCAGCCAGCGCCCAGCACACAGTCCAGCCCCTTGCCGAGCAACTGCTCGGGCACATGACCCAGCACAGTCTGCACGTTGGCGCTGACTTGCAGGATCGTCAGCTCGGGCTCTGCAAGGGTAAACAGCAGGCCATGGGGTTGAATGGCGCCGGGAAACTGAATGGGCTCATCCGCACAATTGGCCAGAAGGACTTCAAAGGCGTCTTTGTCGAGTTGGCTCATAACAGTACCTTTTGACCCTCGAGCCAGTGCTCGAAACATGCAAATGTGGAGTGCGCTGCAAACGCGGCAGCATCATTAAAAGCAACTTCCCGCGACACTTCATCCAGATGGTTCAGAAACGCCTTCCAGCGAGGTCCGGTGCGGGCGCCATACACATCGAGAAAGGCCGTTCCACTTTGCCCATCCAGACCCAGACGCTTGTTTATTTCGCGTCGCAACACCTGCCCGCCCAATGTCGCCCCTTCCAGTACATACATCACACCCAGACAGGCGCCGGGAGAATCAATGGCGGGCAACTGTTGGCAGCGGGGCAATTGCCCGATGTCGTGATCGGACATCCCCAACGCATGAAGATCCTCGACCAGCACAGGTGTTTTGACCCTCTCGGCCGGGACAAGCTCCGCAGGTACCAAGGCACTGCCGTGCAATACCGCTTCAAGCGGTGCATAAAAGCCGTAATAGGCCTGAAGCAGGCGCAGGTAAAGAGCGTGATCGAGAGCGGATGAAAAAAACGGCATGCGTTTTTCAAGCCTGACGTGCAACTGACTGGTTTCAGCACGCAGTGCATCAAGCAGTTTCGGCGGGGTAACACGTGGAAAACTTGCCGGCATCCAGGAAGGCTCTTGAGTGTGCAATGGGCAGAAAACGCATCCGAGCGAAAACAGGCCGCCAAAATACAGATTCAGAGCAAAATCTGACAGGTTTTTCCTGCGTTTGCGATGAAATACCACAATCCATAAAGAAAAACAGTCAGCGAAATAAGACGACGGTTTGCCACCGCCCGAAAATCCGCTATCGACCAAATAACGATAGTTGAAAACCGAACCCTATACGCGCCAGATGCGCGAGCGGTTCACAGAGGCAAGCACTTTAACATCATCCAATAACGATGCCATCCTCACGCAAGCCCCTGACTCGACCAGCGGCTTGCGTGACAACGCTGAAAAGGCCAGCTCACGTGGTCAACGCACGTTCTGATACAGCATCATTCGCGAGGTTTCATGCAGACCGCGGGTCAGGTCGCGCAGCCGCTCGAACTCTTGCGGATTCTGTTCGGCGACGTTGTCCAGCGGCGTGGGCGAAGACAGGTCGTGGAGCGTTGGCGAACTGCCGTCGTGTTCCATTTGCAGCAGGTAGTTGCGCGTGACACCGCCGATCAGCGGAAACGTACCTTCGCGCAGTACCAGCGGCACTACGCGTTCACCTTCCGGAGCCGCCTGCTGAATGTCGCGGCCCATGGTGCCGCTGGTGAAGTCCATACCGGCCATCCCGGCGAGTGTCGGCAGCAGGTCGGCAAGGCCGACCGCTTCGTCGACGACCCGTGTGCCCAGCAGGCCAGGGGCGTGAATCAACAGCGGAACGTTGTTGCTCTCCAGGCCCAATTGCTCGAACGCTGGTGCCATGTGCGGGATCTGGCTGATGCGCGTGTTGTGATCGCCAAACAGCACGAAGATGGTGTTTTCGTAGTAACCGCCCGCCTTGGCCAGCTCCATCAACCGCCCGATATTGAAATCCAGCAGGCGCACCGCGTTGTACTGCTCCACGCTGCGCGAACCGGCGGCCTGGACCTGCTCCACGGTCTTGTCGCTGACCTGAAAACCGTCGTTGTCTTTGGGAATGGTAAACGGCCGGTGATTGCCCGCAGTCTGCACGTAGGCAAAGAACGGTTTGTCGGCTGGCAACGCACGCAGGATCCGGTCACTCTCCTTGAATAGATCCAGGTCGGAAATCCCCCAGACATCCACCTGCGGTGACTTCCAGTCGCGCTCGTCATACAGCCGTACGTCGTCGATACTGCGACGGATCAGGGCGTTCATGTTGGCCCAGCCGGAATTTCCGCCAATCATGTACAGCTTCTCGTACCCTTTGAAGTCGTTGATGATGGTGTTTTGCCGGGTGAGCAGCGGATGACGTGTAGCCGTTTCCTGCCGGGTCACGTCGGGTACCCCGGTGATGCTCGCCCAGACCGTTTTCGCAGTGCCGGTAACCGGCACGTAAAAGTGCTTGAAGAACCAGCTTTGGGTGGCCAGATGGTCCAGGTTCGGCGTCGGGTTCAGCGGGTTGCCGTAGGCGCCGACGGCACTGGTGCCCAGCGATTCGAGCATGACGAACATGACATTCGGCGGCCGCTCGCCCGGCAGCCGGTAAGGCTGCACGGGCTGATGACGCTTGAAACTCAACCCCTGCACGTCTGGCTGGCGGACGCCCAGATAACGCGCGACTTTTTCATAATGCTTGCGCACCTGAGGCTCATCGAAGTTCGACTGCGAGACCTTGAGCGTGTCGTACAGAAACAGCGCCGGATTAAGCCCCAGCGCCGCCACCTGACTGTTGCCGGAGAAGAACGCATCGCTCCAGCGCAGCGGTACCGGGTTTTCCAGATTGAGATTCTCCACCCGGCCCAACAGGCCGAGGAAGGTCGCACAGATCATCAGTGCCGAACCCCAGACCGCGGACCAGCGTTTGATCGGTCTGGCCTCACGGTCCAGGGTGACACGCTCAAGCCTGATCAATACCCAGCCGAGCACTGCGACCGTGAGCAGCCAACCGACAGTGATCCACACCACTGGATAGGTCTGCCAGAGCATGTCCCGGGAAATCTGCGCATCCTCCAGATAGCGCAGCACACTGGCGTTGAGCCTGACGCCGAGATAGGCGTAATGACCGAAATCGACGATGTAGATCATCGTCAGAATCGCCAGCGTCACGATCAGATAACCTCGCGCCAGCCAGCGCAAGGCACGCACGCTGATCAGGTTCCAGCCCGGCAACCAGAGCAGCACCGCGACTGGCAGCAGTATCAGCAGCGCCAGGCGCAAGTCGAAACGCAAACCGATGCCCAGCGTCTGGGCGACCTCGCCATGCGTGAACAGCGTGCCCGGTTCGATGCCGGAAAACCCGTAGAAGAACACGCCCCTCAGCAACGCCGACAGCAGGAACACCACCATGACCGCGCCCAGCCAATAATGCAGGCGTCGCGATTGCAACCAACTCATCGTCATTCCTCTAGACATTGCCGACAGACAGAGCGGCCGGACGGCGCGTCTGCATTGCCCGGCGATAAACAAAACGGATAGCCAGAATCAGCAAGGCCCCACAACAGTAAAGGCCAAGCAGCGGATCAATCAGGTAATCCCAATAATTTTCCGATGGCTTGATGCGAAAAGTGAAGGCCAGCGTCGCCGCGCTGAGCATCACGGCGGCCAGCGCATTGCGCATAAAGACCAGCCCCAGTGCGATGACAGCGACAATCATGATCATCGGCCGCGGGTTGTAGCCCCAGCGGTACGGATCGAAATAGGTCAGGCCCAGCGTGGCCGGGTACAGGGTCAGCGCCAGCGCAGCGAACACCACCAGCATCACCCCGCGTCTGGACACGGCCAGCGGCTGGAGCACACCGAGTCGCTGCAGGGTCAGCCAGCCCAGCAGGACCAGGCTGCTGATGGCCAGGTCATCGGTCAGGCTGCGGGCATAGGACGCCATCGACAGCCCGTCGATCGAGATCACACTCAATAGCGAGGTGGCGGCCAGCAGGCCGCAGCGCCACCATAACGATGCGGTCAAGGGTGCCAACAGCACAAACAGGGTCCAGGCAAACGCCAGATGAGCCAATCCCAAAGCGATCATAAAAGTTGCTCCGCCAGCCAGGCCTCGTTGAAGCTGACATGCTTGATGAAGGTGTTATTCCATGAGTAGACCAGGTGATACAGGCCGTCCGGACTGCGGATGAAGTACGGGTATTCGTATTCGAAATCGCAGCCCTGGGGCGAGCAGACGCGTTGGTCCAGATTGCTCAGAAACGCCTCTTCCATCGGTTGACGCAGGGCACCACTGGAGCTGCGGAAGCCCTCGCCGATCACCTCCTTGTACGCCTCAAGGGTAAACGGCGTGCCCAGCGGATCGGGCGACTTGTCGAAATCCATCAATGGCCGCCAGACGTTCATCTCCTCGTCAGTCCCGTACAGACTGAGTTTGAAGCGCCCCTCGCGCAAGTCATTGAGCGCCACCAGCAGACCCTTGCCCGGCACACCGACCGCAGCCAGCGAAGAATTGGGGTTGCTCGGGGTCAACGGATACGGCTCGCTCCAGCTCTGCCCGCCGTCTTCGGTGCGGCTGGCCAGCACCCGGTGGAACGTCTCGCCGGCATAGCGCAGCAAGGCCACGGCACGCTGCCCATCCAAAGGCACGACGGTGGGCTGCAGGGAATTGTTGCCACGGCTGATGCGAAACTTGTCGATGACCTCACCGTCGGCGCTCAGGTACAGGTATTCGGCAAACTTGCCGAGAAACTCGTGGTAGACCGGCAGGCCGATCGAACCGTCGGCATGAAACACCGGCGCACCGCGTACCAGCGTACTGATGTTCAGAAACGGTGTTGTCACCAGTTGCCACGGCGGCGACCAGCTGGCGCCCATGTCGCTGGAGACCATGGCGTTGACCGTGCTGCCCGCCCAGCCGCCGACCGAGACTGAAACGTAGAACAGCCACAGGCGATTGTCCGGAGCCAGGGCGATCACCGGATTGCCCAGTTTGCGGATGTATTTGCCGGTGCCCGCCTGGGTGGACTCGCGGGTTGCCAGCACCTGCTCGCCGCCCCACTCGCCACTGGCCGCATCGAAGCGCGAGGTGCGTATTTCAACGTCGCCCGCCCCTTCGCGAGAGCCGGCGAACCATACCGACATCAGGTCGCCGCCGGGCAACGCCGTCACGGCTGAAGAATGCACGAAATCGTCCAGGTCGGAAGACGCGAAGCGCGACATATAGGACGCCTTGGGCGCCACGCTCTCAGCGCCAACTGGCGCGGGGCTGACCGCAAAGGGCGCAATACGGTGCTGTGGATGGCTGAGCCACGCACTGAGAAAAATCGCCACAACAATCAGGCCTGCGCTCCATGCAGCCACGTTTCGGGAAATAACACGCATCGGGAGGCATCACTGTAAAGAGGAACAAAGGTGTGGTTTCAGCGATGGCGATCTTCGGGCAACGGACGTCGCTTGCCTGTCAGCATCGACAAGGGCAGGTTGTCACGTACCTGCACGCTTTCGAAGATGGCGGCGGCCATGTGCAGCACCACCAGGGCACACAATGTGTTGGCGAGAATTTCATGGATGTCCTGCGGCCAGTCGGCGCCCCACAAGGCATCGACCTCTTCCATCAGAAAACCGGTCAGGCCCATGCCGAAGATCAGCACCATCATGAGTACCATGACCAGCGCGCCGAGCGGGGAATGGCCGAGCCGATGCATCGGCCGCCGCTCGATCAGCGAGCGGATGTGCGTACGCAGGCGCGCCGGATGTGGCCAGAAATCACTCCAGCATGCGCTGCGTGGCCCGATGAATCCCCATACCACTCGCACCGCCAGCCAGGCAACCGCGTAATAGCCCAGCCAGATATGCCAGTCGCCACCGGCTTCATTGAAGAAATAATTGGCAACAAAAACACCCGCGATCGAGACGTGAAACAGCCTGACCAGCGGGTCCCACAGGCGCAGGGAACCACGGTTCATTACTTGATCTCGGTCTTCACCGCTTTACCCGTCACCGGATCGTGGTAGATCTCGACCTTGCGCTTGTCCTTGTCGAAGCCATAGATTTCGTAGCAGTTGCCATCGGTCACTTTGAACTTGCTGATCTCGTAACCCTGAGCCTTGAGCTGCTCCTGGAAGTTGGCCTGATCCTGCCATTGGGACTTGTCAGCCGTGGTGCATTGCGGGCCGGCAAGTGCCAGCGGGCTGGCCAGACACAGGGAAATCAGCAGGACTTTACGCATGACAGAGACTCGCAAGCAGTTAAGGAGCGCCTACTGTGCGAAACGAATCTTAGGAAAAGCTTAATACGTAACAGCTCGTAACATCTTCCCGGACACACGGCACTTCGCGCTGCTGTCTGCTGACGGCATCATGGCGCCCTTCTCCCCACACTCACCGGTCAAACCCTATGCGCCTGCTTCTCGTCGAGGATGATCGAGCCATTGGTCAGGGCATCCGCGTGGCCCTGAATACCGAGGGCTATACCCTCGACTGGCTGGAGGACGGACTGAGCGCGCTGCACGCTTTGCGCAGCGAGCCATTCGACCTGTTGCTGCTCGACCTCGGCCTGCCGCGCCTGGATGGCCTGGACCTGCTGCGCCAGTTGCGCGCCGAAGCACTCACCCTGCCGGTGCTGATCCTGACCGCGCGCGACGGGACTGCCGACCGTATTGCCGGTCTGGATGCCGGTGCGGACGATTACCTGATCAAGCCATTCGACGTCGATGAACTGAAAGCCCGGGTCCGCGCCCTGCTCAGGCGCAGCCAGGGCCGTGCGCAACCGCTGCTGGAACATGCCGGCATCAGCCTCGATCCGGCGTCGCAGCAGGTCAGTTTCCAGGGCAGCGAAGTACCGATGACGCCCATGGAGTACCAGTTACTGCATCAACTGATGATCCGCCCCGGCAAGGTGGTCACCCGCGAGCGCTTGTCCAATACCCTGTACGGTTGGCAGGACAAGGTCGAAAGCAACACGCTGGAGGTACTGATTCACAACCTGCGCAAGAAACTGTCCACCGAGCTGATCCGCACCGTGCGCGGCGTCGGCTACCTGCTGGAGCTCAAGGCATGACCTCGGTACGCGCGCGCATTCTGGTCCCGGTGCTGATGCTGTTGCTGCTCGGCGACCTGACCATCAGCCTGCTCGCCCTGCGCGACAGCCATCACGAAATCGAAGAAGTCTACGACGCACAGCTGGCCCAAAGCGCGCGCCTGCTGCAAGGCGTACTGCATCAGCGCGCAGCGGGTGAACAGGACCTCGACAAGCTGTATCAGGCGTTCGATCAGGCCATGAGCCGGGTCGGCACCAGTGGCGTGGCCCATCCCTACGAAACCCGGCTGACCTTTCAGGTCTGGCGAACCTCGGGCGAGCTGCTGGTGCGCTCGGCCGAAGCGCCGCTGCTCAGCGCACCTCCGGCAACCGAAGGCTCCCATGATCTGGTCGAGAACGGCCACGAGTGGTGCGGCTTTCTCCTCGCCGATCCACAGCAGGGTTTTCTCATTTGGGTGGGTGAGCGCGATGACGTGCGCCAGGACCTGATTCAGCGCATTGTCAGTCACACGCTGTGGCCGACGCTGATCGGTGTGCCGCTGCTGGTGGTGGCGATCTGGCTGGCCATCGGCTGGGGCCTGCGCCCGCTGCAAGCGATGGCCAGAGTCATCCGCAAGCGCGATGCCGAAAGCCTCGAACCGCTTGCTGTAACGCCCCTGCCCAAAGAGCTGGAGCCCATGCAGTACGCGCTCAACCGCCTGCTGACCCAGATCGAGAGTGTGCTGGAACGCGAGCGACGCTTCATCGCTGACGCGGCGCACGAACTGCGCACACCACTGACCATCCTGCGCATCCACGCGCAGAACGCGCGCCAGGCCGAAACCCCGGAGCAACGCCTGGAAGCACTGGATTTCCTTGTGCATGGCGTCGACCGCGCCGCCCGCCTGGCCAGTCAGTTATTGACCATGGCACGCCTGGAACCGCGCCTTGAAGTCAGCCAGTTACAGACCTTCGAGCTGAACACGCTGGTACGCGAGGAAATGGCCGAACTCACGCCGCTGGCTCTGGAGAAGCGCGTCGATCTGGTGTTCGAGGAAGGCGAGAATTGCGTGATCCGCAGCGACCCGGCAGCCATCACCATTGCCCTGCAGAACCTGCTGACCAATGCGCTGAATTTCGCCCCGACCGCCAGCGAGATACGCGTCGCTCTGCACACACAGGAAGATGGCAGCGCGCACCTTTCAGTCGAAGACGCAGGGCCGGGTATCGACGAACAACAGAAGGCGCGCCTCTTCGAACGCTTTTACAGTCAGGGTCACAGCAATGGCGCAGGGCTAGGGCTGGCGATCGTCGACATGATCGTGCGCAAACTGGAAAGCAGCCTGCACCTGCGCAACTCGGCGCAGGGCGGACTGTGTGCAGAGCTGCGCATCAAGAGCAGGACGAGCTGAACCCGCTCGGTTCAAAGCACCACGCGCAGGCATTGCCCGGCGTGATACAGGGTGAAACCCGTGTCGTAGGCGAGGCTGCGCAGCGAACTGCCCGAGACCTTTTTGCCGCTTGAAAAACTCATCGGCAACGCGGTCGCATCGTTGCTCAGCAGGTAATCGGCAAAGCACTTGCCCACCAGTGTCCCGGTGGTCACCCCCCGACCATTGAAACCGGTCGCCGCCAGCAAGCCTGGCGCGGGTTCGAAAAGGCGCAACAAGTGGTCCGGCGTGAAGCCGATGCGCCCGGTCCAGGTGCTCTGCCACTCGACCCGGCCCAGTTGCGGGAAGTAATGCTGCTGGACGCGATCCGCCCACTGACGAATGAACCACAGCGGATAATTGCCGGCGTTACCCAGGCTGCCCAGCAGCAGGCGCCCGTGAGCGTCGCGACGAATGTTGCTGAGCACCGTGCGCGTATCCCACGAACCCTGACCGCCAGGCAGAATCTGCGCCTGCTCGGCACCGCTGAGTGGCTGTGAAGCGACCTGATAGTAGTACCCCGCGAAGATGTGATCCTTGATATCGGTCCACTCGCCTTCGGTGTAGGCATTGGACGCGATGATCACTTTCTCGGCACGTACACTGCCCGCGGCAGTAGAGACCTTCCAGCCATCAGCGGTGCGTTGCAAGCCGTTGACAGGAGAATCGCCGAACACTTGCCCACCCTGCGCCACCACGTTGAGCGCCATGCCCGAGACATAGGCCATCGGGTTCACCGTGCCGGCGCGGTGATCGAGCAAGGCACCGCTGACCTTGTCGGTGCCACAAGCGTCTTCGCAGGGTTTGCCGGTCAGCAATTCGACGTTGGCACCGCGCCGTTGCCACTGTTCGGCACGGCTGCGCAGGTCAGCCAGACCCTTGGCGTTATGCGCCATGTGCAGGTTGCCGGTGCGCGTGTCCTGGCAATCGATGCGGTACTGGTCGATGGTCGCGAACACCAGTGCCGGTGCCGCGCCCAATGCGCCATTCAGTCGGCTGGCCTCGACGCTGCCCAGTACCTTGTCCAGTTGATCGGGCGCCACCCAGGTCCCGGCATTCACCAGACCGACGTTGCGTCCGGAACCGCCATGGCCGACCTGGTGCGCTTCGACCACGCACACCGACTTGCCGCCTTCCAGCAAGCGCAACGCCGCCGACAGACCGGTGAACCCGGCGCCGATGATGCACACATCGGCGCTCCGCTCACCGCTCAGGGCCGGGCTGACCGGACGTTGCGGAGTCAATTGTTCCCACAGACAGCCTTGAGCAAACTGCACCATCGAAAAACTCCAGCAATGTCGGTAATAAGCGCCCGGTTCACATCAGTCGAAAACAATGCCCTGAGCCAGCGGCAACTCGCGGGAGTAGTTGACGGTGTTGGTCTGCCGGCGCATGTAGGCGCGCCACGAATCGGAGCCGGACTCGCGACCGCCACCGGTTTCTTTCTCGCCGCCAAATGCCCCGCCGATTTCCGCACCGCTGGTGCCGATATTGACGTTGGCAATCCCGCAATCGCTGCCCGCGGCACTCTGGAAAGCCTCGGCCTCACGCAGATCAGTGGTGAAAATGCACGACGACAGGCCCTGCGGTACTTCGTTGTTCAGGCGCAGGGCCTCTTCGAAGTCGTCGTAGGCCAGCACGTAGAGAATCGGCGCGAAGGTTTCGTGACGCACGACTTCGCTCTGCCCAGGCATTTCGGCAATGGCCGGCGTGACGTAGTAGCCGTTCGGGTATTTGTCCTGCAACTGACGCTCGCCACCGAACACCTGCCCGCCTTCGTCGCGGGCCTTGGTCAGCGCGTTCTGCATGGCCGAAAACGCTTGCTGGTCGATCAGCGGACCGATCAGATTGCCTTCGCGCGGATCACCGACGCGCACCTTGGCGTAGGCGGCCTTGACGCGGGCGACCACTTCGTCCTTGATCGAACGGTGCACAATCAGGCGGCGCAACGTGGTGCAACGCTGACCGGCGGTGCCTACCGCGCTGAACAGAATGCCACGCACGGCCAGGTCCAGATCGGCGCTGGGGGCCAGAATCATCGCGTTGTTGCCACCCAGCTCCAGAATGCTGCGCCCGAAACGCGCGGCGACACGCGGACCGACTTCACGGCCCATGCGGGTGCTGCCGGTGGCGCTGATCAGTGGCACGCGCGGGTCATCGACCAGCGCTTCACCGGCGTCACGATCACCGATGACCAATTGCGCCAGCGCTGCGGGGGCATCACCGAAAATCTTCAGCGCCTTGTCAAACAGTGCCTGACAGGCCAGTGCCGTCAGCGGAGTCTTTTCCGAAGGCTTCCAGATCACCGGGTTGCCACAGACCAGCGCCAGCGTGGTGTTCCAGGCCCAGACTGCGACCGGGAAGTTGAACGCGCTGATCACGCCGACCACACCCAGCGGGTGCCAGGTTTCGCGCATGTGATGACCGGGACGCTCGGAGGCAATGGTCAGACCGTACAGCTGACGCGACAGACCGACGGCGAAGTCGCAGATGTCGATCATTTCCTGCACTTCACCCAGGCCTTCCTGAGTGATCTTGCCAGCCTCGACCGACACCAGTTCGCCCAGATCAGCCTTATGCTCACGCAGTACTTCACCAAAGATCCGCACCAGCTCGCCACGCCGTGGGGCCGGTACTGTGCGCCACTTCAGAAACGCGCTGTGGGCGCTGTCGATACGCGCTACGACCTGTGCCTTGCCTTCAAGCGTGACCGAGGCAATCCGGCTGCCATCAATCGGGGTGTAAACCGGATAGTCCCCTTGGGTGTGGGCACTGTTCGCCACGCCCAGACGTGCTAGTAACTCGGCAACCATGTTGATTCTCCTGTCATGAAACCACGGTGGAAATCATCGATGAGCTCAGTATCAAGCCACTCGGGGCTGACCTACAAACGACGTTTTTGAAAAACATGATTCCTTTTAGGAATGAACTTTTGATCATTAGCAGCCAGAAAGGCCACTACATTGGGAATTATTGGAATGACCCGGTGATTTTATTTCGTTTGCGAGCGCTGCCCGATGTTTGTTTGGATAAGGCCATCATGATCACCCGGAGTCGGGGCCAGACCGATGAGCGAACACATCAGCGAATCCATTTCGTTTGTCCACAACATGACGCTGTCCCACGGCCGCAACGCTGAAGTCTGGGACACCGCCGGCAAGCGCTACATCGACTTTGTCGGCGGCATCGGGGTGCTCAATCTGGGGCATTGCAACCCGCAAGTGGTCACGGCCATTCAGGACCAGGCGGCAAAACTGACCCACTATTGCTTCAACGCCACGCCTCACGACCCGTACATCCGCTTCATGCAGCAGCTCACGCAGTTCGTACCGGTCAGTTATCCCCTCAGCGGCATGCTCACCAACAGCGGTGCGGAAGCGGCCGAAAATGCCCTGAAGATCGTACGCGGCGCCACAGGGCGCACGGCGGTCATCGCCTTCGACGGTGGTTTTCATGGCCGCACTCTGGCGACCCTGAACCTCAACGGCAAGGTGGCCCCCTATAAACAGAAAGTCGGCGTGCTGCCCGGCCCGGTCTTTCACGTTCCGTTCCCCAGCAAGGACAACGGCGTGTCCACCGAGCAGGCGCTCAAGGCCATGGACCGGCTGTTCAGCGTCGAGATCGACGTCAATGACGTGGGCTGCATCATCTTCGAACCGGTGCAGGGCGAAGGCGGTTTTCTGGCCATGCAGCCGGACTTTGCCCAGGCATTGCGAGCGTTCTGCGATAAACACGGCATCGTGCTGATCGCCGATGAAATCCAGTCCGGCTTCGGCCGTACCGGGCAGCGTTTTGCGTTCAGTCGTCTGGGCATCGAGCCCGATCTGATTCTGCTGGGCAAAAGCATTGCGGGCGGCATCCCGCTGGGCGCGGTGGTGGGTCGCAAGCCGTTGCTGGACAACCTGCCCAAGGGCGGCCTGGGCGGCACGTACTCTGGCAACCCGATTGGCTGCGCAGCGGGCCTCGCGTCACTGGCGCAGATGACCGATGCCAACCTGTCCAGTTGGGGCGAGCAGCAGGAGCGCGCCATCGTTTCACGCTATGAAGCCTGGCGGGCAAGCGGACTGTCGCCGTATCTGGGCAGGCTGACCGGTGTCGGTTGCATGCGCGGTATCGAACTGATCACGCCGGAAGGTGAGCCCGGCACCCGACCGCTCGCCGAACTGCTGAGCTCAGCGAGGGACGCCGGGCTGCTGCTGATGCCCAGCGGCAAGGCGCGGCACATTATCCGCCTGCTGATCCCGCTGACCATCGAACCCGACGTGCTGCACGAAGGGCTGGATATTTTCGAGCGCTGCCTGGCAGCGCTGGCTTGAACCCGTACGGAGAAAACACCCTGATGAGCACATCACGCTTTGCCGACCCGGACCAGATCCGCGCGGGCTTTTCTCGCGCCATGTCGCAGATGTACAAGCACGAAGTGCCGCTGTACGGCACGCTGATGGCGCTGGTGAGTGAAGTCAACGAACAGGTCATGAGCCATGACAGCAGTGTGCTGGACAGCCTGCGCCAGACCGGTGAAATCCAGCGCCTGGACATGGAACGGCACGGTGCGATCCGCGTCGGCACGGCACAGGAACTGGCCACCCTCGCCCGCCTGTTCGCGGTCATGGGCATGCAGCCGGTGGGTTACTACGACCTGAGCGCGGCCGGCGTGCCGGTTCACTCCACTGCCTTTCGCGCCGTGCATGAGCAGGCGCTGCAGATCAGTCCGTTTCGCGTGTTCACCTCGTTGCTGCGCCTGGAACTGATCGAAAGCGACAGCCTGCGTGAGTTCGCCGGTCAGGTGCTGGGCAAACGCAATATCTTCACGCCCGGCGCCCTGGCGTTGATCGACAAGCATGAAGCAGACGGCGGCTTGAGCGAAGCCGATGCGGCCGAGTTCATTCAGCAGGCGCTGGAAACCTTTCGCTGGCACAACACGGCGACCGTTTCGCTGGACGACTATCAGAAGCTGAACACGCAGCATCGTCTGATCGCTGATGTGGTGGCGTTTCGTGGTCCGCACATCAACCACCTGACGCCTCGCACGCTGGACATCGATGCGGTTCAGGCCGGCATGCCCGGCAAGGGCATCACCCCCAAAGCGGTGGTTGAAGGGCCGCCACGTCGCCAGTGCCCGATTCTGCTGCGCCAGACCAGCTTCAAGGCGCTGGAAGAACCGATTGCCTTCATCGGCCAAGGTGGCAGTCAGTCGGGCAGCCACTCGGCACGCTTCGGCGAGATCGAACAGCGTGGCGCCGCACTGACGCCCAAAGGCCGCGAGCTGTATGACCGGCTGTTGAGCGAAGCCCGCGACGCGCTGGGCGAGTTCCCCAATGAGGCCAATGCCGTGCGCTATGCCGGGCTGCTGGAAGAGACGTTCAAGGCGTTCCCGGACAGCCACGCTGAAATGCGCAGGCAGGGTCTGGCCTACTTCCGCTATTTCCCGACCGAATCAGGCATTGCCGCGCGCGCATCAGGCAGTCTGGAGCAGCTTGTCGAAGCCGGTCATGTGCGCTTCGAGCCACTGGTGTACGAAGACTTTTTGCCGGTCAGCGCGGCGGGTATCTTCCAGTCCAATCTGGGCGATAACGCACAGGCGCATTACGCGACGAATTCGAATCAGCAGGATTTCGAGCGGGCGCTGGGACGCGGGACGCTTAACGAACTGGACCTGTATGCCGATACCCAGCGTCGCTCCCTGGAGGAATGCGCCAAGGCGCTGGAGCTGAGCAGTCCCGCCTGCTAATTAGTGAGAGCGAGCTTGCTCGCGAAGACGATGTTTCAGGCGATGCATTTTGGCGCCCATACCGACTTTTTCGCGAACAAGTTCGCTCCTACGGCCTTCGGCCAGAATCAAACGCGCACTTGTGTATAACGATGAGCGCTCTGCGTCACATTCCCGGTTCGCTCCCCCTTGGGCAAAAGGCCGTTTTGATTCTGCCCAACGGGCGTAGGAGCGGACTTGTCCGCGAAGGGGCCGCAAGCCTTCCCGAGAATGTATCGCCTGAAACATCGTCTTCGCGAACGAGTTCGCTCCTACGGCCTTCGGCCAGAATCAAAAGCGGACTTGTGTATAACGATGAGCGCTCTGCGTCACATTCCCGGTTCGCTACCCCTTGAGCAAAAGGCCGTTTTGATTCTGCCCAACGGGCGTAGGAGCGGACTTGTCCGCGAAGGGGCCGCAAGCCTTCCCGAGAATGTATCGCCTGAAACATCGTCTTCGCGAACAAGTTCGCTCCTACGGCCTTCGGCCAGAATCAAACGCGCATTTGTGTATAACGATGAGCGCTCTGCGTCACATTCCCGGTTCGCTACCCCTTGGGCAAAAGGCCGTTTTGATTCTGCCCAACGGGCGTAGGAGCGGACTTGTCCGCGAAGGGGCCGCAAGCCTTCCCGAAAATATATCGCCTGAAAAATCGTCTTCGCGAACAAGTTCGCTCCTACGGCCTTCGGCCAGAATTAAAAGCGCACTTGCGCATAATGATGAGCGCGCTGCGTCACATTCCCGGTTCGCTACCCCTTGTCCAGAAGGCCGTCTTGATTCTGCCCAACGGGCGTAGGAGCGGACTTGTCCGCGAAGGGGCCGCAAGCCTTCCCGAGAATGTATCGCCTGAAACATCGTCTTCGCGAACGAGTTCGCTCCTACGGCCTTCGGCCAGAATCAAAAGCGGACTTGTGCATAACGATGAGCGCTCTGCGTCACATTCCCGGTTCGCTCCCCCTTGGGCAAAAGGCCGTTTTGATTCTGCCCAACGGGCGTAGGAGCGGACTTGTCCGCGAAGGGGCCGCAAGCCTTCCCGAGAATGTATCGCCTGAAACATCGTCTTCGCGAACGAGTTCGCTCCTACGGCCTCCGGCAAGAATCAAAAGCGGACTTGTGCATAATGATGAGCGCTCTGCGTCACATTCCGGGGCGTTCTGTGTTCTGTTTAAAGCAACGATAAATAAAATTCGCAATATTGGTGTGCAACCTCTCGCTATGCATACTGCGATTGCGTGTGGACAGCAAAGTGCCGTATTCAAAGGCTCATCCCTTCAAATAGCGCACCCTGTGATCCCCTTGCGAAGGCTCGAAGCAGCCTGGGTCTGGATCACATTCAGACCTCATAAAAATACCTGGCCGGATAACGGTCTCCATGACTTCATGGACTTTCCAACGCTGCCCTGGCGCTTCACCGCGCCGACCTGAAAAACAGAATAACGATTGATAAGGCCTGAAAAAGGTCATTCAGCAGGCAAGGGGATCATCATGCAAAACTCACACGCTGCAGTGTCGGGTGACAATCAGGCCGTTTCATCGACGGTGAAACTGTATGTCTGGGCCGCCATTATCCTCACCATTGCCGAAATGATCGGTGCAGTCAGTATTCCGCTGGGCCCCGGCAAGGTGGTGCTGTTGCCGATGGTGTGGGCGCTGCTGCTGGGCGCGATGATCGGCCTTGCCAGCCGTCGTATGCCGGGCACCATTGGCATCGACCACGGCACGCAATTGCGCTCGGCCTCCATCCTGCAACCTGCCCTGCTGCTGTTCATCGCCAAGCTCGGTCTGGTGGTCGGTGGCTCGCTGCCGGTGGTGTTCGCTTCCGGGTGGGCGCTGATGTTTCAGGAGTTCGGCCACTTCGTCGGTACCGTGATGCTCGGTCTGCCGGTGGCGTTGATGCTCGGTATCAAGCGCGAAGCCATTGGTGCGACCTTCTCGGTCGGCCGTGAGCCGAGCCTGGCAATCATCGGCGAGCGTTATGGCATGGACTCACCGGAAGGTCGCGGCGTATTGGCCGAGTACCTGACGGGCACCCTGTTCGGCGCGCTGTTCATCGCCATCGTCGCCGGGTTTATCGCCAGCCTGGGGATCTTCCATCCCAACTCGCTGGCGATGGGCTCAGGCATCGGTTCGGGCAGCATGATGGCAGCCGCTGCCGGAGCCATTGCCGCGCAACAGACACCGGAAGTCGCCAAGGAAGTCATGACCCTGGCAGCAGCCTCGAACCTGATCACCACCACCATCGGCACCTACTTCACCCTGTTCATCTCCCTGCCACTGGCGGTCTGGGGCTATCGTGTGCTCGAGCCGCTGATCGGCCGCACCACCAAAGCCTCCATGAGCGAGGAAGGCCTGCGCCACAGCGACGTGTCGCTGGAGGTGCCGGAACTGGGCTGGTCGGGCAAGATCAGTGCCTGGCTGGCGGCGGGGGCACTGGCGCTGATTGCCAACTATGTCGGCTACAAGACACTGTCAGGCGATGCCTTCACCGGCATGGGCATTATGATTTTCTGTGCCTTCGTGGGTGAGGTGCTGTGCAACCTGCTGCGCCGCAAGATCCCGGCGGTGTGCATGGTGTCGCTGGTAGCGATGTTCCTGACGTCGCCGGCCTGCCCCTGGGCCGCCGAGATTGCGCGGATCACCGGCTCGATCAACCTGCTGGCGGTCATCACCCCGATGCTGACCTTCGCCGGCCTGTCGATTGCCAAGGACCTCCCGGCCTTCCGCCGCCTGGGCTGGCGGATTGTGCTGGTGTCGTTCCTCGCCAACTTCGGTACGTTCATCGGCGCGGTATTGATCGCCGAGCTGTTCCATTGATCCGCACCGCCTGATTCGGTGCAGTCAGCCAAGCGCCTCGTTCACCAGCCAGTCATGCACTGCGCGACGTGACGGGGTGCTGAGCGCCCCTTCACGATAGGCCAGCACGTATTTCTTTCTGGCCTTGATCGGATGACCGAACGGCACGATCAACAAGCCCTGCTCCAGCTCATCGGTGATCAGCGCCTTGCGCGCAATAGCCACACCCATGCCCATGCGCGCGGCGTCGATGGTCAGGTGATTACGGTTGAACGTGTGGCCGCGACGCACGTCGATGCCATCGGCACCGATGGCCGTCAGGTAGAACTCCCACTCCGCATACTCATAGCTGCCGCGCCAGGCAGTGATGTCGTGCAACAACGGAAAGTGCACCAGCTGACTGGGCGTATCCAGCGGCGGCTTGCCCACCAGCAGGTCTGGCGAGCAGACTGCGAACAGTTCCTCTTCCAGCAAGGGCGTAGTCGACAACCCCGGATAGCTGCCGTCGTTCAGGTCGATGGCCAGATCGAAATCGTCATCACGCAACGAGCCGCTGCTGTCCTCGGCAATGATCCGCAACTGGATGTCCGGAAACGCCGCCTGCAAGCGTGGCAGGCGCGGCATCAGCCATTTGCTCAGGAATGATGGGATGCAACGCAGCTTGAACACCCCGCCGATACGCCCGGAATACAGCAGGCGCAGTTCTTCGCTGATACGGCTCTGCACTTCGTTGGCGACCACCGCCAGACGCTGACCTTCAGCGGTCAGCTCAAGCCCGCGCCCGACCCGGTGAAACAGCGCAAAGCCCAGGCGCTCTTCGAGCTGGCGCATCTGCTGGCTGATCGCGCCGGGGGTGACGTGCAATTCTTCCGCGCAGCGGGTGAAGGACAGGTGACGGGCCGCGCAGGCGAACACCTGTAGCCAGGCGTGCATCTGTGCGTTGAAGATTCTGCTCATTGAAGAGTTCCGCTAAAGCGTTGCATAGCAACAATCGTTTGTCGTTTCGACAGCCGAAGCCAAAGATGAGTAACAGAAAAAGGGGAATACCAAATTCCCGTGCATCATCTCACCTGAAGGACCTTCGTGATGGCTATCAGCGTCTTCGACATGTTCAAAATCGGCATCGGGCCGTCCAGTTCCCACACCGTCGGGCCAATGCGCGCCGGTGCGCTGTTCGTGACCGAGCTGCGCAACCACAACCGGTTGCACAGCGTAGAACGGATCGAGGTGCGATTGTACGGTTCTCTGTCGGCCACGGGCATCGGTCACGGCAGCGATCGCGCAACGGTCATGGGCCTGATGGGCGAGTGGCCGGACCAGATCGACCCTAGCCAGGTCAACCAGCGCATCGACGCGCTGCGTGCCGATAACCAGCTGATGCTGGCGGGCGAACAGGCCATCACCTTCGTCTGGGAGCGGGACATGTGCCTGCTCGATGAAAGCCTCCCCTACCATCCCAACGGCATGACCCTGTGTGCCTACGGCAAGAACGGCGAACTCCACGAGCAGACCTACTATTCGGTGGGCGGCGGATTTGTGATCGACGCTGAACAGGCCGCCAGCGGCGTGCTGGACAACGACACAACCGTCCTGCCCTATGATTTTTTCAGTGGCGCGCAGTTGCTCAAGCTGTGCAAGACCCACGGCATGAGCATTTCCGAGCTGATGATGGCCAATGAAAAGGTCTGGCGCAGCGAGGAGGAAATCCGCGAGAAAATCATGGTGATCTGGGCCGCAATGCGCGCCTGCGTCGACAAGGGCCTGGTGGAAACCGGCATCCTGCCCGGTGGCCTGAACGTGCGGCGGCGTGCCTACCGCCTGCATCAGAACCTGCAGAACCTGGATAACCCCAACGTAATCGGCTCGACCCTGAGCGCCATGGAATGGGTCAACCTGTTCGCCCTCGCAGTCAACGAAGAAAACGCCGCAGGCGGGCGCATGGTGACCGCGCCCACCAACGGCGCAGCTGGCATCGTGCCCGCCGTGCTGCATTACTTCATGAAATTCAAACCCACGGCCAATGACGATGACGTGGTGCGCTTTTTCCTGAGCGCCGCCGCGGTCGGCATTCTGTGCAAGAAAAACGCCTCGATTTCCGGTGCCGAGGTTGGTTGTCAGGGCGAGGTAGGATCGGCCTGCGCAATGGCCGCCGCCGGTCTGGCGGAGATCCTCGGCGCGACGCCCGAGCAGGTAGAGAACGCTGCCGAGATTGGCCTGGAGCATAATCTGGGGCTGACCTGCGACCCGGTCGGCGGGCTGGTGCAGATCCCCTGCATCGAACGCAATGCGATTGCTGCCGTAAAGGCCATCAATGCCGCCCAGATGGCCCTGCGCGGCGACGGCGAGCACCACATCTCGCTGGACCACGCCATCCGCACCATGCGTGACACCGGCGCCGACATGCACGACAAATACAAGGAAACCTCACGCGGCGGGCTGGCGGTCAACCTGATCGAGTGCTGACAGACATCCACCGGCGTCGCGACGTATTCGAGAGCGTCCGGGACGGTACATCCCCTGCGGAGGTACCGTCCTTTTCGCGAACCGCGTCGCTCCTATGACCTACGGCCAGCATCAAAGGCAGGCGTAAGCGCGAGAGCCATTCAAGCCACCGGCAAACACTGCTCCACCAGCGAGGTCCAGACCGCAACGCCGGGCTCAATCACCTGGTCGTTGAAGTCGTAGTAAGGGTTGTGCAACGCCGCTGACGGCTTCTCGCCGTCGACGCCCATCCAGATGTAAGCACCGGGACAGGCATGCAGCATGAAGGCGAAGTCTTCAGAGGCCATCGACGGGTTGCAGCCCCACTGCACGTTGGCCTCGCCGACTGCGGCGACTGCTGCACGACGGATCGTGGCAGCCGCTTCGACGTGGTTTTCGGTCACCGGGTAGCCGACGTTGTAAACCAGCTCGCCGCGCACGCCGAAGGCCGTCGGCAAACGCTCGACGAACTCGCCGATCAGTTGCTGAACCTTTTCGCGCACAGGGGTTTGCAGGCAGCGCACGGTGCCACGCAACGTGGCGGTTTCCGGGATCACGTTGATCGCCTCGCCGGCATTGAACTGAGTGATGCTGACCACCGCCGAATCGAGCGGCGACAGGCGCCGGGAGACAATGGTTTGCAGCCCCAGCACCAGCTCGGCCGCGGCCACGATCGGATCATTGCCCTTGTCCGGCATGGCCGCGTGGCTGCCTTTGCCGGTCAGGGTGATTTCAAAGGTGTCGAGCGACGCCATCATCGGCCCCGGATTGATCACCACCTTGCCCGCAGGCACGCCCGGCCAGTTGTGCAGGCCGTAGATGGCTTCCATCGGAAAGCGTTCGAACAGCCCGTCTTCGATCATTCGCTGTGCGCCGCCGAGGTTCTCTTCGGCAGGCTGGAAGACGAAATGCACCGTGCCGCGAAAGCGCCGAGTCTCGGCCAGATGCCTCGCGGTGGCCAGCAGGATAGCGGTGTGGCCATCATGGCCGCAGGCGTGCATGCAGCCCTTGTGGGTCGACTTGTGAACGCTGTCGCCCAGTTCCTGAATCGGCAAGGCATCCATGTCGGCACGCAGGCCGATGGTCGGACCTTCACCATTACGCAGGGTGCCAACCACACCAGTGCCGCCCAGCCCACGGTGGATCTCGATGCCGAAACCGCTCAGCAACTCAGCCACCTTGTCAGAGGTTTTCAGCTCCTGAAACCCCAGTTCCGGCGCGGCATGGAGGGTGCGGCGCCACACAGTTGCTTCGTCAATCAACGTCTTTGAAATGGACATGTGCTTACTCCAGACTCGCGCCGTAGCCAAAGCTGGCGGCTGGCTTGGCGGCGGTTTCGACCCAGACGCTTTTCACTTCACTGTACTCGCGCAGGGCATCCAGACCGGAAGACCGGCCATAACCACTCTCACCATAGCCGCCGAACGGCGAACTGACGTGAATAGTCTTGTAACCGTTGACCCAGAAGGTCCCGGCCCGCACTTGTCTGGCAACGCGGTGAGCACGACCGACATCGCGGGTCCAGACACCACCGGCCAGGCCGAAACGGCTGTCGTTGGCGATGCGGATCGCGTCCTCTTCGTCTTTGAATGGAATCGCCACCACCACCGGGCCGAAGATTTCTTCCTGCGCGCAGTACAGCGCGTTGGTGCCTGCCAGGACGGTCGGATTGATGTAGTAACCGGGTTTTTCCGGGATCGGATCAGCGTGCTCGCCCACCAGCTTCGCGCCGTCTTTGAGCGCCTGCTCGACCATGTTTTTCACGTGGTTGTATTGCTTGGCGTTGTTGATCGGGCCGATCTGGGTTTCCGGATCGCTCGGATCACCGACCTTGAACTGTGTCGCTGCCACTGCCAGGGCATTGGTGAACTTCTCGAAGATCGATTCCTGCACCAGCAGCCGCGAACCGGACACACAGCTCTGCCCGGCACCGGAAAAGATCGCGGCCTGGGCACCGCGCAAGGCAACTTCCAGGTCGGCGTCGTCGAACACGATGTTGGCCGACTTGCCGCCCAGCTCCAGCACCGCAGGAATGCAACGCTGCGCCGCTGCCACGGCGATATGCCGGCCAGTGGCTGGCGAGCCGACGAACACCACCTTGCGAATGTCAGCCTTGGCGATGAACGCCTGGCCGATGGAATGACCGAAACCGGCAATCACGTTGACCAGCCCTTTCGGCACGCCGGCCCGCTCGATCAGCACGCCGACCATCAGCGAGCTGAGCGGGGTCAGTTCCGACGGTTTGAGAATGACCGCGTTGCCCGCTGCAATCGCCGGGGCGATCTGCCAGCCACAGGTGAAGATCGGCGCATTCCAGGGCGTAATCTGCAACACCGTGCCCAGCGGTTCGTAGGTCACATAGTTCAGATGCGTGGTCGGCACCGGGATGATCTCGCCGTGCAGCTTGTCCGCCCAACCAGCGTAATACTCGAACATCTCGGCCACTTTCAGCACTTCGACGCGGGCGTCACGGATCGGCTTGTTGGCGGTCAGGGATTCGATCTGCGCGAGGTTTTCCAGCTCGTCACGAATCAGATTGCCCACCTGGTACATGGCACGGCCACGCGCCTGGGCGGTCAGCGCCCACCATTGTTGTTGCGCAGCCCTGGCAGCCTTGTCGGCCACTTCAACCAACGACTCGTCGGCGTCCGGGAAACTCAGCAGCAGGCTGTCGTCATGAGCATTGCGCACTTCGACGGGCGTACCGTGGCCTTCGATGAACTGGCCGCCAACGTAACTGGCGATGACACTGCGATCGCCCCAGTAAGGACGCATCAGTTCGAGGATTTTTGCAGTGCTCATCGCTTATTCTCCATGACCGTAAAGTTTGCCATCGGTGCGTTGCACGATGGCGCAGAAGTCTTCGTTGTCCGCCAGGGTTTCACTGCTGGCCTGCCACAACTGCGCGACGACGCGCGACAGCGGCAGGTCCATGTCCAGGCTGTCCGCCAGATCGCTGGCCAGGCCGACGTCCTTGCGCATCAGGCCCATGGTGAAGCCGGAGTCATAGGCCTTGTTGAGTACCCAGGTCGGGAACATCACTTGCGTGGCACCGCTGCGTCCGGAACCGGCATTCAGACCCTGCAGAAGTTTTTCCGGATCGACCCCTGCACGCGCGGCCATCGCCACGGCTTCGGCAGTGCTGATCAGGTGACAGGCGGCGAGCATGTTGTTGGCGATCTTGGCCACGTTCCCTGCGCCACATTGCCCGACGTGCACGCGTGTCCCGCTCATGCCTTCCAGGACCGGCATGGCGCGCGCCAGGTCAGCATCCTCGGCACCGATCACCATCGACATGCTGCCGGTGGCAGCGCCTTTCGGGCCGCCAGACACCGGCGCGTCGATGAAGGCGATGCCGTTCTTCGCCAGTTCGGCGGCGACCTTGCGGCTCATTTCCGGCGTCGACGTCGTGGTATCGACGACGATAAGGCCCTTGCGCCCCACCTCGTTGATGCCACCCGCGCCGAGGCACACCGACTCCACGTGCTCGGCCTTGGGCAGCGAGAGGATCAGAATGTCCACGCCTTGAATCAGTTGCGTGCGATCGGCAACCGGCTTGACGCCCTTGCTTTCGGCCTGGGCCAGCGCGGCCTGCGACAGGTCGAAGCCGCTGACATCAAAGCCCTTGCCGGCCAGCGTGGCCGCCATGCCGCCGCCCATGTTGCCCAGTCCGATCACACCTGCTTTCAAAGTCATGTCTGCATCCCGATCAAAGATTTTGTACGAATTAGAGGATGACGCTGCGGGCCCCTGCGGCCGGCAATGTGCTGGTGATTCGAGTATGGACAGCGCTCTCCCCTCTCAGCAATAATCCAAAAATCGAATTTATGTTGCCTTTAGCGCAACACTGGAAGCCCATGAGCCTCGTTCAAGATCGACGCATCCTGTACTTTTTCGAAGCCGTACGATTGGGCAGCGTCCGGGCTGCCGCCGACTTCCTCAACGTTGCGCCTTCGGCGGTCAGCCGCCAGATCGCGCAACTGGAACAGGAGCTGGGTTCCCCCCTGCTGGAGCGCCATCGACGCGGCGTCAAACCGACCGAGGCGGGCGACAAGGTGCTGGCCTATTACCGCCAGCGACTGACGCAGCAGGAGGTCCTGCTGGATTCGATTCAGGCCCTCAAAGGCTTGCACAGCGGCTCGGTGACGCTGGTCTCCGGGGAGGGGTTTCTGGAAAGTCTCGCGCAGCCGCTGGCCCGGTTTTCCGAGCTGTACCCCAGGATCGAACTGATCGTGAACGTCTGCGGCAGCAACGAAGTGATTCGCCAGGTGGTCGAGGATGAAGCGCACATCGGCCTGGTCTTCAATCCGGCTGCCGACCCGAAAATCCGCTCGCATGCGCATCAGCGTCAACCGGTCTGTGTGATCACCGCGCCTGATCACCCGCTGACCGACGAACCAGGCCCGATACAGCTGCGGGCACTTGAAGACTACCGTGTCGCCCTGCCTGCGGTGTCTTACGGTATCCGCCAGATTCTGCTGCAAGCCGAGCACCAGCTGGGCATCACCGTGCAGCCGACGCTGACCTGCAGCACCTTCGCGATGCTCAAGCACTTCGCCATGCAAGGGGGCGTCACGCTGCTGCCGACCTTTGTCGTGGAGGAAGAGATAAAAGCCGGCACATTGCGTGCCCTGCCCTTGCAGCATGAGGTGTTCAGCAGCCCGCAAACCCACCTGATCAGCCGCCTGGGCCGTCAGCTCAGCGTTGGTGCCAACCGCCTGATGGGCATGCTGTTGCAGGATATGACAGCGTTCCGCAACTGACCTACCGTTAGTCCGCGCGTCAAGCAATCGCGCTGAACCAACAAAAAGCTCATGGTTCATCTTCAGTAACGGAGCGGAATTCCTGCTGCCACTGAGGATTGATCATGAGAGCTTTGACTTACCACGGCGCGAACAGTGTAAAAGTCGATACAGTGCCGGACCCTGTGATCGAGCAAGCGGATGACATCATTCTGCGCGTAACGGCGACCGCTATCTGCGGTTCCGACCTGCACTTGTATCGCGGCAAAATCCCTACGGTTGAACACGGCGACATCTTCGGTCACGAGTTCATGGGCGTCGTTGAAGAGACCGGCTCGGCCGTCACGGCTGTAGCCAAAGGCGATCGCGTGGTGATCCCGTTCGTCATCGCCTGCGGCAGCTGCTTTTTCTGCAACCTCGACCAGTTCGCGGCCTGCGAAACCACCAACACCGGACGTGGCGCGATTCTCAACAAAAAGTCGATTCCACCAGGGGCGGCGCTGTTCGGCTTCAGCCATCTGTATGGCGGTGTGCCGGGCGGCCAGGCTGAATACGTGCGAGTGCCCAAGGCCAACGTTGGTCCGTTCAAGGTGCCAGGCACGCTGGCTGACGAGAAGGTTCTGTTCCTCTCCGATATTCTCCCCACCGCCTGGCAGGCTGTACTCAACGCCGGGATTGGCCAGGGTTCGACGGTTGCCATTTACGGCGCTGGCCCGGTGGGTCTGATGAGCGCAGCGTGCGCAAAAATGCTCGGTGCGGAAAAGATCTTCATGGTCGATCACCATCCGTATCGTCTGGCCTATGCGCAGAAAACTTACGGCGTGATCCCGATCAATTTTGATGAAGACGATGATCCGGCTGACACGATCATTCGCCAGACCGCCGGCATGCGCGGCGTGGATGGCGTAATCGACGCGGTGGGTTTCGAGGCCAAAGGCAGCACCACGGAAACCATCCTTGCCACGCTGAAGCTGGAAGGCAGCAGCGGCAAGGCATTGCGTCAGTGCATCGCAGCAGTACGACGCGGCGGCGTGGTCAGTGTGCCGGGGGTATATGCCGGGTTCATCCATGGCTTCATGTTCGGCGATGCGTTCGACAAGGGCCTGACCTTCAAAATGGGCCAGACCCACGTGCATCGCTTCATGCCTGAATTGCTGGAACACATCGAGGCCGGCCGCCTGGAACCCGAAGCCATCATCACTCACCGGATGTCACTGGAGGATGCGGCGAAGGGCTACAAGCTGTTCGACAAGAAGGAAGAAGATTGCCGCAAGGTCATCCTGACGCCTGGCAACAACACCATTGTGGTGCCGGACGACACGACTGAAGCCCTGGTCGGGGGTGGCGTGCCGGCTATGTAAGGTACGGGTTCGCCTTTGATTCTGGCCTAAGGCCGCAGGAGCGAACGTGTTCGGGAACGGTATTGCAGACGATGTATGTTCATCGTTCATGCCACCCCTTTCGCGAACAAGTTCGCTCCTACGCCCTGCGGGCAGAAGCTTGAAAACGGTGTTTCAGACGATGTATGTTCATCGTTCGTGCTGCCCCTTTCGCGAACACGTTCGCTCCTACGCCCTCCGGGCAGAAGCCTGAAAACGGTGTTTCAGACGATGTATGTTCATCGTTCATGCCGCCCCTTTCGCGAACAAGTTCGCTCCTACGCCCTCCGGGCAGAAGCCTGAAAACGGTGTTTAGACGATGTATGTTCATCGTTCATGCCGCCCCTTTCGCGAACAAGTTCGCTCCTACGCCCTGCGGGCAGAAGCCTGAAAAAGGTGTTTCAGACGATGTATGTTCATCGTTCATGCCGCCCCTTTCGCGAACACGTTCGCTCCTGCGCCCTGCGGGCAAACGCCATCACCGACTCAGGTAGGCAAACCGGCCTTTGAACGGTTTGCTGATGGGGTCGGCCAGGTCGCCGTGTTTGCTGGTGGTCAGGCCCAGATCCACCAGCGATTCGGCCAGTTTCACCGCCGCTGCCACGCCGTCGATGACCGGCAGGCCAATCGCTTCGCTCAGTTGCCTGCCCAGATCCGCCATCCCGCCGCAACCCAGTACAATGGCTCCTGCCCCTTCTTCGTCACGGGCGCGACGGGCCTGTTCGGCCATGCATTCGATGAGCTCCGGCCCGCTTTCCTCCAGCGCCAGCACCGGCAGATCGATACAGCGCACCGATGTGCATAACTCACTGAAGCCATAACGCTGCAGCAAGTGCTCGGCGATGATCCGCGTGCGGGTCAGCGTCGTGACCACGGCGAAACGGGTAGAAATCAGGCTGGCCATATGAAAGGCCGCTTCGGCGATGCCGATCACCGGGGCGCTGGCGTACTCGCGTGCCGCCAACAGGCCGGGGTCGCCGAAACAGGCGATGATATGCGCGTCGACCTGTTGCTCGCGCCCCTTACGCACTTCTTCCAGCACGCCCAGCGTCGCGATCGCCTCATCGAAATGGCCTTCGATGGACACCGGGCCATCCGCCGGACTGCAGGCGATGATCTGTGTGCCTGGGCGCGCCACGGCTTGCGCGGCCAGACCGATCTTGTGGGTCATGGCTTCGCTGGTATTGGGGTTGATCACTTGAATACGCACCGGAACTCCTTCAGCGCCGTTTGAAAATGCTATGAAAATCCACTGTCTCGCTGAGCGGCGCATCCACATTCAGGCTGGCGCGGATGCGGCGCAAATGCTCGGCCATCCATTCGCGCGCCTGTTCGCCCTGCCCGCTTTCGAGCAAGGCCAGCAAGTCGACATGCTGGCCACAATCACACCCGACACTGCGTCGCGAACCGTACACCGCAACAATCAAGGAGGATCGCGTGGTGAGCTGCGCGACCTGTTCGGTCAACACCTGATTGCCCGCCAGCGCGCTCAACTGCACATGAAAGCGCGCCGACAGTTGAATCGCTTCGCTGTGGCGCCCCGCGTGTTGCGCCTCATGCTCCTGATCGCAAAGCGCACGCAGTGCATCCAGACGCCGGCCGCCGACTCGCGTGGCGATCTCGGCCATCAGCGCGGGCTCGATCAGTTGCCTGGCACCCAATACATCCTGTGCTTCCTGAGCCGACGGTTGCGCGACCTCCGCGCCGCGCTTGGGGCGCAGGGTCACCAGCCGTTCCAGCGCCAGACGCTGCAAGACCTTGCGAATGCCGGTGCGGCTGATCTCGAACACTTCGGCCAGTGCGTCCTCGGGCAAGCGCGTTCCCGGAGCGAGCCGGTGTTCGACGATGGCTTCCAGAACATGCTGGTAAATCTGTTCATCACGGCCCTTTTCAGCGGCAGAAGGCGTGAGAAACAACGGGGCACTGTCAGGTCGGATCATGGCTTCACATCACATTGGCATTACAGATCGTATACAAGAATAGTGCCTGATACGGAACATGATGAGTAGCGCGATTTGAATAACTGGCCAGAGAGCCACTCAACTGAAAACGAATAAATCGCACCGTAAATGAGCAAAAGCGCCCTGTTTACGTGCACTTCAAATCACTGCTCGGACTTGCCCGTTTTACCCGCCTGTCTCAGTAAAAACGCCCTAAAACAAGACTCGCAGCCATTCCCTACCAACGAGAAATCGTATGGCACATGTTTTGCGTACACGATCGTATACAAAAAAATCATCGATCGTACTCCGATCCCGTCACGACACACCGAGGGAGTCACGCAATGACAGATCAACGCCCGGCCGGGTACAGCCCGCGCCTGCACAACCACGATCTGGGGCCGGTGCCGCAGAAGTGGACCTGGTACAACATTCTGGCGTTCTGGATGAGCGATGTGCACAGCGTCGGCGGCTACGTTTTTGCCGCCAGTCTGTTCGCCCTGGGCCTGGCCAGTTGGCAGGTGCTGATCGCCCTGCTGGTGGGGATCTGCATCATTCAGGTGATTGCCAACCTGGTCGCCAAACCCAGTCAGCAAGCCGCCGTGCCCTACCCGGTCATCTGCCGCCTGGCTTTCGGCGTGTTCGGTGCCAACATTCCCGCCATCATTCGCGGGCTGATCGCGGTGGCGTGGTACGGCATTCAAACCTACCTGGCGTCCAGCGCACTGGTGATCGTGGTGCTGCGCTTCTTCCCGGAACTGGCCGTCTATCAAAGCGTGACATTTCTCGGACTGTCCTGGCTCGGCTGGTTCGGCTTTCTGGCGTTGTGGGTGGTGCAAGCCGCGGTGTTCTGGACGGGTATGGAGTCGATCAGGCGCTTCATCGACTGGGCCGGCCCTGCCGTTTATGCGGTGATGTTCGCTCTGGCAGGCTGGATTGTCTGGCGCGCCGGCTGGGACAACATCAGTTTTACTCTGGCTGAAAAGGAGTTGTCCGGCTGGGCAGCGTTCGGCCAGGTGGTCATGGCCATTGCGCTGGTGGTCTCGTATTTCTCCGGGCCGACGCTGAACTTCGGTGATTTCAGCCGCTATTGCCGCAGCATGGCCGACGTGCGCCGCGGCAATTTCTGGGGCTTACCGGTGAATTTTCTGGCGTTTTCACTGGTAACAGTGGTGATCGTCTCGGGCACGTTGCCGATTTTCGGTGAGATGATCCACGACCCGATTGCGACCGTCGCGCGCATCGACAACACCACGGCCGTGCTGCTCGGCGCCTTCACCTTCGTCACCGCCACGGTAGGCATCAATATCGTCGCCAACTTCGTTTCCCCCGCCTTCGACTTCGCCAACGTGGCGCCCAGCCGCATCAGCTGGCGGGCAGGCGGCATGATCGCAGCGGTAGCGTCGATCTTCATTACGCCCTGGAACCTGTTCAACAACCCTGAAGTGATTCACTACACCCTCGACGTGCTGGCGGCCTGTATCGGCCCACTGTTCGGCATCCTGCTGGTGGATTACTACCTGATCAAGAAGCAGCAGATCGATGTGGATGCCCTGTTCGATGACACGCCAAGCGGTCGCTACTGGTACACCAACGGCGTGAACTGGATCGCGGTCAAGGCATTGCTGCTCACCGCACTGGTCGGTCTGTGCTTCACCTTTGTCGAGTGGTTCAAGCCGATTGCCAACTTCGCCTGGTTTACCGGCTGCATCCTGGGCGGCGCAGTGTTTTACGCGTTGACCCGCTGGTCGCCCGTACAGGCTGCCAACCTTCCTGCGCCTGTCGGCCAGCATTGAGACGTCGCAAGACGCCAATACCTGAATGAAACCAGCGCTTTCAGAGGATTCGCCAAGCCCGGCATGACCTGAAAGCGCCGCCCTGCCTGCTCCGCTGAAAATAGCGCACGCCCCGGATGATATTAATTTAATATCATCCACTCCAGAATCATTGAATGATCGAGAGTCACTCATCGTTTTGTGAGGCCTGAAGCACAAAATAGAATAAATTTTGTACAACTTTCAGGCCGCTGCGCTGCCCTATGACTGAGTCTTTGTGAACCAGGCGTTCAAGTGGGTCGATAGTGATGAGCAATGATGTTTTTGGCGGCAGGCCATTCGCCCCCCAGCCACCCGTTCCCTCGGCGCAGGAAGCAGCCGAGCGGCTGCAACTTGCCCTGGAGTCAGGGGCGGTTGTCGGTACCTGGGTGTGGGACATCATTGCCGATCAGTTGACCGGCGATGAGCGTTTTGCCCGGACCTTCGGCTTGTGCCCGAAGCTGTGCGCCAAAGGTTTGCCACTGGAACTGGTGATTGCCTCCATTCATCCTGACGATTCGGCCAGAGTCGACAAGTCAATCGAGGAAGCGCTGCAGAGTAGCGAAACCTATCGATGCGAATACCGGGTTCTCCATGAAGACGGTATTTATCGCTGGATCGAAGCCAGCGGAAGAATCGAACGCGACAGTCGTGGCAAACCCATTCGCAGTCCGGGTGTATTGCTTGATATAGACGGCCGTCGCACTGCCGAAGACGAGCGCGACCGCCTCAACGAGTTGCTGAGAATATTCACAGCTGCCGTTCCCGGCGTTGTCTACGCCAAGGATCTCGAAGGTCGAATGCTGGTCGCCAATCGTGGCACCGCTGACCTGATCGGCAAGCCGCCCGAGTTTTTCATTGGCAAGACGGACCTGGAATTTCTGGATGATCAGGAACAGGCGCGGACGCTCATGGAAACCGACCGCCGGATCATGCAGAGCAATGTCAGCGAACAGATCGAAGAACAGGTCAACCTGGCTGACGGCTCTGCAGCGATATGGCTCTCGACCAAAGCGCCGCTGCTCGATGCCAGCGGCGACGTGATCGGTCTGATCGGCTCCTCTATCGATGTAACCGCCAGAAAAAAAGCCGAAGAAGCGGTCAGAGAACTCAACCAGACACTCGAACAGCGCATCGAACAAGCGGTTTTCGAACGCGAGCAGATCGAAGACGCCCTGCGTCACTCGCAGAAGATGGATGCCGTCGGACAACTGACGGGGGGCATCGCCCATGATTTCAACAACTTGCTGGCCGGCATTTCCGGCAGCCTGGAACTGATCACCAAACGCCTGGCCCAGGGCCGCGTCGGTGACGTCGACCGTTACGTGTCGGTCGCCCAGGGCGCAGTACGCCGCGCCGCATCGCTGACCCACCGCCTGCTGGCGTTCTCAAGACGCCAGACACTGTCGCCAAGAGTCACCGACGTGAACGGGTTGATTCATGACATGGAAGAGTTGATCGCGCGCACGGTCGGCCCGGAGATAGACATCAATGTCGTCGCCCATGATGACCTGTGGCCCGCGCTGATCGATCATGCCCAGCTGGAAAGCTCGCTGCTTAACCTGTGCCTGAACGCCCGTGACGCAATGCCCAACGGCGGGCGCATTATCATCGAGACCGCCAATGCGTCCCTCGAAGAGTGCACCGACCCGGATCACGGCATTCCTGCCGGCGAGCACCTGAGCATCCGCGTGACCGACACGGGCATCGGCATGAGTCCGGACATCGCCGCCAAAGCCTTTGAACCGTTCTTCACCACCAAGGCCATCGGTGCCGGCACCGGTCTCGGGCTGTCGATGGTGTATGGCTTTGTGCGCCAGTCCGGCGGGCAGATTCGCGTCGAGTCGGTCGAAGGCCAGGGCACCAGCGTAGTCATGCACCTGCCCCGCCACACCGCTGAAAGCGCTCCGCGCCCCGTTGCGCCGGAAGTCATCGAAGAGCCGCCGCATCACACCGGCGAAACCGTTCTGGTCGTAGACGACGAACCCTCGGTGAGGATGCTCGTCGCCGAAGTCATCAGCGGTCTGGGCTACAACTGCCTGGAAGCGGCAGACGCACAATCGGGCTTGCAGATCCTGCAGTCGGACACACGCATCGACCTGCTGATCAGTGACATAGGCTTGCCAGGCGGCATGAACGGCCGGGAAATGGCCGATGCGGCCGGTGACTGTCGACCTGGCTTGCCGACCCTGTTCATCACCGGTTACGCCAAGACATCCGTGCTGGACGATTGCCACCTGCGGCCTTGCACGCAAGTGCTGACCAAGCCGTTCGGGCTGGACGCGCTGGCCGGGCGAGTGACAGGTCTGATCGGCGCTGACGCGGTCGCCCGCGGGTATTCGTGAGATGAACCCGACCACGCCTGATGGTCGGTATTTCGTGGTCAAGGGGCAACTCTGGCGGTGCTCCAATCCCTCCTTGAGCGACGACGTCCGCCAGAATCTGGTGGATGAGCTGATGGCTGCACGTCGTGCAGTCAAGGCCGCCAAGGCATCCGAAGACCCCGCAGCCCTGAAGGCGGCTCGGGCCAGTGTCGACAAGGCCAAAGTTGCCCTGGGCGAGCGCGGTGAAGTCTGGTGGACCGATGGCGCTGAAGATTTCAATCGGCACAAGGTGCAAAACACGCCTTATGCCCAGTGGTACCTCGACCTGAATCACCCTGCCATCTGAAGCTGCCAGCCTGATTGGGGGCTGAAAGATGAAAAAATCAGGCCTTTTGTCATTTATATGACACATGACATTCATAAACACCGATTCCCGCCGATAACCACCCCTGCTCCACCCACTACCTATGACCCCTTGCGCAATACCCCTCTAAAGGCTCATATCGGCATGAGAAAATCTTTAAAATTCAGCCATAAAATTCTCTTGGCGGCGTCCCTTGTGGTGATCGCCGCATTCACGCTATTCACGTTCTATAACGACTATCTGCAGCGCAATGCGTTGCACGTGCAGCTCAAGGAGAACCTTAACCAGACGAGCGAAAGTACCGCCGGCAATATCCGTAACTGGCTTTCAGGGCGAATTCTTCTGGTAGAGAACCTGGCGGAAAACGCGTCTTCGCCTCAGTCCCCGCAAGAGCAGAATCGGGTACTCGGGCAACCCACGCTGATCGCCACCTTCATGAGCATTTATCAGGGCAGAAGCGATGGCTCCTTCGTCACCCAGCCGCCTGATGACATGTCGGCCGACTACGACCCAAGAACCCGACCGTGGTATGTCGATGCCCTTCGCGCCGGCAAAACCATCCTGACCGAGCCGTATCTGGACGCCGTGACCAAGGGCCTGGTCGTGACCCTTGCCACACCGATCAAGGGAGACTCCGGCGTGTCCGGTGTAATTGGCGGCGACCTGAGCCTGGAAATCCTGGTGAAGATGATCAGTTCGCTGCGACTGCACGGCGACGGATACGCGTTTCTGGTCGACGCGAATGGCCGCATCCTGGTCCATCCGGACACCTCACTGGTGATGAAGACGCTGGCCGAAGTCTACCCGGCGAATACGCCCAGGCTGTCGCAAGACCTGAGTGAAAGCGAGTATGCCGGCAAGACCCAGATCCTGACCTTCGCTCACGTAGACGGCCTGCCCTCGGTCAACTGGTACATCGGCGTAGCGATGGATAAAGACATCGCCTACGCGGCCCTGGGCGAGTTCAGAAACTCGGCCATCGTGGCCACTGTGATTGCTGTGGTGCTGATCATCCTGCTGCTGGGCATGCTCCTGAGTGTCCTGCTGCGCCCACTGAACCTGATGGGCCGCGCCATGCACGATATCGCTGCCGGCGAAGGTGACCTGACCAAGCGCCTGGTCATCGAGAGCCAGGACGAGTTCGGGCATCTGGGCAATGGTTTCAACCTCTTTGTAGAGCGAATCCATGACTCGATGCGTGAAGTCGCCTCCTCCACCGTGCAGCTCAATGAAGTTGCCCTGCGGGTACTGAATGCATCCAACTCGTCGATGCTCAACTCCGATCAACAGTCCCACCGCACCAACAGCGTCGCCGCAGCCATCAATGAGCTGGGCGCCGCAACGCAGGAGATCGCCCAGAATGCCGCGCGCGCCTCGGGTCACTCCAGCGATGCACGAACGCTGGCGTCGGACGGGCAGGACGTGGTCGGGCAGAACATCGAGGCCATGAGCCGTCTTTCCAAGCGCATCAGCAGCGCAAGCGGGCAGATCGAAACGCTGAACACCAAGACAGCCAACATCGGCCAGATCCTCGACGTGATTACCGGCATCTCGCAGCAGACCAATCTACTGGCCCTCAATGCGGCCATCGAGGCCGCGCGTGCAGGTGAAGCCGGCAGAGGGTTTGCCGTGGTTGCCGACGAAGTCCGCAGCCTGGCGCACCGAACGCAGGAATCGGCGAGTCAGGTGCAGGAGATGATCGAGCAGCTGCAATCCGGTGCCCGTGAAGCCGTGTCGATCATGAACGACAGCCAGCGCGAGAGCGTTGAAACGGTCGGCATTGCCAACAAGGCCGTTGCAAGCCTTGAGCACGTGACCGAACGCATTGGCGAAATCGATGGCATGAACCAGTCGGTCGCTGCAGCCACCGAAGAGCAGACCGCCGTCGTGGAAGCGATCAACATGGACATCACCGAGATCAATACGCTGAACCAGCAAGGCGTAGAGAACCTGAACGCGACCCTGCGCGCGTGCACTGACCTTGAACAGCAGTCCACCCGACTGACGCAGTTGGTGGGCAGTTTCAGGATCTGATGTGCCAAGGCCGCTGCCGGGAAGCGTTCGGCAGCGGCCTGCCTTGCATAAATATCGGGGAATAGCGCCAGTCTCTCGTTTTGGCGGTATGGTTACGCTTTCGTACGAGGGTGATCCATGGCCGTCCAAAACCCCAACAGTTCTCAAAAGCACCTGGCGGTGCTGATCGATGCCGACAATGCGCCAGCAGCTATCGTAGAAGGTCTTTTCGAAGAGATCGCCAAATATGGCGTGGCCAGCGTCAAGCGCATCTATGGTGACTGGACCGGCCCGCAGCTCGGCGGCTGGAAGAAAGTTCTGCTCGACTACTCCATCCAGCCCATCCAGCAATTCGCCTACACCAAAGGCAAGAATGCGACTGACAGCTCATTGATCATCGACGCGATGGACTTGCTCTACACGCGTCGTTTCGACGGGTTCTGCCTGGTGTCCAGCGACAGTGACTTCACACGCCTGGCCTCGCGCCTGCGTGAGGAAGGTCTGACCGTTTATGGCTTTGGCGAAGAAAAGACACCCAAACCCTTCGTGGCGGCCTGCGACAAGTTCATCTACATCGAATTGCTTCGCGAAGAGATCGCCGTACCCGCCAGCGCAGACCCTGCATCGGACGCCACCGCACCTGCAGACAACGTCAAATCCGTTGCCGCCGAGCCGAGCAAGAAGCCCAAGGCCCCAGTGGCTTTCATTGCGAAAATCATGGACGACATCGCTGATGAAGACGGTTGGGCGCACTTGAGCGCTCTGGGCACAAACATCACCAAACTGCGGCCGGAGTTCGATCCTCGTACCCATGGCTACAAGAAACTGAGCGATTTGATCAAAGGCTATCCACAAACGTTCGAGCTACAGGCCCGTGCGGCCTCTGGCGGAACAGCAGTGCTTTATGCGCGGCATAAGCTGCAGGGCAAGTGAGGTTTGTCATTCCTGGGCTGACAGTTGCGACTGTCAGTTCTTTCCTGACGCTGTAGCTGGGACGGCACCGTCGAACACATGTAAAAAAGGTCAGCCTGAAAACGCCGGTATTCCAGTACGGCCGCACCTGTTTCGGTAACACCAAGAACAATGTGCTGGACATAGGGAAACGAGATGTCGTGATCCAGCACAGCGGCTGAAACCAGCAGTCCCTCTTTGACCAGCTCATCAATCATGGCCATAAAATCCCCGGCCGCCGGAACGTCTGATTGAAGACGTATCAGCGCGAGATAAATTTGCCCAGACGTCAACTTTCCAGGGCGAACGAAGTTGGCGCTGCGGACGATTTCAAGCACCGCCAATTCATCGGAAAAATTATTAAAACCCATAGCGGCCTCCAGCTTCTGAAGACGCTGACCCGCCTGCCCGGCTACGTCAGGACTTTTAAAAGAAGCTCAGCTCGTGATGAGCGGAAACGCATCTGGCTTCCGTTATTCATCTTGCAATTAAACGAGCCAGGTCCAACTGGCACATACGGATTTCATGAAGCTGCGTGTAGACGCTTTAGAGTGGAATCGTTGGAAAGGCCATCCGTTGCGGATGCCGTTAACGATGATCCGGTTTCAGAAACTTCATCACTTCGTCTATCACCGATGGATGATCAATCAACCGATTGTGGCCAAGCCCTTCAGTAGTAAACAGACGCGCCCCCGGCCATAGTTCTGCAAAACGAGCGCCCTTTTCCCACGGTGTTTCGCGGTCACGGCGGTCATGAATGATCAGGGCGGGACGATCAAGCAGCGGCAGTCGCGAAGTGGCGTCGTAGTCTGCAAAGCGGCGACCGGTCAGCGAATGCAGGACGGCCTCGAAAGGTTTGAATACTTTGTGGGCAACACCGACTGAATCGAACTGTTGAAATACGCTGTCCGTAGGTGCCAGGAGCGGCGCAATCAGGATAAAACGCTCGGGGCGCCACGACTGTTCCTGAGCGAAAACAATCGATGAAGCGCCGAGTGAATGCGCTATCACCGCCGAAGGCTTTCCGAAATGGCGTCCCACGTGCTGCTGCACAGCCACGAACTGGGTCATATGACTGATGCTGCCCGCGCTCAACCCGTGCGCGGGCTGATCGAACCCCACCACGGCGTAGCCCATGGAGCGCAGTAACGGCACCCATCCGATAAACCGCATCGCGTAACTTGACCAGCCGTGGGCCAGCAACACATATGGCTGGCTGGAGGGATCGCCCCAGACATAGGTGGCAATTCTGATGCCGTCCAGTTCAAGGCTACCGGTTTGCACATCCGTCGCTGTACTCAGAATGTCAGCAGCCTTGGCACGTCCGGACGCCTGCGGAGTCACAAAACGTCGAGCGAGATATCTTCCAGTGATGCCCGGTAGAATACGGCTGATCAGCGTGAACGTGCCGCGCAGCGTCAATAGTCGAAGCCTCTTGATGATGTCGCTCATCGGTGTTCCCCACGCCCGTCAGATGATCTGGCGCCATTAGAACAGCCTATCTTGTCACTGACAAGATAGGCTGGGCCGACGGGAATATAACTTTTGTTTCATGATAGGGAGCCTTACATGTCGACTTCAGACACCCCGCGGACCTACCACCACGGCAATCTGCCTGCCGTTCTGCGTCAGGCCGCCTGGGATATCGTGGGGGAAGCGGGAGTGCGCGGGATGTCACTGCGCGAGTGCGCCAGACGGGCGAATGTCTCTCACGCCGCTCCCGCTCACCATTTCGGCTCTCTGGAAAATCTGCTGGCAGAGGTGGTGGCCGATGGATATGAGCGCATGGCCGACGTCATCATTGCCGTCCAACAGGAACTTGACGACACCCTCCTGGGTTGCGGCATTGGTTATGTAAGTTTCGCCAAAAGTTACCCGGAGCACTTCCGATTGATGTTTGGCGCGGGTGTAAACCGCACGTTACCCAGGCTGCTTAAATCGGGTGAACGTACGCTGCAAGTGCTCCGCCAGTCGATACGCAACGCCTGGGTAGCGAAATACGGTAGCGAGCCCGAGCCGGAGCTGCTTGAACAGCGCACCTTCCTCGCCTGGAGCACCGCACATGGTTACGCGTCCCTGATAATCGACAGAAAGGCGGATCAATTCCCTATTCCCTCTGCCGAGTCGATATTCCAGTTGGTGAAACGCTCCGTGCTTACGCCGTCAGACTGAAAACAGGCGTACTGACTCCACCTGATCGACACACAACCGCCGTCGTGACTGCGCTTGCGCAGAAGCGGTTTCGACGGTGTGCATGCAATTTGCCAGGACGTCTTCCGATGATGCTCTCCACATCCCCTTCCGAAAACTGCGCTCGATCGGCATCGAGCGTTTTTGATGTCGATCAACATCAATACGTTGACATTTTAGATTTCGATCGTAATCATAAGTGCGACTTCCTCAACGCACTTTACGAGTACATCCTCCATGACAACGCCATCCACTGTTCTCATTACCGGTGCCTCCAGCGGCATCGGCGCGGTATATGCCGAACGATTTGCCCGTCGCGGTCACAATCTCGTGACAGTCGCTCGTGACAAGGCACGTCTTGATGCCCTGGCGGCGCGCCTTCGTGAAGAAAACGGCGTTGCCGTTGAAGTCATTCAGGCTGACTTGACTCGATCTGCCGACCTCACGGCTCTGGAAACCCGTCTGCGTGAGGACACCAACATCGATGTGCTGATCAACAACGCTGGCATTGCTCAATCCGGAGGGTTCGTTCAACAGAACGCCGAGTCCATCGACAAGCTTGTCGCACTCAATATCGTCGCCCTGACACGCCTTGCGGCCGCCGTGGCCCCGCGTTTCGCGCAGTCCGGCTCAGGCTCGATCGTCAACCTCGGATCGGTGGTGGGCCTTGCGCCAGAGTTCGGCATGTCGGTCTACGGTGCGACCAAGGCCTATGTGCTGTTCCTTTCCCAGGGAATGAACGTGGAACTGGCGCCCAAGGGCGTATACGTCCAGGCGGTGCTCCCGGCGGCCACCCGTACCGAAATCTGGGAGCGCGCGGGAATCGATCTGAACACTATTGCAGAGGTGATGGACGTCGACGAACTGGTTGATGCGGCACTGGTGGGCTACGACCGCCGCGAACAGGTGACCATTCCGCCGCTGCATGTGGCGGGTCGTTGGGACTCGCTGGATGAGGCGCGGCAAGGGCTGTTGTCGGACATTCGACAGGCCCAGGCAGCCGAGCGCTATCGCCCGCAAGCCTGAAGCGGATCAAGCCGTGGCAGGCGTCCATCCTTGTTCGACGACACTGGAATCAGAGCGTCATGAAAGCACTGACATTCGAGAACTACGGCAAATCGCCGGAGATTGCGATTACCCACGTTCCCATACCGGCCATCAAACCTGATGAACTGTTGGTGGAAGTTCACGCGGCCGGGTTGAACCCGATCGACAACATGATCACTACGGGTGCTTTCAAGACTGTGGTGAAGCTGCAACTACCGGCCATCATGGGCAGCGATCTGGCAGGCGTGGTCATTCAGGTGGGCAGCGCAGTCACTCGATTCAAGGCAGGCGACGCGGTATTCGCGAGCCTGTTCGAGCTGGGTGGCGGCGCAATCGCCGAGTTCGCCGCCGTGCCGGAACACGCTGCCGCCCGGAAGCCCGCCAATCTGGACTTTGTTCAGGCAGCCTCCATTCCGATGGTCGGGCTTACGTCGTGGCAGGCATTCAAGGAGCGCGCCTCTCTTCAATCGGGCCAGAAAGTGTTCATACCGGCCGGGGCTGGAGGTATCGGCACCTTCGCCATCCAGCTGGCCAAACACCTGGGCGCCGAAGTGGCCACGACCACCAGCACAGGAAATATGGCGCTGGTTCGCAGCCTGGGCGCAGATGAAGTCGTGAATTACCAAGAGCAGGCATTCGAACAGTTGCTGCACGACGTTGACCTGGTCCTCGGCACCACCCGGGGAGACGACCTTGCAAGAGCTGTCGGCATCCTCAAGCCCGGCGGCAGGATCGTATCACTGGTCGGTCCGCTGGATGCGTCATTCGCCAAGGCTCGGCGGATGAATGCGTTCTTCACCTTCGTATTCGGGTTGATGAGCCGCAGGATCACGCGTCTGGCCAGAAAGAAGAATGTGTCGTACTCGTTTCTGTTTGTTCGCGCGGATGGCGCTCAACTTGGCGAGATTGCCAGGTTGCTTGAACGTGGCCAGATAACACCGGTGATTGACAGGGTCTTTGCGTTTGAACAGGCCCGCGAAGGGCTTGAATACCTGGGTCAGGGCCGCGCCAAAGGCAAGGTCGTCGTGAAGATCAAGTAAGCGCTTATTAAAGCCCCGCCCAGCCACCCTTCAGGCACGCGCCTGTTGAGCATTGGAGTATCGAATGAACACCTCTTCCAAAAGAACCGCCATCGTCACGGGTGCATCATCGGGCATCGGTCGCGCCACCGCCGAGGCGCTGGCACGCACCGGGTATACCGTGTTTGGCACGAGCCGCAAAATCGGTGTCAGTGATGCACAGGTCTCCATGCTGACCTGCGATGTCACGGCTGACGATTCTGTCCGCGCGCTCGTTACCGCCGTCCTCGCGCAAACCGGGCGTATCGACCTGCTGGTCAATAATGCCGGCATCGGCATGCTGGGCGGCGCCGAGGAGTTCTCGATCCCGCAAGTGCAGGCACTGTTCGACGTCAATCTGTTTGGCGTCATGCGCATGACCAACGCAGTACTGCCATCGATGCGCCAACGAGGTCAGGGGCGCATTATCAATATCGGCTCGGTTCTGGGGCTGATACCGGCGCCCTACTCGGCGCATTATTCGGCGGTCAAACATGCTCTGGAAGGCTATTCGGAATCGCTCGATCATGAAATTCGTGCCTTCAACGTCCGGGTCTCGGTCATTGAGCCGGCCTACGTACGCACCGTCTTCGATCAAAATGGCATCGAGCCGGACTCGCAGTTGCAGGCGTACGATCAGGCGCGAGCCGGGGTCCGTGCATTGCTCGCCGATGTCATGCCGACAGCCGACTTGCCCGAGGTTGTCGCAGCGGTGGTGCTGAAAGCGGCGAGCGATGTTCGTCCCCGGCATCGATACACCGCCGGCAAGACCGCCCGACAAATCAGCCTGCTACGGCGCTTCGCACCTGCCGGGGCGTTCGATAAGAGCTTGCGCAAGCAGTTTCGCTTGCCGGAGTAAATGGCATGGGTCGGGATGGAATGATAAGTTGCCAAAGCGCCCTCTCCGGTCCATGCGCATCCTTGGTTCAACCGATAGCGTCAGTAACCGACGCCCCTGACCCCGCCCGAAGCGCGGATGGATTCGCCGGTGACCCAGTGCGAGTCCTGCGACGCCAGAAACACAGCCAAGGGGGCGATATCTTCGGGCTCTCCAAAACGACCCAAGGGTGTTCCAGCCAGAATCTTCTCACCTAACTCACCGGCAAAATGCCCATGGGTTGCCGGGGTGTTGGTGTGCCCCGGCAGGATCGAGTTGACCCTGATGCCCCGCGCGCCCAGCTCTCTGGCCAGCGCGAAGGTCAAGGTATCGACCGCGCCCTTGGTCGCCGCGTACACGCTCGACGCCAGGTAAGGGTCGGTGCTGAGAATCGAGCTGATATTGATGATGCTGCCGGTCGGCCCCAACAATTTGACGGCCTCTCGCACTGCAAGCAGGTAGCCCAGCACGTTCAGGTTGAATTGCGTGTGGAAAGCCTCTTCAGTCAGGTCGTCGATCATCTGGAACACAGCGACACCCGCATTGTTGACCAGAATGTCCAGAGCGCCGTACTTCGTGCCGACCGTTTCGAACAGGCGTATCACGTCTGCTGACTGGCTCATGTCTGCCTGTACCGCAAACGCGGAGCCGCCGTGCTCTGCGATCCAGGCGACGACGGCGTCCGCATCCGCCTTGCCGGAAGCGTAGTTGACGATGACGGTCGCGCCCTCGGCGCCCAGTGCTTTGGCGATCCCGGCACCTATGCCTTTGGACGCCCCCGTGACAACCGCTATCTTTCCTTCGAGTTTCATAAACCGGCCTTCTTCAAGTGATGTGGTATGAGGCCTCGTTGCAATCGGATCATGAATGACCGCCAGGCAACCAGCCGCGTGTCATCAGTATTCGGCCATCGAGGAGCACAACGTTTGCCGGTTAGTCGCAGATCCTTGCCTGTTCCTCTCAAGTTGCTTGCCATGCCTCGGGATATGGCCCACGGTGGCCTGTATGGAGAAATCATTGGCAGAACTGCGCTGCATCGTGATGCGCGCACAGGACAAGTGGACCGACACCGGGTTGCCTCGGGTGTCCATGGTCCGGGCCGAGGCCTGTGCGGATCAGGTCTATCAGCCGATGCTGCACTTGGTGCTTCAAGGCACCAAGACCCTGTCGATCGGCGAAGATGCGTCCAGATACACCGCGGGGAACTACTTTCTGGTGCCTGTCGATGTGCCTGCGACGGGGCAGATTCACGCCGACACGCCGGAAAAACCTTATCTTGCGGTCAGCCTGACCCTCGATCCGGAAGTAATCGCCACGCTGCTGATGGCCGAAGGCAGAGCACCTGAAGCGCCCCAGAACGCCTGCTTCGAGGGCGTCATCGCGCCAGATGAAATGATCGATGCGTGGTTGCGCATGCTGCGACTCATGGACCGCCCGCACGAAGCCGCAATCCTCGCGCCCATGATCGAACGGGAGATTCTGTTCCGGGCCTTGCAGGGACCACTGGGTGGCATTCTTCGTGACGTTGCACGCCCGGATGGCCGACTGACGCAGATCCGCCGCGTCACCCAGTGGATTGGTGAGCACTACACCGAGCCCTTTCGCGTCGAACCGCTCGCGCAGATGGCCGACATGAGTGTTGCTGCCTTTTACAGGCACTTCAAATCCGTCACAGCGATGAGCCCGATTCAATATCAGAAGCGCCTGCGCCTGTTGAAGGCGCGCTGGTTGCTGCTCTTCGACACACTGGATGCGACCTCCATCGCTTATGCCGTAGGGTACGAAAGCGCTTCGCAATTCAACCGGGAGTACGCGCGGCTGTTCGGCCTGCCTCCGGCGCGGGACGCTGCAAGATTCAGGACGCCCGCAGATGAATTGACGGCCGTGTCGTGAGCCGTCGCCCCAGTTGTTACATGTCAGTCACGAGCGTACCGGCAATGCTCTCGGCGAACCCGCCACCGAAGACCTTGGCCGGTGTGACAAAACCCGGCAGCCGTTCGCCGTCGAGCACGCGACGCGCAGCCTCTACGGCCGCCAGCGGCGTATAGGTATAGCCGTTCACGGTCTCGATCATGGAACGTGCGATGGCGCCCTTCGCATCGGTCACCTCAACCACTGCACGCGCCCGATGCGCCTCCCTTTGCTCGGGCGTCGGGCCATCAGGCAGTTGTGACAGATCGCCTTGCGGGAACGCATCCCCGGCGATATGCACAAACATTGCAATATTGCGGATGCCGGTCGAATGCCAGGCGGTGACCAGATCACCGAATGACAACGGTACGCAAAGGACCGGGCCCTGACCAAAATCAAAATGACGCGGCTCGGCATCCGGCGTTGCAACAAGTTCGCCATCGATTCTGGCGAGCACGCCTGCACCAATGATTTCGCTGACACTCATGGCAGACCCGCGGGACATCGACCCTGGCACCTGCAGCGCCATGTTCAGCGCCGTTGGCCCCTGCACGCGCCCGGCAACCTGCACGGCCAGCGAATCGGTAGGCACGACATCCCAACCGACACCCGGCAACAGCATGACCTGACTTGCCGCCGCTTCAGCGCCCAGCCTTTCGGCCAGCCGGTAAACGTTGATCTCGGCGGTGATGTCGAGGTAGTCGACACCGGCCTTGATACAGGCGCGCATAAACGGCTCGGCGGTCTGCACAAATGGCCCTGCGAAGTTGAGCAACACCGAGATGCCGGACAAAAAACCCTCGGCCTGGTCGGCATCGAAAACCCGGTATTTCACGTCCAGCTGCGCAGCGAGGGAGGCGAGGCGCTGCTGATTGCGTCCGGCGATTTCTACCTTCAGGCCGAGCGTCCTGGCCCGTTCTGCGGCCATACGCCCGGTGTAGCCCGTAGCGCCATAAATCAGAAGTGTGCTCATTGGACGTGCTGCCTTTTTTTCGAGACGAAGTCGGGGCTGTAGCCATCGAGGTACAGAACGGCTGGTGCGCGTAGAACGCTATGATCGAGCATGGGGTGGCCCTCAGATGTTGTAGCCGCCTGCGACTTCGATAGTCTGCGCATTGATCCAGCCGCCTTCTTCGGACAGCAGCATGGCGATGACGCGTGCCACATCCTGCGGCTCGCCAACCCGGCCCAGGGCCGTCTGCGCCGCCAGCATCGCCTCGAACTCATCATTGAGCCCACCGCCCAGTTCGGTACGAATGGCGCCGGGCGACACAGCGTTGGCCCGGATGCGTCGACCGGCAAACTCGGCCGCCATATAGCGGGTCAAGACTTCAAGCCCGCCCTTGAACGCCGCATAGGGAGCGACCCCCGCAGTGGCGACGCGAGTGGTGGCACTGGTCAAATTGACGATGCTGGCGTTTTCCGCCATCAGCGGCAGCAATGTCTGGGTGAGGAAAAAAGGGCCTTTGAGATGCACGTTGAACAGGCCATCGAACTGCGCTTCGCTGACCGTCTCCAACGGATTGAACAGCCCGTAACCCGCGTTGTTGACCAGACCGCTCAGTGTTGCGACGCCCCAGACTTCTTGCAGGACGGAGCACACTGACGCTCGAAACGCCTCGAAGCTGCCGACGTCAGCGACATCCAGCCTGAGCGCAACTGCCTTGCCACCGGCCTGCGCGATACGCTCGACCACCGTTGCGGCGGCCTCCGGGTTGGCGTTGTAGGTAAGGATGACCCCCATCCCGCGTCGAGCCACGTGTTCGGCTGCACTTGCGCCGATGCCACGGCTGCCGCCAGTGATTACGATGACGCCCATGTGATGTTCCTCTGTGGTTTGAATGTGTCTCCACAGTACCCAGCGCCATCACCGGGAGCGTACCCGTTCCTGCTCGAAACCTGCCTGTTCCTGCTTTTCGCTTGCACGGCGCCATGCTCTGCCCTCAGCATGCGAAGCATGGACAATCAACTCGATGAACTGCGGCTGCTCGCGGCCAAGGCTGAAAATCGCCGTACTGAAACAGGCATACCTCGTGTGGCCATGGTTCAAGGCAAAATCCCCGAGCATATGCTGGCAGCGGTCTACGACCCGATGATTAATGTGATCCTGCAAGGCAGCAAGCACATGACCGTCGGTGACAGCACGCTCGAATATGACCCGGCGACCTACTTCGTCATGTCCATCGACCTGCCTGCCGTGGGCTCGGTACGTCCCGCCCGGTCCGGAGAACCCTATCTGGCGGTGAGCCTGACGCTGGATCCTGCGGTGTTATCCACACTGTTCGCCGACTTGCCCAAACCTGCCAGCCGCCTCGAGAACAGGCCCGGGTTTTCAGTGGCGCCGATGACCACCAAACTGATGGATGCGTGGGTGCGAATGCTGCGCCTGATGGGCGACCCGGACGCCATCGCCGCGCTGGCGCCGGTTTACGAACGGGAGATTATCTTCCGGGTACTTCAAGGGCCTCATGGCTGGATGCTCCGCGAGATCGCCGCACCGGATACTGCGATGGCCAGAGTCAACATGGCGATCCAGTGGATCCGCCGCGACTTCGCTGAGCCGTTAGGCGTGGAGCGTCTGGCGGAACGCGCGTCGATGAGCGTCTCGGCGTTTCATCGCCACTTCAAGGCCGTGACCAACCTGAGCCCTTTGCAGTACCAGAAGCGGGTACGTCTGCTGCACGCCAGAACGCTGATGGTGGCCAACGCCAAAAGTGTCATGGCGGCAGCCTTCGAGGTGGGCTATGAAAGCGCCACGCAATTCAGTCGGGATTATTCGAGGGTGTTCGGACTTCCGCCGGCCCAGGATGCCGGGCGGATCCTCGAGGCTACGAGGGGCGCGGCAGTTAATCAGCCTCTCGCCTGATGCACGCAGAGCGGCGGGCCTCTAGGCCGGAAGCGGCCCACAGGCACGATAGGTGTCGATCAACGTGTCAAAAAGGGAAATATCCGACCTGCTTCTGGCCACCAGTTGAGCGCCCGCCACAGCGGAAAAAATGGCCTGCGCCCGCACCTCGCTGTCCGAGGGCGCGCAAACCTTCGCAGCCACCAGAAGCTTGCTCAGCCAGGCAATGTTGACCTGGGCGAATAGCTGCATTTCCTCGGTCATCTCAGGCGGCAGGTTGTCGGTTTCAGCACCGACGAAAGTGCCCAGGCAAAGGCGGTTTTCAACTTCCAGCGAACGCCGGAAAATTTCCGGGAAACGCTGTAACGCTTCGCCGGGATCGGGGGTTTCTTCGCAGATCGTCTCGAGTGCAGCGGCACCGTCCTGCCAGTATCGCCTGGCAACCGCGACACCCAGATCAGCCTTGCTGGGGAAGTGGTAGTAAATACTGGCCGGCTTGATTCCGACCTGGGCGGCCAGATCGCGAAAGTTCAGGCCGTTGTAGCCCTGCGACTGGGCAATGTTTCTCGCAGCAAGCAGGATCGCCTCACGGGCGTTGATGGTCATCGTAGTGCCTTGTACTTCGGACGCGTTTCTGGAGACCGACACATGCTAATTCAAAAACCTGCCTTTTGTTAGGTAGAAAGACGGTGTGGGCATGGCAGCGGTCATCCGCTGCTGAACGGCCATCGTCGGTTTCTCCCAAGCTGCAACGGCTATCGCCGGGAACATCCTGCTTGACGTTCCCGGCGATAAGGTGCACGTACAACCGCTCAATCATTCGGCCGGCGAGTCCAGCTCAGGAATACCGCTGCTGCGATCAGCATAAGCGGCCTGGAAAGCCGGACGCTTCTGCCAGCGCTGCCAGTACAGATCCAGGAACTCGAAACGCTCATCCAGTGGCGTGGCATTGACCGGGAACTTGGAGAAGGCAATGGCGGTTGCAAGCGTGATGTCCGCGAACGTTGGCGCATCGCCGCCCAGCAGCCACTCGCGGCCATCGGACAGGTGACGATTGACTAATGCCGCATGGCTCAGCGCCTCTTTGCGGCAATGCTCGCCCCATGCTTCGTTCTTGGTCAGTTCAAGCTTGAAGCCGAGGCCGGTGTGCAGCACGTGAAAGGCCGTAACGATCCGGTAGAGGATATGCACCCAGATGCGGTTATCCCACATGTTATCGAGGCCCTGCTCCAGGGCGCCCTCGCCCATGATCTTGCGGCCCGGATAAGCCTGATCCAGGTAACGCGCGATAGCAGCCGTCTCGGAAATGAAGCTGCCGTCTGCCAGTTCCAGGGTCGGTGTTTCACCCCACGGGTTCATGTTCAGGTGACGCCAGCCACGCTGCTCTCCACCCGGCGTCATGTCATAAATGGTTTCGTCGAACTGATCGGCAATGCCTTTTTCGTGGATGAACAAACGCAGGCGTTGAGGATTCGGAAATGCCGAAGGAGAGGTGAAAAGTCGCAATTTGGAGGTCATGGTCGGGCCTGTGAGGTAGGGTAAAAAACCTACCTAACTATCGTTAGGTAGCCATACCGTAGCGGTACTTTTGCGCTGAGTCAACGTCTACCTAACATTTGTTAGGTAGACAATATCTGGCTCGGCTGACCAGCAAGCCTAGCAACCGGACAGGATTGTGCTGAAAATGCAGCCCTCAGGCATGGGTTGGCCCGCATTGACAGCGCTCGAACGTGAGCACCTTGATATCCTGTCCGCTGATCTCGGGCGGCCAGTGCATGCCGCTCAAACACAAGACCCAGACTCGAACCACAGGCCTCGCCAGGCCGCATCGCGCAGAGAAAGAAGGAAAAAGAATGCAGCACGCTTCGCTGAACCGTTTTCGTACCGGGTTGCTCGCCTTGCTTTTGCTGTGCGTGACCTTGCCGGCCCTGGCCCAGAATGCCCCCGCCCCCAAGCCGATAGTGCCAGCAGCGCAGCACCTGCCGTGGAAGCCCCGAGCCTGGATGATCTGAACCAACAGCTCGATCAGATCCGTCAGAAAGTGACGGTCAGCGCCAACGATGACCTGCTTTCAAGCCTGCGCCAGGCGGCTTTGCAGGTCCAGAAACAAGCTGACAATCTGGTTGCTCAGCAGGCTGTCGACATCGAACACCTGAATGATCAGCTCAACATTCTCGGGCCGGTGCAACCGGACGAAGCGCCAAGCCTGACCAGTCAGCGCAAGACGTTGACCGCGCAGAAAAACGCGCTGGTCAATGATGAACGGCAGACCAATGAGCTAAGCCAGTCAGCCCGGGATCTGGCTACGCAGATATTCAACCTGCGCCGCAGCCTCTTCGATTCACAGATCAGCACGCGCACCGCTAGCCCGCTCAGTTCGGCATTCTGGTCCACGCTGATTCGCCCGACCGATGACGACCTGGGACGCCTGAACAGGCTTCTGGTGGACGTGCGCCAGGTACTCAACAACGCGATGGCACCGGAAAACCGTGTGCAATTCATCAGCGTGGTGCTGGGCGCGTTGTTCATCTGGGTAGTTGTCCGGCGCCTGCTGGAGCGCCTGCTGATCTGGGCAATGATTCGCTGGCTGCCCGAAGGCCGCCTGCGCCGCAGTGCTCTGGCCCTGGCTGTCGGGCTGTCGACCATTCTCACCATCACCATTGCCACTTCTTTGCTGCGCTGGGGGATCGTCCACAACGCGGTACTCAGCAACGACGTAGTCAATCTGCTCGATCAGGTGCAGACGCTGATTACCTTCTGCGCCTTCATCGTCGGTCTGGGCCGTGCGCTGTTGATGCTGGCACACGCCTCGTGGCGCCTGCCGCAAATTCCTGACCAGATCGCCACCGCATTGGGTCGCTTCCCCCCTGCCCTGGCGCTGGCACTGATGGTCATCGGCACGCAGGAACGAATCAACAGCGTGATTGCCAGCAGCCTGGCCCTGACAGTTGCGGTCAATGGCCTGACGGCACTGGCGGTTTCGCTGGTGTTCTTCTACGCCCTGTTGCGCTACCGCCGCACCCGCCGACGCTTTGAGCTGGAGCGCCCGGCGGGCTTCGCCGGGCTGATTCCGTTTATCGTTGCGGTGTGGGTCGGCCTGAGTTTGCTGGCGTTGTTGAGCGGCTACCTGACGCTGGCGTACTTTCTGGCAGTGAAACTGCTCTGGGTGAGCGTGGTAGCGTCCACTGCGTACCTGCTGATCGCCTGCTTCGGTGACATCTGCGAAACCCTGCTGTCGCCGAAACAGCCCGGTGGTCTGGCGCTGGGGTCGGCGCTAGGCTTGTCCACTCGCCATCAGGCGCAGGCAAGTACCGTACTGGCCGGCATAGGCCGTACCTTGCTGCTGCTCACCGCTGTACTGCTGGCGTTCCTGCCTTCGGGGTCAAGCCCGGGGGATCTGCTCGCCAGCTTTACTCAGCTGGATGTCACGTCCAAATCCATGGGCAACCTGAACATCGTCCCCGGCGACATTCTGGTGGCATTGGTGTGCTTGGTCGTCGGCCTGCTGAGCGTGCGTGTACTCAAGGAATGGTTTGGAGAACGCCTGCTGCCCGAAACCAACATGGACGCGGGCATGCAGGCCTCGCTGGTGACCCTGATCGGATACATCGGCTTTGTGCTGGTGGTGGCCGTGGTGATGTCCACACTCAACATCAGCCTTACCAACCTGACCTGGGTGGTCAGTGCGCTGTCGGTGGGGATAGGTTTCGGCCTGCAAGCCATTGTGCAGAACTTCATCTCCGGCCTGATTCTGCTGACCGAGCGTCCGGTCAAAGTCGGCGACTGGGTGAGCCTGGCGGGGGTCGAAGGCGATATTCGCCGGATCAACGTCCGCGCGACCGAAATCCAGATGGGCGACCGCTCGACAGTGATCGTGCCGAACTCGCAGTTCATCACTCAGAACGTCCGTAACGTGACCATGGGCAATGCGCTGGGCGTAGTCGGAATCACCCTCACCCTGCCCCTGGAAACAGACGTTCTGCAAATACGCGAACTGCTGTTGCAGGCCTTCACCGAGCATGAAGCCATACTCGATGCGCCAGCGCCTTCAGTCACCTTCAAGGACTTGACCAATACCGGTTTGATCATCAGCGCCAGCGGCTATGTGAACAGCCCACGCTCGGTGGGTGGCGCACGGAGTGATCTGTTGTTTACCGTTCTGGGACGTCTGAGGGAATTGGGTGTAGCGCTGTCTGCACCGCAGAGCATGGTGTTGATTAATGAGGGGGCTGGGAAGGATGCGGCGGCGGAGGAGAGTCAGTGATGCTTGTTTATATGGTGTCCCAGGCGGGGTTCGAACCTGCAACCTTCCCCTTAGGAGGGGGATGCTCTATCCAATTGAGCTACTGAGACACTGCGTGCCGACACACCGATCGGTGCCAGCGAGGACGGCGTGCATCTTAGCGGCATGTGGCGCTTTTGTCATGTCGTCATTGCCCTTCGACCCTGTAGCCGATGTCGCCTGGAAACACGGCCCGATAAACCGATCATGCAATTTGCAACACCCCAAAAAGCCATCATTGCAAAACGCACTGCAGGGCACTTTTTTTGATTTAATAAGTAATTGATTTAAAAGGATTTTTTATCATTTTCTGATTGGCATGCAGACTGCATTATTGATATCTGTGGAACACATCTCATCCCAAACGGTCGGGCACAGGTACTGGAAAATGAACAAGACTCTCTCAGCGTTGAATGCGGCAGCTCTGGTGGCTCTGGTGGCATTTCATTTCCAGGATTCCGGTATCAAGGACGCTCAGGCCATCACGCCTGCTCCTGTGCACCACCAGATCAGTCAGGCGCCAAAGCTGGCAATCATGACTGACCGCGTTGCAAGCGCAGCGATGCTGGCCAATGACGATGATGAGTCACTTCAGTTTCCACGCGCCGAACAGCGCTGGGTTTTCTGATAACGCCCGCAACGAGCCTTTCAAGAGAGAGTAGCCATGTCAAAATCCGCGTTGTCATTTCTGGTCCTGGCTATCATGGCTGTCGTTGCCGACCTTTTGCTTCCTGCTAATGCACAAGCCATGAGTATCGCTGCGAATATCGCCGCCGGTATGTTCGCCAGTCTCTTCGTGGTTGCGCTGTTCGTCGGTCGTCGCTTCAAGTTCGACCCGGTGCTTCGCTGACAGCGAAGCTACCTGCAGCAATTTGCCCGGTCGTCTGACCGTTCGCATCCAGAATTTCCCCCTCCTTTAGAAGAAACCTCCTGCATCGCAGCCAACCCTTGGTCGGCTAACCTCGCTCACGCTGAATTTAGACGCATACTCAGAGTCAAATGGCCATGATCGTTAAAAAGGCTCGGTGGCGTGCCCTTTTATCCGGGGACAAATGCGATGACTTTGCAAATTCGCTCGCATTTCTGATAATTGGTGCTGGCAATACGCCGCTACCTGAGTCAATATTTGTCACAGAATTGACGCCAAGGATTCGACGTAATACGGCATGATGTCGGCCCCTTGGAACCCCGGTTGAACATTTGGCCAAAATGATTGTCAGACTGTGACAATCTTGCGGCCACTTGCTAGAACCGCTTCCCCTGAACTAACCGGTTAAATATATGAGCCCTATGAAACAGGCTACTTATTCCAGCCGCACGGCTGACAAGTTCGTCGTTCGCCTACCAGACGGCATGCGTAATCGCGTGCAAGAGGTAGCCAAGAATCATCACCGCAGCATGAACTCGGAGATCATTGCTCGTCTCGAACAAAGCCTGATTCAGGAAGGTGCTCTTGGTGATGAACCAAGCCTGCGTCTCGATAGTCCTGAGCTGTCCTTGCACGAACGCGAGCTGCTGCAACGCTTTCGTCAGCTTTCACATCGTCAACAGAACGCCCTTGTTTCGCTGATTGCTCATGACACGGAACTCGCTTCCGAAGAGTCCTGAGATTTGACGTAACAGACAAAGGCCAGCGAAAGCTGGCCTTTGTCGTTATAGCCTTTTTGTAGTCTTTTTCTTTATTAGTCGTCGGCTTATTGTGTTACACAGCGACATGAAGACTTGGCCGAAGCATAAAAAAACCGCCTGATCACGGCGGTTTTTTATTTCAAAAGACTGTAAGAGTCGCGAGACTTAGAGCAGAAAGATCGTCGCCAGCCCTAGAAAGATAAAGAAGCCGCCGCTGTCGGTCATCGCCGTAATCATGACGCTTGCCCCCATCGCCGGATCTCGTCCCAGGCGGGAAAGCGCCATGGGAATGGAAACGCCCATCAGCGCTGCCAGCAACAGATTCAGCGTCATGGCTGCGGTCATGACCACACCCAGCGACCAGCTGTCATAAAGCAGGTAGGCGACCACGCCGATCACACCCCCCCAGATCAGGCCGTTGATCAGGCCGACAGCGAGCTCCTTGCGCAGCAATCGCGCGGTATTCCCGGTATTGACCTGGTCCAGCGCCATCGCGCGCACGATCATGGTGATGGTCTGATTACCGGAGTTGCCACCGATCCCGGCCACGATAGGCATCAGCGCAGCGAGCGCCACCAGCTTCTCGATGGAGCCTTCGAACAGGCCGATCACACGCGAGGCCAGAAACGCGGTTACCAGATTGACTGCCAGCCAGGCCCAGCGGTTGCGCAGCGAACGCCATACCGACGCGAAGATGTCTTCTTCTTCACGCAGACCCGCCATGTTGAGGACTTCGCTTTCGCTTTCCTCACGGATCAGGTCGACCATTTCATCGATGGTCAGACGGCCGATCAGCTTGCCGTTCTTGTCCACGACCGGCGTGGAGATAAGGTCGTAACGCTCGAACGCCTGTGCCGCATCGTAGGCATCGTCTTCCGGGTGAAAGCTGACCGGATCGTTGGCCATGACTTCGCCAACCTGCTTCTCCGGATCATTGACCAGCAGACGCTTGATCGGCAGCACGCCCTTGAGCACGCCCTCGGAATCGACTACGAACAGTTTGTCGGTGTGACCGGGCAGCTCTTTGAGCCTGCGCAGGTAGCGCAGCACGACTTCAAGGCTGACGTCCTCACGGATCGTCACCATCTCGAAGTCCATCAGCGCACCGACCTGATCCTCGTCATAGGACAGGGCCGACCGCACGCGCTCACGCTGCTGTGAATCCAGTGTTTCCATGAGCTCGTGAACGACGTCGCGGGGCAACTCGGGAGCAAGGTCGGCCAGTTCGTCGGCGTCCATGTCCCGTGCCGCCGCGAGCAACTCATGATCGTCCATGTCGGCGATCAGGGTTTCACGAACGGAATCGGATACTTCAAGAAGAATGTCGCCGTCGCGATCGGCCTTGACCAGCTGCCAGACGGTCAGACGGTCTTCCAGGGGCAAGGCTTCAAGGATATAAGCGACGTCGGCAGAGTGAAGGTCTTCGAGCTTGCGTTGCAACTCGACGAGGTTCTGCCGGTGAACCAGGTTTTCTACACGGTCCTGATGCTGACCTTCCTGACGGTGGGTCAGGTCTTCAACAATACGCTGGCGCTGCAGCAGATCGACAACCTGAGCCAGGCGATCCTGCAAGCTTTCCTGCGTTTTTTTTACTTCTCTTTCGGTCATAGGCGAACTCCACTCCCAGCAGCGGGGCACGCCGGGAGATCAATCAGTTAATTCATGATTGTTGAAAAACATTATCGAGTAACGACTGGGTATGTCCATGGAGGTGTTCCACAAGCCCCGGCGGAGCTGACGGGCGCAATGATACACCGCTTTGAGCGAAGCGCACGCGAGAAAATTCAGCTCAGAACAACCGTTTGCAGTGCAAACCTGCACAACTCCGTAAGCCAGCCAGGGTTCGACGTCACATTCAGCCAATAAAACACGCTCGCCCCGTCCAAAGGCGGGCGTTAGCCTTTGCTGACACCCGTCACGGAGGACCCTGGGCATGCGACCTGCCAATCATCTGCTGCTGTGGAGCGCCCTGCTCTGCCTACCTGCAACTGCAACCGCCAGCAACGTGCATCGCTGCGAGGATGCATCCGGAAAGATTACGTTTACCACCCTGGGATGCCCGGATGGGCACAGCAGCCGTCTGCAGAAAGCCTTCAATGCGCCGCCGGGAACCCTTATCGATGTGCTTCCGCCCGCCGACACTGCGCATACTGTGCGTGAAAAACCGGCAGACCGGACAGTTGTCGTGGTCGGCACACGCGATGATGGCTGCGGCAACCGCCTGAGCGCCGAACAGCGCCGGACTGCGATCATCAACCAGCGCACCCCTCCCGGTATGACGCAGCGTGATGTCGAGAGCCTGCTGGGGCGCCCCGACAAAGTCACCCACCGCAACGGAGAATTGCATTACGTGTACAACCAGAAAAAAGGCCGCAGCCATAAGGTGACATTTGACGAGCACGGATGCGTTAAAGGAAAACGCTAGAAAGCAAAAAGCCCACATCTTTCGATGTGGGCTTTTCGTTTGTATGGTGCACTCGACAGGATTCGAACCTGTGACCGCTCGGTTCGTAGCCGAGTACTCTATCCAGCTGAGCTACGAGTGCATTGGTGTTTTTAGACCAGATCACCTCTGGTTGGAGCCAGTTATCGGAAACCTTGTAATTGCTTACAACACTTCAAACAACTTTAAATGGTGCACTCGACAGGATTCGAACCTGTGACCGCTCGGTTCGTAGCCGAGTACTCTATCCAGCTGAGCTACGAGTGCATGTGTTGGTGCCGCGCATTATAGGTCGTAAGATTGTTTAGTCAAGCACTTTTTCTAGTAAATTCAACAACTTACAGATCAAGCCCAATCTTACGCACTACATAAATAATGGCGGAGAACGGGGGATTCGAACCCCCGACACCCTTTTGAGGTGTACTCCCTTAGCAGGGGAGCGCCTTCGGCCACTCGGCCAGCTCTCCGCAACACGGGGCGTATAATAACCACCCTTTTCCCCGTTTGCAAACCAAAAATTCAATAAAAATTAATGGCTTGGTTCTTCGTCCTTCTCTTTCTTGATACGCAGGTAAATCTCTTCACGGTGGACAGCGACTTCCTTGGGCGCATTGACACCAATACGCACCTGATTACCCTTCACTCCGAGCACGGTGACGGTGATTTCACCATCCCCAATGATCAGGCTTTCCGCGCACCGACGAGTCAGAATCAGCATACTTTTCTCCTTACGCCTTTATTCAGGGACAACAGTCTGCAACCTATAGGCAGTGACACTAGCAAAACGCCATGACCACTACCTGTATATCGACTAACGCAAAGAAAACAAAAGCCCTTCTGCGCAGCACCCGAAAGACGCGGTCACGCCGCGCCCTTCGATGACAGGGTCATTCACCCTGCCGCGGAGCATCCAGCTCAAAGGCCGTGTGCAATGCGCGCACAGCCAACTCCAGGTATTTCTCTTCGATGACCACGGAAACCTTGATTTCCGATGTGGAGATCATCTGGATATTGATGCTCTCCTTGGCCAGCGCTTCGAACATACGACTCGCAACGCCGGCATGCGAGCGCATGCCGACGCCGACGATGGACACCTTGGCGATCTTGGTATCGCCGGACACTTCACGCGCGCTGATTTCACGCGCGGTGGCTTCGAGCACCTGCAAGGCCGCCTGATAGTCGTTGCGATGGATCGTGAAGGTGAAATCGGTGGTGTTATCGTGCGAGACGTTCTGCACGATCATGTCCACTTCGATATTGGCCGCGCTGATCGGGCCGAGAATCTTGAACGCCACGCCGGGGGTGTCTGGCACACCACGGATGGTCAGCTTGGCTTCATCGCGGTTGAAGGCGATGCCGGAAATGATCGGCTGTTCCATGGATTCCTCTTCATCGATTGTAATAAGGGTGCCCGGCCCCTCTTTGAAGCTGTGCAGAACGCGCAGCGGGACATTGTATTTGCCGGCGAATTCGACCGCACGGATCTGCAGCACCTTGGAACCGAGGCTGGCCATTTCCAGCATCTCTTCGAAGGTGATCTTGTCGAGGCGCTGGGCCTGCGACACGACACGCGGATCGGTGGTGTAGACGCCATCGACGTCGGTGTAGATCTGGCACTCGTCCGCTTTCAGCGCCGCCGCCAGGGCAACACCGGTCGTGTCCGAGCCACCACGGCCGAGGGTGGTGATATTGCCGTGTTCGTCGACACCCTGGAAACCGGCGACCACCACCACGCGACCCGCTTTCAGGTCGGAGCGGATCTTCTGGTCGTCGATCTGCAGAATGCGCGCCTTGTTGTGCGCGCTGTCGGTGAGAATACGTACCTGATTGCCGGTGTAGGACACCGCCGGAACGCCACGCTTCATCAAGGCCATCGCCAGCAGCGCGATGGTGACCTGCTCGCCCGTGGAGACAATGACATCCAGCTCACGGGGAACCGGCTGATCACTGATCTGCCTGGCCAGCTCGATCAGACGATTGGTTTCACCGCTCATGGCCGACAGCACGACCACCAGGTCGTCACCCGCCTCACGGAATTTCTTGACCTTGTCGGCCACCTGCTCGATGCGCTCTACAGAGCCCACGGAGGTGCCGCCAAATTTCTGTACGATTAAAGCCATCTCAAAGCCGCCTCAAATCCCGTTAAGAGCACCCATTAACATTCGAGCCCAGGTACGGCCTGCCGGTGTGCGGCAGGCCCGCTGACCCGACTCAGATACCCTGCTCTACAAAAGGAACGGCCAGTGCCAGCGCTGAATCCAGCGCACCGGCATCGACACCACCGCCTTGAGCCATGTCAGGACGGCCACCACCTTTACCACCCACGGCGGCAGCTGCCTGCTTCATCAAATCACCGGCTTTGAGTTGGCCAGTCAGGTCCTTGGTCACGCCTGCGACCAAGACAACCTTGTCCTCATGAACACTGCCGAGCAGGATCACTGCGCGGCCGAGCTTGTTCTTCAACTGATCGACAAGCGCCAACAGCGCCTTGCCGTCCTGACCATCCAGGCGCGTGGCCAGAACCTTGACCCCTTTGACATCCAGCGCCGCTGACGACAGGTCGTCACCGGCGGCACTGGCTGCCTTGGCTTGCAGTTGTTCCAGTTGTTTTTCCAGCAGACGGTTGCGTTCAATCACCGCCGTCAGCTTGTCCAGCAGGTTGTCGCGATTGCCTTTGACCAGCGTCGCGGCTTCCTTGAGTTGATCCTCGGCCGAATTCAGCCAGGCCAGCGCCGCAGCGCCGGTGACGGCCTCGATACGGCGCACGCCTGCTGCAACACCGCCCTCACTGACGATCTTGAACAGCGCGATGTCACCGGTACGGCTGGCGTGAATGCCACCGCACAGCTCGACGGAGAACTCGCCGCCCATGCTCAGCACACGAACGCTGTCACCGTACTTCTCGCCGAACAGCGCCATGGCGCCCTTCTTCTTCGCCGTGTCGATATCGGTTTCTTCGGTCATTACCTCGGTGTTCTTGCGAATCTCGGCGTTGACGATATCTTCCAGCGCGCGCAGTTGCTCGGCCTTGATCGCTTCGAAGTGGCTGAAGTCGAAGCGCAGGCGCTGACTGTCAACCAGCGAGCCTTTCTGCTGAACGTGCTCACCCAGCACCTGACGCAATGCGGCGTGCAGCAAGTGAGTGGCCGAATGGTTCAATTTGGTTGCATCGCGAACTTCATCAGCCACTTGTGTTTCAACCTGCGCGCCAACGCTCAGGCTGCCGGACGCCACAACGCCGTGGTGCAGGAAGGCACCGCCGGTCTTGGTGGTATCACTGACGTCAAAGCGCGCGTCACCGGCCTGCAGGAAACCGCTGTCACCGATCTGACCGCCCGACTCGGCGTAGAACGGGGTGATGTCGAGAATCACCACGCCCTCTTCGCCTTCATTCAGGTGAGAAACCGACTGGCCTTCCTTATAGAGGGCCACGACGCTGGCGCTGCCAGTGGTCGCCGAGTAACCGGTAAACTGCGTGGCCACATCGACCTTGACCAGGCTGTTGTAATCCATGCCGAACGAGCTGGCCGAACGGGCGCGCACGCGCTGGGCGTCCATTTCACGCTCGAAGCCTGCTTCGTCGAGGGTCAGGTTACGCTCGCGGGCGATGTCACCGGTCAGGTCCATCGGGAAACCGTAGGTGTCGTACAGCTTGAACACCACTTCGCCCGGAACCACCGTGCCTTTGAGGTCGGCCAGATCCTGCTCGAGAATTTTCAGACCTTGCTCGAGGGTCTTGGCGAACTGCTCTTCTTCGCCTTTCAGCACGCGTTCGATGTGCGACTGCTGTTGCACCAGCTCAGGGAACGCAGACCCCATCTCGGCAACCAGCGCGGCAACGATCTGGTAGAAGAAGCTGCCCTTGGCGCCCAGCTTGTTGCCGTGACGGCAGGCGCGACGAATGATGCGGCGCAGCACATAACCACGCCCTTCGTTGGACGGCAGCACGCCGTCGGCGATCAGGAAGCCGCACGAGCGAATGTGGTCAGCCACGACTTTCAGCGAAGCCTGATTGTCATTGCTGCAACCAATGGCCTTGGCCGACGCAGCCAGCAGGCTCTGGAACAGATCGATTTCATAGTTGGAATGCACGTGCTGCAGCACCGCACTGACGCGCTCCAGGCCCATGCCGGTATCGACCGACGGTGCCGGCAGCGGGTGCAGCACGCCATCCGCAGTCCGGTTGAACTGCATGAATACGTTGTTCCAGATTTCGATGTAACGGTCGCCGTCTTCTTCCGGCGAGCCTGGCGGGCCGCCCCAGATTTCCGGGCCGTGATCGAAGAAAATCTCGCTGCAAGGACCGCACGGGCCGGTATCACCCATGGTCCAGAAGTTATCGGAGGCGTACGGTGCGCCTTTGTTGTCGCCAATACGGACCATGCGCTCGGCGGGCACGCCGATCTCCTTGGTCCAGATGTCGTAGGCTTCGTCGTCAGTGGCGTACACCGTGACCCAGAGTTTTTCCTTGGGCAGGTTGAGCCATTTTTCGGAGGTCAGGAAGGTCCAGGCGTAGGTGATGGCATCACGCTTGAAATAGTCACCGAAGCTGAAGTTGCCCAGCATTTCGAAAAAAGTATGGTGACGAGCGGTATAGCCGACGTTTTCCAGGTCGTTGTGCTTGCCACCGGCACGCACGCATTTCTGACTGGTAACGGCGCGGGTGTAGGCACGCTTTTCCTGGCCCAGGAAGCAATCCTTGAACTGGTTCATGCCTGCGTTGGTGAACAGCAGGGTTGGGTCATTGCCCGGAATCAAGGAGCTTGAAGCGACACGGGTGTGGCCTTGCTCTTCGAAGAAGCCAAGGAAGGCTTCACGGATTTCTGCGCTTTTCATAGGTTCTTCCACGGAGACTGCGGCCAGAGGCAAGTGCAAAACGTCAAATGACGTAGCGACGGCAAAGGGCCGCATTATATAGGCGTTGCGCCCTCGGTACAGTGTGTTTGTGCGATAGAAACAAGTAACTGGATTATCGGCATGTCATGAATGTTCAAAGGCTGCGAATGCGGCGATGACCTGTTCGACCTGAGCGCGCGACACGTTCAGGTGGGTCACCATGCGTAGCCGCGACGCGGCCGTGAGTACGATGCCCCGCTCGGCGCAGAACGCTTTGAGCGATGCCGCGCGTTCGCCGATCTGCACATAGACCATATTGGTCTGTACCGGCTCGACAGGGTAGCCAAGCCCGCTCAGGCCTTCAGCCAGAAACGCCGCGTTGGCATGATCATCCGCCAACCGCTCGACCTGATGATCCAGCGCATAGAGCCCTGCAGCAGCCAGCCCTCCAGCCTGACGCATGCCACCGCCAAGCATCTTGCGCAAGCGGCGGGCCTTGGCGATCAACGGCTGCGAACCGCACAGCACCGAGCCGATCGGCGCGCCCAGCCCCTTGGAAAGGCAGACCGAAACCGAATCGAAGTGCCGGGTGACCTCATGGACATCGACACCCAGCCTGACCGCGGCGTTGTACAGCCTCGCGCCGTCCAGATGCAGGGCGAGCCCCTTTTCCAGGGTCAGGGTACGCGCGGCAGCCAGGTAGTCCAGGGGCAGCACCTTGCCCTGCATGGTGTTTTCCAGGGCCAGCAGGCGCGTACGGGCGAAGTGAAAGTCATCGGGTTTGATGGCGTCGAGCACCTGCTGCAGGTCCAGGGAGCCGTCGGCCTGCACCTCCAGCGGCTGCGGCTGAATGGAGCCCAGCACTGCCGCACCACCACCCTCGTACTTATAGGTGTGGGCCTGCTGACCGACGATGTACTCATCGCCACGCTCACAGTGCGCCATCAGTGCCAGCAGATTGCTCATGGTGCCCGACGGCACGAACAGCGCGGCATCGAACCCGAGGCGTCCGGCAAGCGTCGCTTCGAGCAGATTGACGGTAGGGTCCTCGCCGTAGACGTCATCGCCAACGGGCGCACGTGCCATGGCATCGAGCATGCCGGCCGTGGGCAGAGTCACTGTGTCGCTGCGCAGATCGATGACAGTCACGAAAAAGCTCCCTGAAGTTGAAGATCGATAATGCATGCAACCTTTGGCTTGCAACAAGGCATTACTGAGGCTGCAGTACATGATAATCAAGCGCCGCCGCTCTCGATACTCCGAGCCCTTATAAGAAAAAGGCAGGTATACCGTACGAAAGTGTCCATGCATGATCCAGCGAACTATGATAAAAATCTCGCGCCGGCCACGTAAAGTGACGGCAACGTTCTCAGGGCGGGGTGCAATTCCCCACCGGCGGTAATGACGCGCAATGCGTCTAGCCCGCGAGCGCTTGGGGGTCGTGGCTTTGGCTGCTATCTGCAAGGTCAGCAGACCCGGTGTGATTCCGGGGCCGACGGTCATAGTCCGGATGAAGAGAGAGCGGGATTGGTGTCAGCAAGAACGTCTGTAAAACCTATCCATGAACGACATCGTTCAGGAGGCTTTCCTACGCAGCTTGAATCCCTTTCGATCCAAATGCCCTGTTTTTTCCATAAACAGGAGTCAGAACACGTGCAACCAACTGCAATCGACAGCAAAAGCAAAAGTCACGCAAACGAGCGTGTCGCGTTCATCCAGGCCTGTTGGCACAAGGATATCGTCGACCAGAGCCGTAAAGGTTTTATCGCCGAGATGGCCAATCAGGGCTACGCCGAAAGCGATATCGACATCTTTGAAGTGGGCGGCGCCTTTGAAATCCCGCTGCATGCAAAACTGCTGGCCAATACCGGCCGCTACGCTGGCATCGTCGGCGCCGCACTGGTAGTGGACGGCGGCATCTATCGTCACGAGTTCGTCGCGCAGTCAGTGGTCAGCGCATTGATGCAGGTTCAGCTGGAAACCGAAGTACCGGTGTTCTCCGTGGTCCTGACACCGCATCACTTCCATGCGGGCGAAGAGCATCAGAAGTTCTTCTTCGATCACTTCGTGCACAAGGGCGAAGAAGCGGCCAAGACCTGCGCTGACACCCTGACCAAGGTACGCAGCCTGCGCCGTCTGGATGCACAGCAGAAAGCGGCCTGCTGAGACGCAGCATCGGTAGGTGTCCTCCCGGACACCTATCGTTCTCACGCTCCAGCGTGGGAATGCCGTTCTGGACGCTCTGCGCCCGGTCCTGAGGGTGCGGAGCGATCAGCCGAGGCTATCCGCATCAGTGGGTACGATCAGAATTCCCGCACGCAGGCCGTTTTTGACCCTGGGATTGGGGAAGATGATCCTCGCGCCCTCTTCTTCCACTACCCAGCGTGAACCACCCGCGTCTTCGGCCAGCACGTAGCCTTTTTCCAGCGGGGAGAAGTTCTCGACGTCATCGGCCAGGTTGAACGTGAACGCATCGGTGCGCTTGATCACTTCCCGCGCCACGCTGAACAGTTGCAACCCTTCAAGATCGTCATCCCGCTCGGGCTCGGTGCCCTCGATGAGCTGCTCGAGACACAAGCGCAGCGGCCCAAGATTGACCTGCTGGTTCTGCCCGAACGGCCGCGCCTTGCCCAGTTCCAGAGTGAAAGCCTCGGCCCCCAATTGATCGTAGGTGTAGGCGCTGAACACAATGGACGGCTTGTTCTGCAGCAGCACCGCACTCATGCCCGCCGCCCGCAGCCGGGCCAGCTCGAGCCGGGAATGCTGACGTCCTTCCTTCCACGGGTACAGCGCGAACTGCTCGATCGTCGAGCCACGAATGGCGGTGTGCAGATCGTAGTGCAGCCGATAGCGCTCCGGCAGGCTGAAAAAGCTGGCGGCCAGTCGTTCCAGCTCGCAGGCCCGCAAGGCCTCGGCACCACCGCTTTGCAGATGACGGCCGTTGAACAGCCGGTTGACATCCTGCTCGACAAAACGCGCCCCGCGTCGCATCGCATCGGGATTGCCGAACAGGAACAGAATACGTGCGCGCGGTTTCAGGTCGCCGCGCGCGATGCTGCGGATCAATTCATCCAGCAGCTCGATGGGTGCAGTCTCGTTGCCGTGGATACCGGCAGACAGCAGCAGGTCAGTGCCATTGTCACGAGCCTCTGGCGGGCGGACTTCCAGTGCGCCCTCGCCCATCCAGCGCATGCGCACGCCTTCGACGGTCAGTTGAGTCTTCTCCGCCGGCTCACGTCCAGCCAGGGTCAGTTCAAGCAGTTTGCCGAGGGCGAGCATGGCGCGCTTCCTTAGTGGTTGCAGTCAGGACCGTGAACGTGACCGTCTTCCTCGACGCCCATGTCGGCTGGCTCCATTTCCAGTTGCAGGCTGACCAGGTTGGTCGCCAGCGGACGCAGCAGCAGGTTGGCGTATTCGGCATCGTCTTCTTCGACGTCAACGCCGATCAGCAACTGGCCACGGCCATCCTGCTGAATCCACAATTCCTTGCCCTGCCAGATGACGGCAACGCGGGTGCAGGACGTTTCCAGCTGGGTGCCATCAGTGTCTTCAAGGATCAGTTGCAGGGCGTCGCTCATATAAAAATGCTCTCTATCAAGGAAATAGTGCGCCGGACAGCGGCCCGACGCGCAGGATGCTTCAATTCAGTTGAAACGGATAAACCGCGCCCAGTTTAAGGATTTGCGTCAGTTCATCCAATGCCGTGCGGCATTCGTTGAGTAATCGGGGGTCGGCCAGATCGCTTTCACTCATGCGGTCCCGGTAGTGCCTGTCGACCCACTGCGTCAACGTTTCGTACAACGGCGCAGTCATGATTACCCCCGGATTCACCGCCGCCAGCTCGGTGTCATTGAGCGCCACCCGCAGGCGCAGGCAGGCCGGGCCGCCGCCGTTCTGCATGCTTTGCTTGAGGTCGAACACCTTGACCTCGGCAACCGGGCTGTCATCGGCGATCAGTCGTTGCAGGTAAGCCCAGACATTCGCGTTCGCCTGGCACTCCTGCGGCACGATCAGCAGCATCGAGCCATCGGGACGCGACAACAGCTGGCTATTGAACAGGTAGGAGCGCACGGCATCCTGAACCGAAACCTCGGCACGCGGTACGCAAATCGCGCGCAACTGCCCGCCGACACGACCGAGTTTGTCGCGCAGCTCATTGAGCATCGGTTCGGTATTGAGGAACGCGTCCTGGTGATAGAACAATACCTCACCGTTGCCGACCGCAATCACATCGTTATGGAACACACCCTGATCAATGACCGCCGGGTTCTGCTGACCATAAACCACGCCGGCTTCGCTCAGACCGTGCAGCCGCGCAACGGCGCGTGACGCCTCCAGGGTCTGACGGGCCGGGTACTTCTGCGGTGCCGGGTAACGCGTGTCGAACGCACTGCGGCCAAACACGAAAAACTCCACACCGGCCTCGCCGTAATCACGACAGAAACGGGTGTGGTTGGCAGCGCCTTCATCGCCAAACTGCGCGACAGCCGGTAACGCAGGGTGATGAGCGAAATGTTTTGCATCAGCGAACATGGCGCCGAGCACGCGAGTGGTGGTCGGATGCTCGATGCTGCGGTGGTATTTGCAGTTGAGGTTGGCCGCCGTGAAATGCACACGCCCATCGGCAGTGTCGGCACTGGGGCTGACCGTGGCCGCGTTGGCCACCCACATGCTGGAAGCCGAGCAACTGGCGACCAGCAGCGGCATGTCCTGCCGGGCCGCTTTTTCAATGACCTGCTCATCGCTGCCGGTGAAGCCCAGACGGCGCAGGCCGGACACATCAGGACGCTCCTGCGGCGCCAGCACGCCCTGGGTAAACCCCAGGTCCATCAGCGCTTTCATTTTCGCCAGGCCTTGCAGCGCCGCCTCACGCGGGTTGGCGCTTTGCTGGCTGTTACTCTGGGAGGCAACGTTACCGTAGGACAACCCGCCGTAGTTGTGGGTTGGCCCGACCAGACCGTCAAAATTCACTTCACAGGACTTCATCGGCAAGGCTCCGTGGATCTGTTTTTATAAGCAATCGTGCGCACACTGTCAGCTCAACCTGATACCGGGAGTCAGTGTCGCAGGCAGCGTCAGGCTGCCCGCCTCCAGCGAAGCCACCGGATAGGCGCAGTAATCGGCCGCATAATAGGCGCTGGCGCGGTGGTTGCCCGAGGCGCCTACCCCGCCGAACGGCGCACTGCTGGCGGCTCCGGTCAACGGCTTGTTCCAGTTGACGATCCCGGCACGGCTGTGCAGCCAGAACTGCTGGTAACGCGCTTCGGAGTCAGACAGCAGACCTGCCGCCAGGCCATACCGGGTGGCGTTGGCTTCGGCGATGGCGGCATCGAAACCGGCGTAGCGGATGACTTGCAGCAGCGGGCCGAACAGCTCTTCGTCGGGGCGCTCGGGCACCGCACTGACATCGATAATGCCAGGCGTCAGCAATGCCGCGCCGGGCTGCGGCTGGCGCATTTCCAGCAGGGTCAGCGCGCCGTTGGCGAGCAGATTGCGCTGCGCGTCGAGCAAGGCGCGTGCAGCCTCCAGCGAAATCACCGAGCCCATAAACGGCGCAGGCTGCTGATCGAACGCCCCGGCTTCGATAGTAGCGCTGACCCCAACCAGTCGTGCCAGCAGGGCATCACCCCAGTCGCCTTCGGGCACCAGCAGACGACGCGCACAGGTGCAGCGCTGGCCTGCGGAAATGAAGGCCGACTGAATGATGGTGTACACTGCGGCATCGATGTCCTGAACCTGATCGACGATCAACGGATTGTTACCGCCCATTTCCAGCGCAAGGATCTTGTCCGGCCGACCGGCGAACTGCTGGTGCAGCGCATTGCCGGTGCGGCTCGACCCGGTGAAGAACAGGCCGTCGATACCCGGATTGGCGGCCAGCGCGATACCGGTTTCGCGACCGCCCTGCAGCAGGTTCAGAACCCCGGCAGGCAGTCCGGCTTCGATCCAGCACTTGACGGTCAGCTCAGCGACTTTCGGTGTCAGTTCGCTGGGTTTGAACAGCACCACGTTGCCCGCCAGCAAGGCCGGGACGATATGCCCGTTGGGCAGATGCCCGGGAAAGTTGTACGGGCCGAACACGGCGACCACGCCGTGCGGCTTGTGGCGCAGTACCGCAGTGGCGTCGCCCAGTGGCCCGCTCTTTTCACCGGTTCGTTCGCGATAGCTCTGCACCGAGATGGCAATCTTGTTGACCATGCTGGTCACTTCGGTCGCCGACTCCCACAACGGTTTGCCGGTTTCTTCACCGATGCACTGCGCCAGCGCGTCGGCGTGATGCTTGAGACGTGCAGCGAAGGCCTCCAGTACCGCGATGCGCTGATCCAGAGACAGCAGTGCCCAGCCGGGAAATGCCTGACGCGCCGCCTGCACCGCCTGCTCGACCTGCGCGGCGCTCGCGCCACGCCCGGACCACAGCACCTGCTGGGTCACCGGGTTCAGCGAATTGACCACCTCACCCTGCCCGTCCTGCCACACACCTGCGATGTAAAGGCTATTCATCAAACGCCCTCCCGCGCCGCAGACAAGGGCACCGCGCGCACATTGTCGCCCGCACTCATGCGCAGCCGCCTGGCAGTCTGCGGAGCGACGACCAGCGTGCCGGCAGCAAAACGCGCAGCGCCTACCGTGATGCGGCAGTCTTCACGCTTGCGGTTGTAGATCAGGAACTGTGGAGCGTCGTCACCTGGCGTGCCGATGGCCAGCACCAGCGCCTGGCTGTCCTTGATTGCGCGAATCTTGCCGGTCTCGCACTCGATGGCCGGGCCGGCATCGAAGATGTCGACATAACCCTGATACGAAAAGCCTTCGCTCTTGAGCATGGTCAGCGCAGGCTCGGTGTCGGCATGCACCCGACCGATCACGTTGCGTGCGTCTTCGGAAAGAAAGCAGCTGTACAACGGAAACTTGGGCATCAGCTCGGCGATGAATGCCTTGTTGCCCACGCCGGTCAGGTAATCGGCCTGGCTGAATTCCATCTTGAAGAAGTGCCGCCCCAGACTTTCCCAGAACGGCGAACGGCCCTGCTCATCGGACATGCCGCGCATTTCGGCAATGATCTTGTTGCCGAACAGCCTGGGGAATTCGGCGATAAACAGCATCCGCGCCTTGGACAGCAGGCGGCCGTTGAGGCCGTTACGCGAATCACTGTGCAGGAACAGCGAGCACAGCTCGGAATTGCCGGTCAGGTCGTTGGCCAGGAACAGGGTCGGAATTTCCCGATAGATGTTCAGTTCCTGTGAAGCGCTGACGGTCAGGCCGACCCGGTAGTTGTACCAGGGCTCACGCAGACCGACCGCTCCGGCGATGGCGGAAATGCCCACCACCCGGCCGTCATCATCTTCCAGCACGAACAGGTAATCGGCATCGCCGCGCTCGGCTTCGCCGCGAAAGGTCTTTTCAGCCCAGCCTACCCGGTGCGCCAGACGCTGCTCATTGGCGGGCAGGGTCGTCAGACCGGCGCCGGTGCTGCGCGCCAGCTCGATCAACGCGGGCAGGTCGCTGCTGCGTACAGGACGAACGATCATGTTATCTCCTCAGCGGCTCATCGAGAGCCTTGAAACTCGCTAATCGGCTATCGAACGTCCGGTTCAGACCGCGACAATCCGCACACTGGCACCTTCACCAACACCCAGGGCATCGGCAGCCTGGAGGCTCAACACCACCGGCCTGCCGGGCGCCCAGTCCAGTTCCAGCAGCACCGCGCGGTAGTCCTGCAACAGGCCATTGGCGATCAGATACAGACGCCCGCCCTTGCCGACATCGCTGCTTTGCCCGGCCTCGACCTTGACCGGAACCAGACGGCTCTGGGCAATCGAGCGAATCCCGGACACCCGCGCATGCAGCGTCGGCCCACCGTCGAAAATGTCGATGTAGTGATCGGTTTCAAAGCCCTCGCGCATGAGGATGTCGAAGGTGATCTGCGCACGCGGATGCACCTGCCCCATGGCTTCCTGCGCCGCGTCGGGCAGCAGTGGCACGTAGATCGGGTAATGCGGCATCAGCTCGGCGAGGAAGGTCCGGCTTTTCAGCCCGCACAGGCGTTCGGCAGCGGCGTAATTGATATCGAAGAAGTTGCGCCCGATGGCATCCCAGAACGGTGAGTCGCCCTGCTCATCGCTGTAACCGACGATCTCGGTGACCACCGAATCGGCAAAGCGCTCGGGGTGACTGGCGACAAACAGCAGGCGGCCGCGCGAATTGAGCTCCGACCATGCCGTGCCGACCAGCTCCGGGACCACGTAGAAACTGGTCAACAGGCTGTTACCGGTCAGGTCATGACACTGCGACAGCACGTGAATCTTGTTATGGATCTTCAGCTCGCGGGAAGCATGCACGAAGGTTTCGTTACGAAAACTGTAGAACGGCTCGGAGTAGCCCGCCGAGGCCACGATGCCCGAGCAGCCCACCAGCTTGCCGCCTTCGCTGTCTTCGAGCACGAAGAAGTAGGTTTCTTCGCCGTTGAAGCTGACCTCGGCGGCAAACGACGCCTCCGACGAGCCGATCTTGTCGGTCAGGCGGCCAGCATCGTCGGGCAAGGACGTGACACCGATAGGGCTGTCGGCAGCGAGGCGTTGAACCTCGGCCAGATCAGCCATTTGCGCAGGGCGCATTACCAGCATGGTGCCACTCCTTGTAGATCGACCAGCCTTTACGACCGGCGCTAGTAAAAGCACCACACGGCGTCAGGCCGCATGGCGCAGGAAACAGGTGCGGCACCCGCCATCAGGCGGACGCCGCAAGGCTGCCATCGAGTCAGGATGTCAGTTTGGCGATGGCGCGTTCAAAGCGGTTCAGGCCCTCTTCGATGTCCGCGTCTTCAATCACCAGGCTTGGCGCGAAACGAATCACGTCAGGGCCGGCCTGCAGGATCATCAGGTCCTGAGCTTCCGCCGCATTGAAGATGTCCTTGGCCTTGCCTTTCCAGGCATCGGACAACACGCAACCGATCAGCAGACCCAGACCGCGCACTTCGCTGAACACGCCGTATTGCTGGCCAATGCTTTGCAGACGGGTCTTGAACTGCTGATGCTTGCGCTGTACGCCAGCCAGCACTTCAGGCGTATTGATCACGTCGATCACCGCCTCACCGACCGCACACGCCAGCGGGTTGCCGCCATAGGTGGTGCCGTGAACGCCGACCGCAAAGTGCCTGGCGAGCTTTTCAGTGGTCAACATCGCCGCCAACGGGAAACCGCCGCCGATGCTCTTGGCGCTGGAAAGGATGTCCGGGGTCACGCCGTAATGCATGTAGGCGAACAGATGACCGCTACGGCCCATGCCGCTCTGCACTTCATCGAACACCAGCAGGGCGTTGTGCTCGTCACACAGTTTGCGCGCACCTTGCAGGTATTCCAGCTGACCCGGCAGAACACCGCCCTCGCCCTGGATCGGCTCCAGCACCACGGCACAGGTCTTGTCGGTCACAGCGGCCTTCAGTGCGTCGAGGTCGTTGTACGGCACATGGCTGATGCCGGTGATCTTCGGCCCGAAACCATCGGAGTACTTCGGCTGCCCACCGACGCTGACGGTGAACAGGGTACGGCCATGAAAACTGTTCAGCGCCGCGATGATTTCGTACTTTTCCGGGCCGTACTGGTCATGCGCCACACGACGTGCCAGCTTGAAGGCGGCTTCGTTGGCTTCCGCACCGGAGTTACAGAAGAACACGCGCTCGGCGAACGTCGCATCCACCAGTTTTTTCGCCAGACGCAGGGTCGGCTCGTTGGTGAAGACGTTGGACACATGCCAGAGGTTATTGGCCTGCTCTGTCAAGGCACCGACCAGCGCCGGGTGGCAGTGGCCCAATACGTTGACGGCGATCCCGCCCGAGAAATCCACCAGTTCGCGCCCCGCCTGATCCCAGACCCGGGAGCCCGCACCGCGCACAGGGATGAACCCGGCCGGGGCGTAATTGGGGACCATTACCTGGTCGAAATCGGCGCGTTGCACCGCAGCATGCTCAACGGACATCGGAGTCTCCTGATGAGGAACGCCTGCCTGAAACTGGCGAGCGATGGAAAGATTGTAAGGACTGAATTGTGTTCGGCCTTGCCGCCAGGCGACAACTTGTTACAGCGCAAAACCGGGTTTTTTCAAGGTTTTCGGCAATGCGACAATTTGCGTCACAAAGGCGCAGTTTAAACGGATTGAAGCCGGCCTGTCTGGACCTGAGCTGTCGCGGCAGCACTTCTATCGCGACAAGACAATCAACCGCGTTCGGCAGGCACAGGGGAAAGTTCGAACGGGCTGCTGCTGCGTCGCTGATTGCGGTCTTCACGCGGCGTGGCACCGAAGAAATTGCGGTAGGCGCTGGAGAAGTGCGGCCCCGAGGAAAAACCGCACGAAAGGCCGATCTGAATGATCGACTTGCTGGTCTGCATCAGCATCTGGCGCGCCTTGTTCAAGCGCAGTTCCAGGTAATACTGGCTGGGTACACGGTTGAGGTACTGCTTGAAGATCCGCTCCAGTTGGCGACGAGACACGCACACATGCTGGGCGATTTCGTCGGTGGTCAGCGGCTCTTCGATGTTGGCTTCCATCAGCAGCACCGCCTGGGTCAGCTTGGGATGGCTGGAGCCCAGACGGTTCTGCAGCGGAATGCGCTGACGCTCGCCGCCTTCGCGAATGCGCTCGACCACCAGCTCTTCGGACACCGCCCCGGCCAGTTCGGCCCCATGGTCGCGGGACAGCACCGCCAGCAGCAGGTCGAGCACCGACATGCCACCACAGGCGGTCAGGCGATCCCGATCCCAATCGAACAAATGGCTGGTGGCGATGACCTTGGGGAAGCGCTCGGCGAAGTCGTCCTGCCAGCGCCAGTGCACGGCGGCACGGTAGCCATCCAGCAGGCCCAGTTGCGCAAGCGGGTAGACGCCCGCCGACAGCCCGCCAATCGAACAGCCGGCACGCACCAGTTGCTTGAGTGCACTGCCCAGCGCCGGGGCCACGCCCGCCGGAGGTTCGTCAGCCAGTAAAAACAGCTTCTGAAAGCCCTCCAGTCGCCCGGCCCAGGGCTCACCCGGCAACTGCCACGCACCGGCAAGCGCCGCTGGCTCCGCGGCCTCGGCCTGTAGAAACGACAGCTCATAGACCACTTCAGGGTGAACGCGCTGCGCAACGCGCAAGGCTTCCTCGGCCAGTGCCAGGGTCAGGGCTCTGGTGCCAGGCCAGACGAGGAAACCTATTCGATGGGCAGTCATTGGGAGATCCGATACGTATTGCCGCAAAAGCCGAGCCTTGGAAGATAGCTCGATCTGGAACATCCAGGTCGTGTCGCGCGTCGCGCAGCATGCCCTGTTCTGGCATAAAAAGGCATCGTCATGCGCTGCCGATCGTCACTTCAGGCTGCCGGACAGGAATTGCTGCAAACGCTCGGTCTGCGGATTGGCCAGCACTTCGCGCGGATTGCCACGTTCCAGAACGACGCCCTGGTGCAGGAAAACCAACTGGTTGGAGACCTCACGGGCAAAACCCATTTCGTGAGTCACCACCACCATGGTGCGGCCTTCCTGAGCCAGCCCTTGCATGACCTTGAGCACATCACCGACCAGCTCCGGGTCCAGCGCCGAGGTCGGCTCATCGAACAGCATGACCTCGGGCTCCATCGCCAGTGCGCGGGCAATCGCCACACGCTGCTGCTCACCGCCGGACATGTGCCCAGGGTAAGCGTCCTTGCGATGGGACACGCCGACCTTGGCCAGATAGTGTTCGGCCTTTTCCAGCGCTTCCTTTTTCGACACACCCAGCACATGGACCGGCGCTTCGATGATGTTCTGCAGTGCAGTCATGTGCGACCACAGGTTGAAGTGCTGAAACACCATCGACAGGCGTGAACGCATGCGCTGCAACTGCTTGGCATCGGCAGCTTTCAGGCCGCCTTCCTTGTTCGGCACCAGCTTTAACTCTTCGTTGTTGAGCAGGATCTTGCCGGCATGGGGCTGTTCGAGCAGGTTGATGCAGCGCAGAAAGGTGCTTTTGCCCGAGCCGCTGGAGCCGATGATGCTGATGACATCGCCGGCCTTGGCGGTCAGGGACACGCCCTTGATCACTTCGTGACTGCCATAGCGCTTGTGCAGATCCTGCACTTCCAGTTTGTTCATGCTTTGGGTTTCCACAGTACGGTCAATCACTGAGCAGACGTCCGTGACGCAGCGCCGTGCGCCCCGCCACCTTGGCCAGCCAGAAACCGGGTTGAGCGTAACGAAGCCGCTCGATGGCGAACAACACCCCGGCAGTATTCGCACAAATGGTACTGACCTGATCGGACAGCGGGTCGATCACTTCGAACAGCGGATCGCCCACCTCGACCCTGTCGCCTGCAGCGCGCAGGAACGTCACCACACCAGGGTGCGGCGCATAGAGCAATTCGGTGCCTTCGAACGGCAAGCCTTCGCAGGCTTGGTGCACCGGCTGCGGCCAATCACCACTGATGAAGCCCTGCTCGGCAAGGAACGCCAGGATACCTTCGGCATGCGCGATTGCCTGCGGCTTGCCGGTGTCGGCCTGACCGCCCAGTTCAAGGGTGGTGGCGAGGCAGGCCAGCGGGATCTGCGCCTGCGGGAAAATCCGCGAAAGACGCAACCACGGCAGCGAGCAGGCCTCATCGAAGGAGCTGCCACCGGAATCTTCGGCGAGCAGCGCTACCTGAATATTCAGATGTGCCGACAGCGACCGCCATTGTGGCCAGTGCTGCGGCAAGGCGTACATGTGCAGCGCGGCATCGGCATCACAATGCAGATCGAGCACCACATCAGCGACGCAGGCATGACGGAGCAGGATGCGCTGCATGCCTTGCAATTCGCTCTGCGGCACGGGCAGCCCTTCGAGCGCAGCGCTCATCGCCTGGCGAATCAGCCGGGTATTGGCGCGCGGGTCATCGCCCAACTGACCTTCCAGCAACTCGGCGACCGGCTCGCTCAGCTCGGTGAAGTCACGGTTGAAGTTCTTGCCACTGCCGAACTCGAAACGGCCCTGATGCGCGCCTTGCAGCAACTGCCCCAGGCCCAGCGGATTGGCCACCGGTACCAGTTCGACAACACCTTTGAGGAGGCCTTGCTGCTCCAGCTCGGTCAGGCGTTTTTTCAGTTCCCAGGCCGTGCGCATGCCGGGCAGTTCGTCGGCATGCAGGCTGGCCTGGATGTAAGCCTTGCGCTCGCCGGTGCCGAAGCGAAAGACACTCAGCGTGCGCTCGGTGCCGAGGGTGCTCCACGGCAATACATGATCGGTTCTTTGCATTTCAGACCTTCCGTGGGGCGAGGTAGCCCAGCCAGCGGCGTTCGGCGATCTTGAACAGCCGCACCAGAATGAATGTCAGGCCCAGATAGAAAACACCTGCGGTGATATAAGCCTCGAAAGGCAGGTAGAACTGCGCGTTGACCGTACGGGCCGCGCCCGTGATGTCGATCAGGGTCACGATGGACGCCAGACTGGTAGTCTGCAGCATCATGATGACCTCGTTGCTGTACTGCGGCAGTGCCCGGCGCAAGGCCGAGGGCAGCAGAATGCGCCGGTACATCTTGGCTTTCGACATGCCCATGGCCCGCGCGGCCTCGATTTCACCCGCTGGTGTGGCCTTGAGGCTGCCGGCGATGATTTCCGCCGTGTAGGCGCTGGTATTGATGGTGAATGCCAGGCACGCACAGAAGGTGGCGCTGGACAGCCAGGGCCACAAAAAGCTTTCGCGCACCGCGTCGAACTGGGCCAGCCCGTAGTAGATCAGGAACAGCTGCACCAGCATCGGCGTGCCGCGAATCACGTAGGTGTACAGCCAGGCCGGCATGTTCACCCAAGGGTTTTTCGAGACCCGCATCAAGCCCAGCGGCAATGCCGCCAGCAGCCCGAACGCGAGCGAAATCGCCAGCAGCTTCAGGGTGGTCAGCAGGCCGCCGAAGTACAGCGGCAGACTGTCCCAGATCACGTTGTAGTCAAAGATCATAGGTCAGCCGCCCTCACGCCTACCGAGTAGCGTTTTTCGAGGTAACGCAAAGCGAGCAGCGACACACTGGTGATCACCAGGTACATCGCCGCAACCGCCAGAAAGAAGGTGAAAGGCTCGCGGGTGGCATCGGCCGCCTGCTTGGCCTTGAACATCATGTCCTGCAGACCGACCACGGAGATCAGCGCAGTCGCCTTGGTCAGCACCAGCCAGTTGTTGGTGAAACCGGGAATCGCCAGACGAATCATCTGCGGCACCAGAATGCGGAAGAACACCTTGCCACTGCTCAGGCCATACGCCATGCCCGCCTCGGCCTGCCCCTTGGGGATGGCCATGAACGCACCGCGAAAGGTTTCCGAGAGATACGCGCCGAAGATGAAGCCCAGCGTGCAGATGCCGGCCATCAACGGATCGAGGTCGATGTAGTCGTCAAACCCCAGCAAAGGGGCGACGCGATTGAGCAGGTCCTGGCCGCCGTAGAAAATCAGCAGAATCAGGACCAGATCGGGAATGCCACGAATCACCGTGCTGTACAGATCGCCCAGCCAGGCGATCCAGCGTACCGGAGACAGTCTCAGCGCCACGCCGATCAGACCGAGAACGATCGCCAGAGCCATCGACGACAGGGCCAGCTGCAACGTCAGCCAGGCACCTTCGAGGATGACAGCTCCGTAACCTTTCAACATGATGTGCGGTCCTCAAGCGTGGAATAAAAATGGCGCAAGCCAGGCAACCCTGTTTGCGCCATCTCGTTGCGACGACTTATTTGCCGAAGATATCGAAGTCGAAATACTTGTCCTGGATAGCCTTGTACTTGCCGTTGGCGCGGATCGCGGCGATGGCGGCGTTGAGACGGTCAAGGTTTGCCTTGTCGCCCTTGCGCACGGCAATGCCGATGCCGTCACCGAAGTATTTCGGATCGAAGAACGACGGGCCTACGAACGCATAGCCTTTGCCAGCATCGGTTTTCAGGAAGCCGTCCTGCAACAGCGTGGCGTCGGCGATAGTACCGTCAAGGCGCCCTGCACTGACGTCCAGATAGATTTCGTTCTGCGAACCGTACGGCGTCACTTCGACACCCTGCGGGGCCAGCACTTCACGGGCGAAACGCTCGTGAATCGTGCCACGCTGTACGCCGATCTTCTTGCCCTTGAGTTCAGCCAGGCTGTCGCTGACCGTAGTGCCGTCCTTCATCACCAGACGCGCCGGTGAATTGTAATACTTGCCGGTGAAGTCCACGGACTTCTTGCGGTCGTCGGTGATGGACATCGACGACAGGATCGCATCGATCTTGCGCACTTTCAGCGCCGGAATAAGCCCGTCGAATTCCTGCTCGACCCAGGTGCACTTGACCTTCATTTCTTCACACAGCGCATTGCCGATGTCGTAATCAAAGCCGACGATGCTGCCATCCGGGGCCTTGGACGCGAACGGAGGGTAAGCCGCTTCGATACCGATTTTCAGTGGTTTTTCATCAGCAAAGATCGGCTGGGCGAGCATGGACAACGCCATCGCGCCAATAAGCATGAGCTTTTTCATTTCCAGGGACTCCATCGGTAAAGCACGACAAATGGCAAAGTGAGCAAGCGCCCAATGTGCGAAAGGACAATCTCGGGGAGGAGCGACGCTGGATGCGTGACACCGCGCTGGCGGTTCACAGCCCTCCGGCGAATGAGAGGCATTTTAACGACAGGCTCAAAGTCGATATTTCTTCAATGCGACAACTAGTTACAGAAGCACCTGAAAACCCGCTACACGGTATTGACGGGACCTGTTTCTGCTGATCCAGCAACGCAGACTTAACCTGTCATAACAGCAAAAAGTGCGCCCATTATTGGCAAACCCTTTTAATCCGGCAAGCCCGGCGTGCCACATGGCGGTTTTAAAGCCCTGCTGCGTCGTACTTTCCTACACAGAAAGCCCGGACATGTCCCACAACGAAGCACCGCGCGACAACACCGTGTAAACCGGTAACAACCCGATATATATCCCGTTTCTCGCTTAGCCCCTGGAAACAAAAGCGCCCCGATCGGCTCTCACCGAACGGGGCGCTTCAGTCACAGGAACGCTCAGGCAGCGTTCATGGTCTTGTGCGTATCGATCAGATGCTGCACCACGCCCGGGTCGGCCAGGGTGGAGATGTCACCCAGCGCATCGTACTCGGCAGTCGCAATCTTGCGCAGGATACGGCGCATGATCTTGCCCGAACGGGTCTTCGGCAGGCCGGGCGCCCACTGAATGAAGTCAGGCGAGGCAATAGGGCCAATCTCCTTGCGTACCCAGTTGCGCAATTCAGTGCGCAGCGCGTCACTCGGCTCTTCACCGCCGTTGAGGGTCACATAGACGTAGATGCCCTGCCCCTTCAGGTCATGCGGCACACCGACCACAGCAGCCTCGGCGACTTTCGGGTGCGCAACCATCGCGCTTTCGATTTCAGCCGTGCCCATGCGGTGGCCGGAAACGTTGAGCACGTCGTCCACACGCCCGGTGATCCAGAAATAACCGTCCTCGTCACGACGGGCACCGTCACCGGTGAAGTACATGCCGCGGAACGTCTTGAAGTAGGTGTCGACGAAACGGTCGTGATCGCCGTACAGCGAGCGCGACTGGCCCGGCCACGAATCGAGGATCACCAGGTTGCCCTCGGCAGCGCCCTCGATGAGGTTGCCCAGGTTGTCCACCAGCGCCGGAATCACGCCGAAGAACGGACGTGTCGCCGAGCCCGGCTTAAGGGCGGTCGCACCTGGCAACGGGCTGATCAGAATGCCACCGGTTTCGGTCTGCCACCAGGTATCGACGATCGGGCAGTTCTGCTTGCCGACTGTGTTGTAGTACCAGGCCCAGGCTTCCGGGTTGATCGGCTCGCCCACCGAACCCAGCAGGCGCAGGCTGGAACCGTCGGCACCTTCAACGGACTTGGTGCCTTCAGCCATCATGGCGCGAATCGCGGTCGGCGCGGTATAGAGGATATTGACCTTGTGCTTGTCGATGATCTTCGACACGCGGGTGATGTCCGGATAGTTCGGCACGCCTTCGAACAGCAGCGTGGTCGCACCGTTGGCCAGAGGCCCGTAGACAATGTAACTGTGCCCGGTGACCCAGCCGACGTCGGCGGTGCACCAGTAAACTTCACCCGGCCGGTAGTCGAACACGCGTTCGTGGGTCAGCGCGGCATACAGCAGGTAACCTGCGGTGGTGTGCAACACGCCCTTGGGTTTACCGGTCGAGCCCGAGGTGTAGAGAATGAACAGCGACTCTTCGGCGCCCATCTCTTTCGGCGCGCAGGTGCTGGACGCCACTTCCAGAAGCGAGTGGTACCAGATATCACGGTGACGGTTCCATTCGATCTCGCCCCCGGTGCGCTTGCAGACGATAACCTTCTGCACGCTGCTGGTTTCCGGGTTGGTCAGGGCGCGGTCGACGTTGGCCTTGAGCGCAGTCTTCTTGCCGCCACGCAGACCTTCGTCAGCAGTGATGACCACTTTGGAACTGCAATCGATGATCCGGCCAGCCAGTGCTTCGGGCGAGAAACCGCCGAACACCACCGAGTGAATCGCACCGATCCGGGCGCATGCCAGCATGGCGACCACAGCTTCGGGGATCATCGGCATGTAGATCGTCACGACGTCGCCACGGTGCACATCCTGGCCACGCAGGGCGTTGGCGAACTTGCACACTTCGGCGTGCAGTTCGCGGTAGGTGATTTCCCGGTGCTCGGAAGGGTCGTCGCCCTCCCAGATGATGGCGATGCTGTCGCCGCGTTCTTCCAGATGGCGATCCAGGCAGTTGTAGGCAACGTTCAGCGTGCCGTCGGCGAACCATTTGATATCGACACGGTGATCATCGAACGAGGTCTGTTTGACCACACTGAAAGGTTTGATCCAGTCGAGGCGCTGAGCCTGTTCACGCCAGAAACCATCAGGGTTGACCACCGACTGCTGGTACATGGCCTTGTAGGTCGCTTCATCCGTCAGCGTAGTCGCTGCGACTTCTGGGCGGACGGGGTACAGGGAAGCTGCACTCATCTTGGTTACCTCGGTGGATAGTTGTTGTTTTATGCCCCTGTTGTATCCCGCCCCACCCGCAGGGGCCATTCGACGTTGGTATTACCGGGCGGGGCCGGAGCCGGAGCCGGAGCCGCAAGCCGCAAGCATGAAGCTTGAAGCATGAAGCTTGAAGCTTGAAGCTTGAAGCTTGAAGCTTGCAGCTTGCAGCTGCCCTCAAGATTATTACCATTTTGATAAAAGCGCTTATCCAAAGTCTTTATATATGCGCTGTCACAACAGGCATAGAATTCGATCCGCCAACAAGGCAGACATCAACTGCCCCCACGCAGTGTTGTTCCAACTCGAAAAACGTATCAGACCGCCTGAGCCCATGACGTCAAAAACGTGATGCGACGGCGCTCACTTTGAAAAAGGTAAACGACAATGAAAGTTTTATTAGTGGCATTGGCCCTGTGCGGCGTCAGTAGTCTGGCCATGGCCGAAGAATCGCAGACCAAAGTGGCTGCGCAACAGGCGCGTGTCGAGCAATATACCTACGGCACTCATCTGGATATCGCTCGGGTTATTTCCATCAGCCAGATACCCAATGTCTGCGAAGTGGTCCCGGCGCGCATGGTGTATGAAGATTCGCAGGGCGCACGCCACACCATGGGCTATCAGGTGATGGGCAACGGCTGCAGCAACGGTTGAGGCTTCTTGCCGTTGCAACCTGTGCACGACGCCTCGCAGCTATAGCCTCGCCGCTATATAAGGTGCGAGGCGCATGCACGAAGTGGGTGACGGAACTATCAATGAGCGAGTTATTTATCCGTTGAATGCGGATCTGATTCGCGCCCCACTTCATAGTCGCGCAACTTGTTGGCAATTGTTGTATGAGACACTCCCAGGCGTTTGCCTAATTGGCGACTGCTGGGATATTGCGCATAGAGTTGTTCCAGCACCGACTTTTCAAAGCGCCCGATAATAGCGCCCAGCCCGCCCTCCAGCGACACCTCACTCAACCCCTGTCGCATGCCGTAGTCCGGCAAACGAATATGCTCGGCCTGCACCTTGCCGCCGTCACACAGCGATACGGCCTGAAACAATACATTTTCCAATTGCCGCACATTACCGGGCCAGTGGTACTGACCAAGGCGTTTGATGGCCGCAGGTGATATGCCGGGCAGCGCACAGCCGATCTGCCGGCTGGCCTGATCGAGAAAATGCTCCACCAGCGGCTCAAGACCGTCCAGACAGTCGCGCAGTGGTGGTATATGCAGTGAAAGCACGTTAAGGCGATGATAAAGGTCCTGCCTGAACATGCCCTTGGCGCACAGCTCCGAGAGATCGACCTGGGTCGAACACATCACCCGCACATCGAGAAACATGTCCTCGTCGCTGCCGACCCGGCGAAAACTGCCGTCCTGAATGAAGCGCAGCAGCTTGGCCTGCATGCGGGCACTCAGCTCACCCACGCCATCGAGAAACAGCGTGCCGCCCGCGGTCAGCTCCAATAGCCCCAGCCGCCCTTCCGCACGCGCACCTTCGAACGCGCCGGGGTCATAGCCGAACAGCTCGATCTCGGCCATCGACTCCGACAACCCGGCGCAGTTGAGCGCCATCAGCGGTGACTGGCCGCGCGGGCTGGCCAGGTGGCAGGCGCGGGCCAGCAATTCCTTGCCGGTGCCGGTCTCACCCTCGATCAGCAGCGGCGCATCGAGGGGCGCCATGCGCCGCGCCTCGCGAACCACAGCGGCCATGACCTTCGAGCTCTGAAAGATACTGTCGAAGCCGCGCAACTCCTGCTTGCGCACATGGTAGATGCGCTCGCCGACCCGATCAGCGCGGTGCAGCGTCAGCACGGCCCCGGCCATGGCCTCGCTGTCGTCATGCTCCGATTGCAGGGGCGCGATATCGGCAAGAAACACATCGCCGCATACCTTGACCCGCAGGCCGTTGATCCGCGACTGGCTGGCGCGCACCAGTTCAGGCAGGTCGAAATCTTCGGCGTAACGCGACAAGGGCATGCCCGGCACTTCATCGACCCGCACACCCAGCAATTGCGCAGCGGCACGATTGGCCGCAACTATCGCCCCGCCCATGTCGATGGACAACACCGGGAATTCCAGCGCGCCGAGCAAGGCATTGAGCTCCATGTGCCGGCGCTCGCTGGGCATCAGCCCGACACGCTTGACGCCGAATACCCCGGTGATCGCCTCGAACTTCGGGCGCAGGGCCTGGAACTGCAGGTTGATCAGGTTCGGGCAATGCAGATAGATCGCATCACCGTGCTCGCCCCCCACTTCACCGCGCGCCACGTTGACGCCGTAAGCCACCAGCAGGTCGAGAATGTCGCGAAGAATGCCGATGCGGTTCTGGCAGTGCACCTTGATGCGCATGAGTCGTTGCCCCTGTGAGGGTAGTTTTTTATGAGGCGGCAAAATTAATGTCAACAATACGTTACGCACGCACGCTTCGCGAGCGGCAGGAGGACTGATTTCAGGCCTCACCCACCGTGATCGTAAACTTTTCGTTACGAACCAGTGATCAAACCCTCGCACGGCCCTGCTCACCGCCGCTGACGCGCCCTCGAAACCGGGTTATTCCTGAACACAGGCTTTTACAAGAACACTTTAAAAACAGCAGCCTTTCGAGGACATCAGCATGGCCCAGACGCTTTACGTGGCACGCGAGCCGGACGCTTCGGGTTTCATCGATTACACGGCGGACGAACATGCGGTATGGAACACCCTGATCACCCGGCAGATGGAGATCATCGAAGGGCGTGCCTGCCAGGAGTATCTGGACGGCATCGAGCAACTGGGCCTGCCGCTTGATCGCATTCCTCAGTTAGGCGAAATCAACAAGGTTCTGGGCGCGACCACGGGCTGGCAGGTCGAGCGAGTGCCTGCGCTGATCCCCTTCCAGAGGTTTTTTGAACTGCTGGCCAGCAAGCGTTTTCCGGTGGCGACGTTCATCCGTAGCGCAGAAGAACTGGACTACCTGCAAGAACCGGACATCTTTCATGAAATATTTGGCCACTGCCCGCTGCTGACCAATCCGTGGTTTGCCGAATTCACCCATACCTACGGCAAACTCGGCCTGAGCGCGAGCAAGGAACAACGCGTGTACCTGGCCCGGCTGTACTGGATGACCATCGAGTTCGGCCTGGTCGATACACCACAAGGGCGGAAAATCTACGGCGGCGGCATCCTTTCTTCACCGAAGGAAGCGCTGTACAGCTTGTCGTCAGCCCCCGAACACCAGCCTTTCGATGCGCTTGAAGCGATGCGCACGCCTTATCGCATCGACATTCTGCAACCGCTGTACTTTGTCCTGCCGGATCTGAAGCGCCTGTTCGACCTGGCGCAGCAGGACATCATGGCGCTGGTCGGGCAAGGCATGCAGTTGGGCTTGCACGCACCCAAATTTCCACCTAAAACCAAAAGCCACGCCGCCTGACACTCGGCCAGCTCTCCGAAAAGGACTCTCTGGTTATGACCACCTTGAATCAAGCTCACTGTGAAGCCTGCCGTGCCGATGCGCCGCAGGTCAGCGAAGCCGAATTGCCGGAACTGCTCAAGCAGATCCCGGACTGGAACATCGAGGTCCGCGACGCGGTGATGCAGCTGGAAAAAGTCTTTCTGTTCAAGAATTTCAAATGGGCGCTGGCGTTCACCAACGCAGTGGGTGAGATTGCCGAAGCGGAAGGCCATCATCCCGGCCTGCTGACTGAGTGGGGCAAGGTGACCGTGACCTGGTGGAGCCACTCGATCAAGGGCCTGCACCGCAACGACTTCATCATGGCGGCGCGCACTGATGAAGTGGCCAAGGGCGCAGAAGGCCGAAAATAAAATGATTGGTGGGCCATGGACCTTGCCAGAGCGGTCCGGCCCAATGAAATCAAGCTGCTCAGCACCTCGCAAGGTGAAAAGCCGGACAGTAAAAACGCGATTTTGTTTCACGATCAGGGCAATCAGGGTAAAAAAATATCCTGATTGTCATTTTCAGTGGGTTATCCTGCGCAGGCTTTTTAAAGCACGGTTCTATCTGCAACCCCTTGCGAGGAGCGACGACGATGCATGAAATCCCTAACTTCCCACCAGGCCAACAGGAACCACAACAGTCGACTCTGGCTCAGAAAGAGCTTGGTCAACCTGTCGCAATGAAAGCAGCACCCTCGGCTCAAGACAGCCAGAAAGCCGGAAGCAAAGACTGAAGGCGATTGTTTTCAGGCGTATCGAAAAACGGTTTTGCCGGTTTTCAATACGCCTGGAAAACCAGCAACAGGCAAACAGCAGATTTTTATGAGCGACTTCACTGAAACCCAAGCCAGCGCCCTGATTGGCACCGCCGAGAAAATGATCGAGATCTGGTCACGCCTCAGCCCGGAAAAACAGAGCGCCCTGCTCGCCCGTTTCGGTACTCAGGAAAACGCCTTGGCCGCTCTCGTGACCACACACCTTGTGGCCCCCAGGGACAAATAGCCCCTCCATTCAGGTTTATTTCAATCTGTTGCACCTGCATCGCCCGATGCATCGGTATGATGAGCACTTCGAGAGCTTGCTAAGGGTTTTCCCTGCCCGCTCGAACGCCATGCCCGCAAAAGAACGAAAGCCCGCCCCATGTCCGAGACACAGCAAAACACACCGCAAACCCCGATGGCCGTTACCCTGACCGTCGTGTCCATCGTGATGTTCACCTTTATCGGCTACCTGAACATCGGCATTCCCCTCGCCGTTCTGCCCGGCTATGTCCACAGTGATCTGGGCTTTGGTGCAGTCATCGCCGGGCTGGTCATCAGCGTGCAATACCTGGCCACGCTGATCAGTCGGCCCTGGTCGAGTCGCATCATCGACAATCTGGGCAGCAAGAAAGCTGTGCAGATCGGGCTGACCGGTTGCGGGCTGAGCGGTGTGTTCATGCTGGTGCCGGTGTGGCTGGACAGCTGGCCGATGGCGAGCCTGGTGATTCTGCTGATTGGCCGGGTGATCCTCGGTGCTGCGGAAAGCCTGGTCGGTTCTGGTTCGATTGGCTGGGGCATCGGCCGGGTCGGCGCACAGAACACCGCCAAGGTCATTTCCTGGAATGGCATCGCCAGCTACGGCGCGCTGGCCATCGGTGCGCCACTGGGCGTGTGGATGGTTGACGAACTCGGCCTGTGGACAGTGGGCGTGAGCATCATGCTGCTGTGCGGGCTGGGCCTGTACCTGACCTGGCATAAAGAGCCGGCGCCTATTGTGCAGGGTGAGCGACTGCCATTCATGCATGTGCTGGGGCGAGTGTTTCCGCATGGCATGGGCCTGGCATTGGGCGGTATCGGTTTCGGCACTATCGCGACGTTCATCACCCTGTATTACGCGAGCAACCACTGGCCGAATGCCGCGCTGTGCCTGACGCTGTTTGGTGGCAGTTTCATCGCCGCGCGCCTGCTGTTCGGCAACCTGATCAATCGCCTGGGCGGCTTTCGAGTGGCGATTGTCTGCATGTCCGTGGAAAGCCTGGGGCTGTTGCTGCTGTGGCTGGCACCTACTCCGGACCTGGCACTGGCTGGCGCGGCGCTGACCGGCTTCGGATTCTCGCTGGTGTTCCCGGCGCTGGGCGTGGAAGCGGTCAATCTGGTCCCGGCGTCGAGCCGAGGCGCGGCAGTGGGCGCCTACTCGCTGTTCATCGACCTGTCACTGGGCATCACCGGTCCACTGGCAGGCGCCATTGCCGCCGGCTTCGGCTTCGTCTCGATCTTCCTGTTCGCGGCACTGGCGTCACTCACCGGGCTGGCGTTGAGCGTTTATCTGTACAAACAGGCGCAGGTGCTGCGCCAGTAATGATCGGTGCTCATAGTCATACAGGTCCTGAAGAGCCCGAAAAGCGGAGTTTTCAGGCTGCTGCCCGCAGGGCGTAGGAGCGAACTTGTTCGCGAAGACATTGTTTTGAACGCAAAATCTTCCGCGACGGTACGGGCCCTTTCGCGAACAAGTTCGCTCCTACGTTCGAGCGTGGGAACGGGGCTTTTGTAGGAGCGAACTTGTTCGCGAAGGCATTGTTTTGAACGCCAAATCTTCCGCGACGGTACGAGCCCTTTCGCGAACAAGTTCGCTCCTACGTTCGAGCGTGGGAACGGGGCTTTTCTAGGAACGAACTTGTTCGCGAAGGCATTGTTTTGAACGCCAAATCTTCCGCGACTGTACGGGCCCTTTCGCGAACAAGTTCGCTCCTACGTTCGAGCGTGGGAACGGGGCTTTTGTAGGAGCGAACTTGTTCGCGAAGGCATTGTTTTGAACGCCAAATTTTCTGCGACTGTACGGGCCCTTTCGCGAACAAGTTCGCTCCTACGTTCGAGCGTGGGAACGGGGCTTTTCTAGGAGCGAACTTGTTCGCGAAGGCATTGTTTTGAACGCCAGATCTTCCGCGACGGTACGAGCCCTTTCGCGAACAAGTTCGCTCCTACGTTCGAGCGTGGGAACGGGGGCTTTTGTAGGAGCGAACTTGTTCGCGAAGACATTGTTTTGAACGCTAAATCTTCTGCGACGGTACGGGCCCTTTCGCGAACAAGTTCGCTCCTACGTTCGAGCGTGGGAACGGGGCTTTTGTAGGAGCGAACTTGTTCGCGAAGGCATTGTTTTGAACGCCAGATCTTCCGCGACGGTACGAGCCCTTTCGCGAACAAGTTCGCTCCTACGTTCGAGCGTGGGAACGGGGCTTTTGTAGGAGCGAACTTGTTCGCGAAGACATTGTTTTGAACGCCAAAATTTCTGCGACTGTACGGGCCCTTTCGCGAACAAGTTCGCTCCCACGGCCTGCGGCCAGAATCAAGCGTAGACTTTTGTATAGCGCTGAGCACTGCGTGGCACGAGACTGAAAAACACCTCAGAAATCCACTTTCCCGCGTCCGGCCTTGATCGAGCCACGTTTGCTCTTGGACTCCAGGCGCCGGGTCTTGGAGCCGAGGGTCGGGCGTGTCGGGCGGCGTTTCTTTTCGACCTTGGCCGCGTTGACGATCAGCTCGCTCAGGCGCAGCAAGGCATCGGCACGGTTCTGCTCCTGGGTTCGATACTGCTGAGCCTTGAGCACAATTACGCCGTCGCTGGTGATCCGGCTGTCACTCAACGCCAGCAGCCGCGCCTTGTAGAACGGCGGCAGCGACGAGGCGTTGATGTCGAAACGCAAATGCACGGCGCTGGAGACCTTGTTGACGTTCTGCCCACCCGCGCCCTGGGCACGGATAGCGGTCAACTCGATCTCGGCGTCGGGCAGATGAACGTTGTTGGAAATCACCAGCATCGGGGTCTCTTCTTCTCGGAAACAGACAAGGCTATTTGCCAGACTCGGCAGGCACGACAACGCTACGCCTGTTTTTGGCCCGGTAACAGACCCACATCACCGCCAGCCACACCGGGATCGCATACACCGAGATCTGGATGCCGGGGATCATCAGCATGATGCCGAGGATGAACACCACGAAGGCCAGGCACACATAGTTGCCATAGGGATACCACAGCGCCTTGAACAGCGGCACTTGTGCGGTGCGGTTCATGTGCTGGCGGAATTTCAGGTGCGAGTAGCTGATCATCGCCCAGTTGATCACCAGCGTGGCCACCACCAGCGACATCAACAGTTCCAGCGCCTGCTGCGGCACGAAATAATTGAGCAGCACCGCGACCAGTGTCACCGCGGCAGAGGCGAAGATAGCCTTGACCGGCACCCCGCGTTTGTCGACCTGGGCCAGCGCCCTGGGCGCATCACCCTGCTCGGCCATGCCCACCAGCATGCGGCTGTTGCAATAGGTGCCGCTGTTGTAGACCGACAGCGCTGCCGTCAGCACCACAAAGTTGAGGATGTGCGCCGCCGTGTCGCTACCCAGCATCGAGAACACCTGCACGAACGGGCTGCCGCTGTAGGAATCGCCAGACGCATTCAGGCTGGCCAGCAGGCTGTCCCACGGCGTCAGTGACAACAGGACCACCAGCGCGCCGATGTAGAAAATCAGGATGCGGTAGATGACCTGGTTGATCGCCTTGGGAATTACGGTCTTCGGCTGTTCGGCTTCGGCAGCAGTGAAACCGAGCATTTCCAGGCCGCCGAAGGAGAACATGATGATTGCCAGCGCCATCACCAAACCGCTGACACCATTGGGAAAGAATCCGCCATGCTCCCAGAGGTTGCTGACCGAGGCCTGCGGGCCACCGCTACCGCTGACCAGCATGTAGCTGCCCAACGCAATCATGCCGATGATCGCCACCACCTTGATGATCGCGAACCAGAATTCGGTCTCGCCGAAGACCTTGACGTTGGTCAGGTTGATGGCATTGATCAGCACGAAGAAGGCTGCCGCGGATACCCAGCCCGGGATGTCCGGCAACCAGTAATGGATGTATTTGCCGACGGCAGTCAGCTCGGACATGCCGACCAGGATGTACAGCAGCCAGCAATTCCAGCCCGACAGAAACCCGGCGAAACCGCCCCAGTAGTTGTGGGCGAAGTGGCTGAACGAGCCGGCGACCGGCTCTTCGACGATCATCTCGCCCAACTGGCGCATGATCATGAAAGCGATGAAGCCACAGATGGCATAACCGAGAATCATCGACGGCCCGGCTGATTTCAGCACGCCCGCCGAACCGAGAAACAGGCCTGTCCCGATGGCACCGCCCAAGGCGATCAACTGGATGTGTCGATTCTTCAGGCCACGTTTCAGTTCGCCCGAGGGTGAGGTTGTTTCACTCATTCAATAGCCACCTGATCGATCGTGTTCTGTGACGGAATAGAACCTGTTGCGCTCGTGGCGCAACAGAATTGCAGCGTTCGAGGCGGATGGCCCGGAGCGTTGAACAGCACTGTTTCACAGAAAAAAGCGCAGCATTGTACACGTGCATCCCGGCTGAGGTTCAAAACAGGGGGGTCGAGGTGCCGCGGCTGTGTGACCGCACTTTTCAGAGCGCCGAAAACGACAACGCCAGCCCTGTGGACTGGCGCTGCCATTCATTCACACCGCGCGATCACTCGGGCTTGCGACGACCGAAGCCCGGACGCTGACCTGAACCTGCCGGTGGGCCACGACGCTTGCCTGACGGCGCATCATCGTTGACCAGCTTGATGCCGACACGCTTGGGGCCCGGCTTGGCCGGACGCTTGTTCATGTCGCTCGGACGCTCGGCGACCGGCGTGCCACGGCTGTTGTCGGCCGGACGCGGCGCGCGCGAACCGGGCTTGCCCGAATCCTTGCGCGGCGAAGGACGCTGAGTCGAATCGCCACCGCGCGGGCGATCACGCTCGCTGCCGGTGATTTGTGGCTGACGCGGTGCGCGCTCGCCGCCGGTCGCCGGAGCACCAGCAGCCGGACGCAAGGTGCGAACGCGCTCGCCTTTGCCCAGAGGGCGCGACGATTGACGCTGCAGACGCTCCATCTTGTCCTTGGTCTTGGCATTCATCTGCGGCTGGGCCACAGGTTGCAGACCGACTTCAGCGGCCAGAATATCGACTTCGTACTGGCTCATTTCGCGCCAGCGACCCATCGGCAGGTCGGAGTTGAGGAACACCGGCCCGTAACGCACGCGCTTCAGGCGGCTGACCACCAGCCCCTGGGATTCCCAGAGACGACGTACTTCGCGGTTGCGGCCTTCCATCACCACGCAGTGATACCAGTGGTTGAAGCCTTCGCCGCCCGGTGCCTGCTGGATATCGGTGAAGCGCGCAGGACCGTCTTCGAGAATCACACCGTTCTTGAGGCGCAGCAGCATGTCGTCATCGACTTCGCCACGCACGCGAACCGCGTATTCACGGTCCATTTCAAACGACGGGTGCATCAGGCGGTTGGCGAGTTCACCGTCGGTGGTGAACATCAGCAGGCCGGTGGTATTGATGTCGAGACGACCGATGTTGATCCAGCGGCCTTCTTTCGGGCGCGGCAGACGATCAAACACGGTCGGACGGCCTTCAGGGTCGTCACGGGTGCAGATTTCACCATCGGGCTTGTTGTACATGATGACGCGACGGACCGTTTCGGCCGCTTCTTCGCGCTTGATGACGCGACCATCGACACTGATGGCGTCATGCAGGTCGACGCGTTGACCGAGGGTCGCGTCCTTGCCGTTGACCTTGATACGGCCTTGGGTAATCCAGGCTTCCACGTCGCGGCGTGAACCCACGCCAATGCGCGCCAGAACCTTCTGCAGCTTTTCGCCTGCGGGTCCGATTTCCTGGCTGTCCTGCTTGTCTTTTTCACTCATCTGGGCACCTCCCGGTGTGTCGAATCAGGGCTGGCCGAGAACCGGCAAGACCTGTGCCCGGCGCGCTGTGGATAGCGGCAAGGCGAAATACTTGAAAGCCCGGGCGACACTTGATCGCCGAGGGTCGGCCATCATACGCCCCTGCGCCGGTTTACGCATCCGGCGTCAGCGGCAAATGCCCGGATCACTTCTTCTTTTTACGACCGGCGGTCTTGAGCTTCGCCAGCCGCTTGGCAGACTCATCGAGCACCGTGCGTTTGTCGTCCTTGTCGAGCTTCTTCCAGGACTTGATTTCGCGCTTGCTGCGGCCGCATCCCAGACAAATGTCATCATCGAACTTGCACAGGCTGATGCAGGGGTTCTTGGTCGAACTCATGGGCAGCGAATCTCGTGGCGAGTGGTATCAGATGTGACCCTGGGCTGGCGTATGAATTCGACCGAAGTGCATCGGGCGTTGGCAGGGCAGTTCTGATTGTCGTTCCGCACGCTCCAGGACGAGGTATCAAGAGGACGCAGATCGCTCATGGCTACATACAGGTCTTGTGGGAGCGAGCTTGCTCGCGAAAGGGCCCTTACAGAATCCGAAAATAGCGAGCCTGCACCATCGCCTTCGCGAGCAAGCTCGCTCCCACGAGACTTGTGTATCACGCTGAACGCTTCAGCGTGGGAGCGCTAGTCAATCAGACCTCATCGTCGCCTTTGTCGTCTTCAGGCTCTGGCTCCGCGCGTAGCAGGTCATCGAAGTCGGTCTTGAGGCCCTGCTCCATCGAGTCCAGTTCCACCAGCAGGCTGCGGAAGCTGGTTTCGTCACGCGGGGCTTCGGGCTCTGCGTCCGGGTCGAGGCTGGCGTCGGCCAGGGCTTGCAGGTGCGCAGGCACCGGCGCCTCTTCGAAATCCAGCACTGGCTCGGTTTCCATTTCGCGCAGGTCGGCCAGCGGCGGAAGTTCGTCGAGGCTTTTGAGGTTGAAGTGGTCGAGAAAGCCCTTGGTGGTCGCGAACATGGCCGGTTTGCCGGGCACATCACGGTAGCCCACCACGCGAATCCACTCGCGCTCGAGCAGGGTCTTGACGATGTGGCTGTTGACCGCGACACCGCGCACATCTTCGATCTCGCCCCGCGTGATCGGCTGGCGGTAGGCGATCAGCGCGAGGGTTTCCAGCATGGCCCGGGAGTAACGCTGCGGCCGCTCTTCCCACAACCGCCCGACCCACGGCGAAAAGCGGTCACGAATCTGCAGACGATAACCCGACGCCACTTCCTTGAGCTCGAAGGCGCGCCCGTCACAGGACTTGCGCAGCACCTCGAGTGCCTTTTTGAACACCGGAGGTTCAGGGCGCTCGCCTTCCTCGAACAGCTCATACAGCCGCTCCAGCGTCTGCGGTTTTCCGGAGGCCAGCAGAAATGCTTCAAGCAACGGGGCCAGTTCGCGAGGTTCGTTGAGATTCATGGGTGTGTTTTAGCTCTACTCGGCTCGCGCCCGGACATGGATCGCCGCAAAGGGCTCGTTTTGGACCAGCTCGACAAGGGACTCCTTGACCAGCTCAAGCACCGCCATAAACGTCACGACCACACCCAGACGCCCTTCTTCGGCAGTGAACAGCTCGGCGAACGGCACAAAACCGCCGCCCTTGAGACGTTCCAGCACATCGCTCATGCGCTCGCGGGTGGACAGTGCCTCGCGGCTGACCTGGTGGCTTTCGAACATGTCGCCGCGGTGCAGCACTTCGGCCATCGACATCAGCACTTCTTCGAGACTGACATCCGGCAGCAACTTGCGTGCACGGGCTTCTGGAGCGTCCAGTTTTGGCACGATGACATCGCGCCCCACCCGGCTCAGGCCATCGATGCCCTCGGCGGCCGCCTTGAAGCGCTCGTATTCCTGCAAGCGGCGAATCAGCTCGGCGCGCGGATCGCCTTCTTCCTCTTCGACTTCCGCCGAACGCGGCAACAGCATGCGCGATTTGATCTCGGCCAGCATGGCGGCCATGACCAGATACTCGGCAGCCAGCTCCAGCCGCACGGTTTTCATCAGCTCGACGTAACCCATGTACTGCTTGGTGATCTCGGCCACGGGAATATCGAGGATGTCGATGTTCTGTTTACGGATCAGGTACAGCAGCAGGTCGAGCGGCCCTTCGAACGCTTCGAGAAAAACCTCCAGCGCGTCGGGCGGGATGTACAGGTCCAGCGGCATCTGCGTGACAGCACGCCCATAGACCAGCGCGAACGGCAGTTCCTGCTGGGCGTCTGCCTGGCTGTCCACCGACTCGACGGCTGTCATCAGGCGCGTTCACCGAAAGGCGTCGGATCACCGCAACCAACCCGAACGATCTGGGGTTCACCCTCAGCCAGGTTAATGACCGTGGACGCCGAAATACCGCCGATCCCGCCATCGATGATCAGGTCGACCTGATGCTCGAGAACCTGGCGCATCTCATAGGGATCGCTGAGGGGCACGCTGTCGCCCGGCATGATCAGGCTGACGCTCATCAGCGGCTCGCCCAATTGCTCCAGCAGGGCCTGGGCGATGGGATGGCTTGGCACACGCAGGCCGATGGTGCGGCGCTTGGGGTGCAGCACCAGACGCGGCACCTCGCGGGTGGCGTTGAGAATGAAGGTGTATGGCCCTGGCGTGTGCGCCTTCAGTGCGCGGAACGCGCCGGTGTCGACCTTGGCAAACAGCCCCAGTTGCGACAGATCACAGCACATCAGGGTGAAGTTGTGCTTGTCGTCCAGCTGGCGCAGGCGGCGGATACGCTCGATGGCGCTCTTGTCACCGATCTGGCAACCCAGTGCATAGGACGAATCTGTCGGGTACACCACCAGCCCGCCGGCCTTGATGATTTCAGCGGCCTGTTTGATCAGGCGCGGCTGCGGGTTTTCCGGATGGACCTGGAAAAATTGACTCACGATTACTTCCTGTTCAGACGGAGGCAGTAGGCTGTTCATGTTTGAATCTGCACCACAAAGGCGGTAGATCTTCAGGCACGGGGCGATAAGTGCCGATTTCGCCCCAGGTGCCAGGACCGTGGAAGTCGCTGCCGGCGGAAACCAGCAGACCGAACTCGCGGGCAAGGATGGCCAGGGTGCCGACCTGATCGGCAGGCTGCATGCCATTGACCACTTCTATGGCGTGCCCACCGGCCTGGACGAAATCGCCGACCAGTTTACGCCGTTTACTGCGGGTAAAGTCATAATGTGAAGGATGTGCGAGGCTGACCCATGCACCCGACGCCCGCAAGGTGGCTACCGTGTCTTCCAGCGTCGGCCAGTGCTGTTTCACATCGCCCAGTTTGCCCGCGCCCAGCCATTTGCGAAATGCCTCGGCGCGATCCTTGACGAAGCCCGAGCGCACCATGAAGTCGGCAAAGTGCGGACGCGCAGGCGCATTACCGCTGTCACCCAGCTCCTGCTGAATCGCGCGCGCGCCTTCCAGCGCCCCTGGCATACCTTTGATCGCCAGTTTGCGGCTGATTTCTTCCGCACGCAGCCAGCGTCCTTCGTGCAAACGGCTGATGGCTTCGGTCAGCGCCGGGGCCCGGGTATCGAATCCGTACCCCAGAATATGAATGGTCGCCCCGCCCCAGGTGCAGGACAGCTCCACCCCGTTGACCAGTTGCATACCCAATGAATGCGCGGCCGCACGGGCCTCTTCAAGCCCTTCGAGGGTGTCGTGGTCGGTCAGCGAAAGGACGCGCACGCCGTTTTCATGAGCACGCGCAACCAGTGCCGTGGGCGAGAGCGCCCCGTCGGAAGCGGTGCTGTGGCAGTGCAGGTCTACATTCATAGTGATGCTTTCGTGTTCATTGATGTTTGTTATTATGCCGCCACATCCTGCTTCTGGCTGCCATTGTGAAACAATTCATCGACTTCATCCCGCTGCTGCTGTTTTTCATCGTTTACAAAACCGAGCCGCGCGCCGTGGATATCCTCGGCAATACCTATATGGTAGGCGGCATTTTCAGTGCAACGGCGATGCTGATCATCAGTTCGGTGGTGGTCTACGGCATTCTCTACGTCAAACAGCGCAAGCTGGAAAAAAGCCAGTGGCTCACCCTGGTGGCGTGCCTGGTGTTCGGCAGCCTGACCCTGGCCTTCCACAGCGAAACCTTCCTTAAATGGAAAGCACCGGTGGTCAACTGGCTGTTTGCAGTCGCCTTCGCCGGCAGTCATTTCATCGGCGACCGTCCGCTTATCCAGCGCATCATGGGTCATGCACTGACCCTGCCGGCGGCGATCTGGACGCGGCTCAACATCGCCTGGATCATATTCTTCCTGTTCTGTGGCGCAGCCAACCTGTATGTGGCGTTCACTTATCAGGAATTCTGGGTCGACTTCAAAGTATTCGGCAGTCTGGGCATGACCCTGATCTTCCTGGTCGGCCAGGGGATCTACCTGTCACGCCACCTGCATGACACCACTCCCAATACGCCCAAATCCGAGGACTGACATGCTCTACGCAATCATCGCCACCGACGTCGAAAACTCGCTGGAAAAACGCCTCAGCGTTCGCCCGGCACACCTGGAGCGCCTCAACGCGCTCAAGGATGAAGGCCGTCTGGTGCTGGCCGGTCCACACCCGGCAGTCGACAGTAACGACCCGGGCGCTGCCGGTTTCAGCGGCAGCCTGATCGTTGCCGAGTTCGAATCGCAAAGCGCCGCCAAGGCGTGGGCCGAAGCCGATCCGTTCGTGGCCGCAGGCGTCTACGCCAACGTCGTGGTCAAGCCGTTCAAGCAGGTTATGCCCTGAGCCTGCCCGACCGACTTCTTAACAGCTCTGCTTTCTGATCGAGGCAGAGTCACGCTGCACCCCGGTAGTGGCCAATTGAGTGAGTCATGAGCGAGCTGTTACTAATTGATGATGATCAGGAGCTGTGCGAGCTGCTGAGCAGTTGGCTGAGCCAGGAAGGCTTTCAGGTACGCGCCTGTCACGACGGGAACAGCGCGCGCAAGGCATTGGCCGACGCTGCCCCGGCGGCCGTGGTGCTGGACGTGATGCTGCCCGATGGCAGTGGTCTGGAATTGCTCAAGCAATTACGCGCCGAACACCCTGACCTGCCGGTGGTCATGCTCTCGGCACGCGGCGAGCCGCTGGACCGTATTCTGGGTCTGGAGCTGGGCGCTGACGACTACCTGGCAAAGCCCTGCGACCCTCGCGAACTCACCGCCCGCCTGCGCGCCGTGCTGCGCCGCAGCCATCCGGTGGCGTCGTCCAGCCAGCTCGAACTGGGCGACCTGACTTTCAGCCCGATGCGCGGCGTGGTCAGTGTCGACGAGAAGGAACTGACCCTCACCGTGTCCGAAAGCCGTTTGCTGGAAGCGCTGATGCGCCAGCCCGGCGAGCCGTTGGACAAGCAGGAACTGGCGCAACTGGCCCTGGGCCGCAAACTGACCCTGTACGACCGCAGTCTGGACATGCACGTCAGCAACCTGCGCAAGAAAATCGGCCCGCACGCCGACGGCCGCCCGCGCATCGTCGCACTGCGCAGCCGCGGCTATTATTATGCTCTTTGAGCAGCTGCAAGCTACAAGCAGAGCGCTTCTGGCTTGAAGCTTGAAGCTGACAACTTGCAGCTGCCCCTTACACAAGCTTTACCAAGCGCTGACTGCGCTTGACCTTGATCTCCCTAGACTGGGCTCATCGGCATCGAGCCGCACTAGAGACAAGGAGATACACAATGCGCAAGACCCTGATCGCTTTGATGTTTGCCACTGCCCTGCCGACCATTGCCATGGCTGCACCACCAGCACCACCTGCCGGTGGCCCGGATGCTGACGGACCTGCCATGCACATGGATCGCGATGACCGCGGCCCAGGCCCTGGCCCACGTATGGATCGCGGCCCTGGCCCGATGGGACCGATGGCTGAGCTGGACCTGACACGTGAACAGCGTCAGCAGATCGAACGCCTGATGCGCGAGCAAAAGCATGAGCGCCGCGAAATCACTCAAAGCTACCTGGAAAAAATGCCTGCTGCCGACCAGAAAGCAATGCACGACGAAATCGAAGCCAAACGCTCCAAGACCGACAGCGAAGTTCGTGCACTGCTGAGGCCTGACCAGCAGAAGCTGTTTGACGAAATCAAGAAGAAAGAAGATGAGCGTCGCGCCGAATGGGCCGAGTTCAAGGCCTGGAAAGCGGCAAAAGCAGCAAAAACGCTGTAACCATCAGGCCTCGCGGCCCGGTGAGTTGAACACAACCCGGCATGCGCGCGCATGCCGGGCTTTTTTACTGAGACCGAGGAAATCCCGTGCGTTCATTGTTCTGGCGAATCCTGGCCAGCTTCTGGCTGGCCATCGCTCTGGTAGGCGGCCTGTCGGTGCTCATGGGGCATATGCTCAATCAGGATGCGTGGATCCTCAGTCGTCATCCGGTGCTCAACTCGTTGCCCGAACAGTGGACGCAACGCTTCGAGGACAAGGGCGCGGATAACGCTCAGGAATTTCTTCAGGACATCAAACGACGCAATCGTATCGACACGCAAGTGCTCAGCGACAGCGGCGAGCCGATGGTGCGCGGCACCTTCCCGCCCCGCGCCGCAGCCCTGGAAGCGCGGCAGCGGGAAGACGACGATCAGGGGCGCAAACTGCCCTGGCGCCGCCTGGCCACCGAGTACAGCAGCCCGAAGACCGGCGAAACCTACCTGTTTATCTACCGCGTTCCGCACCCGGAGCTCGACGAGTGGCACCGTCAGAGTCTGATGTGGCCGTTGAGCGCGCTGGGCATTGCCCTGGTGGTGCTGACCCTGTTCAGCCTGTTCGTGACGCTGTCGATTACCCGACCGCTGAGCCGCCTGCGCGGCGCAGTGTACGACCTGGGGCAAACCAGCTATCAACAGCACAGCCTCGGACAGCTGGCCAACCGCCGTGACGAATTCGGCGTGCTGGCCAAGGACTTCAACCGCATGGGTGCGCGCCTGCAAAGCCTGATTGGCAGCCAGCGCCAGTTGCTGCGCGATGTGTCTCATGAACTGCGCTCACCGCTGGCCCGGTTGCGCATCGCTCTGGCGCTGGCGGAACGCGCGGAGCCTGCCGAGCGTGAAAAGCTCTGGCCACGGCTGGGTCGTGAATGTGACCGGCTGGAGGCGTTGATCAGCGAGATTCTGGCCCTCGCACGCCTCGACGCCGAGCTTCGTGGCCCTGAGCCCGTCGACATCGAAGCCCTGCTGCAGCGCCTGAAGAGTGACACACAGCTGGACGGTGTCGACCAGAATATTCGCGTCGAGGTGCAGGACAACCTGCAGTTCAAAGGCTGGCCGGACATGATCGAACGTGCGCTGGACAACCTGCTGCGCAACGCGTTGCGCTTCAACCCGAGCGGCCAGAGCATCGATCTGCAGGCAACGCTGGTGGGCGATCACATCCGTCTGAGCGTTCGTGATCATGGCCCGGGGGTTGCCGACGAACACCTGACACAACTGGGAGAGCCGTTTTACCGCGCCCCCGGCCAGACCACGCCGGGTCACGGTCTGGGGCTGGCGATCGCCAAACGCGCAGCGGAACGACATGGCGGCACTCTGATGTTGGGCAATCACCCGGACGGCGGGTTTATCGCCACGCTGGATCTGCCCAGAGAGCCGCTCGGTTCATCGTCGGTCTGATCAGCCCTGCCACTCGCTGACAAACCCGCCCGTATCGACTTTTGGTGCTTCGCGCGGCGGGTTCAGCGGGGTGCCCAGATACAGAAAGCCGAGCACTTCTTCGCCGGCTTCAAGGCCGAAGCCTTTGGCTACCTGCGGCGCATAGGACAGCTCGCCAGTCCTCCAGACCGCACCGATACCCAGTGCATAAGCTGCCAGCAACACACCATGGGCGGCGCATCCGGCGGTGATCCGTTGTTCTGAGTGCGGGACTTTGAAGTGGTCCTGCAAGCGCGCGATCACGACCACCACCAAGGGTGCGCGAAACGGGCCAAGACGGGCCTTTTCCAGCGCCTGCGGGGTAACTTCTGCGCCACTCTCCTGCAGCGCCTGCGCCAGCATCTCGCCCATGCGCTCACGGGCCGCGCCTTCGACCGTCAGAAAACGATACGGCTTGAGCTGTCCATGATCCGGGGCGCGCAATGCGGCACCGAACAGGATTTCCCGCTGCGCAGCGTCCGGGGCCGGGTCGACCAGTCGTGGAACCGATACACGATTGAGCAAAACGTCGAGCGCCTGCATGGACTGTCTCCTTGAAAAGTGATCGAGCATTCTAGAGCCTGTTTAGCGTCAATAACGAGTGCGACGGACAATTCGTTACCTCTGCGCTTGCAGCCGGTCCTCGGCCGCGCCGGTTTACATGCCCTCAAGCGCAGGTAGAATGGCGCCTTTCCTCACACCAGCCAGAGCCTGTCATGTCGTTGCCGACCTTGCGTATCATCGGTTTCATTATCGGCATCTTCCTGATCACCCTGGCCGTTGCCATGATCGTACCCATGGCCACGCTGGTCATCTACGACCGTTTCGAAGACCTGCGCGAGTTTCTCTGGGCCAGCGCCATCACCTTTATCGCCGGCCTGGCGCTGGTGGTGCCCGGACGTCCCGACAACGTTCAGTTGCGCCCGCGGGACATGTACATGCTGACCGTCTCCAGCTGGATCGTGGTGTGCATTTTTGCCGCCCTGCCCTTTCTTCTGACCCAGCACATCAGTTACACCGACTCGTTCTTCGAGAGCATGTCCGGCATCACGGCCACCGGCTCGACAGTACTCAGCCATCTCGACAGCATGTCACCGGGCATTCTGATCTGGCGTTCGATGTTGCACTGGCTGGGCGGTATCGGCTTCATCGGTATGGCCGTGGCGATTCTGCCCTTGCTGCGCATCGGCGGCATGCGTCTGTTTCAGACCGAGTCCTCGGACCGCTCGGAAAAGGTCATGCCCCGCTCGCACATGGTGGCCAAGTTCATCGTGCTCGCCTACGTGGGCTTTACCGCGCTGGGCAGCCTGGCTTTCTGGGCGGCGGGCATGAGTCTGTTCGACGCGATCAACCATGCGATGTCGGCGATTTCCACCGGCGGGTTCTCTACCTCCGACCAGTCGCTGGCCAAATGGCCGCAACCGGCGGTGCACTGGGTGGCGATCGTGGTGATGATCCTCGGCAGCCTGCCCTTTACCCTGTATGTCGCGACCCTGCGCGGCAACCGCAAGGCGTTGATCAAGGATGAGCAGGTTCAGGGCCTGATCGGGTTGCTGTTGATTACCTGGCTGGTCATGACCGTCTGGTACGCCAACACCACGGACCTGCCGTGGACCGAGGCGCTGCGCCATGTCGCGCTGAACGTGACTTCGGTGGTGACGACGACGGGTTTTGCACTCGGTGACTACAGCCTGTGGGGCAACTTCTCGCTGATGTTGTTCTTTTATCTGGGCTTTATCGGCGGCTGTTCCGGCTCGACAGCGGGCGGAGTGAAGATCTTCCGCTTTCAGGTGGCCTACATTCTGCTCAAGACCAACCTCAATCAACTGATCCATCCGCGCGCGGTGATGAAGCAGAAATACAACGGCCATCGGCTGGACGACGAGATCGTGCGCTCGATCCTGACCTTTTCGTTTTTCTTCACGATCACTATCTGTCTGATCGCGCTGATGCTGTCGCTGCTCGGGCTGGACTGGATGACTGCGCTGACTGGCGCTGCCAGTACGGTATCGGGTGTGGGACCAGGGCTGGGTGAGGTCATCGGGCCGGCGGGCAATTTCTCTACCCTGCCGGATGCGGCCAAATGGATTCTGTCCGGCGGTATGCTGCTTGGCCGTCTGGAAATCATTACTGTGCTGGTGCTCTGTGTACCGGCATTCTGGCGGCATTGAGGCCTGGCAGAGGCCGCGGGCAAGGCATTATTTATCGTCCCCATGCTGCGCGTGGGCATGCAGTTCGTGACGCTCCGCGTCACACCCCGGCTCTGCGATGTCAGGTGGATTGGTGTTCAGCTCAGGTCACCTTTTCGCCCCTCGGCGACTCACGTTGAGGGACCAAGTGAGCAACGTCAGTGCCATCGTGTTCGAAAAGCACCTTAGAGTAGTTTTGCTAGAGGCACGGTTCGGAAACTGATGACTATCGTCCCCACGCTCCGCGTGGGAATGCAGTTCGTGACGCTCCGCGTCACACAGCGGTTCTGTGACATCAGCTGGATTGACGTTCGGCTCAGGTCACCTTTTCGCCCCTCGGCGAGTTACTTGATGAGGCCAAAGTAACCAAATCCTTTCGCTCCTGTTTCCGGCCCGACTTCGTCGGGTTCCTTCGCCCTGTCACTGACGTCGCACTATGCGTCGTCAGTGCCATTGCGGTTGAAAAGCGCTTTTGCGGCAGTGGCTGCGGGCAAGGCATTAGATTGTTTTGCTATCGTTCCAACGCTGCGCGTGGGCACGATAGTCGTAAACATGAGCACGACTCGAATACTCCACATCGGCACGACAGTCGGCTAAATGTGTGTGTATAACAACAAGAGCCCACACGAGGACAGGCACCGTGGATACCATCAGGCGTTTTTCGAGCTTTGCCGAGTTCTATCCTTTTTATCTTGCCGAGCACAGCAGTGCTACCAGCCGACGCTTGCATTTTGTCGGTACGTCTCTGGTGATTTTCCTGTTGGCGTTTGGTGTGGGCAGCGGTCGGTGGGGGTTGTTATGGTTATTGCCGGTCGCGGGTTACGGCTTCGCGTGGGCCGGGCATTTCTTCTTCGAGAAGAACCGCCCGGCCACGTTCAAGCATCCGTTTTACAGTCTGCTCGGCGACTTCGTGATGTATCGCGACATGCTCTTGGGCAAGGTGCCGTTCTAGGCCGGTTGCTTCAGGCAAGCGTTTCGCTGGCGGGTTCTTCGACCGCAACCTGTTGCGCCTTCAAATACGCATCCGCCAGGCGGAACAGTTCGATGTTGCCGTCCAGGTGTTCGATCAGGGCGGTACAGGATTCGACCCAGTCGCCGCAGTTGAGGTATTCCACGCCGCCCACCTGGCGAATTTCCGCATGGTGTATGTGCCCGCAGACCACCCCGTCCAGCCCGCGCTTCACGCATTCGTGGGCGATGGCTTCCTCGAAATCGCTGATGAAGTTCACTGCACTCTTGACCTTGTGCTTGAGGTACGCCGACAGCGACCAGTAGCCATAGCCGTATTTGGCGCGCCAGTGGTTGAGCCAGCGGTTGAGGGTCAGGGTGAATTCATAGGCCGAGTCGCCCAGAAAGGCCAGCCAGCGGTGGTAGCGGGTGATCACGTCGAACTGGTCGCCGTGAATGACCAGAAAGCGACGTCCATCGGCCGTGACGTGCTCGACTTCGTCGACCAGCTGGATGTTGCCCAGCACCAGCTTGGAGTAACGGCGCAGGAATTCATCGTGATTGCCGGTGACATAAATGACTTCGGTGCCGCGCTTGCTCATGGTCAGCAAGCGGCGAATCACGTTGGTGTGTGCTTGTGGCCAGTACATGCCGCCGCGCAGTTTCCAGCCATCGATGATGTCGCCGACCAGGTACACCTTGTCAGCCTGATAGCGCTTGAGAAAAGCGGAAAGGTGCTCGGCCTGGCAATCACGTGTACCCAGATGAACGTCGGAAATCCACAAGGTGCGCACGCGCTGTTTGCGGCTGGGTGTGGCGAGCTGAGCACTGGTCATGTAACGACCTCCGGCAGGGTTTCCAGAAGAGTGGAGCATGCCGGTTAACCGAATGTGACACGTGCGTGGCGATGTCGTGACAGCGGCCCTGTATTACTGAGGGCTTGCCGGAGTATGACGGTCGTTATGGCCCAGATCGCGGGCCGGGTCGATCTGGTCCCGCAGCCGTTGCTTGAGCACTTTGGCTTCGGGAAAGCCGCCGTCGGCCTTGCGCTCCCAGAGTTGTACGCCGTCGCAGGTAATGCGGAACACGCCGCCGGTGCCTGGCTGCAGCGAGACTTTACCCAGATCGTCACTGAAGGTGCTCAGCAGTTCCTGGGCCAGCCAGGCAGCGCGCAACAGCCACTGGCATTGAATGCAATAGGTGATGATGACTTCAGGCTTTTCGGCAGGCATGGGCGTCCCTCTTCGGAAATTCAGACGACCATGATACGCAGCGTGCGCCGAATCAACGAGCGTTGGCGAAGCGGCGCAATGCGCTGAGGGTCACGTCCTGTTCTGGCGCTTGCGGTGCGCTATCGACAGCCGCGTGCACCTTGACGCCCAGCAAGCCCAGCAAGCGGCTGCGAATCAGCTGAAACCCGGCCTGCCCGCTGTCGCGCTGGCGCGGCAGGTCGACGCGGATGTCGTCGGCAATCCTGCCGTCGGCCAGCACGTTGACCCGGTCAGCGAGCAGGATCGCCTCATCGACATCGTGCGTCACCAGCAGCACCGCCGGGGTGTGTTTGCGCCACAGGTCGATGATCAACTGATGCATGCGAATGCGCGTCAACGCATCGAGTGCGGCAAAAGGCTCGTCGAGCAGCAACAGTTTTGGCTCACGGACTAGCCCTCGCGCCAGCGCCACACGCTGCGCTTCGCCGCCGGACAAGGTGGCAGGAAAGGCATTCAGCCGATGCGCCAGGCCAACCTCGGTCAACGCCGCTTCGGCCCGAGCCTTGGCATCGTTGATACGCAAGCCGAGAACCACGTTCTTCCAGGCGCTTTTCCACGGCATCAGGCGCGGTTCCTGAAACACCGCCGCACGTGCCACCGGCACACGCAGTTCGCCGCTGTCGATCTCGTCCAGCCCGGCCAGGGTGCGCAGCAAGGTGGTCTTGCCGGAGCCACTGGCGCCGAGCAAGGCGACAAATTCGCCAGAAGCAATGTCCAGATTCAGCCCGTCGATGACCCGTTGCCGGCCAAACTGGCGCACCACGTTGCGCAGTTGTACAGGCGCCTGCCCCGCCTCGGGAGACACGGATGGAGTGTTGCGCAGATCAGGAGTCGCCATGTGTTCAATGCCTCACGAAGGTCGGTCGCCAGGCCAGCGCATAGCGCTCCAGCGTGCGAATGATGGCGTCGATCACCAGGCCAAGGACGCTGTAGATCAACAGGCAGATAACGATCACATCAGTGCGCATGAAGTCCCGTGCATCACTGGCCAGATAACCGATGCCAGCGGTGGTGTTGATTTGCTCGACAAAGACCAGGGCCAGCCACGAAATACCCAGTGAATAGCGCAGCCCGACAAAAAACGCAGGCAGCGAACCGGGCAGGATGACGTGCCAGATCAGTTCGCGGCGGCTCAAGCCGAGCGTATTGGCAGCCTCGATCAGTTTCGGGTCGATATTGCGGATGCCGGAAAACAGGTTCAGGTAAACCGGAAAGGTGGTGCCCATGACGATCAGCGCCACTTTGGTGAACTCGCCAATGCCGAACCAGAGGATGAACAGTGGCACCAATGCCAGCGAGGGAATGGTGCGCAACATCTGCATGGGCGAGTCGAGAACGATTTCGCCGCGCCGGGAAAGCCCGGTCACCAGCGCAGCGACCACGCCGATGCTGACGCCAATGCTCAAGCCCAACAGTGCCCGTTGCAACGAGACCCACAAGTGGTGGGCCAGTTCGCCCGAAACGATCATCGACCAGAGCGTACCGCCGATCTGCGATGGCGCGGCAATCACGCGGACGGGCAGCAGGCCGGTTTGTGAGGCCAGTTCCCAGAGCAGCAACAGCACCAGCGGGCTGAGCAGACGCAAGACAAAGCCCGGCACTTGCCAGCGCGGGCGACCCGATTGCGAGACGCGCCCCTGTTCGGGTTTGTTCACCACCAGAAAACCGGGTTCTGCGGGGTTGAGCGTTGTGTCAGACATGGGTACATCCTTCCTGGACAAACCGGGCAGGACGCACCCGATGCATTATGAAGGCCATATTATGAGCATAAGAACGCTGCGTGAAATTCGATTTAGACCTAAGCTAATAGTTAAAATATTTGATCACATGACGATACCATAATGCATATTTTTTATAATTAACTTAGACCGAAATCGAATTTCACAGCGTCTGCCCCTTGCCTTTATGGTGCCTCTCGACAAGGTCGAACGGACCTCAACCATTGGCAGGAGTTTTCATGAGCATCGAATTCATTGGCTATATCGCCACGCAACCCGGTTCTGAAATTCACCCGCGCAGCGGCGCGACCATCCAGCCCGACTACGTGAAGACCGTCGCCAAGGCTCATGAAGATGCCGGTTTTGATCGTGCACTGATCGCCTACCACTCCAACAGCCCGGACAGCACGCTGGTCGCAGCGCATGCCGCCAGCGTCACCACCAAGCTGAAGTTTCTGGTCGCCCATCGCCCTGGCTTCATCGCCCCTACTGTAGCGGCACGCCAGTTCGCGACGCTGGACGTGTTCAATGGCGGGCGCACCGCCGTGCATATCATCACCGGTGGTGACGACAAGGAACTGCGCGCCGACGGCAGCCACATCGGCAAGGACGAACGCTACGCACGCAGCGACGAGTACCTCAGCGTAGTGCGTCAGGAATGGACCAGCGACAAGCCGTTCGATCATAACGGCACCTACTACCAGCTCGAGGGTGCGCATTCACTGGTCAAATCCCCTCAGCAGCCACATATCCCGCTGTACTTCGGCGGCTCCTCGGCAGCGGCGATTGCGGTGGCCGGCAAGCACGCCGATGTTTATGCGTTGTGGGGCGAGACATACGAACAGGTGCGTGAAGTGGTGAAGCAGGTTCGCGCCGAAGCCGCCAGACATGGGCGGACCATTCGTTTCAGCCTGTCACTGCGCCCGATTCTGGCCGAGACCGAGGAACAGGCCTGGGCACGCGCCGACAGTATTCTGGAAAAGGCCAAGGCCCTGGCAGACCGCAACGGCTTCGTACGTCGCGAACCACCGAATGAAGGATCACGCCGCCTGCTCGCCGCCGCTGCACAAGGATCGCGCCTGGACAAGCGCCTGTGGACCGGCATCGCCGGCCTGCTCGGCGCACAGGGCAATTCGACCTCGCTGGTCGGCACCCCGGAACAGGTCGCCGAAGCGCTGCTGGATTACTACGATCTGGGGATTACCACCTTCCTGATTCGCGGCTTCGATCCACTGGAAGATGCCATCGACTACGGCAAGAAGCTGATCCCGCTGACCCGCGCATTGGTGGCGCAGCGTGAACAGCAGGCTCGCGAACAGGTCGCCTGATTCAACTCATACCCTGCGGGCCGGTCTGACGCCCGGCGCCGGACTGCCTGCCCGCGATGCGGTATTCAGGCGGCTGCCGAGACCGGCTTGAGCGACCGCGCCACCAGTGCGCCAAAGGCTTCGACCGGCGCTTGCAGGTTACCCAGGAAGCGCGGGTAGAACAGCCACAAGTCCATCACCGGCTTGAAATCCTTGAGCGGCAACGCCACCAACTGCTCGCGGTGCGCGCTGCGTTCCAGCAACGGCCTGGGCACCAGGCCAAGCCCCATGCCATCGGCCACCAGCCCGAGTTGCAGCTCGGTGCCGAAAGTTTCCAGATTGACCTTCATGCTCAGGCCCTGATCGGTCAGCGTGCGCTGCAAGCCTGCACGAAAGCCGCAGCCGTCCGGATTCAGCACCCAGCCCTGCTCATAACAGTCCGCCAGCTTGCCGGGCTTTTTCGGGGCCAGCCCCCTGGCGCAGACCACCACCAGCTCCATCTTGCCAATCGACTGACCGATGATGTTGTCCGGAAATATCTTGCCTGCCGGAAACAGCGCAGCCGCCGCATCCAGCTCGCCGTTTTCGATCTTGCCGATCAGGTGGCTGCCCCAACCGGTGCTGACCTGCGCACGCAGGTCCGGAAATTCCCCACGCAACTGCTTGAGCGCATCGAGCAGCACCACGTCACCGATGGTTTGCGGCACGCCCAGACGCAACAGACCGCTGGGCGGCGTGTCACTGGCCACCAGCTCGCGCAACGAATCCATCTCGCGCAGGATCGCCAGGCACTTCTGGTAAACCTGAAGCCCCATCGGAGTCGGCTTGAGCGGCTTGGTATTGCGGTCGAACAGCTCGACTCCGAGGGCTTGCTCGAAATTCTGCACCCGGCGCGTTATGGCTGGCTGGGTCAGATCCAGCGATTCAGCGGCGTGGCTGATCGACTGGCAGCGGATGACTGCAACGAACGCATCGATATCATCAATTTTCATTCGGACCGCACATAAAAAAGAGATTAAACATAGGCAAAAAGCATAGTACCAGCCGGCGCTCATGGATAGCCCGAGCGTAGATTTCGCGGATTACGACAAAGAAGTAAAAGACGTTTTCGTTATAACCTAATCATTAAAAAATAGCATATTAAATATCAATATTATGATTATATCGAACCATTCCCCGACTTTGATCTGGAAATGGACATGACTCAGAACCGACACCCGGAACGACTCGGGGCGTTTATCGATGCCCTCACCGAACTGCTTGGCAGCGAGCCGCACGAAGGCGATCTGTTGCGTCGCGGCGGCAAGCTGCTGGCGCAGCTGGTCAGCCACGATGACTGGCTGGCGGAAGAATTCACCGTACCCGACGCCAACCGCTATCAGCAATTTCTGCTGCATGCCGATCCGCAGCAGCGCTTTTCGGTGGTCAGTTTCGTCTGGGGACCGGGGCAGCGCACGCCGATTCACGACCACCGCGTCTGGGGGCTGATCGGCATGCTGCGCGGCGCGGAAGACGCCCAGGGCTACCGTCGCAACGCGCAAGGGCGCCTGGAAACCAGCGGCCCGGCGATTCGCCTGCAACCCGGGCAGGTCGAGGCGCTGTCACCGCACAGCAACGATGTCCATCAGGTCAGCAACGCCTTCAGCGATCAGGTGTCGATCAGCATCCACGTTTACGGCGCCGATATCGGCACCGTCAAGCGTGCGGTCTATGACCTCGACGGCAGCGAAAAACTGTTCATCTCCGGCTATTCGAACGCCGCCACTGCCCATCAGGATCAGCCAACAGGGAGCCCGACCCCATGACCACACCTGCCACCCGATCATTCGCCGACATTCGCCAGGCCTTGCTGGACCGTCAGGAGCTGGCCCTGGTAGACGTCCGCGAAGAGGCACCCTTTGCCCAGGCTCATCCGCTGTTTGCCGTGAACATCCCGTTGTCGAAGCTGGAGCTGGAGGTTTTCTCCCGCATCCCGCGACGCGACACGGCCGTGACGCTGTACGACGATGGCGAAGGCTTGGCCCAGATCGCCCTGCAACGCCTGCAGACACTGGGCTACAGCGACGTGAAACTGCTCGACGGCGGCCTGCAGGGCTGGCGCGCGGCTGGCGGCGAGCTGTTCATCGACGTGAATGTGCCGAGCAAGGCGTTTGGCGAGCTGGTGGAGCATCACCGCGCCACCCCGTCGCTGGCCGCAGAAGAGGTCAAGCGCCTGCTCGACAGCAATGCCGACGTGGTGGTGCTCGATGCCCGGCGCTATGACGAATACCAGACCATGAGCATTCCCGGCGGCATCAGCGTGCCGGGTGCCGAACTGGTGCTGCGGGCACGTGAGCTGGCACCGGATCCCACTACTCGAATCATCGTCAATTGTGCCGGTCGCACGCGAAGCATCATCGGCACCCAGTCGCTGGTCAACGCGGGTCTGCCCAACCCGATCAACGCACTGCGCAACGGCACCATTGGCTGGCTGCTGGCCGGCCAGACGCTGGACCATGGCCAGAACCGGCGTTTTGCGGCAGTCAGTGAAGAGACCCGCGAAACCGCCAGTGCCGATGCCCGCAAGGTGGCCGATCGCGCCAGCGTCAAACGTGCCAGCCGTGCCGATCTGCAACGCTGGCAAGCCGAGGCTTCACGCACCACTTACCTGTTCGATGTACGCACCCCGGAAGAGTTTGCCAAAGGCCACCTGCCCGGCGCGCGCTCTACACCGGGCGGGCAACTGGTGCAGGAAACCGATCATTTCGCCAGCGTACGCGGTGCGCGAATCGCTCTGCTGGACGACGACGGCGTACGCGCCAACATGTCGGCCTCCTGGCTGGCACAGTTGGGCTGGGACGTGGCGGTGATCGATGACCTGGATGCGGCCGACTTCAGCGAACAGGGCGACTGGGACGCGCCCTTCCCGACGCCGCCGCAGGTGGAGGCGATCAGCGTCGAGACTCTCACCCAGTGGCAGACACAGGTAAAGGTGGCGGTGCTGGATTTCACTGCCAGCGCCAACTATGTCAAACAGCATATTCCCGGCGCCTGGTGGACCTTGCGTGCCGACCTGAAACAGGCGCTGCACAAGCTGCCGGCTGCTGACCGCTATGTCTTGACCTGCGGCAGCAGCCGTCTGGCGCGCTTCGCCGTGGCCGACCTCGAAGCGTTGACCGACAAGCCGGTGTTCCTGCTCGAAGGCGGCACCGCCAGCTGGATCAAGGCAGGTCTGCCGCTGGAGCACGGCGAAAGCCGACTGGCCTCGCCACGCATCGATCGCTACCGCCGCCCGTACGAAGGCACCGACGCACCGCGCGAGGCCATGCAGGCGTATCTGGACTGGGAATTTGGCCTCGTAGAACAGCTGGGACGTGACGGGACACATGGGTTTTACGTGATTTGATGCCGTTGAGTACACCGCGCAGCGCATTGGCACAAGCGCCAAGTGGGAGCGAGCTTGCTCGCGAAGAGGGCGCTACATTCAGTGCATTTTCTGCGTCTGGAACAGGGTCTTCGCGAGCAAGCTCGCTCCCACAAGGCTGCGTCCGACTCTAAAGGTGAGGCGTATTGGCACAAGCGTCAAAGGCTCATCAGGACTATTCATCACCCTATTGGAGACACACTTAAATGCTGCCTTTTTTCAAATCCCCCCTGCCCTTCAAAAGCCTGTTGCTGGGCGCGCTGTTGAGCGTCATGGCAGGTCAGCAGGTTCTGGCCGCTGAGCTGGCACCGTTGCTGGTGGCCAACCAGAAGTCACTGCTCAAAGTGCTGTTGCAGGTCTCCGGCGAACTCAAGGGTGTGCCGTACGAAATCAAGTTCTCCGAGTTCCCTTCGGCCGCGCCTTTGGGTGAAGCGCTGAATGCCGAGGCAGTGGATATCGGTGCACTGGGTGATGCACCTTATGTGTTTGCCCTCGGCGCAGGTGCACCGTTGAAAGTGGTCAGCATCACCCACGCCCAAGGCCGATTCACCACCGCCGTGCTGGTGGCGAAAGATTCGCCGATCCAGACCGTGGCCGACCTCAAAGGCAAGCGCATCGTCACCGGGCGTGGCTCCATCGGCCACTATCTGGCGATTCGCGCGCTGCACCAGGCGGGGCTCAAGACCAGCGATGTGACCTTCATCTACCTGTTGCCCAGCGAATCACGGCTGGTGCTGGCCAATGGCGACGCCGATGCCTGGGCAACCTGGGACCCCTACACCACGATCTCCATCAGCCAGAACGATGCGCGCGTATTGGTCAGTGGTAACGAACTGCTGAGCAACCACCTGTACCTCGCCGCAACCAGCAAGGCCATTGACAGCAAACGCGTGCAACTGGAGGACTTCGTGGCCAGGGTCGAGCGCGCCTTCGACTGGACCAACAATCATCCAGAGGAGTATGCCGCTGCGCAGGCCAAAGTCACCGGCCTGCCAGTAGACGTGCATCTGGCCGTGGCGAAGGCCACAAAGATGCAGCGTACGCCGATTGATGACCCGATTATTCAGGGCCTGCAAGAAACCGCCAACACCTACCTGGCGGAAGGCATCGTCAGCAAGCCCATCGACGTCTCGACCGGCTTCGATAAAAGCTTCAACACATCGCGTGCCCGGATTGCCCAGGCCAACGCTCACTAACCCTCGGATATCCGCTGCGAAAAGGACCCCGCATGAAACTTTCACCGCTTCGTCAGCACCGTGAGCTGTCCGAATCAGCAGCAGATTTCGCCACCCGGCTGGAAGGGATTACCGCAACGCTGGCCGAAACCGCAGAGCACTACGATGCCAGCGGAGCATTCCCCCACGCCAACTTTGCCTTGCTGCACAGCCATGGCCTGCTGGGCTTTACCGTGCCCGCCGAACTGGGCGGCGGCGGTGCCGATCTGGCGCGAGCGCAACAGGTCGTCAGCGCAGTGGCCAGGGGCGAACCGTCGACAGCGCTGATTCTGGTGATGCAGTACCTGCAGCATTCGCGCCTGCAAGAGAACAGCCAATGGCCGACTGATCTGCGCATTCGCGTGGCCGAAGAGGCGGTTCGCGACGGCGCGCTGATCAACGCCCTGCGCGTGGAGCCGGACCTGGGCACACCCGCACGCGGCGGCCTGCCGGGCACCATCGCCTGCCGTACCGCCGAGGGCTGGCGGATCAGCGGCAGCAAGATCTACTCCACCGGCAGCCAGGGTCTGACCTGGTTTGCCGTGTGGGCGCGCAGCGATGACGATGACCCGCTGGTGGGCAGCTGGCTGGTTCACAAGGACACGCCGGGCATCACCATCATTGAGGACTGGGACCATCTGGGCATGCGCGCCACCAGCAGCCACGAAGTCAGATTCGACAACGTGATGGTGCCGCTCGATCACGCGGTCAGCGTCAGCCCGTGGAGCGCCCCGCAATCCGAACTGGATGGATCGGGCCTGCTGTGGATGGCGGTGCTGCTGTCGTCGGTCTACGACGGTATCGCCCATTCCGCCCGCGACTGGCTGGTGCACTGGCTGGAACAGCGCAAACCGTCCAATCTCGGGGCGGCACTTTCGACGCTGCCGCGTTTTCAGGAAACCGTCGGGCATATCGACACACTGCTGTTCGCCAACCAGAACCTGCTGCAATCCGCAGCACAGGGACACACGTCCGCCGAACATGCCGCGCAGATCAAATTTCTGGTGACCGGCAATGCCATACGCGCCGTGGAGCTGGCCGTCGAAGCCTCGGGCAACCCGGGCCTGTCGCGCAGCAACCCGCTGCAGCGTCATTACCGCAATGTACTGTGCGGTCGGGTGCATACGCCGCAGAACGATGCGGTGCTCATCGGTGTGGGCAAAGCGGCTTTTGCCAGGCGCAATAAAGGGTAACCTGGGGCGCACCGATCAACCCTGCTGGCCATCCAGTTCGATACTCGAATCCAGACGCTCGCGCAGAAACTCGATGAACATCTGTACCAGTCGCGAAGCCTGACGGTGTTGCGGGTACACCGCTGACAGCGTCAGTGGCTCGGGCCGCCTGTCGTCCAGCACGCGCACCAGACTGCCAGCGCGCAGGGCTGCACCGACGATGAACGTCGGTAGATAAGTGATCCCCAGCCCGGCAACGGCTGCATCTCTGAGCAACTCGCCGTTATTGACCCGCATTCGCCCACTGACGTTCAGGCTCGACGCTTTGCCCGCGCCTTGAAAACGCCATTGCACCTGGCGGCTGTGACCATACGGCAGGCAGTCGTGCTGGTGCAGGTCTTCAGGCTCTAGCGGCGTGCCGCGCTCGGCGAGGTAGCCCGGGCTGGCGCAGTAGACCCGGTCAATTGCAGCGATGCGACGTGCGATCAGGCTGGAGTCTTCCAGCACGCCGATGCGCAGCACCAGATCGTAGCCCTCGCTGATCACGTCCACCGGTCGGTCGCTCAAGTCGACCTCCACCGCTACATCACGGTAGCGCTGTAAAAACTGTGGCAACAGGCAGCCCAGGTGGGCGACGGCAAACGTCAAGGGGGCGCTCAGGCGCAATGTGCCCCGCGGTTCGCTGCTCTGCCCGGTGATGCCCTGCTCGACCTGTTCGACTTCGGCCAGCAAGCGCAAGGCCGATTCGTAATAGCTTTGGCCCAGAGGTGTAGCATCCAGACGCCGCGTCGAGCGGTTGAGCAAACGCACGCCAAGCCGCTCCTCCAGTTGCATCAGGCGGCGACTGACAAACTGCTTGGACAGCCCGAGCTTGTCGGACGCGGCCGTGAAGCTGCCGGATTCCATCACCTGGCAAAAGATACGCATGTCTTCAAAAGGGTTCATCGGCATGGCCTGAGTGAGCTGGACAGCATTCAACAAAGCCTAATCCTTCACTGAGCACTGTCAACCAGAACGAGACGGTGATTCGTGTTTCAGCTACTTATTGCATCGAAAGATAACCAGTAATCTTGATCTCACTTGATCGATTGCTGAATGTGCAGCGTCGATATCCGATGGAGAAAGAATCATGCTGACTCTTCGCAAAGCTTCCGATCGCGGCGCGGCTGATCATGGCTGGCTGAAATCCTTTCATACCTTTTCCTTCGCCAGCTATCGTAATGCGCAGGAACAGGGCTTTTCCGATCTGCTGGTCATCAATGACGACCGTGTGACTGCAGGTAAAGGCTTTGGCCAGCATCCGCACCGCGACATGGAAATTTTTTCCTATGTGCTGGAAGGTGCGCTGGAACATAAGGACACGCTGGGCACCGGCTCGGTGATACGCCCTGGCGACGTGCAGTTGATGAGTGCCGGTAGCGGCGTGGCGCACAGCGAGTTCAACCACTCGCAGACCGAAGGCGTGCATTTTCTGCAGATATGGATCGTGCCGAATGTCGCCGGTGCCACGCCCAACTATCAGCAGGAACACTTCAGCCCTGAACAGAAACGCGGCCGTCTGCAACTTATCATCGCCCCTGAAGGCGAGAATGGCGCACTGAAAGTTCGTCAGGACGCCCGTGTGTACGCAGGTCTGTTCGATGGTGATGAAACCGCCGCGCTTGAGCTGGCTGCCAATCGCTATGCCTACGTGCATGTCGCCCGTGGCAGCGTGGTGCTCAATGGCGAGCGACTTGGCGAAGGTGACGGGGTGCGCGTGCGTAACGAGCGGCTGATCAGCCTGAGCGAAGGGGTTGATGCGGAAGTGCTGGTGTTTGATATGCGGCCTAATGAATTGCCGCAGATGCCTTGATGCATCGATTGATATCAGGAAAACCTAGCGTTTCTTTCACTTGATTGGTGCTGCGAGGTAACCCACGCTCCCGCCCTCCACCAGTCGCTCGCGGCACTGACCGGGCCGCATTGGGCTAGCCGATCAGACATCAAGTGAGGAAAAACCATGCCCCATGATCAACACTATGATTGTGTTCTTCTGAAGCCCGCCCGCACCTTTCAAGGTAAGCAGGGCCTGGATTATCAAGTCGGTATTTCAGCCCAAAGTGCGGGCGCGCGTCACATTCATATGCAGTTGCTGACGATCCCGCCCGGAGGTAAAGGCAAGGCACACAAACATCAGGAGCATGAAACAGCTATTTACGCACTGAGTGGAGCTACCGGCTGCTGGTATGGCGAGTCGCTGGAAAAACATGCAGTCGTGGAAGAAGGCGACTTCTTTTACATCCCGGCGGGCATGCCGCATGTGCCTTATAACCGCAGCAGCGAGAATGCAGCCACAGCTTTGATTGCGCGTACCGATCCAAATGAGCAGGAAAGCGTGACCTTGCTGCCGGAACTAGACGAGGTATTGGCTTCCAGGCAGAGCTGAGCATGACTGTCGGAATACGTTCAAAACGCACAAACAAAAACGCCGCTCTGTTGAGCGGCGTTTTTGTGAATTTGGAGCGGGAAACGAGACTCGAACTCGCGACCCCGACCTTGGCAAGGTCGTGCTCTACCAACTGAGCTATTCCCGCAATATGGCGTCCCCTAGGGGACTCGAACCCCTGTTACCGCCGTGAAAGGGCGGTGTCCTAGGCCACTAGACGAAGGGGACACTGCCTGAAACACAATGGTGTGTGTTTCAGTTCCAGACATCATCCGAAGACGTGTTCTGGTTTCACTCAACCCTGCCCAAAGGCAAAGCTGCTTAAAATTGGAGCGGGAAACGAGACTCGAACTCGCGACCCCGACCTTGGCAAGGTCGTGCTCTACCAACTGAGCTATTCCCGCAATGGCGTCCCCTAGGGGACTCGAACCCCTGTTACCGCCGTGAAAGGGCGGTGTCCTAGGCCACTAGACGAAGGGGACACACGTACAACATTCACTACTTATTGGCGCTACGCTGTGTGCTTTACGCTGTAAGTGGCGCGCATTCTATGGATGGATTGAGGGGTCGTCAACCCCCATGTGAAAATTTATTGAAATCAATAACTTCGATGCCGTTCGGACGCTGACCGACTGTCGCCAGGCGCGCGGCTGATCAATCTCCCCTCATCTATATAGAAGAGATGCCGACAAACTCCGAGAGGGACATCTATGCGCAGTAGTGCTTAGCCACTACACTCGCACTAAAACTAATTGAACGAATGAGGTTTGCACAGTGACTCCACTCATGATCACGCTGATGGTAGTAGCAGGTATCGCACTGCTCATCGCGATCGGCTACCTGAATCACGTCGCTGAAAACGGCAAACTGGAGAAGGCTCGCACCAAGGTCGAACTGGGCGATCGCCTGCGTCGCTGCAGCGAGATCACCGAAGTGTTCCCGGGCCAGCTGATGTCCCCCGCCTTGAAGCTGTTGCTCGCGCGGCTGGAGCTGAACGTCGTGCAGCGCATGCTGAACATGGAGAAAGGCAACGCTCAGCTCAAGCACCGTATTGGCGAACTGGAAGAGCAGATTGCCAAGGGCGAAGGCATCGACATACCCAACCCGGTCACACCGATCCAGACCGAAGCCAAGGCCAAGGACGTGCGTTTTCTGCTGGAAGCCCTGCATGGTCAGGTGACGCGTGCTGCACATGACGGCTTTCTGCAGACCAGCGAAGCGAAACACTGGATCCGTGAAATCCGCACGATCCTGGTCAACCTGCACATCGAATTCTTCAACAACCTTGGCCAGACTGCACTTTCTCAGGATCAGCCAGGTCAGGCACGTCTGGCATTCGAGCGCGGCGTACAGTATTTGCGCAACCAGCCGGACCCGGTCACTTATCAACAGCAACTGCTGGCGATGGAAAAACAACTGGCCCGTGCCAACTCCGTAGTGCTGACCAACACCGCGCCGACCGAAGACGACGACAACGCACTGACCGAAGGCCTCAAGCAGGACGACACCGAATCGGAATGGAAGAAGAAAGTCATCTACGATTGATGACTGCCCCGCCGCTGCCGGACTTGTGCTCCGGGCAGCGGCCGACCGGATCAGCAGTCGGTCGATGCCAGAAAGATCGCCACAAGACGCTCGATCCCTGCCTGATCCTCTTCGTTGAAACGCCCCACACTCGGACTGTCCAGGTCCAGCACACCGATCAGACGTCCCTCCTTGATCAATGGCACCACCAACTCGCTGTTCGATGCGCTGTCGCAGGCAATGTGCCCGGGAAACTCGTGAACGTCCTGCACACGCTGGGTTTGTCGGCTCTGCGCCGCCGCCCCGCAAACGCCCCGGCCGAAAGGAATGCGTACGCAGGCGATCTGCCCTTGAAACGGACCCAGCACCAGTTCTTCGTTGCGATTGAGGTAAAAGCCTGCCCAGTTCAGATCATCGAGCTGGGTGTAGAGAAACGCCGAAAACTGCGCCGCATTGGCGATGAAATCGCGTTCGTCGGCCAACAGTGCTTCCAGTTGTGCTGCCAGCAAACCATAGCCGTCCAGGCCCGCGCCGGTGTTTTGCAAATCAATCATGTGTGTTGCTCCAACAATTCAAGTCCTACCCAGTAACGTGCAAATTGATAGGCGCAGCGGCCATTGCGATTACCGCGCGCGGTTGCCCAGCGAATCGCGGCTTTTTCCAGGTTTTCGTCGCGCTGCCACTGCAATCCGGCTTTTTGCGCTAATTGCGTGATCCAGTGTTCGACGACGTTCAGATAATGCTCCTGAGTGAACGGATAGAACGACAGCCACAGCCCGAACCGGTCAGACAAGGCGATCTTGTCTTCGACGGCCTCACTGGGGTGCAGTTCGCCGTCAACGTGCTTCCAGTCGACGTTGTCACTTTCCTTCTCGGGCACCAGGTGACGACGATTGGAGGTCGCGTACAGCAGCACGTTGTCTGGCGCCTGCTCCAGCGAGCCGTCGAGTACACTCTTCAGCACGCGATAATCACCCTCGCCCGACTCGAACGACAGGTCATCGCAGAACAGCACGAAACGCTGCGGCAGCTTGTGCAGTTGTTCAACCACACGCGGCAAATCACCCAGATGGTCGCGTTCGATCTCGATCAGGCGCAGACCGGCCGGAGCGTACTCGGCCAGCAGCGCGCGGATCAAGGACGACTTGCCGGTGCCGCGCGAACCCCAGAGCAAGGCATGGTTGGCAGGCAGCCCGTCGATGAACTGACGGGTATTGCGCCCCAACTGATCGCGCTGCAGGTCGACGCCGATCAGATCGGTCAGGCGCGTATCGAGGCTCACTTGCAGCGGCATCAGGTAACCGCTGCGGCCCTCTTGCACCCAGCGCGCGGCCAGCGCCTGCGACCAGTCGACCGGCTCGCGCAGCGCTGGCAGCAACGGCTCCAGTCGGGCCAGCACGGCGTCGGCGCGCTGCAGAAAAGCATCCAACCGAGAATCCACGGGATCTCCTTATATTTAACTGATTAGTCAGCAGTGCCGATCGGCTATGCTTGGCCGGCACCGGGCACCAGAAGTGGCAGTACTCATGGATATATCGCTCAAAAACAGGCTGTCGTTCAAGCAGGCGCGCCTGGCTGTATCGATCGGCTTCGTGCTGGGGACCCTGCTGAGCCTGTTCCAGATTGCGATCGATTATGCCAGCGAAGACGCTTCCATCAATCGTGAAATCAAGTCACTGCTGGAAATCATCCAGAACCCGGCGTCGCGCATCGCCTATAACATCGACTCGGAGCTGGCCCAGGAACTCACGCTCGGCCTGCTGCGCTCGCCTGCCGTGGTCAGCGCCAGGCTTACCGATAACAACGACGCCGTGCTCTCCAGCGTCGAGCGCCCCATGGCCACCGGGCGTTATCGGGTGTTCAGCGACTGGCTGTTCGGCGAAAGCCGGCAGTTTCAGGAAAAGCTGCACCTCAATCACCTGCCCAATGAAACCATCGGCACACTGTACCTGACCGTGGACACCTTCGCGTTCGGCAGCCACTTTCTGCAGCGCGCCGAAATCACCCTGCTCAACGGCTTTGTGCGCAGCCTGGCGCTGGCCGGGATTCTGACCATTCTGTTTTACGCGACCCTGACCAAGCCGCTGGTGAGGGTAATCCGCGAACTGAGCAGTCGCGATCCGCGCAACCCTGACCAGGGCAAAATAACCTGCCCGCCCTACCATGCCCAGGATGAAATCGGCGTACTGGTCGAGACGTTCAACCGTCAGTTTGAAACCATGAGCAGCGAGTTTTCCAGGCGACGCGCGGCCGAGGACCGGCTGACCGACCACCTCAATGAACTGGAAAACATCGTCTCGGCGCGCACCAACGAGCTCAAGGCCAGCAACCTGCGCCTGCGCGAGTCCAATGAGGAACTGCAGATAGCGCGCAGCACGGCACTGGACATGGCCCATGCGCGCTCGGCGTTTCTGGCGCACATGAGCCACGAGATCCGCACACCGCTCAACGGTCTGCTGGGCATGCTGGCGCTGTCGCTGGACAGTCCGCTGGGTGCCGAACAGCGCCAGCAGCTGATGATCGCCCACGACTCCGGCAAGGTGCTGGTCGAGCTGCTCAACGATATTCTCGACATGTCCAAGTTCGATGCCGGTCACCTGGAGATCGAGCGCATTCCTTTCGACCTGGGGATGTTGATCGAGGACACCGCCAATCTGCTGTCGCAGAACGCAGCCCCCAGCGTGGAGCTGACCTGCCTGATCGCGCCGGACTTCCCGGCCATGGTCACCGGCGATCCGACCAGAGTACGCCAGATCGTCAGCAACCTGCTGTCCAACGCCCTCAAGTTCACCCGTTTCGGGCGCGTGGATGTGCGCCTGACTCATCATCGGGACGCCAGCTCCGGTGAACACCGGGTGCGCATCGAAGTCCGCGACACCGGCATCGGCATTGCGCAGGACGCCCAGACCCGAATCTTCCAGCCGTTCACCCAGGCTGAAACCGCCATCACCCGCCAGTACGGCGGTACGGGACTGGGCCTGGCGCTGACCAACAACCTCTGCGAGGCCATGAATGGCACGTTGAGCATCCAGTCGCAGTCCGGTTTCGGCAGCCAGTTCTGCGCCGAGCTGCCGCTGCCGGTCCACGTGCCTGCGGTTACTCAGACGCCGCTCAAGGGCCGGGTGACGGTGGTCAGCTCGGCAGGCAGCGGACTGGTGGAGCTGCTGGGCAGTCTGCTGCCGTTCTGGGGGGTCGACCTCAAGCGACGCAGCATCGACGATCGCGCACAAGCAGTGGACCTCGACGGCAGTTCCGATCTGGTCATCACCGACTGTCCCGAATGCCTGTTTACGATTCGCCCCACCACACCCGTGCCGATCCTGCTGGTGACCGCCTATGGCAACTTCATGCCCGGCGAACAGGTTGCCGCCCTGGCCCCGCTGCAACAGCAGGCCCGGCCACTGGCGCGCAACGCGCTTTACCACACGCTGCGGCGCATACTGGGTCAGGAAGAAACGGGGCTCAAGGACACACAGGCGCTCGAACATACGGCGCCACGTCTGGCGCGGGTGTTATTGGTCGAGGACAATCCGGTCAATCAACTGGTCGCCAAGGGCATCCTCGGCAAACTGGGTTGCGAAGTGATCATCAGCAGCCATGGCGGCGAAGCCCTGGAACAGCTGGAGCAAGGCCATTTCGATCTGGTATTGATGGACTGCAACATGCCGGTCATGGACGGCTATGAAGCCAGCCGCCAGATCCGCAGCAGCGGCCGCTGGCCGAACCTGCCGATCGTTGCCCTTACCGCCAACGCCATGCCCGATGAGCGCGAGCGCTGCAAGGCGGCGGGCATGAATGACTATCTGGCCAAGCCGTTCCGGCGTGCCGAACTGGTCAGCATTCTCGATCAGTGGATACCCATTACCGGCATCGACTGAAGACTCAGCGCAGCAGCGCCTCGATCTCGCCCGTCAGTTCCTCAGGCTTGGTCAATGGCGCAAAACGCTTGACCAGCCGACCGTCCTGGCCAATCAGGAACTTGGTGAAATTCCACTTGATGCGCTCCGTGCCCAACAACCCCGGCGCCTGCTGCTTGAGCTGCACGAACAGCGGATGGGCCTGCTCGCCGTTCACATCGATCTTCTTGAACAACGGGAAGCTGACGCCATAGTTCAGCTCGCAAAAGCCGGAAATCGCCCCCTCGTCGCCTGGCTCCTGCTTGCCGAACTGGTTGCAGGGGAAACCCAGCACCACCAAGCCCTGATCCCTATAGTCCTGCCAGAGCTTTTCCAGGCCCTTGTATTGAGGGGTAAAGCCACACTTGCTGGCGGTGTTAACCACCAGCAGCGCCTTGCCGGAGAAATCGGCGAGGGTTTTCTGTTCGCCCTTGATCGTCGTGACCGGGATGCTCAGCAGGTTTTCACTCATCAAAGGAGGCCTCGATACTGGAATTGGGACAGGGCGTTGGCTGAATCTGCGCAGCGCTTAGGCGCGCGGCACCAGATCCAGGCAGACCGAATTGATGCAATAACGCAGGCCGGTGGGTGGCGGTCCATCCGGGAACACATGCCCCAGGTGCGCATCACATTTGGCGCAAACCACTTCGGTACGAATCATGCCGTGGCTCATATCGCGAACCTCGATCACTGCACTGTTCTCGAGTGGCGCATAGAAGCTGGGCCAGCCGCAGCCTGAATCGAACTTGGTGGTGGAATCGAACAGTGGCTCCTCGCAGCAGATACAGCGATAAATGCCGTCTGTCTTGACCTTGTCGTACTTGCCGGAAAACGGCCGCTCGGTGCCTTTCAGACGGCAGACGTTGTACTGCTCCGGGTCGAGCATCTGCTTCCACTCTTCCAGCGTTTTCTGCAACTTGTCCACAGGTACACCTCCGAATTCGAAAAACCCTGATCTGTACCTTTTCCGCAGATCAGGTGGCACGTATCATTGCGCCAGGTCAGACGTCAGTCTGGCACCCGCGTTTGTCGTACACAAACCCATTTTCATGGCGAATGTAGCGACCTTCATTGCAAGCCGGCGACAGCTCGTCCATTTTCGGGATCATCACCATGCAGTTCAACAAATCGAACAAGCTCGCAAACGTCTGCTATGACATTCGCGGGCCGGTGCTCAAGCACGCCAAACGCCTGGAAGAGGAAGGTCACCGCATCCTCAAGCTGAACATCGGCAACCCGGCGCCGTTTGGTTTCGAGGCGCCGGACGAAATTCTGCAGGACGTGATCCGCAACTTGCCGACTGCGCAGGGCTACAGCGACTCCAAGGGCCTGTTCAGCGCCCGCAAGGCGGTGATGCAGTATTACCAGCAGAAGCAGGTCGAAGGCGTCGGCATCGAAGACATCTACCTGGGCAACGGCGTGTCCGAGCTGATCGTGATGTCGATGCAGGCGTTGCTCAACAATGGCGACGAAGTGCTGGTTCCGGCCCCCGACTACCCGCTGTGGACCGCTGCTGTCGCCTTGTCCGGTGGCAGCCCGGTGCACTACCTGTGCGACGAGCAGGCCAACTGGTGGCCGGATCTTGAAGACATCAAGGCCAAGATCACCCCGAACACCAAGGCCATGGTCATCATCAACCCGAACAACCCGACAGGTGCGGTGTATTCGCGCGAAGTACTGCTGGGCATGCTGGAGCTGGCTCGCCAGCATAATCTGGTGGTGTTCTCCGACGAAATCTACGACAAGATCCTGTATGACGACGCGGTACACATCTGCACCGCCTCGCTGGCGCCGGACCTGCTGTGCCTGACCTTCAACGGCCTGTCCAAGTCGTATCGGGTTGCGGGCTTCCGCTCCGGCTGGATCGCCATTTCCGGGCCGAAACACAACGCGCAGAGCTACATCGAAGGCATCGACATTCTGGCCAACATGCGCCTGTGTGCCAACGTACCGAGCCAGCACGCCATCCAGACCGCGCTGGGCGGCTATCAGAGCATCAATGATCTGATTCTTCCCCCTGGCCGTCTGCTGGAACAGCGCAACCGCACCTGGGAGCTGCTCAACGACATTCCCGGTGTCAGCTGCGTGAAGCCGATGGGCGCGCTGTATGCGTTCCCGCGCATTGACCCGAAAGTCTGCCCGATCCTCAACGACGAGAAGTTCGTCCTCGACCTGCTGCTTTCCGAAAAACTGCTGGTGGTTCAGGGTACAGCGTTCAATTGGCCATACCCCGACCACTTCCGCGTCGTGACCCTGCCCCGCGTCGATGAACTGGAGCAGGCCATTGGCCGCATCGGTAACTTCCTCAAGGGTTATCGGCAGTAAACAGCCACAGCGCTCTCCCCCGACCTCTCTGCCCCGACCCGCTCGGGGCAGTTTATTTCTGTGCGCCCGAAACATCATGGACGCCCTGCCCCAAACGCTTCAGGCATCGACCACTCTGGCTCAGGCGCCGTTCAGCCTTGCAGGATTACCATTGATTGCGACAAGAGGACACAGTTTGAAATAGTCCCTCTGTTGAATAGCAGCAAGCATCACCTTATATACCCGGCATCGAGTTACATATTTACCTGAGGAGAACGTTTCGACCATGATGCGCATTTTGCTGTTTTTGGCCACTAACCTTGCGGTCGTGCTGATTGCCAGCATCACCCTGAGCCTTTTTGGCTTCAATGGGTTCATGGCGGCCAACGGGGTTGATCTGAACCTCAATCAGCTGCTGGTCTTCTGCGCTGTGTTCGGCTTCGCGGGCTCGCTGTTCTCGCTGTTCATCTCCAAGTGGATGGCGAAGATGAGCACCGGTACTCAGATCATCAGCCAGCCTCGCACTCGCCATGAGCAATGGTTGCTGCAGACCGTTGAACAATTGTCCCGCGACGCGGGCATCAAGATGCCGGAGGTCGGTATTTTCCCGGCGTACGAAGCCAACGCGTTCGCTACGGGCTGGAACAAGAACGATGCACTGGTTGCGGTCAGCCAGGGCCTGCTCGAGCGTTTTTCGCCGGATGAGGTGAAAGCCGTACTGGCGCACGAGATCGGCCACGTTGCCAACGGCGACATGGTGACGCTGGCGCTGGTGCAGGGTGTGGTGAACACCTTCGTGATGTTCTTCGCCCGCATCATCGGCAACTTCGTCGACAAGGTGATCTTCAAGACTGAAAACGGTCAGGGCATCGCTTACTACATCACGACGATCTTCGCCGAGCTGGTACTGGGCTTTCTGGCCAGCGCCATCGTCATGTGGTTCTCGCGCAAACGCGAATTCCGCGCTGACGATGCCGGTGCACGACTGGCGGGTACGGGTGCAATGATCGGCGCGCTGCAACGCCTGCGTTCCGAACAGGGCGTCCCGGTGAACATGCCCGACAGCCTGACCGCCTTCGGTATCAACGCCGGTCTCAAGAAAGGCCTCGCCGGCCTGTTCATGAGCCACCCGCCGCTGGAGCAACGCATCGAGGCCCTGCGCCGCCGCGGTTGAACCACGAACGCGATAGCCTCAGCCCCGCGCATGGCAATGAGAGGTGTTCTTCCGGACACCTCTCGTTCCTTACGCTCCGCGTGGGAATGCAGTTCGTGACGCAGGGCGTCAAACGGTTCTGCGATTCAGAGAGATTCAGGACCAACTCAGCGCGATTGACGCTCCAACACATAAACATGCTCATCCATACGCTCCAATCCGGCCTTCAACGCCTTGGGACTGCTGTGCAGCGTATCCTGCCCGCCTACCTTCGTTACCTCCCAGTTTCCCGACATGCCCCTCTGCAGCCATGTGTGCGGCACGGAGAATGGCGGGCCTTCGAGCAGGGTCTGATCGTATTCCAGGGTGATCAGTAAACCGCTACACGCTTGCGGCGTCAGCGCTTCAAGCTGCCATACATAGCGTTCGCGCATATCCGCTGGCAAGGCGATCATCGCGGCACGGTCGTAAAACGCCGCGCAATGACCGATATCGCGCACAGTCAGCGCGAAGAAATCACCGCACCAGATTTCGATACCGGGCGCTGCGTAGACCTTGAAGTCGCCCTGCGACGTAATCTGCGGCTGCTCACCACGCTCGGTGAAATAGCTCTCTACCGCCGCCTCGGACAGCTCGGCGCCCACCACGTGATACCCCTGCCCCCTCAGCCAGCTCATGTCCTGGCTCTTGCCACATAACGGCACCAGAACCCGCGCCCCTGGTGCAACACTCAACGAGGACCAGTATTGCTGCAGGTCCTGATTGACCTCGGACTGATGAAAGCCGATCTGTCCGGCGCTCCAGCGCTGCAGCCAAAAATCCGTCTTCATGAAAACCTCCTGAAAATTCGATAAAAAAGCGCCAGAACTTATATTAGATTTAGATCATAAAAATGACCGACTATGAGTCATCTCTCTATTCTGGAGCTTTAAATGTTCCCCAGCCTGTTTATTTCCCATGGCTCCCCCATGCTGGCGCTGGAACCCGGTGACAGCGGCCCGGCTCTGAAGCGACTGGCTGCCAGCCTGCCACGGCCTCGCGCCATCGTGATGGTCTCTGCCCACTGGGAAAGCCATGAACTGATCGTCAACGGCAATTCACATCCAGAGACATGGCATGACTTCGGCGGTTTTTCGCCCGAATTGTTTGCAGTGCAGTACCCGGCGCAAGGGTTGCCGGAACTGACGCGCACGGTGGTAGATCTGCTTGCCGCCAGCGACCTGCCTGCACGCATCGACAGCAGACGTCCGTTCGACCACGGCGTCTGGGTGCCGTTGTCGCTGATGTACCCGAACGCCGACATTCCGGTGGTGCAGGTTTCACTGCCCAGCCGCCAGGGACCTGAACTGCAGACCCGCGTGGGCCGGGCACTGGCCAGCTTGCGTGAACAGGGTGTGCTGATCATCGGCTCAGGCAGCATCACGCATAACCTGCGTGATCTTGACTGGAACGCCGGACCCGACAGCATCGAGCCCTGGGCTGCCGTGTTTCGTGACTGGATGATCGACAAGCTGCAAAACGACGACGAAGCCGCACTGCACCACTACCGCAGCCTTGCTCCTCACGCAGCCCGTGCGCACCCCAGTGACGAGCACCTGCTGCCGCTGTATTTTGCGCGCGGCGCTGGCGGTGGCTTCGGCATTGCCCATCAGGGCTTCACCATGGGCGCGCTCGGGATGGATATCTATCGGTTCGGGTGAAGCCAATAGCGCCAACCTGCCTGAATCCAAAGCAAAAAAATCCCCGAACCAGTCGGGGATTTTTTATTGGCCGATCAGCTCAAGAGCCGATCAGTCTTCGCGATAGCGACGCAGCTTGAGCTGCTTGCCAGCAACACGGGTGTCCTTGAGCTTGGTCAGCAGACGCTCAAGACCATCTTCCGGCAGTTCGACCAGGCTGAAGCTGTCACGGACCTGGATACGGCCGATCGCTTCGCGGGCCAGGCCGCCTTCGTTGAGAATGGCACCCAGCAGGTTCTTGGCAGCGATACCATCACGCGCACCCAGCGCGGTACGGCAACGAGCACGGCCTTCGGCCAATGGAACCGGCGCACGACGCTCACGCTCAGGACGATCACCACGGTCGCTGCTGCGCTCTGGACGATCACCGCGCGGGGCGTTGTTCGGAACCAGTGGACGCTCGCGCTCGATGGCTGCCAGGGTCAGTGCCTGACCGTTGGTAGCCTTGCGCAGCAGTGCAGCGGCAAGCGCGCGAGGGCTGCAGCCGATGTCGGCAGTCAGACGATCGAGCAGATCACCGTGAGTCGATTCGGCATCAGCGACCAGCGGCGACAGGCTGTTGGTCAGTTTCTTGATGCGCGCATCCAGAACGGCCTGGGCATCCGGCAGGCGGACTTCCGCAACCTTCTGACCGGTAACACGCTCGATCACTTGCAGCATGCGGCGCTCACGAGGCGTCACCAGCAGCAGTGCGCGACCTTCGCGACCGGCACGACCGGTACGGCCGATACGGTGAACGTATGACTCCGGATCGTAAGGCATGTCCACGTTGAAGACGTGGGTGATACGCGGAACGTCAAGACCACGGGCAGCAACGTCGGTCGCCACAACGATGTCCAGACGGCCATCCTTGAGGGATTCGATAACGCGCTCGCGCTGGTTCTGGGCGATGTCGCCGTTCAGTGCGGCAGCCTTGTAGCCTTTGGCTTCAAGAGCACTGGCCAGATCCAGGGTCGCCTGCTTGGTGCGGACGAACATGATCAGGGCGTCGAAGTCTTCGACTTCCAGCAGGCTCAGTACGGCCGAGGTCTTCTGGTCAGCGTGAACCAGCAGGTGAGCCTGCTCGATCGCGGTAACGGTCTGGGTCTTGGTCTGGATCTTGACGTGCTTCGGATCGCGCAGATGGCGTTCGGCGATGGCACGGATCGACTGTGGCAGCGTGGCCGAGAACAGTACGGTCTGGCGGGTTTCAGGCATGGCCTTGAAGATGACTTCGAGGTCGTCCATGAAGCCCAGCTTGAGCATTTCGTCCGCTTCGTCGAGAACCAGATGGTTCACGGTCGCCAGGACTTTCTCGTCACGACGCAGGTGGTCGCAGAGACGGCCCGGGGTAGCGACGACGATCTGTGCGCCGTTGCGGATAGCCTTGAGCTGAGGGCCCATCGGCGCGCCGCCGTAGACCGCTACAACGGTCACGCCCGGCATTTGTTTTGCGTAGGTCTCGAACGCGGTGGCAACCTGAAGTGCCAGTTCGCGGGTCGGGGCCAGGATCAGTGCTTGCGGCTCGCGCTTGCTCGGGTCGATCCGATGCAGGATAGGCAGTGCGAACGCGGCGGTTTTACCCGTACCGGTTTGCGCCTGACCAATCATGTCGTGACCGGCGAGAATAATCGGGATCGATTGCTGCTGAATGGCCGAAGGCTCTTCGTAGCCAGTGGCGACGACTGCTGCAACGATATTTGGATGAAGTTCGAGAGCGGCGAAGCCGCCGATTTCCTGGGTCATGGGTCTGCCTCTAGTGCATCCGCAAAGACCCATGCTTCAAAGCTGCGCGTGCCGTGTACGACCTTGAGGTCACCCTGGCTGCTTTGTCGGCGGGGATTTGCGAAAACGTTTGATGAATGGATCGTCCAGGCTAGTCCGTTGTGCGAACAAGCAACCGAAGCTGGCTTCGGGGAACTGCAATACCTTGACGAGGGCCGTGTTAAGGCCGGCGCGCACTATACCGGAAATACGCACCTTAGTGAGTCTTTTTTTACGAAACGTTGCGCCATTTTTGAGCGGCGGCAGCCCCTGAGTCCGGGCAGAAGGCCGCATGATCAAGGCGCGGGCCCGAGATTGCGGGGATTACCGCTTAAACGTTTAATCTATTCTTGCACATGACCGGCATCCTGGCCTTCGAGGTGTGGCGAATTGTCCCACCCCGTTTTCAGCACAATCGACTCAGCTGTCACCTACTCAGGTGGCGGAACGAATAGCCTTGATCAGCGACGCAAGCGAGTAACCCAGATGCGGCGCAAGTGCCTCGGCTCGTCCGTTCAACGCGTCGATATCCAGTGTCTGCTCCAGGTCGGCCGGGACGAGCAGGATGACGTTGCCCTCCTTCACCGGCAGCTCCCAGTAATGGCGGTGGTAAAGGCCACGCAGCAGCGCCGCTCCCAGCGGCTTGCCGTCGTCGGTCGCCCACTGATTGATGATCAGCCAGCCGCCCGGATTCAGCCGCTGCTGACAGCTCTGCAGGAAATTCCAGGCCAGGTGCCCGACCCCAGGCCCGACATCGGTGTACAGGTCGACAAAGATCAGGTCGGCAGGCTCGGCACTGTCCAGCAGGTCCAGCGCATCGCCGATGCGGATATACAGTCGCGGATCGTCGTCGAGCCCCATGAACTCCATGGCCAGACGTGGCACATCCGGGCGCAGCTCGATGACTTCCACATCCTCGAGGGGCAGGAACTTCATGCAGGCCTGAGTCAGCGTACCGGCCCCCAGGCCCAGAAACAGCGCGCTTTCCGGCGCGTCATGGCACAGCGCGCCGATCAGCATCGCGCGGGTGTAGTCGTACTCCAGCCAGCTCGGATCGGCTGTAAAGGTGCAGCTTTGCTCGATGGCATCGCCAAACTCCAGAAAGCGGTAATCCTCCACTTCCAGCACGCGAATCATGCCGAAGTCGTCGTGCACCTCGGCCAGGATTCGCTCTACGCGCTCACGCTCTTCCGTCATCACCGTTCCTGGTTGTCTGCGCCGAGCGCAAAATACGAATTGTCGGGCAAGCGCACGGCTTTGTCACACGTTGTGGCGTACGGCGTCGCTCCAATGCTCCGCACCGCACTGGCAGAGCAACGACGAACTGCTAACATGCCGATCCGATTGCACAACTCTAGAGCCAATAATGAGCCAACCCTGGAGCCCCGACAGCTGGCGGGCACTGCCGATTCAGCAGCAACCTCACTACCCTGATGCCGAGCACCTGCACAGGGTCGAACAGACACTGGCCAGTTACCCGCCGCTGGTGTTCGCCGGCGAAGCACGTGAGTTGCGCCGTCAGTTTGCCGAAGTGACCCAGGGACGTGCGTTCTTGCTGCAGGGCGGTGACTGCGCGGAAAGCTTCATGGAGTTTTCCGCCGCCAAGATTCGCGATACGTTCAAGGTCCTGCTGCAGATGGCAATCGTGATGACGTTTGCCGCCGGTTGCCCGGTGGTGAAAGTCGGACGCATGGCCGGGCAATTTGCCAAGCCACGCTCGGCCAACGACGAAATCATCGATGGCGTGACGCTCCCGGCTTATCGGGGTGACATCGTCAACGGCATCGGTTTCGACGAGAAAAGCCGAGTGCCGGACCCGGAACGCCTGATCCAGGCTTACAACCAGTCCACCGCCACCCTGAACCTGCTGCGCGCCTTCGCACAGGGCGGGTTTGCCGATCTGCATCAGGTGCACAAGTGGAACCTGGACTTCATCGCCAACTCGGCGCTGGCCGACAAGTACAGCCAGTTGGCCGGGCGCATCGATGAAACCCTGGCGTTCATGCGCGCCTGCGGCATGGACGGCTCGCCGCAGTTGCGCGAAACCAGCTTCTTCACCGCCCACGAAGCGTTGCTGCTCAATTACGAAGAAGCCTTCGTACGACGCGACAGCCTGACCAACGATTACTACGATTGCTCGGCGCACATGCTGTGGATCGGCGACCGTACCCGCCAGCTCGATGGCGCGCACGTCGAGTTCCTGCGCGGGGTCAACAACCCGATCGGCGTCAAGGTCGGCCCGAGCATGAACACCGACGACCTGATCCGCCTGATCGATATCCTCAACCCGGACAACGACCCGGGGCGCCTGAACCTGATCGCGCGCATGGGTGCCAACAAGGTCGGTGATCACTTGCCGCAGCTGATCCGCGCCGTCGAGCGCGAAGGCCGCAAGGTGCTGTGGAGCTCGGACCCGATGCACGGCAACACGATCAAGGCCAGCAGTGGCTACAAGACCCGCGACTTTGCGCAGATCCTTGGCGAAGTGAAGCAGTTCTTCCAGGTGCACCAGGCTGAGGGCACTTACGCGGGCGGCATCCACATTGAAATGACCGGACAGAACGTCACCGAATGCATCGGTGGTGCCCGCCCGATCACTGAAGACGGCCTTTCGGATCGCTATCACACGCATTGCGACCCACGCATGAACGCCGATCAGTCACTGGAACTGGCCTTCCTGATTGCCGAGACCCTCAAGCAGGTCAGGCGCTAAACAGGAAAACCCGGAGCAACTGCCCGCTCAATGCTTGAGCGGGTCGTCCCAGAACGGACGCTCGGCTTCCTGCTGAATATCGGCACGGCTCAAGCCCAGGTCCTTCAGTGCTCCGTCACTCATCTGTGCCAGCAAGCGGCGCTGGCGGTGCAGCTCCAGCCAGCGCTGCAGATGACGCTTCAGCGCTGTGAACACCGTGCCCGCCTGCAACCCCCCATCGCCCCCTTCTACCCCTGCGCATTGTTTTTGACCTTTCATCATCTTGCCCTCCATGTGGGATGACTGAAGTCTCGCCTCGGGCGTAGGATCAATCCAACGAATGTTCGTTATGCCTTCCATCTGGGAGTTTGATGTATTGGCCACCTACCCGAGCATTGATACCGAACTGTTGCGCACCTTCGTGGCGATTGCCGATCACGGCGGTTTCACTCGCGCAGGTGAAGCGGTCAACCGCACACAGTCGGCGGTCAGCATGCAGATGAAGCGTCTGGAAGAAGACGTCGTGCAGCGCCCGCTGTTTCAGCGTGAAGGCCGGGTCCTGAACCTGACTGCGGAGGGCCAGGTACTGCTCGGTTACGCGCGGCGAATTCTCAAGCTGCACAGCGAGGTGTTCAACACCTTGCGCGAGCCGCACATGATCGGCGTGGTGAAAATCGGCTCGCCGGACGATTACGTGATGCGCTTCCTGCCCGGCATTCTGGCGCAGTTCGCCCAGGCCTATCCGCTGGTTCAAGTGGAAGTGCATTGCGAGCCATCGGACCTTCTGCTGCAACGTCACGACCTGGATCTGACCATTGTCACGCGCAAGCCCGGCACCGAGATCGGCACGCTGCTGCGTCAGGAACGTCTGATGTGGATGGAGGCCGTCGGCTTTGCCCCGCATGAGCAAACACCCATTCCGCTGGCGATGTTCAATACCCACTGCTTCTGTCGTGACTGGGCGTGCAATGCGCTGGACGGCATGGGGCGTGATTACCGCATCGCCTACAGCAGCTCGAGCATGGCGGCGATCACTGCAGTGGTCGGCGCGGGCCTGGCAGTCACCGCGCAGTTCCAGAGCCTGGCCACAGCGGATTTACGTATCCTCGGCGAGGCGGAACAATTGCCACAGCTGCCAACCGCCAGCATCGTCCTCCTGCGCAAGTCTGGAAATCCCTCGCCCATCACCGAATGCATGGCCGATTACATCATCGCCGGCTTCAAACCTTGAGCGCGAGAATGACCGCACAGAGCACCAGAAACACGCAGAACATCAGGCGCAGGGTGCGCTCCGGCAACGAATGCGCCAGCTTGACGCCCCAGCTGATGCTGGCCAGGCCGCCGATGGCCAGCGGAATGCCCATCGACCAGTTGACGTGATCGTGCAACGCATAGGTGACCAGCGTGATACCGGTGCTCGGCGCCGCCAGGGACAGCGCAAGCCCCTGAGCCACGACCTGGGTCGCGCCGAAGACACTGGTAAGGATCGGCGTCGCCACGACCCCGCCGCCGACGCCAAACAGACCACCGGTCACGCCGGAGCCGACGCCCAGCAGCCATAACCACTGTTCATGACGCAACCCGCCAGCGGCCTGCTTGCTGCGCCAATACATCTGCGCGACATTAAACACGGTCAGCACCACCAGAAAACCGACGAAGCCCAGGCGCATGCCTTGCGGGTCGATGCGAACCGCGAGCAGCGAGGTCAGCCAGGCAAAAATGAAACTGGGGATGATCAACATCAGCGCATTACGCAGCAGAATCCGGTTGCGCTGGTTGTAACGCCACAAGGCCAGCAACACATTCGGTAGCACCATCAGCAAGGCGGTCCCTTGAGCCAGTTGCTGATCCAGACCGAACAGCACCCCGAGCGCGGGAATTGCCACAAGACCACCACCGATGCCGAACAACCCTCCCAGGGTGCCCATCGCTGCACCCAGCAACACAAACATCACAATTTCAATCACACTGCGTCCCCACCCGATCAATGACCAAATGCTACGCAGTCCTGCTCTGGACCGACAGCCGATGACGCCGTTTTTTTCGCGCATCACGCACGATGCCAGCGCTTTGAGCGCTGCATGAGCGAAATTATCTGGCGCATTAAAGAGTGCAACACTAAGTTAAACTCATTCGACCGAGTTTGAGGACCTGATATGAGTGCCGACCAAAGCCCGACCCGCTCCGCACCTGCCGATTGCGATTCGCTGCTGCTGGATAACCAATTGTGTTTCGCCCTGTATTCCACCTCGTTGATGATGACCAAGGTTTACAAGCCGCTGTTGCAGGCGCTCGGGCTGACCTATCCGCAGTATCTGGCGATGATGGTGCTGTGGGAAAGGGACGGGCTCACTGTGGGCGACGTCAGCACGCGCCTGCTCACCGATCCGGGTTCATTGACGCCGCTGCTCAAACGACTCGAAGGCGAGGGCTTCATCAGCCGCACGCGCAGCAAGGAAGACGAGCGGGTGGTGTTGCTTCACCTGACCGAACAGGGACGCGAGTTGCAGCAAAAGGCCTTGACCGTACCTGGCTGCATTCTCTCGTCGAGCGGGCTGACCATGGAAAAGCTTCGCGACCTGCAAGCGCAGTTGCTGGAGCTGCGCGAGCACCTGCACCAGAGCCTCTAGGAAAAGGCCTCACCTCAGCTCGTCATGCCCGGCCACCCTGCGTGAGGTCTGGCAGGCCCTCCAACGATCATCCTAGACCTTTTTGCAGAATTATCTTGCGCGCAAACTATCCTTGGGCTACCTTTGCTTTGCGATTAATTAGCGCGCAAGCATTTAGCGCAATCAACCCTTCATCGAGCGAGGCAAGATCATGGACACTCTTTACACCGCAGTTGCAACCGCCACCGGCGGCCGTGATGGTCGTGCTGTTTCCGACGACAAGATTCTCGACGTCAAGCTGGCGACCCCGAAAGAACTCGGCGGTGCTGGCGGCGCAGCCACTAACCCTGAGCAGCTGTTCGCTGCCGGTTATTCGGCCTGCTTCATCGGTGCATTGAAGTTCGTGGCCGGCCAGAGCAAACGCAGCATTCCGGCAGATACCTCGATCACCGCCCACGTAGGCATCGGCCAGATCCCGGGCGGTTTCGGTCTGGACATCGACCTGCATGTCAGCCTGCCAGGCCTGGAGCAAGCCGACGCTCAGCAACTGGTCGATGCCGCGCACGTGGTCTGCCCATACTCGAACGCCACTCGCGGTAACGTCGATGTGCGCCTGCATGTAACGGTCTGATCCTGTCTGACGCCTGGGCAACGGCTGCCCGGCAAGAGTCTCAGGCACAAAAAAACCCGCAGCGATGCGGGTTTTTTGCGTAACGGGGTTACAAAACAATGCTTACTTCGCACGGCCTTTGTAGGAACCGCCTTCACGGGTATCGATCTCGATCATGTCGCCGATTTCGATGAAGTCGGCAACGCTCAGCTCGGTGCCGTTTTTCAGTTTGGCAGGCTTCATGACCTTGCCCGACGTGTCGCCACGAGCGGAGCCTTCGGTGTAGTCAACCTGACGCACGATAGTGGTCGGCAGCTCTACGGAAACCAGACGGTCTTCGAAGAACACGGCTTCGCAAACGTCAGTCATGCCTTCTTCGACGAAAGGCAGAACGCTTTCGATGTCTTCGGCGTTCAGCTCGTACATGGTGTAGTCAGAGGTGTCCATGAACGTGTAGGTGTCACCGCTGATGAAAGACAGGGTGGCTTCCTTGCGATCCAGGATCACGTCGTCCAGCTTGTCGTCGGCGCTGTAAACGATCTCGGTCTTGTAACCGGTCAGCAGGTTTTTCAGCTTGGTCTTCATGATCGCGCTGTTACGACCGGACTTGGTGAACTCAGCTTTCTGAACCAGCCATGGATCGTTCTCGAGACGGATCACGGTACCGGGTTTCAGCTCTTTACCAGTTTTCATTGCATATATCCGAATTTGGATGGAATTAACCAAAGGCTCTGTACGAGAAACAACCTGCGCAGGCCTTTTTCGTACAGAGCCTTGTATCAAGGCCGCGTATCATAGCGAATTTACATAAAACTGCACCAGCGCCGTGGCAAGATCAGTCTGTGCGGCTTGTTGCTGGCACCAGCGTTCGGCATTGCGCTCGATCTGCGACCAGTGTTCTGCCAGCGCCGTCCAGCATTCGCCAAGGTCGCCGCCGACATTCCAGCGCTGCCAGAACTGATTCACCGCCTGCGCGGCCGCGGGCGAAAGACCCGCGAGATAGAGCGTTAAAAACGCATCGAGCTTGGGCAGATGCGCGTCGTCTTCCTGCTGGTAGATGTGCCAGAGCATTGGCCGCCCCGACCACTGCGCACGCACGAACGAGTCCTCGCCGCGCACGATATTGAAATCGCAGCTCCAGAGCAGTTGGTCGTAAAGCTCCTGACGGATGAACGGCAGGACCTGAACCGTCAGCCCGCCGCTGACCTGAGTGAACCCGGCGCGCAGCGGATCGTCGACACCCAGCCAGCGCTGCAGGTCGCCGAGGATGCGTCCCTCCGGCACCAGAAGATGCGTCGGCCGGCTGTCGCTGGTCAGGGCATCGAGCCACCTGCCGAGCGCGGGATTTTCATAGGCAAATACCGAGATCAGACGCGCACCTGCCAACGCGTCGATACCCAATCCGCTCAGGAACGCTTGCCTTGCCGCGCTGTTTTGCTGAAACGCCTGGCGCTGTTCGATCAGGTTTTTTTCGCGCAACAGGCCACCGGTGGCCTCGGAAAAACCCGGAAAGAAAAAGAACTTCTTCAAACCGTTCGATTGTGGCGAAGGCAGGCCGTGGCAGCCAGACACCCAGTCCTCGGCGCTTAGGTAATCCAGATTCAGCCACAACGGCCTTGGCGAACGCTGCAGCATCGATTCGGTGTAGCGCGTCGGCAGGCGGCAGGCGAACGCTTCGATGACCACATCAGGAATATCGGTGTTCACCCATTCGCTCGGCCACTGGCAAACGCTCACGCCCTCTTGCCATTGTTGCCGGGCCTGGAGATCGGCACCGGGGCACAAGCGAACGAAGGCCGACAGGTCATCGATCCATAAACGCACCTGCAGGCCATGCTCGGCGACCAGCTGGCGCGCCAGACGCCAGGTCACGCCCGCATCACCGTAGTTGTCGACTACGCTGCAAAAAATATCCCACGAGGCTTTCATCCTGGCTCCCTGAGGCTGGATGGCAAAAACGCTGATTGTCGTTCACAAAGGTCTGTTGTCACCAGCCTGATGCTGCCGGGCAAACATGCAGCACCGTTTCCATGCCTGACCATCAGGCATGGCACAATCACATCTGTTGGCCTGCAAGGAGTTCAGCCATGTCATTCCCTACCCGCCGTCGCGACCTGTACGTGTCGTTGAAATTGATCGTGTGCATTGCGCTGGGCATCTGGCTGGGCGCCCTGGCGGTGTTTCTGACCGCCCTGCTCTATTACAAAAGCCTGCCACCGGCCCAGACCCAGGCGCTGGAAAACGCCGCCGCACAGCTGACCGCCCCGCCTGCGCAAAAAGCCGCCTCCCCGTCTGCGCCGGAGACCGAGATGTTTCGCAAATATGAGCAAAGCCTGCGTGAAAGCGAGGCCCGTCAGGCACGCGAGCAGGCTCAGGAGCAACAACAGCGCACCTTCAACCGCTCGAAATGTGATTTCTGGATACAGCAGGATCGCACCGCGCCGAGCGAAAAAAGCCGTGCCAGCATCAATCAGTACTGCGGATAAACCATGAACAAACAGGATGTACTGCAACGGATCATCGACAAGCTGAACATCGATCTGGATATCGCCGAACGAGCGGCGCAAACCGCCTACGAAACGGCTACCCACGAAGAGAACATCGCTGAGAACAAGTACGACACGCTAGGACTGGAAGCGTCCTACCTGGCAGCCGGCCAGGCACGCCGCGTCGAGGAGATTCGTCAGTCGCTGACGCTTTATCGGAAATGGTCGCTCAAGCCATTCGATGAATCGCGCGGTATTCAGACCGGTGATCTGGTGGTTGTCGAAGATGCGAGCGGGCAGACGCACTATCTGTTCCTCGGCCCCGATGCTGCCGGCCTGAAGGTCAGTGCAGGGGATCATCTGGTCACCGTCATTACCGCCAGAGCCCCGCTCGGGCAGAACCTACTGGGCAAATTCGAAGACGATGCTGTACAGATTGTCATCAACGGCAGCGGACAATCCTACGAGATAACGCAAACGTTGTGACACACCCGGCATCTGCAGGGTTGATCGCATCAAGTTTTTGTGGGTAAGGTGAACCGTCGCCATCACCACCGCAACCGGGGCAACATCAAAGCAAACAAGGACTAAAACCCAAGGAGATTTTTCATGACGAACGTCATCGCATTCCCTGACGCCCATGAACGTGATCGCCTGAAGTCCAGCCAAGATCCGGCGTTGAGATACTTGAACAAGAAAGAACGACAACTGATCGACCAACTGCGTTCGACCAGCCATGCGGGACGGCAGTACGTTTACGACTATGCGAGCATCATGCACTTGTCCAGGCCGTTGTATCCCGAGCCAGTGGACTGATCACGATCGCATAACGTCCTCGCAGCCTGCACCGCTGGATTGGCGCAGACTGCGAGGTTTCGCTTGCCGGCTTCAGCGGATCAGCGAAAAGATCAGTGCTGAAATCGCCACCACACCGGCGGCAACCACAAAGTAGTTGGACCACGCGCCAGCGTATTTACGCATGGCTGGTACTTTGTGGATGGCGTACATCGGCATCAGGAACAGCAAGGCTGAAATCACCGGCCCGCCCAGGGTTTCGATCATGCCCAGGATGCTCGGGTTGAGCGTTGCCACCAGCCAGCACACCACCAGCATGAACGCCGCGGTCATGCGGTCCAGGGCCTTGGGTGCAGGACGACGACCCGCCTTCAGAACCAGGCCTTTCAAGCCCTCGCTCGCACCGATGTAGTGGCCAAGAAACGACTTGGAAATAGCCACGAACGCGATCAGTGGCGCGACAAAGGCGATGGTCGGGTTGTTGAAGTGGTTGGCCAGGTAAGACAGGATCGAGATGTTCTGCGCCTTGGCCTCGGCCAGTTGGGCAGGCGACAGGGTCAACACGCAACTGAACACGAAGAACAGCACCATCACGACCATCAGACCGTGGGCGCGGGCCAGAATCTGCGAACTGCGCACCTCGGCGTTTTCGCCATACTGACGCTTCTGATCGACGGCAAAGGCCGAGATGATCGGTGTGTGGTTGAAAGAGAACACCATCACCGGAATGGCCAGCCACAACGTGGGTATGAACGCCGATAGCTCAGGGAACGTGGTAGCGGTGCTCAGAATGCCGCCGGTCCAGTGCGGGATGAGGAATATTGCCAGAAACAATAGTGCGACGATGAACGGATAAACCATCAGGCTCATGGCCTTGACGATGAACCGCTCGCCACAACGCACCACGGCCAGCAGCCCCATGATCAGCACAAACGCCAGTGCGGCGCGCGGCGGTGGCGTGATGTGCAACTGGTGCTCAAGAAAACTGCCGACGGTGTTGGTGAGGGCCACGCTGTAGATCAGCAGGATCGGGAAAATTGCGAAGAAATACAGCAAGGTGATCATCGCACCGGCACTCTTGCCGAAATGCTCTTCGACCACATCGGTGATGTCGGCACCTTCACGTCCTGAGAGCACGAAGCGCGTCAACCCACGGTGGGCGTAGAAGGTCATGGGAAACGCCAGCAGTGCCAGCGCCATCAATGGCCAGAAACCACCGATACCCGCGTTGATTGGCAAAAACAGGGTACCCGCACCGATGGCGGTACCGAACAATCCGAGCATCCAGGTGGTGTCATTACGATTCCATGACGCGATGCTCTCGGGAGCTACATCCAGACGTTCTACGACGCCATTAGCCTGATCATTCATCCGGTCGACTCTCCGTGGCCGGTTTATCAAAAAGGGAAACGCGTCGAAAAAACCGGCAGTTCAGCGCCCCCTCGAAAACAGCGGGCGAGATTCTCCGGGATTGTCGGCAGAAGTCAAAGGCTTGTAGGACAATAGTTTCTGCAGCACATGCTGGCATTCGAGCGCACGCCCTTTATATAAAGGGCTGGAGGACGGTCGACCTCTTGTCGAGGAATTAGTGTTTCAACAGCTTACGGGCTCAATCCAGCCGCCCACGCGGCCTAACATCCGGGAACAGTTCTGCATTTTTCCTGGAGGGGCAGCAGCGATACCATGCCGCCCTGTGCAGTACGCCCGGCAAAAAACCTTCAAGGACCAAAACGATGTTGAGCATCAACGCCGGGCCGTTCGCCCTCGCGATATCCCACCTGTTGTTGTTGGGCGCCTTGATAACGGCCACCTGGGTAGAAGCACGGCTTGTCCGGCATACCCTGTCCAGAAAGACCGCGGTATTCGGACTCTTCATTCTGGGTATCGCTACTGCACGTATCGCATTCGTCCTGACCTATTTCCCGCAGTACAGCGAAGCCCCCTGGAAGACACTGGACATCCGTGACGGCGGCTTTCTGGTCTGGGCCGGGGTTATCTGCGCCCTGCTGGGCGGCCTGATCATCGGCTGGCGCCGCCCCGAACAGCGTCGCGCCCTGACATTCGGAATCAGCATCGGACTGGCGATCTGGGTATCAGGCGGTTTTATTCTGGACCATTATCAAAAGGGCAATTCACTGCCTGATACAACCCTTCGGACGCTGACTGGCGCGCCGGTCAGGGTCTCCGACTACCGGGGCAAACCAGTGGTCATCAACCTGTGGGCCACCTGGTGCCCTCCGTGTCGCCGCGAAATGCCAGTGCTGCGCGATATGCAACGGGAACGCAAGGACATTACATTTTTGTTCGTCAATCAGGCCGAAAGCGCCGGGGAAGTCAGCGACTACCTGTCGAAACAGCAACTGGTGCTGAGCAACAGCTTTCTGGATCCGGACGGCGAGTTCGCCCGACAGGTGGGTTCGGCGGCGCTGCCCACCACTCTCTTCTATTCGCCGGATGGGCGCCTGATCGGCAGTCATCTGGGCGAATTGTCCAGCGCCAGCCTCACTCATTATCTGGATAAATAGTCAGGTATTCACCTGCCTGATTGAGATGAAGTTGTCATTGCGAGCGAAAGCCTGCTGCATCGTTTCACCTATCCATGTATAAATGCGCTTACACATTGGCCCTCTCGGAGACTCAGCGCATGCGTTACGCGCTTGATCATAAGGCCCAAACGCACCAACGCATTGTCAAGGAAGCGTCCATGCGCTTCCGTCGTGACGGCATTGGTGCTACGGGCTTGCAACCTTTGATGAAGGCACTTGGCTTGACCCATGGCGGGTTCTACGCGCATTTCAAATCCAAGGATGATCTTGTTGAACAGGCATTGAGTCACGCCTTCGACAATGTAAAAGGAATCACCAGCGACGTGTTCGCCAGACAGGACTCGCTTAGTGAATTCATTGATCTCTACCTATCGATAGCCAGCCGCGATGCGGAAGACGGCGGGTGTCCATTACCGACTATGTGCCTGGAACTGGGCCAGCGAGATCAGCCCAGCATGACGACGGATAAAATCATCCTTCACCTGCTGGAGAAGTTCGACAAGCCCCTGGCGGAGAATGGACTGGAGTCCAAAAGCCTGCCGGTGCTGTCCGCACTGGTAGGTGGTCTGGCACTCGCACGCGGCGCTTTTGACGAGGAGCTGTCACAGCGCATTCTGGACACGACCCGCGAATATCTCAAAAAGGAGATAAAAAAGAGCACCAACTGACCCTCTGGAACAGATACTTTCCCGGGAAGCTTCCCGGCGAGAGTTTATAAACACACAGGCCGATCATTGATCGGCCTGTGTGTTTAACGGATGAAACGCTGATCAGTCGATTGCAAGCTTTTCGCGATTCCTCTCCAGAATGGCCTTGCCGATTCCCTTTACCTCGATCAGTTCATCAATCGACGTAAAATCGCCGTTGGCTTCCCGGTAAGCCACAATGGCATCAGCCTTGTTCTTGCCGATTCCCGCCAGTTCTTTCTGCAGTGTCTGCGCATCGGCAGTATTGAGATTGACCCTGTCCTTGCGTTGCTCATGCGCCATAGCGGGCGCTGTGCCTTCCAGCATCGGCGAATGGGATACCGCGGGCTCTGACATGGCGGGCTGAGACGCAGGGGCGGCGTTGACCGCAACCGAGGCACTGGTGAGCAAGGCAAAGATCAAGGCACTGAAGATAGGGGTTCGCATAGATAAAGCTCCATAGCAGTTCAAGGCAGCATTCCACATGCTGTGCCTGAAACTTAGACCAGCGTCCCCCCTTGGAAAAGCAGTCGAGCGTTGCTGCCTGTTGCCGGATCGTTCAACGTATTTCCGCCTCTGCCCGGCACCCCGACAGCACGGATGAAATCACGTTTCGCCGCTGCGTTCCTGATACATCCAGTCAACGATTTCACCCTCTGGCGTATAACCGTTTACCGTTTCGCGCAGCAACTGACGCACGCTGGTGTAATCGTCGCGGTCGACCGCATCCAGCAGTTTTGTCAGGCGGCCTTTCAATACGTCCCACGGCAGGCAATCTTCGTTTGCACTCATGATCATCGGGTGCTCGGTGGCAACCACGTTGTCGCCGATCAACAGCTCTTCATAGAGTTTTTCGCCAGGACGCAGCCCGGTGAACTCGATGGAGATATCACCGTGCGGGTTTTTCTCCGAGCGAATGGCCAGACCGGACAGGTGGATCATCTTCTCGGCCAGTTCGACAATCTTGACCGGCTCACCCATATCGAGAACGAAAACGTCGCCGCCATGCCCCATGGAGCCCGCCTGAATGACCAACTGAGCGGCTTCGGGGATGGTCATGAAATAGCGGGTGATCTTGGGATGCGTCACCGTCAGCGGCCCGCCTGACTGGATCTGCTTGTGGAACAGCGGAATCACCGAACCGGACGAGCCCAGCACGTTGCCGAAGCGAACCATGGTAAAGCGGGTCTTGTTGACCTGATAGACATTGGCCTTGTCACCGAAGATCACTGGCGCGGTTTCGCGGCTCAGTGCCTGCAATATCAATTCGGCGAGGCGTTTGGTGCTGCCCATCACATTGGTCGGGCGGACCGCCTTGTCTGTAGAGATCAGGACAAAGTTGGACACCCCTGCCTGCAACGCGGCCTGGGCGGTATTGAGCGTACCCACGACATTGTTGATGACGCCTTCGGCAATATTGTGCTCGACCATCGGCACATGCTTGTAGGCCGCAGCGTGATAGACCGTGTCGACTTTCCAGGTTTTCATGATCGACAGCAGTTTGGGGTGGTTGCGCACCGAACCGAGTATGGGCAGCAATTTAACCGAGAGTGACTCGCGAGCCGAGCGCTGTTCAAGCTCGGAGAGAATGCTGTAGAGATTGAACTCGCTATGGTCCAGCAACAGTAACTGGGTAGGTTTCAGCAGCAGTATCTGTCGGCACAGTTCAGAACCGATCGAGCCGCCTGCGCCGGTCACCAGCACCGTTTTGCCCTTGATGCAGTGCTCAAGCAGGTTATCGCGGGCCGGGACTGCATCGCGCCCCAGAAGGTCTGCGATGTCGACTTCCTGAAGGTCGTCGACCTTGACCCTGCCAGCGGCCAGGTCCATGAAACCCGGAACGCTTCGTACGTGCAGCGGAAAGCCTTCCAGAAAACCGAGGATTTCCCGACGTCGCCCACGCGACGATGACGGGATTGCCAACAGGATTTCCTGAGCCCCCGTGGAATCTATCATTCGCTGGATGTTTCGCGGTTTGTAGACCTGAAGGCCGGAAATGACCCGGTTGGAAATCGACTCATCATCATCGATGAACGCCACCGGATGCATCAGACGCCCCATGCGCAATGCAGCGACCAACTGGTTTCCCGCAGCACCAGCGCCGTAAATGGCGACCTTCTGCAAACCGTTGTCGCTCTTGGCGAAGGGCACGTGCTGCGCTGCAGCGAACCAGTCGCCGAGAAAGTACTGCCGCATGGCCAGTCGCAGACCGCCAATCATGACCATGCTCAGCCACCAGTAATTGAAGATCACCGAGCGCGGGACCAATTGCTGGTGATTACTGTAAACGTAAACCATGCAACCAAGGATCAACGACGACATCGTGACGGCCTTGATGATGGCAATCAGCGCATCATTGCCGAAATAGCGCATCACTGCGCGGTACATGCCGAACCGGATGAACAGCGGGATAGCCGCAACAGGCGCACTGATGAACAGCCAGGTGTGCTTCTCGAGAGGATTGATCAGCTCATCGATACCCAGTCGTACGACAAACGCCATCCACAGAGCCAGCCAGACCAGAATAACGTCGGCAGCAACCTGAATTATTCGTTTTTTGCGGCGTGGTAGAGCCAGTAACCTGGCCCGCAACCTGCTCATCAATTTTTTTATGCTCCGTTATGCTACCGGTTGCAACATGACCTGAAATCGGTATCAGTGAAACAGCTACGTGTCTGAGACAACCAGAAAAACACTTCGTTACCTTATTCTGCCTTGCCGGCGTGGAACTTCAACGCCAGTAGAATCAGCGGGCTGTAGGCAACTACCGCCCATATAAGCCCTTCTCCATCGCCCAGCGCAACCCATAGTGCAATGGGCAGCAACCAGACAAGATTGATCAGCCCCACTGTAAGCGTAACCGGCACATGCCTGCCGTAATGACGCGACGCAAACTGATACGCGTGGCTGCGATGCGCCTCGTAGAGCCTTTCTCTGCGTAACAGGCGTCGCACAAGGGTTACGGTCGCGTCGACGATAAACACTCCCAGCAGAATCAACCAGGACCAGAATAACTGAGGTGAGGCCCAGGAACCCTGAATGGATAGCACACCGAGCGCTATGCCGAGGAAACCGCTGCCCGCATCGCCCATGAATATCTTCGCCGGAGGGAAGTTCCAGTAGAGGAATCCCGCCGCGGCAGCGCCCAGCATGAGTACCTCCCAGGACAGTCCGGCGTGGCCGCTCAACGCATAGATAATGCTCATGCCCAGACATACCGTGACCGCCTCGATACCGGCGATACCGTCTATTCCGTCCATGAAGTTGTATAGGTTGAGCATCCACACCAGATAGAACGCCGCGAGCACCTGCCAGAGCGGCCCTGCGTCGAACGTCCAGCCCATGAACTCAAGCGGAGCGAGGCCGCCCAGCCAGAACAAGGCCCAGGCAGCCGCAGCAAAGTGTCCCAGCAGGCGCCATCGTGCGGCGATATGCCCGTGATCGTCCATGAAACCGATCACAGCCACCAGGCCTCCCGAGCCAACGATTGCGACAAGCGCAGAGGACGGCAGATGACCGGCCCACCCCAGGACAGCCATCGCCATGATGAAAGTGATGACGATGGCAACGCCGCCGCCTCTGGGCGTGGGCATGGAATGCGAACTTCGGGCGTTTGGAATGTCAATCAGACTTTTGGCAAGCGCATACTTGCGCAGCAACGCCGTTAGAATCAGAGACAGAAAGGCAATAGCGATTACCGACAGCCACTCAATCATGCTTGTCGTGTTCCAGATAATATCGAGCAGTGTCCTGCATGGCGTGTTCAATACTCACAGGTGGATGCCAATCCAGCATCGTACAGGTTTTACTGATATCGACCTGCAGCGAGTTGCACAGCCGTTGTGAAAAAGCTTTCTTGCCCAACAGTGCTGCAGCCGCTTTCAACAGCGAGGCCGGCACCGGCAGCAGCCGGGCAGGTTTGCCCAAGGCCTTGCCCATTTCGCGCAGCAGCCTGGACGTCGACAGATCGTCCCCGTCACTGACCAGAAACGTCTGGTCAGCCGCCGCAGGATGATCGACACAGACCGTCACCAGATCTGCCAGATTATCCACCGCCACCAGGCTTCTGCGATTATCGATGGACCCGAGCGGCAACGGCAGCCCTTTGTCCAGCCAGCGCATCATGCTTCTGAAATTAGCCTTGACCCCCGGACCGTAGACCAGCACCGGTCGAATGATCACCACCTGCATACCGGTGCGGGCAGACAACTCGCGCAAGCCCTCCTCAGCCCTGTGTTTTGACACGCCGTAGGCATCCAGCGGAGTGCACGGGTCGCTGGCCGTGAATGGCGCACCCGCAAGCGTAGACTCGCCATTGGCCTTGATGGAACTGATAAAGATGAAGCGCTTGACGCCTGCCGCTGCGGCCTGCTCGGCCAGATTCAGGGTTGCGGTGACATTGGCGCGAAAGTACTCCTGATCCGGTGCGTCGGCGGTCTCATTGAGCACATGAACTCGCGCAGCACAATGAATCAGCACATCCGCGCCGGTTACAAAGCTTGCCCATTGATTATCCGGTGCCAGTGATTGTGCACTGACAACATCGATGCGCGGGCTGGAAACGACATAAGCGCCCCGGACTGCAACCCTCACAGAACAGCCTGTGCGCTCGATCAGCCGACGAACCACGGCACTGCCCACGAAACCTGTCGCACCTGTTATTGCAACCAATGCAACATCACCGCTCATGCAAACACGTCCTTCCAAATCGGCCAAATATTGCTCAAGTAACGCTTTTTGACAACTGAAATATCGTTAATCCATTTTATAACTTTCATGATGACGCTCAACGTGCAACAGGAACAATTCACAATAATCAGGCCCGGGCACTCACTTGCAAACATTCGATTATCGCGTCAGCCGACAACTAAGGTGCTCATCGTGCTTTTCAAGGGATGAGCAGTTCCAACGGGCGTTTTTCGAGCGAGTACTTACGACTCAGAATATTACCCAGCACCTTTTTCGCCGCCGCCTCGCCATGCACCAAGCGAATCTGCGTCGGCCACTCTTTCATCCCCGTGACGAACTCGACCAGTTCGACCTGATCGGCGTGGGCAGAATAGCCTTTTGCGGTATGGACCCCCGCTTTTATATCAAAGCGCTCGCGATCCAGCTCTACATAGCCACCCGACGGGCCGTGCAACTGAATGGCCTCGCCCGGTGTTCCCTTGCCCTGATAGCCGACAAATACCACGTTATGTCGCGTGTCGCCGAGCATGGCTTTCAGGTAATTGACGATTCTGCCTCCGGCACACATACCGTTACCGGCAATCACGATGGCCGGACGCGCCGTGCTGGCCAGGTAGTTGACCGTGCGCAGGTGCTCCTCATGAGTATCGACGGTAACCAGTTGTTCGAAACCCAACGGCTTTCTGCCGACGCCGAGCCTCAGCCGGGCATCCTCATCCCAATAGTCTTCGAACGACTGATAGACCCTGGTAAAACGACTCGCCAGAGGCGAATCAAGGATGATCGGCAACCTCGACCAGTCTGCGCACGGTACGTCACCGTCATCCAGGTGCTCACTGTTCCCGGCGCAATGATCCAACGGCATCTTGCGTCGCAGTATGTCTTCCAGCTCGTAGAGCAATTCCTGGGTTCGGCCGATGCTGAACGCTGGTATCAGGACGGTCCCGTTATCCTCCAGCGCCTTGTCTATGATGCGCTCCAGCCCTTGCTGACGAATGCTGCGATCTTCATGAATACGATTGCCATAGGTGCTTTCCAGGACCAGCACATCCGCGCGCTCGGGCGGCTTCGGCGCAGGCAGAAACGGTGTATGGCTTGCCCCCAGGTCACCGGAAAATACCACCCGCACAGAACGCCCTTGTGCAGGGTATTGAAGATAACACTCTATATAGGCCGAACCCAGTATGTGTCCGGCACGCTGCAAGCGGACCCGGCAATGCAGGGATTCGTTGTCGACCAGACTGAACCATCCATTGAATGGCAAAGCGATGATTCTCTTGTTGATGACGTCCAGGTAGCGCGCGACTTGCCCGGGGTCGTGTGCAAATTCGATTTTCAGGAGATCTTCCATGACCAGTGGCAACAGATGAGCACTGGGCTCACTGCACAGTATCGGCCCCTTGTAACCGGATGCCAGCAACTCGGGAATACGCCCGACATGGTCATTGTGTACATGGCTGATCAACAGCGCCCTGATAGCCTCGGGATCGAATCCGAATGAAGCCGTCCCGGACCGTCTGCCGCGCTCCTGCACCGACCCACAGTCAATCAGCAGGCTGCTCGATGCATTCATGTGCAGTTGATGACACGAGCCCGTTACTGTATCGACAGCGCCGTGATGAATGATTTGCGGGTAGGACATGCAGTCACCTTTTCTTGCCAGCCTGCTCTGAATATGCGGAACATCCGGTAGCAGGTCTGAACATTAAGTTTCGGCGCATTCTGCACTTGAACGATTCATTTTCAAGCCTTGACACAAGGCGGTCAGGGCAGCAGTAATCGACGCTGAAAATGAATATAACCCGCACCCCCTTTAAAATGGGTACGCGAATTAAAAAAGCGAATATTCCTACACGGCGAAGTAACTACTCTTCATATAAGCGAAGAATAAACCGACAGAATTATAAGGCTACTTTTTCAAAAAAAATCGTTTGAAGACACAACGAAGCGCGCCAACTCAGCGGCAGCGCATGTTGCTTCATGAACAAAAGGGAGTGAAAGACGCGCGCTATCGTGTCGCCAGATCGATCTCCGACGACGAATATCATCAACGCTGCTCAGACAGAGCGAGGGGAAGGTGTGCGCTTTTTACGAAGGCTGGCTATCCACGCCAGTACCGGGCCGATGACCATGCCCACGAGCAAGGCAAGGACAACAGGCAATGCCAGAGGAAGCTGAGGCGCCGACCAACCGAAAAACGTCACGGCGACAGACTGCCGATTCTCAAGCACAAACACGGTCGTTGCCAAAACAACGAGCAACACGGCGACGATCAAAATGACTCGTTTGAAGATACGCATCTGGTGATCCTGTGGTGAATGGCTTTAAAAGCCCTCTTCTTCATCCTCGTTGACCCGGTCCCGCAGCTCTTTTCCCGGCTTGAAATGCGGGACAAACTTGCCATCGAGACTGACCGACTGACCGGTCTTCGGGTTGCGCCCTACCCGCGGTGCGCGGTAATGCAGCGAGAAGCTGCCAAAGCCCCGAATCTCGATTCGGTCTCCGGTTGCCAGGCACTGGGACATTTGTTCAAGCATGGTCTTGATGGCCAGCTCGACATCCTTGGATGAGAGCAGCCCTTGATGGGTGACAATTCGTTCGATCAACTCCGACTTCGTCATATTTTTCCCTTCTTTTTCAAGCAGCTAGATCAGCGCTTGGAAGGTTTTAGCATGACCGGATGAATTTGAACAGCCCATCTATTGACTTATGTTCAACACCGTCTAACCAGGCATGAACAGATTACAGCGACATGACAGGAGAGCGGTACTGGAAGGGAGCTGGAGCAATAGACGAATAAGACGGCCTGAGAGGCCACTGGAGACGTTTAGTGGCTCGGACTGTGCGTGAGAGCAAGCAAGAAGCATCCGAACCCGTAGGGCCTGAACGGCATAAACAAAAAAGGACGACCGAAGTCGTCCTTTTTTTGGTCAAGCAGAACTTAGTTCTGTTTTTCCATTTGCGCGCGCAGCAGGTCACCAATAGTGGTAGGACCAGTGCTTTCAGCGACTTCAGGCTTGCTACGCAGGCTCTGGATCGCTTCTTTCTCGTCTTCAACGTCTTTCGACTTGATGGACAAGCTGATTACGCGGCTCTTGCGGTCAACGCTGATGATCTTGGCTTCGATCTCTTCGCCTTCCTTCAGAACGTTACGCGCGTCTTCAACGCGGTCACGGCTGATTTCGGAAGCCTTGAGGGTCGCTTCGATGTCGTCGGCCAGAGTGATGATGGCGCCTTTGGCGTCAACTTCTTTAACGATACCGCGAACGATGGCGCCCTTGTCATTGACAGTGACGTACTCGGAGAACGGATCGCTTTCCAGCTGCTTGATACCCAGCGAGATACGCTCACGCTCAGGATCAACCGACAGGATCACAGTGTCGAGCTCGTCGCCCTTCTTGAAGCGACGTACGGCTTCTTCGCCCACTTCGTTCCAGGAGATGTCGGACAGGTGAACCAGACCGTCGATGCCGCCGTCCAGACCAATGAAGATACCGAAATCGGTGATCGACTTGATGGTGCCGGAGATTTTATCGCCCTTGTTGAACTGGCCAGAGAAATCTTCCCATGGGTTGGATTTGCACTGTTTGATGCCGAGGGAGATACGACGACGCTCTTCATCGATGTCCAGAACCATGACTTCCACTTCGTCGCCAACCTGAACGACTTTCGAAGGGTGGATGTTCTTGTTGGTCCAGTCCATTTCGGAAACGTGTACCAGGCCTTCCACGCCTTCTTCCAGCTCTGCGAAGCAGCCGTAGTCGGTCAGGTTGGTCACACGCGCGGTAACGCGGGTGCTTTCCGGGTAGCGAGCCTTGATAGCAACCCATGGATCTTCACCCAGTTGCTTCAGACCCAGGGAAACACGATTGCGCTCGCGATCGTACTTCAGGACCTTGACATCGATCTCGTCGCCAACGTTGACGATTTCCGATGGATGCTTGATACGCTTCCAGGCCATGTCGGTAATGTGCAGCAGGCCATCGACGCCACCCAGATCGACGAATGCGCCGTAATCGGTGAGGTTCTTGACGATACCCTTGACTTGCTGACCTTCCTGCAGGGACTCGAGCAGAGCTTCGCGCTCGGCACTGTTCTCGGCTTCCAGGACACTGCGACGGGAAACGACAACGTTGTTGCGCTTCTGGTCCAGCTTGATGACCTTGAACTCGAGCTCTTTGCCTTCCAGGTGAGTCGTGTCACGCACAGGGCGGACGTCAACCAGAGAACCAGGCAGGAACGCACGGATGCCGTTAACGTCGACAGTGAAGCCGCCTTTAACCTTACCGTTGATAACGCCCTTGACCACTTCTTCAGCTGCGAAAGCCGCTTCCAGAACGATCCAGCACTCGGCACGCTTGGCTTTTTCGCGGGACAGCTTGGTTTCGCCAAAGCCATCTTCGACCGCGTCCAGCGCAACGTGAACTTCATCACCGATCTTGATGGTCAGCTCGCCAGCGTCGTTGTGGAACTGTTCCAGCGGGATGAGGCCTTCAGATTTCAGACCGGCGTGAACCGTAACCCAACCTGCCTGGTAGTCGATATCAACGATGATCGCGGTGATGATCGAACCGGCCTGAAGGTTGAGGGTCTTTAGGCTTTCTTCAAAAAGTTCTGCAAAGCTTTCGCTCATTTTAATTCCTGTTGATCAAGGGCGAAGGATACGCCCATCTGCCACGCTCCAGACAACGTGGGTTTCGTTCAAGTAAAAGAAAGCCTGCGGGACTATGACTGGTCTCCCACACGCCTCTTCGTCATCCGGCAATACCGCGAAGCGCGATTTCACTCAGAATGCGTTCCAGCACCTGTTCGATGGACAATTCAGTGGAATCCAGCTGTATGGCGTCGTGCGCCGGCTTCAACGGTGCTACCGCTCGCTGGGTGTCACGCTCGTCGCGTGCACATATCTCATCTAGCAGACTCGACAGACTAACATCATCGCCCTTGGCCTTCAACTGCAAGTAACGTCGACGCGCACGCTCCTCGGCACTGGCGGTGAGGAATATCTTCAGCGGTGCATCCGGGAAGACCACGGTGCCCATGTCTCGACCGTCCGCGACCAGGCCCGGCTCTTCCTGAAACGCGCGCTGGCGCAACAACAACGCATCGCGCACCGCCGGCAGCGAGGCCACCTGCGATGCGCCGCTGCCGACCTGTTCGTTGCGAATGGCGTGGGTGACGTCCTCGCCTTCCAGAATGATGCGCTGCCCCTGCCCTGCCGCAGTCGCCTCGAACTGAACATCCAGATGAGCGGCCAAGAGCTTGAGCGCTTCTTCATTGGTCAGGTCGACACCGTGATTGCGCGCCGCGAAAGCCAGCAGGCGATACAACGCGCCGGAGTCAAGCAGGCACCAGCCGAGCTTTCTGGCCAGCAACCCGGCGACCGTGCCCTTTCCGGAACCGCTGGGTCCGTCGATGGTAATAACAGGAGCTTTGATTTTCACTTTTTGTCCTCTTGCGCTACACGCATGCCAACTTGAGCGCACAGCGCCAGAAAATGGGGAAACAATGCGGCGGCATCCGCGCACGCCTGAATACGGATGGGCGCCGAAGCCCTCAACGATGCAACGCGAAACGCCATGACGATACGCTGATCACCGCGAGCATCCACCTCGCCGCCACCCGGCACACCGCCTTCGATAATGATGCCATCCAGCACGGGCTCGGCCTCGATGCCGACAGCCAGCAAACCGTCAGCCATCAGCCTGACGCACTCTGCCTCATCGGCTTGCAGGGCCTGCGCGCCGCGCAGAATGGTACGCCCTTCTGCGCAGGCTGCGGCAACAAGAAGCACCGGAAATTCATTGAGCGCCAGCGGCACCAGCGCTTCGGGGATGTCAGCGCCTTTGAGCCGGGCCGAGCGAACGTGCAGGTCAGCGACCGTTTCATCCGCCAGCTTGCGGACGTTCTGCAGCACGATATCGCCGCCCATCAGGCGCAAGATATCGATCGCCCCCTCGCACGAGGAACTGACGGAAACGTCCTCCAGCAGCAGATCGCAGCCTTCACTGATCGACGTCGCGACCATGAACAGCACCGCCGACGTCACATCCACCGGCCCTTTGATGCGATGACTGACACCCTCCGCAGCCCCGCCGTGAATCGCACGAGGCTCGCCAGCTGAGCTATCGACACGGGCACGGCTGGCGAGGATTCTGCCAAAGTGCTCTCTCGCTGCGCGCGCGCGGGTAAATACGTCCATCAACTGCGCGCCGTCACCGGCATCCACTGCGTCGCGCAAGGCGTCGAGATCGGTGCGAAAGCTGTCCAGAGTGCGCAGTACAGCATCACGGTTGGCCATGAAAATGTCATGCCACATGGTCGGATCGCTGCCTGCGATGCGCGTGAAATCACGAAACCCGCCTGCGGCATACCTGAATATGTCGAGGTTTTCGTTGCGCTTGGCCAGCGAATCGACCAGACCGAATGCCAACAGGTGCGGCAGATGGCTGGTGGCAGCCAGCACCTCATCGTGGCGCTCGACCTGCATGCGCTCTACGTCAGCCCCCAGGGCAGACCACAACTGGTCGACAATCGCCACCGCATGAGGATCGGTTTCAGCCAGCGGCGTGAGAATGACCTTATGGCGACGAAACAGCGCCGCATTGGACGCCTCGACGCCGCTCTGCTCGGAACCGGCAATCGGATGGCCGGGCACGAAGCGCGACGGCATGTGCCCGAACGCCTGACGTGCAGCCCTCACCACATTGCCTTTGGCGCTGCCGACATCGGTCAGGATTGCCTGTCCCAGATCGATAGGCGCCAGCAGCGCAAGCAGCTTTTCCATGGCCAGTATCGGCACTGCCAGCTGAATCACGTCAGCGCCACGGCAGGCTACAGCAAGATCGGCCTCACAACGGTCCACGACCCCCAGCTCGACCGCCAGCTGTCGCGACTGCGGATCAAGATCGACACCGACCACCTCGCGACACAGCCCGCTTTCGCGTACGCCCTTGGCAAAGGAACCACCGATCAGCCCAAGCCCGACGACCACCAGACGACCGATCAGCGGCCGTACTGACTGCTCTGCAATCACATCAACCACGCGAACATACCTGACAGCCCGGCAAGGTAAAAAACATACGAATCATGGACCGCACCCTCAGAGAACCGCCTTCGGGTAAGAACCCAACACCTTCAAGGCGACGGCTTCGCTGCTGATTTGCTCCAGCACGGCCTTGACCAGCGGGTCCTTGTGATGCCCGACGAAGTCGATGAAGAACACGTAGGTCCACTTGCCACTGCGCGAAGGACGCGTCTCGATCCGTGTCAGGTCCAGGCCATTCTCGTGGAAGGGCACCAGCAGCTCGTGCAGCGCGCCCGGCTTGTTGCTCATCGACACAATGATCGAGGTCTTGTCGTCGCCGGTCGGCGGGACTTCCTGATTGCCGATAATGAGAAAGCGCGTGGAATTGTCCGGACGATCTTCGATCTTTTCCGCCAGCCGGGTCAGGCCATACAGACCTGCCGCCATATCGCCGGCGATGGCCGCCGAGTTCCACTCGCCCTTGACCCGTTTGGCAGCCTCGGCGTTGCTGGCAACGGCGACGCGCTCGACATTCGGGTAATGGGCATCCAGCCATTTACGGCACTGGGCCAGTGACTGAGCATGGGAATAGATGCGCGTGATGCTTTCGGTCTTGGTGCTTTCGCCCACCAGCAGATGGTGGTGAATGCGCAATTCGACTTCGCCGCAGATCACCATGTCGTGTTCAAGGAAGCTGTCGAGGGTGTGATTGACCGCGCCTTCGGTGGAGTTTTCCACCGGAACCACGCCGAAATTCACAGCACCGGCGACCACTTCGCGAAACACTTCGTCAATTGCGGCCATCGGCAGACTGATGACGGCGTGGCCGAAATGCTTCATCGCAGCGGCCTGGGTGAACGTCCCCTCAGGGCCAAGATAGGCAACCTTGAGCGGCTGTTCCAGCGCCAGGCAGGAAGACATGATTTCGCGGAACAGACGCGCCATTTCTTCGTTGCTCAACGGTCCGCGATTGCGTTCCATGACTCGCCTGAGCACCGCAGCTTCGCGCTCCGGACGATAGAATACAGGCACCTCGCCTTCAGCCAGCGAGGACATCTTGACCCTGGCCACTTCCTGGGCACAGCGGGCACGCTCGCTGATCAGTTCCAGAACCTTCTCATCGAGGCTGTCGATACGGACGCGAAGCGCCTTGAGTTCTTGCTCGGACATCAGCCGTGCTCCTTCTCGAAGTCTTTCATGTAGGCCACCAGCGCGTTGATGGCGTTGATATCGATCGCGTTGTAGATGGATGCACGCATGCCGCCCACCGAGCGATGGCCCTTGAGGTTGAGCAGACCGTTTGCATCGGCACCGGCCAGGAACGGCTTGTCGAGACGATCGTCAGCCAGACGGAACGGGACGTTCATCCACGAACGATCAGGCTTGTTGATCGGGTTGCTGTACAGCTCGCTGGCGTCGATGAAGTCATACAGCGTGCGCTGCTTGATTTCGTTGCGCTTGCCGATCGCTTCGACACCGCCCTGCTCTTTCAGCCATTCGAAGACCAGCCCGGACAGGTACCAGGCCAGGGTCGGCGGCGTGTTGTACATCGAGCCATTGTCGGCCGCGACCTCGTAGTCGAGCATGGTCGGGCACAGCGAGCGAGCGCGGCCCAGCAGGTCTTCGCGAATGATCACCACCACGATGCCGCTGGGGCCGATGTTCTTCTGGGCGCCGGCGTAGATCATGCCGAAACGCGAGATATCGAGCGGACGCGAGAGGATGTCCGAAGACATGTCGGCCACCAGGGGCACGTCGCCGGTTTCCGGAATCCAGTTGAATTCCAGACCGCCAATGGTTTCGTTTGGCGCGTAGTGGACGTAAGCCGCGTCCTTGGACAGCTTCCACTCGTTCTGGCCGGGAATCGCAAAGTAATCGTAGGCCTTGGCGCTGGCCGCGACGTTGATTGCGCCGTAGCGCGACGCCTCGTCGATAGCCTTCTGCGACCAGATGCCGGTGTCGATGTAATCGGCCTTGCCATTTTCAGGCAGCAGGTTCAGCGCAATCTGGGCGAACTGCTGGCTGGCACCGCCTTGCAGGAACAACACTTTGTAATTCGAAGGAATGGACAGCAGATCACGCAGATCCTGCTCGGCCTTGGTGGCAATGGAGACGAACTCATCACTGCGGTGGCTCATTTCCATGACGGAAAGGCCTTTGCCGTGCCAGTCGAGGAGTTCCGCCTGGGCACGCAGCAGAACAGCTTCAGGAAGCGCAGCAGGACCTGCGCAGAAGTTAAAGGCTCGCTTGCTCATATCCACTCTCGTCAAATACGTTGGGTCTGTACGCGCTTGTTTCTGGTTGCTTGCCACGAGCAGACAGACGCCGCAGCGACTGGCTGCTCCTTGCGGGAATCTTGATCCGGCCGCCGGGCTGGCCGAATGCCGCAAGGGCTGGACTTGCCTGGAATGCAGATGCATGCACAGACGAGCCAGCCCTTACCTGATTTACGTTAGCGCTTAGTTCTGTGGTTCGTCTTCGTCTGACGCAGCATCCGCCTGCAGGTCTTCACAGGCATCATCCACTTCAGCAGCATCGACGATCACGCCGTCGACAAGCTCACCCTCAAGCTCTTCGCCTTCGACCTCCGACGGCTCCTGAACACGCTCCAGACCGACCAGCTTCTCGTCGCTGGCCAGCTTGATCAGGGTAACGCCCTGGGTGTTACGACCCAGACTGGACACTTCGCCGACGCGGGTACGAACCAGCGTGCCCTGGTCGGAAATCAGCATGATTTCTTCGCCATCGAGCACCTGAACCGCGCCGACCAGACGGCCGTTACGCTCGTTGCTGACCATGGCGATAACGCCCTGACCACCACGCTTGTACTCGGGGAACTCGGAAATCGCCGTACGCTTGCCGTAGCCGCGCTCGGAAGCGGTCAGAATCTGGCTGCCTTCTTCCGGGATCAGCATCGAAATCAGCTTTTGCCCTTCCGGCAGACGCATACCGCGAACACCGCGGGCGGTACGGCCCATGGCGCGGACGTCGGATTCCTTGAAGCGGGTCACCTTGCCGCCGTCGGAGAACAGCATGATTTCCTGCTCGCCATCGGTAATGGCTGCGGAGATCAGGATGTCGCCCTTGTCCAGCTCAAGGGCGATGAGGCCCGAGCTGCGCTGACGGCTGAATGCGACCAGCGGGGTCTTCTTGACAGTACCGTTGGCGGTGGACATGAAGATGAACGGCGCCTTCTTCTTGTCGGCAGCCTTGATACGGGCCTTGCGCTCTTCTTCGGTCTCGCTGCTGTTTTCCGCGTCGTCCAGCTCGCCTTCCAGGGCCTCGCCTTCTTCATCGGCACGCTTGCGCATGGCTTCGAGGTCGACCGGCAGCATGGTGGTGATGTATTCGCCATCGCTCAACGGCAACAGGTTGACCAGCGGACGACCACGAGCAGCGCGGGACGCTTCCGGAATCTCGTAGGTCTTGAGCCAGTAGACCTTGCCCTTGCTGGAGAACATCAGCAGCGTGGTGTGGCTGTTGGCGACCAGCAGGTGAGCGATGTAGTCCTCATCCTTGATGCCGGTGGCCGACTTGCCCTTGCCGCCGCGGCGCTGAGCCTGATAGACCGCCAAAGGCTGAGTCTTGGCATAACCGCCGTGGGAAATGGTGACCACACGCTCTTCTTCGGTGATCAGGTCACCCAGCGTCAGGTCCAGGCGCGCATCGAGAATTTCGGTGCGACGGGCATCGCCGTATTCGGAGCGGATCAGTTCCAGTTCTTCGCGGATCACTTCCATCAGACGCGTTGCGCTGTTGAGGATGCGGATCAGCTCGCCGATCTGGTTGAGGATTTCCTGGTACTCGCCCAGCAGCTTCTCGTGCTCCAGACCGGTCAGGCGGTGCAGACGCAATTCCAGAATGGCCTGAGCCTGTTCCGGCGACAGGAAATATTTGCCTTCACGCAGACCGTATTGCGGATCGAGGTTCTCGGGGCGGCACGAATCGGCACCGGCACGCTCGACCATCTCGACCACTGCGCTCGACTCCCAAGGCGTCTTGATCAGCGCTTCCTTGGCTTCGGCAGGTGTCGGAGAGGCCTTGATGAGGGCGATGACCGGGTCGATGTTGGACAGCGCAACAGCCTGACCCTCAAGGATATGGCCACGCTCGCGCGCCTTGCGCAGTTCGAACACGGTACGGCGGGTCACCACTTCGCGGCGATGACGAACGAAGGCTTCCAGCAGGTCCTTGAGGTTCAGGATGCGCGGACGACCGTCGATCAGGGCAACGATGTTGATACCGAAAACGCTTTGCAGCTGGGTCTGGGCATAAAGGTTGTTGAGGATGACCTCAGGCACTTCGCCACGACGCAGCTCGATGACCACGCGCATACCGTCCTTGTCGGACTCGTCGCGCAGTTCGGTGATGCCTTCGAGTTTCTTTTCCTTGACCAGCTCGGCGATCTTCTCGATCAGACGTGCCTTGTTCAGCTGGTAAGGCAACTCGGTGATGACGATCTGCTGGCGACCGCCCACCTTGTCGATGTCTTCAACGATGGAGCGGGCACGCATGTAAATGCGTCCACGGCCCGTGCGATAGGCTTCGATGATGCCGGCGCGACCGTTGATGATCGCCGCAGTCGGGAAATCCGGGCCGGGGATGTATTGCATCAACTCGTCGACCGTCAACTCGGGGTTGTCGATCAGCGCCAGGCAACCGTCGATGACTTCACCGAGGTTGTGCGGCGGAATGTTGGTCGCCATGCCCACGGCGATACCGCTGGAACCGTTGACCAGCAGGTTGGGGATACGGGTCGGCATGACCGCCGGGATCATCTCGGTGCCGTCGTAGTTCGGCACCCAGTCCACGGTTTCCTTGTGCAGGTCGGCCAGCAGCTCGTGCGCCAGCTTGGTCATGCGCACTTCGGTGTATCGCATGGCGGCGGCGTTGTCGCCGTCGACCGAACCGAAGTTGCCCTGACCGTCTACCAGCAGGTAGCGCAGCGAGAATGGCTGAGCCATACGAACGATGGTGTCGTACACGGCGGTGTCGCCGTGCGGGTGATACTTACCGATCACGTCACCAACCACACGGGCGGATTTCTTGTACGGCTTGTTCCAGTCGTTACCCAGCTCGCTCATTGCGAACAACACGCGCCGGTGCACGGGCTTCAAGCCGTCGCGTGCATCGGGCAGTGCGCGACCGACGATTACGCTCATCGCGTAGTCGAGGTAGGACTGCTTCAGCTCGTCTTCGATATTGACCGGGAGGATTTCTTTGGCCAGTTCGCCCATGAGAAGCCTGATTCCTTTTTCTGGTGAAACCTCGCAAACCCATTCGGGGTATACGAAGCTCGCCGCTGCCAGCATGTGCGGGGCAGCGACTTACGACAAATCAACGAGTTATGCCATGAATCTACGCAGCGTGGGCGACCACAATCAGTGTCCCCGATAACCGCCGGATATTACCACAATCGCCGAGGCGCTCACATCCTTTGCAGGCGCTGAAAGCGAGCCGCAGACGCATAACACGCCTGAGAAACGCTTACAGGCCCGTCCAGCCGCATTGCACAACGGCGAAGGGTCGGGCCTGTCAGCCTCAGTGAAGGTGTTTACGGCTCATCAATTGAGCCATGCGCGCGGTATCGGGACGCTCGACAATGCCCTTTTCAGTCACGATGGCGTCGATCAGGTCAGCCGGCGTCACATCGAACACCGGGTTGAAAGCCTCGACCTCGGCGCCGACTCGCTGACCACCCACTTCAAGCAGTTCGCGACCGTCACGCTCTTCGATGACGATGTCGTCGCCACTGGCCATTTCCATGTCGATGGTCGAACTCGGCGCGACCACCATGAAGCGCACCCCGTGGTGCATGGCGGCAACGGCGAGCTGATAGGTACCGATCTTGTTCGCCACATCACCGTTGGCGGTGATGCGGTCGGCACCGACGATGACCCAGGTGATGCCCTTGGTACGCATCAGGTGCGCCGCGGCGGAATCTGCGTTCAGGGTCACCGGAATGCCCTCGTTGGCCAGCTCCCAGGCGGTCAGCCGCGAGCCCTGCAGCCAGGGCCGGGTTTCATCGGCGTAGACCCGCTCGATCATGCCTTCCAGATGCGCCGCGCGAATCACCCCCAGCGCCGTGCCGAAGCCGCCCGTGGCCAGTGCCCCGGTATTGCAGTGGGTGAGTACCGTCTGCAGATTGCCCTGGTGCTTGCGGATCAGGTCTGCGCCCAGCTGCGCCATGGTCAGATTGGCCTCGCGGTCGCTCAGGTGAATCGCCACGGCTTCGGCCTCGAGGGCTGCCAGCGGGTCATCGCCATCCTTGACGCGCATCAGCCGATCACGCATCCGGTTCAGCGCCCAGAACAGGTTCACTGCAGTCGGGCGCGAATCGGCCAGCAACTGCATGTCCTCTTCCAGCGCCGGATACCAGTCTGCACCCTGCGCGATACGCGCACGTGCGGCCAGCACAGCACCATAAGCGGCACTGATGCCGATAGCCGGCGCCCCGCGCACGACCATCGTGCGAATCGCTTCGGCGACTCCCTCGGCGGTGGTATAGCGGTGCCAGACTTCCTCGAACGGCAGTACCCGCTGGTCCAGCAGGTACAGAGCGTCGTCCCGCCAATCGATGGCCTTAACTTTCTCCGCAGCCAACAGTCGATCGCGCATCGCCAACTCCATCTTGAACATCCGAAACCCAGCATCAAAAGCCGCTGATTATAGCGAGCCGCCTGCGAAGACGCTCGGGTATACTTCGTCATCAACGTAATAAACGATGGAAACCTTCTCATGCCGAACGCTACAGCACCGCTCGACCTTTTGCTCCTGCCCGCCTGGCTGGTGCCGGTCGAGCCCGCAGGCGTCGTGCTCAAGGACCACGGCATCGGCGTTCGCGATGGCTGTATCGTCTATATCGGTCCACGTGCCGAAGCGCTGCGGCAGAACGCCGTGCAGGTGCAGGAACTGCCCGGCATGCTGCTCAGCCCCGGCCTGATCAACGCCCACGGCCATGCGGCGATGACCCTGTTTCGCGGGCTGGCCGACGATCTGCCGCTGATGACCTGGCTGCAGGACCACATCTGGCCTGCCGAAGGCAAGTGGGTCGATCAAGACTTCGTGCGTGACGGCACCGATCTGGCCATCGCCGAGCAGCTCAAGGGCGGCATCACGTGTTTTTCCGACATGTATTTCTACCCCAAGGTGGCCGCCGAACGCGTCCATGCCAGCGGCATGCGCGCGCAGATCACCGTCCCGGTGCTGGATTTTCCGATTCCAGGTGCCCACACCACCGCTGAAGCCCTGCACAACGGCATCGAACTGTTCAACGACCTCGCTCACCATCCACGCATCAAGATCGCCTTCGGCCCGCATGCGCCCTATACCGTGAGCGATGAGAACCTGGAGAAGGTCCGGGTGATCGCCGACGAGCTGGATGCCACGATCCAGATGCACGTCCACGAGACCGCATTTGAAGTCGAGCAGGCTGTCGAGCAACGCCAGGAACGCCCCCTCGCCCGCCTCAACCGGCTGGGCATGCTCGGGCCGCGCTTCCAGGCCGTGCACATGACGCAGATCAGCGACGACGATCTGGCCCTGCTGGTGGAAAGCAACACCAACGTCATTCATTGCCCGGAATCCAATCTCAAGCTGGCCAGCGGTTTCTGCCCGGTCGAACGACTGTGGCAGGCCGGTGTGAACGTTGCGGTAGGCACCGACGGCGCGGCCAGCAACAATGACCTGGACCTGCTCGGCGAAACCCGCACCGCCGCCTTGCTGGCCAAGGCTGTCGCCGGCTCGGCCACGGCGCTGGATGCACACCGCGCGCTGCGCATGGCGACGCTGAACGGCGCTCGCGCCCTGGGTATTCAGGCCGAGACCGGCTCGCTGGAGATCGGCAAGGCGGCGGACATGGTCGCTTTCGACCTGTCGGGCCTGGCCCAGCAACCGATCTACGACCCGGTATCGCAGCTTATATATGCCACTGGCCGCGATTGCGTGAGTCATGTCTGGGTGGCCGGCAAACAATTGCTCGACGCTCGCCGGCTGACCCGCATGGATGAGCCCGCACTGCGCGACACCGCGATTGCGTGGGGCCAGCGTATTTCCGGTAAAGCCGAATAATTCGATTCGGACCGAACACATGTCAGTCAGGCTTATCTATAAGCCTGACTGACGAAAAAGAATTTTGAGTTCAAGAGGGACACCCATGAGCAACGTCGACCGCGCAGAAATCGCCAAATTCGAGGCCCTGGCCCATCGCTGGTGGGACCGCGAAAGCGAATTCAAGCCGCTGCATGACATCAACCCGCTGCGCGTCAACTGGATCGACGAGCGCGTCGGTCTGGCGGGCAAGAAGGTGCTGGACGTCGGTTGTGGCGGCGGCATCCTCAGCGAGGCGATGGCCCTGCGCGGCGCCACGGTGACCGGCATCGACATGGGCGAAGCGCCGCTGGCAGTCGCACAGCTGCACCAGCTCGAATCGGGTGTCAGCGTCGAGTACCGGCAGATCACTGCCGAGGACATGGCCGAAGAAATGCCCGAGCAGTACGATGTGGTGACCTGCCTGGAAATGCTCGAGCACGTGCCGGACCCATCCTCGGTGATCCGCGCCTGCTACCGCATGGTCAAGCCTGGCGGTCAGGTGTTCTTCTCGACCATCAACCGTAATCCGAAAGCCTATCTGTTCGCTGTGGTCGGCGCCGAATACATCCTCAACCTGCTGCCGCGCGGCACCCACGACTTCAAGAAATTCATCCGCCCTTCCGAGCTGGGCGCCTGGAGCCGTGACGCCGGTCTGCAGGTCAAGGACGTCATCGGCCTGACCTACAACCCGCTGACCAAGCATTACAAGTTGACCTCCGATGTCGGCGTCAACTACATGATCCAGACCCTGCGGGAGGCATGACAGATGCGCCTGAGAGCGGTTTTATTCGACATGGACGGCACTCTGCTCGACACCGCACCGGACTTCATCGCCATTGCCCAGGCGATGCTTGCCGATCGCAACCTGCCGGCGGTGCCGGACAAACTGATCCGCGACGAAGTTTCCGGCGGCGCCAGAGCCATGGTCGCGGCCACCTTTGCGATGTCCCCCGAAGATCCACAATTCGAGGCGTTGCGTCTGGAGTTTTTGGAACGCTATCAGCGTGACTGCGCCGTCCACAGCAAGCTGTTCGACGGCATGGACGAATTGCTCGCCGACATCGAGAAGGCCGGCCTGATCTGGGGGGTGGTGACCAACAAGCCGGTGCGCTTCGCTCAGCCCATCATGGAGCGGCTCGGCCTGGCGGAACGCTCGGCGCTGCTGATCTGCCCTGATCACGTCACACACAGCAAGCCACACCCGGAACCGATGATCCTGGCCTGCCGGATGCTCGACCTGGACCCGGCCAGCGTTCTGTTCGTAGGCGACGATCTGCGCGACATCGAGTCCGGGCGCGACGCCGGCACAAAAACCGCCGCCGTGCGCTACGGCTACATCCATCCCGACGACAATCCCGATCACTGGGGTGCCGACGTGGTGGTCGATCATCCGCTGGAATTGCGCAAGGTGCTGGATAACGCACTGTGCAGCTGCTAAACGAGGCTTTACATGTTTGATTACTCCGCGCACCCGGAACTGCTCAAGGGCCGGATCATTCTGGTCACCGGTGCCGCTCGCGGCATCGGTGCCGCAGCCGCCAAAGCCTACGCAGCACATGGCGCCACCGTCTTGCTGCTGGGCAGGACCGACGCCAGCCTGGCTCAGGTTCATGACGAGATAAAGGCAGCAGGTCAGTTGCCGCCACTGGTCATACCCTTCGATCTGCAAAGCGCCGACCCGGCGCAGTACCACGCGCTGGCGGCCATGATCGAGCGCACAGTCGGCCGTCTAGACGGGCTGCTGCATAACGCCTCGATCATCGGCCCGCGTACCTCCGTGGAACACCTGCCCGGCGAAGACTTCATGCAGGTCATGCACGTCAACGTCAACGCCACCTTCATGCTCACCCAGGCACTGCTGCCGCTGCTTCAGCGTTCGGCGGATGCGTCGATAGCCTTCACCTCCAGCAGCGTAGGTCGCAAGGGGCGCGCACAATGGGGCGCTTACGGCGTGTCGAAGTTTGCCACCGAAGGCCTGATGCAAACCCTCGCTGACGAGCTGGAGGGCGTCAGCACGGTCCGCGCCAACAGCATCAACCCTGGCGCAACCCGCACAGGCATGCGCGCGCAGGCCTATCCGGATGAAAATCCGCAGGACAATCCGGCGCCTGAAGAGATCATGCCGGTCTATCTGTACCTGATGGGGCCGGACAGCAAAGGCATCAATGGGCAGGCATTGAATGCCCAGTGACAGGGACAGGCTGCTGTGACGAAAAACCGTCACAACGGCCGTTCAAAACGGCTTTTTAAGTCAAGGAATTGCCGATTTTTCGCCACTGTCAGAGAGATGGCGTCAGCTAAACCACTGATTTTAATAAGTCTGGCCAAAAATGAACCGAATGGCACCACGTCCCCTCTAACCCAGCCAAGCCAGCAATATGTGCTGAGGAGCGAAGAGATGAATTTTCCTACCCAGACCCATGCAATCGACTTCGATACGGCTGAACTGCAACGCCTCGGGTTTAGAAATCGACCTGACGCCGTGCTTCCACCCCCGTCACTGCCCGAGCTGATCTACCAGCTTGGGCGACAATTGCAGACCAGTCTGGAAGCCGAGCGGATACTGACCCTGTTTTTTCAGGGTGTACAACGCTTCCTGCCATTGAGCGGTCTGATGTATCGACATATCGAAAGCGACTTGCAGCTGCGTCTGGGCGAGATGTCATCCGACAGCGCCAGTTTTCACCTGCGTCATGAAGGCAAATGCATCGGCGAACTGGAGTTTCAAGGCGCCAGGCCATTCGACACGCGGCAATTGAGCGACCTTGAATCGCTGCTGGTCTGCCTGGTGTACCCGCTGCTGAATGCGCTGCTGTACCGCATTGCCACGCAAACTGCCCTGCGTGATCCGCTGACCAGCACTGGCAACCGCATCGCCATGGATCAGGGCCTGGCCCGAGAAATCGAAATTTCACGGCGCCACAAGCAACCGCTGTCACTGCTGATGCTGGATATCGACCACTTCAAGAAAGTGAATGATGAATACGGTCATCATACCGGCGACGATGTGCTGAAAACCGTTGCGCAGAGCCTGAAGGCGCAACTGCGCAATATTGATCGGGTGTTCCGCTATGGCGGTGAAGAGTTCGTGGTGATTCTGTCCAACACCGGCGCCGACTCTGCCGAACTGATTGGTCAGCGTCTGTGCCAGGCGGTGCGCAATCTCGAGTTTCGCGAACTCAGCCCGGCGTTGACCATGACCGTGAGCCTGGGTTGCTCGACACTGCTGCCGACGGAAACAGCCGACAGCCTGCTGCGCCGTGCCGATAATGCGCTGTACGTCGCCAAACGCGAAGGCCGTAACCGTATCGCCATGGCCAGCTAGCCCTCTCTCCCGCCTTTTCGCCCGCCCCTACGCCTCCAGCGCGGCAACACGTCCTCGCGGCTTGACCCTGTCCAGTTGCATGCAACGCTCAAGAAACAGGTACATGTAGTCGTAGCTTTTGGTAACGGCCTGACGCAGCTCGGTCTGCAATTGCACACTCGGCTTGTTGCCCACCAATGTACAAATGATCTCGAGCGCCTCCCAAGGGTGAGCGTCGTCGTATTGCGCATGCATCTTGAGCCACTTCATGGCTTTCTTGCGGGTCTCTTCAGGAAAGGCTTCGGCGTACACACCGCTGGAGCAGACCACGGCCGACCATTCGCCGGTCGCCCCTTCAATGGCGTAGTTGGTAGCCGCCATCGCCACGGCCAGCGAATCCGATGAGCTGGTCTGCCAGCACCAGTGGCTCAGCGCGTGCAACTCGGGCGCTACCCGTTGATCGTGCAAGTCTTCAAGCGTCACCCCATGGGCCGCACACCAGTTCACCCAGTAGTCGGCATGATTGAGTTCGACGCGGATATTGCGCATCAGCCAGCGGCGCGCCATGTCTTCACCCGGGTGACGACCGAAACGGGTCTTGGTGAGGTTCTTGGCCATGTACACGGCAAATTGCTCGACGACTGGCCACCCGCCGATCAGGTAATGACGCATGATCTGCGGACTCAGCGTCGCGTCACGCATCTGCTGGTACAACTCGTGCTCGACCACCCGTGCTTTTGCAGCGCTGCAATCCTTGATCAACTGCTGCGCCCAGGCCGGATAACTGCTGGCTTCCATGAGCGGACCGGTTCTATCGAAAGCATCGATCACTGGGGTATCTCCTTATGAGGGTTTCAACTGATTAACGTAGCGTTCCTGGCGCGCCGAACATCAGGGGGTCAGGCCGTACGGGCTGAATATAAAGACTCTCGCAAGTGAACAATTCAGGGCGGGAAATCAGATAGCCTTGTGCAAAATCCACGCCCATTTCCTGCAACGCAGATTCGATCTGCGGCGTTTCAACGTATTCAGCAATAGTGCGCTTGCCCATGACATGACCGATATTATTGATCACCTCGACCATAGCCTTGTTGATCGGGTTGTCGAGCATGTCCTTCACAAAACTGCCATCGATCTTCAGGAAATCCACCGGCAAGTGCTTGAGATAGGCAAAAGACGACATACCCGAGCAGAAATCATCAAGGGAAAACTGACACCCCAATGCCTTCAACTCGTTAATGAATCTGATCGCACTTTGCAGGTCGGCAATCGCACTGGTCTCGGTGATCTCGAAGCAGATCATCCCGGGCGATACGTCAAACGTCTTGAACTGCTGTTTCAGGTATTCGAGGAACGTATCATCCCCGATACTCGATCCAGACAAATTTATAGCACATAGTGCCTGCGGCACCTGATGCCGATCATCACTCTGGCACTGGGCAATGACTTTGAACACATTGTGTACCACCCAGCGATCGAGGGTGGTCATGAGGCCGTAGCGTTCGGCGGCCGGAATGAAATTGTCCGGTACGACCATTCGTCCAGACTCGTCGCGCAGGCGCAAGAGGATCTCAATGTGTCGTACTTCGCCCACTTCGCCCTTTATTGAGGCGATTTCCTGCGCATAAAGGCAAAAGCGATTCTCGTCCATTGCCATGTGCAGCCGCTGTATCCAGGCCATCTCGCCGAAACGCATCGACAGCGTCAGGTCATCCACACTGTAGGCCTGGACTCGGTTGCGACCTCTTTCCTTGGCCATATAACAGGCCATGTCTGCAGCAGACAATGATCCTTCCAGAGACGCAGGTGTATCGCCGAGGTGTACCAGGCCAATACTGACGGTAGTCATGAATGGCCGACCTTTCCACATGAAATGCAGACGCTGCACCACTTCGCGCAACGCCTCGGCCATATCGAGCGCCGTTTCGGCAGGACAATCGACCAGCAACACACCGAACTCGTCGCCTCCCAGCCGGGCCAGCGTATCCCCGTCACGCAAGCCCTGCGGCAAGGCCCGGCACAGCTGGCGCAGCAGTTCATCACCCGCCGCATGACCACCGGTATCATTGACCAGCTTGAACTGGTCCAGATCGAGAAACATCAGGCAATGGCTCCGGCCCTGACCGCAGTCTTCGTCGAGCACTCGCTGCAAACGGCGTTCGAACTCGCTGCGGTTGACCAGGCCGGTCAGAGGATCATGGGCAGCCTGCCACGACAGATCGGCGATGTACTGCTGCTCCTGGGTCATGTCATGCAGCACCAGCACCGCGCCACTGATCACGCCTTCGGTGTAGATCGGCGTGCCGACCAGCGCGACCGACACCGTGCTGCCATCAAGGCGCTGGATCAGCTTGCTGTTGGCGCTGCCACCCTTGAGCTTGCCGGTGATGATCTGCTCGACCAGCGTTGACTGGTCCTTCTGATCGTTTTCATCCAGCAGATTGAACAGCGCAGCCAGCGGAAGCCCGCTGGCCTGAGTGCCTTTCCAGTGGGTGAGGCCCTCGGCGGCCGGGTTCATGTAGACGATGGCGCCGGCCACATCGATGGTGATCACCCCGTCGCCGATGGACTCCAGCGTGATCTGCGCACGCTCCTTCTCCAGTTGCAGGGCATCGGCAAACACGCGCCGCTGGACGATCAGACGGCGCACCCGCAGCAGTGCCAGAAGAATCAATACCACGGCGGTGATCAGATTGACCGCTATCAACAGGTTGAGGATCAGCCTTGAGCCTTCGCCCAGCGCATCACTGAACGCACGCGCAGCAGGCGTGACGCCCTCATTGATGACATTGATCTGCTCGCGCCATTGATCGACCTCGGCGGCGCTCACAGCACCCTGACCGACCCGGTCGTGGATATGCCGGGCAAGTTCGTCGAGCTGCATGAGGTAGCCATCACCCACCTCCCAGAAATGAATGGCCTGTTTCATGAAACTGAAGTTGTGGAAGTTCAGGTACATCCAGATGATGCCATTCACATCATCCGGGTGATTGCCGCCCTGAATGATTCCGCCTCTGGCATCCGCCAGGGACGGGATGGGCTGATCGAGCGCCTTGCGCAGCGCATGGCCGCCCTGAGGTACGGAAAAGGCTTTTTGATACTTGAGGTAGTCACGCTCATCATGCCGGTTGGCGTACAGGCTCAGGTAGTGGATAGCGTCCTTCTGCCCCTTGGACCAGAGACTCTCCCCCGCCACATAGCTGCGCACGGCAGACATGGTGTAGAGACTGACGCATCCCAACAACGCCTGAAACAGCGCGACGGCAATGAAAGGCCATACGATGCCCAACAGACGGGGCTTGGAGAAGGTCCATGGTTGCTTCATGGGTTTCACGTCACCACATGCCTGAATAAACGTCTAGCGCAGAGACTAGGCTAAATTCGCCCATGATGGCAGGTGAATCTCCCGCAATCGAGCCAACCTGTGCGCTGATCGAGGCTTGGCACATCAGATTTGTTGCAAATGTCCGTACAGTTTTGCGTACAGACCTCCATCGGCAATCAACTGCTGATGGTCACCGTCCTCCGCAATACGCCCGCCATCAAATACCAGTACCCGGTCAGCCTGCTTCACGGCCGACAGGCGGTGGGCAATGATCAGCGTCGTGCGGCTGCGCAGAAAACGTGCGAGTGCCTGATGCAGGTTGTACTCGGTGGCAGCATCCAGCGCCGAGGTGGCCTCATCGAGGATCACCACCTTGGGGTCGGACAGGACCATGCGCGCGATTGCCATGCGCTGGCGCTGGCCACCCGACATTCTGACTCCGGAGCGTCCGACCACGCTGTCCAGACCCTGTGGCAGATCGCGGATCGCGGAATCGAGTTGCGCAACTTCCAGTGCACGCCAGCAGACTTCATCGCTGCAGTCGCGGCCCATGGTCAGGTTGGCGCGTACGGTGTCGTTGAACAGGGCCGGATGCTGCAGTACCACGGCGACGTTTTCGCGCACGGTCTCCAGGCCGATATCCTGCTGGCTGACGCCGCCAAAACGGATCACGCCGGTGCGCGCCGTATAGAGTCCCAGCAGCAACTGCACCAAGGTGCTCTTGCCACCCCCGCTGGCACCGACGATGGCGACTTTTTCTCCCGGCGCAATGTTCAGGTTCAACTGGTCCAGCACCAGGTCTTCGCCATAGCCAAAGGTCAGGCCACGGACCTCGACCCCTACGGTTTCCTTGCCCTCGAACGGGTCGGTGCCGCCGGCATATTGCGGCTCGTCGGCGCGCGCCAGCAACTCGTTGATGCGCGTCAGCGCCCCGCCTGCCGCGTAGTAGGCGTATTGCAGGTTCAGCAGTTGCTCAACCGGCGTCATCATGAACCACAGGTAACTGAACACCGCGAGCATCTGCCCGATGGACAGGTCCGAGAACAGCACGGTAAGCATTGCCGCGGCGCGAAAGATATCGATACCGAACTGGAACAGCAGCCCGCTGGCACGGCCCGAGGCGTCGCTTTTCCACTGTGAATTGATTGCGTAGTCACGCACTTCCTGCGCGCGTACGCCCAGGCGCCCCAGAAAGAAGCCTTGTCTGTTCCCGGCCCGGACTTCCTGAATCGCATCCAGCGTTTCGCTCAGTGCCTGGGTGAACCGCGACGTACTGTCGTTCTCCAGCTTTTTGAGGTGCTTGACGCGCTTGCCCAGTTTCACCGTGAGCAGGATGACCAGCGGGTTGAACAGCATGATCAGCAGCGCCAGCTTCCAGTGCATCCACATCAGAATGCCCGCGGTGCCTGCCAGGGTCAGCGTGGCCACCAGCAGACGACTGAGGGTTTCACCGACGAACTTGTCCAGCGTATCCAGATCGGTCACCAGGTGCGTGGTCACCGTACCGCTGCCCAGGCTTTCGTATTCACGCAGGGAAATGCGCTTGAGCCGCTCGATCAGCCGCAGCCGGATACGATAGACGATGTCCTTGGCCAGCCCGGCGAACAGCCGCGCCTGCAACACATTGAACACCAGCGCCCCGACCCGCAGCACCAGCGTCAACGACAGCATCAGGCCAATGTAGCCCGCTGCCTTTTGCCAGTTGCCAGGCAGCAGGTGATCCATGACCTTGAGCGCAGCATCGCCACGGCCCAGCAACACCTCGTCGACCAGCAACGGCAGCAGCAACGGGATAGGCACACTGCACAGCGTGGCCAGCACCGCGACACCGTTGGCCAGCCACAGGGCTTTTTTATGCCGCAAGGCAAGACGACGGATCTCGGCCCAGCTCAATGCGTCGCTGCGTGTGGCGTGCGGCTGTCGGGCAGCCTCAGGCACTTCATCATGCACTGGCTGCACGCTCCAGCCATCGACCCAGCAAGGGCGAAAGGCTGCTCAATGGCTGATAACCGTTGGTCAGCAGCGCCAGCTGACCGTTGCGCTCTGCCAGCAGGGTCGGGAAGCCGGCAATCCCCAGATCCTGTGCCCAGGCGAAATCGGCGGCGGTGGCCGCCTGGCGCTGCGGACTTTCGAACTCATCGGCAAATGCCTGACGCGACAGCCCTGTCTGCTCCGCGAGCTCAGCCAGCACCGACGGACGCGTCACGTCACGCGCCTCGTTGTAGAACGCCCGCTGGATGAGCCCGACCAGTTCCCAGGCGCGGTCCGGGTCCAGCTGCCGTGCCGCAGTGACCGCCAGACAGGCAGGCGTAGTGTCGTAGACAAACCCTTCCGGCAGCGCCCCTTCGCGAAGAAACGGCTGGCCGGTAGCCTCTTCGACCGCCTGCCAGTGCTCAAGAATGTAACGACGCTTGGCAGGCTCCAGCGCAGCACCTTCAGAGCGCAGACCGCCCATGACCAGATGCAGCGGCACGCCCGCCGCCCGAGCCTGTTGCACCAACGCGTCGGCAACCGGAGCAAAGCCCCAGCACCAGGAGCACATCGGGTCCATGACATAGATCAGGCGGGCAGACATGGCTCAGGCCTCGGAGGGTAAACGGTAGTTGCGACCGATCGGATGCGGCTGATTACGTGCCTTGGCCAGTTCGATCTGCTTTTGCCGGTCGATGGCGCTGCGACGCGTCTTCTCGCTCAGCGAATCCCAGCAATGCGGGCAACTGACGCCAGGCGAGTAATGCTCGCTGGCGCGGTCCTCGGCACTGATGGGCGTGCGGCAGGCGTGACACTGATCATAATCGCCTTCGGTCAGGTCGTGGCGCACCGTGACCCGATTGTCGAACACGAAACACTCGCCGCGCCAGTGACTTTCCTGCTCGGGGACTTCTTCCAGATACTTGAGAATGCCGCCCTTGAGGTGATAGACCTCTTCGAAGCCCTCGCCGAGCATGTAGCTCGAGGCTTTTTCGCAACGGATGCCACCGGTGCAGAACATGGCGACTTTCTTGTGCACTGCCGGGTCGAAATGCGCCTTGATGTATTCCGGAAACTCTCGAAACGACGTGGTCTTCGGATCGATGGCGCCCTCGAAGGTGCCGATCGACACTTCGTAATCGTTGCGGGTATCGATCAGCAGCACTTCAGGATCGCTGATCAGGTCGTTCCAGTCCTTGGGCTCGACGTACGTACCGACGCTCTTGTTCGGGTCGACGCCTTCGACGCCAAGGGTCACGATCTCTTTCTTGAGCTTGACCTTGGTGCGATAGAACGGCTGCTCGTCGCAGTAGGATTCCTTATGGTCGATATCGATCAGGCGCGGGTCGCTCTTCAACCACGCCATCAGGCCATCGATGCCTTCGCGACTGCCGGACACCGTACCGTTGATGCCCTCGTCGGCTATCAACAGCGTGCCCTTGATGCCGTTATCGACCATCGCCTGCAACAGCGGCTCGCGCAGTTCCACGTAATCGCTGAGGGTGACGAACTTGTACAGCGCAGCCACGACGATCGGCTGAGTCATCGGCTCTTGAGTCATGTATCTCTCCAGTGGCGACCCTCGCAAAGGGCCTACCGGGTAAAAAAATGCGGACCAAAAAAACGCACCGGCCAGGCGGCGCGGTGCGGATTCTAGCAAAAACCGGAGTGCAGCAGACAGCTCGGCGGGGCAATCGCCCCCGGCAAGGGGGCCGGATCAGTAAAAAGCCCTGATCAATGCCCGCCGGCGCAGGTCGGTGAAGCAGGCGCTGTACCGACCTTCGACCATTCTTCAGGCGTGTAGGTGTGCAACGCCAGTGCATGAAACTCGCCCATGAGCGGGCCCAGCGTGGCGTAGACCTTCTGGTGCCGCTTGACCGAGTTCAGGCCCTGAAACTGGTCACTGACCAGAACCGCCTTGTAATGGGTCTGCTGACCACGACTGTGCATATGACTCTCGTCGAGTACTTGCAGGTGGTGCGGTTGCAGCAGCGCAAGCGCCGACTCGATTCGTTGTTGCATGGTCATGATGGAAATCGCCTGTCAGGGCTTTTTGGCCGGAGCCGGAGCAGCTGCCTTGGCAGGTTCCAGTTCGGCAGTCATGTCAGCCAGCAGCTTGTTGACCACCGGAACAGCGCTTTCCAGCTTGCTCTGGGTCAGCTGGGCCGACTGCTGAGCCAGCTCAGGCATCTTGGTCATCACTTTCTTGCCCAGTGGCGACTGGTAGAACGCGACCAGATCCTTCAGCTCGCTTTCGGTGAAGTTGGCGGTGTACAGCTTGACCATCTCGGGCTTGAGCTTGTTCCAGCCAATGGCTTGGTCCAGAGCGGTGTTGGCCTTGGCCTGATAGGTTTCAAGCAGGGCTTTTTTCGACGCAGGTGCCTTGGTTTCAGCAAAACGCTGAGCGAACATCTGCTGAACCTGAGCGTAGACCGGAGCGCCCAGGCGATCGGCGTTGGCAAGCTTCAGGAACGTTTCGGCGCTCGCGTTGTGACTGGCGGTGTCGGCGAAGACCTGGCCGCTGGCACAGACCAGGGCTACCGCGGTACAAATGGCACGAAGACGGGTCATCGAGTTTCCTTATCTAGCAAACGAGGCATTACCCCAGGGCCGACCATTCTGCGCTTATCTGGGCTTTTGGCTCAACCCCCGGTTCACCCAGCGGTTAAAAAGCACTGCGCGGGAACCCTGTGGGCATATGGACACCTAACCCTGCAACGTACTTAAAGGAGTAAGACCAGTGAGCCGCACCGAAACCGACAGCATTGGCCCGATCGAAGTCCCCGAAGATGCCTACTGGGGCGCGCAGACCCAACGCTCACTGATCAATTTTGCGATTGGCGACCAGCGAATGCCGCTGCCCGTCCTGCACGCACTGACCCTGATCAAGAAAGCTGCCGCACGGGTCAACGATCGAAATGGCGACTTGCCTGCCGACATCGCCCGCCTGATCGAACAGGCCGCCGACGAAGTGCTCGACGGTCAGCATGACGCGCAATTTCCGCTGGTGGTCTGGCAGACCGGCAGTGGCACGCAGAGCAACATGAACGTCAACGAAGTGATCGCAGGCCGCGCCAACGAACTGGCTGGCCAGGGCCGTGGCGGCAAGTCGCCGGTCCATCCCAACGATCATGTCAATCGCTCGCAAAGCTCCAACGACTGCTTCCCGACAGCCATGCACATCGCCACTGCCCAGGCGGTCAAGGCGCAGCTGCTGCCGGCCATCGCCGAACTGTCCAGCGGGCTGGCTGAACAGGCCGCGCGGCACATGAAGCTGGTCAAGACCGGGCGCACACACATGATGGACGCGACGCCGATCACCTTCGGCCAGGAGCTGTCCGGGTTTGTCGCGCAACTCGATTACGCGGAAAAAGCCATTCGCGCCGCCCTGCCCGCCGTCTACGAGCTGGCTCAGGGCGGAACAGCAGTCGGCACCGGGCTCAATGCGCCCAAGGGCTTTGCCGAAGCCATTGCCGCAGAACTGGCCGCTCTCTCAGGCCTGCCATTCGTTACCGCACCCAACAAGTTCGCCGCGCTGGCCGGTCACGAGCCACTTGCAGCGCTGTCCGGCGCACTGAAGACGCTGGCCGGCACACTGATGAAGATTGCCAACGACCTGCGTCTGCTGGGCTCAGGCCCGCGTGCCGGTCTGGCAGAAGTCAGACTGCCTGCCAACGAGCCCGGCAGTTCGATCATGCCCGGCAAGGTCAACCCGACCCAGTGCGAGGCCTTGTCGATGCTCGCCTGCCAGGTCATGGGCAACGACGTGACCATCGGTTTCGCCGCCAGTCAGGGCCACCTGCAACTGAACGTGTACAAGCCGGTGATCATCCATAACGTTCTGCAGTCGATTCGCCTGCTGGCCGACGGCTGCAGCAATTTCAACGAGCACTGCATCGCGGGCATGGAGCCGGATGGCGAAAAAATGGCCGACCACCTGGAGCGCGGCCTGATGCTGGTCACCGCACTCAATCCGCATATCGGCTATGACAAGTCGGCGCAGATTGCCAAGAAAGCCTACACCGAAGGTCTGACCCTGCGCGAAGCGGCATTGGCGCTGGGTTACCTGACCGATAAAGAGTTTGATGCCTGGGTGCGGCCGGACAAAATGCTCGAGGCAGGCAGTAATGGCTGATGCCAGAAGCGGCGCAACGCCACTGGAAGGCAATGGCAAACGAATCCTGATGGTCTACGGCACGCCGAAGGCCATCAGTTTCTGCCACGCCCTGGGTGACGCCTACGCGCAAACGGCGCGTGGCGAAGGGCATGTGGTGCGGGTCATCAAGCTGGGCGAACTGGACTTCGATCCGATTCTGCATAACGGCTACGATCAGACTCAGACACTTGAGCCCGACCTGCTCGAAGCCCAGCGCCAGATTCACTGGGCCGAGCATCTGGTCTTCGTCTATCCGGTCTGGTGGGGCGGCTTGCCGGCGTTGTTGACGGGCTTTTTCGACCGGGTGTTGACGCCCGGTTTTGCGTTCAAGGTCCACGGCCGCAAGCACTCATCCAATGAACTGCTTCGCGGCCGGACAGCTGAGCTGCTGGTCGCCATGGACACGCCGCCGCGCTACTTTCACTGGATCTACGGCGCGCCGGCTCACCGCCAGATGGTAAGGACCATACTCGGCTTTTGCGGGATAAAGACCAAACGCCTGACCGAGTTTGCTCCGGTACACAGCGCCAGCGAACAGCAGCGCCAGGAATGGATTATTCAGGCGCAGGGGCTGGGCAGACGCTGATCTGCCCCGCCACCCGCCAGTCAGGCCTGCGCCAGCCGGGCCTTGCGTGCCCTGAGGCCGGCGACCAGCGAAGGGCCAAGCGCAGTCAGCGCCGACCCGGCCACCACCAGCAGCGCACCGCCATAACCCAGCACGTTCAACTCTTCAGCCTGCACGTAATCCGGCCACAGCCAGGCGGCAGCCGCCACGGCGGTCAGCGTGACCAGAGGCGTCAGCGCAAGCGTCGCACTGACCCGCGAGGCCTCCCAGTGCGCCAGCGCCTCGGCAAAGGCGCCGTAGGCCACCAGCGTGTTCAGGCAGCAGGCCAGCAGCAGCCAGCCTTGCAACGGGCTCAACAGCAATGCCTCGGCAGGATGCGCCCACGGCGTGAGCAACAGGGCGCAAAACAGGTAGATGACCATCATCACCTGCAGCGAATTCCATACTGTCAGAAGCTGCTTCTGACTCAGCCCGTAGAACGTCCAGATGGTCGAGGCCAGGAGCACCACCAGCACACCCAGGGTGTAGTCGCCCAACGAGGTGAAAAGCTCCACCAGACGCTGATTGAAAAACAACCCGAAGCCCACCAGCAGTACCATCAGGCCGATGCCCTGCCCCAGACTGAAACGCTCCTTGAACAGAAAGATGCTGCTGATCAGCAGAAAAATCGGACCGACCTGAACCAGCAATTGCGTGGTGCCCGGGCTCAGCAGGCGCAAGCCGATGAGGTACAACACATAGTTGCCGACCAGACCGAACACCGCCAGCCCGACCAGCACCCTGCCCTTGCGCCCCAGCATTTTGAAGCTGGGCAGGCGCCCGACCGACGCCAGCCAGATGAACAACAGCGCACCGGACACCGCCAGGCGAAACCAGGTCACGGTCACCGGATCCATCACCTGCAGCACCTGCTTGAGCTTGATCGGCAAAATGCCCCACAGCAGTGCGGTCAACAGTGACAGGCAGAGGCCATAGACCCAACGACCAGACGAGATGTGCATTGCAACTTCCGCAAGAGATAGAACAGAACACCCATTCTAGGCGCTGATCGGCAAAGCAACAGTTACAGCTGGATGCAGTTAACGGCGCGAATTGTGTTCCTTACCCCTGGCCGCCGTGGTTGCGCTGGTAGGTCTCACGGCCCATGGCCTGAATCTGACCTTCGATCAACGCATCGAACGGCTTGAGCAACGCCTCGAACGAGGCAGGTGCTTCCAGCGTCTGCAAGGTGTGCACGATGGCCTCGAGCGTCGACAAGGCATCAGGGCCCGGCGCCTTGCGCAAGCGATAACGCGAAACAGGCGCGGCGCCCGGCGTCACCCTTGGCAGCTCGGCGAGCAAAGGGTTGAGGTGCAGCAATTTGCGCGCCTTGCGCCAAGTGCCATCCGGCACGACCAGCAGCATGGGCAGCGAATCCTGTGCATAAGAAGTCAACGTCTGCGCAGTGTCCCCCGGAAACAGCAATCGCGCTTGATAGCCAGGCGGATTCAAAAGCGCTTGCAGATCGTCGAACACTTCGCCCACCAACAACTGCGCATTGACCAGACCGAGCGAGGCCAGTCGGGCGGTGTTCAAGGCATGACCGACTTCATCCGGATGCTGCAGGATCAACACCCGCGTGCGGCTGTCCAACTGCGGAATCAGGGCGCACAGACAATGCGTGGCAGGACGCAGGCAACGTTCACAACGGGCACGGGGCATCGATGGGTACTCGATCAATCTCACATGGTCAAAAAGGCTGCGCTGCGCGACGAATCAGCGTTGCCGCAAACCGCCTGTCGAACAGCCGTGCATTTTAAACAAATCAGCACCGCAACGGCGCGGCAATCCACAGCCGCAACGGCGATTTGAGCTAGCCTCATGGGTCTGGGCTGGAGAAATGAAGTACGCCTGCTGTATCTGACAAGATCCACATCAGGGGCTTTCATGAATCGCGAAGAGATCAGGCAAAAGGTGTTCGACGCCCTAGGCATCATTCTAGTAGACAAGAGCGCCATTCAGGATGACGCCACCTTCGTCGATCTGACCCTTGATGACGATGATATCGAGCTGTTTTTCCTCGCACTGGAGGAAGCCTTCGATTTCACCCTCCCTGAAGCCATCAGAACACAGGCAATCACCAGACCAGAGCAGTTTGCGCTGCACAGGATCATCGAGCTGATTTTTTTATTGCAGGAGGCGAAAAAGGGATCAGCAAAGCCGGGGGAAGAGACAGGACACCAGCATTGAACGCCAGCCCTTGTATCGGGACGCCCTGTGCGCCCCGACGAAACTCAACATGCGCATTACCCTGTAGCGAGGGTCAGGCGAGAAGCTTACCGGCGTTGGCGGCGACGATCATCGTCGGCACGAACCGGAATGGGTTGCAGTTTTGGGCGTTCTATCAAACCCAATGCAACGCCTACATCGTGGAGCCATTCTTGCAGTTTGCTATTCATAGAGCCCCCTTGAGGGAAATACTCGGCAGTCGATCCGTACTCATCACTCACTAGAGATCATAGAAGCAAATGAACTGTTAGCCGAGTGCAACGGGAAACAATTTTCCCGATGGAGTCAATGTGACATTTGTGCAGCGTAGCTTCTAGTCTTTGCGACGGACGGCCTGTTACTGAACATTACGCCGGGCAGTCGTACGGCTCAGTCAGGCGGGCTGATCAGGCCATCATTATCGGTCATCGCCCGCTCCAGCAAATCGGCAGGCAGACTCTTGCTCGCGCGCGCACCCAGCAGTTTGAGCTGTTCGCTGCGGCTGATCAGGTTGCCGCGCCCTTCCGTCAGCTTGTTGCGCGCCGCCGAATAGGCCTTGTCCAGCTGTTGCAGGCGGTTGCCGACCTCATCCAGATCCTGAATGAACAACACGAACTTGTCGTACAGCCAGCCTGCCCGCTCAGCGATCTCACGGGCGTTCTGGCTCTGACGCTCCTGCTTCCACAGGCTGTCAATCACCCGCAAGGTGGCCAGCAGGGTCGTAGGGCTGACAATCACGATGTTGCGGTCGAAGGCTTCCTGGAACAAATTCGGCTCGGCCTGCAGGGCGGCGGAAAAGGCGGCCTCGATAGGCACGAAAAGCAGAACGAAATCCAGACTGTGCAGCCCTTCGAGACGCTTGTAATCCTTGCCCGACAAGCCTTTGACATGGTTACGCAACGACAGTACGTGCTGCTTCAGCGCAGCCTGACCAATGACTTCATCATCGGCAGACACATATTGCTGGTAGGCCGTCAGGCTGACCTTGGCGTCGACCACCACCTGTTTGTCGCCCGGCAACATGATCAACACGTCAGGCTGAAAGCGTTCGCCGTCCGGCCCCTTGAGGCTGATTTGCGTCTGATACTCACGACCCTTTTCAAGCCCGGCATGCTCAAGCACACGCTCCAGGATCAGCTCGCCCCAGTTGCCCTGGGTCTTCTGCCCCTTCAAGGCGCGTGTCAGGTTGGTCGCCTCATCACTCAACCGCTGATTCAACTGCTGCAGACGTTCAAGTTCCTTGGCCAGGGAAAAGCGTTCGCGCGCTTCGTTCTGGTAACTCTCCTCGACACGCTTTTCGAACGACTGGATACGCTCCTTGAGCGGCGTGAGCAATTGGCCCAACTGCTGCTGGCTGGTTTCGGCGAAGCGCTGCTCGCGCTCATCGAAAATCTTGCCCGCCAATTCGGCGAACTGTGCACGCAGCTCATCACGGGAACCCTGCAGATCGTTCAGGCGCTGCTGATGGCCATCCTGCTGTTCACGCAGCTCAGCGTTAAGCGCCGCACACTGCGCATCAAGACGACGCAGTTCTGCCTCTCTGGCGGCACGCTCATGATTCCAGTCCTGGGCCGTTTCGCGCGCGTTATCGCTTTCCTGACGCAGCAACTCGACCTCGCGGCGTAACGCGGCAAGATCAGCCTGCTTGGCCGCATTGGCCTGACTGAGGTCGCTGACCTCGTCACGACACGCATCCAACTGGGCATTGAGACCTTCCTGCGCCATTTGCGCCATGCTCAGACGCTCATCGAGCAGCGCGCTCTCGGCCTGACGAGCGGCCAGACGGCGCTGCAGATGCCAGAGCAGAGCCAGCAAGGGCAGCGCTGCTGCGGCGAGCCCCAGTAACAGGCTGTTCAGGTCCAGTGCCATAAAGACTCCATGCGGGCTGAATAATAACGGCCAGCGGCAGTTTGGGTAGGGCGTGCGGATAGTGCAGCAGAAACACCGTCTCGGGCGAGACGAAATCAACAGGCGGGCATAAATCGGGGGAACGGATTGTACGCGTTTTCAGCGCAGCGCACAGCCCCTATTAGGGGGACATTTTCCTCGGGACAATCCACAGAAGCTGTGGATAACTCAGTGGACAACCCCCCTTTAACTTGCGCAAACGCAAGCAGCATGGGGCCTGCGCTCAAACTGACGATTTTTTCACCAGCTAAAAAAAACGATGTTTTTCATTGACTTAATAATTCACCATCATAAATCAAACCCTTAGCTTCGCTTGTGACAGTGATGTGGCAGCTTGTGCCGCTAATGTGCACAACTCCTCATCAAGGCCGTTTTTGGTCATTTCATGCATCATATTTTGCGTTCCCGAACGCATCGCATTCTCAATGAATACAAGGCTTTCAGCAGGTTTTCAGGTGCTGGACCGACATGACTGACGACCCATTTCGCGCATTATTCAGGGCAATGAAAGCGACGCAGGCGACAAATTGCACAAGTTGCGGTCCAAGCACTGGCAAAAATGCACCTCACTCTAATTTACCAACGATTCAGTGAAGGGACCCATGAAGGAGATCGCCAAGTTCTTCCTGCTGTTGTTGGCCGTTTGCCTCGTCGCCCTGGCAGTCAGTATCGTCCTGCCACCCCCGGACGGCGGCGTGTTCGCCTACAGCGTGCTGCTGTCAGCGATCGCCCTGATGCTGATCATCTGCGGTGACCTGAGCAACGGGCGTATCAACGCGACAGGCGATATCATGCGCGCCATCGAAAGCCGCAGGTCGCTGCGGCTTACCGTCGCCGCCTATCTGCTGGGCTGCTCGATGGTGGCGTCAGTCACCGTACTGATTTATCGGCTGGCCGGACACTGGTGAAGATTTGTTCACTGCCACTTGCAATGTTCTGATGGGGCGAGTAATATCGCTACCGTTAGTACCAAGCTGAAAATCAATTCCGGTCGACAAGTCCCCCGACAGACACTCCTCCATGCGACGAGAATGTTGGCAACAAGGGATCGACCACCTCGATGGTTTCCAGACATGAACCTTTCGCGCTGATTCACCATTTGGGGTGACAGTGCAGTCATGGCTCTCATGCTCTGCTTCAACCAGCCTGCAATTGATCAGGATCTTCACCCGGAGCGTAGAACCTTTGCTCCTGTTGTGTTGCCTGCCCTCCTAAGTACCTACCGGTCAGCCAGAGCGCCATACGATTAAGCGCGCTTCAACTGCCTGTCTTTGTTCCAGTCAGGTTCTCCGCCCAGCCAGGCTTTTGTATCAAATGTCGGCCCGCGTTTACTGGAATCTTTATTTTTGCACGGTATTGTTCCGTGTTGCTTCAGGAAACACCTTGAATATGAATACTCAGACTCAACATGCAATTCACACATTGACCAACGCTTTTGCCCCGATGAACTGCCTGATCATGGCCGCTCGCAAAGGCTGCTTCAGTTTCACCATCGTCAATGAATACGGCATCGCCCGCCACAGCGAACGCCTGTACCCCGATCAGTACGCCAGCGCCGAACCGCTGCAGGCCGTGATCGAGCGTACCCGTCAGGCCCTCATCGCCTGACGAAAACGCTGCACCGCAAGCCGAAAGCCCCGCACTGCAAAGGCGGGGCTTTTTTTATGCGCGCTTTATAACGCCGGCATTACGCAAGGATAAGGCTCTGGGCCTGCGCTAATTCGCAGGTCCTACTCCTGCGGCGGGATTGTCCTACAAGAATAGCTCTAAATCGGGCTCCTCAGCCTATAGCGCGCCATCGAAAATGTTGGTAATTTTCGAGCGGTGAACAACAAGGAGTTCTAATAATGAAAATAATGACAAAAGCACTGAACCGGACAACGCTTGGACTCGCACTGGGTCTGGCTTCTTCTCAACTGCTCGCTGCCGGCTTTGCCCTCAACGAACAAAGCATCAGCGGCATGGGCACCGGCTTTGCAGGTCGCTCCTCGTCAGCCGATGACGCAAGCACCGTATTCGGCAACCCTGCCGGTATGTCCCGCATCAAACGCGAAGAAATCAGCGTCGGTGCAGCTGCCGTGATCGCCAAGACCGATATCGACAATGGTCGTGGCACATTTGGCGGCAGCAACGACGGCGATATGGTTCCGGTGGTCGGCGTACCCATGGGCTATTACGTCAAACCAATCGATGATCACTGGGCATTTGGTCTGGGCGTGTACGTACCGTTCGGCCTGGTCACCGATTACGAAAAAGGCTTCGCTGGCCGCTACTGGGGTGACAAGAGTCACGTCCAGGTCGTGACCTTCCAGCCGACTGTCAGCTATGCATTCAATGACAAGGTGTCCATCGGTTTCGGCCCGACGATCAACCGTATCGACGGTGAACTGACCTCGGCAACATTGAACGCCGCAACACCGGGCCGTAACGACGGCAAAGTGAAGATCGAAGGCGATGACACCGCAATCGGCTTCAATGCCGGTATTCTGGTGCAGGCTACCGACACCACTCGCCTGGGCCTGACTTACCACTCCAAGGTCGATTACAAGCTCAAGGGCAAGACCAAGATCGAAGGTTCGGGTTTCGGTCCTTTCGGCGGCCAGAAGTATGACGCTTCGCTGGATATCTCCACACCCGAGTCCGTGGACTTCTCCATCACCCAGCAGATCGACGAAAACTGGACGGTCTATGCCGGCAGCACCTGGACTCGCTGGAGCCGCCTGCAAGACATCACCGTCAACAACGATGGCGTCCCTGCCTTACTGGGCGGTTCTGCCGGCCCAATCGGCACCATTACTGAAGAGCAGAACTGGCACGACACCTGGGCGCACGCCATCGGCGCCTCGTACAAGGTCAATAAAGAGTGGACGCTGCGCACCGGCTTCTCCGTTGATCAGTCGCCGACCAACAACGTCAACCGCTCCCCACGCATCCCGACGGGCGATCGCAAGATCATCAGCTTCGGTGCAGGCTGGAGCCCGACCGACGACCTGACCATCGACGTGGCGTACTCGTACCTGCGTGAAGACGAAACCAAGATCCGCGATTCCAGCGCGACCAAAGGTTCGTACAGCGCCGACTACCGTAACACCGCTCACGGCCTGGGCACTTCGGTTACCTATCGCTTCTGATAAGCAACTGCCAGGCTGCAAAAAAGCCCGCAACCCGTAATGGTTGCGGGCTTTTTAATTGGGCGCCTTGAGCTCTCAGACCTGCATTGATTGACTAGCGTGCAGATACTCCGAGTCATTAACTGACTATCGTGCCAATGCTCCGCGGCATTAACTGACTATCGTGCCGACGCTCCGCGTCGGCATGCAGTTCTGGACGCTCCGCGTCCTCTACGTGGCGCTCCGCGTCACACAAGGGTTGTGCGATGCCAGGTCGATTCAGACAAGACTCAAGCCACCCTTTTTTGCCCCCTAAGGCTTAGACGCAATCGCCTTCTCAATGGCTGCGATCAGCTCAGGATCATCCGGCTTGGTCATGCTGGAGAAGTTGGCGATGACCTTGCCCTGGCGATCGACCACATACTTGTAAAAGTTCCAGCGCGGCGCACTGCTCTGCTCGGCCAGTACCTTGAACAGATGGGTCGCATCGTCGCCGCGTACGGCCTGCGGCTCGGTCATGGTGAAAGTCACGCCATAATTGACGTAGCAGACCTTGGCGGTCTCCTCACCATCCTTGGCTTCCTGTTTGAAGTCATTGGACGGCACGCCCAACACCTCCAGCCCCTGCCCCTTGTAGCGCTGACTCAGCGCTTCAAGGCCTTTGAACTGCGGGGCAAAGCCGCAGAAACTGGCAGTATTGACCACCACCAGCGGCTTGCCGGCGAAGCGCTTGCACAGGTCGATGTTTTCCTTGGCGCGCAGCTTGGGCAACTCGCCTTGCAGCAACGGCGGGCAGTCGGCAGCCATGGCAGCACCGCTCATGGCCAGCAGCAAAAGAGGGATCGAAAAAAAGCGAAGTTTCATCATGGCGGCCCTGGATATTGTTGTCGTCTGCCGACACGCTACCGCATGCCGGAGCGTCTGCCTAGCAAGCGCCCATTCCCAGTTGCAATGCGGCCAGCCCGACATGCTGCCAAGCCCACCAGAGCAACCCCAGCACCACCGCGCCCACCAGCAGCGCCGCCAGCAACGGCCAGCGCCGACTCATGCCAGACTGCCCTGCGCCTGCAAGCGTGCCACCGGGCGCTCGCGCACCGGCCAGTTGAGTGCCGCGGCGAGCAGACTCAGGAGTATCGAGACTTGCCAGATCAGGTCGTAGCTGCCGGTACGGTCATACACAAGCCCGCCCAGCCAGCCACCGAGGAAGGCGCCTAACTGGTGAAACAAAAAGACAATGCCGCCCAGCATCGACAGGTTGCGCACACCGAACAGTGTCGCGACCGTACCGTTGGTCAGCGGCACGGTAGACAGCCACAGCAAGCCCATCGCCACGCCGAACAGATACGCTGTGGTCTGGCTCAAGGGTATCCACAGAAACAACACGATCACCACCGCGCGCAACAGGTAAAGCACGGTCAGCAGCCGGGGCTTGGACATGCGCCCGCCAAGCCAGCCTGCGGTGTAGGTGCCGAAGATATTGAACAGGCCGATCAGGGCCAGCACTGTAGTGCCGACCTTGGCGGGCAGGTGCTGATCCACCAGATACGCCGGTAAGTGCACTCCAATGAATACCACTTGAAAGCCGCAGACGAAGAACCCCAGTGCCAGCAGCCAGAACCCCGAATGCGAGCACGCTTCACGCAGCGCCTCGCCGAGGGTCAGCTCGACGCCGGTGGATACGCTCGGCGTATCCTTGAGCATGCCCACCAGAGGCAGGATCAACGCCACCATCACGCCCAGCACCAGAAAGGCGCCGGACCAGCCCAGCCAGCTGATCAGGCCCAATGTACCGGGCAGCATGGCGAACTGACCGAATGAGCCGGCTGCGCTGGCGATACCCATGCCCATACTGCGTTTTTCCGCAGGCAGCGCACGCCCCACGACCCCCAGGATGACCGAAAACGATGTACCGGACAGGCCGATACCGATCAGCAGACCGGCGCTCAATGAAAGGCTGAGGGAAGAATCGGCGGTACTCATGCACAACAGACCTGCGGCATACAGCACACCGCCGACGAAGACGACTTTCGCCGCCCCGAATCGATCTGCCAGCGCCCCGGCGAAGGGCTGTGCCAGGCCCCACATCAGATTCTGCAGAGCGATGGCAAAGGCAAAGACTTCGCGTCCCCAGCCAAACTCGGCGCTCATGGGCGCCAGAAACAGACCGAAGCCGTGCCGCGTACCGAGTGAAAGCGCAAGAATCAGCGCACTCCCCAGCAGAACCCAGCCACTGGTACGCCAGATCGATGTCATGGTTGAGCTCCCTGCGCTGTGTGTTACATGGTTTTACCCGCGATTGGCGAAGCTACGCGCTGCCGGTAAAAGCTGTCAACAAAGCGTTGCGCAGGGTCTCAAAGCAGCGCCAGCGTCAGCAGCACCGCCAACTCCAGCAGCTCGAGCAATGCCCCGGCTGTATCACCGGTGCATCCGCCCAGACGGCGCATCATCAGCTGCCGCAGCCAGAAGAAACAGACGGCGCAGACCAGCAATACGGCTACCCCCGACCAGCCGGCGAGCAGCACGCACGCAATGGCGGTGGCGAGCAAAACCTTGCGTCCAGGGCCGCGCGGCAGGTGATCGGCCAACGCCTGCCCCAGCCCGCCGGAACGCACATACGGCGTCCCCAGAAACAGCCCAAGCATGGCCGCGCGCCCGATCACCGGAGCCAACAGCAGCCAGACGCTGGCATGGCTCTCGATCAGCGCCAGAATCGCAGCAAACTTGAGCAGCAGTACCAGGACCAGCGTGACCACGGCGATAGGCCCGCTGCGTGGGTCTTTCATGATCTTCAAGGTGCGTTCACGGTCACCGAAGCCGCCCAGCCAGGCGTCAGCACTGTCGGCCAGACCGTCCAGATGCAGGCCGCCGCTGAGCAACACCCAGGCAGTGAGTACCAGCGCGGCGTGCAGCATCAGCGGCGCACCACTGAGCAGCGTGTTGAAGCCCAGCAGCAGCGTGCCGAACACCGCCCCCACCAACGGGTAGAACAGCAAGGAACGCCCCAGCTCTTCAGGGCGCGGCATGCCAGGCAGTCTGATCGGCAGGCTGCCGAGAAATTGCAGGGCAATCCAGAACGGCAGCATCTCAGACCTCCGTGAGTACGCGATCAGCAGCGACCTGAATCGACAACAGCGCGCCATGCCCGACCACCACCTGCAACAGTTGCTCACGCGGCAGGCCACGCGCCTGCGCCAACAGCAGGCGCATGACACCGCCATGACTGACCAGCAACACGCGCTCACCGGCATAAGCCTGATGCAGACGCTCAACGGCACTCAATACCCGGTTCGAGAAATCCACTACCGGCTCGCCATTGGGAGGTGTGAAGGCATAAGGATCCGCCCAGAACAGACCCAGGCCCTCAGCATCGGTTTCCATGAGTTGCGCAGGGCTGTGCCCTTCCCAGTCGCCGAAATGCAGCTCCTGCAAACCGGGCTCCAGGTGCAGGGGCAACGACAAGCGCTGCGCCAGCTCTTCGGAGAAACGTGCGCAACGTTGCAGCGGCGAGCTGACAATCCGCGTCCACGGTCCGCCACCAGCCACTGCCGCACGCATCTGCTGCCAGCCAGGCTCGGTCAGGGCGTCGTCGATGCTGCCGCGCAGGCCGCCGCCCCGTTCGGTTTCGCCGTGACGCAACAAGTCCAGGTGCAAGGTCATGCGGGGCGGTCCGCCACAGCCGCTTCGGCAAATGTCGCCATGCCGTTGTGCAGCTCGCACGCCAGGCGCACCAGCGGTACTGCCAGTGCGGCACCACTGCCCTCGCCCAGACGCAAACCGAGGTCCAGCAACGGTTCGGCCTGCAGCGTTTCCAGCAGATGCCGATGGCCCGGTTCGGCGCCCCGATGACCGAACAGCAGCCAGTTGCGGCAGGAAGGGTTCAGGCGTACCGCCACCAGCGCGGCCACGCTGCAAATGAAACCGTCGACCAGTACCGCAATTCCTTCCTGCGCGCAGGCCAGGTACGCACCGGCCAGTGCGGCGATTTCGAAGCCGCCCAGGCAGAACAGGCTGTTTAACGGGTCACCGGCCTGCTCGGCGTGCAAGGCCAGTGCGCGCTCAATGACGCGCGTCTTGTGCTGAATACCCTCGGCGTTCAGCCCGGTGCCCGGCCCGACCAGCAATGGCGCGGCGCACTCCAGCAGCGAGCAGGCGACTGCGCTGGCGGCTGTGGTGTTGCCGATGCCCATCTCGCCACCGATGAACAGTTCAGTGCCGACAGCCTTGGCGCGCAATACGCTGTCACGCCCGGCCTGCAGGGCGGCGAGTCCCTGCTCGACACTCATGGCCGGCCCATGGGCAAAATTGGCGGTGCCCGCGCCAATGCGCAGATGGCGCACCCCGGGCAGGTCCATTGGCGACACGGTGCCCAGATCGACCACGTCCAGTTGTGCGGAGAGCTGACGCGCCAGCACGCTGATCGCGGCGCCGCCATTGACGAAGTTGTGCAGCATCTGCCCGGTGACTTCCTGTGGGTACGCCGACACGCCCTCTGCGACGACCCCATGATCAGCGGCAAAAATCGCGATCCACAGTTGATCGACGGCCGGACGCTCACGTCCCTGCAGACCGGCCAGTTGCACCGCCAGGCGCTCCAGTTGCGCCAGTGATCCGGCGGGTTTGGTCAGTTGCTGCTGACGGGCCAGTGCCGCCTCGCGCATCGGCACATCAATAGCCTGTGCAGGCTTGAGCCACCAGGAATTACTCATAGCGCGGTTCCTTTCAACGTCAGGGGCAAGCCGGCAACGGTCAACACGACACGCTGGCAACGCTCGGCCAGCGCCTGATGCAACAGGCCGGCTTCATCGACATAGCGACGGGTCAGTTCGCCGAGCGGCACGACGCCAAGCCCGGTTTCGTTGCTGACAAAAATGATTTCACCCGGCAGCCCGGCGAGGCTGTCGAGCAGGGATTCACGTTCTTGAAGCAAGCGCTCGGGGTTGTCGAGCATCAGCAGATTGGTCAGCCAGAGAGTCAGGCAATCGACCAGCAGGCAGCAATCGGGCGCCGCCTTTTCGCGCAGCACCCGCGCCAGCTCGATCGGTTCTTCGACCAATCCCCAGTGCTCGGGACGGCGTGCGCGATGGCTGGCAACACGCTGATTCATTTCGCCGTCCAGCGGCTGACTGGTAGCGATGTAGGTCACCTTCAGCGCGCTGTCGGCGGCCAGTTTTTCCGCCAGGCGACTCTTGCCGGAACGCGCGCCGCCGAGGATCAATTGCAGCATTCAGTTCGCCTCCAGGCCACACAGTTCGCGAAGCAATGGGCCGTCCAGATGCTTTTCCACCAGGTCCGCCAGACGTTCGATGTCACGCTCGCGCAGGGCGTGATAATCGACGGATTGCACGTTCGCCAACCCCGCCCAGCGCAGCAACGCGCTACACGCAGCAGGTGATTCGAACAGGCCGTGCAGGTAAGTCCCCAGCACCTGCCCGTCGGCACTCTGCGCGCCATCGCAACGCCCATCGTCCAGTTGCACGGCAGCCTGCTCCAGCGCCGGCCCTGTCGTTACGCCGGCATGAATTTCGTAACCGCTGACCTCGGCATCTTCCAGGGTCAGACGACCGCGCACATTGCGCAGTTGCTTTTCCGCTTCCAGCACCGTGCTCATGGCCAGCAAGCCGAACCCGGCACTGGACCCGGCTGCGCCTTCCAGCCCGAGTGGATCGTGTACCTGCTCACCGAGCATTTGCAGGCCGCCGCAGATGCCCATCAGCTTGCCGCCGTAACGCAAATGCCGAGCGATGGCGGTGTCCCAGCCATTGTTGCGCAGGTAGTTCAGATCGCTGCGCACGCTCTTGGAGCCGGGCAGAATGATCAGGTCCGCAGGAGGAATCGCCTTGCCGGGGCCGATGAATTGCAGATTGACCTGAGGGTGCAGGCGCAACGGGTCGAAGTCGGTGTGATTACTGATGCGAGGCAGCACCGGGACCACCACGTTCAGCACATGCTCGACCTTGTCGGTCTGACGCTGGTCCAGGCCGTCTTCGGCCTCCAGGTGCAGATCCATCACATAGGGCAGCACGCCAACCACCGGCTTGCCGGTGCGTGCTTCCAGCCAGTCCAGGCCCGGCTGCAACAAGGCGATGTCGCCACGAAAACGGTTGATGATGAAACCCTTGACCCGCGCCTGCTCGCTGAGCGACAGCAACTCTAGCGTGCCGACCAGATGGGCAAACACCCCGCCACGATTGATGTCGGCAATCAGCAGCACCGGGCAGTCGACCGCCTCGGCAAATCCCATGTTGGCGATATCGTTGGCGCGCAGGTTGATCTCGGCCGGTGAACCCGCGCCCTCGACCACGATCACCGGATAGCTTTCACCCAGGCGCCGATGCGATTCCAGCACCGCCTGCATGGCGATCTCTTTATAGCCGTGATACGCCACCGCGTTCATGGTGGTCACGGCGCGGCCGTGAATGATCACCTGCGCGCCGGTGTCACTGTTGGGCTTGAGCAGCACCGGGTTCATGTCGGTGTGCGGTTCGAGGTAGCACGCCTGCGCCTGCACGGCCTGTGCGCGGCCGATCTCGCCGCCGTCTGCGGTCACCGCGCTGTTGAGCGCCATGTTCTGCGGCTTGAACGGCACGACCTTGACGCCCTGGCGGGTCAGCCAGCGGCACAGGGCCGTCACCAGGGTGCTTTTGCCGGCATCGGAGGTGGTGCCTTGTACCATCAGCGTGCTCATGGGTATTCCTTGCGGTATTCAAGCAGAACATCGTGCAGCCGCAGCCAGTCGGCCTCGTCGCAGGGCAGGCCAAAACGCAGACTGGACGACTCGGGGGAATCACCCTTGAACAGGCGCAGCAGCACGCCACGCAGCGCACAAAACTCATAGAGCGTCTGCGCTTCAGGGGTCACCAGCCATTGAAACAGCGCACAGCCGCCTTGCGGGGTCAGGGCGTACTGGTCGAGCAGCGCCACCAGCCGGTCGCGGGCCTGCTCACAGCGCTCACGCTGACGCGCCTGCCCCTGCTGATCGCTGAGGCACACCTGACCGATGATCCGGGTTGGCCCACTGACCGACCAGGGGCCGATTTCCTGCGCCAGCATCCTCAACAACACCGGTTCGGCCATGACAAAACCGAGCCGGACGCCGGCCAGGCCGAAAAACTTGCCAAACGAACGCAGGACGATCAGCCCGGTGCGCCACGTCTCGGCCGCCAGGCTCACGCCCGGCGTGTTATCCATGAACGCTTCATCGACGACCAGCCAGCCACCGCGCTCGGCCAGTCGCGCATGCCACTCCAGCAGGCGCTCGGCGCTCAGGTGCAGGCCGGTCGGGTTGTTGGGGTTGACCACCACCAGCACGTCCAGGCTGTCGAGGAAGTATTCGACCTCCTGCTCACCTACCTCACGCACCACGAAACCGTTCTTGCGCCAGGCATGCGCGTGCTCTGCGTAGCAGGGCGACAGAACGCCGACCCGCCCTCCGCTGCGCACCCGCGGCAGCGCCTGAATCGCAGCCTGCGAACCGGACACCGGCAATAACCGGGTCACGCCGTAATAAGTGCAGGCCGCCGCTTCCAGACCATCGTCGGTCTCGGGCAACCGCGCCCAGGCACGCGTCGGGATCTCCGGGATGGGCCACGACCAGGGTGCGATCCCGGTGGACAGGTCCAGCCAGTCGGCCAGATGAATACCGTAATGCTGCGCCGCCGCGCGCAACCGCCCGCCGTGCTCAAGCATAAAATTCAGCCGCCACGCAGATGACCAGCAGCCATAACCACACGCCGCGCTGCACCAGTTGCCAGCCGCGATCGATCGAGTCCGCATCGGCAGGCGCACCCTCGCCCAGTTGCGGACGCTGATGCAGCTCGCCGTGATAGATCGCCGCGCCACCCAGCTCGACACCCAGCGCGCCTGCGCCAGCGGCCATCACCGGACCGGCATTCGGACTGTCCCAGGCCGGAGCCTGTGTGCGCCAGCAACGCAGCGCCAGTCGGGTCTTGCCCAGCAAGGCGTAAGTCAATGCCACAAGACGTGCGGGAATATAGTTGAGCAGATCGTCGATCTTCGCCGCAGCCCAGCCAAAACGCTCAAAGCGCTCGTTGCGATAGCCCCACATGGCGTCCAGCGTATTGCTCAGCCGGTACAGCACCACGCCGGGCGCACCGGCCACCATGAACCAGAACAGCGCAGCGAACACCGCATCGCTGCCGTTCTCCAGCACCGACTCGGTGGCTGCGCGGGCGACTTCGGTAGCGTCCAGCTCAGTGGTCTGGCGACTGACCAGATAACCGACGCGCTGACGTGCTTCGATCAGATCATCACTGCGCAGCGCTTGCGCCACCGGCTGAACGTGCTCGCCCAGGCTACGCATGCCCAGCGCGCAATACAGCGCCAGAATCTCGAACAGCCAGCCCACGCCAGGCAACCAGCTCAGCAGCGTGGCCAGCAACGTCAGCGGCACAACAGTGATGACCCAGGCGGTAACGCCGTGACTGCGCCAGCCACGGCCGCCACTGTTGAAACGCTGCTCGACCCGACTGGCGAAGTTGCCGAACGCCACCAGCGGATGCCATCGTTTCGGCTCACCGAGCAGCGCATCCAGCGCGACTCCGGCGACGCTCAGCAGCGCCACACTCATTGACTCACTCCCCATTGATTCTCGTACAGCAACTCATGCAGCGGACGCGCCTGCGCCCAGCCTTCCATCACCAGCATTGGCGCGGGATAAAATTCCTTGACCGGGCCCAGGCAAATGATCGCCAACGGCTTGGCGCCGTCAGGCATGCCCAGCAGTTCGGCCAGCGCCTCGGGGTCGAACAGCGACACCCAGCCCATGCCCAGGCCTTCTGCACGCGAGGCCAGCCACAGGTTCTGGATCGCGCAGGACAGCGAAGCCATGTCCATTTCCGGCAAGGTGCGCCGGCCGAAAATGTGTTGCTCACGCCCTTCCATCAGCGCGGCGACCAGCACTTCTGCACAGTCGTTGATGCCTTCGACCTTGAGCTTCATGAATTCGTCGGTGCGCTCACCCAGCGCCTCGGCGGTCCGGATACGCTCTTGCTCTACCTGCGCCTGCATCCTGCCGCGCAATAGCGGGTCGCTGATGCGGATGAAGCGCCACGGTTGCATCAGCCCGACGCTGGGGGCCTGATGCGCGGCCTCCAGCACACGTGCCAGCAGCTCGGGCGCGACCGTGCCGCCGATGAAGTGGCGCATGTCGCGACGTTCGGCGATGGCGCGGTACACCGCAGCCCGCTCTTCGGGGCTGAACGCTTGCTCGGTCATGGTTTGAACAGCGCCGCGATCGCCTGAGGGCAGGAAGGAAAATAGAAATGCACGTAGGACGCGGTCAGGCGACCCAGGCGATAGACCGCTTCTGCGCCGCGCCCGCCATTGGGGCTGACGCCACGCGCAATCGGCTGCAGCTCGGTGCTGGTCAGCGAATGGTGATAAGTGTGACCGTGCAGCGTGCCCTCGGGCAGCTCGACGGCTTGCAAGGCCAGCGCGGCCAGACGCTTCTGCATGACCGCTTCACCGGACAGCAAGCCGACCAGTTCGGCGCGCACGCCCTCGACATCGGTCAAGGCTTCGAGCAAATAGAGCATGCCGCCGCACTCGGCGAGAATCGGCTTGCCGGCAATATGGTGAGCCCTGATCGAAGCCTGCATCGTGCCATTGGCGGCCAGCGCGACGTGGTGCAGCTCCGGGTAGCCGCCTGGCAGGTACAGGCTGTCGGCGTCGGGCAGCTCGCGATCATGGATCGGCGAGAAGAAGCTCAGTTCGGCGCCCATGTTCCTCAGCAGGTCCAGGCTCGCGCCATACAGAAAGGCAAAGGCTTCGTCGCGCGCGATGGCGATGCGGATGCCGCGCAGCAGCGGCTCGACCTGCACCGGGTCGGGCGCAGTAAAGGTCACGGCCGGCGGCAAGGCCACTTCGCAGGTGCTGGCCAGCGCCGCAGCCGCCATGTCCAGACGCACGTCCAGATCATTGAGCTCACTGGCCTGGACCAGCCCCAGATGGCGGCTGGGCAATTCGAAGCCGACCTCCCGGGACAGGGCGCCGTACCAGCGCAGGCCTTCGGTCAGGCTGTTCTCCAGCAACTGCGCATGGCGTACCGTGCCGACGCGATTGGCCAGCACGCCGGCGAACGGCAGATCAGGCTGATAGCGCGCCAGGCCCAGCGCCAGTGCGCCAAACGTCTGCGCCATGGCCGTGCCGTCGATCACACCGAGTACCGGCACGCCAAAATGCCGGGCCAGGTCGGCGCTCGACGGCGTGCCATCGAACAGGCCCATGACCCCTTCGATCAGAATCAGGTCGGCCTCGTCAGCCGCTTCCCACAACAGGCGACGGCTTTCATCGGCACCGACCATCCACATGTCGAGTTGATAGACCGGCGCGCCACTGGCCCGCTCGAGAATCATCGGGTCGAGAAAGTCCGGGCCGCACTTGAACACCCGGACCTTGCGCCCCTGGTTGCGGTGCAGGCGTGCCAGTGCAGCGGTCACCGTGGTTTTGCCTTGCCCGGAGGCAGGCGCAGCGATCAGTACCGCCGGGCAATCACGCGGGGCTCTCATTGCAATGCGCTCAATGATGAAGGGTTCACAGCTCGATACCTTTCTGCGCACGAATACCGGCCTGAAACGCGTGCTTGACCACGCCGATCTCGGAAACAGTATCGGCCAGGTCGATCAATTCGGCTTTGGCACCGCGGCCAGTCACCAATACGTGCTGCATCGGCGGACGTGCCTGCAGATCGCTCAGCACCTGTTCGAGGTCGAGGTAGCCATGTTTGAGGGCGATATTCAGTTCGTCGAGCACCACCAGACCAATGGCCGGATCGCGAAGCATTTCCTGAGACACGGCCCAGGCGGCCTCAGCGGCGGCGATGTCACGCTGGCGATCCTGGGTTTCCCAGGTGAAGCCCTCGCCCATCACGTGATAGCGCACCTGCTCGGGGAAACGGCGGAAAAACATTTCTTCGCCCGTGCTGTTGCGGCCCTTGATGAACTGCACCACGCCACACTGCATGTCGTGGCCCATGGCCCGGGCGAGCATACCGAACGCCGAGCTGCTCTTGCCCTTGCCATTGCCGGTCAACACCAGCAGCAGGCCGCACTCGTTGGGCGAGCTGGCAATACGCTGGTCCATGAAGGCTTTCTTGCGCTGCATGCGCGCCAGATGGCGTTCGTCGCGTTCGGGGGATTCGTTCATCTGGGCTCTCCGCTCGGGGCAGGCGACAACAGACGGAAGGACAGCACTGGACAGCACGGCAACGCCCTGCACAGAACATCACCCTCCGTGATGTCATTGAGTGATTCAGGCCGGTCTCCGGGCTCATGAGCGGGTCACCCCGGCTGCGCGCCTTCCCATGTCGAAACACAGTGGCGTCAGGCACAGCCTTGACTCATTTACCGTTGCGGGGGCAGCGCCGGGATCGGATCTGTCGACCCACACCGGCTTCCCTGTTTCACTCTGCCAATCGAGGATTGCAGAGCACCTGAAACAAACCGCGAAGGGTAGAGGGTTGGACCGGGAGCGTCAATCGACACCGTCGCTGCGGAACGTGATTGAACCTAGCGGGTTGGCGGCGCCTCTATCAGTTACTGGACCACGCCCTTGTTAATGGAGATCGACAATGTTCAAACTCAGACCCCACTACGCAGTGTTGCTGCTGGTCGCCGGCGGCCTCGCTGCCTGCGGCGAGTCGTCGAGCCTGCAAGTCTCGGATGGAACAGGCCCCTCGCCCAAGCTGCCGGAGCCCAACAAGACGCTGATTCCGACCGTCAACATCGCCCCTGCCGTAGGCTGGGAAAAAGGCGCCAGGCCGGTCGCCGCGCCGGGCACACAAGTGGCTGCGTTCGCCGAGAACCTCGACCACCCGCGCTGGCTGTATGTGTTGCCCAACGGTGACGTGCTGGTAGCAGAAACCAATTCCCCCGCCAAACCGGATGATTCCAAAGGCATTCGCGGCTGGGTGATGGAAAAAGTCATGGGCCGCGCCGGTGCCGGTGTGCCCAGCGCCAACCGCATCACCTTGCTGCGTGACGTGGACAAGGACGGTGTGGCAGAGACCCGCACGGTTTTCCTGCAAAACCTCAATTCGCCGTTCGGCATGACCCTGGTGGGCAACAAGCTGTATGTCGCCGACACTGACCGCCTGATCAGCTTCCCGTATGAATCCGGGCAGACCTCGATCAGCGCGCAAGCGACCAAAGTGGTCGACCTGCCGGGCGGTACGCTCAATCACCACTGGACCAAGAACGTCATCGCCAGCAAGGATGGCAGCAAGCTGTACGTGACCGTGGGCTCCAACAGTAACGTGGCCGAGAACGGCATGGACAAGGAAGAAGGTCGTGCGGCGATCTGGGAAGTGGACGCGGCCACCGGCAACCACCGGATCTTCGCGTCCGGCCTGCGCAACCCCAACGGCATGGATTGGGAACCGAAGACCGGCAAGCTGTGGACGGCGGTCAACGAGCGCGACGAGATCGGCAGCGATCTGGTGCCTGACTACGTGACCTCGGTGCAGGACGGCGCATTCTACGGCTGGCCTTACAGCTATTACGGCCAGCACGTCGACGAGCGCGTCAAGCCGCAGAACCCGGCACTGGTCGCCAAGGCGATTGCCCCGGATTACGCAGTCGGTCCGCACACCGCTTCGCTGGGCTTGGTGTTCGCCGACGGCAAGACACTGGCTGCGCCGTTCAACGAGGGCCTGTTCATCGGCCAGCACGGCTCCTGGAACCGCAAACCGCACAGCGGCTACAAGGTGGTGTTCATTCCATTCAGCGGCGGCAAACCCAACGGCACACCGGTCGATGTGTTGACCGGCTTCCTCAACAAGGATGAAAAAGCCATGGGTCGCCCGGTTGGCGTGGTCAATGACCAGCGCGGCGGATTGCTGGTGGCCGACGATGTCGGCAACAAGATCTGGCGCGTGACATCCGCCAAGGCTGCTCAGTAACGCCGAGCGTAGAGGTTTGACGCAGAGCGTCGCACGATAGTTGAGATCATCGCTCCCTACGCTCCAGCACTCGGCGTTACACACAAGTCCTGGAGAGCCCGGAATACGTGCCTTTCAGGGTTCTGCCCGAAGGGCGTAGGAGCGAACTTGTTCGCGAAGGCGGTGTTTCAGAAGATGCATTTTCGGCGATCATACCGGCCCTTTCGCGAACAAGTTCGCTCCTACGGCCTACGGCCAGAATCTAAAGTAACGTTGAGCGCTCCGCGTGGGCGTGGGCATGCAGTTCTGGACGCTCTTGAGTGCGCGCAGAGCAATCAGCGCGAAGCGCTTAAGGCCGATTCTGCGCCAGGCTGGACGGCTGAATCACGCGTTTGGCGTTGAGATAGGCTCTCTGCCAGTAAGGCTTGTCGAGGCTGTCGAGCTTGACCGTGCCGCCGGTGGCCGGCGCATGCACGAAGCGGCCTTCGCCGACATAGATCCCGGCGTGGGACACCTGAGAACCGCCCGATGTGGCGAAGAACACCAGATCACCTGACTGCAATTGCTCGCGACGAATATTCGGTGCGCCCATCACGATCATCTCGCGTGTGGAACGCGGCAGGGAAATGCCCGCCGCATCACGATAGACATAGCCTATAAGACCGCTGCAATCGAAACCGGAGTCAGGCGTGTTGCCGCCCCAGCGATAAGGCGTGCCAACCAGCCCCAACGCACGAAACAGCACGTCTTCGGCAGCCGGAGAAAGAATCTGGGGAGGTGCAGTGACCACCGGACGCTGAACGATCCGGGGCGCTTTGGGCGGAGGCGGCGCGCTGGCGCAGGCACCGAGCAACGCAGCAACAGAGATGACTAACAGGCGCAACGCAATCGACATAACCACAACAACCTATCCGGATGCGGCTTACGCTGCCGAGAAGCTCAAAAACGCAGAAAGACCCGAAGGTCTTGTACTGCGCGTTCTATTTATTTACGCCGCTTGGGCGCGGTCTTGACTGTAGTCGAAGTCATCGCCGTTGTCTGCGTGACTTCAGGTGTCGATTTTACTGCAACAGTACCTGGGGCCATCGCCAGAGGCCGCTTGGCCTCGATGAAGGTCTTGCTCCAGTAGGCGTCATCGAGGCTGTCGATGCGCACACCGCCGCTGCGGCGACTGCTGGAGTGGATGAACTGCCGATTACCGGCGTAGATCGCTGCGTGACTGACCTGACCGCGACCGCGAGTACTGAAGAACAGCACATCGCCCGGCTGAAGCTTGTTGCGCGCCACCAGAGGTGCGTTGACGTTGATCATTTCACGCGTGGAACGTGGCAGGCTCATGCCGGCCTCTTCGCGAAACAGATAACCGATGAAGCCGCTGCAATCGAACCCCGAAGAAGTCGACGTGCCGCCGAACTTGTAGCGGGTGCCGATCAGCGACTTGCCACGCTCCAGGATGCTGTCGGCCAGGGCCGGCAGTTGGTAAGACTTGTTATCAGCGAACTGGGACAGTTCGTCTTCGGTAGCGAGCTCGTCCTGCAGGACTGCCGCGTCGGCGCGACGGGCTGCGGACTGGGCATTGGCATTGATTGCGCTCTGATAGCGTGGAACCGGCTGGGCCTGTTCCTGCTGTGCGACCGGCATATTGGCCGAGCAACCGAAGAGAAATGTAACGAGTGCGAGAGGCACGAGGGGTGCGAAGCGAACAACTTGCATGGGCACAACCGTGGCTGACTAGTTAAGATGGCGAGACTATGCCTTTTATGAAGGTGATTTGCAAATTCAATCGAACTAGATGTGACTTATGAGTTCTGCCATGACATGTGCCGCGCGGTACGGCAAAAAGACGTCCATCTGCGCGCTGTGATCCGTCGGCTGCGGATTGATTTCTGCGGTAAAACCCCCGGAAACTCTGGTGCGAATGACCGGTTCGTGAATGTAGGGGAAGCTTGCGGTGGTGCCGATACTCAACACTGCGTCATAGCCTTTAGCCAGCTGTTCATGCAGTGTTTCCAGCGCTTTTTCGGGAAGCATTTCCTGAAAAAGAACGACGGACGGTCGCAAAATGCCACTACATGCCGGGCATAAGGGGGGCAAAGGACGCTGCAAGTGCTCACTCAATTGCGAATCCTCAGCACCGCAGGATTGGCAAAACAGTGGCGAGAGTTGCCCGTGAATTTCGATCAGGCGCTCCGGCGGACTGCCTGCCGCGCGATGGTAACCGTCGACGTTCTGGGTCAGTACCCAGCACTCGGGTTTGATGCGCTGCAACTGGGCGATGGCGTAATGCGCGACATTCGGCTCGCCACCCAGGCACGCCTTGCCCAGTTCGGCGATGTATTTCCAGCACAGCTCAGGATCACGACGCAGCATGGGCCCGGACAGGGCCATTTCGATAGGCAGGCCATCGTCGGTCTTGCCATTGTAGAGCCCGCCTACACCTCGATAGGTCGGCAGCCCCGAATCGGCAGACAGCCCCGCCCCGGTGATCACCAGAATCCGTTTTGCATGGCGCAAGGCAGCCGCCGTCTGCATCAACAGCGCCTGATCTACCACCCGAGGGTCTCTTTAAGGAAGGGAATGGTCAGCTTGCGCTTTTCCTGGAGTGACGCCTGATCGAGGCGCTCGAGCAATTCGAACAACGCGCTCATGCTGCGTGTACCACGCGTCAGGATGAAATGCCCGACATCGTCGGTCAGGTGCAGGCCGCGCCGTGAAGCACGCAGTTGCAGGGCACGCAGCTTGTCCTCGTCGGACAGCCCGCGCATCTGGAACACCAGCGCCATGGTCAGGCGCGATTTCAGGTCGGGAAGCTTTACCGGCAGTTCGCGGGGCGATTTGGACGCGGCAATCAGCAGACGACGGCCGCTGTCACGCAGGCGATTGAACAGATGAAACAGCGCTTCTTCCCAGTCCGGCTTGCCGACGATCGCCTGCAGGTCGTCCAGACACACCAGTTCGTACTGCTCCAGATGATCGAACAGCTCGATGCCTTCATCTATGACTTCGGCCAGCGGAAGATACACCGCTGGCTCGCCCAACTGTTCGAAACGCAGGCAGGCAGCCTGCAGCAGGTGCGTGCGCCCTACCCCGTCCTTGCCCCACAGATAGATGAGGCTTTCGGTCCAGCCAGCGTCGGCTTCGCACAGCCGCTCGACATAGCCGAGTGCAGCGGCGTTGGCGCCTGGATAGTAATTGACGAAAGTGGCGTCATCACGCAGACGCACACTCAGGGGCAGCTGAATCGGTTTCATGCTGACTAACGGCTCATGCAAACCGTCAAGGGCCTCTGTGTAAAGAGCGCAAAGTTTATACCCGTGACGCTGGTCGCACAATGCGACAGACCTCAAGCAAAATCAAAGGTTTGCGTCAGGGTGAGTGAAGCGCCGCCCAGTACGGGGCGTTTGAAGGGGCGCATACCCTCAAGGCATGAGCCTCTTCACCGGGCGGCGAAGAGGCTTGCGTCGACCTTACAGCTCCGGATCTTCCGCGCCTGCGTAGATTTCCGAGTCCTTGTACAGATCATGCATGTGCCGCACCAGCACCATGATCACCGCGGCCACCGGCAGGGCCAGCAGAATGCCGGTAAAACCGAACAGCTCGCCACCCGCCAGAATCGCGAAGATGACCGCGACCGGGTGCAGGCCGATGCGATCACCGACCAGCAACGGCGTCAGCACCATCCCTTCGAGGGCCTGACCGATCATGAACACCGCCACGATCCCCATCATCGGGTACAGGTCACCGCCAAACTGGAACAGCCCGGCCACCAGCGCCGAACCGATACCGATCACGAACCCCATATAAGGCACGATGGCCGCCAGACCGGCAATCACGCCGATCAGCAGGCCCAGCTCCAGCCCGACCAGCATCAGACCGGCCGCGTAGATCACGCCAAGGCCGACCATCACCAGCAACTGACCGCGTATGAACGCGCCGAGCACTTCGTGGCACTCGCCCGCCAGCTTGACGATCTGAGCTTCACGCTGACGCGGCAGCAGGCCGCGGATCTTGCCGGTCATGATGTCCCAGTCACGCAGCAGGTAGAAACACACCACGGGAATCAGTACCAGGTTGGTCAGCCAGCCGATCAGCGCCAGGCTGGAAGCCGTCGCCTGGGACAGCACGATAGAGACGATGTCCCCGGCCTGGCCCATATGCTCGGAGATGGCGGCCTTGATCTTGTCGAACTTCCAGAACCCGTCTGCCAGCCCGAACTTGGCCTGGACCCATGGCAACGCCGCGTGTTGCAGCCAGTCGAGAATCTGCGGCGCCAGCTCGTAGAGCCGGAACAACTGCTTGGCCAGCATCGGCACCAGAATCAGCAGTAACGCCATCAGCACCAGCGTGAACAGCCCGAACACGACTACGACGCTCAGGGTTCTGGACAGTCCGGCGCGCTCCAGGCGATCCACCAGCGGATCGCCCATATAGGCCAGTAGCAGCGCCACCAGAAAAGGAGTGAGGATCGGGTGCAACAGCACCACGAATGCGACCAGCAAGGCCAGGCCGCCGATCCAGAACCAACGCCGCATATCAGTCATCAACATCCCTCAAGCCAATGGAAAAGCGTTCTTGCCGGGTTACCAGCGGAAATAAAGTTGTGGCGCGGACGCCGGAACAATCATCGGTGCGGGCGCAGGTGCCGGAACAGCAGCGGCTCCATTGGCTGGCGCAACCGGCGCAGTCGCATCGACAGGCGCAGCAGGCGGCGTTGCGGTAGCGGCTGCTTCGGCTGCAGGCACTTCCTGCAGCTTGGCCAGCGACAACTGCGAGCGTAGCTGATCAGTGCTGCCACTGACCTCAAACACCACTTTATCGCCTTCGACAGAACTCAGACGCACGCCGAACGGTTCGAGTAACTGAAGCAGTTGCGCATAGCGCTCCAGCGTCATGCCCTGAACCTGGATCAGCATGCCGGTCGACGCTCCCGGCTTGGCAACGAAGCGCGGCGCCAGACGCTCGCTTACCGACAGCAGCACAGCATCGGCCAGCGCCTCGGAGCTGGCGCCGGTCGCGCTGCCCTGTTCACGCTGATCACCCAGCCACAAGCGCCATTTGCCCTGCCACTGACCGCCATCTTCCTTAGCATGCACAGCCAGTATCGCGTCGGCGCCATAGCGCTCGGAGGCTTCCTTGAGCGGTGCAGGATCAGTGCCCTCCAGGGTCTTCGCATTACCGATGCCCTGCTCGCTCAAATCAGCCAGCGGCAGACGCAGCGGCAGTCCGCGGTGCTGAGCGGCCTGGCGCAAGGGTTCGGCGGCGGCCTGACCGTCGCCGACCAGATTCGAGCCTTCCACCGAATCATTCAGCCACCAGCCGAGAATCGACGGACGATTGCTGCCCCAGATCGACAGACCCGCATCGCGCAACGCGCGTTCGGTGGTTGCCGGATCGAAGTCGACCAGCAGGGTCTCCGGCGGTCCGGCCTCGTAACCGTACTGGCTGATGATCTGCTGCGGGTCCTTGCGCAGCGCGGCGATGGCCGAACCCTGCACGGCCTTGGCGTCGCCGGTCAGGCGCAGCACCAGGGTGTCGACGGCGGCCTGCGTGGCCCGCGTGCGCTCATCGGGCGACTGGCCATTGACCGGTTCGCGGACCTGATAAAGGTTGCTGACCGTCTCGGCAAGGCTGGGAAGGCTGATCAGGGACAGACAGCCGATTAGAAGAATTCTGGAAAAACGCATGGACAGTTCCCGAACGGAAAAAAGTGAAAAGAAGCTGTTTCAGCAGGTATGCAAGTCTGGGACAGACGTGAGCCCACCCATCATTCAGTTCGCGCATAAAGTACACCTTAAACGTCCAGGCTCGCACTCACAGGCCGCCGGGTTGAGTTTATTTGGTGCAACACCGCCCTGTTGTCGGCGCAAGGATGGCCCCTGATGAGCAAGCCTGATAAAATCGCGCGCCTTCGCAGACCGGCAATCGCCATGGCCCCAACATTACCACCGCATGACAGCGCGGTGCTGAACGGGCCCTAACGCAGCGGTCGATACCTCCGAATCCCCCCTAAAGGCCTGGATTTTCTATGAGCAAGCAACCCTCCCTGAGCTATAAAGACGCCGGTGTAGACATCGACGCCGGTGAAGCATTGGTCGAACGCATCAAGAGCGTCGCCAAGCGCACCAAGCGTCCGGAAGTCATGGGCGGCCTGGGAGGCTTCGGCGCCCTCTGCGAAATCCCGGCCGGCTACAAGCAACCGGTTCTGGTTTCCGGCACTGACGGCGTGGGTACCAAGCTGCGTCTGGCGCTGAACCTGAACAAGCACGACACCATCGGCATCGATCTGGTCGCCATGTGCGTCAATGACCTGGTGGTCTGTGGTGCAGAACCGCTGTTCTTCCTCGATTACTACGCCACCGGCAAGCTCAACGTCGACACCGCCGCTCAGGTCGTCACCGGCATCGGCGCCGGCTGCGAACTGGCCGGTTGCTCGCTGGTGGGTGGTGAAACCGCTGAAATGCCGGGCATGTACGAAGGCGAAGACTACGACCTGGCAGGCTTCTGCGTCGGCGTGGTGGAAAAGGCCGAGATCATCGACGGCTCGAAAGTCGCTGCCGGTGACGCCCTGCTCGCCCTGCCATCGTCCGGCCCGCACTCCAACGGCTACTCGCTGATCCGCAAGATCATCGAGGTGGCAGGTGCCGATATCGAAAACATCCAGCTGGACGGCAAACCGCTGACCGAACTGCTGATGGCACCGACCCGCATCTACGTGAAGCCGCTGCTCAAGCTGATCAAGGAAACCGGCGCGGTCAAGGCCATGGCCCACATCACCGGTGGCGGCCTGCTCGACAACATCCCACGCGTACTGCCGCAAGGCGCTCAGGCTGTGGTCGACGTCGCCAGCTGGCAGCGTCCGGCTGTGTTCGACTGGCTGCAGCAGCAAGGCAACGTTGCGGAAAACGAGATGCACCGCGTGCTGAACTGCGGCGTGGGCATGGTCATCTGCGTCGCTCAGGAGCACGTCGAAGCGGCCCTGAAAGTACTGCGTGACGCAGGCGAGCAGCCTTGGGTGATCGGCCAGATCGCCAGCGCTGCCGAAGGCGCCGCACAAGTAGAGCTGAAAAACCTCAAGGCGCATTGATGCCAGCCATCTGCGAAGTCGTGGTGCTGCTGTCCGGCACCGGCGGCAACCTGCAAGCGATGATCGACAGCTTCAAGGACGGGGCCAGCCCCGTCCGCATCCGCGCGGTGATATCCAACCGCGCAGATGCGTTCGGCCTGCAACGCGCCCGGGACGCAGGCATCGAAACCTGCGTACTGGATCACACCGCGTACGACGGCCGTGAGGCCTTCGATGCAGCGCTGATCGAACGGATCGACGCCTTTCAGCCACAGTTGGTGGTACTGGCCGGGTTCATGCGCATTCTCAGCGCGGGGTTCGTTCGCCACTATCATGGCCGTCTGCTGAATATCCACCCTTCCCTGCTGCCGCGTTACAAAGGCTTGCACACGCACAAGCGTGCGCTGGAGGCCGGCGACGCCGAGCATGGCTGCAGCGTGCATTTCGTTACCGAGGAACTCGATGGCGGCCCACTGGTCGTACAGGCAGTTATTTCGGTACAGTTGCACGACACGCCCGCAACGCTCGCGCAACGGGTCCATGTTCAAGAGCACCGTATTTACCCACTGGCCATTCGCTGGTTTGCCGAAGGCCGACTGAGCCTTGGTGAACAAGGTGCGTTACTCGATAGCCAGTTACTCCCGGCCAGCGGCCATCTGATTCGACATTAGGAGATACTATGCGTCGCGCTCTGCTCTTCGCTTTCGCTCTGCTCGCATTGCCTGCCGTACAGGCCGCAGACCTTCAACCCTTCTCCGCCAGCTACACCGCCGACTGGAAACAACTGCCCATGAGCGGCACGGCTGAACGCAGCCTGGAAGCCGGCGCCAATGGCACCTGGACCCTGAGCTTCAAGGCCTCGATGATGATCGCCAGCCTGACTGAAGTCAGCACGCTGAAGGTCGACAAGGACACCCTGCTGCCGCAGACCTACAACTTCGAGCGCAGCGGCCTGGGCAAATCCAAGAAGGTCGATCTGGCGTTCGACTGGAACACCAAGTTCGTCACCGGCACCGACCGTGGCGATGCGATCAAGCTGCCGCTCAACCGTGGCATCCTCGACAAGTCCACCTACCAGCTGGCGTTGCAACATGACATCGCTGAGGGCAAGAAGAGCATGAGCTATCAGGTTGTCGACGGTGATGAAGTGGACACCTACGACTTCCGCGTGCTGGGATCGGAAAAAGTCACCACCAAGACGGGCCAGGTCGATGCGATCAAGGTCGAGCGCGTACGTGACCCGACGCAAAGCAAGCGCACCACCGTGCTGTGGTTCGCCAAGGATTGGGATTACCTGCTGGTCCGCCTGCAACAGGTCGAAACCGACGGCAAGGAATACAACATCGTCTTGCTGGACGGCACCGTCAACGGCAAGGCCGTCAAAGGCAGCTGATTGCCCTGACCGCCCGCACCACAGAGCCCCGCTTTTCAGCGGGGCTTTTTATTGGCTGAAGGCATGCGACGCACGATAGTTACGATCATCGTTCCTCACGCTCCAGCGTGGGAATGCAGGCCTCGACGCTCTGCGTCGTCAATGAGGACGCGGAGCGTCCAGAAAGGCATGCGACGCGGAGCGTCGCACGATAGTTGAGGTTATCGTTCCGCACGCTCCAGCGTGGGAATGCAGGTCTCGACGCTCTGCGTCGTCAATGAGGACGCGGAGCGTCCAGAAAGGCATGCGACGCGGAGCACCGCACGATAGTTGCGATGATCGTTCCTCACGCTCCAGCGTGGGAATGCAGGTCTCGACGCTCTGCGTCGTCAAGAGGACGCGGAGCGTCCGGAAAGGCATGAGATGCAGAGCGCCGCACGATAGTTGCGATGATCGTTCCGCAAGCTCCAGCGTGGGAATGCAGTTCTCGACGCTCTGCGTCGTCACGAGGACGCGGAGCGTCTGGAACGGCGTTTTCACGTGCGTTCGGACGGCCTCGAAGCACATGAAACATCCTTCATTTTGCCTCCACCGCGCTGTAAGCCTCGCCATGCAAGGGCTGCAGAAGATCGATCAGTTTCTGACCACTGGGGAACCTGAACAGGCTATTTACTTAGGCAGCTAACAAATCCTATAAAAGAGTCCTGCGACACATCGCCGCAGTATCCAGAGGCCTGACCATCAAGGCCATCAAAGTCAGGAGCTTACTACTATGACTGTCAGAGTTACTGAACGCGACGACGCCCACCTCTCTCACGAAGCCGTTGCCGACGGCATCCAGATCTGGGATGTGCACCAACAGGACCAACTGGTAGGCATGTTCCACGTTGAGTCCGATGCCCTTCGCTATAAGGAAGAGCTGGAAGCGCTGGAAAGCCAGGGCAACCACTGAACAATTCTCAGAACAGGAAAAGACAAAACCCGCTGAATGCGGGTTTTGTTTTGACAACGCAATGACCGCGCCGCGGGCTTACCACATCAGATCGTCAGGCACCTGATACGCCGCGTATGGGTCGTCTGCATCCGGCGCTTCGGTCGGAGTGTTGAGCAGCACGATACGACGCGGGTCACGCTCCTGGATCTTCAGCGCAGCCTCACGCGGAATGATCTCGTAACCGCCGCCGTGGTGAACGATGGCCAGTGAACCGCTGCTGAGCTTGTTGCGCACCATGGCGTTGACCGGGATGCGCTTGACCTTCTTGTCGTCAACGAAGTTGTAGTAATCCTCGGTGATCAGCTTGGGCAGGCGCGACACTTCGATCAGTTGCTTGACCTGAGCGGTACGGGCTTTCTGCTCGACCTTCTCCTGCTGCTGACGGTTCAGCTCCTGGTCACGCCTGGCCTTCTCGGCCATGGCCTCCTGGGCCGCACGCTTTTGCGAGTCATCGGCCTGAGCCTGACCCTTGTGCACCAGACGCTGCTCTTTCTGCTTTTCTTTGCCGACCTGCTTGGCCTGCTTTTGGTTGACCAGACCTGCCTTGAGCAACTGATCGCGAAGGGAAAGGCTCATTGTCTACTCACTTATACCGTTACCGCACACTCAGCCGCAGCCGGGTGTGCTCTTTTCCTGACGTTTGGCTTCGCCCCACAACGCGTCCATTTCTTCGAGCGAGCACGCTTCGATAGGACGCTGCAGGTGACGCAAAGCCTGTTCAATGAATCGGAAGCGTCTGTCGAATTTGCTATTGGCCGAGCGTAGCGCAGTTTCCGGGTCGACCTTGAGGTGTCGGGCCAGGTTGACGACGCTGAACAGCAGGTCGCCGACTTCCTCGGCGATGCCCTCGGCGTCATTGTCGACCATGGCCTCGAGAATTTCATCGAGTTCTTCACGCACCTTGTCGACCACCGGCAAGGCCGCAGGCCAATCGAAACCCACTTGCGCTGCACGCTTCTGCAGTTTGGCCGCACGACTCAACGCGGGCAAGGCCCGGGGCACGTCGTCGAGCAGCGACAACTGCTCGGGCACACCGGCCTTTTCGGCACGCTCCTCGGCCTTGATTTCGTCCCAACGACGATTGACCTGCTCGTCGGTCAGGCGCGGCGTTTCTGCCGGCGCGTACAGCTCGCCGGTCGGAAACACGTGCGGATGGCGACGCAGCAACTTGCGGGTAATACCGTCGATCACATCGTCGAATTCAAACCGGCCTTCCTCTTTGGCCAACTGCGCATAGAAGACCACCTGAAACAGCAGGTCTCCCAGCTCGCCCTTCAGATGGTCGAGGTCGCCCTGTTCGATGGCATCGGCCACTTCATAGGCTTCTTCCAGCGTATGCGGCACGATGCTGGCGTAGGTCTGCTTCAGGTCCCACGGGCAGCCGGACTGCGGATCACGCAGCCGGGCCATGAGGTGCAGCAGGTCTTGAACTGTGTACATAGGCTTCCTTCGGTCGCAGCGGTTTAGCTTCAAGCTTCAAGCTAGAAGCCACCGCAATCTGCTTTAGCTTTAGCTTTAGCTTTAGCTTTAGCTTTAGCTTTAGCTTTAGCTTTAGCTTTAGCTTTAGCTTTAGCTTTAGCTTTAGCTTTAGCTTGCAGCTTGCAGCTTGCAGCTTATAGCTTATAGCTGCCCCTAGGGCGTCCTGTTCCTGCGCGTTTCAATGATGTTCGGCAACTGGGAAATGCGCCCCAGCAACCGCCCCAGCGCGTCCAGACCCGGAATCTCGATGGTCAGGGACATCAGCGCTGTGTTGTCTTCCTTGTTCGAGCGGGTATTGACCGCCAGCACGTTGATCCGCTCGTTGAGCAGCACCTGGGTGACGTCCCGGAGCAAGCCGGAACGGTCGTAGGCACGGATGATGATGTCCACCGGATAGGTGAGTACCGGCACCGGCCCCCAACTGACCTGAATGATCCGCTCGGGCTCGCGACCGCCCAGTTGCAGCACCGAAGCGCAATCCTGACGGTGAATGCTGACGCCACGACCCTGAGTGATATAACCGACGATCGCATCGCCCGGCAGCGGCTGGCAGCAGCCGGCCATCTGCGTCATCAGGTTGCCGACGCCCTGAATCTGAATATCGCCACGCTTGCCGGGCTTGTAGCCGGTGGCCTTGCGCGGGATCAGCTCCAGCTGTTCATTGACGCGATCAGGCTCAACCTGCTGCTGAGCCAGGTTGACCAGTTGCGCCAGACGCAGATCACCCGCACCCAATGCCGCAAACATGTCGTCGGCGGTCTTGTGATTGGCCTTGTCCGCCAGCTTGTCGAAATCGACCTGCGGCAACGCCAGGCGCGCCAGTTCGCGTTCGATCAGGGTTCTGCCGGCGGCGACGTTCTGGTCGCGAGCCTGCAACTTGAACCAGTGAACGATCTTGGCCCGCGCGCGCGAGGTGGTGATGTAGCCCAGGTTCGAGTTCAGCCAGTCGCGGCTCGGCGTACCGTGCTTGCTGGTGATGATCTCGACCTGCTCGCCGGTCTGCAGGCTGTAGTTGAGCGGTACGATGCGGCCATTGATCTTCGCACCCCGGCAGTTATGGCCGATTTCGGTGTGCACCCGATAGGCGAAGTCCAGCGGTGTCGCGCCCTTGGGCAGGTCGATGGCGTGGCCGTCCGGGGTGAAGACGTAGACGCGGTCAGGCTCGATATCAACCCGCAGCTGATCGGCCAGACCGCCGATGTCGCCCAGCTCTTCATGCCATTCGAGCACCTGACGCAGCCAGGAAATCTTCTCTTCGTAATGATTGGAGCCGGATTTGACGTCGGTGCCTTTATAGCGCCAGTGCGCACAAACGCCCAGCTCGGCCTCTTCATGCATGGCGTGGGTGCGGATCTGTACTTCCAGCACCTTGCCTTCCGGCCCGATCACCGCGGTGTGCAGCGAGCGATAGCCGTTTTCCTTGGGGTTGGCGATGTAATCGTCGAATTCTTTGGGAATATGCCGCCACAAGGTGTGCACGATACCCAGCGCGGTGTAGCAGTCGCGCATTTCCGGGACCAGCACACGCAACGCACGCACGTCATAGATCTGGCTGAACGCCAGGCCCTTGCGCTGCATTTTGCGCCAGATGGAGTAGATATGCTTGGCACGGCCGCTGATGTCAGCGGTCACGCCGGTGGCCTGCAGCTCGTTATCGAGTTGAGACATGACGTCGCTGATGAAGCGCTCGCGGTCCAGCCTGCGTTCATGCAGCAGCTTGGCGATCTGCTTGTATTGATCGGGCTCCAGGTAGCGGAAGGACAGGTCCTCCAGCTCCCACTTGATATGCCCGATACCCAGGCGGTGGGCCAGTGGCGCATAGATGTCGAAGACTTCGCGAGCCACACGGTTGCGTTTTTCGTCGTCGGCATTCTTCACCGCACGAATCGCGCAGGTACGTTCGGCCAGCTTGATCAGCGCAACGCGAACGTCGTCGACCATCGCCACCAGCATCTTGCGCAGGTTTTCCACCTGCGCCTGACTGCCGAGCACCAATGACTGACGAGGGCTGAGACTGGCGCTGATCGCGGCCATGCGCAGCACGCCGTCGATGAGTTTGGCGACCGTTGCGCCAAAGCGCTGCTCGACGTCCGGCAGCGCAATGAGACCTTCACGCACGCCACGGTAAATGACCGCAGCGACCAGCGAATCCTGATCCAGCTTGAGGTCAGCCAGGATCTCCGCGATTTCCAGACCGGTCTGGAAACTGGAGGTGCCCTCTGCCCAATGATTCTTGTGAGCCTTGTCGGTCTGCTCGGCTTCCCGGGCAAATTCACAGGCCTTTTTCATGACTTCCCGGTCCAGGACCAGGTCGACGCTGACAATATGATCGAGCCACGCGTCGAGATTGATACTGCCGTCTGTGTTTATCGGCTGGTTCGCTCTCACCTGTACCATGCTGCTTACCTTCCCTACGGCGCGATGAATAGCGCCATCAGTCGCCAGCCTTCTGAGCGAATGCCACTTGCCGGGCAAGCAAGGACCGGCATTCGCGGGCCAGTCGGATTAAATGAGATTCCTTGTCAGCAACGAACTCGTTCCAGTGAACGCCGCTCACTTACTCATTTCAAATAAAGCCATCGCCTCGACATGCGCCGTCTGAGGAAACATATCGAGGATTCCGGCACGTTTTAATCGGTAGCCCTGACGGATCAGTTCGACCGCGTCACGAGCCAAAGTTGCCGGGTTGCATGAAACATAAAGCAGTCGCCGGGCCCCCGTCTTTCTGATCTGGCGGACCACTTCAAAGGCTCCGTCACGCGGTGGGTCCAAGAGTACCGCAGAAAACCCCTCTGCCGCCCAGTCGGCCTGTGTCAGCGGCTGGGAAAGATCCGCCTGAAAAAACCGCACATTGTGCAGATCATTACTCATTGCGTTGACGGCTGCACGCTCGACCATGGTCGCAACGCCTTCGACCGCCACCACGTCCCTGGCCAGCCCCGCCAGTGGCAAGGCGAAATTGCCCAGACCACAGAACAGATCCATGACACGCTCATCTTTTGCAGGCGCCAGCCATTGCAGGGCCTGCTCGATCATCGCGGTATTGACCGCCGCGTTGACCTGAATGAAATCTCCCGGTCGCCAGGCCAGTTGCAGGTTCCACGGCTCCAGCCGGTAGCCCAGCGTATCGCCGGGGCTGGCCGGTTGCGGCTCGCCTTCGCCGTGTAGCCACAGCTGCGCGTCGTGCCTGGAGCAAAACGCCTGCAACAGCGCCAGGTCGGCCTCGGCAAGCGACGCGGTGTGGCGCAACAACACGGCAGTCGCAACCCCACTGAACAGCTCGACGTGACCCAGCACCTGCGGCATGCTGAAACTTTTCAGCATGCCAGGCAACTCATTCATGATCGGTTGCAAGGCTTGTACCAGCACTGGACAGTGTTCGATGCTGACGATGTCCTGGCTGGCGGCTGCGCGGAACCCCACATCCAGCCTTTTGGCCTTGGCATCCCAGCGAACCGCGACCCGCGCGCGTCGGCGATAGGCCAGCTCGGCACCACTCAAAGGTGCCGCCCATTCATCCGGCACCACGTTCGCCACGCGCAGCAACTGCTTGGCGAGCATGCGCTGTTTCAGGGCAAGCTGTTCCTCATGGGGCACATGCTGAACACTGCAGCCGCCGCAGCGACCGAAATACTCACAGGCCGGAGCGCGACGCATGGCGCTGGCAGTGAACACCCGCTCGGTGCGCGCCTCGACGACCTTGCCGCGCGCATTAAGTACGCGCGCCTCGACCTCTTCGCCCGCCAGACTGCCGGCGACAAACCAGGTTTTACCCTCGAGAAAGGCGATACCGCGACCGTCGTCGGACAGCCGCTCAATGGTCAGCCGCTGCTTTTTACCGGCAGGAATCTGTACGGTTTTAACGCCGCCCGCAGGCTGAAAGCGCAAACCTCTTTCATGCTTGGCCATCAGTTGGGCGAATCATAGACGCCGGTCGACAGGTAACGGTCGCCTCGGTCACAGATGATCGCCACAATCACGGCGTTTTCGACTTCCCGGGAAATACGCAATGCCCCGGCGACCGAGCCACCGGACGACACGCCACAGAAGATGCCTTCTTCGCGAGCGAGGCGGCGCATGGTGTCTTCGGCTTCGCTCTGGCCCATGTCGATGATGCGGTCGACACGGTCCGACTGATAGATTTTCGGCAGGTATTCCTGCGGCCAGCGGCGAATACCGGGGATCGAAGCGCCCTCCATCGGTTGCAGACCGACGATCTGCACGTCGGGGTTCTGCTCCTTGAGGTAGCGCGAGGTGCCCATGATGGTGCCGGTGGTGCCCATCGAGCTGACGAAATGGGTCACGGTACCGCCCGTCTGCCGCCAGATTTCCGGACCGGTGGACGTGTAATGCGCCTCGGGGTTGTCGCCATTGGCAAACTGATCGAGCACCTTGCCACGGCCTTCGGCCTGCATGCGCTCGGCCAGATCACGGGCACCTTCCATGCCGTCATCCTTGCTGACCGAAATCAGCTCGGCGCCATAGGCGGTCATCGCGGCCTTGCGTTCGGCACTGGAGTTGTCCGGCATGATCAGAATCATACGGTAGCCCTTGATCGCCGCAGCCATGGCCAGCGCGATTCCGGTATTGCCGGAGGTGGCTTCGATCAGCGTGTCACCCGGATGGATCTGGCCGCGCAACTCGGCGCGGGTGATCATCGACAAGGCCGGGCGGTCTTTTACCGAGCCAGCGGGGTTGTTACCTTCGAGTTTCAACAGGAGGGTATTGCTGGTATTACCCGCCATGCGTTGCAGACGCACCAGCGGGGTGTTGCCGACGCAATCGGCAATGGTTTGATACTGCAGGGTCATGGCGTCTTCGCAATCCAGACTGCGGGGGGTGCCTATCATAACGGCAAACGGCCAAAGCCCATATCACGCAAAGTGCGCTGCTTATTCCCAAAAAGAATAACCACCGATTTTTCCGCTGCCACCCCGCCCTGCATAGAGAGTTAGGTGCCCATGCCGACGGTAAATGGCTAAACTCATCCCCTTGTGCCGATACAGCAAGGCAGCCGATGCCTGATATCGACGGACTGATACGTGTTGCCGGAGGAAGAGCGTGCTGACCAAGCTGGGTATAAAAGGCCGTGTGCTGCTACTGACTATTTTGCCTGCCAGCCTGATGGCGGCGATGCTCGGTGGGTATTTCACCTGGATGCAGTTGAGCGAACTGCAAAGCCAGCTGCTGCAACGCGGCGAAATGATCGCCCAGGATCTGGCGCCCCTTGCCGCCAATGCACTGGGGCGCAAGGACAAAGTGCTGCTCAGTCGCATCGCCACCCAGACGCTGGAGCAGACCGACGTGCGCGCCGTGTCGTTTCTCGACACCGATCGCACGGTACTGGCCCACGCCGGACCGACCATGATCAGCCCGTCGCCGATTGGCAGCGGGTCGCAGTTGCTCAGCTCGACCGGCACCGACGCCACGCGCTACCTGCTGCCGGTATTCGGCAGTCAACGCCACCTGACCAGCCCGATCATTCCTGCCGAAGCCGACACCCTGCTGGGCTGGGTCGAGCTTGAAATATCCCATAACGGTACGCTGCTGCGCGGCTACCGAAGCCTGTTTGCCAGCCTGCTGCTGATCCTCACCGGGCTGGCGTTCACCGCAACCCTCGCGGTACGCATGAGCCGCACCATCAACGGGCCGATGAGCCAGATCAAGCAGGCCGTGTCGCAACTCAAGGACGGCAATCTGGAAACCCGTCTGCCACCGCTGGGCAGCCGCGAGCTGGACGAACTGGCGTCGGGCATCAACCGCATGGCGGCGACGCTGCAGAACGCGCAGGAAGAACTGCAACTGAGCATCGATCAGGCGACCGAGGATGTCCGGCAGAATCTGGAAACCATCGAAATCCAGAACATCGAACTGGACCTGGCCCGTAAGGAAGCGCTTGAAGCAAGCCGGATCAAGTCGGAGTTCCTGGCCAACATGAGCCATGAAATCCGCACGCCGCTCAATGGCATTCTGGGCTTCACCCATTTGCTGCAGAAAAGCGAACTGACGCCGCGCCAGTTCGACTACCTGGGCACCATCGAGAAGTCCGCCGACAACCTGTTGAGCATCATCAACGAGATTCTCGACTTCTCGAAGATCGAGGCCGGCAAGCTGGTGCTCGACAATATCCCGTTCAACCTGCGCGACCTGTTGCAGGACACCCTGACCATCCTCGCCCCGGCGGCGCACGCCAAGCAGCTGGAACTGGTCAGTCTGGTGTACCGCGATACGCCACTGGCGCTGTCCGGCGACCCGCTGCGTCTGCGGCAGATCCTGACCAATCTGGTCAGCAACGCGATCAAGCTCACCCGCGAAGGCACGATCGTCGCGCGCGCCATGCTCGAAGATGAAACCGAAGAGCACGCGCAACTGCGCATCAGTGTGCAGGACACCGGGATCGGCCTGTCCAGTCAGGATGTGCGAGCGCTGTTCCAGGCCTTCAGCCAGGCCGACAACTCGCTCTCGCGCCAACCGGGCGGTACCGGACTGGGTCTGGTGATCTCCAAGCGCCTGATCGAACAGATGGGCGGTGAAATCGGTGTCGACAGCACACCGGGCGAAGGTTCGGAATTCTGGATCAGCCTGAAACTGCCCAAGGCCCGCGAAGACAAGGAAGAATCACTCAATATTCCGCTCGGCGGCCTGCGCGCCGCAGTGCTTGAACATCATGACCTGGCGCGTCAGGCGCTGGAGCATCAACTGGAAGACTGCGGCCTGCAGACCATCGTGTTCAATAACCTGGAAAACCTGCTCAACGGCGTGACTGCAGCGCACGAGACGCCAGCGGCCATCGATCTGGCGGTACTTGGCGTGACGGCGCTGGAAATCTCTCCGGAACGGTTGCGCCAGCACATCTGGGACCTGGAAAACCTCAATTGCAAGGTCATGGTGCTGTGCCCGACCACCGAGCACGCGCTGTTCCAGTTGGCCGTCCACGATGTCTACACGCAACTGCAGGCCAAGCCCGCCTGCACGCGCAAACTGCAAAAAGCCCTGTCCGAGCTGATCGCGCCGCGAGCGGTGCGTGCCGACATCGGCCCGCCATTGTCGAGCCGTGCACCGCGAGTGCTGTGTGTGGACGACAACCCGGCCAACCTGCTGCTGGTGCAGACCCTGCTCGAAGACATGGGCGCTGAAGTGGTCGCTGTCGAGGGCGGCTACGCAGCGGTCAATGCCGTGCAACAGGAAGCGTTCGACCTGGTGTTGATGGACGTGCAGATGCCCGGCATGGACGGTCGGCAGGCTACCGAGGCGATCCGCGCCTGGGAGGCCGAACGCAACCAGAGCTCGCTGCCGATCGTGGCCCTCACCGCGCATGCGATGGCCAATGAAAAACGCTCACTGCTGCAAAGCGGTATGGACGACTACCTGACCAAGCCGATCAGCGAACGGCAGCTGGCGCAGGTGGTGCTCAAGTGGACCGGGCTGGCGCTGCGCAACCCTGCGCCGGAACGCCAGAATGAAGCGCTCGAGGTGCACGTCGGGCCGCTGGTGCTGGATCATGAAGAAGGGTTGCGCCTGGCTGCGGGCAAGGCGGATCTCGCCGCCGACATGCTGGCCATGCTGCTGGCCTCCCTGGACGCTGACCGCGAAGCCATTCGTGTGGCGCGTGCCAACCAGGATGTACACGCCTTGATCGAACGCATCCACCGTCTGCACGGCGCAACGCGTTATTGCGGCGTTCCCCAGCTGCGCAGTGCCTGCCAACGCGCCGAAACCCTGCTCAAGCAGAACGCCCCGCACACCGAAGAGGCCCTTAACGATCTGGACAAGGCCATCATTCGCCTGGAAGCCGAGGCGCGGGTCATGGCTTGAGCGTGCGGCGCGACACCTTTCGTGCCTGACGCTCCAGCGTGGGCGGAGCATGTTAGGATGCGCGCAATTTTGGAGGACCCATGGTCGAACACGATTTTCGCTACAGCATGCTCAACCCCCAGCACACACTGACCGAATGCCGCACGCTGGCGCCCGGTCGCTACCAGGTCACCGGCAACGGCGGCTCGATTCACGACAACGACCAGTTGCTGGTGACCATCAAAGGCAGCAAAAGCCTGCACATGCGCCTCACCGTCGAGAAAGTCCGGCACCTGATCAACCCGCCCGGCCAGTGGATTGCGGTGGCTAAAGGCCCGGTATTCGACGAGTTGGCGATCCATCAGTGGAAAGTGCATTGCGACAGCTGCGCCGCCGAACTGAACTTCGAGTTCATGGTAGAGAGCAAGCTGGGCGTCAAGGCGCAGAAACCGGCCGCTACCGCGCGCATCGCGGAGCTGGGCTGGAAAACCGATGGCGAGAAGCACTTCTGCAAGAAGTGCCAGGAGAAAGCGGCATGAAACAGTTTGCGCTCCTGAGCCTGATCGGCGGCGCGCTGCTGGTTGGTTGTACTGCTGACCCGCTGCCGATCCAGCAGGATCACAGCTATGTAACCGAGTGGATCGGCGAACGTCCGCTGATCGATAACAGTCGCTTGACCATGACGCTGGGTGCCGATGGCCGGGCGTATGGCAATGCGGGCTGCAACCATTGGTTCGCGCCCTATACGCTGAACGATCACAGCATCAGTTTCGGCCCGCTGGGCAGGACGCGCAAGATGTGTGCGCCGGCGTTGATGGAGCAGGAGCAGCGTTTTATCAAGGCGATGAGCAGTGTGCAGCGCTGGGATATCTCGCCCATCGAGCAGTTGCGTCTGTGGCCAACGCAGGGCAAGCCGTTGCGTTTCTGGCTGGAAGATAGCTGACGCTTGCGGTTTTCAGATAACTATCGCGCCAACGCTCTGCGTCGTCAGTGCCATCGTGGTCGAAAATCGCTTTAGAGCAGTCAGGCTAAAGGTACGACCCGAAAACTGATGACTATCGTTCCTCACGCTCCGCGTGGGAATGCAGTTCGTGACGCTCTGCGTCACACGGCGGTTCTGGGATGTCAGGTGGATTGGTGTTCGGCTCAAGTCACCTTTTCGCCCCTCGGCGAGTCACTTTGAAGGGGCCAAAGTGACCAAAGCCCCTGGCTCCGTTTCCGGCCCGACTTCGTCGGGTTCCTTCGCCCTGACACTGATCCGGGGGCCGCCGCAACGGGCCATCCATGGCCCGGTGCGGCTTGCTCGGCGTCCTGCCGAGCATCCCCCGGATCAGCGCCAGGACTCAGCCGTCACTTACGTCGCAATTTGCGTTGTCTGTACCATCGCGTTCAAAAAGCATTTCTGCGCCAACAAGTGCAGGCAAGGCATGACGTCGCGTCACGTCAGCCCTGACTATCGTCCCCACGCTCCGCGTGGGACACGCCGTTCGTGACGCTCTGCGTCACAAGTCGGCGCTACAACGCGCAGTCGAGATCGGGCCGCAATCAGCCCTCGCCGCGCAGTGTCTTGAGTTTCTGGATCACGGTCGCGGCTGATTGTTCGCCGAGCAGTTGTTCGCGCATTTTGCCCTTGTCGTCGATGATGTAGGTCACCGGCAGCGCCTCGGAGGGCGGCAGGCTGTATTGCTCGGCTGGGTCCTGAGCGAGCACGGTGAATTTGATGCCCAGTGCATTGGCAGCGTTTTTCAGTTCGTCGCCCTGCAGGTTGTCGAAGTTGACCCCCAGCACGGTGACTTTCTGGTCCTTGAGCTGTTCGGACAATGCATTGAACTCCGGAACCTCTGTACGGCAGGGGCCACACCATTCGGCCCAGTAGTTGACTACCAGCCAGTGCCCCTTGATGCGTTCGCTGGCGACCTTCTGGCCATTCTGATCATTGCCCAGGTCCACGCCACATCCGCTGAGCAGCAAGCTGCCGAAAAGTATCACCGCTGCTGTTAATCGCCTTGCCATTTGCTTGTTTCCTCGCCCCGTTCAACCTGCAATTACTTATACCCACGCCACGACTATTGACCATTCGATATGTCGGACAGTGCCATCGCTGGTTAGAATACGCCACCCACACAAGATGCGACGAGCAAATGACCGATCTGACGCTGTATCACAACCCGCGCTGCAGCAAGTCCCGCGGCGCGCTGGAACTGCTTCAGGCCCGCGGCCTGACGCCGGACATCGTCCTGTACCTGGAAACCCCGCCCGACGCCGACCGTGTGCGCGACCTGCTCGGCAAGCTGGGCATCGGTGCCCGGCAACTGCTGCGTACCGGCGAGGACGATTACAAGCAACTCAATCTGGCCGACCCGAGCCTGAGCGACGAGCAGCTGATCGCCGCCATGGCCGCTCACCCCAAACTCATCGAACGACCGATTCTGGTCGCTGGCGACAAGGCTGTCATTGGCCGCCCACCCGAGAACATTCTGGAGCTGCTGCCGTGAGCACACCCTACATTCTGGTCCTTTATTACAGCCGCAACGGCTCCACCAGCGAAATGGCCCGGCAGGTTGCCCGCGGCATCGAACTGGGCGGCATGGAAGCGCGGTTGCGCACCGTGCCCGCCGTTTCCGCCGACTGCGAAGCGACCGCCCCCGAGATTCCGGAAAGCGGCGCGCTGTACGCGACCCTCGACGACCTGAAAAACTGCTCCGGCCTGGCGCTGGGCAGCCCGACGCGCTTCGGCAACATGGCCGCGCCGCTGAAATACTTCCTCGACGGCACCAGCAACCTGTGGCTGACCGGCGCACTGGTCGGCAAACCGGCTGGCGTCTTTACCTCCACTGCCAGCCTGCACGGCGGTCAGGAAACCACGCTGATGTCGATGCTGCTGCCCCTGCTGCACCACGGCATGCTGATCATGGGCCTGCCCTACAGCGAATCGGCGCTGCTGGAAACCACCGGGGGTGGCACGCCCTACGGTCCCAGCCATCACGCAGGTGCCGACGGCAAGCGCGCGCTGGACCGTCATGAAACCGACCTGTGCCGCGCGCTGGGCCAGCGTCTGGCCAAGACTGCGGTGCAACTGGACGCGCCGCGCAGCTGAACCGGCAGAACGCCGGGGGCTTTCAGTTAAATCGTAAACTTGCAGGGCAAGGGTCGGTCTGAACCCTTGTCCTGCCTGTTGAATTTCTTTGGAGAACCGATGCACGACTACAAATGGCTGAACGAGTATTGCCTGAATCGATTCGGCTCCGCCAAAGCTCTGGAAGCTCATCTACCCTCCCCCAAGACACCCAGACAACTGCAAGCCATCAGCGCCGACCGCTACCTGTCGACCATGGCCCTGCGGGTTTTCCGCGCAGGCCTGAAACACAGCCTGGTAGACGCCAAATGGCCAGCGTTCGAGGAAGTGTTCTTTCGCTTCGACCCGGAGAAAGTCGTGCTGATGGGCGCCGATCATCTGGAGCGACTGATGCAGGACGCGCGCATCATTCGTCACCTGGGCAAGCTCAAGAGCGTGCCGCGCAACGCGCAGCTGATTCTGGACATCGAGCAGGAGCATGGCAGTTTCGGCAAGTTCATCGCCGAATGGCCGGTCGATAACATTACCGGCCTGTGGCAGTACATCGCCAAACACGGCAACCAGATGGGCGGCCTGTCAGCGCCGCGCTTTCTGCGCATGATCGGCAAGGACACCTTCATTCCGACCTGGGATGTGGTTGCCGCCCTGAACGCGCAGGATATCGTCGACCGTGTGCCGAGCAGCAAACGCGATCAGGCGATCGTGCAGGACGTCTTCAACCAGTGGCATGCAGAAAGCGGTCGGCCGATGTGCCAGCTGTCAGCCATGCTGGCGTTCACCGTCAACCACTGAGCATTGTCAGATATTCACCACATTGACGAACCGTGATGCTGCGGTTTCGTCGATGCGCAGATTGGTGAAGTCGAACAGGTTGCGATCGGCCAGCTGCGAGGGCTGCACGTTCTGCAGGGCGCGGAAGATGCTCTCCGTGCGGCCCGGTGTCTTGCGCTCCCAGTCCTGCAGCATCTCCTTGACCACCTGACGCTGAAGGTTTTCCTGCGAGCCGCAGAGGTTGCACGGGATGATCGGAAACTGCTTGAGGTCCGAGTAGGCCTGGATGTCCTTCTCGTGGCAGTACGCCAACGGACGAATCACCACGTTGCGGCCGTCATCGGCACGCAGCTTGGGCGGCATGGCCTTGAGCGAGCCATTGAAGAACATGTTGAGAAAGAATGTCTCGACGATGTCGTCACGGTGGTGCCCGAGCGCCATCTTGGTGGCGCCGATCTCGTCAGCGAAGGTGTACAGCGTGCCGCGACGCAGCCGTGAACACAGGGAGCAGGTGGTCTTGCCTTCCGGGATCAATTCCTTGACCACTGAATACGTGTCTTTCTCGACGACGTGGTACTCGATACCCAGTTCTTTCAGATAGGCAGGCAGCACGTGTTCAGGAAAGCCGGGCTGCTTCTGGTCCATGTTGACCGCCACGATGTCGAACTTGATCGGCGCGACCTTCTGCAGGTGCATCAGCACATCGAGCATGGTGTAACTGTCCTTGCCGCCGGACAGGCAAACCATGACCTTGTCACCCTCTTCGATCATGTTGAAGTCGGCAACCGCTTCGCCGGCCAGCCGACGCAGACGTTTCTGCAGTTTGTTCTGATTGACTGAAAGGGTGCCCATGTATGGAAATATCCGCTGACGGTAGCTTGAGAAAAGCCGGGCATTTTACCCGTAACCGACCATTCGTTAAATATGCTGCGATCGTGCTGTTCAGACAGGCGAACAGACTGGAGCAAAAATGACCACCGGGCGGCTGGCCTGTTCAGAGCTTAGCCACATTGCGGCATACTTGGCGCACTGGAGAACCCTAAAGCATGCCCGACCAACTCAATTCACGCGTCGAAACCTGTTACCAACAAGCCGAAGCCTTCTTCAAGCGCGCCTTCAAACGCCCGGTGGTCAGCTTCCAGTTGCGCGGTCAGAAGGCCGGTGTCGCTCACCTGCATGAAAATCTCCTGCGCTTCAACCCGCAGCTTTACAAGGAAAACGCCGAAGACTTCCTGCGCCAGACCGTACCCCACGAAGTCGCGCACCTGATCGCCCACCAATTGTTCGGTGGCAGCATCCAGCCGCATGGCGAAGAATGGCAATTGATCATGCGCGGCGTCTATGAACTGCCGCCCAATCGCTGCCACACCTACGCGGTCAAGCGGCGCAGTTTGATCCGTTACATCTACCGCTGCCCGTGCCCCGACAGCGACTTCCCGTTCACCGCGCAGCGTCACGGCATGGTTCGCAAGGGACGGCGCTACCTGTGCCGCCGCTGCCGCGAGCCGCTGGTGTTCAGCGGAGAGACGCGCACGGAATAGTCCTCCGATAAACAGCAGGCATAAAAAAACCCATCCGAAGATGGGTTTTTTATGGCCTGAAGGGTATCAGACGGTTTTGGTGGTGTTCACTGCAGCGCCTGGAGTCGGGCCTTCGGCAACGCCGAGGTCGTCTTCAGGGCGGGTTTCCAGAATGGCAGAGCCACCGGAAGCCAGCTCGGACTGCAGCTTGTCGGTGTCCAGCTCGCCGACCCACTTGGCAACCACAACGGTGGCAACAGCGTTACCGACCAGGTTGGTCAGGGCGCGGGCTTCGGACATGAAGCGGTCGATACCCAGAATCAGCGCCAGACCAGCCACCGGCAGGTGGCCTACAGCCGACAGGGTCGCAGCCAGTACGATAAAGCCGCTACCGGTTACGCCGGCAGCACCTTTGGACGACAGCAGCAGTACCAGCAGCAGGGTGATCTGATGCGTGATGTCCATGTGCGTGTTGGTCGCCTGAGCGATGAACACGGCGGCCATGGTCAGGTAGATCGACGTACCGTCCAGGTTGAACGAGTAGCCCGTCGGGATAACAAGACCGACCACAGACTTCTTGGCACCCAGGCGCTCCATCTTGATCAGCATGCGCGGCAGGGCCGATTCCGAAGAAGACGTACCCAGTACGATCAGCAGCTCTTCACGGATGTAGCGAATCAGCTTGAAGATGCTGAAGCCGTGAGCGCGGGCGATCGCGCCCAGTACAAACACGACGAACAGTGCGCAGGTGATGTAGAAGCAGATCATCAACTGACCCAGTTGCACCAGCGAGCTCACGCCGTAGGCACCGATGGTGAAGGCCATGGCACCGAACGCACCCAGCGGGGCCAGTTTCATGATCATGTTGATGATGTTGAACATCACGTGGGCGAAGCGATCGATGAAGTCCAGAACCGGCTTGCCGTAGGCACCCAGGCGATGCAGCGCGAAGCCGAAGATCACCGAGAACATCAGGACTTGCAGGATATCGCCGTTGGCAAACGCGCCGACGATGGTGTTCGGAATCACGTTAAGGATGAAGCCGACGATACTCTGGTCCTGACCGGCAGTGACGTAGGCAGCGATCTTCGAAGCGTCGAGCGTGCTGACGTCGATATTCATGCCGGCACCCGGCTGAACCACGTTGACCACGATCAGACCGATCAGCAGGGCGATGGTCGAAACGATCTCGAAATACAGCAGCGCATAACCGCCGGTCTTGCCGACCGACTTCATGCTCTGCATGCCAGCGATACCACTGACGACGGTACAGAAGATGATCGGGGCAATAACCATCTTGATCAGTTTGATGAACCCGTCACCCAGCGGTTTTAACGCCTTGCCGGTGTCCGGGTAGAAATGACCGATCAGGATACCGATGACAATCGCAACGATTACCTGAAAATAGAGGGATTTGTAGATGGGCTGACGAGTCGTCATTGCAGTTTTCCTCAAGGGCGTCGTCGGGCATCTTCACCTGATGCACGCGAGCCTATAAAGCGCTAACCCTCCTGCACTGGAGGGATTTGTTTTGTCGAGCTGCGCAAGGCAGGTCTCTGCCATGTAGATAGCAATACGCGTGCCATGGAGTCATTTTGATATCAAACCCCCGCATTACAAGGCGCACACTGGTAACGGTAGTCGGGATTCAACAGGAGAGGTGGCGGTTTTCCGCCGTATGGTGGGAAAAATGGGCACACAGTGGCGGGTATCCGCCTTCTTTCGCCGGTGACGGGAGCGCTCGGTGACGCGCAGAGGTGTGACGCAGAGCGTCACGAACGGCATTCCCACGCCGGAGCGTGAGGAAGGATAGGTGTCCGGGTGAACACGATCGTCACTGCGCCAGAAAATGAATCCTGAACGCCGCGCCGCCCAGCGGGGAATCGCCCAGCGTCAGTTGCGCGCCGTAGCTTTCGATAATGTCCTTGACCACCGCCAGGCCGATGCCTTGCCCGGGGTTCTGGCGGTCCAGCCGTTCGCCGCGTTCGAGAATGCGGGCACGCTGGCTCTGCGGGACGCCGGGGCCGTCGTCTTCGACGCACAGTTCATCGCCGGTCGTTGAACGCGTGAAGCTGACGCGCACTTCGCTCAGGCACAGCCGATAAGCGTTTTCCAGCAGGTTGCCGAGCATTTCCAGCAACGCGCCCTCTTCCATATGCACCTGGCAGTGCTCGGGCAGGTCCAGCGTGGCCTTCACCTGTTTGTCGCGATACACCTTGTCCAGCGTGTTGCACAGGCTTTCGACCACGGGTCGCAGCATCACGTGATGCCGCACCAGACCGCTCTTGCGCAGGCTGGCCCGCTGCAGTTGATAGCCGATCTGCTGGCTCATGCGTTCGATCTGCGATTGCAGCACCCATGCCTGCTCGACATCCTCGGGGCGCTTGGCGATGTTCTCGCTTACGCCCTGCAAGACCGCAAGCGGGGTTTTCAGGCTATGCGCCAGGTCGTCCAGAGAGTCGCGGTAACGAATCCGCTGCTCGCGCTCGCTGCGCAACAGGCGGTTGAGCGAGTCGGTCAGGCGCAGCAGTTCGCTGGGGTGTTCTTCGCTGAGGCTGTCGCGCACACCGGCTTCCACCTGATCGAGTTCCTGGCTCAAGCCGCGCAAGGCCCGCAGCCCCCAGGTCAGGCCCATCCACAGCAACCCGAGCAGCACCGCCAGTGCTGCGCCAAAGCCCAGATAAAGCTTGCGGCGCAGACCGTCGATGGTTTCCTGATAGCCGCGCAACGGTTGCACGGCAACGATACTGAATGCGGCATTGCGCCCGCCGAGCAGCCGGATCTCGACGTCATAGACGAAATACTCATCGCCATTGATTTCCTTGATCTTGGTGAACTCGCTGCCCTGCCCGTCGTATTGCGGGCGGTAGTCGATGTTCTCGCCTTCGGTCGACAACGAGCGCCAGACCATCTGCCCCTGGCGGTTATAGATGTAACCCAGCAGACGGCTGCCGGGCAGATTGAATTGTTCGCCCGGCAATACTGAGGGCATCAACAAATGGTCGTTTTCGACGCGAGCCGCCGAAATCATGGTGGTGACATCAGAAGCCAAGCGTTGCTCGATCGCTCCGCGCAGCGCCAGGCTGAACGCCCCCTGCAGAGCAGGCAGCATCAGCAGCATGAAGATTACCGCCAGCGTGGCGGCGCCCAGCATCAGGCGCAGGCGAAGCGAACGAATCACGTACAGCGCTCATTGAACAGATAGCCCATGCCGCGCACGGTTTCGATAGGTTTGAAGGCCACGCTGCTGTCCAGTTTGCGACGCAGACGACCGACCAGCACTTCGATCACGTTCGGGTCGCGCTCGTCGTCATCAGGGTACAGCTGCTCCATCAGGCGCTCCTTGGGCACCACTTGCTGATGATGGAGCATCAGGTACTCAAGAATGCGGTATTCATAGGCCGTCAGCGCCAAGGGTTGCTCGGCCAGTGCCGCGTGCTTGCGATTGAGGTCCAGCAACAGCGGGCCTGCCGTGATGGTTGACTGAATGAAGCCGCTGGAACGCCGTAACAAGGCGTTCAGCCGTGCCTCCAGCTCTTCGAACTGGAAGGGCTTGACTACGTAGTCGTCAGCCCCGGCCGCCAGGCCTTCGACCTTGTCCTGCCAATTGCCGCGCGCGGTCAGGATCAGGATCGGAAACGCCTTGCCTAGTGCGCGCAGCTGGCGAATCAGGTCCAGGCCGCCAATGCCCGGCAGGCCCAGGTCGATCACCGCCAGGTCGTGATTGAATTGCGCGACCTGATACAACGCTTCTTCAGCGTTGGCCACCGCTTCCACCACATGCCCGGCTTCGGTCAGACGGGTTCGCAAGTGGTGGCGCAGCAGCGCTTCATCCTCAACTACCAACAACTTCATGCAGCTCTCCCAGGCACAATCGCAGCCTCAAGACAAAGAATGAAACGACATCGTCGCATCAGTACTCAACAGGCGGGCGCTGACGGGCACGTGTTGTGTCACATCATAGCTGCCCAGCAGGATTTCGCGGCTGACAGGCGCACCATTGTGAGTGCCCGTCAGACTGCCGTAAACCGGTGGCGAATAAAGCGTCCCCACCGAGACGTTGGAATGCGCCTGCTCCCCGAGCGCGTGCCCCCAGCTGTTGGTATCGTCAAGCCTTTCGCTGGTCTTGCTGAACTCGATACGGGCCACGTCAAGCCGACCATCACCCGCCTGCACCGCAGCACTGCCACCCAGAAAAGCCAGGGCCAGGAAAAACTTGTTGAGATTCAACATATCGACTCCTTTTGCGCTCGGGGACGCTGTCAAGGTATGGGCCAACAGTAATCGCGCCGGGCTGAACCCCGACTGAACACTGCATGAACCGGCGCTGAACAGTCATCCACACCCTGTGCAGCAGAATCGGCTATGGTTATTTGCCAACTCAAACATCAACAAGGAGCTGACCATGCGTGTGTGGATTGCAATGATCATGATGGGCCTGACCGGCCTCGCCCAGGCGGCGATCAAGACCGAGCAGATCGATTACAAAAGTGCCGACGGCACCAAGCTGGTGGGCTATTACGCGTACGACGACGCGGTAAAAGGCCCGCGCCCTGGCGTCCTGGTGGTCCACGAGTGGTGGGGCCTGAATGACTACGCCAAGCGCCGCGCCCGCGATCTGGCTGCACTGGGTTACAGCGCAATGGCCATCGACATGTACGGCGAAGGCAAAAACACCGAGCACCCGAAAGACGCGATGGCCTTCATGCAGGCCGCGCTGAAGGACAGCGATGCCGCCGACAAGCGCTTTGACGCCGGGCTGGAGCAATTGAAGAAGCAGCCACAGACCGATCCGAAGAAGATCGCAGCGATCGGTTACTGCTTCGGCGGCAAGATCGTGCTCGATGCGGCACGCCGCGGTGAACCACTGCTGGGCGTGGTGAGCTTCCACGGCGCACTGGTCACCAACACTCCGGCTAAACCGGGCATCAAGGTGCCAATGCTGGTCGAACACGGCGCCAAGGACAGCATGGTCACCCCTGAAAACGTCACCGCCTTCAAGAAGGAAATGGACGACGCCAAGGCCGACTACAAGTTCGTCAGCATCGACGGCGCCAAACACGGCTTCACCAACCCCGACGCCGACCGCCTGAGCCACGGCGAACACGGCGGCCCGGACATCGGCTACAGCAAATCCGCCGATGAGAGCTCCTGGGCGGACATGAAAGAGTTCTTCAAGAAGATATTTGGTTGAGTGTCGGATGCTCCTTCTACACGGAGCGTCGGCACGATAGTCGGGATCATCGTTCCTCACGCTCCAGCGTGGGAATGCAGTGCTCGACGCTCTGCGTCGCAAAAGAGGACGCAGAGCGTCCAGAAAGGCATGCGACGCGGAGCGCCGCACGATAATTACGATCATCGTTCCTCACGCTCCAGCGTGGGAATGCAGGTCTCGACGCTCTGCGTCGCAAAAGAGGACGCAGAGCGTCCGGAACGGCATGACGACGCGGAGCGCCGCACGATAGTTGCGATCATCGTTCCTCACGCTCCAGCGTGGGAATGCAGTGCTCGACGCTCTGCGTCGCAAAAGAGGACGCAGAGCGTCCAGAAAGGCATGCGACGCGGAGCGCCGCACGATAGTTGCGATCATCGTTCCGCACGCTCCAGCGTGGGAATGCAGTGCTCGACGCTCTGCGTCGCAACAATGCGTTAATACCAGCGCTGAATATCGATCAAACCGCGCTGCCCCTCATAATCGCGGGCGCTGGAGTATCTCCAGTGCTCACCGACATCCACATAACCTCTCTTTACCGGGTTATGGTGAATGTAATCGAGCTTCTGCCGCATCACCTTTTCATTCCACACAAGCTCGGCATGGGCTCCTTCCTGCCAGACCTGATAAACCCTGTCACTCTTGTGCAGGCGCTTGACGAACCGCAGACGCTCCAATGTGCTGTCGGCATTGGCGTTCTCAAGTGCTGCGATTATCTGTCGAGCCGTAAAAGACTTGAAACTACTCACACACTTGTCCAGAGCGGGCGCTTGGGCCACGAAGTGCAAATGGTTTTCCAGTACGACATACCCGAATAGCTGCAGTCCCTGATGAGCCTGTTGATAGCGCCAGGCATTGAACAGAATGTCTACCAGAACAGGCCGGGTAAAAAGCGGTAACCACTCCACCACTGTGCAGGTCAGGAAGTGAGGCTTTTCAGGTTCGGTGATGGTGTATCTGCTTCGACCCATGTGTTCATCCTTGAATCATCAGAGGCGCGAAAGGTACCTTCCGACCGAGTACGTGGAAATAATGAGAGTGTGACCAGTTTTTTTGCTCTGAATCGCCAAGAGGACGCAGAGCGTCCAGAAAGGCATGCGACGCGGAGCGACGCACGATAGTTGAGATGATCGTTCCGCACGCTCCAGCGTGGGAATGCAGGTCTCGACGCTCTGCGTCGCCGAGAGGACGCAGAGCGTCCAGAAAGGCCTGCGACGCGGAGCGCCGCACGATAGTTACTGCTAGTGCCCTTCCCTCCAACCCGTTCCCCCGGCAAAATGCCGCCCATGACTGAACTATCCCACCTCCCCATCTGCTGCCCGGAACTGATCCGGCATTGGCCGCTGCCACAAGCCTTGCCGGGAGCAGTACTGGTGAGTGGACATTTTGATCCGCTCAAGCTGGCAGACGGCGACTTTCAGCGTTGTGAGCTGCAAATGCCGGCGAGCATTCAGCGCTCGGTGGCCAAGCGTCAGACTGAATTTCTCGCCGGTCGTCTCTGCGCACGCGAAGCCATGCGTCAGCTCGATGGCCGTCTGCACGTTCCTGCAGTGGGCGAAGACCGCGCGCCGGTGTGGCCCTCGGATGTCTGCGGTTCGATCACTCACAGCACCGGCTGGGCCGCTGCCGTGGTTGCGCACAAGCAGCAGTGGCGCGGGTTGGGGCTGGACACGGAAAACCTGCTGAGCCATGACCGCGCCTCGCGGCTGGCCGGGGAAATTCTGACGGCGGCCGAGCTGGCAGAGATGGCGGCGGGTCCGGAAGATCAGATCGCACTGCGCGTGACCCTGACTTTTTCGATCAAGGAAGCGCTGTTCAAGGCGCTCTACCCCATCGTGCACAAGCGTTTCTATTTCGAAGACGCACAACTGCTGGAATGGTCCGCCGATGGCCACGCCCGGCTACAACTGCTGATCGACCTGTCCAGCGAGTGGCATGCGGGCAAGGAGCTGGACGGTCAGTTCAGTGTGCAGGACGATCACCTGTTGAGCCTGGTCGCCGTCGAAGGCTGATCAGCCGGGCAGCGGACAATGCTCGCAACGCCCAACCCACTCGACCCGATGACTCAAACAGCACACACGCCGTTGCCTGCGTGGTTCACCACCTCGCGCCTGCGGCACATAACGCACGGTCTGAAACAGAGGATTGGTGCGCCCGTCCGGCCTTTTCTTCTCGCTTAACAGCGCCAGCCCCGCAGCCAGCGACGCATCACTGCAGGTAGCCAGCTGCGCAAGGCAGCCTTCCAGATAATCTCCGGCGCTGCTCCACAACACAGCAGCCGACAGTCCGCCATAAGCGCTCAGAGAAGTAATGAAGGGCTGCAGATTGTCATCGAGCAATCCGGCAAAGCGCTGAAACGGATCAACCGCAATACCCCGCCAGACGCTTCCCTCCCCTGCCAGCCTGATGCCGCTCGGCACCCCACGCTCATCCAGCGCCAACGCCACTTGCTCCAGCTGTAACGGCCAATGCCAGTCATGCACCAGGCTGGCCACCAGCACCGGCGGAATCAGTTGCATGAAGTAAAACTTGGCCCACTGCGACACCAGCACCGGCAATTGATCGGGCATCAGTTGCGGCCCGTAAACAGTCAGCAGTATCTGATCAAGACGCTCGGGGCGCAGCAGATCAGGCAACGTCATCACCGGGCGCGGATCATCCGCCGTCAGCAAGGTCCGCCCGAACCGCGCAAATGGCCCGGCAAACAACGGCAAGCTCAACGCGGCACCTGCGTGCGCGGCCAGGACAGGCTGAAGCACGCTCCGCCCAGGCTGACGCTGTGTCCGATCAGCGCGCGGCCTTCATGCCAATGGATGATCCGCCGTACGATCGACAGACCCAGCCCATGCCCGCCCGAGGCACGGGTGCGGCTGTCATCGATGCGCATGAACGGCGTGAAAATCTGTTCCCAAGCCTGCTCCGGCACGCCAGGACCATCGTCGTCCACGTCGATACGGCACTGCTGCGCTTCCAGCCGATAACTGATACGCACCTCGTTGTCGGCATGGCGCAGCGCGTTGCTCACCAGGTTCTGCACGGCGCGATGCAGGTAGCGTGGCTCACCCTCGACCCAGGCAGCCTCGCCCTCTTCGGCCCTCAGGCATTCGCCCCGCGAAACCCGCACATCGGCACGCAATGGCGCCAGTTCGGCGATCACCTGATCGATCAGCGCATCCAGATCGACACGCTGGAAATTCAGGGTCGGCGCGCCCTGCTCAAGGCGCGCGTAGGTGAGCATTTCATCGACCAGCTTGTCGAGGTCCTGAATATCGCTGTCCATGCCACGCATGTATTTGCGCCGCGCCTCGGGAGTGGCGGCGTCGCTGACCATCTCCAGACCGAAACGCAGACGCGCCACCGGCGTGCGCAATTCGTGGGACACCGCGCGCACCAGTTCACGCTGGATCATCAGTGAGCGCTGCAGGTGTTCGGCCATGCTGTTGAACGCCGCCGCCACACGCCCCACCGAGTCGGAGCCTTCAGTCGGCACGCGGCTGTGCAGGCTGCCTTGGGCAATCTGCGTGGCCGCCGCTTCCAGCTCCAGCACCCGTCGCTCCAGACGCCGCACCAGCAAGTACACCACCAGACCGATCAGACACAGGCCCATCAAGGCGATCAGCAGCAGCCAATGCAACGGATAAGGATTCATCTGGTACAGCGGGCCGATTTCCAGCACCCAGTTGGTGTCGACGATCCCGGCCAGCACGCGGATCGAATCGCCGCCCTTGCCCAGCGCCATGACCGTATCGCCCTCATAGACGCGGCGGCGCTGGTCATCGTCCAGATCCGCCTGATCCAGCGCCAGCAGGTGCAGGTCGAAACCGAACCCCTTGTCGCTGCGCAGGGCCTGCAGGCGCGCCGGTTGCTCGTCGACTGGAAAGCGCACCAGTTCATCGATCAGCAGGTAAATAGTGGCTCTCGCCAGTTGTTCGGTGATCTGCTGCACTTCGCCGGTCAGCAACAGTGGCTCCTTGTCGCTCAACTGACGATAAACCCTGGCAGCGTGCGGCCCGATCTGTTCGACCACTACCTTGCCGCGCGCCAGTTGCCCCAGTGCGCTGCTGTCGAGGTGAGCCTGTTCAAGGGTTTGCAGACTCAGGGGAATGCCCAGCAGGCGCTCCCAGACTGCCAGGGCGCGGCGCCGTTCGATGCCGTCGAGGGGCAGCAGATTGTCGGCCATGATCGTAAAGGTGCCATGGGCCAGGCGCTCGCGGTACTGCTCGCCGCGCGACTGGTTGAGCACATGCAGGGCCAGCACGCCGAGCAGCGCGACCAGCACCAACACGCCCAGCACGCCACCGTAGATGCGCAGAAAGATCGAATTCATCAGGTCAGCCGCTGAACACGTGGCCGCTCATGTCCTGCGCCGCTTCGGGCACAAACAGATAGCCCTTGCTGCGCACGGTCTTGATCAGACGCGGATGAATGGGATCGTCGCCGATCTTCGGGCGGATACGCGAGATACGCACATCGATGGAGCGATCCTGCCCGTCGTACCCCACACCGCGCAGCGCGGTGAAAATCTCTTCGCGGGACAGCGTGCGCCCGGCGTTGGCCACCAGCAGCCACAGCAGGTCGAACTCGGCACCGGTCAGCTCGATGCTCTGCTCGCGAAGCCAGGCCTCACGCAGTGCGTTGTCCACCACCAACGGCCCGAACACCAGACGGCGCAGCTCGGCAGCCGGCACCTGCGGCGCTTCACTGCGGCGCAGCAGGGCTTTGATACGCGCCAACAGCACGCGCGGATGCACCGGTTTGCAGACGAAATCGTCGGCGCCGGTGTCGAGTCCTTCTATATGGTCGGTGTCGTCAGTGCGCGCGGTGAGCATCAGAATCGGCCCGTCGTAGCGGTCACGCACGCTGCGGCAGATGCTGAAACCGTCCTCGCCGGGCAGCATCAGGTCAAGAATCACCAGATCCGGCTGCTCGGCGATGATCCGCGCTGCCGCCAGCGCGCCATCGCCTTCGATGCTCACGCGCAGGCCGTGGTTCTGCAGGTAATCGCTGGTCAGTTCGGCCAGTCGCTGGTCATCCTCGACGATCAATACGTGCCAGGTGTGTGGTTCCACAGCCATCTTTCCTTGTCGTTATCGACCGCTTTTTGTTTTTGCAACGCAGGGGTTGCGGCATCGCGTCGCAGGCGAGTGTAGCAACCCCTGCGCGGATCACACGACACCGCAGGCGGCATAGCACATGACATGCCAGAACGGCCTTGCAGCTGCGTTTTTTTGTGATAGGGTTCGCGCCCTCAAAAATCAGCAGTGCATCGCCGGTGCCTACAGAAATCGGTGACAAACGGTCACGATCCAGTAGTTATGCGGCCTACACGCATGGTGTGCGATTCATACACAAACTACACACACTTTATCCACAAGCGGTGCGTTGCAATTCATGTCCAAAACGCATTATCTTGTAGCCCGGCGACCAGACACACCCTACATGTGGGGTTTTGAATAAAAACGCCAGCACAACTCAAATGGGAAATTCAAGCATTTTTGTTGCGTCTGAGGGGTTGAACTTCAAGCCAGTTTAGGCACCAAGACCCTCGTGTGTGAGCCAGAGCTATCCCGTACACGTTTTGCAACATCGAACACGCACTCTTGATCAGATTTTCGAAGGATCGGGCATAGCCCGGTCCTTTTTGGCTTCAAAACCTGGAAGCGGCGACAGACCCCGCTTTCACCTTCGTTTTGGAGCCCTTTGGTCGCCTTTTGCGACTGACTGCTCTAAACGAAATGGTGGGCAGCAATGCCCGAACAAACTTAAAGAACGTGGAGTCACACATGCAAACAGACACAACTCGCGAGAACTCGCCGACCGGCGCGCCGCAGCCAAGCCAGACCCAGCAGGATCTGTCTGCCACTGCCCCCGGTCAACTGCGCGTGATCAAGCGTAACGGTACTGTCGTTCCTTACACCGACGACAAGATCACCGTTGCCATCACCAAGGCGTTTCTTGCAGTTGAAGGCGGCAATGCTGCTGCCTCGTCGCGCATCCATGACACCGTTGCCCGCCTGACCGAACAGGTCAGCGCCACGTTCAAGCGTCGCATGCCTTCGGGCGGCACCATCCACATCGAAGAAATCCAGGATCAGGTCGAACTGGCGCTGATGCGTGCCGGCGAGCAGAAAGTAGCTCGCGACTACGTCATCTACCGTGACTCGCGCGCCAAGGAGCGTGCCGTTCGTACACCCGAGGAGCAGGTCCAGGCTCACCCGTCGATCCGCATCACCCGCGCCGACGGCAGCTTTGCGCCGCTGGACATGGGTCGTCTGAACACCATCGTTACCGAAGCGTGCGAAGGCCTGGCTGAAGTCGACGCCGACCTGATCCAGACCGAAACCCTGAAAAACCTGTACGACGGCGTGGCGCTGAAAGACGTCAACACCGCACTGGTGATGACCGCCCGTACCCTGGTCGAGCGCGAGCCGAACTACTCGTTCGTCACCGCCCGCCTGCTGATGGACACCCTGCGCGCCGAAGGCCTGGGTTTCCTCGGTGTCGCCGACAGCGCCACCCACCACGAAATGGCCGACCTGTACGCCAAGGCGCTGCCTGCCTACGTCACCGCCGGTATCAAGTTCGAACTGCTCAACCCTGTGCTGGCCGAATTCGACCTCGAAAAACTCGGCAAGGCGATCAACCACGAGCGCGACCAGCAGTTCACCTACCTGGGCCTGCAAACCCTGTACGACCGTTACTTCATCCACAAGGATGGCGTGCGTTTCGAACTGCCGCAGATCTTCTTCATGCGCGTGGCCATGGGCCTGGCAATCGAAGAGAAAGCCCGTGAAGACCGCGCCATCGAGTTCTACAACCTGCTGTCGTCGTTCGACTACATGTCGTCGACTCCGACCCTGTTCAACGCCGGTACCCTGCGTCCACAGCTGTCCAGCTGCTACCTGACCACCGTGCCGGATGACCTGTCGGGCATCTACCACGCGATCCACGACAACGCCATGCTGTCCAAATTCGCAGGCGGCCTGGGCAACGACTGGACACCGGTTCGTGCGCTGGGCTCCTACATCAAGGGCACCAACGGCAAGTCGCAAGGCGTCGTACCGTTCCTGAAAGTGGTCAACGACACCGCCGTTGCGGTCAACCAGGGCGGCAAGCGCAAAGGCGCTGTCTGTGCCTACCTGGAAACCTGGCACATGGACATTGAAGAGTTCATCGAGCTGCGCAAGAACACCGGTGATGACCGTCGTCGTACCCACGACATGAACACCGCCAACTGGATCCCTGACCTGTTCATGAAGCGTGTCTTCGATGACGGCCCGTGGACCCTGTTCTCGCCCTCCGAAGTACCGGACCTGCACGACCTGACCGGCAAGGCCTTCCAGGAGCGTTACGAGCACTACGAAGCGCTGACCGAATACCCAGGCAAGATCAAACTGTTCAAGACCATCCAGGCCAAGGATCTGTGGCGCAAGATGCTCTCGATGCTGTTCGAAACCGGCCACCCCTGGCTGACCTTCAAGGACCCGTGCAACCTGCGCAGCCCGCAGCAGCACGTGGGCGTGGTTCACAGCTCGAACCTGTGCACCGAGATCACCCTGAACACCAACAAGGACGAGATCGCGGTCTGCAACCTGGGCTCGATCAACCTGCCGAACCACATCGTCGACGGCAAGCTGGACACCGACAAGCTCAAGCGCACCGTCGATGTAGCCGTGCGCATGCTCGATAACGTGATCGACATCAACTACTACTCGGTACCGCAGGCCAAGAACTCCAACCTGCGCCACCGTCCGGTCGGCCTGGGCATCATGGGCTTCCAGGACGCGCTGTACCTGCAACATATCCCGTACGGTTCCGATGCTGCCGTGCAGTTCGCCGACACCTCCATGGAAGCGGTCAGCTACTACGCGATCCAGGCGTCCTGCGACCTGGCCGACGAGCGCGGTGCCTACGAGACGTTCCAGGGTTCGCTGTGGTCCAAGGGCATCCTGCCGCTGGATTCGCAACAGATCCTGATCGAACAGCGTGGCGAGAAGTACATCAGCGTCGACCTGAAGGAAACCCTGGACTGGGCGCCGGTACGTGCCCGTGTGCAGAAAGGTATCCGTAACTCGAACATCATGGCCATCGCACCGACCGCCACCATCGCCAACATCACTGGCGTGTCGCAGTCGATCGAACCGACCTATCAGAACCTGTATGTGAAATCGAACCTGTCCGGCGAATTCACCGTGATCAACCCGTACCTGGTTCGCGACCTCAAGGCCCGCGACCTGTGGGACTCGGTCATGATCAACGACCTGAAGTACTACGACGGTTCGGTGCAACAGATCGAGCGCATCCCGCAGGAGCTCAAGGAGCTTTACGCGACTGCTTTCGAAGTGGACACCAAGTGGATCGTCGACGCGGCAAGCCGTCGTCAGAAGTGGATCGACCAGGCTCAGTCGCTGAACCTGTACATCGCTGGCGCTTCGGGCAAGAAGCTGGACGTGACCTACCGCATGGCCTGGTACCGTGGTCTGAAAACCACTTACTACCTCCGTGCCCTGGCCGCGACCAGCACCGAGAAGTCCACCGTCAACACCGGCAAGCTCAACGCAGTATCGAGCGGCGGCCACGGCCCGGACGACTCGGCGATCACCGCCCCGCGCCCAACCGAAGCAGCACCGGCCGGCCCGGCCCCAGTGCCAAAGGCTTGCGCGATTGACGAGCCGGATTGTGAGGCTTGCCAGTAAGGCAACCCACCTCGCCCCCACAGGAGAAACACAACCCTGTGGGAGCGAGAGGCCAACAAGCCTGACGCTGTACCTGTAGGAGCGGACTTGTCCGCGAAGAGGCCGGCAAGGATACACATCCCCTTGCCACCCTCCTCCTCACCCAAAGGCCCCGAAAGCCAAAAATTCATGTTCCTTGCGCGCCACACCTGAAAAGCAAGCAACACACCCTCTAGATCCAACAGGCCAGTCCACCCGACTGACCCTCAAGCAGGAGAAGTACACCATGCTGAGCTGGGACGAATTCGATAAAGAAGACGGCGAAGTAGTCGCCAAAGCGACCAACGCCGGCCACGCCAACGAAGCCAACATGGACCGCCTCGACAGCGCCGGTGGCCTCGCAGCCCAGGAAGCGCGCGCCGTAACCGCCGCCGACTCCGCTGCCCTGATCCGCGCCAAGAAAGCGCTGGACGCACTGGACGTCGCTGAAGGCCTGGCCGAACTCGAAGGCGCCAGCGCCCGCGTCGCCGTTGACGAAAAAATGATGATCAACTGCCGCGCCGACCTCAACCAGCTCGTGCCTTTCAAGTACGACTGGGCCTGGCAGAAGTACCTGGACGGTTGCGCAAACCACTGGATGCCGCAAGAAGTCAACATGACCGCCGACATCGCCCTCTGGAAAAACCCGGAAGGCCTGACCGACGACGAGCGCCGCATCGTCATGCGTAACCTGGGCTTCTTCTCCACTGCCGACTCGCTGGTTGCCAACAACCTGGTGCTGGCCGTGTACCGCCTGATCACCAACCCAGAGTGCCGCCAGTACATCCTGCGCCAGGCCTTCGAAGAGGCGATCCACACCCACGCCTACCAGTACTGCATCGAATCGCTGGCCATGGATGAAGGCGAGATCTTCAACATGTACCACGAGATCCCATCGGTCGCTAAAAAAGCAGCCTGGGGCCTGAAGTACACCCGTTCGATCTCCGATCCGAAGTTCGAAACCGGCACCGTCGACACCGACAAAGAGTTGCTGCGCAACCTGATCGCTTACTACTGCGTACTGGAAGGCATCTTCTTCTATTGCGGCTTCACCCAGATCCTCTCCATGGGCCGCCGCAACAAGATGACCGGCGTCGCCGAGCAGTTCCAGTACATCCTGCGCGACGAGTCCATGCACCTGAACTTCGGCATCGACGTGATCAACCAGATCAAAATCGAAAACCCACACCTGTGGGATGCCGAGATGAAAGAAGAAGCCACGCAGATGATCCTGCAAGGCACCCAGCTGGAAATCGAATACGCCCGCGACACCATGCCCCGCGGCGTACTCGGCATGAACGCAGCGATGATGGAAGACTATCTGAAATTCATCGCGAACCGTCGTCTGAGCCAGATTGGCTTGAAGGAAGAGTATCCAGGGACGACCAACCCGTTCCCTTGGATGAGCGAGATCATGGACCTGAAGAAAGAGAAGAATTTCTTTGAGACTCGGGTTATTGAGTATCAGACGGGTGGGGCGTTGAGCTGGGATTGATTTGCATCCCGCGGAATTGCAATAAAAGCTGAACCCATCTCATCAAAAATGAAACGGGTTCTGAGAAAAGGGCTGCCAACTGGCAGCCTTTTTTATTTTTGTTTCGGCAGAAACGTGAGGTTTGACTCGGTTAATTCCGGTCGAACGCGACTCCGGCCGAGCCTCGCCTGTTTTTGCCTTGCCTGACCTTCCTCTCGGCCATCATCCCAGACGGCAAAGACCAGGACGACGGGTGATGGCAAAGGGAAGGTCAAACGAAACTAAACGGTTTCCAAAGACAATCTGGTTTGGCTGGCCCTCCCCTTATTGGTAACTGCCTCAAGGATCGCCCGCCCCAGCTCGCGAATGTCCGGCTCTTTCACAATGGAGTGATGAGTTCCCATGATAGAGATGACTTGCAACTGCTCCTTGGGCATCAGCGCCTCCCAACCCATGCTGATATCACTACGGTTTTCTCCCATTGCTGAGAATAAAGTGACACGCACCGGTAGCGCGGGCGGCCTGTAACGGTAGAGCGCCAGACCGATACTGCGGATCAGTGCCAGGTATCTTTTTGCAAGATCACTCTCTATACCTTCAGGAAGCAGACCTTGAACTTGCGTATAAGCCAACAAGGCCTCGAAATCCCGAGCAGCAGCCAAGTGTCTGACAGGCCCCTGACGTACATCCGGCGGCAGAAGTCTCAACAAGGCCTCGATCTCGTCGAAATCCGGCCTCTCATCGAGATGAGCGTACCCACCCTCCTGCGCATCAAACAAATGCCGATAGTCGCTGGTGGTGTCGACAAGCCCGAGGAATTCTACCGTAGCACCGGCCCCTGTCAGTTGATGGGCAATTTCATAGGCGATCGTTCCCCCGGCAGACCAGCCGGCCACGCGATACGGCCCCTGTGGCTGTATATGGCGGATACCCTCAATGTAGCGTGAGGCCATTGCCTCGATAGTGGTGAGGTGTTCCTCTCCACTTTGCAGTCCGCTCGCCGAAAATCCATACACCGGAATGTCAGAGGGAATTTGCTTTGCCAACTGTTGGGCATAGCCGATATCCCCTGAGCCTTCATGAATGAGGAACAACGGATGTTGAGCCCCCTCTTTGCGAAGGGTGGTTAGATTCGGATGCAGAGCCTTGTTCAAACCGCTATGGCAAGACGCGGCAAGTTCACAGATTGTCGGGTGCATGAACAGATCGCCTAATGCCACTTCGACCTCGAAGCGCTGACGCAGGCACGAAACCAGTTGCACCGCCAGCAGCGAATGCCCGCCCAGTTCGAAGAAGTGGTCATGGCGACCCACCCGCTCCAGCCCCAGCAATGCCTGCCAGATCTCCGCCAGCGCATGTTCGATTTCACCTACCGGCGCCTCGTAACCACGACTGGCATAAGCGTCATCCTCCGGTGCTGGCAATGCCCGTCGATCCAGCTTGCCGTTCGGCGTTAGCGGGAAACGCGCCAGCGTTACAAAGGCACTCGGAATCATGTACTCCGCCAGCCCTTGCGACAGTTGCTCGCGCAACTGTGCCGCCGACAACACGGCGCCTTCCTGCGCCGTCAAATACGCCACCAGGCGTTTGTCTCCGGAACAGTGCTCGCGCGCCAGTACCACCGCCTCCCTGACCCCGGGGCAACCCGCAAGCTGCGACTCGATCTCGCCCAGTTCGATACGGTAGCCCCGGAGCTTGACCTGATCGTCGTTACGCCCCAGGTACTCGATATTGCCGTCTGCCAGCCAGCGCCCCAGATCGCCGCTCCTGTACATCCGCGCTGTCGGCTGGGAACTGAACGGATCCTCCAGGAAACGCTCCGCCGTCAATTCCGGCCGATTCAGATAACCACGGGCAACCCCGATACCGCCGATATGGATCTCGCCGCTGACCCCGATGGGTACCGGCTGGCCGTGCGCATCCAACAGGTAAATCTGTGTATTCGCTATCGGACGGCCGATCGGAACGATACCGATATCCTGCTCTGCCACGTAATGCCATGCAGTAACGTCAATGGCTGCTTCGGTGGGGCCGTACAGATTGTGCAACTCGCTTTTCGGGAAATGTGCCTGGCCTTGCAATAGCAAAGCATGCGGCAGCGCTTCACCACTGCAAAGTACTCGCTTGAGCGTCGAACACCGCCCTGCTGGCGTCTGATTGACGAAGGCCTGCAGCATGGAAGGAACAAAGTGCAGCATGCTGATGCTTCGGCGCTCGATCACCTCCATCAGGTAGTGAGGGTCTTGATGCCCGCCGGGGCGGGCCATGACCAGTTGTGCCCCGGCCAGCAGAGGCAGGAAGATCTCCCAGACCGATACGTCGAAGCCAAAGGGAGTCTTCTGCAAGACACGATCGTCGGCTCCAATCCGGTATTCGCTCTGCGCCCACCACAACCGGTTGACGACGCCGTCATGCTGGTTGGCCACGCCTTTGGGTTTACCAGTGGAACCCGAGGTATAGATCACATAGGCCAGGTGCTGCGGCGTGATGGCCGGCACTACAGGATTGTGTTCAGGTTCAACTTCCCAGTCGCCCTCTTGCAGATCGAGGGTCCGCACCGCCAACTCACCCAGCAACGTCCGGGTCTCGCCCTGCACCAGCACCGCCACCGGCGCGCTGTCCTCCAGCATGTAGCGCAACCGCTCCGACGGATACCCAGGATCCAGCGGCACATACGCACCGCCCGCCTTCAGAATACCCAGCAAGCCCACCACCATTTCCAGGCTGCGCTGCGCACAGATCGCGACCCGATCATCCGGCTGGATACCCAGGCCGATCAGATAATGTGCCAGTCTATTCGCCCGGGCATTGAGTTCGCCATAAGTCAGACTTCCGGTTTCATCAACCACCGCCAGGGCATCCGGTTGTTGCGCCGCCTGCTCCTCGAACAGTTGATGGAGCAACGTGTCCGCCGGGTAGGCCGCTACCGTATCGTTGAACGATTCCAGTACCTGCCGACGTTGCTCGCAGGACAGCAGCGGCAGTTCTCCGACCGACTGTTGATCATCCGCCACCATGCCTTCCAAGAGCACTTGCAGGTGCCCCGCCATCCGCTCGATCGTCGCACGCTCGAACAGATCGCTCGCATATTCCAGAGAGCCGATCAACCCGCCATCCGCCTCGACCAGCGCAAGCGACAGGTCGAACTGGGCCGTCGTGTGCGGCGCTTGCAGCGGCTCCAGGCTCAGCTCCGGCAGGCTGAGTTCGCCGCCGCCCGGGGTATTGTTCAGCGCCAGCATGACCTGGAAGATCGGGCTATGGCCCAAGCTGCGCGGTGGTTGCAGCGCCTCCACCACCTGCTCGAACGGCAGGTCCTGATGCGCATGCGCCGCCAGCATGACCGCCTTGACCTGCTCCAGCAACGCCGCCACGCTCAGGCGCCCTTGCGGCCGGATGCGCAGCGCCAGTGTGTTGACGAAGAAGCCGATCAGCGACTCCAGTTCGCTGCGCGGACGATTTGCCACCGGCGTGCCGATCACCACATCGTCCTGCCCGCTGAAACGGCTCAACAGACTCGACCAGCCCGCCAGCAAGGTCATGAACAGCGTCGCACCGTGACGCTGACCCAACTGCCGCAACCCTGCCGTCAATACCGGGCTCAGGGCCAGGCTCACCCGTCCGCCGGCATAACTGCGCAACGGTGGGCGGCGATGGTCGGTTGGCAGCTCCAGCAAGGCCGGTGCGCCGCTCAGGTGCTGCCGCCAGAAATCGACCTGCTTTTGCAGGGTTTCGCCCTGCAACCATTGCCGCTGCCACGCCGCGTAGTCGACATACTGGAAGGCCAGTGCCGGCAGAGGGTCGGCCAGTCCCTGGCTGAAGGCCCGGTACAACGTACCGATTTCGTGCAGCAGAACGCCCGTCGACCAACCGTCCGAAACGATATGGTGCTGCGTCACCAGCAGGATGTGCTCCGTCTCCGACAGTTGCACAAGCCGTCCGCGAATCAGCGGACCGCTCGACAAATCGAATGGCGCCAGCGCCTCCTCGCCAGCGAGCTGCTGCACCGCCTCGTGTTGCGCTGCGCTGTCCAGAGCGCGCAGGTCATGAGTGACCAAGGCGAACCCCTGGGTTGCCGGCGCGATCACCTGGATCGCCTGGCCCTCGTGCAAGGCAAAATGGGTGCGCAGTGCTTCGTGGCGCGCCACGATCCGGTCCAGCGTGGCCTGCAAGGCCTCGCTGTCCAAACGGCCGCGCAAGCGCAGTCCCGCCGGGATGTGATAGGCGGCTCCCGCCGCCCGGTCCAGTTGATCAAGGAACCACAAGCGCTGCTGCGCCCACGACAGCGGCAATGGCAGATCGCGGTCGACCAGCGTCAACGGCGTCTGCGCCGAGAGCCGGGCGTTCGCCACCTGACGTGCCAGACCTTGCAGCGTCGGCTCGGCGAACACATCCCGCAGTGCTACCTCGACTTCGAAGCGCTGACGCAGACGCGAAACCAGTTGCACCGCCAGTAAAGAATGGCCACCCAGCTCGAAGAAGTGGTCATGACGACCCACACGTTCCAGCCCCAGCAACGCCTGCCAGATCTCCGCCAGCGCATGCTCGACTGCACCTGCCGGCGCCTCGTAATCACGGCTGGCATAAGCGTCGTCCTCCGGCGCCGGCAATGCCCGACGATCCAGCTTGCCGCTCGGCGTTTGCGGGAAACGCGCCAGCGTTACGAAGGCACTCGGAATCATGTATTCCGCCAGCCCTTGCGACAGCTGCTCGCGCAACTGCGCCGCCGACAACACGGCGCCTTCCTGCGCCGTCAGGTACGCCACCAGGCGTTTGTCGCCGGGACGGTGCTCGCGCGCCACTACCACCGCCTCCCTGACCCCGGGGCAAGCCGCCAGCTGCGACTCAATCTCGCCCAGCTCGATACGGAAACCCCGGAGCTTGACCTGATCGTCGTTGCGCCCCAGGTACTCGATATTGCCGTCCGCCAGCCAGCGCCCCAGATCGCCGCTCCTGTACATCCGCGCTGTCGGCTCGGCACTGAATGGGTCGTCCAGGAACCGCTCCGCCGTCAGTTCCGGCATATTCAGATAGCCACGGGCAACCCCCGCACCGCCGATATGGATCTCGCCAATGACCCCGATCGGTACCGGCTGGCCATGTGCATCCAGCAGGTAAATCCGTGTATTCGCGATCGGACGGCCTATCGGAAGTGAATGACCCGCTTGAACAGCGCTGTCGCACAGGTAAAAAGTAGAGTCACCCGCCGCTTCCGACGAACCGTAGAAATTCAGTATCGTGGCCGAAGGTAACCAGGCGCGAGTGCGAGCAAGCAGGGAGGACGAAAACACCTCGCCACTGCAAACGATCAGCCGCTTTTCTGGCGAAACTTGTCGGTTCTCTATTCTCGACAGTTCTTCCAGCAGTGAAGGGACAAGAACCAGACGGGTCAACTGATGCTCTGTAACCGCCTGCCATAGCTGTAGCGGATCCCTGGAGGCCAGCGGCGACACGATATGCAGTTGCGCGCCAAACAGTAAGGGCATCAGCGTTTCAGTCACCGAATCAAGAAAACTGATCGACGTTTTTTGTGCATGCTTTTCGAGTCGCTGACCACCGAAAGTGTTATGCATCCAGTAAAGACGGTTAACCATGGCCTGATGTGGACCGCCCACGCCTTTGGGTTTACCGGAGGAACCCGAGGTATAAATCACATAGGCCAGGTGCTGCGGCGTGATGGCCGGCACCACGGGATTGTGTTCAGGTTCAACCTCCCAGTCGCCCTCTTGCAGATCGAGCGTCCGCACCGCCAACTCGCCCAGTAACCTCCGGGTCTCGGCCTGCACCAGCACCGCCACCGGTGCGCTGTCCTCAAGCATGTAGCGCAACCGCTGCTCCGGATACGCAGGGTCAAGCGGCACATATGCACCACCTGCCTTAAAAATACCCAGCAAGCCCACCACCATTTCCAGGCTGCGTTGCGCACAGATCGCGACCCGATCATCCGGCTGGATACCCAGGCCGATCAGATAATGTGCCAGTCGATTCGCCCGCGCGTTGAGTTCGCCATAGGTCAGGCTTCCGGCGTAATCGACCACCGCGAGGGCATCCGGTTGTTGTGCCACCTGTTCCTCGAACAGTTGATGGAGCAACGTGTCCGCCGGGTAGGCCGCTGCCGTATCGTTGAACGACTCCAGTACCTGCCGACGTTGCTCGCAGGACAGCAGCGGCAGTTCTCCGACCGATTGCTGGTCATCCGCCACCATGCCTTCCAGAAGTACCTGCAGGTGCCCCGCGATCCGCTCGATCGTCGCACGCTCGAACAGATCGCTCGCGTATTCCAGAGAGCCGATCAAACCGCCATCCGCCTCGACCAGCGCAAGCGACAGGTCGAACTGGGCCGTCGTGTGCGGCGCTTGCAGCGGCTCCAGGCTCAGCTCCGGCAGGCTGAGTTCGCCGCCGCCCGGGGTGTTGTTCAGCGCCAGCATGACCTGGAAGATCGGGCTATGGCCCAGGCTGCGCGGGGGTTGCAGCGCCTCGACCACCTGCTCGAACGGCAGGTCCTGATGCGCATGCGCCGCCAGCATGACCGCCTTGACCTGCTCCAGCAACGCCGCCACGCTCAGGCGCCCTTCCGGCCTGATGCGCAGCGCCAGTGTGTTGACGAAGAAGCCGATCAGCGACTCCAGTTCGCTGCGCGGACGATTCGCCACCGGCGTGCCGATCACCACATCATCCTGCCCGCTGAAGCGGCTCAACAGACTCGACCAGCCCACCAGCAAGGTCATGAACAGCGTCGCACCGTGACGCTGGCCCAACTGTCGCAACCCCGCCGTCAATGCCGGGCTCAGGGCCAGGCTCACCCTTCCACCTGCGTAACTGCGCAACGGTGGGCGGCGATGGTCGGTTGGCAGCTCCAGCAAGGCCGGTGCGCCGCTCAGGTGCTGCCGCCAGAAATCGACCTGCGTTTGCAGGGTTTCGCCCTGCAACCATTGCCGCTGCCACGCCGCGTAGTCGACATACTGGAAGGCCAGTGCCGGCAGAGGGTCGGCCAGCCCCTGGCTGAAGGCGCGGTACAACATGCCGATTTCGTGCAGCAGAACGCCCGTTGACCAACCGTCCGAAACGATATGGTGCTGTGTCACCAGCAGGATGTGCTCCGTCTGCGACAGTTGCACAAGCCGTCCGCGAATCAGCGGCCCCCTCGACAAGTCGAACGGCGCCAGCGCCTCCTCGCCAGCGAGCTGCTGCACCGCCTCGTGTTGCGCTGCGCTGTCCAGAGCGCGCAGGTCATGAGTGACCAGGGCGAAACCCTGGGTCTCCGGCGCGATCACCTGGATCGCCTGGCCCTCGTGCAAGGCAAAGTGGGTGCGCAGTGCTTCGTGGCGCGCAACGATCCGGTCCAGCGTGGCCTGCAAGGCGTCGCTGTCCAATCGGCCGCGCAAGCGCAGCCCCGCCGGGATGTGATAAGCGGCTCCCGCGGCCCGGTCCAGTTGATCGAGGAACCACAAGCGTTGTTGCGCCCACGACAGCGGCAATGGCAGATTGCGATCCACCGGCGTCAACGACGTCTGCGCCGATAGCCGGGCGTTCGCCACCTGACGTGCCAGACCTTGCAGCGTCGGCTCGGCGAACACATCCCGCAGTGCCACTTCGACTTCGAAGCGCTGACGCAGGCGCGAAACCAGCTGCACCGCCAGCAACGAATGGCCGCCCAGTTCGAAGAAGTGGTCATGACGCCCTACCCGCTCCAGCCCCAGCAACGTCTGCCAGATCTGCGCCAGCGCATGCTCGATTTCACCAGCAGGCGCCTCGTAACCACGACTGGCATAAGCGTCGTCCTCCGGTGCTGGCAATGCGCGTCGATCCAGCTTGCCGTTCGGCGTTAGCGGGAAACGCGCCAGCGTTACAAAGGCGCTCGGGATCATGTACTCCGCCAGCCCTTGCGACAGTTGCTCGCGCAACTGTGCCGCCGACAACACGGCACCTTCCTGCGCCGTCAGGTACGCCACCAGGCGTTTGTCGCCGGGACGGTGCTCGCGCACCAGCACCACCGCCTCCCTGACTTCGGAGCAAGCCGCCAGCTGCGACTCGATCTCGCCCAGCTCGATACGGAAACCCCGAATCTTGACCTGATCGTCGTTGCGCCCCAGGTACTCGATATTGCCGTCCGACAGCCAGCGTCCCAGATCGCCGCTCCTGTACATCCGCGCTGTCGGCTCGGCACTGAACGGGTCATCCAGGAACCGCTCCGCCGTCAGTTCCGGCATATTCAGATAGCCCCGGGCAACCCCCGCACCGCCGATATGAATCTCGCCGCTGACCCCGATGGGCACCGGCTGGCCGTGTGCATCCAATAGGTAAATGCGTGTGTTGCCGATGGGGCGGCCAATAGGAATCGAGCGCGAATTGTCGGACAGCGCATGGATCTCATAGGTGCTGGCAAAGGTCGTTGTTTCCGTTGGTCCATAGCCATTGATCAGATGCCTCGGGCGATGGGCGCGGGACAAAACCTTCGCAACGCTCACTGGATCGAGCACATCGCCACCGACCAGGAGATATCGCAGCTTTGAGAAGGCAACGGCGAGTACATTGACATATTCATTGAACAATCCAGCAGTCAACCATAAAGCGGTCACGCCACCTTCAATCAATACATGGTTCAAGCGCGCGGGATTGAGCAGCGTCGCCTGAGACACAACCAACAGTTTCGCCCCATTGAGCAGCGCACTCCAGATTTCCCAGGTCGAAGCGTCGAAGGCCGTATTGGCGCCATGCGCAACGCAATCCTCTGTGGTGATCCTGGCATAAGGATTATTGATAACCAGACGCAGCACACTGCGGTGCTCAATCAGCACGCCCTTCGGCACTCCCGAGGAGCCGGATGTATACATCACATAAGCCGGCATTCCCGACGCCAGCCCCGGGGCATCAAGATCCGGATTGCCACACGGCAGCCCACCGGTCCCTGAGGACAGGTCCACGCTGTCCATCACGACCTGCGGCACATTCACCGCCGGCAGGCATTCCTGCAGCGCCTCTTGCACCAGCACTGCTACCGGCGCGCTGTCTTCCAGCATGTAGCGCAATCGCTCAGGCGGATACCCAGGGTCCAGCGGCACATACGCACCGCCCGCCTTCAGAATACCCAGCAAGCCCACCACCATTTCCAGGCTGCGCTGCGCACAGATCGCGACCCGATCATCCGGCTGGATACCCAGGCCGATCAGATAATGTGCCAGTCGATTCGCCCGGGCGTTGAGTTCGCCATAGGTCAGGCTTGCGGTTTCATCAACCACCGCCAAGGCATCCGGTTGTTGCGCCGCCTGCTCCTCGAACAGTTGATGGAGCAATTTTTCCGCCGGGTAGGCCGCTGCCGTATCGTTGAACGACTCCAGTACCTGCCGACGTTGCTCGCAGGACAGCAGCGGCAGTTCTGCGACCGCTTGCTGGTCATCCGCCACCATGCCTTCCAGAAGTACCTGCAGGTGCCCCGCCATCCGCTCGATCGTCGCACGTTCGAACAGATCGCTCGCGTATTCCAGAGAGCCGATCAACCCGCCATCCGCCTCGACCAGCGCAAGCGACAGGTCGAACTGGGCCGTCGTGTGCGGTGCTTGCAGCGGCTCCAGGCTCAGCTCCGGCAGGCTGAGTTCGCCGCCGCCCGGGGTGTTGTTCAGCGCCAGCATGACCTGGAAGATCGGGCTATGGCCCAGGCTGCGCGGGGGCTGCAGCGCCTCCACCACCTGCTCGAACGGCAGGTCCTGATGCGCATGCGCCGCCAGCATGACCGCCTTGACCTGCTCCAGCAACGCCGCCACGCTCAGGCCCCCTTGCGGCCGGATGCGCAGCGCCAGTGTGTTGACGAAGAAGCCAATCAGCGACTCCAGTTCGCTGCGCGGACGATTTGCCACCGGCGTGCCGATCACCACATCGTCCTGCCCGCTGAAACGGCTCAACAGACTCGACCAGCCCGCCAGCAAGGTCATGAACAGCGTCGCACCGTGACGCTGACCCAACTGCCGCAACCCTGCCGTCAATGCCGGGCTCAGGGCCAGGCTCACCCTTCCGCCTGCGTAACTGCGCAACGGTGGGCGACGGTGGTCGGTTGGCAGCTCCAGCAAGGCCGGTGCGCCGCTCAGGTGCTGCCGCCAGAAGTCGACCTGCGTTTGCAGGGTTTCGCCCTGCAGCCACCGCCGCTGCCACGCCGCGTAGTCGACATACTGGAAGGCCAGTGCCGGCAGAGGGTCGGCCAGCCCCTGGCTGAAGGCCCGGTACAACGTACCGATTTCGTGCAGCAGAACGCCCGTCGACCAACCGTCCGAAACGATATGGTGCTGCGTCACCAGCAGGATGTGCTCCGTCTCCGACAGTTGCACAAGCCGTCCGCGAATCAGCGGCCCCCTCGACAAGTCGAACGGCGCCAGCGCCTCCTCGCCAGCGAGCTGCTGCACCGCCTCGTGTTGCGCTGCGCTGTCCAGAGCGCGCAGGTCATGAGTGACCAGGGCGAAACCCTGGGTCTCCGGCGCGATCACCTGGATCGCCTGGCCCTCGTGCAAGGCAAAGTGGGTGCGCAGTGCTTCGTGGCGCGCAACGATCCGGTCCAGCGTGGCCTGCAAGGCGTCGCTGTCCAATCGGCCGCGCAAGCGCAGCCCCGCCGGGATGTGATAAGCGGCTCCCGCGGCCCGGTCCAGTTGATCGAGGAACCACAAGCGTTGTTGCGCCCACGACAGCGGCAATGGCAGATTGCGATCCACCGGCGTCAACGACGTCTGCGCCGATAGCCGGGCGTTCGCCACCTGACGTGCCAGACCTTGCAGCGTCGGCTCGGCGAACACATCCCGCAGTGCCACTTCGACTTCGAAGCGCTGACGCAGGCGCGAAACCAGCTGCACCGCCAGCAACGAATGGCCGCCCAGTTCGAAGAAGTGGTCATGACGCCCTACCCGCTCCAGCCCCAGCAACGTCTGCCAGATCTGCGCCAGCGCATGCTCGATTTCACCAGCAGGCGCCTCGTAACCACGACTGGCATAAGCGTCGTCCTCCGGTGCTGGCAATGCGCGTCGATCCAGCTTGCCGTTCGGCGTTAGCGGGAAACGCGCCAGCGTTACAAAGGCGCTCGGGATCATGTACTCCGCCAGCCCTTGCGACAGTTGCTCGCGCAACTGTGCCGCCGACAACACGGCACCTTCCTGCGCCGTCAGGTACGCCACCAGGCGTTTGTCGCCGGGACGGTGCTCGCGCACCAGCACCACCGCCTCCCTGACTTCGGAGCAAGCCGCCAGCTGCGACTCGATCTCGCCCAGCTCGATACGGAAACCCCGAATCTTGACCTGATCGTCGTTGCGCCCCAGGTACTCGATATTGCCGTCCGACAGCCAGCGTCCCAGATCGCCGCTCCTGTACATCCGCGCTGTCGGCTCGGCACTGAACGGGTCATCCAGGAACCGCTCCGCCGTCAGTTCCGGCAGATTCAGATAGCCACGGGCAACCCCCGCGCCGCCGATATGGATCTCGCCAATGACCCCGATCGGTACCGGCAGGCCCTGTGAATCCAGCAGGTAAATCCGTGTGTTCGCGATCGGACGGCCGATTGGAAATACCGAAGACCGATAACAGTCGATATCGTCATCCAGTCTATGCCAGGCCACCACGTCGCTACACTCCGTGGGCCCGTAACTGTTAATGAATTCGGGCCTCGGCTCGGGAAGCATTTCCAGCCTGGCGACTTGAATAGGCTCTCCGCCCAGTACCACCCGGCGAATGCTGTCGAGCTGTCTTGAATCGTTTGCATCGATGAGCGTGTTGAACGCACTGGGTGAAAGATTGATATGGGTAATACGCTCGCGTTGAATCTGCTCCAGCAGCACTTCGGGAATGAAAGCTTCTCTGGCCAGGTGCAGTGTTCCACCGACCAATAACGGACCGAGAATATTTTTTTGCGTCAGATCGAAGCTATAGGAGGAAACAAGCAGCACGGCATCATCGGACGCCAGCTTCAGCTCGGCCAGATACCAGTGCATCAGGTTTAGAAAGCCCCTTTGCTCGATCAACACGCCCTTGGGTTGGCCGCTCGAGCCTGAGGTATAGATCACATAGGCCAGATGATCCGGCTTGACGGCTCGCGCCAATGGATCATGGTCAGCCTCAGCTTCGCAGCACCCGCCTTCCAGGTCCAGCAGCGGCACCGCCAACTCGCCCGGCAACGCCCGGGTCGCGCTCTGCACCAGCACCGCCGCCGGCGCGCTGTCTTCCAGCATGTAGCGCAACCGCTGCTCCGGATACGCCGGGTCCAGCGGCACGTAGGCAGCGCCCGCCTTCAGGATCCCCAGCAAGCCCACCACCATTTCCGGGCTGCGTTCTACGCAGATCGCCACCCGGTCATCCGGCCCGATGCCCAACCCGATCAGATGATGCGCCAACTGGTTGGCGCGCGCATTCAGTTGCGCATAAGTGAAGGTGCGCGCCTCAAATACCAGCGCAATCGCTTCTGGCGTCTTTTCCACTTGCGCTTCGAATAACTGATGGACGCAGGCGCCTTGCGGATAATCCACGGCCGTCGCATTCCACTCCTGCAGCAACTGACGCTCGGATCGCGGCAGCATCTCCAGACTGCGTAGCAACGACTCAGGTGAGTGTTCCAGCGCGTCGACAAGACTCTCCAGCGCCGTCTCCATGTAAGCACATACCCGCTGCGGATCGATCCCCGCCGTGGCTTGAACGGTCAGCGCAAAGCCCTCGCCCAGATCGTCCACAGCCAGTGTCAGCGGATAGTTGGTTCGCTCATTCCAGCCCAGGACCTCGATTCCGCTCCAGGCGCGGTCTCCCTGGTCCGAGACTTGCGGCTCGGCGCTGTGGCGGTAATTCAGCAGCGCGCTGAACAGCGGCAACGGCGGAGCAATGGCGCTGCAGCGTTGCGCCAGCGCCAACGACGCATGTTCGTGACCGAGCAGCGCGGTCAGGCGGGCATGCGTGGCCTTCACCCCCTCTCGCACACCTTGCTCACCGACGTTCAAGCACAACGGCAAGGTGTTGATGAACATCCCCAACGAGCGGTCGGCACCATCGCCACCCTGCATGCGTCCCAGCAACACCGTACCGAACACCACGTCTTCCTGGCCCGACGTGCGCCCCAGCACCTGCGCCCAGGCCAGATGATGCAGGCTGGCAGCACTAACGCCCAGGCTCCTGGCTTGCCGACGGATCCTGCCCGCCAGATCTGCGGAAACCGCCTGCCTGGCTTGCTTGATGTCCCGACCGTCGCCCTGCACATCGTGCAACCCGAATGGCAGCGTCGGTTCTGTCACCTGACCGAGCATTTCCTGGAAGAACGCTTCATGCGCCGCTTGGCTTACGCCCAATCGCGCCTGCGCCACATGATTGCGATAGGGTACCGAATCCGGCAGTCCGGCTGCCTGCCCCAGCAGATCCGCCTGCACCTCATGTTGCACCACTTCCAGCGCCATATGGTCCAGCACCATGTGGTGAAACAGCAGAATCGCCACCCAGCGACTATTCGCTTCGTCGTAGGCGTAAGCCATCTTCATCAAGGGCGCTTTCGTCAAATCCAGCCGGTAATGCCTGGGGTCGAAGCGCTCCTGGAGTTGCTGTTCGATGTCTCCGTCGGCCGCCTTCAGCGCCAACGCCTCCACGGCCAATGGCGCTTCGCGCCAGACTGTCTGAACCGGCTCGTCAAGCCCCTCCCACAGCACTGCTGTTCTCAAGATGTCATGCCTGGCAATCACGCCCTGAAGTGCCCGGACAAACGCCTTCAAGTGATCTTCGCTTGGCAGCGCAAAACGCGTATTCAGCAGATAGGGGTCACCCTCGACCGACGCAAGGTGGTGGAACAACACCCCTTCCTGCAGTGGCGCCAGTGCATAGATATCCTGGACGTTCGCCGTCCCGCCTGGCACAGCACGCACAATCCGCTCGATGGCGTCCTCGCTCAGGTCCGCGAGCGGTAACATCGACGGTGTAATTCGTGTGCACCCGACCACGATTCCGTTGGCGGGTACTTCCACCTCATGACCGTTACCCAATACCTCGGCAAACGCCGAAAGGGTTGGCTGGGCAAACAGCATCCGCACATCCGCCGACAGTCCCGCTTGACGCATCCGGCCCATCAGACTGACGGCCAGTAGCGAATGCCCACCCAGCTCGAAGAAGTGATCGTGGCGACCCACACGTTCAACACCAAGCAGCTCTTGCCAGATTTCGGCAAGCGCCGTCTCCACCGTCCCGCACGGCGCTTCGTAGCCGCGGCTCACATAAGCGTCAGCCTCCGGCACAGGCAACGCCCGGCGATTCAGCTTGCCGTTAGGTGTCAGCGGCCACCCCGGCAATTTCACATACGCGGCCGGCACCATGTACTCCGGAAGACTCGCCTGCAAGGCCGCCCGTAGCGTCTGCACCGCAATAGTCTCTTTCGCTTCTCGCGTCGTGTAATACGCGATCAGACGTTTATCACCCGGCGTGTCTTCCCGGGCAATCACCACCGCCTCTCCGACACCAGGGCACCCGGCCAGCTGCGCCTCAATCTCGCCCAGCTCGATACGGAAGCCACGGAGCTTGACCTGATCGTCGTTGCGTCCCAGGTATTCGATATTGCCGTCCGCCAGCCAACGCCCCAAATCGCCGCTCCTGTACATCCGCGCCGTCGGGTCGTTGCTGAAACGGTCTTTCACGAACCGCTCTGCAGTCAGCGCAGCACGATTCAAATAGCCGCGCGCGAGCTGTATACCCGCGATATAAATCTCGCCGCAGACGCCAACCGGGACCGGTTGCATGTGCGGGTCCAGCAGATACATCCGGGTATTGGCGACCGGCCGGCCGATCGGCACGATCCCCGCATGCAGGTCGGGCACACAGTGCCAGTAGGTGACGTCGACAGCGGCTTCAGTGGGGCCATACAGGTTATGCAATTGCACATGTGCAAAGCGTTGCTCGAAGTGCTTTTGCAAACTATAGGGCAACGCCTCGCCGCTACAGAACACCTGCCGCAATGTGCTACAGGCCAGCGGGCCAGCCTGATTGAGGAAGCTCTGCAACATGGACGGTACGAAATGCAATATCGTGACACCCGAGTCTGCGATCAACCCGGCCAGATACTCGGGGTCCTGATGACCTCCCGGACGCGCGATCACCAATTGCGCACCCGCGAGCAAAGGTAGAAAAAATTCCCAGACCGACACGTCAAAACCGAACGGTGTCTTTTGCAAGACGCGGTCTTCGCGACTCAGCCGATATTGGTCCTGTGCCCACAACAGGCGGTTCACAATGGCGCGATGCTCGATCATCACGCCCTTGGGCTGACCGGTCGAACCCGAGGTATAGATCACATAAGCCAGGTGCTGTGGCGTGACCGTCGGCAACACACGATCATGCCTGGCTTCAGCCGCCCGGTTCACGCTTTGCAGATCCAGCACCGGCATTGCCAGCGCCCCCAGCAAGTCCCGGGTCGTACGCTGCACCAGCACCGCCACCGGCGCGCTGTCCTCCAGCATGTAGCGCAACCGCTCCGGCGGATACCCAGGGTCCAGCGGCACGTAGGCACCGCCCGCCTTCAGGATCCCCAGCAAGCCCACCACCATCTCCACACTGCGTTCCACACAGATCGCCACGCGGTCGTCCGGAGCAATGCCCAGTGACAGCAAGACATCAGCCACCTGATTGCTGCGTTCGTTGAGGTCCGCGTATGTCACACGCTCGTTGCCGCACACCAGTGCAAGCGCTTGAGGCTGCTGCTGCGCTTGCTGTTCGAAAAGTTGATGGACCAATAGATCCTGTTGCCAGGCATGATGTGTCGCGTTGAACTCGACAAGCACTTGCCGACGTTCGGTTTCGCCCAAAAGCTCGATCGCGCCCACAACCTGGCGCTCGTTCTCGACCATCGCACGCAGCACCCGTTCCAGATACGCCACGTAGCGTTGGGCCGTCTCGCGGTCGAACAGCGCCGTCGCATATTCCAGCGAACCGACGATCCGTCCCTCCACCTCCGCCAAGTCGAGGGACACATCGTACTTGGTGGTGCGTGCTACCGAATCCAGCAGCGTTAGCTCCAGCCCCGCCAACGCCAGTTCTGCCGGCGGCGTGTTCTGCCACGACAGCATCGCCTGGAACAGCGGGCTATGGGACAAGCTGCGCACCGGCTTGAGCAACTCCACCACCTGCTCGAACGGCAGATCCTGGTGTTCATACGCCGCCAGCGTGCAGGCCTTGACGCGACTCAGCAATGTCTCGACCGTCGGATCGTTCGACACATTCACGCGCAACGCCAGGGTATTGACAAAAAACCCGATCAGGCCCTCGACCTCAGCGCTCATCCGGTTCGCCACCGGCGAACCGATCACCACCTCATCCTGCCCCGACAAACGACTCAATACCGTCGCCCAGCCCGCCAGCAATGTCATGAACAGGGTCGTGCCGTGCCGCCGACTCAGCGCCTTGAGCTCGTGGCTCAGCGTCGCATCCAGCACCACGGGCACCGCATCGCCCGTATAGTCCTGCTGCGCCGGACGGACACGATCAGAGGGCAACATCAGCAATGCCGGCGCATCGAGTAGAGCGGTCTGCCAGTAGGTGCTTTGCTTGTGCAATACCGCACCGCTCAACCAGCCTCGTTGCCACACCGCATAGTCCGCGTACTGGATCGACAACTGCGGCAACGGGTCTGCCTCAGCTTGGCAACCGCTCGCGTAGAGTGCTCCCAACTCGCGCGTCAACACGCCCATCGACCAGCCATCCGATACGATGTGGTGCATCGTCAACAGCAACACATGCTCTTGATCGCCCAGCCGAACCAGACTCCCTCGAATCAGCGGTCCCTGCTGAAGATCGAAGCGCCCGACGGCTTCTTCGTCCATCAGTCGTGCCAACTCACTCGAGCTATCGGCATGCGTCGTAAGATCGTACTTGCGCAACGGGCAGCCTGTTTCCTCGGGATGGATGCACAGCTCTACGGCCTGATCCCCGGTCTGGACAAACGTTGTGCGCAGTACTTCGTGACGCGCCACAATGCGGTTCAACGCACGCTGCAAGGCGGCCTCATCCAGCGCGCCGACGATGCGCAGCCCCGCCGGTATGTGGTAAGCAGCGCTGGCACCTTCCATTTGCGCCAGAAACCACAACCGTTGCTGAGCAAACGACAGCGGCAGTCGCGCCTCTCGTGACGTTTGCACAATCTGCGGCAGCGTATTGTTTTGTGCCTGCGCCACCACGCAGGCAAGCGCCTCGAGCTGCGGATGGGCGAATAACGCGGCCAGTTCCAACTCCACGTTCAAACGCTGCCGGACCAGGGAGATAAGCCTCATCGCCAGCAGCGAATGCCCACCCAGCTCGAAGAAGTGATCATTGCGCCCCGCCCGATCAACACCGAGCAGCTCCTGCCAGATATCCGCCAGCGCACGCTCGACTTCGCCTGCCGGCGCCTCGTAGTCACGACTGGCATAAGCGTCGTCCCCCGGCGCCGGCAATGCCCGCCGATCCAGCTTGCCGTTCGGTGTCAGCGGCCATTCGGACAATTTCACATAGGCCGCTGGCACCATGTATTCCGGCAGCCTCGCCTGCAAGGCAGCACGTAACGTCTGTGCCGTAATCGCCTGTGCAGCTTCCTGCATCGTGTAATACGCCGTCAGACGCTTTTCACCCGGCGTATCCTCCTGGGCAATCACCACCGCGTCCCTGATGTCCGCGATCTGTCTCAGTTGCGCCTCGATCTCGCCCAGCTCGATACGAACTCCCCGGAGCTTGACCTGATCGTCATTGCGCCCCAGGTACTCGATGTTGCCGTCCGCCAACCAGCGTCCCAGATCGCCGCTCCTGTACATCCGCGCCTCCGGTTCGGCACTGAACGGGTCATCCAGAAAACGCTCCGCCGTCAGTTCCGGCCTGTTCAGATAACCCCGGGCAACCCCTGCGCCGCCGATATAAATCTCGCCGCTCACCCCGATAGGCACCGGCTGGCCGTGCGCATCCAACAGGTAAACCTGCGTATTGGCTATCGGACGGCCTATGTGCAATACCGACTGCGTTGCATCGATCAGACCGGATGTGGCCACAACCGTGGTCTCGGTCGGACCATAGTTGTTGATCAGCGCAACCCGACTATCCGGATTGGGAAACTGACGCAACCGGTCTCCACCGATCAGCAACGTTTGCAGCGACGCCGGCTCGATCCCTTGGGCGAACGCAATCTCGGCAATCGGCGTAGGCAAGAAGCTCACATCCAGTTCTTGCCGACGCCACCATCCCAGCAGCGCATCGACATCATTGCCAAGCGCTTGTCCAGGCAACAGCGACAGGCTGGCTCCCACGCACAGCGCTGGCCATAGCTCCCAGACGCAAGCATCGAAACCGACGCCCGCCACGCTCGAAACCCGCTTGCGATGGGTCAGATTGAACGCCTCGCAATGCCACGCCACCAGGTTCACGAGATTGCGGTGCTCGATCATCACGCCCTTGGGCTGGCCGGTCGAACCCGAGGTATAGATCACATAAGCCAGGTGCTGTGGCGCGACCGTCGGCAACACGCAGTCATGCTCGGCTTCAGCCGCCCGGTTCACGCTTTGCAGATCCAGCACCGGCATCGCCAGCGCACCCAGCAAGTCCCGGGTCGTACGCTGCACCAGCACCGCCATCGGCGCGCTGTCCTCCAGCATGTAGCGCAACCGCTCCGGCGGATACCCAGGGTCCAGCGGCACGTAGGCACCGCCCGCCTTCAGAATCCCCAGCAAGCCCGCCACCATCTCCACACTGCGCTCCACACAGATCGCCACGCGGTCGTCCGGAGCAATGCCCAGCGACAGCAAGACATCAGCCAACTGATTGCTGCGTTCGTTGAGGTCCGCGTACGTCACACGCTCGTCGCCGCACACCAGTGCAAGCGCTTGAGGCTGCTGCTGCGCTTGCTGTTCGAAAAGCTGATGGACCAATAGATCCTGTTGCAAGGCCTGATGTGTCGCGTTGAACTCGACAAGCACTTGCCGGCGTTCCGCTTTCCCCATAAGCGCAAGCTGGCCAATCGGCGTCGATTCATGAGCGGCAACCGACTCCAGGAGCAGCGTAATGCGGTCCCGAATCCGCTCAACTTCGTCCGGGCGAAAGCAGGCCAGATTGAAGTTGAAGTCAACGACTACGTCTTCATCCGAATAGTAATCGCAGATAGCGATTGAGAGCGGCGTCTGATCGAAGCCGCTGTACATCCTGATCGCCTTCGAAGGGGCGCCGCCAAAGACAAAGTCTGCGTCAAATTTTTCGAATGAAAGCGTTATATCGAAGATCTGCTTACGCCTGGAATGGCCAATATTCAGAGCGCGATTCAGTTCGGCAATCGGGAAGTGCTCGTGACGGTAGCAGCGTCGCAATTCGGCGGCCACATCGCCCATCAATTCGAGCAGGGAACGATTGGGGTCAACCCGTACGCCGACCGGGATGACGGAAGAAAACATCCCGATCGTCTGCTTCTGGCGGGCCGTCGTGCGGTTATGAAGGGGCATGCCGATGATGACTTCTTCTGCACCACCGACGCGTGAAAAATAGGCACTGACGACTGCAAAGAATACCGTGACAGGAGAAAGGCCATGCTCGGTGGCAACCGCGGCCACAGCATTGAACAGGTCACGCTTGATCGTCGAGCGAATATGACCGCTCTTGCACATCGAACCCACGGCATGGTCGCCGGACCACTGCAGCAGGGATGGCGGTATGTGTGCGTAACGTTCGCGCCAAAACAACCGGTCACGCTCCAGACGCGGTGAATTCAGATAGGCCTGGTCTTTGGCCAGGAAGTCGCTGTAGGAAGGGCCTTCCTCGAACGCGTCGATGCCCACCAGTAAATTGTTGTAGGCCTTTTCGACTGCATGGCAAAACAGCGTCACCCCTGCGCCGTCCATGACCAAATGATGGTAGCGGCCCAGCCAGTAGTGACGGGATGCACTGCACCGTACGAGCTGCGCCTCCCAAAGAATGCCTTCCAATGGATTGAACGGTCGGGAAAATGCGTGTTGAAGGTATTCCTGCGCTCGTTCGACACTGTCACCGTAGTCTGAAAAATCGACGAGCGCGAGTGTGATATCGACAGATGGCAGCACCCTCTGCCGGGCTATATCACCGTCCTGGAACAAGGCAAGCCGTAGCGCATCGTTATGCTTGGCAACGAGCTTGATAGCCTTCTCGAACATCGGAATATCGAGATCACCTTTGATCTCCAGCGTCATGCCGATGTTGTACAGCGGTATGTCCGAATTCGCTATCTGACCGAGCCAGACACCCTGCTGTACAGAGGATAGTTCATACGAGACATTGGAGTTGTTCGATACGTGTTGATGTGACGACGTCATGCGTAAACATCCCTGATTTTAATATCCTTTCGGGAGTCGAGTGACGATGTTCGCGGCCCTGCCGAATTCCTGTAGTGCTGGCCGAATTCCATACAGAACTCGGTAGTTACAGCACAAGTTGGTCGCAGATAAACCGGATGTCAGAACCTGGCTTGCCCTGTCTGCATGACTGCCATAGGGGCTTGGGAGAATGTCATCGATGTGCCGACAGTACCGGCTAGTAGCACCTTGATACTTCCGGCCTGCGGGTTTCTGTTTTGCCCTAAGTCGTGAACGGCCCGAACCGACGAAAAAAAGACGCTGACCCCGGATAAGCTGCTAGACCTGCAATAATAGCGTTGACACTTACAAAGAGAAAAACAGAAATAAAGTGCTTGTCCCGCATTACCAGTGCAACCATCCCGCATTCAATAAACCGTTTTCGCTTCATTTGTCACAGCAAAAAGCGGGCATATAACCTTACCTGGAGGCGCTGGGTTGATCGGTGGGCTCGGGGTTTGAACTTTGCTCAAGGCGCTGCTCGATTGGCTGGCCAGCCGCTTGGTTTCATTGAAGCCTGTCATGCTGAACAGTCCGAAGTCCGTAGGTGCCCCCGTGCCCAAGTAGCCCGTTAGCGGCATCAGACCATAGAGTCCCCCGTGCGCAACGTGCGCACAGATGATCCAGCAACGCACCCAGCTGGAAATCGAATACGCCCGCGACACCATGCCCCGCAGCGTACTCGGCATGAACGCACCGATTATGGAGGACTATCTGAATTTCATCGCTAACCGCCGCCTGAGCCAGATTGGCTTGAAGGAAAAGTGTCCAGAGACGACCAACCCGTTCCCTTGGATGAGCGAGATCATCGCCTTGAAGAAAGAGAGGAATTTCTTTGAGCACTCGGGTTATTGAGTATTAGACAGGTGGGGCGTTGAGCTGGGATTGATGATCTCGCTTGTAGAACCGTGTTAAGACCTGAAGCCATTTCATCCTGCATGAAATGGTTTCTGCGAAAAGGGTTGCCAATTGGCAGCCTTTTTTTCTCTTAGACGGAACGGGGAAATCTAAACAGAATATTTAGAAAACACAGAACCATTGATTGATAGATGACACATTTCAGTTATTAATGCTGCATCGCCCACATCAAATATCCCGTATCAAAATCAAACGGCACCACCCACAATTGCAGCCCCTCCGAAAACTCAAAAACTGGCAACGCCTCCTGAAACGATGCCCGCTTCGGATAAATCAGCACCAGATCCCCCTGTCCGCCTAGATACTTCTGCCCATACGCAAACAGCTGGTAAAAATCCGCCTGGCTTAGACCATAATTTTTGCTACCAAGCTCGCTGTCCAGCCGTTTCCACTTGGTATCCAGAACCCAGCTCTTCTCCCCCTGAGTAATCATGAGATCGGGCCTTAGCTGAAAGACCTTTTTGCCCTCATGAGTACACAGATACTCACTGCTGCGCTGCGTGTGTAGCGTAGCGTCTGGCGGCAGCGAATCCCTCAGGCACGCAGCCACGTAGCGTTCGAACAGTTTCTCCATCGGGAACAGTAAGCTCATGCCCTGCCATTCGCCCGCAATCGCCAGTGGCGTTTGCTGTTGGATGATGAGTTCGCACCACGGCTTCACAGGTTGGTAATGAGCCATGAGCCGATCGTGGCGCCACTGTTTGAAATCTTGAGCGGTGTCTCGGCTGCTTGGAATTTCTAGCAACAGTGAGCGCAGTTCGTGGGCGAGGCGCCAGTTACTGGGGTCTTGAGTGGTTTTACAGACGATACCTAACGCTGTTTTGAGAAGACGGTTCTCGGCCCGGTCGGGCAGGAATACGTCGTGACGAATTTGGAAGTGGTGTTGTCGGCCAGGAGGTTGGCGCATTTGGCGGGCGGTGTTGAGTTGGCCGCGCAAATATCGCTGTTCCTCTTCGACTCGTAGGTAGTCGAAGCGAAGGCCGCGTTTGATGAGGTGGTCGAGCGCTTCCAGAAAGCTGCTCATTACCCATTCGGTCAACGGCGCATCGAAGCGCTGTAACGCGGTTGCGCCGACCTTACGGGTTGGTAGGTCTAATGACCTCTGAATCATGCGCCTGAGCAACGCGCGGCTTTGCTGGATGCAGTCGCCTTGTTCAAAATGCTTAGGCAGGATTTCGATACGCGTACCGCAGGGTGTTTCCAGCGCGCCAACGTAGTTATCGAGCTTAAGCCAGCGGCGGCCTTCAACTTGAACCAGTGCGGCACCCGCTTTGCTAAAGCGGGAACTGGTTTCGCAGAGCCAGTCGAAAGCCGAGGGCGATACCTGGGCTACGTCGAGCGTCGGGCTAAGAACATTGCTGGTTGTCAGCCGAGCATATTCTCGGACCGTTACGGTGGTTTTCACCTTTGCTGTTCGCTAAGGAACTTGATGATCTTACGCCCGAGGCTCCGCGTGTTCAGCTTGATGCCCGACGCTGATGTAATAGGTAGGCCATGTTTGCTGGCAATCTCTCGCAAATGTGGCTTGGCAGGTTTGACCTGCTGGCCTCCACGATAGACCTCAATACTGCCATTGGCGGCTTGTCGTATGTCTACGCCTTCCGTTCTGACGCTCTTCGCTTCCAGCGGCGCGCTGACGCTCAGGTTGTGATCGATCACGCCCAGATATGACTCGATATTTTCGAATGCAGGCAGATTCAATTCCCAACGTTCGTTGTTCTGCCCCACTGTGACAGCATCTCCAAACAGCACGCTGAAGTCTTGGCTCGGCTGGATCAAGAACCTATTTTCTGGAGCTTTGCGTTGGTCGTTGAGGACCCACTGGATACGCTGCCAATCTTCGAAGAAGTACTCCTGAAGTAGCGGCAGGATTTGCTCTTGAAAAATGCCTGCCAGCCGCTCCAATGTCGGATTGCTCTCAAGAGGCATGAAGTACGCGTGCCCCAGGCAATGATCTTGATCAAGCAGGACGGCTATGCGCTGGTTCATCACACTGAGCAATTCGTCGATAGCGATGCCATCAACCTCTATGTCTTCAAGCAGCTCCGGGTTAGGCGGCACCTCAATGAACGTGAAGCGACGACGCAGGGCAATATCAAGTGCGGCCAATGATCGGTCAGATGTATTCATGGTGCCGATCAAGTGGATGTTGCTGGGGATGCTGAAGCGCTCTTTCGAGTAGGGCAGCGTAACCTCGAGTGCCTCTGATGCGCCCGCACGCTTGGAAGGTTCGATGAGGGTAATCAGCTCGCCGAAGATGCGCGAGACGTTGCCTCGGTTGATCTCATCAATGATCAGCACTTTTGGCCGTTCACTCTGAGCGACCTCTGCCGTCCGGAAATCTTCATTTCGCTTGCTGAGCATGTGTTCAATCAATACGGGAACGATATTGCGATAACCTTTGACCAAGTAAGGATCATAAGTAGAGTTCGGTAGTTTTTCCTCCCAATTACCTGTGCTCAAATCATTAACACTCAGTACACCTTGAGAAACGTCATCAGCCAGAGCATTAAGTAGACTCATAGCAAGGCCAAAATTTTTGCCTTTTGGCTTTTCTAACTCAAGAATATCGTCATTTGCTCGAATTACCTTATAGCCTGTGCCGTAGCGCTCACCAACCTTGAATGCTCGGTATTTTCCGCTCAGTTCACTCGCAATTGACTCGCAGAGGCTTTTGAAAACGCCAGATACCACCTCGTAACGGATCTGGCCTTGCTCATCAGTCGTAGCGCGAAGCCCTTCAACAAAGTCTTCATAGCTGAAGCTCTGATGAAAGGTCACAAAGCGCACGTCGCCTGCTGCAAGCAGCTCGTCAAATCGAGCTTTCAGCGCTGACCGATTATCAAGGTTTTTAGCAAGAAAAGGCTGATCAAGGATCTGCAACGTAGCTTCGACTGTGGCGTAGGTTTTCCCCGTACCGGGCGGACCGAAGAAAATCTGATTGAGCGAAGGCATTGCCGAACGTCCCTGTAGGAAAAGTCCGACAACAGTATCTAGATTGCCAGCATGGGTAAAGCGAAGCGTCGGTGGTGTCGTGTTTATGTAGCAGCCCTGAGCATGCGACGCAGAGCGTCGCGAACTGCATTCCTACGCGGAGCGTTGGAACGATATGGGTTGCTTAGCCCGATACCTCGCCTGAAGATCGGAAACCCCTGACATCCTCTCACTCCCCAGTCCGATATCGACACGTTGCCAGCGCCCGTATCGTATGCGCCGGTGCCTAAGAAACACCCAACGTAGATGCAGTGAGTTCACCATAGCCCCAGATTCCAATCGTTCTAATCAAACGGGAATCTCGGCCTTGCTGATCCGCTCAGTTGGGTTTTCTTACGCCCGCTCTACGTTGGTCTTTAACGTCATTTCAGCTCATACGTAGAGGTCAGCATGTTAAGCAATTTATTTCGGGCAAGCGCTTGTCAGGCGCGCAAGGTGTGTGCCGGTTTCACCCCAACCCCCTTCCACCGCCACAACCGCCAACTCCTCGCCCTCCTCCTCGAAGACCAACCCTGGTTCAGTGCCCGCGATCTGGGTCGCATGATTGGCTGGCCATTGAACGAGCGAACGCTGCGCAAGCTGGACGCTGACCAGCACCGAATGATCACGCTCGACCTGCATGGCGAAGCACGGTCAGAGCTGATGGTCAGTGAGTCGGGGGCGTACGCGATGATGGTGCATCACTATCACGCGGAAAATCGTGGGTTGCGGCAGTGGATTACCCATGAGGTGGTGCCTGCGTTGCGGGATGGGCAGGTGCCGTTCGATGACTGCACGCCGAACCTGAGCATGCTGCAGTGGCCGGGGTTGTCGGTAAGTATGTTGCACTGGCACAGCGAGCCGTGGATACGGTTGCGGGATATGCCGAGGGTGTTAACGCATCCGCAGATGCAGGTTGATGCGCGGCCGCATAGCTTGGCGCGGTCGTGGTGGCGGGCGGTGTTACCTGCCTCTCGGTTGAGTTGAATGCGGAGCGATGGCCGTGCCGTGTGTGTGACGGCCATCTTGCCTCATCGGATCAGTCTTTCAGGCGGCGTCGGTAGTCGCTGATCATTTCTTTGGTGACGTCATCCTTGTAGCAAATGGGTGCGTAGCCGCCTTTGCGGCTGTACGCACTGCGTTTGCCACATTGACTGCCATTGCTGGCAGAGTTGTAGGGGCACGGGCAGCGGCCGGGGTAGCTGTCGATGGATTCCTGGATGATGGTTTTGACGATTGAGGCGTCTGTTACCTGGGTTTCTCTGGCCTGTACGGTGAAGGCGCAGAGCAACGCGAGTATGGCGAAGAGGCCTGTCCCTGTCTTTTCATGGCTATTCCTTAGCGAGTGCAGACGAGCGTCTGTTGCAAGGCTTTACCATGGCATCACTAGGCCATCAATTTTTAGTGAGGTCCTTGTCCGGGCCTTGTCACGTCGCGGGAGGGAGTTTTGAGACGTGTGAGGTTTTTGTCATAGCGCACAGGGTCCGCTATATGGGGCGCACGTGAATGCGCTTGTCGCTATACAAAAATCCGAGTGAGTTCGGAAAAAGGGCTAAAAAACGACGTCGCAGACTAGATGTAACCCCAGTGGGGTGAACTAAACCTTCTGCCAGAATCGAAAACAGACTTATGTATAACAACGAGCGCTCTAAGTGGTGATGATGCTTGGGAGGCTCTGTGTCCAATTCAGAGTGTGCAGTGCAACGAAGACTCGTGATACACATCGTCATCTTGGCAATACCACTTTTAAAAGTCAGGAAATCACATCAAGACGTCCACAGGAGAAACTGATCATATCTCCGACGTTGATGTCTCCGGGTAGTACATCATCCAATTCAATAGTGATTTCACCCGCAACCACCAGCGATTTTTCAACACTAGCCACCTCAGCCAGAATTTCATGAACGAATCCATCGTCAATACGTAGTACGTATGGCTGAGAGCCTGCCGCCATCTTGGCTACATTTTTTATTGATATCGCAAGGACAGGCTCAAGCAGCATGTCCCCGACATTCATATGACATGGATGACAAAAGGCTACGCACTGAGTCTCAGCATCACCGATTGTCAGCATTGCCTCTAGAGCATCTTTCGAGATCCATTCACACTGTTTAACAAACATTTAAAATCCTGAGCCTTGGCTTTTTGCTGAGCTATCGATTTCACCATTGCACAACTTCAGTGAGACACATACCCCTTTAGCACTAAAGGCTTTTTAGTTCCTCGGAAATAAATATTTCCGGCCCCGAAAAAACCGCTTCATTTTGGCATGCCTTATAAATTTCCGCCAAGAAACTTTCGAAAGCTTGAAAATAGATACTCTCAACCTCATTATTGTCGTCAAGAAAAATCGACATATTTATCTGACCGTTGGTATATTTCTTGATGCCTGCGTATTCCTCTTCAAACTTAAGACCCAAACACCCAACCAAATACTCTCCGATACTTTCAGGAAGCCTTTCAAGACTATTAAACTCCCACCCATAATCGCCTAGAACCTTAGATGCGCCTGTAGGAACTATGAAAACTGCCTGATAACTTCTCTTCATGCGACCACTCAAGTTCCTACGAGCGCCTCGTAAATTTCAATTGGTTTTTTCATCCAATGGCTGCCACAGAATCCTTTTAATATAATCCTTAGCTTCCTGCTCAGTTTCAAAATCCAAGACCTCGTACTCATCATTTACTAACATGTCTCGCCAAGAAACATTTTGATCACGAAGACATTCAGCTAACTCATACCTCATCTCATCTGTTTTGCCACTAGAATTAAGGCTATTAACATATATACCTATAGCAACGTCTTCTGCCAGATTAAAATCCGAACAAAAAACAGTCTTTAGCATGTGCCGAACATTCTCATATTTCATAAATGCCTTACCTTTTTAGGGAGCAGGTGCTGGAAAAATAGTAATTGTCTCCCAAATTTTCTTGCTGGGATTATACTGATACAAGCCTTCTACACTTCGCAAATTTTCAAGCTTTTCTGGAGCGCCATTTGTCTCAAGGTTTTTAAGGATGTTACCAGTGGGTAATACCCGCTTGAAACCTCTTCCAAGATCAACGCCGATATCGCCTGCCTCTTGAGCCGTAACCCTTATGACATCTTGGCCTGGTTGGCGCGCTATAGCCCTTTCCAAAGCTCCACCATTTCTAATGGTTTGGTCAGCAAAAATCAATAATTCATCGCTGTGGAAAGCCGATGATAAAGGTGGGACTGACGGGCCGACGTCTCCGTTCGGCTTAATGGCTGATTTTGCCCGGAGCATTAGGTCTCCATCAGAGACTTTGCCACCGTGAACACTTAGGGAGTGTGCGTTGGGGTGGCCCGTTACAAGATCTAATTGTTTTGGATCTATCTTGCTTGAAACAGTTTTTTGATCCAATGCATCTGGTTTAGCTGCGTCTGCGGTCTTTGAGCGATTTGTTGACAAAGCCTCTTGAGCTTCCAGCGCCCCCCTACCCGGCTCCGGCCTCTGCAAATCAGGTCGCTTCTTCAGGTCATCTTCATGCTCAAGCATCCACTGGCCCAGTCGCTCGCCTTTGGCGCTGGCCCGCATTTCATTTGCCAACGCACGAGCGTTACCGCGGCCGCGTGTGATGTACTGAACCATCGCGCCCAATAGCAGAATCACAACCTCAACGTGCCCTTGTGCGATTTCCTGAACCGCACTGTTCTGTGCGACCGGGTCGTCTCCCATGAAGGAGCTCCACCCTTGTTCGCGGGGGCCTTGCCATGCTGTGCTGATACCGCGTGTGTAGTAATGAATGATGCGCGGAAAGCCGTCGATGACGGATTCAGCGATGGACTCCAGACCAAGAATCCCCAGTATGAAAGTACTGGCCTGCGCCCCTAATGCAGCGCCCATTAAACCACCGGGAGCAGCACCCACCCCGAAAAAAAGTGCACCCGCGCTTGCACCGGCGACCCCTCCGACAAAAGCACTGCCGACGACGATCATGGCCATCTGGGTGACTACGTCGATCAAGTCCTTGATGATGCTAGAGATGTCGAGGTCAACGAACCGCTGTCCCAGTATGCGGCAAGCTTCCCATTCGGCACGGTCGAACGCGGACCTGACACAATTGAAGCGGCGAATGATCAGCGCGGGCGACGGGAGGGGTTCATTTCGATGGGTGCGAAAATGGCCCCCTCTGTAGGGCTCGATGTCACGGTCAAGCTTTCGCCGTATGTCATCCCATGAAGGCAGCATGTGAAAAAAGAACATTCAGTGTCTCCCTGACAATTCTTGATACAGCTCTGCCTGAGCAACTTAACAGAAGAAGTGCAAAAAATTCCAAGAGCCGCATGGCACCTGCAAAAATTCGGAAAATTCGTACATCAGCGTTGGTTGTTCAAAAACAGCCTTTGCCTGAGTCCTATTCGGGCGTGTGGGGAAGATGTGAAGCTGAATTTGGATATCGTCTCCGAGCGGAGGAATGAAATCTATATACCAGCCCTGTGACCGATTCGGAGAACGAGCTTCTACACGGAGGGCGTAGGCGCTTCAGTAGGTGAAGACGGCTACGATGGGCTGCGAAGCGGCCCTGAAACTGGTGACCTCGTTTGAACCTGACGTACCGGGCGCACAGGTTTTGCTGCCGGTTCCCGGCAGATCGCGAACAAGTTCGCTCCTACGCCCTACGGGCAGAAGCGGGTCAGCGAAACGTCGACCGGTGCGCCCCACGGCCTCCGGCCAGAAGCCGGAGTTGTGAGTGATCAGGCATTTGCCTGATGGCTTCGATATGACGCAGAGCGTCACGAAATGCGTGCCAACGCGGAGCATTGGCACGATATTCATATGGAGTAATGGGCACGACAGGTGGCGAGAGCCTGCGGGGCTACTACACCCCGCAGCCCCCCCCATCAGAACTGCCAATCCAGCGACAGACCCACACCGTGGGTTTTATCCCGTGCACCCAGCAAACCGTTGTAGTCCAGGTTGATGCGCGCATCCCTGCCCAGTGCCAGGCTGGCGCGGGCGCCGACGACGGCGGCGTCGCGGTCCATGGAGACGCTTTGTACGTTGAAGCTGTTGCCAGCGCTGGCGAAGGCCAGGTGTTGTTCAGACGAGGTGTCGCTCAGGTTGTGCTGCCAGCCGAGGGTGGCGGAGACGTCGAGTTTTTGTGTGTCGTTGAGGTTGAAGCGGTTTCCGGCGCGCATGCCCAGGGTTGAGAGCACGGTGTCGCGGGTGTCGTCGCTGCCTTTGAGGGCTGTGGCGCCGCCTTTTTCGTTGAAGCTGTCGCTGTCGAAGTGTACGTAAGCCAGGTTGGCGAATGGCTCCAGTGCCAGCGGTTGCAGGTTCAGGCGGTAGGCGGCTTCGGTGAACACCTGGCTCGACTGGGCGTCGCGCTTGACCTTCTGGCGGTCGGAAAACGCGCCGAATTGCAGGTCGCGTTTCACGTCGATGCGGTGCCAGCTGTGCGACGCGCCTGCGGTGAGGCGCAGTGCGCCCTGTTCGTGGCCGATGTAGGCGCCCAGGTGGTAGCTGTCTGCCGAGGCCCGCGAGTGGGTGTCGTCGCCCAGGCTCAGCGAGGTGTCGCTGTATCCTGCCATCGCGCCCAAGCGGGTGTGCTCGCTGATCAGGCCGTCCACACCGGCAAGCAGGCCGCCCAGCGATGAGGTCGAGCTGGCGCTGTCGCTGCTGCCGCTGTTTTTGCCCCAGGCACCCAGCGCTTTGACCCACACTGAATTGTCTTCACTGCCCGGTGCTGGCTGGTCGTACAAGCCTTCTACACGCAGACGATCACCTACGGCGTCGCGCAGTTGGCGACTGTCGTTGATCAGCTGTGTAGCAATGGCCGGGTGCACTTCGCCCGATAGCTGGGTAAACGCCCGGCGTGCGCTGGCAGTGTCCTGGCTGAGGATGATGCTCTCGTAAACCGAGTTGCCCGCACTCAGTTGCTCGATGGCCTGGGCCACGCTGCGCTGGTTGTCGGTTTGTGCAGCGCTGGCGAAGCTGTCGCCATTGCGTGCAAGGGCCAGGGTCACGCCGGTGCCGGTATAGGCCAGGTTGCCGTCCAGGAATGCGTAGTTATCGGTCACAGAACCGAACTGACCCTGAACGCCGCCAGCCGCCTGCAGCACGTTGAACTGCTGACCCAGAACGCTGCGGGTCTGGTTGCTACTGAGCAGTGCGGGATTGTCGTTTTCCAGAGACAGGGCCATGTTGGCGCCGCTCACGGTCGCGGTGCCGCCGACCACGATACGGTCGCTGGCGGTGGGCGAAAACTCGACCGCGTAGGTCGAGCCCGGTGCCAGGTTGAGGTCGCCCGCCACTTGCAGGGTGCCGATGGAGTTGCCCGGCGCGACGGTGCCGCCCCTGTTGGCGCTCAGCGACGCGACGCTGCCATTGCCACCCAGAATGCCGCCGTTGTTGACGGTGACCGCAGAGGCCAGCGAGCCGTTGATGGCCAGGCGTCCTTGATTGACCAGGGTCGGGCCGGTGTAGCTGTTGGCCCCGCTCAACACCAGAGTGCCGATGCCTTGCTTGGTCAGGCCGCCGTGGCCTGAGATGTCGTTGCTCCACACGTCCAGTCCGCATTGCGGGCCGGTGCAGGTGCGTTGCGTCGGTTTGCCGGCATCGACAATAGCACCGACGCCGGGCAGGTCGGCCACGAACTGGCTGTCGCCGTAGGCGCCGTCGATACGAAACTCGGCAGGGATGTCCGCTTCGGTGACGAACATGCTCGGGCCGTTGATGGCCTTGCCGAGGTTGATCATGCCCCAGCCGTACAGCGCGTCGACGCCCGGCGCGCCAAGGTCGGTGGCGGTGGTTTTCAGGACGTCGGCGACCTGCGCGCCGGTCATGTACGGGAAGCGCTCCATCAGCACAGCCATGCTGCCTGCCACGTGAGGTGCGGCCATCGAGGTGCCGTTCTTGTTGGCCCAGCCGACGGTCAGGTCTGCCAGGCTGGTGCCGTTGAGCACCGAGCTGTAGATGCGCGTGCCCGGTGCCGAGACGCAGAAGCTGGCGGTGTAGCCGCAGCGCGACGAGAAGGTGCTCAGCGTGTAGGGCGTGGTAGCGGCCGCTGCGGCATCCGGATTTTGTTGCAGGGCGGCGACGGTCAGCCAGTTGGGGGCGATGTCTGGTACGAAGTAGCCGAGCCCAGCCATTGCGTCAGGGTTGTTGAGGTTGTAGTCGTTACCTGCGGCAAAGATGGTCACCACGCCGCTGCGTGCGGCGTCGATCGCGCCCTGATACGCGCCACCCGGACGCGTGCCGAGGATCTGGCGAATCTGGTCGAACTGTACTTGCGCGTCCTGCACGGTGAAGTGCGGGAACGCCGGATCGCGACCGCCTTTGTCGAAGCGGTCGGTGATGCCGATGCCCCAGCTGTTGTTGATGACCCGTGCGCCGCTGTTGACCAGCGCGTTCCAGCCAGCCTGATACACCGCGCCGTCGTTGCCCAGCACGATGCCGTCTTCCGGGCCCGGGTCGCCGTTGTCGGCGCTGATGATTTGCGCGTTGTAGGCCACGCCGTGCATCGGCCCGCCGTCGCGATTGCCACCGGCAATGCCGCCGACGTGGGTGCCGTGGTTACCGAGTTTGCCGCCGGAGTCCAGGCTCGGTGCGCCGTCGTAGCGGAAAGCGTCGCCCGCCTTCACCGGGATGTACGGGTCGGTGTATTCGCGGATGCCGCTGGTGACCAGATTGACTACCTTGTTGGGGCTGTCGAATTCCGGATGCGGGGCGTAGACCGGCTGGTCGAAGATGCCCAGTTTGATGTCCTTACCGCTGTAACCTGCGGCATAGGCTTGATCAGCGTTGATCGCGCCCAGGCCCCAGTCGGCATTGAACTCGGCGCTGCGCCAGCTGGCAGCGTTGCCCGCCTGCCCTGCTTCCACATAAGGTGCGGCATGAGCCACGCCCAGTGTCGCCAGGTAGCAGGCGAGCGCGCCGCAGGAGGCGCGATTGACCGCTCGAATGGCCTGTCTTAGGGATTTGACAGAGGTGTGTCGGGTACTGAATGCATCTTTCATGAAAATTACCGTCCTTAGTTAACGCGCGCGAATCTCCGCGCGCATGCATCTGCATGCGCGTCGTTCTTTTGGGTTTAGGGTTGTCTACTGCTTAGAACTGCCAGTTAAGACTCAGGCCGACACCGTGACTTTTCTCACGACTGGACAGCTGGCCGCTGTAATCAAGGCTGATCCTTGCCTCCTTGCTCAACGCCAGACTGGCGTGAGCACCGACCAGCGCGGCATCACGCACCAGCGGCGAGCTTTCGATGCCGAAGCTGTTGCCGCTAGAAGCGAATGCCAGGTGCTGTTCGGAATCGGTGTTGCTCAGGTTGTGCTGCCAGCCAAGGCTGCCGGACAGGTCGACCTTCTGCCGGTCGCTGATCGCGATGGTCTTCAGGGCACGCAGGCCCAGAGTGCTGAGTACCGCATCACGGTTGTCGCTACCGGCAGACAGCGCGGCAGCGTCGCCCTTCTCGGTGAAGCCATCGGTGTTCAGGTGGACATAGGCCAGATTGGCAAACGGCTCAAGCGTGGCGGGTTGCAGGTGAATGCGATACGCCGCCTCGGTGAACACTTGGGTGCTCTGCGCATCGTGTCTGGTTTTCTCCTTGCCCGCTGCACCGCCGACCTGCACGTCGCGTTGCGCATCGATGCGATGCCAGCTGTGTGCGGCGCCGAGGGTCAGGCGCAGTGCACCGATTTCATGGCCCAGGTACGCACCCAAATGGTAGCTGTCCACCGACGCCCGCGAATGCGTGCCGGAGCCCATGTTCAACGAGCTGTCGCTGTAGCCTGCGACGACGCCCAGACGCGTGTCATCGGCAAGGTTGCCATCGACACCGGCCAGCAGCCCGCCAATCGAAGAGGTGTAACCCGCTGTGTCGTCACGCGAGTCGGTCTTGCCCCAGGCACCCAGCGCCTTGAGCCAGACGTTGTCTTGTGCGGCAGTGTTGCCATCAGTGCCGAACACGCTGGCACCCAGGCGCTCACCCACGGCATCGCGGACCTGACGGCTGTCGTTGATCAACACGCTGCCGATGGCCGGGTAAATTTCGCCGGACAATTGCTGGAAGCTGTCGCGTGCAGAGGCAGCGCTCTGGGTGAGCAGCAGGTTTTCGTACACCGCGTTACCGGCGCCGAGTTGTTCAGCGGCAGTCGCCACCGCAGCCTGGTTGGAGGTTTGCGCCACGCTGTTGAAAGCGGCGGTTTGCTCGACGTTCAGTGCGACCGCGTTGGCTGCGTAGTCGAGTCGACCACCGAGGAAGGCGTAGTTGGAGGACACGCTGCCAAACTGACCGTTGATGCCATTGGCGGCTTGCAGCACGTTGTACTGGCGACCGACCACGCTTTGGACGGGTGCAGCACTCAAGGCCACTGGCGTCGCATTCTCCAGCGCCAGTGTCATGTTCGCGCCTGACACAGTGGCGCTGCCGGTGGCGACGATGCGGTCACTGGCGGTTGGTGAAAGCTCCACGGCGTAGGTTGAACCCGGCTCGAGGGTTACATCGCCATTGACCTGCAATGTACCGATGGAATTACCCGGCGCGACAATACCGCCGTTGCGCGCTGTCAGCCCGCCGATCTGGCCGTTGCCGCCCAGCGTACCGCCCGCGTTGACCTGCACGGCTGACACCAGCGACCCATTGACCGACAGCACGCCGCCGTTGACCAAGGTGTCACCGCGATAGGTGTTGGCACCGTAGAGAATCAGGCGGCCTGCGCCGGATTTGATCAGGCTGCCCTGATACTGGCGCTGTGCAGCAGCGGCGGCGCGAGCGGTGCCGGTGGCGTAGTCGGCCTGATCCTGCTGGCTGGCGGTGCTGGCAACGCCGTTCTGCCAGCCTTTGCTGATCAGCGTCTGCTGCCAGGTGGCCTGCTCGGCGCTGTCCTCGGCCTGACGCTGGATCAGCGCCTGATCGGAAATATTATTGCTCCACACATCAGTCAACCCTGCACCCAGACTGGCATCGAAGGTGCCGAGCAATTGGCCCGGACCACGCATCGCCCGCTCCAGGTTCGCCACACCCCAGCCGACGCTGTTGGTCGGTGCCTGAGTAATCGAACCGTCGAGCTGGGTGGCGGTGGTCAGCAGCACTTGCAGCGCCTGCTCGTTGGTCATGTACGGGAAGCGTTCCATCACCAGCGCCAGTGCGCCGGTGGCATGCGGCGCGGACATCGAGGTGCCGGATTTGATGCCATAGCCGCCGCCCGGCACGGTGCTGTTGACCAGCCGACCGGGCATGGTGATGCACCAGTATTTGGACAGGCCGCACTGGTTGTAGCGTTGACCGTTGCTGCTGTCGAGGCCCGACACGGCCAGCCAGTGGCCTTCAAGATCCGGCTCGAAAAAAGGCAGCGAAGCGCGCACGCTGGCGTTGGCGTAACCGGTGTTGCCTGCGCTGAAGACGTTGATCACGCCCTTGCGCGAGACATTCGCCGCTTCGTCCAGCCAGGTGCCGCGGTTGTAGTGCTGAGCGTAGGCAGCGCGCACGCCCGCTTCGGTGGCGTAGGTCACGTCGGCCGGCTGGCTGCCCCAGCTGTTGTTGATGGCGCGCACGCCCGCATCCGCCAGGGCGCCGTACACCGCCTTGAAATACTGCGGGTCAGGGTTGGGGCCGAACAGGAAGCTGTCATTCTGGTTGGTGTTGCCGACGTAGACCTGGGCGTTGTAGGCCACGCCGTGCATGCCGACGCCATCACGCGCCGCGCCCAGGGTGCCGGTGACGTGCGTGCCGTGGGTGTCGTTGTTCGGGTTGATGGCGCCGGTGATGCTGAACGGTGAGCCGTCAACGTAGGTGCCGGTGGCGGTGACTGCGTGGTAGCGGGACGGCGTGGCTTCCGGGTGGGACGGGTCGAAACCCGAGTCCAGCGCACCGATCTTGACGCCTGCCCCGGTGATGCCGGCGGCGTAGGCCTGATCAGCCTGGATACGGCCCAGACCCCAGTCGCTCTGGAATTCTGCCGAGCGCCAGCTGGCCGCGTCACCCGGCTTGCCCTGCTCGACATAGTCAGCATAAGCCGAGCAGCCAAACGTAAAAGACAGCGCACACAGCGCACCTGTTGCTACAGGCTTGAACGAATAACGGACAACACCCACGCACTTCGACTTTTGCATCCCTGCACACCTGATACTGGTTGGCTCTTGATTGAGCGATTCCAGAACATAGTCCGCAGTTTAAAACTTGGCAACAGTTTTATTTCAATTCTGATACAAAGGTTAAGACATAAGGAAAACGCATCGCAGAACATATATATCGTTGATAGGCGCTTGAATCTATTGAGATTATTTTGGATTTTATTGTGCCGTTGAATTATTGCGTAGTGGCCATTTAATTGCACGCGACTTGTTTTTCTTGCGCTCTACCTACTGTTTCCAGTAACAGTTGCCAACAGCGTTACTTGTCTGAACACACCAAGACTTGTCCGGTAATAACAAATGTCCATTCGGAGATTCCCGGAAAAAGCTGACGCAGAGCGTCATGAACGGCATGCCCACGCGGAGCGATGGGCACGATAGAGGTGGGCTGGGGCTTGCGTGAACACCATCAAGCCCCCGCAGCACGGCACCAGGACGCGGAGCGATGGGCACGATAAGTGGCGGTCGATATCGTTCCCACGCTCCGCGTGGTAATGCCGTTCAGGACGCTCCGCGTCCTATCCAGGGAGTGGCCTGCCTAGCGGCTGAACCGTTCCGCCAGACTGTGCAGATACTGCGCCATTTCTTCCAGCTCGCTGCTGATCTGCGAGCCTTGCTGCGCCTGGCTGGCGCTCTCGTCGCAGAGTTGCGCGATGCGGGTGATTTGCTGGCTGATGGTTTCCGCAACGTGGCTCTGTTCTTCAGACGCCGACGCCATCTGCTGGCTCATGCCGGTGATGCGGGTCACCGACTGGCTGATGCCATCCAGCGCCTTCTGCACGGCTTCAACGCTGGCGACACTCTCCTGAGAGATCTGCTCGCCCTTGTTGGCGGTCTTTACCGCCCGGTCGGCGCCATCGCGCAGCGAGGTGATGATTTGCTGGATCTGCTCGGTCGACGACTGCGTGCGAGACGCCAGCGAGCGTACCTCGTCGGCCACCACCGCAAAACCACGTCCCTGTTCACCGGCACGCGCCGCTTCGATGGCGGCGTTGAGCGCCAGCAAATTGGTTTGCTGAGCGATCGAGGTGATCACATCGACCACACTGCCGATCGATTGAGTCGCATCAGCCAGTTCCCCCACGGCGTTGCCAATATCGGTAACCGAGGTGGCCATGTGCCGAATCGCCAACAGGCTTTCATCGGCCAGGCCACGCCCCTGTTGCGCCAGCTTGTCGGCCTCTTCGGCAGCATGGGCAGTGTTCTGCACGTTGTGGGTGACTTCCTGAATGGTCGCCGCCATCTGGTTGATGGCCGTGGCTGACTGATCGGCCTCGCTGCGCTGCTGATCCAGCGACTCGGCCTGGCGCAGGGACAATTGTGCTGACCGACCGGCATGCTGGCGCACGCTTTCGCCGGTATCCGCCAGTCGCGTCAGGGCCGTTTGCAGGCGCGCCTCTTCGCTGAGCATGGCCAGGTCGAGCTGCGCCTGCGGGCCGCGACTGTCGCTGTAGGTCAGCGCAATCAGTGCACTGGTGAAGGCCTTGGGGTGTTCCTCAAGGGTTTTGCGGATGCTGCTGCGCTGACGTACTTCAAGAAAAACGCCCAACACGACCATCACAATCGGGATCATGATGATCGACGGCAAATCGTCGAGCAGGTAAACACCCACAGCCAGCGCAAGCGCGCAGAGAATCATCGGTAACTGACGAATCAGGTGATAGGCCGCCGAGCTGCTGGCGGACACCGCCGCCTTGCCAGCCCGCAACCGCGCATAGAGTGCTTCGGCACGCCGCACCTGATCGCGGGTCGGCAGCGAGCGCACCGACTCGTACCCGACGATACGGCCGTTTTCGTACACCGCGGTTACATAAGCGCTGACCCAGTAGTAATCGCCCTGCCTGGAGCGATTCTTGACCACGCCCATCCACGGCTTGCCCTGTTTGATGGTTTCCCACATATGCGCGAACACCGAGGCTGGCATGTCCGGGTGGCGCACCAGGTTATGCGGCTGCCCGACCAGCTCTTCGCGAGTAAAGCCGCTCAGGGTGACGAAAGCGTCGTTGCAGTAAGTGATGTGGCTGTTGAGGTCGGTGGTAGAGATCAGACGTTCAGAGGCCGGAAAAGTCCGCTCAGTCTGCGTGATAGGCATGTTGACGCGCATTAAGAATCGCTCCGTGATAATGCTGATACTCAGGGCAGTTGTTGAAGGTGTAGCACAGCGTTTCAAAGACAGCCGATAGTCATGATGCACTGTTATCGCCCACAGGACTCAGGGTTTAAAAAGCGCTCGGGGGTTACGCCGCTCAATAAACGGCAGGCATGAGGGCCGAGTCAGGTATTTGCGCCACGACGAGGATGCCTGCACCATGCTGCCCTGATCGCGACCCGACCCAAGGCAATCCCATGGCACGCAACACGGCCTCTGCGCTGAAATCACTGATCAAGGCACTGCGCGGCTTATGGAGCCGGGTTGCACGAGGCACACCGAGCCAGCGACAGCCCCCGGAGCCCGCTACGCCTGCAGTGCAGTCGCCTGAGCCACAAGCGCCGGTCAGAACCCGCCGCGCCAAACCCGACAAGAAGCCCCGTCAAGCTGCGCCGCCAACACCCGCGACGGAGCCTGCGGCACCTGCATGTCCGCACTGCCGGAAAACCATGGTGATCAAGGTGGCGCGCACCGGCAAGAACGCCGGGGAATTCTGGGGTTGTGTGGCCTATCCGAAATGCCGGGGGATCCGACCGATCTTTCGCTAAACGCCAGACCGGTCGCCCCTCAAGAGCTGCGCTCAGCTGATGCTGGCCAGCAGCTCCCGCGCCATGCGCTGATGCTCTTCGTCGGACTCGTCAATGATCTGCTGGAGGATTTCACGGGCCGATTCGAGATCGCCGTCCTCGATCAGCACCTGCGCCTGATTGATCTGGCTGAGCGGCGGCTCTTCCAGGTCCAGCAGGTCGAAATCGGCGTCATCGTTCATGAAACTGTCGAGGAAATCGTCACTCAGACCGTCGGCGGCGGATGGCACGATTACCTCAACAGGCTCAACGACCTCAGGCTCGGAGAAATCACTGAGGAACTGTTCGTCCGAGAGTTCGAAGACTTCCGGCAGTTGGGTCAGGTCCGAAGAAAAACCGGGATCGACTTCAACGGGGGCTTGCGTAGCGGCAGGCTTGGCACGCGGCGGTGGGCTGTCGAACGGGTCGACCAGGTCCCAATCGGCGTCCATCGACAGGTCATCCAGGTTCAACTGAAACTCGTCGGCGGGCTGCGGATTCAGCGCCGCAGCGGCGCTTTCATCCAGCTGCGCGGCGGGTTCTGGCTCAGGCTCGGGCTGCAGGTAGCGCGAAGGCTCGGGCTCGGATTTCTCGAACGACAGTGTGCTGGCTGCCAGCGCGGCAGCCGGGACGATTGCCGCCACGGGAGCGACCTCGGCGGCCTTGAGTTGCGGGAAGCGATCGCGGATGTCCTGAATGGTCTGCGGATCGACGCCATGCTCCAGCGCGGCCTGTTCTTCGCGAACGAAGCCGCTGCCGTCGCCCTGCTCAGCGAGCAACTCCAGCAGGCGGATGCGAATGTCATCACGCTCAGGCTGGGTTTCCAGGGCGCTGCGCAGAATACCCATCGCCTCGGTGAACCGCCCGTAGGCGATGTAAATGCTCACGCCGTCCAGCGCATCCGGGGCAGAACCGGGCGAACGTTGTGCTGGCGATGGCTTGGCCGGAGGCGGTGTCGACGGGCTCTGTGCCACGGGCTGCGGTGCCACGGCAGGCACTTCGAACACCGGCAGCATGGCGGCCTGAGCGGGCTTGATCAGCGGGTCATCCGGAGTGACTCCGGGTGCCGCTGATTCCTTGCGCTGCTGACGTCGCTTCGAATAAGCAAACGCCACCAGCAGTAGTACGATCAATACGGCAGCGAGCAGTATCGGCAGGCTCAGGAAGGAATCGCTGCCCGACGCAGCAACAGGTTGCGCAGGAGCGGCAGGCGCAGCTACCGGCATGGCGGGTGCAGGTGTGGTTGTTGCAGGTGCAGGTACAGCTGGCGTAGCGGCGGATTGCGCCGTGGCCAGATCGCTGCGCAAAGCAATGATCTGTTTGTCCTTGCCGCTCATCTGCTCTTGCAGTTCCTGAGTCTGGGCCTTGAGCGCCTCCAGCGACTGAGTCAATTGCTGGTTTTCGATGGCAGCAGCCGACAACTGCTCGGCGGTGCGCTGCAGTTCGGCAGGCTTTGGCGACGGCGCCGCAGCGCTTGCGGCAGGCGCTGCGGCGGTTGGCAGCACTGCGGCGTCCGGCAGCAACAGGTCCTGGCCGACTTTGAGCGCAGAGCTGGCGCCTGCGGCGAAGACCTGCGGGTTGAGCGAACGGATGCCGTCCGCCAGTTGGCTGGCCGACACCTTGTTGCCCTGCAAGCGGCTGGCGATACCATTCAGCGTGTCGCCACTGGCAACCGTATAGTGTTTGCCCTGCACGGCCGCCGGTGGCGCGACCGGCATGCGGCTTTCCGTGGCGGAGCTGGCCGAGCGCTGCTGGTTGCGGCTGCGCGTGGCGGCCAGGCCTTGCGCCGAGGTGGCAGGATCGAGCAGCAAGGTGTATTCGTGCAGCAAATCGCCATTCGGCCGCGCCAGCTGAACGAGAAAACTCAGGTAGGGTTCGGTGACCGGCTTGCTGGACACCACCCGGATCACGCCGCGGTCACCACGCAGTACCGGCGTGAAGCGCAGATCATTGAGAAAGAACACGCGTTCCATGCCTGCTTTGGCGAACGCTTCGGGCGAAGCGAGCCGGGCGACCACGTCTTCATTGCTCAGACCGCCGGTTTCCAACAGCTGAATCTCGGCATCCAACGGCTGGTTGAGCGCCGAATGCAAGGTGATTTCACCCAGGCCCAACGCCGACGCCAGCGTGGAGCAGGTCAGCAACGAAACCGCCAACACGCCCTTGCCAAACGCCTCGCGCGCCTTGCGACCTGCACCTTCGACAGCAGCCAGTGAACTCTTCAGCATGCGAACCCTTATGGAAACCACGGCAGGCTTCTCACGTAATCAGATGGACGTCAGTATCCGTTTAACGATTATGGTTGAGAATGCGCAGCTTCGTCTCAGGATCTTTCCAGATTGGCCAGAATCTGCGAATGCACGCGCATGCTGACGCGCAAATCCTCCTCGCTCACGCCCTCGAACAACTCGATACGCAATACATTGGCGATGTTTTCAATTTTTTCGATCAGGGGCAATGCCGTGTCACTGAGCAGGATCTTTTTCGCACGGCGATCTTCGAGCACTGCCTGACGCTGCACCAGGCCCTGTTTTTCAAGACTGTCGAGCAAACGCGCCAGGGTGGGGCCTTCTACGCCAACGCTTTGAGCCAGCTCGCGCTGGGTGGGCGGTTCGGTAAAGCGCGCGAGGTGCAGCAAAACCAGCCAGCGGGCCTGGGACAGGCCAAGATCGGCCAGCCGACGATCCAGCTCGGCACGCCAGCCTCGCGTGAGATGTCCGAGCTGCATCCCGAAACGATGTTCATCAGTCATTGGCATAAGGAAACTCGTGATTCAAACTAATTATTAGCGAGCTAAGCATGGTCCTTATGTTCAGGCAAGCACGGGACGGTGACGTTTCGTCGCACGCCGTTATACCTCAAACTCCGATTGCAGCGCTGCACGCACGCAATACAAAACACCCTCAGGCACCCGCCCGGCAAACTGCTCGGCAATCGCCGACACCGGCGGCAGTTCGCCTTCGCCGTCGAGAAAGGCGTCCTGCACCTCACCCAGCAGGTCCTCCGGCAAGTCCAGCGCCTGCTCGATGGATAACTGCTGCTTGCCGATGGCTTCGGCCAGCAGGGTGTAGACATTCTTTTCCGAGCACTGCAACTGACCGGCGATCTGCGTCGGGGTCATACCCGCGCGCGCCAGGCTGATCAGTTCGTGACGCACATCGGCGACCACCCGTGGTGCCTCGGCCTTGCCGCTGAGCACTTCGAGAAAGGCTTCGCCATAACGCTCCAGCTTGCGCGCACCGACGCCACTGACCTTGGCCATCTCGGCCATCGATCCGGGTTTGCTGCGCAGCATTTCCAGCAGGGTCGAGTCCGGGAAAATAACGTAAGGCGGCACGCCGTGCTCTTCGGCCAGCTTGCGGCGCAGCGCGCGCAGGGCTTCCCACTGCTCGCGCTCTTCGCCACGCACCAGTTGACTGGCCGGGCTGCCGGAACTGCTTCTCGACGTGGTTTGTGGCTTGAGGTCCTGGCGCAGTTCCAGAGAAACTTCGCCCCGCAGCAAAGGGCGACACGTCTCGCTGAGGCGCAGCCCGCCATAGCCTTCAAGGTCGATGTCCGCCAGACCCCGCGCAACCAGCTGGCGGAACAGCGAGCGCCACTCGGACTCGGTGCGCGCCTTGCCGACCCCGAACACCGACAGATGCTGATGACCGAAGCTCTCCACCTTGTCGTTGGACTTGCCGAGCAACACGTCAACCAGATGACCGACGCCATAACGCTGGCCGGTACGGTAGATGGCCGACAGCGCCTGACGCGCAGGTTCGGTGGCATCCCAGGTTTGCACGCCATCGACGCAGTTGTCGCAATGGCCGCACGGGTTGGGCATGTCTTCGTCGAAATAGGCCAGCAGGGTCTGCCGACGGCAACGGGTTTCTTCGCACAGGGCCAGCATGGCATCGAGCTTGTGCTGCTCCAGCCGTTTGTGGCGCTCGTCGCCTTCGGAGTTCTGCAGCATCTGCTTGAGCATCAGCACGTCTTGCAGACCGTAGGCCATCCAGGCATCGGCGGGCAGGCCATCACGCCCTGCCCGGCCGGTTTCCTGATAATAAGCCTCAAGCGATTTGGGCAGGTCCATGTGCGCGACAAAACGCACGTTGGGCTTGTCGATGCCCATGCCGAACGCGATGGTCGCAACCATGATCAGCCCTTCCTCGTTGAGAAAGCGCTTCTGGTTGGCCGCCCGGGTTTCGGACGGCAGACCGGCGTGATAAGGCAGCGCGGGATAGCCGTTGTCACTCAGGAATACGGCGACCTCATCGACCTTCTTGCGCGACAGGCAATAGACGATACCTGCGTCGCTGCGGCGCTCGGAAAGAAACGCCAGCAGCTGCTTGCGCGGCTGTTCCTTGGGTACGATGCGATAGAAGATGTTGGGCCGGTCGAAGCTCGACAGAAAGCGCTCGGCGTTCTGCAGGTGCAGACGCGTGACGATTTCTTCACGGGTGCGCTTGTCGGCGGTGGCGGTCAGCGCGATGCGCGGCACCTCCGGAAACAGCTCGGCGAGTTGCCCCAGTTGCAGGTATTCAGGGCGGAAGTCATGACCCCATTGCGACACGCAGTGCGCTTCGTCGATGGCAAACAGGGCGATCTTGAGGTTTTGCAGGAATGACAGCATGCGCGGCTGGACCAAGCGCTCCGGGGCGAGGTAGAGCATTTTGACTTCGCCCAGACGAATGCGGTTGGCCAGGTCGCGCTGCTGCTCGGCGCTGAGGGTCGAGTTGAGTGCAGCGGCCGACACGCCCAGCTCATCCAGTGTGGCAACCTGGTCGTCCATCAGCGCGATGAGTGGCGACACGACCACGCACAGCCCGTCACGCAACAGCCCCGGCACCTGAAAACACAGGGACTTGCCGCCACCGGTGGGCATCAGCACCAGCGCATCACCACCGCTGGCTACACGCTCAATAATGGCACCCTGGCGACCACGAAAGCTGTCGTAACCGAAGATGTCTTTAAGTACGCGTTGTGCCTGCTCAAGCATAAAAAACCCCGGAATATCCTGCTGCACTGCAAAACGGGGGAGTATACCCGAGCACTCGGGAGCAATGGATGACTGGGACATGAGCGGTCGAAATTAACTGCAATTGGCCTGCGCGCTGGCGCCACGGACGCTCAGGGCCTAGAATCCAGCATCGTTTATTTTCAAGGTAGCGCTTCCATGTCCTTCGCTGAGCAATTAACCCGCCTGCAAGTCTTCCTCGATGCAGATGAACTGCACGAAGAAGCACTGGACTACGTGGCCGCGCATGGCTACCTGACCGCCCTGTCCATCTGCGCTGAAGAGGTGCCGGAACGCGAGTGGATCGACGCGCTGTTCTCCGAGCCGCCGCAGTACTCCAGCGAAGCGCAACAGACAGAAGTCGAAGCGACGCTGATCGCCCTCAAGGCACACATTGCCCGCCAGCTGGCTTCGGACGAAGAGTTCGAGCTGCCCTGCGATCTGGACCTGGGCGACGACCCGGATGATTCCGACCTGCGCGGCTGGTGCATCGGCTTCATGGAAGGCGTGTTCCTGCGTGAAAACGCCTGGTTCGAAAGTGCCGAGGAAGAAGTCAGCGAAATGCTCCTGCCGATCATGGTCGGTTCGGGCCTGTTCGACGAGCAGCCGGAGTTCGCCGACATCGCCCAGGACGCCAACCTGATGGACGACATGATCGTGCAGATCCCCGAAGCGCTGACCGCCCTGTACCTGCTCTGCCAGGCACCGGACGAAAAGCCGGCGATCCTCAAGCCCCGCCACCACTGAGTCGGCGCCTATGGCGCAAGGCTCACCGCGCACCAGCCGTCACCGGTCGGTGCGCTATCTGCTTGTAGCGATTGGCTGGCTGAGCGTGGTGCTGGGTGTCATCGGCATCTTCCTGCCCGTGCTGCCCACCACGCCTTTTCTGCTGCTGGCCGCTGCCTGTTTCGCGCGCAGCTCTCCGCGCTTCTACGACTGGCTGGTCAACCACCCGCAACTCGGTCCGTGGGTTCGTGATTACCTCGAAGGCAACGGCATCCCGCTCAAGGGCAAGGTGTACGCCATCGGCCTGATGTGGCTCAGCATCAGCCTGTCCTGCTACCTGGTGCCCTCACCCTGGGCACGCGTCTTCATGCTGACCAGCGCAGTGCTGGTGACGCTCTATATTCTCAGGCAGAAGACGCGAGCGCCGGGCGATCGTACAAGGTAGCGCCGCCCCAGGCGGACGCCACCGCAACACTCAGACCGTCACTTCTTTTTGTCCCTGGCGAACGCCGCTTCCAGCGCTTCGTTGAGGGTGCGCAACACCTTGACCCTGGCCCAGCGTTTGTCGTTGGCCTCGATCAATGTCCACGGCGCGATTTCGGTGCTGGTACGATCCACCATGTCGCCGACTGCCTGGCGGTAGTCAGGCCACTTCTTACGGTTGCGCCAGTCGTCTTCAGTGATCTTGTAGCGCTTGAACGGGATCTTTTCGCGCTCCTTGAAGCGTTCCAGCTGAGTCTGCTGGTCGATGGCCAGCCAGAACTTGACCACCACAACGCCCGCGTCGGTGAGTTGCTCTTCGAAGTCATTGATTTCCGAGTAGGCGCGCTTCCAGTCCGACTCGCTGCAAAAACCCTCGACCCGCTCGACCAGCACGCGGCCGTACCACGAGCGATCGAAGATGGTGAATTTGCCGCGCGCCGGTATCTGCCGCCAGAAACGCCACAGATACGGTTGCGCGCGCTCATCCTGGGTGGGCGCGGCGATCGGCACGATGGCGTATTGCCGCGGGTCCAGCGCCGCCGCCACACGTCGGATCGCACCGCCCTTGCCTGCCGCGTCGTTGCCTTCGAACACTGCCAGCAGCGCGTGGCTTTTCATGCGCTTGTCGCGCATGTTGCCGGACAGCCGCGCCTGCTCGGTGATCAACTGTTGCTGATAGTCGTCCTTGCTCAGGTTCAGGCTCAGGTCGAGGCTGTCGAGCAGGGTCAGCTCGTTACTGTGAATCGCCAGCGGCCCGACCGTCAGCGCCGCGGTCTCGGGTTCGGCCTTGTTCAGCGCGGCCTGCATGCCTTCCAGCAACAGGCGGCCGACGGTCAGGCTGCGGTAGTTGGCGTCCACCCCCTCGATCACATGCCAGGGTGCGTATTCGCGGCTGGTGCGGCGCAGGACCCGTTCGCCGAAGCGCACGAACTTGTCGTAGGTCTTGGACTGCTGCCAGTCCAGCGGGCTGATGCGCCAGCTGTGCAGCGGATCGTCCTTGAGGGTCTTGAGGCGCAGCTTCATCTGTTTTTTGGACAGGTGAAACCAGAATTTGAAGATCAGCGCGCCTTCATCGCAAAGCATCTTTTCCAGACGTTCGGCGCCGCTGATGGCTTGGTCGAGAACGGCGTCCTTGAAGCGCCCGTGAACCCTGTCCTGGAGCATCTGGCTGTACCAGTTGCCGAAGAAGATACCCATGCGGCCCTTGGCCGGCAATTGCCGCCAGTAACGCCATACGGGCGGGTGAGCGAGTTCTTCGTCGGTCTGCTGATCGAAGGTGCGTACCTCGATCAGACGCGGGTCCATCCACTCGCTGAGCAGCTTGACGGTCTCGCCCTTGCCTGCGCCTTCTATGCCGTTGATCAGCACGATGATCTGGCGACCGGCCTGCTCGTGCAGGTCTATCTGCGCTTCGAGCAACGCTTCGCGCAGTTGCGGCAACGCAGCCTCGTAAGTCTCATCGTCAATGGCATGACCGATTTCAGCGGATTCAAACATGCACAGCTCCTGATTGATGTTGGCTCAGAGAACGCCTGATGCAGATTGTGACCATTGATGACCGGCATCGGTCAATCCACACAACCTTGATAGCACTTTTCTCTGCGCAGACGGCTAAAATGCCGCCACTGCCTCCGCTGAGCCCGACATGACCATTACCCGCCACGCCCAGATCGACTGGGACGAACACGGCAACCCGCGTTCCCGCGATTTCTCCGACGTGTACTTTTCCACCGAATCCGGCCTGGACGAAACGCGCCATGTGTTTCTGGTGCAGAACGACCTGCGCCGGCGCTTTACCAAGTTGCCGGACGGCGGCAGGCTGATCATTGGCGAGACCGGATTTGGCACCGGGCTGAATTTTCTCTGCGCCTGGCAGTTGTTCGACGAGTGCGCGCCCGCCAATGCACGCCTGCAGTTCGTCAGCGTCGAGAAGTACCCGTTGAGCCACGCCGACCTGCAGCGTGCCCTGGCGTTGTGGCCCGAGCTGTCGCCGTTCGCGGGTCAATTGCTCGACCAGTATGTGGCTGTGCACGAAGGCTTTCAGCGTCTGGTGTTCGCCGGCGGCCGCGTGACCCTGACGCTGCTGATCGGCGATGCACTGCAGATGCTGCCGCAGCTGGACGGGCAGATGGACGCCTGGTTTCTCGACGGTTTTGCGCCGGCGAAAAACCCGGAAATGTGGACTCCGGAACTGTTCGCCGAACTGGCGCGCCTGTCCACATCGAGCACCACGATTGGCACGTTCACCAGCACCGGCTGGGTGCGCCGCTCGCTGAATGCGGCAGGTTTCAAGATGAAGCGCGTGCCGGGCATCGGCCACAAATGGGAAGTGCTGCGTGGCACGTTTATCGCCTGGCCAGAGGACGTGGCGCATCCGCCTGCTGCCAAGCCGTGGTTCGCCCGCCCCGCGCCGATTGGCGGCGAGCGCAAAGCGCTGGTGATTGGCGCGGGTCTGGCCGGCTGTGCCACGGCGCAGAGTCTGGCGCAGCGCGGCTGGCAGGTCAGCCTGCTGGAGCGCCACGCCGCACCGGCGCAGGAAGCGTCGGGTAATCCGCAAGGCGTGCTGTATTTGAAACTGTCGGCGCACGGTACCACGCTGTCGCAGTTGATCCTCAGCGGTTTTGGCCATACGCGAAGGCTGCTTGAACGCTTGCAGCGCGGGGTCGACTGGGACGCTTGCGGGGTGCTGCAACTGACCTTCGATGACAAGGAAGCGCTGCGCCAGAAACAACTGGCCGATGCCTTCCCGGAATCACTTCTGCACCTGCTGGACAAGCCTGCCGCCGAAGCACAAAGCGGCGTTGCACTGAACAGTGGCGGGCTGTTTTATCCCGAAGGCGGCTGGGTTCATCCGCCTGCGTTGTGTCACGCACAGGCTGAGCACGCCAATATCCGCCTGATCGCTCATCAGCAGGCGCTGGAGCTGAGACGTGTCGATGATCAGTGGCAGGTCTGGAGTGAGGAACAGTTGATCGACAGCGCTCCTGTCGTGGTGTTGGCCGGTGCAGCTGATATCCAGCAGTTTTCGCAGAGCGCCGACTTGCCGCTCAAGCGCATTCGCGGGCAGATCACCCGCCTGCCACAGACTCAGGCCAGCACGGCATTGCGCAGCGTGGTGTGCGCCGAGGGTTATGTGGCTCCGGCGCGTCTGGGCGAGCATACGCTCGGGGCGAGTTTCGATTTCAACAGCACTGATCTGACGCCAAACCTGGCCGATCACCTGGACAATCTGGGGCTGTTGCGGGAGATTTCGGAAGACCTCACTTCGCGCCTCGATACCGCCGATTTGTCGCCCGAGCAATTACAGGGGCGCGCGGCGTTTCGCTGCACCAGCCCGGATTACCTGCCAATCGTCGGGCCGCTGGCCGATCGCGAGGCGTTCATGCAAGCCTATGCCGCGCTGGGCAAGGATGCGCGTCAGGTGCCGGACATCACCTGCCCGTGGCTGGATGGCCTGTACGTTAACAGCGGCCACGGTTCGCGCGGCCTGATCACCGCGCCGCTGTGTGGCGAACTGATCGCCGCCTGGCTCGACAACGAACCACTGCCCCTGCCACGCAGCGTCGCCGAGGCCTGCCACCCCAACCGCTTTGCCCTGCGCGGGCTGATTCGCGGCAAGGGGAAACAGACTGTCGGGCACTGAAACCCGCAGATAATCCTCGCTTGCACGACAGTTGAGATTAGCGTTCCCTACGCTCCAGTGGAATGCAGCTCTCGACGCTCTGCGTCGAAAAGAGGACGCAGAGCGTCCTGAACGGCATGCCGACGCGGAGCGTCGCACGATATTTCCTACGAGCACGCTCAGGCGCTACTCTTGAGCGTCTGTCAGAACAATTGGGCCGCTCATGCTGCAAGTGCGAAACGTATTCAAGCGCTACACCACGGCACAGGGACCGCTGGATGTCTTGCGTGGTGTCGATCTGCATCTGGCACAGGGCGAAAGCCTGGCGTTGATGGGTGAATCGGGCAGTGGCAAGAGCACCTTGCTGCATCTGGTGGCAGGCCTGGATCAGGTCGACGATGGCAGCATCGAGGTCGCAGGCCAGCGTCTGGACCTGATGAACGAAAGCCAGCTGGCCAACTGGCGGCGTACCGAAATCGGTCTGGTGTTTCAGCAGTTCAACCTGATCGGCAGCCTGAAAATAGCCGACAACCTGGCGTTTCAGGCACGCTTGGCCGGGCGTGTTGATGCGGATTGGCAGGCGCATTTGATCGAGCGCCTCGGCCTGGCCGCACTGCTGGATCGCTACCCCGAACAACTCTCCGGCGGACAGCAGCAACGTGTAGCGATAGGCCGCGCCCTCGCCTCCCGACCCGGCCTGCTGCTGGCTGACGAACCCACCGGCAATCTCGACGAAGCCACCAGCGACGAGGTGCTGCAACTGCTGCTGGATATCCTCGCCGACAGCCCTACCAGCCTGCTGATGGTCACCCACAGCCCGCGCGTCGCGCAGCGGCTGTCGCGTAAAGTGGTGCTGCATCTGGGCCGTCTGGCTGACGAAGGCGAGCGCTGAGATGCGGGTTTTCTACTGGACGCTGCGCGCCCTGCTGAGTCATTGGCGCCGTCATCCGGTGCAGTTTTTCAGTGTATTGACCGGTTTGTGGCTGGCTACCGCGCTGCTCACCGGTGTGCAGGCGCTCAATAGCCAGGCGCGAGAAAGCTACCAGCGTGCCAGCCAGCTGATTGGCGGCGAGCCGCAGACCCGTATCACCGCCAGCAGCGGCGGGCTGTTCCCGCAGGCGTTATTTATCGAGCTGCGCCGTGAAGGCTGGCCCGTGTCGCCCATGCTGCAAGGCCGCATCGTGCTTCAAGGGCGCGAAGACCGTCGCCTGCAACTGATGGGTATCGAGCCGGTGACCTTGCCGACCGGCTCGGCACTGGCCGGGCAGACGCTGAACGCCGAACAGGTCGTGGACTTCCTCACACCGCCGGGTATGACCTGGATTGCACCGCAGACCCTGCAAGCGCTGGGGCTTGAGGAAGGCCAGCAGCCGCTGACCGAAACCGGCGTCGCGCTGCCCCCCTTGCGCGCCAAACCCGACATGGCGCCTGGCGTTTTGCTGACTGACATAGGCTTTGCGCAACCGTTGCTGGGCCAGTCGGGGCAGTTGTCCGGAATGCTGCTGGCCAAGGATTTTGCCCGGCAGAACCCTGCGCTGCCGGCAGCCCTGAATGACCTGCTGGTGATCAAGAAAAGCGGCGAGGAAAACAATCTGGAGCGCCTCACCGAGAGCTTCCACCTGAACCTGAACGCACTCGGGGTGCTGTCCTTCATCGTCGGTCTGTTCATTGTCCACGCCGCCATTGGCCTGGCCCTTGAACAGCGTCGCGGCCTGCTGCGCAACCTGCGTGCCTGTGGCGTCAGCGCACGTCTGTTGATAGCTGCGCTGGGCGTAGAACTTGGGGCACTGGCGCTGTTGGGCGGTGTTTTTGGTGTGGTCAGCGGCTATCTGCTGGCCAGCCTGTTATTACCGGATGTCGCGGCCAGCCTGCGCGGCTTGTATGGCGCGGAAGTCGCCGGCCAGTTGAACCTCAGTCTGTGGTGGTGGCTGAGCGGTATCGGCCTGAGTCTGCTTGGCGCGTTGCTGGCCGGTGCCAACAGCCTGTTGCGAGCTGCGCGCCTGCCGTTGCTGGCGCTGGCCGATGCCCAGGCATGGCAGCAAGCCCACGCGCGATGGTTGCAGCGCCAGGCGTGGGTGGCGGTGCTGGGCGCGGTGGTTGGCGTGAGTGCGCTGGTGTTCGGCACCAGCCTGATGCTGGGGTTTGTGATGATGTCCGCCCTGCTGCTCAGTGCCGCGCTGGCCCTGCCGGTTTTGCTGGACGCCATGCTTGGCGGTCTGTTGAAGCGCAGCCGCTCGGTGCTCGGGCAATGGTTTGTGGCGGATTGCCGTCAACAGCTGCCCGCCCTGAGTCTGGCGCTGATGGCCCTGTTGCTGGCAATGGCCGCGAACATCGGCGCAGGCAGCATGACCTCGGGTTTTCGCCAGACGTTCAACAGTTGGCTGGAGCAACGCCTGACGGCCGAATTGTATGTCAGCCCGCAGAACCCCGAGCAGGCCGAGCCGCTGAACACCTGGCTGAACCAGCAACCGGATGTCGGCGCCGTGCTGCCCAACTGGCAGGTGCCGGTGCAAGTCCAGGGCTGGCCTGCGGACCTGTTTGGCGTGATCGATCACAGCATCTATCGCCAGCACTGGGCGCTTCTGGAATCCGTCGCCGGTGATCCGTGGAATGTTTTGCGCGATGAAGACACGGTCATGCTCAGCGAACAATTGGCACGCCGCCTCCAACTGGGGCTGCAAGATACGCTGAGCATCCCGGTGCCCAATGGCAAGTGGACCCCGCGCATCGTCGGGATCTATGCCGACTATGGCAATCCGAAGGGCCATCTGCTGGTCAATGAAAAACACCTGCTCGCACACTGGCCGCAATCGATGCCGGTGCGTTTCAACCTGAGGGTCGATCAGGCGGCAATCCCGTCGCTGGTCACCCGGCTGCAAGCGCGTTTCAAGCTGGACGATAATCACATCATCGATCAGAGCCAGCTCAAGGGTTGGTCGAGCCAGGTCTTTGAACGTACGTTTGCCGCCACGGCCGCACTCAACAGCCTGACATTGGGCGTGGCTGGCGTGGCGCTGTTCATCAGCCTGCTTACTCAAAGCCAGAGCCGTCTCGGGCAGCTCGCCCCGTTGTGGGCGCTGGGGGTCACTCGACGGCAATTGATGCTGCTCAACCTGGGACAGACCTGGCTGCTGGCGGTCCTGACACTGGTGCTCGCGCTGCCACTCGGGCTGCTGCTGGCCTGGTGCCTGGATGCGGTGATCAACGTTCGAGCCTTTGGCTGGCGCCTGCCGCTGCAGGTGTTCCCGCTGCAACTGCTGCAATTGATGGCGCTGGCGATGCTGGCGACTTTGCTGGCCTCGGCCTGGCCACTGCTGAAACTGTACCGCAGCCGTCCAGCGGACCTGCTCAGGACATTCGCCAATGAACCGTAAATGGCTGGTACCGCTGGTCATCGTCGTGCTGCTCACTGCCTGCGACGACAAACCGCAACCTGAAAGCGGTTTCGCCGGTCTGGGCAATACGGCCGACAGCTATGCGCAGGTGACACCCGGCAAGGTCTTTTCATTCCCGCAGGACCACGGCCAGCACCCCGGCTTTCGGATCGAGTGGTGGTACATCACAGCCACCCTCAAGGATGACGCGGGCCAGCAGTTCGGCGTGCAATGGACCCTGTTTCGCAATGCCCTGCGCCCCGGCCAACAGACCGGCAGCGGCTGGAATGACGGCACGATCTGGCTGGGCCATGCAGCGGCGACTTCAAGCAGCGGTCATTATGTGGCGGAGCGTTACGCGCGCGGCGGCATCGGTCAGGCCGACGTGACGCTGGCACCCTTCTCGGCGTGGATCGATGACTGGGCATTTACCAGCCATGTCCGCAGCGGTGATCCGCTGGCGGCCATGCAGCTGAAGGCCAGCGGCAAGGACTTCCGCTACAACCTGAACCTGACATCCAGCAAGCCGTTGGTGCTGCAGGGTGAACAGGGCTACAGCCAGAAATCGGAGGCGGGCCAGGCGTCGTACTACTACAGCCAGCCGTTCTTCGACGCCAAAGGCAGCGTGATCATTGAGGGCAAAACACATCAGGTCACCGGTAAAGCATGGCTGGACCGCGAATGGAGCAGTCAGCCACTGACCGCCAACCAGAGCGGCTGGGACTGGTTTTCGCTGCAACTGGCAGACGGTGATCGCCTGATGCTCTATCGCATCCGCCACAAGAGCACTGCCCCCTACCTGACCGGTAACTGGATCAGCGCCGACGGCACCACCCGGATGCTGCACGCCAACGAGATCAGCCTTGAGCCACTGAAAGAAACCTCGATCGGCGAGCATAAAGTGCCCACCCGCTGGAGAATCAGGGTCCCCGACCGAAATCTGGACATCACCAGCGAAGCGCTGAACCCTGCTGCCTGGATGGGCGTGAGTATCCCCTACTGGGAGGGGCCGGTGAGGTTCAGCGGGAGTCAGGAAGGCGTGGGGTATCTGGAGATGACCGGGTATTGAGCGGGTCTGCTGGCAGTTGCGCCTTCAATTCGAAACACCTGTTGGCGCGGGGACAACCACCGACGCACCTCAGGCTGACTTTTTGAAATAGGGCCATGTGCTCAGGTTTTTCATTTGCCAACAGCTCGGCCAGAGCCAGACACATATCCATATGATTTTTCTCATAAAAAAATGGAGACCGATCGGGGCTCCATTTGAAATTCCTGAACGAGTTTAAAAGCCTTCGTACTCTTCGCAAGCCTGTGCGACGTGCTTGTTCATATCGATACCCCTTTATGTATGCCGAGTGAGTTGACGTGCTTTCATGTGCCCCAAACTAGCGTGCTGCAAACATCACCGTCAATGAGCCGAATCCGCTTTACATGTCAGAAAAATCCGCCCTAAAGCGGGTGCGGTAAGCACGACAGCAACCCCAACCCAGTGAAAGCATCAATTCCAGAAGCAAGCACCCAACCAGCTGAAATCAAACGCTTATAACTTTTTGATCTAAAACTACCATGCCCTCACTGGGTCAGTTTCTGGGTGACTGCACTTTCTCAGTCACCTCCCCAACGGAAACCCGGTAAGGACTTATGTGCGGATTAGCAGGTGAATTACGTTTCGACCATCAACCAGCGGACTTAGCCGCTGTTGAACGCATTACCCATGAGCTGGCGCCTCGCGGCCCGGATGCGTGGGGGTTTCATAGCCAGGGGCCGGTTGCCCTTGGTCATCGTCGCCTGAAAATCATGGACCTGTCGGACGGCTCGGCGCAGCCGATGATCGACAGCAATCTGGGCCTGTCCCTGGCCTTCAACGGTGCGATCTACAACTTCCCGGAACTGCGTGCCGAGTTGGAAAGCCTTGGCTATCAGTTCCATTCCGGCGGTGACACCGAAGTGTTGCTCAAGGGCTATCACGCCTGGGGCGCAGACATGCTGCCCAAGCTCAATGGCATGTTCGCCTTTGCCATCTGGGAACGTGACAGCAAGCAGCTGTTCATCGCCCGTGACCGCCTCGGCGTCAAGCCGTTGTACCTGTCGAAAACCGACAAGCGCCTGCGCTTCGCGTCCTCGCTGCCTGCCCTGCTCAAGGGTGGTGACATCAGCGGGATGCTTGATCCGGTGGCGCTCAACCATTACCTCAACTTCCATGCGGTAGTGCCTGCCCCGCGCACCCTGCTGGCCGGCGTCGAAAAACTTCCGCCAGCCAGCTGGATGCGTATCGACGCCAGCGGCAAGCTCGAACAGAAAGTCTGGTGGACCCTGCCCTACGGCCCGCACGAAGACGAGAAAAACCTCACCCTCGAAGACTGGCGCGACCGCGTACTGGACAGCACGCGTGAAGCGGTAGCGATCCGCCAGCGTGCTGCAGTGGACGTCGGTGTGCTGCTGTCCGGCGGCGTCGACTCGAGCATGCTGGTCGGTCTGTTGCGCGAAGTGGGCGTCGAGGACCTGTCGACCTTTTCTATCGGTTTTCAGGATGCCGGCGGCGAGCGCGGTGATGAATTTCAGTATTCCGACCTGATCGCCAAGCATTACGGCACGCGCCATCACCAGTTGCGTATTCAGGAACGCGAGATCATCGAGCAGTTGCCTGCGGCGTTCCGCGCCATGAGCGAACCGATGGTCAGCCACGACTGCATCGCCTTCTACCTGCTGTCGCGTGAAGTATCGAAGCACTGCAAGGTGGTACAGAGCGGCCAGGGCGCTGACGAACTGTTCGCCGGTTACCACTGGTACCCGCAAGTCGACGGCGCGAGCGATCCGGTTGCCGCCTACCGTGATGCATTCGTCGACCGCAGCTACGCGGAATACGCCGAGACCGTGCAGCCGAAGTGGCGCACTGCCAACGACGCAGCCGGTGATTTCGTTCGCGATCACTTTGCCCAGCCAGGCGCCAGCGCTGCTGTCGACAAGGCATTGCGTCTGGACAGCACGGTGATGCTGGTCGATGACCCGGTCAAGCGTGTCGACAACATGACCATGGCTTGGGGCCTGGAAGCGCGTACGCCGTTCCTGGACTATCGTCTGGTCGAACTGTCGGCTCGCATTCCGGGTAAATTCAAGCTGCCCGACGGTGGCAAACAGGTGCTGAAAGAAGCCGCGCGCATGGTCATTCCTTCGGAAGTGATCGATCGCAAGAAAGGATACTTCCCGGTGCCTGGCCTCAAACACTTGCAGGGCGACACGCTTGACTGGGTGCGCGAGCTGCTGACCGACTCCAGTCAGGACCGCGGCCTGTTCAACCCTGCCATGGTCGACAAGTTGCTGACCAACCCCGAGGGCCAGCTCACGCCATTGCGCGGCTCCAAGCTGTGGCAACTGGCAGCGCTGAACCTGTGGCTCAGCGAACAGGGACTGTGATCGATGAAACAGAACGCGACGACTTATAGCCAGCGCCTGTTGCGCGGCCAGTCGCCCTCGTACGAACGTCTGCAGGCGCGACTCGCTGAAGACGGCAGCCAGATAGATGCAGACCCTCTGGCGTTGCATTGTGGCTGGGGACGCTTGCTGATCGGTCACACCTACCCTGATCCGGCCGCACTGGCTCAGGACCTGCTCAACGAAAAACCCGGCGAGCGCGACATCGCCCTATATGTGGCAGCCCCGCAACAGGTGTTGGCGCAATCGCCGCAGCAGTTGTTTCTCGACCCGTCGGACACACTGCGTCTGTGGTTCAGCGATTACCGCCCGGCGCACCGTGTGTTTCGCGGCTACCGTATCCGCCGTGCGCATAATGAGAACGACTGGCAGGCCATCAACAACCTGTATCTGGCGCGCGGCATGTTGCCCATCGACCCCGAGCTGCTGACCCCGCGCCACGAAGGTGGCCCGGTGTACTGGGTGGCCGAGGACGAGGGCAGCAAGACGATCATCGGCAGCGTCATGGGCCTCAACCACCAGAAGGCCTTCAATGATCCGGAAAAAGGCAGCAGCCTCTGGTGCCTGGCGGTTGATCCGCAATGCACGCGGCCCGGTGTCGGCGAAGTACTGGTCCGGCATCTGATCGAGCATTTCATGAGTCGCGGCCTGAGCTACCTCGACCTGTCGGTGCTGCATGACAACGATCAGGCCAAGGCGCTGTACGCCAAATTGAATTTCCGCAACCTGCCGACCTTCGCCATCAAGCGCAAGAACGGCATCAACGAGTCGTTGTTTCTCGGCCCTGGCCCGCAGGCGGACTTCAATCCGTATGCGCGGATCATTGTCGAGGAAGCCCATCGGCGCGGCATTGACGTGCAGGTGGATGATGCGGACGCCGGGCTGTTCACCCTCAGCTATGGCGGTCGTCGCATCCGCTGCCGCGAGTCGTTGAGCGATCTGACCAGCGCGGTGAGCATGACCTTGTGTCAGGACAAGAGCCTGACCCATCGTGCCCTGAAGGCCGCCGGCCTGCGCCTGCCCGCACAGCAAAGGGCGGGCAACGCAGACGATAATCTGGCGTTTCTCGAAGAGCACGGGCAAATCGTGGTCAAGCCGCTGGACGGTGAGCAAGGTCAGGGCGTCGCGGTTGATCTGCGCACCATTGAAGACGTGCAGAGCGCCATCGAACAGGCCCGCCAGTTCGACACTCGCGTCATTCTGGAAAGCTTTCACGAAGGTCTGGACCTGCGCATCGTGGTGATCGGCTTTCAGGTCGTGGCGGCGGCGATACGTCGCCCGGCTGAAATCATTGGTGATGGTCGCCACACCATCAAACAGTTGATCGAAGCGCAGAGCCGACGCCGCGCCGCTGCAACGGATGGCGAAAGCCGTATTCCGATGGATCAGGAAACCGAGCGCACGGTGCGCGAGGCCGGCTTTGACTACGCCGATATTCTGCCGATGGATCAGCGCCTGGCCGTACGGCGTGCTGCCAATCTGCATACTGGCGGCTGCCTGGAAGATGTCACGGCCATTCTGCACCCGGTGCTCCACGACGCAGCGGTGCGTGCCGCGCGGGCGCTGGACATCCCGGTCGTCGGCCTGGACCTGATGGTGCCGGCCGCCGATCAGCCTGACTACGTGTTCATCGAAGCCAATGAACGCGTAGGCCTTGCCAATCACGAACCACAACCCACCGCCGAACGTTTCGTCGATCTGTTGTTTCCGCACAGCCTCCCTGTGCATATCTGATCGCAGCTGCGGGCACGGCTGCAAATGGCGTATCAGCCTTTGCAGCCCGTGGCTTGCAACTGTTCCATAAGGAGCATCCATGACCCCTGCAAATATCCCCGATCCGGATCTGAAATACCTGCAGAAAGTTCTGTTGGAAATGCTCGCGATCCCAAGCCCTACCGGCTTCACCGACACTATTGTGCGTTACGTGGCCGAGCGTCTCGAAGAGCTGGGCATCCCGTTCGAACTGACCCGCCGCGGCACGATCCGCGCCACGCTGAAGGGCAAGCAGAACAGCCCCGACCGCGCCGTATCGGCGCACCTGGACACCATCGGTGCCAGCGTTCGGGAAGTTAAAGAAAACGGCCGCCTGTCACTGGCTGCGGTCGGCTGCTGGTCGAGCCGCTTTGCCGAAGGCAGCCGGGTCAGCGTGTTCACCGACACCGGCGTGATCCGTGGCAGCGTTTTGCCGCTGATGGCTTCCGGTCACGCGTTCAACACCGCCGTGGATGAAATGCCGATCAGTTGGGACCACGTCGAGTTGCGCCTGGATGCCTATTGCACCACCCGCGCCGACTGCGAATCGCTGGGTATCGGCATCGGTGACTTCGTCGCCTTCGACCCGCTGCCGGAGTTCACCGAGAGCGGACACATCAGTGCCCGCCACCTGGATGACAAGGCTGGTGTCGCGGCACTGCTCGCCGCCCTGAAATCCATTGTCGACAGCGGTGCCGAGCCGTTGATCGACTGTCACCCGCTGTTCACCATCACCGAAGAAACCGGTACGGGCGCGGCTGGCGTGCTGCCCTGGGACGTGAGCGAGTTCGTCGGCATCGACATCGCGCCGGTTGCGCCAGGTCAGCATTCCAGCGAACACGCCGTCAGCGTGGCGATGCAGGACTCGGGCGGTCCTTACGACTACCACCTGTCCCGCCATCTGCTGCGGCTGGGTGTGGAAAACGAGTTGCCGGTGCGTCGTGACCTGTTCCGCTATTACTACAGTGATGCGCACTCGGCCGTGACTTCGGGGCATGACATCCGCACCGCCCTGCTGGCGTTCGGCTGTGACGCGACGCATGGCTACGAGCGCACGCATATCGACAGTCTGGCGGCGCTGAGCAAGTTGCTGGGTGCCTACATACTCAGCCCACCGGTATTCGCCAGCGATGCCAAACCGGCGCAGAGCTCGCTGGAGCGCTTCAGCCATCAGATCGAGCACGATGCGCAGATGGAATCCGATACCCGCGTGCCACCGGTCGACAGCCTGATCGGGCAGAATCGCGAAGAGAGCTGAGGCCCTGTGAATTGCGGTGCGTGGCACCGCAGTTCTATTATCGCCGCTCATCGACACGAGAACCGCCATGCTGATCCCCTACGACCAACTGGAACCTGACACCCTCACTCGCCTGATCGAGGATTTCGTCACCCGTGAGGGCACCGATAATGGCGACGAAACACCGCTGCAAACCCGGGTACTGCGCGTGCGTCATGCGTTGACCAAGGGCCAGGCGGTGATCTTTTTCGACCTTGAGAGCCAGCAGTGTCAGCTGATGCTCAAGCACGACGTGCCGAAGGAGTTTTTCGAATAGCCTCTAAAGGCCGAGTCAGGTCATTTGCCCACAACGTCGCCTGCTGACCACGCCGCTCACCGAAGCGGCGTTGTTGCCTGTTGCGCAAGCGTCCTGGCGATTCGCTTGTAGACTTCAGCGCGGTGAACCTTGACGTCTTTCGGGGCATTGATCCCGAGCCTGACCTGATTGCCGTTGATCCCCAGAATCTGCACGGTGATGTCATCACCAATGGAAAACGTTTCGCCAATTTCCCGCGTCAGTACCAGCATTTTTCCCACCCTTGCGTTGCGCAAAAGAGGCAGGGTGCATGGCGAGACACGGCGCTTCAATGCGCTGATGGCAAATCAGTAACGTCCTGCAACAGCACCGGAAAAGACTGAAGGAAAGGTCTTACTTTCCAGCCAAATCCGTGGGAAATATCGTTCGCGGCAGTGGTTAATCAAGCGGCGGACCAACGCGGCCCCAGCAGAATGATGATCGCACCGATGACGCAGAACGCCAGACCCAGCCAGTCCGTGCCCAGCGGCCTGACTCGCTCGACCAGCCCCAGCCAGGCAATCGAAGCAACAATGTAGATCCCGCCATACGCCGCATAGGCTCGGCCCGCATAAGCCGCCTCCACACGTGTCAGCAACAGTGCAAACACCGTCAGGCTGACAAGCGCAGGAATCACCCACAGCGCGCTCTTGCCCTGACGTAACCACAGCCAGAAGGCATAGCAACCGAATATCTCGAACAGAGCAGCGAGGAAAAACCACAGGTAATTGAGCATGAAAGGTTCTCAGGTCAGGGCTGCAAGGTGCGCGCAACCCTATCAGAAAACAGTGCAGTCATGACCTTGATACCACCCAAGAGGACGCAGAGCGTCGCACGATAGTTGAGGTTATCGTTCCGCACGCTCCAGCGTGGGAATGCAGGTCACGACGCTCTGCGTCGCAAGAGGACGCAGCGCTTCCGGGTTAGTCAGGCATGCCCCTTCTGCGCCTTGGCGCGCATCTTGGCGCACATGACGGTCATTTCGTCGTACATCGCCTGCGGTTGCTTGCGCTTCATTTCCCAGGCCATGCGGCCTTCTTCATGAGGCAGGATCATGAACTCGCCTTCGCCAACCTGCCTGAAGATGCAGTCGGCGATATCCCCGGCGGTGATCGGCGACTTCTCCAGCAACCTGCCGATCTGCGCCTTCATCGCGGGCGTGGGGCCGCGGAAGGAATCCAGCAGGTTGGTCTGAAAGAACGACGGGCAGACCACATGAACACCAACCCCCTGATCATGCAGTTCGACCAGCAGGCTCTCGGAAAGCGCGACGACCCCGGCCTTGGCGACGTTGTAATTGCTCATCGCCGGGGCCTGCATCAGCGCTGCCATCGAGGCGATGTTGATGATCCGGCCCTTGCTGGCCAGCAGCATTGGCAGGAACGCCTTGCAGCCCTTGACCACCCCCATCAGGTTGATCGCGATCTGCCAGTCCCAGTCCTCCAGCGACAATTCGTTGAAAAAGCCCCCCGAGGCCACCCCCGCATTGTTGACGATGATGTCGATGCCGCCAAAGCGCTGTTCGCACGCCTGGGCAAACGCGGTGAGCTGGCTGTAGTCGCGAACGTCGCAACGCTGCACGAAACCGTCACCGCCCGCCTTGCGTACTTGCACAAGGGTCTCCTGCAAGCCGGCATCGTTGATGTCCGAGAGTGCCAGCCGCCACCCTTCGCGTGCCCAGCGCAGTGCAATTTCACGACCCAGACCTGAGCCGGCGCCAGTAATCATGATGCGGTTTTGCATAGCGAGTGCCTTGTGATGTGCAGGAGTTGCCTGAGTGTAATCACAGTAGAAGCACCACAAACCCACCATCAAGACGCTGAATGCCTGGAGCAAACCGCAGCCCTATGAACGCTTGGACCGGGCCACATAGCGCACCAGCAACAGGCCATATACCGACACATTGAGCAGCACGACGATGCCGCCCAGCCAAAGCTGTATGCCCGGCGTAAGCCCGGCCGGGTAAATCAGCGGGAGCAGATAATGCTCAACGAAGCCCCCGCTATAGCCCTGCCCTCCAGCGTTGCTGCGCAGGGTGTTTTCCAGCGGTGTCAGCGGGCAATACAGATGCAGAAACTCGACCGCAGTCCCCCAGGCCGCAGCTGGAACGTGCAGCAGTGCCAGCCAGGGCCTTCTCAATACCAGCAGTCCGCCGAACAGGACGAACACAATGAACAGTAGATGAAACACGACCACGGCATCCGCCGCCACTCGATAAACCATCATTGTGTCCTCTTGTGGCCCATGCCCCAGGTCGAAAGTTCACATCGCGCCGAGACTTTCCAGGGCCTTTAGTTCAATTGTTTTTAAGACCGATTCAAACCCATCAGGTTAAAACGGGCCAAGTTATTGTCAGACAAAAGTACGACAAGATGCTGATTTTCAATGTTTTTTAGAAATGTAAGAAATTATTTAAAATAGATCGAACCTTTCTCCAACCCCCAGAGTCCGATGAGTCAAGCAGGCAAACTTCATACCGTCTGGCGTGACGTTTTAACGGCATCTGTTAATTAACACTACTGTAAAGAGGGAACTCACCATGGGCATCGGCACTATTCTTATCATCGTTCTGATTCTGCTGCTAGTTGGCGGTTTGCCAGTATTCCCGCACTCGCGCAGCTGGGGCTACGGTCCGTCGGGCATCATCGGTACGATCCTGGTGATCCTGCTGATTCTGGTGTTGCTCGGCAAGATATGACCTGCTGCTCCACGCAGCAGCGCATGTAGCCAATAAAAAACCCCGCTTTTTCAAGCGGGGTTTTTTATCGCCCATGAAAAAGCAGCCCGAAGGCTGCTTCGTTCACAACACCGGTACCTTAGTGCGAAACCGCACCACTGGCACCCAGCCCCGTCTGCGAGCGGACGAATTGCGGATAGAACAGAGCGCGCTCGCCCTCCGCCGCTTTCGACTTGTCGGTGATGGAGAAGAACCAGATACCTACGAAGGCGATGGCGATGGCGATGGAAAACAGCGCCGGGTATTCGTAAGGGAAAATGGCTTTCTCGTGGTGCAGGATCTGCACCCAGATGGTCGGACCGAGCACCATCAGCACCACTGCACTGATCAGGCCCATCCAGCCGCCGATCATGGCGCCACGGGTGGTCAGGTTTTTCCAGTACATGGAAAGCAGCAGAATCGGGAAGTTGCAGCTTGCCGCGACCGAGAACGCCAGGCCCACCATGAAGGCGATGTTCTGGCTTTCAAAGGCAATACCCAGAAAGATCGCCACGACCGCCAGGGCAATGGTGGTGATTTTCGAGATACGGATCTCGTCCTTCTCGTTGGCTTTGCCTGCCTTGATGACGCTGGCATACAAGTCGTGGGAAACCGCCGAAGCACCCGCCAGGGTCAGACCGGCAACCACTGCCAGAATGGTGGCGAAAGCGACTGCCGAGATGAAGCCCAGGAACAGACTGCCACCGACCGCATCGGCCAGATGAACCGCAGCCATGTTGTTACCGCCCAACAAGGCGCCTGCTGCATCCTTGAACGCCGGATTGGTGCTGACCAGCAGGATCGCGCCGAAACCGATGATGAAGGTCAGGATGTAGAAGTAACCGATAAAGCCGGTTGCGTAGAGCACCGACTTGCGGGCTTCCTTGGCATCGCTCACGGTGAAGAAGCGCATCAGGATGTGTGGCAGGCCCGCAGTACCGAACATCAGGGCCAGACCCAGCGAGAACGCCGAGATCGGGTCTTTCACCAGCCCGCCAGGGCTCATGATCGCTTCACCTTTTGGGTGAACCTTGATCGCTTCGGAGAACAGCATGTTGAAGTCGAAGTTGACGTGCTTCATGACCATCAATGCCATGAACGACGCACCGGACAGCAACATCACCGCCTTGATGATCTGCACCCAGGTGGTAGCGAGCATGCCGCCGAACAGCACATAGAGGCACATCAGGATACCGACCAGCACCACCGCAACGGCGTAGTCCAGACCGAACAGCAACTGGATCAGCTTGCCGGCACCGACCATCTGCGCAATCAGGTAAAACGCCACCACCACCAGCGAGCCGCAGGCAGACAGGGTGCGAATTTCCTTTTGCTTGAGGCGGTACGACGCCACATCGGCAAAGGTGTATTTACCCAGGTTGCGCAGGCGTTCGGCGATCAGGAACAGGATGATCGGCCAGCCTACCAGGAAGCCGATCGAGTAGATCAGGCCATCGTAGCCGGAGGTGTAGACCAGCGCGGAAATACCCAGAAAGGACGCTGCCGACATGTAGTCACCGGCGATCGCCAGACCGTTCTGGAAGCCGGTGATCTTGCCACCTGCCGAGTAATAGTCCGACGCTGTCTTGTTCTTTTTCGATGCCCAGTAGGTGATGTACAGCGTGAAAGCGACGAAGACCACGAACATGACGATCGCGGCGACGTTCAGGGGTTGTTTCTGCACTGCACCCGTCAACGCGTCTGCCGCCCAGAGGGTCGGCGCGAAGGCGGCCAGGCCAAGTGCTGCTGATAGGCGCCGGATCATTGCTGAGCCTCCTTGAGGATCGCGTTGTTCAGGTCATCGAATTCACCGTTGGCACGGCGAACATAGATGGCCGTCAATATGAACGCGGAAAGGATCAGCCCGACGCCTATCGGCATTCCCCAGGTAATGGTCGAAGTGGGACTTAGTTTGGCCCCCAGAATATGGGGTCCGTAAGCGATCAAAAGAATAAAGGCCGCATACAGGCCAAGCATGATCGCCGAGAGAATCCAGGCGAAACGCTCTCTTTTGGAGACCAGCTCCTTGAAACGGGGGCTGTTTTGAATCGAGAGGTAAATGCTGTCGTTCATTGTTTTTGTCCTCGCAGCACAGATGAGATGTCACGTAACGCACTTTAGTCGGGTCCGGCGCGCACTCCAGACGACCTTAGTATTAGAACGACATTAGCTGTAGATACCTCTTCTCGCACGGCCTGGACCCGCCGGCAGTCGGTCGCACGGAAAATACTTCGGAGCGGAAAAACGAAAGGCCGTCTGGCGATAACACCAGACGGCCTTGAGAAGGGCTATTCAGACACTTTGCGACTATTTGGCAGTCCATGCGGCGACGCGGTCCGGGTGCTTGGCGACCCAGTCCTTTGCTGCCGCTTCAGGTTTGGCACCGTCCTGAATCGCCAGCATCACTTCACCGATTTCGTCCTTGGATGCCCACTGGAATTTTTTCAGGAAGGCCACGACCTCAGGCGCTTTTTTCTCCAGCCCCAGGCTGGCAACGTTGTCGACGGTTTCAGCCTCGCCATAGACACCTTTCGGGTCGTCCAGGAAACGCAGTTTCCACTTGGCGAACATCCAGTGCGGCACCCAGCCGGTAACCACGATGGATTTCTTCGCCTTCTCTGCGCGGGTCAGCTCGGCGATCATGCCTGCGCCGGAGCTCGCCTGCAGCTTATAGCCGTCCAGACCGTAGTCCTTGATGGCCTGATCGGTCTTGAGCATCACGCCCGAGCCCGCATCGATCCCGGTGATCTTCTTGCTGAAGGAGGCATCAGTCTTCAGGTCTTCGATGGTTTTGGCCTTGACGTACTCAGGCACGATCAAGCCAATCTTGGCGTCCTTGAAGTTGGGGCCGTAGTTGACGACCTGATCCTTGTACTTGGCGTAGTACTCGCCATGCGTGCCCGGAAGCCACGCAGACAGCATCAGGTCCAGCTTGTCGGTTGCCACCGCCTGCCACATGATCCCTGCAGCGACAGACTGCAACTTGACGTCATAGCCAAGCTTTTGCTTGATCACCTCGGAAGCCACGAAGGTGGTGGCGACACTGTCGGACCAGCCTTCCACATAGCCAATGGTCAGGGTCTTGGTTTCGGCAATCGCCAGCGTGGAGCTGACCGCAAGTACCAGAGCGGCACCCGCCCCCAGTATTTTTCGCATCATCATTGTCGCTTCCCCGGAAGTCTGCACCGACGGTTGTCGGAACATGGTTAACGTTGTTCTCCAGACCGCCCTCGCGCCCGACCTTGGGGCACGCGGCGCCTTGCACGTTTTTATCGCTGCCACGCGCAGTCAAACGCACCGCAACGCCACCCTGATCATCGACCTGCGGAACAGGCAGGCATGCTCTGTCTGCGACACTGGGGCAATGGGAAACGACAACAACGAGCCATCAACGACAACGCGCCCCGAAAAACGCCTTGATCCGGCCATCAACAGCTGAGGACGCTGCTTCATGCCTATGGGCGAGCCCCCTTCCCCATACCAACGTCGTATAGACGGTAGAGAACTGCAGCGCACCACTCTGGCTCATGTTTCGAAGGACACACGATGTGTTACCGCAGCTTCACGATCACCGACGCGAACGGGTAACACGGAAACATTTTTTCCGGCTCCATGACCAGCCAACAATCATCAGAATCCGCAAATTACTGATTTTAAAGGTTTTTAAAAAACTGGCACGGGTCCTGCTATATCTCTGGTACAACAAAAACAACAAATGATGCGGCAAACCAATAAAAACAAGACGTAACGGCTCTGACACAACAAGAACAAAACGGACAGAGGCGCAGCTAACAGATTTTTTTGGAGTGGATCAGCTTTACAGGGCCCTTTCAATGAAAGGCCTCGCGACCGGACCGAGAACAATAAAACTACCGTCAGGTAGCTCCAGAACCGGTGGGATCACGCTGTTGTGCAGGCAGGTGATTAAAGCGAATCAGCGCTCAAAAAAATACGTTTGCTCTTGACCCCGGATAGGGGTCGCACAACAACGCTGTAAAGGGACTGGTCGCCAACAACAATAACAGGCCGCCCTATAACAATAAAAAGAGCACGTGAACCACATTGGAGGAGAGCTACGGCTCTCCTTTGTGCTTTCCGCGAGCTGGAAAATCCGCCTCCAGGCCATGGTCTGCCAACCTTTACCAGCAGTGCAAACGTCGCGCCGGGGCAGCAAATACGCTAGTCACGCAAAAATAAACCGCATATCTGCATTGCAAAATCCAAAGAACGTGTATTGTTCCGTCATATTTACAGGATTAACCAGTGGATGGGGCACTTTGGCACTACACCTTGGTCATAGCCTGCGTATTTCATCAGCACTTCTTTCCCAAGGGATTTAGTCATGCTCCGTTTTCTGCGCCTCGCCACTGTTATAGGTGGCTTGTGTTTAAGTGCGTCCGCTCTGGCAACCAACGTCGACTCCGCCACCTATGGCTACCCGCTGACTAATCCGTTCGAAGCGACCATTGCGACCACACCGCCCGCTCTGCGCCCCGACCTGCCTGACGATGAAGATATCGATCAGGATGTCTACACCCTGAACCTGCATCCCGAGCGCGAGTTCACCCTGCCCGACAACTTCTGGGCGGTGAAGAAGTTGCACTATCGCCTGGCCAAGCAGGACCACGCTGCCCCGCTGATCTTCCTGATCGCCGGCACCGGCGCGCCGTATAACAGCACGATCAATGAATTCCTGAAAAAGCTCTATTACGGCGCGGGCTACCACGTCGTACAGCTGTCTTCGCCCACCAGCTATGACTTCATGACCTCGGCCTCGCGCTTTGCGACTCCTGGTGTCTCCACCGACGACGCAGAAGACATTTATCGCGTCATGCAGGCCATTCGGGCTCAGCAGGCGCAACTGCCGGTAACCGACTATTATCTGACCGGTTACAGCCTTGGGGCACTGAATGCTGCATTCGTCAGCAAACTGGATGAAACCCGCCGCAGCTTCAACTTCAAGAAAGTCCTGCTGCTCAACCCGCCGGTCAATCTCTACACCTCGATCAGCAACCTCGACAAACTGGTGCAGACCAACGTCAAGGGTATCAACAACACCACCACGTTCTATGAACTGGTGCTGGCCAAGCTGACCCGCTACTTCCGCCAAAAAGGCTACATCGACCTCAACGATGCACTGCTGTTCGACTTCCAGCAGTCCAAGCAGCACCTGACCAATGAACAGATGGCGATGCTGATCGGTACCTCGTTCCGCTTCTCGTCGGCTGATATCGCGTTCACCTCCGACCTGATCAACCGTCGTGGCCTGATTACACCACCGAAATTCCCGATCACCGAAGGCACCAGCCTGACGCCGTTCCTCAAGCGTGCCCTGCAGTGCGACTTCGATTGCTACCTGACCGAACAGGTCATCCCGATGTGGCGCGCGCGCACCGACGGCGGTAGCCTTCTGCAACTGGTCGACCAGGTCAGCCTCTATGCACTCAAGGACTACCTGCACAGCAACACCAAGATTGCCGTCATGCACAACGCTGACGACGTGATCCTGGGCTCGGGTGACCTCGGCTTCCTGCGCAAGACCTTTGGCGATCGCCTGACCGTTTACCCGTACGGCGGGCATTGCGGCAACCTTAATTACCGCGTCAACACCGACGCCATGCTGGAGTTTTTCCGTGGCTAAACGTCTTTTACTTCTTGCCGCTCTGCTCTGTGCCGGCACAGTCCAGGCCGCTGACGCGGATACCAGCAACAAGGCTCAGCACCCGGCCACGGTGGCCCGTCAGACCGATGCTGACGGCTTTACCCAGCCTCTGAAGTCGCTGCAATTCAACCCGGGGCTGGATCAGCGTGAGTTCGAGCGCGCCTCCATCAACGCACTGGAAGTCTATGATCCGCTGGAATCCTGGAACCGCCGGGTCTACCACTTCAACTACCGTTTCGATGAATGGGTATTCCTGCCGGTCGTGGACGGCTACCGCTACATCACCCCTGGCTTCGTGCGCAGCGGTGTGAGCAACTTTTTCAGCAACCTGGGTGACGTCTCCAACCTGCTGAACAGCCTGCTGCAGTTCAAGGGCGAGCGCTCGCTGGACACCACTGGCCGTCTGCTGCTCAACACCACCATCGGCATCGCCGGTCTGTGGGACCCGGCGACCATGATGGGCCTGCCGCGCCAGAGCGAAGACTTCGGCCAGACCCTGGGCTTCTACGGTGTGCCGTCCGGGCCTTATCTGGTGTTGCCATTGTTCGGTCCATCGAACCTGCGTGACACCGGCGGCATGCTGTTCGATTACACGGCTGAAAACCAGATCAACTTCCTCAACGTGGCCGAAGTCAGCAGCGACCATCCGGAAATCACCGTGTTGCGTGCCATTGACCGCCGTTACGTCACCAGCTTCCGTTACGGCCAGCTCAACTCGCCGTTCGAGTATGAAAAAGTGCGCTACGTCTACACCGAGTCGCGCAAGCTGCAGATCGCCGAATAAGCGTAACGCAGTAAAACGACGGCCAGCCGGAGTGATCGGGCTGGTCGTTTTTTTATGGGCACTTTTACCTGCCTGGTTAATCACATGCCTCAGGCGCAAACGCCTGCGTCATTAACAGACAAAAAGGAATTTCCATGCGCTCTTTCGGTTTCAAGACAATCGTTGTGTGTATCGCACTGGCAGCGTGCCAGAGCATGGTCAGCGTTCAGGCTGCCACCAAGCCGCAGGCCGCCGCGCCCGCCGCTGCTGCGGTGCAAAACGCTTCACTGCTGGGCGGCAAACTGGCCTTCACCATTCCTGCGGGCTACGTACAAGGCGAGATGCCCGAGATTGACGCAAAGGCCAAGGCTCAGGGTGTGACGGGGTCGCTTTACACCAATGCGGCTGAAAAGCGCGTGTTGATCGTTACCGAAACGCCGATGCCAATGGGCGTGCAGGCCAGCGATAACGATGGCGCAGTACTTGATGGGCTGGTCACCGGCATCCTTGCCCAGCAGAGTACCGGCTACAAGGATTTCAAAAAGCTGGGTGACAAGAAGATCGTCAAGAAGAACGGTCTTGGTGTGCGCCAGCTGGACACCTCGGCGACCATGAGCGACGCCCAGGTGCTGAGCACGTCGATCATCGCGGCATCGGGTACTCGCGCAGCCGTGCTGAACGTGGTCTCCAATGCAAAGAATCCGAAAGAGCACGCCGCGCTGGTGAAGACCGTTATCGGCCAATGATCTGCGGACCGGTCAGCCGGTCCGATGCGACTCAATCCGCCCGCAACACGCCGAACATTCGCTCGCCCAAGGCCGGCCCCTGGACAGGACGCAGACGAAATTCCAATTAGTGAATTCCAGTCCACAATAAAGGGAAAACTTGGCAAAGATATAAGCTATTTTCTGCAATAAGCTGGCGGACTTATTTTTAATGGGTCTGCACTATGCCTTCTCTGGAAACCACTGCCTCCGGCGCTCGCAGCGCAAGCTCGACCGGCGCCGGCTTGTCCATCGCGATTCTGGCCCTGGCCGGCTTCGTGATCGTCACCACTGAATTTCTCATCATCGGTCTGTTGCCTTCGATGGCCCGTGATCTGGGAATCTCCATCTCTACTGCCGGTTTGCTGGTGACGCTGTTCGCCTTCACGGTGATGCTCTTTGGCCCACCGCTGACGGCCATGCTTTCGCACCTGGACCGCAAGCGCACGTTCATCGTCATTCTGCTGATCTTTGCCGCCTCCAACGCACTGGCGGCGGTATCGAGCAATATCTGGGTGCTGGCGCTGGCACGGTTCATTCCGGCACTGGCCTTGCCAGTGTTCTGGGGCACCGCCAGTGAAACGGCAAGCCTGCTGGCCGGACCGAAGCGCGCTGGCAAGGCCGTTGCGCAGGTCTACCTCGGTATCTCGGCTGCCATGCTGTTCGGTATCCCGCTGGGTACGGTATTCGCCGATGCCGTGGGCTGGCGCGGGGCATTCTGGGCTCTGACGTTGCTGTCAGCGTTGATGGCTTTGTTGCTGGCACTGTCGATGCCGCGTATCGAACCTACCGCAAAGGTCGGCCTCGCGGAGCAGGCAAAAATTCTTCGGGATCCGTTTTTCCTCGCCAACCTGCTGCTGTCCATCCTGCTGTTCACGGCCATGTTCGGCGCCTATACCTATCTGGCTGATACGCTGGAACGCATCGCGGGCATCGAATCGGCTCAAGTGGGTTGGTGGTTGATGGGCTTCGGCGCGGTAGGCCTGATCGGCAATGCCCTGGGTGGACGTTATGTGGACCGCAGCCCGCTCGGCTCGACCATGGCGTTTGCGCTGCTGCTCGCACTGGGCATGACCGCAAGCGTACCCGCCGCAGGCTCCATGCCGCTGCTTGCCGTGGTACTGGTGATTTGGGGCATTGCGCACACGGCGTTGTTTCCGATCTGCCAGATCAGGGTGATGAAAGCAGCGCCTCAGGCCCAGGCACTGGCCGGGACCCTGAATGTCTCGGCAGCCAATGCCGGCATCGGTCTGGGATCGATCATCGGAGGCCTCACCATCGAGCACCTGGGCCTGGGTGCCGTAGGGTATGTCGCCGCTGTTGTTGCGCTGCTGTCCATCGGCGTTGCATGGATGACCAGCATGCAGAAAAACAGGGCACCGTTGTAACCGCCTGACCGTCGCTTTACTGAATTCGCCGGGCAGTGTGTCTGCCAACAACCAGACGCCCTGCCCCGGTTATTCACGGTGTATTAGATTGTAAGTTTCGTCATATTTTTGAACGGGTTTTAGCACTGCTTATGTCATTTAATTGACTTCTAAACAGTGACCCTTCATTAATATGTGGTTATTTGACACCCCTCGGCAAAATACTCTTCCCTTGCCACTAGTGAACGCTCAAACTCCAGCCTTTCGGTCACGCGGCGTCGATTTCCGACCGATTCGAAAGTAATGTCCGGTAAGAATCTATGAGCACCTATCACCGCCGAGGGATGGCATTCGCCAAGCGGATCTACGCCCCGAGATGCTTCGGTGTCAGCGTTGGCTTTGTGACGGTCGCTGTTTCTTTGTATTACGTGAACACAGCACACTGGGCGTGGTTGTTGGCACTGCTCTACAGTCTGGTATGGCCACATGTTGCTTATCAGCTCGCAAGAACGTCACGCGAGCCCTACCAGGCTGAATGGCGCAATCTGCTGTTCGATTCGATGATGGGCGGTTTCTGGATTGGCGCGATGGGTTTCAGCGCCGTTCCCGGGGTCACGGTCCTCGCCATGATGGCCATGCATAACATGGCCGCCGCCGGGCCACGGCTGATGCTGCAAGGCCTGTGCATGCAGGCACTGGGCGTGCTGATTTCGCTGGCCGCGCTCGACCCTGTCGTCAATCTGCATGGCAACATGGCGCAGATCTACGCCTGCCTTCCGGTACTGGTGACCTACCCTATCTTCATTGGCTGGCTGAGCCATCAGGTCACGCTCAAGCTATGGGAACACCGCAACATCCTGCGCAAGGTCAGCCGCACCGACAGCCTCACCGGCCTGCTCAATCATGGTGCGTGGAAGGACCTGCTTGATCTGGAGTACGCCAGTAGCCAGAACGCGTATCAGGAGTGCGTCATCGCGCTGATCGATATCGATCACTTCAAGGTCATCAACGACACTTATGGCCACCTGATGGGCGACACGGTGCTGCAGAGTATCAGCGAAGCACTGATCGAAAACCTGCGTGATTTCGACCTGATCGGGCGTTGTGGCGGCGATGAGTTCTGCGTCATTCTGCCCGACACCAGCTTGCTTCAGGCAAAGGAAATCCTCGAGCGCCTGCGTCTGGCGATAGATGAAATGACCTATACCCTGCATTGCGATCTCAAGGTCAGTCTCAGTATCGGTATTGCCGCCTATTCTCCTGAAATGCCGGATGCCTCGTCGTGGCTGCATGAAGCAGACAAGGCGCTGTATCTGGCCAAAAGCACAGGCCGCAACCGCGTCGCCAGCCCTCAGGATGCGCCGCCAGAACTCCAGTCGCTTGGCGCACAGGCCTGACCTGTCAACGCCTGTCCTTGAACAGCATGTCGAACAGGGATGAGAGACTCTTGACCCCCATCGCTTTCAGGAACGTCTCGCGCATGTCGTTACGCAGGCTTTCCAGGGTTATTTCCTTGGGTTTGGTGGCTTTTTTTACGGATGGCGTTTCTCGAGAGTCTCCTTCGCCGGGAGTGTACGTTTCCTTGGACAGCGTCCTTATGTAGTCACTCTTCTGGCTTTTATAGGTAGTGAAATCTGCCCCCAGTTGCTCGTCTCTTTCCCCCGCCGTTGAAAACCGGTTGATGACTTTTTCCATGAACTCAAAATTATTGTGCCCTATGGAGCCGTAGTCCTTGTCAGTGATGAAGCGAACAAACCCCTGGTCCAGCCGTGTTGTTTTTAGCCCATCGCTCTCGGTAATACGCTTGGCGGTGGCCGCGTGCGGCTCGGTAAAACTGTAGAAAACCTTGTGGCCTTCGAGGTCATATGTTTTGCCCTGGTTCTGGCGGCCCCATATTCTTCCATCATCTTTCTCTCTATATGAGGCCAGCCCAAAAGCCAGATCATCAACATAGCCCAGATCAGCTCCCTGAGCGCTTGCCCATTCATAAACATCACCCAGCAGCCTGCGATCATCCCGGGTTAAAAAAAACGCCTCGGGCATGGACATTCCACATTCGGCTTTCCCGAGCATGGGCGCAGAACGACCAGAGTCCGCGACCCCAAATACCCTGTGTTTCAGGAGGGCCTGGCCGCTGATGGTCACCGCAGAGTCTGGAGAGGTTGATCGAAGGGGGGGATTGGCAATTGAGGATATGGTCTTTGCTGCTCTTTTATCATCAAGTTGTTGCGCGGCTATCAGTGCATCTGCTCCGGAACTTATGACTCGCATGACGTTGGCTCCTGCCCCGAAAGATCCCTGACGGTTATCGCCAGGGATTAACAATCAGTACGTTAAATGAAAGGTGACTGTTTCTGGCCCGGCAGGCTTGCTTTGCCAAGGTCCACTTTCAGCGCTGTGCCTGATCATGACGTCGGAGGCATAGCTAAAACCAAGACTGTTGAATCTCTCAGTACTGCCAGGCACGCCTGGCGTTATAGAGATACAATCAGAATCATGTACACCGCCTCTCCTGAAACAAAGATTTGCGCGTTCGTTCACGCTTTCCGGAAAGGTAGTCGCGGTCCAGGAAATCTTTTGCAACCGAGAGTTGTTAGCCGCGCCGCGGGGGTAATCAGCCAATCTCAACTGGTGTCGGGAAAACGCACTGTGAGCAGGCCCATTGATAAACGTCGGGGTTCTGGTAGTCGTCACCGAATAGTCGGCCGCCTGGCTGGCAGCCGACACTAACAAGAAAACCAAAGGTGTTATTTTTTTCATAGGTGTTACTCCAATATTTATAAATAAAATTCATCGGCCGTGCAAAAGCCCCAGGCTTGAAACGTCTGCACGAGCTGCTATTTCGTATCATTCGCCGGACGCGCTGACGCGCACTGAGCTTGAACGTGTTTTGTTAGAAAAAACCTGAACCGCTTGTAAAACCCTATCAGCCGAGAGGATCAACACCCGCTTCCAACACCTGCTTAGCCACACGCTTGATCAATGGAAAGTTCAAACGAGGACAGGTTATTCAACAGCCACTCAGGCGTATGCATCTCAAGCAATGTACCGATGGGCTGCTCCATCATCAGTGCTCCATAGAGGGCTTCCTCATTATCGAGGTGCGCTTGCTGGACAGCGCGATAGTTGAGCGGATAGATGCTCTTCTCAATGGGCAGTAATCGGTCGAAGTGTTCGAGCAGACCATGGAAGACGATTCGCCGCTCGACGGTGTTGCGCGTGGTGGCAATGAGTTTGACGAAGTACTCACTGTCCTGAGCCCGCAGCGCTTCGCTGGCGGTATAACGCTCGACCAGCGTGTGCGTTGAGGGGTCATCGAACACGATGCAGCACAGGTCTTCGCGCACCAGGCCTTTGAACGGGTTCTCGACTTCTGGCCGACGGCCGTGCAGGCCCAGTGCGAATTGTACGGCGCGCTCGGCCAGCCATTGACGCTTGCGGCCCTCAAGCCGGGCAATGTCTTCGAGCAAGGGTGACTGACGCCCATGCGAACGAAGCTGCCGACAGAGTTTGGCAAACAGGCCAACGGGGCCGGACAGCTTTGCCTGTTGCTCGGCCAGTTGCGCCACCGAAAGCGCGGACTGCCGGGTTGCCAGATGATGGAAGTTTGTTGTCATATTAAAACCGGGCCGCTGCGGATCCAGCCGCAACGACACGTCGGCACCTGACTCGCCCCGAACAAAACAAACAGTCATGAGTGGTTCCTTTTTTATTGTTTACAGTTCGTCGTGCGAGCAGGCTTCGGATATTCCTTTCTGCAGCCAGCCAGGAAGCAGTGCCTGATGGGCGTCACAGCGCAGCACGGTATTATTGATGGCACTGCCAAACGTCAGCAGTGCTCATTGCATTAACAAGTTACAGGTTGCGACAAGACACATTATGTATGTGCTGGCTCGCTGCGCAACCCGACAGATGTAGGGGGTCGGGTAATGTTTCCCGGAAGCAATAGAGATACGCACCTGGCCATGAGCTCGGCACGCGTCCTTACCTGGTTCTTTCTCAGCAGCGAAGAGACGTGATCGCGAACTGTGTAGTCACTGATACTGAGTTGCCTGGCAATTTCCTTGTTCGTACATCCCTGCAACAACAGGCCAAGAACCTCCTGCTCTCTCATTGTCACCCACATGATACTTCCCCTTGCCAGCATTTTGCCAAACAGGCAAATTTGTAGGATGTTTCTTACATTCGTCTTCCATGACCCAAACAGTAAGTCGGCACAGAAATCATTTTATTTAATCTTGTTTTGCATTAAAACGACACACCACTCAAAGTCTCGCAACAAAACCGAAGACTGTAAGAAGAATCGCCGATAATTAAATATCGAGGAAAACTCCTACAACAAACTCGGAATAGTTACACCTATCTATTTACAGACGTCATAAGGGATTCACCTGACGAAACATTTCGCGCAGGCACGAGCCAAGAGCACATTAGATAAACAACGTAAACAATATGGAGAGGCGAAAGATAGACTTGAGGAAACGGAATTACAATCACTTGTTACAAATGAACGCGTCTGCCAGCAGGAACTTTCCGGCCATGTTCGAGCTGCCACTCACCCCACAACAGAGGTGAGCAGCGGGCGTTGCGCCACACGGCCCGGAGTTATCCGGCGTTACCGCTTGCCAGGTCATCCACCACCACGCCCCGGCGCAGGCCGAATACCGCTGCGGTAACCAGGCCCGTGGCGCCCATGATCAGGCTATAGAACACGCACACCCAGATATTCCAGGGCATCAGGGTAATCAGCATCAATGGCGTGGTGCTGGCCCAGAAGGCGTAGGCGATGTTGTAAGTGAACGAGATGCCTGACACTCGGATGTTCGCCGGGAACAGGCCGACCATCACCGATGGCACCACACCGACAATCCCGCACGCCAGCCCGGCAATCGCATAGGCGATGCCCAGTGGCATCCATTGCTCGATGAGGCTGGTGTAAAGCACGCCGATGCCTATCGGCATCAGCAGGCTGTAGAACATGATGCCGCGCCAGGCGCCGATGCGGTCGACCAGCATGCCTGCCAGCACACAACCTATATTGAGAAACACGATGCCGACGGCGCTCAGGGCAAAGGTGTCGCTGGCGCTGATACCAAAGCGCTGCTGCATGACCGTCGGGGTAATCACCACCAGTACCACCACGGCGGAGGTCAGCACAAAGGTCAGCAACGCAGCAGGCAGCAAGGATTGGCGGTGATCACGCAGAACCTGGCCAAGTGGCAGCGCCGGCAGATGTTCACGCTGGGCATGCATGGCGATGAACACAGGGGTTTCGTTCAGCCAGCGGCGTAGCCAGACCCCCACCACGCCGAATACGCCACCGAGCAGGAACGGAATACGCCATGCCCACTCAAGGATCTGGTCAGGGCTGAAGACTCGCGCCAGCCATGTCGCGGTCAGTGCGCCAAGCAGGTATCCGAACGTCAGGCCGGCTTGCAGTACGCCCAGTGCATAGCCGCGATGCCCCTTGGGCGCGTGTTCTGCCACGAATACCCAGGCACTTGGCACTTCACCGCCCACGGCGGCTCCTTGCAGGATGCGCAGCGCCAGCAGCACCAGCGGCGCCCAGTAACCGATCTGTGCGTAGGTGGGCATCACGCCGATCAGCAGACAAGGCAGCGCCATCATCAGAATGCTCAGGCTGAACACCCGCTTGCGGCCCAGCCGGTCGGCGAAGTGCGCCATGAGTATCCCGCCCAGCGGGCGTGCCAGATAGCCGGTCACGAAGATCCCGAAACTTTGCAGCAGACGCAGCCATTCAGGCATGTCCGGGGGAAAGAACAACTGGCTGAGGGTCAGCGCAAAGAACACGAAAATGATGAAGTCGTAGATTTCCAGTGCCCCACCCAGCGCCGCAAGGCTCAGGGTCTTGTAGTCGGCTTTGCTGAAGGGCTGGGAGTGGGAACGTACGATGTCCGTCATGAGGCATCCGAAACATGGCTTGAAAGAGCGCCTGGCGCTCACAGGGCGCGAAGAATAGCAAAGCTTGCGGGCGCACTGATACCGAGCTGACGCCTGCAACGGGAACGATCATCTCAACTATCGTGCCACGCTCTGCGTCGCATGCCGTTCCGGTTGACCAGATCAGACGCTCCGCGTCCTCTTGACGACGCGGAGCGTCGAGACCTGCATTCCCCCGCTGGAGCGGGCGGAACGATGATCTCGACTGTCGTGCCAATACTCCGCGCACTAAAGCCCTTCCGCTAAAAGTTGACAGTGGCCGACAATCTCGCCGTTCTGGGCGCGCCCATGAACAGGTAGTCGTCACCCAGATACTCCCCGGCATCACGCCAGTAGCGTTTGTCGAACAGGTTGTCGACGGTCAGGCGCAGTACCGTGTCGTAACCGCTGATTCGGGTGCTGTAACGGCTGCCGATATTGAACAGTGCGTAGTCATTGACCTGCACGGTGCCTTCACGGTCAGCGTACTTGCTGGCGCTGTACTGCACGCCTCCGAGCAACGCGAGCCCGGGCACCGGCAGGCTGTAGTCGGCTTGCAAGGTGCCACGGTATCTGGGCACATTGAGGGCCTGATGATCATCGTAGGCCTCGGTGCCGCTGTCTTCAACGCGCGCCCGGATGGCCGCCGCACTGGCGGATATCTGCAGGCGGTCAGTCACCCAGCCACTCGCCCCCAGTTCAAGACCGGTGTTTTTCTGCTCGCCTTGCTGCACATAGGTAAACGTACCGTCATCGTTGGGCCTGGAGTACTGGTACGCCTGGCGGGCCTGAAACACCGCGGCGGTCAGGCTCATGCGCTGCCAGTCATACTTGATGCCTGCTTCGAGCTGTCGGGAGACGGTCGGCGCCAGAATTTCACTGGCATTGGTGGTGAACCACGCTGCCGTCCCGCCCAGCGACAGGCCCTTGCTGTAGCTGGTGTAGAGCGAAACATTGTCCACCGGCTTGTAGATCAGCGCCGCCTGGGGCAGAAACACATAGCGCTCGGTGTGTCGCGCATCGCTGCCGTCCTCGTTGAACGCCTGCTCGTCGAGCCGCACCCCGCGTCCGCCCAGCACGGTTTGCCAGTGCTCGTTGAAGCTGATCCGGTCAGTGGCAAACAGCCCGTACTGGCGGCTGTCCAGGCGGCGCTCGGTATGTGGCAGCGCCAGGGTCGAGGGGGCCACCTGCTCAGGCGCCTCATGGATAGTGCCCGAGCCGACGAATTCGTTGAAGGTCCCGCGCGTATCAACCGTACGGCGGTAGGCACTGCTGCCGAAGGTCAGCTCGTGCCCAAGCGATCCGGTAGTGAAGGTGCCGGACATGGCCGCTTCGACTTCGTCATTGCGACGCGTGTCGTCCGGGCTGCGGAAATCATAGATGTCATAACCCCCTTCGGCACTGAAGTGGTTGGGCACCGCCTGCCCTGCGCAGCTGGCCGAACCGTAGCAACCCCACGCAAAGGCACTGTAGTCATCAATGACCACGCGACTGCGCGACGCACTGAGGCTGCCCTTCCAGTTGTCATTGAAGCGGTATTCGAAACGTCCGTTGATGTTCAGCGAGTCGATACCGACCGGATTGGACCAGTTCTGGTAACCCAGCAATTTGCCCGGCGAGGCATCGTGAGGCAGCGTGGTGCCGCCCAGAAGCTGATAACCGGGCACCGAGCGCTGCTCTTTGCTCTGGTACTCGACATCGAGTTGCAACAGGGCGCGCTCACTGATGTTCCAATCGAACGCCAGCGAGGCAAAATCGCGCTGGCCATCGGCGTGTTCGACATACGAACGAATGTCTTCATGGGCAAGGTTGGCGCGCAGGCCGAATTGCTGTTCACTGCCGAACCAGCCACCGACGTCGGTCGCGATGTAGCGCTCGCCGTGTTCGTTGGTAGAGACTGTGACCGACCGGACGTCCTGCGCCCGCTTGGTCTGATAGTTGATAACGCCACCGGGCTCGGCCACGCCGCTCTGCAGGCCGGAAAGCCCCTTGAGCAACTCGACCTGCTGCTTGTTTTCCAGCGCGACGTTCTGCTCGCCGGCAATGCTGCGACCGTTGATGCGATAACTGTTGGCGGCGTTCAACGAAAACCCGCGCATCACAAAGTTTTCGTAATAGCCCACCGGGGCATAGCCGTCGCCGACCGACGCGTCGTTGCGCAGCACTTCACTCAGCAACTTTGCCTGCCGGTCCTTGATCAACGCAGCGTTGAACACCGACACCGAGGCGGGCGTATCCAGCAGTGAAGCCTGATCGAATCCGAACATCGACGCCCGCTCGGCTTTATAGTCGCCGGTGCTTTCCGGCTCGCTGAACCCAGTGACATTGACCGCATCCAGGCTGAGCACCTCTGCGGCCAGCAACGGCGAGGCAACGACCATGCCCAACGGCAACAATCGCCAGGCGTGGCGCATGGCAGGTCGGTAAGGCGTTCTCATCGATCAGACTCCGCAAGGACAGCTGCCTGGACAGACGCGACGCACCTTCCGGCAGGGGGCCAACCTTTTACGTTCACTGCCGGTTTTTTTCAACCTTTACGTGATGCTTTGCCTGTAAACGAAGTGCAGGGGAAAACTTTACTTACGAGTCGGCAGAGCGAGACCGGCTTCAAAACGCTTCGCACACTTGAATAATTAAGCGTGAATTAAGTAAGCGCGGATAATCTGAGTTCAACAAAACCGCTGAACCAATCAGCGTGTGATGAATCAATCAAGACAGATCAATCAAAAAGGAATACCCCATGAAACTTATGCCTGCCGTTTTCGCCGCTGTTGCCCTCACTGCTGTTGCAGGTGCCGCCCAGGCTGACGTTGGTCCCGATGAAGTGATCCGCCTGTACAAGTCTCAGGCGTTGGGTGACTTTGAACAGTTCAACAAGCAGGCCGTTGCCAAGCACACAGGCTTCACGGTCCACGATACAGAACTGGACAAGGACCGCACCGGCCGCCTGATCTATCAGATCGAACTGAAAGACGCCAAGGGTGTGGAGTGGAATTACGACGTTGATGCCAAGACGGGCGAAGTGGTACGTGACGCAAAGGATAATTGATCCGACTGCTTTACCGGCTACCACCGCAAGCAACTCATAAGAAAATTCCCACAATATTGTGGGAATTTTCTTTTTCAAGCGATTAACAGTTTATTACTGGGCCAAGCCTACTTTCAGAAGACTTCCCTTATCGTCGTCGGTCAACAGATACAAGTAACCGTCCGGCCCCTGACGCACATCACGTATGCGCTGTTTCATGTCTTTCAACAGACGTTCTTCATGAACGATCTTGTCATTTTCGAACTGCAGTCTGATCAACTCTTCAGTGGCCAGCGCACCAATGAATACACTGTGATCCCATGCCTTGAAAAGGCTGTGATCATAGAACGCCATGCCACTGAGGCCCGGTGACACTTCCCAGACCTGGAACGGAATTTTGGTTCCTTCGACAACCTTGCCCTTCGACTCCGAAATCGGCTGACCCGAGTAGTCGATACCGTGGGTCGCGATCGGCCAGCCGTAATTCGCGCCACGCTCGATGATATTCAGCTCATCACCGCCCTTGGGGCCATGCTCGTTGGTCCACAACGCCCCGGTCCAGGGGTCGAGCGCGGCGCCCTGCTGATTGCGATGGCCATAGGACCATATCTCGGGGCGAACGCCCTTCTGGCCCACGAACGGATTGTCTTTCGGTACGCTGCCGTCCGGATAGATGCGCACGATCTTGCCCTGCAGCTTGTCCAGATCCTGCGCCGTGGGGCGCTGATTGTTTTCGCCCAGGGCGATGAACAGGTAACCGTCGCGATCGAAGACCATCCGCGCGCCGAAGTGGTTGCCCACCGACAGTTTCGGTTCCTGGCGGAAGATGACTTCGAAGTCTTCCAGACGAGTCATGTCCTTGGACAGACGACCACGCCCTGCGGCAGTGCCGGCGGTATCACCTTCGGCGGCGGTCTTGCCGCTGCCCTCGGAGTAGGTCAGATACACCATGCGGTCCTTGGCGAAGTCCGGTGACAGCACCACATCAAGCAGACCGCCCTGCTTCTGCGCCCAGACTTGCGGGACACCGGAAAGCGGTGCGGACAATTTGCCATCCGCCGATACCACGCGCAGGTTGCCCGAACGCTCTGTCACCAGCATGCCTTGCCTGTCAGGCAGAAAGGCCAGCGCCCACGGATGATCCAGACCTTCGACAACAGGGGTCACCGTGACGGTGCCCAGTTCGCTTTTGTAGGTTTCCGTAGCGGCGCTGGCCGTCAGTGGCAGGCTCAGAATGGCTGCAGTACACAATGTCGCGATCAGGTTTTTTCTAAGCATGAGCGTTTCCTTATGCATTGAGTCGACGTCCACACGGGTTCGCCGGGTTGAAAATTCAGTTGCCGCGTTTGGGGTCGGTTATCGGTGTAGAAGGACGTGGCGTGTTCTGGCGCGTAGGGTAGCCGTTACCAATGCCACCGTTTTCCAGAGTGGGCTTGCGCACCGGCGGCGCGATGTTGGGGCCACGGGACGGTGGCACGCTGGACTCGGTGCCCTGACGGCTATTGGGGTTGGCACGGTGGATCGGGCTGTTATACGGGTTGCTGCTGGCACCGTTGTTGAGGGTGCTGTTTGGCAGCGTCTGCGCCTGGACCGCACCGATGCAGCATGACGCAACAAGCACGCCGCCGACAAGATTACGCACAAAACTGTTCATCACTACCTCTGGGCAAGGTGAAACTTCGGAGTAACCGTGAAGACTCAGGCCTTTGATGGCAACCCGGGCCTCAGGTTCGACCCGGCACTGCCGATGAGCAAGCAAAGCGGTAGGAGAGTTTGTAACAAGGATGGTCAAGGCTGTCGCAGCCGAACGACGCGACGGCCTGCACCCGAGGTTTGCGGAGCACAAAAAAGCGCCTGGCGGGCAGTCTGTGTGATCACAGGACACAGGCTGACGCAGGATGCCTATGCAGACTTCAAAGGCATACTGAAGGTAAAGACCGTGCCCAGCTCTCGCGTCGAGCACACCTCGAGCGTACCTCCATGAGCAATGGCGATCTCGCTGGCGATGTACAGCCCCAGCCCGAGCCCGGCTTGCGGCTCGTCGGTGATGGGTCTGGAGTACGGCAGGAACAGTTGCGCACGAACCGATTCAGGTATCGGCTCTCCCTGATTGGTAACGCTGAGCACAAACACATCGCCATGCACGCCTGCCGTCACTTCGACCGGGCTCTCGGCATCACCATGGCTGATTGCGTTGGACACCAGGTTGGAGAGCAACTGCGCGATCCGCTCATGATCGCAGCGGATACGCTCCAGCGCGCCTATGTTCGAGTGAATCGGCCGCGACGGGTGAACGCGTTGCACCTCTGAAATCACATGCTCCAGGGTTTTATCCAGACCGTGTGCCTCATGGATACTCAGAGGAATGCCATGCCCCATACGACCACGGGCAAAATCGAGCACGTCATCGACCAGCTGCGAGGCGCGCTGGCCAGAGGTCAGGATGTGTTGCACGATCTGCTGGGCCTTTTCATCCAGCGGACGACGCAGCAGCAATTCGGCACTGGCATTGATGGCAAACAACGGGTTGCGCAGGTCGTGCCCCAGCACCGCGATAAACTGCTCGCGCAGCTCAGCCACCTCACGTTCGGCGAGCAGGTCTTCACGCGCCTGTTGCAGGTTTTCCTCGGCCTCGATCTGCAGCGCCAGAAGACGTGCGAACGACACCATCATGGCCTCGATGGGCGTCCCGATCAGCTTTGCAGGCTTGGGATCCAGCGCGCAGATAGTGCCGAAAAAGGAGCCGTCGGAAAGAAAGATCGGCACCGAGATATAGCTCTGGAAGCTGTACAGACGTGGTGTGTCGTGCGCACAGAACAACGGGTCCTCGGCGACATGGTCAATCACCACAGGCTTGTGGGAGCTGCGAATCTCGTGGCAGATGGTGCTGCTCAGCTCCAGCTCACCGCCGGGCTTCAAACCGAAGTCGAGCTTGTCCAGGACCGCACAGGCCGTCCAGCTGGTTTCGGTTACACGCGCCACGGCGGCGAAACCCAGCCCGGTGGATTCGGCAATGACCTGCAGGATGGCCGGCACTGCGCTGATCCGGTTGATCGTGGCCACATCATTTGAAATGGATCGCCGCATGTAGAACCTGTATGAGCCTTGAGGTGATGACGCAGCACGTTAGTTTAGGACTGTAACGATTTTTCTGCACCCGTGAATAACACGGGTTGCTCGTCAACCTGTACGAAACCTGATCAAACCTCGGATTTCACCGGGGGACGCGGAAACGCCACCGTGAACGTCGTGCCCTCTTCAGCCGAAGAGCGAACCGTCACATCGCCCAGATGGGCTCGAACGATCTCGCGCACGATAAACAGGCCGAGCCCGACGGTGCGGGTCTCGTCACTGTCGCTGACCACGCGTACGACGGGCTCGTACAGGTCGTCTACCTTCTCCATCGGTATCGGTTCACCGAGGTTGTGCACCGACAGCTTGATCATCCAGGTGTCGAACGACGACGTAATCAAAACCTCACCGTCGTCGGCGCCGTAATTGATGGCATTGCTGACCAGATTGCCGAGCATCTGCAGCAGGCGGTCAGGATCCGCCGAACAGGCGCCCTGTCCTTCGCTGCGATGGGTCAGCACCCGATCCGGGAAAACCTGGCGCAGCTCTTCGACGCCCCGGGCAACGACTGCGTGAAAATCGATAGGCTGAGGAACGACGGTAATGCCACTGCCCACCCGGGCGTGAGTGAAATCCAGCAGGTCGACAATCATGCGATCGGCACGGTCGGTGGAATGATTGATGTGTCCCAGAATCCGCTCCTGCCGCGACTCCAGTGGGGTGCGCTCCAGCAGTCCGGCGGCCATCTTGATCGCGGCCAGCGGGTTGCGCAGGTCGTGGCTGACGATGCCAATCATCTGCTCGGCAAAAATAGCCCGGATCTCCGCCTCGGCATGCGCCAGACGCAAGCGATTGCGCGCCGAGGTCAGCTCGCTCTGCACGGTCATCTGCTGTTGCAGGAGTTCTTCGGCAATCTTGCGGGCAGCCAGCAGTTCGCGCTCGTACTTGTTGCGCTCTTCGGCCAGGAACACGGCCACTTCATGCAGATACCCCGACGGGTACTCGCGGCGTACGGCGTTGAGCATCATCGGGATGGGGCGGCCATCGGCATGAATCAGCTCGACCTTGACTTCGGCAATTGACCCTTGCGACTGCAGCGTGGGCGCCCAGTGAGTCTGCAGAAAGGCCTTGCCTGCCAGGCTCAGCAAATCCTGAAAGCGGCGGCCCACAACAGCGTCGCGCTCCAGACCCAGCCATCGGCAAAACGTCAGATTGGCGCGCTCTATGGTGCCGTTGGGCAACGTGATCAACAGACCACAGGGCGCATGCTCGTAGAGGTCTTCGGTGACGGGCAGGCTCACCTGTTCAACGGTCATGGGCGGCACTCTCGCAAGAGGCCAGAAACTGATTCATCGCAGTAATGCATTCCTGTGCTGCGCTCATGTGCGGGTAGTGCCCTACATTGTCGATCATGTGCAGGGTGCTGTCGGTAATGACGCGGTGCAAGTACTCACCCACCTCGACCGGCACCACCATATCGTCGCTGCTTTGCAGAATGAGTGTTCTGCTCTTGAGTTGCGCGACATCGGCACGATGGTCGGATAAAAACGTCACGTGGGCAAACTGTCTGGCAATCTCCGCATTGGTGCGACAGAAACTGTTGGCGAGTTCTTCGCTCAGCTCAGGTCGATCCGAAGCACCCATGAGTGTCGGTGCGATGGTGCTGGACCAGCCCAGATAATTGCTTTCCAGCGTCTCAAGCAACGAATCGACATCGGCGCGAGTGAATCCACCCAGGTAACCTTCTTCGTTGAGGTAACGCGGGGACGGACCAATCATGATGTGACTGTCGAACCGACCGGGAGACTGAAGCTCGGCCAGCACGGCAATCATGCAACTGACCGAATGACCGACGTGCACCACCGGCCCCTCTGCGGCGAACTCGTTGACCACCTCCAGCAAGTCGGTTGCGTAGCCCTTGAGCGACGAATACTTGTGCGGATACCAGGCCGATACGTCCGAATTGCCGTTGCCCACCAGGTCGAACAGCACGACTTTGAAGCGCTCTGCGAAGTGCGGCGCTATAAAACGCCACATGTTCTGATCGCAACCAAATCCATGAGCGAAAATCAGAGTGATCGGTCCGTCGCCCATAATGTTGACGTTGTTGCGCTGCTGGACCGACATATCGGGCTCCGAAAATGGCCAGGTAAACGGCTGGGTATGTGCATACCGTGATAAAGATGAGAGGAGGTTATCACCGTTAAAGGCACATTAGTGGCACAAACCGCACTTTAAGGCAGGAGCCAAAGAAGATTAATGATGGGCAGTGTTCTGAGGCGCACCTGAACTTCGCAGGTATCGGAGCGGTGTCGGGTGACGCAGAGCGTCACGAACTGCATGCCAACGCGGAGCATTGGCACGATAAGCCGTTGGATTTACGATGAGCGCGGAGCATGGGGCTGACAAGAAGCGGTCTTTACTCGCCGATGTCTTCGTTCCACAGTTCGGGCTTGCTGGCAATAAAGTCTTTCATCATGTGTGTGCACTCAGGGTTATCCAGCACCTCGATCTGCACGCCACGCGAGCGCAGCAGTTCTTCCTCGCCCATGAACGACTCATGCTCACCGATGATCACTTTGCGAATACCGTAGAGCAGGATCGCACCGCTGCACATCGCACAAGGCGACAGTGTGGTGTAGAGCACCGAGTCACGGTAGACACTGGCCGGCTGGCGACCGGCATTTTCCAGCGCATCCATCTCGCCGTGCTTCGTCGCACTGCCCTCTTGTACACGACGGTTATGGCCTCGACCGATAATCTTGCCGCCGTGGACGATGACCGAGCCGATGGGGATTCCGCCTTCCTTCAGCCCGAGTTGCGCCTCATCGAATGCTGCCTGCATGAATGCGTCCATGTTTTTTGCCTCGTCTCGTCAAAATAGCTGTCAGTGTTGCAGTGCTGCCTCGGCATTGCCCAGCGCACGACTGACAAATTGTCCCAGCAGCTCCGATGATCGGGCTTTCATATCGGCGCTGACCTGAGTGTTTCTGGCCCTGAAGCTGTTCCCCAATGAAGGCGAATCCCCGCCCTGATTGAGCGAGCGCAATTCCTCGGCGGTAAATGAATGAGCATAAGCGGCTGCCAGATTGCGGTCCCACTGCGCCTGATATTCCGGTTTGAGGCGCTGTAATTCCTTCTGTACCAGTTCCTGCGCTTCAGTCTTGCCGACTGCCTGCACGATACCGGCAAACGTCGCCGTGCGCGAGGCGACCTGATACCCCAGCCAGGCAAGGCCCTCGCCCAGGTTTCGTTGTTCCACCAGGGCCAGCGCCATGTCGTCGGCCTCTTCGGCGCTGGCCGGATGCATCGCGTCCAGGCACAGACAGGCCAGCAATGCCAGGCAGGTCTGCCAATTGCCCCGCGAGCCCCGAGCGTGATCAGTCATGACGCCTCCCGAGCATCGATTGACCCAGACCTGAACTTATCAGCTCGGCGGGGCTTTACCACTCGGCGCGTTGCATACCGGTCATTGATGCCGTTATCAGCTATGCGCCTCGCGTCATGCAGCAGAGTCATAGTTAAAGACTGCTGCTGACCCGGGTGGCAACATCGGCAGGTAACCAGGCTTTCCAGACCTCGGGATGCTGCTTGAGAAAGCGGGCAGCCACGACCTTGGCATCCTCGTGCTTGTCACTCATTTCGCCCAAGGTCTTGTTCAGCAGGTCAATCGGGAAATCCACGCCCTTGAAGACACTCACCAGCTCAGGGTATTGCTTGCTGAATTCTGCCGATACGCCGATCGACAGCGTTGCCGCCAGCGAAGACGTGCCGCGCGGGTTGGGGTTGCTGGCGTCGGTCAGGGTTTTCCAGGCTTCAGCGTCAAAGGCGGGCTCGTCCAGTTTGATCAGCTTGTACTTGCCCAACAGGGGCGTAGGTGACCAGTAGTAAAACAACACCGGCTTGCCGCGCCGGATGGACGATGCGACCTCGGCGTCCAGTGCTGCGCCCGAGCCGGTGCGGAAGTTGACGAAGCTGTCGGCCAGGCCATAAGCCTTGAGTTTCTGGGTGTTGACGATTTCCGAGGTCCAGCCGCTCGGGCTATTCAGGAATCGGCCTTTGTCCGGCGATTCCGGGTCTTTGAAGACGTCCTTGTAGCGCGCCAGGTCCGCGACAGACTTCAGGTCCGGCGCCAGCGGTTTGATGCCTTTGGCGGCGTCACCCTTGATCACGTATTCAGGCACCCACCAGCCTTCGGTCGCGCCCTTGACGATGTTGCCCAGGCCGAGCACCTTGCCTTCCTCTTCAGCCTTGACCCACACCGGACTGCGTCCGGTCCACTCTTCGGCGATCACCTGGATATCATTTTTCGCCAGCGCGGTTTCCAGGCTGACCGTACTGCCTGGCAGGGTATCGGTCGGGTAGCCATAGCCCTTCTCGACAATGGTACGCAGGACTTCAGTGATCAGGCTGCCGCTTTCCCAGGTCAGCGCGCCAAACTGGATAGGCTTGGTTTTTTCAGCCGCTGTCGCGGTCTGCCCGAGCAGGCCCAGCGCCAGAAGTGAACAGCCCAGTAGTCGTGTTATTGATTTCATGCTCACCTCAAATGGCGCGGAAGAAACGGGTCTGAAAGTATCGACACCAGCCTGCGCCGATTAGTTGTCACGGCTTGAGCCTCTGTATGATGCAAGGCTCCTATTTCAAGCGCAGCCGCGATGTCCGAAATCCAGTTCTACCCGCTACCTGATGAATGTCGCCCATTGCTGGGCAAGCTCTACCGCGAGCACCAGTCGTCAATGCGCGCTGCCAGCAAGGGCCAGGCCTGGGTTGCAAAACGGGCAGAAATCATCGGTGCGTTGTGCCTGACGCCTGTCGCAGAGGGGCATTGGCTGACCGGGCTGTTCGTCGCGCCGGCGGCTCGCGGGCAAGCAGTGGCGCAGGGCCTGATCGAAGCGGCATTGCAACCGCTGAACGGGCCGGTGTGGCTGTTCTGCCATCCGGACCTGCTGGGCTTTTATCAACGTTCAGGGTTCGCGACGGCCCGGCGTCTGCCACAGGCCCTGGGTGAACGGTTCATGCGTTACAGCCGCAGCAAGCCGCTGATCGCACTGTGCCGCGAAACCTGATGGCGTCGCAGCACAACACGACGATCACTCGTCGGCGTTGGGGTCCATGTCCGGAAACATCACGTCCATGAAGCCGAATTTGCTGAAATCGGTGATGCGCGACGGGTAAAGCCGACCGATCAGGTGGTCGCATTCATGCTGAACGACCCGCGCGTGAAAACCGTGGGCAACACGCTCGATGGGCTGGCCCTGAGGATCGAAGCCTTCGTAACGAATGCTCTGATAACGGTCCACCATGCCGCGCAGGCCGGGCACTGAGAGGCAGCCTTCCCAGCCCTCTTCCAGCGTCGGGCTCAATGGGGTAATCAGCGGGTTGATCAGGATCGTCTGCGGGACCGCCTCGGCCTGCGGATAGCGCTCGTTGCGCTCGAAACCAAAAATCACCAGTTGCAGATCAACGCCGATCTGCGGCGCCGCCAGGCCAACACCGCCGACGCTGTGCATGGTTTCGAACATGTCGGCAATCAGCGTATCGAGCTCGCTGCTGCCGAACATCTCTGCGGGTACCGGAGGGGCGATGCGCAACAAGCGCTCATCGCCCATCTTCAGGATTTTGTGGATCATGACTGCGTGTCTCTTGCCGACTTAAAAAGCGATCTTGCCACACAACACGATCAGGCTTCGTCCGCCTTCTGCAACGGCACCGAATGGTCGCGGCCCAGACCGGAGACATGCTGCTTGACTGTCTCGCTGCTCTCTTCGCCGCCGTCACCGGCTTCCTTCTCGCCTGCGTCCTTGCCTTCGGCGGACATGTGCTCGATCACCGCATTCATTTCCGCACCCAGCAACAGCACCGCCGCGGAAATATAGAAATACAGCAACAGCACGATGATCGCGCCGATGCTGCCGTACATGGCGTTGTAGTCGGCAAAGGTCTTGACGTAAAAACCGAAGGCCAGGGAAGCGACGATCCACACCACCACGGCCAGCACCGAGCCTGGGGTGATAAAGCGAAACTCCTGTTTGACGTCCGGCATCACGTAATAGATCAGCGCCACGGCGACCATCAGCAGAATAATGATCGCGGGCCAGCGCAGGATGGTCCACAGCGTGACGATGAAGTCTTCCATGCCGATCTGCGCGGCAATCCAGTTCATGACCTGCGGCCCCAGCACCATGAAGGCGGCTGCCGCCAGTAACATGCCGGCAATGCCTACGGTGTAGAGAATCGACAGCGGCAGGCGTTTCCAGATAGGACGCCCTTCGACCACGTCATACGCTGCGTTCATGGCGCTCATCATCAGGCGCACACCCGCTGACGCGGTCCACAAGGCGATGACGATACCGATCGACAGCAAGCCGCCCTTGGACTGCTGCAACTGGTCGATGACCGGGTTGACCTGCTCGAGCGCCTGCGGCGGCAAGAGAAACTCCGACTGCAGTCGCAACCAGGAAAAAAAGTCCGGCAGATGCAGAAAGCCGATCAACGCGATCAGAAACAGCAGGAACGGGAACAGAGAAAACAACATCTGGTAAGCCAGCGCCGAGGCATAGGTGGACATCTCGTCATCGAGGAACTCGTTGACGGTTCTCACCAGCACTTTGCCGACTTTCAATTTACGCAAATGGGGGAAAATCATGGCGCTTCCTCTCGCTCCCTTACTGGAAAACCTTACATCCTGAAAACCGGCATGTCATAGATGACGTGTCGCGTTGACGAACCGATACGCGAATACCGATGGCACATTGACTGGACAGGCCATGAAAGGTTTCAGTCCCGCAGAGCAGAAAGCATAACGGCCATCCGTGGATGACCGTTATCGGTAAAACTGCCCCGGCGCCAGGGCGCCGGGAACAATCGACTCAAGCCTTGTCCACGCCCTTCTTGATCGCGTCCTTGACCTTGCCTACGGTCTGCTGGCCTTCGCCTTTCAGCTCTTGTACCTTGCCTTCAGCCTGAAGTTTGTCATTGTCGGTAGCCTTGCCAACAGCCTGCTTGACGTTACCAACTGCTTCGTTGGCCATACCTTTGGCTTTATCGCTGGTGCTGCTCATCGAAAATCTCCTGGGTCTGAAGACCGCGCTGGAATCGGACGTCGTACTCGACAGAAGATTGACCTGTGCCGGTGGCCAAGAGTTTCAACTATTTTCCAGGCCACTCGTCTGCCGAGCATTTGGGCAGGTTTGCGGCAGAGTTTGTGCGAGAATGCGCGCCACCGTTGTCCGGCAGGGCCGACACGCTGAACACACCGATTCACAGGAACGTTATGAAACTCGATAAAAAGCTGGCCATTGCACGCAGAAACCAGGATCTGGGTGGCGCAGTGCTGGGCGTCAACAACACGCATTTCGCCGTGCTGGACCACAAAAGAAACATCTGGTGGTTCGACCTGCCTGTCCCGCGCCTGCAAGTAGGCCAGTACGAGTGGCTGCACCTGCTGCTGCACACGCCTGAAACCGACCAGTTACTGCATTTGAAAGTGACCACGGTATTCATGCGCGATCACATGGAAGGCCTTGAAGTGCGCAATGCCGACAAGCGCAAACCGACCGTCAGCCTGGAGCTGAGCGCCGACAAGGACTCTTTCCTCAAGGACATGCGCCCCAAGGGCAGCAACCTGAGTTTTGCCGGCTTCCTGCAGAAGTAGCGGTAAACCCGCCACCAGATTCGCGCACTGCGCCGGGTGAGCGTTGCGAGCAGCCAACCCTCACCCGGCACACCGCTTCAGGCAAATCGACGTACCGCCAGATAGCCCGCCGTACCGGCCAGCGCCGACACCACCGTGCCCCACGCATGATCCACCAGCGCCAGCTGCGCCGGCCAGCCCTGCAAGGTGGCCCAGTTGGTCAGGTCATAGGTGCCATAGGCAATCAGCCCCAGCAGACCGCTGCACAATGTCGCATGGCTCAGTCGTTGCACTCTGAGCGCAGGCATGACGCCGAAAAACACCACCCCCGCCCCATACAGCAGATAAAACGCGATGGCAGGTCCTAATACGGGCGTATCGAGCATCAGCGGTCCGAGCCATTCACGGTAGGTCGGCCCCATCAACACGCCCAGCCACAGTCCGTCGAGGATCAGAAACGCCAGCAATGTGCCGAAGTAAGCGATCAGTATTCTTTTCATGGCGCGTCCTTGATCAAGTTTCAGGGCCGGGAAAGCCCGCTTGAGGGTATGACCGACCAAAGGTAGACATTGATCCATCCAACTTCAGGACTTTTAAAAGGTGAAGGGAGTCAGTGTTAACGAGCGTTATGGAGTTTCAAGCACATGAACACTGTTGGTCCCCTGAAAATAGATGTCTGGAGCGACTACGTCTGCCCGTTCTGCTACCTGCAACTGGCCGTCCTGGAACAGCTTCAGCAAACCTACGGTGAGCGGCTCGAATTTAACTGGCATGCCTTTGAACTGCGCCCTGACCCATTGGCACTGCTCGACCCGAGTGCTGATTATCTGCGTGAAACCTGGTCACGATCTGTACTGCCGATGGCCGACAGGCGTCAGGTGATGATGAAGATGCCCAGCGTTCAGCCGCGCAGCCGCAAGGTTCTGGAAGCCGCAGTCTTTGCCAGGAATGCAGGAGGTTTTGAAGCGTTTCACAAAGAGGCTTACCGGGCGTTCTTCGAAAAGGGGCTGGATATCAGCGAGACGCACACGCTGCTCGAGCTGGCCACCACCACCGGACTGGATCGGCAAGCGATGGAGCAGGCACTCAATGCCGGTCATTTTGAAAAGGCCGTGTTGGACGACCGGCAACTGGCACAGAAGCTTGGGTTGAGAGCGGTGCCGGTCGTGCTGCTGCGACGCAGCGACGAGGCGCTGGAAGACGCGCGGGTATTCAACGGCACCTTGCCGTTTGAGCGCCTGAGCCAGGAAATAGACGCGCTCGCCACTTGGGCCTGAGGCATCGCGAGCTGCATTGACTGCAGCTCACATCAATTGCCGCTCAGGCACCCAGGCTGCGACGTGTTGTCAGACCAGCTCGATACGGTCGGCGTGAATCACGATCTGGCCCTGCTTGTACAACGCACCAATGGCCTTTTTGAAGTTGCCCTTGCTGACGCCAAACAGGCCGCTGATGACCTGCGGATCACTTTTATCGCTGACCGGCAGCGTGCCGTTGTTCTCGCGCAGCTTGGTGAGAATCTTCGAGTTCAGGCTGCTCGCGGCCTCTGCACCGACGGGTTGCAGGCTCAGGCTGATATTGCCGTCGCTGCGAATTTCCTTGATGTAACCCTTTTCCTGCTTGCCGGCGCGCATGAACTTGAACACTTCGTTCTTGTGAATCAGGCCCCAGTGCTTGTTGTTGATGATCGCCTTGAAGCCCATGTCGGTCGCTTCAGCCACCAGCAGATCGACTTCCTGGCCCACGCTGTAGTTGGCGGGAGTCTTGTCCAGGTAGCGATCCAGACGCGCAGTCGCGGTAATGCGCCGTGTGTGTTTGTCGAGGTAGACGTGAACCACGCAGTAATCACCGGCCTGCAAGGTGCGCTTCTCTTCGGAGTACGGCAGCAACAGGTCCTTGGGCAGGCCCCAGTCAAGGAATACACCGATGCTGTTGACTTCAACCACCTTCAGGCTGGCGAACTCACCGACCTGCACCTTGGGTTTTTCAGTGGTGGCGAGCAGCTTGTCTTCGCTGTCCAGATAGATGAACACATTGAGCCAGTCCTCATCTTCCGTAGGAACGTCCTTGGGGATGTACCGATTGGGCAGCAGGATTTCACCATCCTGCGCACCGTCCAGATACAGACCGAAGTTCGTGTGCTTGACGATTTGCAAGCTGTTGTAACGCCCGATTAAAGCCATTTCCAGATACCCTCATTACGTGGGCGGCATTCTACCCGACTTTGAGTCCGGGTTCGCGTTGCGTGGCCGAAGGTGTCGATACAGCCTCCACTCGTCAGTTTCCCCGATCCCCGTCGATCGACCTTGCTGCACTGCGGCGCAGCGCCACGTCGAAATTTTGTATCTGAAAACAGGCGCTTAGCGGCTTCCGGAATAAATTCGCCAAGCCACCGAGTGCAGGTTCGGCTCGGGCGAATGCCATATTCACCAAGCAATAATCAAGCGTTTCCTGTACTCTGGCTGGCCGTATTACGTTTATGAAGGTAAATGGCAGCCATGCGTATCAAAGCATCCCACTCGAAAGCCAAACCCGCCCCAGCCGTTGAAACGAGCGACTCGATCAACGCGCAGATTGCAGCTTTCCTGAAGTCCGGCGGTGAAATCCAGCAAATTGCCAAAGGCGTGAGTGGCCAGACCTTCGCACCTTCCAAGCAGATCAATCTCGGTAAAAAGTAAAACCGCGTCCTGCCTGTCGATCTCTACGCGCCTTGACGCTCAAGGCGCTAGATTGACCATCCTTCGCTGGATATTCTTCCGGTCACGCTGCTACTCTCTCCTCTGATATCACTATGACCACGAGCTGGATCACGCTCTGGACGTTATCTTCTTTGTGGAATGCTCGAATGAAGAACTGGATGCTTTTCGGTGCACTTGTCTACCTTGGCGGCTGCGCGTCGCACCACTGCGAAAACGGCCCCAACGACAGTCAGCTCACCGACAGCCCTTGCCGGGCGGAGCATCTGCTCTATCAGAACGACATGCTGCAGGCCAAACTGCTGATCAGCGAAGACAACCGCGAAAACTATGAGCTGGCCGAAGCCATGCTGCGCCGTGCCGCACTTGACGACGCGTCGGGCGAAGCCGAGTTCTATCAGGCTGTATTGCTGATTCGCCAGCAGGCCGACCAAAAGCAGATCATCGATTTGCTGCAAACCGCCGCGAAACACAAGCATCCACTGGCCATCGCCCTGCTCTCCCAGCAACTGAGTGTCAGCGATCCAAAGCTTGCCGAACGTTATCAGTCTGAATACGCCCAACTGGACGTCGCCAAGAGTGGCTACCCGTCGTTTGAGCAGGCGCTGGTGGTGATTCGAGGGCTGATCATCCCGTCTGCGCGCACCACTGCGGCCAACTGACACACGACGGATCGACGAACGGTCCGCCCCGAGCTCATTTAAACGGTATGCTTGCGAGGCTCTAGCTCGCGGCTTGTGTCGGCTCCTGAGCCATTTTCGATACGCCATCCCTGACCACACTCCTCGCAGATCAAGGAGTGAGCCATGCTCAGCCATCGCTTACACGTGCTGTCTTTCAGCGCCATGCTTGTTTGTCAGTCCGTCTCTGCCCAGGTTCTGGAGCGGGATCTGGGCGACTTCGACCTGAAACTCGCCACCACGCCTACGCGCAGCATGGCCCAGGGTCTGGTGACGCCCACCGGCGGTTCCGGGTCCTTTCATGGCGGCATGGACCTGACCCACGAAAGCGGTTTCTACTTCGGGCAGTGGGCGCCCAACATGGGCCTGGCCTCCGATACCGGGATGGAGCTCGACTCCTACATGGGCTTCAAGAAGCCCTTCGATAACACCCTTGGCTACGAGCTGGGGATGATTCGTTACAGTTACCCCGACACCAGCCAGATCGACAGCCACGAGTTCTATGCCGGCCTGCGCATGCGCGACAGCCGGATCGGCGCGGCCTTCAGCAACGATGTCGGCACCCGCGACAGCACGGTATTCGTCGATCTGGGCGCCATCGAGCAACTCGGCGTCGGCGTGCGCATGCAGTACGCCAATCACCAGTTCGATACCCCGCAGTCCGCCGCCGACGGCGGGTTGATCAACGGCTTCAACGACTGGTCGCTGAACCTGTCACGCCCCTGGCTGGGCATCGACATGAACCTCATCTATAGCGGCTCAAGCCTGAGCGGCGGCGATTGCAGCGTCTACAGCGGCCACAACGCACGCTGTGACGGGACGTTCACCCTTAAAGCGGTGCGTTCATTCTTTTAAAGGCCCAAACCGGTTGAACTGCCAGACGCTACACTCCTCTACTGCACGTCAGTACGCCAAGGAGATGTCATGCAGTCTTTATTCAAAGCATTCGTCACACTGTTGATGACCGTTGCACTGCTCGCAGGATGCAATCAGGTAGGACTGGCGTACCGCAACCTCGACGTGATCATTCCGTGGACGCTCAGCGACTACCTGGACATGAATTCGGAACAGAAAGGCTGGCTGGACGTGCGCCTCAAGCAACACTTGAGCTGGCACTGCAGCACCCAGCTGCCGGAGTACCTGACCTGGCTGGACAAGCTCGAGGACATGGTCAAGACCGATCAGGTGACCTACGAAGGGCTGCAGGCTCGTACCAGCGAAGCCAAAGAAGCAATCGCCAAGATCTCGAAGGAAATCACGCCCTCTGCGGTAGAGTTGCTGTCGCGCTTTGACGACAAGCAGGTGCAGGAGATGCAGGAGTCGTTCGCCAAGGATCAGCGCAAGCGCGAGAACAAATACCTCGACCAGCCACTGGAACGTCAGATCGCAGAGCGCGCCGACCGTATGCAGAAACGTGTGACGCCGTGGGTCGGCAAGCTCAATCAGGCGCAGAAAGACCGCATTCAGGCCTGGTCTGCATCGCTCGGCGAACAGAACAAGGCGTGGATCGAGAACCGTACGCGGTGGCAGAACCTGTTTCTGGCCACGGTCCAGCAGCGTCAGGCCAGCGACTTCCCGCAACGCATCGCCGCGTTGCTGCAGGACCGCGAGACGTTCTGGACCCCTGAATACCGCAAGGCCTACGACCAGACCGAGAAGGCCGCGATATCGCTGATCGTCGACATCACCGCCCTGAGCACCCCGGAACAACGCGCCAAACTGCTGAGCCGCATCGCCGACATGCGCAAGGACTTCACCGACCTGGACTGCCTGAAGTCGCAGAAGTAGTTCGATAGCCCTCTCACCACAACTATCGTACCCATGCTGCGCATGGGTATGCCGTTCTGGACGCTCTGCTTCCTGCCTTGAGTACGCGGGCGCGGCGCAGAGTCGTGACGCGGAGCGTCACCCAAGGCATTCCCACGCTGGAGTGGTGTGACCCCCGAAGGTTGGATGCAACCTTTGGAGGCGTCATGGGTAAATATACAGAGCAGGCAAAACTCGCAGCCGTGAAAGAGTATTGTGCCGGCAAGGCAGGTTTGAGGGATGTTGCGCATCGCCACGATGTGGACTTTTCCTGCCTTCGTCAGTGGGTCGCGGCTTATCAGATCCACGGCCCAGCCGCTCTTAAAGAGAAAAGGCGACAGCGTTACAGTGACGAATTCAAGCTAGCTGTTTTGAAGCGCATGCATGATGAGCGATTATCACTGCGCCAGACAGCGGCCTTGTTCGATATCCGTCAGTTCGGCATCATCAATCTATGGCAGCGCCTTTTTGACGAAGGTGCTCTTAACGCATCCTCAAAGCCCCCTAAGAAAGTTGGACGCCCAAGAAAGATGACGACGCCCCTTCCCCCTGTGAACTCCGCTCCGATCAACGATGAATCGCGCTCGCGTGACGAGTTGCTTGCCGAGGTGAAGCAACTGCGGATGGAGGTCGATTATCTAAAAAAGCTCGATGCCTTGGTTCAGAAGAAGCAACGAATAGCGCAGCAGAAAAAGCGCAAATCGTGATGGAACTGAGGCCTTTACATCCTCTGGACGGCCTGCTGAAGTTTGCCGGTCTGGCACGCAGCACTTTTTACTATCAACAAAAGGTACTGCTGGCAGATGACAAATACGCCGGGCTGAAAGACCTGATTCAGGCAACTTTCTACGAGCACAAGGGCCGGTATGGCTATCGTCGCATCACGGCAGCTTTGCGCAGGGCGGGCCATCTTGTGAACCACAAGACGGTGCAGAAACTAATGGGGCAGCTAGGCCTGAAGAGCCTGATACGCGTGAAGAAATACCGTTCCTACAAAGGCGAAACAGGCAAGGCCGCGCCTAACCTGCTAAAGCGTGATTTCAAAGCGCAATACCTTAACCAGAAATGGGCCACCGACGTGACCGAATTCAAAGTAGGAGGCCAGAAACTCTATCTGTCGCCGATCATGGATCTGTACAGCGGCGAAATCATTTCCTATGCGATTGCCAGGCGCCCGCTGTACTCCATGGTCGACGAAATGCTTGAAGGAGCATTTAAGCGGCTTGGACCGCATGAAAAGCCGATTTTGCATTCCGACCAGGGCTGGCAATATCGGATGCCTATTTACCAGCGACTGCTCAATGAGAATTCGATCGCAGCCAGCATGTCGCGCAAGGGTAACTGCTACGACAACGCGGCTATTGAGAGCTTTTTTAGCACGCTGAAATCCGAATTTTTCTACCTGAACAAATTTAACGATCTGGATGAGCTTCAAGCGGGTATCGAAGAGTACATTGAGTATTACAATCACTCACGCATAAAACTGAAGCTTAACGGCCTGAGTCCTGTGGAATACAGAATGCAGGCCGCCAAGGCAGCGTAGGTGGATAATTGTCCAACCTTCGGGGGTCACACCAGAGCGTGAGGAACGATCGGTATCTACCGTGCCCAAGCCTTTCCGCTATCGTACCCATGCTCTGCGTGGGTATGCCGTTCCGGACGCTCTGCGTCCTGCCTTGAGTGCGCGGCGCGGCGCAGAATCATGACGCGGAGCGTCACCCAATGCATTCCCACGCTGGAGCGTGAGGAACGATGGTCATCTCAGCACAACTATGACTATCGTACCCATGCTCCGCCTGGGTGTGCCGTTCTGGACGCTCTGCTTCCTGCCTTGCGCACGCGGGCGCGGCGCAGAGTCGTGACGCGGAGCGTCACCCAAGGCATTCCCACGCTGGAGCGTGAGGAACGATGGTCATCTCAGCACAACTATGACTATCGTGCCCGCGCTCCGCATGGGTATGCCGTTCTGGACGCTCTGCCTCCTGCCTTGAGTGCGCGGACAGCTCTCTGACTATCGTACCCATGCTCCGCGTGGGTATGCCGTTCTATGCGATCTGGGGCTTTTTGGCGATGATGTCGAAGAGCGCGGGGTCAAGCGGGTCGCCGGCCTGCTCATTGAGGACCTGACGTGGGTGATCATCCCCCGGAATGCTGCTATCGATCAAAGCCAGCAGGCTCGCGCCGCGCTTTGTCAGCATGTAGGTCGAGCCATCTCCGCCTTCCTCGCGAGGACGCGGTTCGATGTAGCTGCGATTGAGCAGCGTCTCGAATTCCGTGGATGTCGATGGGCTGCGGTTGTTCTGCACATCGTGCAGCAAACGCTCGATAAGGTCCCATTTGTAAGTCATGTCTATACACCTCCGTCCAGCATGGAATGGTCACCCATGACCTCCAGCCACGGGCATGCGACTCAAAGGGTGTGACCTGCGAGGTGAATGACGGTTCAGAGAAGCTGGCGGACGGTGTAACGAGGCGTTATCAGTACTGTAAAGAGATTGATCGCTCCCGAATGCTCGGGAGCGATCACGGCAATCACTCGGCAGCCGGGGCCGGGGTGCTGCGTTTTTTCAGCGGGGCCATGCCGTCCTGGCTGACCAGGTCAGACTTGGGACGGTTGACCGTCTTGCGTTTGGTCGGCCCTTTGGCCGCGACCTTCTTCTTGTCGCCCTTGGCGTCGGTCTTTTTCTTCTTGACGCCGACTGCCTTGCCGGAGGCCTTGACCTTCTTCGGCCCGCCGTAGGTGCCTTTGACTTCCTTGATGACGCGACGCTCGAAGCTCTGCTTGAGATAGCGCTCCACGCTCGACATCAGGTTCCAGTCGCCATGACAGATCAGCGAGATCGCCAGACCGTCGCTGCCCGCGCGGCCGGTACGCCCGACGCGGTGGACGTAGTCGTCGCCGCTGCGTGGCATGTCGAAGTTGATCACCATGTCCAGACCTTCGACATCAAGGCCACGAGCCGCCACATCGGTGGCAACCATGATTTTCGCGCCGCCCTGCTTGAGACGGTCGATGGCCGCCTTGCGGTCCTTCTGGTCCTTGTCGCCGTGCAGCACGAACGCCTTGTATTCCAGCGCTACCAGGCGGCCATACAGACGGTCGGCCATGGCCTTGGTATTGGTGAAGATAATGGCTTTCTGGTAAGTCTCGTTGGCCAGCAGCCAGTTGAGAACCTGCTCTTTGTGCACGTTGTGGTCGGCGGTGATGATCTGGTGGCGTGTGCCGGAAGCCAGCTCGCTGACGCTGTTCACTTGCAGGTGCTGCGGATCCTTGAGCACCTTGCCGATCATTTCCCGCAGGCCAGCGCCGCCGGTGGTCGCCGAGAACAGCATGGTCTGCTCGCGACCGGCACATTCGCCGGCCAGACGCTCGACGTCTTCGGAGAAGCCCATGTCCAGCATGCGGTCGGCTTCGTCCAGTACCAGCACTTCAACGTGCTTGAGGTCCAGGTTGCCTGCGTTCAACTGCTCCAGCAGGCGACCCGGCGTGCCGATCAGAATGTCCGGCACCTTGCGCAGCATGGCAGCCTGAACCTTGAAGTCCTCGCCACCGGTGATCAAACCGGCCTTGACGAAGGTGAACTGCGAGAAGCGCTCGACTTCCTTGAGCGTCTGCTGAGCCAGCTCACGGGTCGGCAGCAGGATCACCGCGCGAATATCGACACGGACCTTGGCCGGGCCGATCAGACGATTGAGGATCGGCAGCACAAATGCGGCGGTCTTGCCGCTACCGGTTTGCGCAGTCACCCGCAGGTCGCGCCCTTGCAGTGCGAGCGGAATGGCGGCCGCCTGCACGGGCGTAGGCTCGACAAATTTAAGCTCGGCCACAGCTTTGAGCAGGCGTTCGTGCAGGGCGAATTCGGAAAACACGGGTGCTACCTCGACGAAAAACAAAAATACAGCTGCATAGCGTAACGGTTTCGAGCGCCGGGGCCGAGTTTCTTTACCACCAAAGGCCGATTTTGTTTACCAACGGGCGGATAACGGCCATTCGAAACGCGGCAAAACCAGCAAGCGCCGTCACGACACCGGCAGCAGCACATCGACCACCAGACCGCCGCCGGGCCTATTGCGCGCGGCGATCTGCCCGCCGTGCATTTCGATAGCCCGCAGGGCGATGGCCAGGCCCAGGCCAAAGCCCTGCGCGGCATTCTCCGGGCCGCGCTCGAAGGGCTGGAAAATCCGTTGCAGGCACGCCTCGTCCACACCTGGCCCCTGATCGATGACATTGACCATCAGGCACAGCGGCTGGGCCTGAACGTTGGCGACAACCACCACATCCGTGCCGACCGCCGTGTGGCGAACGGCATTGCGGATCACGTTTTCGAAGGCCCGGTAGAGCAGTTCGCTGTCGACCTGCGCGACGAAAGACCCGGGAGCCTGCAGCCTGACCCAACACTGCTTCAGTCCGGCCTCGAATTCGGCATCCTCGACGATGGCCGCCAGCAGGCTGATGACATCGACCTTTTCCCGCGTCAGGCTTTCGACATCGCTCTGCATGCGCGCCAGGGTCAGCAATTCTTCGATCAGTGAGTCCATGCGCTCCGATTCGCGCTCGATGCGTTCGAGCATGTCCAGTTGGGTCGGCTCCTGGCGCAACAGGCCGATGGCGGCACTCATGCGCGTCAGCGGCGAACGCAGCTCATGGGAAATATCATGCAGCAGTTGTTGCTGGGAGTCGGCCATGACCTTGAGCTGATTGGCCATGCGGTCGCAATCCTCGGCAAGGTCGACGATTTCATCGCGCCGCCGGCCCATGTCGGGTTTTACCCGTGTGTCGAAACGGCCTCTGGCGACCTTGCCCATCGCCTCTCGCAATTTCATCAGCGGCGCCACCAGATAGCTGCTGAGAAACCAGCTGAACAGCGCACTCATGACCGTGCCGGTGATCAGCGGATTGAGGTGAGAAGGTTGATCGTCATGGTTGGGGCGCTGGGTAGAGCGGATGTGCACGAGTGCACCTTCGCGTGTGTGCACAGCCAGTTCGAAGCGAGGATTCTCCAGCGCCTCGCCCGCCAGCAGCAGACCCTGGTTGTCGTACAGCCCGACCCTGCCTTGCCCCTCCGGCTGCCAGGCATCGAGCAACGCCTGCCCTGCGGCAATGCCCGAGCGCTGCAAAATGCGCACTTCGTTATCGAGCACCGTGCTGAACGAAGGATCGCCCCGCCCTGACTGGGTGAACATGAACAGGCCGGCACCGACCATGAAGGTCAGGCTGGTCGCTAGCCAGAATGCCAGGAACAGCTTCCAGAACAGCCGGTTCGGCCTCATGGCGTGAGCAACATATAGCCCAGATTGCGCACGCTCTGTATCCAGCTCTGGTTATCGTTGCGCGGCCCGAGTTTGTGGCGAATGCTGCTGATGTGCACATCGATACTGCGATCGTAGCGCGCCAGCGGCCGTCCCAGCGCGTTCATCGACAGGTTCTGTTTGCTGACCAGTTGCCCGGCATGCCGCGCCAGCTCTTCGAGCAGGCAGAACTCGTTGCCGGTCAGTTCAAGCGTCACGCCCTGCCAGCGCGCTTCACGCTTGCCTGGCCAGAGCATCAGCTCTCCGGCCTGAATCACATCCCTGACCGCATCGACTACCGACACCGCACGCACCCGGCGCATGATCGCCCGCAGACGCGCCACCAGTTCACCCGGCGAGCTGGGCTTGGGCACGTAATCGTCGGCGCCCAGTTCCAGCCCGGAAATACGGTCGATATTGTCGCCGCGGGCGGTCAGCAGAATCACCGGCACCTGGCTTTGCGCACGGATCCGCCGCAGCACTTCGATCCCGGAGATGCGCGGCATCATGATGTCCAGCACAACGATGTCGTGACGCCCGGACAAGGCTTCAATCTCGCCCTCTTCAGCGCTGTTGGTGCAGGTCACGTCGAAGCTTTCACGGGTCAGGTACTGGCTGAGCATTTCCGTCAGTTCCCGGTCATCGTCGACAAGCAATACGGAAGTCATGGCAGGCCCTTGATTGGTGGTTGCCGATTATCCCGACGCTGCTGCGGCGTGTCAGCCGGGCTCGATGATCTTTACCTAACCTTACACGGCGTTAACCGTCCCCAACATGCCCTCGCCCTATGCTGCGCAGCCAACAGCGCCCGCCGGACCGGCCCTTTCTGGCGTGTCATCGGCAGCGCTCAAATGCCTTTGTCGCAGCTTTCTGGAAAGGGTTTGATGATTTCTTCGCGTCTGCTTCTATCGTTCTGCCTGTTACTCAGCGTCCCGCTGGCACACGCCGACACGTTTTCCATCTCGGACATCCGCGTCAACGGCCTGCAACGCGTATCAGCCGGCAGCGTATTCGCTGCGCTGCCGCTCAATGTCGGCGATCAGGCCGATGAGCAGCGCTTGGCCGACGCGTCGCGCTCACTGTTCAAGACCGGTTTCTTTCAGGACATCAACGTTGCACGCGATGGCAATGTGCTGGTGATCAATGTAGTCGAACGCCCCTCTATCGCCAGTATCGAGATTGTCGGCAACAAGGTCATCAGCACCGACGACCTGATGAAGGGGCTCAAGCAGTCGGGGCTCAGTGAAGGCGAGATATTCCAGCGCGCCACGCTGGAGGGCGTGCGCAATGAACTGCAACGCCAATATGTCTCCCAGGGCCGCTACAGTGCCTCGGTCGATACCCAGGCGCTGCCTGCACCACGTAATCGCATCGCCCTGAAAATCACCATCGACGAAGGCACGGTGGCGTCGATCCAGCACATCAACGTGGTCGGCAACACCGTGTTCTCCGATGAACAGCTGGCTGATCAGTTTCAGCTCAAGACCAGCAACTGGCTGTCGTTTTTCAAGAACGATGACAAGTACGCCCGCGAAAAACTTTCCGGCGACCTGGAGCGACTGCGCTCCTGGTACCTGGACCGTGGCTACATCAACATGGATATAAATTCGACGCAGGTGTCGCTGACGCCTGACAAGAAAGGCGTGTTCATTACCGTCAATATCACCGAAGGCGACCGCTATACGGTGGGCAGCGTCAAGCTGGGCGGCGACCTGAAAGTGCCGAAGGACCAGCTCGAACAACTGATTCTGGTCAAACCGGGTCAGGTGTTTTCGCGCAAGGTCATGACTGACAGCACCAACCTGATCACCCGCCGTCTGGGCAACGATGGCTACACATTCGCCAACGTCAACGGCGTGCCGAAAGCCAACGATGCCGATCACACCGTTGATATCAGTTTCGTGGTCGACCCCGGCAAGCGTGCCTACGCCAACCGCATCAACTTTCGCGGCAACACCAAGACTGCCGATGAGGTGCTGCGCCGTGAAATGCGCCAGATGGAAGGCGGCTGGGCATCAACCTACCTGATCGACCAGTCGAAGGTGCGCCTCGAGCGTCTCGGTTTCTTCAAGGAAGTGAACGTCGAAACGCCAGCGGTCCCCGGCACCGACGATCAGGTCGACATCAACTACGCCGTCGAAGAACAGGCCTCGGGCAACATCACCGCCAGCGTGGGATTTTCGCAAAGCGCCGGGCTGATACTCGGCGGCTCCATCTCACAGAACAACATCCTCGGCACCGGCAACTTCGCCAGCCTCGGCATGACCCGCTCCGAGTACCAGACCAAGTACAACTTCGCGTTCACCAACCCGTACTTCACGCCTGACGGGGTGAGCCTGGGCTACAACGTTTTCTACAACGCAACTGACTACAGCAAGTATTACGATGACGACGACGAGGTCTCGTACTACTCGCTCAACAGCGTGGGCGCCGGGGTCAACCTCGGCTATCCGATCAGCGAAACATCGCGCCTGACCTACGGGCTGTCGATCCAGCGTGACACCCTCGACCCCGGCAGCTACAGCGCTGACGAGATCTACGACTTCATCGAGCGCGAGGGTGATGCGTTCACCAACCTCAAGGCCAGCGTCGGCTGGTCGGAATCGACCCTCAACAAGGGCGTGCTGGCCACCCGCGGTCACTCGCAAAGCCTGACCCTGACCAGCACCGTGCCGGGCAGTGACCTGCAGTTCTACAAACTCGACTACAACGGCCAGACCTTCCTGCCGCTCAGCGACACCACCTCGCTGCGCCTGCATACCAAACTCGGCTACGGCAACGGTTACGGCGATACCGACGGCCTGCCCTTCTACGAAAACTATACGGCGGGCGGCCAGGCCACGGTGCGCGGCTTCAAGGACGGCACGCTGGGGCCGCGCAATACCCCGGCCACCGGCACCTACGCCAGTCAGGGGCAGATCTACTATTCGGACCGCGACACCGAAGCCCTGGGCGGCAACATCCTGATCACCGGCGGCATGGAATACCTGTTCCCGATGCCCTTCGTCAAAGACCAGAAATCCCTGCGCACCTCGCTGTTCTGGGACTTCGGCACGGTTTACGCCGACAAGTGCTACCTGACCACCACGCAGAACTGCGGCAACATCAATATCGACCAGATGGCCAGCTCGGTCGGCGTCGGCGTGACCTGGTACTCGCCGCTCGGCCCCCTGAGCTTCGACCTTGCCGTGCCAATCAAAAAACCTGAAGACGCCGAGACTCAAGTGTTTCAGTTCTCGCTCGGCCAGACCTTCTGACCTTTTTAACCGTGAATCAGGCGGTCTTTACCCAGCATTACCTGGCCCGGACCGCGCTTTACATCCCGTCGTTGAATACTGCCTGCACTACTCATCAGGTCAGGAGTCGTTACATGAGCCGCGAAGTCAGACAGATCACCCCCGATGTGCAGGAAATCATCCAGCACGCCTTGCGCTCACTGCTGGGCAAAGGCTTCGTCATCGCGCTGTTCGGCAGCGAAGATGCAACCGGGGCCATGCACTACCACCTGCGCATCGACCACGACGCCACGGGGCTGGGCATCGAGCATCACGACCACGTCGAAGACGGCTTCATCGACGACATCTTCATGCTCGCCACCCGCATGAAAGCCATGCTCAAGCAACGCGAAACCCTGTCTCGCATGCACGGCGGCAGCCAGGCGACGGGTCAGGTGCGGCTGCTGACCTGGATCACCGAGGACAACAGCCAGACAGTCGTGCAAACCGCCGAGGCTGCGGGGCGCGAGTGTCTGAGTGCGTTGCGCGAGCGCAGGCTGCGGGCTTGAGTCACGGGCGCCGCACGGCTTAATCGATGGCCGCGACCATCAGTTCTCGCAGCCACCTGTGAGCCGGATCGCGGTGCAAACGCTCTGGCCACAGCATGAGCATTTCAAACCCGGGAATCGAAAGCGGCGGTTCCTGAACCACGAGCGTCGGCTGATTGCGCACCAGCCGTTCAGGCACTACCGCAACCAGGTCGCTGCAGGTCAGTGCAGACACCAGCGAGCCGAAATGCGGAGCCGACAACACCACCCGCCGGCTTAACCCCAGCGCCGCCAGAGCCTGATCGGTGCTTCCGGCGAAGCCGCCGCCGTTGGGAGACATGACCGCATGCTCCAGCTCACAGAAACGTGTCAGCGACACAGGTTGCACAAGGTCTGGATGATCATGCCGGGCAGCAAGCACATAACGCTCATGGATCAACGACCGCTGGCGCAGCTTGGGCGGCGCCTCGTCGCGGGTGTGCAACGCCAGATCCAGCCGACCACTTTCAAGATCCGCGGCCAGGCTGACCGGCTGCTTGTTCAGCATGGCCAGGCGCGTGCCCGGAGCACTGTTGCGCAACCTGCCGAGCGACGGCCATATCAAAGCGGTGGTCGCGTAATCGCTGGCGGCCACGCGCCAGGTGTGATCGGCCGTTGCCGGATCAAAATCCCGGCCGGGCAATAACGCAGACTCCAGCGCTGCAAGCGCCTGCCTGAGTGGTTCGCGCAGTTCTTCAGCCCGCGCAGTCGGGGTCATGCCCCGCGGTCCCGGCAGCAACAATGGATCCTCCAGCACCTGCCTCAGCCTGCCCAATTGCAGGCTGACCGTGGGCTGGGTCAGGTTCAGCCGATGCGCCGCGCGGGTCACGTTCTGCTCCGAGAGCAATGCATCCAGCGTGACCAGCAGATTGAGGTCGATACGTCGCAAGGTATTGTTCATGCAAATACCCAGTGTTTGGGAGATTGATTTCCAGCATACCCGAGCGAGTCTGTAGCGTTGCCTCATTACCGACAAACCGGAGACTCTCATGAACGTACTTATTGTCTACGCCCACCCCGAACCGCGCTCGCTGAACGGGTCGTTGAAAGACTTCGCCGTCGATCATCTGCAGAACAACGGCCATCAGGTGCAGGTGTCCGACCTTTACCAGATGGGCTGGAAGCCGATCATCGACGCCAACGATGCACCCGGTCTCGAGAGCAGCAGCCGCTTTGACCCTGCCCTTGAGTCGCAACGCGTATTTGCCGCCGGTATTCAGCCGCCGGACATCGAGGCCGAACAGGCCAGATTGCTCTGGGCAGACGCCGTCATATTTCAGTTTCCGCTCTGGTGGTTTTCGATGCCCGCGATCATGAAAGGCTGGATAGAGCGGGTGTACGCCTGTGGTTTCGCCTACGGCGTGGGCGAGCACAGCGACCAGCACTGGGGTGATCGCTACGGTGAAGGAACGCTGGCAGGCAAGCGCGCCATGCTGACGGTGACCATGGGCGGCTGGGATTCCCATTACAGCGAGCGTGGCGTAAACGGGGCGCTGAACGACGTGCTTTTTCCTATCCAGCACGGCATCCTGTTCTATCCAGGTTTCGATGTGCTCGCGCCCTTCCCCGTGTACCGGGCAGGCAAGGTGGACAGCGCAACCTTTGCGCGGATTTGCGCCGACTACGGCAACCGCCTGGATACCCTGTTCACCCTTGAGCCCTTGCCATTTCGCAGACAGAACGACGGTGACTACGAGATCCCGGCACTGACCTTGCGTCCTGAGCTTGCAGCGGGTCGGCAGGGACTGGGCATTCACCTTCGTGATGAGGATGGGCCTGCGGATCTTTAGGACAGAGTGTCAGAGGATTGATGAGCAGCGCTCAGCAGCGCATGTACCCCAGACCACACAGAAAAAAGCGGCATACCCGGTATGCTGCTGTCGGAGCATTTCAGCGGGTACACAGCCATGGTAAAAGCACGATTGCGAGACTCGAAAACGACCCTAATCGCACGCGTGACGTTCGCAGCCTGCGTGGGCTTTGGCGCTCTGATGCCGGACCTTGCCGAGACGGCCTATGCACAACAGCCCGTCTCTTCATCTTCAAGCGACAAAGACCAGGAGCGCGGTATGAACGTCAGGATGTATGCGGGTGACAAGGTCGTCATGCTCCATCTGGACGACAGTGAAACGGCAAGGGACTTTGTCTCGCTGCTGCCCGTTGAACTGACACTGGAGGACTACGCCGCCACCGAAAAAATAAGCATGCTGCCACGCAAACTGAACGTGACCGGTGCTCCGGCGGGCGTTACGCCAATCGAGGGGGATATCGCCTATTACGCGCCTTGGGGCAATCTGGCGATTTTTCATAAAGGCTTCAAGTACTCGCACGGCCTGATCAGGCTGGGGCGGGTTGAATCAGGTATCGAAGTCATTCGGCAGCCGGGGACTGTAGCCGTCCGGTTTGAAGTTGCCAATGACTGATCACACAGAAGGCCCTGCAGTTGCAGGGCCTTCTCATGCGTAGCGCTTTCCGGCGGACTACTTCAGGTTGTTCTTGAAGAACTCGCCCAGCTTGTCGAACGGGATCAGATCGACCCGATCGTACAGATCCACATGCCCGGCCTCCGGCACGATGATCAGTTGCTTGGGCTGGCCGGCCAGTTTGTAAGCCTCTTCGCTGAACTCCAGTGAATGCGCCTCTGAACCGGCGATGAACAGCATCGGCCGTGGCGAGATGGTCGCGATGTCGTTGAACGGATAGAAGTTCATGAACTTGATGTTGCTGGTCAGCGTCGGGTGAGTGGTCAACTCGGGCGACTGGCCTTCGGGCGTGAACTCGCCGCGTGGCGTGCGATAGAAATCGTAGAACTCGCGTTCGATCGGACCGGATGTGTCAGTCAGCTTGTGTACGGTGCCGCTGGTATAAGCCGTATCACCGCCGCTGTATTCCACGTCGCGCTGCAGTGCCGCCTGCTCGATGATCTTCTTGCGCTGCGCCAGCGTCTGCGAATGTTTCAGGCCGTTGCGGTTGGCGGCGCCCATGTCATACATGCTCACCGTGGCAATGGCTTTCATGCGCGGGTCGATCTTCGCGGCACTGATGACAAAGCTGCCACTGCCGCAGATCCCCAGCACGCCGATTCGTTTTTTGTCCACGAAGGTCTGAGTGCCCAGGAAGTCCACTGCGGCACTGAAGTCCTCGGCGTAGAGATCGGGTGAAACGGCGTTACGCGGCTGGCCTTCACTGCCGCCCCAGAACGACAGGTCCAGCGACAAGGTGACAAACCCTTGTTCGGCCAGTTTCTGCGCGTACAGATTGGCGCTTTGCTCCTTTACCGCCCCCATTGGATGGCCGACGATGATGGCCGGAGCTTTAACGTTCGGGTTCGAGCCTTGGGGTATAAACAGATTGCCCGCGACTTTCATCTTGTACTGGTTGTTGAACAGCACTTTTTGCGCAACGACCTTGTCGCTTGTGTAGAAATTATCGGCACCGTGAGACATGTCTGCTCCTGTCGCAGCGTATGAGCTTATTAAAAGCCCAAGCATCAAAAGAATCTTTTTCATGGCGTGTTACCTCGTTGAGAAATTGACCCGCGTTTATCTGCCCGGCCCTGACCGGTGTTTTTTTCCTGCAGTAACGCGTTGTCGCGTGCCGTCCAGGCCAGCGCGGCCGAACACGCCAGTAACACGCCACCGAATGCGAACGGGCTCCACCAACCGAGGCTGTCGAACAGCGCGCCGCCGATGCCGGCCCCGGCGGTGATCGCCAATTGAATGGTCGCCACCATCAGGCCGCCGCCTGCCTCGGCATCGTCGGGCAGCGTGCGGCTCAACCACAGGCCCCAGGCGACTGGTGCCGGCGTGGCAATCAGGCCCCAGACGGCAAGCACAATGGCGACAGCCTGAGGCGAATGGCCCAGACCGGTCAGCGCCACGGCCAGCACCGCCATCAGCAGCGGAATGACAATCAGGCAGGCATACAGGCCTTTGTGCAGCAGCCTGCCGATCAGGTAGGTGCCGACCAGCCCGCTGGCCCCCAGCGCCAAAAGCATCAGGGACAACGTGTTGACGCTGACGCCGGTGATCTCTTCCAGAAACGGGCGCAGGTAGGTGAAGACGGCGAACTGGCCCATGAACAGCAACAGGATCGCGCTCATGCCGACGGCCACTTGCGGGTTACGCAGCAGGCGGAACGGATTGCGTGCCCGGTTGTTCGGCTGACTGCGCATGGCCGGCAGGCTCAGCCACTGCCAGGCAAACGCCAGCGCCGCGAGCGGGATGACCAGGAAAAACGCGCCGCGCCAGCCAATGTACTGGCCCATGAAGCTGCCCAATGGCGCGGCGACCGTCGCCGCCAGCGCATTGCCGCCGTTGATCAATGCCAGGCCCTTGGCGACCGATTGCTTGGGCACCAGCTTCATCACGGTAGCGGTCGACATCGACCAGAACCCGCCAATGGCAATACCGAGCAATGCACGGCCTGTCATGAACAACCAGCCGTTGGAGGCCAGCGTGACGATCACGCCAGACACCAGCAGCAACAGGCTGAAGCCCAGCAGGACAGGCTTGCGATCCAGATGCCCGGTCAGCGGCGTGTTCAGCAGACTGGTCAGCACGGCAAAAAAGCCGGAGATCGAAATCGCCTGCCCGGCCTGCCCCTGACTGATGCCGAGGTCCTGCGCGATGGGTGTCAGCAGGCTGACCGGCATGAACTCCGACGCAATCAGCACCACCACACACAGCGCCATCGAAAACACGGCGCCCCAGGCTGGCGGATGTGTTGTCGCCTCAGCCCCCTTTAGCGTTGAATCGAATGCTTGCATGCGTCACTGACCTGGCGATGTTGAAAATAGTCGGCACAGGTTAGGGCAAAGGTATTAGGATGATTAGACACCACAATTTAAACGCGCTTGTGAGAAGGATTCAGCAATGAGCACACCCAAACTCAATGATCTACAAGCCTTCCTGCAGGTAGCACGCGATCAGAGCTTTACCAAGGCGGCCACCAAGCTGGGCGTTACGCCTTCAGCCCTGAGCCACACCCTGCGCGGCCTTGAAGAGCGCATGGGCCTGCGCCTGCTGGCGAGAACCACCCGCAACGTGGCCCCGACCGAGGCAGGCGAACGGCTGATGCGCTCGATCGGGCCGCTGCTGGACCAGATTGCCGCAGAAGTCGAAGTGCTGGGCGAGCTGCGCGACAAGCCCGCCGGCACCATTCGCATTACCTGCTCCGATGACGCCGCAGAGGGCATCATCCGCCCGATGCTTGCAGGATTTCTGGCGCAGTACCCGGATATCCAGATCGAGATCTGCATCGACTACGGCTTCACCAATATTGTCAGCGAACGTTTCGATGCAGGCATCCGTCTGGGTGAATCCATCAGCAAGGACATGATTGCCGTACGCCTAGGACCTGACTGGCGCTTGTCAGTGGTGGGGTCGCCGGCCTACTTCGAGCGACATCCCGTCCCGCTGCAGCCTCAGGACCTGACTCAACACACCTGCATCAACATCCGCCACTCGCCGAACGGCAGTTGCTACGCCTGGGAGTTCGAGAAGGGCAGCCGCAAGCTGAACATACGGGTCAATGGGCAATTCACGTCAAACAGCATGATTCATGTGCTCAACGCCGCACTGGACGGCGTAGGCCTGGCCTACGTGCCGGACTCCATGGCCGAGCCGCACATCGCCAGCGGCCGCCTGAAAGAAGTGCTGGTCGACTGGAGCCCGTATTTCGAAGGCTTTCACTTGTACTACCCGAACCGGCGACAGGCGTCGCCGGCGTTCAGTGCGTTTGTCGAGGCGGTGAGGTATCGGGGGTAATCAGGGGGCTACATTTAGATCCACCAATTTCGTCGGCAACCGACCCCAGCGGCGTATCAGAAGCTGAGGCCGCTTCATAAGGCGGGTAAATCAATATAAATAAAATGCGGGTGCTTCACCACCAATTCCGACCGACTGGCACCAGAGTTATATTTAAAAGCACCATAAACAAACAGGTAGATTTTTTGGGCAGGATCAAAAGTATTCAGCTGATTTAGCAATGCACGACCCGCTGCTCCGACCTCAAAGACTTCTGAATTTAGCACGACAACCTTCGGAGCTTGCCCAAGGGTTTTCTCTTGTAGAACTAAATAAAAATTTCCCCCAACCTTATCTACGGAAATGACGGGAGCAGTAAATATTTTGGTGCCCACTTTCCCAAGAAATTTAGTGCTATTGAGCTCAAACGAGTAAAAAGCAGAATCGTAGGTGCCTTCCGGGTTCCATGGCGCTCTCAAGGAACTCATTCTTCTGGATTGAGCAGTCATATCCAACCACGCCTTGGCAAACCTCTTTACCATCTCTGAACGACCTTCACTGGCACCAAGGCCAGCCTTGGAGCGCCCGCCAACTCCTGATCCTGTCCGTTGATCCTGGTTCGCAGAAGCAAGCGAGCTTCCAGACGGGTTCGCCGCTGTACTTGATGGATCTATCCAAACCTGCGGAAAATCTTTTTTCACTGGATTTGCGTTGAGCTGCGAGGATGCGCTGGTAGGTGTTGTAGATGAGGGTTGGGGCTGTCTGTCGCACCCCTCAGGATGATGCCCCCTGAAGTGAGCAGAGGGTGAAATTTTTCTACCTGCTTTTTCCTTGTCTGGTATAACGATGCTTACCTTGACGCCACATGAAGGGTTAGCACATTTCACTTTAACAGCGTTATTGGCTGATGCAGATGTCTTGTATAACTCTTCTATCTGGTTTATTCCGACCAAAGCACCGACACTTCCAAGACCTGGATGATTTTCTGTCAATAACGCTTGTTCATGCATATGTGAAACCCCTATATAAATTTATTCTATCCTCCATGACAATCAGCATGGAATTCAACCCTTAGCGATATTGGAACAGGCCTCTATGCCTGTTCTTTTTTTGAATTCTAACGTATTGGCGGAGCACGAAACAGGCTGGCGAGATCAGAGAGTTCTGACCGGCCATCATTACAGCGATTATTGTGTGTTCTGTCATGAGGGGGTCGCTCCTTCTGAGCCGTAAATACTTTAATCACGCCCCCCCTCTTCGCTCAACGGGCCCGATGCTTTTATGGATATTCACTCGCTTTGGCTCAAGACCCAGGAAATCTGGGACATGCTCGATCAGCACCCGTGGGTACGTACCGGGCTGGCGCCTGATGTCAGAGTCGTTCCGCAACTGGCGCGGCATGCAGCAATCAGGCGGACGGCGCATCAAGCGCAGCCTGTTCATCGACGCCAGCGGCGTGCGCTTCGTCCGTGACGATGAAGAACAGCAGCTCATGCAAATCCACCTGCTCACCGACTACATCGGCCGCAAACAGGCCGAATTGCTCGCCTGGAACCAGGCACAAGGCAACGTCGCACAAATGTCCGCCAACCGCCGCCGCATGACCAACATTGGCACCTTCCGCGCCTACGCCCTGGTGTACCTGAAAAGCCACGTCGACATCAACCCGAACATGACCTGCATGGTTCGCCAGCTGGAACCCACCTCGCAGGGCATCCCGCTGGAAATCTACTGCTTCACCCGCACCACGGCGTGGGTGGATTACGAGCGGATACAGGGGGATATTTTCGATTATCTGATTACGGTGATGCCGGAATTTGGGTTGAATTTGTATCAGCAGCCTAGTGGGGCGGATATGCGGGTGGGGTTGAGGGGGGAGACTGTGAATCAAGCCAAAGCTGACTGGACGAGAGAGCGTTGAGGTTGGGATTTGAAGGTTTTTGGAATGGGGTAGTGATTCCATCGCTCCCCGCTCCCAGCTATCGTGATTTGGGGATATGGAACCGCTGAAGAGTTTTAGCCACTCAGTAGCTTTCTTTTTTGAGCTACACGCATGCACGTATCCAACTGTTCAGCACATACCATTCAAACGTGTGCCGCCCGCTCGACATTGAGCAGTGTCGCAATCGAAATCCAAGCATCACATAATCAACGGAAAGCAAACTAGCGAATTCTATACATTAGACATGTGGGGCCTGGCAACGACCATACTAAGTTTTCGGTTATGTCGCTGCGCGCCTATCGCTTAATGCTACATCGAAGAGAGAACCGTCATGGGACTATGTATTTCAAAACATTCTGGCAGCAGCTACAGCTACAGTGATAGCGACCGCTGGGAAGTGCCTGTAAACCCTTCAAATGCCAGGCCTGCTTCTAGTCATCAAACGGCATCTGCGAGCGATAGAGCCTCAGACGAGGTGGACGAACGTCCTGCAACATTTTCTCATTTTCAACTCGCGCGGTGCGGCGAAGATTATACTCTTAGTATGGTTTCTTTAGCAGCTTATCAAGCAGAAAGACGGCATCGCGGTAATTTAATAAAGGATCGTAGTCAATCCGCACTTCCCTGGGTGCAGGTATATCACTCTGAAACAGGCCTGGATTACAGTTTCCAGATTGACAGAACCACGACTGTCAAAGTGGCCGGATTCAACTACAATGTCCCCAATGATGGACAGACTCGGCATTTATACAGTGCCGGCACGAGCCAGGTAAATATGCCTGTCATCACAGACAACATGAGTGCGTGCATTGCTGTCGCGTGTGCGGCGGAAAACGTAGATGCCGGTACGGGTGAACGTAGGCCGGGGGCGAAAGTTCGCGTATTCCATCTGTTCCCTTTTCGTCGCGAAGACCTTATGCCAAAACAAGTGTTAGCGTCTGTGCGCGATTATCTGCGGGATATTAAGGAACAGGGGCTAACAATGCGCGCAGCCCTGCATGGAGGAAATAGAGAGGGTGATTTCTCAGTCAGCACTGCGGAGGCATTGAAAAGCCTGTTTGCTGATGAAGGAATCCCGCTTGAATTCGACGAGACTTGTGCAAACCGAACATCTGAAACACTGCTTGGCGCCGTTATTCTTAATGACAACTCGACTCAATTCATAAAGCATTTGGTCGCTTTATGACACGATACTGCAGCTGTCGGCAGCGCTTCGATTTTGCCTGAACAGTTCCGTAGACGAACCCGCTTGGGGGGAGCCCGACGTCGCAAGCAATGGTCGTAGTAGCAAGAACGAGGTGTCCTTTTTTAAAACGGATTTCTCCCGCTCAAGACGGGCGATACGGGCTTCCAGTTCCTGGATTTTCTGCTGCTCTGGCGTCAGGGCTGTGCTCTGCGGGGTTACGCCATTGCGCTCCTGTTAGAGTTGGCTCACCCAGCCACGCAGCGCAGACTCGACTGCCCCAAGCGAGCGGGAGGCCTCGATATGACTGTAGCCTTGATCGAACACGTATCCTGAGGCCTCGCGCTTGAATTCAGCGAAGAAGGTACGGCATTGTTTGATCATCGGACACCCCTGTCTGGCGATATTCTCGCCTACTAAATGAGTGTCCGAAATCATTAGACCACTACAAGGCGGATTGATATCAAGCCAGAGCTGAATTTGGCATCTCATGAAGTTTCGCATACGAAATACCGTAGCAGCATGATTGGCATTGGCATGGCCCGGATCTGATGCAGCTGCATCTGAGTCGAACCGGCGACAGGCGTCGCCGGCGTTCAGTGCGTTTGTCGAGGCGGTGAGGTATCGGGGCTAGCCCCCCGCCGCCTGATTACTGCGCGGCTTTCAACGCATCCGCGACCTTGTTCAGCGAACCTTGAGCAGGCTCGGCAAGCAGTTTCAGCTCGGTGGTTTTGCCACGCACCACCACTTGCATGGCGGTGGGCGCACCCTTTGCGTCACCCACGATCCGGTAAACGGTGTCGCCGCGCACGAAGCTCAATACGTGACTGGCAGCGTCGTACTTCAGTTGCTCACCTTCAGCCTGGGGAAACAGCAGCCCGACCTGATTCTTGCTGTCCACGGCCGCGTAGAACAACGGGCTTGCGTCCCCTGAGCGGAACAACACAATGCGCTTGCCAGACGGCGCGAGCCTGAACGACAGGAGAATTTCACGCTGCTGGTCTTCCTCCCAGACAATGCGGGTGGTGTGCGTCATCTTGCCATTCTGATTGCGACTGACTGTTTCAGTCGGCAACCCCGACCCGCCGGTATGGTCAAGGACCGTCTGCGTTTCAAGAACCGGCTCGCCATTACGGATGCTATACGTAGACGTCTGGTGCCAGCAGCAACCGTCCTTGGTCATAGTCTCGATCTTGCGGGCTTTCTCATCCACGCTGAACAGGCCGCAGTTGTTTTGCGCCAGTTGGGTAAACGAATCGCTGTGCCGAAAACCATCTGCCGTGCCGAGAAAGACCTGATACGAGGGGCCGTGGTAACAGCTGTTCTGCCCGTCCATCAAGGCCAGATCCTTGATGCCATCGAAGTTGAAATCCTGATAGATCAGTACGCTTTGTTCGCCATAGGGCAACTCGTGCACATTGGTTTTGACCTTGCCGGTTTTGGGGTCAGTGCCAAGCACCAGTTCATCGGACTGCACGCGGATCAAGGCCGCACCGCTGGCCTTGTCGTACACGTTGATGACGCCGGGACGAAACACATCGTCTTTGGCGGAAATATCCAGCGTCGCACGGTATTTATCGGAAAAATCCTGCAGGGTGTAGCTCTCTCGGGGAGCGCCCGCGAACCCTGCTGCATCCATTTCCCCGTAGGTCGGTAACGCACCGGCGGCACTGACCAGTGTCGACGAGGCCAGGCCGACCAGTACCCACAAGGCCTGCAACCCGAGACGTGACGCACAGCGTTGAACGATGGATAGGTGCAAGACGCAACTCCTCTGATAATGAGCGATGAGTCTACTTCAGCAATTGATACAATTTGAAATCATTGCCCAACGTGCACTTCGTGCTCACAGGCCGCCCCGTCCGCCCCGGTAAATGTTCTAATCACGCCCCCTCTTCGCTCAACGGGCCCGATGCTTTTATGGATATTCACTCGCTTTGGCTCAAGACCCAGGAAATCTGGGACATGCTCGATCAGCACCCGTGGGTACGCACCGGGCTGGCCCTGATCCTGTTGCTGACCGCCGCACTGGTGCTTGGCCGCGTGGCGCGCTTTCTGGTGCTGTACGCCGTCAGGATGCTCGGCCGTCAGCCGTCCCTGCACTGGGTCAACGACTTCCGCCACAACAAGGTCTTTCACCGACTGGCGCAGATGGTGCCGTCGCTGGTCATTCAGTTCGGCCTCACCCTGGTCCCGGGCTTGAGCACTGCGGGCCGGAACGTGATCGGCAACATCGCCATGGCGTTCACCATCCTGTTCATGACATTAGCCATCGGCACCCTGCTCAATGCCCTGCTGGACATCTATGCGCGCACCGAACACGCCCGCACGCGCTCCATCAAGGGTTACGTGCAACTGTCGAAAATGATCCTGTACGTCTTCGCCGGGATCATCATCGTCGCCACCCTGATCGACCGTTCGCCCCTGCTACTGCTGTCCGGCCTCGGCGCCATGTCGGCGGTCATCCTGTTGGTCTACAAAGACACCCTGCTCTCCTTCGTCGCCAGTGTGCAACTGACCAGCAACGACATGCTGCGCGTCGGCGACTGGATCGAAATGCCGCAAGTGGGCGCGGACGGCGATGTGGTGGACATCACCCTGCACACCGTCAAGGTGCAGAACTTCGACAAAACCATTGTCTCCATTCCGACCTGGCGCCTGATGTCCGAGTCGTTCCGCAACTGGCGCGGCATGCAGCAATCAGGCGGACGGCGCATCAAGCGCAGCCTGTTCATCGACGCCAGCGGCGTGCGCTTCGTGCGCGACGATGAAGAACAGCAACTCATGCAAATCCACCTGCTCACCGACTACATCGGCCGCAAACAGGCTGAACTGCTGGCCTGGAACCAGGCACAAGGCAACGTCGCACAAATGTCCGCCAACCGCCGACGCATGACCAACATCGGCACCTTCCGCGCCTACGCCCTGGCGTACCTGAAAAGCCACGTCGACATCAACCCGAACATGACCTGCATGGTTCGCCAGCTCGAACCCACCTCGCAGGGCATCCCGCTGGAAATCTACTGCTTCACCCGCACCACGGTGTGGGTGGATTACGAGCGGATACAGGGGGATATTTTCGATTATCTGATTACGGTGATGCCGGAGTTCGGGTTGAGTTTGTATCAGCAGCCTAGTGGGGCGGATATGCGGGTGGGGTTGAGGGGGGAGCCGGCGCGGGTGGGGTCTACACCGTTGGTGGAGCCGTTGCCTACAGAAAGTTAAGGCTGACATGTAGTGATCTAACGATTCTGGACACCTCTATAGGTGGAAAATAAATTTATCGAGCAGCTCTTCATGACCAAAAGCGCAAACCATTTGATGACAGCTATAAGCTGCAAATCGTGAAGGTGATCAAGGATTAGGGGCTGGCCGTTCCACAGGTTTGTCGGGATCAGAACATCGGTAAAACGGCTCTGCGACACTGTGTAAAGGCTATTCTGGACTTAGCAACATTCTCCCGCGATTCCGACATAAGCTGACCATGCTTATGACTTGTCGGCTAAGGGTGACGGAGTACGGATAGGTCCAAAGGCAGCCAGCAAGCCCTCAATCGCTCCAGACCCCAAATCGACGCCGTGAGCGGTCTAGGCGAAAGCCTTTTACGAAGGTCTAAGCCGCAATAGTCGAAGCCCCACTTCGCTGATATCATAATATCATCATACCATTGAGAATTTGTGCTGCCAGCCAAGCGCTTGCAGCTTTAGACAGGGATGCTGACTCATGAACCAAGCGCTCAATTGGGCTGAAAAATGTCTCGGACCGGACTTGAACAAAAAACTTCACTGTAGAAGTAGTACCCGAAGGATCTTAAGCCTCATCAGCGTCCCTCATGCTTCCTCTGACGTTGTCCCAACTAGGCAATATTCCCGTACTACGGGTCCCCGTCATACCCCCAATATCTCGCCGTTAGCCAGCTTTCATAGAGCAAAAAAATGAAAAACAATCCAAAATTTTCATTTGATATATTGATAGATGACTTATTTGAGAATTTAACTTTAGAATCAGGGATGGCTCCTATTTCTAACAAAAAAGTCTTAAGTTTTTTAAATAACTATGAAGAGGGGAAGTGGCGATACCCAATATTTCAAAATTTTATATGGGATAACATTGCCGAAACCGCTCTATCGCAACGAGAGCGAGATAGTCTAGTGAACCATTCCTTACTCGCCGCAGCCGCCAAAAATTTGAGATTGAGCGATAATGATAAAATCGGCGAAGGCAGCGAGTTGGCGGAGATCGTACTGTATGGTGTTATGAAGCATCACTTCAAGGCACTTCCAGTTGTACCGAAAATTTATTACAAGCAGAATCCGCAGGATAATGCAAAAGGGGCTGACAGTGTCCATATCGTAGTGGCAAATGGCAATTTCACACTTTGGTTCGGTGAAGCAAAATTCTATACCAGTATTGAAGATGTGAGCCTGACAAAAATAGTCAACTCCGTATACAACTCTTTAAAAATAGATAAATTAAAAAAAGAAAACTCCATCATTATTGATGTCAATGATGTTGATCTCATACTGAACGATCCCGCAATGTGCAATAGAATCAAAGAAGCACTCAGCCCTCACGAGTCGATTGACCCACTCAAAAGCAAACTAAATATCCCCATCCTCTTACTTTATGAATGCACGCTTACCAAAACTCACACCGAGATGTCGACTACCTATAGGGATCAAGTAATTCAGCACCAGCGTGAGCGTGCAACTGCATACTTCAAAAAACAGATATCGAAAATGAAGAGTGCTCACAAATATCAGGAAGTTTCATTTCATATTATTTTATTCCCGGTACCTTCAAAATCCGAGATTGTAAAAAAATTCGTATCAAACGTTAAATTTTACAAGGATCAGTAAAATGGACATTTTCTCCCGCTGCTCCGAAATAAATGAATTAATAAACAGCAACCTAGAAAACGAAGCCAGAAATGCGTTGATCAGGCTGTTAGCACATCATGAAAAAAATGATATACCATACAGTTCCTTGGTGAATCATCTGATCCGCTCGACCGGATTGTATCCATATATGAAAGTCGAGACTGCAAATTGGCAAGACCGCTATGTTTACGATGCTTTTAAAGTAGACACCGGAAGCTCAGCGCCACTCACCTTGCATCGGGAACAGTCAGGCTTACTCAAGTCTCTATTACTTGGTGAAAGCTTAGCAATTAGTGCCCCCACAAGCTTTGGTAAGAGCTTTGTTATTGACTCGTTTATTTCACTCAAAAAACCAGACAACGTCGTCATCATAGTTCCAACAATCGCTCTAACAGATGAGACTCGTCGGAGACTTAATGCAAAATTCTCAAACGAATACAAAATAATTACGACAACTGAAGCCGCACCTGAAGCCAAAAACATCTTTATATTTCCACAGGAGCGAGCAATAAGCTACATACCAAAACTAAAATCAATTGACATACTCGTAGTTGACGAATTTTATAAGGCCAGTGCTGTGTTCGATAAAGAACGCTCAGCATCCCTGATAAAATCCATCATAAAATTGGGCGACATAGCCAAGCAACGATATTTCTTAGCTCCGAACATCTCAAAACTATCTGACAACCCATTTACCAAAGGCATGCGTTTCATTTCTCTTGAATTCAACACTGTATTTCTTGAAAAGCACGAGTTGTATAAAGAAATACATGGTGAAGTGCAAAAAAACCAAGCGCTCAAAAAGCTCTTTAAAAAATGTACGGGAAAGACTCTGATTTACGCTGGGACCTACGCTGACATAGATCGCGTCTCGATCCTAGCTATTGCCAACATCGAGAATGCCGATAGTCAAATTCTTAAGAGTTTTTCGGCATGGGTTGCAAAAAACTATTCACAGTCGTGGAGCCTGGTTGAGCTAATAAAAAAATCTACCGGCGTGCACAACGGCCAGATCCATCGCTCATTGAGCCAAATTCAGATTAAGCTGTTTGAAGAGCCGGAAGGATTGAAAAATATAATTTCAACCTCATCAATTATTGAAGGTGTTAACACTTCCGCAGAAAACGTTGTAATCTGGCGCAACAAAAACGGCATATCCAAACTTAATGATTTTACATATAAAAACATTATCGGTAGAAGTGGGCGAATGTTCAAACATTTTATTGGCCATGTCTACATCCTAGAAGAACCACCAGCACCAATCGAGACATCCCTTGATCTTGTGCTACCAGAAGCGCTACTGAGTGATATAAATGAGCAGGACTACAAAGGGGATTTAACTAAAGAGCAGATCGGGAAGATCATTGCATACCGTGAGGAACTATCCGAAATCATCGGGACAAACAATTTCGAAAAATTCCAAAGTGAAAATTTACTACAGTGTAATGGCGCGATTATAAAAGCCATCGCCACTGACTTGAGAGAAAATCCTGAGGACTGGAGAAGTCTAGGATATTTAAACTCGGACGAGACCTTTCGCTGGGATTATTCGCTCTACAAAATAATGAAATTCCAGCCTGGAGTCTGGGAAATTGAACATAGTCGATTCGTCGCCTTCGTTCAGGCGCTTTCAAAGAACTGGACGAAAACGCTGCCGGAACTACTGTCAGAGCTAGAAAAGTACAAAATTGATGTAAACATTTTTTTCAAACTAGAAAAAAATGCGACTTATAAGCTTTCCTCGCTACTGAAAGACGTCAACACCCTGCAAAAGGTTATTCTCAAAACGTCAACGGTTGATATATCTGCCTTTGCCTCCAAAGTCGCTCATGCCTTCTTGCCCTCAATCGTCTACCAGCTTGAGGAGTATGGACTGCCTCGAATGATATCAAAGAAGTTACATCGGGCTCAGGTCGTGAATTTTGAAACCGAAGACTTATCAATTCACCACGCCATCGATCAATTCAACAAAATTGGTTTGCGTCAAACGATTGTAAACACCCCAAATCTCACGTCGTTTGAAAAATATATAATTAATTATTTTTTTGAGGGTATCAAAAGGAAAACGGACCAAGAGCATTTATAGACACCAAGAGTGACTGAGTGAAGTACTCCTCACCCTATTTTCCATCTTACTCAACGGCGGAGCTATTTGCGATTATCTGTAGGACGACATTGTAATTCTCTATATAGCGTTCCAAACCGCAAAGCCATAGGCCAATTCTTGGGCTAGGGTGCCGAATCCAGATGTAGAGACGCGTCGGATAATGACTAATGTCTCGCGGCACCTTCATCTAGCCTAAGGTCGGTATACACTCGGTTTTAAAACTTAGGAACACCCGTTGCATAGGAGTATTATTCCAGCAGTTTCCGCGATTACTTATTATACTGCTAGAGCAGTTTCAGAAACTTTTGGCCACCGTATGGGGTGCCCCGATGCGAGTGAAGCAAAGGCCCCACTGCTTGCAGCATTGCTAATAGGCCCTCCAGCGCCTCGTATCCGGCGGGCTAAGCTCGCAGCAGATCAAAGAATCAAATTGCCTAGAAAAAACTTTGAGCTAAGGATGATATCAAGGTCAAACTTAGGCAACAGGTCAGGTGTCACCCCTTCACTTGGCCTATGTTGCACACAGAAATCGTGATAGAGCCGGTGCCTCTATCGACAGGTAGCCCAACAAGCAGCACAAGCAACTAACCATCAAGTGCCTTCAGGCAGGCAGTCCCAAGACGCGTCAGACGAAGCTCTGGTCAACGTACAAGCCAGGTACAGGTGCAGCTCAAGTTTTAAGGCTTGACGCAGAAGCAGATCGCCGGAAAACTAGAATATCTAAACAGACTGTGCATAATCTGTGGTATAGAAAGATGACGCTTAGGCACTTGGTCATACAAACGAACAGGGAATTTTTACAACATGGATAGCGCAGTATGAGATGGAGCAGATTTCGAGTCGGCTGGCGGACAAGCATCGGCGCAACGGTAATCTTTCTACTCGCGTTTTTCAGGGATTTTTCGACCATCCTTGGGCCTTGGGTACCCTACATTAATCCCCCAAGTTCATCCGACGGTTTGAACTACAAATTACTCGGCATGTGGAATGAGAAATTCCAATACCCTCAACAAAATGGAGTGGTAGGCTTCGAGGGCACTATTCAGTATTTTCGCAACAGAACATACCGAATCACTGGTTTGCTGAAAAGCACAACCTTTTTGCAAGTCCCCTTCCCTCCATACGCCACAAGCTATAGCTTCCATGGCAATGGAGAATGGCAGGCCACTGATAATGAATTGGTAATCAAACTAGTGAATGTGAGAACTCGAGTAATCGCCAAATCGATAGCCGGCCTGAACACAGACCTGCGTGGCACTTCACATTATCAGAGTGCTGAAGAATCCGAGATTGAGAAAGCTCTCCTATTGGCTCAGTCCCAGCGATATGACATTCGTAGCACAAAAAAGGACGAAGTCGTATTAGAAACAATTGGCCTTTTCGCTGACACCTATGTCATTAAAATGACCCGAACCAAGCAGATGTACATGAGATAGCAGCATAACGTTGCGAAACGCACCAGCTCTCCCTTGCCATTCACCATATTATTGGAAACGCCTCCTTGTCCGAACAGCTCGTTAAATCTCCTTTGGAATGGCTCGACGTTGCAATCAAAGTACTCCCCTATCTGGGAACTGCAGCATTGATGGTCTATGTGATGCTCAGAACCAACGCGATGTTCTATGTGGTCTACCGATGGCATCAGCTGTTGGGAGCGACAAAGGGCTTCAACAGCAAATTTGCACAGCGTGTGTGGGCGGATCACGAAGACTTGCAGCGCTTTAATCTGTGGTTCGGACTGCAACTAAGGACGTCCAAACACATGACAAAGCTGCTTTCTTGGCTGGATCGTCATGAGCTGACAATCGAGGAACTCTGCCGCGCACGTCGCTACTTCGATGCAAACGAACTCGCCTTCAGAATCCCCTCAAAGCTTCGGCGAAGAACCGTACGAACCATGATGCTACTTGTAGCGGCATTTCTATCCTCGGCAGCCTATGTGTTCACGCAGACCCCCTACGCGTTGCTAACGATCAAGAAAACGCATACCACGTTCTGGGTTCAGCCAAACGACGCCTTCAATAGCACCGGCAATTGGTTGCCGTGGGGCGGGTCTACCCGGTGGGCGATAGACAATAAGTACTGTCTTTTTTCGGATAATGTGGCACCTTTTAAAGAGCAGTGGGACAAGGAGGTTGTCTGCAACTTGGTGCTGGGCAATTACAACCAAAAAATCGAAGAGATCACCGGTGAACAGTGGGCATTTGGAATGGGAGCGGGCTGTGCCGCAATTATCTGCCTCTACTTTCTAATCTTCATCATGCTTTGTGAGGTCAACGCCACGGTTTTGGAGAAAAGGGTTGCTGAGGTGTCGGGGAGCGCTCGGTAGGGCTGCTCCCTTCGGCCTCAGTCCTATTTGGATCCTCTCCAGACTCATCAGGGGGCGCCCTGTTAGTATTGCGCGACTCTGAGCGCTAACAACACGGCAAGAAAAAGCAGTCCTGGTAATGAACATGCTACAAGCGTAGATGAGCGCCCATCTGGTAACCGAAGACTCAGCCGTCAGTAAAGTACTCGATTACAGCCTCGAATACTGGGCTGCGCTGCCTTGATGACGGGGTCGCACCAGTAGACGACATTGGGCCGAAAACCAAATCGGATAATGAGCTTTTGGTCGAAAAAATGGCTGTTCGCAGGGTAGTTACTTAGTGGAAAAACGGGCGCCGATTGTGAGCTTGATCCAACCTGCGGATATGAGCGGGCATGATCCGTATGCGTCTCTCCAGGATGCGCTGACAGGGTTGCCTGCGCAGAAAGTCCGTAAGGTCGAGCAGCTATTGCCGCATCAATGGATACCTGAAAAACTTGCGCAAGGTACATTCAGGATACGCTTCCTCTTCATTGGAAATCACCTCAGGAAAATTCTTCGCCTGAGGCCTGCTACGATGCTTGCGACAGCGCACGAGTAACTTCAGCAGCCATCTCTTCCGCACTATTTGCACCGTCAATTTGCAACACTGGAGACGCTTGCCCCAATAGCCATCGCTCGTGCCACGCCCGATTTCGTCCTGAAAAGTCCGGATTATCGTATTGCGAAGCCCATTCCCTGAATCCCGCATGTATTTCATGCATGTCACCTCCGGGAGCTATACGCTCTCCAAAGCGTGATTTTTCACGAGCGTCCAGCCGTTGCAGTCGAATGGGTGTTGGCGTCACAACGAACACGATCAAATCGACTTGATCCACTAGTGCATCTCCCCAGACCATGCAAGAACCCGTTAGTACCCAATCCTTGTCTCCGAGCGCGTGTTGGATCAAAGTCACACGCTCGCTGACAGGCCGCTTCGTCGTAAAAGGCGGGTTCGTCGGCATCCAAAAATAATCATCGACGTCGGCGTGCAGCAACTCGAGTTGCATGGCAAGGTTCTGGCCTAACGTGGTGACGCCCGCACACGAGGCGCCTGTAATGTAAATTCGCATTTCTTCCTCCCAAAGTGCAGGTCGGGTTGTGGGCGGAAGATACCCCATTCCCTTTTCGATCTCACATTCACTCCCCCGTTGGCGTGACCGATGAGGGGCTTAGTTCTGCATGGAAATCAGATTTTGCTGGATACAAGCAAAAGGTAGCGCTGCTTCAGGTCCAGCACAAAGTCATGAATACGCCATGGCTACATTCCTCACCTAGCCACTGACCACCTGAATGCTGAAATTGGCAAGGAATGCTCTCGGAACGCTGACGAATTCATGATAACCGAGCTAGCTGCGGGCTATGCTTGACGCCCTATGGTCTGTACAAATCATCGTCATCAGAGCATCAAAAGCCATCCATAAAAAAAATGACAAATTGGGGGTAAGGATGAATCGCCTATTTCATGCTGCAGCGTTTGCAAGCGCCATGATGATCGTTGCAGCACCCGCCCAAGCCCGTATTACACAGTTAGAGATCCTGCGGACCGAACCTGCTTTCGGAGGCGAAAGCTTCGGGAATACAGGGACTTACGAACGCGTCTTTGCGCGCGCTCATGGTGAGTTAGACCCAGGAGCGGCTGAAAACAAGATTATTCAAGACATCGAACTTGCACCCCGTAACGGTCGCGGGATGGTTGAATACACGACTGATGTTGCAATCCTGCGTCCCGCTGACGTGGCTAAATCGAATGACATTCTTCTATTCGACGTGCCAAATCGAGGCTCTAAGCGCGCGATGTTATTGTTCAACGCTGATATGCAGGGTAGTCCAGCAGCGTTCAATAACTTCGAAGTCGCCGGGGACGGTTTTCTGCAGCGCCAGGGTACGACGCTGATCGCGTTTGCCTGGCAGGGGGACGTTGCCCCGGGTGACAACCGCATGATGGTGCAATTGCCGACGGCCATAAATACTGATGGGTCTCCGGTAACAGGTGTGGTGCGCAGTGAGTTGACCACGCTCTCACCGACCGCCAGCCTTAACCTGTCCGCAGGTTGGTTCACCTCCACCCCGCCTCATACCAGCTATAAATCGGTTGAAACCGACAATACCAAAGTGCTCGCGGATGGCTTTCGTCCGACGTTGACGGTGCGTTCGCGGGCAAATGCGCCCCGACAGGAAATTCCAGTGAATGACTGGAATTTTGGCGATTGCACTACGCCGAGCGAAACCCAAATATGCCTACCCGCCGGTTTTCAGCCCGGTAAGCTTTACGAGCTGATTTACCAGGCCAAGGAGCCGGCGGTAATGGGTATCGGTTTTGCGATTGCACGGGATGTTGGTGCGTTTTTCCAGCAGGCTGAGCATGACGATACCGGTGTGCCCAACCCTGTAGTGCATGGGCCCAAGGTCAAGTCGATTATCACTGGTTCATCACAAGCCGGGCGATTCATCCGCAGCATGATCGCGCTGGGTTTCAACCGCAGCGAGGAAGGTCAGCGGGTCTATGACGGTGCGATGCCGCATATCGGTGGCGGCCTGATGCCGCTCAACATCCGATTTGCTCAACCTGGCCGGGCGTGGGGCCAACAGGTCGATCATGACTACCCTGCTTACGATTTTCCGTTTACCTATGGCCGGGAAACCGACCCTGTTACCGGACGCTCGCAGGGTTTGCTGGATCGCTGCAACGATAACAATACTTGCCCTCTGATATTCCACATGGCAACGGCCCTTGAACTTTGGGAAGGACGCCAGTCGCTTGGCCTTACCGATCCACTCGGCTTGCGCGATGCACATGAACCAGCAAACGTCCGCACTTTTATTATGGCAAGTACGCAGCATGCCCCGCCGTCTTTGCCACTCCCGGCTAACCCACCCTTTGGGCTTTGCCAGGTGCAATCAAATCCAAATCCACACACCTGGACCATGCGCGCAGCGTTCATCAATCTCGTTGGCTGGGTTCGTGATGAGACAACACCGCCAGCTTCGATAAAACCCTCTGTGGCGGACGGCACCCTCGTGCCGGCGGACAGGGTCAGTTTCCCGCTCATCCCCGCGACCCATTACGGTGGCGTTTCGCGCCCCGAGCTCCGCTACACCGGTGCCGTCAACAGCCTGCAAGTGCTTGATTTTGGACCTGGTTTTCGTCCCGAAGACAGCTCTGGCATTCTCACAAACGAGCCGCCGAAATCGGGGGTCGGCAGTTACGGCCTCCTGGTGCCTCAAGTGGATGCAGACGGAATTGATGTGGGTGGCGTTCGGGATGTGTATCTAGGCGCTCCCATCGGAACTTACACGGGTTGGAATACCTTCCGGCCCGAATTTTTTGATGGTGGCTTTTGTAACTTCCAAGGCAGCTTCCTCCCGTTTGCCGCGACGAAGAAAGAGCGAATCGTGGCCGGAGACCCTCGCCTTTCCCTGGAGGAACGCTACCCCACGAAGGAGGCTTATGTGTCTGCGGTGAGTAAAGCTGCAGACTCGCTGGTTGAGGTGCGAATGCTGCTTCCTGAAGATCGTGAACGGCTTGTAAAGGAAGCGCAGGAGAAAGGTGTGCGTGTAGGGCCTTGAGCAGGGGTGACCGGAGGAAATCTGCTTGCAGATGTGTCAGTACCCGCTCTATTGGATCGTATGTAATAGCGGATGAATCACTGCGAGTCAGGAGACCTGACTCGCAGGAATGACACGGGAAATCAGCGTTTCAGCTTGTCGACTTCCGCACTAAGATCTTCCCTATCCGCCATCCGACTCCACGACTCTGACACCCTCTCAAGCATCGCAGATGTCCGGGTGAACTCCACGGCCAGTGCTGCCCAACTTGAGTACTGCCTTGCTAGCACTCGCTCCTGAGCCCCTCCCTCCCCAAACGACTTCATGTAGGCGCCACGCTTGTTAAAGCACTCCATCTCAAAACCGGTTTCAATTTGCTCTGAAGCAAGGTTTTCTATGACCATGCAAACCTCAGTCGGAGGCCAAATTGCCGCTACATCGAATCGCGGGGAGTGCGCGAAAGTCTTCCCTATATGCTGATCCGCAATATCGGCAATGTCTCTCTCAACTGCTGCCGTACGTACACCTGCAATCCAAGACTCAAGCTTCGCTTGATCAACACCCTCTGCGGTAGCTCCAGGCAATGTTTCGAAAGCTGAAAGCAACCTGAATGAGACACTCGCTATATTCCTTTCGCGAGCTGTCAACTCCTTCCTTGCAGGCGAGTTCTTACCTCTAAAAACGTGGGACAGAATCTCTACAAAAATATCCGAGTCTTCGGCCATCTGCTTATAGATAACTAAGGGTCGTCGCTGATCCTGAATGGCAGGTAGATACGCATACTCCAAACGTGCGATAGCAAGTGGTTCAACATCATCACGCCCATCAAGCTCTTTGAAAGCTGATTCGAGGTAATAAGAGAGCATCGTTCCATTTTGTTTACTGTCAGACTGCCGTAACCCTTCAGAAAGCAGAGCAACAATCATCTCAGAATCAAATTCAGCTAGCCGGCGGTGCCCTAGACATAGGACGTCAAGACTCCGCTCGACAGCACGAAATTCTTTCACGACCCTCATCAAATCGTCCGAAGCCCCCTCATTCGGAACGATGTTAAGACGCCGCCAGTATTGCTCGTGAACTTCCGGCCCTTGAGACTCAACAAAATCCCAAGTCCAGCTGTTAACCGGCCAACCGAGCAGCAAATAACATTTATCTCCTGCGTCAGGCACCAATGGAAATATCTTAGCCTCGATAATCTGAGACCAGGAATCTCCGTATCTTTGTGCGCCAAGTGCTGACGCGTAGAGGGCCAGCTCGGGAACTGGAGACTGAATTACCGTGGCCTCAACTAGCGTGACAAGATCTGTTTGAGTGATCTGCTCGATATCGATTGCCTGAGCCACGAGCATCGGAATGGCGACCTTTTTTGTTAGTTCAAGTATACCGAGTGGACCGGCGCGCTCCAGGATACGGACCAAAGCCTCTTTTCTTAGAGCATCAGGCTCGAAATCCGTAATCTCCTGATAACGCCCGATATGTGGCAACCAGTCATCAAAAAGCTGCTTGTCCTGGTAAATCGGATCGACAGGGCGATGCTTATCCAAAAGAGATTGAATCCCCAGCCGCTCTTCCTCCTCAATAGCCCAGTCACTGTCTGCATAAAACTCGTGCTTGGCTGCCATCGCTTGAAGTGCACTCCAGACCGGGCTAGCTCCGTCCGATTGATGCGTGGCCAGATACGTATCAATAAACGCAAGCACAGCCTCCCGGTCGTCCGGCCTGAAGGCAGAGAAAGAGTTAACCAGCACTATTGCCCTTTCTTCATTATCAGCAGCCAATTTTATTGCACGACTTACCACTGCATGCTGTGCATCCCAAACTACTCCAAACGTAAGCTCCTCGGGATTTACAGATGCAACATCGCGAAGTTTGGGTTTTTGGGTCGGCGAGACAGAGTCATGCGACCGTGGGAGCAGCTTGACCAAGAGCTGCCATCCTACCGCTGGAACGTTGGAAAGCACGCTATCGATGCATGCAATACGCTGGCGAAGAGTTGCATGGGTGTTGGGCGACCAGGTAAGCAGAATGTCCCTCAAGCTATTGATCGGACGGTTGACTCTGTTTGAGTCCGGCGTGGGATCCAGCTCGGCAAGCTTTGCTAACACTATTGCAGCTCGATTCAAAAGCTTTGGGTCCCAAGCTAAAACCTCAAGCGCCCAGAGGATTTGGATGTAGGGACCTGATGCACCAACCGACCAATCATCTTTGTCATGAAACAGACCAACGATCTTGTCCTGCTCGCCCTCGAACATAGATTCGAGGGCCGTCAAAAAAGGGCTAGGCGCAGCCTCTGCGATCAAGGTTGTCTGACCCGATAGCCCCACCAATGTCCGGTGGTTCTTCCCCCACTCAGGCAGTGAGCTAAGTATTTCATCGACAAATTGCTGGGCGGTTGCCTGATTCATATACAACCCACCGACCTGGTCCATCGTCGCGATAATAAGGAGCGTAAGCGCCAGCCCTTCTCTCAACCATTTGCTGTAGTCCGCAGGGGAGACGTAATGAAGGGTAAATTTTTCATCACGAGACGGCTCTTCTACTACATGACTGAAAACCTTCAGCACCGCAGCTTTTAAACGCTGCAAATCCTGCTCGCCAATCAATTGCCCGTAGAAGCTGAACGCATCAACCGGGGCCCGCACTTGCCAATATTCACCAACCCGATCAAACGGGGGATCAGCCAACATGGTTGAAGGAAGCAGCTTTTCTTCCAAATCCGAGTATTCCCCCACCCCAGAAAGCTCCGCCACCAAAAGCCGGTCGAGTTTCTGATTGATGGACCAACCGCCAGCTAGAAAAGCGGCCTTCATTCCCGCGGCGCCACTTACCCACTCGGGCGGAGAATAGGGTCGATTAGAAATGAGTCGTTCCAGAATTGTGAGACTACGCCCACATCGGTGAGCTAATTCATACCCTTCGTCGCGCTCAATTCCCATCGCCGTAAAGCCGTCAACCATTCCAGTCGCTGATGATCGCTTAAGCGACTTGTGCTTTCTGGCCTGAACCCCAGTTACTGCGGACAAAGTCGGCCCTTTAGCGGAAAGGACACCTGACATCCGATCGCCATCGTTTGTAGTAATAAATATCAGGTTTGTACGCTGGCTTAGGAAACGTGCGGCGGCCTCAGTCTCGACAATCAGCGTTTTGACCTCCAACGCTCTTTTGATGTCGGGAGGGGCCATCCGGATCGCCGCGACTGCAAAAGCAACAACTTCAATACCCGTCTCAGCCCCAAGCATGATTGCTTGAGCTGGCCCCGCGAGGTTTTGAAGCAACTCTTCGGCAACCTCCTGACGGTCACCCAGCACAACCTTCTCGTGCAAACGAGGCTTGAAGCGCAAGCTGTACATCTCCCAAAACTCGTCCGTGCTGAGCGCACCATTCCGTGGCGCATTACCCAAGACGTCTCTTGCGTACAGCGCCGCCACAGCTGGATGTAGATCAAGCCAGTGGACCAACTCGACGGCATCGAGATAAATGACCTTCTTCCACTTACCCTCCCTAGTCCTCTCGTCTTCCCATTCCGTGAGAAGCTCCCGCGGCGTGTCCCATTTTTCCAGATTTACTAGCACCAGAGTGCTCTCAGCCATCTCGACGGGATCTGTTTTCCCTGTGCGCTTGTTGTAGTCATCGGTGGCCTTTCTTGCACCCGCACCAGCTCCAAATTCCCATTTGGATTTGCCAGCGGGTACAAACTCAGCCGGCCCAGCTGTCTCAAGGACGCCATCCCAGCCTCGAATTTGGCCAGCATCCCCGCCCGGAAATCGAAATCGGCTAGCATCGGTGATGGACGCCCTTATCAAGTCAGCTATCAGGTCAGGAAGGTGCGCGCGAGCGTCAATCCTCTTTGCCCATTTTGCTAACCCCGTCTCATCGATCCACTGCATGTCGCAATCCTTTTTCACATGACTAACAGACTGAAATCTCGATCACCGAGAACATGGATCCGATTATGCCTGAGATACCTAAAAGGGGACCTCCCCCGCAGACAAGTTGGATGCCGACCCAGTGTGGACTGTCGCACGGCGCGTCTTCTGATCGAAAACGGATCTCAGCGGCTCGCTAGCTGCCTAGGAGTTTAAGCGACGAGTTTCAGCAGATTTACCAACAGCTCTTTAAGCTCAGCGCGATCTGTATCATTTTCCCGGTACTCAGACCGGTTGAGTATCTGCTCAGCCGTCATCAGCGGCCAGAGTTTACCTACAGACTTCGGCGGTCGGAAGGAACGACCGGTTGGGCGTCAACGTCAGAGATGCTCGTCCAGAAGCTCACGAAGCCCAGAGAGCTGGCTGCATTCGACCCAAAGCAGTCATTAACAGCAGGCCCGACCAAAAGAGAGTTCAAAGGTCAGACCTTCATAGCCTAGTCGCTCCTACCCATCAGAATCGATCTTTTCCCATAGCCCTGAATATCGAAAGGAAAGTCCTAAAATACTGGGTACGCCGGATGGCCTCTGGTTAGCCAAAATGAAGTTATGGCGCTGGCTTGGTCGAGGCGCACATACGTGAATGGCGTCTCAAGAATGATCATGATTCTGAGCGCTTCGGCGTTAGATCTGATGGACCATAACCGCCATCCCGCCAGCCGAAGATTTCGGTTCCCATCTGCGGATACCGCAAAGGCATTATTGGTTCGTACGCCTGTGGGGAGTGGCTTTCACGAACCAAGCCTTGGTGAAGCCTCCGGCTGGGTCTTTCGAGCAGTCATCCCGCGCGCTGCCCTTGCCATGCCGGTTTGGACAGGGCCTCAGGAGTAATAAGTCAACTCACTACCCCCACACAAACCAACGTCATTTCCTACAAACAATTAAGGCCTGAAGGCGCAGACAATAGACAGACTAACGCCTACGATAAATCCATCCACACTGGATACGATCAAGTTATTACTAAAGCACGCACCTTGCTTAATAACTAGATAACAAGTAACACAACTCTTGCTGCACACTAGATAGCCATATACAACCAACTAGCGGACTTGGAAAACAATCTCGCTCGGCCTAACCTCGTAAAAATTCTGCATATACGATTATATACACATCAAGAATTAAATCAATTTAAGGAATATCATGAAAAAACTATTGATCGGCGTCGCAATGGCTACGTCCCTGCTGGGCATATCCATGACCGCTCAAGCAACGGAAAACTGCCCTGCTGTCTCGAAGATCGAACAGGTCTCACCCGGTGTATACCGGGCGAGCGGCCATGACGGCGAGTGGACCGGCGTTCTGCAAGGCGTTGTTACAAAGAAAATGCCTGTGCAGTCCTTTGACCTGGCTATCGCTATTCAAGAGGGTGCAGACGCGCCTCAGATGTTGCAGCACTGCACCTACAACATCGGTGGACGCGAGGCGCTGGACATGCGTTTCATCGCTAAAAACAATAAGGATTTCACTATAAAAACTGCAGGCAATACCTGGAAAAAAGAAGATGGGCCTTTTGGTCTTGTCTATAACGTGTGTGAAAAAACATCACCTGAAAACTGCAAGTTCACTGTCGTTCAGTAATACGAAATAACCTTGTCGCTCTTCAGCAAGCCTGCAATGGCTCGCTGAAGAGTCACTCACGTCAGATCATGCAAATCCTTGCCCAATGCAGGCATGACCTCGAAATGAGAGAACACCACCTCCAGCCCTCCCCGTTCCGGGCTGCAGCACATTGGGCCTACGGCATAAGACTCACTCACGGGAAATGGTGCCAGGCGCAGCAGCGGCCAGCGCAGGCCGTCGCTGGAGTGCTGAATACGCAGTACGCCCTTGGCGACGGTGACCCGCAGCCAGAGACCGGAGGACGACTCATCAAACGCACCCGTTGCCCAATCGGATTGTCCGCAAGTTAGAACGCTACCCAGCATCAAGGCTCCGTCGCTGACTTCAACGCCGGTTTTGACCCAGTTGCGCTCGTCAATGCGGACCATCAAGCCCGCCTGATCGTAAAGTGTCTTGAAATCACCCTGCACATGCACTTGCGCAGTGAAATCGCCGGTCACCGATACACCCAGAAAATGACCGGTGTCGCGGCAGAAACCGTAGTGCGTCTGCTGCCAGAAATCGGTTTGCGGGTCTGTGATGACTGTCAAACGCTCGTCCGTCACGCTGCAATGCCGGGGTTGGTTCAGCCAGATGCCTTTGTCGAACATGTCGCCTCCTGTGTGGGGTTGTCGAGGGTGATCGAGGGTTTACTGACCTCATCTACTCCATATGCATGGACACCTTCCCAGTAATCAACATCAACCGACAACACAGATATCTGACCACACCCTAAAACCTCACGCACCTTACCCACCCCAAAAAAACGACATTTCCTACGCCCCAACCCACCCCCACACCCTTGCCACCCCACCCCTGCCACGCTAACCTCCCCGCCGTTCGCTGCAAAATCAGCGGCTGGGTTTGGCGACCCAAAGAAAAGACAAAAATACGCTCCATCGCGAAACAGCAGATCCTGTCGGCCTGCATGTCGCGCTATGGCGGCTGTGCGCGGGAGATCTTCGGGTCTGCCGGGGTTTGTCTTTTTGCCCGGTTCGCCAACCTGCACACAGCTGCCACCCAATGTTTGGCGACAATCCGTGGCGGCTCTCGATAACCAAAAAGAGCGTCACCCATGCAAAATATCGTTCTCAGAAACACCCATACCCCCCATTTCGAAGCCACCCTCTTCCTCCGCCACCGCCGCACCCTGCGCGCCATTTTCACTGAATCTCAAGCCTGGTTCTGCCTCGCTGACCTTGCCCGTCTAATGGGCAGGCCGCTGGATGAGCGCGCCACGCTCAAGCTCGATGCGGATCAGCGTCGCGAGGTCTGGCTGGAAGCTCATGGCGAGTGCCAGCGGCAGTTGATGATCAGCGAGTCCGGCGTGCTGGCGCTGCTGGTTCATCACTACGTGCCCGAGAACCGCGCGCTGCGTCAGTGGCTGACGCATGAGGTGCTGACGACCTTGCATGATCAACAGAACGTCACGCTGGATAACCCCAGAATGAGCCAGCTGCAATGGCCCGGCACATCGCTGAGCGTGCTGCACTGGCGCAGCGAAACCTGGGTTCGCTTGCGCGACATGCCGAATGTGGTGGCCGAGGCAGCTCCTCGTCCGAAGCGGCCGTTATGGCGCAGGGTGTTGAAGCGCATCAACACAATGCGCACTGCCGCCTGACCGGTACTGCCTGAACCCCGTTGACACCCCACCCACCAAAAAACATGATGCATCCACCCTAAAAACCGGAACGCACTCATGAGCGACAAGAAAAAGCTTTTGCTGACTGGCGCAAGCCGGGGTATCGGTCATGCCACGGTCAAGCATTTCAATGCCGCTGGCTGGGAGGTGTTTACCGCGTCGCGGCAGAACTGGGTCGATGACTGCCCGTGGGCCGAAGGTCTGCTCAACCACATTCACCTGGACCTGGAAAACATCGACAGCGTCAGCGAGAGCATGGCGGCGATCAAGGACAAGCTCGGCGGGCGGCTCGATGCGCTGGTCAATAATGCCGGCGTTTCACCGAAGACCGAGGACGGCGGGCGCATGGGTGTGCTGGAGTCGGATTACAGCACCTGGATCAAGGTGTTCAACGTCAATCTGTTCTCCACCGCGCTGCTGGGTCGGGGTTTGTTTGACGAGTTGAAGGCAGCCAAGGGCAGCATCATCAATGTCACCTCGATCGCCGGCTCAAAGGTCCACCCGTTTGCAGGCGTCGCCTACGCCACGTCCAAGGCGGCACTGTCGGCGCTGACCCGGGAAATGGCCTTCGATTTCGGTCCGCACGGGATACGGGTCAATGCTATTGCGCCGGGTGAAATCGATACGTCGATTCTGTCACCCGGCACCGCCGAGATTGTCGAGCGGCTGGTGCCGATGCACCGGCTGGGCAAGCCCGAGGAAGTCGCCTCGCTGATCTACTTCCTGTGTACGGCTGGCGCGTCCTACGTGAACGGTGCGGAGATTCACGTCAACGGCGGCCAGCACGTCTGACTCAACGTGTGCCGGAAACGCTCTCCGGCACGCGTCGCACGCCCAGGCGACTGATCCACACCGACGCCACGATCACCCCGCCGCCGATCAGCAAGCGGGGGAAGCCCTCATGCTGGTTCCAGATCAGCAGATTGATCAACAGCCCCAGCGGCACATGCAGGTTATTCATCACCGCCAGTGTGCCGCCGTTGACCATGCACGCGCCTTTATTCCACCAATACATGCCCAGCGCCGTCGAACACAGGCCGAGAAATAGCAGCACGATCCATTGGGTCGGCGCTTCGGGCAGGTGTTGCGGGTTGCCGAACATCAGGAACGCGGGCAGGACCACCGCCAGTGCGCCGAGGTAGAAGTAGCCGAAGCGTCGGTAATGCGGCAGGTCGCTCGGGTGGCGCGCCACCAGATGCTTGTACAGCACCTGCCCGGCGGCGTAGGTGAAGTTGGCCAGTTGCAGCAGCAGAAAGCCGCCAAGGAAGTCGCCGTCCAGGCCATCGTAACGAATCACGCCGGCGCCCAGCACTGCGACCACCGCCGCCAGCAATGCCCAAGAGTTGAAGCGTCGGTTCAGCGCGTCTTCGATCAACGTTACGTGCAGTGGCGTGAGGATGGTGAACAGCAGCACTTCCGGCACCGTCAGCACCCTGAAGCTCAGGTACAGGCAGACATAGGTCACGCCGAATTGCAGCGCGCCGATCAGCAGCATGCTGCGCATGAAGCGGGGTTCGACCTGACGCCAGCGGGTCAGCGGAATGAATACCAGACCGGCCAGCACCACGCGGACCAGCACCGCGAAATAGCTGTCGACGTGCCCGGCCAGATAGACACCGATCAGGCTGAACGAAAACGCCTGAATCAGTGTGACGAAAAGTAGATAACCCATGCCCGCCCCCCATTTTTGAAGGGCGCGACCATAGCGGTTGCGTCACTCACTGTCCACTCGACGGCCGCCGCTTTTTGACGCCAAGCCGTCGCCGCGCCCCGCGTTACCCGTCACAAATATGACAGTCGCATTATTGACGTACATGTCGTCGGTTTCGACGAAAATATAGCCCATATCGGCAACTTTTCCACAGAAAAAGGTCTTATCATCCCGGCGCTGCAATATTGACTTAATTCATCCACATTCGTCGTCGCCTGGAGTAACACCATGATATTCAACACAAAAGACTTCGGAGCACTTGGCGACGGCGTCACTGACGATACGGCAGCCATTCAGGCCGCAATCGACGCAGCTGCTGCGGCAGGCGGCGGTGAAGTGGTCATGGGCGCCGGAACGTACGTCGTGTCCGGTGGCGAGGAGCCTTCGGATGGCTGCCTGATGCTCAAGAGCAACGTCACCCTGTCGGGTGCAGGCATGGGCGAGACGATCATCAAGCTCGCGGATGGCTCGGACACTAAAGTGACCGGCATCGTGCGCTCGGCCTATGGCGAAGAAACCCACGACTTCGGCATGAAGAACCTGACGCTGGACGGTAACCGCGACGCCACCACCGGCAAGGTGGACGGCTGGTTCAACGGTTACATTCCAGGCTCTGACGGCAAGGACTCGAACGTCACCCTCGACAGCGTCGAGATCAAGGATTGCTCGGGCTACGGCTTCGACCCGCACGAGCAGACCGTCAACATGGTGATCAAGAACAGCGTGTCGCATGGCAACGGCCTGGACGGCTTCGTGGCCGATTACCTGAGCGACAGCGTGTTTGAAAACAACGTCGCCTATGACAACGATCGCCACGGCTTCAACGTGGTCACCAGCACCCACGACTTCACCCTGAGCAACAACGTTGCCTATGGCAATGGCAGCACCGGCATCGTGGTGCAGCGCGGCAGCGAGAACATCCCCTCGCCCGCCAACATCACCATCACCGGCGGCGCGGTATATGGCAACGCCGCAGAAGGCGTACTGATCAAGCTGTCCAGCCAGGTTTCGGTCAGCGGCGTGGACATCCACGACAACGGCAACGCCGGCGTGCGCATTTACGGCAGTTCCGGGGTGGATATCTTCGATAACACCCTGAGCAACAACGCGCTGGGTTCAGCGGTTCCGGAAATCATCATTCAGTCCTACGACGACACCACAGGCGTGTCCGGCAAGTTCTTCAGCGGCAGCGACAACCTGATCCGTGGCAACACGATCACCGGCAGTGACAACTCCACCTACGGCGTCGCCGAGCGCAACGAAGACGGCACCGACCGCAACAGCATCGTCGGCAACACCATCAGCCACACCAGCAAGGGGCTGACCCTGGTGTATGGCGATGGCAGCTTCGCCGGTGATGCGTTCCCACTGGTGACCGTCAATGGCACCGAGGGCAACGACGTCATTACCGGTGGCGCGGCCCACGAGCAGATCTTCGGCCTGGCGGGCAAGGACACCTTGAGCGGCGGTTCGGGTGACGACATCCTGATCGGCGGTGCCGGGGCCGACAAGCTCACCGGCGGCGCGGGGGCCGACACCTTTCGCTTCGATCAGTTGACCGACAGCTACCGGACGGCGACCACCAGCGCGACCGATCTGGTCACCGACTTCGACATCAGCCAGGACCGCATCGACCTGACCAACCTGGGCTTCACCGGGCTGGGCAGCGGCAAGGGCGGTACGCTGAACATCAGCTACAACGCCACACTGGACCGCACCTACGTCAAATCACTCGACGCCGATGCCAGCGGCAACCGCTTCGAGCTGGGTTTGAGCGGCAACCTGAAAGACACGCTCAATGCCAGCCATTTCATCTTCCAGCATGTCGTGGAAGGCACGGCGGGCGGCGATACCCTCACCGGCACCGACGGCAATGACGTGCTCAACGGCAATGCCGGTACGGACCGCATCGACGGCGGCGCGGGCGCCGACACGATCACTGGCGGAGCCGATGCCGACACCCTGACCGGCGGCGCAGGCGCGGACCTGTTCATCTACAACTCGCGCCTGGACAGCTATCGCAATTACACCGCCAGCGGCACCAAGCAAAGCGATACGATCACCGACTTCAACCCGGCCGAAGACCGCATCGATCTGTCCAGCATCGGCCTGCGCGGCCTGGGCGATGGCAGCGCCAACACCATTTACCTGTCCGTCAATGCCGACGGCAGCAAGACCTACATCAAGACCGATGCGGTCGACAGCACAGGCAATCGCTTCGAGATTGCCTTGCAAGGCAACCTGGCCGACAAACTCAGTGCGTCCAACTTCATCTTCTCTACCGCCTCAGCCGCCAATCAGGCACCAGTGCTCAATACGCCGCTGATGGACCAGAACGTTACCGAGCTGAAGGCGTTCTCCTACGCCGTGCAGCCCGGCAGCTTCAGCGACCCGGACAGCGACACGCTGACCTACAGCGCGACCCTGGCCGATAACAGCGCCCTGCCCGAGTGGCTGAAGTTCGACAGCAAGACCCTGACCTTCAGCGGCACACCGGGCGGCACGGCATCCGGGCTTTACTCGGTATTGCTGACTGCGAGCGACGCCACCGGCGCTTCGGTGGCCGACAGTTTTGCCATCAATGTGGGCAACGTGACGCCGGGGATCCTCACCGGCACCGAGAACGCCGAGGCGCTGTACGGCACCGAAGGCAACGATACGATTCTGGGCCTGGGCGGTGACGACACGCTGCGTGGCGATACCGGCGCCGACATCATCAACGGTGGCGCAGGACGCGACGCCCTGTACGGTGGCGCCGATGCCGACACGTTCGTCTACAGCGCACTGACCGACAGCTACCGCGATTACGACGCTGGCGGCCTGACTGCCACCGACACGATCTATGACTTCACCCCCGGTCAGGACAAGATAGACGTCTCCGCACTGGGCTTTCTGGGGCTGGGCAACGGCGAAGACCACACGCTGTACATGACCCTCAACGAAACCGGCGACAAGACCTACATCAAGTCCGCCACGGCGGATGCCGACGGCAATCGCTTCGAGATCGCCCTGAGCGGCAACCTGATCGACACCCTCACCGACGCGGACTTCGTATTCGGCCAGCGTGAGGCGCAGGAGATTCTCTACCTGCCGACCCTGGGCCAGTCCAACGCGCGCCTGCTGCGCATGACTGAAGACGATAACCAGTCCGGCACCTCGGAAATGGTCAAGGACCTGACCCGCTACACCGATTACGACGTGCGCAGCCAGTTCACCGACGCCAACGGTGATGGCATCGACCTCGCCGTGGGCGGCAGCACCGTGGTCGGCTACTCGACCGGCACTCAGGATGAACAGCGTGTTTCCTGGTGGCTGGTCGACACCGATGAGCCGGGCCCTGCGCTGTTGCGCGCCACCGAGTTGCTCAAGTCGCAACTGGCGTCGCTGACCGCCATTGACAAAGTGACCACCGGGATCATCTGGGGTCAGGGCGAAGAAGCCGCTCAGGAAATCGCCCGCGCCACCGACAAGCAGGCGGCGGCCGAGCTGTACAAGGCCTCGACCCTGAAAGTGTTCGACTACCTGCACGCGCAGATCGGTGATTTCACCGTGTACATCGCCGAAACCGGGCACTACCAGACCGACGCGGCCAAGGCGCGTGGTTACACCGACGAAAAGATCAACGCCATTGTCGAAGGCGCCGGGTACGTCAGAAGCGTCCAGGAAGCCATTGCCACTGAGCGCGCCGACGTCAAGCTGGCGGTTGACTACACCGACCTGCCCCTGCGTTACGAGGTCAACCCGCTGGTTTACCCCGATGACGTCTGGCACTTGCATGAAGAGTCCGCCGAGATCGTCGGCCAGCGTCTGGCCGATTTCATCGCCGATGACCTGGGTTTTCAGGGCAACGCCGCTGACAACAACGACCCGGCGGCCATTTTCGAGAGTGGCCAGAACGAAGGTGGCCATATCTTCGGCACCAGTGACGACGACACGCTGGTCGGCAGTTCCGGCAATGACGTACTGGACGGCGATCAGGGCGCGGATGACATGAGCGGCGGCGATGGCAACGATATCTACGTGGTCGACAACGCCTTCGATACCGTCACCGAAAGCAACGACTCGCCCTCGCAGGTGGACACCGTGGTGTCGTCTGTCAGCTGGACGCTGGGCGCCAACGTGGAAAACCTGGTGCTTACCGGCGTGTCTGCCATCAACGGCACCGGCAACGCCGTGAAAAACGTCATCATCGGTAATGCCAACAACAACATTCTCGACGGCGCTGCAGGTGCCGACATGCTGACCGGCGGCGATGGATCGGACAGTTATTACGTCGACGATGCCGCCGACCGGGTGGTCGAGACCAATACCGATGCACAAGTGGGCGGCGTCGATACGGTGTACAGCTCGCTGGCCAGCTACACGCTGGGGGCCAATCTGGAAAACATCGTCATCAACAGCAGCGGGGCCGCCAATGCCACCGGCAATGCCCTGGATAACCTGATTTACGCAGGCGCTGGCGACAACGTCATGGACGGCCGCGACGGCAATGACACCGTGTCGTATCTGTTCGCCACCGCCGGCGTCACCGTTGCGCTGAACACCAGCGCTCAGCAAGCCACCGGCGGCTCGGGTCTGGACACGCTGAAAGGCACTGAAAACCTGATCGGCAGCCAGTTTGCCGACACGCTGACCGGCAACAAGAACGCCAACACCCTGAGTGGCGGCGATGGCAATGACACCTTGTCCGGTGGCGCGGGCGACGACGTGCTGATCGGCGGATCAGGCGCGGATACGCTGATCGGTGGCACCGGCGCAGACCACTACGTGTTCAATGGCATCAGCGATACGGGCCTGGGCGGACTGCGCGACATCATCAATGGCTTCAAGACAGTCGAAGGCGACAAGCTGGACTTCTCCGGCTTCGATGCCCGGCCGCTGACCGATGGCCACGATGCCTTCGTGTTCATCGGCAACGCGGCGTTCAGCGCCAACAACAGCGGTGAGCTGCGTTTTGCCGACGGCGTGCTATACGGCAACATCGATGACAACGTCGGCGCGGACTGCGAAATCCAGCTCACAGGCGTGCAGACGCTGCAGGCCGCCGACATCATTGTCTGATCGTCGCAAAGCACATCACTCATAAACAGCCCTGGAAACAGGGCTGCACTCTCAGAATATCTGCGAAAGCGACCGGGGTAAGTGACACCCACCACAACCCCGGTCAATCACCAACGCGTTGCGCAAAAACGCGAAGCCTTTGTGCCCCCACCCACAAATTTGTCTTATCCATAAGAGCGCTCTACTCTCAGGCGGGCTGACAGCTGAGCCTGATTCGCAACTTTATGATGCTGCGATTGAATCGGGATGAGACGTCGAGACTCTTGCCTGCGCCAACCTGCACACGCCGGGTGCGCGATGCCTCCGGCCCGTTGATGAACACCACCGAACATTTGGCGTCTACTTCACCGTAGTTGTTGACGGTGATTGACCCGGTATCGTGATAGACGTCGTGGGCAACATAATCGATCTTCACGTCCTGGTACTGTTTTTCCACCTCGATGGGGTACGCCAGGGCCGTCACCGGCAACATGACCAGCAGCGCACAACACAGTCGATTCATTCGGCAATCTCCGAGTCGGGATTGTCAGAGTAGAACAACAAGCCCGTATTTAAAGAGGAATTACAGCATGAAAGCGCCCCGCGTGACTCTCGACCAGTGGCGCACATTGCAGGCCGTGGTCGATCACGGTGGTTTTGCTCAGGCCGCCGAAGCGTTGCATCGCTCGCAATCATCGGTGAGTTACACCGTGGCGCGCATGCAGGAACAGCTCGGCGTGCCGTTATTGCGTATCGACGGGCGCAAGGCGGTGCTGACCGAAGCCGGTGGCGTACTGCTGCGCCGTTCGCGGCAGCTGGTCAAGCAGGCCAGCCAACTGGAAGACCTCGCGCACCATATGGAACAGGGCTGGGAAGCGGAAGTGCGCCTGGTGATCGACGCGGCGTACCCTTCGGCACGTCTGGTCAAGGCGCTGACCGCGTTCATGCCGCAGAGCCGCGGCTGCCGGGTGCGACTGCGTGAAGAAGTGCTCTCCGGCGTCGAAGAAGTCTTGCTCGAAGGCGTGGCGGACCTGGCCATCAGCGGCTACAGCATTGCCGGTCATCTGGGCACCGAGATGAGCTCGGTCGAGTTCGTCGCCGTCGCGCACCCGGACCACGCCCTGCATCAGGCCAATCGCGAGCTGACCTTTCAGGACCTGGAAAGCCAGTTGCAGGTGGTCATCCGTGACTCCGGCAGGCAGCAACCCAGGGACTTCGGCTGGCTGGGCGCGGAACAGCGCTGGACCGTCGGCAGCCTCGGCACCGCCGCGACCTTCGTCAGCAACGGCCTGGGCTTCGCCTGGCTGCCGCGGCACATGATCGAGCGCGAACTGCGCGAAGGCTTGCTCAAGCCCCTGCGCCTGGACAAGGGCGGTAGCCGTAACCCGACCTTCTATCTTTACTCCAGCAAGGACCGGCCGCTGGGCCCGGCCACGCAGATCCTGATCGACCTGATCCGCAGCTTTGACACGACACCGCTCACCGCTGCACTCGGCACGCCGCAAAATGCCTGACCGGCGCAGGCACTTGGCGCTCTTCGCTCAGTCAGGGCTGCCTGCGGCACTTCAATCACACGCGGCTGGAATTCATCGCCAGCAACGCAGTCTGAAAATCCTGTGCGGTCCATGGACGTGCAGCCTGATCGCCTGAAGTGCTGCAAACCCGCCAATACGCTGGGCAAAAAAAGCCAAACGTGGTTACCTTGCCGGTCACAGTCGATATCTCTTAATGAAGGACGTGTTGCCACATGCTGAAAAAAATCGCTCTCGCCGCCTGCTCCGTGCTGTTCGCCGCCAACCTGATGGCTGCCCCGGATAAAGCCACGCACGTGGTGCTCGACACCAGTTTCGGCCAGATTGAAATCGAACTCGCAGACACCAAGGCGCCGGTCAGCACCCAGAACTTTCTGGGTTATGTCGACAGCGGCTTCTACACCAACACCATCTTTCACCGGGTGATTCCGGGCTTCATGGTGCAAGGCGGTGGCTTCACCCCGCAGATGGTTCAGAAGCAGACCAAGGATCCGATCAAGAACGAAGCCCAGAACGGTTTGCATAACGTCCGCGGCACCATTGCCATGGCGCGTACCTCGGACGTGAACTCGGCCACCAGTCAATTCTTCATCAACACCAACGACAATGCCATGCTCGACAACGGCGCACGCGACTTCGGTTACGCAGTGTTCGGCAAAGTCGTCAAGGGCATGGACGTCGTCGACAACATCGTCAACGCCCGCACCACTACTCAGAAAGGCATGCAAAACGTGCCAGTCGACCCGATCCTGATCAAGTCCGCCAAACGCGTCAACTGATCGGGAAACCTGCACCGCATGAAGCCTTGGGCTTCGTGCGGTCCGGACGGGAGAGCCTCCACTTATCAAGGAGAACCCACGTCGCGTGGGTGTGATAGCCAATGCTTTATCGTCGTTTCGAAAAACTGATCGATATCTTCAAAGACGCTCCTACCGCTGCCCCGCCCAATACCGTCTTCGCGTTCTACCTCTACTACCTGCGTCAGGTATGGCCGACGTTCACCGCGCTGCTGGTGGTCGGGCTGATCGGTGCGCTGATCGAAGTGTCGCTGTTCAGCTACCTGAGCCGCATCATCGACCTGGCGCAAACCACGCCGCCGGAGAATTTCTTCAGTATTCACGGTTCCGAGCTGATCTGGATGGTGGTGGTGGCCCTGCTGCTGCGGCCGATTTTCGTCGGCCTGCATGACCTGCTGGTACACCAGACGATCAGCCCCGGCATGACCAACCTGATTCGCTGGCAGAACCACAGCCACGTACTCAAACAGAGTGTCAATTTCTTCCAGAACGACTTCGCCGGGCGTATCGCCCAGCGCATCATGCAGACCGGCAACTCGTTACGTGACTCGGCCGTGCAGACGGTGGATGCGCTGTGGCATGTGCTGATCTACGCGATCAGCGCGATGGTGCTGTTCGCCGAGGCCGACTGGCGGCTGATGATTCCGCTGGGCACCTGGATCGCGGCGTTCATCCTCTCGCTGATGTATTTCGTGCCGCGGGTCAAGCAACGCTCGGTGGATTCGTCCGATGCGCGCTCCAGACTGATGGGCCGCATCGTCGACGGCTACACCAACATCACCACGCTCAAGCTGTTCGCCCACACCAACCACGAGCAGCAGTACGCGCGCGAAGCGATGCGCGACCACACCGAAAAGAGTCAGCTGGCTGGCCGCGTGGTCACCTCGATGGACACCACCATCACCACCATGAACGGCATACTGATCGTCACCACGACCGGTCTGGCCCTCTGGCTGTGGACCCAGTCCATTATCTCGGTGGGTGCGATCGCGCTGGCCACCGGTCTGGTCATCCGTATCGTCAACATGTCCGGCTGGATCATGTGGGTGGTCAACGGCATCTTCGAGAACATCGGCACCGTGCAAGACGGCCTGGAAAGTATTTCGCAGCCCGTCACGGTCAATGACAAACCCGGCGCCCTGCCGCTGAAGATCGAAAACGGCGGTGTCAGGTTCGACGGCGTGGATTTCCATTACGGCAATGGCAACGGGATCATTCACAACCTCAACCTGGACATCAAACCGGGTGAGAAGATCGGCCTGATCGGGCCTTCCGGCGCGGGCAAGTCGACGCTGGTCAACCTGCTGCTGCGCATGTACGACGTGCAAGGCGGGAGGATCCTCATCGACGGCCAGGACATTTCCGAAATCACCCAGGAAAGCCTGCGCGCGCAGATCGGCATGATTACCCAGGACACCTCGCTGCTGCACCGCTCGATTCGCGAGAACCTGTTGTATGGCAATCCGCACGCAACCGATGAACAGCTCTGGGAATCGATCCATAAGGCCCGCGCCGACGAGTTCATCCCGCTGCTGTCAGACTCCGAAGGTCGCACCGGCTTCGACGCCCATGTCGGTGAGCGCGGCGTCAAGCTATCCGGCGGGCAACGCCAGCGTATCGCGATCACCCGCGTGCTGCTCAAGGACGCGCCGATCCTGATCATGGACGAAGCCACCTCGGCACTCGACTCGGAAGTCGAAGCAGCGATTCAGGAGAGCCTGGAGACGTTGATGCAGGGCAAGACCGTGATCGCCATCGCGCACCGCCTGTCGACGATCGCGCGCATGGATCGCCTGGTGGTTCTGGAGAAAGGCCAGATCGCCGAAACCGGCACGCACAGCGAACTGCTGGCGCATGGCGGGCTGTATGCGCGGTTGTGGCAGCATCAGACGGGCGGGTTTGTAGGCGTGGATTGATAGGGCGAGGCTGCCGGCCTCTTCGCGAGCAAGCTCGCTCCCACAAGATCTGCACACGCCATAAGATCTTCAGGGGCAGTGATCTCCCCGCTGCCCCGCCTGCCGGTCAGGTGTACACCGCACTTGTGGGAGCTTGCTCGCGAAGAGGCCCGTGCAGTCGCTGAATATCTGCTGGGTAGCTGCTCACCTGTCGGTCAGGTGTACACAGAAGTTGTGTGAGCTTGCTCACGAAGGTGCCAGTGCAGTCGCTGGATGTCTTCTGGGTAGCTGCTCACCTGTCGGTCAGGTGTACACCGAACTTGTGCGAGCTTGCTCGCGAAGAGGCCCGTGCAGTCGCTGGATGTCTGCTGGATAGCTACTCACCTGTCGGTCAGGTGTACACCGAACTTGCTCGCGAAGAGGCCAGTGCTGTCGCTGAATGTCTTCTGGGTAGCTACTCACCTGTCGGTCAGGTGTACACCGCACTTGTGGGAGCGAGCTTGCTCGCGAAGAGGCCCGTGCAGTCGCTGAATGTCTTCTGGCCGGTTACTCCGCCTGCCGATACGGCAGCGCGCTGCGCGCTTCCTCGGCATAGGCCAGTACGCCGACTCGCTCCTGCTCCAGAAACTCGCTGACCGCGTCTTTCAGGCCTGGGTGCATCAGGTAGTGCCACGAACGGGTGATCTGCGGTTCGAAGCCGCGGATCAGTTTGTGTTCGCCCTGCGCGCCGGGGTCGAATCGTTGCAGGCCGTGGGCGATGGCATAGTCCATACCTTGATAGAAACAGGTTTCGAAATGCAGCCGGTCAAACTCGGCCAGGCAGCCCCAGTAGCGCCCATAGAAACTGTCATCGCCAATCAGGCTGAAGGCCATCGCCACAGGCCGTGAGCCCTGCAGCGCGATGACCACACGGATCGATTCGGGCATGCGCTCGGCCAACAGGCTGAAGAACTCACGCGTCAGGTAAGGCGCCTGCCCACGCACCTCGTAGGTATTGGAGTAGCACGCATAAACGAAGTCCCACAGCACTTCGCTCATCTGCGCGCCCTCGAGCCATTCAAACTCGATGCCCTGCCCCGCCACTTGTTCACGTTCCTTGCGCATCTGTTTGCGCTTGCGTGAACTCAATGCGTCAAGAAAGTCCTGAAAGTCCCGGTAACCCCGGTTATGCCAGTGAAACTGGCAACCGATGCGCTGCAACCAGCCCGGCTGGGTTTCAAGCAAGGCATCGGCCGCCGGATCGGTAAAGTTCACGTGTGCGCTCGACAGCCCCTCACGTTGCAGGTATGCCGGCAGCTCGCCGAGCAACTCGATGCCACCCTGAGGCGTCGCGGACAGAATCCGCGAACCGCCGACCGGGCTGAACGGCACGGCGATCAGCAGCTTGGGGTAATAGGCGATGCCGGCGCGACGGCAGGCGTCTGCCCAGGCGTGATCGAACACGTACTCGCCATACGAATGCCACTTTCGGTAGGCTGGCAATGCCGCCACCAACTGATCGTTTTCGTAGTGCAGCACATGTTCGGCACGCCAGCCCGATCGTGGCCCGAGACTGCCGCTGTCCTCCAGCGAGCTGAGAAACGCATGCCGCAGGAATGGCTGATTGCCAGGTACCAGCGCATCCCACTGGGCAGGCGCAACGGTGGCGAGGCTGTCGATTACGTGAACAGGCATGCAGGTTCCCCGATAGGCTGACAGGGTGAAGAATATCCCTTATTGAGGCGTCATGTTCACCGCCTCGGCAATCTGCCTGGAAAGAGTGATCGCGAAATCATTGAGCGCCTGCTCACGCTCACTGGAGATCAAGCCAATCTGCTCGAGGTACTGTTGATCGGATTGCCGGTTTGGCGGCAACTCATCCAGGAGGGTCAGACGCTCGCTGAAGGGCTTCTTTACCCGTTCGAAATCAGAGGCGTAACGAGTTTCCAGATAACTCATCCAGAATTCCCTGGCGACCAGCGACTCGAAAAATGCCCGCGTACTTTCACGCGTGATTATTTCGCTGTGCGCATCCTGCAAATCAGCGTCGGTCACCTTCGCGATATTGCTGAACAGCATGGTTTGGGGCTGACCGGGCAGCTCAAGCCGAGCTTGCAGGCCGATACGGTAGGCCAGGCGTACTTCAGCCTCATCTACCCTGTAGCCGTGCTGCTGGCGAAGAGCAATCTCGCGCAGTGCAATTTTTTCCACCTGATCCAGACGGTCCAGGCTCCGGCTCATCTTGAACAACTCCAGTGGCTGCGCGGCGTGTGGCGTGGACGACATGATCGAGAACACCCGCACGCGTACTTCCATGTCGCCAAAGATCAATGCAAGTCCATCGCCACAGGTCTGAGGGTGGGCGGCAATATCGAATAACTGGAGACGCAACTCTGTACTTGCCGAGGCCGCGTCTATCATTGCCCAGACTCTTGCGGCCAGTGCTTCATGGTGACTTGAAAAATCAGCCGAGTACGTCAGGTCGCCCAGCATCTGAAAAAAGTCCGTAGAACCAGCGCAGGCTCGCAGATCCTGCCAAAGCCTGGTACGCACAGCCGCCTGCTCACTGCTCAGACCTGCAAGCCAGGCGGCACTGCCAGGTCCGGCTTCAAGTGGAGAACGGTTCTGGCTGACACCCAGCCGCGGCCGCGTCCTGCCCTCGAGAAACAGTCTGATGCTAGCCAGCGTTGGCGGAGTCAACGGGTTGCCACTCAAATGCAGGTGAAGGCGGGTGGAACTGAGCGAGCGCTCGATATTATCAAGCTCCTCGATCGATATTTCCGAGATGCGATTATCGCGCACATCCAGACGAATCAAGTCAGACCTGCGCCAATTCCACACTGGCAACGTTTCAATGCCTGTAGAACGCAAAAACAGCATACGTAACGAGTTGAGCGCTGTGAGACGCGCCTGCGATCCAAGCGAACAATAGTTGAGATCAAGAACCTCCAGTCGGCGCAGATTCAGCAAAATGGCGTTGCAGGCGGCTGTCCAGTTCAAGGGGTTATGGTTGAGCGACAGCTCTGTAAGCAGTGTCATTCTTCCTATCGACTCTGGCAGGGATTGCAGTTCATTGAAGCCCAGGCCCAACGACCGCAGGTTAGGGAAGTTGTTCAGCAATGCATCGACATGTGCAGGGGTAAGCTGCATGTTCCGCGCTTTCAACTCAGCCACATGGCCAAAGCTGGCGGTTATATCCGGTATTTGCTCTACTCGCAGGTTATCCAGATCAAGCGTGTAGCCTAAAAACTCCCCCTGAAGACTGATGCTGTGAACGCTGAGTCTTCTCCAGCAGCCATGAAGGCGCCTCGCCGCGACCTCCCTTGACCTGCGCTGCAACGAGGACGTCGCTTGCGCTATCCAGGCATCCAGAGTGTTTTGCAGGGTGCGTAATTCATCAGCAAGACCGCGCAGCCTTCGCTTGACGAACCGGGGCAGTTGCCTGGCCGACCCGGTGTGTTCGGCGCGCAACTCGTCAAGGAAGCTCGCCACCTGAGCATCGGAAAAGTCCGGGTATAAACTTTTCACGGCAAGCTCCGGCGAGTGGCTGGACGCGCCAATACCCAGGCGACGAAACAAGCCGCGCAACCGTCCACTCAAGGGATAGCCAATGCGGCCATGGGGCAGGCGTTGCGGCCATTTGATACCCGGCTTGATCGGCTGCAATTGCAGAACGGCAGCCATCCGCTCACGTCGCTGAACCGCCGTATTGCGCAACAGACTGCGCAGTTGCGGCTCATCCGCGCCAGCTGGTAACTGAATGTCGAGCCGTACCTGTTCGGGAAGCGCCTGCAACAACGCCCTGAAAAACTGCTGATCGACCTCGCCGAGCGGCTCACCTGACGGTTCGAAACACTGGATCCCCGCTTCGGTGCTGACCAGCAGCCGATGCATTGAGGCCTGATCGCTGTCGAGACTGGCGATTTCGTCGCCCTCCAGCGAGTCCTTCAACAGATCGATCGAAACCTCACCCCGCCAGCCTGGCAGGTACTGCAGCATGCCCAGCGCCGCAGCCTGCGTGTCCAGATTGTCGGTTACCGCCCGATAGAAGCCTTCGGTGGCGCGGTTTATCCGCAGTTGCTGCTGATACTCGCGGGCATGCTCGGCCAGCGCCAGAGGAATGCGTTTTTCCGTGGTCATTCGCGCTTTGTCTGCATCGCTGGCCATGCCGATGAGTTCGAGCGCCACGCTGCTCGGCAAGCTGCCGAAGTCGCGCTGTATCAGTTGCACATGCGGGTCGTCGCTGCGACCTTCGAGCAGTTGAACGTCATCCAGCAGGCGCCCCACGTGCGTCTGGGCGTAACCGGCCAGATAGCGTTTGAAGCCGCGCAGTTGAACAGCCTTGTCGTCACTGTCGCTCCCCGTCAGGCGAGTGACTTCATCGGCGGGCAGACTTTCCAGCAACTGGCCGAGCACTTGACTGAGGTGCCCGGTCGGCCCGGCGACATGGGACGACAGTGTCATCTGCGATCCCGCGTTCCAGGCTTCCAGCAGCGCCCCTTGCGCGTCGAGCAGTAACAGGCCGCGGGTCTCATGCCAGCGTGGTGACGACACCAGCAGTTTCAGCCACGGCTCAAGATGAGCAACATGAACCTGCGGCACATCATCGGCCTTCAGGGCTTCGATACAGACGTGCAACTGCCGTTCTGTTGCAACGCGCTGAATGGCGTCTTTCAGCAAGGCCGGAGGCCGGAGGTTTTCGACATGTATCTGACGCAGCAAGGCCTCGTTGGCGCCGGTAATCTGCAGGACTTTGTGTATATCTTCTTCCGGCAGCGCATGACACGTCGGGTTCAGGCGCCTGAACGCCGTTACCTCGTCCCACCCCATGGGGTTTTCCCATTCATGGCGCCATGCGCCAGCACCGTTGTGCTTGAGCCTTGGCGCGTACGAACGCTCATTCACCGGATGCCTGACGCGCCATTGGCTGCCGTCTGCATCGGACTCGACACAATACAGTTTGCCGTCCAGTGGCAGCCAGGTCTTGCCGTCGTGCTCATAAAGCCCAAGGGCGTTGCTGCTCAGGTTGTCGGGCAGGGAGACCGTATGGGCATAGGCATCGATGCTCGGCTTGCCGAGGCGCACCGCCCCATCGACACGCCTTTGCACCAGACTTTCGATGAACATCGAGGGTTGCAGCCCGTTCACCGCAGCCACGACGCCGCCTGCCACCAGCATCTGTGCAACGTTTTCGCCGATGTCGTAGACATGTTGCATGGCGTCTTCGACTTCATCGTGCTTCCAGTCTTCGTAAGCAACGAACGCTTCGCTGGCAAGCTGATAAAGGGCGACCACGGACATGATTTCACCCAGCACCGGCACAAAGAACCCGGCCACGTTGAGCAGGTTCATGCCATTGTTTTCAAGGCTTTCGATCAGTGCATCGTGAGCCTGCTGGTCGACCTGTGCGGATGGCACCGCGATTACTTTTGAGTCGTCATAGGTTTTGGCCAGCAACTGCTCGTACAGCCGCTCGAACGGTGGCTTCGAGAATGGCTGTGCCTGCACGACCAGGTCGGCGTCGGGGTCCAGCGTGCGGTCCCCGGCGGGATACAGCCGCGCATCCAGTTTGGCAAAAAATGCCGGAGCCTGGCCGAGACTGACGAAACGACTGAAGTAGCGTCGATAGTGCTTGCTGTCCAACGCCGTCACCAGCCAGGCGTTGAAGGCCCGCAGCGACGCAAACTGCTTGACCGGATGCGCAGGCTCGGCAGGCAGGTAGACCAGACAAGGACCGTCATCGGGCTTGGCGCCGTCCTGCTGTATCAATAAGGCACCCTGTAACAGCGAGCCTGAAAACGTGTAGGTATCGAGCATGTGCAACTGGCAATAGCGCACGCCCTTGCCATCCCAGCGTGGCTGGTCAACGGACTTCACCATGTCCAGCAGGGTCTGGTACGCCGCGTCAGTGATATCGCCTTTCATCATGGCGATATGCGCAAGCACCTCGACGGCGGCCCGCTCGCTGTCCATGAACGCGCTGGCAACCGCTTGCGCAGCCGGGCCTGGCGGCTTGAACACGCTGTCCAGGTGGGTCTGATACTGACGGCCCAGATCCAGTTCATGGCAAAAATCAGCGAACTGCTCAAGATCGATCGCCTGACGGTCCCGGTATTCGACCTTGTAGCGGCGTTCGGCGCTGTCGATCAGCCAGTAACGCAGGCCCCCTGTACGCAGGATTGCCGAGTAGGGATCGAAGCGGCTTCTGTTGCTCGGAGCGAAGTTCTGCAAGGCTGCCTGAAGCAAAGTCTGCTCGAGCGGAGCCGGGTTCCAGGTGCTGTCGTAGCGCCAGGTCATCAGTTGAAAGGCTTCAACGTCGAGGTCGAGCTGGAAACGTTCGACAAACGCTTTCGACAGCAAGGGGGCTGCAAATTGCTGCGCCGATAACAGGCGGGCGCGCACTGGCTCCAGCGCCTGCGCGTAACGCCGTGCGCTTTGCTGGCTGGCATGCAGTGTCTGGCGCAATACCGTGGGCGCACCCACATACCAGTCTGGCAAGTTGAGCCTGATGAATTCGCTGTTGACGTGCTCCGCTTCGAACGGGGCGCAATCCTGTGGTCGGGGCGTTACAGAGGCGTGTGCAACGGACGATTCTATGGTTTCAAAAGGGTTGTATCTGAAGGTGAACATGGTCGATACCGCTAATGGCTTTGTGAATAGCCAATACGATAAAGACCCAACGGCCTGCACATGACATAACGGGATATGACAGGTAGCGCCCGTCTCGAGAGCGCTACCCGTCGAACGCGATCAGCGCTTGCGCAGGATCACGCTGCCGATCGAGTAACCGGCGCCGAACGAACTGAGTACCGCCAGCGCGCCTTGCGGCAAGTCATCCTGGTAGGTGTGAAACGCAATCACCGAACCCGCGGAGCTGGTATTGCCGTAGGTGTCGAGAATCACCGGCGCTTCTTCGACCGTGGCGTCGCGGCCCAGCAGCTTCTTGACGATCAGATGGTTCATGCTCAGGTTGGCCTGATGCAGCCAGAAGCGTTTGACGTCGGTGATGTTGATGCTGTTGTCCTGCAAATGCGCAGCGACCAGTTCGGCGACCATCGGGCACACTTCGCGGAAGACCTTGCGGCCTTCCTGCACGAACAGCTTGTCCGGCGCGTTCTGGCCCTCGTCCGAGGTACGGTTGAGGAAGCCGAAATTGTTGCGGATGTTGTTGGAAAACTGGGTCAGCAAACGGGTGCTGACGATATCGAACTGATAAGGCGACGTGGCAAGGTCGGCGCGCTCGACCACCACCGCCGTGGCGCCGTCACCAAAGATGAAGTGGCTGTCACGATCCCGGAAATTAAGGTGCGCGGTGCAGATTTCCGGGCTGATCACCAGCAAGGCGCGGGCCTGCCCCAGTTGCACGCTGTTACAGGCTGCCTGAATGCCGAAGGTGGCCGAGGAACAGGCCACGTTCATGTCAAACCCGTATCCGGCGACACCCAGCGCCTGCTGAATCTCGATGGAGACCGCCGGGTAGGCCCGCTGCAGGTTGGAGCAGGCAACGATTACACCGTCGATGTCGGCCGCGGTTTTGCCCGCGCGTTGCAGCGCCTGTCTGGCGGCAGCTACACCCATCTCACAGAGGATCGACCACTCGTCATTGCTGCGCTCCGGCAGGTTGGGCTTCATGCGCTGCGGATCGAGAATGCCCTGCTTGTCCATGACGAAGCGGCTCTTGATACCCGAAGCCTTCTCGATGAAAGCGGCGCTGGATTCGCTCAGTGCCTGCACTTCGCCACGTTCGATAGCGGCGGCGTTATCGCTGTTGAACTGTGCAACATAGGCATTGAAAGACTGCACCAGCTCTTCGTTGGAGATGCTGTTGGCCGGGGTAAACAGGCCTGTGCCGCTGATGACGACGTTGTGCACGGTCGTTCCTCTCTTATTGGTTGCAGGTAATGACCTGCTCAGGCACGGCAACTGAAGGCCCACTGTTTTCCGGACCGACGTACCCGTGCGACTGTAAAAGCTGCCCGCAACAGGCAGCAGCATTTCATGACACGGTGAAGACAGGCGCGGAGTGTGCCACAGAGCCCGGTTTTGGCGCTATCGGGCCAATGAATATAGGCACGACAGGCGCCCTTTACTTCGCGGCGTGAAGCCGCGGATCAGCTCTCCACCTGACTCCACTGCTTGCTCAACCGTTTGTCCGACACCGGCATTTTTGTGCCCAGTTGCTGGGCGAACAGCGAGACGCGGTATTCCTCCATCCACCAGCGGTACAGGGCCAGTTCCGGGTCGCGCTTGCCCTCTTGAGCGTGCTTGTCGGCGCGCGCCTGGTATTGCGCCCACAGACCTGCAAGCTCGATGCTCCACACCCGATCCTTCTGCACCTGAGCCGGGAGTTTTTCCAGACGCATCTCGATGGCCTTGAGGTAACGCGGCAGTTCCTTGAGCCATACCGCCGGGGTCTCGCGAACGAATCCGGGGTACACCAGCTTGCTCAGTTGCGCCTTGATGTCGTTGAGTGCAACGGCCTGGGACAGGTCGATCTTGCCTTTGAAGCGCTTTTGCAGACCGTGCCACAGCTTGAGGATTTCCAGCGTCAGCTTCGCGAGCCGCTCGGCATGCTCGGTCCAGTCGGCGCGCTTGCGTTCAGCCAGTGACAGCAGACCGGCACCGTCGCGCGGCAATTCGGCCTCACCTTCCAGCACGCAACTGTCGAGGCTGGCCAGCAGGATGTCTTCGATCAACGCATCGATGCGCCCCAGTTCGCGATGCAGCAAGGCCAGCTCGGTCTGCCCCGGCAATTTGTTGCGCAGAAACTTGGCGGGTTCGGCCAGCTGCTGCAACAGCAAACGCTGCAAGGCACGACGATGCTGATACTCGGCCTCGGCCTGGGTCGAGAACCGGCCTTCCTTGACCGCGCCGCCCTCTTCGACCAGCGCCGGATAAACCGTCATCGACAGCCCGGCGATGTTCTGCTGGGTTTTCTGCGCCACTGCTGCAAAGGCCTTGGCCTGCACCGGTTGCTGGCTCTTCGCGGTTTGCGGCACGGCCAGCGCGGCCTGGCTCGCCTCGGCGAAGCGCGCGGTCAGCTCGGCCAGATCACGTCCCTCACCGAGAAACTTGCCGCCGCCATCGACGATTTCCAGGTTCATCTTCAGATGGCCTTCAAGCTGCTGTGCCGCCTCGGCCCAGGCTTCGTCGCTGACCCGTACACCGGTCATGCGCAGCAGTTCACGGCCCAGCGCCTGAGGCAACGAGCCCTCGCCGAAGGTGATGCGCTGCAACGCCGCCTTGATGAAATCCGGGACCGGCACAAAGTTCTTGCGTACCGCCTTGGGCAGGTTGCGGACCAGCGCGATGCATTTGCTCTCGAGCAACCCCGGCACCAGCCACTCAAGACGTTCGGCAGGCAGCGACAGCAACAACGGCGCGGGAACACGCAAGGTCACGCCGTCACTCGGGTGATTGGGTTCGAAGTGGTAGCTCAGTGACAGGCTCAGGTCGCCCAGACGCAAGGTGTCCGGATATTGCGCGGCGGTGACTTCGCTGGCCTCGCGGGCCAGCACGTCCTCTTCACGCATGATCAGCAACTGCGGATTCTTCTGGCTTTCGGTCTTGTACCAGCTGTCGAACGTGGCCGTCTGATGAATCTCGGCCGGAATGCGTGCTTCATAGAAGCTGTACAAGGTGTCTTCGTCAGCCAGAATATCGCGACGCCGAGCCTTGGCTTCCAGTTCGTCGAGCTGTTCCAGCAAACGGGTATTGGCGCTCAGACACTTGGCCCGCGACAGGATATCGCCACGCACCAGGCCTTCACGAATGAACAGCTCGCGCGAAACCACCGGGTCGATCGGCCCGAAATGCACCGGGCGACGGCCCACCACGATCAGGCCGAACAGCGTGATCTGTTCGAACGCCACGACCTGTCCGCGCTTCTTCTCCCAGTGCGGCTCGAAGTGATTTTTCTTGATCAGGTGGCCGGCCAGCGGCTCGATCCAGTCCGAATCAATCTTGGCAACCATGCGCGCGTACAGCTTGGTGGTCTCTACCAGCTCGGCAGTCATCAACCACTGCGGACGTTTCTTGCCCAACCCGGAGGACGGGTGAATCCAGAAGCGCCGCTGCCGTGCGCCGAGGTAATCGCCCTCGTCGGTCTTTTGCCCGATCTGACTCAGCAGGCCGGAAAGAATGGCCTTGTGAAACTTCGGGTAATCGGCCGGCTCCTTGTTGACCGTCAGTTGCAGGTCGCGACAGATCAGGCTCAATTGCCGATGGGAATCGCGCCATTCACGCAGGCGCAGGTAATTCAGGAAATTGCGTCGGCACCATTTACGCAGCGGGCTGGCAGTCAGGGTCTGGCGCTGCTCTTCGAAGCCGCGCCATAGATTGACCATCCCGGCGAAGTCCGAGTCGGCGTCCTTCCATTGCGCGTGGGCCTGATCCGCAGCCTGCTGACGCTCGGGCGGGCGCTCGCGCACGTCCTGTACCGACATGGCGCTGGCGACGATCAGCACTTCCTGCAGACTGCCCTGCTTCGCCGCTTCCAGCAGCATGCGGCCCATGCGCGGGTCCACCGGCAGACGCGCCAGTTGGCGGCCCAGCGGGGTCAGCTGATTTTCGCGATTGACCGCCGAAAGCTCCTGCAACAGGTTGAAACCGTCGCTGATCGCCTTGCCGTCCGGCGGCTCGATGAACGGGAAGTCGGTGATCTCGCCCAGGCGCAGGTGCAGCATCTGCAGGATGACTGCGGCCAGGTTGGTGCGCAGGATCTCGGGGTCGGTAAACTCCGGCCGACCGTTGAAATCCTCTTCGCTGTACAGACGCACACACAGGCCGGGCTCGACCCGCCCGCAACGGCCCTTGCGCTGGTTGGCACTGGCCTGCGACACCGCCTCGATCGGCAGGCGCTGGACCTTGGCGCGATAGCTGTAGCGACTGATGCGCGCCGTACCGGTGTCGATCACATAGCGGATGCCCGGCACGGTCAGCGAAGTTTCAGCGACGTTGGTAGCCAGCACCACACGCCGACCGGGATGCGATTGAAAGATACGCTGCTGCTCGGCCGGCGAGAGGCGCGCGTAGAGCGGCAGAATCTCGGTGTGCTTGAGTTGCGCCTTGCGCAGCACCTCGGCGGCATCGCGGATCTCGCGCTCGCCGGGCAGGAACACCAGCACATCACCCGGGCTCTTGCGCTCGCTGCGCTCAAAGGCCGCCAGTTCGTCCAGCGTGGCCAGAATCGCCTGATCGACGGTCAGGTCCTCTTCGACGCTGTTGCCGTCTTCATCCTGCTCGCTGGTCAGCGGGCGATACCAGACGTCCACGGGGAAGGTACGCCCGGACACTTCGATCACCGGCGCATCGTTGAAGTGCTCGGAAAAGCGCTGCAGGTCGATGGTCGCGGAGGTGATGATGACCTTCAGGTCCGGACGGCGCGGCAGCAGGGTTTTCAGGTAACCCAGCAGGAAATCGATGTTCAGGCTGCGTTCGTGGGCTTCGTCGACGATGATCGTGTCGTAGCGCTCAAGAAAGCGGTCGTGCTGGGTTTCGGCCAGCAGAATCCCGTCGGTCATCAGCTTGATCAGGGTGTTGCTGTCGCTCTGGTCCTCGAAACGCACTTGATAGCCGACCAGCGCACCGAGGGGCGTGCCGATTTCCTCGGCAACCCGGCTGGCCACGCTGCGCGCAGCGATCCGGCGCGGCTGGGTATGACCGATCAGACCGTGCTGACCGCGACCGATTTCCAGGCAGATCTTCGGCAACTGGGTGGTTTTCCCGGAGCCGGTCTCGCCGGCAATGATCAGCACCTGGTGCTTGAGCAGCGCCTCCTTGATCTCGTCACGCTTGGCCGCGATGGGCAGGTTATCGTCATAACGGATCGCCGGCACACTCTCGCGCCGCGCCGTGACCTGCGCGCAGGATGCCTGCACCCGCGCAACCCACTGCGCCAGCTTCGCCTCGTCGGGTTTTTTGCGCAGATCGTGCAACTGACGGCGCAGACGATGACGTTCGCTGATCATCGCGTGGTCGAGGTTTTTCAGAAGTTGGTCGATAGAGGGCGATTCGTCGGTCATCAGGCGCGCAGGGTCTTTTTTCAAATGGCAGATGCGGATTGTCGCAGATTGCGGTGGGTCGTGACGATGGTCTGAGGATTGGGCGGTCTATGACGGCAACGACGCAGCATCTTCTCTCTTGCACCAGCGCATCAAAAAAGACCAAAATAGAGCACTAACTGGAGTCCTAAATCATGCAACGCATCCTTGCAGATGTCGCGGTCAGCGTCTCTGAACTCAAGAAAAATCCGTCAGCGGTCCTGAGTGGCGCTCATGGTTTACCTGTGGCCGTCCTTAATCACAATAAAGTCATGGGCTACATGGTCCCTGCCGAGGTGTTTGAAGCAATGATGGAGAGGCTTGATGACCTTGATCTGGCCGAGCTGATCAAATCTCGCCAACATGAAAAGCCGGTGTCGGTAGATATAGATGACCTTTAAGCTTGAATTTCTGCCCTCGGCCTTGAAGGAGTGGGAAAAACTGGGCCATACCATCCGTGTTCAGCTCAAGAAAAAGCTTCTCGAACGACTCGGACTACCAAGAATTCCAGGCGATGCGCTTCATGGCATGCCAGATCATTACAAAATCAAACTGCGCAGTGCAGGATACCGACTCGTCTATCGAGTCGAGGAAGATAGGGTAGTGGTAACCGTCGTTGCGGTAGGCAAGCGCGAGCGCGGGAATATTTATGATTCGGCCAAAGGCAGGCTTGGCCCTTGAGGTGCAGTGCATCTGCATTACACATCGGCATCCTGCAACACGCTCGGACAGGACGCAGAGCGTCAGGAAAGGCATTCACATGCGGAGCGTGAGGAACGAGAGGTGTCCGGGAGAACACTTCTCGTGGCTATGCGTGGGGCGAGCGCTATCGCGATCTGAAAGGGTCAGTCCAATCGCTGAAAATGCATCGCATGGACGCACCGTCTTCGCGAACAAGTTCGCTCCTACAAAAGCCCTGCTCTGCACTCATCGAGATTTTTATATAACGATGAGCGCCTGGCGTGGAAATGAACGTCAATCCGGTTTCGGGCCTGCTCTTACTTCTTCACACCCAGTTTCTTCAGTTCCTCGTCACGCAGCTCGCGACGCAGGATCTTGCCGACGTTGGTGGTTGGCAGCACGTCGCGGAATTCGACGCTGCGCGGCACTTTGTAGCCGGTCAGGTTGGCGCGCATGTGCGCCATGACCTGTTCCTTGGTCAGGGTAACGCCGGGTTTGGCCACCACGAAGACCTTGATGGTCTCGCCCGACTTCTCGTCCGGTACGCCGATCGCGGCGCACTGAAGCACACCGGGAAGTGTCGCCAGTACGTCTTCCAGTTCGTTGGGGTACACATTGAAACCGGAGATCAGGATCATATCTTTCTTGCGATCGACAATCCGGATGTAGCCGTCAGGCTGGATGATCGCGATGTCGCCGGTCTTCAGCCAGCCTTCGCTGTCGATCATTTCATCGGTCGCTTCCTGGCGCTGCCAGTAGCCTTTCATGACCTGCGGCCCCTTGATGCACAGCTCGCCGGTTTCACCGAATGCCAGCTCATTGCCCGCATCGTCGATGACCTTGCACAGGGTCGACGGCACGGGAATGCCGATGCTGCCCATCTGCACGTACTGAGAAGGATTGACCGTGGCCACCGGACTGGTCTCGGTCATGCCATAGCCTTCGCAGACCTGGCAGCCCGTCACCTGCTTCCAGCGCTCGGCGGCGGCCTGCTGCAAGGCCATGCCGCCGGACAAGGTGACTTTCAACGCCGAGAAATCGAGGTTGCGGAAGCCGTCGCTATTGCACAGGGCCACGAACAGCGTGTTAAGACCGACAAAGCCGCTGAACTTCCATTTCGAAAGTTCCTTGACCATGGCCGGCAGGTCACGCGGGTTGCTGATCAGGATGTTGTGATTGCCAAGCAGCATCATCGCCATGCAATGAAAGGTGAAGGCGTAGATGTGATACAGCGGCAGCGGCGTGATGATGATTTCACAGCCTTCGTCCAGGTTGGACGCCATCAGCGCCCGGCATTGCAGCATGTTGGCGATCAGGTTGCGGTGCGTCAGCATTGCCCCCTTGGCCACCCCGGTGGTGCCGCCGGTGTACTGCAGCACGGCAACGTCGACGCTGCCGGGCGACACGTCGGTCACTGGCTGACCACGGCCCTTGCCCAGCACATCGTTGAATTTGATGGCCTTGGGCAAGTGATAGGCCGGAACCATTTTCTTCACGTACTTGATGACGCTGTTGATCAGCAAGCGCTTGAACGGTGACAGCATGTCGGCCACTTCGGTGACAATCACCTGCCTGATCTGCGTCCTGGGTACGACCTTCTCGGCCAGATGGGCCATGTTTGCCAGACACACCAGCGCCTTGGCACCGGAGTCATTGAACTGGTGTTCCATTTCCCGCGCGGTGTACAGCGGGTTGGTGTTGACCACGATCAGCCCGGCGCGAATCGCACCGAAGACGGCAATCGGGTACTGCAATACGTTGGGGAGCTGCACGGCGATACGGTCGCCCGGCTGCAGGTCGGTATGTTGCTGAATCCAGGCGGCAAACGCGCCGGACAGCTCATACAGCTCACCGTAGGTGATGGTCTTGCCCAGATTGCTGAACGCCGGCTTGTCGGCGAAGCGCTGGCAGGACTGCTTCAGGACCGCCTGGACGTTAGGGTACTCGTCGGGGTTGATATCGGCAGGGATACCGGACGGGTACTTGTCCTTCCAGAAGTTATCAATCATTCAGTCGGCTCCGTAGCGATAGCGAATTCTTCACATCGCCTGAAGCGATGATTTTCTTGTGCTTGGAATTATGCAGTAGACGCTTTTTCCGCTTTATGACTGATCAAAAAGCGCGCCGAGAGTAGCAGCTTTGCCAAACGTCGACTAGAGGCAGAAGCAGGCCGCACAGTCACCAATAAGACCAGAAAATCACATCTGGTCACTTTTAATGCATTTAATAAAAACCTCATCACTGCCTCAAAAGCACCGGACCAGAGCGGCCAGTCAGCATAATCGCCTGTTTCCGAAAAAAATCGACCCCGTTTGCAGCGGTCTGCGAACGGGGCCAGGTACACAGATGGAGACGATTAAAGGGTCAGGCGATGTCACGAAGCTCGCGGCGCAGAATCTTGCCCACCGGGGTCATCGGCAATGAATCACGCAGAACGATCTGCCTGGGCACCTTGTAGCCGGTGAAATTCTCTTTGCAGAAGGCCTTGAGCTCTTCAATGCTCAGCCCCGGGTCTCGCGCCACCACGAACAGCTTCACAGCCTCCCCCGAGCGCTCGTCCGGCACGCCGATACAGGCGCAGTTGGCGACTTTCGGATGAGCCATGACCACGTCTTCGATTTCGTTGGGGTAGACGTTGAAACCGGACACGATGATCAGGTCTTTCTTGCGGTCGACGATACTGACAAACCCGTCAGCGCCAATCACGGCAATATCACCGGTCTTGAACCAGCCTTCGGCATCCAGGCACTCGGCCGTGGCATCAGGCTGGTTCCAGTAGCCTTTCATGACCTGCGGCCCCTTGATGCACAGCTCGCCACGCTCGCCGAAAGGCAACTCGACGCCATTGTCATCGATGACTTTCATGGCGGTGCCGGGCACGGGAATACCCACGGTTCCCAGACGCGCCAGCGCGCCGTAGGGATTGGCACTGGCAACAGGCGACGTCTCGGTCAGGCCGTACCCTTCGACGATCGTGCAGCCGGTGATCTGCGCCCAGCGCTCGGCCGTGGCCTTGACCAGTGCAGTGCCGCCGGAGTTGGTGCTTTTCAGCGCCGAGAAATCCAGTTTTTTGAATTCCGGATGGTTCATGAGCGCCACGAACAGTGTGTTGAGGCCGATCATGGCAGTGAACTGCCACTTGCCCAGCTCCTTGATGAAGCCGCCGATATCGCGAGGGTTGGTAATCAGGATGTTGTGATTGCCACTGATCATCATGCACATGCAGTTCGCCGTAAACGCGTAGATGTGATAGAGCGGCAGCGGCGCGATCATCACCTCTTTGCCTTCTTCAAACAGCGATCCGCCTTGCGGCCCTTGCTGACGCATGCAGGCATAGACCTGCTGCATGTTGGCGACCAGATTGCCATGGGTGAGCATCGCGCCCTTGGCCAGCCCCGTGGTGCCACCGGTGTACTGCAGAACGGCAACATCCTGCAGACCTCGCGGTACGACCTGCATGCGGCTGTCACGCCCCAGGCGCAGCGCCCGCTTGAAGCCGACGGCCTGAGGCAGATGGAATTCAGGGACCATCTTCTTGACCTTGTCGACGATGGTATTGACCAGCCAGCCCTTGGCCGCCGACTGCATGTCGCCCATTTTCACTTCGATCAGGTATTCGATGGCCGTGTCCGGCAGCACTTCCTGCACCAGCTTGCCGAACAGGTTGAGGTAAACCAGCGCCCGGGCACCGGAGTCCTTGAATTGATGGCGCATCTCGCGCGCGGTGTACAGCGGGTTGGTATTGACCACCGTCAGACCGGCACGCATCGCACCGAATACGGCGATCGGATACTGCAGGATATTGGGCATCTGTACGGCAATGCGGTCACCCGGCACCAGTTGCGTGTGCTGCTGCAAATACGCGGCGAAGGCGGCAGAGTGACGCTCGAGCTCCGCGTAGGTCAGCGTCACGCCCATGTTGCTGAACGCAGGTCGGTCGGCGAATTTCCTGCAGCAGCGCTCGAACACATCGACGACCGATTGGTAGGTCTGCAGATCCACCTCGGCGTCGACACCCGCCGGACGCTTGTCATCCCAGAAGTCAGCTTGCATTATTTTTATCCTTTTTCCCTGCATAGGTCTGGGCGGACGTTAGCAGTTAAAGTGCCGCAGGCAAATAATCGTCCGGGCCTCATCAGCAGCATGAATCTTGTCTCTGTTCAGACTGAAATCCGTCGCCGGCGATACACTGCCCAAGGCAATCGGGCTGGCAAAGACACTTGCCCGATAGCGCAATAGCTGTATTCACACAACGTTTGCTTATTATTTGCCTTGAATGTGATCCGGGGAGCGCCAGCAAGCGTCTGAATGATCTTGTCCGCGCATTGGCGGCGACAGGTCATCAAGTGTTACAAATCGAGGCCAGGTCGGATTGCACGAACCGGCGCGCTTCAATTCATTTTTATTGTCAGGACAGCCACATGACTCAAGTCACCAACACGCCTTACGAAGCCCTTGAAGTCGGTCAGACCGCCAGCTACAGCAAGACAGTGGAAGAGCGTGATATTCAACTGTTCGCCGCCATGTCCGGTGACCACAACCCGGTCCACCTGGACGCCGAATACGCCGCCAAGACCATGTTCAAGGAGCGCATTGCCCACGGCATGTTCAGCGGCGCGCTGATCAGCGCGGCGGTTGCGTGCGAGTTGCCTGGCCCCGGCACCATCTATATCGGTCAGCAGATGACCTTCCTCAAGCCGGTAAAACTGGGCGATACCCTGACTGTGCGCCTGGAAATCCTGGAAAAACTGCCGAAGTTCCGCGTGCGCATCGCCACCCGCGTTTTCAATCAGAACGATGAGCTGGTTGTAGACGGCGAAGCCGAGATTCTCGCCCCGCGCAAGCAGCAGACCGTCGACCTGACCGTATTGCCCGAGATCACTTTCGGCTGATACCGCGCACGGGCGTGCGCCACGCAGCGCGCACGCCCGACTCGCCAGTGGCCTGAACAAAAAATTCATGATGCATCCGGAACTGCTTTTCTGCGCTTTCCACTCAGGGAACCAGTAGCGCTCCCTTATCCGGGTCACGAATTGTTCATCCCACAGGCGGGGAAATCAGCCATGAATACGATCAACAGAAACTACTACCCCGTCTCCGGGATTCCTGCGCAGGACGCCCCGGCACAGACCGATCAACTGCCGCCTCAAGGCCAGGGCATCAAGCCGGGCCACAATAGCAACCTGATCGACTTCGGCCTGACACAGCAGGCCAATGGCCCGCACTCCTCGCTGAATACCTTGGGCTCCAGAGTCCAGCCGACTGACACGAACACGTCTTCAAATATGCCGGGTGGCAACGGTGAGCAGGTACTGAACAAACTTGTGCAAGCGATCCGCAACATCCTCAACAACCTGCTCTCGCTGCTGGAAGGAAATCTACACAACGGCTCTGGGCCTGCACAGCCTCAACGCGATCAGACGCCGACGCTCGCTCAATCGCCCTCTTCCGCCTCCCCTTCCTCGTCGCCGCCTTCAACACCTCAGGGCAACGCAGAAAAACCCTTTGTGGTGCAGAACGATCACCCTTCAGAAAAACCTGTATCACTGCAAAAGAATACAGAGCCGACGTCCGCTGCGCCGTCACAAACAGCACCCCGGACGACCGAGCGAAGCAGTGCCACCCCAGACAAGACACCCGCCAGACCCGATGCGGTAAACCCGGCAGTGGTCCATGACCTTGCGCTGCCGAAAACTTCGACGGACACCACCGCCAAACCCGATAACACGGTTAACGCAGCCAAAACCGCGACCCCGGCCGCGCATGGCCAGGGCGCGGACATGTCCGGCATCATGGGTTTCGCCAAAGAGGCCAACACCACCGGCGGTAACGGCGGCGAAGTCGTCACGGTCAATACCGTGGCGGACCTCAAGAAGTACATGGAGGACGACAAAGCCCGCACCGTCAAACTGGGGGCCAACCTGTCTGCCGACAGCAAGGTGACCATCAACTTTGGCGCCAACAAGACCCTGCTGGGCACCGACAAGGGCAACAGCCTGCACAACATCTACCTGGCCAGCGGCAAGACCGCCAGCAATGACATCTTCCAGAACCTGAACTTCGACCACGACAGCCGTTATCGCGAAAACGGTGACATGCAGATGTTCATCAGCAGCGGTCAGAAATACTGGATCGACCACAACACCTATTCAGGCACCAAGGATCAGAACGCCAAAGGCCTGGACAAGCTGCTGTATGTCGGCGGGACGGCAGACAACGTCAGCCTGACCAACTCTAAATTCCAGAACAACGAATACGGCGTGATTCTTGGTCAGCCGGACGACTCCGCTCAAGCCAAGGCCGAGTACAAGGGTTACCCGCGCATGACCATCGCCAACAATGTGTTCAGCAACCTTGATGTTCGCGCACCCGGCCTGATGCGTCATGGGCAATTTGATGTGCTCAACAACTCGATCGACAACTTCCATCTTGGCTTCACCGCGACGGGGGATGCGACCATCCTTTCGCAGGACAACTATTTCGCGAAAGGCGTGGATGTTTCCGACAAGGCCAGCAACTCCGGCGTGCTGGATGACTATGGCGATGCGCACTTCAAGGACATCGGCAGCAATGTCAGCTTCACCCAGAAGTCACCCGTGACCGCCTGGACGCCGAGCTATCAGCGCGACATCAAGACCGCCGAAGCCGCCAGAGCCTATGACCTGGCCAATGCCGGCGCCAAAACCGTGAGCTGATAGCGCGCGGCGCTCGATGCAGGGCGCGGCATGCAGACGAAAAAAAGGGCGACCGAAGTCGCCCCAAGTGCCTTGCGTGCTCATTGAATGCGGGAGGCGCGTGTCCGCCCGCAGCGCATTCGATGGAGCAAGATTAAGGCAGCGTGCATAAAGACGAGTTGATCCAGATCAGCTGTTGTAAAACCAAACTGATCAGATCAAGGGTGTGGCGGCGGGATCAGCGCTTTTTAGGCTTTTTGCCGGACTTTTTCGGCTTGCCCAACGGCATGGCCTGCTCGAAGGCATTGCGTACTTCATTGAGGCGCTTGTCATTCAGATCGTGGATACGCCTGGCGCGCTCGGCACCCAGGTCGATCAGTTGTGCATCGTCGCTCATGGCTTGCGGTTCTCGAACACGGGGAATCAGGACCAATAATGCTCAATCGCGGCAGCCCTGACCAGTCCCGTGACCCGCACAGACATGGGCAGTGCAGCGATCAGATCTGAATATCCACCCAAAGCCCCTGGCGCGGCTCATCGTCGATGAGCGGTACGACGGGTACGGTGTTGTCGGCGTTCAGCGAGTCACCCGGGACCACCAGCCCCACGTATTCCTCGGCTTCTGCGCCGCCATGAGCCTGCTGCTGTTGCTGCTGGCGCTGTTGCTCTTCACGCAACAGCAACGCGCTGCGCTCAGTATCTTCATTGCGCAGGTCGATGGAAGTCTCGCTGGAGCTCTGCTGAACCGGCGCTACAGGCGGAATGTCCGGCATGCGTTTGGCCGGATCCAGCTGTGATGTCACAGGCACCACACTTAACGGAAGCATAGGTTGCAGCATGGTTTTATCTCCTCTTACCGGGGTGTCGGCCGTGCACGAGGCAACTTGAACCGGGCTGAAATAGCCAGTAGTGGTTTATAAGATCTTTTTTGACCCCTCTCAGTGAAATAAGTGTCATGGAACCAAAAATTCGATAGGTTCCGGCGCTGACCATGAGTTTTTTCACGCCGCCTTTGGCCTTCGGGGCGCGTTCCGTTAACATACTCAGCTTTTTCAAGCGGGAGACAGGCAGCATGGCGCAGCAGTATCAACCGGGGCAACGCTGGATTAGTGACAGCGAAGCCGAGCTGGGTTTGGGCACCGTTCTGGCACAGGACGGCCGCTTGTTGACCGTGCTCTATCCGGCCACTGGCGAAACACGTCAGTACGCACTGCGTAACGCGCCGCTGACCCGCGTGCGCTTCTCCCCTGGCGACGTGATCACGCACTTCGAAAACTGGAAAATGACCGTTCGCGAAGTCGACGATGTCGATGGCCTGCTGGTCTACCACGGCCTGAACGCACAGAACGAACTGGTCACGCTGCCGGAAACCCAGTTGTCGAACTTCATCCAGTTCCGCCTGGCGACCGACCGTCTGTTCGCCGGCCAGATCGACCAGTTGTCGTGGTTCTCGCTGCGCTACAACACGCTCGAGCATACCAGCCGCCAATTGCAGTCCTCGCTCTGGGGCCTGGGTGGCGTGCGCGCACAGCCTATCGCCCACCAGTTGCACATCGCTCGTGAAGTTGCAGATCGCATCGCGCCACGCGTTCTGCTGGCCGACGAAGTGGGCCTGGGTAAAACCATCGAAGCCGGCCTGGTGATCCATCGCCAACTGCTGTCGGGCCGCGCCAGCCGCGTACTGATCCTGGTCCCGGAAAACCTCCAGCACCAGTGGCTGGTGGAAATGCGTCGCCGCTTCAACCTGCAGGTCGCACTGTTCGACGCCGAGCGCTTCATGGAAAGCGATGCCGGCAACCCGTTCGAAGATACCCAGCTCGCGCTGGTTGCCCTGGAATGGCTGGTGGAAGACGAAAAAGCCCAGGACGCCCTGTTTGCGGCAGGCTGGGACCTGATGGTGGTTGACGAAGCGCACCACCTGGTCTGGCACGAAGACAAGGCCAGCCGCGAATATTCGCTGGTCGAACAGCTGGCCGAAGTCATTGCTGGCGTACTGCTGCTGACCGCGACGCCGGAACAACTGGGCCAGGACAGCCACTTTGCCCGTCTGCGCCTGCTGGACCCGAACCGTTTCCACGACCTCAAGGCCTTCCGTGCCGAGAGCGAGAACTATCGCCCGGTGGCTCAGGCCGTTCAGGAGCTGCTCGACAAGGGCAAGCTGTCCGCAGCAGCACAAGAGACCATTCACGGCTTCCTGGGTGCCGAAGGCGATTCGCTGCTGGCCGCGGTGAATACCGGCGACGAAGAAGCCAAATCGCGTCTGATTCGCGAACTGCTCGACCGTCATGGCACCGGCCGCGTGCTGTTCCGCAACACCCGCGCCGCGGTGCAGGGCTTCCCGGAGCGCAAGCTGCATCAATACCCGCTGCCCTGCCCTGTCGAATACCTCGAATTGCCGGTCGGCGAGCACGCCGATCTTTACCCGGAAGTCAGCTTCCAGTCGCATTCGGACGTCAGTGAAGAAGAGCGCTGGTGGCGCTTCGACCCACGCATCGACTGGCTGATCGATACCCTGAAAATGCTCAAGCGCGTCAAGGTGCTGGTGATCTGTGCCCACGCCGAAACCGCCATGGACCTGGAAGACGCGCTGCGTGTGCGTTCCGGCATTCCTGCCACGGTGTTCCACGAAGGCATGAACATTCTCGAGCGCGACCGTGCCGCGGCCTATTTTGCGGACGAAGAGTTCGGCGCCCAGGTGCTGATCTGTTCGGAAATCGGCAGCGAAGGCCGCAACTTCCAGTTCTCCCACCATCTGGTCCTGTTCGATCTGCCGTCGCACCCGGACTTGCTGGAGCAGCGTATCGGGCGTCTGGACCGGATCGGCCAGAAGCACACCATCGAGCTGCACGTGCCTTTCCTGGAAACCAGTCCGCAGGCCCGCCTGTTCCAGTGGTATCACGAAGCGCTCAACGCGTTCCTCAATACCTGCCCGACCGGCAACGCCCTGCAGCATCAGTTCGGCCCGCGCCTGCTGCCGCTGCTGGAAAGCGGTGACGACGACGAGTGGCAAACCCTGATCAATGAAGCCCGCAGCGAACGCGAGCGTCTGGAAAGCGAACTGCACACCGGTCGCGACCGCTTGCTGGAGCTCAATTCCGGCGGCGCTGGCGAAGGTGAAGCGCTGGTCGAAGCAATCCTCGATCAGGACGATCAGTTCAGCCTGCCGATCTACATGGAAACCCTGTTCGACGCGTTTGGCATCGACAGCGAGGACCATTCGGAAAACGCCCTGATCCTCAAACCGAGTGAAAAGATGCTCGACGCCAGCTTCCCGCTGGGCGACGACGAAGGCGTGACCATTACCTACGACCGCAATCAGGCGCTGTCCCGCGAGGATATGCAGTTCATCACCTGGGAACACCCGATGGTGCAAGGCGGCATGGACCTGGTGCTGTCCGGTTCGATGGGCAACACCGCCGTGGCACTGATCAAGAACAAGGCGCTCAAGCCGGGCACCGTTCTGCTCGAACTGATCTACGTCAGCGAAGTGGTTGCGCCTCGTTCACTGCAGCTGGGACGTTATCTGCCGCCTGCCGCGCTGCGCTGCCTGCTCGACCCGAATGGCAACGATCTGGCCAGCCGTGTGTCGTTCAACACGCTCAATGATCAGCTCGAAAGCGTGCCCCGTGCCAGCGCCAACAAGTTCATCCAGGCCCAACGTGACCAACTGACCCCGAGGATCAACGCGGGCGAAGAGAAAATCATGCCGAAACACGCCGAGCGCGTCGCCGAAGCGCAGCGTCGCCTGGCAGCCGACACCGAAGAAGAACTGGCCCGCCTGACGGCATTGCAAGCGGTCAACCCGACCGTGCGCGACAGTGAACTGGTGGCTCTGCGCACTCAACGTGAACAGGGTCTGGCCATGCTTGAAAAAGCGGCCCTGCGTCTGGAAGCGATCCGGGTACTGGTCGCAGGCTGAGGCCGGTTACACACCCGCCTGCCACGCCCATGCACCGCATGGGCATGGCGCTCCTGCTCAGGCTATGACGCAGAGCGTCATGAAAGGCATTCCCACGCTGGAGCGTGAGGAACGATGTGTACCGTAACCAAGCCCATGCTCCGCGATATCCGCAACACCCCCTATCGTGCGCCTGTTCCCGATATCCGCAACACCCCCTATCGTGCCCATGCTCCGCGTGGGTATGTCTTTCCGGACGCTCTGCGTCCTCCCAATCATAGCGTCCAAACGCGCCAGCCATCACTTTGATGCCAAATTGGCACCTCGTGTATTGGCAGGTTGTAAACAGCTTCTATACTCAGCTTACAACGCCAGGCTTTCAGCCCTGGCGCCCTTGCAGTGAGAATAGGGCAAGCTATGGATTGGCTGGGTTTGAACGTATTCGCTGACCCACCAGCGGACGTGAAATTATTGATCGACTGTAGTCACAACCTGTTTCTGGTCGCGCTGGCTTACGGCGTGGCCTGTGCTGCGTGCTTTGCCACGCTGGATATTGCGGACCGTGTCATCCAGGTCGACGCCCTCAAAAGCCGTCGCCTCTGGAAAGCGCTGGGCGCGTTGTGCCTGGCCGGTGGCGTGTGGGCGATGCACTTCATCAGCATGCTGGCCTTTCAGGCACCGCTCAAAATCGCTTACGACCTCTCCATCACGCTGATTTCCCTGCTGATCGTATTGATTACCGCATTGGTGGCCATGCGAGCACTGACAGTCCCGGAACTGACTCTGAGACGCTGCCTGATCAGCGCGGTGGTGATGGGGGTCGGCATCAGCGTCATGCACTACCTGGGCATGTCGGCCATGCGCTCCACTGCCACGCAGTACTACGAGCCGCGGATGTTCGCCCTGTCGATTCTGGTCGCAGTCCTCTCCAGCATTGCGCTCCTGACACTGCCGCGGCACTTGCGCCAGTACAACGGCATGTTTCATCAGATGTTCCGATATGCGGTCAGCCTTCTGCTGGGCGCGGGCCTGTTGACCATGCACCTGATGGGCATGAAGGCGCTGCGGCTGGTGATCCCGGAAGGCACTGAGCTGCACGGGCCCGCCACCGAAAACAGCCAACAGCTGGGGCTGACCATCGCGGCCATCGCCCTGCTGATCATCGCCGGCAGCATCAGTGCGGCAATGGCTGACAAGAAACTGCAAGGCAAGGAGCATGACCTGCAGCGGGTCAATGCACTGCTTACCCAGCTGGATCAGGCACGCGTCTCGCTTCAGCAGGTTGCGCATTACGACCCGCTGACCAATCTGATCAACCGCCGCGGTTTCAATCAGATCTTCGCCGAGAAGCTGCAGGAGCACACTTACAACAACGGCATGCTCGCAGTGATGTTCCTCGACATCGACCACTTCAAGCGCATCAATGACAGCCTGGGCCATGATGCGGGTGACGAGCTGCTCAAAGTGATAGCCGACCGCATCCGTGGTGCTACCCGGGTTCAGGACGTGGTAGCGCGCTTCGGCGGCGATGAATTCTGCATCCTGCTGAGCATTCCGGACTACGAAGAGGCACGACACCTGGCCCATCGGGTCATGCAAAAAATGAAAGAGACCATCGCGCTGGCAGGAAGACGCATGGTCATGACCACCAGTATCGGTATTGCCGTGTTCCCGCGTGACGGTTCGACCTGCGATGAGCTGCTCAAGCACGCGGACCTCGCGCTCTACCAGTCCAAGGACAAAGGGCGCAACGGCGTCAACTTCTTCAACCCGGCGCTCAAGACCAAGGCCAGTCTGGAGCTGCAACTGGAAGAAGAACTGCGCAATGCCCTGCGCGAAGGCACGGGGCTGCAGGTGTACTACCAGCCTATCGTCGACATGCGCACCGGCCACGTTGCCAAGCTCGAGGCGCTGGTGCGCTGGAATCATCCGCACCACGGCCTGCTGGTACCCGCCCGCTTCATCGGCATTGCCGAAGCCAACGGCCTGATTGCAGAGCTGGATAACTGGGTGCTGCGCCGCGCCTGTCACGACCTGCGCACTCTGCATCAGGAAGGGCTGGAACAGCTGATCATCTCGGTCAACTGCTCAGCGCTGACGCTGGGCCGCAACGAGTTGGTCGAAGAGGTTGAACGGGCGCTGGCCGATGCTGACGCAGCGCCTGGACGGCTGGAACTGGAGGTCACCGAAAATGCCTTGATGGGCAACATCAGCAACACCATCCTGATGCTCAAGCACATTCGCAGCCTGGGTGTTTCCCTGTCGATCGACGACTTCGGCACGGGTTACTCGTCGCTCGCCTATCTCAAGCGGCTGCCACTGGACACGCTGAAGATCGATCGTTCGTTCATTATCGACATTCCCCAGTCACCGCAGGATATGGAAATCGTTCAGGCAATCCTCGTCATGGCGCATACCCTGCGCTTGAAAGTCGTGACGGAGGGCGTCGAAACCCAGGCTCAGCTGGAGTTTCTCAGGCAGTTTGGCAGTGATTACGTACAAGGTTATATGTTCAGCAGGCCTCAGCCGCTGGAGCGAATCCTGCCCCTCGCCAGACAGATGAATGAGCGTGAGGCCAGCTTGCAGTGGTCTGCCCTGCCACCACCGTATGCCCACGGACCTGACATCGGGATATCAGAAGCATCGGATGTGTTCGCCGAACTGTCTGACAGTGACGATTTCGCCAGTCACAGACCTGTTCGCACCTGAAGCGGCGCTGCATGGAACCATCGCCGAAAAGCCAGCACAGCCCGCTGAAACCGCCACCTCGAAAGGTGTGGTTTTACGCTACGCGGGCTGCCAAAGAGTTACCTTCCAACTCACCCGCGAAAACCGCAAGGCACCCAACTGGTGCGCAAATCATTCCTGCGCCCTGTTTTGAATCAATACCCAGGGTGCCACTACTACAGCCCACAGCACTGGATCTGTCTCCACCAGCTCAAGCGCCTTGGTTTCAGACACCTTGCCAACCTGCCCTTCAGCCAGCCATGCAGACACCCTGGCTGCATCATTTTCGGCCACTGCCTCGGCGACTTCGATCAAATCCAGAGGCAGCTCGACCCACAACAGGGCACCCTTGGCAAAGAATGGTTGCAATTCAGTCCAGGTGATTGAGGCCGTTTCGCCAAGCAGTTTGGCATAGAGGGTGCTAGGTTCTTGCGTCATGGGTTTCACCAAAAAGAAAATCGGCGCAATGATAGCGCCGAGTTTCCCACCGGCAAGCCCAGAAGCAGGCGATTTATCGCAGGGAAGTGCAGATAACCTTATGGATCTGAAGTGATTTCAGACACTCAAGCGGTTCGATTCTGTAACTTTCTTTCGATTAGGCGACACGCACAGGTTTGTCCCCGGACGCCCGGCTTTCCAAGCCCGCGAACGGCGCTCTAAACTGTTCCGGTACAGTTGGCGGTGCGGGACAACCGGTGATCGAATCGGTCCTGGAGCCTTGGCCATCAGGATTATAAAAACTACAACGCAAGAGTGGAGCATCATGACTAAGGGTACCAATAAGCTTTCAAGGCTGTTTGCCGCACTGGTTATGGCGGGGGTTGCCAGCCATTCGTTCGCAGCTGACACCATCAAGATCGGCATCGCCGGCCCCAAGACCGGCCCTGTCGCCGAATACGGCACCATGCAGTTCAATGGTGCCAGGATGGCCATCGAGCAGATCAACGCCAAAGGCGGCGTAGATGGCAAAAAGCTTGAAGCCGTCGAATATGATGACGCCTGCGATCCGAAACAGGCCGTTGCGGTCGCCAACAAGGTGGTCAACGACGGCGTGAAATACGTGGTCGGCCACCTCTGCTCTAGCTCCGCCCAGCCAGCCTCCGACGTTTACGAAGACGAAGGCATCATCATGGTGACCCCGGCTGCCACCAGCCCGGAAATCACCGCGCGCGGCTACAAACTGGTGTTCCGCACCATCGGTCTCGACAGCGCCCAGGGTCCGGCCGCTGGCAACTACATTGCCGACGTCGCCAAGCCGAAAATCGTTGCAGTGATCCACGACAAGCAGCAGTACGGCGAAGGTATCGCGACAGCCGTCAAGCAAACGCTGGAGAAAAAAGGCGTCAAGGTTGCACTGTTCGAAGGCATCAACGCTGGCGACAAGGACTTCTCCTCGCTGATTCAAAAACTCAAGCAGGCCAACGTCGACTTCGTCTACTACGGCGGCTACCACCCTGAGCTGGGCCAGATCCTGCGCCAGTCCAAGGAAAAAGGCCTGAACGCCAAGTTCATGGGCCCTGAAGGCGTCGGCAACGAGTCGATCTCGCAAATTGCTGGCGAAGCTTCCGAAGGCCTGCTGGTCACCCTGCCAAAATCCTTCGACCAGGACCCGGCCAACCAGGCGCTGACCGAGGCCTTCAAGGCCAAGAGTCAGGACCCGAGCGGCCCGTTCGTGTACCCGTCCTACTCCGCCGTACAGGTCATTGCTGACGGCATCGCTGCCGCCAAGTCCGAAGACACCACCAAGGTGGCTGCTGCCATCCACGCCGGTACCTTCAAGACGCCAATGGGCGAGCTGAGCTACGACGAAAAAGGTGACCTGAAGAACTTCCAGTTCGTGGTCTACGAGTGGCACTTCGGCAAGCCCAAGACCGAAGCCGCCAAATAAGCTGCTTGCGTTAACCCTCAAAGCCCACTGCCAGCGCAGTGGGCTTTGTTTTACGAATCCAGGCCCGTACGCAGGTTTCGGCAACCCGAACTGTATGCACGAGGCCCCCTGAAAATCTTAAAACCGTCAATAGCGGTTCCTTGACAGCGCAACAGGCTACGCATCGACAGAATGCCACCCCGGCGCACGTCAGAGAAATGCAGATCAGGTTTTTAGGAGCGCGGTAAATGCCCGAGTTATTCCACTACATGCAGCAGCTGGTCAATGGCCTGACCATTGGCAGTACGTATGCATTGATCGCCATCGGTTACACGATGGTGTACGGCATCATCGGAATGATCAACTTCGCCCATGGCGAGGTGTACATGATCGGTTCCTATGTCGCTTTCATGGCACTCGCCGGTCTGGCGATGCTGGGTATTCACAGCCTGCCGCTGCTGATGATTGCCGGTTTTGCCGCTGCGATCATCGTGACCAGTGCCTACGGATACAGCATCGAGCGTGTGGCCTACCGTCCGTTGCGCAACAGCAACCGTCTGATCCCCCTGATTTCTGCCATCGGCATGTCGATCTTTCTGCAGAACTCGGTCCAGCTTTCCCAGGGCTCCGGCAACTTCGCCATCCCCAACCTGCTGCCCGGCAGCCTCTCGTTCGGGCCTGGTGGCGCCGAGGAAGTGCTGATTTCCTACATGCAGATCGTGGTGTTCGTCGTCACCCTGCTGGCCATGACCGGCCTGACCCTGTTCATCTCCCGCTCGCGAATGGGCCGCGCCTGCCGCGCCTGCGCCGAGGACATGAAGATGGCCAATCTGCTGGGCATCAACACCAACAACATCATCGCCCTGACCTTCGTGGTCGGTGCTGCACTGGCCGCCGTCGCCGCCATGCTGCTGAGCATGCAATACGGCGTGATCAACCCCAACGCCGGCTTCCTCGTCGGCCTGAAAGCCTTCACGGCTGCAGTACTGGGCGGTATCGGTTCGATCCCGGGTGCCGTGCTCGGTGGTCTGGTGCTGGGCGTCGCCGAAGCCTTCGGTGCCGACATTTTTGGTGATCAGTACAAGGACGTCGTGGCTTTCGGCCTGCTGGTCCTGGTGCTGCTGTTCCGACCGACCGGCATTCTGGGTCGTCCGGAGGTTGAGAAAGTATGAGCAAGTCTTTCAAACAGGCGCTGTTCAGCGCCGCACTGGTCTGGGCTGTAGCCTACCCGGTGTTCGGCCTGAAACTGGCCTTTTCCGGCGTCACCCTGCAAGTGCAGAACGCCAGCCCGCTGACCCTGACCATCATTGCCGTGTGTTCGGTCCTGCTGTTTCTGCGCGTATTGTTTGCCGAGCAGATCAGCGGCCTGCGTCGCGGCTCCGACAAACCGCTGATCCCGCAAAAAACCAGCGACTTCCTGACCCAGCCGAAAACCCAGCGCTGGGGCCTTGCGGCGCTCATCGTGCTGGCCTTCATCTGGCCATTCTTCGGGTCGCGCGGTGCGGTGGACATTGCCACGCTGATCCTGATCTACGTGATGCTCGGCCTCGGCCTGAATATCGTGGTCGGCCTGGCAGGTCTGCTTGACCTGGGCTATGTCGGTTTCTATGCGGTCGGCGCCTACAGCTATGCCCTGCTGTCGCACTATTACGGGCTCGGCTTCTGGATCTGCCTGCCGATCGCGGGGCTGATGGCGGCGCTGTTCGGGTTCCTGCTGGGCTTTCCGGTGTTGCGTCTGCGCGGCGACTATCTGGCCATCGTGACGCTGGGGTTCGGCGAGATCATCCGCATCTTCCTGCGCAACCTGACCGATATCACCGGCGGTCCGAACGGCATCAGCAACATCGAAAAGCCGACCTTCTTCGGCCTGACTTTCGAGCGCAAGGCTGCTGAAGGCATGCAGACCTTCCACGAGTTCTTCGGCCTGCCGTACAACTCGATCAACAAGGTCATCTTCCTCTACCTGATCGCCCTGCTGCTGGCACTGGCGGCGTTGTTCGTCATCAATCGCCTGCTGCGCATGCCGATCGGCCGGGCCTGGGAAGCCTTGCGCGAAGACGAAATCGCCTGTCGCGCACTGGGTCTGAACCCGACCGTGATCAAGCTCTCGGCCTTCACCCTTGGCGCTGCGTTCGCAGGTTTCGCAGGTAGCTTCTTTGCTGCACGTCAGGGTCTGATCACCCCGGAATCGTTCACCTTCATCGAGTCGGCAATCATCCTGGCCATCGTGGTGCTGGGTGGCATGGGCTCGCAACTGGGCGTGATTCTCGCGGCCATCGTGATGATCCTGTTGCCTGAGCTGATGCGTGAGTTCAGCGACTACCGCATGCTGATGTTCGGCGCGCTGATGGTGCTGATGATGATCTGGCGTCCACAAGGCTTCCTGCCGATGCAGCGCCCCGAAATGAAATTGAAAGCGGAGCTGCCGAAATGAGCCGCCCATTACTGCAAGCCACCGGCTTGAGCATGCGTTTTGGCGGCCTGCTGGCGGTCAATGGCGTTGCCCTGACCGTCAATCAGGGGCAGGTCGTATCGATGATCGGCCCCAATGGCGCAGGCAAGACCACAGTCTTCAACTGCCTGACCGGGTTCTACCGGCCGAGCGCGGGCACGATTCTGCTGGACGGTGAGCCGATCCAGGGCCTGGCTGGTCACCAGATCGCGCGCAAGGGCGTGGTGCGTACCTTCCAGAACGTGCGCCTGTTCAAGGACATGACCGCCGTGGAAAACCTGCTGGTTGCCCAGCACCGGCATTTGAACACCAACTTCCTGTCCGGCCTGTTCAAGACGCCCGCGTTTCGCCGCAGCGAACGTGAAGCCATGGACTACGCCGAGCACTGGCTTGAGGCGGTCAACCTGCGTGAATTCGCCAATCGCCCTGCCGGGACGCTGGCCTATGGTCAGCAACGCCGCCTGGAAATCGCCCGCTGCATGATGACGCGTCCGCGCATTCTGATGCTCGACGAACCGGCGGCGGGTCTGAACCCCAGGGAAACCGATGATCTGAAAGCGCTGATCGGCGTGTTGCGCAGCGAGCACAACGCGACGGTCCTGCTGATCGAGCATGACATGAAACTGGTGATGAGCATTTCCGACCACATTGTGGTGATCAACCAGGGCACGCCTCTGGCCGATGGCACGCCGGAGCAGATTCGTGACAATCCCGATGTGATCAAAGCCTACCTGGGGGAAGCGTAAATGCTGCAGTTCGAAAACGTTTCCACCTTCTACGGCAAGATCCAGGCGCTGCACAGCGTCAACGTGGAAGTACGCCAGGGTGAAATTGTCACCCTGATCGGCGCCAACGGCGCGGGCAAGTCCACCCTGCTGATGACCCTGTGCGGCTCGCCGCGCGCCCACAGCGGCAGTATTCGCTACATGGGCGAGGAACTGGTCGGGCTGGAGTCGTCGATCATCATGCGCAAGAGCATTGCCGTGGTGCCGGAAGGCCGCCGGGTATTTGCGCGCCTGACCGTTGAAGAGAACCTGGCAATGGGCGGTTTCTTCACGGAAAAGGAGGATTATCAGGAACAGATGGACAAGGTCCTGCAGCTTTTTCCACGCCTCAAGGAACGCTTCAATCAGCGCGGCGGCACCATGTCCGGTGGCGAACAACAGATGCTGGCCATCGGTCGCGCACTGATGAGCAAGCCCAAGCTGCTGTTGCTGGACGAGCCTTCACTGGGTCTGGCGCCGATCATCATCCAGCAGATTTTCGAGATCGTCGAACAGCTGCGCCGCGATGGGGTGACGGTGTTTCTGGTCGAACAGAACGCCAACCAGGCCCTGAAAGTCGCTGATCGCGCCTACGTACTGGAAAACGGCCGCGTGGTCATGCAAGGCACAGGCGAAGAACTGCTGGTCGATCCGAAAGTGCGGGACGCGTATCTGGGCGGCTAAGCGCACGCCACGTCCGGAGAGGCCGAAACGGTTTTGCAGGAGCGAATCGGCCGACGCTTCGCCTGTTCGCGAAGGCGTTCGTTTAAACGATGTATTTTCGTCGAACAAAACGGCCCTTTCGCGAACACGTTCGCTCCTACTGTCAGAGTCAGGCCTGCACGATAGTCAAAGCCACTGCTCGCGCGATAAGCATCCCGCCCCTTGTGATGCACCTCCAGTCTGAGTAACGTGGCGGCACCTGTCTGGAGACCACATCATGTTTGCTGCCCGTTCCGTCCTCGTATTTGCTCTTCTACCGCTGTTTGCCGGGTGTCAGTTGCTCGGTAAACAGACCGAGGAACCGAAGGTTTCCACGGCGGGCATGCTCCGTATGCAGGGCGATCTGACCGGGGAGAACGGCCAGTTGCTGTTCAAGCCGTGTAACGAGCAGCGTCGCTACGTGGTCAAGGATCGCGGCAACACCGGCATTCTGCAGGAAGCGGCCTCGCTGGCGGACAGCAAGGGCACGGTGTTTGCCGATCTGCGCGGCAGCTTTGCCGCGAGCAAGGCGGCCAACAGTGACGGTCAGCTGGACCTGCATCAGCTGTACCGCGTCGAACGTCCAGGCCAGGCCTGTGAAGACCTCAACTTCAAACGCCTGACATTGCACGTCAATGGCAACAAACCCGCCTGGAACGTCAATGTCAGCGGCAAGGGCATGGTTCTGGAGCGCGAGGGCGTCGCGCCACTGGCGTTGCCCTACGTGGAAGAGAAGCTGCCGGACGGCAGTTTCAGCGTCAGCAGCGAAGCCAACAACCAGCGTATCGAGATATGGGTCGCACCACAGCGCTGCGTCGACAGCGTCGACGGCTCGGTGCAACACCTCACCGCAGAGCTGCGCATCAACGGCCAGGCCCAGCGTGGCTGCGGTTATTACGGCGGTTCACGCGACGACTGATCGCCCAGGCTCGCCGCCAAAGGGGTTCAGCGCTTATAATCGCCGGTTCTTGTAGTGCTGTCGGGCTGAACCTGCGGCCCGAAAACTGGACCCCTTAATGTTACGAATCACCGAACTCAAGCTGCCGATCGATCATCCGGAAGAAGACCTGCGCGTTGCGCTCTTGAAGCACCTGGGTATCGACAGCGGCGAACTGCTGGACTTTACCCTCTTCAAACGCAGTTACGACGCGCGCAAAAAGTCTTCCGAGCTGTGCTTCATCTACACCATCGACTTCCAGGTCAAGGATGAAGAGGCACTGTTGCGCAAGCTGGCCAACGACCGCCACGTCGGCCCGGCACCTGATGTCAGCTACAAAGTCGTCGGTCACGCTCCCGAGGGGCTGACAGAGCGCCCGATCGTGGTGGGTTTCGGGCCCTGCGGTATCTTTGCCGGGCTGCTGCTGGCGCAGATGGGCTTCAAGCCGATCATCCTCGAGCGCGGCACCGAAGTTCGTCAGCGCACCAAGGACACCTGGGCGCTGTGGCGCAAAAACGTACTCAACCCCGAGTCCAACGTGCAGTTTGGCGAGGGCGGTGCCGGGACCTTTTCCGACGGCAAGCTTTACAGCCAGATCAAGGACCCGAAATTCATCGGCCGCAAGGTGCTGCACGAGTTCGTGAAGGCCGGCGCGCCGGAAGAAATCCTCTATGTCAGCAAACCGCATATCGGCACGTTCCGCCTGACCGGTGTGGTCGAGAACATGCGCCATCAGATCGAAGCGCTGGGCGGCGAAGTGCGCTTTCAGCAGCGCGTGACCGACGTGATGATCGAGGACGGCCAATTGCTGGGCGTGCAGCTGGACAGCGGCGAACAGCTCGAGTCCCGGCACGTGATTCTGGCGCTGGGCCACAGTGCCCGTGACACCTTCCGCATGCTGCACGGCCGTGGCGTGTTCATGGAAGCCAAGCCGTTCTCGGTGGGCTTCCGCATCGAACACCCGCAATCGTTGATCGACCGTGCGCGACTGGGCAAATATGCCGGTCACCCGAAGCTCGGCGCAGCCGATTACAAACTGGTGCACCACGCCAGCAACGGCCGCTCGGTCTACAGCTTCTGCATGTGCCCTGGCGGCACGGTCGTGGCAGCCACGTCAGAGCCCGGCCGAGTGGTCACCAACGGCATGAGCCAATACTCGCGCAACGAGCGTAATGCCAACTCGGGCATCGTGGTCGGTATCTCGCCGGAACAGGACTACCCGGGCAGCCCGCTGGCCGGTATCGAATTGCAGGAGCGTCTGGAGTCTCACGCCTATCTGCTCGGCGGCAGCAGTTACGAGGCCCCTGCGCAACTGGTCGGCGACTTCATTGCCGGCAGGGCCTCGACAGCCCTGGGCAGCGTTGAACCGTCCTACAAGCCGGGCGTGAAGCTGGTGGACCTTGCCGAGGCTCTGCCCGCCTTTGCCATCGAAGCCATTCGTGAAGCCCTGCCTGCGTTCGACAAGCAGATCAAAGGCTTCTCGCTGCACGACGCCGTCCTGACCGGCATCGAAACCCGTACCTCGGCACCGCTGCGCATTACCCGCGGGCCGACTATGCAGAGCCTGAACACCAAAGGCCTTTACCCGGCCGGTGAAGGCGCTGGCTATGCGGGCGGGATTCTCTCGGCTGGCGTGGACGGCATTCGGGTGGCCGAAGCGCTGGTGCGGGACATGCTGGGGATCGAGGGCTGAGCCCAGGGTGACTATCGTTCCCGCGATCCGTGCGGGAATGTATTTCGTGACGCGCCGCGTCACACATAAAAGCTGCGGTTCACCGTCAGGATCGGACGCGGAGCGTCCAGAACTGCATGCCAACGCAGAGCATTGGTACGATATTCACGCGCCATGCCTGGCGCACCAATAAAAAACCCCGAGCATTGCGGCTCGGGGTTTTGCTGTGCGGTGTTGCAGATCAGTGGGTAACGCGGCTGGTGCCGTTGACGCTCATGATACGCACGCGCTCGCCGACCCGGAAAATCTCGTTTTCCTGAACCTGCTGCACGTAGGCACGCATGCTGCCGTCGTCCTCACGCACGGTGATCTCGACACCTTGCGTACGGGTCAGGCCTTCCTCGGTCGCCGAACCCAGCAAACCACCGGCCACTGCGCCGATCACCGCTGCCACGATACTGCCGCGACCACCGCCGATGGCGCTACCGCCCACACCACCAACGACTGCACCCGCCGCGCCGCCGATCGGGGTCTTGGTGCCCTCGATCTTGACCGGACGCAAGGATTCGATCGTCCCCATGCGAACTGTCTGTACGGTCCGGGCCTCGTCACGGGAGTAGGAATCACCGGTCAGATTCGAGGTACAGCCGCCCAGCGTCAGAGCCATGGCAGTGAACGAAGCAACCAGAAGAGCAGACTTGCGCATAAAAGGAATCTCCAGAGGAATCAGTGGCCATTAGACTACCCGACAAAGGTGCTGTCACGGCCCCGAGCCTGCAAATTAAATTGATTCAGGCCTCATACAGCCATAGCCCGTATAACGCTCAGACGATTGGCCAAACGAATAATTCAATCAGGGTGCAAGGCGCTCACGTGTCCATCTGTCGTCTATCAAACGATAGTTCAAACGGTCGTGAAGTCGACTGGAGCGACCCTGCCAGAACTCGATTCGCTCGGGCAAAAGACGATAGCCACCCCAGTGCTCGGGGCAGTGTGGCTGGGTGTCTGCGAAGCGTTGTTCCGTCTGTCTGATCAGGCCTTCCAGTTCGTCGCGATCCGCGATTACACGACTCTGTGGCGAGGCCCATGCCCCCAGACGACTGCCCAGGGGGCGCACCTGGTAATAAGCGTCGGACTCTTGCGCAGAGACTTTCTCGACCCGCCCCTCGATACGCACCTGGCGCTCCAGTGTCGGCCAGAAGAAAGTCATCGCGGCAAATGGACGGGCAGCCAGTTGCTGGCCCTTGGCGCTTTCGTAGTTGGTGAAAAACGTGAAACCCTGAGTGTCGAGGCCCTTGAGCAGCAAGACGCGGCAATGTGGACGTCCTTCCTCATCAACCGTCGCCAATGTCATGGCGTTAGCCTCGACAGGCGGCTGCTCGGTGTTCACCGCATCGGCGAACCATACATGGAAGAGTGCAAAGGGCTCGTCCGGCGATTGCGCTTCGGTCAACCCGTCGCGCGTGTAATCACGGCGCATATCGGCCAGGGTCTGGGTCATGGTCTGGTTCCTGCGAGGGCACGGATCGACTCCACGCGAAGCGTCAGTGACGATCCGCGTGGGTGCTGACAGGCTTAGTTACTGGCCTGGCTGTCATCCTTCTTGGCGGGCGTTGTGCTCTTGGCCGGAGCCTTGGCCGCCGCTTTGGTCGCTGCCGGCTTCTTGGCCGCTGCGGTGGTCTTGGCTGGCGCGGCCTTCTTGGCGGTGCTGGCCTTGGCCGGTGCAGCTTTCTTGGCGGTGTCTTTCTTCGCAGCGGCTTTCTTGGCCGGTGCGGCGGCAGGTGCCGGAGCAACCGGCTTGACGTCCTGGGTAGCAACCATGGTCGGCGCCACTGGCGGCAGTGCATAGCGGCTCATCAGCGCGCGCATGGTGTCCTGCGGCGTCATGAGAATCTCGACCCGGCGGTTGAGCGCACGACCCTGCAGGCTGTCGTTGGCGGCGCGCGGCATCACCGCACCCATGCCACGCTGGCTGAGGCGGTTACGCTCCAGGCCACTGAGACGGAAAATCGCGGCAACCGACTGCGCGCGTTCCTGGCTGATCTTCTGGTTGGCGTCGGTAGGACCCGACGTGTCGGCATGACCGAGAATCAACACGGCAGTTTTCTGATCGCCTTCGACCACCTTGGCCAGACGGGTGATCGGACCCAGCGTGTTGGGCAGCAGCATGGCTGGACGGTCAGGGTTGAACGAGCTGTCGACTGGCGCGGTGATTGCCAGCAGGTCTTCGCGGCGCTCCAGCTGGAACGGGCTGTCCTTGATTGCAGCGCGCAGGCGCGGCTCGTACTCGTCCAGCCACGCCTGGGTCACTTTCGGATCAGGCATCGGCAGCGCTTTAGGCTCGTCCTTGGCGGAGTCGTTGCCAAACGGCCACCACCACTTGGTGTCGGTTTCCGACTTGGCGACCATCGACGGCGCCGCTGGCTTGGCTGCCGGTTTGTCGGCAACGGCATCAGGTTTGGCCTGAGCACTGTCGCTGGAGCCGAACGGCCAGTACCACGGCGCGCTGTTTTCAGCACCCGTCGCAGGTGGCGGCGTTGCAGCAGCCTTGGCAACCGGAGCGGGCGCCGGGCTCGGTGCCGGAGCCTTGGCAGCGGTGCCTGCGTCAGCGGACTCGCTGCCGGAACCGAACTGCCACCAATGGCCTCCGGTTGCAGCAGAGTCGGATTGTGGGGTTTGGGCACAGCCGGTCACGGCGATGCACAGGGCGAGAACGAGGCTTTTATTAGACGACATGGGTAACCCGCAACGGTTTTGATCAGACAGAAGGACGTAACTACGCCGGTATAACATGCATAAAGATGCAGTTGGAAAAAGAAACCGTCGTACGGTTCCTGTTACAGCCATTTAACTGACAGTCGGTATGAAACAAGCACTTATAGCCGATACTTACTGCAAACACTCACGCAGAACCCCGACCATTTTCTGAGCGCGTGGGTCCATCAGAATGTAGGGCCCCAACGTATTGGTAACGAAGCCAAAGGCAACCTCGTGATCGGGATCGGCAAACCCTACCGAACCGCCCGCCCCCGGATGGCCAAAGACCTTGGGCCCCAGGCCGTAAGTCGCGTTGGCAACGCCTGGCTGATCGAGCATGCAGCCCAGCCCCAGACGGGTCGAGGTCAGTAATGTCTTGTCCTGACCGAGACTGTGTTCACGGGTCAGCTCGCTGAGCATGTCTGCTTCAAGCAGGCTGCCATCGAGCAAACCGTTATAGAAACCGGCAAGACTGCGCGCATTGCCGTGGCCGTTGGCCGCCGGTTGCTGCATGCGCCGCCACTCCGGCTTGTTGGTGCTGGTCATGATCGACGGCGGGTTGGTGAACGCCTTGGCGGTGATCGAAGCCGGCTCGCGCATCGTCGCCTGCAGCACGCGCTGGGCAGCGTCGTCACCGGCATTGCCTTTGCCACGCGCGATGTGGGCAACGCGATGAAACTGGTCATCGGCCAGGCCCACATGAAAATCCAGCCCCAGCGGGCGGGCAATACGCGCCGCAATGGACTCCCCCGGGCCTCGGCCATCGGCGCGGCGCAGCATCTCGCCCACCAGCCAGCCATAGGTGATCGCCGCATAACCATGCCCCTGGCCCGGGGTCCACCAGGGTTCTTCGGCTGCCAGGGCGGCGGTCATGGTGTCCCACTGGTAAAGCGCTTCGGCGGGCAACGGTTCACGCACCGCGGGCAGGCCGGCCTGATGGCAGAGCAATTGGCGCAGAGTGATGGAAGCCTTGCCCGCCGCGGCGAATTCGGGCCAGAGCCTGGCCACGGGCTCGTCCAGTTGCAACTTGCCCTCTTCGACCAGTTGCAGAACCGCCACACTGGTGAAGGTCTTGGTGCAAGAGAACAGGTTGAGAATAGTGTCGGTGTGCCACGCCTCGGCACCGTCCTTGTCGGCAGTGCCCGCCCACAGATCGATAACGGTCTGGCCGCCGACCTGAATGCACAAGGCAGCGCCGCGCTCCTGAGGGTCGTCAAAGAGCGCCGCAAAGGCTTCACGTACTGCTTCGAATTGAAGTTCGTAATGACCCTGGATCTGCAACGGCTGACTCCTGACTGCAACATGAGCCCGACGACAGGCTAAACGGCCCGTATTGTTTCAGTGATCGAGCGCTTTGGGAACAGATGTGAAACGCTCTTCATCTTTGGCTCACGTTATTTCCCGGCGGAACGGTGGCAGCGCATTGAGAATCGCCTTGCCATAGCGCTGGGTGACCACCCGCCGGTCCAGCAGCGTGATGGTGCCGCGGTCCTCTTCGGTGCGCAGCAAGCGGCCACAGGCCTGCACCAGACGCAACGAGGCATCGGGCACGGCGATCTCCATGAACGGGTTGCCGCCACGCGCTTCGATCCACTCGGCCAGCGCGGCCTCGACCGGGTCATCCGGCACCGCGAACGGGATCTTGGCGATGACCACGTGTTCGCAGTAGGCACCGGGCAAATCCACACCCTCGGCGAAGCTGGCCAGCCCGAACAGTACGCTGGACTCGCCGCTGTCGACGCGTGCCTTGTGCTTGTTGAGGGTTTCCTGTTTGGACAGGTTGCCCTGAATGAACACCTGCTTGCGCCAGTCACGGTCCAGACCGTCGAACACATCCTGCATCTGCTTGCGCGACGAATACAGCACCAGCGTGCCCCGCGAACCTTCCACCAGACCGGGCAGGTCGCGAATGATCGCGGCGGTATGCGCCACCGAGTCACGCGGGTCGGCCTTGAGGTCGGGTACGCGCAGCACGCCGGCATCAGCGTGATGGAACGGGCTTGGCACCACCGCGGTCACCGCCCCCTTGGGCAGGCCGGCGCGCATGCGATAGCGGTCGAACTTGCCCAGCGCGGTCAGGGTCGCCGAGGTGACCAGCGCTCCGTAGGCGATGTTCCACAAGTTGCGACGCAGCATTTCCGCCGCCAGGATCGGGCTGGCATTGACCTCGATATCGAACATTGCACCGCTGTCGGCCAGGGTCAGCCAGCGCGCCATTGGCGGGCTGTCTTCCGGGTCTTCGGCGGTGAAGGCTGTCCACAATTCCCAGTTGCCATGCGCGCGAGCCAGCAGGCTGCCGAACAGCGGATACCACTCTTCGGCCTGATGGCTGGCGATGCCGATGTTGACCTCACCGTCCATGCCTTCCTTGAGCAGCTCGGTCAGGCGCGTGAACAGGTCGTCGAGGCGCGCGAAGCCCTTCTTGAGCTCGATGCCCATCTCGCGAATGTGCTCGGGAATCACGCCGCCGACAAAGCGGTGACGTGGGCGCTCGCGGCCCTGCATGTCTTCACCGGCGCGGAAATCCGCCAGTTGCTCGCAGGCACCGAACATGAACTGCTGATGGCCCTTGATCTCGCGAGCCAGCTCCGGCACCTGCTCGATCAGCTTGCCCAGATCGCCGGGCAGCGGATGCTGGGCCAGCAGTTTGGCGAGGTTCTTGGCGGTCTGTTCCAGCCAGTCGGCGGTCGACTTCAATCGGGTGTAGTGGGCAAAGTGGCCGATGGCTTTGTCCGGCAGGTGATGACCTTCGTCGAAGACATACAGGGTGTCACGCGGGTCCGGCAGCACCGCACCGCCGCCCAGTGCCAGGTCGGCCAGCACCATGTCGTGGTTGGTGACGATCACATCGACCTTGCCCATGCCTTCACGCGCCTTATAGAAGGCGCACTGCTGAAAGTTGGGGCAGTGCCGGTTGGTGCACTGGCTGTGATCGGTGGTCAGACGCGCCCAGTCCTGATCGGCGAGTTCCTGTGGCCAGCTGTCGCGATCGCCGTCCCACTTGTTGCCCGCCAGCTTCTGCAACATGCTGGTGAAAAGCTTCTGGCTGGCCTCATCGACTTCGATCTTGAAGCCTTCTTCCTCGAACAGCTGCGCGGTCGCGTTGGTCGCGTCACTTTCCTGCAGCAATGCGTCGAGCTTGGACAGGCACATGTAACGCCCGCGCCCCTTGGCCAGGGCGAAGGTAAAATTCAGACCGCTGTTGCGCATCAGGTCCGGCAGGTCCTTGTAGACGATCTGCTCCTGCAGGGCGACGGTCGCGGTGGCGATCACCAGCCGCTTGCCTGCCGCCTTGGCGGTGGGGATCGAGGCGATGGCGTAAGCCACGGTCTTGCCGGTACCCGTCCCGGCTTCGACGGCCACTACCGCAGGATCGCCCGAACGACGGCCCTCTTCATCGGTGTCAATGTCCCCCAGCACCTTGGCGACTTCAGCGATCATCAATCGCTGGCCATAGCGTGGCTTGAGGCTCTTGGCTTCGAGGAAACGCGAGTAAGCGCCCTGGATCTGGGTTTTGAGTTCGGTACTGATCATTGGCTTCGGTTCGGGGGCACGGCTAAAAAGGCTGGATAAATTTTCAGTAGTTCTGAGTGGGCGCTATCATAGCGCGCTAAATCCATCCGCGCAGAACGGAGTGTCCGATGACCGCTTTTTCTACTGTCTATACGTTGCATCTGCTGGCTGCCCTGGTGTGGGTTGGCGGCATGTTTTTCGCCTGGATGGTGTTGCGCCCGGCAGTCATTGCAGCACTTGAAGGCCCTTCTCGCCTGAAAGTGTGGGTCCAGGTATTTCCGCGCTTCTTCGCCTGGGTCTGGGCTGCGGTGGTGCTGCTGCCGATAACCGGCATCGGCATGATTCAGCTCAACTTCACCGGCTTTGAAACCGCACCGCGTTATGTGCAGATCATGATGGGCCTGTACGTCGTCATGGTTGCGCTGTTTTTGCGTATCCAGTCATTGCAGTTGCCTGAGCTGCGTCGCGCCGTGGAAGCCGAACAGTGGGCCGAGGGCGCGGCAGCACTGGGCAATATCCGCAGCCTGGTCGGCATCAACCTGATTATTGGTCTGGCCGTGGTCATGCTCGCCGCTGCTCGTCCGGGCCTTTGAGGTAAAACGGAACATCACGGGGCACTGGCGGTGACACCGCGCACAGCTTGCGGGCGTTTTCCTGCCCGATCGGTCATCTTCTGCACTTGATATCCAAGGCATTCAACATCTTGAAACAGTTTGGCATGGGCTGTGCAAACGCTTGCGATCAGCAGTACGCGCCCACGAAAAGGAGCTTCAATGCCACAGCCGCCATTCACCCGACCCGCAATGCCCTCAAGATTTCTCATGCCTCTGCTGTTCGCCGCCGCCGCGGCGCTGCCCTATACAAGCGTCCTGGCAGCACCCGCCACTGCCGAAGACTCGGCGCAAGGCGAAGCACTCAGCCCGCCCGCCTCGCCCAAGGAAGGTAAAGGCGCGTATTTTTCAGACTGGTTCAACCAGGACCTGACGCTTATCGGCAGCAAGGACATCAGCTTCGGCCCCAAGCCCAACGATGACATCTACCTGGAGTACGAATACTTCGGCCGCAAAGGGCCGTTCGAGCTGTATGGCTATGTCGACGTGCCGAAGATCCTCGGCATCGGCAATGATAATGACAAAGGCGTCTGGGACCACGGCTCGCCGCTGTTCATGGAGCACGAGCCACGCGTCTCGATCGACTACCTCGCCGGACGCAGCCTGGCCATCGGCCCATTCAAGGAATGGTACGTCGCCTTCGACTGGATCTATGACCACGGCAGCAATACGGCCAACCGGGCCAACACCCTGTACAGCGGCCTGGGCACTGACATCGATACCCACTCGCGGGTCAATCTGTCAGCCAACTTCTATGGCCGCTACCAGTGGGAGAACTACGGCGCCAGCAACGAGTACTCGTGGGACGGCTACCGCGCGCAGCTCAAATACATCGTACCGATCAGCACCTTCGATAACGGTGCGTCGCTGACCTACATCGGCTTCACCAACTTCGATTTCGGCTCGGACCTCAAGAACGATCCGGCACGCACCGGCAACTCCACGGTCGCCACCAATGTGCTGCTTTATGCCTTCACGCACCTGCGCTTCACCCTGGTTGGCCGCTACTTCCACAACGGCGGCAACTGGCAGGACGGCAGCGAGCTGAACTTCGGCGATGGCAACTTTCGCGCGCGCTCCGATGGCTGGGGCTATTACGCAGGCGTGGGTTACCAGTTCTGAACCTTATTATGACGACAGGAGTTTTCATGAAACACACCACTCGCAACACGCTCTGCGCCACGCTGGCACTGCTCAGCCCGGCTGTCTGGGCGGCTACCGCACCGGTGGCACCGGTCACACCCAAGGTCATGCTGATCGCGATGTTTGCGCCCGAAGCACAGAACTGGATCGACCGGCTGCACCTGACCAAGGAAATCCAGGTGCCCGGCCTTGCCGCCGAGTACCCGGCCATACGCTGCAATGATCAGGACGTGTGCCTGCTGGTCACCGGCATGGGCCAGACCAACGCTGCGGCATCGACCCTGGCGCTGGCCCTGTCGCCGCAATTCGACCTGCGCAAGACGTACTTCATTGTCGCGGGCATTGCCGGCATCAACCCGCACCGCGGCACACTCGGCACCACGGCCTGGGCGCATTATCTGGTGGAGTTCGGCACGCAGTGGGAAATCGACTCCCGCGATGTGCCCAAGGAATGGCCGACCGGTTATCTGGGCATCAACACCAAGGGCCCGAACGAGAAGCCGCCACTGGATTACAAGACCGAAGTCTTCGAGCTCAACCCCAAGCTGCAGGCCAAGGCGTTTGCCCTGTCGCACAAGGTGACGCTCAGCGAGAGCAAGGAATCAGCCGCGTGGCGCGTCAAATACCCTTATGCGCCGGCCAACCAGCCGCCGCAGGTCACGCAGTGCGACACGCTGGCGGGCAATACCTGGTTTTCCGGGACGCGTCTGAGCGAGCGTGCGGAAGTCTGGACCAAGCTGCTGACCGACGGTAAAGGCGAGTATTGCACCACTCAGCAGGAGGATAACTCCACCTACGAGGCTCTGTTGCGAGCCAGCAAGGCCGGCAAGGTCGATGTCAATCGCCTGGCTGTCGTGCGTGCAGGCTCCGACTTCGATCGTCCGTATCCGGGTTACAGCGAAGTGGACAACCTGCTCAAGTACGCCGATCAGGGTGCCTTCGTCCCGGCGCTGGAAAACCTTTACCGCACCGGTAACCCGCTGGTGCAGGCGATTGTCGGCGACTGGAAGAATTGGGAAAAAGGCGTACCGCAATAATATGATGTGAAGCGATTCGCGACTGTCCGGATCATGGCCTTGCACCTGATCCGGACATCTCGCAGATTACAGACGTTGCAGGATCAACGCGCCTGCCGGTCCTGGAGCACCTGGCAGACCGGGCTCACCCTGTCTGCCAGCCTTGCCGCCTTCAGCGCGGTAGACGATACAGCCCTTGGACGCACCGCCCTTGCCTGCCTTGCCGCCTTCGCCAGCCTTGCCCGCTGCGCCACCCGCGACATTCACCTTGATGCGTTCGGCCGGATAGCTCTGTGGCAATTCGAGACGAACCTGCGCGCCCGCAGCACCATCGTGGCCATTGCCGCCGCTGTCGCCGTTATAACCACGCCCGGCCCGGCCCCAGGTGCAACCAGGGTCTTCGCCCGTGCCGCCGTCCAGCCCGGCATAGCCTGGGCTGCCTGCACCACCGCGGGCGTCAATCGACAGTTCTTCAGCATCCAGGCTCTGCAGGCGCAGGGTCAGGTTGCGTCCAGGCCGTGCCGGTTTCTCGAACGTACCCGGCGCGCCCCGTGCGGTGATCTGGCTGCCGGTGCCGAACTCACCGTGCAGCACGACCATGTTGAACGCCTGCACACCAGGGACGATGGCAATTCGCGCTTCGTGCCCCAGCACCAGCTCGCCAATCTTCACATCATCGATACCGGCCGGGATCAGCAGAGTGCCGTAGTCGGCCACTTCAAGGCGCTCGACCTGCAGAACGCTGCTGTTGCCAGGCAGACGCATCAGCGAGTGCGGAGCAACGATAATTGCCTGGGCCATGGCCAGAGGGCTGAACAATGCTGCCAGCAGAACGAGCTTACGCATGAGTGTGTCCCCTGACCGGACGGCCGATGGATTGAACGTGAAAGATGCCGAACAGGATGATTTTGCCCCGGTCGCGCCACGGAAGCCGGCGACCGCGCAGGCTGCCGTTGAACAGGATCAGTTCCAGCAAATGAGTCAACAGCAGTACCGCGCCGGCCATGTCGATCATCACGCCAAACGGGCTGGGCGCCTCAATCACCGCGTTGACCAGCACCACCAGCCAGAAGCCCAGCATCAATATCTTTCCCAGCCCCCAAAACACCTTCATTGCCTGCCCACCCCTTGTCATGATCCGTTACGAAATTGCAGTCTTCGCATGCTTTTCGTCGCCGCACAGTAGACGTGCTGTACGCCGAATATGCCAGCGGTGTGTTGAAAAAGATCAAGCATAGATCGTTGTCGTGCATCTGTGGACACCGGCCTTGGACTGACGGCTGTTCAGAGCCGGCCCGGCAGGCTAGTCTTGTTCGTCAACCAGAGGACTTTCAATGACCGTCGGCTACTCGAACCGTACGCCCCAACAAGCGCTGGCCGCCCTGCTCGATCGCTGTGCGCCGCACCGCCTGCTGTTGATCGGCGCTCAGGCGTTCCCGGCGTTGCAAGCCTTTCAGGAGGCCCACCCGCAGACCGAGGTGGCGCTGGCCGAACCCGGTGCGCTGCCTGCCCATCTGGCGGCGCAACGTTTCGATCTGGCGCTGGTGGTCGATTGTCTGGAACACATCCCCAAGCGCACTGGCCTGGAACTGCTGGGTGGCATCCGCAACCTCAACGCCAGCCGCATCGCGGTGCTTGCCGATTTGCAGGCCTGCGGTTGGCAGGAGACCGATTTTTTCTCGCTGGCGCTGCAATGCAGCGAACGCTTCGCCCGCGACGAGCAGGTGCTGAACCTGTTTACGTACGACTTGCGTGAGTACAAACAGGTGCCCGACTGGCTGAACGCGAAGTACTGGGCCAACCCGGAGAATTTTGGAAAGTATTGGTGGTGACCTATGAGTAGTGCCATTTGCCCCTGCGGCAGCGGCGATCTGTTGTTGGCCTGCTGCGGTCGCTATCACGCAGGTCAGCCTGCACCCGGCGCGGAAAAGCTGATGCGCTCGCGCTACAGCGCCTATGTGCTGGGGCTGACCGACTACCTGGTGCAGACTACTTTGCCGGTGCAGCAAGGCGGTCTGGACCGTGAGGCCATCGCTCAGTGGAGTGCGCAGAGCACCTGGCTGGGTCTGGAGGTAGAAAGCTCGGAGGTGTTCGGCGGCAAGCCGGAGCATGCGTTCGTGACCTTTACCGCTCGCTGGCACGATGGCAATGGTGAGCACAGTCATAGGGAGCGTTCGTCGTTCGTGCAGAATCAGGGGCGCTGGTATTTTATCGACTCAACCGTGCCGTTGAAGGCTGGGCGTAATGATGCGTGTCCGTGTGGCAGTGAGCAGAAGTTCAAGAAATGCTGTTCGGCTTATGTGGAGTGAGTTGCGGCTCTTTGCCTGAGCGTCCAGAACTCCGCGTTCGACTATCGTTCCCATGCTCCGTGGACTGCCCCCCGAAAGTTGGACAGTTTTAGCTCGCCGCCTGAGCCCTGTATTTTACGGGGCTCAAGCCGTTTAGCTTCAGCTTGATGCGGTCATGGTTGTAGTAGCGGATGTACTCATCCAGACCTGCCTTCAGCTCTTCTATGCTTTCAAATCGTTTCAAATAGAAAAACTCGGACTTCAGCGTACCAAAGAAGCTTTCCATTGCGGCATTATCCAGGCAATTTCCCTTACGAGACATGCTTTGCTTTACACCCTTTACCGCCAGTTTCTGACGGTACTGCGCGTGTTGATACTGCCAGCCCTGATCCGAGTGCATCACAAGCTTCGGCTCGTCCTGCAACTGCTGGAGAGCCTTGTCCAGCATATTGGTGACCAGCTCGAAGCACGGCCTGGTAGACACTTCGTACGCCACGATCTCACCGTTGTACAGGTCCATCACGGGCGAGAGATACAGCTTTCGATTGGCCACTTTAAACTCGGTCACATCGGTCACCCATTTCTGGTTCGGGCGTTGCGCCGTGAACTTGCGCTCCAGCAAATTCGGCGCAATTTTCCCGACGGTGCCCTTATAGGAGCGGTACTTCTTGGGTCGCACAACTGATCTGAGGCCCAGTTCAGCCATCAATCGCTCCACAACCTTCTTGTTGACCAACGTGCCTGAGTTGCGAATGACCGCCGTGATACGCCGAGCCCCATAAAGACCTCTCTCCTCGTGATAAACACGCTCTATCTCCTGCTTCAGAGCTGCATCTGGATCGGGTCTGGATTGCACCTGAGCCTGATAGTAAAACGTGCTGCGCGCCAGGCCCGCCAGCGTCAGAAGGGCGCACATCGGAAACCGGTTCCTCAGTTGTTTGACGATCAGGGCTTTTTCTTTTGCCGTCGTTGCTGCTCCTTCAACTCTTCCAACTTTTTTAGGTAAGCGTTCTCCATGCGCAGGTATTCAAGCTCGGCCATTAACTGGTCGCGTGTCTTGTGCGTATCGTCAGCGGTTACGGGTTCGGTGGGATAAGGCTTCTTGGGCATGGCAGCAGGCTTTCTTCTCGTGGGAACGCGCGGGGCTAGACCGTCACTGTAATGCTGCTGTTCCCAAATGACTATTTGGCCAGGATCACCAATACCAAAATGCGCTGCGGTCTGGCGAAGCGACAGCCCATGCTCGCGCTTGTGCTCAAGCACTGAGCGTTTGAAGGCTTTACTGTACCGAAGACCAGGCTTGCGATGGCCTGTGTGCCCATGGCTCTTGTAATTGGCGACCCAGCGTCGAAGCAGGCTGAAATCGATCGAGAACTGGCTGGCCACCTTGCGAAAGCCGATGTTGCCTTCAAGGTACGCTTTGACGACGGTGAGTTTGAATTGCTCTGAATACTTGGCCATTTGAACACCCCCATTAGGTCGGATTGGTGTCCAACTTCTTGGGGGCAGTCCACCGCGTGGGAATGCAGTTCGTGACGCTCCGCGTCACACGGCGCTTCTGCGCTGTCAGGTGGATTGGGGCTCGACTCAGGTCACCTTTTCGCCTCTGACTATCGTTCCCATGCTCCGCGTGGGAATGCCGTTCGTGACGCTCTGCGTCACACGGCGGTCTGCGTTATCAGGTGGGTGTGGCTCGCCTTAAAACTCCAATTGCGCCGAAAACGCGACGGTGCGTGGGTCGCCCAGGTAGCTGCTGTTGAGCCAGTATTCTTTGTTGGTCAGGTTGCTGACGTTGACGCGCAGGGTCAGGTCGTTTTCTGCAAGGCGCAGGCGGTAGCGGGCTCCGGCGTCGAAGGTGGTGAAGGACGGCAGGTCGTTTTCGTTGCTTTGATCGGTGTATTGCTTGCCGGTGTAGAACGCCCCGCCGGTCATGGCCAGGCCTGGTACAGGGTTGATGTCGTATTCGGCATAGACCTTGGCCAGTTGCTTGGCGACGTTGGTTGGTACGTTGCCTTCATCCGCTGCGACACCGGTTTTCTTGATTTTCGGGTCGAGCAAGGTAAAGCCGCCCACCACGGTCAGTTCCGGGATGACCTTGCCGGTGACGCTGAATTCCAGGCCGTTGTTCTCCTGACGTCCGTCCACGACGTAGATGTTCGCGCCTGTGGTGTAGCCGTTGGGCTTCTCGATGTTGAACAGCGCCAGGGTCAGCAGGGTTTCGCCCAGTGTCGCCTTGGCACCGATTTCGTATTGTTCGCTGATTTCAGGCGCAAACGCCTGGCCGGCATTGGCGGTGCCGCCAGGCGCGACGCCGCCCGATTGCAGGCCTTCTATATACGTCGCGTAGGTGGTCAGCCACGGCAGCGGTTTATAGACCAGCGAGATGTTCGGCGAGGTCTTGCTCTCGTTGTAGGTGGTCTCGGTTTCGGCGGAACCGAACGCCTTGGCGTAGACGAACTCGTTGGCGTAGGTTTTGATCTGTGTGTTGGTCACACCCAGGATCGCCGACCACTGCTCATTGAAAGTAATGACGTCACCGATCAGGACGTTATTGCTTTCCGAACTGTTGGCCAGGCGCTGGTCGCCATGCCCGATGGAGTAAGACGGTTTACCGACCTGAGGCGTCTGGTCCAGCGGTATCGTGCCCACCGGCGAGGTGTATTGCGGGCCTGGCTGATCGGGCGTGTACGGAATGTGATCCTCGTACTGTTTCTGCCGTGAGGTATTGCCCTGATAGCCCACAGTGACCTTGTGACCGATAAAGCCGGTATCGAACGCCGCATCGAGGAACAGCGAACCGGTCTTTTCTTCGGTTTCAATCGGCGCGAAGGCATACAGCGGCTGCGAGTAAAGGCCCGCGCTGTAGACCGTCGGCCCGGTGTAGGTGTTCTCCGAGGTGTACTGCTGGGCAGCGAAGGCCGCGCGCAAGGTGAACGTGTCGTTCAAGCGCCACTTGGCACGCACGCCGGCCTTGTCGGACTCGTAATCGGAAAACGACCACTTCTGGCTGTAGAGCTTGTCGTTGTCCAGCGATGCCGCGCCGGGGCGCAGGGATTGGTCACCGAAATACCAGTAACTGGTCAGGCCGCGAATTTCGGTCTTCTTGTGCGAGGCGTCGAACTGCACCAGCAGGTCGTCGGACACGTTCCAGTCCAGCGCCAGGGAAATCATCTCGCGGCGACGCTTGTTCAGATCGACAGCGGTTTCGCCATCCTGAGTCAGCACATTGAGGCGATAGGCGAATTTGCCCTCGCTGTCGATCGGCCCGCCGAAGTCACCATGCAGGTAGTAATTCTCACCCCCGGCATTGCCCAGGGTGACGCTGTTGTAGCGTTGATAGGTCGGGCGCTTGAGCACGTAATTGACCAGCCCGCCCGGCGAGGCCGGACCATACAGGAAGCCGGTCAGACCGGTGATGACTTCCAACTGCTCCATCTCTTCCATGTAGTTGCTGCCGTCGGCACCGTTGGTGAAACGCAGGCCATCATTGGCGATGTTCAGGCTGCCCGCGCTGCTGAAGCCTCGAATGTTGACGGCACTGGCATAACCGGCGCTGGTCGGCGAGTACATCTGGGTGAACGGGTTGTGCTTGATGACATCGTCCAGCGAGGTGGCCTGGATGTTTTTCAGCAGCGCCTGAGGCGTTACGCTGATGGAATAAGGCGCGTCCTGCAGCCGCATGCCACCCAGCGCGCCGACACTGCTGACGTTCTCGCTGCGATAACCTGCGGCTTCCGAGCCTTCGAGGGGCGTGCTGTTGGCGTTGATGTTCACGTCCGACAGGTTCAAGGCGTTCTGTTCCATGACCATCAGCGTGTACGTCCCGGCGCTGCTCTGCACCAGTTGCAGGCCGCTGCCACGCAGAGCCTCGCGTAAGGCCGTGGCCGCATCGAAATTGCCTTTCACCGCCGAGCTGGTCTTGCCGGCGACCAGCGCCGGGGCAAGACTCAATGCCAGGCCACCCTGGCTGGAGATCTGATTCAGCGTAGTGGCCATCGGGCCTGCGGGCAGATCATAGGCAACCACGCTGGCCTGCTGCGCCGCCATCGACAGCGGGCTGGTCAGAGGCGTGCACAGGGCGATCGCCACGGCCAACAGACTGGGACGCAGAAGGGTGTCTAACGAACGGGACATCGGGCAACTCCTGATGGAATACTTCTCAATGCCTGTTAGCCGGACGAACGCTCGAAAGTAACAGGGCTGATTGAAAATAATTCCGTTTCAGGAATCAGCTGACTGGCAGCATCATTCCGGGATGATCTTCAGGTGCGACGTATCGGGCGCCTCCTGCGCCTCGGCTTTTTCGACCTGGCCCATGTCGCTGCCCAGCGGGGCCAGGCTCAAACGCGAGAGATCCAGCAGCGGCGCAACAGGCTGAGGCTTGCCGGGCAGCAACTCGACGCCCGCTTCTGCGACCGAGTAATCCGGCGCATCGACGTCCACAAAAGCCGCCATGTAAGCGTCGCGCGGTTTGATCTGCAAACGCCCCGGACTTACCGAGGCTTTGCGCAACCAGTTCGGTGCGTCGGGCGGTGGCGCCAGTTCGACCTCTTCCATGGGCGGTGGCGTGTTCATTTCCAGCACACGCACCAGCGCGCCTGCGCGCTCGAGGGTGGCGCGGTATTTCTCTGCGGTTGCCGCGTCGAGATTGTTTTTCAGAACCAGTCGGCGCCCCGAGAACAGCAGGTCCAGACGTTCGGCATCTGCATTGAACAGCTTGCCAAGGTTAGCCCTTACCTTCTCGGGTTGTGCTCCAGCGACCAGTTCGGCGCTGAAGACAATTTCGTAGAGATTCATGGAAGAAGACACCAATATGCACGTCAGTAAAAGTATGGCGTAGCGTCAGACAGCGCAACAAGCGCGTTGCCCTCGACCGTCGAGTTGGTAGACTCAGGTGTCAAAGGGAGCACATCCATGTCTTTTCAGGCGCACATTACAAGAATCATAAGCCTTGCGTTGATCCTGTTCGGGCTCAGCGGATGCTCGCTCCTGAGCTTTGACCGCGCTCAGGAACCGGAAGTGCATTTGCTGAAGGTCCAGGTGGTCAAGGCGAGGCTGACACAGCAGGATTTCAAGCTGTACTTCGAAGTTGATAACCCCAACGAAGACAGCTTGCTGGTGCGTGGCCTGAAGTACAAGATCACCCTCAATGACATGGTCCTTGTCGATGACACGTTCAGCGACTGGTTTGTCGTCGACGGTAATAGCCGCAAAACCTTCGTGGTGCCGATTCGCACCAACCTCTGGCGCTACGCACGGTACATCGCTCAACTGCTGAAAAAACCTGATGAGCTGATCCATTATCAGCTGGACGGCAAGCTCAAGACCGGAATCGTGTTCAGGCACAACGTCCGCGTCGGCACATCAGGCGATGTGCTGCCGCAAGACCTGATCCAGCGCCGATGATCATTCAGCCTATCCGCCTAGCTTGCCCTTGATCAGTTCCAGAAGAAACTTCCAGATGTCCGCGGCCCACAATGCCCGGTTGACGGCACTGATCAGCGCACCACCGAACGAGCCCAGCAGAAACCCCACGCCCGTGGTGTTGCGCGGATCTGCGATGCCAAGGTAATCACTGGCGATGCCGGTGAGGAACACCGCACAGGCCACACCGGTCACCAGAAAAACCAGCCAGGCACGCCAGTCAAGCAGACCTGCCTTATGCCACCAGCCAGAAATGATCGCACCCACCAGACCGGCTACCAGCCATTCGCCTCGGTCTGCCAAACCATTCAAGATATCCATCACTTCTGACTCCGTTCAAGAAATACAGCCGTTCACGAACACAGAAAAATTCAGACACTGGGGGACCTGCCGGGGGATTGCCGCGGCGCCGGCACCGTTCAAAAAACTAAAAATTAAGCATGCTTAAAATCACAGGCAAACGTGCACCATCAACCCACCGGGCTATCGGGAGAGCAACGGAGGCTTGAGGTCAGTTATCGATGTAGCGCTGCCAGCCGATCCTTACCGAACCGTCTGGCTGACGGTCAATCTCGATCCCTTCGGTCTCTTCGATTTCCTGCAGCACCACGTTCCAGCTGTCCACGGGCTCATCATCACGACGGGCGACGATGACCCACTGGGTCTTTTGAACATTGGGCGCGGATACCAGCCGTTGAATGCGCTTGCCGATCTGCTCGTAGGAAGACCTGCCTGCCGATCCATTATCATTGCCAGCCATGACAGCCTCCGAGGCATAACTGTATATAAATACAGTATTCCAGCTGTAGGAACCTCGCAAGCATTTCGTAGGACGTTTCCTGACGAGCATTTTCGGTGAAAACGCCCGCACGCCTTGTCAAACAAGGCTTACAGCTTGCCGGTCATCCTCACCGCAACGCCGATAATGCGACAGTCGGCACCGCACTCGATCATTTTGTACGCCGGGTTCAAGGGCTTCAGGTAGCGTGTGCCGCCGTCCTCGACCAGCTTCTTGAACGTCGCCTCGTTGCTGGCGGGCAGCTTGGCGATCACCAGCTTGCCGGGCTGCACATCGGCCTCCGTGTCCACCAGAATCATCATCCCTTCCGGCACACTGACGCCAGTGGGCGCGGTCATCGAATCGCCCTTGACCTCCAGCCAGAACGCCGGCCCCTTGGAGTCATAGTCGGAGATTTCATAGCGGTCGGAAAAACCGTCGGGGTAAGGCTGAACCGCTTCCTCCCAGGAGCCTGCCGACACCCAGCTGATCACCGGATAACGGAAAGACATGTCCGGCTGATCGATCAGCGCAACGTTGGCGTCGAAGGCAGGCGCTTTTTCCGGTCCCTCGCCAATCGCCAGCCATTCGGCACGAAAGCCCGTGGCCCGCGCCAGTGCGTAAAGGTTTTCCGGCCGCAGGCTTTTGCTTTCCCCGCTGATCCATTGGGTAACGGCAGAGTTGGCCACGCCGCACTGGGCGGCAATTTCACCTTTCTTCAAGCCACTGGCGGCGATTGCCCTGGCGATACGTTCCTGTCGGGTCATGAGTCGGCTCTGCATAAGGGAATAAAGAACGCTGAAAAACGCTCGACTGAAACTAAGCATACTTAAAAAATGGCGCTGTGCGAATCGCAATATGCCGATACTGCTTGGCCATGATTTACGGGATAATGCGCGCCAGATTTAATTGCGGAGTAAAACCGATGAACCAGCAAGACCATGTGCAGGCCCCGATTGCAACCATGACCACGATCACCACGACCACCAGCACGGCCATGTACACGGTCCGAACTGCGGTCATGCCCACCAGGAGCCGGTGCGTAATACCCTTAAGGATGTCGGTCGTAACGATCCCTGCCCGTGCGGCAGCGACAAGAAATTCAAGAAATGCCACGGCGCGTAAGGCGCGGAGCATTCTGACGACGGCCTGCATTGCAGGCCGTTTTCATTTGAGTGTGCTGCATGCTTTCAAGGCATGTAGCCATGGCTGCAATGTGGCGCAGAGCGTGGCGAGCAAGAGGCGTCTGGCCAGCCTCTGCAAAATCCTGAAATAAACTAGTCCGTGCCGCTTGCGTGCGGCTTGCCTGCTCTCTAACGTAGCGACTTTTGTACGTTACCCCTCCAGGAGCTTGCCCATGGCCTCGCCAGCCCTTCGTCATTTTCTACTCCGATTCGGCGCTGCCGCTGCTGCGGCGAGCTTCCTGAGCCTTGCCGGCTGCCAGTTGGGCGGCAACGATCCCGAGACCGTGCTGCCTGTTTCCGGGACGTTCCCGCTCAAGGGGCTGGCGCAGAACGTTTCCGTGCGCCGCAACAACATGGGCATGCCGCTGATAGAAAGCAGCAGCTACCACGATGCGCTGTTCACGCTGGGCTACGTTCATGCCGGTGATCGAATCAGTCAGATGCTCGGCATGCGCCTGCTGGCGCAGGGCCGTTTGTCGGAAATGGCCGGCGCGGATGCGCTGGACGTCGACCGCCTGATGCGCTCGGTCAACCTCAAGCAGAACGCCAGCGACCTGTACAACGCCGCTTCGCCGCGTTTGAAACGCTTCTTCGATGTTTATGCGCGCGGTGTGAACGCCTACCTGTTCCGTTATCGCGACAAGCTGCCTGCCGATATCGCCAGCTCGGGCTACAAGCCGGAATACTGGAAGCCGGAAGACTCGGCGCTGATCTTCAGCCTGCTCAACTTCAGCCTGTCGGTCAACCTGCAGGAAGAGCTGTCGGCGCTGGTCCTGGCGCAGAAAGTCAGCGCGGACAAGCTCGCCTGGCTACTGCCGACCTACCCTGACGAAGAATTACCATTTGCCGAAGCCGACAAGCTCAAGGGCCTGAACCTGAACAATCAGGTCACCGGCCTGAGCGATCTGAACAGGATCGCCCTGCAGCTCTCGGACCTGAACATGCTCGGCGTCGCGGCCTCCAGCAACTGGGCCATCGCGCCACAACGCAGTCGCAACGGCAAAAGTCTGCTGGCCAGTGACATGCAACTGCCTGCCGGGCTCAATTCTGCCTGGAGCTTCGTGCAGATCCGTGCACCGAAATACCAGGTGTCCGGTGTCACCATCGCCGGTATGCCACTGGTACTCAGCGGTTTCAACGGCAAACTCGCGTGGAGCATGAGCAACGTCAAGGGCGACAATCAGGACCTGTTTCTGGAGAAGATCAAGCGCGAAGGCAACCGCGTTTCCTACATGGTTGACGGCAAATGGCTACCAGCGACGGCCCATCAGGAAACCTTTCTGGTCAAGGGCGGCAGCCCGCTGCGTGAAACCGTGTACGAAACCCGCCACGGCGCGCTGCTCAACGCCTCTGCAACCCCGCCCGGCAACGGTTTGAGCCTGGCGCTGCAAGTCCCGAACTTCAAGGACGACAAGAGCCTGGATGCGTTCTTCGATCTGTCCCGTGCACCTAACGTCGAGAAAGCCTTCGACACCAGCCGCGAGATTCGGGCGATCACCCTGAACATGATCTTTGCCGACGCCTCGAACATTGGCTGGCAGGTCACTGGCCGCTTCCCGAACCGCCGCGAAGGCCAGGGCCTGCTGCCTTCGCCGGGCTGGGATGGCAAGTACGACTGGGACGGTTTTGCCGACTCGATGCTTCATCCCTATGATCAGGACCCGCGCCAAGGCTGGCTCGCCGCAGCCAATCAGCGCACGATTCCGAAAGGCTACGGCATGCAGCTCTCCAACTCGTGGGGCTACCCGGAGCGCGCCGAGCGAATTGCCGAACTGGCCAACGGGGGCAAGCAGGACCTGCGCAGCACCATCGCCATGCAATACGACCAGACCACGACGTTCGCCGCCAAGCTCAAGAGCATGTTTCAGGCGCCCGGCATGAGCAAGCCGCTCAAGCAGGCCGTTGATGCCCTGCCCGAAGCCGATCGCAACAAGGCCCGTGAAGCGTTCACGCGCCTGATGGCGTTTGACGGCAAGCTCAGTGCTACCTCGGCTGATGCGGCGCTGTACGAGCTGTTTCTGCAGGAAAGCGCCAAGCAGATTTTCCTTGATGAGTTGGGTCCGGAGACCAGCCCTGCCTGGCAGGCACTGGTCGCCAACGCCAGTTCGTCCTACTCGCCACAGGCCGACCACTTGCTGGGTCGCGATGACAGCCCCTATTGGGATGACGTCAAAACCCCGCAGAAGGAAGACAAACCGGCCATCCTCGCGCGCAGTCTGGCGGCCGCCATCACCAGCGGCGACAGCCTGTTGGGCAGCGATCACAAGGCCTGGCAATGGGGCAAGCTGCACCGTGACAACTGGGCCTCGACCAGCCCGCTGGCCAAGCAGTTGGGTGGCGGCGAGTTCAACCGGGGCGCCACGCCGACGGGCGGTGATCACACGACGCTGAACGTATCCGGCTTCGAGTGGGGCAAGGGCTTCGACGCCCGCATGGCACCGGGTCTGCGCATGATCGTAGACTTCAGCCTGGTCGAACCGATGACCGGCCTGATCAGCACCGGCCAATCCGGCAACCCGGCCAGCCCGTACTACGCCAACAGCATCGAGCCGTGGCAGAAAGGCCAGTACCAGTCGATTCCGGTGCAACAACAGAACTACGAAAAGGGCTACGGCAAACAGCGCCTGACGCTGACGCCGGGCAAGTAAGCGCCGAAAACCGGACGCAGAGGGAGCATGGGCACGATGGTGTTCTTCAGTACACCTATCGTTCCCACGCTCCAGCGTGGTAATGCAGTTCGTGACGCTCCGCGTCACACAGTTCTGCGATTCAGTGAGATTCAGGCTCGGCTTGAGTCATCAATGTCCGGGAGAAACACCATCGTGCATAAAAGCGCTTTTCTGTCGCGATGGCACTGACGACGCAGAGTGCGACGTAAGTGACGGCTGAGTCCTGGCGCTGATCCGGGGGTAGCCTGGCAGGACGCCAGGCTAGCCGCACCGCGCCATGGATGGCGCGTTGCGGCGACCCCCGGATCAGTGACAGGGCGAAGGAACCCGACGAAGTCGGGCCGGAAACCGGAGCGAGGGGGTTTGCCTACTTTGGCCCCATCAAAGTAGGTCGCCGAGGGGCGAAAAGGTGACCTGAGCCGAACATCAACCCACCTGACATCGCAGAACCCCTGTGTGACGCGGAGCGTCACGAACGGCATTCCCACGCGGAGCATGGGAACGATAGTCAGAGGCGAAAAGGTGACCTTGAGTCGAGCCCTGATTCACCTGCTGTCGCGCCTCACACTCCGCAGCGCTCACGCAAACTCCCCGAACTTCCAGATCCTTCCCGGCTCATAGCTAACAAGCCCATCCATACGGTTGCCCCATGGATCTTGTCGTTGCGCGCCCCGAAGGTTTGTACTGCCCACCCGGTGATTTCTATATCGATCCATGGCGTCCTGTCGAACGCGCCGTCATCACCCATGCGCATGGCGATCATGCCCGCACGGGCAACGAGCATTACCTGTCAGCCGCCAGTGGCGAGGGTATTCTGCGTTCGCGCCTTGGGCAGGACATTAATCTGCAGACTCTGGAGTACGGCGAAACCATCACCCATCACGGGGTGAAACTGAGCCTGCATCCGGCCGGGCATGTATTGGGGTCGGCGCAAGTGCGACTGGAGTACCAAGGCGAGGTCTGGGTTGCTTCCGGCGATTACAAAGTCGAGCCGGACGGCACCTGTGCGGCCTTCGAACCGGTGCGCTGCCATACCTTTATCACCGAATCGACCTTCGGCCTGCCGATCTATCGCTGGGCGCCGCAGGCGCAGATCTTCGAAGGTATCAACCAGTGGTGGCGTGCCAATGCAGCCCAGGGCAAGGCCAGCGTGTTGTTCGCCTACTCGTTCGGCAAGGCCCAGCGCATCCTCCACGGCATTGACGCGCAGATCGGACCGATTCTGGTCCACGGCGCCGTCGAGCCGCTGAACCGCGTGTATCGCGAGGGCGGCATCTACATCCCGGAAACCCAATACGCCGGCGATTTCAAAAAGACCGATCCCGCGCTGCGCCAGGCGTTGATCCTCGCCCCGCCTTCAGCGGGCGGCAGCAGCTGGATGAAGCGCTTTGGCGAATACAGCGATGCGTTTGCCAGCGGCTGGATGATGCTGCGCGGCACACGACGCCGGCGCGGTGTGGACCGCGGTTTTGTGCTGTCCGATCACGCCGACTGGCCGGGCCTGCTGTGGGCTGTCGAACAGACCGGTGCCGAACGCGTCATGGTGACCCACGGCTCGGTCGGCATACTGGTGCGTTACCTGCGTGAACTGGGTCTCGACGCACAGGGCTTCAGCACCGAATACGGCGATGAAGAAGACAGCAACCCGGCAGCCGGCGAACCCGAGGCGGCAGGCACGGGTGAGGCTCAGTCATGAAAGCCTTTGCTGAACTCTACGCACAGCTGGACGCGACCACTTCCAGCAACGCCAAACTCGCCGCAATGCGCGACTACTTCGAAAAGGCGGCAGCAGAGGACGCCGCCTGGGCGGTGTACTTTCTGTCAGGCGGCCGCCCACGGCAACTGGTGCCGACCCGTGTACTGCGCGAACAGGCCATGACCCTGGCAAGTCTGCCGGAATGGCTGTTCGAAGAGAGCTATCAGGCGGTCGGCGACCTGGCGGAAACCCTGTCGCTGTTACTGCCCCAGGCCGACCACAGTAATGACGAAGGTCTGGCCACCTGGATGGAAGACAAGCTGTTGCCATTGCGCGGCCTGCCGCCTGAAGAACTTGCCGAGCGGCTGCCGATGTTCTGGTCGCAGTTGGACCGCAGCAGTCTGATGGTCTGCATCAAGCTGATCACCGGCAGCTTCCGCGTCGGCGTGTCGAAGCTGCTGGTCACCCGTGCGCTGGCGGCGCTGGCAGATATCGACAGCAAACGCGTCGCACAACGGCTGGTGGGCTACACCGATCTATCGCACAGGCCCAGCGCCGAACGCTATTTGAAGCTGATCGCGCCGGAATCCGAGGATGAGCACGCCCAACGCGGCGGCCAGCCCTACCCGTTTTTTCTCGCCCACTCCCTGCAACAGCCCGCCGATCAGTTTGAGGCGTTGCTCGGTCCGGCGCAGAACTGGCAGGTGGAATGGAAGTGGGACGGCATTCGCGCGCAACTGGTCAAACGCGACGGGCGCTTGTGGATCTGGTCACGCGGCGAAGAACTGGTGACCGACCGTTTTCCGGAGCTGCACAGCCTGGTGCAGTGCCTGCCGGACGGCACGGTGATCGACGGCGAAATCGTGGTCTGGAAAGCCCCCGATGCGAACCCCGATGCCGATGCGGAGTTTGCCTTGAACAGCGATGCTCCTGCGGCAGCGCCTTCGGTCCAACCGTTCGCCCTGCTGCAACAGCGCATAGGCCGGAAGACGCTGGGCAAAAAGATTCTTGCCGACGTTCCGGTCGTGGTGCTCGCCTATGACCTGCTGGAGTGGCAAGGCGATGACTGGCGCAGCCGCCCGCAACATGAACGCCGCTCGCAACTGGAAGCCTTGATCGAAACCTGCAAGAGCGAGGTGCTGATGCCCTCCCCGGTGCTCAGCGGCAAGGATTGGCTCGACCTGGCCACCCAGCGCGAAGCCTCCCGCAGCCTGGGCGTCGAGGGCATGATGCTCAAGGCTCGCGACTCGCTGTATGGCGTCGGTCGCACCAAGGACATGGGGGTGTGGTGGAAATGGAAAATCGACCCGTTCAGTGTCGATGCCGTGCTGATTTACGCGCAACGCGGTCACGGACGACGCGCCAGCCTGTACAGCGACTACACCTTTGCGGTATGGGATGGCCCGCCCGAAGCCAGTGAACGCACGCTGGTGCCGTTCGCCAAGGCCTACTCGGGGCTGACCGATGAAGAAATGCGCAAGGTCGACGCCATCGTTCGAAAGACGACGGTGGAGAAATTCGGGCCGGTCAGCAGCGTAACGCCGACGCTGGTGTTCGAGCTGGGCTTTGAAGGCATCGCCCTGTCGAAGCGCCACAAGAGCGGCATCGCGGTGCGTTTCCCGCGCATGCTGCGCTGGCGCCAGGACAAGCCCGTCGCCGAAGCCGACAGTCTGGCGACGCTGCAGGACCTGCTGAACTAGAGCACCAAAAAGGCGCACGCCAAATAGCGTGCACCTTTTTGAAACACCGGAGAACGAATCATCCCGCCTCCCTGCAGGAAACTTCCTGATTCGTTACCAATCTTCCGCTCTGTATCACCTGACACCGCACCTTGCGTAGGACCGGGCGATGAACACCAACCCTGTAAGCGCGCATGGGCGGCCAATTGCCAGCCGTATATATGAAATAGCGACAACCCCTTATATTTCAAACGCACGTTCGTTCCTCTGGTTCGGAAATTGCTAACCAATGCCTATCTGGCACTTGCCGGTAGCACGCTTCGCGTATTCCCAACGCCCCATTTAAGGTTTTAAGGACTGAACAATGAAAAAAGCATGGCTGACTCTTTCTGCACTGGCTCTGTGCATCGCCGCCGGTAACACCATGGCCAAGGAATACAAGGAACTGCGCTTCGGCGTCGATCCATCTTATGCACCGTTCGAATCCAAAGCAGCCGACGGCAGCCTGGTCGGCTTCGATATCGATCTGGGCAACGCAATCTGCAAAGAGCTGAAAGTCAAATGCAAATGGGTCGAAAGCGACTTCGACGGCATGATCCCCGGCCTCAAGGCACGCAAATTCGACGGCGTTATCTCCTCGATGACCGTGACCCCTGCTCGCGAAAAAGTCATCGACTTCTCCAACGAGCTGTTCTCCGGCCCGACCTCGCTGGTGTTCAAGAAAGGTGCAGGCTTTACTGCCGACCCGGCCAGCCTGAAAGGCAAGACCGTGGGCTATGAGCAAGGCACCATTCAGGAAGCCTACGCCAAGGCGGTACTGGACAAGGCCGGTATCTCCACCAAGGCCTATGCCAACCAGGATCAGGTTTACTCCGACCTGACCTCGGGCCGTCTCGACGCCTCGATCCAGGACATGCTGCAGGCCGAACTGGGCTTCCTGAAATCGCCAGCCGGTGCTGACTACGAAGTCAGCAAGCCTATCGACAGCGAACTGCTGCCAGCCAAAACCGCCATCGGCATTGCCCAGGGCAACAAGGAACTCAAGGCGTTGCTGGACAAAGGCATCGAGGCGATGCACAAAGACGGCACCTACGCTGAAATCCAGAAAAAACACTTTGGCGACCTGAACCTCTACAGCGGTAAATAACACCCCGACGCCCATCGATTTCGGCGATCATTCGTCGCCCGATCGGTGGGCGTTTTTGTTGGTAACAAGGCCTATCCATGCTCGATGCACTCATGCAAAACCTGGGACTCTCGGCATTCAGCCTGAAGGGCTTTGGCCCGCTGTTGCTGGAAGGCACCTGGATGACCGTCAAACTGGCTGTGCTGTCGCTTGCGCTGAGCATTTTGCTCGGACTGATAGGGGCCAGCGCCAAACTGTCGAGCTCTGCGCTGCTGCGCGTGCCGGCGCAAATTTACACGACACTGATCCGCGGTGTTCCGGACCTGGTGTTGATGCTGCTGATTTTCTACAGCCTGCAAACCTGGCTCACCATGCTGACCGACGCGATGGAATGGGAATACATCGAGATCAACCCGTTCGGCGCAGGCGTCATCACTCTGGGCTTCATCTATGGTGCGTACTTCACCGAGACCTTTCGCGGCGCGATTCTGTCCGTGCCTCGCGGTCAGGTGGAAGCAGCGACGGCCTATGGATTGAAACGCGGCCAGCGCTTTCGTTACGTTGTGTTCCCGCAGATGATGCGTTACGCGCTGCCGGGTATCGGCAACAACTGGCAGGTGCTGCTCAAGGCGACTGCGCTGGTATCGATCATCGGCCTGGCCGATCTGGTCAAGGCGTCACAGGATGCGGGCAAGAGCACCTATCATCTGTTCTATTTCCTGGTGCTGGCAGCATTGATCTACCTGCTGATCACCAGCGCCTCGAACTTCGCCCTGCGTTGGGCTGAGCGGTATTACGCCGCAGGCAGCCGGGAGGCACAGCGATGATCGAATTGCTGCAGGAATACTGGAAACCCTTCCTTTATACAGATGGCGTCAACGTCACCGGCCTGGCGATGACCATGTGGCTGCTCAGCGCCTCCATCGCCATCGGCTTCTGCGTGTCGATCCCGCTGTCGATTGCGCGGGTGTCGAGAAACCGCTGGGTGCGCTGGCCGGTGCAGTTCTACACCTACCTGTTTCGCGGCACGCCCCTCTATATACAGCTGCTGATCTGCTACACCGGCATTTACAGCCTTGCCGCGGTGCGTGAACAGCCGATGCTCGATGCGTTCTTTCGCGATGCGATGAACTGCACGATCCTGGCCTTCACCCTGAACACCTGCGCCTACACCACGGAGATCTTTGCCGGGGCGATCCGCAGCATGGCCCACGGTGAAGTCGAAGCGGCCAAGGCCTACGGCCTGACCGGCTGGAAGCTTTATGCCTACGTGATCATGCCGTCAGTGCTGCGCCGCTCTCTGCCTTATTACAGCAACGAAGTGATCCTGATGCTGCACTCGACCACCGTGGCCTTTACCGCCACGGTGCCGGACATCCTGAAAGTGGCGCGGGATGCCAACTCCGCCACCTTCATGACCTTCCAGTCCTTCGGTATCGCCGCCGTCATGTACCTGACCGTGACGTTCATTCTGGTCGGGCTGTTCCGCCTTGCCGAACTCCGCTGGCTGGCCTTTCTCGGCCCGGCCCATTAATCAGGACTGAACATGCGCCATCACACCCATGACTTGCTGTCGCCAGTGCCCGGCACTGGCCGGCAAATCCACAGCTTCCATTACGGGCCGCAAAACGGCGCCGGCAAAGTCTATGTCCAGGCATCGCTGCATGCCGACGAGCTGCCGGGCATGCTGGTGGCCTGGTACCTGAAGCAGCGTCTGGCCGAACTGGAAAACGCCGGTCGTCTGTTGGGCGAAATCGTTGTGGTGCCCGTCGCCAATCCGATCGGTCTGGAACAGGTGCTGATGGACACCCCGCTGGGCCGCTACGAGCTGGAAAGCGGGCAGAACTTCAATCGCGGGTTCAGCGACCTCGGCACTCAGGTCGGTGATGACATCGAAACCCGACTGACTAACGACGCAGACCACAACCGCGCGCTGGTAAGGAACAGCCTGCTGGCGGCGCTGAATGCCGTACCGGCGACCACCCAGTTGCAATCGCTGCGCCTGACTCTGCAGCGCCTGGCCTGCGATGCCGACATGGTGCTGGACCTGCATTGTGATTTCGAGTCGGTCGAGCACCTGTACACCACGCCCGAAGCCTGGCCGAAAGTCGAACCGTTATCACGCTACCTGGGCGCGCAAGCCAGCCTGCTGGCGACCGACTCAGGCGGACAGTCGTTCGACGAGTGCTTCACCCTGGTCTGGTGGCAATTGCAGCAACGCTTTGGCGAGCGCTTTCCGATGCCCATGGGCAGCTTTTCAGTGACCCTGGAGCTGCGCGGGCAAGGCGATGTCAACCATGCGCTGGCCAGCCGCGACTGTCAGGCGATCATTCATTACCTGATCGATGCCGGCATCATTGACGGCGATCTGCAGCCGCTGCCCGAACTGCTCTACCCCGCTACGCCACTGGCAGCGGTCGAACCGGTGGCTACGCCGGTCGGCGGCCTGCTGGTGTTCTGCGCGATGCCCGGCGAACACGTCGAAGCCGGCCAGCTGATTGCCGAGGTCATCGACCCGATCAGCGACACCGTGACCTGCATCCATGCCCTCAACGCAGGCCTGCTGTATGCGCGTTCCCTGCGCCGCATGGCGACTGCCGGCATGGTCATTGCGCATATCGCCGGTACCCACGCCTATCGCAGCGGCTATCTACTTTCTCCTTGAGGACCTGTCATGTACAAACTGACCATCGATGGCCTGCACAAAAGCTATGGCGACAACCACGTGCTCAAAGGCGTATCGCTCAAGGCCAGCAGCGGTGACGTCATCTGTCTGATCGGCGCCAGTGGCTCCGGCAAGAGTACCTTTTTGCGCTGCATCAATTTTCTCGAACAACCCAGTGACGGGGCGATGAGCCTGGATGGCAAGCAAGTGCGCATGGTCAGCGACAAAGACGGTATGCGCGTTGCCGACCCGGATGAGCTGCAGCGTATCCGCACGCGGCTGGCGATGGTGTTTCAGCACTTCAACCTGTGGGCGCACATGACCGTGCTGGAAAACATCACCATGGCGCCGCGCCGGGTGCTGGGCGTGCCCAAGGCCGAAGCCGAGGCTCGCGCGCGCAAATACCTGGAAAAGGTCGGTCTGCCGGAGCGTGTCGCCGATCAGTATCCTGCGTTTCTTTCCGGTGGTCAGCAGCAACGCGTTGCCATCGCCCGTGCGCTGGCGATGGAGCCGGAAATCATGCTCTTCGACGAGCCTACATCCGCGCTGGACCCGGAGCTGGTCGGTGAAGTGCTGAAGGTCATTCAAGGCCTGGCTGAAGAAGGCCGGACAATGATTCTGGTCACCCACGAAATGGGCTTTGCGCGCAAGGTGGCGAGCCAGGTGGTATTCCTGCACCAGGGCCAGATCGAAGAATCCGGCCATCCGGATGAAGTCCTCTACAACCCGAAAAGCGAGCGTTTGCAGCAGTTCTTGAGCGGCAATCTGAAGTAGCACGGATTGCTGCGTACACACGTCTGGATCCCCCCTCAAATCTCGTTCCCACGCTCAAGCGTGGAAGACGCTCTACGTCATCAAGAGGACGCAGAGCGTCCAGAACGGCATACCGACGCGGAGCATCGGCACGATGGTGTTATCCCTGACGACTATCGTTCCTCACGCTCCAGCGTGGGAACGCACTTCGTGACGCTCCGCGTCATCAAGAGGACGCAGAGCGTCCAGAACGGCATGCCGACGCAGAGCATCGGCACGATGGTGTTATTCCTGACGACTATCGTTCCTCACGCTCCAGCGTGGGAACGCATTTCATGACGCTCTGCGTCATCAAGAGGACGCAGAGCGTCCAGAACGGCATGCCGACGCAGAGCATCGGCACGATGGTGTTATCCCTGACGACTATCGTTCCTCACGCTCCAGCGTGGGAATGCACTTCGTGACGCTCCGCGTCATCAAGAGGACGCGGAACGTCCGGAACGGCATGCCGACGCGGAGCATCGGCACGATAGTCATGGTGTTACCCCTGACGACTATCGTTCCTCAAGCTCCAGCGTGGGAACGCATTTCATGACGCTCCGCGTCATCAAGAGGACGCAGAGCGTCCGGAACGGCATGCCGCCGCGGAGCATCGGCACGATAGTCAATCCAGGAACGATCAGCCACATAACCATTTAAACTATTACCCTTTCTCTGCTGTCTCTGACTTAACGCCACTCAGAGCACACTCAGACGGATGAGCAGACCCACCGATTTCGCTCGACGATGGTTTCTCGCCCGGGGCTGGAAGCCCTTTGCGTTTCAGAAAGAGGTCTGGGCAGCGGTGAAGAATGGCGAGTCCGGTTTGCTGCATGCCAGCACCGGCTCGGGCAAGACCTACGCCGTGTGGTTCGCCGCGCTCAACCGCTTCGCCAAAGCCAATACGCTCACCGCTGACAACAAACCCCGCAAACGCAAACCGCCTGCTGAACCGCTGAGTGTCCTGTGGATAACGCCCATGCGCGCCCTGGCCGCCGATACCGCCCGGGCCCTTGAGGCACCACTGGCCGAACTGGATATCCCCTGGTCGGTCGGCTTGCGCACCGGCGATACCAGCGGCAGTGAACGCGCCCGGCAGAGCCGGCGGCTGCCCTCGGCCTTGATCACCACCCCTGAAAGCCTGACGCTGCTGCTGACCCGTGCCGACGCTCAGGTCGCCTTGTCGACGCTGAAGATGGTGGTGGTGGACGAATGGCACGAGCTGATCGGCAACAAGCGTGGCGTGCAGTTGCAACTGGCCCTTGCCCGCCTGAGGCGCTGGAATCCACAGCTGATCGTGTGGGGCATTTCCGCGACGCTGGGTAATCAGCAACACGCGCAGCAGGTGCTGATCGGCGACGGCGGCGTGACCGTGCAAGGCAAGATCGTCAAGGACTTGCAGGTCGATACGCTGTTGCCGTCTTCCATCGAACGCTTCCCGTGGGCCGGGCACATGGGCTTGCGCATGTTGCCGCAGGTCGTCGCCGAGGTGGAAAGCAGCGCGAGCTGTCTGGTGTTCACCAACACCCGGGCGCAGTCGGAAATATGGTATCAGGCGCTACTGGAGGCCCGCCCCGACTGGGCCGGGCTGATTGCCCTGCACCATGGATCGCTGGCCCGAGAGGTACGCGACTGGGTCGAACGCGCGTTGAAAGAAGGCGCACTCAAGGCCGTGGTATGCACCTCCAGCCTGGACCTGGGCGTGGACTTTCTGCCGGTCGAGCGCGTGTTGCAAATCGGCTCGCCCAAAGGTGTCGCGCGCCTGATGCAGCGCGCCGGTCGTTCGGGCCACGCGCCGGGTCGCCCTTCGCGCGTGACGCTGGTGCCGACCCACAGCCTGGAACTGGTCGAAGCCGCTGCTGCACATGACGCCGTCGAAGCTCGGATGATCGAGCCCCGTGAGTCACCACACCAGCCGCTGGACGTGCTGGTCCAGCACCTGGTCAGCATCGCCCTGGGCGGTGGTTTTCTGCCCGATGAACTGCTGGGCGAAGTACGCAGCGCCTGGGCTTACCACGACCTCAGCGACGAGCAATGGCAATGGGCGCTGGCGTTTGTCCGCAACGGCGGCCACTCACTGACCGCCTACCCCGATTACCGCCGCGCCGAACCCGACGAGGACGGCGTCTGGCGGGTCCCTGATGCGCGTCTTGCCAGACGCCACCGCATGAGCGTGGGGACCATCGTCAGTGAGGCCACCGTCAACCTGAAATACTGGAAAAAAGGCGGCGGTGGTGGCTCTCTGGGCAGCGTCGAGGAAGGCTTTATCGCCAGACTCAAACCCGGTGACGGCTTTCTGTTCGGCGGACGCTTACTGGAATTGGTTCGAGTAGAAAACATGACGGCCTACGTCAAGCGCGCGACCGGCAAGAAAGCCGCCGTGCCACGCTGGAATGGCGGTCGGATGCCGCTGTCCAGCGAACTGGCAGATGCAGTGGTGGAGAAGTTCGATGCCGCTGCGCGGGGCCAATTCAACAGCCCGGAAATGCGCGCCATCAAACCCCTGCTGGAAGTGCAGCAGCACTGGTCAGGGCTGCCGAGACGCGACACGTTGCTGGCCGAGACACTCAAATCCCGCGAAGGCTGGCATCTATTCCTCTACCCGTTCGCCGGCCGTCATGTGCACCTGGGGCTGGGCAGCCTGCTGGCCTGGCGCCTGAGCCGGCATCGGCCGCTGACCTTTTCCATCGCCGTCAACGACTACGGGCTGGAGCTGCTCAGCGCCAGCGAGATCGACTGGTCGCAGACGTTGCAGGCCGAGCTGTTCAGCGAAACGGATCTTTTACCCGATATCATCGCCAGCCTGAACGCTGGCGAGCTGGCCCTGCGGCGCTTTCGGGAAATCGCGCGTATCTCCGGGTTGGTGTTTTCCGGCTACCCTGGCGCGGCCAAGAGCAATCGTCAGCTTCAGGCATCCAGCGGACTGTTTTTCGAGGTGTTCAAGCAATACGACGCTGACAACATGCTGCTGACTCAGGCCGAACAGGAGGTCCTGCGTCAGGAACTGGACCTGCAGCGCCTGGAGCTGACGTTGCGCCAGATCAACAGCCGCACGCTGGACCTGCACGCTATAAAACGCGCGACCCCGCTGGCCTTTCCACTGCTGGTCGAACGCTTTCGCGAAAGCCTCAGTTCGGAGAAACTTGCCGACCGCATCGCGCGCATGGTTCGCGATCTGGAGAAAGCCGCTGGCCCGGAGCCTGAACGATGACGCCGTATCTTGCTGTCACGCTGGCAGGAGAAGAACTGTGGTTGCTGGCCGACAAGGCCATCTACTACCCTGCCGAACGATCCTTGCTGATTGCCGACGCGCACTTTGGCAAGGCGGCCGCCTATCGCAAGCTCGGCCAACCGGTGCCGCACGGCACTACACAGGCGAATCTGCGCCGCCTGGACAGCCTTCTGAATGCCTATCCCTGCGATCATCTGATCTTTCTGGGCGATTTCCTGCACGCGCCGGAGTCTCACGCAGTCGGCACCTTGGCAGCGCTGGAACAATGGCGGGCAGAGCGCTCGACACTGCGCATCACACTCATCCGCGGCAACCACGACAAGCGGGCCGGCGACCCGCCTGCCTACCTGGGCATCGATGTGGTTCCCGAGCCCTTGGCGCTTGGGCCCTTTGCCCTGCAGCACGAGCCCGATGCGCACCCTGACCTGCATGTACTGGCCGGGCATGTTCATCCGGTGTATCGGCTAAACGGTCGCGGTCGGCAAAGCTTGCGGCTGGCGTGCTTCTACCTGGGCCAGCGCGTCAGCCTGCTGCCGGCCTTCGGTGAATTTACCGGCGGTTTTCAGATTCGCCCGGCACCGGACAGCACGATCTATGTGACCGGCGGTGATGCAGTGTGGCGAGTGGCATAGCGGCAACGGTCGCCACATACAAAACTGCCTGCCGCTCGCGAGCGCAGCAGGCAGTTTGGTGATGATCAGGCCACAGGTGCGGGTGGCGGCTCGTCAGGAACAGTAGGACCGCCTGGCTCGGTAGGCTCCGGGAACGGCGTGTCGGGGCCTGGATCACCCGGGATCCCGCCGCCGACCATGTTCAGCTCCGGGCTGAGATCGGAATGAGCCATCAATGACCAGGCGAGTAACCCGATCTCGTTAAGCGGAGATTGAACCTGTTCAGAGATTTTGAAAGTAGTCTTCATAGGGCACTCCAGATCAAAGGCCGTCGCACGTAATGAATTATGCGAAAGCATGTGAGCAGATAGAGTGCGAAATAGAGTATTAATTCAATTCCACTAGTCACCTGGACCGCAAATCAGGTACGCGGCAGGGTGACGCCACGCTGGCCCTGGTACTTGCCACCCCGATCCTTGTAGGAGACTTCACACTCCTCATCGGACTCCAGGAACAGCATCTGCGCCACACCCTCGTTGGCGTAGATCTTGGCCGGCAGTGTCGTGGTGTTGGAAAACTCCAGCGTCACATGGCCTTCCCACTCAGGCTCGAGCGGCGTGACATTGACGATGATGCCGCAGCGCGCGTAGGTGCTCTTGCCCAGGCAGATGGTCAGAACGTTACGCGGAATGCGGAAATATTCGACGGTGCGCGCCAGTGCGAACGAGTTGGGAGGGATGATGCATACGTCGCTCTTGATATCGACGAAGCTTTTTTCATCGAAGTTTTTCGGATCGACCGTGGCCGAATTGATGTTGGTGAACACCTTGAATTCGTCGGCGCAACGCACGTCGTAGCCGTAACTGGACACCCCGAAAGAGATCACCCGATCAGCACCTTCGCCACGTACCTGGCGCTCTACGAAGGGCTCGATCATCCCGTGTTCCTGCGCCATGCGGCGAATCCACTTGTCCGATTTGATGCTCATGGCGGTGTCCTGAATAGCGAGGTGAAAAAGATATCCGGCATCTTACCGGGCTGAGGCCGACGGTTCAAAGGCAACAGATCGCGAGTTTGCGTGACCGGCCGGGCTGTTTCGCCGCGAATGGAAATAATCATCAACAGACCATTGGCACGTTCGGAAAAAAGGGTTAAGGTGGCGTCACTGTGTTGCTTGTGTCACTGAGAATCTCTACACGATGTTGAATTTCGATCCAACCATCTCCATGAATTTTCCAGCTCTTTGCACTCAGTCTCGGCCAGGGCTCTTCCTACGCCGCAGTTAACTTTGTCCAAGGAGATTTACTATGTCCAATCGCCAAACTGGTACCGTTAAGTGGTTCAACGATGAAAAAGGCTTCGGCTTCATCACTCCACAATCCGGTGACGATCTGTTCGTGCACTTCAAAGCTATCCAATCCGACGGCTTCAAAAGCCTGAAAGAAGGCCAACAGGTTTCTTTCATCGCTACCCGCGGTCAGAAAGGCATGCAAGCTGAAGAAGTTCAAGTTATCTAACTTGTACTGATTCGCTTAAAAACCCCGCCCTTAAAAGCGGGGTTTTTTATTGTCCGTCTTTTGACCTCTCGCGGCTTGAGCACCTCCTGCACAGCTGACCGGAACGAGAGAAGCACCTCCCCCGCCCGATCACCGCCATGCAATCAGTCGTCGCTTACCGAAATGGTCGGCATGGCCGGACTTGCAGCTTCCTGCAACACGATCCGTGCACCGACGTGGCGTGCCAGTTCCTGATACACCATCGCAATCTGACTCTCCGGCTCGGCAATCGCCGTAGGCTTGCCGCCATCTGCCTGCTCGCGAATCAGCATCGACAGCGGCAGTGACGCCAGCAGTTCGACATCGTACTGCGTCGCCAGCTTCGCGCCGCCACCCTCACCGAACAGATGCTCGGCATGGCCGCAGTTGGAGCAAATGTGCACCGCCATGTTTTCCACTACGCCCAGCACCGGAATGTTGACCTTGCGGAACATCTCGACACCTTTTTTCGCATCCAGCAAAGCCAGATCCTGCGGTGTGGTGACAATTACGGCACCGGCGACCGGGACTTTCTGCGCGAGCGTCAACTGGATATCACCGGTGCCGGGCGGCATGTCGATGACCAGATAATCCAGATCATTCCAGGCAGTCTGCGTGACCAGTTGCAGCAACGCCCCTGAAACCATCGGCCCGCGCCAGACCATCGGCGTATTGTCGTCGGTCAGAAAAGCCATCGACATCACCTCGATGCCATGCGCCTCGACCGGCACGAACCACTTCTGATCCTTGATCTTCGGTCGCGTACCTTCGGGAATACCGAACATCACCCCTTGGCTCGGTCCGTAGATATCGGCATCGAGGATTCCGACGCGAGCGCCCTCGCGAGACAGCGCCAAGGCCAGATTGGCGGCGGTAGTGGACTTGCCGACACCGCCCTTGCCGGACGCGACGGCGACAATGTTTTTCACATTGGCAAGCCCCGGAATCTGGCTCTGCGCCTTGTGCGCGCTGATCACGCTGCTGATGGCGACCGTGGCCGAACTGACACCGTCCAGATTCTCGATGGCAGTTTTCAACAGGTGCGCCCAACCGTTCCTGAACAGGTCGGCGGCATAGCCCAATTCGAGTTGCACGCTGACCTGCGCCCCCTGAATATCGATCGACCGCACGCAACCGGCAGTGACCGGATCCTGATTCAGATAGGGGTCGGTGTACTGGCGAAGAATCGTCTCCACCGCTGCGCGATTGACTGCGCTCATGGGCTTACTCCGTAAAAAGACTGACTGGAACAGCCGACTATCGTACCTGTTCTGCCAGCAGCCCACATGATTTCACTGAACTGCGCCCAGCCTTTCAGGAGCATTCCCACAACCGCACGGGTGAAAAAAATCGTTCAGACCTTTATAGTGGCCGGTCTCCGTTTCACTTCAAGTAGCCGAGCCCCATGTCCGAGCCACGCAAGATTCTCGTTACCAGCGCCCTGCCCTATGCCAATGGTTCCATTCACCTTGGCCACATGCTCGAGTACATCCAGACCGACATGTGGGTGCGTTTTCAGAAGCACCGCGGCAATCAATGCATTTATGTCTGCGCGGACGACGCCCATGGCTCGGCAATCATGCTGCGCGCCGAAAAGGAAGGCATTACGCCAGAGCAACTGATCGCCAACGTCAAGGCCGAGCACAGCGCCGACTTTGCCGACTTCCTGGTGGAATTCGATAATTTCCACTCGACGCACTCGGACGAGAACCGCGAGCTGTCGAGCATGATCTACAAGCGTCTGCGCGATGCCGGTCATATCGCGACGCGCTCGGTCACCCAGTACTTCGACCCGGAAAAGAAAATGTTCCTGGCCGACCGTTTCATCAAGGGCACCTGCCCGAAATGCGCGGCCGAGGACCAGTACGGCGACAACTGTGAAAAGTGCGGCGCCACCTATGCCCCGACGGACCTCAAAGACCCCAAGTCGGCGATTTCCGGGGCCACGCCGGTGCTCAAGGACTCGAAGCACTTCTTCTTCGACCTTCCTGCATTCGACGCCATGCTCAAGAGCTGGACACGCAGTGGCACCCTGCAGGACGCCGTTGCCAACAAGATCGCCGAATGGCTGGACAGCGGCCTGCAGCAGTGGGACATCTCCCGCGATGCGCCCTATTTCGGCTTTGAAATTCCCGACGAGCCCGGCAAATACTTTTACGTGTGGCTCGATGCGCCGATCGGCTACATGGCCAGCTTCAAGAACCTGTGCGCGCGTCGTCCGGACCTGGACTTCGATGCTTACTGGGGAAAGGGCGCGACCACCGAGCTCTATCACTTCATCGGCAAGGACATCGTCAACTTCCATGCGCTGTTCTGGCCAGCCATGCTGGAAGGTGCTGAGTTGCGCACACCGACCGGCATCAACGTCCACGGCTACCTGACCGTCAATGGTCAGAAGATGTCGAAGTCGCGTGGCACCTTTATCAAGGCGCGCACCTACCTCGACCACCTGCCGCCCGAGTACCTGCGCTATTACTACGCGTCGAAGCTGGGCCGTGGCGTCGACGACCTGGACCTGAACCTCGAAGACTTCGTGCAAAAGGTCAACTCCGACCTGATCGGCAAGGTCGTCAACATCGCCAGCCGTTGCGCCGGGTTCATTCACAAGGGCAACGCCGGTGTGATGGTCGAAGCCAATGCGGCGCCCGAACTGACCGACGCGTTTCTGACGGCTGCACCCAGCATCGCCGACGCCTACGAAGCCCGTGACTTCGCCCGCGCCATGCGCGAGACCATGGCCCTGGCGGACCGTGCCAATGCCTATATCGCGGAAAAGGCGCCATGGGCGCTGGCCAAACAGGAAGGCAGGCAGGATGAAGTCCAGGCCGTCTGTGCGCTGGGCATCAACCTGTTCCGCCAACTGGTCATTTTCCTCAAGCCGGTCCTGCCGAATCTGGCCGCCGATGCAGAAAAATTCCTCAACGTCGAACCACTGACCTGGGAAGACCACAAGACCCTGCTGGCCAATCATCAGCTCAACCCTTTCTCGGCACTGATGACCCGTATTGATCCGGTCAAGGTCGAGGCCATGGCCACTGCCTCCAAGGAAGACCTGACCGCTACCGACTCGTCGGCGGACACCGCGCCTGCCGGTAATGGCGAACTCGCCAAGGACCCGCTGTCGGCGGAAATCGACTTTGACGCCTTTGCCGCCATCGACCTGCGCGTCGCGCTGATTCTCAAGGCCGAACATGTAGAGGGTGCCGACAAACTGCTGCGCCTGACCCTGGACATCGGCGACGAGCAGCGCAATGTCTTTTCCGGCATCAAGAGCGCCTACCCGAACCCGTCCGAACTCGAAGGCCGTCTGACCATGATGATCGCCAACCTCAAGCCGCGAAAAATGCGTTTCGGCATTTCGCAGGGCATGGTGATGGCCGCAGGCCCCGGCGGTGAGGAGATCTATCTGCTCAGCCCGGACAGCGGCGCCAGGCCAGGCCAGCGCATCAAGTAAACGACGCGAGGCCCGGTATCCTGCCATCAGGCGGATACCGGGCCTTTGCGCATTCGCAAGCTCCCTGATCTGTCCGATAATGCTGCTCTCTCGATAGACAGAACACCTGTTGGTCACCTGGCAAGACCATGACTGAATTGATTCGCCTGCTTCCCGACGTGGACCTCATCCGCAGTATCGACGCCCTCCTGCCGCAGACTCAGTGCGGCAAGTGCGGCCATCCCGGCTGCAAGCCTTACGCCGAAGGTATCGCTGGCGGTGAAGCCATCAACAAATGCCCACCGGGCGGCGACGAAACGATAGTCCAGCTGGCCGAACTGCTGTCTGTTCCGGTCCTGACACTGGACCTGCAACGCGGCACTGCACCTGCGCAGGTTGCCTTCATTCGCGAAGCAGAGTGCATCGGTTGTACCAAATGCATTCAGGCCTGCCCCGTGGACGCCATTCTCGGCGCAGCCAAGCTGATGCACACCGTGATTATCAATGAATGCACAGGCTGTGATCTGTGCATTGCTCCATGCCCGGTGGATTGCATTGAAATGCACCCGCTGCCACTGGCAACGGTCACGCCCGTCGTGGGTGGTCTGGCCCCTACTCCCGAGCTGCAGGAGGCGCGGCAGCGCAAGCGTAGCCATGCGCGGATGCGTTTCGAAGCCCGAAATGCACGCTTGCACCGCGAGCAGCAAACGCGGCTGGCAGAGCGCCTTGCGCGGTCGCAGCGCGTTGAATCCGCTCGTGACGTGCTGCCTCGATCCGCCGCCGCCCTCGCCCGGAACGACAAGCCTGCCGGTCCGGATGAAGCAGTGAAAAAAGCCCGGATTGCCTTGGCCATGAGCCGCGCGCAGCTCAACAAGTCACTCAAGGCATTTGGGCACCCTCCCATTGCGGAGCAGGCCGCCAGGCTTGTGGAATTGCAGCGCGAATACGAAGCTGCCGAGCAGGCACTTGCAGCGCTTCTACCGCTCCCCGCACAGGCTCATTCCGAGGAAAAGCTCCGCCCATGAATGCCGCAAAACGCCAGGAAATCTTTCGCAGGCTGCATGAGGACAATCCGGACCCAAAAACCGAATTGGCCTACACCACGCCTTTCGAACTGTTGATAGCCGTCATCCTTTCCGCCCAGGCCACCGACGTAAGCGTCAATAAGGCGACTGCCAGGCTCTACCCGATAGCCAACACCCCACAGGCCATCTATGAACTGGGTGTAGAGGGGCTTTCCGAGTACATCAAGACCATCGGCCTCTACAACAGCAAAGCCAAAAACGTGATCGAAACCTGCCGCATGCTGGTGGAACTGCACAACGGTGAAGTACCGCAAACCCGAGAAGCACTCGAGGCGTTGCCGGGCGTCGGGCGCAAAACCGCTAACGTTGTGCTCAACACCGCTTTCCGCCAGATCGCGATGGCGGTAGACACGCATATCTTCCGCGTCAGTAACCGCACAGGCATCGCGCCAGGGAAAAATGTGGTGGAGGTGGAAAGGCAACTGATGAAATTTGTGCCGAAAAACTACCTGCTCGACGCTCATCACTGGCTGATTCTGCACGGGCGCTATGTTTGCCAGGCCCGTAAACCGCGATGTGGCAGTTGCCGTATAGAAGACCTGTGCGATTACAAGGCAAAAACGTCCGACGATTGAGCCAGACAGCTCATTGCTGTCCTGGCGATTGAAAAAATCTTTTTTACCGACCTGTGGATTGTCGATATAAGAAGCGCCAGAGAGCCCAAGCCCTGGAGTCGACTTCATGAGCAATGACAACGAACAACTGGATGTAGACGACGACCTTGTCTCCATCGACACGGACGACACAGAACCCGCGACTGTCGAGCCAGCGAAGACCAACCTGAGCAAACGACGCACCATCGACAACCTGCTTGAAGAGCGGCGTTTGCAGAAGCAGTTGGCTGATTACGACTTCGATTTCTAGGCAGGCCTGAAATCCCGCATTGACTCCCTGCTCGATCAAGACATTTGAAGCCTCTCGCAGAAGAGGCTTCAATACGTGATCAATACAGGAAATGAATACTGAATGGCTGACCTGCATGGCCAGGCATCAGCCACAACCCTTTTCGACAATCCCTACTCAGACAAGCCCGTTACGCTGGGCGAGCTCGATCAGATCGACCAGCGAATGCGCGTTGAGCTTGAGCAACAAACGCGTTTTATAGGTGCTAACGGTCTTGTTGCTCAGAAACATGCCGTCTGCAATTTCCTTGTTGGTCTTGCCTCGAGCCAACTGCTGCAGAACCATCATCTCCCTGCCGGAAAGTCGGTCGACCATGTCCGACTCACTCGCGTTGCCCATACTGGAGCGAACGGTGTGCAATGCCTGGTTGGGAAAGTAGCTGTACCCTGACAGTACCGCCTTGATGGCACTGAGAAGTTCGGTCAGATCCTGCTGTTTGCAGACATAGCCGGCGGCCCCGGCCTGCATGCAGCGCATGGAGAAATGGCCTGGCGCCTGGGAGGTCAGGATCAGCACCTTGAATGGCAGCGTCATGGCTGACAGACGGGCAATCACCTCCAGCCCGTCGAGCTTGGGGATACCGATATCAAGAATGACGATATCCGGGAGGTGCTCACGCGCCAGTTGCAGCGCATCCACACCGTTGTCAGTCTCCGCGATGACCTCATAGCCATGACGCTCCATCAGCATGCGTACAGCAAGGCGAATGACGGGATGATCATCCACGATCAGCACTTTATTCATGGGCAGTCCATTTTTCGCTATTCGAATTTTCAGAGCCAGCACAATAACTTAGTCGTTTACTGCTTTGCATGGCGCTCACCCTTGTGGACTGATAGCCAAAGACCGTTCCTACAATTACAGCAGAAACTTCCTACAATACTTGGCAGGAACGTACATTTTTTATTAATTCTCACAAAGCCTTCCTTTTGGGAACCTGGTGAATGTGTTGCTGATAGCCGCGGCACAAGCATCGCAACATCAGTAGATAAATGCGTGCAACAGGCGCCCACCGAACGCTTACATTCAAAGGTGACCCTGCCACACCGGTTAAAAGTATTGCCGGAACATTCCTGCATCAGTGTCACAAACCGACCAATACATGGCTTATCGCCAGCAATGTAAAACCAATTCCCTTTAGCTGAATCATTAAGAAAACAGGTCGTTCCCTGTGCCCGATAGAGCACAGCTGCTGTCACAGCCCCTTGTAACCGGTCTGCGGAGTGGAAAGCGACACCTGCACATAACGCCCCTGTAGCAGGGCGACTGAAAAGCTTCTGCATGCGGATGCCCTAGCCTGCAGACATATGATCGAAGACTACTGGATGCATCCCACACGCTAAATACGTAAACAAGGTTTAAAAATTACACATTATTTACAGATTTTCGTACAAATATTTATTTAAGGAAAGACCTCACAGAACAGCAAGAAAAATCCTACAAACAAAACGCACGGCAGCAACGTGCCACACCGCTACGAACCGCTCATTGACATGTCTATGCTCAACAAGCCCACAGTCTCACTGTCGCAAAATCTTACATACACACTAGCATTAGCCTACATCATTCAAGACCATCAGTAGGTCTTTCGACAAGTAGCAAATACCATTTTTCATTTCAAAGCCAGACGCATTCTTTCGAATAGGAAACGGACTACACGATTAGCGGACGCAACATTACAACCCGTAAGACATTATAAAAACCGCCCAATCAATTCTTGTAACCCGCTATTTTTCCCTTGCAAATTTTATTACCAGTCGTTACTTTTTTAACAGCAACTTCATTACTTACTGCCCTTGAACACGCGCAGCTATATGAAACACCGTCGCTGCGCACTGTACTTGTGTACTTCATCAGCGATGCATTTAAGCAGGCTTCATGTAGTGCACGTCCGAATGAGTTCGGGCACTGGGTATATAGCCGATCCGGCATCGCTGCTCTCTGCAAACTCCCGGGGCGCCTGGCAACTTTTTGAATGGCCCCTGTGTATAACCATGTTCAAAAAGGGATGTACCATGAACACTAAATACACTCGTACGCGGTCATCAACGCCCACCGCGTCTGATCTCGCCACCGCAGTAGAAGCCTTTATTGCCAGCGGTGGTGTTGTTGCAGTCATTCCCGAAGGAGAGACCGCTGAATTGGCCGCCCCGTCATCACCTCGTACAAAACCTGCGCAGGAACAGGGGCTTGAACTCGCGGGTAAGGTGCAGCAACTGAGGTACCTGGCGGCCAAGGGCGCCGGTTTTACCGCGCTACAGTATTCACTGCGAATGAGTAAAAGGGATGTGCGCCGGCTGGACACAGAAAATAGCGTGACCATCAACCTCAGCCAGCCCCTGCTTACCCCACGCAGGAAGGCCCTCGATGACGTTACGGATATCGATGACGTCGTTGCAGGTCATGCCATGCATTACTCGGCATTGGGCTACACCGCGTCCGAGATAGCCCGGATACTCGATCTGAGCCTTCGCCAGGTACTCGGTATTGGCAAGGCGTATCGATTTGAGTTCAGCCAACGACGGGAGAGCGACAAGCTCTGAATAACGACGCAAAAAAAGAAGCAGACTGCGATACGTATCAGGGAGCCGATGGAAAACCCTGTTATTCCCTGCCCTGAACTTCCACAGCTGTTGTAGGAAAAGACTAAAACAAATACGCACTTTTCGACGCTAATCGTAAGAAGGACTTCAAAGATTCAATACTTGATGCGCCTGGCGATCGCTGCACGCTGAGAATGCAGGGTAAAACAGGCATAACCCTACAGGCATAAGGCTACCTTGCATCGCACATATACCCTGCCTATCAACCATTATGACGACACTGACTTAGCGTCTTTTTACATGACGCCCGGAAGGAATAACCCTGTCGATATTATTTGCAGTGCAGCCCTGAACGGGCTGCACTTGTCGAACAACTTGCTGTATCAGAACAGCTTGCGGCCCTTGTTGGCGGCAATCCGCATGCGCAATGCGTTGAGCTTGATGAAGCCCGCTGCATCGGCCTGATCGTAGGCACCTGCGTCGTCTTCGAACGTGGCAATGTTGGCGTCGAACAGCGAATCATCCGACTTGCGACCGGTGACGATCACATTGCCCTTGTACAACTTCAGACGCACAACGCCGTTCACGTGAACCTGGGACGCGTCGATCATCTGCTGCAACATCAGACGCTCAGGGCTCCACCAGTAACCTGTGTAGATCAGGCTGGCATACTTGGCCATGAGTTCGTCCTTGAGGTGGGCGACTTCGCGGTCCAGGGTGATCGACTCGATGGCGCGGTGAGCACGCAGCATGATGGTGCCACCAGGCGTCTCGTAGCAGCCACGGGACTTCATGCCCACATAACGGTTTTCAACGATATCCAGACGGCCGATACCGTTTTCGCCACCGATGCGGTTCAGGGTCGCGAGCACAGTGGCCGGGGTCATTTCGACACCATCCAGGGCAACGATGTCGCCATTGCGATAGGTCAGCTCAAGGTAGGTCGCAACGTTTGGCGCGTCCTCAGGGGACTTGGTCCAGCGCCACATGTCTTCTTCGTGCTCGGTCCAGGTGTCTTCCAGCACGCCGCCTTCATAAGAGATGTGCAGCAGGTTGGCGTCCATGGAGTACGGAGATTTCTTCTTGCCGTGACGCTCAATGGGAATGTTGTGCTTCTCGGCGTAGTCCATCAGTTTCTCACGCGACAGCAGATCCCATTCGCGCCACGGAGCGATGACCTTGACGCCTGGCTTGAGCGCGTAGGCACCCAGCTCGAAACGTACCTGGTCGTTACCCTTGCCGGTTGCGCCGTGGGAAATGGCGTCAGCGCCGGTTTCGTTGGCGATCTCGATCAGACGTTTGGCGATCAACGGACGGGCGATGGAGGTACCCAGCAGGTACTCGCCTTCATAGACAGTGTTGGCACGGAACATCGGGAAGACGAAATCGCGCACGAACTCTTCGCGCAGGTCATCGATGTAGATTTCTTTCACGCCCATGGCCTGAGCCTTGGCGCGTGCCGGCTCGACTTCTTCACCCTGACCCAGGTCAGCGGTAAAGGTCACCACTTCGCAGTTGTACGTATCTTGCAGCCACTTGAGGATTACCGAAGTATCCAGGCCACCGGAATACGCGAGAACTACCTTGTTTACGTCCGCCATGCCATCACTCCACCGGGTTGTACGGAAAACCGCTGATTCTACCGTTCAAACCAGCAAATTTACAGGGGCGCGACAGCTTGTGACGACCAGGCGACGTCTGACAGATGCTTTTTACAGGCTTTAAGAGGTGTGCGCTGCGCTGGCAGACGCAACCGGCACCGGGCGCTCATCGGGCGCAACACGCTCGAGGTGCACATTCACCCGACGGTTGCGCGCACGATTGGCTTCGTTGGTGTTGGGCGCCAATGGGTAACGTTCGCCGTGAAAGCGCAGGGTGATTTGCTGCTCGGGAACGCCCTGAGCCTTGAAATAATCCATGACCGCCAACGCGCGACGGCGAGACAGGTCACGGTTGGTCAGGCGATTGCCGCTGTTATCCGAATGACCGTCCAGTTCGATACGGTTCACAGTCGGGTCAGCTTTCAAATAGGCGACCATGTTATCCAGGCGCGCCCTGGCACGGGCATCCAGTTCGATACCGCCGCCAGGGAAACCCACTTCAGCCTGTTTGATCTGATCGAAGTTCATCGGCAGCAGCTTGGCAGTACATGCCTGGTAATCGCTGAATGCCTTGCTGAACTTGACCGGCAGCAGACGCACCTCCATCTGGCCGCCGTCCCGGGTGTAATGGCGAATCAGCGGACTGCGCCCGTCCATCAGACCACTGATCAGGCGGCCGGCCTGGGCCTGGGAGGTATTGAAGGGAATATCGCCATTGCTGACGCGCACTGATCCCAGGTTGATATCGCCGCGACCCGGCTGCCACGGTGCCGCAGCGGCCAGCAATGTCGCGGAGCCGTTGCCGAGCATGTTGTATGAAGCCTTGAGGCGAAACGTCGCCTGCTCACCCGCGCGACGCACGAACTCACCGGCACCGAAGTCGGTGATTGGTTGAGTCAGGCGGCACTCGAACTGATCGCCTTCGACCTTCCACTCAATGCTCTCCAGACGCGTCTGGAAACTGATAGCCATCGCCGGGAGGCTGGCAAACATGCTGAGCAGGGCTAAATATCGCTGGCGCACGGGAGGCTCCACTGGAAATGAACGCGAAACAGAAATTACCGACTGACAAGGGAGCTATCGGTAACTTCATGCAAAACTTGATAGCGGATGCCTGAGAGAGTCTTTTCCGGTAGCATTCCCAGCGAGTTTGACCCGCCTGGAATCCCCAATGTCTGACCGCCTGACCCTCCTGCGTCCCGACGACTGGCATATTCACCTCCGTGACGGAGCTGTCTTGCCTCACACCGTTGCTGACGTAGCGCGAACTTTTGGCCGCGCAATCATCATGCCCAACCTCGTGCCTCCGGTACGCAACGCGCAGCAAGCCGATGCCTATCGCCAGCGCATTCTGGCGGCACGTCCGGCCAGCAGCCGCTTCGAGCCATTGATGGTGCTGTACCTCACCGACCAGACCACGCCCGACGACATCCGCACCGCCAAGGCCAGTGGCTTCGTGTATGCGGCCAAGCTGTATCCGGCCGGCGCGACCACCAATTCCGATTCCGGTGTCACCAGCATCGACAAGATCTTCCCTGCCCTCGAAGCCATGGCCGACGTCGGCATGCTGCTGCTGGTGCACGGGGAAGTAACACGTGGCGAAATCGACGTGTTCGATCGCGAGAAGGTCTTCATCGATGAGCACCTGCGCCGTGTAGTCGAGCGCTTCCCGACCCTGAAAGTGGTGTTCGAACACATCACCACCGGTGAAGCGGTGCAGTTCGTCAATGAAGCTTCAGCCAATGTCGCGGCGACCATCACCGCGCATCATCTGCTGTACAACCGTAACCACATGCTGGTCGGCGGGATTCGTCCGCACTTCTATTGCCTGCCGATCCTCAAGCGCAATACTCATCAGACAGCCCTGCTCGACGCGGCCACCAGCGGCAGCGGCAAGTTCTTCCTGGGCACCGACTCGGCGCCGCATGCCCAGCATGCCAAGGAGAACGCTTGCGGTTGCGCCGGGTGCTACACCGCCTACGCAGCCATCGAACTGTATGCAGAAGCTTTCGAGCAGCGTAACGCCTTGGACAAGCTGGAAGGCTTCGCCAGCCTTCACGGTCCGGCGTTCTACGGCTTGCCCGCCAATCAGGACACCATCACGCTGGTGCGTGACGAGTGGACCGCCCCTGCCAGCCTGCCGTTTGGCGAGTTGACCGTTATCCCGCTGCGCGCAGGTGAAACACTGCGCTGGCGTCTGGAGGAACACGCGTGAGTGAAGATCATTTTGACGACGAACACGAAGGCCACGGCGGTGGCGGCGGTTCCCGTCACCCGATGGCGGCGCGCTTTCGCGGCTACCTGCCAGTGGTCGTCGACGTAGAAACCGGCGGTTTCAATTCAGCCACCGATGCCTTGCTGGAAATCGCTGCGGTGACGATCGGCATGGATGAAAAAGGCTTCGTGTTCCCGGAACACACCTATTTCTTCCGCGTAGAACCGTTCGAGGGTGCCAACATCGAAGCGGCGGCGCTGGAGTTCACCGGCATCAAGCTCGATCACCCGCTGCGCATGGCGGTCAGCGAAGAAACCGCGATGAACGACATCTTCCGCGGCGTGCGCAAGGCCCTCAAGGCCAATGGCTGCAAACGCGCGGTGCTGGTCGGCCACAACGCCAGCTTCGACCTCGGCTTCGTCAATGCCGCCGTCGCGCGGATGGACATGAAGCGCAATCCGTTTCACCCGTTCTCCAGCTTCGACACCGCCACCCTCGCCGGCCTGGCCTATGGTCAAACCGTACTGGCAAAGGCCTGTCAGGCTGCCGGCATCGACTTCGACGGACGCGAGGCGCACTCGGCCCGTTACGACACCGAGAAGACCGCCGAGCTGTTCTGCGGCATCGTCAATCGCTGGAAAGAAATGGGCGGTTGGCAAGATTTCGACGACTGACGTCGTTACGTCTGTGAATGGACCGGCCTTGCGCCGGTTTTTTCATGTCTGCAGCGGGACGATCCAGAGGGCGGACAAATGATGCGATTCTCGCGAAAGCAACCGCTCATCGCTCGACCTGAATACAACCCAAAACAGTTTTGACAAGCATTCTCATTAACATTAAGCTCCTCGGCACCAAGCAATAAACCAGCGACGGTCCATAGCTTATGTATGTTTGCCTCTGCCAAGGTGTCACCGACGGTCAAATCCGGGATGCAATTCTGGAAGGCTGCTGCAGTTATCGTGAAGTCCGTGAAACACTGGGTGTTGCGAGTAAATGTGGAAAATGCGCCTGCCTGGCAAAGGAAGTGGTGCGTGATACGCTGACCGAGCTGCAAACCAGCCATGCCTTGCTGGCCTATCCGGCAAAATTTTCAGCTGCCTGAATCCCCTCTTTTAAAGAACCGGACACCACGTCCGGTTTTTTTATGTCTGTAATTCAAGCGCTTAGCGTCAAGATGCGGAACTCAAACATTCTTATTCCTATTTAATTTCACTTATTATTCAACAACTTAGGTTTGACAGACGTTTAAGCGCAGCTCACACTCGGCACTTATATACACAAGCCACCGGCAGGACCTCGAACATGAAAGGCGACATTACCGTCATCCAGCATCTCAACAAGATCCTCGGGAACGAGCTGGTCGCTATCAATCAGTACTTCCTGCATGCGCGCATGTACGAAGACTGGGGTCTGAAAAAGCTGGGTGGCCACGAATATAAAGAGTCCATCCATGCGATGAAGTACGCTGACAAGCTGATCAAGCGCACCTTGTTTCTGGAAGGGCTGCCAAACCTGCAGGACCTGGGCAAGATCCTCATCGGTGAGCACACCAAGGAAATGCTGGAGTGCGACCTGAAGATCGAGCAAAAAGGTCTGGCCGATCTGAAAGCCGCGATCGCTCACTTCGAGACCGTCGGTGACTTCGGCAGCCGTGAGCTGCTGGAAGACATCCTTGAGCCCAAGGAAGAGCAAATCGACTGGCTGGAGACTCAGTTGGGTCTGATCGTCAAGGTAGGTATCGAGAACTACCTGCAGTCGCAGATGGGTGACTGATTCCCCCATCGCGCTGCAATGAAAAAGCCCGCCTCAATCGAGAGCGGGCTTTTTCTTGTGTGTAAAACCATGCTGGAGCGCAGGGAACGATAATCTCGACTATCGTGCGACGCTCTGCGCAAGGCTTTACCCGGCCTTGGCGGCGGATGCTTCCTTGACCAACGTCTGCAACGAACCGTCATCCATCATCTCGGTGATGATGTCGCTACCACCGACCAGCTCACCGGCAACCCACAGTTGCGGGAAAGTCGGCCAGTTGGCGTACTTTGGCAGGTTGGCGCGGATTTCAGGGTTTTGCAGAATGTCGACGTAGGCAAACTTTTCGCCACACGCCATCAATGCCTGGGAAGCCTTGGCCGAAAAGCCGCATTGCGGAGCGTTCGGAGCGCCTTTCATGTAAAGCAGAATGGTGTTGTTGGCAATCTGCTCTTTAATCGTTTCGATGATATCCATGGAGCACCTCGGCTGAAATATCCGACTCAGTTGTCGGCACGGTGACACATTGTAACGAAATCCCGAGCATGACGCTCTGTCTTGAGGCTTAACACGCCACGACCTGCACCGGTACGCCGTTCAACGCCGCGTTGCCGGACAGCACGTCGAGTTGCCGTTCGTCGGTCAGGTCATTGGCACTGACGCCGGGCAGGCCCTGCGCGATCGCCATTTTTACCCCTGAACGCGAATGCCCCCAACCGTGCGGCAGGCTGACCACCCCGCGCATCATGTCCAGACTGCCCAGCACCTGAACCTCGATCATCCCGACCCGGGAGCTGACCCGGACCTGCTGGCCGTCACTCAGACCACGGCACGCGAGATCGTCAGGATGCATCAACAGTTGATGCCTGGGTTTGCCCTTCACCAGCCGATGGTAGTTGTGCATCCATGAATTGTTACTGCGCACATGCCTGCGGCCAATCAGCAGCAACTCGCTTGCCTGAGGAGAAGGATCGGCTGCAAAGCGCGCCAGGTCGGCCATGATCACCTCAGGCGCGGCCTGAATGCGGCCATTGGCGGTCTTCAGGCGCTGTGCAAGATTGGCCTTCAACGCCCCCAGATCGAGGCCGTGCGGATGACTGTCCAAGGTTTCCAGTGACAGCTTATGGGACGATGCATCGCCATAGAGGCCTGCACGCAGCCCGCGATCGATCATCTGCGCAGGCGGCAACGTGGGTTTCAGCGCTCGCTCGGCCTTGGCAGCAAAGGCGCTGGCCAGCCCGACGAAGATCTCCCAGTCGTGCAGGGCACCTTCGGGCTTGTCGAAAATGGCCCGATTGAAGCGCGTGACGTTGCGCACTGCGAGCGTGTTGAAGGTGGTGTCGTAGTGATCATTTTCCAGTGCCGAGGTGGACGGCAGGATCAAGTCGGCGTGGCGAGTGGTCTCGTTGATGTAAAGATCGATGCTGAGCATGAACTCAAGCCCTTCGAGCGCCTGCTCCAGCTGACGGCCGTTGGGCGTCGACAGAACCGGGTTACCCGCAACGGTCACCAACGCGCGAACCTGCCCTTCTCCGTCCACAAGCATTTCCTCGGCCAGCGCCGAAACCGGCAACTCGCCGCCATACTCCGGCAGGCCGGACACCCTGCTTTGCCACCGATTGAAATGACCGCCGGATGTCGAGCTGACGAGGTCGACGGCGGGCTCCGTACAGAGTGCGCCACCCACACGGTCCAGGTTGCCCGTCACCAGATTGATCAGTTGTGCCAGCCAATGACACAGCGTGCCAAAGGTCTGAGTCGACACGCCCATTCGCCCATAACACACCGCCTTGTCAGCGGCCGCGAAATCCCGTGCCAGTTGCCGGATCTGCTCGGCGGCGATACCGCAGCGCGGGCTCATGGCCTCTGCAGTGAAGCCGGCAATGGCCTGGCGAACCTGCTCCAGGCCGTCGACAGGCAAATGGCTCTCGCGGGTCAGCCCCTCTTCGAACAGCGTATTGAGCAGCCCGAACAGCAACGCTGCGTCACCGCCCGGACGTACGAACAGATGCTGGTCAGCGATGGCAGCCGTCTCACTGCGGCGCGGGTCGATGACCACCAGTTTGCCGCCGCGCTGCTGGATCGCTTTCAGACGCTTTTCAACATCCGGAACCGTCATGATGCTGCCATTGGACGCCAACGGATTGCCGCCGAGAATCAGCATGAAGTCGGTGTGATCGATATCCGGAATCGGCAACAGCATGCCGTGGCCATACATCAGGAAACTGCTGAGGTGGTGCGGCAACTGATCGACCGACGTCGCCGAAAAACGATTGCGGGTCTTGAGCAGGCCGAGAAAGTAATTGCTGTGGGTCATCAACCCGTAGTTATGCACGCTGGGGTTGCCCTGATAGACCGCTACCGCGTTCTGCCCATGGCGCTGCTGAATGGCGTAAAGCCGCTCCGCCACCAGATCGAACGCCTGCTGCCAGGCAATTGGCTGCCACTGATCACCGCTGCGCAGCATCGGCTGGCGCAAACGATCAGGGTCATTCTGGACGTCCTGCAACGCAATCGCCTTGGGGCAGATATGACCGCGGCTGAACGTGTCCAGCGGGTCGCCCTTGATCGAGGCAATGCGCGGCGCAGAATCCGCCTCCACGACGGTCTCGATCACAAGACCGCAGATGGCCTCGCACAGGTGGCAGGCTCGGTAGTGTTCAGTCCGGGTCATCACAGCCTCAGATCTTGTCATGGCAATCCGGTTGATTGCCTAACACTCACTATGCTGCCTTGCCATGCCCCGCGCCACTGATGTTCGGCCCGTGAATCGAGGGGCATCAGGCGCGCGGATGTTCTAATGAATCGATATCTGGTTAAGGGCGTTTTGCAGCAATCGCTGTCTCAAAGAGCATGTCGTTAAACTACACCATGAGATGTGCTGAAAACGCCATGACGGTGCCGAGGTTTCCGATTTTTCGTTCCGGACTACGGCTGGCTATGACTCGATCTAGTAGTAGGTCTTCGCCGTCATTGCCGATCAGTATCAGCAAGCGCCGCCATTGGTCGTCTGGAATTTCAAGCTCCAATGCCAGCCCGACCAAACAGAAGCAAATGATGTAATGGTCGTAGTGGAAACGCCAGTGGTGCCGCGTGAATTGCTGATCTGAAGTCCATACCGTAGCTCCGAGGCGTTCAGCTTCCTCCCAAGCGTTCAATAGACCGGGGAAGTAGCGCGCCAAGTCATTTACTGGGTGTCCCGCGGAGTATTTGCGCAGGATTTGGTGCCAGTGTTTTGGGGCAAGAGTGAACTGATACTAGGGAGCGTAGTCCGGATCTCCTGACGTTTTTTGGAGGTCAAAGACTCCTCAGCAATATATTCGTCGTTATATTGTGTTCATTCTAGCCAGTAGCTCGTGCCCCACATCGGTACCCGAATCATTTAGCTGCGCCTCCTAATAACTTTGATGCAGCAACGGGATCAGCTACAAATTTCCCATTTTTTTGCAAGACATGTAACAAATCGGTTGATTAACGCGGCTTTAGATAAAATAGACTAAGAGGTTCCCGAGTTGATGTATTAGTACTCGTAGTGAACCTTAGCTTCGCTTTTTTGCCTATGGATCAGGTCATCCATTCCCAACAACCACCGATTTGTTTTTTCATAATTTAGCTTAGCTCAAATACAAGGCCAGACATGCTTTCTTCAGCAGCATCAGTTAAGAACACTGATTTTGCTTCATTGTTAATATTGAATTTAAAGCTGGACTCCACCTAGCCTTCTTCAGTATCAACCTCACCTTTACAACAGAGGAATTGATAGTCGCAATCAGCTTCGCCAGAAAGATTTTCAGCAAGCTCATTTAGAACTTCAAACTGTCTTTGAATTGTATTATCCACCCTACTCAAACTATGCCGTATAATTATATTTCAGCCGCCTACAGCCTCATCTCTAATAGCCCAATTATGAATTGATACATATTCGATTTTTTGCTTTGGGGCATTTTCTAGGGGTGCCCTGTAACCTGTCAAAAGGCTAATACCATCAATGACAGTTTCTCCATTCAAAATAAGAAAATCATCATCAAACTCATTAAATTCAATTAGCAAAGGTGATTTTATAGACCCTAACTCCAATCCTGGCCTAACGCCTTCAAAATTACCAGAATAACCTATACCCACATTTATGTTATATAGAGAGGTTCCGTTCATGAATGCGAGCATCAGTAGCCTGTTCTTGAAGAATAGATAATTCACAAAGTCGCCGTGCTCCTTAAATCGTATTTCCTCCCTAATACCTAGCCAACCGGTGTTGTTTTCCAAGAGTTCATATGTGGTAGATTTAAAGTCATACCATGTTACCTGACCTATTTTTTTTAGATTCCCTCAAGTGAGCTACCCAGCTCAAAGCCTGCTGCGCTGAGCCCTGGTACCAAATCTGCTTCTAAATCGAAAACGGCATTCATGTTCACTTCTCTCACCATGGTAGCCACTTACCACCCTCGCACTTCAGTCGATTAACCTTTGTATCATAATATTGTTGATTTCGTGTGATAGTACCGGGCTGCACTGATATGAGTTTGCATATAAGCACTCTTCGATCTAGAAGTATTAAACAAGAAAATCCTTTTTAGATGGCGCCGTAAATACATGGCCGGCGTCGTCGAAGCGCCATTTTGCCTATTTTTTAGGCGTAAATCGATGACTTCAAACTTCTTGTATGCATGATTTTAATTATGGTCTTCGATTTGCTTTTTCAGTGGTTAAGTATGCGGGCTAAAATACCGGGCAAAACGATTCGGTTTTGGAGCTTCATGAGTCAATCAATCATATTCTTTAAAAAGCGAATTCCGCTATTGTCGCGAAGTGCGTATACCTCTTCAAACTGGAAGGATAATATGAATTTAAACTGAGTCTGTTTAACAAGTTCGCTAAGGAATGCTTTTATGTCTTCCGAACTTTCAGATAATGTATCGATAGGTGAGTGAAACGCTCCTCTCATGCCAACCTTCCAATCAGCTATTACGTTTTCTGCTACAATTTCCTCGTAAGGAATTATGTGGCGAAACACGAAGTAAGCGTTAGAGCTTATAAAGTTTCCTGTCAAGTGTTTTTCTTCGATCTGATAGTCCGTATTCATACTGGATAATGTGCGGCATATATCGTCAAAAGATATACCTTGTTCGATCTCCAAGTTCATAGTGATGGTCATTTTGCTACCTCGATTATTTTAAATTCATTGTTTTTCATTAGGTAAAGTTTTTTCAGCCCTTCCACCGGGCGTGTAGACAGCGCTTTTTCAATCTCACCAAATGTTAACGGTGAATCAGCTAGATTTACAACTACGCTACTAGCTTGTTTTTGAACTTTTTCAGTTACTGTCATCAATACTGAAATAGGGCTATTAGTTCTTGGGGAAAATACATCAGCTAGGTCGCCATTAATTTTCAAATCAGGATTTCCCCCTTTTCTCCCAGTATTGGGTAATTGCTCAACATCATACCCTGCCTGAGCAAGCTTTTTTGACGCCTCATTCTGACGCTCAATTGATCTGACCATATCTGGAGAAGCATTTTTTGGAGGAAGTTCAGGTTCTCCTTTCAAAGAGCCAAGTTTGGGTAGGCTGTTAACACCCGCCTCAGAATCCGTCATCGCACTCATCGGATTCCGATTTTTAGCATTCTCAGCAGCGATCTTCTCAAGTCTAGCCAGATCAGCCATCTTATCAAGCTCTGCGCTGCTCACCTTGATCCCGGCTTTGGCCAAGCCGACGACGCCTTTCGCTGCAGTGCCCACTCCTGTAACGGCGGTGCCGATTTGCCACGCCAGTTCGCCCATGGCTTGGCCCATTGCTACAGCGTTATCGTCGCCGCCTACTTCCAGGGCGTTTTTGATCGTGTCTATCCTGGCGCTGAATTTGTTAGCGACATCTTCACCAAGCTGCGCTCTGACCTCCGGGTCGCTGATCAGGCTGCTCAGGCCATTGAGGCCATCGATGGGGTGCATCGCGAAATCAGCCAGGCCCGTAATGTCCCCCCAGCTGGACTCCGCCAGACCCTTGCCAATCCCGTACCGGGTCAGTATTTCCTGCTTGCCGCTGATGGCTAACCACTTGCCAGCCACTTGGGCCTTGGCAACCAGTCCTTTTGCAGCTTCATATTCCTTTCTGGCCTGCGCTTCTTGCTGCGTCGCCAACCAATTGTTATCCACCGCCGCCCCTGCCGCCGTATTCGCGGCAGTCGGGTCGATGGAAGCACTGGTCGCAGCCAAACCCGTCACCAAGCTGACGATCAAATTACGTTTGGCTTCGCGTTGTTCTTCGCTTTCGTCCGGGCTGCTTTGCGAGAACAAACCGGTCAGCAGGCTGGACGCCGCTGCGCCTGCTGCACCGCTGCCGCAGCTTTGGTTGCTGGCCGCCGCACCTGCGCAGGCGACGATGCCATGTAGCGCGGCGTGCAGTGGGGAGCCTTCGGTCAGTTCGCCATTTGCTACAAGGTCGCCGATGTAGCCTGCGCCGCGTTGCTGGACGTAATTGACCACCAGACTTTGCACGAACGCGGCGTTGCCGGCGCTGATGTTGCCACCGGCTGCACCGATCAGGGCGGTGGTAATTTGTCGGTAAGTGCCGCCTGCGCCCCAGTTTTCGGAGATGTCGTTGGCTTCTGCCGACAGTTGCCTTGCACTGTTCTGCAAGAGCATGCGTTCTGTATCGCTTAAGCCACCGGCTTTATCAGCTTGCTCCTGCAGCTCTTTGGACTGTTGTCGCTTGAGGTCCGCTTCCCGCGCCTTGTTGGCGAGGAAGGTGCTGGCTTCGTTGGAGAACGCAGTGACGATCTCGAACCCGGCGCGGACTTCATCTTCGTCGAAGATCGGCTTGAGCGAGTTGCTGCCGTTGCGATCGCTGGACACATCGCGGTTGAGGCTGGCGACGGTCTGTTCGGGGTTCTGACCCGTGCGTTTCTGCTGTTCGGCGTCGTCGGTGATAACGACGGCACCGCCACTGATGCCGCTGCGCGTTACGCTGCTGGCCTTGTCGCTGGCGCTGATGGCGATCGGCATGTTGGCGCCGATATTGTTTTCGTTCTTCGCCAGGTCGGTGCCAGGGTTGACCGTGCCGCCGCTCTGCACGTTGCCCTTCTGGTCCTTGCCGATTTCGTTGTAGCCACCGCCGAGGCTGACGGTGTTGGCGTCGTAATCGGCCTTGTTCTTGATGTCACGGCTGGTGAGGCTGGAGGTGACCAGGCTGTTCTTGCCGTCCTGCACGGCTTTGTCGCTGCTGGCGATAACGGCGCCGACCAGATCGGTGTTGCCCCGCACGTTGATGTCGAAACCGTCATCACCGGCCTTGATGCCTGATTGCTCGGTGACGCTGGCGTAGTTGGAGTCGATGTTGGTCGCGCCGAAGTTGCCGCTGGCACCACTGATGGTGCTCATGCCGGTGCAGAACGGCGGAATGCAGAGGCTGACGCCAAAGCCGAGGCTCTTTTCGTCGACCTTGTAGGTGTTGGTGTCCTGCAGGCTTTCGATATTGAGATCACCGCCGACGTCGGCGATGACCTTCTTGCCACTCGCCACCGCGCCTTTGATCTGCGTGTCCCCGCCAGACGCCAGCAGCAACTGGTTGCCAGCTTCCACTTTGGTGTTGGTATGGGTCAGCTCGTCACCGTCGGCCAGGCCCTTATTGCCGGTGACGCCCAAGTCCAGGGTAAAGCCGTTTTTGGTGCCGCCCAGCGAGAAGCCGATACCCACGCTGGCGCTGCTGCCTTTGCTGTCGGTGTTTTGTTGGCTGGTGTTGTTGGCGGCCAGCAGGTTGATGTCGCCGTCGGCCATCAGGCTGGCGTCACGCCCGGCCTTGATCTGGCTGCCTTGTACCGTGATGTCGCTGTCTGCACCTGCGCCGGTCGCGCGCAGACGCACATCTTGACCGGCGGTGATGGTCGATCCGGCGGCGCTGTCGCTGGTCTGGGTGGTTTTGCTTTCATTCTTTTTGGTGCCCAGTGACAGGCTGATGTTGAGGCCGCCCGCCATGTCGGGGTTCATCGCCACCGCCGTGGCGGCGTTGTTACCGCCCAGCAGGACCGTTGCTGCCGCCAGCGCTTTCATGCGCCCGTCGTCGGTATTCTCCGACGCATGCTTCATCTGTTGAGTGGTCTGGATGGCGCTGATGACCGGGTTGGTCACGGTCAGGGTAAAACCGGTCTGCTTGAACAGCGTTTCGCGTTCGCGCTTGCTGCTGTTACGTGCCTCGACGACATCGATGGTTTGCCCGGTGATGTCGACGCTGCCTTCAGGCGCGCTAACCTGGCTGCCCACTTGGCGGTAGCCTTTGCCCGCTTCGATCAGCACATCGCCCTTGGTCGAGCCCACCGTACTCGCCGCTGCCGTCTGGCTGGTGGTGAGGTCCTTGACGCTTTGCTGCTGAGTGCCGAGCGTCAGTGCAATGCCGCCACCGCTGAACAGGCCGCTTTTCTTCACCGACTTGTCGTGACGTTCGCTGCTGCTCTCGGTCGCGGCTTCGATGTTGATGTTGTTGTCAGCCGCCAGAATGGTCTGGTTGGTAGACACCACGTTGCTGCCGCTGACGTTAATGTCGCGACCGGCCTGGACATAGGTTTGCTCGCCACTCAGCGTCGAGCCCTGCGCCTGGGTCTGGTTGACAGTGTCACGTGTGGTGGTGGTCTTGCTGGAGAACAGACCGTTGCTGCCCTTGAACTTGTGCGCCTCATCTGCAAACTGGGTGTTTTGCGCAGCAGTGAGGTTCACGTCGCGCCCGGCGTCGGCAATGATCGCACCTTGCTGGCTGGTGACACTCGCGCCTCGGGCGTTGATGTCCTGCGCTGCGCTCAGGCGAACGTCGCCCTGCCCTTGAATGGTCGAGCCGACTTCGGTCTGACTGGCATCCTTGCGCCAGTTGCTGCCGTTCCAGTTAACCGATTGCTGATGGGCTTCGCCGACAGTCGTCAGGTTGATGTTATTGCCAGCCTGCAACGATGTGCTGCCGCCAGTACCTGCGTTGACCACCTGAGCGCCGGTCAGGTTGAGGTCTTTGCCCGCGTTGACGTCCATGGTGCCGCCAGCGCCGCTAACGAACAACCCGGCCACTCGCGACAGGTTGGTACGAGTGCCTTGAGCGCTGCTGCTATCGCGACTGCTGGAGATGACATTGACGTTTTGCCCGGCATTGATCGCCAGGCTGTCTGTAGCGCCGATCAGCCCACCGAGATTGTCGAGGTTTTCCCGAGCGGTCAGCGAGACCTTGTCAGCCTGGATGCGACCACCGAGGTTTTCGATGTTCTGCGCGGTAATCGCCATTACACTGCGCCCGGCCAGGCTACCGCTGTTGACCAGGTCGCCCGCGATGTTCAGGTTCAGGCGTTGTCCGGCAATCAGCGAGCCAGAGCCGTTGAGGTCGCTTTCCTGCACGCGCACGTAGACCTGAGGCACCAGCACGTCGCGTGTTTCGCCATTGGCGAGGGTGACTTTCTTCTGCACCAGCCAGACGATATCGCTGGTCAGCTGCGCCATCTGCTCGGGGGACAGCTCGACGCCAGGCACCAGCTGCCATTGATTGGCGAGGGTCACAGCGTTGTCGATCAGCGCCCGGTATTGGGCTTCGTCATTCGCATAGCCATCGAGGAAGCGTCGACCGGTGAGTTGCGCGACCTGTTCGCGAATCAGCTTCTGTTCGTAGAAGCCATCACCGAGGCGTTGCTGGGTCAGGGCCGGGTCGACTTGCAGGCGCTCAAGCATGTAATCCGACGACAACCAGGTACGGTAACTGGCAAAGCGCGGATCGGTTTCGATCAGGTAACTGCTGCTGGGCTGCGGGTTGGTGGTAAACAGACTGTTATTCGGCAACTCAAGAGACGGGCCACCGGTGCGAATCTGTTCGGCGACGCCTTGGGCATTTTGCGTAGTTTGCGCAGCGACCTGCACGATAGGGGCGACCTGAAAGGTTCTGGCCGCTGGCGCATTCACCGCACCGGTGGACGTAATCTTCTGGCCGACTGTCTGGGTCCCGCGCGCGCTAATCTGCGTGCCGGTGCCAGCGACGGCAGAGTTTTGTGCGAAGACAGTTGGTTGCAGGGATATCTCCTGGATCAACGGCGCAGGAGTGTAAGCCGCCGTATTCGAGCCTTGCCGGTCGCGACCCTTGCGCTGGATACGATAGAAGTTGGTCACCGTCCCGCTGTCGACCGTAGTGCGCTGGCCGGACAGTTCGGTGTTGGTCAGGCTGGTAACGTCCGCCTGCAATAGCCCACCGGCAATGATGCGACTCTTGTCGTTGAGCACATCGCCAGCGCTGATCAGCATCGTTCCACCGGACAGTATCTGCGCGGGTGCCGAGGTGGCAATCTGGGTTTCATTGACTACGCGGGTGTAGTCGTAGCGATTCCAGTTGTCGCGCTGGCCCTCAGGGGTGACCAGATAATTGACCTCATCGTTACGCAGGGAAATCTCATTGGCCTGATAGCGATTGGTCGAGCCAGTGAGCTGAAATTCCTGCTCTGGCGTACGGCTGACTTCCACTTCACGAGTGCTGAAATGTTCGTTGGTGTTGCGCGCGCTTTGTACGTTCAGCGAGAGATTGCCAAGTGCTTCGATCGTTGCGCTGGCATTGGTCAGCAGTTGAGCGCGACCCTGTGCAGTATCTGCGGCGCTCAAGCCGCCGCCGATGGCGAGGTCGCCAGCACTGAAAATCAGCGATTGCTCGCGGTTGTTAACGGTGCCGGCGCCGATGTTCAACGACTCTCGTGCTGCGAGCGTGGCCGCAGTACCGTTTTCGTCGAGGTTGTTCAATGTGGTAGTGGCAATCGCCAGTTGGTCACCGTACAGACGCGCAGTCCCAAGATTGTTGAGCGTCGTGGCCTGCACGCGCACCTGCTGGCCATCGATCAGACCACGGTTGGTCAGCGTGTCAGCGACGTTCAGGCGAACCTGGCCCGCGCTGACTTCGGCATTGGCGCTGTTGTCGAGCGTCTGTGCGCTGACCAGCAACGACTTGCCCGCCAGTAAACGCCCGGTGTTGTTAAGCGCCCCGGCGATGCTCAGATCAACGTTATTGTTGGCCTGAATCTGCCCGCTTAAATCAAGGCCGCTCTGCAACCTGAAGTTGATGTCACCCAGGCTCAAGGCTCGGCCAGTACCGCTGTAGTAAGCCGCGTTGAGCGACAACAGCTTGCCCGCAATCAAGGTGCCGTCGAGGTTATTGACCGACAGCAGGTTGCCCGCCATCAGCGTACCGTCGAGGTTGTTTGCGGACTGGCGACGCTGTGCCGTATCGCGGTCGCTTATGGTCAGGTCGCCGGTCGAAGAGATCAGGCCATTCTGGTTATTCAGCGTCTGGCTCACGCCCAGCAACAGACCTTCATCGGTGCGTACGGCACCGCCTTGGTTGTTGAGGGTGTTGACCGCCAGATTCGTGCTGCGGCCTTCAAGGCCTTGGTTGGTGCCCTGCGTGGCGCTGTTGTCGAGTACGTCGGTGCTCAGGCTCAAAGCGCCCGCACTGCGGACCAGCCCACCCTGATTGTTGAGGGTCTGACCCAGCACCAGCTCGACGTCGCCGAGGCTTTGCAACTGGCCACCACGGTTGTTCAGTTGTGAGCCTTCGATGTGTACGGTTTTCTCACCGATGATCTGGCCGCCGTCGGTGTTGGCCACGTCGCTGGCGTTGAGCAACAGGTTGCCCTTGGCGCTCAAAAAGCCTGCGCTGTTGTTGAGGCTGGCGCTACGGATTTCCACCGCATCCTGGCCGCTGATGCCTTTGGTGGTGCCGGATTGCAGGTTATTGAGCGCCTGGCTGCCGGTGTCGATGAACAGTTTGCCTTTGGACTGAATCAAGCCTGCCGCGTTACGCAACTCGCCGCTGCGCAGGTCCAGGGTGGCACGGGCGTCGAGTGTACCGTCGCTGTTGTCGGCCAGATTACCGTTGCTGTTGAGGTCCAGTGCCTGACCGCTGATCACACCACTGCGGTTATCCAGACCCTTAGCTGCAACAGTGATGTCACCCTGGGCTTCCAGGCGTCCGCCATTGTTGTTCAGAGCGCCATTGCTCACGTTGACCGACAGGCCGGACTGCACCGAGCCCAGCACGCCATTGGTATTGTTGAACTGCCCGGCGATGATTGCCATGCGCTGGGTGGACGCCAGCGTGCCGCCGATGTTATTCAGCTGGCTGAACTGCGCTTGCAGTTCGCCACCGGCGCTGACCTTGCCCTGAGTATTTTCCAGACGTGCGCCGTTCAGTTGCGCGGTGCCGCTGGCCGCCAGCGTGCCGCCGCTGTTGTCGATCAGATCGCCCGCAGTAACGGTCAGCAGGCCGCCGTCGGTGACGATGACTTTGCCGCTCTGGTTATTCAGCGTACCGACGTTGAGCGCCACAGCGCCCGGGCTGCTGACCTGTCCGTTCTGATTGTCGAACTGCTGGCTGGCGTTGATCTGCAAAGGCTGAGCACCGGTTTGCAGAATGCGACCACGCTGGTTGGACAGGTTGGTGGTGTCGAGCGTGATCTGCTGGCCCTGGGTCAGGCCATCATCAACCACCGCGTCAGCAGCCTTGATCGACAGACTGGCGTTGCTCGCGATCTTGCCTGCGTTGCCATCCAGCCGGTTGGCCTGGATACTCAGCGAGCCCTTGCCTGCGTGCTCGATAGTGCCACTGCGGTTATCGACATGGCTGGCGCTGAGCCGGGCATTGTCAGCGTTGGAGGCGATACGACCGCTACGGTTATCGAGGGTCCCTGCAGCCTTAATCGAGGTATCGGCAACGCCGGTCTGCACCAGTTCGCCACCGACGTTGGACAGGTCACTGGCGTTCAGTTGCAGGTTGTCGGCGTTGACGGTGGCGCTGTCGGTGCGCAAGGTTTTCGTCGCGCTGGCCGTGAGTGTCTGGCTGGCATCGACCTTGCTGCCGCTGAGGTTGGCGTCGCCGTTGTTGGCGGTCAGGGTGACATTGCGACCTTGAGTCTGGCTGCCGCTGAGGTCCAGATCATCGGCCTGAATGCTGACATCGCCTGCCGCCAGGTTCTGACCCTGGGCTTTGACGCTGGTGGCGCGTACTGCAAGATTGCCGCTGCTACCCAGTTTGCCGTCCACGCCTGCGCCCGCTGCCAGGCTTGAGCCTTTAGTGCTGCGAATCGCCTTGGCGCTGATGCTGGTTTGATTCTGGCTGGCGATGGTGCCGCTGTTGTCGATATCGCCGGAGCTGGCGAGGTTCAGATCCCCTTTTGCGTACAGCGAGCCGCTGTTATCAACGCTGGTGGCATTGATACGGGCCGTCGTTGCACTGCTGATAGCCCCCTGGTTTTGCAACTTGCCATCGGCGCTGATCACGACTTCGCCGGCCATCGCACCGATCTGCCCGGCATTGCGCATGCCGACGCCTGATTCAGTACCCACCAGCATGATCTTCCCGGCATACATGCCACCCAGTTGCGCCACATCGATGGCAACGGTCGGCTTGTCGCCATCAGCTCCGGCCTGAGGTGTGGCCTGCGTGTTGTCGGCGTTGACCTGATTGCGTCCGGCAGTCACTTTCAGGTCATTGGCCCAGATGCCTGCATTAACCTGCACGGTGCGGGCGATCAGGTCTGTGTAGTCGGCGTCGCGGGTATCAAGGCCTTTGCCCTGAATATTGATAGCGCCGCGATTCACCGTGTAGCCGGTGATGCGGCCGTTCTCCAATTGCGCCTGACCGGTGCTCAAGGTTGCACGGTTGGCGTTGATGAAGCCGCAACCGTCGCAGGTAATACCGGCCGGGTTGGCGATCACCACCTGGGCACGCTGCCCGGCGACTTCGACATAACCGCGCAGCTGGCTGGGATTGCTGGCGTTGACTTCGTTGAGGATGACCCGCGCGTTGCCATTGGCCAGCGCCGCGTTGCCTTCGATCCAGCCACCCAGCTGAGTCTGAGAGTTCACCCCGCTGTTGTTGAGAATAACCCCACGGTTGTCGACATCGAACTGGTTGTACGTATTGCGCGAAACACCGGCGGCGCTCGGCGTCTGAATATTGACCTGTGGCGTGCCATTGGCGCTTTCGATCACGGTCGGACGCTGACCGGCTGCGGCAGAGGGATCAGCGACTATGGTGCCAGCGGCCCAGACCGGCCCTGCGCTCAAGGACACCAATCCGATCGCAGTCATCAACGCGAAACGCAGCGCGCCCAGCGTCGCTACACAGCCGGGCGCCACCGCGGCTCGGCTGGCGCGGGTACCGGGGGCCTTGACCTGGCTGGCGACGTTCTCAGCCACGACCATCAACAACCCACGTGCCTTATTGAAAACGATTCGGTAAAGGTGCTTGTTCATAGCAATTCCATCTGCGGAGCCAGCCCCGCGAAACTAACGTTTATAAAGGCGAAGTCTTGGAGGCCTGAGCAGCGGCGACCGGGTGCGCAGCGAACCAGGCTTTCGCCTGCTCAGGGATCACACCAATGCCCTGAAATGTCTTTATCCGTAGCCCGCGCTCTTCACCACGGTGATAGAGAGCGCGCCCGCATTTGTTGGCAAACAGCCGGCGGTGCAGTAAACGTGACAACGCGGCGGTATGCCCAAAAGGCGCTACCCAGTCGTTGAGCCAGATTCGCTCGCCGCAGTTCCAGTCCGCTTGGCTCAGGGCCAAAGGCGATTGCTGGAGATAGCGCTGCTCTGCGGCCTCGTCGAGGTTAAGCCAGGACAGGTAGCACACCGGCTTGCCGTTCTCGCTGCCAAGTACGAACTGACGATGCTTTAGCGCTGGCAGCAGCAGTGTGGGCAAGGTGTGCAGCGGTGCATCGCGATGAGCGCTGGAGTGCATCCACAGCCAGGTCACCGAACCGAGTACCGCGGCTTCGTTCCAGGGCTCGTCGATCAGGCCAGGGGCCGTTATGTCTAGCGATTCAAAGCGCATGGCATGACCTCAGAATGACCAGATAACGGTAAAAGCCGTGGTGACGTTGGCCGTCTCGAAACCATCGGGTTTCTTCAGAGGCGTGCCCACCGACCAGTCATAAGACAGGCCTTTGTAGCCACCACGGACACCGATCACAGCGCCGGCCAAGCGTTTACCGATCAGAAATTCGCTGGCCTGACCGCTGACTTCGCCGTAGTCGATCCCGGTGTAAAGCTCCTGGCCGGTTTGCCCCAGCGCCAGACCGAGTTCGTTGCGCAATGTCCAGCCGCGATCCGCAGACAGAATATTTTCCCCGTCAAAGCCGCGCACGCTGTAGCGCCCGCCGATAGAAAAGCGGTCCTGCGGCACTAGCGGCGTCCGGTTCCACTGCGACCGCCAGCTGCCGATGTAGCGCAGGCGCTGGTCACTGAGGGTGAATGGCACTTGCAACTGGGCGTCGGCGGTGATGATCTGCGAACGTGATGTGCCTGCACCCAGCGCGTCTTCAGGCGCCTCAAGCGAGTCATGGGCTCCGGTGCCACGACGATAGGCGACCCCCAGGTCAAGAATTGACGCGCCAATGAACTCGCGATGATCCAGACCGAACTGCCAGCCGGCCATGCGTCGGTCCTGGTTGCCGATCTCGGTATCATCAATGAAGTTTTCCGAAGAACGCGTCCACAGCCCGCCCCACACCGTGGTCTTGCGCACCGCATCGCGATACAACAGGCGCGACAGGCGCAGGTCGTTATTACGACTTTCGCCGCGATACTGATAGGTCTGCGTGGTGCCGGCTACCGACTGCTCGTAGTTGTACTCGCTGGTGGTGAACGCCAATTGCCAGTAACCGAATGGCAGTGAATAGTGAAACGTATTGCCGTCGGAGCCACGTCGGCCGGATTCACCACCGCCCAGATCGTGGTTGAGGCTCGCGTAGAACAGATCGTTCAGCGAAAGCAGGTTGTCCAGCGAAAGCGAGACGTTGCCTTGGTATTTGCCTGTGGTCTTGCTGCCGGAGTTATCCAGCGACAGGCTGACGCGGGCCGGGAACTGCTGGCTCCATTTGATCACCACGTCGCTTTCGCCAGGTTTGGCATCTGCCGCGCGGGCTGGCGTGATCTGAATATCGGCCTCGGCTGTAGGCACACGCTTGAAGTTTTCCAGCGCCTGTTCGATGTCACGCAGGTTGAGCAGATCGCCAGGATTGGCGGGCATCGCATTCCACAGGTTGGCGCGACGACTGGTGCCTTCCGCAAAACGAATTTCGCGAATGCGCCCGGGCACTATCGTCAGTACCAGAACACCACTGTTCAAATCCTGGGCTTCGGCGAGGACGCGCGTCGTGACGTAGCCTGCCTCGATGATCGCATTCTGCATGCGCTTCATCGTCATGTTGATACCCGCGCCCCCCAGGCAACGACCGACAGCAGGATCATCCTTGGGATTGGCAGCCTTGAGCGCCCATTGAAACTGTTCCGACGCCTCGCCAATCAGACGAATGTCCTCAATCGCAAAGCAAGGCGTCTCCTTGGCCGGGAGACGTGAGCCACCCTCGTCCAGCGTTGGCGACTGCAAGCGCACGTCGGGGCGTGTTTCCAACTGATCACGCAACGCGCGCTCGCGATCCTGCTGGCGCAGCAGCTCTTCTTCGGGGCCTGCAGCGTGAGCGCCTGTGCTCGCCAGAAAGCTCCAGACGGTCAGTGCCAGCGCGATATGCCTGGTATTCACGGATGACAAACGTATCACCTCCACAAAACGTCGAGCGGGGCTTGGCTTGAGCGACAGGCAGCGAGCATCCGGGTGCATTTCACATCCTTGTGGACAGAATCAGAGGCGCAATAAATGCCCCGCCGGGAACGGCAGTAGCACTGACAGAATTAGAAATACGTAATGGTTTTGACGTGCAGAAAAAGGACTTTCCTACATGGCGTCGGAGATTTCAGATAGCGGAAGGTGGCAAAAGTTTCGCAGTGAGTAAGCAATTTGTTACAAAGTTCAAAGAATGTGACAACTTTCACACGTCCAGGCTGGCTGGAGCGTGTGTTCAAGGCACATAGAGAGTGAGGCTCGCGCCACGTCCCGTAACACAGCGACCGGGGCTCAAGCGGTAGCAGCCCCTTGCCGAATCAACCGCCGATAGGCGTGACGACCTTGCGCTGTTGCTGGATTTCAGCCACGGTTTCGATCTGCTCCTGCGCCAGGTGGACGCCGGTCAGGTCGCCGATCAGCCGCCAGTGCTCGTCGAGGCCGGAGCTGATGGTGGCCATGCGATCGATCATGCGCCGCCCCGCCGTACGCGTGACTTCGTCCTCGCTGCGCAGCAACTCGAAAGACATCGAGGTCATCGACGCTGTCAGATGGGTAAGTGTGCGGGCGGTGAGCCCGAGCAACTCCGTTAATTGATGCTCTTTTGAGTCCATTCCCCCACCCCTTGATCAGTAATGTATCGGCAACGATTTATAACTCACGTCCGGGATTAAAGAAACGGTCCTTGTTTCAAGCCCGTGAAGCGCGTCCCATCAGGCAACGCCCGCGCAGACGTGGACTGTTACAGGATTGGTACTAATTGCCAAGCGCTATTTGGGCAGTGTACAAATGCTGCCTTCGGAAAAAGTGCAGATGGCTGTCAACCTTCTCAGCGTAGCCAGTTTTTGCCCCGTCAACACAGAATAACGGCGTCCCCTCTATCCGGGACGCCACTAGTACCCATGTTTCAGAAAAACGCATGCTATTGGTAAGACGCGACATTTTTTTATACTATCGCGCCTTTCTTATTCGTCGCCCCGTGCGGCTTCCGCCGCAGGTCTAGCCCGTTTTATCGATAAAAACCGGCTTTGATAACCTGCGGTCTGTTGCAGAAAAGGTAGTTAATCATGAACGCCAGGCACTTTCTCTCGATGATGGATTACACCCCGGATGAACTCTTGGGCTTGATCCGTCGTGGCGTAGAGCTTAAAGACCTGCGAAATCGCGGTGTACTTTTTGAACCGCTGAAGAACCGGGTCTTGGGGATGATTTTCGAGAAATCCTCGACACGTACCCGTCTTTCTTTTGAAGCAGGGATGATTCAGCTCGGTGGCCAAGCCATCTTTTTGTCGCATCGGGACACCCAGCTGGGCCGTGGCGAGCCGATTGCCGACAGTGCAAAAGTGATGTCGCGCATGCTGGATGCGGTCATGATCCGTACTTATGCGCACAGCAATCTGACCGAATTCGCCGCCAATTCACGCGTGCCGGTTATCAACGGCCTGTCCGATGACCTGCACCCGTGCCAGTTGCTCGCCGACATGCAGACCTTCCTGGAGCATCGCGGCTCGATCAAGGGCAAGACCGTTGCCTGGATCGGCGATGGCAACAACATGTGCAACAGCTATATAGAAGCGGCGATTCAATTCGACTTCCAGTTGCGTGTGGCCTGCCCTGCCGGCTACGAGCCAAACGCCGAGTTCCTGGCACTGGCTGGCGAGCGGGTCACCGTGGTCCGCGATCCGAAAGCCGCAGTTGCCGGCGCCCATCTGGTCAGCACCGATGTGTGGACCTCCATGGGTCAGGAAGAGGAAACCGCCCGGCGCAAGAAGTTGTTCGCGCCGTTTCAGGTCACGCGCGCCCTGCTCGACCTAGCCGACAAGGACGTGCTGTTCATGCACTGCCTGCCTGCCCATCGCGGCGAAGAAATCAGTGTCGACCTGCTGGATGATTCGCGCTCGGTCGCCTGGGATCAGGCAGAAAATCGCCTGCACGCGCAGAAAGCACTGCTGGAGTTTCTCGTCGCGCCGTCCTGCAAGCCCGCATGAACCCGTTGCTGCTGAATCTGCGCAACCTCGCTTGCGGCTATCAGAACCAGCGCGTGGTGCAGGATCTGAACCTGCACCTCAACGCGGGCGATATCGGCTGCCTGCTGGGCTCGTCGGGCTGCGGCAAGACCACCACACTGCGCGCCATTGCCGGTTTCGAACCGATCCATGCGGGTGAGATCACCCTGGCGGGCGAAGTGATCTCCCGGCCGGGCTGGACCCTGCCGCCGGAGAAACGCCACATCGGCATGGTGTTTCAGGATTACGCGCTATTTCCGCACCTGAGTGTCGCCGAAAACATCGCATTCGGCATTCGCAACCACCCGCGCCTGGATCAGGTGATCGCCGAGTTGCTTGAACTGGTCAACCTCGGCGCGCTGGGCAAGCGTTATCCTCACGAGCTGTCCGGTGGGCAGCAACAGCGAGTGGCGCTGGCCAGAGCGTTGGCGCCCGAGCCGCAGCTCCTGCTGCTCGATGAGCCCTTCTCCAACCTGGACGGCGAGTTGCGTCGGCGCCTGAGCCATGAGGTGCGCGATATTCTCAAGGCGCGTGGCACCAGCGCGATTCTGGTGACTCATGACCAGGAAGAGGCTTTTGCCGTCAGCGATCACGTCGGTGTATTCAAAGAAGGGCGCCTGGAACAGTGGGACACGCCCTACAATCTTTATCACGAACCCCGTACGCCGTTCGTTGCCAGCTTCATCGGCCAAGGCTATTTCATTCGCGGGCAGATGATGGACCCGCAATCGGTGCATACCGAACTCGGCGTATTGCGCGGCAACCGGGCATACCCGGGCGTCAGTGGCACCGCCGTGGATGTCTTGTTACGTCCTGACGATATCGTCTACGCGCCGCACAGCGACCTGAAAGCAAGGGTCATCGGTCGAACCTTTCAGGGCGCCTCGACCCTGTATCGCCTGCAACTGTCGACCGGCAGTCAACTGGAAGCCATTTTCCCCAGCCACGCCGACCACGGCCAGGGTGAGGAAGTCGGTATTCGTGTGGCAGCTGACCATCTGGTGCTGTTCCCGGCGCCCGGCAGTGTGGCCGTGCAGACGCTCAATAACTGAGGCGCAGGTCATTCCCTGCCGATCGGGGCAAACCTGGCCTGGGTATGTTCAGCCAGCACTGCTGGCGAAAGCTCGACCTCAAGCCCCCTCCTCCCGGCACTGACGTAAATGCTTGCAAAGCGCTGCGCGGTCTCGTCGATAAAGGTGCGCAGGCGCTTCTTCTGGCCCAAAGGGCTGATACCACCCAACAGGTAACCCGTCGAGCGTTGCGCCGCCGCAGGGTCGGCCATCTCGGTTTTTTTTGCTCCGGCAGCCTGCGCCAGCGCCTTTAGATCAAGTGTTCCGACGACCGGCACGACGGCGACCAGTAACTCGCCTTTTTCGGTACTGGCGAGCAGCGTCTTGAAAACCTGTGCAGGCTCCAGACCCAGCTTTTCCGCTGCCTCCAGCCCATATGACGGCGCTTTCGGATCATGTTCATAACTGTGAATGCGATGTTCGGCGCGGTTTTTTTTTCAGCAAATCCAGTGCAGGTGTCATGCAGCGCTCCAAAAGGTTCCGAATGCCCATCACTTTAAGCGAAGTAAAGTGAACATGCCTTGATTCACGCCACCTGCGACACTGATAGCCTTTTGATAACAGCCTGAATTACCCGGTATAAAAGGGCCTTGCGGGGTGCTGGCGACTTTCTGACCGTTCGGTTCCGACCTTTGACAGCGGTGTTTCTTGCCTATATTTTTTCGTTTACGAATATTATCGAAAGCGATTTTTCGGTATAACTCGCAACGGCGATCAGAAATGGGGTTTTTTCTGAGACGCACGAATAACGAGCACCCACGCCTGTCTCAGGGTGCCGAGACAAAAACAAAAATGAGGTTTCCATGTCCATCGCATTAAAACAACCGACGCTCACCGGGCAATGTGTGGCTGAATTTCTTGGCACCGCCCTGATGATTTTTTTCGGCACAGGATGCGTTGCAGCGCTCAAGGTCGCGGGAGCCACTTTCGGTCTTTGGGAAATCTGCATCATCTGGGGCATGGCCGTCAGCATGGGGATCTACCTCAGCGCCGGCATCTCAGGTGCCCATCTCAACCCGGCCGTCAGCATCGCGCTGAGTCTGTTCGCCGGTTTTGAAAAACGTAAATTGCCCTTTTATATCTCGGCACAGATCGCAGGCGCGTTCTGCGGAGCGGGTCTGGTGTACCTGCTGTACATCAGCCTTTTTTTCGACTTCGAACATGCTCACCACATCATTCGCGGCAGCGAGCAGAGTCTTGAACTGGCGTCGGTGTTCTCGACGTATCCAAACCCGGCCATTTCGGTCGGTCAGGCCTTTCTGGTCGAAGTGGTCATCACCACCATTCTGATGGGTGTGATCATGGCCTTGGGCGATGACAGCAATGGTTTGCCACGCGGCCCGCTGGCACCCTTGCTGATCGGCCTGCTGGTAGCCGTGATCGGCAGCTCGATGGGCCCGCTGACCGGTTTCGCCATGAACCCGGCGCGCGACTTCGGTCCGAAGCTGATGACCTTCTTCGCTGGCTGGGGTGAAATGGCCTTCACCGGTGGTCGCGACATTCCTTATTTCCTGGTTCCGATTTTTGCGCCCATTCTGGGTGCCTGCCTTGGTGCTGCCGGCTACCGCGCGCTGATTGCGCGTCATCTGCCAAGCGCCGCTCCTGTTGAAAATGAAAAAGAGGCTCCTGTGGTTCGCGGCAAAGTTCAGGCTTCATCTTGATTTCACTCAATTTGAATCTCACCCAACTGAATCCCACCCAATAATGCAAGGCAATCGACATGACTGACACACAGAACAAGAACTACATCATTGCTCTTGACCAGGGCACCACCAGCTCGCGCGCGATCATCTTCGACCGCGACGCCAACGTGGTGAGCACTGCCCAAAGCGAATTCGTTCAGCATTACCCGCAGGCAGGCTGGGTCGAACACGACCCGATGGAAATCTTCGCCACTCAGACCGCGTGCATGACCAAGGCGCTGGCGCAGGCCGATCTGCACCACAACCAGATCGCCGCGATCGGTATCACCAATCAGCGTGAAACGACCGTCATCTGGGAACGCGACACCGGCCGCCCGATCTACAACGCCATCGTCTGGCAGTGCCGCCGCAGCACCGAGATCTGCCAGCAGCTCAAGCGCGATGGCCTTGAGGAGTACATCAAGGACACCACAGGCCTGGTGATTGACCCGTACTTCTCCGGCTCCAAGGTCAAGTGGATCCTGGACAACGTCGAAGGCAGCCGTGAGCGCGCCCGCAAAGGCGAGCTGATGTTCGGCACCATCGATACCTGGCTGATCTGGAAATTCACCGGCGGCAAGGTTCACGTCACCGACTACACCAATGCCTCGCGGACCATGCTGTTCAACATCCATACGCTGGAATGGGATCAGCGCATGCTCGACGTGCTGGATATCCCGCGCGAGATGCTGCCGGAGGTCAAAGCCTCCTCCGAAGTTTACGGCCACAGCAAGAGCGGCATCCCGATCGCCGGTATCGCAGGCGACCAGCAGGCGGCGTTGTTCGGCCAGATGTGTGTCGAACCCGGGCAGGCCAAGAACACCTATGGCACTGGCTGCTTCCTGCTGATGAACACCGGCAAGAAAGCCGTGAAATCGGCGCACGGCATGCTCACCACTATCGGCTGCGGCCCGCGTGGCGAAGTGGCCTATGCGCTGGAAGGCGCGGTCTTCAACGGTGGCTCGACGGTGCAGTGGCTGCGCGACGAACTCAAGCTCATCAACGACGCGCTGGACACCGAATACTTCGCCGGCAAGGTCAAGGACAGCAACGGCGTGTACCTGGTGCCGGCGTTCACGGGTCTGGGCGCACCTTATTGGGACCCCTACGCACGAGGCGCATTGTTCGGTCTGACCCGTGGCGTGAAAGTCGATCACATCATTCGTGCAGCGCTGGAATCCATCGCCTATCAAACCCGCGACGTGCTCGATGCCATGCAGCAGGACTCCGGCGAACGCCTCAAGTCGCTGCGTGTGGACGGTGGTGCCGTGGCCAACAACTTCCTGATGCAGTTCCAGGCAGACATCCTCGGCACCCACGTCGAGCGCCCGCAAATGCGTGAAACCACGGCACTGGGTGCCGCCTTCCTGGCCGGTCTGGCGATCGGTTTCTGGAGCAGCCTGGACGAGTTGCGCAACAAGGCCGTGATCGAGCGTGTGTTCGAGCCATCGTGTGAAGAAGCGCATCGCGAAAAACTTTACGCAGGCTGGCAGAAAGCAGTCGCGCGTACTCGCGACTGGGAACCGCACGAAAACGAAGAGTGACAGCGCTGTTGTAAGGAGGGGAGCAGGATTCCGGCTGACAGGTTGTACTTTCCTGCGGCATGATGGGCGCCATTTGTAGAGGGCGCCCAAGGAAAAACAATGAACCTGCCTCCCCGCCAACAACAGATCCTCGAACTGGTCCGTGACCGTGGCTATGTCAGCATCGAGGAGATGGCGACGCTGTTCGTCGTGACCCCACAAACCATTCGCCGTGATATCAATCAATTGGCGGAAATGAACCTGTTGCGCCGCTACCACGGCGGCGCGGCCTATGACTCCAGCATCGAAAATACCGCCTACGCCATGCGTGCGGACCAGATGCGCGACGAAAAACAACGGATCGCCGAGGCCATCGCCGCGCAGATCCCGGACAACGCCTCGTTGTTCATCAATATCGGTACCACCACCGAATCCATCGCACGTGCGTTGCTCAACCACAACAACCTGAAGATCATCACCAATAACCTGCATGTGGCGTCGATCCTCAGCACCAAGGATGATTTCGAGGTGCTGATAGCAGGCGGCAATGTGCGACGTGACGGCGGCGTTGTGGGCCAGGGCAGCATCGACTTCATCACCCAGTTCAAAGTGGACTTCGCCCTGGTGGGCATCAGTGGCATCGACGAAGACGGCAGCCTGCTGGATTTCGATTACCAGGAAGTTCGGGTGTCCCAGGCGATCATCGCCAACGCTCGCAAAGTGCTGCTGGCGGCTGATTCCAGCAAGTTCGGACGCAACGCCATGGTCCGCTTGGGGCCGATTACCCTCATCGATTGCCTGGTCACCGACCAGCCACCGGTGCCCGCACTGCAGCAACTGCTGACCCAGCACAAGATTCGTCTGGAAGTGGTGTGATTGTCAGGCGCGAGCGGTGTTCGCGCGGCGGTCCGCAGTGCTCATGAAGACGGTGCATCGAGCGCCCCATTTTCTGGAGTCTGTACCGGCCTCTTCGCGAGCAAGCTCGCTCCCACAAGACTTGTGTATGTATGGCGCAGCGCGCATCTGTGACGCGGAGCGGCACCCAAGGCATTCCCACGCTGGAGCGTGAGGAACGATAGATGTCCTGAAGAACACCATCGTGCCCATGCTCCGCGTGGGTATGCCGTTCCGGACGCTCTGCGTCCTCTCCTGTTTCGGCGGGGCAGCTCAGAGCTGTGACGCAGAGCAGTTCCGTGCCGACTGTGCACCGATCCTCCCTGTGCTAATTCCCGCCCTACAATGTTCACATTTGTTCTTTTCTTTGTTTCATCATCAGTATTTTCAATCGATACGTGCTGGCAACGGTCATTTTATTGAGCTATGATTTTCGGAAATGAACATTAATGTTCAGATTCGCCTTTCGAGCACTGCTCACGAATTGTCCAGGAGGCCACCAATGCCCCACACCAACGTGCCAACCCCGCCCCTCTCAGAGGTTTACGACATTGCCGTTATTGGCGGTGGCATCAACGGTGTCGGCATTGCAGCGGATGCCGCCGGTCGCGGCCTTTCGGTTTTTCTGTGCGAAAAGGACGACCTGGCCAGCCACACGTCTTCGGCCAGCAGCAAGCTGATCCATGGCGGCCTGCGCTATCTGGAGCACTACGAGTTCCGCCTAGTGCGTGAAGCCCTGGCAGAACGCGAAGTGCTGCTTTCCAAAGCACCGCACATCGTCAAGCCAATGCGCTTTGTGCTGCCTCATCGCCCGCACCTGCGTCCGGCCTGGATGATTCGCGCCGGGATGTTCCTGTATGACAACCTCGGCAAGCGTGAAAAGCTGCCGGCATCGCGAACCATTCATTTCGGTGCGGACAGCCCGCTCAACCCGAGCATCACCCGCGGTTTCGAATATTCCGACTGCTGGGTCGACGACGCGCGTCTGGTCGTGCTCAACGCCATGTCCGCTCGTGAAAACGGTGCGCACATTCATACTCAGACCCGCTGTGTCAGCGCCCGCCGTATCAAGGGCATGTGGCATCTGCATCTGGAGCGCAGCGACGGCAGCCTGTTTTCGATCCATGCCAAGGCATTGGTCAATGCGGCAGGCCCGTGGGTGGCCAAGTTCATCCGTGAAGACCTCAAGCTCGACTCGGCTTACGGCATCCGCCTGATTCAGGGCAGCCACCTGATCGTGCCGAAACTGTACGAAGGTGAGCACGCGTTCATTCTGCAGAACGAAGACAAGCGCATCGTGTTCACGATTCCGTACCTGGAGCACTTCACTATCGTCGGCACCACCGACCGTGAGTATCAGGGCGATCCGAACAAGGTGGATATCACTGAAGGCGAGATGGATTACGTACTGAAAGTGGCCAATGACCACTTCAAGAAACAGTTGAGTCGCGCAGACGTGCTCCACACGTTCTCTGGCGTGCGCCCGCTGTGCAACGACGAGTCCGATAATCCGTCTGCCATCACCCGTGATTACACGCTTTCGTTGTCAGGCGGCGCTGACGAAGCGCCGATTCTGTCGGTGTTCGGCGGCAAGTTGACCACCTACCGCAAACTGGCCGAGTCGGCGATGGCGCAGTTGGCACCGTTCTTCAAACAGATGAAACCGAGCTGGACGGCCAAGGCTGCCCTGCCGGGTGGCGAAGACATGACCACCGCCGAAGCGCTGGCAACAGAAATGACCCGCCGCTGCAGCTGGCTGCCAGCCCCTATCGCCAAACGCTGGTCGATCACTTACGGCAGCCGCAGCTGGCGCTTGCTGGAGGGTGCGCAAAGCCTGGAAGACCTTGGTCAGCATTTGGGGGCGGGCCTGTATACCCGCGAGGTCGATTACCTGTGCGACCAGGAATGGGCCACCAGCATCGAAGACATCCTGTGGCGCCGCACCAAGCTCGGTCTGTTCACGACGCCTGAAGAACAGGCTGCCGTGAGCAGCTACCTGGAAACAGTGGTGCGCAACAAAGCCTCTTTCGAAGCGGCCTGATCATCCGCCTGCAACCTGTTCACCCATCGCGCGGTGAACAGGCTTCTATACTTGCTGCCCTCTTCCTGCACAACCCCTTCCATTCGGTTTTCCGAACAATCGACCCCGCCTTATTCGGCTTCCCGGACGCATTGATCCGTAACACCAAAGCCAATATAAAGAAATCCCTTTAAATTCAGCATGTTGACTTCTTAAAAAAGCTTGGCACGACTCATGCTCTACATTCTGAACCGAGCGTTTCGACAAGGGCGTGTGTCTGGATGTGGACGCCGTTGAAGCATTCGCCAAGAAGCGGGCCGACTCTGATGGCGGCCCCATCAATAAAAAATGAAATCAAGGACTCACCCATGCGCATCGTTCCCCACCTGTTGGGCGCAGCAATCACTGCCGCTCTGATCAGCACGCCGGTTTTCGCCGCCGAACTCACCGGCACTCTGAAGAAGATCAAGGAATCCGGCACCATCACGCTGGGCCATCGTGACGCCTCCATTCCGTTTTCCTACATAGCGGATGCTTCGGGCGTACCTGTGGGCTACTCCCATGACATCCAGCTGAAAATCGTCGAAGCCATCAAGAAAGACCTCGACATGCCTGACCTCAAGGTCAAGTACAACTTGGTGACTTCGCAGACCCGTATCCCGCTGGTTCAGAACGGCACCGTCGATGTGGAATGTGGCTCGACCACCAACAATGTCGAGCGTCAGCAACAGGTCGATTTCTCCATCGGCATCTTTGAAGTCGGCACACGCCTGCTGTCGAAAAAGGACTCCAGCTACAAGGATTTCGATGACCTGAAAGGCAAGAACGTCGTCACCACGGCCGGCACTACTTCCGAGCGCATCCTCAAGGCGATGAACGCTGACAAGCAGATGGGCATGAACGTGATCTCCGCCAAAGACCACGGTGAATCCTTCCAGATGCTCGAGTCCGGCCGTGCCGTCGCGTTCATGATGGACGACGCGCTGCTGGCAGGCGAAATGGCCAAGGCCAAGAAGCCGGACGACTGGGCAGTGACCGGCACTGCACAATCCTACGAAATATACGGCTGCATGGTTCGCAAGGGTGACGCCCCGTTCAAGAAGGCCGTGGATGACGCCATTGTCGCCACCTACAAGTCTGGCGAAATCAATGCCATCTACAGCAAGTGGTTCATGTCGAAAGTCCCGCCTAAAGGGCTGAACCTGAATTTCCCGATGAGCGACAAGCTCAAGGAGCTGATTCAGAACCCGACCGACAAAGCGGCTGACGACAAAAAAGCCTGAAGGACCGGTTCGGCCAGTCCGAACTGACGGTATCCCGGGCGGGCACTGCCTGGCCGGGATCGCCTCGTCACTCCTGACTGACGACAGTGCGTGCATTTCGATAGCAATAAAAAGAGGGGGAGACCCTGATGAATTACAACTGGGACTGGGGCGTATTCTTCAAGTCCACCGGCGTCGGCAGCGAGACCTATCTGGACTGGTTCATCTCCGGGCTGGGCTGGACCATCGCCATTGCTGTAGTTGCCTGGATCATTGCCCTGATACTGGGCTCGGTGCTGGGCGTCATGCGCACCGTGCCAAACCGTCTGGTGTCAGGTATCGCCGCGGTATACGTGGAAATCTTCCGTAATGTGCCACTGCTGGTGCAGCTGTTCATCTGGTACTTCCTGGTGCCCGACCTGCTGCCGGAAAACCTGCAGGAGTGGTACAAGCAAGACCTGAACCCGACCACCTCCGCGTTCCTCAGCGTAGTGGTCTGCCTTGGCCTGTTCACCGCTGCACGGGTCTGCGAACAGGTGCGTACCGGCATTGAAGCACTGCCGAAGGGCCAGGAATCGGCCGCACGCGCCATGGGCTTCAAGCTGCCACAGATCTACTGGAACGTGCTGTTGCCGCAGGCTTACCGGATCATCATTCCGCCGCTCACCTCCGAATTCCTGAACGTGTTCAAGAACTCATCGGTAGCGTCGCTGATCGGCCTGATGGAGTTGCTCGCACAGACCAAACAGACCGCCGAGTTCTCTGCCAACCTGTTCGAGGCCTTCACCCTCGCGACGCTCATCTACTTCACGCTGAACATGAGCCTGATGCTGCTGATGCGTGCGATCGAGAAGAAAGTCGCCGTACCGGGACTCATCTCACTGGGGGGCAAATAAATGGACTTCACTGGAATCGTTCCGGCCATTCCCGGTCTGTGGAACGGCATGGTCATGACCCTCAAGCTGATGGCGATGGGTGTCGTCGGCGGCCTGGTGCTTGGCACGCTGCTGGCGCTGATGCGCCTGTCGTCGAACAAGCTGCTGGCCAATGTGGCCGGCGCCTACGTGAACTACTTTCGTTCGATCCCGCTGCTGCTGGTGATCACCTGGTTCTATCTGGCCGTGCCGTTCGTGCTGCGCTGGATTACCGGTGAGGACACGCCCATCGGTGCGTTCGCCTCCTGCGTCGTGGCCTTCATGATGTTCGAAGCAGCGTACTTCTGCGAAATCGTCCGTGCCGGTGTGCAGTCGATCTCCAAGGGACAAATGGGCGCCGCTCAGGCGCTGGGCATGAACTACTCGCAAATGATGCGACTGATCATCCTGCCCCAGGCGTTTCGCAAGATGACCCCGCTGCTGCTGCAACAGAGCATCATTCTGTTTCAGGACACCTCCCTGGTGTACACCGTCGGCCTCGTCGATTTTCTCAACGCATCGCGCTCAAGTGGCGACATCATCGGGCGCGCCAACGAGTTCCTGATCATTGCCGGTCTGGTGTATTTCACGATCAGCTTTGCCGCCTCGCTGCTGGTGAAGCGTCTGCAAAAAAGGTTTGCCGTATGATTTCCATCAAAAACGTCAACAAGTGGTATGGGGACTTCCAGGTACTGACCGATTGCAGCACCGAGGTCAGCAAGGGTGAAGTGGTGGTGGTGTGCGGCCCGTCCGGCTCCGGCAAATCGACCCTGATCAAATGCGTGAACGCGCTGGAGCCGTTTCAGAAAGGCGAGATCGTCGTCGACGGCACATCGATCTCCGACTCGAAGACCAACCAGCCGAAACTGCGCTCGCGGGTCGGCATGGTGTTTCAGCACTTCGAACTGTTTCCGCACCTGAGCATTGTCGAAAACCTGACCATCGCGCAGATCAAGGTACTGGGCCGCAGCAAGGCCGAAGCCACCGAGAAGGGTCTGAAGCTGCTGGACCGCGTCGGTCTTTCCGAGCATGCGCACAAGCATCCCGGCCAGCTTTCCGGTGGGCAGCAACAGCGTGTCGCCATCGCGCGCGCGCTGGCGATGGACCCGGTGGTCATGCTGTTCGACGAGCCCACGTCCGCACTTGACCCGGAAATGGTCAATGAAGTGCTCGACGTGATGGTGCAACTGGCCCAGGAAGGCATGACCATGATGTGCGTGACCCACGAAATGGGCTTCGCGCGCAAAGTCGCCAACCGGGTGATTTTCATGGACAAGGGGCAGATCGTCGAAGACTGCGCCAAGGAAGAGTTTTTCGGTGACGTGAGCGCACGCTCGGAACGCGCCCAGCAATTCCTCGCCAAGATTCTTCAGCACTAGGCAATAGCTTGACGGCTGTCCGCCTATCAGCGGGCAGCTGTTCGGTCCAGGACGACTGTGATGAAATGCGACCCCACTCTTTATCGCGCCGCCCCGCCATCACTCGCCGTGAAACCCCGTCTGATCCGTCAACTGTTTCTGCCGCCGCTGATTCTCATGCTGATGATCGGGCTGGGCTATATCGCCTATCTGGTCAGTGAACACAGCGGCATCAAGAGCCTGCGCGAAACCGGCGAACGCCAGCTCGAGCTGCACGCGCGCACGGTCGAGAGCGAAATCAGCAAATACACCTACCTGCCCAGCGTGCTGGAGCTCGAATCCAGCGTGTCGCAGTTGCTGAACGAACCGGGACCCGAGCTTCAGCAGCAGGTCAACCGCTACCTCGAAGGGCTGAATCGACGCAGTCGCAGCCGCGCCATTTATGTAATGGATACCACCGGACGCGTGCTGGCCACCAGCAACTGGCGTGACGCTGACAGTTATCAGGGTGAAGACCTGTCTTTCCGTGCCTACTTTCAGGACGCGGTGCGCGGCCTGCCCGGGCGCTTTTACGGCATCGGCACCACCACCGGAGAGTCGGGCTATTACCTGGCGCACGGGCTGGAAGACAAAGGCCGCATTATCGGCGTTGCGGTGATCAAGGTGCGCCTCGAAGCACTCGAAGAACGCTGGCAGCGGGCACGGCTGGAGGCGTTTGTCAGCGACGAGAATGGCATCATCATCCTCTCCAGCGACCCGGCCCGGCGTCTGAAATCAGTGCGCCCGCTCACGGCTGAGGTCAAGGAGCGCCTGGCTCGCAGCCTGCAATATTACTGGTGGCCGCTCAACGAACTGGTGCCACTGGAACGGGAAACCTTGTCCGAGGGCGTCGAGACACTGGTTTTCCCCGCCAACATCAGTGTCGACCGCGAACACAAAAAGGTCAGTTATCTGGCCCAGAGCCGCCCGCTGAGTGACACCGCCTGGCACCTGACACTGCTTACCCCGCTGGAGAATCTGCGCCGTGAAGCGGCCAATCAGGGCATGCTGGTCGCCGTGGCTTGCGCGCTGGTGACCTTTCTGCTGATCGCCTGGAACGAGCGGCGCAAGGTCATCTCGACCCGGCTTGCGGCCAGGGAAGCGCTGCAGGCTGCCAACAACGAGCTGGAACGCAAGATCGCCGAACGTACCGAACACCTGCGGGCCAGCAACGAACGCCTCAAGGCGCAGATTCGTGAACGAAGGCAGGCTGAAGACACCTTGCGCAAGGCGCAGGACGAGCTGGTACAGGCCGGAAAGCTGGCAGCCATCGGCCAGATGTCGACCAGCATCGCGCATGAACTGAACCAGCCTCTGGCCGCACTGCGCACCTTGTCCGGCAACACCGTGCGCTTTCTGGAACGAGGTGCGCTGGACACCGCGAGCACCAACCTGCGTACCATCAATGATCTGGTCGATCGCATGGGCCGCATCACCGCCAGCCTGCGCGCATTCGCCAGACGCGGCGACGATCAGGGCCAGGCGCAACTGAGCAAGGCTGTCGATGCGGCGATGCAATTGCTGGGCGTGCGCGTGGAGCAGTCCGGTCTGACGCTGCATCGAGACTTCGTCGACGCCACCCTGACCATCGACCAGACCCGCCTGGAACAGATTCTGGTCAACCTGATCGGCAACGCACTGGACGCCATGTTCGACCTGCAGCAACCGGAGTTATGGCTCACCGGATCGGTTATCGACGGCCGATACCGTCTGCGGGTACGTGATAACGGGCACGGCGTCGATGCCGACGCGCGCAAGCATCTGTTTGAACCTTTTTTCACCACCAAACCGGGCGAACAAGGCCTGGGCCTGGGCCTGACACTGTCGGCGAGCCTTGCCGCCGCAGCCGGGGGCAGCCTGAGCGCAGAGCATCCGCAGGACGGCGGTACGACGTTTGTCCTGAGCCTGCCGTTCATCCCCGATGCCCGCCACCCGGACAGCCCGACATGAGACGACACCCATGAGCATAAACAGCGACCTGACCGTCCTGATCGTCGAAGACGATCCGCATGTATTGCTCGGCTGCCAGCAGGCCCTCGCGCTGGAAGACATCGCCAGCGAGGGCGTTTCGAGCGCCGAAGAGGCCTTGAAACGTATTGATGACAACTTCGCCGGTATCGTCATCAGCGATATTCGCTTGCCGGGTATCGACGGGCTGGAGTTGCTGAGCCGTCTCAAGGCACGTGACAGCAGCCTGCCGGTGGTGCTCATCACCGGCCATGGCGACATCACCATGGCCGTCAACGCAATGCGCGATGGCGCTTACGATTTCATGGAGAAACCCTTTTCGCCTGAGCGTCTGGTCGACGTCACCCGGCGCGCACTGGAGCAACGCGGCCTGGCCCGTGAAGTGTGGGCCTTGCGCAAGCAACTGGCCGAACGCGATTCGCTGGAAGGCCGGATCATCGGCCGCTCCCCGGCCATGCAAAACCTGCGTGCGTTGATTGCCAACGTCGCCGACACCTCGGCCAACGTACTGATCGAAGGTGAAACCGGCACGGGCAAGGAACTGGTCGCGCGCTGCCTGCACGATTTCAGTCGGCGCAAGGACAGCCAGTTCGTGGCGCTCAACTGTGGCGGGCTGGCGGAAAGCCTGTTCGAGTCGGAAATCTTCGGCCATGAAGCCAACGCCTTTACCGGCGCGGGCAAGCGGCGCATCGGCAAGATCGAACACGCGCACAACGGCACGCTGTTTCTCGATGAAGTGGAAAGCATGCCGGTCAATCTGCAGATCAAGCTGCTGCGCGTCCTGCAGGAGCGAACCCTCGAGCGGCTGGGTTCCAACCAGAGCGTCGCCGTGGATTGCCGGGTCATAGCGGCGACCAAATCCGATTTGAATGCCTTGGGCAAAACCAATCAGTTCCGCAGCGATCTGTATTACCGCCTCAACGTCGTCACGCTTGAACTGCCACCCTTGCGTGAGCGCCGCGAAGACATTCTGCAGTTGTTCGAACACTTCCTGCAGTTGTCGTCGTTACGCTTCGACCGCGAACCGCCCGTGCTGGATCGGCAAACCAGCTCGAACCTGATGAGCCATGACTGGCCGGGCAATGTACGCGAACTGCGCAACGTGGCCGAGCGGTTTGCCCTGGGTCTGCCAGCGTTCAAGCAGTCAGGCACGGTCAGTGAAAACCAGAGTCTGGGGTTTGCCGAAGCGGTCGAAGCCTTCGAACGCTCATTGCTCGGCGACGCCTTGCAACGCAGCGGCGGCAACCTCAGCCAGGCCAGTCAGGAACTGGGCATGGCCAAGACCACACTGTTCGACAAGGTCAAGAAATACGGGCTTTGAGCACTGCGCCCGATCTGGAGCATGCGGCGTAGCGCAGATCTGTGACGCAGAGCGTCACCCACTGCATTCCCACGCTGGAGCGTGAGGAACGATAGGCGTTCACGCCCCTACGCCGGAGCGCGAGGAACGATAGGCGTGCGCAAGACACCTATCGTGCCCATGCTCCGCTTGGGCATGCCTTTCCGGACGCTCTGCGTCCTATCCTGCACAGGCAGCACGTTACTGCGATTCACCGACAATCTGGCGAATCGCGCTGACGAATACCTCGACCGGCTGACCGCCCGAGACGGCATACTGGTCGTTGAAGACCATGGTCGGCACGGAGGTGATACCGCGAGACGTCCAGAGCTGCTCGGCCTCGCGAACCTCGGCGGTGTATTCGTCACTGCCCAGGATGGCCTGAGCACGCAGACGGTCCAGGCCGACCTTCTGCGCCACAGCTGCCAGAGTCTGGTGATCGGACGGGTCTTTCAGGTCGCTGAAATACGCCTCGAACAGCGCCTGCTTCAACGCGTGCTGCTTGCCTTGCTGTTCGGCCCAGTGCAGCAGGCGATGGGCATCGAACGTGTTGTAGATACGCCGCTCGCCGCTGGCAAAGGTGAAGCCGAGTTCAGCACCGCGTTCACGGATGGTTTCGTGAATACCTTCGATCTGTTCCGGCGTGGAGCCGTACTTTTCGGCGATGTGTTCTTTGATGTCCTGCCCTTCGGCAGGCATGTTCGGGTTCAGCTCGAAAGGCTGGAAGTGAATGTGCGCTTGCACCTCATCCCCCAGTGCCTCCAGCGCCTGATCCAGCGCGCGCAGACCAATGACGCACCAGGGGCAGGAAACATCGGAGATGAAGTCGATCTTCAGTGCAGTTGTCATGTCGGCCCTTTTCGGTAAGCAAAGGTCACACGATACACCTCTGCCCATGCCTGACAACCGGGCCGGCTTACAACTGAGCCAGGTTGCGTCCGTCTTCATGCTGGGCCTTCAGGTACGGCAGCACTGCACCGAGCAACGGGGCCTTGAAGGCCTCCTGAAAACGGTGCGCCAGCCCCGGAATCAGGCGCAGCTGGCTGCCCTGAATGTGCGCGGCCACATGCACACCATGCATGACCGGCAGCAGCGGGTCAGCCGTGCCGTGAACCACCAGTACCGGCAGACGCAGACGGTTCAGCAGTTCCACGCGGCTGGGCTCGGCCAGAATCGCCATGATCTGGCGTTTCACACCTTCGGGATTGAACGCCCGGTCATAGGAAACAGCCGCCTGATGCAGCAATTGCTGGCGATCGTCCTTGACCTGCGGGCTGCCCAGCGCGGCAAGCAGATCGGCCTGTTGCTCGATCGCCACTTCCCGATTGGGCGCGCCGCGCCGCGCCAACAGTTGCATCAGCGCGGTACTGGGCATAGGCAAACCCTGCGCACCGGAACTGGTCATGATCAGCGTCAGGCTTTCGACCCGCGACGGCGCCAGATCGGCCAGATGCTGAGCGATCATGCCGCCCATGCTCGCGCCCAACACGTGAAACTGGCGAATCTGCAATGCATCCATCAGACCCAGCGCATCGTCGGCCATATCAGTCAACGAATAGGGTGCCGAGACAGGCAGGCCAAGTTTGTAACGCAGCACTTCGAACGTCAGATTGGCATCCGCTGGCTGTTGCACCCACGAAGACAGACCCACATCGCGATTGTCGTAACGAATCACCCGATAGCCTTGCTGACACAACGCGACCACGACCTCGTCCGGCCAGTGAATCAACTGCCCACCCAGCCCCATCACCAACAGCAAGGCAGGGTCGGACTCGCTGCCAATACTCTGGTAGGCAATCCGCACATCCTTGAGGTTGGCCATCTGTACAGGAACATCGGTATCACAACGATCGGCCGCAAAAGACGGCAAGCCGCACAGAAGCGCGGCCAGAAAAATTAAAACCCGCATGAAAAACACCAAAAAACAGAACCCCAGTAGGCCGCGAGTCTGATGATGTTTTTCCAAGCGCGCTGCCACACTTGCGTGACAGTTTGATGAATGGCGCTGAGCGGTCGTTAATCGGGTATTACATTACGCAGCGACCTGATCCGCCACCATCAGGTTTTCCCCAAAACGGGCGCGCGCTTCGAGCAACGATTCCTGATGCCAGTTCGAATGCGTATCGCACTCGCCCAGAGACAGAACCTTGTAAACGGGCAGACGATCAAACACCGGGGCCAGCAGCTCCGGTTCGGTCACGCTGTCCAGATGCAACCCTGCAACCGGCAGCAAGGCCGCGACACCCAGGTTGGGCCGCAGGTCACCGTGATAGAGGCCGATGAGCTTCTTCAACGGCGAATACTGAAGAATGTGATAGGCACGTTCGAAGGCGTTGCTCCATGCCAGCGGCAGGTCGAGCGCGAGGATCGGTTCGTCGATCTGAATCCACTCGACACCGCGCGCAGCCAGACGCCCGAAGATCTCGCCATACACCGGCAGCAGATGCTCCAGCAGGTCGAGGCGATCTACCTCGTCACCCTGAACGTCACTTAGCCAGAGCAGTGTCAGAGGACCGATCAATGCAGGTTTGCGGCCTTGCTCGCCTGCTTCAGCGACGCTCGCCAGCAACGACGCCCAATCGGGCTGAAAACGCTGGTCGCGTTTCAGGTGTGGCACCTGCTGCGGGTAACGCGCCATCAACCAGGTGCGCAATTCGGCGCCCGTGGTCGTAACACCCTGATCCTGTTTCCAGAAAGCCTGCAGAGCGTGCTGCAGTTCACGGTCTGCGCCAATGTGAAAATAGTCCGGGTGTTGAGTCAGGGCCACGATGCGTCCTCCATAAAAGATGGGGCTATTGTCGACAGCTGACACAACATGAGACAAACTCATTTTTTTCGTGTTGATCACAAATACTGCTCATGGAGCACTGACCGTGCTTGAAATACGCCACCTCAAAACCCTGCATGCCCTGCGCGAGGCCGACAGCCTTGTGGAGGCAGCCGAGCGCCTGCATTTGACGCAGTCCGCGCTGTCCCATCAGTTCAAGGAGCTGGAAGAGCGCATGGGCATGCCGCTGTTTGTACGCAAGACCAAACCGGTGCGCTTTACCAGCGCCGGTTTGCGCCTGCTGCAACTGGCCGACTCCATCCTGCCGCAACTGCGCAGTGCCGAGCGCGACATCGCCCGACTGGCCGGTGGTACGGCGGGACGCCTGCACATGGCAATCGAGTGCCACAGCTGTTTTCAGTGGCTGATGCCGACCATCGACCAGTTCCGCGATGCCTGGCCCGAGGTCGAACTGGACCTGTCTTCCGGTTTCTCGTTCGCGCCCTTGCCTGCCCTGGCGCGTGGCGATCTGGACCTGGTGGTGACCTCCGACCCGCTGGAATTGCCCGGCATTACCTACGTGCCGCTGTTTACCTATGAAGCGATGCTGGCGGTGGCCAATCAACATGCATTGGCAACCAGGCCCTACATCGTCCCGGAAGACTTGCTGACTGAAACGCTGATCACTTACCCGGTGGAACGCGACCGGCTGGACATCTTCACGCGCTTTCTGGAGCCTGCCGACATCGAACCGGCACAGGTACGAACATCAGAGTTGACGGTGATGATGATGCAACTGGTGGCCAGCGGACGCGGAGTCTGCGGCATGCCGCACTGGGCGCTGCATGAATACAGCTCACGCGGCTATGTGAAGGCCAAGCGGTTGGGCGAGAAAGGACTGTTTGCGACGCTCTATGCCGGTATCCGCGCCGACATGCTTGACGCACCGTACATGCGCGATTTCCTGCTGACCGCCAAGGACACCTCGTTCTCGACGCTGGACGGGGTAAGTGTGGTTCGCTGACAGTGCCGTCCTGCACCACGATGCAGGACGACTGCGCCGTTCAGCCGCGTGCTGCCTGCCGCTTCAGATAGAGCGGCAGGATCAGATCGCGGGTCAACGGGGCCAGTTGCAAACCCGCATGACTGTCCGCGTCAACCCACAGTACTTCCTCGATCTCGGCGGCAGGCACTGCCTGAGCGCTGGTCCTGACCTCATACAACTGACAGTTGACCTCGAAACCGGGCTCGTTGGCGGCGGGGGCCGTGAACTCACCGAGAAACACCGCCTGCGCCGGATCGACGATAAGCCCGAGCTCTTCTTCGAGTTCTCTGGCCAAGGCTTGCGCTGCCGGTTCACCGGGCTCGATCTTGCCGCCCGGCTGCATGAAGGCCTGGGTACCGCGCTTGCGCACCAGCAGGGTCCGGCCATCTGCGCCGATCAGCAGCGCCGCCGCGATGCGGATGATCTTCATGGAAAGATCTCCGTTTTCAGCAGCCGCGCCTGATCAGCCCGTTCCAGCGCCAGAACGATCAGGCGATGGATCAGTTCGGCATACGACAGACCGCTGGCCTGCCAGAGCTTGGGGTACATGCTGATCGAGGTGAAGCCCGGCAGCGTGTTGACCTCGTTGATGATGATGTCGCGCCCTTCGGTGACGAAGAAATCGACCCGCGAGAGCCCTGCGCAGCCCAGCACCTTGTACGCCTGCAACGCGACGTCACGCACCTGATCACTCAGGTCGGCGGGCAGCTCGGCGGGAATGGCGATGCGTGCCTGATCGCCATTCAGGTACTTGGTGTCGTAGGCATAGAATTCATCGTTGGCAATCACTTCGCCACAGACACTGACCTGCGCATCGAAGTTACCCAATACCGCGCACTCCACTTCCCGGCCAACGATGCCCTGCTCGATCAGCAGCTTGTGATCGAACTCGAAACTCAGCGCCAGTGCTGCCGCGAAACCGGCCTCGTCAGACACCTTGCTCACGCCCACCGATGAACCCTGGTTGGCCGGCTTGACGAACATCGGCAGCCCCAACTGGTCGGCAGCCTCCGTGAAAGAAAGGCTCTCTCCACGCGACAGGACCCTGAACGGCGCGACGGCAATGCCCGCATCGCGCAGCAGACGCTTGGTCACGTCCTTGTCCATGCAGGCCGCAGAGGACAGCACATCGGCGCCGACAAAAGGCACGGCCAGCATGCGCAGCAGACCCTGCAACGCGCCGTCTTCACCAAAAGCGCCGTGGATCAGCGGGAATACCACATCGATGGCTGCCAGTGGCTGGCCTGACTCGACGTCGACAAACTGCCCGCCGATACTGCCCGGCAGCAAGGACAATGGCTTGCCTGATGCGCTCAGTTTGATCCGTGCAGGATCAGTGGCATTAAGCAGGTAATCGGCTTCGTCGAAATGCAGCCAGCGGCCCAGCTTGTCGACGCCGATCAGGGTCAGTGCATAGCGTTCACGATCAATCGCATTGATCACGTTGCGTGCCGACTGCAACGAAACCTCATGCTCGCTGGATTGCCCACCGAAAACGATGGCGACTGACTTTTTCAAAGCGGTTACTCCTGTTTTTCAGGCCGCGAAGATAAAAGCAATGTCGGCTGTTAGTCCAGTAGATGATTGGCCGTTGGCCTGAAATTCAGACAAAAAAATCCCGGTCGTGGGCAATCCATGCGAAATGCCCACGACCGGGAGGTCAAACCACTCATTGAGCGGCTGCGGTTTCTTTCTTGCCAGCAGAGCCAAAGGTGGCGAAACGCTTGTTGAAACCCGCGATCCGGCCTTCGGTGGTGGCCTTGCGCTGCTGCCCGGTGTACATCGGGTGCGAGGCACTGGAAACGTCGAGCGCAACATAAGGATAGGTAGTGCCGTCGGTGTGCTGTTGCGTGCGGTCCGTGTCTACGGTCGAGCCGATCAGAAAGTAGGCGTCGGCAGCGGTGTCGTGGAACAGCACGGTGCGGTATTGAGGATGGATATCGGGTTTCATCGTGATCTCTCCGGTGAGTTGACTGGAATAGTTATACAGTAACATAACGGAAGATGAGAATGACTGCTGTTGATTGCCATCATTGGTGAGGTTGATCGAACACGCACACGGTGCCGCTGTCGGCGTAAAGCCGCCGGGCCGCTTGAGCCAGAGACATTCTGTAATAGCGCGCCTTTGCAATTGCCCTCGATTAGCGGCACCCTGCCGCGCCGCCGAACGTCACTCGTCGCTGGCCTGGAACCTGAGCCTCTGTGGCCTATCTTTACTCATTAGCACTTTCAAGAGTCCACCGTTATGAATAACGGACGCGATCATCGAATCGATTTCTTTCGCGGCCTGGCGCTGATCTTCATATTCTGGGATCACGTGCCGGACAATCCCCTGGCGCAACTGACCGTACGCAACTTCGGCTTTAGCGACGCAGCGGAAATCTTCGTTTTCCTCGCCGGTTACGCGTCGATCCTGGCCTACGGACGGATCGCCCGACGTGACGGCATGCTGGTGGCTGGCGTGCGAATCCTGCGCCGGACCTGGGTGCTGTATGTGGTGCATATCTTTCTGCTGACCCTGCTGATGGGCATCGTCTTCGTCGCCAACAACCACGTCGAGACGCGCGACATGGTCCAGCAGATGGGCCTTGAATACTTTGTCGGCAACCCGCAACAGGCATTGGCCGATGAACTGCTGCTGCGCTTCAAACCCAACCTGACCGACCCGTTGCCGCTGTATATCGTGCTGTTGCTGACTTTGCCGCTGAGCTTGCCATTGATGCTGCGCAAACTCGAAGTGGCAGTCGGCCTGTCGATTGCCCTGTACCTGATGGTGCCGTTACTGGGCTGGAACCTGCGCGCTTACGAAGGCGGCGGTGTCTGGTACTTCAACCCGGTGGCCTGGCAGCTGCCGTTCGTGCTCGGCGGTGCGTGCGCGTTGCGCAGCGAAACAGCCACGACAGCTGAGCGCCCTCCGTTTCGCCAGCAACCCTTGTTCATGCTGGCCGCCATCTACGTGCTGATCGCATGCATCCTGACCTTCAGCGAAAAATGGCCCGGGCTGCACGCCGCGCTGGTCTCCAGCCTGCACCTTGAAAGCCTTTACCCGATCAGCAAGACCGACCTTGCGCCCGTCCGGTTACTGCACTTCCTTGCCCTGGTCTACGTCGTCGCCCGACTGCTGCCAACCTCAAGCACATGGCTGGAAAACTGGCCCGCGCGCCAGACCTGCCGCATGGGCCGCTATTCGCTGGAAGTCTTCTGCCTGGGCGTCCTGCTCGCCCCGTTGGCTGACATGGCCAATGCACTGGCAGGCGATACATGGCCCATGCAAGTGACGACCGCAATTGTCGGCCTGGGGTTGATGATGTTGATGGCCAATGGGCTGGAGTTGAATAAACGCCTGGGGACATCGCCACACCTGTTGCCAACTTGAGAACAGCGTCACGTTTGCATGCCCTCTCGGAGATTTCCTACTGGTTTGTCAGGCCAAGTTTTTCAGGAACTGGCCGCTATTCAGTACGAGACCAACAAGATACCCCCCGAACTCATAAAACATTTGGCGGCTAATATAAACCTGGACATCAGTAACCCTCAGGACATGATCGACTACAGCAAATTCATGAATAGCATCGTACAAAAGGCATGACAAATGGATACAGCAAGTCTAAAGCAATGCTGAAAAACGAGATCCCTCATCTATTTCCATGGCGGTATGAGACATCAGCCTGGCGAGACAAATGATTCGCCAGGCTGAGTTAGACGTTAACCTCGTGGAGCAACAGTTCGCAGAACGGTTTGTGTGCAGATGTGTCCCATGTAAAAAATATGAGGCATCGCCGTGATGGGCCCTAAAGAGAAATTACTTACGAAGTAGCGAGCGACTCTATAGTTACTTCTCCAAGTATTGAACCCCCTTTGCGTGTGGACAAAATCTTGGGCCTCCGTACCTCCATAGCAACGTCCGAACTCAATGCGCTCAGAGGCGAACCCATCAGCACCGCTAACCAGAATATGCTTAATCGAGGCGCCTTTTTCACCAAAGCTCAGATCCAAAATAGCCATACCGCCTTCCAACGGCGTACCTTTAGTATCGCTGAATCTTACTTCAAGGACAGCTTCTTTATAAATCTGGGTTGCCAACCACTGAGGTTCCGTATACCCACTTGGAATTCTTATCACTCCCGGTTCGTCGAGCAGTTCATAGCTTTTTAGAACAGGATAGGAACCCAATCTGACAGTGTATGGAAGCCTGCCACCTGCCAGTGAGTTTCTTGGCGTGACCCTGATGATCACCTCAGCCCCAGGAGCCAGATCTTTAAACACCTTAGTATTGAGTGTCTGGGCAACCCATTCACCATTTTCGTAATACTCGGTCTTCCACTCGTTAGTGACCGGGTCACCCACAGGCGCATAGAGCAATACATCTTGCCCACGATGCGAGACAAAGCCGTAGTAGTGGACGGGGTGTTTGGCTGTCAACACATCTGCCACCGAGTGTAGTTTATCCAGCATGACGGTAAATCTTGGCTCGGAAATTTCTTGCACAGCTTCAGCCGCAACGGCTTCGTTGGTTTCATTACTTGATGCACCGACCGGGTCCTCGGCACCTGTATTGGCATGAGCGCCGGAAGCCAATGCCATTATCACGAAAATGGACAACAAGCAAAAACCAACACATTTTCTTCCATAAGTATTCATAGGTATTCTCGCAGATTATGCAGAGGCAGGTTGCCACTGACAAAATTGACGCAATAGAAAGTTAGGCGACTAGTCAACCCTCACATTAAAATCAAGGAAACTTCCTACAAAAAATAATCACCACTACAGTCTAGGAAAAATCCTACACACTTATCAGGCAAAGTTTTGCGAAGGTCTGCCGCTAGATAGTTATCATTGACACCAAAGAGCGCTTAGCATGCATATCAACCCTTTAGCTTCTGCATCACAAAATCAACAGCGCACTCTCTCAGGCTCGAGTTCCCTCACCTCACCTGCTGCTCCGCCAATCAAAATTCCTCAGGCGCGTGATAACGTGCGTGATCCGAACGCTGAGTTCTATACCACCGAGGAAACACCCTGGTTATCCGACTACAAAACGTCGGCGGCAGGACGGGTTATGCTGGAAAGTATGTCTGAAGAGATATCGAACCTACTCCGAAGTACATACCTGGGTGACTTAACTAAAGATTTTGACAAGACCCTATGCCGTATGTACGACAATTTTCACGATTTCAAGCAGCAGCTTTTTTACCTTAATACGGAGCTGTCAAATAAGCACTTCGGCTTCACGCTGGGTTTTAATCAGGAAATCCAGGTGACCGACCCAGACGATGTGCTCACCCCGGCAGAGTTCACGTACCTGACCGAGAAGCTGAACGAACGTCAACAACTGAAGGAGGATCTGCGTGCGCACGCAAAAATTGTGATGACGTTACTCGATCACTACACGGAAAAATTCGGCAACCAGCACACACTCAACCTTGAGAATTACAGCAAGGTTATCGATTACGGACAGGTCTTCAGCCGCAACCACATTGGCAACTTCATGGACACGATCATTTACCAGATCGAGCGCAATGCGCCGAAGCGTGAAGAAGAGCGCAAACCGTTGGTTGATCTTCACGTCTGATCAAGCCAGCGCCACTGCAGTTCGTGTGTGACTGCAGTGGGATTAGTTCATGACGCTCGTCCCCACTGCGCGCCTTCCGCCCTCGAAAACCTCCAGACAATTCCCTCCCACAATCCCATCCAGCGTCTAAGCTTGGGTCAGGTGCTTTGACAGGATGACCGGACAATCGACTATGGGCGCATTTCGGCATTCCGATAGCAAGCAAGAGACGCTATCCGCTGATCGTGAGGATAATCCTCGTACGCCCAAATATCCGCGTCGCAAGCGATACGGATGGCGGGTGTTCTGGGTAGTGGTGGTGTTAGCCGGGGTTGCATTGGGCGTGGCGGTGGCGGTGGAGAGCAGGACCTCCAGGCTTCAGGCGCGGGAATTCAGCCGCTTTGCCGCGAGCCTGGGTTATTCAATGCAGCCCGGGCCTAGTCATGACGTGGTGTATCCCGGTGACGGGCCGTTCGACCGGCGCCTGGGCTATTCATCCATGGATGAATTCCTCTCGCGCCTGCTCAAGCGCGATTATGTGATTACGCGTCAGACCCGGTTTTCGCCGGAACTGTTGCGTTACGTCCGGCATGGTTTTTTCGTGCCTTACGAGGAAAAAACCCAGGCCGGGCTGTCGATCACCGATTGCCGAAACGAGCCGCTGTACGAGTTCAGATACCCACAGCAGTTTTACCCGACCTTCGCCGCCATTCCGCCGATGCTGGTGAACAGTCTGCTGTTTATCGAAAACCGTGATCTGCTTGATCCGCAGCAGCCCATGGCCAACCCTGCGGTGGACTGGCCACGTTTTGTCAAAGCCGCCTGGTCGCAACTGGCGAAGATGTTTGCCCTCCCCGGCCAGTCGGCTGGGGGCAGCACGCTGGCCACTCAGCTGGAAAAATACCGTCACTCCCCAGACGGACTGACGCTGTCGGGTTCGGAAAAGCTGCGGCAGATGATTTCCGCCAGCGTTCGCGCCTATCAGCCGGGGACCGAGACACTCGCCGTGCGCCAGCGAGTGGTGCGTGACTACCTGAACAGCGTGCCGCTGTCTGCGGTGCCGGGGCATGGCGAGGTGCATGGTCTGGCCGAAGGACTGAGGGTGTGGTTCGGCGCAGACTTCGGCAAAACCAACGAGATACTGGCTTCGAATCCGGGCAATAAACAGGCGCTGGCCGACAAGGCGCTGGCGCTGCGTGAAGTGCTCTCACTGGTAATCGCCCAACGTCGCCCGTCGCACTATCTGGCCAAGGGACGCCAGGAATTGGCAGAGCTGACCGACAGCCACATCCGCCTGCTGGCCCAGGCCAACGTCATCGACCGACCGCTGGCCGAGGCCGCGCTGGCAGCCCAGGTCACCTACCGCGACTGGGCGCAGCAACCGACCCTGCAGCCCATCGAAACCAATAAGGGCATCAGTGTCGCGCGCACTCGCCTGTCGAATCTGCTCAATCGCCCGCTTTACGACCTGGACCGTCTTGACCTGTCCGCCACCAGCACCCTGCATGGCGAATTGCAGCGCAGCGTGAGCCAGTACCTGCGTGACCTGGCCAACCCTGAGTTTGCCGCAAAGACCGGTTTGATGGGCGAGCGCCTGTTGACCCCGGCCAGCACAACGCAGGTGCGCTACAGCTTCACGCTGTTTGAACGCGGCGTGGATGGCTCGCGGGTCAGGGTCCAGACCGACAGCACCGATCAGCCGTTCGATATCAACGAAGGCAGCAAGCTGGAGCTGGGCTCGACGGCGAAGATGCGCGTGCTGACGACGTATCTGGAGATCATCGCCGAGTTGCATGGGCGCTATTCGGGCTTGAGCCCTGCGCAGTTGCGCAAAGTCCCGGTCGAGGAACCGGATCGGCTGACCCGTTGGGCGGTGGATTATCTGCTGCTGAACAAGGACCGTGACCTGGCGAAGATGCTTTCGGCCGCACTCGACCGCACCTATTCGGCCAGCCCCGCAGAAGCGTTCTTCACCGGTGGCGGCATGCACCGTTTCAATAATTTCCGGCGCGAAGACAACGAGCGGATTCCGACCCTGCGCGAGTCGCTGCGTGAGTCGATCAACCTGCCGTTCATTCGTCTGATGCGCGATGTGGTGCGCTACAGCACCTATCAGGCGCCCAACAACAGCGCCGAGCTGCTCAAGGATGATGACAACCCGCGCCGCCAGGAATACCTGGCGCAGTTTGCCGACCGCGAAGGCACGGTATTCCTGCTGCGCTTCTGGAAACGCTACAAGGAAAAGACCACGCAGGAGCGGCTCGACACCTTCCTCGACGGCATTCACCCGACGGCGATCCGCCTGGCTGCGGTACACCGTTACCTGTTTCCGGGCGCTGATCAGGCCACATTCAACGCGTTCATCCGCGCCCACCTGGACGAGCCCAGGGCGAGCTCGAAACTCACCGACAAACGTCTCGCCGATCTGTACCAGAGTTACGGTCCGGGCACTTATGACCTGCCCGATCAAGGCTACATCGCCCGCGTCCATCCGCTGGAACTGTGGCTGGTGGGCTACCTGCTCAAGCACCCGGAAGCACAGTTCAAGGACGCGGTGGCCGCCAGTCGTTACGAACGTCAGGAAGTCTATGGCTGGCTGTTCAAGAGTCGCCACAAAGGCGCGCGCGACAGCCGGGTGCGGACCATGATGGAGGTCGAAGCGTTTCTGGACATCGAGCAACGCTGGCAACGTGTGGGTTATCCGTTCGACCACCTGGTGCCTTCGCTGGCGACGGCTATCGGCAGTTCGGGAGACCGTCCGGCGGCGCTTGCCGAGCTGATCGGCATCATCCAGAACGATGGGATCCGCCTGCCTGCGGTGCGCATCGACAGTCTGCACTTTGCCGCCGACACGCCTTATGACACTCAACTGAGCATCAACCCGGAGCTGGGCAAGCGTGTGTTGCCATCGGAAGTCGCCGCGGCAATGCGCGAGGCCTTGTCGCAAGTGGTGGACGGCGGCACGGCCAAACGCGTGCAAGGCACGTTCAAGATGCAGGACGGCAGTGTGCTGGCGATGGGCGGCAAGACCGGCACCGGCGACAACAGGATCGAAAGCGTCGGTGCCGGCGGGCGCATTCTCAGCTCAAGGGCGATCAACCGCACGGCGACTTTCGTGTTTTATATCGGCGACAACCACTTTGGCGCGCTCACGGCGTTCGTACCGGGACGCGCTGCCGAGGGCTTTCGTTTCACCTCGGCGTTGCCGGTGCAGGTGCTCAAAGGCATGGCACCGATCCTGACGCCTTACCTGGAAAACCACGGACAGGCGATGTGCAATGCCCCGCTCGCCGATGCGCCTAAGGGTGTCTGAGCGGCAATGACCGCTCGTCTGCCAGCTCTGTGATTACAATAAGATACATCTTAAGGTATATCTAACTTGTAACCAGAGAGCAAAAACATGCGTGAAGATAAACATCCACCCCACCATCGTCCGCCGCATCTTCGTGAAGCAGGTGAAGATCGCGACGGTTTTGAAAAACGTCCAGGCCGCGAACGCGGTGGACGTGGCCCTCGGGTTTTCGCCCCTGGCGATCTGAAATTGCTGCTATTGGCGTTGATCGCCGAACAGCCTGCCCACGGCTATGACCTGATCCGCAAGATCGAAGGTCTGTTCGAGGGTGCGTACTGCCCCAGCCCCGGCGTTATCTACCCCACCCTGACGTTTCTTGAAGAAAGCGAAATGGTGGTCGGCGATGCCCAGGCCGGCAAGAAGCTCTACACCGTCACCGATGCGGGTCGCCAGTCCCTGGAAGATCAGGCCGTGGCGCTGGAAGGTGTGCGCATGCGCATCGATGTCAGCAAGCGCTCACTGCGCGGCCATGACCGTCCGCCGGAAATCCATGAAGCGGTGCACAACCTGCGCCACGCGCTGCAGATGCACCATGGCCGCTGGAGCCCGGAAGAGATTCTGCGGGTCAGCGAACTGCTCAACAGCACGGCCAGGGCGGTCGTCGATGGGCCCCAACCTGCCTCGGAGGAGTCGGCATGAATTCGCCCCAGTCAATCCATCGCGTCATGCATGAAATCAAGCGACGCAAGCTGCAGGTGGTGAGGGTCACGGAACTGACCCCCCTGATGCGCCGCATTACCTTGCAGGGGCCGGAGCTGGCGGGTTTCATCAGCCTGGGCACGGATGACCACGTCAAACTGTTCTTCCCGCAGACGGCAGAACAACAGGCAGCGCTGGAAAACCTCAACCCTGCCGGCGACAAGGACACGCCGCGCCCGCCGATGCGCGATTACACGCCGCGTCGCTACGACGAAAAAACCGGGGAACTGGATATCGATTTCGTGCTGCATGGCGAAGGCCCGGCGACCACTTGGGCCGCTCAGGCAGCGCCCGGGCAATTCCTGCACATCGCCGGGCCAAAGGGTTCGATGGTGGTGCCGGACATGTTCGACAGCTACCTGCTGATCGGCGACGAAACAGCCATTCCCGCCATCGCCCGACGCCTCGAAGCGCTGCCCGCCAACCGCGCTGCGCTGGTGGTGGTCGAGGTGGCCAACCCGCAGGAACAGCAGGTGTTCGACAGCGCCGCACAGGTCGACGTGATCTGGATTGTACGCGGCGAACAGAATCTGCTGGACGTCACGCGGCGCCTGGAGATGCCCGAGGGCAAGCTGTACGCCTGGGTCGCGACCGAATCCGCGCTGTCACGCAAGCTACGTCGTGTACTGCTCGACGAGTTCGGCCTGGAAGAGGAATTCGTCAAGGCTGCCGGTTACTGGAAGCTGGACAGCACTGAAGAATGAGCAGGACCGGGCGACTCACAGCGTGCGACGAGACGCCCGTTTATCGACGCCCAGCAACAACAATGCGATGAGCACGAAACCGAGCAGCACACCCAGCGCGTTGATGAATGCCTTCGGAAAACCGAGCGTGCCGACATCGATGAACGGGTACAGGTAATCACCGAACATGTGGCCCCGCAGCAGGACATAGGCGAAGTAGACGATCGGATAGATCGCCCAGAGCGCTACATGGCCCAGACGCAGCGCGCCCTTGGGCACGTACAGCCACCAGTACATCACGAACGCCAGCGGCATTATGTCGTGCAGCAGTTCGTCTGCCACCCACTGCCAGCCTTCCGGGTGCCACAAGTGGCGCAACAGGATGTTGTAGGCGATGCCCACCAGCGCGATGCTTACCGCAATGCCGCCACACACGACTGGATGCCGGAAGAACCGGTGGCCTGCCGACTGCTGTGTCGTCAGGGCGCAACTCAGCGCGACCGCTACAAGCATGTTGGTCAGTACGGTGAAGAAACTTGAAAAGCGTACCAGCCCACCCAGCAGACTGGCGTGATCGGCATAACGACCAATCAGGATCAGGTAAAGCTGAATCACCAGTCCCGACCAGCCGAGGCAAGCGGCCACGAGGGCGTAATAGCGCTGTCCCTGCGCAGGTGGTGGATGTTCGCTGAGCATCTATCGGTATCCTTGAGTGCCGGCCTCCATGCCGGGCTGTTCTGGCGGGTCTGTTACCAGCCCTTGCTGCGATGCAATTTCACATACAGCGCTTCGACCTTCCCCCGCGCCCAGGGGGTCTTGCGCAGGAAGGTCAGACTGGACTTGATGCTCGGATCGCTTTTGAAGCAGCGAATATCGATGCACTCGGCAAGGCCGGACCATTCGTAATGTTCGACCAGCGCGCTGAGGATCTGCTCCAGCGTGACGCCGTGCAACGGGTCAGAGTGGGGTGTTGTCATGATGAGCCTTGAAACGGATGAAGAAGTGACGAACCTGAACGGATCTCCGGAGTACTCAGGTGCGTTCCGAAAGTCTGCCATTGTAAGCGCCACGCCTTGATAAAACACAGTCTGCCTGCAGCACTATTGCCGGCCTCGCAATGATCCATGTCAGGTTTTTCGCTTTTAGAAAAATTGTTAGCGCCCTATCATTGCCGGGTTAAGGATTGAAGATTCCCCCTTCTGCAGATGTTCCTTCGGACAAAAGCCTATGCACGAATTCGGGCGGCAAGGGTCTACGACTCGATGACCGCGCGACCGAACGTGCAACCGCGCTCTGCCTGACGGTTTAATTCCACCGTCGGCGATTCGTCTCAACAAGCAGCTTCAAGGAATGGCGCCAAGGCAGGCGATGCTTAAAACAAGATGTCAATTACTTACTTCTCGCGGAGATTCGCATTATGAGCACTGACAGTGCTTCAAATAGAAATCGCCTGTTACCGACCCTGCTCGGGCTGGTGATCCTGTTGATGGGGCTGGCGTTGCTGGTCGGTGGCGCCCGACTGCTGCAACTGGATGGCTCGTTGTATTACCTGCTGGCCGGTATCGGCTTCGCCGTGACCGGCGTGCTGCTGATCACTGGTCGTGCGGCTGCGCTGGGCCTTTATGCACTGCTGCTGTTCGCAAGCACGGTCTGGTCGTTGTGGGAAGTCGGCCTCGACTGGTGGCAATTGGTGCCACGCCTGGCGCTGTGGTTCGCCCTGGGTATCGTGTTGCTGCTGCCATGGTTCCGCGAGCCGCTACTGCGCAACGGTCCGGCACGCATGGGCACCGGTGCACTGAGCATCGCTGTGGTGCTGGCCGGCCTGACCGCACTGGCAAGCCAGTTCACTAACCCGGGTCGTATCGAAGGCCAGCTGGACCGCGAGACGGCTGGCACGACCAACACCGCCCCGGCCATGCCTGACGGCGACTGGCAGTCCTACGGCCGCACCGCGTTCGGTGACCGCTACTCGCCACTGGCGCAGATCACGCCGGAAAACGTCAACAAGCTGGAGCCGGCCTGGACCTATCGCACGGGTGACATTCCGGGGCCGAATGACCCGGGTGAAACCACTGCCGAGAACACCCCGCTCAAGGTCAACGGCATGCTCTACGTGTGCACGCCGCACAGTCAGGTGATCGCCCTTGACCCGGATTCGGGCAAGGAAATCTGGCGCTTCGATCCGAAGCTCAGCACTCAGAACGCTGCCAACTTCAAGGGTTGGGCGCACATGACCTGCCGTGGCGTCACCTATCATGACGACGCTGCCTATGCCGCCAGTGCCCCGGCGCAAAGCCCGACGGTCCCGGCTGCCGACGGCACGGCCACTGCCAGTGCTGCCTGCCCGCGCAGAATCTTCCTGCCGACTGCCGACACCCGTCTGATCGCGCTGAACGCCGACACCGGCAAGATGTGCGAAGACTTCGGCAACAAGGGTTCGGTTGACCTGACCGCCAACATGGGCACCTTCGCTCCGGGCGGCTACTACTCCACGTCGCCACCGGCGGTCACCAAGGACCTGGTGATTATCGGTGGCCACGTCACTGACAACGTTTCCATGGACGAGCCGTCCGGCGTGATCCGCGCCTATGACGTACACACTGGCCGTCTGGTGTGGAACTGGGACAGCGGCAATCCGGAAGAAACTGCGCCGATTGCCGAAGGCAAGATCTACACGCGCAACTCGCCGAACATGTGGTCCATGTTCAGCGTCGATGAAAAGCTCGGCATGATCTACCTGCCGATGGGTAACCAGACGCCTGACCAGTGGGGCGGCGACCGTACGCCAGAGTCCGAGAAGTACAGCGCGGGCCTGGTTGCACTGGACATCGCAACCGGCCGCGTGCGCTGGGACTACCAGTTCACTCACCACGACCTGTGGGACATGGACGTCGGTGGTCAGCCGACCCTGCTGGACATGAAAACCGCTGACGGCATCAAACCCGCCGTACTGGCGTCGACCAAGCAGGGCAGCATCTACGTGCTGGACCGTAGCACCGGCAAACCGATCGTGCCGATCAAGGAAGTACCGGTTCCGCAAGGCGCTGTTGCGGGCGATCACACCTCGCCAACCCAGCCCAAGTCCGACCTGAACTTCATGCCGCCGCCCCTTAAAGAGCGCGACATGTGGGGCGTGACACCGTTTGACCAGATGATGTGCCGGATCGACTTCAAGTCGCTGCGCTACGATGGTCCGTTCACCCCGCCTTCGCTGCAGGGTTCGATCGTTTATCCGGGCAACTTCGGTGTGTTCGACTGGGGCGGTATTTCCGTCGACCCGGTGCGTCAGATCGCCTTCGTCAATCCTAACTACATGGCTTTCCGCTCGAAGCTGGTGCCTTCTGCCGAAGTTGAAGGCGGCCCGGGCCGCAAGAGCGAAACCGAAGGCGTACAGCCGAACAAGGGCGCGCCTTATGGTGTGATCCTGGAAGCACTGCTGTCGCCGATGGGCCTGCCTTGCCAGGCACCTGCATGGGGTTACGTGGCGGCTGTCGACCTGACCACCCAAAAAACCATCTGGATGCACAAGAACGGCACCGTGCGCGACAGCTCGCCGATCCCGCTTCCGCTGACCATGGGCGTTCCAAGCCTGGGTGGTACGTTCACCACCGCCAGCGGCCTGGCGTTCATGAGCGCGACGCTTGACCAGTACCTGCGTGCTTATGACGTGCGTAACGGCAAGCAGTTGTGGGAAGCCCGCCTGCCAGCAGGTGCGCAAACCACCCCGATGACCTACACCGGCAAGGACGGTCAGCAATACGTGCTGGTCGTTGCAGGCGGTCACGGCTCACTGGGCACCAAACAGGGTGACTACGTGATGGCGTTCAAACTGCCTAAGTAATGCGTTGCTGAGGTCAATGAAAAGCGGCTACCGAGAGGTAGCCGCTTTTTTTTGTCGCCACTGAAACTTGATTTCAGTGGCGCCAGCTACCAGGCCGGGCTGCGGATCTGTGCGCTCTCCCACACGACTATCGTTCCGCACGCTCCAGCGTGGGAATGCCGTTCCGGACGCTCTGCGTCCGCTCTTGAATGTGCGGCGCAGCGCAGATCTGTGACGCGGAGCGTCACGAAATGCATGCCAACGCGGAGCATTGGCACGATAGGGTTCACACGACTATCGTTCCGCACGCTCCAGCGTGGGAATGCCGTTCCGGACGCTCTGCGTCCGCTCTTGAGTGTGCGGCGCGGCGCAGATCTGTGACGCGGAGCGTCACGAAATGCATGTCAACGCGGAGCATTGGCACGATAGGGTTCACACGACTATCGTTCCGCACGCTCCAGCGTGGGAATGCCGTTCCGGACGCTCTGCGTCCTCTCTTGAATATGCGGCGCGGCGCAGATCTGTGACGCGGAGCGTCACGAAATGCATGCCAACGCGGAGCATTGGCACGATAGTGTTCACACGACTATCGTTCCGCACGCTCCAGCGTGGGAATGCCGTTCCGGACGCTCTGCGTCCTCTCTTGAGTGTGCGGCGCGGCGCAGATCTGTGACGCAGAGCGTCACGAAATGCATGCCAACGCAGAGCGTTGGCACGATAGTGTTCACACGATTATCGTTCCGCACGCTCCAGCGTGGGAATGCCGTTCCGGACGCTCTGCGTCCTCTCTTGAATGTGCGGCGCAGCGCATATCTGTGACGCAAAGCGTCAAGAAATGCATGCCAACGCGGAGCATTGGCACGATAGGGTTCACACGACTATCGTTGCGCACGCTCCAGCGTGGGAATGCCGTTCCGGACGCTCTGCGTACTCTCTTGAATGTGCGGCGCGGCGCAGATCTGTGACGCAGAGCGTCACGAAATGCATGCCAACGCGGAGCATTGGCACGATAGGGTTCACACGACTATCGTTGCGCACGCTCCAGCGTGGGAATGCCGTTCCGGACGCTCTGCGTCCTCTCTTGAATATGCGGCGCAGATCTGTGACGCGGAGCGTCACGAAATGCATGCCAACGCGGAGCATTGGCACGATAGGGTTCACACGACTATCGTTGCGCACGTTCTGCGTCCGATCCCCAGTGCCTATGGCTAGCGCGCTTTGGCGCTGCTTTTGTCACTGGCGCGCAGGATGTCGTTCCAGCGGCGGACCAGGTAGTTGTGCTCGTTCATGACCGAATTCCACACGGCGATGTGGCCCATGCGTTCTTCGTAGGAGCCGCCGTCGCGGACCTCTCCGGCGTCGATCAGCGGCAAGCCGTCGCTGCCGAGCAGTTGTTCGCGGGCAGGCAGGCCGGCGTACCAGTAATCCCATTCGGCAGCGCTGAGGTGATCACGGCTGCGTGCCGGATTGCCGATGTAATAGCCCTGCCGCGCCATCACTGCGCCGGGCCAGCCCGACAGCCACCAGTTCAGGTACGCATAGGCGGCATCCAGCACCGGACCCTTGGCATGACGTGACAAGGAAAGCCCGCCAAACCAGCCGCGATAACCTTCCTTGGGCACCGCCACGCGGTACTTGACCCCCGCACGGTGCAGTCTGACCAGGGTCGGTGACCAGAGGCTCTGAATATCGATGTTCGGGCTGAGCATCAGTTCGGCGGCTTCTTCGTCACCTGACCAGAACGCACCAAAATGCCCTTGCTGCTGTTTGCGCACCAGCACATCAGCGAGCCGATCGATCTCTTCGATGCTCATGTTGCCGATGTCCTTGAAGCTCGCCAGCCCCGCCCCCTGCACAGCCAGGGCGGCATCCAGCGCGCCGATGGCCGCGTCACTCTGCAAGGCGATGCGCCCGCCCCATACAGGGTCGAGCAACCAGCCCCAGCTTTCGTCCGCAGAGCTCAAGCCCTCCGGCAAACGCTCGGGGCGATAGGCGAAGCTGTCGGCGTTATGGGTCAGCGGCAACATGCTGATGCGCTCGGTCACCGCGCTGCCCAGGCTGCCGTCGTGCTGCACGAACAAACGCTCGCTGGGCACACTGCCGCTACCCGGCTGATCGGTAGGCCGCAGCCGGCCCTGCTTGGGCAGGTCGTTGATTTCGTGCCACAGCGCGATGCGCCGCGTGTCGATGGGTTGAATCGCCCGCGCAGGCCAGACGAAATCGACGTTATGAAACCACTGATCGTAAAGGTCGTAGCTGTCTGGCTGCATGACCGCGATGCGTTGCGCGGTTTGCACGTCGTGAATCTGGTAGACCAGCTTGATCCCCAGTTCCTGCTCGGCCCGCTCACGCAAAGACTCCAGCAGGGTCACGGAGGTGCCCAGCACACGCAAGGTGATGGTCATGCTGACGACTCGCCGAGCGGCGGCGCGAAACTGCCGGAGAAGACTTCAAACGAACGACGCAGCAGATCGGGATCGAGACCGCGCAGGATGAACACCAGCCGTGAGGTGCGATCCTCGCCCGGCCAGGCGGCAAGGTGCACCGGCGCATGCAGGCAATGCTGCACACCATGAATCACGATGGGAGCCTGATTGTCGTTCACGTTGAGCAGCCCTTTGACGCGGAGGATTCGTTCACCGTGGCATCTTAACAGCATCGACAACCACACCCCGAAGCCGACCCAGTCCAGAGGGCGCTCGAACGTCAGGCAACAGACTTGCGCATCACCATGCCGCGCGGAGGTCGACAGTACCCGGTGCAGTTGCCAGCGCGTCACTTCAGCGGCCGGTTCGTCGCTGCGCATGCCCTCGCCCAGCAACAACTGATCGCCGCTGTGGACATCCGCCGTATCCAGCAGCGGCGCAGAAAAATTCAGTGCTTGCAGATGCTCGCGCAGGCCATCCAGCACCGACTCGTCGACCAGATCGGTCTTGCTCAACAGCAGCCGGTCCGCCGCCGCGACCTGCGCCAGCCACTCCGGATGCAGACGCTCTTGCAGCGTCGCGTGGCAGGCGTCCACCAGCGTGACGATCAGGCCGATATGAAAACGCCCGCGCAGTTGCGGGTCGTTGCTCAGGGTGGTGAGAATCGGTGCCGGATCGGCCAGGCCGGTGGTCTCCAGAATCACCCGGCGGAACGCAGGAATTTCACCTCGATTACGCCGCTCCAGAAGACCGAGCAGCGCGTCTTTCAATTCACCGCGAACGGTGCAACAGACACAACCGCTGGGCAGCAGCACGGTGTCCGGTGCGACCTCTTCAACCAGCAGATGATCGATACCGACATCGCCGAATTCGTTGATCAGCAGTGCGGTGTCGCCCATGTTTTCATCGGCCAGCAGGCGTTTGAGCAATGTGGTCTTGCCGCTGCCGAGAAAGCCGGTAATCACATTCAGGGCAATGCTCATGATGACCTCTGCAGATGATCAAGCAGACCTGAATCAAGCGGATCCAGCGGTCGGCCGATCAGCAACTCGGCCTTCTGCCAGAGCTGCTCCAGACCGGTCGCCAGTTCCTGCTTGCCGGTGGCCCCGAGCAGAAGATAGGAAACGCCCTGAAAATCTTCGACCTTCAGACGAAACGGCGCGACCACCTTGTTGATGGCAGCAATACGCCGCAAGCGCTCACGCCGCCGGGGCAGTTCTGCCGCCAGCGGATCGCTCCAGTGCACGTCCTCTCCCAACAGCCCGCACAATCCACACATCAGGTGTTCTCCGGCTGTTTGCTCATGGCATGACGTCGCCGGAATTGGGGCCCAGTGTCTGACCGACGAACAGATTGCCACCCGGCTCGCTGGCCAGTAGCACCGCCACCGGGGCGACCTCTTCGGCCAGACCGAAGCGGCCCAGCGGCAACTCGGCAGCCTTGGCGGTTTTCCAGGCGCTGCTGATTCCGGCCACCAGTGGGGTTTCGATAGGACCGGGCGCAATGGCGTTGACCAGCACGTTGTCCTTGGCGACTTCCAGCGCCAGGGACTTGCTGAAACCGATCACCCCGGCCTTGGCGGCAGCGTAATGGGTCAGTTCGGCACCGCCCTTGATACCCAGTTGCGAGGCGACATTGATGATGCGCCCCCAGCGCTGGGCAATCATGTGCGGCAATGCACGCTGGCTGGCCACGAACACGCTGGTCAGGTCGATGCGCAGCATGTCGTTCCACATGTCGAGGGTCAGGTCGACGCAACGCGCCTGGGTCAGCATGCCCGCGTTGTTGACCAGAATGTCGATACCTCCGAACTGTTCGACACAGGCATCGACGCTGGCTTGCGCGCCGTCGACGCTGCCGACATCGGCCACGCACTCCTGAACCTGCGCGCCAAGCTGGCGGCACTCTGCAGCGATCTTCGCCAGGCTGTCGGCGTCTCGGTCGCCCAGCACCAGACGCGCGCCTTCAGCCGCATAGGCGCGGGCGATGGCTGCGCCGATGCCACTGCCGGCTCCGGTGATCACTGCGCGCTTTTGTTTGAGTTGCTGCATGGGGTCGGATTCCTTGGTTGATTTGGGGATCACGGCGTATGGCTCGCGAACGCTCAGTCACTGGCACGCCATTCCCGGCGTCTGTACTGAACGCTTCGCGAGCACGCTCCCGATCCGAATCGATCTACTCGGGCCAGCGCACGGTCAGGCCACCGTCGATCACGATGCTTTGCCCGGTCAGGTAACTGGCTTCATCGCTGCACAGAAAACGCACCAGCGCAGCGACTTCATCCGCCCGGCCGACACGGCCCAGCGGGATGGCTTTGGCCGCCTGCGCCAGACCTTCAGGCCCCAGCGAGTTCGTGCTGTCCAGCGATTGCGGCGTCTCGATCAAGCCGGGAATCACCGCGTTGCAACGGATGCCCTTCGGGGCGAGCTCCACCGCCAGTGACCGGCACAGCCCAGGTACGCCGGCCTTGGCCGCTGCGTAATGGGAATGGTCCTGCCAGCCATACACACCGCCGGCAATCGAGGAAATCGCCACCAGCGCCCCGCCCTCACCCATGTGCCGGACGGCGGCGCGGAAGGTACGCATCACGCCGGTCAGGTCGACGTCGAGCATCTCGTTCCAGCGCTCGTCGGTCATTTCCAGCAACGGCGCGCGGCGCAACAATCCGGCATTGGCAACCGCGTAGTCGATGCGGCCGAATGCCTTGACCGCCTGCGCGGCCAGGTCATCGACCGACTCGGTGAAGGTCACGTCCAGTGGCAGCATCAGGCATTCGCCGCCCGCCTCCGCCACCAGCCTGCGGGTTTCGTCCGGATCATGCGGATCAGCCGGATAGAACCCGCCTGCCACCGCCACCCCCTGGCGGGCAAAAGCCACTGCCAGGGCCTGACCAATGCCACTGGCGGCACCGGTTATCACTGCAACTTTACGCGTCATGTGCTGCTCCTCATTTCACCGTTTCAGGTCGCACGTGTTTAGCCGCGAACATCAGCGCACCCGACAGGAAGCAAGGCACTGCGCCGAAGTACAACGCCGAGGTCTGCCAGTCGCCGCCGGCGCTCAGTACCGATGTGGCACCAAAGCCTGCGACCACGGCACCGAGCGGGCCCATGGCATGGATGATTGCGCCGCCCGTGGCACGAATGCTGGTCGGGAAGCTTTCGCTGATGAAGAACAATGCCGCCGAGTAAGGGCCGATCAGGAAGAACAGCCCCAGGCTGTACAAGCCGACCACCGTCACCATGTTGCTTGGCCCGTAAAGCATGCCGGCAAACGCCAGGCCGCCGAACATCCAGCCGAGGCCGATGACATTACGGCGACCGATCCGGTCACCCATCCAGCCGTGACACAGGTAGCCGCAATAGCCCACCAGGTTGGACAGCACCAGAATGATCAGCGAGTTCTCGAACGAGATGTGGTGGACGCTGACGATCACCGTCGTACCCAGCACACTGAACACCTGAATGGCCGCCCAGTTGAGCAGGATCGCAGCACCGATCACCAGGGTCGCGCGACGCGACGAACCGCGAAAGGCAGCGCCGATACCGGCCTTGCTGTGTTCTTCGTAATCCACCCCGTAAGTCTGCGCCACGGCCTTCGCCTGGCTGAGGTCGCCCTTCTTGCGCAATTGGGTGATGCGTTGATGGATCTGAAACTGCGGACTCTCCTTGAGCTTGCGCGCCAGGATCGCGATGACGATGGCCGGGATCGCAGCAAAGACGAAGCAACCCTGCCAGCCGATGACCGGCAACAGCACCGCCGTCAGACCGGCCGCGATCAGCGCACCGACCGGCCATCCGCCCTGCACCAGGCTGTAGATGAAGCCACGGCGCTTGGTCAGTCGCGGGTCGTCGGATGCAGCATAGATTTCGCTCAGATAGGTCGCGTTGACCGTTTCTTCTGCATAACCCAGACCGCCCAGCGAACGAATGAGGATCAGGGGCGACTTGCCCCACGCTCCGCCGATGGCCGTGAGCGCCGAGCAGATCGCCGAGCCACTCACGGTGAAAATGATACCCACGCGCCGTCCCAGGCGATCTACCAGCGGGCCGATGGCCAAAGCCACCACCGCGGTGCCGACCGCGACCCAGGTCGCGATTTCGGCCTGTTCGACCTCACTCCAGCTGAAATGCCGACCGATTTCCGGTAACAGCGTGCCAAACAGAATGAAGTCATATACCGCAAACACCCACGCGAAAAACGCAATCCATGTGGCGAACCGTACTTGCTCCGGAGTCAGTTGCTCAGGTTTCCAGCCGGTCAGGTCGAGCTTATTGTAAATGGACATGAGTGACGCCTCGGACAGGGCAATGAATCAGCGGGTACGGGGGTTGCGACGCACGAAGTCGTCGGCAATCTCGTCGAAAGTGACGAACTTGACGCCAGCATGGCTTTGAATGTGCTCGATCAAGCGCTCCAGCATCAGCAGCACTTGCGGGCGACCAGACACGTCCGGGTGAATGGTCATGGTGAATACAGCGTGTTCGTGTTCGCGATAGACCCAGTCGAACTGGTCGCGCCACATTTCTTCCAGGTGCCGAGGGTTGACGAAACCGTGGCTGTTCGGCGCCTTCTTGATGAACATCATTGGCGGCAGATCGTCCAGGTACCAGTTGGCCGGGATTTCCACCAGATCGGTTTCTTCGCCACGCACCAGCGGCTTCATCCAGGTATCCGGATGCTGGCTGTAGTCGATTTTGGTCCACTTGTCGCCCACCCGAACATAGTAAGGATGGAAGTCGTTGTGCATCAGGCTGTGGTCATACTTGATGCCTTTCTTGAGCAGCAGCTCGTTGGTGACGTTGCTGAACTCCCACCATGGCGCGACATAGCCGGTCGGACGTTTGCCGGTCATTTGCGTGATCAGGTCGATGGACTTGTCGAGGACGATCTCCTCTTGCTCCGGGGTCATCGCAATCGGGTTTTCATGGCTGTAACCATGCACACCGATTTCATGCCCGGCATCCGCCACGGCTTTCATCTGCTCGGGAAAGGTCTCCATGGAGTGCCCCGGTATGAACCAGGTGGTGCGCAGACCGTAACGCTCGAACAGCTTGAGCAGACGCGGCGCGCCGACTTCACCGGCGAACAGGCCGCGGGAAATGTCGTCCGGCGAATCCTCGCCACCATAGGAGCCCAGCCAGCCGGCAACGGCATCCACATCCACACCAAACGCACACAGAATTTCTTTGGCCATCGTTGTTCTCCCACGGGTTAATCAGATCGGCTTCGCGTTGTACGGCGCGCGGGCCGGTTGGCACTGCAAAACGTGTTCAAGGGACTGCTATCAACGACTCCACAGTCAGCGCCGCACGCAGCAGCCGTGCGTCTTCGCCTGCCGGTGCGCTGAGCAACAGCCCGGTGGGCAGGCCCGAGGCATCGCGGCCGCTGGGCAGTGACACACCGGGCATGTTCAGCAGACTGCCGGGCATGGTCAGGCGCAGCGTGGCGAGGTTGGTTTGAACGAACAGATCGTCGTCCTTGAGCAGCGGTGCGAGCGGCGGCGCCACATGGGCCACGGTCGGGGTAATCAGCAGCGCACCGTCCAGTTCGAGGGTCAACTGCTCCTGCAACCGCTCGCGCGCGGCATACAGATTGACCAGCAGGCTGGCCGGCATGGAACGGGCGGCCTCCAGGCGCTTGCGAACCCTGGGGTCGAGCTGGCTGGCGGCGTCGCTGTCGAGCAACGCCTGATGCAGCGCGAACGCTTCGGCTGCGCCAAGCCAGCCCTGTTGCTGGATCAACAGCAAGGTGGCCTGAAATGCCTGGCAAGGCTTGACCTCGATCAGCGCGCCACTTGCACGCAAGGCTTCGACGGCACGCAACAGGTTGTCGCGAACGGCCGGCGTGACGCGCTCGTCTTCCAGCACCGCCTGATCGAGCAGAAAACGCTGACCGGCCAGGCTGCGTGGTATCAGCGATGAAGGTTTGCTGCGCGCACAGAGCAGATCGTCGATCACCAGAGCGTCGCGCACGCTGCGGGTCAGTGGCCCGACGCTGTCCAGCGTCAGCGCCAGCGGGAAAACGCCGTCGCGGCTGTAGCGGCGGCTGGTACTGCGAAAACCCACCAGGCCATTGAGCGCTGCCGGCACACGAATAGAACCGGCGGTATCGGTGCCCATTGCAATCGGTACTGTTCCGTTGGCCACGGCGACTGCCGAACCTGAAGACGAACCGCCCGGAATGCGCGGCGAGCTGTCGCTGTTGGGGTTGATCGGCGTGCCGAAATGCGGGTTCAGGCCCAGCCCTGAATAAGCGAATTCACTGAGGTTGGTCTTGCCCAGGCTGACCATCCCGGACCTTGCCAGCAGCCCGACACTCGGCGCATCCAGCAGCGCGGGCGAAAGGTTGTTGCGCACCGCGGCACCGGCGGTTGTGACGCTGCCTGCCACGTCGAAAAGATCCTTCCAGGCGATGGGCACGCCGTCGAAGGGGCTCAATGGCTGCCCTTGCTGCCAGCGGGCCGCAGACGCTTCAGCTTCCCGACGTGCCCGTTCGATACTCATGGAAATGAACACATGATCGGCGGTTTCTGCCTGTTGCAGTGCCTTGTCCAGAGCCTGCACAGGGTCACTGCGCCCCTGAGCAAAATCCTCGGCCAGTGCGCAGGCATCACGGGTAACGCTGTGACTCCCGGTATCGGTCATGCACATCACACCTTTAAAAATGTACTTATTAATAAAATGTACATTTAACAAAGGCAGGTTCCATGCCAATCTGCACGTCGCGACGCCCTGACCCGATCGAGCTGATGGCCCTTTCGCGCTGGAACCGCCGTACTAGAAACCTTTTTGCAAAGGCATCAATCAGTTGCGATAAAGCTTCGCCGGCGCACCAGATCGTCATAAAGAAATAATGTATCTTTTATAAAAGGTTCATTTCAGTGCAAAAAAGTAACGGTGGCCCCATGAACGAGCATAAGGACGTGTGCCAAGGTGACAACAGCGCTTCTGTGCGAGAATCGTCCGTCAACCGCCAGAAGTGTATGAAACCGATGTCAGAAGAGGACCCGCGCACCGCGTCGCGCTACGCCATGATCCGCGAGGTGTTGCGTAACGCTATCGTCTCGGGCGCGGCCGCCAATGGACTGGTACTGCTTGAAGCACCGCTGGCAGAACTGTTCGGCACCAGCCGGGTGCCGGTGCGCAAGGCGCTCAATCTGCTGCATGAAGAAGGCTTGATCAGCCGTTTCGACGGCCGGGGTTATCTGGTCAATCCTGACGCGCAGGAAGTCGAGCCGCTGCGCCTGAGCCTGAGCCACAAGCAGTTCGGGCTGGACAGCAGTGAAGAACTGGTCGACACCCGCCCGCTCGGCGAACGTATTCATGATGAGATCGGTGCGGCATTGTCGGCCTGTATCGCGTTTGGTCACTACCGGCTGGATGAACAGAGCGCCGCGCAGCATTACGGAGTGAGCCGCGCAGTGGTTCGTGAGGCGCTGATGCGTCTGCGCGATCGCGGCCTGGTGGAAAAAGAGCCTTACTCGCAATGGCTGGCGGGGCCGCTGACAGCCCGGGAAATCACTGAAGACTACGAACTGCGTGCCTGCCTCGAGCCCGAAGCCTTGCGCCAGACGGCGCCGCAGTTGAGCCGCGAAACCCTGGAGGCAATGCTGGCCAGGGTCGTCGAGGCGCAAAACGCCGAACAGTGCAGCCTTGAGGAAATCGAGCGCCTTGAGGACGACCTGCATCAGCAATGCCTGGGCGGCCTGCAAAACCGCAAGATCGCCATGCTGATCAGCCAGGCGCAGAGCCCGATGATCATCAACCGGATTTTCTATCGCCTGCTGAGCATTGGCGCCGATGAAGCGATGCTGGCCGAACACCGGCTAATCATCGAATTGCTGCTGCACGGTGCCTTCGACGCCGCCGCCCTGAACCTCAAGGAACACCTGCTGCGCGCCCGGCAGCGCATGCTGCAACGCCTGAAAGTCCTGTCGGTATTGCCGGAGCAGGAAGTGCCGGGGTATCTGACGCGGTTGAGTTGAGGTGGGCTGGATCACTCTTGCTGCCACGCTATATAAACGAGTCAACTCGCACTCGGTGTGAAACCCGGTTTCTGTAGGAGCGGACTTGTCCGCGAAAGGGCCTGTACATTCACAACATTTCTGCTGCTCAAACGCCCTCTTCGCGAACAAGTTCGCTCCTACACGAGCGTCCGATTTCGTAACGCCCGGCAGCGCATGCCACGCTATAAACGAGTCAACTCGCACTCGGTGTGAAACCCGGTTTCTGTAGGAGCGGACTTGTCCGCGAAAGGGCCTGTACATTCACAACATTTCTGCTGCCCAAACGCCCTCTTCGCGAACAAGTTCGCGCCTGCACAAGCGTCCGATTTCGTAGCGCCCGGCAGCGCATGCCACGCTATAAACGAGTCAACTCGCACTCGATGTGAAACCCGGTTTCTGTAGGAGCGGACTTGTCCGCGAAAGGGCCTGTACATTCACAACATTTCTGCTGCCCAAACGCCCTCTTCGCGAACAAGTTCGCGCCTGCACAAGCGTCCGATTTCGTAACGCCCGGCAGCGCATGCCACGCTACAAACGAGTCAACTCGCACTCGGTGTGAAACCCGGTTTCTGTAGGAGCGGACTTGTCCGCGAAAGGGCCTGTACATTCACAACATTTCTGCTGCCCAAACGCCCTCTTCGCGAACAAGTTCGCGCCTGCACAAGCGTCCGATTTCGTAGCGCCCGGCAGCGCATGCCACGCTATAAACGAGTCAACTCGCACTCGGTGTGAAACCCGGTTTCTGTAGGAGCGGACTTGTCCGCGAAAGGGCCTGTACATTCACAACATTTCTGCTGCCCAAACGCCCTCTTCGCGAACAAGTTCGCGCCTGCACAAGCGTCCGATTTCGTAGCGCCCGGCAGCGCATGCCACGCTACAAACGAGTCAACTCGCACTCGGTGTGAAACCCGGTTTCTGTAGGAGCGGACTTGTCCGCGAAAGGGCCTGTACATTCACAACATTTCTGCTGCTCAAGCGCCCTCTTCGCGAACAAGTTCGCGCCTGCACAAGCGTCCGATTTCGTAGCGCCCGGCAGCGCATGCCACGCTATAAACGAGTCAACTCGCACTCGATGTGAAACCCGGTTTCTGTAGGAGCGGACTTGTCCGCGAAAGGGCCTGTACATTCACAACATTTCTGCTGCTCAAGCGCCCTCTTCGCGAACAAGTTCGCTCCTACACGAGCGTTCTATTTTTTAAGGTCCAGGCTACGACTTACTTGCCGATCACTTCGCCGCGCATCGGTGCCAGACGGGCGATGAGGCGGTTTTGTGCGGGGACCGGGATCTTTTCGGTGTCCATCGAGGCGATCAGATCTTCGACCAGCGCGTTGAAATCGCTGGGCGTCAGGTTCTGCCCCTTGTGCGCCTCGGCCATGCTGTCGCCGGTATAGCGACACGGGCCGCCGGACTCGACGCAGAGTTGCTCGACCAGTTTGTCGCGCAGCCGCACGATGTCGACTTTCCTGAAGTGCTCGACGATCCGCTGATCCCTGGCCACGTTTATCAGCATGCCTTCGACGATGCGCTGGATACCGGCACGCTGACCCAGGTCCTGGTAGAGGCTGTCATCCTTGGGTGGTTGTTGCTGCTGCGCGCAACCGGCCAGCAGCGTCAGCATCATGGCTATCAGCAAGCGCCTCATCAAAAACTCCCCTGCACAGACAAATAGGTACCGTTCTGGTTGTCCAGCGTGGCGATTTCTCCCAAACGGGCGTAAGCCAGGACCACGGACAGGTGCTTGTTGGGAAAATAGCCGAGAAACACATCGGCCCAGTCACTCTCGCCTGCAAACGACAGGTTGTCCGGCTTCTCGCGATATTCGACGCCCAGCGCCCAGCGGGGATTGAACAGCACCGCCACCGAACCCTCCTTGAGCAGGCTGCGGCTGTCGCGGCGATCGCCGCCAAACCCCAACAGTCCGGTTTCGTTGGCGCGGCTGTAACGCACGCCGCCGTTGACCACGACGTTGTAGCCGAATGCCGCGCCCATGAGCAACCGGCTGGCCGTCAGGTAGCCTTCGACATCCGAGTCACGCCGGGCACCGACCAGGCTGGGGATCAGGAAATCGTTCTGATGCTTGTACTGCACACCCAGAGAAACCTGCGGCAGGCTTTCGTAGATCAGGTCGCCGAACAGCCGTACCTTGACGCCGAACACGTCCTGACTGAGGTTATCGTCCGGCAGGCTGAGCCTGTGCTGCAGGTTGCTGATATCGAAACGCTGATGCGCATAGGAAAACTCCACGCGATTGCCATAGGCGACCGCCAGGCCTGCCACATCAAGGTTGTAGTCCGGCAGATTCACGTGCGTGGCGAAGGCGGTAGCACCCCACTCGCCTTGCTCGCTGTAGCCGGTGATCACCGCCCACGGGGTTATGCCGCCGCCGGCGCTCCCTTCAATGCTGGTCGCGCCGCCCGTGGCGATCAACCGGCCGTTGTCGCCCAAAGCGGGCGTCGGAGCAACGCCCGCCATACCCACCAGCAAAGACCCTAACAGCAGCGATGTTTTGTGCAACATGAATTAATTCACCATAAGACCGGGTGACGCCTGGTACGTGGCAATCCATGCCTCGAATGCCGACGCGGTCAGCGGTCGACTGATCAGGTAACCCTGGGCCGTATCGCAGTGCCAACGCCGGAGCAGGTCCAGGCTGTGTTGGTACTCGACACCCTCTGCCACCACCTTCAGTCCGAGGTTGTGGCTCATTTCAATGGTCGACCGCACGATCACTGCGTCTTCACTGGTTTCATCCAGGTTGCGCACGAAAGACTGATCGATTTTCAGCTCCTGCACGGGCAGACGCTTCAAGTGCGCCAATGACGAGTAACCGGTACCGAAATCGTCGATCGACAGGCTGATGCCGCAATCGCGCAGGCGATGCAGGACGATCAGTGCCTTTTCCGGTTCGCTCATGACTGCACTTTCGGTGATCTCGAATAACAGTTGTTCGGCAGGCACGGCGTATTGCTTGAGCAGTTTCACGACATAGCCGACCAGGTCATCACCCAGCAGGTCATCAGCGGAAATGTTCACCGACACCTGCAGGACCAGACCGCGCTGGCGCCATACGGCCAACTGGCGCATTGCCTCTTCGATCACCCAGTTGGTCAGCAGGTAAATGCTTCCGGTGCGCTCGGCGAGGACGATGAATTCGGCGGGCGAGACACTGCCGAACTGCGGATGAGCCCAGCGCAACAACGCTTCGGCCTGACGCACATAGCCCTGACGAATATCCAGCTTGGGCTGGTAATGCAGCGATAGTTCGCCATTCTGCGCGGCCTTGCGCAGGTCACGAATGAGCGTGATCTGCCGCTGGTGGGCCAGGTCACGTCCATCCTGATAGATCTGCAGGCGACCGGGAAGGAACGTGGCATCCTTGCGGGCAATTGCCGCACGGCTGAGCAATTCCTGGGCGGAATCACCGTGTTCCGGGTACACCGTGATACCAATGCAGCACTCAAGCTCCAGCTCATGATTGTCGATACGCTGCGGCTCACTGAGCAGACGCTGCACAGCGTCTGCCATGCCCACCGCACCATCGCTGGCAATGTTGTCCAGCAACAGCAGAAACTCGTTGGCCCCCAGACGGGCCACGGTATCGCCGGCGCGCAGATTACCTTGCAGGCGCTGACCCGCCTGCCGTAACAACTGGTCAACACCTTCGGCGCTCACGCTTTCGCTGATCGTGGCGAGGTTCTCGATGCTCAGAGACAACAGGGCAACCCCGCGATGTGCCGCAATCGAACTGCCCAGACGCTCCATCACCAGCGCCCGGTTGGGCAGCCCGGTCAGATTGTCGTGCAGGGCGTTGTGGGCCAATTGCCCCTCGCGCACGGCAATGCCCTGCTGCATGGTGTTGATCGCGTCGGCGAGCATGCCGAGTTCATCGCTACGCACCAGCGCGACCGGCGTTTTATAGTCGCCATCACCAATACGTTTGGCCGCCGTGGCCAGGGCCCGTACCGGCAGCGAGACGCTTCGCGCCAGCGCCAGTGTGCCGATCAGCGAGGCCACCAGGGCGGCCATGGAAATCCAGAAAATCTTTTGATTCAGTGGCGCGAATGCCTGATAGGCCTTGTCCAGAGGGCTCTGCAACAGCGCGATGACCTGCCCGTCGCCGCCATTGCTGGTGTTGGCGAGCATCAGGGTCTGACTGAGAAAGTTAAGGTTCGATTGCTCGGTCAGCAACATCTGGCCTTCCGAGGAGCTGCGCATCAGCTCGATCAAACCCGCGTGCAGGGCCGCTGGCTGGGTACTGATCAGATCACCGGTCTTACCGTCTTCTACGGTGAGAAAAGACACTTCCAGACCGCTGAGCGAACGCAGTTCTTCGGCAATATCGCTGTCGATGGTAAAGCCCATGACCACGCGGCCGATCGGCAATGGCGCGAGAACGGTGGCCTCCACCAGCAAATGAGGGTCTCCGCCGCCGGGCACAATGAGCACTGACTGACCGGCACGTTTGGCGTTGCGCAGGGCCTGGTCATAGACAAATCTGGAACCCTCGGGGACTTTCGGCACGGTGCTGGCAATCACCACGCCATCCATGCCCAGCAGGAACATGTCGCTGGCGTTGATGCGTTTGCCATGGTTGAGCAACACCGAGCGAATGGTCGAGGAATCGGCACTGGCCACGGCGTCGCGAAAGCCAAAATCGGCGGCCACCAACTGCACCGTGTCACGCAGACGTTTGCCGCGCAGATCGATCAGCCGTTCGAACACGCGGCTACCCACTTCCAGTTGTGCCTGGGCCTGAGTACGCACCGCATCGCCCGTTGCAACCTTGACGGCGAGATAAACCGCACTCACGACAATCAGCAACAGGACAATCAGAACCCCGGCGATGCGCGCCTGAAAGCTGGCTTTAAATTTCATTCATGCGTGGCCTCGTGGAAGGCGTCACCGAAGCGGCCCGGTGCGGGCTTGCCGGGTTTGTCCTCGGCCTCCACTTCGACCGCCAGGTTGAAACGCTGGGTGAGGCCTGCCGCCGGCACCTCGAACTCGCCGCCCGATACAGGCTGCATGTCCGCGATGCGCGGATGCCAGAGGGTGGCGGCATAATGCCCGGCCGGCACCTGATCCAGCTTGAGCAGGCCGTTTCTGTCGGTCACGCCGAACCATGAATCGTCGGTGACGTAGATGTAACCGACCATCCAGTCGTGGATGTTGCAGCCCAGCACCACCACGCCGGGCTTGTCGAACAACAGCGGATCCGAGGGCACGCCCTCGTAAAGCCGCAACTCGAAGCGCTTGGCCGGAGAAAAGGAGTAGACCTGGTGGCGGATGTTGTCGCTGTTGGGAAACTTGACCTGGGTGCCGGCGTGGACGGCCAGTACATGTGGTGCAAACTCCTGATCACGCTGGTCCATTGACGCCTTCAACACGATAGGTGAAGGATCGGACGGCCCTTTGAGCGTTACCACCGCATCTGCAAGGGGCTTGCCTTCCTTGTCCATTACCTGGGCAGTAAAGCTGGAAGCCGATGCGTTTGCAGCCGATGCTATCCACAGTCCTGCCACTAATGCAGAAATAAATACGTTGGTCATGCCTGATTCAACCCATACCGGCGGCGCTGTAAATGAAGTAAGCCCGTTCTTGTCAGCCCTGACAGGCCCGCTAATAAATAACGGTTTTCCAACCGCTTTACAGACTATCGACCAAGACTATTGAAACCTGAGAGCCGCTGCCCCATCTAAGAGCCATGTTCAACTTCTCAGGTGCCCCATGAGCGACCAGCAGACAGACTCGCCAGACTTGCCCAATGACGCAGACGAGCACGACGTGTCTCTGAGTTCCGACAGCACCTCGCTGGCCTTGCCCGGCCAGAACCTGCCCGACAAGGTTTACATCATTCCGATCCACAACCGTCCGTTCTTTCCGGCGCAGGTCCTGCCTGTCATCGTCAATGAAGAGCCGTGGGCCGAAACGCTGGAGCTGGTCAGCAAGTCCGAACACCATTCGCTGGCGCTGTTCTTCATGGACACTCCGCAGGAAGATCCACGCCACTTCAAGACTGACGCACTCCCCGAGTACGGCACTCTGGTCAAGGTTCACCACGCCAGTCGTGAAAATGGTCGTTTACAGTTCGTCGCGCAGGGCCTCAGCCGGGTGCGCATCCGTACCTGGCTCAAGCATCATCGCCCGCCGTATCTGGTAGAAGTCGAATACCCGCAGCAGCCCAATGAGCCGACCGATGAAGTGAAGGCCTACGGCATGGCCCTGATCAACGCGATCAAGGAACTGCTGCCGCTCAACCCGCTGTACAGCGAAGAGCTGAAGAATTATCTCAACCGTTTCAGCCCCAATGACCCCTCGCCGCTCACCGACTTTGCCGCTGCCCTGACCTCGGCCACCGGGGTCGAATTGCAGGAAGTACTCGACTGTGTGCCGATGCTCAGGCGCATGGAGAAAGTCCTGCCGATGCTGCGCAAGGAAGTCGAGGTTGCACGCCTGCAGAAGGAAATCTCCGCCGAGGTGAACCGTAAGATCGGCGAGCATCAGCGGCAGTTCTTCCTCAAGGAACAGCTCAAGGTCATTCAGCAGGAGCTGGGCCTGAGCAAGGACGATCGCAGCGCCGACATCGAACAGTTCGAGCAGCGCCTGGAAGGCAAGACCCTGCCGCCACAGGCGCGCAAGAAGTTCGACGAAGAAATCGGCAAGCTCAAGGTGCTGGAAACCGGCTCGCCCGAATACGCCGTGACACGCAATTACCTGGACTGGACCAGCTCGTTGCCATGGGGCGTCTACGGCGCCGACAAGCTGGATCTCAAGCACGCACGCAAGGTACTCGATCAGCACCATGCCGGGCTTGACGATATCAAGGCGCGGATTCTCGAATTCCTTGCGGTGGGTGCCTACAAGGGCGAAATCAGCGGCTCGATCGTGCTGCTGGTCGGCCCGCCGGGGGTGGGCAAGACCAGTGTCGGGCGCTCGATTGCCGAGTCGCTGGGGCGACCGTTCTATCGCCTGAGCGTGGGCGGCATGCGCGACGAGGCGGAAATCAAGGGCCACCGCCGTACCTATATCGGCGCGCAACCGGGCAAGCTGGTGCAGGCGTTGAAAGACGTTGAAGTCATGAACCCGGTCATCATGCTCGATGAAATCGACAAGATGGGGCAGAGCTATCAGGGCGACCCGGCGTCTGCCCTGCTGGAAACCCTGGACCCGGAACAGAACGTCGAGTTTCTCGATCACTACCTGGACCTGCGCCTGGACCTCTCCAAGGTCCTGTTCGTGTGCACGGCCAACACGCTGGACTCGATCCCCGGCCCGCTGCTTGACCGGATGGAAGTGATTCGCCTGTCCGGCTATATCACCGAAGAGAAGCTGGCAATCGCCAAACGCCACTTGTGGCCCAAGCAGTTGGCGAAAGCCGGCGTTGCGAAAAACAAGCTGAGCATCAGCGACAGCGCACTGCGCGCCGTCATCGAGGGTTACGCTCGCGAAGCCGGTGTGCGGCATCTGGAGAAACAGCTTGGCAAGCTGGTGCGCAAAGCTGTCGTGAAACTGCTGGACGAGCCCGATTCAGTGATCAAGATCGGGCCGAAAGACCTCGAAGCGTCGCTGGGCATGCCGGTGTTCCGCAGCGAACAGGTGCTGTCCGGCACCGGCGTGATCACCGGTCTGGCCTGGACCAGTATGGGCGGCGCTACCCTGCCGATCGAGGCGACGCGCATTCATACGCTCAACCGCGGCTTCAAGCTGACCGGGCAATTGGGCGATGTGATGAAGGAGTCGGCCGAAATTGCCTACAGCTACGTCAGCGCCAATCTGTCGAAGTTTGGTGGTGATGCGAAGTTCTTCGATGAGGCGTTCGTGCACGTACACGTCCCCGAAGGTGCCACCCCGAAAGACGGCCCGAGTGCGGGTGTGACCATGGCCAGCGCCTTGCTGTCCCTGGCCCGCAACCAGCCGCCGAAAAAAGGCGTCGCCATGACCGGCGAACTGACCCTGACCGGGCATGTACTGCCCATCGGCGGCGTCCGCGAAAAAGTCATTGCCGCGCGGCGCCAGAAGATCCACGAACTGATCCTGCCGGAGCCTAACCGTGGCAACTTCGAAGAACTGCCGGACTATCTCAAGGAAGGCATTACCGTGCACTTCGCCAAACGCTTCGCCGACGTGGTGAAGGTGTTGTTCTAAAGATTGATACTGCGCAGGTCCCACGCTGAACTGGCACAAGAGGTGTTCTATCGGGCGCCTCTCGTTCCGCACGCTCCAGCGTGGGAATGCAGTTCTGGACGCTCTGCGTTCGATCCACAGCGCGACACCTGTCGTACTCCCCCACAAAACTCCGATCAGTTATCCTTGCGCCTCGTATCGCGATACCGGAACTTGCCATGACCCCTGCCCGTTTCATTGCCCCGCTGAGCCTTGCGCTGCTGACGGCGTGCGCTCAGACGCCGAAAAACATTGTTTCCATCGACACGCAAAGCGACTGCCCGCTGACACTCACGTCCGGGCAGACATTGATCCTTACCCTGCCCAGCAACCCGACCACCGGCTTTCGCTGGCTGACCCAGAACCCGGCGCAGAATATCCTGCGCAGCCTGGGCCCTGAGGTGTATGCCAGCGCCGAGAGCAAGGAAATGGTCGGCAACGGTGGGCAATCGGTCTGGCGCTTCAAGGCCACCGATGCCGGGACCGGCCGGCTGATGATGGTCTATCAGCAGCCCTGGGCCCCCGAAGTCGCCCCGGAGCAGACCTTCGAGTGCGCCATCAGCGTGAAGTGAGGCGTTGCGCGCGGCTTGTCCGACAGCACGTACTGCACCATGCATCCCGGCGGCAACTTGGCTAGAATGCCCGCTTTTCAAAGCCTTCGCCGGAACCGCCGTGAGCAAAGAAACCGACCGCATTTTCGCCCAGCCGCTGCCCCAGGTGCCTGACTTCGCCTTCAACGAAGACGTGGTGCGGGTATTCCCGGACATGATCAAACGCTCGGTGCCCGGTTATCCGACGATTGTCGAAAACCTCGGTGTCCTGGCCGCGCAATTTGCCCAGCCAAACACAGTGCTCTATGACCTGGGCAGTTCTCTGGGCGCCGTCACCCAGGCCCTGCGCCGCCATGTGCGCGGTGAGGGTTGTGAGGTCATCGCGATAGACAACTCCAGTGCCATGGTCGAGCGTTGCCGTGAATACCTCAACGCGCAGGACTCCATGTTTCAGGAGTTGTTGCCGGTGCAGGTGCTCGAAGGCGACATACTCGCGCTGGCGTTCAAACCGGCCTCGGTGGTGGCGCTGAACTTCACCCTGCAATTCATCGCTCCCGACCAGCGCCTGGCATTGCTCGGGCGCATTCGTGACGCACTGGTGCCCGGCGGCGCGCTGATTCTCTCGGAAAAACTGCGCTTCGATGACCCGCAGGAACAGGCGCTGCTGACCGACCTGCACATCGCCTTCAAACGCGCCAACGGCTACAGCGACCTGGAAATTGCCCAGAAGCGCAGCGCCATCGAAAACGTCATGAAACCCGACAGCCTCGAAGAACACCGCCAACGCCTGCTTGCCGCAGGTTTTTCCAAGGTGGTGCCCTGGTTTCAATGCCTTAACTTCACCTCATTGATTGCCCTGCCATGATTGATCTCGCTCCCCTCGTCCGTCGTCTGGCGGGAACCCCTCTGGCCGACTGGGCCAATGGCCTGCAAGCCCAGCTCGACACCAAGATGGCCAAGGGTCACGGTGACCTGCAGCGCTGGCAAAGTGCGCTGGATGCCTTGCCCGACCTGCAGCCCGAGCGAATCGACCTGATCGACAGTTTTACCCTGGAAGCCGAGTGCAACGGCGAGACCCGCACCGTGCTGCGCAAGGCATTGCTTGGCCTGTCACCGTGGCGCAAGGGGCCGTTCAATGTGTTCGGCGTGCATATCGACACCGAATGGCGCTCGGACTGGAAGTGGTCGCGGGTTTCGCCACACCTGGACCTGAAGGGCAAACGCGTTCTGGATGTCGGCTGCGGTAACGGTTATTACCAGTGGCGCATGCTTGGCGCCGGGGCCGACAGCGTGATCGGGGTCGACCCCAACTGGCTGTTCTTCTGCCAGTTCCAGGCCATGCAGCGCTACCTGCCTGACCTGCCCGCCTGGCATCTGCCGTTCGCCCTGGAAGACTTGCCCGCCAATCTGGAAGGCTTCGACACAGTCTTCTCGATGGGCGTGCTGTATCACCGCAAATCCCCCATCGACCACCTGCTGGCCTTGAAAGACTGTCTGGTAAAAGGCGGCGAGCTGGTGATGGAAACCCTGGTCGTGCCGGGTGATGTTCATCAAGTGCTGGTCCCGGAAGATCGTTATGCGCAGATGCGCAACGTCTGGTTCCTGCCTTCAGTGCCTGCTCTGGAATTGTGGATGCGCCGTGCCGGCTTCACCGATGTGCGTTGCGTCGACGTCAGCCACACGACGGTCGACGAACAACGCAGCACCGAGTGGATGCGCTTTCAGTCCCTGAGCGACTACCTGGACCCCACCGATCACAGCAAGACAGTCGAGGGCCTGCCCGCCCCCATGCGTGCGGTGATCGTGGGGCGCAAGCCCTGAGGGACGAGTTATCTGGCTGCCGCCACGATCAACGCCTTCATCTCGGCCACTGCCGCCTTGAAGCCGACGAACAGAGCATGAGCCACCAGCGCGTGGCCGATGTTCAGTTCGTTGATGCCCTTGATCGCGGCGACGGCTTCGACGTTGTGATAATGCAGGCCGTGACCGGCATTGACGACCAGCCCCTGGGCGAGACCAAACGCTACGCCATCGGCGACCCGCTGCAGTTCTTCGGCGACTTCGGTCGGGGTCTGAGCGTCGGCATAGCGACCGGTATGCAGTTCGATGGCGGGGGCGCCGACGCGCTTTGAAGCGGCGATCTGACGCTCGTCGGCGTCGATGAACAGCGAAACTTCGCAGCCAATCTTCGCCAGTCGCTCGACCGCCGCCTTGATACGCGCTTCCTGCCCCGCCACGTCCAGACCGCCTTCGGTGGTCAGCTCCTGCCGTGTCTCAGGCACCAGGCAGATGTGCGCCGGACGAATGCGTTCGGCGAAGGCGAGCATGTCTTCGGTGACGCCCATCTCGAAATTCATGCGGGTCTGCAAGACATCCTTGAGCAGCAGGACATCGCGCTCCTGAATGTGTCTGCGGTCCTCACGCAGGTGGACGGTGATGCCGTCGGCGCCTGCCTCTTCGGCATCCAGGGCAGCCTTTACCGGGTCCGGGTAGCGCGTGCCACGGGCCTGACGCAAGGTGGCTACGTGGTCGATGTTCACGCCGAGAAGGATACGAGTGCTGTGGGTCACGGTGGTCTCCAGAAAAATGGGCGAGCTGGTCGAAGCAGGCTGTAGAGAATAAAGCCTGATCAAGGCTTGCGAAACAGTTCACGACTGACTAAAGGGCGACCGCCCAAGTGAACTGCCAGCGCCTGACGCATCAGGCGCTTGGCAGCGGACAACGCGCCCGGGACGCTCCAGTCGGCTTCGGACATGGCCAGTAATTCCGCGCCCTGAAAAAGACCGGGCTGAAGCAGGTACACACGCTCGAGCCCGGCATCGACCTGCAGGCGATACATGCCATCAATGGCCAGCGGTTCGCCGTTGATGTCGGCGTCCATCGCGAAGCCATAGCCCAGGTCATCCAGCAAGCGCCATTCGAACGAACGCAGCAACGGCTCCAGCGGACGCCCCAGAGCAAGGGCCAGCAGCGTGGCAGCGTAATGTTCGAATACGGCAGGATGAGGGTCTTCGGCAGGCAACAGGCGAATCAGCAGCTCGTTGAGGTACATGCCGCTGAACAGCGCCTCGCCGGTCATCCAGGTAGCGACGCCCGCGCTTTCCATGCGGCCGACATTCTTCAGCTCGCCCCGCCCTCGAAACTCGACCTCGAGGGGCACGAACGGGCGTGCCAGCGAACCCGCCTTGCCCTTGGCACTGCGCAGCACGGCACGCAGACGGCCCTGAGGCGTGAGGAAGTCGACCAGCGCGCTGTTTTCGCGATACGCACGACTGTGGAGCACATAAGCAGGTTGGCCGGTGGGCGTGCTCATCAGGCTGGCTCGAAAGGGAAGTGTTCGCCCGACCACCGAAAGGTCGGGCGAAAGGACAGCTTAGAGGTCGCCGTAGCCAAGGGAACGCAGGGCGCGCTCGTCATCGGACCAGCCACCTTTGACCTTGACCCAGAGGTTGAGCATCACCTTGGAGTCGAACAACAGTTCCATGTCACGACGCGCATCACTGCCGATGCGCTTGATGCGATCGCCCTTGTCGCCAATGATGATCTTCTTCTGTCCGTCGCGCTCGACGAGAATCAGCGCGTGGATATGCAGGGTGCGGCCCTGCTGCTTGAACTCTTCGATCTCGACGGTGATCTGGTACGGAAGCTCGGCACCCAACTGGCGCATGATCTTCTCGCGAACCAGTTCGGCGGCCAGAAAGCGGCTGCTGCGATCGGTGATCTGGTCTTCCGGGAAGAAGTGGTCATTCTCGGGCAGGTGCGAGGCAATCAGGCTTTCCAGCGCTTCGAGGTTGTGGCCATGCTGCGCGGAGATCGGCACGATGGACGCATTCGGCAGCTGGCCCTGCAACCACTCCAGGTGCGGCATCAGGTCGCTCTTGTCCTCGATGCGATCGGTCTTGTTGATCGCCAGGATGACCGGACCCTGGACATACTGAACGCGCTCCAGAACCATCTGGTCTTCGTCCGTCCAGCGGGTGCGATCGACGACGAAGATGACCACGTCGACGTCCTTCAGCGCCGCCGAAGCGGTCTTGTTCATGTAACGGTTGAGCGCTTTCTCGCCATTCTTGTGCATACCGGGAGTGTCGACATAGATCGCCTGAACGGCGCCCTCGGTCTTGATGCCCAGCATGTTGTGGCGCGTGGTCTGCGGCTTGCGCGAGGTGATCGCGAGCTTCTGACCGAGAATGTGGTTGAGCAGCGTGGACTTGCCTACGTTGGGACGGCCGACAATGGCAACATAGCCACAGCGTGTTGCGGTTGTATCATTCATGACCGTTCTCCACGCCCAGGGCGATGAGTGCTGCTGCGGCGGCTACCTGTTCGGCAATCCGGCGGCTGACACCCTGTCCTCGGCTTTTTTCATTCAATAGGTTGATCTCGCATTCGACGAAAAACGTCCGGCAATGCGGTTCGCCCTGGATATCCACCACCTCGTAACGCGGCAGTTCACAGGCCCGCGACTGGAGAAATTCCTGCAGTCGGGTCTTGGGGTCCTTGTTAGTGTCCACCAGCGTCAGGCTGTCAAATTCGGTGGTCAGCCAGGCCAGGACGCGCTCGCGCGCCGCTTCCATGCCTGCATCCAGATAGATCGCCCCGATAAGCGCCTCGAGCGCGTCGGCGAGAATCGACTCACGACGGAAACCACCGCTTTTCAACTCGCCCGAGCCGAGGCGCAGGTACTCGCCCAGATCAAAACCACGCGCCAGCAACGCCAGGGTTTCACCCTTCACCAGCCGCGCGCGCAAGCGGGACAACTGGCCTTCGCGAGCCTGGGGGAAGCGCTCGAACAGCGCCTCGCCGGCCACGAAGTTGAGAATGGCATCACCGAGAAACTCCAGACGCTCATTGTTGCGACCGGCAAAACTGCGATGGGTCAGGGCCAGGACCATCAGCTCCTGATCCTTGAAGGTGTAGCCGAGCTGACGCTCAAGGCGGCTCAAGGATACGCTCACGGTTTACCCACGCTGAATTGCTTGTCGAACTTCAACACAAGATCGATGTTCTGGAACCACGGTTCACGCTGCTCATAGTTCAAATGAGCCTGGAACGCATTGTTCTCCACCGTCACTTTCAACGCCTTGTTCAAATCTATATCCCGAATGCTGTTGACCTGCATGTTCTTACCGACATAACCGTAAAAATCGTCGACCGTGGTGATGTCCAGGGTCTTGTTGGTGTCGACCGCTTCGATGATTTTCTTCATCGTCATGTAGTCGAGGTAGTGCGGGACCAGCTTGAAGGCCGTGCTCGTCGCAAACGCGACCAGCGCCAGCACCAACAGCCAGCCCACGAAAGAAAAGCCTTTTTGAGAAGTAGAGAACGTCATGTTCGACTTCGACCTCAAGAGTGCAACGCCTCCTGACCGGGTCGACTCATGCTTCAGAGGCGTTTCCAGTCAGCCCAAATGACATGCGGCGCTGCTCAGGCAGCGCCGCATCGATTACTTGATCAGCCCTACGCGCGCAAAATTGGGGAAGTGGCTCAGTTTCGGCTCGGGCCAGCTCATCCACACCGCGAACGCCTTGCCTACGATGTTCTTGTCCGGGACCATGCCCAGCTCGTCCTTGGGAATGTTGGGATCATCCCAGTAACGGCTGTCGTTGGAGTTGTCACGGTTATCGCCCATCATGAAGTAGTGCGCGGCAGGCACTGTCCATTCACTGTCAGGCGGCGCGCGGTAGCGGCTCATTTCCTGACGGATCTGATGTTCGACTTCGCCCAGCTGCTCTTCGTACAGTTCCGCGCTGCCCAATGTGCCGGGCTCGGTGCCGATCAGCTTCTTGGCGACCAGCTCGCCATTGATGAACAGCCGCTTGTCGCTGGTGTAGCGGATACGATCACCTGGCAGACCCACGACACGCTTGATGTAGTTGACGCTCGGGTCGCTCGGGTAGCGGAACACCATCACGTCGCCACGCTGCGGATCACCGATCTGAATCACCTTCTGGTCCAGTACCGGCAGGCGAATGCCGTACGCGAACTTGTTGACCAGAATGAAATCACCCACATCCAGTGTCGGCTTCATCGAGCCCGAAGGAATCTGGAACGGCTCGACCAGAAACGAACGAAGCACCAGCACGATAAACAACACCGGGAAGAACGATTTGCCGTACTCGACCAGCAAAGGCTCCTTGTTCAAGCGCTCCACGACAGCAATGTCAGGTTCGCCCACGCTGCCCTGATAGTTGGAAATGGCAGCCCGGCGACGAGGCGCCAGGATGACCAGATCAATCAGTGCAAGCACGCCACAGACGAAGACAGCGATGACCAACAACAGCGGGAAATTTAGTGACATAGGACCTGACTATTCCAACCTGAGCACTGCAAGGAAGGCTTCCTGTGGAATTTCCACGTTGCCGACCTGCTTCATGCGTTTCTTACCGGCCTTTTGCTTCTCCAGCAATTTACGCTTGCGGCTGACGTCACCGCCGTAGCATTTGGCCAATACGTTCTTTCTAAGCGCCTTGACGGTTGTCCGGGCCACAATCTGACCGCCGATAGCCGCCTGAATTGCCACGTCGAACATCTGTCGAGGGATCAGCTCTTTCATCTTCTCGGTCAACGCACGCCCCTTGTAGTGTGCGTTGTCGCGGTGAACGATCAGGGCCAGGGCGTCGACCTTCTCGGCGTTGATCAGCACGTCGAGCTTGACCAGGTTGGCCGACTGGTAGCGATCAAAATGATAATCCAGCGAAGCATAACCGCGGCTGACAGACTTGAGACGATCGAAGAAGTCCAGAACGACTTCGTTCATCGGCAAATCGTAGCTCACCTGAACCTGCGTGCCGAGGAACAGCATGTCGTGCTGTACGCCACGTTTTTCGATGCACAACGTAATGACGTTGCCCAGGTGCTCCTGCGGCACAAGAATATTTGCGCGAACGATGGGCTCGCGCATGTCTTCGATGGCCGACAGGTCAGGCAGTTTGGAAGGGTTATCGACGTAAATCGTTTCGCCGGTCTTGAGCAACAGCTCGAAGATTACGGTTGGCGCGGTGGTGATCAGGTCGAGATTGTACTCACGCTCCAGGCGTTCCTGGATGATCTCCATGTGCAGCATGCCGAGGAAGCCGCAGCGGAAGCCGAAGCCCAGCGCGTCGGAACTCTCGGGCAGGTATTGCAGTGAAGAGTCGTTCAGGGTCAGCTTTTGCAGCGCTTCACGGAAGTCTTCGAAGTCGTCCGAGCTGACCGGAAACAGGCCTGCATAGACTTGTGGCTGAATGCGTTTGAAGCCAGGCAGGACGTCGACGTCGGGGGTGGTGCTCAGGGTCAGGGTGTCACCGACCGGCGCACCGTGAATGTCCTTGATGCCGGCAATGATGAAGCCTACTTCGCCGGCTTTCAGATCGACGGTCGCCGAGTGCTTGGGGTTGAACACGCCCACGCTGTCGACCAGATGCAGCTTGCCGGTCGACTTGACGAGAATCTTGTCGCCCTTCTTGACGCGGCCGTGGCGCACACGCACCAGAGACACGACGCCCAGGTAGTTGTCGAACCAGGAGTCGATGATCAACGCCTGCAGCGGATCTTCGATATTGCCGGTGGGCGCTGGAATGGTCGCGACCAGACGCTCGAGGACCTCGTCCACGCCCATGCCGCTCTTGGCGCTGCACGCCACGGCATCGGTGGCGTCGATGCCGATGATCTTCTCGATCTCTTCCTTGACGCGGTCCGGATCGGCCTGCGGCAAGTCCATCTTGTTCAGTACCGGCATGACCTCAAGGCCCTGCTCGATGGCGGTGTAGCAGTTGGCGACCGATTGCGCCTCGACGCCCTGCCCTGCATCGACCACCAGCAACGCGCCTTCGCACGCGGCCAGAGAACGGCTGACTTCGTAGGTGAAGTCGACGTGCCCCGGGGTGTCAATGAAGTTCAGCTGGTAGGTGATACCGTCTTTGGCCTTGTAATACAGGGTAACGCTATGGGCCTTGATGGTGATCCCGCGCTCGCGCTCAAGATCCATGGAGTCCAGCACCTGCGCTTCCATTTCGCGCTCGGTCAGGCCGCCGCACATTTGAATGAAGCGGTCGGCCAGCGTCGACTTGCCATGGTCAATGTGGGCGATGATGGAGAAATTGCGGATATGACTCAAATCACTCACGGATCAACACTCAAAAAGGTTGCAGGCAGATTGCCCGCCGAAAAATAGCCGGGAATTGTACCTGAACTAAGCAAGAGGCGTCACGCTTACAGGCACCCGGATCGGCGCACGGCAAACAAACGGGCACAAAAAAGGGTGGCCATGGCCACCCTTTCCGCTTAAACCGACCGGTTACTCGGACAGCTTAAAGGTGATGAAGGTCGCACGGCCCTGACGCAGAACACGCATCGAGACAGAGCGATCCTTGGGCAGGCTTTTCGCCACCTCGGTGAACTGCTTGCTGGACGTGATCGCCTGATTGTTCAGGTGAGTGATCACATCACCCGCCTGCAGACCGATCAGCGAAGCCGGGCCGCCGGTGACTTCCTTGATGGCAACGCCACCTTTGAGGTCCAGGGATTTCTTCTGCTCGGCGGTCAGCTCGATCACCGATACGCCCAGACGATTACTGCTGCGCTCGGCACCCGTACCGCCAACATCGCCCATTTCCTGACCTTCATCAGGCAGCGCGCCGACGGTGACCGTCAGCTTCTGACGCTTGCCGTCGCGAATCACTTCAAGTTCGGCCTTGCTGCCGTCCTTGAGGTTGCCGATCAGGTGCGGCAGGTCGGCCGACATGACGATGGGCTGGCCGTTGGCGCTCAGAATCACGTCACCCACCTGCACACCGCCCTTGGCAGCCGGGCCGTCTTCAAGCACTTGCGCAACCAGCGCGCCGGCAGGCTTGTCCAGACCAAACGACTCGGCAAGGTCCTTGTTCACTTCCTGGATGACCACACCCAGCCAGCCGCGGCTGACTTTGCCGTTGGCCTTGAGCTGGTTGGCCACATCCATGGCGACGTCGATCGGAATCGCGAACGACAGGCCCATGAAACCACCGGAACGCGTGAAGATCTGCGAGTTGATCCCGACGACCTCGCCAGCCATGTTGAACAGCGGGCCACCGGAGTTACCCGGGTTGATGGCCACGTCGGTCTGAATGAACGGCACGTAGGTGTCGTTAGGCAGGCTGCGCCCCTTGGCACTGACGATACCCTTGGTCACGGAGTGATCGAAACCGAACGGCGAGCCGATCGCCAGAACCCATTCACCGACCTTGAGCGTATTGGAATTGCCCAGTTTGGCGGTTGGCAGGTCCTTGCCCTCAATCTTCAGAACGGCAACGTCGGTACGCGGATCGGTACCGACCAGCTTGGCCTTCAACTCGCTGCGATCGGACAGGCGTACGAGAATCTCGTCAGCACCATCGATTACATGATTGTTGGTCAGCACGTAGCCGTCAGGGGAGATGATGAAGCCCGAGCCGAGGGACTGAGCTTCACGCTGGCGATCACCCTTGCCTGCACCCGAGCCCGGCGGACGCGAACCTGGCGGCATGCTGCGCTCGAGAAACTCACGAAGCATCGGCGGCAGGCCTTCCAGATCAGGCATCTGCTGATTGGCGACGGCACGGTCCGGCAACTTCTGGCGCGTACTGATATTCACCACTGCGGGCGATGCCTGCTCGACCAGCCCGGTGAAGTCCGGCAGGTTTTCGGCCTGAGCCGTAGCAACCTGACCGAGCATCAGCACAGCGGCAATCAATGAAAAGTAGGATTTCATGCGTGGTATCGACATATGGCTCCCGTTCGTAACGAGGAAAAAATTAAGCAGTCCGAAGCAACCGACTCAAAGACCTCAAGCAACGATGCTCATCTCTGGATCAGCGACATGACCTCTGGAAACGACAAAAGGCCAGAGCTGCGAGGCTGTGACCTATAGAAAAAAAACCGAGCTTTTGCAATCTGGAAACCTCACCAAACATTTCAGCGCCTTTGCTCAAGCCAGGTTGAGTGCGGCCTGGCGGCTTCTTCAACCCAGGATGAAAATTTTTACATCCCGGGAGCCGTGACTCCAAATGTTTATTTATTGGCTGAAGGTTCGTCGTTACGCATCGACAATGCTATGCGCTCTGCAGTGCCCATCGGAACTTCTCCGACGACCGTCACCATCATATCGCCCTGCGGCGTTGTCAGACGGCGGGAAACGGCCACTGTCGGGCCTAGCTGAGTGCGAATATCCGAAGACGCGCCACCTTTCACCGATTCGATGAACACCGAAAAACGCGCCAGACCGTCGCTGTACATGAGATGCGTCACCGCCGACTGCGTAGCAGGGTCTTTGCGCACACCGCTGCTGCTGACGTCAAAACCCGGCGGCAGCCAGTCTGAGTGCCAGGCCACAGGGCTTATGGAGGCCTCAGGCTTGGTCTTCACCACAGAAACAGGCTTGCAGTCGGCACTGGTCTTGAGCATCTGTTCGGACAGCACGCTGGCGGTATCGAGATCGGTAAACTGGAAACGCTCGAGCAACTGCCCCTTCTCACTCAACAGAAGCGACTTGAGCACAAGACCGGTTTCGTTATCCAGGTGCAATTCGAGGCCGTATCGATGCTGGTCCTTGGGGGACAGCGCAACGATAGTTGCCTGACGACCGGCCACTCTGGATTTTCCGGCAATTTTCACGTCGTACCAGGCGGATAGTCTTTTGACATCGAATGCGCGGGCAGAAGAATCGGCCGGATTGGCCACCCCCGCTTCCAGCGTGCCGCTGACGCACTGAGTAAGCCCGTCAACACGCAATACTTCCTGAGCGGAACCATCAAGCTGTAGCAGGCGCTCCTGAATATGACCGTCCGCTATGCGGTGCCAGATTCGATGGGTAGAAAAACTACCATTGCGCTCATATACAAACGTACCTTGATAGCTCTGCTGCTGATCAACCTTGGCAAGACGATTGATTGCGTCTTGCGCATCATCAGCCTGTACCGGGAGGGCAAGCCATCCACCAAGCAGTAACGGCAGTAGAGGGACGGCTCGCATGATCCTCCTTAACGGTTTTCCAGGCTCGCAGCACGTGCGTATGGCAGCGCGCTTTCAGTACCTTTCAACGCTGCTTCCTGGGCGTGCTGGCGCAGATAGCCCGGCAGACGCTGGTCACCTTGACCACCGCCCTGCAACACACCATTGGCCATAGGACCAGGCGCTTGCTCGGCGCTTTCAGTGTAGCCAGCCAGTACGGCCGGGCCTTTGACTTGCGGAACAGTCAGATTGGCAGGCTGTTGGGTCTGCTGTGCCAGTTGTGCACCGGCAATGTCATCCTGGTTATACAGGCGGACACCGGCCAGAACGGCTACGGTAACCGACGCTGCAACGGCCAGACGACCCAGCGTACGCCAAGGACCGCGAGCTGCCTTGAGCGGGCTGACTTCATCGGCGATCGCGGCAGACACAGCAGCCGAGATATCCAGATGAGGCACCAGCAGCTCTTTGTGCATCGCTGCACGAGCAACTTGGTAACGCGACCAGGTGGCGCGAGTATCGGCATCGTCAATGGCATTCAATACCCGACGTAATTCCAGTTCGTCCGCTTCGTTATCCAGTACCGCGGACAGCGATTCCTGCAGGGCTTCACGACTCATGGCGGGTTCCTCTCTTGGGCTATCGCCGCTGTCTCAGGATTCCTGCAACAACGGCTGCAGGGCTTTATCGATGGCTTCCCGAGCGCGGAAGATCCGAGAGCGCACGGTACCAACAGGACACTGCATGACGCTCGCAATGTCTTCATAACTCAGACCATCGAATTCACGTAAAGTTAGTGCCGTACGTAAATCTTCCGGGAGAAGCTGGATGGTCCGATGGACGGTGCCTTCGATCTCATCCCTCAACAATGCACGCTCCGGCGACTCGATGTCCTTGAGGCCGTGGTCGCCGTCGTAGAACTCCGCGTCTTCAGACCTTACATCGCTATCCGGTGGTCGCCGACCTCGCGAGACCAGATAGTTCTTCGCCGTGTTAATGGCGATGCGATACAGCCACGTGTAGAAAGCACTGTCACCGCGAAAATTTCCGAGAGCACGGTAAGCCTTGATAAAGGCTTCCTGTGCAACGTCTTGAGCCTCATGGGTGTCGTGCACGAATCGCACGATCAACCCTAGAATTTTGTGCTGATACTTCAGCACCAACAGATCAAATGCTCGCGTATCGCCACGCTGTACGCGCTCGACAAGCTGCTGATCCTCTTCCTGGGTTAGCATGAACACTCCTCGTTGAGCATGAAGGAGTGTTGCAACTGATATTGTTCAGGCTCGCAAACATAGACTCGGGCTTTTCGCAAAAGTTCTCCCCCTTCAAGCAAGTTTCCTGCAAGCCATCTTAAAGCGTGCACGAAAAACGCAGCTCGACACGGTCGGCTGCGCGAATAGTCTTGTCGCCAGTTTCGCAGTTGATGATCACTTATCTAACCCTGCGAAATCGACGCTGTTCCTGTGTAGGCAACCTGCTATTGAGCATGGTTCTTTACAAAAAGTTCCATTGACACAATCGCCGGCGTGAGCCGCAAATGGCATAAAACTCCTTTGAATCAACACACTGGAGTATTTCCAGTGGCCGAACAAAAGGAAAACAATAGGCATGCCGTCCGGGACTGGAGCACAATCCAGACCCGCCGTGGTCTCACATTGCCATGTAGGCGCGGCTATTGTGCCGTTACCCCAATACTTATACTAGTGGTCGCCAAGGGCAGAATTCGCAGATGAGTCAACATTTTCAGCATGACGTACTGGTAATCGGCAGCGGAGCTGCCGGGTTGAGCCTGGCACTGACCCTGCCCGACCACCTGCGGATTGCAGTCCTGAGCAAGGGCGATCTCGCCAATGGCTCGACATTCTGGGCGCAGGGCGGTGTTGCGGCAGTGCTGGATGACACCGACACCGTGCAGTCTCATGTTGAGGACACGCTGAACGCAGGCGGCGGCCTTTGCCACGAAGACGCTGTGCGTTTCACTGTCGAACACAGCCGCGAGGCGATTCAATGGCTGATCGATCAAGGCGTGCCTTTTACCCGTGGCGATGACGCAGACACCGACGAAAGCGGATTTGAATTTCACCTGACGCGTGAAGGCGGCCATAGCCATCGGCGGATCATTCATGCTGCAGATGCCACAGGTGCCGCCATTTTTCGCACCCTGCTGGAACAGGCCATCAAGCGACCCAACATCGAATTGCTCGAGCAGCGCGCTGCCATCGACCTGATCACCGAACGCCGTCTCGGCCTGGACGGAGAGCGCTGCCTTGGTGCCTATGTGCTCAATCGCCACAGTGGCGAAGTGGATACGTACAGCGCGCGCTTCACCATCCTGGCGTCGGGCGGCGCCGCCAAGGTCTACCTGTACACCAGCAACCCTGACGGAGCCTGCGGCGACGGCATCGCCATGGCCTGGCGTTCCGGCTGCCGGGTGGCGAACCTTGAGTTCAACCAGTTTCACCCCACTTGCCTGTATCACCCGCAAGCCAAGAGCTTTCTGATCACCGAGGCACTTCGCGGTGAAGGGGCCTACCTCAAGCTGCCCAACGGCGAGCGCTTCATGCAACGCTTCGATGAGCGGGCAGAACTGGCCCCGCGCGATATCGTGGCCCGCGCGATAGACCATGAGATGAAGCGACTGGGCATCGACTGTGTGTATCTGGACATCAGCCACAAGCCGGAAGCCTTCATCAAGACGCACTTTCCAACCGTCTATGAACGCTGCCTGGAATTTTCCATCGACATCACTCGCGAACCGATCCCCGTGGTCCCCGCCGCGCATTACACCTGTGGCGGCGTGATGGTGGACAGCAAGGGGCATACCGATGTGCCGGGCCTGTACGCCATCGGCGAGACCAGCTTCACAGGCCTGCACGGCGCCAACCGCATGGCCAGCAACTCACTGCTGGAATGCTTCGTCTATGCCCGATCGGCCGCCGCAGACATCGAGAAACAATTGGCTGACGTGCAGATGCCCGCCGACCTTCCGGCCTGGGATGCCAGCCAGGTCACTGACTCGGACGAGGACGTGATCATTGCGCACAACTGGGACGAGCTGAGGCGGTTCATGTGGGACTACGTCGGCATTGTGCGCACCAACAAACGCCTGCAGCGCGCTCAGCACCGCGTGCGCTTGCTGCTGGATGAGATTGACGAGTTTTACAGCAACTACAAGGTCAGCCGCGACCTGATCGAGTTGCGCAACCTGGCGCAGGTGGCGGAACTGATGATCCGCTCGGCCATGCAGCGCAAGGAAAGCCGCGGTCTGCACTACACGCTGGACTATCCCGATATGTTGCCGGAGGCGCTGGACACTATTCTGGTGCCGCCCACCTATGCCTGCTGAATTTCAAACGCACGCGCAGACGTCGGTGAATGTCCGGCGTCAATGCGTCATGCGGGATACAACAACTGTTTATTGATCGTGCCGGCCGACCGGCGATAATCGGGCGAAAACGCAGAATGACCACCCACGGCAAGGCAAGACTGTCAGGGCATAACTGCACAGGCTGCCAGCCGTCACGTGCATTCCACAGCTGCCAGCCTTGATGATCGCGCCTGAGCGCGGTGAATGCCGCCGGATGCGTCAGCAGGATGGCGCGTGGTACTACCCAGGCAGCGTGCGCCAGGCATATCAGTGCACCCAGCGCTGCAGCCCACACAGCGATGTCCAGCCAGTACAACGCGATCAGTGCCAGACACTGGACCGCGAGATACACCGTCACCAGCAGACGTGAAGCCTGCCAGTGACATTCAAAGCGATCACTGAGGCTGGACACGATCCAGAATCATGCGAACCATGCGCTGCAATTCAGCATCCTCGGATGCGGCACGCTGCATGAACCAGCCGAACATATCCTGATCCTCACAGGTCAGCAGACGGCGGTACAAATCGCGGTCCACGTCATTCAAATGTGGATAGACCTCACGGACAAACGGCACCAGCAGCACGTCCAGTTCAAGCATGCCGCGGCGGCTGTGCCAGTAAAGGCGGTTGAGTTCAACGTCTTCGACCATGGAGCGCTCCTCAAAGTAGGCGGCAAGTATACAGCCGTGAGCCGGGCGCGCGAATCTCGCAATGGTCGCAGCAGTTTTCATGTACCCGTATGCATAACCTCGACTCGGCACTATGATGTGTCCCCGGACTTTTTTCCCAATCTGCGATGACCATGGCCCACACAGCTTTTTTCTGCACGCTATCCCATGAGGGCGTTCTCGCCGTTCGCGGCGTGGATGCCAGCAAGTTTCTTCAGGGTCAGCTGACGTGCAACCTCAATTATCTGAATGAAGACACATCCAGCCTGGGTGCCCGTTGCACACAGAAAGGCCGGATGCAGTCGAGTTTTCGTATCGTCTTCGAGGGCGACGGCTGCCTGCTGGCGATGGCTGGCGAACTGATCGAGGCGCAACTGCTCGACCTGCGCAAATACGCAGTGTTCTCCAAATCAAAGCTCACGGACGAAAGCGCAGACTGGGTGCGCTTCGGTCTGCAGGACGGGGACGCCGCGCTGGTCAGCCTGGGGCTGGATCTGCCACAGCAAACCGATAGCGTGGTGCGCGCCAACGATCTGATGGCGATCCGCGTCTCGCCAGGCCGGGCCGAGCTCTGGGTGCGCAGCGCAGAGGCCGACAGCATCAAGTCGCGTCTGGCATCGCACTTGAATGAAGCCCCGCTGAACGACTGGCTACTGGGCCAGATACGTGTCGGCATCGGCCAGGTGTTCGGCAGCACTCGCGAAGAATTCATTCCGCAGATGATCAATCTGCAAGCGGTTGGCGGCGTCAGCTTCAAGAAAGGCTGCTACACCGGCCAGGAAATCGTTGCCAGAATGCAATATCTTGGCAAACTCAAGCGCAGGCTTTATCGCCTGACCCTGAGCGGCGAAGAGATCCCGCAGCCCGGTACGGCACTGTTCTCACCGGTGCATGCCAGCGCGGTGGGCAACGTTGTCATCGCCGCACAGGATGGGCAGAACATCGAACTGCTCGCGGTATTGCAGGGTGATGCGGCAGAAGACGGCCGTATCAATCTTGGCTCGCCAGAAGGCGCAGCGCTGCAAATGAGTGAACTGCCCTACACACTGGACAGCAAACTCGAAACTCAGCGCTAGCCAGACGAACACATTCAGCTTCCTAGTGTCTTTAGAGCGATCCAGTACAGCCTGGCGCTCTGAAGGGCGCGCGGATAACTCTGGACACCCCCAACAGCTGCGAGATGCAACATGAGCAAGATGGCTGACGAGGTGCAGAGAAACTTGATCAAGGCCATCGACAGAGATGCCTTGTTTCTCCCCACCCTGCCGGAAGTGGCACTGAGAATTCGCCTGGCTGCAGAGGACACCGAGATCAGTATCTCGGCCCTGAGCAAGGTCATCGGTAGCGATACAGCCCTTTCGGCACGCCTGATAAAGGTTGCGAACAGCCCCTTGCTGCGCCCGAACTTTGAAGTCAGCGACGTCAATACCGCGATTCGACGCCTGGGCGTCAACTACACCTGCAACCTGGCCATTGGTCTGGTGGTCGAGCAGATGTTCCACGCCAAATCGCCGGTCATCGAACAGAAAATGCGCGATATCTGGAAGCAAAGCCTGCAGGTTGCCGGTATCAGCTACACCCTGTGTCAGCGCTACACCAATCTGAAACCTGATCAGGCCACGCTCGCCGGGCTGATCCACCTGATCGGGATTCTGCCGATCCTGACCTATGCCGAAGACCATTACGAGTTGCTGTCCGACCCGATCAGCCTCAACCACGTGATCGACAGCATTCATCCGGTCATCGGCGAGCGCCTGCTGCGCTCATGGGACTTCCCTGAACCGCTGGCCTGTGTGCCAGGCCAGTTCCAGAACTTCGCGCGCGTCTCGAAAAACCCGGACTACACCGATCTGGTACAGATCGCCACGGTGCATATCCACAGAAATACCGACCACCCCTTCAGCCTCATTGAAATGGTCGACCTGCCTGCCTACAGCCAGTTGAGACTTGCCAGAGCCGAAGACGTGCTCAGCGCCCAGATGGACGAAGCCAAGAGCATGCTCTACTAGCCTCGACCCATCAGGTGGCGCTGAAACTGACCCTTACCTTCAAGCCGCGCTCGGCGCCCTCGTGCAAGGTGATTCTGGCCAGATGTGCCCGGCAGATCTCACCCACAATCGCCAGCCCGAGCCCGGCACCGCTGCCCTGCTGGCTGCGACGGTAAAAACGCTCGAAGACCCGTTCACGCTCATCTGCAGGAATGCCGGGACCATCATCCTCGACCTCCAGAACACCCGGCGCATAGACCCGCAACACCACGTTGCCGCCTGGCGAGGTATGGGCCAGCGCATTGTCGATCAGATTGCTCAGCAACTCGTTCAGCAAGGTCGGCTCGCCGCGCAGCCAGACCGGCTCATCAGCCTCCAGCGCCAGCGCCACGCCCCGGGAATGAGCCAACGGCGCCATGGCCATGCCCAGCTCCCTGGCCAGTTGACTGAGATCCAGCTGTTGCGCCCCACCCTCGGCGATGGCCCGCGCGCCGTTTTCGATGCGCGCCAGGGACAGCAACTGGTTGGCCAGATGCGTGAGTCGATCGGTGCCGAGCGCCGCCGACTCCAGCGTGCTGCGCCAATGCTGCGGGTCGCGTTCGCGCAGCCCCAGTTCGACCCGCGCCTTCAGGGCGGCCAGCGGGGTACGCAGTTCGTGGGCCGCATCGGCGATGAATTGCGCCTGACGCTCGAACTGCACGCGCAGTCGCTCGGTGAAGTGGTTCAGCGCGCCCACCAACGGACGCAGTTCGTGCTGCACCTCAACCATCGGCAACGCGCGCAGATCATCCGGCTGACGCTCCTCGACGGCAGTACGCAGCCGCTCCAGCGGTCGCAATGCCGCGCTTACCGTGAACCAGACCAGCAGCAGCGCGCCCCCTCCGAGCATGCCCAGGCGCAGCAATGTGTCGGCCATCAGGCTGCGCGCCATGCCCTTGCGCGCTTCCTGGGTTTCGGCAACGCGGATTTCAGCGGTACCGTTCATGCCCGGGTCGGTCACCGGCTTGAGCAGGCTGACGACACGCACATCCTGCCCCTGATAGGTTCCGTTATAAAATTTCGCCAGGGCCGGGTAATCGTCGGTACGCAAGGTACCGGGCGGCGGCGAAGGCAGGTTTTCATAGCCGGAAATCAGCTTCTGATGAATGTCATTGACTTGATAGTAGATGCGCCCTTCGCTGTCGTAGGCGAAGGTATCCAGCGCCACGTAGGGGATGTCGGCGCTCAGCGTCCCATCACGCTGGGTCAGACCGGCAGCGATGGTCCGCGCGGAAGCCAGCAATGTGCGGTCATAGGCGGTGTCGGCCACTTCGCGGCCATTCCAGTAAGCGCTCATGCCGCTGGCCAGCATCAACACCACCAGCAGCAAGGCCAGGTTCCACAACAACCGCCAGCGCAGGCTGTCGTTAATCATCACGGCTTTCCAGCAGATACCCCAGACCGCGAAAGGTCACGATGGCCACGGAATGCCCGTCGAGCTTTTTCCGCAGACGATGGACATAGATCTCGATGGCGTCGGGGCTGGCTTCTTCATCGAGCCCGAACACCTGCGCCGCCAGTTGCTCCTTGCTCATCACCCGACCCGGCCGGGCGATAAGCGCTTCCAGCACCGCCTGTTCGCGAGAGGTCAGGGTCAGCAGTTCTTCACCAAGCGTGAAACGTCGCGTATCCAGATCGTAGGCCAGCACGCCGCAACACTGTTGCCGCTCGCCACCCAGCACACTGCGCCGCAGCAAGGCCTTGACCCTGGCTTCCAGCTCGGAGAGTTCAAAAGGCTTGGCCAGGTAGTCGTCGGCGCCCAGATTCAGGCCATGGACCCGGTCCTTGACGTCACTGCGCGCCGTCAGCATCAGCACCGGCAGGTTTTTGCTGCGCGCGCGCAGACGCGCCAGCACTTCGAAGCCATCCATGCGCGGCAACCCGACATCGAGAATGGCAACGGCGTATTCCTCGCTGTTCAACGCCAGGTCGGCAGCCACGCCATCATGCAGCACATCAACGGTCAAACCCGCGCTTTTGAGCGCCTGCGCGACACTTTCAGCCAATTGCAGATGATCTTCCACAAGAAGAACACGCATCGCCGTCTCCTGATTGTCACTGTTGTTATCGATCGGGGTATCGAGGCTCGTGGCGGTGGAGTTTACAGGCCGGCCGCCGTCTGTGAAGGCCAGAAACGCTTCGCGGCTCTTCAATCACGACGCGAAAGGCAGCTGAAAGGTTTACGAAAGGTTTGTCGTTTAGCATCGCGAGAAGACCCGACAAAAGGGTACGTAAAAAACAGGCGCCCGGATGCGTCTGAACAATAAAAACAATAAATCGCTAAACGGAGTCACGCCATGTCTACGCCCGCCCAGGCTCACCAGCCCATGGAGCACATCCCGTCGAGGGCTGCTCTGCACACTCTTACCGCTACCCGCCTCGAAACAACACACCAGCGCAAACGCCCGCCCCTGTGACACAGCACTCAGGTTTCGCCATGCGCGTGACAAAAGCGCCTGCTGGACAGCTTCTCTCTGCCAAAAACAACAATATCTCTGGAGACTGAACATGAAATTTTCCCTGCGCCATATAGCCGCCACCGCTGGGTGCATGCTGATTGCCAGCCAGTTGCTTGCCGAACCCAAACGTCCGGAATGCATTGCCCCTGCCTCGCCCGGTGGCGGGTTCGACCTGACCTGCAAACTGGTGCAGAGCGCACTGATCAACGAGAAGATTCTGAACTCGCCGATGCGCGTCACTTACATGCCAGGCGGTGTCGGCGCGGTGGCCTACAACGCAGTCGTCGCGCAGCGCCCCGCCGATGCCGGCACACTGGTCGCGTGGTCCAGCGGTTCGCTGCTCAATCTGGCACAGGGCAAATTCGGTCGTTTCGATGAAAACGCAGTGCGCTGGCTCGCCGCTGTGGGCACCAGCTATGGCGCCATCGCCGTGAAGAGCGACTCGCCCTACAAGAACCTCGACGACCTGGTCCAGGCGCTCAAGGCCGACCCGAGCAAAGTCGTGATCGGCTCGGGCGGCACCGTGGGCAGCCAGGACTGGATGCAGACCGCGTTGATCGCCAAGGCCGCAGGCATCAACCCGCGCGCCCTGCGCTACGTGGCACTCGAAGGCGGCGGTGAAATCGCCACCGCGTTGCTCGGCGGCCACATCCAGGTGGGCAGTACCGATATTTCCGACTCCATGCCGCACATTCTGAGCGGCGACATGCGCCTGCTCGCGGTATTCGCCGAGAAGCGTATCGACGAACCCGAAATGAAAGACATCCCTACCGCCAAGGAGCAGGGCTACGACATCGTCTGGCCTGTAGTGCGTGGCTTCTACCTCGGGCCAAAGGTCAGCGACGAAGACTACAACTGGTGGAAAGCCTCGTTCGACAAGATCCTGGCCTCCGAAGACTTCGCCAAACTGCGCGACCAGCGCGAGTTGTTCCCGTTCGCCATGAGCGGCGCGGAACTGGACACCTACGTCAAGAAGCAGGTTGCCGACTACAAAGTGATGGCCAAGGAATTCGGCCTGATTCAGTGATTGAACTCAATTGACTGACATTCCGTTGTGCCCGCCTTAAGGGCGCGACTCAGGAGCTTCTCATGGTCATACAACGCATCTTCGCTGGCGTGCTGTTGCTGGCATGCATAGGCCTTGCCCTTATGGCCTGGCCTTATCAGGCCCCTTTTTCCTATGAACCGGTCGGACCACGCGCCTTCCCGCTGCTGATGCTCGGGCTGATGGGCGTCGCCCTGCTGTACCTGCTGATCAGACCCACACCCATCGTGCACACCGAGGAAGACCCGGAGCTGGACTGCGAGACCCTGATCAAGATCGGCGTGTGCATCGTCCTGCTGCTGGTATTCGCAGGGCTGTTCGAACCGCTGGGCTTCATCCTCAGCAGCATTCTGATCGGCATCCCCATGGCCCGCCTGTATGGCGGTCGCTGGCTGCCGAGCGTGGTGGTGGTGGTTCTGATGAGCGTCGGCCTGTACCTGCTGTTCGACAAGGCCATGGACGTCCCCTTGCCTTTGGGCCTGCTCAGCGTTCTGGAGAATTAAAATGGATACTTTCGGTTATCTGGGCCAGGGCTTCGGTGTCGCCCTGACGCCTTACAACCTGATCACGGCGCTGTGCGGAACATTGATTGGTACTGTCGTCGGCCTGCTACCGGGGCTTGGACCGATCAACGGTGTCGCGCTGCTGATCCCTATCGCCTTCGCGCTGGGCCTGCCGCCCGAATCGGCGCTGATTCTGCTGGCAGCCGTGTACCTGGGCTGCGAATACGGCGGACGCATCAGCTCGATCCTGCTGAACATTCCGGGTGAAGCGTCCACCGTGATGACCACCCTGGACGGTTACCCGATGGCCCGCCAGGGCCTGGCCGGGGTCGCACTGTCGCTGTCGGCCTGGAGTTCGTTCATCGGCGCGTTCATCGCCACCTGCGGCATGGTGCTGTTCGCGCCGTTGCTCGCCAAATGGGCGATTGCTTTCGGGCCTGCGGAATACTTCGTGCTGATGGTGTTCGCGATCGTCTGCCTGGGCGGAATGGCCGGTGACCGGCCGTTGAAGACGTTCATTGCCGCGCTGATCGGGCTGTTCCTGTCTGCGGTCGGTATCGATGCCAACAGCGGGGTGTACCGTTTCACGGGCGACAACATACACCTCACCGATGGCATTCAGTTCGTGGTGCTGGTGCTCGGCCTGTTTTCGATCAGCGAAATCCTCTTGCTGCTGGAGAAAACCCATCGCGGCCAGGAGGCAGTCAAGGCCACCGGGCGCATGATGTTCAACGTCAAGGAAGCCGCTGCCGTGTTCGTGGTGAATATTCGCTGCGGTCTGCTGGGGTTCATCCTTGGCGTATTGCCTGGCGCCGGTGCGACGCTGGCCAGCGCGGTCGCTTACATGACGGAAAAACGCATCGCCGGCGCTGGCGGCAAGTTCGGCCAGGGCGACATGCGTGGCCTGGCCGCACCCGAGACAGCCATCGGCGCGACGGCCTGCGGCGCCCTGGTGCCGATGCTGACGCTGGGCGTGCCCGGTTCAGGCACCACAGCGGTGATGATCGGCGCGTTGTCGCTGTACAACATCACGCCCGGCCCGATGCTGTTTCAGCAGCAGCCGGACATCGTCTGGGGCCTGATCGCGTCGTTGTTCATCGCCAACATCATGCTGGTGATCCTCAACATCCCGATGATTCGCATCTTCACGCGCATCCTTGCCGTGCCGAACTGGGCGCTGGTGCCGGTGATTGCGATCATCACCGGCATCGGTGTGTATGCAGTGCACGCCACCACGTTCGACCTGTTCCTGATGGTCGGCATCGGTATCTTCGGTTACATCCTGCGCAAGCTGGACTTCCCGCTGTCGCCGATCCTGCTCGGGTTCATCCTTGGTGGCCTGATGGAGCAGAACCTGCGTCGTGCCCTGTCGATCTCCAACGGCGAACTGGGGATCCTCTGGTCCAGCCCGATTACCCTTGGCGTCTGGGTGGTGACCGTGTTCATGCTGCTGTTCCCGCTGCTGCGCATCTGGCGCAAGCGCGCCAAACAGCAGGCTGCTGCGACGCATGGCTGATTTCTCTCTGCGCCAATGGTGGGCAACACCGTTGATCGGCCTGCTGGGCGGCTACCTCGCCAGCCAGGTCGGCTGGCCGTTGCCGTGGATGGTGGGCTCGTTGCTGGCAATCATCCTGGTGCGCTGCCTGACACCCTGGCAGCTGGCGCAGATTCCCGGCGGGCGCAAGTGTGGTCAGCTGATCATCGGGATCGGCATCGGCCTGCACTTCACCCCGGTAGTCATCGAACAGGTACTGGCGCATTTCGGGCTGATTTTCATCGGTGCGCTGGTTACCAGTCTGTCGTGTCTGGTCGGCGTGTGGCTGATGCTGCGTACCGGAGAGGATCGCCCTACGGCGTTCTTCTCCAGCATGCCGGGCGGTTCCGGGGAGATGGTCAACCTCGGCGCACGTAACGGTGCAACGCTGAGCAGTGTCGCGGCCGCACAAAGTCTGCGGGTACTTGCCGTCGTGCTGTGCGTGCCGGCGATCTTCAAATACCTATTGGGTGATGGCGCACCCGCGTTGCATGCCAGCGTCGTCGACTGGCGCTGGCTGGCCGTTCTGTTGCCGCTCGGTGCCGCGCTGGCCTGGCTGTGGCAACATCTCAAGCAGCCCAATCCCTGGCTGTTCGGCCCGCTGCTGCTCAGTGCCGTGGTGAGCGTGGTCTGGGACTTGAAAATCGGCCTGCCCAACGGTGCCAGCCAGCTTGGCCAGTTGCTGATCGGCAGCGGGCTGGGTTGTCATTTCAATCGGGAGTTCTTTCGGCGTGCGCCATCGTTCCTGGCGCGCACGCTGCTGGGCACTGCGCTGACCATGCTGATCGCCGCGCTGGCGGCACTGGCGCTGAGCGCCCTCACCCACCTGGACCTGCGTTCACTGACGCTGGGCATGATGCCCGGCGGCATCGCAGAAATGAGCCTGACCGCCGAAGTGCTGCAACTGTCGGTGCCGCTGGTCACGGCCATGCAGGTCATGCGCCTGCTGTTCGTGCTGTTTCTCGCCGAGCCGCTGTACCGACGCTGGAACAAACGGCTCGCTGACTGAACAGGTCGCTGGAACCCTTTCAAATTCAAATCAGAGCGCAGGCAAGCGCCAGTCAATCGGCGCGATGCCGTTTTGCTCAAGGTACTTGTTGGCCCGCCCGAAGTGCCCGTTGCCCAGGAAGCCTTTGTAGGCTGACAACGGCGAAGGATGGACAGAGGTCAGCACCAGATGCTTGGTCGCATCGACCAGTTTCTGCTTGCTCTGCGCATGAGCGCCCCACAGCAGGAACACCAGATGCGGCTGATGCTCGCTGACCACTTGGATGATCCGGTCAGTGAAGTGCTGCCAGCCTTTGCCCGCATGCGACGCCGCGTTGGCACGTTCGACGGTCAGGGTGGTGTTCAGCAACAGCACGCCCTGATCAGCCCAGGATTGCAGGCAACCGTGGTTCGGAATATCGATGTTCAGGTCGCGTTTCAGCTCTTTGTAGATGTTGACCAGCGATGGCGGCGTCGGCACACCCGGTTGCACCGAGAAGCACAGACCATGCGCCTGATTCGGGCCGTGATACGGATCCTGGCCAAGAATGACCACTTTCACGTTATCCAGCGGCGTGGAGTTCAACGCATTGAAAATCAGCGGACCGGGCGGATAGATTTCCTTGCCCGCCGCGTGCTCCTGACGCAGAAACTCGCGCAATTGAGCCATGTAGGGTTGTTCGAATTCGTCACGCAGGGCGTTTTTCCAGCTGGGCTCAAGCTTGATGCGGTCGTCGCTAGTCATGGTTACATCCGGTAAAAACAATGCGCGGACACTAGGAAAGCCGGGCAGCAAAGTCAATGCCGGTCGCGCTATGCGCCTTCAAGATCGGACGCAGAGCGTCCAGAAAGGCGTGCCGACGCGGAGCGTCGGCACCATAGTCATGTTGCAGCAGTCATGTTGCAGCAGTCAGTTTGCAGCAGTCAGTTCACAGCGCTGACACGATCGTGAGCGCGCGGCTTTCAGCTAGCGATGCCCGCCACGACCATCGCCGCGCCCGCCTCGTCCATGATCACGGCCATCTCTTCCGCCACGCCCACCGTGGTCATCCCAGCCACGATTGCCTCGGTCGCCGCGGAAGCCGTCGTTACGTCCGAAGCCGTCATTGCGGCCGAAACCGCCATTGCCACGAAAGCCGTCGTTTCTCCAGCCATAACCCGGTGGACGTCCCGGCTGGTAGTAGCGCGGCGGGGGCGGTGGCGCGTAATAGCGTGGTGCCGGGGCGTAGTAGCGAGGCTGGGTGTAATAGCGCGGTTGAGGCGCCACATAGATGCGTCGCTCCTGATAGTAGGTAGCGCGATAGCCATTGTCATACGCGTAGGCGCCGCCAACGACAGTCGGCTGCGTGTACACATCGGATTCGTAGTAACCGGGACCTGCGTAGCAACCAGAAAGGAAAAGGGTCAGCAACGTGATAAGCAAGGGTCTTCGATACATGGCGGCCTCCTGGACCGCGATTGGGCCAAACCAGCGACGCTGGGCGGCGTCCGTCAAAGCGGTTGGCGGACGAATTGTCTGACATCGAAAAGGCCTTCTAGTGCCTTGGGGCAGCCTTGAGGCCTGACTACGAATGGTTGCCCACTGGCTCGCAAAGGCTCTGCGACCAAGGCCTGCAGGCGTATTTCAACGTTCTACAAAGATGCTACAAAACATTTCATCCGCCGTTGCCTCATCACGGTGCGCCCTCGCACCAGCACAAGGCAGTTCCTGCGGCAACTGACCGTCGACGACTCGCCCAGGCCTTGAAAAACAAGGCGCAGCACGAGTTGGCACAACTCTCGCTTGAGTGAGCGGTGTGCAGGAGTCAACACAGGTTCGCGGCACCACAATTTGCAATAGCCGACTAGGGTTCCGGCTTGCCGCCAGGCAAGTGGCTGGTCCGAGAGTTGGCGACCTCCAGTAGAGGTTACACGGCGGGACAAAAGCCCGGGAGACAGGGACACCAGTGGTGTCACGTTGCTCCTGGCCGCCTTTTTTCACTACTGGAGATTTCTCAACATGCAAAAGTCTCGTCTCTTCGGTCTGCTGACGGCAGGCCTGCTTGCTGCGTTGAGCCTCTCGGCAAATGCCGCCCAGAAAGATCACTTCAACGTCTGCTGGACCATCTACGCAGGCTGGATGCCGTGGGAATACGCAGGTAGCCAGGGCATCGTCGACAAGTGGGCGAAAAAGTACGGCATCAAGATCGATGTCACCCAGCTCAATGACTACGTCGAATCCATCAATCAGTACACCGCCGGCCAGTTCGATGGCTGCACCATGACCAACATGGACGCCCTGACCATTCCGGCCGCAGGTGGCGTGGAAAGCACGGCACTGATCGTCAGCGACTTCTCCAATGGCAACGACGGCATCGTGCTCAAGGGCGAAGGCAAGAAAGTCGCCGACCTCAAAGGCATGGACGTCAATCTGGTCGAGCTGTCGGTGTCTCACTACCTGCTGGCCCGGGCGCTGGACAGCGTCAAGCTCAGCGAAAAAGACCTCAAAGTGGTCAACACCTCGGATGCCGATATCTCGGCCGCTTTCAATACCGACGATGTACAGGCGGTTACCACCTGGAACCCGATGCTCTCGGACATCAAGGCCAGGCCCGGCGTCACCGAAGTGTTCAACTCCAGCCAGATCCCCGGCGAGATCATGGACATGATGGTCGTCAACACCCAGACCCTGAAAGACAACCCGGCCCTGGGCAAAGCCCTGACTGGCGCCTGGTTTGAAGTGGTCGCGCTGATGAACGCCAAAAACGCTCAGGCCAAGGCTGCGCTGGAACACATGGCCAAGGCATCGGGCACCGATCTGGCCGGCTTCCAGGCGCAACTGGACACCACCAAGCTGTTTGCCACACCCAAGGAAGCCCTTGAGTTCGCGACCAGCAAACAGCTGCCGGACACCCAGCGCAAAGTGGCTGACTTCTCGTTCGCCCACGGCTTGCTCGGCGAAGGCGCACGCGACGCCGATGCGGTCGGCATGTCGTTCGCCAATGGTGTGACGCTCGGCGACAAGGGCAATCTCAAGCTGCACTTTGACCCTAGCTACGTGCAGATGGCCGTCGACGGCAAGCTGTAAATCACGTTCAGTAGAAAGGTCATTGCCATGCGTTTGATAAACCGCCATCCGGATCGTGCCGGTCGCCTGATACTGGTGATCCTGCCGTTCGCCCTGTTGCTGTTCGCCTATTTCATGGGCTCGGCCACCCGGCTTGCGGAAAACCCCAGCGACAAACTGCTGCCCAGCGCGGTACAGATGGCCGATGCGGTCAAGCGCATGGCGTTCGTTGCCGACCCGCGCAGCGGTGACTACCTGCTGTGGCAGGACAGCGCATCGAGCCTGCAACGCCTGGCCATCGGCCTGGGGATCAGCGCGCTGCTGGGTCTGTGTCTGGGCATCGCAGCGGGCATCCTGCCGTTGTGCGGCGCACCGCTGTCGCCCTTGCTGACGGTGCTGTCGATGGTGCCGCCGCTGGCCATTCTGCCGATTCTGTTCATCGTGTTCGGCCTGGGCGAGTTGTCGAAGGTGATGCTGATCGTGATCGGTATCACGCCGATTCTGGCCCGTGACCTGGAACAGCGCGCCCGTGAAATCCCGGTCGAACTGCTGATCAAGGCGCAAACCCTCGGCGCCTCGACCTGGACACTGATCCTGCGGGTGATCCTGCCGCAATTACTGCCACGCCTGTTGATCGCCCTGCGTCTGGTGCTGGGGTCGGCGTGGCTGTTTCTGATCGCCGCCGAGGCGATTGCTTCGACTGACGGCCTGGGCTACCGGATCTTCCTGGTGCGGCGCTATCTGGCGATGGACGTGATCCTGCCCTATGTGGTGTGGATCACCCTGCTCGCCTGGCTGATGGACTGGGGCCTGAAAGCCCTGACCCGACGTGCCTTTCCCTGGTACGAAGGAGCGCGAGCATGAGCTTTATCAGTGTGCGCAACGTCTGGCAGCAATACGCCGACCAGGTGGTGCTCGAGGGCCTCAACCTGGACGTGGCCGAAGGCGAGTTCTGCACGCTGGTCGGCGCGTCGGGCTGCGGCAAGTCGACCTTTCTGCGCCTGTTGCTGGGTCAGGAATCCCCCAGTCGCGGTCTGATCACCCTGGACGGCACGCCCTTGCGCAATGAGCCGGATGCCAGCCGCGGCGTGGTGTTTCAGCGCTATTCGGTGTTCCCGCACCTGTCGGTGCTCGACAACGTGGCGCTGGGTCTGGAGCTGCCCCGCTCGCCCTTGCTCGGCCGGCTGTTCGGCCAGGCAAAAGGCGAGGCCCGCGAGCACGCCGCGCAGTTGCTCGGCAAGGTCGGCCTCGGGCATGCGCTGGACAAGTATCCGACACAATTGTCCGGCGGCATGCAGCAGCGCCTGGCCATCGCTCAGGCACTGATCATGAAACCGCGCGTGCTGCTGCTGGACGAGCCGTTCGGCGCGCTCGACCCCGGCATCCGCAAGGACATGCACCACCTGCTGCTGGACCTGTGGCGCGAAACGAAACTGACCGTGTTCATGGTCACCCACGACCTGTCCGAAGGTTTCAACCTCGGCACCCGCCTGCTGGTTTTCGACAAGGTACGCCACGACCCGCACGCACCCGGCGCCTATGGCGCACGCATCACTTACGACATCCCCCTCAACAGCGAACGCCGCGCCGAACGCGCCGCCATCGATTCGCTGCTCAACGTTTCAGAGGAGCCCGTTCAATGACTGACTCAACCACGCTGTACCCGGTTTTCGCCGAAGAGATGCTGCCCGGTGGCGGCCATCGTTCGTTCATCCTCAAACGCGGCGAACTGCTGCGTCTGACCGACCTGCACGGCAACGCCAACGTCAGCCTGACCCTGCTCAACGCCCGCGAAAAAACCGAACGGCTGAACCTGCCCGACAGCCTCAAATGCCAGCACACCGCACGCCTGAGCAACGGTCATTGCCTGTATTCGGACATGGGCCGCGTACTGGCGGCCATCGTCACTGATACCTGCGGCTGGAGCGACAGCATTGCTGGCGTGCTCAATGCTCAGGAGGTTGCTGAAAAGTATGGCCAGGGTCGCTACCAGGAATTGCACAACGGCTTCTTTCGCAATGGCGTCGACAACCTGCTGGTCGAGCTGGGCAAATGGGGGCTGGGACTGTCCGACCTGCTGATGACCCTCAACCTGTTCAGCCGTGTCGATGTCGACGAGGCAGGAACCCTGCACTTCGCCCCGAACAATTCCAAAGCCGGCGACTACATCGAACTCTACGCACCGATGGACACGCTGGTGGTGCTGACCGCGCTGCAACACCCGATGGACCCCAACCCGGAATATGCCCCGCAACCGCTCAAGCTCAGCTGGATGAAAGCCGACGCCAGCGTTGCCGAGCACTGCCGCACCTCGCGCCCGGAAAACGCGCGCGGCTTCATCAATACCGACCGCCTGTTCGCCTGAGGAGCCTTGTCATGAACTCACCCACTCATCTTTGCTGCGACGCGACCATCCCGGCCGGCGAGCCCTTTCTGGCCGAGGTCAAGGCCGGGCAGACCGTGCGCATCCTCGACCTGCAAGGCAATCAGGCCGTCGACACGCTGTTTTTCAGCCTGAGCAACCCGCGTGAACGCTACGACGTGCAGCGCACCCTGCGCCGTCAGAACAGCGTGTACCTGACCACCGGCAGCGTGCTGTTTTCCAACCTCGGCCAGCCGATGCTGACCATTGTCGATGACACCTGCGGTCGCCACGACACACTCGGTGGCGCGTGCGCGCAAGAGAGCAACACCGTGCGCTACGCCTTGGAAAAGCGCTACATGCACAGCTGCCGCGACAACTATCTGCGCGCCTGTGTGCATGACGGCCGTCTGAGCAAGGCCGACATCGGCCCCAACATCAATTTCTTCATGAACGTACCCGTGACCGCCGAAGGCGGCCTGACCTTCGAAGACGGTATTTCCGCGCCCGGCAAATACGTCGAGCTGCGCGCTGAAATGGACGTGATCGTGCTGATTTCCAACTGTCCACAGCTCAACAACCCCTGCAACGGCTACAACCCGACGCCTGCGCAGTTGTTGATTCGCGACTGACCCGGCACCTGCCCTCAGCAACGGACGACCGTTGCGTAGATTGATCAATAGCGGGACGGCCCGCTTCCCATCACGAAACCGAGTGCGACTGGGTTTCCGGGGTTATGCCATGTTCGACAAACTGCTGATCGCCAACCGTGGCGCCATTGCCTGCCGCATCCTGCGGACCCTGCGCACCTTGCAGGTCAAGGGCGTGGCGGTGTATTCCGAAGCCGACGCTGCCAGCCTGCACCTGATGCAGGCCGACGAAGCCCACAGCCTGGGCGAAGGTGGCGCAGCCGGAACCTATCTGGCGGTGGACAAGATCCTCGCCATCGCCAACGCCAGCGGCGCCAAAGCCATTCATCCCGGCTACGGGTTCCTCTCCGAAAACGCTGCATTCGCTCAGGCCTGCGAAGACGCCGGTATCGCCTTCGTCGGCCCGACGCCCGAGCAGCTGCGCGTATTCGGCCTCAAGCACACCGCCCGAGCGCTGGCCAAGCAGCATGGCGTGCCCATGCTCGAAGGCACCGAACTGCTCGACAGTCTGGAGTCGGCCATCGCGGCAGCTCGCACCATCGGCTACCCGGTGATGCTCAAGAGCACGGCGGGCGGTGGCGGCATCGGCATGCGTGTGTGTCGCAGTGCCGAAGAGCTGGCTGACTCGTTCGAGGCGGTCAAGCGCCTCGGTCAGAACAATTTCAGCGATGCGGGTGTGTTCATCGAGAAATACATCCAGCGCGCCCGCCACCTGGAAGTGCAGGTGTTCGGCGACGGTCAGGGCGAGGTGCTGGCGCTTGGCGTACGCGACTGCTCGGTGCAGCGGCGCAATCAGAAAGTGCTGGAAGAAACCCCGGCCCCGAACCTGCCGCACGGCATGGCCGAAGAACTCTGCGCAGCGGCTGTCAAACTCGCCAGGGCAGTCAATTATCGCAGCGCCGGGACGGTCGAGTTCGTCTTCGACAGTGAAGATCAGCGCTTCTATTTTCTGGAAGTGAACACACGCTTGCAGGTCGAGCACGGCGTCACCGAGCAGGTCTGGGGCGTGGATCTGGTCAGCTGGATGGTGCAACTGGCCGCCGGTGATCTGCCGCCGCTGGATCAGTTGCAGGCCGGTCTGAAACCGCTTGGTCATGCGATTCAGGCGCGGCTGTACGCGGAAGATCCGGGCCGTGACTTCCAGCCCTGCCCTGGCCTGCTGACTGCGGCTGATTTCCCGCCTGCCGATGGCCGGACGCTGCGCATCGACACCTGGGTCGAAGCCGGTTGCGAGATACCGCCGTACTTCGACCCGATGATCGCCAAGCTGATCAGTTGGGCACCGACCCGCGAGGACGCCAGCGCCGGGCTGATCGACGCGCTGAACGAAACGCGTCTGTACGGTGTGGAAACCAATCGCGACTACTTGCGCCAGATCATTGCCGACGCGCCGTTCGCCAGTGGCCAGCCATGGACCCGCTGTCTGGAAGATCTGGTGTATCGCGCTGACACCTTCGAAGTGCTGAGCGGCGGCACCCAGACCAGCATTCAGGATTACCCGGGACGACTGGGCTACTGGGCGGTCGGTGTACCGCCATCCGGGCCGATGGACAGCCGCGCGTTGCGCCAGGGCAATGAGCTGCTGGGCAACCCCGAAGGATGCGCTGCGCTGGAAATCACCATGAGCGGGCCGCTACTGCGCTTCAACACCGATGCGGTGGTCGCAGTGACCGGTGCGCACATCCCGATCACCCTCGATGGCCAATCCTGTGCGATGAACACCACGCTATTGGTGAGCGCCGGTTCGACGTTGTCGCTGGGCACCATCGCAGGTGCCGGTGTACGCAGCTACCTGTGCGTGCGCGGCGGGCTCGACGTGCCGGATTATCTGGGCAGCAAAAGTACCTTTACCCTCGGCCAGTTCGGCGGTCATGGTGGTCGCGCGCTGCGCGCCGGTGATGTGCTGCACATCGCGCCCCTGATGGAGCGCAGTGCCGGGCAGCGGATTGCCGACGAGGCACTTGAAGCGCTGACAGACGTGCGCCGGATAAGGGTCATTTACGGCCCGCATGCGGCCCCGGAATACTTCACCGAAGCGTACATCGAGAGGTTTTTCGCGACCGACTGGGAAGTGCATTTCAACTCCAGCCGCACCGGCGTGCGCCTGATCGGCCCAAAACCCGAATGGGTGCGCGCCGACGGTGGCGAGGCGGGGTTGCACCCTTCCAACATTCACGACAACCCGTATGCGATCGGCGCGGTGGATTTCACTGGGGACATGCCGGTAATCCTCGGGCCGGATGGGCCCAGCCTGGGCGGATTCGTCTGCCCGGTGACCATCATCGAGGCAGACCTGTGGCAGCTGGGGCAATTGAAGGCTGGCGACAGGGTCCGATTCACCCCGGTCAGTGTCGAGGCGTGTCATGCAGAACGATGCGGGAGCGAGCTTGTTCGCGAAGACAGTATTCCTGACGCAGAAAATCCATCGACTGCAACGCCCTCTTCGCGAGCAAGCTCGCTCCCACAAGGCCCCGCAAACTCCAGTAGGAGCGAACTTGTTCGCGAAGACAGTATTCCTGACGCAGAAAATCCATCGGCTGTGCCGCCCTCTTCGCGAGCAAGCTCGCTCCCACAAAGCACCGCGCGCCTTCAAGGCATCGCAAACTCCCGTAGGAGCGAACTTGTTCGCGAAAACAGTATTCCTGACGCAGAAACCCCATCGACTGCACCGCCATCTTCGCGAGCAAGCCAGCTTCCACAAGGCCCCGCGAACTCCCGTGGGAGCGAGCTTGCTCGCGAAGGCTATATGCCTGACGCAGAAACCCCATCGACTGTGCCGACTTCTTCGCGAGCAAGCCAGCTTCCACAAGGCCCGGCAAACTCCCGTGGGAGCAAGCTTGCTCGCGAAGGCTATATGCCTGACGCAGAAAATCCATTGACTGCACCGCCATCTTCGCGAGCAAGCCAGCTTCCACAAGGCCCCGCAAACTCCAGTAGGAGCGAAGTTGTTCACGAAGGCTATATGCCTGACGCAGAAAATCCATTGACTGCACCGCCATCTTCGCGAGCAAGCTCGCTCCCACAAGACTCCGCGAACTCCCGTAGGAGCGAGCTTGCTCGCGAAGGCTATATGCCTGACGCAGAAAATCCATTGACTACACCTCCCTCTTCGCGAGCAAGCCAGCTTCCACAAGGCCCGGCAAACTCCCGTGGGAGCGAGCTTGCTCGCGAAGGCTATATTCCTGACGCAGAAAATCCATTGACTGCACCTCCCTCTTCGCGAGCAAGCTCGCTCCCACAAGGCACCGCGCGCCTTCAAGGCATCGCAAACTCCCGTAGGAGCGAACTTGTTCGCGAAGGCAGTATTCCTGACGCGGAAAATCCATCGACTGCAACGCCCTCTTCGCGAGCAAGCTCGCTCCCACAAGGCCCCGCAAACTCCAGTAGGAGCGAAGTTGTTCGCGTAGAGGATCTGCGCACTCCGGTCATCCTCGACATCGGCCAGGACGATAAACGCCTGGTCGCACGTCTGTCCGGCGATACCCATCTGCTGCTGGAAATCGGTGCGCCGGAGCTGGATCTGGTGCTGCGCCTGCGTGGCCACGCACTGATGCTTGCGCTGGAGGCCAAGGCGCTGGCGGGTGTGATCGACCTGACGCCAGGCATTCGCTCGCTGCAAGTCCACTATCGCCCCGAGCAGCTGCCGCTTCGGCAACTGCTCGACATCGTCGCCGGAGAATGGGACGCGGTGTGCGCCGCGAAAGACCTGCAAGTGGCGTCGCGCATCGTCCATCTGCCACTGTCCTGGGACGACCCGGCCTGCCAGCTGGCCATCGAAAAATACATGACCACCGTGCGCAAGGACGCACCGTGGTGCCCAAGCAACCTGGAGTTCATCCGCCGTATCAATGACCTGCCCAACCTCGACGAAGTGCAACGTACGGTGTTCGACGCCAGTTATCTGGTCATGGGCCTGGGCGATGTGTACCTCGGCGCACCGGTGGCCACGCCGCTGGACCCGCGCCACCGGCTGGTCACCACCAAGTACAACCCGGCACGCACCTGGACCGCCGAGAATTCGGTGGGCATCGGCGGCGCCTACATGTGCGTGTATGGCATGGAAGGCCCCGGCGGTTATCAGTTCGTTGGCCGCACGTTGCAGATGTGGAATCGCTATCGCGACGTCGCCGCCTTCCAGGGCAAACCATGGCTGTTGCGCTTCTTCGATCAGATCCGTTTCTACCCGGTCAGCGCCGACGAACTGGGGCGTATCCGCCGCGACTTCCCGCTGGGTCGCTTCGCCCTGAACATCGAACACAGCACCCTGAATCTGGCTGATTACCAGGCCTTCCTGAGCCGCGAAGCCGAAGGCATTACGGCATTCCGCGCCCAGCAAAACGCCGCTTTCAACGCCGAGCGCGAACGCTGGATCGCCAACGGGCAGGCCGATTTCCAGAGCGATGAAGGCGTGGCGCCGAACACTGAAGAACAGCCCCTGCAACCCGGCCAGCAAGGCGTCGACAGCCACATCGCCGGCAATCTCTGGCAAGTCCAGGTGCAACCGGGAGCGCGCGTGGAAGCAGGCGATGTGCTGGTGATTCTGGAGTCCATGAAAATGGAAATCCCCCTGCTCGCCCCGATCGCCGGCGTGGTGCAGGACGTCAGGGTGCAACCCGGCTCGGCAGTACGCGCAGGGCAACGGGTGGTGGTACTGAGCGCAGACTGAATCGAACAACTTTTCACTTTCAAGGGAATCCCGTCATGAACGACACAGCACTGCCCAATGACCTGCGCCTGGACACCGTACGCACGGCCTACCAGTCCGGGCGGATATCCCCGCGCCAGCTGATCCTGGCGCTGCGCGAAAAAGCCGCAAGGCTGAACAGCGATTATCACCTGTTCATCCACCTGCTCAGCCCGGCTGAACTCGAGCCTTACCTGGCCGCACTGGACGATCGTGATCCCAGAGACCTGCCGCTGTTCGGCGTGCCCTTCGCGATCAAGGACAATATTGATCTGGCGGCCATTCCAACCACCGCAGCCTGCCCGGACTACGCCTACACACCCGAGCACTCGGCAAGCGTCGTCGCACAACTGATCGCACTGGGTGCAGTGCCCATGGGCAAGACCAATCTGGACCAGTTCGCCACGGGTTTGAACGGCAGCCGCTCGCCCTATGGCGCCTGCCCCAACAGCGTATTGAACGAGTACCCGTCCGGCGGCTCGAGCGCCGGCTCGTCGCTGGCCGTGGCCCTGGGCGTCAGCAGCTTCTCGCTGGGCACCGACACGGCGGGCTCGGGCCGAGTGCCTGCGGCACTGAACAACCTGGTGGGAATGAAAGCCAGCAAGGGGCTGATTTCCACGGCGGGCGTGGTGCCCGCATGCCGCACGCAGGATTGCGTCTCGACCTTCACCGCCACGGCGCGGGAAGCCAGCGAGCTATTGGCACTGATCGCCGCCTTTGATCCGCGCGATGAGTACAGCCGTCGCAACCCGCTGTGGAACGACGCCTCGGCGTTCGGCACACCTCGCCCGTTTCGCTTCGGTGTACCCCGCGCCGAGGACCTGCAGTTCTTTGGCTGTGCCGAGGGGCCCGGACTGTTCAGCGCAGCCATCGACCACCTCACCGCGCTGGGTGGCGAAGCGGTCACGGTGGACTTGTCACCGTTTCTCGAAGCGGCGCGGTTGTTGTACGAGGGGCCGTGGGTGGCGGAACGCTACAGCGTCGCCGGGCAGTTGATGGAAGAACGCCCTGACGCGGTATTGCCGGTGATCCGCGACGTGCTGGCCAAAGCCCCCCAGGTCAGCGGAGTCGATACGTTTCGCGCGCAATACCGCCTGCAAGCACTCAAGGCGACGTGCGATCGGGCGCTTGAAGGGCTGGGGTGCGTAGTAACGCCAAGCATCGGCCGCCCGGTGACATCCGCAGAGCTGGCGGCCGAGCCGGTGTTGCGCAATTCGGAGCTGGGTTACTACACGAATTTCGTCAACCTGCTCGACTACGCCGCCGTCGCCGTGCCCAGCACGTTCATGAGCAATGGTCTGCCGTGGGGCGTGACGCTGTTCGGACGAGCGTTCACCGATCAGTACCTGCTCAGCCTGGCCGACGCCTTGCAGCGGCAAACCGGCCTGCCCTTGATTGGCGGCGAAGCACCTCGACTGCCTGCGCCGCAGAGCACTGCGCGCAACGATATGGCGCGGTTGGTGGTCTGCGGTGCCCATCTGGACGGACTGGCGTTGAACTGGCAGCTCAGGCAACGCGGGGCACGCCTGCTGGAAACCACGCAAAGCTCGGCCGACTATCGGCTGTATGCGCTGGCCGGTGGTCCGCCGTTTCGGCCCGGCATGGTGCGGGTGGCCGAACAGGGCGTGGCCATCGACGTGGAGGTCTGGGAGTTGCCAAGTGTCGAGCTGGGATCGTTCCTGACCGGCATTCCGGCACCGCTCGGGCTGGGCAAGGTGCAATTGGCCGACGGCCGCTGGGAGACCGGTTTCATCTGTGAAGCCTATGGCCTGGAGGGTGCCCGCGATATCAGCCAGCTCGGCGGCTGGCGTGCGCACCTGCAACAGCAGTAAGCGCAAGGCGGCACCCTCGGGCGTGCCGCCTCACTCTTTCAGCGCGCTGGCGTGTCGCGATACATAGTTGTGACCTTCCCCGTCACACTTCTCGAAATAATGGGCATTCATTCATTTTGACCGCACGTCATGAATCCCATCTGGAGTCCGCTTCGCCAGGACACGCTGTTTCACCCATCCTCTTTGCTGCTGGAACAAACCAGCGTTCTGCGCCCCGAGCACAGCAGTAGCAGACACGACACGCTGAACGCATCGATACCGTTTACCCTGGCGGACGGCTTTTCAATGCCCGAACCAACGCCGTTGCCTGCGGTAGCGGAAGAAAGCGAGCCGGAAGACGCCGCACCACACATCGAACGTCAGCTCAGGGCCATGCGTAACAGTGCAGGCTTCCGGCTGATTGCCGACTCGCCATTGCTCCTGCAAGCCTGCCAGCTGGACATGGACTTTCCGCCGACCCGACAGGATTACGTTCGCCAGCACCTGACCGAGCTGCTCAGACAGAAAAGCGGCAAGGCACTCGACCCGGACGTCCTGCAGATCACCTTCAGCAACAATGACCGACCTGCTGTTGACGACAATGGACACGAGCATTACAGCGTCAGCCTGTCGCTGACCGATGTGGCGCTGGCCAGCTTCGAGCCTGCGCACTTCCAGGCGCTGTCGCGTAGCACCCTTGCCGATCTTTCACTGTGCGAAAACACGCCTGTGCTGACAACCGCGCAGATGTTCAAGCTGATTGGCGAGCTGCCGCTCAAACGCAATTACCACGCCGTACTGCAGGCTTTCAGAGCCCGACACGAGGCGACCTGGCGCACATTGTCGCGGCTGGCGTTCCTTGACAACCTGGCTCGGCAGCTCAATCACAGGCACATCAGCCGGGACGGCTATTGGCTGGCGCTGGACGCCATGGGACTTGACCGGTCTCCCATCGACACCGACACGATCAGCATGAGTGGGCGAGGGGAAAAATCCGAGGTCCGGATCCTGACCCTGAATGGCAAACGGGTGCCGGAAATATTTCAGATCAGCTCGAAAACCACCTCGCACTGTTTCATTCACATCCTGGGTGCCAAGGGCAACGTCGTCGAATACATCAGCGATGATCCACGGCAAATGAGCAGACGCCTGTTGGCGGCGATGAACGCCTCGGGGCTCTACGGCCAGGTATTTCTTTCGCTTGAGCAGCATGCCGGCATCGTTGCCGAGGCGCCGCTGATCGAAGGCGACCTGTTCACCGCACTGACCCAGGCCTGGTTCGCCGGGCTTCTAGCCGACAGCCACGCGCGCAGCACGCTCGACCTGCTCAGACCGGTAGCGCGCAGTCTGGCGCTGGCTGGTGCAGCAGACCTGTGGCAGGTACAGCCAGGCATTCTGGAGCAGATCCCGGCTGCATCGAAAATGGCCGGCCAGGTCATGGCGAGCTATCTACAGGAAAACCACGCGCTGACGCTCAACCCCGAACAGGTATTCATCGCTTATCAACCCGGCTATTCGAGCAACCCCCTGGGCAACCCCAGATTGCCGCCTACGTATATTCACACGCCCGACCCGAGGCCGATCAGCCTGAGCGAGGCGCTGATAAGCAATTATCGAGTCGATCACCCAGCTGGCTACATCGACCACGGCGGCGGCACCATCGTCTTCCTCGACCCCACCGGGCAGGGCGACAGTGAGCAGGGTCAGTTGCTGGAGATCAGTCCGCAGGCGCTCGAGGATTACATCAGAGCCTTCGACTTTCTGACCTGGATGACCCAGCGCGTCCACGACTTCTGGGACCAGCGGAGAACCGCCATCGAACAGGCGTTCAGAACCACGTTCATCAGCCAGGCACTGATCAGCCTCAAGCGCGGCAGCCTCACGCGCAGCACCTTCGATCTGCTCGTGGAAACCCTTGCGCCCTCGGCGCCTGATCAATGGCGGTCACTCGGTTTTTTCGTCCAGGGCGCGTTGATCGACGGCATGCAACAACAGTACACCGGCCTGCTGGTTCTTGAGCAACCGGGCTCACCGAACGTGCTTTATCAGGCGGGCCACGCCGATGCGTTCATCGAGTTTGCAGATGACACGGCGCTGAAGCTGCATCTGAACCGGGCAACGGCCAATCCGGAATGGCGTGAGGCGGTCATGCGGTATGTTCCCCGCCGTCATCACCAGCGCCTGGACTACCTGCTCAAATTATGGGGCGGGACACAGGCGCCCAACCCACCCGTTTCCATCCTTCGCCCCTGGACCGATGCGCTGTACAACCCTGACACGCGACAGGCCATGAGCCACTCGTTGTGTGAAAAAAGGCTGGAAGACACGCCATTCGCTTTTCTACACCAACTGCTCAAACAGAACGCGCGGGATGACGCAGAGGATCAGATCGTCACGTCAACGCAGGTAACCCTGGCGGACTGGACCGACCGGCTGCAGCAATTACAGCGGCTGCTGGTGCCTATGTCCTTGTTGCTGACACCTGCGCTCGTTGCCTCCCTGGCGACGGAAATTGGCATCACCTCGCTGGCCATTGCCGCAACCCATCTGCCGGGCAGCCGTTACGCAGAGAAAAACCAGGCGTTGCTGGCTACGCTAACGCTGGGCTTGCTGCAACTGGCTCCGCACACGCCAAGGCTGCTGCGCTCACTGAGCCGAATCGTCAAACCTGCCGTGCGTAACCGCCAAACCACCGCGATTACACTCAACCGGGCGCTCGGCACCCGGCCGTTGCGCAGGCAATTTGTCACGCCGCGGCAGACCCGGCTGGAGAAATTCTTTCACACCGACGCCCTGCTCAAGCGCTGGACGGTCAGCACTGCCGTCTCGTCAAACCTGTTGCAGGTCCATGCCTGGAAGCTGGGTAAAAGGTTCCTCTTATGGACGTCCGACAGAGGTCAGGCGCGCACTCTGGTGGTCAGCAGCCATGGGTACTACACGCCGTGGTCCCGAACGGTGAAGATCCCCAATGGCACCGAGATTCGCACCTACGCGCCGCATGGCTACGAACTGGTGGACCCGAAGCTGCATCGGGTCGTCAATAAGAACGCCCGGCCATTCGCCCGTTCCAACACGGCGGTGCACAGCGTGATGCAGCCCACACCGCTTGAACCACTGCTTCTCACCGACAAGTTGATAGCAGGCACTTCGCTGCCCGGCAGGCTGAAGAACTACAGCCTGTCCAAGTTTCAGACGACGACCAGCGAGACCTATGACGAGATCGCAAGCGTGGTGGGCAATTCGCGCGCCTCGCCCCTGCGCGGCTGGTTGCCGCCGACGCCGATGGATGTTCTGACAGTGCGCAATCGCTTCGGCATGCCCCCGCCATCGCTGGCCGACCTTTTCGAAAGCCTGTCCATGCAAGGCATCCATTACGACAGAATATTACTGGTGCACTGCCGGTGTGCGGCGATATCGGCGCTGATGAACCGCTCACCCGTCTATCATGCCCCGGCAGCGAGCTCGGTGATTGCTAATATGGCCTGAACCGAACACCCCGATCATCCAGCAAGGCGCTTACTCTCGACATGACAACGGCCTCCCCTGACACCGCGCTGTGCCCCCTCTGCGGCTTCAGCAACCAATGCAGCCTGGCCGATCCGCGCACCGTGGACCAGCCCTGCTGGTGCTTTTCGCAAAGTATCGACCCGGCATTGCTGGCAGCGCTGCCGGATAACCTTCGCGACAAAGCCTGTCTTTGCCCGCGCTGCGCCGGGATCAAGGATGCTGCGCCAGGCTCTGTACGAAAAGTCGGCGAGCGAAGGTCAGGCGAGGCAAAAACAGGCGAGGAACGGCCGGGGTCGCGTTCGACTCTACGTGTTGTAAATGAGCATTCCGAGCCTGTTTTTAACGAAGCATCACCGAGCGCAGCCACTTTTCGTACAGAGCCTAGTCCACAGAAACGCCGGGGCACAGAGTAAGATGCGCGCCCCGTCCTTCGCTCGCCGTTATCGCCATGCGCCTTGATCGTTTCCTCAGCAACCTGCCACGCTTCAATCGTCAGCAAGTGCGCCTGGCGCTGGCCAGCGGACGGGTGCAGGTAGACGGCCAGGCAACCCGCGACCCGCACCACGAAGTACGCGAATTCAGTTGTGTGGCGCTTGACGAAGAAATCCTCCAGGCAGGCAAAGTCCCCCGCTACTTCATGCTGCACAAGCCCGAAGGCTGCGTCAGCGCGACGAGCGATGCGCAGCATCCGACCGTGCTCGATTTGCTGGACGAGCCTGACAAGCACGAACTGCACATCGCCGGACGGCTGGACTTCAACACCACCGGCCTGATGCTGATAACCAACGACGGTCAATGGTCGCGGCGCCTGACTCAGCCACAGAGCAAAATGCCCAAAGTCTATTACGTCGAGACCGAGCAACCGATCGATGAACGCTACGCCGCGAAATTCGCCGAAGGCCTGTATTTCGCATTCGAAGGCATCACCACGCAACCGGCGCAATTGACCTTGTTGGGGCAGCGCAGTGCGCGCCTGAGCATTGTCGAAGGCCGCTATCATCAGGTGAAACGAATGTTCGGCCACTTCGACAACAAAGTGTTGCGCCTGCATCGGGAAACCATCGGCGCGCTGCTGCTGGACCCCGACCTGCGCCCCGGCAGCTACCGTGCGCTGAACGCCGGGGAAATCGGCCTGTTTTGAACGTCATAGCCGCCTGGCAGACGCTGGTCGGATCGGCACAGGCCTTTGATCGACTATCGCATGTCTGTCACGAAACGCGGGCAATGTCATAGGCACGCATACCTGTCTACGCCAGGAGTGAAACCTATGTCGCCAGAAAAAGCAGTGCTCGACATTCAAGGACAGTTTCGGGTTTATACCGAGTTCTATCGCACCGATGCCGCCGCCAAGACCATCATTCTGGTCAACGGCTCGCTGGCCACTACCGCATCATTTGCCCAGACCGTCCGCAACCTCTACCCGACCTTCAACGTGGTGCTTTACGACCAGCCCTATTCAGGCAAATCCAAACCGCACAATCTGCATGGCGCGCCACTGACCCGGGAAGAGGAAGGCCAGTTGCTGCTGGAACTGATCGATCACTTCAACGCCGAGCACGTGCTGTCCTTCTCGTGGGGCGGCGCAGCGACGCTGGTTGCCCTGGCGCATCGGCCAAAACGCATCGAAAGCGCAGTGATCAGTTCGTTCTCCCCAGTGATCAACGAGAAGATGCATGACTACCTGTGTCACGGCATCACGCACCTGGGCGCGCACAACCGTTATGACATGGGCCACTTGATCAACAACACCGTCGGCAAGCATCTGCCTACGTTGTTCAAGCGCTTCAATTTCCGTCATATCAGCAGCCTGGATGCTCACGAGTATGACCAGATGCATTACCACTTCAGCCAGGTTCTGGAGCTCGACCCGGACAATTACCTGACCGCAGGCAAGAACATCACCGCCCCCGTGCTGTTCATCAACGGTGCCCTGGATGAGTACACCTGCGCGCACGACGCAGCGCAGTTCTCCCGGTACCTGCACGATTGCAGCTTCAGCACCATCGACGCCACCGGCCACTTTCTGGACATGGAACACAAGGCCGCCTGCCGCGACTCGAAACAGGTACTGATGAACTTCCTGCAACCGGCACAGGTGTCACGCGACGGCCATAACCGGGTTCAGGACTATCCGTCCCTGACCTTCTGAAAACCGCACACGGAGCCACCGTCAGCTGCGGAGCATTGTCATCTGGCGGTGGGTTTTCAGGGTGAGTATCAGGGGGCAAAGCGCTGCGCAGTGAAATTAGCGCTTCAAATCAGGGCAGGGTTCTGGTACAAAGTCAGCCGCTCAGAGCAGCTCTCAGAGCGGGTATAGTTTAGTGGTAAAACGAAAGCTTCCCAAGCTTTAGTTGAGGGTTCGATTCCCTCTACCCGCTCCATTTCTCTCCTGACTCATCGATTTAACTGAAATCCATTGAGTAACAGCGAGACAGTCACGTAGTCCTCCTGCAAAGCGCTCCTTCAACGTGACACAGCGCAACGACCTCCCCCGCCGTTCGAACGGAATCTACGTCCTTCTCATCACTGCCCCGGCTCGCTAGCGCGTTCAATCGGGTCAAGGACAAATTCACACGCCCCCGAACCACTGATCTCCGCTCAGCTGACGCTGCAGCATTGCATCTGGTGGCCGGGGCATTCATGCGTTAAGCCCGTTACCGGTGTGCTTGAATATCCTGCAGCGGCAGCAGATCCATGACGTCACAGAACAATTGCCGGTGCTTCCAGTCGTTTCTGTCGCCAATCACATAGAGGCGTCGCTTGGCGCGCGTCGCCGCCACGTTCAGCAGGTTAGGTTCCGAAACAGCCCAGTCGCGAGCGCCAGCTCCGGCAGTGTTGCCGCCCAGTACGACGATGACGATCGATGCCTCCTTGCCTTGCATCGTGTGGATCGTGCCCGACACTAGCTTGCCTCGGAGCATGCGCTTGAGGTTTTGCTGCACAGCCTTGAAAGGCGTGATGACTGAAATATCTTTCGCCTCTACGCCATCGCCATGCAGCCGCTTGAGCAGGTCGCGTAAGACCTGGCCTTCCGCAGGCACCCAATTTCCTTCGGAAGCCCCACTGACATGTATCCACCCTGTCGGCAGACTGGCGAGGGTTTCTTTGTCGGCATGCGGTGCAATCGTTCCATACACCATCGCTCCGTCGTAGGCGATAAGGTTGGCGAGTGCATACATAGGCTTGTCGCAGCGGCGATGCACAACCAATGGCAATCCTACCCACGTCTTGCCACCGGCAGGCCCGGCCATGCGCCCCCAAGGGGTGGCTTCGTCAGCCAGGACCTGTGCGGATTTTTGATTGGGAATCCAGTGTGCATCAACACCGTAACGCGTACGCATGTGCTCCAGCACCGCATCGGATACGGTGACGATGGGCTTGAGTTGCAGTGGGTCTCCCACCAGCAACGCACGTCGGGACCGCCACAGTGCGCCGACTGCCTGTTGCGGAGCGGCCTGACCTGCCTCATCCACGAGTAACCAGCCGATCTCACTGGCACCCAGCGAGCCAAACGAACGGGCAAATGATGCAAAGGTGCTGCTCAACACCGGAACGACCATGAACAAAGAAGCCCACGCCGAACGGATTGCATCGCGCGACAAGCCTTGGAAGCGCGAACCGGTCAACAGACTGTTGATCATGAATAAATTGGAACGCAGCCTTGAAGCCTCAAGTTCGAAGAACGTCTGGTGGAGCTTCAGGGCCTGGATGAAAACCCGCGCCCGAGCCTTCCGCCAGCCTTGAATGCGCCAGGGTTCGGCCAGTTCAATGGCATCCCCATCCCCGATAGCATTGTCTTTCAACCAAGCGAGCAGATGGTCGGCCTGATGACTGGTTGCCAGTTCCATGGCATCGCGCGTAAGCGTTTGGTCCTGCTGCTGCGATCCCTGAAGCACTCGGCGCGCTTCAGTGATTTTTCTTTCCGACTGGACCTTATCGATATCGAGTTGTTGAGTGAGACGTGTGATCCGCTCGAACTCGGCTTTGGCAATATCCCGCTGGCTTTCCAGCAGTTCCCGAGCGGCATTCCAGTTGCGCCGAGCATTTCCCAGGCTGAATAAATTTGACCAGAAACCGGGCCTGCGCGGGAGTTCCCCAAGTGCGTCAAGACACTTCTTGAGTGCCATATTAGCGGGGCCACCTTCCTCGTTATCCAGGCGCAAGAGTTCATTTGCTATCTCAATCAGTGACTGTTCGAATGACCGGAGCTTTTCGGAGTCTTCGGCAATCTTCTTCCTGACCTCGAGGATGGCCAGGATCAACTCACGAATCCGACTGGCGTCACTGCATGCTTTGCGTTCTTGCGCCTTGATCGCCTCGTAGTCAGAGACTGCTTGCTGCCACAGCGCTTGACGTTGCTCTGGAGAGCGGACCGCATTTACCTCGGCACTCACATTGAGCCAACCCCAAAATCCCTTCGGGCCCTTCTCTTCCTCGGGTAGAGCATCTTCGCTCTGGTTCTCGCTGTCGTCGGCGTTCTCCATCTCCGCAGAGGAGGCCGAAAAGAGTGCCTCCACAATGTTGTCGACGTCTTCATCAGGGTCGACCTCAGTCTCGTCCTCTACCTCCACTGCAACCTCGGCTCCGCTGCCAAACGGGCGCTGGCCATAGAAGTAACGATCTACGAACTTGTTGCGTCGTGCCTTGCTCCCCAGTGCACCGGAAATCAGTCCCCACGCAGGTTTATCCGAGACCAGCTCCCCCAGCTCGGCGAAATACTCTGCTTCTGGCAACCAGCTGTCATCAATCTTGTCTCGCTGCGGCAGCTCCAGCGTCACATTTTCCACGGCACCGTTGTTGGATGAAGCGACTACGATTTCGAAGCCATACAGTGCGGGGTTGAGCCTGAAACTGTATTGCTGCCTGCCACCGTCGTTGGCAGCTTCGCGTCCGTCGCTTGCGAATGCATCGGAAGCACGGCGTAGCTTGGCAAACGCATCGGCGCGGCTGGTGATAATCGCTGCAATAAGGTCGCGCAACAGCGTCGTCTTGCCCGTTCCAGGCGGGCCGTTGACGCCAAGCAGCCCTTGACCATCGGCCAGGGTGGACTGGATTGTGTTGACGGCCAGCTGCTGGGAATGCACCAGGCCCAAATGGTGCTCGGTAGGCCAACAGCTACTGGCGTAAGCATCCGGCATCAGTCGCCCCATCAGTGGCAACGATGCACGCTTATCGTCCATATGCAGGCGAAGCTCGGGATCGTGATAGCGCAGGTACTGATCCAGTGGTTCGCTTTTCACCCCCCTGGAGATCGCATCGGCGACATCGGCAAGATCGTCCAGCAAAAAGCTGTTCAGTGGATCGTCTTCCGACTCGGGCTTGTCGGGCTTGACGGGTTGTGAGCGAAAGCGAAAATGATGATGGTCCATCTCACCAAAAAAGTCCCCCAGCCCCAGGAGCTGGAGGGTCCAGTGAGTCAGTTCGCGCAAGTCTGCGCTTGATACCTCACCTTCGAACAGGGTGTTGGCGCGCTCCCTGACGGTCTTTTGGTCGGTCTCGAACCCTCTGGTCCAATCCTTGCCGGTCAATACCCGACCAAGAAACCACGCTTCGCTTGAAAGCACGAGGCTGTCATCGACCAGTCGGCCCGCCATCGTGAATTTTGCCGCAAACACGGCTGACTCGCGAAACCTGGGCTCCTGGTAGCCCTGATCGGCGCCGTACATCGCATCGAGCTTCTCGGCAACGAGACGACTGTCGTAAAGATGAGCATAGAGCGTGTGGCTCCATATGCGCTTCTTGGGCAGCGCCTGTTGACTGACGATACTTTCCGGAGTCCACGGAAGCAGCGGACGCTGAATTGACGTGTCATGGATAAACGCTTCGTATCGATTAGCGCGTTTTTTCAGCTTGGGTGCTGATTGTGGTTGCAACAACTCGACCGCATGCCAGTACCGGACGATGCTTTCTTGATCCATCAAAATGACTTCCCCTGACTCACTGATCGGGCCTTTTTAGGTGTTAGAAGGCGCGGTATTGGGTGATAGTAAAACGATTGGGTACCGGTGAATGCAACCCAAACATCGAAGTCATTGCAGTAGACCGGCACTGGCCTTACCCACCCCCGCCTCTCCCGGCACCCGCGCCTTGGCCTCTTGCGCCGAAACCGGCGCCACCAGGTACTGCCGATACTCGCGAAACGCCTGCAAGACAGAGGCATCCTGCGGGCGATAGTCGTCGCCGCTATCCTGTTGCTGATTCGCCACACAAGGCCTGCCGATCACGCTCATGCACACGTTGTTTGCAGCCGTCGAAACCGGCTCGAACAAAGCGAATGCCGTACCTGGCTGATCCGTATCGTTGAACAGTGGGTGGGCTACGTTTTCGAAGTCGTTTCCCTCTACCAGCAACTGTGAAGATGAGGTCCGCGACATGATTGCGCCTTGGTAGGTCATGCGCTGAAAGACGTTGTTGACCAGTTGAGCGCGGATTTGCGCATTTTTCATCCCGCCGGAATGAGGTGCTCTGCCGGAGGTGTCGTGTATGTAGTTTCTCGACAGCGTCAGCGTGTCCTGACTGCCGAGGAACAGCCAGACCCAATAATGATGGCCATCGCAGGTAGACGAGTAAGGCGTACGGCCGTCGAATTCATTGCTGGAAATGGTGACGTGTGAAGCAGTGCCCCAGCCTGTCACGATCATCTGTCTGCCGATCCGCGCAAAGGTGTTGTGATCGATCCACACGCCATCGGCCTTGTTCAGGGTCAGCGCATCGCCGCCCCATACGACATGCGGGTTGATATCCGAAAGGGTCAGGTTACGAACGATCACGTTATGCGCACCGTCGCCAATGAACAGTCCAGCGCCCTGAATGCCTGCCTTGTCGCCAAGCCCGATCAATGTCTTGTTGGAGCCGACTTTCAGTGGTTTCAGTCCCGCGTTGTCGTAGGTCACCATGACGGGCGGCCTTGATTGGCAGAAGTCGTTGGCACCATTCAGTGCAAGCTGCTCACCACCCTGCGGGCAGGGTTTCACGACGCAGCCAGGCTCGGTCGTTGTGCTATTGCCGTTAGTAATCACGCTCGCGCGGAAGTCGAATGTGTGGTCCAGGACAATCACTCGGGGTGTGTCATCGGTGCAGGCCCCGTGTGAGTCATGCGACGAGCAGAGTGCTGATCGAAGTTCATCCGGTGTGGAGGGATGCACGGCAGCCGCGGAGCCTCCGCCGGTCACGCCCTTGGCGAAACCTTCAGGCATGTCTGCTGCCCACAGGCATTGCGCTCCTGACAGGAGCAGAACCAGAGTGGGGGCGATCTTCAGACAGCCGCTTTGCAAAAGAGAACGCAGGGGCGTCATCGGTTGAGCTTCCAGTCATGCCCGCGGGAATCGCGGGACAATCTGGATGCTAAACGGACTGCGGCCTGGCCTGCTCCGCTTCCATGGTGTTGGTCAGCCTACGTTCAGGCTCCCTCGCTCACGAAAACACCCGCTCCATCCTGACGCTGTCAATCCCGCGCCCATGCCCGTCGATATCGACCGAGACCACGGCAAAGCCCAGGTTCGAGTAAAACCCCTGAACATGCTGGCTGGTATCGATAAAGGCTCGGGTGACGCTCGGTAATGCCTGCATGCGTTGCAGTCGGGCCTCGGTCAGAAACCTGCCAAGGCCGCTGCCGTGGCGGTCGCTGATGACCATGCCCCAGGTCAGCTCTGCCACTTCAGGGTCTGACAACACCAGGTATCCACCACAGGCGACAACCTCGCCGTCACGCTCGGCTACGAAGTAATGGCCCAAAGGGGCCATCAGAAAACGGGCAAATTGCTCGCGCTCCGCAGGGTCGAAGTAGCGCGGGACGTTGGTGTCGAAGATATCCAGACATCGCTCACGATCTGCAAGGGTGTACGGCCGTAGCATGTCCATGACAGGCCTGTTTTGCAGGGGTGATTAAAGCGCCTGGCGAAATATATCCTGAATCTGCTCAAGATCGGCAGGACGCGGGTTGGTCAGGCCGCAGGCATCTTTCAGGGCATTGCTGGCCAGCATCGGGAAGTCTTCCTCCTTGACGCCCAGCGTAGCAAGACCTGCCGGGATTTCCACGGCAGCCGACAATGCACGAATGGCGTCGATGGCTGCCTGAGCGCCTTCTTCCGGAGAGAGCCCACGGATATTGCTGCCCATGGCGTGTGCAACGTCGGTCAGGCGTGCAGCGCTGACGCTGGCGTTAAAGCGCTGCACATGGGGCAGCAATACGGCGTTGCACACACCGTGGGGCAAATCATAAAAGCCGCCCAACTGGTGCGCCATGGCGTGCACGTAGCCCAGTGACGCGTTATTGAACGCCATGCCGGCCAGAAACTGGGCATACGCCATGTTCTCGCGGGCAGTGATATTGGCCCCGTTGTTGAATGCGTCGCGCAAATTGTTGGCGATCAGCGCCATAGCCTGTAACGCACAGGCGTCAGTGATCGGGTTGGCAGCCGTGGAGACATAGGCTTCGATTGAGTGAGTCAAGGCATCCATGCCAGTGGCGGCAGTCAGCGACCTGGGCATGGCGACCATCATGTCGGGATCATTCACGGACAACAGCGGCGTGACGTTGCGGTCGATGATCGCCATTTTTACGTGCCGGGCTTCGTCGGTAATGATGCAGAAGCGGGTCATTTCACTCGCGGTTCCGGCGGTGGTATTGATGGCAATCAAAGGCAACTGCGGTTTTGCCGAACGGTCGACGCCCTCATAATCGCTGATATGCCCCCCGTTGCTGGCGCACAGGGCAATACCTTTTGCACAGTCGTGAGGCGAGCCACCGCCCAGCGATATGACGAAATCGCAATGGCGCTCCTGCAACAGGGCCAGGCCGTTCTCGACGTTGGCGATGGTCGGGTTGGGCCGGGCACCGTCGTACACAACCGAGTCAATGCCCTGCTCCACCAACAGCCCGGCGACCTGACTGGCTACTCCGGCCCTGGCAAGGCCAGCATCCGTGACGATCAGGGCCTTGCGAAATCCGTATTTGCGTATGGCGAGTATGGCTTCGTCAATGCAGCCAGTGCCGATGATGTTCACAGCGGGGATGAAAAAAGTGCTGATCATGACGGACCCTCGAGGGTAGCGCGGATGCTGGGGTGATGAGCCAAGCATCCGCCTTGCGCGAGGTACAACCATTGATCCAGCGCAACGAAGCAGTCAAACGCCAGACCGTTGGTCGCAGACGCTTCGGCCACTGCGCACAGGACGGCTATTTTCAGCCGATAAAGCCGTCGCTCTTGAGCAGCGTTTCCAGGCAATGCTCGCTAAGGCCGTAGAACGTCTTGAGCTCCTGAATGCGCGCCAGTAACTGAGCCGGATCGACCGGCTCGGCACGCTTGACCGCGAGGATCATCTTGTTCTTGTTGGTATGCTCCAGCGAGATGAACTCGAACACTTTGGTCTCGTAACCGCATGCTTCCAGCAATAGCGCGCGCAGGCTGTCGGTGACCATTTCTGCCTGCTGGCCCATGTGCAGACCGTATTGCAGCATCGGTTTCAACAGCGTCGGGCTCTGGATCTGCAAGCGGATCTGTTTGTGGCAGCACGGCGAGCACATGATGATCGAGGCGCCGGAGCGAATGCCCATATGAATGGCGTAGTCTGTCGCGATGTCACAGGCGTGCAGCGCGATCATCACGTCCAGCGCGCTGGGCGCCACTGTACGCACGTCACCCTGCGCAAAGGTCAGCCCCGGATGATCGAGCTTCGCCGCCGCCTCGTTGCACAGCGTGACCATGTCTTCGCGCAGTTCGACACCGGTCACCTGCCCTTGCGCCTGCAAGGTGTTGCACAGGTAGTCGTGGATGGCGAAGGTCAGATAACCCTTGCCTGAGCCGAAGTCCGCGACCTTGATCGGCTGATCGAGCTTGAGCGGCGATGAGCTCAGTGCATGGGAAAACACTTCGATGAATTTGTTGATCTGCTTCCATTTGCGCGACATGGCCGGAATCAGCTCATGCTGGCGATTGGTCACACCCAAGTCAGTCAGGAATGGCCGGGTAAGCTCCAGGTAGCGTTTCTTCTCACGGTCATGCCCGGCCGAAGGAGCCTGGCGCTCCTGCTGAGTCTTGCTTTTGAACAGCGTTGTCTTGCCCTTCTTGCTGAACTCCAACTGCACCTCGTCGGTCAGCGACAACAGGTGCGCGTTCTTGAAGGACGCCGGTATCAGGCTGGCAATGACAGCCACCGCTTCAGCAAGCGAAAAATTCTTGGTGATGTCGCGAGTCTTGTAGCGATACACGAAGCTCAGGCACGGTTGCTCCTTGACGGTCAGCGGCTTGATGATGATCCGCTGCAAGTCGGCTTCGCTGCCCACGTATTTGGCCAGGACCAGCTTGATCAGCGAGTTCTGCGACAGGCTGATGTCCAGCAGGCCAAGGAACTGCGCGAGGTGATCGGTCGCAGCGATGGGTGACGTGGAGGTAATGACTGACATTGAAAATGTGCCTCAAGCGTCCCGTCCGGGACTCGAAAAATCAGACCGGCATTTTAGGCGCGTCGGCACGTCAAGGGCACCCTTATTTTTCAGAGACTACGCGGGCTGTTAGTGCGGTCCTACACACCATTGCGACACGCACATGATCGGTAAAACAATCTCTACCGACAACCGCGAAGCATTGCTTGCGCCGTGTAAAAACACCTTTATAGTCGTTGTGGCTGATTACAGTTAATCAGATAAAAGTTCTGGAGCCTTTTGCTCCGGCAGAATAAACCGCACAAGGAACGTGCCTTATGTTGAGTCAAGCAGCACTGCTGGAAAACGACACACTCGCGCGGGTCACCTTAAAACCCGTAGAGTATTTGAACCTTATACTTGATGATGAAAAAAAGGGTGGCCGTGGCGCCGCGCTTATTTTGACCAAAGAAGACATTCTTAGTCTGAAACGTTACGAACGACACGCCCTTAACATCCCCACGTCACTCGCTCGCGTCGAACAGCAATTGGGTTTTACAACCAGTAGCATTCCCGGGCTTGAGCCTAAAGACATGCTGGTGACTTACAAGGCAATCCACAACCACGGCAAAAGCTGGCTGGGTATCGAGGACGCCATCAAGCGCAGCGGTTTCACCATTGACCTGTTTGCCGCACACTTCTCGGATCAGGGTCGGCAGATCATCAGTTACATTGAAAAAATGGACTTTGCCAGGCAGCTGGGTCTGACCGTTGTCGATCTGACCCTTGAAGAGGTCCGCGATACATCGCCCACGCCACTGGGGCAAACCGACCAGAAGGTCTGTATCACGCTGGCCCAGTTCCTGAAAGAAACCGCGTCACAAATAAAGAACCATCAGCACGCGGCCAGCACGTTGGCGCAACACATCGATACCTTCAGCACCGTCCTGAGCGTTCAACTCATTCCCGGCATCAACGATAAGGTAAAACTGGCAAAGCGCTCTGATCTGGACCAGCAGATCAGCGAACTGGAAAAAGACATCGAACAGCTGACCGTCGATATAGAACACAAGAACAAAGAATATAAGGCAGCCATAACCAATATTGCCTGGGGTGGTTTCGGAGGGCCCATCGGGGTTGCTATCACGGGAGGTATTTTTGGCGCCCAGGCGGAAAAAATCCGGAAAGAAAAAAACCGGATGATCGCCTCCAAGAACCTCAAGGTTCAGACACTCAAGGAAAAAGTTCCGTTGGCCGCCGCCGTACGCAGCCTGCAGATACTCTTCGAGGATATGAATATTCGCATGATGGACGCTCATCAGAGTGCGACCAATCTGAAAGACCTATGGACCCTGCTGGCGGCATACATTGACAGCTCTGCAGATGAACTGGCAGCGATCAGCGACGATCAGGCACTGATGATTTTCGCTATACGGTTTCAGGCCGTAGTCACGCCGTGGCTGGAAATAAAAAGCATGACCGCCCAGTTACTGAAGCTATTTGAAAGTGCGCTGGACCAGTTTCAACACGAACAGCAATCCAGCCTGAAAGGACAATGACCATGAGCACTGAAACCTTGGGTAAGCCGATGGTCCTCACGCCTCCCGATACTGAAATCATGAATGCCGCCAGCCAGAATATTCTGGCCCAGGTGAATACGTTGAAGCTGGACTTTCTGCCGGCGATGAAAGAAAAAATGCTGTCGCTTCAAAACGCATTGACGCGTGCAGACAACGCCTATCGTGAAGCGCTGGCCGATATCACTGTGCAGTTGAATAACGTGAACCTGCAGCCGATCGATCTGAGGCAACAGCACATTGAAGCAGACGCTCGACTCAGCGATAAACAAAAGAAGCAAGCGATCAGCCTGCTGAACGGCGAGCGCATTCGTCTGCTCTCGAATCTGACCGCCGTTTTGCGCAGCAGCGCTCACGCCATTGCCGAGCGCAGCGATGATATGGCGCAAATAAACCTCACGCTGGAAGACAACCGTTTACAGGACATACTCCAGCAACAGATTGACGGCATGACACAACGCTCAGCCGCTTTGGAAAGCGCGATGAGTGTCATCGCTGAAGACCGGCGCCTGCTTGACACAACGATCAAGACCTATGAAAAGTACAACCTTGCCGACCTGTTCAAGGACATGCTGCCTACTCAGGAAGAACTGCAGATCGTCACCATGCCATCGCCGGAACTTGCGTTGATCACCGCCGGAATTGCCAGACTCGGAAAACTCCTGGACAAGATCAGCAGCGCCCTGACCTACCTTGACCTTACTGAAGAACGCGACAGACTGAGGTCGCGCTATAACGCACTGCTCGCCGAGTCCCGCACGGTCGCCCAGGAAGCAAAGTCAATCAACGGAAGGCTCGATGAGCTGACCGGGCTCGCTGACATCAGCAAGAGCAAGGCACTTTGGGTCAAAGAGGCCAGGAAGGTTTATCACTCGCTCTACAACTTTCTGGATCAGATCACGTCGCAAGATGACGCTTCTGCACCGATCAGCACGCCTGTCGAAAAACTGAAGACGTACATAAAATCGTTCTACGATATCAGGCGCCTCGTCTGACGCGTCAGCCTTCAATATAAAGGCAGGCGTTGATCCATATCGACACCTGCCTTTTGTTGTTACCCCAGCACCACCAGCCGATTCGGCAATTCATTCCTGCCGTGAGTCACTGGTACATGATCGGCAAGCAGCTCGCCACAGGCATGGATACACCCGAGAAACCCCTGCAAGGTCTGTCCGTCTCTGACCTGCTGGGTAAACACGTCAACCATCGCCTTCCAGGTGTCGTTGTGCAGACGACTGGCAATGCCATGGTCAACCAGGATTTCGACATACCGTTCGGCCTCGCTGACAAACACCAGAATGCCGGTTCCGTCGTGGGTCTTGTGCAGGTTCTGCTCGAGAAACTGCCGACGCGCGAGATTCCCGGCCCGCCAGCGCCGCACCGAAAGCGGCACCAGCAACGCGGAGACCTTCGACAGGCGACACACCAGCGCGACAATAATGAACGTACTCATCTGCGCGAGCATCAACTCGTCCGCGCTCAACCATTGAAGGCAGTAGTTGATCGTGCCCGGCAGCAGCAGGCCGATCAGCCCGGCCCAGATCAACGGCATGTAGGCATAGTCGTCAGCGCGAGCGGCCAGTACCGTGACCAGCTCGGCGTCAGTGCGCTGCTCGACGCGGTCAATCGCTTCGGCAACCTGCCGCTGTTCGTCTTTGTTCAGTAAAGCCATGGTTCCCTCATTCCGAATCAATCAACTACCAGTTGCCTGAAGCACCGCCACCGCCGAAGCGTCCGCCACTGCGATCGGCGACTCTTTCACGTGCGGGCCGGGTGGCGCCGCCCCGTCTGACACTCATGATTACAATCCCCAGCACGATGAGGGTCAACACGATACCGATCAGCCAGACCTGGTCGTCATCGGGCTGCTCGTCATAGTCGGACATCTGCCCTGTCGGCTCGGGATAATCGGGTATCTGCCCACCCAATGCCGCGATGACCGCGCGCGTACCGCGCTCTATGCCGACGGCAAACCGGTTGTCGTCAAACTCGGGGGTCATCAGCATGTCGATGATCAGAGACGCCTGGGCGTCGTTGAGACGGTCCTTCAGCGCACCGCCGACCTCCATGAACACCTTGCGCTTGTCGCGATAGACCACCAGCAGAACACTGTCATCCTTGCCATGCAGCCCCAGGCCCCAGGCGTCGCCGAGTCGAGAGCCGAACTCTTCGATGCTCGAGCCCTGCAGATCAGCGAGGGTCACCACCACTACCCGCTCCCCGGTCGCCTTTTCATGGGCGCTCAGAAGTCTGGCCAGACGAACCGTAGTCTGGCTGTCGAGCATCTGTGCGGCATCCACCACACTGCCGGTCATCGGCGGAAAAACCAGTGCTGATGGCTCTGCCTCGGCCCGCAATACCCCTCCCAACAGCATCACCATGTACAGCATCCACTGTGAAACAGACTTCAAAATCCAGACCTCCGGTGTTTTTTTGAATCCATTGAAACGACACGCCTTAGCCAAAACACAAGTTCCCCGGCATAATCCACCGCCAACACCTGGTGCGTTCACTATTTGATCGAACAGGGTCTGTACAAAAATCAATCAAACCGCCATTTTCGTACACACCCTGGGGAGACTTCGTACAGTCAAGCGGATAGCAACTATCCTTGCATCACGTACGAACCATAACGCCAAAGGTCCATAACCCAAAAACTGGCTGTCGGACATTAAACGCGAGTTACTGACAAAAGCCTTGAGAAATCATTCATGAATAAGCTGTGTTTATTAGGTTTGCTGGTCGGTATGGCCAGTCAGTCGGTGATGGCCCAGACCGCTGCCGCCACGGACAATACAACGCTTCAGGCCAAGAATGCCTTCATCGGCAAACTCATGAAACAAATGACTCTGGACGAAAAGATCGGTCAGTTGCGACTCATCAGTATCAGTTCGGAAATGCCACAGCCGCAAATTCTCAAGGAAATTGCCGCCGGACGAATCGGCGGTACGTTCAACTCCATTACCCGTTCGGAAAATCGTCCGCTGCAGGAAGCCGCAGTCGCCAAAAGCCGTCTGAAAATTCCGATGTTTTTTGCCTACGACGTGATTCACGGTCACCGGACGATTTTCCCGATCAGCCTGGGCATGGCCGCCAGCTGGGACATGGACGCCATCGCGACGATGGGCCGGGTCTCGGCCAAAGAAGCCAGTGCCGACAGTATCGACATGACCTTCGCGCCCATGGTGGATATTTCCCGCGACCCTCGCTGGGGCCGCAGCTCCGAAGGCTTCGGTGAAGACACCTACCTGGTGTCACGCATTTCCGATGTGATGGTCAGGTCCTTCCAGGGCAAGAACGTCGCAGCCAATGACAGCATCATGGCCGCCGTCAAACACTTCGCCCTGTATGGCGCGGTAGAAGGCGGGCGCGACTACAACACCGTGGACATGAGCATGACGCGCATGTACCAGGACTACCTGCCGCCGTACAAGGCCGGCATCGATGCCGGCGCCGGCGGCATCATGGTCGCGCTCAACTCGATCAACGGCGTCCCGTCGACCTCCAACAAATGGCTGATGCAGGACCTGTTGCGCAAGGACTGGGGCTTCAAGGGCGTGACCATCAGTGACCACGGCGCGCTCAAGGAGCTGATCGACCACGGCGTGGCCAAGGATTTCCGCGAGGCCGCCAAGCTGGCTATCAAGGCGGGCGTCGACCTGAGCATGAACGACGCGGCCTATGGCGAGCAGTTGCCCGGGCTGGTGAAAGACGGCGAGGTTTCCATGAAGGAAATCGACAGCGCCGTGCGTGAAGTGCTGGGTGCCAAGTACGACATGGACCTGTTCGCCTCGCCTTACGGTCGCATCGGCGTTGCCGCCGATGACCCTGCCGACACCTATGCGGATGACCGCCTGCACCGTGCCGAAGCTCGCGATGTGGCGCGCAAGACGCTGGTGCTGCTGAAAAACCAGAACGAGACATTGCCACTCAAGAAGCAAGGCACCATCGCGGTGATCGGCGGACTGGCGCAAAGTCACCTCGACATGCTCGGCAGCTGGTCGGCAGCCGGTCGTCCCAACCAGTCGGTGACAGTGTATGAAGGGCTGGCCAACGCGGTCGGCGACAAGGCCAAGCTGGTTTACGCACGCGGTGCCAACGTCAGTGACAATGAACACGTCCTCAACTACCTGAACTTCATGGAGAAGGAAGTAGAGATCGACCCGCGTCCGGCGCAGGAAATGATCGACGAAGCGGTCAAGGTCGCCGAGCAGGCCGATGTGATCGTTGCCGTGGTCGGTGAGTCGCGCGGCATGTCGCATGAATCGGCCAGCCGCAGCAGCCTGAACATTCCGGGCAAACAGCGCGACCTGATCAAGGCGCTCAAGGCCACTGGCAAACCACTGGTGCTGGTGCTGATGAATGGCCGTCCGCTGGTTCTGGTCGACGAACAGGAACAGGCCGACGCCATGCTCGAAACCTGGTTCCCGGGCACCGAAGGCGGCAATGCAGTGGCTGACGTACTGTTCGGCGACTACAACCCGTCGGGCAAGCTGGCCATGACATTTCCGCGCTCGATCGGTCAACTGCCGGTCTACTATGCGCACCTGAACACCGGCCGTCCGTATCACGAAGGCAAGCCAGGCAACTACACCTCGCACTATTTCGAGGAGCCCAATGGCCCGCTGTTCCCGTTCGGTTATGGTCTGAGCTACACCCAGTTCGACGTCTCGGACATCACGTTGTCGGACGCCAGCATGACGCGCAAAGGCAAGCTCACTGCCAGCGTGACCGTGAAGAATACCGGCAAGGTTGCCGGTGCTACCGTTGTGCAGCTGTATCTGCATGACGTAGCGGCGTCGATCAGCCGTCCGGTAAAGGAACTGAAAAACTTCGAAAAAGTGATGCTTGAGCCCGGAGAAGAAAAAGTCGTGACCTTCACCCTCAGTGAAGACGACCTGAAGTTCTACAACACCGAGCTCAAGCACGTGGCGGAACCTGGCGAATTCAAGGTCATGATCGGCCTGGACTCCGAAGCTGTGAAAGAAGCGACCTTCAATCTGTTGTAACCCCTGCGCATGACGCGTTCGTGAGCAGTCGCTCGGGAACGCGCCAACAGGGTCCGATCAGGCTGCGACATGACGCTCAAGCATCGCTACTGGCGCATTACCCTGTACGTGCTGCTGATTCTGGCCGGTGCAGCCCTGTGCGCCGGGCTCGCGATGCGTCAGGCGCAGCGTCACGCAATGTCTGAAGATGCCGCGCGTGCCGAAGGACAACTGGCACTGTATGCCAATACCCTGCACACCCTGATCGAGCGCTACCGCGCCCTGCCCTCCGTGCTGGCGCTGGACCCGGAAATTCGAGCCGCGCTGAGCGGCCCGGTAACCGGTGAAGTACAGAACGCACTCAACCTCAAGCTGGAAAAAATCAACAACGCGGCTCATTCGTCGACGCTGGAGTTGCTCGACCTGCAGGGTCTGGCGATTGGCGCGAGCAACTGGCGCACGCCCAACAGCTATGTCGGTCACAACTACGCTTTTCGACCCTACTTCCTGCAGACCCGCGCCAAGGGTACCGGGCGCTTTTATGCGGTCGGGGTGACCACCGGAATTCCGGGGTACTTTCTGTCCAGCGCGGTGTTGAATGATACCGGTGGGTTCATGGGGGCGATGGTCGTCAAGCTGGAGTTCCCCAGCCTCGAGCAGGAGTGGGATAAGGGCGGCGACCTGCTGCTGGTCAGCGATGAGAAAGGCATCGTGTTTATCGCCAATCAACCAGGCTGGCGCTATCGCGAGCTGCTGCCGATCTCGGTGGAAGACCGTGCCACCCTGTTGCGCACCCGCCAGTACGACAAGCAGGTATTGTCACCGCTGCGCAGCCGGGTCATCGACAGCTTCAGCGAAAACAGCCATTTGAGCCGTGTCGACGGCCCGGACGGCACCACGGACTATCTCTGGCAGTCGCTGCCCCTTGCGGACGAGAACTGGACCCTGCACCTGTTGCGCAAGCCGCCCGCGTCCAGCGAGGATGTGCGCAACGCAGGACTGGCCGCCGCAGGCATCTGGCTGGCGCTGGTATTTCTGGGCCTGTTTCTCTATCAGCGCTGGCGACTGGCGCGATTGAGGGAGCGCAACCGGGATGAACTGGAGCGCCTGGTGCAAGAGCGCACACGCGATCTGCACACCGCGCAGGACGGTCTGGTGCAGTCGGCCAAACTCGCGGCGCTGGGGCAGATGTCGGCAGCGCTGGCCCACGAAATCAACCAACCGCTGACCGCCCAGCGCATGCAGCTGGCGACCCTGCGACTGCTGCTCGATCAAGGCCGAATCGATGAAGCCTGCAAAGCGCTGGTTCCCGTCGATCAGCAACTGACACGTATGGCCGCCTTGACCAGCCATCTGAAAACCTTCGCGCGCAAGAGCCCCAGCGGCCTGCGCGAGAGGCTGGACCTGGCCACGGTGGTCGATCAGGCCTTGCTGTTGCTCGACCCGCGCCTGCGCGAGGAACACGTCGACTGCGTCCTGCATCTGGCACGCCCGGCATGGGTGCGCGGCGACGCCATCCGCCTGGAGCAGGTGCTGATAAACCTGCTGCGCAATGCACTGGACGCCATGCGCGAGTGCCGCTCCAGGCGCCTTGAAGTGCGTATCGACGCCCTCGACAATCAGTGGCGGCTCAGTGTCAGGGACAACGGAAGCGGGATCGCTGCGGAAAATCTGCCCAGCATTTTCGATCCGTTCTTCACCACCAAACCGGTAGGCGATGGTCTGGGCCTTGGCCTGGCGGTGTCGTACGCCATCATTCATGAACTGGGCGGACAACTGACGGCGCAAAACCATGCGGACGGCGCCGAATTCTGGTTCAGCCTGCCCAACGACTTCCTGGAGGCCTGACCCGGCATGTTGAATTCGGTCATCGTGGTAGACGACGAGGCGCCCATTCGGCAAGCCGTCGAACAATGGCTGACGCTGTCGGGGTTCGAGGTGCAAGTCTTCGCCCGCGCCGAAGAGTGCCTGGCGCACATACCGGAACACTTCCCCGGCGTCGTGCTGACCGATGTGCGCATGCCAGGCATGAGCGGTCTGGAGCTGCTGACCCGGTTGCAAGGCGCAGACCGCGACCTGCCGGTCATCCTCCTGACCGGTCATGGCGATGTGCCGATGGCTGTGGAAGCGATGCGCGAAGGGGCCTATGACTTTCTGGAAAAACCCTTCAGCCCGGAAACCCTGATCAGCAACCTGCGGCGCGCCCTCGAGAAACGCCAGCTGGTGCTGGAAAACCGCCGCCTGCATGAGCAGGCCGATGCCAGAACCCGCCTGGACGCCACGCTGCTCGGCGTATCGCCCGGCATGCAGACACTGCGCCGCCAGGTGCTGGAACTGGCGCAACTGCCGGTCAATGTGATCATTCGCGGGGAAACCGGCAGCGGCAAGGAACTGGTCGCTCGCTGCCTGCACGATTTCGGGCCGCGCGCCGCCAGACCTTTTGTTGCACTCAACTGCGCGGCCATCCCGGAGCACCTGTTCGAAGCCGAGCTGTTCGGCCACGAAAGCGGCGCCTTCACCGGCGCGCAGGGCAAACGCATCGGTCGTCTGGAGTATGCCGACGGCGGCACGGTGTTCCTTGATGAAATCGAGAGCATGCCGATGGCACAGCAGGTCAAGCTGCTGCGCGTTCTGCAGGACAAGCGCCTTGAGCGGCTGGGCTCGAATCAGAGTATCGACGTCGACCTGCGAATCATTGCCGCGACCAAGCCTGATCTTCTCGAAGAAGCGCGTGCCGGGCGCTTCCGCGAAGATCTGGCCTATCGCCTGAACGTTGCCGAGCTGCGCCTGCCGCCGCTGCGCGAGCGTCTTGAAGACATCGCGCAACTGTTCAGCCACTTCGCCCGCGCCGCCGCCGAACGCGTGGGCCGGGAGGCGCCCGCGCTGGATGCAGCGCGCCTGAGCCTTTTGCTCGGCCATGACTGGCCTGGCAACGTGCGCGAGCTGGCCAATGCCGCCGAGCGGCAGGCGCTGGGTCTGGAGCAGGCCCTGCCGCAACCTGATACTCAATGGCAGGGACATTCATTGGCGGCGCGTCAGGAAGCCTTCGAAGCACAATGCCTGCGCGCTTCGCTGGCCCGTCATAAAGGCGACATCAAGGCGGTGCTCAATGAGCTGCAACTGCCTCGAAGGACGCTGAACGAGAAGATGCAGCGCCATGCTCTGGTACGCGAAACGTTCCTCGAATGAGGGCTGCGCAGATTCCGTACAGCTTGTTCCGGCGATAACCGAACATTTCCTGCAGCGCCGGGTCTGCATACTGTTCACGGCTATATGAGGGTCGTGATGGCTGGATACTTATAAGGCATAATGACATCATGCGCGCATGGCTATTCAGCTCACTTTGACAGTCCGAAAGATGGGGCATTTTCTACCGTGAATACTCCCCTCGACCTCCCATTGGGAGGCGGCGAAATGGGTCGGTTTATCCGAGAGACGGACTGGTCGACGTCCGCGCTGGGACCTAAGCAGGCATGGCCCGCAGCGCTACTGTCTTCAATGAATCTGATGCTCAGTTGCCCTGACAGCATGTACCTGCTCTGGGGCCCGGACTACACCCTGTTTTTCAATGACGCTTACGCTCAGGTCCTGCCCATCGCGGCAGCACAGGCGCAGGGGCAGCCCATTGCCTCGGTCTGGGGCGATGCCTGGGAAGCCGTGCGGCCGCTCGCCGAGCAGGCGCTGGCCGGACAAAACCGCCGCTCCGACAATATTCAGCGCACCATCGTGCGCAATGGCAAGCCCGAGCAGACCTGGTGGTCGCTGTCCTACTCGCCGCTGTATGGCGATAGCGGCCTGATCGAGGGCGTGTTCTGCCGTGTCAACGAGACCACCTTGCAGGTCATGGCTGAAGCACGTCAGTCGGAAAACGAAGCGTTCACGGACCGTGTGCTGTCGAGCATCAACGACTGCATCAAGGTGCTGGACCTGGACTCGCGCCTGACCTTCATGAGTGAGGGCGGTCAGCGGATCATGGAGGTCAGCGATTTCAACGCGATTCGCGGCTGCCCCTGGCCTGACTTCTGGCAGGAACAGGGCAATCTGGACGCCATCGCGGCAGTCGAAGCGGCCAGAGCGGGTCAGAACGCCAGTTTTACGGGCTCGGCGAGAACCCTGGCCGGCACCACCAAGTGGTGGCACGTGCAGGTCAGCCCGATTTTCGGCAAGGATGGCAAACCGGAGAAGATCCTCTGTGTGTCCAGGGACATGACCCAGCTCAGAGACGCTGAAGAAGCCCTGCTGTCGCTCAACGAGACGCTCGAGCAGCGCGTGGTCGAACGCACCCAGGACCGTGATCGCATCTGGCGGCTATCGACCGACCTGATGCTGGTGGCGCAGTTCGACGGGATCATCTCGGCAGTCAATCCGGCATGGACGCAAGCCCTCGGCTGGTCGGAAGAACAACTGCTCGACAGCCAGTTTCTGGCACTGGTGCACCCTGAGGACGTGGACAGTACGCTGGCCGCCATGAGCGGGCTGGAGAACGGCCGCACCATCCCGCACTTCAAGAATCGCTATCGCCATCAGGACGGCTCGTACCGGACCATCTCCTGGACGGCCGTGCCGGACAAGCAATTCATCCATGCCGTCGGCCGTGACATTCAGGCCGAGGAAGAGGCCAATGAAGCGCTGCGGCTTTCACAGGACGCCCTGCATCAGGCGCAGAAGCTGGAAGCCATTGGCCAACTTACCGGCGGCGTAGCGCATGACTTCAATAATCTGTTGACGGTGATCCGCTCCTGCAGCGACCTGCTGAAGTCGCCAAACCTCGAAGAGCATCGTCGCGTCAAATACGTCGAAGCCATTTCCAGCACGGTGGACCGGGCCGCGCGCCTGACCGGACAGTTGCTGGCGTTTGCCCGCCGTCAGGCCTTGCAGCCGGAAGTGTTCGATGTGTGCAAAAGCGTGGCGCGCATTGGCGAGATGATGGACACGCTGACCGGCGCGCGGATTCAGGTCAGCATCGACCTGCCTGCCGAGCCGTGCTTCATCTTCGCCGATGGCAGCCAGTTCGATACTGCGCTGGTCAACATGGTGGTCAATGCCCGCGATGCGATGTCCGGCGCGGGGCGGCTGGTCATCAAGGTTGAATGCGCTGCCTGTCCTGCCGACGATCAACCCGCTTCACTCGGCGAGGGTGACTGTATAGAGGGTGACTATGTAAGGGTATCGCTGACCGATACCGGCGCCGGTATTGCCAAGGAGAAGCTGGGCCTGATCTTCGAACCGTTCTATACCACCAAGAGTGTCGGTCAGGGCACCGGGCTGGGGTTGTCGCAGGTATTCGGGTTTGCCAAACAGTCGGGTGGTGAGGTGCTGGTTGAAAGCGAGCTGGGCAAAGGCAGCCGCTTCACGCTGTGCCTGCCCAGCGCACAGAATCACGAAGTCGTCCAGGAAGACCATCGCCACACCCTCACCCCATTGCCCGGGCTGTGCGTGCTGATGGTCGAGGACAATCAGGACATCGGCACCTATACCCGCCCCATGCTTGAGCAATTGGGCTTTCAGGTGCTCTGGGTGAGCAGTGCCGCCGAGGCACTGAAAGAGCTTTCCGGCAACCCGGAAAACTTTCATGTGGTGTTCTCGGATATCGCCATGCCGGGGATGAGCGGCCTGGAACTGTACGCCGAAATCGAAGCGCGCTATCCGTGGATGCCGGTGGTTCTTACCACCGGGTACAGCACTGAGTTCGCGACGATCGCTCAGGACGAAACACAGCGCTTCGACCTGTTGCAGAAACCCTACTCCAGAGACGATCTGGCGGCGATTCTGCACAAGGCGGTGAGCCGTAGCGGCGAACACTGAGGGGATGGATTCGCATCAATTCATCACGCCAGCGGATTCACTGATGCCTGATACGCATGAGTGAATCCCGGCACTCCCGACGCATAAACCCAAGACAACACCGGTTGCCTTGATTCAGAATCACGCAAAACATCGCAACACTCTTAGAGCAGGGAGCATTTTCGAGATGATCGTCGGTATTGATCTGGGCACCACCAACAGCCTGGTGGCGGTATGGCGCGACGGCAGCAGCGAGCTGGTGACCAACGCACTGGGAGAAACACTCACCCCCAGCGTTGTCGGGCTGGACGACGACGGGCAGATTCTGGTCGGCAAGGCAGCCCGCGAACGCCTGCAGACCCACCCGGAAAAAACCGCCGCCCTGTTCAAACGCTACATGGGCAGCGCCCAGGAAATTCGCCTCGGCTCTGCTACTTACCGCCCCGAAGAGCTGTCCTCGCTGGTGCTCAAAAGCCTGAAGGCTGATGTCGAGCGCGCGTTTGGCGAGCCTGTTACCGAAGCGGTGATCAGCGTCCCGGCCTATTTCAGCGACGCTCAACGTAAAGCCACGCGTATTGCCGGAGAGCTGGCGGGCCTCAAGGTCGAGAAGCTCATCAACGAGCCGACAGCGGCGGCACTTGCGTATGGCCTTCACCAGAAGGAAGGCGAAACCTCGTTTCTGGTCTTCGATCTGGGTGGCGGGACCTTCGACATCTCGATCCTCGAACTTTTCGACGGCGTGATGGAAGTACGTGCCAGCGCGGGCGACAACTTTCTGGGGGGTGAAGATTTCGATCAGGTCATGGTCGAGCACTTTGTGAACCTGCACCGCGATGAGCCGGACTTCCCGTCAACGGAGCTGATTGCCCCGGCCTTGCGGCGCGAAGCCGAGCGGGTGCGCAGGGCTTTGGGCCAGGACGCAAGTGCCGACTTCGTATTGCGTCACGCCGACAGGGAATGGCGAAAGACCATTACTCAAGAGCAGATGAGCGATTTTTATGCGCCCCTGCTCAACCGCCTTCGCGCGCCGGCCGAGCGTGCGCTTCGAGACGCGCGGATACGCGTCGCCGATCTGGATGAGATTCTGCTGGTGGGCGGCACGACGCGCATGCCGTTGATCCGCAAGCTTGCCGCGAGCCTGTTCGGGCGCTTCCCTTCCATTGCTCTCAATCCCGATGAAATCGTCGCTCAGGGCGCAGCGGTGCAGGCGGCACTCAAGCACCGGGATGCAGCGCTGGAAGAAATCGTCCTCACCGATGTGTGCCCTTACACGCTTGGGATCGAGACCATCACGCAAGTTGGCAATCGCTATGAAAGCGGTCACTACCTGCCCATTATCGAACGCAATAGCGTCGTACCGGTCAGCCGGGTAAAAACAGTGCAGACCGTCAGTGATGATCAAGAGCACGTTATGGTGCGGATCTTTCAAGGCGAAAGCCGTATGGTCAAGGACAACATCGCCCTGGGCGAGCTCATTATCCCGATCCCCAGGGCGAAGGCCGGCGAAGTGGCGCTGGATGTGCGTTTTACCTATGACAATAACGGCCTGCTGGAGGCCGACGTGATGACACAGCTGACCGGGGAACGTCACAAGCTGGTCATCGAAAACAACCCTGGCGTGATGACGCCTGATGAAATACAGGAGCGCCTTCAGGTACTCGAAGCACTCAAAGTCCATCCGCGCGAACAACAGGCCAACACTCATCTGATCGCCAGACTTGAACGCCTGTATCAGGAATGCCTGGGCAGCGATCGAGAACTTATCGATCACAGGACCACCCAGTTCCAGCATGTGCTGGAGACGCAGGACGAGCGGCAGATCAGCGAAATTCGCAAGCAACTCAAACAGGAAGTCGACACGTTCGAGCAGGGCGCAAGATGATCGACTGTTGGTCAGTACTTGAGCTGAATAACGATGCCGACGAGCGCAGCATCAAACGACAATATGCCCGGTTACTGAAGGTCAACCGTCCTGATGAAGACCCGGCTGCCTTCCAGAATCTGCGTGATGCCTATGAAGAGGCGCTGCAGCTGGCACGATCACGCGCAGATGAAGACGACCAGCCTGTCATGCTGCGCCAGCCCTTGCCTGAGCCCTCGCCTGCCACGCTTCTGACAACGACCGTTATCGAGCAGCCCGGTGGCCTGGACTGGCTTCAACAGGTCAGGCAAACCACTGCGCAGAATCTGCCCGAGCAACAGCAGCTCGCCATGGAGCATGGACAGGCGGAGCGCTTTCAACAACTGGTGCTGCTGGAGTGCCTGAACGACTCGGCGCGTCGTGTCGAGTTGATCAAAGCTGCATTTCAGCATCTGCGCTGGCTGACGGTATGGCAAAGCATTCACATCAGCAGCTACCAGCAGCACGCCTTGGCCGAGGCGATATTGCGCGAGGCGTTCGAAGCATTCAGCGCACTCATCGAGAGCGGGCAGCATGCACGCTTCATTGAAGAACTTCAGACGCTGGAGCAACAGCCCTGGCTGACAGAGCTGGAGCGTCGCGAGCATTTGCAATGCAGGTGCATGGTGTTGCTGATTGCCAGCCAGCATGTGACCTCTGACCTGCTGGAACAGACGCGCGCGGTATTTGGCTGGAACCTGCAGCAAAACCTTCACCCCGGTCCTGAAGACCTTTGGCAGACGCTGCGCCAGCGATACGAAGAAGTGGAGTACGCCGAGCATCTGCAACGCCTGCTCGATGCCAAACCGAGCACTGCCGAAGGCAAGGCCGCGCACTTGATGTTCAAGCCGCCACGTCTGGCCGCGCGGATCCGTACTGCGGTCAAGCAAGACGCCTCGGTGTGGAACGCCTGCGCGCATATTCAGGAGCAGTTGACCGTCCACTACCCCGATATCCTCAAGCGCTACCCCGAAGCAGACCTGAACGCCTGGAAACTCATGCGTGAGCAGAGCGATTTCACGCCGCTCATCTGGGTCTACATCGGCGCGTTTCTGCTGGCGTTGCTGGCACCCCCGCTAGCGCCTGAAGGCACGGAATACAATCCGGGAACGCGGGTGCTCGTGCTGTTCCTGACACCGCTCTGGACAACCGTCGGCTTCTTCATCTTTATCTGTGTATGGCGTCCGCTGATGGTTCTCGCAGAGCCTGCCGATGCCTGGCTGAGCAGCAAGTTACTGCCCAAGGTGCTGAGCTGGCCCGGTGCCCAGGCGCTGGTCTTGCGGCATGGCCTTCCGTTTTTGTTTCTGGGCCTTGTCCACGTGCTTGACGGCCCGCGCACGCTGCTGGCTTATCTGCTGCTGGCGGTGCTGTGGGTCGCCCTGTCGCCTTATCGCTACCTGTTTCAGACGGCGCCTGCCCGGCAGAAGATTCGGCAGTTTTATGCAAGGCACACAGTCATGGTGATCATCGGCACGCTGAGCATCGTCATGGCGGCGCTGTTGATCTCCTCTAAAATGAGCGCTTGAGCGGTCTTCTGTCGGCAATCGACCAGAACACCCTACGGCGAGCGCTCCCATCGGCAAGAATCCGCTTACTCCGGCCGTGCAGATAAGCGGATTCTTGCTCATCAAAGTCGCCCGACCGCTCTAGAACAAGCCCTCATGGTCTGGCACAGCTCCTGCTATGTAACACGCAGGGCATCGAATGCCTCCTTCCAAAAATAATGAAAACAAGGAACACCATGGAAACTTCCAATCCCGCCTCCCATGGGTCGGCTGCTACTGCCGCTGGCCAGAAAACCACCTCCAGCCGTCTCAAATCGATTTTCAGTGGCTCGGTCGGCAACATGGTCGAGTGGTACGACTGGTACGTCTACGCCGCCTTCTCGCTGTACTTCGCCAAAGCCTTCTTTCCCAAGGGCGACACCACCGCCCAGTTGCTCAACACCGCTGCGATCTTTGCCGTCGGCTTTCTGATGCGGCCTATCGGTGGCTGGCTGATGGGGCTTTACGCTGACTACAAAGGCCGCAAGGCTGCACTGATGGCCTCGGTGCTGCTGATGTGCTTCGGCTCGCTGATCATTGCCCTGACGCCAGGCTATGAAAGCATCGGCGTCGGTGCTCCGATCCTGCTGGTGTTTGCCCGCTTGCTGCAGGGCCTGTCTGTCGGCGGTGAATACGGCACGTCCGCCACCTACCTCAGCGAAATGGCCACCAAGGAGCGTCGCGGCTTCTTCTCCAGCTTTCAGTACGTCACGCTGATTTCCGGCCAGCTCATCGCGCTGGGCGTGCTGATCGTTCTGCAACAGACGCTGACCACCGAGCAGCTCTATGCCTGGGGCTGGCGTATCCCGTTCGTCATCGGTGCCCTGTGCGCAATCGTCGCGCTGTTCCTGCGTCGCGGCATGGAAGAAACCGAGTCGTTCACGCGCAAGAAGAAGGAAAAGCCCAAGGAAAGCCTGATGCGCACGCTGATGCGTCATCCCAAGGAACTGATGACCGTCGTGGGTCTGACCATGGGCGGGACGCTGGCTTTCTACACTTACACCACTTACATGCAGAAGTATCTGGTCAACACCGTCGGCATGAGCATCACCGACTCGACGTCGATATCAGCGGCGACACTGTTTCTGTTCATGCTGTTGCAGCCGGTCATCGGCGCGCTGTCCGACAAGGTCGGGCGTCGTCCGATCCTGATCGCGTTCGGCGTGTTGGGAACGCTATGTACCGTACCGATCCTGACCACGTTGCATACCATTCAGACATGGTGGGGTGCGTTCTTCCTGATCATGGCGGCATTGATCATTGTCAGCGGCTATACCTCGATCAACGCAGTGGTGAAGGCCGAGCTGTTTCCGACCGAGATCCGTGCGCTGGGCGTCGGTCTGCCTTACGCCCTGACGGTATCGATCTTCGGCGGCACTGCGGAATACATCGCGCTGTGGTTCAAGAGCATCGGGATGGAAACCGGTTACTACTGGTACGTCACTGCCTGTATTGCCTGCTCGCTGCTGGTGTATGTGTTCATGAAAGACACCCGCAAGCACTCGCGTATCGAAACTGACTGATCGGATTGCGACGATTCTCGTGCCCAGGCTCCGCTCTCATCGTTATATACAAATCTCGTGGGAGCGAGCTTGCTCGCGAAGAGGCCGGTACAGCCTCCAGAAATAGAGCGTTATGACTGACTCTTCATGATCAATGGGGATCGCCGCCCCGTTCACTCCATTTTTCGGGCTTATCGAGACGTGTGTATAACGCTGAGGACTCCGCGCAGGCAGAAGAGTCATTCAGGCTCACTTACAACGATCAATAGCATCGCCCGCATTGATACATCAGCCGCTCCAAAACAATCAATTACATCCAGGACCTGCAACAGAGTGTTACAGGGCGGTGCGTTATTTAGCCGAATTTCAGTAATAACCGCTTGAATAAACTGCGCTTTTAATTTGTCAAGAGCCTTTATTACAAGACTTTTCAGAAATTGCACCACAATAACGCAACACCGCCTGCAAGGCCCGAAACCAGAGCATTACAGACAACTATCATTTTCAGCGATGATCGCTAGCAATCCTATTAACTTCTTAATAATCCGCTGGCGCGTAGCATTGCCTCCATACCGGGATGACAACTCACCCGACACTCATTGGAGACATCATCATGAAAACCAACACACTGATCTTTGGCCTGGCTATTTCTGTTCTGGCTTCCAGCGCATTTGCACTTCCAGCCACCCACGTTCAAAGCGACCTGTCCAGCGCCACCCTCGTTGCTGAAGGCGGTACCAAACACACTAACGTCGGCTCGATCCGTGTATCGGCTGACGGCGCAGATCACGTCGGTGCCAACCGTCTCGCCGCTGATGGCGCAGACCGCGTCGGTGCCAACCGTCAGGCTGCCGATGGTGCAGACCACGTCGGTGCCAATCGTCTTGCTGCAGACGGTGCAGATCGCGTAGGCGCCAATCGTCTGGGCTGATCGCTCACGCAACACCCCCAAAGCCCGGCCGATGTCGGGCTTCTTCATGTCTGGCTCAGGATGAAACACGCACGCTGCTCTGGCATCCTCTGCAAATGCGCAGCACTATGCTGACATCCACTATTGAGCCCATCAGGAACCGAGCATGTCAGACGCTATTCACTCCTACGAGCCATCCAAGGGTCACGGCCTGCCGCACGACCCGTTCAACGCGATTGTAGGCCCACGCCCGATTGGCTGGATTTCGTCGCAGGATGCCAACGGCAAACTCAACCTGGCACCTTACAGCTTCTTCAATGCGTTCAACTACGTGCCGCCGATCATCGGGTTCTGCAGCGTGGGCCGCAAAGACAGCCTCAATAATATCGAGCAGACCGGCGAGTTCGTCTGGAACCTGGCGACCCGCTCGCTGGCCGAAGCCATGAATCAGAGCTGCGCACCGGTGGCGCCGGACGTCAGCGAATTCGAACTGGCAAACCTGACACCACTGGCCTCGCAGATCGTCTCGGTGCCGCGTGTACTCGAAACGCCAGTGTCGTTCGAGTGCAAGGTCACGCAGATCATTCAATTGCAACGCGCCGACAAGGAACTGGTGCCCAGCTGGTTGATTCTCGGCGAGGTGGTGGCGGTGCACATCGACAAGTCGCTGCTCAAGGACGGCGTTTACGACACCGCCGCCGCCGAGCCGATTCTGCGCGGCGGCGGCCCGGCGGATTACTTCCAGCTCGGCCCGGAAGCGCTGTTCAAGATGTTCCGCCCAGGCGCCTGATCAGGCGTCAGCCCAGACCGGTTCGCCCTCTGCATCGATATCGACCAGCCGCTGCAGCTCTTGCACAGCGGCCAGGTCGGCATCATCGGCGGTCTTGAATTTCTGGTCCGGCAGCAGCGCATGAAAACGCGGTGCGCCGCCGGCGCCCAGCGCCTTTACGGCAATCGCCGCGTTATAACCCTGCTCGGACGGCATCACTGCCGAGACCACTTCAAACCCGTTGTATTCCTTGCGTGCCATGTCTCTCAACCCTGCCAATACGTCAAAGCGCGAATTCTAGCGCGTCTTTCGGCTCGTCCGACACGCGCCATGCAGCGATAAGGCAGCCGACGCAAAACCCAACCTTGTCCTACACTCTAATCAGTCCTTTCAAACTGCTCTGTAGCCGAGGTAAGGAGTGCGTCATGAAAGCAATAACAAGAAAGTGCATGGTTGTCGCAGGAGCTCTGGCGGTATTGGCTGTATACGGCGCCGGTGCCTATCGTAACGAACTGGCGCGCCAGGCCCCCTATGTCTCCAGCTGTACGTTTGGCCATTGCGTGCCAACCGATGCAACCTTCAGCGCCTTGCGATGAGGCGCGCACAGCGTGAATTGCATCGCCATTGCGCAAAGGCAGCTATCGATTAGCAAGCTATCGGATTAGACTGGCCAGACTCTCCCGCCACACTTGCGGCGGGTCAACACTGCCATCAGGTTTTGCCTTGACCAGTCTTAATCAAACGCCTCCGGCCATCCGCAGCATCCTGTTTGCGTTGATGATGGCAGTCCTGCTCAGCGCGCTGGACCAAACCATCGTCGCGGTCTCGATGCCCGCCATCTCTGCCCAATTCAGAGACATCGATCTACTGGCCTGGGTCATATCCGCCTATATGGTGTCGTTGACCGTGGCCGTGCCGATCTACGGCAAGCTCGGCGATCTTTACGGGCGCCGTAAACTGATGCTGTTCGGGCTGGGGATTTTTACCCTGGCGTCACTGTTCTGTGGCCTGGCGCAGAGCATGGAGCAACTGGTCCTGGCGCGCGTCCTGCAAGGCATCGGCGCAGGCGGGATGGTTTCGGTCAGCCAGGCGATCATCGCCGACATCGTTCCACCTCGCGAACGTGGCCGCTATCAGGGTTATTTCAGCAGCATGTACGCCGTGGCCAGCGTCGCCGGGCCGGTGCTTGGCGGCCTGATGACTGAATACCTGTCCTGGCGCTGGGTGTTCCTGATCAATCTGCCATTGGGGGCCGCTGCGCTGATCGTCGCGTATCGGACCCTGGTCGGCCTGCCGGTGCCGCAGCGCAAGCCGATCATCGATTACCTGGGTACCGTGCTGATGATCATCGGCCTGACAGCGCTGCTGTTAGGGATTACCGAAATTGGCCAGGGGCATGGCCTGGGCGATGCCGAGGTTCAGTTGTTACTGGGCACGGCCCTGCTGACGCTGGCCATTTTCGTCTGGTACGAACGTCGCACTGCCGAACCGTTGCTGCCCATGCATCTGTTCACCAACAAGAGCGCCGTGCTGTGCTGGTGCACCGTGTTCTTCACCAGTTTTCAGGCCATCTCCCTGATTGTCCTGATGCCGCTGCGTTACCAGACCGTTACCGGGGGCGGCGCAGACAGCGCCGCCCTGCACTTGCTTCCACTGGCGATTGGCATGCCGATGGGCGCCTATTTTGCCGGGCGACGCACCGCGCATACCGGGCGCTACAAGCCGCTGATCCTGACCGGTGCGCTGTTGATGCCGGTTGCGATTCTGGGCATGGCCTTCACGCCGCCGCAGTCGCTGATAGTGATGAGCCTGTTCATGGTCCTCACCGGTGTTGCGACCGGCATGCAGTTCCCCACGTCATTGGTCGGCACTCAGAATTCGGTTCAGCCCCGGGATATGGGCGTGGCGACCAGCACGACCAATCTGTTCCGCTCACTGGGTGGTGCAGTGGGCGTGGCACTGATGTCGGCGCTGCTGTTGGCCATGTTGCAGCACACCGGGGTCGGCCAACTCGGCGCAGGAGCGCTGGGTAGCGAAGGCAGCTCCGGCAACGTCCTGCTCGACAGTCTGAACGCGGCAACCGGCCCCGCGCTGGAAACCCTGCGCACCGAACTGGCAGTGACCTTCAGAAACCTGCTGATCACCAGCGCGGCCATTTCGCTGCTCGGTCTTGCGGCAGCCGCAGTGATGCCCAATAGATTATTGCGAGGACGGGACTGATCGGCCTTTCCGGCTCAGGAAGGCAACCCGGCCCAGAACCATTGCGTTTTCTTGCTCTTTATATGAGCAAACGCAGGCATCAGTTCACCCTCGTCGAAGTGCCGACGCGAACCGGACTGTGCGCTGCTGAACCAGCTGCCTGAGCGAGGGCATGCTTGCCCGGCATAGACCGGCGGCAGCGGCTTTTCATCGAATCGCGCATACCACTGCGCAGTGGTTTCATCGGTAAAACCGATTCCGGGAGCCAGGTAGGGATGAAGATTGCCGGTGTCCTGCAGGCGAATCGGCTTGATCATCCTGTTGACCGTCACATAAGGCTTTGGCGGCGGCAGCCCTCGCCCGCCCAGCTCAGGCACCTCGCCGGCGCGAATGATCAGGCCGTTGCGATAGGTGTGGAAAACGATCTCACTGTGCGCACTCATCTCGCCGCGCATTTTGTCGCTGCCCCCCAACTGCCTGACGAACGCATCACCGAGCACGGTGTACCAGCTGACGCCCTTGATGCGGTCCAGCAGACGCAGGCTTTCAATGTGCGGGCCGGGGTCGACCATCAGCCCGCTAAAATCCTGAGCAAGCCGGAATTCCCACGGCAAATACTGATGGCCATCGCAAGGCAACACACAAGCAAGACCACCAAAGCCGTGCTCGGCCTGCAGTTCGCTGCTGAGGTACCTGATCCACTCCTCGTAATGTTTCAAGCCGTCGGGCTCGGTCAGGTATGACCAGGGCAGAACCATTTTCAGACACGATCGATCGTTGTCGGCCTGCCCCTCTGAGGTGTTCATCACGAACAGGCTATAGGTGGCGACTTCAGCCTGAGTGGCGCTGGCGATAGACCAGATGAACTGCTCGTCTGGCGGACTCTCGACAATCTGACGCCGGGTCGAGGCGAAACCGGAGCCACTCAGGCGGCGCATGCGTTTGAAGAGTTGCCATTTGAGTCTGGTTTTGAACGCATCGTAAAAGCGCGAAAAACAGGCTTCGACGCGACGCTTCATCTCCACGGTGTGGCCATTGCGAAAATACAGCGTAGTGATCAATCCCAACCGTATGACCGGTGTGCCCAACACGGAATCCATGGCCACACGTTCGGATTGTTGCGTGACCCTGGCCAATAACCTCACAGCATCAGTTGCAGTGTCCGACATGCCCCGCCCTCCCATCAGTCGCGGGGGTCAGGTTTTTGCGCGTACCTGCATGCCCTTCGCAGGTTTCGGTCACGCCGGAAATGTCCCCACTCATTGGGTAGCCATGGCCCTGCCAGCGCGAGTGAACATCAGCGTAACTGGCGATGATTTCAAGGCACATAGGCGCAAGATTCGGCAAAAACATGCAACCTTCCTCTCTTCTGATTTTTTCAGGAGGCGAAGAGTGAAGGGAGTTTTCCTGCAGGGCAATACTCGGAATTTACTTTGGGAAATCAGCTACATGTATCAGGAAATGTCCTACCTGCTTCCTACAATATCTTGTCAGATCAACGCTCGCTGATACCTGCACGGTGGGCGCAATCAATGAATACCGGCAAACGATCGGTAAACACACTCTATAAGAGGCACGAATCGGAGTCAGGCTCTGCACAGCGTCGCTGGCAGGCGGAACCGGCGGGTGCCCCGCCGGTCATGTCCAGTCAGGCACCCACTGTCGAGCGGTTATTATCGATCAGCAACGTCGGGCTGAAACGCAGCATGTCCAGGCACACGTCGACCAGTTGCTCGGCCTCTGCAGGCAGCGAGAAGCTGTCCGGAACCAGCAGCCATTGATAGATGATGCCGTTGACGTAAGCAAACAGGGCCACTGCAGCGCGCGCGGTGTCCAGCCTTTTGGGTAGCTGCCCCTGGCGTACGGCATTGTTCAGCCCCAGGGTGATCCGATCGTGGCACTGTATGGCGTTGTCCTGGCGCTGACGACGAAAATCACACATCTCGTCGGTAAACTCGCACTTGTGAAACAGGATTTCATTGATGCGACGGGTTTTCGGGTCCAGTGCGAGCTCATGAAACAGGTGAATCAACAGATTTCTCATGCAGCCCAGCGGGTCTTCCTCTTCCTCGCTCTGACTGGCCTGCGCCATTTCGTCGAGGGGTTCCTGAAGACTGTCGAGCATGGCCTGCACCAGATCGGCCTTATTGTTAAAGTGCCAATAGATGGCGCCTCGCGTCACACCGGCAAGGGTTGCAATGTCGGCCAGCGTGGTGCGGGCGACGCCTCGCTCATAAAAAGCCTGCTCGGCAGCCTCCAGAATCTGGCTGCGAGTGATCTGAGCTTCCTCTTTGGTGCGACGAACCATGGCAATAAGACCTCAAAAAATTCACCTCAGGCACGCGTCTTGCGTCATGCCTCGAGATATGGCCGGGCGGCATTTGTCTCGCCTTGTCCCGAATTGGCTGCCGGCTTCCTGAATAGTGGCCGAATGCGCACAGCGGGTGTTTACAAACAGCCGCGAATGTAAGTATATTCCTTAGCATGCTACTTATCTAGCCGAAATATTTTTTAACACTTCAACGTACTGTTGAGAAAACAGGCTCCTGCCCCGAGGATCTTCATGCAATTCAAGCCAGCTGTTACCGTTCTGGTCACTGCCATCGCCCTGGCAACCCTGCTCAGTGGCTGTAGCAAGAAGGAACAGGCCGCCCCGCCTGCGCAAACCCCTCAGGTAGGCGTCGTTACCATCAAAGCACAGCCCTATACCCTGACCACCGAGCTGCCGGGCCGGACCACCGCCTTCCGCGTTGCCGAGGTTCGCCCTCAGGTCAACGGCATCATTCTCAAGCGTCTGTTCACCGAAGGTGGCGATGTCAAAGCCGGTCAGCAGCTCTACCAGATCGACCCGGCTGTCTATGAAGCCAACGCCAACAGCGCCAAGGCCACCCTGCAGTCCGCCAAGTCGATGTCCGATCGCTACAAGCAACTGGTCAGCGAGCAGGCAGTGAGCCGTCAGGAGTACGACACGGCGCTGGCGTCGACCCAGGAAGCTCAGGCAGCCCTGCAGACCGCCCAGATCAACCTGCGCTACACCAAGGTGCTGGCACCTATTTCCGGTCGTATCGGTCGCTCCGCGGTGACGGAAGGCGCACTGGTGAGCAGCGCGCAGACCGATGCGATGGCAACCATCCAGCAACTCGACCCGATCTATGTCGATGTGGTGCAGTCATCTGCCGACATGCTCAAGCTGCGCAGCGACCTGGATAGCGGCAAACTGCAGAAAGCCGGCGACAACGCGGCCAAGGTCAAGCTGACCCTGGAAGACAACAGCGTCTACGCCCAGGAAGGCAAACTGGAGTTCTCCGAAGTATCGGTTGACCAGACCACCGGCTCCGTGACCCTGCGTGCCGTGTTCCCGAACCCTGAGCACCGTCTGCTGCCGGGCATGTTCGTTCACGCCCAATTGCAGGCTGGCGTCAATTCGAAGGCCATCCTGGCACCGCAGCAAGGTGTGACCCGCGACCTGAAAGGCACGCCGACCGCCATGGTCGTCAATCAGGACAACAAGGTTGAAATGCGTACGCTGGTGGCCAATCGCACCGTGGGCAGCGACTGGCTGATCGAAGACGGCCTGAAAGAAGGTGATCGCGTCATTACTGAAGGCCTGCAGTACGTCAAACCAGGCGCCGAAGTGAAAGTCGCCGAAGCGACCAACGTCAAAGGAGCAAACCCGGCACCTGCCCCGGCCACTGATAAAGCCGCAGGCAGCAAAGGGGAGTAACCCATGTCGAAATTTTTTATTGATCGACCCATTTTTGCCTGGGTTATTGCCCTCGTGATCATGCTGGTCGGTGCGCTGTCGATTTCCAGCCTGCCGATCAACCAGTACCCGAGCATCGCACCGCCCGCCATCGGTATCCAGGTCACCTATCCGGGCGCGTCTGCCCAGACGGTGCAGGACACTGTGGTTCAGGTGATCGAGCAACAGCTCAACGGTATCGATAACCTGCGTTATGTCAGCTCGGAAAGTAACTCCGACGGCAGCATGACCATCACTGCGACGTTCAATCAGGGCACCAACCCGGATACGGCGCAGGTTCAGGTGCAGAACAAGCTCAACCTCGCGACCCCGCTGCTGCCACAGGAAGTGCAGCAACAGGGTATCCGCGTCACCAAGGCAGTGAAGAACTTCCTGATGGTGATCGGTCTGGTGTCGGAAGACGGCAGCATGGGCAAGGAAGACCTGGCCAACTACATCGTGTCGAACATGCAGGATCCGATCTCGCGGACCTCCGGTGTGGGTGACTTCCAGGTGTTCGGTTCGCAGTACGCCATGCGTATCTGGCTGGACCCGGCCAAGCTGAACAACTTCCAGCTGACCCCGGTGGACGTGAAAGACGCGATCACCGCGCAAAACGTCCAGGTGTCGTCCGGCCAGTTGGGCGGCCTGCCATCGATCAGCGGTCAGCAACTGAACGCCACGATCATCGGCAAGACCCGTCTGCAGACCGCCGAGCAGTTCGGCAACATCTTCCTCAAGGTCAACACCGACGGCTCGCAGGTTCGCCTGAAAGACGTCGCCACGGTCGGCCTGGGCGCAGAAAACTACAGCACCGACTCGCAGTTCGACGGCAAACCGGCTTCCGGTCTGGCGATCAAGCTCGCAACCGGCGCCAACGCGCTGGACACCGCCAAGGCCATCCGCGCGACCGTTTCCTCGCTGGAGCCGTTCTTTCCGCCTGGCATGAAAGTCGTGTATCCGTATGACACGACACCGGTGGTCAGCGAATCGATCAACGGTGTGGTGCACACCCTGATCGAAGCGATCGTGCTGGTGTTCCTGGTGATGTACCTGTTCCTGCAGAACTTCCGCGCAACCATCATCACCACGATGACCGTTCCGGTGGTCTTGCTGGGTACGTTCGGCATCCTCGCGGCCTTCGGTTTCACCATCAACACCCTGACCATGTTCGGTATGGTGCTGGCCATCGGCTTGCTGGTGGACGATGCGATTGTGGTGGTGGAAAACGTCGAGCGGGTCATGGAGGAGGAAAAGCTCTCCCCGCGCGACGCCACGATCAAATCCATGACACAGATTCAGGGCGCACTGGTCGGTATTGCCCTGGTGCTGTCGGCGGTTCTGTTGCCGATGGCGTTCTTCGGCGGCTCCACCGGGGTGATCTACAAGCAGTTCTCGATCACCATCGTCTCGGCCATGGCCCTGTCGGTCGTGGTTGCGCTGATCTTTACCCCGGCGCTGTGCGCCACCATGCTCAAGCCCATCGATCACGAGAAGCACGGACAACCGAAACGGGGTTTCTTCGGCTGGTTCAACCGCACCTTCGACCGCAGCGTTCTGAGTTACGAGCGCGGCGTCGGCAACATGCTCAAGCACAAGTGGCCTGCGTATCTGGGTTACATACTGATCTGCGCGGGCATGGTGTTCATGTTCATGCGTATTCCGGCTGCGTTCCTGCCGGAAGAAGACCAGGGCGTTATCTTCGCCCAGATCCAGACACCGGCCGGCTCCTCGACCGAGCGCACGCAGGAAGTCATCGATCAGATGCGTGAGTACCTGCTGACCAAGGAAAGCGGCGCGGTGAAGTCGGTGTTCTCGGTAAACGGCTTCAACTTCGCGGGCCGCGGTCAAAGCTCGGCGATTGCGTTCGTGATGCTCAAGCCGTGGGAAGAGCGTGATTCCAACAACAGCGTTTTCGAACTGGCCAAGCGGGCTCAAGGCTATTTCTTCAGCCTGCGCGACGCGATGGTGTTTGCGGTCGTCCCGCCTTCGGTACTCGAACTGGGTAACGCCACAGGCTTCGACGTCTACCTGCAGGATCAGGGCGGCGTGGGTCACGACAAGCTGATGGAAGCGCGTAACCAGTTCCTCGGCATGGCAGCACAGAGCAAGATTCTGGCGGGCGTGCGTCCGAACGGTCTGAACGACGAACCGCAATACCAGTTGATCATCGACGACGAGCGCGCCAGCGCTTTGGGTATCACCCTGTCGGACATCAACAACACCCTGTCCATCGCCTTGGGTGGCAGCTATGTCAACGACTTCATCGACCGTGGCCGTGTGAAGAAGGTGTACATTCAGGGTGATGCAGGTGCGCGTATGACGCCTGAAGACCTGAAGAAATGGTACGTACGCAACAGCGCGGGCGAGATGGTGCCGTTCTCGGCCTTCGCCAGCGGCAAATGGTCCTACGGCTCGCCGAAACTGTCTCGCTACAACGGCGTGGCGGCAGAGGAAATTCTCGGTACTCCGGCACCGGGCTACAGCAGCGGCGATGCAATGACCGAAGTTGAAGCACTGGCCAAGAAGCTGCCGCAAGGTATCGGCATTTCGTGGACCGGTCTGTCCTACGAGGAACGCCTGTCCGGTTCACAGGCCCCTGCCCTGTATGCCCTGTCGTTGCTGGTCGTGTTCCTCTGTCTGGCGGCATTGTATGAAAGCTGGTCGATTCCGATCGCGGTCATCCTTGTGGTGCCACTGGGGGTTATCGGTGCACTGATGGCAACCAGCCTGCGCGGTCTGTCCAACGACGTGTTCTTCCAGGTCGGGTTGCTGGTGACGGTGGGTCTGGCGGCGAAAAACGCCATTCTGATCGTCGAGTTCGCCAAAGAGCTTCATGAACAGGGCAAGAGCCTGGTCGACGCGGCGATCGAGGCCTGCCGCATGCGTCTGCGCCCGATCATCATGACCTCCATGGCCTTCATCCTTGGCGTTGTGCCGCTGGCGATTTCCTCGGGCGCAGGTTCGGGTAGTCAGCATTCGATCGGTACCGGCGTAATTGGCGGTATGATCACCGCAGTTATTCTGGCGATCTTCTGGGTGCCCCTGTTCTTCGTAACGGTTTCAGGGCTCTTCAAGAGCAAGCAGAAACATATTTCACACGATGAGGCTGGCCAATGAGCAAGTCATTGATCTCACTTGCAGTTACCGCGTTCATTCTCGGCGGCTGCTCTTTGATCCCCGATTACAAGCAGCCGCAAGCACCGGTCGCGGCACAATATCCGCAAGGGCCAGCGTACTCGCCGGTCGAAGGCGCCAAAATGGCCGCCGCGGAGCAAGGCTGGCGGCACTTCTTCAATGACCCGGCGCTGCAACAGCTGATTCAGACTGCACTGCTCAACAACCGTGACCTGCGGGTTGCGGCGCTGAACATCGACGCCTACCGCGCCCAGTACCGTATCCAGCGCTCGGACCTGTTCCCTGCTGTTTCGGCCACCGGTAGCGGCTCACGTCAGCGCGTGCCGGGTGACCAGTCGCAGACCGGTCAGCCAGGCATCACCAGCAGCTACTCGGCCACCCTGGGTGTCAGCTCGTACGAGCTGGACCTCTTCGGCCGGGTCCGCAGCCTCAGCGAGCAGGCGCTGGAGACCTACTTCGCCAGCGAGGAAGCGCGTCGCAGTACCCAGATCAGTCTGGTGGCCAGCGTCGCCAATGCCTACATGACCTGGCAGGCCGACAAGGAACTGCTCAAGCTGACGCAGGACACCCTGAAGACCTACGAAGAAAGCTTCCGTCTGACCTCGCGCGCCAGCGAAGTCGGCGTTTCTTCGGCACTGGACCTGAGCCAGTCGCGCACCGCCGTCGAAAGCGCGCGCGCCAAACTGGCCCAGTACCAGCGCCTGGTTGCCCAGGATCAGAACAGCCTGGTGCTGCTGCTTGGCACCAGCCTGCCCGACAACCTGCCGGCCAGCCACTTGCTCGATTCCGACATGCTGACCGAAATGCCGGCAGGCCTGCCGTCCGACCTGCTGCAGCGTCGTCCGGACATTCTCGAGGCCGAGCACTCGCTCAAGGCGGCCAACGCCAACATCGGCGCGGCACGTGCAGCGTTCTTCCCGAGCATCAGCCTGACGGCCAGTGCCGGGACCAGCAGCAGCGAGCTGTCCGGCCTGTTCAAGGGCGGATCGGGCGCCTGGCTGTTCCAGCCAAGCATCAACATCCCGATCTTCAACGCCGGCAACCTGCGCGCCAGCCTGGACTACTCGAAAATCCAGAAGGAAATCAGCGTCGCCAACTACGAGAAGGCGATTCAGACCGCCTTCCAGGAAGTGTCCGACGGCCTGGCTTCGCGCAAGACCTATGACGAGCAGCTCCAGGCGCAACGTGACTTCGTCGCGGCCAACCAGGATTACTACCGTCTGGCCGAGCGTCGCTACCGGATCGGCATCGACAGCAACCTGACATTCCTCGACGCCCAGCGCTCGCTGTTCAGTGCGCAACAAACGCTGATCACCGACCGCCTGTCGCAGCTGACCAGCGAGGTCAACCTGTACAAGGCCCTCGGCGGCGGCTGGTATGAAAGAACCGGGCAGACCGAAACCATCTCCAAGGAGAAGCCTTCGGTTCAGTTGTTCTGATTGCAGTGCATAAAAAACCCACCTGATCAGGTGGGTTTTTTTATGGCCGAAACACACCTGCGATCAGTGATCCTGATGCAGGTACTTGGGCTCTTTGGGCAAACGCAGACTGAACAGGAACGCTACCGCCATCATCGCCGTCACGTACCAGTAAAAGCTGTTTTCCATTCCGGCACTCTTGAGCTTCAGGGCAACCCACTCAGCCGAGCCGCCGAACACCGCGTTGGCCACCGCATACGCCAGCCCTACGCCCAGCGCACGAACCTGTGGCGGAAACATTTCGGCTTTGACCAGCCCGCTGATCGAGGTGTAGAAGCTGACGATCGCCAGCGCCAGGGTAATCAGCACGAAGGCAATGAACGGGTTGGTGGTGGTCTTGAGCGTCATCAGGATTGGCACTGTACACAGCGTACCCAGCGCGCCGAACAGGAGCATCGAATTGCGACGGCCGATGCGGTCTGCGAGCATGCCGAAGAACGGCTGCATGCACATGTACAGAAACAGCGCGCCGGTCATGATGTAGCTGGCGGTCTTGGCTTCCATGCCCCCGGTGTTGACCAGGTATTTCTGCATGTAGGTCGTGAAGGTGTAGAAAATCAGCGAGCCACCGGCGGTGTAGCCCAGCACGGTGATGAAGGCCGCAGCATGATGCTTGAACAGTGCCGCAATACTGCCCGCGTCCTTATCCTGCCGGCTTTCGGCCGTGGTGGTTTCATTGAGGGTGCGACGCAGCAGCAAGGCGATGACCGCAGCGCCAGCACCGATCACGAAGGGGATGCGCCAGCCGTAGTCACGCAGCTCTTCGGTGGTCAGGAATTGCTGGAGAATGACCACCGTCAACACGGCCAGCAATTGCCCGCCGATCAGGGTCACGTACTGGAACGAAGCATAAAAGCCGCGCTGGCCACGCAGCGCCACTTCACTCATGTAGGTGGCCGTGGTGCCGTACTCGCCACCTACCGACAGACCTTGCAGCAGGCGCGCCATCAGCAGCAAGGCCGGCGCCCAGGCACCAATCGATGCATAGGTCGGCAGGCAGGCGATGATCAGTGATCCGGCACACATCATGGTGACCGAAATCAGCATGGAGTTCTTGCGCCCATGTTTGTCCGCGACACGACCAAACAGCCAGCCGCCAATCGGACGCATCAGAAAGCCAGCGGCAAACACACCCGCGGTGTTGAGCAACTGAACGGTCGGATCATCGGAAGGAAAGAAAGCCGGTGCGAAATAAATTGCGCAGAAAGCGTAGATATAGAAGTCGAACCATTCGACCAGGTTGCCGGATGAGGCGCCGACAATCGCGAAAATTCTTTTGCTTCGCTCCTCGCCGGTGTAATGCGGTGCTTTTGATGTTGTAGTCATTATTTTCCCCAAGCAGAACTGTCCATAAGAAACAATCTGTAACACCGTCTTTAATCGAGCACAATCAGTCAGGCCAATTCAGCCGACAGGAATAGCGGTATCGTTGAACATTCCGCGCCCGGACGAACAACAACCCGGATCATCGGCCTGCCTTTTCGTGGAGGCAGACAAACGATCCGGGTTGCTGGACAACAGGTTGAAGCAGGAGGGTTTACCGCTCGATGGCCAGCGCGAGCCCCTGCCCGACGCCGACGCACATGGTTGCCAGGCCTCTGCGCCCGCCGGTTTTCTCCAGATGATGCAGCGCCGTCAGCACCAGCCGCGCGCCGCTCATGCCCAGCGGGTGGCCGAGGGCAATCGCCCCGCCGTTGGGATTGACCTGCGGTGCATCGTCGGCCAGACCCAGTTCGCGCAAGACCGCAAGCCCCTGGCTGGCAAACGCTTCATTGAGTTCGATGACATCGAAATCAGTCACCGCCAGGCCCAGACGCTCGACCAGCTTGCGCACCGCTGGCACCGGGCCAATGCCCATCACCCGAGGTGCAACCGCCGCGCTGGCCATGCCGAGCACGCGGGCACGCGGCGTCAGGCCATGCTTTTTCACCGCTTCGGCCGACGCCAGAATCAGCGCAGCAGCACCGTCGTTGACCCCGGACGCGTTACCGGCAGTCACCGTGCGGTCCGGGCCGTTGACCGGCTTGAGTTTGCTCAGGGTTTCCAGACTGGTATCGCCACGCGGATGCTCATCCTTGTCGACAAGGGTCTCGCCCTTTTTGTGCGCGACTCGCACCGGCACGATCTCTTCCTCGAAAAAGCCCGCAGCCTGGGCAACGGCAGTGCGTTGCTGGCTGCGCAGGGCGAAAGCGTCCTGATCGGCTCGAGAAATCCTGAAGTCGGTTGCAACGTTGTCGCCCGTCTCGGGCATCGAGTCCACGCCGTACTGTGCTTTCATCGCCGGATTGATAAAGCGCCAGCCGATGGTGGTGTCTTCCAGCTTCATGTTGCGCGAAAACGCGGCATCGGCCTTGCCCATCACGAAGGGCGCGCGGGACATCGACTCGACGCCTCCGGCGATTGCCAGCTCGATTTCACCTGACGCGATGGCCCGGAAAGCGGTGCCGATGGCGTCCATACCGGACGCGCACAGGCGATTGAGGGTGACCCCCGGTACGCTTTGTGGCAGCCCGGCCAACAGTGCGGCCATGCGCGCAACGTTGCGGTTGTCCTCGCCGGCCTGATTGGCACAGCCGAAAAACACTTCGTCGATCTCCTCCCAGTTGACCGACGGGTTGCGCTCCATCAGCGCCTTGATCGGCACCGCCGCCAGGTCGTCTGCACGCACTGAAGACAGCCCGCCACCAAAGCGACCGATGGGCGTACGAATCGCATCGCAAATAAACACTTCACGCATCACGCTTCTCCTGCAACCTGACCGTGAGCCGCGGCAGTCCGTGCTTCCAGATCACGCAGCGCCGTCAGCTCGACCTCGGTAGGCTCTTCGGAGACCACAACGGTGTCGGCAAAGCGGATCGCCCAACCGGTTGCGGCGATAACCTGCTCACGGGTCACGCCAGGGTGCAGCGTAGTCACGACGAACTCGTGGGTGCCGGCTTCCGGCTCCATGATGCACAGGTCGGTGATGATGCCCACCGGGCCGGCACCGGGCAGGCCCAGACGCTTGCGCGAATCGCCGCCTTCGCCATGGCCGACCGAGGTGATGAAATCCAGCTTGTCGACGAACGAACGCGCCGACTGCTTGAGAATGATCAGCACTGACTTGGCCGACCCGGCGATCTCCGGCGCACCACCGGCGCCCGGCAGACGCACTTTGGGATGGTGGTAATCACCGACCACGGTGGTGTTGATGTTGCCGAAGCGGTCGACCTGCGCTGCGCCGAGAAAGCCGACATCGACGCGACCGCCCTGCAGCCAGTAACGAAAGATTTCGCTGGTGGATACCACTGTGTCTGCGGTTTCAGCCAGCTCGCCATCGCCGATAGACAGCGGCAACACCGTGGGCTTGGCACCAATCGGACCGGACTCGTAGATCAGTACCACGTCAGGCGCAGAGGTAAGACGTGCCAGGTTCGCCGCCTTCGAAGGCAGGCCGATGCCGACGAAGCACACAGAACCATTGCGCAAGCGACGGGCTGCGGCAACGGTCATCATTTCACTGGTGGAGTAAGTCATTATTTGGCCTCCGAAGCGCGAGCCAGCTTGCTCTGGAATTCACTGAAATCTGCGGTGCCGTGGATGTATTCATCGATCCACGCGGTGAAGGTCTCCCGGTCTCGGGCGATCGGGTCCCAGGCCTGATAGAAGGGGTTGTCACGTTCGTAGTAACCGTGCGCATAAGACGGGTGAGCACCGCCTGGCACCAGACACACGGCGCTCAGCGCCCAGGTCGGCAGCACGCAGGAGTTCATCGGGGCGTTCAGGTCATCGACGATTTCTTCCACCGTCACAATGCAGCGCTGTGCAGCCAGCGCGGCTTCTTTCTGCGCACCGAGAATGCCCCACAACAGCACGTTGCCCTTGCGGTCGGCTTTCTGTGCATGAATCACGGTCACGTCCGGGCGCACCGAAGGCACCGCTGCCAGCACCTCACCGGTGAACGGGCAGGTGACGGTCTTGATCAGCGGGTTGACCTTGGGCAGGTCAGAGCCGGCGTAAGCGCGCAGCACAGCGAACGGCAGACCGGACGCACCGGCTACATAGGCGTTGGCGAGGTCAGCATGGCTGTGCTCTTCAATTTCCATCGCGCGCGGCCATTGTTTTTCAACGGCATCGCGCAAACGGTGCAAGGAGCCAACGCCAGGGTTGCCGCCCCACGAAAAAATCAGCCGCTTCGCACAGCCGGCACCGATCAACTGGTCGTAGATCAGATCGGGCGTCATGCGCACCAGGGTCAGGTCCTTTTTACCCTGACGGATGATTTCATGGCCAGCGGCCGTGGGGATCAGATGAGTGAAGCCTTCCAGCGCAACGGTGTCGCCATCGTTGACCAGTTGCTTCACCGCATCGCGTAGAGAAAGAATGTCTGCCATGAGGTGCTCCGAACCCAACATCACGTTCAATGATCAGCGCGAAGACCTGCGCCGGAATGAAAATGAGGTTATGCCTGAGCAAGAGGGCAAACAATCCGATAATCGACTAAACGTTCGGTAATCGAACGAATTCCATCATTCCGAAACACGGCCACTTCAGGTAAACAGCTGCGTACTCAAGTCGCGACTGGCATCAAGCATGATGGGCAGAAAGCGCTGTTCCAGCTCGCTGCGTGCCACACGTCCGGCGCTGGTGCTGACATTCAGCGCCGCCAGCACCTGGCCCGACGCATCATAGACTGGTACCGCAATTGAACGCAGCCCCTGTTCCAGTTCCTGATCGACAATACACCAGCCCTGTTGCCGAACCAGTTGCAGACATTCGAGCAAGGCTTCCGGGGTGCGAATGGTGCGGCTGGTCTTGGGCTGCAGATCGACATGGTCAAGGTATTCATGCAACGACACGTCATCCAGTGCGGCCAGCAGAATGCGGCCCATGGACGTGCAGTACGCGGGAAGACGACCGCCCACGGAAAGGTCGACCGAGATCAGCCGCTGCGTGGTGGCAGAGCGCGCGATATAAAGAATGTCGTCGCCTTCCAGCGTGGCCATGTTGCACGCCTCGTGCAGCTGGTCGCTCATACGGTCCAGATAAGGCTGCGACGAGGTTGCCAGTGGCGTCGATGACAAATAGGCGTGGCCCAGCGTCAACACCTTGGGCAGTAGCGAGTAGGTACGGCCGTCAGTGGTCGCATAACCGAGCTTGATCAGGGTGTGCAGACAACGACGCACTGCCGCACGGGGGATCTCCGTGCGATGGCTGATCTGCGCAATGGTCAGGTGCCGCTTGCGCTCCTGAAAGGCATGAATCACGGCCAGCCCACGCGCCAGCGAGGTCATGAAATCCGGATCACCGGTCAGCGCCTGAATGCGCTTTGCGGGCGACGCCACGATGGGCGGTGCCAATGAGGCAAAAGATTTACGCAGTTCGTCGTTCATTGACACACCTTATGTAACTGCCTTTCAGGCCCTGTAAACCGCAGGTTTCAGCTCTTTGCAGGGGAGCGAAGCCAACCCCCGGTTGTGCGATTATCGAACAGGTGGCCGATAATCGCAATTGACCCCATGTAAATATACTTATACCTTTACCTCTGCCATGAAGTGACTTCTTGGAAATACTGGTCAGGTACCCACTGAGAAGTCCAAGGCAGCGGCCTTGCTCACCAAGCAAGGCCGTTTTCATTACTCAGGCGCTTGCTGTGTGCCCGATGCTCGCGACACCCTCCCCCTCCCGCTCTCGATCAGCGCCCGCCGCGCAACTCCACACATCCTGCATATAAAAAACGGTGAATTTCTTCGCCAACATTTTGTCGTCGAAAATGAAAACTGTTTTATAAAACTTATGTCATATAAACGGCTCACTGAAACTTCGGAACAATCGTACAAAAAAACCAGACCTGTGAACTCATTCAACCTCTGTTGTTGACGTAGCAGAAGTTCTTGGAGATAGTATCGGTCAGTTGGTTGGCAATACCCTCGCAACGATTGATCCATTCACCCGATTTCTGCCTCGACTGTCCTGTCGAAGCGTTGTCACGGTGCACCATCGCCGCGAGACCATCAGCAAGCCTGCCAGCGCAAGCCCTGTGCTTGAAATCAAACGTGTGTCGCTACGACAGGTATTTCTCTCTGGTGCACGTAGCCGCAGACAACAACAGGCATGTCCAGTAACCCTTTCGCGCAATCGCCCGAACAGGTCGCTGACTGTATTGGGTATACAGCCAGACTGGAGTGAACATACTTGCACTGTTTTGCGTCATCGCCAGAGCCCATTCGACTCGATCAGGTATTAAAGTGACTAAAGATGAACTGCGCGCGGAACTTGAGCGCCAGGAACAACGCTACAAGGATGTCTACGGCGGTGAAATCACCACCTACGCCGCGCAACCGGAACCGGAACGCAAGCCCTGGCGCAAGAGAGCCAGCCTGCTGGACCAGGCGTTCAAGCAAGAACTGCAAAAGATGGAAGAAGGCCTGAAAGAAGAGCCGTAACAGCACGGGTCCGATGATCCCTGCCCGATTACGTCTTCGACTTCCAGCACCCGGAATTACACGCCTCACGGCCTCATTGAGCATTCAACGGGGCGGCGCTCATGCGTCTTTTTTTTGGTTTGAGGCGACACCTCGCGGTGACGACAAGTCGTTCGGTATTTTTTCTGTCATAATCGCGCCCCCTTCAGACCCGGTCAGAAAACCTACATGATCGATTTATTCAGCGGGCTTGATGCCTGGGTGCTTGTGAGCCTGTTGCTCGCCCTGGCTTTCGTCCTCACCTTCGAGTTCATCAACGGCTTTCATGACACCGCCAACGCGGTGGCGACAGTCATTTACACCAAAGCAATGCCGCCTCATCTGGCCGTGTTCTTCTCCGGTGTATTCAACTTTCTCGGCGTGTTGCTGGGCGGCGTGGGCGTTGCCTATGCCATCGTCCATCTGCTGCCGGTCGAACTGCTCATCAACGTCAACACCGGACATGGCCTGGCCATGGTGTTCTCGCTGCTGGCGGCGGCCATCACCTGGAACCTCGGGACCTGGTACTTCGGTATTCCGGCCTCCAGTTCGCACACGCTGATCGGCTCGATACTCGGTGTGGGTCTGGCCAATGCCCTGCTCAACGATATCCCGTTGGCCGATGGCGTGAACTGGCAGAAAGCGATCGATATCGGCGCTTCGCTGGTGTTCTCGCCGCTGGCCGGCTTTATCGTTGCGGGTCTGGTGCTGGTTGCCCTGAAATGGTGGCGCCCGCTGTCGAAGATGCACAAGACCCCTGACCAGCGCCGCAAGCTGGACGACAAGAAGCACCCTCCGTTCTGGAACCGTCTGGTACTGGTCATTTCCGCCATGGCAGTCAGCTTCGTACACGGTTCGAATGACGGCCAGAAAGGCATTGGCCTGATCATGCTGGTGCTGATCGGCATCGTGCCCAGCCAGTTCGTGCTTGACCTGACCAGCACGACCTACCAGATCGAACGTACCCGCGATGCGACCCAGCATCTGAGCCAGTTCTATCAGCGCAACAGCAGCACGCTGGGCGAATATCTGGCCATGGGCAAAGCCGAAAAAGGCGACCTGCCGTCCAGCTCCGCGTGTAATCCGAAGCAGACCGAACCTACCATCGACGCGCTGCTCGACCGCCTGAAGGGCGTGTCCGACTACCACGCGCTGGCCCCTGAAAGCCGCATCGAAGTGCGTCGCTATCTGTTGTGCCTGGACGACACCGCCCGCAAGGTCGGCAAACTTCCAGACCTGTCAGCGCGTGAAAAATCCGATCTGGAGAAACTTCGCAAGGACCTGACCACCACCACCGAGTACGCACCGTTCTGGGTGATTCTGGCGGTCGCACTGGCGCTGGGTATCGGCACCATGGTCGGCTGGAAGCGTGTAGTCCTGACGATCGGCGAGAAGATCGGCAAGCAGGGCATGACTTACGCACAAGGCATGTCCGCGCAAATCACTACCGCCTGCGCAATCGGTCTGGCCAACGTGTTCAGCCTTCCGGTGTCCACCACGCACATTCTGTCGTCGGGTGTGGCCGGCACCATGGTCGCCAACAAGAGCGGCCTTCAGGGCGGAACCGTGCGCACCATCCTGCTGGCCTGGGTGCTGACCCTGCCGGCAACGGTCGCCTTGTCCGCAGCGCTGTTCTGGCTGGCTTCCAAGGCCCTGGCCTGATCTAGGCTCTGTACGAAAAGTCGGCGAGCGAAGGTCAGGCGAGGCAAAAACAGGCGAGGAACGGCCGGGGTCGCGATCGACTCTACGTGTTGTAAATGAGCATTCCGATTGGACTCGCATCCGAGCCTGTTTTTAACGAAGCATCACCGAGCGCAGCCACTTTTCGTAAAGAGCCTAAAACCCTTCGGGCGGTGCATGCCTTGCACCGCTCAAGGGTTTGACTCACTTATCCTCTTGCTCCCCCTCCTCCTCAAGCCCTTCACCAGGCGCTTGCGCTTGCTGCAGCTCGCGCCACAGTGCTGCGGCACCGTCGAAATCAGTGCCATTTTCCGCAGTCAGTTCCGCAGGGTCATAGCGGCTCAGGCAGCCTTCGCCAAGCGTTGCCGGAGCGGTGGAAGTGGCTTTGTCGAGAGGATCGGTCATTGGCTGTCACCTTGCGCGTTACACCATTGCCGACAGCTGAGTCGGAAGCGCGACAGACGCGCTCCCGAAAAGATAGATCAGCCGAAGACGACTGTCTTGTTGTCGTGAACCAGCACACGGTCTTCCAGATGAGCGCGCAGGCCGCGGGCCAGCACCATCTTTTCCACGTCGCGACCGAAGCGCACCATGTTTTCGATGCTGTCACGGTGGCTGACGCGCACGACGTCCTGCTCGATGATCGGACCGGCATCGAGCTCTTCGGTCACATAGTGGCAGGTCGCGCCGATCAGCTTGACGCCGCGCAACGAGGCCTGATGGTACGGCTTGGCACCCACGAACGATGGCAGGAAGCTGTGGTGGATATTGATGACCTGATGGGCATATTCACGGCACAACTGTGGCGGCAGAATCTGCATGTAGCGCGCCAGAACCACGACATCGGCCTGATGATGACCGACCAGACGCGACACCTCGGCGAATGCCGGCTCCTTGTCTTTCGGGTCAACCGGAACATGGTAGTAAGGGATGTCATGCCACTCGACCATGCTGCGCAGGTCCTGGTGGTTTGAAATCACACAGGCGATGTCGCAGTCGAGTTCGTCACTGTGCCAGCGGTGCAGCAGGTCGGCCAGACAGTGTGATTCGCGACTGGCCATGAGCACGACGCGCTTCTTCTGCGCCGAGTCGGTAATGCGCCAGTCCATCGAAAATTCTTCGGCAATCGGCGTGAAGGCTTCACGGAACCCGTCCAGGTCAAAAGGCAGGGTGTCGGCACGGATCTCGTGACGCATGAAAAACCAGCCGCTGAGATTGTCCGAGTGATGACTCGCTTCGGTGATCCAGCCGTTATGGGACGCCAGAAAGTTACTGACTTTGGCAACGATGCCTACACGGTCCGGGCAAGCAATCACCAGACGAAAAGTGCGCATTGGGGGAAACTCCAGAACTTCGCAAAGCCGCTATTCTAGCGGCTGCGCAGCAAAACTGCAGTATCTCTGTTGCCTGAATGCAGAGGCCGAAAAAGCACACCGCCAAGGCCAAAGATTGCACCGTGCCAGTATGCGTTTTCCGGGTGCGCACCGCTAAACAAAACCTGTAATAAGAAGGGCTTTATAGCGGCGATCTTTTGAAGGAAGCGTGACGCGTCCCTAGTTCAGGCGTCTGTAGGACGTGTGTATATTGCTAAATAATTCAAATAAAACTTTTATTTAATGTTTACTTGCTCATTTACAGTGACTATTATTGCCGCACTGTATCCCTGCAACCCTCACAACATAAGGTCCCCTCATGTCCCTGATCAACGAATACCGCGCTACAGAAGAAGCCATCAAAGAACTGCAAGCCCGTTTGAAGAACCTGTCGCAAGACGACAAACTGCAAACCGAGCTGGAATTCGAAGGCAAACTGCGCACGCTGATGGGCGAATACCAAAAGTCGCTGCGTGACATCATTGCCCTGCTGGATCCGGATGCCAAGGTAAACAAGGCCCCTCGTGGCGGCGCTGTTAAACCTGCCGGCACCAAGCGCGCCCGTAAGGTCAAGCAATACAAGAACCCGCACAACGGTGAAGTCATCGAAACCAAAGGCGGCAACCACAAGACGCTGAAAGAGTGGAAAGCCAAGTGGGGCAGCGACGACGTTGAAAGCTGGGCCACTTTGCTGGGCTAAGCTTCACCAGGTCGCGGTTCATTGCGATTGAAAAAACGCCAGCCTGCTGGCGTTTTTTATTGCCCGGTATTTTTTATACGCCCAGACGGTTACTCAGCCTGTGTGCGTAATCCTGCCACTGCCGTAACACCTCCAGCTGCTCTGGCCCGGCACTAAGGGAGCATTCTATCCATGCGGCCGTAAAGTCATGCAGGGTGTTGGGGGCGCCCCATTCCGGGTTGCGCAAGCGCTGCTGACAGAAATCCCGCCAGCGTGTTTGCTCTTCGCCACTCAAGGTGTCTGGGAAGTTACGAGCGCGATACCTGAATAACAATTCAGGCAATCGGGCATCATCAAACGGCCACGCATCACGCGCCAGTTGTTCTGGCTCGGCCTGTCGAACTTGCTCACACAGTCGACGATCACGGTCCCCGATAAAACCGTCATATAACTGCTGTTCGGGATCGTCACTTGCGGCGAAATCGTCCTTGCCGTAAATGGCAGCCAGTTTACCGTGCCAAACTTCGCGGTTTTCACTCAATTGCGTTGCGCGTGCCTGATAGCCGGCCATGTCCAGTTGCAGCCGCTGCTGATCTTCGCTGCGCAGCACCCCCAGCGGGGCGATCACCGGGCAACGGTTTATATGCAACAGTTTGAGCGGCACGGGCAATTCGCCGTCGCTCAGCGCATCGTGCCGCGTATATAAACGGCGCTTGAGTATTTCAGCGTCCTCGTGCAACAACGGTGCATGATCCAGGTGCAGATCACACACGATCAGCGCATTGCGATTATGCGGGTGCCAGGCCAACGGCAGCACCACGCCCAGGTAATTGCGCGCCGCAGAAAAGCGTCCCGAAATATGCACCAGAGGCTGCATCAGGCGAACCTGTTCCTGGACTTTCTGCTTACTGCGCAAGGTGAACAGATAGTCATAAAGCTTCGGCTGCTTTTCACGAATCAAACGTGCCAGAGCAATCGTTGCACGGACATCGGATAACGCATCGTGCGCCTGTCCATGATCAATACCGTTGGCAGCCGTCAGCCGCTCCAGTTTCAGCGTGACCCGGCCGTCCTGTTCCGGCCAGACAATGCCATCGGGGCGCAATGCATAGGCGGCCCGCACGACATCGATCAGATCCCAGCGACTGTTGCCCCCCTGCCATTCGCGTGCATAGGGGTCGAAGAAGTTGCGATAAAAACTGTAGCGCGTGACTTCGTCATCGAAACGCAAGGTGTTGTAACCCGCGCCACAGGTACCCGGCGCAGACAGCTCGGCATGTACGCGCGTCATGAAATCGGCCTCGCACAAGCCTTTTTCTGCCAGCGTGGCCGGAGTGATTCCGGTAATCATGCAGGCAACAGGATGAGGCAGGATGTCATCGCTGAGCTGGCAGTGCAGATTGACCGGAGGCGCGATTTCATTGAGCTCGGTATCCGTGCGAATTCCGGCCATCTGCAGCGCACGGTCATTGCGCGGGTTGATACCGGTGGTTTCGTAGTCGTACCAGAAGATGCTGGAGGTCACGGGCTGATCCTGAACAAAAGACCCGCGAAGTGTAGGGCGTGACAGGTGTCATTGGCTAATCGGGTCGTATCCGGCGCACCGGGAAATGTTTTCTTACAGCCCGCGTATTGAATGGTCGGTTGCTTAGCTCCGCTGCGCTAGCTAGCATCAGTTTTCGTTTTCAGGCGCGTCCTTCCGACAATGTCATCCCGTCCCGCTTCGCCAAGGAATGCAGCGCTGCCCACGCCGTTGGACACGCGCATTGAAATCGAGACGCCAGAAGGCATCGATATGCTTCTGCGCCCTGCCGGGCTGGTTTCCCGCGCACTGGCGTTCGGCATCGACTTCGCCATTCGCGCAGCCCTCGTCGGCCTGTTCTTTGTGCTTCTGCAGTTACTCGACAAGCTCGGCATGGGTCTGGCCGCTCTGGTGTTCTTTCTGGTGAACTGGTGGTACATGGTGCTGTTTGAAGTGCTCAACCAGGGACGCACACCCGGAAAGCGCCTGCTCGGGCTGCGGGTGGTGCACGACGACGGCACGCCCATCGACTGGTCTTCGTCGCTGATCCGTAACCTGCTGCGCTTCGTCGACATGCTCCCGCTGGGCTACGGGCTGGGGGCGATTACTTGTCTGAACCACCCGTTCTTCAAACGGCTGGGCGATCTTGCAGCGGGAACGCTGGTGATTTACAGCGACCGGCCGGTAGCGCGCCCTACCCTGCCGCAGGCCGATCCGGTCATCGTGCCTTTTGCCCTGCATCTGGATGAACAGCGGGCGGTGCTCGGCCTGGCGGAACGGCAGGCTGAACTGTCCAGCGCGCGAACCCAGGAACTCGCGGCCATCCTTGCCGAACCCTTGCATATTCCCGCCGACACGGCGGTCGCTCATGTAAACGGCATCGCCCGCAACCTGCTGGGACCGACATGAAGCAGAGCCTGTTTGAAACCCGCCATCAGCAGGAGTGGCAACGCTTCGAGCAGCGCCTGACGGCCCTTGAACAAGGCAAGGGCGATGTCAGCGGCGGCGAGACCTTTCCCGGCGATTATCGACGCCTCTGCCACCATCTGGCGCTGGCCCAGGAGCGCGGCTACAGCAGCCATCTGGTCGACCCCCTGCATCAGTTGGCCATGCGCGGTCATCAGCAACTTTACCGTCACCGCAGCACTGCCGGGGTGCGACTGCTGAGCTTCGTTCTGGGCGGCTTTCCGCGACGCGTGCGGGCCGAGTGGCGCTTTGTGCTGGTCGCCAGTCTGCTGCTGTTCGGCAGCCTGATCGGCATGGCGCTGCTGGTGTATGGTTTTCCACAACTGATCTACAGCGTCGTCAGCCCCGAGCAACTGGCAGACATGCAGAGTATGTATGATCCGTCGGCCAGCCGGGTCGGACAGCCCGTCGAGCGAGGTTCCGATACGGACTGGATGATGTTCGGCTACTACATCATGAACAACATCGGCATCGCCTTCCAGACCTATGCCAGCGGCTTGCTGTTCGGGCTGGGCAGTCTGTTTTTCCTGCTCTTCAACGGCTTGATGACCGGCGCAATCGCCGGGCACCTGACAGACATCGGTTACGGACAGACCTTCTGGCCCTTCGTCATCGGTCACGGCGCCTTCGAGCTGACGGCCATCGCTTTTGCCGGGGCTGCGGGCCTCAAGCTGGGCTGGGCCTTGCTGGCCCCCGGACGGCTGACGCGCAGCGCCGCCCTGCGCATCGCCGCGCGGGCCAGCATGCAACTGGTCGGCGGGGTGATCCTGTTTCTGCTGATCGCAGCCTTCATCGAGGCGTACTGGTCATCGATGACCTGGCCCGGGCCGCTTCTCAAGTACCTGACAGGTGCCGTCCTGTGGTTGCTGGTGGCCGCGTATCTGACTCTGGCAGGACGTACACCTCATGCGCCTGACTGAGTCGACTGTTGCCATACGCCCTCGCTCGCCCTGGGAGGCCATCGACCTGGGCGTACTGCTCGCCGGGCGGCACCGCGGCGTTTTGATGAGCAGTTGGGCAATCGTCACCCTGCCCTTTTTCTGCGTCCTCAGTGCGTTGCTCTGGGATTACCCAACAGCTGCCATTCTGCTGTTCTGGTGGCTCAAACCTGCGTTTGATCGGTTGCCGCTGCTGATCCTTTCGCAGTCACTGTTCGGTGCCACGCCGACACTGCGCCAGGCCCTCAAGGCCTGGCCGGCGACCCTGAAGGCGCAACTGCTGCCCAGCCTGTTGTGGCGACGTCTTTCCCTGAGTCGCAGTTTCCAACTGCCGGTGCAGCAACTGGAGCATCTGGCAGGCACCGAGCGCGCCCTGCGCATCAGCCTGCTCAGCCAGAAAGACCTGCGTGCCGCACAGCTGCTCACCATCGTTGGCGCACACCTGGAATACGCACTGTGGATAGGCCTGCTGGTCCTGCTCTACGCCCTGATACCGCAGCAGATACAGATCGACTGGCACTGGATGAGTCTGCTCGACGTCGAAAACCAATGGCTGTGGATCGACCACCTGACCAACCTCTTCTATGCCCTGGCGCTGATACTTTGGGAACCTGTATATGTCGCCTGCGGCTTCACGCTGTATTTGAATCGCCGCACGGTTCTTGAAGCCTGGGACATAGAACTGGTCTTCCGACGCCTGCGCCAGCGCCTGATCGGCACTGCCTATGCCGTGTTGATGGGCGTCGGGCTGTTACTTTCGACAGCACCCGCACCGGTCTGGGCCGATCAGCAAAGCTACAGCTGCCCGCTGCCGGAATCCGCCCCCGCGCAATCCGTTCCGTCCGTGGCGGCGCCCGACACGCCGCGTCTGACCCGCCAGCCCCTGACCAGCGAAGCGGCGCGCAGCGAGATCCAGAGCGTTCTGCAACAGCCACCCTTCCGCAACCCGAGGACCGAAACTGGCTGGCGCTTTCCTGAAAAACAGAAAGGCCCGTCTGCAGCCCGGGACGCGCGCGATCAGAGCTGGCTGATGACCTGGCTCAATCGGTTTCTGCGCGCAGCGAGCGCCTTGGCCAGCCTGATTGAAGTACTGCTGTGGGGCGTGGTCATCGGGCTTGTGGGGCTGGTGATCTTTCGTTACCGGGACTGGTTCAGGACCTTCGTTAGCCGGAAGACCGGCAAGGCAAACACCACCCGCCCGGCACCCGAGCAGCTCTTTGGTCTGCAAGTCAATGCCGAAAGCCTGCCCGACGATGTTGCCGGCCGGGCCGAGCAGCTCTGGAACAACCAGCCCCGCGAAGCGCTGGGTCTGTTGTACCGCGCCCTGCTCAGCCGCTTGCTGAGCGACTATCGATTGCCCTTGAAAAATGCCGATACCGAAAGTCAGGTACTCGCACGTATCGCCGCGCTTAACCAGCCGCTGCTGAGTGAGTTCAGCCGCACGCTGACCGCACACTGGCAAAACCTCGCCTACGGGCATCGCCTGCCACCGGCCCACGCCCGGCAGGAACTCTGCGATGGCTGGCGTCGTCTGTTCAACCGGTCAGCGCAGCCATGAGCCGCCGCACCGGGCTGCTGATCGGGCTGCTGGTCCTGTCATTACTGGCAGGCGGCGCGCTGTTTCTGAGCACCCAGCTCGAGCGCTACGAGAAAACGGTCGATCAGGGCCCCTCGCCAGAGGCGAAGGCCAATCCTTGGCTGGCGGCCGAACACTTTCTGCGTGGCCGCTCCCTCACAGTGAATACCGTCGACACGCTGGCTCAGCTTCCCGACCCGAGTCAGAGCACCCAGACCCTGCTGCTGCTCGATGACCGGGAAGACATGACCCCGGCGCAAACCCAAACGCTGCTGAACTGGGCCGAGGCAGGCGGGCACCTGCTGTTCGTCGCCGAACAACTCTGGGACGAACAAAAAGGTCGCAGCGGTGACCTGCTGCTGGACAGTCTGCAGATTCATCAGTACCTCACCAAAGACATCAATGCCAAGGAACAGCAACTGACCGACGCTCAGCCGCCACTGCCCATCCCGCTGATGACGCCCGCCCCCAAACACCAGAAAATACCTTGGCCAGAGCTGACCCGCCTGTACCTGGAAAACGAGAGCGCCCCGGCCTACATGAGTTTCGATCCGGCGTTTCACCTCGAAGACCCGGAAGATCACGCCCAATCCTGGGCCAACAGCGCCGATGCCACGCACCTGCTGCAGATAAGCCGGGGCAATGGGCTGATCACCGTTGTCACGGACGCCAACCTGTGGAAAACCCGCTCGATCGGCCACTATGACAATGCCTGGCTGCTCTGGTATCTGACGCAGGACAGCCAAGTGACTTTGGTGCTGCAAACCGAACACGACAACCTGCTGAGCCTGTTACTGCGCAACTATCCTCAGGCACTGCTGACGCTGGCACTGCTGATTGCTCTGGGTCTGTGGCACATCGGTCTGCGCGAGGGCCCGCTGCGGCGGCCCGCGCCACTCGCACGCCGCCAACTGACCGAGCACCTGCGCGCCAGTGCCGAGTTCCTGCGCAAACACACCGGGCAGCAGACGCTGATCAAACGCCTGCAACAGGACATACTGCGTCGCGCCCGCCAACTGCATCCCGGTTTCGAGCGGCTGGTCATTGCCGAACAATGGCAAGTGCTTGCTCGCCTGACCCGTCAGCCCACCAGCGCCATCAGCGACGCGCTGCGCCCTCGCCCGCCGCAACGCCTGTCCCACAGCGAATTCACCCGCCAGGTAGCCCACCTGCAAACAATCAGGAATGCCCTATGAGTGATCAAACACCCGCCCCATCAGGCAGCACCGAGCCACTTGCCGAGCCCGCAGCCGAATCCACCACCCAGTTGCAGCAGCGTCAGCGCGCCAGCCAGTTGGCTCAGGCGTTGCGCAATGAGCTGCAAAAGGCCGTGATCGGACAAAATGCGGTTATCGACGACGTGCTGACCGCGCTGATCGGTGGCGGACATGTGTTGCTGGAAGGTGTTCCGGGGCTTGGCAAGACGCTGCTGGTTCGGGCGCTGGCCAGTTGCATCGGCTGCGAATTCGCCCGCATCCAGTTTACGCCGGACCTGATGCCCAGCGATGTGACCGGTCATGCGGTGTACGACCTGCAGACCGAGCAGTTCAAGCTGCGCAAGGGGCCGCTGTTCACCAACCTGCTGCTGGCCGACGAAATCAACAGGGCACCGGCCAAGACCCAGGCGGCATTGCTCGAAGCGATGCAGGAGCGGCAAGTCACCCTTGAAGGGCGCGCCCTGCCGATCCCGCAGCCGTTCATGGTGCTGGCGACCCAGAACCCCATCGAACAGGAGGGCACCTATCCATTGCCGGAAGCTGAACTGGACCGTTTCATGCTCAAACTGCGCATGGATTATCCCGAAGCGCAGGAAGAGCTGAACATGGTGCGTCAGGTCACCCGCTCGTCCCGGGCTGACATGCTGGATGTGCGACCGCTCAGGGTCATCATGCAGGCCCGCGAGGTTCAGGCGCTGCAACGCATTGCCAGCGAGCTGCCCATCGATGAGCAAGTGCTGGACTACGCCGTGCGGCTGGCACGCAGCACGCGCACCTGGCCGGGTCTGAGTCAGGGCGCAGGCCCGCGCGCTTCGATTGCGCTGGTGCGTGGCGGGCGGGCCCGAGCTGTGTTGCGTGGCGGCGAGTTCGTGACCCCGGACGACATCAAGGGCTGCGCACTGGCGGTGCTGCGACACCGGGTCAGGTTGTCACCTGAGCTGGACATCGAAGGGCTGTCGGTGGATCAGGTGCTCAGGCAGATCCTCGACCAGGTCTCGGCACCGCGCCTGTGAAACAGGTCCTCAAGCCGTCGGTCACGCTGCTGCGCTGGCTCGGCGGGCTGATGGGTGTGGCCGTGCTGCTCGGCACGCTTCATGCGCTGGGCGTCGAGTATCCGGCAAAAATCGACGACCTTTACTGGGGGGCATTGCTGACCCTCGTCGTCGTGAGCGTGCTTGATGCAATCTGGCTGCTCAGAAGCCCCTCGCCACGTGTGCAGCGTGAGCTGGCGGGCAGTCTGACGCTGGATCGCTGGAACGAAGCCCGACTTGATGTGCAGCACGACGGTGGCAGCCCCGTGACCGTGCGGATATTCGATCATGTGCCGCACGGGCTGGAACACGAAAACCTGCCGCAGTCACTCACCCTGGCCGCACGCGGTAAAGGCAGCATTGGCTATCGTCTGCGCCCGTCAAGCCGGGGGCATTTCACCTTTGAGCGTTGCGAAATCAGCCTGCCGGGGCCTTTGCGCCTGTGGACGGCACGACGCTACCTGGCAGTGCCCGGCACCACGCGGGTCTATCCGGATTTCGCCCGCCTCTGCGGCGGTCAATTGATGGCGGTGGATAACTGGCTGAGCCAACTGGGCGTGCGCCAGTTGCAACGTCGCGGGCTGGGCATGGAATTCAACCAGTTGCGTGAGTTTCGCGAGGGCGACAGCCTGCGCCAGATCGACTGGAAAGCCACCGCCCGCCAGCGAGCGCCCATCGCACGGGAATACCAGGACGAGCGGGATCAGCAGATCGTTTTCATGCTCGATTGCGGACGTCGGATGCGCAGTCAGGACGGCGACCTGTCTCACTTCGATCACGCCCTCAACGCTTGCCTGCTGTTGAGCTATGTCGCGCTGCGTCAGGGTGATTCTGTCGGTATTGCGACCTTTGCCGGCGAGCAGGATCGTTATCTGGCGCCGGTGAAGGGGCCTGGACAGCTGAATCGGGTGCTCAATTCGGTCTATGACCTGCAGACCACCCGGCGCCCCGCTGACTACAGCGCCGCCGTGCGCCAACTGATGGTTCGTCATAAAAGACGCTCACTGGTGGTGTTGATGACCAACTTGCGCGATGAAGACGATGAGGAGCTGCTGGCCGCCGCCAGGCAGCTCGGTAAACAGCATCGGGTACTGATTGCCAGCCTGCGAGAGGAAGTACTCGACGGCCTGCGCCACTCACCGGTGCACACGTACGATGAAGCGCTGAGTTATTGCGGAACGATCGACTTTCTCAACGCCCGGGCTTCGCTGCATGATCGCTTGAGTGCGCAAGGCATCGTGATCATGGATGCGCGGCCAGGAGAACTGGGACCACAGTTGGTCAACCGTTACATGAGCTGGAAAAAGGCAGGGACGTTATGAACGACGCCCTGCCCTTCAGGCAGCAGCCTCAGGCAGAGGCTTCGTAGGAGGGGTAAAAGCAGAAGTACTGTCGCAACAGCTGCACGAACTCCAGATACTCTGCAGAAACCTGACACAATTGAAAACCGGAGTCATAACTGCCAGGTGTCTCGTCTTCGTGACACCAGAGGCACTTGGCGCTCACATCGATGGGCTGTCCGATATTGCCATTCGGCAGTTTCAGGCACAGATCGAACCTCGCCCCCACCAGGATCGGCAGGCTGCTGATAAGCATCAGCCCCTCACCGGAGACATTCCCCAGACACCCCACCAGCTTGCCGGTATGACGATTGAAAACCTGCAGATAATCCTGCAGTTGATGGCGTTCGATTTTCCGCTCTTTATACATGGCAGGCTGCCTTCCGGGACCGGTGCTGCGACCACGCAACACTGTGTGTTCGTTGCGGATGTCGAATACGCTGCACGACAGAGGCTATCCAGGAAACAGTCTCGACCCGGAGCCCTGCAGCTCGTCCGCTTAATGACCTCAGACTAGCTCACAATTAGTCGAAATCCACCCGAACACAGCACCTTCCATTCAAACGAGGGTAATTATTTCGATACGGGAGCGTTTCGAACAGGTACAGGTATGGGTCTGGCAGGTTGAGCCCTGGGGTAAAGGCCTGTTTGTGCCAGCGTGTCGAGTCTGGCGCGTGCGCGGAAGGCGTATTCACTTTCCGGATACTGCGCCATCAGGAATTGATAGGTCTGTGCCGCATCGACATACAATTTCTGTCGCTCCAGGCACTGGCCGCGCAACATCGACACTTCCGGCTGGACATAACGGCGCGAGCGGCTCTGGCGTTCGACCTTGGAGAGATCGAGCATCACCCGATCACAGTCACCTTCCTGATAGGCACGGTAGGCGTGATCGAGGTTGGAATTCATCGCCCAGCGGGTGCAACCGCTGAGCGCAGTCAGTAATACAACAATCGTTACAATACGCATGGGACTCTCCTGTTCTCTGCCCTGTATCGGCGTCACGGCCTGTTTCTTCAGGCCAATAGAGCGCCGGTTGTCAGCCGATTGCCCTCCCTGACCCTGACACGGTAGTGCAAAGGAACAATGACTAAAGACCCAGACAGGAGTAGCCTCTCGCTGCGCTTCAATTAAGGAGTTTGTGCATGACCGTTCGCCGCACCAAAATCGTCGCCACACTTGGCCCTGCCAGCAACTCGCCGGAAGTCATCGAACAACTGATCCTTTCGGGTCTGGACGTTGCTCGTCTGAACTTCTCTCACGGTACTCCGGACGAGCACAAGGCTCGCGCCAGGCTGATCCGCGAAATCGCCGCCAGACACGGGCGCTTCGTCGCTCTGCTGGGCGACCTGCAGGGTCCGAAGATCCGTATCGCAAAGTTCACCGACAAGCGAATAGAGCTGAAGGTCGGTGACAAGTTCACCTTCTCCACTGCTCATCCGCTGACCAGTGGCAACCAGCAGATCGTGGGTATCGATTACCCGGATCTGGTCAAGGATTGCGGCGTAGGCGACGAGTTGCTGCTCGACGATGGTCGCGTGGTCATGCGCGTCGATACCCAGACCGCTGACGAACTGCACTGCACCGTGCTGATCGGTGGTCCGCTGTCCGACCACAAAGGCATCAACCGTCGTGGTGGTGGCCTGACGGCGCCAGCACTGACCGAAAAAGACAAGCAGGACATCAAGCTCGCTGCCGAGATGGACCTGGACTACCTGGCCGTTTCCTTCCCGCGCGACGCCGCCGACATGGAATACGCCCGCCAGTTGCGCGACGAATCCGGTGGTACGGCCTGGCTGGTGGCCAAGATCGAACGTGCCGAAGCCGTTGCCAACGACGAAGTGCTGGATGAGCTGATCCGCGCCAGTGACGCGGTCATGGTCGCTCGTGGTGACCTGGGTGTCGAAATCGGTGATGCCGAACTGGTCGGCGTACAGAAACGCATCATCCTGCACGCCCGTCGCCACAACAAGGCGGTGATCGTCGCCACGCAGATGATGGAGTCGATGATCTCCAGCCCCATGCCGACGCGTGCCGAAGTGTCCGACGTGGCCAACGCCGTGCTCGACTACACCGACGCCGTGATGCTGTCGGCCGAAAGTGCTGCAGGCTCCTACCCGATCGAAGCGGTTCAGGCCATGGCCCGTATCTGCATCGGTGCTGAAAAGCACCCGACCGGCAAGACGTCCAGCCACCGCATCGGTCACTCGTTCACCCGTTGTGACGAAAGCATCGCGCTGGCGGCCATGTACACCGCCAACCACTTCCCGGGCGTGAAGGCGATCATCGCACTGACCGAAAGCGGCTACACCCCGCTGATCATGTCGCGCATCCGCTCCTCGGTGCCGATCTACGCGTTCTCTCCGCACCGTGGTACTCAGGCGCGTGCTGCGATGTTCCGTGGTGTCTACACCGTGCCGTTCGACCCGGCAGCGCTGCCGCCAGGTCAGGTCAGCCAGGCCGCAGTCGACGAACTGCTCAAGCGTGGTCTGGTCGAGCAAGGTGACTGGGTCATCCTCACCAAGGGCGACAGCTACCACACCATCGGGGGCACCAACGGCATGAAGATTCTGCACGTCGGCGACCCGTTGGTCTGATCGCAGCACGTTGCAAGCCAAGGCCCCGTCTCGCAAGAGTCGGGGCCTTTTGCGTTGGGTCAGCCTTATTGTGATTATCGTGTCGAAGAACGAGAACTGTAACTGACGTGCCTCTTATTCCCGCGCCACAAACACATCCGCCAGCAACTGATTACGCGGCAGCCCGGCCAGATACAGCCGTTTGGCAAACATCTCCACGCTGTCGGCACTGCCGCACACCAGCGCCATCGCGTGCCGCGACAACAGGCGCAGTTCGGCCAGGGTTGCCTGTAACGTCTGCGGAGTAACCAGCTGAACATGCAGGTGGGGGTAACGTTCAGCCAGAGCGCGCAGTTCATCGGCCAGATAGTGCTCCTGGCTGTCGCGGGCCAGGTGAATCACGCGTATCGCGCCTTGATGGTCCTGACGCAGAGCCTCGCGCAGCACGCCCCACAAGGGACCGAGCCCGGTGCCGGCGGCCAGCAGCAACAAGGGCTTCTCCTGCCAGTCCGGGTCGTAACGCAGCGCCCCGCCACGCAACTCGCCGAGCCTCAGGGCGTTGCCGACCTGCAACTGGCGGGCAACGTCACGGAAGGCCCCGGGCTGCAGGCAGTCGATGTGAAACTCCAGAAACGCATCCTCACCGGGAAGGCTCGCCAGCGAGTAAGGCCGCGCAACACCGCTGTCAGTCCACAACACCTGGTGCTGCCCGGCGCTGTAGCGCAAAGGCCGCGCAGGCTCCAGACGCAAACGCAGCACCGACGCAGAGAGCCAGTCGCAGCCTGCCACTGTGGCAGGCAGACCATCCCGCTGCGGGTCGAACACCTCGACAGCCAGATCCCCCGCCACTCGGCACTGACAGGCAAGCCGCCAACCCTGCTGGCGCTTTTCGGCAGGCAGCGCGTCGGGCAAAGCGTCTTCAGGCTCGCCCTTTACGACGCGCACCAGACACGCGTGGCAACTGCCGGCACGACAGCTGTAAGGGACCGGAATACCGGCATGGTTCAGGGCGTCGAGCAGATTGCTGGCCGATGCCACCGACCAGCTAAGCTCACCCACATGCAATTGAGGCATCAAAACGGCCTGTGCAGAAAATAACGGCGATTGTACAGACTGGCCTGTCGGGCGGGTTATACTGCCGCGCCTTTTTGCGCCCGCTATCGCCAACCTGACAGCTCTGGTTCAAGCCGCAGTTCCAGACTGCCGCCGATAGCGTAATTGAATGTTCCCGTCCTTACAGAGGAGCGCGCCGCATGACCGTGATCAAGCAAGACGACCTGATTCAGAGCGTTGCAGACGCACTGCAGTTCATTTCCTATTACCACCCCGTGGACTTCATCCAGGCCATGCACGAGGCGTATCTGCGTGAAGAGTCGCCTGCCGCTCGTGACTCCATCGCCCAGATCCTGATCAACTCGCGCATGTGCGCGACCGGTCATCGCCCGATCTGCCAGGACACCGGCATCGTCACGGTTTTCGTGCGCGTGGGGATGGATGTTCGCTGGGACGGCGCCACCATGGGCCTGGACGACATGATCAACGAAGGCGTGCGTCGCGCGTACAACCTGCCTGAAAACGTGCTGCGTGCCTCGATCCTTGCCGATCCGGCAGGCGCTCGCAAAAACACCAAGGACAACACCCCGGCCGTCATTCACTACTCCATCGTCCCGGGTAACACCGTGGAAGTGGACGTCGCGGCGAAAGGCGGCGGTTCGGAAAACAAATCGAAGATGGCGATGCTCAACCCGTCCGATTCGATCGTCGACTGGGTTCTGAAAACCGTACCGACCATGGGCGCAGGCTGGTGCCCACCGGGCATGCTCGGCATCGGCATCGGCGGCACCGCAGAAAAAGCCGCGGTCATGGCCAAGGAAGTGTTGATGGAATCCATCGACATTCATGAGCTTAAAGCCCGCGGCCCGCAGAATCGTATCGAAGAGATGCGTCTGGAGCTGTTCGAGAAGGTCAACCAGCTGGGCATTGGCGCTCAGGGCCTGGGCGGTCTGACCACCGTGCTCGACGTGAAGATAATGGATTACCCGACCCACGCCGCGTCGCTGCCGGTGTGCATGATCCCCAACTGCGCCGCCACCCGCCACGCGCACTTCGTACTCGACGGCAGCGGCCCTGCTTCGCTGGAGGCGCCATCGCTGGACGCCTACCCGGAAATCGTCTGGGAAGCCGGCCCATCGGCCCGCCGCGTCAACCTCGATACCCTGACCCCGGAAGAAGTACAAAGCTGGAAACCGGGCGAAACCGTTTTGCTCAATGGCAAGATGCTCACCGGCCGCGACGCGGCGCACAAGCGCATGGTCGAAATGCTCAACCGGGGCGAAACCCTGCCGGTGGACCTCAAGGGTCGCTTCATCTACTACGTCGGCCCGGTTGATCCGGTGCGCGAAGAAGTCGTCGGCCCGGCCGGCCCGACCACGGCCACCCGGATGGACAAGTTCACCCGGCAGATCCTCGACCAGACCGGCCTGCTGGGCATGATCGGCAAATCCGAACGCGGCCCGACCGCCATCGAAGCGATCCGTGACCACAAGGCCGTGTACCTGATGGCCGTCGGTGGTGCTGCCTATCTGGTGGCTCAGGCGATCAAGAAATCCCGCGTCGTGGCCTTCGCCGAGCTGGGCATGGAAGCGATCTACGAGTTCGAGGTCAAGGACATGCCGGTGACCGTGGCCGTAGACAGCAACGGTGAGTCCGTACACATCACCGGCCCGCAGATCTGGCAGAAGAAGATCAGCGACAGTCTGGCGGTGGAAGTGCAGTAAGCACCGGATAAAACCCGTCTCATTGAGGCGGGTTTTATCGTTTATGGTCAGCGCCAGGTTTGCGCCGCGCCGCTTTTTATAGGCCGATGCAGCGGCATCCTCCTGGCCATTTGGTCGGCGAAGGTAAACGGCTGCCATCCTCGATAACGTTCGAACTCTTGCCACTGGGCCATGCTTTCAGAGCAGACTCAGACCGATGCCGTCATACCCATCGGGTCTGCATATAGCTCCTGCACTCGGCTTCCTCATATCGCTCGCTTCCTTCACTCGTTATATTAGTTAACACACTCGTACCTGAGTGAGCAGCAAAAAAGCTGTCATCATTAAAAGTAACAGTGTGCTTACTCTCCCACTTGTTCTCTAAGATCCAGGCGCCAAAGTGCAGAGTGCGCATAGGAAAATATGAGCAGCGCCCAGGTGTCTGCGTTACGTAAAAGCAGGTTGCTCCTGAGTGTTTTATCGGTCTGCAGTTTTTTTTCTACATCGCTGGCGTGTGTGCTGCCGACGAGTGACAGCAACGTTTTTTTGGAAACGTTTTTTTCAGAGGTTGTGGCGAGCTTTTTGTCATGCAACCCTGCTCCGACTTCGTAGGCTTCCTCCGAGGTGTCTTGGCTATTAGGATTTATGGTGTGTCCTTTTCGATAGTAATAGAAATCTTCAGTGTTTAGCTTTATATGTGAAAGCTCGTGAATAAACGTCATGGCCATTACTTTTTTTGATTCTTTTAGCCCTGCTTCCGTGAAAAATATTCGCTCGTGAGGGTCACCCTTCATGACAAAAGCAAGCTCAGTGGGCACCTTGCTTTTTACAACCACCAGCTGCTCGGCATTTTCATTTTTGTAACTGATTGCAGCGGCATGAAGGGTTCTGACGTTGTTTAATAGCACATCATGGTTAGAATCCTGCCCCCCCAGTATTTGATCTGCCAGCGCAGAGGCGTTAGCGAGCTCGGGGTTCTCCAGTGCCTTGATCGCCTCGGCAGTCGCTGTCACTGCATAATCAATTGCGTTTCTTAACGTACCCGCTGTGTCACTATTATTTTTTTGAAGGTCCGTAAGCCCGCGGCTCAAAATAGGCCCCCTCTTTAAACGCACCTCTAATTCTGTCATGTCGTATTTTGTTTTGTATTTCGCGAGTCCCGATGCATCTCGGTAATTAACAGGTGAGTTTGCGATGAACTGATAAAGATTCAACCCATCCACATCCCCCGCCGGGTCCGGATTGATCCACCTTTGCAACCACGGCGCGTAATACCTGAACCCGTAATAATAAAGCCCGCTGGCATCGCGTTCTTTACCCGAGTAACGAACTGTTTTGTACTTGGCTTCTACTGAACTGCGCGCCGCCCACCAGGCCGTGCCGCCAAACGGATAATAACTTTCCTGGCTGATCAGGCCGCCTTGCTGATCAAGCTCCAGCGTGCTCGAGCCCAGATGATCACCCAGGCTGTAACGCACCTGATCGTTCGCAACAGCATCTGGTTTTCCCGCTTCCCAGTGCAACACCCGCACGCTGTTGCGACCCGCCTGAGTATTAATAACGTGAAGGGTTTCGCCATCGGCTGTGGTGCGGATTTCCAGCCCCGGCAGGTAGCGCACTTCGTTGGTCAGTGTGCGACCTGATGCCTGTGCGGTGCTGATCTTGCGACAACGCTGACCCTGCCCATCGTAGATATAACGCTCTTCATCGTTCGGCTGGTCTTCACGTTGCACGGTGGTGATGTGCTGCAACTGATTACGCGCATCCCAGCTCATGGTCTGCCCACGCACGAGTTGCAACAGGTTGCCGTTGGCGTCGAAACTTGTGGCGAAATCCACTTCTCCTTCATCGTCGGGCAGGCTGCGATTGCTGTCGGGATCAACGTGCATGTTGCGGGTGAAGTTGTGCGCGCCCTCGTGGCGCATTTGCAGCAGATTACCCGCAGCGTCGTAGCGGTAACGCTGTGTAGTTGCTGACCTGACACGGGTCATCCGTCGGCAGAGATTGCAGGCCCGGCAACGCCGGGCCATGGCTGGCACCGTTTCTGACTTCACAGCCGCTGGCTTCGATCAGCTGATACAGCGTGTCGTACTCGAAGCGACTGATCGGCTCGACGAGCTGGTTGTTGCAATAACGGTCTGGCTGGGACGCATCGTTGACCACCAGAACATTACCGACCGGGTCATAGCTGTAAATCAGCTTTTGCAATAGCGCGCCATCCGCCGCCATCGCGCTGAGTGCAGCGAGCCGGCTGTCCTGCGGATCATATTGGAAGTGACTGACAACACCATTGCCGGCCGTTTCCTGCTCGACCTGGTCAAGCGCGTTGTAATGAATTTCACCGACCAGCGTTTGCGGTGGTGAGGCACCGGCCAATGTCAGTTCAGCCGCTTTCAACTGCCCAGCGACGGTCAGGCCAAAGGCCTGTGTATTGCCCATGGCATCGGTCTGCCAGATCGCTTCGCCCAGCGCATTGACCCCACAGCGGGTTTGCAGCCCGACAGGCTCAAGCAATGCATCGCGCTCTGCTTCGCCCAGCGGCCAGTCCGGACTTTCAGGCGCTTGCAAAAAATGCCGTTCCTCACCCAGCGCAGCGCCAGGCAGGCCGTAATCATGCAGCAAACGCGAGCCTGCCGTATCGTCATGGCGAATCAGTTGATTGCACTGGTTATGCTCAGCGGCGTCGGCACCACCATAGGCCAGGCGTTCGACGACAAGCCCCTGCTCTGTCACAGAGACCGGGCGCAACGAACTGTCGTATTCCATCAAGCGCTGAGTGCCTCGCCCATCGCAGCTTTCAAGCAACTGCCCGGCCTCGCCCATCAGGTTCAGTCGCCAACCCGAGTCGACGCTTTCACTCAGCAAAGCCGCTCCGGACAGACTGAACCTGACCACCCGGTTTGCCGGGGTCTGCGCTTCGGTTTCCGAGCGACTGAACAGACGCGGATCACGACCGACAACCGGACGCCCTGCCCGGTCATAGCGCTGATGGGTCACCCGCGCGGCAAGAGGCTGCCCGGCCACAGTTCGACAGAACTGCACGCTACGCACAACCAGCGCACGCGGATCAATGACCACCAGTAGCGGCGTATTGCTGTGCACAATCGAACTCATGACCTTCATCCATGAAAGTTTGATAAGAACACTATTTCCTGCCTGACAGGATCAGTGCACGGACGTGCAGCACGAAAAATCAAGCTCATACTTCAAATACAGACCGGACGCCCTCGCGCGACCACAGCATCCTGCATCTACTTAACATAGCCTCGCGCCTTCATTTTTGAAACAACCTGCTCTCTTCCGAGAAAAAGCCCTAAAAATGCAATATTATCTGCATTATTACGCAGGATGCGGTCCCTGACACCCGGGTACGTTAAGCGGTTAACGTGGATATCTTGAAGACTACGGGTTGCAAACAGACTTGTTACATCATCTGCCGTCAGTTTACCTTCGCGAATCATGCTATCAATATTCGAAAATATGACGTGGTCATGCTGCCCTGCTGTGACATGACTTGCCGACTCTAACATGCTCTGCAAATGCTCATCCACGTCACCTGGTGTTAACTGCTCAACACCTTCATCCCGATTGACGTTCGCATTCATATAAATGTAATCCTTCGAACGCCTCTGCGTGGTATGGGAAATTTCATGGCCCATTACCAGCGCGGTTCCCAGCACATGAAAATCCAATACCTCCCGCCCTAAAAATATTCTTTTGTGTGGGTCGTTTGAAAAGGTAAGACCCTGAGTACCTGGCTGCCTGCCAAAGACGGCAAACTGATTAAACCCGTGCCCTGCCGTATAATCCTGCACCACGTCGTTCAAACTCGCGTACTGACTGGCCATTTCGGGCATTTGTGCCAGTGATGTATACCCCATGACATTCCAGACGACGACTTTTTGCGTTTCAGTTAAATCTCCGCTATTAAAAACACGCTGACTCTCCTTATAGGCCACTTCAACAACCTCAAGGGCATGACCCAGCTTATCTGTCGGAGGCTTCTTCAACAGTTTTATATTTTCTCTGCCTCGAGCGATGAGGGTGAGGCCACTTGAACTGGCCTGCTGCTCGTAAGCGTCTTGAAAGCCCTGATAAGGTCGATGTTGCAAACCCGCTATATCTTTATTTCGTAACGGACTATTCCGAACCATTGTATAAAGATTCAACCCATCTACAGCCCCCGCCGGGTCAGGATTGATCCACCGCTGCAACCACGGCGCGTAATACCTGAACCCGTAGTAATAAAGCCCACTGGCATCGCGCTCTTTACCCGAGTACCGAACTGTTTTGTACCTGGCGTCCACTGCACTGCGCGCCGCCCACCAGGCCGTACCGCCGAACGGATAATAACTTTCCTGGCTGATCAGGCCGCCTTGCTGATCCAGTTCCAGCGTGCTCGAGCCCAGATGATCACCCAGGCTGTAACGCACCTGATCGTTCGCAATAGCGCTTGGCTTTCCGGCTTCCCAGTGCAACACTCGCACACTATTGCGACCCGCCTGAGCGGTGATGACATGGAGGATTTCGCCATCGGCCGTAGTGCGAATTTCCAGCCCCGGCAGGTAGCGCACTTCGTTGATCAGCGTGCGACCTGATGCCTGCGCGGTGCTGATCTTGCGGCAACGCTGACCTTGGCCGTCATAGACATAGCGTTCGTCATCGTTCGCCCCGTCTTCACGTTGCACAGTGGTGATGTGCTGCAACTGGTTACGCACATCCCAACCCATAACCTGACCACGCACCAGTTGCAGCAGGTTGCCGTTGGCATCAAAACTCGTGGCGAAATCCACATCCTCGTCATCGTCGGGCAGGCTGCGATTGCTGTCCGGTGCAACGTGCATGTTGCGGGTGAAGTTGTGTGCGCCTTCGTGGCGCATTTGCAGCAGGTTACCCGCAGGGTCGTAGCTGTAATGCTGTCTGTAGTTGCTGACCTGGCAAGGATCGAGCGTCGGGACAGGTTGCAGACCGGGCAGCGCCGGACCATGACTGGCACCGTTTCTGACCTCACGACCCGTGGCTTCGATCAACTGATACAACGTGTCGTAACAGTAGCGGTTTATCGGCTCAATACGCTGATTGCCGCAATACCGGTCTGGTTGCGAGGCATCGTTGATGAGTAGAACGTTACCTGCCGGGTCATAGCTGTAATTCAGTTTTTGCAGCACTGAGCCGTCAGCAGATAGCGCACTGAGTTCAATCAGCCGACCGTCCTGTCGATCATACACATAGCGGCTGACCACGCCATTTCCTGCCGTCTCCTGCTCGACCTGGTTGAATGCGTCATAGTCAATTGCACTGACCAGCGTTTGCGGCTGTTCCGTATTGGTCAGGGTCAGTTCAACAGCGTGCAGTTGCCCCGCCGCACCGTAACTGAAACGCTGGACGTTACCGTTGGCGTCAGTCTGCGCCAGCGCTTCGCCCTGCGCGTTGAAAGCCCGGCGTGTCTGCAGGCCGACGGGCTCCAGCAGTGCATCACGATCAGGTTCGGCAAGTGGCCAGTCCGGGCGGTCAGGCGACTGCAGGAAACACCGTTCCTCACTCAGAACCCCGCCCGACAGTCCATAGTCCTGCAGCAGGCGCGAGCCTGCCGTATCGTCATGGCGAATCAGTTGATTGCACTGGTTACGCTCAGCAGTGGCGGGCCCGCCATAAGTGAAGCGCTCGGTCATTCGGCCTGATTCGTTGATCGCCAAAGGGCGCAATTGCGCGTCGTATTCGATCTGGCGCGGGTTGTCACGTCCGTCCCAGCCGTCGACTAACTGCCCCGCTTCGCCATTGAGGCTCACCCGCCAACCTGAGTCGACACTTTTCGATAGCAGCAAAGCCCCGGACAAACTGACGATTTGCATCAGGTTCACAGGCGCACAGACACCGTATTTCAAACGACTGGCAAAACGTGGATCGCGACTGGCGATCAGTCGCCCGGCCTTGTCGAAATATTGCTGCGTCACCCTGGCTTCAACAGGCTGATCATCAGCGCCACGATAGAACTGCACACTGCGTACCGGCAGGGCCCGTGAATCGCTGACCGCCAATTGCGGCGTATTGGTGTGCATGATCGAGTTCATCCTTGAAACCTCTATCCGCCGTTAGTGACGCCCTTCAACCATAACAGCAGACAAACGGAAGCACGCGGCTTGGTCAAGAACCAATAGGCATAAACTTTGGGTGGTCAATCGCCAATGAATATACCTTCAGCGGCGGGCGCTAATGCTTTGTTTTTATAGGAAATGCTTGGTGTTGCTGATGGTTGACTGACACTTTTGTCAGCTAGACGCGAGCGCCATGGTAAACAAGGCTGTGTCATGACCACTGGAGCGCCGGACATGACCGAGCAACCCTTCTCCCTTCTACGCAACCTGGCCCGAACCGGGAACGACACGCACGAACATGGCGATGACACGTTACCGTTCATCAACGCGATGGAAAAACTGAACATCCATTCAGTGTTCGATATCGTACGGCGCTCCAAAAGCGCTTTTGTTCACGAACTCTCACGTATCAGTGATGCTGATGCAGCGCTCGCCTATGAAAACGCTCGCTGTTACGCCACCCAGATCGTGCGCCTGTATCGCAATCAACTGCTGTCTTCAGGCCGGCCCCAGCCAGTGACACGGCGCACCGGCGTGCGTTCACTGGTAGACATCGGGCCTAGCTTTCCCAATCTTTTCAAGGAAAACTGGGATCTGTTTTGCAAGGTGGGTGCGATAGAAGCCAAGGATTCGCCCGTTGCGTACCTGACGTCCTTGTACCGGTTTGCTCTGGAACAGCTGGAAGGCAGCGTCGCGGAGGACAGCCGAATCAAACTCCATGACCGACGGCCTGATCTCAAAGGTCTGTTGATCGACCAACAAAGCACCTTCACGCCAATCCCCACGCTGCACATCGTCAATCAGGTGTTAAGTAAAGCCATCAATGCCTATGTGGACACGGTGCCTGAGGACAAGGGCAAGTCTATTTACCAATTGGTGGCCGAAAAACAACACCCGTTTCAGTTTCCTTACAACTTCCACTTTCAACAGATCAGCCTCGGGCTTGCCGGGAAGAAGCCAATGTTAGGCGAGCTGAATTACTGCGTCAGCCTTGAACTTCCAACCACTTCCAGGTACGGCAGTGACTATGGAAAAGTGCAGCACTCCAGTGCCATCGCACAAGTGCTGATGAGCGGAGCAGGCCCAGAGCAACAGGCAATCGTGATTGAACCTGCCTTATCCAGTCTGGCAAACGCAGACACGTCAGCAGACCTGACCCGTCAGTTCTTCAAAACGAAATACAACGTCGATTACGTCGACGACGCCAGCAATCCTTTGAATAATCTGAACGTCTTCCTGGAGAAGACGGGTCTGGACAGTGACGGAGTCGAAGCCCTGCTTGCCATAGGCAACCACACGGCCTATGCCTCTCCCAACATCCGTGCAGCGGGAAACACCGCAGATGAAGACTCCCCACTCGATGCGAGCCTGACAGCAATCAAGGCCCGATTCGGAGCTGGCTACGTCAATGGCCCGACCAATCAGCCGGCAATGGCTCTGAACAAGGATGCGTACGGCACTGAGCGGCTGGTAAACACCAGCGTGGACCGCTTCGACCGTCTGCAACGCATGATCCGTCTGCAGCGCTGGACGGGCATTCCGTTTACAGCGCTGGACACGTTGGTCATGGCGGTCATTCGCTCCGAAGGCGCCGTGAACCTGCAGATGGTGCTGACGGTAAATACGCTACGCGCACTGGGAACCTATCGGTATCTGAACAAACGTTACGGCCTCGCGCCTGATGAGTTTGCAGCCTTTGTTCACCTGATGCCCGGCGAGGCAAACGACGGACGCTTGCCGATGTTCGACCGGGTCTTCAACAACCCGGCATTGTTCGATACTCCGCTGGTGCTGGATGGGTCGATTCTCGACCTCGATCAGGACAGTAGCCAGCACGTCAAGACTCGCGCTCAGTTGAGCCGAGCCCTGCAGTTATCCAGCACTCATGAAGGCTTGAGGCAGCTGGCCGTCGATGTTCGCGAACTGATTGGCAACGCGCCCACTGACTTCAGACTCAATTTGAGCATGATTTCTTCGCTGTACCGCCAAGCCCGCATTGCTTCGATGTTCGGTCTGACCACAGCAGAATGCCGGGCATTGATCGACCTGCTGGGCACTCTGTCTTTTCGGAAAAAGGTGGTCTCAGGTCAACTCGACGACACCGAACCGGACGTGCTCGATATCCTGATGCAACTGGACTGGGCAGTCACGTGGCTCAAAGCGTCTGACCGAGACATCGCTGCACTGCGACGTCAGCTAGGCTGGGACATCACCGAAACGATAGTCACGCAGGAACTGACTGTTCAACTTGAGCAATTGACCAACGATGCGCGCCAGGCTGTACTGAAGAGAGACCAGCTGGCATCCCTTGACTTGCCAAGCAAGGATGACCAAAACAACACCATCAATTGGTGGACTATCCTCGATTACGACCTGATCGACGGATTAGGGCTGGTCACGACTCAGCCGCTGCACGAGGAACCCGCGGTCAGCATCCGCCGCACCCTGCATGAACGCTTGTCCTCCATAGCCATCGCGGAACCCCTTGCAAGCGAAGTCGAAGCCAGACTTGAAACGTTCGTATTGAACGGCTACCGGAGTCAACATCGGCTGGTGGAAGGGCTGTTGCTGACCCTCACCGGTTTGCCGCCGGACCGTTGCGAGCCGGTGATACGCTGGGCAGGCAGCGATGCAGGCAAGTTTCTCGGTGCGTTACTTTGGCATGATGGCGCCATTCAGAAGGTCTCGACGCTGATTCGCTATTCAGAAGTCAGCCAGCAACTGGGGCTGAGCGCCCGGGCATTACGCACATTTTTAATCAGTCCACGCTGGCTGCATGCAGACTTTGGCTTCCTGCTTCCCCTTTCAATGAACAGTCTGTATTTGCTCGACCGTTACCGCAACTGGCGCGACAACTGCGGTTACCCGGAAGAAACGCTGCTCGATTATTTCAAGCAAGCCAATGACACGCATCGAGACAATACCCAATGTGCTGCGCGGCTGGCGTCACTGACAGGCTGGACGTCATCTGAGGTACTGGCCGCAAACGCATTGCTGACCGGGTCAGATCGTATCGCTTCCAGCATGCACGAGGTGGACTGGTTGAGCCGGATGCACAGCGCCAGTGATGTCACCGGCCTTTCGGCAAGACAATTACTGTCGGCTACTGACCTGACAGCGACCAGCACTGCCTCGCACTGGAAGTCAGCAGGCGAAGCCGTGATAGCCGCCAACCGTTAAGTCGTGAGCATTAACCTGTTCAATGCCATGGAGGCCTGATCATGTCCGATACCCTTGAAAGCCGGCTCAACGAATCCTTTCGCGATGCGCTGGTGGCGTACTATCTGGGTGAGGTCGTTCCCAACGACCCTATGCTGAAGCGCCTGGGCCTGGACCAGCGCTTGAAAACGGCCAACGACCTGTACGAGTTTTTTCTGCTCGACAATCAGGTCGGCAATGAAGTCCAGACCAGCTATGTCGCATCGGCAATGAGCAGCCTGCAACAGCTCATCAATGGTACGTTACTGGGCATGGAGCCCGGCTATGAAACACTGCTGCCGACCGAAGCGCGCTTTGTCGAGTGGCGTGAACGCAGCAGTCAATACCCGATCTGGGCGGCCAATATGCAATTGGCACTGTATCCGGAAATCTATATTTCTCCGGCATTGCGCTTGAAGAAGTCCGGCTACTTCACGCAACTGGAAAACGATATCAATCAGAACAGGATCAATGTCGACACGGCGCAGGAAGCGGTAAAAGCTTACCTGGCCAGTTTTGAAGAAGTCGCCAACCTGACCATCATCAATGGCTATATCGACAGTGATCGATTTGCGCAAGGCAAGTACTACTTTATCGGCACGTCGCGCGCCGAGAATATTTATTACTGGCGCACGGTGGACATGAATGAGCGTGCCTACCAGGAAGGCACTGAAGGGCCGAAGTTCGATAATCCGACACCCGGTGCCTGGTCCGACTGGAAGCGCGCCGAGATCGGCATCAATGCCAATACGCTGGAAAGAACCATTCGCCCGGTGTATTTCAACAATCGGTTGTTTGTGGCGTGGGTGGACCTGGTTCACGTGACAGAACAGGTAGCGGTCACGCTGCCCGAAGGTACAGTCAAGCCAGCTGCCGATGGCAGTATCCCCATCACCCCACCGGCTGACATCGCGCCCTTGACGGTGGTCACACCCAATGTGCGTCTGGTATTCAATATTTCCTATAAAAAATACGACGACTCCTGGAGTGCGCCACACATCTACATGGACGTGACAACACCCAATGTCGTCACCCGGGCAGGCAAGGCAGTCAACCTTGAAAACGACCTGAACAGTATTGCGATCTTCGATGTATCGGCATCCCCGGAATCGCTGTTTATCGCGATGTATGCGGGTGAAACGCTGGCGCCTGGTGACACCGATGGCTCAACATCGACCTATGCTTTTCTGCACACGGCCTTTATCGACAAGAATTTCAACAAAACGCCAGCTTTTCCAGTTGCGAACTACGTAGACGCCGTTTCCGACAAGGCAGACCTGGGTCCGGAGCAGCCCCGCGTGCGCAAGACCTGTTGGGCATTTGCTTTAAAGAACAAGGGGAATTTTCAGTTTACGTGGAGTTTGTATATCAGGCTAAAACCATCCCTGACAACATCTCCAAACACTGGCGATACCTGGTGGGACTACCAAGACCATCAGGAAGCAATAGCCCAGATGACCGGTACCTATGCACCCCGCCTGGACCTTGAAAACGCCACACTAAAATTAAGCACTGCAATAACCAAGGACATCCTCATTAAGGGTACGACTAAAACCACACTCGTATTGACTGAGCCCGCCAGCCAGTGGACGTTTGAGTTCATAACGACACCCTACGATCTCGACCTCGACCAGAACAGCTTTATATTACAGAACGGATCAAACTTAAAAATCGAATCAACCGGAGGCTATTGGGGCGATCTGTCGCTGAACCTGTATAGCGCCGTAGACGCCCTTCCCTCAAGCACCGCGTTCCTTCGCAACCAACACAATAGTTATTACCGTATAGAACGATATACCACCGACTGGAATCTTGGAGGCGGCAAACTGAAGGTGGGCGCTGTCGAGCTAATGTCTTTGGCGGCAACCGACCCGGAGGTCATATCCTCGGCACTCATAGCACTTATACAAGGCGAAACTTCATATGATCTGTATCCCTCTGTACACGTAGGGCCTCACTACGCTGACACGCTTTCTTTCGCTCAATGGTTCAGTTACCCATTGGATATGAGCGTCCCCCACAACAACTCGCAAAAGCACCTGACCGCACGACCTCCGACCAGCAGTATTACGGCACCGAGCCGTTACGAAACAACCATTACCTTCGATAAATCCACGCTTCTGCCAAATCTTCCGCAAACCCGATTCATCAGCGGCTCGAAAAAGTTTTATATCACTCATGGCGTCGGCGTCAACTCGGTTAATCCCCCGGTCTGGATCGGTAACGCCCTCAAATCCACAGAAATAGAACTGGAGTGGGCAACCGCTGATGGGGGCGACCCTATCGCGCCCAAAATCAGCAAACGCATAAGCGCCATTCTGGGCATCGCCGAATACATCGATTTCTCCGCCTCCAGCATTCGGTTCAGCGACAACTCGACCACCGACACCCGCGACCCCATTCGCATGAACACGCTGTTCGCCCGCGAGCTGATCAACAAGGCCAACATTGCGCTCGAAGCCTTGTTGTCCTGGGACACCCAGCAGCTACAGGAACCGCCCATCGGTGATGACGCCATTGCTGACCTGATGGACTTCAAAGGCGCCAACGGCCTTTACTTCTGGGAGCTGTTTCTGCATCTGCCGTTCATGATCTCCCATCGCCTCAACCTGGAACAACGCTTCACCGATGCCGAACGCTGGCTCGGGTTCATCTTCGACCCGGGCCGTAAAAAAACCAGCGACGCACCGGCTTACTGGAACGTTCGACCTCTGGTTGAAGTACCTGATCCGGATTACTTTCTGCGCGCCCCGATCGACCCGGACGGTATCGCGGCAAGTGACCCGGTGCGCTATCAGAAAGCGGTGTATTTCCATTACATCAAGAACCTGATCGACCGGGGCGACATGGCCTATCGGCAACTGACGCCCGACAGTCTGGGCGAAGCCAAGCTCTGGTATGTGCGTATTCTCGATCTGCTCGGGCCGCGCCCGGATGTGAAACTGATCAGCCAATGGACGCCTGTGGCGTTGGGCGATCTGGCAACGTCCAGCAGTCCGGGGCTGCGGGCTTTCGAGCAGCAGCTTGTCGAGCAGGAGCAACAGGTACGTACCAGCGCCGCCGTCAACGACGGCAAAGCCACTGTCAGTTTCAGCCAACCGTCCCTGCGCCTGAGCACCTTCGGCAGCGACCCGACATTGAACGAGGAAGACAGCGATCACTTCATCCTCCCGATGAATTCGGAGCTGGTCAAATATTGGGACATGCTTGAGTCGCGCCTGTACAACCTGCGCCACAACATGACGCTGGACGGCAAGCCACTCTCCCTGCCGCTGTTCGCCGCACCGCTGGACCCAAGGGCACTGCTCGCGGCCTACGCCAATGGCGCGACCGATGGTGGTGCTGGCAGCCTGCTGGCTCAGGACACACCGCACTATCGCTACCCGGTCATGTTTGCCAGGGCCAGCGCGGCGGTGGAAACCCTGATCCAGTTTGGCTTCACCCTGCTGTCGATCATTGAGCGCAAGGAGCAAGGGCAGTTGATGGAGCTGCAACAGCAGCAGGTCTGGGAGTTCGCCCAGTACGCCATTGACCTGCAGCTCGAGGCGCAAAAAGTCGAAGTTCAGGCACGCAAGGCATTGGAGGCCAGCAAGGCCGTGATTGATGCCCGAGCCGGTTTTTACGGCCAACTGGCGGCTGAAAATGTCAGTGCAGTGGAAATCGCAGCGGGTGCCGCCAAACTTGTTTCACGGATTGCCGAAAGCGCTGCCAGTGCGGCCAGCATCGTGGCTTCAGCCATGAAAGTAGCCCCTAATCACGCCGGTATTCATGCCGGTGCAACCGGCGGTATGGCCGTTGGTGCCGCAGCCGGAGGTGCAGTAGGCGGCTTCAGGCTGGAAGGCGTACCGGAAATGGTTGCAACTGGCGCTCATGCGTTCGCCGCGCGATCTGCGGCTGTCAGTGATGCACTGGAGCGCACGGAAATGTTCCGTCGGCGCCTCCAGGAATGGGAACACGCGCGTGATCAGGCGATGCTCGAATCTGAACAGATCACCTTGCAACTGGCTGTCCACGACGCCCAGACCCGCGTTACCGCCTTGCAACTTCGTCAGGCTCAGGAAGCCAAAAAACAGGCCGAGACCGTCTACGCATTTCTTAACAAGCGCTTCACCAACAGCCAGCTCTATCAATGGCTCAATGGGCAGTTCTCGACCTTCTACTACCAGGCCTATGACGCAACATTCTCACTGTGCCTGGCGACGCAAGCCTGCTGGCAGTATGAAATTGCCGACTACTCGGCCTCCTTCATCCAGCCCGCGGCCTGGAAAGACGCGTGGCGCGGCCTGGCTGCTGGCGAGGCCCTGAAACTGAATTTGCTGCGCATGGATGCAGCCTACATGGCCCGCAACGAACGCAAAATGGAGATCGTCAAGACGGTTTCGGTGCGCCAGCTGCCAATAACCGAGGGAGATGCTGCCGGGATCAATCACGGCTGGGATGCAGTGGTCGAGCGCCTGGCGCAAGACGGGATTGCCGAGTTCGAAATCACCCGAGCCATGCTTGACGACGATTACCCGGGCCACTATCTGCGTCGTATCAGACGCATCAGTGTGTCGTTGCCCGTCACGGTCGGGCCTTATCAGGACATCCGCGCCACCCTGACCCAGTCGTACAGCGCGGTGCAGATGGACGCACAGCCTGACGCGCCGCTCAAGGAAAACATGCGCGCCAGCCAGCAGATCGCCTTGTCTACCGGCGTGGACGATGACGGGCTGTTCGTTTTCAACTTCGACGATGAGCGTTATCTGCCGTTTGAGGGCACCGGTGCGATCTCTCGCTGGACCCTGAGCTTTTCCAACCCGGCATCGCAGCGCGACATGATCGACTCGATCACCGACATCATCGTGCACATGCGCTACACGGCGAAAAGTCGTTAACCGACAGGGAGCAAGCGTCATGGAAGCTCAATCGCAATCGCAGAATCAATCGCCGCAGTCTCTCCAGCCGGCTGTTGCCACCCCGTCATTACCCAAAGGCGGTGGCGCGATTCAAAGCATCGGCAAGGGCTGGGGATCGGTTGGCACCAGCGGCGCGGCATCACTGGAGATCGCCCTGCCGATCAGCCAGGGCCGCGGTTACGCGCCCGCCCTGTCGCTGAGTTATCAAAGCACCTCCGGCAACGGTGTGTTCGGGCTTGGCTGGAACCTGAACACCAGCAAAGTGGCGCGTCGTGCCAGCAAGGGCGTACCGAGCTACACCGACGATGATCTTGTTTTCGGCCCCGGAGGCGATGTCTGCCTGCCAGAACGCGACGACAGCGGCGCGCTGGTTTCGAGTCAGGTCAGCCGCTACAACGGTGATGATCTGGATGCGACTTATCAGGTAGTGCGTTACTTCAGCAGAGTCGAAGGGGCCTTTGCGCGCATCGAGCATTGGCGCGTAAACAACACAGATCCCGGCTTCTGGCTGATTCACGGCGCCGACGGCAGCCTGAACCTCTATGGCAGGAAGATCTCGTCGCGTATTGCCGACCCGGCAGACATGAACCGGGTTGCCGAATGGTTGCTGGATGAAAGCATGAATGCCGTCGGCGAACACATCCTCTACGAATACAAGCCCGAAGACCATCAGGGCCTGCCGGAGGATCACCCGAGAAACTTCCGCGCCCAACGTTACCTGAGCCGGGTTCGCTACGGCAATGCCAAGGCGCACCCTTTGCTTTACCTGTGGGAGGAAGATTCGCTGGACGATTTGCTGTGGCACTTCGACCTGTTATTCGACTATGGCCAGCGCGACACCCGCAGTGATCCGCCGCCCGCATATGACGAGCAATTTACCTGGCCGGTGCGCAGTGATCCGCATTCAAGTTTCGCCTACGGTTTTGAGCTGGGTAATCTGCGCCTGTGCCGGCAGGTTCTGATGTTCCATCACTTCCCGAATGAACTCGGAGCATCCCCGCTGCTGACCCGGCGACTGCTGCTGGAGCATTATCAGACAACCCTCGGCTACAACATGCTGAGCGCGGCGCATTCAGAAGCATGGGATGGCACTGACTGGCGGCGCGTCGATCGACAACCCCCTGTGCAATTTCAATACACCGATTTCAGTCTTGAGTCGGGCATTTACACGCCGCTGGAGCCCATGGCCGGCCTGAATGACGGCCAGCAATACCAGTTGGTCGATCTGTATGGCGACGGCTTGCCCGGCATTCTGTATCGCGACGACAAGGCCTGGCTTTATCGCGAACCGATCCGTGATACCGCTGGCACAGCGGATGCCGTTGCCTACGGAACCTGTCAACCGTTACCCCGCATTCCCACGGCTGATTCAGCCGCACCGGTACGTCAGACCCTGACAGATCTGACCGGCGACGGGCGGCTGGACTGGGTTGTCGCCCAACCGGGAATGGCCGGATTCTTTACCCTCAACCCTGATCGAAGCTGGTCGAAATACGCCACGTTCTCGGCTTTTCCTGCAGAGTTTTTCCACCCGCAAGGCCAAATGGCGGATCTGGTCGGCGACGGGCTGTCGGATCTGGCCTTGATCGGCCCACGTAGCGTTCGTCTGTATGCCAACCGTCGAGCCGATGGATTCGCCGCAGCGGTGGACATTCCTCACGACGAGGATCGCCTGCCATTGCTCAGCGACAGTTCCACTGAACTGGTGGCGTTCAGCGACCTGCTGGGTACCGGGCAACAACACCTGATCCGGATACGGCACAACGAAATCCGCGTCTGGCCGAACCTGGGCCGAGGCCGGTTCGGCAAGGGCCAGTTGTTTGCCACACTGCCCTACACCTATGAAGCTTTCGATTCGAGCCGGGTGCGACTGGCGGACCTGGATGGCTCAGGTGCCAGTGACGTGCTTTATCTGCAAGCCGATGGCTTCCAGGTCTTCATGAATCAGGGCGGCAACGGTCTGGCCGCGGCCTTCGATCAGCCCTGGCCAGAGGGCGTGCGTTATGACCGATTCTGCCAGTTCAGTGCGGTCGATCTGCTGGGCCTCGGCTTTTCCAGCCTGGTGCTGACCGTGCCACACATGGCGCCCCGGCACTGGAGCCTTTACTACGCAGCCGACCGGACAGGCACGGTGCACAAACCGTATTTGCTGAAGGCCTCGGACAACAATCTCGGTGCTGCCGGAGAAGTCAGCTATCGCAGTTCGGCGCAGGAATGGCTGGACGAAAAGAACGAGCTGCGGGGCGCAGGCAGCGTTGCCGTCTCGGAATTGCCGTTCCCGGTTCATGTGGTCGTCAGGCAAACCCTGCAGGACAAGGTCACTGGCAATACGCTGACTCAGTTGTTCCGCTATCGACAGGGTTTCTATGACCCTCGCGAACGCGAGTTTCGCGGCTTCGGCTTGCTCCTGCAGACCGACACCGAAACGTCGTCGCAGAATCAGGAAGACTTTACCGCTCCGGTATTGAACAAGACCTGGTTCCACACCGGACGCTACCCCGCCAGACCTTGCACTGACTATGACCGCAGCGACCTCCTGGCACGCTTGCCCGGCGAACATGTGTTGTCCCGACTCGACGCCGCAACCCAGACAGAGCTGCCGATAACAGACGCGGATGACGCGACCTTGCAGGAAATGGCACGAGCGCTGAGCGGCTCGGTACTGCGCGGCGAAGTCTTTGGACTCGACGCCAGTCAACGTCCCACAGTGCTGTATTCGACCCAGTCCTGCCGCTATCTGGTTCGCCAACTGCAAGCATTGAGCGCACATCGACCCTACGCATCGATGCTGCCGCTGAGCCTGGAAGTCATCACCTATCGTTACGAGGCCGAGGAACTGGAGGATCCGATGTGCGAACACAGCATGAACCTGGCGTGGGACCGCTACGGCTCGATGCTCCACTCAGCCAGCGTCAACTATGCGCGGCGCAAGAAACCGGGCGACGCGCCCCCCTTCGCGGACCCTTACCAGCAACAATGGTGGGAAGCGTCGCACGACGAAGCTCAACAACAGTTCTACGCGAATGAAATGCGCGCCGAAGCCATTCATCTGGACAGCCCGCAGAGCTGGCGTCTGGGGCTGCCTTACCGCACACGCAGCGATGCCATGCTCATTCCGGCAAGCGCCTTGACGCCTGCGCAGATCAGCTACGAACAGTTCTCCGATCCGGACGGGCCATTCGCAACCTTGCCACGCACGCTCACCAGTCTGTCGGTGCAACGCTACATCGGTTGTGGCGATGGCGAGGCGACCTTTCAGGCGCTGGCTGACGCCGTTGAAACGGCTGAACTGGATGATCATGCACTGAGCGCCTATGAGCGGGTCATGGACAGCGTCACTCTGGCCGAAAAACTCGTCGAGATCGGCTATCAGCAGATGCCAAGCTTTCTGCCCGCAGACAGCCTGAATCTATGGTCGGTAAAACGCGGCTTCGCCACTTATGCCGGTCCGGAGCATTTCTTTCACCCCACCACATTCAGGCCCACACGCAGCCATGGCTGGAGTCTTGTCGAGTACGACGCCTATGATCTGTTCACGACTCGCATTACCGACCCGGCAGGCTGCGTCACCACGGCTGAATACGATTATCGTGTGCTGCAGCCAAGACGAATCATCGACCCCAATCAGAACAGTCAGGAAGCGGATTACGACGCCTTCGGCAGGGTATGGGCAACCAGCTTTTACGGCACGGAACTGGGTGAGGCAGCCGGTTTTCCGCCGCTCAATCGCGCCGGACATTACTGGGCTTCTGCCAGCGATGTCGTACTGCAACCCGACTATGCGCTGGGCAGGCAGGCCAGCGCGGCCTATTACGATGGCAATACGGCTTTGGGGCGGGTCCACATACCGCTGGCAACCGCTGTCCTGGTTGCGGACCGCTACCCCGAAGATCCAGACAGGCAGATCCGCATCAGCATGGCGTCGATAGACGGCTTCGGTCGCACCCTGCAAACCCGTCAAAAGGTGGAGGACGGCGACGCCTATTCCGTCGATGAATGGGGCAATCTCGAACTGGTCGGCGGTCAACCGAAAATTGTCCACGCATCGCCACGCTGGCGTGTCAGTGAACGGGTGGAATACAACAATAAAGGCCTGGCGGTGCGCGTCTACCGGCCGTATTTCGCCAACAGTCATCTGTATGTGAACGACGCCTCGATACGCTCACAAAACATCGTCGACAAACAGTTCTACGACCCGCTGGGGCGTCCGACCATCACCATTACCGCCAAAGGCTGGATGCGCCGGCAGACCTATCGGGTCTGGTACACAGTAAGTGAGGACGAAAACGACACGGCCGAGGAAGTGCTGGCAGCGAGGAAGGCAGCCGAGCATGGTCAGTAGCGCGGTACATGCCCATACGCCGGAGTTGATCGTTTGCGAGGGGCGTGGCCTGGTTGTGCGCCAGGTCCTTTTACATCGAACCGAAGCCACGGAAGCGGCCGCAATGCGGGTTACCCGACAGCGTTTCGACCCGGCAGGCAGAATGATCGCCGCCACTGATCCACGTCTGGCCAACGCCAACCGGAGCACTGTCTACAGCCTTGGCGGCAACGCGTTGGCCACTGAGAGTGTCGATGCCGGCTGGCAACGGGTGTTATTCGGCGAGGCGGGCCAGGTCTTGCGCGACTGGGATGGTCGCGGCACCGAGAAGCAGCTCCAGTACGACCTGCACCTGCGCCCGACAAGGATCATCGAACAGAATCGGTGTGCAGAGCGGTTCACCTTTGGCCAGGCAGATGCAGCGGCACACAACCAATGCAATCAACTGGTTCGCCATGACGATACGGCGGGTTCGCGCTTGCTGGCAGATTACGGGCTGCTCGGCGTAGCGCTTTGTGAAGAACGACAGTTCCTGCAAACCCCTGATAGCCCGGACTGGCCGCTGGCCGAAGCCGAGCGCGATGCCTTGCTTGAGCCTGTCGTGCTGCAAACCTGCTGGCGGTTCAATGCGCTGGGCGACGCGCTTGCGCAGACCGATGCCATGGGCAATACCCAGGCATTTGGCATGACAGTCGCCGGGCAGTTGAAAGCGGCTGGACTGACATTGGCCGGTGCCTCACAGCCGCAGACACTGGTCAATGAAATTCATTACAACGCGTTCAATCAAGTCGAACAGGAAACAGCGGGCAATGGCGTAGTCAGCCTTTATTCCTATGATCAACAGGACGGCCGACTGACCGGGCTGAGCGCGATATCTGCTGACGGCACGCTGCTGCAGCAACTCAATTACAGCTATGACCCGGTGGGCAATATCCTGCTCGTCAACGATACGTCTCAACCGGACAGGTATTGCGACAACCAGCTTATCGAACCGATCAGCCGTTACCGTTACGACACGCTGTATCAACTGATCGAAGCCAGCGGCCGTGAAGTCCGAAATGTTGCCAGCCATGGTCCCGCGTTGCCCGGGCTGCAACCTCTGCCAGCGCTTGATCCTTGCCAGGTCAGCAACTACAGACAGAATTACAGCTACGACGCAGCGGGCAATCTGATGCAAATGCGCCACGAAGGTTCGCACGCGTTCACCCGCAACATGCACGTTGCCCCGGACAGCAATCGCAGCCTGCCCGACGATGACGGGGATGTGGATTTCGCCACGAGCTTTGATGCCAACGGCAATCTGCTGCAACTGGTTCGCGGGCAGGTTATGGGTTGGGATGCGCGTAATCAGTTGCAGTACATCACTACTGTGCAACGTGAAGACGGGTCGAACGATGACGAACGCTATGTCTATGACGGCCAGGGTCAACGTTGTCGCAAGATCAGTACTGCTCAGGCATCAGGTCGCACCCTGATCAACGAAGTGCGCTACCTGCCGGGGCTGGAAATTCGTACCACGGCCGATGGCGAAATCCTCCATGTCATCACCGCTCAGGCGGGTCGCAATAGTGTGCGAGTGTTGCACTGGAAAGCCGGAAAACCGGGCATTATTACGAACGATCAGGTGCGTTACAGCCTGGGTGATCATCTGGGCTCGAGCACGCTGGAACTGGATCAGCAAGGCGGCCTGATCAGCCAGGAAAGCTATTACCCTTTCGGCGGCACGGCCTGGTGGGCGGCGCGCAGCGCAGTGGAAGCGAAGTACAAGACCGTGCGTTATTCGGGCAAGGAGCGCGACGCCAGCGGGCTTTATTACTACGGGTTCAGGTATTACGCGCCGTGGTTGCAGCGGTGGATCAATCCGGACCCGGCGGGGGATGTGGATGGGTTGAATCTGTACGGGTACGTAAAAAACAGTCCAATCACCTATTACGACAGGTTGGGATACATGGGGAAGCACGCGCTTGAGTCGCCGCCATCACCCGCTCGTCGAAAACCGATAACCTCAAATAGCTATGCCCTTGAAAATCAAGATGCGAGACCCGGTGTTTTGTGGGGCGATCAGGAGCCATTCCTCGGACCTGCTTACACATTACCAGACAGATATCTTGTTTCCGGATTGGAAGAAAGATTGGCCGCAGTTGATAAACGTTCCGGCGAGGCGACCGCTATCGTAGCGACGATGTTTGACCATAACAGCAGCTTGGCATACGGCCCCTACGTCGTAGAATCAAAGCATCTTCAAAAAGAGGACGACTTCCTCAACGAATACGCGCCCAACGAATGGACCTTTCGTTCAAATTACAAAAGAAGCGGAAGCAATGACTACCATGCCAATGACGTAGTCCGATACCAGTATAGAACCATCGCCCAAAAAACAAATACCCATGGCGTTTTACCTTCGGTTATAAAAAATAGCTTCGTCGTGAATAATGAGACGTTGACGAAAACTTTGACAATAGAAAACAAAACTCCGGAAATGCTACAGACTTTTCTTCAGGAAACGCCCAACGGCAAGCGAACTCAACGAGTACTTGACGACTTTGGCATGGAGGCTTTATGGGTTGATCGGCAGGGGGACTCAGAATTCCCCTTCGCTGACTTTATTGTTGCTGTACGCCCTAAACAGCAATCATATAGCCAGACTGGCTTTTACTAGGGAAACGATGGGGAAGACTTCCAAACTTGGTAGAACGTCTGATCTCAATCGCCGAGACGCCTGATGAAGCAGATGACCTTCACCGACGCCGACGCCGACGCCGAATACGCCGCACGGAAAGTTTCTCTTGGTCAATACCAGGTTGGTAAAAGGACGTCTAGACATGAACGAAGCTATGCATGCCCATACCACTGACCGAGTTTCAAATGGAGGCATTGTGGGTGCAGCGCCAAACAGATCCTGTACTGGATCCGATCAGCCATTTTACGCTCGGAGTGAAACACATTAATCATTTTAAACTGTAGACTCACGTCACCATCTCCAATATTGAGAATGCTCGGTACTTGCAACCGCAACTCAAAGCAAAGCCATTTTTATTTATAAGGCAGCACTCTGACAGTGCAAAGCGGCCGATAGATTCTGTACGACCACTCTGACAACAAGTAGAGATATTTCAGTCAACACCAAAGGTTGCTGACAACCATGTTCGATAAAAATAAAGATTACGCTGCTGAAACATATGGATAACTGCATGTAACATAAGACCGATCGAACGTGGAGATTTGAAACATGGCATTTGATGCGTACATCAAAATCGAAGGCATTCCAGGCGAAGCGCTGGATGATCGCTACAAGGACTGTATCGAGATCACCGGGTATGGTTTCGGCATGCACCAAAGTACCTCAGCCACGGCGAGTTCTTAAGGAGGCGCCTCGTCGGGCCGGACGTCCTTGACGTGATTTCACGTTCACCAAGATCTCAGAAAACTCCTTGAGCCTTACTTAATGAAGTCACTTTCTACGAGCACACTAATCTGCTTCACACTTACCGCTTTTAATATCCCTGCATCTGCTCAGCCATCATCGCCAGAAGGCATGAATAGAACCCACGCGCAAAACTATAAAGACATGGTTCTTGCCACCTGCATTGCGAACGCTTACAAATTCAGTGACAACGTCGGGACTGACGCTGGCAGCAGCGTCACAGCGTTGCGCGAGTGGGCCAACTATGATTGGAAAAAAGCCCTGAGAAGCCCAGAGAATTCGTAGACAACCACCTCGCAAGAGACTACACAAACCCTCTTGTCGAGCCCGAAATAAAAGGCGTGAAATTTGACTTGCTTAAGTGCCTTGATCTTTACCACAGCAAAGAGCTGGATGCGCAGACAAAAAAAGCCGTAATAAACCCTACACATACCGACGTGCAAGACTACAAGCGACCCTAAACGCGAAATGGAGTTACGTATAATGAGGATACCTTTTGCAATCAAGACAGTATTTCTTGTATTCGCGACAACCCACTGTTTTGCAGACACACTACCTTCATCACCGGAAGGCATGCATAGAAGCTATGCACAGAACTACAAGGACCTGGTTCTTGCCAACTGTATAGCGAATGCCTACGCCTACGATGTGAAGGTCGAAATTGACGCGGGTAGCAGCGTCAGCGCGATGGAAGACTGGGCAAACTACGATTGGGAGGTGGGTCCTGACGAAATCCGGGCGCTGGTCAAAAAATACCTTGCCAGAGACTACACAAACCCGTTGGCTGAGTCACAGATCAAGGGCGTGAAATTCGATCTCTTGAAGTGCCTAGATCTGTATCACAGCAAGGAACTGGATGCCTTGACAAAAAAGACTGTCGTAGATCCGAACCATACCTATATGCAAGACTATAAGTGATGGCGATGTTAAACCTCACAGGGATATTTAAAAAATGAGGTTATTTCTCGCGACCACGACAGTATTTCTATCTCTCGCAGCCTCCAACAGCTTCGCTTACACACCCACCTCCTCACCCGAAGGCATGTACCGAACCTTTGAAAAAAACTACAAGGACATGGCGCTCGCCACCTGCATAACCACCGCTTATAAATATGACGTAAACGTCGGAATTGACGCGGGCAGCAGTGTCAGTGCGATGCGTGACTGGACCTACTATGACATGGAAAAAAGTCCTCTTGCCGTCAAGGCCCTGGTTGAAAAATACCTCGCGCGCGACTACACAAACCCGTTGGCCGAATCCCAGATCAAGGGTATAAAATTCGACCTGCTGAAATGCCTGGACATGTATCACAGCAAGGAACTGGACGCGCTGACGAAGAAAGTCGTTACAGATCCAAATCATACCTACATGCAGAATATCAAAAAGCCTTAACCACTCCCTTCATGCAACAAGCCTGTCCGGCAAACACTGCACAGGCTATTTCCATTACAAGCACTCTACTCCGCACATTATCTTTAAGGCGGAGACACATCATGCTGATCCACTGTGATCCGGTAACTTCCTAACGTCTCGCCTTCGGTAACGTACTGCTTGCTGAAATACTGACAAACAGCCCTCGTCACTTCCCCGCCTGCAACGAGAACATCCTCAGCAAACCCATTTCGATAATTCTTGTAGGAATTATCAGCAGGACGCCTCCCTTCCAATTGAAGGAAATTTCCGAGAAAATCCCGGCCTCTTGCGCTTGGCTATTCAGGTCTCTAGCCTCCATTGATCGCTGCCCAATCAGCGATCAGGTTTGGTAGACCTGAGTGACCTGTGCGCAATGCGCCACCTTCTCAAGGCGCATTTTTTCGGCCTGCGTTTATGGTGGCCGTGCGCTTGGCGTCTTCGGACGCACCGGCTTGCCTGGTCACCGGTCTACCAACCTGCGTACGGCCGCCACCCTGATCGTTTGGTAGCGAAAGGGGCGGCTCCTTTCATTGATCAGGAGTTGCAAACATGCCCGATAAAATCGTTCCCGACCCGCCCACCGCCCTGTTCACCGTCAACGCATCCGTCAGCCAGGAGGAAGCGCTCAATTACGCTTCGGATCTGCTGCGCTGCATCATTACGACGGCCTATGAGTCCGGCGATAGCACCCAGGGCACCAGCCGTGACCTGGCGTTTTCGGTGTTGCACATGGCCGAGATGGCCAAAGCCATGGTTGATCGTTCACTGGAATGCATCGTTTGAGCAGATGACAACCGGGGCCGCGCTCGGCCCCGCGCCAACCTCAGTTACGCTGATCCAGCAAGTTCACCACCAGCCGGTCGATCCAGCCCCACAAGCGCTGTTTGACGCGCCGCCACAGCGGTCTGGCCTTCCAGTCTGCCAGCGTGGTTTCGGCGCTCAGGGCGAAGTCTTTTTCGAAACTGGCGACCACGTCGCGGGTCAGTCCGGGGTCGAGGGCTTCGAGGTTGGCTTCCAGGTTGAAGCGCAGGTTCCAGTGATCGAAGTTGCACGAGCCGAGACTCACCCAGTCGTCGATCAGGACCATTTTCAGGTGCAGAAAGCAGGGCTGGTATTCGAACACCTTGACCCCGGCGCGCAACAGGCGCGGGTAGTAGCGTTGACCGGCATAGCGTACGGACGGGTGATCGGTGCGCGGCCCGGTCAGCAGCAAACGCACATCTACGCCACGCGCCGCGGCCCGGCGCAAGGCGCGGCGGACTTTCCAGGTGGGCAGAAAGTAAGGGGTTGCCAGCCAGATCCGCTTTTGCCCGGTGTGCAGCGCACGTACCAGCGACTGCAGAATGTCGCGGTGCTGGCGGGAATCGGCATACGCCACGCGGCCCAGCCCCTCGCCGGTTACCGGGGCTTTGGGCAGATGATCAAGGCCGAAGTTTTCTTTCGGACGCCAGGCGAAACGCCGGGCGTTGGCGTGGAACTGCCGGTTGAACAGCGCCTGCCAGTCAATCACCAGCGGCCCGGTGATTTCGACCATCACTTCGTGCCACTGGCTGGCGTCCTTGTCCGGCTCCCAGAACTCGTCGGTCACGCCGGTGCCGCCCACCACGGCCAAGGCCTTGTCCACCACCAGCAGTTTGCGATGGTCGCGGTAGAAGTTGCGCACGCCCCGCCGCCAGTGGATCGGATTGTAGAAACGCAGAATCACACCGGCATCGGTCAGTTGCTTGCGCAGGCCGGCGTCGAAGGCTTTTGAACCGAAGTCATCGAACAGGCAGCGCACGATCACGCCACGTCTGCCCGCCTCGACCAGCGCGCGCACGATGGCGTCGGCGCAAGCCCCGGCTTCGACCAGGTACAACTCCAGATCGACCTGCTGCTCGGCGCGATCAATGGCTGCGATCATGCGCGGGAAGAACGCAGGACCGTCGATCAGCAATTGAAAGCGGTTGTTTTCACGCCACGGGAAAATCGCACCGTTCATATCAGCGCGCCGTGAAGATCAGGACAGCCCCGACCGGGACCGAGAGGCTCACCGCCGACAATCCTGCGGCATTGCGCAAGGCCTTGAAGTCCGGGGCCATATCGAAATCCTGGGCATGGATCACCAGCGGCTCGAGCGTCACGACCTGAAAGCGCCGCTCGTCGAGACGCGTCGCCAGCAGCTCGGCGTTATAGCTGTGGGTCTTGCCGCGCAGGCTGACGGTCAGCGGTAAACGCAGTTCCAGTTGTGCGCCGGGCGCAAGGTTATTGATCGGGCGCATGTCGAGCTGCGCATTGATCTGAGCAGCCGGAAACTTGCGCACCTGAAACACCTGCTCTCGAAGGCGCTCGTCGCGCAGCGGAATGCCGGTGCTGACCGAGTCGGTTTCAACCTCTACCTCAGCCAGCCCCTTGGCGTCGACTTTGCCGTGCAGCACGAGAAAGCGATGCACCTCGGCAATATCGGCATTTTTGGTCGAGGTGAACGAGAGTCGCGACGACTCGTTATCCAGATACCAGTTCGCATGGGCAGGTAACGCCACTGCGGCCAGCATGACCAGCAGCAGGCGATTCATAGTGAGCATGCAGACTCCAGACGTGCAATTGAGGGCCACCTTATCCGCCTGTCTGACCGCTGGCAAACGCCTGCGTTCGGCGGCAATCCATCAAGCCCTCATGGCAGCAGGCGACAGCCCTGTCGCTCACCCTGCCACGATGCACTGCTGGTGCGTCCCAGGCCGCTGGCAATGACCCGTTTTTGACTGCTGTCGTCGACCAGGGTGCTGGGCAGATACTGTTTGATGTAGCCCTGGCAATACGCTTCGGAATTGTTCATGACGTACCTGCACGAACAGTATTCCTTGGCGGTGTAGGCACTGATGATGGTCGGAAATGCCTGCAGGTTGACACGGTACTGCCAGGCGAGTACGGCAAGTGCGGCAACGATCAGCAACAGCAGGCTGCTGAAGGGACGGCGCAGGATGAACATTCGACGCGTGCTCATTGACCGCCCTCCTTGCCGAACGCGGCCTGTACGCGCTTGAGCATCTCATTGTGGTTGTAGGTACTGTCGCGGTCATCGGCATAGCGCACGATTACCAGCTTCTGATCGGGAATCACATACAGCGCCTGCCCCCAATGCCCCAGTGCCGCGAAGGTGTCGGGGGGAGCGTCCGGCCACGGTCCTTTGCCGCCATCGCCAGTGCGGTTAAGCCACCATTGACCTGCGGGCACTTCAACGCTGGCATCCACGCCTGCACCGGCAAACGGCGTCAGCACGAAGTCCATCCACTGCTTGTTGAGCAACTGCCGATCCTGCCATTGCCCGCCGCGCTGCATCAGCAGGCCGATGCGGGCCAGATCGCGGGCGGTCATGTAGGCATAGGAAGAACCTACAAATGTACCCGCGCCATCGGTTTCCCAGACCGCACTGCGGATGCCGAGCGGGTCGAACAGCGCGGTCCATGGATAACCCGGATAAACCTCATCGCCGACCATCTTTTTCAAGGCCGCCGCCAGCACGGTGCTGTCGCCGCTGGAGTAAAGGTAAGTCTTGCCTGGGGGTTGGGCAGCGCTGTGATCGGCGGTGAAGCGCGCCATGTCATCACGCCCGCGGGTGTAGAGCATGGCGACTACCGAGGAGTTGAGCGGAGCGTATTCGTAGTCTTCCTGCCAATCCAGACCCGAAGCCCAGTGCATCAGGTCTTTGATGGCGATATCGGGGTGCGCCTTGAACGGCGTGTAGAACTTCGCTACCGGGTCATTCAGTTGAAAGCGCCCTTCTGCGAACGCCACCCCCAACACCGTCGCCATGATGCTTTTGCTGATCGACCAGGTCAGGTGCGGCGTTTGCGCGGTGGTCACACCGGCATAGCGCTCGTACACAACTTCGCCATCACGAATCACCAGCAGCGCATCGGTGCGTACGCCCTTGCGCGAGGCGTCGTCACGCGGCGGGAAGGCATAGGCCTCGAGCTCTTCGATGGCCGCAGATCGCGGCACAGACCGAGAAGGCCATTGCTCTGCCGGCCATGTTTGAGCAACGACGCCCTGGGCACTGAAACCCAGGATCAGAACCAGACACAGGCGGACAAATCTACGCGGCATGACAGGGCCTCTAAAGAGTAATCCGCACACCGTATCAGCGTTTCATGACAGTTAGCCATCGCCCCGGGAACGGACGCAGAGCGTCCAGAACGGCACGTCCAGGCGGAGCACGCATGATCCTGCTTAGGCCGATCGTTCCTCACGCTCCAGCGTGGGAATGCATTCGCGTGACGCTCTGCGTCACAAATCTGCGCCGCCCTGCAACGGTCAAGACCAAACGCAGAAGAAATGGCCCCAGCGTTTCCCGTCACACAACCATCACCAAAGCTTCACAGGCATGACACGCCATCTCCCTAGCCTGCAGTTACGGCAAAGCGCCTGGACAAATCAGTCAACCAGCCCTTTCTGCATCTGCAAGGCTGGCTCATGGAGATTCGTATGACCCAGATCGCCCGCATTCGTGACAACACTTCTGAACGTCGTCTTCAGGCCGAGCGCCTGATTGGAGCGCGCGCCTTGCAGGAAGCACAGGCGTTGCGTTTCAGTGTGTTCAGCGAAGAGTTCAACGCCCGTCTCAACGGCGCCGAACAAGGCCTGGACATCGACGATTACGATGTTCACTGCTCGCACATCGGGGTACGCGACCTGAACACCGGGCGTCTGGTTGCCACGACCCGGCTGCTCGACCACCAGGCCGCCAACACGCTGGGGCGCTTCTACAGCGAAGAAGAGTTCAGCCTGCACGGGCTGGTCAATCTGCAAGGGCCGATCCTCGAACTGGGTCGCACCTGCGTCGATCCGGCCTACCGCAACGGCGGCACCATTGCGGTGTTGTGGAGCGAACTGGCCGAGGTGCTCAACGAAGGCGGCTACAGCTACCTGATGGGCTGCGCGAGCATCCCGATGCAGGACGGCGGTATTCAGGCCCATGCGATCATGCAACGCCTGCGCGAACGCTACCTGTGCAACGAGCACCTGCGCGCCGAACCGAAGAATCCGCTGCCGACCCTCGACATCCCGAGCAATGTGATCTGCGAGATGCCACCGCTGCTCAAGGCCTACATGCGTCTGGGGGCCAAGATCTGTGGCGAACCGTGCTGGGACGAAGACTTCCAGGTGGCCGACGTGTTCATCCTGCTCAAGCGCGACGACCTGTGCCCGCGCTATGCCCGCCACTTCAAGGCGGCCGTGTGATGAGCCGGTTGCGCGGCTATGCCCGCGTAGTCCGGGTGCTACTGGTCGTAGCGCTCGGATTGACGATTGCCAGCGCGTTCGCGGTCCTGGAACGTACCAGGATCGGAGGTTCGATGGAGCGCAGACAGCGCTGGAGCCGCTGGTTCATGGCACGCCTGACCAACGCCCTGCCGTTTCGCGTCACCGTGACAGGTCAACTGCCAACCCAGCCCATGCTGTGGGTCAGCAACCATGTGTCATGGACCGACATCGCCCTGCTCGGCATGCTCGCGCCGCTGTCGTTTCTGTCGAAGGCCGAAGTACGCACCTGGCCGGTAGCGGGCTGGCTGGCGCTGAAGGCCGGTACGCTGTTCATTCGTCGCGGATCGGGCGACAGCCGTCTGATCCAGAAGCAGATGTGCAACCACCTGCAACAAGGCAACGCACTGCTGATCTTCCCCGAAGGCACCACCACGGACGGCAAAAGCCTGCGCACCTTTCACGGTCGTCTGCTGTCCAGCGCCATCGACGCTGGCGTGCCGATTCAGCCGGTGGCCATTGGTTACTCGCGTGACGGCAAACCGGACCCGATAGCCCCGTTCATTGGCGACGATGACCTGCTGTCGCATTTGCGCCGACTGTTCGCCAACGAGCAGAGCGACGTGCATATTCACTTGCTGACACCGATCCCTACCGCTGACCAGGAACGCGCCGCACTGGCCTTCAAGGCCCAGCAGGCCGTTCAGGTGGCATTGTTTGGCGAGCCGCAGGCTCAGCCGAGCGAAGTGGTTTCGCGGCCGGCCCGAGCGGCCTGAGCGAAATTCTCGAGCAGCGGATAGAACTCGGCGAAATCCGCACTCAAGGGCTGGTAAAGCGCCTGCAGTTCCTGCATGCCGCCGGCCAGCCCTTCGGGTCGTGACAGGCGTCGGGATATGCCGCTCAACACCTGCTCCAGCACCCCGAAATCCCGGTACGAACCCAACCAGTCCTGCGCCGCCATGCGCGGTGCGATCAGCGCCAGCCGCTCGGGCAACTGCGGCTCGGCAGCCAGCGTGGCATAGACCTTGCGGGTGAATGCGTCCAACGGCAGATCGGCATAACGATGCCAGTCGCGCGCCAGGCAATGATCGAAAAAGACGTCGAGCATGATGCCGGCATAGCGCCGTCTCTGCAGCGGAAAGCGCGCAATGGAGGCCTTGATCAGCGGATGACTGTCAGTGAAGGCGTCGATGCTGCGATGCAGACGAATCGCCGCTTCCAGCTCCGCAGGAAAACGTCCCGGCAGCGGACCTTTGACGAAGTCGCCATACAGGCTGCCGAGCAATTGAGCAGGCCGATGCCCACCAAGATGAAGATGTGCCAAGTAGTTCATGGCTGCAAGCCTAGGCCGCTTTCGGGCCTGCTGTCCATATATCGTTATAACCCGATATAGCGATTTGACCCATCCTAAGCACATAATCATATTTCTATATCGCGAAATACAGATATAAGGTTCGCTCTATCGCGATATAACGCTACACCGCCTGTGAGAACGAGATGCCTATCGACCTCGACGACATAATAAAAGCCCTGGCCCACCCGGTCCGCCGAGAAATCCTGACCTGGCTGAAAGACCCGCGTGCGAGCTTTCCCGCCCAGGAGTACTCGATCGAACACGGCGTGTGCGCCGGACAGATCGATCAGCGTGCGGGATTGTCACAATCCACTGTCTCGGCCCATCTGGCGACCTTGCAACGCGCTGGTCTGATCAGCAGCAAGAAGGTCGGCCAATGGCATTTCTTCCGACGCAACGAAGAAGTCATACAGGCATTCGTTCAGGCGCTGGTTGAAGAACTGAACAACCCGACCTGATTTTTCAACATCTACCAGGAGCTGCCCCGTGCCTCTTTCGCTACTCATTCTGGCCCTGAGCGCCTTCGCCATCGGCACCACCGAATTCGTCATCATGGGCCTGCTGCCTGATGTGGCGGCCGACCTTGGCGTATCGATACCCGGCGCAGGCTGGCTGGTGACCGGCTATGCGCTGGGTGTCGCCGTCGGTGCGCCGTTCATGGCCATGGCCACGGCAAAACTGCCGCGCAAGGCCGCGCTGGTCACGCTGATGGGGATTTTCATCATTGGCAATCTGCTCTGTGCGCTGGCCAGTGACTACAACGTCCTGATGTTCGCCCGCGTGGTGACTGCGCTGTGCCACGGTGCGTTCTTCGGCATCGGCTCGGTGGTTGCCGCAGGTCTGGTGCCCGCCAACCGGCGTGCCTCAGCGGTGGCCTTGATGTTCACCGGCCTGACCCTGGCCAACGTACTGGGCGTGCCGCTGGGCACTGCGCTGGGTCAATACGCAGGCTGGCGTTCGACCTTCTGGGCTGTCACGGTCATCGGCGTGATTGCGCTCATTGGCCTGATCCGCTTTCTGCCGACCAACCGCAATGAAGAAAAGCTCGATATGCGCGCTGAACTAGGCGCTCTCCGCGGTGCCGGCATCTGGCTGTCGCTGACCATGACTGCGCTGTTCTCGGCGTCCATGTTCACCCTGTTCACTTACATTGCCCCGCTGCTCGGAGAAGTCACCGGTGTATCGCCCAACGGCGTGACCTGGACCCTGCTGCTCATCGGTCTGGGCCTGACCGCCGGCAACGTGATCGGCGGCAAGATGGCCGACCGCCGCCTGTCATCCACGCTGATTGGCGTGTTCGTCTCGATGGCGGTGATCTCCACCGTACTCAGCTGGACCAGCGCCGCGCTGGTCCCGACTGAAATCACCCTGTTCCTCTGGGCAGTCGCGGCTTTCGCTGCCGTCCCGGCGCTGCAGATCAACGTGGTGACCTTCGGCAAGGCGGCACCCAACCTGGTTTCAACCTTGAACATCGGCGCCTTCAACGTCGGCAACGCACTCGGCGCCTGGGTCGGTGGCAGCGTCATCGCCCACGGTCTGGGCCTGACCAGCGTACCGCTGGCGGCAGCCGTACTGGCAGTGCTGGCGCTGCTGATCACCCTGATTACTTTCCGTCAGACCGGCAATCCGGATCTGGCACACGCTACGCATTGATCAATTACGAGGATTCGATACATGACGACTATCTTTGACCCGATCACCCTGGGCGATCTGCAACTGCCCAACCGCATCATCATGGCCCCACTGACGCGCTGCCGTGCCGATGAAGGCCGTGTACCGAACGCGATGATGGCCGAGTATTACGTGCAGCGCGCCTCGGCCGGCCTGATCCTGACCGAAGCCACCTCTGTCACGCCGATGGGCGTGGGCTACCCCGACACCCCGGGCATCTGGTCCAACGACCAGGTACGTGGCTGGAGCAATATCACCAAGGCCGTGCACAACGCCGGTGGCCGTATCGCCCTGCAGTTGTGGCACGTGGGCCGTATTTCCCACCCGTCCTACCTGAACGGCGAAACCCCGGTCGCGCCGAGTGCCATTGCGGCTGAAGGGCACGTGAGCCTGATGCGCCCCATCACACCACTGCCAGTACCTCGCGCGCTGGAGCTGGCGGAAATCGGTGACATCGTCGAGGCCTATCGCGTCGGTGCGGAAAACGCCAAGGCTGCGGGCTTCGACGGCGTGGAAGTGCATGGCGCCAACGGCTATCTGCTCGAACAGTTCCTGCTGACCGGCAGCAACCAGCGCACCGACGAGTACGGCGGTTCGGTGGAAAATCGTGCGCGTCTGCTGCTCGAAGTGACCGACGCAGTCATCGATGTCTGGGGCGCTGGCCGTGTAGGTGTTCACCTCTCGCCTCGCTTCGACATGCACGACATGAGCGATGCAAACCGTGCTGAAACCTTCAGCTACGTGGCCAAAGAGCTCGGCAAGCGCGGTATAGCCTTCATCTGTGCCCGTGAGCATGATGCTGAAGACAGCCTCGGCCCACAGTTGAAGAAGGATTTCGGCGGCGTTTATATCGCCAACGAGAAGTTCACCAAAGACAGCGCCAATGCCTGGCTGGCAGAAGGCAAGGCCGACGCAATCGCGTTCGGTGTGCCGTACATTGCCAACCCTGACCTGCCGGAGCGGCTGGCCAGCGATGCCCCTCTGAACGAAGCCCATCCGGAGACGTTCTACGCCAAAGGGCCGGTCGGTTACATCGACTACCCGCGCCTGTAAAACGTTACTGCAAGGCAAAAAACCCTGACTCGCAAGAGTCAGGGTTTTTTATCGCCCGTGCAAGGGTAACCGCTACGGCGCAACGTCAGGCTTGACTGTACCTAATACATTGCCTTCGGCGTCGGTGATCGTACCATCCGCCATCTTCCAGCGACCGTCCGGGTAGTTGACCGAGCCATCCGCAAAAACCCAGGTTCCATCCTTGTGCTGGATATCACCATTGGGGTGCTCTGTAGAGCCATCGGCATGCACGGTCGTGCCGTCAAGGTTCTGCACGGCTCCGTCAGAATGGGTGACGGATTGACCATCTGCAGACTCGACGCTGCCGTTCGGATAGCTGACAGTACCGTCCGCGTTGTTCACGCTGTTGGGCGGCTGGACCAGTTGCAGGACGCCCGTTGCGGTGTTGACGACTGCCAGTAGTTTGTCCAGACGCGAAGGTGCAGCAGGCACCGGGGGCACCGTCTGCGCTACCGGCTCACTGGTAGAGGGCTTGACCTGCGGCTTGACTGGCGGCTTGGCCGGGTTCGTTGTCTTGACCGGCGGTTTCACAGGCGGCTCGACCGGGTTAGTGGTCTTGACCGGCGGTTTCACAGGCGGCTTGACCGGGTCCGTTTTCTTGACCGGCGGTTTCACAGGCGGCTTGACTGGATCCGTTTTCTTGACCGGCGGCTTGACTGGATCTTTCGCCTTGACCGGGGGTTTGACGTTTACCTTTGGCTTGATTGATACCGGATACTCAAGATGCATGGGCTGAAGTTCTTCAGCAACGAGGCCATCTTTTTCGGTTGTGTCTTTGTGCATATCGATGTGCATATCTTTGATTCCATTCATTATTGAAATTCCATTTATTTAACTGAAACGCAAGCGTAAGCCCTCCCTCCACTGGCAGGCATATAACTATCTAGCGAGTGCAAAAAAACCGGGCCACCTGCCTGCCGCTATGGGCAGCAGCAGGCAAGGTGCGGTTTCAACGACGTGCGTTGAGCTGTTGCGACAGGTTCTGGATCTGACTGTTAAGCGTGTTGATGCTACGGGTGACCTGCGCACGGAAGGCATCGAACTCGGCAGTATTGCCGCCTGCTGACGGTGCCGGAGTATTTTCCTGCTCGCTTTTGAGCACCATCAGTTCTTGTTCAAGTCGCTCGACAGCAGTTGAAGGGTTGCCCTGCTTTTTCAGGGCTGCGACATCGGCTGCCACGCTCTTGATCTGGGCGTCCAGCTTGCCCTGCTCAGCCTGAGCGGTTTTCAGGTCAGGCAACGCTGTTTTCAGCGCAGCCAGTTCAGCGACAACGCTTTTCAATTGTTCCTGCATCTGCGCGTTTTCGGTTTGCTGTTGCGCCGTTTGCGCGGCCATCTGCTCCAGACGCTTGTCGAGACTGCCTTGCTGACCTTCAACGCCTTCACGCTGTTTGTCCTGGTCTTCCAGTTGCGCTTCGAGCAACTTGATGCGCTGCTTGAGGGCTTCGCCGTCACTGGACAGCGATTCGGTGGCCACGACCTTGCCGGAGATATCCTGCAAACGCCCCGCCGCCTCTTCGCTGATACGCGCAAAGCTTTCCTGCGTCGCCACCAGTTGTTGCTCCATCAGGGACACTTGCTGAAAGCTCCACCAGCCAAGGCCGCAAAACGCAATGAACAGCGCACCGACCAATGCCCAGAGCGGCCCGGTGCTCGGCCCCTTGACCTTGACCACAGGCGTGGTGCGCGAATAGACGGTGGTGCGCTCGCGTGCGCCATTGCTCGGCGCAAAGTCGTCGTCATCGTCCTTGGCGCTCAGGCTGGGAACGTCATCGACATCGTCGTAGGGATCGTTGCGCATGAATAACCCTTCAGGAAGCTGTTAAATCAAAGTTCGTAAATCAAAGTTCGGCAGTATAACAACAGCGCAGAATCAATCTCACTGTGCTACTGCCGCATTCAGATCGGGTGCTGTGCCTGCCACCAGCCACAGAATTCATCCAGCGCCGTCCACAGGCTGACCTGCGGCTGATAATCCAGATAATGCCTTGCACGGCCGATATCAAGCGTGAAGTCCTTGTTCATGACCTGCATGCCCAGTCTGGACAGCGTAGGTTCAGGTCGGCCCGGCCACAGCATGCAGGCCGCTTCGTTGATCGCCGCCGCACTGTAGGCCAGCCCGTAAGAACGATAGCGGGTAACCTGAGGCAACTGCATCTGCCGCATCACATAATTGATCGCATCCCACAACGGGACCGGCGTGCCGTTACTGATGTTGTACGCCTTGCCCAGCGCAGACCCGGTTGCCAGCAAGCTGCTCAACAGCGCTTCATTGAGGTTCTGCATGCTGGTGAAATCGACCATGTTCAGGCCGTTGCCTACGATCGACAGACGCTTCTTACGCTGCATGTGCAGCAGGCGCGGAAAGATACTGTTGTCGCCAGCACCGGTGACGAAACGCGGCCGCAGGGCAATCACTTCCAGGCCGAACTCTTCAGCGCCGAAGACCTTTTGCTCGGCCAGGTATTTGGTGGCCGCATAGTGGTTGTGGAAGCGCCTGGGCACCTGGTCTTCGGTGATATCGCGGCGCGAGTGACCATCGAAATAGATCGACGGCGATGACAGGTGGACCAGCCTGCGCACTCTTTGTTTCAGGCAGCCCTCGACAATGTTCTCGGTGAGTTGCACGTTGCCCTGCACAAAATCCTGACGACGCCCCCACATGCCGACGGAGCCGGCGCAATGCACCACGGCCTCGACGTCATCGCACAGCGCGCGCACCAGATACGGGTCGGCGAGGTCGCCCTGAATGAACTCGGCGCCGCGTCTGACCAGATGCTCGACCGCATCGGCACGACGGCCATTGATCCGCACGCTCATGCCCTGCTCAAGGGCAAAACGCGCAAAGCGTCCGCCGATGAAGCCACTTGCGCCGGTGACCAGAATTTTCATTTACCGCTCCATTAACGCGTCTGCGTGACAGGGGTAACCCGACACGCATTGATTACACATGATCGTAATGACGATCATTCATCGCTCAACGGCACCAGCCAGTGGGCAGCATGTTGTGCCAGATGCTCGGTGAGACGTGTCAGCAACTGACCACCGTTGCGCCAATGGTGCCAGTACAACGGCACATCAATACAGCGATCCGGCAGCAGTTCAAGCAGCGTGCCGCTGCGCAATTGCTCGCGCACTTGCAGTTCGGGCGCCAGCCCCCAGCCCATTCCGGCTTCGATCATACGGATGAAACCCTCGGAAGAAGGGCACAAATGATGCTCGAAACCGTCCTGCACACCAAGCAATGCCAGATAACGATGCTGCAAAAGATCATCCGGCCCGTAAACGAGCGCCGCTGATCTGACCAGTTTTTCGGGGCTGACACCGTCCGCAAAATGGCGCGCGATGAATGCCGGGCTGGCCAGCGCCCGATAGCGCATCGCCCCCAGCAACTGACTGCGCGCCCCGGCCACCGGGCGCTCACTGCCACACAGACACGCTGCGACTTCGCCAGTGCGCATGCGTTTGAGCCCGACGTCCTGATCTTCGACCACCAGGTCCAGCAACAGACGATGCTGCGTGCAGAAGTCACCAATGGCCGGAGCCCACCACGTTGCCAGACTGTCGGCGTTCAAGGCGATCCGCAAACGCTCGGGCATGCCCTCCTCGTCCAGTGCCGGCACCTGACTTTGCAGATCGCGCTCCAGCAAGCGGACCTGCTGCACGTGATTGAGCAGGCGTCGGCCGATGTCGGTCGGGCTCGGCGGCGTGGCGCGGACCAGCACCGGCTGCCCAATGCGCGCCTCCAGCAATTTGATCCGTTGCGAGACCGCTGACTGCGACAGCCCCAGCACCTGGGCCGCACGTTCGAACCCGGCCTGCTCGATAACTGCGGCGAGCGCGGACAACAGCTTGTAGTCGAACATCAGTTTCCCTAATGAGAGATGATTATTATTGGTTTTACTTATATCGCTTCAACATTGAAAGTCGCCACCTGAATCTGCTCGATGGGAACGTATTTATGTGGCAAAGCTACTTCAACGGATTGCTGATCGCCGCTGGCCTGATCATGGCCATCGGCTCGCAAAACGCATTCGTACTGGCTCAGGGGCTGCGCCGTGAACACCACGTGTCAGTCGCGATGCTCTGCATTATCTGCGATGCCATTCTGGTCGCCGCCGGGGTGTTCGGTCTGGCCAATGTGCTGGCGCAAAACCCGACCCTGCTGGCGGTGGCGCGCTGGGGCGGTGTGCTATTCCTCAGTTGGTATGGCGTGCAGGCACTGCGCCGGGCCTGCTCGAAGCAGAGCCTCGAACACGGTGCCGCGGCTGGCAAAAGATCGCGCCGCACGGTACTGCTCAGCGCATTGGCCGTGACCTTGCTCAACCCGCATGTGTACCTGGACACCGTACTACTGATCGGCTCGCTCGGGGCACAACAGAGTGTGCCGGGCGCCTATGTAGCAGGCGCCGCGAGCGCTTCGTTGCTGTGGTTTTCCTGCCTCGCCATCGGCGCGGCCTGGCTCGCTCCCTGGCTGGCCCGCCCTGCCACATGGCGTCTGCTGGATGTGATGGTGGCGGTCATGATGTTCAGTGTGGCGTGGCAATTGATCCGTTCGGCCTGAAGGTTTCATGTCCGTTGAAGCAACAGCGCGGGAACCTCTATCCCACACAGTTGTTGCGTGGTTAAGCCGCAGGCCCGGTGCTATAGTCCGGGGTCTGCGCCGCAAAAGAGTAAAACTCCCGGTGCATGCTGTATCTGGCCGCCCGTGATCGGCCCTGCGACTACCGCAATTGACCTGAAAGGAGATAAACCATGGCTTTTGAATTGCCGCCACTGCCCTACGCCAAAGACGCTCTGGTGCCGCACATTTCTGCGGAGACTCTGGAATATCACCACGACAAGCACCACAACACCTATGTCGTGAACCTGAACAACCTGGTGCCTGGCACCGAGTTCGAAGGCAAGACCCTGGAAGAGATCATCAAGACCTCATCGGGCGGTATCTTCAACAACGCCGCTCAGGTCTGGAACCACACGTTCTACTGGAACTGCCTGGCCCCTAACGCTGGCGGCGAGCCTACCGGCGCTCTGGCCGAAGCCATCAACAAGGCGTTCGGTTCCTTCGACAAGTTCAAGGAAGAGTTCAGCAAGACTTCCATCGGCACTTTCGGCTCCGGCTGGGGCTGGCTGGTGAAGAAGGCTGACGGCTCCCTGGCACTGGCCAGCACCATCGGTGCCGGCAACCCGTTGACCAGCGGCGACACCCCGCTGCTGACCTGCGATGTCTGGGAACACGCCTACTACATCGACTATCGCAACCTGCGTCCGAAGTACGTGGAAGCGTTCTGGAACCTGGTTAACTGGGACTTCGTGGCCAAGCAATTCGCCTCCTGAGTCCAGCGTCATCGAAAAACCCGGCCTAGCGTCGGGTTTTTTATATTTTCCGGCCGGTAAAGGTCGCTCACCCGATGCCTGTTTCACAGACGGCGTCGAACACCCGCCTGCCAGTCAGGCGAATCGCAAATCTTTTTTCGCCTGCCGCTCGTACTTTGTGTATTGTCAGAAAACGCTAGCTGACTCGTGCCACAACGTAATTCTCTATGACGTAATTCTTTACAGTGTTCTGCTCAGGTTACCTAACTGGCCACCCGACGCATTGAGGTGGCTTTGGCCAGCAGGTGCAAGGAACGCGAAGATCAGCCAGGCGTACCGGTTGTGACAAGGTCACGGCGTGCGGGCCTGGTTTTTCGAGGGTCATGAGGCGATATGCCCTCCGACACGAACTAAGGAACGGCCATTGAAGCTGGAACTCAAGAACAGCCTGTCGGTAAAGCTGCTGCGCGTTGTGCTGCTTTCGGCGCTTCTGGTGGGCGTCCTGCTCAGTTGTGCGCAAATCATCTTCGACGCCTACAAGACTCGTCAGGCCGTGGCGAGCGATGCTGAGCGAATTCTCGGCATGTTCCGCGATCCTTCGACACAGGCCGTCTACAGCCTGGACCGCGAGATGGGCATGCAAGTCATCGAAGGCCTGTTCCAGGATGACTCGGTACGCATGGCGTCCATAGGGCACCCCAATGAAAGCCTGCTGGCCGAGAAAGACCGGCCGCTGAAAGACTCTCCCACCCGGTGGCTGACAGACCTCATCCTCGGCCAGGAGCGCAGCTTCACCACTCAACTGGTAGGCCGCAGCCCCTACAGCGAGTATTACGGCGACCTGCGCATCACACTCGACACTGCCAATTACGGCGAAAGCTTTCTGGTCAATGCCGGCATCATCTTTGTCGCCGGCGTGCTGCGTGCGCTGGCAATGGGGCTGGTGCTGTATCTGGTCTATCACTGGCTGCTGACCAAGCCGCTGTCAAAGATCATCGAGCACCTGATCGCGATCAACCCCGACCGCCCCAGCGAACACCAATTGCCGTTGCTCAAAGGCCACGAGAAAAACGAACTGGGGATCTGGGTCAATACCGCCAATCAATTGCTGGCCTCCATTGAGCGCCACACTTATCTGCGCCATGAGGCCGAGAACAATCTGCAGCGCATGGCGCAATACGATTTCCTCACCGGTCTGCCCAATCGACTTCAGTTGCAGACCGGGCTGGACAGGATTCTGGAAGATGCGGGGCGCCAGCAACACAGAGTGGCGGTTCTTTGCGTGGGTCTGGATGACTTCAAGGGCATCAACGAACAGTTCAGCTACCAGTCCGGCGATCAATTACTGCTCGCACTCGCTGACCGCCTGCGCGCGCACAGCGTACTGCTCGGCGCACTGGCACGCCTGGGCGGCGACCAGTTCGCGCTGGTTCAGTCCAACATCGAACAGCCCTACGAGGCAGCAGAGCTGGCGCAGAATATTCTCGATGAGCTGGAGGCACCGTTCATTGTCGGTGACCAGCAGATTCGACTGCGGGCAACCATCGGCATCACGCTGTTTCCCGAAGACGGCGACAGCACCGAGAAACTGCTGCAAAAAGCCGAACAGACCATGACGCTGGCCAAAGCCCGCTCGCGTAACCGGTATCAGTTCTACATCGCCAGCGTGGACAGCGAAATGCGCCGCCGCCGCGAACTTGAAAAAGACCTGCGCGAAGCCCTGCCACGCAATCAGCTGTACCTGGTCTATCAACCGCAGATCAGCTACCGCGATCACCGTATCGTCGGCGTAGAAGCACTGATCCGCTGGCAGCATCCGGAGCATGGCCTGGTGCCGCCGGACGTATTCATCCCGCTGGCCGAACAGAACGGCACGATCATCGTCATCGGAGAGTGGGTGCTGGATCAGGCCTGCCGTCAGCTGCGCGAATGGCTCGATCAGGGGTTCACCGATTTGCGCATGGCCGTCAACCTGTCGACCGTGCAGCTGCATCACGCGGAACTGCCCCGCGTGGTCAACAACCTGCTGCAGATCTATCGCTTGCCACCGCGCAGCCTGGAACTGGAAGTGACCGAAACCGGGCTGATGGAAGATATCAACACCGCCGCCCAGCACCTGTTGAGCTTGCGACGCTCCGGCGCCTTGATTGCCATCGATGACTTCGGCACCGGCTACTCATCGCTGAGTTACCTGAAAAGCTTGCCGCTGGACAAGATCAAGATTGACCGCAGCTTCGTGCAGGATCTGATCGATGACGACGATGACGCTACTATCGTGCGAGCCATTATCCAGCTGGGCAAAAGCCTGGGCATGCAAGTGATTGCCGAAGGTGTGGAGACCGTCGAGCAGGAGGCCTATGTCGTAACCGAGGGCTGTCACGAAGGCCAGGGCTATCTGTACAGCAAGCCGCTGCCGGGTCGCGAACTGCTGGCCTACCTCAAGCAGTCGCGTCAGGACCATGCCGCCAGTCTGTGAGCCGATTTGCATGCTCCCGGCCATTCACCTCATCTTGAAACCGACTGTTACAACCTGCCGAATGCCTGAACACACCCACACAGGCGTTTTGCCTTTACATCGAATGCAAATCTTTCGCATTATGTCGCAGATTTTATGGGCGCACCCCCGCCATCACCTTTATCGACGCAGGATTCCGTCATGATTCGTATGCCTCTGGCAACCGCTAGTCTGTTGGCCATCGCTATCTCTCTCGCCGGTTGTGGCGAAGGCAAGGACAAGGCTGCCGCACCGGCTCCCGCGCCAGCCGCTGCTCCGGCGACGCCGGCTGCGACGCCTGCTGCTCCTGCTCCTGCTCCGGCAGCCGCCGCCCAGACTGACGACGCGGCGGCCAAGGCTGTGGTCGCGAACTACGCCAACATGGTGTCCGCCGTGTTCGACGATGCCGAGGCCGGCGCGAAAAAACTCAGCACGGCCGTCGACGCCTTCCTGGCCAAACCCAACGATGAAACCCTGAAAGCCGCCCGTGAGGCGTGGATCGCTGCGCGTGTGCCGTACATGCAGAGCGAAGTCTTCCGCTTCGGTAACACCATCATCGATGACTGGGAAGGACAGGTTAACGCCTGGCCCCTGGACGAAGGCCTGATCGACTATGTGGCCAAGGATTATCAACACGCACTGGGCAACCCGGGCGCCACTGCCAACATCATCGCCAACACCGAGATTCAGGTCGGCGAAGACAAGGTCGACGTAAAGGAAATCACCTCCGAAAAACTCGCCAGCCTGAACGAGCTGGGCGGTTCCGAGGCCAACGTCGCCACCGGCTACCACGCCATCGAATTCCTGCTCTGGGGTCAGGACCTGAACGGTACCGGCCCTGGCGCCGGCGCACGTCCGGCCAGCGATTACCTGGAGGGGGCTGGCGCAACCGGCGACCACAATGATCGCCGCCGCGCCTACCTCAAGGCCGTCACCGACCTGCTGGTCAGCGACCTTGAAGAAATGTCCGGTAACTGGAAGGCCGGCGTGCCCGACAACTACCGCGCCACGCTGGAAGCCGAACCCGGCGAAAGCGGTCTGCGCAAAATGCTCTTCGGCATGGGCAGCCTGTCGCTGGGTGAACTGGCGGGCGAGCGCATGAAAGTCGCGCTGGAAGCCAACTCCAGCGAAGACGAACACGACTGCTTCAGCGATAACACGCACAACTCGCACTTCTACAACGGCAAGGGCATTCGCAACGTTTACCTGGGCGAGTACACCCGCACCGACGGCAGCAAGGTCAGTGGCCCGAGCCTTTCGTCTCTGGTCGCCAAGGCAGACCCGGCCACCGACGCCACCTTGCGCGCTGACCTGGACGACACTCAGGCCAAGTTGCAGGTCATTGTCGATCACGCGAACAAGGGCGAGCATTTCGACCAGTTGATCGCTGCCGGCAACACGGCTGGCAATCAGGTGGTGCGTGACGCCATCGCCGCGCTGGTCAAACAGACCGGCGCTATCGAGCAGGCGGCTGGCAAGCTGGGCATCACTGACCTGAACCCGGACAACGCCGATCACGAGTTCTGATCAACCGCGTTTGTTGCAGTAACCATCAATGCCGGTCAGTTCGCTGACCGGCATTTTTTGTGTCTGATTGACAGGCATCGTTTGCAACTGCCGTGCGCGTTGACCTGCGACATCGGCAGACTCCCGAGCATCAGTACAACGTATCGGCAATACGTCCCGGCAACGCCTTGTCGTAGGCATCACCGTCGATCTGCTCCGCCGAAACCGCCTTGAGGATCTGCCCGGCAGTGGGTAGCGCGCTGCGTTCGATGTGCTTCGCCGGGTCCCACAAACCGGACCTGATGGTCGCCCTGCTGCACTGGAAATACACGCTGGTCACTGAAATGCGCAGGACAGACCTGGGCAACTGGCCCTTCACTGCGAAACGCGACAGCAACTCGGGCTCAACCGATATCTGAGCGGTTCCGTTGACGCGCAGGGTTTCACCCACGCCGGGTATGAGAAACAACAGCGCAACGCGCGGATCGTTGACGATGTTGCGCAGCGTATCGATGCGGTTGTTGCCGCGTCGGTCCGGCAGATAAAGCGTCTTGCTGTCCTCGATATGCACCAGACCCGCCTGATCGCCACGTGGAGAAGCATCGAGCCCGTCAGGCCCGGCAGAGGCAAGCACGGCAAACGGTGCCTGCTCGATGAAAGGCCGGTAGACCTCATGAATGTGGTCAACTTCCTTGATGAGCGAAGGAGGTGCGATCGGGCCATAGATCGCTTCCAGTGCCTGGAGGGTGGTCACGAACGCGCTGTTGTCCGGGTTATTCATTGGATAATCTCTGCTGGCCGTTGGTGTATGAATGCTGCCAGCGTCATGTGACTGATCGTATGAAGCAGCCTGCGCAGCATAGGCAAAAACATCAGGACCCGACCAGCCTCAAAGATTCGTAACATCACATTGCACAACACGTCGCAAACGATAATCCCTCTTATTCAAACCGCACGAGGCTGATAAGCTTGCACGCCCCGATTTTTCGCCCCGTTGCAGGATGTCTATGAGTACGCGGCTCCGTCTATCACTTGCCTTGCTCACGACCCTGGTCCTGAGCGCATGCGATGACGCCCCGCGTTTCACGCATGCCGAGCCGGGAGAAGCCTTGTCGGGTGGCAGCGCCACCGTCAGGAAGAGCGACCAGAGCGCTTTCTCGATGCCCTCGGCCAACCTGGCCCCCGTGCGGCGGCTGGACTTCAGCGTCGGCAACAGCTTCTTCCGCAGCCCGTGGGTGATTGCGCCATCGACCACCACGGCTCGCGATGGGCTTGGCCCGCTGTTCAACACCAATGCCTGCCAGAACTGCCACATCAAGGACGGTCGCGGTCATCCGCCGGAGGCTGGCGACAGCAATGCCGTGTCCATGCTGGTCAGGCTGTCGATTCCCGATGACCCGGCCTATGCCGACCTTATAAAACGCAACGGCGTGCTGCCCGAACCGGTCTACGGCGGGCAATTGCAGGACATGTCGAACCCCGGCGTAACGCCCGAGGGCAAGGTGCGGGTCGAGTACGATGCGCTGACGGTCGAATTTCGCGATGGCACATCAGTCGAGCTGCGCCAGCCGACCCTCAGGATCACCCAGTTGGGCTATGGCCCCATGCACTCCGATACTCACATCTCGGCTCGCGTGGCCCCGCCAATGATCGGCCTGGGCTTGCTCGAGGCGATTGCCGATGACGCCATCCTTGCCAATGCCGACCCCGATGACAAGAACGCCGATGGCATCTCGGGACGTCCCAACTGGGTCTGGGACGATGCTCGGCAAAAAGTGGTGATGGGCCGGTTTGGCTGGAAAGCCGGCCAGCCGAATCTCAACCAGCAGAACGTGCACGCCTTTTCCGGCGACATGGGGCTGACCACCAGCCTGCGCCCTTTCGATGATTGCACGCCGGCCCAGACCGATTGCCTGGCTGCGCCCAATGGCAATGGCCCGGATGGCGAACCGGAAGTCAGCGACAACATCCTGCGCCTGGTGGAGTTCTACACCCGCAACCTGGGTGTTCCGGCGCGCCGCAAGGTCGACGACCCGCAGGTGCTGGCAGGCAAGAACCTGTTTTTCCAGGCGGGCTGTCAGCAATGCCACACCCCCTCTTTCAAAACCCGTAGCGACGCCGCCGAACCCGAGTTGGCCAATCAGGAAATTCGCCCGTACAGCGACCTGCTGCTGCACGACATGGGCGAAGGGCTGGCCGATAACCGTACCGAGTTCCAGGCCAGCGGAAGTGAGTGGCGCACCCCGCCCTTGTGGGGGCTGGGCCTGACCGGCACCGTAAGCGGACACACGCAACTGTTGCATGACGGTCGCGCGCGCAATGTGCTTGAGGCGATACTGTGGCACGGCGGCGAAGCGCAGGCGGCGCAGCGCCAGGTTCTGGCTTTTGACGCCCAGCAACGTGAAGCGCTGTTGGCCTTCCTGAATTCGTTATGATTGCGCCCTTTGCAGAATCTTCCTGTTCAAACACCTTCCTTTAAGAAATAAGGAGCCGGACATGTTCCGACCCAAGTTGTTGCTGACCAGCCTTGCGGCGCTTGCCTTGGGTGCCTGCTCGCCATCCGACCCTCAGGCGGTGACGTCCGCAGCGATTGCCAAACAGGTCATCCTGCCGACCTACAGCCGCTGGGTAGAGGCTGATCGTCAGTTGGCAGCCAGCGCATTAGCGTTCTGCCAGGGCAAGACTGATCTGGCCAGCGCCCGCGCCGACTTTCTGAAAGCACAGAAGACCTGGGCCGAGTTGCAACCACTGTTGATCGGCCCTCTGGCCGAAGGCAATCGCGCCTGGCAAATACAGTTCTGGCCAGACAAGAAGAACCTGGTGGGCCGTCAGGTCGAGCAACTGGTGACTGCACAGCCGCAGATCACCGCTCAGGAACTGTCCAAGGCCAGTGTCGTGGTGCAGGGTTTGTCCGCCTACGAATACATCCTCTTCGACGCCGACATCGACATGGCCAATGCCGAGCAGAAAGCACGCTACTGCCCGCTGCTGATGGCCATCGGTGAACGCCAGAAACAACTGGCTGAAGAAATCCTCAACAGCTGGAACAGCACTGACGGCATGCTCGCGCAATTGAGCAAGTTCCCCAATCAGCGCTACGCCGACTCTCATGAAGCCATCGCCGAATTGCTGCGGGTTCAGGTCACCGCCCTCGACAGCCTGAAGAAAAAGCTCGGCACGCCACTGGGTCGTCAGAGCAAGGGGCAACCGCAGCCCTTCCAGGCAGATGCGTGGCGCAGCAAGTCGTCGCTCAGCAGCCTGGAAGCCAGCCTGATCAGCGCCGAGACGGTGTGGACCGGTGTCGACAACAAGGGCTTGCGCAGCCTGCTGCCCGCCGAGCAGAAACCGCTGGCCGACAAAATCGATGCCGCCTACGCTAACAGCCGCAAATTGCTGTCGGAACTCAAGCAGCCACTGGCCGACCTGCTGGCCACGGATGCAGGACGCCAGCAACTCAATGCGTTTTACGACAGCCTGAACGCGGTGCACCGCCTGCACGAAGGCGAGCTGGCCAAGGCCCTCGGCATTCAGTTGGGCTTCAACGCCAACGACGGCGATTGATCAAGAGGTACATGTGATGTTGCGACGTCAGGCCATGGCGCTCGGCAGTCTTCTGCTCAGCGCCTGCACGCTGGGTGGCTGGACCCTGTTCAGGCAAAAGGACACACGCCCCTTGTTGCTTTCCGCTCGCGACGATGGCGACGGCAAGCACTACGCGGTGGGTTTCAAGCTCGACGGAACGCAGGTATTCGCCACCCGGGTGGGCCAGCGCTGCCACGACATCATCAATCATCCCGATTTGCCACTCGCGGTGTTCATCGCCCGTCGCCCAGGTACTGAAAGCTACCTGATCGACCTGCGCGATGGTCGCTTGCTGCAAACCATAGTGTCGCAGCCTGACCGCCACTTCTACGGCCATGCCGTGATTCATCGCGACGGCGAATGGCTGTATGCGACGGAAAACGACACCCGCGATCCAGGCCGCGGTTTATTGGGCGTCTACCGCTTCGTCGGCGAGCGACTGGTGCACTCGGCTGAAATTTCCACGCATGGCATCGGTCCGCATCAGGTCTCCTGGATGCCGGACGGTGAAACGCTGGTGGTCGCCAATGGTGGCATTCGCACCGAAGCGGAAAGCCGGGTAGAGATGAACCTCGATGCCATGCAACCCAGCCTGGTCATCATGCAGCGTGACGGTACCTTGCTCAGCAAGGAAGCGCTTTCCCAGCAGATGAACAGCGTGCGCCACATGGGCATTGCCAGCGATGGCACCATCGTCGCGGGTCAACAGTTCATGGGCGACAGCCACAAGTTGGCCGAACTGCTGGCCATCAAGCGTCCAGGCCAGCCATTCCAGGCGTTTCCGGTAGCAGAAGAGCAATTGCGCGCGATGGCCCATTACACCGCCAGCGTCGCAGTACACAGTGACCTGCGACTGGTGGCCCTGACGGCGCCACGCGGCAATCGCTTCTTCATCTGGGACCTGGACAGTGGCGCACTGAAACTGGATGCGCCGCTGCCGGACTGTGCGGGAGTGGGGGCTGTCGCCGACGGCTTTGTCGTGACCTCAGGCCAGGGACGCTGCCGCTTCTATGACTGTCGCAAGGCGCAACTGCTGGCTCGGCCATTGGACCTGCCAGCCGGGTTGTGGGACAACCATCTTCATCTGGCTCAGGTGGGTTAGGTACAGGGCCTGCAAGGGCTTCAGTTTTTGACCCCGGTGCCCTGCGCCAGGCTGTACATGAACAGCAACAGGTCGTGGTCCGGCTGCACGTTCACCAGATTCTTCGCCACGCGTGGCATCGGGCAATGCCCCTCGCCGTGCTGTGTGGTGAGGATGCGAGTAGACGGTTGTTCAAGCGCCGCCACGGCGACGGTGGCAACTGCCAGTGCACCGAAGATAAACAAACCTCTTGCCATTTCTAGCTTCATGACTCTAAACCTTTGATAGAGCTGCCAAACGCTGCCTGATAAAAGTAGATCAACTTCTGCCAGTCTGCAGCGCTGAATGACGAATGGCGTCGTAGCTGTTTCATATCATGCTGGGCTGCGCCTTGAGCGGTAAGGCGACGACGGCCCTTCTCGAGATCGAGCAAGGCGACCTCGACGTTGGCGTCCGGCCCTTCCCCTGTCACGCGCACGAAAATGTGCTTGATGTACAGACAGCTGTGCTGCCAGCGACCCAGGTGCATGCGCGCCAGCGTGGCTGCCACTTCCTTGAGCACCCGCTCATAGAACAGCTCGCCATGGCGCTCGCGCCCTCCGGCAGCCTGCCACTTTTCAATTTCCTCGAAGCCTTCCAGCGCCACGGTGACCAGCAATGCCCTCCAGGCGTTGTCCTCACCGCGTTCAGCACCGCAAAACACCACTTCGGGAACGACGACGCCAAGCTTGCGCAGGCCTTCAAGCGCCTCGCGCTCGCGCAGTACGGTGGGTCGGCCCAGCGGGTGCAGCAGGCTGCGGTAGATATGACCTGTCTGACGCTTGGCATAAAGGGTCTGCCCATCGTCCATGACCAGCCGCTGCACACCACTTTCGCCACCGCGACGCACATTGGGTTCTTCAACCCATTCGCCACGCTGGCTCCAGAACTGATCGAACTCATTCTGGATCGGGTTCACGACTGGTTCTTTCACGGACTGCAAACCCATCTTTTTACCTTTTACGTAGGACATAGACTCGCCACATGGCGTACATGGGCAGGAAATCCATTCGGTTCTGAATGCGAAATCCTGCCTGCTCAAATTCGGTTTCCGCGGTAACAACAGGTAACACAAAACGATTCTGGTAACTTTCCCGCCCGTTTTTTTGCTGGCGCTTGTTCTCCAGGCGCGCACGCTTCCATGCCTTGAAATTGCCATCAACCCAGAGGGAGACGATCACGCTGTCACGGGTCACGCGCTGAAACTCGCGCAATAGAGCCATCCGGTCGCTGGACTGACCGACATGGTGCAACAAGCGCATGCAGAAAATGCTGTCTACTGCGTTATCCGGCAGGTCGATGGCAAAGGCAGATGTCTGCAAAGGTTGTACCCGTTTTACAACGTCTGCCGGCTGCGAGGCACAGGCGGTACTGAGCATGTCTGCGGAGTTATCGGCACCGATGATCGAGCGGTTCGGCTTCTCGGCCAATAACGGCCAGAAGCGTCCGGCACCACAAGGCAGGTCCAGCACCAGGCCCGGGTCTCCGGCCATGTGCAGCGCCTTTCTCGCCAACTGTTCATCGCGATGATGCGACAGCTTGCGCCAGATACCGTCCTGATGCTTTTCCAGGTACTGGCGGGCGTGTGTCTTGTCGTACTTTCGGGAAAACTCGAGTTCGATGCGATCGCTCATGAGAGCAGCTCCTGATGTTGATGGGGGCCAAACTAAAGGCACCGCCGTCACCGTCAGGTCATCTGAATGTGAAAAAAATGTTACCTTTTAACGTCAGGTGTTTCGAGATTTTACAGAGAGTTAGAGGCCGTGTGTGGCCAATCGACGAAGTGCAGTCAATTGGCCGCTACACAATGAGGCCGGTCTACTCGGGAGAAAGGTCAGGGTTTGATCACGTTGAGCGTTACCTTGAACCGGCAACCATGAGGTTCCATAGGGGTGAGATCGACGCTCCATCCCTGGTTGGTACAAATGCGCTGCACCAGTGACAGCCCGAGGCCCAGCCCCTCTCCGCGCTGCTCGTTGCCGCGTACGAAAGGCTCGAACATTGCCTCGCGCTTCTCCTCGGGAATGCCCACACCACTGTCCTCCACGGTGAAGCTTTCGGCGTGCAGGGTCAGCGCAATGAATCCGTGATCGGTGTAGTGAAGCGCGTTGCGCAGCAAGTTGCCCATCACGGCATGCAGGAAGGTCGCGTTGTAACGAATATCGGACAGCTGGTCATCGGCCGGTGGCGTGTAGGTCAACTGCAGCCCCTTACTCTCTATCGGGTCACGCCACTGGGAGATCAATTGTTCGGCCACCCCGACCAGCGTGGCCTTGGGCGTCATGGCCGGGTCTTCGCGCTGGGTGCGAGCGAGCATCAGGAAGGTTTGTACCAGATCGCGCATTTCTTCGCAGGCACGGCCGATACGCTCGACCTGACGGCGGCCGCGCAAATCGAGCGCAGGGTTTTCCAGCAGCAGCTCACAAGAGCTGGCCAGCACCATCAACGGCGTACGCAGTTCATGGCTCACGTCGCTGGTGAACATGCGCTCGCGAATCAACGCCTGCCGCAAACGCCCCAATGTTGCATCGAAGGCCACCGCCAACTCGCCGACTTCGTCAGCGGCGTAGTCGGGCGCCAGTGGCGGTGCCAGTCCGAGCAACTGGTCACGGTGGCGAACCTGCCGGGCCAGACGCACCACAGGTGCCATGACCCGGCGCGCCAGCACCCAACCGAGAAATACCGCCAGCGCCAGGGCCAGAACGAAACCGACCAGTACGACGGCGAACAGCACCCGCTCACGCTCTTCAAAATCGCTCTGATCCTGCAACAGGGCGTAATGCCGGCCATCCACCACCTCGATCATGGCGTGGTATGACAACGGCCCACGGAACACCTCATGGAAGCCTGGCTCAAGGTGACGAATATCCTTGGGCAGGTCGAAGTCGCCAGGACCATTGCTGAAATAGAACAACTGGTCGGGCTTGGGCCGGTGGCTCCAGTCGCTGACGCTGTCCATCAGCATCAGACGGTTGAGGTCACCACCGAGGCCGGCGGAAATCAGCTTTTCTTCGACCAGGTGGACGGTGGAGATGATCCCGATGGCGAACGACCCGGCGACCAGTGCACTCATCAATGCGAAGGCAATGATGATCCGTTGCGCAAGACTCTGTTTAAACTCCATCCCGGCCCTCGGCCAAGCGATAGCCCACGCCATGCACGGTCTGCAACAGCGGTTTGCCAAACGGTTTGTCGATCACCTGACGCAACTGGTGCACATGGCTACGCAGGCTGTCGCTGTCCGGGCAGTCATCGCCCCACAGCGCTTCTTCGAGAATCTCGCGACGCAGCACATGCGGGCTTTTCTGCATCAGGACGGCGAGCAGCTTGAGCCCGACCGGGTTGAGCTTGAGCATGCGCCCCTCACGCGTCACTTCAAGGGTGTCGAGGTCATAGACCAGATCGGCCACCTGCAAGGTACGCCGCCCGCCGCCCTGGGCACGACGCAATACCGCTTCGATCCGCGCGGCCAGTTCAGACAGGGCAAACGGCTTGAGCAGGTAGTCGTCAGCACCGGAGCGGAAACCCTGCAGACGGTCGTCCAGCTGATCGCGGGCGGTCAGCATGATGACCGGCGTATCACGCCGGGCATCTTCGCGCAGACGCTTGCACAAGGTGTAGCCGTCGATACCGGGCAGCATGATGTCGAGGACGATCAGGTCGTAGTGCTCGGTGGCTGCCAGATGCAGTCCTGAGAGGCCATCCTGGGCGCAATCGACGGTATAGCCTTTCATGCCCAGGTAATCGGCCATGTTCGCCAGGATGTCGCGGTTGTCTTCAACCAGAAGAATTCGCATAAAGCACTCTCATATGCAGTTTGGGCTGGCGCAGCTTAAGACGAAGTGGGCGTGAGGGCCAGCGCCGAAATGGCATGACGTTTTTTTCACCTATGATTCATAAGGCTCATGACACACTTTGAGACGAACCGTCGCACACAATAATCGCGGCATGCCCTTCAAAGATCTGGATTCGATATGTCGAAAACCGTCGCCCCACCCTGCTCCCGTTCGATCAACCCGTGGATTTACCTGGGTATTCCTGTCGCCGTGGCGCTGATCCTCATGCTGCTTGAACTGACTTCGCTGGACATGGACATCGCCAAACTGGCCTTCGATCCGGTCAGCGGACAGTTCATCGGCAGGCACAGTTATTTTCTCGAAGACGTTCTCCACGACCGCGCCAAACAACTGGTCATGGTATTCGGCGCGGTGGCCACGATCGGCTTTGCGGCATCCTTCAAGGTAGAACGCCTGATCCCGTGGCGCAGAGAGTTGGGTTGCCTGGTGCTGTCCATGGCGCTTTCAACTGCCTTCGTTACCCCGGTGAAAGTGGTGACGTCAGTGCAATGCCCCTGGAGCCTGAAGGAATTCGGTGGTCAGGAAACCTACAGCGAACTGCTTAGCCCACGCCCTGCGACCGATAAACCGGGACGCTGCTGGCCGGGCGGGCATGCGGCGACCGGCTTTACCCTGTTCGCACTGTTCTTCGCCCTTCGCGACCGCCGTCCACGGATGGCGAAAACGGGCCTGGCTCTGGCGTTTGGCCTGGGAACGGTTTTCTCTGTCGGGCGGATGCTGCAAGGTGCGCACTTCTTTTCCCATAACATCTGGACGGCGGTGTTCTGCTGGCTGATCTGTCTGGGGGTTTATTATTTCGTGCTTTACCGCCCCGAACCCAAAGGTCTCGAGAACAGCAAGGTACAACCGACGCATTGATTGATCCGGCACACAAAGACCATAAAAAACCCCGCACAAGGCGGGGTTCTTTATGGGTGTAACGCTGGTGGTAAAGCTGGCTTACATCATGCCGCCCATACCACCCATGCCGCCCATGTCCGGCATGCCGCCGCCTGCTGGCTTGTCTTCAGGCACGTCAGCGATCATCGCCTCGGTGGTGATCATCAAGCTGGCGATGGAGGACGCCGCCTGCAGAGCAGAGCGAGTCACTTTGGCCGGGTCAAGGATACCCATTTCGATCATGTCGCCGTATTCGCCGGAAGCAGCGTTGTAACCGTAGTTACCCGAACCCTGCTTGACCTTGTCGACAACAACGCTTGGCTCGTCACCGGAGTTGGCAACGATCTGGCGCAGAGGCGCTTCGACTGCACGACGCAGCAGAGCGATACCGACGTCCTGATCAGCGTTGTCGCCTTTCAGACCTTCGATAGCCTGCAGCGAGCGAACCAGTGCCACGCCACCGCCAGGTACCACGCCTTCTTCAACGGCTGCGCGGGTTGCGTGCAGGGCGTCTTCAACGCGGGCTTTCTTCTCTTTCATCTCGACTTCGGAACCGGCACCGACCTTGATCACTGCAACGCCGCCAGACAGCTTGGCCAGACGCTCTTGCAATTTTTCCTTGTCGTAGTCCGAGCTGGTGTCGCCGATTTGCTGACGGATCTGGGAGATACGCGAGTCGATATCGGTTTTCACGCCTGCACCATCGATGATGGTGGTGTTTTCCTTGTTCAGGATAACGCGCTTGGCATTACCCAGGTGTTCCAGGGTAGTGGTTTCCAGGCTCAGGCCGATCTCTTCGGAGATAACGGTACCGCCAGTCAGAACAGCGATGTCCTGCAGCATGGCCTTGCGACGATCACCGAAACCTGGAGCCTTGACGGCAGCAACTTTCACGATACCGCGCATGTTGTTGACCACCAGAGTCGCCAGCGCTTCGCCTTCAACGTCTTCGGCAACGATCAGCAGAGGACGGCCAGCCTTGGCGACTGCTTCCAGAACCGGCAGCATTTCGCGAATGTTGGAGATCTTCTTGTCGACCAGCAACAGCAGCGGGCTGTCCAGCTCGGCAACCATGGTGTCCGGCTTGTTGATGAAGTAAGGGGACAGGTAACCACGGTCAAACTGCATGCCTTCTACAACAGACAGCTCGTTTTCCAGGCCCGAACCTTCTTCAACGGTGATAACGCCGTCTTTGGTCACTTTTTCCATGGCTTCGGCAATGATGTCGCCGATGGAGTGATCAGAGTTGGCCGAGATGGTGCCGACCTGGGCGATTGCCTTGGTGTCGGTGCATGGCTTGGACAGCTTTTTCAGCTCGGCAACAATGGCGATGGTCGCCTTGTCGATGCCGCGCTTGAGGTCCATCGGGTTCATGCCGGCAGCGACAGCCTTCAGGCCTTCGTTGACGATGGCCTGAGCCAGAACGGTAGCGGTAGTGGTACCGTCGCCTGCATCATCGTTGGCACGGGAAGCAACGTCTTTGACCAGCTGCGCGCCCATGTTTTCGAAACGGTCTTTAAGCTCGATTTCCTTGGCAACCGAAACACCGTCTTTGGTGATCAGCGGAGCGCCAAAGCTTTTCTCGATGATAACGTTGCGGCCTTTAGGGCCCAGGGTCGCTTTAACTGCGTCAGCCAGGACGTTTACACCGGCGAGCATTTTTTTGCGGCCAGAATCGCCGAATTTAACTTCTTTAGCAGCCATGATCATTATTCCTTGAATACTTAGTAGTAACGGAAGTCAGCGGGAGCACTCAGCCTTCGACGACAGCAAGAATCTCGTTCTCGCTCATCACCAGCAGGTCTTCGCCGTCTACTTTCACTGTGTTGCTGCCGGAATAAGGGCCGAACACAACCTTGTCACCCACTTTCACAGCCAGCGCACGTACTTCGCCGTTGTCCAGCACGCGGCCGGTACCCACAGCAACGATCTCGCCGCGGTTAGGCTTTTCAGCAGCCGAACCTGGCAGAACGATACCGCCGGCAGTTTTCGTTTCTTCTTCACTGCGACGGATGACGACGCGGTCATGCAGAGGACGAAGCTTCATTGTCGATCTCCTGATTATGTTTGTTTGATCGTCCGGTGAGTGCACCGGCCGGTTTAAATCCGGACTTGCCGGTTACGGTTCGACGCGCGAACCGCAGAATACGGTCTGGCCTTCAGGCCAGAAACCTTGCGGTGACCCATACATAAGGGCGAGCAAAGTGATTACAAGTCTTGGATAGAAATTTTTTACACCCGAACCGGCTGGTCAAAACGAACGCGGCACCCTGAGGTGCCGCGCTGCCGGGGGGTGTGGAGATTACTTGTCGCGATGCTCGAACTCGCCTTCGATGACGTCGGGCTCGCGGGTAGGCTGGTGAATTGCAGTTGGGCGATGACTCGACGCACCGTGATTGGCAGGTGTCTGCAAATCATCGGCGAAGGCCCGCTGACGCATGGCCTGATCTTCGGCGCGCTGGCGGACCTTGTTGATCAGCAGACGACGGGTGATCGGCAGCAGGCAGATGACACCCAGAATGTCGCTGATGAAACCGGGCAACAGCAGCAGCCCGCCGCCCACGGCAACCATCAGGCCTTCGAGCATTTCCTGCGCAGGCAGCTCGCCACGCGCCAGGCTTTCGCGTGCACGCAGCGCCGTCGCAAACCCGGCTACGCGCATCACGAACAAGCCGAGCATCGACGTCGCGACGACCAGCAGAAAGGTCCAGAGAAAGCCGATGGACATCCCGACACGAACCAGCAGAAACAGCTCAAGTACCGGGAATAATAGAAACAGCAGCAAAAAAACACGCATCAAATGAGTTCCTCAAGGGAAGAATGCCTTCCGAGTAGACCGTATGTGATGTCAGAAGGTCGTTAATTCAAGCTCCCTGCACCTGGCTTGCCGCTAAATTATGCGCACAAGTGAGCTGAACCAGGCCTTCACAAACGTGTATCGGTGTATTTCAGGGCTCGCGGCAGACCCGAGACGAACGCGCAAAAACAGCCTATAACGTGCTCTGGCTATGGCATAAGCACTCGCAACCCGCCAGTGATGCCATGGAAACGATCAACTGTGATTGGGCACGCATATGGAATTGAAAGACAAGCTGATAATCATCACCGGCGGCTGCCAGGGGCTGGGCAGAGCCATGGCCGAATACCTGGCCGGCAAAGGCGCCAACCTGGCGCTGCTGGACCTCAATCAGGAGAAACTCGATCAGGCTGTAGCCGCCTGTGAGGCACTCGGGGTCAAGGCTCGCGCCTATCTGTGCAATGTCGCCAACGAAGATCAGGTCGTCGATACGGTCAGCAAGGTCGCCGAGGATTTCGGCGCCATTCATGGCCTGGTCAACAACGCTGGCATTCTGCGTGACGGCCTGCTGGTCAAGGTCAAGGATGGCGAGATGACCAAACTGAGCCTCGCGCAATGGCAGGCGGTGATTGACGTCAATCTGACCGGCGTCTTCCTCTGCACCCGCGAAGTGGCGGCGAAAATGATCGAGCAGAAGAGTCAGGGCGCGATCATCAATATCTCGTCGATTTCACGTGCAGGGAATATCGGACAGACCAACTACTCGGCAGCCAAGGCCGGTGTGGCGGCTGCGACGGTTACCTGGGCAAGGGAACTCGCCCGCTACGGCATCCGTGTGGCAGGCGTGGCGCCGGGGTTCATTGAAACCGAAATGACCGGCAGCATGCGCCCCGAAGCCCTCGAGAAGATGACCTCGGCGATCCCGCTCAAGCGCATGGGCAGGCCGGACGAGATTGCACACTCGGTGGCTTATATTCTGGAAAACGATTATTTCAGCGGACGCATCCTGGAGCTGGATGGCGCGATGCGGATCTAGTCAGCCCGTAAAAGCAGCAGGCGACGCACAGGGTGTGCGTCGCCTGCTCTTCGCTTACCAGCTTACGCCGAAGCCAGCGGTGTAGCGTGTCTTGTCGACATCGCCATTGCTCGAACCACTGATGACGTTCTTCTCGGCTTTCAGGTTAAGCGACGCCCAGTCGGTCACCTTGTAGCGCAGCCCCGCTTCGACATCCAGCGAGTAGTCGGCGACGGAGCTCAGCGGCTTGCCCAGCTCGCCGTTGGTGAAGAATTCGACCTTCTTGCCGATCAGGTAGCGGTTGTAATCCCAGGTGCCGGCAACGGAATAGAAGTTTTCCTTCTCGTCGTTGGAGAACTCGAAATCGGTACGGTTAAGCAGCGCACCGACCTTGAATGCACCCAGTTCGTCATCCCACAGCTGGTAACCCGGACCGGTACCGACTACGCGCTGACGAGACAGATCCTCGACCTTGTCGCGTTTGTAGCTGATGCGACCGTCCCAGAAGAATTTCTCGGTCAGGAAGCGGTCCAGCGAGTACTCGGCGCTCCAGTTGTCAGTGCCGACCACGTCGTCGGTGGTCTCGCGGTTGTAATCGCCCTTGGCGTTGTGACGCCAGTCGCCATGACGAGCCGAGGTCTTGAAGGCGACGTTGTAATCATTGGTATCGTTTTCGGCCTGCTGGAAATCCAGCGCCGCGTCGATGTTGCCTTTCCAGACAAGATCCGTGATAACCGGCTTGGGCTTGATGATCTGATGGATACTTGCCAGATCGACGGTCTTGGGTGCATCGCCATTGGCCAGCACGACCTTGCCGTCATCCGCAGCCTGCAGCGAATTGGAGACCTCACCGCCATGCTCATCCTGCTTGACCAGCAACGGCTGATCGCTTTTCAGGGTCTTGACCTGTTTCCAGTCCAGCGCGATGGCGCCACCGTATTCGGTCTGCAGCAGCAACTTGCCGCCGTCGAACACCTTGATTGTGCCGGTCAGGCGGTCGCCATTCTTCAACCAGACGGTATCGGCAAGCAATGGAGTGGAAACAGCGGTGATTGCAAGGCACAACAGGGTTCTGGACAACATAAGCGATAACTAGGCTCTGTAAGGCGGGAATCGGGCATTTTCCTGCGGGGAGGTGTCGGGGCGATCCATGTACCACCAAGCACGGTGGTAACAGACAGCCCGGACCATCGAAAGTTCAGCGAACGACAATCAATAGCGTTTTATACAGGATTATCGCGTGACAGATCCGGACTTAACATTACCTTACCCAGCGGGACAATCGCCAAACGAGGCGCGACGCACCGCCCTTTACCTGACGATGGCGCAGATACCCGAAGGCAAAGTGGTCGCCTACGGGCAACTTGCCGAACTAGCAGGCCTGGGCCGAGCGGCACGCTGGGTGGGGCGTACCTTGAGCCAGTTGCCGGACGGTTCTTCCCTGCCGTGGCACCGGGTTCTGGGGGCTGGCGGTCGGCTCAGTCTGCCGCCTGGCAGCGTTTCCGGCGACGAACAACGGGCACGTTTACGCGCCGAGGGCGTTACCATTGTGAATAATCGGGTTGATATGCAGCGCCATGGCTGGCGTCCCCTATAGCACAGCGGTTAGAGTGCGCCCTTTGTTTTCGTAACCTGAGGCAGATTCCAGCCCATGCCCCGTAAAACCTGGCGCGCCGCGCTCGCCGCATATGCCAGCCCGTCGACATTAGTGTTACTGCTGCTCGGATTCGCTGCGGGCATGCCTTATATGCTGGTCTTTTCGACATTATCCGTGTGGTTGCGCGAAGCCGGTGTCGCGCGCGAGACCATCGGCTATGCGAGCCTGATCGGCCTTGCCTACGCCTTTAAATGGGTCTGGTCGCCATTGCTCGACCAATGGCGTCTGCCCCTGCTCGGCAAGCTGGGACGTCGTCGCTCCTGGTTGGTGCTTGCACAGAGCCTGGTGATTCTGGGCCTGATCGGCATGGGCTTCTGCGACCCGCAAAAGCATCTCTCGTGGCTGATCGCGATTGCCGTGGTGGTCGCCTTCTCGTCCGCCACGCAAGACATCGCCATTGATGCCTATCGCCTGGAAATTGCCCAGGACACCCAACAGGCTGCCCTGGCCGCCAGCTACATGTCCGGTTACCGGGTGGCTGCACTGCTGGCGACTGCGGGTGCACTGTATTTCGCCGAGGGCTTCGGCTCTACAGGCTTTGCCTACAAGCATTCAGCGTGGACCGGCACCTATGTGCTGTTCGGACTGCTGATGCTGCCCGCGCTGGTCACCACACTGATCATGCGCGAGCCGCCGGTGCCGCTGCGCACCCAGCTGTCGGCAGCGCGCTATGGCTTCACGCACCAGCTGGCCTCGGTGTTCGTGCTGATTGTGCTGCTGGTCTCCGTACCGGCGATGTTTACCCAGCTTTACAATACCGACTTCGCCAGTGTGCTGTTCAACGGCACCAGCTGGATGGACCTGTTGCTGGAAGACCGGGCGTTTTTACGCGCGATTCTCTACACGCTCCTGACAATCGCCTGCCTGTCCTCGATGGGTCGTCGCGGACTGGCACCGGTTCTCACTCCGATCAACGATTTCATCATGCGCTACCGCTGGCAGGCGCTGCTGTTGCTGGGCCTGATCGCGACCTACCGGATGTCGGACACGGTGATGGGCGTCATGGCCAACGTGTTCTACATCGACCAGGGCTTTACCAAGGACCAGATCGCCAGCGTCAGCAAAATCTTCGGCCTGATCATGACCTTGCTGGGGGCCGGTATCGGCGGACTGCTGATCGTGCGCTTCGGCATCATGCCGATCCTGTTCATCGGCGGACTGGCCTCGGCTTCGACCAATATCCTGTTCCTGTTGCTGGCGGACATGGGCCCGAACGTGAAGATGCTGATCGTTACCATCTCGCTGGACAACCTCAGCTCCGGGCTGGCGACATCGGCGTTCGTCGCCTACCTGTCGAGCCTCACCAACCTGAAATTCTCTGCCACGCAATACGCCTTGCTCAGCTCCATCATGCTGCTGCTACCGCGCCTGCTGGGCGGCTATTCCGGTGTGGTGGTGGAAAAGTACGGCTACCACAACTTCTTCCTGATCACCGCGCTGCTGGGCATTCCGACGCTGGTGATGATCATCCTGCAATGGAACCGAGAGATACGCACGGCGAAGACCGAGCCGCCTCAAGAGGCTTCCGTTATCGACAAGCCCTGATCTCTGGCTACCTCATCAAGGAACAACATTGGACACCGAAAACAAAGCACGCGCTTTCAACCCCGTCCCCCTGATCCTTATCAGTCTGGGGATCTGGCTGCCGATCATCGGCACCCTGCTGAGCTCCTACCTGTCACAGGATCCCGCGACCCCTTCCGGGCCAATGGCGTTCGGTGGCGCGGTGGTTCTGCTCGCACAGGTGGAGATCTTCGCCATCATCTTCCTGCTGGTTTATGCGTTCGCCGTAAAACCGTGGAGACTCTCCACAACCCTACGCACGGTGTTCTCGATCAACGCAGTCGCCGCCGTCGTCGCGGCAATCGGCATTATCGTTACGCTGGCCAATATAAGCCTGCAGTAATCGTCGACTAAAAAAGCCCTGGAAAGGTGCTGCTTGAATGAAAATCGCTGAGTTAACAGCGAGAAGAGTGGCCAAAGCTTCTTTGATCGGTGCCCTCTCGGTGAGCCCCTTCAACAGTACAAATATCCGACGGCAAGACGCTGTAGGAAAACTCTGGATTTTTGCTGCGGTAGCGCCCTGCTCAATTTCTGCATTGAGATAAAGGATGTATTCAAGCACCATCCAGGTTATAGATTGTTTCAAAGGATGGAACTCAAGACATGCTGGACGCAAACGCAACCCATATTGCCCTCACGCTGGAGGGGATATCCGTTGATTTTCAGGTACTCGGTTTTGTGGGGCGTGAAGCCCTCAATCAGCCGTTCTGCTTCGACATCGAACTGGTCAGCACCCGCCCCGACCTGAAGCTCGAAGAGTTGCTGCACAAGCGTGGCTGCCTGACCTTCGGTGCCACCGGCAAGGGCCTTGTCCACGGTCTGGTCTATCGCATCACGCAAGGCGACTCCGGCAAAAGCCTGACCCGCTACAGCATCAGGCTCATGCCGCAGCTGGCTTACCTGCGCCACAACCACGACCAACAAATCTTCCAGCAACTGACCGTACCGAAGATCATCGCCCAGGTCCTCGAAGCCCGTGGCATCTTGGCCGACGCCTACAGCTTTCAGCTCGGTGCGACCTACCCCGAGCGCGATTACTGCGTGCAGTACGACGAGTCAGACCTGCATTTCATCCAGCGCCTGTGTGAAGAAGAAGGCATTCACTTCCACTTCCAGCACAGTGCCAGCGGTCACACACTGGTGTTCGGCGATGATCAGACGGTGTTCCGCAAACTGGCGCCAGTGAGCTATCAGCAAGACTCCGGCATGGCCGCTGAAAAGCCGGTGATCAAACGTTTCAACCTGCGCCTGGAAACCCGCACCACCCGCGTCAGCCGGCGCGATTACGATTTCAAAAAGCCAGGCATCCTGCCCGAAAGCGCCGCCAAAAGCGCCTTTGCTCCGGACCTGGAGGACTACGACTACCCTGGCCGCTTCACCAGCCGTGAGCGCGGCAAACAACTGGCGACCCGCGCCTTGGAACGCCATCGCAGCGACTACCAGCTCGCCGAAGGCAAAGGCGACGAGCCGACGCTGGTCAGCGGCCATTTCCTGGCCCTGAACGAACATCCACGCGCAGAGTGGAACGACCTCTGGCTGCTGCTGGAAGTCATTCACGAAGGCAAACAGCCGCAAGTGCTGGGCGCAAACGTCACCAGCGACGTCACGGATAACAAAGACGATTTTCACCAGGGCTACCGTAATCACTTCCTGGCCACGCCGTGGGATGCGCATTACCGCCCTGCCCTGGAGCACCCCAAACCCAAAGCGCTGGGTATCCAGACGGCCTTCGTCACCGGGCCACCGGGTGAAGAAATCCATTGCGACGAATACGGGCGTGTCAAAGTCCAGTTCCATTGGGATCGTGACGGCCAGGCCAACGACAACTCCAGCTGCTGGTTGCGCGTCGCCACTGGCTGGGCCGGAAATGCCTACGGAGGCATCGCCACTCCACGCGTGGGTATGGAGGTACTCGTCACCTTCCTCGAAGGCGACCCCGACCAACCGCTGATCAGCGGCTGCCTGTTTCACAAGGAAAACGTCGTTCCCTACGACCTGCCGGCGAACAAAACCCGCAGCACCTTCAAGACGCTCAGCTCACCGGGCGGCAAGGGCTACAACGAGTTTCGCATCGAAGACAAGAAAGGTGCGGAACAGATCTACCTGCACGCCCAGCGCGACTGGGATGAAAACATCGAGCATGACCAGAAGATCCACATCGGCAATGAGCGGCATGACACGGTCGAGGCCGATGTGTTCAGCGAGTTCAAGGTGGAAGAACATCGAATCACGCACCTGGACCGCAAGACTGAAGCGCGAGCAGATGACCACCTGACCGTCGGCGTGACCCGGCATGTGAAAATCGGGGCGGCGCAGTTTGTAGAAGCCGGTACGGAGATTCACTACCACGCAGGCGACAAGGTGGTGATTGAGGCCGGAGTGGAACTGACCGCCAAGGCAGGTGGCAGCTTCGTCAAGCTGGACGCCGGTGGCGTGACAATCAGCGGTCCCGAGGTGAAGGTCAATACAGGAGGTTCTGCAGGTGTCGGGACCGGGATCGGTATTCTGACGCCACTCGTTCCGGGTGCCGCTGGCGCAGCCATTGCGGGGCAATTACTGAGTCCGCCCCCCATGGGAGAGCTCAGTGCCCAGGCGCCGACGGAAGAGGAGCTTGAGGAAGAGGAAGAAGAGGTTGAGCTGGAAGAGATCACCTTGCGAATCGGGATGTTCTTTGACGGGACGGGCAACAACCGCATCAACAGTGAGCGGGCGTTTGGCTGCTTTGCGTCAGACGTGAACCTGGAGGAAGCCGCTGAAGATATTCGTCAGTACTGCGCGGCTCATGGTTTTGACGGCAAGGGAAGCAGTCCGGATAACAGTTATGGCAATGATGTCAGCAACGTCGCCCGTCTTTATGCCCTTTATATAGACCAGCGGGACATAACACTTCCGATTGACGCCAAAACCGCAAACCTGTCCGTATATTTGGACGGGATCGGTACCAGCAGTACCGCAGGAGATTCCACCTTTTCGCAAGGCACGGGTATGGGTGTGCAGGGCGTCCGGGCGCGAGTTGAAGAAACCCCGCCGCTTATTCTCGAGGCTATCCGAACATTTCAGGACAACAACCCCGATAAGCGTGTCGCTAAAATCGAGTTCGATATTTTCGGCTTCAGCCGTGGTGCTGCCGCAGCCAGGGATTTTGCCAATGAAGTCCTCAAGGGCGAAGGAAGCATTCTGGCTAAGGCGATCCCCGCTGGCACTCCAGGGTTAGTGGACAGCTTTGCCTGGAAGCCGCATATCGATTTTTCCATCAATTTCATTGGCGTTTACGACACGGTCGCGGCCATTGCCAATCCGCTGAAGGGGGACTGGACGGGTAATAACGCTTATAACCCTGGGATCAACATCCATCTGGCGCCAGACGCGGCCCACAAAGTCGTCCAGTTGGTCGCTCGCAATGAACGCCGTTATAACTTTGCCCTCAACAGCCTTGGATCGGCCGATATTGTCCTGCCTGGCGCGCACTCAGACCTGGGCGGCGGTTATTTACCCAAGGCGATGGAGCGCATCCTGCTCAGCAAACCGCGTAAAAGCACGGTTGAAGAAAGGACGTCGTTCGCTGACGCCAACAGTTACAAGCTTGCCCAGCAGGACTTGAGACGGCTTCAAGACCAACTGGCCCCCTATAACCTTCCGTTGGAGATCCGCACGTGGGAGGTGCCGTTTCGTAACACCGACAGAGACAACCGCAAAGACATGAAACACGTGTATGCCGCCGTAAGCAGCCAGCGCGAAGTCCGCGGTGATCTGTCCTTGATCTACTTTCGGATCATGCGCGAACTGGCCGTGAAAAATGGGGTGCCGTTTGGCGAGATAGACGAAGGTGAAATGCGACTCTCTTTACCTGCGGAGCTCGTCCCCATCTCCGAGAAACTGATGGCTTACGCTCAAGGGAAAAGCAGAACAACCGGGCTAACCTCGCAGGAGGAAGAACTGCTGTTTCACCGTTATGTGCATATCTCCGATAACTGGAACGCCGCTAAAAATCTTAACAATAGCGACCTGAACATTATCTTCATCAATCGACCAGACGAAAACTCTGTACGCACGGTGCATCCAAATGAGTAATTTTATCCGTATCGCGCTTGCCGCGTTTCTGCTCGGTGGTTGTACTGTCGCCAGCAGCCAGTCAATGCCTTACAAATCCTGGTATCTGGGGTTCTCGGTCCCCGACTACATGGAAGTCTGGATTGAAACAGCCGATGTGGTTGATATTCAGGACCATATGTACCCACGTGCGATGAGTGGCAACGCATCAATATCAACTCCCCCCAACAACTCAGGCGATCCACGTGGCTGGCCGAAAAGAGCCGGCATAGGTAAAGGTAAGCACGTAACAGGGGCCGACTTGCCCAAACAGATCTATGTCCGTTGGCAATCGCTGGCAGAACCGCAAACGTACCAAATGGTGATTAAAGTCCCCGAGGCGACCAGGGAGCTTATGCGCAAGGGCGAAAAAGTGTTCTGTGCATTTGATGGGAAATGGATCACGGGTTATCGTAATTCAATCGGCGTAAGGCTAGTCCCCGGAGGTATTGCCAAAGTCTGGGTAGGCGGCGCCTGCATGACACCGGTCGAGGTGACTACGGTACACGCGGTGATTGCTCCGCGCGGTCCGTATGAAGGTACGTCTGGTGGCCACCACCGGCCCCTTTCAGCAGTTTCCAAAGCCTATGTCGAGAAGTTTGGTGTGCCGTACGACTCTTGGAAGTAGGTCAGTGCCGGCCCTTTAAGCATTCTGGATGCGAAGGGCTGGCACGTCATATCGTTACTCGACCAGACGAAAGTTCTGTGCGCACGGTGCATCCAAATGATTAATTTTATCCGTATCACTTTTGTCGTTTTTCTGCTCAGTGGCTGCACATTTGCTAGCAGTAGTTCAATGCCTTACAAATCCTGGTATCTGGGGTTCTCTGCCCCCGCTTACATGGAAGTCTGGATCGAAACAGCCGATGTCGTCGATATTCAGGACCACGTATACCCACGTGCGATGAGTGGTAACGCGTCAATATTAACTCCCACAAACAACTCTGGCGATCCGCGAGGTTGGCCAAAAAGAATAGCCCTCGGCAGCGGTAAGAATGTAACAGGTGCCGACTTGCCCAAACAGATCTATGTCCGTTGGCAATCTCTGGCCGAACCGCAAACTTACCTGATGGTGATTAAATTCCCTGAGGCCACTCGAGAGATCATGCTCAAGGGGGAGAAAGTGTTCTGCGCGGCCGATGGGAAATGGATAACGGGTTATCGTGATTCAATTGGTATAAGGCTGGCCCCCGGAGGCATTGCCAAAGTCTGGGTAGGCGGCGCCTGCATGACATCAATCGAGGTGGCTACGGTAAAAGCTATTATTGATCCGCGCGGCCCGTATGAAGGTAAGTCTGGTGGCCACTACCGACCCCTTTCAGCAGTCTCCAAAGCCTATGTCGAGAAGTTTGGTGTGCCGTACGACTCGTGGAAGTAGGTCAGTGCCGGCCCTTTAAGCATCCTGGATGCGAAGGGCTGGCACGTCACATCTTTAATCGACCAGACGAAAGTTCTGTGCTCACGGTGCATCCAAATGATTAATTTTATACGTATCGCGCTCGCCGCACTTCTACTCGGTGGTTGCACTTTCGCCAGCAGCCAGTCAATGCCTTACAAATCCTGGTACCTGGGGTTCTCGGTCCCCGACTACATGGAAGTCTGGATCGAAACAGCAGATGTGGTCGACATTCAGGACCATGTGTTTCAACGTGCGATGAGTGGTACCGCGTCAATATTAACCCCCCCCAACAACTCAGGCGATCCACGTGGCTGGCCGAAAAGAGCCGGCATAGGTAAAGGTAAGCACGTAACAGGGGCCGACTTGCCCAAACAGATCTATGTCCGTTGGCAATCGCTGGCAGAACCGCAAACGTACCAAATGGTGATTAAAATCCCCGAGGCGACCCGGGAGCTCATGCGCAAAGAGGAAAAGGCTTTCTGTTCATTTGGTGGAGAATGGATCACCGGTTATCGTGACTCGATCGGTATAAGGCTGGCTCCTGGAGGTATCGCCAAAGTCTGGGTAGGCGGCGGCTGCATGACACCGATCGAGGTGGCTACGGTAAAAGCCGTGATTGATCCGCGCGGCCCGTATGAAGGTAAGTCTGGTGGCCACTACCGGCCCCTTTCAGCCGTTTCCAAAGCCTATGTCGAGAAGTTTGGTGTGCCGTACGACTCGTGGAAGTAGGTCAGTGCTGGCACTTTTATCATCCTGGATGCGAAGGGCTGGCACGTCACATCTTTAATCGACCAGACGAAAACTCTGTGCGCACGGTGCATCCTAATGATTAATTTTATACGTATCGCGCTCGCCGCGCTTCTGCTCGGTGGTTGCACTTTCGCAAGCAGCCAGTCAATGCCTTATAAATCCTGGTACCTGGGGTTCTCGGTCCCCGACTACATGGAAGTCTGGATCGAAACAGCAGATGTGGTCGACATTCAGGACCATGTGTTTCAACGTGCGATGAGTGGTACCGCGTCAATATTAACCCCCCCCAACAACTCAGGCGATCCACGTGGTTGGCCGAAAAGAGCTGGCATTGGTAAAGGTAAACACGTAACAGGGGCGGACTTGCCCAAGCAGATCTATGTCCGTTGGCAATCGCTGGCCGAACCGCAAACCTACCTGATGGTGATTAAAATCCCAGAGGCCACTCGAGAGATCATGCGCAAGGGGGAGAAAGTGTTCTGCGCGGCCGATGGGAAATGGATCACGGGTTATCGTGATTCAATCGGTGTAAGGCTGGTCCCCGGAGGTATCGCCAGAGTCTGGGTAGGCGGCGCCTGCATGACACCGGTCGAGGTGACTACGGTAAAAGCCGTGATTGATCCGCGCGGTCCGTATGAAGGTAAGTCTGGTGGTAAGTACGACTCTCTTTCCGATGTATCCAAAGCCTATATCGAGAAATTTGGTGTGCCGTACGACTCGTGGAAGTAGGTCAATGCTGGCCCTTTAAGCATCCTGGATGCGAAGGGCTGGCACGTCACATCTTTAATCGATCAGACGAAAACTCTGTGCGCACGGTGCATCCAAATGATTAATTTTATACGTATCACTTTTGTCGTTTTTCTGCTGAGTGGCTGCACATTTGCTAGCAGTAGCTCACTACCTTACAAAGCATGGACTCTAGGGTTCTCTGCTCCTGACTACATGGAGGTCTGGATCGAAACAGCCGATGTGGTCGACATTCAGGACCATGTGTTTCAACGTGCGGCGAGTGGCATTGCGTCAATGCAATCGCCTCCCAACAACTCCGGCAATCCTCGTGGTTGGCCGAAAAGAGGGCCTGCCGGAGGCGGAAAACGTGTGTTAGGCGCGGACTTGCCCAAATATATCCATGTCCGCTGGCAATCGCTGGTTGAACCGCAAACCTACCTGATGGTGATAAAAATCCCCGAGGCCACTCGAGAGATCATGCGCAAGGGGGAAAAAGTGTTCTGCGAGGCCGATGGAAAATGGATCACGGGTTATCGTAAGGCAATCGGCATAAGGCTGATCCCGGGAGGTATCGCCAGGGTTTGGGTAGGCGGCGCCTGCATGACACCGGTCGAGGTGACTACGGTACAAGCCGTTATTGACCCTCGTGGCCCGTATGAAGGTAAGTCTGATGGTGAGTACGACCCTCTCACCGATGCATCCAAAGCCTATGTCGAGAAGTTTGGTGTGCCGTACGACTCTTGGAAGTAGATCAATACTGGCCCTCCAAGCATCCTGGATGCGAAGGGCTGGCACGTCACACCTTTAATCGACCGGACGAAAGTTCTGTGCGCACGGTGCATCCAAATGATTAATTTTATCCGTATCGTTTTTGTCGCTTTTCTGCTTAGCGGCTGCACCTTCGCCAATAGCCAGTCAATGCCCTATAAAGCCTGGCGCTTGGGATTTTCTGCTCCCGCTTACATGGAAGTCTGGATCGAATCGGCGGATGTGGTCGATATTCAGGAACAGGTATATCCACGTGCGATGAGTGGCAACGCTGCAATACTAACGCCCCCCAACAACTCCGGCGATCCCCGAGGCTGGCCTAAAAGAGCAGGTTGGGGTAAGGGCAAGTACGTGACAGGTGCTGACTTGCCCAAACAGATCTATGTCCGCTGGCAATCGCTGGTCGAGCCGCAAACCTACCAGATGGTGATTAAAATCCCCGAGGCGACCCGGGAGCTTATGCGCAAGGGGGAGAAAGTGTTCTGCGCGGCCGATGCGCAATGGATCACCGGATATCGTGAGGCAATAGGTATAAGGCTGGTTCCCGGAGGCATTGCCAAAGTATCGGTAACCGGTCCCTGCATGACACCTATCGAGGTGACTACGATAAAAGCCGTGATTGATCCGCGCGGTCCGTATGAAGGTAAGTCTGGTGGTCACTACAGGCCCCTTTCAGCAGTTTCCAAAGCCTATATCGAGAAGTTTGGTGTGCCGTACGACTCTTGGAAGTAGATCAATACTGGCCCTCCAAGCATCCTGGATGCGAAGGGCTGGCACGTCATATCTTTACTCGACCAGACGAAAGTTCTGTGCGCACGGTGCATCCAAATGATTAATTTTATCCGTATCACTTTTGTCGTTTTTCTGCTCAGTGGCTGCACCTTTGCCAATAGCCAGTCAATGCCCTATAAGGCTTGGCGCTTGGGGTTTTCGGCTCCCGCTTACATGGAAGTCTGGATCGAAACGGCAGATGTGGTCGATATTCAGGACCAGGTATATCCACGTGCAATGAGTGGCATTGCCGCAATGCAAGAGCCTCCTAACAACACCGGCGATCCCCGAGGCTGGCCGAAAAGAGCAAGTTGGGGTAAGGGCAAATACGTTACAGGGGCTGACTTGCCCAAACAGATTTATGTCCGCTGGCAATCGCTGGTCGAGCCGCAAACCTACCAGATGGTGATTAAAATCCCCGAGGCGACCAGGGAGCTTATGCGCAAGGGCGAAAAAGTTTTCTGTACATTTGATGGGAAATGGATCACCGGATATCGTGAGGCAATCGGCATAAGGCTGGTCCCCGGAGGTATTGCCAAAGTATGGGTAACCGGTCCCTGCATGACACCGATCGAGGTGGCTACGGTAAAAGCGGTGATTGATCCGCGCGGCCCGTATGAAGGTAAGTCTGGTGGTGAGTACGCCCCTCCCTCCGATGTCTCCAAAGCCTATGTCGAGAAGTTTGGTGTGCCGTACGACTCTTGGAAGTAGGTCAGCGCTGGCCCTTTAAGCATTCTGGATGCGAAGGGCTGGCACGTCACATCTTTAATCGACCAGACGAAAACTCTGTACGCACGGTGCATCCAAATGAGTAATTTTATACGTATCGCGCTTGCCGCGTTTCTGCTCGGTGGTTGTACTGTCGCCAGTAGTCAGTCAATGCCCTATAAAGCATGGACGCTGGGGTTCTCGGCTCCTGACTACATGGAGGTCTGGATCGAAACAGCCGATGTGGTCGACATTCAGGACCATGTGTTTCAACGTGCGGCGAGTGGCATTGCGTCAATGCAATCGCCTCCCAACAACTCCGGCAATCCTCGTGGTTGGCCGAAAAGAGGGCCTGCCGGAGGCGGAAAACGTGTGATAGGTGCGGAATTGCCCAAATATATCCATGTCCGTTGGCAATCGCTGGTTGAGCCGCAGACCTACCTGATGGTGGTAAAAATACCCGAGGCGACCAGAGAGCTTATGCGCAAGGGCGAAAAAGTTTTCTGTACTTTTAATGGGAAATGGATCACGGGTTATCGTGATTCAATCGGCATAAGGCTGGTACCCGGAGGCATTGCCAGAGTCTGGGTCGGCGGTCCTTGCATGACACCGGTCGAAGTGACTACGGTAAAAGCTATGATTGATCCGCGGGGCCCGTATGAAGGTAAGTCTGGTGGTAAATACGACTCTCTCTCCGATGAATCCAAAGCCTATATCGAAAAATTTGGTGTGCCGTACGACTCTTGGAAGTAGGTCAGCGCTGGCCCTTTAAGCATCCTGGATGCGTAGGGCCATTGTGCTGTTTTCGAAATCGCCTTTCGCTGGACACTGCAACTAAAAAAGCCCCGACTCTCAAGAGCCAGGGCTTTGTCTTACCGCACAAACCCTTATTCCTGAACCACCCGCACAATCCGTTGCGGCAGTGGGATCTCGATGCCGGCGTCCTTCAGGCGGTCGCGCGCTTCGATGTTGAACATCGACGTCACGTCGCCCATGTCGCCACTGCTGGTCCAGACGCGCAGGGACAAGGTAATCGCGTTCTCCCCCAGCGCTGCCACCACAGCCTGGGGGGCCGGGTCCTTGAGGACGCGCGGGTCGTCGGCCATGTCCAGCAGGACCTGCAAGGCCTTCTTGAGATCGGCATCATGGCTGACGCCGATGTCGAAGGTGATCTTGCGGGTCGGTTGACGGTTGGTGTTGGTGATGATGCCGTTGGACAGGTTGCCGTTGGGAATGATCACGGTACGGTTGTCGCCGGTGCGCAGCACGGTGTGGAAGATCTGGATGTTGTCGACGGTTCCCGCCACACCCTGGGCTTCGATCCAGTCACCGATACGGAACGGGCGGAACAACAGAATCAGTACGCCACCGGCGAAGTTCGCCAGGCTGCCTTGCAGGGCCAGACCGATCGCCAGACCGGCCGCACCGATCGCCGCCACGAACGAGGTGGTTTCCACGCCGATCATCGACGCGACGCTGACCACCAGCAGGATTTTCAGAATGACGTTGGCCAGATTACTGACAAAGCCCTGCAAGGCCAGATCGGCGTGTCGCAAGGCCAGCAAGGCGCCCAGTTTGCCGGTCAGCCGGTTGATCAGCCACCAGCCTACGCACAGCGTGACGACTGCCAGCAGCAAGCGGCTGCCGTACTCCATGATCATCGGAATCCAGGCCTGCGACGCTTGCCACAGATGACCGACTTCTGCGTTTAAATCCATCGTTATCTCCTTACTCGTCACGAACTGCGATCAAAACCACGGCGGCCTGCCGTCATTTCAATGCTCAGGGCGATTCGGACTGGCGGGGGAACGCAGGGTTCCCCGGCTTTCAATGCAACGATCAGTCGCGGAAGTTGTTGAATTGCAACGGCATGCCCGAATCGTAGGCACGCAGCGCTGCGATGGCTTCTTGCAGGTCGTCGCGCTTCTTACCGGTCACCCGCACCTGCTCGCCCTGGATGGCGGCCTGGACCTTGAGCTTGGCTTCCTTGATGTGAGCGACGATTTTCTTCGCCAGCTCCTTGTCGATGCCTTCACGCAGGATGACTTCCTGCTTCATCAATTTGCCGGAAGCATAAGCGTCCTTGATCTCGAGGCACTTCGCGTCGATCTTGCGTTTGACCAGCGCCAGCTTGAGGATTTCGATCATGGCCTCCAGCTGGAAGTCTGCTTCTGCGGTCAGCGTGACAGTCAGTTCCTTGAACTCGAACGTGCCTTTGCCTTTGAGGTCATAGCGACGGTCCAGCTCTTTGATAGCGTTGTCGACGGCATTCGTGACTTCGTGTTTATCCAATTCGGACACTACGTCGAACGAGGGCATGTATGTTCTCCAGATAAACGGCGTGCGCACAATTCGGGCACGCATGACTTGACGGTGTGAAAGAACGCTCATTATAACGAGACTTTTCCGGCGTTCACTGTGAGCCTTCCATGCACATCCTTGTTTTCACCTTCTGCAGACCGCTTCAGCGCCATAACGTGCCGCTGTGATGGCGGCGACATGGCATGTTCTCGGTGCGGGCAGCCTGGGCAGTCTCTGGGCGACGCGACTGGCACGCGCGAATCTGCCGGTGCGGTTGATCCTTCGTAACGCGGATCGGCTGGCCGCCTATCAAGCCAATGGCAGCTGCGTGACGCTGGTCGAGAACGATATTGCCCATGCGTACCGGGTCGAAGCACAGACCGCCGACCATCGACAGCCCATCGAACGGCTGCTGGTGGCCTGCAAGGCTTACGAGGCCGAGCAGGCTGTCGCTCAACTGGCTCCGCGACTGACGGCGCAGGCCGACGTCATCCTGCTGCAGAACGGTCTGGGCAGCCAGGATGCAGTGGCCGCACAAATACCCCACGCGCGCTGCCTGTTCGCGTCCAGCACCGAAGGCGCATTTCTGGAGTCGGACTGGCGCGTCAGGTTCGCTGGCCATGGTTTCAACTGGCTGGGTGATGCATCCAACCCGACAGCCCCCGCGCTTGTGCAGGATTTGCACGACAGTGGCATTCCCCACGAATGGACGCCGGACATCCTGACCCGCCTGTGGCGCAAGCTGGCCCTCAACTGTGCGATCAACCCGCTAACGGTCCTGCACGACTGCCGTAATGGTGGCCTGCTCGAACACGCCTGCGAGGTCGCCACGCTGTGCGCCGAGTTGAGCGAACTGCTGGGCCGCTGCGGCCAGCCAGCGGCTGCGCAGGAGTTGCACGCTGAAGTGCTGCGGGTCATCCAGGCGACCGCCGCCAACTACTCATCCATGTATCAGGATGTGCTTCACGGGCGACGCACCGAAATCAGCTACCTGCTGGGTTACGCGTGCGCAGCCGCAGTGCGTCATGGCTGCCCGGCACCGCACCTGCAGCATTTGCAGACGCGTCTGACCGCTCATCTGGCAAGCAAGGGTTTGCGTACCGACTAGCCCGCGCTACCCTGCTCGCATCACCCGTCACTGCGACTTGCCCAATGCCTTTGCGCCAACGCCTGGAAAACCTGCCGGTAGGTCAGAAACTGCTGGCTGCCCTGCTGGTCCTGATGACCACTGTACTGCTGGTCGCCAACCTGACCTTCATCAGCGCGGCCTACTACATCTCTCAGGAGGCGATGGCTCCGCAGGCCCTGCAGACCATCGGCAGGCTGATCAGCAGCGCCAACCTCAACGAGCGGGCCTTGTACTCGCCTGATGAGGCGCGCGCGCTGCTCAAGGAGCTGAGAAGCTACGGGCCGTTGCGTGCCGCAGCCCTGTATGACAACAGCGGCGAGCGGCTTGAACAGATGCATCAGGGCGAAAGCCTTGAGCTGCCCAGACGCTTTAAAGACCTGGATAGCTGGCGCCTCACCGAATTTCGCAGCACGCAAGTCATCACCGTACCCAAAGGTGACGAGCCGCCAGGGCATCTGCTGCTGGTGGCCAGCAGCGAGCTGCCACCGGCCTTCTACACCGGCACGCTCACCGCCAGCCTGGGCATTCTGGTGTTCAGCGTGTTGCTGTGGCTGGTGGTGGCGCGGCAGATTCGCCGACTGATCACCGAGCCCATTTACCAACTGGAAGAATTGTCCCGGCAGGTGACCCGCGAAGAGAACTACGCACTGCGCGCAGAACCCGGCAACGATGATGAAATCGGCAGTCTGGCCGAGGCGTTCAACACCATGCTGTCGCGTATCGAAGCGCGTGAACAGCAACTCAAGCGCGCGCGCGACGACTCGCAGGAAGCCTACGATCAGGCCCAGGGGCTGGCCGAGGAAACCCGCCACACCAACCGCAAGCTGGAGCTGGAAGTCCAGGTGCGCAGCAAGATCGAGAAGAAGCTCACCGGCTTTCAGAATTACCTCAACAGCATCATCGACTCGATGCCCTCGGCGATGATTGCGCTGGATGAACAGTTGTACGTCACCCAGTGGAATCAGGAAGCCACAGCGCTGTCCGGCACCACACTGGACGAAGCGCTGAACCAGCCGATCTTCCTGGCCTTCGAGCCGATGCGCTCGTTTCTGCCGCAGATCAAACACACCGTCGAGCGTCACAGCGTGACCAAGATCGAGCGCGTGACCTGGATCAAGAATGACGAGCCCCGCCACTACGCTCTGACGTTCTATCCGTTGACTGGCGATGCCGGGCGCGGCGTGGTGATCCGGATCGATGACATCACCCAGCGCATATCGCTGGAAGAAATGATGGTGCAGTCGGAAAAAATGCTGTCTGTCGGCGGTCTGGCAGCAGGCATGGCCCATGAGATCAACAACCCGCTGGGCGCCATACTGCACAACGTACAGAACATCCGTCGGCGGCTGTCCCCGGAACTGCCGAAGAACATCGAGCAGGCCGAGGCCGACGGCATCGATCTGGCGCAGGTCAACCATTACCTGGAAAGCCGCGAAGTGCCGAAACTGCTCGACGGTATTCAACAGGCCGGTGCCAGGGCCGCAAAAATTGTCAGCCACATGCTCAATTTCAGCCGCCTGAGCAGTCGGCAGTTATCGCCCTGCGACTTGCCGGCCTTGATCGATCAGGCCGTGGAGATCGCCAGTAACGACTTCGATCTGACCATCGGCTTCGACTTCAAGGGTCAGCACATCATCCGTCAGTTCGACCCCGAACTGGGTCCGGTACCATGCATCGCCAACGAGCTGGAGCAGGTGCTGCTGAACCTGCTGAAGAACGCCGCGCAGGCCATTCACCAGCGGCCGGAGAGCGAAGAGCCAGGGCGCATTACCCTGCGCACGCGTCTCAATCCGCCGTGGGCCGAGATTCAGGTCGAGGACAACGGCATCGGCATGTCGGAGAGCATTCGCAAGCGTACGTTCGAGCCGTTTTTCACCACCAAGGAAATCGGCCAGGGCACCGGGCTGGGTCTGTCGGTGTCCTACTTCATTGTCACCAACAACCACAAAGGCCAGATGGAGGTACATTCCTCTCTCGGCACGGGCACCTGCTTTACGCTGCGTCTACCGCTGGTGGCCAACCCGGTGAGCGTTCAGCAGCAGGTCATTTCAAAATCCTGATCAGGAATCGCATCAATGGGCTTTCGTTTGTCGAAGATTTACACGCGTACCGGCGATGCCGGTGAAACCGGTCTGGGCGATGGCCGACGCGTCTCCAAGGATCATCCGCGCGTCGAGGCCATCGGTGAGGTCGATACGCTCAACAGCCAGCTGGGACTGTTGCTGGCGGGGCTGATCGATGAAGCTCAGCGCGTCCCGGCGCTCAACGAAGTGATCGAAGTACTTGCACCCTGCCAGCACCGACTGTTCGATCTGGGCGGGGAACTGGCCATGCCGACCTACAAGGCGCTGAACGAAGCCGAGGTCGAGCGGCTGGAAGCCGCCATTGATGTCTGGAATGAGGAACTGGGCCCGCTGGAGAATTTCATTTTGCCAGGCGGTTCATCGCTGATCGCCCAAGCGCACATCTGCCGTAGCCTGGCACGCAGTGCAGAACGTCGCTGTCAGCATCTGAATGCCGTCGAGCCGCTGGAAGGCGCAGGGCTGGCGTACATCAACAGGCTGTCGGACCTGCTGTTCGTCGCAGCCCGATTGATCGCCAGACGACAGGGCATTTCCGAGATCCTTTGGCAGCCCGCGCCCAAGCCGCTTTGATGGACATATCCATTAAACGGAGCATCACAGAAGACATCCTCACGCCAGCGTTCTGGCGTTAGGTATAGGTCTTGTGGGAGTGAGCGAGGCGGGCTCACGAAGACGTCGGTCCAGACGCCCCATTTTCAGGGGTTTTACTGGCCTCTTCGCGAGCAGTTGGCTCCCACGGCCTGCGGCCAGAATCAAGAGCAGACTTGTGTATAACGCTAGTTACTCTGCGTGGGCATGCCGTTCTGGACGCTCTGTGTCCTCTGCTGAGCGTCAGACGATCTCGTCAGGCCAGAACGCGCGAATCCCGGCCACGCCCTGTGCGCCGCTCTCCCAGGCCTGTTGACGCTCGGCAGGGCCCACTCCGCCCAACAGAAAGACCGGCTTGTTGAAGCCTGCGATCAATTGCGTTGCCTGCTGCCAGCCCAGCGGCTGTGCATCAGGGTGGGTCAGGGTTGGCTGAACGGGCGACAGGGTGACGAAATCCACGCCCATCTGCTCGGCCAGAGCCAGCTCTTCGGCGTTATGGCATGACGCCGCCAGCCAGCGGTTCTCCGGGAACGGACGCCCGCGACTGGCGTACTTGCGCAGCTGCTCCGCCGTCAGGTGCCAGCCGGCGGACGGAAAGTCGCCCAGCCACTCCAGAGGCCCTTTGAGCATGAGCTGCGCCTTGCCGGCACACAGGCCTGCCGCATCCACGGCCAGGTCACGGTACTTCGGATCGTAGCCGCCCGGTGCCCGCAACTGGACCAGCTTGATGCCACCGGCGATGGCTTTCTGCATACCGCGCAACAGCTCGATAGTGTCCAGCCCGTCAGGCGTGATCAGATACTCGCCAGGCAAACGTGCCGCCGCGACGATCGGCTGATTGGCGGCTGGAAAGTCATAATTGGCCAGCTCGCGCGGGGTGGCCCAGACCAGCGGCTGCCCTTCGGCGCCATGCGCCTGGCCAGTGAAGGCCGAGACTTCCCAGACGTCCAGGAGCACCTGCTTGTCCGGATAGTCGTGGCAGACCTTGATCAGCGGACGCGCAGCCGTCACCAGGATACCCAGCTCTTCCTGCAGTTCACGTGCGAGCGCCGCCTGGACGGTCTCGCCCTCCTCGACCTTACCGCCGGGAAACTCCCAGAGGCCACCTTGATGCTGGGTATCGGCACGTCGGGCAATCAATACGCTGCCGTCAGCACCACGAATGACGGCGGCGGCCACATGCACTCGTTTCACGATCAGGACTCCTCCAGACCGGCCTGCTGCCAGCGTTTGAAGGCAGGCCATTGGTAGATGGTTTCGATGTAAGCCAGCGCTTCTGCGGGCAACTCGACACGATAGCTGCGCAGACGAATCGCCACCGGCGCGAAGAACGCATCGGCAATGCTCGGCTTGCCGAACAGAAACGGACCGCTTTCGGCCGCCGCATTGCGGCATTCGGCCCACAGCTCGACAATACGGTCGATGTCGTTCTGGGTATCGACCGGAATCACTTCCAGTGCCTGATCCTGACGCAGGTCCATCGGCATATTCGAACGCAGGCTGACAAAACCGCTGTGCATCTGCGCGCAGGCAGAACGCGCCTGGGCACGTGCGGCGGTGTCGCTCGGCCACAGGTCGGCGTCCGGAAAACGCTCGACCAGGTATTCGCAAATGGCCAGCGAATCGATGATCGTGCCGTGCTTGCACTGCAACGCAGGGACCTTGCCGGTCGGTGAATACTTGAGAATGTTCGCGCGGGTGTCAGGCTGGTTCAGGCGGATGACCTGATCGGTGAACGGAGCACCGGTCATTTCCAGCACCAGCCAGGGACGCAGCGACCAGGAGGAGTAGCGTTTGTCGCCGATAATCAGATGCAGGCTCATGGTTCAGCTCCATTGAGCCCGGCGCGAAGACAGGATGCCGGCGCGCCGGGCATTGAATCAGGTGCGGTATTCCGCATTGATCTTCACGTACTCGTGAGAAAGATCGGTGGTCCAGATCGTTTCGCTGCAATCGCCGCGGCCCAGCTCGATACGGATGGTGATTTCTTCTTCGGCCATGACCGCCGAGCCCTGCTCTTCGGTGTAGGTCGTGGCGCGGCAGCCCTGGCTGGCGATGCACACGCCCCCCAGGAATACGTCGATCTTGCTCACGTCCAGATCCGGCACACCGGCACGGCCGACCGCCGCCAGGATACGTCCCCAGTTCGGGTCGGAGGCGAACAACGCGGTCTTGATCAGCGGCGAGTGGGCCACGGCATAGCCGACGTCCAGGCATTCCTGGTGATTGCCGCCACCGTTGACTTCCACGGTCACGAACTTGGTCGCACCCTCACCGTCACGCACGATGGCCTGAGCGACCTCCATGCACACGTCGAACACGGCTTTCTTCAACGCTTCGAACAACGTGCCTTTGGCCTCGGTAATTTCCGGCAGGTCAGCCTGACCGGTGGCGATCAGCATGCAGCAATCGTTGGTCGAGGTGTCGCCATCGATGGTGATGCGGTTGAACGACTTGTTGGCGCTGTCACGAATCAGGTCCTGAAGCACGCTCTGCGCCACTTTGGCGTCGGTGGCGATGTAACCGAGCATGGTCGCCATGTTCGGGCGAATCATGCCTGCGCCCTTGCTGATGCCGGTCACAGTGACGGTCACGCCGTCATGGCTGAACTGACGGCTGGCGCCTTTGGGCAGGGTGTCGGTGGTCATGATCCCGGTCGCCGCAGCGGCCCAGTTATCCACAGACAGATCATCGATCGCGGCTTGCAGAGCGCCTTCGATCTTTTCCACCGGCAGCGGCTCGCCGATCACGCCCGTCGAGTAGGGCAGCACCGCCGAAGCATCGACGCCAGTCAGTTGCGCCAGCTTCTCGCAAGTACGACGCGCCGCAACCAGACCCGGCTCGCCGGTGCCCGCATTGGCATTGCCGGTGTTGGTCAACAGATAACGCACAGTGCCCTGGACGCGCTGTTTGGCCAGAATGACCGGCGCTGCGCAGAACGCATTCAAGGTGAATACACCGGCAACGCTGGAGCCTTCGGCACAGCGCATGACCACAACATCCTTGCGCCCCGGGCGTTTGATGCCGGCAGAAGAAATGCCAAGTTCAAAACCGGGAACCGGGTGCAACGCAGGCAAAGGACCAAGACCAACAGCCATCGGGGTGCTCCTCATGGAGTGTGGCGCCGTCCGCATCGGTACGGCGCTCAATGAAAAAACGCCGCGACGGGCAAGCCGGTCGCGGCGCAGGTATTACACGGTCAAAGGCTTAGTTGATCTGGCCGTGACAGTGCTTGAATTTCTTGCCCGAACCACACCAGCACAGCTCGTTGCGACCCAGCTTCTGGTCGTTGCGAACCGGCTCGGATGCAACGGCAACAGGCGCTTCGCCACCCTCTTCGTCGAGCAGCGGTTGCTCGATGCCCGGGGCAGGCGCGTGTTCGAACTGCATGCGACTGGCCAGCTCTTCGGCGTCCTGACGCAGGCGTGCCTCTTCTTCCTCTGGATCTTCGCGACGAACCTGAACATGCGAGAGCACACGGATGGTGTCGCGCTTGATCGAGTCGAGCAGTTCCTGGAACAGCGTGAAGGACTCGCGCTTGTATTCCTGCTTCGGGTTCTTCTGAGCGTAGCCGCGCAGGTGGATACCGTGACGCAGGTGGTCCATGGTCGACAGGTGATCTTTCCACAGGTCGTCCAGCACGCGCAGGAGGATCTGCTTCTCGAAGGAGCGCAGCGCTTCGGCGCTGGCCTGGTCTTCCTTCTCGTTGTACGCCACCAGCAACTGCGCCATGATTTTTTCGCGCAGGCTGTCTTCGTGCAGCTTGTCGTCTTCGTCGAGCCACTGCTGGATCGGCAGTTGAACCGCGAAGTCGGTATTGAGCGCCGATTCCAGGCCTGCAACATTCCACTGCTCCGGCAGCGACTGTGGCGGAATGTGCTGGCTGATCAGGTTGTTGAGCACTTCCTCGCGGAAGTCGGCAATGGTCTCGCCAATGTTCTCGGCAGCCAACAACGTGTTACGCATGTGATAAATCACTTTACGCTGCTCGTTGGCCACGTCATCGAATTCAAGCAACTGTTTGCGGATGTCGAAGTTGCGACCTTCCACCTTGCGCTGCGCTTTTTCGATGGCGTTGGTCACCATGCGATGCTCGATGGCCTCGCCGGACTGCATACCCAGCGCCTTCATGAAGTTCTTCACCCGGTCAGAGGCAAAGATGCGCATCAGGCTGTCTTCGAGCGACAGGTAGAAACGGCTGGAGCCGGTGTCGCCCTGACGGCCGGCACGACCGCGCAGCTGGTTGTCGATACGACGCGATTCGTGACGCTCGGAGGCGATGACGTGCAGGCCGCCCGCTTCGATCACCTGCTGATGGCGCTTCTGCCAGTCAGCCTTGATCTGTGCGATCTGCTCGGGGGTCGGGTCTTCCAGATTGGCAACCTCGACTTCCCAGTTGCCGCCCAGCAGGATGTCGGTACCACGACCAGCCATGTTGGTGGCGATGGTCAACGCACCCGGACGACCGGCCTGCGCAATGATTTCCGCTTCCTTTTCGTGGAACTTGGCGTTCAGAACCTTGTGCTCGATGCCTTCCTTGTTGAGCAGATTGGACATGTGCTCGGAAGTTTCGATGGTCGCCGTACCGACCAGTACCGGACGGTTTTCCGCGATGCAGGCCTTGATGTCGGTGACGATGGCGGCGTACTTCTCTTCCGCCGTCAGATAGACCAGGTCGTTGAAGTCCTTACGCGCCAAAGGCTTGTTCGGCGGGATGACCATGACGGCCAGGTTGTAGATCTGGTGGAATTCGAACGCTTCGGTGTCGGCGGTACCGGTCATGCCGGACAGCTTGTTGTACAGACGGAAGTAGTTCTGGAACGTGGTCGATGCCAGGGTCTGGCTTTCGGCCTGAATGTTCAGACCTTCCTTGGCTTCGATGGCCTGGTGCAGACCTTCGGACAGGCGACGGCCCGGCATGGTCCGGCCGGTGTGTTCGTCGACCAGCAGCACCTGACCGTCCGAAACGATGTATTCGACGTTGCGGTTGAACAGCTTGTGCGCACGCAGACCGGCATAGACGTGAGTCAGCAGGCCCAGGTTATGCGCCGAGTACAGGCTCTCGCCTTCGGCCAGCAGGCCGACTTCGGTGAGCATTTCTTCGATGAACTGGTGACCGGCTTCGTTCAGTTCGACCTGACGGGTTTTCTCGTCAACGGTGAAATGCCCCGGCTTGGTGACTTCGCCTTCCACTTCCTCGATATGCTGCTCGAGCTTGGGGATCAGGCGGTTGATTTCGGTGTACAGCTTGGAGCTGTCTTCAGCCTGACCGGAGATGATCAGCGGCGTACGCGCTTCGTCGATCAGAATCGAGTCGACTTCGTCGATCACGGCAAAATTGAGTTCACGCTGGAACTTGTCGTCCATGCTGAACGCCATGTTGTCGCGCAGGTAATCGAAACCGTATTCGTTGTTGGTGCCGTACGTGATATCGGCAGCGTAGGCGGCGCGCTTCTCTTCTGGCGGCTGGAATGGCGTGACGATGCCTACGGTCAGGCCGAGGAATTCGTACAGCGGACGCATCCAGTTGGCATCGCGGCGAGCGAGGTAGTCGTTCACGGTAACCACGTGAACGCCCTTGCCGGACAATGCGTTGAGGTAGACAGCCAGCGTACCGACCAGGGTTTTACCTTCACCGGTACGCATTTCCGCGATCTGACCTTCGTGCAGGGTCATGCCGCCGATCAACTGGACGTCGAAGTGGCGCATGCCCATGACGCGCTTGCCCGCTTCACGAGCGACAGCAAAGGCTTCCGGGAGCAATTGATCGAGGGTCTCGCCTTTGGCTATGCGGGCCTTGAACTCTTCGGTCTTGGCGCGCAGTTGCTCGTCCGAAAGGGCCACCATTTGCTCTTCGAAGGCATTGACGATCTGTACCGTCTTGAGCATGCGTTTTACTTCACGCTCGTTCTTGCTTCCAAAAAGTTTTTTCAACAAAGGCGCAAACATATCGACAGGATCTTCCACACATAGGAATGGAGGGCGGCCCCGTGAGTCGCCCGTGCAGCCCAGATGGCCGCATGCGAACGAGCATTCTACCCGGAAACGATGGTGAGGAAAGTGGCGTTATTCCACGATGCTGGCACAGCGCTGTGACGGGGCAGGTTTACAATGGGGCCATTTTCAAGCACTTCAACCCGTTATCCGGGGAAGTTACTCATTGATTTGCATATGAAAGCACGGAAATGCCCTGAAAAGCAGCCGTCAGAACGCTTTCTGTTAAGATGTTCATCTTGTTACCCAGGCATCCCTCCATGGCCTTTCGTCCTCTGAACGCCCGCCCGCCCGCTGTTCTGCTGCGTGAAGCCAAGCCCCTGAAGGCTATATTTCGCCACGCCGAACGCCTCAGCCACCTGCAGCGCCTGCTCGAAAGCCAGCTGCAGCCTGCGGCTCGCGAGCATTGTCGCGTGGCCTCGTGGCGCGAGGGCACCTTGTTGCTGATCGTGACGGACGGTCACTGGGCCACGCGCCTGCGCTACCAGCAGAAACGCCTGCACCGGCAAATGATGGCCTTCGACGAATTCATCAACCTGACCCGCATTGTGTTCAAGGTGCAGCCGCCTGAAGCGCCACGCGGGGCGGCCACGCACACGATCGATCTGTCGGCAGTGGCTGCCGAAAACATTCAGGCCACCGCTGAAGGCATCACCGATCCACGCCTGCGTGCCGCACTTGAACGGCTGGCCAGCCATGCAAAGGACAGGAAGTAAGCCTGCCTGATCGCTGCAAGGCCTCCGCGAGCACTGACTTCCCCTGAATAAACCCATAAAAAAAGGCCACCCGAGGGCAGCCTTTAAAGAACAAAAGGAAAGAGAGTAAAGCTTGCTTACACGGCCGCGACAGGGCGCATGTAAGAAATTGGTGCCGTACTGGCATCCTCGAAAGTCACCACTTCCCAAGCGTCTTTCTGCTCGATCAACGTGCGCAGCAGACGGTTGTTCAGTGCATGCCCCGATTTGAAACCCCGGAACTCACCTATCAGGCTGTTGCCCAGCAGGTAGAGGTCACCGATGGCGTCGAGGATTTTGTGTTTGACGAATTCGTCCTCGTAACGCAGGCCGTCTTCGTTCAGTACACCGTCCTTGTCGACCACGATGGCGTTTTCCACGCTGCCGCCGAGTGCGAGGTTGTGCTTGCGCAGGTACTCGATATCACTCATGAACCCGAAGGTCCGGGCACGGCTGACTTCCTTCACGAAGGAAGTGCTGGAAAAGTCCACGCTTGCACTCTGGGTGCGGTCACGGAAGACGGGGTGATCGAAATCGATCTCGAAACTGACCTTAAACCCTTCGAAAGGCACGAAGGTAGCGCGTTTACCGCCCTCCTCCACCGTGACTTCACGCAGGATACGGATGAATTTCTTCGGCGCGTCCTGTTCTTCCAGGCCTGCCGATTGAATCAGGAATACGAAAGGGCCTGCGCTGCCGTCCATGATAGGAACTTCGGAGGCAGAGAGCTCGACGTAGGCGTTATCGATGCCAAGGCCAGCCATGGCCGAGAGCAAGTGTTCTACCGTGTCGACTTTGACATCACCATTGACCAGAGTGGTCGACAGAGTGGTGTCACCGACGTTTTCCGCACGCGCAGGGATCTGCACGACGGGGTCAAGGTCAGCTCGGCAAAACACAATGCCGGTATTCACAGGTGCGGGCTTGAGGGTCAGGTAAACCTTCTCCCCGGAGTGCAGGCCTACACCTGTGGCACGGATAATATTTTTCAGGGTGCGTTGTTTAATCATGGCATGGGCCGCTTCAGCGCAAGTTGCGAACTGGTATCAACAAAGGCTGGCGATGATAGCAGACCATGCCTTTGCTGAACACCAATCACCCTAATACCCCTGATACATTTCATCAATCGGCCTGACGACGCAGGAAAGCCGGGATGTCCAGGTAATCAAGATCATCGTTGGGATTCATCTTCGCCGCGGCTGTAGCGCCTGCGTGTGCCTGATTGCGCATCACGGTAGGACGATCCAGGTCACGGTAGTTGACCGACGGTGCTTCCTGGCGGGACGCCTGCTGTGTAGGAGCCTGCTGGGTGGTCTGCAACGTGTTATCAATGACCTTGACAGGTTTCTCGATTTTCGCGCCCAGGCCGGTGGCAACCACGGTCACGTGCAACTCGTCACGCATATCCGGATCGATAACGGTACCGACCTTGACCATCGCGTGCTCGGAAGCGAACGCCTCGATGATGCTACCCACGTCCGAGTACTCACCCAGAGACAGGTCAGGACCGGCAGTGATGTTGACCAGGATGCCGCGAGCGCCCTGCAGGTTGACGTCTTCGAGCAACGGGTTGCGGATGGCCGCTTCAGTCGCTTCACGTGCACGGTTAGGACCGCTGGCGCAGCCAGTGCCCATCATCGCCATGCCCATTTCGCTCATCACGGTACGCACGTCGGCGAAGTCGACGTTGATCATGCCCGGACGCTTGATGATGTCGGAGATACCGCGAACGGCACCGGCCAGTACATCGTCAGCCTTGGCGAAAGCCGACAGCAGGCTGGCGTCTTTACCGAGGATGGTCAGCAGCTTCTCGTTGGGGATGGTGATCAACGAGTCGACGCTTTCGGACAGCATGCGGATGCCTTCATCGGCGATCTGCATACGCTTGCGACCTTCGAACGGGAACGGACGGGTCACGACTGCGACCGTCAGAATGCCCATTTCCTTGGCCACTTCAGCAATGATCGGGGCTGCACCGGTACCGGTACCGCCGCCCATGCCCGTGGTGATGAAAACCATGTTGGTGCCCTGCAGAACTTCTGCAATGCGCTCACGATCTTCCAGTGCGGCCTGACGACCGACTTCAGGGTTGGCGCCAGCGCCAAGGCCTTTGGTCACGCCGGTGCCCAGTTGCAGAATGGTCCGCGCGCCGATGTTTTTCAGCGCTTGAGCATCAGTGTTGGCGCAGATGAATTCCACGCCTTCGATGTTGCTCTTGACCATGTGATTGACAGCGTTGCCGCCACCACCGCCTACGCCGATAACCTTGATAACCGGGCTTTGCGGGACGTTGTCTACGAGTTCGAACATTTTCTCTCTCCTTCCGCTTTCTAGTTAGTTTTGCCTACTGCCTGCCGATATTGCTGGTGAAGCCCTGAATCTGAAGCCATGAAACCGTTGAACGTTGAAACCTAGAAATTGCCCTGCACCCAACGCTTGATACGCTCAAGCACCGGTGCCTTGGTTTCGTCGCTGTAACTGCTGTTGCCGACAATCCCGGACAGCGAAATGCCATCCGATTGTTTTTGCAGCCCGTACATCAACAGACCTACGCCGGTTGAGTAGATCGGGTTGCGCACAACATCAGCGAGCCCTTTGACGCTGTGCGGTACGCCCAGGCGGACCGGCATGTGGAAGATTTCCTCGGCCAGTTCGACCGCACCTTCCATTTTCGCTGTGCCCCCGGTCAGCACGATGCCAGCCGGGATCAGGTCTTCGTAGCCGCTGCGGCGCAGTTCGGCCTGGATCAGGGTGAACAGCTCGTCGTAACGAGGCTCTACCACTTCGGCCAGGGCCTGACGCGACAGCTCGCGAGGTGGACGGTCGCCCACGCTCGGCACTTTGATGGTTTCGCCTGCACCGGCCAGCTTGGCCAGCGCACAGGCATAACGAATCTTGATTTCTTCGGCGTACTGGGTCGGAGTGCGCAACGCCATGGCGATGTCGTTGGTCACCTGGTCACCCGCAATCGGGATGACCGCCGTGTGGCGAATGGCGCCTTCGGTGAAGATCGCGATGTCGGTGGTGCCGCCGCCGATGTCCACCAGGCAGACACCCAGTTCTTTCTCGTCATCGGTCAGCACGGAATACGCCGAGGCCAACTGCTCGAGGATGATGTCATCGACTTCCAGACCGCAGCGACGCACGCACTTCTCGATGTTCTGCGCCGCGTTCACTGCACAGGTCACCACGTGGACCTTGGCTTCCAGACGTACGCCGGACATGCCCAGGGGCTCACGCACGCCTTCCTGGTTATCGATCACGTAATCCTGAGGCAGGGTGTGCAACACGCGCTGGTCGGCAGGAATGGCCACCGCCTGAGCAGCATCGAGCACACGCTCCAGGTCCGCAGAGCTGACTTCGCGATCACGAATCGCCACGATGCCGTGCGAGTTCAGGCTGCGAATGTGGCTGCCCGCCACGCCAACGAATGCCGAGTGGATACGGCAGCCGGCCATCAACTGCGCTTCTTCGATTGCGCGCTGGATCGACTGCACGGTCGACTCGATATTCACCACCACGCCCTTTTTCAGGCCGCGGGAGGGATGGGTACCGATACCCACGATTTCCAGCGAGCCATCGGCCGCGACTTCGCCTACCAGTGCCACCACCTTGGAGGTACCGATATCCAGCCCGACGATCATTTTGCCGCTTTGCACATTTGCCATGGTCCTGCCTCTTATCAATTCTTCGCGACGGCGGGTTTTTCCGTCGCCGGCGCTGCCTGTTCGCGCCAACCGACCGCAAGGCCGTTGGAGTAACGCAAGTCGACGCGCGCGATATTCGTTATTTGGTCTTTCAGCGTTTTGTCGTAAATCGCGATGAAGCGGCGCATTTTTTCGACAAGGTGGTCGCGTCCAAGCAACAATTCGATACCCGGGCCAGCACTACCGGCACCTGTTGTCAGGAACCAGCTGCCACGCTCGCGCAGTTCCAGGCGCACGATGGAGAAGCCCAGCGGGCGCAACATCTGACTCAACACCTGATACTGCTGCATCACCTGCTGCTGGGCCCGCTGCGGGCCGAACAACTGGGGAAGATGTTCGTAATTGGACAGTTCACGCGGTGTGAAAGCCTGCCCCTGGTTATTCAACAGCGCTTCATCGCCCCAACGGGCAACCGGCAATTGCTCTTCAAGACGAATCACTACCTGATCCGGCCATACACGACGGACCTCGGCGTGCGCGATCCATGGCATCTGCTCAAGCTCGGTGCGCATGGCCGCCAGATCGATCTTGAAAAAGCTCGACGCCACATAAGGCGCAATCCGCTGCTGCACAGCCTGCTGGCTGATGTAACTCAAATCGCCCTGCACGTTGATGCGGGTGATCGGGCGGTCGGCGTACGGCAGCAGACGCTGTGCTGCCTCATAAGTACCGAAGCCCAGAACCACCAACAGCACGGGCCAGAGCAGACGCTTCAGAAAACTGAAGTTGGCCTTGGGCAGGCGCGCCGACAAGGGCTCCTTGGCCACCATACGGCTGGCGCCGCGCGGCACCGGCTTGTTGCGGCCGGTTGCAGGTGGCTGAGGACGTGTCGACGGGCCGTACATGCCTTAACCCCTCGCCTGAACGCTGTCGGCCAGGATCGCCAACACCAGTTGTTGAAAATCCAGACCTGCCGCACGGGCCGCCATAGGCACCAGACTGTGATCGGTCATGCCCGGTACAGTATTGACTTCCAGTAACCAGAACTTGCCTTGTGCGTCCTGCATGACATCCGTGCGCGCCCACCCTGCAATGCCAATGGCATCGCAAGCACGTGCTGCAAGTTGTTTGAGTTCCTGTTCCTGCGCATCGCCAAGTCCGCACGGAATCCGGTACTGGGTATCGGACGCCAGGTACTTGGCATCGTAATCATAAAAACTGTGAGGAGTGCCCAGGCCGATGGGAGGCAACACCTGGCCACGCAGAGACGCCACAGTGAACTCAGGTCCCTGAATCCATTGTTCGACTAATACTTGCGAATCGTAGGTACTGGCGGCTTTCCATGCGGCGATCAATTCATCGACGCTGTTCACCTTTGCCATACCGATACTTGAACCTTCATGGGCCGGTTTGACGATCAAAGGCAAGCCCAGTTCCGTCGCCGCGCAAATACAATCACTCTCGTTTTCAAGAACGGCATGCGCCGGTGTAGCAAGGCCGAGACTCTGCCAGACCTGCTTGGTGCGCAGCTTGTCCATCGCCAGCGCAGAAGCCAGTACGCCACTGCCGGTATAAGGGATTTCCAGGCATTCCAGCAGGCCTTGCATGGTGCCGTCTTCACCGCCGCGTCCGTGCAGAACAATAAAGGCACGGTCGATTTTCTCGCTGACCAGTCGCTGCAGGAAGTCATCGCCCACATCGATGCCGAACGCATCCACACCAGCCTCGAGCAACGCGCCGAGCACGGCATTACCCGAGTTCAGCGAGACCGCACGCTCGGCACTCTTGCCACCGAAGAGCACGGCGACACGGCCGAAGCTTTTCGGCTCGAGTGTCGAGCGCAGGGACGACTGGGCAACGGCTGTCATTTCAGCTTCCCTTCGGTGGAGGCCACTTTGGCACCGGCGAACAGCGGGCTCTTGAGTAACTGCGGTGCGAGACCAGCGATGTCACCGGCGCCCTGACACAACAGGATGTCGCCGGCACGCAGCAACGGCTTGACCAGCGGCGCCAGCTCTACACCGCGTTCGATGTAGATCGGGTCCAGCTGGCCGCGCTGACGAATGCTGTGGCACAGGTTGCGGCTGTCCGCACCGGGAACAGGCTCTTCACCGGCCGGGTAGACTTCCATCAACAACAGAACATTGGCTTCGGCCAGGACCTGCACGAAGTCGTCGTACAGGTCACGGGTGCGGCTGAAACGGTGTGGCTGGTAAACCATTACCAGACGACGATCAGGCCAGCCGCCACGCACAGCGTTAATCACGGCTGCGACTTCGCGCGGGTGGTGACCGTAGTCATCGACCAGCATCACGTGACCACCGTCGACCGGCAGCTCGCCGTAAACCTGGAAGCGCCGACCGACGCCCTGGAACCCGGAAAGGCCCTGAACGATGGCCTCGTCGCTGACACCCTCATCAGTGGCGATGGCAATGGTCGCCAGCGAGTTGAGTACGTTGTGATTGCCGGGCATGTTCACCGACACATCCAGCGGCTCGCGGTCGCGGCGCAGTACGGTGAAGAAGGTCAGCATGCCGTCCTGACGCACATTGATTGCGCGTATATCGGCAGACTCGCTGAAGCCGTAGGTCAGCGTCGGACGCTTGACCAGCGGCAGAATCTCACGCACCACCGGGTCGTCGATGCACATGACTGCCAGCCCGTAGAACGGCAGGTTGTGCAGGAACTCGACGAAGGTCTTCTTCAGTTTGTTGAAGTCGCCTTCGTAGGTCGCCATGTGATCGGCGTCGATATTGGTGACCACTGCGACCAGAGGCTGCAGGTGCAGGAAGCTGGCGTCGCTTTCATCGGCTTCGGCGATCAGGTAGCGGCTGGTGCCCAACTGCGCATTGGTGCCTGCCGCATTGAGACGGCCGCCAATCACGAAGGTCGGGTCCAGGCCGCCAGCAGCGAACACCGAGGCGATCAGGCTGGTGGTGGTGGTCTTGCCGTGCGTACCGGCAACGGCGATGCCGTGGCGATAACGCATCAGCTCGGCGAGCATCTCGGCACGCGGTACGACCGGGATGCGACGCTCCAGGGCAGTGGCCACTTCCGGGTTGGAGGTGTTGACGGCGCTGGACACCACCAGTACGTCGGCACCGATGGTGTTCTCGGCACGATGGCCGACAAAAATCTGCGCGCCGAACGATTCCAGGCGCTCAGTCACGGCCGAACCCTTCAGGTCGGAGCCCGAGACTTCGTAGCCCAGGTTCAACAACACCTCAGCGATCCCGCACATGCCTACGCCGCCGATACCGACGAAGTGGATACGACGGATACGGCGCATTTCAGGTTGTGGCATGGCGCGTTGATTCTCAACCATGGGCCACCTCCACGCAGACGTTGACGACGGTGCGGGTTGCATCAGGCTTGGCCAGGCTGCGTGCAGTGCGGGCCATGCTGTTTAATTGTTCGGGTTGCATCAAAACCTCTTTCAGGCGTGCTGCCATCTCGGCGGCGCCAGTTGTCGCTTGCGGCATGACGAAGGCTGCGCCTTCGCGAGCCAGATAGTCAGCGTTACGTGACTGATGGTCATCAATCGCGTGGGGCAGCGGTATCAGCAACGACGGCAGGCCGGCGGCGGCCAGTTCGCTGATGGTCAATGCGCCTGCGCGGCAGACCACCAGATCGGCCCAGCCATAGGCTTGGGCCATGTTCTGGATGAACGGCGCAACCTGCGCCTCGACGCCCACGTTGCGATAGCGCTCGGCGGTGACTGCGTCATGATTCTTGCCCGACTGATGAAAGACTTCGGGCTGGATGTCCTGAGGCAGCTGAGACAGCGCCTCGGGCAGTAATTTGTTCAACGGCTCCGCGCCCAGGCTGCCGCCCAGTACCAGCAGACGAGCCTTGCGTCCGGCCAGTGCCTGACGCGGTGTTTCCAGAAACAGCTCGACACGCACCGGGTTGCCGGTGGTGCGACGCTTGGACGAATCCGCAAAAGTGTTCGGGAACGCTTCGCACACCCGGCTGGCGAACGACGCCAGACTGCGGTTGGCGGTACCGGCCACGGCGTTCTGCTCGTGAATGATCAACGGTACGCCGGCCAGCTTCGCCGCCAGACCGCCGGGGCCGGTGACGTAGCCACCAAAGCCGACCACGCAGACCGGTTTCACCTGACGCACGACCTTGCGTGCCTGCATCAGGGCCTTGAGCAACATGAAAGGCGCCTTGAGCAGCGACAAGCGGCCTTTGCCACGCAGACCGGTGACGTTGATCAGGTGCAGCGTCAGACCGGCTTGCGGTACCAGTTCGTTTTCGATACCGCGCGGCGTGCCCAGCCAATGGACCTTGTAGCCGCGTGCCTGAAACTCGCGGGCACAGGCCAGCGCCGGGAATACATGCCCGCCGGTCCCGCCCGCCATGATCAGCACATTAGCGTCCATGGGGCGTCTCCTCGGCGAAGTCGCTTTCCTTGAACTCGGCCTCTTCACTGCCCATGTTGTTGCGCGATTCCCACTCGATGCGCAGCAGCAGCCCGAGGCTCGCGCAGCAGATCACCAGCGAGCTGCCGCCGTAGCTGAGGAACGGCAGGGTCAGGCCCTTGGTGGGCAGCAAGCCGACGTTCACACCGATGTTGATCAGGAACTGACCGATCCACAGGAACGACAGACCGTAGGCCACGTAGGCACCGAAGAACTGCTTGGCGCGCTCGGCCCACATGCCGATGTACATGCCGCGAATACTGACGAACAGAAACAGCGCGACGGTGATCAGCGAACCCACGACGCCCAGCTCTTCTGCAAGGACCGAGAACACGAAGTCGGTGTGCGCTTCCGGAAGGTAGAACTGCTTCTGCACGCTGTTGCCCAGCCCGACGCCGAACCACTCGCCGCGACCGAAGGCGATCAGCGCCTGGGTCAACTGATAGCCGGAACCGAACTGGTCGGCCCACGGGTCCGTAAAGTTGGTCAGACGCGCCATCCGGTAAGGTTGGGCCTGAACCAGCACCACCACAGAAGCGACCGCCAGTACCACCATCAGCGAGAAGCGGAACAGGCCGACCCCGCCAAGAAACAGCATGGCCGCCGCCGCGCCCATCATGACCACGGTCGCACCGAAGTCAGGCTCCATGAGCAGCAGACCGGCCATCGGCAGCAGCACGATGAACGGCTTGAAAAAGCCCATCCAGCTTTCGCGAACTTCCTGCTGCTGACGAATCAGGTAGCCGGCAAGGAAGATCACCACAAACACCTTGGCGATTTCCGACGGCTGCACGTTGAACGCGCCGAAGCCGATCCAGCGCATCGAACCGTTCACCTCGCGCCCGATTCCCGGCACCAGTACCAGCAGCAACAGGCCGAACGCACCGAGCAGCATCATCCAGCCCAGGCGCTGCCAGGTGGCCACCGGAATCATCATGGTCACGCCGCAGGCACCCAGGCCGATCAGCAGATAAACCAGGTGACGGGTCATCATGTACAGCGTGTTGCCCGACTGCACCGCGGCCACTTCCGAAGAAGCCGAGGTAATCATTACCAGGCCAAGGCCGAGCAGCGCCAGGCAGCCGACCAGCATCGGGAAATCGAGGTCGATGCCGCGCCCGCTGATCAGTGGCGATGGATAAGGCTTGATCACACCGAAGATCATGACAAGCACTCCACTGCCTGCGCGAACACACGTCCGCGCTCTTCATAATTCTTGAACATGTCCAGACTGGCGCATGCAGGAGAAAGCAATACGGCGTCGCCACGTTGCGCCAGTTTGGCGCTGTGCTCGACAGCCGCCTGGATGGTATCGACACGCAGCAGCGGAACGGCGTCGCCCAATGCCCGGGCAATCAGCTCGGCATCACGCCCAAGCAGTACCGCTGCGCGGCAATGCCTGGCGACTGGCGCACGCAAACCGCTGAAGTCAGCGCCTTTGCCATCGCCGCCGGCGATCAGCACCAGCTTGCCATCGATATCCGAGCCCAGCCCTTCGATGGCAGCCAGTGCGGCACCGACATTGGTGGCTTTGGAGTCGTTGTAGTAATCAACGCCTTCGTGCTCGCGCAGCCACTGGCAGCGATGCTCCAGGCCGGTGAATTCACGCAGGCTGGCGAGCATGGCGTCGAACGGCAGGCCGACTGCATGCCCGAGCGCCAAGGCTGCGAGCGCGTTGGCCTGATTGTGCGCACCGCGCACTTTCAGCTCACGCACCGACATGAGGTTTTCAAACTGGAACGCCAGGTACTTTTCGCCGTTCTCTTCACGCAGGCCGAAACCATGGAAATCGGGCTTGTTGAGGCCGAATGTCCAGCACGGCAGACCTTCGCCAATCAACGGACGAGACAGCGCGTCCTGACGATTGACCACCACTTGCCGCGCGCCACGGAAAATCCGGTGCTTGGCCAAGTGGTAGGCAGGCAGGCCGCTGTAGCGGTCCATGTGGTCTTCGCTGATATTCAGCACGGTCGCCACTTCAGCATTGAGCTGGTCGGTGGTTTCGAGCTGAAAGCTGGAAAGCTCCATCACGTAAAGCTCGACATCGTCGCTCAGCAGGTCCAGCGCCGGAGTGCCGAGATTGCCGCCCACCGCCACACGCTTTCCAGCGGCAGCGGCCATCTCGCCGACCAGCGTGGTCACGGTGCTTTTTGCATTCGAACCGGTAATGGCAATCACCGGCGCCTTCGCGTAACGCGCGAACAGTTCGATGTCGCCCGACAGTTTGACGCCGCGTGCGTGCGCCTGCTGCAGGGCCGGGGTCGCCAGGGCCAGACCGGGGCTGACATACAGCTCATCGGCACGGCAGAGGAAATCCACGTCCAGCTCGCCACAACGCACTTCCACCTGCGGATAGTCGCGACGCAAGGTCGCCAGCTCAGGAGGATTCTCCCGCGTGTCGGCCACAGCAAAGGACACGCCCTGGTTCGCCAGGAAGCGAACCAGAGACATGCCGCTTTTGCCTAGACCCACGACAATGCGGAAGCGGTCGGAAACGATCAGGGACACTCGTTCTACCTCAGTTTCAGCGTGGCAAGGCCAATGAGCACCAGAATCACGGTGATGATCCAGAAACGGACGATCACACGTGGCTCGGGCCAGCCTTTGAGTTCAAAGTGGTGGTGGATCGGCGCCATGCGGAATACGCGGCGGCCGGTAAGTTTGAAAGACGCAACCTGAATGACCACTGAAAGGGTTTCCATCACGAACACGCCGCCCATGATGAACAGGACCATTTCCTGACGAACGATCACCGCCATGGTGCCCAGCGCCGCGCCGAGCGCCAGCGCACCGACGTCGCCCATGAACACCTGCGCCGGATACGTGTTGAACCAGAGGAACCCCAGCCCGGCGCCAATCAGCGCGCCAGAGAACACAATCAGCTCGCCCGCCCCCGGAACGTAGGGAATCAGCAGGTATTCAGCGAATTTCACGTTACCTGACAGGTAGCAGAAGATGCCCAATGCACCGCCCACCATCACCGTTGGCATGATCGCCAGACCGTCCAGGCCGTCAGTCAGGTTGACTGCGTTGCTGGAGCCGACGATCACGAAATAGGTCAGTACGATGAAACCGATACCCAGCGGGATGCGCACATCCTTGAGCATCGGCACGATCAGCGTGGTTTCGGTTGCCGACGGCGCAGTCGTATAAAGGAAGATCGCGGCACAGAGGCCAAATACCGACTGCCAGAAATACTTCCAGCGGCTCGGCAGGCCCCGCGAATTCTTTTCGATCACCTTGCGGTAGTCATCGACCCAACCGATCGCGCCGAACAGGAAGGTCACCAGCAACACGACCCACACGTAACGGTTGCTCAGGTCAGCCCACAGCAACGTACTGATACCAATGGACGACAGGATCAGCGCCCCGCCCATGGTCGGCGTGCCGGACTTGGACAGGTGCGACTGCGGACCGTCGTTACGCACCGACTGACCGATCTGACGCATCTGCAGGGTGCGGATCATCCACGGCCCCAGGCACAGTGACAGCGTCAGTGCAGTGAGCACGCCAAGAATCCCGCGCAATGACAGGTACTGAAAGACCGCGAAGCCTTTGTAGAACTGTTGTAAAAACTCGGCCAACAGCAGCAGCATTAATGTTTCTCCAGGCTAGAACCGCACAAGGCAGCCACGACGTGTTCCATCGCAGCGCTACGCGAGCCCTTGATCAGTAAAGTGGTATCGGGGTCCTGCTCGGCGCCCAGCGCCGCAATCAGTTCAGCCTGACTGGCAAAGTGGTAAGCGTGCTCGCCAAAGGCGCTGACGGCGTGAGTCATCAACGGGCCGACGGCATACAGCGCCGAGACCTTGCCAGCGGCATAGGCACCGACTTCGCGATGGCCCTGCTCGGCCCAGTCGCCCAACTCGCCGATATCGCCCAGCACCAGTACGGTACGACCGGTGAAGCCGGTGAGGATGTCGACGGCCGCGTTGATCGAGGCAGGGTTGGCGTTGTAGGTATCATCAATGACGCGCGTGCCATTGCTGGCGATTTGCGCCACGGCACGGCCCTTGACCGGCTGCACGTTGTTCAGCCCGGTAACGATCCCTTCCAGCGGCACCCCCATTGCGCAGCCGGCAGCCGCAGCGGCCAGGGCGTTGGACACATTGTGCGTGCCGAGCAGGTTCAGTTGAACCCGGGCGGTGCCGAGCGGGCTGCTGATGATAAAGCCCGGGCAGCCCCGAGCATCACGGCTAAGCTCGCTGGCGTACACATCCGCCGCAGAGTCGGTCAGTGCGAAGGTCAGGACATTGCGATTGCCGGCGCGCTTGCGCCAGATCGGAAACGCCTTGTCTTCCAGGTTCAAGACTGCAGTGCCACCCGCGTCGAGACCTTCCAGAATCTCGCCCTTGGCTTCGACAATCCTGTCCGGGCCGCCAAACTCGCCAACATGGGCGGTGCCGGCGTTGGTAATCATGGCGACGTGCGGCTTGGCAAGGCTCACGGTGTAGGCAATCTCGCCAACCCGCGATGCACCCAGTTCGATCACAGCGGACGTGTATTCGGGAGCCAGTTCCAGCAGCGTCAGTGGAACGCCCAATTCGTTGTTCAGGTTGCCTCGGGTCGCCAGCACAGGCCCGCGCGTGCGCAGGATGCTCGCGAGCATCTCCTTGACCGTGGTTTTGCCACTCGACCCGGTGACGGCAGCAACCGGCCGGTCGACGAACGCATTGCGATTCATGGCACCCAGCTGGGCAAGTGCCTTGCGGGTATCCAGCACGACCAGTTGCGGCAAGGCGGCGCCCTGCACTTCGCGCTCGACCAGCGCACCGACCGCACCTTTGGCAGCCACTTGGTCGAGGTATTCATGACCGTCGAAACGCGGGCCGGTCAGGGCCACGAACAGTTGCCCAGGCTCGATGCCACGACTGTCGGTGCTCACGCCGGCAAAGCTGCAGTCGCCGCCGACCAGACGGGCGTCGAGTGGTACAACCAGTTCGCGGAAGGTCATTGGCTTAAGCATTCGCAGGCTCCCATACGGCAAGCGCACTGGCGGCTTCTTGCAAATCGGAGAACGGCTGCCGCTGACCGTTGATTTCCTGGTAGTCCTCGTGGCCCTTGCCAGCAAGCACCACCACGTCATCGGCATTGGCGCTGGCAATCAGCTCGGCAATGGCCTGACCGCGACCTTCGATGAAACGCACCTTGTCCGCAGCAACGAAGCCAGGGCGTATATCGTCAAAAATACTGACAGGCGATTCGGAGCGCGGATTGTCATCAGTGACCCATACGCCGTCGGCCAGACGCTCGACCACTCCAGCCATCAACGGACGCTTGCCACGGTCACGATCACCGCCGCAGCCGAACAGGCACAACAAGCGGCCCTTGGCGTGCGGGCGCAGTGCTTCGAGTACTTTTTCCAGCGCGTCCGGGGTGTGCGCGTAATCCACGACCACCAGAGGCTTGTCGGCACCCCCCAGACGCTGCATGCGTCCGACCGGGCCTTCGAGTTTCGGCAGCGCCTTGAGAATTTCGTCCAGCGCGTAATCCAGGCCCAGCAGCGCGCCGACCGCAGCCAGCACATTGCTCAGATTGAAACGACCCAGCAGGCTGCTGCGCAGGAAATGCTCGCCCTGCGGCGTGACCAGCGTGGCACGCACGCCATCGTCATCGAACTTCGCATCGCGGCAATACAGGTAGGCCGAACTGTCCAGCTGGCTGTAGGTGATCAACCGCGACTCTTGTTTGACCGCGGCCAGTTCACGACCGAAGTCGTCATCCAGGTTGATCACCCGGCATTTCAGATCGGACCATGCGAACAGCTTCGCCTTGGCGGCAGCGTAGGCCTCCATGGTGCCGTGATAATCCAGATGGTCACGGGACAGATTAGTCAGCACCGCCACATCAAAGGCCAGCGCCGTAGCGCGTCCCTGATCAAGACCGTGGGACGAGACTTCCATCGCCACTGCGCGCGCACCGGCCTTTCTCAGGTCGGTCAGCGTCGCCTGCACGGCAATCGGGTCGGGCGTGGTGTGGCGACCGCTTTGCAGCGAGCCGTAGAAACCGGTGCCCAAGGTACCGACGATCCCGCAACGCTGGCCGAGGACATCAAGCGCCTGGGCCACCAGTTGGGTCACGCTGGTCTTGCCGTTGGTGCCGGTAACACCGACCAGATTCAGACTGCGGCTCGGATCGCCATAGAAGCGACCGGCGATAGCGGACAACTGCCCGGCGAGCCCCTTGACCGGGATCAGCGGCACGTCGGTGATCGGCAGCACGGTCGACCCTTCGACTTCATAGGCTACGGCAGCTGCGCCACGCTTGAGCGCGTCGGCGATATGCGCGCGGCCATCGACCTTGATGCCCGGCACTGCCAGAAACAGGTCGCCCGGGCGCACATTGCGGCTGTCGAGGGTCAACTCGCGAATCAGCGCATCGCGGTCGGTGTGAGCGAAAATCTTGCTCAGATTAAATGCCATCAACCACGCCCTCCTTTGGCTGCCGGTGCGGCGTTGACTTGTTCGGGTGGCGCAAGGTTGTCCGGCGTCACGTTCATCAGACGCAACGTGCCGGACATGACCTTGCTGAATACCGGGGCCGAAACCAGACCACCGTAGTAACCACCCTTGCTCGGTTCGTCGATGACAACCACGATGGCGTAACGCGGGTTACTCATCGGGCCGAAACCGGCGAACAGCGAGCGATAGGAATTTTCCGCATAGCCCTTGGTGCCAATGGACGTCTTGCGCGCCGTACCACTCTTGCCGCCAACGTGGTAGGACGGCACACGGGCGCGATAGACGCCGCGTGGGTCCTCGATAACCTGCTGCAACATGCCTTGCAGGGTCTTCGCGGTTTTCTCCGGAATGGCCTGGGTCGACTCCGGCTCTTTATCTGTTTTCAGGATGGTCAACGGCACGATGCGGCCATTGTTGGCCAGCGCGCCGTAGGCATGCACCAGCTGCAAGGCCGTGACCGACAGACCGTAGCCATAGGACAGCGTGGCGGTTTCGGCCTTGCGCCATTCGCGGTAGTTGGGCAGGTTGCCGACGCGCTCGCCAGGGAAGCCGAGGCCGGTGTACTGACCGAAACCGACGCGCTGCATGGCACGGAAGATCGCCTCACCGCCCACATCAAACGCAACCTTGCTCATGCCGACGTTACTGGAGTTGATCAGAATGCCGGTCAGATCGAGGATCGGGCCTTCGGTCTTGGTCACGTCACGAATCGTGTACTTGCCGATCTGCAGGGTGCCCGGATAAACCTCGACCTTGTCGGTAGGCTTCCAGCGGCCACTGTCCAGCGCTGCGGTCATGGAGATCGGCTTCATGGTCGAACCGGGTTCGAACACGTCGATGATGGCCCGGTTGCGCATGGCGGCAGGCACCATGGTGCGACGGTTGTTCGGGTTATAGGTGGGCTGGTTGACCATCGCCAGAACCTCACCGGTCTTGACGTCCATGATCACCATGCTGCCGGCCTTGGCCTCGTTCTCGACGATGGCATTGCGCAGTTCACGGGTCGCCAGGTACTGCAGGCGCAGGTCAATAGACAAAGCCAAGGTCTTTCCGGCCTTGGCATTCTTGGTGACCTGAACATCCTTGATCAGTCGACCGCGCCGGTCCTTGATGACCTGACGCTTGCCGGGCACACCGGCGAGCCAGTCGTCATACGCCAGCTCGACGCCTTCCCGGCCATGGTCATCAAGGTCGGTAAAGCCGACCATGTGTGCAGTGACATCGCCGGCCGGATAAAAGCGGCGGAACTCTTCGATGCCGTAAACGCCGGGCACTTTCAGATCGATGACCGACTGGCCCTGTTCTGGCGTGAGGCCACGGACCAGGTAGATGAATTCCTTGTTTGCCTGCGAGTCCAGACGCTCGGTCAATGCCTTGAGATCCTGGCCCAGCGCTGCGGCCAGCATCGGCCACTTGGACTTGTCCTGCTGCATTTCACGCGGGTTGGCCCACAGCGTCGTCACCGGAGTACTGACCGCCAGCGGCTCGCCGTTACGGTCGGTGATCAGGCCACGGTGCGCCGGAATAGGGATATGCCGAAGGCTGCGTGCATCGCCCTGTTCCTTGAGAAAGGTATGGTCGATGACCTGCAGGTCGACAATGCGCCAGCAAATGGCGAGCACGAGGGACACCAGCAGCCCTACGACTACGCGAAAGCGCCACGGATAAAGAGCGCCATCAAGTTTCATCATGGCGCCACCATCCGCACTTCGGCAGCGCTCGGGATGCGCATCTTCAGCTGTTCGGTGGCCAGAGTTTCGATACGGCTGTGCGCAGTCCAGGTGCTCTGCTCAAGAATCAGCCGGCCCCACTCTGCCTGCGCCTTGTCGCGCACGCTCATTTCCGAATACAGCGAGTTGAGCAGTTGACGATTCCAATGTGCACTATAGGAAACGCCAATCGCCGAAATCAGGACAGCAATGAACAGCAGCAGCATAATGAAACTGCCGCCGGGCAGAGGCTTCAGAAACAGACGGCTCACCTGAGCTTCTCCGCTACACGCATGACAGCACTGCGCGAGCGCGGGTTGGCTTTGGTTTCGGCATCCGAGGCGAATTGAGCCTTGCCGTGAATTTTGATTTTCGGTTCGAACGGTTTGAACTGGATCGGCAGATTGCGCGGCATGTTGTCGGCTTCGCCCTTGGCGAGCTTGCGCATGAACAGCTTGACGATGCGGTCTTCCAGCGAGTGAAAGCTGATGACGACCAGGCGGCCACCCACTTCCAGCGCATCCAGTGCCGCTTCGAGGCCGGCTTCCAGATCGCCCAGTTCGTTGTTTACGTGAATACGCAGGCCCTGAAAGGCACGCGTTGCCGGATTCTTGCCCTTTTCCCAGGCAGGGTTGGCGACCTTGAGCACTTCTGCCAGATCGGCTGTGCGCTCGAAAGGCTGGACTTCGCGACGCGCAACGACCGCATTGGCCATCCGCTTGGCAAACCGCTCTTCGCCGTATTCCTTGAAGACGCGGGCAATTTCTTCAGCCGGTGCAGTTGCGATGAACTCGGCGGCGCTTACGCCACGGGCGGGGTCCATGCGCATATCCAGAGGACCGTCGTTCATGAAGCTGAAACCGCGCTCTGGATCATCCAGCTGCGGGGACGACACGCCCAGATCCAGCAGAATGCCACTGACCTTGCCGGCCAAACCGCGCTCCTGAGTTTCGGATCCCAATTCGGCAAAGCTGCGCTGCACAATGACAAAGCGGCCGTCTTCGGCCGCTAGCGCTTGCCCGGTGGCAATCGCTTGAGGGTCCTTGTCGAATCCCAGAAGCCGACCATCGGGGCCCAGCTGGCTGAGTATCAGACGACTATGCCCGCCACGTCCGAACGTGCCGTCCAGATAGCAGCCATCGGCGCGCACCTCGAGAGCCTCCACGGCTTCTTCAAGCAGCACGGTGATGTGGGTAAAGCCGCTATTCATAGTCACAGGATCAAATCACGTAATTCGTCGGGCATCGCGCCAGGTTTTTGAATGGCAGCCAGGTCAGCGTCAGCAAGAGCGTTCCAGGCGTCCTCGTCCCACAGTTGAAACTTGTTGAGCTGGCCCACCAACATCACGCGCTTGTCGAGCTTCGCGTATTCGCGAAGACGTGGCGGCACCAGAAAACGCCCGCTGCCATCGAGTTCCAGATCGACAGCATTACCAATCAGAAGCCTTTGCAGACGACGGTTTTCTTCACGAAACGTCGCCAGATCACGAAGTTTTGCCTCTATCAGCTCCCATTCGGAAAGCGGGTAAAGGCAAAGGCATGGATCAACGGCATCAATGGTCACGATAAGTTGGCCGGCGCTACGCGAATCCAACTCGTCACGGTACCGGCTCGGCATAGCGAGACGGCCCTTGGCATCGAGATTGATCGCATTGGCACCACGGAACACAGGCGCATTCTCCGAATATTAGCTTTTTGCGCTAAAAAAACCCACTTCGTGCCACTTTCTGCCACTTGCGCACACTATAGGAACGCGCCCACCACACCGTCAAGGCACGGTCTTAAGGAAAACCCTTACATTTCGGAGATTTAGGAGAGGCATTGGGGATAAAAGGGTAATTTTGCGAAGGATCCGACGGATAAATCCCACGCAACTCAAATCGTTGCGATTCGAAGTTAATGTAATTTATGAGCTGTAAGATTTTTTTGGTATTACGGAGGGGTTTTGCTGCTTGAAACGAAGGGGAAGAAAAAAGGTGGAGAGTCGATCTGTAAGCCGGGTTCTGTCGAGAACAGTCATTCCTCTACGACGGCCATCACTGGACGTCTTTAGCAACCTACCCGGTTCCAGCGCGGGCCACGCCTAGGAACCCTATTTGGTCTTGCTCCGAGTGGGGTTTACCTTGCCACGAACTGTTACCAGACGTGCGGTGCGCTCTTACCGCACCTTTTCACCCTTACCGGCACCGAAGTGCTTAGGCGGTTATTTTCTGTGGCACTTTCCGTAGGCTCACGCCTCCCAGGCGTTACCTGGCACTCCGCCCTATGGAGCCCGGACTTTCCTCCCCCCCTTGTTGCGGAACAACAAGAGGCAGCGACTGTCCAATCGACTCTCCGCCGACAAGGTTAGCGGCACACGCCATCAAGAACAAGCTTTAATAGCATGCGTGTCCCGGTTGTCCCTTTCAAAAGCAGCGTGTTACTCCTTCTGTTTTTCCAGCGCCACCTGATACAGCAGGTTCTTGCGCACGCCGGTTATTTCGGCAGCCAGCGCTGCGGCGCGCTTGAGCGGCATCTCGGCAAGCAGCAAATCCAGCACCCTGCGGGCCTCATCACCGATGACGTCCTCGTCATCCGGCGGCGTCCAGCCCGCCACCAGCACGACGCACTCGCCACGCTGCTGATTACTGTCGGATTCGACGAACGCCCGCAGCTCACCTAAAGGCAGACCCTTGAGGGTTTCGAAAGTTTTGGTTATTTCACGCGCCAGCAACGCCTGACGGTCAGCACCGAAGACCAGTTCCATATCCTGCAGACACTCCAGGATGCGGTGCGGCGCCTCATAATAGATCAGCGTGCGCGGCTCTTCCCTGACACGCTCAAGCCTGGCCTTGCGACCGGCAGACTTGGCCGGAAGAAAGCCTTCGAAAATGAATCGATCCGACGGCAGCCCGGCCGCAGACAGCGCTGCGATCAAGGCGCACGCGCCCGGCACCGGTACGACCGGCACACCCGCGGCGCGCGCCTGGCGCACCAGGTGGTAACCGGGATCGGAGATCAGTGGCGTGCCCGCATCGGAAATCAGTGCGACGTCATCACCGGCCAGCAGACGCGTGATGAACCGACTACCCTCATCACGTTCATTATGTTCGTGACAGGCCGCCAATGGCGTAGAGATGCCGAAATGCTGCATCAGCCGTGCGGAATGACGCGTGTCTTCAGCCGCAATCAGCGCGACCTCACGCAACACCTTCAGGGCTCGCACGCTCATGTCGTCCAGATTGCCGATAGGAGTCGCCACTACATAAAGCGAACCCGAAGTGGAATTCGAAACAACCGGAACAGTCAAAACGCAAACCTCGCAGGTTAAAACAGGCACTTGGAAAAAATGCATTGTACAGACTGCGGCCCGGCGGAACGGTTCGCGCGTCAGGATGCCGACAAAAAAGGAATGAAAACATGTTCAGACCCGAGCAAGAAGCGCGGCGCACCTCTCGAATTGAACGATTTGGCCGCCAGATGACCTTAACGCGACTGATATCACGGCTTTAAATACCTTCGACATCGCACCCCGGCCAGCGCTTGGGTACAATCCCCCGTTAATTCGCTCGAGTTTCAGGAACATACCAATGATCGCTTGTCTGCGGCTGCTCTCTGCCCTCTGCCTCGCTGCCCTCCTCGCAGCCTGTGCCAGCTCGCCCTCGTCCAGCCTTGGCGAGCTGCCTCGAACCCCTGATGCCAGTATCGAGCAATTGCTCGAGCAGGCCGCCAGCGCCAAAACACCCGAGCAGGCCGCAACGCTGCGCTTGAGTGCTGCCGATCTGGCCAACCGCCAGAATGACGCGGGGCGCGCCGCGCAAATCCTCGGACAGGTGCAAATCGATCAACTCAAGCCCGGCTTGCAGGTTTTCGCCAGCACACTGTCCGCTGAGCTGGCGATGGGCCGCAATCAACCCAAGGCAGCGCTGACCGCCCTGAATCATCCAAGCATGCAGCGCCTTGGCGAACTGTCGGTCGAGCAGCAGATTCGCACTCACATGGTCAAGGCACGCGCTCTGGAAGCCGATGGTCAGGCTCTGGCAGCCGCCAACGAGCGGGTTTACGCCGGCCCGCTGCTGCAAGGCACAGACGCCAGCGCCAACAATGACGCGATCTGGACACTGGTCTCCGCCCTGCCTGCCGAGCAACTGCAGAGCACAGCCACCGACGATATGGGCGGCTGGCTGAACCTGGCTCGCTCGATCAAGGGCGCAGGCACGCTCGAGCAGCAACAGGCTGCCATCGACAACTGGAAAGCGCAGAACCCTAAACACCCTGCTGCACTGCAATTGCCTACTGCCCTCGCGCAGCTGCGTGCACTGACCAGCGAGCCGATTACCAAAATCGCCCTGCTGCTGCCGCAGGACGGTCAGTTGGCCGCGGTCGCCAAGGCGTTGCGCGAAGGCTTCATGGCCGCGCACTTCCAGGCTCAGCAAGCAGGCGAGAATCCGCCGGCCATTCAGGTCTTCGACAGCTCGCGAATCACCTCGATGGACGAGTTCTACCGTCAGGCTCAGGCCGCTGGTGTGCAACTGGTCGTCGGTCCGCTGGAAAAGAACCTCGTCAAACAGCTGAACAGCCGTCAGCAGCTGCCTATCACTACCCTGGCGCTGAACTACAGCGACACCAGCAATGAAGGCCCTGCCCAGCTGTATCAGTTCGGCCTGGCCGCCGAAGACGAAGCCCGCGAGGTCGCACGTCGCGCCTGGGCGGACGGCAAGCGCAGCGCCGTAGCGATGGTTCCGAAAGGCGAATGGGGCGACCGCGTGCTGGATGCCTTCCGCAAGAGCTGGCAGGCCAAGGGCGGCACGCTGATCGCTGCAGAGCACGTTGATCAGCCCGTAGAACTGGCACAGCAGGTCGCCGACCTGTTCCAGCTGCGCAACAGCGAAGGCCGCGCGCAACGCCTGCAAAGCACGGCCGGCACTCAGATCGCCGCTCAGCCAAGCCGTCGCCAGGACATCGACTTCATGTTTCTCGCCGCGACCCCGCAACAAGCGCAGCAGATCAAACCCACCATGGTCTTCCAGTACGCAGGTGACGTTCCGGTCTACGCCACTTCGCACCTGTTCACCAACAGCAACGATCACGCGCAATACATGGACCTGAATGGCGTGCGCTTCTGCGAAACGCCGTGGCTGCTGAACGCCGAAGACCCGCTGCGCCAGCAGGTCACCGCGCAATGGCCGCAGGCCGCAGGCAGCCTGGGTCGCCTGTATGCGATGGGTATCGACGCCTATCGTCTGGCACCGCGCCTCGCCCAGCTCAAGGCAATGCCTGACAGCCGCATTGACGGGCTGTCCGGCAGCCTCAGCCTGAACCCTGGCCGTCGCGTCGAACGCCAACTGCCATGGGCCGAATTCGTCGACGGCAAGGTCCAGCGCCTGCCGGACACGGCTCCTTGATGCAACGCAGCACCCGCCAGCAAGCAGGGCGCGAGGCTGAAGCCTTCGCCCTGCAGTTTTTGCAACGACAGGGGCTGCGCCTGATTGAACAAAACTGGTTATGCAAACGCGGCGAGCTTGATCTAGTCATGCTTGACGGCGATACAGTAGTATTCGTCGAAGTTCGCTACCGGCGCCATTCAGGCTGGGGCGGCGCCATGGAAAGCGTCGATTTTCGCAAGCAGGAGAAACTCGTCACGGCCGCACAGCTTTTTCTGCAGCACGCAACGGCCTGGGCCAATCATCCTTGCCGTTTCGACGTGATCGCCATTGAAGGCGAGCCTGGCAATGCCGCACCGCTGAACTGGATCAAGAGCGCTTTTGACAGCTGAGCTGGCGCAGCGGCCCAGCCTGAGCCAGGAATGCAATACGCTACAGCCCTCACCGATTTCGCTATTTGTTTTGCCGGCTGCACACCTTGTGTGCCGGATAGCTCCCGGGAGAACCCGGCGCATCCGCCTCGCCGCCGTACGCTCTAATTAAGGTCACATTGATGGACATGCAATCCCGAATTCGCCGGCTGTTCCAGGCCAGCATCGAAACCAAGCAACAGGCGATGGAAGTCCTAGCACCCTTTATCGAGCAAGCCAGTCAGGTCATGGTCAATGCCCTGCTCAACGAGGGCAAGATGCTCGCGTGCGGCAACGGCGGATCAGCAGGCGATGCACAGCACTTTTCCTCGGAACTGCTCAACCGCTTCGAACGTGAGCGGCCGAGCCTGCCGGCGATTGCACTGACCACCGACAGCTCGACGATCACCTCGATCGCCAACGATTACAGCTACAACGAAATCTTCTCCAAACAGATCCGCGCGCTGGGGCAGCCAGGCGATGTGTTGCTGGCCATTTCCACCAGCGGCAACTCGGCGAATATTATTCAGGCCATCCAGGCCGCACATGATCGCGAAATGATTGTCGTAGCATTGACGGGACGCGACGGTGGCGGCATGGCCTCGCTGCTATTGCCCGAGGATGTGGAGATCCGCGTACCCGCCAATGTCACGGCACGCATACAAGAAGTCCATCTGCTGGCGATCCATTGCCTTTGCGATTTGATCGACAGCCAACTGTTCGGGAGTGAAGAATGACCCCTAATCGTCTCAGCCTACTGGTTCTGACACTGTGCCTCAGCGTCACCGGATGCAGTTCGGTGATCACGGCCACTCGCGAAAAACCGATCGAAGATGATCGCGGCACGCGCACCTTCGGCAGCAAGATCGATGACTCGCTGATCGAAACCAAGGCAGCCGTCAACATCTCCAAGGCCAGCCCTGACCTCGCAGACGGTTCCCACATCGTTGTGACCAGCTTCAACGGCATCGTGCTGCTGGCTGGCCAGACACCGCGTGCCGACCTCAAGGCCATGGCCGAACAGGCCGCCAGCGCGGTTCAGCGCGTCAAGAAGGTCAACAACGAACTGCAGGTGATGGCACCCTCCTCGCTGCTGGCGCGCAACAACGACGCCTGGCTGACGACCAAGATCAAAAGCCAGATGATCGCTGACGCGTCCATCCCCGGCTCGCGCATCAAGGTAGTGACCGAGAACGGCATCGTGTTCCTGCTGGGCCTGGTGACCCAGGACGAAGCCAATCGTGCTACCAACCTGGTACAGGGCGTGTCCGGTGTGCAGAAGATCGTCAAACTCTTCGAGTACATCGACTGACGGGTGACCGACAGGCATGAAAAAGGCGATCCGAAGATCGCCTTTTTTATTGCCCGTTTTTTACTTCACGACCTTCAGACTCGGCCTGCCACTCGGACGTGGCGGTTCGCTGTCTGGCGGAGGCGTATCGTCTTCGATCTCGATCTCGATTTCCTCGCCCTCTTCCATGGAAGGCTCCAGATCGAAAACCATGCCCTGACCGTTCTCGCGGGCATAAATACCCAGGATGGCAGCGACAGGTACGTAAAGCGTGTGCGGCACACCGCCGAAGCGGCCTTCGAAACTGACCGCTTCGTTATCCATATGCAGATGACGCACGGCACTGGGCGAAACATTCAGGACAATCTGCCCGTCATTGGCAAACCCTTGCGGGACCTGCACCGACGGGTAATCCGCATTGACCAGCACATGCGGGGTGCAATCGTTATCGACGATCCACTCATAGAGAGCACGAACAAGATAAGGGCGACTGGAGTTCATCAACGGCTCCTTAAGCCTTAGCGCATTTCACGTTCGGCAGCAGACAGACTCGTCTGAAAAGCCTCACGCGCAAATTGGCGCTCCATGTAATCAAGCAACGGCTTGGCAGGCCGCGGCAATTCAATACCCAAAATTGGCAAACGCCAGAGTATGGGGAGTAGACAGCAGTCAACGAGACTTAGCTCGTCGCTCATGAAAAAAGCTTTTTCCGCGAACAACGGGGAAACCCCGGCCAGACTCTCGCGAAGCTCCTTGCGCGCCTGAACACGAGCAGGCTCTTTGCTGCGCGTGTCCAGAATCAGGTCGACAAGGCCGCACCAGTCTCTCTGGATACGATGGATCAGCAAACGGCTATTGGCACGGGCAACCGGATAGACGGGCAGCAGAGGCGGATGTGGATAGCGCTCATCCAGATACTCCATCACCACGGTCGACTCGTACAACGCCAGGTCACGATCGACGAGGGTCGGCACGCTGCCGTACGGATTTACTTCAATCAGTTGCGGCGGATGACGACCTGCCACCACTTCAATGATTTCGGCGCTGACACCCTTCTCGGCGAGCACAATGCGTACGCGATGAGAATAGTGGTCGGCGGGGTCGGAGTAGCAGGCCAACCGGTTGGTCACGCCCATGGCGATCCTCCTCGCTTGTTAAAATTTATCGGACAGACGAACGAACGCGCTTCAAGGGCGCATCCGATAATGAACGCAACAGGACAGGTGTTCGTCGCGGGCCACAAGATAGCTCATTTACGCGATGTAAATTCCGTAATCTTCGTCGACAGGCGGATAAATTTCACAATATCGACGTAAAACAAGCAGCCCAAAAACACCTTAACCGTAAAACACACGCCCATAAAAAAACGCCCAGCCCCGCGAGGGGATGGACGTTCTTTCTTTGAACGAAGAGCGTATTAACGCTTCGAGTACTGCGGACGCTTACGCGCTTTACGCAGACCGACTTTCTTACGTTCAACTTCACGAGCATCGCGAGTCACGAAGCCTGCTTTACGCAGAGCGCCACGCAGTGTCTCGTCGTACTGCATCAGAGCGCGAGTGATACCGTGGCGGATTGCGCCAGCCTGACCACTTACACCGCCACCGATAACGGTGACGTAGATGTCGAACTTTTCAACTGTCTCGGTCAGTTCCAGCGGCTGACGAACTACCATGCGGGCAGTTTCGCGACCGAAGAAATTGTCCAGGGAGCGGTTGTTGATCGAGATGTTACCAGTACCCGGACGCAGGAAAACGCGAGCGGTTGCGGTCTTGCGACGGCCAGTGCCGTAATTTTGAGTCGCCGACATAATGAACTATTCCGTTAAAACTTCAGTTCTTGGGGCTGCTGAGCAGTATGAGGGTGTACAGCGCCCGCATAGACTTTCAGCTTACGATACATGTCGCGACCCAGCGGGTTCTTAGGCAGCATGCCTTTGACCGCGGTCTCGATCACGCGCTCAGGAGCTTTGGCGATCAGCTTTTCGAAGTTGATCGACTTGATCCCGCCCGGAAAACCGGAGTGTGAGTAGTAGATCTTGTCGGTGGTCTTGGCACCAGTAACGCGGATCTGCTCGGCATTGATCACGACGATGTAGTCGCCGGTATCAACGTGCGGAGTGTATTCCGGTTTGTGCTTGCCACGCAGACGGCTCGCGATTTCGGTGGCCAGACGACCCAGGGTCTGACCAGCAGCGTCGACGACGAACCAGTCGCGCTTAACTGTTTCCGGTTTAGCAGTAAAAGTTTTCATTCTTTATAGCCTCAGGGGCCGCCCTGAAAATTAGACGGCGGATCTTACTGAATAGTGCGTACTTTGACAAGTCAAAGGCAGCCGGAAACAGACGCTATCGGGGGCTCGGGTCAGCGCGTCCGTTATACGGCAAGATTCTTCGGCAGACGGCGCATCACTTCCACTGCAAAGAGCTGGCGGATTATACAGACTGTAAAAATAACCTCAACCGGATTTTTTGTTCACATTCTGTTTATTGCCTGCGGGGCGTGGATTGGCGGATATTTACCCCCCTTAGCACAAAGCCATCATGGGTACCCTGCCAAGGAGCCCCACGTAACGAGGCTGGACAGTTTTGGCAAAAAATAAGACGATCCAGCCGTTGCTTGACCATTTACCCATATAAGAATAACGACTATGCCGATCCGACACGCCACTCTTCTGCGCCGCGTAAGCATCCTGACCACGGACAAGATGTTTGCCTCGACCGTCATGCAGGCCAAGGACTTCTTCCATCTGGCGAGCCTGCGCTACAGCAAGCAATTGGGCCACGGCCTCGTACCCGCCTTCGAAACGCGCCTGGTCAGCCCGGACGGGCTTTCGGTCAGCAGCTTCAGCGACGTCACCCTGCCGGTCGACGGCGCGCTGTGCCAGAGCGACATCATCGTCATCCCGGCCTTTTGGGACGATTTTGAAACCCTCTGCCAGCGTTACCCACAGATCCTGCCGTGGTTGCGCGAGCAGCACGCCAACGGTGCCGTACTCTGCGCCGAAGCCACCGGTGTCTACTGGCTTGCCGAAGCCGGCTTGCTGGACGGCAAGGAGGCGACGACCTACTGGCGTTTTTTCAGCGCATTTGCCGAGCGCTATCCCAAGGTCCTGCTCAATCAGGAGAAGCACCTGACCGATGCCGACAACGTGTATTGCGCGGGCGGCACGACCTCGGCCTGCGATCTGTACATTTATCTGATCGAGCGCTTCTGCGGCGCCAATGTCGCCCAGGCCGTCGCCCGCGACATCCTCTATGAAGTGCGGCGCACGTACTCGCCGGGGCGAATCGGCTTTGGCGGTCAGAAGCTTCATCAGGACGTGGTCATTCTGCAGATTCAGCACTGGCTGGAAGAGCACTTTGCCGACAAGTTCCGTTTTGAAGACGTGGCCCGCGAGCACGGCATGAGCATTCGCAATTTCATGCGCCGCTTTCAGACCGCCACAGGCGACAAGCCGCTGCATTACCTGCAACGGCTGCGGATCGAAACGGCAAAGGGATTGCTCTCGGGGACGCGCAAGAGCATCAAGACCATCAGCTACGAAGTGGGCTACGACGACGCCAGCTTCTTTGCCCGACTGTTCCGCCAGCACACCGAGCTGTCACCCAATCAGTACCGGCAACAGTTCGAGAGTCAGAGGGAGAAGCTATAAGCTGCAAGCTGCAAGCTGCAAGCTGCAAGAGCCTGGGCTTTTAGCTTGCGGCTTGCAGCTTGAAACTTGCCGCAGCGACTAGGCCCTGTGCGCCCGCGAGAGGAACTCGTGGGACTGCATTTCCAGCAGACGGCTCAAGGTGCGCTGGAACTCGAACATCAAGCGGCCACCGGTGTACAGGTCCTTCAATTCAACCTCGGCCGAGATGATCAGCTTGACGTTGCGATCGTAGAACTCGTCGACCATGTTGATAAAGCGTCGGGCGATGTCGTCAGTGGCAACGTCCATCTGCTCGACACCGCTGATCAGCACGGCATGGAAGATCTTGCCCAGCTCGATGTAGTCGTTCTGACTGCGCGGGCCGTCGCACAACTCACGGAAGTCGAACCATGCCACATCGTCACAGGTGCGCAGCGCACGGATCTCGCGGTTTTCGATCATCAACACATCGTTTTCGATGGTTTCTGCGCAATCCGGCGTCAGTGCCTTGAAGCTTTTACGCAGACTTTCCTGTGCAACTTCGTTGAGCGGGAAGTGGAACAGTTCGGCCTGCTCCAGATGCCGCAGACGGTAATCGACGCCACTGTCGACGTTGACGATGTCGGTGTTCTGCTTGATCAGCGCGATGGCCGGCAGGAAGCGCGCCCGCTGCAGGCCGTCCTTGTACAGACCGTCCGGAACGATGTTGGAAGTCGCCACCAGCGTCACGCCGTTCTTGAACAGCTCTTCCATCAGCGTGCCAAGGATCATGGCATCAGTGATATCGGAGACGAAAAATTCGTCGAAACAGATGACCCGCGCCTCGTCGGAAAAACGCCTGGCGATGATCGTCAGCGGGTTTTTCTCGCCCTTGAGGGTCTTCATCTCTTCGTGCACGCGCTTCATGAAGCGGTGGAAGTGCGTACGGACCTTGTCCTGGAACGGCAGCGCGTCGAAGAACGTATCGACCAGATACGTCTTGCCGCGACCTACGCCACCCCAGAAGTACAGCCCCTTGACCAGCGTCTGCTCTTTCTTGCCGAACAGTTTGCCGAACAGGCCGGGCTTGCTGTCGTGAGCGGCGATCAGATCGTCGTACAGGCGCTGCAGATGACGCACAGCGTTTTCCTGAGCGGCATCGTGAAAGAAGTCCGGGCGTTTCAGATCAGCTTGATATCGTTCTAGGGGCGTCATAATTCGTTAGCAAGGCAACAAAAACGGGTCGTCACTGTAGCGACGACCCCGGGGATTGGCAATCAGTCCTGTTGGGGAGCGAGCGCCAGCTTGAGCGTTTCGATGGCACTGTCGCGCGTGGCAGCGTCGGCGAATACCGGACTGTCCGCCACACAGGCGCCGTTCAGCCACAGCGTGAAGCGATCGTCTTCGCTGCGCAGGTCCAGTTCACCGCCCTGCTGCAACTGCTTGCTGACCACGCCAGCCGCCTTGCCATCGGCAAAATTGCGCGACAACAGCAACTGCTCGCCATCGGCTGCCAGCAGACGGAAACGGAAGCTGCCGTCGTCTTCACGGAAGCTGACGAAACGGGCGCCTTTAGTGGCCTTCTTCTTGCCGGTGTCGGCGTTCTGCACCACGGTACGGAACGACCGCAGGCCCACCGCCTCGCGCAACTCTTCGAGGAAAGGGGTGGCGACACGTCGGGCTTTCTGTGCGCCAGCGAGCAGGATGTCTTCGAGATCGGCAGGACGCTCGATCAGCCCCAGATACTTTTCACGGGGCTCGCTAAGCTGCGCATCCAGCAACGTGAACAGACGATTCTTGGCTTCACCCCAACCCAGGCCCTGCAACAGGTCGGAACGGAATTCAGCGCACTGCTCGGCGGTCGAGAAGGCCTGATACAGGGTAAACAGGTGCGAGGTGTCCGGGTCTTTTGCTTCACCCGGCGCACGTGAGTCGGTGACGATGCGCGATATCGCGCCTTTCATGTCCTTGGCAGCGCTGAACAACGGGATGGTGTTGTCGTAGCTCTTGGACATCTTGCGACCGTCCAGACCGGGCAGCGTCGCCACGCTCTCTTCGATCAGCGCCTCGGGCATGACGAAGAATTCCTTGCCATTGCCGAACAGGTGATTGAAACGCTGGCCGATGTCGCGTGCCATTTCAACGTGCTGAATCTGATCGCGGCCTACCGGAACCTGATGCGCATTGAACATCAGGATGTCGGCAGCCATCAGCACCGGGTAGCTGTACAGCCCCATGGTGATGCCTGCATCCGGGTCTTCACCACCTTCCACGTTCTTGTCTACCGACGCCTTGTAGGCGTGGGCGCGATTGAGCAGGCCCTTGGCCGCGACGCAGGTGAGCAGCCAGGTCAGTTCCGGGATTTCAGGGATGTCCGACTGGCGATAGAAGGTCACACGATCAACGTCCAGCCCCGCCGCCAGCCAGGTCGCGGCGATTTCCAGACGCGAGCGCTGAATGCGCAGCGGGTCATCGCATTTGATCAGCGCGTGGTAGTCGGCCAGAAAGTAGAACGAGTCGAAATCGCTCTGACGGCTGGCGACAATGGCCGGGCGAATGGCGCCCGCGTAGTTGCCCAGATGGGGAGTGCCGGTGGTCGTGATACCGGTCAGGATACGAGTGGTCATGGCAGGTCGCTTATCAATAGGATGCAATACGGGCTGCAATCAGCTGGAAAGTCGCGGCAGGAGCAGATCTTTCAGATCAGTCAGCTTGCCGTGAAAAAAGTGTCCGCATTCTGCCACTTTCAGCAGCTCATGGGGACGTTGCAACGCGGCGGACCATGCATAGACCGTCTCGGGATCGATCACTTCGTCGTTCTCCGGCTGAATGATCGTCAGCGGGCAGGCCTTGGGCAGTACGCTCTGATCCTCAAGGCGCGACGCCGCAGCCGCAATCAGAAACAGATGGGTGAGCGTTTCACCCTGCGCTTCCAGCCTGCCACCCAGATTGGCAGCGACGTAGCCGCCAAAGGAAAATCCGAACAGGGTCATCGGCAGATCTGGATGTTGCGCCCGCAGCCATTGGGCGGCAGCCTGGGCATCATCGATCTCGCCCGGCCCGGCAACCGAGGTACCGGCACTGGCACCGACGCCGCGATAATTGAAGCGCAACGTGATCAAACCCTGATCGCGTGCGGTACGCTGCAATGTCGAGACGACTTTATTGAGCATCGTTCCGCCCTGTATCGGGTTAGGATGGCAGATCAGTGCAACACCTCGGGCGTCGGGGACGTCCTGGTACAGCGCTTCGAGCTGGCCTTCAGGGCCATCGATAAATAATGGGGTTTCACGCATGAGCAAAACAGAACTCCGTGACCTCGAAATGGGTCGACTCGTCTAGCTGATTGTCTGCGGCTTGCATATCAACGATACGTCGCGGGTATACAGCGCAGGTTCGAGCCGTTAACGTAAAGCAAAGCCGTTTATAGAGGAAGGACTCGTGGAACACTCGCTCTTAGTCTGGTTGTTGCCGACGCTCGCCCTGGTGGCCGGTGTCGTCATTGGTTTTCTGGTGGCACGCCTGCTGCCCAACACCGTTCCGAACAGCACCCAGCGCCAGCTGGATGACATTCAGGAGCGTTTCGACGCCTATCAGAACGAGGTAGTCACGCACTTCAACAGCACGGCCAATCTGGTCCAAAAGCTTTCACAGAGCTATCAGGATGTTCAGGAACACCTTGCCGAGGGCGCCAACCGCCTGGCTCTCGACGAGCTGACCCGCCAACGCCTGCTGGCCGCGCTGCACCCTGAGGCCAGTCATGCGCACCGCGATCATCGCGACCGCCTGACCCCGCCACGCGACACTGAAACACCCAAGGATTACGCCCCCAAGTCGCCCAACACCCCGGGCATGCTCGATGAGCATTACGGCTTGAAGAAGTAAGCTTTCGCAGCCACACAAAAAGCCCGCCGCAGAGAGCATCTGCGGCGGGCTTTTCTGTGGATTGAAACTGCAATCCCTTGCCCCGCTAGAGGCTATGAATCAGATCGCGCCGCGGCTGCGCAGCAGCTCCAGCACCTGCCTGACGCTTTCTTCGACGTTGAGTGTCTGCGTGTCGATCACCAGATCGGCATTCAGCGGCACGTCATACGGGAAGGACTCGCCAGGAATGTTGTCGCCATCGGCGGCATACAGGCCCTGTGGATCACGCTCGCGGCAGACCGCTGGCGATGCCTGCACATAGACGGTAAGCAGACGATCCTTGCCGATCAGCGCCTTGGCGCGCTCACGCCCTTCTGCATCCGGTGCAACGAATGCCGCCAGGGTCAGCAGGCCGGCTTCGTTGAACTGACGCGCCACATGAGCGGCACGGCTCCAGTTCTCGGTACGACCGGCACGGTCCTGTGACAAGCCCTTGTTCAGGTCATGACGCAGGTTCTGACCGTCCAGCACATAGACCGCACGGCCCATGTCGAACAGCTTGCGCTCGACGGCATAGGCCAGGGTGCTCTTGCCCGCACCGGACAGGCCGCTGAACAACACGGTGGCCGGTTGCTGGCCGAAGCGCTGCGCGCGCTCCTCAGTGGAGACGTGAGCCCGTTCGCCATGGTGCTGCGAGCCACCACCTGAAACCGGCTTGGCGATGATCATGCCCGCAGCAACGGTGCCATTGGTCAAACGATCGATGACGATGAACGAACCCGTGGTGCGGTTGCTGCTGTAGCCGTCCAGCGCGATAGGCGCATCAAGGCTGACCTTGACCCGGCCGATCTCGTTCAGCTGCAACGAGCTGGCAGGGCCTTCCTGCAGCGTGTTCACATCGACCCGGTGGGTGATGCTGGCGATGGAGCCCGGCACATAGCTGGTGGCGCGCTTGATGTCGTACTTCTTGCCCGGCAGCATCGGCTCTTCGGCCATCCACACCAGCATGGCATCGAACGCATCGCTGACCTGCGGAACGTTGTCGGCATGCACCAGCAGATCACCACGGGAAATGTCGATCTCGTCTTCCATGGTCAGCGTCACCGCCTGACCCGGCCCCGCCTGCTCCAGCTCGCCCTCAAAGGTGACGATGGACTTCACACGGCTGCTTTTGCCCGACGGCAGCACGACGATCTCGTCGCCCTTGTGCACGATGCCGCTGGCCAGCGTACCGGCGAAGCCGCGGAAGTTCAGGTTCGGACGATTGACGTACTGCACCGGGAAACGCAGGTCCGCATAGTTGCGGTCGCTGGCGATTTCGACAGTTTCGAGAATTTCCATCAGCGACTGGCCGGTGTACCACGGCGAACGCTCGCTCTTGTTCACCACGTTGTCGCCCTTGAGCGCCGACATCGGCACAAAAGCCATGGTGGTCGGCTTGAACGCGATGCCCTCGGCAAACTTCAGGTAATCGGCCTTGATCGACTCGAAAACGCTTTCATCGAAGCCGTTGAGGTCCATCTTGTTGATGGCGACGACGATATGCTTGATGCCCAGCAGCGAGGCGATATAGCTGTGACGACGGGTCTGGGTCTGCACGCCATAGCGGGCGTCCACCAGAATGATCGCCAGGTCACAGGTCGACGCACCGGTAGCCATGTTGCGGGTGTACTGCTCGTGGCCCGGGGTGTCGGCGATGATGAACTTACGCTTGGCGGTGGAGAAATAGCGATAAGCGACATCGATGGTGATGCCCTGCTCCCGCTCGGCCTGCAGGCCATCCACCAGCAACGCCAGATCGACATCATCGCCGGTGGTGCCGGACTTCTTCGAGTCACGGGTGATGGCTTCCAGATGATCTTCGTAGATCATCTTGGAGTCGTGCAGCAGACGCCCGATCAGCGTGCTCTTGCCGTCATCGACGTTGCCACAGGTAAGAAAGCGCAGCATTTCCTTGCGTTCGTGCTGGCCGAGATAGGCGAGGATGTCCTCGCTGATCAAATCAGATTGGTGACTCATAGCGGTTGAGCTCCAAGCTGTAAGCTTCAAGCGGCAAGCTTGTCGGCGTACAGCTATTCAGAAATTTTGTTGATCAGCCCGCACAGCATTTTCGAGAGCTCGCGGGTTTCAGTAATCAATGCTGCTGCAACTGCCTCAGGGATATAACCGATTTCACTGCCGATCATGAGCTGAGTTCTCAGCTCGCCGCACGAGGCTTTCGCAATATACAAAAAGCGACATTTGTCCTTGGCAGTGAATCGCTCCATGCCCTCAGCAATATTGCTTGGTACCGACAAACCAGAGCGTGTGATCTGGCTTCTGAAAGCCAGATCAGGGCAAGACACCGTTTGCCTGTAGAGAATGACCGCCAGCGCCTTTGCTCTTTGCCATACCAAGAGTCTCTCGAAGTCCATTTCGATCCCCTGCTTTTAATTTTCTTGTAGCTTGCCGCTTGAAGCTAAAAGCTGCTCCTTAGAAATAACCCTGACGTTTCTTTTCTTCCATCGAACCAGCGCCGTCATGGTCAATGACCCGGCCCTGGCGTTCGGAAGTTCGCGTCAGCAACATTTCCTGAATGATGTCGGTCAGGCTGGTCGCTTCGGACTCGACGGCACCGGTCAGCGGGTAGCAGCCCAGAGTGCGGAAACGGACCTTTTTCTTGACGATGCGCGACTTCTCTTCATCGGTGAGATGCTCGAGGATGCGCTCGTCGTCGATCATGATCAGCGTGCCGTTCTTCTCGATAACGTCGCGCTCGGCGGCGAAATACAGCGGCACGATCGGGATGCCTTCCAAGTAGATGTACTGCCAGATGTCCAGCTCGGTCCAGTTGGAGAGCGGGAACACACGAATCGACTCACCTTTGTTGACGTTGCCGTTGTAGACGTTCCACAGCTCGGGACGCTGGTTTTTCGGGTCCCAGCGGTGCTTGCTGTCACGGAACGAGTAGACGCGTTCCTTGGCCCGGGACTTTTCTTCGTCGCGTCGGGCACCGCCAAAGGCGGCGTCGAAACCATGCTTGTCGAGCGCCTGCTTCAGGCCCTCGGTCTTCATGATGTCGGTGTGTTTGGCGCTGCCGTGGGTGAACGGATTGATGCCCTGTGCCACGCCATCGGGGTTGATGTGGGTGATCAGGTCCAGGCCCATTTCCTCGACCATCTGGTCACGAAAGCGATACATCTCCTGGAATTTCCAGCGCGTATCGACGTGCATGACCGGGAATGGCAGTTTACCGGGGAAGAATGCCTTGCGCGCCAGGTGCAGCATCACGGCCGAATCTTTGCCGATCGAGTACAGCATCACCGGGTTATCGAACTCGGCGGCGACCTCGCGGATGATGTGGATGCTTTCCGCCTCCAGCTGTTTCAGATGCGTCAGTTTGTCAACCATGGCTACTCACGGATTGCGTTCGTTATGGACCGGGAAACCCCGGGGCGGCCAGCGGGCCGTATTCGAGCCGCGCACTTTAACATGCGTGATATCGCTAATCAGCGATGCAACTAGATCGAAACGATCTATGCATATGCCCTGCTGTTTGATCGTTCAAATCGGGTTCGGGCAGTCGATAAAGATATGTTCGAGCGCAAACCGCCGCGCCAGATAATCGCCCAGCGCCTGCACGCCGTAGCGCTCGGTGGCATGATGACCGGCGGCAATGAAGCTGATGTCATTCTCGCGTGCACTATGAAACGTCTGCTCCGACGCTTCGCCACTGAGGAACAGATCGACGCCTTCCAGCACCGCCTGATCGATATAGTTCTGACCACCGCCCGTGCACCAGCCGACACGGCGAATCATCTGACTGCCTTCGATGAGCAACGGCTCACGACCCAGCGCATCCTGCACACGACGGGCGAAATCCCGTGCAGTCACGGGCTCGGACAATGAGCCGATCAGCCCGACCACACGCGGGTTTTCAGGGTCCAGAGGGCCTTCGACCGTGATGTCCAGTTGACGCGCCAGTTGCACGTTATTGCCCACCTCGGGGTGCACATCCAGCGGCAGGTGATAGGCCAGCAGGCTGATGTCATGCTTGAGCAGGGTTTTCAGGCGACGCTGCTTCATACCGACGACACACGGGTTTTCGCCCTTCCAGAAATAACCGTGGTGGACCAGAACCAGATCAGCCTGAGCGTCGACTGCCGCGTCCAGCAGGGCCTGACTGGCCGTCACGCCGCTGACGATGCGCATGACTTGCGGACGCCCTTCGACCTGCAGGCCATTGGGGCAGTAATCCTGAATCCGGGCACTGTTCAGATAGCGGTCGGCTTCTTCGACCAGGGTGCTCAGGGCAACAGCCATAAAAGACTCCTAAATATGCAGTTCAGAGCTGCGTTGTACTCGTATAATGCCCGCCATTATGGCGCACCCGTGGCAAAACTTTCTGCGCCCGCAACCATCAGGACTTGTTAAATGTTCAAGGCACTGCGTTTTTTCGGCTGGCCATTGCTGGCTGGCGTGCTTATCGCCATGCTGATTATTCAGCGCTATCCGCAGTGGGTCGGCCTGCCGAGCCTGGATGTCAATCTGCAACAGGCCCCGCAGACCACCAATGTCATGCAAGGTCCGTCTTCCTATGCCGACGCGGTCATTGCCGCAGCGCCCGCGGTGGTCAACCTCTATACCACCAAGATGGTCAACAAGGGCAACAACCCGCTTTTCGAAGACCCGCAGTTCCGACGCTTCTTCGGCGATAACACGCCCAAGCAGAAGCGCATGGAATCGAGCCTGGGTTCTGGCGTCATGATGAGCCCCGAAGGCTACATACTGACCAACAACCACGTCACCACCGGCGCTGACCAGATCGTGGTCGCGCTCAAGGACGGCCGTGAAACCATTGCCCGGGTCATCGGCAATGACCCGGAAACCGACCTCGCGGTGCTCAAGATCGACCTGAAAAATCTGCCGGCGATTACCATCGCGCGCTCTGACAGCATCCGCATCGGCGACGTGGCACTGGCGATCGGCAACCCGTTCGGGGTCGGCCAGACCGTGACCATGGGCATCATCAGTGCCACCGGGCGCAATCAGTTGGGCCTCAACACCTATGAAGACTTCATTCAGACCGATGCGGCCATCAACCCGGGTAACTCGGGGGGTGCGCTGGTGGACGCCAGCGGCAACCTGATCGGTATCAATACCGCGATCTTTTCCAAGTCCGGCGGCTCGCAGGGCATCGGCTTCGCCATTCCGACCAAGCTGGCCATGGATGTCATGAAGTCGATCATCGAGCACGGTCAGGTCATTCGTGGCTGGCTGGGCATCGAAGTTCAACCCCTGACTCAGGAACTGGCCGAATCCTTCGGGCTGAAGGATCGTCCAGGCATCGTTGTGGCGGGCATCTTCCGCGACGGCCCGGCGCAGAAAGCCGGACTGCAACTGGGTGACGTGATCCTGAGCATCAATGGCGAACCTGCCGGCGACGGTCGTCGCTCGATGAACCAGGTGGCGCGTACCAAACCCAAGGACAAGATTGCCATCGACGTGATGCGCAACGGCAAGGAAATGCGCCTGAGCGCCGAAGTCGGCCTGCGTCCACCGCCCGCCCCTACCCCGGTCGCAGCGCCGGAGTGATGCGCCAGTACCTCAAAATGAGGTACAGCACAGATCAGTGACGCCCGAAATAAAGGGCGTCCAGGCTTCTGCCCAAAGGACGTGGGAGCCAACTGCTCGCGAAGGCGTAGTAACGGATATATAGATTTTCAGCGACTGCACCGGCCCCTTCGTGAGCAGGCTCACTTCCACAGGTCCGGCGTGTTTTCAAGCCCTGTGGATCACTCCCGCAGGTCGGGGGTGTTTTCGAGCCACGTAGATGTTCTGCAGCAGCGCTGATCTTGTGGGAGCGAGCTTGCTCGCGAAGGCGTAGTCACGGATATATAGATTTTCAGCGACTGCCCCGGCCCCTTCGTGAGCAAGCTCACTCCCACAGGTCCGGCGTGTTTTCAAGCCCTGTGGATCACTCCCGCAGGTCGGGGGTGTTTTCGAGCCACGTAGATGTTCTGCAGCAGCGCTGATCTTGTGGGAGCGAGCTTGCTCGCGAAGACGGTGTTTCAGTCGATGCATTTTCGGCGTTTGTGCAGACCCTTTCGCGAGCAAGCTCGCTCCCACAGGTCCGAGGTGTTTTCGAGCCATGTGGATTACTTACACAGGTCGGCGATGAGTGACGGCGCAGAGTCAGCCCGTGTTCGGGCTGACCGATCCGCTTCTCAGAGGTCGCTCAGACCTTCCAGCAACGCCTGGTGCTGCTCTGGCGTGCCGATGCTGATGCGCAGGAACTGGGCGATTCGCTGCTGTTTGAAGTGGCGGACGATGACGCCCTGCTCGCGCAGTCTGGCAGCCAGTGCTGCGGCATCGTGTTGCGGGTGGCGGGCGAAGATGAAGTTGGCTGCCGATGGCAGCACCTCAAAGCCTTTGCCCTGCAGTTGCTCGACCAGTGCCTCGCGGCTTTCGATGACCTTGTTGCGGGTCATCTCGAAGTGCTCGCGATCCTCGAAAGCGGCCGCCCCACCCACATTGGCCATACGGTCCAGCGGATAGGAGTTGAAGCTGTTCTTGACCCGCTCCAGCGCCTCGATCAGGTCAGGATGCCCCACCGCCAGGCCGACGCGCAGGCCGGCCAGCGAGCGCGACTTGGACAGGGTCTGGGTGACCAGCAGGTTCGGGTAACGATCGACCAGCGTAATGGCTGTCTCGCCACCAAAGTCGATATACGCTTCATCGACGACCACCACCGAATCCGGGCTGGCCTTGATGATCTGCTCGACCTTGTCCAGACCGAGCAGGCAACCGGTCGGCGCATTCGGGTTGGGGAAGATGATCCCGGCATTCGGTCTGGCGTAGTCTTCGGCACGAATCTGGAACTGTTCGTCCAGCGGGACCGTTTCATAGTCGATGCCATACAGACCGCAATACACCGGATAGAAGCTGTAGCTGATATCCGGGAACAGCAGCGGAGTATCGTGCTGAAACAAGGCATGGAAAATGTGCGCCAGCACTTCATCCGAGCCGTTGCCCAGGAATACCTGACTGGGCTGCACCTTGTAGTAATCGGCGACAGCGTGCTTGAGCAGATCGCTGTTGGGGTCCGGGTACAGGCGCAAGTCGTCGGTCAGCGCAGCGCGCATGGCGTCAATGGCCTTTGGCGAAGGGCCATACGGGTTTTCATTGGTATTGAGCTTGACCAGTCGGGTCAGTTTCGGCTGTTCGCCCGGCACATAAGGCACCAGATCGCTGACAAAAGGGCTCCAGAATTTGCTCATTATTTGCCGTCCTCTGTGTTGCCTGCTTTCCAGTCAGGGTCAGTGATTCGGTATTCGGCACTGCGCGCGTGGCCGCTCAGGGATTCGCCACGAGCCAGCACGGACGCGGTCTTGCCCAGCTCGGACGCACCTTGCGGCGAGCAATAGATGATCGACGAGCGCTTCTGGAAATCGTAGACGCCCAGCGGCGAGGAAAAACGCGCCGTGCCGGAGGTCGGCAGCACGTGGTTGGGACCTGCGCAATAGTCGCCCAGTGCTTCGGAGGTGTGACGCCCCATGAAGATCGCACCCGCATGGCGAATCTGCGGCAGCCAGGCTTCCGGATCGGCGACCGACAGTTCGAGGTGCTCGGGCGCAATGCGATTGGCGACTTCGATGGCCTGGGCCATGTCAGCCACCTTTATCAGCGCGCCGCGACCGTTGATCGACGTTTCGACGATGGCCGCCCGCTCCATGGTCGGCAGCAGACGGGTGATGCTGGCCGCCACCTTGTCGAGAAATTCGGCATCCGGACTGACCAGAATGGCCTGGGCATCTTCGTCGTGTTCGGCCTGCGAGAACAGGTCCATGGCAATCCAGTCAGGATCGGTCTGGCCGTCACACACCACCAGAATCTCGGAAGGACCGGCGATCATGTCGATCCCGACTTGGCCGAACACGTGACGCTTGGCGGTGGCCACATAAATGTTGCCAGGGCCGACCACCTTGTCGACTTTCGGCACGCTTTCAGTACCGTAAGCCAGCGCTGCAACAGCCTGCGCACCGCCGATGGTAAACACCCGGTCGACACCTGCAATGCAGGCAGCGGCCAGCACCAGCTCGTTGATTTCACCACGCGGCGTCGGCACGACCATCACCACCTCGGTCACACCTGCCACCTTGGCCGGTATGGCGTTCATCAAAACCGACGACGGGTAGGAAGCCTTGCCACCCGGCACGTACAGGCCTGCACGGTCCAGCGGCGTGACCTTCTGGCCCAGCACCGTGCCGTCGGCCTCGGTGTAGCTCCAGGAATCCTGCTTCTGCTTTTCGTGGTAGCTGCGCACACGCTCGGCGGCCTTTTCCAGGGCTTCGCGCTGAACCGGGGTAATGCGCGTCAACGCAAGTTCCAGACGCTCGCGAGGCAGGATCAGGTCGGCCATCGACGCAACCTGCAGCCCGTCGAACTTCTGGGTGAACTCGACCAGCGCCGCGTCGCCACGCTCACGCACCGCCTTGATGATGTCGAGCACGCGCTGGTTGACCGAATCGTCAGACACACTTTCCCAGCTCAGCAGATGATCCAGATGTCGTGCGAAATCCGGGTCAGCAGCGTCGAGTCGTCGAATTGCAGTGGGAGTGGTCATAGCGGGGCCTCAATAATTGGCGGATGCTCAGGAGCCTAAAGCTACCAAGCTATCCGCGCAGGCACCTGAGAAATCTGGCTATGACACGGATAGCTGGACGCAACTCAACGTTGCGTGAATGAATCAGCTACGGTGTCGCGACTCCACTGCCTTGCGCAGGGTGTCGATGAGGGCCTGAATGCGTGCGTGCTGCATCTTCATGGAGGCCTTGTTCACCACCAGACGCGAGCTGATGGTCGCGATCAGTTCCTGAGGCTCGAGGCCGTTGGCGCGCAAGGTGTTACCGGTGTCGACCACGTCGATGATCTTGTCTGCCAGACCAATCAGCGGCGCCAGCTCCATGGAGCCGTATAACTTGATGATATCGACCTGACGCCCCTGCTCGGCGTAGTAACGCTTGGCAACGTTGACGAACTTGGTCGCTACGCGCAGACGGCCCTTGGGCTCGACCGCCCCGATGGCACCCGCAGTCATCAGCCTGCATTTGGCAATCTGCAGGTCCAGCGGCTCATACAGGCCCTGACCGGTGTATTCCATCAACACATCCTTGCCTGCGACGCCCAGATCGGCGGCACCATGCTCGACATAGGTCGGCACGTCGGTGGCGCGCACGATCAGCAGGCGCACATCGGCCTGAGTCGTGGGGATGATGAGCTTGCGGCTCTTGTCCGGATTCTCGGTCGGCACGATGCCTGCTTCAGCGAGAAGCGGCAGGGTGTCGTCAAGAATGCGGCCCTTGGACAGTGCGATGGTCAACATGGGAAACGTAAGTCCTTATCAGGAAACTTTTGTCACGACGCAAGCGGCGCATGACAACCCTCAGGCCTGTTGACCTGAAGTGAAACGAATCAGAAATCACACCCGCGACAGAACAGGCGGCCCCGATGCCAGCGGCATCAGGGCCGCGTGCTGCTAGCCCGGAACGCGGCGGATCTTGGCACCCAGCATTTGCAGCTTCTCTTCGATGCACTCGTAACCACGGTCTATGTGGTAGATGCGGTCGATCAGCGTGTCACCCTGGGCAACCAGCGCCGAGATCACCAGACTGGCCGATGCACGCAGGTCGGTGGCCATGACTGGCGCGCCCTTGAGCACTTCGGTGCCGGTGACAATAGCGGTATTGCCTTCAACCTGAATCTGAGCGCCCATGCGGTGCATTTCATACACGTGCATGAAGCGGTTTTCGAAGATGGTCTCGATGACCGCCCCCGTGCCTTCGGCAATCGCGTTGAGCGAGATGAACTGCGCCTGCATGTCGGTCGGGAACGCCGGGTAAGGCGCGGTACGCACATTGACCGCCTTCGGACGCTTGCCGTGCATGTTCAGCTCGATCCAGTCTTCACCGGTCGTGACTTCTGCACCCGCTTCCTGAAGCTTGAGCAGCACAGCTTCGAGGATGGTCGGATCGGTGTCCTTGACCTTGACGCGACCGCCGGTAACGGCAGCGGCCACCAGGTAGGTGCCGGTCTCGATACGGTCAGGCATGACCTTGTAAGTGGCCGGGCCCAGGCGCTTGACGCCATCGATGGTGATGGTGTCGGTACCTGCGCCGTGAATCTTGGCACCCATTGCGATCAGGAAGTTGGCCAGATCGACAACCTCGGGCTCGCGCGCGGCGTTCTGCAGCACGCTGCGACCGTTGGCGAGGCTGGCAGCCATCATGATGTTTTCGGTACCGGTCACGCTCACGGTATCGAAGAAGAAGTTGGCACCGCGCAAGCCACCCTCAGGTGCCTTGGCCTTGATGTAGCCACCTTCGACGTCGATGATCGCGCCCATGGCCTCAAGACCGCGGATGTGCAGGTCTACCGGGCGCGAACCGATGGCACAGCCACCCGGCAGAGCCACTTCAGCCTCGCCGAAACGAGCGACCATCGGGCCCAGCACCAGAATCGACGCGCGCATGGTTTTCACCAGCTCGTACGGGGCGACCAGGGTCTTGATGGTGCGCGGGTCGATCTCGACACTGAGCTTTTCGTCGATCACAGGCTCGATGCCCATGCGACCGAACAGCTCGATCATGGTCGTGATGTCGTGCAGGTGCGGCAGGTTCTGAACGGTGACGGGTCCGTCCGCCAGCAACGTGGCGGCTAGGATCGGCAGGGCAGAGTTCTTTGCCCCGGAAATGCGAATTTCGCCATCAAGACGAACGCCGCCGGTAATAATCAGTTTATCCATTAGAGTCTCGACACCAATTGGCTCAGGAACGCTCGGCCCATGCAGCGCGGCTGAAAAATTTCATGGTCACCGCGTGGATGCTGCCATCGGCAATCCAGGGGTTCAGATGGGTATAAATCTGTTGCTGACGCTTGACCGGGCTCAGGCCGGCCAACTCGTCGCTGATGATATTCAGCTGGAAGTTACAGCCTTCGCCTTCGACTTCCACTTTGATTTCCGGCAGCTTTCCTTCAAGGAAGCTTTTAACTTCTACGGCCTGCATGCTTAACCTCGATCGGCGCTGTACGCGCGCGGGTCTGGCATCATACAAAAAAAGCCCATGTTATGCGAAGCCCGACAAGCAGGTCCCGGATAAAGGGCTTTTTCGATAGTGCCTTTCAGTGGGCGTCCAGCAGCTCGGTCAAACCTGATACGCGAGCTATCTGGCGCATGTCTTCGGGGAGCGAGCGGAGGGTCATCGACTTTCCCGCATCCCGGGCATCGCGCATGAACGCCAGCAACAAGGCCAGGCCGACGCTGCTGGACTTCTCGACCCCCGAGCAGTCAAGTGTGAGGTCTGCCAGATCACCGGATTTGATCAGTGCCGCACCCTGCTTGCGCAGTTGCGGCCCTGTGCGGTAATCCAGCACCCCGATCAGTCTGAGCTCACCCGGCCCGACAAGGCGAACGGCAGATTCGGTCATTGCACCGGCTTCTGCGTGGCATCAACGGTAGATTTGGTCTTGGCCACTTCGCCAGCCCAGTTGTTGATGGTGGTGTCCAGGTTGTTGCCGTTGCGCTGCATGGCATCGGCGAACTGGTCACGGAACAGCTTGCCGATATTGATGCCGTTGATGACGACGTTACGCACTTTCCACTCGCCGTTCAGCTTGACCAGCGTGTAGGAGACCGGATAGACCGCGCCGTTATTGCCCTTGACCTGCATGTCCACGCTGGTGCGGTCATCGCCTTCATCCTTGGCAGGTGCGACGGTGATGCCCTGGTTGTTGAATTCAAGCAACGCATTGCCATAGAACTGCATCAGGCTGCGCTTGAAGTTTTCCTCGAAACGCTTCACCTGTTCAGGGCTTGCCTTGCGGGAATACTTCACGGTCATGATGCTTTTGGAGATGCCGTCGGCATCCACGACAGGACCGACGATGCGGTTCAGGGCATCGTAGAACGCGCTTGGGTTGGATTTGTACTGCTCGCGATTGGTCGCCAGGTCACTCAACAGTTCCTTGGTGGTGCGCTCCACCAGGTCATGAGCCGACGGGGTCGCCGCGGCATTCGCCAGCATTGGCAGAGTGGCCAGCAATACCAGCAGACCACGGCGCAGAATAGAGATCATTTGAAGCTCCTCACTTGGCGTCTTTACTAACAGTATTGAGCAGGAATTTTCCGATCAGGTCTTCCAGCACCAGCGACGACTGCGTGTCATGGATAGTCCCGCCATCCTTGAGCAGCTTGTCATCACCACCGACGCTGAGACCGATGTATTTTTCACCCAGCAAACCAGCCGTCAGAATCGACGCAGTCGAGTCCGAAGGCAGGTTATCGACCTTCTTCTGAATCTCCAGCGTGACGCGACCGGTAAAGGTATCGCGATCCAGATCGATCGCCGTCACCTTGCCGATCGTGACGCCAGCCATGCTTACCTTGGCTCTGACAGTCAAACCGGCAATATTGTCGAAGTAGGCATAAAGTTTATAGGTGTCGGTGCTCGCGCTTGTGCTCAGACCACTGACTCGCAGGGCCAGCAGGAGCAGAGCCAGTATCCCCGCCAGCAGGAACAGACCGACTCCGGTTTCGATGGCACGGTTTTGCATCAGAAATCTCCAAACATCAAAGCGGTCAAAATAAAGTCCAGTCCCAGCACGGCCAACGAGGCGTAAACGACGGTTCTGGTCGTCGCGCGACTGATCCCCTCGGAAGTAGGCTCGCAATCGTAACCCTGGAAAACGGCAATCCATGTCACCACGAAGGCAAATACGACGCTTTTGATCACCCCATTGAGCACATCGTTCGTGAAAGAAACGCTGTTCTGCATGTTCGACCAGAAAGAACCGTCATAGACTCCCAGCCAATCGATCGCCACCCAGGAAGCGCCCCAGATACCGACCACGCTGAAGATCATCGCCAGAATCGGCAGCGAGATGAACCCGGCCCACAGACGCGGCGCCACGATGTACTTGAGCGGATCGACACCGATCATTTCAAGGCTCGACAGCTGCTCGGTGGACTTCATGTTGCCGATCTCGGCGGTCAACGCAGAGCCTGCACGACCGGCGAACAGCAAAGCCGTCACCACAGGGCCGAGTTCACGCAACAGCGTCAGGGCAACCATCTGGCCGACCGCCTGCTCCGAACCGTATTTGGTCAGGATGCTGAAGCCCTGCAGCGCCAGCACCATGCCGATGAACATGCCGGACACCACAATGATGACCAGCGACATGACGCCAACCGAATACAGCTGCCTGACCAGCAGTTGGAAACTGCTGCCCGCACCGCCACGACCGAGCAAGGCATGCACCAGAAACAGACCGGAACGCCCCAGAACAGTAACAATATCAATGGCCGAGCGCCCCAGCAGGCGAACCCGGTCCATGAGTGACTTATTGCGCATCAGCGCTTCCCCAATAGATCTTCGCGAAAATCCGGCGCCGGATAGTGGAACGGTACAGGGCCGTCCGGTTCGCCGGTCATGAATTGACGAATACGTGGATTGTCCGAGGACATCAGTTCCTGAGGCGTACCCTGCCCCAGCACCTGCCCGTCGCCGACAACATAGAGATAGTCGGCAATGCTCGCCGTCTCGCTGAGGTCATGGGACACCACGATACTGGTGATACCCAGCGCGTCGTTGAGCAGGCGGATCAGACGCACCAGCACCCCCATCGCAATCGGGTCCTGCCCGACGAAGGGCTCGTCATACATGAGAATCTGCGGATCGAGAGCGATTGCGCGCGCGAGCGCGACACGACGCTTCATGCCGCCCGACAATTCGTCCGGCATCAGTTCCACCGCACCGCGCAGGCCCACGGCCTGAAGCTTGAGCAGAACGATGTCGCGGATCATTTCTTCCGGCAGCTCGGTATGCACGCGCAGGGGAAAGGCGACGTTTTCGAAAACATCCAGATCGGTAAACAGCGCACCGCTCTGAAACAAAACGCCCATCTGCTTGCGGGCATCGAACAGATCACTGCGCGATAGCTCAGGCAGATTCTGGCCATTGACCCACACCTGCCCTTCGCTCGGGCGCAACTGGGCACCCATCAGGCGCAGCAGGGTCGTCTTGCCGCAGCCTGACGGCCCCATGATCCCGGTGACCTTGCCGCGCGGAATACGAATATCAACGTTATTGAAAATGCTGCGCGCACCGCGTTTGAAAGACACACCTTTCAACTCGACCGCATAGGCGTCATCAGGACTCATCTAAACTCCTTGCGATACAGCTTCCGCCACAAGCCGCCGGTTGTTGAACACCGACAGGCTGTCCAGGCGTGCCGAACAGGCCGCGAACTATATCACCGCAGCCACCCGCCCCCAAGAAGAGAACCGAGTGGTTCAGGTATTCGCTGAATTATTCTGTACCACAATGTTATGGCCACAGGCTTGAATACAGACCCGCAAGTACGTAGGAAATTCGTTTAAAAACAACACAACGACGATCAGACGTGAGGGAATCGTTCATTACCGCTATAATCGCCGCCTTTCAGCAGGCTGACCCTTTCCAGACATGAACCAATCCAGTGACCTGATCCAATCGGCGCAACGCACCATTCGCCTTGAGATAGAAGCCATGCAAGGCTTGCTTGAACGTCTTGACGGCGATTTTGTGCGCGCGTGCGAAATGATCCTCGCCAGCAAAGGGCGCGTGGTCGTGGTCGGCATGGGCAAGTCCGGACACATCGGTAACAAGATCGCCGCCACCCTGGCGAGCACCGGCACCACCTCGTTTTTCGTGCATCCGGCCGAAGCCAGCCATGGCGACATGGGCATGATCACCCGTGATGACATCATCCTGGCCCTGTCGAACTCCGGCAGCACCAACGAAATCGTCACCCTGCTGCCACTGATCAAGCGCCTGGGCATAAAGATGATCAGCCTGACCGGCGACCCCGAGTCCATTCTGGCCAAGGCTGCCGACATAAACCTCAACGCGCATGTCGTGCATGAGGCCTGCCCGCTCAACCTGGCACCGACGTCATCGACAACCGCCGCACTGGTCATGGGCGACGCCCTCGCCGTGGCGCTGCTCGACGCGCGCGGTTTCACTGCCGAAGATTTCGCATTCTCCCATCCGGGCGGCGCACTGGGTCGCCGCCTGCTGCTCAAGGTCGAGAATGTGATGCACTCCGGCGAATCACTGCCCAGCGTGCAACGTGGCACCCTGTTGCGCGACGCACTGCTTGAAATGACTCGTAAAGGTTTGGGCATGACGGCCATCGTCGAAGCCGACGGCACACTGGCCGGCATCTTCACGGACGGTGACTTGCGCCGGACACTGGACCGCCCCGTCGATATCCGCCAGACCATCATCGACGAGGTCATGACGCTTCATGGCAAGACCGCCCATGCCGAGATGCTCGCCGCCGAGGCGCTGAAAATCATGGAGGACAACAAAATCAGTGCGCTTGTTGTCGTAGACCAGAACGACCGGCCGGTTGGCGCATTCAACCTGCAGGATCTCCTGCGCGCAGGCGTCATGTAATGGAAACCGAAATAATGACCCAGGATCTCATGCAACGCGGCAAGGCCATCAAGCTGGCAGTCTTCGATGTCGATGGCGTGCTGACCGATGGCCGCCTTTACTTCATGGAAGACGGCAGCGAGATCAAGACATTCAATACTCTCGACGGCCAGGGCATTAAAATGCTGATAGCCTCGGGCGTCACCACGGCGATCATCAGTGGCCGCAAGACCGCGATAGTCGAGCGCCGGGCAAAGAGCCTGGGCATTGAACACCTGTTTCAGGGACGTGAAGACAAACTGGTGGTACTGGACAAGTTGCTGGCAGAACTCAACCTGAGTTACGAACAGGTCGCCTATCTGGGTGATGATCTGCCAGACTTGCCCGTCATCAGACGCGTCGGCCTGGGCATGGCAGTGGCCAATGCTGCCGGCTTTGTACGCGAGCACGCACACGGGATAACCAGGGCGCGAGGCGGCGAAGGTGCAGCGCGCGAATTCTGCGAACTGATTCTGAGTGCGCAAGGCAACCTTGAAGCGGCTCACTCCGCCTATTTATAGAAGCCATTATGTTCACTAAAAAAATTCGCAAGTTCCTGCTTCTCGGGGTACTGGCGCTGCTGCTGGCAGCGGTCGGTTACTGGAACATCAGCCCGGAAAGCTTCATGGACCAGCCTGATGCGTCGCTTGACGACACGGCGATCGACTACTATGCGATCAATACTCGCAGCGTGCAGTACCTGCCAGACGGCACACTTCAGTACGACATGACCTCCGACAAGGTCGAGCATGTGAAGGCCACAGATGTGAGCCTGCTGACGACACCCAATCTGAACATGTACCGCGGCGGAGCATTTCCGTGGCACGTGCAAAGCAAACGAGGTGAAGTTTCGTCCGACGGCGATCAGGTCGAGCTGATGGATTCCGTTCGTGTTGAACGCACCGATGAAAAACAGCGCACGACCATTATTACCAGCAGCCGCATGACCGTATTTCCTCAGAAGGAATATGCGCAGACCGACCAAGACGTTAGAATCGACGGCGCGGGCGGTGTCACTACGGCCAAGGGAATGAAAGCGTATTTGAAAGACAGCAGGATGGACCTGCTGTCCAACGTAAGAGGACAGTATGAGGCTCGTTAAAACTCTTCCTTTATTGCTCGGCCTGGGCGCAGCACTGGGAAGCGCGAGCGCCTGGTCCCTGCCAACCGACCGAGATCAGCCTATCCACATCCAGTCTGACGATGCTCAGCTCGATGACAAGAAAGGCGTGGCGACCTACAAGGGCAATGTCATCATCACTCAGGGCTCGATGAAAATCACGGGCAACACCGTGACAATCACGCGTAATGCCCAGGGCGAAGTCGACGTCTTCACCTCCGTCGGCAACCTGGCTTACTACGAGCAGAAGCCTGCCGTAGACAAACCGATCGTGCAGGCCTATGCCGTCACCATCCAGTATTACGCTGGCCAGGACCGTATCGTCCTGATCGACAAGGCCAAGGTCATCAATGATGGCAACACCTCGGAAGGCGAGAAAATCGTCTACGACACGGTTAGACAGGTCGTCACCGCCGGTCGGGCCAATGGCGGCGCCAAGGTGACCACACCACGTCCGCGTATCGACATGGTCATCCAGCCGAAAAAGAAAACTGATCAACCTCAGAAGGCCCAGTAAATGGCGACGCTCAAAGCCCAGCATCTGGCTAAAAGCTACAAAAGCCGGCAGGTCGTGCGCGATGTGAGCATTTCCATCGACAGCGGCCAGATCGTCGGCCTGCTGGGCCCGAACGGTGCCGGCAAGACCACCTGCTTCTACATGATCGTGGGTCTGGTCCAGGCTGATCAGGGGCGCGTGCTGATTGACGATCTGGATGTCAGCCATCAACCCATGCACGGTCGCGCCCGCGCAGGCATCGGCTACTTGCCTCAGGAAGCCTCGATCTTTCGCAAGCTGTCGGTGTCCGACAACATCATGGCGATTCTCGAGACCCGCAAGGAGCTCGATGCCGGTGCGCGCCGCAAGGAACTGGAAAGCCTCCTGCAGGAGTTCCACATCACCCATATCCGCGACAACCTGGGCATGAGCCTGTCCGGCGGTGAACGTCGCCGCGTGGAAATCGCTCGAGCCCTGGCCACCGCACCGAAATTCATCCTGCTGGATGAACCGTTCGCAGGTGTCGACCCTATTTCGGTAGGCGACATCAAGCAGATCATTCACCATCTCAAGGCCAAGGGTATCGGTGTACTGATCACTGACCACAACGTCCGGGAAACGCTGGATATCTGCGAAATGGCCTACATCGTCAACGATGGACAGCTGATTGCGGAAGGCGATTCCGAAACCATTCTGGCGAATCAGCTGGTGAAAGAGGTCTACCTCGGCCACGAGTTCCGCCTTTAATCGACTGCCCTTTGCGCTTCGCAGCCGATTGATGCCTATGCAGTGTATTGACAACATTTTATTTGTCATATCTCTCTAGGCAAACGCACAGGTTTCAGGCATATAATTTGCTTAAGTTGGCGCCACGGCGCCTGTAGTAGATGGCGCATGCGCGCCGGCGAATAAGGTGTTTAGCCCCTGCCATGAAACCATCGCTAGTCTTGAGAATGGGCCAGCAGCTGACGATGACACCGCAGCTGCAACAGGCAATCCGCTTACTTCAGCTTTCCACTCTGGATCTCCAGCAGGAGATCCAGGAGGCGCTGGAGTCAAACCCTATGCTGGAGCGGCAGGAAGAAGGCGACGACTTCGACCATTCCGACCCGCTTGCCGACAACATCGAACAAAAGCCCAACCCCGACGTTCAGGAACCGACCTATCAGGAATCCGCGCCTACCGTGGACAACCTTGAAGAAGGTGAATGGAACGAACGCATTCCCAACGAGCTGCCCGTCGATACCGCATGGGAAGACATCTACCAGACCAGCGCCAGCAGCCTGCCAAGCAACGATGACGACGAGTGGGACTTCACCACGCGCACCTCTGTGGGCGAAAGCCTGCAAAGCCACCTGCTGTGGCAACTGAATGTCGCGCCGATGTCCGACAAGGACCGTCTGGTAGCGGTTACGCTGATCGACTGCATCAACAACCAGGGTTATCTCGACGAGACGCTCGATGAGATTCTCGAGTCCTTCGACCCCGAACTGGACATCGAGCTCGACGAGATCGAAGCCGTCCTGCACCGCATCCAGCAGTTTGAACCTGCCGGCATCGGCGCTCGCAACCTGAGCGAATGCCTGCTGCTGCAACTGCGCCAGCTGCCAGCAAAAACACCCTGGCTGACAGAAGCACAACGCCTGGTCAGCGACTACATCGACCTGCTCGGAAGCCGCGACTACGGCCAGCTGATGCGACGCATGAAGCTCAAGGAAGACGAGCTGCGTCAGGTCATCGAACTGGTGCAGAGCCTCAACCCGCGTCCAGGCTCGCAGATCGAATCCACAGAAGCCGAATACGTCATTCCGGATGTGATCGTGCGCAAGGACAATGAACGCTGGCTGGTCGAACTCAATCAGGAGTCGGTGCCGCGCCTGCGCGTCAATCCGCAATACGCGGGCTTCGTACGGCGCGCCGATACCAGCGCAGACAACACCTTCATGCGCAATCAGTTGCAGGAAGCGCGCTGGTTCATCAAGAGCCTGCAAAGCCGCAACGAAACACTGATGAAGGTCGCCACGCAAATCGTCGAACATCAGCGCGGCTTTCTCGAGTACGGCGACGAGGCCATGAAGCCGCTCGTCCTGCACGACATCGCCGAGGCAGTGGGCATGCACGAGTCGACCATCTCGCGCGTAACCACCCAGAAATTCATGCACACCCCACGCGGCATTTACGAGCTGAAATACTTCTTCTCAAGCCATGTGAGCACCTCCGAGGGCGGTGAATGCTCGTCCACGGCAATTCGCGCAATCATCAAAAAACTGGTTGCGGCGGAAAATCAGAAAAAGCCGTTGAGTGATAGCAAGATCGCTGGTTTACTGGAGGCACAAGGCATTCAAGTAGCCCGTCGCACAGTCGCCAAGTACCGTGAGTCTCTCGGGATCGCCCCTTCCAGTGAGCGTAAGCGGCTGATGTGATGCAGGCCGAGCCACAGCGTCCCAGAGGCATGCGCCATGCCTGCCTCTTTATGCACTGGCAAAGGAGAAAGCTGTATGCAAGTCAACATCAGTGGACACCAACTGGAAGTGACCAAACCCCTTCGTGAATACGTTGAGCTCAAGCTCAAGAAGCTCGAGGGGCATTTTGACAAGATTACCAACGTGCAGGTCACGATGACGGTCGAAAAGCTCAAGCAGAAGATCGAAGCCACGTTGCACATCCATGGTGGAGAGGTCGTTGCCAATGCTGAACATGATGACATGTATGCTGCCATCGACCTGCTCACTGACAAGCTAGACCGACAATTGCTCAAGCATAAGGAAAAGCAGCAAAGCATCCTCAAAGGTGCGGCCGCTCGCTAACGCCCATTTAATGATCCGAATCGAAAATATCCTGACCCCCGGCCGCTCCCTTGTGAACGTGCCGGGCGGCAGTAAAAAGCGTGTACTCGAAGAAATTGCCAACCTGATCGGCCGTGAAGTGCCGGGCATGGTGTCGGACACAGTATTCGCAAGTCTCGTCGCCCGGGAAAAACTGGGCTCGACCGGTTTTGGCAACGGTATTGCCATCCCCCACTGCCGCCTCGCTGACTGCAGCGAGCCTGTCAGTGCAGTGATTCACCTCTCCACCCCTGTGGATTTCGACGCCATCGATGGCGCGCCGGTCGACCTGCTGTTCGTCTTGCTGGTCCCGCAAGCTGCCACCGATGAACACCTGGAGCTGCTGCGCCAGATCGCCAGCATGCTCGACGACAAAGATGTGCGTAAGCGCCTGCGCAGTGCCGAAAGCGCTGAGGCGCTTTATCAAGTGGTGCTGGACGTGCAGAACGGAAACTGACCATGCGCATGATCATCGTCAGCGGTCGCTCCGGCTCAGGCAAGAGTACGGCGCTCGATGTGCTGGAAGACAACGGCTTTTACTGTGTCGATAACCTGCCGGCCGGCCTGCTGCCGGAGCTTGCCGAACGCGCGCTGATCAACACCGAACTCGCCGAACCGCTGCTGGCGGTTTCGATAGATGCCCGCAATCTGCCCAGCCACCTGACCCGTTTTCCGCAGATGCTGAGCGAAGTACGCTTGCGCAATATTCAGTGCGACGTGCTGTACCTGGATGCAGACGAAGCCACCCTGCTCAAGCGCTTCTCCGAGACCCGGCGCCGCCACCCGCTGAGCACGGCAGATCGTTCGCTGGCCGAAGCGATACGTGACGAAACCGCACTGCTTGGCCCGATCATCGATCTGGCCGACCTGAAGATCAACACCACCCACCTGAATCTCTATCAGTTGCGCGACGCGCTCAAGCTTCGTCTACTGAACAAGCCCGAGCCAGGTACTGCATTTCTGATCGAGTCCTTTGGTTTCAAGCGCGGCATGCCTGTCGATGCAGACCTGGTATTCGATGTGCGCTGCCTGCCCAATCCGTACTGGAAGCCAGAACTGCGCGACCACTCGGGGCTTGAACAACCCGTTATCGACTACCTGTCGGTGCAGCCTGACGTCGAAGAAATGTTTCAGGACATCTTCGCTTACCTGAACAAATGGCTACCCCGGTTTGCAGCCAGTAACCGTTCTTACGTTACCATTGCCATCGGCTGTACCGGCGGACACCATCGTTCGGTCTACCTGACCGAGCGGCTTGGTCAGGTCTTGCAACAATCACTCAAGAACGTTCAGGTCCGCCACCGCGACCTCAGCTGAAGGATTTTCACTGCGATGCCCGCTCGTCAAATCACCATCATCAACAAACTGGGCCTGCACGCCCGCGCTGCCGCCAAATTCGTCGGGGTCGCAGGCAAGTTTCCCTGCAAGATCAGGGTCGGCCGCACTCCGGAGAGCATGGTCGACGGTAAAAGCATCATGGCCGTGATGATGCTGGCTGCCGGCAAGGGCACCGAGATCCACCTGCACACCGAAGGCGAATTCGAACAGGAAGCGCTTGATGGCCTGATCGAGCTGATCGACAACCGGTTTGATGAGGGCGAATAAGCCCTCGTACAAACGCGGTATCCGTCACCACCAGCCTTGCACGCACATCCAGCTCAGCCCGTGGGCAATCAGTAGCGCCATACCCGCCAACAGCAGCACGCTCCCGACTGCCAGACGAAATAACCGCACATTGCTGAGCGTGAGGAATCCGGAGCGCATACGCCGCCTTGGGTCCGGCTGCCAGGCTCAGGCCAGAGCGGCCTGATAACGGCGGGACACCTCATCCCAATTGATCACGTTGTAGAACGCATTGATGTATTCGGGACGACGGTTCTGATAGCGCAGGTAGTAAGCGTGCTCCCACACGTCCAGCCCCAGAATCGGCGTGTTGCCGTTCATCAGCGGGCTGTCCTGGTTACCACTGCTTTCCACCACCAGCTTTTTGTCAGGCGTGACGCTCAGCCATGCCCAGCCACTGCCGAAACGGGTCAATGCGGCCTTGGTGAATGCCTCCTTGAAGCTTTCGTAGCCACCTAGTTGCTCATTGATGGCAGACGCGACAGCGCCCGTGGGCAAGCCGCCGCCGCCCGGCACCATGACTTCCCAGAACAACGAGTGATTGGCATGGCCGCCACCCTGATTGATCACCGCTGGACGCAGGTTTTCAGGCAACTGCTGGACACTGGCCACCAGCTTCTCCACCGACCAGTCGGCGAACTCCGTCCCTTCGACCGCGGCATTGAGGTTATTGATGTACGTCTGGTGATGCTTGGTGTAGTGGATTTCCATGGTTTGCGCATCGATATGTGGTTCAAGGGCATCGTATGCGTAAGGCAGTGCAGGCAAGGTGTATGGCATTTCAATGTGCTCCGTAGAAAAGTCCGGAAGGGCTTGCCGAATGGCGCTGTAGCGATGAACGGGTGTGCTCGCTGCCGCTGTTCAGCAACCGATGAGTGCGCGGGTATTCGCCGTGTTCGCTGATGAAACTCAGCAGCTCGGCGTATGTTTTGCTGCTGTGGCGCAAGGCTGCCTCGCGTAACGCGGGCGGGAGGCGTTGATTCTGCATGGTCTGCAACAGGTGCTGGTGGATGGCACACAGGTACTCGGCGCTCTCCTCCGGCTGGCCCAGACTCAGGTGCAGATCCGCCAGGTTATGGTGAGAAATCACACAGGCCGCGACCGCTTCATCGACATCCGCCCAGCGCTCGAACAAGACCTGCGCCAACGCCAGCGCCTGAAGGTACAACTCGCGAGCTTCGACCCAATCGCCAAGATTGAAACAGCGATTGGCCAGCTCGATGGTGCGTTTCCAATGCTGCATGAGGTACCTCCAGGAACATTGACTGGGCAGCGACCATGGGCCGGGGCGGGGCGCTCAATCGCGCCAGGGACGCCTCTTGGCGAGGTAATGCTCGATCAGCAGAGGCTCGTCGGTTTCAAGCGCACAACGAATCCGCAGACTCAAGCCACGCTGGTTTCCAGATAAGACAACTCGTGCAGAACAGACCCCATGATCGCAGTTCATTTTAGAAATGATATTCATTATTAAATGAGATACAGAATCAACACAAGCCCGATCGCTGCACGGCCTTGCACCGGTGAGCGTGAACATGCTTTGAGGGAGACGTAACACGCGGGTTCGGACGAAGGTTATGGGCGGCCAAAACCGGAGGTGGATGGGTGACGCAGAGCGTCACGAACGGCATTCCCACGCGGGAGCGTGAGGAACGATCAGCCTGACTATCGTGCGGCGCTCCGCGTCGCATGCCTTTCCGGACGCTCTGCGCCCTCTTGACGACGCAGAGCGTCGTGAACTGCATTCCCACGCTGGAGCGTAGGGAACGATAACCTCAACTATCGTGCGGCGCTCCGCGTCGCATGCCTTTCCGGACGCTCTGCGTCCTCTTGACGACGCAGAGCGTCGTGAACTGCATTCCCACGCTGGAGCGTAGGGAACGATAACCTCAACTATCGTGCGGCGCTCCGCGTCGCATGCCTTTCCGGACGCTCTGCGTCCTCTTGCGACGCAGAGCGTCGAGCACTGCACTCCCACGCTGGAGCGTGCGGAACGACCATCGCAACTATCGTGCGGCGCTCCGCGTCGCATGCCTTTCTAGAAGCTCAGCGTCATCCTGGCGACGCAGAGCGTCGTGAACTGCATTCACACGCGGGAGCGTGAGGAACGATAGCCTGAATCGGGGATCTGTCAGCTCCCCGCCACCATCATGCGCTCGATCAGTACCGAGCCGGTGCGGATGTTGCTGCGCAGCTCAAGATCGCTGCCAACGGCGACGATCTGCTTGAACATGTCGCGCATGTTGCCGGCAATGGTCACTTCCTGAACCGGGAACTGAATCTCGCCGTTCTCGACCCAGAAGCCTGCCGCGCCGCGTGAATAGTCGCCGGTGACCATGTTCAGACCGCTGCCCATCAATTCGGTCACCAGCAGGCCACGTCCCATACGCCGGATCAGCGCAGCCTGGTCGTCCGAGCCATGGCTAACGAACAGGTTGTGCACACCACCCGCGTTGGCGGTGCTCGGCATGCCCAGCTTGCGGCCGGAATACGTGCTCAACACATAGGAAACCAGATCGCCACCTGCCACGAACGGTTTGGCGAAGGTCGCCAGACCATCGCTGTCGAACGCCGAGCTGCCCATCGCATGCCTGAGGTGCGGGCGCTCATCGATGGTCATCCACTCAGGGAACAGGCGCTGACCCAGCGCGCCTTCAAGGAACGACGACTTGCGGTACAGGGTGCCCCCGGAAATGGCGCCGAGAAAGCTGCCGAACAGGCCGCCTGCCAGCTCTGCAGCAAACAGCACCGGCACTTCACAGGTCGGCACAGGACGCGCGCCCAGACGGCTCGCTGCACGCAACGCCGCCTTGCGACCAATGCTCTGCGCATCGGCCAGCAGCTCGCCCTGGCGGTTGACGTCATACCAGTAATCGCGCTGCATCTGGCCTTCGCCCTCGGCGATCATCACACAGCTGAGGCTGTGCCGCGTTGACGCATAGCCACCGATGAAGCCATTGCTGTTGCCGTACACACGGCAGCCCTGATGGGTATTGAGCGTAGTGCCGTCGGCATTCTTGATGCGGCTGTCGGCATCGAAGGCCGCCGCTTCGCAGAGCAGCGCTTTCTCGATGGCCTGCTCGGGCGTGATGTCCCAGGTGTGATAAAGGTCAAAATCCATGACCTCTTTGGCCATCAGCGCAGCGTCAGCCAGCCCGGAGCTTTCATCTTCGGAGGTGTGTTCGGCAATCGCCAGTGCAGCGGCGACCGTTTCACGAATGGCATCGGCACCGGTTGCCGACGTGCTGGCCGAGCCCTTGCGCTGTCCGACATACAGGGTGATACCAAAGCCCTGATCGCGGTTGAACTCGACGGTTTCGACTTCACGCTGACGGACCGAGGTCGACAGCCCCTGATCCAACGAGACTGCGACTTCGCAGGCGCTGGCGCCCTGACGCCGGGCTTCGGCAATGATCTGCTCGACCTGTTCCTGCAGCTCGGGCAAGGCTTGTGGGCCGACGCTTTGGGTTGCACTCATGACTTTCTCCATCAAATTCTTCTTTCAGCACAGGCCGAATACCGACCGGGCCGGACAAGCGGCCCACGACTGGTTATCATGGCGGCGTTTCTTTGCGGACTGCCCCCATGGTTGATTCTTACGACGACTCCCTCGACGGGGAGAAAAGCAAAACCCAGGTCAAACGAGAGCTGCATGCTCTGGTCGACCTCGGCGAGCGACTGACAACACTCAAAGCCGATGTGCTGGCCAAGCTGCCGCTGACCGACGCTTTGCGCAAGGCCCTGGCCGAAGCGCCCAAGCACACGGCGAACATCGCGCGAAAGCGGCACATTCTGTTCATCGGCAAGCTGATGCGCGATCAGGACCAGGAAGCCATTCTGGTGTTGCTGGACCAACTCGATGCCTCCACTCGCCAATACAATGAACGTTTCCACAATCTGGAGCGCTGGCGTGACCGCCTGATCGCGGGCGATGACGCCGACCTCGAGAAATTCGTTGTCGAATACCCCGATGCCGACCGTCAGCAGCTGCGTTCGCTGATCCGTCAGGCGCAACACGAAGTTGCACGCAACAAACCGCCGGCCACCAGCCGCAAAATCTTCAAATACATCCGTGAGCTGGACGAACTTCAACGCGGTCTGCGTTGAATTCGCCCTCGGGGCCGGCGGCAGCAAGCAGCCGGCCCCGACTCACTTTCAGCTACCGGTGCCACCCACGGTAATCGCGTCGATTTTCAGCGTAGGCTGACCCACACCGACCGGCAGCGACTGGCCATCTTTCCCGCATGTGCCGACGCCACTGTCCAGCGACAGATCGTTACCCACCATCGATACCCTGCTCATGGCTTCCGGCCCGTTACCGATCAAGGTCGCCCCTTTGACCGGTGCAGTGATCTTGCCATCTTCGATCAAATAGGCCTCACTGGTCGAAAACACGAACTTGCCGCTGGTGATATCCACCTGACCACCGCCCAGGTTGGCGCAATAGATGCCGCGCTTCACGGAGGCGATGATTTCCTGCGGATCGCTCTGCCCGCCCAGCATGTAGGTGTTGGTCATGCGCGGCATCGGCAGGTGGGCATAGGACTCGCGACGGCCGTTGCCGGTGCGCGCCACACCCATCAGGCGCGCATTGAGTTTGTCCTGCATGTAGCCCTTGAGTACGCCGTTCTCGATCAGCGTAGTGCATTCGGTCGGTGTGCCTTCGTCATCCACGCTCAGCGAGCCTCGACGCCCCGCCAGGGTGCCGTCGTCGACGATGGTGCAGAGTTTCGACGCAACCATTTCGCCCATGCGCCCGCTGTAGGCCGAGCTGCCCTTGCGGTTGAAGTCACCCTCAAGGCCGTGACCGACCGCTTCGTGCAGCAGCACACCGGACCAGCCCGAACCGAGCACCACTGGCAAGGTGCCTGCCGGAGCGGGAATCGCCTCCAGGTTGACCAGCGCCTGACGCAGGGCCTCACGGGCATAGCCCATGGCGCGATCGTCGGTCAGGAAATAACGGTAGTCAGTACGCCCGCCGCCACCGTGCCCGCCCCGCTCGCGACGGCCATTCTGCTCGACGATGACACTGACGTTGAAACGCACCAGCGGGCGCACATCGGCGGCCAGGCTGCCATCTGCGGCGGCCACCAGGATGCGCTCCCAGACACCGGCCATGCTCACCGAAACCTGCTGGATACGCGAGTCCAGCGCGCGCGTTGCGACGTCGATGCGCTTGAGCAACTCGACTTTCTCGGCGCGGCTCAGTACTTCCAGTGGGTTATCCGGGGCATACAACTGTGCCACGTCCTGCGAGGTGAAAGCCTGCACACGACCATTCTGGCCTGCGCGGGAAATAGAGCGCGCGGCCTGTGCGGCGGTGCGCAGGGCCTCGGCGGTGATCGCGTTGCTGTACGCAAAGCCGGTTTTCTCACCCGACTGGGCACGCACGCCCACGCCTTGATCGAGATTGAAACTGCCTTCCTTGACGATCCCGTCTTCGAGCGACCAGGACTCGGAGATCATGCCCTGAAAATACAGATCGGCCGCGTCGATTCCTGGTCCGGCCAGATCGCCCAGCACGGACTGCAGGCTGTCGAGGTTCAGGCCGCCGGGTGCCAGAAGGTGTTCGCTGACTGAGGACAGATCACTCATATTCACTCCGAAGCAGGCCGCATGGCGTCCTGCGAAAAAAAGCGCCGGTGACTGGACACCGGCATCCGCGCCCGTATGGACGCCTGTTCTTCACTGTCGCGTGTGCCCAGCAGCACCGCTTCACCCTGTGCCTGCTCGGCCAGTACGCGGCCCCATGGATCAACGATGGCCGCGTGTCCGTAAGTCTCGCGAGGCCCAGGATGGACCCCGCCCTGTGCCGCCGCCAGCACGTAACACTGGGTTTCGATGGCACGCGCGCGGATCAGAATGTCCCAGTGCGCAGCCCCCGTTACCGCAGTGAAGGCTGACGGCGCGGTAATCAGTTCAGCACCGGCTTCACGCAGCGCGGTGTACAGCTCGGGAAAGCGCAGGTCATAACAGACGGTCAGCCCCAGACGTCCCACCGGCGTATCGGCTACCACCACCCTGCTCCCATGAGCATAGTCATCCGATTCACGATAGCGGCCACGATTGTCAGCGACATCCACATCGAACAGATGCAGTTTGTCATAACGGGCCACCTGCTCACCGTGCTCATCGATCAACAGCGAACACGCCGTCACCTTGCCATCCGGCCGCTCATCCGGCGGCAGTGGCAAGGTTCCGGCAACAATCCATAACTTGAGGTCGCGAGCGGCCAGTTTCAACCATGGCAGGATCGGTCCGTGCCCCTGAGCCTCGGCACGCCCGATATCGGCGACGTCACGGCGCCCCATCGCAACGAAGTTTTCGGGCAGCACCGCCAGCCGCGCGCCACCGTCGGCTGCCTGCTCCAGCAAACGTCGGGCGCTGGCCAGATTGGCCAGGACATCGCTTTGGCTGACCATCTGAATCACCGCGAAGGACATGGCAACCCGCTCCTGAATGAGATGGCCACCACTGTACTCCATGAGACGCTATTGGGGCTTTTCAAATGGCTTGTCGAAGGTGATCTTCGGCTCTTTCCAGGGCCCTTCGACCTTGTATTGCACGCTGGCGAAACGCGCAACCCGGTCGCCCAGCAGCTTGTCGACCAGAAACAGCGCCCCGCCAATGGCCGGCGCGCCGACAATCAGTGCAGCGATAGGCAGGTTGTTGGTGACCGGCAAGGTCACCAGCAGCTTCGCATCGACACGATCGCGGACCATGTCCAGCGTACCGTTGAGCTCCAGATTGCTCGACGGCCCGGTCAGGGTGATCGGGTTGCGCGTCACATAGACACCGTCGCTGGCGACCAACAGCCCTTTGACCCGGTCGTAGCTCAGGCCTTTGCCCAGCAGATCGGAGAAGTCCAGACGCAGACGCCGGCCGATGGAGTTGAAATTCAACAACCCGAACACCCGCAATGCCTGAGCGCCGCCCTCGACCTCGACAAACTGGCCTCTGTTGAGCGTGGCATCCAGACTGCCGGAATAGCGCTTCAGACCAACCCAGGCAGGCGAACCCGGCCAGCGCCCGTCCACGTTCATCTCGAAGCGTTCACTGGTAACAGTGGGTGCGAAGTTCCAGGCTTTGAGAACATCCGCGAGGTTCTTGCCCGCCAGACGGCCTTTGAACGAACTGCTGCTGTTCCCGGGCGCACCCTCCCAGGTAGCGTCACCCTCCAGCAGAATACCTTTGAGCCCCAGGCTCATGTCCGACATGCGCATGCCGGCAGGCGTCGGCCGGGTTTTCAATGCCCAGGCCCCGAGCAACTGATCGCCCTGAAACAGCTGGGAGATCTTCACGTCCAGCGCAGGGATAGCGTGTGGGTCGATATCAGCCAGAGGGTCAGGTGCGTTTTCCACCACGGTCGCTTTAGGGTCAGATGCAGGCAGTCGAACGTAGAGCATGTTGACGCCGATCGGTGCAGACTTGGCGTCGGGCAGCGTTGCCGTGCCTTTGGCCATTGCGCTGTCCAGCGACAGGGCCCAGGCTGCCGCGTTGCGCTGCAACTGGACACGCACGTCATTGAGTGTGGTGCCCATCGCGGTCAGCTTGCCGATCTGCAGATCAACGCTGTTAAGCAGTTGTTTTGCGTTGCCGCCCGGATCATTCCCGGTGTAGCGAGCGGCCAGTTCCTGCCAGGGCGCGATGTCCAGTTCGGACAACTCTCCACGGATCCGCAAGCCCTTGGCGTCCGGCACGATCGCCCCGCCGCGCCCCAGATAAAGCTCGCCACGACCTTCGGCAAACTTGCCATTCGGTGCTGCGAACGCAAAGTTGGCCTGATCGTTATAGGCCGCGCCGAGCCTGCGCTCCGCGCCTTGCAGGGTCATGCGAAATTCGCTGGGACGCTCCTGCTCGGCGGTCTTGCCAAACGGTGCGGGCAAATCGATCGCCACGCCCTTGAGCGTGGAGTTGATTACCAGCGGGCTGTCCTTGCTGTCCAGAATCAGCTGCAACTGATATGGCAGGTCACCGGAGACCGGCAGCGGTTGGGTCACGTTCAGCCAATCGGTGAGCCGCTTCAAGGTGATTTGTCCGTTCGCCACAATGCGCGTCACGTTGTCGCCAGGCTTGCCCTCGGCGGCGATCTCTGCGGTCACAGGGCGATCGAATGCCTGGGCCTTGATGCCCTTGCCACTCAGCCCGCTGGAGCTGTCAAAACGGAAGTCGCCTTTCAGGCGAGTCAGCTCCAGCACCGGGTCGGCCAGTTTCAAGCGCGCATTGTCGGTGCTGAAGTCCACCACGACCTTTGGCTCGACGCCCTTGGCCAGCGGGATATCCAGCTTCAGCTTACCGTCCAGCGGGCCCTCGCCCTGCCATCCGGCAAACGTGCTGCCCGTACCGATGGGCGCCTGCTGAAGAATCTTCAGGCCGTCGATCAGGTTTCCGGAGAAATTACCGTCCACCAGCAGGTGACTGTCCTGACCTGACGGCACATGGGGAATATTGACCAGCACGTTGCTGACCTTGGTATCCAGCAACTGGCCTTTGCTTGCCTTGACACGTACACCGCTGTTTTCGACGTAGACCTTGCCATCCACCCCGGTCAGCGACGGCCAGCCCGGCTGGAACGCCAGCGTTGCGTTGTTGACGTCGAAGAACAGGCTGATGACACGCGCCGTATCGGGCGAGTTCTTGTTCAGCGACCCTTGATATTGGAAGAAACCCTGCTTGACCGCGCCACTGACCACGGCGGTGCGCAACCAGTGATCAAGCTCCGGACTGAGCGCTGTCGGCAGGTACTTGCTGGTGTAACGGCCGTCGCCGTCGACCATACCGACCCGCAGATCCATGTAGTCTTCCTGATCATGATTGAGGTGAATCTTGATCAGAAAGTCCGCCGCAATCTTGCCTTCGTCGCCGAGCACCTTGATGTACGGGGCAATCAGCGTGAATGCCTGATCATCCAGTTTCCAGGTCAGACGGGCATTGGCCTTCTGGTAATGCCAGGGTTTGGCGAAGATCGGGTCCAGGTGCAGCATGAAGTCATCGGTGTCGAGGCGCAGCTCGCCCTGCCCCAGATCGCCGCTGATGGCACCGCTGACATTTCCGGCCGCAGGCGCTCCGCGATACGCGTTGAAACCCACCTTGTCCAGATTGGCCGCAAAGCTCAGGCGCTGGTCACCGATTGCCTGTGGCCGGTAGTCGAGCAGCACGTTATGCAGCCCGCCTGTCACCTTGAGGCCGTCGACCACTGCCATGGCCTTGTCAGGCAGGGGCGCGAGCGAGTCGATCAGCGGCGTGACGGGGGTCAGGTCCAGACGATCCGCCTGTACGTGCCAGAGCTCTTCGCTGTCAGGCGTCGCGGCGGTTTGCGTCAGTTGCACACGACTTTCCCAACGCGCGTCGCCAAGGCTCATCGCCAGTGAATCGAGGTTCAGGTCGAAACCTGTTTCAGTGCGTGCAAACCATGCGTTCAGCGCAAGGTTATTGATCGTCGACGGTTTGCGACCGGCATAAACGCCTTTGACCTGTGGTGCATTGAGGCGCGTGGTCGCGCTTTGCACGGTGCCCTTGCCCCAACTCAACCAGACCTCGCCGCCGGCCTGCAGCTTCGCCAGCGTCCATTCGCGCGTAAGGCTTTTCGGCAGCCACCTGGCCCAGTCGCTTTGCGGCAGGCTGGCGTAGATATCGGCCTCGCCGTCCTTCCACTGACTGGCCTGGATGCGCGAGCGCACGTTCAGCGCGACCGGCTGACCATCCGGCAGAGTCAGGCGTGCGTCAAGTCGCTGGGCATAGCTGCCGGTGTCCAGGCTGAGGTTTACATAGGTGAGGGTCAGCGGCGCAGCGTCAAACGGTTGCACCGTGACCTGGCTGTCGAGCAACGACACATGCGCGACCATCTGCATCTGCTTGAGCGCCTGCTCGGGATCGAACGGGCTGTCGTTGTGCACCGGCAAGCCCTGAATCGACCACGCGCCGTCCTTGTCCTGCCTGAGGCTGAACTGCAGGCCGTCCACTTCAAGATGAGCGATGCGCACGTCACGCGCCAGCAGGCTTTCCCAAAGGTCGGGAACCACCCTTACGCGATCCAGACGCAGAGCACTGGCACCCTCGCCGACCATCACGTCGTGGGCCAGCAGTACCGGGGCAAAGCGGCTCCAGCTACCTTCCAGACTGCCGATGCTCAGCGGTATGCCCAGCGCGCTGCTGGCACGGGTTTCCACATCGACACGGTATTCGGCAACCAGCGGCGTCAACTGACGGCCGAGGCTCACGTACAGCGCCGCAAGCACCAGAATCAGTGCGCACAGGCTCAGCCCCCAGCGGGTCAGGGTTGCAACGAGGCGAGGAAGACGTCCCATCTCAGGAGGTCCTCCACTGCGGGGTGCAAAGAGCAGAATCGGCGAACGGAGTCAGGCTCGGATGCGCAGGTGCGGTCAGGTACAGGTTTTGCTCATTCGCCACGCATCATTCTCGATAAAACGGCATACCTGCCAGAAACCCGTAGGGCACTTGTCATAGATTTCAAACGATCAGCACCCTCAGAGCAGCACCACGTCGTATTGTTCCTGCGAGTACATGGTTTCTACCTGAAAACGGATAGTGCGGCCAATAAAGCTCTCCAGTTCAGCCACGTTGCCGGACTCCTCGTCGAGCAGGCGATCCACCACGCGCTGATTGGCCAGAACGCGATAGCCCACTGCCTGATAGGCCCTGGCCTCGCGCAGGATTTCCCGGAAGATTTCGTAGCAGATGGTCTCGGGGGTCTTCAGCTTGCCCCGCCCTGCGCAGCAATGACACGGTTCGCACAGCACCTGTTCGAGACTTTCGCGGGTGCGCTTGCGGGTCATCTGCACCAGACCCAGCTCGGTGATGCCGATGATGTTGGTCTTGGCGTGATCGCGTTCCAGCTGTTTCTCCAGCGTGCGCAGCACCTGACGCTGGTGTTCACCGTCTTCCATGTCGATGAAATCGATGATGATGATGCCGCCCAGATTGCGCAGGCGCAGCTGCCGGGCGATGGCCGTGGCAGCTTCCAGATTGGTCTTGAAGATGGTTTCTTCGAGGTTGCGATGCCCCACGAACGCGCCGGTGTTGACGTCGATGGTGCTCATCGCTTCGGCTGGATCGATTACCAGATAGCCGCCCGACTTGAGCGGCACCTTGCGCTCGAGGGCCTTCTGGATTTCGTCCTCGACCCCATAGAGGTCGAAGATCGGCCGCTCGCCCGGATAGTGCTCAAGCCTGTCGGCGATTTCCGGCATCAGCTCGGCGACGAACTGGGTGGTTTTCTGAAAGGTTTCCCGCGAGTCGATGCGGATCTTCTCGATACGCGGGCTGACCAGATCGCGCAAGGTGCGCAGCGCCAGGCCCAGGTCTTCGTAAATCACCGTGGGCGGGCTGACCGTCTTGATCTGCTCGCCGATCTGATCCCAGAGCCTGCGCAGATAGCGGATGTCCATGAGGATTTCATCAGCCCCGGCGCCTTCGGCAGCGGTGCGCAGAATGAAACCTCCGGCTTCCTTGATGCCTTCCTGGGCAACACAATCACTGACCACTTTCTTGAGTCGTTCGCGCTCGGCTTCGTCCTCGATTTTCAGCGAGATGCCCACATGCGCCGTGCGCGGCATGTACACCAGATAACGCGACGGAATGGAGAGTTGCGTGGTCAGCCGTGCGCCCTTGCTGCCGATCGGGTCTTTGGTGACTTGCACGACAAGGCTCTGGCCATCATGTACCAGCGACGCAATGCTCTCGACCGCCGGCCCTTCACGCATGGATATTTCCGACGCATGAATGAACGCCGCGCGATCCAGACCAATGTCGATGAACGCCGCCTGCATGCCGGGAAGCACCCGCACAACCTTGCCTTTGTAGATATTGCCGACGATGCCGCGACGCTGGGTGCGCTCGACGTGCACCTCTTGCAGAACCCCGTTTTCCACCACTGCCACGCGCGATTCCATCGGCGTGATGTTGATCAGAATCTCTTCACTCATGACTTGTCACCTTCCAGGCATTGCCAGCAGGGTATGCCGAAATGGCCAAGCAGTTCTGCGGTTTCGCACAGGGGCAGACCCACCACCCCAGAATAGCTGCCTTGCAGGCCCTCGACGAAAATCGCTGCCAACCCCTGAATGGCATAGCCGCCGGCCTTGTCGGCGGGCTCGCCACTGGTCCAGTAGGCCTGGGCTTCATGGATTTGAATCGGGCGAAAGCGCACACGACTGGTAACAATACGGGTTTCGCTGCGTTGCCGATCACTGAGCGCGACAGCCGTCAGCACTTGATGCTCGCGCCCGGACAGGGCCATGAGCATGGCCTGGGCATCCGCTTCATCGACCGGCTTGCCGAGAATGCGTCCATCGAGCACCACCGCCGTGTCGGCCCCTATCACGCAGGCCTGTTGTGCGGCTGGCAGCAGGGACAGCCCGGCCTGAGCCTTGCCCAGCGCAAGACGCTCGACATAGGCAGCCGGGGTTTCATGGTCAAAGGGGGTTTCGTCGATCTGAGCGCTCAGTACGGTAAAGGGCACACCGATCTGAGTCAGAAGTTCGCGGCGGCGCGGCGAGCCAGAAGCCAGATAAAGCGAGGGCATAAGGACATCTCCGTGTCTGTGCGGGTGAGCGCGAAGAACGCAGCGGGGCGTCGCGCTCACCTTGCGCTTAATTGATTTTCAAACGTTTGCGCAATCCACGCAGGCCATAACTGATCCAGGGCCACAACAGAGCACTGACCAACGCGGGCAGCACCAGCGCCAGCGTTGGCTGACGATTGCCGGTCAGCGCGCTGAGCCAGAGTTGCGCAAGCTGTGCCAGACCGAATACCACCAGCAGCACCAGGCATTGTTGCCACATGGGAAACATGCGCAGGCGCTGCTGCAGGGACATCACCAGAAAGGTGATCAGACTGAGGATCAGGGCATTCTGGCCGAGCAAGGTGCCGTACAGCACATCCTCCATCAGGCCCAGTATCCACGCGGTGGTCATGCCGTATTTGTGCGGCAGCGCCAGAACCCAGAAGGTCAGCAGCAGGGCCAGCCACAGTGGCCGGAAGATTTCCATGAATTGCGGCAGCGGCGAAACGCTCAGCAGCAGACCGATCGCAAACGTCAGCCAGACCACCCAGCCATTGCGCCCGGAAACATGACTAACCATCGATAGGCTCCCGGGCAGTGGAAGGTCGTGAAGCAGGCGGCTGTGACGCCGCAGGCCGGGCAGCAGGCCTTGCCGGTGTCGCGGGCGTTGCCGCCGGTGCAGGTGCAGCTGCAGGTGTTGCCGATTGCGCTGCAGGCTTGTGCGTCAGCGTACTGCCCGGAAAGACCGGAACGACGGCCTGCGGCCACATCGGGAAGGCGGGTGTCGGCGGCGGCAGTGTCGCCATCACGGAGGGCTCGACGCCCTTGTCGAGGGATTCCTGTGCTTGCGCGGCATCGGCAGCGCGCTCTTCCGGCGAGCGCCCGTCGGAGAACACCAGCAACAGATAGCGACTGCGATTCAGCGCAGCGGTCGGCACTGCACGAACGATCGCAAACGGCTGGCCGGAGTCGTGAATCACTTCCTTGACCGTCGCCACCGGGTAACCGGCCGGGAAACGCTGCCCAAGGCCCGAACTGACCAGCAGGTCGCCTTCCTTGATGTCTGCAGTGTCCGCCACATGCCGAAGCTCCAGACGCTCCGGGTTACCGGTGCCGCTGGCGATGGCACGCAGACCGTTGCGGTTGACCTGCACCGGGATGCTGTGGGTGGTGTCAGTCAGCAACAAGACGCGTGAGGTATAGGGCATCAACTCGACCACCTGCCCCATCAGGCCGCGCGCATCGAGCACAGGCTGGCCGAGCACCACGCCGTCGCGTTCGCCCTTGTTGATGATGATGCGATGGGTGAAGGGGTTCGGGTCCATGCCGATCAGCTCGGCGACCTCGACCTTTTCGTTGACCAGCGCCGAGGAGTTCAGCAACTCACGCAGCCGAACGTTCTGCTCGGTCAGTGCCGCCAGCTTTTGCAGGCGACCTTGCAGGAGCAGGGCTTCGGTCTTGAGTTTTTCGTTTTCGGCGATCAGCTCTGTGCGGCTGCCGAACTGGCTGGCGACGCCTTGATACAGACGCTGCGGCAGGTCGACGATCCAGTAGGACTGCATGAGCACCATCGACATCTGGCTGCGCACGGGCTTGAGGATCGTAAAGCGGGCGTCGACAACCATCAACGCAACCGACAGAACGGCCAGCACCAGCAGACGTACACCCAGCGACGGGCCTTTTGAGAAAAGCGGTTTAATAGGCCGCTCCTCCGGGGCATGCGATCGTTGGATCGAACTTCGATTGGCAATTATTCATGCGGTATGTAACCGGCCTGGACAAATGAAAGAGATAGGCACCCTGTTTCGGCGTCAGCCTGAAGCATACAGGTAGCATATCCGCCACCTGCATACAAAAGACTCCGTGAAAGGCACCCCGGCGAATTATTCGCTGGAGAGCAGATCCATGGTGTGCTTATCCATCATTTCCAGCGCACGGCCACCGCCACGCGCTACACAGGTCAGCGGGTCTTCGGCGACGATCACCGGCAGACCGGTTTCCTGAGCCAGCAACTTGTCCAGATCACGCAGCAGCGCACCACCACCGGTCAGGACCAGACCACGCTCGGCGATGTCCGAGGCCAGTTCCGGAGGCGATTGCTCCAGAGCGCTCTTGACCGCCTGAACGATGGTCGCCAGCGACTCCTGCAGTGCCTCGAGCACTTCGTTGGAGTTCAGGGTGAACGCACGTGGAACGCCTTCAGCCAGGTTGCGGCCACGCACGTCGACTTCACGTACTTCACCGCCCGGATAGGCAGTACCGATTTCCTGCTTGATGCGCTCGGCAGTCGATTCGCCGATCAGGCTGCCGTAGTTGCGGCGCACATAGGTGATGATCGCTTCGTCGAAACGGTCACCGCCAACCCGGACGGATTCGGCATACACCACACCGTTCAGGGAGATCAGGGCAATTTCGGTAGTGCCGCCGCCGATGTCGACAACCATCGAACCGCGAGCTTCTTCCACCGGCAGACCGGCGCCGATTGCAGCGGCCATCGGCTCTTCGATCAGGAAGACTTCGCGTGCGCCTGCACCCAGGGCCGACTCGCGAATCGCGCGACGCTCAACCTGGGTGGATTTGCACGGAACGCAGATCAGCACACGAGGGCTGGGCTGCAGAAAGCTGTTTTCATGAACCTTGTTGATGAAGTACTGCAACATTTTTTCGCAGACGCTGAAGTCGGCGATAACGCCGTCTTTCATTGGACGAATGGCTGCGATGTTGCCTGGAGTACGGCCCAGCATGCGCTTGGCTTCGGTACCGACGGCCACGACACTCTTCTGGTTGCCGTGAGTACGAATGGCAACGACAGAGGGTTCATTCAGAACGATACCGCGCTCACGCACGTAAATAAGGGTGTTGGCAGTGCCCAGGTCGATGGATAGATCACTGGAAAACATGCCACGCAGTTTCTTGAACATGGGAAAGGGACCCTAGGGAACGCGTGGTAAAAAAAGTGCGGCAAACTCTAACAACGACAGGGATTTTGGGCAAGGAGCCAATATGCTAAATTGGCGGTTTTCCGAACACCACCCTCGACGTTAGCGGCTTGAGACAGTAATAACGCGATAGTGTTCCGCAATTGGCAACAAAGCAAATCCATAAGCATTCCACTGGAGATACCCCATGGCGCTTGAACGCTCCGACGTGGAAAAGATCGCTCATCTGGCCCGACTGGGTCTCAATGACGCCGATATCCCGCGTACCACCGAAGCACTGAACAGCATTCTTGGGCTGGTCGATCAGATGCAAGCGGTCGACACCGCTGGCATCGAGCCGCTGGCTCACCCGCTGGAAGCCACCCAGCGCCTGCGCGAAGACGCCGTCACCGAGCGAAATCGCCGTGACACTTACCAAGCCATCGCACCAGCGGTCCAAGACGGCCTCTATCTGGTTCCGAAAGTCATCGAGTAAGGGAAAGCGCCTGCATGCACCAAATGACTCTGGCCGAGATCGCTCGCGGACTCGCCGATAAAAAGTTTTCTTCCGAAGAGCTGACTCGTGTTCTGCTGTCGCGCATCGCGACGCTCGACCCGCAGCTCAACAGCTTCATCAGCCTCACCGAAGACCTGGCCATCACCCAGGCGCAGGCGGCAGACGCGCGCCGTGCCGCCGGTGAAAACGGCCCGTTGCTCGGTGCTCCGCTGGCCCACAAGGACCTGTTCTGCACCCAGGGCATCCGCACCAGTTGCGGCTCGCTGATGCTCGACAATTTCAAGGCACCCTACGACGCCACGGTCGTGTCGCGTCTGGCATCGGCCGGCACAGTGACGCTGGGCAAGACCAACATGGACGAATTCGCCATGGGTTCGGCCAACGAATCCAGCCATTACGGCGCGGTGAAAAACCCGTGGAACCTGGAATGCGTCCCTGGTGGCTCTTCGGGTGGTTCGGCAGCCGCGGTCGCTGCACGCCTGTTGCCTGCCGCAACCGGCACCGACACCGGCGGCTCGATTCGCCAGCCTGCAGCACTGACCAACCTCACGGGCCTCAAGCCGACCTACGGCCGCGTATCGCGCTGGGGCATGATTGCCTACGCGTCCAGCCTCGATCAGGCGGGGCCGATGGCACGCACGGCCGAAGACTGTGCGCTGCTGCTGCAAGGCATGGCCGGTTTCGACCCGCAGGACTCCACCAGCATCGACGAACCGGTTCCGGACTACTCCGCCAGCCTCAATACCTCGCTCAAGGGCCTGCGTATCGGTGTGCCGAAAGAGTATTTCAGCGCAGGCCTTGACCCGCGCATCGCGCAACTGGTGCATGAAAGCGTCAAGGAGCTGGAAAAACTCGGCGCGATCGTCAAGGAAGTCAGCCTGCCGAACCTGCAACACGCGATCCCGGCCTACTACGTCATCGCCCCGGCTGAAGCCTCGTCCAACCTGTCGCGTTTCGACGGTGTGCGTTTCGGCTACCGCTGCGAAGACCCGAAAGACCTGACCGACCTGTACAAGCGCTCGCGCGCCGAAGGCTTCGGCCCGGAAGTGCAGCGACGCATCATGGTCGGCGCCTACGCGCTGTCGGCGGGTTACTACGACGCCTACTACCTGCAGGCGCAGAAAATCCGTCGCCTGATCAAGAACGATTTCATGAACGCGTTCGCCGATGTCGACGTGATTCTCGGTCCGACCACGCCCAACCCGGCCTGGAAAATCGGCGCCAAGACCCACGACCCGATTGCCGAATACCTGGAAGACTTCTACACCATCACCGCCAACCTGGCGGGCCTGCCCGGCTTGTCCATGCCTGCGGGCTTCGTCGACGGCCTGCCGGTCGGCGTGCAGCTGCTCGCTCCGTATTTCCAGGAAGGCCGCCTCTTGAATGTGGCGCATCAGTATCAGCAAGCCACCGACTGGCACACTCGCGCACCTGAAGGCTTCTGAGGAGAAACACATGCAATGGGAAGTCGTCATCGGGCTGGAGATTCATACCCAGCTTTCGACCCAATCAAAGATTTTTTCCGGTAGCGCGACCACGTTCGGCTCCGAGCCCAACACGCAGGCCAGCCTCGTCGACCTGGGCATGCCCGGCGTATTGCCGGTGCTGAACAAGGAAGCCGTGCGCATGGCCGTCAAGTTCGGCCTGGCCGTAAACGCCGAAATCGGCCAGCACAACGTGTTTGCCCGCAAGAACTACTTCTACCCGGACCTGCCCAAGGGCTATCAGATCAGCCAGATGGAGCTGCCGATTGTCGGCAAGGGCCACCTGGACATCCCCCTTGAAGACGGCACCGTCAAGCGCATCGGCATCACCCGTGCGCACCTGGAAGAGGACGCGGGCAAGAGCCTGCACGAAGACTTCCAGGGCATGACCGGTATCGACCTGAACCGTGCCGGCACCCCGCTGCTGGAGATCGTTTCCGAGCCGGACATGCGCAACGCCAAGGAAGCCGTGGCTTACGTCAAGGCCATCCATGCGATTGTCCGCTACCTGGGCATCTGTGACGGCAACATGGCCGAAGGTTCGCTGCGCTGCGACTGCAACGTATCGATTCGCCCCAAGGGTCAGGTCGAGTTCGGCACGCGTTGCGAGATCAAGAACGTCAACTCGTTCCGCTTCATCGAAAAAGCGATCAACAGCGAGATTCAGCGCCAGATCGACCTGATCGAAGACGGTGGCAAGGTTATCCAGCAGACGCGCCTGTATGACCCGAACACCAACGAAACCCGTGCCATGCGCAGCAAGGAGGAAGCCAACGACTACCGTTACTTCCCCGACCCGGATCTGTTGCCGGTGATCATCGAGGACTCGTTCCTCGAAGAAACCCGCGCCACCTTGCCGGAGCTGCCACCGCAGAAACGCGAACGCTTCCAGAGCCAGTTCGGCCTGTCGACCTACGACGCCAGCGTACTCGCTTCGAGCCGCGAGCAGGCTGATTACTTCGAACAGGTGGTGAGCATCAGCGGTGACGCCAAACTGGCAGCCAACTGGGTCATGGTCGAGCTGGGCAGCCTGCTCAACAAGCAGGGCCTGGAAATCGACCAGTCGCCGGTCAGTGCCGAGCAGTTGGGCGGCATGCTCAAGCGCATCACCGACAACACCATTTCCGGCAAGATCGCGAAAATGGTCTTCGAGGCGATGGCCAATGGTGAAGGCAGCGCCGATGAAGTCATCGAAAAGCGCGGCCTGAAGCAGGTCACCGACAGCGGCGCCATTGAATCGATGCTCGACGAGGTACTGGCAGCCAACGCGGAACAGGTCGAACAGTATCGCGCCGCCGATGAAGCCAAGCGCGGCAAGATGTTCGGCTTCTTTGTCGGTCAGGCGATGAAAGCCTCCAAAGGCAAGGCCAACCCGCAGCAGGTCAACGAACTGCTGAAGGCCAAGCTGGAGGGCTGATCCTCGTCACTCTCGTTCCCACGCTATGCGATCAGCGTTATACACGAGTCTTGTGGGAGCGAGCTTGCTCGCGAATAGGCCGGTACAGCCTCTAGAGACAGGGCGTTTGGACCAAGGTCTTCGTGAGCAAGCTCACTCCCACAGAGGTCTTTATTCACATCGCGATTAGGGTCAAAGACCCCGCCTTCTGGGCTCTTCATGACTTGTGTATAACGATGAGCGCTCTGCGTGGGAATGCAGTTCTGGACGCTCTGCGTCCGCTGTTGAGTACGCACTGCAACACCGAGTTGCGACGCGAAGCGTCACGAAATGCATGCCAGCATGGAGGATTGGCACGAGCGTCAACCACAACTACTCCGGCACTCAGGAACCCACCCCATGCGCCGCCTTATTTTTACCTGCAGCCTGCTGACGTTACTGGCAGGGTGCGCCAATCACATCATCGACCCCCATGGTTATGACGAGACCGGCACCGCCGCCTATTACGGCGCCCGCCATCACGGCAACCGCACTGCCAGCGGCGAGCCGTTCAATCAGAACGCGCTGACCGCTGCACATCGCCAATTGCCCTTCGGCACGCGCGTCAAGGTCACCAACCTCGACAACGACAGGTCGGTAGTCGTGCGCGTCAACGATCGCGGCCCTCACACCCGTGGTCGTCTGATCGATGTCTCTCGCGAAGCGGCCGAACAACTGGGTATGCTGCGCAGCGGGACAGCGCCAGTCCGTGTGCAGGCCCTGGATTAAACCCAACCCCCGATCACCGCCAACAAGGACACTCGTATTCTCCAGCTATCGGCCCTGCCCGCCCCCGCACTTATCCAGATGCTCAGTGGCTTGTTATTGCTGCTGATCGGGGCAGAACTGTCAGTGCGTGCAGCGGTGCATCTGGCGGCGATTTTCAAGGTCCGGCCACTGATCGTCGGCCTGACCGTCGTGGCGATGGGCACCAGCGCGCCGCAGATGGCAGTAAGCCTGCAAGCCGCGTTTGCCGATAACACCGACATCGCGGTGGGCAGTGTCATCGGCGGTAACATTTTCAATGTACTGGTGATCCTGGGCCTGTGCGCGCTGATCATTCCGTTACGCGTTGCCCGTCAGGTGTTGCATGTCGACATTCCGCTGATGATCGGTGCCTGCCTGCTGGCTATCGGCCTGTCGTGGAGCGGCGAATTCAGCAAGCTTGACGGCGCACTGCTGCTCGCCGGGTTGCTGTTCTGCCTGATCGTCATCATCCGTCAGGGCGGTCATGCGCCGCGTCACGGACATGCCGAGACAACCGCAAAACCTCGTACCTTCACGCGTATCCTCATGCTTGCCACTGGCCTGCTGCTGTTGACCGCTGGCGGACACCTGCTGGTCGACGCGTCAGTGGTGATTGCAATCCATCTTGGGCTGTCCGAACGCATCGTCGGCCTGACCATCATTGCCATCGGCACCTCATTGCCGGCACTGATGACCTCGCTGATCGCAGCGTTTCGTGGTGAGCGCGATATTGCCGTGGGCAACGTGATCGGCAGCAACCTGTTCAATCTGCTGGGCGTGCTGGGGCTGACCGCACTGGTCGCCCCGGTGCCGCTGACGATCTCGCCAAATGCGCTGGTATTCGACCTGCCGATCATGCTCGGTGTGTCGCTGCTGTGCGTGCCGCTGTTCTATTCCGGTTACCGGATAGACCGCCTGGAAGGTCTGTTTCTGCTGTCGTTGTACCTGACCTACGGGCTGCATATCCTGTCGATCAGCACCGGTATGGCGCTGGCTGAACGGCTTGAAAGCAAAATGCTCACGCTGGTGTTACCTGTGCTGGGCGCTGTGGTTGTCTGGGGCACGATCCGCGCCTGGCGACGCCAGCACTGACCTCCACCCCGCATCGATACAAGGAGCAAGGCCATGACAGACAAGACGATCAGTGACGGCGAACAGATCCGTCGCCAGGTGATGGGCGATGTCTACGTCGACCGCGCGCTGGGCAATGCCACCGAGTTCAGCCAGCCACTGCAGGATTTCGTCAACGAGCACGCCTGGGGCAGCGTCTGGAGTCGCGAGGGCCTGCCATTGAAAACCCGCAGCCTGATCACCCTGGCCACTCTCACCGCCCTGAAATGCCCGCAAGAACTGAAGGGCCACGTTCGTGGCGCACTGAACAATGGCTGCACGGTCGAGGAGATTCGCGAAGCGCTGCTGCACTGCGCGGTGTACGCCGGCGTGCCAGCGGCCATCGACGCGTTTCGTGCGGCGCAGGAAGTGATCGACAGCTACGTCAAAGCGGATTAGATCCAGCCGCCCCATTGCAGGATGAAAATCCCCACGTTGGTCGTGACCGCGGCAGCCAGCGTGGTGATGACAATGATCGCGGCAGCCAGCTCGTAGTTGCCGTTGGCCGTGCGCGCCATGATGTAGCTGGCAGCCGCCGTAGGGCTGCCGAAATACAGGAACAGAATCCCCAGTTCAGCGCCGCGAAAACCGGCCAGCCAGGCGGCCAGCGTGCATAGCACTGGCAGCGTGATCATTTTCATGACGCTGGCACTGACAGCCAGTTTCCCACTCTTGCGCAATGACGCCAGCGACAATGTGCCACCGATGCAGATCAGTGCCAGCGGCAGGGTCATCTGGGCCAGGTAGCTGCCGGAGGTTTCCAGCCATTTGGGCAGGCCGATGGCGAAGTAAGCGAAGGGTGAGGCGATGATCACACTGATGATCAGCGGGTTGGCCAGCACGCTTTTGAAGATGCTCCAGGGATCGGACTTGATCACCGGGCTGTAAACCGCCAATACCACCGTCGATAACGTGTTGTAGAAGACGATGACCAGCGCGGCGAGAATCGCGCCCAGTGAAATGCCATCAGGCCCGTACATGCTGGCCGCCAGGGCCAGACCGATGACCCCGTTATTGCCACGAAACGCGCCCTGGACGTAGATCCCGCGCTCTTCGTGCGGGCAACGCCAGATCGCCCAGCACCAGGCGAATGCAAAACTCAGGAGCGTAGCGATGCTGAAAAAAATCAGCAGCTTGGGCTGCAGGGCGGTGCGCAGGTCGGCGTGAATAATGCCCAGAAACAGCAGCGCAGGCATGGTGACGTTGAACACCAGCCCGGAAGCCGCAACGATGAAGCCATCATTGATCGCGCCGATACGCCTGAGGAACACGCCCAGAAACAGCATGGCAAACACCGGGGCGGTGATGTTCAGGGTTTCGAGAAAAATAGCCAGCATGCAACGCATCCGGTCCCGTCGTTAGGTAGCTCATGATAGGCCACCGAGGACGAGCATGTTGCACGGAATTTCCGAAACCCTGATCACCGCGCCGCGTCTGTTGTTTATCAGACGATGCGGCTGACTTCCTTCACAGGCTGGAGCTTGCGCTCGAAGACCGAGACCCCGTCCAGATCGCGCAGCGCCACGGTCATCTCACCGGTCTGCCCGTCGATATTCACTTCACCAAAAAACTGAAAACCCGCGAACGGCGAGGTGTTCTGCGCAGGCGGCGCTTTCTGGAACACCAGCTCGGGACCAAAGGTCTTGTCCAGCACGTTGGGACCATAGCTACCGGCGTTCAATGGCCCGGCGACGAACTCCCAGAACGGGTCGAAGTCCTGAAACACGGCCAGATCCGGCTGGTAATGATGTGCGGCGCAGTAATGCACATCGGCCGTCAGCCAGACGCAATCGCGAATCTTCTGCGCGCGCAGGTACGCCAGCAATTCGGCGACCTCCAACTCACGCCCCAACGCCGGACCGTCATTGCCGTTGGCGATGGCCTCCCAACGCGGTACGCCGGGGCTGACCTCGCCATCCGGCACGCCCAGGCCAATGGGCATGTCCGCCGCGATGACTTTCCACTGCGCGCGCGATGCATTGAGCTCACGCTTGAGCCAGTCCAGTTGCTCACGGCCCATGAATGCGGTGGTCGCACCCGACTTGTCGGCCAGGTTGGCATCGTTGCCGGCGCGGTAGCTGCGCATATCGAGGACGAAAACGTCGAGCATCGGACCGTAGGGGATCTTGCGATAAATGCGCCCGCCATTGTCGGCTTCCTGCAAGCGCAGCGGCGCGTATTCCAGATAAGCCTGGCGGGCACGCGAGGACAGCAGGCCGATGTCCTTGACCTTGTAGCGATCATCGAGCTGTTTGCTGGGTGACCAGTTGTTGGTCACTTCGTGATCGTCCCACTGCCAGATCTGCGGCACTTCGGCGTTGAAGCGGCGCAGGTTTTCATCCATCAGGTTGTAGCGGTAATTGCCCCGGTATTCGTCGAGGGTCTCCGCCACCTTGCTCTTCGCCTCGGTGGTGATGTTGCGCCAGACGCGCCCGCCCTCCGTGGTGAGCTGCTCCGGCACCGGGCTGTCGGCGTAGATGGTGTCACCGCTGTGGATAAAAAAGTCCGGCAAGCGCAAACGCATGGCTTCGTAGATACGCATGCCGCCAATATCGGGGTTGATGCCAAAGCCCTGCCCTACCGTGTCGCCGCTCCAGACGAAGCGGATGTCGCGGCGCTGCTGCGGTGTGCTGCGCAAATGACCGAACCACGGCTCACCGGCGACACCGCTCTGCGCATCCTCGAAAGACACCCGGTAGAAAATCGCCTGATCGACAGGCAGCCCGCTCAACTCGACCCGCGCAGTGAAATCGGTACGCTGATCGGCCAGCGCCGACACCACGCGGCGTGGCTGGGTGAACATGCTGCGCGTGTCCCACTCGACGACCATGCGCGAAGGCCGGTCGCTGCGGCTCCAGACGATCGCCTTGTCACCGAACACATCGCCGGACTGCACGCCATCCATCATCTTCGGACGATCCTGCACCGAGGCGATGACCGCCGGTGCAACACCCGGTAACAGCAGACCGGCACCTACCGTTCCGACGGCCTGGATGACACGGCGACGCTTGAGATCGAACTGGCTCACGGTTATCCCCTCGCTGACAGGCAAAAAAGCACCGTAGCAGGGGAATATTGGCGCTGTATGACAACGCAGGAGATCAAGCGCATGGCAGACGCCAAAAACCCCCGGCGCCCGGTAACTGGTAAACTCCCGCGCCTTATTCCAGCCCGAGGCGCTCAGCATGTCTTCCTTGAATCAGGCGCTCAGCGTCGCCCTCGACAATCGCCAGGCGTTGCTTGACCAATTGCATGGACAGGGCACGGACTGCTATCGACTGTTTCACGGCAGCCAGGAGGGTGCCAGCGGGCTGACCATCGACCGCTACGGCCCGCAATTGCTGGTACAGAGCTTTCACACCCGCCTGGATCGCGATGCCCTGCTGGCGCTGCATGAACAGGTCAACACGCGCCTGGGCCTGGACACCCTGCTGGTCTATAACGATCGCTCGCAAGGCAACTCGCGCGTCGATCGCCACGACACCGTGTACAAGGCTGAAGACGCGGCTCTGGCCGATCATGTCGGCCACGAATGGGGGCTCAATTACCGGGTCCGCGGTCGGCATGCAGGCCAGGACCCGCTGTTGTTTCTGGACCTGCGCAACACCCGCGGCTGGGTCAAGCAGCACAGCGCCGGCAAAAGCGTGCTGAACCTGTTCGCCTACACCTGCGGCGTCGGCCTGAGTGCGGCGGCCGGTGGCGCGAGTGAAGTGTGCAATCTCGATTTCGCCGAGGGCAATCTGGCGGTGGGTCGCGAGAATGGTGCGCTCAACCCGCAACTACCACCCATGCAATTCATCCAGTCGGATTATTTTCCGGCGATCCGCCAGTTGGCCGGGTTGCCCATTGCTGCGCGCCGCAGCCAGCAATTGCCCAGCTACGTGAAACTGCAACAGCGCCAATATGATCTGGTCCTGCTCGATCCACCGGCCTGGGCCAAGAGCGCGTTCGGCACCGTTGATTTGCTGCGCGACTATCAGAGCCTGCTCAAACCTGCGCTGTTGACCACGGCAGACGATGGCGTGCTGATCTGCTGCAACAATCTGGCGAAAGTCAGCATGCAGGACTGGCGCGAGCAGGTGCTGCGCTGCGCCACCAAGGCCGGGCGTCCGGTGCGCGACTGCCAGGAGATGCGTCCCGCCGCAGACTTCCCGTCTCAGGATAATCAACCACCGCTGAAAACGCTGATTCTGCAACTCTGATTCGACGCCTGATATCGTCAAGCGCAACCGGAAAATTCCTACAAGCCGCGACGGCAGTGCCTTGGGAACCGAACAGGCATGCCATACTCCAAGGGCTTCCAAAAGAGAGAGACGCCGCTGCCCATGTCCAGAGGATTGAAACGCACACTCGGCTCCCTGCTGGCTGTGATCGCGCTCTACAGTTTGCTGGGGTTTTTCATTCTTCCCGGCGTCGCTCTGCGGATCGCCAACCAGCAACTGGCCAATTACGCCACGGTGCCGGCAAAGCTCGAACGCCTGGAGTTCAACCCCTTCACCCTGGAGCTGACACTCTGGGGCCTGAACATCGGCACGCCAGGCAAGGAGCAGGTGGCGTTTGAAAAGCTTTATGCCAATCTGCAAATCAACAGCCTGTGGACGCGGGCCCTGCACCTGCAACGCGTCGAGCTGATCAAACCGCGCGCCGAACTGCTGTTCGACAAACAGGGCAAGCTCAATCTGGCGCAGCTGTTCAAGCTGCCCGCCAGCGAACCGACACAGGACCAACCCGCCAGCAAGCCATTCCCGCTGCGTATCGACGAAATCAAACTGGCGGGAGGCTATGTTCACTTCCAGGACTTGCGCCCCAGCCAGCCCATCGAGTTTCTCTACGACGCGCTGGATTTCGAGCTCAAGAACCTCAGCACCCTGCCTGAAGACAATGCCGACATGACCCTGGTCGCGGCGGGTCCGGACGGTGGGCAGATCGACTGGGTCGGCCGTATCAGCCTGATCCCGATCACCTCCGAGGGCACGTTGAAAGTCGCCGACAGCAAGATGAAACTGTGGTGGCCTTATGTGCGCGATGCCTTGCCACTGGCGCTCGAGGACGGCGTGCTGAATTTCAGCACGGCCTACACATTGAACCTGTCCAGGGAAACCGAGCTGAAGTTGACCAACGTCTCGGCCAGTGTTGCGCCGTTCGCGCTCAACGCTCCCGACGGTCGCCCCCTGGTACGTCTGCAACGCCTGGACGTCAGCGAAACATCGGTCGACCTGGCAAAGCAGCTGGTTACCGTAGGCAAGATCCGCAGCCAGAAACTGGAAACCTGGGCCGCGCGTGAAGCCGACGGGCAACTGGACTGGCAAAAACTGTTCGCCAGCCAACCGGGCAAGCCCGCAGCGCCGCACACCCCGGCCGTGGACGAAAAAGCCGCCGAGCCGGCGCCTGCCACCGAGGCCTCAGCCAAAGTCAGCGCTCAACCCGTGGCGCAGAGCAAACCCTGGCAGGTCCTGTTGCGGGATGTGCAATTGCGCAACTACATGGTCCATCTGGCAGATCGCGTGCCTCAAGAGCCGGTCGCGCTGGACGTTGGCCCGCTGAATCTGGACATCCAGAATTTCGACAGCCTGAACAAGGCGCCTTTCACGCTCAAGCTGGATACCGGGCTGGGCAAACAGGGCAATCTCACTGCCGCCGGTGACGTGAACCTCAATCCGGTCAGCGCACGACTCAACGTAACCACCCGCGACATCGACCTGCGCCTCGCCCAGGCCTACATCAGCCCGTTCATTCGTCTGGAGCTGCGCAGCGGCATGCTCGGCAGCGATCTGGCGGTCGACCTGAAAAGCACCGAGCCACTGGCGTTCAGCATCACCGGTAAAGCACAGGTCAATCAGTTGCACACGCTGGATACGCTCAAACAGCGCGACTTCCTGAAGTGGCAGCAACTGGCGCTGGAGGGGCTGGACTACCAGCACGGCAAGGGCCTGTCGATTGCCAAAGTGAACATGGATCAGCCTTACGCACGCTTCATGATCAATGAGGACCGGACCACTAACATCGACGATCTGTTGATCCCGCAGCCAGCCGACGCAGCCGCTGGCAAGAGCGCCGGCCAGCCTAAGGCAGCCAGAACCCAAGCCGCAGGCAAGAAGGAAAACCCGCTGGCGATCTACGTGGGTGAAGTGAATATCAACGATGGCTCGGCAAACTTTGCCGACATGACCCTGACCCCCAACTTCGCCACCGCCGTGCAGCAGCTCAACGGTCGTATCGGCACCATCGACAACCGCAAGCCTACACCGGCCCCGGTGAACATCGAGGGCAAGGTCGACCGCTATGCGCCGGTGACCATCAAGGGCAGCCTCAACCCGTTCGACCCGATGGCCAGCCTGGATATCACCACCAGCTTCAAGCGCGTCGAGCTGACCAACCTGACTCCCTACTCCGGCAAGTTCGCAGGTTTCCGGATCCGCAAGGGCCGGCTCAATCTCGACCTGCACTACCTGATCACCAAGGGCCAGCTCAAGGCCCAGAACAAGGTGCTGGTGGAGCAACTGCAACTGGGTGAGCGGGTCGACAGCCCGGATGCGCTGGACCTGCCTATTCGTCTGGCGGTCGCGCTGCTCAAGGATACCAAAGGGCGTATTTCCCTTGAGCTGCCCATCGAAGGCGACCTGAACAACCCGCAGTTCAGCGTCATGCCGATTGTCTGGCAGACCCTGCGCAATCTGGTGCTACGTGCCGCACAGGCACCGTTCAAGATGCTCGGCGGGCTGGTCGCCGGTGGAAGCTCCGAGGACCTCGGCAGTGTAAGTTTCGCGCCAGGCACCAGTGACTTGTCGGCAGAGGCGCAAAATGCCCTGGACAAGCTCTCGGTAGCGCTCAAGGAGCGTCCGGACCTGAAGCTGGAGATCGAAGGCACAAGCGCCGCCAGCAGTGACGGTCCATTGATCGCCCAGCAAAGGCTGGAACGCGAATACCAGTACACGTATTACAAGATCCTCCAGCGACGTGGCGACAAGGTTCCAGCCAGGGCTGGCTTGGTACAGGTCCCGGAAGAGGAAAAGGCGCCTATGCTCGAGGGTATCTACAGGACACGCCTGAAACAGCAACCGCTCGCTGAATGGGCCAGTCTGGGCAAGGAGCAACGTGCTGCCCAGATGCGTGCCGCCGTGCTCAAGTTCTGGAGCAGCAATGAGGTGCTGCTGCGCGAACTGGGCCAGAGCAGAGCCAGTAGCATCAAGGATTACCTGGTGGACAAGGGCAAGCTCGAAGACGCTCGCGTGTACTTCGTCGATGCCCGTCTGGGCCAGGCCCAACCGGATGGTAAAGTCATCAGCCCTCTGCACCTCGACAGCGAATGAAGCCTTTGGCACACACCCGGATCAAACGACTGATCAACCTGACCCTCGCCGCCATGGCCGGGTCAATTGTCGCCTCGGCATATGCCAGCTCAACCCTGCGTTGCGGCAGCCAGCTGGTCAGCACCGGTGACCGGGCGTTCGAAGTCCAACAGAAATGCGGCGAACCGGTCAGCCAGGAGGTGCTCGGCACTCAGGAAACCTTCAATAGCAATTATCGAAGGTCCGAAGCCGTGAGGATCGAGGAGTGGATATACGGTCCTGATAACGGCATGTATCAGTACCTGCGCTTCGAAGGCGGGCGCCTGGTGGGCATCGAGAGCAAACGCCGCAACTGATCCCCTGCTTCCCTGCCCTTCATCTGTTTCGTCAACCCATAGAAAAGGCCCCAACTCTTCAGTCGGGGCCTTTAATGGCTACATCCTTGTAGCCTCGCATGAACCTTCCATCAATCAATGACTGCGGCTGTTCATGAGCAGTATTCGATTACTCGGCTTTCAGGCCAGCAGCCGATACGTCTTTAACACCTTTGATTTTCTTGGTGATGGCGACGGCGGTGTTTTTCTGAGCTTCGGTAACTTTTACCATGGAGGACAGGGAAACCACGCCTTTGTTGGTCTCAACCTTGATGTCCGAACCTGGGATGCCTTTTTCGGTCAGCAGGTCAGCTTTGACTTTGGTGGTGATCCAAGTGTCAGAAGTATCTTCTTTGACTTCTTGAGTAGTGGTGTTAGCTGCCAGAACCATTGGCGCTTGGGCCGAGGTCTGTGCGAAAGCAGCATTGGCCATGGTCAGAGTCAGGGCAGTAGCGGTAGCAGCGGCAATAGCGAACTTCTTCATACGATAACTCCTGTTTTTCTCAAAATCTGCACCAGCATGTGGTGGCAGGGTTAACAGGTGTATCGCAAGCGGTGTGCCAAAAATGAGACAGTCAAAATAACCTTTATAATCAATAGCTTATGTTTTTCTCTATTTTGCTGAGTCGTGCAGATTGCCCGTTCGCTCAAACCCGGGGTTGCAAGATGCATGTTTGCACCGAGCAGTTTGCATGCTCCATGTGTAAGCCTTTAATTGCGCTCATAAAAAAGGACTCCGAAGAGTCCTTTTTTACATGCCGCTCAGATCAATCAGACGCCCGACGCTTTCGCTGCGGCTACGTCCTTGATCGACAGCTTGATACGGCCGCGATTGTCCACGTCCAGTACCAGTACTTCGACCTCCTGACCTTCCTTGAGGATGTCGGTCACTTTCTCTACGCGAGCATCGCTCAGCATCGAGATGTGAACCAGACCATCCTTGCCCGGCAGGATGTTGACGAATGCGCCGAAATCGACGATGCGCTCAACCTTACCGACGTAGATCTTGCCGATTTCTGCTTCTGCGGTGATGCCCAGAACGCGCTGACGTGCTGCCTCAGCCGCTTCCTTGGACTCGCCGAAGATCTTGATCGAGCCGTCGTCTTCGATGTCGATCGAAGCCTTGGTCTCTTCGCAGATGGCACGGATGGTTGCGCCGCCCTTGCCGATCACGTCACGGATCTTGTCGGTGTCGATCTTCATCGCGATCATGGTCGGAGCGTTGGCCGACAGTTCATTACGCGACTGACCGATGATCTGGTTCATCTGGCCGAGGATATTCAGGCGAGCTTCCAGGGCCTGGCCCAGGGCGATCTCCATGATCTCTTCGGTGATGCCTTTGATCTTGATGTCCATCTGCAGCGCGGTAACACCTTTGGAGGTACCGGCTACCTTGAAGTCCATGTCGCCCAGGTGGTCTTCGTCACCCAGGATGTCGGTCAGAATGGCGAACTTCTCGCCTTCCTTGACCAGACCCATGGCGATACCGGCAACCGGCGCCTTCATCGGCACACCAGCGTCCATCAGAGCCAGGGAAGCACCGCAGACCGAAGCCATGGAGCTGGAGCCGTTGGACTCGGTGATTTCCGAAACGACACGGATGGTGTACGGGAACACGTCAGCGCCTGGCAGCATGGCCTGGACACTGCGACGGGCCAGACGGCCGTGACCGATTTCACGACGACCTGCGCCGCCCATGCGACCACACTCGCCCACCGAGAACGGAGGGAAGTTGTAGTGCAGCATGAAGGGGTCTTTTTTCTCGCCTTCGAGGGTATCGAGCAGCTGTGCGTCACGTGCAGTACCCAGCGTGGCAACGACCAGCGCCTGAGTTTCGCCACGGGTGAACAGTGCCGAACCGTGAGTCTTCGGCAGAACGCCGACTTCGATGTTCAGAGGACGAACGGTGCGCGTGTCACGGCCATCGATACGCGGCTTGCCGTTAACGATGTTTTCGCGAACGGTGCGGTATTCGATTTCGCCGAAAGCCGCTTTGACTTCGCTGGCAGACGGGCTGCCGTCTTCGACAGCGAGCTTGGCAACGACCTGATCTTTCAGTTCGCCCAGACGCGCATAGCGGTCGGCTTTGACGGTGATGGTGTAAGCCTGGGAGATCGCGTCGCCGAACTCGGCACGGATAGCGCCCAGCAGTGCAGTCGCTTCAGGCTTTGGCTGCCAGTCCCAGGTAGGCTTGGCGGCTTCGGCAGCCAGTTCCTTGATGGCGTTGATCACGACCTGGAACTCGTCATGCGCGAACAGCACGGCGCCCAGCATCTGGTCTTCGGTCAGCTCTTTGGCTTCCGACTCGACCATCAGAACGGCTTCGGAAGTACCGGCAACGACCATGTCCAGGCTCGAAGCCTGCAGCTGCTCGTAAGTCGGGTTCAACAGGTAGCCGGTGCTTTCGTGGAAAGCAACGCGGGCAGCACCGACCGGACCGTCAAACGGGATACCGGAGATGGCCAGGGCAGCCGAGGTACCGATCATCGCAGCGATGTCCGGATCGATTTTCTTGCTGGTAGAGACGACGGTGCAGACGACCTGCACTTCGTTCATGAAGCCTTCTGGAAACAACGGGCGGATCGGACGGTCGATCAGGCGCGAAGTCAGGGTTTCTTTCTCGGAAGGACGGCCTTCACGCTTGAAGAAACCACCAGGAATCTTGCCGGCAGCGTAGGTTTTTTCCTGATAGTGCACGGACAGAGGGAAGAAGCCTTTGCCAGCGTCAGCCTGTTTGGCGCCGACCACAGTCACGAGTACGCTGACGTCGTCGTCAACGGTGACCAATACTGCACCAGAGGCTTGACGGGCGATACGGCCTGTCTCGAGGGTTACGGTCGATTGACCGAACTGAAACTTTTTGATTACCGGGTTCACGGTTTCCTACCTTTCTTTGTGGCTCTTGGGGAACTGGTTTCTTGCGAATTCTTGGGCAGCGTGGGGAATCGGCCCCTTCCACAGCCCAGATAAAACTTGAGGCTGGGAGCCTGCCAGAACCACCGGGCAAACCCGACGGATCGTGACAGACAACCAACCTCTAGCAACGTCGTTATTAGCGACGCAGACCCAGACGACCGATCAGGGCGCTGTAACGGCTAACGTCCTTACCTTTCAGGTAATCCAGCAGCTTGCGACGCTGGTTTACCATACGGATCAGACCACGACGCGAGTGGTGGTCCTTACCGTTGGCCTTGAAGTGGCCTTGCAGTTTGTTGATGTTGGCGGTCAGCAGTGCAACTTGCACTTCTGGCGAACCAGTATCACCAACAGCTTGCTGGTAGTCGGTTACGATCTGAGCTTTTTCTTCAACGCTGAGTGCCATGTGGGCAATCCTTTTGTGCAAGGAAGCGTTTCCGGAGAAACGTTTCCAACAGGCCGAGGACAGATCCTCGTATTAAAAAAATGAGGTATGACCGTGCCTGTTGACAGCCATCCTCGTTCCACCCCACTCGCCGGCAAGCCGGCGGCTGGACTGGTTTCGGTCACTCTGACCGAATCAGGCGACGCGGCGCAATGCGCCCGTCTTCGGCGACTTCACCGATACCGATGAAGCGACCTTCGTGATCCTGCACGCGAACCATACCGAATTTCGGTGCGTCCGGCGCGCGTACTGGCTGACCATGCAACCAGTAAAACGAACTGTGTTCCGAAAACTTCAACAGCGGCCAGTCCAGCAGACCGCTGTCCGATGGCATGAGGAAACGGTCAACCGCTTCATTGCCGCCGTCGGCATGCACCTGCTCGAGCTCTTCCAGCGTCACTGTCTGAGCCAGCGTGAAAGGCCCGGCCTGGGTACGACGCAGCTCTGCGACGTAAGCACCACAACCAAGCTTCTCACCGATATCCTCGACCAGCGTGCGGATATAGGTGCCTTTGCTGCAATCGACGGACAGACGTGCTGTGTCACCTTCGCAAGCAAGTAATTCCAGGCGCGCAATAGTAACAGAACGGGGCTCGCGCTCCACTACTTCCCCTGCACGTGCCAGCTTGTAAAGTGGCTGGCCATCACGCTTGAGGGCCGAGTACATGGGAGGTATCTGGCTGATTTGTCCGCGAAAATGCGGCAGAGCCGCTTCGATATCGTCGCGACCAACGGTCACCGGACGCGTGAGCAAAACCTCGCCTTCAGAGTCGGCAGTGGTAGTGGTCTTGCCCAGTTGCGCCAGGGTCTCGTAGGACTTGTCCGAATCGAGCAGGTACTGAGAGAACTTGGTCGCTTCACCAAAACACAACGGCAGAACGCCCGTTGCCAGAGGATCGAGGCTGCCGGTGTGCCCGGCTTTCTCGGCATTGAGCAGCCAGCGAACCTTTTGCAGAGCGGCGTTGGAAGTGAAACCCAGCGGCTTGTCGAGCAGGATGATCCCGCTGACATTGCGGCGTATACGCTTGACCTGAGCCACTCTTTATTCCTCGGTACTTTCAGGCTTTGCATCCGCCGATGCAGGGCCTTCCTGATGCTGACCGTCTTCTGCCACGGCACGCTCGATCAGCGCTGAGAGATGCGCGCCACGCACGACGCTTTCGTCATAGTGGAAATGCAGTTGAGGCACGCTGCGCAGCTTCATTTCACGGGCCAGCTGCATACGCAGGAAACCTGCGGCAGCGTTGAGCACCTTGATGGTCTGCGCGATTTCTTCGGCGCTGTCCTGGCCCATGACGGTCATGAAAATCTTCGCATGACCCACGTCACGGCTGACGTCTACGGCGGTGATGGTGACCAGACCCACGCGTGGGTCCTTGATTTCGCGACGGATCAGCTGCGCCAGTTCGCGCTGCATCTGATCGCCGATACGTTGGGTACGGCTGTATTCTTTTGCCATGCTTGTTACCTGTTACTGATCCGGGACCAAACCCTGACAGTCTGAAAGCGGCAAACGCCCGGCCTGACAATTGCCAGACCGGGCGTTGCGTTTAGAGCCCATGGGGAAAGCAGGGCATTTGCATGCGAGGCTCCCACCATGACTCCTGAAGCTCGCGATTTAGAGGCTGCGAGCCACTTGGACCTTCTCGAAGACTTCGATCTTGTCACCGACCTTGACGTCGTTGTAGCTCTTGACGCCGATACCGCATTCCATGCCTGCACGTACTTCGGCAGCGTCGTCCTTGAAGCGGCGCAGGGATTCCAGCTCGCCTTCAAAGATAACGATGTCTTCGCGCAGAACACGAATCGGACGGTTACGGTAGACAGTGCCTTCCAGAACCATACACCCTGCGATCGCGCCGAATTTCGGCGAGCGGAACACATCGCGGACTTCGGCGATACCCAGGATATTCTCCCGGACGTCGCTGCCAAGCATGCCGGTGAGGGCTTTCTTGACGTCTTCGATGATGTCGTAGATCACGTTGTAGTAACGCATGTCCAGACCTTCCTGCTCGACGATCTTGCGCGCGCCGGCATCGGCACGCACGTTGAAGCCGAACAGTACAGCGTTGGAGGCCAGTGCCAGGTTGGCGTCGCTCTCGGTGATACCACCGACACCGCCACCGACCACGCGCACTTGCACTTCGTCGTTACCCAGACCGTTCAAGGCGCCGTTCAACGCCTCGAGGGAACCGCGTACGTCAGATTTGAGGACGATATTGAGCGTCTTCTTCTCTGCCTGACCCATGTTCTCGAAGATGTTTTCCAGCTTGCCAGCGTGAGCACGGGCCAGTTTGACTTCGCGGAACTTGCCTTGACGGAACAGAGCCACTTCACGGGCTTTCTTCTCGTCCGACAGCACGCTCATCTCGTCGCCAGCGTCCGGTGTACCGTCAAGACCCAGGATCTCGACCGGAATCGAAGGACCTGCTTCTTTGACCGGCTTGCCGTTCTCGTCGAGCATGGCGCGGATGCGGCCGAAGTTCGAACCGACCAGCACCATGTCGCCCTGACGCAGCGTACCGTCCTGAACCAGAACAGTAGCGACCGGGCCACGACCCTTGTCCAGACGGGACTCGACAACAACACCACGACCAGGGGCCGACGGGGTTGCCTTGAGTTCCAGAACTTCGGCCTGCAGCAGAACAGCTTCCAGCAATTCGTCGACGCCAGTACCCATCTTCGCGGAGACCGAAACGAAAGGCGTATCACCGCCCCACTCTTCGGACGTCACGCCATGGACCGACAGCTCGCTGCGGATACGATCGAGGTCAGCACCAGGCTTGTCGATCTTGTTCACCGCAACAACCAGCGGAACGCCAGCCGCGACAGCGTGCTGAACAGCTTCGATGGTCTGAGGCATCACGCCATCGTCAGCTGCAACAACCAGAATCACGATATCCGTTGCCTTGGCACCACGAGCACGCATGGCGGTAAACGCGGCGTGACCCGGGGTGTCGAGGAACGTGACCATGCCGCGCTCGGTTTCAACGTGGTAGGCACCGATGTGCTGGGTGATGCCGCCGGCTTCGCCAGCTGCAACCTTGGCACGACGGATGTAGTCGAGCAGCGAGGTCTTACCATGGTCGACGTGGCCCATTACGGTCACAACCGGTGCACGGGAGAACGACTCACCTTCGAACTTCAGCGATTCAGCCAGGGAATCTTCCAGAGCGTTGTCGCTGACCAGCGTGACCTTGTGGCCCAACTCTTCAGCGATCAACTGGGCAGTTTCCTGATCCAGTACCTGGTTGATGGTCACCGGGGTGCCCATCTTGAACATGAACTTGATGACTTCAGCGGCCTTGACCGACATCTGTGCCGACAATTCGCCGACAGTGATGGTCTCGCCAATGGCAACGTCACGGATGACCGGGCCGGTAGGGCTCTGGAAACCATGCGCGTTACGCTTCTTCAGCTTGCCCTTGCCACGACCACCACGACGGAAGCTGTCGCTTTCCTCGTCGGTAGTGCGAGGAGCAACGCGAGGGGCCGGAGCCTTCTCCTTGACCGAAGCGCGATGCGGAGCGTTTTTACGCTCGCCGTCGCCGCCACGGGCGTTGCGGTCGTCAGCACGAGGCTTGTCAGGGCGACGCTGTTCGTCACGCTTGCGAGCATCGGCAGAAGGCGCGGCGCTGGCCGGTGCCGGAGCAGCGGCTGGCGCTGCTTCGCGCACAGGCTCGGCGGCGGCAACAGGCTCGGCAGCAGCCGGAGCCGACTGGCTGGCAGCAGGCTGGCTGCGCGCATCTTCTTCAGCGCGACGCTTGGCTTCTTCTTCAGCCTTTTGACGGGCGGCGTTTTCTACCGCACGGCGTTCATCCATCTCGCGCTTGCGCTCGGCTTCGATCTCTTCCGGGCTACGCTGCACAAAGACTTTCTTCTTGCGCACTTCAACGCTGATGCTCTTGCTGCCAGCAACGCGCAGGGTGCTGGTGGTCTTGCGCTGCAAGGTAATCTTGCGAGGCTCTTCCACCTTGGCCTTGTGACCGCTTTTCAGGTGCGTCAACAAGGCTTGTTTTTCGTTATCGGTCACAACTTGCTCGGCGGCGGTGTGCGGCAGACCTGCCTCACGCATCTGCTGTAACAGGCGCTCTACCGGTGTGTCGACCACTTTGGCCAGTTCTTTCACCGTGACTTGCGTCATGCACTTCTCTCCTCAGGCCGCGCCCAATTACTCGAACCAGTGGGCTCGGGCGGCCATGATCAACTTGCCGGCACGATCATCGTCAATGCCGTCGATGTCGAGCAGGTCATCTATAGACTGCTCGGCCAGGTCTTCGCGGGTAATTACGCCGCGCACCGCCAGTTCCATCGCCAAATCCTTGTCCATACCCTCAAGCGAGAGCAGGTCTTCGGCCGGATGGGCGTCTGCCAGCTTTTCCTCTGTAGCGATGGCTTTAGTCAACAAACGATCCTTGGCACGAGCGCGAAGCTCGTTGACGATGTCTTCGTCAAAGCCGTCGATGTTGAGCATTTCTTCCAACGGTACGTAGGCAATCTCTTCCAGGCTGGTGAAGCCTTCATCAACCAGCACCTGTGCCAATTCTTCATCGACTTCGAGCTCTTCGATGAAGTTGCGCAGGATGTCACCGGTTTCAGCTTGCTGCTTGGCCTGGATGTCCGATTCGGTCATTACGTTCAGGGTCCAGCCAGTCAGCTGACTTGCCAGACGCACGTTCTGACCGCCACGACCAATAGCCTGGGCCAGGTTGTCCGCTCCCACTGCGATATCCATTGCATGCGCGTCTTCATCTACGATGATTGCCGCTACTTCTGCAGGGGACATTGCATTGATCACGAACTGCGCCGGGTTATCGTCCCAAAGAACGATATCCACACGCTCGCCACCCAGCTCGCCGGAAACAGCCTGAACTCGCGAACCGCGCATGCCGATACAGGCACCTTGCGGGTCGATTCGTTTATCCTTGGAGCGAACAGCGATTTTCGCACGAGAACCCGGGTCACGGGAGGCAGCCATCACCTCGATGAGACCTTCGGCAATTTCCGGCACTTCAATGCGGAAAAGCTCGATCAGCATCTCTGGCGCAGTACGCGACAGGATCAGCTGAGGGCCACGGTTTTCGGTGCGAATTTCCTTCAGCAGAGCACGGACGCGAACACCGACCCGGAAAGTTTCCCGGGAAATGATGTCTTCACGAGCCAGCAAGGCTTCGGCATTGTTACCCAGGTCAACGATGACATTGTCACGTGTAACCTTTTTAACAGTACCAGAAATGATTTCACCCAGACGCTCGCGGTAGGCATCGACTACCTGAGCACGCTCGGCTTCGCGAACTTTCTGCACAATGACTTGCTTGGCGGTCTGCGCCGCGATACGACCGAATTCGATGGAATCGATTTTTTCTTCGATCAGGTCGCCTGCAACAGCACCCGGCTTTTTCGCCTGGGCCTGATCAACAGCCAATTCGTAAGCAGGATCGTCCAGATCTTCGTCTTCGACAACTGTCCAGCGACGGAAAGTCTCGTAGTTGCCTGTCTGGCGATTGATCTCTACACGCAGTTCTACTTCATCTTCAAAACGCTTCTTGGTAGCGGTGGCCAGAGCCAGCTCCAGCGCTTCAAAAATGACACTAGCCGGAACGCCCTTTTCATTGGACACCGACTCAACAACCAGCAGTACTTCTTTGCTCATCGTACGCCTCGCCTTTCGCAAGCCATTGGATCCGCGGGATCCGCAGTAACCGGCACGTCTCAGTCAAACGTGGGAATAATGTTGGCCTTGTCGATCATGTCGATCGGCAACAGGAACTCATGGTCTTCAACCTGCACCACGACATCCTGCTCCTCCACCCCGCGGAGAAGGCCTTGAAAGTTGCGTCGACCTTCGAAAGGTGAACGCAGCTTTATTTTCACTTGTTCCCCGGCGTACGAAGCAAACTGCTCAATAGTGAACAGCGGGCGCTCCATGCCAGGAGAAGATACTTCAAGGGTGTACTCGGTGCTGATTGGATCTTCTACGTCCAACACACCGCTGATCTGGCGACTGACGATTGCACAGTCGTCGACCAGAACGCCCCCTTCCTTGTCGATATAAATGCGCAGCACCGAATGCTTGCCCTGGGAACTGAAATCGATTCCCCAGCATTGGTAGCCAAGGGCCACGACCACTGGGGCCAACAAGTCCTGCAACTGTTCTAGCTTGCTCGACACCTGAACCCCCTCGTGCATGCTTTAGAAATAAAAAAATGGGCAAAAGCCCATCCCTGAAAACGCCGCTGAACATCGACGTCATGTACTGTCCAGCTAACAAAAAGCCCCTTAAAAGGGGCTCCGCTAAAACTGGTTGCGGGGGCTGGATTTGAACCAACGACCTTCGGGTTATGAGCCCGACGAGCTACCAAACTGCTCCACCCCGCGACAAAGCTGGGGCGGAAGTATACGACCGATCCATTGCTGGGTCAATCCAACATCCACCTACAAGAAAGCCCGCTAGTGCGGGCTCTCCTGTTAATTGGTACCGAGAAGGGGACTCGAACCCCTACACCCTATGGGCACAACCACCTCAAGGTTGCGTGTCTACCAATTCCACCACCTCGGCATTACAACTCTTTTTGGCGACCTCACGAACATCGCCGAATTCTGTATTACTTCTTCTCTGGGGCTTGAGGTACGTCAGCTGGAACAGCGGCTGGCTTTTGCCCTTCGAGAACCGGTACATCATCTGCTGCCGGCTTTTGCTTCACTTCCAGTACTGCCGGGTCTGGCAAACCTACCTGAGTCAGCTGTTGAGCTTTCTCTTTAGCAAAGTAACCTAACCCCAAGCTGGTTATGAAAAAACATGCCGCAAGTATAGCAGTAAACTTACTGAGAAAGGTAGAGGTTCCTTGACCTCCGAAGACAGTATTTGATGCACCTGCTCCGAACGACGCGCCTGCGTCGGCACCTTTACCCTGCTGCAGCAATACCAGAGCGACAACGCCCAGAGCGCCCAACAGGTGAAAAACGATTACGACTGTTTCCAGCATTTTTTCAGTTTCCCGCGGCGCGACAGATCGCACCGAACTCATCTGCATTCAGGGAAGCTCCACCAATGAGCCCCCCATCGATATCCGGCATGCTGAAGAGCTCGACCGCATTGGCCGCCTTCACGCTGCCGCCATAGAGAAGTCGCACGCCTTGTGCGACTTCGGCATTCTCTTTTGCCAGTTGCGCACGGATGGCTGCGTGCACTTCCTGCGCTTCCTGAGGCGAAGCAGTCAATCCGGTGCCAATGGCCCAGACCGGCTCGTAGGCAATGACGGCGTTGACCAGTGCATTGACGCCAAACTCGGCGATAACACTGTCCAGCTGACGCCCTACCACTTCAAGCGTTTGCCCCGCCTTGCGCTCTTCCAGGGTTTCACCTACGCAAAGCACAGGTGTCAGACCTTTCGCCTGGATTGCCGCAAACTTTTTGTTCAGAACATCATCCTGTTCGCCAATCAACTGACGACGCTCGGAGTGCCCGACAAGTACCAGCTTGCAACCTGCATCAGCCAGCTGGCTAGATGCAACTTCACCCGTCAGCGCGCCCTGCTCAGCCTGAATGGCTGCGTCCTGCGCACCGACGATGATCGACGTGGCCTTGAGCCCATCGACCACCTGACAGGTAAACAGACTGGCAGGCATCACGGCGATATCGACGCTGCCTGGCAACGACTGCTTGCACAAACCCTCGATCAGCTCAGCGACGCTGGCGCGGGTACCGTGCATTTTCCAGTTACCAGCTACCATTGGGCGACGCATGCTACACCTCGTGGGTCAAAGTGGGCGCAGATGTTACCCAACAGTTCCGACACTGGCAAGCCGAAATCAGGCGCAAACTTCAGTAACCAGTTTTGCGAGTTCTTCGGCGTACGCCCTGACCTGCGTTTCGTCCTCGCCTTCGACCATGACGCGCACCAACGGCTCGGTACCCGATTTGCGCAGCAGCACCCTGCCACGCCCGGCCATCTGCTCGGTGACACGGGCGCAGGCTTCCTTGACCGACGGATGCGAAACCGGGTCAACACCCGACCCGGCGAAGCGGACGTTGATCAGGATTTGCGGGCACTTGCGCAATTTCAGACGCGCTTCGGCCAGGCTTACACCACTGCGACGCAGGGCCAGTATCACCTGCAATGAGGCGATAATCGCGTCACCGGTGGTAGCGTGCTGGAAACAGACTATATGACCGGAGTTTTCACCGCCAATCTGCCAGTTGCGCTCGAGCAGTTCGGCGATCACATAACGGTCACCGACATTGGCCCGAACAAAGGGAATGCCCTGCTCGGCCAGGGCCAGTTCAAGCCCCAGGTTACTCATCAATGTGCCGACGACGCCGCCCTGCAAGCGACCCCGCTCATGCAGGTCGCGGGCGATGATGTAGAGCAATTCGTCGCCATCGACGATGGTCCCGGTGTGATCGACCATCAACACGCGGTCGCCGTCACCGTCGAAACCGATGCCCATATCCGCATGCTCGGCAAGCACGGCCGCCTGCAGGGCTTCCATGTGCGTGGAGCCGCAGTCCTTGTTGATGTTGAGCCCGTCAGGTTGCGCGGAAAGCACCACGACCTGCGCGCCCAGCTCACGAAATACGTTGGGCGCCACCTTGTAGGTCGCACCGTGGGCGCAGTCGATGACGACCTTGAGGCCGGCGAAGTCGGTGCTGGTAGGCACGCTGCTTTTGCAGAATTCGATGTAACGCCCGGCCGCATCGTTGATCCGCGAGACCTTGCCGAGGTTCTCGGACTCGGCAACGGTCATCGGCGCATCGAGCAGCTCTTCGATCATCATCTCGATCTCGTCAGGGAGCTTGGTGCCCTGACCGGAGAAGAACTTGATGCCGTTGTCGTAGTGCGGGTTATGCGAGGCGCTGATGACGATGCCTGCCTCGGCATGGAAGGTACGTGTCAGGTAGGCGATGGCCGGTGTCGGCATCGGGCCCAGCAAGAGAACGTCGGCACCCGCAGCAGAAAGGCCGGCCTCCAGGGCGGACTCGAACATGTAGCCGGAGATGCGCGTGTCCTTGCCGACGAGAATCCGGCAGGCGCCCATCTTGCGAAACGCCATGCCGGCGGCCCAACCCAGTTTCAGCATGAACTCGGGAGTGATCGGGAATTGCCCTACACGACCGCGAATGCCGTCGGTTCCGAAATATTTTCTGCTAGTCATGGATGCCCCACTGTTGTTATTCAGCTGCTTCGACAGCTGCGATCATGCGCACCACGTCAGCCGTTTCGGCGACATCATGCACACGTAGAATTCTTGCCCCTTTGGCCATCGCCAGAACCGCCAGGGCGAGCCCGCCGGACAGACGCTGGTCGACGGGACGCCCCAGCACAGCACCGATCATGCTCTTGCGCGAAACACCCACCAGCAAAGGCCGGCCGAGCGCATGCAGCGCTTCCATATGCTTGAACAGGCTCAGATTGTGCTCCAGTGTCTTGGCAAAGCCAAAGCCCGGATCAAGAATGATCTGCTGCTGACCGATGCCTGCAGCGACGCACTGCTTCATGCGCTCAGCCAGGAAGGCACAGACCTCGCCCACCAGGTCATCGTAGTGCGGGTCATTCTGCATGGTTCCGGGCTCGCCCAGCATATGCATGAGACAGACCGGCAAACCGGTGCTTGCGGCCGCCTCAAGCGCGCCTGGGCGCTGCAGCGAGCGAACGTCGTTGATGAGCCCGGCACCCAGCCCAGCCGTCGCCAGCATGACCTCAGGCGTGGAGGTATCCACCGAGATGATCACATCCAGCTCGCGCGCGATGACCTCGACAAGCGGGGCCACACGTTCGACCTCTTCCGATGCAGAGACTGGACGCGCACCCGGCCGCGTTGACTCACCACCGATATCGATAAGCGTCGCGCCTGCCTGCACCATTGCCTCGGCATGACGCAGCGCAGCATCGAGCTGGCTGTAGCGGCCGCCGTCGGAAAATGAGTCTGGGGTTGCGTTGAGGATGCCCATCACGTGCGTATGGGCCAAATCAAGAACCCGGTTGCCGCAAGGCAACCGGGTTGGATACAGCGCAGATGTCATGTCAGACCTTAGTGCTCGGCAGCAGGACCGCCAATCGGAGTTTCCGGACGAGGGTCAGGCGTGATCGGAGTACCGTTGGTACCCGAACCACCACCCCAGTCACGCGGCTCGCGCGGAGTACGACCGGTCATGATGTCGTCGATCTGGTCGGCATCAATGGTTTCATACTTCATCAGCGCGTCAGCCATCGCTTCCAGCTTGTCGCGATTGTCCGTCAACAACTGCTTGGCGGTGCCGTAGCAGTGATCGATGATGCTGCGCACTTCGGAGTCGATAAGCTTGGCAGTATCGCCGGAAACACTGGAGTTCTGGCTACCGCCGCGCCCCAGGTAACCTGCATCTTCATCTTCCGAGTACATCAGCGGGCCGAGCTTTTCAGACAGACCCCACTTGGTGACCATGTTCCGGGCGATCTGGCTGGCACGCATGATGTCATTGGAGGCACCGGTTGTGACGCCATCGAAGCCCAGGGTCATTTCTTCCGCAATACGACCACCGTACAGCGAGCAGATCTGGCTGATCAACGCACGCTTGGACAGGCTGTAACGGTCTTCTTCCGGCAGGAACATCGTCACACCCAGCGCACGACCGCGCGGGATGATGGAGACCTTGTAGACCGGATCATGCTCTGGCACCAGACGACCGACGATAGCGTGACCCGCCTCGTGGTAAGCCGTGTTGCGCTTTTCCTTGTCGGACATGACCATCGATTTGCGCTCGGCGCCCATCATGATCTTGTCCTTGGCCAGTTCGAACTCTTTCATCTCTACAACGCGCTTGCCGGAGCGAGCAGCGAACAGCGACGCTTCGTTGACCAGGTTAGCCAGGTCCGCACCGGAGAAGCCCGGCGTACCGCGAGCGATAACGCCCGGGTTGACGTCTTCGCCCATTGGCACCTTGCGCATGTGAACCTTGAGGATCTGCTCGCGGCCACGAATGTCTGGCAGACCTACAACCACCTGGCGGTCGAAACGACCTGGACGCAGCAGCGCCGGGTCCAGTACGTCAGGGCGGTTGGTTGCGGCAATGACAATGATGCCGTCATTCATTTCAAAACCGTCCATCTCGACCAGCAACTGGTTGAGAGTCTGCTCACGCTCGTCATGACCACCGCCCATGCCGGCGCCACGATGGCGACCGACCGCGTCGATTTCGTCAATGAAGATGATGCATGGCGCGTGTTTCTTGGCTTGCTCGAACATGTCGCGAACGCGGCTCGCACCAACACCCACGAACATCTCGACGAAGTCGGAACCGGAGATCGTGAAGAACGGAACCTTGGCTTCGCCGGCAATGGCCTTGGCGATCAGCGTTTTACCGGTACCCGGAGGGCCGACCATCAGCACGCCGCGCGGAATCCGACCGCCCAGGCGCTGGAACTTGCCCGGATCGCGGAGGAATTCGACCAGCTCGCCCACTTCTTCCTTGGCTTCGTCGCAACCGGCAACGTCAGCCAGGGTCGTCTTGACCTGATCTTCTGACAACAGACGCGCCTTGCTCTTGCCGAAGCTCATCGGGCCGCCCTTGCCGCCCGCCCCGCCCTGCATCTGGCGCATGAAGAACATGAACACCGCGATGATCACCAGTATCGGGAAGCTGGCCACCAGCAACTGGGTCCAGATGCTCTGCTGCTCAGGCTGCTTGCCTTCGATCACGACGTTATTGCTGACCAGATCACCGATCAGGCCATTGTCCGGGATGTTCGGGCGGATGGTCTTGAAGGTGTCGCCATCGCTGCGCTTGCCCGTAATGACGTAGCCGTCTACAGAAACCTTCTCGACCTTGCCATCCTTGACCTGCTGGATGAACTCGGAATAGTTGAGGTTCTGCGGCTCGTTCGGGCTGGAGAAGTTGTTCATCACCGTCACAAGGACAGCCGCGATGATCAACCACAGGATCAAATTCTTTGCCATATCGTTCAATTAGCTACCCTCTGAAGCAAGCTCCACGCAGCAAGCGTGCCTCGCATGATATTCACCGGCCTAACTTACTACAGAACCTACAGATGCGGCAGACACCGTCTGTAACCCTTTGTGAAACTTTGACAACATAATGTTCAGTCATGCTGCATCGGTAACGCCATTTGAAAAAAGCTATCGCGCCTTGTCAAAAACGTTCGATGCTGGCCGCGCCATCAATTCCGCGAAAGCCGCGAGCCAGCAGGTATTGCTCGCGTGACCTGTCGCGGGACGACGACGGTTTGCGCATCTGCACCTTGTCGAACAGCTTGCGAATGTCCTTGTGGTAGACATCGAAGCCTTCACCCTGGAAGACCTTGATCAGAAAATCGCCACCGGGACGCAGTACCCGACCGGCAAGATCGAGCGCCAATTCGCAGAGAAACATTGCACGCGGCATATCTACAGCGCTCAATCCACTCATATTGGGGGCCATATCGGAAATCACAAGGTCTACCTGCGTATTACCGACTGCCTCGAGGATCTGCTCAAGAATCGCATCCTCGGTAAAATCCCCCTGAATGAAGGTCACGTCGGGGATGCTGTCCATTTCAAGGATGTCGGAAGCGATCAGACGACCTTGACCGCCGATCAGACGACTGGTCACTTGTGACCAGCCTCCCGGCGCTGCGCCGAGGTCGATCACGGTCATGCCCGGACGGATGAGTTTGTCCTTTTCCTGGATCTCGAGCAGCTTGTAACTGGCGCGCGAACGGTAGCCGTCCTTCTGCGCCATTTTGACGTACTTGTCGTCGAAGTGTTCTTTGAGCCAGTTATGGCTTGTCTTGGAACGGGCCACGGGGCACCTCAAAAATAAACGAGTCGTGATTAACTGGGCGGTCCCGGACTCGCTCGGGTAAACTGGCCGCCGCTTTTAAAAGATCAGACGCAGAGGTCAGATTATGCCGCTCACTCCAGAGCAGAAGAAACAATACAAATCCATTGGCCACCATCTGAAACCGGTATTGATCGTGGCTGACAATGGTTTGACTGAAGGTGTACTTGCAGAGCTTGAACGCGCACTGAGCGATCATGAGCTGATCAAGATCAAGCTCAACATCCTCGACCGCGAAAGCCGTCTCGGCGCCATCGCAGAATTGTGCAAGGCCGGTTCTGCCGACCTGGTTCAGGTCATCGGCAAAATGGCGTTGATCTATCGCAAGAACCCAAAGGTAAACAAGCAACTGTCCAACGTCCACCGCGCGCACGGATAAAAACAGAAGTCAGGGCCGCCAAAAGCGCGCCCTGACTCTTTTTTGCCGCCGAAAGCGCCCGTAAAAACGGGCGCCAGCATCAGATATGACGCACTTCGATGATTTCGTACTCGATAACGCCGCTGGGCGTTTTCACCACGACGACGTCACCCTCTTCCTTGGCAATCAAGGCACGGGCAATGGGCGAACCCACTGAAATCTTGCCTTTCTTGATATCCGCTTCGTCCTCACCCACGATCTGATAGACCACACTTTCGTCAGTCTCGACGTTGGCGATTTCGACTGTCGTGCCGAAAATCACCTTGCCGGTGTGCGGAATCGTCGTGACGTCGATGATCACAGCGTTCTGCATGCGGCCTTCGATATCACGAATACGCGCCTCGACCATCCCCTGCTGCTCGCGGGCAGCATGGTATTCGGCGTTTTCCTTGAGGTCGCCCAGTTCGCGCGCAGTACCGATGTCCTGGCTCAACTTGGGACGGACCACCTTGGTCAGGTGGGTCAGTTCTTCTTCCAGGGCGCGAGCGCCCTGGACGGTCATTGGGTATTTGATCATGCCTTCAATCCTGCATGGAGATCCTGCAAGCGACGTACAGTCTTCTCCGGACCGAACTTGAGCGCTTCACAGATCGCTTCGCCTGCTGCAATGGTAGTGGTGCAGTAAATCTTGTGCTGCAGGGCGTTGCGACGGATGGAGTAGGAATCCGCAATCGACTGGCGACCTTCGGTGGTGTTGATGATCAGAGTGACTTCGTCATTCTTGATCATGTCGACCACATGCGGACGGCCTTCGGTCACCTTGTTGACGCGACGCACTTTCAGGCCCGCCGCTTCGATCAGCTTGGCAGTGCCTGCGGTGGCGACGATCTCGAAGCCGAGATTGATGAGGTCACGAGCGACCGCTTCAACCAGGGGCTTGTCATCGTCACGTACGCTGATGAACGCGGTACCGCCAGTCGGCAGCACTTCGCTTGCGCCCATCTGGGCCTTGGCAAACGCTTCGCCGAAGGTATCACCCACACCCATCACTTCACCGGTCGATTTCATTTCCGGGCCGAGGATCGGGTCAACACCAGGGAATTTGGCAAACGGGAACACTGCCTCTTTCACGCTGTAGAAGTTCGGAATGATTTCCTTGGTGAAATTCAGCTCTTTCAGGGTTTTGCCTGCCATCACGCGGGCAGCGATCATTGCCAGGGAAACACCGATGCACTTGGAAACGAACGGCACGGTACGCGATGCACGCGGGTTGACTTCAATGACGTAGATGTCTTCGCCCTGAAGCGCCAGCTGCACGTTCATCAGGCCGACAACGCCCAGCTCCAGTGCCATCTTCTTGACCTGCTCGCGCATTTCGTCCTGGATGTGAGCCGGCAGCGAGTACGGCGGCAGCGAGCACGCGGAGTCACCGGAGTGAACGCCCGCCTGCTCGATGTGCTGCATGATCGCACCGATCACCACGTCAGTACCGTCGCAGACCGCATCGACGTCCATCTCGATTGCGCAGTTCAGGAAGTGGTCCAGCAGCACCGGGCTGTCGTTGGACACCTGAACCGCTTCGCGCAGGTAACGCTTGAGCTCGTCTTCCTGGTAAACGATTTCCATCGCACGGCCACCCAGTACATAGGACGGACGCACCACCAGTGGATAACCGATCTTCGCTGCGGCACGAATCGCTTCGTCTTCGCTGCGCACAGTGGCGTTTGGCGGCTGACGCAGGTTCAGACGCTCGACCATGTGCTGGAAGCGCTCGCGGTCTTCGGCACGGTCGATGGCATCAGGGCTGGTGCCGATGATCGGTACGCCGGCGGCTTCAAGAGCACGCGCCAGTTTCAGAGGCGTCTGGCCACCGTACTGGACGATCACACCTTTCGGCTTCTCGACACGGACGATTTCCAGCACGTCCTCCAAGGTGACAGGCTCGAAGTACAGACGGTCCGAGGTGTCGTAGTCAGTGGACACGGTTTCCGGGTTGCAGTTGACCATGATGGTCTCGTAACCGTCTTCACGCAGTGCCAGCGCGGCGTGTACGCAGCAGTAATCGAACTCGATACCCTGGCCGATGCGGTTCGGCCCACCACCCAGGATCATGATCTTGTCACGAGTCGAAGGGTTGGCTTCGCACTCTTCCTCGTAGGTCGAGTACAGGTACGCGGTGTCGGTTGCGAACTCGGCTGCGCAGGTGTCGACGCGCTTGTAGACCGGGAACACTTCGAGCTTGTGACGGTGCGTGCGCAGGTTCTTCTCGGTAACGCCCAGCAGCTTGGCCAGACGCGCGTCGGAGAAGCCCTTGCGCTTGAGACGGAACATGACTTCGCGGTCGATCGCCGACAGCCCCAGAGTCTTGATCTTCTCTTCGTCCTTGATCAGGTCTTCGATCTGCACCAGGAACCATGGGTCGATCATGTTCATGGCGAAGATTTCTTCGACCGTCATGCCGGCGCGGAAGGCATCGGCGACGTACCAGATACGCTCGGCGCCCGGCACGGTCAGCTCGCGCTTGAGCGTGCTCATGCTTTCCGGATGACTCAGGTCCAGCTTCGGATCAAGACCGCACACACCGACTTCCAGGCCGCGCAGGGCTTTCTGCAGGGATTCCTGGAAGGTACGGCCGATGGCCATGACTTCACCGACCGACTTCATCTGAGTGGTCAGACGCGCATCGGCCTTGGCGAATTTCTCGAAGGCAAAGCGCGGCAGCTTGGTGACGACGTAGTCGATCGACGGTTCGAACGACGCCGGGGTCTTGCCGCCAGTGATTTCGTTCGACAGCTCGTCGAGGGTGTAGCCCACTGCCAGCTTGGCGGCAACGCGGGCGATCGGGAAGCCGGTCGCCTTGGAGGCCAGTGCCGAGGAGCGCGATACACGCGGGTTCATCTCGATGACGACCATGCGGCCGGTGTTCGGGCAGATGCCGAACTGGACGTTGGAGCCACCGGTTTCAACGCCGATCTCGCGCAGCACTGCCAGCGAGGCATTACGCAGGATCTGGTATTCCTTGTCGGTCAGGGTCTGTGCCGGCGCCACGGTGATCGAGTCACCGGTGTGCACACCCATCGGGTCGAAGTTTTCGATCGAGCAGACGATGATGCAGTTGTCCTTTTTGTCGCGGACAACTTCCATTTCGTACTCTTTCCAGCCGATCAGCGATTCGTCGATCAGCAGTTCCTTGGTCGGCGACAGGTCCAGACCACGGGCGCAGATTTCTTCGAACTCTTCACGGTTGTAAGCGATACCGCCGCCGGTGCCACCCATGGTGAACGACGGACGGATGATGCAAGGGAAGCCGAGCTTTTCAAGAACCGCGTTGGCTTCTTCCATGCTGTGCGCGATGCCGGAGCGCGGGCACGCCAGGCCGATGGACTTCATCGCCTTGTCGAAGCGCGAACGGTCTTCTGCCTTGTCAATGGTGTCAGCGTTGGCGCCGATCATTTCGACACCGAACTTCTCCAGAACGCCTTCGCGCTCAAGATCCAGTGCGCAGTTCAGAGCGGTCTGGCCGCCCATGGTTGGCAGCAGTGCGTCCGGACGTTCTTTTTCGATGATCTTGGCAACGGTCTGCCACTTGATCGGCTCGATGTAGGTGGCGTCGGCCATGGCCGGGTCGGTCATGATGGTGGCCGGGTTGGAGTTCACCAGGATGACGCGGTAACCCTCCTCACGCAGAGCCTTGCAGGCCTGGGCGCCGGAGTAGTCGAATTCACAGGCCTGGCCGATCACGATGGGGCCGGCGCCGAGAATCAGGATGCTTTTAATATCTGTACGTTTTGGCATGGGTTGTCACTCAAATCCGCAGGTCAGTCGGCAAGCCGTCTTGAACATTTGTCTGAGGTGGCCTGGGCGGCAGCGACCGGACACTGAGTCCGGGGCCGCCCTGGGCACCTGCGTATTACAGTCTCAAGGCAACCGGTCAGCGGCGCTTGGCCATGGCTTCGATAAAGCGATCGAACAAAGGCGCGACGTCGTTCGGGCCCGGACTCGCTTCAGGGTGACCCTGGAAGCTGAATGCGCTCTTGTCGGTCAGTTCGATACCCTGCAGGGTGCCGTCGAACAGCGACTTGTGAATGGCGCGAACGTTGCTCGGCAGGGTTGCCTCATCCACCGCAAAACCGTGGTTCTGGCTGGTGATCATGACCACACCGGTGTCCAGATCCTGGACCGGGTGGTTGGCACCGTGGTGGCCGTGGCCCATCTTCACCGTCTTGGCACCCGCGGCCAGAGCCAGCAACTGGTGACCGAGGCAGATGCCGAACACTGGAATGTCGGTTTCCAGCACTTCCCTGATCGCCTTGATGGCGTAATCGCACGGCTCCGGGTCACCTGGGCCGTTGGACAGGAAAACGCCGTCCGGCTTGTAGGCGAGCACTTCACTGGCAGGCGTTTGCGCCGGCACCACGGTTACGCGACAACCGCGCTCGACCAGCATGCGCAGGATGTTGACCTTGACGCCATAATCGTAGGCGACCACGTGATAAGGCAGCTCGGAGGCGGAGATTTCAGGATGGCTGTCGGTTTTCAGATCCCAGACGCTGGAGCGCCACTCGTAGGTGTCCTTGGTGCAGACTTCCTTGGCCAGGTCCATGCCCTTGAGGCCCGGGAAGCCGCGGGCAGCGGCGATGGCTGCCTCTTCGGTGATGTTATCGCCGGCCAGGATGCAGCCGTTCTGGGCGCCTTTCTCACGCAGGATGCGGGTCAGGCGACGCGTATCGATGCCAGCGATGGCAACGACGTTGTTGGCTTTCAGGTAATCACCGAGGGACAGCTTGTTACGCCAGTTGCTGGCGACCAGAGGCAGGTCGCGAATGACCAGGCCGGCGGACCAGACGCGATCCGACTCTGCGTCTTCAGGGGTGGTGCCGGTGTTGCCGATATGCGGGTAAGTCAGGGTAACGATCTGCTGGGCGTAGGAAGGATCGGTAAGAATTTCCTGATAGCCTGTCATTGCGGTGTTGAACACCACCTCACCAACGGTCTGACCGTCGGCTCCAATGGCTTCGCCGCGAAAAATGCTGCCATCAGCAAGGGCGAGTATGGCTGGCTTAGTCAAGAAGACCTCCCGTAAATAAAACCTGAAAGGGCGATCGCAGGCTGCAAAAAAGCGGAATGACGTAGTTACGTCACCCCGCTTTCTTATGGAATCATCTGCGCGCTTTTAGTGGACACACTAAAGCTGTAGCTTACAGAAAAGGCCCATTTTGGTCTACCACCAATGAGCCTGAAATGCGGGGAAATGCGACAGGGCCACGAATGGCCCTGTATGAAATCAATGCAGACCCAACACATCCTGCATGTCGTAAAGCCCTGGTGCCTTGCCGTCGAGCCACATTGCAGCCCGCACAGCACCCTTGGCGAAGGTCATGCGACTGGACGCCTTGTGCGTGATCTCGACCCGCTCACCGTCCGCGGCGAACAGCACGGTGTGATCACCCACTATGTCACCGGCACGAAGGGTCGCAAACCCGATGGTCTGACGATCACGCGCACCGGTCTGACCTTCACGGCCGTAGACCGCGACTTTTTCCAGATCGCGACCCAGCGCATTGGCAACCACTTCACCCATGCGCAAGGCGGTGCCGGACGGCGCATCAACCTTGTGCCGGTGGTGCGCTTCGGTGATTTCGATATCGACCTCATCACCCAGAACGCGCGCAGCGGTGTCGAGCAGCTTCAGACACAGATTCACGCCGACACTGAAATTGGCAGCAAAGACGATGGGAATGTCTTTGCCCGCCTCTTCCAGACGCTGCTTTTCTTCCGCGCTGAAACCAGTGGTGCCAATAATCATCGCCTTGCCTGCCTTGCGACAGAACGCCAGATTTTTCAGCGTCACCGACGGGTGGGTAAAGTCGATCAGGACGTCGAACTCGTCCGCTACCTTTGCCAGATCGCCCGACAGCGGCACACCGATACGACCCAGCGCAGCCAGTTCGCCCGCATCAGCGCCCACCAGCGTGCTGTCAGGACGATCGATAGCGGCGGTCAACCCGGCGCCTGGCGCCTGCTGAACCGCCTCGATCAAGGTCTTGCCCATACGCCCGGCGGCGCCTACTACAGCAATACGTCGCATGCCCTGCTCCCGTTGATAGCCTTACAGATCGCCGAAGAAACGCTTCACACCCTCAAACCAGCCACTGGCTTTCGGAGAGTGGGACTCGTCGTTTTCAAGCGAGGTGCGGAACTCTTCAAGCAGCTCGCGCTGACGCTTGCTCAGGTTGACCGGGGTTTCGACGGCAACACGGCACATCAAGTCACCGGCACCACCGCCACGCACTGGAGCGACGCCCTTGCCACGCAAGCGGAACTGCTTGCCGGTCTGGGTACCTTCGGGGATTTTCAGTTTGACGCGACCGTCGAGCGTCGGCACCTCAAGCTCGCCGCCCAGCGCTGCATCGGTAAAGCTGATAGGCACTTCGCAGAACAGGTGCTTGCCGTCCCGCTGGAAGATCGCGTGCTCGCGCACATTGATCACGACATACAGGTCGCCGGTCGGGCCACCCTGGGTACCCGCCTCGCCTTCGCCAGACAGACGAATGCGGTCACCGGTATCGACACCTGGCGGCACTTTGACGGAAAGCGTCTTGGACTCTTCGACGCGGCCTTCGCCGTGGCAGGAATCGCACGGGTCAGAGATGATCTTGCCGTGGCCGTGGCAGCGCGGACAGGTTTGCTGCACAGAGAAGAACCCCTGCTGCATGCGCACCTGACCAATGCCGCCGCACGTAGGGCATGTGACCGGCGAAGAACCTTTCTTGGCGCCGCTGCCGTCGCATGGTTTGCAGTTGACCAGCGTCGGAACGCGGATATTCACGTTAGTACCGCGAACCGCCTCTTCCAGATTCAGCTCCAGCGTATAGCGCAGGTCGCTGCCACGCTGAGCGCCGCCACGACCACCGCCGCCACCGGCACGGCCGCCGCCAAAGAAGTCGCTGAACACATCGCCGAAGATATCGGAGAAGTTGGCGCCACCGGCACCGCCACCAAAACCACCGCCGCCACCCATGCTCGGGTCGACACCGGCATGGCCATACTGATCGTAGGCCGCGCGTTTGCTGGCGTCGGAAAGCACTTCGTAGGCTTCGTTGGCCTCTTTGAACAGCTCTTCCGATGCTTTGTCATCAGGGTTGCGGTCAGGGTGATGCTTCATCGCCAGACGGCGATAAGCCTTCTTCAGGTCCGCCTCGCTGGAGCCTCGCTCCACTCCCAACACTTCGTAATAATCACGCTTTGCCATAATTCTTCCGCACTCTTGAGGACGTTCGGCGAAGGCTCTCCTGAGCCGCACCAAACTCGTTGAGCCCCATACAGGCCCGGACCCAACTCACGTCGATTCAACGATCCTGGTCTTCGTTCAGCAGCCAGATGCATCCGGCCGAGAAAGCGGCAGAATGATTCGCCACGCAGGAGCGTCGCGATCTTGCCACGTGGCGTGCGGAGCAACTCCACACGCCGAAATTTTTGCCTGTTCCAGACACGCCAACGCGGGAGCAAGCTCCCGCGCGGCGACATCCTACCAGTCAGCGCTCGAAAGAGGTCAACCGGCTTTCAAGTGAGCCTGCGCTTACTTGTGGTCTTTTACTTCTTCAAACTCGGCGTCGACAACATCGTCAGCCTTGGCAGTTTCTTCAGCTGGCTTGGCCGCAGCGTCCGGGTTTTCAGCCTGCTCGGCATACATCTTCTGAGCGATTGGCGCGGAAACCTTCGACAGCTCTTCGACCTTGGCTTCAATGGCAGCCTTGTCGTCGCCCTTGATAGCGGCTTCCAGAGCAACCAGCGCAGCTTCTACCGCAGTCTTCTCTTCAGCAGTGACCTTGTCACCCGCGTCAGCGATCATCTTGCGAGTCGAGTGGACCAGCGCATCACCCTGGTTACGGGCAGAGGCCAGCTCTTCGAACTTGCGATCTTCTTCGGAGTTGACTTCAGCATCGCGAACCATCTGCTGAATTTCTTCCTCGGACAGACCGGAGTTGGCCTTGATCACGATGGACTGCTGCTTGCCGGTGGCCTTGTCTTTCGCGCCAACGTGCAGAATACCGTTTGCGTCGATGTCGAAGGTCACTTCGATCTGTGGCACGCCACGTGGAGCAGGTGGAATCTCGGCCAGGTCGAACTTGCCCAGAGACTTGTTCTGAGCGGCTTGCTTACGCTCACCCTGCAGGACGTGAATGGTTACCGCGTTCTGGTTGTCATCGGCAGTCGAGAACACCTGGGATTTCTTGGTAGGAATCGTGGTGTTTTTCTCGATCAGCGCAGTCATCACGCCGCCCATGGTTTCGATACCCAGAGTCAGCGGGCTGACGTCCAGCAGCAGAACGTCTTTGACATCACCCGCCAAGACTGCGCCCTGAATGGCAGCACCCATGGCAACGGCTTCGTCAGGGTTGACGTCTTTGCGTGCTTCTTTGCCGAAGAACTCGGTCACCAGCTTCTGAACCAGCGGCATACGTGTCTGACCACCGACCAGAATCACGTCGTTGATCTTGCTCCTGTCGATGCCAGCATCTTTCAGCGCCATTTCGCAAGGAGCGATGGTGCGCTGAACCAGGTCTTCAACCAGCGATTCCAGTTTGGAGCGGGAAATCTTCACTACCAGGTGCTTCGGACCGGTTGCGTCTGCAGTGATGTACGGCAGGTTGACTTCGGTCTGGGTGCTGGAAGACAGCTCGATCTTGGCTTTTTCGGCAGCTTCTTTCAGACGCTGCATGGCCAGCGGATCACCCTTGAGGTTCATGCCGCTTTCTTTCTTGAATTCGTCGACGAAGTAGTCGATCAGACGAATGTCGAAGTCTTCACCACCCAGGAACGTGTCGCCGTTGGTGGCCAACACTTCGAACTGGTGCTCGCCATCGACTTCAGCGATCTCGATGACCGAGACGTCGAAGGTACCGCCACCCAGGTCATACACGATGACAGTGTGGTCGCCCTTGGCCTTGTCCATCCCGTAAGCCAGCGCGGCTGCGGTAGGTTCGTTGATGATGCGTTTGACGTCCAGACCGGCAATACGGCCAGCGTCCTTGGTAGCCTGACGCTGGCTGTCGTTGAAGTAGGCCGGAACGGTGATGACCGCTTCGGTAACCGCTTCACCGAGATAGTCTTCGGCAGTCTTTTTCATTTTCTTCAGGATTTCAGCGGAAATCTGAGGAGGCGCCATTTTCTGGCCATTCACTTCAACCCAGGCATCACCGTTGTCAGCCTTGACGATCTTGTAAGGGACCATCTGGATGTCTTTCTGAACGACATCCTCTTCGAACTTGCGACCGATCAGACGCTTAACCGCGTACAGCGTGTTGTGCGGGTTGGTGACCGCCTGACGCTTCGCGGACTGGCCGACCAGAATCTCGCCATCATTTGCGTAAGCAATGATCGAAGGTGTAGTACGAGTACCTTCGGCGTTCTCGATAACCTTGACGTTACCGTTTTCCAGAATGGAGACGCAGGAGTTGGTAGTCCCCAGGTCGATACCGATAATTCTGCCCATCTTTGACTCTCCCGAAACTTGCAAAACTTGGATTTGGTTGCCGCCAGTGCGTTTACACCGTGCGGTAGCTCTTAAACGCTTGACCTTTAAATGGGGGCCTTACAGCTGATTTCAAGCCTGCTCGTTGATTGACGGCGTTGCAGGCGATGGTGCCTTGCTGACCACGACCATGGCCGGGCGCAACAGGCGACCATTAAGCTGATAACCCTTCTGAAATACCTTGAGCACCGTGTTGGGCTCAACGTCGGCACTTTCCTGCATGGCCATCGCCTGGTGCTGGTCGGCACTGAACGGTTGACCGTGCGGATCGATGGCTTCCAGCTGATAACGCTTGAGGGTGTCCTGGAACATCTTCAAGGTCAGCTCGATGCCTTCACGCATCGGGCGAATGCTTTCATCGTCCGGACTGGACAGATCAAGGCCTCGCTCCAGACTGTCGATGATCGGCAACAGATCACCGGCAAATTTCTCCAGCGCAAACTTGTGCGCCTTTTCAACATCCTGTTCGGCACGGCGGCGGACATTCTGCAGATCCGCAGCCACGCGAAGGGATTGGTCCTGCGCAGCAGCCAGTTGCTCTTCGAGCACCTGCACGCGGGTTGTCAGTTCGTCACCCGCGCCCGCCTCGGCAGCCTGATCCTGAGCCTGCGCATCCAGATTCTGTTCGTCAGCCATACATGTTCTCCTCTAAAAACGTCCGCGATCCCGATTCGCGCTTCTGCCCACCTATATGGGATCGGATTTTCCGGCTTCAAGGGTTTCGTGCGATCGAGATACGCATTCCCTGACAAATAATCCGGATTCCAGCCCGACAAAAAATGGCGAAACGACTCAAGAGAGACTAAAAACCACTGCAGACCGATGAAATCGAGCTAAGCAAGGGCATTGTCAGCCACAAATAAAACACTGTATAAATAACCAGACAAACAGCCCGGGAGCCGCTCAATGCTGGTGCACCTTTCCGTACACAACTACGCCATTGTCGAACACCTTGATCTTGAACTGGATCGAGGCATGAGCGTCATCACCGGCGAAACCGGCGCTGGCAAGTCGATCATGCTCGACGCCCTGGGCCTGACCCTGGGCGACCGTGCCGACAGCGGCGTGGTCAGGCCGGGCGCCGACAAGGCCGACATCCTGGCCACGTTCGACCTGGGCGACATTCCCGAGGCACAGACCTGGCTCAAAGAGCGCGACCTGGACAACGACGGCCCCTGCATCCTGCGCCGGGTCATCACTGCCGAAGGTCGGTCACGCTCCTATATCAATGGCTCGCCCTGCCCTCAGGGCGACCTGAAGGCGCTGGGCGAACTGCTCATCGATATTCACAGCCAGCATGAGCACCAGTCGCTGCTCAAGACCGATACCCATCGGCGCCTGCTCGACGAATACGCGGGCGCAACCGATCTGGCCCGTCAGGTCCATCTCGCCGCACAGCGCTGGCGGCAGACGCGGCAGGAGCTCGAGCGTCTTTCCAACTCGGGTGACGAGCAACGCGCACGGCATCAGTTGCTGAGCTATCAGCTCGAAGAGCTGGAAAGCCTGAGCCTGGGCGAAAACGAGCTTGAACAGCTCGAACAGGAACACAAGGACCTGACCAACGCCGAAAGCCTGCTGAGCATTTGCCGACAAGTGGTCGAACAGTGCAGCGAAAGCGATTCCGGCAACGTGCTCAATGCCCTGACCGCCAGCCTGCATCGTCTTGGCAGCGTCGACCATTCCCCGTCCGCCCTGAGCGAAGCCACAGGCCTGCTGTCCAGCGCACAGATCCAGGTAGAAGAAGCGGTAGGAGAACTGAACCGCTTTCTGGATCACTTCGATGCCGACCCAGCCAGGCTGCAACAGCTCGAAGAACGCCTCGATGCCATTTACACACTGGCGCGCAAGCACCGCATCCAGCCGGGCGAAGTGGCGACACTGCAACAAAAGCTGCTGGATGAAATAGAAACGCTGAATGCCAACGACGAATCCATCGAACGCCTGGAGCATGAAGTGCAGGCATTCGCCCGGCACTATCAGGATAAAGCCCGTGAGCTGAGCGACCTGCGCCACAATTCGGCGACGAAACTGGCCAGCGCTGTGGAACAGGAAATTCATCGTCTGGGCATGCCCGGCGGCCGTTTCCAGATCGACCTCAAAGCCAACGCCAGCGTAGAACCCTCGCCTCACGGCCTGGAGCAGGTGGAGCTACTGGTCAGCGCCAACCCCGGCCAACCACTGAAAGCGCTGGCAAAAGTCGCGTCGGGGGGTGAGCTGTCGCGCATCAGCCTGGCGATCCAGGTCATCACCGCACAAACTTCGCGGGTGCCGACGCTGGTATTCGATGAAGTGGATGTGGGGATTGGCGGACCGACCGCCGAGATCGTAGGGCAACTGCTGCGTCGCCTGGGCGAGCGCGGTCAGGTCATGACCGTCACTCACCTGCCGCAGGTCGCGGCGCAGGGCCATCAGCACCTGTTCGTGCACAAGGTGCGCGACAACGATGCAACGCGCACAGCGGTGTCCAGGCTCAGCAAGACTGAACGTATAGAGGAAGTCGCCCGAATGCTGGGCGGCATCGATCTGACCAAGGAATCTCTGGCGCACGCCAAAAAGATGGTCGTTACGGCGAAAAGCTGAGCTATAGAACGCACAAAGGCGACCGCGGTCGCCCCTGTTGCTGATTACGCCTTCTTGTTGCGGACGTAAAGCACCAGATTGTGGTCCACCAGGTCAAAGCCGTGTCTCTCGACAATGGCTTTTTGAAGCTTCTCGATTTCTTCGTCGAAGAATTCGATCACCTCACCCGATTCCACATTGACCATGTGGTCGTGGTGGCCGCCATCAGCCAGCTCGAACACAGCATGACCGCCGTCGAAATTGTGGCGCACCACCAGCCCAGCGGACTCGAACTGAGTCAGAACACGGTAAACCGTGGCCAGACCGACGTCCTCGCTGGCCTCCATGAGAGCCTTGTAGACATCCTCGGCACTCATGTGGCGTTGCTCTGCAGAATCGAGCATTTGCAGTATTTTGACCCGCGGTAGGGTTACCTTGAGTCCTACTTTACGTAGTTCGCTATTTTCAACCATGGTCAGCTTTCTCGCAGACGCTGCTTCGCAGCTTCTCTTAATGCAGGTATGATCGGAGTTTACGTTGTCCCAGCCAAGATAGTGGAAGTCGCCCACCGATGCAAAACACCAAGCTCTTGCTAACCAGTTTCACCTTCGTGGGACTGCTCGCACTCGCCGGTTGTTCATTCCCCGGGGTTTACAAAATCGACATCCAGCAGGGTAATGTCGTCACGCAGGACATGATAGACCAGTTACGCCCCGGAATGACCCGGCGGCAAGTACGGTTTATCATGGGCAACCCCCTGCTGACCGACACTTTCCACTCCGATCGGTGGGATTACCTGTACAGCCTGCAGCCAGGTGGCGGTGAACGCCAGCAGGAGCGTGTCAGCCTCATATTCAACGGTAATGACCAGCTCGTGAGCCTGTCTGGTGACTTCATGCCCGGCGTCAGCCGCGATGAAGCCATTCTCGGCAAGGACAGCAACACCACTGTCCCGGCAGAGAACCAGCCAGTGCAGCAGCCTGAAGAGCCGGCCAAGCCAGGTTCGTTGCTGGATAAAATCCAGAAAGACGTGGACAGCGTCGAGACCGTACCGGTCCCGACTCAGGAACCGCTGGACACCAACTCCCGGTAGTCCAAAGCGTCCAACAAAAAGCCCGGCATGCCGGGCTTTTTTGTGCTTTCCATTCAGCCTGCGTTCAGCCGGGAAGCCCTCTTTTCTCACGCGCCCTGGCGGCACGCAGACGCCTGATCTCCATGGGGTCGGCCACCAGCGGACGATAAATCTCTATCCGCTCACCCGCCTCCAGCACCCGCGCAGCAGGATCAGTCACCACCTTGCCGAAGATACCCACGGCACACTGGCCAAGATCCAGTTCGGGAAACTCCTTGTCCATGCCGCTGAGTGCCAGCGCCTGACGCACCGAAGAACCGGTCGGTACATCGACTGTCTTCAATACCTGGCGCTGTACAGAGGCGTAGACCACCTCTATCTGAATCGATGCGTCAGCCATGCAGCTCTTTCGCTCGCTGGCAGAACGCATCCACCAGCGTGTTGGCTGCCTGATTGAACAGCGGCCCCAGCGTGGCGCGAACGATGGTGCCGGCATAATCGAAGGACAGATCCAGACTGATCTTGCAGGCTTTATCGCCCAGCGGCTTGAATGTCCAGACACCGTGGAACTGTTCGAACGGCCCTTCGACCAGGTCCATCACGATCGACTCGCCGGGAACCAGGGTGTTGCGCGTCATGAACTTCTGGCTCAGCCCCCCTTGGCGATCTCCAGGCTAGCGCGCATCTGCGCCTCACTGGCTTCAACCACGGTAGCGGACGAGCACCACGGCAGGAACTCGGGATAACGAGCCACATCATTGACCAGGTCATAAAGAAACCCGGCCGGGTACGGCAGTAAAGCAGAGCGTTGTATATGCGTAGTCATGTGAGCGTCATTTCCAGAGCTGAGCGGCAAACACCACAAGAATGCCGAGCGGCGCCACGTAGCGCATCAAAAAGTACGTCAGGTTGAAGAGCAGCGGACTGCGAATCGACAATTCGTCGCGCACCGTCTCACGGCTCATCACCCAACCAGCGAATACTACAAAACACAACCCACCCAGCGGCAACATGATCCGCGAAGTGAAGAAATCAATGACTCCGAAGAAGTCCAGGCCAGTCGATGCGCCCCATTGATAGAGGTGGAATGCGCCTCCATCGTTCACGAAAAACTTGGCTTTTTGCCAGATATTGAACGAGAACACCGTGCCCAGCCCGACAAACCAGCAGGTAAAGGCCAGCCAGAACGTCACCCAGGCGCGACGAATACGGGTGCGCTCGACCAGATAGGCGACCATCGGCTCAAGTAACGAAATCGCCGAACTCCAGGCTGCAACGGCCACCAATACGAAGAACACGATGCCCATCAACTGGCCGAACGCGACGTTGCCGAATGCATACGGCAACGTGACGAACATCAGGCCCGGCCCCTCGCTGGGGTTAAGGCCTGCTGCGAACACGATGGGGAACAGCGCAAGGCCAGCCAACAGCGAAACGAAGGTATCGAGCAACGCGATGCCGACAACCGTGCTGCTGATCGACGCGCCTTTGGTCATGTACGCGCCGTAGACCATGATCGAGCCCACACCGACGCTCAGGGAAAAGAACGCATGGCCCATCGCGGGCAGCAAGCCATCCAGCACCTTCTCGGGATTGAAGTCGAACATGAAATGCACGCCTTCCATGAAATGCCCGGTGGTCAGGCTGTAGCCCAACAGCGCCAGCATCAGCAGGAACAGCATCGGCATCATGATACGCAGGCTTTTCTCCAGCCCCGCCTCGACACCCTTGCCGATCACCACCGCCGACAGCAGCATGAAAATGGTGTGCCACAGAATCAGACGCCATGGGTCGGCAATCACCGCACCGAAATACGCACCGACCTGATCCGGCGACACACCCTGAAAGTCGCCGCGCCCCATGTCGATGATGTAATCCAGCGACCAACCGCCCACCACACTATAAAAGGAGAGAATCAGCAGCGCCGTGATCATCCCGGCAAACGCACCCCAGGACCAGCGCGGCGAATGCCCCGCTTCCTGCGCCAGCGTCTTGAGCGCATTCGCAGGACTGAGCCGGGAACGACGACCAATCAGCGTCTCGGCGATCATGACCGGAATACCGATCAGCGCGATGCACGCCAGAAAAACCAGTACAAATGCACCGCCGCCGTAGGCACCGACCATGTACGGAAATTTCCAGATACTGCCCAGCCCCACAGCAGAGCCGGTGGCAGCCAGGATGAACACCCAGCGGCTTGCCCAGCTACCGTGGACCGAAACCTTGTCCGTCGACATTATCGAAACGCCCAGCCAAAAAAGATCGCGCATTGTCCGGGATTCAACCTTTGTGCTCAAGCACGCGCTTTCCCGTAGCCGACATTGATGCAACTGCCTATAATGCGCCCCCTATGGCTAAGCTCAAGAAACACCCTACAGGGACCATCGCGCAGAATAAGAAAGCGCGTCACGATTACTTCATCGAACACAAGTTCGAGGCCGGTCTGGTCCTGTCTGGCTGGGAAGTAAAAAGCCTGCGTGCCACCAAGGTACAGCTGGTCGACAGTTATGTGCTGCTCAAGGATGGCGAGGCCTGGCTGATGGGTTGCCACATCACGCCTCTCAAGACTGCCAGCACACACGTCATCGCTGACCCGACACGCACCCGCAAACTGCTGCTGAACAAGCGCGAGCTCGAAAAGCTCACCAGCTCGGTTCAGCAGAAAGGCTATGCCTGCGTCGCCCTTTCCGTTTACTGGAAGGAGCACCTGGTCAAGTGCGAAATTGCGCTGGGTAAAGGCAAGAAGGAATACGACAAGCGTCACACCGAACGCGAACGCGATTCGGACCGTGAGCTGCAGCGTGCCGTGCGCTCCAAGGGCAAGGACGACTAGCTTCTGGCGCCGGCGTGTGCCAGATGTCCTGACCCGGATATTTGGCACTTCATATCTACCCCTTTACCCCCACACCCCGCCCCACTCCCCCGCTTCAACCTTTTCGATACCTCCAAGCGAAGATCGCCTCATTTTGGTGCTTGAATGCGCAATGTGGCTATTTCGCAGTATTGCGAAAATAAAATAGAACGCCTGCGTTACACCACAGTCAATCCTTTAGGCCCAACTGTTAACGGGCTTTCAACCCCCTCGGGCGACGGCCTCAAACACCGGCCATACCGAGTCCACAGGTTACAAGGAGAGACATATGAAGCGTACCGCCCTCACTGGATTGTTCCTCAGCGCCGCCCTGTTGGCTTCGCCGGTTTTTGCCGACGATGATTTGTGCTCTGCCAATATCAAGACTCTTGAAAACTCTGTGGGCTCTACCAACACAAACCTGAGCACCGGAAACACGGACATGCTCGAAACCACGGTGAAGAACGCTAAGGCGGCCCAAGCTCAAAAAGACGAGAAAAAATGCATTGAGATCACTCAGAAAGCTATCACGTCATTGAACAACACCGGCTCGGGTAGCGAAGGCGCCAAGTAAAGCTTCGAGCAGGCCAGCCAGGCTGGCCTGAACGATTGCAGCAGACGGGTCGACGTGCCACGCCAATTGGCGTACACTGCGCCCCAGTGATTGCGAAAGCAGTCTCGGGGCCGATTTGGATTCGACGCCGGTGATGAAACTTTAGGTGCATGCCGAGTTGGTAACAGAACTCGTAAATCCACTGTTGCAACTTTCTATAGTTGCCAATGACGAAACCTACGGGGAATACGCTCTCGCCGCGTAAGCGGTGCTAGCCTTCCTTCTGGTAGCTTCGGCTCCAGCAATCATCAGGGGATGCCTGTAAACCCGAAATGATTGTCATATAGAACAGGATCGTCGCCTAGTACGTTGTGGACGAAGCGACTAAAACTTACACAACTCGCCCAAAGCACCCTGCCCGTCGGGTCGCTGAGGGTTAACTTAATAGACACGGCTAAGCATGTAGTACCGACAGCGGAGTACTGGCGGACGGGGGTTCAAATCCCCCCGGCTCCACCAAATAGCAGTCTAGACCTGTCTCAGACAGTCTACGAAACCCCTCAAGAAGCCCGCCCTGTGCGGGCTTTCTTGTTTCTGACGATCTATCTACGTCTACCCCTATATCTTCCCGCCGTGTATCCCACTGTGTATCCTTGCACTATATTTGAACTGAAGGGATACATACGGGATGAAGCGTGCCGATATCAAGCGTCGCCCTCTCTCTGACACCACCCTGCTCGGCCTAGAGCCTGACGCAAAGGAATATCGAGAACATGATGGCAACGGTCTGTATTTCCGCGTCAAGCCTGATGGGCAAAAGTCTTGGCAGCTGCGCTACAAAACTCCCGCAGGTAAATGGAGTTGGCTAGGCCTGGGGGGATATCCAGAAGTTAGCGGCTCCCTCGCGAGAAAAAAAGCAACTGAGCTCCGCGGTGATGCTGCGGAAGGCAAGAACCCTATTGCCACCAAAAAAGCTCGTAAAGCCGCCGAAATTGAAGCCGCCAACAACACCTTCGAAGCGCTGGCACGAGAGTGGTTTACAGCTCGTCGCAGGAACTGGGAGGAAGGCACGGCCGTTAGAGTTATTGGCGCTCTGGAGCTGCATGTGTTTCCAGTTTTCGGCAGGCGAATTTATACCGAAATCCTTCCTCTCGAATGGATGGATTTTCTACGGGGTATGGAACAGAAAGGCATCTTGGAACAAATGAGCCGGGTACGCGGATTTTGCAAAGAAATCTACGATTTGGCCCGAGTCACCGGCAGGGCTGTGCACAATCCACTCGAAGGACTGCACAAGTTTTTGCAGACCCGAGCAGCAGAAAACTACGCGCACGTAACGAATGAAGAATTACCTGCGCTGCTTCGTGCAATTACCTCATACCCGCATGCAAAAGACGTTCGCCTTGGCCTACGTCTTCTTGCTCTGTTGGCGGCTCGTCCCTCAGAGCTGCGCGAAGCAAAATGGACTGAGTTCGACTTCGAGAAAAGGCTATGGACAATCCCAGCGGAACGTATGAAGAAACGCAGGGAACATCTAGTACCGCTTTCTCGGCAAGCTATCGAAGCGCTCAAGGAGTTACACACGTTGAGTGGGGCTTACCCGCTGCTCTTTCCCGGCCGTAATGATCGTACAAAGCCACGCAGCAACACCGTATTTCTAATGGCCCTAAGGCGACTAGGGTATGAAGGCCGACAAACAGGCCACGGTTTCCGACACATCGCAAGTACGACGCTGAACGAGAACGGCTTTGAGGAAAATCATGTAGAAGCTCAGCTTTCACACGTCAAAGATGGAGTTGCCGGTGTTTACAACAAGGCGATTTATCTCAAGCAACGGACGTCAATGATGCAATGGTACGCCGACTACCTCGATGAGCTTGAGCATGGAAATGTTGTCCAAGGCCAATTTGGAAAGGCCGTATGAGATGTCAACTCCACACCCCCTCCAAAAGCGGTGTTACTCGTGTTACAGGTGTAGCGCACGTCTATAAGCCATTGATTATAAATGAATTAATTCAAGTTACACGACGACGGGGGCGACACAGTGCGACGTGTTACGAGGCCGAATCGTGTAACAACATTGCCCCAGCTACTCCGCTGCTGGCCCGAACTGTAGTACTGCCGAACCGCTGTACATGTGACACAAGCCGGGGCCAAGGGGCGGTCGATGGACAATGAGAATATGCCGGTTGGTTGCCTTGAAATTGCTGGATGCGATGTCAGCAATTTGCTTGAGGAGCTGGACGACATCGAACAGGCCGTGCATGAGTTAGCGCTGTATCCGCAATTTCGTGAGCATTTCAAAGAAGCTCTCGATGTGGCCAATCACGCCACGTCATTCTGGCTTGAGGATGGCAGCTACCCTGATCGAGCAGGATCGGTAGTGGCCACCATGTTCCGACTGCGCGATGAGATTGAGGACCAGGCCAGCTATAGAGATTCCGGTTCGCTGCCGAGTGTCATGAGAGGATTTCTTGGAGTTGACCACAACGATGCTGATTCGCAACTCGTAGCAACTTACGCTCTGGTGCAGAGCGTTCAAGCTGTCCAGGTACTCGCTAATTGGCTCTTTGAAACGGAACTCTACGTCTTCGAGCTGGATGTCGATCTCATCGCCCAAATGCAAGCGACAGATCCTGATAGGTATTGCGCACTGGTGGGTAAGGTGCGGCTAAAGCATCCGGGGGCGGAGATTGACGCTCGAGAATCCTTTCGCACCTTCATGGGCGAGGCCGACAAGGCGCTCATGCTTGCGAGCATCTTCAAGCAGGTTGAAGAGGTCGACGTAGCGAAGGGCAATTTCAATGTAGCCAACTTTTTAAGGAAAGCGCTGAATAAGGCACTGACCAACGCGTTTTCCGTACAAGCCTCGCAAAGAGGCGCGGCGGCTGGCAGGGCCAACAGCCACCCGGACTCGGTAAAGCAGCAGAACGCAGCGGACCTGCGCAAGCGCATTTGCAAAGCCGCCGACCGTCTCATTCTGGGCAACCCGGCTATTTCAGAGCGAACACTAAAACGAGCGTTGGTCGAACAAGGGATAGCGTCTGAGCCCACCATCAAGAAATACCTGGTCACCTGTGGCTACTTACCTCGGTAAATTTTCTTAAAAGCAAACCGTGTTTGCTTTTTTCCGCCTCCCTAGTCTGTGCCTGTCTCTCACCATATAGGCACGGCTATGTCATTCCCTCTGCAAGCAATTAACACCGCGCACCCAGCTCGTGATCCCGCCACCACGCTCATTCGCATCAGCGAAGTCATTGCGATAGTCGGCCTTGCTCGCCCCACGATTTACAAGCTGATGCAGCAACAAGACAGCGGCTTTCCGCTCCCCGTAAAACTGAGCAACAGTAACGCCCGAGGAGCGCCCGTCGCCTGGGTCTTGGGGGAAGTTCAGGCATGGACACGAGCACGCATTGCTGCTCGCGATCAGGTGGCCGCATGAACAATCGCATTCCAAAAGGTGACGGACCTTTCATCGACTCCTACAGCATCGGGTTCCAGCTCTACAGACCGGACGAGCTCAACTGGAAAAGTCGCACCATTGCGGGCATCAGTTGGAATGGCCTGGAGCAGGAGGCGATCTTTTTCAATGCAGACGGCCTGGCTCTTCCTCTCAGACCCAACCCTTGGAACGTGCCTGAGTGGATTCGCAAGCACGCGATCCGCCGCGAGTTCGCCAGCGTGCATGGGACTGGCCATTTCGCGATGAAGGATGGCCGCCGTAAGGCATTGCGCACGGTCGGCCTCAACGACTGGGTGACTTACTGGCTGGTCGACCAGTCCGGCGGCTTCGCCAATGAGGCGAAGTTTTGGCAGGACTACGTGGCCACCGATCTCGCCACCGAACAGGCCAACAGCGAAAAGCTACACAGCGAAATGCGTTTGCAAGACGACCGGGCGACTTACATCGAGCAGAGCATTGCCGAGCGTCGGGACTACCTGACGGTCATGCATCGCCGTCGATGTAACGAAGATCGAAAAATTCTCGCCTGGTTGAAAGGCGAAGTCCCCGCCCCGCTATTTGACACCGAAACGAAGGCGGCTTGAGCCCTCCACGCCCCAAGCTGCTCGCCCCGATCTGGCACCAGAACGCCGGGCTATCACGTCACAGGTTCGGCGCACGCACAAACGAAAACGCCTCCGGGGGCAACCGGAGGCGTTGAGGTAAATCTACATGCACGTCAAATGTATTTCGCATCGAGCGCGAGTGCAAGTCGCTCAAACAGTTGCACATCCCAAAAACGGACGTTATTCTCCAGGCGTCGCTGCAAAATCAGCGACCGGGTTTGGCGACCCGATCTACAGTAGGCGCACAGGCGCCCCCATTACGATTGCAGGCGCTTTTTTTGTGCCCGCATCCCCGTTTTATGGCGGCTGTGCGTGGGAGACCTTCGGGTCTGCCGGGTTCCTATTGTCCCGGTTCGCCAACCTGCGCACAGCTGCCACCCTAATTCGTTTGGCGACGAAGTGTGGCAGCTCCTCAACAATAGGAGTTTTGCCAGATGCCCAGCCTCAATCCGTTCAAAATTCGCGCCGCTGCCCAACGTGCAATGGCTCTCGCCGCTTTACACGCCAATTCCAGCCTCGCTACTCGCCTTGCCCGCTACAACGCTCACATGACCAAAGCACGCGCCCTGGAAACCGTAGGGGGTGCCCAATGAACAACGCCCTGAGTTTTTGCCTGCCCGAAGACCTGCTCTGTGTTAACCCAACAGCGGAAGCTGGTATTCCCATCGACGCCATCACCTGCGCCATCGACCGGGCCAACTCGGTGCTGTTGCTGCTTGAAGACCAGTTTGAAAACGACGGGCCGAGCCTGGCCAACCACGTCATCGCCGCCGCCCTTTGGGACGTGCGCGGCACGCTGGGTTTGATACGCACGCTGGCGCTTCATGCGGACGATCTGGGCCGCGGTCCTGCGCAAGGAGGTGGCCTGTGAGCGCATCCTTCCAAGGCAACACCACAGGGCACACCGCGTTTGCCAAATACAACGCCGGAAACAAACCGCTGTTTAGCGTCAATGCAGGCGTTTCCTGCGAAGAGGCGTTAGAACACGCCTCCGTGCTGACGGAATGCATCAACAAACTGACGCTCCAAGCGGGCATGAACGACGACAGCAGCGCGGCATGGGCTGCCCATTACCTCGGTGATATGGTCAAGGCCATCATTGATGACGTCACCACCAGCCTGCAGTTCTCGTCGGAGGAACGCCCATGAGCGCCTCCAGCACGAACAAGCGCCCTTCTTTCGCACAGGTAAAAACAGCCGCGCTGAACAACATCGATAAGGTACTGGCTCACTGGTTGCCCAACGGGAAGCGAGTGGACGGCGGCAAGGAGTACACCGCGCCAAACCCCACCCGAACGGACAAGCGTGCGGGCTCTCTGAAAATCAGTCTCAGCAAAGGCACCTGGTGTGACTTCGCGACCGGCGACAAGGGCGGAGATCTGATCGACCTTGTGCGCTATATCGACGGCGGCACCGACGTCGAGGCCTGTAACAAACTGGCAGATCTGCTTGGCGTATCTGCTGACTCCGCGCCCGCCAAACCCGCACCGGCCAAAAGCAAAGCCCCTGAGTGGATCGCCATTCAGCCGATCCCGGCCGAGGCGATGAACAAATGCCCGGTTAAACACCGGCAGCACGGCACACCGTCCAAGGTTTGGGTTTATCGCGATGATCAGGGTCAACCGCTCATGGCGTTGTACCGGTTCGACCTGGGCCTCGACGAAGACGGCAAACCGAAGAAAGTCTTCGCGCCGTTGACCTGGTGCAAACGCAGCGACGGCGAAACGACCCAATGGCGCTGGCAAGGGTTGCCCGAGCCTCGACCGCTTTTGCGCCGGGATGAACTGGCACTGCGCGCCGATGCGCCGGTGATCTTGTGCGAAGGCGAAAAGGCCGCAGATGCAGCCGCTGATTTGATGCCGAACTACGTGGCCACCTGCTGGCCGAACGGGTCCAACTCCTGGCATAAGGCAGACCTGACACCGCTAAAAGGTCGCGACGTGCTGTTGTGGCCAGACAACGACGACAGCGGCGCTACCTGCATGGACGCGGTCGCCCACAAGCTGAGCGAGATCGGCGCAGGCTCAGTGAGGCTCATTGCGTTGGATGTGTTCAAGCGCAAACCCACGATGAAAAACGAACGCGCCGTTTTCGCCAAAGGTGGCCAGTGGGACAACGGCGATGATGCCGCCGACGCTGCTGCCAAAGGCTGGACAACCGCCCATTTCGCGGAGCTGGAGCGCAATGGCGAGCTGTTTGCGTCGGTAGAAGAACCTTCCGCACCGGAGGAGCCCGAACCCACTCCGAAAGCGAAGGCAAAGCCAGCGGCCAAGCGTCCTGCGAAACCGAAAAACGACCTGATGCCCGGTGGCTTTCGACTGACACCAGAAGGTGTGTTTTACGCAGGCGACGATGGCGAATCGCGCCCGGTGTGTTCGCCTCTTGAAATCCTCGCCCGCACTCGCGATGACAAGGGCCACAACTGGGGCCTACTCGTGGAGTTCGACGACCCCGACGGTGCCAAGAAGCGCTGGAACATACCGGCGCGCACCATGACCGGCGATTTCGGTAAGGACGTACTCGGCCCATTGGTGGACATGGGCCTGCGCCTGGCTGGCAGCCGATCAGGCCGCAATGCACGCAACGACCTGCAGAGTTACCTCGGCGGTTTCGACAGCGCGCAACGGGCTCGATTGGTGACTCGCCTGGGCTGGCACGACAGCGCCTTTCTCCTACCGGAACAACAGGTGGGGCTACACAGCGAACACCTGCACTTCTATGAAGCCGGATCTCAGCTACCGCCGATCAGCGAAGCGGGCACGCTTGAGCAATGGCAAGAGCAGATCGGCGCGCTGTGCGTGGGCAACCATCGTCTGGCGTTTGTGGTCGGCGTGGCCCTCGCTGGCCCGCTGCTGCACATGCTGGGTCATGAGTCAGGCGGCTTTCACTTGTACGGTGACAGCTCGGGCGGCAAGACCACGCACCTGCAGGTCGCCGCATCGATCTACGGCGGACCTCGCCTGGTACGTTCGTGGCGCTCCACGGACAACGCACTGGAATCCATCGCTGCTGCGCACTCGGACGGGCTTCTGGTACTGGATGAGATCGGCATGTGCGATCCGCGCATCATCGGCGAGACGGTGTACATGCTCGGCAACGGCACCGGCAAGGCACGGGCTAATGATCGAGGCCAGGCAGGCCGACAGGTGCAGGAGTGGCGTTTGCTGTTCCTCTCCACCGGCGAGAAGACGCTGGCCCAGCACATGGCCGAAGCGAACAAGGAACTGAAAGCGGGCATGGAAGTACGCATGCTGGCCGTTCCAGCCGATGCCAGCAAAGGCCTCGGTATGTTCGATACGTTGAGCGGTTTTGAAGATGCGGCAGCACTGTCCGACGCGCTCAAAGCGCGAGTCGCGAAATACTACGGCACGCCACTTACCGCCTTTCTCACAGCGCTGTGTGAGCCCGACAAACGCCATGCTTGGTCCGCCATTCTACGCCGCACGCAGGAAGGCTTTATCGCCAAATCGTTACCCGCGTCGGCCAGCGGACAAGCTCACCGTGCCGCCGCTCGCTTTGGCCTCGCCGCCGCAGCGGGTGAGCTGGCCACCGCAATGGGGATAACAGGCTGGCCCGATGGCACCGCCACCACCGCTGCTCGGGTGTGCCTCAACGCATGGATGAACGAGCGTGGCGGCGTCGGTAACTTCGAGGGTGACGCAATCGTGTCGCGACTGCGCCAGGTCATCGAGCGCTTCGGCGAGAGCCGTTTTACCCGCTGGGAATCGGCAGCGGCAAAGATCGACGAACACGGTCCGCGCACCATCGACCGGCTGGGCTTTCGCAAGACGATGGAGCACGGCCTGGGCGACTCCCTGCACACCACCAACACGTATTACGTGCTGCCCGAGTCATGGCGCTCGGAGATATTCCGGGGCATGAACATCAATGCGGTGAACAAGGAGCTGCTGCAGCGCGGGGTCATTGAGCCGGGAAACGACGGCAAGGCATCGAGTCTGGTCCGCTTGCCCGGCCTAGGCACGCAACGTTGTTACATCGTGAAGACGATTCCGGGATTGGCTGAAAGCGAGGCTCGAGCTGCCTGAGTGCATCCCCGCTGATCGAGGTAGCGCCGGCTGATTCCCGGCCTCGCCAGCCACACAACCAACTCCCAATCGAATTGAACAGAGACCAGTCACATGAACGAGATCCAAGAACTGAAAGACCGCCGCGATCAACTGCTGAAAGAGGCTGATCGGTTGCATACCCAACTGCTGCCGTTTGAAGCCGCGCTGGAAAATGAGCAGTCCATTGGGACTGCCCAGGAACGCGAACTGCGCGATAAGTACAACGAGCTGAAAACGCGTTTCGATGCGCGCAAGCATGAAGCTGACATGTTGGATCGGAAGATCAATCGCCGCGAGACCCTCATCAACAGCCAGTCCCTGATGGCGGGTTACATCAAGGCCATGAACACCTGGAAAGCCGATGAGCAGGAGCTGAATGAAAAACGTCAGAGCCTCAGCATCCGTCTGGAACAGATCCAACAACAGGCGGTAGAGGACATGGCCAAAGCCCAGCAGGCGGAAACGGATGCGGCTACCGCATATGCACAGGCTGTCGCATGGGGCGACACCGAAGGTGAAAAGACCGCCAATGCCGATGCACAAAAAGCCGCAAAAAATCTGGCAACCGCCGCCGAGCATGATCGTCGGCAGGGGCTGATCATATCCGCGCTCAAGCAGGAGCTGGCCACGGTAGATCAATACATCGTCGAAGCACAGGAAAAGCACAGAGGCATAGAGCGCGACGCCCTGTGGCTTTCTCAAACAGTGCTAGAAGAGAAATGGAACGAGGCCGCTAAGACACTCTTCGATGTGGGCGGAAGGCTCTGGGCGAATTACAACCTGCTCGGCATTGATCAAGTGAGCTTGCTGAAGTTGGCCGTTCCACAAGCAGGCGAACGGGTCGGGAACTGGACGTGGCATGAACTATCCGACCGGGCGCGCAGATACAACGCGCAAGATCTGCTCCTGCTCAACGATATTTCGACACCTCAACAGGCTGTACTCGTGAGCCAACTGGAGCAACAAACGGATGAAAGCAGTGAACAACACGGCGCTGATGTCGTCGAGGTATGGCTGAAGAAATAAAGCCGCTTCACCTGAAAAAGGGCCCAGACGGGCCCTTTTTGGTGTAGACGCTTTGCTGGAAATACACAGTATTTCTAGCCCATCGCATCAAGAGAATGCTCCATAGGATGCGCGGCTCTATACCTATCTAGTCACAGTCTGCTCTCGGCCAGAAGCAGTCGGTCGCGATCAGAAAGGTTTGACGACAACGAGTCGCTCTCGCCCTCTGTCTCTACCCCATCCTGCCCAATTCCTGGCCGCAGGCTTGCAAGCTGAGCAATGAAGATTTAGAGAACACCAATGAGTGTGCTCATGTACACTCGTGAGCTTCGTAAGTAGTTTGAAACCGCCGCTGCGTGCAGCGGCCGTACGGATACCGCACCCATCATTTACAGGAGTTTGGAGTTGAACAACTTCTCGCAGAGAACGCGTGCGCGCGGGCGGAGCAGCCGCAAGAGATCGATTGTGGCTATCTCGCTGGTCGTTGTGGTCGCACTAGTGGTCGCTGCAGCGCTGGTTCAAAATCGCGGGCTACAGATTGATGCAAAGCGCAATGGAGTCGGCGTGAAACTTGATCCGGCGGAGCAACCGGCCCCCTCTATTGCCACCCACAACGCCGGCTCTCCCATCGTTACCGCACCTGACGCGAAGGTCGAGGTCCACGTCACCGGGCCAGCTAAATCGGCGCCTGCACAACCCCCTGTAAAGGACGGAATGTCCACCCACGGAGCGGCCTCGCCGATCGTTACCGGGCAAGGCGCTGTGGTTAAGTCCACAGTCGATACCCGGCCATGAGGGGGGTTAAACTTCGCCGTGCGGCGATGATGCTTTCGGTGCTGGTGATGCCTCCGCTGGCCTTGGCGCAGTCACCAAATATGCAGACCACGGGCCCATGCTCGTCCATCGTCACCGGTGCGGGCGCATCGGGGACAAGTTATTGCATCGGTATCACCAAAGAAGCGTTGGAACGCCTGACCAACATCACTGCCGCGAGCCAGGGCCGAAGGCTCTTTGTTGCAGAGGCTTGGCTTAGCCCGACTCCGATATTCGGACGACCCGGCGGTGACAAGCAATCTGTTAACGAGCAGGTTTTCTTGTCCGTGCGCGCGACGAACATCACGGCGGCGCCCATTGTCCTGACAGCAGCCAAGTGGGAGATATTGCAGGCGACAAATCTGTCCAAGGGCGGCGGCTCATTCGGCTCCAGGAACTTGCTGTGGCCTGCGCTTTCAGTGAACAAGCCAATCAAGATCGAGGCTGGAGAACAGGTCGACATCAAGTTCGGTGAAGGGTTGGAGCTGAATGGCATGGCCAGCCGCCTGCGTAAAAACCGTGACCTAGACAGTGCTTATACATTGCCTGTCGAACCGACACGGATCAACGGCGACAGATACACCAACTGGTTCGCCGAACAGATGGGGCTGCTGTACGGGACCGGGGCCAAGTTGCGACTCACGCTTTACGAGGGTGACTACAAGCCTATCGCCAGTCTGTCACTGCCACTCGCCCAGGGTGTGGACTTTTTCTATCATGGCGAGGCGGTGGACCAGAAAGGAAACGTGCAGTACGCGCCCCGCCTGGCGTACGACGCGTTCCTCGGCCAGTACCTCGAAATGCGGGCAAAAATGGAGCCTGGGTTTCGTATCAATACTCCGCCGACCAGGGTGATTGAGGTGACTCCAGATCCTAGCGTGTGGGGTAAGCAAAGGTATCGAGATCTGGGGGTTCAAGAGCAGCCGGAGGAGTGATGTTGCGCGCATCGTGGCAGTGCTCTGGAGCCCTCGTATAGCAGGCGGATCAATGCATCGTTTCTGAGCAAATCCCGGAACCCCAGCATGTGGTTGATCGAAAGTTGGCCACGCCTAGAAACGTGGAGCTTGTGGGTGCAGACCCCGTGCACGTTGCGCCGGTAGAAATGATGCCCTTCCGATAGATCACTGCCTCGAACATACCCCAACGCCAACAACAACTCGTCTCGCGCCAGCTCATTGTGATGCAATCCATCCTCAATGAGAGCATCGATCTCAGGCTTGGCCGCGAGCCCTGGAACAGCTGTGCTCCTGACGTGGTGGATGTCGTTAAGTTCATCGCCAAAGGCTGAGGCAATGAGTGACTTGTCTGCTGGAAGCAGTCGGGCCATTCAGGGTCATAGGGAAATCCTGATAGTTATCGCCACGTCCGTTCCTTGGAGGCAAATAGGTAATGCGCTGGGTTGTCCCTCAACAAAAGAGCGGCTGCTATCGGCCGTTTTCTGACTCTCACGGCGGGCAGAAAACGGCCAATTGCTGTCAATCACACCCGCAGAGTTATCACCCGGTAGCTACCACTTGCCACGGCGGGAGCCTACCGCTCGGCTCTTGCTTCAAGTAGGTCAGACAATCATTTGTCTATGGCCATCCAGCTAAAACTTCCTGTGTAAAGACTGCGCTTCGCGGCAAGATCCCGCTCGCCACGACATTTTCCAAGGTGGTCGTCGGATCGGCGACAAAGAACGTTAGTACCAGCCCCCGCTGGGCGCGAGTGCAGCAGACGTAAAGCAGTCGCAGCGTTCGGCTCCAAGTGTTTTCATCACCGCCTAGTGCTCGTGCACGATCTGCAGCACGGGCCTCAGCGCTCGCGAAGACACGTTCGTAGTTGTACGTTCGGTAGTCGCTTTCTTCCTCGTCCATCACCACCATGACGCGTTCGAACTGCGCTCCCTTCACACCGTGCTGTGTAGCATAGGGAGACCCTTCTGAGACATAGCGCTCATAGGGCCAAAGCTCTTGTGCCGAGCACTTGAAGAACTTTGCCATTGCCGCATCTGAGGATAGTCCTTCGGCCGGAACTGCATCAGCAGCCTCGGGCTCCTGGGCAGCGTCTGCAACATCCCTGACAAATCCGAGAACACGCGCATAGCGATCGTCGAACTCGAAAAGCCCCGTGTCACAGAGATGGAGTGCTATGTCACCAATGGTGGTCCCTGCCTCGTCCAGCATGGCGACAAGTCTAGACATAGCAGCGTGCAGCTCTCGCAATACAGCCGCGGCACGTCGGCCGGTAAGAGCCCCTGGCGCCAGACGCGGGCTGAACTTCCGGAGCAGGTTCATCGCCGCGAACTCGTTGCCGGCTTTCACGGCAGCAACGATCGGTAGCGCAAAACTTAGGAACGGTCGAACGGGCCAGCCGGTGCCATCCTGCATCCCCTGCTTCATGCCCTCCGATGTCTTATCGTTCAGCGCCGAGTAGATGCCACCGAAGCCGAGCCGGTTTGCGGCCATGCGGTGCACGATGACAAGAATCTTGAGCGCGATTTCTGGGGTCGTCCAACCCTCGTCGTTGTTCGTCACCGCGCTCCACGCCCGGATTCTCGCCAAGGCCTCAATTCGGTTCAGCGTGTTCGGCAGTACGAACATCCGGGCCGAGCCCTCCACCGGCTTGAGTTCTCCATCGACCCTTTCGTGCAGCCCGCGGACTTGCTCCATGCCGTCGCCCTGCGCGCGCACGGCGTTGGCAACGTCAAGGATCTGCTTCGCACAGCGAAAATTCTCTGGTTTCGTGATAGCCCGCCAATGGTCCTCAAGCGGGATGTCCCCCGACCCTCTCATGAAAATCGCCTGCATCGGGTCGCCAAAAAAACCGAGACAGAACTTGCGCCGCATCTGGGCTTCCACTTCCTTGAAGGACTTCACTACGCTCGGGAACGTGTCCTGACTCTCGTCAATGAACACAAACGGGAAGTTCAGCGCTACGACCCGTCGGAACAGCGGGCGATTTTGCAGCAGGAAATCGGCGAGCTGAAGGATGTCCTCGTGGCCGAGGACGCCGTTCCCGTAGTCACTGCCCACGCCGTAGTTGAAAGTCTTGACGCCAGCAATAGTCTCAAGGCTTCGGGCATAACGCTCTTGGTCAGCCTTGTTCCTGTCGCGTGTAGTCTGCCGGACACGCGAGCTGTAGTTCTTGAATTCTTCTTCCAGTTCGGTGATCCGCCTGCGGATGTCGTTCTGTAGCCAAACCTTAATGTCTGCCTGAAACGTCTTGGTAATAGACCAGTAGAAGCTGTGGATGGTCGAGACATGAACCAGCGGGTCGTCGTTGACATCCGCCAAGATTTCTTTGGCGGCGAGGTCCGTATATGTGATGCAGGCGACCTTCTGCTTCTTCGCCCGCATGCTGGCGCCGTGCTCTGAGATCACCCAGTCCAGCGCCTTGATAAGGGAGGTGGTCTTGCCGGAACCTGCACCGGCGCGGACCACGAACGGCTGCGGGGGGGTCTCGGCAATACACGCGTGGATCTCGCGGTCGGCGTCGGTGTCTGGGCTATCAATTCGTCTGCTCATATCGTCTGCCCCGCGCCTGCAATAACGGCGACAACACCGGCTGCAGTCGGCTCAATTGTCGCGACCTCGTTGGCAATAGCCGCGTCCGCCTCAATCTCGTGGGCCACTTTGGTTTCGAGCCAGGCTAAGCCCTCGGCGATGTACGTGGGGACTTTCCAGCAGTTGAGCGGCCCGCTTGCGAGGACCTCCAGCGCAAAGCGAGTCTTGTCGAAGTTCTTGCCGATCACCCTTTCGTGCAACTTCTCAGCCAGTTCTTCAGGGCTGTTTGGTGCGCGCTTCAGCTTGAGTCCGACCGAGCGGTTAGCCTCAGCCTGACACCAGTCGGAGTTCTCAAGACCGAAGGCCTCCTCAAGCGTGCGGCCGCAGAGCTGCGAGGTCGTGGCACCCACCGTCACCAAAACCTTGGTTTGATAGGCCACCCGAACCTCAGCGCTGGTCCCCTCGGCAAGCGACAGCGTTTTTTGCTCCGCCGTGACTTCCCAGAGTTCGGCAACCAACCGTTTCTTAGGGATCCAACTGATAAGGGTTTGGTTGGACGTGAACGCACCCTCCACGTGAGCATGGCAGGTGCTGCCACGCTTCTTGGACTTCTTCTTGCCGCCCGGTGCTGCTTCGTCGTCGTCTTCGAGCTCGAAGGCCTTCAGGTCGTCTTCCTCGTTATTTCCGTCGACGGCACCGGCTCCTGTATCTTGCTCGGCGGCATTCTCGGCATCCGTCTTGACCGCTACGCTGTCCAGATCCGTGATGACCAGCGTAGTAAGTCCAACGAAGGCAATCAATTCCTGGAACCGATGCGCGAACGCGCCACCGACTTCAAGGATGGTTAGGGCGGAGGAACGCAGGCGCTTGGCCGCCGTCTCGATCATGGCTGGCAATAGCAGGCGCTCGACATTGCCCTCCACCAGGATGACAGCATCGGAAAAGAAGAGATCGCAGTGTGTCAGTTTCAGATACCGCTGCAAGAATTCGCGCGCTGGAGCGTCGGCCGCGCACGTCTTGAAGAGCGAAAGATTCTTTACCTCGGTGTTATGATCCAACTGGTCGCTAACACGGCGAAAGTACCTAATGGGAGAGAAACCGCGCTCATAGAGAATGTGCGGGGAGTGCGTGGTGACAACGAGCTGCGTGTGGAAAAACGTTGCGTGATCGTTGGCATCCTCAAGGAGGCGCAAAACATTCCTGATGAAGACCTGCTGGATCTGAGCGTGCAGATGCGCCTCAGGCTCCTCGATGAAGACCAGATGCAGTGGCGCCCGCTTGTCTTCCTCGGCTTTCCACTGCTCGTGCAGGTCGAGGAGTTCAACCACCATATAGACTAGGTTCTTGAACCCCAGACCATTGTAGCTGTCGGGCAGTTGCGCGGTGATCGCACCAGGAACCACGTAGTGAACCTTGGAATCCTGCCCCAGGACGGTGGTCGGATCCAAGGCCGCCCGAATCACGATCTCGGGGTTGTTGACGCCTGGATAGCCGAGTTTGGCGAGGCGCTTGAGAGTGTCGTTGAAGACTTCCTTCAGGTGGAAGTTCAGTTCTTTCTCCGAGGTATCGAGCGCTTTGAGCGCTGCATGGTCGTCGCCACGTTTCTCCAGATTGCGGTGATAGAAACGGCTCAGACGCCGCGATAAGCTCTCGGCGCGGTCGGAGCCGCCAGCATCCGGGTCATCGAGGTGCCGCTGCGCGCGCAGGAAGTCCACCCTCACCAGAGACTTGAGAATCGCCGCGCCACCCGGCTCCTTGCCTAGGGGCAGCGGCGCATAATCAACTTCCTTTGGCTGATAGCCGACAAATGCGCGCTCATCGAGCACGTAGTAGCGGAACGTATATTCTTTGCTCAGTTCCTTGGTGAGGTACTTCGTCAGACTTTCCGGCCAGGGCTTGTACTCGCCGGGATCCGCTACCACCGCCGCCGCATTTTCCGCACCTGCGCCCGCGCCTACACTGCGTCTGGCCACCAGTGCGTTCGCAGCGTTGTTGGCCTTTTCATGCAGTTCGTGGAACTTCCGGATGAGTGCATGGGCGTCCTGAGGCTCGAACGCCACCCGGATCCCGACGCACTTACCGTCCCACTCCGTGCTCGGAAGAAGCGACATTGCAGTGGCGAGGTCGTCTTCACCGACGCGGAACCAGAGATCCAAAAGAATGGACGGCAACTGCTTGGGCGCGTCCTCATCGCCTGGAGGCGTCCTGCCGATGGCGTCGATCTCGGCCCACAACGCCGCGCTGAAGTCGAAGAGTTCGAACTTCTTCGCTTCGCCACGGAGCATCGAGTACAGGCCTTGTACGGCAGACGTCTTGCCGCTGTTGTTGGCGCCAACGAAGATGGAAATCTCATCGTCAAGCTCAATGACGGCGTCGCGCAGTCGGCGATAGTTCTGCAGCCGATATGCTTGTAGCTTCATGATCACCTCTTCCTAAGTGTGGCCGGGACAACTTGGTGCTGAGCACACAGGCCGGCTGCTTTCCTTTGAGCGTTCGTGAATCTAACAGCATCTATGTGCGGATGCCGAGAGCAGACTTATATAGCGCACGCCATGCTAAACCTCCAGTCAGCACATCAACGTCGCAATAACGACGACCTTACCCATACATACATCACTTCACGTATCGTAGCAGAGGCGATTTTGATGCCATGCCAATCAAGAAGAAGTAGGAGACAATGATGAAAAGCAACGAGTTACCAACAGAAATGTCTTGCGAGGTCGACCTTACGCTGACCTATGGTATTGCCCCTGGTCTCGGCCGTCGGGCGAGGTACTCGGCCCAGCCGATTTTGATCTGTCGAGAACTAGCCAAAAAAACGAGCGTCCAGGTGGCTAACTTAGGTGTGGATTTGCTGAAATCGCCTGCTATCAGTCATGCGCAAATTATTCTACCAGACGGAACATTGCTGTCTGGAGCTGTAACCAAAATCAGCCCCTGCGGCACCTACTTTGAGATGATTGAGGATAAGGGTGTGAATCGCCCCTAGTTTCGTAGACGCCATCAAGCTTCAAGGAAGGGTTGCTAATTTTGCGTAACTGTCCGCTTTTGGCCGATAGCAGTCGCCTCACTGGCCGCCGCCCTTTCCCCACAAGGGCCGGTTTTGGGCTCGCATTGTTAACCAACCAGACCTAAAGGCCGTCAATCGACAGACCAGAACAACTCCAGCCTTGAGTAGTCATTCCTTGATCTGCTTGCCATCTCGATTGTAACAGTCATGTCATAGCTACCGTCCTCCACAACAAGCTCAACCAGATCACTTTGTAAGTCTTCCTTCAAGCAATCGATCAAATTACAGGCGATTAGGACAGCGTGGTCGGACGCAGTTTCTTTCGTATAATCCCCAAGGGCGCCCTGAAAAAATCGAGCTAGATCGTTGATAATTTGTCCCGTGAACTCGCAATACCCAGTCGGACGGTCGCTATGCAAAGCATCTCGCATATCCCCTTTTAGGTAGCGATGCGCTTGCCTGTAGGCATACTGGTAGCGAAACAATAAACCGCCCTCGGGATAAGCGAGGCTCGATGAACCCGCCATTTCTTCAAGGAAGCGGACCGTTCGTTTTGAAAGCATTTTCCCCACCGTTCTAACTTGGACCGTTCGCGTTGCTGAGTGCTCATAGGCATGGCATGAGGAGCAGAATAACCTTGCCGGAAATGTAACGGTGGCGAAAAGCAGCCATTGGCCGCTAACGGCCATTGTACACGGTTGCCCGTACGGCACAGAGGCAGCGGCAGTGTTACACAGCTCCGTATTGTTACATCACATACATAGAAATCCTTGGCGAAGTGTTACAGCTATTTTATCCTTATTTTTCATATACTTAATAAATACCGCTACACCTGAAACACCAGTTACACCGCATTTGAAGGGTCTGTCCCCCGCCCCCCTATGAAGTGAGCCCCATCAGCGAATGGAATCCGGTAAAAGCCGGGGGACCCTGAGGACTTCCGCTGCATACGGGGCAGGGAACCCGCGCATCTTGAATAGCCGACGTTTTCACAGCTTAGTGAACTGGTGAACCCGGTGAACTCACCCAATCGGGTGGTGAACCCAGATGTTCATTCCATCAGCTACTGGTCTGCTGCTGTAAACCCGTCAACTGTCAACCAACGTCAACCGATCAGCAGCTACCAAAGCCACGCGGGTTTCCAGCCCCGTATCAAAGGCCTTCCTTCAGGGTCCCCAGCCCAAGGTTGGTTGTCAGCGAAAGGAAGCTGCAATGCGCAAGCGCAAACGCCGAAGTAGCATCTAGAAACTCTTCGACCTTGGCTGCACGACTGCGTACACGTGCCACCCATTCGCTTGTGACCTTTCGGTAGGCTCTTTCTCGCTCCTCCTTCCAACCAAGACCCTTCGGGTCTCTAGACAGCGTGTGGGTTAAATAAATACGGTCGATTGCCTGGTCCGAGAAGCGCTGATGGTGATGCACAGAATTCCTAGCTCTCAGTTCCTGATCGAACTCCTTGTCGAACAGCTTTATGTACCTGCCTACGTCTACCTTATTGTTTGACACCGAAGCGTCTAGGGCATTGAGGTAGTTCTTGAGCCGCTCCCTAAACTCATAGAATCGGCCAAAGTACATTTCGCATACGTTCGTTAGGTGATCCGAATGGCTGACAGGCAAACCGCGAAAGGGATACCGTCGGAAGTAATACTCACAGTCGCGCAGTACCTGGATCGTCTGATGAAGGCCCAAGTATTGATAGACGACTGCGTATTGCCCATCCACCTCTGGAGGAAAATTGAAATCTTCGAGCGGCTCGCGCTCCTCGTCTGACAGCCATTCATCGTCAAACAGCACCCTGTCAAGTTTTTTGCGGTTCCACTCTCTCCAGCCTGGGTAGCTATCGAGTCTACGAATCCATTCGTAGACTGCTTCCAGCATTAATTTGTTGTTCGGCCACGGCTCGGTCGAAATTGTACTCACCGGATCAGCCATCTAATCAATTCCCCAGCTCCGCTTATCATTGACGTTATGTACGTCAATTTAGCCGTTTCTTTTGACATTGGCAGACGCAGCGTCGAGCACCCTGTATCCCTGCATGTATCCCCAGAAACTTACAACCCGGCCTACCCCTTTAAATACGGACACCTTGCCGCCCGGTTCAAACGACCCCGGCCCACCAAATTGCAAATGAAGACGCCCTAGGGCGTCTTTTTTGTGTCTGTAATCCAGAAAAATACAGGGGTTTCGACGCTTTTGGAGTCCTATTGGTATTGACGCTCCAACTGGTATTCCAGCGCATCTACGCGAGCTTTTGGAAGCGCACGGGCAAGCGACCAGCACCGCGAATGATGACCTAATAAGCACCGGTGTGCAGCGATGCCATGAAAACCGGGTCACTCATACGACTCCCCAAAGGACCCGCCCCTTTGCAGACGGGTCCAGCCAGGGAGACTATAAAGAGCGGATCGTGTAGTTGATGTGCAAAATGATATCGTTCAGGCTTTCCAGCAGCGCCTTCTGTTTCGTTTCGGCCTGCGGGAAGCTGATTATCATGCTGCCCTCCCTGATATCTGCCCCTTCAAACGGTAACCAACGTGGGTCATTAAAGTCGGGTTGAAACTGACCGCTGTCATTCACTCCTCGCGAAATTGCCATGTTGTCGCAACCCGGCGGTAAAACGTTCCCCCCGCCGGTGTAATTGAGTACCGCCTGAATATCCTGGTAAGGCCCCAACAAGGCGGGCAGTGATACGCTGACCTGTTTGATTCGGCGCTGATCTCCCAGCCCGCCGGGGTAGTCATCAACTATATTCAGATCTGCCAGTGTAATTGAAGCCGTTAACGCGCCGCTTTCGTCCAGCCTGACACGCTCGGCGCTGCCCTCTGGGGGCGTATCCCCGTTCAGCAACGCCGACACCGCTGCTGACAGTTCAAATTGATCGGTTTCTGCCAATGTGCTGCGGTAAAAATCAGCCAGCGAAACTGTCCGTGTGATTTCAAGGGCGCGTTTAGACCACTTCATCCGGGCAGTTTCCAATTGCGCCAGATTGAGCATGAGCCCTTCCCCGCAAGTAAGTCCGGCCCAGGTACCCTGCCAGCCACCACCGCGAATGTAGGTATCGCTCTTGCCACTCTCCCAGTGCCACGCCTTTTCGGCCATCAGGCAGCGCGACACCGCCAGGTCGTAAAACTGGAAGTAAATGGTTGCCAAACGACCACGCAGCCAGCTGTAAAGAGCGCTATTACTAAACTTGGTCTGCAGGAAGTCTAACTGCGCCTGTGCTTGTCCTTGTTGCATCTCCAGGTGCGCTTTCTGCAGTTCAGTAGACTCGCGGCGCACCTCGAGCGATGCTAGCTGGGCCTCTATCTGCTGGATCTCGCCCTCTGCATTGTTGCGCTGGATCTCCCACTCCTGGCGCCGGCGACGGTACATCTCTTCCTGAGCGATGCGTAAACTCGTTATCATCAATACATCGGACGCCATCGTAATACCAATGCCGACCGCATTGCCTATACCTTCGTACTTCATACCGCCATTGGCGAGCCCGAAGATATTTGGCGCCAGGCCTGAAGCAGCTGCGGTCATATGCGCAACCTTTGCTCCAGCCGCAATCGATTGTGAAGCTACTTGCGTATCCATTGACAAACGTTCGCGAGCATTAATGTTTTCATCATACATGCGGGAGTAACTGTCGAATCGCTTCTGTGCACTGTCTTTGGCTTTAGAAAGAACTGCTTTTTCAGCCTCCAGCTCTCTGAGCGTGCCTTCTTGTACCTGGATAGTGCTAGCCATCAACTCAGCGCCTTGATTTTGCAACAAGGCGTTCAGCGACTCTGCATCCTGACGTTCAAGCACACCCAGAACAGCATTACCGAACTGTATGAGCTGGAACACCAAACCACGAGCACTGTCGAGCATCGGCTCGAAGCGCCACAGAGGGAGAGATGTGACGGGGAGATCTGACCCGCCACTACTCTCCGCCGCCACGGCAGCGTTGAGCAGGGCCTTTGGATCAGCCGGCTTGGCGAATAGCGGCAACAGCAGCGGCTGACCGTCCAGCGCCAGGTTATGCCGCAAGTTGTACATCCGTTGGCACAACGTTAGCCAGTAGCCCTGCATGACCTCGTTGATTTCCGGCAGGAACAAGGCACTCGCTGCAGCCGTTTTTGTCGATGCCATCGACTTAAGGGTTTCGACTCGCCCGTCGCGCAGCAAGCTCAATACGGTCAAGTGTTGCTCAGCCAACGCCTCAGAGGATGCCTCGCCTAGCGACGGCTCAGTCCATAGCACATTGGCGCGGATGTAGGGCTGTTCACCCAGCAGGTTCAGAGCCTGGCTGTACCAGACTTTCGCCTCAGCGAGCGTGTCGCGCTCAAGTTTACGGTAAGCAGAATCACCGCGGGCAATGAGCAGGTCCAACGCCCGCATGAAGGTAGCGACCTTATAGTGCATAGGGTCGTTTTGCGCCACTGCGTCAGGATCTACAGCTTTGAGTGGGGCGTCGTTCCAACTGGTGTCCTCTTGAAGCGGGCGCACGTTCCAGTTACGGTCGACATGCTGACCGCGAACAACATAACCTGATGGACTCCATACATAGCGCAACCATTGATCGGCCAACGTGAACTGTTGCTCTTGCAGGAAGCGTTGCGCTGCCATCATGGGGGTGTAGTAGAACAGCTCCCAGAAGTAGAGCGCGTTGGCGCCTGAGAAGTCCATCGATATGCTCCGATTACTGTCAACCGAAACACTATGGGCAACGTCTGGGAGAGGCATTGCAGTCGTAGGCCTGGTCACAGTCGCCGCCCCATTACCGGGCGTATACGAAAACATAATACTTCGACCAATCGCACCTGTATTATCGTTCCCCTTGTACTGCACTCGCAGATGGATAGCTTGACCTTGCTGCCATCCGTTGTCGGGATAGGGAACAAATAATCTTAAGGGTGTCGTGCTCGTCGCACTGAGGTTACCTGCCCACGCTAAATAACTATCTGACACCTCAAAAAAATATGAAAAGTATATGTTCACCCAGCTCTCATCTCCGTGAGCCTCAGAGTCGTAGACGGGTAGATTGATATTAGTAAAAAAACCTGCCCCCAATTGAGGCTCCTGAATCTCTTGCGTCTCGTAGGTAAGAATAGTGTCGATACCTGCAGCAGACCTTTCCACTAACTGGCGTGCAAACAGTGTATTGAGGCGGGTGCGATAAGCATCGACCTCCATATACTGAGCCTTTTCAGGGGTGCTTTTTATTTTGATAATGTTTTTTGAGTCAGATGCATTTCGAGTGATGGGAACAATCCACTGTATACGATCATCACCGTCAACCCCACCAATGCTGAAGCTGAACGCCACATCATAAGAGGGAAGGACACCCCATTCTTTACTAATCGACACATTGCTAACATCAAAGTCAAAAACCATTCCACTTACATCAAAGGGAGGAAGAGCACTCACATAATCTCCGGCCAAAAAAGCCTGAGGTCCGTTGACATCAAAAACATTTAATTGAAGAAGATCGAAAGAAAAAGGGTAAAAAGGATTTGCCATCCACTGAGGCGGCGTATCAAATTGATAACTACCCGTAACAAGTTGTATCATTACAGTAAATCCTGCGGGACTCGGACAAAGCATCGAATCAGGATACGGATCATTGTAAACCGCAAGCACAAACGTCACAGCACTCACAGCATCTTCACGCACTAACAACCTGGCATGTGCATCACCGTAGTACACCCATACAGAAAGAGGAACTCCCCATGTTAAAATAGTACTCAGCGCTAAATATATCTTTCCTCCCTGCCTGACGAACCATATCTTGCCGTCGTCAGAGCTCAGGGCGCGAAGAAAGGGTGTTTCAGCGAACGAACTATAGTATTCATACAGCAGCCTTAACGGGTTGGGAATTCTCGGCACCAGCGTAATCCGCTTACGTATGGAAATTTTCGCGACAGCCTCAGATCCATTGACATCGAGCGTATAACTTCCATAACTGACTGAGATATCATAATTCCGTTCATATAATCCATGAACTGACTCGCCTCCTAAACTCAATCCGTGAGTGTATTTATTATTGACAACGTTGCCTTCAGTGGGATCAAGCTCATACTTCATAGACGAAAGAAAAGTTTCAGCAGAGCTTTGTCTTTGATCCGATGCCATGTCTTCATAAATGTAGACTAAACGCATATCCGCTTGAACTGGCAGTTGATCCGCATAACTATCTGCTTTTCTATAGAGCAGCACTGCCATCGTTGTTTCTGCGTCAAAACTCGTGCAATAAATCCCTGGTGGCTTACCGCCAGCCGCAAAGCCATTTTCTTCCTCGGTCACATCAATTATTTTCGGTGACGTCCAGTTGCCGTCGTAACGTAGATAGGAAATATTGATGGCGTAATCAAACATCTTCGAATCACCCGGCGAGCCGTCCGCCTTAGGTGGAGTGACATCTTTTCGCTCTAACCAGCAGAGATAAAGGCGCGATTTGTAAATCACCGGCCGGATGCAATCCCCCCACGGCTGTGCGGCACACTCAATCTTGCGCCAGTCAGTCCAGGCGTTCGCCGCTAATTGCCCGTCCTCACTGCGCCGGCCTTCGTCCGCGCTGCGCCAGTAGAATTCACGCACTTCGCTCTGGTTCGTACCGATGAAGTAGGTCTTCCCTTCATGAACGTCAAGGTTATCGTGATAGCCACTGATCACCCTGAGGTTGGCCACTTCCTCAAAACTGTTGAGGTAGGTGTTAAAGGCGTCCCCTACCGTATCGGTATTGAGTTGCGCCTGCCCCAACGTTTGCAGCATCGTATTCATCATGCCGCTCTGGCCCAGACGCACCGTGGGATCGACATAGTTTTCCGGGTAGTAGACCAACTTCGCCGCGCCAGCCCAGGTGCTGTAGCGCTGGTTATACCGTTCCCAGTCGGTAAAGAATTGCCCCGTGACTGCCGCCTTATCTACGGTACCTTGTGACTCGGCGGCACTTAAGGTCCGCTGTATAAATGTCTGTACGCTCACGATGGCTTCAGCCACGCGAGAGGTCATTACCTGTGGCCCGTTGAGGTTGTCTAACAGTAGATATTGATAGAGCCCTTCACGCGAATTATTTGCCAACTGGGCAGTCATCCCGGACTTGAGCAGATAGCCACACAGGGCGGCGCTCAGTCCGGAGGCCAAAGCGGCCTCCATGCCTTTGGTCTCGTAGGGTGTCAGCCCTGCCGTGAACGCATCCGCAACGCGCACCCAGTCGTCCCATGGCGGCTGGTTACCTGCGGTATAGTTCAGCGCAAGAAGCTGCCCGATATTCACGGGTGTCACACCAAAGGTGGTGCTCAACGCCGCCCACTGCAGCACGACGTCGATCTCCGACCAGGCACTGAGTTTCGTTTCTGAAGCTGCTTGAGTATTAGCATAGGCTTGCCTGGTAGCCTGCTCGAACCTTGTCGCATCATCATTCAGCGCCCTTGCAAGATCAGCCGGAGTGAGGGTGTCGGCCACAAAGGCTGCCAGCACGGCAGACGCTCCATCACCCAGGCTTTTTAGCCAGGCACTGAAGTTGCAAAGCGCTTGTACCGTTGCCAAAGCACGCGGCAACACCGCAACCTCTGGTGCAGGACCCAAGAGCCGGGCAGGACCCAAGAGCCGGGCAGGACTGGCTACAAACAATGAAAAGGCTTGAGGATTGATACCTGTGGCGTGATAAATCAACGCCAATTGCGCTAGTCCGTAGCAAAACGCAACGACGCTATCATCGTCGGTCTCCGCCCCGTCCCAGAATTGATCCACGGTCCACTCAGCTGGCTGGAGGCCATTGGCCCAAGCAAGAACCGACTCAGCCACTGGGGCGGACGGTAGCGCTAAAGACGAAACCAAAACGGGTGCTAGAAGGGCGATACGCTTTTCCAAGGTATCGGCGTCAGGATGAGCACTTATCACACCCTTAAGCTCTTCCAACAGCGCCGAAATTTCGGTGGTAGCCGCCTGCGTAAATGTCGGGCGCGTTAACAACTCAAGGTCGGCCACGGACAGTTTTCGCGAGTTCAGCCATTGCGTCAGGCTGTCGACCTTTTGCAACCAGCCTGACCATAGCTGAGTACTTTCCAGTTCAGAGGTGAGCCTAGGCAAGCCAGCAACCTTCAATAATTGTTCTAGCTCCGTCACACTTAACGCGTGGAGTTGGGCCCAGCGGCTCAGGGCATACATCGCTGACAAATTTTTGAGATTAAGAGTCAATACGCCTGAAGAGGCGGCGTTGTCAAAAATCCTGAGCAAGGCAAACAGCCCCACGTCGTCAACGTTAAGCGCACGCTTCAAAATAGCTTTTTCAACAGTGTTGTCGGTAGCGTTCGTCGGCAGCAGGTTTATTGAGGTCGTTGAGGGTGCGAACGTCTCGCCATTTAGCGGCGGGCTATTAAATACCTGATCAAACAGACTTTGATTATCGTCATAACTGTTGTTGGACAGTAGTCCTCCGCAGAGAACCAAGGCTTCTTCAGGCTCAACGCCATAGCGCTGTACGCATCGCTGAACCTGAAACAGTAACTGCAAAGTCTCATCGGTGATATTAACAGGATTAACGCTATTGACAATGACTTCCAAGCTTTTAGGATGCAGACCCGTGGCACGCCACAGGCGTATGGCCTTATTCAATTTAAGCATGTAAAACTGGAACGAATCAATAATATTTACATTATAACTTACGACCCCACCCACATAGGAGCCGTTATAATGATAACGCCGCAGGGACATTGTAAGTTCACCCTGCAGAAGCTCCGAAGCCTGAATTCTTACCGTATACGATTGCCCAGGAACAAAATCCCCCCAATCCTGGTTTTCTCCATATATGATAGCGTCTGCAGTATCAACTCTCACCCGAAAAATATCATAACCAGGCTGAGCATCACTAAAACTGAATTTCAACAACCACGTTCCGTCCGCCTGAGGCAGTAACCAAGCGTAGTTTAACGTATTCGTAGGATGTCCGCTTTGTAGACGATAAATCTTATCCCCTATCCTGGTCACCAATAAATTGTTGATGTATTCTTCAGCCCCCTCCTCCCCATTGGCATAATCTGTTGAAAATAGCGCCACTTCCTCATCACTAAGTCCGTAATAACGACGCAGACTCTGTGGCGTGATCAACGTCTCCGGATCAATAGTGCCGAAGTTTCTGGCGTATAACTCATCAGCGCTTCCCGCCGTTACTTCCTCCGTCAATATAGCGTACACCTCAGGGGAAATATCAAACGCCATTCCCGCCATGGTGGCCCCGGAAAACAAACCCGTTACTCGAGGGTTAGCCGCCAACTGTTTAAACTTGGGATCCTTCTGTATCTGACTCTGACGCAAACGGGCATGGGGGTGATGATACGGTGTCGAGCCACTGAGTCGATACGTAGACAGCCATTCCAATACCGACCCCTGACCCTCTGCCGTTACATCCAGCTTCAGCGACTCTCCAGCCAGGGTCATCAGCACCTCGTTCGAGAGCGAGAGCGCAGAAACCTCCTTGTTCATATTGCTTTGACTGAGTGATAACCCCTTCAGGTCGGGCCGGCGCTTGTCAATGTGATAAGGCGACTCTTCCGGGTACAGGCCGCGAGCATTCCGGTAGAGAGCCGAAAGGTAGGCCGCCGGGGAGAACATCGATGACACAGAGCCTGGCAAGGTATAGCTACTGGCGCGATGACCAAACTGCTCTTCATAATCACGTAGCGATGCGTCCGGAGGGTTGATGCCCAAACGCACTGCGTTTTTCAGCAATGGAGAGGAGCGAGCCAGCAAGCATTTCTCGTAAATTAGCGCCGCCTCTCGCTCGTCACGGGCTGATTCATACAGCTCATCGACCTCACAGAATGATAAACCACTCGTCGATAGTTTGTTACGAAAGGCTGCGGGGGATATCAACGCCTGTGCAGCCAATGAATCCAGCCCCGCACGCGCTGACAAGCGTTTTATTCTGGACAATCTATTAAGACCCATGGAAATATCCTTATAATTAAATTCGCACACATGGCTGTGTTTGGGGCTATGAAAGCACTGTCACAATTACAGTCGGAAATACATCGCCACCTCTCAGAGTGAGGGGCCTGGCGCTCAAGTGTTGTTCATGATAATTGAGCGTAGCCATGAACTAATCTTTAGCAACGCGAACAAATTAAATTCATGATGACCGGTTGAAACCGGACGCTCGTCTTTTAGGCGAGAATGCTTTAGGCGAGCAGGTTTATAGATCGATATAGCTGACGACGTTGCGCTTATTCCAGTGTGCTGTTTTCTAAATAACTCACTTTACGTCTAAGGTTTCAAGCGTCTCACGTCTGCGTGGGATTTTATTCAACGTCTCCTGTCCCTTTGCGTTGCAAAACTTATCGGATTGGCTGAGCATTTCGTAACACTGTCAACCTCGGACAAATACAGATCCTGGGTGGAAAAAGATTATTTACCTGGCCCGCGTCGATGGAATTCCAGTGGCAACAGGGCTGACCCACCTCAAGAGCAGGGAGATAGGCAATCTTCGTATTGCCCGCATTCATGGGCCAGGGCGGAAGCGCCCATGCGGTCTACATCTGACCATCGGGCTACGTCTGGCTGCGCAAGCAACTGTAGACCAGACCGGCCGCTGCCCTGCCCTGCCCTGCCCCTCATTCAACAAAGCCTGCGCGCACCACCGCAAGACCAGCGGCCATCCCCCGCATCTGACAATCACGTATAGTGGCCATATATCATCACCCTGTTCGACCAAGGCGTGTGCCGTCGATAACGGTTCGGCTGGCATCAGTATGGAAAACTGCACGTGCCGCAAAGAAGAAACCTGAAAAACTCTATTTTCGTACCCTTGAAGCTGTCTCAATTGATCGGTCTTTTCAGTTGGGTTATCAGCTGGTGTCTGAATCCGTCCATTGATCGATCACTGGATATATTCATCTGCTGCGCGCTGGCGGGGGCGACGCTGTCGATCATTGTCACGTCTAATAGCAGGAGCATGCTGGCGTGGCGCCTGTTCGGCATCATTTACATGGCATCACTGACCTTTCTGTTCAATGAACAGATCGACCGCATGGGCGTGGAAGCGTCGATGTGGGGGTTGGTTGTCACCTCCCTGCTCATCACGGGAATGAGCGTATTCTTCGTCAAGTTTATTGATTACATCGCCGCGGCTGCGCTGATCTGGTTGATCATGTGGCAAACGGACCTGACGGCCGTCGGCGTCGACCATGTACCTCTGTTTTATGTGTTCCTGATCAGCTCGACGTTACTGGGCGGCTGCCTGAATGCAACCTTCCTGAGCCTTATCATGCAGACCATGGCAGCCAGGGATCGTTATCAGGAACTGTCCGAAACCGACACCCTGACGCACGCCCCCAACCGTCGTGCACTGGTTGCCGGTCTGAATACCGCGCTGGCATCCGCTGATAAATCGTCGTTGTGGTTTGCCATGCTTGATCTGGATCACTTTAAAAGTATCAACGACACCCATGGTCACGACGTGGGTGACAATGTTCTTATCAGTTTTGCAACACTGCTGAAAAGCACAAATGGGCTCATCAGCTTCGGTCGCTTGGGTGGGGAAGAGTTTGGCGTGATCTTATCGGCGGCGAACGCCACAGACGCTATACATGCACTGGAAGGGTTATTGATGCTCGCGCAACATGATGACGCGGCTCAAGTGCCCTATTCATTCAGTGCCGGTGTGGCGAGTTTGTCGCGGGTTGAAACGATCAATGACCTGTTGAAAGAGGCCGATGAGAACCTGTATTACGCCAAGCGCAGTGGCAGAATATGTATCGCCTTTGAAGGCAGGATAGTTTCATCGAACGCTGTCAGCACGACAAAGCACAATCAAGCGACACAATCAGTTGAAAAGCCTACGCATGCCTAGCGCCCGTTTTCCCCTTCAAACATTCCCGCCCCGCCGCACCTTCGAATACCGATCGATATCCTCCCGCAATGTCCATCCCTGCCCCTGCCAATAACGTCCGGCCGCTTCATTACTCTTCATGACGTCCAGGTGACACTTGTAAATACCCAGCGCCTCCAGACACTCGAGACAGCGTTCGACCAGCTCATGGGCAATCCCCCGCCGGCGATACTCGGGCAGCACGATCAGATGCTGCAGATAACCGCGTCTTCCGTCATGCCCGCACATCACGCAGCCGCACAAGGTGCCGTCCGCCTCGGCGACGAAGCTCATGCCGGGGTTGCGTTCGAGGTAGCGAGCGGTCGCTTCGCGCGAATCGGCGTCGCGCAGGGAGATGCCTGGCGTGCTGCGCATCAGTTCGATGACCGCATCGTAGTCGTCCAGGGTCATGCTGCGAATCGTGATCATGGGCTAAGCCAGGCCTGCGGTCTCATGGGCTGAGCAGATTAGCAGAGCCGCTTGATGCCTTGATGACAGCGCTGCCAGAGTCTGCCTATCGCCCCGTAATGTTCTTTCTATTAGAAATCTTCGTGAAGAAGGCTAATCTGCATAAGCATCGGCGAAAGTCGTGCGGTTTCACCCTGATAAGGAGATAACAATGAGCTCAAGTCTGCTATGCACGTTGTGGGCTCGGCTCGCAGCAATCTGACGATCGCTGTGCCGCGTATCTGTAGGGCTGGCCTGATCGTTCACCGAGCGGCCGGCATGAACCCAGTGCTGTTGAGTTCCGTCATCATTGTCTGAGGTCCCACGAGTGGACTGGATGGCCGGATGCAAATGACAAAAAGGTGTATCAAGCATGTCAACTGAATCGAAATGCCCCTTCAACCACGCTGCCGGCGGCGGCACCACCAACCGTGACTGGTGGCCCAAGCAGCTGAACCTGAAAATTCTGCATCAGCATTCCACGCTCTCCGACCCGATGGGCGAGAATTTCGACTATGCCAAGGAGTTCAAGAGCCTTGACATCGAAGCGGTCAAACAGGACCTGCGTAACGTCATGACCCAGTCCCAGGACTGGTGGCCGGCAGACTTCGGCCACTATGGCCCGCTGTTCATCCGTATGGCCTGGCACAGCGCCGGTACTTACCGGACAGGCGATGGTCGTGGCGGTGCAGGTGCCGGTCAGCAACGTTTTGCGCCGCTCAACAGTTGGCCCGACAACGTCAGCCTGGACAAGGCTCGCCGCCTCATCTGGCCGGTCAAGCAGAAGTACGGCCGCAAGATCTCCTGGGCTGACCTGATCGTGCTGACCGGTAACGTCGCGCTCGAATCCATGGGCTTCAAGACCTTCGGTTTCTCCGGTGGTCGCGCGGATGTCTGGGAACCGGAAGAGGACGTGTACTGGGGTTCCGAGACCACCTGGCTGGGTGGTGAAGAACGCTACGGCGCGCAGAAGAAAATGCAGCAACCGGGCGACGGCACGCTGGTGGCCGAGCCGGAGAATCACGCCAACGAAGAAAGCCGTACCGCCAGTGGCGAACGCAATCTGGAAAACCCGCTTGCCGCCGTGCAGATGGGCTTGATCTACGTGAACCCTGAAGGCCCTGAAGGTGTGCCGGACCCGGTTGCTTCGGCAAGGGATATCCGTGAAACCTTCGGTCGCATGGCGATGAATGACGAAGAGACCGTGGCGCTGATCGCCGGTGGCCACGCCTTCGGCAAGACCCACGGTGCCGGCCCTGCCGACAACGTTGGTCCGGAGCCTGAAGCGGCCGGCCTGGAAGAACAGGGTCTTGGCTGGAGAAACAAATTCGGCAGCGGCAAGGGTGGCGACACCATTACCAGCGGCCTGGAAGTGACCTGGACTTCGACGCCAACCAAATGGAGCAACGAGTACCTCGAAAACCTCTTTGGCTTCGAATGGGAACTGACCAAGAGCCCGGCAGGCGCGCATCAATGGACGCCGAAGAACGGCGCAGGCGCCGGCAAGATTCCGGATGCCCACGATCCATCCAAGCGTCATGCACCAAGCATGCTGACCTCTGACCTGGCGCTGCGCTTCGATCCGGCTTACGAGCAGATCTCCCGTCGCTTCCTGAACAACCCTGAGCAACTGGCCGACGCGTTCGCCCGCGCCTGGTTCAAGCTGACTCACCGTGACATGGGCCCGCTTGCCCGCTACCTCGGCCCGGAAACACCGGCCGAAGAGCTGCTGTGGCAAGACCCGATTCCAAGCGTTGATCATGCGTTGGTGGATGATCAGGATGTGGCCACACTCAAGGCCAAGATTCTCGCTTCGGGCCTTTCGGTCTCGCAGCTGGTGTCGACGGCCTGGGCGGCAGCTTCTACCTTCCGTGGCTCGGACAAGCGCGGTGGTGCCAACGGCGGCCGTCTGCGTCTGGCTCCGCAGAAGGATTGGGCAGTCAACCAGCCTGAGCAACTGGCAGGCGTGCTGAAGACCCTTGAAGGTATTCAGAGCGAATTCAACGCAGCTCAGTCGGGCGGCAAGAAGGTTTCAATCGCCGACCTGATCGTCCTGGCCGGTAACGCAGGTGTCGAGCAGGCTGCAAAAAATGCAGGCCAGCACGTCACCGTTCCGTTCGCACCGGGCCGTGCCGATGCGTCTCAGGAGCAGACCGATGTTGAGTCGTTCAGCTTCCTCGAGCCGATCGCTGATGGTTTCCGCAATTACCAGAAGGGGCATTACAAGGTCTCGGCAGAATCGTTGCTGGTCGACAAGGCGCAACTGCTGACCCTGACGGCACCGGAGATGACTGTGCTGCTGGGCGGCCTGCGGGTCTTGAACATCAACGTCGGACAGAGCAAGCATGGCGTCTTCACTGATCAGCCGGGCACCCTGACCAACGACTTCTTCAAGAACCTGCTGGACATGGGCGTGGAGTGGAAAGCGACTGCGGGTGGCACCGATACGTTCGAAGCCCGTGACCGCAAGACTGGCGCAGTGAAATGGACCGGCACCCGTGTCGATCTGGTCTTCGGCTCGCATGCTCAACTGCGTGCGATTTCCGAAGTGTATGGCAGCTCGGATGCACACGAGAAGTTCGTCAACGACTTCGTGGCAGTCTGGACCAAGGTGATGAACCTGGACCGCTTCGACCTGGCCTGATGTATCTGATGTGCTGAGTTGAAAAAACGCCTCCCTTGCGGAGGCGTTTTTTTTTGCCGCTATCAACCAGCGAACGCTGGTTTTATCAGCGGCTCATCATGCTTGCCGCCTGCTCCGTCGCTTCGGTCGTTCTGGTCGCCAGCTTGCGGACTTCATCCGCCACAACCGCAAAGCCCCGCCCTGCCTCACCGGCGCGCGCAGCCTCGATTGCCGCATTGAGCGCCAGAAGGTTGGTCTGGCTGGCAATGCTCTGGATAGTGCCAACTATCTGGGTCAGTTGAGCGATGTTCTCTTCCAGGTTTTTCTGATGCTGTGCTTCGGTATCGCGAAGAGCGTCCTGCTCATGTTTCAAATGCACATCCACCAACGCACCGACCACCCTCAGCGGAACACCTTCGGGATTGCGCCGAGTCTGGCCGCGCGCACGGAACCAGCGGTACTCGCCGGTTTTCATCTTCAGGCGGTACTCGATATCGAACGGCGTCTTGCCAGTCCGGTCATTCAAGTGCGCACCGAATGCCGTCAGACTGCGCTCCTTGTCTTCAGGGTGCAGCCGTGACGCCCAGCTATCCAGTACGTCAGGAAACTCTTCGACCGTTTCAAAACCCAGCAGGCGCCTGAACTGGGGGGACCACCAGAAAGGATTGCGCGCATTGACCGGGGCACCGGCAATGACTTCCATGTCCCAAAGACCGTCGGAGAGCATCTCCCGAGCGAGTTCGAAGCGAGTAATGATCACATCGTGTTCAAGATCACGCTCAAGCTCATCGTGAATATCCCGAAGAGAACCGGCGACCCGCAGCGGCGTTCCGCGCGCATCCCTTAATGTTTCGCCCTGGGCATAGAACCAGCGGTAGGTGCCGTCCTTCATCGCCAGACGATTCTTGATCCGATACGGCGTGTTGCCGGAACGGTCATTCAGGTGTTTGGCAAATGCGTCCAGCGAGGCTTGTTTATCTTGAGGATGAAGCCGGTCTGCCCAGCTCGCCAGTACGTTGGGGAAGTCCCGCTCGTCATTGAAACCGAGAAGCTTGCGTAGTTGCTGCGACCACCAGAATCGATTGTTCGGGTTGACCGGATCGCCCGCGACCACCTCCATGTCCCAGAGGCCTTCACTTGACGCACGGTTGACCAGATCAAAGCGGGTTTCATAAGCGGCAGCCGAGGCAGAGGCTTCGCCCAACAGATGGCGGGCGGTTTCCAGTTCTTGCTCAAGCGCGGCAATACGTTGCTCGTCGAGGCGACGCTGGGTGCTCAGCGAGCTCCAGCATTCCAGTACCGCACTTTTTTCAGCACATCCCCCTACCGCGGGCTCAGTGCCGCCCTTGAGCGAGGAAATAAGTTGCTGAAGGGCCTTTTTGTCGCGACGGGGGCTGAACAGGTGAAGCATGCTGTGGGCTCTCAAAATAAAGTCGGATTTGCCGAGTCCCTGGCATGTCACTTCTTTATCGACATGCCGTGAGGTTTCTGTATGTCGGATTGCGATCAGATCATGGACATCCGATCCAGAATCAACTTCACGGCCTGCTGATCGGTTTGCGCCCTGCCACCGACTCCGCTACCCGGACGCGGAGCGTCCAGAACGGCATTCCCACGCTGGAGCGTGAGGAACGATAATCTTGTAACTATCGTGCCAAGGACTACTGCAACTTCACCCCCGCTGCGCAAACCTGCGCAACACCACCACACCCAGCACAGCCGACAACACCGAACCGATCAGCACGCCCACCTTGACCTCATCGACCAGTTCCGGCGCGCCCGGGAAGGCCAGTGCGCCAATGAACAGGCTCATGGTGAAGCCGATACCACACAAGGCTGCAACGCCATAAAGCTGGCCCCAGTTGCTGCCATCCGGCAAGCGCGCCAGGCCAGCGCGAATCGCCAGCGCGGCCATGGCGAATATGCCGACCTGTTTGCCGACCAGCAGTCCTAGCGCAACGCCGAGCGGGACCGGGTCCACGAGCGTGTCGGCGGTAATGCCCGACAGTGACACGCCAGCGTTGGCAAAACCAAAGATCGGTACGACGGCAAACGCCACCCACGGGTGCAGCTTTTCTTCCAGGTGCAGCAGCGGCGAGCGGGCCTCCTCATCGGGTTTGCCCAACGGGATGCACAGCGCCAGCGCGACGCCCGCGAGGGTGGCGTGGATACCGGACTGGAGCATGAAGAACCACAGCAGCGCGCCGACGATGAGGTAAGGCAGCAGTTTTTTAACACCCAGACGATTCAGCGCGAAGAGCACGGCGATGGAGCCCAGCGCTGCGAGCAGCATGGGAATGGAAAGATCGCTGGTGTAGAACAGCGCGATGATCAGCACCGCGCCGAGATCATCGAGAATCGCCAGTGCCGACAGGAAGATCTTAAGCGACAGCGGCACGCGCTTGCCCAGCAGTGACAGCACACCCAGGGCGAACGCGATATCGGTCGCTGCCGGAATGGCCCAGCCGCCGATGGTGTCTGGCCGCCCCCAGTTGAAGGCCACGTAGATCAGCGCCGGAACCAGCATGCCGCCAAGCGCCGCAAAGCCCGGCAAGGCTCTCTGGCTCCAGGAGGCAAGCTGACCGGCGAGCACCTCGCGCTTGATCTCCAGGCCGACGAGCATGAAGAAGATCGCCATCAGACCGTCGTTGATCCAGTGCGAAACCGACAAACCGGCGAACACTGCGTGCAGCGCGGCGAAGTAGCTGTCGGCCAGCGGTGAGTTGGCTACGATCAGGGCCGCCAGCGCAGCCGCCATCAGCACCAGCCCGCCAGCGGATTCAGCAGCGAAGAAACGCGTGATGAACGCCAGTGCGTTCGGGGATTCGGTAAGAGGGGTGGGTTTGTGCATGACAGCTCCGCGGGGGTACAGCGCAAAAAGGCCGCAATTTTACCACCGGCAGAACCTGTCAAAGGCCTGGTAAACCTGAGGATACAAATTAACGTTTCCCGGCCGAATAGGCATCGGAAAGCGTTGCTGAATAGCGCCTGCCGTTCAGACAGGCGCCCTGCTCATGTCACTTCTTGACCGTTTCTTCGAGCGTAAAGCGGCCCAGCGGGTTCTGGCCGAAGTGCTCGATGTTCTTGCGCGACACGCTGATGTAGGGACTGTAGTAGAGGTCGATCCAGTTGACGTCCGCCTTGGCCATTTTCTGCAGGTCGATGTACATCTGCTCACGCTTTTTCGGGTCCATCTCGACCCGTGCGGCAGCGACCAGCTCCTTGACCTTGTCGTTCTTGTAACGGGTCATGTAGTTATTGTTGGTGTCGTGGCCGAGCACGAAGGTGGTCTTCTGGTCCGGGTCGAGGATGTCGTTGGTCCAGTACATCACCGAGATGTCGTAGTCACCGGCAATCAACATGTCCCAGCTCTGGCTCGGGTCGACTTTCTGCAGCGTTGTGGTCACGCCGACCTTGGCCAGTTGCTGTTGCAGCATGACCGCGATTTGCTCGTCGACCTCGTTGCCCGCGTTGACCACGTAATTGAGTTTCAGGTCCGATGCACCGGCGTCCGCCAGCATCTGTCTGGCCTTCACCGGGTCATAAGGACGTTGCAGGTTGTCGGCGTAGTGGTACAGCGCGCCTTTGGGAATGTAGGAATTGGCCACGGTGCCCAGCCCGAAAGTGGCGGCATCGACCAGCGATTTCTTGTCGATGGCCATGTCCAGCGCCTGGCGCACTTCCGGCTTGGCCAATGCGCCATGTTCGTGGTTGATCAGCAGATGATCTTCACGGGTGGAGGGGTCGAGATGGACCACCAGATCGGGGTCCTTCTGCAGATTTGCGATGCGCGAGAACGGTATCCATATCGCAGCATCGAGCTCGCCCTTCTGGACCATGAGCGTGCGGGTGTTATCGTCCGGCACCGAGATCCACTCGACCCCGTCCAGGCTCACGCTCGGCGCCTCCCAGAAGTTGGGGTTCTTCGCCAGAATCACCCGGTCACCGCGCCGCCACTCCTTCACGGTAAATGCGCCAGAGCTGACAGGCTGCTCGGCATACGCTTCCTCGCCCATGCTCTTCATGGCTTTCTCGGAGAGAATCGACACGTTGGGCAGGGCCAGTTGCGAGAGGAACGAGGCCGAAGGATTCTTCAGCGTGATCACCAGCGTATGCGGATCTGTCGCGACGGCCTTGTCGATAATCTTGTAGGAATCGCTCCACAGCGAACCCTTGTCGTCGCGGATTCGCAGCAGGCTGAACACCGCGTCACTGGCCGTCAGGTCCGAGCCATCGGAGAATTTGGCCGGGCGCATCTTGAGCGTGTAGGTCAGCCCGTCAGGCGAGATCGACCAGCTTTCCGCCAGCCCCGGTACCAGCTTGGTGCCTTTGTCATCTACGCGGATCAGCACGTCGTAGACGTTGGAAAACACCCAGTTGTCGATGTTCTGCGCGCTTTTGATCGGGTCGAACGTGGTGCCATCCTCACGACGGCCGATGGTCAGCACGCCCGCAGCTTCGGCCACGCCCGCCGCCAGGGAACAGGCCGCCAGCATGGCGACGGTCAGCATTTTCATTGGTCGAGCTTTCATACGCATGAACTCCTTGTCGATGTCGGGACAGATGTGGTTACAGGTTGAGATCAAAAAACCGGGGCTTCCAGCACGCAGTCGTAGCGCTGCTGGCCGACATGCCGGGTCGGTGGCGCGACGCTGGAGCAGGTCGGCCTGGCGAACCGGCAACGCGGATGAAACGCGCAGCCGTCGGGCAAATTCAGGGGGCTTGGCGGCTCACCCTGCAACGGCTCGCCGAGCAAAGGACGATCCGGATCGATTTCCGGAATCGCCTGAATCAGCGCCGCGGTATAGGGGTGGCGCGGCGAAACAAAGACATCCTCGACCGGGCCTTCTTCAACGATTCTGCCCAGGTACATCACCGCCACCCGATCACACAGGCGACGCACGATGGCCAGGTCATGGGCGATGAACAGAATCGCCAGGTTCATGCGCTGGCGCAGCTCCAGCAGCAGGTTGATGATCTGCCCCTGAATCGAAACGTCCAGCGCCGCCACGCATTCGTCGGCAATGATCAGCCGTGGCTCGATGGCCAGCGCGCGAGCGATACCGACACGCTGACATTGTCCGCCGCTCAAGGCACCCGGCTTGCGTTCGGCAAATTCGGGCCGCAGACCGACCATGTCGAGCAGCTCGGTGACCCGCGCCGGAATGTCGGAAGTGGCGACCTTGCGCTGCACGGCAAGCACCTCGGCCAGCGTCGCACCGATGGTCATGCGCGGATTGAGCGAAGAGGACGGGTCCTGAAAGACCATCGCGGTTTCGCTGCGCAGGCGTTGCAGATTGATACCGCTGCCCTGGGCCATGTCGACGTCATCGAAGACGATCTGCCCGGAGGTAATGTCATTCAGGCGCAGAATGGCGCGGCCCAGCGTGCTCTTGCCGCTGCCGGACTCGCCGACCAGCCCCAGCGTTTCACCCGCGCAAATGCTCAGTGACACACCGTTGACGGCATGCACCCAACGCTTGTTGAGGCCCATGAAACCCGAGCCGGGTGCCGGGAAGCGCACCACCAGATCATTGACGTTCAGCAGTATTGGGCCGCTCATGAGACGGCCTCCCGCGATTGCACCAACGGGTAGTGACAGGCCGCCGCATGGGCAACGCCCATCGGCCGCATCAGCGGTAGCCTGTCAGGACAGTCTGCTCCTGCATGACTGCAGCGGGCATGGAAACGGCAGCCGCCGGGCAGTGCGTCGAGCAAGGGCGGCTGGCCGGGAATGGTCCGTAGCAGTTCGCTGCCCGCGCTGCTGGCGGGCTGGCATTCGATCAGACCGTGGGTGTAAGGATGACGTGCGCGGGCGAGCACATCGCGCTTGCTGCCGTGCTCACACAGGCGACCGGCGTACATCACCGCAATCGAGTCGCAGGTTTGCGCCACCACGCCGAGATCGTGGGTGATCATGATCAACGACAGCCCGTGACGATCGCGCAGGTCCAGCAACAGACGCAGGATTTGCGCCTGCACCGTCACATCCAGCGCAGTCGTCGGCTCGTCGGCAATCAGGACCTGCGGCCCACAGCCCAGTGCCACGGCAATCATCGCGCGCTGGCGCATGCCACCGGAAAACTCATGGGGGAAGTTATCCACACGGGACGCCGGATCGGGAATACCGACCTGGCGCAAAAGATCGATCGCCTGCGCCCGGGCTTCACGCTTCGATGCGCCCTGATGCAGACGAACACCTTCGGCGATCTGCTCGCCGATACGCATCAGCGGGTCCAGATGGCTGGCGGGGTTCTGGAAAATCATGCCGATCCGCCGCCCACGCATGGCACGCATTCCAGCGGCACTCAGCTTCAACAGGTCGACATCATTGAGCCGTACCGAGCCGCCACGCACGTGCAGATCCGGCGACGGCATCAATTGCATCAGCGCCCGGCAGGCCATGGTCTTGCCAGAGCCGCTTTCACCGACCAGCCCGAGGATCTCGCCCTGGTGCAGGTCGAACGACAACCGGTCGACCAGCGTCACTTCGCGGCCGCGATGGCTCGCCACCACGCTCATCTCGCTGACCTGCAGCACGGGCGTACTCATTGCCGTTCTCCCAGGGTTTCGGCGACGCCGTCCGCCAACAGGCTGAAGCCCATGGCCAAGGTCACGATGGCCAGGCCCGGAAAGGTGCAGATCCACCACGCAGAAGTGAGGAACGCCTGCCCTTCGGCGACCATGGTCCCCCACTCCGCCATCGGTGGTTGCACACCCAGGCCCAGGTAGCTGACCGATGCGCCACTGAGCAGCACCAGAACCGCGTCAGACATGGAAAACACAATCGAGCCGAACATCGCGTTGGGCAGCAGATGGCGGAACAGGATACGCAGGTGACCAAAGCCCAGGCTCTTGGCCGCCAGGGCGAAATCGCTTTCCTTGAGCACCAGGACCTGTGAGCGGATCAGCCGCGCATAAGACACCCAGCCCACCAGTGCCATGGCAATGTAGAAGCTGCCCAGGCCTGGCCCGAGAATCGCGATGATCGCCAGCATCAGCACCAGAAACGGGAATGCCAGCACGATGTCGATCACGCGCATGCACAGGTTGTCGAAACGTCCGCCGATGTAGCCCGACAAGGCGCCGACGAAGGTCCCGATCATGAACGGGAAGATCACCCCGATCACGCAGATCTGCAGATCGACGCGTGCCGCCCAGATCACTCTGGACAGAATGTCGCGACCGAAATTGTCGGTGCCGAACGGATGCGCGAGGTGCGGCGCGAGCATGCGCAGCTCGGTGTTCTGGTAGATCGGATCGTAAGGTGCCAGCCATGGCGCAAACAGCGCCAATATCAGCCACCCGCCCAATAAAGAGCCGCCCAGCAGCATCGCCAGCCGGCCATTGCGCAAACGCAGGCGCAGCCGGGAACGCCAGTGCGGACGAAGATGGGCATGGGCCACGGTCATTTGATATTCACCCGCGGGTCAATGGCCACCGTGGCCACATCGGCCAGGAAGTTCACGATCACCGTGGCACAGGCCAGCACCATGGCCACCCCCTGCACCACCATGTAATCGCGACTGAAGATGCCGCGCACCAGCAACTGACCGATGCCGGGAATCGCAAACAGACTCTCGATCACCACGGTGCCGCTGATCAGCCAGCCGATGTTCACCGCCAGCAGGTTGATCGAAGGCACCAGCGAATTGGGCAACACGTGGCGCCGAAACAGCGCACCTTCACTGAGGCCACGCGCCCGGGCCGCCGTCACATGATCGGCTTGCAGCTCCACAAGCATGCTCGCGCGCAGGTTGCGAATCAGCACCGCAGACAGGGCCAGCGCAATGGTCAGACAAGGCAGCACCAGGTGATGAACCTTGTCCAGCCAGTCGCTGCCGTAACCCGACACCGGAAACCAGCCAAGCTGCACACTGAACATCAGGATCAGCATGATGCCAAGCCAGAACGCCGGCATGCCCAGCCCGGTGGTGGTAAAGACGCGGATCAGGTTGTCGCTCCAACTGCCTTTGTTACGCGCAGCGAGCGTGGCCAGGGGCACGGCAATCAGCAGCGCCAGCAGAACGCTGCCCGACACCAGAAATACGGTGGGCTCGATCCGTGTGCTGATCAGCTTGAGTACGTCTATCTTGTACAGCAGCGATTTGCCCATATCGCCCTGCACCAGGTTTTTCATGAAATACACGTACTGTGTCCGCAGAGGCTCATCCAGACCATACTGGGCGCGGATGTTGGCCAGGGCCTGTGGTGTGGAACGCGAACCCAGCAGCATGCGCGCCGGATCGCCGGGGATCGAACGCACCAGAATGAAGGTGACCAGGCTGATGCCGAACAGCACCGGCAGCAGCTGCAGCGGACGCTGGAGAATAAAACGATAACGACCCAGATTCATCAGACGCCCCGATGCTGTGACAGAAAATTCAGCAGGACCGGAAAGTACGCCGCCGCCCCCTCTACGTAAAAGGGCAGAGCAACGTTGTAGTCGAACATTGACCATCCGTCGACTTCGATTGTTTTCAGCTCATCCGGCCTGTGTTCATAGCCCATTGCATTGCACCTCTGCGGACGACGCTCATGGCATCAACCCTATCCTGCAAGGCGAGCGCAGACAGCTAGCAATTCTTATAGGTTTTACAGGACTGGCAGCCGATTGGACGCACGCGTGGCACCGTCCTTGCTAATTGCTATATTAGAGCCCTACATCGGCTCAATGACAAAGGAGGTCATGCCATGCATATCAGGTTGTCGGATTTCAATTCGCGGCTGCAGTCTGCATCTACGCTGGATCAGCAAATGGATTGCGCGCTGCTGCTGGCATCGGATCTCGGATTCGATGCCGTGATTTACGACTACAGCCCGGTGCCAGTGTCCCATGATGGAGCACTGATCACCCCGTCGCTGCTTTCATTGCGCAATACACCTGCGGACTGGCACGCGCTTTGGTGCAGTCAGGGCTATTACCAGATCGATCCGGTGCAACACCTGGCCGTCGCCAGCGTCTCGCCCTTCGTATGGTCATACCAGCCCAGGGCCGAGACGGTGCTGAAAACCTTCATCACGGATATGCACAAGCCGGTGGTGCGCTATCTGCATGACTCACACATGACCTGTGGCGTAACGGTGCCGATCCACATGCCCAAGGGCGGTTTTGCCACGCTGACCGGGCTGTGTACGGACGGCAGCGATGTCGCCCTCGAGGACGCCCGCCAGAGCCTGGCCGAGTTTGGCCTGCTCGCTCACGCCTTTCAGGAGGTCGCCTACCCGCTGTTCGACCAGAAAATACGCTCATGCAATGCGATCAGGCTGACCCCGCGTGAGCGCGAATGCCTGAGCTGGTCTGCCGAGGGCCTGACGGCCAGGGAGATTGCCGATCAGCTCAACCGCTCTGTCGCTACGGTGACCTTGCACCTGAATTCGGCCATGCAGAAGCTGGGGGCAAAAAACCGTGTGCAGGCGGTGGTGCGTGCCGTTCACTACCGTTTACTCGACCACTGACCGGATTATCGGCCAAAACCTATCATTTTCTATAGTTATGAGGCGCAAGACGCCGCGCTATGGTGCCCCCAAACTATCCAGCAGGGACCGGCGACATGGCAGATATGACGATCAAGGAAGGTTTTGCGCCCTTTGGCGACTATCAGACGTGGTATCGCATCACAGGCGACCTGCACGGTCCCGGCACACCACTGGTCATTCTGCACGGCGGCCCCGGTTGTACGCACGATTACGTCGATGCGTTCAAGGACATCGCCAGCACTGGCCGGGCCGTTATCCATTACGACCAGTTGGGTAACGGAAAGTCGACTCGACTGCCCCATAAGGGTCGCGATTTCTGGACGGTCGATCTGTTCCTGAGCGAACTCGACAATCTGCTTGCGCACCTGAGTATCAAAAACAACTACGCATTGCTGGGCCAGTCGTGGGGCGGGATGCTGGCGGCAGAGCATGCCGTGCGCCAGCCTGCAGGGCTGAAGGCGCTGATCATCGCCAACTCCCCCGCAGACATGCTCACTTGGGTAAACGAGGCCAACCGGCTGCGCGAGGATCTGCCAGCCGACGTGCAGGCTGCGTTGCTCAAGCACGAAGAGGCGGGAACATTGAAAGACCCGGAATACCTGAAAGCCTCGCGAGCATTCTATGACCGTCATGTCTGCCGCATCACACCGTGGCCGGAAGAGGTAAAACGTACCTTCGACGCGATTGACGCCGATCCGACCGTGTACCACGCCATGAATGGTCCTACCGAGTTTCACGTCATCGGCACGATGAAGGACTGGACCATCGTTGATCGCCTGGAGCTCATCAATGTTCCTGCCTTACTGATTTCCGGGAAGTACGACGAAGCCACACCGCTGGTCGTGAAGCCCTATGTGGATAACGTCCCCGACATCAGTTGGTCTGTCTTCGAAGAGTCCAGTCATATGCCCCATGTAGAGGAGCGAATGGCCTGTATGGGATGCATCGCAGGTTTTCTGGACAAGCTGGTCGTTACGGGTAACGAGTTTGCGGCTTAACCATAAGCCCTCATTTGATCCGCCCCGGGAAGCCACGTCATTAGAGTTAATACTTCAGTAACGCTAATAGCGAAAGTTAACTTTATTGGTCGTACGACTGGAACTTTTCGACGCACACCGTTGCTTAACGTCGCCTAACGACACGTGAATACTTCATGAAATAACTTTCATCGCCATTCATTAAAGCTCTCTCGTTTCCAGCAGAAAACCAGTTACTGGAAGGAAAGTATTCGCCTTCGTCTGTTTTGCCGCTGGAGGCAACCATGAACCTCAGATCGTTAAGCATTTCACGCAGGGCCTCCCTGTGTTTTGGCGTCATTACCTTGCTGTTGATCGGTCTGGGAGCCTTCTCCTACGTACAGATCGGCCACCTGCGCGTAGCCGAACAGAACATAGAAGAAAACTCACTGCCCAGCGTTCAGGTCGTCGACGACATTCAGATCGCCCTGCTTCACGCCCGTCTGGAAAGCATCCGCATGCTTGCCAGCAACGATCCGAGCGTACACGCCAGCGCAGAAGCCAAGGTACGGGAAGCGATCGAGGCGCTACGTGCCAACAGCGACTTCTATCAAAAACACCTGCTGTCGGGAGAAGCCGACCGGGCGCAATTCGAAGAAGCCAATAACAAGATGGGCGTCTACATTGACGGCTTGAAACAGGTCGTCGCACTGGACAGCGCTGATCACGAAAGAGCGGTCTCCCTTGCCAACGGAGAACAGGCCCTAAAGGCCGCTGCCTATCAGGAAAAACTCACTGCGCTACGCGGGCACAATGCTGAAGAAGCGGTCGTCTCCGGGAAAGATGCCACTGCAGTCTACGACCACAGCGTCAACGTGTTGATGATTGTGCTGATCGCAGCGTTCCTGCTTACCGTGGTACTCGCGATTGCCCTGACACGCAGCATTGTCGACCCGATCAGCGCCTCGCTGAAACTGGCGGAAGACATCGCCGCCGGTGACCTGACCCGGCAATTGAGCGTTAGCGGCAGTGATGAAGCATCACGCTTGATGACGGCCCTGAACACCATGTCGGGGAACCTGCGCACCACCATTCACGAAATTTCCGGCGCGTCCGCGCAGTTGAGCACTGCCGCCGTCGAGATGACATCGATCACCGAAAGCGCCGACCGCACTCTGCAGCAACAGAACAGCGAAATCGAGCAGGCAGCGACTGCGGTAAACGAAATGAGTGCTGCCGTAGAAGAGGTCGCTCGTAATGCTACGTCGACTTCGCAGGCCGCCCAACAGTCGAGCCTTTCCGCCGATCTGGGTAACCAGCGTGTTAACGAAACCCTGACCGCCATGCAAAACCTGACAGGCCTGGTCGAGGGGTCTTCCGCGCAAGTTACTGCGCTGGCCGGTCAGGCTCAGGACATCAGCAAAGTGCTGGGCGTGATTCGCGGCATTGCCGAACAGACCAACCTGCTGGCACTCAATGCTGCCATCGAAGCTGCGCGTGCCGGCGAACAGGGTCGCGGCTTTGCTGTGGTCGCCGATGAGGTGCGGGCTCTGGCGCATCGTACACAGACGTCCACGCAGGAAGTCGAGCAGATGATTTCGGCAATTCAGGCCGGCTCTTCCGCCACCGTCGAGTCGATGCACAAGAGCACTCAGGAAGTTCACATCACTCGCAAGACCGCAGAAGATGCCGGCGAATCGCTGCGCCAGATCACCGACTCGGTACTCGAGATCAATAACCGTAACCTGCAGATCGCGGCGGCCTCCGAGCAGCAGGCGCATGTAGCGCGTGATGTCGACAGAAGCCTGGTCAGCATTCGCGACCTGGCCGTGCAGAGCAGCGAAGGCACCCGGCAGACCCTGATCGCCAGTACCGAACTTTCGCAGTTGGCGGTCAACCTGAATGATCTGGTTCTGCGCTTCAAGACATAATCCAGGCCTCCACGCCAAGCGGCCATGACAGAAGGGCAGCAGATTCGTCTGCTGCCCTTCTTTTATGGAGTCAGTACAGTTTCGGCAAAAAACCGGCAATGGCTTCTCCTACCGACAGCCCCTCCTTTCAAAACCTGTCAGCCGCGCCTCTCTGCTGACAGCGTTTCAGACGCATTGCCTTCATTAGTTGAAATAGGATCCATAAAGGCCTATTTATGAGCAAAGGCTATTTGAAAAAGCCCGCAACGTTGACATGGGCATAAAACTCATTCAATAGTTGGCGGCGAACAACACGATATTTCATGTAAGCCACGATCAGGTATGACACGATCACTTCCTGCACGGGATCGGCAGCGCCCGGCGTACTGCCAAGGCCGCATCAGTGCTTTTTATGACCAGGGTGACAAATTTTGAACAACAACCTGACTTCAGCAGAGCTGGCAGTCATCAGTGAAATCGAGGCCACTTCCAGTCTTTTACGACTGGTAACCCGGCTGACCGGGCTAAGATTTGCGGCAATTGCCAAAGTAACCGAGGCCAGCTGGACCGCATGCGCTGTTTACGACGAAATCCAGTTCGGGCTGGAAGCCGGTCATCAGCTCAAGCTGGAGACCACGTTCTGCAATGAGCTGCGTCAGCACCGCCAGCCTATCGTAATCAACGAAGTCGCGACCGACCCCGTCTACGCAGAGCATCCCATTACTAAAATGTACGGTTTCCAGAGCTACTTCTCGTTGCCGATCATTTTTCCCAACGGAGATTTCTTCGGCACCCTGTGCGGCCTGGATACCAAGCCTGCGCCACTCGATGACGCCAATACTCTCGATACCCTGAAAGTATTCTGCACGCTGATCGCCAGCACGCTGTACGCGCACTATCAACTGCAGGAAATGCAGGAAGTTACCGCTTAAGGCATGGAATGCCTCAGACGCACAGTTGCCGCTCCATGATCAACGTACGCTCCTCTCCCTCCAGATGCTCCCGCACCACGTTGAAACCCAGCGCCCAGTAGAACCCCTGCGCAGTCAAGGATGACGGTACAACCATCCGCACCGCGCCAGCCTTGCGGGCTACGCGCTCCAGTTCTGCCATCAACAAACGCCCGACACCCCGCCGATGCCGGTCCGGATCGACGAACACGGAGCGCACCACCTCCCCCTCCAGACTGGCAGTGCCCACCACCACGTTGCCCTCTGATGCCACGAATACCAGCCGCTGCTGTATGAGCTGCTCGATCGCAGCCGGGCTGAAACTCAATTGCACGCGCTCGATCACGCTGGCGGGATAATCCCTGGCATTGCTGATTCGCAAGGCCGCCAATACCACGCGACTGATGGCATCGGCGTCGGCTATGCGGGCGGGTCGCACCTCGATATTCATGATGTGCCTCCTGGCTAACTTGCTATGGGTGAGCTCGTTTCCAGCGAAAGTGACAAGCAACACACAAACCCATGCGATGAATGATGTGCTCACCGCGCACGCAAGAAATGCAGACAAAGAGCCTGCGGGACGATGCTCGATTCAGTTTTTTTCGTCCAGTCGACGAATGGTGGTGCTCACAAGATACCGTAAATAAAAGGTCAACCCCTCGCCGTGCGCGGCTTGAACAACGATAGCGTTCAAAAAATCCGATCTGCGGCCGATTAATTGGGATCTCGCCGCTGTGGTCGGAATCTTTTCGTCTGTTAAAGTGAGTTTAGTGATGTCATATAGTCATCATCGAGTACCCATTGAGAATCGTCATGAACGCCAGTGCCCCCATCCCTCTGAATGAAACGCAACGTCTGTTGCGCATCCGGGAACTGTGCGTGCTTGAGGATACGTCCGATGACGTATTCGATGAACTCGTCGCGATGACCGCTGCTTTTTTCGAGGCGCCGATTGCCTTGATCTCGATCGTCGATGAGCACCGTCAGTTTTTCCGCGCCAGGGTGGGCCTGAAAGCTCGTGAAACGCCACGTAACGTGTCCTTCTGCGCCTACACCATCCTTTCCGACACGCTGTTCGAGATTCCCGACGCGACGCTTGATGCGCGCTTCGTGAACAACGGCCTGGTGACCGGCCACCCAGACATCCGCTACTACGCAGGCGCGCCACTGATCACCGATGATGGCATTGCCCTGGGCAGCCTGTGTGTGATCGACACCAAGCCGCGCGAGCCGATGAGCGAATACCAGACGCAGATGCTCAAGCGCTTTGCGTCGCTGGTCATGAAGCGCATCGTCGGCCTCAGGCTCAGTTGCTTCATCGACCAGCCCACCGGCTTGTACAACCGTTCACGCCTGCAGGAAGATATTCATCAGGCAGTGGCATCCAGTGTCGATTATCAGCTGGTCGTGGTGGACATGATTACCTCCGCGTTCCTCAACGACATCGTCAAGGCGCTGGGTTACAGCTTCTCCCAGGACCTGGTGACGGCAATCAAGGGCCGCCTGGAGTGCCTGCTGCCGCCGACCTGTTCCCTGTACAAGGTCAGCCCTACGCGCTTCGGCTTTCTGTTGGCGGGCGACCGCACGCCTGAGCACCTGTTTCGCACCATCCTCAAAGACTTCGAGACACCCGTTGAGTGCCGGGGTATTCCGGTACAGATGCAGGTCGGCCTGGGCGTCGTGACCCTGAACCAGGGTGCAGTCGAAGAGCAGGACTGGATGCGCATGGTGATCAGCGCTGCCGACGATGCCCGCGACCGCGATCTCGGCTGGGCGATGTATGAACCGCACTTCGACGCCGCCCAGCAGCGCGCTTTCAAACTGCTCAGTTCGTTGACCAGAGCGGTGTACGCTCATGATCAACTGCGTCTGGTCTATCAACCGCGCATCGACCTCGACTCCGGCCTGTGTACGTCGGTAGAGGCCTTGCTGCGCTGGAATCACCCGACACTCGGCGCCATCGGACCGGCCGAGTTCGTGCCGCTGGCCGAGAAGACCGCACTGATGCGCCCGCTGAGCCTTTGGGTGCTGACCAGTGCCATCGAACAGGCCGCTCGTTGGCAGCAGCAGGGCTTCGATTTCCGTATTGCGATCAACGTGACGCCCGAAGACCTCACCGGCCCGGCGTTCACCGACCGGATGATCCGCCTGCTGGGCATGCACAAGATCGACCCTACCCGCTTTGAGCTGGAGTTCACCGAAGGCGCGTTGATGCACAACCCGGCAGAGGTGCGCCATCAGCTGGAGCGCATGCGTCAGATGGGCATGGATGTGGCGATCGATGACTTCGGTACGGGCTACAGCAACTGGAATTACCTGCGGCAGCTGCCCGCGACGACGGTCAAGCTCGACCAGTCGCTGATCCGCAATCTGGCGTCCGACAAGACCGATCAGCGTCTGGTCAAGGCATTGATCGGTCTGGCCAAGAAACTCGGATACTGCGTTGTGGCCGAGGGCATCGAAACCGACGAGATTCGTCGTCTGGTCAAGCAATGGGGCTGCGATGAGGGTCAGGGCTACCTGATCGCCAAACCCATGGAAGCCGAGGCGCTGCTGAACTGGATCGGCCCGAACCAACGCCTGCAGAGTGCTGCCCAAGCCGCAGAGGCGGCAGTCGTCCGCGACAAACGGTTATAACGTTAGAACACATCTTCATAACCGTTTACCACACAAGCCGTTATGCTACCCGCCACTTTTTGCCTATGCGTTTGCTTGAAAAAGGTTGGATATGGAAGCGGGTGGTCTGGGTTTCGTCGTTGCAGGGCTGGTAGTCGGTTTCATCGTTGGTATGACCGGAGTCGGTGGCGGCTCGCTGATGACGCCGATACTGTTGTGGTTCGGCATCAATCCGGCGACGGCGGTCGGCACAGACTTGCTGTACGCGGCGATTACCAAATCCGGCGGGGTTCTGGTCCATCGCAAGAACGACAACATCGACTGGAAAGTCACCGGGCTGCTGACCCTGGGCAGCGTCCCGGCGGTGCTCATGACGCTGTGGTTTCTGAGCACCCTGCATACCGCTCCCGAAGCGCTCAACGCGATCATCAAGCAGGCGCTGGGGTTTGTGCTGCTGCTCACCGCCCTCGCCGTCCTGTTCAAGAAAAAACTGCTGGCCTTCGCTCACCGACGCGGAGACGGCTACTCGTTTTTCAGCGGCACCAGCCTGACGGTATTGACCGTGATCACCGGCCTGATTCTCGGCACCATGGTTGCACTCACCTCGATCGGTGCGGGCGCGCTGGGCACGGTAGCGTTGTTCATCCTCTATCCACTGCTGCCAACCCGGCGTCTGGTGGGTACGGAGATCGCCCACGCAGTCCCTCTTACGCTGGTCGCAGGCCTTGGCCATGCGAGCATGGGCAACATGAACTGGGAGTTGCTGGGCTGGCTGTTGATGGGCTCACTGCCCGGTATCTACCTGGGCAGCCACATGGCCGGCCGCGTCTCCGATGACCTGCTACGGCCCTTCCTGGCGATTATGCTGGGCACGATCGGCTTCAAGCTGGCGTTCTGATCGGCGCTTATCCATCAGCCTGTCACATTTCTGAGTCAGGCTTCTCCACGAACACAGCCTTGAAAGCTGCAGAGCCGGTTTGCTTTCAGGCCGTGTGCGCTCATCGGGGAATTGTAATTTTTTGTAGCGAGACACCGATTTTCGGCGCAGGATTTCGTGCGTCTGCTTTAGCGCCGATGACCCGGCAAAGACTTACCCTCACTGAAAGGAGATGCCAACAATGCTCATCCGAATTGAAGAAGGTGTATATGGCGATGCCTGGGTTGTAATACTGGACGACTACCCGGTCAAATGCCGGAGCTGGCAGGAAGCCAGAGAATTTGCCGACCGCATGAAATCCAGAATCGATGCGCCTCATTCGCTGCCGCATCTGGCACACCGCGCAGTCCCTGAAAGAAGCGTACAGGCGATTGCCCGCTAGACCGACTCAATCCCCCGCGAATCATTCGACACAGCGTTGCCACGCAACCGGCGACGCTGTTTCACCCCGTCATGACGCCGCTTTATTATCGATCCACTTCTCGATTCCATGACATCCGTTTCACATCCCCTTCACGTCCGGCTGCGTAAATTGACCCTACTCCTTTGATGAATCCCATTTGGCCCACCCCGTTGTGGGCCATTTTTTTGCCTGCAGAAAAGTGCCGGTACTCCCCCGCTGATCCGGCAGGATCACTCGCCTCGCGCTACGGGCGACGATGACACTGCCAGCACCTGGCTGCTCAATACGTCGGTATTAAGCTCTGCCAGCCGATCACTGCCGGTGCCATTGGCAATGTGATCGCTCCAGGTCGCTACCGACATTGCCATCCAGCCCAGCACAAACAATGCAGCTGCCTGTAATGCCCACTTGGTCATGATCGACATACGCGTTCTCCTTGTTCAGGTCTGAATGGCAAGCATGTAAACACCCCACCATTGCAGAAGAATTGCAGAGATTTTTATTTTTGCCAGCCGGCATTTCACCTTTGTGAGCAAAGGTGTCAAAAAACAGGAGGGGGCGATCTACAAGAGGAAATACCCACGCCCGCAGGCGGGGTATTTTTGAAAAGCGGGGTCAGTACTTGGTGTTTTGCTGCTCAGGTCTTGCCGGTGTGTCCACATGACGCGGACCCGCAACCAGCAGGGCCAGCACGCCAACGATTGGCACGGCAACAACGACAATGATCCACATCAGCTTGTTGCTGGATTGTGTCTTGCTCTTGCGAATACGCAGTACTGCCCAGATGTCCGAAATCACGATCAGGGCGGTCAGCGCTGCGAACAACCACAAATGATTTTCCGATATCCAACCCATTTGAAATCTCCTGCACCATCAACGAAGGCAGCCAGACCGGCTGCCCTACTGTAGAAGAGGTCACAAAGAGCCTTAAAGTTCAGAGAATATTTCGGATTGTGACCGGGTGCTCAGCGCAGACGCAGAGCGTCCAGAACGGCATGCCCAGGCAGAGCATGAGCACGATAGGGGTATTCACCCACATATCGTTCCTCACGCTCCAGCGTGGGCATGCCGTTCGTGACGCTCCGCGTCCCACTCCAGTCAGGTAATCGGTGCCGGGTTGAAGAGCGTGATGTCGTTGTGCAGCCGGTAATGCTCGGTCCAGGTCTTCTTCTTGCCGCTGGCCACGTCCAGGTAGAAGTGGAAAAGCTCCCAGCCCAGATCCTCGATGCTCGCGCGTCCGGTCGCGATGCGCCCGGCATCTATATCGATCAGGTCAGGCCAGCGCTGGGCCAGTTCGGTGCGGGTCGAGACCTTCACTACCGGCGCCATTGCCAGACCATACGGAGTACCGCGCCCGGTGGTGAATACATGCAGGTTCATGCCGGCAGCCAGTTGCAAGGTGCCGCAGACGAAGTCACTGGCCGGTGTCGCGCAGAAGATCAACCCCTTGCCGCTGACCCGCTCGCCAGGGCCGAGTACGCCGTTGATGGCACTGCTGCCTGACTTGACGATCGATCCCAGAGACTTCTCGACGATGTTCGACAACCCGCCCTTCTTGTTGCCCGGCGTGGTGTTGGCGCTGCGATCAGCCTCGCCTTTGGCCAGATAGCGGTCGTACCAGTCCATCTCCCGCACCAGCGCCTGCGCGACGTCCTGATCCTGTGCGCGTGAAGTCAGCAGGTAGATGGCATCGCGCACTTCGGTCACTTCGGAAAACATCACCGTTGCACCGGCGCGAAGCAGCAGGTCCGAGGCGTAACCCAATGCCGGGTTGGCGGTAATGCCGGAAAACGCATCACTGCCGCCGCATTGCATGCCCAGAATCAGCTCCGAAGCGGGAACCGTCTCGCGACGCCGCAAATCCAGCTTTTTCAAACGCGTCTCGGCCAGCTCCATGATCTGTTCGATCATTTCGTTGAAGCCGTGGCTGGAGTCCTGCAGGCGATATAGCCAGGGTTCGCTGAGGTCCACCGAGCTGTCGCCCTCATGCATGACCTGCCCGGCCTGCAACTTCTCACAGCCCAGGCTGATCACCAGTGCCTCGCCGCCCAGATTCGGGTTGCGTGCCAGGTTACGTACCGTACGAATCGGGATGTAAGCATCAGTGGCAGTGATCGCCACGCCGCAGCCGTAGCTGTGGGTCAGCGCCACGACGTCGTCGACGTTCGGGTACTTGGGCAACAACTCGTCACGGATGCGCTTGACCGCATGGTCGAGCACACCGGTCACGCACTGCACGGTGGTGGTGATACCGAGAATGTTGCGAGTACCCACGGTGCCGTCGGCGTTGCGATAGCCTTCGAAGGTGTAACCCTCGAGCGGGGCCTGCTTTTCCGGCACGGCATCAGACATCGGCAGGCTGTCGAGCGCAGGCGCGGAAGGCATGCGCAACTGGTCTTCCCTGACCCAACTGCCACGCGGTATCGGTTGCAGTGCATAGCCGATGGTGTGGCCGTAACGAATCACGGCCTCGCCCACGGCCAGGTCAACGGTACTGACCTTATGGCTCTGCGGTACGTTATCGACAGTGACCAGGCCGTTGTCGAATTCGGTTCCGGCCGGCACACCCTGGTCGTTGACCACGACCACGACGTTATCCAGCGGATGCAGCCGGATATAGCGTGGCGAATCGGCATGTTGAATCAGGTTCATCACGGTTTCCTCAGGATTTTGCTTCGGAAAGGTCGCTGACCGAGTCGTTCAGCAATGGCCCCTTGGCAGGCGGCTCTTTCAATTCCACACGCTTGATTTCACCCACGATGAAAATGTAACTGATCACCGCCAGCAGCGCGTTGGCGCCCACGAACACCAGCGCCCATTTGAACGAGCCGGTGCTGCTGATGATGTAGCCAATCACGATCGGGGTGGTGATCGATGCAATGTTACCGAAGGTGTTGAACAAACCGCCGCTCAAACCGGCGATCTGCTTGGGCGACACGTCGGACATCACAGCCCAGCCCAGCGCGCCCACGCCCTTGCCGAAGAATGCCAGGGCCATGAAGCCCACGACCACCCATTCGATGTCGACGTAGTTGCAGGTCACGATCGAGGTCGACAGCAGCAGGCCGCCGATGATCGGCGCCTTGCGCGCAAAGGTCAGCGAATGGCCCTTGCGCAGCAGGTAGTCGGAAATGATCCCGCCCAACACTCCGCCGATGAAGCCGCAGATCGCTGGCAGAGACGCGATGATGCCGGCCTTGAGGATGGTCATGCCGCGCTCCTGAACCAGGTACACCGGGAACCAGGTCAGGAAGAAGTAGGTAATGCCGTTGATGCAGTACTGGCTGAGGTAGATACCCAGCATCATACGGTTGGTCAGCAACTGACGGATGTAATCCCACTTGGGGCCGCTGCTGGCTGTTTTTTGCGCGCCTTTACCCTTGTCCTGATCCAGATCGACCAGCGCGCCATTGCTGGAAATGTATTCCAGTTCGGCCTCGTTGATCATGGGGTGGTTGCGCGGGCCGTAGATGACCTTCATCCAGATCATGGAGAACACGATACCGAACGCGCCCATCACGACGAACACGTGCTGCCAGCCGTAGGTGTAGACGATCCAGCCCATCAGCGGAGCGAACAGCACGGTGGCGAAGTATTGCGCCGAGTTGAAAATCGCCGAGGCGGTACCGCGTTCGGCGGTCGGAAACCAGGCGGCGACAATGCGCGCGTTACCCGGAAAGGACGGTGCTTCGGCCAGACCGACCATAAAGCGCAGCATGAACAGCGCAACGATGGCCGTGGAGACACCGAACTCGCCCACATAGCCTTGCAGCAGAGTGAACAGTGACCAGGTGAAAATGCTCATGGCGTAGACTTTCTTCGACCCGAATCGGTCGAGCAGCCAGCCACCGGGAATCTGACCGGCCACGTAGGCCCAGCCGAATGCGGAGAAGATATAGCCCAGCGTGACGGCACTGATGCCCAGGTCTTTCTGAATGCTGGAACCAGCGATAGCGATGGTGGCGCGGTCGGCGTAGTTGATCGTGGTGACCAGAAACAGCATCAACAGGATCAAATAGCGGACATGCGTCGGCTTGGACTTTTGCATGGTAGAGCTCCCACTGATTATTTTTTTACGCGGGTAAAGCTGTTTTTGGGTGTAGCGTTACAGGCCCCTTGGCAGCGTCACGGCGACGACATCTGCCACCTGTAAGGGTCATGCCGTGCAACGAAAAAACCGCTGATCGCTCAGCGGCTTTGACGTGGCAGGTGTTACTGCTTGCCCTGCTTGTCCATCAGTGCAGCGAGCATGTCGCACTCGTCTGACGTCAGATCGGTCAACGGTGCGCGCACCGGACCTGCGTCATAACCGGCGATCTTCGCGCCGGCCTTGACGATGCTCACGGCATAACCGGCCTTGCGGTTGCGGATTTCCAGGTAAGGCAGGAAGAAATCGTCGATGTACTTGCCGACCGCCTGATGATCGTCGCGGGCGATGGCGTGGTAGAAGTCCATCGCCAGTTTCGGTACGAAGTTGAACACTGCGGACGAGTAGACCGGCACGCCCAGCGCCTTGTAGGCAGCGGCATAGACTTCAGCGGTCGGCAGGCCGCCCAGGTACGAGAAACGGTCACCGAGACGGCGGCGGATCGAAACCATCAGCTCGATATCACCCAGGCCATCCTTGTAACCGATCAGGTTAGGGCAACGCTCGGCCAGTTGTTCCAGCAGGGTTGGCGTCAGGCGGCAGACGTTACGGTTGTAGACCACCACACCGATCTTCACCGATTTGCACACGGCTTCGACGTGAGCGGCAACACCGTCCTGGCTGGCTTCGGTCAGGTAGTGCGGCAGCAGCAGCAAGCCCTTGGCGCCCAGACGCTCGGCTTCCTGAGCGTACTCGATGGCCTGACGGGTCGCACCGCCTACACCGGCGAGGATTGGCACGCTGGTGGCGCAAGTGTCGACGGCAGTCTTGATGATTTCGGAATATTCGCTGGCAGCCAGGGAGAAAAACTCACCCGTGCCGCCGGCGGCGAACAGAGCGCTTGCGCCATACGGAGCCAGCCACTCGAGGCGTTTGATGTAGCCAGCGCGATGAAAATCGCCCTGGGCATTGAAATCGGTAACCGGGAAAGACAGCAGACCGGAAGAGAGGATGGACTTCAGTTCTTGTGGATTCATTATTCGAACACCCTGGAGGACATAATTGTTAGAGGATCACCGGGTCAGCGCCGATGTCGTAAGTCATCGTACAACTGATAATAAAATCACTCAACAGGGATTTCGGGTTTTTTCAGAGGGAGCGCACGGGGCCCGGTTTTGACTCCTGCGATGCCACGTAGATGTGTGACGCGGAGCGTCAAGACCGGCATTCCCACGCTGGAGCGTGGGGACGATAGTCAAAATCGCAGCCACTGCCGCAAAAGTGCTTTTCTACCACGATGGCACGGACGACGCAGAGTGCGACGTTAGTGACGGCTGAGTCCTGGCACTGATCCGGGGGTAGCCTGGCAGGACGCCAGGCTAGCCGCACCGCGCCATGGATGGCGCGTTGCGGCGCCCCCCGGATCAGTGACAGGGCGAAGGAACCCGACGAAGTCGGGCCGGAAACGGAGCGAAAGGCTTTGGTTACTTTGGCCTCATCAAAGTAACTCGCCGAGGGGCGAAAAGGTGACCTGAGCCAACCCCAAATCCACCTGACAAAGAAAAGCCGCTGTGTGACGCAGAGCGTCACGAACTGCATTCCCACGCGGAGCATGGGAACGATAGTCAAGCGTGAGGAACGATAGATGTCAGGGAGAACACTTATCGTGCCCACGCTCCAGCGTGGGCATGCCGTTCTGGACGCTCTGCGTCCTCTTTTTAAACCTCAAGCCCGCTGCGATTCGGCCTCTTCATGCGCATGGCGCAGGCGTTCGCGGCTGTTGGTCAGGTGCAGGCGCATGGCGGCGCGGGCCGCATCGGAATCCTGGCGGGCGATGGCGTCGAAGATTTCTTCGTGCTCGCGGCTCAGCCGATTCATATAGTGCTGCTGGTCATCATGTGCCAGACGCGCGGAATTGAGCCGGGTACGCGGGATGATGCTGGTGCCCAGGTGGGTCATGATGTCAGTGAAGTAACGATTGCCGGTCGACAAGGCAATCTGCAGATGGAACTGGAAGTCCGAGGCCACGGCATCGGTGGCGTGTGCCGCACTTTCATTGAGCGCGTCCAGCGCCGAACGCATGGCTGCCAGTTGTTCATCACTACGCCGCTGGGCTGCCAGGCCTGCCGACTCGACTTCAAGGCTGATGCGCAATTCGAGAATCGCCAGTACATCGCGCAGGGTGACGATGGTCGCCGGGTCAATCCTGAAGCCACTGGGGCTTGGCGTATCGAGCACGAAGGTGCCGATGCCGTGACGGGTCTCGACCAGACCGGAGGCCTGCAGACGCGAAATCGCCTCACGCACGACCGTCCTGCTGACGCCCTGCTCTTCCATGATTGCGGATTCGGTGGGCAGTTTGTCGCCGCGCTTGAGCTGACCGCTGCGAATACGCTCGGACAGCTCTGTCACCAGCTCCTGCGCGAGGCTGCGGTGTTTTCTGCGGGCGCGGGGCAGAGCGCTTTGATTTTCCATCCAACATCGATCTCTGGACTGCTAAACATGGGCTAATCATAGCTCAGCGGTTGTATGATCACACCCTCAAAAGCGCCGTGTCCCCTATAGCATCGACCTCAAAACGTTGCGGATCACGCTTGCTCGATCAATTTGCCGCTCTCGACGCGCACATGCCGGTCATGGAAGCGTTTCAGGCTGCTGCGGTGCCCGACGCTGATCAGCGTCAGGCCGGGCAGTCCGTCGATGATGGCGCAGTGCATCGCCGTCTCGTCATCTTCGTCCATGGCCGAGGTGGCCTCATCCACATACAGCCAGTTCGGCGCGACCAGCAGGGCACGCGCGAACGCCACCCGCTGCTGCTCGCCCGGTGAGAGAAAACGCTGCCAGTGGTTGCTTTCGTCCAGGCGCGGTATCAGATGCTCCAGACGGCACTGATTCAGTACCTCGGCAAAGCGCTGTGCCGGGTAATGCTCGACAGGCTGTGGATAACTCATCGCCTCACGCAAGGTGCCGATGGGCAGGTAAGGCCGTTGCGGCAGGAACAGCGCCGTGCCGGTGGGCAAGCGAATCTGCCCCGAACCCTCAGGCCAGAGACCGCCCAGCGCCCTCAGCAACGAGCTTTTGCCACTGCCCGAGCGACCGCTGAGCATGACCCGCTCTCCCGCACCGACCTGCAGACTGGCGTCGCTCAGCAACTGACGACCGCCGGCAATGCTCAAGCCCAGATTGCGCAGGTCCAGCGTGTCGTTGCCGTGAATTCTTTCGATGGCCGGCTGCCGACCTTCATTGTCAGTCATGGCCTGGCGGAAGCTCAGCAGACGGTCGCTGGTGGCGCGCCATGACGCCAGCGTGCCATAGGCGCTGATGAACCAGCTGAAGTTCTCCTGCACATTGCCGAATGCCGAGTTGATCTGCATCAGATCACCCAGCTCGATCTTGCCGGCGAAATAGCGTGGCGCGGCCACAATGAAGGGAAAGATCAGCGCAATCTGCGAATAGCCCGAGGTGAAGAACGTCAGCCGCTTCTGGACCTTCATCGAGGCCCGGAAGTTATTCCAGATCATCGTGAAGCGTGCGCTCAGGCGCTGGTTTTCGTTGCGCTCGCCTTCGGACAAGGCAATGCTTTCAGCGTTCTCGCGCACACGCACCAGGGCAAAACGCAGGTCCGCCTCGAATCGCTCCTGCTGGTTGTTCAACGGGATCAGCCGCTTGCCGATCCAGTGGGTCAGCAGGCTGCCCACCAGCGCATAGAGCAAGGCCGCCCAGAACATATAGCCGGGAATGGTCACGCCGAACAGCTCGATACTGCCCGACACGCCCCAGAGAATCACCGAAAACGACACCAGGCTGACCACCGAGCTCATCAGCCCCAGCCCCAGGCTGAGGGTGCTGGTGGTGAACTCGTTGAGGTCTTCGGACAGGCGCTGGTCAGGGTTATCGGTGTAACCGCCCTGCTCCAGCTGGTAGTAATTCTTGTCGGCGAGCCAGCGCGCGAAGTGTTGCTCCGTCAGCCAGCGACGCCAGCGGATGGTCAGCAACTGGGTCAGGTACAGGCGATAGACCGCAGCCAGAATGGCGATCGCGGCGATGCCGCTGAAGTACAGGATCAGGTGGGTGAACGCAGCCAGATCCTTGTTCTGCAGCGCGTTGTAGAAGTCTCGGTACCAGCTGTTGAAGAACACCGAGACCTGCACGCTGAACAGCGACAGTGCGATCACCGAGACCAGCAGCAGCCAGGCAGTGGTCTTTTCCTCACTGCGCCAATATGGCGTTATCAGCTTCCAGACGCGGGGTAAAAATGCTCCTTGCACAGTATCGTTGACGGCAGAATATTCAGCATTGCGATTCATGTGGTTCAGGCTCGCTCTCTTTGAACGTACGATGCCTGAGCACAATGAAGCAAAAAAACGCCTAATCGATCACTATGAAAAAACCTTCATCAACGTCGCACGGGGCGTTTCTGCAACTTGCGCTGCAAGGTCCGGCGATGCATGCCCAGCGCACGCGCAGTCGCTGAAATATTGCCCTCGTGCTCGGTCAGCACGCGCTGGATATGCTCCCACTGCAAGCGGTCCACCGACATCGGATTCTCCGGGACCAGCGTGTCGAGGTTGGCGTGCTCGGACAACAGCGCTGCCAGTACGTCATCAGCGTCAGCCGGTTTGCACAGGTAGTTGCACGCGCCACGCTTGATCGCTTCGACCGCCGTGGCAATGCTCGAATAACCGGTGAGAATCACCACGCGCATCTCCGGGTCCATTTCCAGCAGCTTGGGCAGCAGCACCAGACCGGAGTCGCCGTCCATCTTCAGGTCCAGCGCGGCGTATTCGGGGATGTCCTGTTGCGCCAGGGCCAGCCCTTCTTCAGCCGAGCCGGCGGTGCTCACGCGAAAACCACGACGGCTCATGGCCCTCGCCATCACACGGGTGAACGTCGCGTCGTCATCGACCAGCAACAGGTGCGGCAGCTCTTCGCCTTCGACCTGGATGTCATCGTCACTCATGCTTCTTCTCCTCGCGTATCTCGGGGCAGGCGCAGCTCGGTGAGCGTACCGCCTTCTTCATGACTGTAGAGCTTCACCGAGCCACCCGCACGGGTGACGCTGGCCTTGCTCAGGAACAGACCCAGGCCGAAACCTTTGCCCTTGGTAGTAAAGAACGGTTTGCCGATCTGTTCGGCAATCGCCAGCGGCACACCCGCGCCATGGTCGCGAATGCTGATGCAGATTTCCGCACTGTCCCAGTCCAGGTTGACTTCAAGGCCATCGGGGCAGGCATCGGCAGCGTTGTTGAGCAGGTTGAGCAGCGCCTGAGTCAGGTCCGGCGGCGGCGCCAGCATCGGCGCTTCGCCCTTGCCCAGCTTATAGAAACGGTAACTCACTTCCGGGCGCATCAGATGCCAGCGGTTGAGGGACTCATCCAGCCAGCGGGTGGCAGCCTGATATTCGACAGCCATACGCCGATTGGCTTCGGCGGCGCGCACCAGTTGCTGCAGGGTCTGCTTGCACTGCTTGACCTGCTCCTGCAGCACGGACAGGTCATCCTGCAAGGCCGGGTCACTGTGATCCTGGCGCATTTCCTTGAGCAGCACGCTCATGGTTGCCAGCGGCGTTCCCAATTCATGGGCAGCCCCTGCGGCCTGGGTCGCGACGGCGAGCAACTGCTGATCACGCAGGCCTTCTTCGCGACGCTCGGCACGCAGTTGCTCCTGACGACGCAACTCTTCGGCCATCTTCGCGGCAAAGAAGGTGATGACCGCCGCCGCCAGGGCAAAACTCAACCACATGCCGTAGATCTGCATGTTTTCCCGGGCGATGGAGTCGGTTTCCAGCGGGTAGGAACGCACCATCAACAAGGTGTACATGCTCAGCGCAAAGCCGGACAGGATCAGCGAGTAGCGCCACGGCAGCGTGGCAGCGGCGATAGTCAGCGGCACCAGATAATAGGAAACGAACGGGTTGGCCGAGCCGCCCGAGTAATACAGCAGCGCGCTGTGGATCAGCAGGTCCAGCGCCAGTTGCAGCGCATATTCAAGCTCGGTGAGCGGCAGCGAGGTGCGCAGACGGATGACCGTCAGCCCGCAGAGCACCAGTGAGCAGCCCAGGGTGATCGACAGTTGCAGCCAGGGCAACGGCAGAAAGTCGAACAGCCAGGCCATACCGACCGAGCCGGCCTGCGCGGCCAGCACCAGAATACGGATGAATGTCAGGCGCCACAGGTTTTGTCGTGTGGCTGAAAGCATTTGAACGGGGGCGAGCATGAGCTCTCCTGATGAGTGCTCCAGGCGGATCGCAGCGAGTATAACCAAGCGGGAGGCAAAACTGAAAAAGTGCGTCAACGCACCGCACGCCAGGGCACTCGGTCATCGCAGGAACCGGGCCAAAGCGCTACAGTCAGAACACTTTGCGCCGCCCGACAACTGTCGGCGGCCGTTTGATAACAAGGAGCTCTCATGTTCAACCTTCGCCCTGCCGCCACCCTCGTCGCGCTGGCCGCTGCTCTGTCCAGCCTGCCCGCCATGGCTGAAGAAGCCCGTTACAACCAGATTTCACTGCGCGCCGAGGTCAACCAGGAGGTGCAGCGCGACCTGATGCTCGTCACGCTGTACACCGAAGCGCAGGACATCGACCCGGCCAAACTGGCCGCGCAGATCACCGAGACGCTGAACAAGGCATTGGGTCAGGCGCGCCAGGTCAAGGACGTGAAGATCCGCCAGGGCAGCCGCAACAGCTACCCGGTCTACGACGATAAAGGCCAGAAGATCACCGGCTGGCGTGAACGTGCCGAACTGCGCCTGGAAAGTGCAGACTTCGCCGTGCTGTCCAAGCTGACCGGCGAGCTGCTGACCGACCTGAAAATGGGCGGCATGGACTTCTCGATCTCGCCATCGACGCGCAAGACCAGCGAAGACGCCCTGCTCAAGGACGCGGTGACCGCATTCAAGGCTCGCGCGCAACTGGTCACCGAAGCGTTGGGTGGTACGGGCTACAAGCTGGTCAACCTGAACCTGAATACCTCGGGCTACCCGCAGCCGTATCTGCGCGCGCCGGTCATGATGATGGCAAAGTCTTCGCGTGCAGACTCGGCACCGACACCCGATGTCGAAGCGGGCACCAGCCAGGTCAGCGTTGCGGCAGATGGCGTGATTGAAGTCGCGATTCCGTGAATGACAGGGCGGTAGTATCGACTGCCGCCCTTTTCCACGCTCCCCTCCTCCTGACTCCCCCCTCTTGCTCGGCAATCTCCTACGTTGGCTGATGCCCCGCCTGATTGTCGGTAATCTCGCGGCTCGCGAAACTTGCCATCTCACTTCCGAGCACTATCGCCTTGGCTGAGCGAACCGGCCAACGCGCGCTTGCCATCAAGGAATCAAGGATGAATCCCCCGCATAACGCTTCCCGCAACCCTGCCACTGTCAACGATCAGGGCATGAATACCCATCGCGAACCGCTTCCAACCCCCTTGAGATTCGAAGCCGGTGATGGCGACAAACACAAACATACCCATGGCGCTATCGAAGCCGTTCTCGAATCTGCAGGTTTCAGGCCTGAGGAAATCCGCGCGATCTATTTCGGCAACTGGCTGCGCGACTACTCGCAGTTGCTTGATCCGAAAATCGTCAGGGCGACAAGCATGCCGAAAAGCTTCCCTGACCTGCTTTCCCGTGACGCACTGACGCGCATTGTGGACGTGCTGGCAGTCAAGGAATTCACCGATCTGATGAAGGCAGACCGCTCGCGCTTCGTCGTGACCGCAGAGCGCCTCGGCGTCTATCGTCCTGCTGAACACATCGACAACCCCAGAACCCCCGCCCCCAAACCGGCCAATCCAAAAGAACGCGACGCCGACTTCGACGCCTGGGTGCTGCCTGACGATCCGCTATTGAAGGTCGACCCTGACACCTCGATGAAACGCTACATTCAGCGCTCGGTGGAGGTGATGGCTGCGGGGCTGGAATCGGCCGTCAATGGCGGCCCCGGCTCTACAGACGGTTTGCGCGACATGGGCGCGGCGCTGCACATTCTCGAAGACTTCTTCGCCCACTCCAACTTCGCCGAACTCAGCCTGATCAAACTCGGCCATGAGCGCATTCTGCCCTGGACGTCCGAAGCAGACTGCAAGCACCGTCTGCCGCTGGTAACCGGTACGTTCGGTGGCAGCGATATCATCGCCAGCCTCGCTGAGCCGCTTGGCAGGATTCTGTTCTCGACAGACGAAAAACCGTTCGAAGCGATCAAGGCTGGAGAACGTTACGAGCGCGACCAGATTATTCAGATCGTTCTGGGCGAGCACCCTGATCCGCGACTGCTCACGGGTTACGAAGCCTTTCTCGAAGCGCGGGACCAGTGGGCCAGCCAGCCGTTCTCCGAACAGGTCGAACAGTTCTACGCCTTCGTCGGTACGCCGGGGCGATTGCTTGGCAATGCATTTGGCACCGTCATGCAAAGTCTGGCCATCTGGCTTGGCAACAGCGTCGACGACCTGCAGACCCTGCTCGACGAAGACCCCAATAGCAGCGGCTCGACCGATCCGTCACATTCGCAACTGGCCAAGGATCATGCGCAGCACCCGCTGCATGTGCTTGCCGCAACCCTCGCCAGAAAGGCCGTGCTGCAAGTAGGTCAGGCCGTTCTGGGCCAATGGCATGGCAAGGAAGGCGCCGAACAACCGGTCCGGGTAGCCACGCGGTTCTTCACTCATCCCATGGACTGCGACTGGCAGGACGCGATTGTCCGGGAATGGGCCGAGGCCAATCCAGAACAGGTCGAGCGGGCGACACTCAAGAGCGAGCTGGACCAGTCCAGAATCCAATTGCAGCAAAGCACGAAAAAGGACTTGCAGCGTTTTAGTCAGGACGGCAGCAATTTTCTGGACGTGTTTTTTGAAAGTGTGTCGCTGGCAGACCTTTGGGCGAGGATTACCGGCAAGTAAGCGTATTGTCCGACCCCGACCAAGTACGGCACTATCCGTTGTCTAGCTGATTGTCGACTTTCAAGCACGGTTACTGCCGTACCACGCGAGGGATCCATGGGACACACACTTTTCAAACCGCTGCTGCTGACCACCGCGCTGCTGGCCTGCGCGCCTTTGGCCCACGCGGCAAGCACGCTGGTGTATTGCTCTGAAGCCAGCCCGGCCGGTTTCGACCCCAGCCAGTACACCAGCGGCACCGACTTCGATGCCTCGGCCGAAACCGTTTTCAACCGTCTGACCCAGTTCAAGCGTGGCGGTACGGAAGTGGAGCCGGGTCTGGCCACGCGCTGGGACGTTTCGCCGGATGGCCTGACCTACACCTTTCACCTGCGCGATGGCGTGAAATTCCATACCACGGATTATTTCACCCCGACGCGCACGTTCAACGCCGATGACGTGCTGTTCACCTTCAACCGCCTGCTCGATGCCAACCACCCGTTCCGCAAGGCGTATCCGTCCGAGTCGCCCTACTTCACCGACATGGGCCTGAATACGACGATCAAGAGCGTCGAGAAAGTCGACCCGCTGACCGTCAAGTTCACCCTGAACAACATCGATGCGGCCTTCGTGCAGAACCTGGCCATGAGCTTCGCATCCATTCAGTCTGCCGAGTACGCAGACAAGCTGCTCAAGGAAGGCAAGGCCGAAGACCTGAACCAGAAGCCCATCGGCACTGGTCCGTTCGTCTTCAAGCGCTACCAGAAGGATTCGCAGATCCGTTACGTCGGCAATACCCAGTACTGGAAGCCGGAGGATGTGAAGATCGACAACCTGATCTTCTCGATCAGCAGTGATGCCGCCGTGCGCCTGCAGAAGCTCAAGGCCAACGAATGCCAGGTCAGCGGCTATCCGCGTCCACAGGACATCGAGGAGATGAAAAAGGACCCGAAACTCAAGGTCCTCAGCCAGCCAGGCTTCAACCTGGGCTTCGTGGCCTACAACGTTACGCATCCGCCGCTGGATCAGCTCAAGGTCCGCCAGGCGCTGGACATGGCCATCGACAAGCCGGCGATCATCAAAGCGGTTTATCAGAGCGCGGGCCAGCTGGCTGAAAATGCGCTGCCGCCGGGTCAGTGGAGCTTCGATCCGACCATCAAGGACGCCCCGCACGACCTGACCAAAGCCAGGCAGCTGCTCAAGGAAGCAGGTGTAGCGCCGGGTACCAAAATCGACCTGTGGGCCATGACTGTGCAGCGCGCGTCGAACCCCAATGCACGCATGTCGGCACAGATGATCCAGTCCGACTGGGAGAAAATCGGTATCAAGGCCAACATCGTCAGCTATGAATGGGGCGAATACATCAAGCGCGCCAAGGCCGGCGAGCATGACGCGATGATTTACGGCTGGACCGGTGATAACGGTGACCCCGACAACTGGCTCGGCGTGCTTTACAGCTGCGCAGCCGTCAAAGGCAGCAACTACGCCAAATGGTGCGACCCGGCCTATGACAAGCTGGTGCAGCAGGCCAAGCTGACCAGCAACCGCGATGAACGCATCAAGCTCTATCAACAGGCTCAACACATTCTCAAGCAGCAGGTGCCGATCACCCCGATTGCCAACTCCAAGGTGTTTCAGCCGATGCGCCAGGAAGTGCAGGACTTCAAGATCAGTCCCTTCGGTCTGACACCCTTTTATGGTGTCAGCCTGGGAACAGTGAAGTAACAACACAGCGCCAACCGGGTGCATTTTTCTCACCCGGTTGCGCCTTATTGGTGCGCGAAATAATCGAAAAAGCGTCGCGCAAACGATCAACTACCAAGAAAGTTACACTTTCGCGACATTCCTGTACGATCGTGCCACTCTTTGTCGCTTCTTTCGCCTCACTGTCTTGCTTTGGGTATGGCCCCTGCATAAGTATCGGACGGATCGGCTCACGAGGTCGTTCCCTCTAATCAAAAATGACAACAACTGAGGCAACCATGCTCAAACACGCGGTCATTCCGTTTCTGGTCGGCGCCAGCTTGCTCGCCAGCGCACCTTTCGCTCACGCGGCATCGAATCTGGTGTTCTGTTCCGAGGGCAGCCCAGCGGGCTTCGATCCGGGTCAATACACCACTGGTACTGACTTCGACGCCTCGGCAGAGACCATCTTCAACCGCCTGAGTCAGTTTGAGCGCGGCGGCACCGCCGTAGTGCCGGGCCTGGCGACCAAATGGGACATCTCCGAAGATGGTCTGACGTACACCTTCCACCTTCGCGAAGGCGTCAAATTCCACACCACGCCGTACTTCAAGCCGACCCGTGAATTCAATGCCGATGACGTGCTGTTCACGTTCAATCGCATGATCGACAAGGACATGCCTTACCGCAAAGCGTACCCGACCGAATTCCCGTACTTCACCGATATGGCGATGGACACCAACATCAAGAAGATCGAGAAGATCGACGATCACACCGTCAAGTTCGTGCTGGGCATGGTCGACGCCGCGTTCATCCAGAACATGGCGATGAGCTTCGCGTCCATCCAGTCCGCAGAGTACGCCGCCAAGCTGCTCAAGGAAGGCAAGCCGGAGCTGATCAATCAGCAGCCGATCGGCACTGGCCCGTTCGTGTTCAAGAGCTACCAGAAAGACTCCAACATCCGTTACACCGGCAACAAGGATTACTGGAAGCCTGAGGACGTCAAGGTCGACAATCTGATCTTCGCCATCACCACCGATGCTTCGGTGCGCATGCAGAAGCTCAAGAAAAACGAATGCCAGATCACCGCCTACCCGCGTCCTGCCGACCTCGAACCGCTCAAGGCTGACAAGAACCTGAAGATGCCTGATCAGGCGGGCTTCAACCTGGGTTACATCGCCTACAACGTGATGCCTCAGATCAAGGGCGAAGACCATCCAAACCCGCTGGCTCAGTTGGAAGTGCGTCAGGCGCTGGACATGGCGGTCAACAAGCAGCAGATCATCGACTCCGTTTACCAGGGTGCTGGTCAATTGGCGGTCAACGCCATGCCGCCGACCCAGTGGTCCTATGACACCACCATCAAGGACGCCAAGTACGATCCCGAGAAAGCTCGCCAGCTGCTCAAGGAAGCCGGCATCAAGGAAGGCACCGAAATCACCCTGTGGGCGATGCCGGTTCAGCGTCCTTACAACCCCAACGCCAAACTGATGGCCGAAATGCTCCAGTCCGACTGGAAGAAGATCGGTATCAACGCCAAGATCGTCAGCTATGAATGGGGCGAGTACATCAAGCGCGCCAAGAATGGCGAGAACGGCGCCATGCTGATTGGCTGGAGCGGTGACAATGGTGACCCGGACAACTGGCTCGGCACCCTGTTCGGCTGCGACGCCGTCAATGGCAACAACTTTGCCAAATGGTGCGACAAGCCGTTCGACACGCTGATCCATCAGGCCAAGCAAACGTCCGATCAGGCCGAGCGCACCAAACTGTACAAGCAGGCGCAACACCTCCTGAAAGACGCCGTGCCAATGACGCCTATTGCGCACTCGACGGTCTATCAACCCATGAGCTCCAAAGTACAGGACTTCAAGATCAGCCCGTTTGGCTTGAACTCCTTTTACGGTGTGAGCGTGAGCGGCAAGTAAAAGCGACTGTTTGCTGCGCCGCTCACCCGGCGCAGCAAACCGCTCTACTTGAATATAAGCCCCGAGCGATGGGTTGAAACGTGCCGATAACGGCATTCTTCTACTATCACTAAGATATTTCCTACGAGCTTTGCAGCCTTCGAGCCTATATACCGCGTGCCTCTGACGACTTACCGTCGAAGGGCAGCGGCAATGGCGGGAAGCCCGCCGCTTCGTGTCCAGGTGTACCGGGCATGTCGTGCAAAATTGCGTGGGGCGACGCCTTTGGGCCAGTTAGATATTAGAGCCTCGGCTCATCCTTCGAGGATAGGGATCATCATGCGTAAAACTCTTGCGATGACGTCGTGCCTGGGACTGTTGGCACTGGCCCCGTTTGCCCAGGCGGCAAGCAATCTGGTGTTTTGCTCCGAAGCGAGCCCGGCTGGCTTCGACGGTGCTCAATACACTTCCTCCACCGATAACGATGCATCCGAGCCGATCTACAATCGACTCACCGAATTCAAGCAAGGCGATACCACCGTGGTTCCAGCGCTGGCGACTTCCTGGGACACCTCGGAAGACGGCCTGGTCTACACGTTTCATCTGCGCGAGGGCGTGAAGTTCCACAGCAACAAGAACTTCAAGCCCAGCCGTGACTTCAACGCCGACGACGTGCTGTTCACCTTCAATCGCATGCTCAAGCCCGATCATCCGTTCCGTGTCGCTTACCCGACCGAGTTCCCCTACTTCACCGGCATGGGCCTGAACAAGAAGATCAAGTCCGTCGAGAAGACCGACCCGCTGACCGTCGTCTTCACCCTCAATACGGTCGATGCGGCATTCATCCAGAACATCGCGATGAACTTCGCCGGCATTCTCTCCGCCGAGTACGCCGAACAGCTGATGGCCAAGGGCGACGTGCGCGACATCAATCAGCAGCCTATCGGTACAGGGCCGTTCGTGTTTCAGCGCTATCAGAAGGATTCGCAGATTCGCTACAGGGGCAACAAGGAATTCTGGGACCCGAGCCGGGTGAAAATCGACCAGTTGATCTTCGCCATCGTGACCGACGCCTCCGCGCGCATGCAAAAGCTCAAGGCCAACGAATGCCAGGTCTCGGTCAACCCGCGTCCGGCGGACCTCGCCAGCCTCAAGGCAGACAAAAGCCTGCAGGTCATCGAGAAGCCAGGCTTCAACCTCGGCTACATCTCTTACAACGTGCGCCACGAACCGCTGGGCAAGCTGCAAGTCCGTCAGGCGCTGGACATGGCCGTCAACAAAAAGGCGATCATCAACGCGGTTTATCAGGGCGCGGGGCAACTGGCAGTCAACGCCATGCCACCGACCCAGTGGTCCTATGACGACAGCATCAAGGACGCCCCCTACGACCCGGAAAAAGCCAGGACCCTGTTGCGTGCCGCTGGCGTCAAGGAAGGCACGGAACTAACCCTGTGGGCCATGCCGGTTCAGCGTCCGTACAACCCCAACGCCAAACTGATGGCTGAAATGCTTCAGGCCGACTGGGCCAAGGTCGGTATCAAGGTCAAGATCGTCAGTTACGAATGGGGTGAATACCTCAAACGCACCAAAAACGGCGAGCACGATATCTCGCTGATCGGCTGGACCGGCGACAACGGTGACCCGGACAACTGGCTGGGCACGCTTTACAGCTGCGACGCGATTGGCGGCAACAACTATTCGATGTGGTGCGACAAGAAATACGACGACCTGATCAAGGACGCGGTTGCGACCACTGACCGCGTGAAGCGTACCGAACTGTACCAACGGGCGCAGCGCTACCTGAAGGAGCAGGTGCCGATCACACCGATTGCCCACTCGACCGTCAATCAGCCATTGCGCGCCGAGGTCAGGGACTTCCATGTCAGCCCGTTCGGTCGCAACAACTTTTCAGGCGTCAGCATCGTCGATTGATCGAAAACTCCGCACGCCCTCGCCGTCTTGTGTCACGGCGAGAGCGGGTACTTGCGCGTCGATACCTATAACAACGCAGGACCCAAAGTCCTGCACCACCAAAAGCCAGGCTCAAAGAACTGGCATATAAAAAAGTGATAAAGGGAGCTGCACATCGTGAAAACAACTAGCACTGCGTTATTGGCATTGTCTCTCTCGTCGTTTGGCGCACTGGTTCAGGCTGAACCGGCAAGCCAGACGTTCGTACCGACCGAGCTGAGTTCAAAGAATGCACAGGCCGACGCCAACGGTTTTATCGAAGATCAACACCTGACCGGCACGACCCGTAACTGGTACGCCAATGAACTCAAACGTCGCGGCGAAGTGTTCCGCTACAACGACAACGGCATTGCCGAGCAGACCTCGCGTCGTATCAACTGGCAGCAGGGCACCATCGTCAACTACACCTCGGGTTACACCCAGGGTGTTGTAGGTTTCTCCACCGAACTGGCGCTGTACAACGCCATTGCGCTGGACCGTGACACCGACGACTTTGCCGGCAACTCCAACCGTACCCTGGCACACAGCGACGGCGATGCAGTCGGTCAGTGGAGCAAGATGGGCCTGGGTAACGTCAAGGCGCGGGTTTCCAACACCGTACTGACCATGGGTCGCCAATCGGTGAACACCCCGGTCATCGCCTTCATCGGCAACCGCGCACTGCCCTCCAGCTTCCAGGGTGTTGCCGTACAGAGCGACGAGCTGAATAACCTGTCCTTTCAAGCCGGTAGTTTCGACCGCGTATCGCCACGTATGGAGCAGAGCCTGGACAAGTTCCGCTCCGAGTACGGTGATCGCAGCCAGACCGCGGACCGTCTGGACATGTTCGGCGCTGACTACAAGCCGACCGACAGCCTGACAACCAGCTTTTACGCATCGAATCTGGAAGATTTCTGGCACCAGTACTACTTCGGTTTCACCCACGAACTGGGTGACAGCAAGGCGCTGGCGCTCAGCACCAACCTGAACTACTACAAGACCAAGGACTCCGGTCAAAGCAAACAGGGCCCTATCGACAACGATACCTACAGCCTGTCCTTCACCGGTACACACAATGCTCACAGCATCAGCCTTGCCTATCAGCAAGTATCTGGCGATGAGTACTTCGACTATGCGCACGACACCAACGCGATCTTCCTGGCCAACTCCCTGCTCTCGGACTTCAACGGCCCGAACGAGAAATCCCTGCAGATCGCCTACGTACTGAACATGGCCGAATACGGCGTGCCGGGTCTGAAATTCAACATCTACCAGGCTCGTGGCTGGGACATCGACGGCACCAAATACAAAGGCAACGTCTACGGCGACGTCCAGACCATCAATGGCGTTCGGACACCGAGCGGCGTAAACGCAATGGACGGCGAGACTCACTACGAATACGGTATCGGTACGTCGTACTCCGTGCAGTCCGGCCCGCTCAAGGCTACTGCCATCCGCGCCACTTACACCACCCACCGCGCCAGCGAGAATCAGGCTGATGGCAACATCAACGAATTCCGTCTGGTGACCACCGTTCCGTTCAACATTCTTTAAGCGGTCCCGTAGCCGCGGCTGACACAGGGTCAGTCACGGCTTCTTCGATCAACAAGGAGGCTTCTATTGAAACTGCTATCGCTCCGCGCGTCGATTGCCATTGCGCTGCTTAGCGCCGCCGCAACCGTTTCGGCCAAACCGCTGGTGGTCTGCACCGAAGCGAGCCCTGAAGGTTTCGATATCGTGCAGTACACGACCGCCGTCACGGCAGATGCCTCGGCCGAAACCATTCTTGAACGTCTGGTAGCGTTCACCCCAGGCACCACTGATACCGTACCGGGCCTGGCTGAAAGCTGGGACATCAGCCCCGACGGTCTGACGTACACTTTCAAACTGCGAAAGGGCGTCAAATTCCAGACCACCGACTACTTCAAGCCCACCCGCGAAATGAATGCCGATGACGTGGTCTGGAGCTTCAAGCGCCAGTTGGACCCCAAGCATCCGTGGCACGCACTTTCGCTGGTCGGCTACCCCTATTTTGAAAGCATGGGCTTCCAGAACTTGCTCAAGGACGTCGAAAAAGTTGACGACTCCACCGTCAAGTTCACCCTTGCGCATCCCGAGTCGCCATTCCTGCGTGATCTGGCGATGCCGTTCACCTCGATCTATTCCGCCGAATACGCCGACCAGTTGCTCAAGAGCAACAAGACCGCCGAACTCAACAGCAAACCGATTGGCACCGGCCCGTTCATCCTGACTCGCTATGCCAAGGATGCCCAAGTCCGCTATAAAGCCAACCCGAATTACTGGAAAGGCAAAGTGCCGAGTGAAGCACTGATCTTTGCCATCACTCTGGACAACAACACACGCCTGCAAAAGCTCAAGGCGAATGAATGTCAGGTTGCGCTTTACCCAAAACCTGACGATATTGCCAACATCAAGGCTGACCCCAATCTCAAGATCGACGAGATGGAGTCCATGATGACCAGCTACCTGGCCATGAACACCTCGCACAAATACCTGAGCGATGTGCGCGTGCGGCAGGCGATCAATCTGGCCTTCGACAAGAAATCGTACATCAGGGCACTGTTTGGCGAAGGCAAGGCCACTGAGGGTGTAGGCCCGTATCCACCGACCATGATGGGTTACGACACCGCTAGCAAGAGCCCCGCATACGATCCTGACAAGGCCCGTGCGCTGCTCAAGGAAGCCGGCGTACCTGAGGGTCAGGTATTCACCCTGTTTGCTCGAAATGGCGGCGCGGTGACCAACCCGAACCCGATGGTAGGCGCACAGATGCTTCAGTCGGACATGGCCAAGGTCGGGATCAAGATAGACATTCGCATCATGGAATGGGGCGAAATGCTCAAGCGCGCCAAAAATGGCGAACACGACATGGTTTTTGCCGGATGGGCTGGCGACAATGGCGACCCGGATAACTTCCTCACGCCCAACCTGAGCTGTGACGCGGCCAAAAATGGCGAGAACTATGCCCGCTGGTGCAACAACGCGTTCGAGGACGCAATCACTCAAGCACGAAAAATAACCGAACCGGCGGAACGTGCCGCCCTCTATAAGCAGGCTCAACAAGTGTTCAATCAAGAACAGCCCTGGATCAGCCTGGCTTACCCGAAACTTTTCGTTGCAATGCGCAAAGATGTCGAAGGCTTTAAAATAAGCCCTTTGACCAATAACAACTTCGCCACTACCCAGGTGAAGTAGAAAAATAATCCGGCGAGCTCATAACCCGAGACTCGCCGGAGCACGCCTAACCGGCTGATGAGGTACACACCAAGATGTTTAGTTTTATCGCCCGCCGAGTGGGGTTGCTGATACCCACTTTCTTCGGCATCACCTTATTGACCTTCGCCCTGATTCGTCTGATTCCGGGCGATCCGGTCGAAGTCATGATGGGTGAGCGCCGTGTCGATCCGGAAATGCACGCTCAGGCCATGGAGCGTCTGGGTCTGAACAAACCCCTCTACGCCCAGTACATCGATTACATCGGCAAGCTCGCCCAGGGCGACCTCGGTGAATCGCTGCGTACGCGCACCAGTGTCTGGTCCGAATTCACTTCGCTGTTCCCGGCAACCCTGGAGTTGTCGCTGGCGGCGCTGATTTTCGCGGGTATTCTCGGCCTGCTGGCCGGGGTGATCGCCGCACTCAAGCGAGGGTCCCTGTTCGACCATGGGGTCATGGGGATTTCCCTCGCCGGTTATTCCATGCCGATCTTCTGGTGGGGCCTGATCCTCATCATGTTCTTCTCGGTAACGCTGGGCTGGACCCCGGTTTCCGGGCGCATCGACCTGCTGTACGACATTCCGCCGGTCACCGGCTTCATGCTGATCGACACGCTGCTCAGTGACGAACAGGGTTCGTTCCTCGATGCCCTGCACCACATGATTCTGCCGGCCATCGTACTGGGCACCATCCCGCTCGCGGTGATCGCCCGGATGACTCGCTCGTCGATGCTCGAAGTGCTGCGTGAAGACTACGTGCGTACCGCCAGAGCCAAAGGCCTGTCGCCTGCCCGTGTGGTATTCGTTCATGGCCTGCGCAATGCGCTGATTCCGGTACTGACCGTGTTCGGTCTGCAAATCGGTACCTTGCTGGCCGGTGCGGTACTGACCGAAACGATCTTCTCCTGGCCGGGTATCGGCAAGTGGTTGATCGAAGCCATTGGCGCCCGGGACTACCCGGTCGTGCAAAACGGCATTCTGCTGATCGCCTGTCTGGTGATCCTGGTCAATTTCGTGGTGGATATCCTCTACGGCTTTGCCAACCCACGCATTCGTCACCAGCGCTGAGATCATCGATATGAGCACCCCTACTCCTGCGGTAGCAGTCGATCAAAGCCTGCTTTACCCATCCCCGTACAAAGAATTCTGGCAAGCCTTCTCGAAAAACAAAGGCGCGGTTGCCGGCCTGCTGTTCATGATCCTGATCGTGTTCTGCGCCCTGTTCGCGCCCTGGGTTGCACCCCATGACCCGAGCGAGCAATACCGCGACTTCCTGCTGACGCCTCCGGTGTGGCTCGAAGGCGGCCAATGGCAATTCATCCTCGGTACCGACGAACTGGGCCGCGATCTGCTGTCACGTCTGATCCAGGGTTCGCGCCTGTCGCTGCTGATCGGTCTGGCATCGGTGGTCATGTCGCTGATCCCCGGCATTCTGCTGGGCCTGCTGGCGGGCTTCTTCCCTCGCGTGCTCGGCCCTTCGGTGATGCGCCTGATGGACATCATGCTCGCCCTGCCTTCGCTGCTGCTGGCTGTGGCCATCGTGGCGATCCTCGGCCCAGGCCTGATCAATACCGTAATCGCCATCGCCATCGTGTCGCTGCCTTCCTATGTTCGTCTGACCCGCGCTGCGGTGATGGGCGAGCTGAACCGCGACTACGTGACGGCTGCCCGTCTGGCTGGCGCCACACTGCCACGCCTGATGTTCATCACCGTGCTGCCCAACTGCATGGCACCGCTGATCGTTCAGGCGACCCTGAGCTTCTCGTCGGCGATTCTCGATGCCGCAGCGCTGGGCTTCCTGGGTCTGGGCGTACAGCCACCGACGCCTGAGTGGGGCACCATGCTCGCCTCGGCGCGCGACTACATCGAACGTGCCTGGTGGGTCGTGAGCCTGCCCGGTCTGACCATTTTGCTCAGCGTGCTGGCAATCAACCTGATGGGCGACGGTCTGCGCGATGCGCTGGACCCGAAACTCAAGAACGCCGCCTGAGGAGATTCGCATGTCACTTCTTGAAATCAAGAATCTCAACGTCCGCTTCGGCGACGCCAAGGCCGTACCTGTTGTGGACGGCCTGTCCCTGAGCGTCGAAAAGGGAGAAGTACTGGCCATCGTCGGCGAATCGGGTTCCGGTAAATCGGTGACCATGATGGCGCTGATGGGGCTGATCGACTCCCCCGGCATCATCACCGCCGACGCGCTCAATTTCGACGGCAACGACCTGCTCAAGCTCAACTCGCGGCAGCGTCGACGCATCATCGGCAAAGACCTGGCGATGGTCTTTCAGGACCCGATGACCGCTCTGAACCCCAGCTATACCGTGGGTTTCCAGATCGAGGAAGTGCTGCGCCAGCACCTGAACATGTCGGGCAAGGCCGCACGCCAGCGTGCACTGGAACTGCTGGAAAAGGTCGAGATCCCTGGCGCCGCTGCGCGCCTGAATGCCTACCCGCACCAACTGTCCGGTGGCATGAGCCAGCGTGTGGCGATTGCCATGGCGATTGCCGGCGAACCGAAACTGCTGATCGCCGACGAACCGACTACCGCGCTGGACGTGACCATCCAGGCGCAGATCATGGAGCTGCTGCTGAGCCTGCAAAAAGAGCAGGACATGGCACTGGTGCTGATCACTCACGACCTGGCTGTCGTGGCCGAAACCGCCCAGCGAGTCTGCGTGATGTACGCCGGTCAGGCCGTCGAAGTCGGTCAGGTGCCTGGGCTGTTCGATGTCCCTGCCCACCCGTACAGCGAAGCCTTGCTGGCCGCCATTCCCGAGCACAGCATGGGCGCCGAGCGCCTCGCCACGCTGCCGGGCATGGTCCCGGGCCGCTATGACCGTCCACAGGGTTGCCTGCTGTCTCCGCGCTGCCCGTACGTACGCGACAACTGCCGTACCGAACGCCCTGCCCTTGATCCCAAGGCGCACAGCCTGGCGCGCTGCTTCTATCCCTTGAATCAGGAGGTGGCGTAATGAGCGTCGTACTGACCGCCCGCGACCTTACCCGTCACTACGAAGTTTCCCGCGGCCTGTTCAAGGGCTCGGCGCTGGTGCGTGCGCTTAACGGGGTGTCCTTTGAACTGGAAGCCGGCAAGACTCTGGCTGTGGTCGGCGAGTCCGGCTGTGGCAAATCGACACTGGCGCGCGCGCTGACACTGATTGAAGAGCCGTCATCCGGCTCGCTCAAAATCGCCGGTCAGGAAGTTGCCGGGGCCAGCAAGGCCGAGCGCAAGCAGTTGCGCAAGGACGTGCAGATGGTCTTCCAGAGCCCTTATGCCTCGCTCAACCCAAGGCAGAAAGTCGGGGATCAGCTCGGCGAGCCGCTGCTGATCAACACCAATCTGTCGGCCGCCGAACGCCGCGAGAAAGTGCAGGCGATGATGGCCCAGGTCGGTTTGCGCCCTGAGCACTATCAGCGCTACCCGCACATGTTCTCCGGCGGTCAGCGTCAGCGTATCGCGCTGGCCAGGGCAATGATGCTGCAGCCCAAAGTGCTGGTAGCGGACGAGCCGACTTCAGCGCTGGACGTATCGATTCAGGCCCAGGTACTGAACCTGTTCATGGACCTGCAGCAGGAATTCAACACCGCCTATGTGTTCATCTCCCACAACCTGTCGGTGGTGCGTCATGTCGCCGATACGGTATTGGTGATGTACCTGGGCCGGCCTGCGGAAATGGGTCCCAAGGAAGAGATCTACAACCGTCCGCTGCACCCGTACACGCAGGCGCTGCTGTCGGCGACCCCGACCATCCACCCGGACCCGCTCAAGCCGAAGATCAAGATCGTCGGCGAGCTGCCCAATCCGCTCAACCCGCCAAGCGGCTGCGCCTTCCACAAGCGCTGCCCCTATGCGACCGAGCGTTGTGCAGCCGAAGTGCCGGAGCTGCGTCTGGTGGATAACCGCCAGGTGGCGTGCCATTACGCCGAGCAATTCGTAGCGGCGTAGCTGGAAGCTACAAGCTACAAGCTACAAGCTACAAGCTACAAGCTACAAGCTACAAGCTACAAGCTACAAGACTATCGTGCCCACGCTCCAGCGTGGGCACGCAGTTCTGGACGCTCTGCGTCCGATCTTCGCTAGTCAATACACGTCCCGCCGATAACGCCCTTCCTCGATCAGTTCCCTGACTGCCTGCTCGCCCAGCACCTCGTTCAGCACCTGATCCACGCCCGCCGCCATACCCAGCAAGCTTCCACAGATGTAAATCGCTGCACCGTTGTCGAGCCATAGACGCAGTTCATCGGCCGCCTCGCGCAAGCGATCCTGCACGTAGATCTTTTCTGCCTGATCCCGGGAAAAAGCCAGGTCCAGACGCGTCAGATGGCCAGCCTGCAACCAGCTCTGCAGTTCAGCACCGCAATGGAAGTCATGCGCGCGGTTACGTTCGCCGAACAACAACCAGTTGCGCACTCGCCCTTGAGCGATACGCGCCTTGAGCAGGCTGCGCAAACCGGCCAGCCCCGTGCCATTGCCCAGCAGGATCAATGGCAGCGGCTCGGCAGGCAGATGAAAGCTGCTGTTGCGGCGTAAACGCAGGCTGACGGCACCGCCCAGGGCACAGTGTTCGGTAAGCCATCCCGAGCCCAGCCCCAGGCTGCCGTCGGCATGCACTTCCTGGCGCACGATGAGCTGCAGACAGCCGTCCTCTGGAATCGAGGCAATCGAGTATTCGCGTACGGAGACCGGCACCAGCGCATCGATCAACGCCTGCGCATGCAGCCCCACCAGATGCGCACGGTTCTGCGGTAGCTGGCGGCTTGCCAGCGCCTGCGCGAGCGGCTCCTGCAAACCATCCACGCTGACCAATGCATCCGGATCGACACCCAGCCCGGCGAGAAACGGCTCGATGACCCGCAGCGTGTGACGCGGCATCACCTCGACCAGATCCCCCGCCTGCCAGTGCGCCGAGGTAGGTGGCGTCAAGTCCAGCAGATAGACCTTCGAACCACTGCTGCCAGCGTTCAATAGCGCGCGCCGAGTCAGCGTCCAGTTCTCGAAAACCGGTGCCTGCCAGTGCGCTGCAGGCGCGCAACCGGTCACCTGCCCCAATTGCTGCTGCCAGTGTTGCAGGGCTGCAGGATCGGCGCTGTCGACTTCAACGGGCGGGAACAGGCTGCGTCCGCCCAGCTCGGTCAACCAGCCGTGCAAACGATGGGCAAAGCCGCAAAAATGCGGGTACTGCCGGTCGCCCAGCGCCAGAACGGCATAATCGAGCTGGTTCAGTGAAAGCGGACTACCCAGCAGCTTGCGCTCGAAACGTCGGGCACTGTCCGGCGCCTCCCCGTCACCAAAGGTACTGACAACGAACAGGGCATTACGGCTTCGGCATAGTTCTTCTTCGCTCAGATCGCCCAGCCGCTTCACGCGTACCGACAATCCCGAAGCCTGCAACTGGCCGGCGGTCTGCCAGGCCAATTGCTCGGCGAAACCGCTTTGACTGGCGAAACAGACGAGCCAGGACGCTTCATCGTCGTGATCACCACCCTGAACATCGCCGCGTGCACGCTCGATACCGCGCTTCTTGCGACGTCGATCCAGGTACAGCAACCAGCCAGTAATAAAGAACAGCGGCATCAGCAACGATGCGCCGGTCATGATGATTCGCCCGACGAGCCCGAAGTAACTGCCGACGTGCAGCGCGTAATTGCTGGCCAGTAATTGCGCACCGAAACTGCGTTCGGCATAGCGTACAACCGAGCTGACCTGACCATTGGCCGGATCAAGGGTGATGGTGTTCAGCGCACGCGGGTGCGGAGAATCCTTGAGCAGGTAAAACACGGTGGCAGGCTGACCGCCTGCAGCAGGCAGGCGCAGGTTATAAGCCCGCAAGTCCGGCCCTGCGGTCTTCCGGATACTGTCCCAGACCGCCACGTAATCGACCACCAGCGGCAATCTTCCGGCAGCCTTGGCTGGGGCAGCGATGCCCTCCTCGAGCGGCGGATCCCCGATCAGTTTATTCAGGCCGTTGCTCACCCAGTCATATGACCAGGTGAGCCCCGTGATGGCGAACAACAGGTAGAACAACAAGCACCAGGTGCCGAAGATCGAATGCAGGTCCCAGTTAAAACTGCGCCCCTTCTTCGCCCAGTCAACCGTCAGCCAGACCCGCCAGTTCCGCACTGCGCGAGGCCAGCGCAGGTACAGTCCGGACAGGCAAAAGAACACCAGAATCAGCGTACACGCCGCCGTGACCTGCTTGCCCGCCTCGCCCACGGCCAGATAACGGTGCAGCTTCAGGACAAAGTCGAAAAACCCTTCCCCCACCGCATTGCCTTTCAGCTCGCCGGTGTAGGGATCGAAATTGCGCTTGGGGCCTCGACGCTCGCCCGCTTTGGGCGTGAAGAAGACCTGAGCGACACGATTGCCGGTGGTTTCGACACGCAGAATAGCGACCGTCAGGCCGGTCGCAGCTTCCAGCCTGCGCACCAGTTCGACGGGCGGCAGCGTGGCACCGCGCGACTCGACCAACAGCACATTCGGATTCAGCGCATCGAGAATTTCGTCCTCGAACGAATACAGCGCACCGGTCAGCCCCATGAGGGTCAACACCAGACCTGCCGTGATCCCGAAGAACCAGTGCAGTTGAAACAGGACTTTCTTCAACGCCGACGCTCCCCCCTCTGCGGGCTGCGGCGCGCATTATGCTCCAACCGCGACACATTCTCATCTTTAAATCGAGGCAACGCGGGTTTCCCTGTCCAGTCGCGCCGCTGACGAGTAAAAACATCCTTATAAAGAACATTAAATCTACCCCTATACCACCTCCATTTAAAAAGGCAGTTGCCCACGACGGCTGACTGCAAATAGTCAGGTGTCTTACATCTTTAAACCATGTTTCTGCTTTGACGCCCTCCGCCCTGAAACTCTAATCTTTTTCAGCACGAGAACATTAACTCGTGGAGGGGATCAATTTCTGTTCTCCCAGTGGAAATAAGGACATATCCATGCACCCAATGTTTTATGACGTCGTGAAGGCAGAACCTTTATCCGGTGACCTCAAGGCGGATGAGGCGATAAAAACGGCCGAACTGTTCGGTACGATGTCGTCTGCCACTAACAAGCAGGTCACCCGTGCACCCGGTCTGATTCTGACCAAAGAGCAGATTATCAACCTCAAGAAATATGAATTGGCGGGCCTCGCTCTGCCCATTGAACTGGACGATGTCATTGTTTATCTCGGCTATTCAAAAGGTGCCGGTGTCGGGCTTGAACCTGAAGACTTTCTGAAAAGTTTCAACCTTATCCACCGGCATGCACGTCGCTGGAGTCCTCTGCGCACCGACCTTCTGGGCATAGGCAGCAAACTGAAAGTCTTCGCAGGCAAGATGCTCGTGTACGGCCAAAGCATGGAGGAGATCAACGACGACATCCGGACCGGGAAAATCGTTGACCATTATCAGATCAAGACACTGGAGGATGTTAAACGCTTGACCCTTGAACTGGGCAAGGACTTCCCGGGCATCGCGCTGGATGAAAACGATAAGGAGATCACCAAGGAAATAGGCTACCACCTCACCGATATACTGGACCTGATCACCGCCAATCTGGCCGATGCCCAAACCATCAAGAAGGAGCTGGATCAGTTCGGCCTGGACCTGTCGCTGCATGTCGGGCCCGAGATACAACGCAAGATGGTTGCCATCGACAACAGCTCACTGCCAGCCGACGTGGCGAAGCTGACCCTGGATATCGAGCAGCGCGCAAAGGACATCGATGAAAAGAACAAGGAATACAAGGCGACGGTACAACAATCGTTGAATTCGGTCAGTAGCTTGAACATTGCGGGTCTGGCACTGGGCATTTACTTTGGCGTCGAGGCTGAGAATGCCAGGTACGCGCGCAATGAATTAATCGCACAACAAGCCGCCGACATAGACACCTTGCAAGACAAGAACAATATTCTGGGCTCATTGAGCAGGGTAAAGTTTAATTTGCAGAACCTGGCGACGATTGTGGTCGATGCCGACGTGGCCACTAAAAACCTGATTACCGTATGGAACAAGCTTTTTCTGTTCATTGAGGCGTCTGTGGGATCGGCGTCCGAGATAAACGACGCCTTGTCCTTAAGGCAATTTATGAATCACTTCAGACAAGTCGTTCAACCCTGGAAGACCATCGAAGATGACTCGGACGCCTTGCTTAATGTGTTCAAGGAAGCCGATGAAGAATATAAACGGATTTATGGATAACTCGACAATGAAAAATACGCTCACGCTCAATGACACCGCCTTCTCGGCTCAAGCACCTGACCGCGCCGCCATGACTCGCAGCCTGCAACTCATGCGTAACAATCTGGTAAAGGCAGACCTGCTGTTTGCCAAGACCCAGTACCTGCCCAACCTTTATGAAAAGCTCACGCGCCTGAACATCCTGGCCGTCACTGAACAGCAGCGCCTCGGAGAACACGCTGAACGGCTGATCATTGATATCGAGTCGAAGACCACCCTGCTGAGGCAGTACGCTCAACCCTCCGCTATTCCCATAGATGCCGAGGATCTGGAAGATATTGACGCTCAGTGTCAGCGCCTTGTGAACAATGTCACTGCAACGGCCGATCAACTGGCCAATGCTGTGAGTGGACTGACGCAAGGTATCGATCGACAGCAGACCGCTGAGTTTGTACAGAGTCTGGAAGGTGACATGGCAAAAGTCGGCATCGAACTCGATGTTTCACACACCAGCCTGGCGAAGTTGAAAGACGAGCGTCAAGTGCTGAGCAGCGCTATCGACGCCCTGGAAAGCAAGGGGCTGGCGAGTATTGCCAAGGACACCTTGATCACTGCGGAGAAGGTGCTCGGCCTGGGAATGCAGCCCCCGCAACTCGCCGTGATCATGCTGGCGCTCGAGCAAATGAAGGCGACCCTGGAAAAGGGTGCAGCGGGAATCAACCTCATCGCGATGATCAAACGCCGTGATGGTTTTCGCGAGCGCATCAATGCCCTGTCCCAGCAATTGGCAAGCCTGGACAAGGACAAAATGGGGTTCGCACAGCGCATTGAACTGCTTGAATGCTTCAACGCTTTTGACGAGCAACGGGCCGCTTATGTCGAGCAATACCAGAAAATCAAAAACGCGCTGGACAGCTTTCTGGACGTCAACACCACGGGTACATCCGATGACAGCCAACGCAGCATGCGCCTGATCGAGTCGGGCCGACAGTTGATCGGCTACTTGAGCCGCATTCGCTGATAGCAGCGTAGCTCGGGTTGCAAGGGGAATGGCCTGTACGCCCGTTGCAACCCGCGTTTATACACCTGCCGTTCGACAGCAGCCAAAAAGTCATCAACTCTCGAGGGGCCAGCATGACAGAACAACTCTTGTACCAAAGCGACTTCAAGGACCTCACCACTTACCTGCAGGTCTTGCAGAGGCTTCCGGAATTGACCCGCTCTTTCAAGGTCCATCTTGATCAGGTGCCGCTGGCCGGACGCAGCGCCGACCCCATTCCCGAACTACGCAATGTGCTTGACAGGGCCTACAAGGACTTATCTGTCTGGTCAACGCTTATGCCCAAGTTGATGGCGATGCACAGACGACTTGACGCCCTGACGGCAGAACTCACGCAGTTTTCCGGAAATGCAACGCAGCACCAGAAGCTGGCCGTGCAACTGAGGGGCTCCGCAGGCGATCGGCTGATAGCGTTCGAGAACGAGTTCGATAACGAGGAACAGACCGTACAGAAACTGACCCAGGGTATCTGCACCATTCTGCCGCGACTTATTGACTTCCTGAACGACGCTATCTCTCGCTATAGCCGCAAGTTCGGACTGAAGCCGGGCAACCCTCTCCGGGAAAATCTGGCAAACGCCCTGCCGCTGTCATTCGGTGCACCGGATGCGATCGACGCGCAAGAACGACTGTTTCGTGCACAAGGTTATGCGTACCGAGCGTCAGGGTGGTACACCCGCGCTTACACGGCCGCCAGTAATCTGGGTGCCTACCTGTCGCGAATGTGGGAACTGCTCTGGGCCTGTGTGGGCAGCATTATCGGCGTACGTAAAGCCGACACACCTTCGCGTGACCGCCTGGCATCAGGGCTGCTACTGGTCAACGTGCGGGAAATCCAGCGTCTTTCCAAAGGGTTCGACACTGGGCAGGAGCTGACTGCCTGACCCCGGATGAAACGCAAAAAAAACCCGCGATCACTCGCGGGTTTTTATATCAGGACAGCGCTTACAGGTAGAACGACTTCAGCGGCGGGAAGCCATTGAATTCCACTGCGCTGTAACTGGTGGTGTAGGCACCGGTGGACAACCAGTACATGCGGTCACCGATGGCCAGGTTGAGGGGCAGACCGTACTTGTAGTTTTCGTACATGATGTCGGCGCTGTCGCAGGTAGGACCGGCGATGACCACTTCTTCCATTTCGCCTTTCTTTTCGGTCCAGATCGGAAACTTGATGGCTTCGTCCATGGTTTCGATCAGGCCGGAGAACTTGCCCACATCGGTGTATACCCAACGCTCGACCGCGGTACGCGACTTGCGGGCAACCAGTACCACTTCGCTGACCAGAATACCGGCGTTGGAGATCAACGAACGGCCTGGCTCGAGAATGATTTCCGGCAGGTCATCACCGAAGTCTTCCTTCAGGAAGCGGATGATCTCTTCAGCGTAGGTTTCCAGGCTGTTGGTGCGGGTGATGTAGTTGGCCGGGAAGCCGCCACCCATGTTGATCAGCTTGAGAACGATGCCGTCTTCTTCTTTCAGACGCTCGAAGATCACTTTGACCTTGGCGATGGCAGCATCCCAGACGCTGATGTCGCGCTGCTGCGAGCCGACGTGGAACGAGATGCCGTAAGGCACCAGACCCAGATCGCGGGCAAGAATCAGCAGGTCCATGGCCATGTCGGTCTGGCAGCCGAATTTGCGCGACAGAGGCCAGTCGGCGGTGGTCGACCCTTCGGTCAGGATGCGCACATAGACTTTCGCGCCCGGTGCAGCCTTGGCAATGTTGCGCAGGTCGGCTTCGGAGTCGGTGGCGAACAGACGCACGCCCTTCTCGTAGAAGTAACGAATGTCCTTGGATTTCTTGATGGTGTTGCCGTAGCTCATGCGCTCCGGACCAACGCCGCAGCTCAGGACCTTGTCCAGCTCGTAGATCGAGGCGATGTCGAAGCTCGAACCCTTTTCCTTGAGCAGATTGATGACTTCAACGGCAGGGTTGGCCTTGACCGCGTAGTAAACCTTGGCGAATTCGAAGCCCGCACGCAGGTCGTCATATGCCTTGCTGATGATGTCAGTATCAATGACCACGAACGGGGTTTCTTGCTTGTCAGCGAACGCCTTCATTTTCTTGAAGGTTTCGGCTGAGTAGTAGTCTTCGACATTGATCGGCATGCTGCTGGAACTCCTATTGGCAAACGGTATTGGTCAATGGGTACAAATGAACGCCCTCCGTATCCCCACTTTGGTTCGCCTACTTCCCAAGGCATGTCGCCGAAAGCAAAAAGGCCCTGAAGGGCTGCCTTCCTGGCCTTGCTGTCTCGTCGTCAGTACTTGAGCCGGATGGATCGTTTCCAGCATGGACGTTCGGCGCGAACTTTAGGACCTGAGGGGCCGGATATCAACAAAAAATGTCGCGTTTTTGCACAGGGCTCTCGAGTTGCCTTCCCAAGGACCTGTTTAACCGACCTGCATGACAGGCAGATGTTCCCCGCACGGATAACCCGCGGCTGAAAGGGAATGGCTGGATAGGTCGGGTTTGCCAATAAAAACAAGGATCAGCACTGGGCGCGCCGGGCAAGCACAGCGATTACCGATAGCAAAGGCGGCTGACGAATCAGGAAGGAGGCGCTGAATAAAAGATTCAGGAGATAACGCGTCGTTCGCGGGGAAAAGGTACAGAAACAGTGTAAGCCCGGTACCTCGCAGGCACCGGGCTTACATTGCGAGACTTACACCTGTGCTTCGGCTGCAACGTCCGCAGGCGAAACAATGCTGGTCTTCATGCCACGCGAACGGCCCGAGCTCAGATACGCCGCAATGGACTCTTGCGTCACTTCACCCAGGAACACGTTCTCGGCGTCCAGCACCGGCAGCCAGGCGCGGTTGAACTCGTACATGCGCGACAGCAGGATACGCAAGTGCTCGTCGTAAGCGGCAGTGGCGTTGAATTCACGCAGGAACTGCGCGCACGTGCCCTGCTGGCGATGCAGGTCACGACGACGCACATAGCCCATCGCCTTGTTCTCGCTATCGGTGACAACGATGTAGCGACGGTCGTTTTCGTCCATCACTTCCAGTGCGTCGGCAACCGGAGTTTCCGGGCTGACCGACGGCGCGTTGTCGGCGGCGTCTTCGGCCTTGACCAGCAGCAGGCGCTTGAGGGTGCTGTCCTGACCGACGAAGCTACTGACGAAGTCGTCAGCCGGATGCGCGAGCAGGGTGTCCGGATGATCGATCTGCAGCAGTTTACCGCCACGGAAAATCGCGATCTTGTCGCCCAGCTTGATGGCTTCGTCGATGTCGTGGCTGACCATGATCACGGTCTTGTTCAGCGCGCGCTGCATCTCGAAGAACTCGTTCTGGATCATCTCGCGGTTGATCGGGTCGACCGCGCCGAACGGTTCATCCATCAACAGCAACGGCGCGTCGGCGGCCAGCGCACGGATCACGCCGATGCGCTGCTGCTGACCACCGGACAGTTCACGCGGGTAGCGATGCAGGTACTGCTTGGGCTCCAGCTTGATCATGCTCATCAGCTCGCGAGCACGATCATGGCAACGCTGCTTGTCCCAGCCGAGCAGCTTGGGCACGACCACGATGTTTTCTTCGATGGTCATGTTCGGGAACAGACCGATCTGCTGAATCACGTAGCCGATGTTGCGACGCAGGGTCACTTCGTCCAGGCCCGTGGTGTCTTCGCCATTGATCAGCACTTTGCCGGAGGTCGGCATGATCAGGCGGTTGATCATTTTCAGCGTGGTGCTCTTGCCGCAGCCCGACGGGCCGAGGAAGACGCAGATTTCGCCTTCGTTGACCGTGAGGCTGACCGAATCGACAGCCTTCACTTCTTTGCCGTTGCTCTGGAAAGTCTTGGAGAGGTTCTGGAGTTCGATCATTTCAGTAATCCTTTTGGAGTCAGCGTGCGTTGCAGCCATTGCAGGAGCAGGTCGGCGATGATGGCCAGAATGCTGACCAGGACCGCGCCGACGATCAGCATCGACATATCGCTGCGGCTGATTGAAGCGAGAATGAGTACACCCAGACCACCGGCGCCGATGGTCGCGGCGATGGTCATGACACCGATATTCATCACCACGGCAGTGCGCACACCGGCGAGGATCACAGGCACGGCGATGGGCAGTTCGACCATGCGCAGACGCTGGCCGAAGGTCATGCCGATGCCTTTGGCGGCTTCGCGAATACCCGGTTCTACCCCGGTCAGCGCCAGATAGGTGTTACGCATGATCGGCAGCAGCGAGTAGAGGAACACCGCGGTAATCGCCGGCATCGGGCCAAGGCCCTGGCCGAATTTGGAATAGAACGGCAGCAGCAGGCCGAACAGAGCAATCGACGGCACGGTCAGCAGCACCGTGGCGCTGGCCTGCAAGGGGCCCGCCAGCGCTGGAAAACGCGTCATCAACACGCCCAGCGGCACACCGACGACAATCGCCAGGGTCACGGCGATGCCGACCAGCGTGATGTGCTGCCAGGTCAGTTGCAGGACCTGTGCCCAGTCCAGATGGGAGAAGGCGCTCAAGAAGCTCATATCGTCTCCTTCCTTAGTTCAATGGATGCTGGCGCAGAAAATCTGCGGCAACAACGGATGGGCTTTCATGGCCGACGTCGACGCGAGCGTTGAGGTCGATCATGGTCTGGTTGTCCAGCAGGTCAGCCAGCGGCTTGAGCAGCGTGGCGATGTCCGGATGCTTATCCAGATATTCCTGACGGATCACCGGCGCCGCGGTGTAGTCCGGGAAGTAGTGCTTGTCGTCTTCCAGCACTTTCAGTTTGAACGCATTCAGACGACCGTCGGTGGTGTACACCAGACCGGCAAAAACCTGACCGTTGCGCAACGCGGTGTAGACCAGCCCGGCGTCCATCTGCCGGGTGTTTTCACGACCGAGATTCATGTCGTAGTGCTTGACCATGCCGATCAGCCCGTCGGAACGGTTGGCAAACTCGGTGTCCAGCGCTACGACATGACCCTCTTTGGCTTCGTCCTTGAGCACTATGGTCAGGTCGGTCATGGTGTTGACCTGCGGGTACTTGTCAGCCACTTTTTGCGGCAGTGCCAGCGCGTAGGTGTTGTTGAACTTCGACGGAGAAAGCCAGACCAGGCCTTTCTTCGCATCCACTTCTTTCACCCGCGCATAGGTCTGGGCGCTGTCGAGTTTTTCATCGATATGGTTGTAGGCCACCAGCGACACACCGGTGTATTCCCACAGCAGATCCAGCTGACCGCTTTCCTGAGCGCTGCGCGCCAGATTGCTGCCAAGACCGCCGGTAATCTGCACGTCGTAGTTCTTGGTCCGCAGGTATTGCGCAGTCAGTTCGGCAAGCATGGTCTGTTCGGTGAACACCCGTGCGCCGACACGTAACAGCGGCTTTTCCGCAGCCTGGGCCAATGCCGGAAACAGCAAGGCAAAGCCTAAAAACAAGCATATTCTTTTCATGAGGATTCCTTCGCTCAGCGAGCCAGTCCGCGTTCCAGCCAAAGACGACTGGCCAGTGTCACCAGACCATCGAGCAGCAGCGCCAGCAGAGCGGTACACGCCGCACCCAGCACCAGTTGCGGCTGGTTGTTCAAGGCAATGCCCGGGAAAATCAGGCTGCCAAGGCTGTTGGCACCGATGAGAAACGCCAGCGGCGCGGTCCCGACATTGATCGCCAGCGCGACACGCACACCGCCGATAATGATCGGTACGGCATTGGGCAACTCGACACGCCACAGCACCTGGCGCGGGGTCATGCCGATACCGACGGCAGCTTCCTTGAGTGAACCCTGGACGTTTTTCAGGCCCTCGTAGGTGTTACGCACGATAGGCAACAGAGAGGCGAGGAACAGCGCGAAGATCGCCGGCCCGCTGCCGATCCCGAGAATCCCGAGGGCAATGGCCAGAACGGCGAGAGGAGGAACGGTGTTACCAATGTTGAATATCTGCATGAAGCGTTCGGCGCGGCCAACCATGCTTGGTCGGCTGAGGGCAATGCCTGCAGGGATGCCGACCACAAGGGCCGCCAACATCGAAACCAGAACCAGAATCAGGTGAGCCTGAAGGTAGAACAGCAGGTCATCCTGGTATTGCTTGATAGTACTGATGCCGATCCAGTGGATCAGCAGGGCCAGGAGTGCGATCGCAACCGCACCTCCCAATAGCCCCTTGCCATAGCGATTTGCCACAGGCGGACTCCTTATTTCAGTCGGCGAACGCGTTGACCTGGACGTCCGGAAAGGACGCCGGCAATAACGTTCGCGAAGAGCAGCGGGTGGGTCGCCGGTAAGGGTTTAACCTCGGCGAAAACACAAGCCATAAGCGCAGCTTCGTCAAACCAACATGCTGATGAATCAGCCCCTTGCGTTGGCTTCGTTGCGAGCCTTGACGGGGGAGTGGACGTCTCCACGACCTGAAAGGTTCCCACACGAGACATTATCTGGCCATCGTTTATTGTCTGAACGGTTCGGTTATTGCCGCGAGTTGAGCTATAATCTGCGCCCTTTTTCAATCCCATCCCAGGCGATTTCCCATGACCCAACAGGCCGCCGAAGTCGCGAAACGCCGCACTTTCGCCATTATTTCCCACCCGGATGCGGGTAAAACCACCATCACGGAAAAACTCCTGCTGATGGGCAAGGCCATTTCCGTCGCCGGTACGGTCAAGTCGCGTAAATCCGACCGTCACGCCACCTCCGACTGGATGGAAATGGAGAAACAGCGTGGTATCTCCATTACCACGTCCGTGATGCAGTTTCCGTATCGCGACCACATGATCAACCTGCTCGACACCCCGGGCCACGAAGACTTCTCCGAAGACACCTACCGCACCCTGACGGCGGTCGACTCGGCCTTGATGGTCCTCGACGGCGGTAAAGGCGTCGAGCCACGCACCATCGCGCTGATGGATGTCTGCCGTCTGCGCGACACGCCTATCGTCAGCTTCATCAACAAGCTCGACCGCGATATCCGCGACCCGATCGAGCTGCTCGATGAAATCGAAGCGGTCCTCAAGATCAAGGCGGCGCCGATCACCTGGCCGATCGGTTGCTACCGGGACTTCAAGGGTGTCTATCACCTGGCCGACGACTACATCATTGTCTACACCGCAGGCCACGGCCACGAGCGCACCGAAACCAAAATCATCGAGAAGCTCGATTCGGACGAAGCCCGCGCCCACCTGGGCGATGAATACGAGCGCTTCGTCGAGCAACTGGAGCTGGTACAGGGCGCCTGCCACGAATTCAACCAGCAGGAATTCATCGACGGTCAGCTGACCCCGGTGTTCTTCGGCACCGCGCTGGGCAACTTTGGTGTCGATCATGTACTCGATGCCGTGGTGAACTGGGCGCCCAAGCCGCTGGCACGTGTGGCCAACGAGCGCACCGTCGAGCCGGCGGAAGAGAAATTCAGCGGTTTCGTGTTCAAGATCCAGGCGAACATGGACCCCAAGCACCGCGACCGCATCGCCTTCATGCGTATCTGCTCGGGCCGTTACGACAAGGGCATGAAGATGCGCCATGTGCGCCTGGGCAAGGACGTACGGATCGGCGACGCGCTGACGTTCTTCTCGTCGGAGCGCGAGCAGTTGGAAGAAGCCTACGCCGGCGACATCATCGGCTTGCACAACCACGGCACCATCCAGATCGGCGACACCTTCACCGAAGGCGAAGCGCTGGGCTTCACCGGTATTCCGCACTTCGCCCCGGAGCTGTTTCGTCGCGTCCGCCTGAAGGACCCGCTCAAATCCAAGCAACTGCGTCAGGGTCTGCAACAGCTGGCCGAAGAAGGCGCCACACAGGTGTTCTTCCCGCAGCGCAGCAACGACATCATCCTCGGCGCCGTCGGTGTGCTGCAGTTCGATGTGGTCGCCAGCCGCCTCAAGGAAGAATACAAGGTCGAATGCGCCTACGAGCCGATCACTGTGTGGTCAGCGCGCTGGATCGACTGCGACGACAAGAAGAAGCTCGAAGAGTTTGAGAACAAGGCGGTGGAAAACCTGGCAGTGGACGGCGGCGGTCACCTGACCTACCTCGCCCCTACCCGCGTGAACCTGGCCCTGATGGAAGAACGCTGGCCCGACGTGAAATTCCGCGCCACCCGCGAGCACCACTGACCGGCCGATGGCGTCGCTGGGTGACGCGGAGCGTCACGAACGGCATTCCCACGCTGGAGCGTGAGGAACGATAGTTCTGTAACTATCGTGCCGATGCTCCGCGTCGAGCGTGAGGAATGATAAGCGTCCGAGAGAACATCTATCGTGCCGACGCTCCGCGTCGAGCGTGAGGAATGATAAGCGTCCGAGAGAACACCTATCGTGCCGACGCTCCGCGTCGGCATGCAGTTCTGGACGCTCTGCGTCCTGCCCCGAACTTGCGGCGCGGCGCAGATCTGTGACGCAGAGCGTCACAAACGGCATTCCCACGCTGGAGCGTGAGGAACGATGGGTGTCTGAGAGAACACCTATCGTGCCGACGCTCCGCGTCGGCATGCAGTTCTGGACGCTCTGCGTCCTGCCCAGAACTTGCGGCGCGGCGCAGATCTGTGACGCGGAGCGTCACCCACGGCATTCCCACGCTGGACCGTAAGGAACGGTGGGCGTGTCCGAAAGTACGCTCCGTATCCTCTTCTGGCTGGCATTCGCTGATCTGGATCAACCATTCAGCGCAAAATGAGAATTAATCTCAATAGAGCCTTGCTATTATCCCGATAAGAATTATTCTCATCTGACTTGCACAGGAGATGAGACATGACCTATTTGATCGATGCATGGCTGGACAGACCCCACCCTTACCTGAGAATTCTCCATCGCGAGACAGGGGAAGTGTGTGCCGTACTGGAAGAGGAAGCGCTGGAGGAGTTACGCGATCAGGGCGATCTGGATGTGTGCAGCTTGAGTTCCAGCGAGCCATTGGTGCTCAAGGAGCTGGTGAGAAACCTGTTTCTGTTCTGCTACGCGCGGGCGTTGCGCCCCATGGGTGAGTTGCACTGAGCATGAAGCATCAGCACAACTGCGTCGCTGAACGAATCGGCGCGATTCGCTCAGCGACCATCTGCATCGACCGCGTCGCTTACAGAACGTCCAGCAGTTCCACGTCAAACACCAGCACGCTGTGCGGTGCGATGCTGCCTACGCCCTGAGCGCCGTAAGCCAGTTCGCTCGGCACGTGCAGACGCCATTTGCTGCCGGCGTTCATCAGTTGCAGCGCCTCGGTCCAGCCGGCAATCACGCCGCTGACCGGAAATTCGGCCGGCTCGCCACGATCGTAGGAGCTGTCGAAGACGTTACCGTCGATCAACGTGCCGTGGTAGTGAACGCGTACCTGGTCTTCACGGGTTGGCTTGGCGCCAGTACCAGCGGTCACGACTTCGAATTGCAGACCCGAAGCCAGCGTGGTCACGCCTTCGCGCTTGGCGTTTTCAGCCAGGTAGGCCTTGCCGGCGCCCGCAGCCTGTTCAGCCTTGGCGGCTGCTTCAGCCTGCATGATTTCGCGGATGACCTTGAAGCTGGCGGACATTTCTTCCTGACCGACACGGCTTGGCTGACCGCCAAACGCATCGCGCAGGCCCGCCACGATGGCTTCCAGATCGACGCCCGGTGGCGGGTTGTCGCGCAACTGATCGCCCAACTGACGGCCAATGCCGTAGCTGACGCGGGTTTCGTCGGTGGACAGATTGACTTCGGACATGACACTGCTCCGCATGGGGGCATACAGTCAGTGAGCGGTTGAGGCCTGATGGCCGTCACTTCGACACTCGCTGATACACCCCGGACAAAAGGCCGAGCAGCCTAGCACAACAGACCGGAAACGTCCTACAGCAGCGGTGGCTAACTTCTGACGATCAGCACCATGAAGAATGAAACGAGATCGGCAGGCGCATTTCGGAACGGTCATTGACCGGCATGCCGCACAGCTCATCATGGACCACGCAATGGACCAGGTAAAAAGGCACCACCGGTATGTCCTTGAGCAGCTCCCGGGCATGCTCTACCGAGCGAAGATGCAGGGTCTTGCCCGCCGGGTCCTTGAGCATCACCGAAGTGCCATTCATGCGCACATCCAGCAGATAGATGCCGCCTTCGATGGAGATCAGGTTCAGCTCATCGACCCGCCCGGCTTGGGCGTGGTCGGTAAATTCCTGATAATTCATGATCGAACCTCCTGCGCAAATGCCTGATGCATCGGAACGGACGTTTTACAACACACAGCGCCGACATGCCAGAAACGATAACGCCCGCCCCTGTCATTCCATGTTGTTTCAGTGCTTGGTGACCTTGTCCAGATAGCCCATCGCAAACGCCGATATCACGAACGTCATGTGGATAATCACGTACCACATCAGGTATTCGGGCTTGATGTTGGTGGCGTCCATGAACACCCGCAACAGGTGGATGGAAGAAATCGCGACAATCGATGCTGCGACTTTCATCTTCAATGAAGACGAATCCATGGTGCCCAGCCAGTTGAGCTTTTCCTTGTCATCGTCGATGTCCAGTTGCGACACGAAGTTCTCGTAGCCGGAGATCATCACCATCACCAGCAAGCCACCGACCAGCGCCATGTCGATCAGCGACAACAACACCAGAATCAGGTCAGCTTCGGCCAGCGAGAAGATGTTGGGAATGACGTGAAAGATTTCCTGGAAAAACTTCAGACACAACGCCAACAGACCAAGGGAGAGGCCGAAATAGATCGGCGCCAGCAGCCAGCGCGATGCGTACATGGCATTTTCAAAAAAACGTTCCATTGATACTCGCAAGGTGTTTTAAAAGAGCGGGCGAGTATATCAGCGGTAATGCGCCGCTCTGAGCGTGCGACAAAATATCGCACAGCGGCAGTTAGCGCACTTGAGGAAACGGGTTGAAGGCTAGAACAGCGACGAACTCTGACAGACAGTCCTGTCGCTATCGATACGGCGCAATTCAGCCTGTATGTGCAGCGTCCAGATAGGCACGTCATCGGCACATTGATAACCATGCAACGACAGGCTTTCAATAACGCTGGTGAGCACCGTTTGCGCTGCGGGCAAGCCTTTGAAAGGCCCCTGGGACTTGATTGCGGAAGGCTGTTCTTCGGCCATACCGGCGGCGAAGAACACCATCCACTGTCCGTTGTCATGAGGAAGAGGCCGGATGACACACTCGATGCGGGTCATCAGCCCCATGCATTCTCGGGTAAGGCAAAGGCTACGCGGCATGATGCGCTCCTGTTCAGCAACAGTATTCATCCGTCCCATGAAGCAGAATGCACGCCAATCTCTTTGGCCACTGCGATCACCTCAAGACTAGAAGAAAACCACCCGGCGAGAAACCATCTCTGATGAACGGAGCACCGGACGGTTTGGCACCGCCCGGTTCCTGCGCAGTCAGACCTTGAGTTCAGGCTGCAACTGCGCAGGCTCCTTTTCCAGCTCTTCCTTGAGGTCTTCGTCGCTGAGCATCTCTGCGATATCGCGCAGACGCTCCACGACACGCGCATTGACGCTGCCCTCAGGGAATTCGCCATGCTCGTCGGGCGCACCGGCAGGTTCGCCCACCAGCAGGCTCAGCGCCTCATCGGCCTGACGTACTGCGTAGATGTGGAATTGCCCGGCACGAACAGCCTGTACCACACGCTCATCCAGCATCAGCGTGGTGACGTTGGCGTGCGGAATGATCGCCCCCTGCTCACCGGTCAGCCCACGTGCTTCGCAGAGGCGGAAGAAGCCCTCGATCTTTTCATTGACCCCGCCCACCGCCTGAACTTCGCCAAACTGGTTGATCGAGCCGGTAATCGCGAAGCACTGCTTGAGTGGCGTGCGTGACAGCGCCGAGATCAGCGTGCAGACCTCGCCCAGCGACGCACTGTCGCCGTCCACGTAACCGTAGGACTGCTCAAGGGCGATACTCGCGGAAATCGCCAGCGGGAACTCCTGGGCATAACGGCTGCCGAGGTAGCCGGTAAGGATCATCACGCCCTTGGAGTGGATCGGCTGGCCAAGGTTGACCTCGCGCTCGATGTCGACGATCCCGCTGCCGCCCGGGTAAACCGTGGCGGAAATCCGCGCGGGCACGCCGAAGGCCGAGTCACCAACCTCCAGAACCGTCAGGCCGTTGCACTTGCCGACTGCCGCGCCGTCAGTGTCGATCAGGATCACGCCAGCCATCATGTCATCGAGAATCCGCGCCGAAACTCGCCCGGTACGGGTGGCCTTGGCCTTGAGCGCACGCTCGATATGCCCGGCGTCGGTCTTGTCGTCGTTGGCCAGCTGGCGGATGAAATCGGCCTCGCTGACCAGCTGGAACAGGTCGCCGATACGCGCCGACAAACGCCCCTGATGCTCGGCCAAGCGGGCGCTGTAAGTCGCCAGTCGTGCCACCGCGTCAGCGGTCAGAGGTGCCATGCCCTCCTCCGAGGTCCGGGTCTTGAGCAACTGAGCGAACTGCTCGAGCGTTTCATCGACCATCGGAATCTCTTCATCGAAGTCGACCAGCACCCGGAACATCTCCTGGAAGTCAGGATCGAGGTCTTGCAGGGTGTAGTACAGCGAACGCGAACCGATGATGATGATTTTGACGTTCCACGGAATCACTTGCGGCGTCAGGCTCACGGTGGCAACACGGCCGAGCTCGCCCAGCGGCGACTCCATCTTCAGCTTGCGCGATTGCAGGGTACGCTTGAGCGCATCCCAGACGAACGGCTCGCCGAGCATCTTCTCGGCTTCCAGAATCAGGAAACCGCCGTTGGCGCGATGCAGCGCGCCGGGGCGCAGTTGCCGGTAGGTGGTGTACAGCGCGCCCTGATCGGTGCTGTATTCGATGCGCCCGAACAGGTTGTCATAGGTGGGGTGTTGTTCGAAAACCACCGGCGCACCGCCATCACGGGTATTCCCGACCACCAGACTCGGGCTGTACTGCTCTTCCAGCAGCTTGCGCGCCTGGGCATCGGTCTTGGCATCATCGACCAACTGCTCGACCAGCGTCTTGAGCAGGTACACCTGCATGGCCTGCAGGTAGGCGCAGACCGCAGCGTTCTCGGCGTACTTTTCCGAAAGCGGTGCCAGCAAGGGTTGCAGGGTCAGGGTGATGGTTTCTTCATTCAACTGACGCAGCTGATTGTTGGACTCGCGCTTCCACTGCGGCAGGCTGGCCAGCTCTTCGTTGAGACGCTCCTCGAGCGCGGAGATATCTTCGTGAAAACGCTCGCGATCCGCCTCGGGCAGCTGCGAAAACTCGGCCTCGTCCAGCGCCTTGCCGTCGGCCATCGGCGTGAACGCGATGTTGGAGCTGTCGCGATACAGCGCGATGTCTTTCTCCAGCGACAGGCGCTCGATGACATCAAGAGCACGGTCGTAGCGCTGATTGAACGCACGGTCGATCGAGCTTTTCTTCTGCTGATACGAGGGGTGCTCGAAAACCGCCGGGAAGGTCACCAGCAGGTTGTCGATCAGACCGCCGATGTCGGCGGTGAACTCATGAGCAGTACCTGGTGGCAGCTCCAGCGCCTTGGGTTCGCGGGGCTCGTCGAAGTTGTTGACGTAGACCCAGTCCGACGGCGTCTGCATCCGCTTGCCTTCGGCCTTGAGGTAGCGTTTGACGAACGAAAAGCGCCCGGTGCCGGGCTCGCCCATGACAAACACGTTGTAACCGGGGCGCGGCATGGCAACGCCGAACTGCAGGGCCTCTACGGCTCTCTCCTGGCCAAGGACACCGCGAAAGGGTTCGAGCTCGTGGGTGGTCGCAAAGCTGAACTGCTCAGCGGAAAACGGACGGGTCAGCGCGTTGGGCGCCAGGCGTAGGTTGGCTGCGACAGAATCGGGCATCAGTAATCCTTACATCAGGCGGGGCAGATGTCGGCATTCTGGCGCTCGCTGTACACGACTTGCAAGGCAGGAAAGAGTCGAAAAGCATTTGCGTGTCTACCGCCAGGAGCCGCGTCCTGAAAAAAGCCGTTTTCAGGTAATAATCTGTAATCACTCACGGAACCCTTGGAACGTGCCTAAACTCCAAACTGAACAGGTGGTTGCTGGCTGGCCATCTGTCTTGATGTAACGACTCAAGAAACTCGACCCTTGGCTGAACTAAAAAGAGAAAAAGCTATGAAACGGATTCTTCTTGGAACGCTCTTCGCCGCTGTATCGATCAACGCTATGGCTCAAGCACCAGGCGGCCCTGACTGCGGTTGGGGCAACATGCTGTTTGAAGGTCAACGCGGTACTCCAGCTCACTTCCTGGCTTCGACCACCAACGGTACTTCGGGTAACGCCACCTTCGGCATGACCTCCGGCACCAACGGCTGCTCCACCAACGGCGCACTGACCTATGGCGGTAAATCCTGGCTTGCCATGAACGGCATGATGGATGAACTCTCCAAGGATATGGCCATGGGTCAGGGCGAAGCACTGACGACCTACGCTGTGGTACTGGGCGTTGCACCAGAAGACCGCGAGCACTTCGCCGCCGTCACCCACGAGCACTTCTCGCAAATCTTCAGCAAGGCCGACGCCACTGCCGAAGACGTCCACACCAACACTGTGAATGTTCTGAAAAACGATCCGACTCTGGCCAAGTACGCTACCCAGGCTTAAAGTCGCTCGCCCGCCCTTTCTTCGCAAAGGGCGGGATCCCCTTTTCTGATTAGTTGCCCTCTATGCTCAAACGTCTTGTATCGCTGGCGCTGTTCGTCTGTGCCCCTTTATCTGCGGCACCTCATGCCAGCGCTGACCGTTTGCAGCAACTGGCCAATGAGCCGTTCTGGATTTCCCTGGGTCACTACGAGGCCGGCAAGCTCGGTGGCTGGCGCAGCTACGTCACAGACCCCAAATTCTTTCTCGCCGCCGACGGTGCGCATGACCCTAAGGCAGAGCTCAGCGCCACGCTGGAGGCGATTTACGCCCCCGTGACCAATGAGCAGACCCACGCCCAGTGCGTATACCCGGCACGTACCCGCTGGCTGCGCGACCAGTTGCACCTGACTGACCTGCCAACCCCGGACTGCAAGGAATTCAAAGCCTGGTACAAGGATGTGGCGCCGGACAGCACGGTGCTGATTTTCCCGGCCGCGTACCTCAACAGTCCCTCGTCGATGTTTGGCCACACGCTGCTGCGCATCGATCCGGCCAGCGCGAAAACCAACAACACCACACTCTTGAGCTATGCGATCAACTTCGGTGCCTACATCGAAGGCATGGACAACAGCATTCTGTACGCGTGGAAAGGTCTGGCAGGCGGCTACCCGGGGTTGTTTGCGCTGGTGCCGTATCAGGAAAAACTGTCGGAATACCGCAGCCTGGAAAACCGCGACCTGTGGGAATACCGGCTGAACCTGACTGCGGAAGAAACCGGGCGCATGGTCGAGCACGTCTGGGAGCTGAAACAGATCCGCTTCAGTTATTTCTTCTTCGACGAAAACTGCTCCTACCGGCTGCTGGAATTGCTGCAGGTCGCCCGCCCGGGCCTGAAGCTTACCGATCAGTTCGGCCTGACCGCGATCCCGACCGATACGGTCAAGGCGATCAAGGCCGCCGGGCTGGTGGAGAAGATAGATTATCGCCCGTCACGCGAACGCGAGTTGCTGAGCCGCGCCGAACCGCTCGATGCAGACGAGCAACAGTGGGTATTGAAGGTCAGCGCCGATCAGAAACAGCTGCACAACAGCGAGTACCTCGCGCAGCCCAAAGAACGCCGCGCGTTGATTCAGGACGCCGCCTACCGTCTGGAACGCTACCGCGCCAACGGTCTTGAGCGCGACACGCAGCGCTCGCAACGCAGCTTCGAGCTGTTGCAGGCGATCAATCAGAACCCGCCGCCACAACTGGACATCCCGCGCCCCGGCCTGCCGGAAGAAGGCCATGAATCACGTACCTGGCAGCTGGGAGCGGGCACCCGCGGTGACAAGGCGTTTGCCGAATATGGCCTGCGCATGGCCTACCACGACCTGAACGACAACGCCTATGGCTTCCCGCTGGGTGCGCAGATCGAGATTCTTCAGCTCAAGGTGCGCCAATATGAAGGCAACGACTGGCAGGTGCAGCAACTGGACCTGGCGACCATTCGCTCGCTGACTCCGCGTACCGAGCTGCTGAAACCCTGGTCATGGCAAGTTACCGGCGGCCTGGAGCGGGTTCTCGGCAGGCATGGCGACGAGAACCTCGTCAGCCATGTCAACGGTGGTGGCGGCGGCACCTGGAAACTGACCGACGACATGCTCGGCTTTGCACTGGGCACGGTGCGGGTCGAGCACAACAACGATTTCGCCGAATTCATCTCCCCCGCTGCGGGCTTTAACACTGGCCTGCTGTGGCGCAACCCGCTGGGCAACCTGAGCCTGGAAGCCAAGGGCGACTATTTCACCAATGGCGAAGTGCGCCGCAGCGTCAGCCTCAACCAGCAATGGGAGCTGTCCCGCAACCTCGGCCTGCGCCTGAGCGCCCAGCGCGAATTCAGCCAGATGAGCTCGCCACAGAATGAAGTGATGCTTGAGGTGAAGTGGTATCACTACTGACCGGCTCGGTGGAAACGGCCGGCAGTGTGTCGCGAAAATAAAAGCACACTGCCATTACACGTTCCCTACATCGCTTTTACGAATAACTCACAAATTACCTTCTAGACTCCTCTCATAAGCAGAGGGAATCACCATGAAGCGGTATTGGCTGTTGTTGTCGCTGGCCATCGTGCTGGCGGGTTGTCAGTCCACCCGTGACCAGATGCTGGCCGAGGGTTATCCGCCGGGCTTTGCAGACGGCTATCAGGATGGTTGCAGCAGCGGCAGGGACGCAGCAGGCGCCACGACCGGCCAATTCCGCAAAAACGTACCCCGTTACTTGAAAGACAAGCTCTACGCCCAGGGCTGGACCGATGGCTTTCGTCAGTGCGAGACCTCGCAGGACAATCGCGACCGGCTTGATCCTGGCCAGGTCTTCAATGAGCGTGATCGCGCCTGGGAGCAGGAAAAGACCCGCAGTGCCGCCAAGGCCTATCGTCCGAACTGACCCGCAAAGCGTGGAAAATCGACGAAACCAATGATGTCCTGCTGTGGCCCAAAGCCTATTAGGGAGGACTTTTCATGAGCCGCGCATTCGTAAACGAAGACAACGCTGCCGCCGAGGCCGAACAACCGGTAGAGCGGCTGGTCAGCACACAGATCAACTACGTCACTGCCGAAGGCCTGACCCTGTTGAAGAAACACGTCGGCAGCCTGCAGGCGCAGCACAGTACGCAAACTGCGTTGGGCGAAGCGGCGGACAAGCAACGACTGGCCGACCTGGAACGCGACCTGCGCTACTTCAACCAGCGCCTGCAAAGCGCGCAGGTCGTTGCACCGGCCGTGTCGACCGAAAAAGTGCAGATCGGCAGTTGGGTGACGTTCGCGGATGAACAGGATAACCGCCAGCGCGTGCATCTGGTCGGAGAGGATCAGGCCGATGCAGCCAACGGGCTGATCAATTGGGGATCGCCACTGGGCCGCGCCCTGATCGGCGCACAGAAAGGCGATGAAGTGTTGTGGCAGCGCCCGGCAGGCGATCAGTCGATTGAAGTGCTGCTGATCGAACCTGACGCGTGAGCCAGGCCAGCCAACGGCAGCGCCGCTCCTTGCAAGGAGCGGCGCGTGCCTGAACGCTGATCAGGCCAGCTTTTTGTGACGCACACGATGCGGCTGGGCAGCCGCTTCGCCCAGACGCTTCTTGCGATCGGCTTCATACTCGGTGTAGTTGCCTTCGAAGAAGATCGCTTGCGAATCGTCTTCGTACGCCAGGATATGCGTGGCTACACGGTCAAGGAACCACCGATCGTGAGAGATCACAATGGCAGCGCCCGGGAAGTCCAGCAGCGCTTCCTCCAGTGAACGCAGGGTTTCCACGTCAAGGTCGTTGGACGGTTCGTCGAGCAGCAGCACGTTGCCGCCCTCTTTCAGGGTCAGCGCCAGGTGCAGACGACCACGCTCACCACCGGACAGGTCCTTGACGAACTTCTGCTGATCGCCGCCCTTGAAGTTGAAGCGACCGACGTAGGTACGCGACGGAATCTCATAGTTACCGATACGGATCACATCGGAGCCGTCGGACACAGCCTGGAACACCGACTTGCTGCCGTCCAGGTCATCACGGCTCTGGTCCACACAGGCCAGCTGCACGGTTTCACCGACTTCGATGCTGCCCGAATCCGGCTGCTCCTTGCCCATCAGCATGCGGAACAATGTCGACTTACCGGCACCGTTACCGCCGATCACGCCAACGATGGCGCCTTTGGGCATGGAGAACGACAGGTTGTCGATCAGCACGCGGTCGCCATAGCCCTTGGTGACGTTCTTGAACTCGATAACCTTGTCGCCCAGACGCGGACCGGCAGGGATGTAAATCTCGTTGGTCTCGCTGCGCTTCTGGAATTCCTGCGACTGCATTTCTTCGAAGCGTTGCAGACGCGCCTTGGATTTGGACTGACGCGCCTTGGCACCCTTGCGGACCCATTCCAGCTCGTCTTTCATGGCTTTTTCGTGCGCGGTCTGCTGCTTGGATTCCTGCGCCAGACGGTCGGACTTGGCTTCAAGCCAGCCGGAATAGTTGCCCTCGTAAGGAATACCGGCGCCGCGGTCGAGTTCCAGAATCCAGCCAGCCACGTTGTCCAGGAAGTAACGGTCGTGCGTGATCGCAACCACAGTACCCGGGAAGTCGTGGAGGAAATGCTCCAGCCAGGCGACCGAGTCGGCATCCAGGTGGTTGGTCGGTTCGTCGAGGAGCAGCATGTCCGGTGCGGAGAGCAGCAGGCGGCACAGCGCGACACGGCGCTTCTCACCACCGGAAAGGACCGAAACCTTCGCATCCCAGGCCGGCAGGCGCAGCGCGTCGGCGGCGACTTCCAGCTGACGCTCCAGGTTATGGCCATCGCTGGCCTGCAGGATGGATTCGAGCTTGGCCTGCTCGGCCGCCAGCTTGTCGAAATCAGCGTCCGGCTCGGCGTATTCGGCGTAGACCTGATCGAGACGCGCCTGGGCGTCCTTGATCACGCTGACCGCCTCTTCCACGACCTCACGGACCGTCTTGTTCGGATCAAGTTGTGGCTCCTGCGGCAGATAACCCACATTGAGCTCCGGCATCGGACGTGCTTCGCCATCGAACTCGGTGTCGACACCCGCCATGATTTTCAACAGCGTGGATTTACCCGAACCGTTGAGGCCCAGCACACCGATCTTGGCACCGGGGAAGAAAGACAGAGAGATGTTTTTCAGGATTTCACGCTTCGGCGGCACAACTTTGCTCAGCCGATGCATGGTGTAGACGTATTGAGCCATGAAATGAAAACCTAGCGTCTGTAATGAGGACCGATTTGGGTAACGAGCTTAAAGCTCCGGCCGGAAAAAAGCTTTTATTTGTCCTTGAGACTTGCCGCGGGACCGTTCCGAGCCTTGAATAAACTCAGTTGGAAACCTGTCGGGCAGTGCTGGCAAATATAAAGCCTGATCGATATTGCAAAAAGTGGAGTCACTCATGCAGGAGTCGGTGGAGACCACGCGTTGCGCAAAGCTACCCGAATGCTGCGTGCAGGGCAAACGATACGGCCCAACGGGACTGGCACTTTGCCACAACTAAAGGCATGCTAGCCGCCCTCTTTGGGCGACCCGCCTATTTTACATAAAGCACCACTGCTTCAGTCCAGCAGTCAGGAACAGCGATTTGCCCACTTCAACGCCTCTGTCGTCATCCAGTGTCGCTACAGACAGTGCGACCAGGCCTCTGCGTGGGTCAGTGAAAGGCGTGTTGGCGGGTCTGGTTCTGGTGGTGCTTGCCCTGTTGCTCTGGCAACTGATCGAGCAGTTTCACCAGACTCAGGAGCGTCAGCGTCAGCGCAGTCTGGAGTACAGCGTGCAGCTGTCCGACCGGATGAGTCTGAACATGGCGCTCAAGGCGCAGATCGCCATGAACCTGCTGGACGAGGCGCTCTCCTCCGGGGAGCAGCTGGAGCAGCCGACGACGCTGGTGAACCTGCGCACTGCCCTGCCCGCGCTGCGCAGCGTCGCCCGCCTGAACCCGGCGGGTGAGATTGTCAGTGACAGCGCCGAGGCCTCGCGCGACGCTGAGTTTCTCGGACGGGCCATGAAACAGGCGCGAGGTCGCCCCTACTTCTATACCAACTCCGAAGACGGCAACCAGATTTATATACTGATTCGCCTGGGCAACGGCGTGAGCGGCGATTACTGGGCATTGCGCGTGGCGCCCGACGCTTTGAAGGAACTTGCCAGCCAGCCGGCTCAGGACTTTCAGTACCTGTGGCGTCTCGAACAGCGCAAGACGCAGCGGGTCATTCTCCATGAACCGGTGGCCGCCAACGACGCGGACAGTGGCCTGTCCGACACCATTCTGCTTCAGCCGCTGAGCAACAGTGACTGGCAACTGCGGGGGCTGTTCGACACCTACAAGGCCCGCAGCGAACTGCTTGCGCCGCTGATCGGCAAGTGCCTGATCGGCGTGCTGCTGTCGATCCTGCCGTTGATCGCGCTGATGAGCCTGCGCAGACGCCAGCGCCAGATGCTGCAAAGCCGACGCCGCTACCGGGATATCTTCGAGGGCGCGGGCGTCGCAATCTGTGTCATGGACATGTCCGGCCTGCAGGAACAACTGGAAGCACTCGAGGTCATGAACGGCGAGGACTTCGAGCGTCTGCTCAAAAGCCAGCCCGCCTCCCTGAAACGCCTGTTGCAGCAATTGCGCATCAGCGAACTCAACGAAGTCGCTCTGAGCCTGCTGGACATCGAGCACCGCGAACAGGCATGGCAACCGTTGATCGAGGGTGAATCGCGCTCGCGTCCGGGGGTCGGCATTCCGATCATTCAGGCGGTTCTCGCCGGACAGCCGCGACTGGAACTGGAAATCTGCCTGACCCGTGCAGGCGGTCAGGATCAGCACCTGTGGCTGGTCATGCGCCTGCCCGAGACACGCGGCGACTTCGATGCCGTCATTCTCAGCATTGGTGATATCACCAGCCGTAAACAGGTCGAGCTGTCGTTGCTGGACCGCGAGAGCTTCTGGTCCGACGTGGTCCAGACCGTTCCCGACCATCTGTACGTTCAGGACGTGCTCAGCCAGCGGGTGATCTACAGCAACCACCACTTCGGCTACACGCTGGGTTACAGCAAGTCAGAACTGCACGCCATGGGCGAGTTCTTCTGGGAAGTCCTGCTGCACCCCGACGACGCCCGACACTATCAGGACATGCGCCTGCGCCAGCGTCACCATGGGCACAATGAATTACTGCAAAGCGTGTTGCGCTTTCGGGACCGCGAGAGCAACTGGCGGAGCTTCGACATTCGCGAACAGGCACTGGCCTGGGACGCAGAACACCGGGTCACCCGCATCATCGGCATTGCCAAGGACATTACCGAGCAGGTCGCGTCCAGCCAGTCGCTGCGTGACAGCGAACAGCGTTACCGCATGCTCGCCGAAAGCATCAGTGACGTGATTTTCTCCACCGACGGCCGGCTGGCAGTCAACTACGTCAGCCCTTCGGTAGAACGTGCGCTGGGCTACAGCGCCGAGTGGATCATACAGAACGGCTGGTCCGCCGCGATTGCCAACCCCCAGCAAATAGTCGGTTTTGATGCGCTCATGAGCCGCATCGACAAGGTCCTCGACAAACCTCAGGAACTCGCCAGGCTGCGCGAAGAAGTCACCACCCGAATGTTCCTGTTCGACTGCCTGCGTGCCGACGGTCGCAAGATCCCGGTGGAACTGCGCGTGGTGCTGGTGTGGGGCGAACACGGCAATTTCGAGGGCATCTTCGGCGTGGGCCGGGACATCAGTCAGCAGCGTCGGGCCGAGAAAGACCTGCGCATGGCTGCCACTGTATTCGAGCATTCGACATCCGCCATCCTGATTACCGACCCCGCCGGCTATATCGTGCAGGCCAACGAGGCCTTTACCCGTGTCAGTGGCTATGAAGTGGCTCAGGTGCTCGATCAGTTGCCGGGCATGCTCACCGTGGAATCAGAACAGGAAACCCGCCTGCGCCACATTCTCAGGCAGTTGAACGGACAAGGCACGTGGGAAGGTGAAATCCGGCTCAAGCGCCGTAACGGCGAACACTACCCGGCCTGGGTCGGCATTACCGCAGTCCTCGACGACGAAGGCGATCTGGCCAGCTACGTGTGCTTCTTCAGCGATATCAGCGAACGCAAGGCCAGCGAGGACCGTATCCACCGTCTGGCCTACTACGACGCGCTGACTCACCTGCCCAACCGCACCCTGTTCCAGGATCGCCTGCATTCGGCGCTGCAGCACGCCGAGCGCCAACAGGCCTGGGTCGTGCTGATGTTCCTCGACCTCGACCGCTTCAAACCGATCAACGACTCCCTGGGGCATGCCGCGGGCGACCGGATGCTGCAGGAAATGGCCACGCGGCTGCTCGCCTGTGTGTCGGTGGATGACACCGTGGCCCGCATGGGCGGTGATGAGTTCACCCTGCTGCTGGAACCGGATGAAAGCCGTGAAGCGGCGCTGAATCGCGCCATTCACGTCGCCGAACGCATTCTGACCAGCCTGATCACGCCGTTCGTGCTGGAAGGCCGCGAGTTCTTTGTGACCGCCAGTATCGGCATCGCACTCAGCCCGCAGGACGGCAAGGAACTGAGTCAGTTGATGAAGAACGCCGACACGGCGATGTATCACGCCAAAGAGCGCGGCAAGAACAACTTCCAGTTCTATCAGGCCGACATGAACGCGACCGCGCTGGAGCGTCTGGAGCTGGAAAGCGACTTGCGCCACGCCCTGGAGCAGAAGGAGTTCACCCTCTTCTACCAACCGCAGTTCAGCGGCGACGGCAAACGCCTGACGGGCGCGGAAGCCCTGTTGCGCTGGCGCCATCCGCGCCGCGGGCTGGTGCCGCCCAACGACTTCATCCCGGTGCTCGAAGAGCTCGGGCTGGTCGTGGAAGTCGGCGACTGGGTCCTGGCCGAAGCCTGCCGTCAACTCAAGCACTGGCATCAGGCCAGGGTTCGCGTGCCCAAGGTGTCGGTCAACATCTCGGCACGGCAGTTCTCGGACGGTCAGCTCGGTAAACGCATCGCCCACATACTCGAACAGGCCGGCCTGTCACCCGCCTGTCTGGAACTGGAGCTGACCGAAAGCATCCTGATGCGCGAAGTCAACGAGGCCATGCAGATACTCGATGGCCTCAAGAACCTCGGCCTGAGTATCGCCGTCGATGACTTCGGCACCGGCTACTCGTCGCTGAACTACCTCAAACAGTTCCCGATCGACGTGCTGAAGATCGACCGCACCTTCGTCGATGGCCTGCCGTCCGGAGAGCAGGACGCCCAGATCGCCCGCGCCATCATCGCCATGGCCCACAGCCTGAACCTCTCGGTGATCGCCGAAGGCGTAGAGACCCACGAGCAACTTGAGTTTCTCCGCGAACACGACTGCGACGAAGTCCAGGGCTACCTGTTCGGCCGCCCGATGCCACCTGCCCAGTTCGAAGCGCAATTCAGCAACGACGCGTTGTTCATGCTGGATTGAGGGCCAGTTCTCGCAACGTCGCCATCGTCCATTTGAACGATAGCCGAACCCTTGAATATGAGTAGACTTGAGCCACTGCCTCGCACAGCGTCGACGACAGCGAGCGCTCTACCCATAACAAAGAACACAAGGGGGTAGCATGATCAGCGATACAACGTCCCTGGACAGTGTTTCCTGGCAGGTCGTGGAAGCCTTGAACAAGGTGATTCTCGCGCTTCAGACCGAGGTCAGCAGTGCGTCTATCTCTACGTTTCATCAACAGGCACTTGAGCGGGTGCGCGCGCTGGTGCAGTTCGACAAGGCCTGGTGGGGCAGATCCACCTGGCGTGACAACTGGCCCGTCGAGCACAGTTCCTTTTTGCTCGGCCTGCCCTCCGGTTACGCCGCCGAGTGGGAGCAACTCAAGACCTCGGATGCCAGCGTCGGCAGAATGCATCAGACCCAGGGCGTCTGTCAGGTCATTCACTGCACGGCAGCGGATGCCCCTCCCGCGCTTGCCGACCTCGGACGCCAGTACGACCTTTGCTTCGCGCTGGGCATAGTCCTGACCGACCCGCACACCCAGCAGGGCGTGCATTTGACGCTGTTTCGCTCGGCCGACCACACGCCCTTTTCGCCCTTGGACAAACGCCTGATCGAGTGGCTGATGCCGCATCTGATCGCCGCTGAACAGGCCAGTTATCTGCGCACGCTCACGACCCTGCGGGAAACGCAGGGGGCCTACGATGAGACCGCCATGGCGGTGAGTGATCGTTACGGCGTGCTGCTTTCCATGGAGCCTGCGTTCGCGTCGATGCTGGCCTCGGAATGGCCCGACAGGCCGTCCAATCGTCTGCCCCGACAGTGCAACCCTCAAGCGGGCTATTCGAGCCATAACCTGCACATCACGTCGCAGCCGGTGGGCGACCTCGTTCTATTGACGGCGCGCCGACGCAGCAGCCTGGAACTGTTGAGCACGCGCGAACTTCAGGTCGCCCGAGGCTTTGCGGTCGGACAGACGTACAAGGAAGTTGCACGCAACATCGGTATGTCGCCCTGCACCGTCCGGCACCACTTGAGAAAGATCTACAACAAGCTCGGTGTCACCCGTAAAGCGCAGATCGCCCAGTTACTGCATTTGACTGACGGCTGACGCCAACGCGCTCTATCCCCATTTCCGGTTTTTCCAATAACTGCCACCCCGCAAGGGAGGGCTGTGCTCGCCCATAAAAATAACAAGGCACTTACCGATGTCATTAAAAAACCACTTTCTCAGCGCTTCAGGGCTCGCCATGGCGATCCTGTGGTTATCGTCCACAGCGTGCGCCACCGAGAATGCGGCGCCCACGACAGCCGCTGGCGTTTTCGACTTTGGCGCAGGCTTCATGCCGCCCAACACCCCTAATGGCACCGTCGGCATGCGCATCAGCAACTACCACGCGGATGTCATCAAGGACAGCCACGGCAATGACAGCCCCAACGACTTCCAGATCAACGTCCTGGCGATCGGCCTCGCCTACTTGCGAATGACCGATCAGGCGTTTTTGGGGGCCCGCTATGGTTTCGCGGTGGTGCCGATCTTTTTCAAGATGGATGCAGACCTGGGCGTGAACGTCGGGGGGCAACGGGTAGTCAGCGACAGCGCAGCGCTGTTTCGCCAGGCGGACCTGCAAGTGGTGCCGATCATCCTGGACTGGAAGCTCGGGCCGGGGCTGGGCATCAATACCCAACTGATGATTCAGGCGCCCACCGGGGACTATGACAAAAACCGCCTGGTCAGCCCTGGCACCCATCACTGGACGGTCTCTCCGCTGTTGAATGCGACCTACGTGTCACCCGGCGGCTTCGAGGTTTCCTCGAGTTTCCAGATCGATATAAACGCGCGTAACCCCGACACCGATTACCGCAGTGGCGTTGAGTACCGGCATGAGTTTGCAGTGGGCCAGCATGTCGGCGACTGGACCGTCGGCATCGGCGGCTACTACTACCGGCAGCTGTCGGACGACGACGCGCCGGGGCTGACCCGCGGCAATCGCGCGCGGGTACTCGCCGCAGGCCCTGCAGTGAGTTACTTCAAACCCGGCTCAGGTCTGCCGCCCATCTGGTTGCACGCCTACAAGGAGTTCGACGCCCGCAACCGTGCCGAGGGCTACACCGTGGCGCTGCGTACCGGCATCAGCTTTTAAGTGGCGTGCGCACCGCGACGACACGCTTTCAATCCTGGAGACGATCGATGAACGACCTGCACGAATTATTCAATACGCTGGACGGCCGTGGCCTGGCAACACTGGTACGCAATGGCGAGGTGAGCCCCGGCGAGCTGCTGGAAACCGCAATCGCGCGGGTCGAGCAGGTCGAGCCCGGCCTGAACGCCGTCAGCGAAAGGCTTTACGAGCAGGCGCGCAGCCAGGCGAGCGGAAGCAGCGTCAGACAGGGCGTCATGGCAGGCGTACCGACCCTGGTGAAAGACATGTTCACCCCGATGACCGGAGCACGGATGACCAGTGGCTCGCATGCGCTGGGCGAGTTTCGCTCAAACATCGACTGCGAAATCGTCAGCCGGCTGCGCCAGGCCGGCTGCCAACTGATCGGAACGACCACCGCCCCTGAATTCGGCGTGTCCTACAGCACCGAATCGCAACGCTTCGGCGCGACCTGCAATCCATGGAATCTGCAGCACAGCGCGGGCGGTTCCAGCGGGGGTGCCGCCGCTCTGGTTGCGGCGCGCGCCATCCCCTTCGCTCATGGCAACGACGGCGGCGGCTCGCTTCGCGTACCGGCCTCCTGCTGCGGCGTATTCGGCTTCAAGCCCTCGCGCGGCCTGCTGCCGTCCGGCCCGATGGTCGGCGAGGGCTGGGCAGGCCTGAGCACCGCTCATGCGATTACCCTGTCGGTAGGCGACAGCGCCGCCCTGCTTGATGCCACTGCCGGGAGTGACCTGGGGGCTCCCTATGCGGCGCCCATGCCAGCGACGCCCTTTGCACACGCTGCAGGACGCGATCCCAGGCGCCTGAAAATCGCCTTGATCTCGGCAATATCACCCTGGCCGGCCGAACCGGAAGCCCTGGCTGCGCTGCAACACACTGCGGCCTTGCTGGAGGCGCTCGGGCATTACGTGGTCCCGGCGACGTTGCCGGTTCAGTTACCTGAATTCCTCGATGCGACGTTCGACATCATCGGCTCACACACCCAGGGCTACCTCGATCTGTTGGGCAAAATGCGCGGTTTCCCGGTGGCCATGGACGAAGTGGAGCCGCGCACCCGCGTGATTCTGCGCGAACGCGGGCAACTGCCTGCAACACGCTACATTTCCGCGGTCGAATCGATGCATGCACTGGGCCGGGCGATGGCCGGTTTCTTCGAAGAGTACGACATTGTTCTCACCCCGACGCTCAACCGCGCGCCGCCCCGCCTGGGGGAGCTGGCCTTCGACGACGACAGCCGCTCCCTGCAGGACTTCATCGCGCTTTCGCACCGCTACTCGCCCTACACGGCGATCTTCAACGCGACAGGCCAGCCGGCCATGTCCGTGCCCCTCTACTGGACAGCCGATTCGCTGCCGCTGGGCTCTCACTTCGCCGCGCGGTTTGGCGACGAACTGACCTTGCTGAGCCTCGCCGGGCAACTGGAACGCGCCCAGCCGTGGGCCGCACGCAGGCCGCCGCTAAACGCTTGTGCGGGTTGATGCGAAGGGATTATTGGCGGTGGCGAGACCACCGCCTGCGTTGCAGGCGGCGGTCTGCCGGCTACAGGCTTATGGCTCGCCAGCCGCTTGCTGTGCCGGCGTCGGGTGCGACCCGGTCAGGTACCGGAAGCGGTCGTAGAGACCCGCCACTACCTGCCCGCCTGCGATCCTGCCCGGAATTGCCGTTTGCAGGGTGCCGACCGCGCTCCCCAGACGCGAGGTGCCGACGTAATTCCCGGCCCAGGACGCAGCCGCCCTGCCAGCCTGATGCGCCGCCTTGCCTTTGTCAGTCAGGTAGCTCAAGCCTTTGCCGGCTGCTGCGCCAGCCACTTCTCCAACCATACCGGGAAGCGTGAGGTTGGCTGCGGTCAGGACCGCAGCACCGGAGGCATAGCCTTTGATCCCCTTGTCGAGAAAATTCCAGACTTTGTTGACGCCCAGAAACCCTGTCATCACCAGATTCAGGCCGACGATTTCCTTGAAGACCTGAACCGCCTTTTGCATGTCGACTTCAGGGTTCATGGCCAGCTTGAGCATCTCCGATACGCACCAGACGCCGTCCGCCGCGTAATCGGCTTTGCCGACCATGCTTTTCATCAACATCACCAGCGCCGCACCGATACTCGCCGTCAGGGCCACCAGGCCCAGTTTGGTGTAGAAGTCAGGGTCCGCCTTGCGCTCCCCCTCGGCCAGTGGCAGACCTGCGCGCAGGGCATCGGCGCTTTCGAACCTGGCCTGAAACTCGCTGCTCTTGGTGCCCAGGTACGTCAGGCTCGAGTTCATGATGTCGGTGATGCTTTTGTCTTGCTTGTACAATTCGGTCGCCACTTTCATCTGCTGGGCAAAATGCTCGCTGACGTCGAAATGCCTGACCACGGCAAGATGGTCTTCCTCCGGGATGCTGGCGTTCCCGGTGTCTTGCCTGGAAAGCTTGCTCTTGGCGAGCTTGAAGGCGGCGACGATCGATTCGCGGTTGAATACGCCCAGCGTGGCTGCGCCCGATGCCACGGCCGTTGCGATACCGAAGCCGACCTGCTCCAGCAGGTGTTCGTTCCTGGCAAAGGTGGGCTGCGCCACGATGGCGTTGGCCAGCACGGTGACGAAGTAGCGGTTCAGGCCGTGATCGACATTGGTCCGCGCGTTGGTCAGCTCGTTCATCATCAGGCCAGCCATGAACACTGCGTTCTTGGTGAAGTGGGCAACCAGCGATGAGCTGTAGGAGTTGTCCTTGCTGACGAACGCCACGGCCAGTGGCAAGGGTGCCAGCGCGAGCAGCATCGCCGGACTTGCAAGGATGCGACTCTTGAACGAGGCACCGTTCTTGAGCGTGCCCAGTTCGGCATTCATGCTTTGGTTAAGGCTGAGCAACTCATCTTTCACATCAGAGGGTAGCCCCGAGCGGCTCAACACTGCAGGCAACTGTTCGTTGTGAGCGCGCCAGGCGTCGAGTTGACCCTGGCCGTTGGCCTGAACGATTGCGCCCAACATGTCACGCTCGGCTTCGCTCAGCGCCGACGATGGTTTTTCCAGCAGCGTCTTCACAACGTCGGACGTCGTGGTAGCAGCACTGGGCAAATGACCAAGACGGGCCAGTTGCTCCTCGCTCAATACCAGCGAACCGTTGGCCAGCGCCAACCGCAGTTTTTCATCGAACCCCATGCCGCACCGGGCCTCGATGTCTCCTTCAGGGGCGAAGGGCAACGGGGTATTGCTGACGATATCGCGTTGTTCCTGCGTGAGATGCAGCACATGCTTGTTCAGGAAGGCATGCATCTGATCGGGCGACAGGTGTGGCGCCGGGGTGCGCATCAAGGCCAGCAACCCCTTGTCGTCCATTGGCGCGAGCGCCCCATAGGCATCAAACTTGCGCACCAGATTGCCGCCGGCCTTGAGCAATGCCTGGCTTCTCGTCAGCCGGGGCTCGGCAGCCTCATGGCCAGGTGCAGGTGCTTCGCCTGGCTCGATGGAGATTGCTTCCAGCCTCGGCAAAATGCCGTGTTCGCGCAATAGCTGCAGCAGCGCCCCCACCACTTCCGCCAGCTCGCGCAATTCATTGCAGGCAGGCGCGTCCTGGCAATTTTCGGTCAATGCCTGCAATGCGCCGGGCAACGTCTCCAGGTCATTGAGCGTGTCGGCATGTGAGCGCAGCAGACTGACGACCGCTTCGGGTTGACGCTGGAGGCTGTCATTCAACTCCGCAGTACGCTGCTTGGCCGTGTGAACGAAATGGCTGAAGAGCGTGTAAGACGAAACAACGGGGGGCTCTGCGCCCAGCGTCTCGGGATCCAGATGAGTCAACGCCAGCAGATCCGGAATCGCCCGGGCCAGAGCGGGCGTCCGGGCAGTCAAACGAGCGACGGATTGGTGCAGCCGCGCCGTCCTGAGCCCCTCGCAGGCCAGCGACAGTGAGTCGTGAGATGCATGAGAAGCAGGCATATCGGCCAGCCGACCAATACAGCGCTCAAGCAGGTCTTTCAGCGCCGGCGCCTGATCCTCGCTGGCAAGTTGGTGCCAACCCTGCTCGGTCGTGGCGACCTCGGCCAGGCTGTGGCAGAGCTGGGCAACTGTGGGCCAGGACGGCTGCTGTTTATCCAGCTCACGCTGAAGAGCAGACAACAGACGAACAGAGTCCTGCGCTGGCGCGGTCGAGGTGCGACCAAATGCCACAGCCAGCTCGCCGGAGGCAAAAAACGCCACGGTACGAGCCTGCTGCGGGGTTCGCTCACAAACGCCGGTGGCACCGGAGGACGCAGGAGCAACGTCCGGCAATGAGGAATGAGAGGAGCGCGTTATCTGGGAGGGCATCATGGGCGTTTTCCCTATTGTCGGTGGGTACGGGCAACAGACCGACTGAGTGTCGTCCGCCCCGGAACGGTTCCGGTAATTGAGGGCAAATCGATGCGTGATCACTGAAATTTCGAGTGGATGTGCCTGGTTCACGCCGCCGATGACTAAATTGATCTTGACCATCTCATACGGCCGGGCCCCACACAGAACAAGCCTTGCGCCTGCAGCACGACCATGATTTTCAGGCCTGGTCGAAACCCGCTTGAACGCGGTCACTGGTCAAGATGACTGCCTTTCATATGCCAGATAAAACCCGATGGGGTAGAATAGCCGCCTTTTCCGCCATGCCCCCTTGAGGACTGCCATGTTCAGCCGTGATTTGACTATCGCCAAGTACGACGCCGATCTGTTTGCCGCCATGGAGCAAGAAGCTCTGCGTCAGGAAGAACACATCGAGCTGATTGCCTCGGAAAACTACACCAGTCCGGCCGTCATGGAAGCTCAGGGCTCGGCCCTGACCAACAAGTACGCCGAAGGCTATCCAGGCAAGCGCTACTACGGTGGTTGCGAGTACGTCGACATTATCGAGCAACTGGCCATCGACCGCGCCAAGGAACTGTTCGGCGCTGATTACGCCAACGTCCAGCCACACGCCGGTTCGCAAGCCAACTCGGCGGTCTACCTGGCCCTGCTGCAAGGCGGCGACACCATTCTGGGCATGAGCCTGGCTCACGGTGGTCACCTGACCCACGGCGCCAGCGTTTCGTCCTCGGGCAAGCTGTACAACGCCGTTCAGTACGGCATCGATGCCAACGGCATGATCGACTACGACGAAGTCGAGCGCCTGGCCGTCGAGCACAAGCCAAAAATGATCGTCGCCGGTTTCTCTGCCTACTCGCAGATCCTCGACTTCCCGCGCTTCCGCGCCATCGCTGACAAGGTCGGTGCCTACCTGTTCGTCGACATGGCGCACGTCGCCGGTCTGGTCGCCGCAGGCGTCTACCCGAACCCGGTGCCATTCGCCGACGTCGTGACCACCACCACGCACAAGACCCTGCGCGGTCCGCGTGGCGGCCTGATCCTGGCGCGCGCCAACGCCGAGATCGAGAAGAAGCTGAACTCGGCGGTGTTCCCTGGCTCCCAGGGCGGCCCGCTGGAGCACGTCATCGCGGCCAAGGCCGTGTGCTTCAAGGAAGCGCTGCAGCCTGAGTTCAAGACCTACCAGCAGCAAGTGGTGAAGAACGCCAAGGCCATGGCCGGCGTGTTCATCGAGCGTGGCTTCGACGTCGTTTCCGGCGGTACCGAGAACCACCTGTTCCTGCTGTCGCTGATCAAACAGGACATCTCCGGTAAAGACGCTGACGCCGCTCTGGGTCGCGCCTTCATCACCGTCAACAAGAACTCCGTACCGAACGACCCACGCTCCCCGTTCGTCACCTCCGGCCTGCGCTTCGGCACCCCGGCAGTGACCACTCGCGGCTTCAAGGAAGCTGAGTGCAAGGAACTGGCCGGCTGGATCTGCGACATCCTGGCTGACCTGAACAACGAAGCCGTGATCGACGCGGTTCGTGAGAAGGTCAAGGCCATCTGCGCCAAGCTGCCGGTTTACGGCGCTTGATGAGTTTGGTTTAAACGCAGTACCAAAAGCCCCGACTTGTGAGAGCCGGGGCTTTTTGTTGGACGCTCACCGTATGGACAGAAGCTCAGCCGCTGCCCGACCTCTCAGCCGCATACCTTCTCGAACCCCGCCCGTATCTTCTCCTCCGGCAACTCATCGGCAATGAACACAATCACGCTCTCGCGCTTTTCGCCTTCGGCCCACTCGGTGTCCCAGTCGAAGCCGTACAGCTTGAGCACGCCCTGAAACACCATCTTGCGCGGTTCGTCTTCGATGTTGAGCACGCCCTTGTAGCGCAGCAGTTGTTTGCCGTGGTCTTCGAGCAGTTCATTCATGAACTCGCTGAGGCGGTCCAGATTCAGTGGTTTGTCGCTGCGCAGGACCAGGCTGCTGATGCGGTCAGCGGAATTGCCGGCCGGGGCCAGCGGGCGCAGGATCATGCCGCCGCCCAGGTCAGCGTTGAGGTTGAAGCCGCGTACGTCGAGCAGTTCGGCGAGGTCGATTTTGCCGTGCTCGACGATACGGATCGGCGCGCGGCGGTTGATGCGGGTCAGGCGCGCACTCAGGGCTTCGAAGGCTGCGTCGTCGACCAGATCACGCTTGCTGACCAGCAACCGGTCGGCAAAGCCGATCTGCGCCTGGGCGATGGTTTGCGCCAGGTGGGTATCGGCGTGCGCGGCGTCGACCAGGGTGATGATGCCGTCGAGGATGTAACGCTCGCGCAATTCTTCATCAATGAAGAAGGTCTGCGCGACCGGCGCCGGGTCAGCCAGGCCGGTGCATTCGATCACCAGTCGGTCGAACGCGATTTCGCCGCTGTCCATACGCTCCAGCAACAGGTAGAGCGCCTTGGTCAGGTCGGTGTGAATGGTGCAGCACACGCAACCGTTGGACAGGGTCATGATCTGTACAGGGTCGGTGCCGAGCAACTGGCTGTCGATGCCAGCATCGCTGAATTCGTTTTCGATCACGGCGATTTTCAGGCCGTGTTCGGCCTTGAGCAGGTGGCGCAGCAAGGTGGTCTTGCCGGCGCCCAGAAAACCGGTCAGCACGGTCACGGGGATGGGTTGCAACTCAGTCATAAGGCTCCTGGCGTGAGGCATTCAGCTGAAATGAAAACGCGCCACAGGTGATGGCCTGCGGCGCGTCGGATCAAACCATAACGCAGATCAGCGGATCAACAGCACTTCGGACCGGCCTTGCCGCCGTACCGTGCCTCTTGCCGTTCCCGGAAGAACTGCTCGTAGGTCATCATCGGCTTGTCCGGATGAGTGTTCTGCATGTGTTCGACGTAGGTGTCATAGTCCGGCATGCCCACCATCAGGCGCGCGGCCTGACCGAGGTATTTGCCGAGGCGACTCAGGTCATTGAACATGGGCAATTCCTCTGTGGGTAACCATCGTCACACCTGCGACGCTGGCGGCATGGCCTGGAACGGCGCTTCCTTGTCGGTGCGCTCCTTGGTGCTCCAGGCCGCACGGCCGACTTTAATGGCGTAGAACAGGATGCTGAACACCACGAACAGGAACAGCACGGTCAGCCCGGCGTTGGTGTAAGCGTTGAAGATCACGTGCTGCATCTGGTCCATGGTCTTGGCCGGGGCCAGAATCTGACCGGCATCGGCCGCAGCGCTGTATTTCTTGGCCAGGGCCAGGAAACCTACCGCAGGGTTGGCGTCGAACAGTTTGATCAAGCCAGCGGTCACGGTGCAGATCAGTAGCCAGACGGCAGGCAGCATGGTCACCCAGACGTAGCGCTGACGCTTCATCTTGATCAGCACCACGCTGGCCAGCATCAGGGCGATACCGGCGAGCATCTGGTTGGAGATACCGAACAGCGGCCATAAGGTATTGATGCCGCCCAGCGGGTCGATGACGCCCTGATAGAGCAGATAGCCCCACAGCGCCACGCAACCGCCGGTGCCGATGGCGTTGGCCGTCCACGACTCGGTGCGTTTCAAGGCCGGAACGAAGCTGCCCAGCAGGTCCTGCAGCATGAAGCGTCCGGCACGTGTCCCGGCGTCGACGGCGGTCAGGATGAACAGCGCCTCGAACAGAATCGCAAAGTGGTACCAGAACGCCATGGTGTTTTCACCCGGCAGCACCTGATGGAGGATCTGTGCGATACCGACGGCCAGCGTCGGAGCACCACCAGCCCGCGCCAGCACGGTGTTTTCACCAATGTCTTTCGCCACAGCCGTCAGTTGCTCCGGCGTGATGGCAAAGCCCCAGCTGGACACGGTCTGCGCAACGGTCACCACGTCACTGCCGACCACGGCAGCCGGGCTGTTCATGGCGAAGTACACGCCCGGCTCGATCACCGAAGCGGCAACCATCGCCATGATGGCCACGAAGGACTCCATCAACATGCCGCCGTAACCGATGTAACGGGCGTTCTTCTCGTTATCCAGCAGCTTGGGCGTGGTGCCCGACGAGATCAGTGCGTGGAAACCCGACACTGCACCGCAGGCAATGGTGATGAACAGGAACGGGAACAATGCGCCCTTCCAGACCGGGCCTGTGCCGTTGGTGAACTGGGTCAGGGCCGGCATTTTCAGCTCGGGCGCCAGGATCAGGATGCCGATCGCGAGTGCCAGAATGGTGCCGATTTTCAGGAAGGTCGACAGGTAGTCACGGGGCGCAAGCAGCAGCCAGACCGGCAGCATGGCCGCTACAAAGCCGTAACCGACCAGCATCCAGGTGATCTGCACACCGGTGAACGTGAACATCGGCCCCCAGGTCGGATCCGCCGCTACCATCCCGCCGACCCAGATCGAACCGAGCAACAGAATGACACCGACGATGGAGATTTCACCAATGCGCCCCGGACGGATGTAGCGCATATAAATGCCCATGAACATCGCGATCGGGATCGTCGCCATGACCGTGAACATGCCCCACGGGCTCTCGGCCAGGGCCTTGACCACGATCAGCGCCAGCACCGCCAGGATGATGATCATGATCAGGAAGCAGCCGAACAGCGCGATGGTGCCGGGAATACGGCCCATTTCCTCGCGAACCATGTCACCCAGCGAGCGTCCGTCACGGCGCGTGGAGAGGAACAGGATCATGAAGTCCTGCACCGCACCGGCCAGCACCACGCCGGCGATCAGCCAGAGCGTACCGGGCAGATAGCCCATTTGCGCTGCCAGTACCGGGCCGACCAGCGGGCCTGCGCCAGCGATGGCGGCAAAGTGGTGTCCGAAGAGAATGTGTTTGTTGGTCGGCACATAGTCCAGACCGTCGTTGTTGACCACCGCCGGTGTCGCGCGCAGCGGATCGAGCTGCATGACGTGAGTGGCGATGAAAAGACTGTAGTAACGATAGGCAACCAGGTAGATAGCTACCGCAGCGACCACTATCCACAAGGCGTTTATCGCCTCTCCGCGGCGCAAGGCCACGACCCCAAGGGCACATGCCCCGACAATTGCAACGATGAGCCAGGGAACATGGCGCATCAGACTATTATTATTTTTCATTTTTTTTATTCCAGCAGAGTTGACTAGAAGGCAAGCCATGCGAGTTTAGCGCCGGATCAGCGAAAGACCACCCCCAACCAAGGTCTAGGTCGAATTTTGATCAATTGCGGCAGATACCCGGCATAGAGGGCTGGAATGGCCGCGACAGATGGCGGTCCGATCACAAAACCGTGATACAGAACTGTTCTGTAATTGCTTTCCGGTCTATCGTGCATGGACAACAGAATCGATTAGATAACGACCTGCCGCTGACCTCTCGTGGCGGGTAACAAGAGAGTTCATTCGATGACCGACTCACCTGCAGATCGCCGTCGTTTCAAGCGCATTGCCTTCGACGCCAAAACCGAATTGAAACAGGGCGATCAGACCTGGAAGGTTCAACTGCTCGACCTGTCCCTGAAAGGCCTGCTGATCGAGCGACCCGAGTCATGGACCGCCCATACGGCGCAGCCCTTTGAAGTCGATATTCGCCTGAGCAATGACGTGTACGTGCACATGGATGTCCAAATCACCCACGACCATAACCGGCAACTCGGTTTCGTCTGCCGGCACATCGGGCTGGAGTCGATCAGCCATCTGCGGCGCCTGATCGAGCTGAACCTTGCCGATCAGGACGAACTGGACCGCGAGCTGGCAGCACTGATCGAACTCTAGACCGCTTACTCGAACAGCGCATCCAGGGCCTGCTCCAGGCGCGTAACGGCAATGATCTGCAAGCCGGGCGGCGCTTCCTTCGGCGCATTGCCCTTGGGCACGATGGCGCGCTTGAAGCCGTGCTTGGCGGCCTCCTTGAGGCGCTCCTGGCCGCTGGGCACCGGCCTGACTTCGCCCGACAGCCCCACCTCACCGAACACCAGCAAGTCATGCGGCAACGGACGATTGCGCAGGCTGGACATCACCGCTGCCATCAAGGCCAGGTCGGAGGCGGTTTCCAGCACCTTCACACCACCCACCACGTTGAGAAACACGTCCTGATCGTGAGTGGGAATGCCGCCATGTCGGTGCAGGACCGCCAGCAACATGGCCAGACGATTCTGATCCAGACCCAGCGTTACGCGGCGCGGATTGGACATGTGACTGTCGTCCACCAGCGCCTGCACCTCGACCAGCATCGGCCGCGTGCCCTCCCAGGTGGCCATGACCACACTGCCCGGTACTTCTTCCTGCGCACGGGTGAGAAAGATCGCCGACGGGTTGGAGACTTCTTTCAGGCCCTTGTCGGTCATGCCGAACACGCCCAGCTCGTTGACCGCGCCAAAGCGGTTCTTCACCGCGCGCAGCAAACGCAGGCGGCCGTCCGATTCGCCCTCGAAATACAACACGGTGTCGACCATGTGCTCAAGCACACGCGGGCCGGCCAGTGCACCTTCCTTGGTGACGTGGCCGACCAGGAAGATCGCCGTACCGCTCTGCTTGGCGTAGCGCACCAGCAAGGCGGCGCTTTCGCGAACCTGCGACACGCCGCCAGGGGCCGACTGCAGCTGTTCGGTGAAAATCGTCTGGATCGAATCGATCACCATCACCTTGGGCTTCTCGACCTTGGCGGTGGCAATGATGGTCTCGATGCAGGTTTCGGTCATTACCCGCAGCTTGTCCTGCGGCAGCCCCAGGCGCCGGGCACGCATGGCGACCTGCTGCTGGGATTCCTCACCGGTGACATACAGCGCGGGCATGCGCTGGGCGATGTTGCACAGCGTCTGCAAGAGGATCGTGGACTTGCCGATGCCGGGGTCGCCGCCAATCAGCACCACCGAACCGTCAACCAGACCGCCGCCGAGCACCCTGTCCAGTTCGGTGGAGTTGGTGGAGAAGCGCGGGATTTCTTCGACGCTGACTTCCGCCAGGGTCCTGATCTGCGCTTGGGAACCGGTCCAGCCGGTACGCCCGGTAGGCGGCGCGGCGGCACCGCTTTCAATCATGGTCTCGACCAGTGTGTTCCAGGCACCGCATTCGCTGCACTGGCCCGCCCACTTGGGAAATGTCGCGCCGCACTCGGTGCAGCCGTACAAGCGTTTGGCCTTGGCCATGACAACCCCAGTCGTTAAAAAACGCCCATGATAACGCAGGTTGCAACCCCTGCCAGTCGCTCGGCGACAACTGCTTTTGAAAACCGGATAAAACTTACGCGAACGACTTCGGTCGATTGAACGTGGCACGGGCGGCAGCAGTACGTCTGGGCTACACTCATCCGGATCAAATTTATCTGCTACAAGGAATTACCCCATGAGCGTGCTTAAGGAATTCAAGGCATTCGCGGTCAAAGGCAACGTAGTTGATATGGCTGTCGGTATTATCATCGGCGCGGCATTCGGCAAGATCGTTTCTTCGTTCGTCGGCGATGTCATCATGCCGCCGCTGGGCCTGTTGATTGGCGGTGTCGACTTCAGCGACCTGGCCGTCACCCTGCGCCCCGCGCAAGGGACTGCCCCGGCAGTGCTGCTGGCGTACGGCAAGTTCATCCAGACCGTCATCGACTTCATCATCGTCGCGTTCGCGATCTTCATGGGCGTCAAGGCCATCAACCGCCTGAAACGCGAAGAAGCCAAAGCCCCTACCCTGCCGCCAACGCCCTCCAAGCAGGAAATCCTGCTGGGCGAGATTCGCGACCTGCTCAAAGAGCAGAGCAAACCGGCAGCGCCCATTACCGTGGATCCTGCGCGTACGCTTTGATTGAGCAAGGCCTGCACCTGCAGGCCATCGGCCCTAACCACGATGGCACTGACGACGCAAATTGCGACGTAAGTGACGGCTGAGTCCTGGCGCTGATCCGGGGGTAACTCGGCAGGACGCCGAGTTAGCCGCACCGCGCCATGGATGGCGCGTTGCGGCGCCCCCCGGATCAGTGACAGGGCGAAGGAACCCGACGAAGTCGGGCCGGAAACGGAGCTGCGGGTTTTGCTTACTTTGGCCCCATCAAAGTAAGTCGCCGAGGGGCGAAAAGGTGACCTGAGTCGAACCCTATCAAACTGACAAAGAAAAGCCGCTGTGTGACGCAGAGCGTCACGAACTGCATTCCCACGCGGAGCGTGAGGAACGATGGTTATGTGACTATCGTGCCAATGCTCGGCACGATAGCCATCGTTAGCCGCCAACCCTCACCAATACGTCTCCACCGCCACCTGCCCCGGCTTACGTGACAGGCTCAAGCGCATCTCGCGCTGCTTGAGAATCGCCCGAGTGTCATCGATCATCTGCGGATTGCCGCACAACATCACCCGCGAATGCTCCGGCGTGAGAGCAATGCCGGCCGCGCGCTCCAGCTCCCCGTTTTCGATCAACTGCGTGATACGTCCATTCAATGCGCCCGGATGCTGTTCACGGGTCACCGTGGGCAGAAACAGAAACTTGTCCGCGTATTCAGCCAGGTACTCACGCTGCATCAGTTCGGCAATCAATTGCTGATAGGCCAGCTCGCGCGACTCACGAACGCTGTACACCAGAATCACCCGCTCGAACTTCTCCCAGACCTCGAAATCCTGAAGGATCGACAGAAACGGTGCGACCCCCGTCCCAGTGGATAACAGCCAGAGATCGCGCCCATCAATGAAACGATCCAGAGTCAGGTAACCGAACGCCTGCTTTTCCACCAACAGGCTGTCGCCTTCACGCAAACGGCTCAACTCGCTGGTGAATTCGCCATCCGGCACCACAATGGAAAAAAACTCCAGAAACTCGTCGTGCGGTGAAGAAACCATCGAATAGGCACGCCATACCACTGAACCGTCGGCCTTGGTCACCCCGAGACGCGCGAACTGTCCGGCACGAAAGCGAAAACCGGGATCACGCGTGGTGCGCAGGGTAAACAGGTTCGCGGTCAGCGGCGTTACACGCTGCAATGTCTGTCGGGTGAATTTGTCGTCACTGACGGTCATGGTGCGCTTTGAACTCCTGAATATGGAAAGCAGAGCCCAGTGTCCCGCAAAGCAGGCTCGATAAACACCGGCTGTTTGTGATGGATTATCCGGCAACGGGCTCTGCCGCTTAGAGTATTTGGTTCTTGGATCAGCCCTTGCCGGGTCGAACATCCACAGAGCCGATTACCCCGACCCTTCTCGCGCGGGGTTTTCAGCCGACAGCCCCAGAACACGCAGCCATGTGCCATCAGCCCATCCGTCCGGCTGATCCGCAGCCCGACGGATTGCGGTCTATTTGTTCCTAGACTGGATAAACACCCAGCAAGGTCTGTACACGTACTGCAAGGAGGCTACATGAACACAATGGACATAAATTTCTCACAGCCCTCGCCAGCAAAAAACCTGACTCAGAGAGAAATCGAAGTCCTCAAGTGGTCCGCCGAAGGCAAAACAGCTGGCGACATCGCAATGATCCTCTGCCTGAAGGAACGCACCATTCACTTCCACATTGCCAGTGCCATTCAAAAAATGGGCGTTTGCAACAAGACGGCTGCCGCCGTACAAGCCGCGCTCAGCGGGATGTTCTGACAAACGGGCAATCACCGCGTAATCAGACAGGTATCGAAACGAAAAAATACGTAAAATCGTTTGTCTCAGCGAGCCCACCTGTCATCGGGCTCACTGACATACCTTCGATTGCACAGAGTTCTCCCGCCAATGCCCCTGCTCATCAGTCCCTTCGCTGAACTTGATCTCATTCGCCAACCCGAGCAACAGGATGAGCCCCTGCAGGCATTCGATGCCGCCGACGAGTACCTGCTCAATCATGTTGCACAGGCAGGGCTCAGCCTGCCCAGCCGGGTTCTGGTGCTCAATGACAGTTTCGGCGCGCTGGCGGCGAGTCTCGCGCCGCATGCCACGGTGATCAGCAGTACCGACTCGTTTCTGGCGGCGCAGGCGCTGGAAAAGAATCTGGCGCGCAACGGCATGAGCTACGACGCAGTACCGCACATCCCGGCCAGCGAAGCGTTGCAGGGGCCCTTCGACTGGGTGCTGATCCGGGTGCCCAAGACCCTGGCGCTGCTGGAAGAGCAACTGATACGCCTGCAAGGCCAGCTGGCCCCCGGCGCTCGGGTCATTGCTGCGGCAATGGTCAAGCATTTGCCGCGTTCGGCGGGCGACTTGCTGGAGGAATATGTAGGGCCGGTGCAGGCCTCGCTGGCAGTGAAAAAAGCCAGGCTGCTGTTCGCCACGCCACAGCCCATGGAAGTGCGCACCTCGCCCTATCCGACGCGCTACCGGCTGGAGGAGCCGGCCATCGAACTGCTCAACCATGCCAATGTGTTTTGCCGCGACGGGCTGGACATCGGCACTCGCGCCTTCCTGCCGCATCTGCCGAAAAACCTTGGCACGGCAAGGGTCGCAGACCTGGGTTGCGGTAACGGCGTACTGGCCATTGCCAGCGCGCTGGACAACCCGCAGGCGCACTACACGCTGGTCGACGAGTCGTTCATGGCCGTGCAATCGGCAGCCGAGAACTGGCGGGCGACGCTGGGTGATCGCGACGTCCGGGTTCGGGCTGGCGACGGTCTGGAGATGCAGGAGCCTGACTCGCTGGATGTGGTGCTGTGCAACCCGCCCTTCCACCAGCAGCAAGTGGTCGGCGACTTTCTTGCCTGGCGGATGTTTCTGCAGGCGCGTGCCGCGCTGGTGACCGGCGGGGCGCTGTACATCGTCGGCAATCGCCACCTGGGTTATCACACCAAGCTGTCGCGCCTGTTCCGCGGCGTCGAACAAGTCGCCGCTACGCCGAAATTCGTGATTCTGAAAGCCCGCAAGTAACTCACTGCACAAAAAAAGACCCCCTTGCCACGCGAGTGGCAAGAGGGTCGCAAAACGTGTCCGGAAGACACGAACGGGAATTCAGTATCAGTGTGTCGTCAGGCCCGCTGCGCTCATGAACATGCGCATCAGGCTGGCCACGATGAACAGCGCGAATACGCTGCCCGCCCAGATTCCGACCAGCCAGGCCAGTCGCTGCCAGAGCGGCTTGCTCAGCGCCGGATCAGGATCGTGCATGGAATTTTTACCAGACATCGTCATTCTCCTCGGTTCGGACTAGTGATAACCGTCTGCAGCCGTCACCTTGCCGCGGAACACGTAGTAGCTCCAGAAGGTGTAGCCCAGAATGAACGGAATGATGAACAGCGTGCCCACCAGCATGAAGCCCTGGCTCTGCGGCGGCGCGGCGGCTGTCCAGATCGATACCGAAGGCGGAATGATGTTTGGCCACAAACTGATGCCCAGACCGCTGTAACCCAGGAAGATCAGCAACAGGGTCAGTAGAAACGGCGTGTAGTGGGCATTTCGGGCCACCGCCTTGAACAGACCGTACATGGTCACCAGCACCAGAATCGGTACCGGCATGAACCAGAACAGGTTCGGCATGCTGAACCAGCGATGCGCGATATCAGCGTGGGCCAGCGGCGTCCACAGGCTGACCACGCCCATGACCGCGAGCACCGCAAGGGCCAGCGGACGTGCCAGATCATGCATCGCCTTCTGCAGCGAGCCTTCGGTTTTCATGATCAGCCAGGTGCAGCCCAGCAGCGCGTAAGCGACGATCAAGGCCAGCCCGCAGAACATCGGGAATGGCGAGAGCCAGTCCAGCGAGCCACCGGCAAACTGGCGATCGACCACCGGGATGCCTTCAATGTAGGCACCCAGCGCCACGCCCTGGAAGAAGGTCGCCGCCAGCGAGCCGCCAATGAATGCCTTGTCCCACCAGTGACGCTTCAGCTCGGTCGCCTTGAAGCGGAACTCGAACGCCACGCCACGGAAGATCAGGCCCATGAGCATGAACATCAGCGGCAGGTACAGCGCAGACAGGACCACCGAGTAGGCCAGCGGGAATGCACCGAACAGTGCCGCACCGCCCAGCACCAGCCAGGTTTCGTTGCCGTCCCAGACCGGCGCGACGGTGTTCATCATCACGTCGCGGTCGGAACTGTCCTTCATGAACGGGAAGAGAATCCCGATACCCAGATCGAAACCGTCCATCACCACGTACATCATGATGCCGAAGACGATGATGATGGCCCAGATCAGCGGAAGATCGATACCCATGGCTTAAATCCCCTTGCCGTGACGGTCAAGATTGTCGCCATCTTCTTCGCCTTCAACAGCAGCGGAGAGCGGACGGGCCGGTGTGCGTTGCTGGCCGGGACCACCGTGCGGCACATGTTCGACATAGGCTTTCGGCCCTTTGCGAACCAGACGCATCATGTAGCCAAGACCGGTGCCGAAGAGCACGAAGTAGACGACCACGAACAGCACCAGGGTGATGCTCATCTGCGCCACGCTGTGCCCGGAAGAAGCATCGGCGGTGCGCATCAGGCCGTACACGACCCACGGCTGACGGCCGATTTCGGTGGTGAACCAGCCGGCGAGAATAGCGATCAGGCCGGATGGCCCCATCCACAACGCCAGGTACAGGAACGGACGCGAGTTGTACAGCGTGCCGCGCTTGCGCAGCCACAAGCTCCAAAGGCCGGTGAAGATCATCAGCATGCCAAGGGCGACCATGACCCGGAACGACCAGAACACGATCGTCGAATTAGGGCGATCCTCAGGCTTGAATTCCTTGAGCGCAGGCACCTGCTTGTCCAGGCTGTGAGTCAGGATCAGGCTGCCCAGGTACGGAATTTCCACCGCGTACTTGGTACGTTCTTCCTTCATGTCGGGAATGCCGAACAGGATCAGCGGGGTCGGTTCGTCACCAACGTTCTCCCAGTGACCTTCGATGGCCGCAATCTTCGCAGGCTGATGCTTGAGCGTGTTCAGACCGTGGAAGTCACCGACGACAGCCTGGACAGGCGCCACCAGCAGGGCCATCCACATGGCCATCGAGAGCATCTTGCGCACTGCAGGTGTGTCGCGGCCCCGCAACAGATGCCAGGCGGCCGACGAACCGACGAAGAACGCCGTCGCCACGAACGCGGCGATCGCCATGTGCGTCAGGCGATAAGGGAACGACGGGTTGAACACCACAGCGAACCAGTCAGTGGGAATGACCCGACCGTCGATGATCTCGAACCCTTGAGGGGTCTGCATCCAGCTGTTGGACGACAGAATCCAGAAGGTGGAGATCAGCGTGCCGATGGCGACCATTACCGTGGAGAAGAAGTGCAGGTTGCGGCCGACACGATTCCAGCCGAACAGCATGACGCCGAGGAACCCCGCTTCGAGGAAGAACGCGGTCAGCACCTCGTAGGTCAGCAGCGGGCCGGTCACAGCACCTGCGAAGTCGGAGAAGCGGCTCCAGTTGGTGCCGAACTGGTAGGCCATGACAAGCCCGGAAACCACGCCCATGCCGAAGTTGACTGCAAAAATCTTCGACCAGAAGTGGTACAGGTCACGGTAGACGTCATCGCGGGTCTTCAGCCACAGACCTTCGAGCACAGCCAGGTAACTTGCCAGACCGATGGTGATGGCAGGAAACAGGATGTGGAACGAAATCGTGAATGCGAACTGAATCCGGGCGAGATCTATAGCCTCTAAACCGAACATAAGATGTTCCTCTCTCAGATGAAACCTGCTGCCGGCCGCAAGCCAACAGCGATTGCCCCCACGGTAATGAGTGCTTATGTTTCTTTATTCTGGCGTTTCCAATGGCGAAAACGCTGGTCGATGCACTGATCGTTGCCTGAACACACTGATACAGATCAATCGACCATCAAAGAGTAGTCCTGTTCGGCCATTAAAGTCGTGTGGTCTATTGTCGCGTGGCGGGTTGTCTCACCTGCGGAGAACTGCGGCGTCTATCGTTCCTCACGCTCCGCGTGGGAATGCAGTTCGTGACGCTCCGCGTCACACATTGCAGCGTTGACGCCTGATTCAGGCGTTACAAGGTGCACGCACCCTCAAAGCCTGAGCCTGGTTTACGCGCGCTGTCTCGCCGTGCTGAAAATTTGTGACGCAGAGCGTCACGAACTGCATGCCAACGCGGAGCGTTGGCACGATAGGCAGTTGGATTCGCGCTCAGCGGGAGAGCGCCTTGCGAAACGCGAGCAGCTCCATTGTTACAACAGCTTATCCAGCGTGATCGGAAACTCGCGGATCCGTTTGCCGGTGGCGTGATAGATCGCGTTGGCAATCGCTGCCGGCACACCGACGATGCCGATCTCGCCGACGCCCTTGGAACCCAGCGCGTTGACGATGTCGTCGTGTTCTTCGACAAACAGCACGTCAATGTCGCCGATGTCAGCGTTCACCGGGATATGGTACTCGGCCAGGCTGTGGTTCATCGGGCGGCCCAGGTCGTGGTCAAGCATCGCCTCTTCCTGAAGCGCCATACCCATGCCCCAGACAACGCCGCCCAGAATCTGGCTGCGCGCCATTTTCGGGTTCACGACCCTGCCCGCTGCCACGGCACTGACCACACGATTGACCTTGATAGTGCCCAGATCCTCGTCGACCAGCACTTCGACGAACACCGCCGAGTGCGTGGCTGCCGCGTAGGCTTCGCGCTTCTTGTCCGGCTCGGCGTCGACTTGCACCTCGATGACACCGTGGGGCTGAGACGCTGCCAGTTCAGCCATCGATAGTGCCTGATCGCCGACATACAGCTTGCCCGCCTCGAAGCGAACCTCATCCGGCGTCACAGAAGCGAATTGCGGATGCAGCCCTTTGGCAACTTCCAGTACCTGACGCTGCAGAGCCTGACAGGCCTGCTGCACCGCAGTACCGACTGAAGACACCGTGAACGAGCCACCCTGCAACGGCGCGGTCGGCAACGAAGAGTCACCCAGCAGGAAGCTGACGTTATCCACCTCGATACCCGACGATTCTGCAGCGATCTGCGTCATGACGGTATAGGTGCCGGTGCCAATGTCGGTGGTAGCGCTGCTGACCACCAGCGTGCCGTCCGCTTGCAGACGCGCCTTGGCGCTGGCCTTCATCTGCATGGCCTCCCAGACACCACCGGCCATGCCCCAACCGACCAGCTGACGGCCTTGACGCATGCTGCGTGGCTCAGGGTTGCGGCTGGACCAGCCAAAGCGTTCGGCACCCTGTGCGTAGCATTCGCGCAATTCCTTGCTCGAATACGGCTTGTCTTCGTTACCGTTGCGCTCGGCGTAGTTGGTCAGGCGCAGGCGCACCGGATCGATAGCCAACGCGTAAGCCAGCTCGTCCATGGCGCATTCCAGACCGATCATGCCCAGGGCAGCACCCGGCGCACGCATGTCGAGCGGCGTGAACACGTCCAGCGGCACCAGTTTGTAGGTCAACTGCACGTTGTCGCAGTGGTAGAGCATGCCGCTCCATTCCACGACGTGTTCGCTGAAGTCCTCGAAACGCGAAGTCTGCCCGATGGCTTCATGACCGACCGCCAGCAAACGACCGTTGGCAGCCGCGCCCAGACGCAGGCGCTGAATGGTGCGCGGACGATAACCGAAGGTGAACATCTGCTGGCGGGTCAGCGTCAGGCGCACGGAGCGCTTGAGGTGCAGTGCAGCCATTACTGCCAGCGGCAGTTGATATTGCGGGCGCAGGCCAGAACCGAAGGCACCACCGACGAAAGCGGCCAGCACGCGGATCTTGTCCTTTTCCAGGCCGAACACCTTGTGCAGATAGTCCTGACAGTTTTGCGTGCCCTGGGTCTTGTCGTGAATCTGCAAGCTGCCATCGGCCTGATACAGGACGGTCGACGCATGCGGTTCCATCGGGTTGTGGTACTCGCTGGGCGTGCTGTACGTCACGTCCACGCTCAGCGCGGAGCTGGCAAGTTCGCCTTCGAAGTTGCCACGCGGCGGCGGCAATTCGGCAGGCGCGTCATAGGCGGTGTCGAGCATGGCCTGCAGATCGGTCTGGTGCTCCTGCTGCTCATATTCGATACGCACCAGCGAGCCCGCGTGACGCGCCAGTTCCAACGTATCGGCAACGACCAGCGCGAGCGGTTGGCCGCTGTACATGACGTTGTCGTTGTAAAAAGGACGAAACGGCGAACCGTCGGCCGAATCGGCATCCTCATAGTTTTCGTCATAGCTGGCCAGCCACGGACGATTGGTGTGGTCGATGACCGCGACCACACCCGGAACCTTCATTGCCTCGCTCTTATCGATGCTGGCGACGCGACCGTTGGCGATGGTGCTGGAGACCACGCTGCCATACAGCAACCCTTCTTCAGGGTATTCACCGGCGTAACGTGCGCCCCCGGTCACTTTCAGGCGGCCGTCGACGCGGTCCACAGGCTTGCCCATTGGCGAAAATGGCTGGTTCATTGGGCGCTCCCTCCTGTTGCGGCATCGCTCAAGGCACGAATGATCGCGCGGCGGGCCAGTCTGACTTTGAAACCGTTGTGCTCCAGAGGCTGCGCATCTTCAAGCATGGCGTCTGCAGCAGCGGCGAAGTTCTCGCGAGTGACCGGCTTGCCGACCAACAGCGCTTCGACCGCCTTGTCGCGCCATGGCTTGTGCGCGACACCGCCCAATGCCAGACGCACGTCGCGAATCACATCGCCGTCCATATCGATGGCGGCAGCCACCGATATCAGGGCAAACGCATAGGACGCACGGTCGCGGATCTTCAGATAAGCGTTGTGGCTGACAAAGCCGTTTGCAGGCAGTTCGACGGCGACGATCAACTCATCGTCGGCCAGTTGATTGTCCCGTTGCGGAGCATCACCCGGCAGGCGATGGAAATCAGCAAACTCGATAGTGCGGCGGCCGGCACGTCCTTGAACATGCACCACGGCTTCCAGCGCAGCGAGTGCCACGCACATGTCGGACGGGTGAGTCGCGACGCAGTCTTCGCTGGCACCCAGGATCGCGTGAATGCGATTCACGCCGGTGCGCGCCGGGCAGCCACTGCCCGGTTCGCGCTTATTGCACGGCACGCCGGTGTCATAGAAGTAATAGCAGCGGGTGCGTTGCAGCAGGTTGCCGCCGGTGCTGGCCATGTTGCGCAGCTGCGGCGAAGCACCGGCCAGCACGGCTTTGCTCAGCAGCGGGTAACGCGCTTCGATCAGCGGGTGGTAGGCCAGGTCGGCGTTGCTGACCAACGCACCGATCATCAGACCGCCCGAGGCGGTTTCACTGACATCCCTTAAAGGCAGGCCGGTGATGTCGATCAGGTGCTCGGGCGTGGCGACGTTTTCTTTCATCAGGTCAAGCAGATTGGTGCCGCCTGCAATGAAACGCGTGGCCGGTCCGCTCAGGTTGACCGCAGCAGTGATGTCGGTCGGCTTGCTGTAAGTAAACGGATTCATGCGTTCACCTCCGGCTTCGGCGCTGCGTTGTGGAACTGCGGCAGCGCCTCTTCGACGGCGGCGAGAATATTGCTGTAGGCACCGCAACGGCACAGGTTACCGCTCATCAGTTCCTGAATCTCGGCACGCGTGCTGGCGCGCCCCTCATTGGCAAGCCCGACAGCCGAGCAGATTTGCCCGGGCGTGCAGTAGCCGCACTGGAACGCATCGTTCTTGATGAACGCCTGCTGCATGGGATGCAACTGGTCGCCATCAGCCAGGCCTTCAATGGTGGTCAGCTCGGCGCCATCACACATGATCGCCAGCGTCAGGCAGGCATTGATGCGCGTGCCGTCGCGCAGTACGGTACACGCACCACACTGGCCGTGGTCGCAGCCTTTTTTGGTGCCGACCAGATCGAGCTGATCGCGCAGCAGGTCAAGCAAGGTGGTCCAGGGCAGCACATCCAGTTGGCGGAGCTGTCCGTTCAGGGTCAGGGAAATCGCGTGGGTGGCGAATTCCTGGGGGTTCGGGGTCGTTGCACTCATGGAAACCTCACGGTAGGCGGTCACTTAGCGCACTTTTTATGCGTCTTAAGGGGTGGGACTTCGCGAGGTTTGCAACGTTCAGGCTTTCTTGATGGGCGTAGTTGTCATTGAAAGGCCGTCATCCGCAGGCAGCCATCCTGCCAAGCTGCTGGTATGATGCGCGGCTTTTTCCGACCCGCAAAAATCAAACGGGCTGCCCTGCAGTCTGTGCATTGCTGTTGGAGTCGATCATTCACGACGCGCGCCGCGTCACGGAGAGCCAGACATGCTGGAAAGGCTGTTTCAACTCAAGGCACACAACACCAACGTGCGAACCGAGATTCTTGCGGGCGTCACGACTTTCCTGGCGATGGCTTACATCCTGTTCGTCAACCCGAGCATCCTCGGCGAAACCGGCATGGACAAGGGCGCGGTATTCGTCGCCACCTGCCTGGCAGCGGCCATCGGCTCGACGGTGATGGGCCTGATCGCCAACTACCCGATCGCCCTGGCACCGGGCATGGGCCTGAACGCCTTCTTTACCTACACCGTGGTCCTGCACATGGGCCACAGCTGGCAGGTAGCGCTGGGCGCGGTGTTCATTTCAGCGGTGATGTTCTTCATCCTGTCGATCTTCCGGATTCGTGAATGGATCATCAACAGCATTCCCCTGCCCCTGCGTTCGGCGATTGCGGCCGGTATCGGCCTGTTTCTGGCGCTGATCGCCCTGCATAACGCCGGTATTGTGGTCAGCAACCCGGCGACCATGGTCGGCATGGGCGATCTCAAGCAGCCAGCCCCGGTACTGGCGACGCTGGGCTTCTTTCTCATCGTGGCCCTGGATTACCTCAAGGTTCGCGGCGCCGTGCTGATCGGCATCCTCGCGGTGACCCTGGTGTCTATCGCCCTGGGCTTCTCGCCGTTTGGCGGTGTGGTGTCGATGCCGCCTTCGCTGGCACCGACCTTCATGCAACTGGACATCATGGGCGCGCTGGACGTCGGTCTGGTCAGCATCATCTTCGCTTTCCTGTTCGTCGACATCTTCGACAACTCCGGCACGCTGATCGGCGTGGCCAAACGCGCCGGGCTGATGGGCAAGGACGGGCACATGCCGAAGATGGGCCGTGCGCTGATCGCCGACAGTACTGCCGCGATGGCCGGTTCCCTGCTGGGCACCTCGACCACCACCAGCTACATCGAGTCGGCTGCAGGCGTGAGTGCCGGTGGCCGCACAGGTCTGACTGCAGTGGTAGTCGCCGTGCTGTTCCTGCTGGCGCTGTTCTTCGCCCCGCTGGCCGGCAGCGTGCCCGCCTTCGCGACCGCACCCGCGCTGCTGTTCGTCGCTGTGTTGATGGCGTCCGGCATGGCGGAAATCGACTGGGATGACATCACGGTCGCAGCGCCAGTAGTCATCACGGCCCTGGCCATGCCATTCACCTATTCCATCGCCAATGGCATTGCCTTTGGCTTCATTTCCTGGACAGCGATCAAGCTGCTGTCGGGACGCTGGCGCGAGCTGAATTCGGCGCTGGTGATCCTGTCGATCCTGTTCGTGATCAAGCTGGGCTGGTTCAACGCATGAGTGTTCCCTTCGACCCTGCGAGCTACGACCGTCAGCTCGAAGAAAAAACCGTCCGCCTGCGCGAGTTGCTGGCGCCGTTCGATGCTCCCGAGCCACAGGTGTTCGACTCGCCACGCGAACACTATAGGCTGCGCGCCGAGTTCCGCCTGTGGCGCGAAGACCAGAAGCGCTATTACGCGATGTTCGCGCCGGGCGACAACAGGACGCCGATCCTGCTCGAGGGCCTGCCGATCGCCAGCGAGCGCATCAACGCGCTGATGCCGGTGCTGCGCGAGCGCTGGGAAGCCAGCCCGACGTTGAACCACAAGCTGTTTCAGGTGGACTTCCTGACCACGCTGGCAGGCGACGCGATGATCACCCTGTGTTATCACCGCCCGCTGGACGCCGAATGGCAGGCCGCCGCCGCGCAACTGGCCGCCGAACTGGACGTCAGCCTGATTGGCCGTTCCAAGGGGCAGAAGCTGGTCATCGGTCATGATTACGTGACCGAGAAGCTCGACGTGGCTGGCCGCACCTACAGTTACCGGCAACCGGAAGGCGCTTTCACCCAGCCCAACGGCACGGTGAACGGCAAGATGCTCAACTGGGCCTTCGATGCGCTGGGCGAGCGGCAGGACGACCTGCTGGAGCTGTATTGCGGCAATGGCAACTTCACCCTGCCGCTGGCTACACGCGTGCGCAAGGTGCTGGCCACCGAAATCAGCAAGACCTCGGTCAATGCGGCGCTGAGCAACCTGGATGACAACGGCGTGGACAACGTCACGCTGGTGCGTCTGTCGGCCGAAGAACTGACCGAAGCCCTGAACGAAGTGCGCCCGTTCCGCCGTCTGCACGGCGTGGACTTGAAGAGCTACGATTTTGGCAGCGTGTTCGTCGACCCGCCGCGCGCCGGCATGGACCCGGACACCTGCGAACTGACCCGGCGCTTCGAGCGCATTCTGTACATATCCTGCAACCCGGAAACCCTGGCCGCCAACATCGCCCAACTGCACGACACCCACCGGGTCGAGCGCTGCGCACTGTTCGATCAGTTTCCGTACACCCACCACATGGAATCGGGCGTGCTGCTGGTTAGGCGCTGAGGCTCCTCTGACTGACTATCGTGCCGACGCTCCGCGTTGGCATGCCGTTCTGGACGCTGCGCGTCCTATCCTGAACATGCGGCGCGACGCAGATCTGTGACGCAGAGCGTCACGAACGGCATTCCCACGCTGGAGCGTGAGGAACGATAATCTCGACTATCGTGCCGACGCTCCGCGTTGGCATGCCGTTCTGGACGCTGCGCGTCCTATCCTGAACATGCGGCGCGGCGTAGATCTTTGACGCAGAGCGTCACCCACGGCATTCCCACGGAACGATAATCCCGACTATCGTGCGGCGCTCTGCGTCGCATGCCGTTCCGGACGCTCCGCGTCCTATCCCGACGTGCGGCGCGACGCAGATCTGTGACGCAGAGCGTCACCCACGGCATTCCCACGCTGGAGCGTGAGGAACGATAATCCCGACTGTCGTGCGGCGCTCTGCGTCGCATGCCGTTCCGGACGCTCCGCGTCCTCTTGCGACGCGGAGCGTCGTGAAATGCATTCCCATACTGGAGCGTGAGGAACGAGAGTTCTTTCATGCTCGTCAACTGCGAAACTGTCAGAATATTTATTAGCTTCCTATCGATACGCTGGGGTATAAACCAAAAACCTGAATCAGCTGCTTCGATGGGATCCTTTTTCTTGAGCTCCGAGTCTTCCGCGCCTTCTGTACCGGTCAAGTTGTCCAGCCAGCCCGGTTTCGTCAGTTTTATCCTCTCGCGCCTGATGGCGGTGTTCGCCATGCAGATTCAGGCGGTGGTCATTGCCTGGCAGGTTTATGACATGACCCGCGAGCCGATGGCGCTGGCCTATGTGGGCCTTGCTCAGTTCATTCCCATGTTGCTGCTGTTGATGCCTGCCGGGGATCTGATCGACCGCTACAACCGCAAGATCATCCTGATGCTCAGTTGGGGTGTGCAGGCGATCTGTGGGGTCATTCTGCTGGTGTTCTCGGCACTGAAGCTGCAAGACCTGCGGCTGATCTACGGCGCGCTGATGCTGTATGGCTGCGCCCGCGCTTTTACCGGTCCGGCGCTGCAAAGCCTGCTGCCACAGATTGTCCCGCGCGACCAACTGGCCTCGGCCATCGCCACCAACAGCGTGATCATGCGCTGTTCGACCGTCGGTGGGCCGCTGATCGGTGGCTATCTGTACTGGCTGGGCGGCGCAGAGCTGACCTATTCGGTCTGCGTCGCAGCATTTATCGCCGGCATCCTGTTTCTGGCCCCCGTGGCAACGCCCTTTGCCGGCAAGCCGGTGGAACTGGGTTCCAGCGCCTGGGGCCGGTTCACCGCGGGCATTGCCTTCATTCGCTCGCGGCCGATCATCCTCGGCACCATTTCGCTGGACCTGTTCGCCGTGCTGCTCGGCGGCGTGGTGGCGCTGCTGCCGATCTACGCCCATGAAGTGTTGCACCTCGGGCCGCAGGGGCTGGGCATGCTGCGTGCGTCGATGAGCCTGGGTGAACTGGGCGTCGGCATTTACCTGAGCATGCGCCCGCTGCAGCGCAACGTCGGCATGACCATGTTTCTCGCCGTCGGCCTGTTCGGCGTCGCGAATCTGGTGTTTGCCCTGTCGACCCTGTTCTGGCTGTCATGCCTGGCCCTGCTGATCGCGGGCGCGGCGGACATGGTCAGCGTGTTCATTCGTTCAGCGCTGGTGCAGTTCTCGACGCCGGACAACATGCGCGGCCGGGTCAATGCCGTGAACATGCTGTTTATTGGCTCCTCCAACGAACTGGGCGAGTTCCGTGCAGGCACCAGTGCCTCGCTGGTCGGCGCAATCCCTGCCGCGATCCTGGGTGGCGTCTGCACGCTGGGCGTGGTCGGCGCCTGGATGACGGGCTTCAAGTCATTGCGCCAGGTCGACCGTTTTGCCGACGCCTCGCCGCCGGACGTGCTCAACGCGCAGCCCGTCAAACAGGCCTGACGGCGGCAGGTTTCAGCAAAACACAGCCACGGCACAGCTTGCGCGAACCAATCAGCCTCGCCGCACCTCTATACCCTCGCATTCTGCACACGACGCTGGCCGGAACACGCCGGACTGGCGCATTCGCGTATCAGCAGCGAAACTAATTGCACGAAAAGAAGAGGGATCCGACATGCTCTGGAAAAAAGGCCGACGCAGCGACAATGTAGTCGATGCGCGCGATGGCGGCAGCAGTGGTGGCGGCGGTGGCATGCGCATCGGCGGCAAGGGGCTGGGTCTGGGCGGCATCGTGATCATCGTCGCCATCGGCCTGCTGACCGGCCAGGACCCGATGCAGATTCTCGGACAACTGACCGGACAAGTGACCGAGCAAAGCGCTCCACCCAGCGCGCAAACGCGTGAAGCGCCGCCGGCCAACGACCAGCAGGCCGAATTCGTGCGCAGCATCCTTGGCGATACCGAGGACACCTGGCGTGCCGTGTTCGCCCAGAACGGTCGCGAATACAAGGACCCCACGCTGGTGTTGTTCAGCGGCCAGGTGAACTCGGCCTGCGGTCGCGCTACGTCGGCAACCGGTCCGTTCTATTGCCCGGCTGACCAGCAGGTCTATCTGGACATGGAGTTCTTCCGTGAAATGGCCCAGCGCTTTTCCGCCGCTGGCGACTTCGCTCAGGCTTACGTGATCGCCCATGAAGTCGGGCACCATGTGCAGACCCTGCTGGGCATTTCCGCCAAGGTCGACAAGGCTCGCCAGGCCGGGCAAAAAATGGAAGGAGCCAACGGTTTACTGGTCCGCCAGGAGCTGCAAGCGGACTGCTTTGCCGGTGTTTGGGCGTACAACGCACAAAATCGTTTGAACTGGCTCGAGCCGGGTGATATTGAAGAAGCATTGAACGCGGCCAACGCTATCGGCGATGATCGCTTGCAACAGCAAAGCAGTGGTCGAGTCGCTCCGGACTCCTTCACGCACGGCACGTCTGCACAGCGTGTACGCTGGTTCAAGGCAGGCTTTGCCCAAGGTCAAATCAATCAATGCGATACATTCGCCGCCAAGAGTCTCTGAGCACATGATTAAACCGCTTCTGGTCCTGTTGTTGAGCACTGCCTTCGTGAGCCTCGGGGCGCATGCCGAGGATCAAGCGGTCAATTCCATCAGCCCGGATCGCCTGGCGATCAATGGTGCCGAGGCGACCCTCGGGCTGAGCCAGGAGTGGGTACACCCCAAGCCGAAGATCGAGCGCGTGGTAATCGTCCTGCACGGTCGCCTGCGCAATGCGCAAACCTACCTGCGCAGCATCGAACGTGCGGCCAACCAGTCCAGAGAGCGCGGCAAGACCCTGCTGATCGCCCCGCAATTCCTGGATGAAAAGGATATCGTCGCGCACCACTTGCCGGACTCGATCCTGCGCTGGCGCCAGAACAGCTGGATGGAAGGCGCAACCTCCACCGATCCCAAGCCGGTCAGCTCGTTTCTGGTGCTGGACCACATCCTCAAGCGCCTGAGTGACAGCAAACTGTTCCCCAACCTGAAGGAAATCGTCATTGCCGGGCACTCCGGTGGTGCCCAGGTGGTGCAGCGCTACGCGATGATCGGCGGCAAGGAAGACGCCCTGCTGCAGCGTGAAGGGGTGAAGCTGCGCTACGTGATCGCCAATCCGTCGTCCTACGCCTATTTCGACGCGGAACGGCCTGAGCCGGTAACCGCGCAAAGCTGCCCGAACTTCAACGACTGGAAATACGGCCTCAACAAGATGCCGTTCTACTCGGGCAAGGAAAAGCCGGCTGACATCGAGAAGAATTACGTGAAGCGCGACATCACTTACCTGATGGGCGAGCTGGACACCGACCGTAACCACCCGGCGCTGGACAAGACCTGCGCCGCCGAAGCGCAAGGCGCCTACCGCCTGATTCGCGGGCAGAACTACTTCAACTATCTGCAGAAGCGTCACCCCGAGGGGCTGAACCAGCGCCTGGTGATCGTGCCGAAAGTCGGCCACAACGGCGACGGGATCTTCACCTCACCGGAAGGCCAGGCGGTGCTGTTCAAGCCGTTTTGAGTGATCTGGATATAACTATCGTCCCCACGCTCCGCGTGCAACGCTACATACAAGTCCGCTTTTGATTCTGGCCGGAGGCCGTGGGAGCGAACTTGTTCGCGAAAGGGTCAACATAATCGCCGAAAATGCATCGACTGAAATACCGTCTTCGCGAGCAAGCTCGCTCCCACAAGATCAGCGCTGCTGCAGAACATCTACGTGGCTCGAAAACACCACCGACCTGCGGGAGTGATCCACAGGGCTTGAAAACACGCCGGACCTGTGGGAGTGAGCTTGCTCACGAAGAGGCCGGGGCAGTCGCTGAAAATCTATATATCCGTGACTAAGCCTTCGCGAGCAAGCTCGCTCCCACAAGATCAGCGCTGCTGCAGAACATCTACGTGGCTCGAAAACACCCCCGACCTGCGGAGTGATCCACAGGGCTTGAAAACACGCCGGACCTGTGGGAGTGAGCTTGCTCACGAAGGGGCAGGTGCAGTCGCTGAAAATCTATATATCCGTTACTACGCCTTCGCGAGCAAGCTCCCACAAGATCAGCGCTGCTGCAGAACATTTACGTGGCTCGAAAACACTCCCGACCTGCGGAGTGATCCACAGGGCTTGAAAACACCCCGGACCTGTGGGAGTGAGCTTGCTCACGAAGAGGCCGGGGCAGTCGCTGAAAATCTATATATCCGTGACTACGCCTTCGCGAGCAAGCTCCCACAAAGACTTGTGGATAACGGTGAGCGCTCCGCATTGCCACGATAGGCAACTCAGATCACCCCAGCATCCCGCGCAGCGCTATGCAATTCTCTGCATGCCAGTCAGTCAGCTCCGGCCAGGGATTGTCCTTCAGGTTGACCAGAACAGTTTTGGCGCCCGCCGCACGGCCGCAGTTCAGGTCATGCATGTAGTCGCCGATCATGACCATCTTCTCCGGCTCGACACTCCAGCGCGTGGCCAGCTGCAGTAAACCCGCCGGATCCGGTTTGGGAGTCGCCTCGTCGCGGCCCAGTACATCCTCGACGGCAAAGCAGTCAGCCAGGCCGATGGCCTTCAAGGTGATATACGCCAGCTCCTGAGCGTTACGGGTGAGTATGCCCAGTCGATAACCGCGCGCCGACAATTCGCGAACCAGCTCGACCGCGCCTTCGGCAGGCTGCGAAGCCAGTGCCAGCTCGCGCTCATGCTCCAGCAGCCAGGCGTGCTTGGCCGCCGATTCCTCAGCGGGCAACGCAGCAAGATGCCCGAGAATGTCATCGTCCTGGGGGATGCCCAATTCACGTTTGATGGCCGGGAAGTCGTGGATAGGGACGGTCAAGGTACCGTCCATGTCGAACACCCAGTGCCGTATACCTTCGAGTGTCATGCCCAATCCTTACGATGGCGGATCAGCCCTTCCTGACTGACCGATGCGACCAGTTGCCCGGTGCGGTTGAAGATACTGCCGCGCGAGAAGCCGCGCGAGTTGCCTGCCCAGGGGCTGTCCATCGCGTAGAGCAGCCAGTCATCGGCACGCAGGTCGTTATGGAACCACAGCGAATGGTCAAGGCTGGCGACCTGCATGTCGCGCTGCCAGACGGTCTTGCCGTGCGGCAGCAGGGATGTGGTCAGCAAGTTGAAGTCGGAGGCATAGGCGAGCATGTAACGATGCAGCGCCTGCACGTCCGGGAGGCTGCCATCGGCGCGGAACCACACGTATTTGACGGGATCGCCGGGCTTGGGATCGTACGGATCTTCAGCGGTCACCGGGCGGAACTGAATCGGCTTGGGGCGCAGAAACTTGTCGTGCATCGCTTCAGGAATCAGGTGCGCGCGGCGGGTCAGCAACTCCAGCTCGGACGGCAGGTCTTCCGGGCCGACAATCTTCGGCATCGTCGCCTGGTGCTCGAAGCCCTCTTCGTCGTACTGAAACGAAGCGCTGCAGGTGAAGATCGGCTTGCCCTTCTGAATGGCAGTGACACGGCGCGTGCTGAAGCTGCCACCGTCACGCACACGGTCCACCTGATAGACCACCGGCAAACCGGCATCGCCGGGACGCAGAAAGTAGCCGTGCAGCGAGTGAACATGACGGTCCTCTTCAACTGTCTGACTGGCGGCAGACAGCGACTGACCCAGCACCTGACCACCAAACAACTGGCGAAAGCCCAGATCCTGGCTATGACCGCGGAACAGGTTTTCTTCAATGGCTTCCAGCGTCAGCAACTCAACCAGATCATCCAGCACTTGGCTCATTCTCATTCCTCTCGTACATCGACTTTGCACTTGTACGGCAACAGCAGTCGCTGCATTTTCCCACAGGCCTCGGGCCCGTCCCCGCTGGAATGGAATGATACAGATTTAAGATGGTTGGCTTAATTCAATCTGCACCCGGATCAAGGCTTCAGCGTCTTGAGCCACTGCTCATGGCTGATCCGGTACAGCACGTGCGGTTTGAGCGGGTGGCCGTCCGCAAGATTGGGGTGATCGAAGTTGCCGGACTCATCCTGCTGCATGCCGATTGCCTGCATCACCTTTTGCGACGGCTGATTGTTGACCGCCGTGAACGACACGATCTCCTTCAGCTCCAGGCGCTCGAAACCACAGCCCAGCGCGGTCCAGGCCGCCTCGCTGGCAAAGCCCAGGCCCCAGTGTTTGTGCGCCAGCCGCCAGCCGATTTCCACGGCCGGGGTGAACGGTGCCTTGAAACCCACGACATGCAGCCCGGTGAAACCTATGAACTCGCCGGTGTCCTTGCGCTCCAGCGCCCAGAACCCGAAGCCCAGTTCGGCAAAATGACCACGCAGCCGCCCGATCATGGCAGCACTTTCGAGACGGCTCAGGGGGTCTGGAAAATAGCGCATGACACGAGGGTCCGCGCACATGTCGGCGAACGCCGGCAAGTCATCGTCACGCCACTGCCGCATCAGCAGTCGGGCGCTATCAAGCTTGAGTATCGGTTCCATCGATTCCCCCGTGTCACGAGACATGAATGGGCGTCAGTGCAGCCATCTGCTGCGCCACACAACTGGGCGTACGGATGCTTTACTGGCACTATCGGGCTTCGGCCCTCTAACGGACGCAAAATGTCCCTACCGCTTATCTACCATGAAGACTACAGCCCGGACTTCCCGGCGGATCATCGCTTCCCGATGGACAAGTTTCGTTTGTTGCGCGATTACTTGATCGACAGCGGCCTGACCAGTGACGTTCAATTAATGCGTCCCGAGTTGTGCCCGGCGGACATTCTGGCGCTGGCTCATGATCCGTCCTACATCAGCCGCTACCTTAGCGGTGATCTGTCGCGCGAAGACCAGCGGCGTCTCGGACTGCCGTGGAGCGAGGCTCTGGCACGCCGAACCATCCGTGCGGTAGGCGGCTCACTGCTGACCGCCGAACAGGCCCTCAAGCATGGCCTGGCCTGCCACCTGGCGGGCGGCACCCACCATGCGCACTATGACTACCCGGCGGGTTTCTGCATTTTCAATGACCTGGCGGTGATCAGTCAGTACCTGCTGCAAAGCGGCCGCGTGGACAAGGTGCTGATCTTTGACTGCGATGTGCATCAGGGTGACGGCACGGCGCGCATTCTGGCCGATACCGAGGACGCCATTACCGTCTCGCTGCACTGCGAAAAGAACTTCCCGGCACGCAAGGCGCAGAGCGACTGGGACATCCCGCTGCCGATGGGCATGGGCGACGCCGACTACCTGAACGTCGTCGATGACCTGCTCAACTACCTGCTGCCGCTCTATAAGCCGGACCTGGTGCTGTATGACGCAGGCGTCGATGTCCACAAGGACGATGCGCTGGGCTATCTGCAACTCACCGACCAGGGGCTGGCCAATCGCGACGAAGCGGTGCTGCGTCATTGCCTGAGCCGCGACATTCCGGTCATGGGCGTGATCGGCGGTGGCTACAGCAAGGACCGCTTGGCACTGGCAAGGCGCCACGGAATCCTCCATCACAGTGCGCAACGGGTCTGGAACGACATGGGCCTGTGAGCCTGCGCGGTACTTCGCTTCAGTCTCCGCCAATGACGTGCGCCACACCTTGAAAGAACGCTCGGGTAGAATGCCCCACCCCTCTGCTATCGATACTTCGCTGACCATGACCGACCTTGCCCTCTCCGCTGCCCGAACCGTCGCCATCATCGGAGGCGGCCCTGCGGGGTTGATGGCAGCAGAAGTGTTGAGCCAGGCCGGACTGAAGGTCGATCTGTACGACGCCATGCCATCGGTTGGGCGCAAGTTTCTGCTCGCCGGGGTGGGCGGTATGAACATCACTCATTCCGAGCCTTACCCGGCCTTTCTGGCGCGCTATGCCGAACGTTCGCCGATGATCGCTCCGCTGTTGCGCGGTTTTGACGCTGATACCCTGTGCCAGTGGATTCATGCGCTGGGCATCGAGACTTTCGTCGGCAGCTCGGGGCGTGTGTTTCCCACAGACATGAAAGCCGCGCCCCTGCTCCGTGCCTGGCTCAAGCGGCTGCGCGATGCCGGTGTCACGATTCACACGCGGCATCGCTGGTCGGGCTGGAACGCCGATGGCAGCCTGCGCATCGCTAATGCTGACGGTGAACGGGCGATCGAACCTGCAGCCACATTGCTGGCGCTGGGCGGAGCCAGTTGGGCGCGGCTGGGGTCTGACGGGGCCTGGCTGCCGTGGCTGCAGGCAAGGCAGGTCGAGGTTGCACCTTTGCAGGCCGCCAACTGTGGTTTCGAGGTGAGCGCCTGGAGCGACCTGCTGCGCGACAAGTTTGCCGGTGCTCCGTTGAAGAATATCGCGATGGGCCTGCATGGCCATGCCCTGCGCTTGGGCGAATGTGTGCTGACCGCGACGGGCGTGGAAGGCAGCCTGGTGTATGCACTGTCGGCGCAGATTCGTGAACAGATCAACCTCCACGGCTCAGCGATTGTGGATATTGACCTGCTGCCCGGCAAGACGCTGGCAGACATTCAAAAAGCCCTGAGCAAACCCCGTGGCTCGCGCTCGATGTCCAAGCACCTGCACAGCCAATTGGGCCTGGACGGCGTCAAGGCAGCACTGTTACGCGAGCTTGCGCCTCGTGAAGCGTTTGCCGATCCACTGGTGTTGAGCGAGGCCATCAAGGCGCTGCCACTGCCCCTGATCAAACCGCGCCCCATCGATGAGGCCATCAGCACCGCAGGGGGCGTCACCTTCGAGGCCATGGACGAGCGTCTGATGCTCAGGCAATTGCCCGGCGTATTCTGCGCCGGTGAAATGCTCGACTGGGAAGCGCCGACCGGCGGCTACCTGCTGACCGCCTGCTTCGCCAGCGGCCGCGCTGCGGGGTTGGGGATGGTCGAATGGCTGCAATCGCGCTGATCATGATCGTCGCCACGCTCCGCGCTTATCGTTATGTAAAAGTCCGCTTTTGATTCGGCCCGTAGGGCGTAGGAGCGAACCGGGAGACGCTTCGCTTGTTCGCGAAGAGGGTGTTTCAATCGATGCATTTTCGGCGATTATGCAGGCCCCTTCGCGAACAAGTTCGCTCCTACGGCCTCCGGCCAGAATCAAAAACGAACTTGCGTATAGCAATGAGCGCTCCGTCCGCTTTGAATGCGCACTGCGCCTCAAGGCTTCTTCTTGCGTGGGCCGGTGTTGAAGACCGGTACTTTACGCACCGGTTTGACCACCGGCGCAGGCTCGGAGTCGCCGCTGTCGACCCATTTGCCCAGGTTGCGCTTGCTGCCCGACACCTTGGGTTTTTTCGGTTTCTTGGGCTTTTTCAGGATCTGGCCGCTGGCATCCGTGCTCGGTACGCGATGCTCCGGCTCGAAGTCCTGCTCTTCCTTGCGCTCCAGGGTCTGGCGGGTCAGCACTTCGATGGCTGACAGCAGTTCGACTTCATCGGCACACACCAGCGAAATTGCCTCCCCCGTCAGCCCCGCACGGCCGGTGCGGCCAATACGGTGGATGTAATCCTCGGCCACGATCGGCAGGTCCAGATTGACCACGGTCGGCAGGTCATCAATGTCCAGACCGCGCGCTGCCACGTCGGTGGCCACCAGAATCTTCACTTCGTTGCTCTTGAAGCGGTCCAGCGCACGCTGGCGAGTGGCCTGCGGCTTGTCGCCATGAATGCCGTCGGCGTTCATGCCCAGCGCCTGCAAGCGATCCACCAGTTGATCGACGCCAACCCGGGTCTTGGCGAATACCAGCACCTGACCCCAGCGATGCTTCTTCATCAGATGGATGAACAGATCCGCCTTGCGTTTCTTGTCCACGGTCACGACCCATTGCTTGACCGACGACGCCGCAACGTTGCGCGGGCTGACTTCGATGGTCAGCGGGTCATTGAGCATCTGCGCGGCCAGCAGACGAATCTCGTCAGAGAACGTCGCGGAGAACAGCAGGGTCTGGCGCTGCTTGGGCAACACCGCGTAGATACCGCGCAGTTCCTCGGCAAAACCCAGGTCGAGCATACGATCAGCTTCATCGAGGATCAGCGTCTGCAACTGGGAGAACTTGACCGCGTTCTGGCGATGCAGATCGAGCAAGCGACCGGGGGTCGCGACCAGCACGTCGACGCCCCTGCGCAGCTTCATCATTTGCGGGTTGATGCTCACGCCGCCGTAAGCCGCGTAGGTGGTCAGCGGCAGATGCTCGGCGTACTGACGAATGCTTTCGTGAACCTGATCGGCCAGCTCGCGGGTCGGCGCCAGTACCAGCGCGCGAATCGAGTTGGGCGCGACTTTCGGGCCTTCCATGGTCAGCCGTTGCAGCAGCGGCAAGGCAAAACCTGCGGTCTTGCCGGTGCCGGTCTGCGCAGCTGCCATCAGATCGCGGCCCGCCAGTACCGGAGGAATTGCCTGGGTCTGTACAGGCGTCGGAGTCTGGTAACCGAGCGCTTCGAGGGCGCGCAGCAAGGGTTCGATCAGGCCGAGAGAGGCGAATGTCATGGAAATACCGTAGGAAAGATTCAACGCAAGGCGCGCAGTTTAACCTGTCCGGCGCGCCTCGGTTAGCTTGTGCGTGTCGATGCGACCTCTGGCGGCGGCGACCGGCGCCATTGCGGCAGGCCAATCAGCACCACGGCACTGATGATCACCACCATGGCCATGCACTCTTCGACACCGATCGTTTCGCCAGCGAACACCACGCCGAGCATCACTGCCACGGCCGGATTGACGTAGGCGTAGCTGGTCGCCGCTGCCGGGCGCACGTTCTTGAGCAGGTACATATAGGCGCTGAACGCGACGATAGAGCCGAACACCACCAGATACAGCAGCGCGCCCCAGCCCGCCGCCGTCGGCATATGCGCCAGACGCTCGCCACTCAAGGCACTGCCGATCAGCAGCGTCGCCCCCGCCGTGATCATTTCCGCCGCACTGGCCATCGGACCCTTCGGCAACGGCAGGTGCTTGCTCAGCACCGAACCGAACGCCCAGGCTGCGGCGGCAAAGATCACCACGGCGGCGCCATAAGGGCTGGCCTGCAAATTGGAGCCGAGGTTCAGCAGGCCGATGCCGATCAGGCCCAGCACGATGCCTGCCCATTCAAGATTCGTGGTGCGATTGCCCCAGAACAGGCCGAACAGCAGGGTAAACAGCGGCATGGTCGCCACCGCCAACGCGGCAACGCCTGATGCGACGCCTGCGTGTTCGGCCAGGGTGACACCGCCATTACCGCAGGCCAGCAGCAGGAAGCCGATCACGAACGCGGCTTTCCACTCGCGCCAGGTCGGCGCAGGCACGCCGCGAAACCGCAGAAAGCCATACATCAGGCAGCCGGCAATCAGAAAGCGCACACCCGCCATCATCAACGGCGGCCATGATTCCACGCCGATGCGGATCACCAGATAGGTAGAGCCCCAGATCAGGTACAAGGCCAGAAAGGCACCGATGAGCAAGGGTGAAACACGGACGGACTGAGGCATGGCAAGGCTCTGGGATCATTGTTATGGTTGGCCTATTGTATGAAGGCCGAAAGCGGATATTAAGCAGACAAACCTGTTTAAAACGCGCTGAAACTTACGATTCGATGCTTGTACGGCCTTCTTTCCTTTTTATTTTAAAAGCGCCCATCGTCGGGTACGAGGCACGCCATGACCCTGGATAAATACGATCGGATTCTGCTCGATGAGCTGCTGAAAAATGGCCGGGCGTCTTTTGCGCAACTGGCGAAACTGGTCAACCTGTCCGCGCCCGCCGTGGCCGAGCGGGTCGCCAAGCTGGAAGCCAGTGGCGTGATTACCGGTTACGAGGCCAAGGTCGATCTGTCGAAAGTCGGCCTGCCGATTCAATGCATCATCGAACTGCGCATGGGCAGCCATGGCAATCAGCAGGCCTACAAGGAACTGTGGAAAGTCCCCGAGCTGATCCAGTGTTACCGGGTGACGGGCGACCCGTGCGTAATCATGCGCGCAGCGGTCGATTCGATGCCGCATCTGGAAGACCTGATCAACCGGATCGCCAAGTTTGGCTTCAGCAAGACATCAATCGTGCTGTCGACAGCCGTGGAGCGCAGCCTGCCGAGCGATTACTTGATCAGCAACGGCAAGCAGGAGCACTGACAGGTCAGACGCCGCGCTGGCGCTTCAGGGTTTCACTGATCTTCGCGGCCGGGACTTTCTGCAGGGAACACAGCATCTGGTGGGAGATGGCAGAGATGCCGTGGGTCTGGCGCAATTCGTTGGTCAGGTGCGCCGTCAGGTTGGCCGCCATTTCCGCATCGGCCATCGCCCGGTGAGCCTTGCCGGTGTCGGGCAGACGCGCATAGCGGGTCAACGTGCCGAGCTTGTGGTTCGGTGCGCCGGGCATCAGGCGTCGGGCCAGCAGCAGTGAACAGGCGAAGCTCTGTTCGCGCGTGCGCTGGATACGCGACAGCTCGTAGTCCCAGAACTTCTGGTCGAACGAGGCGTTGTGCGCCACCAGCGGTGTCGAACCGACGAAATCCGCCACATCGCCCATCACCCGCTCGGCGCTGGGGGCGGTACGAATCATGTTGTTACTGATGCCGGTCAACCCTTCGATGAACGCAGGAATACGCACGCCGGCATTCATCAGGCTCTGAAAGCGCTCGACGATACGCCCCTGCTCCATGATCACCACCGCAATCTCGGTCGCCCGGCAGCTATGGCCCGGGGAGATGCCGGTGGTTTCAAAGTCGATGACTGCAATACGTTCCAACACTGGCCTGACCCTGTTAATTCATTTCAGCAAAAACGTGCCTTCGATCGGCACGTAACGACTGGCGGCGCGGATCAACGAGTTCGCGGTCAACCCCGGCACGCCGTAGGCGACCGCCTCGACCCCATGTTTGCTGATCACGCGTTCGAGCAACATGTCGAAGTCGCCATCACCCGACGCCAGCACGATTTCGTCCACTTGCGGCGCGTAATCCATGATATCGATGGTGATGCCGACATCCCAGTCGCCTTTGGCCGAACCGTCGCTGCGCTGGATATACGGCTTGAGCCTGACCGTGAACCCCAGATTGCGCAGTATCTGCTGGAACTGCTGTTGCTTGCTGTCGCCACGATCGATGGCGTACGCAAACGCGTGAACGATCTCGCCACGTTTGCTGATATCCGCCCACAAGGCGGCGTAATTGAAATGACAGCCATGCGCCTGGCGCACGGTGTAATACAGGTTCTGCACGTCGGCGAACACCGCGATCTTCTTCACCGCAATTCCTCATGGCGGGCAACATGCCCACGGGTTACAGCGATCCGGAACGTGAATCGGTGCCCAGTATGCCAGTTTGAGGAAGGAATTGAGGGATGGATCGGTACCGGCCGCTGCGAAGCCCGCGCGTCATGGCACAGATCATCGTTCCCACGCTCCAGCGTGGGAATGCCGTTCTGGGCGCTCCGCGTCCGTTCCGGAGCACGCGGCGCAGCGCAGATTCGTGACGCAGAGCGTCAAAAACATTCCCGCTGGAACATGAAGAACGACCGTCACATCCTCAAACGAACGAATCATCATCCGAGAACATGTCGCCACCATCGTCGAAATTGTCGTCAGCCGTGTACTGCTGATCCGGCTGCCCCCAACCGCCCTGATCATTGAACGAGCCGGTGTCCTGCGCCTGTGGCGCGTCATGAATGACTTCGACGATTTCCTGCGGCTGGCTGTGGTGGCTGAACATGCTGCTGATACCTTCTGCCAGCAGCACACCGCCCGCGACACCGGCCGCGGTCTTCAGCGCCCCGCCAAGAAAGCCACTACCGGCAGCCGGAGCAGGCGCGGCATAACCGCCCTGCGGCGCTGCGGGCGCAGGTGCAGGATTGAAACCGCCACCATCACGCCAGCCGCCACTGGATGGCTGGCTCGGTTGTGGCTGCGATGCGCGCGGTGCACTGCTGCCAAAGATACTCGACAAAAACCCGCCACTCGCTGGCGCGGACGAGGCTTGCCCCTTGGCCTGCTGGAGCTCGGCCTGCAACTGCTGAATCTGCTCGTCGCGCTGTTTTACCTGCTGATTGAGCTGATTGACGGCCGCTTCCTGCACCAGAATCGCCTGCGTCATGTAGTACGGCGCAGCGGGCTGGCGGGTCAGATGCTCCTTGATACGCGCCTCGGCCGCAGCATCTCGCGGGGCGGAAGCCGTTTCAGCGTCTTTCAGTTTCGAGAAAAGACCGTCAATCAGGGTTTGCTCTTCGCTGTTCATGACCACCTCACTGAGTTGCCACTGGAATTCTTCCCTGCCGCAACGGCAGGACCATGTGCAGAAAATGGGGCCTCATCGACGCGCTTCAATGACATGAAGAAAAAGATAACAAGGCGTGCGCCGAAAACCACTGCGCTTGGTTAGACCGGGGCCATGGGCTAAAGTGTGCGCCTGCTTTTAGCCTGCGATCTATCTCCATGAACCCGTTGAACATCATCCAGGATTCGCTTTATTTCTTTCGGCGTAATCTAGGCAGCATCGCGCTGCTGTGCCTGCCTGTCGTGATCCTTGAAGTGCTGGCCAAACAAGCGCTGGGCAGCGCCATGTCCGCCGACACTTCACCTGCCTACGCGTTGGTGATCGGGCTGTTTTTCTACCCTATTTATACGGCCGCGCTGATCCTGTTTCTCGACGCACGCAGCCGTGGCGAGGACGTACACACCCGTGATGTACTGGCGATGGCGGTGCGCCTGTGGCCGACGTTCGCCGTGCTCTCGGCCATGAGCACCCTGCTGATCATGTTCGGCCTTTCACTGTTCGTCTTACCCGGCATCTGGGTGATGATCAAACTGGCGTTCAGCGAATACCTGCTGGTCCTGCGCAAACTCACGCCGTTCATGGCCATGCGCGAAAGCATGCAGATGACCACCGGACACTTCACGCGCATTCTGGTGTGCGTACTGAGCGTCTACATTCCCCTGTGGCTGCTCGAGGGTGCCAGCCTGTACCTGTTTCCGGAGCCGCAAAGCGCAGCGGTTTCCGTGATCACCGACAGCATCGGCAGCTTCCTGCAACTGTTCACCACCATCGTGACGTTCCGCCTGTTCATGCTGATCAGCGAGCCCGCGCACCGCGCCTGAAGCAAAGGCTGACGTCAGGCGCGTCGATTCGGTATGCTCAACGCCGAGTCCCTCACTGAGCGCCAGGCGCTCCAAGTCGAGCCGATGCCCCGTTTACTGCTACGTCTGACCCTGTACGGCTTGCTGCTGGTCGCCGTATTGCTGTTACTGGTTTTCCAACTGACCTGGCGCCCTCCGGCCCGTGAATTACTCACGGCCAGCTGCAACCCTGCAGTCGAGGCACCGAAACTGGTGCCGGGGCAAGCGCTGAAAGTCATGACCTGGAACATCCAGTACCTGGCGGGTAAGCGCTACGTGTTCTGGTACGACATGGCCGACGGCAGCGGCCCGGACGAACGCCCGACCCATGAAGACCTTGCCTACAATCTGGACGAAGTGGCGCGGGTCATCCGTGACGAACAGCCCGACATCGTGCTGCTGCAAGGCGTCGACGATGGCGCCAAGAACTCTGACTATGAAGATCAGTTGGCGCTGATCAAGGAACGTGTCGCGGACCTCTACCCGTGCAGCACGCAGGCCTTCTACTGGAAGGCAGAGTTCGTGCCCAACCCGCATATCTGGGGCAGCGTCGGCAGAAAACTGGTGACCCTCAGCCGCTTCCATATCGACAGTGCCGAACGCCTGCAACTGCCGGTGCCCGACGCCAACATCATCAGCCGTCAGTTTCAGCCAAAGGATGCGTTGCTGGTCAGCTACCTGCCCTTGCGTGACGGCGGCAAACTGGCCGTCATCAACACCAGCCTGACCACCGCCAGACACGCCGGCGACACCGCACAAAAACAGGTCGCGGCCACTGAAACGCAGCTGGACAAGCTGGAAAGCGGCGGCACGCCCTGGCTGATCGGCGGCGACTTCAACCTGCTGCCGCTGGGCCAATACCAGCGCCTCCCCGAGCAACAGCGCCTTGGCTATGCCGCCGACAGCGAACTGCACCAGCTGTGGGACAAATACCCGATGATCCCCAACAACGCCGAATCCAGCGGCATCGACCGCAGCAAATGGCTGACGCACTTCCCCAACGACAGCCGCATCAACGGGCCGGACCGGACGGTGGACTATCTGTTCTACAGCCCGAGCCTGAAGCGGGTCAGCGCGCGGGTGCGGCGGGATGATACGTTGCTGATCTCTGATCACTTGCCGGTGATCGGGCGATTTTTGCTGCCGGTTTTGCCTTGAGGTGGAAAGCGGCATTCAGGTTTCAATACTCTGGCTGGTCACCAGACTTCCGAATGACGTGCTTCAACAGCCGATTATGATCAAATACTTGGAACCGTTTCTGGAAGCGCTCGCCTAATGATTAGCCCGTGGATACTTCCATGGGCGACGTGCCAATACCGGCATACACCAAAGGGTGATCCACATGGCTAAAGACGACAAGAAAAGTAAAGGCGAAGCCTCGAAAGCCAGCAAAGACCTGAAAGACAAGAAGGCATCACCGGCCAAGAAATCTGAAGCGGCCTCGACGCTTTCCAAGTCTTCCGAAAAGAAAGACAAGAAGAAAGACGCCGAGCCAAAGAAAGCGGCCAAAAAAGCTGATAGCAAGCCAGAAAAGGCCAAGAAATCAGACAAGGTTGAAAAGGCTGAAAAGCCGGCTAAAAAGAAAAAGTGACATCTGCTGCCTGCCAGGGCGTTGCGCCCTGGCGTTCTCTGGGTCACTGTCTCGCTTGCAAGCTAAGTGACCAGAATAAAGAGGTTCTCCCTTTAGATATCAACTCAACGTTGCACGCCCTGAATTTTCTCAAGACGCATTTCATAACCTTGACCTGGCTGCGTGACCGTCTCTGTTTCAACGGTCTGCACAACACGGCCCGATGCATCCTTGGTCACTGCGATGCTTTTGCTGTAAGCGGTTTGAACGCAGCCCGAGATAGAGATGACTGCCAGCAACAACAAAGCGAAGTTAGTTTTCATTATGGATTCCTGTCCATTGGTTGAGTGGCGGGCAGCTTAACCGGATAGATAGCCTCTTGCCGTCATTTTTGCGCTTTTGCTTTATAAAGTCCGCTGGAAAAGCCGAGCCCCTAATTAGCCTGACGCCGTTCAACGTGATCGGTTGGCAGAGCTTGACGGCTTAGCCTCTCGGTCTACTGGATTACGAGCCATTGCTCCCGGACCTCACGTCCCCCTCAGCTTCACCCGCGCCCTCGCCTCCGCCACCAACGGATCATCCGGCCAGTAATGCTTTCTATCACCTAGCACCTGCGACATTGACAGCGTTGTAGCTTCTAAATTAGTGGACTTCTGGCGTTTTCGTCAGCAACACCGTTGACTGTCAATCTCGCTATGGAGGATTGACATTTTGAGAGGATATTTTTTGAGAGGATTGACACCCTCGGCAAGATCTGCCCATAACAAAGCGAAACGGCCCTAACAAGGCGGGCCGTTTGCTTGGGACCGTCACGTAGCGTTAGAGGGTTGAAGCAACAACTGTATATGTATACACAAAACCGCACCTATTAGATCCGTGCAAACCCATACTCAAGTCTTCGCACATATCAATCGAAATGTTCCGAGCATTCGCAAACCATCCTTTCTTCTAGCCAGATAGAGCTCATTCAGTTCAACAGAGCCATAGTCTCTCACGGACTGAAATCCTATACTCTGAAGCTCATTTTCAATGACAGCGGGGTCAAGCCATGTTTTCCATGGTTCACCCAGTTGCCCGATCAAACTCACAAGATAATCGCCTATGGCATTTTCAATGGGATCGAGCAACGTAGGGGTGACGCCGTAATCGAAAATTATGCCGCTTCCTTTTGGCAGTGACGCGACAAACGTTAGTGTGTCAAGTATCGCTTCCTGGGATATGTATATCGTCACGCCTAGCCAAGAAAAAAATGCAGGTTGATCTGCGCGAAAACCGGCTTTCTGCAGCTCTTCGGCTAAGGTGTTACTTTCAAAATCAACCGCCACGAACGTCAATGAGTCAGGTACTTTTATGGACGCTTCTTTAAGGAGACTTCTCTTCCATTCTTGGGTAGATGGATGGTCCACTTCAAATACCTGAAGGCCCTCTTCAAGATAAGTATTCCTGAGAGCGAATGTATCAAGGCCGGCACCTAAAACGACATATTGTTTCACTCCGGAGTGTACACATTTTTTGAGTTCATCTTCAGCTAATCGACTACGAATAACCACGGCAGCACGTATGCCTCGCGCATGGAGATCGTTGGATTGGAATGAATACTGTCGCAGGTCGGTTGCCGCCTGCTCGCCAAGAATCGGCAAGGCCAACGGGTCGTTGAATATGATTGGTTCGTCCAGCAGCTGATGAGCGGCCCGGAGTTCGGCAACCTGAAAAGCAGTTCGACTTGGAATACCCGTATTAATAATGTTTTTCTGTGAAGTGAGCATCATAGCTTTCCTGTATCGTACTATGGACCAACTAATATTTTCTGCATGATTATCCTTCACGTTTTACACCATCAATAGTTGCTGGTCTGCTATAGCTGGTTTTTTCGATCGACACTTGCAATTTGGCTTGCAACGTCCAGATTCCGCTTTAAGGACCTTTCGTGACCTGACTCCGCTGTCCTTGCACGCCCACCGGTACTTCGCCCTTGAAGGTCACCCGGCGTACGATGCGCTCTTGGGTTCCTTAATCATCCAGCGCGTAATGCTGGGTGGCGCGGTTATCCCAGATCGCTACGTCACCGCTATGCCAGCGCCAGCGCACAATATTTTCCGGCCGTGGGACGTGACTCTGCAGCAGGCTGAACAGGTGGGGGGGGGGGGTAATGTTGTTCGATTAAGGCTATAGCTGGCATATTCAGGCAGCAAATGACTTAAATTCACTCTCGATGTATTTGATTCAGCCTACGCAAAAAGATAGATGGTGCCGTTCTATGCTGTCGGCACTGCGGATGACCGAGGAAGGCTCGATGGAGTTACGATGTCACTGTCGGCAACGTCAGCATGAAAAAGGCGCAAAAAGGGTCAAGAAAAATGCCAGTATTTCTTGACCCTTATCTGATGAGGGCTTGATGTCAATAAATTTTACTTACGAACGGGACAGTCGCTGACGAATTTGCGCAACCAACGCGTCAAGCGTCCCGCTTTCATTGGTCTCCACGCGTTTGCTGAGCAGCAACTCTTCGGCGCTGAGCGGGTCACGATTGGCCTGCTGCCCTTCGATGACGGTCAGGGTGGCGTCGGACAGATCGTTGTTGTCTGTCTGACGTTGTGCCAGCCAAGCGGCGATCACGGCCTGTGGCGCATTGCAGTCGAGGATCAGGAACGGTGCGCCGGTGGCCTCAGCGATTTTCGCCGCAGCGTCGCGTTGTTCACGCTTGAGGAAGGTCGCATCCAGTACCACCGTGAAACCAGCGCGCAGTACGGTGTCGGCGATCTCGTTCAAGCGCGCGTAGGTGGCGGCGCTGGCATCTGCAGCGTAGATCCCGGCCTGCGGCTTGTTCTCGACATGCTGCTCGCCGAACAGGCGCTTGCGCTCTACATCCGAACGTAGGCGAATTGCCCCCAGTGCTTCTACCAGGCGCATGGCCACGTGGCTTTTGCCGACGGCTGATACGCCGTGAGTGATGGCCAGGAAACGCGAGGGGGTGGTGCTGTAGCTTTCTGCCAGGTTGGCGTAGTTGCGGTATTGGCGCAGGGTGGTTGCGCGCTGCACCGCGTCTGCCTCGGAAGGCATGCTGAACAGTGCAACCTTGGCGCGTACCAGGGCGCGGTAGGCTTTATAGAAGTTCAGCAGCTCCAGGCCTTGGTAGTCGCCGGTAAGTTCCAGGTACTGGCTGATAAAGCGCCGCGCCAGGCTTTTGAGGCCACGGTCTTCCAGGTCCATCGCCAGGAAACCGGTGTCGGCATACACGTCGGTGAAGCGGAATGGCTCGTTGAACTCGATGCAGTCAAAGATCACCACATGGCCATCAATCATAGTGGCGTTGCCCAGGTGAATATCACCGTGGCATTCGCGGATGAAACCATTGAGCTTGCGTTGTTCAAACAGTGGCTTGAGGCGCTCGAAGCTGCTTTCGGCCCAGGCCTGCAAGGCTTCCAGTTGTGCCAGGTCAGCCTTGTCGCTGAGGAAAGGGCGGATCTGCTCGAAGTTCTGCAGCACCGGCACCATGACGTCGTGTGGCGTGCCGGCGGTGTGTGTGGCCGGCACTTTCGGGGCATTCAGGTGAAAGTGCGCGATCTGCCTGGCCAGTTCATCGATGTGCGCGCTGGTCAGTTCGTCGTTGGCTTGCAAGGTGCTGAGCAGCTGGCTTTGTGGGAACTGGCGCATTTTCAGCACGTAGTCGACTACCGGGCCGTCGCCGCCCAATTGCGGTGCTTCTGCGCTGCCGGTGATTGGCAACACTTCAAGATACAAATTATCGGTCAGGCGCTGGTTGAGGCGCAGCTCTTCATTGCAAAAGTGGCTGCGGGCTTCCAGGGTGGTGAAATCGAGGAAGCCGAAATTCACCGGCTTCTTCATTTTATAAGCGTAGTTACCCGTAAGCAGGACCCAGGAAATATGGGTCTCGATGACGTGGAACTGATCCACCGGATGGGGGAACAGGGCCGGGTTTTGCAGGGCAGCAATCAGGGACTGGCTCACGTGTGATCCTTCGGAGTTTGGGGAAATTCATGGAGGGTATGATTGCTGCTACAGACGGTTGTGCAAACCGCTGTCCAGCTCATATTGGTCATCAATAGTATTAGCTCAGCAGGCTGGAAACACCTGAATATAATATAGCGCAAGAAAACATCATCAATACCGATGCTGATGCTGATGCTGATGCTGATGCTGATGCTGATGCTGATGCTTTAAGTATTACCCGCCTTGTGCCCCCTCCTTCCTGCGAATGGAGATTGACAACAGTTCCGACGCTCAGCCAAAAAAGGGTTGCCAGCAACATAACCCCAGAAAAGACCAGCATTTCCTGAGCAATTAAAAGCGGATCGTCGATAAGCGTAACGGAAAAGATGATCGAAGACACAATAAATGCTTTCGGATTAAACAACGTAGTAATAAATATATTAAATCCCAAAGTAGTTTCGGTCGCTTTTAAAAAGTCACCTGAAAGCTTCCACGTCTTGCAAGACAGGTAAGATATAGAGCCCGCACAGAACACCTTCATGAAAAACAGACAACCTGTATTGCCCGAGACATATTCGATCAGAATGGAATAGAAGGTGATCGCAATCACGTAGCCGGAAAGCTCGAACAACGGTAAACCAGCAGACGTCAAAAACCCCTTGGACACGCCGGTCGCCAGCAATAACGTATTCGTCGGTCCCGGAACAAATAACAGTACAGCAGACTCAATCGCTACCTTCAGTAGTTCATGCATATCACACCCTTGCACAATAGCAACATTTCACTTGACAAAAATTCATTGAATACCTGGTCACTCACCGCGCGCCCCGCAACTCGACCCCGTCCGCGCGCGTACGTCCCCAAGGCATAAACACGCGGTCATAAAGCTTTTTCAGGCATGGTACTTAACGATGCATGCCCCCCAAAAAAACATGCCAAAACTCAGGCAAAAGGCCAAATCACCATCATCCATCGGGGTCCCAGTCAGATTCAACAAACTATCAATCGTAAAAACATGCGCTTTCGGAGGCCGCGTTGGCAGCCTGAGTTTTGAGGCGTCGCCGCCGACCTCCATAATGTACATTTTGGACAAGTGCATAATAAAGTTATTGGTTATGAAGTGGCTTATAGCACTTTTATCAAAATCAACTTTCAAAAAAATATCCCTAGACAGCGTATGAATTGCGGTCAAGGCGAGCCGCAACGCATCAATAGTTTTCTGTTCAGCATAAGCCTTAGTGACTCGGTGGTCGGTGGCCTCCGACCGCGCGATAACCTCGTAGCAGTTTCCGGTTTTTTCGCAGGTCACCAGACAAACTGCCACCCCGTCACTTAAAATCGCCGTTCCAGGATAATGCCGCTCCTCGTCAGTCATCAGCTTTTCTGCGAATACCAACAAAACCTTACTGTCTGGACGCTCCTGCAGGATCTGCCCACAAAAACGCAAGGCATGAACGAAATTACCGCACTCCCCCGCAGACAAGGCATACAGCGTCGCCTTATGAATACCGATATTCGCTGCCAACTTCGAGAGGTAGACACTCAGGCCAACGACCTTGTCAATGAATTTGGTTGAGCTGATATAGACAATATCGGTCACATCCTCTCGACCGACATGGCTCTCATCCAGGACCTTCGCGGCTACCTTTTCGCACACAGCATAAACGTCACGACTTTCATTTACATAATATTCAAAGCCGCCCGCCCGAAAGGCCTTAAGCTCATCAGGACTCATGCAAGATGACAAGCTATCAATTGACTTCGACTCGCCGAAATCAAACACGACGTTAGAAATAAACAGATTGGACATACCGGCATTCCCTGGCAATTAAATATATACAAAAAAGAGACAGTCCAAATACTCAAAGCCCTGGCAGCCTATACGCCATTCAAAAGAGCCGAGCTTAACTCGGCCAACGATGGCTGTTTATTGACGAACTGAACCTTGAGCCATTCGGAAATGGCCAGATAGTTGGACGGTAGCAACCTGCATAGCGTTGGCCTTTGATCATCCGGCAGCCAATCATGGGCGTTACCCGCACGCTGGCGAATCGCTGGATCATTAGTGATGTACGTCTTGGCTCGCCCACCAAAATGGATCGTCTTAGGATCTGGGAGATCCACTATAAAGGCGTCGCTTGCGGAAAAAAGGGTCTGCCTGATCAGTCCAGGCAAAAAAGACTCGCCTATCAGCACGTTCAACTCACTGCTGACAAAAAAATCTATTTGACTGAGCGTCCCTTGAGTGAAGTCGTTCGGGGCCGACAGCGCGCCTTCGATGCCAATCTTTATATCCAGTTCAGGGTGTTCAACCCTCAACCGGTTAATGCCCATCAATGCCTCCAGGTCATGCTCTTCATTATTGAGAATAATGGCATCACAGGCAGCGATGTTTTTCGCAAACTCAAACTGAGCAGCATCAATTCGCCCTTGCAGGTGCAAACGCTCAAGAACATCTTGCGGTAGCTTCTGGTAAAAGCCCTGAACACAGCGAGGATCATCCACGCTGATAAACAACTTGTTCTTTTGTGGGGTACTACTAAAACGCCCTTGGTAGGCCGAAATAACCCGGTAGTAGACCAGTTCAGTCGTCATACCGTAGACGCCGGTCAGGGCGACAGCGTTCAACTGATGCGCCAGAACTTTTGAAAACAGAACCTTATCGTTTTCACTGTGGGTAATAGCCACCCCCACACACCCGGAGTCATTGGATCTTTTGGCGCCCAGTCTCGACAGAATGCTGTCCAGGCTACCGGAATCAATCGCCTCAGCGGTCCAAGGAACTGCCTGAAAAGCTAGATGTCCGCACGCCTGTGCACGCTCTATAAAAGAATAATCCAGATTATCTTCCGAGAGCGTCAGGACATGAGGGTAAGCCAGGCCAAAATAACTAGAAAACTCATCCCCCCGGCTCCAGCGACTTTTGAAAGCCTTACCCAACCCGTCTTTCGCAGGCTGCCGGGCAACCTTGCTTTCCACGCTTTCTGTGCTGCCTGGCACTTGGCGAATGACTTTCTCACCCAAGACTAATGGCGAGCATTTATTGCGGATCTTTGTTGTCAGTTTGGTGAGCACATCACCAGGACCGATCTCTACGTACTCATCGACCTCCAACCCCATCAAGTAACGAACGCTGTCCAACCACTGCACTGGGCTGTACAGTTGCTTCACCAGTTGGCTCTTCAGCGTTTCATTCTGATGGGGCAAACCGGTGACGTTACTGATCACCGTTTTATTCATCGGTCGAAACGTGAAAGGCTCGAGAAACCGCTCAAAATCTTGTGCTATCGGCTGCATGTAGCGCGAATGAAAAGGTGCCCCCACCGGAATAGGAATGTAGGTGCCCGCCAGCGAGTTGATAATGCCTTCAAACGCCTCCAGCGCCTGATGCGGCCCTGCAATCACCAACTGATCCGGAGAGTTGATGTTTGCAACATCAATGCTGGTAATGCCGTTATCGTTGAGCAGTTGCTGCAGATCCTGAGCTTTATAATTCAGGATCACGGCCATGGAACCGGCATTCGCGGAAGACATCAATTCCCCGCGGTGCTTGACGATGCGCAGTCCCGTTTCAAAGTCAAAGACATCCGCGGCGAACAGCGCCGCATATTCTCCCAGGCTGTGCCCGGCCAGGAACTTGATCACCACCTCGTTATCTTCCCGATAGGCGAGGTACTGCAATGCACACACGGTATACAGCGCAGGTTGCGTGTACTGTGTTTTGTTCAACTGCTTCTGTGGGTCTTCCAGGCACAGCTGCTCAATGGAATATCCCAGAATATCACTGGCGATTTCAGTCTGCCGACGGAAACGTTGGAACAATTCACGCCCCATGCCCACTCGCTGTGAGGCCTGTCCTGGAAAAACAAGGGCAGTGTTCTTTGCTGGATTATTGCCGACCACGCTTGTTCGAGTCTTTTCCATAGAATGATTTACCAAGGTAGTGTCTTGAGGCCCGGGTTGAGCGATAGCGCTTTCGCTATACGCCTTTGCAAGGCGCTTTAGGGTCAGCACGCCGGCCTGGTATTGAGTCGTGTCGTTACTCATCAAGGACATCAGCGTCAGGCTCACAGGGACCTGCTTTGCCCTGAACGCACCCAGATGCTGTTTGACAAATCCATGCAACGATCCGGAAGGACTAAGATCAACATACACAGGCGTCGCGCCTGTGGCGCTTGCCTCTATCAAGTCGATGGTGTCTGCAAAGTTGATGGGTGACTCAACGATCCCCCAAAAGTGCTCGGCGTCAATCACACGACACCGCGCAACCGTTGCACAGGAGTAAAAAGGCAGCGTGAATGCCCCGGTTGTGTACTTTTTTATCGACGCTAAAGAAGCCGCTTTTAACGGGCGTATGGCAGGCGAATGAAAGGCGTAGTCCACAGCGATCCGCTGATATAAAAAAGCTCGTTGCTGGCAGCTCTTTTCCAACGCATCAATCACCCACGTATCTCCCGAAAAGGTGACGTGTCGTGAGTGATGCACACCCGCAACAGCAACTTCAGGAAACTCGGCGAGCAGTGCGTCCCTTTCATCCGGGGTAATCAATGCCGACAGCATGCCGCCTTTCGGCAACTTGCCTTGTCCTGCAAACTGCTCGATCAATAAGGCTTGATCACAGATTGCAGCCAATAAATCCGTATCCGAAATGGCACCGGCAACACAAGCGGCAATGAACTCCCCCAAACTCGTGCCGATCACCGAGTCAGCGGTGATCCCTTCAGCAGCGAGGGTTGAGACCAGTGCCAGTTGCACCATCACGATGCTCGGATGAGTGAACGTGATAGAGGAGAAGTCATCGCTGCGAGACTTGTCTTTACGATAAATCTCCGCGATTACCGATTTACCCAGTATGCGTTGGCCTATCAGATCCAGCCGCAGCATGGCTTCACGAAACGTTGAATGCGTCAGGAATAGATGGCTCGCCATCTGATAGTAATGACACCCCTGCCCGCCGAACATAAATATCCTGTGCAAGGGATAGACTATCCCCTGGTTCAGCGGCGAGGCGGTGTCTCTGGCGAGCGCATCGGTCCTGACATTCATTGCATCAGCCCTCCACGTCGGTTTCTAACACTTCTTCAATCTGGTCGCCGTGCTCAGCCACCAGGTACTGTGCCAACGACTGAATGGTGTCGTGCTCGAAAAACACCACCACAGAGATCGCCAGCCCCAGACGGCTGTTGATCAACTCACACAACCCAACAATGCTGATCGACTCGTAGCCGTTTTCAGTAAACGTTGCTACAGGACTAAACGAAGCTGACTCCTTGTCCAGCAACTCCGAGGAGATCGAAACCAACCAGGAAACCGTTGCCTGCAACTCGTCACTGGCGCCATCAAACGAATAGGCCGGCTGTTTTTGCGCGACCGCTGCCAGTGGCGCAGGCGATGCAACGGGAGGTTCCACGGTTACCTGCGGTTGAATGACTGGCGTATTGTCAGCGAGAGTTGCGGCCTTCCAGATGAACGCGAATTGCTCATCCGAATGGTTTTTGTCCAGGGCGTGAATAAATGCAGTGGCAATGTCATTGGCCGCGTTGCCCTCCACTTCCAGCGCTACGGTCTTGCCTTCGCGGTAACCAGTACCCTGCAACGCCGCGCGATAACGACCAAAGGTTTTTGCCAGGGTGTTGAGCTGTTTACTGTCGTGTTCCTCGACGGTCATGACGATGGAGAACGATTGCAGCTGGGAGTCAAATGAGTAGGTCGCCTCATCTAGGTTAATCAGTGCCGCGAGATGACGAATAAGCGCCTTGTCTTTCAACGGTTCCTTATGCTGCTGAACCTTGTCATCGGCCGGAACAATGTAATGCACACCCTGGATATCGCCCAGTTGGTCTTTTATCAGCAACAGTGCATTGAACACGGACTTTCTATCGTCAAGTTCAGCCGCGTAGTAGCCGACTTTGGTATTGTCCAGGCTGTTCTGAAGTAACCCGATTTGCTCATCGATGTCTGGCGCTGAAAGCGCGTCACCCAGGATTGCGATATGGCATCCGCTGGTTTCATCATCAATCGCACGAATCACACTTTGGCCCACCTCATTCAAGCCGTTTGCCAGGACATAGACACAGTTGTCATTGAGTAACGAGCCTGATTCCGGCTGGCTGACTTTCTGCACGCTGCCGGCATAGATACTGTCGTGGGCACACAGGTATTCAGCGATGTGAGTCTGTGTGTCTGCTGCACGGTTGATCAGCGTCGAAATGTTGGCAAACGAGCACAAGGCTTCACAGTAAATAATCGTCAGTTTGACATTGGCAGCACCCAGCACGTGCTGTTCCAACGCCCCGGTCAATGCTGCATAGAGTTGATACTGGCGATCGAACGGCATGATGATTTGCAGGTGCAAAGGCTGAGTGCTGTCCGCCAGCCAGGCTTTGACCTTCTTCGCCAGTTGACGTGAGACGGACTTGGCCAGATCAGCGAAGGACTGGGCAAAGCCGTTCGGCAGGACTTGCTGCCATTCTGAAGAGCCGGCATCGAGGCCGCAGGTCTCCAGATCTCGCTGGAAGTAGTCCAGGGTGTCCAGGCCAACGACACAGATTTTCGTATCGGCCTGCGCCGGTTTCGGATGTGGGCTCACGTCCACCTTGTTCCAGCGATGAATAAACAACGACTTCGGTTCGGCGGTGACTTTTTCGACCGCCACCGGTGCCGTAATGAACGGCTTGCCAACCACCGGCTCAACGGTTTTCTGAACAATCTTCCCTGCGACTTTTTCAACGACCGGTTCAACCATAGCGGCTACGGTTTTCACCCGCTGCTGCACAGAAGCTGCCTCGACTTTTTGAGACACGCCGGCCGTGTGGTTGCCCATCGGCAACCAATGACGGTTTTGTGAGAACGGGTAGGTCGGCAGGCTGATACGTTGCCCTCTTTTCCCCAGCAGGCCGCCCCAGTTAATCACCACCCCTTTGGCCCAGAGCGCGACGATGTTCTGGTATTTACCTTGCTTCAGCCATTCAGAAAGAATCAGCTCAAGGGAGTTATCCTCGTACAACAGCTTCGCTGTGGCGTCCATCTCGCTGGCATAGCAGACATGCAGCGGGGATTTGCCTTTTTTATCATTCAGGAATGCATCGAGGTTGTCTTCAAGGTGCTCGATGGAGTCCGCCAGGAAGCTCAGGCGGTACGGCATTTGAGTGCGGCCGGTTTGCAGCGTATAGGCAATGTTGCCCAACCAGTATCGTGGCTGGTTGTTCAGGGAGGTGTTTTGCTGAGCGTTGTAGTGGATGTAGCCCAGCAACTGCGCAGCTCTCTGGTGTAGCGCCTCCTTTGATTTTGCGGACAACACGATCAGTTCCGGGTAATCCATCGTGTAATTGACCTGATTCGACACTTCCTCGTGCTCTTCGATGATGAAGTGCGCATTCGCACCGCCCGCGCCAAAGGACGACAGGCCGGCAATCCGCTTTTTGACCTCTTTATTCGGCAGACGCCAATGGGACAGCAACTGGGGGATCGAGAAGGAGGTTTTTTCGATCTGCAGGTTTTTATTAATTTTCTTCGAGTGGAGCGAAGGGACGATTTGCTGGTATTTCAGTTGCAGCAGAATCTTGGTCAAACCGGCCATGCCTGCGGCACTTTCGCAATGACCGATATTCGATTTCACCGAGCCTACCGAGCAGAACTTACCTTGTTGTGCCGAGTCTTGATCGATGGAAAACGCCTGCCTCAGCCCATGAATTTCGATGGCGTCGCCCAGATGGGTGCCCGTACCGTGCGCTTCAATGTACGAAATGTCCGCAGAACGAATGCCGGCCTGTTGGACCACTTTTGAGATCAGCTTACTGTGAGCTTTCGGGCTTGGAACGGTATACCCATTGGTCTTGCCTGCGTGAACGATCAGCGACCCGGTAATCACCCCATAGATGTGGTCGCCATCGCGCAGCGCATCCTCGTAGCGTTTCAACAAGACCGCACCAACACCTTCTCCCGGTACATAGCCGTCTGCACTCTCGGAAAAGCTCGCACATTTACCGGTCTGCGAAAGGTCGCCGCCCTGTTTCAGCACACCATATTTGTTGGGATGCAAGGTCAGATTGACCCCGCCGGCAATCGCGTAATCAATCTCCCCAAGCTTCAACGCAGAGCACGCCAGGTGCACGGCGGACAGCGATGACGAACACATGCTGTCTATGGCGACGCTAGGGCCTTCCAGGTTCAGGATGTAGGAAACACGGTTGGCAATGGAGGCAAAGCTGTTGGAGATGGCCTGCCCTTCGTACAGACCTTTAGCCGTTTCGCTGTGCAGCTGATACTCCTGGTACATCGCGCCGACATAGACACCGGTGGTCATGTCACTTTCGGCCAGGGACTCTTTGGTGTAGCCCGCATCTTCCAGCACCGAGAAGGCACATTCGAGGAATTTGCGTTCCTGAGGATCTGTCAGCAGCGCATCGGTTTCACTGAAGTCGAAGAACTCCGCGTCGAACTGGTCAAAGCCGTCAATAAAGCCGCCCTTGAAATTTTCCGGATTTTCGACCCGATTAAAGCCGGTTTGCTCCCACCTTGCCTTGGGCACTGAGGTCACCAGGTCACGACCTTGCGACAGGTTTTCCCAGAACTCGTCCAGGGTCCGCGAGCCAGGGTAAGTACCATTCAGACCGATGATCGCGATATCGCCGGAACGACGGGGTTCAGGGTAGGTTTCCTGGAAATCAGACACCTGAGGCAGTGACGCCGACGGGGCGTCAACCTCTTGAAGGGAGAATGCGCCCAGGTCGATCACGTCAAACTGAGTAACCGCAGGTGCGCTGGCAGGGGCCTGGGTGTGAGAAGCAACGGCAACCGGGGCAGCACTAGGTGGTTGTGCATCGCTGAAATCAATACCCAGCAACGCCGCCAAGGCCTGTTTATCTTGCTCGATAAAGTAATCGATGATGCCTTCGACGCTATCAATATCAAACAGCAGGGAACTGCTGACCTGCTCGAAATGCTCACGCAGTTTATTGGTGAGGGTGACGACCAGGATAGAATCGAATCCCAGTTTTTCGAGGGAGAGGTCCAGCGCGATTTCATCGACAGGAAGCTGAACGACGTCGGCGATCAGATCAGTGAAAAACGCCTGGCTCTTGGCTTTCAACATTGCAACGTTGACAGCCGAAGGGGTATTTGACGGGGTAAGCATGGAGGATTCGTTCCCTGATGAATGACTGGATCCGGACTCAACGACCTTGGGGGCAAGGGACGCGGCGTGCTTTTGCGCACGCATCAACATCACGAACTGCCCCATGTCGTGGGCCAGCTCGGCGGGGAACTGCGTAGAGCCGTAACCCACTTGCAGGGCGGTGTTGTGCCACGTGGCAGGCTCCAGAACCGGAGAGCCCGGCACCCTGATGTGATCGTCGTTGTACAACCACCAACCGTCGAGGAAACCAAACGTGAGGTGGTTGAACAAGGTATTGCGGCTGAGCTCGTTGACGATCAATGAGCCCTGATCTTTCAAAACTTCCCAGACCCGGCGAATCGAGGCGGCAATGTCACTGGTGGCGTGTAACACGTTGGTGGCAACTGCAATATCGTAGTAATCACGCTGCAGTGGTTGGTCATCGACCGACTTTTCTACGTTGAAAATCTCGTAGCGCAAGAATGGATTGCCTGGCCCGTATTCCCGCTGGGCATGAAACAGAAACGACTTCGAAAGGTCGGTGTAGCAGTACTCTGCGATGTTGGCGTGAAACGGCGCCAGGTGCTTGAGTAACACGGCGGTTGTACCGCCGGTGCCAGCGCCCACTTCCAGAATGCGAATTTTCCGCTGAGGGTCAGCGGCCAGCAGCGTGTTGATTTCGTCAACCACCGTCCTCGAAAGCACCAGGTTGAAGTAGTCAGCAACGCGGTTGTTTTTATAGATACCCTCGACCATGCGCATCGAAGAGTCAGGGAACATGATGTCGGTGGCCTTTATTTTCCCGGTCAGTATCTCCTTGGTATGGATCAGCAGGGCTTCAACCAGTTTGACTTGAGCGGATTTATTATCATCCAGCAGCCATTCAACTTTTGCGGTGTTCCAGGAGAGCCAGGCTGCGCTGGCATCGCTCTCAGGAAACTCTGCCGTTTTGCTGAATTGACCGGCGTCGTGACGAAGGTAGCCCTGGCGCACAAGGCTCATCAGGGTCTCCGTCAACCAGCGCGAAAAAACTGCGCGAATATCGGTCTTGCGAAGCACGTCTTCAACGGAAAACTCAGTACCGGAAAACACGCCCAAGGTTTCAAGATCGGCAGCGACGATCCGGCAAAGGTAGCTGTCCATGTCCTCCAGGTAAAAAACGCCTTCCTCCCTTAGGGCCATATAGTGTTCATTCCGATACACATATTCCATCATACAGCCCTCCACTACATTGTTATTTAACTGAGTTGTTGATTGCACAAAACCAAATTCTGTAGTGTTCTGATGAAGTGTCACCTTATCTATCAATGTTATTTTTTCTGGATCGTAGGCAGCGATAAAACTGGCCTGTAAATGATCCCCTGCCATCAACGCCTCAAAGGCCAACATGCCGATGGTCGGGTTGATTGACGCCATCCCGCTTTTTTCCAGCACCTTTTGATACGACGCATCACTGACAATGCCGACGGTTCCCCAATACCCCCAGTTCATGGTTCTGACATGGGTAGTTGCGCACTTGGCCTGCAAGTAATGGGCGAAACTGTCTTTAAAGGTGCACCCCGCAGCGTAATTACTCTGCCCGGCCTGGCGAGCAAAGCTCTGGATCGAGGAATAGAAGGCGATGAAGTCGAGGTCTAGATCGGCAAAGTAATTTTCGATGTTTCGGCAAATATCCACTTTCGCAGCAAGGGCCGAACTAAAGGTTGTTTCAGACATATTGGCAACCGTCTTGTCCTCCAGGACGATTGCCGAATGAATAATGCCGTCCAGCCGGCCATATTGACGGAGGATGGTGTGTCGTAATTGCTCCATTTGGTGTGGCTGGGTGGCATCAACCGATACGTACAGGGGAGCACGACCGAGTCTCTCCATGGCACGCAATGAATGACGGATTTCATCATTAATGGCTTTTCGACCTGCCCAAATGACTTGGCTATCGTGCCGTTGCAAAAGACTTTCGGTCCAGGCCTGGCCCAAGCCACCGGCACCACCGATGATCAGATACACCCCGTTGTCACGGTAGATCGGCTTGACCGGCTCACTGCCGTTTTCAACCGGCAACACCTCCAGGTGCTCGGCATACCATTGATCGTCGCGGCAGCAATACGTCTGTCCTTTGACTTTTCTTTTTTCAATACCTTGCGACGAGCGCACCAGCGAGGGGTTTGAGGTCGCACGCGCCACAAAGGCGTCATCGACATCAAGCAAGCTTATCGTCCAATGGCTGTATTCTTTCGCAGCGGCACCGACCAACCCGTGCAACCCGGCGTTGACCGCTGTGTTAGTGCCTTCGTTGTTGACATTGAAGTTATTCTTGGTGACGACTGTGATCGACAACCTGACTTCATCAGCCTTTAATTCCAGCAACGCCTTGAAGAACCTGAAGAAGATTTTTTCTTCGATACCATACTGTAAACCTTGATCCTCTGCGTGCACAGAGACATCAAGGCTACCGCCGATCCAGAGGATACTTTTAATCTTTCCCGGGATGTAGTCCGCCAGTGTCGCGGTCATACGTTCCAGCGTATCCAGCGCAGTAAAGCTGCAGTGAGCCTGACCGCCAACCCACGACAATAATCTCTGCCTGTTTGGCGACACACCCGCCGCAGAAGTGACTGGAATAATAACCAGAACGCTTTCATCGGTCGCCAACGACGGGCTGCCCGCTATTGGCCGCCAACGATTAACGGCATAAATGTTATGCACGGCATTGCTCATATCAAACCTTCTACCCAGAGGTAACAATCAATAGCACCCAAACACCAGGACCTGTTTAAGCTTCAGACAATCGCGGCACACCGGACAGTATCCGTTGGCGATAACCATCCAGCACCGCACAGACATTGGATTGCGCGTCGTAGATAACAATGGTCCAGATTTCTTTCTTGCCATCATTCAGCACATGCCCAACCGACCAGGCGTTGAGTGGAATTTCCCGATACTGTTGAAAGCGGTCTATTGCAAAAGGAACCCGGGTTTGCACCCCACCCTGATCCCTGGTTTGTTTGGCTTTTTCCCGCGCTACAGCGAGAATCGAGATGGCCTGAAGTGCAGAGTCTGCAAGGCAGGGATGAACCGAAAAAGGCGACTGTTTATTCGCCAGGATCGACGGCAGTTGCAATTGAGCGATGACCGTCGAGGGCGAAAAGTAGAGGGCCTTGATACCTTGCAAACGGGTCTTGTGGGTAATGCCATGGCGACGCAACAAGTCATAGCATTGCGCTGCCGGTACTTTTCGATACTGGGCCAGCCCTGCCGCGCTCAGGTCAATCTCATCGAACCGGATCCCCTGTGCTTTCAGGTGACTGAACGACTGATCTTCTGCCAGCACCTGTTGACCTGACGACAAATCACAGATGGCTTGGGCATACAGCTGCTTTTTATCTCGGCTCAGCACCTTCAGGTCAGCGTTGTCGCCTCGCTCTGTCACTTCCACAATAATCGGTAAGCGTGGCGTGGCGTCGGTAAAGACCATCGGCTGAACCCAGGCAATATCGTTCAGCGCTATTTGGTAGGCATTCTTGAACTTGTCGCCATACACCGCGCAAACACTGCGTTTCATCAGCTCGATATACATCACGCCGGGCAGGACTTTCTGCCCCATAACCAAATGATCCGCGATGAAGAAATCATCCACCGTCAGGGTGAATTCACAGTACTTGCTGGCGGCTTTTGACCTTGTCGCCGTGGCTCGTGGGGCTGATGCGGGAGGACTCGGACGTGCAACGGAGGCCTGTTTCGCCGGCGCTTTATCCTTCGAAGACGCCCAGAACGACATGGAATTGAACGGACTTGCCGGCAGGCTACAAATGCTGCCCTGGAACGAAGCGTCGTTGACCTGGCCGTTTTCAATATAGACGTGCGCTTGTTTCAGCAAAGCCTGGGCATTGCCCTGCCCCAGGTCGCTCGGCGTAAAGATTTGCATGCTCGGCTTGGCTGCTGACAGCAGGGAGCCCAGTGCATTGGCCAGTTCAGAAACCGAGCGGCTAAGAATCGCCACGCGCTTGCCGAAGTGCCTGCGCCCGCAGGCCAAGGTGTAAGCGATGTTGGTCAGCGACACCGTCGCGTCAGACTCGAGGTGCTCACGCAGTTTCTGCAGGAGTTTGACCAACTGTGGGTCAGAGTTCGCCGACAGCAGAATCAACTGCGGCCCAAACTTCTCCGCCGTGTGCCGTACCGGCTGGGGTAAATCACCGAGCACCACGTGTGCATTGGTGCCACTGGCACCGAAGGCACTGATCGTTGCCAGCCTCCGGCCATTTCTGGCTTGCCACGGTTGTGAAGATTTCGCGACATAAAACGGGCTACCGGCCAAATCAATTCGCGAGTTGCCTTTGGTGTGGTGAATCAGCGGCGGAATGGTGCTGTGTTCCAGTGCCAGCACCGACTTGATCACACTCGAGATACCGGCGGCAAATTGGGTGTGGCCAATGTTGGCTTTGACCGAGCCCAAGGCGCAGTAATTCTTGTGCGCGGAGTCCGTGGTGAAGGCTGCACAGAGTGCGTTGAACTCAATCGGGTCGCCCAGGTTGGTGCCGGTGCCGTGGGCCTCCACCATGGAGATGTCGTTAGCGGTAATACCGAAATCCTTGTACACCCGTTTCAGCAACTTCTCTTGCGAGACGGCGCTTGGGGCCGTGATGCCGTTGGTTCTGCCGTCCTGGTTGATGCCGTCACCGTAGATGACCGCGCGAATGTTGTCGCCATCGGCCAAGGCATCGTCCAAACGTTTAAGAATAATCGCCCCGACCGCTTCGCCGGGGACAAAACCATCGGCGTTTTCATCAAATGGCGAGCACGTCCCGGTGGGCGACAACATCCCGGCTTGTGTCGCCTGCACGTACAAGCGCGGCGTCGTCTGTACAAATACACCGCCCGCAATCGCCGTATTGGTGATCCCCAGTCGCAGGTCTTTACAAGCCTGATGGATCGCCACCAACGAACTTGAACACGCAGTGTCGATGGTCAGCGCCGGCCCTTTGAAATCCAGGTAATAGGCAATCCGCGACGCAATCATCGAGCCCATGTTGCCCCACAGCGCTTGCGCCGGTGCCTCACTGGCCTCGAACACTTCGTTGTAGTCGCCAGTCCAGCCGCCGACGTAAATGCCGAACTGATCTTTCACTTCAGGGGTCAGGCGACTGCCTGCATAGCCACTGTCCTCCAGGGCATGCCACGCCTCTTCGAGGAAAAGGCGTTGTTGTGGGTCCATATACGTGGCTTCAACCCCGGAAATGTTGAAGAAGATCGCATCGAACTTATCAATTTCATTGAGGAATCCACCGCGCTGGCAAACACCGTCGCGATACTTTTCCTGATTGAGATAGTCCGCCAGGTCCCAACGACTCACCGATTCGGTGCTGTCTTTGCCGTCGCGGATATTGTTCCAGAACGCCTCGGTATCATCGGCACCGCCAAAACGGCCACTCATGCCGATAATTGCAATCGGCTTTTGGTTGCGTTCCTGGCCAGTTGCAGGCGACTCGCTGAGTAGCTGAGGCGCTGGCCGAGCGAATTGAGTCGACGAGTCGACGATCGTCACAGGCGTAATCAGCCCATGGGCATGGCGGGATAGATCCTCGACATTCGGATAATCGTAGATACACGTGGTTTTCAAACCGAGACGATACTGTTCATTAAGCGAATGGATTAAATCAACGCCCAGAATGGAGTCCAGACCGTAATCGACAAACGACACCTCATTGTTGATCGACGCGTCATCCATCTTGAGTACATTGGCCAGTCTTTCTCGAATGAATCCGGCAACGGCCGGCACTTCAAGGCGAACGGGCACGTGACTGATGATTTCGGCGCTCACCTTCCCTGCTTCTGATGGCTGATCCAGGTGTCTCACGGCCCTTGCGTTCGAACCGACTTTGTCCAGGAAGCTATGGGTGTTGGCCGCAAAGGCATACTCGGGTATCCGGCATTTTTTCGGTTGCAGCCCATCGCTGTACAAACCTTCCCACTGCTCAAAGCTGCCATTGACCCACAGTTGCGCCAAGGCGTCCGACTCGTGGTGGGCAAAAGCAATCTGAACGCGGTCGTGGGCCAGCGCTCTTTGCTTGGAAAGCTCTTCAAACCGGTGAGTTTTCACCCCGGCATACAGGCCGCTACCATTAACCTGAGGGTCTTCCTCGCCAAGGAAGCGCTGGAGACGCTCGATAAAACCGGCTAGATCCCTGGCACAAATCGCGACGCGATGTTGATGGGCATTTCGACACGTCTGCAGCGTGAACGCGACGTCACGCAACGCGGGTACGGTCGACGATGAAGCGCCGCCCTGAATAACCGCCACCAGTCGCCCAATCGATACGCTGCCTTGCCAATTGAGCATCGACAGATTCAGCCCGTAGCGGGTGTTGACGGCCTCGAATAGTCGATAGAAATCAAATGGTTTGAGCCCGGCATCGACCAAGGGGGTTGAATCGTCAACCTGATTCAACGAGAGATTGTTATCCAGCCCCCGAAGCGTGGCGCGAATAAACGTCGCAATATCCATTGCAGTGGAGGCTTCAGGCGCTTGCGCCTGAAGGAAATCCAGGAACCGACGGCAGTTTCTTTTCAGGCCTTGTTCGGTATTCGAAGAGAAAGGGAAAACCAACGCCTGGACATGTTCTTGCCCGACAGGTGCGCCAACGACCTGTTCCTGCGGCGCTGTGTACTCCTCCAGAATAACGTGGGCATTCACCCCCGCCGCACCGAACGACGAAACACCGGCGATACGATTGCGGTTGTTGCGCGATGGCCACTCGATCAGCTCCCGCTGCAAATAGAACGGCGACTGGTCGAACTCCAAGTTAGGATTGATCGTCTGTGCGTGCAGGCTGGGTACCAGGACCCGGTGCTGCATCTGCAGCACCACTTTGATCACACCGGCCAGACCGGCGGCGGCTTCCAGGTGGCCGATATTGCTTTTTACCGAGCCAATCGCGCAGGAAGACTCAGGCAGGTCATTACCTGAGAAACAGGCTTTGAGTGCGTTCAACTCGATGGGGTCACCGAGTTCCGTCCCGGTGCCGTGAGCCTCGATGTAGCTGAGTTCGCCCGCTGTGATATTGGCGCTGTTCAGGGCTTTCTCGATCACCGCCGTTTGCGCCTTGGGGTTCGGCACGGTGTAGCCTTTGGCGGCGCCACCATGATTGACCGCCGAGCCTTTGATTGTTGCGTAAATCCGGTCGCCGTCTGCCTGGGCCTGCCGAAGCGGCTTCAGAATAAGCGTCGCGACACCTTCACCCGGTACAAAGCCGTCCGCCTGGTCGCCAAAACTGTGGCACTGACCTTTTTGCGACAGCATGCTGGACGCACAGAGTTGTACATAGCTTGCGGGGTGCAGATACAGGTTCACGCCACCGACAATCGCCATCTGGCAACGCCCAGCCTTGAGACTATGGACCGCCTCATGAATCGCCACCAGCGACGATGAACACATGGTGTCGATGGGCATGCTGGGCCCATTGAGGTCGAAGAGATAAGAAATACGGCTGGCGACAGAACTGAACGAGGTCGTCGGAATCGTGCGTTCGTCTTGATTCCAGAGTGCCGGGCCGTAGAGATTGAAGCCAGTCTTGGTAATGCCGACGTAGACACCAACGTCGCCGTCATACTGCTGCTTGATTTTATCTTTGGTGTAACCAGAGTCCTCCAGGGCACGCCAGCAAGACTGCATAAACAGCCGCTCCTGCGGATCCATGGCGAGGATTTCTCGTGGTGAGAGCTTGAAAAACTGCTCATCGAAATCATAAGCCTGTTCAAGAAACCCGCCTTGCTTGCAGTAGGATTTACCGTCTCTGATGGCCTCGATTTTGTCCGTGGCATAGAAGTCTTCCAGGGACCAGCGCGACTCAGGAATCTCGGTCACCGCGTTCACGCCGTTGCGCAACAGCTCCCAGAACGCTTCGATATTCGCCGCTCCCGGAAACTGCGCGTTAATACCAATAATGGCGACCGCATCACCGGCCTGCGCATCCACTGCGCGGGGCACTGCCGGACGCGGCTGAGCGTCCTGACGGGCAGAGGCTTGCGGAGCCTGTTGGCTCGCTGCCGGGGCAACCGCGCCGAGCCACGCCTGCACCGCGTCGGGTTGCAACTGGCTCAGTGTGGTGGCCAGGTCATGAATGGATTCCACTTCGTACAGCAGCGTTTTCGACAGTCGAGAGAAATGCTCACTCAACGCCTGATTGATCCGCATGATGGAAAACGAGTCGAGGCCGTAGCTTTGCAACGGCTCGAAGGTGTCGAGTTTGCTTGTCTCCAGCTTCAGGACGCTGGAGATCAACTGTTTGAGGTGAGCGACCAATGGATCATAGGCAGTCTCAACCGATGTCACTGCGCCCTTCCCGCTGGCTGCTTGAGCCGTTTGCTGACTGAGCGCCGGGGTTTGCAGGTTCCGCTGTGGTTTAGCGTTAACGTACTGGCTATCAATTTTCACCGGATCGCCATAGGTCACCAGAACATGGTGGGTATCGGCGGCCAGTAACAACGTATTCACGTGATTGAGGGCCACATCGACCGGCAACGGCAACAGACCGTACTCGACGTGGAGTTCTTTCAGCGCCTGCTGATCAACACCCATACCGGCGTTTTCCCAGAGCGGCCAGTTCACCGACAACAGGCGATCAAAGCCGTTACGCCCGACCTTGTTTCGAGCGTCGCTGAAACCATCAATGAATCCATTGCCGGCCGCATAGTCGATCTGGCCGACAAAACCTAACTGGCCTGCACAAGAGGAGCAAAATAGAATGAAGTCAAAGCCCGTTTCAGTCTGTTGACTGACGTCGTTTGCAGCCTGAATCAGATGGATGCTGCCACTGACTTTGGCTTCCAGGGTATTTTCAAACTGCTCGACGGTTTTGTTGACCAGAAAACTGTCATTCAACGTGCCGGCGCAGTGGAAAATCCCTTCGAGGTGATGGGAGGCGACGACCTTGATCAACAGCGACTTGAGGTCCGAGTAGCTCGCTGCGTTCGCCGTGAGATAGGAAACCCGGGACTTTCCGTAGGTTTTTACCAATTGCAGGTACGGCGTATTACTTTGCAGATCGGCTTCACTGCGGCGCCCGGTCAATACGACGCGGGCCTGCTGCCCCTGGCGCAAAATGTAATCTGCCAAGTGCAAACCAATACCGCCTACGCCACCTATAATCAGATAACTCGCATCGGTTTTTATAAAGCTTTGCAACGACGCACCATCAGAACGGTCACTGAGCGTTTCAAACACCTGAACATAACGGACATTCTTGAGGTAGCGCACATACGCCGCGTGACTGTGCTGTTCCTCGGCCAGGCTATTTTGGCTTGACTGACCCAAGGAGGCTTCATCAAGCGCCACCAGTTGAGTGGTAATGCTCGGGTGCTCCTTATTCAGGGTTTTCAGCATGGCTGAAATAGCCGCTTCCACTCCGACATACACAGATTCGTGCGCTACTTTGTCTTCAGCGTAACTATCGGGCCTCAGAAAAAACACCTGGAGCAGCGTATCCGCCGAGCTTTTCCGGCCTTTACCATGCTGCAAAATGGCCGTGACCTGCGCCTTCAAACTGAGGAAAACGTCGAGGATCATCGCACTGGCCAAACCGCTCATCTGGTCGGCAAGCGTGCCTTTGGCGGCCGCCTCTTCGGGAGCCGACACTACCGTCATCCGGGCCAGCAGGCGTTGATCCAGGCGGGCTTTCAAGGTATCCACCAACCGCTCATGACCGTGCTCCGTTACGACCACCACGCAATGCTGTTCGTGAGCCTGAGCCACATCGAGCGCGCGCCCAAGCGGCGCATCGCGCCACACTGGCACATAACGCGTACTGCCCGGCGGCCCGGACTGCTCTTCACGCATACTGCCCCCGGTGGCGTCGGTTTTGGCCAGCGCCTGAACCGCTTGCTCTTTAGTAATACGACCCGCTTTGAGTTGATCAATAATGTAACGCTGAAAGTTAGCAATCTCATTGGAGTTATTCATGACGACACCCTTAATCCTTTCTCAATAGCTGCAGGACCGTCTCGGTATCCAGATCGTCCAAAAGCACTCTATCCAATAAATCTTCATAAAATGAGTGCGCTACAAATTGCTCATTTGAAAAATTATCGACGTCATACCAGGTGGTCACTTGGTCTTTAGGCAGCCAATACCGCTGCTGTTCGAAAGGATAACCAGGCAACACAACCCGATTAGGCCGTGCGCCTCCGTAGAGCAAATTCCAGTTAAACTTAACGCCTTTAACAAACCGCTCCGCCACTATATTGGCATTGTCCAAAGTGAGCAGTTTTGGCAGTGCCTCGTTGGACATTTTCTCGGTTTTCGAGCCCTTGATATGCCCGGTAAAGATGGACACGTGGTTTAACTCATTGGCCCCGGTCGAGAAGTCTGCATCGGACAGTGCGGCCTCACTTTCAATAAACCGCGTGAGTTTGCTCAGGCCATCCGCGCTATCCATGGCCACAATCGACAAACGGTAAGACAGCTCGGCACGCCCAACCTGGAGGGTGTAAGCCACCTCCTCAATCTGCTCGGGATGACTGGACAGGTGCTGGCGTAAATTGATCGCTTGCGAGACCAGCCCACGGCGAGTTTTCGCCGACAGCACCAGAACCACCTCGTGCCCGGAAAACGCCCGGTGCGCACGAGCAGTCGTCCGATTGCTTTCATAACGGCGCAGAACGACGCTGGCAATCGAGCCGCCAAATCCGAAACTGCTGACCGCCGCGAAAATCCCCTGATCACTGGCCTTCAAGCTGGACTGGCGTTCGTTGATCACGAAGCGGCTGTCATGCAGCTCGATATAGGGGTTCAACGGTGAGCAGTGAAGATTGGCGGGCACCGTCCGCTCGCTGAGTACTTTCACCGCTTTGATCAGGCCGGCCACGCCTGCGGCTGACTCCAGATGCCCGATATTGCTTTTCAGCGCGCCGAGATAAATCGGCAAACCATGCGTTTCCGTCACCGCCTGTTTCAGCGCATTGACCTCTACAGGATCGCCAAGCTCGGTGCCAGTACCATGAGCCTCAACATATTGCAGTTGGCTCAAGTCGATCTTTTTAAGGGTTGTACGCAACAGCTCAGCCTGGCTCTTGGCATTCGGCGCCGTCAGCGACTTGGCCCGGCCGCCATGCTGATGCGCGCTGCTTTCAATCACGGCCAGGATGTTGTCGCCGTCTTTCTGTGCCAGCGAAAGCGGCTTCAGGATGACCACGCCCACACCCTCCCCTCGAACATAACCATTGGCATTGCGCGAGAAGGTGTTGCAACGCCCATCCAGGCTCAACATGCCTGCATGGTCAGGCTCGGCGAAGCCCTGGATGTCGAGTAACAGATTGACCCCACCGGCGATGGCAAAGGACGCCGAGCCGGAACGCAGGCTTTCACAGGCATTATGGATAGCGACCAGTGAACTGGAACACGCGGTGTCAATCGACTCACTCGGGCCGTGGATGTCCAGGAAGAACGACACACGGTTCGCCAGCATGGCGTGAGAGTTGCCCGTGGCGATGTAACCGTCCAGCTCCTGGTCTTTTTGCAGCAATGCCCGGTAGTCATTGTTGCTGACCCCGATAAATACCCCGGTGTCCGAAGGCAACTGGCTGGGGTCATAAGCGGCGTTTTCAACGGCGTGCCAGACCACCTCCAGGACTTGGCGTTGCTGTGGGTCCATGAACTCCGCTTCAACCCGCGAAATATTGAAAAACGCCGCATCAAACCCGTCCACCTTATCCAGGTAGCCACCCTTTTTGACGCAAGCCACACCGGCGAACGCCGCTTGGGTGTCCTGGTTGTAACGCTGGTAGGGGAAGTCTTGAATGCTGTCTTGGTTATTGAGCAGGTTCGACCACAACGCTTCAACCGACGCGGCCCCCGGGAATCGTCCGGCCATACCAATGACCGCGATGGATTCATGAGGGTGCGGCAGACGGTGATTCCGCTCGGCCTCTGGTTTCTCGACGCGAGAAACCGGCGTTGCAGCCTGGTTCACTGCAGAGGCGCTGTTCTGTGGCGCCTCTTCACTGGTGCCGCTGACGCCTTGATCCTTGAGGTAAAAACACAAGGCCTCAATATTTTCGCAGTCAAAGAAAACGGCCGGGGTGATTCTGGCGCCCAGCATCTCGTTAATTTCTTTGCTCAACTGGGTTAAGCCGATGGAGTCAAAGCCGAACTCGTAGAAGCTGGTTCTTGCGTCCACTTCGGATTCATCAAACTTCAAAAGCTTAGCGACGATGGCAGACACGGCTTTGCCGAGACCGTCGGACTCCGTGCCAGCGGCGGCGACTGGTCGTGGAGACTCGGCAGTCTCGTGGCGGAAAACGGGTTGACTGCGGAAGCTGGCCGTCTCAATGGTCTTGGCGGCACGCGGTTCAATGGCTTGGCTATTGGCGATATACACATCGTCCAAGAGGGACAACAAAGTGCCATTCTTATCAGCCAACGCAATCGTTCCGCGCAACGCTTGCCCCGACGATTCGAGGGAGAACAGCAGGCTGCTGACCTTCGACACAGACGCTAAATCCAGCTGGACATTGCAGGCGCAAAGCGCGTAGTTGCTCCAATGGTCCAGTCCTTGGCGCAAGGCGATGTAGAGGACGGCTTGTTGCAACGCCGAACCGAGTTCGGATAAAAACGTCGTGTTGCGGGCAAAGTGATTGTGTCGATAATCAGTATCTTTCAAGTGCACGCGATAGCGCTGTTCACCGATCAACTGCAGCTCGCTGATAGCATTGACGTAATCGCCAAAAACGATTTTGTGCTCTTCCAGCGCTTTGCTGACCTGTGCACCGGAAAGGCTTTCCCGAACGGTCGCATTCGCAAACGCGGGAAAAGGCTGCTGGAGAACCCTGCGTCCATCGCCAGCTTGCACGGCAAATTCGACCCGTGCACACAGTTGATGCGGCGTCGACGCATCCGCTGTGGAAGAGATGTAAACGTCAGAAAATTGCCCCGTTTGATCATTCAATGCCACCGCATAACACAGCTGCGAAGGCACAACAGGGATAGGCGCCAGCAACTCCCAACGCACAGAGGTGTAGCCGCTTTGCGGATCAGCCTGCTTCATCACTGCAATCGCCGCATCGAGCAGGCTGAACGTGATTAACTGCGGCTGTTTCTTGACCCGGTAAAGGTAGTCGAGGATTTCAATCTCGATCAAATCAGCGGAGTAACGGATGCCGCTCAGGTCGGAGGTGTTGTCACGGACCAGCGGGTGATATTTGTTGCGGTTGCCCAGAGGATCAATAACGCTTGGGGCGTCTTCCAGAACCTCAAACCAGCAGCGTTTCTTCTCGAACTGATAAGCCGGAATGCGTACTTTAATCATCGCACCCAAGGCCGCTTGGTCATTCAAGCCATGCAAGGCAAACCAGTCCACGGTCGAGCCATTGGTCCAGTACTCGGCCAATGTCTCAAGCTCAGCGCTCTCGATAGCCTGACTCAGTTCCCTCCTGGAGAACTCCTTGGTCGCACCCGACGCACTGTCCACGAAGCGCACGGAACGGTTGCTGGAAAGACCACTCAGCCAGCTATCAATCGACCCAATGACCTCATTGACGCTGTCTGCGCAGAATGCCAGGCGGCATTTCATCTGGTTCTTGGCCACTTGCAGGGTGTAGGCCAGCGAGACGGGCGATACATCACGGTGGTCTTTCAGGTAGCTTGAAAAACTTTGCAGGTTCCTGACCAGCGAATCACGATTGGTCGCCGAAAATACAAACAGCTGTTGCTGGGTCTGGCGCGGGCTGCGGCTGGTCGTCCGAGGGTCGACATACTCCTCCAAAATCATGTGCGAGTTCATCCCTCCAGCACCGATGGAGGTGATCGATGCTCGACGCGGTAAGACCAGGTTGCTTTCGGAACGAGGAGCTGGCCACGACTGCAGTTCTTTATGCACATAAAACGGTGAGTCTTCGAAACGAATATTGCTGTTGAGCGTATCCGCACCCAGCGACGGCACGATCTGCTGGTGCTTGAACTGCAGTAAGATCTTCGAGATGCCGGCGATACCAGCGGCCGCTAGAAGGTGGGCAAGGTTCGACTTGATCGAGCCAATCGGACAGAACTGCTTCTTATCGGTGTATTTTCGGAAGGCCTGGGTAGCGCCTTTTATTTCGACCGGGTCGCCCAGTTCGGTACCCGAACCATGGCCTTCGAAGTAACCAATGGTTTGCGGGTCAATTTGCGCATCTTCAATCGCTTTTTCTATCGCCAGAGCCTGCATATGCGGCTGCGGAACGGTGAAACCATTGCGTACGCCAGCATTGGACAGGGCCGTTCCCTTGATAATGCCCCAGATGTTGTCGCCATCACGCTTGGCATCTGCCAGGGTTTTCAGGACCACGGCACCCACGCCTTCGCCCAAAATAGTGCCATCGGCGCCAATCCCATAGCTTCTGATGACATCTGAGGTTTTGGTGGTGAAATGTTCCTGGGAACTGGAGATCAGGTTGTAAGGGTGCAGGAGCAAGTTCATGCCCCCCGCCACGACTATTTTCGACTCACCAGACCGCAGCATTTGCACAGCCACATGAATGCAGGTCGATGTCGCCGAGCACATGGTGTCGACAAACAAGGACGGGCCGGTGAACCCATAAAAATACGACAGCATGTTCGGGATCGTGCCGGTGTAGCTGCCGCTGGCAGAACCGCCCCGCGTGAGGTTGTTTTGGAAACCATACAAGTTGTAGTGGTTGCTCATGGTGCCCGCGACAACACCCACGTCGCCTTTATACAGCTGTTGCAACGACTCTTTTGAATAGCCCGAATCTTCCAGGGCCTCGACGCCCACTTCGAGGAACAGCCGGACTTCCGGTGACATCTTCTCGGCTTCGAGTTGAGAAATCTGAAAGTAACGCGGATCAAACTTGTCTATGTCGTCGAGGAAGCCACCGGTCTTGATCGTCGACTTACCCCACACATCGCGTTCTTTGTAGTAAATAGCGTCGTGCTTCCAGCGATCCGCCGGGATCTTCTCGAACGCATGCTGGCCACTTTTCAACAACTCCCAGAGTTCATCCATGTTTCTCGATTTAGGATAACGTCCGGACAGACCGATGATCGCAATATCATGCTGATCACGGTCATCGGCGGCGACCTGACTGGCGACAGGTACTGCTTCAATTTGCTTGTTGATCGACGGTGCCGGTGCGGCAGCCGCCTCTTCAGCGACCTGTTTGTCTTTAGAGGGCGTGTCTGTATGAGCTGCGACCTCGACGACAGGCGCTCTGCCCTCCAGGTACAGGCTCTTTAGTTTATCGCTGTATTCATCCATCAGATAATCGGCCACTTCATTGATCGTGAAGTATTCGAAGAACAGCGTTTTTGATAACTGACCGAATTGCCCCTCGAGTTGACGGATCATTTCTACCGCCATAATCGAGTCAAAGCCGTACTCTTCGATTTTCTGATCGCCTCGGATCGTCTTGGCGTCGCGTTCAATGACGATAGCCAACTTGCCCTTCAGATAGTCCTGGGCATATTGAAACAGGGCCTCATTATCGACGTCATCACCGCTCTTCGAGGGATCAGGACTCTCCTGACTGCCCCCCTCAGGCACAACGCTGCGCTGGTTAAGGCCTGCGATGTAAGCGTGGATTTTCTCCTGGTTGCCGTACGTGACGAGGATCGGAAAATCATCGGTGGTGGTCAGCGCATAACGCAACGCGTGCATCGCTTCATGGGTGGGAAGCGGCTCCATGCCGGTTGTTTCATGCACCGATGCTAAGGTGCCGGCGTCCATTTTCATGCCACCTTCTTGCCAAAGCGGCCAATTAATGGCGATCGTCTGCCCGGTCCCCTCCCCCTCGCGCACCCGTTGATTGCGATCAATCGCGAAGGCATCCAAAAAGGCGTTGGCTGCGGCATAGTCACATTGGCCAGCATTGCCAAACGTGCTCGCCACCGAAGAGAACAGCACGAACTTGCCTAATGGCAGACGCTTGATCGCCTGATCAATAGCCAGCGTCCCATCGAGCTTTGGCGACAGCACTGGCAGCGAATCCTTGACCTCTTTACGCAAGATGAAGTTATCGGCAATGTGGCCAGCGGCATGGAATATGACATCAACGCTGTGATGAGTATTCTTCAGTGCAGCGACAAAATTCTCGACCTCAACGACATCGGTAATATCGAGTGGCTGATAATCGATCTTGCCACCCCGTGCTTGTATTTCACTTTTCAAGGCAGAGAAAACAGCCTGCTGCTCGGCGGCGGTTTTGCGCCCGGTCAGGTAGAGCGTGCACCCCGGAAAATCCGCTGCGAGCTGCCTGGAAATCAGTTGACCAATACCACCCAGCCCGCCGGTTATCCAGAACACCGGCTGTTCATTAAGCACCGGAATTTTTCCCTGAACAGGCCTTACGGGTTGCGCTGTAATCCGTTCTATCCGACGCAGGCCTTGCGCATCATGACGTACGCTAAATGCTCCGTCGGCGATGAGAAACTCACGGGCGATGATCGATCCGGAATCGACCAGCGGTGAGTTTTCTATCGATACAAAGCGGCCGTGGATCCGTGGGTTTTCATTGTGCGCGACCCGCAGCAGCGCAGTCAGGCTGGAGCGGATCACATCCGGCAGTGTCGAGGAGGCGCAGACCAAAAGGTGTTGAATAGTTTTAGGCTTGGTTTCCAGGAGTTTCTTAATGTATGAAAACACGTGGGAGTACGCTTCAATCGTCGGTGCGCTGCTCACTGCCTCAGGGGAAGACAGCGCCATCGACTGGAACGTGCAGGACGTTTGCGCAGACACCTGATTACGATAATTGGCGATCCAGCGATCATCCTGAATCGTACTGCCCACATAAAGGGCAAGCACGTGATTAGCACGATCTGCGGGCGCTGTTGAGCTTATTGGCGGCTGTTGATGGTCTGTACTGTCAACAACCCACTGTTTCGAAAAATAAAGATTCTGGCTACTCGGTTCATTCGAGCCACTGTTATTCTTGCTGGTCATTTGCTCACCCACGGGACTGCGCAATAAGCACATCGTAAAGTTTTTCGCCGACGCTACCTGTTCGCCTTGTTCGGTAAAAATATTCAGGTCAAAGGTCAACGAGGCTTTAGTGCCGGCAAATCGATTTTTCTCACTGATACGAGCCCAGACGGTCGTGGGGCAAATCTGATAGACCGATAAACTGTCGAGTGAAAAAGGAACATAGGGATAACGTGAGGCGTTATTGGACAACGCCGTCGCAATACCGGCCTGCAATACCGAGTCGAGAATTGCCGGGTGGGCAGAGAATGATTGTTGACTCCCAGCGATTGAAACCTTTACCCAGACTTCATCCACGCCGACATGGATTTGCTCGACACCCTGCAGCCTCGGGCCATGGTAAATACCTGTGCTCTGAAGGTATTGATAGCATTGATCGCGGTGAATTTTCTTGAATGGCGACATGTCCGGCAGGTCAATACGATCGGCTACCGTTGAACCCGGCTGATACTCGCCTTGCACATGAACACGAACTTTATCTTTAGCCTGCCCTTCGATATTTTTGGGATGGGTATAAAAACGAAAGCCTTTGCCTGGCTGCCCAGAGGCAGCGTTTGCATCAGCCTGCTTACTGTCGAAGTCGAGGTAAATCGACTTTCTGATATCGACGTCGTCGTCGGACAGTTCGATGGCAAATGGCGATAACCAAAATACGTTTGAGAAGTCGACATTGATCATTTTATCGGCACGGGGAATCGTCGATAAAATCATTTCCAGATAGTGCACACCCGGCAATATAGATTGGTTATTAACCGTGTGATCTTCCAGGAAGAAGGCTTTACTCGACAGCGTAAATTCGACTGTACCCGGCTGTTTTGGCTTGGCCACATCAGCGTTCTTTTTGGGGAACCAGTAAGCTGTGCGCTCAAATGAATAAAGCGGCAAGCGGACTTTCGCGGGGATCAGGCCAGCGTCGAGATAAAGGTCATTCCAATCGACGGCAACCCCAAAAACCCAGTACTGGGCCAGGCTGAGCATATCGTGATTGGACATCCAGTTTTCAGTCAGTGACGCTCGATTTTCTTCGGCGTAACTCCTAAGTTTCTTGCCTTCTCCGGCATCGTAAGAGTTACCTACAAATGTGTGCTCGGCAGCAGCGCGTGTATCTATAAAGCTCCGAATCGCCAGTTTCAGTTCGTCGATAGACTCAACCACAAAGCACACGCGTTCTGTGAGCGCGTCGCGCTGGCACTGTAATGCATGGGCAATGCCGGGCAGGTCAGAAGGGTTGTCCTCCAGAAACGCCAGCAGGCGCTGGGCATACGCCACCAACGACTCACTTGACTTGGCCGACACAGGGATCGCAAACACGGGATGGTTATCAGCGACTGCACGGGCTGACAACTGCGCGGTTTCAGGAATGAACTCCTGGATCACCGCATGGGCATTGCTGCCACCAAATCCAAATGAACTGATACCGGCGATGCGCCCTGTCGAGCCATCCGCAGGACTCGCCCAAGGCTGATGCTTGTCGACAATATAAAAAGGCGTATCTGTCAGTTCTATCTTGGGGTTGATGCTTTTAAAGTTCAGGTTTCCGGGCAGTTCTTTATTTTTTAACGCGGCTAAAATCTTGATAATCCCGGCAACACCCGCTGCACCTTCCAGGTGTCCAATATTTGTTTTAACCGAGCCAATACCGCAGTAGTTTTTCCTGGACTGCGGGTCATCGACAGCGTGGCTCGCCTGAGCGAAGGCTTTCTTAAGCCCGTGGATCTCGATAGGGTCACCCAACGGCGTGCCGGTGCCATGGGTTTCGATATAGCTAACATCGCGAACATCAATATGACTGCGTCGATAAAGCTCTGCGATCAGGTCCGCTTGCGCCTGAGGGTTGGTCACGGTCAGTGAGCCGGTTTTACCCCCATGGTTGTTGGCAATACCTCGCACCACGGCGTAGATGTTGTCCCCGTCCTCAATGGCCTTGTCCAACGCTTTGAGCAGCAAAAGCCCGCCGCCCTCACCGCGTACATAACCATTGGCGCGGTCATCGAAGGTATAGCTCTTGCCATCTTTAGAGAGCATTCCATTTTTGGTAAAGGCGATAAAATGCTGCGGACTCCAGATTAAATTCACCCCCCCGGCCAAGGCCAGCTCACACTCGCCGGACTTGATGGCATTGACCGCTAACGCCAACGACACCAGCGAGCTTGAACAGGCGGTATCAATGCTGATACTGGGGCCTTTGAGGTCAAAGTAATAAGAGATCCGGTTGGATAAAATCGAGTACGCCGTTCCCGTCGGAAAGTAAGGATCAATCGGCGTGTGATTCAGCGCCAACAGCTCAGCGTAATCCCAGTGACACACCCCCATAAAAACGCCGGTGTTCGTCCCCTTCACGCTGGATGGGCATATCCCTGCGTCTTCAAAGGCATGCCAGGCCATTTCCATGGCAATACGTTGCTGGGGGTCCATGAACTTGCTTTCACGGGGCGAAATCCCGAAGAAATTGGCATCGAAGCACTCGATATCGTCGACGAACCCGCCCCAAATACTCGATGTTTTATCGCCGCCGGTTTTAGGATCACCGTAAAGCTCAGCCTTCGACCAACGCTTTTCATTCACCTCACTAATCAGGGACTTTCCAGCTTTAAGCTTGCCCCAGAAGGCATCAATAGAGTCTGCTTCAGGCAGGCGAAGGCCAACCCCGACAATAGCGACCTGGGTGCTATCTAGGTCAGTTTTTGTGCTTGACATAAACGTTGTCCCTTAGGTTTCTAGTGCCTTGCGTCTACGGCTTGCACCAACAACTTATCCACCCGGCAAGGATTGATATAAGCCGCGCCCTGACGTTTGACAAACCATTTATCCAGCTCGATCAAGGACATCAGATAGACAAACGCCTGGTTGTCTCTGACTGTTATGTCTTCACCGCCGGCAAGGGTTCGTTCGACCACTTTTTTGATCAGTGCTTTTGCAAACACCGGATTAATCAGCTCGATGGCGTCCAGCGCATTTGACTCGCAAAGATGATTGAGATAATCGAGGGCGTGTTCGACAAACGGCCCGCTGTCCGGCGCACGATACGGTGTTTTGGCTTTATGAATGATACGACCCGGCAGAATTCCATCGTAGGCCATGCGCAGCATGTACTTTTCAGTAAAGCCATCGTCAAAACGCAAATTGATGGAGGAGGCGAGTTTCTGCACATTGATGTCGAGGAATGGACAGCGGTTTTCAATACCATGAGCAAGGCCCATACGCTCGCCCTGGCTACTGAGGAGATACCCGGAAAGCAAGGTATTGAACTCCAGCCACTGGGCTTTTTGCGTTGGGCTTAACGCGCTGTACACCGGGTCTTTCGCCACCCATGCCTGAATGCCAGCAAATGGATCATTCTTGGTTTTCAGCAACCGACTGGCAAAGCGCCCATTTTGAAAACGTATTTCGTGGGAGAACAACCCAGGGATTTTTTCTTTCGCATAAGCGTTATAGAAACCCATCAAGTTCGAGTCATTGTCTTCACTGAAGCTTTTCATGTAAGGATACAACTTGGCCAGCAAGCGTTTCTTCTCATCGTGATCAGTGGTGTCCCACTGGGAGCGCAACAGAGTCTCTTTAAAGATGTTGTAGCCCAGAAATACTTCATCCGCTCCCTCTCCGCTCAGAATCGCTTTGATACCGGTCGAGCGAACATGCTTGGACAACATGTACATCGGCACGGGCGCGGTACGAAACAACGGCATTTCAGCATGGAAAACCGTCGCCGAGAAATTATCAACAATGTCTTTATGGTTAATAATCAACCGTTCATGCTTGGTCGAGAACAACGCAGAGACGAGTTGTTGATCACTCGACTCATCCAGGTTCTTATCTTCAAACTCCACAGAAAACGTGCGCAGCGGCTTTTGCTTGATGATCCTTGCCGCAATACTGGTCAAAACGGAGGAGTCAACACCACCACTGAGGTACAGCCCCATAGGCACGTCACTGCGCAGTCTGAGCTTGACCGCCTGCTCGAGGGTGTTGCGGATTTCTTCCTTGGCTTCATTTTCAGTGCCATCAAAATCCACAGCGCGAAAATCCAGGGCGTAGTAGGGCCGGATCTCACACTGAGCCCCTCGCAAGGTCATGATGGACCCAGGTGGCAGCTGACGAATGCCCTGAAACGGGGTTTGCGATGGCAGGGGTGTCCAATGGGCGAGGATTGAGGACAAGGACATTTCGTCAAACTTGAACTCAAACCCTGGAAAGCCAAAAAAGCACTTCATCTCTGAAGCAAAAAGATAACCACCGTCGGTTTGCGTATAAAACAGCGGGCGCTTACCAAAGCGATCGCGCGCTATAAATACTTCATCTTTAACCGTGTCATAAATGGCGAAGGCGAAAGCGCCATTAAATTTTTCCAAGGCCTCATCACCCCACTCCATCCAGCTGCGCAACACCACCTCGGTGTCGGACTCAGTGGAAAAATTGTGTCCCAAGACCTGCAATCGACGCCTTAGCTCGATGTAGTTATACAGTTCACCGTTGTATGAAATCCAATACTGACCTGTGCCATCGCTGAGGGGTTGAATACCTGCCGCAAGGTCAATAATACTTAAACGCATGGTGCCGAGACCCATGGAATTATTGACATAATACCCTGCCTGGTCGGGGCCTCGATGTTCAATCATTGAAAGCATATTTTTTATGACGGTGGTTTCATCGAGATTTTTATTTTTAACACCAAAGAAGCCAGTTATCCCACACATAAAAATAAACCCACCAAAGTTTAAGTTGGCACCCCACACAGAACTGTAGCGCCCTACCGCCTTAGCGAAGGTCGAAAGTCCCAATCACGGCTTGGAGTTTTTTTGCCAAGGCCAACGCGCACGCGCCACAAACACCGAATAATATTACGGAGAAAAGCATCGACAAACTTTAGCTGTCCTGCCTGACTGACAACAGTATCTGATGGACTGGTGGGCCTCTCAACCGCACCTCGGAACTACCGGGTGGCCGTTGCCCGCTTCTCGACAAACTCTACCATATTCTGGATAGAAACCAGCACATTGCCCATCATATCTTCCTGGGTGAACACAATACCAAACTCCTTCTTCAAGAAAGAAATAAGTTGAATATAACCTACCGAATCGATCAAGCCGAGTTTGATGAGATCATCTTGTTCTGTTATATCCTCGTCGAACTCAAATAAGAAATTTTGAGTCAGATAGGATTTGATTTTTTCTTTCATGTATTCACTCTTTCATAGCCATTGCACATTCCACCGCAACGGAGGGACTTTTAAACGCACCCTCAACGAATAGATCAAGCCGACCCGGCCGACTCCAATTCTGCGCGTTCAAAAGGATATGGATGCCAGTCTTCATTATCATGACTGGTCACTGCCAGGCTTTTATCCCGTTCGTAGTAACTGGTAAACTCCGGAATAATAGCTTGAGTCCGACGCATGATCCTGTTGTGGTTCGAGACCAGCGCACCACGCTTGTGCATGGTGCCATTGCAATTCCAGATCAGAAAATCGTCCTGCTTCCAAAAGTGCTCATAAACGTATTGATCTTTAATTTGATGATCAAACAGAAACTTTAAGAGCCTGTAGCTCTCTGACTTACTCAGCCCTTCAACACGCTCCATAGTGTTGTAGTTCAGATAAAGATATTTTTGCCGGGTGATCGGATTGGTTTTAACTAATGGTTGGTTGACCGGTTCAGTACGCTGAGGATCGACAAAGTAGTGAAGCACTCGAAGATTATCAATACGCTTTTTCAGGCTGTCTTCCAAGTCATTATAGGCGGCAACGGTGTCGCAAAATAACGTTGCTCCGCCTTGTGCGGCAGCCAGCTCTGCATATAAGCAATTAATCGTTTCAACGTTTATGGCTTCCGAGTCACCAGTGTGCCAACACGAAGTTCCCTTACCCTTGGTATGATTGTCTTTCTCATCCCATATCGCATGCTCATCCTGAGTTTTGTCGCAAAAATCCGGGCCATTCACAAAATACAAAATCTCCCCATGATTAATTAGCGGCAGCCCATTAGGAATCACCTCGTCATCACCAAAAGTAGTTGTCTCTATCTGCGGCGCCCAAGAGTGTGACTTTAGGTTCGGATTGCCCAGCAGTCGCGTGACTGCGACTTGCTCTCTTCGTGTAAGATTTTGATTCCTGAATAACACAAACCCGCGATATGCCAAGCATTTTTTTATCGCTGCGATTGTGTCAAACGACAGATTTTTGTGTAGTTTTAAATTCTCGATTTCGACGCCAAAACTCTGAGCCGGGTATGATATTTCAAAAGGAACACTTGATAATTTTAAACCCATGACAACCCCCCAGAATTTTAATCTACACTGATTGAGTTAACGCTTATAAATACCTTGAAGCTCGGGTCTGTAAGAATCACCTCACCGCCCTCCTATTCAGATTTCTTTCAGCATGGAGTCAAGAACATCGCCTTGGCCGAACCCAGGGTTTTCGACTGGCTTAACGCTTCAGCAAAAACTATCACTGAATGAAAACACCAAAAAATTATATAAATTCATCCTTGATGTATTTTATTCATTCCGCTTGATCTATTCCTTGATGGCTTCTTGCTCGCCGTTTGCGGGCCACACATAGATAGCCAATCAATATCACTTCATTCAGCTCTTTAATCAGTCCTCTATCCCAGCCATCAATCGTATTCCCCATAGGAAAATCGGCGCCCTTATTGGCACTGTCGGTGGTGCCACCCAAGGGGTCACCTGGGCAATAGCCTTCTAAGGTGACGTCCTGCTCAGAAACCACGATCACCCCACCATCACCCAGTTATCTTGCCGCTGATAGCCTGGAGACGGAGCTTGGACCTCACCCATGCGCCCAGTGTTGGTCGCAGCGGAGAACGGTGCATCGCCCTGAAATAGACAAATTCATCTGCACACTGACCCGCCAGCGAGCACGCAAGGGTGTGTTCATTACCACTTCGGATTTTTACATGGGCGCGAGAGACGGCACTCGGCCTGGATATCAAGGCTGTATTAATCGATGGTGTCGAGCTCGCCCGGCTTATGGCCCGGGCACAACCTGGGCGTGAGCGTTAAGCAGAGAGACGAAATAAAGCAACTCAAAAGCGATTATTTTACTCAGGAGTGACGCGCGGGCTAAAAAGCTAACCACAAGCCGGCTTTTTATTTGTCCGAAGTAATCGTAACGCGTTCGAGAATCCTGCCGGTAGCCTAGCTATTCCGGGGTTTCAGGCATTTCCCTGTCCGATGGTGTTCAATACCATTCGACCTCATCCGACGATGAAGTGGAGGGACAGGTGGGGGGACAAAAGGGTCGACAAGGGAAACCCGCGGCTAAGATAGACCGAGTACCAGAGCGTGAAGTTGCTCGGCATCCAACCGGTAACCACCCCAGTTCGCAGCCCGCAGAACAACGGCATGGCCAAGAGCTTCATGAAGACGATCAAGGGTGGCTGCGTGGCGTAAGCGCCCAAGCCAGATCGAGAAATTGGCTCTGTATAACCTGGCAATGCCTTCGAATACTACAATGAACAGCATCCGCACAGCGCCTTGAACTATCGCTCACCGAGAAAGCTCAGGCGCTTGGAGCCGTATCAATTTGGCAGGGATTGGTGTACGGCTTTACGGGGACAAGTCCACGGCAAGATTGACATACCAAAATAACCGGATAAACACTATAGCCCATGTAGTCGCCCAAACAATGGAGTGCTGGCTAATATGTTTTCAAAAATCCCCTTAACGTCTCTACGATCGTTCGAGTCAGCGGCTCGACTAAGCAGCTTCAAAGCGGCTGCCATTGAACTTTTTGTTACTCCTTCAGCGATTTCACATCAAGTAAAATCACTAGAACACTGGCTCGGCTTATTGCTTTTTGAGCGAGTAGCCAAGGGAGTCACCCTAACGACTGAAGGGCTTGATTTATACAAGAATATCCATCAGCATTTTTCAAGCATAAACCAAAGTCTTAGTCAACTACGCTCACAGACCGACGAGAACGCAATCACCGTCACAACCACCCATGCATTTGCCTCATTGTGGCTCATTCCCAGATTAGGAGATTTCTACCGCCGCCATCCAACGATGCAAGTCAACATCATCACCAGCAAAACACAGGCAGACCTGCACAGAGATGCCAGTATCGACGTGGCTATTAGCAGCGTTTTCAAAGAGGTCCCTGATACCTATCAGCTACATCTAATGGACGAAAGCTTTCTGGCCTATATGCCCTGCAGGACGCCCTTATCTGGAGACACAAGGTCCCCACTCATCAACGTTCGTTGGGAGGCTGATGGCCATAACCCATTCGACTGGACGACTTGGTGCCAAGCGGCGGGACACGACGATTGGCTGGCCAACGCCACGTTCAGGGAGTACGACGATGAACATCATGCTTTGCAAGCTGCAACTTCTGGCTATGGGATGGTGCTCGCCAGCGACGTCTTAGCCGTCGACAGTGTTACCCGAGGCTTTTTAACGCCATACAAGCCCGAGGTTAAACTAACGGGGACCCATTATATCTCGGCCTGTGTACCTGGCAGAGAACGAAATCCGCCCGTCAGGTACTTCCTTGACTGGCTCAGTAAAGAAGCCTCTAAACATCTTGTACTGCAACGCCTCCTCACAGAGTCCATAGACTTTAGCGCACACAAAAATCCATTGAGGAACGACCGGAATCAAAGCATGCTCAAGCTCCAGATATACTAACAATGAGACTGGGAGTTCGATGCTCTGCCCCCCCATCGATGGCGATGGAGACCACGTAGATAGGCATAAATCGCCATTTGCCATCAGGCAGTGACAAGTCACTGAGCTACAGTTGCGACACCGCAAACCATTCAACATCACCTGTACACTAAAACCGCGCAGCCGTACACACACGTTTCTCCAATCGTCGCACACATCAATATCCATCCGTATGCGTCCGACCAAGTCATCTACCCAGCCCACAAAGCCAGGGCATGGTGTGCACTTAAATTTAAGTGGACACCCGTTCTAGCTTTTTAAGCGGGTATTTCATGCAGCCAACACGCCGTTCCTATTCCAAGCCCTTCAAAGCCCAGGTCATTCAGGAATGTGCCCAACCCGGCGCTTCGATTGCCAGCGTCGCACTCAGCCATAGTCTCAACGCAAACCTCGTCCACAAATGGATTCGGCTGCAAGCGCAGAAAAGCCCGGCGCTCCCACCTGCATTTATTCCGTTAGCCATGCCGCCGGCCGGTGCAAACTCCCATGGAGATGCAGTACATCCACAGATCGCGCTCGTTCATGCAAGTCATCAATGTTTTGAGTGATAACGGAGACGTTATACCCTGATTTGGCCAGTCGGCTCACCGCGAGGTGTGCATCATTGGGAGCTGCTTTAGAGACCTGTTGGCGCCGCCACAGGTACCATCCCCATACCAACGGAGGATTTTCACGAAAGGCCTTGGCTGTTTCCATATTGCGCAGATCGTATGAAGCCCAAGTACCGGTCAATGGATCGTTGTACGTGGGGATGCCACTTTCAGCTGAGATTCCCGCACCCGTGAAAATGACGATCTCGGGGGCTTGGGACAGGGCCTTCGCGGCGCTTCCAAATTCAGGCACAGAACATCCAGTCCAGAAGGTTTAACCAGTATTTTGCCCTCTAAGTCCCCCTCGGCTTCACCCGCGCCGTAGCATCCGCCACCAATGGATCATCCGGCCAGTAATGCTTGGGATAGCGCCCCTTCAAGTCCTTCTTCACCTCAATGTAGGTCGACCGCCAGAAGTTAGCCAGATCCTGCGTCACCTGTACCGGGCGGCGTGCCGGGGACAGCAAGTGCAGTTTCAGCACCTGCCGCCCATTGGCAATGCGCGGGGTATCGGACAGTCCAAACAATTCCTGTAACCGCACCGACAGAATCGGCGGATGTTCGCTGTAGTCGATACGAATATTCGAGCCAGAGGGCACTTGCACGGTCTGGGGTGCCTGCGCTTCCAACTGTTGTGGCAATGGCCATGGCAGGAGGTTGCGCAGGATGGAAGACAGGTCGAGCTGGCTGAAATGGCTGAGCCGGGTGACTTTGCCCAGGTAGGGCATCAGCCAGTTTTCGAGTGTCGCCAACAGTTGCGCGTCACTCAGATCAGGCCACTCGCTCGCTGAGCTTTTCTCGATATCCAGGCTGCGCAACAGTGCGACACGCGCCTGCCACTGACGCAGTTCCGCCGTCCAGGGCAGCAGTTCCAGGCCTTTGCGACGCACCAGCGCCAGCAGCGCGTGACTGCGGGTTGCGTCGTCGAGGCCGGTCAGTGGTTCGCGACTGATGATCAACTCTCCGACTTTGCGCTGTCGTTCGGCGCGGAATACACCTTCGCGTTCGTCCCAGTCGATCTGGTCCACGCTGATGACTTGCTCGGCCAACACCGAATCGAACAGTGCCGGATCAAACTCGGCGGCGAGGTAAATGCGTTCTTCGCGCTGGCCCTGACGACTGCCCAAATCCGCGATGACCAGCCATGGCTGTTTCATCAGCGCATCCGCCTCGGCGAACAGTGCCGCGCGACCATTGGCCAGTCGGTATTCGGCTCCGCCCGCTCGGCGTTGCTGTGCGACGCGATCCGGGTAGGCCAGCGCCAGCAAGGCGCCCAGCCAGCGGGAGTGGTCCGGATCGCTGACCGGGCTGTTCGCTGCGCCGCGCAGATAGCCGCGATATTGCCGCGACAGTTGTCTGGCCCGTTGTATCCCGCCTTGTGCGCCGCGCGCCGCGCGTTCGGTGCCGGCCAGCAGAGTCAGGCGGCTGTGCAAGTCCGCCCCAGCTCCGCGCAAGATATCGCGCTCGCCCAGCAAGGCCGCCACGTCGCACGCCAGTTCTCCCAGCCCAAGCGTATGGCCGCGCAACAGCAGATGGGCGATGCGCGGATGAGCAGGCAGCTCAGCCATCGCCTGACCGTGTGGCGTCAGGGCTGGCGGCTGGCCCGGCTGATTGTTCAACGCCTCCAGACGCACCAGCAAATCCTGCGCCTGTGCATAAGCCGCGGCTGGCGGCACGTCGAGCCAGACAAGTTGCGCAGGCGTAACGCCCCAACGGGCCAGTTGCAGCGCGAGCCCGGCGAGGTCCGCCTGAAGAATTTCTGCTGCCCCGTAGGCGGCCAGTTGATCGTGCTGCGCTTCAGACCACAGCCGGTAACACACGCCCGGCTCCAGCCGCCCTGCCCGCCCGGCACGCTGGGTGGCGCTGGCACGAGAGATGCGCTGAGTCTCCAGACGCGTCATGCCGCTGCCCGGATCGAAACGCGGCACCCGCGCCAACCCTGCATCGATCACCACACGCACGCCGTCGATGGTCAGGCTGGTTTCCGCAATATTGGTCGCCAGCACCACCTTGCGCGTGCCCTTGGGAGCCGGTTCGATAGCCGCGCGTTGCGCATTCAGATCAAGCTCGCCATGCAAAGGACACAGCAGAATGTCAGCACGCTCGCCCAGTGCTTCCGCCAGTTGCTGGTTGACCCGACGAATCTCGGCCTGCCCTGGCAGAAACACCAGCAGGCTGCCGGACTCGCTGCCCAGCGCATCCAGTACCGTCTGCACGACACGCGGCTCGACAAACTCACCGGGCTGAAAAGGACGCCCCCATTGCATGCTCACCGGAAACATCCGCCCATCGCTGCGCACCACTGGCGCATCGTCCAGCAACGCCGCCAAGCGCTCGCCTTCCAGCGTGGCCGACATGAGCAGAATCTTCAGCGGCTGATCGTCCCGAAACAGCTCCCGGCCGTTGAGGCTCAGAGCCAGAGCCAGATCGGCATCCAGGCTGCGTTCGTGAAACTCATCGAAAATCAGCAGCCCCACGCCTTCCAGCGCCGGATCGTCCTGCAAACGCCGCGTGAGAATCCCCTCGGTGACCACTTCAATACGCGTCTTCGGGCCGACCCGGCTTTCCAGACGAATCCGATAGCCCACCGTCTCGCCGACCTTCTCGCCCAGCTCGCTGGCCAAGCGCTCCGCCGCCGCCCGTGCTGCAAGGCGACGCGGCTCCAGCATCAGAATGGTCTGCCCTGCCAGCCAAGTTTCCTCAAGTAGCGCGAGCGGCACGCGCGTAGTCTTGCCCGCACCGGGAGGGGCTTCGAGCACGGCTTCATGGCGTGTGGACAAGGCCTGGCGCAGGGCTGGCAGTACGGAATCTATGGGTAACGAGGTCATGGGGGCTCCCGGAGAGATGCGGGAGAGTATACCGGGGTGGGGTTGGGGAATCAGGGAGAGTATTGGCATAACGCTTTAGAAAGCCCTCTCTCTACTCACCCTTCTTAAAAATTTGACACCCCATAACCCTAGACGATTTTCTAGCCTTACATAAACGTCACTAAGCTGCACTTAATGCCACTGACCTTTGTAAATCCTGATACCAGAGCCCGTTGTCATAAGCGATTGTCACCAACGTGGTCTCTGCGTATTCCGGAAGGCAGGCAAGACGCTGAGCGACTGCCAGACATGCCGCTGCGGTATTGCCGACAAAAGTACCGCTCTGAATATAGAATCCGCGTTGCGCTGCCAGCATCTCGCCATGTTCGACTTGATAGCATCTGTTTACCAAGGACCAGTCCAGAAAGGGTGGGCAGACGCCAACCGCCATCCCTTCAAAACGATGGTCTGAAAAAACACCATTCTTGGAGTCGCAACCCGAGGGGTCGACCAAGACAGTAGATACATCGAAACCATTGTCCTTCAAGCCCAAGGTAATACCGGTAAAGCTCGCCCCCGTCCCTGCGCAGCCTATAAACAAAAGCTCTTTGTCGGCCTCAGCTTCTTCTAATTGGCAGGCAAGCTCAAATGCAGTCTGGTAGCGATATGCCTCGATCCCGATTTGGTTATTAAACTGATCGGTATAGTAGTAACACTTGTCCATTTCGACCTGATGCTCCAAATGATGGGCAACGACATCCCTCGGCGATGCGCCTGCGATCAACATATCCTTACCAATCAATTTGGCACCAAAGCATTCCAACAAATCTCTTTTGGTCTGACTAAAACCGAGGCCAACTGCCAGTTCAACCGGAATACCATACGCGTGGCAGGCAGATAACAGACCAAAACCAAAATTGCCACCCGTCTTTTCAATTACAGTAGTTATACCAGGAATAATTTTCCCATTGCGTAGCGCATTTTTTACAATTAAATTAGCTGCGCGATATTTGTGACTACCTCCTGGGTTATTCATTTCCAGCTTGGTTAAAACTCGATCATGAGTTCTGATAAGCACACTCATTTAATGCCTCCCTCCATGGCGTGGCCCGTTTTTTTTTGATCCAACAGCGCAACAATTACAGCTAACAAAAAGATGCATAGCCCAATACAAATAGCGTTGGTACCAAACCAGCCTACCGTGCTGAGCAACAGCGAAGGAGTAAACGCACCGATCGTTGCGAAAACAGCGATAGCAAGGTCGTTTTTTCCCTGCATGCGCAAGGCTTGCGAGCTGCTCTGAAGGGCTTGAGCCAACAGAGCTCCGCCTCCCACATAGGTTAGATTCCAGCCTGAGCCAAGGATGATCAGAGCGAAGACCATGGCGCCGTAAGAGCTTGATCCCATGTTTATGGCTGAGCAGCCGGCCAGCATGAGGACGCCCAAGCAGAGGGTGGTTTTGATCCCTAGTTTCTGGATAATTGCCCCCGTAAAAAAAGACGGAGCAAACATCGCTATCACATGCCACTGGATCGCCAAGCGCACATCCGAAAAATCCTCGTGCATGTGCTTCATGTGCATTGAAGCCTGAATCATCAGCACGTTCATGATTGCGTAGCCTATTGCGGCAACAGACATAGCGATCAACATCGTCGACGTCATCACTTGCGGCGGCTTGGTCTCTGGGCTTCCTCTGGAAACTAATGGCATCACCGGATCGTCAGGCAGGCAAACGGTGACCAGAAAAGATAGTACAGCCAGACCGATGAACGAGGCGTAGCACAATGAAAATAGAGAGTAGCCGCCCAAGTCCCTGAGCACCTCAGTCAGTGTCGGTCCCACCACGGCGGCGATAACCCCACCGGCTACAACCAGAGAGATGGCTTTGGGCTTTAACTTTTGATCAAGGTTGTCGGTTGCAGCAAATCGGTTGAAGTTGGCAAAAGCGATATAAACCCCGAGTGCCGAATGGCTAAACATCAGCATCGGAAAATGCTGGTGCTCGACTGCCCAGAAGCCACTCAAGCCGGATGCCACCAGAGGTATGGCGCCAAACATGAAGGCTTTTTTCCGACCGATCCGGCTCATCAGCCTGGAAGCGGGATATGTGGCCAGCATCAGGAACAGGAACTGTAAACCATACGGCACCGTTGAAAAACGGGCTTCAGGTGCCAGTGCGGAGCCGACAATAGCGGCCATGGTCACGGACATTACAGCGGTGGTCAGGTTAATGGATTGCGCGATGAAATACAGATAGGTGCGTCGCGGAAGCGTACTCATCGTAGGGCGCGCTCATGATAGGGGGACAAATCAATTTCAGCGTTGGGAAAGTCACAGATCAGTCGTTCTTTACCTTTACCCAACCTTTTTCGACGTACGTTCAGGCGGCCTATGGCACTAGGATTAACGAGATGAGTGCCACCGCAGGGAATCTCGATGCCTTGGTAACTCCACATGCGCGCATCCTCAACATCAAAGACCGTATAGCTCTTGATCACGTCGTCGTGGGCGATCAACTCATTTGCGAGTCGTTCTATTTCACTGATGTCATCGCTGCTAAAGGACTCTTCAACAAGAAAATCAAAGCGTGCCGAGTTTTCTTTAATGTGACAGCCGATGGTCCACTGCTTTAGTTCCTCGCTCAGGCTGGTGGCAGCGGCATACAGAAAATGGCTAGCGCTGTGAGATAGACTCAATCGTTCGCGACGCAAAATATCAATTCTAATCAGAGCAGCCATGCCTTCACTTATTGAGTCAAGGAGGTGAAGATCCTCAGGATGTATCATATGGAGGATAACTCCGCCTAACTTTCCGCCCTTGAAGCCTTCCAGGTGAATGGGGGTGCCGTAGAGCTTTTTTACCCAGACAAATCGCACGGTACCAATGGGTAATTCTATAGTACCGAAGTCAGCTTCCTGCCCACCTCCCTCGGGGTAGGCAACCGTACAATCAAGCTCAATAGCGTCTGGGTACAACCGCGTCACTTTGGTATTTGTAGACCCCAAGTACCGATCCTTGTAATACAGTTTTTCCGTGTTACGCAACACATCGTGAGTCGTGGCGATCATTGCTCAATTACCACCTGCAGTGATGTTTTCACTTGCACTCGAGCACCCGAGGGAACGTCTTGGGTGATGATACAGCGCGGTCCAATGAATGCATCGTCACCTATGTTCACCGGACCCAATACGCTTGAAAAAGCGCCTATCTGCACGCGACTGCCTACTTTAGGATGACGCGGTATCGAAGGATTACTGCTGATACCTCTGGCTCCCAGTGTTACACCTCCGAGAATATAACAGTCGTCGCCAATTATGGCGGTCTCGCCAATTACAGTACCGAACCCATGATCGATGATAAGTCGAGCACCTATGCTGCAGCGGAAATGGATTTCTGCGCCAGAGAGCATTTTTCCTCGCCTGGAAATGATGGCTGCCAGAGACTGTTCGTGGGAGTTACAGCTTCTTTTTGCATTTTGGTATACACAGTGGGCCAGGCGGTAATGCATTACCGCTGCGAAGGACGTGTAAGTCCTTGCAATGACCAAAGGATCGCCGCAAGAGGCCGGGTCCTTGCGCGCGAACATCAATAGATCCTCGTGCGACTGCTCGGTAACGTACTCAATGAGAAGGGTTTCTTTTAATTCATTGAACTCCTCTACAGAACAGCATTCCAGCAATGCTGCGATGACAAGGTTCTTGACCAGTTGAAACGACTCCTGACCACCTGCGACGGCGAGTCGGGAAGAAGGTACTGATCGTATGTCCATATTTGGCATTATCTCGATATCCAGTCTCTGATTTCAGGGGCTTCTGCGCAGCTGACGCCCTGTTGGCTCAAATGTCAGCAAGCGCATAATCGCACTCACCCACCCCACAAGCGCGCACAGTCGACAAGCTTTACAGTTAACTGTTAGGGTGTTTTTTCTATCAGTTTTCCGGGTGCTTATGAGCGTTGATGCCCTTTATGACTCGCTGAAACAGCGCCTTGAATCAGGCGAGTGGCTGGCTGGACAACGTATGCCGTCGATAAGGAAGCTGGCCTTGACTACCGAAGCGAGCTACCACGATGCCGTCTCGGCCTATGCTCGCCTGGTGAGTGAAGGCGTGCTGTCGGCTTCTCCCGGACGCGGTTACTTTGTGAGCAGTCATGTCACCCATGTGGATAACGTGCGGGGAATAGAGTGCATGAGCGCCGACCCACTGTTCAGGCTGCTACAGGCAGGGGCGCACTACACCAAGCTGGGATGTGGCTGGCTGCCACCGGCATGGCGAGATACCGAATTGCTGGCCAAGGCCATTCGGCGCACGGCGCGGCTGGAGCAAAGCTCGCTGGCCGAGTACGGTGACATCTCTGGGTATCTGCCCATGCGCAAACAGCTGTGCGTACACCTGAAGCGTCTCACCCGTATCGACATCAGACCCAGTCAGATCCTCACCACTCTGGGAGCGACGCAGGGCCTGGACCTGGTTGCCCGCCTGTTGATCAAGCCCGGTGACCATGTATTCGTGGACGAGCCGGGCAATGGCAACCTGATCCGGTTGATTCAGTTGGCGGGCGGCCATATTGTGGGTATAAAGCGGACTCAGGACGGGCCGGACATCGCCGAGATGGAGAGTTATCTGGCGAAGCACACGGTCAAAGCGTTCTTCTGCAATAGCACCTTCCACAATCCGACCGGCAGCAATATCAGCCCTCACAATGCTTTCAAGGTTCTGCGTCTTGCTGTAGAGCACGAGTTCTTTGTGGTCGAAGATGATGTCTACGGCGACTTCAGCCCCACTGTGCGCCAGACGTTTGCCGAGCTGGATAATCTGGATCGTGTGATCTACGTCGGCAGTTTTTCCAAATGCCTTTCCGCTTCGCTGCGCGTGGGTTATATCGCCTGCTCGCAAGAGCTCATCGAGCCGCTGACACGCTTGAAACTACTGACGTGCGTTGCCGTTCCTGCGTTCTGCGAGCGGTTCGTCAACACCATTCTGGCGGACGGTACTTATGCCCGGCACATGCAGGATGTTCAACAAAGGCTTATCAGCCAGCAGGTCCAGACTCAACGCGCCCTGCGAGCAAGAGGCTGGCAATTCGATATAGCACCGCAGGGCGGCATGTTCATCTGGGCTTATCACCCGGACATCCCTAACCTGACGCCCTTCATAAAGAAACTTGAACAACACAAGATCCTGCTGATGCCGGGCTCGGCGTTCTCGGTGTCGCGCGATTACCAGCGTTTTGCGCGAATAAACTGCACGCATTTTTCCGAGGCAATAGAAGAACGCTTTTCAGTGTGATCAACGAAGAGCAGCGTTTAGTTATCGGAGCTGCTTGCGCGTGGCGCCCCCGGCTCAATAGCACTGCCGCCAGCATGCCTCACGCCGAAAAGTCAGGTCTTGAACTCGTTACCGTTCTCATCAATAACGCCATTGTCGTATTTCGTACGCAATTCTGGATCGGACAAAATCCTGAACGCATTTGAAATTTTTTTGAAACGCTCATTCGCCTCGGCCACGTTGCCCGCGTTTTTATCAGGGTGGTACTTCAACGCGGCCTTCTTGTAAGCCTTTTTGACTGCGGAGAGGTCCGCCGTCATGTCCGAGAGGCCCAAGTGCTCGTACAACTGTTTCACGGGTGGTTTGGCGGGGGCGGAATCGTCCACCTTCGCGGACGCGCCAGTGGGGGGTGTTTTGGGGGGCCGCTCTGTTGACGGCCGCTGAGCGCCCGCATCGGGCTGGGCTTTCGGCGGTGGCGGCGCGCTATTGGCCTGGGGGCGAGCGCTTGGAGGCGTTTGTGGGCGTGCTTGCTGTTGAGTACTTTCAGGTCTCCAGGATGGGCCCGGTGTGGGTCGTCGCACGCGATCGGTGTTCTGCTGACGAATCTCGTTGATCACCTGGTCAGCGATGTCATTCATCAGTTTGTTCAGCTTCAAGTTGCTGGAGAAGAATGCGTAGTTCGCCTCACTGTTGTGCTTGCCATTCTCGGGTTCGGGCCTGGCCATCGCGTCGGCCAGCGTCTTGCCCAGAGAGAACAGCAGGTTGCCCTTGCTATCATTGATGCCCAAAAAGCTCATCACGTTGCGCATCGACTGGTCGCGCTCCCAGACAACGCTGGCCACGTCGAAGGCAGCTCGCGCCAGATTGAATCGGCCTCCCCCTTCGTGCGTCTCGACATGGGTCACCGGTTCCTTGCCGAGCAATGCGTCGAGGATCACCTCGAGGCCTTTCTGCTGGCGCTCGTTGAGCCGGCCTTTCTGCTCCAGCAATGAGCTGTTGACCTGCAACGCCACTTTGCCAGCGATATGGCTGACGACGTTCATCGCGCGGTCTATCGTTGGCTTTGTCGAATCGCTGAGCGCCACTCGCGCCAACGAAGATGCAAGGTTGGTGAGGTTGATCATCTGCTTCTCCGGAAACTCATACCGCCTTGGTGGCAAGCAACGAGATCCGGTTCCACGGGATGTGCAACTCTGCACAGGTGCAGAGCACTGACGCGAGCATCAGCCAGGTTGGCGAATAATGGTCAGCCCGCCCTGGCCGCCATCGCCGTCACTTCCACCCGCATCCCTTCAACCGCCAACGCCGCCACGCCCACCGCTGCGCGCACGGGCCACGGTTTTTTGAAGAAGCGTTTGTACACTTCGTTGAAGGCTGCGCGATCGGCCATGTCGGTGAGGTAGATGGTCAGGTGCATGACCCGGTCCATCGAGCTGCCGGCGCGTTCGAGGGCGTCTTTCAGGGCTCGCAGGGTGCACTCGCTCTGCTCGGTGATGCCGCCCAGTTCCAGGCTGCCGTCGGGGTGGGTGGGGATTTGGGTGCTGACCAGCACGCCGTTGAAGTCGGCGACGTCCGAGGAGATGGACTCCGGGTCGGGATCGGGGGTGAAGGTGATGTCTGCGTTTGCCATGGGTTCTCTGCTTTGCAAAGGATGGAAAACGCCAAGCCTACGCGAGCGAAAGATGGGGGTCGAGCCGTGGGCTTTGGCGCGGAAAGTTGAAATGCGCCGCGTTGCTCTACAGAATCGCGCCCGGACCTGGCCATGCTGTCGGGCGTTTGGGGTGAAAGGGGTTGCCGTTGAACGAACAGAGATTGTCCATGCGCCTTGAGCGTGTGGCGACGCATGTGCCAGCCGGTGCACGACTGGCCGATATCGGCTCGGATCACGGCTATCTGCCGGTGGCGCTGCTGAACCGTGGCGTCATTGCGGCAGCGGTGGCTGGCGAGGTGGCGTTGACGCCGTTCTGTGCAGCCGAGCGCACCGTGCGCGAGAACGATCTGCAGGATCAGGTCAGCGTGCGCCTGGCCGATGGTCTGGCGGCGATCAAAGCGGAAGACGCGATCACGGCGATCAGTCTCTGCGGCATGGGCGGCGAGACGATTCGCGACATCCTTGAAGCGGGCAAGGCGCGCCTGAGCGGTCAGGAACGCTTGATCCTGCAACCCAACGGCGGCGAGCAACCGTTGCGTGTCTGGCTGATGGAGCATGACTACCGCATCGTCAGCGAAGAAGTGCTGCGGGAAAATCGTTTCGACTACGAAATCATCGTCGCCGAACGCACAGGCCCCGTTAAGTACACGGCTGAGGAGCTGTATTTCGGTCCGCTGCAGATGCAGGCGCGCAGCCCGGCGTTTCTGCTCAAGTGGCAGCGTTTGCTGGGCAAGAAACACAAGACGCTGCACAACTTCGAACGCGCCCAGCAAGCGGTGAACGAAGAGAAGCTGCAGGACGTTGCGCAACAGGTCCGCTGGATTACCGCGTTGCTGGCGTGAAAATCGAACTCATGCCCGAACCGGCTCTCCAACCCGCATGATCCGCAGTTCAGGCTTTAAGGGTGTCTACATCTGGTGCAGCCTGAACCAGGCGTCAACGCTGCAATGTGTGACGCGGAGCGTCACCAACTGCATTCCCACGCGGAGCGTGAGGAACGAGAAGTGTTCGGGAGAACACTTCCAGTGCCTACGCGCAGCGCGCCTTGTGTACAACCATCGACGGGAGTAAAACGACCATGCATTCAGACGCACTTTCCTGGGGCCACGGGCCTCGTCTGTTCGAAGTCTTCCTTGAGCCGACCTGCCCTTTTTCGGTCAAGGCCTTCTTCAAACTCGATGAGCTGCTGGCGCAGGCAGGAGAAGACAGGGTCACGGTCAAAATCCGCCTGCAATCGCAGCCCTGGCACATGTTTTCGGGTGTCATCGTGCGTTGCATTCTGGCGGCTGCGACCCTTGAAGGCGGTAAGCAAAGCGCCAAGGCGGTCATGACGGCGGTTGCGTCGCACCGTGAAGAATTCGAGTTCGAACACCATGCCACCGGCCCGAATATGGACGCAACGCCCAACGACATCATCGCGCGCATCGAGCGTTACAGCGGCCTGGCGCTGGCGGAGGCATTCGCCAATCCCGAGCTTGAGCAGGCTGTGAAATGGCACGCCAAATACGCTCGCCAGAACGGCATACACGTCTCGCCGACCTTCATGATCGACGGTCTTGTGCAGCCGGGCTTGAGCAGTGGCGACCCGGTATCGAAGTGGGTCGCGGAGATAGGTTGAGGGGCGGGCTCAAACCAGCGCATCGATCCGCTCATTGATCCACTCGCGGCTGCGCGCCAGCGCCTTGCGCGCCAACGTGGTCGGGAAGTGGATGAAGCCGTGCGGCGACTCGGGCATGAGGTGCATTTCGACCTCTGCCGAGTTGGCCCAGCGCTCGGCCATCTGCAGTGTGTCATCCAGCAGCGGGTCAATCTCTCCGACGAACATCAGTGCGGGCGGAAGGCCGGTCAAATCGCCATACAGCGGTGACAGCGGCGGCTCGCGGCGTTTATCGTCGCTTCGGTCGGGGGTAAGCGCGCGCATGGCGCCGACCATGCCCGGACCGTCCAGCACCAGCGTCTCGGGCCCTGCGGTACGCACGCTCATGGTGCCCGTCAGGTCGTAGACGCCGTAGTACAGGACCGTACCCACTATCCGCTCGAGCAGATCAGGTCGGTTTTTCAATTTCAGGAGGGTGGCTGCCGCAAGATGCCCGCCAGCGGATTCGCCGACCACGATAACCGGCAGGCCGGCAAACTCTTCGCAGTCTTTGCCCAACAGCCAGCAGGCGGCAGAAAAACAGTCCTCCATCAGGCCCTCGATGGGGGTTGTCACAGCAAGTCGGTAATCAACCGAAACAATGGCCACATCGCAAGCGTTGACCATGGCGACGTTGAGATCATCGTTCATCTGCGCGTTGCCGATCACCCATCCGCCGCCGTGGATGTCGAACACCACGCCCCGGGGTTTACCTTTGGGCCGGATGATGCGCACGGGCACCGGTACGTTATCCGAACTGACCGTTCTTTTCTCGATGCGCAGGTCATGCCCTCCCGGTTTCAGGGCGCTGCCGATCTGAGCTGCACGTAACAGCGCCTGAATCAGCCGGGGCGTGACGCGATTGCGAATCTGGAAACGCGGCATCCGCGAGAGGGTTTTATTGAACCGTCGTACTTCTACCAACTCCTGTTCACTGCAAGGCCAAAGCTGTTTTGTGTCCAATTTCTGCTCTCTTGTCAGGCTGACGTATGCGGGGGCGCGTAATTCGGTTTGCCCCCACCTGTAGCTGAGAGGCTTTTAGTCGTAGAACGGTTCAACGGATGCCCGACCGCCCACGAAAAAACTGTCCGCGACCAGCCGCAACGGTTGCAGGTCCAGGTCACTGGCTTTATCGCCGATCAGCTGTTGGAAGTGTCGATACACCGCTGCGTACTCGCCCTCCTCCGAAACAGCCTGGCGCACGCCATCGATACTCAACAGCGCACCGCCGTTGTCCAGGCGCAACGTGCCTTCGGCGCAGCAAATCTCGATGCTCCAGAGTTCGTCGTGACCATGATCGAAATCGAACTCGGCGCGAATATCGAGATGGCGCGTGTCGGACATCTTGATGGACGCGGCGATAGGCGACTGGCAATTGCTAGGCACGCGCAGTTCGGCAGATTCGACGAACAAGGGCAGTGGCAGCAGGTGGGTCACGATCGACAGGGCATTGATGCCCGGATCGAACACGCCCAGGCCACCGGGCTGCCAGATCCACGCCTGACCGGGGTGCCATTTGCGCACGTCTTCTTTCCAGTCGATCTGCACGCTCTGCAGGGTGCGGCTGCACAACCACTCACGCGCCGCTTCGATACCCTGCGCGTAACGCGAATGCCAGGCGAACAGACCGCTGACGCCCTGCTCTTGCACCTGGGCCACCAACGCCATCGCCTCACCCAGGGTCGCGCACGGCGGCTTCTCGACCAGCACGTGTTTGCCGGCCGCCAACGCCTCTTGCACCAGGGCAAAGCGACCTTGCGGGGGCGTACAGAACGCAATCGCGTCAACCTGCAGCCCGCTCGCAAGCAGTTCGCCCAGGGATTTGAAATTCTCTACCCCGGCGCACGGCTGGCCTTGCGTGGCCACGGCCACCAGCTCAAACGCAGGGTTGGCGTGGATCGCAGGGACGTGTTGATCCTGCGCAATCTTGCCGTAGCCCACCAGACCGAGACGAATCGGTTGCATACATGACTCCTGGGTTTTTGTAATTATCGTGCGACACAGTAAACCAGATGTTAATCGTGGTCGGTAAGAGGCATGGCGATGGAACTGTTTTCCTGGCCGGTCTCACATTCGATAATCTTCAGCGCCCGCTCAGGGCCCTGCGATTCTGCAGCTCAGAATGCTCCGCGTCCCATTGGGTTTAACTTCACGAGCGCAGAACCACGCCATCACTCAATAGTCTTAGCCTTGCAGTCATTGCCTTGTATAGTTGCCGTCTTCATCTCAGGAGCTTTCCATGCGCATTCCTTCTCGCTTGATCGGTGGCGTTCTGGTCGCCACGTTGCTGACTCAGATTTCCGCCTGCGGCAGTATTTTCTATCCTGATCGTCGTGGTCAGATCGATGGCAAGGTTGACCCGGCCATTGCGGCGCTGGATGCTTTTGCGCTGCTGTTCTATATCGTTCCGGGCGTGATTGCGTTTGCGGTGGACTTCGCCACTGGCGCGATCTATTACGGGCCCGGCGAGCACGCGCAGATCGATCCGCAGAAGCTGCAAAAAGCGCTCAAGGCTGACGGCAGCGTCGATAACACCAAGCTGCAAGCCATCATTGAAACCGAGCTGGGCCGTTCCCTGCCGTTGAACGATCCACGCCTGATCCAGCATAAAGGCAGCGTGGAACAACTGGCAGCACTGGGCCTGGTCCCTGCCGCCTGATATCGATCCCGTTCAAGGAAGCGTCATGAGCACCACTGCCGAACATTCCCGACTGCTGCGTCTGGCGACACGGGCCTCGCTGGCGGTTGCCACGACGCTGATCCTGGCCAAGGGCGTTGCCTGGTGGCTGAGCGGCTCGGTGAGCCTGCTGGCCGGTCTCACCGACTCGCTGCTGGATGGCGCAGCCTCGTTCCTCAACCTGCTGGCGGTGCACTATGCACTGAGGCCTGCCGATGACGATCATCGCTATGGTCACGGCAAGGCGGAAGCGCTGTCGGGCATGGCGCAGGCGTTGTTCATCACCGTCAGTGGTGTGCTGATTGCCGTTCAGGCGGTCGAGCGCATTCAGAACCCGGAACCGCTGGGCGCGCCGCTGCTGGGCATGGTCGTGATGGTGATTTCCATCGCGCTGACGATCGCACTGCTCACCCTGCAATACCGGGTGATCAAGGCGACCGGCTCGGCAGCGATCCGCGCTGATTCGCTGCACTACCGTTCAGACCTGCTGCTTAACGCCAGCATCCTGGTGGCGCTGACGCTGGCGTATTTCGGCTGGCAGCAGCTGGACGCGTATTTTGGTCTGGGCATCGCGCTGTATATTTTGTGGAGCGCCTTTCAAATCGCCCGCGAAACCATATCGGTGCTCATGGATGCGGAGTTGCCCGCCGATGTCAGCACTCAAATGCTGGCATTGGCATGCGAAGTGCCGGGCGTGCTCGGTGCGCATGATCTGCGTACACGAATCTCCGGCAATCACTGGTTTGTGCAGTTGCACCTGGAGCTGCCGGGCAGCCTGACGCTGTCGGTCGCCCACGCCATTTGTGATCAGGTGGCTGACGCCATTCACAAGCAATTCCCGAAGGCCGAGGTGCTGGTACACGCCGACCCTCAGGAAGTCGTCAAACAGGCCAGTGCCTGACCGATATCAGTTGACGGTGTAGCCCCGCCCCGCCAGGCACGCGCCCATTGAGCGACGATACAGATCGACCACGTCAGGCGGTGGCTGGCTGGTGACATTGGCCGGGTCGAAACCGCTTTGCTCCGCAGCCCAGCGGTAGCACTGGTATTTATCCAGCTCGACCTGCTGCGGGCTCTGCCCGTTGGCAGGGTAGGCCACCGGATCGTAGCCATTGCCCTGTTGTTCGGCCGGCGGAGCCTGATACACGGCTTCGTTCTGCGGCGGATTGACCACCACGTAGTCCTGGCTGTCCGGCTGGTAGGCGTAATAGGTCCCGGCAGCCAGAAACAGCAGGCTGCTGCCGATCCATACTTCCTGAGAGTAGGACGGTAGTCTGCTGACACGCACGCCGTAGGGCGGTGTCACCACGACATAACGCGGGCCTTGCGGGCGATACCAGTAGCCACCCGAGTAGTAATAGTCCTGACCACGATAGGGAATACGCGAGTAGCCACCCGGTACGCGATCTATCGCATAGCCAGGCCGATATTGCGGACCTGGCCCCCAGCCATTGCCGTGCCCGTCGGGACGCCCTTCCCAACGGTCATTCGGGCGACCGTTGCCGGCCTGCCAGTTGCGGTTGTTGCCGCGTGGAATGTCCTGGTAATAGCCCTGCCGCGGCGGCTGGGTTTGCCAAGCCTCTTTCGGGCCGCTCTGGATCGGCAGGTTGTCCTGAGCCTGGCGCAACTGCTGACGCTGCTGGTTTTGTTGCTGCTGAATCTGGCGCTGCTGATCGCGCTGTTGCTGCTCGATCTGCTGTTGCTGCTGGCGTTCGATGTTGCGCTGCTGAAGCTGCTGTTGCTGGATCTGCTGCTGTTGCTGACGCTCGACCTGACGCTGCTGATTCTGCTGCTCCTGAATCTGGCGTTGCTGATTGGTCTGCTGCTGGTTGATCTGCTGTTGCTGCTGACGCTCGACCTGGCGCAGCTGGTTTTGCTGCTGTTGGATCTGCCGCTGCTGGTTGTTCTGCTCTTGAGCACGCTGCTGTTGCTGCTGACGCTGCTGCGCGTTTTCACCAGGGCTGCCGTAAAGCGGATTGCGCGGTGGTTCATCACGTTCGTCGGCCAGCGCCTGAGCACCGATGCTCAGACACAACAGACTTACACCCGCAAACTGCCAGATGCCAGATTTCATGCTTTCCTCACTAGAGCGCGGGTTGACGTCATTAAGACTGTTTAAGCGTAGCGCCGTTCTGCGCACTTTATCAGCAGACAAAGAAAAGGGGACCAAATGGCCCCCTTGAGATACTTCGTCCTGGCGCAACGCTTTTGACGCTGGCTCACCTCATGCCGTCTTCTGGACAGTATGTAGCCCGGGGGCCTGACACACCCTGTCGGGTGGGAGGCCGCGACTGGCCTGATTCGGCGGGTCGCGCTGGACGCTGTGTCCGGGCAGTGATTCTGTTTAAAAGAATAGGCCTGAGGCTAAGGCAGAAGATTGCTAATATTGCGGATTAAAACATTACTTGCGCAATTTTTGACTTCAGATGAATAATCCAGCGCAATTGAATTGATAATGGGGTGCATCGTGAGCAAGCTCGACAGATACGACCTGAGCATTTTGGCTGAATTGCAACGGGACGCACGCATATCCAACCAGGAATTGGCCGAACGCATTGGTCTGTCGCCGTCACCCTGCTCGCGCCGGGTCAAGCAACTGGAAGACGACGGTTATATCGTGCGCCAGGTCGCCCTGCTGGATCGCAAGAAACTGGGTCTGAACCTGACAGCCTACGTGCTGATCGGCATGGACCGGCACACGCCCGAGCGCTTCGAGAATTTCGAGCAGCAGATCCGCAACCTGCCTCAGGTTCTGGAATGCAGCCTGGTGACCGGCATGGACGCGGACTATCAACTGAAAGTGGTGGTGCCGGACATGGATCACTATCAGAAACTGCTGTTGGGCCATCTGACCCGCATCGAAGGCGTGACCAGCGTCAAATCGAGCTTTGTGCTCAATCAAGTGCTGGCCAGCACCGAAATGCCGCTGACTCACCTGCGCAACTGAGCCAGCACCGGCTTCACAGTTTTGCGGCGACTTCCCTGTACTGGCCCTGATCCAGGCCCTCCAGCGTCCAGTCGCCAATCCTGACCCGCACCAGCCGCAGGGTCGGCAAGCCGACGGCAGCGGTCATGCGCCGCACCTGCCGATTACGCCCTTCCTTGATCACCAGCTCCAGCCAGCTTGTCGGCACGCTCTTGCGAAAGCGCACGGGCGGGTTGCGCGGCCAGAGTTGCGGTCCATCAAGCTGCCGCGCTTCGGCGGGCAAGGTCGGCCCGTCGTTGAGCTGAACACCGTCGCGCAGCTGCTGCAACTGCTCATCGCTCGGCTCGCCTTCGACCTGCACCCAGTAGGTCTTGGCCAGCTTGTGTTTCGGATCGGCAATGCGCGCCTGCAACTGGCCGTCGTTGGTCAGTAACAGCAATCCTTCGCTGTCGCGGTCCAGACGCCCGGCCGGATAGATGCCAGGGATCTTGATGAAGTCCTTGAGCGTGGCCCGCCCTTCCTCATCGCTGAACTGGGTCAGCACGTCGAAAGGTTTGTTGAACAGGATCAGCCTGGGCTCGGCCGGTGGTGCTTTGGCGACACGCCGGGCAGCACCTGCCGGTTTGGAGGCAGGACGGCGGGAAACGGGGCGTTGGGTGCGGGACATGAGAATTCGGCAATCGGCAAACAGAAAGGGCCACTTTAGTGGCCCTTCGTGCAAATACCAATCTATTAACGGCAAGCCATCAACGGAATGGCGGCTCGTCGAAGCTGCGCAATTTGCGTGAGTGCAGCGAGTTCAGCTCGGTGCGCAGCAGGTCCAGCGCAGCGATGCCGATCTTCAAGTGCTGGCTCACCGCACGTTCGTAGAACGCATTCGCCGAACCCGGCAGCTTGATTTCGCTGTGCAACGGCTTGTCGGATACGCACAGCAAGGTGCCGTAAGGCACACGCAGGCGATAACCCTGAGCGGCGATGGTGCCGCTTTCCATGTCGACCGCCACTGCGCGCGACAGGTTGATCAGCGGACGTTCCTGCGCCCAGCGCAGTTCCCAGTTACGGTCGTCATAGGTCAACACCGTGCCGGTGCGCAGGCGCTTCTTGAGCTCTTCGCCGCGTTCGCCGGTAATCTGCGCAGCCGACTCCTGCAGGGCCAGCTGCACTTCGGCCAGGGCCGGAATCGGGATATGCGGCGGCAGCACACGGTCGAGAATCCCGTCGCGACGCATGTAGGCGTGGGCCAGCACGTAATCGCCGATGGTCTGCGACTGACGCAGGCCACCGCAGTGACCGATCATCAGCCAGCAATGCGGACGCAGTACAGCGAGGTGATCGGTGATGTTCTTGGCATTGGACGGGCCGACACCGATGTTGACCAGCGTCACGCCATGACCGTCTTCGGCGATCAGGTGGTAGGCCGGCATCTGATAGCGGTGCCAGACCACGCTGGCGACGATGGCCTGGGCTTCGTCCTGGCCCATGCTCTTGTCGACTACCACGTTACCCGGCAGGACCATGCGCACGAAACGCGGGTCTTCGCGAAGCTTTTCCAGGCCGTGCAGAATGAACTGGTCGACATAGCGGTGATAGTTGGTCAGCAGAATCCACGGCTGTACGTGGCGCCAGTCGCTGCCGGTGTAATGCACCAGACGGCGCAGCGAGAAATCCACCCGCGCAGCGTCGAACAGCGCCAGTGGCAGCGGGTCGACATTGGCCCAGTCATACAGGCCGTCGGCAATGCCATCGGTGGCGGCCGACAGGTCGGTACTCGGGAACACCCGCGCCAGCGCCGCAGCGGTGACACCCGTGCCGGCCAGTTCATCGCCCTGCTCGACCACGTAAGGATAAGGAATGCTCTGCTCGCTCATGCCGACTTCGACCGTCACGGTGAAATCGTTCATAAGCGGAACGAGCTGTTCGAGCAGGTACTTTTTGAAGGCTTTGGGCTGCGTGACGGTAACGCTGTAGGTGCCCGGCAGCTGCACCTTGGCGTAGGCACGGGTGGTCACCGGTACTTCGCCCTGGCATTTGTAGATCAGGCGCAGTTCCGGGTAGCTGAATTGCGCGCGCTCTTCGGCGGTGGGTTCGACGCGGTCTTTCAGGTAGCGCTTGAGCGCCTGACTCAACGCACTGGTAGCGCGTTCATGCAGCTCGGCGAGCCGTTCTACAGCCTGCTCGGCGGTGTCGACAACAACAAAGGCTTGGGTCACGATTCATGTCCTGTCTGATCTTGCAGACGTGCATCGTAACGGGTTCGCGTGCTCATGCCACCTGCGGCGAGGACCTTTGCAGCAATGTTTCTACGTCAACGCCCGTGGGCAATGCGCCATACACCCGCCCGCCGGACGCTATCCGACCGGCAATGAAGCCGTCACTGACCGCCGCGTTACCCGCTTCCAGCAGCAGCTTGCCCTGCAAGGCGATGGCGATGTCTTCGGTCAACTGGCGGGCGCGATACTGAATGTCGCCGGTGTCCTGAAACGCGGCCTTGAGCGTGCCGATGTGCGCCGCCAGATGCCGGTCGCCATGCCCGTCGCCCAGCTCGTCGAACAGCGCATCGAGTGCGCCGGGCTCCTTGGACAGGGTTCGCAGCACGTCCAGGCATTGCACGTTGCCGGAGCCTTCCCATGTCGAGTTGACCGGCGCTTCGCGGTACAAGCGGGGCAGAATGCTGTCCTCGACATAACCGGCGCCGCCCAGGCACTCGGCGGCTTCGTTGATCATGGCCGGGGCGCGCTTGCAGATCCAGTATTTGCCCACTGCGGTGACCAGGCGCACAAAACGCTTTTCGTGATCATCATCCAGGTGGTCAAGCGCGCGCCCCATCCGCAGGGTCAGGGCCAGCGCGGCCTCGCTTTCCAGTGCCAGGTCAGCCAGCACGTTCTGCATCAACGGCTGCTCGGCGAGCAACCGGCCACTGACCGCACGGTGCGCGCAATGATGAGTCGCCTGAGTCAGCGCCTGACGCATCAGGGCACTGGAGCCGATCATGCAGTCGAAACGGGTCATGGCGACCATTTCGATGATGGTCGGCACGCCGCGCCCTTCTTCGCCGATCATCCACGCCAGCGCGCCGCGAAACTCAACCTCGCTGGAGGCGTTGGACCAGTTGCCGAGCTTGTTTTTCAGGCGCTGAATGTAGAACTCGTTACGCGTGTCGTCCGGCCGGTGGCGTGGCAGCAGAAAACAGCTGAGACCCTTGTCGGTCTGCGCCAGGGTCAGGAAGGCATCGCACATGGGTGCCGAGCAAAACCATTTATGCCCGACCAGTTCGTAGGCCTGGCCGGGGCCGCCGGCCCCCACCGAAAACGCACGCGTGGTATTGGCACGCACGTCGGTGCCGCCCTGCTTCTCGGTCATGGCCATGCCGATGGTCGCGCCACTCTTGTGCGCAATGCCCACGTTGCGCGGATCGTACTCAGTCGACAGCACCTTGGGCAGCCAGATTTCAGCCAGATCCGGCTGCAGCCTGAGCGCAGGCACGCTGGCAAAGGTCATGGTCAGCGGGCAGCCGCTGCCGGGCTCAGCCTGGGTGTGCAGATAGCTCATGGCCGCACGCGCCACGTGAGCACCGGGCTGCGGCTCGGTCCACGGCAACGACGGGATGCCATGCGCGATGGCCGTGCTCATCAACTGGTGATACGCCGGGTGGAATTCGACCAGGTCGATGCGATGCCCGTAGCGGTCATGGCTGGCAAACTCGGGCCTGTGCTGGTTGGCCAGGAAGCCCGCCGCCATCAGCGGACCTCCTGCCAGCGCACCATAGGCGTCGATACGCGGCTGCGCCCAACCTGCACCGAATCGGCTGCTCCACTCCTGAAGGGGCACGTCGATACGGTAAAGGTTTGCCCCGTCCAGCGGCGGCGGTTGATTGGTGACTTCGTGGGTTTCGGCGAATTGATTCAGGTTCATGAGTCATCTCCTGCCTGCATACACACGCAATGTGCACACAGTGAATCACGCACCCGGCCCTCGCAAAAGTACCGCAGCCGCCTAACGGTCGGCGCTTTAAGCTGATGGCGCTATAAGGCCGCTTATATGCCCCATTGAGCCTTGAGTTCAGGCGCCCTGCGCACTGCGCCCGGTACGACCATCAGCATCGGGACACTCAGCGTAAAACAGCTGCCTTTGCCGGGTTCGGAACGATGACTCAGCTCGCCGCCCTGCAACTCGATCAGTTTCCGGCAGATCGCCAGACCGATGCCCAGCCCACCGTACTCACGGGTCATGGAGCCGTCGACCTGAAAGAAATGCTGATACAGCCCGGCTTCGTCAAGGCAGCTCAAACCGATACCGCTGTCCATCACTTCGACCCGCAGGTACAGGCGCTCCAGGTCTTGCGGATGGCCACTGAAACGCACCTGCACTGCGCCTTTTCGGGTGAATTTGATCGCGTTGTCCACCAGGCACTCGATGCACTGGTAGAGCTTGCCCGCGTCACCACGAAGGCTCGGCGGCAGTTTATCGTCCAGATCGAGCGTCAATATCAGGCCCTTGGACTGAGCCGCACCGCAGAAGCGTTCACGCAGCCTGTCGGCCAGATCCTTGGGCGAAAACGCCTCGCAGTCGGCATACAGCACCCCAGCCTGCAGCTCGGTGAGGGTCAGGATGCCGTTGATCATGCTCATCATGTCGCGTGCCGAACTGGCGGCGGTTTGCTGATACATCTCGACTTCGTCGTCCATGTCGAGCGTCTGCATGACTTCCAGCGACCCGATCACGCCGTTCATCGGCGTGCGCAGCTCATGGGTGAGCGTGGCCAGGAACTCATCCTTCAGCCGGTTGCTGTTGGCCAGTTGCTGGTTGAGACGCTCCAGATCCTGACCGGCAGCCAGCAAGGTTTGCGCCTGCTGCCTGCGGGCGTGGTTGATACGGTCGGCCAACGCCATCGACAGGAACGCCATTTCCAGCACCGTGCCGATGTGCGAGGCGTACATGGTCAGGAAGGTATTAGGCAGATAGCCAAGCAGCATCAAGCCGAAGATCAGTCCGCTGACCATGAACACCGACCAGGCGAGCACAAAATAGCGCCCGACCCGCTCGCCTTTGATGACCGCAACGATACCCGCCAGATAGATCGTCAGGGCGCCTGCCATGACCAGTTGAGCGGCGCCGCGCAAGGCTGGCCCGTAGCTGAGGAACAAGGCCATACCCATGACCAGAACGGCAGCGCCGATGACCGCCAGCAACAGCCGGTCCAGCCAGCGGCTCAGTTGTGCCGTGCCCAGGAAGCTGCGCGAAAACTGGCACGCAAATAACGTCGCCAGCGATATCAGGAAGGGGGTCGACGCATTCGCCCACCACGGGCTGTCAGGCCACAGGTATTCGATCGCAACGCCGTTGATCGACATCTGGTAAAGCCCGAACGAGGCGACGTACAGCAGGTAATACAGGTAATCCACCTCACGAACGCTGAGGTAGATGAACAGGTTGTAGACCAGCATGCCCAGCAGCACGCCGTAGATCAGACCGAAGACGTAAATCTTGGTGGGCTGCGCATCCATATAGGCATGGGTGGACCAGAGGTAGAGCGGTGCCTGAACAGCGCCTTCGCTGCGAATACGCATGTACAGGGTTCGCGTCTGGCCAGGCGGCAGGTCCAGCTGGAAGAGGTAGTTGTTCTGGGCGAACTGACGGCTGGAGAACGGCAGCATATCGCCGGTATGCCAGGCGCGAGTGGGCTGCCCGTCGGCATCCGGGCCGTAGAAGTCAATGTGGTCCATTGGCGGATAGGCCAGTTCCAGCAGCCAGTCGTTATGGATGCTGGCATCCGTGGGGCGATAGGTCAGCTCGACCTTCAGCCAGAAGGCAGAACGCGAATAACCGGCGTTGAAGGTTCCGGGAGGCACGGGCTTAAAGGCACTGGCATGAGCGGCAGCGCTGACGCTTTCGATGGTCGCCTCGCCGGTGGGGTCCTCGAATACCTGAATGGCACGGCCCAGCGGCAGAAAACGAGTGTTTTCATCAAACTCGACTGCATGACTCTGCAACGGCAGCCAAAGAGCCAGAATGATCAACAGATAGCGCATTGAAGCCCCAAGGTAGGTCGTCGCGTTCAATCCATCCATTGATTACGACGTCCCGCAAATTTCTATCCTTGAAACAGGCTAATGATTCAAACACACCATTGAACGTGCACATGTACCGGCAGACATCAGTAAAAGCCCGAGCCGTCACTCGTCAGCCTTGCCACTCAAGCATAGCCGCTAATAGCTGAAAGACAGTATCGCGATCAAGATCAAGGCAATAGCTCTATATCGGTGACTGCAGAGCAAACATGAGTACTTTTTAAGGTTTTGTCGAGCCTGCCGTCGTCGCCGACTGACCTCGATCCGCAAGAAAAAACCGGCCCCCCGAGCGGCCCGCGAAAGGTTTAGTGATAAGCTCGCGCACCATGAATATCTATAGCTCCCGCCCCGTAGTCCTTTGCCTGTCCGGCCACGACCCTAGTGGCGGTGCCGGTATGCAGGCCGATATAGAAGCCCTGCTCGCCCAAGGCTGCCATGCCGCTCCGGTCATTACCGCGCTTACGGTGCAAGACACTGTCAATGTCAGTGATTTCCGCGTGCTGGATCGCGAATGGGTGATGGCGCAAGCCAATGCAGTCCTCAACGATTCGAGCGTAGCAGCTGTCAAGCTGGGCATGCTCGGCTCACTGGACATGGTCGATACGGTCGTCGATCTGCTTCTGGCTCACCCGCACTTGCCCATGGTCTGTGATCCGGTGTTACGCGCTGGCGGCGGCGGCAGACTGGGCAAGGACGAGGTCGGCTACGCCATGCGCGAACGCCTGTTGCCACTGTCGACCATCGCCACGCCGAACCTTCCGGAAGCCCGCATTCTTGCCGAGCTGCCCGAAGGTACTGCGGATGAGTGCGCTGACAAACTACTGCCGTTTTGTGAATATCTGTTGATCACTGGCGGTCATGGTGATGAACAGCAAATCCATAACCGCCTGTACCTGCGCGGCGGCCAGACCCACACCTTCGTCTGCGAACGTCTGCCCGGTAGCTATCACGGTTCCGGCTGCACCCTGGCCAGCGCACTGGCCGGGCGGATCGCCCAGGGGCAGGAGCTGGTCAGCGCGGTGAAGTCGGCACTCGACTACACCTGGCGAACGCTGAGGGATGCCGAACAGTTGGGCCGGGGGCAATTCGTGCCACGTCGGCTGCCGCTGGATTTTTGCTCGTAACACATCGCCATGAGGGTCGATTCATGAAACTGCGTGGCCTGTATGCCATCACCGACAGCCAGTTGCTGTCCGGAAAATTTCTGTCGTACGTCGAAGCGGCACTGGACGGCGGCGTGACGCTGCTGCAATACCGCGACAAGAACAGTGACGAGTCCCGCCGTCTGCGCGAAGCGACCGAACTGCTCAAGCTCTGCGAACGCTACAAGACCCGGCTGATCATCAACGATGACGCTGAACTGGCTGCGCGGCTGGGGGTGGGCGTGCACCTGGGGCAGTCCGACGGCTCGCTGCCCGATGCCCGCGCCCTGCTCGGGCACAAGGCGATTGTCGGGGCTACTTGTCATGGCCGCGTGGAACTGGCCGAGCAAGCCAAGGCTGACGGCGCGACGTACGTGGCATTTGGCAGGTTCTTCAACTCCCTGACCAAACCCGGCGCCCCGGCCGTGCCGCTGGACCTGATCGCTCAGGTGCGTGCCAGGGTCCACCTGCCGATTGCGGTGATTGGCGGCATTACCCTGGAGAACGCACCGCAACTGGTCGAACACGGGGCCGACCTGCTCGCCGTGGTGCACGGCCTGTTCGGCGCTGAAAATACTCAGGAAGTGACGCGCCGGGCGAAAGCTTTCACGGCGCTGCTGTAGAGCCCAATCACTGTGGGCGCGAGCCGGGCGACGCTTCGCTTGCTCGCGAAGGCGATGGTTTAGACCCGCTATTTTCGGGGCCTGCATTGCCCCCTTCGCGAGCAAGCTCGCTCCCACAAGTACGTGGATCCTCATTCGCAGCCGCGCTTCATTTGATATAGTGCGCGTTCCTGCGCCTTCTCTGGCTCATGCCACCCAATAAAGCAGCCCACCCTGAAGCTGCCCGCCTCGGCTGACCCCAGCGTAGACACGAATTCCCCGCTTCAAAGCAGAGACCCGATCATGTCCCGTTCCGAAACACTGTTCGCCAACGCCCAAAAACACATCCCCGGTGGCGTCAATTCGCCGGTTCGCGCCTTCAAGAGCGTGGGTGGCACGCCGCTGTTCTTCAAGCACGCTGCGGGCGCCTACGTGACTGACGAAGACGACAAGCGTTATGTGGATTACGTCGGCTCCTGGGGCCCGATGATTCTTGGCCATAGCCATCCCGACGTGCTCGACGCCGTGCGCAGCCAGTTGGAACACGGCTTGTCCTACGGCGCACCGACGGCCATGGAAACCGAAATGGCCGACCTGGTCTGCGAACTGGTGCCGTCCATGGAAATGGTCCGCATGGTCAGCTCGGGCACTGAAGCAACCATGAGCGCGATCCGCCTCGCGCGCGGCTTCACCGGCCGCGACAGCATCCTCAAGTTCGAAGGCTGCTACCACGGTCACTCCGACAGCCTGCTGGTCAAGGCCGGCTCCGGCGCACTGACCCTGGGCGTGCCCAGCTCGCCTGGCGTACCTGCAGCATTCGCGAAACACACCCTGACCGTGCCCTTCAACAACCTCGACGCCGTGCGTGACCTGCTGGCCGAAGTGGGTCAGGAAGTGGCATGCATCATCGTCGAACCCGTGGCCGGCAACATGAACTGTGTGCCGCCTGCGCCTGGCTACCTGCAAGGGCTGCGCGAGCTGTGCGACGAGCACGGCGTGGTGCTGATTTTCGATGAAGTGATGACCGGTTTTCGCGTAGCCCTCGGCGGCGCACAGGCTTACTACGGCGTGACGCCCGACCTGAGCACCTTCGGCAAGATCATCGGTGGCGGCATGCCGGTCGGCTGCTTTGGCGGCAAACGCGAAATCATGTCGCACATCGCACCGCTCGGCCCGGTCTATCAGGCCGGCACTCTGTCGGGCAACCCGCTGGCGATGGCGGCCGGCCTCACCACGCTGCGCCTGATCAGCCGTCCCGGCTTTCACGATGAACTGAGCGACTACACCCGCCGCCTGCTCGAAGGTCTGCAACAGCGCGCCGATGCAGCCGGTATTCCGTTCGTGACGACCCAGGCCGGCGGCATGTTCGGCCTGTATTTCAGCGAAGCCGACGAAATCGTCACGTTTGAAGACGTGATGACCAGTGACTCCGAGCGCTTCAAGCGTTTCTTCCACCTGATGCTGGACGGCGGCGTGTACCTCGCGCCAAGCGCCTTCGAAGCGGGTTTCACCTCAATCGCCCATGGTGATGCCGAGTTGAAACTGACCCTGGATGCCGCAGAAAAGGCATTCGCTGCGCTGAAATAAGCTCCTCAGGCACCACTCGCGCAGGGTGTCAGTGAACCGGCGCGAGTGATGACTGCAAATGAAACTGAACGTTAAGTATGCATTTTGCTTCTACAATGCACTGCGAACGCTGCATATACACGCTGACAACAACCCTGTTTCAGGTAATCCGCCCGTAAAGAAGGGTGTTTTCAGGCCGTGCAGCAGAAAATCCGTAAAGACTTTGTAAGGTTGGCTCTGCTTATTTCATAATGCGCAGCCAGCACGTTTAGCTGGTCGGGCATGCCCGCACCTTTTTCAGAGGTAAGTCGACTCCCATGAACCGCACCGGCCGCACCCTTGTATTGGGCTGCCTGTTGCTTGTCTATCCCCTGCTGGCAACTGCCGGCGGCAACTCGTTGTTAGTACCGGCGATGGGTCGTTGCACCCTCAATACCCAGCCAGAGAACCTGCCTGCAGCGCTTGAAGCCTGCCAGCAGGCCGCCAAGGGTGGGGACGCGCAGGCACAGTACGAGTTGGGTGAGTTCTATTACGAGGGCAAAAATGCACCTCGCGATTTGCCGCAGGCGCTGAATTATTTCGAGCAGGCTTCACTGCAGGGCCATGCCCAGGCGCAGTACCAGCTGGGCTTGATGTTCAGCCGTGGCGAAGGTGTGCAGGCCAACAACATTCAGGCGTACATCGTGCTGAAGATGGCCGCGGTCAACGGTTCGGAAGAGGCGCTGGACGCTGCCGACGAAGTGTCGGCGAAGATGCCGCGTGACGAGCTCGAAGTGGCCACTCAGGTACTGGGGCAGATTTTCCGCAAATACCTGCTTGAACTGCAGACCGCCGAAGGGCGCAGTCCTTTCTCTCCGTTGCCCTGATCAGGAATCTTTCAGGGCAGTCGCGATGCAAACCTGCAACGCTTACTTTTCCGGCATCGGCATGGGGAACGGCATTACATTGCTGGTACCGCGCGCCTCGCTGATCTTCGGCGTGCCCATGCGTTCGACTTCATCGATGCGCACAATCGAGTGCATCGGCACAAAACTGCGCACCACGCCTTCGAACTGGGCCTTGAGCTTCTCTTCGCTGGGGTCCACCACCACGGTCGTGCGCTCGCCGAAGACGAATTCTTCAACTTCCAGAAAGCCCCACAGATCACTTTGGTAGATCTGCTTGGCGTACATCTCGAACACCTGTCCCTGGTTGAGGAAAATCACCTTGTAGATTGGAGCTTCGCGTTTGGTCATAACGGGCGGGTAACGATCAGAGATGAAAAAGGGGCACGGACTATAGCATGTCCGCCCGCCTCGTCGGACAGCCAACGCTAGGAACCCGAGCCCTTCATCCTTATAATGCGCGGTTCACTGACACGGTTGATCATCACGCATGGCCAAAAAGCTTTATATCGAAACCCACGGTTGCCAGATGAACGAGTACGACAGCTCGCGCATGGTCGACCTGCTGGGCGAACATCAGGCCCTGGAAGTCACCGCTCGCGCGGAAGACGCCGACGTGATCCTGCTCAATACCTGCTCGATTCGTGAGCGCGCCCAGGACCGGGTGTATTCCCAGCTCGGCCGCTGGCGTGAGCTGAAGCTGGCCAATCCGGAAATGGTCATCGCCGTCGGTGGCTGCGTGGCCAGCCAGGAAGGCGCAGCCATTCGCGATCGCGCACCCTATGTGGACGTGGTGTTCGGCCCGCAGACCCTGCACCGCCTGCCGGAAATGATCGACGCCGCACGCGTGACCCGCTTGCCGCAGGTCGACGTCTCGTTCCCGGAAATCGAAAAGTTCGACCATTTGCCCGAGCCACGCGTCGATGGCCCGAGTGCTTATGTGTCGGTGATGGAAGGCTGCAGCAAATACTGCACCTTCTGCGTGGTGCCCTACACCCGTGGCGAGGAAGTCAGTCGTCCGTTCGACGACGTGCTGAGTGAAGTCATCCACCTGGCCGAAAACGGCGTGCGTGAAGTCACTCTGCTGGGGCAGAACGTCAACGGTTATCGCGGCACCACCCACGACGGCCGCGTTGCAGACCTGGCGGACCTGATCCGCGTGGTCGCCGCCGTCGATGGCATCGACCGCATTCGCTACACCACCTCGCACCCGCTGGAATTTTCCGACAGCCTGATCCAGGCCCACGCGGAAGTGCCGGAGCTGGTCAAACACCTGCATTTGCCTGTGCAATCGGGTTCCGACCGCATCCTGGCGGCGATGAAGCGCAACCACACCACGCTGGAATACAAGTCCCGCTTGCGCAAGCTCAGGGCCGCAGTGCCGGGCATCAGTATCAGTTCCGACTTCATCGTCGGCTTCCCCGGCGAGACCGAAAAGGATTTCGACAACACCATGAAGTTGATCGAGGACGTGGGTTTCGACTTCTCGTTCTCGTTCGTCTACAGCCCGCGTCCGGGAACGCCCGCCGCGGACCTCAAGGACGACACGCCGGAAGCCCTGAAAAAAGAGCGACTGGCCGCGCTGCAACATCGTCTGAACCAGCAGGGTTTCGAGATCAGCCGACAGATGGTCGGCAGCATCCAGCGCATTCTGGTAACCGACTACTCGAAGAAAGACCCGGGCGAACTGCAGGGGCGCACCGAGAACAACCGGATTGTCAATTTTCGCTGCGACAACCCCAAATTGATCGGGCAGTTTGCCGATGTACACATCGATGATGCACAGCCTCACTCATTGCGCGGCTCGCTGCTACAGTAAAACCTGAGTGTCGGCGCAGAAACGAATCGCCGAATGAATTCGTTTCTGCGCGGTCCCTACCATTGAGCACGGTGAAATCCCTAGCGCGGCCTTTAACAAGGCAAAGCTTTCGCACAACCAGCGCTAGGGTTATTCTTCAATACATCTCAATTGCCGCCGGACGGCCATTAAACGACCTTGAACGCACCCATAGAACCTCATCGCTTCACCCTCGAGCCTTTCGAGGCCCATCGTTTCGCCAACCTGTGCGGGCAACTCGACGAGCACTTGCGCCTGATCGAGCAACGCCTGGACATCGAGATCCGCAATCGCGGTAATCAATTCGAGCTCATTGGCGACCCCAAACAAAGTCATTCCGCCGAGAACCTGCTGCGCCGTCTGTACCGGGAAACCAAAGGTACCGAACTGACGCCGGACATGGTCCACCTGTTTCTCCAGGAATCGGGTGTGGACGGCCTCGACAACCACCCTGCCGCCGAAGTCGGCGTCTCGCTGCGCACCAAAAAGGGCATGATTCGCCCGCGCGGCCTGAACCAGCAGCGTTACGTCAAGGAAGTCCTCAGCAACGATATCAACTTCGGCATCGGCCCGGCGGGTACCGGCAAGACCTACCTGGCGGTGGCCTGTGCGGTGGATGCACTGGAGCGCGAGCAGATTCGACGCATCCTGCTGGTGCGCCCGGCGGTCGAGGCTGGCGAGAAGCTGGGCTTCCTGCCCGGCGATCTGGCGCAGAAGATCGACCCGTACCTGCGCCCGCTGTATGACGCGCTGTACGAGATGCTCGGTTTCGAATACGTCGCCAAGCTGATCGAGAAGCAGGTCATTGAAGTGGCACCGCTGGCTTACATGCGCGGACGCACCCTTAATAACAGCTTCATCATTCTCGACGAAAGTCAGAACACCACCGTCGAGCAGATGAAGATGTTCCTGACCCGTATCGGCTTCGGCTCCACGGCCGTGATCACCGGCGACATCACCCAGGTCGACCTGCCCAAAGGCACTCGCTCCGGGCTGACGCATGTCATCGATGTGCTCAAGGACGTGCCGGGCATCAGCTTCACGCATTTCAAACCCAAGGATGTGGTTCGCCACCCGCTGGTGCAGCGCATCGTCGAAGCCTACGAGCGTTTCGACGACCGCCTCAGCGATGGTCCGTCGGGCAACAACAGTTACCCACGGGACAAACACCGCGATGCTTGAGCTGGACCTGCAGGTTGCAAGCGAGACCAGCGCCCCTGACGAAGCCCGATTCCGCCTCTGGTGTGAAATGGGCTTGCGTCAGCGCAGTGCCGACTCCGAGCTGACTATCCGCCTGGTTGACGAAACCGAAGGCCGTGAGCTCAATAACACCTGGCGACACAAAAATTACGCAACAAACGTGCTTTCATTCCCGGCGGACGTTCCAGACGACATGCTGGACATCCCGTTGCTGGGCGATCTGGTCATCTGCGTTCCGGTCGTCAACCGTGAAGCCGTTGAACAGGGCAAGTCCGTCGACGCGCACTGGGCGCACATGGTCATTCATGGCTGCCTGCATCTGTTGGGTTACGACCACATCGATGATGAAGAAGCCGAAGAAATGGAAGCACTGGAACGAACGTTGCTTGAGGAGCTGGGCTATCCCGATCCTTACGCCGACGACGAAAGTGCCGACCCTCCCCATTCAGACACACCAAGCAAGGACCACGAGTAAGGGCTATGAGCGAAGACCGATCGAGCAACGGGCAAAAGTCATGGTTGGGTAAACTGACCCAGGCCTTTGTCCATGAGCCGAAAAACCGCCAGGAGCTGCTTGAGCTGCTGCGCGAAGCCCACCAGAACAAACTGCTGGACAGCGAAGCGCTGGCCATCGTCGAGGGCGCCATTCAAGTGGCTGACCTGCAAGTGCGCGACATCATGGTGCCGCGCTCGCAGATGATCAGCATCAAGGCGACCCAGACACCCCGTGAATTTCTGCCGGCGGTCATCGATGCTGCGCACTCGCGCTATCCGGTGATCGGCGAGAGCCACGATGACGTGCTCGGTGTGCTGCTGGCCAAGGATCTGCTGCCGCTGATCCTCAAGGCCGACGGCGACAGTGATGACGTCAAGAAGCTGCTGCGTCCGGCCACCTTCGTGCCCGAATCCAAGCGTCTCAACGTGCTGCTGCGCGAATTTCGCGCCAACCACAACCACATGGCCATCGTCATTGACGAATACGGCGGCGTGGCAGGTCTGGTGACCATCGAAGACGTGCTGGAACAGATCGTCGGCGACATCGAAGACGAGCATGACGTCGAGGAAGACAGCTACATCAAACCGCTGCCCAGCGGCGACTTCCTGGTCAAGGCCCTTACGCCGGTCGAGAATTTCAACGAATTCTTCGACAGCACGTTCTCGGACGACGAGTTCGACACCGTGGGCGGTCTGGTGATGAATGCCTTCGGCCATCTGCCCAAGCGCAACGAAATCACTGAAATCGGTGCTTATCGTTTCCGCATCCTGAGCGCTGACAGCCGTCGCATTCATTTGCTGCGCGTGACGCCCATTTCACGTCCGTAAACACTTGATGCTGCTTTAAGGAATCTACATGCGCTGGATAACCCGCCCCGGCTGGCCCGGTAACCTGCTGGCCCTGGCGGCTGGCGGGCTCACGACTCTGGCCCTGGCGCCTTTCGACCTCTGGCCTCTGGTGCTGGTGGCAGTGGCGATGTTCTATCTGGGCCTGCGCGACCTGAACCCGCGCCAGGCACTGGCCCGCGGCTGGTGCTACGGCTTCGGTCTGTACGGCGCTGGCACCAGCTGGATCTACGTCAGCATTCACACCTACGGCGGCGCGTCTGTACTGCTGGCCGGGCTGCTGATGCTGCTGTTCATCGCCGCCATTGCCCTGTTCTTTGCCCTGCCCGCCTGGGTCTGGGCGCGCTGGCTGCGTCGCAATGAGGCACCGCTGGCTGATGCGCTGGCCTTCGCAGCCCTGTGGCTGTGGCAGGAAGCGTTTCGCGGCTGGTTTCTCACCGGTTTCCCGTGGCTCTATTCCGGCTACAGTCAGCTCGACGGTCCACTGGCCGGGCTCGCCCCCGTCGGCGGCGTATGGCTGATTTCGTTCTCGCTGGCGATGACTGCTGCACTGTTGTGCAACCTGCACCGCCTGCGTGAACGCAAATCGTTTCTGGCCATGGGCGTGGTGCTGTTGCTGGCCCCGTGGGTGACAGGCCTGGCCCTCAAGGGGCACGCCTGGACATCGCCGTCCGGCGCGCCACTGAAAGTCGCGGCGATGCAGGGCAACGTCGAACAAAGCATGAAGTGGGACCCGCAAAAGCTCAACGATCAGCTGGCCCTGTACCGCGACATGACTTTCCGTTCGCAGCAGGCAGACCTGATCGTCTGGCCGGAAACCGCCGTGCCGGTGCTCAAGGAAAGCGCAGAAGGCTATCTGTCGATGATGGGCAAGTTCGCTTCGGACCGCGGCGCGGCACTGATCACCGGCGTACCGGTGCGCGAACCGACCGGGCGCGGTGAGTACCGCTATTACAACGGCATCACGGTCACAGGTCAGGGTGACGGCACCTACTACAAGCAGAAACTTGTGCCGTTCGGTGAGTACGTGCCGCTGCAGGACCTGCTGCGCGGGCTGATTTCCTTCTTCGATCTGCCAATGTCGGACTTCGCGCGCGGCCCGAACGATCAGGCGTTATTGCAGGCCAAGGGTTATCACATCGCGCCGTTCATCTGCTACGAAGTGGTCTATCCGGAGTTCGCCGCAAGCCTGTCGGCGCAAAGCGACCTGCTGCTGACGGTCAGCAACGACACCTGGTTCGGCACCTCGATAGGCCCTCTGCAACACTTGCAAATGGCCCAGATGCGCGCCCTTGAAGCGGGTCGCTGGATGATCCGCGCCACCAACAACGGCGTGACCGCGCTGATCGACCCGTTCGGCCAAATCACCGAGCAGATTCCGCAGTTCGAACGCGGCGTGCTGTACGGCGAAGTAGTGCCGATGCATGAACTCACGCCGTATCTGCACTGGCGCTCGTGGCCGCTGGCAATTGTCTGCCTGCTGCTGTTTGGCTGGGCATTGATGGCGGCACGGATTTCCAAGACCGTCTGACTGCACGAAGCCGGTTTCATCTGCCTGCAGGTGGAATCGGCTTCAGATGGTCACTGCTTCAGATGATCGTTACCCCTTCCGATAGATCCACGGATACACCAGCAAGCCTGCGGCTTCATTGAGCAGCATCCCGCTCTGCGTGAACACGCGACTTTCAGGCAGCCAGCCACCAAAAGGCCGAGCGTTGTCGACCCCCAGAAAGCCGACCGGCGCACCCACCACCGTGAAACCCGCCTGCTCGAAGCACCAGCGTGCCCGCGGCATGTGCCAGGCCTGAGTCACCAGCACCACGCGCTTGATACCTTGCGGCTGCAGAATCGCGGCGCTCATGGTTGCGTTTTCCCATGTGGTGCGGCTCAGCCCCTCCTGCCAGCGCACCGTCACGGCAAAATCGTCCTGCAGCGACTGCGCCATGATCGCCGCCTCGCTGGGCGGCTGGTCAAAATGCAGGCCGCCAGAGGTCAGTATTGGCAGTCCGGATTCTTTCGCCAATCGCGCCGCCAGACGCAGGCGCTCCAGCCCAAGACCAGTGGGCGTGTCTGTGCCCCAGGTCGGAGAGTTGCGCTCACGCCCATTGCCCAGCACCACAATGGCATCCACCTGCTGCGCCAGCATCGCCCATCGCTGTTGCGGCAAGGGCGGGATCTGCTCCAGTCTACGAGCGGCGAACTCTACGGCGACCGGCAGACTCATCAGCCACATTCCGCCAAGGCCGACCGCAAAGAACGCCGTCGCCAGACGTGGCCGGGAGCGACGCAACCACCAGCCGAGGATCAGCAGGACAAACAGAATGCCGGGCGGCAAAAGGAGGGTTTTGAACAGGTAACGCAAGGGCATCGGGACATCTCCATGAGTGCCCGCAGCCTAGAATGTTTGCAGGCACGCGACAATGCCTGGAGCAGGAAGCCGATGATAGCCAGGCCCTTGGCCTGCGCGCGCAGGCAGGCGTGCAATTGCCTAAGTGTTACGGCCCAGCCGTACTGACGCCTTGGCTCGTCGCCGATCCTTCAGCCACACGATCGTGGCTGACGCTCGGGGCAACCGGCCATGCTCCGCAGCAACCACACCGTTGCCCGTAAACGTGTCCACGACAGCTGCGCCTGCGTCCCCGCTACCTTTTTCGAGATAGGCCTCGATCAACTGGAACTCGGCGCGGCTCAACCCCTTGAGCTCAAGCTCGGCAGGCGACTCGTTTCGGAGCCGGACCGAGGTACTCGCCGTCTCGAGTGCAAGTCCGAGACGGTCGATCAGGCGCCCATACAGCCTGGATAGACTTACAACATGCTGCAACTCTGTCATCCGCTCACCTCATCGAAGATAAATCATCACCCTCGCGTTTGAGCTTAGCGCTGCTGCAAGAACCGGCATGGAACTACGACCAACGGCCAGATAAGGTTGTCGGCCGGGCGTTGAGCCCACACGGGGACGCAATCAGGGTTTCCCTCGATAGACGGCCCTCATGTATGCTACTGCGCTTCCTGTAATTCCACTTCCGCGCTCTTGAGCCCGAACGCACCGCACAGACAGTTGCAATTGTCCGCCACGCGGTGCCGACCTGACTCGGCGAAGCAATGAAGAGGTCAAGGGTCACTAATCCTTAGTAAAAAGTAGCCATGCACGAACTCTATCAGCCCCGTGAAATCGAAGCCGCCGCCCAAACGTTCTGGGATGAGCAAAAGTCTTTTGAAGTCAGTGAACAGCCAGGCAAGGACACCTTCTATTGCCTGTCGATGTTTCCTTACCCGAGCGGCAAGCTGCACATGGGTCATGTGCGCAACTACACCATTGGTGACGTGATCTCCCGCTACCAGCGCATGCTCGGCAAGAATGTTCTGCAGCCACTGGGCTGGGACGCTTTCGGCATGCCGGCTGAAAACGCCGCCATCGACAACAACGTCGCGCCGGCCAAGTGGACCTACGAAAACATCGACTACATGAAGACCCAGCTCAAGAGCCTGGGTCTGGCGGTTGACTGGTCGCGCGAAGTCACCACCTGCAAGCCTGATTACTACCGCTGGGAACAATGGCTGTTCACTCGCCTGTTCGAAAAAGGCGTGATCTACCGCAAGAACGGCACCGTGAACTGGGACCCGATCGACCAGACCGTACTGGCCAACGAGCAGGTCATCGACGGCCGCGGCTGGCGTTCCGGCGCGCTGATCGAAAAGCGCGAAATCCCGATGTACTACTTCAAGATCACCGCGTACGCCGATGAGCTGCTGGAAAGCCTCGACGAACTGCCGGGCTGGCCTGAACAGGTCAAGACCATGCAGCGCAACTGGATCGGCCGTTCGCGCGGCATGGAAGTGCAGTTTCCGTACGACCAGGCGTCGATCGGCGAAGCCGGTGCCCTGAAAGTCTTCACCACCCGCCCTGACACCCTGATGGGGGCGACCTACGTCGCCGTGGCGGCTGAACACCCGCTGGCAACCCTGGCCGCTCAAGGCAACCCCGCCCTGCAGGCGTTCATCGATGAATGCAAGGGCGGCAGCGTTGCCGAAGCCGACGTTGCCACACAGGAAAAGAAAGGCCAGGCGACCTCGTTGTTCGTCGAGCATCCACTGACTGGCGAGAAACTGCCGGTGTGGGTCGCCAACTACGTGCTGATGCACTACGGCGATGGCGCGGTCATGGCCGTACCGGCACACGACGAGCGTGATTTCGAGTTCGCCACCCAGTACGGTCTGCCGATCAAGCCCGTGGTACGCACCAGCGCCGGCGACCAAACGCCGGCCCCATGGCAACCGGCCTACGGTGAGCATGGCGAGCTGATCAACTCCGGCGAGTTCACCGGCCTGACCTTCCAGGACGCGTTTGACGCCATTGAAGCCGCGCTGGTCAAGAAATCCCTGGGCCAGTCCCGTACCCAGTTCCGCCTGCGCGACTGGGGCATCAGCCGCCAGCGCTACTGGGGCTGCCCGATCCCTATCGTGCATTGCGACACCTGCGGCGACGTGCCGGTCCCGGAAGACCAGTTGCCGGTTGTCCTGCCTGAGGATGTCGTGCCCGACGGCGCTGGCTCGCCACTGGCGCGCATGCCCGAGTTCTACGAATGCAGCTGCCCGAAATGCGGCGCACCGGCCAAGCGTGAAACCGACACCATGGACACCTTCGTCGAGTCCTCGTGGTACTACGCGCGCTATGCGTCGCCGCATTACGAGGGCGGCCTGGTCGAGCCGAACGCTGCCAACCACTGGCTGCCGGTGGATCAGTACATCGGCGGTATCGAACACGCGATCCTGCACCTGCTCTACGCCCGCTTCTTCCACAAGCTGATGCGCGACGAAGGCCTGGTAACCTCGAACGAACCGTTCAAGAACCTGCTCACCCAGGGCATGGTCAACGCCGAAACCTACTTCCGCATGGAAACCAGCGGCAAGAAAACCTGGATCAACCCGGCCGACGTGACCCTCGAAAGAGACGCCAAGGCCAAGGTGATCAGCGCCAGACTGACCAGCGACGGCTTGCCGGTGGAAATCGGCGGCACTGAAAAGATGTCGAAGTCGAAGAAAAACGGCATCGACCCACAGACCATGATCGACCAGTACGGTGCCGACACCTGCCGTCTGTTCATGATGTTCGCCTCCCCGCCCGACATGAGCCTGGAATGGTCCGACTCGGGCGTCGAAGGTTCGCATCGTTTCCTGCGCCGCGTATGGCGTCTGGCTCAGGCGCATGTAGCTCAAGGGCCATCGACCGGCCTGGACGTTGCGGCGTTGACCGATGAGCAGAAAGCCATCCGCCGCGCGATTCATCAGGCGATCAGACAGGCGAGCCAGGATATTGGCCAGAACCAGAAATTCAACACCGCTGTCGCGCAAGTGATGACGCTGATGAACGTGCTGGAAAAGGCCCCGCAGGACACACCGCAGGATCGCGCCCTGATGCAGGAAGGCGTGGAAACCGTCGCCCTGCTGCTGGCTCCGATCACACCGCACATCAGCCACGAACTGTGGAAGCAACTGGGCCACAATGAGCCGGTGATCGACGCGGGCTGGCCTGCATTCGATGCAAGCGCGCTGGTACAGGACAGTCTGCAACTGGTGATTCAGGTCAACGGCAAACTGCGTGGTCACATCGAGATGCCCGCCAGCGCCAGCCGCGAAGAGGTCGAAGCGGCCGCACGCGTCAACGAGAACGTATTGCGCTTCACTGATGGCCTGACCATTCGCAAGGTGATCGTCGTGCCTGGCAAGCTGGTCAACATCGTCGCAAGCTGATTGGATCGGGCGCCCGGCAAATGCAGGGCGCCGAACATATTTCCAGGGCACGCACTGGCGGCCCAAACGGATTCAAGGGGAGCATCAAGATGATCAAACGCAATTTGCTGGTGATGGGCCTGGCTGTTCTGTTGAGTGCCTGTGGCTTCCAGCTGCGTGGCACCGGTACCACCGAGCTTGCGATCAAGGAGCTGGATGTCAGCGCCCGCAACGCCTATGGCGAAACCGTGACGCAACTCACTCGCCTGCTGACCAGCTCCGGCGTCAAGGTCTATACCGGCGCGCCTTACAAGCTGATGCTGACCAACGAGGCCGAGACTCAGCGCACCATCAGCTACTCGGGCTCGGGTCGCTCGGCTGAATACCAGCTGACCACCACCCTGACCTATGAAGTGCATGGCGACAAGGATCGCTTCCTGCTTGGCGATAAAGTCACTGCAGACCGTTCCTACGTGCACGACGGCAACAATCTGACCGGTTCCGACCAGGAAGCCGCCCAGGTTCGTCAGGAAATGCGCAACGACCTGATCCAGAAAATGATGGCTCGCTTGCAGCAACTGACCCCTTCGCGTCTGGACGAGCTGCAGGCCAAGGCCGATGCGGTTGCCAAGGCCGAAGCCGACGCACTGGAGGCTGCCCAGCGAATCCGCGACGAGACGCCTCAGCAGTCGCCTGTCGAAGTTCCAGCCAGATAAGTGTCTGGGGCCGGTTCTCCGGCCCCGACATGCTCTGACTCATGAAACTCGCCCCCGCCCAACTCGGCAAGCACTTGCAAGGCACACTTGCGCCCGTCTATGTGATCAGCGGTGACGATCCGCTGCTCTGCCAGGAAGCAGCTGACGCCATTCGCGCAGCCGCACGCCAGCAAGGCTTCGATGAGCGGCAGGTATTCAGCGCCGACGCCAGCTTCGACTGGGGCACATTGCTCCAGGCGGGTGCCAGCATGTCGCTGTTTGCCGAACGCCGTCTCCTGGAGTTACGTCTGCCCTCCGGCAAGCCCGGCGACAAGGGTGCTGCGGCACTCATGGAATACTGCGCCAGACCTGCCGAAGACACCCTGCTGCTGATCAGCCTGCCCAAGCTCGATGGCAGTGCGCAGAAAACCAAATGGGGCAAGGCCCTGGTCGAGGGCGCGCAAACCCAGTTCGTGCAAATCTGGCCGGTGGACATCGGCCAGCTGCCGCAATGGATTCGCCAGCGCCTGTCGCAGGCAGGTCTGGCAGCCACTCAGGACGCTGTCGAACTGATCGCTGCCCGGGTCGAAGGCAACCTGTTGGCCGCCGCGCAGGAAATCGAAAAGCTCAAATTGATGGCCGAAGAAGGCCAGATCACCGTCGAGACCGTGCAGGCGGCCGTAGCCGACAGTGCGCGCTTCGACGTATTTGGCCTGACCGATGCAGTGCTCAATGGCGAAGCTGCCCACGCGCTGCGCATGCTCGAAGGACTGCGTGGCGAAGGGGTCGAAACGCCGGTGATTCTCTGGGCATTGACCCGCGAACTGCGCGCCCTGGCCAACATGTCGCAACAGTTCAGCCAGGGCGTACCGCTGGACAAGGTGTTCAGCTCGGCACGCCCGCCGATCTGGGACAAGCGCAAGCCACTGATGAGCAAAGCCCTGCAACGTCACTCGGCCAAACGCTGGAGCCAGCTGCTCATGGATGCGCAACGCGTCGATGCGCAGATCAAAGGCCAGGCAGCAGGCTCGCCCTGGAGCAGCCTGAGCCGGCTGGCACTGCTGATGGCGGGGCAACGATTGGCATTGCCTGCGGAGTAGGCCTCATGTGCGACATACCTACTGGCCTGTTTGAGGTCGTTGCTCGTGCCATTTTCTATCCGGTCGGATGGCCTGTCGTAAAACTCCTGACGCTTGGCAAATACCCTGTAAAAGGCTCTTGGTTTGCGGAAACCCCAGCCGCAAATTGGGCGACAGGCATGGGAGTTGCCACCCTTGCAATCATCATGATGGCGCTACTGCATCAGTTTGATTTTTGATCAAATTCGCGAGCAAGCTCGCTCCTACAGGTCTTCATTCACTCGGCCAATTACGTACTCAGCGCCATAGCACACGACTATTGGACACACGCGCGGCTCTGCCCGATGATTCGCAACGTTTTACAACACCCATCAGGAGCACCTGCCATGAGCAAGCCAAAGCGGCCGAACAAGGCCAAATCCATCATCGCCCAGCCCTTGTTCCGCAGTCGTCAGGAACAACCGGCCAAAGGCAAAGGCAGCTACCGCCGCGAAGCCTTCCAGTCTAAAAGCTGGGAGGCTTCCTGCTTTATGGCAGCCTGATATCGAGCAACATTTCCGGGGCGCTTTCAACCGCTTAGCCGTGTTATGGTCTGCACCTAACGGTAATACCCTTGGACTCAAGCATGCCTTCTCGTTTTACCCATCGCCCGCAGCTGCGCCAACTCATCGCTGCCTCCAGTCTTGTTGCCCTGGTAGCCTGCGCAGAAAAACCCACTGCAGCCGATGCCACGCCTCTTCAATCCAGCAAGGTGCAGACAAACGCTCCTGCCGTAGCGCCTACGCCAGCACTGGTCGTTGATGACAACCTCACGATTCAGCCCGCCGTCAGCTTCAGCGAATGGCAGGCCGGCTTTCGTGCCCAGGCGTTGAAGGCAGGCATTCGCGCGGACGTATTCGATCTGGCATTTGCCGGTGTCACCCCCGACATGAGCGTAGTCAAGGCCGACCGCAGTCAGCCTGAATTCAGCCGCCCGGTCTGGGAATACCTTGACGGTGCCATCTCTGCCGCACGCGTACGCAAGGGTCAGGCGCTGCTGTCGCAGTATGCCGACGACCTGCAGAAGATCGAGCAGCAGTACGGCGTCGATCGTCAGACGCTGGTCGCGGTGTGGGGTATGGAAAGTAATTTCGGGTCGTTACAGGGTACGCAATCCGTCATTCGCTCACTCGCGACACTGGCCTATGAAGGTCGCCGTCCCGGCTTTGCACAAAGCCAGTTGCTCGCCGCGCTGGAAATCATCCAGCATGGCGACATAACCCCGGACAAAATGCTGGGGTCGTGGGCCGGTGCGATGGGCCAGACGCAGTTCATCCCGACCACCTATAACACCCATGCCGTGGATTTTGACGGCGATGGCCGCCGTGATATCTGGAACACCCCGGCCGATGCCCTGGCATCCACTGCGCACTACCTGCAAAGTTCCGGCTGGCAGCGTGGTCAGCCCTGGGGCTTTGAAGTGGTGCTCGGCTCGGGGTTCGATTACTCGCTGGCCGACTCGACGACCCGCAAGAGTCTTGCTGAATGGCAGCAACTGGGTCTGAAACAGCCCGACGGCTCAGCCATTCCGGTCGCCGCCAGCCAGCAGCAAGCCGCCTTGCTGTTGCCAGCCGGTTATCGCGGGCCGGCCTTTCTGGTGCTGGACAACTTCCGCGCCATCCTCAAGTACAACAACTCGACCTCCTACGCACTGGCGATCAGCCTGCTCTCCGATCGCTTCAAGGGCGCGGGCTATGTCGTGGGCAGCTGGCCACGCGGAGACCTGCCGCTGAGCCGCTCAGAGCGCATTGAGCTGCAAACCCTGCTCTCGGCACGCCAGTACGACGCAGGCGCGCCAGACGGCATTATCGGCGCCAATACACGCAAGGCCATCCGCAGTGCGCAGCAATCGCTCGGCTGGCCAGCCGATGGTTACCCGACGCATGAATTGCTGGAGAACCTGCGCAAGCCTGTCGGGCAGTAATCGGGAGGACGCAGAGCGTCCAGAACGGCATGCCAACGCGGAGCATTGGCACGATAGCGTTCTTACGGACGCCTATCGTTCCTCACGCTCCAGCGTGGGAATGCATTTCCGGACGCTCCGCGTCCAATCTCGACTTACGATGCGGCGAAGAGTGTGACGCAAAGCGTCCAGAACGGCATGCCAACGCGGAGCGTTGACACGATAGTCCGCAGATAATCGGCACGATCATCAGCCACAAAAAGAAGGGCCAGGTATCGCTACCTGGCCCTTCCTGTTTTTGCGGCGTGCTGTCAGAGCATCGCTTTGGCGATCTTGGCCTGCTCGTCGGCGTGGTACGAAGAGCGTACCAGCGGCCCGGATGCGACGTTCTTGAAGCCCATCTTGTAGCCTTCTTCGGCGAACCAGGCAAAGGTGTCGGGGTGGACAAAGCGCTGCACGGGCAAGTGATTGCGTGAAGGCTGCAGGTATTGACCCAGGGTCAGCATGTCGATGTCGTGTTCGCGCATGCGCTGCATGACTTCGATGACTTCTTCGTCGGTCTCGCCCAACCCCAGCATCAGCCCGGACTTGGTCGGTACATGCGGGACCATCTGCTTGAAGCGCTGCAGCAGGGTCAGCGACCACTGGTAGTCCGACCCCGGACGCGCAGCCTTGTACAGACGCGGTACGGTTTCCAGGTTGTGGTTGAACACGTCCGGCGGCTCGGCGGCGGTGATTTCCAGCGCCACGTCCATCCGGCCACGGTAATCGGGCACCAGCGTTTCGAGCTGCACGCCCGGCGACAGCAGGCGGATTTCACGGATGCAGTCGGCGAAGTGCTGAGCACCACCGTCACGCAGGTCGTCACGGTCAACCGAGGTGATCACCACGTACTTCAGGCGCAGGTCGGCAATCGCGATGGCGAGGCTCTTCGGTTCGTTGACGTCGAGCGGCTTCGGACGACCATGGCCCACGTCACAGAACGGGCAGCGACGGGTGCAGATGTCGCCCATGATCATGAACGTTGCAGTACCACCGGAGAAGCATTCGCCCAGGTTGGGGCAGGACGCCTCTTCACAGACGCTGTGCAGCTTGTGCTTGCGCAGCAATTGCTTGATACGGTCGACTTCCGGAGAAACCGGGATGCGCACGCGAATCCAGTCGGGTTTCTTCGGCAGATCTACCGTCGGGATGATCTTGACCGGGATGCGCGCAACCTTTTCCGCTCCGCGCAGCTTGACGCCCGCTTCGACTTTCGGACGGGCCACTCGCTCGGAAACATCCAGCGTCGGGATCAGGGTTTGCACGGTGTCAGTCATAATGGTTTATTCCGCCCGTAAGGGTCGCCTGCTCAGCGTAGTCGAGGTGTTTGACGAGCTGCGCACGCAGTCGGGCACTTACCTCGGAAAATTCTATCTGCCCTGCCTGATCGCTCAGTTGGGTCATGGCCAGCCCGGCGTATCCGCACGGGTTGATGCGGCGGAACGGCTCAAGGTCCATGTCGACGTTCAACGCCAGACCATGAAACGAGCAGCCGTTGCGAATGCGCAGACCGAGCGACGCTATCTTCGCGCCGTCGACGTATACGCCAGGGGCATCAGCCTTGGCTGCTGCCTTGACGCCGTAGTCGGCGAGCAAGGCGATGAGGGTGTTCTCGATCCGGGTGACCAGATCGCGAACGCCGAAACCAAGGCGCCTGACGTCCAGCATCAGGTAAGCGACCAGTTGGCCCGGGCCATGATAAGTCACTTGGCCGCCACGATCGACCTGTACGACAGGAATATTACCCGGCAGCAGCAAATGCTCGGCCTTGCCGGACTGTCCCTGGGTGAAAACCGGCGGATGCTGAACCAGCCAGACCTCATCGGCAGCCTCGCGGCCACGCTCGTCGGTAAAGCGCTTCATGGCGTGCCAGGCGGTTTCGTAATCGATCAGGCCCAGATCACGAAAACCCAGCGTACCCGCCATCAGAGCACCATGTGCACGAAACCCGTAGCGCGCAAGGCACTATTGATATCGCGCAACTGGTCTTCGCCGGTAGCGACAATGTGCAGTTGCACAGTGGTGTATTTGCCGTTGCTGCTCTGACGCTCGGCGAGCGTCTTGAGGTCGACCGTGGCATGCTTTTCAAGCACTTCCATCACGGCCGCCGTAAAGCCCACACTGGTGTCACCGATCACCTTGATCGGGTAGTCATTGCAGGGAAATTCTATTTTGTGCGACTTGATGTCGGTATCAGTCATGGCAGTAAAGGTCTCACAAGCCGTGACGACGGACACGCGGCCCGCTCAGATCATGAGCAGGCCGCGAGAAGGTCGGCATTGGTTACTGGATCAGTTGAACAAGCCGTAGAAGAACAGGCGGATGCTATCCCACACGCGGCGGAAAATACCACCTTCCTCAACCCCATCGAGCGCAATCAGATTGGCGGTGTGAACCACCTGATCGTCTTTCTTGACCTCGACCTTGCCGATCACGTCGCCCTTGGCGATTGGCGCAACGAGTTGCGGGTTCATGGTCATGCTGGCAGACAGCTTCTTCATGTCGCCTTTTGGCATGGTCATGCTCAGATCTTCAGCCAGACCGGCCTTGACCTGACGCTCGGTGCCTTTCCAGACCGTGGCCTGGGCCAGCTCGGTGCCCTTCTGATAGAAGTTCTGGGTTTCGAAGAAACGGAAGCCATAGGTCAGCAGCTTCTGGGTTTCCGCCGCACGGGCCTGTTCGCTGTTGGTGCCGAACACCACGGCGATCAGGCGCATGCCGTCACGTACTGCCGAGGACACCATGCAGTAGCCGGCTTCATCGGTGTGACCGGTTTTCAGACCGTCAACGGTCTTGTCGCGCCACAGCAGCAGGTTACGGTTAGGCTGTTTGATGCCGTTCCAGAAGAACTCCTTCTGCGAGTAGATCGCATAGTGAGCCGGGTCCTCGTGAATGATCGCGCGTGCCAGGATCGCCATGTCGTGAGCCGACGAGTAGTGCTCAGGGTTCGGCAGACCGGTCGGGTTCATGAAGTGGCTGTTGGTCATGCCCAGGTCGCCGGCAGTCTTGTTCATCATGTCGGCGAAGGCGTCTTCGCTGCCGGCGATGTGCTCGGAGATCGCGACACTGGCGTCGTTACCCGACTGGATGATGATGCCGTGCAACAGGTCGCTGACCGTGACCTGGCTGCCGACCTTGATGAACATCCGCGAACCGCCTGTGCGCCAGGCGTTTTCACTGATCGTCACCGGATCGTTTTCGCCGATCTGGCCGCGACGGATTTCCAGGGTCGCGATGTAGGCGGTCATCAGCTTGGTCAGGCTGGCAGGAGCCAGACGCTGATCACCATTGTTCTCGACCAGGACATTGCCACTGGTGGCATCCATCAGCACGTAGGACTTGGCCGCCAGTTGCGGTGCAGCAGGCGTCATCTGCTCTGCCGCCCACACAGTCGGGGTGATAATCAGTGGAACAAGCAGGCACAAACGTTTTGCAAAGGTGGTGATGTTCATCCGTCTCTCGAGAATCCTAATGGGCAAACATGCCCTTGCGGGCAAAACTGAACAGACCGGCGAAGCGAAAACGCTTCGGTACGGCTCGTGGCGCCAGGCTGTAACCCTGGCTGACAAAGTCGCCTGTTCGACACACGACCTTGTGGGCAGTTACCTGCAACGCTTGCCCTGAAAGCAAATCTGCGCCGCGTGCGACTGCATATCGTCCCCCATTATTGCCGGGGAACGATTGTCGAAGAACTTACTGATCCGATGTCACTACGCTCGGCTGACCCAGATTGGCCGACCTGACGCTGTTTTGCAGCTGCTGGGCTTCACCCTGCGTGTCGATCGGTCCCATCCGCACTCGATAGAGTGTTTGCTGATTGCGCGCTATCGAGCTGACGAACACCGGCGCTCGAACCATCCCGCTCAATTTCGACCTCAGGAGTTCCGCAGCGTCCGGGTTGGCGAAGGCTCCCACCTGGAGAAACAGCCCAGCGGCTTGTCCTGAAGCGTTTTTTTTTGCGTCAACCTGCATCGGCACGACGGGTGCAGCGTGCTGCTGAGGCGGCGGTGTGTACTGCTCGACGGTGCCGGTCGAAGTGGACAGCGCAGGCGGCGTCGCCTGGGCAACGACCTGCGGCTGATTGAGCAACAGCGGCGCCGGACGACCCCGTTGCGCCCACCATTCCTGCGGGTCGATACCCTCGACCTTGACCCGAGCCGTGCCGGTTTCGGCATAGCCGAGCTTTTTGGCGGCCGCGTAGGACAGGTCGATGATGCGGTCGGAATAGAACGGCCCGCGATCGTTGACGCGCAGGATCACCGTGCGATTGTTGTCCAGGTTGGTCACTTTGACGTAGCTGGGCAGCGGCAGGGTCTTGTGCGCGGCGCTCATGCCATACAGGTCATACACCTCGCCGTTGGCGGTGTTCTGGCCATGAAACTTGGTGCCATACCAGGAGGCGGTGCCCGAAGCGACGTAACGCTTGGCATCGCTCATCGGGAAGTAGGTCTTGCCCAGCACGGTGTACGGGTTGGCCTTGTAGGCCCCGGTGTGCAGGGTCGGCGTTGCGTCAGGGATACGCGAGACATCCACATCCCACCACGGCGCGCCGTCCTTGTGGGCTCTGTTGATGTCCAGGCCCGGCATCGAGCGCACAACTGCACCGCCTTTTGGCGGCTGCGACGACGTTGTGCGTGACGGCGACGAGCAACTGGCAACCAGCACTGCCAGGCCGGTCAGCGCCAGAAGCTTGAATGATTGAAGAATCGGCGATGCCCGCATTACTTGACGCCTCGAGCTTGAACCAACGATTCAGACAGCTGATATACGGCCATGGCGTACATCACACTGCGGTTATAACGGGTGATTGCATAAAAATTGTTCAAACCCAGCCAGTATTCAGGACCATTGTCGCCTTCCAGACGAAATGCCGTCACCGGCATATCGTCGCGCAGCGCATCATGACTCGCCCAGCCCAGCTGTCGCAACTCCCCGACCGACATTACCGGATCAAGCGCAGGACTCAACCCCTCGTCAACCCGGTCGCCACGGGCCGTGACGCGACTGACCACCGGCTGACCGGCCACCCAGCCATGGCGTTTGAAATAGCTGGCGACACTGCCGATGGCATCGTCCGGGTCGGTCCAGATATTGATGTGACCGTCACCGTCGAAATCCACCGCGTAGGCGCGGAAACTGCTCGGCATGAACTGCGGCAGCCCCATCGCCCCGGCGTAAGACCCCTTGAGGGTCAGGGGGTCGACCTGTTGCTCGCGCGCCAGCAGCAGAAACTCGCGCAGTTCCTTGCGGAAAAACTGGGCGCGCGGCGGGTAATCGAAGCCAAGCGTCGACAGGGCGTCGATCACCCGGTAATTACCGGTATTGCGGCCGAAGAAGGTTTCTACACCAATGATCGACACGATGATCTGCGCCGGCACGCCATATTCCTGCTCGGCACGCGCCAAGGCGGCCTCATGCTGACGCCAGAAGTCGACACCGCGAGCGATGCGCGTATCGGTGATGAACATCGGCCGATACTCTTTCCACTGCTTGACCCGTTCGGCCGGGCGGGAAATGGCATCGAGAATGGCCTGCTTGCGCTCGACCTCGCGGAACAGGCTCATCAACTGCTCACCGGCAAAGCCATGATCGCGGGTCAGCTCACCGACGAATTCCGCCACCTGGGGCGACCCATCATAGTCGCCCGCCAGCGCCTCTTGCACCGAGCCAAGGATGCCCACCAGACCGACCACCGGAGCATATCGAGCCCAGTTACGCATTGCTTGCATTGAATAGTTCACCTTAATCAAACTTGAGCGATCCATTTACGATGTGTATGGATCGACATCAAAACCCCAAACGCTGACAGTAGGGTTACGAGCGAAGTTCCGCCGTAGCTAATGAAGGGCAACGGCACCCCCACCACTGGCAGCAGGCCACTGACCATACCGATGTTGACGAAAACGTAAACAAAAAACGTCATGGTCAACGCGCCGGCCAGCAGTTTGCCGAATAATGTCTGCGCCTGCGCAGTGATCACAAGCCCGCGGCCGATCAGCAGCATATAGATGATCAGCAGCGCACAGATGCCTACCAGGCCGAACTCTTCACCCAATACTGCAATGATGAAGTCGGTATGGCTTTCCGGCAGAAAGTCGAGGTGCGACTGGGTACCGAGCAACCAGCCTTTGCCGAACACGCCGCCCGAACCGATCGCAGCCTTTGACTGAATGATGTTCCAGCCGGTCCCCAGCGGATCGCTTTCGGGGTCCAGAAAGGTCAGTACGCGCTGCTTCTGGTAGTCGTGCATGAAGAAGAACCACATGGCCACCGCGGCCGGTATGGCCGCCGCCAGTACACTGATAATCCAGCGCCAGCGCAAACCGGCCATGAACAGCACGAAGGCACCCGACGCCAGAATCAGCAGTGACGTTCCCAGGTCGGGCTGGCGCACGATCAGAATGAACGGCACACCAATCAGGGCGAGACTGACCGCCACGTGCTTCAAATGCGGCGGCAGCGTGCGCTTGGACAGGTACCAGGCGATGGTCGCCGGCATAATGATCTTGAGAAACTCCGAAGGCTGGAAGCGGATCACCCCGGGAATGTTGATCCAGCGCGTTGCGCCCATGGCGTTGTGGCCCATGACATCCACCACCACCAGCAGCAGCACGCCGATGACATACAGCACCGGCACCCAGCGCGCCATGAAGCGCGGCTCCAGCTGGGCGATCACCACCATTGCCACCAGACCGATGCCGAACGAACTGGCCTGTTTGATCAGCAGGTCCCAGTTCTTGCCGCTGGCCGAATACAGCACGAACAGGCTGCCCGCCGCCAGCGTCAGCAGCAGGATCAGCAATGGGCCATCGATATGAATGCGCTGCAGAAACGTGGCGCGGCGACGCATCACGTCTTCACTGGACAGGATGCGGTCGAAATTACTCTTCACGGGCCGCAGCCTCCAGATTCAGGGAACCGGCGTACTCGGGTTTGAGATGGCCGTTTTCGTCGAGCAGCCAGGCGTCCAGGACCTGACGCACGACGGGTGCAGCAACGCCGGAACCGGACTCGCCGTTCTCGACCATCACTGCAACAACGATTTTCGGGTTATCAGCCGGGGCGAAGCCGACGAACAAGGCGTGGTCGCGGTGGCGTTCCTGCACCTTGGTGCGGTCGTATTTCTCGCCCTGCTTGATGGCCACCACCTGGGCAGTACCGCTCTTGCCGGCAATCCGGTACTGCGCACCAATGGCGGCCTTGCGCGCCGTACCGCGCGCGCCGTGCATCACTTCCTGCATGCCATGGTTGACGCGTCCCCAGTTGGCCGGGTCGCGCAGCACGATGTCCGGCATCGGATTTTCATCAACAGGCGCCTTGCCTTCGATGGTTCTGGCCAGATGCGGCCGATTCCATACACCCTTGTTGGCCACCAGCGCGGTCGCCTGGGCCAGTTGCAAAGGCGTCGCCTGCATGTAGCCCTGACCAATCCCGAGAATCAGGGTTTCGCCAGGGAACCAGGCCTGACGGCGCGTGGCGCGCTTCCACTCGCGGGACGGCATCAGGCCGGGAGATTCTTCGAACATGTCCAGCGAGACCTTCTGCCCGATACCGAACTTGTTCATGTAGGTAGCCAGTCGATCAATGCCCACCTTGTGTGCCAGATCGTAGAAGTACGTGTCATTTGAACGCATGATCGCCGTATCCAGATCGACCCAGCCATCGCCGGTGCGGTTCCAGTTGCGGTACTTGTGATCATAATTGGGCAGTTGGTAATAGCCCGGATCGAATACCCGCGAGCCAGGCGTCACCGCACCGGTATCCAGCCCGGCAATCGCCACTGCAGGCTTGATGGTCGAGCCCGGCGGGTACAGCCCTCGCAGGATGCGGTTGAACAGCGGCCGGTCGATGGAATCGCGCAGCTCGGCATAGGCCTTGAAGCTGATGCCGGTGACAAACAGATTCGGATCGAAGCTCGGCGCACTGACCATCGCCAGCACTTCCCCGGTGGCCGGGTCCAGCGCGACGACCGCACCACGACGACCGCCCAGTGCCGCTTCGGCGGCTTCCTGAAGCTTGATGTCCAGGCTCAGGACGATGTCCTTGCCGGGGATCGGGTCGGTGCGCTTGAGCACACGCAATACGCGACCACGGGCGTTGGTCTCGACCTCTTCGTAGCCGACCTGACCATGCAGCTCGGGCTCGTAAAAGCGCTCGATGCCGGTCTTGCCGATATGGTGCGTGCCGCTGTAATTGATCGGGTCGAGGCTCTTGAGCTCTTTCTCGTTGATGCGCCCCATGTAGCCGACCGAGTGGGCAAAGTGCGGCCCTTGCGGGTAATGCCTGACCAGTTGCGCAACCACTTCGACGCCCGGCAGGCGGAACTGGTTGACGGCGATCAGGGCGATCTGTTCCTCGCTCAGCTCGAACAGGATGGGCACCGGCTCGAATGGCCGACGCCCCTGCTTCATGCGCTTTTCGAAGATGATGCGGTCGTCGGGGGTGAGCTGCAGGATCTCGACAATGGTGTCGAGCACGCTGGACCACTCGCCGGCGCGCTCACGGGTCATGCTGAGACTGAAACTGGGCCGGTTATCGGCGACCACAACGCCGTTACGGTCGTAGATCAACCCGCGGCTGGGCGGAATCGGCTGAACGTGAACGCGGTTATTTTCCGAAAGCGTGGAGTGATACTCGTACTGGATGACCTGCAGGTAATACAACCGGGCAATCAGCACGCACACCAGCAACACCACCGCCACAGCACCGAACACGACCCTGCCGCGCACCAGGCGTGCGTCCTTTTCGTGGTCTTTGAGGCGGATCGGTTGAGACATTTAGGCCGTATTCACAGTAAAGACGATGCTACTTGTGATAAGGGTGCCCGGACAGGACCGTCCAGGCGCGATACATCTGCTCGCCGATCAGGATGCGCACCAGCGGGTGCGGCAGGGTCAGCGGCGACAGAGACCAGCGTTGTTCACTGCGGGCACAGACTTCAGGCGCCAGCCCCTCGGGGCCGCCGACCATCAGGTTGACCGTGCGCGCATCGAGACGCCAGCGATCGAGCTCGACCGCCAACTGTTCGGTGCTCCACGGTTTGCCATGCACTTCCAGCGTGACAATCCGCTCGCCCGGCTGCACTTTCGCCAGCATCGCCTCGCCTTCCTGACGGATAAAGCGCGCGACGTCGGCGTTTTTGCCTCGGGTATTGAGCGGGATTTCCACCAGTTCAAGCGCAAGCTCGGAGGGCATCCGCTTGGCATATTCGTGCCAACCTTCTTCCACCCACTTGGGCATGCGCGAACCCACAGCGATCAGACGCAGACGCACATCAAGACCTTATTCGTTGCCCGGTGTGTGGTGCGCAGCGCTGGCAGCACGGCTTTGTTCAGCCCCCTGCCACAAGCGCTCGAGGTCATAGAACTGGCGTGCCGCAGCGGTCATCACATGGACGATCACATCACCCAGGTCCAGCAGGACCCAGTCGCTGTCGCCCTTGCCTTCTTCGCTCAGGGACTTCAGGCCGGCAGCCTTGACCTTGTCACGGACGTTATCGACCAGTGCGTTCAACTGACGGTTGGACGTACCGGTGCAGATCAGCATGTAGTCAGCGATGCTGGTCTTGTCGCGCACGTCGATGGTCAGGATGTCGGCACCCTTGACCTCTTCGAGGGCTGCAATCGCAACATTGATGACTTCTTCACTGCTCATTTTTTGCTTGGTCATATAAAACTCATTCAGCTCGTATGTGTGGGACCGTCCAGACGCTTGTCGATCAAAGCAGTTTCAGGACGACCCATCAGTGTTCGGCGCGCGGTAAAGTCCGCGCGCATCGATATAGGCCAGTACCGCGTCTGGCACCAGAAAACGTACCGACTTACCGCTGGCCAGCAGTTGACGGATCTGGGTGGCAGATACCGATAAAGGCGTCTGCCAGACGAATGTAATCTGTCCACCCGGCCCTTTCAGGGCCTTGGGATCGCTGACTGCGCGGGCCGCCAGCAGATTGCGCATGGCATCCGGCGACTCGCTGTCCGCGTCCGGGCGTTGCAGCACCACGATATGGCAGTGCTCCAGCAGTTCTTCCCATCTATGCCAGGTCGGCAGCCCGCAAAAGGCATCCCAACCCAGCAACAGGAACAACTGGTCGCGAGGCGCCAGTTCGGCGCGCATCGATTCCAGTGTGTCGAGGGTGTACGACGGTTTGTCACGTTTCAGTTCACGGTCATCCACCGTCAGGGGCGACACACCCGCGACGGCGCTCTGAACCATCGCCAGACGATCCTCGGCGGTGACGCTCGGCATGTCACGATGCGGAGGCCTGGCGCTGGGCGTCAGGCGCAACTCATCGAGTTCCAGCAGTTCGGCCACTTCGAGCGCACCGCGCAAATGACCGATATGAACCGGGTCGAACGTGCCCCCAAGCATGCCGATACGTCTGGGCAGCGCGGTCATGGGGCTATTCAAGTCAGGCTTGTCCGCGCAATTGGCCGTCACCGATCACGATGTACTTCTCGCAGGTCAGCCCTTCAAGACCGACAGGACCGCGGGCGTGCAGCTTATCAGTAGAAATGCCGATCTCGGCACCCAGGCCGTATTCGAACCCGTCAGCGAAGCAGGTCGGCGCGTTGACCATGACTGAACTGGAATCGACCTCGGCCATGAACCGGCGCACCTGACTCTGGTGGTCCGAAACGATGGCATCGCTGTGATGCGAGCCGTAATGGTTGATGTGCTCGATGGCTTCATCCAGCCCGGACACGACGCGAATAGACAGAATCGCGTCCAGGTACTCGGTATGCCAGTCGTCCTCGGTGGCCGGGATCACGTCGATCAGCTCACGGGTACGCTCGCAACCGCGCAACTCGACGCCCTTCTCGCGAAACTGTGCGGCCATCGACGGCAAAAAGTCGGCGGCAATGGTCTGATCGACCAGCAGGGTTTCCATCGCGCCGCAGATCCCGTAACGGTAGGTCTTGGCGTTGAAGGCGATCTTCTGCGCCTTGGCCAGATCGGCGTGGGCACTGACATACACATGGCAGATGCCGTCCAGATGCTTGATGACCGGCACCCGCGCATCGCGGCTGACGCGCTCGATCAGGCCCTTGCCGCCACGCGGAACGATGACGTCCACGTACTCGGGCATGCTGATCAGCGCGCCAACCGCTGCACGGTCGGTGGTTTCAACCACTTGCACGACAGCAGCGGGCAGCCCGGCCTCGGCCAGACCGCGTTCAATGCAGGCCGCGATGGCGCGATTGGAATGAATGGCTTCGGAACCACCGCGCAGGATGGTTGCGTTTCCGGACTTCAGACACAGACTGGCCGCATCGATGGTCACGTTCGGACGTGACTCGTAGATGATTCCGACAACCCCCAGCGGCACGCGCATCTTGCCGACCTGAATACCCGACGGCCGATAGCTCATGTCGCGGATCGCACCGACCGGGTCTGCCAGCGCTGCAACCTGACGCAACCCGACGATCATGCCGTCGATCCGTGCGGGGGTCAGGGCCAGACGCTCGAGCATGGCCGGCTCAAGCCCGTTCGCCTGACCATTGGCCAGGTCAAGCGCATTGGCGGCAGACAGCTCGGCGCGGGCTTCGTCCAGAGCGGCGGCAGTGGCCTGCAGGGCGCGGTTCTTCTGCGCAGTGCTGGCACGGCCGATCACTCGCGAAGCTTCGCGGGCGGCGCGACCCAGGCGGGTCATGTAGTCAAGAACGGACTCAGTCATTGGTCTCAGAGGTCTTGGCAAAGAGGAAAGCGGCTGATTATAGCTGTCGTGCCGCCCGAACGACAGCGCAGACAGGCGGATGGTCGATATCAGTGCGCAGATTTTTCGTCACCGTGGCAGGCGTTGCCAGCGGCCATGCACAGGCAGGCATCACGCATGGGCTTAACGGCCTGTCATCATTCGGTCATGTTCAGAAACAACAAAGCGCCTAATCCGGACACATTCAGCTGCAATTAAACTTGCGCTTGTTATTATCGGGCTCTTTCTCAATGTACCCGTCCGATTATGCCCACAGCCCTCCCCGACCACTTCTTTCATCGCGATGCCCAGGTGCTGGCGCGCGACCTGCTGGGCAAAGTCATTCGCCACAAGTCAGGCGACCTGTGGCTGGCCGCGCGGATCATCGAAACCGAAGCGTACTACTGCGCCGAAAAGGGCAGCCATGCCTCGCTGGGCTACACCGAGAAACGCAAGGCGCTGTTTCTCGACGGCGGCCACATCTATATGTACTACGCGCGTGGCGGCGATTCGTTGAATTTCAGCGCCGAGGGGCCGGGCAATGCCGTGCTGATCAAATCGGCATTTCCCTGGACCGACGCGACCAGCGACGAAAACGCGCTGGCGCAGATGCAACTGAACAACCCCGACGCCAGCGGCGCAATGCGCCCGGCGCAACGGCTTTGCGCTGGCCAGACGCTGCTGTGCAAGGCGCTTGGCCTGAAAGTCCCGGTGTGGGACGCCAAGCGCTTCGACCCGCAGAAATTGCTGGTCGAGGACGTCGGCCAGACACCCGAACGTATTATCCAGACCACCCGACTGGGTATCCCTGCCGGGCGCGATGAGCACCTGATGTACCGCTTCGTGGATGCCGGGTACGCCCGTTTCTGCACACGGAACCCTCTCAGACGCGGTCAGGTCGAAGGCCGCGACTACTTATTTCTCGATCAAGGAAACTGACCGATGGGCGATCTGCTCAATGGAATGACTGGCTGGCTGACCGCAAACCCTTCCTGGGTGGCTGTCGCGATCTTTTTGGTGGCCTTCATTGAATGCGTCGCGATCGTCGGGATCGTCGTGCCGGGCACGGTCATCATGTTTGCCATCGCCGCCCTGGCGGGCAGCGGCATTCTGCCGTTGAGCGAAGTGCTGTTGCTGGGTTTTCTCGGTGGGCTGCTGGGTGACGCGGTGTCGTACTTCGTAGGCCGGCGCTTTCATCAGAATATCCGTCAATTGCCCGGCTTGCGCACGCACCCGGAGTGGATGGAAGGTGCGGAAAAATACTTCCACCGTTACGGCATTGCCAGTTTGCTGGTAGGACGCTTCATCGGTCCGTTGCGCCCGATGCTGCCGATGATCGCCGGGATGTGCGACATGCCGCTGCCGCGCTTCGTGGCAGTCAGCGTGCTGGCGGCGGCAGGCTGGTCGATTGCCTACCTGATGCCGGGCTGGGCGGCAGGTGCAGCGATTCGCCTGCCACTGCCGGAGGGCTTCTGGCCCGAGGCGGCCGTGGTCGGCGGCGGCCTGGCCGTCCTGTTCGGGCTGAGCATCCAGAGCAGTATTCGCCAGAAACGCTACGCAACCCGACTGATTTCCGCGCTCAGCCTGACGCTGGTCGCGGCGCTGTTCTTCGGCTTCCCCTTGTTGGCCGACTTCGACAACGGCCTGATGACGCTCATCCAGGAACACCGCAGCGAAGCCACGCAGCACATTGTGGTCTTCGTCACCAGCATCGGCGATTTCAGGGCGCAGTTGCTGGCCGCCAGTCTGCTGATCATCGTGCTGGCGGTTGCCAGGCAATGGCGCCACGCAGCCTTTGCCCTGACCGCCACACTGGGCACCGCGATCGCCAACGGCATCCTGAAAACGTTTTTCGCCCGCGCTCGCCCGGAGGTGCTGTTGGAGCCGCTGACAACGTACAGCATGCCCAGCGGGCATAGCTCGGCGGCCTTTGCGCTGTTCATGACCCTGGCAGTGCTGGCCGGACGTGGCCAGCCCGTGCGGCTGCGCCTGACCTGGATGCTGGTCGCCGGTATTCCGGCTCTGGCAATCGCGCTGTCGAGGGTTTACCTGGGCGTTCACTGGCCTACCGATATTCTCGCCGGCATGCTTCTGGCGTTCTGTGTCTGCGCCGCCAGCCTGGCGCTCATTCAACGCAAGGACCCTTTGCCGGCCATGTCGGTGCGCGTCTGGTGGCTCGTCGTGCCAGCCATGACCGCGTTGCTGGGTATCTTTGCCGTTCGTGCCCTGTCGCACGGGGTGCTGCGTTACCAGTATTGATCGGCAGAACTGATCGCACCCGCGCGCAACGGGTGCGACACTTCTCAAATCTGGCACCTTGCCAGTGCTCTTTCGAGGCGTTGACTACACTCTCCAGCGACAAATGAGTGTGCGATGGCGTGATCGAAGGAGTGTTGATGTCTGCACTGGATGGTTACACGGCGATGCCTTCCCGGCAGCGCGGCGCAATCGGCCTGATGGCGGCGCTGACCATGGGCCTGGCGCTGCTGTGCACGCTGACCGTCATCGACAGCGGCAGGCTGTACCTGGAAAAGCGCTCGTTGCAGCGGGTTGCGGACATTGCCGCACTGGAAGCGGCAGGCCGTAGAGGAACGTGCAGCGGCACGGCGGCCTCGGCGCCCGATTTCGCCAGTCAGAGTGCTACGCGCAACGGTTTCACCCCGAATACCGATGGCCGCACTCTGGTGACTCGCTGCGGAACACTTGCGGTGGACGTCGCGGGACCTCGCGTATTTGTCGCCGACTCGACGCAAGCGCTGGCTATTCAGGTGGTTGCGGCGCATCCGGTGCCGCGCAGCATTGCAGCCGGCATTGGCGCCCTGTTCGAAAAAACGCCCTCCCCACCGAATGTGACGATCAGCGCCACCGCCGTGGCCGCCAGCGCCGCGCCGCTGGCGGCACTGACCATCCGCAGTGCGGCAGTCACTGTGGACAGCACCGGCGCCGCCCTCCTCAACCCGGTGGTCGGCAGCCTGCTGGGCGGTACGCTGAACCTGAGTGTTGCCAACTGGCAAGGCATCGCAGACACCAACCTGAGCCTGCTGAGCTACCTGAACAGGCTGAAAACCGACCTCAGCCTTACGGCGATTGGCTACAACGATGTACTCAACACCTCGGTCTCGGTCAGTCAGTTGCTGCAGAGCGCAATCAACGTCATCAGCCCCAACGCGACGCTGGGCGGTGCCGCCGCCATTCAGGGCCTGCAAGCCTTGAAGCTGGCGGCTGGAACGACCACCGTGCTGCTGGGTGATCTACTCTCAGTGCAGAGCGGCACGGACCTCGCCGCGCTGAACACCAATCTGCGCCTGATGGATCTGGTCCAGGGCCTCGCGCAACTGGCCAACGAAAAGACCGGCGTTCTGACCGCCACCCAGATCAATGTCGCCGGGCTGGCGCAGGTCACCACACGCATTCAGGTGATCGAGCCGCCTCAGCTGTCGGCGATCGGCGACCCGAGCAAAATCGACCCGCTCAACCCGCGAGACGGTGCCAACCGGATTTACGTACGCACGGCACAGATGCGCGCGCTGGTGTCGATCAACCTGCCGGTGCTCGGCACAATCACTTCGCTGGCCAATACCGCAGGTTCGGTGATCGGCAGCCTCACGCCGATCCTCAACAGCGCATTGGGCCTGAACCTCGCCGGGCTGGGGACCTCGGCCTCCTGCGCGCTGGGACTGAGCAGTTGCATGGTGACCGACTTCAAGTTTCTGACCGACAGCTCATCAAGCGCAGGCCCGAGAATCGACATGAGCCTGTCAATGGCCAGCGCCGACAGCTACGTCACCGGTTTTACCTGTACCAGCAACGCCAGCAAAACCCTCAACGTCAAGACCGACGCAGCACTGCTCAGCGCCAGGATCGGCTCGATCGACAGCTCGTCGGCCTTCCCCGCCAGCACTGATCCGGCGGCCATCACCGCCCTGCCGGTGCCGGTCATCGATATCGGCACCATGACCTGTCAGAAAATCGCCGGGCTGCTGGGTAACTGCACCGCCCGCAAGCCTTTCGGGGGTGGCGGTATCGGCCTTACCTTCGACAACGTCAGCCAGTCGGCACTGGGCAGCTCGACGGTGACCAGCACGACGTTCAGCTCGCCCAACCTGCCGGAGATCAACAGTGCCCCGTTTTACCTGACACGCGTTGCACACACCAAACCGAGCACCTTGCTCAACGGCACGGCTTCAAGCGTGAAAGTGAATGTGTATAAACCGGCGACCAGCAATGTGCTGGGCAACGTCATCACCGGTGCGGCCACCACACTGAACAGCCTGACCCTGGCGCTGGATGCGATTGTCGACGACACCCTGACACGCTTGCTGACGTCGGTCGTCGACCCGTTGTTCGAATCACTGGGTGTGAGCATGGGGGCTACCGATGTCGGCACCAACCTGAGCTGCAACCTGGGTCAGGCGACGCTGGTGATTTAGCTGCCGGGCTGATCGGCGTTGAATATCGGCAGCTCGATCTGGAAGCGAGCGCCCTCGCCGATGTTGGCGACGCTGAGCTGGCCGCCCATCTGGTCGACGATGCCGTAACTGACGGACAAGCCCAGCCCGGTGCCGACACCTACCGGTTTAGTGGTGAAAAACGGCTCGAAAATGCGCTCCAGCAACCGCGGATCAATGCCTCCACCGTTGTCCTGGACCGCCAGGCGGATGATATTTTCATCGCGCTCGGCCTCGACACTGATCCATGGCTCGAAATCCCGGTCCTTTTCCCGGCGCGACAACAAGGCATCCCGGGCGTTGACCATCAGGTTGATCAGCACCTGCTCAAGCTGATCGACATGGCCACGCACCCGCACCGCGTCGATCATCCCGCCGACCCGCAGCTGCACGCCCTTGCCTTTCATGCCTTCAGCCAGCATCGAGATCGTGCCTTCGACCGCCTGGGCCGGATCGAACAGCTGCTCTTCTACTTCAGAGCGGCGACCGAATACCCGCATATGATCGACCACCCGGGCGGCGCGCTGCACCTGGGTGTCGATGCGATTGAGCTTTTCCGTGAGGTATTCGATGTCCACATCACCCCGACCCAGACGCTTGAGGACGTTGACCACGGCCATGCGCATGACGTTGAGCGGCTGATTGATCTCGTGGGCCAGACCGGTGGACATCTCGCCAAGCGTTGCCATCTTCGCGCTCTGATTCAACTGCATGCGCGAGCGGCGTACATCGGTGTTGTCACGGCCCACCGCCTGCACTTCGACCAGTTTGCCGTGTTCATCGAATACCCCCCGGTCGGCCCATATCCACCAGGCATACTCGCGTCCCGGCAGCTCGATACAGATTTCTTCGGTACTCACCGGCGCTTCCGGAGTCAGCTGGCCGATACGCTTGATGAATGCCTCGCGCTGCTCGTCCGACAGCCAGTCTCCCAGGTTGATCCCGGTCAGTTGCTCGGGTGTGCACTCCATATACTTGGCCAGCGGCCGGTTGCCGAAACTCAACACCAGGTCCGGCGTGTAGCGGCAGATCATGGCCGGCGAATCCTCGACCAGAATGCGGTAACGCTCCTCGCTACGCCGTATATGCTCGGCGGCCAGGGTGGCCTCGGTCACATCCAGCCACAGACCCACCGCCTCCACCGGCATGCCGAGGTCGTCACGCAGCAGTCGCGCCTCGTCCAGCAGCCAGTGGTATTGGCCGTTCCTGTTGCGCAACCTGAAACGGCGGCTGACGAATCCTTCGCGCAGCAGTTGGCGATTACGCTCGAACCAGATGTCGTGGTCGTCGGGATGGATGTACCCCGCCAGTTGCCCGTCGACGCAATCGGCCAGCGTCCAGCCCAGCAAAGGCGTGAGGCTGTCACTGAAAAAGGTGGGTTCCAGATTGCCGTGATCATAACGCTGCACGTAAATCACGGCGGGCGAACTGGCAATCAGGTTATCCAGCCGGGCATGGGCGGCGGCGGCCTCGGTTTCCTGATTCTTGATATCGCTGACGTCCAGCATGAACCCCAATACCCGCTGCACCTGCCCCCTGTGCAACGCTTGCCCCTGAATACGAAACCAGAGGGTTTCCTGAGCGGGGTCGTTTTGTGCCAGACGTACACAGAGCAACAGCGGCGTGCCCTTGTCGCGCAACTGGGCGAGGCGACTGGACAGCTCCTGTCGATCGGCGGGATGAATCAGTGCCAGCCAGTCCTGACGCGACAGGCTCTCGACCCGGTCGCCCAGACGCAGACTGCGAGCCAGCTGCGGTGCCAGCAGAACCTCGTCACGATCCGGCAGCAATTCCCACCACCCGGTGCCCAGCAGGTCCTGAAGCACCGCCAGGCGTTCGACATGGTGACGGTTATGTTGCTCGGACATTCGAAAAAGCACCGGCCCGGCCAGCGCCGAGCACAGGTTGAGCCACTCGCGCTCGCCCAGGTCCGGCGCCTGCTGCTGCGCGTTATAAAAACCGAACATCAGCCAGGCCTTGGCAACGTTATCGCGGCTGTGGGGGATGAGAAAACCGTCAGCGTTGCCGAAAACACTTTGCAGCGCTCCCGCATCGACACTGCCGCCAAACCTCAACTGCTGCGTGGCATCGACGTTGAATCGATCCAGCGCAGTGCCCAGCCGCTGCCCGACCTGCCACAACTCGGGCGCCGTATGAGCGCTGTACTGACAATAAACACGCCAGCCGACACCGCCAACCTCCGGCAACACCAGCGCCACACAGGGAATGCGCCACAGCTGCGCGAGTTCCTCCAGTTGCTCGCTCACCACGGCAGTCAGGCGGTCGACATTGCACCCTCGCACACGCTCGGCCATCTGCCCGGCAAACCGCAGGCACTGCTGGCGGCTGCGCGCGGCACTGGCTTCCTCCATCAGGTCGCTGATATCCAGCAATTGCAAGAGCCAGCCCTTGCCATGCGCCTGCACCCAGCCTCGGGCGTGCAAGGTGTGTGCATCGTCGCCCTTGAAGTCCAGGTCGAGCATGTGCCCCAGCCAGTCACGCGGCACACCTTCGATAACCAGCGCGCTGTTGGGCAGCAGCAGGCTCATCAGTCGCTGGGCAGCCGGCACTGGCGCAGCGATGTCCAGACGAGAGAGCAAGTGCGGGCTGATACTTTGTATACGGCCTTCGTCATCCAGCAGCAGATAGAGGTCCGCCCCGATCGGACCGGGCTCGCTCGATACCGGCAAGGGCTGCGGCACCTGCGTTGCTTCACCACGGCCCAGCCAACGGCTCAAACGATTCTTTTCAAGGGACAAGTTGCAGACTCGCTTGTGCAGTCAGGTTGCTCGGCAAGCGCGGAACCTCGCCAATGCCAGGGAGGGTCAACAAGGGCAGTACCTGAGCCAGTCGCGTCTTGGGGTATTGAATGGTCACTGTCAGAATGCCCGCGCTATAGGTCACACTGGTATGGTTGACATTGAATCCCAGCGCAGGGGGTATCCACGACAACTGGTTCATGACCACACTCTGAGCCTGACTCTTTAACAAATCGTTATAGCCGGTAACTGTTGGACTGAGGGCCACACTTCTGCGCACCGCTTCACTGGCGGCGGCATTGAATGACTGAACCATGAGCAACGGCAGGCTATAACTCACCATGCCGTAGAACACCGCAAAGAAAATAACGAACACCGCAGAGAATTCAATAGCGGCGGCCCCCTGTTGACGACGGGGCAAGGTGTGGTGCAGAACAGTTTTCATATCGACGTCTACCCTGACATGTAATGCATCAACACAGCATAGATCTTTCCCGATAACAGGATGTCTTCGGCGTGATGAAATTATTTTTCCTGCTGATCTGGTTTGCAATTTGCGCCGAACAGGATGCGCGTTGCAAGCAGATTTCCAACGGACTGACACTCGGCGCAGCAGCGCTGGCGATTATCTACCTGGCTTTGACCGGTATGACCTGGCTCGGCTCGCCTGCGCTGGAGGCCCTGCTGGCCGTGACCCTGGCATTGGCGCTGACATTGCCCGGTTACGCACTCGGCAAGTTGGGCGCCGCAGACGTCAAACTGATGACGGCGTTGGCGCTGGCCTCGAACAGTGCCTATCTGCTGTGTACGTTTATTGGCGCGGGTGTTGCCATGGCGACCTGGCTTATCGTCGCAAAGAGTGCCTGGCCCCCGACACAGCAATGGGTTGCGCAACGCTATCGGTATATGAACCCTGCGGCGCCAGACAAACATCCTTTTTCACCTTTTTTATTCGCCGGTTTACTCCTGAGCACGGCACTGCTCCACTAGTCGAATAACAGCGCGGGAAATTTTAATGCTATGTACATAGTCAGAAAGTACGACTACGGTTAAGTCATGGCCATGACGTACTGTCACCAATACCCACACTGATCGAATAACGCCGAGTCATGTTTTGCTGAATGGACCGGGGCGCCGTCGACGGTCCCCTAACAGCATGGAGTTGCCTGTGGATAACTACCCGCTCACGAAAGTTCTGGTGGTCGATGACCAGCCCCCTATCGTTGAAGAACTCTGCGAGTTTCTGGAGAGCAGCGGCTATGAGTGTGTGCGTTGCCATTCAAGCCTTGAGGCCATCGAGCATTTCAGCGCCGACAGCACCATCGGCATCGTACTCTGCGATCTGGAAATGCCCGGCATGAACGGCATCGAGATGGTCGAAGCGATGAAGATGGCTGGCGGCAAGACGCACCTGTTCGAGGCCATCATGCTGACCGGCCAGGCCGAGAAAAAAGACGTCATCAAGGCGCTTCGGGCCGGCATCGCCGATTACTATCAGAAGCCGGTCGATCTGGAAGAATTGCTCGAGGCTGTGCAGTTGCAAGTCCAGGCGCTGCACGAGCGGCAGAAAACCCGCCAGCAACTGGGCCTGCTCAACGAAAAGCTCCAGTTTCTGGCCGCCTCCATCGACGATCTTTATCAGAACCTGGACAGCGTCCAGAACAGGCCTCAAACCGAGCGCAAAATGCGTAACCGCCAAGAACGTGATGGGCAGCAACGTGACGGGCAGATGCCGGTGGCACTGGCCAAGTTGTCACCCCGCCAGCTGGATGTGGCGCGCCTGGTCAGCACCGGACTGACCAATTACCAGATCGCCTGCGAACTGGGCATTACTGAAAACACTGTAAAACTCTATGTGTCGCAAGTGCTGCGCCTGACTCACATGCATAACCGCACACAATTGGCATTGGCATTTTCACCGGGCAAATCGGCAGAGCGGCAAAGGCAGAGCGAAAGCCAGGGCTGAACGGGAGTCAGGCTTCGATCTCGTTCAATACGACGTGATAAGGCACATCGACCAGCACCGAATGCACCCGATTGCGGCCCGCGTGCTTGGCGCAGTACAACGCCGTATCCGCCTGGGAGGCAAGGCTCAGGCTGTCGTCATGGGCACCGAGAGAAACCACCCCGGCACTGAAGGTGCAGAACAGATCGGCGGGCTGCGCCGGGTAATGGATCTCTGCAAAGCGATGGCGGATGTCATCCAGCACCCTGTGGGCGCTCTGGATGTCGGTGTCCGGCATGACAATGGCAAATTCCTCACCGCCGTAACGCCCGATGAAGTCGGTTTTGCGCAGGCGTTGCTTGAGAAACAGCGCAAGGCTCTTGATGACGCGGTCCCCCATCGGGTGGCCGTGGCTGTCGTTGACCTTCTTGAAGTGGTCGATATCGAGCATGGCAAAGCACAGCGGCTTGTCTTCACGTCGCGAACGAAAGCTGCAATCTTCCAGCAGTTGCAAAATATGCGTGTGATTGTAAAGCCCGGTCAGGCTGTCGCGGACCATGCGCGCCTTGAGGCTTCGCGCCCTGGCAGCACGGTTGCGCACCGTGGTGATCAGATGACGGGGTTTGATCGGTTTGGTCAGAAAATCGTCGCCGCCTTCGCTCATGGCATCGAGTTGCTTGTCCTGATCGTCTTCGGCCGACAGATAAATGATCGGCACGCTGACATAACGGTCGTTATGGCGAATGACCTTGGCCAGCTCCGTACCGGTACACCCCGGCATGTACATGTCGAGAATGATCAGGTCGGGCTGAAACTCGGCCAGTTCGGACATCGCCTGAATCGGGTCGAGCAACACCCGCGTGACGATTCCGGCGGCGTTGAGAACACGCTCGGTGTGCAGCGCCTGCGCGCGGGAATCGTCGATGATCAGCACTTTATAAGGCTCGTATTGAGCCACGCAGGTCAGCACTTCGATTTTTTCCAGCAGACTCGACGCTTCCAGCGCGCCGGTCAGAAACTCTTCGCCACCGGCCCTGACGGCGGCCAGGCGGGTGGGTGTATCGGTTTCATTGAGGCTGAAAAACAACAGCGGGAGCTTCTGTTCCAGCCCTTCCTGAGCCTGAGAGGCCAGTTCAAGACCCTTGCCCGGCCCGCTGAAATCGACATCCATGACAATCGCTGCCGGGTGCCGCTGTGCCATCGCCCGCTGAAACTCGGCGACATTGTGCAGCGACAGCGCCGCCAGCCCGAAAAACTCCAGCTGCTTGGCCAGGCGCTCGGCCCGCTCGTGATCCTGAAGCACTATATAGACGGGCTTGCGCAACGGTGGCAGCGTCGTCTGCTCGAAACGATCGCCGTGCCGCAGTCCGGTTCGGGAAAGGCGCTGCATCAGACGATTGAGATCCGTGATGACACGGCTGTTGAGACGACCGCGATTGGCTTCCACCGCATCGAGGGCCTGGCTGATCTCCTGCGCCAGAGCGCTGTGTTCTGCCTGCTCGAAACGCTCGGCGAAGCGCGAAAGACGCTGCGTGGACTCCTTGAGCTCGGCCATATCGCCGACCGACCATTCGGCCTTTTGCAGACGCTGCCACGTCTCCAGAATCTGGCGCGCCTGGTGAATGACCCGTTGGGCAAAGTGATGCTTCAGGCGATCTCGGCTAGGGTCTTCGTGGTCGGTCATGGTCAGACTACTGTGGTTTTGCTGAGCGATACGGCTGATGGCGCTATGCTAGCACCTCCGTTACAACAGAACAGCGTCGTAAGTCACTTATTTGACAACAATTTGATGGCGCATAGCCAGTATGCAAAATCAATCGATGCATAGACTGCGCCTATGATCGTTACAGTTCAAATATCAAGATAATGTCTGTCAGCCGCACCTTGAGGTAAGGTTGCGGTCGAACGCCTCGTGAAGCATTCAACTCAAGATCGAAAGGACCCTACCATGCTGGATTGGAAGAACCGCGCAGGCAGCGCGGGTGCGCGCAGCGCTGACACTTCATCGACCAAACGCCGCGGTTACCTGGGTAACCTGTTCTATAGCCGTGCGCTGGGCGCCCTGATCTTGATCTACCTGCTCGTCGCACTGGCAGTCGGCTGGTACTGGAGCAAGGAACCTGCGCTGTTCCCGGTACAACAGAATGCGCAAGCCGCCGCCGAGCGCGAAGGCAAACAGATGGTCATCGGCTACACGACGGTTGAAACGCTCAAGACCGTGGCGGGCACGTTGCTTAACAAGCCCGGTGGATACCTGTCCAACGACCGCATGCCACCTGGCCTGTGGCTGGACAACATCCCGAGCTGGGAATACGGCGTGCTGGTGCAGGTGCGTGATCTGAGTCGTGCGCTGCGCAAGGATTTCGCCCGCTCCCAGTCGCAATCGGCTGAAGATGGCGATCTGGCCCGCGCCGAGCCGTTGTTCAACTTCAACAATCGCAGCTGGTTGCTGCCTTCCAGCGAGTCGCAGTACGCCGAGGGGATCAACTCCCTGAGCCGCTACCAGGCACGCCTGTCCGATCCCAACCAGAAAGGCGCGCTGTTTTATGCCCGCGCCGACAACCTGAACAACTGGCTGGGCGATGTCGGCACCCGCCTGGGTTCGCTGTCGCAACGCCTGTCGGCCAGCGTTGGCCGGGTCAAACTCAACAGCACGCTGAAAACCGAAGCCGCTGTGTCGGTCAAACCCGGTGAAGTACCGCAGGTCGACGAGGAAATCGTCGAAACGCCATGGCTGGAAATCGACAACGTGTTCTACGAAGCACGCGGTCAGGCTTGGGCGCTGTCGCACCTGCTGCGCGCCATCGAGGTTGATTTTGCCGATGTACTGGCGAAGAAGAACGCGACGGTCAGCGTGCGCCAGATCATTCGTGAGCTGGAAGCCTCGCAAGAGCCGATGTGGAGCCCGATGATTCTCAACGGCAGCCCGTTTGGCGTGTTCGCCAACCACTCGCTGGTCATGGCCAACTACATCTCGCGTGCCAACGCTGCGGTCATCGACCTGCGCCAATTGCTGAATCAGGGCTGATGTCCATACCTGCCAACGAGGCCGCGCACCGCGCCGCCTCGGATGCCGAGCAGATCGCCTGGGTCGACGAACAGGATCGACTGCTCGGTTCGCTGGTCCGCGCTGACCTGCGTGAACGCGGACTGATCGGACGCGGCACTTATATCCTGCTGTTCAACAGTCTCGGTGAGCTGTGCGTGCATCGGCGCACCTTGAGCAAGGCGATCTATCCCGGCTATTGGGACGTAGCCGCAGGCGGGATGGTCCAGGCCGATGAAAGCTACGCAGCCTCTGCCGCGCGCGAGCTGGAAGAAGAGCTGGGGGTCAGTGGCGTACCGCTGCAGGCCCACGAACAGTTTTTCTTCGATCAGCCGGGCAACCGGCTCTGGTGTGCAGTGTTTTCAGCCGTATGGGACGGACCTTTGAAACTGCAACCTGAAGAGGTCCTGGAGGCGCGCTTCATGCCCATCGCCGAAGTTCTGCAACAGGCTGAGCATAATCCCTGGTGCCCCGACTCCCTGGCGGCACTGAAACGCTACCTTAAGCAGATAGAGAACGAGCAGTAAGCGAGTGTTCAGCAATTGGCACATCCAGCCCCTTAGCAACCGGCCGGTTTGCCGTTACACTGCGCGACCTTTTCAAACTGGATCGGTCCTGCCGTTTCAGTAGCGCTGCCCCTGCCAGAGTGGGGCTTCGCGGTCGATAACTCGTACGAGTCCGACCCATCTTCAGTCCTCAACAAGAGGATGTTTGCGTGGCTAAAAAAGCCGCTTCTCTCGCCGCCCTGGGTGGCCTGGTATTTTCAACCGACGCTGGGCGCCACTGCCCCGATTGTCGTCAACCCGTTGCCGAGTGCACCTGCAAACAGACGGCCATCCCCGAAGGTGACGGCATTGCCCGTGTACGTCGTGAAAGCAAGGGCCGGGGCGGCAAGACCGTCACCACCATTAGCGGCGTCCCGCTGGCCGAAGAACCGCTCAAAGAGTTGGCCAAGGCTCTCAAGCAACGCTGCGGCACAGGCGGATCGCTCAAGGAAGGCGTGATCGAGATTCAGGGCGATCACGTCGAACTGCTGTTGGCAGAGCTGATCAAAAAAGGCTTCAAGGCTAAAAAGTCCGGCGGCTGAACCCGCGAATCAAATCGTCATTTCCACCCATTACAATGCGCGCAGTCAGCTTCAGGCTGGCGCAACGACTTATTTATAGGGGACTTCGATGTCCGTAAGACGCACACGTAAAGACGATGGCAGCCAATGGACCGTTGCGGACAGCCGCAGCGTTTACGGCATTCGCCATTGGGGCGCGGGTTATTTTGCTATCAACGAAGCGGGACGCGTTGAAGTCCGTCCCAACGGGCCGGACAGCTCGCCCATCGATCTTTACGAACAGGTCGACAATTTGCGCAAGAGCGGCCTGTCGCTGCCCTTGCTGGTGCGCTTCCCCGACATTCTGCAGGACCGTGTGCGTCAGCTGACCGGCGCGTTCGACAGCAACATCGCGCGCCTGGAATACCAGAGCAAGTACACCGCGCTGTACCCGATCAAGGTCAACCAGCAGGAAGCGGTGGTGGAAAACATCATCGCCACGCAGAACGTCTCCATCGGCCTGGAAGCGGGCTCCAAGCCTGAGCTGATGGCGGTGCTGGCACTGGCGCCCAAAGGCGGCACCATCGTCTGCAACGGTTACAAGGACCGTGAGTTCATCCGTCTGGCGCTGATGGGCCAGAAGCTGGGCCACAACGTGTTCATCGTCATCGAGAAAGAGTCCGAAGTCGAACTGGTGATCGAAGAAGCCGCCGAACTGAAGGTCGCTCCCCAGGTTGGCCTGCGCGTACGCCTCTCCTCCCTGGCGTCGAGCAAATGGGCGGATACCGGTGGCGAGAAATCCAAGTTCGGTCTGTCGGCTGCGCAGTTGCTGTCGGTGGTCGAGCGTTTCCGCAAGGCCGGCCTGGATCAGGGCATTCGCCTGCTGCACTTCCACATGGGCTCGCAGATCGCCAACCTGGCCGACTATCAGCACGGTTTCAAGGAGGCGATCCGTTACTACGGCGAACTGCGCAAGCTCGGCCTGCCGGTGGATTACATCGATGTCGGGGGTGGTCTGGGGGTCGATTACGACGGTACGCACTCGCGCAACGCCAGCTCGATCAACTACGACATGGACGACTATGCAGGCGTCGTGGTCGGCATGCTCAAGGAATTCTGCGACGCGCAAAGCCTGCCGCACCCGCATATCTTCTCGGAAAGCGGCCGCTCGCTGACCGCCCACCACGCCATGCTGGTGGTGCAGGTGACCGACGTCGAAAAACACAACGACGAAGTCCCGGAAATCGCCGACAAGGCCAGCCTGCCGGAAACCGTGCAATGGCTGGTCGACCTGCTGGGCCCGACTGACATCGAGATGGTCACCGAAACCTACTGGCGCGCCACGCACTACATGAGCGACATCGCGGCCCAGTACGCCGATGGCAAGATCAGCCTGTCGGAAAAAGCGCTGGGCGAGCAATGCTACTTCGCCGTCTGCCGTCGCCTGTACAACTCGCTGAAAGCCCGTCAACGCTCGCATCGTCAGGTGCTGGACGAGCTCAACGACAAGCTGGCCGACAAGTACATCTGCAACTTCTCGGTGTTCCAGAGCCTGCCGGACACCTGGGCCATTGGCCAGGTGCTGCCGATTCTGCCCCTGCACCGCCTGAATGAAGAGCCGGTGCGCCGCGCCGTGCTGCAGGACCTGACCTGCGATTCGGACGGCAAGATCAAGCAGTACGTCGACGAGCAGAGCATCGAGACCAGCATGCCGGTGCATTCGCTGAACGAAGGCGAAGACTATCTGCTGGGGATCTTCCTGGTGGGTGCCTACCAGGAAATTCTCGGCGACATGCACAACCTGTTCGGTGATACCGATTCGGTGAACATCTACCAGAACCCGGACGGCAGCGTTTACCACGCAGGCATCGAAACCCACGACACCATCGAAGACATGCTGCGCTACGTGCACCTGTCGCCGGAAGAACTGATGACCCATTACCGGGACAAGGTCGCCAGCGCCAAGATCACCCCACGCGAGCGCACCTACTTCCTCGATGCCTTGCGCCTGGGGCTGACCCGCTCGTCGTACCTGTCGTCCTGATCGTTGCGCGGAGCCAGATCTAACTGCTTATCGTGCCAATGCTGCGCATTGGCATGCAGTTCGTGACGCGGAGCGTGAGGAACGAGAGGTGCCCGTAACCACCGCCCCCCATGCTCCGCACTCATACAGCCCCCACTCGATGTAATCCCCCGCCAACACTTGCTGTAGGCAACGTCCTGTTCTACCTGCAGACCTCTACCCTGCCCGGCTTCTGCGCGAGAATCCGCGGTCGCATTCCCGGTAGAGAAGCCCTCCATGCCCGACCCCGCCAGCGCGCCATTCCTTCATCTGGAGATTGCCCGCCTGCAGCGCCGTTTCAGCGTCGTATCGTTCAGCGCAACCGAAGCGATCAGCCAGCCGTATGCCATCGAGCTGGAAATCCTCGGCGACGGCTTCGATCTGGACCTGACCAGCCTGATGTACAAACCTGCCTGGCTGAGCTGCGGTAGCGAGCCCGGATTTCATGGGCAAGGCTTTCACGGTCAGATTCACGGCGCGACCCGCAAGCATTACCACCCCGGCCCGGCCTGCTACACGCTGCTGATGGGACCTCGACTGGCCTGCCTCGGGCTACGCCACCACTCACGTATCTTTCAGCACATGACCGCCACGCGGATCATCGCCCAGGTGCTGGAAGAACATGGTTTGCAGCACTGCTTCCGCTTTGCCCCGCAGACGCAATGCAGCGAGCGCGAAAGCTGCGTGCAGTACCAGGAATCCGACCTGCAACTGGTCCAGCGGCTGTGTGCAGAAGAAGGCATTCACTACCATTTCGTCCACTCCCGTCGCCGCCACGAGTTGGTCTTTGGTGCCATCCACCGGGAAGCCGGATTCAAAACACCTGTCCCGGCACCGCGCCCCGCCATTGCGCCACTGCAGCGTGGCTGGATCAGCGGGCGCGACGGCGAACCGGCCAGGACCGATGCGTCAGGCCGGGTGCATGTTCGCCTCGAATGGGAGTGGCAACGCCCCGAGGGCCCCGACGCCGGCTGTTGGCTGCATCTGGCTGCGGGGCTGGACATCGAATGTCGGGGTGGCATGGCAGTGATTGTGAGCTTTTGCGCAGACGATACCCGCCCGCCGCAGATTACCGGCTGTTTGTCAGCGCTGGCAGACAAAGATGGTCGCAGGAATGATCAAGCACGTGCCGATAACGTTGAGATGCACCTCGACTGGCAGGTGATCACCGGGCCAGACCGACAACTGCAACTGGCGGACGGGACCCGCCTGGAACTGGCTGAAGGCAGCACACTGACAGTCGATGCCGGAGCGAGCACGGTACAGATCGACGACAGTGGCCTCACGTTGAGCAGCCCGCGCGTCAGCTTTGCCAGCCCATCGAGTGATCCGCGCAGCAGTGAATGACGTAGCAGCAACTGTGCGGCACTGGGACGAAGCGTGACGGTCTCAGGCATATCCGACTTACCTTCCAGAGCCCCTCCGCTATGATCCGAGTGATTTTCCTGACACTGATGACCGGTGCCGTACTGGCAGCGCTGTCCGGTTGCTCGCCTTTGAAGCTGCTCAATACGTTGAACCCAAGCGGCCCTGTCGATCATGTCTACAACCTGGCGTACGGGCCGGATCCACGTAATACGCTGGATGTCTACACGCCCAAGGCGAAACCGGCCAAGGCACCGGTCGTAGTGTTTTTCTACGGCGGCAGCTGGAACAGCGGTTCGAAGGCTGATTACGCGTTCGTCGGCGAAGCGCTGGCCGCACGAGGCATGGTGGTGATTATCGCCGACTACAGACTGTATCCACAGGTACGTTACCCAAGCTTTCTGGAAGACTCGGCCAAGGCCCTGGCCTGGGCACACAAACATGCAAACACCTACGGGGGCGACCCGAGCCGCCTGTACGTGATGGGCCACAGCGCCGGGGCCTACAACGCCGCAATGCTCGCGCTCGACCCGCGCTGGCTGGCGCGCGAAGGCTTGTCGCCCTCCATCCTCAGCGGCTGGATCGGGCTGGCCGGGCCTTATGACTTCCTGCCCATCGAGAACCCGGACGTGAAGCCAGTGTTCTTCTTCCCCAATTCCCCGCTGGATTCGCAACCCATCAACCACGTCACGTCCGGCGCGCCACCGGCACTGCTGATGGCCTCGCACACCGACTCGCTGGTCAACCCCAAGCGCAACACCGGCGGCCTGGCCAGGGCGTTGCGTGAAGCCGGCGTGCCGGTGCGCGACCTGTATTTCTCACGCACCAATCACGGCACGCTGGTCGGCGCATTCGCCAGATTACTGAGCGGTCTGGCCCCAGTGGTCGACGAGGTGGACATGTTCGTCAGGCACACGCCGCAAACGGCATCCGAAAAGAACGCAACCGGGCCAAAGGCTCAGTGAACGAACCAGCCGTCCCTGCGTGTCAGCCGCCAGGCAATGGTCCCCAGGCTCAGGCCGCGCAACAGGGTAAAAGCCAGGAACGTCAGCCATAGGGCGTGGTTGCCGTGGCTGGAAGCCAGATAAGCCAATGGCGCGATGCCCGCTGCGCTGAACAGCATCGCGTTACGCATTTCCCGCGCACGGGTGGCACCGATGAACAGGCCGTCCAGCAGGTAGCTCCACACGGCCAACAATGGCATCAGCGCCAGATACGGCAGATACATCATCGCGGTGGCGCGCACTTCCGGTATATCGGTCTGCAGGCTGACGAAGCCCTGCCCAGCCACCAGAAAGAACAGCGCAAACACTACGCTGGAAATCAGTGACCAGCCCCCAGCGACCACCAGAGAGCGGCGCAACGTATCCCGGTCCCGCGCGCCGATGGCATGCCCGCACAGCGCTTCGACCGCATGCGCCAGCCCATCCAGGGCATGGGCAGTCAACAGCAGGCCATTGAGCAGCAAGGCATTGGCGGCAACCGTCGCATCCCCCAGGCGAGCGCCCTGCACGGTGATCAGGAACATCACCGATTGCAGCGCCAGCGTGCGCAGAAAGATGTCCCGGTTGACGGCCAGCAAGGGCCGCCAGTTGCTCCACAGCCGCAAGGCCGACCAGACAATCCGGCCCGGCCAGGCGCGCAAGGTGTTGCGTGCCAGCAGCAGACCGAGCACCACGCCGGTCCACTCCGCGAGTACCGAAGCACGCGCCGAGCCGACCACGCCCCAGTCCAGCCCCATGACGAACCACAGATTGAGCACGATGTTGACGGCATTGGTCACCAGCAGAATCGCCAGTGGCGCCCGAGCGTTCTGCGCACCCAGAAACCAGCCGACCAGCGCATAACTGGCCAGCGCCGCAGGCAGGCCGAACAGTCGGGTATGGAAGAAATCCAGGGTCATTTGCTGCAGATCGGCAGACGGCTGCATCATCGTCAGCGCCAGATGGCTGAACGGCAAGGCGATCACACCCAGCAACAACGCCAGCCCGACAGCCAGCAGCAGCCCCTGCAACAGAATCCGCCGCAACGCAGCGCTGTCACTGCGCCCTGCCGCCTGCGCGGCAAACCCGGTGGTGCCCATGCGCAGAAAGCCCATGGCCCAGGCGAGAAAGGTATACAGCGTCGCGCCCACCGCCACGGCGCCCAGCTGATGGGCGTGGGGCAAATGACCGATCACCGCACTGTCGACCAGCGCCACCAGCGGCACGGAAATATTCGACAGAATCATCGGCGTCGCCAGCGCCCAGACACGACGATGGGTTGAGCGATGACGCCAGTCAGTGAGCAACGTAGACATGAGAACTCCCGGCAAGGTGGGCATTGTAGCCAGATCAAACGCGGGGTGTCCCAGCGTTTCGATACGTCCGGAAAGGGTACTCATGCCTCGAAAGCTGCGGCGTTATCGTTGCGCACGCTCCAGCCTGGGAATGCATTTCGTGACGCTCTGCGTCACCCACTGCATGCCAACGCGGAGCATAGGCACGATAGTCAGTCCGTTCGATAGATGACCTTACTGGTCAATCTGACAGTAATACTTGTCATCACGACTGTTATATAGTCGCCCCCTCTCTACCGTTGCCGATGAGTGCCCCCATGCTAAACAAAGGATTGTTTCTGGCTTGCGCGCTTGCGCTGCTGAGCGCCTGTGATTCTTCTTCCACGGATAAACCCGCGCCCGCCGCGGCACCCACGACCCAGGCAACGGTCACCGACACAAAGCCCAAACCCGCAGTCGACCTCGCCGCGCTGAGCAAGCGCTACACAGGCCGTGAACTGACGGTCATCGATGTCTCGGAAATCCAGGTCGACGGCGCAAGCACGCTGTCGGTAAGCTTCTCGGTACCGCTCGACCCCGAGCAGAAATTCGACGAAAAACTTCACCTGGTGGACGGCAAGAGCGGCAAGGTCGACGGTGCCTGGGAGCTCTCGGACAACCTCATGGAATTGCGCCTGCGCCACCTGGAGCCGCAGCGCAAACTGGTCCTGACCGTCGATGCCGGGTTGCTGGCCGTCAACAAGGCCAAACTCGCCGCCGAATACATCAGCCGCCTGGAAACCCGCGACCTGCAGCCCTCTGTCGGTTTCGCCAGCCGTGGCAGCCTGCTGCCGACCCGTCTGGCCGAGGGCCTGCCGGTGATCGCGCTGAACGTCGACAAGGTGGATGTCGAGTTCTTCCGCATCAAACCCGATTCGATGCCGAACTTCCTCGCCCAGTGGGACGGCGCGTCGAGCCTGTCCAGCTACAGTTCCGAAGAACTGCTGCCCATGGCCGATCTGATCTACAGCGGCCGCTTCGACCTCAAGCCCGCGCGCAACACCCGCGAAACCCTGTTGCTGCCGATTGCCGGTATCAAGCCCCTGCAACAGCCAGGCGTTTATCTGGCGGTGATGCGCGCCTCGGGCACCTACAGCTACTCGCAGCCAGCCACCCTGTTGACGCTCAGTGACATCGGCCTGTCGGTGCACCGTTACAGCAACCGTCTGGACGTCTTCACGCAAGCGCTCGAGGGTGGCAAGGCGCTGAGTGATATCAGCGTCGATGTGTATGACGACAACGGCAAGGTCGTCACCCAGGGCAAGACCGACAGCGACGGCCACGCGCAACTGCCATTGCCGGCCAAGGCTGCCGTGGTACTGGCGCACAAGGACGAACAGACCAGCATGCTGCGCCTCAACAGCTCGGCGCTGGACCTGGCCGAATTCGATATCTCCGGCCCGCAGGCTCACCCCCTGCAATTCTTCATCTTCGGCCCGCGCGACCTGTATCGCCCCGGCGAAACCGTGCTGCTCAACGGCCTGCTGCGCGACAGCGACGGCAACACCGTCAAGCCGCAACCCATTACCGTCGAAGTGCGCCGTCCCGATGATCAGGTCAGCCGCAAATTCGTCTGGGAAGCCGACAGCAACGGTTTCTACCAGTATCAATTACCGCTTGCCGACGAAGCGCCCACCGGACGCTGGCAACTGGTGTTCGACCTGGGCGACGGCAAACCGCAGCTCTACGAGTTCAAGGTCGAGGACTTCCTGCCCGAGCGTCTGGCGCTGGAGCTTAAGGGCAGCGACACGCCGGTGGCGCCTGCTGACAACCCGCAATTCGATATCACTGGCCGCTACCTGTATGGCGCCCCGGCTTCGGGCAATACGCTGACCGGTCAGGTCTATGTCCGCCCGCTGCGCGAGGCGGTGCCGAAGCTGCCGGGCTATCAGTTCGGCTCGATCACCGAGGAAGACCTCAAGCATGATCTGGAGCTTGAACCCGTCACCCTCGATGCCGAAGGTCATTCAACGCTCGCCGTACAGAGCGAGTGGGCGCAGGCCAAATCGCCGCTGCAACTGATTCTGCAAGCCAGCCTGCAAGAGTCCGGCGGGCGGCCGATCACCCGTCGTCTGGTGCAGCCCATCTGGCCGGCCGAACAGCTGCCCGGCGTGCGTGCCCTGTTCGGCAGCAGCGCAGGCAATGACGACTACGACGACGAAGCCAAGGGCGAAGCGCAGACCAATGGCGACGGCCCGGCCGATTTTGAAATCGTCATGGCCGACGCGGCGGGCAACAAGCTGGCGGCTGACAACGTGAAAGTCCGGCTGATCCGCGAGCGTCGCGATTACTACTGGAACTACTCGGCCGACGACGGCTGGAGTTACCACTTCAATGAGAAATTCCTCAACCTGAACGAAGAGACCGTCAGCATCACCAAGGACGCCACCGCCAGGGTCAGCTTCCCGGTCGAATGGGGTCCTTACCGTGTCGAGGTGGAAGACCCGTCCACCGGAATGGTCAGCAGCCTGCGCTTCTGGGCCGGTTATCGCTGGCAGGACAACACTGACGGCGGCGCGGTCAGGCCGGATCAGGTCAAGCTGGCGCTGGACAAGCCGGCCTACAACGATGGCGACACCGCGAAAGTCACTGTCACCCCGCCGGCTGCGGGCAAGGGTTATCTGCTGATCGAGTCCAGTGAAGGCCCGCTGTGGTGGCAGGAAATCGACGTGCCTGCCGAAGGCAAATCGTATGACATCCCGCTGGACAAAAAATGGGCGCGCCACGACCTGTACGTCACCGCTCTGGTGATACGCCCCGGTGAACGCAAGGCCAATGTCACACCCAAGCGCGCCGTGGGTGTGCTGCACCTGCCGCTGGACCGGGCGCAGCGCAAGCTGGCGCTGACGCTCACCGCGCCGGAGAAAATGCGCCCCAGGCAACCCCTGACGCTCAAGGTCGCCGCCAGGAATGCTGACGGCAGCGTACCCAAACAGGTCCATGTGCTGGTGTCGGCGGTGGACGTCGGCATCCTCAATATCACCAGCTACGCGACGCCCGATCCGTTTGCCAGCCTGTTTGGCCGCAAGCAGTACGGCGCAGACCAGTTGGACATCTACGGTCAGTTGATTGAAGCCGGTCAGGGGCGCCTGGCAAGCATGGCGTTCGGTGGCGATGCACTGGCGAAGGGCGGCAAACGTCCGGACACCAGCGTCACCATCGTGGCGCTGCAAAGTGCGCCGGTGACGCTCAATGACGCCGGTGAAGGTGAAGTCAGCGTCGATATCCCGGACTTCAACGGCGAGCTGCGCGTCATGGCTCAAGCCTGGACCGAAGACCGCTATGGTATGGCCGAGGCGAAAACCGTGGTTGCCGCGCCGATCATCGCCGAACTGTCGACGCCGCGCTTTCTCGCCGGTGGTGACCAGACCAGCGTGGCGCTGGACGTCTCCAACCTGTCGGGCAAGGCGCAGAAGCTGGACGTGAACATCAGCGCTGAGGGCCAGTTGAGCCTTCCGGGCGGCGAGCAGAGCAAGCCCTTGCAGCTCAAGGACGGCCAGCGCGTCACCCTGAAGATTCCGGTGCTGGCGCAGGGCGGCCTGGGTCAGGGCAAGATCAAGGTACTGGTCGAAGGTCTGGAACTGCCGGGCGAAAACCTGCCGGCCTTCACCCGCGAATGGACCGTCGGCGTACGCCCTGCCTACCCGGCAATGCTCAAGCATTACCGCGCGACCCTCAATGATCAGCCCTGGAGCCTGCCGGAGGGCGCGCTGGAAGCATTCGAACCGGCCGGTCGTGAGGCGCTGCTGTCGTTGTCGAGCCGTCCGCCCTTGAACCTCGGCGAACAGATTCGCGCATTGAAAGCCTACCCTTACGGCTGCCTGGAACAGACCGCCAGCGGCCTGTACCCGTCGCTGTATGCCGATGCCGCAACCCTCAAGCGCCTGGGCCTGACCGGTGAAACGGATGCCGAACGCAAGCGCAAGGTCGAGATTGGCATCGAGCGACTGCTGGGCATGCAACGTTACAACGGCAGTTTTGGCCTGTGGGGCTCGGACAGCGACGAGGAATACTGGCTGACGGCCTATGTCACCGACTTCCTGCTGCGCGCCCGCGATCAGGGCTTTGCCGTGCCGCCGGATGCGCTGAAGAAAGCCAGCGAGCGCCTGCTGCGTTATCTGCAGGATGCCGGCCAGATTCAGGTCAATTACAGCCAGAACGCCGAACATACGCGCCTCGCTGTGCAAGCCTATGCCGGGCTGGTGCTGTCACGCAGTCAGCAGGCACCGCTCGCGGCCTTGCGCAGCCTGTTCGACCGCCGCAGTGATGCGCGCTCCGGCCTGCCGCTGGTGCAACTGGCAGTCGCGCTGGAGAAAATGGGCGACAAACCCCGCGCCGACCAGGCCCTGCTGGCGGGTCTGGCCGCCAGCCGTAAGAATGAATGGCTGGCCGACTACGGCAGCTCGCTGCGTGATCAGGCGCTGATACTGGCATTGCTGGAAGAAAACGACCTCGGCAAAGACAAGCGTGATGAGCGCCTGTTTGCCTTGGCCGATGAGGTGGCCGCCAATCGTTACCTGTCCACGCAGGAAAGCAATTCACTGTTCATGGCTGGCCGCAACCTGCTGGGCAAAGCGGAAAAGGACTGGACCGCCAGCATCGCCAGCGGCACTCAAACCCGCGAGCTGAGCAACAAACAGCCGGGCCTCAAGCTGGACGGTTCGCTGCTGGCCTCGCCGCTTTCGGTACACAACCAGAGCAGTGATGCGCTTTACCAGCAACTGACCGTCTCCGGTTACCCCGCCCAGGCGCCCACAGCGGGTGGCGAAAACCTGAGCATTCGCCGTGAGTACCTGAACCTGAGCGGCGCACCACTGAACATCGGCGCCTTGAAAACCGGGCAACTGGTGCTGGTGCACCTGGAGATCGGTGCCAAACAGCGCGTGCCGGATGCGTTGGTGGTAGACCTGCTGCCTGCGGGCCTGGAGCTGGAAAACCAGAACCTGGCGCAAAGCGCGGCGAGCCTGGAAGACGCCAGCGAGGAGGTGAAAACCATCCGTGAGTCGATGGAAAACGCCGGGATCAAGCATCAGGAATATCGCGGCGATCGTTACGTGGCAGCCTTGGACATCGACGGCAGCAGCACCGTGCACCTGCTCTACCTGGCGCGAGCCGTCACCCCGGGCACCTACCGCGTACCGCCGCCGCAGGTCGAATCCATGTACCGCCCGAACTGGCAAGCCCTGGGCGAAGCGCCAGCGCAGATGGTGGTGAAGGGGAAATGATCGATTACTGACTGGAATGCGTGACAGTTAGGGCAAGCTCGCTCGCAAATGGCCCGACACACCACAGCTCCAGTAGGAGCGACCGGGGCGGCGATCCGCATTGTTCGCGAAAGGGCCGGTACATCCGCTGAAGATGTATCGCCCGTACCAGAGCTTTCGCGAACAAGTTCGCTCCTACAAAAGTAAAAAGTGTCTCAGATGTGCGCCACAGAAACGATCGAGGCACCATACACAAGTGCCCCGACACACCGCAGATCCAGTGGGAGCGAGCTTGCTCGCGAAGGCGTCGCCCCGGTCACCCACCATGGCGGCGGGTTAGCCCTCAACGCATCAATGAATGATCCAGCTCAGCAGCCAGAGGCCCAGCGCCAGCCAGATGATGCCAAGGATGATCGAAGCGCGCATGAAGGCGCGAACCGCCGAGTACAGCAGCATCAGGCCGATGACCAGTGCGATGATGCTGATCAGCGAGGTGTCCATGCCCAGCGTGCGAGACAAGCCATCGACAAAATTTCCCCCGGCATGGGTAAACCCGTTGAACAACCACGCCAGACCGTCGACAAAGAAGCGAATGATCGCGCCGATGGCCTGCCCGAGCCATTCAAAAAAGCCTTCTACCTGCATATGTACGTCCTGATTGGGGTCGTGAAGAAAATGGTCTGTCCGCTTTGGCTGTCGCAATGCGTGTCAGGTTCCGTGGATCATAAAGGCTCTTTGCGTTGAAACCTGAATTTCTTCTGCGCCTGCCGCGAACGTTCAAGTGGCTGGCGGGCGCGATCATGCTGCTGATCGCCCTCCTCTGGCTGGCTGACCGACTCTGGCCGCTGCCACTGCCCAGGGACGATCTGGCTCGCGTTGTGCTGGCCGAGGACGGTACACCACTGTGGCGCTTCGCCGATGCCAATGGCGTATGGCGCTATCCGGTCAGCAACGCGCAGGTCTCGCCCTACTACCTCGAAGCCCTGCTGACCTACGAAGACCGCTGGTTCTACAGCCATCCCGGGGTCAACCCGCTGGCGCTGTTGCGCGCCACCTGGCAAAACCTCAGCGGTGCCCGTGTAGTCTCAGGCGGCAGCACACTGTCGATGCAAGTGGCGCGGTTGCTCGATCCGCATTCACGTACGTTATCCGGCAAGTTTCGCCAGCTGTGGCGCACGCTGCAGCTGGAGTGGCACCTGTCCAAGGATCAGATCCTCAGTCTGTACCTCAATCGCGCCCCGTTCGGCGGCACACTGCAAGGGGCCGCAGCCGCCAGTTGGGCCTACCTGGGCAAGTCGCCGCAAAACCTGACCCGCGCCGAGGCGGCATTGCTGGCGGTGCTACCACAGGCGCCTAGCCGCCTGCGTCCTGATCGTCACCCGCAGCGCGCGCAACAGGCCCGCGACAAGGTGCTGAGACGTCTGGCCGAGTTTCAGGTGTGGCCGCAAGCAAGCGTGAACGAAGCACTGGAAGAGCCTTTATGGCTGGCGCCGCGACAGGAGCCGAGCCTGGCGCCGCTGCTGGCCCGACGCCTGAATCGACCCAACAGCCCGCCACTGATCCGCACCACGCTGGACGCCTCACTGCAACGACGCATGGAGGACCTGCTGATGGGCTGGCGCGCACGCCTTCCGGAGCGAACGTCGGCAGCGATTCTGGTGGTCGAGGCTGAGAACATGGCCGTACGCGCGTACGTCGGCTCGGTGGACATCAACGACGCCAAGCGTTTCGGCCATGTGGACATGGTCACCGCCTTGCGTTCGCCGGGCTCGACGCTCAAGCCGTTCCTGTACGGCATGGCCATGGACGCCGGGCTGATCCACTCCGAATCGCTGATGCAGGATGTGCCGCGGCGCTATGGCGACTATCGACCGGGCAACTTTTCGAGCGGCTTCGGCGGACCGGTGGCAGCCAGTTCGGCGCTGTCGATGTCCCTCAACCTGCCTGCCGTGCAATTGCTGGAGGTCTACGGGCCGAAGCGCTTCGCCGCCGAACTGCGCAATGGCGGCGTGCCCCTGACCCTGCCGCCGCTGGCCGAGCCCAGCTTGGCACTGATTCTTGGCGGCGCAGGCAGTCGGTTGGAGGATCTGCTGACAGGCTACAGCGCCTTCGCGCGCGGCGGGCGCAGTGCCGATGTTCGACTGCAACCGCAGGACCGACTGCGTGAACGGCGGATGATGTCACCGGGCGCTGCGTGGATCATTCGCCGCATTCTCAGTGGTCAGTCGCGCCCGGACATCGACCCGCGCGCCGAGCTGGTACAGCGCCCGCAACTGGCCTGGAAAACCGGCACCAGCTATGGCTTCCGCGATGCCTGGGCGATTGGCGTCGGACCGCGCTTTCTGGTCGGTGTGTGGATCGGTCGGCCGGATGGCACACCGGTGCCGGGGCAGTTCGGGCTGGCTTCGGCAGCGCCGCTGATGCTTCAGGTGCACGATGTGCTGGTCAATCGCGACAGTCAGCGCGGGATCGCCGCACCGCTGCAACCCGTGCCGCAGAACGTCGGTGTGGCCGCCATCTGCTGGCCACTGGGTCAACCGATGAGCAAAAGCGCCCCCAATTGCCGGCGCCAACGCTTCGCCTGGACGCTGGACGGCACCACGCCGCCCACCCTGCAAGCGGCCGACCAACCGCTCGGGCTGGGTTTGCAGGAGCGTGTCTGGGTCAATGCCAAGGGGCTGCGCGTCGCGGCCAATTGCCCGGACGCCCGAGCGCAGGACATCGCGCTGTGGCCTGCGCCTCTGGAGCCCTGGCTGCCCAGAGCAGAGCGACGCGATGCTCGCCTGCCGCCCGCGGACCCGGATTGCCCGCCACAGAACCTCAACCTCGCGCCCCCGCTGAGCATTGTCGGTGTGCGCGAAGGCGACAACCTGCGCCTGCCTGCTACCAGCCGTCAGGCTTTACGCCTCACGCTTTCGGCACTCGGAGGCAGTGGCCATCGCTGGTGGTTTATCGATGGCAAACCTCTGGCAGACACCGACACCCGGCAAGACTTCACCCCCACCCTGAGCAAACCGGGGCGTTATCAGTTAAGCGTGCTGGACGAAAGCGGTCAGACGGCGCGGGTTGAATTCAGCGTGGTGGAGTGAGCGCAGACGGGTATGACGCAGAGCGTCAAGAAAGGCATTCCCACGCTGAAGCGTGAGGAAAGATAGGCCTTTGACTTCGTGCCCATACTCCAGCGTGAGCATGCTGCAGGGCGCGAGTCTGTCGTCACTGAACCTGAAAGATCTTCGGCTCGGGAAACAGGTTGTTGAGGGTTTCCAGCAAACGCACGTGATAGATCGGCTTGCGAAACAGGTCGAGCACGTGCAGGCGCAGCAGGTCGCTGACGTCATCCATGTCGGCATGGCCGGAAGTGACGATAACGGGCAAATGCTGGCGTGAGGTGTGATCGCGCAGGTGACGGATCAGCTGGATGCCGCTTTCCTCCGGCATCCGCAGGTCAGTGATCACCAGCGCGATATCCGGATGGAGGGTCAACTGGTGCAAGGCCATCTTGACGGAAGACGCCGTGAAACAGCAGAACCCCTCACCTTCGAGCAGTTCTGCCAATTCCTCGTTTGCGTCCTCTTCGTCATCAACCAGAAGCAGTTGTTGGCGGATGGGGTGGACAGCCATGTGGTTATCTCAACAGGAATGAACTCAAAGCATATTAATCAACTAACTTACCTTAGTACCACCCAATCCAGTGACAATATCATTGAATTTTCCTTTGATAGCGTCCCCCAAGGGGGTCACGAACGCAAACAGTACCAGCGCCACCATGGCTACAATCACTGCGTACTCGATCGCCGATGCCGCCTCCTTGTCCTTGAAAAAAGACTGAATACGCGTGTAGATGCTGACGTACAACTGGGTAAGGAACATCTCATTTCTCCTTGCGCCTTCAGTGGCGCCAATAAACCTTCTTGCGCATATATCTCCTCGCAATATCAGCATTGCCCTCAATCAAAAAACCCACAATCTCAACAAAGCATTAACCGGAAAGTGATAGGTCTGCCCAGACCTTTGCGCAAACTGCAGAAACGGCTATGCCATTCATCCGAAAGCATTTTTATACCAAAGCAGAATGGCGCTTTGATTGCCATGAGCTACCTTCACATAACGGACATTTGACCTTGTCCTCTATTACCTGCTGGTGAAATTGCCGCACCGCGTGTGTTGAAGTTGTCCTGCGATGACAAAGGGAAAAGTTGCCATGAGCAGTCGCATTACCCTGGTGCTTGCTGTCCTGTTTTTGTTGGGGGCGTTGATTGCCGCGTATCTGGGGATCGCCGTCAGCAAACCAGCCGAGGCACCTGCAGCTGTCATTCCGCCCAGCGAACCTGTCACCACCGAAACAGCGATCCAGACGCCTCCGACGCCTCCCGTCGAGGACGCTTTGCGTCACAACGTCGTGGTGTTGGCCCGGGATATCCCTGCCTACACCGCAATCACGGCCGATGACCTGACCATCGAGCGCCTCAAGGTCGCCCCACCCGGGAGCTTTGAAGCCATCGACAAGATCGTCGGGCGCAGCAGTTGGCGCACGCTGACCGCCGGAAGCTGGCTTGCGGAGAGCAACTTCGAAGCAGGCGGCACCCTGGCGCGGATGATTCGTCCTCACGAACGGGCCCTGGCGTTGCAGGTCGATGAAGTGACGGGCGCCTCTGGACAACTCAGCCCCGGCGACTACGTGGATGTACTGCTTTACCTGCCTGAGGACGTGAGCAATCCGAATCGGTCGAGCCAGGTTGTGGTGCCTGCCCTGCGCATTCTCGGCGTTGGCGCGCTGCTCGGTCCGGACCGCAACGGCAAGCCGGTGCAGGACATCAACGCTGACGAACGCCTCAAACAGGAGCAGCAGCGGATCAACGCGCGAACCGTCACGGTCGCGGTGCCGCAAGCCCTGGTGGCGCGCCTGATGCTGGCGTCGCAAACCGGTGTGCTGCGTCTGGCCGTGCGCAGCGCCGACGAGGGCAACCTGCAGGATTACTGGGCCAACGAAGCCGGCGGCCCTGACGCTGCCGAGCGACTCGATTCAGCCAACCGCCAACTGGTCAGCTTCAGACAACTGAGCCTGGGCCCGGCCAGCGCGCCAACATCAGGCGCAACCCCGCGTACGTCTCGCGCTGTCGAGGTCATACGCGGTAACCAGATCACGCAACAAACTCCCTGATTGAGCAAGGATTGCATTTGATGAGCTGTTGTTCCGTGCCAGTTATAAAACCCCGTTTGCTGGCGTTAGTCATCGCAACATTGTGCGCGCCAGGCGCGTGGGCCGCTTCGGGCAGTTGTGCCGGCCTTGCCGCGATGCCGGCTGCCGTGGAAATTGACCAGGGCATTCAACAGGAGGTGCGCTCTGCGGTGCCCATCACCCGCATCGCCGTGGGTGATCCGAAAATCGCCGATGTACATGTCAACGGCAGCGACGGTTTTCTGTTGACCGGCGTCGCACAGGGGACGACCAGCCTGATGGTCTGGACCGCCTGCGCAAGCGCGCCACGCCAGAGCATGGTCTTCGTGCGTGGCCGGGCGACGACCGCCATGGTCGAGAGTGTCACCGCGCCGTCTGCCGATGCGCAGTTACCCAGCCAGGTGCAGACCGACATCCGTTTTATCGAAGTCAGCCGCACCAAACTCAAGGAGGCCAGCACCTCGATCTTCGGCAAAGGCTCGAGCAACTTTCTGTTCGGCGCGCCCGGCACGGTACCGGGCGTCAACGTCACACCTGGCGCTGTGGGCGGCATAACGCCGAGCATTCCGCTGAACAACAGCAATTTCAATATCGTCTGGGGCGGTGGCAGCAGCAAGGTGCTGGGCATGATCAACGCCATGGAAAACAGCGGCTACGCCTACACCCTGGCACGCCCCAGCCTGGTCGCCCTCAACGGGCAAAGCGCGAGCTTTCTGGCCGGCGGCGAATTCCCGGTGCCGGTGCCCAATGGTGAAGGCAACGGTATCTCCATCGAGTACAAGGAGTTTGGCGTGCGCCTGACCCTGACCCCGACTGTCGTGGGCCGGGATCGGATTCTGCTGAAGGTCGCGCCGGAAGTCAGCGAGCTGGATTTCTCGGCCGGCATCACCATCGCCGGGACCACCGTGCCAGCACTCAACATCCGCCGTACCGATACCAGCATTGCGCTTGCCGACGGCGAGAGCTTCGTGGTCAGCGGGCTGATCAGTTCCAGCAACAGCGGTTCGGTGGACAAGTTTCCCGGTCTTGGCGACATCCCGATTCTCGGTGCATTTTTTCGCAGCTCGCAAATCCAGCGCGACGAGCGCGAACTGCTGATGATCGTCACCCCGCATCTGGTCCAGCCACTGGCCGCCAACGCCCGGCTGCCGTCGCTGCCAGGTGAGGCACTGCGCACCTACGACCCGAGCTTCCCGCGTCTGTATTTTCTGGAAAACGGCGATTTCGACCGCCGCGACGGATTATCCAAATGAGCCAGAGCCTGAGCCAGACCTTTCTGGCAATCACCCGTAACAACACCGACCTGGAGTGGCTGCAAAGTGCTCTGGGTTCGCTGGGCCAGGTGGTCAGTGCCGGTACCGGCAGCCTCGACGACCTGCTCGCGCTGGTGGACGTGACGTTCGCCAGCGTGGTGTTCGTCGGGCTCGACCGTGAGCATTTGATGACCCAGAGCGCCCTGATCGAAAGTGCGCTGGAAGCAAAGCCGATGCTGGCCATCGTTGCGCTCGGCGATGGCATGGATAACCAGCTGGTGCTCAATGCCATGCGCGCCGGAGCCAGGGACTTCGTTGCCTATGGCTCTCGCTCCAGTGAGGTCGCCGGTCTGGTCAGACGCCTGAGCAAGCGCCTGCCCGCCGTGACGCCCAACCCGAACATGAGCGGCCTGTCGGTGCTGTACGGCGTACAAAGCGATGACGACGGGGCCTTGATCGCGACGCACCTGGCGATGGTCGTGCACAAGACCGGGCAGCGCACGCTGCTGCTGGACCTCGGCCTGCCACGCGGCGACAGCCTGTTGATGCTCGGTCTTGAATCGACTTTCAGCTTCGGTGACGCCCTGCGCCACTTGCGCAGGCTCGATGCAACGCTGATCGACAGTGCTTTCACCACCAGCGAAAGCGGCCTGCGCATTCTGGCTTACAGCGAAGCCGACGATCATCTGGAACAGTCCAGTGCCGCCGAGCTTTATATGCTGCTCAGCGCGCTGCGCCAGCATTTTCAGCATGTGGTGGTGAACCTTGTAGGTCAGCCGGACAGCGAGGCCTTGCGCTCTCTGGTCAGCCATTGCGATCAGTTGTTGTGGTACACCGACCAGAGCGTACTGGGCTGTCGACGCAGCCTGACGGTGCTCAACAACTGGCGCGAAAAAGGCATGAAAATGCAGCACGCCGGCCTGCTGGTCGATCGTTATCAGCGCTCGGTCGCGCCCAATTCCGAAACCGTGAGCAAAACCTTCGGCCTGCCGGTGCTGGCGGTACTGCCGCTTGCGCCGGAGCTGCGCCTCAACGCCAAGAATCAAGGCGTGACACTGTTCGAACTGGCGTCACGCGACGCGCTGTGCTCCGGGCTGCGGCGGCTTGGCGAGCATCTGGCACGGCATACCGAGGCTCGCGAGAAAGCCGATCAGGGCTGGCTCGCTCGACTGTGGGGGAACCGGTAATGGCGGAGAAACTGTTTGGCGTCTCATCGCGTACGCAAGGCAAGCCTGACGACGGGCAAGGCCTGAAACTGGTGCTGCACCGTTACATCATCGACGGCATGGAAGAAAGCGGCAAAAGCCTGCTCGAAGGCTCACGACCGGCCCTGGCGCAGTTCGTCATCGACAAGGTGGCCGAATACGTCGCACGGCTGCGGCTGGCCATCTCGCGTTACGAAATGGAGCGCCTCGCTGAAGAACTGGTCGACGAACTGACCGGCTTCGGCCCGCTGGAAGTGCTGCTGCGCGACACCTCGGTGACGGAAATTCTGGTCAACGGGCCAGGCAAGGTCTTTGTCGAGCGCGATGGCGTGCTGCACCACACCGACCTGCGCTTTATCGATTCGCACCACGTCGAGCGCGTGATGCAACGCATCCTGGCACCCCTTGGGCGGCGTCTGGACGAGTCTTCACCGATGGTCGACGCACGTCTGCCCGATGGCAGCCGGGTCAACGCCATCATTCCGCCCATTGCGCTGGACGGCCCTTGCCTGTCGATCCGGAAATTCCGCAAGGACATGCTCAAGAGCGCCGACCTGGTGGCCATGCAGACCATCGATCAGTCGATTTTCGAGTTCTTCCAGGAGGCCGTCGGCAAACGCTGCAACATTCTGGTCAGCGGCGGCACCGGCACGGGCAAGACCACCATGCTCAACGTGCTGAGCCAGTTGATCGACAGCCATCAGCGTCTGGTGACCATCGAGGACGTCGCCGAGCTGCAGCTCAGCCACCCGCATGTGGTGCGCCTGGAAACCCGCCCGCCCAACGCCGAAGGGCATGGCGAGGTGCGCGCCAGCGACCTGATCCGCAACTCGCTGCGGATGCGCCCGGACCGCATCATCCTCGGCGAGATTCGCGGCGTCGAAGTGCTGGACGTATTGACGGCGATGAACACCGGCCACGATGGCTCGATGAGTACCGTGCACGCCAACAATGCACAGGATGCCCTGCTGCGTCTGGAAACGCTGGTGGGCCTGACCGGGCGGCTGATCCCGGAAAAGACCCTGCGCCAGATGGTCTGCGCGGCACTGGATGTGATTATCCAGCTGACGCGTCTGCCTGACGGGCGCCGCTGTGTCAGTGAAGTGGTGGAAGTGGTCGGCATCCGCGATGACATCTATGTCACCAATACCCTGTTTCGCGTTGATCGCCGCACCGGGGTCGGCTTCATGCGCGAAGCGGCCCACGCCGCTGGCGACAAGCTGCGGCCTGGCTACTGACATGCTCAAGGAGTCGGCATGAGTGCGTCTCTGGTACTGGGCCTGATCTCCTTGCTGCTGTTTATTGCGTCCATTCGCATGTTCTACCTGGCGCTCAATCAGGGAGCCAGTGAACGGGTCCGGCAGCGGCTGATGGCCGGACAAGTGCAGCCCGTGGCTGAAAAGACCGGTTGGAGCTACCTGGATCGGGCCTTTTTGCGCGCCGGGCTGGGACAGCCGACCAAACGCATGGGCCTGACCTTGTCGCTGTATGCGCTGCTGATACTGATCGGCTACGCAACGGCCGGCGTCGTCGGTGCGCTCAGCGTGCTGCTGGCGGTACCTCTGACACTGCGAGTGTTCGTGTCGTGGCGCTATGAGGTGCGCGTGCGCCGCATGATCCAGCAACTGCCGCAATTGCTCGACCATACCGTGCGCAGCCTCAAGTCCGGCAGAACCCTGGCCGACGCAGTGCTGCACGGCATCGACGCCACCGACCAGCCGCTCAAGGACGGCATGAGCCGGATCGAGCGTAACGTACAACTGGGGGTCAGCCTGCCGGATGCGGCAAGGGACTTTGCCGAACTGTATGAGCGCGATGAGTTTCACCTGTTCGCCATCGGCTTGCGGGTCAATCACCGCTACGGCGGCAATGCCAGCGAGCTGATGGAAAACCTGATCAAGCTGATTCGTGATCGGGAACAGGCCGGTCGCCAATTGCGCGCCATGACCGGCGAAACCCGAATGACTGCCGTGGTGCTGGCGCTGCTGCCGATCAGCATGGCTGGTTACTTTCTGGCGGTGAATCCCAGCTATCTGCTGCATATGTGGGATGACGAAAGCGGCAAGATCATGCTGAGCGCGGCCTTCGCCCTGCAGGTCACGGGGTGCGTGGTGTTGTGGCGCATGTTGAGGAGCATTTGAGATGGAACTGTTATTCGCCGCCATGATGCTTGCCGCTGCCGCATTTTTGCTGTTGTCAGGCATAGCCCGTCAACGTAGCAATGAACGCCTGGTGGCCAGACGCTTGAGGGGCCAGGTGATCCGCGAGAGCCGCATCGGCAGCCTGTTGCGGTTGCTCGGTGACACCCGCATAGGTCAACGCAGCATCAGCCTGGATTCGGAAACCCAGATACTGCTCAACCGCATCGGCTGGCGGCGCGCCAGCAAACGCTCGTTGTTCGCAGCCTGCCAGGTCGGCGTTCCGGTCGGCCTGATGGTCGTGGCCATCCTCGGCCAGATGCTGTTTTTCAAAGGCGTCCAGCAACCGCTCATCGCGCCTATCTTTGCCCTGGGCGCCGGCTATCTGCTGCCCAAGCGGATTCTGGCGAGCGCGGCTCGGCGCCGTCAGAAACAAGTGGTGGTGGAAATCTCTACCTTTATCCCGTTGCTGCGCATCCTGTTCGAGTCCGGCATGGCGGTCGAGCAGGCGCTTCGGGTGCTCAGCAACGAAGGTAAAGACCTGTTGCCGGTACTGTCCGAGGAAATCCGCGTGGTGCTGATGCGCGTCGATTCCGGTCTGGAACTGGGTGAAGAACTGAGAAAAACCGCCGCTGTGCTGGACGTCGACGAGCTGAGCGACACCTGTGTGATCCTCAATCAACTGATTCATCAGGGCGGTGGCGCATTGAAGTCCCTGCTCACGCTCAAGCAACTGATCGACGACCGACGCCTGACCCGCCTGCAGGAATACATTTCCAAACTCTCGGCAAAAATGTCGGTGGTCATGATGGTGTTTCTGTTCCCCGCCCTGCTGATTGTGCTGGCCGGGCCCGGATTTATGGCAATAAGCCGCGCACTGGGCAGTTGACCCGGTATTACCTGTGCACGAAAGGACGCATTGCAATGAAACCAGTGATCGTACTACTCGGGCTGCTGTTGCTGGGCGGATGCGCCAGTGATGGTCGCCCCCTCTGGACGCAGACCACGGCTCAGGCGGGCCAGTGCCCCAAGCTGACCTCGGATCAGGAGTTCTCCCTGAATCTGGCTCAGAACATGGCCGATGAAGGCCGGCTGCATGCCAGCCTTGCCAACCTGGAAGGCTTGCCCGACAGCCTGGGCGAAGTCCGCTTGCGCAAGGCCCGGGTGTTGCGGCTATTAGGCAGCAACGAGGCAGAGCCTCTGTACCGCAGCCTGCTGGGCACCTGCCGGGCAGCCGAGGGTGAGCATGGCCTCGGGCAACTGGCTGCGGCGCGCGGTGACAACGCGCTGGCACAACAACACCTGCTGATGGCCAGCAAACTGCAACCGACCGATGAAAAGATCCGTAATGACCTGGGCGTCGTCTACCTCAATCAGCTGAAACTGGAACAGGCACGCTTTCAGTTCCTGACGGCCATGGAGCTCAAACAATCGGACTCGCTGGCAGCGGTGAACCTGGCCACGCTGCTGATCTATCAGAACAACTGGACGCAGGCCGCCGAACTGGCGTCGCGGGCCGGGCTGACGCCTGAACAGGTGACCGATGCCCAGGCGCGCGCCGAGCAATTGAGAAAGCCCCTTGCCGCTCCGCGAGCATCTGCACGGCCCATTGCGAGCCTGACAGGGGAAAATGATCGTCAGCCCCAGGAGGTACGACCATGAAGCGCATGATACTCACCGGGTGTGTACTGCTGTTGAGCGCAGGAGATGCCTGGGCGGACAACCATGAAACTTCGCCTTCTGAAACCCGGCAGACCGAGACCTGGCTGCAGCTTCAGGCCAGCGGCAAGGCGGCTTCGCCGACGCCGCAGGTCAATACCGCTGCAGAACGCGACCTCAGTCTGCAACGCTGGCTGGACACCTATAAGTACAAGATCCCGGATTTTTACGATCAGGAGGCTGGCGGCAGCTTTTCCTCGGGCAAGAAATAATTCCGAACCGATAGTGGGCCTGCTGACACCCACTCTTACAACCTGCGCTCGGCAGGCCGCCGGGCACTCCGTTATCATGCGCGGACTTTCGATCTTCGAGACTGCCATGCGCCTTTTGTTATGCCTGCTGCTATTGATCCTGGCCCTGCCCGCCTCCGGCGCCGGTCTGCTGGACAGCCGTCCCTCATCCACCCTGGGCGGTGGCTCGCTGGATAACAGCAAGGACTTCCTGCCTGTGCGTCAGGCCTTTCAGTTGAGCCTGATCGAGACGACGCCGGAGTCGATCAAACTGAGGCTGGTCGCTACCGACGGCTACTACCTGTATCGCCACCGCTTCCAGTTCCGCACCGAGCCTGCCGACATCGGCCTTGGCCAAGCGCAACTGCCCAAGGGCGAGCAGAAACACGACGAGTACTTTGGCGATGTCGAGGTCTATCACGGCATTCTCGATATCGACCTGCCACGCAAACCCGGCGAACAGCGCCCCTTTACCCTCGCCGTCACGTACCAGGGCTGCGCCGACAAGGGCTTGTGCTATCCACCTGAAACCGAGCGCTTGAGCATTGGTGATGTGGCCGCCAGCCCGGCCGAGCAAGCCTCTGCCACCCTACCCGCCGCCACAGCAGCCTGGAGCTGGAAAGAACTGGCGCTGTTTTTTCTCGCCGGCGTAGGCCTGACCTTTACCCCGTGCGTACTGCCGATGCTGCCGATTCTGTCCGGCGTGGTACTGCGCGGTCAGGTAGGCGGATTGCGCGGGCTGAGCCTGTCTCTCGCTTACGTACTGCCGATGGCGGCGTGCTTTGCCCTGCTGGGCGCGCTGATGGGCGTGTTCGGTGCAGGCCTTAACCTGCAGGCGCGCTTGCAATCGGCCTGGGTACTGGTGCCGTTCTCGGCATTCTTCGTGATCTTCGCCATTGCCATGTTCGGCGCTTTCGAACTGCGCCTGCCGCAGTCCATCAGCTCTCGCCTGGACCGTATCGCCGGCAAGACCCAGGGCGGTTCCTTGTGGGGGGCAGCGGTGCTGGGCGTGGTCTCCAGCCTGTTGGTGTCACCTTGCGTATCGGCGCCTCTGGCCGGTGCGCTGTTGTACATCAGCGCCAGCGGCGATGCGCTCGGCGGCGCTCTGAAACTGTTTGCGCTGGGGCTGGGCATGGGCGCGCCGCTGTTGCTGATCGCAACCGGTGGTGCCACATGGCTGCCGAAAAGCGGCCCTTGGCTGGTGACGGTCAAAAATGCCATCGGTGTGCTGCTGCTGGGACTGGCAATCGGCCTGCTGAGCCGCGTGCTGCCAGGGCAGGTCACGCTATTGCTGGTGGGTCTGCTGTCGGCCGGTGTCGCGCTGTTTCTCGGTGCGCTGGAATTCAACATCAAAACCACACGGCAAAAACTCGCCCAGTTGCTGGGGCTGGCGCTGCTGGTCTATGCGCTGGCGTGCTGGTACGGCGCGCTGTCCGGGCAGACCGACCCCATGCGCCCGCTGGGTCGCGAATACGTCACGGCAAATAACGGGGCAGCAGCTCCGGTCGCGTCACAGTGGCAGACGATCACCACCTCCGCCGAACTGGACCGTGTGATGCAGGAAGCCCAGCGCGAGGGCAAACCGCTGGTGCTGGACTGGTATGCCGACTGGTGCATCAGTTGCAAGGTCATCGAACACGAAGTCCTGCCTGACCCGGGTGTGGTCGCCCGCTTGTCGGGTTACAAACAGGTGCGTTTCGACATGACCGACAGCAACGCAGAGCAACGCGCTCTGCTCGACCGGTACAAGCTGTTTGGCCCGCCAGCGCTGCTTTTCTTCGATAAAAACGGCGAAGAACGGCAAACTGTGCGGGTTATCGGCGAAATCGACGCAGCAGGCCTGATTGAGCGTCTGAACAGCGCCAATGACCAAAACTGACACCTGAGTCACAAACTTTGCGCGAATATCGCTCATTGTGCTGGCTACTGTTGTTAACTGGACAGTCCATTGCCCTTCCGGCATAGTCGCCGGGCGTAAACCGCTCGCAGACAATAAAAGGAACACGCAATGGCGACCATCCTGGTCCTTCACGGACCCAACCTGAACCTGCTGGGCACTCGGGAACCCGGGGTCTACGGCACTATCACCCTGCCTCAGATCAATCAGGACCTGGAGCAGCGCGCTCGCGATGCCGGTCACCATCTGATGTATCTGCAAAGCAACGCCGAGTACGAACTGATCGACCGCATTCACGCTGCCCGCGGCGAGGGTGTGGATTTTATTTTGATCAATCCGGCCGCTTTTACGCACACCAGCGTTGCAATACGTGACGCGCTGATGGGAGTGAGCATCCCATTCATCGAAGTGCATTTATCAAACGTGCACAAACGCGAACCTTTCCGCCATCACTCCTACTTTTCAGATGTCGCTGTAGGAGTGATCTGTGGCCTGGGTGCCAGTGGATACCGACTGGCCCTGGAAGCCGCCCTGGAACAACTGGCCGCCAGTGCCAAGCCATGACGAGTCCAGCCTGAAGCTGACCATATGGCTTGAGCCGGCCGACACATTGCCCTTACAGAACCTTGGGAGTTGATTAATGGATATTCGCAAAGTCAAGAAACTGATCGAATTGCTGGAAGAGTCCGGCATCGACGAGCTGGAAATCCGTGAAGGCGAAGAATCCGTACGGATCAGCCGTCACAGCAAGACGCCGGCACAGCCTTACTACGCACCGGCTCCGGTTGCTGCGCCTGCAGCGGCTCCGGCTCCTGCAGCAGCACCGGTTGCGGCCGCTCCAGAAGCGCCATCGGCTCCGAAACTGAACGGCTTTGTGGTCCAGTCGCCAATGGTCGGTACGTTCTACCGTACCCCGGCGCCTACTTCGCCTGCATTCGTCGAAGTCGGCCAGACCGTCAAGCAAGGCGACACCATCTGCATCGTCGAAGCGATGAAAATGATGAACCACATCACGGCAGAAACCAGCGGTGTGATCGAATCCATCCTGGTAGAAAACGGTCAGCCGGTTGAGTTTGACCAGCCGCTGTTCACAATCGTTTGACCCGGGGAGAGCCTGCGATGTTGGAAAAAGTTCTGATCGCCAACCGCGGCGAAATTGCCTTGCGCATCTTGCGTGCCTGTAAAGAACTGGGCATCAAGACCGTCGCTGTACACTCCACCGCAGATCGCGAGCTGATGCACCTGGGCCTGGCAGACGAAACCGTCTGCATCGGTCCGGCACCGGCCAATCTGTCCTACCTGAACATTCCGGCGATCATTTCGGCTGCCGAAGTGACCGGCGCCACCGCGATCCATCCGGGTTACGGGTTTCTCGCCGAGAACGCCGACTTCGCCGAACAGGTCGAAAAATCCGGCTTTGCCTTCATCGGCCCAAAAGCAGACACCATTCGCTTGATGGGTGACAAGGTTTCCGCCAAGGACGCCATGAAGCTGGCCAACGTGCCGACCGTTCCCGGTTCCGACGGCCCGCTGCCGGAAGACGAAGCCACCGCTCTGCGCATTGGTCGTGAAGTCGGTTACCCGGTGATCATCAAGGCCGCCGGTGGCGGTGGTGGTCGCGGCATGCGTGTGGTTCATCGCGAAGAAGACCTGATCGAAGCCGCTTCCCAGACCCGCGCCGAAGCAGCCGCCTGGTTCAGCAACCCGATGGTCTACCTGGAAAAATACCTGACCAACCCACGTCACGTGGAAGTTCAGGTGATTTCCGACGGTCAGGGCCAGGCCATCCACCTGGGCGATCGTGACTGCTCGCTGCAGCGCCGCCATCAGAAGGTTCTGGAAGAAGCGCCGGCACCGTTCATCGATGAAAAGGCGCGCGAGGATGTTCTGGCTGCCTGCGTCAAGGCGTGTATCGATATCGGCTATCGCGGTGCGGGTACGTTCGAGTTCCTGTACGAGAACGGTCGTTTCTACTTCATCGAAATGAACACCCGTGTTCAGGTGGAGCACCCGGTTTCGGAAATGGTCACCGGCATCGACATCGTCAAGGAGATGCTCAGCATCGCCGCCGGCAACAAACTGTCGTATACCCAGGATGACGTGGTCATCAAGGGCCATGCGCTGGAATGCCGGATCAACGCCGAAGACCCGAAGACCTTCGTGCCAAGCCCGGGTCTGGTCAAGCACTTCCATGCACCGGGCGGCAACGGCGTACGGGTCGATTCGCACCTGTACAGCGGCTACAAGGTACCGTCCAACTATGACTCGCTGATCGGCAAAGTGATCACCTGGGGCGCGACCCGCGAAGAAGCCATGGCACGCATGCGCAATGCCCTGGACGAAATCGTGGTCGACGGGATCAAGACCAACATCCCGCTGCACCGCGACCTGACCCGCGATGAAGGCTTCTGCGAAGGCGGAGTCAACATCCACTACCTGGAGCACAAACTGGCCAATCAATAAGCCAGTCTGCTTCACGACGACAAAGCCGCAGTGATGCGGCTTTGTTGTTTGCAGCGCATAGCAGTAAACTTGCCCGCTTCCTGCGGCCGCACTGGCCTTACTAGCCACACTTATTTCCAAATCGAAGGTAATCCGCCATGCCTTGGCTGCAAGTCCGTCTCGCCATCAGCCCGGAACAAGCCGAAACCTACGAAGACGCTCTTCTTGAAGTCGGCGCCGTGTCCGTGACATTCATGGACGCCGAAGACCAGCCGATTTTCGAGCCCGAACTCAATACCACGCCGCTGTGGGCACACACCCACCTGCTGGCGCTGTTCGAAGCCGACACCAATGCCGAGATGGCCCTGGCGCACCTGAGCCTGCTGACCGGCGAAGAATTGCCCGAGCACAGCGCTGAAGTCATCGAAGATCAGGACTGGGAACGCAGCTGGATGGATAACTTCCAGCCGATGTGTTTTGGCAAGCGCCTGTGGATCGTGCCGAGCTGGCATGCCGCACCGCAACCGGACGCCGTGAACCTGCTGCTCGATCCGGGTCTGGCGTTCGGCACCGGGACCCACCCGACCACCGCGCTGTGCCTCGAGTGGCTGGATGGCCAGGACCTCGACGGCTGCAACGTGCTGGATTTCGGCTGCGGCTCGGGCATTCTGGCCATCGCCGCACTGCTGCTGGGTGCCGAACAGGCTGTCGGCACCGATATCGACGTACAGGCACTGGAAGCGTCTCGTGACAATGCCGGACGCAACGATATCGCGGCCGAACGCTTCCCGCTGTACCTGCCCGAGGATCTGCCACACCAGCAGGCCGACGTGCTGGTCGCCAACATTCTGGCTGGCCCGCTGGTCTCATTGGCGCCGCAACTGGCAACCCTGATCAGGACCGGCGGACGCCTGGCGCTGTCAGGCATCCTTGCCGAACAGGGTGAGGAAGTCGCGGCAGCCTACGCTGACAGTTTTGAGCTGGACCCGATCGCAAACCGAGATGGCTGGGTACGCATCACGGGTCGCCGCCGTTAACCGCCGCTTCAACCGGACAGCCGCATGACCGACAGTTTCGTCACCCAGTGCCCGCACTGCCAGACCAGTTTCAGAGTCAGTCACGCTCAACTGAGCGTGGCCCGTGGCGTGGTGCGTTGCGGAGCCTGCCTGCAGGTGTTCAACGCAGCACGGCAGTTGCTCGAGCAACGCGCCAGCGATGACGCCGAGAAAGAGGCCCTGCCCGCCTCGCCGGTGGTCGCAGCCCTGCCCGAACCGGAGTTTCTGCCGACGCCAGTTCCCGAGCCCGAGCTGAAGCCTCAGCCGGAGCCGGAAAAGTTGCCCGAAGAGGACGACCCCTGGCAGGTCAGCGAACTGGATCTGGACAATCTCAATCTGGACGAAGAACTGGCTCGCCTCGAACAACGCGAGACCCGCAGGCCTGACACCTTTGCCCGCCCCGTCAGCGATATCGGCAACGACGATGTGAGCCTGACTGCGAAGCGTGACAGTCGTCAGAGCGACGAAGCGGCATGGGTCGATACACTGCATAACGATGATGTCGAGCAACTGCCCGAGCTGCATGCCGAGGTTATCGCGGATACCGACCCTGCAGAAGCTGCGGAGCCGCCGGAGGACGACAAACGCACCGAGCCGTCGCTTTCACTGGACAACGATCTGGACGATGACGAGCCGCCGATGCCGGTCATCATTCAGCGCAAAGCCCCGCCTGCCGAGAAGGTCGAGCGCTGGTCAGCGGTGGATGACGATGATGAAGACCACGACCATGAGCCGGAGCCTGAAACCCGGGGCAAGCGCAGCCGCAACGAACCGGCAGTGCGCGACCAGACACTTCTTGATCTGACCGACGATCCTTTACAGCTGGACTGGCAACGGCCCAAACCACGCTGGGGCAGACGCCTGGCCTGGGGCCTGTTGATCGTACTGGCGCTGACGGGCCTGGCAGGACAGTACGTCTGGTACCACTTCGATCAGTTGGCACGCCAGGATCAATATCGCCCGTTGTTTCAGCAGATTTGCCCGCAGGTTGGCTGCAAGGTGCCGAGCAAGGTCGACATTTCCCAGCTCAAGAGCAGCAACCTGGTCGTGCGCAGCCACCCGGAGTTTCAGGGGGCGCTGGTGGTCGATGCGATCATCTACAACCGCGCCTCGTTTTCCCAGCCGTTTCCGCTGCTGGAGCTGCGCTTTTCCGATACCGGCGGTCAGTTGATTGCCAGTCGTCGGTTCAAGCCCAGCGAATACCTGAGCGGCGAAATGGCCGGCAAGGAAGAGATGCCACCCCAGACGCCGATCCATATTGCGCTGGATATCCTTGATCCTGGCGCCAAGGCCGTGAACTACAGCCTGAACTTCCGCTCGCCGGAATGACACACCCGACGCCCAGGCGTCGGTCAAGACTGCATCTTTACACGCTGTTTTCAGCAAATAACACTGCACGATCGCAGAAATTTCGCTACAAAACACCCTCTGACCAGCCTTGTCGAGCACGGGTACGAGCTGTTCAGATTTTATCCAATTCAGCCTTTATCCAGTCATCGAGAGCGGGTATCATGCCAACCCTTTTTCAAACTCTCGGTTCGTTCTGACGGTGGCGCATGCGGCTGGCGGGATGAGCCGTTGCAGACCGGGTGAAACGGTTTTTACACGGCCTGCGGATGATTTGGCCTCCACAACAGGTAAGGCTATGTCGGCAGTACGCATCGGCCCATATACAGTGCAAAACGGCTTGATTCTCGCCCCGATGGCGGGCGTCACCGACCAGCCTTTCCGTCAGCTGTGCCGAAGACTCGGTGCCGGCCTGGTGGTTTCGGAGATGGTCACCAGTGACATGAGCCTGTGGAACAGCCGCAAATCGCGTCTGCGCATGATCCACGAAGGTGATCCCGAGCCGCGCTCGGTACAGATCGCCGGTGGTGATCCGCAGATGCTGGCAGACGCAGCACGTGCCAATGTCGAACTGGGCGCCCAGATCATCGACATCAACATGGGTTGCCCGGCCAAGAAAGTCTGTAACAAGGCGGCTGGCTCGGCGCTGTTGAAGGACGAGCAACTGGTCAACGACATCCTGCAGGCCGTCGTGGCTGCAGTCGATGTACCGGTCACGCTGAAGATCCGCACCGGATGGGATCGCGACAACCGAAATGGCCTGACAGTGGCGAAAATCGCCGAGCAGGCGGGCATCACGGCACTGGCGGTACACGGGCGAACCCGTGCCGACCTGTACACCGGCGAGGCCGAGTACGACACCATTGCCCTGATCAAACAGGCCGTGTCGATACCGGTCTTTGCCAATGGCGACATCGATTCACCGGAAAAGGCCCGGCACGTGCTGAAGGCTACCGGTGCAGACGGATTACTGATTGGCAGGGCCGCACAGGGGCGTCCCTGGATTTTTCGCGAGATAGAACACTTCCTGCGTACCGGAGAAACACTCCCGGCGCCGCAGTCGAGTGAAGTGGAACGCATTCTGCTTGAGCATCTGGCAGCGCTCCACGTTTTCTATGGAGACGTGATGGGCGTGCGCATTGCACGCAAACACGTCAGTTGGTATCTCGCAACGCTGCCGGGCGCCAGAGAGTTTCGCGCCCACTTCAATCGTTTGGAAGATACGGAAGCACAGTGCGCCAACGTCCGGGAGTTCTTCAGCCAAGGCTGCAAGGGCCCGGATAACGAGAATGATAAAGAGGTGGCCGCATGACGATGATGACCGAGACTTTAGTGAGTGGAACAACACCCGTGAGCGACAACGTCAATTTGAAACAGCACCTCAACACGCCGAGCGAAGAGGGTCAGACCCTGCGCGGAAGTGTCGAGAAGGCGCTGCACAATTATTTCGCCCACCTCGAAGGCGCATCCGTCACTGACGTCTACAACCTGGTGTTGTCGGAAGTCGAGGCTCCGCTTCTGGAAAGCGTGATGAACTACGTCAAGGGCAACCAGACGAAGGCCTCCGAGCTGCTGGGGCTCAATCGCGGCACGCTGCGCAAGAAACTCAAACAGTACGATCTGCTTTAAAGCATTCAAAACAGAAAAGGCGACCTTGCACCGCGGTCGCTTTTTTTTGCTGACTTCTTTTGCTTTTGATGGAAATCGAGATGACCGACCAGACTACCCGCCTGCCGATCCGCCGCGCTCTGATCAGCGTATCCGACAAGACAGGAATCCTTGAGTTTGCCCGCGAGCTTGAAGCGCTGGGCGTCGAGATTCTTTCCACTGGCGGTACGTTCAAGCTGCTCAAGGACAACGGTGTCGCGGCAGTCGAAGTGGCCGACTATACCGGCTTCGCTGAAATGATGGACGGCCGGGTCAAGACCCTGCACCCCATGATCCATGGCGGGATTCTGGGTCGTCGCGGCATAGACGACGCCATCATGACCGAGCACGGCATCAAGCCGATCGATCTGGTTGCGGTCAATCTGTACCCGTTTGAAGCCACTGTCTCCAAGCCGGGCTGCGACCTGCCCACCGCTATCGAAAACATCGACATCGGCGGCCCGACCATGGTCCGCTCCGCGGCGAAGAACCACAAGGACGTCGCCATCGTGGTCAATGCCAGCGATTACGGCCAGGTCCTGGAAAGCCTCAAGGCCGGTGGCCTGACCTACGCCCAGCGCTTCGACCTGATGCTCAAGGCGTTCGAGCACACCGCCGCCTACGACGGCATGATCGCCAACTACCTGGGCGGCGTCGACCAGACCGCCGAAACCCTGAGTACCGAAGGCCGCAGCCAGTTCCCGCGCACCTTCAACACCCAGTTCGTCAAGGCTCAGGAAATGCGCTACGGCGAGAACCCGCACCAGAGTGCCGCGTTCTACGTCGAAGCCAAACCTGCCGAGGTCGGCATTGCCACCGCCACCCAGTTGCAAGGCAAGGAGCTGTCGTTCAACAACGTGGCCGATACCGATGCCGCACTGGAATGCGTCAAGAGCTTCGTCAAACCGGCCTGCGTGATCGTCAAGCACGCCAACCCCTGCGGTGTGGCGGTCTGCCCGGATGATGAAGGCGGCATTCGTCAGGCTTACGAACTGGCCTACGCCACCGACTCCGAGTCGGCATTTGGCGGCATCATCGCCTTCAACCGCGAGCTGGACGCTGCAACCGCCAAGGCCATCGTCGAGCGTCAGTTCGTCGAAGTGATCATCGCACCGAGCGTCAGCGCCGAAGCCCGCGCCATCGTCGCCAGCAAAGCCAACGTACGCCTGCTGACCAGCGGCCAGTGGAGCGAGCGCCTGCCTGCGTGGGACTACAAGCGTGTCAATGGCGGCCTGCTGGTACAGAGCCGTGACATCGGCATGATCACCGAAGCCGACCTCAAGGTCGTCACCCGGCGTGCGCCGACCGAACAGGAAATGCATGACCTGATCTTCGCCTGGAAAGTCGCCAAGTACGTCAAGTCCAACGCCATCGTCTACGCCCGCAACCGCCAGACCGTCGGCGTCGGTGCAGGCCAGATGAGCCGCGTGAACTCGGCACGTATCGCTGCCATCAAGGCTGAACACGCCGGGCTGCAGGTTCAGGGCGCCGTCATGGCCTCCGATGCCTTCTTCCCGTTCCGTGACGGCATCGACAACGCGGCCAAGGTCGGCATCACCGCTGTCATACAGCCAGGCGGCTCGATGCGTGACAATGAAGTGATCGCTGCGGCCGACGAAGCCGGCATCGCGATGGTGTTTACCGGCATGCGCCATTTCAGGCACTAAAGGCAGCTTCAAGCTTCAAGCTTCAAGCTTCAAGCTTCAAGCTTCAAGCTTCAAGCTAAAGCCTAGCGTATTAACCATTCAAAGCCATGAGCTGCAAGCAAGCTGATCACCCGCGTTTACTTGCAGCTTGTAGCTAACAGCTTGTAGCTACTCCAAAGGAGTCTGTTTTTGAATATTTTGATCATTGGCAGCGGCGGTCGTGAACACGCCCTGGCATGGAAAGTCGCCCAGGACCCGCGCGTGCAGAAGGTGTTTGTCGCACCGGGCAATGCGGGCACGGCGATCGAGGCCAAATGCGAGAACGTGGCCATCGACGTTCTGGCACTGGAGCAACTGGCGGATTTCGCTGAAAAGAACGTTGCGCTGACCATCGTCGGCCCTGAAGTACCGCTGGTTGCAGGCGTCGTCGACCTGTTCCGCAGCCGTGGCCTGGACTGTTTCGGCCCGACTGCCGGTGCTGCGCAGCTCGAAGGTTCCAAGGCGTTTACCAAGGACTTCCTGGCGCGCCACAAGATTCCTACTGCCGACTATCAGAACTTCACCGAGATCGAGCCTGCTCTGGCCTATCTGCGTGAAAAGGGCGCGCCGATTGTCATCAAGGCCGACGGCCTGGCCGCAGGCAAGGGCGTGATCGTCGCCATGACCCTGGCAGAAGCCGAAGACGCCGTACGTGACATGCTGGCTGGCAACGCCTTTGGCGACGCCGGTTCGCGCGTTGTCATCGAAGAGTTTCTCGATGGCGAAGAAGCCAGTTTCATTGTCATGGTCGACGGCAAGAATGTATTGCCCATGGCCACCAGCCAGGACCACAAGCGCGTCGGCGACGGCGACAGCGGGCCGAACACCGGCGGCATGGGTGCCTACTCCCCTGCCCCGGTGGTCACCGCCGAGGTTCATCAACGTGTCATGGACCTGGTTATCTGGCCGACCGTCAGGGGCATGGCCGATGAAGGCAACGTTTACACCGGCTTCCTCTATGCTGGTCTGATGATCGATAAAGCGGGTAACCCGAAAGTCATCGAGTTCAATTGCCGCTTCGGCGACCCGGAAACCCAGCCGGTCATGCTGCGTCTGCAATCGAGCCTGGTACTGCTGGTCGAAGCTGCACTGGCGCAGGCGCTGGACAAGATCGAAGCACAGTGGGACCCGCGCCCGAGTCTGGGTATCGTGCTGGCCGCCGGGGGTTATCCTGGCGACTACGCCAAAGGCGCGGTCATCGAAGGTCTGGACGCAGCGGCACAGCTCGAAGGCAAGATCTTCCATGCAGGCACAGCCTTGCAGGATGAGCGTGTCGTGACCAGCGGTGGTCGTGTACTGTGTGCCACAGCACTGGGTGACAGCGTGGGCAACGCGCAGGAAAATGCCTACGCGCTGGCCGCAAAAGTCGACTGGCAAGGGTGTTTCTACCGCAAGGACATTGGCTACCGAGCCATTGCCCGTGAGCGTGGCGAAGACCAGGAATAATCGATCGGACCAGCCTCTTCAAACAGAGGCTGGCCGGTTGCTCCGGTATTCGCGGTTTTTACCAGGCATTCACTCACGAAGGGATTTCATTGTGCGCTGGCTCAGGATTGCCATAGCCTCAACCGTCGGACTGCTGACTCTGCTGTTCATGCTTTCGGCACAGGCCGAGCATGGTGCAGGCTGGTCGACGCTGCTCGACGAAAAGGCCCACCTGACGCTGGATGAAATCCGCTCGGCGCGCTATCAGAACCAATTCAGCCCCATCGAGCTGGAACGTGTCACGGCTGCGGATCGCGACAGCGCATTATGGCTGCACTACCGCCTGCAACCGACCCAGCACGAGCAATTGCTGCGCATCTTCGCCCCGGACCTTTCCAGCGCCGACATGTATGTCATGGACGGCGATCGACAGATTGATCATGTACGCACGGGCAATGACGTACCGATTGAAGATCAGCGACTGCCGTCCAACGACTTCCTGCTGCCGGTTCCGCAAAGCTCGGCCCCGCTGGATATCTACCTGAGGCTGGTATCCGCGCAGAAAATGCGCCCCAGCATTACCCTTGAACCGGCCATCGCAAGCGCCGCCAATGAGACTCAGCCATTGCTGTTCGGGCTGCTGTTTGGCGCACTGTCCATGCTGATCGTGCAGAACCTGACGCGTTACGGGCACACCCGGTCGCGCAGCAATCTGTGGCTGGCCGCCTGCGAATCATTACTCGGGCTCAGTGCCCTGTTGCTCCTCAACCTGCTGCGCCCGATCGACCCGTGGAATATCGCGCAAACCCCGAGCGCGCACCTGGCACTGTTGCTGGCCGCTGTCGCAGGCCTGATCTACACCTACTGTTTCTTCGTCCACCGCAATGCCCGCAAGCTCGATCGCCTGTTGCTGGGCAACGCGGTGCTCATGGGGATCGGCGCCCTGCTGGTGCTGTTCGACGAAAAGCTGCCGATCAATTTCCTGACGTTCGGCCTGGTCTCGTTGACGACATTGAGCATTCTGGCGGTGTCGATGTGGCACTGGCAGAAGGGCTATCGCTCGGCACGCCTGTTTGTCCTGGGGATGATCACCTTCAATATCGGCTACATGGTGGTCCTGCCCGGCCTGCTGTGGCTGAGCCTGGTGCCGCCGCAATGGCTCATACTGGCGCTGCTCAGCGTGTTCTGCATCAGCGGTGTGCTGATGAGCCTGGCGCTCAGCGAACGCCATCGCAGCATCACCGAAGACCGTTTCAGCATCAGCCGCGATCAGGCGGCCAGCACCGCCGAAATCAACGCCAAAGCCGAGTTTCTGGCCAAGATCAGCCACGAGATTCGCACCCCGATGAATGGCGTGCTGGGCATGACCGAGCTGCTGCTCGGCACCCCGCTGTCGGTCAAGCAGCGCGATTACGTGCAGACCATCCACAGTGCCGGTAACGAACTGCTGACGCTGATCAACGAGATTCTCGACATCACCAAGCTCGAGTCAGGGCAGATCGAACTGGACGACGTGCAGTTCGACATCGGCGCGCTGGTCGAGGACTGCCTGAATATCTTCCGCGCCAAGGCCGAGCAGCAACAGGTCGAACTGATCAGCCAGATCCAGCCGCAGGTGCCACGTGTCATCAATGGTGATCCGACTCGCCTGCGCCAGACATTGCTGAGCCTGCTGGAAAATGCCCTGAAGAAGACCGACGAAGGGGAAATTCTGCTGGCCGTATCCCTTGAGTCATCGAAAAGCGGCAATACGCGGCTGCGTATTTCGGTGCAGGACAGCGGCGAATCGCTTTCCGACGAAGAGCGTGAAGAGCTGCTGCACGCCGAACTGCACAGCCGTAACTTCCTGGCCAGCAGCCGGCTCGGCGGCCACCTCGGGCTGGTGATCGCTCGTCAGTTGATCGTACTGATGGATGGCGAGTTCGGCATTCAGAACACGGGTGCGCAAGGTAATACGCTGTGGCTGAACCTGCCGCTGGACGCAAAGCTGCTTGAACAGCCGACCATCGATCTGGACAGCCCGCTCAAAGACGCCAGGGTGCTGGTGGTCGACGACAACGACACGTGCCGCAAAGTGCTGGTCCAGCAATGCAGCGCCTGGGGCCTGAATGTCAGCGCAGTGGCGTCCGGCAAGGAGGCACTGGCCCTGCTCAGAACCAAGGCGCACCTGCGCGACTATTTCGATGTGGTCCTGCTCGATCAGAACATGCCAGGCATGACCGGCATGCAACTGGCCGCCAAGATCAAGGAAGATCCAAGCCTGAATCACGACATTCTGTTGATCATGCTGACCGGCATCAGCAATGCGCCCAGCAAGATCATCGCGCGCAACTCCGGCATCAAGCGCATTCTGGCCAAACCGGTGGCAGGCTACACGCTCAAGACCACGCTGGCCGATGAACTGACTCAGTTGAACAAGGGTGTCGTGTCGAACAAGCCTGGCCCGGTCGTGACTCCGCCGGTCAACGTCCCTGGCGACTTCCGGATTCTGGTGGCCGAAGACAACAGCATTTCGACCAAGGTCATCCGCGGTATGCTCGGCAAGCTCAACCTCAACCCCGATACCGCGAGTAATGGCGAAGAAGCGTTACGTGCCATGAAGGCGCAGCGTTATGACCTGGTGTTGATGGACTGCGAGATGCCGATACTCGACGGCTTCTCGGCCACCGAGCAATTGCGCGCCTGGGAAGTCGGCAATCAGCGTGTACGTACCCCGGTCGTTGCACTGACCGCGCATATTCTCACCGAGCACAAGGACCGCGCGCGCCAGGCCGGCATGGACGGCCACATGGCCAAGCCCATCGAATTGTCCCAGTTGCGCGAACTGGTCGAGCACTGGGTGGCGCACCGTGACAAGGCCCGCGGGCTGACCTCGGACGGCGAGCACTATCGGCAAAACTGACAGCGACGGGAAAGGCCTGTGGCCTGATAGACTGGCGATGCCATCCACCTGCTGCTGTGAGTCGAAGCCATGCTTCACGTGTTGTTCAGCGTCTATCTGAAAATGCTGGTGCTTTACAGCCCGTTTTTCGTTCTTTCCTGCTTCATCAGCCTCACGCGTGGTCACTCGCGCAAGGAACAGCGACGCCTGGCCTGGAAGGTGGCACTGGCGACACTGGTTTCCAGCGTATTGCTCTATCTGTTCGGACGCGTGATTTTCGATGTATTCGGCATCACCGTGGATGCGTTCCGGATTGGTGCCGGCAGCGTGCTGTTCATATCGGCACTGGGCATGGCCCAGGGCAAGTCGGCGGTGCAGACCGACAATATCCAGCAGGATGTGACCATCGTTCCTTTGACCATCCCGCTTACCGTCGGCCCCGGCACGATCGGTGCGCTGCTGGTCATGGGCGTCAGTCAGCCCCACTGGGACGACAAACTCACCGCCATCCTGAGTATTGCGCTGGCCAGCCTGACCGTAGGCGTCGTGCTTTACCTCTCCAACCGTATCGAACGAATCCTCGGCGATCAGGGTTTGCAGATTGTCAGCCGCTTGATGGGGTTGTTCGTCTGTGCGCTGGCCGCGCAAATCATCTTCACCGGCATCCGGGGCTACCTGCTGCCCTGACCGGATTCAGATACTTGCAGCGCGCACCAGCCCCTGCGCCCTGCCGTCCAGATAATCCATCACCTCGTCACGGTGTGCTGCATACGCCTTACTGTCAAACGTGTAACTGCCACCTTTGAAGTGAAACAGCAGCCGTCGGCTACCTGCCGCATACTCGTCCACGCTGAGATGCAGACTGCACAACAACAGAAGGACTCGATCAGGTTCATACTTTTCGCAGGGCACGACCTGAAAACTGCCCAGACGTCCCTGATCGAAGCCGTTTTGAAAGTACGACTCTGCTGCCTGATTCACTCCCAACGCTGCGACAGCGCGCTGCACCAGGCCGCCAAGACGTTTGCGGTCCGCAGGATGGCTGACCTTGAACGTCGCGTCCAACAAATCGTCGGCACTGCTCACCACCAGTGAGTCACCCAGGACCACACCCTTTTGCTGTATACCGCGCGCCTTGAGGCGGCTGCGGTAGTAATGCATCCAGCTGCCCCATTGGGCCTTGAAATCAAACTGCCTGTCTGCGAACAACTGGGCGTCCAGAAGCACGTTCTGAATATCCGTGCGCTCCTCGCTCGCAAGCCCGGGCAGGAACGCTACCATACTGGGGATAGTGCCCAGATAGGCCGCATTGCCTGTGTCTGCACTCATTTGCGTTACTCCCTTCCATGGGCTTGTCCAGATTGCTAAAGACTGATGATTTCGGCTGCGGCACGATCAGCCAGGGTGTCCTGCACAACCTGGCGAAAAGGCTCGAAGCTCTGGCGACTGAAGCGGAATGCAGTACCAACGACATGCACCTGCATTTCTCCGCCAAGAACCTGCCAAAAATAAAGCGCGGGTCTCAACGCTATGGTCGTCATCTGCAGGCTGCACAACAGGATCGTTACCTCGTCTTCGCTGTGCATTGAACACGGTATGAGTTGAACGCTTTCAGAACGTCCGGACGTAAACCAACTGCTGAAAAACGTCTTCGCATGATCACTGCTCAGTAGCCTGTCGAGCGAACTGCGATATAGCTGGCGAAGCTCGCCAGCATTATCGAACACTGGAAGCTGCAAGCTGCCAATGTCACTGAAACTGTGAATCTTCAAACGCGCATCGTTGATCCCGGCGCCATGCGAACCGCCCGTGGCGGCAATCGAGCGCTGGTAAACATCCAGCCATGCACGCCAGTTTCCCCTGAAAGAATGGCGATCATCTGCGACCAGTTTGGCATGGTGCAGACAATCGATTATGTCCTGGCGCAAATCAGGTTCGACATTGTCGGCGAAGGACAGCAGGCTGGCACCGGTCAACAGGGCTTCATTCGGATCAGACATCAGGACTGCCCCCAAGCGACATGATCAGACCAGCGCGCTTGCTCGACAGCGCGGTATCGATGCCATCGCGAAACTGTGAATAGACCTGTTCGAACAGTTGCATCGCATAGACGGTCACAGCGATGTTGCCGTAGATATTCTTTGGCTCGATGACCTCGAAAAGAAAAGCGGATGGCAACGGCTGACGCGTGGCGAACTGAAACTGCGCCAGCTTCAGGTTCTGCCGGGTGTCGACGAACGCCATTTGCAGAACCACGCTGACCTGCAATCTTCCTGCGTGATTCAAACCGCTCTGTACGCTCTGACTGCGCAGCAGATCAAGCGCTTCGCTGCCGACGGACTGATTGCCCACCCTGCGCATGAACGACTCTGCCTGCAGCAGAGTGTCGGCTGACACGAAGGGTGCAAGCGCGCGCGCCATGCAACTCCATACCGTTTCGGCAGACTCTGCCGGCAAAGGCTGGCTGACATGTTCGTTGGCACTCGGCAACCAGCCGAAACGCTGCGCTGCGGCGAGACGGGTTTCATTCCATTTTTCGGGTTCGGCAAACTTTGAGTGTTGCTTCGATGCGGCCAACTGCACGTACAGCATCGAGTCCAGCACATCGTTTTTCAGGGAGACCGGCTGCGGCTCGGGGAAAAACATCAAACAACCCGCATTGACGACTACGGCATCCAATTCCTGCTTCATGGGAAAATTCCTTTTATCCCGGAAGCGGAGGTAGCACGTACCTCCGCCAACACTCCGATCAGATGTCGAACTCTGCGATCGCACGACTGGCGTTATCATCCAGCCGTTGCTGGATCAGGTCGCGATGGCGCGCATACAGAGCCGTGTTGAGCAACAGGCTGTCCTCGCCTTTCCAGGTCTGGACACTGGTGTCCTGCCACTCCCAGAACAGCACGTTGGTGACGTCGCTGTCAGCCTGAAAACTGACTGCTGCCATAGCCAGACTCACAATGTTGTCCTCGGATTCGATACAGGAGGCGATACGGAAGCTGCCGCCACGGTGTGACTTGGTCTGGTTCTCGAACAGGCGCAGGGGTTCTTTTTTGGCTTTCAACGCGGCGATGGCATCTGCAGCCACCTTGAGCATCAGCAGCGATGCAGGTCCGGGCAACGCGGCAGCTGTAATGGCCGAACCGAGGATTTCCAGACCGACTTCGTCCATGGTGAAACGCTGCTGGGTAGCACGATAGCGCGCATAGCTCCACTGGGTGGAAAGCCAGCCCACCTTCGAGAGCACTTCGTTGAATTTGTCATACCACTGATCGCCCTGGGTTTCAGAGCTGAACGCCTTGTTGGCCACGAGGGTGGCGAACAGAAAGGAATTCATGACGTCCTGCTTGCTCTGCGCCGAGATACCGCTGGCAAATGCCAGCAGACTGCCTGCGACCACCGCGCCTTCATTGCCGGAGTTTGCGTCAGTGACGTCACGTGCCTCAAGTAACCCGGGGGTTGCTGCGGCCGCATAGGCGGCCAACAAAGGAGGGCATTCAGCCAGCTCGCAGGCGGCGATGTAATCGAGGTTGTCAGTGCTGTTCATGGTTTTTTCCTGTGTCATTTCATTAGTCCTTTAATTCATGAGTCCTGATGGACTGAATCGAGACTAACGAAATAACTCAGGCCGTTTTTTCGGCGCTTTCCGGTTGTCCTCTGATGCCTTCCAGGCACCTGGCGGTTGCGCTCGATACGCAGAACAAAATTCGACCCGCCGCCTGCCTCCCGGTATACCGCAGGTGAGCGAACATTCCCGGGAGGTTTCTGGAATCGGACTACGGCCGACGCAGGTTGGAGAGCGCCGATTCGCTCAGGCCTGTGAGCCGATACACAGGCCCACAGGCTTGAAGTGACATCGACACTTCAGCACTTTCCCGCGATAGAGAGCTGCAGGTATGACACGCGGGCGCGGTCACGCTGTAGGCTTGTTGCCGTACCAACGCGGCGTATAGACCCAGTTGCCGCCTTCGTGGCGAGGAAAGGTGCACGTCAGGGAAGAGCCGATCAACACCATGGTGCGCATGTCCACCTGTTCCGGGGTCAATTCGCCCAGCGTGATAACCCTCAATGTCTGCCCGGGACGGCCGATATCGCGCCCCAGCGTCACGGGGGTTTCAGGGATGCGATGCTGGCGGACAATCTCCAGCGCACGCCCCAGTTGCCAGGGCCGGGAGCGGGATATCGGGTTGTAGAACGCCAGCGCCAGATCGGCCTGGCAGGCGAGGTCCAGACGCTTTTCGATGATGTCCCAGGGCTTGAGGTTGTCGGACAGCGACAGCACACAGAAATCATGCCCCAATGGCGCACCGGCCTGGGCTGCGGTGGCCAGAGAGGCCGAGACACCGGGCAGAATTTCCAGCTCGACCGCATGCCAGTGAGGATTATCCGACGCATGCAACGCTTCAAGCACCGCTGAAGCCATGGCGAAAACCCCCGGATCACCGGACGACACCACGACCACCGAGCGGCCTTGAGCAGCCAGTTCGAAGGCATGTCGGGCACGCTGCATTTCTTCACGATTGTCAGTGCAGTGCAGTACCTGATCAGCGCGAAACGGCCCCGCCATGCGCACGTAGGTTTCATAGCCCAGCACATCATTGGCACGTGCCAGTTCGGCCTTGACCGCAGGCACCATCAGGTCTGCTGCGCCAGGACCCAGACCAATGACTGCAACGCGGCCACGCCCGCGGCCGATGCTCTGCACCTCCAGCGGTTGCGCCGCGACGGCAATCGCGGTGTGGGCATCGACGCAGAGCGGTGGCAACAGCTGCGGCACAGCCTTCATGGCCATCTCGCCGGCCGCAGCGGCGCTGACGAATCGCACCGCAACGTCCAGCTCGGCGGCAGCCTTGTGCAGGTGCGGATTGGCCATCTGCTCCTCGGCCGCCAACATACAGGCCAAGGACTGCCCGGCGATACGTGCCTCACGCAGGGCCGAGCGCACGTGCTCAGCCAGTTCGTCGGTGAGCTCAGTCACCGCCACCAGCACGTTACGTGGGTAGATCAGCAATTCATGGGGCGAAGGATCGCGCAGGGCACTGCCGACATGAATGGCCAGCGCCGCCTGTGGATCTTCGGGCAGTTGCGCCTGAGCCAGCCAGGGGGCTTCACCCTCGATGCGCACGGGTTCGCCGGACAGCAGGTCGGAAACGAAACGCTTGCCCAGCTCCAGATCGCCCAGTGCATAGCCGCTTGGCGGGTTGAGCAGGCAGGTGCCGAAACGCAGCTCGCCGCTGGTGGTGATCGCCGGCGCAACGCCAAGCCCGCTGGCGATGCTGCGCGCCAGGACATTCACCCCGCCCAGACCGCCAAGCAGCGGCACCACCGCGCTGCCGTCTTCGGCCACGGCAAGCACCGGCGGTTCGGCGCCCTTCTCCAGCAACACGGCGGCCAGGGTGCGGATAACGATACCGGCCGCGCAAAGGGCGATAATCGGCGTGTTCTGTTGATACAACTGACGCAACGTCGCGCCGAAGTCGCTGTAAGCGCGGTCGGCTCCCTGCACGCGCTCGGCCAGGCCATGAATCAGCGCATCGGGAAACAGTTGTTGAATACGCCGCGCGGTAGCAAGGCTGCCATTGCCGAGAATGACGATGGCCGGAGTCATGGAGGTCATCAGCCTTGCCACCTGTCGCCCGGGACGATAATCAGCGAAAAATACGGCGAAGACATCGGGTCGACCTGATCCAGCGGGACGATTTTCTGGTTGCTCATCGTGGCGCGCTCGACATACAGCGCGCGCCCGGCCATCCCCAGTTCGGTCAGCACCTCGCGGACCTTGTGGAAGTTGCGCCCCAGTTTCATGATCACCGCCGCGTCGGCATCGGCCAGCTTGCGTTTCAGGTCATCGTGGGGCAGCACACCGGACAGCACCGACAGGCTCTGATTGCGATACACCAGCGGCGCGCCCAGCACCGAAGCGCCGCCGAGCATCGAGCACACGCCCGGAATCACTTCAGCGTCGTAGTGCTCGGCCAGACGATCGTGCAGGTACATGTAGGAGCCATAGAAAAACGGATCGCCTTCGCAGATCACCGCCACGTCGCGTCCGGCGTCCAGGTGTGCGGCGATGTGCCGGCTGGATTCGTCGTAGAAGTCGCTGATGAGCTTTTCGTAGGACAGTGTCGCCGGCAATGCCTCGGTAGTGACCGGGTAGACCAGCGGCATCAGGGTCTGAACGTCCTGCAGATGCGCTTCGATGATGCCGAAGGCGTTGCCCTTTTTGCCCTTGGCCACGAAATACGCCACCACCGGCGACTCGCGCAGCAGGCGCAGGGCCTTGACGGTGATCAGCTCCGGATCGCCAGGACCGACGCCCAGGCCAATCAATCGACCGCGTGCCTGCATCATTCGATCTCCGTGGCCAGTGCGTTGACAGCGGCCACGGCCATGGCGCTGCCGCCACGACGGCCCTGCATGATCACGAACGGCACGCCGCGGCTATCGGCGGCGAGCATCGACTTGGACTCGGCGGCGCCGACAAAGCCGACCGGAAAGCCGAGAATCAGTGCAGGTTTGGGCGCACCGGCATCGAGCATTTCCAACAGATAGAACAGCGCGGTCGGCGCGTTGCCGATGACCACCACGCTGCCTTCCAGGTGCGGACGCCACAGCTCAAGCGCCACCGCAGAACGCGTATTGCCCAACTCCAGGGCCATTTCCCGCACGCCTTCGTCATGCAGGGTGCAGATGATCGGGTTATTGGCGGGCAGCCGGGTGCGGGTGATGCCTTCGGAAACCATGCGCGCATCACACAGGATCGGCGCTCCGGCGGCCAGAGCGTTGCGCCCGGCGGTACCGGCACCCGGCGAGAAGCGCAGGTCTTCGATGACTTCGACCATCCCGCAGGCATGGATCACGCGCACGGCGAGTTTTTCCAGGTCGGCAGGGATCGTGTCAAGACGCGCTTCGGCGCGAATGATCGAGAAAGAGTTGCGATATATCTCCTGACCATCGCGGATGTAATCAATCATGCATGTTGCTCCGTGAGCCGGCGTTCAACTGCGCGCCGACTGCTTCAATAGTAAGGTTGCGCGCGCGCAGCACGCCGAAACCGGCATGCGCTGCATCGCGAAAATAAAGATCGTAACGGCCCGGCGCGACAGCCAGCAAGGTCACTGGCGCTACGTGGGCGGCGGCGCAGGAACGCGTGCAGCCGCTCAAGTGAATAGCCTGGCCGGTATCAAGTGCCGCAGCCAGTTGCAGGGCGTCGGCCTTGGTGTCGGCCAGCCCCTTGGCGCATCCGGCAGAACCGGTACAGGCGAGCATCTGCGCCAGCGGTTGCTCGGCAGAACCTGCGAAGCTGGATGCCTGCAACTCGTCCAGCACCGCTGCCGCGCGCTCGACCGGCACGTTGGGCAGCAACAGGCTTTGCCAGGGCGTCAGGCGCAGCGTGCCGTCGCCCTGATCCGCAGCCAGTTGCGCCACGCTGCAAAGCATCGCCGCATCGAGACGCCCCAACGGTACTGCAGCGCCCACCGCAACCTGATCAGGCTGGGCCTGTGGATAAACACCGATATGCCGAGTGCCCTGAATGGCCGGACGCTGCCAATCGGTGATCGCCTTATCGGTCCGCACTGTGCAGGCGGACCGGGCCGACAGCTCACGCAGCATATCGTCGGTCGATACCTCGGCCAGCAGGTGCCGCATCCGGGTGTACTCGGGACGGGCCAGGTCGAGAAACAGCTCCAGCAGTGCGACAACCAGCATTTTCCCTTCGGCTAGAGGGACAGCGGCCAGCGGTCGGTCATGGGCCGGGCAGCCGGCCAGGCCGAACGCCAGCAGCACTTCGTCGTCGAGTTTCAGCGCCGACAGCCACACGTCGTGCGGGTGTTCGAGCATGACCAGCGCTTCACCAGCATCCAGCGACAAGGCGAACTTGGGTGACAGCTCATGAAAACGCGGGTGATGTTCCAGCGCGTCGAGAATCTGCGCTGCCAGCGGCCGGGCATCGAAGAGCATCTGCGAGTCCAGCCCGGCCGTCGGGCTGAGCATCAGGTTGCGCACATCGTCGCTGGCCGGGTTGGCGGGGCCGAGCCCTGCCGCCATCAAGGCACCGATCAACCCGTCATGATCGGCACCAATGCCGCGAATCTGCAGGTTGCCGCGGTTGGTGGCTTCGATAACCCCCTGTGCGTACGTGCGCGCGGCCTCGGCAACGGCCATAGCCTGCGCACTGCTGATCACCCCGCCCGCCAGCTTGATCCGGCAGATCCCGCCGTCCAGTGCCGGGACGATACGCAGCAACCCCGGACAGGCCGAGGGGCGTAGCGTTGCAGAGGATGTGCGAGCGGACTGCTGCTCGTTCAATGGGTCACCCGATGTGAACTGGCTGGAAACGGACGTTGATTAGAGCACTTGTACCCCGTCGGGCGCGGTATTATGCCTGCTTTGTCCGCAGGCATGAAAAGGCGCTCTGTCGGAAGTTCGGATTGAGGTAGGTACATGTCGCCGTGGCTGACAGTCGTGGGAATCGGAGAAGACGGTTACAAGGGGCTCGGCAAGAACGCCAGACACGCGCTGCTGCATGCTGATCAGGTGTTCGGCGGCCCGCGCCAACTGGCGTTGCTGCCGCCGTGCATTCGCGCCGAGCGACGTGCGTGGCCCAGCCCTTTCTCGTTGAACCCTGTGCTCGAGCAGCGCGGTGCCGAGATCTGCGTGCTGGCCAGTGGCGACCCGATGATGTTCGGCGTCGGCGCCAGTCTTGCACGCGTGGTCAGCATTGACGAAATGCGTATTCTGCCTGCGCCCTCCTCTTATTCTCTGGCCGCCGCCCGCCTCGGCTGGCCCCTGCAGGACGTCGTCACCCTGTCGGTGGTTGCCCGGCCGGTGGCCGCGCTGAACGCGCACTTCCACCATGGCATGCGTCTGCTGGTGTTGAGCAACGACGGCAGCAGCCCCGCCGTGATTGCCGGTTTGTTGCGCGAGCGCGGCTTTGGTCCAAGCCGCATGACCGTCCTGGAGCATCTGGGTGGCGAAGCCGAACGGCGCGTCGAAGGGCTGGCCAGCGAGTGGGGCAACCCCGAGATCGCCGCGCTGAACCTGGTTGCCATCGATTGTCGCGCCGATGCCAGCGCCATCCGTCTGAGCCCCGTTTCAGGTCTGCCGGACAGCGCCTTCGAACATGACGGCCAGCTCACCAAGCGCGACGTACGCGCCATCACCCTCGCCCGCCTTGCACCGCTGCCGGGCGAACTGTTGTGGGATGTCGGCGCGGGCTGCGGCTCCATCGGCATCGAATGGATGCGCGCGCACCCGACCTGCCGGGCGATGGCCATCGAAGCCGATGAAGGCCGCCAGCAACTGATCGAATTCAACCGCGACGCACTCGGCGTACCCGGCCTGCAACTGGTGCGGGGCAGCGCGCCTCAGGCATTGAGCGGTCTGGAGCGCCCGGATGCGATTTTCATCGGCGGTGGCGTGACGCGTATCGGCGTGCTGGAAACCTGCTGGGAACAACTGCGTCCGGGTGGCCGACTGGTCGCCAATGCGGTCACCCTGCAAAGCGAAACGGCCTTGATGGCCTGGCGCGAACGGCATGGCGGCGAGCTGACCCGTATCCACGTCGCCCACGCGCAGCCCCTTGGCGAATTCGACACGTGGCGTCAGGCGTTGCCGATCACTCTGCTGGACGTAGTCAAACCCTGATGCGCGAGGAAACCGCCGAACAACCTGCGCCACTGCGCAGTGGCCTGACCACTGGCAGCTGTGCGACCGCGACCAGCCTCGCGGCGGCGCGGTTGTTGCTCTGCGGGCAAGTCAGCGATGCGGTGGACATCGTCCTGCCCAAGGGTAAGCAGGTGCAGATGCGTCTGGAATTCTGCCGGCTTGTGGATAACTTCGCGGAAGCCGCCACCCTCAAGGATGCCGGCGACGATCCGGATGTCACCCACGGCGCGCTGGTGTTTGCCCGCGTCAGGCTGCAAGCGGCAGCGGGCGTACGCTTCTTGGCAGGCGCAGGTGTCGGCACCGTGACCCGCCCCGGGCTGGTGCTGGCAGTGGGTGAGCCGGCCATCAACCCGGTGCCCCGGCGCATGATGACCGAGCATTTGCTGCAACTGGCCGAAGAACAAGGCTACAGCGGCGGATTCGAAGTAACGATCGGCATCGAGGGCGGCGAGGCGCTGGCGCTCAAGACCATGAACCCGCGCCTGGGCATTCTCGGCGGACTGTCGATTCTCGGCACCAGCGGGATTGTCCGGCCGTTCTCCTGCGCGGCTTATATCGCCTCGATCCACCAAGGTATCGATGTTGCTACCACCAACGGCTATCGGCATATCGCCGCCTGCACCGGCAATGCCAGCGAAGACACCATGCGCCGCGTGTACAAAATCCCCGATATCGCCCTGATCGAGATGGGCGACTTCGTCGGTGCCGTGCTCAAGCACTTGCGCAAGGTGTCTGTGGATAAGTTGAGCGTGTGCGGCGGCTTCGGCAAGATCAGCAAGCTGGCCGCCGGCCATATGGACCTGCACAGCCGCCATTCCAGCATCGACCTGCCACAGCTGGCGCACTGGGCTGCGGATGTCGGCGCGGATGCAGGTCTGCAACAGCAGATCCTTGCAGCCAACACCAGTCAGCAAGCGCTGGCGATGAGTGCTGCGGCGGGTGTGCCACTGGGTGACGAAGTGTGTCGCCACGCGCTGAATTTCGCGCGCAGCATCGTGCCTGCGAGCGTTCAGGTGGAGGTTTTCGCAATTGATCGTCAAGGCGGGCTGGTGGGTCAGGCTGGCGTTGACTCACAGAGAGAAGCGACATGAAACGTATCCTGCTGCTGGGCGGCATTACCGAGGCGCTGGCCATTGCGCGAAGGCTCGGGCCTGAGCACATCTACAGCCTGGCGGGCGTGGGCCGGGTGCCGTCGGATCTGGCCTGCCAATTGAAGGTCGGCGGTTATGGCGGCGCCGAGGGCATGGCGCAGTACATGGGCGAACAGGGCGTCGACCTGCTGCTGGACGCAACCCATCCCTACGCCGCGCAGATCAGCCACAACGCAGCGCGTGCGGCCAGGCTGGCGGGCATTCCCTGCTGGGCCTTGCGCCGCACCGCGTGGCAGGCAGGTCCGGGGGATGACTGGCGTGAAGTGGCTGACTGGTCAGAACTGGCCTCTGCCTTGCTCCCCTTCAAGCGCCCGCTGTTCACGCTGGGTCGTGAGCCCTTGCAGCACCTGAACGAAATCCCCCCGCACCAGTTCTGGACACTCCGGGCACTGGACGACTACCCCGGCAACGAACGCTGCGAAGTGATCGGCGCACGCGGCCCCTTCATGCTGGAAGACGAACGCCAGTTGTTCGAACAGCGCCGCATCGACGTACTGATCAGCAAAAACAGCGGCAGCAGCTCCACCGAACCCAAACTGGATGTCGCCCGCGAACGCGGCCTGCCCGTCCTGATCCTCAAACGCCCGCAGTTGCCTGACGTCGACCGGCTGTTCTGGGGCGTGGATGAGGTGCTGGAGGCCTTGGGGCTGGATTAATGAGCCGTCAGTCCTCATGAAAATTCTGAAAACACCCCGACCCTGTGGGAGTGAGCTTGCTCACGAAGAGGCCGGTGCAGTCGCTGAAAATCTATATATCCGTGACTACGCCTTCGCGAGCAAGCTCGCTCCCACAAGATCAGCGCTGCCGCATGAACATCTACATGACTTGAAACACCCCAGCCCTGCGGGAGTGATCAACATGGCTTGAAACACCCCGGCCCTGGACTGCCCCCAAGAAGTTGGACACCAATCCGACCTAATGGGGGTGTTCAAATGGCCAAGTATTCAGAGCAATTCAAACTCACCGTCGTCAAAGCGTACCTTGAAGGCAACATCGGCTTTCGTAAGGTGGCCAGTCAGTTCTCGATCGATTTCAGCCTGCTTCGACGCTGGGTCGCCAATTACAAGAGCCATGGGCACACAGGCCATCGCAAGCCTGGTCTTCGGTACAGTAAAGCCTTCAAACGCTCAGTGCTTGAGCACAAGCGCGAGCACGGGCTGTCGCTTCGCCAGACCGCAGCGCATTTTGGTATTGGTGATCCTGGCCAAATAGTCATTTGGGAACAGCAGCATTACAGTGACGGTCTAGCCCCGCGTGTTCCCACAAGAAGAAAGCCTGCTGCCATGCCCAAGAAGCCTTATCCCACCGAACCCGTAACCGCTGACGATACGCACAAGACACGCGACCAGTTAATGGCCGAGCTTGAATACCTGCGCATGGAGAACGCTTACCTAAAAAAGTTGGAAGAGTTGAAGGAGCAGCAACGACGGCAAAAGAAAAAGCCCTGATCGTCAAACAACTGAGGAACCGGTTTCCGATGTGCGCCCTTCTGACGCTGGCGGGCCTGGCGCGCAGCACGTTTTACTATCAGGCTCAGGTGCAATCCAGACCCGATCCAGATGCAGCTCTGAAGCAGGAGATAGAGCGTGTTTATCACGAGGAGAGAGGTCTTTATGGGGCTCGGCGTATCACGGCGGTCATTCGCAACTCAGGCACGTTGGTCAACAAGAAGGTTGTGGAGCGATTGATGGCTGAACTGGGCCTGAGATCAGTTGTGCGACCCAAGAAGTACCGCTCCTATAAGGGCACCGTCGGGAAAATTGCGCCGAATTTGCTGGAGCGCAAGTTCACGGCGCAACGCCCGAACCAGAAATGGGTGACCGATGTGACCGAGTTTAAAGTGGCCAATCGAAAGCTGTATCTCTCGCCCGTGATGGACCTGTACAACGGTGAGATCGTGGCGTACGAAGTGTCTACCAGGCCGTGCTTTGAGCTGGTCACCAATATGCTGGACAAGGCTCTCCAGCAGTTGCAGGACGAGCCGAAGCTTGTGATGCACTCGGATCAGGGCTGGCAGTATCAACACGCGCAGTACCGTCAGAAACTGGCGGTAAAGGGTGTAAAGCAAAGCATGTCTCGTAAGGGAAATTGCCTGGACAATGCCGCAATGGAAAGCTTCTTTGGTACGCTGAAGTCCGAGTTTTTCTATTTGAAACGATTTGAAAGCATAGAAGAGCTGAAGGCAGGTCTGGATGAGTACATCCGCTACTACAACCATGACCGCATCAAGCTGAAGCTAAACGGCTTGAGCCCCGTAAAATACAGGGCTCAGGCGGCGAGCTAAAGCTGTCCAACTTTCGGGGGGCAGTCCACCCTGTGGGAGTGAGCTTGCTCACGAAGAGGCCGGGGCAGTCGCTGAAAATCTATATATCCGTGACTCCCCCTTCGCGAGCAAGCTCGCTCCCACAAGATCAGCGCTGCTGCAGAACATCTACGTGGCTCGAAAACACCACCGACCTGCGGGAGTGATCAACATGGCTTGAAACACCCCGGCCCTGTGGGAGTGAGCTTGCTCACGAAGAGGCCGGGGCAGTCGCTGAAAATCTATATATCCGTGACTACGCCTTCGCGAGCAAGCTCGCTCCCACAAGGTCAGCGATGCCGCATGAACATCTACATGACTTGAAACACCCCAGCCCTGTGGGAGTTATCCACATTCCTCGAAAAAACTCTGGACCTGTGGGAGTGAGCTTGCTCACGAAAAGGCCGGGGCAGTCGCTGAAAATCTATATATCCGTGACTACGCCTTCGCGAGCAAGCTCGCTCCCACAAGATCAGCGCTGCTGCAGAACATTTACGTGGCTCGAAAACACCACCGACCTGCGGGAGTGACCCACAGGGCTTGAAAACACGCCGGACCTGTGGGAGTGAGCTTGCTCATGAAAAGGCCGGTGCAGTCGCTGAAAATCTGTTGATCTGCTAATCCGCCTTCGCGAGCAAGCTCCCACAAGATCAGCGCTGCTGCAGAACATCTACGTGGCTCGAAAACACCATCGACCTGCGGGAGTGATCCACAGGGCTTGAAAACACGCCGGACCTGTGGGAATGAGCTTGCTCACGAAGAGGCCAGGGCAGTCGCTGAAAATCTATATATCCGTGACTACGCCTTCGCGAGCAAGCTCGCTCCCACAAGGTCAGCGATGCCGCATGAACATCTACATGACTTGAAACACACCAGCCCTGTGGGAGTTATCCACATTCCTCGAAAAAACTCTGGACCTGTGGGAGTGAGCTTGCTCACGAAGAGGCCGGGGCAGTCGCTGAAAATCTATATATCCGTGACTACGCCTTCGCGAGCAAGCTCGCTCCCACAAGATCAGCGCTGCTGCAGAACATCTACGTGGCTCGAAAGCACCCCCGACCTGCGGGAGTGATCCACAGGGCTTGAAAACACGCCGGACCTGTGGGAGTGAGCTTGCTCACGAAGAGGCCGGGGCAGTCGCTGAAAATCTATATATCCGTGACTACGCCTTCGCGAGCAAGCTCGCTCCCAAAAGATCAGCGCTGCTGCAGAACATCTACGTGGCTCGAAAACACCACCGACCTGCGGGAGTGATCCACAGGGCTTGAAACACCCCGGCCCTGTGGGAGTGAGCTTGCTCACGAAGAGGCCGGGGCAGTCGCTGAAAATCTGTTGATCTGCTAATCCGCCTTCGCGAGCAAGCTCGCTCCCACAAGGTCAGCGATGCCGCATGAACATCTACATGACTTGAAACACACCAGCCCTGTGGGAGTTATCCACATTCCTCGAAAAAACTCTGGACCTGTGGGAGTGAGCTTGCTCACGAAGAGGCCGGTTTTTCACAGCCAAATTGCGTCCCATAAGGGATAATCGCGTACGCTTTTGACCAGGTTGGCTCGAACAGGATTGGCAACGATATAACGGGCAAAATCCAAAAGGCTTTCTTCAGTGCGGATGCTGACGTCGTGGAATCCGCTTTGCCAAAAAGGTCCACTGCAGCCTCTGGCTCTGTTGATGGCGATCGCGCTTTTCGATTTAACGCGCTGTACAACGCTGGATAATGAGTGGCTATTCAACTGCAGTAGCCAGTGAATGTGGTCGGGCATTACAACCCAGGCTAATGAATCGGCCAGTTGCTGCGCCTGAACATGTCGAAGCTCATCCACCAACAGACGCCCCATGCGCCAATCGGAAAAGACAGGAGTTCTCTGGAATGTTTTTGCGGTGACCAAATAAATCTGGCCGGTACCGGAGAATCGCCCCAAGCGTAAACGATGTGATTGTGATCTCTGATTCATCCTCATCACCTTATGGCTGCGTGCCGGGGAACGACTCTACGAAACGGGCTCACTCAGCGGCGCTCAAAGGTTTGCCCAGGTGTTTCGGACTTCCAGTTGAGCTACCTTTCACTCCTTCATCGAATCCCCCGGAGAATCCCTCATGCTCAAACAAGCACTGCTGCTGGCCGCACTGCTGCTGCCAGCCTGCCTCGTCCACGCCCATGAGTACAAGGCAGGGCCATTGCTGATCGGCCATCCGTGGTCAATGGAGCTGCCGCCCAATGCACCAACCGTGGCGGCCTATTTCACCCTCGAGAACAAGGGTGACAGCGCCGACCGCTTGATCGGCGTCGACACGCCCATCGCCGGACAGGCGCAGTTGCATGAGCATGTACACGCCGACGGGCTGATGAAGATGCAGCACGTGCAGGCGGTCGACATACCGCCTGGCGCGAAGGTGGTTTTCGCACCCATGGCCTGGCACGTGATGCTGCTGGACATCAAGGACCGTTCGAAGCTGGTGGTCGGCCAGCGCTTCCCGATGACCCTGCATTTCGAAAAGGCGGGGGATATCGAGGTGCAGGTCGTGGTACAAAAGCAGGCTTCGGAGCACCAGCACTGAGTAGCCTTCCCGAGTGAGCAGCGCATGCCGTCGCGACAGATCAGCCCCTCGTAATAACCGGGGAGCCTGGCTGAGTCTGTTTGCCATGTTGATGATCTTTATCGGTCCACTGGTTTCCCAGTCGATGCCGATGGATCATCACGCCGGCATGTCGATGTCCATGCCAGCCGGCATGGACATGCCGGCCGATGGTCACGCCCAGCATGGCAGCGAGCATGCGATGCCTGCCGACGCCGGTATGAGCGATCACGCGCTGTGGGCAAAATGTGGCTATTGCACACTGCTGTTCAGTTGCCCGGCATTGCCCCATGTCCTTCAACTGGTCGCCGCCCCGCCACCCGGACCCGCTGACTTTTTCGCCCTGCTGCCCTTGCCGGGGCATGCCCGCAACGCCATCTTCCCCAATGCTCGAAGCCGGGCACCACCAGCGCTCATCACCGCATAAGCCGAAAAAAAGATTTCACGAGGGCGCGCGGCTCACTGCTGCGCGCCGTTCGTGCTGTGTTGTCCCTATTGGGGAGCGTTTGACGTGTCCAAACCTGATGTCTCTTTTTACAACCTTGCCTGGCGATGGCATTTCTACGCGGGACTGTTCGTCGCGCCGTTCATGATCCTGTTGTCGCTGACCGGCATCATTTACCTGTTCAAGCCGCAACTGGATAACCTGATGTACAGCGATCTGCTGAACGTCGCGCCGGCCGAGCACCGCCTGACTGCCGACGTGTTGCAACAGCGCGTGCTGAGTACTTATCCACACGCCACGGTCGGCAAGTATTTCCCGCCGACCAGCACCGAGGGCAGTGCGCAGTTTGTCGTCAGCGAGCAGGGACGGGAGCTGAATGTCTTCATCGACCCCTATCGCGGCGACATTCTTGGCACCCAGGACGCCACAAAGAACCTGCAGGCGGTTGCCCGCGCACTGCACGGCGAGCTGATGATCGGCACGCTGGGCGACCGGCTTGTCGAGCTGGCGGCAGGCTGGGGCGTTGTGCTGGTGATTTCCGGCCTTTATCTATGGTGGCCACGCGGTCGCTCGGCGGCTGGGGTTTTCTGGCCGCGCCTGACGGCCAAAGGGCGCGTGCTGTGGCGTGATCTGCACGCGGTTACCGGCTTCTGGGGCGCTTTGCTGTTGCTGTTCATGCTGTTGAGCGGCATGACCTGGACCGGTCTGTGGGGCAAGCAATACGCGGCGGTGTGGAACACCTTCCCGGCCGCCATGTGGACCGACGTCCCCAAGTCCGACAGGCAGGCTGGCGAGCTGAACAATGCCAGCGTGCAGACCGTGCCGTGGGCAATGGAGAACACACCGATGCCGGTTTCGACCGGCGAACACGCCGAGCACATGGACCACATGCACATGTCCAGCGCACCGGCAGCGCCAACAGTGTCCTTGCAGAAAGTGGTCGACATCGCGCGGGCCAGAGACATCGTGCCGGGCTACAGCATCACCCGGCCCAAGACAGCTGACGGCGTGTTTACCGTGTCGGTGTTCGCCGACGACCCCCGTGATGATGCGACGCTGCATATCGACCAATACACCGGCAAGGTGCTGGCTGATGTGCGCTACGTCGATTACAGCACGGTGTCCAAGGCTACCGAGTTGGGCGTCATGCTGCATGAGGGCAAGTTTTTCGGCTGGATCAACCAGCTGCTTATCTTGCTGGTTTGCCTGATGGTGTTGCTCAGTTCGGTCAGCGGCCTGGTGATCTGGTGGAAACGTCGACCTCAGCGCGGGCTCGGTGTACCGCCCTTGCGCCACGACCTGCCACGCTGGAAAACAGCGACAGTGGTGATGATTGCCTTGGGCGCAGTGTTCCCTCTGGTGGGCATTTCGATGCTCATTGTCTGGGTGCTTGATCGAATAGTGCTTTCGCGCTTTGCCAAACAGGCGACAACAGCTTAGATTGCTCCCTGCGGGGCCTGAAACCACTGAGTGGCGTTGTGATGAATTCCTCCTCATACCCGGTTTCAGGCCTCGCCCTGCCTGAATTGCTCTTGCTCCCCCCTATACGTCCTACCCACCGGATAGCCGATGCCGCAGCCATCGACCATCGCTGGCTGATATCCCCGCAGCACCGACCGTGACTACATGACATGAACCGCCAGGCCATTGCCTCGAGCGGATCATCCATCATGCAGACGAATCGGCACCATGAACTTACCGCTCACGACATCACCCCCACCTCTACCCGCCTCGCTTGCCAGCGATAGCTATCCACCCGGTTTCAGCAAGACGACGCAAGAGCTCGCCCGTAGCCTGCTGCACCCGCTCAAACCCGACCTGGATGTCGAGACCACATGGCTGACCTACCGCGACAGCAAGGTCGCAGCGGACGACGGCGCCAACATACACAGCGTTCCGTTGATCTCCAGCCTGGTCGAGCATTTCACCGGCCTTTTGAACTGGACCGACAATGATGTGCAGGGTCTTTACCCGACCCCGTCGTCCACTTCGCAGACACCGGCCATCCAGCCGCTGGGTCGAGCGGCTATCGTGGATTTCTACACTCGGGTCAGCCAGCAGCTGGAGCAATTCTATAGCCAGAAACTTGCAGACTATTGGGCCATCGCAACGCCGGACGGTGAAACCCGGAGCAACCGGTATCTGGCCGAGCAGATCGAGTGTCTGAAATCCGAATGCGCGGTGCTGATCGCCTCGGGAAAAATGGCGACCGGGCACTACAGTCTGCTATCGGCAGCACTGGGGCCATGTGCCACACGCCCGGCCGGAAACATCGCGCAGATTCAACCCCACAGCATTTTCAGCCTCTCGACCCGTATCGGTGATGGCCCTGCAATTGCGATCTCCGGTGCGTTTGCCATCGCTCGACGTCTTCGTAAAGAACCGCTGTTAAAGCTTGACGAAGAGGAGCTTGAGGACGTCCTGCTGTTCACTCCTTATGACGGGCTGGAGGCATTTGCATCCCTGACACACATGAATGAGCGCCTTGCTCAACGCGCAACAGAGCCTGACTACAGGCGACGCCTGGGGATTGAGCCTGCGGCTGAACAGACAAGCCAGGCCGCCTCCGGTTTCATCGCGCTGCAATGGCAGTACACCTTGCTGGAAGGCAATTTTCTGAGCCTGTTGCACACCCGCCAGATCGCCCGACAGCAATCAATGTTCGCTCAGGCCGTACAGCTTGCTCGTGCTCAACGGATGGACGAGGTTTGTTTCGAGCAATTGATAACGCATTTGCTGAAGCCAGAGCTTTACTTTGACAACCATTGGCGCCTGGACAGGCTCGATAACGACCTGGTTCAGAGCCAGATGCCTGACTGGTGGAAAACCATGCAGGCGTCGCAACGCGAGGAATGGCTTGCGCAGGCACAACAGTTTGGTGAGTCGGTTGTCAGCATCCGGCAAGTCAGCAAGGCTAACTTCGACCCGCCGGACAATGATAGCCGTACCTATCTCACGCGCTATATCGACAAGCATCTGGATGAAGTATTGAAACAGGCATCTGTCGAAATAGCCGCGCAGCAGATTACCGTTTCGATTAATTACAGGCTTGGCACCGAAGTGCTGGAGATCCCCGGCGCACCTGTGCTGCCGACAACCGAAACTGAAAACATTTCGCTCTGGCAACTGGCGCATACCCATGCCCACCGTGCCAGGGCCGCAGATGCAGTGCTGATCCACGCTGTCGATGAGGCAGGCGCCGTCATCCAGAAACTGGACATGGCCACTATAAAGAGGCTGGTCACAGCCATAGAGAACCCTCAGCACCTTAGCGACTACCTCGATCTCAATCTGAAGACATCAGCGTATGCGCGACAACTCAAGCAGTTGCAGAAAGCCATGCTGGAAGCCCAGATGAAGATGGCCCTGCTGGAGATCGAACAGCAGGCTTTTGCACCGGCCGGTCTTGAGTGGATCGAGGCAGTGCTTGATTCGCCGGCACCGCAAGGGCGTCGGACCATCAAAGGGGAAGCCATCGAGGTCCGGTTTTTCAGCGTCAATCAATTCATGATGACCAATGTCATGCTGATTGCTCCAGCCGACAAATTCGAGCGGGGGCCACTGGTGCTGTGCACGCTGGATGCTGCCGACGGCGTCGTTTTCCGCTGGTTCAACAGCATGTATCACCTGACCACCGGTTTTTTGGAAAAAGCGCCATTCCAGCAGTATCTGATTGAGCAAATACCGGTTTCCAGGCGCCTGGAAACGTTGCGTGCCATGCAGTACGAAAAGCAGGCCAGGCACTGGCGCATGCCAGAGGTTTTTACCCAACTGTCGCTGATACCGATCCCGGCGAGGCTGCTGCACCCGGTGGTATTTGTCAGCCAAAGCAAAGACCTTTATGTGGAAATCCACGAGACCAGGATCAATCAGTTGATCAGCGAAGCCAAACGGCAAATGGGCCTGGCCAACGGCACGGGGCGATCAGGCCGAACCTTCGATCTGATCGCCAACATCGGAATTCTGTTTTTGCCTGACCCGATCATGATGCCTGTCGCACTGGGCGTGGGCCTGTACAAGACCTGGAGCGCCTTCTCGAAACTCGACGAAGGCGACCTCGAAGGTGCAGCCGAGGAATTTCTGAGCGCCGTAGGCTATCTTGCTACCGCTTTCATTGGCCGCCTGGCGCTGGCCCTGAAGCCGGCAATGCATGCCTCGAAGGTGGTAAGACGCCCGCACCTGATCCGCAGGGTCGGCCGCGACGGGCAGATCCAGATCGGCTACCTCCTGTCGCACTCCAGAGCCCCCCGCTTTGCAGACCCCAAATTGATCGTCGCTATGGACTCCCAACGCTTCATCGCCATCGATATAGAGGGCCAGACCTTTTTCGTAAGCCGACGTACCAATATGTTTGGTCACTCGCGCCTTTATCGGCGATCCCCGACTGACCCAACGCTACTGGTGCATGAGCAGGAATACGCATTGCGCACCACCAGCGGGGCCTGGAAAACCGTGGGCAAACAGATACCACGCATCAGTCAGTCCGCCATCCGTAATGCCCGATCACAACTGGCCAGCCTGACCACTGCCTGGCCTGTGTCCCTGGAAGAGACAGGCAGCGCCGAACGCTTGAAGTTCGAGGCCGACTACCTCGCCCTGGGCGCAGCGTCCAACGCCGAAAACCTTTCCGAAATAGCGGCTTATGCGGAAGGTGGCTCGACGGACATCAACCCTCTGTTACGAAGCGGTGTGCGCAATGCCACAACACGCAACTTTCTAAGCCAGTTCTATCAGCTCAAAGCATGGGATGGCACTGCTTTTCGCTCGACGTACGTATCAAGCGAAGGGATGGCCTGTCTGGAGAACGAAGCAGGTGCGGTGTTTACCGACAGTGGCGTGCAGTCCGCCTCGATATCGCGAGCCAATGCCTTCCTGTGGAGCCGGGATGGATTTGTGAGCAGTAACGCCAATGCAGAAAATCACCCGGTCTTTTTCATCTTTGCCCCGGGCATACCGAAAAAAAACATGTTTACCGGCTTCCTCGGTGATCACGTCGCCGTCGCACCGGGCACGCGCATGCAACTGGGGGCGACAACGCGAATCAACGGTCAGCTGTTTGCGTGGTTCGACGCTCCCGAGCAACTCACTGATCAGACGTTTGACCTGTACACCGGAGCAAAGGAGCTATGGGTCTGAAACACCTGGGAAATTGACCGCTCGCTAGCCTGAACACCCCTTTCGCACCATCGCAGAGCTTCATACGCACCAACGGCAGAGCGTTGTTCCACCTTGGTGCGACTCCTCGACTCAACGCGACAAAATCATTCCGTTTCGCGACGTTGCTGCGTTGGCCCAGACCTTGCTAAAGCCTGAAAGAGCAACGAAATGCACCGCCGCCAAACCTCAAACAATGTACTAAGGGAGCCAGTCAATGAAGCGTCGCAGCCTGATCAAAGCCTTTACCCTGTCCGCATCCATCGCCGCCATGGGGCTGACCTGGACCGTTCAGGCTGCCGAGACCATCAAGGTCGGCATTCTGCATTCGTTGTCCGGCACCATGGCCATCTCCGAGACGTCGCTCAAGGACATGGCCTTGATGACCATCGACGAGATCAACGCCAAAGGCGGCGTCAACGGCAAGATGCTGGAGCCGGTCGTTGTGGACCCGGCGTCCAACTGGCCGCTGTTCGCGGAAAAAGGCCGTCAGTTGCTGACCCAGGACAAGGTCGCCGTGGTGTTCGGCTGCTGGACATCGGTGTCGCGCAAATCGGTACTGCCGGTCTTCGAAGAACTCAACGGCCTGCTGTTCTACCCGGTGCAGTACGAAGGCGAAGAAATGTCGCCCAATGTTTTCTACACCGGCGCCGCGCCTAACCAACAGGCTATCCCGGCCGTCGACTATGTCATGAGTGAAGATGGCGGCGCTGCCAAGCGCTTCTTCCTGCTTGGCACCGACTATGTCTACCCGCGCACCACCAACAAGATTCTGCGCGCATTCCTGCATTCCAAAGGCGTGAAAGATACCGATATCGAAGAGGTTTACACGCCGTTCGGTCACTCCGATTATCAAACCATCGTGGCCAACATCAAGAAGTTCTCCGCGGGTGGCAAGACGGCCGTTATCTCCACCGTCAACGGCGACTCCAACGTGCCGTTCTACAAGGAACTGGCCAACCAGGGCCTGAACGCTACCGACGTACCGGTTGTGGCCTTCTCGGTAGGCGAAGAAGAACTGCGCGGCATCGACACCAAGCCATTGGTAGGCCATCTGGCCGCCTGGAACTACTTCCAGTCGGTGGAAAACCCGGTCAACAAGAAGTTCGTGGCTGACTGGAAAGCCTACGCCAAAAAGAAAAACCTGCCAGGCGCTGACAAGGCCGTGACCAACGACCCGATGGAAGCCACCTACGTCGGCATTCACATGTGGGCGCAGGCGGTCGAGAAAGCCAAATCCACCGACGTGGACAAGGTCCGTGAAGCCATGGCCGGCCAGACGTTCGCAGCGCCGTCGGGCTTTACCCTGACCATGGACAAGACCAACCACCACTTGCACAAGCCAGTGATGATCGGCGAAATCCAGGACGACGGTCAGTTCAACGTCGTCTGGCAGACCAAAGAGCCGATCCGCGCCCAGCCATGGAGCCCGTACATCCCTGGCAACGACAAGAAGCCGGACGCCCCGGCGAAGAGCAACTGACGGATCAACGCTGCTTGATCGTTCCCACGCTCCAGCGCCAAGCGTTATAGACAGGTCCTGAAGCCCGCGAAATACGGGGCTTCAAAGCTTCTGCCCACAGGGCGTAGGAGCGACCGGGGCGGCGATCCGCCTTGTTCGCGAAGACGGTAGTTCGAACGATACATTTTCGGAGAATGTACCGGCCCTTTCGCGAACAAGTTCGCTCCTACGGCCTTCGGCCAGAATCAAAAACAGCCCCCGCATGTGACGCTTGGCGAAGGGCGTGAAGGACCGTCTCAAGAGTAGACGACGCCATACTGAATCAAGGCCATATTGATATGCCTTCTTATTTTTACCGTTTGATCCTCGCCATCAGCCTGCTGCTGCCTTTGGCTGCCAAGGCCGGTGATGCCAGCGACTTTGTCGCAGCCAGTTCTTCGCAACAGGCAGAACTGCTGGAGGCCTGGGCCGCCAAGCCTGTGCCGGAACGCGTCGAGCTGCTTGAAGCCTTACGCGATGGCCGTGTGGGTGCCGACAGCAGCAAGCGCGCCTGGATCGAAAACAACGATCAATACGTGGCCGTCGATGCACAGGCACCAGCCGCCGCCGATGCGCCAACGCCTGACGAACCGCGTAAATTGCGCTTGAACAACCGGCTGCGCGGCCTGGTTGAAACGGCGTTGGCCAGCCACCAGTTGCTGGCAGCCGATACACGACTGCGCATGGCCGCCGCCCTGCAATTGCAAAAAAGCGCCCGCCCTGCACAACTGGAGTTGCTGACCGAACGCGTGGCCGGCGAAACAGATTCCAGCGTCAAAAGCGCACTGACCCTGGCGCTGGCCAACCTGCAAATGGTCGATTCCAGCCCGACAGTACGTCTGGCTGCCGTGCGACTGCTGGGCGAAACCGGTGATCCGCTGGCGCGTACCCGTCTTGAATCATTGCTGGCGCCCGGCGTGGAAACCGACGCTTCGGTACGCGTGGCGGCTGAAACCAGCCTGGCGCAGGTCAAGCGCAAGCTGATGATCGGTGAGATCCTCGGCCAGGCGTTTAGCGGCATGTCGCTGGGCTCTATCCTGTTGCTGGCGGCGCTGGGTCTGGCGATCACGTTCGGCCTGCTGGGCGTGATCAACATGGCCCATGGCGAGATGCTGATGCTGGGGGCCTACTCCACCTACGTCGTGCAACTGATGCTGCAGCGCTACGCACCGGGGGCCATCGAGTACTACCCGCTGATCGCGTTGCCGGTGGCGTTCTTTGTCACCGCCGCGATCGGCATGGCCCTGGAGCGTACGGTCATTCGTCATCTGTATGGCCGCCCACTGGAAACCCTGCTGGCGACCTGGGGCATCAGCCTGATGCTGATTCAGGCCGTGCGTCTGGCCTTCGGCGCGCAGAACGTCGAAGTCGCCAACCCGCAATGGCTGTCTGGCGGCATCCAGGTGCTGCCTAATCTGGTGCTGCCTTACAACCGCATCGTGATCATCGCGTTCGCGCTGTTCGTGGTGGTGCTGACCTGGCTGCTGCTGAACAAGACCCGCCTGGGCCTGAACGTGCGCGCCGTCACCCAGAACCGCAACATGGCCGCCTGCTGTGGCGTACCGACCGGGCGCATCGACATGATGGCCTTCGGTCTGGGTTCAGGTATCGCAGGTCTGGGGGGTGTAGCCCTGAGCCAGATCGGCAACGTGGGCCCTGATCTTGGCCAAAGCTACATCATCGATTCGTTCCTGGTGGTCGTGCTCGGCGGTGTCGGGCAACTGGCCGGTAGCGTCATGGCGGCCTTCGGGCTGGGCATCGCCAACAAGATTCTCGAACCGCAAATCGGCGCAGTGTTGGGCAAGATCCTGATCCTGGCGCTGATCATTCTGTTTATCCAGAAACGTCCGCAAGGCCTCTTCGCATTGAAAGGACGGGTGATCGACTGATGAGCCAGCCATTGATAGTAACTGCCGCGCAAAAAGTCGGGCCCAGAGGCACGCTGACCGCAGGCTGCGTAATCATTGCAGTGCTGCTGGCACTGCCGCTGCTGTCGCTGCTGCCTGCCGATAACAGCTTTCAGGTCTCGGCCTACACCCTGACCCTGGTGGGCAAGATCCTCTGCTACGCCATTGTCGCGCTGGCGCTGGACCTGGTCTGGGGCTACGCCGGGCTGCTGTCGCTGGGCCACGGCCTGTTCTTCGCCCTGGGCGGTTATGCCATGGGCATGTACCTGATGCGCCAGGCCGCTGGGGATGGGCTGCCGGCCTTCATGACCTTCCTGTCGTGGACCGAGCTGCCATGGTACTGGGCGGGCACCGACCATTTCCTCTGGGCGATGTGCCTGGTGGTATTGGCACCGGGACTGCTGGCGCTGATCTTCGGCTTCTTCGCCTTCCGCTCGCGGATCAAGGGCGTGTACTTCTCGATCATGACCCAGGCGCTGACCTTCGCCGGCATGCTGCTGTTCTTTCGCAACGAGACCGGCTTTGGCGGCAACAACGGCTTCACCAACTTCCGCAGCATTCTGGGCTTCAGCATCAGTGCACAAGGGACCAGAGCCGCGCTGTTTCTGGCCACGGTCGCACTGCTGGTGGCCAGTCTGTACATCGGCTGGCGCCTGGCGCAGAGCAAGTTCGGCCGCGTGCTGACCGCGCTGCGCGATGCGGAAAACCGCCTGATGTTCTGCGGTTACGATCCGCGCGGCTTCAAACTGTTCGTCTGGGTGCTGAGCGCCGTGCTGTGCGGTCTGGCTGGCGCCTTGTATGTGCCGCAGGTCGGCATTATCAACCCCAGCGAAATGTCACCGACCAACTCCATTGAAGCCGCTGTGTGGGTAGCCCTGGGTGGCCGTGGCACGCTGATCGGCCCGCTGCTGGGCGCAGGTCTGGTGAACGGCATGAAAAGCTGGTTCACCATGGCCTTCCCGGAATACTGGCTGTTCTTTCTCGGCGCGCTGTTCATCATCGTCACGCTGTATCTGCCCAAGGGCGTGATCGGCATGCTGAAGAAAAGGAGCGAGCAATGAAAACCACTCCGACCCCGTCTTTCATGCTCGAACCGATCCTGGCCCCGAACTCCGACGCCGGCACCAGCCGCGACGCGGTGGGGCTAGGCAAGAGCGCAGGCAAAGGCCTCAATACTCGCCACGGCACGATCCTGACGCTGGAAGACATCAGCGTCAGCTTCGACGGCTTCAAGGCCCTGAACGATCTGAATCTGTACATCGGCGTAGGCGAACTGCGCTGCATCATCGGCCCCAACGGCGCGGGCAAGACCACGCTGATGGACGTCATCACCGGCAAGACCCGCCCCAGCCACGGCAAGGCCTGGTTCGGTGAAACGCTGGACCTGACGAAGATGACCGAAGTGCAGATCGCTCAGGCCGGCATCGGCCGCAAGTTCCAGAAACCCACGGTATTCGAGGCCTTGAGCGTGTTCGAAAACCTCGAGCTGGCACAGAAGACCGACAAATCGGTGTGGGCCAGTTTGCGTGCGCGGTTGAGCGGCGAACAACAGGACCGGATCGCTGAGGTGCTGGAAACGATCCGCCTGACCAGCTCGATGCACCGTCCTGCAGGCTTGCTGTCCCACGGCCAGAAGCAGTTTCTGGAGATCGGCATGCTGCTGGTTCAGGACCCGCAATTACTGCTGCTCGACGAGCCCGTCGCGGGCATGACCGATGCCGAAACCGAATTCACCGCCGAGCTGTTCAAGAGCCTGGCCGGCAAGCATTCGCTGATGGTGGTTGAGCACGACATGGGTTTTGTCGGCTCGATTGCCGACCATGTCACCGTGCTGCACCAGGGCAGCGTGCTGGCTGAAGGCTCGCTGAACGACGTACAGGCCGACGAACGCGTGATCGAAGTTTACTTGGGGCGCTAGCGCGACCAGCTGCAAGCTTTTAGCTGCAAGCGGCAAGCTAGAAGCAAAAACAACGTGCTGCTCTTTACTTGCAGCTTGAAGCTTGAAGCTTATAACTCATGAGGCCCTCATGCTCACTGTTAGCCAGCTCCACCAATATTACGGCGGCAGCCACATTCTTCGCGGTCTGTCGTTTGATGTGAAGGTTGGTGAGGTCACCTGCCTGCTGGGCCGCAACGGCGTGGGCAAGACCACGCTCCTGCGTGTGCTGATGGGCCTGCTGCCATCCAAGGAAGGTTCGGTGCAATGGGAAGGCAAGACCATCACCCAGCTCAAGACACACCAACGGGTGCATGCCGGGATTGCTTACGTGCCGCAGGGCCGGGAAATATTCGGCCGGCTGACGGTCGAGGAAAATCTGCTGATGGGCCTGTCGCGTTTTCCGGGCGCCGAGGCCAAGGAAGTGCCGGCCTTCATTTACGAGTTGTTCCCGGTGCTGCTGCAAATGAAGCACCGCCGCGGCGGCGATCTGTCCGGTGGTCAGCAGCAGCAACTGGCGATAGGCCGGGCGCTGGCGAGCCGTCCACGCCTGCTGATTCTCGACGAGCCCACCGAAGGTATTCAGCCCTCGGTGATCAAGGAAATCGGCGCGGTCATCAAAAAGCTCGCCGAGCGTGGCGACATGGCGATTCTGCTGGTCGAGCAGTTCTACGACTTCGCCGCGGAACTGGCCGATCAGTACCTGGTGATGTCGCGGGGCGAGATCGTCCAGCAGGGCCGTGGCGAGAACATGGAGAGCGACGGCGTTCGTGGTCTGGTGACCATTTGATGCGTCAATCCGTTATCGTGCAGCACTCGACAAGCCAATGAAGACACCATGACCCTGCCTGCCAACACCGCCCTCTTCACCCCCAGCTGGCACGCCGAGCTGGAATTGGGTTACGGCCGTTTTGATGACAGCACACGCCCGACGCTGCGGCGCCACAAAGGACCGCTGCGCGTGCAAAAGCATCTGTACGCCGAAGGCCCGGAGGTGTGCCAGCACATCATCGTTCATCCACCGGGCGGTATCGCCGGGGGAGACCGGCTGGATATCTCGGCCACCGTGGGTGCCGATGCCTGGGCACAGTTGACCAGCCCCGGCGCGGCAAAATGGTATCGCGCCGCCAGCCCGGCCTTTCAGCAACTGGAACTGCACGTCCAGCCCGGCGCGACACTGGAATGGCTGCCGCAGGAAAGCATTGTCTTCAGCAACGCCCAGGCAGAACTGAGCACCCGCATAGAGCTGCACGGTGATGCGAAGCTATGCTACTGGGATGTGGTGGCGCTGGGCCGGCCGGCCAGTGGCGAGCGGTTCGAGCACGGGCATTTTCAATCGCATCTGGATATCCGTCGCGACGGCACATTGCTCTGGCATGAGCGACAACGCATTATCGGTGGCGACGGGCTGCTGGACTCGCCCATCGGCCTGGACGGCAGAACGGTGTTCGCCACCCTGCTGATGACCGGCGAAGTCGGCAGCGAGCTGCTCGAGGCCTGCCGTTCGCTGTCGATGCCCAACCCGGTACGCGGCGATCTGACGCAACTGCCCGGCCTGCTGGTCGCTCGCTGCCTGGCAGACGAAGCACTGCACGCACGTGCCTGGCTGATACAAATCTGGAAATGCCTGCGCCCTGCCCTGCTGGGACGCGAGGCGGTAACGCCAAGAATCTGGAACACCTGATTGATGACTGGACGCTCTACATTCCATGCTACACCGTCAGCGCTGATGCACTCAGCGTGATACATAAGTCCTGAAAAGCCCGAAAATCGGGGCTTTTAGCGCTTCTGCCAGCAGGGCGTGGGAGCGAACTTGTTCGCGAAGACAATGTTTTAGGCGCTGCATTTTCGGCGACTACACCGGCCCCTTCGCGAACAAGTTCGCTCCCACGGCCTTCGGCCGGAACCCAAAACAGACTTATACATAACGATGAGAGCTCAAGCCTGGGAACGATCAACCAACGAATTTGAACAAACGGAAGCCCCATGGACCTGACACCACGCGAAAAAGACAAGCTGCTGATCTTCACCGCCGGACTGGTCGCCGAACGGCGTCTGGCGCGCGGCGTGAAGCTCAATTACCCGGAAGCCATGGCCTACATCTCTGCGGCGCTGCTCGAAGGTGCGCGTGACGGGCAGACCGTCGCTGAGCTCATGCACTACGGCACGACCCTGCTGAGCCGCGATCAGGTCATGGAAGGTATCGCGGAAATGATCCCGGAGATCCAGGTGGAAGCCACCTTCCCGGACGGCACCAAACTCGTCACCGTGCATCAGCCGATTGCCTGAAGGAGTGATCATGCAGGACGTGATTCGCGATGCCCTGCCGGACGATCTGCCGGGCATTCTGGACATCTACAACGATGCAGTGCTCAACACCACGGCTATCTGGAACGAGCAGCCGGTTGATCTGGCCAACCGCCAGGCCTGGTACGCAGCTCGCCAGAGTCAGGGTTATCCGATTCTGGTGGCGGTCAACAACGCCGGCGAAGTGCTCGGCTATTCGTCGTTTGGCGACTGGCGGCCGTTCGAAGGCTTTCGCCATACGGTCGAGCATTCGGTCTACGTGCGCGCCGACCAGCGCGGCAAAGGCCTGGGCCCGCGCCTGATGGACGCCTTGATCGAGCGCGCCCGCGACTGTGACAAGCACATGATGGTCGCGGCCATCGAAAGCGGTAACGCTGCGTCCATCGCCCTGCATGATCGCCTGGGCTTCAAGATTACCGGGCAAATGCCGCAGGTCGGCACCAAGTTCGGCCGCTGGCTGGACCTGACGTTCATGCAGCTCGACCTGTCGCCCGGTGCGCCTGCGCCCGCTTCACAGGCACCCAAGCCCCTCTCACCCAAGCCCCTCTAGAGAGCACGCCATGAACCATGCACAACTGCGACGTGTTACCGCTGAAAGCTTCGCGCATTATCGCCATGGCCTGGCGCAACTGCTGTTCGACACGGTTCACGGCGGCGCATCGGTCGGGTTCATGGCGGATCTGGATATGCAGCAGGCGTATGCCTGGTGCGATAGCCTGAAGGCCGATATCGCCGCAGGCGATCTGCTGCTGTGGGTGGTGGCCGAGGACAGTCATGTGCTGGCCAGCGCGCAGTTGTCGCTGTGTCAGAAGCCCAACGGCCTGAACCGCGCCGAAGTGCAAAAACTGATGGTACTGCCGCAAGCCCGAGGTCGCGGCCTGGGCAGGCAACTGATGGAGGAGATCGAACAGACTGCGGTGAAACACAAGCGTGGGCTGCTGCACCTGGACACCGAAGCAGGCTCGACGGCTGAAGCCTTCTACAGCGCGCTGGCCTACAACCGTGTCGGTGAGCTGCCGGATTATTGCGCGACACCGGACGGTCGCTATCGGCCGAACGCCATTTATTTCAAAACCTTGGGGCAACCGACATGATCCCTGGTCAATACCAGATCCAGCCCGGCGACATCGAACTCAACGCCGGACGCCGCACCCTCAGCCTGACCGTCGCCAACAGCGGCGACCGGCCGATTCAGGTGGGCTCGCATTTCCACTTTTTCGAAACCAACGACGCACTGACCTTCGACCGCGCCGCCAGCCGGGGCATGCGCCTGAACATTCCGGCAGGCACCGCCGTGCGCTTCGAACCGGGCCAGTCCCGCGAAGTCGAGCTGGTCGACCTGGCCGGCTTGCGCAAGGTTTACGGGTTTGCCGGGCGAGTGATGGGGGAGCTTTAGCTTCAAGCTTCAAGCTTCAAGCTTCAAGCTTCAAGCTTCAAGAGAAAAGCATATGACGACTAAAGACTTGCAGCTTGCAGCTTGCAGCTTGCATCTTTCAGCTTGTCGCTTTGAACACATTACAGTGTGCGGCCTGCAGCTTGCCGCTCTGAATCCGAGGTACGAGAGATGAAGATAAGCCGACAAGCCTACGCAGACATGTTCGGCCCCACCGTCGGCGACAAGGTTCGCCTGGCCGACACCGAGCTGTGGATCGAGGTCGAGAAGGACTTCACCACCTATGGCGAAGAAGTGAAGTTCGGCGGTGGCAAGGTCATTCGTGACGGCATGGGCCAGGGCCAGTTGCTGGCCGCTGAAGTAGTCGACACGCTGATCACCAATGCCCTGATCATCGATCACTGGGGCATCGTCAAGGCGGACGTCGGCATCAAGAACGGGCGTATCGCGGCCATTGGCAAGGCGGGCAACCCGGACATCCAGCCGGACGTGACCATTGCCGTCGGCGCTGCCACCGAGGTCATTGCCGGCGAAGGCATGATCCTCACCGCGGGTGGCGTCGACACGCACATCCACTTCATCTGCCCGCAGCAGATCGAAGAGGCCCTGATGAGCGGCGTGACGACGATGATCGGCGGCGGCACCGGCCCGGCCACGGGCACCAACGCCACCACCGTCACACCCGGCCCGTGGCACATGGCGCGCATGCTCCAGGCCTCGGACTCGTTCCCGATGAACATCGGCTTCACCGGCAAGGGCAACGTCAGCCTGCCCGGCCCGCTGATCGAACAGGTCAAGGCGGGGGCCATCGGTCTGAAGCTGCACGAAGACTGGGGTACCACGCCTGCGGCCATCGACAATTGCCTGAGCGTGGCCGACGAATACGACGTGCAGGTCGCGATCCACACCGACACCCTCAACGAGTCGGGTTTTGTCGAGACCACCCTGGCCGCGTTCAAGAACCGCACGATTCACACTTATCACACCGAAGGTGCCGGTGGCGGTCACGCGCCGGACATCATCAAGGCCTGTGGTTCGCCGAACGTGCTGCCGAGCTCGACCAACCCGACGCGCCCGTTCACCCGCAACACCATCGACGAGCACCTGGACATGCTCATGGTCTGCCACCACCTGGACCCGAGCATCGCCGAAGACGTGGCTTTCGCGGAAAGCCGCATCCGCCGCGAGACCATCGCCGCCGAGGATATCCTTCACGACCTGGGCGCCTTTTCCATGCTCAGTTCCGACAGCCAGGCCATGGGCCGGGTTGGCGAAGTGATCATGCGCACCTGGCAAACCGCCGACAAGATGAAGAAACAGCGTGGGCCACTGCCGCAGGATGGCCCGGGCAACGACAACTTCCGCGCCAAGCGTTACATCGCCAAATACACCATCAATCCGGCGATCACCCACGGCATCAGCCATGAAGTGGGCTCGATCGAAGTCGGCAAGTGGGCGGATCTGGTGCTGTGGCGGCCAGCGTTCTTTGGCGTCAAACCGACCCTGATCCTCAAGGGCGGGGCCATCGCCGCCAGCCTGATGGGCGACGCCAACGCTTCGATCCCGACCCCGCAACCGGTTCATTACCGCCCCATGTTCGCAAGCTTCGGCAGCTCGCTGCACGCCACCAGCCTGACCTTCATCAGCCAGGCAGCGTTCGACGCCGGCGTACCGGAGTCACTGGGCCTGAAGAAGCAGATCGGTGTCGTCAAAGGCTGTCGCACTGTGCAGAAGAAAGACCTGATCCACAACGATTACCTGCCGGACATCGAAGTCGACCCGCAGACCTATCAGGTCAAGGCCGACGGTGTGCTGCTATGGTGCGAACCTGCCGATGTGCTGCCGATGGCGCAGCGGTATTTTCTGTTTTGAATCAGCAAGGGCCTTCGCTTTCAGAAGGCCCTTCAATATTTATTGCTCGGTTTATTCTTTGAGGCTAAGCAACTCGTTGAGTTTGGCTCTGAACCAGGACTTCAGATGAAAATCAGCGGTTTCCTCAATCTTTTTACCGCTCTTGAAAAAGATGACGGTTGGTGTAACGGTGACATTGTAGTTTTGGGCGGTCGCTGGGCTAGTGTCCACAGGCACACGAAGCATGACGACCCTCCCGGCAAACTCAGGCGCTAGCTCATCGAGAATTGCCCCAGTCCGTGTACTGTTGTTCGCTTCACCGTGGTCATTAACGCCGGGGTTGCTGAATTCCAACACCACCAACGGGCTGATTGCAGTCCATTGGGAACTGAAGTCCGCATCGTTCTTAACGACCCGGGCCCGGGCCGCTTTGTTCTGGTAATTCAGAAGTGTTTCTTTAGATTCCAATATTTTCAGCGACTGCAGCGTATCGTTGATAGCGTCCAGTACCCCCAGATCCTGGGGGGTGCCGGTGCCCTGCAATGCTCGCTGCAATGGGAGAAAAACGCTCAGTTTTCCTGTCGCTACGTCGTCGAGCTTGCTGACTTTTCCATCGGCCAGTGTCTGCTGGGCACGCGTTACACGCTCTTCGACAAAAGCTGTGAGTTCTGTGTTCGACATGGTCATTCTCCCATTACGAAGCGGGTAGCAATTCATCCAGGATTTGCGTCATCCGTTCTTTGGTTTGCTGGCCGACAAGGTCTTCCCTTGCTCTTGCGCCAGCCTTGAAGAAAACCATCGTCGGACCATGATTTATCTGATATTGAGTCGAAGTCACCGGGTTCGAAGAGTCATTGAGATCCGAATCCAGTTTGATTTCGACCCTGACCAAGCTGACCTTTCCGGCATATTTCTCTTCCAGCGCGTTAAAAATGGTATCCATTCTGGCGCTGGCGTTTTCCTCGCCTCGCTTGCTTACCTTCCCTTTCGTCGAGAATTCCACCACCACAAGCCTTTGGTTGCTCGCCTCAATGACATCCTTCTGAAAGGTCGAATCAGTAACTGTCATGACACTCATGCTCAGGGCCTCCATTTCAATTAACCTGCCGAATGAACATAGGCCCCATAGAAATCAGCGTCTACTGACAGAAATGACAGTAAACACTCTGTTTGTCGTGCTCTGTAAAGGCGATAATATGCGCCATCTTTCGTCACGCTCCTCCAAAGGTAACCGGCCATGCGCCTTTCCGAATTCATCGTTATTCATGTGGATCGCATCGTCGATGAATGGGAAGACTTCGCCAGAACCCTGAAACCGGCGGCAGAAACGATGACCAAGGCCGAGCTGCGGGATCATGCCAGGTCGATTTTGCTCGCCGCCGCACGGGACATGAAGACCGCGCAGAGCAAAAGCGAGGAGATTGCCAAGGCCAGAGGCGAAGAGCTGAACAAGACGCCAAGCCTGGATGAAGCAGCCAGCAGCCATGGCGAGTTGCGCCATGAGGTCGGTTTTGATCTGGTGCAGATGACTTCGGAGTTTCGCCATCTGCGCGCCAGCGTCATCCGCCTCTGGGTAGAAAGCCTGGCAGCGCCGCAACTGGCTGATTTTCAGGACGTGATTCGCTTCAACGAAGCCATCGACGAGGCGCTTGCCGAATCCACCGCGGCCTATGCGGAACGGGTTGGCCGCTCACGGGATATCTTTCTTGCCATTCTCGGTCACGATCTGCGCGCACCGCTGCAGGCCGTCAGCATGTCCACCGAGTTGCTGGCACGCAAAATAACGCTGGACGAAAAAACCCAGTCCTATGTTTCACGTATCCAGACCAGCACCCGCCATATGGGCTCGATGGTCAGCGATCTGCTGGAGTTCGTACGCAGTCGTCTGGGCGCCGGGCTGCCGGTGGAACGCAAATACATGGACCTGGCCAGCGCCTGCCGCGAGGCGATCGAAGAAGCCTGTGCAGGGCGACCGGACTCTGCTCCGGTGCTGAACGTAGAAGGCAACACCAAGGGCCACTGGGACGCCGGGCGGATCAGCCAGATGCTGCAAAACCTGATCGGCAATGCCCTGCAGCATGGTGCGGCCAGTCACGAGATAACGGTGACAGTCACGGGCGCCGAGAAAGCCGTGATATTGGTGGTACACAACGAAGGCAAACCGATTGCCGAAGACGCTATCGGGACGATTTTCGATCCGCTGGTGCGCAGCACCGAGGAAAACAGCGAAACACGCGGCACGTCGACCAGCCTGGGCCTGGGCCTGTTCATCGTCAAGGAAGTGGTCAACGCCCACGGCGGCAGCATCACTGTGACCTCGACCATTGGTGAGGGCACGACCTTCAATGTGGTGCTGCCGAAAAACTGACCGGGGCTGACTGCCTGCTGATACGGGTGCCGCATCAGCCCAGGCAGAAAAGACCGAGTCGCAAGACTGCTCCGCTCAACCCTTCCACTGCGCACGGGGATCGAACGAAGAACTGTCGGCCAGTTTCTGCCAGAGCGCCCGCGTAGCCTCGTCGGTGTGCTTGGGCACGACGATTTTCAACTGCGCATAAAGATCGCCGCGTTCGCCACTCTTGTTCATCAAGCCGTTACCCTTGATCCGCAGACGCTGACCGTTCTGACTGTCCGGGCGGATGGTCAGGTTGAGCCTGCTGGTCAGCGTCGGCACGGCGACCTTGGTGCCCAGCACGGCTTCCCAGGGAGCCAGCGGCACGGTGATGACCAGATCATGGCCTTCGACCTCGAACAGCGGGTGCGGGGCCAGGCGAATGATCAGGTACAAATCGCCATTGGCACCACCGCCTACGCCCGGCGCGCCCTGCCCCTTGAGGCGAATACGCTCGCCATCGACGACGCCCGCGGGAATCTTCACGTTCAGGGTCTTGGTGATATCACTCATGCGCTGCCCGTTGGGGCTGTGCTGCGGCACCTTGAAGCTGACCTGCTTGGATTCCCCCGACAGGGTTTCTTCGAGAAACACCGCCAGTTCCATCTCCACGTCCTGCCCGGTACGCCCCGGGTTGCGGGTACGCCCGCCCTGCTGCGGCCGGCCACCGAAAATGGAGCTGAAAAACTCCGAGAAGTCTGCCGTTTCCTCGAACCCGCCTGCCCCGGCGCCTGCGCGGCTTTGCCAGCCCGGCGGAGTCTGGAACGGGCGGCCCTGACGACCGTATTTGCGCAGCTCATCATACTCGGCGCGCTTTTCAGGGCTGCTGAGTACCTCATAGGCTTCGGAAGCTTCCTTGAACTTGTCTTCGGCGCCTGCCTCCTTGCTGACGTCCGGGTGATACTTGCGCGCGAGTTTGCGATAGGCGGTCTTGATCGCCTTGTCGTCCGCAGTCGGCTCCACGGCAAGTATCTTGTAGTAGTCTTTGAAATCCATGTAACGATCACCCATCCGAATTATCCGGCAAAGCCAGATACGCTGGCGTCACGCGCCCAGCTCCCTCTGTCACGAGGCATCTGGATTACCTAACGTCGAAAAATATACAGATAGACCAGCCGCCTTTGCCGGCGGGTCGATAGCTCGACAACATAGTGTCCGACAACAGGGTCTACCGAGAATTTCTACAAGATTGGGGGTAACGGGCCTCAGTTCAAGCCTTGGCCGCAAATACAGCCAGGTAAATATAAGCGACGTGTCGCGCTACGCAATTTGCCCGCGCTGACATAAACTGCGCGGCCGTTTTTTGACTGGAACGTAAAAGACATGAATGACCAATCCCCGGCCCGTGCCTGCGGTATCGATTTCGGCACGTCCAACTCCACTGTCGGCTGGCAACGACCCGGCATGGAATCGTTGATCGCGCTGGAGGACGACAAGATTACCCTGCCTTCGGTGGTGTTCTTCAATATGGAAGAGCGCCGCCCGGTGTATGGCCGCCTGGCGCTGCACGAGTATCTGGAAGGCTATGAAGGCCGCCTGATGCGCTCGCTCAAAAGCCTGCTGGGCTCCAAGCTGATCAAGCATGACACCAGCGTGCTGGGCACAGCGATGCCGTTCAAGGATTTGCTGGCCCTGTTTATCGGCGAGCTGAAAAAGCGCGCGGAGCAAACGGCCGGCCGCGAATTCGAGCAGGTCGTGCTGGGCCGTCCGGTGCATTTTGTCGATGACGACGCACAGGCCGATCAGGAAGCCGAAGACACGCTGGCTGAAGTGGCGCGCAAGATCGGCTTCAAGGACGTGTCCTTCCAGTTCGAGCCCATCGCGGCGGCCTTCGATTACGAGTCCACCATCCAGGACGAAGAACTGGTGCTGATCGTCGACATTGGCGGCGGTACCTCGGACTTTTCGCTGGTGCGTCTGTCGCCCGAGCGACGCCAGCACGATGATCGCCAGCAGGACATCCTCGCCACCGGTGGCGTGCACATCGGCGGGACCGACTTCGACAAGCAGTTGAGCCTGCAAGGCGTGATGCCGCTGTTCGGTTATGGCAGCCGCATGAAAAGCGGTGCGTACATGCCGACCAGCCACCATATGAACCTGGCGACCTGGCACACCATCAACGCCGTGTACTCGCAAAAGTCGCAACTGGCCCTGGGCAGCATGCGCTACGACATCGAAGACACCGGCGGCATCGATCGCCTGTTCAAACTGATCGAACAGCGCGCCGGGCACTGGCTGGCCATGGAAGTGGAAGAAACCAAGATCCAGCTGACCCACGCCGACAGCCGTCACCTGCTCATGGATCGAGTGGAAGCCGGACTGAGCGTGGACCTGAGCCGGGTGATGTTCGAAGCAGCGATCGACGCCCAGCTTGAGCGCGTGCGCAACAGCGTGACGAACTTGCTGAACGATGCGGGAGTGAGTGTCGAACAGGTCAGCACGGTGTTCTTCACCGGCGGTTCAAGCGGCATCCCGGCCCTGCGCAACAGCGTCTCGGACATGCTGCCCAACGCACGCCACGTCGAAGGCAACATCTTCGGCAGCATCGGCAGCGGCCTGGCCATCGAAGCGAAGAAGCGTTACGGCTAGTCATGTGCCTATCGTGGGAATGCCCTTCGTGATGCTCCGCGTCACAGATCGCTGATCTTGTGGGAGCGAGCTTGCTCGCGAAGACGGATTACCTGATCAATGGATGTCCAGCGGCTGCACGGGCCTCTTCGTGAGCAAGCTCACTCCCACGGGCGGGAGTGTTTCGAGCCATGTGGATGCTCTGCAGCACCGCAGACGTAGAGCGTCCAGAACTGCATGCCAACACGGTGAACTGGCACGATAGGCGTTCTTTCGGACGCCTATCTACGCAAGCGCCCTAGACCAACCCTTCCTTCTGCAACTCGCTCTTCAGGTACGCATAGTAAATCGGCCCTGCGACCACACCCGGCAGGCCGAATGCGGCTTCGAACAGCAGCATCGCCAGCAGCAACTCCCACGACTTGGCATTGATCTGCCCGCCCACGATGCGCGCATTGAGGAAGTACTCGACCTTGTGGATCACGATCAGGTAGCCCAGCGCAGCCAGTGCGACCCAGATCGAGATGGACATGCCGACGATGAAGATCAGGGTGTTGGACATCAGGTTACCCACCACCGGCAACAGGCCGAGCAGGAAGGTCATGATGATCAGGGTCTTGGTCAGCGGCAGGTGAATCCCGCACAGCGGCAGCACGACGGCCAGAAATACCGACGTAAACGCGGTGTTGAGCAGGGAAATCTTGATCTGGGCGAAAACGATGTTGCGAAACGCCCGGCTGACCAGGTACAGCCGATCGAACAGCGCGGCTGCCAGCGGCTTGCGCGCATGCACATCGGAGATACGCTGCAAGGCAATGATCGCGCCCAGCACCATGCCGATCAGCATGGTGACGAACATGTGCGCCGCGCCCTTGCCGATCAATTGCAACTCGCCGACGTGTTTCTGCAGCCACTGCCCGAGCGAAACCTGAAACTCCGCGGCGCTGGCAGGCAGATAGGCATCGATGAACGGTGGCAACTGACCACGCGCGCGATCGACCAGGGTCATGAACTTGTCGAGCGAGGCTCCGGGGTTTTCGGCTTCATGCAGCACAAAACTGATGGCCCCGGCAAAAATCAGCGTCAGCAGGCTGACCACCAGCGTGCCAAGCAGCGCGACAGCCAGCCAGCGCGCCCGTTCGCCGGAGATCAGACGTTGCAGCTTGGGGGTCAACATGTTGACCAGCTCGAACACCAACAGTCCGGCCAGCAGGCTGGGCAATAACTTGAATGGCAACACCAATAACAGACCGCCAAATACAAGAATCCAGCTGGCTATTAACACCTGACGCGCAGAAAACGTTGGCATAGACCCTCAACGGGCAACACAAGGAAGGTGGGCAGTCTGCCAGCCTTCGCAGTCCAGAACCAGTGATCCGAAAGCGCTAAAAAACAAGCCGCAACCATCTGCCCGATGATCGGCTCGAGAACGGCGCGAAAGTGCAGTGTTTACTGCACCCGCGCCGGTTACCTGCAGCAAGGAGGCCGGCTGAAAAATTATTTCTTCTTGAGACAATCGCTCATGAAACTCTTGCGCGCGTCACCCTTGAGCGCCTGAGTGCTGGCAGTCGCGTTGCAGGTTTTCATCTTCTCCTGCTGGGTGGCCGCCGGCGGCGGTGCCGCTTTCAGGCAAGTGCTCATGAACGTCTTGCGCTCATCGCCCTTCAGCGACTTCGCGCTGGCGTCGGCATTGCAGGTGGTCATTTTGTTCTGCTGCGCGGTCGCAGCGAAACCCTGGGCAGACAACATCAAGCCTACGAGCAACACAGGAATACCGAGCTTGTTCATCGATCCACTCTCCAGATCCACTGCACCGGGCGGCACAGGCTGAGAGTCAGTGTAGTCAGCGTCTGCGCTCTGTGACGGGACACCGGACATCGCCGCTGGCATTCTCGACAAACAGGCGGATAATTACGCCTCGCTTTAACGATGATCCCCTCATGCAATACGCTTTCCCGCTGATTACCGTCCTTATCTGGGCGATCAACACAGCTGTCACCAAGGCGTCTGCCGGGGTGATCTTTCCGGCTGAAATAGGCTTTTATCGCTGGGCGCTGGCAGGCTTGCTGTTCACGCCGTTCATGCTCGGGCCGGTGTGGGCGAACCGCGCGGCGATCAAACCGGTACTGGGCAAGATCTTCATTCTGGCCGTGCTTGGCACAGCGCTGTATCAGAGCCTGGCGTACTTCGCGGCCAGCCTGACGACGGCCACCAACATGGGGATCATTCAGTCGATGGTGCCGATGATGGCGCTGGGGCTGTCGATAGCCTGCCTCGGCACTCGCCTGACCTCGGGCGCGCTGCTGGGGGCAGTGCTGTCATTCACGGGGGTGCTGGTTGTGGTCTCGGCGGGCAATCCGGCCGGTCTGATCGAGCAGGGTGTCAATCGGGGCGATGCGATGGTGCTGGTGGCCGCCGCGTCGTATGCGGTCTATAGCACGCTGCTGAAGAAGTGGCAGTTGCGCCTGCCGCCCCTGCAGCTGCTTTACGTACAGATCCTGCTGGCGATTATGGTTTTGCTGCCGCCGTTCATGCTGTCGGCGAAAACCGGCCTGAATGCGAGCAACCTCCCGATGGTGCTGTATGCAGCGATTCCAACGTCGATGCTCGCGCCGTGGTTGTGGATGACCTCGATCATGCGCCTGGGTCCCAGCCGCACAACACTGTTCTTCAACCTGATGCCCATCGCCACGGCCTTGATTGCCGCGGCGACACTGGGCGAGCAACTGGCGCTCTATCACCTGTTCGGCGGAGCGCTGACCCTGTGCGGCGTCATCCTCGCGGAACGCTGGACGACGCCGCTGCGGTCAGGTGCGGATTAGACAGTCGCGCTGCCTTCGCTGCCCTCCAGGCTGTGAATCGACACGTCGGTGATGCCGGCGGCAAGCGGCAGGCCGGCTTCACCCATTGGAAGCTCGTCCAGTTCTACGTGATGCTTGAGCGCCAGTTCGTGCACCACTTCAATGATAGGCACGTCCAGATTCTCGATAATGTCTACGTGGTGCTCGCCGAGCAGGGTGTACTCGATCTCATACAGTTCTTTATCGCTCATCGCATCTTCCTGGCCGTCACAGAGGAGCGGCTGATTAACGAACTACGGTCCGACAACCGATGACCGAGCCCAAGGCTGAGCAAAACGCTCAACCATGCCATCAGATTGACCTCGGCCTTTGGGGAACGTGCGAGGAATATTCAAAGCGCTTTTCATGCCCGAGCGTCATGGCGTTCGGGCGTTCAGCAGCGGCATCAGGGTGGATGCAAGGTACTGCCTCATCGCCATCTTTTTTTCGAACTCTTGGACCCCTCCCGGCTCCAAGGCATACCGGGCCAAAACCGGCTCTGACATGTGGAGCAACAACGATGTACAAAAAACTCTTCGCGGCGACCTTTGTATTGGCGACGATGGCTGGCTGCAGCAACACAACCGTGCAGAACCCGGTGGACTACGTCACTTATCGCAACGAGCCGCTGGTCAAGCAGGTCGAGAACGGCATGACGCGCCAGCAGGTCCTGACCATCGGCGGTGAACCGTCGAGCACCATCGAGCGCAAGGTCAACCCGGGCACTTGCAACAACTACGTCATGAACAAGGACGGCCACAAACAGGTTTACCACGTCAGCTTCAACAGCGACGGGCGTGTGACCAACAAAGGTTTCATGACTTGCGAACAACGCGAGAAGAACGAAAAAGCGATGTAATCAAAACGCAGGCACAAACAAAAAGCCCGAGGCATGAATGCCTCGGGCTTTTTGTTGAATGCTTTTTTAGGATCTGTACGAAAAGTGGCTGCGCTCGGTGATGCTTCGTTAAAAACAGGCTCGGAATGCTCATTTACAACACGTAGACTCCGCTTCCTCGCCTGTTTTTGCCTCGCCTGACCTTCGCTCGCCGACTTTTCGTACAGAGCCTAGAAAACCAGCTTGAACAGGGCGATAACCACGACCAGGCCGATCAGAAAGATGATGCCAACGGTGCTTCCCAGGAACTTGAGCATTGTGTATCTCCACGATTTATTTGGGTCTCAAGGTTGGGACCGCGAGGCTCAGCACTCGTTTCTTATATTTTTACATTCAGTCACAACCTTGCGCACCTGCGAAAATCCGATAAAACTTTTTCCCTTCTCCAGCACTCACAACCCTTGCTGATCCTGCCGGGCAATACACAGAGCGAGACAGCAAAACCTGATGAGTCCTGGAGATAAATGATGAATTCTGCACCGCAATCACAGCTTTCCGATGTAAATACTCTGCGCCAGCGCGCACGCCAGAACGTTGAGGATGGTGCTGTGACTCAAGGCTACAGCGCTGACCGCGAAACGGTCCTGCGCCTGCTCAATGAATCGCTGGCTACCGAGCTGGTCTGTGTGCTGCGCTACAAGCGCCACTACTACATGGCGTCGGGCCTCAAAGCGAGCGTCGCGGCAGCCGAGTTTCTGGAGCACGCAGAACAGGAAGCGCAGCACGCTGACAAACTGGCCGAGCGTATCGTGCAACTGGGCGGCGAGCCGGAGTTCAACCCGGACACGCTGTCGAAAAACTCCCACGCGCAGTACGTGGCTGGCAACACGCTGAAGGAAATGGTCTACGAAGATCTGGTTGCCGAGCGCATCGCCGTCGACAGCTACCGCGAAATCATTCAATACCTCGGCGACAACGATCCGACGACCCGCCGCATCTTCGAAGAAATCCTTGCTCAGGAAGAAGAGCACGCCGATGACATGGCAGACATTCTGAACGATCTGTAACGCGCGGCAGCAAATGAAAAGCCAGGACCTGTGTCCTGGCTTTTTTGTGGGAGATATTGTCTCAAGCCAGATGCGTGAACATCGTTCTGCATGCTCCAGCATGGGAATGCATGTCTGAACGCTCTGCGTCCAGCCACGTGCGCGCCAACGCGGAGCGCTGGCACGAGAGATGGAGGGTTACTTCACCGTCTTCGGCGCCTTGCCGGTGCGCATCTGCTCCAGCAGCGGGCCACACTGATTGGGCTCGCTGTCACCAGTGGCGACCAGCGCCAGCAAACCGGCAACAGGACCTACGGTTGCACCGAGCAGGACCATGCCGGCTCCGCGCAGCAATAACGGGCCGGACTGCACGCCTGCGTTGGGCCTGGCGAACGGGCCGTTGACGTACAGCGGCGAACGCAGCGAGAACACGCGGAAGCCCTTGGACTCAGGGTTGATCTGCAGGTCCAGTTGCTCGGTCTTCAGATTCGCGGTGCCGTTGATGTAGATAATGGCGTTCTCGGTATCGAAGACAAACAGCCGACTGGTCGCCAGCCCGTCCTTGATGCCGAAGTCCGAGGCCGCGCAATTGATCTTCACGTCCTTGTCGCCGAACAGCTTGCCGACCACGTAATTGCCCACGTTGAGCCCGGCAATTTCCATCAGGCCACGACTGATCGCGCCGTCGTTCACCAGCATCTTCATTTCGCCGTTGGCAGTCCCCAGCAAGGCTGCGACCGAGTTGCCGCGCCCACTGATGTCGGCATCGCCGTTCAGCTCACCGAAGCTGGTTTTCATCGGTTCGAAGGTCGGGAACAGCTGCTTGAGCTTGAAATTACGCGCCGACAGTTTTGCCCGGCCCTGCATCGGTTTGTTTTGCCCGTTCAGGCGAATATCCGCGTCCAGCTTGCCGCCTGCCACACCAAAACGCAGCGGCTCGAGGCTCAGCTGACCATCGTCGAGAACCAGATGGGTGTAGAGGTCGGTGAACGGCAGGTCCGGGCTCTGCACGATGCGCTTGCCGGTGAACTCCACGTCGGCGTCCATCGCCCGCCAGCGATCAGTCTGAAACTCTTCTACCGGCAGAACCTTGCCCGAAGGCTGTTTGCTCTCGCCACCACGCTTTTTCTGCGCGGCATTGGAGTCCGCACCGATCAGCGGCGCGAGGTCACTGAACAGCAATTGGTTGGAGACCAGCACGCCACTCAGCTTGGGCCGGGGCTGACTGGCGACGAAGCCCAGATCACCATGGATATCGCTGTTGCCGATCTTGCCGTTGAAGCCTTCGTAACGGAAGCTGGCGCCGGCCGGATCATGCAGTTTGGCGATCAGGCGGCCATCGGTGGAGTACGCCGGAGAATCCGGCAGGGTCACACCCGTCAGCGGGTACAGATTGCTCAGGCTCGCGCCGGAAAGCTTGAGGCGTAGATCCAGCGCGCCCAGGTTTTGTGGGTCGGTCAGGGTCCCGGCGATCACCGCATGGGTGTCACCGACTTTCACGTCAGCCTGTACCGGAAACGGCTGACTGGCGTCCTTGAGCGCGAGCAGACCGCCCACCTTGCCGGTGCCGCTCAGTTTCTGACCGTGGTACTGGCCGGTGACCGCCAGACCGAATGCGTAGTCCTGCGGCACTGCGCCCTTTTCCTGAGCCTTTTGCGCTTCCTTGCTGCCGACGATTTCACTGAACGGGACCGGCTTGCCGAGCAGGTCGATCACGACGTCCAGATTGGCGTTGAGTTTCTGGTCGTTGAAGCTCACCAGCCCCTTGTCGAACTTGATCGCACCGATGTCCATCACCCATTTGGAGGGCTCGGCATTCGGGTCGGACTTGGGCAGATCGAACACCCAGTTGGCGCGACCATCGGCCAGGCGCTCCAGCCGGGCCTCGGGGCCGGTCAGGTCGATGCGCGGGATAACCACTTGCTGCGCCAGCAGCGGCAGCAGCGAGAGACGAAATTCGACGTGCTTGAGGGTCACCATCTGCGGGGTCTTCGACCACTCGGGGTTACCCAGGCTCAGGTCGTCGGCGACAAAGTGCGGCGACGGCACCCAGGCGCGCCAGCCACCGAGTTCGGGCTCACGCGTCCAGCGCACATCCAGATCACCATTGATGGCGAACGGACGATGCAGCGCTTCGCTGACTTTCGCGTTGAGGGTGGGTTTGATGCGGTTCCAGTCGAAAGTGACAATCACAATGACCAATATAGCCAGCACCACCAGCAACGTGGCACCTGTCCAGGCGAAAATCTTGCGGCTGCGCGTCATGCGTGACTCTCCAGAAAACAGCGCCCCGACCCTGGCGCGCTGAATACGACATGAATATTCGACTGACAAACGCGCCGAGGGTTTGATTTGAATACGAAAATGCATCGAAGGCCAGCACTCATGCACTATTACTGGTCAAGGAGCCTGACTGAAAACCCTTTCGACGCAGGTAAAGCGCATTTGCTAAAGTGCATCCCAGCCTAATCCAAGAATCGTTTGAGCCATGCTGCCCCGCGCCGAACAGAAACAACAGACCCGAAGAGCCCTGCTCGATGCTGCCCATCAACTGATGGAGAGCGGGCGCGGCTTTGGCAGCCTGAGCCTGCGCGAAGTGGCGCGCACGGCAGGTATCGTACCGACCGGTTTCTACCGGCACTTTGAAGATATGGACCAGTTGGGGTTGGCGCTGGTCAGCGAGGTCGGCCAGACCTTTCGCGAGACCATCCGGCTGGTGCGCCACAACGAATTCGCCATGGGCGGGCTGATTCGTGCGTCGGTGAAGATATTCCTCGAACGCGTGGCGGCCAACCGCTCGCAGTTCCTGTTTCTGGCGCGCGAACAATACGGCGGCTCCTTGAAGGTGCGCCAGGCGCTCGGAGCACTGCGCGAAGGCATCAGCGCCGACCTTACGGCCGATCTGGCAAAGATGCCCAAATGGCAGCATCTGAATGCCGATGCACTATCGATCATCGCCGATCTGGTGGTGAAAAGCGTGTTTGCGATGCTGCCGGAACTGATCGACCCGCCCCCCGCCTCACTCGCCCCGCACCTGACCCCTCAGGCGAAGATCACCCAGCAACTGCGCTTCATCTTCATCGGCGCACGGCACTGGCGGGGGCTGGGCAGTCATGATTGAGCGTCAGCACGCTGTACTCCGTCCTGCGGCGTTAACCGTCTCATTATTAACGTTATCTTGACCACCACACTACGCACCAACTTAAAGCACGAACTTGATTGCGCACCATAAAAGATCACTGATAAGCCCGCCAATGCTCGCATCACCTGCCTCTGTCAGCCTTTTCCCTATAAGCTGCACTGTTGGCAAGCCCCTTGCTCTGATTTGAAGCATCGCAATTGGCTGGAAGCTATCTGATGCTGGTGATTCACGACCGAATCGAACCTCAGGCCGAATGGGCCGCCGAGCTGCATTTGAATTTCGAGGCACGCAGCAAAAGTCGACTGCGCTGCTTCAGTGCGGAAAACGAAGACGTTGGCCTGTTTCTGCAACGCGGCCAGTCGCCCCTGCGCGATGGCGAGTTTCTGCAGGCCAAGGACGGCCGTGTCGTGCGTGTCTGCGCACGTCCTGAAAAACTCATGCATGTCACGTGCAGCAGCACCTTCGAACTGACCCGCGCGGCTTATCACCTTGGCAATCGTCACGTGGCCCTGCAAGTCGGCGACGGCTGGCTGCGCCTGCTCGACGATTACGTGCTCAAGGCGATGCTCGACCAACTGGGCGCCACTGTCGAAACCATCGAAGCGCCGTTCCAACCGGAACATGGCGCCTACGGCGGCGGGCATCATCACTCGCGCGCAGGCGAGGAGGATTTCAACTATCCGCCGCGCATGCACCAGTTCGGCGTGCGCAAGTGAACAGCGCCTGGGCGCTGTTGCGCCTGGCCAGTCCGCAGTTGCCTATCGGTGGCTACAGCTATTCGCAAGGGCTGGAAATGGCAGTGGAGCAATCCATTGTGGTGGACCCGCAGACAGCGGGCCGCTGGATCGGCGATCAACTGCTGCTCAACCTCGCGCGTTTCGAGGCCCCGCTGCTGCTGGCTCATTGCGAAGCCGCAGCAGCCGGTGACTGGGGCCAGTTGCTGCAAGTCAGCGAGCAGCATCGCGCCAGCCGCGAGACTCGCGAGCTGCATCTGGAAAGCCGGCAAATGGGGTATTCCTTGAAGCAGTTGCTCGATGGCCTGCCTGAACTGGATCGTGATGCACGGCATTTTCTGCAGCAGACTGCCGAGCCGCACCTGGCCCTTGGCTGGGCGCTGGCCGCACGCGCCTGGCAGATCAGCCCGCAGGATGCGCTGGCCGCCTGGCTATGGAGCTGGCTTGAAAACCAGCTGGCCGTGCTGATGAAAACCCTGCCGCTGGGCCAGCAAGCCGCCCAGCGCCTGACCAGCGAACTGTTGCCTTTATTGCAGCAGGCGCAGGTCAGTGCCAGCGCACAAGAACCCGGCCATGCCGGCAGCGCAGCCTTCGGCCTGTCCCTGGCGAGCATGGCGCATGAACGTCAATACAGCCGGTTATTCCGGTCCTGATCAGCCCTTATGGAGAACTCAATGAACAGCCAACCTCTGCGTGTCGGAATCGGTGGCCCGGTCGGATCCGGCAAGACGGCGCTGACCCTGGCGCTGTGCCTGGCATTGCGCGACCGCTATAACCTGGCCGTCGTGACCAACGATATCTATACCCGCGAAGACGCTGACTTTCTGGTGCGTAACGAGGCACTGGCACCAGAGCGCATCATCGGCGTTGAAACCGGCGGCTGCCCGCATACCGCCATTCGTGAGGATGCTTCGATCAACCTGGAAGCGGTCGACCAACTCAATCGCCGCTTCGAAGGCCTGGACCTGATCATCGTCGAGTCCGGTGGCGACAACCTTTCCGCGACCTTCAGCCCGGAGCTTTCCGACCTGACCATCTATGTGATCGACGTGTCGGCCGGCGACAAGCTGCCGCGCAAGGGCGGTCCGGGCATCTGCAAGTCCGACCTGCTGGTGATCAACAAGATCGACCTCGCCCCTTTGGTGGGCGCGTCACTGGAGATGATGGACAGCGACACGCGCAGGATGCGTGGCGAAAAGCCGTTCGTGTTCAGCAATCAGAAAACCGGTCAGGGTCTGGAACAGATCATTGCCTTCATTGAGCGCCAGGGCCTGCTGACTGCGGCCGCCTGAATTCACAACCAAAAGGAACCCGTCGATGAATTACAAAAAAGCCCTTGGCGCCCTCGCGCTGTTGCTGGTCCCTACTCTGGCGCTGGCTCACCCCGGTCATGGCGATAACGGCCTGATCGCCGGTATCAGCCACCCGATCGGCGGGCTGGATCATTTGCTGGCAATGCTTGCCGTCGGCTTGTGGGCTGCGCAGCAACAAGGTTCGGCACGCTGGGCGCTGCCGTGCACCTTCGTCGGCACCATGCTGGTCGGCGGCATGCTGGGCTTTGAAGGTCTGAACCTGCCAGCGCTGGAAAGCGGCATTGCCGCATCGGTACTGGCTCTGGGCCTGGCCGTGGCATTGGCAGTACGTCCGCCGCTGGCGCTGGCGGTAGCCGCAACAGCCCTGTTCGCCTTGTTCCACGGCGTGGCGCATGGCCTTGAACTGCCGGAAATGTCCAGCCCATGGGCCTACGCAGCAGGTTTCGTTGCAGCAACTGCGGCCTTGCATGCGCTGGGTTATGCGGTGGTTCGCGTGTTGCCTCAAGCGGCCGCACCGCTGGTGCGTATCGCCGGTGCGGCCTCTGCGGCAGCGGGTGTGTGGTTGCTGGCAGCCTGATCGAGCTTCGCGCTGATCGTGTCCGCTTCAGTTGCGGATGATCAGCGCGAAGGCGCAGGAATGCGGTACAGGTAGAGCAGCACTGCGCTGGCAAACGCCAGCAGGCAGACCGGCAACGGATGCAGACCGAACAGCACCGCGATGGCGGCGATCCAGGCAGGCAACCCGGCGGCCAGAAAGGCCAGGCGGCGGATGGCAGCGAGTTTCAGCCATGCTGCCGGCTCCTCGGGGGTATCGAGTGCAGCCTGGGTGACGGCCAACGCGCGCTTGTACGCGCCGAAGGGTTTCAGGCTGACGAACATCGAGCCTATCCCGGCGATGAACAGCGGGAGCGCCAACACCGGAATGAGCGGCTCGCTGGCACCGAAAAAGACACAGACCACAAGCAATGGCGCCAGGGTCAGGCCCAGTTGACGCCACCATTGCATCTCCAGCTTTTGACGAACCTCGCTGCGTGTCACGCGGGACCGACCTCGCTTTGATGTTCGTTACCCATCATGTGCCCCAGCTTGCCCGCCTTGGTCGCCAGATAAAGGCGGTTGTGCGGGTTTTGCCCGGTGTGCAGAGGCACGCGCTCAGCGACCCTGATGCCCATCTCGGTCAAGGCTTTGACCTTGCGCGGGTTGTTGGTCATAAGCCGTAGCGACTGCACGCCCAGATGCTGAAGCATCGGCAGGCAGATCGCGTAGTCACGCTGATCGGCAGCAAAGCCCAGACGCTCGTTGGCTTCAACCGTATCGGCACCGCCATCCTGCAACTCGTAAGCGCGGATCTTGTTCATCAGACCGATACCGCGCCCTTCCTGGCGCAAATACAACAGTACGCCCCGCCCTTCGGTGGCGATGGCGCGCAGGGCAGCCTCCAGTTGAGAGCCGCAATCGCAACGCTGACTGAACAGGGCGTCGCCGGTCAGGCATTCGGAATGTACGCGACCCAGAACCGGCTCACCGTCCGCCACATCGCCCAGACTCAGGACGACATGTTCACGGCCAGTTGCCGACTCGATAAAGCCGTGCATGGCAAACTCTGCAAAGGGAGTGGGCAGTTTGGAAGCGGCGACAAAGACGACGGGCACCGTGTGCTCCTGATCAGTATGAAGACTGGAAATTCGCAAGATTTGCATTGTAACAGCAGGTTCCTGCAGACGCTCAGGGTGAATTCTCGGGCATTTAGATCATAAAGTTCGATAGATAGAAGTGCTCATCCGCTCACTGCTCACCGCCAAAATGCTGGTAGCCACGCGTGTCGGGTGTGACGTCTTGCCCGGTGTCGTCGACAAGCACGACGCCTTGCCCCTGCTCTACCCGGCCAATGACATGCACCGGCCAGCCTTCTTTCAGCAACGCCGACAAGTGTTCGGAAGGCAGGGTGAAGGCCAGGATGTAATCATCACCACCGCTCAGCGCGGCCTGTCGGGCTGAGGGCAGATCGAACAAGGCCAGCAATGGGTCGGACATCGGCAGGCGGTCCCGCTCGACAACCAGACGCACACCCGACGCACGGGCGATGTGTCCGCAGTCGGCCAGCAGCCCGTCGGAGATGTCCAGCGCCGACGTCGCCCTGCCGCGCAAGGCCTGGCCCAGCGCCAGTTGCGGTTGGGGCGACCAGTAGCGGGCCAGCAATGCTTCGGCGATCGAGGGTTCGGCGCTGCGCTGCTTCAATACCAGCGGCAATGCACCTGCGCCATCACCCAGCGTGCCGCCGACACACAGCAGGTCACCCGCCTCGGCACCCGCGCGGGTCAGGGCTGATCCGGCCGGCACAGCGCCAAACACTGTCAGGGTCAGGCTCAAGGGACCGCGCGTGGTATCACCACCGATCAGACGCAGCGAACAGCCTTGCGCCATCTGGTTCAGGCCGCGAGCGAAGGTCTGCAGCCAGTCGGCATCGACCTGCGGCAGGGTCAGGGCAAGGGTGAACGCGACAGGCCTGGCGCCCATGGCCGCCAGGTCACTGGCAGACACTGCCAGCGCACGCTGGCCAAGCAGAAAGGGGTCGCAGACATCAGGAAAATGCACCCCGGCAACCAGGGTGTCGGTCGAGATCGCCAACTGCTCGCCGGGCGTCAACGCCAGCAGCGCGCAGTCATCGCCGATCCCCAGGGCAACTTCCTCGCCCGCCTGCGCACAGGGCGCGGCGGCGAAGTAATTGCGGATCAGCTCGAACTCTCCCATGAAGGTCAGGCGCGAATCAGCGCTTGTGGGCCTTCACTTCGACTTCACGCAGGCGCGGCGCCAGCTTGTCCAGCACGCCATTGACGAACTTGTGGCCGTCAGTGGAGCCGTAGACTTTCGCCAGCTCGATGCTTTCGTTGATCACCACGCGATAAGGCACGTCGATGCGCTTGAGCAGTTCGAAGGTGGACAGGCGCAATATCGCCAGCTCAATCGGATCGAGTTCTTCGATGGTCAGGTCAAGGCAAGGCTTCAGAGCGGTGTCGATCTCGGTCTGGTTGGTTGCCACGCCGTGTAACAACTCACGGAAGTAGGTGCCGTCAACGTTACTGAAGTCATTATCGACACGGAACTGGGCTTCGATTTCGTTCAGCGCGTGGCCAGCCATGTGCCGTTGGTACAGGGCCTGAGTTGCCATCTGACGCGCTTCGCGACGTTTGGCGCTCTTGCCCTTGGCGATTTCCGGCGATTTGGCGTCGCGCGGGTTGAACTGGTCGGTATCGTCGGAAATCACTTGGCCTCCAGCTGCGACAGCAGGCTGACCATTTCGATGGCGGACAGGGCAGCTTCAGCGCCCTTGTTGCCAGCCTTGGTGCCGGAACGCTCGATGGCCTGTTCGATGGAGTCGACGGTCAACACGCCGAAAGCGACCGGCACGCCGAATTCCATGGACACCTGGGACAAGCCCTTGACGCACTCGCCTGCCACGTATTCGAAGTGCGGAGTACCGCCACGGATCACTGCACCCAGTGCGACGATGGCCGCGAACTCGCTGCGTTGGGCAACTTTCTGCACAACCAGTGGAATCTCGAACGCACCCGGCGCACGGATGATGGTGATGTCGCTTTCGCTCACACCATGGCGTACCAGCGCATCAACGGCACCGCTAACCAGGCTTTCCACGACGAAGCTGTTGAAACGGCCAACTACCAAGGCATAGCGGCCTTGGGGGGCGATGAAGGTACCTTCGATGGTCTTCAAGGTCATTCGGTGAGTCTCGTATTAAAGAGCAAGCCCGCCTTGGGGCGGACTTTGAGGGATATTAGGCCACGAATCATGCCTGTCAGGCCAAAACCTGCGAAAAACCATCTTTCACACGCCCCGACCTGCCAGTATTTATTCGGAGGGCACGTATTCTACAACTTCCAGATCGAAACCGGATATCGCATTGAACTTCATCGGCGAACTCATCAGGCGCATTTTGCGCACGCCAAGGTCACGAAGGATCTGCGAACCGGCACCGACCGTGCTGTACGTAGTCGGCGTCTTGATCGGTTGCTGACCGGCGGTTTCGCGAATATGAGCCAGCAAGACATCGCCATCCAGCGGGTGACCGAGCAGCAGCACCACACCGCTGCCCGCCTCGTTAACCGCGCGCATGGCGGCGCGCAGGCTCCAGCGGCCGGGCTGGTTGACCATCAACAGGTCACGCAGCGGGTCCATGTTATGCACGCGAACCAGCGTGGGCTCTTCGGCACAGATGGTGCCCAGGGTCAGCGCCAGATGCACGTCGCCCTCGACCGAATCGCGGTAGGTCACCAGGTTGAAACTGCCCAGTTCGCTGTCCATCGGCTGCTCGGCAATCCGCTGAACGGTACGTTCGTGGATCATCCGGTAGTGAATCAGGTCGGCGATGGTGCCGATCTTGATGTCATGTTGCAGGGCAAATGCTTCGAGTTCGGCGCGACGCGACATGGTGCCGTCGTCGTTCATGACTTCGCAGATCAGGCCCGTCGGCTCGAAACCGGCCATGCGCGCCAGGTCGCAGGCCGCTTCGGTATGACCGGCGCGCGCCAGGGTGCCGCCCGCCTGAGCCATGAGCGGGAAGATATGCCCAGGGCTGACGATGTCTTCGGCCTTGGCGTCCTTGGCAGCGGCGGCCTGCACCGTGCGTGCACGGTCGGCTGCCGAGATGCCGGTGGTCACGCCTTCGGCGGCTTCGATGGAAACGGTGAACTTGGTGCCGAAACCCGAACCGTTGCGCGCTGCCATCAGCGGCAGCTTGAGGGTTTCGCAGCGCTCGCGAGTCATCGGCATGCAGATCAGACCACGGGCGAAACGCGCCATGAAGTTGATGTGCTCGGGCTTCACGCATTCGGCGGCCATGATCAGGTCGCCTTCGTTTTCGCGGTCTTCGTCATCCATGAGGATGACCATCTTGCCCTGGCGAATGTCTTCGACCAGTTCTTCGATACTGTTGAGCGCCACGCGGCACCCCCTTCAATCAATTCAGGATTTGAGGTAGCCGTTCTCGGCCAGGAAGCTTTCGGTGATCGTACCGTGGCCCGGCTCGGCGGCCTTGTCACCCAGCAGCAGGCGCTCCAGATAACGCGCCAGCAGATCGACTTCCAGGTTGACCTTACGGCCGGGCTGGTAGTCGGCCATGATCGTTTCGCTCCAGGTATGGGGCACGATGGTCAGTTCAAACTCCGCGCCGTTGACCGAATTGACGGTCAGGCTGGTGCCGTCGACCGTGATCGAGCCTTTGTGGGCGATGTATTTGGCCAGTTCACGTGGCGCACGCACCGTGAACTGAATGGCACGGGCGTTATCCGCACGGGCAACGATTTCGCCGACGCCGTCGACATGGCCGCTGACCAGATGGCCGCCCAGACGTGTGGTCGGGGTCAGGGCCTTTTCCAGGTTGACCCGGCTGCCGCTCTTCAGGTCGACAAAGGCGGTGACGGTCAGGGTCTCGCGGCTGACGTCAGCCCAAAAGCCATCACCGGGCAATTCGACGGCGGTCAGGCATACGCCATTGACGGCAATGCTGTCGCCGAGTTTGACGTCGGTCAGGTCAAGCTTGCCGGTTTCCACGTAAACGCGGACGTCGCCGCCTTTGGGAGTCAGGGCGCGGATGCTGCCAATGGATTCGATAATGCCGGTAAACATGGGTCCTCCGGGAGAACAAGGGCTGCGCGCAAGGCGAAAGCCGGGAATTATACGCCGGGTGTGCGCACAGGGAGAGCGATGACTCGCCAGTCATTACCGACAGCACGCATTTCCACAATGTTCAGTTCCAGCGCTTCGCTCATCTGCGCCAGTGGCAGATCGAGCAGCGGACGGGCCGATGAGCCGAGAAACTTGCCAGCAATGAAGAGCTGAAACTCGTCGACCAGCCCGAGCCGCGCAAAAGCCCCCGCCAGTCGCGGACCGGCCTCGACCAGCACTTCATTGACGCCCCGCGCTGCGAGTTCGCCCATCAACCTGCGCAGGTCCACATGACCGGCGCTGTCGGCCAGCGCGAGCATTTCGTGGCCCTCCTCCTGATAGCGACCTCGCGCCGACGCAGCAGCGCAGGTCACGACCAGCGCACTGCCTGCCTGGAAGAACGGTGCATCGAGCGGCACACGCAAACGGCCGTCGATCAACACGCGCAACGGCGCGCGTGCCGCGGCCAGCGCGGTCAATTCGGCATCGAGCCCCAGTTCATCAGGGCGTACGGTGAGACGAGCCTTGTCGGCCAGCACCGTGTCGGCACCGCTGAGCACCACGCTCGACTGGGCGCGCAGGCGCTGTACGGCAGAGCGCGCCTCGGGGCCGGTGATCCACTGGCTTTCCCCGCTGGCCATCGCCGTTCGGCCATCCAGGCTCATGGCCATTTTGACCCGCACATACGGCAGGCCGGTCTCCATGCGCTTGAGAAAGCCTTTGTTCAGCGCTCGCGCTTCGCTTTCCAGCACACCACACTGAACGCCGATGCCGGCATTCATGAGGCGCAACAGGCCGCGACCGGAAACTTCGGGGTTGGGGTCCTGCATCGCTGCGACAACCCGCGTCAGCCCGGCTTCGATCAGTGCATCGGCACAGGGCGGTGTGCGCCCCTGGTGACTGCACGGCTCGAGGGTGACGTAGGCGGTCGCGCATCTGGCCAGCTCGCCGGCCTGGCGCAAGGCATGCACTTCGGCATGCGGTTCACCGGCGCGCGCATGCCAGCCTTCGCCAACGATCCGGCCTTCACGCACGATCACGCAGCCGACTCGCGGGTTGGGATGCGTGGAGTACAGCCCCTTGCGCGCCAGCTCGAGTGCTCGCGCCATGTAATGAACGTCGAGAGCCGCCTGTTCAGTCAGCAATGCATTTATTCCTTGCCCGGCTCGCGGGCCAGACGATCGATTTCTTCACGGAATTCGTTGAGGTCCTGAAAGCGGCGGTACACCGAAGCGAAGCGGATATAGGCCACTTCGTCGAGCTTCTGCAGCTCGGTCATCACCAGCTCACCCACCACCAGCGATTTGACTTCGCGTTCGCCGGTTGCGCGCAGCTTGTGTTTGATGTGAACCAGGGCCGCTTCCAGGCGCTCGACACTCACCGGACGCTTTTCGAGCGCCCGCTGCATACCGGCGCGCAGTTTTTCTTCATCGAAAGGCTGGCGGCTGCCGTCCTGCTTGATCAGACGCGGCAAGACCAGCTCGGCCGTTTCGAACGTGGTGAAGCGCTCGCCGCAGGCCAGGCACTCGCGTCGGCGGCGTACTTGCTCGCCTTCGGCGACGAGGCGGGAGTCGATGACTTTGGTGTCATTGGCACCGCAGAAGGGACAGTGCATGGTGGCTGGCAACAAAAGAATGAGGAGCGCCATGTTAGCGCATCCTGCTGGCAAGACAAGGCTGAGGGTTTACGGTATATAGACGCACATTAAAGCGGTGTGAAATTGTCCGGGCTCGGTAATACTGCACGCTTGGCGTCCCCCAGCCTTTCGAATTTTGTCTTGTGGAGCTTTTGATGACGTTACGCCCCGCTTTTCTACTCTGCTTCATCGGCTTGCTGGCCGCGTGCAGCAGTAATGACGCGCCGAAACCGGCTGCGCCGCCACCGGTCGCACCCTCGATCAAGCTGCCCGCCGGGCCAGGGCCACTGCAACCGTACCAACGTGAACTCAGCGGGCAATTGCTGGGCGTGCCGGCCGGCGCCGAGGTCGAGCTGGCAATGCTGGTCATCGACGAGCGCGGACGTCCACAGAAGCTGCTGACCAACACCCTGCTCAAGGGCAACGGTCAATCATTGCCGTTCCAGCTGCGCTTCAACCCGGAAGCCTTTCCGGTCGGCGGACGTGTCGAGTTGCGTGGCCGCGCCAGCAAGTCCGGGCAATTGATCCTGCACCTGCCGTCAATGCGTATCGATCAGCCGGTGACTCAGGCCCTGGGGCAGTTGCAGTTCGTCAAGGCGCCATGATCGCTCCGCAGCATCTGCAACACGCGCTGAGCGAACTGCTTGGCGACGCCCGGTTGGTAGTCACTGCGCTGCCGGGCACCGAGCTGAAGCTGTGGCTGATCGACGATGTCAACATGGACCGCGCCTTCAGCCCGGAGGAAACGCGGCGCATTCTGGAAGAACCACCGTACTGGAGCTTCTGCTGGGCGAGCGGCCTGGGCCTGGCGCGTTTTCTGGCTGAAAACCCGCACTGGGTGGCCGGCAAGCGGGTACTGGACTTCGGTGCAGGCTCGGGTGTAGCGGGCATTGCCGCGCTCAGGGCCGGGGCGCTTGAGGTGGTGGCCTGTGATCTCGACCCTCTGGCGCTCGCTGCCTGCCGGGCCAATGCCGAACTCAATCAGGTGCCATTGAGTTACTCGACGGATTTCTTTGCCGAGGCGGACCGCTTCGATCTGATTCTGGTCGCCGACGTGCTCTACGACCGCGCCAACCTGCCGTTGCTTGATCAGTTTCTCTCCCGGGGCCGCGAGGCACTGGTGGCAGATTCCCGCGTGCGCGACTTCAAACACGCTGCCTACCAGCGTCTGACGATGCTGCATGCCCACACCCTGCCGGACCTGGCCGAACCGCACGAGTTTCGCGACGTGAGCCTCTATCACGCGGCGCGGTGAGCGCTAAATAACAGTCCGGGATTTCTCAGCTAAACGGCTTTTGTAGGAGCGAACTTGTTCGCGAAGACGGTCGTTCAAACGATAAATTTCCAGAGAGCTTTCCACCCCTTTCGCGAACAAGCGAAGCGTCGCCCGGTTCGCTCCCACGGCCTTCGGCCAGCATCAATAGCAATGAGTGTGGGCACGATCATGTCCAATAGACGACACCGCTTTCAGCATTGCCCTGCGGGCTTTATAGTTGGCAGCATTCAGATTCTTCGAGACGTGCAATGAGCCAGGAAACTGCTTACATCTTCGACGCAACCGCCGCGAACTTCGATCAATTGGTGATCGACAAGTCCTTCGACCAGCCAGTGCTGGTGGATTTCTGGGCCGAGTGGTGTGCGCCCTGCAAGGTCTTGATGCCGCTGCTGCAGCAAATTACCGAGAGCTATCAGGGCGAGCTGCTGCTGGCCAAGGTCAATTGCGACATCGAGCAGGACATCGTGGCGCGCTTCGGCATTCGCAGCCTGCCGACTGTGGTGCTGTTCAAGGACGGCCAGCCGGTGGATGGCTTTGCCGGTGCCCAGCCGGAGTCGGAAATCCGCAAGATTCTCGACCAGCATGTGGTCATGCCGCCACCGCCAGCCGCCGATCCGCTCAAGCAGGCACAGGCGCTGTTTGCGGAAAGTCGTTTCGCCGAGGCCGAAGCACAGCTCAAGGTGCTGCTGGGCGAAGACAACACCAATGGCGCCGCGCTGATTCTGTATGCGCGCTGCCTGGCCGAACGTGGCGAACTGAGCGAGGCCAAGGCTGTGCTGGATGCGGTCACCGGTGATGCGCACAAGGCCGAACTCGCCGGCGCCAAGGCCCAGCTGACGTTCCTCGCGCAAGCCGCGACCCTGCCGGACGCTGCCGAACTGAAAAGCCGCCTTGCACAAAACCCGCAGGACGATGAAGCGGCACTGCAACTGGCGATTCAGCAGTTGTCGCGTCAACAGTACGAAGCGGCGCTCGAGGGCTTGCTCAAGCTGTTCATCCGCAATCGCAATTACGCCGAGGGCCTGCCGCACAAGACGCTGCTGCAGGTATTCGACCTGCTGGGCAACGAGCACCCGCTGGTCACGGCCTACCGCCGCAAACTGTTTGCCGCGCTGTACTGAGGTAAAAAGCAACAGGCACCGCTCGGGTGCCTGTTGTTATTGAAAGCCGTCAGGTCACGTCGCTTCGACCCAGCTGTACAGCGGCGCATCCCCGCCGCTCTCGACTTTCACGTTCGCCGAGTGACGCAAGCGCACCAGCAGATGCTTGCCCGCAGCGGTACTGCCCGCCAACCCTTCCAGTTGCCCCAACAGATCCGGCCCACTCATCTGCCCGGCCTTGCGCAGCAATTCCTGAGCGACTTGCCAGAGCCTGTCGTCCTGGTTGAGCGGCGTGCTCTCGGCCACGGCGGCGGGGACCTCCGGGGCCGCCGCCTTGAGCTGCGCGCCCAGTTGCGCCCAGTCTCCCTCGTCCAGTTCAAGGGTCAAATCCACCGGCCACTGGCCTACGGTTCCACGAATACGCAACATGATGTGCACCTGCTGACAGTCAGGCGTACATGCTCCCACAGGCTGGCGCGCATTCCCATGATCAACCGTAACGCCACTGGTTGAGGAGCGGCTCCTTGCCGTTCATGAAATTGCCAAGCGCCCGCACGTCGTAGACGTTTTCCCAGCACTCGATAATTCGTCCATCGCGAAACCGCCACAGGCCGCAAAACGGCATGATGATTTTCCGGCCCTCGCAACTGGCGCGCATCTCGCCCAGCACCGAGCCGAAGTGATCGTTGGCGACGATGTCGTGGACATCCATGTACAGGGTCTGATGCGTGCGTCTGATCAGATTGATCTGGTGGGAAAGCACGGCCTCCTTGCCAACGGCTATGGACAAGCCACCGCCAGCGCCTTGATCCGCCTTGTGCAGCACGATGTCAGCGTCGGCGAATTCGGTGATGCGTGTCATATCCTTGTACACCGCACGCAGGACTTCTCTGTTCGAATGGAGCTTGTTCATGAGTATCTTCCCTGATGTCGCGCTCGGCCCAGGTCGAGCGCAGGTCCCGGCTGGCGATGAAAATCTTTCCTGCGCATCCGGCGCAGGTGTAGCGATTTTCATCTTCCAGAGTAGGACTTGATGACGCGAAGTGTGAGACTACTTAGGCATAAGCACTGCACGGGGTATTCCCGATAACGTCGTCGATAGCGCTTTGCTGCAGCCCGGTCACCCGGCGCCTGGATAAAAACACGTCCACGCAGATCGCTACTTGTTATAAGATCACATAACAGTTTTTCTCGATTATTGTTCTGGAGCCCGCTATGCGCCGTCTGCTACTCGCCCTGCCTTTCGCCCTGTTGCCACTCGTTGCTGCGCACGCTGCTGAAGAGCACGACCACGATCATGATCATGGCGATGAACATGGCAGCCTGGGTGCCCACGAGCATGGCGTAGGACATCTCGATGTGGTGCTGGAAGGCAAGACGCTGGAATTCGAATTCGACAGTCCGGCCATGAACATCGTCGGTTTCGAACACGTTGCGACCTCGGATGAAGACAAGGCCAAAGTCGCCAAGGCCCGCGAATTGCTGCTCAAGCCCAACGCGTTGTTCAGCATTGCCGATGCCGCCAATTGCTCGGCCACTTCGGTGAAGCTGGAAAGCCCGCTGTTTGGTGACAAGGATGACGATCACGACGCGCATGCCGACGCTGGCGATGCCGAGCATCACGAGCACAGTGAAATCCACGGTCACTACAAGTTCGTCTGTGACGCACCGGCCATTCTGAAGAAGCTCGACCTGTCGCAAATCTTCAAAACCTTTCCCGACACCAAGAAGCTTCAGGTACAACTGATTTCGCCAGGCGGCCAGTCGGGCGCAGAAGTGATCGCAGCCAACCCGACGCTGAAATTCTGATCGCACCCTGCGGCACAACGACCGGGCCTGGCCCGGTCTTTTAATTTCCAACCGAGCGTGAGTCAGCCCATGACCCAAGCACTGATCGAACTGTCGGACCTGCGCTTCAACTGGCCCGGCCACCCGCAACTGCTGGACATCCCCGAGTTCCGCCTGCAAAGCGGTGAAACCGTGTTCCTCAAAGGCCCGAGTGGCAGCGGTAAAACCACGCTGCTGGGCCTGCTGGGCGGTGTGCAAAAACCGGTCAGCGGCAGCATTCGCCTGTTGAACCAGGACCTGTCGGCGCTCTCTTCGGCCGCGCGTGATCGCTTCCGCGTCGATCACACCGGCTACATCTTCCAGCAGTTCAACCTGCTGCCGTTTTTGTCGGTGCGGGAAAACATCGAACTGCCCTGCCACTTTTCCAGCGTGCGTGCCGAGCGTGCCAGGCAACGCCACGGCAGCGTCGAGAAAGCGACCACCACCCTGCTCGCCCACCTGGGTCTGAAAGATCCGGCGATGCTGACACGCCGCGCCGACTCGCTGTCGATCGGCCAACAACAGCGAGTCGCTGCCGCCCGCGCGCTGATCGGTCAACCGGAACTGGTGATTGCCGACGAGCCTACGTCTGCGCTGGACGCGGACTCGCGCGAGGCGTTCATTCGCCTGTTGTTCGCCGAGTGCCGCGAGGCCGGGGCCAGCCTGCTGTTTGTCAGTCATGACCAGAGCCTGGCACCGCTGTTTGATCGCAATCTGTCGCTGAGCGACCTGAATCGCGCCGCCGTCGCCGTGGAGATTTGAGATGTATCTGTTTCGTCTGGCCATGGCCAGCCTGGCCAACCGCCGTTTCACTGCATTCCTCACTGCCTTCGCCATTGCGCTGTCGGTTTGCCTGTTACTCGCCGTCGAACGGGTACGCACCGAAGCGCGCTCCAGTTTCGCCAGCACCATCAGCGGCACCGACCTGATCGTCGGTGCACGCTCGGGCTCGATCAACCTGTTGCTGTACTCGGTGTTCCGCATCGGCAATGCCACCAACAACATTCGCTGGGACAGCTTCGAGCATTTCGCCAACAGCAAACAGGTCAAGTGGGCGATCCCGGTTTCGCTGGGCGACTCCCATCGTGGCTATCGGGTGATGGGCACCAATGAGGCGTATTTCGAGCATTACCAGTTCGGTCGCCAGCAGCACCTGGAAATGGCCGAAGGACGCGAGTTCAAGACCGACCCGTTTGAAGTGGTGCTGGGGTCGGAGGTCGCCAAGGCGCTGCATTACAAGCTGGGCGACAAACTGGTGCTGGCGCACGGTGTAGCGGCGATCAGCCTGGTCAAGCATGACGACAAACCGTTCACCGTGGTCGGCATCCTCAAGCCGACCGGTACGCCGGTGGACCGCACGCTGCATATCAGCCTGGGCGGCATGGAAGCCATTCATATCGACTGGCACAACGGCGCCCCGGCACGCGGCAACGAGCGCATTTCAGCCGATCAGGCGCGCAACATGGACCTGACGCCGACTGCGATCACCGCGTTCATGCTGGGCTTGAACAGCAAGATTTCCACCTTCAGCCTGCAACGCGAGATCAACGAATACCGTGGCGAACCCATGCTGGCGATTCTGCCCGGCGTGGCACTGCAGGAGCTGTGGAGCCTGATGGGCACGGCGGAAAAGGCGCTGTTCGTGATTTCGCTGTTCGTGGTGCTGACCGGGCTGATCGGCATGCTGACCGCGATTCTCACCAGCCTCAATGAACGGCGCCGGGAAATGGCCATCCTGCGCTCGGTCGGCGCGCGCCCCTGGCATATCGCAAGCCTGCTTATACTCGAAGCCTTCGCCCTGGCGCTGGCGGGTGTCATCAGCGGCCTTGCGCTGCTCTATATCGGCATCTTCGTGGCCCGCGACTACGTGCTCGACAACTACGGTCTGTACCTGTCGTCTATGCCACCTGGCCAATATGAATGGACATTACTCGGTGCCATTCTCGGCTGCGCGCTGTTGATGGGAACCGTGCCAGCCTGGCGAGCCTACAGGCAGTCACTGGCCGATGGACTGTCGATTCGTTTATGAGGACCTTCATGATGCGGCGCATGCTACTCACTCTGCTGTTCTCGGTTACCACTCAAGTGTGGGCCGCCGAGCCGCGTGAGCTGACCTGGAATGACATGATTCCACCCGATGCACCTGTGGTGAAGCCGGTAACGGCTCCGCTCCACGATATGTCCAAGCTGTCCGATGCACTGGCCATGGAGGCAGCGCCTGCGGCCCACCAACTGGCGCCGCATGCGCCGGTGGTCAAGGCACTGGATGGCAAACTGGTGCGTTTACCGGGCTACATCGTGCCGCTCGAGGTCAGTGAGGAAGGCCGGGTGACGGAGTTTTTGCTGGTGCCGTATTTCGGCGCCTGCATCCATGTGCCGCCGCCACCGGCGAACCAGATCGTGCACGTCACGAGCGAGCTGGGTGTGAAGGTCGATGAGCTGTATCAGCCGTACTGGATCGAAGGACCGATGCAGGCCAAGTCGTCTTCCAGCGAACTGGCAGAAGCGGGCTATCAGATGCAGGCAGACAAGATTCTTGTCTACGAGTTGCCGGATTCATAAGGATGACGAGGTTCCCAGCGATTTCATTGAGCTGAGTCAAAGTCGCCGCTCGACAGCGCTTTAACATTACGCCCATAAAATTTGACTGACCTCTGGAGCCTCCATGCACAAGCATCTGCTACGCACGTCCCTTGTCGCGCTTGCCCTCACCGCCCCGGTCGCGGCACACGCCTACCAGCCTGGCGACTTCATCGTTCGCGCCGGTGTCGCGCACGTTCAACCCAATGAAGACAGCGGCGAAGTGCGCCTCGACGGTGCCAAGGTTTCCGGCACCAAAGCGACTGTCGACGGCGAAAACCAGCTGGGCCTGACCTTCGCCTATATGCTGACCCAGCACGTCGGTATCGAGCTGCTGGCCGCCACACCGTTCAGCCATACCGTGTCGGTCAAAGGCCTCGGGCCTGGCCTGGATGGCAAGCTGGCCGATATCAAACAACTGCCGCCGACGCTGTCGTTGCAGTACTACCCGATGGAACCATCGTCGAAGTTCCAGCCGTATGCCGGCGTGGGCATCAACTACACCACGTTCTTCGATACCGATTTGACCGGCAACCGCAAGGATCAGGGTTTCAGCAACCTCAAGCTCAAAGACTCGGTCGGCCTCGCCGGGCAGTTGGGCATGGATTACATGATCACCGACAACGTACTGCTCAACGCCTCGGTCTGGTACGTCGACATCGACACCAAAGCAACCGTGGACGGCCCTTCAGCCCTGGCCGTCGGCAAGACCAAGGTCGACGTGGACATCGACCCGTGGGTGTACATGGTGGGCGTGGGTTACAAGTTCTGACCTGAACGTCTCAAGCGTCACACACACAAAGGCACTCAGCGGGTGTCTTTGTGTTTTGTAGACCTGATGATCTCGTACCAACTCCATGACGAAGTAATGCCGCGCTTTTTGCAGGAGCGGGCTGGTCCGAAGGCAGTTACATTCGATGCACTTTCTGCGCCTGCAATATCGTCTTCGCGAACAAGTTCGCTCCTACAGGTGCTCACAGGCTTTTGTAGGAGCGAACTTGTTCGCGAATAGGCAGTTACACTCGATGTACTTTCTGCGCCTGCAATATCGTCTTCGCGAACAAGTTCGCTCCTACAGGTGCTCACAGGCTTTTGTAGGAGCGAACTTGTTCGCGAATAGGTAGTTACACTCGATGTAATTTCTGCGTCTGCAATATCGGCTTCGCGAACAAGTTCGCTCCTACAGGTGCTCACAGGCTTTTGTAGGAGCGAACTTGTTCGCGAATAGGTAGTTACACTCGATATGCTTTCTGCGCCTGCAATATCGGCTTCGCGAACAAGTTCGCGCCTACAGGTGCTCACAGGCTTTTGCAGGAGCGAACTTGTTCGCGAATAGGTAGTTACACTCGATGTAATTTCTGCGCCTGCAATATCGGCTTCGCGAACAAGTTCGCGCCTACAGGTGCTCACAGGCTTTTGCAGGAGCGAACTTGTTCGCGAATAGGTAGTTACACTCGATGTAATTTCTGCGTCTGCAATATCGGCTTCGCGAACAAGTTCGCTCCTACAGGTGCTCACAGGCTTTTGTAGGAGCGAACTTGTTCGCGAATAGGTAGTTACACTCGATGTAATTTCTGCGTCTGCAATATCGGCTTCGCGAACAAGTTCGCGCCTACAGGTGCTCACAGGCTTTTGTAGGAGCGAACTTGTTCGCGAATAAGTAATTACATTCGATGTAATTTCTGCGTCTGCAATAGCGGCTTCGCGAACAAGTTCGCTCCTACAGGTGCTCACAGGCTTTTGTAGGAGCGAACTTGTTCGCGAATAAGTAGTTACATTCGATGTAATTTCTGCGTCTGCAATAGCGGCTTCGCGAACAAGTTCGCGCCTACAGGTGCTCACAGGCTTTTGTAGGAGCGAACTTGTTCGCGAATAGGTAGTTACACTCGATGTAATTTCTGCGTCTGCAATATCGGCTTCGCGAACAAGTTCGCGCCTACAGGTGCTCACAGGCTTTTGTAGGAGCGAACTTGTTCGCGAATAGGTAGTTACACTCGATGTAATTTCTGCGTCTGCAATAGCGTCTTCGCGAACAAGTTCGCTCCTACAGGTGCTCACAGGCTTTTGTAGGAGCGAACTTGTTCGCGAATAGGCAGTTACATTCGATGTAATTTCTGCGCCTGCAATATCGTCTTCGCGAACAAGTTCGCGCCTACAGGTGCTCACAGGCTTTTGTAGGAGCGAACTTGTTCGCGAATAGGTAGTTACACTCGATGTAATTTCTGCGTCTGCAATATCGGCTTCGCGAACAAGTTCGCGCCTACAGGTGCTCACAGGCTTTTGTAGGAGCGAACTTGTTCGCGAATGGGCAGTTACATTCGATGTAGGACTCACTGCCCCATCAGCAACTCCAGCCCACGCACCAGCGGCGTTGGCTCGTCGAGGGTGAAGTGTTCCAGCAGGCGCTGGTTGCTGGCGCGGGAATGTTTGATGTCGCCCGAGCGTGGTGCCTGATAGGTGACTTCCGGCTGCTTGCCGACAACCTGCGCAAGCGCAGCCAGCAGTTCGTTGAGCGACGTGGTCTTGTTCAGGCCGACGTTGATCGCACCTTCGATGGCGCTTTCCCGTGACAAGGCCTGCAGCAGCAGCTTGAGCAGATCCCCGACATAGTAGAAATCCCGCGTCTGCTCGCCGTCGCCAAACACGCTGACCGGCAGGCCTTTGCGGATACGCTCGGCAAAGATGCTGATCACGCCGGAGTACGGCGACGACGGGTCCTGACGTGGCCCGAAAATGTTGAAGAAGCGAAAGATCACCGGTTCCAGGCCATGCTGGCGACGGTAGAAGTCCAGGTAATACTCGCTGGCCAGCTTGTCCGAAGCGTAAGGGGTCAGCGGTGCCTTGGTGGTGTCCTCGGTGATCGCTTCGCCCTCACCGTTGTTGCCGTACACCGCCGCGCTTGATGCGAAGATCACGCGCTTGATGCCCGCTTCGCGCATGGCCTCGCAGACATTCAACGTACCGATGAAGTTGCTCTGGTGGGTGCGCACCGGGTCGTCTACCGACGCCTGCACCGAAGCCACTGCCGCCAGGTGCACGACGGCTTTACAGCCCTGCGCCGCGCGCTTGACCAGGTCGGCATCGGCCACGTCTCCTTCGATCAGCTCGACCCGCGGATTGTCGAGCGGCAAATTGCTGCGCTTGCCTGCCGAGAGGTTGTCGAGGATACGCACGGCCTGCCCGCTGGCAAGCAATGCGTCGGTCAGGTGCGAGCCGATGAAACCCGCACCTCCAGTGATCAGAACAGGAGCGTCAGACATGTCGATAATACCGATCCAGCAGGTTTGGCAGACCGGCCCGCCAGGCGCGAGGCTTGATGCCGAAGGTGTGGAGAATTTTCTTGCAGGCCAATACCGCGTGCTGCGGTTCTTCGGCTGCATCGGGACGCGCGGCATGAGCCTGCGCAGTGGGCGATTCGATAGCCAGCGCGTGCAGCAGACGCGCTTCGGTGAGCACTGCCTGCCCCAGCGCCAGCGGCGTGGTCGCCTCGTGTCCGGCGTAGTGGTAGGTGCCCCATAGCGGCGCTTCGCAGTCGAGTTGCTTGATGACCGAAATGATCACCCGCGCCGCATCATCGACCGGCGTCGGGTTGCCGCGACGATCATCGGCGAGCAACAGTTCTCCGGGTTCTTTGGCACGCGAGAGGAAGCGGCCCAGCACGCCATCGGTGCTGTCATCCAGCAGCCAGCCGAAACGCACCAGTACATGTTGCGGGCAGGTCGCGCGGACGCTCTGCTCGATACGCCACAGGGCCTGACCGCGCAGGCCCAGCGGTACAGGCTCGTCTTTTTCGCTGTAGGCCGTCGCGCGGGAACCATCGAACACACGATAGCTGGACGGCTGAACCAGCGTGATGTTGTGGTGCTGACAGAGTTCGGCAAGACGCTCGACAGAGCGCTCCTGATGGGTCAGGCGCGCTTCACTCACGGTCTCCGCCTGAAACCAGTCGAAGTAGTAAGCAAGGTTGATCAGGGCATCGGGACGGGTGTCATCAAGCAGTTGCGTAAGGCTCGCCACGTCCCAGCCGTCTTGCGGTGGACGTGGTGCGAGGAAACCAATGTCTTCCTCGGCACCCAGACGAATCAGCGCCTGCCCGAGGGCATTCCCGCCGCCCAACAGCATAAGGCGCATTCGCATAGAGTCAGCAGGCTCGGTATCAGGTAATCAAACGAACAATTGAAAAACGCCTGCAAACATAACACGTTGCCTGCCAACCCCCAACAGTTGCGCAGCCTGGCGGGTTGATGACGCCGCGACAAAGCGTTGCAGCGTCCTGGCGTGCCGGTTGAGTTACTGAGCTGCCGGACCCGGCGTGCTGTTGCCCTTGGATAGACCGGGCGGCGCAGGTACAGGTGCAGAAGGTGTCGCCGCAGCAGGATCCGAAGGCGCGGGTGGGCCTTCGGCTTCGACGCCAGCCTGCGGATTGTTGAAGCCCGGCCCCATGACCATCTGTGGATAAGTCTGCGCGAAACGCACATTCGGATTTTTATCCACAAGCCGCTTGAGACGCTCGTTGAAAGCGCGCCCTACCGCGTACTGCCCGCCCGAAGAGGTACGAAACTGCGCGGTCAGCACCATGCCGTTGAGGTCCATGCTATCGACGCCGAACACTTCCAGCGGCCCCTGAAGGTTGTGCTTGAGCAGAATGTCTTCGCTGATCGACTGGCCGGTTTCGCGAATCAGCGCCAGCGCATCATCAATGTCGGAGTCGTAGGTGAAGCGCACCGAGAAGAACGCGTAAGCGAATTGCCGTGACTGGTTGGTGACCGCCTTGATCTGGCCGAACGGCACCGAATGGACGAAGCCCTTGCCGTCGCGCAGGCGCACGGTACGGATGGTCAGGCTTTCAACCGTACCGGAATGGCCCGTGCTGAGCACCACCCAGTCGCCCACTGAAAAGGTGTCCTCGATGATGATGAACAGGCCGGTGATCACGTCCTGCACCAGTTGCTGCGAACCGAAACCGATGGCCAGACCGACCACCCCGGCACCCGCCAGCAGTGGTGCCACGTTGATGCCCAGGTTGGCCATGGTGGTGATCGCACAGATCACCACCAGAATGATTTTCACCGCATTGCGCAACAGCGGCAGAATGGTTTTGATCCGAGTGCTCGGCTGACGACCGCTGCGATGATTGACCGGCGGTTTGAGGGCTTCCTGAATGGCGGTGTCGAGTACCACCCACAACAGCCAGGTGACGACGAAGATCAGACCGATACTGCTCAACGAATCACTGATCACCCGGCCAAGGGTGTTGCGCTGGGCAAACTCGAACATCGAGAAGCCCCAGATGCGGCCGAGTATCTCGATGAAGCCGATGGCCAGTGCGATACGCAACACCGCGTACACCAGGCTCAGCAGGCGCGCCTTATACACGTGCCCGCCGCGCCCGAGGGTTTCCGTCGGTTTGAACAGGTGCTGGAACACGGTGCTGAGGAACACCGTGGCAATCAGCAGAATAGTGGTGAACAACGCGCAACGCAGCGCTTCCTGACTGTCCTCACCGGCGCCGATGAGGTTGATCGCCGAGACCAGAATCATCAGCAGGATCGGCAGGTGCCACAGCTTGGAGAATATCTTCAACGACTGTTGCAGCGCGGGCCGTTGCAGGCGACTGCTCAATGAGCGGTTACGGATCAGGTGGGCCACCGGGCGACGCACCTTGATGATCAGCATGCAAAACACTACCGAGGCGAACAGCCCGGTAAACACCGCAACACTGGTGGTGACGTTACTGCCGAGCTGACGGGCGATCTGCGGACTGGTCAACGCATCGCTCAGCGCCGCCAGAAAGCCGACCACGAACAGTGGCCTTGGCGCGTAGCGGCGAATCATGTGCACGGCGGCACGCTTGTGCCCGAAGTTGAACATCACGATCACGCAGAGCAGCACCGAAGTCGAAACGATGCCGCTGCTGGTTGCATACGCGAAACACAGCGCCAGCGCACGGCCTACCGAAGACGGCATGAAGTGGCTGACGTAAAGGGTCAACGGCAGGCAGACGATGGCTGGCAGGGTAAACGGCAACACGTACTTGAGCAGCGCCTGACTGCGCGCGCGCACCCGCATGAACGGTGTACGGCACAAGCGTACAGCCAGAAAACGACCCAGCGTGGTCAGAACCGCAAACGATGCGATCCATACAAAAGACAGGGCGAGGAAGTCCCCGGCGACACTCCATGGAGAACGTGTAGTGCGTTTGTTGACCAGCTTTTCGAGCTCATCGGCGGCGCGGTCGGCGCGCAGTTGCCAGACGTCGAACAGGTTGTCGTCCAGATTGAGCTTTTCCTGGACGTCATCGATGCTGGTACTGATGGCGCCGAGCAATCCGCCCTGCACCAGCAGCTCGGGAGCCTCGGCGGCAGGCTCTGCGCCATCGGCCGGTTTCGCATCGGTCTGGTCCTTGTCCGCTGCCTTGTCATCCGCCTTCGCAGCGGGTTTGTCAGCAGCCTTGGAGTCGGCTTTGGGGTCAGCCTTTTCAGCCGCCTTGTCGTCTGCCGGCACCGCCGCGCCCATCGGTAATGCAGGTACATCGGCCGCCTGGAGATTGAAACTGCCTGCGAATAGCAGCAGACCCGAAAGGATCAAGATTTTCAGCTGAGACGCCACGCAGTTCTCTCCTTCAATGGGCAAGTCAAACCATGGACAGGGCAAGGCAAGCCTCGACCCCAATGAACTGATTCCCGTATGCGCGGCAAGTTCGGTTTCGGCAGGGAAATACGATGAGTCAATGTTTCAGAAAAATCGCGCCAGGGCAGTACGCTCAGTCTTCTCGACTGAACTATGCAAAACGCTCACTGCCGGACTTATCGGGGGCTGCCGAAGGTGTACAGCCGTTTGCGCACCACGGCGTTCGCCCTGTAAACCCGACATCGAGAACCCGACATCGAGAGGAATCTGCATGAGCACGTTCAACACCAAAGATGGCACCGAGATCTATTACAAGGGTTGGGGCACGGGCAAACCGGTCCTGTTCAGCCACGGCTGGCCGCTGGATGCGGACATGTGGGAATACCAGATGCAATACCTGAGCAGCCGGGGCTATCGCACCATCGCCTTCGACCGCCGCGGGTTCGGTCGTTCCGATCAGCCGTGGACCGGCTATGACTATGACACCTTCGCTGACGACATCGCCGAACTGATCGAACACCTCGATCTGCGCGAGGTGACGCTGGTGGGCTTCTCCATGGGCGGCGGCGACGTCACCCGCTACATCGCCAAATATGGCAGCGAGCGGGTGGCCAAACTGGCGTTGCTGGGCTCGGTTACGCCGTTTTTCCTCAAGACCGGTGACAACCCGGAAGGCGTCGATCAGTCGGTATTCGATGGCATCACGGCAGGCCTGCTCAAGGACCGTGCTCAATTCATCAGCGACTTTGCCAGCACGTTCTACGGCATCAACCACGGCCAGAAAGTCTCCGAAGGCGTACAGACGCAGACACTGAACATTGCGCTGCTCGCTTCACTCAAGGGCACGCTGGATTGCGTAACAGCGTTCTCCGCAACCGACTTCCGCCCGGACATGGCAAAAATCGATGTGCCGACCCTGGTGATTCATGGTGACGACGATCAGGTGGTGCCGTTCGAAGCCTCGGGCAAGCGTGCTGCAGCGATGATCAAGGGTGCCGAACTGAAGGTCTACCCAGGCGCACCGCACGGGTTTGCAGTGACCCATGCAGAGACGCTCAACAAAGACCTGCTGACGTTTGTGCAGGGCTGATCGTTTGTGTGACAGGGAGCCGATTGCCGACTCCCTGTCGGGAGCGGATCAGTCGGCCTGTACGGTCAATTGATTCTGCTCGCCCAGCCCCGCGATCCCCAGACGTATGCGTTGCCCCGCACGCAGGAAGACAGGTTGTGGCTTCACGCCCTGCCCCACACCCGGTGGCGTCCCCGTCGAGATGACATCGCCTGGTTGCAGGCTCATGCACCGGCTCAGGTAGGCGATCAGTTGCGGCACGCTGAAAATCAACGTGCGCGTATTGCCATTCTGATAACGATGGCCATCCACTTCCAGCCACAGGTCGAGCGAGTGAGGGTCGGCAACTTCATCGCGGGTCACCAGCCACGGACCTAGCGGGCCGAAGGTATCGAAGCCTTTACCCTTGTCCCAGGTCCCGCCGCGCTCGAGCTGCCATTCGCGCTCGGACACATCGTTGATCACGCAATACCCGGCCACATGCTCCATGGCATCGGCTTCGTCGATGTAGCGCCCGCCCTTGCCGATGATCACGCCCAGCTCGACCTCCCAGTCAGTCTTGAGCGAACCACGGGGGATCTGGACATCATCATTGGGGCCGCAAATTGCGCTGGTCCACTTGTTGAAGATGATCGGCTCCTTCGGCACTTCCATCTGCGACTCGGCTGCGTGGTCGGCGTAGTTCAAGCCTATGCAGATGAACTTGCCGACCTGCCCGACACACGGCCCGATGCGTGGCTGGCCCGGAACCAGAGGCAGGCTCTCGGGATTCAGCGCAGCGAGGCTTGCAAGACCTGCAGGGCTCAGCACATCGCCAGCGATATCCTTGACGTGTGCGGACAGGTCACGGATCTGGTTGGCAGCATCAAGCACGCCTGGCTTCTCCAGACCCTTCTCACCGTAACGTAGCAATTTCATCGAATTCTCCCGTTTCTGTCCAAGGTGTGAACCGCGGATCAAGAGGGTGACGCCCTGTTGCCCAGCCTGCGCGGCGATACGTTTTCGTATAAGTCCGAACCTGACAAGTCCGGACACATAGCATTGCAGCCGATGCCTCGCCTAATGAAATTTACGAACAATTGCGCGGCAAGCCGGGTTCGCGTTTAACCACAGAAAACCAGGATCAAACAGCGGCGGTCATAATTAATACACACAACGAGTATTAATATCAGCTCCAGTTGAAACGAGCCTTTCGCCAACACGACGGGCTCGTATTCTTTCACGGGTGAGCTGAACTCATGTCAACGCTGATACTGTCCCGCCGATTACCGCCGCGTCAGCTACGCCACTGGCCAGATCAGCCCGTGGGTAACTGCAACGTTGCCCCATCGTCACTTGTCGTCCAGCACAGCGACAACACGCCACGCACATGGCCGCACGGCGCGTTGGCGATTGCACTGGCGATCGGGTTGCATGCCGCGCTGGCAGCGTGGCTGATGGCCGATCACCCGCAAGCGCCCGAGCCGACCCCGCCGATGCCGATCACCGTGCAGTGGGTGCCGCCGCCCGTTGCGCCGCCAGTTGCACAACCGACGCCGCCCGAGCCAACGCCTCAGCCAGCACCTGAGCCGCCTGCGCCAGCCCCCAAACCTGCGCCGCCTGAGCCCAAACCTGCCGAGCTACCCAAGCCCAAGGCGCAGCCCAGAACCGCGCCGAGCAAACCTGTCGCCAAGCCTGTTGCGCCGGCGCCTTCCGTCGCGGCGCCCACACCGGCGCCTGCTGCAGCGCCAGCGCCAAGACCTGCGCCAGCGGCGCCACAGACCACCACCGCGCCCATAGGCCGGGCCGGTTACCTGAACAATCCGCCGCCGGTCTACCCACCCGCCGCCGCGCGCCGCCATCAGGAAGGCACGACGATGCTGCGTGTGCATGTGCTGCCCAACGGACGTACCGACCAGGTGCAAGTGCTGCAAAGCAGCGGCGTCCCGGCGCTGGATGAAGCCGCGCAGGCCGCCGTCCGGCAATGGACCTTTATTCCCGCCAAACGCGGCGACACCCCGGTAGAAGGCTGGGTCAACGTCCCCATGGCCTTCAAACTCGCACCCTGAGGCTCACGTCATGAACACCGCTTACTCCGTACTCATTACCCAATCCTCAATGGCCCTGCTGGTGATTTTCTCGCTGGTGACCTGGGCGTTGCTGCTCGGCAAGACCTTCCAGCACTGGCGACTGACCCGGCAGAACCGACGCTACGCCACGCAGTTCTGGGCCGCCGGCGACCTGAAAAATGCGCTGCACCTGCCCAACAGTGAAGGCAGCCTGGCACGCCTGACCGATGCCGGCGCGCAGGCCCTCGCCGCGCCCCACGACTCGCCGGACCTGGGCCACAGCTGGAACCGCCAGGACTTGCTCGAGCGCAGCCTGCGTCAACAGATCCACAAGGAACGTCGTCGCCTGGAGAGCGGCATGATCCTGCTGGCATCGATCGGCAGCACCGCGCCCTTCATCGGCCTGTTCGGTACGGTGTTCGGGATCATTCATGCACTCAGCGCGATCAGCCAGGCCAAGTCGGCGAGCATTGCGGTGGTCGCCGGGCCGATTGGCGAAGCGCTGGTAGCGACCGGCGTCGGCATTGCCGTCGCGGTGCCTGCGGTGCTGGCCTACAACTTTTTCGGGCGGCGTCTGAAGCTGGTGATCGCGGACCTTGAGGAGTTCGCCGTGGACTTCCTCAACCTCTCGCAACGCAACGCCTTCCGGCTGCAACCCGACCACCGCGACAAGACGGCCCCGAGCCTGAAAGGAGTGAGCTGACATGTCCTTCTCCACGTCCAATGATGACGATGCAATCAGCGACATCAACATCACGCCGTTGGTGGATGTGATGCTGGTACTGCTGGTGACCTTCATCGTCACCGCACCACTGCTCAATAACGCCATACCGCTGGACCTGCCGCAGACCGTCGCCACCACCTCACTGGATCAGGCCGACCCGGTGGTGGTGAGTGTCGATGCCAGCGGCGGCGTGTTCATCGACAGCGAAGCTGTAGCGCTGGAGCAACTTCCGGAGGCGCTGCAAACCCTGCACAGCAAAGACCCGGACGTCGCCGTCAGCCTGCGCGCCGATCAGGCGACGGGTTACGGCCGCGTGGCCCAGGTGCTGGCCGATGTGCAGAAAGCCGGCATCAGTCGCCTGTCGGTGATTACCGAAAGCCCCTGAAACAAAGACCTGTCGTTCACCACATGACCCGCCGCAAGCGCGGCGCCCTGACGCCTCCAGGAAAATCTTTCCATGAACAATCGATCGATACCGCGTGCACCTCGATTCCCGGTAACGCGCCTTGCGCTACTGGTTTCATTGAACTCACTGTGCCTGATCAGCCCGTTCATTCAGGCCGATGACGACGTGCCCACCTCGGTAACAGCGCCCGCCAGCGACGACAGCGCCGCCATGACGCTGGGCACGGTGTCAGTGATTGGTCAGGGCGAGACCCGCCAGGTGCAGCGCGTGACGCAAAAGGATGTGAAGGCTTACTCGGCAGGCACCAGCCCGATGAAGGTTCTGCAACGCCTGCCGGGGGTCAACTTTCAGTCCGGTGACCCGCTGGGCCGTGAAGAAGGCAGCCAGCGCATCAGCCTGCGCGGCTTCGATATGCACCACCTGGGTTACACGCTGGACGGCGTCACCCTTGGCAACATGAGCTTCGGCAACTTCAACGGTCTGAGCATCACCCGCGCGATCATCGCGGAAAACATCGCCTCCAGCGAAGTGGCACCCGGCATCGGATCACTGGGCACGGCATCGAACAGTGATCTGGGCGGCACGATCCAGTTCACCAGTTCCAACCCTGATAAAGAGTTCGGCGCGCGTCTGTCGCAAACCCTGGGCAGCTACGACACGTCACGCACTTTCATGCGGGTCGACACCGGCGAATACAACGGACTTTCAGCGTACGTGTCGGGCGAAAAGTACGACGCCGACGCCTGGAAAGGCCACAACAACCCGCAAAAGTCCGACGCGGTGAACGCCAAGGTCAACTACAACTTCGGCGACAACCGGGTGAGTTTCTTCCACAGCACCTCGTCCCATGACGAAGCCAACCTGCCGAACATGTCGAAGAGCATCATCCAGCGTCTGGGCTACAACTGGAGCTACTACACGCCGGACTGGACCCGCGCGGTCAATGCGGCCAACGGCATTTATAGCGGCGGGGTAACCAGCGCAAACGATGCGACCTACAACGCCAGCAGCCTGCGCGACGACGAACTGGACATCCTCAACGGCAACTTCTCGCTGACCGATGATCTGGTCCTGGACGCCACCGTCTATCACCACCATGACTCGGGCCGGGGCAACTCGTATTACCCGTTCGTCTACACCAGCGGCTCGACGACGGTGCCGAGCAATTCGATTCGCAGCACAAAATACGGCATTGATCGAACCGGCTTCCAGAGCTCGCTGACCTACTACCTCGGCCAGCATGAAATTCAGGGCGGGTTCTGGATTCAGTCCAACAAGAACGACATCTCGCGCTACCTGTTCGATACCACCAATGCGACGCCGCAGAACCACATCGTCAAAACCGATGGCCTGCCCTTGGCGGCCACCGTTCTGGACCAGAGTTACAACGACCTGACCCGGCAGTTCTACCTGCGCGACACCTACACATTGCTCGATGACCGCCTCAAACTTGAGTTCGGCGCGAAAAATACCGTGACCACCTCGACAGCCGAGGGCAAAGGTGGCGGTTATGCCAGTGGTTCGCTGCAAGCGCGGGACAGGTTTCTGCCGCAAGCAGGTGCGACCTACAAACTCGACGAGGACGACGAAGTCTTCACCTCTTACTCGGAAAACATGGCCGCATTCCCGAGTGGCGGTTATAGCCCGTTCTTCACGACGCAGAGCGCCGTCGATGCGCAGAACGGCTTCAAGGACCTGAAGCCGGAAACCTCGAAAACCGTCGAATTGGGCGTGCGCCGCAGCACCAGGCTGTATTCGGCCTCGGCAGCGATCTACAACACCAAATTCGATAACCGCCTGGTCGCCATCACCAATTGCACGGGCATCGTCATCTGCCAGAACGGCGTCGCCAACGTCGGTTCGGTCACCAGTCGAGGCCTGGAACTGTCGTTCGGCCTGACGCCCAATGAGAACTGGCGCTGGTCCAACTCCATGTCCTATAACCACAGCACTTACGACGATGACTACACCAGCGGCGGCAACACCGTTCATGTAAAAGGCAAGACCGTCGTCGATACACCGAAACTGATGTATTCAAGCAACCTGGACTGGAATTGGGAACACTGGAACGCCGGCTTGCAAGGCAGCTACATCAGCAAGCGCTATTACACCTACACCAATGACTCCAGTGTCAGCGGCTACTGGCTGGCGAACGCCAACCTCGGCTATGACTTCGGCAAACTCGGCGCCCTCAAGGACACCACGCTGTCGCTGAACATGGTCAACCTGTTCGACAAACGCTACATCTCCACGCTCAACACCGACGCCAGCGCAGCCACCGACCCGGCGGGCAACTTGCAGATTCTTCAAGTGGGCACACCGCGCAGCGCATTCGTAACACTGGGCGTGAAACTCTGATCGTTGCTGACTGAAGACGGGCGAAGGATCGCCCCACCCGCCACCTGCATTGAATGACGCTACGCGGTCTGCCCCTAGAGACAGGCTCCTGTGGGAGCGAGCTTGCTCGCGAAGGCAATCCGCCAGTCGCTGCATAATACGTGTCGGTTGCCAGCCCCACGGCGACGAACAGCGCACTGTGCTGCATACTTCCCCCCTCTCTAGCGCCTGACCTCCATGTGGACACCCCATGACACCCAACGCAGAACTCTATAACCCCTCCACCGAATATGCCGACAAACTGATCTCGCGCATTGGCCAAACCCCTTCGTGGATCGCCAAGCGCATCGGTGTGACCGACAAACGCATTCGCTACATCCTCGATGGCGAGCGGACCGTCAAGGGCGAGACCACGCCGATTCAGATGACCTATACCGAGCAGTTTGCGCTGGAGTGCCTTGTGGCAGAGGCTATAGCCCTGAGGATGTAGGCCCGCAGGCTATCAAGCATTGCCCTTGAATCTGAGGTTCCTGATAATCACGCCCCCAAATAACTCAGGCAAGGAAATGCAGTGAAAGGAAATCTACTGTTGGTTGCGGTGCTTGCACTGTTGATGCAAGGCTGTGGCGTGACCATGACGCGTTACGAGCCCAGCTTCGATAACGTCCAGAAGCTCAAGCAGACGCCTCCCCTTCTACCGATCCGTCAGGCCCAGGTCAGCGCCGCGGCAGGTCAGGATTCATTGCAGGTGCGGGGTAATCCTGTCACATCCCCTAGCGGCAGCATCACGCAACATATTCAGGATGCCCTGACGGGTGAACTGGACCGCGCAGGTCTCATCGACCCACAATCGCCGCGCCAGCTGAATGTGCTGGTTACCCATAATGAACTGACCGCTGGAATGGGTACCGGCACCGGCACAATCGCCGCGCGCTTCACCCTGCTTGACGGCGAGAAAGTTGAATATGACGCCACCAAGCAGGTCAGCAGTCAATGGAACAGCAGCTTTCTGGGTGCGGTCGCTATCCCCAATGCGGCAAACGCTTACAACCCGCTGGTGCGTGATTTGCTCAAGGCTTTATACAGCGACCCGTTGTTTACCCAGGCGCTGAACCACAAATAAAAAAAGAGCCCACATGGGCTCTTTTTTTGGGCGGTCAGTTCATTACGCCTGCGGAACACTAACATTCAGCATTGAATACTTCAGACTCTGGCTATCCACCAACTGCTTGAGCAGTGAATTGACCTGGCGCGTAAATGTATCGGTAACAGCCTTCTGCGGGGTATTGGCCATCATCGGCACAAACCAGATACCTATCCAGGTATTGATTGCATCATGGTTACCGACTGTTCTCAGCACCTTACCCTGAGAATCCTGCGCGTCCAGGCTCATGCTGTACTGATCGGTGGCCATCGAAGGAATAATAGTCAGGGTCAGGCCACTGACAAACGCCATTACCATTTGGCCACCGCTCGGCGGATGGTTATACACCTTGAGGTGCAGGCTGTAGTCGCCTGGCTGTTTCTTGAACTCATCAAGGGTCACTCGGCCAAACAGCCCTGAGTCAGTCAGCACTTTTTGCAGTTGAGGCTTGAGTGCATCCCGAGCTTGCGGTACTTCTACTGCGCCGGCGGTACCGGGTGTGCCCTGGTAGAAATCGAAGGCAACAAACACGTTGGGTTTGTTCGTGTAGCTGGCCATGGAGGGCATGGTGACTGGCGCTACTTCATCCTTGGTAAAGCTGGCGCAACCGCTCAATACCAGCATTGCCGCAAGACCCAGCGTCTTCAAGCGTTTCATTTACGATTTCCTTAGTCAATAACAGAACGTCTGTCCGAATCCATTCAAGAATTGCGGCCTTACCGCTACCTCATACGGCAGCGATAGAGGCCACTATTGTGCCACCAACTAAAGCTTCGTCAATAATCTTTAAACTGGCGCAGGCCTCCAGGCGAATGATCCGGGAAATAATTGGCCACAGCCGCAAAGAATTTCATGCGCTGGATCGTCTCGCGCTATTTCATACCCCACGGCTTATTTTCGCGCTGCTCCTAATAAGCGATGCAACAGAGGCCCAGTAGTTCTTGAACTAACTACCTGCGCACCTGGGATGGCTGTTGACGCTACCTTTGAAGCCAAACGGCCCCACCAGGCACAACGCAGGCGCCACCCTGCCTGAGCGGGCCCTGCACATGCGCGAATACCGTCAACGGCCAGGCAATGACCGCAATCGCGACCAGCAGCATCAGGATCACGGTGACTGACAGCGCACGCTCACAGCAAAAAATAAAGATTGAATCCTCACAAAAAATGTTATTTAAATAACACAAATAAAAGCCGTCGAGGCTTCCGTCGGCGCTGGTGAGGTCAACATAACAATGAGCAAGATTGCAGTCATCGGCAGCAACATGGTCGACCTGATCACTTACATCGAACGCATGCCCGCCCAGGGCGAAACGCTCGAGGCACCGCGTTTTGCCATGGGGTGCGGCGGCAAGGGCGCCAATCAGGCCGCCGCCGCGGCGCTGCTGGGCGCCGACGTGCTGATGCTCAGCAAGGTCGGCGACGATGCGTTCGCCGATACGACCCTGGCCAATTTTCAACGACTGGGCATTGATACACGCTTCGTCGAACGGGTGCCGGGCGTGTCGAGCGGCGTGGCGCCGATCTTCGTCCAGGAGAACTCCCACAACAGCATCCTCATCGTCAAAGGCGCCAATGCCCACCTGAGCCCGGCCGATATCGACCGCGCCGAGGCGCAACTGCGCGATTGCGCTTTGATTGTGCTACAACTGGAAGTCGAGCTGGCGACCGTCTACCACGCCATCGCCTTCGCTCACCGGCATGCCATCCCGGTGCTGCTCAATCCGGCACCGGCCTTGGCCGGCCTGAGCCGCGAGCACCTCGCGCAGCTGGACTTCCTGATCCCCAACGAGAGCGAGCTGGCCCTGATCAGCGGCCAGCCGGTGACGTGCGCCGAGGAAGCGGCTCAGGCTGCACGCCAATTGGTCGCGCTGGGCGTACGCCACGTCATCGTCACCCTCGGCGAACAAGGGGCGCTGTACGTCGGCGCCGAAGGCGAGTGGCAGGTGCCAGGGGTCAAGGTTCAGGCGCGTGACACCACCGGTGCCGGTGACGCCTTCATTGGCTGCTTCGCCCGGCACTGGAGCCAGGACGGAAATATTCGCCAAGCCATGCACCAGGCGGTGGCCTACTCCGCCTGCTCGGTCACCGGCCTCGGCACGCAATCTTCTTACCCCGATGCGTCCACGTTTGCACGATTCCTCGATGCATCGGCCAACTGACACTCACCAGCATCTCGCGGAGAACAATAATGAATAAGCCTGCGCTGCAACAAACTCCGGACGGGTTCTACCTGAACCGCACGCCGTGGTTCGCCTTTCTCCTGCTCTGCAGCATATTTGCCCTGTGGGCGGCGGCCGCGAGCATGAACGACGTGCTGATCGCGCACTTCAAGAAGGCCTTCCTGCTCAGTGACTTCCAGACCGCTTTCGTGCAGTCGGCGTTTTACCTGGGTTACTTCTTCGTCGCCATTCCGGCGGCATTGGTGGTGCGCCGCTTCAGCTACAAGACCACTATCCTCATCGGCCTGATGCTGTACCTGTTCGGCTGCGCCCTGTTCTTTCCGGCGGCGTCGACTGCCAAGTACGGCATGTTCCTGATGGCGCTGTTCGTCATCGCCGCCGGCCTGTCGTTTCTCGAGACCGCGTGCAACACCTACTCGACACTGATGGGGCCGCGGGAAACCGGCACGCGGCGCCTGAACATCTCGCAGACCTTCCACCCATTCGGCGCCATGACCGGGGTATACGTCGGCAGCTTCGTGATGTTCAAGGACACCGACGCCACGCGCGAACAGTTGACCCAGATGAGCGCCAGCGAGGCAGCAGCGCAGCAATTGCAAATGATCCAGTCGACCCTGCTGCCGTACAAATGGATGATCGCGGTACTCATATTGATGTTCATTCTGATCGCCATCACGCGCTTCCCCGCATGCAAGGGCAACGGCACCGTCAGCGAACCGCGGGCGAGCATCGGCCAGAGCCTCGGCCGCCTGCGGCGCAATCCGCGCTTTTGCTTCGGTGTGCTGGCGCAGTTCCTCTACGTCGGCGCGCAGGTCGGGGTATGGAGTTTCACTATTCGCCTGGCCATGCAAATGGGCGGCATGAACGAGCGCAGTGCCTCGTGGTTTCTGCTGACCACCTTTGCCGCCTATTTTATCGGCAAGATGATCGCCAATCTGCTGATGCGCAAAATGCACCCGGCCAAAGTCCTCGCGGTGTATGGCGTGCTGTGCATCGTGCTGCTGGCCTACACTATCCTGGTGCCGAACATCAGCGCGGTGTATGCCGCCGTAGGGGTCAGTGTGTTTCTCGGGCCTTGCTGGCCGACCATCTATGGTCTGACCATTGATGGGCTCGGCGAGGACACCGGTGTCGGCGGCTCGTTGCTGGTGATGAGCATCGTTGGCGGTGGCGTGATGCCGATCTTCCAGGGCCTGCTCAGCGACGCCAATGGCGGCAACATGCAGATTGCCTATAGCGTGCCGCTGCTGTGCTTCGTGGCCATCGTGATGTACGCAGTGTACTGCATGCGTCAGCCGCAACCGGTGCTGGGTGGTTCGGCCACGGCGGTAGCGCAATGAGTAACGAAGCGTGGCGCCTGCCGCTCTACCCACAGCTCTGGGACCAGGCCAGCCGGCTGCTGCTCGAATCAGCCAATTTCAGCGTGCGTGCCTGGACCTACCCCAGCGGGGTCAAGGCGCTATCACTGGAAAACAGCCGCGGCAAACTGGTGATCCTGCCCTGGCAGGGGCAGATGATCTGGTCGGCCGAATTCGACGGCGTTGATTTGACCATGCTCAATATGTTCACCCAGCCGCGGCCCAGTGCCAGCGTGATCGGCACCTACGGCTGTTTCATGTTTCACAGCGGCCTGCTGCGCAACGGTTGCCCCGGGCCGGAGGATGATCATGCGCTGCACGGCGAAATGCCCTGCGCGCCGATGGACGATGCCTGGCTGCAGGCAGGTGAAGATGAGCACGGCGCTTATCTGCGCCTCGGCGGTACCTACGAATACGTGCAGGGCTTCGGCGACCATTACCGGGCCAGCCCGAGCGTGACCCTGCGCCCGGCCAGCGGGCTGTTCGAGATCGGCATGCAGGTGGTCAATCTGGCCGGCAAGGCCATGGACCTGATGTACATGGCGCACATGAACTACGCCTACGTCGACGGCGCCCGCCTCACCCAGCCCCTGGGCTGCGAGCGCACACGGGTGCGCGCCAGCGTGCCGGCCCATGTGCGGCCGACGCCGACCTGGAGCGCCTATATAGCAGAACTGAGCCAGGACCCGGCCCACCTCAAGGTGCTCGACTCGCCCGCGCTGTATGACCCGGAGATCGTCTGCTTCTTCGATGACGTGCGCAGCGACGCTCAGGGACAGGCGCACTTCTTTCTTGATCACCCAGACGGCGCGGCGTTCTACACCCGCTACAGCCCCCGGCAATTTGAACATGCCGCGCGCTGGATCCTGCATAACACCGATCAGCAGGTGGCGGCCTTCGTCTTGCCGGCCACCTGCGAACCGGAGGGCTACCGCGCCGAACTCGCCAAAGGCAACGTGCGCAGCCTGGCGCCCGGTGCCCGCGCCGAGTTCAGCGTGACCACCGGTTACCTCAACGCACCCGAACGCCGGGCGCTGCAACCGTGATGCATCTAGAGCACAAGCTGCGCGCCGCCGGCCTCGATGGCCTCGCGGTAGCTGCGCGGGATTTTCTTGTCGCTGACCACGCAATGGAAATCGCTCAAGGCACCGAAGTGCGCAGTGCGTACGGCGTCGAATTTGGAGTGATCGGCCAGCAGCAGGCTTTGCCGGGCCTGGCGCATGACCTTCTGCTTGACCTCAACCTCGTGGAGATTGAAGCAGGTGACACCGCAGTCCAGGCTGACCCCGGCCGCCGAGACAAAGGCCCAGGTCAGGCGCACGCCATCGAGGATGCTGGTTTCGGCATGGCTCTCGAACACCTGATTCTTGCGGTGGAACATGCCGCCGCACAGGACGATGCTGCAGTTGGGTTTCTGCTGCAGCTTGAGCAGCACGTTGAGCGAGTTGCACACCGCGGTGAACTCCAGCTCATCGGGGATGAAGTCGACCACGAAGGGGATCGTCGTGCCACAGTCGAAAAATACCGTATCGCCGGGCTGGATGAAGGTGGCGGCCAGCTTGCCGATGCGGCGCTTCTCCTCGACATGGCGGGTGCCCTGCTCGCTGACCCGGTAATCCCCCGGTTCAGGATCATCGTGGGCACGGGTGATGTAGCCGCCCAGCAGTCGTAACCGCTCGGGGTGCCGGCTGAGGTCGCGGCGCAAGGTCATTTCGGACACATCGAGCAGCGCCGCCATCTCCCGCAGATGGATCGCTTTCTGATCTTGCAGGGCCTGTTGAATCTGTTTGATGCGGTCGGTTTTCTTGACGTCCACGGGCATCCCGGCAATCCGTTGGTGGGGTCACTAGAGTAACACCAAGTGTTAATTTTATAACTTACGGGTATCCACCCAAGTATTTTTACCGATAACAGGAATCCCTTGATGAATTCGCTCGAACCCGCTGCACTGGCCCAGGCCATCGATCACACCTTGTTGGCGGCGGATGCCAGCCGAGAGCAGATTGCCACGCTTTGCGCAGAAGCCCGGGAACACGGCTTCTACTCGGTGTGCGTGAACTCCAGCCAGGTGCCTTTTGCCGCCCGACAACTGGCCGGGTCTGCCGTGAAGGTCTGTGCGGTGGTGGGCTTTCCGCTGGGCGCCGGGCTGAGTGCCAGCAAGGCGTCGGAAGCAGCCCTGACGATCGCCGCCGGGGCTCAGGAAATCGACATGGTGCTGAACATCGGCTGGCTCAAGGACGGTCTGTTCGATGAGGTCCGCGACGATATCGCCGCGGTGCTGCAAGCCTGTGGCAAGGTGCCGCTCAAGGTGATCCTGGAAACCTGCCTGCTCGATGAGGCGCAGAAGGTGCGCGCCTGCGAGATCTGCCGCGAGCTGGGCGTGGCATTCGTCAAGACCTCCACTGGCTTCAGCCGCAGCGGCGCGACGCTCGAGGATGTGGCGCTGATGCGCCGTGTGGTAGGCCCTGACATCGGCGTCAAGGCGTCTGGCGGGGTGCGTGACGTGGCCACGGCCAGAGCGATGATCGAAGCTGGCGCAACGCGCCTGGGCACCAGTTCCGGGATTGCGATCGTGACCGGCGCAGGTACGGGGGCGGGTTATTGAGTCTGCGGGCTTTGACATCAAAGCCCGCTGCACTTAGCTCAGGTCGATCACACCGGTCATGGCCGTGAAATGGCTTTGCTTGTGCTGGACCTTGTCGAGAATCTGCGCAGGGGTCGACTCGCGGAAGACCACCATGTGCCCGACGTCCTTGCCGCCCTCGGTCACGCGTTCGATATCGTTGATCATCCAGGTGGTCAGCTCTTCGGCAGTAATGCCCAGTTCGGCCGCTACTCGCTGGTGGAGGCGCTCGGCGTCGCATTGATTGAGTTGATCGCTGTTCATGGGGCTGGCTCCTTCAAGGGGGGTTAAGTTCAGTCCCCGCGAGGGCTCCATAGTTCAGTCGCGTTCGAGCGGGCTGCGAATGGCCGGTCACAACTGCATGACGGCTCTCGCAGACGCTATCACTACTGCTTCACGCAACACCGCTTTCAGAAAAGCCTATCTCCAGACTACGTGACGATTTAATCATGGCAGCACACTCATCACTGATGACAGGCTTACTAAAAAGATAACCCTGCATTTGATCGCAGCCATACGTCACGAGCAGTTCCAACTGGTCGACTGTTTCGACGCCTTCTGCAATGACGTTAAGACCCAATTCGTGCGCCAATACGATGACCGCCCTGGTGATCGCGGCGTCCTCATGATTGCTGGTTATATCCTTGATGAACGCCCTGTCGATTTTGAGGGCATCAAGAGGAAATCGCTTCAAGTAGGCCAGACTGGAATAGCCCGTGCCGAAATCATCGACCGAAAGGCTGATGCCATACGACTTTATATCTCGAAGTATTTCAACCGCCGACTCGGGATCGATCATCAGCATCGACTCGGTCAGTTCGAACTCTAAAAGAGCGGGGTTGATACCGTACGCTTCAACGATATGCTTGACGGTCTCAGCCAGGCCTTTTACCTGAAGCTGCCTGACGGACAGATTGATGGCGATCGGCACCAGCCTGATATGATTCTCTTCCCAGCGCTTCAGGGTTTCGCAGACTTTCCGGATGACCCACACGCCGACAGGAATGATCAGGCCCGTGTCCTCAAGAATAGGGATGAAATCAGCCGGAGAAACCATGCCTTGCTCAGGGTGATTCCAGCGCAATAAAGCCTCCAGACCACTTATCCTGCCATCGGTAAGGCTGACCTTGGGCTGAAAGTGCAGAATAAACTCATCGCGCTCGAGCGCGCCGCGCAACAGCGTTTCAGTTTGCAAGCGCCTGGTTAAACTTTCGTTCATCCTGGCGTTGTAAAACTTGAAATTATTACGGCCACTTTTCTTCGCCTGGTACATGGCGGTATCCGCATTCTTCAAGATCACACCAGTGTCACGCCCGTCAAACGGATAATTAGCGATGCCGACACTCGCCGAAACGAATATATCCTGGCCGCCAAGGTTGAACGGTTTCCCCAACGCCTCAACAACATGGGTCGCAAGCGATTTGATGAGGCTCTCGGAATAAACAGAGTGTGTGACGACGATCGAAAATTCATCGCCTCCCAGCCGCGCAACCACACTGTTCTCACCTATGCAGTCTTTCAAGCGTCGACCCGCCTGAATAAGCAATTGATCGCCCACTGAATGCCCCATGGTGTCATTCACGGCCTTGAATCTGTCCAAATCTATGAATATGACGCTTACTGCATCTGGCGCTGACGTTTTCCGACTGATTATCTCGCGCAGATAATTGCTGAGGAACCAGCGATTAGGCAGATGGGTGAGCGAATCATTTTCGGCCAGATAGGTGAGTTTTTTCTTTGCGTCATACCGTTCAAGCGCGGCGGCCAAGAGGTTGGCAAGTGTTTGAAGGTAGCTGACATCTTCACGTGTAAAGGGGTGGTCCGTGCTGGCATACACCCCAAGCACGCCCTTGAAAACCTCCGTGCAGGATATATCAACCTCCAGGCTACTTCTAATCGTGTAAGCGTCCACTGTTTCAGCAGGAAGCAGCGTGTAGCGATTATCAGGCGCATCAGAATTAATCACAAACCCCGCAGAAGGAGCAGTACCGTTCAGAAAATCATCATGATGACCGCTGCGGATTTCAAATCGGGTCAAGCCAACCCCCGCGTGGAGGATGGTCCCATGGCTCACTCGATCAACGACCAATAAAGCGGCCTTGCTCAATTTCAGTCCTTGCGCCGCAGTCAGTGCTGCCCGTTCACCTAGCACACTGACGTTTTCTTCTGTCAATGCCTGCTGGCCAAACAAGGCGATAAGGTTTTGCCTTCTGGAGTTATCCAGAATCGCCACTTCAAATTCTTTTCGATCTGTAATATCGATATCGATGCAGATGTATTTTTCAACGCCGCCCAAGTCATCGAGAATAGGTATGACAGTGCGTTGATGCCAAGCCTCCTTACCGGTACGACCAGAAAGCCTCACCTCACCGTTCCACACCTTGTTTTCAGGTGCCCATAGCCACGGTTCGTTGGCTGAAGACATGCCGGTCCAGACTTCATCGATCGTCAACTCTAAAAGCTCGGCTCGCGAATGCTGTGAGCTGGTGACGAATCGCTCGTTAACGTAGGTGATACGTCCGGAGGCCGACACTTCGCAAACGATGGACACCTCATCCAGCGCATTTTTATGCTGCACCAAGGTATTCATCAACGATTCGATACGCAGGCCAAAGTGATTGCGCATACTCGCAGCAGTACGGTTTACGGCTTTTATAGCCTCCTGTATTTCCATGGGAGCATCAGCGACCAACATCGCTTCTGCTGCCACTGCGCCTGAAGCGATTTCTGCCTCATAAGAATGAAGCTTGCCCAGGTGGGCAAGCGAACGCTTGATCATGAACCCCATTAACATCAAGCTGATCAGCAAGAAAAATCCCGCAAAGAGTGTCGCCTGGATCACCAGACTGTAGAGTTCGGCAGCAATTCTCTCGGCGTTGAAAGACAGACGCATCACGCCGTAATCTTTCCCGCCAATAGTGATCGGACGATTGACATCGAATAATCGTGCAGCGACTTCAGACTCTATCCACGCAGGTGCTCTGCCAAGCGGCGCACTGGCGGCCTCAAGGCGAATGACGCCACCCGACAGGTCAATAAACATGGCCGATTTGAACGGCGAGCGGGCCAGGGTTTTTTCGAGGGTTCTTTTGATAGTGTCGTAATCGCCGATGACGACACTTTCCTCTACCGCTTGCGCGGCAACCTCGATCAGCATGTTGGCGGTGTCTTGTATCTCTTCAATATGCTGAAGCAGCTGATTTTTATAAAACAGAACCAGACCCGTCGTCAGAAAGGTCAGTATCAGAATGGATAACATCGCCAGTATTCGCGACGTCAGTGATTTGGGCAGCAGGCTTTTAAAGAAATTCATTAACAGCCTCTCCAGCTAACGTTGAAATTATTTACTTAAGGTTTGCCGGCAAACTTTTATAAAAATCTCGATAGGAAGCATAATCCGCTTCCGTCGCAGGAATGAACGTAATCGGTGCCGGTGCATGGACGAGCTCGGTTGCCTCACGCAGAATCCTGCTACCGTCGGCGTCATGTTGCATATTCAGAAATGCGTTGGCGACCGCATCACGTTCTTTTTTAGAAACCCGCGGGGATGCCATCAGGGCTAAATCATTGAACGAGGCCGAACTCCACAGTGCGCGGAACGACTTCCCTTCCCTCTCCGTGTAGCCGCTTACAAGCTGTGAGTTGGCCCCCATCGCTTGAGCCTTACCACTCAGGAGTTGGCTGAACGCACCGTCCATGTTTCCTGCAAACACCGTAGATGTATTGATGCCTTGCTTGACCAATTCCGAGCTGGTGACTTTATAAGCAATAAACGCTTCGGGTCCCGGGTAAACAACTTCTTTGCCCGCTAGCTCCGAAAGGCTATGAATTGGCGAGTCGACAGGCACCACGATTTGTCCTTCGAGGGCAGGCGCGTCACGGCGACCAAACACCGTCCAGCCCATCTTGTCGCGTTCGGGGCTAAACAGATGGTTGGTGAACGCGAAATCAACTTCTTGCGCGAGCACATAACTCGTTGTGTCCGAGGAGGTTCGCCCTAACTTCAGCGTGAGGTTCACGCCGCTTTTTTCGGACACGTACTTTATGATGGGATTCCAAAAACTGGCTGAAAGATTAAGATTGTATTGATTGACAGGCGAAAAATTGTACACTTTAAGCTCTTCAGAAGTCGCCACATTCGACAAGGCAACAGACAGGGCGATCATGATAGCTTTGCAGCTTAGGCGTAACTTCACTTGTTCACTCCACCTACATAAGAACTTATTAGCCAACGGGGATGAGCACTAACTTAAGCTCAGCCATCTCATATAATCGGCCGAGGTGCTTGAATCTTAAGTATCGATTGCATGAATAAATGTTAATCGGCCAGCCCACACACCTGCCGGCCCCGCCACAGGCAGCTGTCTGCCCAAAACAGTCGCTTAGTACAGTACAAACGGCTGACTTCACCCCGGCGAAGAAGAATAATTGAGATCTCTTGTCGGGCTGTCGATCCGCTCACCATTCCAGGGAAGCCAATGCTCATTTCACTCTTGTCAAATGGTCAGCCACACACGCCAGAGCGATTGGAACTGATCGCCCCCTGGTGGAGTTTTACGAAAACGGTCCTGGCTGCGACAGCCCTATCGTTGGTGCGTGACGGACTGATCGGATTGGACGACCCCATTCCCGACCAGCCTTTCACCTTGCGCCAGCTACTGCGGCACGAGGCAGGCCTGGCTGATTACGGAGAACTTGCGCAGTATCACACCGCCGTTGCCAGCGGTGACCCCGCTTGGCCGGCAGATGAAATGATGCGACGTCTTGACGGTACTCGACTTCGATACAGTCCCGGAACCGGCTGGCGTTACTCGAATCTAGGCTACTTGTTCATCGGCAGGCTAATTGAACGGCTGACTGATCTGACGCTTGATGATGCGGTGATTCAACGTGCTCTTTCGCCTCTGGGCATCTCGAACGTGCGCTTTGCTAAAACACGAGCCGATTTACAAACGACCCATCAGGGAAGTACCTCGAATTATGACCCCGCCTGGGTTTACCACGGTTTGTTGATCGGCCCGATTTCGCAAGCAGCGCTCTTTCTGGATCGACTTCTCTGCGCAGACCTCCTCTCCACGGGCCTGCTCCAGGAAATGCAGACAGCACGAACACTGGGCGGCCCGATTCCCGGGCGCCCATGGATCACGCCGGGCTATGGCCTGGGCTTGATGCAAGGTTCGATTGACGGTGGGTATTCTCTATCCGGGCACACAGGCTGCGGGCCAGGCAGCGTCATTGCTGTCTACCGCATCTGCGACGGCGACGCATCGGCTTGCTGCGCTGCTTTTGAGGCGAATGCCAGTGAAGGTGCTATTGAAGCCATCGTTGTCGGGCAACTTATGCAACGTGTGCGGCAGGGGGTTGACGGCATCAAAGTCCGTTAGCCGTAGGCCTTATGGTTGGCCGGATGACCGCTTATGCGGTCACGCCTGTTGGCGACCATGCAATCGTCACAAACTGCTTACTTGATAATTCTTCTCTGTCACGTATCTGTCACTCGTCACTCCTATATTCCTCCGACACGCGTTACGAGGTGCCTATACCGGCCTCGGACCCAACTTTCGCAGGGAATGCGCCCGATGTGCCCGGCCTACCGGCCTGGAGGAAATCAATCGTGGATGCGACGCTGACACCCCTGCTGCACCTTCAGCCATTGCCTGCCGGCAGCGCCTCGCGAATGCTGCGCCGAGGATGCGCGATAACGCTGGTGGTGGCGGTGCATATTTTGGCATTGAGCATGGTGACCGGGTCATCGCCCCCTGCGCTTGCGCCGCAGGTGACTCGTACTATTTACGCCTCGGTCATCAATGAACCGACTCCGGCGCCAGCCGCAAGTGCCGCGCCCACGCCACCGCCTCCCGTTGCCCCGGTCGTACCGGCACCCGCGTCTGTGGCCGTTCAGCCGGTGGCCCGGCACAAGCCCGCGGCCAAACCGCAGGTGATGCAACGCCCCGTTGTGGCCGCCGCAACGTCTGCCCCCGCGACCATCAGCACTGCGGCTGCCGCACCGGTAGTTGCGCAAACTCCCGCACCACCGCCGCAGCCCAAGACCCTCACCCGTGGCGTCGAATACGTGCATGAACCACAACCCGACTATCCCGACAGTGCGCGTGAAGAGGGCCACGAGGGCACCGTGATCCTGCGGGTGCTGGTGGACGAGCAAGGCAAGCCCGGCGCGGTGGACATCGTACGCTCCTCGGGCTTTGGCAACCTCGACGAGGCGGGCAGGACGGCTGTGCGCGGCGCACTGTTCAAGCCTCATTTGGAGGAGGGTCATGCGGTGTCGGTGTACGTGATCGTGCCGTTGCGATTCCAGCTCGACAGTTAGCACTCACGCAGGCGTAACCCACCATCTTTTATCGACGGGCCTCCCGGTCAGGGCAGTGCTCACCTCAAAGAAAGGAAATACATATGGACACCGGAACACTGGGTTTGAATGTTTTGTGGCAACAGGCCGACGTTGTCACCCGTGGCGTGGCCTTGACGTTGCTGGTGATGTCGATTGCGTCCTGGTACGTGATGGTCGACAAGCTGGTGCGCCTGGCACTGCATCGCCTGCGTTCACCAAAGTTGCTGGAGGCGTTCTGGAACGCACCGACGCTCAAGGATGGCGTGCAACAACTGGGACATCATAGTGCCTACGCCGAACTGACCCAGGCCGGCGTCAGCGCCGCACGCCAGCACCGTGATGCGCTGAATGGCGACATGCACCCGCCGGCCTTCAGCGAATGGCTGACCCGCGCCTTGCGCCAAGCCACCCTGACCGTGGGCGGGCAGCTACAAGGCGGCATGGCGATTTTGGCCACCGTGGGTTCCAGCGCCCCTTTTGTCGGTTTGCTTGGCACCGTGTGGGGCATCTATCACGCCTTGATGAAGATCGGCCTGACCGGCGACGCGAGCATCGACAAGGTCGCAGGCCCCGTCGGCGAAACGCTGATCATGACCGCTCTGGGACTGGCCGTGGCCATTCCGGCCACCCTGGGCTATAACCTGCTGGTGCGCAGTAACAAGCAGACCCTCGCTGAACTGGGCAAGTTTGCCTTCGAACTGCACGACCTGCTGGTGATCGGCGCCCGTGCGACCCCTCGCAGCGGGCAGCCTGCACGCAGCACGTTCAACGCCCAGGCGGAGTTCGTCTGATGGCCAGTGGATTGCTGGGCGAGGATGAACTGGAAGAGGACGGCTTCAACCCCGAGATCAATACCACGCCACTGGTGGACGTGATGCTGGTGCTGTTGGTGATCTTCATCATCACCGTGCCGGCCATCCAGCACACGGTGAAGATTGACCTGCCCAAGGCCGCCGCGCAGCAGGACAACAAACCGCCGCCGTCCGTGGATCTGGCGCTGGACAACGAAGGCCACCTGCATTGGGACGACCGCGACATCGGCGACAGCGACTTGCCGGCACTGATCGCCGAGGCCGCCGCGCGTCAGCCGGTACCGGAGTTGCACCTGCGCGCCGAACGCAACACCCCGTATGAAAAGGTGGTGCAGGTAATGGCCGCGGCGCAGTCCGGTGGCCTGGACAAGATCGGCTTCGTGACCAAGGCCGTTACGCCTTAACAACCGCGCCGCCTTCCTTCCCCCCCCTTGGCCGGCTGTTAAAGCCGGCCACGGCGAAGTGCGCGCGACAGAAATCAACCAGGCCGTGAACGGCCGTTTTCGAAGGTGCAGTCATGTTTCGCAAATCCTCGTTGTATGTGCGTGCAGGTCTCGGTTTCGCAGCGTTCTCCCTGGCCTTGCCATCGTTTGCTGCCGATGTACCACCGGCCATCGACGACAGTACATTGGCCACGTTGCCTCAAGTCACGGTAAAGGCCACCAAGCGCAAGCCGGCGCTGCACCAGCAGACCAACAGCGGCGCCTTGGGCAGCCACGCGGTGATCGACACACCGTTTTCGTTCAAGAGCGTAGGCAGCGACGAAATCCAGGCCCGTCAGGCGGGCATCCTGTCTGAGGCTGTCAAGTATGATGCCTCGGTCACCTCCATCAGTTCGAGCTATGGCACCCACCCCGCCACACTGGCCGTGCGCGGCCTGCCCCTCGATGACCTGAACGGCTACAAAGTCGACGGCATGGCCAACATCAACCGCGGCGTGGAAATGCCTCTTGAGATGTTCGAGCGGGTCGATGTGCTTAAAGGCCTGTCGGGCTTCATGTATGGCTTCGGCAGCCCGGGCGGCATCGTCAACTACGTAACCAAGCGGCCTACCGACAAGACCACCCTCAGCGTTGATGCCGGCTACCAGTCCGACAACGTCTATAAGGAACATCTGGATGCCGGAGGGCGTCTGGATGACCCGCGTTTCGGCTACCGGGTCAACGTGGTGCACGAGGAAGGCGATGCCGCTTCGGGTGACGCCAAGGTCAACCGCACGGCAGTCGGCGTGGCTTTGAACGCGCAGCTCAGTGATGACTTGAGCGTTGACTTCGACACTCTGTACCAGAAACGCAATACCAGCGGTGGCACCGACATCATCGTCAACACCAAGAACGCCGTGCCCAGCCCTATTGACGGCAGCAAGCGCCTGTACAGCAATGGCTCCTACACCGATGTCGACTACAGCCTGTCGACCGTGAGCGCCACCTACAAGTTTTCTCCCGACTGGACCGGCAAGCTGGCCTACCGCTACTCCGATTCGACACGCCGTTATGTGAAGGACCAATACCAGATTTCCAGCGACGCCGGCGCGTACACCGACAAGGTGACGTCCGAGTACCACGCCTACGACTACAACGACACCATGGGCACCCTGGAAGGTAAATTCACCACGGGATGGTTCACTCACGACGTGGTACTGGGCGCCAGCTATTCCCAACTGAACTCGGACAAATCCGTGGTCACCCCAAAGACCACCGTGGGCAAGGGCAACCTGTACAACCCGACGATCTTCTCGGTGTACAACATCGACTACAGCGGCGGTACCTACGGTGACGACAACGTCAAGGAAAGCGCGGTGTTCGCCAGCGACACCATCGGCCTGGGCGAACACTGGTCGTTGCTGGCTGGCCTGCGCAACGAAAACTACCGTGAGCAAACCCACGACTCCGCCACCTCCGCTGTGACGCCGTACAAGGCCCGGCCGGCCACCCCAACCGTTGCATTGATGTACAAGCCGACCCAGGACGTGACGCTGTATGCCAGTTACGTCGAATCTCTGGAAAGCGGCGGCACCGCACCCAGCAGCGCAGTCAACTCCGACCAGACCCTGAGCCCGCTGCTCAGCAAGCAATACGAAGTGGGCGTGAAAGCCCAGCAGCGTAACTGGAGTGCCACCGCCGCAGCGTTTCGCATCGACCGTGGCGCCGAGTACACCAACGACGCCAATGTCTACGTGCAAAGCGGCACCATCCGCTATCAGGGCCTGGAGCTGAACGCCAGCGTCGATGCCACGCCGGACCTGACAGTGGAAGGTAGCGTCATGTCACTGGACTCGGCCTACCACGATGCGGGAGACGGTGTGGACGGAAACCGTGCAGCCGGTGCGGCGCACTATCAGGCCGCAACCCAGGTTACCTATCGTGTGCCCGTGGTGCCCGGGATGTTCCTGCACACCGGCGCCCAGCGTATCGGCGAAATGGCGGTGGATTCGGGCAACGTGCATACCCTCCCGGCCTACAGCCTGTTCGATGCAGGGGGCGGCTATCGTCTGCGTCTGGGCGATGGTCATGCGCTGACCCTGGGTGCCAACCTCACCAACCTGGCCAACAAAAAGTACTGGACCTACTATCAGGAAAACTACCTGCAACCAGGTTCGCCACGTACGTTAAGCCTCAATACCCGCTATGACTTCTAGGCCCGTGATGATGAAATCGACTTTGTTGAAGTATGCGGGGTTGGCGCTGGGCGTGTGCCTGGCGCTTCCATCGGTGGCCGCGCCTCTGGACACCACCGGCCTGCGCCTGGACAAGGTGGTACTGGTGATGCGCCACGGTATCCGCCCGGCTACCGACACCGCCGAGTTGCAACGCTGGTCGGCCAGGACCTGGCCAGCGTTTGGTGCCCGCGACGGTCAGTTGACCGAGCATGGCCGCGCTGCCACCGTGCTGCTGGGCCAATGGCAACGCCACACGCTGGATTCGCTCGGGCTGTTCAAGGCGGGGCAGTGCCCGCAGGCGGGGGATGCCTACGTGTGGTCCAGCCCGGTAGCGCGAACCCAGGCCACCAGTGCGGCGCTGGTAAAGGGGATGTTCCCGGGCTGCAACGTAGCAATACACCATGTGCGTGAGAGTGAAGACCGGCTGTTCCACGGCGGCAAAAATGGCCTGGCACCGCTGGACCCGGCGCGCACCCAGGCGGCGATGCTGGCAGCCATGGGTGGCAGCGTCGACGCAGCTCGCGAGCGCTTTGCCGCGCCGTTGCTGGCCATGCAGCAATTGGCAGGCGTGCCGACCAACTGCGGGAAAAAGACCTGTGCCTTGAGCAAGCAACCCTGGGCGCTGAAAGAGAAGGCAGGCGTCACCAAGCTCAGCGGACCGTTGAGCGTGGGCGCGGCCATGAGCGAAACCTTCCGCATGCAATACGCCGAAGGCTTGCCACTGGACCAGGTGGCGTTTGGCGAAGGGCGCACCGCTGCAGACGTATCGCGCTTGATGGCCTTGCGTTCGGGCAAATACGCGCTGAGCAATCACGTACCTTACATCGCCCAGCGGGGTGCTTCGCAATTGCTCGGACAAATCCTCCTGGCTCTGCAGCCGACATCCGTGGGCAGCCCGCCGGGTAGCAAATGGTTGGCGTACGTAGGCCACGACAGCAACATCGCGCAGTTGCGAACGCTGCTGGGTTTTGACTGGAAAATCGCCGAATACCCCGAGAATGACGCAGCACCAGGCGGCACTATCGTGTTTGAACGCTGGGCGAACGACCGCACGGGCGCGCAGTTTGTCAGCGTTGCCTATGTGGCGCAGAGCCTGGACCAGTTACGCAATTTGTCCGGTGAACCGCCGTATCAGGTGCAGTACCCGGGGTATGCAGGAGAGCAATTGATGCCAATGAACGGGTTTGTTGCCGACATGGAAAAGCGCATCGATCGGTCTGCGACTGAGGTACAGCACTACGACAACCCTTGAAACACCAGCTTTGGCCCAACAACAGTCAACAGCACCACCCAAAAACCGCCAATACCTGTCCACCCAACGCCCAACGAATCAAACAAAAAACCGCTCCTTCAACGGCACCAGCGCTGCCCCCAGAACCGCCGCGTCCCCATTCGTTTCGCTCAGCAATAACTGGGGCCGAGGCGGCGGGGAGTTGTAGCGATGGGTGCCCCAGAAGGTCGTCGCGGCGATCAGGCGTTTTCCCAATTCGGGCGGTAATTGCCCGCCAAACACCACGGCCTGCGGATCGAACAGGCCCGCCAGTGCGTTGATCAGGCGATCCAGTGTGAGCTTGACGCGCGTCAGCCAGGTATCCACACCGGGCCAGTCGGGGTCGAAGCGCAGGCGCAGGTCTTCGATCGAGTCGACCTGCACGCCGTTCTGATGCAAGTCTTCCAGCAAGTAGCGCAAGGCCGGGCGGTTTATCGATTCTTCGTCGTTGTAGAGGGTGATCTCGCCTGCATTGCCGTGGCTGCCGAAATACGGTTTGCCGTTGATGACAACGCCTGCGCCGAAACCGAAGTTGAAGGACAGGTAGATGAAGTTGCTGGCCCAGGCGCCCACGCCGACCAGGCTTTCGCCGATGGCCGCGGTGGTGGCGTTGTTTTCCAGCCAGACCGGCATGCCGAAACGTTCTTCCAGCACCGGTTGCAGATCCATCAATGACCAGTCGCGCAGCGGTTCCGGTGCATTGATCTGGCGGTTTTCAAGAAAAAAGCCGGCAATCGCGAAGCCCATGCCGACGACGCGTTGCGCTTCAATGCCGTTGCGCTGAAGCATGCGTTCGATGGTCTTTTCCAGTGAATCCAGGGTGCTGTTGCGGCTTAACGGCGGCGTGCGCAGGGTGACCTGCTCGAGCACATTGCAGCCCAGGTCGGCGACGCAGACCACCGCCGAGTCGGTGTTGATCGATACACCGATGGCATACACCGCTTCATTGACCAGTTCGATGCGCGGGCTGGGCTGACCGCGGCCGTTCTTGACGCGCTCACCACTGCGCAGCAGTCCACGGCTGATCAGCTCTTCAATGAGCCGGTGCACTGACTGCTGAGCCAGGTCCATCTCGGTCGAAACCGTAGCACGCGTGATCGCACCTCGACGACGAAGGATGTCCAGCAACTTGCGTTCATTGAGGCTCAACGGTTGGTGCGAATCAAGTGGCGTGTCGAGGTCGAGAGGCATGGAGTCTTCAAATCAGATGAGAATTAAAACAGTCGGCGTGTGGAGCAGTGTATCGCCCACCATCCATTGCACACTTCAATCATGAAAATTTAATAAAAGTCGCGCAGGTCACAAATACTACACACAACCTGTATTAAATGGCATTGAGTTCTTGTGAGTGTCCTCATGCCTTCCATCCGTAAGATGTTTTCCGTGCTGGCCCTGCTGTCGCTCGCTGCAAACGCCTTCGCCGCTGCACCGGCCGAGTTCTGGTACAGCCACAGTGGCGCGGCCGGGAGTGCCATCGCGGATCTGTGCAGAAGCTTCAATGCGCCACGCGAGGAAGGTGATCGCCTGCACTGTGTCCGCCAGGGCAGTTATGAGCAGACGCTGCAGAAAACCGTAGCGGCTTACCGGGCGGGCATAGGCCCGGCACTGGTGGAGATTTACGACGTTGCCACGCCTGACATGCTGCTGGGCGGTGCCACCCGACCTGTCGAGGCGATCATGGCCGATCATCACAGGGCCTATCCCGACGATACCTTTCTGCCAGCCTTGCGGCGCTATTACGCCGACGACCACGGCACGCTCGCGGCGCAGCCTTTTGCGGCGTCCACAGCCGTGCTTTATACACACCGGAAGGCGCTGGCCGCTGCCGGGATCAGCGAGCCACCCGCCACCTGGGAAGCCTTTGCGGATGCCTTGCGGGCCCTGAAGAAAAACGGTCAGCAATGCCCGCTCGTCAGCGCCTTTGCCCCCTGGATCTGGCTTGAGCAAACCAGCGCAGCGCAAGGCACCGACGTTGCGATTCGCTCCGCAGGCGGTGACCGCTATCAGTTCGACGAAGGCCCCCATCTGCGCCTCATGAAAGACCTCGCGCAATGGACCTCCCAAGGTCTGGTGGTCCATGAGGATGCAACCCGCAGCGGGCAGCAGGCGCTGGCGTTCGCCACCGACGATTGCGCCATGCTGCTCGACTCCACCGGGGCGTGGAATGTTGTGCACAGCACGCTCAAATCCGATATCCAGGTCACGGCACTGCCGATTTACGCGGGTACCCAGCGACGTGCCAACGTTCCCGGAGGTTCCTCGCTGTGGGTCATGCGCGGGCATTCCGTCAGGGATTACCGGCTGGTCTCGGAATTTCTGGCGTTCGTGCTGCAACCGGACAACCAGTTGATATTCAGCGCCCGAACGGGCTACCTGCCCGTTACTCAGGCCGCCGCTGCACGTTTGCAATCCGCAGCCAGCGAGCCATCGGCAATCACGGTCGGACTGACAGCGCTGGACGATATCGACGGTCAGCCTTCCGCGCCTTTGCGCTGCGGTTTCATCACGCTGATGCGCCTGATCTGGTCGCAGGAAATGGAGAACGCGCTCGCGGGTCGCCAGAGCATCGATCTGGCCCTGCGCCAGACGACGCTACGGGCCAACGAGCTACTGGGTCTGTTTCAACAAATGCACCGCGCCCAGGCCAGCAACGAGTCGAGCGAGGCCACGCCATGAAACCCCGTGCTCATTTCCCACAGCCACGTCTGGCGCTGCTGTTTGCCCTGCCGCAACTGCTGGCGCTCGGCCTGTTCTTTTATTGGCCTGCGGTCCAGGCCATCTGGTGGTCGTTTCATCTGGTGCCGCCCTTCGGCGGTAATGAAATCTTCGTTGGCCTGAGCAATTACTGGCGGGTGCTGAGGGACCCCGGCGTGCTGGCGTCGCTGGGCTCGACCCTAGTGTTCAGCTTGTCGAGCGTCGTGCTTTCGATCCTTATCGCACTGGTGCTTGCGCTGTGCCTGGAACTGAAACTGCGCGGCAACGCCGTGTTTCGCAACCTGCTGATCTGGCCCTACGCGGTATCGGGCGCCACCATCGGTATCGTCTTTCATGTGCTGGCCAATCCGGTGATGGGCATCTTCGCCTGGCTCAACGCGATTGCACCCGGCACCTGGTCGCCCTACGCCAGCCCGATACAGAGCATGCTGTTACTGATCGTGGCGTATGCCTGGTGCCTGGTGCCGTTCAACTTCGTGATGCTGGTCGCCAGCCTGAAATCGGTGCCCGACGACTACCTCGCCGCTGCTGCACTGGATGGAGCAGGTCCCTTGCGGCGCATGCTCGACATACAACTGCCCCTGATCGCGCCTTATCTGCTGTTCGTGTTTGTCATCGACCTGCTGGAAAGCCTGTCGAACAGTTTCGGCCTGGTCGACACCCTCACCCAAGGCGGACCTGGCGACACCACCAATGTGCTGGCCTACAAGATTTACACCGACGGTTTCATGGGGCTGGATCTGGCAGGCTCATCGACCCTGTCAGTGCTCATGCTGCTGGCAGTGGTGGCGCTGAGCGTCGCCCAATTCACACTCCTGTCGCGCTTCCAGCGTCGTGGGGTGAAAGCATGATCGAGCATAACCGGCTGTTCAACGCAGGCGCTTACCTGCTGCTGACCCTTGGCCTGGTGTTCGCGTTGGGGCCGCTGTACATAGCGGTCTGCTCGGCGACCGTCAGTAACCCGCAATTGTTCGCCCACGGTCTTGCGGTGATCCCCGGCGACCAACTGCTGGAGAATCTGCAGCAGGTCAGCCGGCGTCTGGATCTGCTGCGCCTGCTGGGCAACAGCCTGCTGGTCGCCACGCTGGTGGTGATTGGCAAGCTGACGCTCTCGGCGCTGACGGCCTTTGCCGTGGTGTACTTTCGCAGCCGCTACAGTTCGGTGATTTTCTTCGCCGTGCTGGGGGCGCTGCTGCTGCCGCTGGAAGTACGGATCATCCCCACGTATGCAGTGGCCAGCGATCTGCTCGGCCCCGTGCGCAGCCTGTTGCACTGGCTGGGCATTCAGTGGCTGCCACTGCCGACCATCAATTTGCTCGACAGCTACCCCGGCCTCGCCCTGCCGCTGATTGCCTCGGCGACCGGCACCTTTCTGTTTCGGCAGTTCTACCAGACGCTGCCTGCCGAGCTGGTCGAGGCCGCACGCATGGACGGTGCAGGGCCCTGGCGGTTTTTCATCGACATCCTGCTGCCACTGTCGAAGACCAACTTTGCTGCGCTCGGCACGCTGGTGTTCATCGGCGCCTGGAAGGACTACCTGTGGCCGCTGGTGGCAACCAATCGCGAGGACATGCGCACGCTGGTGCTGGGCGTGGCCAGCTTTCTGCCGACCGATGCAACCCAGGTCCCCGAGTGGAACCTGCTGATGGCCGCTGCTGTGGTCAGCATGCTGCCGCCCATCCTCGTCATTGCGCTCATGCAGCGCTGGTTTGTCAAAGGCCTGATTGGAGTCGGTAAATGAACGCGCTCACCCCTATTACCTGCGCGCCGGATATTATCCTCACGGACCTGCACAAAACCTACGGCACCGAGCCCATCCTTCACGGGCTCGACCTGGTTTTCAAGGCGGGCGAGCTTAACGTGATCCTCGGCCCGTCCGGGTGTGGCAAGTCCACGCTGCTGCGCATGGTGGCCGGGCTGGAAGAGGTCAGCCAAGGGCAGATCCTCATGGGTGGCCGTGACGTCACGCGCCTGCCGCCCAAGGAGCGCGGCTGCGCCATGGTGTTTCAGAACTACGCGCTCTACCCGCACATGAGCGTGGCCGACAATATCGGCTACGCGCTCAAGCTGGCGCGGGTTGCACGCAAGGAACGCGAGCAGCGCATCCGCGAGTGCGCCGCTTCGCTGGGTCTGGAAGAGCTACTGCAACGCAAGCCCGGAGAGCTTTCCGGCGGCCAGCGCCAGCGCGTCGCCATCGGTCGGGCGTTGATCCGCAAACCGCCGGTGCTGCTGTTCGATGAGCCGCTGTGCAACCTGGACAGCGCGCTGCGTCATGAAATGCGTCTGTTGATTCGCAGCCTGCACCGGCAGACCGGCGCGACGATCCTGTATGTCACCCACGATCAGACCGAAGCCATGACCCTCGCCGAGCGCGTGGTGATTCTCGACAAAGGCCGTGTCGAGCAGATCGGCACGCCTGCGCAGATCTACGATCAACCCGCCAGCACATTCGTCGCCAGCTTCATCGGCACGCCGCCCATGAACCTGCTGCCGGTGCACTGCCTGGACGACAAGCTCTTAATGCTCGCCGATGGTCAACGCCTGCCCATCAAGCTCGGCATTGCCAGCAACCGGACCGGCAAATGGCTGATGGGCCTGCGCCCCGAGACCTTCATGCTCGATCAACAAGGCGTGACTGCCACAGTGGAGTCTTCAGAGAATCTGGGCAGCCACACGCTGCTGTATTGCCAACTGGCTGGAACGCGCTGCGTTGTCAGCCTCGCCGGACGGCAACACCAGATACCCGGCACCCAGGTTCGACTGGCGATCAATTCCACGCCCTTGCTGTTCGATATCGAGACCGGCCAGCGCCAGCTCGTGACCTTTTCCCACACCACCAAGTGACCCGCCATGCTCAAACCTGCTCCCCTCGTCCGCTCGCCCCTGATTGCCCATCGCGGTGCCAAGGCTTACGTGCCGGAAAACACTCTGCTGGCCCTGGAAAAAGCTGCCGAATGCGGCGCCGAGTGGGTCGAGATCGACGTGAAGCTGACCCGCGATGGCCAGCCTGTCGTGATTCATGACGACTTTCTGGACCGCACCACCAACGGGCGCGGCGCCGTCGTGCTGCATGATCTGAAAGCTATCCGCACACTGGACGCGGGCAGCTGGTTCGCGCCTGAATTCGCCGGCTTGCAGGTCCCGACCTTTGAAGAGATCGTGGCCTGTGCGCTGCGCCTCAACCTGGGTCTGCAGGTCGAACTCAAGCCGACCATTGGCGACGATGTCGAGACGGCGGAAGTGGTGATGCCGATCCTCAAAAACCTGTGGCCCGCCGACAACGACCGGTTGTTCGTCTCCAGCTTTTCGGTGCGCTCGCTAACGGCCGCCCGACGCTTATGGAACGACGTACCACTGGCTATTGCCTCGGTGGTGGCGCCTGCCGACCCGGTCGCGCTGTTGGCCGAATATGACTGCCGAATACTTCACGTACTTGACGATATGCTCGATGACCATCACCTTGTTCGCCTGAAAAGCAGCGGCGTCGAATTCGCCGTGGCTACCATCAACAGCCCGAAACGTGCGCGCTACCTGCTGGAACATGGCGCACAGTCGATTCTCAGTGATTACCCGGACTTGTTGAACCTGCCGAACGGAGGCTGTCTGCAATGAACAACCGACTCAGCGTCGCCATGCACGCCGTAGAACAGGCCACTGGCCTGGCCATGGCGTATTTTAACGACCGCCACACCCTCGACATCACCACCAAAAGCGCGCAAGACCTCGTCTCCCGCGCCGACTTTGAAGTGGAACAACTGCTGCGTGCAGAACTGAGCAAACACTTCCCCGACGATACAATCCTCGGCGAAGAAATGGGCGGCGAGTTCATCACCGATGGCTGGGTCATCGATCCCATCGACGGCACCGGCAACTACCTGCGGGGCACCCCATTGTGGGGAATCGCGGTGGCGTACATGTCGGCAGGCGAGCCCGAAATCGGCGTCGTCGCCTACCCGGCACTGGGCTATACCCTGGCAGCCCGCACGGGCGATGGCTTGCTGCGCAACGGCGTCCCCTTTGTCCGCCCGCAACCACCCGAGCACCTGCGCATCGCCGGCGTTGGCGAAAACACCCGCTGGGACGCCGAAGAGATGGGCAAACTGCACCTGAGCCTGCGCCGCCAGGGCTGGGGCCTTGCAGGTTATCGCTGCGCCACCATCGGCCTGGCGTTCGCCGCTTTGGGGCAAACGGACGGCTACATGGAGAAATTCACCAGCCTGTGGGATATCGCAGCAGGTGCAGTGATTTGCCGGGAAGCCGGATTGTTGTGCACGATTGAAGGCGAACAGAAACAAGGCTCGATGACGGTGATGGTAGGCCGTGAGGAGCTGATGGGGATTTTTGGTGCGTAATGCGCCGTGCTAGTCGACGCAGTTTTCTGACTGCGTTTGTCCGCCTGCTGGCGTGCCTGCCCTTTGTGAACAGCAGGCTGCTGGCGGCAGAAACCTTTACCGCGTTGCGCCAGCCTGCAGCCGGGAAAGGCATACGGTTCGGCTTTGCGGTTGATCCGGCAAAGCTGAATGACGACGCGGCCTACCGGGAACTGGTCGCCCGTCAGGCCAGCATCGTAGTGCCAGAGAACGTCTTGAAGTGGCAGACCGTCCACCCCGAACCGGAGCGTTACAACTTCGCGCCGGCCGACGCGATCGCGGCGTTTGCCAAAGCGCATGACCAGCGTATGCGCGGGCACACCTTCTGCTGGCATCGTTCTTTACCCGACTGGGTTCACCGTACCGTCACGCCGACGAACGCCGAGGCGGTGCTGACGGCGCACATCAGTACCGTCGCCAGCCATTATCGTGGCCTCATCAGCGCATGGGACGTCGTCAACGAAGCCATCCAGCTGGAGGACGGCCAGCCTGACGGGCTGCGCAATTCATTCTGGTATCAGATGCTCGGGCCTCGCTACCTGGACATAGCCTTCAACGCCGCGCACAAGTCCGCCCCGGACGCCCTGCTCTGTTACAACGATTACGGCCTGGAAAAGGATACCCATTACGGCGAAAGCCGACGCACTGCCGTGCTCGCCCTGCTGCGCGGTCTCAAGCAGCGGGGCATTCCGATACACGGCCTGGGCATTCAGTCCCACCTGCGTGCAGGCGACACCTTTGGTCCGGGCCTGTCTCGCTTTATTCTGGCAGTGCGGGATATGGGATTGTCGATCCACATCACGGAACTGGACGTCGATGACAGCCATTTGACGGGGTCCATCGCAGAACGCGATGGGAAGGTTGCGCAAACCTATAAGCGCTATCTGGACCTGATCCTCGCTACGCGCTCGGTGTCGACGGTTATCACTTGGGGTGTATGGGACAGCCCGCATGTTGCCGGCGCCACGGCCAGCAACGGACCGTTGGCACAACGGGCATTGGCGTTTGGCCCACGAGGTGAGGTAAAGCCGGTGAGCTGGGTGATCGCACATTGTTTCGAAAACGCGCAAACACAGAAGGATGCGCGGTTTTAGATGCTCCGCGGCCTTCACGGCAGCAGTACAACCAGAGTGGTTCAGCGCTTTCTGACGCCTGAAAACGACGAAGCCCCCGATAAACGGGGGCTCAGGTTCTGGACCTGAACAGCAGGTTCCAGCTGTATCCTAGAACGGTTGTAGCCACCACAAAGTCTGGTGCTTTCGGCGAGTGAGTGACCCCATATAATACGGCCACATCCCTCCGATGAACCTGCACCAAGAAAACAATACGCAAAGAATAATGTAAGGTTTTTGCTAAAAAAGCGCTTTTCACTATGAAATACTTTACAAAGTATAGCACCCACATTTCGCTTCGCCCCCATGTCAACGAAGCCGCCCATCAGCAGAGCAAGCTTGCGCATTTTTAGACCGAGATGCCGCCCACTGACATGAAGCTAGCCCTGCTGAGGATCATCGCTGCAATACGCTGTCCACGAGGGTGTAGGTTGCTAGCATCCGCTAGTGACTGTGTAGCTGGAGCTAGGCATTTAGCTTGGCTTTCAGTTTGAGCTTAGCGGTAGCGGCTGCCATGGTGCTTGGCATAGCTGCATCGCTATGCTCGTTCGGAATGGAAAAACCTCCGGCTGTAAAAATACAAGCTATAGCCTCAAAGCGCCACGATCCGTGGCGGATTTTTAAGCACGTATGAAGTGCGATGGCACATACATATAAACCAAAGAGAGACAAACATATGAGCATCAAACCCGGACCTAAACCAATAGCTGAATCTACTGGCAAAGAAGATCAGCGCCGACGTGTTACACCCGAGAACAAACCCAAACACCCCGATCTGGATGTACACAAGCATAGAAAAGGTAAGTGACCCATAAAGCTTCGACTTGCATCGCGAGGCTTTCAAAATGAACTCAATCGATTGCTAGGAGAAAAATGAGGACTTTTGAATCACAAAAAAGCCGCTATTTGCGTCTTTTTTGTGATCACCACTTAAAAATAACCCAATGATTCGCGCCTCTAGGAAATCGCTGAATAGCCCAAATCAAACGAAATTGTTAAAGATTCACAAAGCCCACACAGCGGCCTCGACAGTGCAGTTGAGCGCTTTCAACTCTCTTACCAGCCGCTACGTAGAGGTGCAACAGATGTTCGCTGCGATATTCGCGATGTCAAGCCTTGCAGGTAAACGACCTGTCTGAGCAACGCCCTAGCGTAACATCAAAGAGCCATCACGCGAACAATTCCATGCGACATTCGCAGATTTTCGTCATTTCCTAATCATTGGGTTGATAGAGTCCCTGTACGGGCTGGAACTGATGAAAATAGATATACGCCTTGGTGCAAGCTTTGAATGCTCAGGTCTCCCGCTACCATGCGGTATCAGCTGATCTCTACTAACTCGACAAGTGGGCATGCCTATGGGTTTACAAGGGAGTTAATCCCGATCCTTTTGATGCCTAGATGTCGTGATGTGACGGCGAGTACGCTAGGCCACGCCTGTCAGCTTCACCAAAATAGCCACTAGATAGCTCGCCAGAATCCCCAAGGCAAATTTTACTAAAGGGCGATCAAGCCATCCCGAATCCTTGGAATTAGTCGGTAATGCCTGATTGTAAACATTCACTTGGGCGATCTGGGTAGCATTAATCGTGGTCGAAAAACCTTGTTGCGGTGCAGTCCTCCACCCTGACTCTTCAGCACGACGCAGCGCTGCCTTCACACGGCTGCGAAGTGATCTGGCCATTTTTATAATTTGGACACCTAGCATCGCAACGCCTACCAGTCCAAGCAAAGCCAGGTTGCCGTAACTCAGGGGATCACCTTGATTGATGGTTAGAGCGTGGTCCCATATAAAGCTCGTGTATGGATATGTCGCTGCGAAGACTGAGTAGGCGAGCTTGCCCATTGCTTGAAATATGATACCGAACCCTGGAAGGCCTCCAAGCTCAACGCCCTGCCAATATACGAATGTCAGAAAGGACACTGCGTACACTAGTAATGTGCCCAGCCACATGGCGTAGCCCAGCATGTAGTAAATCCGGTATCTCAACATAGCTTCGCTTATCTTCATATCTACTGCGTACTCATTGTTGGCTATTCAATTTAGCAGTTACGCATATTGCTCTAACCGCCCATTCACACTAATACCTATCAGGAAAATCCCGAATTCTGACGTCGCGGGAGCGGCCATCGGCAGGGAAAAACTCTGTCCGCTTCCCATCCCTGAATATGCTTTCTAAATACAAGGTTTTTCGCCCCACTATCAACCCAAGTACAGGTCGTTTGTCATTGCGCTTAACGGCCAGTTTCCTCCACTCGGTCAAATCGGTGTCGGACGGCGACGGATGATCTTGCGGGTGCGTATGCCACTCACCAACGTATCTGACCAACCCGTTGCTATCGCTCCATTGCTTCTGAGCGATGTGCTCATGCACCTCCCTCATTCGCTCAAAAAACGTTCTAAAGCGTCGGTCAAATTTAGTGGGCTCGGTGGCGTCGACAATTTCAAGATGTGACCCACGGACATACCCGAGTAGAAGGCCTCCACCTTCCATATCCGTAGGTTCTGCCTGAATATGGCGCAGGAATACGTTGAGCACCTGGGAGTGGATGTAAATCAAATGACGACCTTGGTTTGCGGACCACTCTGCTACGAACTGCATGCTTGGCAGACCTCAACCTTGGGTGGATCACAATCAGGTGTCGCTGATGTGAACATAGAGTCAGTAATTTTGGTCCGTAGTGAAGGAGAGGCTTTTCCATTAGCCCACGCCAGCGCCATTTCAGCGCCCAACGCTGCGGCTTGAATAGATACGGTCGCGGGAAAAGGAACATACAGGCCTTCGCAGCCATGTCCGGCCATAACGTGGGGTACCCCGCCCTCTACGGTCGGGAATTGGCCCACTCTGGTATGTGTCGAGAGGCACCGGTAGCACGCGCCTTCTCCAGCAGTTTTAAGTAGGGCGCGCACAGCTGTCCCAGGGCCTTCGACCCATACTGATAACATCGGCGTCGAGGAGATGTAGTTGGCGGTCAGCCAATGCCCGAGCGCCTCTTCCCCTGTGGCATCAATCAACAGATCCATTTCGCCCAAGTGCGCTTTACGCACGTCGACCTCTAGGGCCTGCACGGAGATCCCTGGAGAGTCAAACTCAAGCATGATACTGGTGCCAAGAGCTTTATTAGTGTTGAAATATCGCAATCCCAAGCAGTGCCTACCGACGTTTTCCGGCATCAACCGATCAAAATCTACAAGCGTCAGCTTGCCTCCACCTGTCCCTGCCCCAGCCTTCGATAACAGGTCGGCTAGATAGCCGCCGATGGTTCCGCACCCCACCAAGGCAATCTTGAAGCCTGCTAAAGTCTTCATAGACGGAATGCTGCGCTGCGCGATGTAATGCTCGTCGATCCGTATTGCAGCTAGCCTAGTTATTCGGAAACTGAAGAGCCTTTCTGTACCTCTTGACCGCTGAAATTTCTCATCGCTCAGGATGGACTGGTCAAAATGCACTTGAAAGCCGTAGTTCAGTGTTGGCGATTGAATGAAAATAATCGCATCAGCGTGCTTCTGCCGATAAGCTTCAGATATACGCTGCTGGATTTTCCGAGCGCAGCCTTTATCCAGCTCACGCTGCCAAATCAGGATATCAGCAACGGAATTAGGCGGCCATGCAGTCTGATTAGGGCGGGGCTGAGCGACGGATCTGACAACATATCCCAGCATCATTTGCCTTTTCGGCTGAAAGTTGAGCGCGTCAATTCTGCGGACTGTGCGATTTATATTATCGGTGAGTACGGGGGTTCGTACTCCTCTCTGCGAGATGACGCAAAAGGCAGGGATCTCACCTCGTTTCAAATTCTGGACATCGAAAACGCAAAACTGACTGAACCAGTGAACCAGAAACTCCTCTGTCAAGTCCTCTACCATTTCTCCTTTGAGAATGCATCCCAGAACACGTTCTGCCTCAGCCAGACATTTCAGTGTCTGACCGATGGGGTCAAAAATATCGAGCACTACAGAGCTTGCTGTCAGGTAACAGAGCCAGCCGCTAGATCCGAGGTGAGGTGTTACTGGCCCTAGTTCAGGGGGCAGCTCTTTTAGACTCACAACAGGTAATGAAAAGAACGTTGGGTCTACAGTGAACTTGCACTGATAATCGCCGGCAACCGTCTTAAGAGGCCCCTCAAACCAAATCCAACGTTCAGGTGTTCTTCCGATGTGTTTGAAGTCTCGGGATTGCATTTCTGAAATCAGATTAGGAAGTGCCTCACTCATCTACTAACCAGCCTTAGTGCGACCGACCAGTTCACTGGCAGCCGCTTGCGCGGGAACTGCCGCAATGGTCGCAGCAACAGTAACCTGTTTAATTCGGTTCGGACGATTAGGAAACCGAGGTCCGAACATGCTGATCATCCAATTGCACGCGGTTGTCTCATCAGAGGCATTCACCGCGCCATTGAGATAGTTTTCGAACATTTCAAATTTCTTGGCTGCTTGCTCAAGTTCATCACTTGGGAGACGATCACTCAGGCTCTCTTCGGCACTCACGGGATTGACCACGCCATTCCGAAGGGCAGCAGGAAGCCCTTTCAAGACTTCGAGAAGCGCCAAGTCGTCTCTTCGATCCATTTTCGTGAACAACGGCACAGCTGCGGCCATCAACAAAATGGAAGATGGCCCACCTTTCTCCCACTGCCAATCACGGAAGGCTTTGAGGTAACGGACCACACGACGAAGCTGTTCGCCTTTCGATTCGACTTCATCTACGAACCAGTCTTTCACCGGTCGTGGGTCAGAATTAATCCAGTCTTCTTCGCGATGGGCCAAGAGCACTTCACCGATTGGAAGCGTCGTCCAGGAGTCTGCCCGCCTAACGTTTACAGCATCCATCAGGCTTTCAAAGCCGTAGCTATTTGCGGCCTTCTCAAGGGTCACATACTCGTCATCTGGTATCGAATACAAGGGGATATCGATGTGAGCCGTGGTCGATATCTCGATCCGGATGCAAGTCGGTTTGTCAGTCACAAGTTTCCACTTTTCGCTCCGCTTGGACTCAACCAATCTGCTTAACGCCTCTTCGGCTGCTGCGAAAAAAATGGCACTGGCAGCACTTGGTCTTTTGCTGCCTTTTAGAAAACTGATCGGCAGGTAGGCCCCATCATCGACATCAGATTGTTGCGGGGGTAGATGGGCGGGGCTATTAAGCGTTTTGTATGCCCACGAGCCTTGAGTAAAAAAACGTGGCTGAGGAATATCACCCTTGTACCCCTGCTCGACCAAGACCTTGGGTATGCCATGTCGGAGACACTGCCGGACCTCATTTTTTGCCGACGTAATCTGGAGTCGTTGTGATGCAGTCAGCTCCAGTGCCTGAAGCAAACACGACTCGTCCTCGGATGTATTGAAAAGCGGTGACAGATTAAGCATCTAGAGATCCCCCGAATTTTTGTTTGGACCGTGGAAGAAGGTTGGAGGTATTGGTTGATGACCACGGAACGGTATGAATCTACGGTCACCCAATGCGCGTTGAGCCGCTGCCATGCCTCGATCCCGGAGGGTGTTTGTTGAAGCCTCGGATACATCGTCTAATGCCTTCACGTCGCTGCTTTGCTGCGGCGTTACTTGATCATCAATTTTGAAATAGCAGTCGCCCAGAGATTGAGTAAGCATGTAGTCCACAGAAGACTCTTGGGCCGAGATAACCAGATCGAAAAGGCTCCCTCCCCACCCAATAACTCCTTGATCCAGATCCTTCCCTCCGCTAACTGTGGCACCCACAGTCATAGTTCCGATTGCGAGCACACGAACGCGAATATCTTGATTGGGAGCAAGAAAGGTACGAACTTCATGGAGTCCGAAAAGCCCAGGCGCATTTCCGACCAGTCCGCCGTCAACAAAAACTCCGCGGTCATTACGTACTGATGGGAAGTACACGGGAGCAGCGGAGGTAGCCAAGGCGACATCCACTAGGCTCATACGGTGATCGAGTTCGAAAGATGGGTGGTGGGGGGTTTTAAAAAATTGGCCACGCCCAGTGGTGTAGTTAACAGCCGGTATGAGAACCCGATGCTTCAGGTCGCCCATAGTGGTGGCGCCAAACCGCTGGTGAAGGACGGAGCGTAGGCCGCTGTTTGAATGCTTCGCACGCGTAAGGAATCCCAGTCGCCTACGCATGAAGTCCCGCGAACCGAATATCTGCTTACCTTGATCTTCAAACAAGGATTTCAGTTCACTCGCAGGGATCTCACTCGCAAGCCCTAGAGCCAAAAGGCCCCCAGCTGAGGTGCCGCAGATCAGATCGAAGTGAGAGGCGATTGGGCGGCCAAGAACCTGCTCAAATTCTTTGAGGATCGTGGCGGTGTAAAGCGCCCGATACCCGCCACCAGACAAAGCAAGCACGTGATAAATTGGCAAATCTTTGCTGTCATCTGTCATTTGGGCCCCTTACAGCTCTAACAACCGCACCGAACTAAAAAACACCACATATAGTGCAAAATCAAAAAAGCCACCACTACATACGGTTATACAGGATTTCGGGAATGGATCCAAGTCGTCGTAGGAAGGTACTGAAGCCGATCCAAGGACCAACGATAGGCTCGATCAGGGCATGTTCCCCCGTCGGAGTGGGCCGGTGACAGTGCGAAACGATGGTCTAGGCACCGGCCTAGATCATCGACAAGGGCATCCCAACCGAAGGGTTGCTGTCACATGTGATCTTAGAAAAGCTTGCTGACGATTTACCGCCGTACCTTAGAAAATCCTTGGTCGTGGTGACCCGATGATGGCCCGTTCGAAACTGACGCCAGTATCCCTTCTCCGGACTGATATGCTTCGATCCAAGTCAACAACTCCTATGACCAAAACACCAAAACACCAAAACACCAAAACACCAAAACAGTTTGGCATATCTCCTGATTACAGAACTTTCTAGAGAGACGCCGCAGCCCAAAATGCCTGCTAGGTAGTTGAATATGTCAAACACACGAGACAATTCTCGATCCGAACCAAAAGTGACTTGGCGTTGCGTGCCAGCTACATATGCAGCAAGTGCAAGTGCCCCACTGTTGGACCAAGCGATGAAGCTTCCAATGCAGTGACGATGATAGGAGTTGCAGCCCACATTTCTGCCGCTTCGGCTGGTCCTGGTGCGCGCCGCTACGACCCAAACATGACCTCTTTAGAGCGTTCGCACATCGATAACGGGATTTGGTTATGTGGAACGTGCAGTATTCTCATTGACCGAGATGAACAGCGTTTTTCGAGCAAATCTCTCTTGGATCTGAAGAGGCAGCACGAGGAATCCCGGCGCATCCACAGAACCGGTGGCGCCGACGCAGATGACATTATTGCTGTTGGCCCCCTCCTCATAGCCTTGGGATCGGTCGTTAGATCCGGTCCAGAAGGAATACAGGTCAGAATCTCCCATTTTTTACAGGGGACTATGCGAGACCTGTGGTCTTTGACCCAAGATTTTAGAAAATGGCCCAGAGAACGTCGTTACGTGCTCCTGAATGAGCTTGGTTATGGAGGACTGTTGGCTGAAGCACCGAGTATTGAGCGAACCAATCAAGGGTACGAGGTTCACTTCATCCTTGAAGCTGAAGTGCCACGTAGGGATGCTAGCAAAATCAAAACACTTTGCGCAGACACATTGAAAAGGCTTGAAGGGCTTGAAGCTATAATCCCGATTTGTCAGGCCACATTGGGCATGGCATGCGGGACGTGGTTCGCCGATCTTGATCGAGGTAGTGATGTATCTGACCTCTACTGGCGCTATCTAGGTTCGCCATGGTTCGCAGGTCTTGTCACCATGGAAATGATCCGCCTTTCGTCCATCCCATCAAAGCCACTTCATGGCTCCGACGCCACGACGCCCATGGCCTGCGTTAATCGAATCAATCGCGTCGAAATCCCCTCATTCGAACTCACCGATCATCGCTTACCTATTTCTGTGGATATCGAGCTAGAGGGAATTGGTAATTGGAACGGGACATTACTGGTATTCATCTCCAGTTCGGATGAGCTGCTCGCAGCCAGGGCCAACGCCGAAAGAGCGGGCAGCCGAATGGCACCCACCCAACATCGCAACGTCACCCCCCTAAAAATCACAGATGAAAAACTCATAGCCCGGCTCAAAAACTGGACGTAAACATCACGCACAATCGAGCGTGGATTAGCCGCTCAACCGGACAACATCGAGTTCAAAGCGACTTGCCGCGAAAATGCTTTAGGGGGCAATGCAATAGCTTGCTTCAGCGCAGTCACATCGCCAACCAGAATTACCTGGACTTGAGCGCGTGTTAAGGCTGTACACACGAAGGTTCGGTCCAGTATGCGTGACTGGCGCACAGGAATGATAACGCGCTGAAATTGCGAGCCTTGACTCTTGTGGACCGTAATCGCGTAAGCGTGCTGCATAGCGTCTAAATCACTTTCCAAAACGTAGTGATGGATACCTTCGTAAACCGCACACCCTAGCGCAACGCGCATAATGGGATGATCGACAGTCCCAATGTTGACTTGAACGACGTCGTCGTAGACTTCGCTTAGCTGGCCAAGGCAACCATTTTGAAGATCTCGCTGCCAATCGTTTGCGGTATACAACAGCAGATCCCCGACACAAAATTCGGTGGACTCAATCTGTCCCGACTCTGCACTGAATGCCAATAGAGGCCGACCATGACTAGCGTAGCGGACGTGACAAGTCCTGTTGAGTGCGTCGACCCCAGCAAACCTACATGACCGTGTAGCACAAAGAATTTGCGTGCCTTCCCGCTTTTGCTCGTAGAGACGAAGTACCGTGGGTATGATTTCAGCGTCAGAAGTAGGGAGAAGAATGACCTCACCGGCCTCATTCGAAGTGAAGTCTGGCCACCGCCCCTCTCGAATTGCCTGCGCTGCTGATGGCATTTCGGATGCCTTTGACTGCCGCTTTACCTCAGTCAGTTGAGTCTGAGCGATCTCCGAATGACCACACAAGACATGCAAAACCAGCCCTGCTCCGATTGGAGGTAACTGATATGGATCACCAACAAGAAATAAGGTGGGTATCAGGCGGTAGCTTTCGGGCAGGCCGATAAAATGTCACAAGATCCAGCATTGAAGCTTCATCAATAACAACTATGGGGTGCATCCCAATTTCTTTTGCTGAAACGCTGCTCAGAAAGCCAGCTATCGTAGTTGCACTTTCGGACGTCGCCTCAATCATGCGCGCGGTAGCTCGACCTGAAAGTGCCATCTGAAATCTTGGCCGCCCCAAGGTATCGAGCGCTCTGTAGAGAGCTTTCAGCACTGTTGTTTTCCCCACGCCCGCGCCACCAGTAATAATGCTGAAACGGTGCGCGAACGAGGTTCTGACGGCCTTCCGCTGAGCATCGTTCAGCGAGAAATCGTCGCGGCCTAGCCGATCACGTTCTTCACTCTCAAACCTGCGAAGGTACATCATCAATGTCTGTAGGAAAAAGCTGTTGCTGAGATGATGTCGTTTGAAGGTCAAAATAATTTTACACCTACAAAAACGAAGAAGCCCCCGATATACGGGGGCTCCAGACCAACACTTTACAAAAAACTCTAAGGTATGCGCTAGAACGGAATATCATCATCAAAGCTATCAAAGTCAGCAGCTGGCTGCGGCGCTTGTTGTTGCGGCGCTGGGCGCGAGTCGCGCTGTTGTGGCGGCTGCTGATTGTAGTTCTGCTGCGGCGCCGACTGTTGTGGGCGCGACTGCTGTGGACGAGGCGCGGACTGGTTGTAGTTGCCACCGCCGCCCTGACCTTGTTGAGCGTCACCCTGTGGACGGCCGCCCAGCAGTTGCATGGTGCCCTGCATGTCGACGACGATTTCAGTGGTGTAGCGCTTGATGCCGTCTTTTTCCCACTCGCGGGTCTGCAGCTTGCCTTCGATGTAGACCTGCGAACCCTTGCGCAGGTATTCGCCGGCGATTTCCGCGACCTTGCCGAACATCGAAACACGGTGCCATTCGGTTTTTTCTTTTTTCTCGCCGCTCTGCTTGTCAGTCCATTGTTCGCTGGTGGCCAGACTCAGGTTGGTCACGGCGTTACCGTTAGGCAAGTAGCGAACTTCGGGATCCTGGCCGCATGTACCGACCAATATGACTTTGTTAACCCCACGGGCCATAACGTTCTCCTAGGCTTCGCACGCTTCTGATGCTGGATTGACCAGCTTTTCGAGAGAGGCACGATCCAATAATTTTGTGTCGAGTTTTATGTAGATGGCTGCCTCTTCCGCAACCACCACTGCATCTGTCACGCCTGCTACGGACATCAAACGCTCTGCCAGGCCTGCTTCACGCTGCGCCTGCGGCGACAACGGCAGACGTAGGCTGGTCACGTAAGGCGGTTCTCGCATGGTCACTGCGAAGGCGAGCCAGACGGCGGCCATGGCTGCACCACCCAGGAACACCACATCGAGCCCACCGTGCTGGAACAACCAGCCGCCCAGTATCCCACCTGCGGCCGATCCAAGAAACTGGCTGGTGGAATAAACTCCCATTGCCGTGCCTTTTCCGCCGGCCGGTGAAACCTTGCTGATCAACGACGGCAAGGATGCTTCCAGCAGGTTGAACGCGGTGAAGAATACCACTGTCCCGATGACCAGTGCCCGCAACGTGTCCCCGTAGGCCCAGAAGAATAGCTCAGCCAGCATCAAAACTGTGACGGCGCCCAGCAGAACGCGCTTCATTTGACGTTTCTTCTCGCCATAGATGATGAACGGGATCATCGCGAAGAAGGAAACCAGCAAGGCGGTCAGGTAGACCCACCAGTGTTCTTCCTTGGGCAGACCGGCTTTTTCGACCAGCGCCAGTGGCAAGGCCACGAAGCTGGACATGAGCATCGCATGCAACACGAAGATACCCAAATCCAGGCGCAGCAGGTCCGGATGACGCAACGTCGCCCCCAGCGCCTGTTTGGCGACGCCGGACTCGCGATGCATCAATGCCCCGCTGGCCTTGGGCACCACGTAGGCGACGATGAGAACGCCTATCAAGGCCATGCCGCCGGTGGCCAGGAACAATCCGGAAAGCCCGAAGATGCCGGTGATTACCGGGCCGACAACCATGGCGATGGCGAACGACAGACCAATGGTCATGCCGATCATGGCCATGGCCTTGGTGCGGTGCTGTTCGCGGGTCAGGTCGGAGAGCAGCGCCATGACTGCCGCGGAAATGGCGCCAGCCCCCTGCAGGATGCGTCCGGCAATGATTCCCCAGATCGAATCCGCGTTCGCCGCCACCACGCTGCCGATCGCAAAGATGATCAGGCCGAAATAAATGACCGGTCGCCGGCCGATACGGTCGGAAATGATCCCGAACGGTATCTGCAACACCGCCTGGGTCAGGCCGTAGGCGCCAATCGCCAGACCGATCAGTGCAGGGCTCGCGCCTGCCAGGTCCATGCCGTAGGTTGCCAGAACCGGCAAGACCATGAACATGCCAAGCATGCGGAACGCGAACACCAGGGCCAGACCGCCTGCTGCGCGGGTCTCGCCGCTACTCATACGCTCGCTGTGGGTATCGTGCATGGAATAACCTCGTGTGAACCGGCGGCGATTCTACCAGTCCCATCGTTGTACAGCACATACGCGACGCTTTGCCGCGTGATGGCTCGGAGCCGTATACTCCGTCGTTTATGCCCGCCAAGCGAGGCCGCAGTGGACAAGATCCTGATACGTGGGGCACGAACCCACAACCTGAAAAATATTGACCTGACACTTCCCCGCGACAAACTGATCGTTATCACCGGGCTCTCCGGCTCAGGCAAGTCTTCGCTGGCTTTCGATACGCTGTACGCCGAAGGGCAGCGCCGCTACGTCGAATCGCTGTCGGCCTATGCCCGCCAGTTTCTGTCGATGATGGAAAAACCGGACGTCGATACGATCGAAGGTCTGTCGCCGGCGATCTCCATCGAGCAGAAGTCTACTTCACATAACCCGCGCTCGACCGTGGGTACGATCACCGAAATTTACGACTACCTGCGTCTTCTGTATGCGCGCGTCGGCCAGCCTCGCTGCCCCGACCACGATATTCCGCTGGAAGCCCAGACTGTCAGCCAGATGGTCGACCTGGTGCTGACTCAGCCTGAGGGCAGCAAATTGATGCTGCTTGCGCCGGTTATCCGCGAGCGCAAGGGTGAGCATCTTTCGGTTTTTGAAGAGCTGCGCGCGCAAGGCTTTGTCCGGGCGCGAGTCAACGGCAAGCTGTGCGAGCTGGATGAGCTGCCGAAGCTGGACAAGCAGAAGAAGCACTCGATCGATGTGGTCGTGGACCGTTTCAAGGTCCGCGCCGACCTGCAGCAGCGCCTGGCCGAGTCCTTCGAGACCGCCCTGAAGCTGGCCGACGGTATCGCCCTGGTGGCGCCGATGGACGACGAGCCGGGCGAGGAAGTGATCTTCTCTGCCCGCTTCGCCTGCCCTATCTGTGGCCATGCGATCAGCGAGCTGGAACCGAAGCTGTTCTCCTTCAACAACCCGGCTGGCGCCTGCCCGACCTGCGACGGTCTGGGCGTGAAGCAGTTCTTCGATATCAAGCGGCTGGTCAATGCCGAACTGACGCTTGCCGAAGGCGCGATACGAGGCTGGGACAGGCGTAATGTCTATTACTTCCAGATGCTCGGCTCGCTCTCCAAGCACTATGGCTTCAGCCTGGAAATGCCATTCAAGCAGATCCCCGCCGACATGCAGAAGATTCTGCTCAACGGCAGTGGCTCGCAGAGTGTCGATTTCCGCTACCTCAATGAAAGTGGCGATATCGTCAAGCGTGCGCACCCGTTCGAAGGCATCGTGCCGAATCTGGAGCGTCGCTATCGGGAAACCGAATCGGCTACGGTCCGCGAAGAGCTGGCCAAGTTCCTGGGCACACAGCCCTGCCCTGACTGCCGAGGCACTCGCCTGCGTCGCGAAGCGCGCCATGTGTGGGTGGGTGAAAAGACTCTGCCTGCAGTCACCAGTCTGCCGATTGGCGACGCGACGCATTACTTTGAAACGCTCAAGCTGACCGGACGACGTGGCGAGATCGCCGACAAGATTCTCAAGGAAATCCGTGAGCGTCTGCAGTTTCTGGTCAACGTGGGCCTGGACTACCTGACCCTGGATCGTAGCGCAGACACCCTGTCCGGCGGCGAAGCACAGCGTATCCGTCTGGCCAGCCAGATCGGTGCGGGGCTGGTCGGGGTGATGTACATCCTCGATGAGCCGTCCATCGGTCTGCACCAGCGCGACAATGATCGTTTGCTGGGCACGCTCAAGCACCTGCGCGACATCGGCAATACGGTGATTGTGGTCGAGCACGATGAAGATGCGATTCGCCTGGCCGACTACGTGGTCGACATCGGCCCGGGGGCCGGCGTGCATGGTGGTCATATTGTCGCCGAAGGTACGCCGGACGAGGTGATGTCGCATCCCGACTCGCTGACCGGCAAATACCTGTCAGGGCGCGTGAAGATTGCTGTTCCTGCCAAGCGCACCCCGCGTAACAAGAAGCTCTCGCTGACCCTCAAGGGCGCGCGTGGCAACAACCTGCAAAACGTCAATCTCGACATCCCGATCGGCCTGCTGACCTGCGTGACGGGTGTTTCCGGATCGGGCAAGTCGACGCTGATCAACAACACGCTGTTCCCGCTGAGCGCTACGGCGCTGAACGGCGCCACGACGCTGGAAGCGGCTACGCACGACAGCATCAACGGCCTCCAGCACCTGGACAAGGTGGTGGACATCGACCAGAGCCCTATCGGTCGTACGCCGCGCTCCAACCCGGCGACCTACACCGGGCTGTTCACGCCGATTCGCGAGCTGTTCGCCGGAGTTCCGGAATCACGCTCGCGGGGCTATGGTCCGGGGCGGTTCTCGTTCAACGTCAAGGGCGGCCGCTGCGAGGCGTGCCAGGGCGACGGGCTGATCAAGGTCGAGATGCACTTTTTGCCAGACATCTACGTGCCCTGCGACGTGTGCAAGAGCAAGCGTTACAACCGCGAAACGCTTGAGGTCAAGTACAAGGGCAAGAACGTCCACGAAGTGCTGGAAATGACCATCGAGGAAGCGCGTGAGTTCTTCGACGCCGTTCCGGCACTGGCGCGCAAGCTGCAAACCCTGATGGATGTAGGACTTTCCTATATCAAGCTGGGGCAATCGGCGACGACCCTGTCAGGCGGTGAAGCGCAGCGGGTCAAGCTGTCGCGTGAGCTGTCCAAGCGCGACACCGGCAAGACGTTGTACATCCTCGACGAGCCGACCACAGGCCTGCACTTCGCGGATATTCAGCAGCTGCTGGATGTATTGCATCGCCTGCGCGACCACGGCAATACCGTGGTGGTGATCGAGCACAACCTGGATGTGATCAAGACGGCCGACTGGCTGGTGGATCTGGGTCCGGAAGGCGGCTCGCGAGGTGGGCAGATCATTGCGACGGGCACACCTGAACAGGTCGCCGAGATGGAACAGTCCTACACCGGTCATTACCTGAAACCTCTGTTGACCAGAGATAAAGCCTGACGAGTGTGACGAAAACGGGTTCGGCGTCAGTCGAACCCGGATACAAAAAAGCTCCTGTCACGCAAGTGCAGGAGCTTTTTTATGAGCGGTCGAATCAGAACTGCGATTGCAGGTAGTTCTGCAGGCCGATGGACTTGATCAGCCCCATCTGCTGTTCGAGCCAGTAGGTATGGTCTTCTTCGGTATCAGCCAGCTGCACGCGCAGGATTTCGCGGGTCACGTAGTCGCTGTGCAGCTCACAGAGCTCGATACCCTTGCACAGAGCAGCACGTACCTTGTATTCGAGACGCAGATCGCTGGCGAGCATCTCAGGCACTGTGGTGCCGACGTCGAGGTCGTCCGGGCGCATGCGCGGCGTGCCTTCCAGCATCAGGATACGACGCATCAGCGCATCAGCGTGTTGCGCCTCTTCTTCCATCTCATGATTGATACGCTCGTAGAGCTTCGAAAAGCCCCAGTCTTCGTACATGCGTGAGTGAACGAAATATTGGTCACGAGCTGCCAGTTCGCCCGTGAGCAACGTGTTGAGATAATCGATTACTTCGGGGTGGCCTTGCATCGCACCAGACTCCTGCTTCAAAGACGATAGTTTGAACCAAGCGCCGCGCGAGGTCACTTAGAAAAACGCAATAAACCGACGAAAAGTGGCGAAATTACGCCGTTAAGAAGCGAAAAACCGCCCAAATGAGGGCGGTTCTGTTTCTCACTTCGACTCAGCCCAGTTTTACGTCCAATGCGCGGGCAATGCCTTCGCCGTAAGCAGGGTCCGCTTTGTAGAAATGCTGCAACTGACGTTGCACGACATCACTGGAAACGCCTGCCATTGCGCCTGCAATATTGCCAATCAACAGGGCTTGCTGATCAGCGCTCATCAGGTTGAACAACTTGCCTGCCTGACTGTAGTAATCGTCGTCTACTCGATGATCATGACGATCTGCTGCACCGTTCAGAGACAGCGCAGGCTCCGCGTAGCGCGGATTCTCTTTCGGCGCATCCGAGTAGCTGTTCGGTTCATAGTTTGGCGTCGCACCGCCATTGGTGCCGAAGGCCATCGCCCCGTCACGCTGATAGCTGTGCACCGGACTCTTGGGCGCATTGATCGGCAACTGCTGGTGGTTGGTACCTACGCGATAGCGATGCGCATCAGCATAGGCAAATACGCGCCCTTGCAACATGCGGTCTGGCGAAAGGCCAACGCCTGGCACCATGTTGCTTGGGCCAAACGCGGCCTGCTCGACTTCGGCAAAGTAGTTGAGCGGGTTGCGGTTCAACTCCAGCTCGCCCACCTCGATCAGCGGGTATTCTTTCTGCGACCAGGTCTTGGTCACGTCGAACGGGTTTTCATGATGATTCGCCGCCTGAGCTTCGGTCATCAACTGGATGCACACCTGCCACTTGGGGAAGTCGCCCTTCTCGATGGCAGTGAACAGATCGCGCTGAGCGTAATCAGGATCAGTACCGGCAATGCGCGCAGCCTCTGCGGGCGTCAGATTCTTGATCCCCTGGCGGGTCTTGTAATGCCACTTCACCCAATGACGCTCACCTGCAGCACTGATGAGGCTATAGGTGTGGCTGCCGAAGCCGTGCATGTGACGGTAGCCGTCCGGAATGCCACGATCGGAGAACAGAATAGTGACCTGGTGCAGCGCTTCAGGCGAGTGCGACCAGAAATCCCACATCATCTGAGGGCTCTTCAGATTGGTCTGCGGCAGGCGCTTCTGGGTGTGAATGAAATCAGGGAATTTCAGGGGGTCACGGATAAAGAACACCGGCGTGTTGTTACCGACGATGTCCCAGTTACCTTCCTCGGTGTAAAACTTGATCGCAAAGCCACGAGGGTCACGCTCGGTGTCAGCCGAACCACGCTCGCCGCCTACGGTGGAGAAGCGCAGGAAAATCGGCGTCTGCTTGCCAACCGTGTCGAACAGCCTGGCGCTGGTGTATTGGCTGATGTCGCGGGTCACGGTGAACGTACCATGAGCACCCGACCCCTTGGCGTGCACGCGACGCTCCGGGATGTTTTCACGGTTGAAGTGGGCAAGCTTTTCGATCAGATGGAAATCATCGAGCAGTAGAGGACCACGTGGGCCTGCCGAACGGGAGTTCTGATTGTCTGCGACGGGGGCACCGCTGGCGGTCGTAAGGGTCTTCTGGCTCATCTACATCTTCCTCTGGTGTGTATAGCCGGCTGATCGGCTGAGAGGAAGTATTGTCGAAAGCTATTGCAGCGTCGAATTCATTAAATCATGACTATCGATAGCAATTCTTAATTCCGGAAACAAAAAACCGGGCACTGGGCCCGGTTTCATGTTCAAACTGATGTCTTATTCAGCAGCTTCTACAGAGCCACCGATAGGACGATCAACCAGCTCGACGTACGCCATTGGCGCGTTGTCGCCAGCGCGGAAACCGCACTTGAGGATGCGCAGGTAGCCGCCCTGACGGGTTGCATAGCGCTTGCCCAGATCGTTGAACAGTTTGCCGACGATTTCTTTCGAACGAGTACGGTCGAAAGCCAGACGACGGTTGGCAACGCTGTCTTCCTTGGCCAGGGTGATCAGCGGCTCGGCAACGCGGCGCAGTTCCTTGGCTTTCGGCAGGGTAGTTTTGATCAGCTCGTGCTCGAACAGCGACACCGCCATGTTCTGAAACATGGCTTTGCGGTGAGAGCTGGTACGGCTCAGGTGACGTCCACTTTTACGATGACGCATGGTTCATTCCTTACCAAACTCGCGTTCGGTGATTACGACGATCAGGCCGTAGCCTTGTCGTCCTTCTTAAGACTTGCCGGCGGCCAGTTGTCGAGGCGCATGCCGAGGGAGAGACCACGAGAAGCCAGAACGTCCTTGATCTCGGTCAAGGATTTCTTGCCCAGGTTCGGAGTCTTCAACAGCTCTACTTCGGTGCGCTGAATCAGATCGCCGATGTAGTAGATGTTCTCCGCCTTAAGGCAGTTGGCCGAACGCACGGTCAGTTCCAAATCGTCAACCGGACGAAGCAGGATCGGATCGATCTCGTCTTCCTGTTCGATTACCACTGGTTCGCTGTCGCCTTTGAGGTCGACGAACGCAGCCAACTGCTGTTGCAGAATGGTTGCAGCGCGACGGATAGCCTCTTCAGGGTCCAGCGTACCGTTGGTTTCCAGATCAATAACCAGCTTGTCCAGGTTAGTACGCTGTTCGACACGGGCGTTTTCCACCACGTATGCGATACGGCGAACCGGGCTGAACGAAGAGTCAAGCTGCAAGCGACCAATGCTGCGGCTTTCGTCTTCATCGCTTTGACGCGAGTCTGCCGGCTCATAACCACGACCACGAGCTACGGTGAGCTTCATGTTCAAGACGCCGTTAGACGCCAGGTTAGCGATTACGTGATCGGGGTTAACGATCTCGACATCATGATCCAGCTGAATATCGGCAGCGGTAACCACCCCCGAACCCTTCTTCGACAAGGTCAGCGTAACTTCGTCTCGACCGTGCAGCTTGATAGCCAGACCTTTAAGGTTCAACAGGATTTCAATGACGTCTTCCTGTACACCTTCGATGGCGCTGTACTCATGGAGTACACCGTCAATCTCGGCCTCGACTACTGCACAGCCGGGCATGGAGGACAACAAAATGCGGCGAAGCGCGTTGCCCAGGGTATGGCCGAAACCACGCTCGAGAGGCTCGAGAGTGATTTTGGCGCGGGTTGGACTGACAACCTGCACATCAATGTGGCGGGGTGTCAGGAACTCATTTACCGAAATCTGCATGGATGCACCTATTTTCTAGCCCTTACTTGGAGTAGAGCTCGACAATCAGGCTTTCGTTGATGTCGGCGGATAGATCACTGCGAGCTGGAACGTTCTTGAAAACGCCCGATTTCTTCTCAGTGTCTACTTCTACCCATTCTACGCGGCCACGTTGGGCACACAGATCGAGAGCCTGGACAATACGCAGCTGATTCTTAGCTTTTTCGCGGATAGCAACAACGTCGCCAGCACGAACCTGATAAGAAGGAACGTTAACGGTTTTGCCGTTTACGCTGACCGACTTGTGCGAAACCAATTGACGGGATTCGGCACGCGTCGAGCCGAAGCCCATGCGGTATACAACGTTGTCCAGACGGCATTCGAGCAGTTGCAGCAGGTTCTCGCCTGTTGCACCTTTCTTGCCGGCGGCTTCTTTGTAGTAGCCGCTGAACTGACGCTCGAGAACGCCGTAGATACGACGGACTTTTTGCTTTTCACGCAGCTGAGTACCGTAATCGGACTGGCGACCACGACGTTGGCCGTGGATACCTGGAGCTGCTTCGATGTTGCACTTGGATTCGATAGCGCGAACGCCGCTCTTCAGAAAGAGATCGGTGCCTTCACGACGAGCAAGTTTGCATTTTGGACCAATGTAACGAGCCATTTCTTACAGTCTCCTGGATTACACGCGGCGCTTCTTCGGCGGACGGCACCCGTTGTGCGGGATTGGCGTCACGTCGGTGATGCTGGCGATCTTATAGCCACAGCCGTTCAATGCACGGACAGCGGATTCACGACCTGGGCCTGGACCCTTGACATTGACGTCGAGGTTCTTCAGACCGTACTCCAGCGCAGCTTGACCAGCACGTTCAGCAGCTACTTGAGCAGCGAACGGGGTGGACTTGCGCGAACCACGGAAACCCGAACCGCCGGAGGTAGCCCACGAAAGAGCGTTACCTTGACGATCGGTAATGGTGACGATTGTGTTGTTAAACGACGCGTGGATGTGGGCGATGCCATCAACCACTGTCTTTTTAACTTTTTTACGAGGACGAGCAGCAGGTTTTGCCATGACTAAATTCCTGTCGTTGCGCTGGTGCGATTACTTGCGGATCGGCTTACGCGGACCTTTGCGAGTACGCGCGTTGGTCTTGGTACGCTGACCGCGCACTGGAAGACCACGACGATGACGCAGACCGCGGTAGCAGCCCAGGTCCATCAAGCGCTTGATTTTCATGTTGATTTCGCGACGCAGGTCACCTTCAGTGGTGAACTTCGCCACTTCGCCACGCAGCTGTTCAATCTGCTCGTCGCTCAGATCTTTGATTTTCACCGCCGGATTTACGCCGGTGGTTGCACAAATTTTCTGTGCGGTGGTGCGACCAACACCATAGATGTAGGTCAACGAGATAACAGTATGCTTGTTATCTGGAATGTTAACGCCTGCAATACGGGCCATTCAGTGGGACTCCAATTGACAGCTACCTACGCCCCGGAAGCCAAGAAATAGGGCGCGAGATAATATCGCTGTAGTAACAAATAATCAACCCAGCAGCGCACTAGCTGCTGGGCTTAAGCACAAATCACAATCAGCCTTGGCGCTGCTTATGACGTGGTTCCGCGCTGCAAATTACTCGAACCACACCTTCGCGGCGGATAATCTTGCAGTTACGGCACAGCTTTTTCACCGATGCACGAACTTTCATCACCAACTCCTCGAACCTTAGGGGTGCTTCAGCGCAGCATACCGCCGCTGCCACCGTAGCCCTTCAGGTTGGCTTTCTTCATCAGGGATTCATACTGGTGCGAAACGAGGTGAGATTGCACTTGCGACATAAAGTCCATCACAACCACGACCACGATCAGCAACGAGGTCCCGCCAAGGTAGAACGGTACGTTTGCCGCGACCACCAGAAACTGGGGAAGCAGACACACGGCCGTCATATATAGAGCACCGAACATGGTCAAGCGAGTCAAAACGCCATCAATGTAGCGCGCCGACTGCTCGCCTGGACGAATACCCGGAATAAAGGCACCGGACTTCTTCAGGTTTTCCGCTACGTCTTTCGGATTGAACATCAACGCCGTATAGAAGAAGCAGAAGAAAATAATCCCTGCACTAAACAGCAGAATATTCAACGGCTGACCAGGAGCGATCGACTGCGAGATGTCCTGCAACCAGCCCAGACCTTCAGACTGACCGAACCAGGACCCCAACGAAGCCGGGAACAGCAAAATGCTGCTCGCGAAAATGGCCGGTATCACACCAGCCATGTTCACTTTCAGCGGCAAGTGGCTTGTCTGCGCAGCGAAGACCTTGCGGCCCTGCTGACGCTTGGCGTAGTGAACGGCGATTCGACGCTGACCACGCTCAATGAACACCACAAAACCGATGATCGCTACCGCCAGCAAACCGATTGCAACCAGAGCGAAGATATTGATATCACCCTGACGTGCAGACTCGAAAGACTGCCCTATTGCTCTCGGAAGACCGGCGACGATACCTGCGAAAATCAACATCGAGATACCGTTGCCGACACCGCGCTCGGTGATCTGCTCGCCCAGCCACATCATGAACATCGCACCTGCCACGAAGGTAGTTACGGCCACAAAGTGGAAACCCAGGTCCCCAGAAAACGCGACGCCCTGACTCGCCAGACCAACGGACATGCCGATAGCTTGGACCAGAGCCAGGACAACGGTGCCATAGCGGGTGTACTGGCTTATCTTGCGACGGCCAGCTTCACCTTCCTTCTTCAACTGCTCCAGCTGCGGGCTGACGGCGGTCATCAACTGCATGATGATCGATGCCGAAATGTACGGCATGATCCCCAGTGCAAAGATGCTCATCCGTTCCAGCGCGCCACCGGAAAACATGTTGAACAAGCTAAGAATGGTCCCCTCATTCTGTCGAAACAGTTCTGCGAGTCGATCCGGGTTGATACCTGGAACCGGGATGTGTGCGCCTATTCGGTAGACGATAATCGCCAGGAACAGAAAACGCAGACGAGCCCAGAGTTCAGACATACCGCCTTTGCCGAGCGCTGAGAGAGCACCTTGCTTAGCCATTTATTCCTCGAACTTGCCGCCAGCTGCTTCGATAGCCGCACGCGCACCTTTGGTGGCGGCGATACCCTTGATAGTAACAGCGCGAGTAACTTCGCCCGACAGCATGATTTTCACACGCTGAACGTTCTGGTTAATCACGTTGGCATCTTTCAGGGACTGCACAGTTACGATGTCGCCTTCCACTTTAGCCAGCTCGGACAAACGCACTTCTGCGCGATCCATGGCCTTCAGGGAAACGAAACCGAATTTTGGCAGGCGACGATGCAGCGGCTGTTGGCCGCCCTCAAAGCCCGGAGCAATGGTGCCACCGGAGCGGGAGCTTTGACCTTTGTGGCCACGGCCACCGGTCTTGCCCAAACCGCTACCGATACCACGGCCCGGACGATGCTTTTCGCGACGGGAACCCGGCGCTGGACTCAGATCATTGAGTTTCATCGATTAACCCTCGACTCGCAGCATGTAGTAAGCCTTGTTGATCATCCCGCGATTTTCGGGAGTATCCAGGACTTCTACAGTGTGACCGATGCGACGCAGACCCAAACCCTTAATGCACAATCTGTGATTAGGGATGCGGCCGGTCATGCTTTTGATCAGCGTTACTTTAACGGTAGCCATGATCAGATGATCTCCTCAACACGCTTGCCACGTTTGGCAGCGATCGACTCAGGAGACTGCATGCCCTTCAAACCCTTGAACGTAGCGTGAACCACGTTTACCGGGTTAGTCGAACCGTAGCACTTGGCCAATACGTTCTGGACACCAGCAACTTCCAGCACTGCGCGCATTGCGCCGCCAGCGATGATACCGGTACCTTCAGAAGCAGGCTGCATGTACACCTTGGAGGCGCCATGAGCAGACTTCATCGCGTACTGCAGGGTAGTGCCGTTCAGATCAACCTGAATCATGTTGCGACGAGCAGCTTCCATCGCTTTCTGGATTGCAGCAGGCACTTCACGTGACTTGCCACGGCCGAAGCCAACGCGCCCTTTACCATCACCCACTACGGTCAACGCAGTGAAAGTGAAGATACGGCCGCCTTTTACGGTTTTGGCCACGCGGTTAACTTGAACCAGCTTCTCGATGTAGCCTTCGTCGCGTTTTTGGTCGTGATTTGACATAACTTAGAACTCCAGCCCGCCTTCACGAGCAGCATCAGCCAGCGCTTTGACACGGCCGTGGTACTTGAAGCCAGAACGGTCGAAAGCGACTTGCGATACACCCGCGGCTTTCGCGCGCTCGGCGACCAGCTTGCCAACCTTAGTGGCCGCGTCGATGTTGCCAGTGGCGCCATCACGCAGTTCTTTGTCCAAAGTCGAGGCGCTTGCCAGGACTTTGCTGCCGTCGGCCGAGATGACCTGGGCATAAATGTGCTGCGAAGAGCGGTGCACGCAGAGACGCACGACTTCTAGCTCGTGCATTTTCAGGCGTGCTTTGCGAGCGCGACGCAGTCGGGTAACTTTTTTGACGGTCATTTGCTATGCCCTACTTCTTCTTGGCTTCTTTACGGCGGACGACTTCGTCTGCGTAACGCACACCTTTGCCTTTGTAAGGCTCAGGACGGCGGAAGTCGCGGATCTCAGCGGCCACTTGACCAACCAACTGCTTATCGATACCGCGAATCAGGATATCGGTCTGGCTGGGGGTCTCAGCGGTGATGCCATTCGGCAATTCGTAGTCCACTGGGTGCGAGAAGCCAAGTGCAAGGTTCAGTACCGTGCCTTTTGCTTGCGCCTTGTAACCAACACCGACCAGCTGGAGCTTGCGCTCGAAGCCTTGGCTTACGCCTTGGACCATGTTGTTTACCAGTGCACGAGTGGTGCCTGCCATTGCGCGGGTTTGTTGATCGCCATTGCGAGCAACGAAACGCAGCTCACCAGCTTCTACAACAACCTCAACGGACGAATGGATGTTCAGTTCTAGAGTGCCCTTGGCACCCTTCACCGAAAGCAGCTGGCCGACGAGTTTGACTTCGACGCCGGATGGCAGCTTAACGGGGTTCTTAGCGACGCGTGACATGCTTATCCCCCCTTAGAACACAGTGCAAAGCACTTCGCCACCGACACCGGCAGCGCGCGCAGCACGATCCGTCATCACACCTTTACTGGTGGAGACGATAGACACACCAAGACCGCCACGAACTTTCGGCAGATCATCGGAGGACTTGTACTGACGCAAGCCTGGGCGGCTGACGCGCTTAACCTCTTCGATGACCGGACGGCCTTCGAAGTACTTAAGCTCGATGGACAGCGAGGATTTAACTTCGCTGCTGATCTGATAACCCGCAATGTAGCCTTCGTCCTTCAGGACTTTTGCTACAGCAACCTTCAACGTGGAAGATGGCATGCTTACGACGGGCTTTTCAGCCATCTGGGCATTACGGATACGAGTTAGCATGTCCGCTAACGGGTCCTGCATACTCATGGGCTAGACGCTCCTAAAACAAAATAATTAGCCTTGCGGCTACAGCTTGATCGCCGAGAACTTCCGGGCAAGTAAAAACACGGGCTCAGGCGAGCCGGCAATTCTAGTCCTACGCCGGAAATGAATCAAGCCCCAAAAGGGGCTTGATTCAAATTCAGGCTCCATCCCGACCGGTGACTTGCGTAACCGGCGGGAGGGCGCGAGAGGTGTCGCCTTACCAGCTGGCTTTGACCAGACCTGGAACGTCGCCACGCATAGCTGCTTCACGCAGCTTGTTACGGCCAAGGCCGAACTTGCGGTAGACGCCGTGTGGACGACCAGTGATGCGGCAACGGTTACGCATGCGCGCAGCGCTTGCGTCACGTGGTTGCTTCTGCAGGGCTACGGTAGCTTCCCAACGCGCTTCTGGACTTGCGTTCAGATCGACGATGATAGCTTTCAGCTCTGCACGCTTCTTGGCGTACTTGGCAACAGTGAGCTGACGCTTCAGCTCACGGTTTTTCATGCTCATCTTGGCCATTGTCCTACTCCAATCAGTTGCGGAACGGGAATTTGAAAGCACGCAGCAATGCGCGACCTTCATCATCGTTCTTGGCAGTGGTGGTCAGGGTGATGTCCAGACCGCGAAGAGCATCGATCTTGTCGTAGTCAATTTCCGGGAAAATGATCTGCTCTTTGACGCCCATGCTGTAGTTACCACGACCATCGAAGGACTTGGCATTCAGGCCGCGGAAGTCGCGAACCCGAGGCAGGGAGATCGACAGCAGACGATCCAGGAATTCGTACATACGATCGCGGCGCAGAGTCACTTTGACACCGATCGGCCAACCTTCACGGACTTTAAAGCCAGCGATGGATTTCCGAGCGTAAGTCACAACGACTTTTTGACCGGTGATCTTTTCCAGGTCAGCAACAGCGTGCTCGATGACTTTCTTGTCGCCGATCGCTTCGCCCAGACCCATGTTCAGGGTGATTTTGGTAACGCGCGGAACTTCCATCACGTTCGAAAGCTTAAGTTCTTCCTTAAGTTTCGGAGCGATTTCCTTCCGGTAAATCTCTTTTAGTCGTGCCATGGTCTTCTACCTAGCAGTGTTCAAGCATCAACCGCTTTTTGGGTCGACTTGAAGACACGAATTTTCTTGCCGTCTTCAACTTTGAAACCAACGCGGTCAGCCTTGTTGGTTGCGCCGTTGAAAATGGCGACGTTGGAAGCGTGCATTGGCGCTTCTTTCTCGACGATACCGCCCTGTACGCCCGACATCGGGTTTGGCTTGGTATGACGCTTCACCAGGTTGATCCCACCAACGACCAAACGGTCGTCAGCGAGAACCTTGAGCACCTTACCGCGCTTACCTTTGTCTTTGCCGGCGATCACGATGATCTCGTCGTCACGACGAATCTTTTGCATGTCGGATCTCCTTAGAGCACTTCTGGGGCGAGCGAGACGATCTTCATGAACTTCTCAGTACGAAGTTCACGGGTCACTGGCCCAAAGATACGGGTACCGATCGGCTCTTGCTTGTTGTTCAACAGAACAGCAGCGTTGCCATCGAAGCGGATGATGGAGCCGTCTGCACGACGAACACCGTGGCGAGTGCGGACTACAACTGCAGTCATCACCTGGCCTTTCTTCACCTTGCCGCGAGGAATTGCTTCCTTGACGGTTACTTTGATGATGTCACCGATACCAGCGTAACGACGATGGGAGCCACCCAGCACCTTGATGCACATAACGCGGCGTGCGCCGCTGTTATCGGCCACATCGAGCATGGATTGAGTCTGAATCATATAATTTCTCCGACCCCTAGCCCTTAGACTTCCACAGCGCGTTCGAGGATATCAACCAACGCCCAAGACTTGGTCTTGGCTACCGGACGAGTTTCACGAATAGTGACCTTGTCGCCGATATGGCATTGATTGGTTTCGTCGTGCGCGTGCAGCTTAGTCGAACGCTTAACGTATTTACCGTAGATCGGGTGCTTTACGCGACGCTCGATCAGAACGGTGATGGTCTTGTCCATCTTGTCGCTGACAACACGGCCAGTCAGCGTACGGACAGTTTTTTTCGGCTTCAGCCATGATTACTTACCTGCCTGCTGGTTGAGCACAGTTTTCACGCGAGCGATGTCACGCTTAACTTGCGAGAGCAGATGAGACTGCCCCAACTGGCCAGTTGCCTTCTGCATACGCAGATTGAACTGGTCGCGCAGCAGGCCGAGCAGTTGCTCGTTCAGCTGCTGTGCTGATTTTTCACGAAGTTCATTCGCTTTCATCACATCACCGTCCGCTTAACAAAGGAGGTGGCGAGCGGCAGCTTTGCAGCAGCCAGGGCGAAAGCCTCACGCGCCAGCTCTTCAGTAACACCCTCGATTTCATACAGGACTTTGCCTGGCTGAATCTGGGCAACCCAGTACTCCACGTTACCCTTACCTTTACCCATCCGAACTTCGAGTGGCTTTTTGGTTACAGGCTTGTCCGGGAACACACGGATCCAGATCTTGCCGCCACGTTTAACGTGACGGGTCAGAGCACGACGCGCTGACTCGATCTGACGAGCGGTGAGACGACCACGAGCTACAGACTTCAGCGCGAACTCGCCGAAGCTGACTTTGCTACCGCGCAGTGCCAGACCACGGTTGTGGCCGGTCATCTGCTTGCGGAACTTCGTACGCTTTGGTTGCAACATTTGGCGTACCCCTTACTTAGCAGCTTTTTTACGAGGCGCTGGTGCTTGTGGTTTCAGTTCTTCTTGGCGACCACCAATTACTTCGCCTTTGAAGATCCAAACCTTTACACCGATCACACCGTAAGTGGTGTGAGCTTCGTAGTTGGCATAGTCGATGTCGGCACGCAGGGTGTGCAGTGGCACACGACCTTCGCGATACCATTCAGTACGTGCGATTTCAGCACCGCCGAGACGACCGCTCACTTGGATTTTGATGCCTTTGGCACCAATGCGCATGGCGTTCTGAACAGCGCGCTTCATAGCGCGACGGAACATTACGCGACGCTCCAGCTGCTGAGCTACGCTCTGCGCAACCAGCATACCGTCGAGCTCCGGCTTACGGATCTCTTCGATATTGATGTGCACAGGCACACCCATTTGCTTGGTCAGGTCCTGACGCAGTTTCTCAACATCTTCACCTTTCTTCCCGATAACGATACCTGGACGAGCAGTGTGGATGGTGATACGTGCTGTCTGAGCCGGACGATGGATATCGATACGGCTGACGGACGCGCTTTTTAATTTGTCTTGGAGGTACTCACGCACTTTCAGATCAGCGAACAAATAGTCCGCATAAGTCCGACCGTCTGCGTACCAGACGGAGGTGTGCTCCTTGACGATTCCCAGGCGAATGCCAATGGGATGTACTTTCTGACCCATCTCTTCGACTCCGTTACTTGTCAGCAACCTTGACAGTGATATGGCAAGACCGCTTGACGATGCGATCAGCACGGCCTTTAGCACGTGGCATGATGCGCTTCAGCGAACGCCCTTCGTTGACGAAAACGGTGGAGACCTTGAGGTCATCAACGTCTGCGCCTTCGTTATGCTCGGCGTTGGCTACAGCCGACTCCAGCACTTTCTTCAGGATCTCGGCGGCTTTCTTACTGCTGAAAGCCAACAGGTTGAGCGCTTCGCCCACCTTCTTCCCGCGGATCTGGTCGGCGACCAAGCGGGCTTTCTGGGCGGAGATTCGAGCGCCCGACAACTTAGCGGCTACTTCCATCGTTCCTTACCCCTTAACGCTTGGCTTTCTTGTCTGCCACGTGCCCACGATATGTGCGGGTACCGGCAAACTCGCCTAGTTTATGGCCGACCATGTCTTCGTTCACGAGAACTGGAACATGCTGGCGACCGTTATGCACTGCAATGGTCAAACCGACCATTTGTGGCAGGATCATCGAACGACGCGACCAGGTCTTAACTGGTTTGCGATCGTTCTTTTCCGCCGCCACTTCGATCTTCTTCAGTAGGTGAAGATCAATAAAAGGACCTTTTTTCAGAGAACGTGGCACTGTCGTATCCCTCTATTTACTTGCGACGACGGACGATCATTTTGTCGGTACGCTTATTACCACGAGTCTTCGCGCCCTTAGTCGGGAAGCCCCACGGCGATACCGGATGACGACCACCAGAGGTACGACCTTCACCACCACCATGTGGGTGGTCAACCGGGTTCATGGCAACACCACGAACGGTTGGGCGAACGCCACGCCAGCGTTTGGCACCCGCTTTACCCAGCGAACGAAGGCTGTGCTCGGAGTTCGAGACTTCGCCCAGCGTTGCACGGCACTCAGACAGTACTTTACGCATTTCACCGGAGCGAAGACGCAGGGTCACGTACACACCTTCACGAGCGATCAGCTGTGCCGAGGCACCAGCGGAACGAGCGATCTGCGCGCCTTTACCTGGCTTCAGTTCGATGCCGTGTACGGTGCTACCAACTGGAATGTTGCGCAGTTGAAGAGCGTTGCCCGGCTTGATTGGTGCCAGAGCACCTGCAATCAGCTGGTCGCCAGCACTCACGCCTTTAGGGGCAATGATGTAGCGGCGCTCGCCGTCTGCGTAAAGCAGCAGAGCAATGTGAGCAGTACGGTTTGGATCGTATTCGATACGCTCGACGGTGGCAGCGATGCCATCCTTGTCGTTGCGACGGAAGTCGACCAGACGATAATGCTGTTTATGGCCACCACCGATATGACGGGTAGTAATACGACCATTGTTGTTACGACCACCAGACTTCGATTTTTTCTCGAGCAGCGGTGCGTGAGGAGCGCCTTTATGCAGCTCCTGGTTGACCACCTTGACCACAAAACGGCGGCCAGGGGAAGTCGGTTTGCATTTAACGATTGCCATGATGCACCCCTTCCTTACTCAGCACTGCTGCTGAAATCGAGATCTTGGCCTGGCTGAAGGGAGATAACTGCCTTCTTCCAGTCATTACGCTTGCCCAGACCGCGAGCAGTGCGCTTGCTCTTACCCAGAACATTCAGGGTAGTAACACGCTCTACTTTCACGCTGAACAGGCTTTCGACGGCCTTCTTGATTTCCAGCTTGGTTGCGTCAGTAGCAACCTTGAAAACGAACTGACCTTTTTTGTCTGCAAGAACCGTAGCCTTCTCGGAAACGTGCGGGCCAAGCAGAACTTTAAATACGCGTTCCTGGTTCATCCCAGCAGCTCCTCGAATTTCTTCACGGCCGACACAGTGATCAACACTTTGTCGTATGCGATCAGACTAACTGGATCGGAACCTTGAACGTCACGTACATCAACGTGCGGCAGGTTACGAGCAGCCAGGTACAGATTCTGGTCAACAGCGTCAGACACGATCAGGACGTCAGTCAGGCCCATGCCAGTCAGCTTGTTCAGCAAATCTTTGGTTTTCGGTGCTTCAACAGCGAAGTCCTGAACCACGACCAGACGATCAGTACGAACCAGTTCAGCAAGGATGGAGCGCAGCGCAGCGCGATACATCTTCTTGTTGAGCTTCTGAGTGTGATCCTGAGGACGAGCTGCGAAAGTGGTACCGCCGCCACGCCAGATTGGGCTACGGATAGTACCGGCACGAGCACGGCCAGTACCTTTCTGACGCCAAGGGCGCTTACCGCCACCACGAACGTCGGAACGGGTCTTTTGCTGCTTGCTACCCTGACGACCGCCAGCCATGTAGGCCACGACTGCCTGGTGAACCAGCGTCTCGTTGAATTCGCCGCCAAATGTCAGTTCGGAAACTTCGATTGCCTGAGCGTCATTTACATTTAATTGCATGTCAGCTTCCCCTTAACCGCGAGCCTTGGCTGCCGGACGTACAACCAGGTTGCCGCCAGTAGCGCCAGGAACAGCACCCTTGACCAACAACAGATTGCGTTCAGCGTCCACGCGCACTACTTCCAGGGACTGCACGGTCACGCGCTCAGCGCCCATATGACCGGACATTTTTTTGCCCTTGAATACACGACCAGGAGTCTGGCACTGGCCGATAGAGCCTGGGACGCGGTGGGAGACGGAGTTACCGTGGGTATTGTCTTGACCACGGAAATTCCAACGCTTGATCGTACCCTGGAAGCCTTTACCCTTGGACTGACCGGTTACATCAACCAGTTGACCAGCGGCGAAGATTTCAGCGTTGATCTGATCGCCAGCCTGGTAGTCGCCTTCTTCAAGACGGAATTCCATGACGGTACGACCGGCGGCAACGTTCGCTTTGGCGAAGTGGCCAGCCTGAGCGGCTGTAACACGCGAAGCGCGACGCTCGCCGACAGTGACTTGCACTGCACGATAGCCATCGGTTTCTTCGGTTTTGAACTGAGTGACGCGATTCGGCTCGATCTCAATGACCGTGACCGGAATGGAGACACCTTCTTCGGTGAAAATACGGGTCATACCGCATTTACGACCGACTACACCAATAGTCATGTTGTAAACCTCATGAGTGTACGGGGCTTTCACCCGCTATGGCCGCCCATTTCAGAGCGTTACACGACTAAGACCCAAGTCTTAGCCGAGGCTGATCTGAACTTCCACACCGGCCGCAAGATCAAGCTTCATAAGCGCATCAACGGTTTTTTCCGTTGGCTGGACAATGTCCAGAACACGCTTGTGAGTACGGATCTCATACTGGTCGCGCGCGTCTTTGTTGACGTGCGGAGAAACCAGGACGGTGAACCGCTCTTTACGAGTCGGCAGTGGAATCGGACCACGCACCTGTGCACCAGTACGTTTCGCGGTTTCCACGATTTCCTGGGTTGATTGGTCGATCAGGCGATGGTCAAAAGCCTTCAACCTGATACGGATTTGCTGGTTTTGCATTGGATTCAGACTCCAGATTGCTGTTCCCACCGAGCGCAATACGCCCGTTAAAAGGAGGCGCAATTCTATAGACGACCTAACAAGGTGTCAACCCAATAAAAAAGCCCCCGCAGTGCGGGGGCTCTTTTTGGGACTCAACGCTTAAGCGATGATTTTGGCTACGACGCCAGCGCCGACGGTACGACCGCCTTCACGGATTGCGAAACGCAGACCATCTTCCATTGCGATTGGCTTGATCAGGGTAACGGAAACTTTAACGTTATCACCTGGCATAACCATTTCTACGCCTTCCGGCAGTTCGCAGCTACCAGTTACGTCGGTAGTACGGAAGTAGAACTGTGGACGGTAGCCTTTGAAGAACGGAGTGTGACGACCGCCTTCTTCTTTGCTCAGAACGTAGATTTCAGCTTCGAACTGAGTGTGCGGCTTGACGCTGCCTGGCTTGACCAGAACCTGGCCACGCTCAACGTCGTCACGCTTGGTACCGCGCAGCAGAACGCCGCAGTTCTCGCCAGCACGACCTTCGTCGAGCAGTTTGCGGAACATTTCAACACCGGTGCAGGTGGTGACGGTAGTGTCACGCAGACCAACGATTTCCAGTGGATCCTGAACCTTGACGATACCGCGCTCAATACGACCAGTCACAACAGTACCGCGACCGGAGATCGAGAATACGTCTTCGATCGGCATCAGGAACGGCTTGTCGGTAACACGAACTGGTTCTGGGATGTAGGAGTCCAGTGTTTCAACCAGTTTACGAACGGCAGTGGTGCCCATTTCGTTGTCGTCTTTACCTTCCAGAGCCATACGAGCAGAACCGATGATGATCGGAGTGTCGTCGCCTGGGAAGTCGTAAGTGCTCAGCAGATCGCGCACTTCCATCTCGACCAGTTCCAGCAGCTCAGCGTCGTCTACCAGGTCAGCCTTGTTCAGGAAGACCACGATGTACGGAACGCCAACCTGACGGGACAGCAGGATGTGCTCACGGGTTTGTGGCATCGGACCATCAGCGGCCGAACAAACCAGAATCGCGCCGTCCATCTGGGCAGCACCAGTGATCATATTCTTCACGTAGTCAGCGTGACCTGGGCAGTCAACGTGAGCATAGTGACGGATCAACGATTTGTATTCGACGTGCGCGGTGTTGATGGTGATACCACGAGCCTTTTCTTCCGGTGCGCTGTCGATCTTGTCGAATTCAACAGCAGCCGAACCGAAAACTTCGGAGCAGACGCGAGTCAGAGCAGCGGTCAGCGTGGTTTTACCATGGTCAACGTGACCAATGGTGCCAACGTTGACGTGCGGGAGGGAACGATCAAATTTTTCTTTAGCCACGACAAATAACTCCTAGCCTAAAGGCGCTGAATCAGCCTTGTTTTTTGGTTACAGTTTCGACGATGTGCGACGGAGCTGTATTGTATTTTTTGAATTCCATAGAGTAGCTTGCGCGACCCTGAGACATGGAGCGAACGTCGGTCGCATAACCGAACATCTCACCCAACGGAACCTCGGCACGAATTACCTTGCCGGAAACCGTATCTTCCATACCCAGAATCATGCCGCGACGGCGGTTAAGGTCGCCCATCACGTCACCCATATAGTCTTCAGGCGTAACAACCTCTACTGCCATGATCGGCTCAAGCAGCTCACCACCGCCCTTCTGGGCCAGTTGCTTGGTCGCCATGGAAGCAGCCACCTTAAACGCCATCTCGTTCGAGTCGACGTCATGGTAGGAACCATCAAACACGGTAGCCTTCAGGCCGATCAGCGGATAACCGGCAACAACGCCGTTCTTCATCTGCTCTTCGATACCCTTCTGGATAGCCGGGATGTATTCCTTGGGAACAACACCACCTACCACTTCGTTTACGAATTGCAGACCTTCCTGACCTTCGTCAGCAGGTGCAAAACGGATCCAGCAATGACCGAACTGGCCACGACCGCCGGATTGACGAACGAACTTGCCTTCGATTTCACAATTCTTCGTGATGCGCTCACGATAGGAAACCTGAGGCTTGCCGATGTTGGCTTCGACGTTGAACTCACGGCGCATCCGGTCAACCAGGATGTCCAGGTGGAGCTCGCCCATGCCCGAGATGATCGTTTGACCAGTCTCTTCATCAGTTTTGACGCGGAAAGACGGGTCTTCCTGAGCAAGCTTGCCCAGTGCGATACCCATTTTTTCCTGGTCATCCTTGGTCTTTGGCTCAACGGCAACCGAAATAACCGGCTCCGGGAAGTCCATACGAACCAGGATGATTGGCTTGTCAGCGTTGCACAAGGTTTCACCAGTGGTGACGTCCTTCATGCCGATCAAGGCCGCGATGTCACCAGCGCGTACTTCCTTGATTTCTTCACGGGCGTTTGCGTGCATCTGCACCATACGACCCACACGCTCTTTCTTGCCCTTGACCGAGTTGATCACGCCGTCGCCGGATGCCAACACGCCCGAGTAAACGCGGACGAATGTCAAGGTACCCACGAATGGGTCGGTAGCGATCTTGAACGCCAGAGCCGAGAACGGCTCGTTGTCGTCTGCATGACGCTCCATCAGAACTTCTTCGTTATCAGGATCGGAACCCTTGATAGCTGGAATGTCAGTTGGAGCAGGCAGGTAATCGATCACGGCATCGAGAACCAGGGGAACACCCTTGTTCTTGAAGGAAGAACCGCAAACAGCAAGAACGATCTCACCAGCGATAGTACGCTGACGCAGAGCATCCTTGATTTCCTTGTTGGTGAGTTCTTCACCTTCGAGGTACTTGTTCATCAGCTCTTCGTTGGCTTCAGCAGCAGCCTCAACCATGTTACTGCGCCATTCGTCAGCCAGTTCCTGCAATTCAGCAGGGATGGGCTTGCGAACTGGAACCATGCCCTTGTCGGCATCATTCCAGTAGACCGCTTCCATGGACATCAGATCGATCTGACCCTGGAAGTTGTCTTCGGCACCAATGGCCAGCTGGATCGGCACCGGGGTGTGACCCAGGCGCTGCTTGATCTGAGCAATTACGCGCAGAAAGTTCGCACCAGCACGGTCCATCTTGTTCACGTAAACGATACGCGGAACACCGTACTTGTTGGCTTGACGCCATACGGTTTCGGACTGCGGCTCTACGCCAGAAGTGCCACAGAACACAACGACCGCGCCGTCGAGTACACGCAGGGAACGTTCAACTTCAATGGTGAAGTCTACGTGGCCCGGGGTGTCAATGACGTTGAAGCGGTATTGGTCTTTGTGTTGCTTCTCGGAACCCTGCCAGAAGGCAGTAATAGCAGCAGAAGTAATGGTAATACCACGCTCCTGCTCCTGAACCATCCAGTCCGTGGTCGCGGCGCCATCATGCACCTCGCCCATTTTGTGGCTTTTGCCGGTGTAAAAAAGGACGCGCTCGGTGGTGGTGGTTTTACCAGCATCCACGTGAGCGACGATACCAATGTTACGGTAGCGGCCAATCGGAGTAGTACGAGCCATAAAGCCCTCGCAAAATTAGTGACGCTGAAATTAGAAGCGGTAGTGCGAGAAAGCCTTGTTGGCTTCAGCCATACGGTGCACGTCTTCACGCTTCTTGACTGCAGCACCTTTACCTTCGGCGGCGTCCATCAGTTCGCCGGCCAAACGCAGAGCCATAGACTTCTCACCGCGCTTGCGCGCGAAGTCTACCAGCCAGCGCATTGCCAGAGCATTACGACGGGACGGACGAACTTCAACAGGAACCTGGTAAGTAGCACCGCCTACACGGCGCGACTTTACTTCGACCAGCGGAGCGATGGCGTCGAGAGCTTTCTCGAAGATTTCCAGGGGATCGCTGTTCTTGCGTTCTTTAACCTTTTCCAGCGCGCCATAAACGATACGCTCGGCAACGGCTTTCTTGCCGCTTTCCATCACGTGGTTCATGAACTTGGCCAGAATCTGGCTACCGTATTTTGGATCGTCAAGCACATCGCGCTTGGCTGCTACGCGTCTTCTTGGCATGGATAAGCCCTCAAACGGTCTTCAGGTTAGCTCGGGACCACCATCCAGTTAGGAATGCGCCCGACCTTACTCTTATCGACTCAGAAAAATAGAAATCTGCAATTTCAAACAGAGGCCAAAGACTACTTAGGCTTCTTGGTACCGTATTTCGAGCGACCCTGGTTACGGCCTTTAACGCCGGAAGTATCCAGAGAACCACGAACGGTGTGGTAACGAACACCTGGCAAGTCTTTTACACGACCGCCACGGATCAGTACCACGCTGTGTTCTTGCAGGTTGTGACCTTCACCACCGATGTACGAGGAAACCTCGAAACCGTTGGTCAGGCGCACACGGCAGACTTTACGCAATGCCGAGTTAGGTTTTTTCGGCGTGGTGGTATACACACGAGTGCACACACCGCGACGTTGCGGGCAGTTCTGCAGCGCAGGTACGTCGGATTTCTCGACGATACGCTTACGCGGCTGACGTACCAGCTGGTTGATAGTTGCCATCTACTAGCTCCACTGTTGTCTTGCGACGCTATTGTCTTACAAGAAAAGCAAATGACAGGGCACAGGCCCCGCCAAATTTAGGGGTACAAGAGTCTAAAGAGGATCCCGCCCCCAGTCAAGACAAAGCCCCGACGTCCTCACCTGGCAAACAACACGAAAACGTGCTGTCTGCCAGGTGAAAAATGCCGAGGCTCTGGTCTCAATTACCGCTGGAGTTCAACGCTTCCGTCAGAGCCGCTTCTACTTCGCTCGCGCTGACACGGGTCGGTTTGTCCATTTCACGACGACGCTTGCGCTCGCTGTGATAAGCCAGACCGGTACCGGCCGGGATCAGACGACCCACGACCACGTTTTCCTTCAGGCCGCGCAGGTAATCGCGCTTGCCGGTCACAGCCGCTTCGGTCAGTACGCGGGTTGTCTCCTGGAAGGAGGCCGCGGAGATGAACGACTCGGTAGACAGCGATGCCTTGGTGATACCCAGCAACACGCGAGTGAACTTGGAAACAAACTTGTCTTCCGTGCTCAGACGCTCGTTTTCTACCAGTACGTGAGTCAGCTCCATCTGGTCGCCCTTGATGAAACTGGAATCGCCAGACTCGGCAATTTCAACCTTACGCAGCATCTGACGCAGAATCGTCTCGATGTGCTTGTCGTTGATCTTCACGCCTTGCAGACGGTATACGTCCTGAATCTCGTTGACGATGTACTTGGCCAGCGCACTCACACCCAGCAGACGCAGGATGTCGTGTGGATCGCTCGGGCCGTCGGAGATAACTTCGCCGCGGTTCACTTGCTCGCCTTCGAAGACGTTCAGGTGACGCCACTTCGGAATCAGCTCCTCGTACGGATCGCTACCGTCGTTCGGGGTGATGACCAGACGGCGCTTGCCTTTGGTCTCTTTACCGAATGCGATGGTACCGCTGACTTCTGCAAGGATCGACGCCTCTTTCGGACGACGCGCTTCGAACAGGTCGGCAACACGCGGCAAACCACCGGTGATGTCACGAGTCTTCGACGTTTCCTGCGGAATACGAGCGATAACATCACCGATCGCGATCTGCGCACCGTCAGCAACACCAACAAGGGCGTTAGCCGGCAGGAAGTACTGGGCCGGTACGTCAGTACCTGGCAGCAGCAGATCCTTGCCATCCAGACCAACCATCTTCACAGCAGGACGGATGTCCTTGCCGGCAGCCGGGCGATCTTTGGCGTCGAGCACTTCAATGTTGGTCATACCGGTCAATTCGTCTGTCTGACGCTTGATCGTGATGCCTTCTTCCATGCCTACGTAGGTAACAGTACCTTTCATCTCGGTGACGATTGGGTGAGTGTGCGGATCCCACTTGGCCACGATAGAGCCAGCGTCGACCTTGTCGCCTTCCTTCACCGAAATCACTGCACCGTATGGCAGCTTGTAACGCTCACGCTCACGACCGAAGTCATCTGCGATTGCCAGTTCACCGGAGCGGGATACCGCAACCAGGTGACCGTCAACACGCTCGACGTGCTTCAGGTTGTGCAGGCGGACAGTACCGCCATTCTTCACCTGAACGCTATCGGCTGCCGAGGTCCGGCTTGCCGCACCACCGATGTGGAACGTACGCATTGTCAGCTGAGTACCCGGCTCACCGATCGACTGTGCAGCGATTACGCCGACAGCTTCACCGATGTTGACCTGGTGACCGCGTGCCAGGTCGCGACCGTAGCACTTGGCGCAGATGCCATAGCGGGTTTCACAGCTGATTGGCGAACGAACGATTACTTCGTCGATGCTGTTCAGCTCGATGAACTCGACCCACTTCTCGTCTACCAGCGTGCCAGCAGGGACGATGACATCTTCCGTGCCCGGCTTGAATACGTCACGGGCAATGACTCGACCCAATACGCGCTCACCCAGCGGCTCTACAACGTCACCGCCTTCAATGTGCGGAGTCATCAGCAGACCGTGCTCGGTACCGCAATCAACCTCGGTAACCACCAGATCCTGAGCGACGTCTACCAGACGGCGTGTCAGATAACCGGAGTTAGCGGTTTTCAACGCGGTATCCGCAAGACCCTTACGAGCACCGTGAGTAGAGATGAAGTACTGAAGTACGCTCAAACCTTCACGGAAGTTCGCAGTGATCGGCGTTTCGATGATGGAACCGTCAGGCTTGGCCATCAGACCACGCATACCGGCCAGCTGACGGATCTGGGCAGCAGAACCACGCGCCCCGGAGTCAGCCATCATGTACATCGAGTTGAAGGATTCCTGATCAACTTCGACGCCGTGACGGTCGATAACGCGTTCTTTGGACAGGTTCGACATCATCGCTTTCGAGACTTCGTCGTTCGCCTTGGACCAAAGGTCGATTACCTTGTTGTACTTCTCGCCCTGGGTTACCAGGCCGGAGGCGTACTGACTTTCGATCTCTTTAACTTCTTCGGTGGCCGCGTCGATGATGCGAGCTTTTTCATCAGGGATAACGAAGTCGTTAACGCCGATGGAAACACCCGAAATGGTCGAGTAGGCAAAACCGGTGTACATCAACTGGTCAGCGAAAATAACGGTCTCTTTCAGGCCGACCACGCGATAGCACTGGTTGATCAGCTTGGAGATCGCTTTCTTCTTCATTGGCTGGTTGACGACGTCGTAGGACAGGCCGGCCGGAACCACCTGGAACAGCAGCGCACGGCCGACAGTGGTGTCGACGATACGGGTGTTCTTGACGCTGCCACCATCACGGTCGTTGACCGTTTCGTGGATACGCACCTTGACCTTGGCGTGCAGAGCCGCTTCGCCGGCGCGGAATACGCGGTCGACTTCCTGCAGGTCCGCAAATACACGACCTTCGCCCTTGGCGTTGATCGCTTCGCGAGTCATGTAGTACAGACCCAGTACAACGTCCTGCGAAGGAACGATGATTGGCTCACCGTTGGCTGGCGACAGAATGTTGTTGGTCGACATCATCAGCGCGCGCGCTTCGAGCTGAGCTTCCAGCGTCAGAGGCACGTGAACGGCCATCTGGTCACCGTCGAAGTCGGCGTTGTACGCAGCACAAACCAATGGGTGCAGCTGAATGGCCTTACCTTCGATCAGTACCGGTTCAAACGCCTGGATGCCCAGACGGTGAAGTGTCGGCGCACGGTTCAGAAGCACCGGGTGTTCGCGAATCACCTCAGCGAGAACGTCCCAGACCTCTGGCAGCTCGCGCTCGACCATCTTCTTGGCAGCTTTGATGGTCGTAGCCAGGCCACGCATTTCCAGCTTGCCGAAAATGAACGGCTTGAACAGCTCGAGAGCCATCTTCTTCGGCAGACCGCACTGGTGCAGACGCAGGGTCGGACCTACGGTAATTACCGAACGACCCGAGTAGTCAACACGCTTACCGAGCAAGTTCTGACGGAAACGACCCTGCTTACCCTTGATCATGTCAGCCAGGGATTTCAGAGGACGCTTGTTCGAACCCGTGATCGCGCGACCGCGACGACCGTTGTCGAGCAGTGCATCGACCGCTTCCTGCAGCATGCGCTTTTCGTTGCGCACGATGATATCGGGAGCGGACAGATCCAGCAGGCGCTTCAGACGGTTGTTACGGTTGATCACTCGACGATACAGATCGTTGAGGTCGGACGTCGCGAAACGGCCACCGTCAAGCGGAACCAGAGGACGCAGATCTGGCGGCAGAACCGGCAGAACGGTCAGCACCATCCACTCAGGAAGGTTGCCGGAACCCTGGAAGGCTTCCATCAATTTCAGACGCTTGGACAGCTTCTTGATTTTGGTCTCGGAATTGGTTTGCGGAATTTCTTCACGCAGACGGCCAATTTCGTGCTCCAGATCAATAGCGTGCAGCAGCTCGCGGACAGCCTCGGCACCCATGCGGGCGTCGAAGTCGTCACCGAACTCTTCGAGCGCTTCGAAGTACTGCTCGTCGTTCAGCAGCTGACCTTTTTCAAGGGTGGTCATGCCTGGATCGATAACGACATAGCTCTCGAAGTAGAGAACACGTTCGATATCACGCAGGGTCATGTCCATCAGCAAACCGATACGGGACGGCAGCGATTTCAGGAACCAGATGTGGGCAACCGGCGAAGCCAGTTCGATGTGAGCCATGCGCTCGCGACGAACCTTGGCCAGTGCTACTTCAACACCGCACTTTTCGCAGATGACACCGCGGTGCTTCAGGCGCTTGTACTTACCGCACAGGCACTCGTAATCTTTTACCGGGCCAAAGATCTTGGCGCAGAACAGACCGTCACGCTCAGGCTTGAACGTACGGTAGTTGATGGTTTCCGGCTTTTTAACTTCACCGAACGACCAAGAGCGGATCATCTCAGGCGATGCAAGTCCGATACGGATTGCGTCGAACTCTTCGACTTGACCCTGGTTTTTCAGCAAATTCAGTAGGTCTTTCAAGGCTTTTCCTCCTGGCGGAGCAGGGAGCAGGCAATACCGCCCTGCCCCCGATTCGCGTCACGTGTTATTCGGTTTCCAGATCGATATCGATACCGAGCGAACGGATTTCTTTGATCAACACGTTGAAAGACTCGGGCATGCCCGGCTCCATACGGTGATCGCCGTCCACGATGTTTTTGTACATCTTGGTACGACCGTTCACATCGTCCGACTTCACTGTGAGCATTTCCTGCAGAGTGTACGCCGCGCCGTATGCTTCCAGCGCCCACACTTCCATCTCCCCGAAACGCTGACCACCGAACTGTGCCTTACCACCCAGCGGCTGCTGGGTAACCAGGCTGTACGAACCAGTGGAACGCGCGTGCATCTTGTCGTCCACCAAGTGGTTCAGCTTCAGCATGTACATGTAGCCAACCGTTACAGCACGTTCAAACTTGTTGCCGGTACGACCGTCGAACAGCTGCATCTGGCCGCTTTCCGGCATATCTGCCAGCTTGAGCATTGCCTTGATTTCGCTTTCCTTGGCACCGTCGAAAACCGGGGTAGCCATCGGTACGCCGTTACGCAGGTTCTTCGCGAGGTCCAGAATCTCGTTGTCGGTGAGGTCTTCCAGAGATTCCTGACGACCGCCGATTTCGTTATAGATCTCGTTGAGGAACTTGCGCAGCTCAGCAACTTTACGCTGCTCTTCGAGCATGCGGTTGATCTTCTCGCCCAGACCTTTGGCCGCGAGGCCCAGGTGGGTTTCGAGAATCTGACCAACGTTCATACGCGAAGGTACGCCCAGCGGGTTGAGGACGATATCAACCGGCGTGCCATTGGCATCGTGCGGCATGTCTTCAACCGGCATGATCACAGAGACCACACCCTTGTTACCGTGACGACCGGCCATCTTGTCGCCCGGCTGGATGCGGCGACGGATTGCCAGGTAGACCTTGACGATTTTCAGAACGCCTGGAGCCAGGTCATCGCCCTGCTGCAGTTTGCGTTTCTTGTCTTCGAACTTGTCATCCAGAAGACGGCGACGATCAACGATGTAAGCCTGAGCTTTTTCGAGCTGCTCGTTGAGAGCATCTTCAGCCATGCGCAGCTTGAACCACTGACCATGCTCAAGACCATCGAGCACTTCGTTGGTGATTTCCTGGCCCTTCTTGAGGCCAGCGCCGCCTTCAGCTACACGACCCACCAGCGCAGAGCGCAGACGTTCGAAAGTAGCGCCTTCGACAATACGGAACTCTTCGTTCAGATCCTTGCGGATCTCGTCGAGTTGCGACTTCTCGATGGACAGGGCACGCGCATCACGCTCGACACCATCACGGGTGAAGACCTGAACGTCAATGACAGTACCTTTGGTACCGGTTGGTACGCGCAGGGAGGTGTCTTTAACGTCGCTGGCCTTCTCACCGAAGATCGCGCGCAACAGTTTTTCTTCCGGAGTCAGCTGGGTCTCGCCTTTCGGAGTGACCTTACCGACCAGGATGTCGCCGGCGCCGACTTCGGCACCTACATAAACGATACCCGCTTCGTCCAGCTTGTTCAGAGCCGCTTCACCCACGTTAGGGATGTCAGCTGTGATTTCCTCTGGCCCAAGCTTGGTATCACGCGCCACACAGGTCAGTTCCTGAATGTGGATCGTGGTGAAACGGTCTTCCTGAACAACACGCTCAGAAAGACAGATGGAGTCTTCGAAGTTGAAACCGTTCCAGGCCATGAACGCGATGCGCATGTTCTGACCCAGCGCCAGTTCACCCATATCGGTGGACGGGCCGTCGGCCATGATGTCGCTACGCTGAACACGGTCACCCTTGCTGACCAGCGGACGCTGGTTGATGCAGGTGTTCTGGTTCGAACGGGTGTATTTGGTCAGGTTGTAGATGTCTACACCCGCCTCACCTGTTTCAACTTCATCATCGGCAACGCGAACAACGATACGGCTGGCGTCAACCGAGTCGATCACACCACCGCGACGAGCCACGACGCAAACGCCGGAGTCGCGAGCAACGTTGCGCTCCATGCCAGTACCTACCAGCGGCTTGTCGGCGCGCAGAGTAGGAACAGCCTGACGCTGCATGTTCGAACCCATCAACGCACGGTTGGCGTCATCGTGCTCGAGGAACGGAATCAGCGATGCAGCTACCGAGACAACCTGCTTGGGCGAAACGTCCATCAGGGTGACATCGGCTGGCGCCTTGACGGTGAATTCGTTCAAGTGACGCACAGCAACCAGTTCGTCGATCAGCTCTTGCTTGTCGTTCATTGCGGCCGAAGCCTGGGCAATGACGTGGTCCGCTTCTTCGATCGCTGAAAGGAACACGATCTCTTCGGTGACCAGACCTTCCTTGACCACACGGTACGGGCTCTCGAGGAAGCCGTACTGGTTGGTGCGGGCATAGGCCGCCAGGGAGTTGATCAGACCGATGTTCGGACCTTCAGGCGTCTCGATCGGGCACACACGGCCGTAGTGAGTCGGGTGAACGTCTCGAACTTCAAAGCCGGCGCGCTCACGCGTCAGACCGCCAGGGCCGAGTGCGGAAACACGACGCTTGTGCGTGATCTCGGACAGCGGGTTGTTCTGGTCCATGAACTGGGAAAGCTGGCTGGAACCGAAGAACTCCTTGACCGCCGCCGCAACAGGTTTGGCGTTGATCAGGTCCTGAGGCATCAGGCCTTCGCTTTCTGCCATGGACAGACGCTCTTTGACAGCGCGCTCGACACGGACCAGACCAACACGGAACTGGTTCTCGGCCATCTCGCCTACGCAACGAACGCGACGGTTACCGAGGTGGTCGATGTCATCGACGATGCCTTTGCCGTTACGGATATCAACGAGGGTCTTGAGGACCGCTACGATGTCTTCCTTGCACAGCACGCCCGAACCTTCGATTTCGGTACGACCGATACGACGGTTGAACTTCATACGACCTACAGCGGACAGGTCATAACGCTCAGGGCTGAAGAACAGGTTGTTGAACAGTGTTTCAGCGGCATCCTTGGTTGGCGGCTCGCCAGGACGCATCATGCGATAGATCTCGACCAGCGCTTCCAGTTGGTTGCTGGTGGAGTCGATCTTCAGTGTGTCGGAGACGAACGGACCACAATCGATGTCGTTGGTGTACAACGTTTCGATACGAACAACCTGAGCCTTGGCGATCTTGGCCAGGATTTCAGTGTTCAGCTCGGTGTTGCACTCGGCAATGATCTCACCGGTTGCCGGATGCACGATGACCTTGGCTGTAGTGCGACCCAGGACGTAGTCCAGAGGCACTTCCAGCTCTTTGATCCCGGCCTTTTCCAGCTGGTTGATGTGACGGGCAGTGATACGACGACCCTGCTCGACAATGACCTTGCCCTTGTCGTCCAGGATGTCCAGAACGGCAATTTCACCACGCAGGCGCTGAGGCACCAGTTCCAGGCTCAGGTTTTCACCGCGCACATGGAATACGTTGGTGGTGTAGAACGCATCGAGCACTTGCTCGGTGGTGTAACCCAGAGCGCGCAGAAGTACGGACGCAGGTAGCTTGCGACGACGGTCGATACGGACGAATACGCAGTCTTTCGGATCGAACTCGAAGTCCAGCCACGAACCGCGGTAAGGAATGATACGAGCGGAGTACAGCAGCTTACCGGAGCTGTGCGTCTTGCCACGGTCGTGGTCGAAGAATACGCCAGGCGAACGGTGAAGCTGAGACACGATAACGCGCTCGGTGCCGTTGATTACAAAGGTACCGTTCTCAGTCATCAGGGGGATTTCACCCATGTAGACTTCTTGCTCTTTGATGTCCTTGATCGCTTTGTTCGACGATTCTTTGTCGAAAATGATCAGACGGACCTTGACTCGCAGAGGTACTGCGTAAGTCACACCGCGCAGCACGCATTCCTTGACATCAAATGCCGGTTCGCCCAAGCGATAACCTACATACTCCAGCGCAGCATTGCCGGAGTAGCTGATGATCGGGAAAACGGATTTGAAGGCTGCATGCAGACCGACGTCGCGGAACTGATCTTTGGTCGCTCCCGCCTGCAGGAATTCGCGATACGAATCCAGCTGGATGGCCAAGAGATACGGCACATCCATTACGTCCGGCAACTTGCTAAAGTCCTTGCGGATACGTTTTTTCTCAGTATATGAGTAAGCCATCAGCGTTCCCCAGCTTGGTCACCTGCTTGTTTGGCTCCCTCCCGACGGAAGCAGCCAGAAAATCTTGCAAACCCCTTGGTTTGCGCCACCGCCATCGGTGGATACCACACATTACAGACGTTGACAGCGCCAATCGTCTATAACGGAAAAAGGCCGGTGGCAAAAGCCACCAGCCATCAGCCTTTCGCTAAACGCGTGGGCTGGACACTCAAAATCGATGCTTATTTCAGCTCGACTTTAGCGCCTGCTTCTTCCAGAGTAGCTTTGGCTTTGTCAGCTGCGTCTTTGGCAACAGCTTCCAGAACCATTGCCGGGGCGCCGTCAACGACTGCCTTGGCTTCTTTCAGGCCCAGACCGGTCAGTTCACGTACTGCCTTGATCACGTTAACTTTCTTCTCGCCAGCTTCCAGCAGCATGACGTTGAATTCAGTTTGTTCTTCAACAACAGCAGCAGCAACAGCTGGACCAGCAGAGCCGGCAGCAGCGGTGACGCCAAACTTCTCTTCGAACGCCTTGATCAGCTCTACAACCTGCAGAACGGACATTTCAGATACGGCGTTAAGGATATCGTCTTGAGAGATGGACATGACTCAATTTCCTGAATTGGGGGACGGCCTACGCGACCATCAAAATAAACAAAAATACGCGAAAAGATCTGACTCAGCCTTAGGCTGCAGCTGCTTCTTTTTGGTCGCGAACAGCCGCCAGAGTACGAGCCAACTTGCTGGTAGCGCCTTGAATCACGCTCATCAGCTGAGAAATTGCTTCGTTACGGGTCGGCAGGCTTGCCAGTACATCGATCTGATTAGCTGCGAGGAACTTGCCCTCGAACGCAGCTGCCTTGATCTCGAACTTGTCCTGACCTTTAGCGAATTCCTTGAACAGACGGGCAGCAGCGCCAGGATGTTCGTTGGAGAACGCGATCAAGGTCGGGCCGGTGAACACGTCGTTGAGAACACTGAACTCAGTGTCAGCAACAGCGCGCTTGAGCAGGGTGTTACGTACAACACGTACGTAAACGCCAGCTTCACGAGCCTCTTTACGGAGTCCGGTCATTGCGCCAACCGTCACACCACGGGCATCAGCCACGACAGCGGACAGACCAGCTTTGGCAGCCTCGTTGACTTCAGCGACGATGGCCTTCTTGTCTTCGAGTTTAATTGCCACGGGTTTAACTCCTGCTTGTTACCGTTTCATCGGACCAGAGCCAGATGTCGTTTTGGTGTCTGATTCGGTAAGGAACCGGGAGCACCATCTGCGTAGGCTTGAGGTTTAAGACTTGCGTCGCCTACGGTCTTGGATAGCCCCCGCCAGGCAGGGACCCCAATCTTTCAAACGGTACGGCAATCGATCACCGTACCGTTTTGTCTTACGCTTCCAACGAACCCTGGTCGATAACCAGGCCTGGGCCCATAGTGGTGCTCAGGGTGATGCGCTTGACGTAAATACCTTTCGAAGAAGCAGGCTTGATACGCTTCAGATCAGCGATCAGGGCTTCAACGTTTTCCTTCAGCTTGACAGCGTCGAAACCGACCTTGCCAACGGAAGTGTGGATGATGCCGTTTTTGTCGGTGCGATAACGAACCTGACCAGCCTTGGCGTTCTTGACGGCGTTAGCGACGTCAGGAGTAACGGTGCCGACTTTCGGGTTAGGCATCAGACCACGAGGACCGAGAACCTGACCCAGCTGACCCACAACGCGCATTGCATCAGGGGAAGCGATAACGACGTCGTAGTTCAGATCGCCAGCTTTCATTTCAGCGGCCAGATCGTCCATACCCACGCGGTCAGCACCGGCAGCCAGAGCAGCTTCAGCAGCAGGACCCTGGGTGAATACTGCAACGCGTACAGTCTTGCCAGTACCGTGCGGCAGTACAGTAGCGCTACGTACGACCTGGTCGGATTTACGAGGATCAACACCCAGGTTGACAGCGACGTCGATGGACTCGCTGAACTTGACAGTCGACAGCTCGGTGAGCAACGCAGCGGCGTCTACAAAATTGTAAGACTTGCCAGCTTCGATTTTTTCGGCGATTGCCTTTTGACGCTTGGTCAGCTTAGCCATTACACACCCTCCACGTTAAGGCCCATGCTACGAGCGGAACCGGCGATGGTACGCACGGCCGCTTCCATGTCAGCTGCAGTCAGATCCGCATTTTTTGCTTTAGCGATATCTTCCAGCTGAGCACGAGTCACGGTGCCAACTTTAACGGTGTTCGGGCGAGCCGAGCCGCTGGTCAAGCCTGCAGCTTTCTTCAGCAGAACCGATGCAGGGGTACTTTTTGTTTCGAAAGTGAAGCTACGGTCGCTGTATACAGTGATGATCACTGGAGTCGGCAGGCCTGGCTCAATACCCTGAGTACGGGCGTTGAACGCTTTGCAGAATTCCATGATGTTCACACCGTGCTGACCCAGAGCAGGACCAACTGGCGGGCTTGGGTTAGCCTGAGCGGCTTTCACTTGCAGCTTGATGTATGCGGTTATCTTCTTGGCCATGAGGCACTCCAATTACGGGTTCAAGCGCCAATAAAGGCTCCCCGGTTACTTACGCGTATATCCCAGTGACGAAAAAACCCCACAGCCTTGGGCTGCGGGGTATGGGATTCCAGCTCAGTTATGCCTTTTCGACCTGACTGAACTCCAGCTCTACCGGAGTAGAGCGTCCGAAAATGAGCACCGCCACTTGAATCCGGCTCTTTTCGTAGTTAACTTCTTCGACCGTGCCATTGAAATCGGCGAACGGGCCGTCGGTGACGCGAACAACTTCACCTGGCTCGAACAGCGTTTTCGGCTTCGGCTTGTCGCTACCGTCAGCAACGCGACGCAGAATCGCTTCTGCCTCTTTATCAGTGATGGGGGCGGGCTTGTCAGCGGTACCGCCGATGAAGCCCATGACACGCGGGGTATCCTTGACCAAGTGCCAAGTACCCTCATTCATGTCCATCTGAACAAGCACATAACCAGGGAAGAACTTGCGTTCGCTTTTGCGCTTCTGGCCATTACGCATTTCAACCACTTCTTCAGTGGGAACCAGAATTTCGCCGAAGCCATCTTCCATGCCTGCCAGCTTCACACGCTCGACCAACGAGCGCATGACATGCTTCTCGTAACCCGAGTAAGCATGCACTACGTACCAACGCTTAGCCACGGGACACCCTTAGCCAACTATCAAGGAAACAAGCCAGCCGAGCAGGGAATCAAGCCCCCACAACAGCAACGCCATAACCAGCACAACAGCCACAACGATCAACGTGGTTTGAGTGGTTTCTTGGCGAGTAGGCCATACGACTTTACGGATCTCGGCACGGGCTTCTTTCGCCAAAACGAAGAAGGCCTTACCTTTGCCTGTCTGCAGCGCTACAAATGCGGCAGCTGCGGCAATCACAAGGAGAGCGAGAACGCGATACAGGATCGGCTCAGCAGAATAATACTGATTGCCGACAACACCCACGACAACCAAAACGACTACCAGGAGCCACTTCAGCATATCAAAGCGAGAGTCTGATGCTTCAGCCTTGGGATTCATCTACGGAGATCCTGTGAAAAGAAAGCCAGATTACATCTAGGGAATCTGGCAGGTCAGGAGGGAATCGAACCCCCAACCTACGGTTTTGGAGACCGTCGCTCTGCCAATTGAGCTACTGACCTAAAAGCAAAATCAGGCCGACCATTATGCGGACCTGACGAGAGTTTTTCAACACCTTATTCGAAGCGAACCTAACAGGCGACACACTTCGAACAAGCTTCAGACGGCGCACACAGCGCGGAACCGCCTAAAACAAAGGCAGATATTTTCATATCTGCCTTTATCAATGGAGCTCTTGAGCGGATTTGAACCGCTGACCTCACCCTTACCAAGGGTGTGCTCTACCAACTGAGCTACAAGAGCAAAACACTGCGCATGAACCACAAGCCTGGAGCGGGTAGCGGGAGTCGAACCCGCATCATCAGCTTGGAAGGCTGAGGTTCTACCACTAAACTATACCCGCACAACTTGCAGCTCGCGCTAAATCTGGTGGAGGGGGAAGGATTCGAACCTTCGAAGTCGTAGACGTCAGATTTACAGTCTGATCCCTTTGGCCGCTCGGGAACCCCTCCTAAGCGAGGCAGCATTCTCAACTCATGCTACCCTTCTGTCAACCTTTTTCTCAGTAAAAACCTGAGGTTACATGCGTTGACTACTACCACTTCGTTCGTGAGACTTTCACCTCACTGCGAAGCGGGCGCCATTCTATGTAAACTAATCAGCAGTTGCAATGCCCTCGCACGACATTATTTGATTTTTTAATTGCGGAAAATCCTGACTCAGCTGACTGATCAAGCCCGCTTCGACAAGGCGTCGACTTTCCGGGGCGATTTTCAGCCAGTAGGCGCTAGCCCCGCTGGATTGGACTGGCTGAAATTGAGACTGGATATCAAGGCTGTTCAATCGCTGCTCGACCAGGCGCGCATCCTCTTGCTTGGCAAAGCCACCGACGTACAGACACCTGGCGCCGGGATCGCTGGACACCCGCCCGGCATCAGACTCGCTGAGCAGACGAATATCCTGCTGAGTAGTACGGTGCAACGACAGGGGCATGAACTCTTTGGCCCTGATCGGAGCCTCCTGCTGATGCCAGATGTAATAAAAGCCATTAAGCATCAACAGCAGAAGAAATAACCAACGCATAAAGACCTCAACGCAAAGGGCAGGCCAGGGCCAGCCCCACGAAGACCAGATCAGGAACGATACGGGCCCCTGGGAGCACATCCGCAACCAAAGCAGCGTCGCCGCCAGTCACAAAAATAGCAAAGTCGTCGCCCCAATACCCACGGGCTATTTCGACCTGAGTCAATGCGAACCCACGAAGCATCAGCGAGCAGCCGCGCTCTACCGCCTCTGCGGTTGCACGCCCGGGAACAAGACGAACCAAAGCCCTTTCGGCCTCGGTGTCGTCATATCTGATGCGGCGGGTATGGGTGCGCAACTGATTGCGCATCAAGGGCATCCCTGGACAGATAAAACCACCAAGATGTACGCCGCCCGCATCGACGAAATCAGATGTCACGGCGGTACCCAGATCAATCACCAGGCATGCACGCTTAACAAGGTGGTATGCACCTACAAAAGCCAGCCAGCGATCCAGGCCAAGGCGCTCGAAATCGTCATAGCCATTCACCACCCCTCCAAGCTCACGGGCAGGCACTGCGCAGACGGGGGTGACGGAGAACGCGTTCGTCAGCACAGAAACCAGACGCGCCGTTTCTTCGGCGCTGCGAACACTTACCAGACGGCAGTCGCTGAACGTTGTGTCAGGTAGATTACGCAGGTGCTCCAACAAGGCTGCGTCAGAGTCCACAACGCCGACGCTGATCACTGCCGCATCGCTTTTAGCAGTAATGCGCCACTTGATGAAGCTATTGCCACAATCGAGCTCAAGAATCATCTCGCAACCTCAGGCTCAGCTCACCACCACTAAAGCTTTTTTCCACACCATTGACTTCCAACCGCAGCGCTCCAAGCGAGTCAACCCCCAACACCACTCCCTCCACGGCCTCTACCCCCGAGAGCAACTTGACCGCAGCACCCTGCCACAAATGCCCCCGCTCCCACTCTTTCTGAAATGCTGCAAAGCCTTCCTTGCGATGAACCGCCATGAGCGCCTCAAGCTGGGTGCTTATACGAGCAGCGACCTGATTGCGATCAACCAGTCCGCCTGTTTCGAGCCTCACCGACGTCCACAGCTGATCGACCTCGCTGGAGGAACGCATGTTTACGTTCACCCCTATCCCGATAATCACATGACACACGTCCGCCGGATCGCCAATCAGCTCGAGCAAAATGCCGGCGATCTTCTGCCTGCCAACGAGCACGTCATTGGGCCATTTAAGACCTGCGCCCTGGACACCCATATCACGCAGCACATTCATCACCGCAAGCCCCACCAACAAGCTGAGGCCTTCCAACTGACGCATCCCGCCATCGATGCGCAGGACCAGGCTGTAATACAGGTTTTCAGCAAATGGACTTATCCACTTTCGACCACGTCGCCCTCTTCCGGAGGTCTGCTGCTCGGCCACCACCAACAAAGGCATGGCAACGCCTTGAGCAATCAGGCGCGCAGCCTCAGCATTGGTTGAGTCGATAGAGTCGTAAGTACGTACAGACCAGCCGGCAGGAAAGCCTGACTGCATAATGTCAGCAGGACTTAGAAGAGAAATAGGCGTTGCGAGTCTATAACCACGACCGCGCACCTTGTGGACATCTATGCCCAGGTCCGCCTCAAGCTGCTGCAGCTGCTTCCAGACCGCACTGCGACTTATGCCGAGGGCATCGCCTAATACCTGCCCGGAATGAAATGCACCATCAGCAAGAAGCTTTAACAAGGTCAGCATTTGGAATCGCCTGGCAATAAGGCACGCATCATAGCCACGCAGAGGCATGATGCATAGAAACGAAAACGTGTTTTCACGTTGGTTTTTTGCAGGTACAAGACAAACAAAAACCCTCGACGCGTAAGCGAAGAGGGTTTCTGGAATTCAATCTTGACGATGACCTACTCTCACATGGGGAAACCCCACACTACCATCGGCGATACATCGTTTCACTACTGAGTTCGGGATGGGATCAGGTGGTTCCAATGCTCTATGGTCGTCAAGAAATTCGGGTACCGAATCGTGCCGTGCGGCGCGCTTCAGCAAATCGGGTATGTGATATCAAGCTGTTTCAGGTGTCGTTCGTGACGCAAACTTTCGGTTCGTGTCATCTTCACAGTCACCGCAATCTGGTCATTCGACGCAAATTGCTTGGGTGTTATATGGTCAAGCCTCACGGGCAATTAGTATTGGTTAGCTCAACGCCTCACAGCGCTTACACACCCAACCTATCAACGTCGTAGTCTTCGACGGCCCTTCAGGGAACTCAAGGTTCCAGTGAGATCTCATCTTGAGGCAAGTTTCCCGCTTAGATGCTTTCAGCGGTTATCTTTTCCGAACATAGCTACCCGGCAATGCCACTGGCGTGACAACCGGAACACCAGAGGTTCGTCCACTCCGGTCCTCTCGTACTAGGAGCAGCCCCTCTCAAATCTCAAACGTCCACGGCAGATAGGGACCGAACTGTCTCACGACGTTCTAAACCCAGCTCGCGTACCACTTTAAATGGCGAACAGCCATACCCTTGGGACCGGCTTCAGCCCCAGGATGTGATGAGCCGACATCGAGGTGCCAAACACCGCCGTCGATATGAACTCTTGGGCGGTATCAGCCTGTTATCCCCGGAGTACCTTTTATCCGTTGAGCGATGGCCCTTCCATACAGAACCACCGGATCACTAAGACCTACTTTCGTACCTGCTCGACGTGTCTGTCTCGCAGTCAAGCGCGCTTTTGCCTTTATACTCTACGACCGATTTCCGACCGGTCTGAGCGCACCTTCGTACTCCTCCGTTACTCTTTAGGAGGAGACCGCCCCAGTCAAACTACCCACCATACACTGTCCTCGATCCGGATAACGGACCTGAGTTAGAACCTCAAAGTTGCCAGGGTGGTATTTCAAGGTTGGCTCCACGCAGACTGGCGTCCACGCTTCAAAGCCTCCCACCTATCCTACACAAGCAAATTCAAAGTCCAGTGCAAAGCTATAGTAAAGGTTCACGGGGTCTTTCCGTCTAGCCGCGGATACACTGCATCTTCACAGCGATTTCAATTTCACTGAGTCTCGGGTGGAGACAGCGCCGCCATCGTTACGCCATTCGTGCAGGTCGGAACTTACCCGACAAGGAATTTCGCTACCTTAGGACCGTTATAGTTACGGCCGCCGTTTACCGGGGCTTCGATCAAGAGCTTCGCTTGCGCTAACCCCATCAATTAACCTTCCGGCACCGGGCAGGCGTCACACCCTATACGTCCACTTTCGTGTTTGCAGAGTGCTGTGTTTTTAATAAACAGTCGCAGCGGCCTGGTATCTTCGACCGGCAGGGGCTTACGCAGTAAATGCTTCACCTCCACCGGCGCACCTTCTCCCGAAGTTACGGTGCCATTTTGCCTAGTTCCTTCACCCGAGTTCTCTCAAGCGCCTTGGTATTCTCTACCCAACCACCTGTGTCGGTTTGGGGTACGGTTCCTGGTTACCTGAAGCTTAGAAGCTTTTCTTGGAAGCATGGCATCAACCACTTCGTGTTCTAAAAGAACACTCGTCATCAGCTCTCGGCCTTAAGATCCCGGATTTACCTAAGATCTCAGCCTACCACCTTAAACCTGGACAACCAACGCCAGGCTGGCCTAGCCTTCTCCGTCCCTCCATCGCAATAACCAGAAGTACAGGAATATTAACCTGTTTTCCATCGACTACGCTTTTCAGCCTCGCCTTAGGGACCGACTAACCCTGCGTCGATTAACGTTGCGCAGGAAACCTTGGTCTTTCGGCGTGGGTGTTTTTCACACCCATTGTCGTTACTCATGTCAGCATTCGCACTTCTGATA
>NZ_AP020337.1:5320000-6028589 GCF_009176725.1 Pseudomonas sp. KUIN-1
TTGATCAGCGCCAGCTGCTCTTCAACCGACTTCATTACAGCCCCCAATTCAAAGGGAACCAACCTTACAAGATCAGAGCCCAATTACAAGTTTTGCCCAGCGTTTGCCTGCGAATCAGTGACTGATACGCGGGAAGGGTTGCTTCGAGCAGGTTTTGGTTATATTTTATACAGTTATTTCATCTTCATCATGTCATTCATCTTTTCCATTTCACCTTTTTCAAAGTCAAATTACCTATGAAAGACACACCGCCTAAAGCGCCCCCGCTTTATCCGAAGAGTCACCTGCTCGCTGCAAGCGGCATCGCCGCGTTGTTGAGCCTGGCTCTCCTGGTTTTTCCATCCAGCGATGTCGAAGCCAAACGAACCAACATTCCCCTCGATCTGGAGGCACCGGATCAGGACATACAAGACCAAGACGCTCAACAAGCCACTCAAGCCACACCTGAAACCACCGAATCGCCATTTGCCCAGATCGACAACGCCGACGATCAGGCTCAAGACACCGCCAACGCACAGCCTCAGGCAGAGACTACCGCGCCAGCCGCTGCGAAAGATCCTGCCCACAGGGAGGTCACCGTCAGCAAGGGCGACACGCTGTCGACCCTGTTCGAAAAAGTCGGGCTACCCGCCGCCACCGTTCATGAAGTACTGGCCAGCGACAAGCAGGCCAAGCAGTTCAGCAAGCTGCAGAACGGACAGACGCTGCAGTTCGAGCTGACGCCGGATGGCCAGCTCAAGCAATTGCACACAAAACTCAGCGAAGTCGAGTCCATCAGCCTGTCGAAGACAGCAACTGGTGGTTACGCATTCAATCGCGAGATCAGCAAGCCCAACGTGCGTAACGCCTACGTACACGGGGTGATCAACAGCTCCCTGTCGCAGTCCGCGCAACGTGCCGGCCTGACTCATAGCATGACGATGGACATGGCCAACATCTTTGGCTACGACATCGACTTCGCGCAGGACATCCGCAAGGGTGACGAATTCGATGTGGTATACGAACAGAAAGTGGTCAACGGCAAGAGCGTAGGCACAGGGAATATCCTGTCCGCCCGCTTCACTAACCGGGGCAAGACCTACACTGCCGTTCGCTACACCAACAAGCAGGGCAATACCAATTACTACACGGCTGACGGCAACAGCATGCGCAAGGCCTTCATCCGTACCCCGGTCGACTTCGCCCGCATCAGCTCGATGTTCTCGATGGGCCGCAAGCACCCGATCCTCAACAAGATCCGCGCCCACAAAGGTGTGGACTATGCAGCGCCACGCGGTACGCCGATCAAGGCCACCGGCGACGGCAAGGTCCTGCTCGCCGGCCGCCGTGGCGGATACGGCAATACCGTCATCATTCAGCACGGCGACACCTACCGTACGCTGTATGGTCACATGCAGGGCTTCGCCAAAGGCATACAGACCGGCGGCACTGTCAAGCAAGGTCAGGTTATCGGCTATATTGGAACTACCGGGCTGTCCACAGGCCCGCACTTGCACTACGAGTTCCAGGTCAATGGCGTTCACGTAGACCCATTGGGCCAAAAGCTTCCGATGGCGGATCCGATCGCCAAATCCGAAAAACAGCGGTTCATGCAGCAAAGCCAGCCGTTGATGGCCCGCATGGATCAGGAAAAAGCCACCACGCTGGCCTCGAATAAAAGGTAATCCATGGACTTCTTCTATATAGGTGTGATGTCCGGCAGCAGTCTCGATGGGATTGATATCGCCCTTTTGAAGCAGGATGACCGATCAAGGCTTCTGGCTACTCACTACATCCCCATGCCGGAAGACCTGCATGCCGAGCTGCTGGGGCTTTGCTCCAGCGGCGCGGATGAGCTTGCGCGTGCGGCCATTGCGGAGCAAAAGTGGTGCAGGCTGGTCGCACAGGGCGTACAGACCTTGCTGCAAGATCAAAACATGGTGCCCGCTCAGATTCGCGCCATTGGCAGCCACGGCCAGACTATTCGTCATGAGCCATCGCGCGGCTACAGCATTCAGATCGGCAACCCTGCGCTGCTGGCAGAGCTGACTGAAATTACCGTGGTCAGCGACTTCCGCCGCCGCGACATCGCAGCAGGCGGCCAGGGCGCCCCCCTGGTGCCGGCTTTCCACGAAGCGTTGTTCGACGACAACAAGGATCATCGCGCCGTGTTGAACATCGGCGGGTTCAGTAACCTGAGCCTGATCGAGTCGGATCGTCCGGTCGAAGGCTTCGACTGCGGCCCCGGTAACGTACTGCTCGATGCGTGGATATCTTCACAGCTCCATGAAAGCTACGACAAGGATGGCGCATGGTCGGCGAGCGGCAAGGTTGATTCTGCGCTGCTCGAGAAACTGCTCAGCGATCAGTTTTTCCTCACCAAGGGCCCCAAGAGTACAGGCCGGGAAGTGTTCAACCTGGGCTGGGTTAAACACCATCTGTTCCAGTCGAAAACACTGGCTCCAGAAGATGTGCAGGCCACTCTGCTGGAACTGACAGCATTGACGATCACCGATTCCCTGAAATCTGCACAACCGATTACCCGGGAGCTTCTGGTCTGTGGTGGCGGTGCGCATAACAAGGCGCTGATGAAACGCCTTGCAGAGCTGTTGCCCGATACAGAGGTCAGCAGTACCGAGAAGTTCGGCGTAAACCCTGACTGGGTTGAGGCAATGGCGTTTGCCTGGCTGGCCCATTGCTGCCTCGAAGGCGTTCCGGCCAATCGTCCGACGGTGACCGGCGCCAAAGGCAGGCGCGTTCTGGGCGCGATCTACCCCGCCTGACGCGATGCCGCAATGCAAAACGCCGCTCAATGAGCGGCGTTTTTGTTTACAGCAAGCTTCGATCAGATCGAGAACGAGGAGCCACAGCCACAGGTTGTGGAGGCATTCGGGTTCTTGATCACGAATCGCGACCCTTCAAGCCCTTCCTGATAATCGACTTCTGCGCCGGCCAGGTACTGAAAGCTCATCGGATCGACAACCAGGCTTACGCCCTCGCGCTCGACGATGGTGTCATCGTCTGCCACATCTTCATCGAAAGTAAAACCGTACTGAAAACCTGAGCAACCGCCACCTGTAACGAATACACGCAGTTTGAGACGATCATTGCCCTCTTCGTCGACCAGGGTTTTCACCTTGTGCGCAGCATTTGGAGTGAACTCCAAAGCGGTAGGCGTGAAGGATTCGACACTCATGTCTGATATCTCCCGGCGTTAGCCGTCGTAATGCGTAATGACGGCATTATCCGCTTCTCCTAGAAAATCGGTCAACTATTTGATCGGGAGCGGCTACAAGCTACAAGCTACAAGCTACAAGCTACAAGCTACAAGCTACAAGCTACAAGCTACAAGCTACAAGAGCATGGCCGGCCCGCCTTTGCCTTGCAACTTGAAGCTTGCCGCTTGAAGCTTGAAGCTTGAAGCTCAAAGCTGCCTCCCTCAGGGCATCATGCCCGCATGGGACAACCCGGCGCGCTCATCGAGGCCAAACAGGATGTTCATGTTCTGCACCGCCTGACCCGACGCACCTTTGACCAGGTTGTCGATCACCGAAAGCACGACGACCAGATCGCCGCCCTGCGGACGATGCACCGCGATGCGGCACACGTTGGCGCCACGCACACTGCGGGTTTCGGGATGGCTGCCCGCTGGCATCACATCCACGAATGGCTCGTCGGCGTAGCGTTTCTCGAACAGTGCCTGCAGGTCCACTGAGCGATCAGCGACCGTTGCATAGAGCGTGGAGTGAATGCCACGAATCATCGGCACCAGGTGTGGCACGAACGTCAGGCCGATGTCGCCACCGGCAGCGCGACGCAGCCCCTGGGTGATTTCAGGCAGGTGGCGGTGGCCCTTCACGGCGTAGGCCTTGAAGCTTTCATTGGCTTCCGAGTACAGCGAACCGATATTCAGACCACGGCCCGCTCCGCTCACGCCAGATTTGCAGTCGGCAATCAGACGAGTGTTATCGGCAATACCGGCTTCAAGCAGCGGCAGGAAACCCAACTGGGTAGCGGTGGGATAGCAACCCGGTACGGCGATGAGTCGCGCGTTCCTGATCTGTTCGCGGTTGACTTCCGGCAGCCCGTACACCGCATCCTCCAACAACTGAGGAGCACCATGAGGCTGGCCGTACCACTTGGCCCACTCGACCGGATCCTGCAGACGGAAGTCGGCAGACAGGTCGATCACTTTGGTGCCTGCCGCGAGCAATTCACCAGCCAGGGCATGGGCTACACCGTGGGGCGTGGCGAAGAACACCACGTCACAGGCACCCAGGGTTTTCACGTCAGGCACGCTGAACGCGAGGCCGTCGTAGTGCCCGCGCAGGTTCGGATACATGTCGGCGACTGGCATGCCGGCCTCCGAGCGCGAGGTAATGACCACTACTTCTGCCTGCGGATGCTGTGCCAACAGACGCAGCAGCTCGACCCCGGTGTAACCCGTGCCGCCGACGATACCGACCTTGACCATAACCTGCCCTCAACGAAACAACTGGAAAGCGGTCGATAATAGGAGCCTATCGCCTCTGCGACAACCGACAACGTGACGTATGGGCGCACAAGACACTACTATTCGGCCACCGTGAACCTGGGAATAATCAAAAATGCTCTATCTATGGATAAAGGCGCTTCATGTCATTTCAATGGTCTGCTGGTTTGCAGCCCTGTTCTATCTGCCAAGACTGTTCGTCTATCACTCGATGAGTGAGGACACGGTCAGCCGCGAGCGTTTCATCGTCATGGAGCGCAAGCTGTACCGTGGCATCATGACCCCGGCAATGATCGCAACGCTGGTCTTCGGCGGCTGGCTGATCAGCTTCGACCCCAGCGGTTATTTCAGTCAGGGCTGGATGCACGCCAAGCTCGCACTGGTTGTCCTGCTGATCGGCTATCACCACGTCTGCGGCGCACAGATGAAACGCTTTGCCCGTGGTGAAAATGGCCGCAGCCATGTGTTTTATCGCTGGTTCAATGAAATCCCGGTACTGATCCTGATCGCCATCGTCATTCTGGTTATCGTCAAACCCTTCTGACTCCAATCATCAGTAACGCGACAGGGCGCCCTGTCTCAGACCGGCGCCCGGCATTGTTTTCCATTTAAAGACAAGGAAGCCCCGTATGGCCGATTCACACTTCAAGATTGTATTTGAAGGGCAGGTGCGTGAAGGCGTCGAGCTCGACACCGCAAAGGCCAACCTGGCGGGGCTGTTCAAAAGCGAACCGTCTGCAGTGCAGAAGCTGTTCAGCGGTCAACCCGTCGCGCTCAAGCGCGGGATCACTTATCAGGATGCGGAACGCTACCTGAAGGCGCTGGACGATGCGGGCGTCGAAGCACGTATCGAACCTGACGTTGAAATCAGCCTGAGTCTGGATGAAGTCGTCAGCCATCCCTCCCCCAAACCCGCGCATCTGGAAATATCGCCCTACGCACCGCCCAAGGCACAGGTCGGCGCTGATCAGCCCGGTCATTCGACGCTGAAGGTCTTGAGTATCCATGGGCGTATCGGGCGCTTGCGCTATCTGGCGTGGAGCATGGTCCTGAGCGCCGCGACGCTGGTGCTGGTAGGTGTGTGCCTGCTGGTCATGAACGGTTCGCTGGTCGCCGGCGGCCTGCTGATGGCGGTGGTGCTCGTCGTGTTCGCTGTCATTGGTGCGCAGATCGGCGTTCAGCGGCTGCACGATCTGGGTTGGTCGGGCTGGCTTCTGCTGCTGACCATGGTGCCGTTCGTAGGCAGCGTCTTCCCGTTTCTGATGATCCTGCTGCCTGGAACGAAAGGCCCCAACGCTTTCGGCCCGCCGCCGCCACCGAATTCCCGAGGCGTGAAGACCCTGGCCATTCTGTGGGTGTTACTGATCCCGATTGTCCTGATCGGGCTCACCGCCGGCGGCGCAGGCATACTGCGTGATGAGCTGGAATTGCAGACCGACGAATATGAGCAATCGCTCCCTTACGACGACGAAGAAAGCCGTGACAGTGCCTTGACCGCGCCAGCGGATGTCAACATAGAGCCCGAAGAACAAAGCGACAAGTAATAGACTGCTCACGGTTCGGCAGACTGCCGGTCGCAACACGCTCAATGGAGAAATGCATGACCCGTTACGCCCTGATCACCGGCGCGTCCAGCGGCATAGGCCTGGCGATGGCCGAAGCGCTGGCACGTCGCGGTCGCAACCTGATCCTGGTCGCCCGCCAGCGCGACCTGCTGGAAACAATTGCACTGGAATTGACGCAGCGTTTTGGCGTGGAAGTGCTGTTTCGAGCCTGCGATCTGGGCGAGCCACTGAGACTCTCGGGCTTTCTGCTGGAACTGGAAGACGGCGCCCATCAGATCGATCTGCTGGTCAACGCTGCGGGCATCGGCACCTGCGGACCTTTTCTGGCTCAGGACTGGAGTGCAGAGCAGGACCTGATCGATCTGAACATTCTGGCCCTCACGCGCCTGTGCCACACGGTCGGCAACCTGATGGCCATTCAGGGCGGCGGCCAGATACTCAACATCGCCTCGGTGGCGGCATTCCAGCCCGGGCCATGGATGAGCACCTACTACGCAAGCAAGGCCTATGTGCTGCATTTTTCCGAAGGGCTGCGCGAGGAAGTGAAGAAAGCCGGCGTGAAGGTCTCGGTGCTGTGCCCCGGCCCGACCAGGACGTCCTTTTTTCGCACCGCGCAGTTGCAGGTCAATGTGGATAACCTGATGAGCCCCGAAGAAGTGGCGCTGTATACCGTTCGCGCGCTGGCAAAAAACCGCGCAGTGATCACTCCCGGTTTCGGTAACCGGCTGTGGACGCTTAGCCCGCGCCTGGTTTCACGCTGGCTGGCTCGCCAGATCAGCGGCTATATCAACAAGAAATACTGCCCGCGCTGACCGACAAACGGCTGGGCGAGCAGCGTCTTGCTCAGTACACTCGGACGCGCTGAAGCACAGCGATACCCTGTGACGACCATCAACCGACAAGGAGCAAACGGCTGTGGACACTTTGTTTACCAAGATCATCAATCGGGAAATCCCGGCAAAGATCATCTATGAAGATGATCAGGTACTGGCCTTTCACGACATCGCCCCACAGGCACCCGTGCATTTTCTGGTTATCCCGAAAAAGCCCATTCGCACCCTGAACGATCTGACCGAGGAAGACAAAGGCCTGGCCGGACATATTCTGTTCACGGCGCAGCGTCTGGCCCTCGAGCTGGGCTGCGAAGAAGGCTTCCGCGTGGTGATGAACTGCAATGAGCTGGGCGGGCAGACCGTCTACCACATTCACATGCATGTACTTGGTCAGCGCCAGATGAACTGGCCACCGGGCTGAGCCAGCGTTTTCGGGCTTCCCGGCCGACCAGTGTGTGTGATCAGCGCTGGTCGGACGACACAAGCCCTGCCCGCTCCGGCCGATTGGGGTAAACTGCCCGCATGATCTTCCGGAGGTGCCCATGGCTACCGAACGTCAATACTCCCCCCTAGACCGTCTGTTACTGCAAGCCGACAGCGCGATGCGTACATTGCTACCGTCCAGCGCGCACTCGCAGCGCCCTTCCCCCGCCGTTGTTCAGCCCGAGCACAAGATGAGCGAAGTCGACACGCGCCACGTCGCGGGTCTGATGCGCATCAACCATACCGGCGAAGTCTGCGCCCAGGCGCTTTATCAGGGCCAGGCGCTGACGGCAAAGCTGCCCAAGGTGCGCAAGGCGATGGAGCGTGCGGCTGAAGAAGAAATCGATCATCTGGTCTGGTGCGAACAGCGCATTCATCAGCTTGGCAGCCATACCAGTGTGCTGAACCCACTGTTCTACAGTCTGTCCTTCGGGATGGGCGCAGTAGCCGGCGTTATCAGCGACCGGGTCAGCCTGGGGTTCGTCGCGGCGACCGAAGATCAGGTCTGCAAGCACCTGGCTGAACATCTGGAGCAACTACCGACCGAAGACGGCAAGTCCCGGGCTATCCTGCAACAGATGCTCAGCGATGAAGAACACCACGCTGAATCCGCACTGGAGGCAGGCGGTTTTCGCTTCCCGGCACCGGTCAAGTTCGGCATGAGTGTGCTGGCCAAGGTCATGACCAAGTCGACTTATCGCATCTGACAACACGCATACAACGCCCATAAAAAAGGCGCCTGCATCAGGCGCCTTTTTAATGTCCGGAATCCGGGTTTATACGGCGACGTTACGGCCGTAGAAGATTTCCAGCATTTCGTGTTTGACCTTGGCGGTCACTTGCTCGCGCTGCTCGGGAGACAAGTTACTGGTGGCGTCGCCAAACAGGTAGTTGTCCAGTTCGAACTGCTTGAGCAGCATCTTGGTGTGGAACAGGTTTTCCTGATACACGTTCACGTCGGTCATCTGGTAACCGTTGCGCGTGTCTTCGGACAGGTAGTTCTGGATCGAGTTGATCTCGTGGTCGATGAAGTGCTTCTTGCCTTCCACGTCACGGGTAAAGCCGCGCACGCGATAATCGACGGTCACGATATCCGACTCGAATTTATGAATCAGGTAGTTCAACGCCTTGAGCGGTGAAATAACGCCACAGGTCGACACATCGATATCCACGCGGAACGTGGCAATACCGTCAACCGGGTGAATTTCCGGGTAGGTGTGGACCGTGATATGGCTCTTGTCCAGGTGCGCCAGGATGGTTTCCGGCAGTGGACCTGGCGACTCTTCGATCTGGCTTTCGGTAGGCGTCACCGGCTGCTCCGAGATCAGAATGGTCACACTGGCACCTTGTGGATCGTAATCCTGACGCGCAATGTTCAGGATGTTGGCACCAATGATATCGACAACATCAGTCAGAATCCGCGTCAGGCGTTCTGCGTCGTACACACTGTTGATGTACTCGACATACGCCTGCTGGTCCTGCGGGGTTTCCGCATAGCAGATGTCATAAATGTTGAAGCTCAAGGTCTTTGTCAGGTTATTGAACCCGTGGAGCTTGAGTTTGCTTTTCACCGTTAAAAACTCTCTATATGGGTGCGGCGCCAGCCGCGTGATCAAGCATGCCCGTCAGGTGAGCCCGGCTCATCTGCGTAGGACGGTTAACACCTCTTCGCGTTGGCGATTTTGGTTGTCTGTTCGGACCGGCAGCAGAAAACCAATACATGCTGCGCCCGTAAAAAGTGGCGCATTATGCAGACGTCCGAAGCCGTCTGCCAGAGTGTGCGCCGTTTTTATGATCGTTGGATGTCTGGCGTTCAGCCCAGTTCGACAATTTCATAATCGTGAGTGATCTTCACACCCGCGTTGCCGAGCATGATCGAGGCCGAGCAATACTTCTCTGCGGACAGTTCGATCGCCCGCTTGACCTGCGCCTCTTTCAACCCTCGTCCCTTGACGACGAAGTGCAGATGGATCTTGGTGAACACTTTCGGGTCTTCATCGGCACGTTCGGCTTCCAGAAACGCCTCGCAGCTTTCCACGGGTTGGCGCGACTTCTTCAAAATGCTCACAACGTCAAAGTTGCTGCAGCCACCCAGCCCGATCAAGACCATTTCCATCGGGCGTACACCCAGGTTGCGACCACCGCTTTCCGGCGGACCATCCATTACCACCACATGACCACTGCCGGATTCGCCGAGGAACATGGCTTCGCCAGCCCATTGGATGCGTGCCTTCATCGCCAAGACTCCACTGTAAAAAAGGGGTCGCCAGCTTAGCACAGGGCCAAAAGCCGCCCGGAAGAAATGCCTTTTGTAGGAAATGCGTAGGAATGTTCGCAAATAGCTTCCTACACGTCTGGAAAAGCTGGCGAGAATAAAGGCGCAGCCGATACCTATAGGTATGCCATTTGGCCATACACCTTATTTCGGAAGCCTCGCATGGTCGCAATAACCTTTACGCCCAAAGCAAACAGTCTGGACAAGCTGCTGCCCCATGCAGAACGCCGCCGCTGCCCCGCGAAAACCAACATCATCAATGCTGGTGAGCGTTCCGAGTCGTTGTTTCTGATCCTCAAGGGATCAGTCACGGTTTTGATCGAAGACGACGAGCGCCGGGAGATGATCGTCGCCTATCTCAACAGCGGGGACTTCTTCGGCGAACTGGGTCTGTTCGAGCAAGCGGGAAAGGAGTCCGTACGCAGCGCCTGGGTGCGGGCCAAGACCGAATGCGAAGTGGCCGAGATTTCATATGACTCGTTCCGCGAGCTGACCAGGCAAGAGCCGGAAATTCTGTATGCGCTCGGCAGCCAGATGGCCGAGCGCCTGCGCAATACAACGCGCAAGGTCGGTGATCTGGCGTTTCTCGATGTCACCGGGCGAGTGGCTCGCACGTTGCTCGAGTTGTGCAAGCAGCCGGATGCAATGACTCACCCGGACGGCATGCAGATCAAGATTACCCGCCAGGAAATCGGACGCATCGTCGGCTGTTCGAGGGAAATGGTCGGACGCGTGCTCAAGGCCCTTGAAGAACAGAGCCTGGTCAACGTCAAAGGCAAGACCATGGTGGTCTTCGGGACACGCTGAGCCCTTGGTATTCAGAGCCCGGCGAGCAGCTTGCGGTAAGCCTGCGCCAGACGCTCCAGGACGTCAGCACCCGGAAACGCTTCGTACAAGGCAATGTGGCTGCCTGCCTGGACACGCGGCTCAAGCTCGCACAGCTCATTGAAACGGTTTACCGCGGCCGCCATCTGAACGCGCTCGTTATCCAGCAGCAAGGCACCATGCGCCAGCACTACGGGACGCCTTCCGCCCTGGCTCTGACGCCAGCGCTGAGCCGTTCCAACCATTTTGCGACCATTGAGGTTGACGTTGAAGCGACCGTCGCAGAATGCGCCTGCCACCTCACCCAGTGAGGCTTGGCCACCCAGGTCGGTCATCAGATCGAGAATCGGCTGACATAATCGCAGGTAGGCGGTTTCTATACGGTCACGATCCACGTCAGTGGGCGGTTGCGCGTAGACCAGTGCGATGTTCAGCGTGGCAGAGGACTGCGGCACTGGCTCGCCGCCGGTTTCACGCAAGAGGACGGGCCATGCGTTGTCCGACAGGGTCTCGCTGGCTTCGGCAAAACCCGCTAACCGGCTCATCCGCCGTGGCATGACCAGCGCGCGATCATTGGGCCGCCAGAACAGCAGCCCGTGATCTGCAGCACCTGCACATACCGACGCCAGAAGATCCTGCTCGGCCTGCAGGCCTTGTTCGACACATATGTCGATGATCGAGTCTTGCATGCCGGCCCTCGCAAAGATGTTCAGCTCAATACGCTCAGTCGCTGGACGAAGCGCTTACTGCAATCTTGCGCTCCGGGAAGAACAACCGCTGCAACTCGGCGCCCGGGTGTTCGGCACGCATGAAGGCCTCACCCACCAGAAACGAGTAGACATCGCTGATTTCCATCAGCTCGACATCCGCACGATTGAGAATGCCGCTTTCGGTAACGACCAGGCGATCACGCGGGATGCGCGGCAGCAAGTCCAGGGTGGTTTCCAGGCTCACCTCAAAGGTATGAAGGTTGCGGTTGTTGATACCCACCAGCGGTGTATCGAGCGTTTTGAGTGCGCGCTCCAGTTCGTCGCCGTCGTGCACCTCGACCAGTACATCCAGCTTCAGGCCCTTGGCAACGGCAGCCAGTTCAGCCATTTGCACGTCATCCAGTGCCGACACGATCAACAGAATGCAGTCAGCGCCCAAAGCACGTGCTTCGACCACCTGATAAGGGTCGATCATGAAATCCTTGCGGATCACTGGCAGGTTGCACGCCGCACGTGCCTCCTGCAGATAGGCATCGGCGCCCTGAAAGAAGTCCACATCGGTCAGCACTGACAGACAGGTCGCGCCACCGGCCTGATAACTTCTGGCGATCTCGCCCGGCAGGAAGTGTTCGCGGATGACGCCCTTGCTCGGCGATGCCTTCTTGATCTCGGCGATAACGGCAGGCTGCTTTGCCTTGGCCTGAGTGATCAATGCCTTGGCAAAGCCACGTGGCGCGTCGGCCCGGGCGGCCTGTTGTTCAAGCTCGGTCAGGCCCACAATCGCACGACGAGCCGCAACTTCCTCGGCCTTTCGGGCAAGGATCTTTTCCAGTACGGTTGGCACACTCATGCTTCGTTCTCCTGCTTGAATACCGCCGTGAAGGCACCCAGTTCTTCCAGTTTTTCCCGCGCCAGGCCAGTGTGCAGCGCATCGTGCGCCAGGGCCACGCCTTCTTTCAGGCTTGTCGCGTGATCAGCAGCATAAAGCGCGGCGCCGGCATTGAGCACGATCATCTCCGCAGCTTTCTGCCCGTTCTCGGTTTTGCGGCGTCCCAGCGCATCGCGGATCAGCTCCAGCGAAGCGGCCGGGCTTTCCACGGCAAGGCCGTACAGGCTCTGACTTTTGATGCCCAGGTCTTCGGGCTGTACCCAGTATTCGGTGACTTCGCCGTTTTTCAGCTCGGCCACGAAGGTCGGTGCGGCCAGACTGAATTCGTCCAGGCCGTCCTGCGAGTGGACCACCAGCACATGCTTGCTGCCCAGACGCAGCAGCACCTCGGCCAGCGGGCGGCACAGCGCCTGGTTGAACACGCCGACGATCTGATGACGAACGCCGGCCGGATTGGTCAGCGGGCCGAGCATATTGAACAGTGTGCGCAGACCCAGTTCGCGGCGCGGCCCGGCCGTGTGCTTCATGGCGGTGTGATGAGACTGGGCGAACATGAAGCCGATACCCACGCTGTCGATGCAACGCGCTACCTGAACAGGCGTGAGGTTCAGATAAACCCCGGCAGCCTCGAGCAGATCGGCACTGCCGCTTTTGCCCGAGACGGCACGATTACCATGCTTGGCCACGGTGCAACCCGCGGCGGCGATGACGAAAGCGGAAGCTGTCGACACGTTGAAAATATTCGCGCCATCGCCGCCCGTGCCAACGATGTCGACCACGCCGTCCAGGGTTTTCAGTTCGACCTTGCCAGCCAGCTCGCGCATGACCGACACCGCACCGACGATTTCATCGATGGTTTCGCTCTTCATGCGCATGCCCATCAGAAACGAACCGATCTGCGCTTCAGTGCATTGGCCGGTCATGATTTCGCGCATGACATCGCTCATCTCTTCAGTGGTCAGGTCCAGCTGGTTGACCACGCGATTGAGCGCGCTTTTGATATCCATGGGGGTACTCATAAAAAATCCTTAGCCCTGACGATGACCGCCACTCTGCTTGAGAAAATTGGCGAACAGCTCGTGGCCCTGCTCGGTCAGGATCGACTCGGGGTGAAACTGCACCCCTTCGACGTTCAATGTCTTGTGGCGCAGGCCCATGATCTCATCGACCGAACCGTCTTCCAGCGCAGTCCAGGCCGTCACTTCCAGGCAATCGGGCAGCGTATCCTGTTTGACCACCAGCGAGTGGTAGCGGGTGACCACCAACGGATGATTCAAGCCATCGAACACCCCGCCGTCTTCGTGAATGACCGGGCTGGTTTTGCCATGCATGACCTGACGCGCGCGGACCACGTCGCCGCCAAAGGCCTGACCGATGGACTGATGCCCGAGACACACGCCCAGAATCGGCAGTTTGCCCGCGAAGTGCTTGATCACATCCAGCGAGACGCCGGCTTCATTGGGCGTGCACGGGCCAGGCGAAACGACGATGTGCTCCGGGTTCAGGGCCTCGATCTCGGCGATGCTCAGTTCGTCATTGCGAATGACTTTGACGTCCGCCCCCAGCTCACCGAGGTACTGCACGACGTTGTAGGTAAACGAATCGTAGTTATCGATCATCAGCAGCATTTTGCTATCAACCTTTTGATTTACTGACTTGATTCAGGCCTTCCGGATTCTGCTTCACTCATGCATCCCCTCGTCAGCCACAAGGCCGGGGGACGGAGAAAAACATCACAAAATCGAAGGCATACAGGTACGGGACCGGCAGGGCCGGCGAGGAAATAGTCAGGCGCGCCAACGCCAACGGGCGTGAGCCTTGATAACGCGCATCAAAAGCTTGCTGACTGTCGTCACGGAAGGGGTCTCATCGGTACGTTTCAGGACATTAGCGTACCGAATCGGCCGGTGCAATATGAATGTACCGGGCCGCGTCGATTGAAAAGCAGTTAAAGGCTGAAAAGAGGGCCGCGCCTCCTTGCGGAGGCGGGATTGAGGCAGGGGCACGATGGCCTGGGAGGTGGGGAGCCGAGAGGAACATCAGTGCGCAATCTCGCGCACATAGGCTTGGCAGGCCTTCAAAGCGATCAATCCCTGATCGCCGTAGTCGGTGATGGCGACAATTCGTCCAGCAGCCGCTGGGTCAAGTTCGCCTCGCGGGCTTCCATGAACCACGCCGCCGGTGTCGGTGCCGGCTGGCATGCCATCGCGCTTGGCGGGGCTGTTGGCGAGGAGGACTGACAAGCGCAAATCAGCGGTAGCCAGGCGATCACGCAAACGAGCCTGAGCAGTCTGTGCATCGCTCAACTCCTTGTGGATGGTTGTATCGTTGGTGTGCAAACGGACTTCCAGCGCCCGTCGTTGTGCCTGCTCGGCGTTCTGCCAGTCGACGACCGCCAGCGCCGCCTGCTCGCGCTCGCGCTGCCACGTCAGCGCTTGCGTGGACAGTTGCAGGCCATAGCGGGCCGCCTGCCATTTCCAGGCGGCCCATGTACCCAGCCCTGACCCCAGCACGAATGCGAGGATCAGGAATCGCATATCCAGCACTTTCACGGCAGCACCTCCAATGCCCGCTGGTAAAGCGCCTGCCGATCCGCCAGGCCGTTGGTACCGCCGTTGATGCGGCGGGTGATCATCAAAAAATCACCCTGGTCTGCCAGCACGTTGAGGTTGGCCCGATCCCAGAACCATGCCGCCGACATGGCCGCGTGGCCGGGTTGTTCGAGCAGTTGCGGCTGGGCAAGCAAGTCCAGCCCGAGCGCCTCCCCGCACGCCTCGTAGTTGGTCCGCCCCGTCACCTGAATCAGCCCACGGCCCCGATACAACTGACCGTCGCCATCTGCTTCTGGCGTGTTGCCCAGACGCAGCGCCAACTGGCCCGTGTCGTACTTCGCCAGGTAGCTGTCACTGCCCAGCTCGCGCACATAACGAAGCTGCCCGGACTCATGCCCTATCTGAGCAATGAACGCGGCGATACGCAGGCGGGTGTCGATGGCGTAACGGGCCATGGCGATGTTGAGAGCAGGAACGAAAACGCCGGCTTTAGAGCCGGCGTTGGGGAGGATTTGTAATAGTTGTTGCTGGTTGATAGGCATGGTTACTCCTGCCTTGCTTATGACGCTCGTCAGTGTCCCCAATCGACGAAGCTCTCGTGACTCAAGAGCGACGCGCATTACGGGTAAAAAACACCCCATCATTGACCTGAGTCATTAGCAGCAGTCATATCGGCAGGTCGCGGCCATAGCGAAAGCAGAAACAACAACTCCAGCCTCATAGCTGGCGCCGGATGCAATTCGTTTTCGCGCACGCCCTGCCAAATGGCTAACTACTCAGAAGGTGGCACATACACAAAAGGCTGCGCAGGCGCCACTGGCCAGTCGAACTTCCTTGGGTAACCTGGCAATGTGTCAATTAGGGAAAGCTGCACGCGATAAAGACGGAACGCGTACAGCTCAGCGTTTATTGCTGGCACGGATTTCAATTGCTCTTCGGTCGCCAGATTCATTGCTATGGCGTCTTGAAGAATATCCAGTTCGTCCAGCAACGAGTGGATTCGATAAGTAGCGTTACTTGATAAGTTATTCCGCTGACTCGTCACCAGTTGCAGGACCGCCTCCTCGGTCGGCTCGAGAACCGGGCCGAACTCACCGGCGAGGGCACGGTTAAACAGATCGACGCCGTGAGCAGCGGAATCGTTGGGAGACGCACTAAAAGGCACCTCGCCGTAAGTGTCTTTAAACTCTGCAAACAACACCCACAGATTAATGTATGTGTGTGTCATATCGGACCACCGTGGATCACGAGCGCTTATTACTGTGTACATATGAATACCTTCGGTTTTCTAGTGAGAGAGTATGGGTTTATGAATGATTGACGCTTGCGGGCGTCGGCGGACCTCCTGTTTCGTTTGATGACAGGAACTAAAACGCCGGCGGTGGGGCCGGCGTCAGGGAGCATGTTCAGTGGTTGTTGCTGGTTGACAGGAATTGATACTCCTCTGGGGCTTGCGGGACGAGCCCACCCCATGAGTCGATAAGGCTCTCCTGTTCAAAAGCGAGATTAAATGGCGAATAAAACAACGCCCCCTCAGAGCGGGGCAGTTCGTCTGTACTTGCGCCCTACCGGGGCTAGCTGTTCTGTAGGCACGGGCAAAAAAAAACCGCTCTCGCAGTCATGTCTACAGGGCAGTTGTACCCGAGGGCGGTGAAGGCCATTTGATCTGGAGAGGGTAATCCGGGGTTTGCTCGATCCGGTTCAGTTCTACGCTATAGCGTTTCCATTCGAGCAAACTTGCCTTCTCCGCCTCGGTGGCATCTCCCAGTTCTTCGGCATACTGCAACGGGGCGATACGTGTAGCTGCTTCCTGCAAACGCTGGTCACGAACCAGCAGAGCGGCGGAAGCCAAAGCGGCCTTCTGCGCTTCCGTATCAAGAACCCATTCACCCTCTCGCCAAACGTAATACTTGCCGGGCCATTGTTTGGCGGTGAGCCGTTCAGGCGGCAGACCGAGGCTGCTCCACTCCTCTACCGAGCCGTCGTTTATTCGATACATCAAGCCACGGCGATCTATGACCTGCTGCAGCTCACCGTTTATCAGTGTCCAGGCAAATCCTGTGTTCGGTTCGTTAAGCAACTCGGTCATGCTTACAGCATTGCTGGGCGTTTGCTCGCCCAGTCCAGGAACAACCGGTAATTCAACAGGCCCTATCAAGGCCCCAGAGTCATCTATCAAGTAAGTAGGCATAATGTCCTCAGATCAGTTTAATACGGCCGGGATAGGCCATGTTGCGGCTACGGAAACGAATCCAGTTGTTCATCGGTTGCTGGTCGTCTCTCATAGCAGCTCCCGTCACGCCGTTATCTGTCGTTTCACGGAGATACGCAGAACCTCCAGCTGGAACCAATGCACCGATCGGCAACAAGCCATTAGGGCCTGTGGAGTTGAGGCGTCCATCTGCCTGGGCGTGACCACTGCCCAACAAGTAAGTACCCGTTTCTATGTCAGACCCGCTCCACTCCTGAGCCACCGTCCTCAGCCAAGTGCCGTCCTGCCAAGATCCGGCGACACGCGACGTATCGACGCCACGAGACTCATCCAGTACCCGCAGGAACTCGCCCCTACCTTCGGGCCCTCGGAAGGTCAGGGCGCCGTCGCCACTGCTCCATCCACCTTCCTTGCCGGTACGAGCTGCTTCGGTGTAAACCATCCCGGACTTTTGCGCATGATCCCAAAGCCACGGCCAGTCGGCGCGGTTGAGAAGCCCACCGTTCAACGCTCCGTATCCTCCTGGGCTGAACAACGTCGTTGTTTCGAAGACGGGCCGTCCCAGAGGTGTGTTGTCGTAGCGTCCTACCGGCCACCAACTCCCGGCACCATCGCTGCGCAGATGCCACCAGTCTCCAGCCCCCATCAGAACCAGAAAGGAATAACCAGCAGCATTTAGATGGGTATGAAACCTGATCTTTTCCCCGGCACTTGCATTAACGGTCAGCCGGTTGCCACTGCCGTCTATTCTGCGAACAATGACGTCCTTGACACCTAGTGCCGCGTTTGAGGAGGGCAGTGTGAACGCACGATTGCCGCCAGTGGCATCCAGTAGCAGCAACTCCATCTGGTCTCTTGTAAAAACTGTATCGGTGGTGAAAGAGAACACTTTTTGAGAGTCGACCTCCTCTACCTCTGTCATTTTGCCGCGCTTGGTGATGTAGATCGCGTCAGTATTAAAAACAAGCTCTACCCACTCCGCCGCATTGAGCTTCAACGTATTGCTGCCGGCACCGTATAGGGAGATGATCTCAGCACCATTGGCCTTGATAGTTGCCGCTGCTGGCGATGCGTTATGAAAGGTTATCGACTTACCTACTACTACGTTCGCTTTGGGAGGCAAGGTCAGCGTGATGCCCCCAAGGTTGATTCTGTGCCAATGCCCCGCCGCTCCGGGCAACAGAGTTTCAGAAGCGGTGTAGCCAAACCCGGCACCTTTATAGGCCTGCCTGACTTGCGAACCAATCTGCGTAATTGCGGTTGCGAGCTGGTCTGTTCTGGTTTCATCAGGCTGCTCACCACCGGCCGCCATCGCATTCAAAATCTCCTGCGTGATCGAGTTACCCCACTGCGCAGGAATAAGCGAGCCGGGCATGCCGGTAGCCGGGTTTTCATCTACAAACTTGCCGCTTGCCAAGCCTACGCCCGGCACACTCTTGGGATAATCCACATTGTGTTCCTCAGTTGAAGTTTACGAATTCGACGCTGTGCGCCGGTGCTGCTCGACGGATCAAACATTCGATTGCGAGTCCGGGATTCACCCCGAACCGCTCTCCCCAGTAGCTGGCCCCGAAGCGTCGGCCCAGGCGCTGGCGCCCGCCGGTGTTCAGGGTCCACATGAATTGCGCGTTCCAGGTGCCAAAGTGCGCCTGGCCAAAACGCGAACGCCCCATACGGGGCGCTCGGTGTTCGGTCACGGTGGCATCGGGGTAGCCCTGGCTGATGGCAATGTCGATGTAGAACGCCGCGTTTTGCCCTCCTGTTGCCACGAGCCGCTGGCGCACCGACAGACGCCGGTCAGCGAACAAGGGTTTGAGCCCCAGGCACGGGTCGGGCAGGTTCATCACCCGCTCCCAGTCCGGGACCAGCTCACTGACGGTGGCGGGGTCCATCTCGTTGAGCAGGTCGAACGCGCGGCCATCGATGCGCGCGAACTCGCGGGACAGCCCGGTAATCACCTGCTGCAATTCCGGCACCCGCTCCGGATCCCACGCTGGGCCGGGGGGCAACAGCGCCTGCAGTTGCCCGGCGTAGTGTTCGGCAGTTCTTATGACGACCATTGAATACCCCCGAACGTGAGCAGCTGGTTGGCCGCCGCAGTAACATTGGCCACTGGCGAAACCAGCACATGATCGGTTTCGCCCGTCGCGCGACTGATGGCCTCGGCGATGTGCGTGAGCAACAGCGTTTCGCCCAGTCCGCCCTCACGGTTGTGCAGGTCCAGCAGCTGCGCCTCGACCGCCGCCCGCACGGCGGAGGTGTCCGGTGTGAGCCGAATCGTGTAGACCACCGGTTTCTGCACCGGCGCCAGCACATACACATCCGCCGTAACCGGACGCAGCGGCTCGATATACGCCGCGACCGCAGCGAGCTGTTCAGCGTCAGGAATGGGATCGGCCTGGTCGTCACGCATGAAGAACACCGCCACAGTCCCTGGCCCCATGAACCGGCGCACACACCAGGCACGCGTCACGCCCGGTACTTCCAGCGCCCAGGTCACGTAATCATCCTGATTGCCGCCATGCGGGATGACCCGGTAGGAGCGCACGACACGCGCACGCAACGACTCGATACTTTCCTGCGAGATGCCGCCGGACAGACCGTCGGCAATGACGGTGAAGGTGCTGTCGATGCCTTCGACCGGTTGCACGGCAGTCATCACCAGACCGGCATCCGCGTTACCCAGAACACCGGCATCCACCGCTTCGACCGTGGTCGTGTTATTGCCCGCAACCGTGGTGACGCCTTTGGTGACACGGTAGAAGCGTCCATCGCTGAACTGCAGCACAGTGTCCGCATCCAGCACCGCGCCGGCTGCAGCGCTGAAGCGCACCGTGCCAGTAGCGGCCTGTGCCACCTTGCGCGGTTGCCTCAGGCGCAGGATGGCTTGCCGCTCGAGGGTCTCCTCGTCGGCGGTGTCCGGCAGAATCTGGTCGGCGATCCAGTCCTGATAGCCGTACAGCCCGTAGGCCGCACCGCTGTGCGCGCGGGACAATACCCGGGCATCGGACTGACGCAGCGCTTCGTCGGCAAGGTCGACCTGGGTTCGGTTGATCAGCGCCGGTAACGTAGGTGTTTCAAACGGCATAAATCACCTGCCACTGTTCAGAAGGGTTGAAACGCACGAGCTGACCGTCAGAGACGACCAGCTCGACGCCCAGGTTCAGGCGGTTGCTCTGAACCTGTTCGGTAAGGATGTTGATGTGCTGGACCTGGCCATCTTCGATCAGCCAGTCGAGCGCTTCGCGGGCATAGAACTCGGCATCTCGCTGGGTCTGGGCAGTCAGCCTGACCCGGCGCAGCAGCCACAGCCTGGAACCGATGCGGTCATTGGCCTGTGCCGGGTAGGTGTCGCCCCACCAGCCATAGCGCTCGGCATCGTCGAACGGGTCGTCCGCTTCGGCACGTCGCCAGGTGAACAGGCTGATGACCACCGAGCGCAGCAGAGACGCCTGCAGAGAGCCTTCGATGATCATCCGGCACCTCCAACGGGCGGCCCGCTCTGGCCATTCCCGCCCTGCACGTTGCCGTGCAGATGGCTGATCTGGCTGATGCCCGCGGCGAGCTGGTCGCCCTGAGAGACGATCTTTCCGGTCTGGGTGATCTGCGGTGTGTCGAAGTTCACGGCCACCGTCGCCTTGATGTTCAAGGTGTCGGTTTCAATGTCGATGACCTTGCCGCGCTTGAGGTGAATCTTGTCGCCCTCGTCGGTGTAGATCGCCACTTCGCCGGACTCCAGCCCCTTGAGCCGATAGCGCCGGTCGGCCACCACCAGCAGCAGACCGTGCGACCGGTCGCCACCAATGAACGCGGCGATACCTTCAGCGCCGGCCAGTGGATTGCTGGTGAAACCGTAGGGTTCGAAGTGCTCCATGTCGTCCTTGACCTCTCCGGCGGTGAGGCGCATTTGCAGCGCCTGCATTTTGCTGCTGGCTCTGGCGAGCACCACGGTGCCGCGCACCAGCATGCGATTGAGTAAGCTCATGAGGTTGTTTCCTCGTCGATGGGCAGCAGCCAGGAGTAAGCATCCTGATTGACCTGCACCTTGCTGCGCTTGTTGGGGTCACCCGGCTCGGCCTGGAAACCTTCAGGCGGACCGACCACCAGTGTGGTGATCGTGCCTTGGTCGCTCAGCGAGTAGGTCACGGCTGAAATCAGCATGTTGCGGCTCGTAAAACCGATGACCGGATCGATCACCCGGACCATGGTGTTATGCCGCCAGAGCGCCCCGTTGGACTGCCGCCAGCCCTGGACCTTGTAGGTGGTGAGCAGCGCCTTGCCGGCCCGCTGACCACGTTCCCAATTGGCGCGACTCAGAGCGAGCTTGGGGGTGATCGGTGCATCCTCATGAACGACCAGTACGCGAAGCCGCTTTTTATGCGCGGGATCGTCATGCCGGTTATCCGTGACCTCGGCCGAGACCTCCGACGACTCCTTGCCGAACGTCTGGTCATTACCGGTTTGTTGACCGATGACCCGGTACTCGGAAAAAAGCCCGGAAAAGTCCCGCGCGATGACGGCGCTCAACACGTTCTTGCCAAGTTCGAGCGCGTCTGCGCTCTGCCCGCGACTACCCGGCCTGGCCAGCACCACATTGCCGTATTCGTCATCGGTGGAAAAAATCCGGAACAGGGTCAGCAGCCGGTCAATGGACTTGAACACGGTTTCGGCAGGCTCGATGGTGTGATCGGCCATCTTCGAGGTTTCCGGTATTTCGCTGATCACCGACAAACCATAGGGAGCAGCCAGCGCTTCAACGATCTTCAGCACCCCCACCTCCTTCCACTGACTCGGCTTGTTGATGGCCGAGCAGTCGATGAGGTCGGCGGTTTTCGAGCGTCCGGAAATCTTTAGCGTGACTTGCTTGCCGTCATAGCTGATCGGCGCGGCAAACACCCAACCGGTCAGAATCAACTCGCCGCCGATACGCACTTCGCACGCGGCGCCAGGCGTGATCGGATGCGAGATTTCAGTGCCCGGCCACTGCCAGGTAATGCTCACGTCAAAGCTGCGCGCCTGACGCTCGATCCCGGCAGAGATTTCCACCGACTTCCAGCCGGCATAGTCGTGCTCGTCAACCGTCAGGGTGACAACGTTAGGGTCGATCATGGGTCACTCCTGAGCGATCTTCAGCGTGCCGGGCGGCACGAAACCCGGATGGGCCAGCCGATTGCGCTGCACCATTTCCTGCGCCCGGCTGGCGTCACCGAATCGGCGATAGGCCAGCACCAGCGCGGGCAACGGCTCGGACACCTTCAGGTCCACCAGACGCACGCCAGAGGCCGCCACCGCGTTGAGGTGCCGGATCAACGCCTGACGCAACGTGTTGAGCGCCAGGTAATGTTCAGGGTCGGCTTTCAAGGACGCTTCCCAGATGGCTGAACTCAGCGTGTCGCGCAGTTCGATCACATCATCGGCAACCGGCACATCCACGCGTTGCAGCGCTTGCGTCACTTGCTGATCCAGCGACGGCACCACCGTGAGCGGCGTGACGGTCGTCGCAACCGGCATGCTCGCGACGATTTTCGACACCTTGACCAACAAGGCATCCTGGACCAGATTGGCCGCGGCCTGCGCCGTCACGCCGGTATCCAGCCCGCTGCTCTGGCTGACCAGATTGATGCCGGACACTGCCTCCGCCTGTTGCGTGGCCTCGGAAATCACCGACCGGTAATCGACCGTTTCAACAGAGGACACGCCGCCATTGCTGCCGGACCTTGCTGCCGCGTTGCTCGCAGCGGTGCCGTTACTGCCACTCGCGGAACCATTGCCTGAGCCGCCCCCTGTCGAGCCGCCGGAACCTGCTCCCGTACTCGCCCCGCCAATACTGCTGGTGCCGTTCGCTCTTCTGGCTCGACGGCTGTCACCGTCGAAACTGGCGAAGAACGTGGTAAACAGCGTGCTGACCGTCAATGGCGCGTTGACCAGCGAATGCACCAGCGCGGTGACATCCGAATAGATCGTCATGAACGGTGTGAACTGCCGCTGAATGGTCGCGAATACACCCGACAGGGCGCTGCGCAGCGCCTGAATATTGATACGCACCGCGTCCACTGTGGCCATCACCGAGCGGTAGCGCCTGAGCGCCGAGTCCAGCAGGCTCTCGGATGCGCCCAGCAACTGCCGTCGCGTATTGAGCGTCGACACGGGAAACTTGAGCGGGTTGGCCGGATAGAATTTCAGGTCCAGCCGGACGAGTCCGCCTTCGCTCAGGTTGTGTGTAACACCACATTCGCCAACCTGGACCTGCACGCGACCCAGCCAAGGATGCACCAGCTCGCCGGCACCTTCCTGCTCCAGTGCCTGCAGCAATTTGTCTCGCTGTTCGAAACAGTCGGGACCGACAATGAACCCCGTCAGCGTATGCACTTTCGACTGTTTGCCCAGCGACTCGAAATAAGGCTCGTCGCGTTGTGGAAACTCATGCAACTGCCCCTTGCGGCCTGCCGGGACGACGGCTTTTTCAATGAAAAAACCGACGCCCCGGAAAGACGCCGGCAGCAGGCTGTCACGCCATGTACTCATGATCCGGCTCCTGCGCCGAGGGTTCGATAACCGACGTTTGGCGATATCGTCAAACCCGGCTGGTTGGTTTGCACTTGCCCCGCACGCAGGCCCGGCGGTGCGTTTTCAAAGCGAATGTTGAGCTCGCCTTCAAGTCGCGGGCCGGCCCCGGCTGCGCCCTGTTGCAACAACAGGCTGCCGGGGGCCAGCGGGGTGGGTACGCCGAGCAATTGGCTGGTCGGCGGCACGCCAGTGGCCTGATTGAGCAACTGTTGATTTGTGCGAACGTTCTCGACGGCACCGGCCGCCAGAAACGCTCCAGTCCCGCCGCCTGGCCCTGCGTTGCGTATCCGCTGTTCTTCCGCGAACTGATTGGCCTTCTCGGTCGCCCGCTGCAGGACGGTCTTATTCGTGTCGCCACCAAACCAGCTCATGATCGGCTCGATGAATGGCTTGATGTCCGCCCACAGACCTGCGAACCAGGTTTTGATCGGCTGCCAGTTCTCGATGACCATGCCCAGCGGCGAAAAACTGAACAGCGTTGCCAGCACATCGGTAAACGGTTGTGCCTCGGCCTTGATGGTTTCCCACAGGCCGGCCAGGTACTCGGACAGCGGCTGCCAGTTGGCCACGACCATGCCCAATGGCGACCATGCAAACAGCGTCTGCAGAAAATCGAAGACCGGCGTGGCCAGCGCTTTGATCACGTCCCACAGCGCAGCAAAGAATTCGCTCAGTGGCTGCCAGTTGGCTGCGATCATGCCCAGCGGCGTCCAGGCGAACACCGCCTTGAGCACGTCCCACAGCGCCATCACCGGTCCGCGAATCGCCTCCCAGACCGCCTGGAAATAAGGTGCGACGGTAGACCAGTTGGCGATCAGAAAACCTGCCGCCAGCGCGAGGCCGCGCACGATCAGGCCCAACGGTGACATGCCCATGACCGCAGCCAGCAGCCCGGCGGCACTCGTCGCAGCGAGAACGGCGACTTGCAGTACGCCGAAAGCAATCGCGGCGCCCACGACGCCCTTGATCACCTCTGGGTGTTCGGCCGCCAGCGCGGCGACCTGAGAAATCATCGGCCCGATCACGGCCATTGCTTCGTTCATCGCCGGCAGGAACATACTGCCGATATTGATGCCCAGACGATCGACACGGTTAGTCATCTCTTTGATGGCAGTGGCCGTGGTCTGGGAGTTGTCTGCGAACTCCTTCTCGATGGAGCCGCTGTTTTGCACGCCCTCCCCGACCTTGGCCAGGTTGGACTTGAGCACATCGAGGTGGGCCAGCAGCGGCGTGATCGCGCCCAGCGATTCGGCACCGAACAGCTGCGTGATGACGTCCGACTGTTTGCCAGGATCAACACTGGAAACCGCCGTCAGGACCTTTTCAATGGTCCCGGACGGGTCACTCTGCATGCCTTGGGTCAGCTGGTTGACGTCGAGCTGCAACGCCTCGAACGCCCCGGCTTTCGCCGCGCCCCCTTCGGTCAACGACTGCATGAACCGCTTCATGCCGCTGGCGGCCACATCGGCCGGCACATCGACGCTGGCCAGGGTCGCGCCCATTGCCGCCAGTTGCCCGGAGGCCATCCCCGCAACCGGCCCGAGCGGGCCCATTGCAGTCACCATGGTGGCGATTTTCTTTTCCAGGTTGTTGCCACCGAGCACGTTGATCTTCTCGGACAACGCCGCGACCTGCGGCTGAGTCATCTGAAACGATGACCGCCACGAGGCCATCATGTCCCCCGACTCGGCCGCCGTCTGATCGAATGCGACGCCCATTTTCACGGCGTCGCTGGCAAACCCGGTCAGTTCTTCGCGCGGTACATTGGCCTTGGCACCCGCGGCGACAATCGCCGCGATACCGTTGGCGCTTTCCGGCAGTCGTTCACTGAGGTCCAGAATGTCGGAACTCATCTGCTGGAACTGTTGCGGTGTTTCAAAGGTGACCGATCGTTTCACGCCGGCCATGCTGGTCTCGAAACCGATCGCTGCCTTTACCCCGGCAATCAAGGGCTCTGCCAAAGCATTGCTCTTGATCATCTCGCCCACTTCGACGTTCCCAAGACCAGAGCCTTTAAGCCTGGTCTCGAAGCCTTCAACGTTGTTGCGGATGGTTGCCAGCGTTGGAGACAGCTTGTCGACGCCGGTAATCAGCGTCTTGATAGTGTCTGCCATCACTCCCCCTGCAGGATCTGGTTGATGCGTTGCGTCTGCAAGATCGACTCGGTGATGATGTCCAGCTCCCTGGACATCATCAGTTCGGGATCGGTCTTCCAGAAATACGCGAGGTCGTAAACGACGGCGATCAGTCCTTCGAGGTTGCTGATGCCGCTGCCATGAAAAAACTCGCAACCTTCCAGCTCAACGTATTGATGTCGCACAGGTCCATCTGATTGACCGACGAGGGCGGGATGCCAGCGCAGACGGCGATGTATTTCGCCGCCACGTCCAGATCCAGGGAGACTTCCTCGTTCTTGTCGATCCTGTACGGCAGGGCCTTGATGGCCCGCGCTTCCTGCGCCGTAGGGCGCCGGAAGGTCAGTTGCGAAAGGGTTTCGCCGTGCGCTTCGATCGGGCTGGCCAGGTCGATGACTTCACTCATTGCCAGCTCCCCTGATTGCCGTCGAATTGCAGTTCGATGGTGCCGTCGTCAGCCTTGCTGCTCGGCTCATCGACCAGGTAGGCGCCGGACAGGACGTAGGTCTTGCCGTTCTTGAACTCACAGGTGATGGTCATATCCACACCAGTAGTGAGCAGCTTGAGCGGCAGATCCGCGGTATGCACGGCGGTGAATTTCAACCAGGCAGCCTTTTCGGTTTCCTTGTAGTAACCAGGCACGACCGTCTCGCGCTTGATGTTCATCAGAGGCGCTTCGCCGCCGCCGCTGATGGTCAATTGGGTGCCATCCACTTTGATGTAGCAGGTACCCGCAACTTTCTGACCCATGTTGTTTATCTCCAGAATGAAAAAACCCGCACGAGGCGGGCTTGAAAGGGTTGGTTAGGCTTATGCCGCTTCGTCGTACTGCAAGCGGAACTGGTTGAGCAGCGCGAACACGCGCAGGCCGTTGATGTAGTCAGGCGGGAACATCACGTTCACGCGGCTTGGGTCATTGCCGTCACGCTCGACGATCAGGTGCTGGGCGAACGTTTCGGCGTTCTCCACATGCCCCTCTTCTTCAAGACGTGCGTACTGCGCAATCAACTCGCCACGGATGGTGCTCGGCGTGATGATCGGCTGGCCGGCACCGAAGCGCGTGCCATCGTTGGCCAGCTTGTGGCGGCCGTACTTGCTGGTGATGATGCCTTGCAGGCGACGGATGATGAACGCCGACTGGTGCATGGTTTCGCTGTCCAGGTACGAGTTGTCAGCCTGGCCATAAGCGTTCTTCTGATAGGTGGTGATCGAACGCTGAATGCGCACGTAACCGCCTTCGTAGTACGCCGTGGCGATGCCGTAACGCAGCAGCGACTCACGCTCGGTCAGGGTGAAACGCTGACTGGCCGGAGCCGGATCGATGCCAGGCATGGTGCCGCTCTGGGTCGGACGGCTGGCGTCGGCAGAGATGAACACCGCCGTGCGCGCAGCCAGTGCAGCAGCTTGCAGCCAGACCGGTTGCGGAACACCGTTTTCGACACCCTGCAGGGTGATGTGCTGGTCGTTGCGCAGTTGACCTGCGGCCACCAGCGTACCGACCGTGCCGCGCTTGGCGCTGTAAACGTGACCGTACAACTGACGCGCCCAGCTCCAGCGACCGGTGCTGTCGTCCATTGCCGCTTTCCAGGCATCCAGCGTGGCGGTGTCGGTCCAGGGCATGCAGATGAACTCGAACGGCTCATCGCCCAGCGCAGCCAGTGCCTTGAGCTGATCAGGCGTACCCACGCCGCCGGTCATGGCCGTAACTGCCGCCGTCAGGCCTGCCGGAATGACTTCGCCATTGGTCTTGCCCTGGCGATTGAATTCCAGCTGGATGTCATTGCCGCTTGCCCCGCTCCATTTGCAGGAAAGGGTCAGCACGCCCGCTTCGACAGCCGCAGTGATCGGCAGGTCTGGCGTGGCATTGATCTTTACCGACAGTGCCGTGGCCGCCTGGGCAGCGGTTGCGCCGTTGACCACAGTGGCCTGCACTCGCATGCCGCCGACATACAGGTTCAGCAGACCGGCTTCGGTCGCCGCCCCGGTGAGGGTGACTTTCGCACCGGCCTTGGCGCCTTCGGTATTGAGCAGCGGCAGGCACCAGACTTCGCCGGTGGGGTCCGCCTTGCGCCAGGTTTCATACATGGAGGCCAGCATGGAGCCCTGACCGCCGATGTTTTTCGCCAACGCCACGCTCGGCACCAGCACCAGAGAACCCAGTTCGGGGCCGGACACGTCGTCGTTGACCTGCGCAACGATCAGGCGACGCATGCTGGCCGACGCGCTGTTGGCGGCAGAGTTGTCCATCTCCGCATAAAACAGCGGCACGCGGACATCGGATGGAATGTTGTTAAAGCTGATAGCCATTGTTTGGCTTCCTCTTGGTTAAGCCGTGAAGGCTTGATGGGTGGTGGTGGATTGCTCGGTTTTAAGGGTGATGTCGCCGTCGTTCTGACGACGCTGCCACCAGGCGTTGAAGGTCACCTGCCGGCCTTCGACGGGCAGCAAATCGCCCGCCTCCGGATCCGGCACAGTGCGGCCCTCGGCCGGTATTACAGTGATGCGTTGAGTCATGGGGTTACCTCTGCTGTGAACTTCGCTTCGATACGGCCATCAGGGCCGGGGGATTTCAGATTCGGATCTGCGGGGTCAACGCAGTCCATCTCGAGGGTGGCGCCGGTAAAACCGGGCAAACCATCCAGATACGCTTCGTGCCAGGTCTCGGCAGGCTGATCGGCGGTGTTGCGGCCCAACTGGAACTGCGCGGCAAAGCCGAAGCGATACGTCACCCGGTCGCCGCTGATCTGCACCAGCGCACCACCGGTGTATTGCATCGCGTCGTAATCGTGATCCGGGTTCCAGCCCACCAGTGCACGCCACAGTTCGGCGCGCAGGGCATGCAGTTGCTCACTGGCTTCCTGCCCGCGCTTGTCACCGCCATCGAGCACCACCACGACATCGATCGTGTCGGTGATGTTCTGGCGAATGACGTTCTGCAAATCGTTGGCCGTGGACTGATCGCCAGTGGCAATCACGTACGCCGACGGGTGAGCGAGCTGATCGCCGAGGGCGACCGCAGCCCAGTCGATACCGGCGCTGATTCGCCCGGCAAAGCTCGGGCAGGTCGCCTGCAAATGGGCAACTATCGGGGTTATCTTCATAAGGAGTTCCGCGTGTGTTGGAGTGATCTGACGTGATGAATGCGCCTACTGGCTTACCTTGCCCAGCGCCTCATCCGCCTTGTCCGCCGCGCGACTGGCCGCATGCGCAGCCTGGCTGGCGATGGAGGCAGCCGTCTCGACCTTGTCCGCCGCCTGCGTTGTGGTTTCGGCCAGCCTGTCCAGGCGCCGGTCGCGTTTGCCCAGTGCTGCGTCATAGGCATTGCGAACCTCGGCCAACTGCTGCGTATGCTCGGCATTCGCCGACCACTGCCCAGCCTGAAAACCAAGCATCAGGCAGCCAGCGATCAGCAGCATGGAAATCAACCAGACCTCCAGGCGCCGCCACCAATGGCGAGCGATGAAATCAATTGCGCATCTGTGCATCGTTTGCACCTCCGAGTTGGGATCGCAGCCGGGCTATTTCGGCGCTTTGCGTAGTGACCTTGTCGGTAAGCTGAACGATGTGGCTGGTGAGGGCTTCGATCTTGCCCTCCATCCGGCCAACCGCTGCGGCGAGCTCGTTGCGCTCCTTGGCGAACTGATCAGCCCGCGCTTCAGCCTCTTTGCGCGCCTGGCGCTCGGAGTCGAGCAGTTCATTGAGGCGGCGAACCGTGCCGATGTCCGCGTTGTCCATCGCCCGGTCTGTTGCATCTCTGGAAAGAAACTTGCGCAGCCATAAAAAGCCGCCAAGCAGAATTGTGCCCGTGCCGCCCAGCCAGGTAGCTGTGCCTGGGCCTAGGTCGGTTGGGTCCATGGGTACTCCGTAACAGGCTGGTGGACTCTCAAGGCCCTCGTTGATCGAAAGCCTGAACAAACTGGAAAGAGCCCATTGATACGGGGCTCCGTTGTCGGGTCAGAACGGAATGACTTGCACCGTCATGCCTGTGCATAACCCCACAGGGCAATGCGCTCGGCAAAGTACGGTGTGACCAGTGCGACGGTCTGCGCCTGGTTGCTGGCTTCCAGGCTCATCTTTTCGCCATCGGTGCCTGGTCCTGTGACCCACAGCGTCACTGGCACCATTTCTGCCTTCGCTTTATCGAGCAGGTTTTTCAGCGCGGTGCGACCGGCAGCCGTTGGCGGAATCCCTGTTTCACCGATAAATGCGGCCATCTTGTTAGTCTTGGCATAGGTCAGAAACGGACCCACGATTTCATCGCGCAGAACGGTCGGCGAGATCAAATCGTTGTTATTGGCGTAGGCACCGCTGGAGCTTTTATCGTAATCGCCGTAAGCGTGGGCTTCCCAGACGATTGCATTGGCCGGATCGACAATCTTCGACTGAAGGTTGGCAGAGACGGTGGCCCAGTTTCTGGCGCTTGCAAACTCCAGCCCACAAATGAACACCGGCTTTTTCGAGCTGTTGCGCAACGCCTGCAGCACGGTATTCATCGTGCTGATGTACAGCGCTTCAAGATCAGGCAACGTAATGTAGTCTTTGGCACCTGCCGTGGTATTCGAATACGGCTCGTTACCCAACCCCCAGCCCAGCACCATCGGATCGTCGCATTCAGTGACCAGCTTCTGGTGGAAGTTGGCCAGGTGAACGGCGCTCCAGAAAGTGCCGTTGACACCGTTCCCGTCCTTGATCAATACCGATTCGGTTGCCTTCCAGCCATTCTGATTACCCGCCTCTGCGGCAGGAAGAATGCGTCCGGTCAGCGTCCCGTTTGCATCTGTTTCGTAGCGATGCAACCGCATGTAGTGGTGCGGATCAGGAATGATTCTGGCCTCGCCGTTGGAGTCATCGCGAATCCAGCCAAGCATTTCTTTCCAGCGCTTCACAAAATCGGTGTTCAGGTTCGCCCCTTGGCCTGGCAGACCGTCCAGAGTCGACAGCTGAATGGCGCGCTGAAGTTCGAACGGAAACCGGATCAGACGCACGCCCCGGTTCTTGACCCAGGTCGTGATGGTTCCACGATTGGGCCACTGGTAATGAGTCCCGGCCTCGCCCGGCACGATCTGTCCGGCGTTCGCCACCGAACCCAGGTTGATACCTACCAGCGGAATATTCTTCAGCTGGCTGACAGCAGAACTGCTATTGGACATGATTGATACCTCTAGTTGGCACCGCGAGGCAGCAGCGACGCTGCTGTACCTCTTTCGCTCAACGGCGATAACTCGAGGCTCGCGGCCTTCACATGATTCAACGTCCCGCAGCGGGAACATTTGATCTGGAGCTCTGTGTATTCACCCACGCGGGCCAGCAGTTTCCTGCACTGCCCGCATCTAAAGCTTTTCAACATCTACATTGGCCTCCATGCGCCTGGCCCAATGAAAAACCCCGCCGGAGCGGGGTTTGAGGTGGGTCGCCAGTGACCGGTTGTGGCTGTTGATCAGCCTGTTTCCGGCTGCTGCCCTGAGGCGCAAATCGCATATCGTGGGACCTTTTTACCCCCCTCCGGAAAGCCTGGGAAGGGGCAGTTTCGGGGTGGGTCGAGTTTGACCTGAGTTCAACACGAGTTCGGCCACAGCTGTGCAATCGACCCGGATAAACGGTGTGAAACCGTGTCTTCATTCACCCTTGGGCAGCCTTGTCGGCGACCGCATTGTTGCTTCTGGAAGCGCTGCGCTCAGCGAGAATCGCCAGCACTTGCTGGTGCAGCTTGTTGAGCCAGTTGCGATAGGTGCGGTCTGCGCCCTCATTAATGCCCACCAGGCGCATCTGCTCGCGCACCGGCAACGACTCGACATAACGCAATGTCGCCAGCTGGGCCAGTTCGGGCCCGCGGCTCTTTGCCGGGCTGCGCGACAGCTGCGCCACGGCCGCCTCGACTTCGCTGCTTATATAGTCCAGGCCGCTGCCATTACCCACCAGCGCGCGCGAGCCGGGTGTGCGACGCGGAATGTACGCGCCCCATTCCATGATCCCGGCCATCGGACTGCTCAGCCCGCCGCCCAGACCAATGCGCATGCGCTGTTCACCCCAATGCTGCATCACGGCTTCTACTTTCTCGATCATTGTGTCTCTCCTGTAGGACCTTTCTGAAAAGCTGCGCAGCGTCTTTCGCTACACAGAACCAAGGCCTTACAATACATTTTGTATTTTTATGACACAACGAAGCATTACATTATGTATATTGCTCAACACCCTACAGCCTGTATGATTCGACGCATGAACAGAAAATGGTATGAAGTCGCAAGACAGGTCATGGAAACCCAGGAAATCAGCCAGGAAGAAATGGCTGAGCGGATGGGCGTGACGCCCGGCGCGGTAGGGCATTGGCTGAACGGCAAGCGTGAACCGAAGATCGAGGTCATCAATCGATTTCTGACCGAGCTCGGCCTGCCGATTCTCACCACCTCCATCCCGGCCAGCGAACCCGGCATGCACAACGTGGAGCCCACGGTGCAGCCTTCGCGTTTCTATCGATACCCGGTCATCAGCTGGGTCGAGGCCGGTGGCTGGAGTGAGGCCGTCGAGCCCTACCCTGCCGGCTATTCGGACACTTTCGAGATCAGCGACTATAAAGCCAAGGGCAGAGCTTTCTGGCTGGTAGTGCGTGGCGACTCGATGACCGCGCCCGCAGGGCAGAGCATTCCCGAAGGCATGTTGATTCTGGTCGACACCGGAATCGAGCCCACTGCCGGCAAGCTGGTCATCGCCAAGCTGCCGGAAAGCAACGAGGCTACCTTCAAAAAACTGGTCGAAGACGCCGGACGCTACTTTCTCAAGCCGCTGAACCCCGCCTACCCGACCCTTGCGGTGACCGAGGAGTGCAAACTGATCGGCGTCATCAGGCAGATGACCATGCGTCTCTGAAGCGCGGCACGCCCCGCCCAAGCCCCGATAATCGGGGCTTTTTCATGCGCCACTGTTTCAGTCCGGGCAGGTGTCCGTGTAGGAAACATTTGTAGCTTGCGTGAGAAACACCCCTCAATTACTGTATGCACATACAGTAAAAAGGAGTTCACTCATGCTCAAGCAGTTCCCCGACACCTCGCAACATGACGCTTATCTGGCATTGGCACAGCGGATTCAGGACGCTATCACCAGTGACAAGGCCCAGATCGAGCATCAGGTCCTGCTGATCAGGGAGCCTGGCGAGTCGGTGGCCCACTGGGAGCGCATCATGGATCAGATCAGCGAGGCCGACGGCATCAACGTAACCCGCAACTCTGAAAACGGCACTGCCCACGTGTCCTGGTACATCGATTCCCTGTGATTCGAACTATACAGATCGTATTTAAAATACAAACTGTATTGTCACGACGCGCTACATATCGTATTGTTTGTCTGCACCCCATTTCGGGAGTACTCACATGCAAACCACAGGGAGTCATGGAATGAACGAAATACTGGATCAACTCCGCAAAGAATTCGCCACGCCGTGCCCTTCGCTGAGCGCCGTCAGAGAGCGTTATTTTTCGCACCTGTCGAACGACAGGAATCTGCTGCGCAAGATCAACGCAGGGCGCATCGACTTGAAGGTCAGCCGTACAGGCGGCAGTCGTCAGGGCCACCCCTTCGTATACCTGCACGACCTGGCCAACTACCTGAGCGCCATCGTGACCAACAGGGCCGCCTGAGGTCAAAAAAGCACCGCCGCAGCGCGATAATGTTCATCGAACTTTGCAGTCATGAAAAATCTTGCTACGTTTCCGGTACAAAACAAAAACAATCGGGATCCGTTCATGACCAAGACATCGAGGCGCTGGCCCTTCGCGGCCTGCCTGTTATCGCTTGCCTGCGGCACCGCTGCTGCCGCGCCCTATTCGACCATGGTGGTGTTCGGTGACAGCCTGGCCGATGCCGGGCAGTTTCCCGACACCGCCGGGCCCAGGGGCTCTACGCTTCGGTTCACCAATCGGGTCGGCCCCACTTATCAGGACGGCAGTGGAGAGGTGTTCAATCTGAACTCGTCGACGCTGATCGGCAGGATGCTCGGTGTGCCGGCAGGAGATCTGGCGGCTTCCACGTCGCCGGTCAATGCTGCGCTGGGCGCACCCGATGGCAATAACTGGGCAGTCGGCGGCTATCGGACCGACCAGATTCTTGACTCGATCAACTCGCAATCCACCGTCGTCGACCCGAACACCGGCACATTGCTGCGCAGCAGGACCGGTTATCTGCCCGCCAACGGTTTTCGCGCCGCCCCCAACGCGCTTTATTACCTGACCGGAGGCGGCAACGACTTCCTGCAGGGTCGTGTGTTGAGTGCCAGCAGCGCCGCGCAAGCTGCCAACCAGCTGGCTGACAGCGCGCAAGCCCTGCAACAGGCCGGTGCGCGCTACATCATGGTCTGGTTGCTGCCGGATATCGGTAAAACGCCAGCCTTGAGCGGTTCGCCACTGGCTTCGGCAACTTCCGCACTCAGCGCGGGCTTCAATCAGCAGTTAGTCAGCCGACTGGCGCAGATCAATGCCCAGATCATTCCGCTGAATGTTCCATTGCTGATCAATGAAGTCCTCGCCGAACCGGCACGCTTCGGGTTCGATCCCAACGAGAATCTGGTCAGTACCTGTTTCAGCGGCAATAGCTGCCGGGAAAGCACCACCAACGGCCGGTCCAGTGCGACGCCGAATCCAAACCGGCTGTTCTTCAACGATCGCGTGCACCCGACCGAGGCCGGGCAGAGGTTGCTGGCCGACTACGCCTACTCGCTGCTTTCGGCCCCCTGGGAAATCTCCCTGCTGCCGGAAATGGCCAATGGCACGCTGCGCATGCATCAGGACGAAATTCGCGCCCAGTGGCTCAGCGACTGGGGCAACTGGCAAGGCATAGGACAGTGGCAGAGCATGCTTTCGGCAGGCGGTCAGAAAATGGACTTCGACGCGCAGGACAGCTCGGCTGATGCTGGCGGAAGAGGCTATAACCTGACCATCGGCGGCAGCTACCGATTTGCCGAAAACTGGCGCACTGGGGTTGTCGCCGGGGCGTATCGCCAGAATCTTGAGGCAGGGCCAAGGGATTCGGACTACACACTCAACAGCTACATCGCCACTGCGTTCCTGCAGTATCAGGCCAACCACTGGTGGGGTGATCTGGCGGTGTCAGGCGGCAAACTGGACTACGAAAATGCCGAGCGCAAGTTCGCGCTGGGCGTCAGCGAAGGTCAGGAAAAAGGCGATACCGACGGCGAAATGTTGGCTGTCAGCGGGCGGGTCGGTTTCGACATCGCGGGCCCGACCAGTCGCTGGCATCTGTCGCCGTTCGTCAGCGCCGATTACGCGCACATCGATGTCGACGGCTACTCGGAAAAAGGCGACCGCTCGACCGCGCTGACCTTCAGTGACCAGACGCGCAAATCGCGGCGTGCTGGCGTGGGTGTGCAGGGCAAATTCCAGGTGACACCGAGCACACAGGTATGGGGCGAAGTGGCCCATGAAAGGGAGTTCGAGACCGATCAGCAGGACGTGACCATGGCGCTCAACAGCGTCCAGTTAGTCGGTTTCACGCTGCAAGGCTACACGCCGCAACGCGATTTGAACCGGGCCACGCTGGGCGTCAGCCAGAAGCTGACTCAGGACCTGACACTGCGCGGCAATTACAACTGGCGCAAGAACGACGACGTGACCCAGCAAGGGGTAAATGTCGCGTTGGGTCTGAGTTTCTAGACTGCCCGCAGGAGGGAGCGTGAGGAACGATAATCTGACTATCGTGCCCATGCTCCGCGTGGGCATGCCGTTCTGGACGCTCCGCGTCCTGTCCTGAGAACTGCGGCGCGGCGCAAATCTGTGACGCGGAGCGTCACCCACGGCATTCCCACGCTGGAGCGTGAGGAACGATAGCTCTCCAACTACCGTTCATTACCAGAGCAGCAAACCTGACTATCGTGCGACGCTCCGCGTCGCATGCCGTTCTGGACGCTCCGCGTCCTGTCCTGACTCTGCGGCGCGGCGCAGATCTGTGACGCGGAGCGTCACCCACGGCATTCCCACGCTGGAGCGTGAGGAACGATAATCTCAACTATCGTGGGATGCTCTGCGTCCGCTTTGAGACGCAGAGCAGCAAGCCTGCTCAACCCTCGGCAGGCTGCGAGGCCAGGGCTACGGCGCGGAACATGGCGCGGCGTTTGTTCAGGGTTTCTTCCCATTCCAGCACTGGCACGGAGTCGGCGACAATGCCGCCGCCGGCCTGTACATGCAGCTCACCATCCTTGATCACCGCAGTCCGAATCGCAATCGCCGTGTCCATGTTGCCGTTCCAGGCCAGGTAACCGACTGCGCCGCCATAGACGCCGCGTTTGACCGGCTCCAACTCGTCGATGATTTCCATGGCGCGGATCTTCGGCGCCCCGGACAGGGTGCCCGCCGGCAGAATCGCGCGCAGCGCGTCCATCGCGCTCAACCCGCTTTTCAACTGGCCTGTGACGTTGGATACGATGTGCATGACGTTGGAATAACGCTCGATGACCATTTTCTCGGTCAGTTTGACCGTGCCAATCTCGGACACCCGACCGGTATCGTTGCGGCCGAGATCGATGAGCATCAAGTGCTCGGCGATTTCCTTGTGATCGGAGAGCAGGTCTTCTTCCAGCGCGCGATCCGCCTCTTCGGTGGCGCCGCGAGGACGAGTACCGGCGATCGGACGCACAGTGATCAGATTGTCCTCGACCCGCACCAGCACTTCCGGCGAACTGCCGACGACATGGAAGTCGCCGAAGTTGAAGAAATACATATAAGGCGTCGGGTTGAAGCAGCGCAGCGCCCGATACAGATCGATCGGCGCGGCGCTGAAATCGATGGACATGCGCTGTGACGGGACCACCTGCATCACGTCGCCGGCGAGGATGTACTGCTTGATCGTATCGACCGCCGCCTCGTAATCGTCCTGGGTAAAGCTGGAACGAAACACCGGGTCGGCCGCCGGCGGCCGGTCCAGATCAAGGCCGCGGCGCGGCGTGATCGGCTGACGCAGCTTGTGCATCAGTTCATCGAGCTGTGCAACACCACTCGCGTAAGCGTCCTGTTGCGCCGGATCGATCAGCACGATGGCGTGCATCTTGCCCGCCAGGTTGTCGAACACCACGACCGCGTCAGACACCATCAGCAGGATATCCGGCACGCCCAGCGGGTCAGGGTTCGGGCAGTTGGCCAGACGCTTCTCGACATAGCGCACACAGTCGTAGCCAAAGTAGCCCACCAGCCCGCCGTTGAAGCGTGGCAGCCCGGCAATGGTCGGCACGTTGTAACGCGCCTTGAAGGTTTCGACGAAGTCCAGCGGGTCTTCGACATCCCGGCTTTCGATCTCGACGCCATCATGGGTCACGCTGACGTGATGACCATGCACGCGCATCACGGTGCGGCACGGCAGGCCGATGATCGAATAACGCCCCCACTTCTCTCCGCCCTGCACCGACTCCAGCAAGTAGGAGTTGGGCTGATCGGCAAGCTTGAGGTAGATCGACAGCGGCGTGTCGAAGTCGGCCAGGGTTTCGCGGGCAAGCGGGATGCGGTTGTAGCCTTCAGCGGCCAAACGCAGGAATTCTTCACGGTTCATGAGCAACCTCGTGGTTTGAGGACAAAACGGTCAGTAAGGCAAACGTGCCGGCAGGCCGGCCAGGATCAGGTCAGGCGCGCCAACGCCAGCGGGCCAGGGCCTTGATGACTTTCATCCAGAGTTTGCGAGTGACCACCACGATGGATTCTCTTGAGGAGGGACGTTTGATGTCGGGCAACAGTATCTCAGCGTCCATGTCCAGGCAACCGGGAATCAGTTTGCGCAGATCATCGATGACCATCGCCGGGTTTTCCTCGGCAATCGGTCGCCCGTGGTTGTAGCCATAGCTCAACGCGACGCAGGCCACACCGGCAGCCTTGGCAGCCTGCACGTCACTGCGCGAGTCGCCGACGAACAGCGATTGCGAGGCAGGGGCACCAGCCATTTTCATCACGAAGAACAGTGCAGCAGGATCAGGCTTTTTCTGCGGCATGGTGTCACCGCCGACGATCCAGCGAAAGAAACGCCCCAGCTTCATCTCGTCCAGCAGCGGCGCGACGAAGCGCTCCGGCTTGTTGGTGATGAGCGCCATTTCGACACCCATTTTCTGCAGCCACTTGAGGGTTTCGCGCACGCCGGGGTAGACCACGGTGAATTTATGCTTTTGTGCATAAGCGCGCATGAAGATTTCCAGGCCCTGCTCGGCCAGGGCGTCATCGACTCCACTGTGGTCGAGGTTGTTGGCCAGCGCGCGGCGTACCAGCACCGGCGCACCGTTGCCCACCCAGGCCCGCACCGATTCCAGCCCGGCGATCGGACGCCCCAGTTCAGAGAGCATGGTGTCCACCGCCACGGCCAGATCGGGCACCGAGTCCACCAGGGTGCCGTCCAGGTCGAACATGATCAGCTTGGGAAGCTTGCCTGCAAACAACTGCTCGAAGCCGCTCATGCGCGGGATGACGCCAGTTCTGTGCGCATCTTTTCGATCACTTCGCGGTAGTCCGGCGCATTGAAAATGGCTGAACCGGCGACGAAGGTATCAGCACCTGCCGCTGCGATTTCGCGGATATTGTTGACGTTCACGCCGCCGTCGATTTCCAGGCGGATGTCGCGTCCGGAAGCATCGATCAGGGCGCGCGCTTCACGCAGCTTGTTGAGCGTACCGGGAATGAACTTCTGCCCGCCGAAACCGGGGTTGACGCTCATGAGCAGGATCATGTCGACCTTGTCCATGACGTATTCGAGCAGGTTCAACGGCGTGGCCGGGTTGAACACCAGGCCCGCCTTGCAGCCACCCTCGCGGATCAACTGCAGCGAACGGTCGATGTGCTGGGTCGCTTCCGGGTGAAAGGTGATGTAGGTGGCACCGGCCTCGATGAAGTCGCCGATGATGCGATCCACCGGGCTGACCATCAGGTGCACGTCAATCGGTGCAGTGACGCCATATTTGCGCAGCGCGCTGCACACCATCGGACCAATGGTCAGGTTCGGGACGTAGTGATTGTCCATGACATCGAAGTGGACAAAGTCGGCGCCGCTGGACAGCACGTTGTCGACTTCCTCACCCAGACGGGCGAAGTCAGCGGAAAGAATCGATGGGGCAATAACGAAGGGCTGCATGACGCACCTGTTTGAGCAGAATCACGGTGCGCGGATTGTACGCCAAGCTTCGCCCGGAGCGGTAAGCTTCGAGCCTCGAGCCTCAAGCCTCAAGCCTCAAGCCTCAAGCCTCAAGCCTCAAGCCTCAAGCCTCAAGCCTCAAGCATTTTGATTTGCTTCTGCTTTTAGCTTGTAGCTTGTAGCTTGTAGCTTGCAGCTTGCAGCTTGCAGCTTGCAGCTTGCAGTCACTGCGCCGTTCGCAGTTTTTCGCTGCGCCCCCTCAGCCACTCCAGCACCAGCAGCAAGACCACCGAGAAGCCGATCAGCAGGGTCGCAGCGGCGGCGATGGTCGGGCTGAGGTTTTCGCGAATGCCGCTGAACATCTGCCGAGGCAGGGTCGCCTGTTCCGGCCCGGCGAGGAACAGCGTGACCACCACTTCGTCGAACGAGGTCGCGAAGGCGAACAGCGCGCCGGAAATCACCCCCGGCGCAATCAGCGGCAGCGTCACGCGCCGGAACGCGGTCAGCGGTGATGCACCGAGGCTGGCAGCAGCGCGCACCAGGTTGTGATTGAAGCCCTGCAAAGTAGCCGACACGGTGATGATCACGAACGGCACGCCCAGCACCGCATGGACCAGAATCAGCGAGGTGTAGCTATTGCCCAGGCCCAGTGGCGCGAAGAACAGGTAGCTGGCGACGCCGACGATCACCACCGGCACCACCATCGGCGAAATCACCAGGGCCATGACCAGCGCCTTGCCGGGGAAGTTGCCGCGGGTCAGGCCGATCGCCGCCAGCGTGCCGAAGCCCATCGCCAGCAGGGTCGCAGCCGGGGCGACGATCATGCTGTTCTTCAGCGCGCGCATCCACTCGGCAGAGTTGAAGAAGTCCTGATACCACTGCAACGAGAAGCCTTGCAGCGGATAGACCAGAAAGCTGCCGGAGTTGAATGACAGCGGCACGATGACCAGTACCGGCAGCACAAGAAACAGCAGCACCAGCGTGCAGATGATGCGCAAGGTGTAATACCAGAGGCGCTCGATCGGCGATGTGTAGGGGTTCAGCATGGTCACGCTCCTTAGCTCAGACGCAGGCGGCTGGCGCCGACCAGCCAGCTATAAATCAGGTACAGCACGATGGTCGCCAACAGCAGCAGCCCGCCGAGCGCGGTGGCCATGCCCCAGTTGATGCTGGTGTTGGTGTAGAACGCGACGAAATAGCTGACCATCTGATCGTTCGGGCTGCCCAGCAACGCCGGGGTGATGTAGTAGCCGATCGACAGAATGAACACCAGCAGACAGCCGGCCCCGATCCCGGCGTAGGTCTGCGGGAAGTACACGCGCCAGAAGCTCGCAAACGGGTGGCAGCCCAGCGAAATCGCCGCGCGCATGTAGGTCGGGGAAATGTTCTTCATCACGCTGTAGATCGGCAGGATCATGAACGGCAGCATGATGTGCACCATCGAGATGTACACCCCTACCCGGTTGAAAACCAGCTCCAGCGGCTTGTCGATGATGCCCATCGCCAGCAACGCACTGTTGATCAGACCGCTGGACTGCAACAACACGATCCAGGCGGCCACGCGCACCAGAATCGAGGTCCAGAACGGCAGCAACACCAGAATCATCAGCAGGTTGCTCTGCCGCGCAGGCAGGCTGGCCAGCAGGTAGGCCAGCGGATAAGCCAGCACCAGACAGATCGCGGTAATCACCAGGCCCATCCAGAACGTGCGGGCGAAGATGTCCAGATAGATCGCCTGGTCCGGAGTCGCCGGGGCGATTTCGCCGAGGTCATCGACACGATGGTCGACCGCCGCCAGCAGGTAATACGGGGTGATGCTGCTGGTATTGCGACGCACTGCCTGCCAATAGGCCGGGTCGCCCCAACGCTCGTCCAGCGCTTCGAGTGCTTCTTTATAAGAGGCCGGTTCAGTCTTGAACGGCAGCGCGCGGGCGGTCTTGCTCAGCAGGCTGCGGTATCCGGCCAGTTCGATGTTCAGACGCTTGGACAGGTCGCCCAGCGTGGAATTCTTGCGCGTTTCGGCCAGGTCCAGGCTCATTGCCTTGTAGACCGACTCGGGCGGCAGCCCTTTACCATCCCACTTTTGCACTTCGACCACGGTGGTCGGCAGCGCAGTCACGACTTCGGGGTTGCCGACGCTCTTGTACAGCAGCGCAGCGATGGGCACGAGAAACACCAACAGCAGGAAAATCACCAGCGGAGCGATCAATGCCTGAGCCTTCCAGCGGTTGACCCGCTCGGCGCGAGCGAGACGTTGCTTCAAGTTAGGGCTGGCGCCTTCAGTCAAGGGCACGGCGATGGCCATAGCGAACTCCGGAATCTTTCAACGAGGGGGCGCTCCCCGTTTCAGGGAACGCCCGGTTCTGACTCAACGCAAACGGATTACTTGGCAGCCCAGGCAGTGAAACGCTGCTCGAGGGATTCGCCGTTGTCGGTCCAGAACGCCACGTCCATCTGCACCTGATCCTTGATGTTCTCAGGCGTGGTCGGCATGTTCTGCAGGGTTTCCTTGTCCAGCAGCTTGACCGCCTGGGTGTTGGCCGGGCCGTAGGCGATGTTCTGCGAGTAGGTCTTCTGCTGCTCGGGGCTCAGCATGTAGGCGATGAACTTCTTCGCGGCATCGGCGTTTTTCGAACCCTTCGGGATGGCCCAGGCGTCGAAGTCATACACGCCACCGGTCCACACGACTTTGAGGTTGCTTTCCTTCTGCACGGCGGCGATCCGGCCGTTGTAGGCCGAGCTCATCACCACGTCACCGGAAGCGAGGTACTGCGGCGGCTGTGCGCCAGCTTCCCACCACTGAATGTTTGGCTTGAGCTCATCCAGCTTTTTGAACGCGCGGTCCTGGCCGTCTTTGCTGGCCAATACCTTGTAGACGTCTTTCGGCGCAACGCCGTCGGCCATCAGAGCGAATTCCAGGGTGTACTTGGCGCCTTTGCGCAGGCCGCGCTTGCCCGGGAATTTCTTGGTGTCCCAGAAATCGGCCCAGCCACTGGGTGCAGTGCTGACCTTGTCAGCGTTGTACGCCAGCACGGTGGACCAGACGAAGAAGCCCGCACCGCAGGTGGTGATGGCGCCAGGCACGAAGTCAGCAGCATTGCCCAGCTGTTTCGGGTCCAGCTCTTCGAACATGTCTTCGTCGCAACCACGCGCCAGTTCCGGCGATTCGACTTCTACCAGGTCCCAGGAAACGCTTTTGGTGTCGACCATGGTTTTGACCTTGGCCATCTCCCCGTTGTACTCACCGGCGATGATCTTGCCGTTGCCAGCCTTTTCCCAAGGCGCGTAAAAGGCTTTTTCCTGAGCGGCCTTGTTGGCACCGCCAAAGGAGATGACGGTAAGATCGGTGGCAGCCATGGCCTGCGCCGCGCACATCATGCCCAACGTGATGGCGGTGAACTTCAAAGACTTCAACATAGGTTCTTTTCTCCACGAGCAGTGTTGGTAAGCGATTGGGATGGGCGATCAGGTCGCCTCTGTTATTGCTTTTGTAGGTAGATCAATGCACTTGCTGCAAGGGGTCGAGCGCACGGACGTGCTCGACTTGCCAGCCGATGGGCACCACGTCGCCCACGCTCAGGCCGGGGTCCAGTTCGGCAATCGGCTGTTTGACGAAGAAGTCGTTCTTGCCGGCCACTTCCAGACGCACACGAACGTGGTCGCCCAGATAGATGAACTCGGCCACACGACCGGAAAAACGGTTGGCGCAGCTCTCGCTGCGGCCATTGAGGTTGATGCGCTCGGGACGGATCGACAGGGTGACCGGGCCACCTGGCTGACCGACATTGATTGCCAGCGCGTGGACTTTTTCGCCACGCTCCAGCTCGACCACACAGCGGTCGCCGTCCTGACTGACCAGACGTCCGTTGAGGCGGTTGTTCTCGCCGATGAAGTTGGCGACGAAGGTGTTCTTCGGTTCTTCGTATAAGCTGCGGGGCGGCGCGATCTGCTGGATCTCGCCCTGATGGAAGACCGCGACCCGGTCCGACATGGTCAGCGCTTCGCCCTGGTCGTGGGTCACATAGACCACGGTTACGCCCAGGCGCTGGTGCAGGTGCTTGATCTCCATCTGCATGTGTTCGCGCAGCTGCTTGTCGAGGGCGCCGAGCGGCTCATCCATCAGCACCAGTTGCGGTTCGAAGACCAGCGCACGCGCCAGTGCAACGCGCTGCTGCTGGCCACCGGACAGCTGCGCAGGGTAGCGATGCGCAAAGGTGTCGAGCTGGACCATGCCCAGTGCCTTTTTGACCTTCTCGCCGACGTCGGTCTTGCTCATGCCACGCACCGATAACGGGAACGCCAGGTTCTCGGCCACGGTCATGTGCGGAAACAAGGCGTAGTTCTGGAACACCATGCCGATGTCGCGTTTATGCGGTGGCACGTTGTTGATGGCGCGGCCACCGAGGAGGATTTCACCGGCCGTCGGGGTCTCGAAACCGGCCAGCATCATCAGGCTGGTGGTCTTGCCGGAGCCGGAAGGACCGAGCAGGGTCAGGAACTCGCCCTTGCGAATGTCCAGGTTGAGGTCTTTGACGATCAGTGCTTCGCCGTCGTAGCTCTTCTGCACACCACGAAAGCTGACCAGAACATCATTTGCTCCAGCGCTTGTATCGACGTCGCTCATTACCCACACCCTTGTTTTGTCTGCGTGGGCTCCAGCCTAGAGCAGCCCGAAGCCCCCGCAAATCGGTGGCCGGGAGAGAATCGCCTAGGCCGGCTGGAAGGCCAGGGGTAGGGATTGCCCTACAGAGATGGCGCGATTGGATAAGTCGGCTCAGGCATCCTTCTCGACGCACTGCGTTGCAAGAGGACGCAGAGCGTCCCGAACGGCATGCCCACGCGGAGCATGGGCACAATAGTGTTCTCAAGGACGCTTATCGTTCCTCACGCTCCGCGTGGGAATGCAGGTCTCGACGCACTGCGTCGCAAAGGGGCGCGGGGTGTCGGGTGTCGCTTTCAGACTCAGAGCAGCTTGTGCTCCATCGCGTACTTGACCAGATCGGCCAGCGAGTTGAGTTTCATTTTTTGCATCAGCCGGGCCTTGTGGGTGCTGATGGTCTTGCTGCTCAAGGCCAGTTGCTGAGCGATGTCGTTGACGTTGGCGCCCTGGGCAAGGCGCTCGAATACCGAAAACTCGCGCTCCGACAGCAGCGAGTGCAGAGGCCGGCTGTCGGTGAGGCCCACTTCAAAGACCATGCGGTCAGCCAGGTCCGGGTCGATATAACGCCCACCTGCCGCCACCCGGCGAATGGCCGTCAGCAGCAGCGCCGGGGCGCTGTCCTTGGTAGCATAACCCGCCGCGCCGACCTTCAATGCACGCGCGGCCATCTGCGCCTCATTGTGCATCGACAGCACCAGAATGGCCGGCGGGTTGGTCAGTGCGAGAATCCTCGGTATCGCCTCGAGGCCATTGACGCCGGGCATGGAGATATCCAGCAGCACCACTTCGCAGGCCACATGACGCAAGGTTTCGAGCAACTGTTCGCCGTTGCTGGCCTCGCCCACCACCTGCAGATCCCTGGCCAGACCAATCAATTGCTTGATCCCTTCACGCACGATGGTGTGGTCTTCGGCTACCAAAACACGAATCACTGTCTTCGCTCCTGTGCGAGGGTGTCCAGCGGGATATAGGCGCGCAAGGTTGTGCCCGCACCCACCTCGCTGTCCAGCTCCAGTCTGCCGCCGAGCATCAGCACCCGCTCGCGCATCCCGACCAGACCGAACGAAACCGCCCTGCCCGACTCGATGACAAAGCCCTGCCCGTCATCAGCGATGCTCATGCACATCATGCCGTCCTGCAGCGTCAGGCTGATCTCTACCGTGTGTGCGCGGGCATGGCGCATCACGTTGGTCAGCGCCTCCTGAAGGATGCGGAACATGCCCGTAGCCCTGGCATCGCTGAGCGCCGGGAGATTGTCCGGCACCTGCACCAGGCACGGAATCTGCGTACGCGCCTCGAAACGGCGTGCCTGCCATTCGATGGCCGAAGCGATACCGGCGTCGAGAATCGGTGGGCGCAAGGCCGTGGCAACATCGCGCACCAGTTGAAACAACTGAGCGATCAGGCGCTTCATGCTGTCCAGCCGCTCGCTCAGGCCAGGGTCGAGGTCGGCATAGGCCAGCTCGCACATCGACGTCTCGAGCTTCAATACCGTCAGCATCTGACCCAGCTCGTCGTGAACCTCGCGGGCAATATGCGCCTTCTCTTCTTCACGCACGCTTTCCAGATGCGCTGACAACTCACGTAACAGATCATGCGCGCGGCGCCGCTCGCTGACGTCAGTGAGAAACACCACCAAGTATTCAGCGTCACGAAAGCGCAGGAAGCTCAACGAGACATCGACAGGCAGCAGGCTGCCATCGGCGCGCAGGCAATGGGTCTCGAACACTTGCGGGCTGTCTTCGCTGGAGCGTGCGTTCTTCCACAGGTTGAGCCAGCGATCCATGTGCAGACCGGGCTCGAAATCGATCAGCGGGCGCTCGACCACCTGCCCCGGCGCATAGCCCAGCATGGATTCCGCCGCCCGGTTGGCGTAACGCACGCGGCTGTCCCAGTTGACCCAGAGGATGCCGACGGTGCTTTGATCAATGGAAAACTGCGCCAGGCGCAGCGCCGCCTCCTCTTCGACACGGCGGGCGAGTTCTTCACGCGCAGCCAGCAGCTCCTGCTCAAGCGCCTGCTGCTGGCGACGCTGCCAGATCACGATGGCGAAACACGCCAGCAACATCACCAGCAGCAGAATGCACAGGTTCTTCCAGAGTTTGGTCGACTCGATGAAATGGGATGGGGTCAGCGGCATCCAGCGCGCGTGCAACTGCTCCAGCTCCTTGGCAGGGATCGCTCGCAACGCTTCGCTGACGATGGCGGCCAGCTCCGGCATGTCGCGTCGTGAAGCCACACGCAACAATTGCGGCAGCCCGATATCCCCCACCACCGCCAACCCGGCGAACTCCGGCTCGCGCAGCAGACGACTGAGTTGCGCTTCGTCCACCACGGCATAACGAGCTTGCTGGCTGAGCAACAGCTGCAAGGCCTGGCGCTCCAGCGGCACGCCTTGCAGGTTGAGGTGCGCAAAGTTGCTGCGCAGGTAGTCGGCCGTGGTACTGGGCATGCGTACCGCGACGCGCGAAAGGCTGTCGAGTTTCTCCAAGTCCACGGCAGTGCTGCCATCACGTTCGCCGATCAACAGCTGCGAAACACGCAGATACGGGTCGGAAAACAACCACAGACGCAGGCCTGCGGGGGTTTGCATCAAGCCGGGCGCAACGTCGATTTCCCCCTTGGCCAGCGCGTTCTCCAACGCGCTCTGGTCAGGAAAATTCCGCCACAGCAAGTCGACCGGCAGCGTCGCCGCCAGCGCATTCATCAGGTCGACGTTGGCACCGGACAACTGCTGCAAGCGTTGATCGAACTGCGCGTAAGGCGCGCGCAGTACCAGCCCTACGCGCAAGGGTCCGTGCTGGTCGAGCCAGTTGCGTTGCGCTGCGCTCAACTGCGCAACGGCAGGTGTTTGAGGTTCGTCAGCCTGCGTATTCGCCATCTGAGCCATCAAGAGCAAGGCCAGGCAGCCGATAAAACCGGTGCGCAGAAGACGAATCATCAGTATGTCGCTCTCGTGTGTGCGTATCACGGCCGTGTGCCGCGCAGGCTCAGGCCTGACAAAAGCCGATCAACCCATTAGGCTGCCGGGATAGTTTCTGGCTTGGAATATCCGATGTCCTACACCTTTCGCGCAACGTTTCCTGCATTGTTTCTGTCATTGATACTGCCTTGCGCCTTGCCTGCCCTCGCAGCCGACCCGGCGCCTGACCCGGCCAAGGACGCGGCTGCAGAAGCGCCCGTCGAAAGAGCCCCGCTGCTCAGCCGCTCGCAGGAAGACGCAATAGCGCTGGAACGTCAATTGCCGCGCGAAGATCAGCAACAACTTCAGGCTGGAGACGACAGCTTTCTCGCGCTCTGGAAACCCGCCAACACTGAGGCCCCTGAAGGCGCGGTCATCATTGTGCCTGGCGACGCCGAGTCACCGGACTGGCCCGACGCTGTCGGCCCGCTGCGACGCAAGTTTCCGGATGTCGGCTGGTCGAGCCTGAGCATCACCCTGCCGGACCCGCTCGACAACACGCCAGGAGCACGCGAGCCCGATGCTGCTCCAGCAGATGCAAACACCGCCAAAGCCACTGACGCACCGAAGGAAACCCCCAAGGACGCCACCGCGACGGCAAAAGACCCGGCCGCAGAAGCCGAGGCCCTGGCTGCGGCTGAAACGGCCAAGGCTGCTGCCGACGAAGAACTCGACAAGGCTCAGGCCGAGCGCATCTTCGCGCGGATCGAAAGTGCGATCAGCTTTGCGCAGCAGAACAAGGCACGCAGTATCGTGCTGATCGGCCACAGCAGCGGCGCGTACTGGGCGGCCAGGTTCCTCAATGAGCGGACATCGCCTGTGGTGCAGAAACTGGTGATGCTGGCGGCGCGTGAGCCTATGAATGCCAAGCCTTCGCTGCTGGACATGGTGCCTCAGCTGAAAGTAAAAGCCGTCGACTTCATCTACAAAAACTCACCTGACGAGGCCGCAAAGGCCCGCCTGCAGGCCAGTAAACGCACCAAGGGGCCAGGCTTTACCCAGATCGGCCTGATCAACATCGCCGGCAGCGGAGATACCGAACAAGAGCAGCTATTCCGCCGTGTTCGTGGCTGGATAGACGCCAAAGAGGAAAAATAAGCGCCACACGCACCAGCAGGTTCAGTTGAACCCGCGTCGGGCTTTGACCACCCGATAGGCATTGTGCAACTCGCTGGTCTTCTCGGTCGCCACCCGCACTTGCTGAGGATTGGCGCCCGAACCGGCAATCTTGTCAGGATGATGGCGGCTGAGCAGACGCCGATAGGCGCGCTTGATGCTCAAAGGATCGGTGTCCGACCTTACCCCCAGCAGCGTCATCGCACTTTTGTAGTCGTCGCCGCTGCTGATCGGCGAGCGCTTCATGGGGTCGTGGTCAGCAGCCAGCGCCTCGACTTGCGGCCCTGTCCAGCCAAGCCACATCCCCCATACCCCGATCAGCTCGCGCTCGACCCGAGAAGCCTTGCCGTCCGCCCAGGCCATCCGCCAGCAGGCACGCAACATATCTTCGGCAATGTCCGGCTGCCCTTGCAGACCATGCAGATAACTGCGCAGGCCATCGCTGCCATCGCGGCCGCGCTTGAAGGCGTTGATGGCGCGCAACTGATCCGTCTCGTTCAGATTCAAACGGCGCATCTCGATACGTGCCTGGTGGATATGACTGGCCAGAACCCGTCCGCCACTTTTGGCCAGACGGCCCAGCAACACAAACAGCAGGTCATTCTGGGGGATCGTTGCACGTCCACCCAGGCGCTCACGCAGATGCGCCCAACTCTGCAGTTTCAGGCGCCGATCCAGCGCCTGACCCAATAGAGCGCCGAGCATCGCGCCTGGAATGCTGGCAATTGCATAACCGACTCCAGCGCCGATCAATGTGCCGGGCCAGAGCATTCAGCGAGTCTCCGCAAGCATCTGCTCGACTTCAGCCAGACGCTCGTGGGTGCCGACATCGACCCAGCGCCCTCTGTAGTACTCACCCGTGACCAGCCCCTTATGCATCGCCTCGCGCAACAGCGGCGCGAGCTTGAACGCGCCGGGCTCGCAGTTGGCAAACAGCTGTGGATGGAGGATGGCGATACCGCTGTAGGTCAGCCGCTGCCCCGCCGAATCGTCGTCGCGCACCTGACCATCGACCAGCGAGAAATCACCTGTCGGATGATGCGCGGGGTTATCGACCAGTACCAGGTGCGCAAGGCCTTCAAGCGGCACGCGCAATGCGCCGAAGTCGTAATCGGTCCAGATATCCCCGTTGATCACCACGAACGGCTCCAGGCCAAGCAATGGCAACGCCCGCTGTATGCCGCCTCCCGTTTCCAGCGGCATGCCTTCGGGGGAGTAACGGATGCTCAGGTCGAAACGCTGACCGTCGCCCAGGTAATCCTCGATCTGCTGGCCCAGCCACGCATGGTTGATGACCAACTGGTGAAACCCTGCATTGCGCAAGGCGTTCAGGTGGTATTCGATCAACGGTACATCCCCGACACGCACCAACGGTTTGGGCGTGTGCAGGGTCAACGGGCGCATTCGCTCGCCTTTACCGGCAGCGAGAATCATCGCTTTCATGCAGTCCTCTTCGACACAATCAAGATCTTTTCCAAAATGGCCATCTTTCAAAGCGACCCTGTATAAACCGGCTCTCTCTCGTTGGCCGTCTCTGTCATTTCAGACAGCGGCGTCTACCGGCTGCAGACTGGTAAGCAATTGCCCGAGCTGCGCCAGCTCTGGGCGACGTGACAGTACCGCCTCTATATAAGCGAAAAAGCGCGGAACGTCTTCCAGGTAGCGAGGCTTTCCATCGCGATGGCAAATGCGCGCAAAAATGCCGATCACCTTCAAATGTCGCTGTACGCCCATCAGATCACTGGCGCGCTCGAAAGCGGCAAAGTCTTCCTGTACCGGAATACCGATGGCCCGCGCCTGATCCCAGTAGGTGCGCAGCCAGTCACTCACGCGCTCCTGTGGCCAGCTCAGGAATGCGTCCTTGAACAGGCATGTCACGTCATAGGTAACCGGGCCGTAGACCGCGTCCTGGAAATCCAGCACGCCCGGGTTGGGCTCGCTGATCATCAGGTTGCGCGGCATATAGTCACGATGCACCAGCACTTTGGGCTGTGCCAGGGCGCTGTTGATCAGCAGCTCGCTGACCTGCTGCCAGTCGCTCAGTTGCGCCTCGTCCATCTCGACACCCAGGTGCCGCTTTACGTACCACTCGGGAAACAGCTCCAGCTCACGGCGCAGCAACGCGACGTCATAGCTGGGCAATGGCGCGTCCATAGGCAGTTGCTGGTAGGCCAGCAACGCCTGGATAGCATCAGCGAACAAGGCATCGGCATTGTCGGCGTCAATGACATCCAGATAAGTCTGACGGCCCAGATCGTTGAGCAGCAAAAAGCCTTGTGTCAGGTCTTCGGCATAAATTTTTGGAACATTAATGCCCGACTTTTCCAATAAATGAGCGATATCCACGAACGGTTTGCAGTTTTCCTGCGGTGGGGGGGCGTCCATGACAATAAAAGTTCGGCCCGCACCCTCCCAGCGAAAATAACGGCGAAAACTTGCGTCACTACTGGCCGCAGTCAATGTAGCCGGGGGCACGGCGCCCCAACCGTGCGCCGAAAACAGCGCCGGCAACTGCTCATCGAGCCAAACTTTCAGGGATTGCAGGCGTATATCTTGATCTGACATTACAAGGGTCTCCGACGGCGCTAGCCGTCAAGCGGGTCATGCTTTATTATCCGGAATCTTTTTCAGCCCATCGAGAGGCGTGCGGCCCCCCCGCGGGCAGATGGCGCGCAGGAAGCCCGGACTAATAAGATGGCATTGAAATCCCCCGCGTTTCGTAAAAAATTTCCGTTGCTCGTAACCGGCAGTCTGCTGGCGATGCAACCTCTGGCCACTCAGTTCGTGGTCGCCGCGGAACAGTATGACTGCTCAGTCTCTGCTTCGGGTGCCTGGAACTGTGCGCCGAAATCCAATGCTGCTGCAGTGGATCTGCCTCCGCGCCCCGTGCATGACACGACGTCGGTCAGCTCCAACGGCACGGTCACCTCACAAGGCACCTCTTCGGGTGAACAGTCTGCGGGTACGCAACTGGTCACTGAAGCCAAGGGCAAAGGTCTGAAGTCGCGTAGTGCTGACTACAGCCACCTCGATTGGGTTCCTCGCGAAAAGCTTACCGCAGCGCAACTGGCCGAGACCGGCCCGTATTGCTCGGGTGCCTACGTCGAGCCGATCCGTCCTGGCATGGACGACAAGACGCCGATGAAAGACGCGCCGATGTTCGTGGGAGCCAAGGCTTCGCGTTACGAACAGGACGCGCAGGTCGCAACGCTGGCCGGTGATGTGGTGATGCGCCAGGGCAGCATGCAGGTGCAGGCCCAGGAGGCTGCACTGCATCAGGCCGAGAACCGTGGCGAGCTGAACGGCGATGTCCGTCTGCGCGACAACGGTGCGCTGATCGTCGGTGACAAGGCCGAACTGCAACTCGACACCGGCGAAGCCCGTGTCGACAACGCCGAGTACGTCCTGCACAAGTCGAACATTCGCGGTAACGCCCTGTACGCCAAGCGTGCAGAGAACGCGATCATCCGGCTCAAGGACGGTACCTACACGACGTGCGAGCCGAACAGCAACGCCTGGACGCTCAAGGGCAACAACATCACGCTGAACCCGGCCACCGGCTTCGGTACAGCGACCAACGTTACCCTGCGGGTCAAGGACATACCGGTTCTGTACACGCCGTATATCTACTTCCCGATCGACGACCGTCGTCAGTCCGGTTTCCTGCCGCCGACCATTGCAGCAGGTGGCGACAACGGCTTCACGCTGGTCACCCCGTACTACTTCAACCTGGCACCGAACTACGACGCCACGTTGTACCCGCGTTACATGGCTGATCGTGGCTTGCTGATGGAAGGCGAGTTCCGCTACCTGACCAAGGGCAGCGAAGGTCAGTTTGGCGGCGCGTACCTGAACGACGAGAATGACGACCGCAAACAGCAGTCCGATTACGACAAGACCCGCTGGATGATCAACTGGCAGCACAAGGGCGGGCTTGATACGCGCTGGCTGACCCAGGTCGATTACACCGATATCAGTGATCCGTATTACTTCCAGGATCTGGAAACCGATCAGATCGGCGTAAAAAGAACAGACTTCCTCAACCAGCAGGGCTCCCTGACCTACCGTGGCGACAGCTTCTCGGCAGTGCTCAATGCTCAGGCCTACAAGCTGGCGACGGTTGCCAACGTTACGCCGTACAACCGCCTGCCTCAGCTGACGCTCAACGGTACGTTGCCCTACAACCCCGGCGGCCTGAAGTTCGATTATCAGACCGAAGCCGTCCGCTTCGAGCGTGATCTGCGCAGCGGCGCGTTCATCGATGAAGATGGCAACTCCGAAACACGTCTGGACAACAACATCTCCGGCCTGGCTCGCGCCAACGGTGATCGCCTGAACCTGGCACCGTCGGTCAGCTTGCCGATGAACTGGACCTATGGCTTCCTGACGCCGAAGCTGAAGTATGTCTACACGCAATACGATCTGGATCTGGACAGCCAGGGCAAAAACACCCTGCTGGCCGGCGAAGAGTACAGCAGCAGCCAAAGCCGCAGCGTACCGATCTTCAGCGTCGACAGCGGTCTGTACTTCGACCGCAATACCAACTGGTTCGGCAAGGATTACCGCCAGACCCTGGAGCCGCGCCTGTTCTATCTCTATGTTCCCGAGAAAGACCAGACCGATATCCCGGTATTCGACACCAGCGAAAGCACGTTCAACTATGCCTCGCTGTTCCGTGACAACCGTTTCACCGGCTCCGACCGCATCGGCGACGAGAACAAACTGTCGCTGGGCGTCACCAACCGCTGGATCGAGGACAACGGCTTCGAACGTCAACGCTTCAGCATCGGTCAGGCGCTGTATTTCGAAGACCGCAAGGTGCAGTTGCCAGGCGTGGTGTTTGCTGATCGTGATGATGCGCGTTCCAACGTTTCGCCTTACGCACTGGAATACGAATACCGCTTCAACCGCGACTGGCGCTTCAACTCCGATTTCAACTGGGATCCGGACAGCCGAAGCACCCGTTCGGGCAGCGCAATGTTCCACTACCAGCCTGAAGACAACCCGAACAAGGTCGTCAACCTCGGCTATCGCTATCGTAACGACCAGATTCGTTACGACGAAAGCACCGGCCGTTGGGTCGTGGGCGGTGGCGACTACGGCACTCCGGGTTCGCCAAACTACGTGAAGGACTACTACAAGATTCAGCAGCACGATTTCTCGGTCATCTGGCCGATCGTGCCGCAGTGGAGCCTGATCAGCCGTTGGCAGTATGACTACAACCGTGAACGCACCATCGAAGCTTTCGGCGGGTTCGAGTACGACAACTGCTGCTGGAAAATGCGCCTGGTCAATCGTTACTGGATCGACTACGACGAATTCAGCCAGGCAGCACCTCAGAACGAGAAAGGCGACCGCGGCATATTCCTACAAATCGTGTTGAAGGGGCTCGGCGGTGTAACTGGCGCCAAGGTAGACAGCTTCCTCGACAAAGGCATCCAAGGTTATCGTGAACGTGAAGACCAAGCTTTCTGATTGTCTGCGCCCGCTGATGCTGGGCGCGTTACTCCTGAGCGGTGCAGTGCATGCTGCGGTTCAACCTCTGGACAGTGTCGTGGCCATCGTCGACAACGACGTGATCATGAAAAGCCAGATGGACCAGCGTGTACGTGAAGTTCAGCAGACCATTGCCAAGCGTGGCTCTGGTGTACCGCCTGCCGAAGCCCTGCAACCACAGGTTCTGGATCGTCTGATTCTGGAAAACCTGCAGTTGCAGATGGGCGAACGGTCTGGCATTCGAGTCTCCGACGAAGAGCTGAACCAGGCCATCGGCACCATTGCCCAGCGCAACAACATGAGCGTGGAGCAGTTCCGCGCCGCGCTGGCGCATGACGGCCTGTCCTATAACGATGCGCGCGAACAGGTGCGCCGGGAAATGATCATCAGCCGCGTGCGTCAGCGCCGGGTGGCCGAACGTATCCAGGTGTCCCAGCAGGAAGTGAAGAACTTCCTCGCCTCCGATATGGGCAAGGCTCAGCTGTCTGAAGAGTTTCACCTGGCCAACATTCTGATCGCCACACCTGACAGCGCTTCTTCGGACGCCATCCAGGCCGCAGCGGTCAAGGCCAAGGGTATCTACGACCAGCTGAAGAAAGGTGCTGACTTCACCCGTCTTGCAGCCACCTCCTCGTCCAGCGAAAACGCACTGGAAGGCGGCGACATGGGCTGGCGCAAGGCTGCACAGTTGCCACCACCCTTCGGCGACATGCTCAGCTCGATGCCGGTCGGTGACGTAACGCCTCCTGCGCGTACGCCGGGTGGTTTCATCATTCTCAAGCTGCTGGAAAAGCGTGGCGGTCAGGGTCAGGCGCAAATGCGTGATGAAGTGCATGTGCGTCATATCCTGATCAAGCCAAGCGAAATCCGTAATGAGGAAGAGACCAAGCGTCTTGCCCAGAAGATCTACGACCGCATCGAGAACGGCGAAGATTTCGCCGAGCTGGCAAAAAGCTTTTCGGAAGATCCGGGTTCTGCACTCAATGGCGGCGATCTGAACTGGGTTGATCCCAATTCTCTGGTTCCGGAATTCCGTCAGGTCATGAGCGAAACACCACAAGGCGTCTTGTCCAAACCGTTCCAGACCCAGTACGGCTGGCATGTCCTCGAAGTGCTCGGTCGTCGCTCCACGGACGCTACCGATCAGGCTCGCGAACAGCAGGCGCTGAACGTACTGCGTAACCGCAAGTACGACGAAGAGCTGCAAACCTGGCTGCGTCAGATCCGCGACGAAGCCTACGTTGAAATCAAACTCCCTGGCGCGACCCAGGCTGCACAGTGAAACCCAAGCGTTTCGCACTGACACCCGGCGAGCCGGCCGGCATAGGTCCTGACCTTTGCCTGCTGCTCGCCACGCAGCCTCAGCCATACCCCCTGATTGCCATTACCAGCCGTGACCTGCTCCTGGAGCGGGCCGCGCAACTGGGTGTAGCGGTCAGTCTGATCGATGTCACCCCCGAAGCGTTTCCCGACCTGCCTGCACCTGCCGGCAGTCTGTACGTCTGGGATACGCCACTGGCTGCTCCGGTGGAAACCGGCGTACTGAACAAGGCCAACGCGGCGTTCGTCCTGCAAACCCTGACCCGCGCCGGCCAGGGCTGCCTGGATGGGCTGTTCAGCGGCATGGTCACCGCCCCGGTGCACAAAGGCGTCATCAACGACGGCGGTATCGCGTTTTCCGGACACACCGAATTTCTCGCTGAACTGACTCACACCGAACAGGTGGTGATGATGCTGGCAACCGGCGACCTGCGCGTGGCACTGGTGACCACTCACCTGCCGTTGCGCGATGTGGCCGACGCTATCACAGCGGATCGTCTGGAGCGCGTGACACGCATCCTGCACGCTGATCTGGTCACCAAGTTCGGCATTGCCCACCCACGCATTCTGGTCTGCGGCCTCAACCCTCATGCCGGCGAAAGCGGGCATCTGGGTCGTGAGGAAATCGACATCATCGAACCTGCTCTGGAGCGCCTGCGCAGCGAAGGCCTGGACTTGCGCGGCCCGCTGCCTGCAGACACTCTGTTTACCCCCAAATATCTGGAGCACTGCGATGCAGTGCTGGCGATGTACCACGATCAGGGCCTGCCCGTGCTGAAATACAAAGGTTTCGGCGCAGCGGTCAATGTGACGCTCGGCCTGCCAATCATCCGCACCTCTGTCGATCACGGCACGGCGCTGGACCTGGCTGGCACCGCGAACATCGACACCGGCAGCCTGCACGTCGCACTGCAAACCGCCTACCAGATGGCCGAGCCCCATTCATGACCGAGCAATACCAACACCGGGCGCGCAAGCGCTTCGGGCAGAACTTCCTGCACGACGCAGGCGTTATCGACAAGATCCTGCGTGCCATCCGTGCCAGACCTGAAGACCGGCTGCTGGAAATCGGGCCGGGCCAGGGCGCACTGACCGAGGGCCTGCTCGACAGCGGCGCTCAGCTGGACGTGGTCGAGCTGGACAAGGACCTGATCCCGATCCTGAACGGTCAGTTCGCCAGCAAGCCGAACTTCAACCTGCATCAGGGCGATGCACTGAAGTTCGACTTCAACACCCTCGGCGCAGACCCGCGCAGCCTGCGGGTGGTGGGCAACCTGCCGTACAACATCTCGACACCGCTGATTTTTCACCTGCTGCAGAACGCCAGCCTGATCCGCGACATGCACTTCATGCTGCAAAAGGAAGTGGTCGAGCGCATGGCTGCCGGACCCGGCGGCGGTGACTGGGGTCGTCTGTCGATCATGGTCCAGTACCATTGCCGCGTGGAACACCTGTTCAACGTCGGACCGGGTGCGTTCAACCCGCCGCCGAAAGTGGACTCGGCCATTGTGCGCCTCGTCCCATACGAAACACTGCCGCACCCTGCCAAGGATCACCGTGTGCTGGAGCGCATCGTGCGTGAAGCGTTCAACCAGCGTCGCAAGACCTTGCGCAACACGCTCAAGCTGCTGTTGACCAGCGATGAGATCACCGCTTCCGGAGTAGACGGCAGCTTGCGCCCCGAGCAGCTCGATCTGGCTGCATTCGTTCGTCTGGCGGACACTCTCAGCGAAAAAGTTGTGACAGAGTGAACCCTGGGGACAAGTAAACGGCAGGCTCAGTCGTCATTTTCCGCTTACTTGTCCTAGACTGATCTACCTGCCGCACACGCCCTTTTTTCGCAGCTATGGATTTCAAGGCCTATTGCATGCCCGATTCTCGTTACAAGGTCGACGTCAGCGTCGTCACACGCTTCCTCTCGGAACAATCACAACCCGAGCAGAACCGCTTCGCTTTCGCCTACACCATCACCGTGCACAACAACGGCGAGTTACCTGCCCGACTGCTGTCGCGGCACTGGGTCATCACCGACGGTGATGGCAATGTCGAGGAAGTGCGTGGCGAAGGCGTGGTTGGCCAGCAGCCACTGATCAAGAACGGCCACAGCCATACCTACAGCAGTGGTACGGTCATGACCACCAAGGTCGGCAACATGCAGGGCACCTATCAGATGCTGGCCGAAGACGGCAAACGCTTCGATGCCGTCATCGAGCCATTCCGGCTGGCCGTTCCGGGCTCGCTGCACTGATGGCGGTGTACGCCGTGGGTGACCTGCAAGGCTGCCTCGAACCTCTGCAATGCCTGCTCGAGCACGTTCACTTCAACCCGGAGCAGGATCGCCTCTGGCTGGTAGGTGACCTCGTCAACCGTGGTCCGCAATCGCTGGAAACGCTTCGCTACCTGTACAGCCTTCGCGAATCGCTGGTGTGCGTGCTGGGTAATCATGACCTGCACCTGCTTGCAGTGGCGCGCAAAAAAGAGCTGCTGAAAAAAGGCGACACGCTGCTTGAAATCCTTGAAGCGCCTGACCGTGACGACCTGCTCGGCTGGGTGCGTCGGCAAAAGCTCATGCATTACGATGCTCAACGCAATGTCGCCATGGTGCATGCCGGTATCGCACCACAGTGGACGCTGAAAAAGGCCTTGAAGCACGCTGCCGAAGTCGAGCACGCGCTGCAGGACGAGCAGTTGTACGGCGCCTTTCTTGACGGCATGTACGGCAATGAACCGACCAGGTGGGACAACGACCTGCAAGGCGTGACGCGTCTGCGGGTCATCACCAACTACTTCACGCGTATGCGCTTCTGCACCAGCGACGGCAAGCTCGATCTGAAGAGCAAGGAAGGGGTCGGCACCGCGATACCTGGCTACGCGCCCTGGTTCAGCCACCAGAGCCGCAAGACCCGCGACGTGAAAATCATTTTCGGCCACTGGGCTGCGCTTGAAGGCCGCTGCGACGAACCGGACGTCTTTGCCCTGGACAGCGGATGTGTCTGGGGCGGTTCAATGACGCTGCTCAATGTCGATACGCTTGAACGCCATCAGTGCAATTGCGATGCTATGGGCAATGCCGCAGACGGGCTTGTTACCCGAGTGCAACCCGGCGCTACTCCCCTTCCGTAACCTCAGGCTCAGGAGCCCAGGCAATGACTGAATTCAAACGTATCCCACCCGAACAGGCCCAGGCTCTGCGCGAGCAAGGCGCCGTGCTGGTCGATGTCCGGGATCCGCAGGCTTTCGAGAGCAATCACATTCCCGATTCCGTGCATCTGGACAACCACTCGATCGCCGACTTCATCCGCGAAGCCGACCTGGATAAGCCGCTGGTGGTCGTCTGCTACCACGGCAACTCCAGCCAAAGCGCTGCAGCCTATCTGGTCGGCCAGGGTTTCTCGGATGTGTACAGCGTGGACGGCGGTTTCGAGCTGTGGCGCACCACTTACCCGCAAGAAACCGTGCAAGGCTGATAGAAAATATTTTTATGACAGCTGATCCCGCGTTCTACGCGGGCTCGCGAGCCATCTGACGAACGGTCAGCCCGTCTTCTCGCGCATCCCTTCTTTATCTTTCCGAATCCGAACTATCCTTAGCCTAGGCCATCCGTATTCAGGGGAGAGCCGGTACACCGGCGCGTGGGTCATCGGTAGTTACTTTTAGGGTGTTCTGGGGGGAAACAGCGACCGTAGTAATACGGTTGTTGCCAGCATCGACTGACGATCCGCCGCCGGCTCCACGTATCGAGCGAGGTGACGTCATGAGTATATTCAGCCACTTCCAACAACGCTTCGAAAGCACGAGGCAAGAAGAGCTCTCGCTACAGGAGTACCTTGAGCTCTGCAAACAGGACCGCAGCGCCTATGCCTCTGCCGCAGAACGTCTTCTGCTGGCTATCGGCGAACCTGAACTGGTGGATACCTCCACCAACTCCAGGCTGTCGCGCATTTTCTCCAACAAGGTCATACGCCGCTATCCGGCCTTTGCCGACTTCCACGGAATGGAAGAATGCATCGACCAGATCGTTTCGTATTTCCGCCATGCCGCCCAAGGCCTGGAAGAGAAGAAGCAAATCCTGTATCTGCTCGGCCCGGTGGGTGGCGGTAAATCGTCCCTGGCGGAAAAACTCAAGCAACTGATCGAAAAAGTCCCGTTCTACGCCATCAAGGGCTCGCCAGTCTTCGAGTCGCCCTTGGGCTTGTTCAACGCCACGGAGGACGGCGCGATTCTCGAAGAAGACTTCGGGATTCCGCGACGCTACCTGAGCACCATCATGTCGCCCTGGGCGACCAAACGCCTGGCCGAGTTCGGCGGCGACATCAGCCAGTTCAAGGTGGTGAAGCTCTATCCGTCGATTCTCAACCAGATTGCCGTGGCGAAAACCGAGCCTGGCGACGAAAACAACCAGGACATCTCTGCGCTGGTCGGCAAGGTGGATATCCGCAAACTGGAAGAATTCCCGCAGAACGACGCCGACGCCTACAGCTACTCGGGCGCGCTGTGCCGGGCCAACCAGGGCCTGATGGAATTCGTCGAGATGTTCAAGGCACCGATCAAGGTCCTTCATCCGCTGCTTACCGCAACCCAGGAAGGCAACTACAACAGTACCGAAGGGCTGGGCGCGATCCCGTTCACCGGTATCCTGCTGGCGCACTCCAACGAGTCGGAATGGCACAGCTTCCGCAACAACAAGAACAACGAAGCCTTCATCGACCGTATCTACATCGTGAAGGTGCCGTATTGCCTGCGTGTCAGCGACGAGATCAAGATCTACGACAAGCTGCTGTTCAACAGCTCGCTGTCCAAGGCGCACTGCGCGCCGGACACCTTGAAAATGCTTGCGCAGTTCACCACGCTCTCGCGCCTCAAAGAGCCGGACAACTCCAACATCTACTCCAAGATGCGCGTGTATGACGGCGAGAACCTGAAAGACACCGACCCGAAAGCCAAGTCCATCCAGGAATACCGCGACAGCGCGGGCGTCGACGAAGGCATGAATGGTCTGTCTACCCGCTTCGCGTTCAAGATTCTGTCCAAGGTCTTCAACTTCGATCCGCATGAAATCGCGGCCAACCCGGTGCATCTGCTTTACGTGCTGGAACAGCAGATCGAACAGGAGCAGTTCCCTGCCGAAACGCGCGAACGCTATCTGCGCTTTATCAAGGAATACCTGGCACCGCGCTATATCGAGTTCATCGGCAAGGAAATCCAGACGGCGTACCTGGAATCCTACAGCGAGTACGGTCAGAACATTTTCGACCGCTATGTGCTGTATGCAGACTTCTGGATTCAGGATCAGGAATACCGCGATCCGGAAACCGGCGAGATTCTCAACCGTGTGGCCTTGAACGAAGAACTGGAAAAGATCGAGAAACCGGCTGGCATCAGCAACCCGAAAGACTTCCGCAACGAAATCGTCAATTTCGTGCTGCGTGCCCGCGCCAACAACAATGGCAAGAACCCGACCTGGCTCAGCTACGAGAAGCTGCGGGTGGTGATCGAGAAAAAAATGTTCTCCAACACCGAGGACCTCCTGCCCGTCATCAGCTTCAATGCCAAGGCCAGCAAAGAGGATCAGCAGAAGCACAACGACTTCGTGACACGAATGGTCGAGAGGGGCTACACGGACAAGCAGGTACGTCTGCTTTCCGAATGGTATCTGCGCGTGCGGAAATCGCAGTAAAGCAGCTGCAAGCTTCAAGCTATCAACTGCAGGCGAAAAGCGATCACCACCCGGGCTCGGGATTGATCGCGGCTCGCCTGCAGCTTGAGGCTTACAACTTGAAGCTCCCCGGAGGAGCCTATGAGCTATGTGATCGACCGACGTCTCAACGGCAAGAACAAGAGCACGGTAAACCGCCAGCGGTTTCTGCGGCGTTACCGTGACCACATCAAGAAGGCAGTGGAGGAAGCGGTCAGCCGACGCTCCATCACTGACATGGAACACGGCGAGCAGATCAGCATTCCCGGACGTGACATCGACGAACCGGTCCTGCACCACGGTCGCGGCGGCAAGCAGACCGTTGTTCATCCTGGCAACAAGGAGTTCACCACAGGTGAGCACATCGCCCGCCCTCAAGGCGGCGGTGGCGGCAAAGGCCCCGGCAAGGCAGGCAACTCCGGCGAAGGGATGGATGAGTTTTCGTTTCAGATTACTCAGGAAGAATTTCTCGAATTCATGTTCGAAGACCTGGAGCTGCCGAACCTGGTCAAGCGCAACCTGACCGGCACCGATACCTTCAAGACCGTGCGCGCCGGGATCAGCAACGAAGGCAACCCGTCGCGGATCAACATCATCCGAACCCTGCGCTCTGCGCATGCACGCCGCATCGCGCTGTCCGGCAGCAGTCGCGCGAAACTCAGGGAAGCGACCGCCGAGCTTGAGCGCATGAAGCGCGAAGAGCCGGATAACTTTGGTGACATTCAGGAACTGGAAGTAGAGATCGACCGACTGAAGGCACGCATTCGTCGTGTGCCCTACCTCGACACCTTCGACCTCAAGTACAACCTGCTGGTCAAGCAACCCAACCCCAGCTCCAAAGCGGTCATGTTCTGCCTGATGGACGTCTCCGGTTCCATGACCCAGGCGACCAAGGACATCGCCAAGCGCTTCTTCATCCTGCTGTACCTGTTCCTCAAACGTAACTACGACAAGATCGACGTGGTCTTCATTCGTCACCACACCAGCGCCCGCGAAGTGGACGAGGAAGAGTTTTTCTATTCCCGGGAAACCGGCGGCACCATCGTTTCCAGCGCCTTGAAACTGATGCAGGAAATCATGGCCGCACGCTACCCGAGCAGTGACTGGAATATCTACGCGGCACAAGCGTCGGATGGCGACAACTGGAACGATGATTCGCCCATCTGCCGGGAAATCCTCACCAAACAGATCATGCCCTTCGTGCAGTACTACACGTACGTGGAAATCACGCCGCGTGAGCATCAGGCCTTGTGGTATGAATACGAACGCATCGGTGAAGATTTTGCCGACACGTTTGCCCAGCAACAGCTGGTCTCTGCCGGTGATATCTACCCGGTATTCCGCGAACTCTTTCAGCGAAGGTTAGTGTCATGACCGCCAGAGAGCAGAAGCGCCAACCCCTCTCCACGGGGTCAGAGTGGACATTCGAACTGATCCGCGCCTACGACCGCGAAATCGGCAGGATTGCCGAGCGGTATGCGCTGGACACCTACCCCAACCAGATCGAAGTGATCACGGCCGAGCAGATGATGGATGCCTATGCCTCGGTGGGTATGCCTTTGGGCTATCACCACTGGTCCTACGGCAAACACTTCCTCAGCACGGAAAAATCCTATTCGCGAGGCCAGATGGGCCTGGCCTACGAGATCGTCATCAACTCCGACCCGTGCATCGCCTACCTGATGGAAGAGAACACCATCTGCATGCAGGCGCTGGTCGTGGCTCATGCGTGCTATGGCCATAACAGCTTCTTCAAGGGCAACTACCTGTTTCGCACCTGGACCGACGCCAGCTCGATCATCGATTACCTGGTGTTTGCCAAGCAGTACATCATGCAATGTGAGGAACGGCATGGCATCGATGCCGTGGAGGACTTGCTCGACTCCTGCCATGCACTGATGAACTACGGGGTGGATCGCTACAAGCGCCCCTACCCGATTTCCGCCGAAGAGGAGCGGCGTCGGCAGAAGGACCGGGAGGAGCACCTTCAGCGGCAAATCAACGACCTGTGGCGCACCATCCCGAAAAGTGCCGACAAGAGCAGCAAGGAAGACAACGCGCGCTTTCCGGCAGAGCCGCAGGAAAACATTCTCTACTTCATCGAGAAACACGCCCCGCTGCTGGAGCCATGGCAGCGTGAAGTGGTGCGCATCGTGCGCAAGATCGCGCAGTATTTCTATCCACAGCGCCAGACCCAGGTGATGAACGAAGGCTGGGCGACGTTCTGGCATTACACGCTGATGAATGATCTGTACGACGAAGGCCTGGTCACCGACGGCTTCATGATGGAGTTCCTGCAGTCGCACACCAGCGTGATTTTCCAGCCCGGTTTCGACAGTCCGTATTACAGCGGTATCAATCCCTACGCGCTGGGCTTTGCCATGTATCAGGACATCCGCCGGATGTGCGAAAACCCTACTGACGAAGACCGCCAGTGGTTTCCGGAAATTGCCGGCAGCGACTGGCTCACGGCGATCAAATTCGCAATGACCAGCTTCAAGGACGAGAGCTTCATCCTCCAGTACCTGTCGCCCAAGGTGATTCGCGACCTCAAGCTGTTCAGCATCATGGACGACGACCAGCAGGAGGACCTGCTGGTGCCCGCCATTCATGATGAAAACGGCTATCGGACCATTCGCGAAATACTCGCTGCGCAGTACAACCTGGGCAATCGGGAGCCCAATGTGCAGATCTACAGCATCGACCGCCGAGGCGATCGCTCGCTGACCCTGCGCCATCAACAGCACAATCGCAAACCACTCGGTGACTCGACAGACGAGGTGCTCAAGCACCTGCACCGGCTGTGGGGCTTTGACATCCACCTGGAAACCCTGCAGGGCGATCAGGTGGTCAAGACTCATCACGTCCCCCCGAAAGGCGAGCATGCCGACAGTGAATATCCCCGGCTTGATATGGCGGTCGTTCACCTTTAAGCACTAGGGGAATAGGGTTTTAAACGCTTGTTCATGCAGCTTTAGCCTCCGCAAGTACGACACAAGGTTTATCCTGTCGCGCTTACGGAGGCTTTTTATGCAGATTTATAAAGTGGGCGGTGCTGTACGCGACCGTCTTCTGGGTCAACCTGTCACGGACATCGACTGGGTCGTGGTCGGCGCAAGCACCGAGGACATGCTGATCAAGGGCTATCGCCCGGTCGGTACAGATTTCCCGGTGTTTTTGCATCCGCTGACCAATGAGGAATACGCGCTGGCACGCACCGAGCGCAAGAGCGGCGTGGGCTATGGGGGCTTTATTTTCCACGCCAGCCCCGAGGTGACGCTTGAGCAGGATTTGATTCGGCGTGACCTGACCATCAATGCCATGGCTGAAGACAAGGACGGCAATTTAACCGATCCCTACAACGGCCAGAAGGATTTGCAAGCGCGGATATTGCGTCACGTTTCACCCGCATTCGCCGAAGATCCGCTCCGGGTCTTGCGTGTGGCTCGATTCGCAGCACGCTACGCCGGTTACGGTTTTACCATCGCGCCCGAGACCCTGGGACTGATGCGACAGCTCAGTGCATCCGGCGAACTCAAGGCGCTGACTGCCGAGCGAAGCTGGAAGGAAATCTCGCGCGCGCTCATGGAAGAACAGCCTCAGGTGTTCATTCAGGTGCTGCACGACTGCGGCGCGCTCAAAGAGCTGATGCCCGAAGTCGAAGCGTTGTTCGGTGTACCGCAGCCGGCGGCGCATCACCCGGAAATAGACACCGGCGTACACGTGCTCAGTGTTCTTGAGCAATCCGCACGCCACAAACACCCGCTGACGGTGCGCTGGGCCTGCTTGCTGCACGACCTCGGTAAAGGGCTGACGCCGGAAGCCGAATGGCCAAGGCACATCGCTCATGAACACACCGGCCTGCGCCTGATAAAAGCGGTCAACGAGCGTTTTCGTGTGCCGAGGGACTGCCAGGAACTGGCGCTGCTGGTCGGCCAGTACCATACCCACGGCCACCGTGCGCTGGAGTTGAAACCTTCGACCCTGCTGGAGTTGCTGCAAAGCTTCGACGTCTACCGCCGCCCGCAGCGCTTTGAAGAGTTCATTGCGGCGTGCGAGATGGACGCCCGAGGACGTCACGGCTTCGAACAACGCAGTTATCCACAGGCCGACTACCTGCGCGGCGCCGCCGAGGCCGCACGCGCGGTATCAGTACAGCCGTTGCTGGAACAGGGTCTGAAGGGCAAGGAACTGGGTGACGCGCTGAAGAACGAGCGCTTGAAGGCACTGAAAACCTACAAGACCAGCACTGTGTGACGCGGAGCGTGAGGAACGAGAGGTGTCCGGGGGAGCACCTTTCGTACCTATGCGCAGCCATGGACGCTCTGCACTCGGGCTGAAAGACGAGGATGACCTCAGCTACGCAGCAAATCCTCAGGCGTCAGTGCCAACCCACGCCATTCAAACGCCACCGGCCAAAGCTGCTGATCGATCTGCGCGTCAGCCCAGAGTTTGCTGAAGGCAATGCCCACACCGGGATGCAGACGTTCAGGGGCAATCAACGCCAATGGCCGCAACACAAAGGCATTCTTCAGAATTTCCGCCCTCGGCAAGATCAGCCCGTCGAAATTACCGACCTGCTCGCCGTACAGCAGCACATCGATATCCAGCGGCAAACCTTTGCGATCCGGGGCGTAGCGGCCATTGTCCGCTTCGATGAATTTCAGGCGACGATCCAGCTCCATCAGGGGCAAATCAGTCAGCGCCGATACGACGAGATTGAAGAACGGCCCGCTCTTGATACCCACGGCATGGCTTTCAAAAACCGGCGAACAGCTCAGATCGGTCAGGAAGCCATCCAGCGCATCGAGCCCCGCAATCAGGTGGCGCTCACGCTCGATGTTGCTCCCCAGGCCGAGGAAAATCCGCGTCAGCGACATCCGCGCTCGATCTCCACGCCCACACCGGCAGCGGCCGCTACCGCACCGGGCTTGGTCAGTTTCAGGCGCAGCCAGGGAATATTGAATTCACCCATCAGCACTTCAGCCAGTCGCTCGGCGAAGGTCTCCACCAACTGGAACTGTGCCTGCTCGGCGAACGCCTGAATACGTGTCGAGACACTGGCGTAGTCGAGGGCCTTGCTCAGATCGTCGCCTGCGGCTGCGGGGCGATTGTCCCAGGCGAAGCTGAGGTCCAGACGCAGGCACTGACGAATGCCGCGCTCCCAGTCATAGGCGCCAATGACCGTATCGACCTCAAGGCCCTCGATGAAAACTCTGTCCAAGCACTACTCTCCACTGCACGACAAGGGCGCGATGCGCCGTTAGAATCAGGGCATCCTCGCCCGGAATGGTTCGCATGTTTTGGTTACTGGCCACCTTCGCCTACCTGCTTGGCTCGCTGTCCTTCGCCATCCTGCTCAGCCGCCTGAGCGGCAGGCCGGACCCGCGCGCCAGTGGCTCCGGCAATGCCGGCGCGACCAACATGCTGCGTCTGGCCGGGAAAAAACTCGCCATCCTGACCCTGCTCGGCGACCTCTGCAAAGGCCTGGTACCGATCCTGATCGCCAGCACCTTGAGCATGGACATCGCACAACAGGGCTGGATCGGCGTCTGCGCAGTGCTGGGCCATCTGTTCCCGGTGTACTTCCGCTTCCGCGGTGGCAAAGGCGTAGCGACCGCCGCCGGTGTGCTGCTGGGCCTGTATCCGCCCGCCGCTGCCCTGGCGATAGTCGCCTGGCTGCTGACGCTCTACCTGACCCGCACCAGCTCGCTTGCCGCCCTGATCGCCACACCCCTGACCCTGCCATTGCTGGCGTGGCAGGAGCCTCATGCGCTGCTGCCGATGAGCGTGTTGACCCTGCTCATCGTCTGGCGCCATCGCGGCAATCTACGCGACCTGCTCGCCGGGCGCGAACGACATTTCTGAGGCGTACCCCGCCTGGTCTGCCGTCACAGCCCCGACAACTGCTCCATGGGCCAGCGTGCCTGCACGCTGATGCTCAAATCTTCCTTCTGCCCGACCTGCAAACGCTGGCACCCGGCAAACGCGATCATCGCGCCGTTATCGGTACAAAACTCGGGCCGTGCGTAATAGACATGGCCGCGCAGGTCGCCAAGCATGCTTTCCAGCGAAGCGCGCAGTGCCTTGTTGGCGCTGACGCCACCGGCAATCACCAGGCTCTTGAGGCCGGTCTGCTTGAGCGCGCGCTTGCATTTGATGGTCAAAGTCTCCACTACCGCCTGCTGGAAGGCCAGAGCGATGTCGCAGCGGGTTTGCTCACTGTCGTCTCCAGCATTCCGGCATTGCTGCCAGGTATTGAGCGCAGAGGTTTTCAGGCCGCTGAAGCTGAATTCCAGCCCGGGACGATCGGTCATCGGCCGAGGGAAGACAAACCGCCCCGCCACACCCTGCATGGCCGCCTTTGAAATCTCCGGGCCGCCGGGGTACTGCATGCCCATCATCTTGGCGGTCTTGTCGAAGGCCTCGCCTGCGGCATCATCCAGCGTCTCGCCCAGCAGTTCGTACTGACCGATGCCGTCGACGCGCACCAGTTGCGTATGGCCGCCCGACACCAGCAAGGCGACGAACGGGAACTGTGGCGGGTTTTCTTCCAGCATCGGGGCCAGCAGATGACCTTCCATGTGATGCACGCCCAGCGCCGGGATATCCCAGGCGAACGCCAGTGCCTGAGCGCACGAAGCGCCGACCAGCAAGGCGCCGACCAATCCAGGGCCGGCCGTGTAGGCAATGGCGTCGATATCAGTGGCCACGCAGTCCGCCTCGGCCAGTGTCTGGCGAATCAGGGGCAGCATGCGCTTGACGTGATCGCGCGAAGCCAGCTCCGGTACCACACCGCCATAGGCACGATGCAGGTCGATCTGGCTGAATAATGCGTCCGCAAGCAAACCGCGTTCGCTGTCGTATAACGCGACGCCGGTTTCGTCGCAGGAGGTTTCTAATCCCAGTACTAGCATGGGGTTGCGCCTTGTAGGGGGCAGATTTGAAGGCGCGCATAATAGTCGCCGACCGAGGTGCCGACCAGCGGTTTTCGATCAGAGGCTTTGCATTCCTCTCAATGAGGGGTTAACATCCGCAACCCTTAAAAACCGACGTACTTTTGTGCAGTGTTTGCACTGAGCGTTGACCCCGGTAATGAATGAAGGTAGCTCTGGATGCCAGCCGTCAAAGTTAAAGAGAACGAACCCTTCGACGTAGCTCTGCGTCGTTTCAAGCGCTCCTGCGAAAAAGCCGGTGTTCTGGCTGAAGTTCGTAGCCGCGAATTTTACGAGAAGCCGACTTCGGAGCGTAAGCGCAAGGCAGCAGCTGCTGTCAAACGCCACGCCAAGAAAGTCCAGCGCGAACAGCGCCGCGCCGTTCGTCTGTATTAATTTACAGACCTTCGTCGCAAGCTTCTGCCTTGCCCGGCCAACCAGCCGGGCTGTCGGCAGTTACAGCTTCGCTGTTTTGCGTTCGCCTTATTGATTGACCCTGTCCAGGCCGCCGATGCGACTCAGACATTCATTCAAGCACGTCCAGCCTGCTCACAGGCTACATCGGTCATGCCCACTCGGGCAGCACATCGACCGATGACAAGACGAGTATGCCTTGATGACTTCGCAAGAAGCTCAGCCAAGGCAGCGTCTCCGTGTCCCCAGGCTCTGACCACTCGCGTGGGCAGCGAAGCTTGGCCTTTCCGATCCTCTCGCGGGATCAAGCTTTATTCCTTTCAGGCCAACACCGTCCTTCGGATGCAAAGACGTGCCCGTTTATTGCCGACGTCTTCAAAAAAGACGGCTGACAGGCTGACGGAACGCTCGTAGAGTCGTCCGATACTTTTGCACCACGCTTGAATGATGAGAACGCCATGGCCGGGCTGATTCCCCAGAGCTTTATCGACGACCTTCTGAACCGCACCGATATTGTCGATGTTGTCAGTTCGCGCGTGCAGCTCAAGAAAGCCGGGAAGAATTACACCGCGTGCTGCCCGTTCCACAAAGAGAAAACCCCCTCTTTCAGCGTCAGCCCGGACAAGCAATTCTATTACTGCTTCGGTTGCGGCGCAGGCGGCAACGCGCTCGGCTTCATCATGGACCACGACAACCTGGACTTCCCCCAGGCTGTCGAAGACCTGGCCAAGGCCGCCGGCATGGAAGTGCCTCGCGAACAAAGCGTAAAAGGCCAGAAGCCCCGGCAACCGACCGATTCCCCGCTCTACCCGCTGCTGACCGCCGCCGCCGAGTTCTATCGCCAGGCCCTGAAAAGCCACCCGTCACGCAAGGCTGCGGTGGATTACCTCAAGGGCCGCGGGCTGTCCGGCGAAATCGCCAGAGACTTTGGCCTGGGCTTCGCCCCTCCCGGCTGGGACAACCTGTACAAGCACCTGAGCAGCGACTCCTTGCAGCAAAAGGTGATGATCGATGCCGGGCTGCTGATCGAGAACGCCGAAACCGGCAAACGCTACGACCGCTTCCGCGACCGGGTGATGTTTCCGATCCGTGATTCGCGCGGGCGCGTCATTGCCTTTGGCGGCCGCGTACTGGGTGATGACAAACCCAAGTACCTGAACTCCCCGGAAACACCGGTGTTCCACAAGGGTCAGGAGCTGTACGGGCTGTTCGAGGCGCGCAAATTCAATCGCAACCTCGATGAAATCATCGTCGTTGAAGGCTACATGGACGTCATCGCCCTGGCCCAGCAAGGCTTGCGCAATGCCGTGGCGACGCTGGGTACTGCAACCAGCGAAGAGCATTTGAAGCGCCTGTTCAGGGTGGTGCCCAACGTGCTGTTCTGCTTCGACGGCGATCAGGCCGGACGCAACGCTGCATGGCGTGCGCTGGAAGCGACCCTGTCGAACCTGCAGGACGGACGCCGGGCGCGCTTTCTGTTTCTTCCCGAAGGCGAAGACCCGGACACGCTGGTGCGCTCCGAAGGCACCGACGCGTTCAAGGCACGCATCAATCAGCACGCGCAGCCGCTGGCCGATTATTTTTTCGAGCAACTGACCAAAGAGTCCGACCCGCGCTCGCTGGAGGGCAAGGCGCACATGGCCACCCTCGCCGCGCCATTGATCGACAAAGTGCCCGGCGCGAACCTGCGTATTCTGATGCGTCAGCGCCTGACCGAAATTACCGGGCTGACCGGCGAGGCCGTCAGCCAGCTGGTGCAGAGCGCGCCGGCAGAGGCGCCACCGAGCTACGACCCGTATGTCGACTACGACGCCATGCCTGATTTTGCCGATTACCAGCCACAAGGCGGTTACGAGCCTCAGCAGGAATGGACGCAAAAGAAAACCGGCGGTCAGAATCAAAAAAAATGGGACAACAAATCCTGGGGCAAAAAAGGCAAGCGCCAGGACTTCGAACCTCGAACGCCGCGTGTACCCACCGCCGTCGAGCCGCCCATGCAGGCCGCACTGAGAACCTTGCTGCATCACCCCGAATTGGCGGAAAAGGTCGAAAATGCCAGCCATTTCGCTGCAGAAGACCAATCCAACGCACAACTGCTGGTCGCTCTTATCGAGGCCCGGCAAAAGAATCCGAACCTTCGGTCGTTACAGTTGATAGCGCGATGGCACGGGACTGAACAGGGCCGCTTGCTGCGCGCACTGGCAGAAAAGGAATGGCTGATTGAGGCCGATAACCTTGAACAACAGTTTTTCGACACTATAACTAGCTTATCCGCTCGCCAGCGCGAGCGCAGTCTGGAACATCTGATCAGCAAGGCTCGGCAGACCGAGCTGAGCGCAGAAGAGAAAATTCAGCTTAGGGAACTGCTAAATCGCAATGTTCCCGCACAAACCCCGACCTCAACTGGCGCGTGAGGTCATAGCTCGGGTATAATCCTCGGCTTGTTTTTTGCCCGCCAAGACCTTCAGTGGATAGGGTGTTATGTCCGGAAAAGCGCAACAGCAATCTCGTATCAAAGAGTTGATCACCCTGGGTCGTGAGCAGAAGTATCTGACTTACGCAGAGGTCAACGACCACTTGCCCGAGGATATTTCAGATCCCGAGCAGGTGGAAGACATCATCCGCATGATCAACGACATGGGGATCCCGGTACACGAGAGTGCTCCGGATGCGGACGCCTTGATGCTGGCCGACGCCGATACCGACGAGGCAGCCGCAGAAGAAGCGGCTGCAGCGTTGGCAGCGGTCGAGACCGACATCGGTCGTACCACCGATCCTGTTCGTATGTACATGCGGGAAATGGGCACCGTTGAACTTCTGACCCGTGAAGGCGAAATCGAAATCGCCAAACGTATCGAAGAAGGCATCCGTGAAGTGATGGGCGCAATTGCGCACTTCCCAGGCACGGTTGACCACATTCTCTCCGAATACACACGCGTCACCAGTGAAGGCGGTCGCCTTTCCGATGTCCTGAGCGGCTATATCGACCCGGACGACGGCATTGCGCCGCCTGCCGAAGTCCCGCCGCCTGTCGACCCCAAAGCCGTCAAGGCCGAAGGTGCCGATGACGACGAGGAAGAGTCGGCAGACGCCAGCGACGAAGAAGACGAAGTCGAGAGCGGTCCTGATCCGGTCATCGCCCAGCAGCGCTTCGGTGCGGTTTCCGATCAAATGGAAATCACCCGCAAGGCTCTGAAGAAATTTGGTCGCGACGACAAGCACGCCATTGCCGAAATGGTTGCACTGGCCGAACTGTTCATGCCGATCAAACTGGTTCCAAAACAGTTTGAAGGTCTGGTAGAGCGTGTACGCGGTGCCCTCGAGCGTCTTCGCGCCCAGGAACGCGCCATCATGCAGCTGTGTGTACGTGATGCACGTATGCCGCGCGCCGATTTCCTGCGCCAGTTCCCGGGCAACGAAGTCGACGAAAGCTGGACTGACGCACTGGCCAAGGGCAAGAGCAAATACGCCGAAGCCATCGGTCGCCTGCAGCCTGACATCCAGCGTTGCCAGCAGAAGCTGTCTGCACTGGAAGAAGAGACTGGCCTGAAAATCGCCGAGATCAAGGACATCAACCGTCGCATGTCGATCGGTGAGGCCAAGGCCCGCCGCGCGAAGAAAGAGATGGTTGAAGCGAACTTGCGTCTGGTGATCTCCATCGCCAAGAAGTACACCAACCGTGGTCTGCAATTCCTCGATCTGATCCAGGAAGGCAACATCGGCTTGATGAAGGCTGTGGACAAGTTCGAATACCGTCGTGGCTACAAGTTCTCGACTTATGCCACCTGGTGGATCCGTCAGGCGATCACTCGCTCGATTGCCGACCAGGCACGCACCATTCGTATTCCGGTGCACATGATCGAGACGATCAACAAGCTCAACCGTATTTCCCGGCAGATGTTGCAGGAAATGGGTCGCGAACCGACCCCGGAAGAGCTGGGCGAACGCATGGAAATGCCTGAGGATAAAATCCGCAAGGTATTGAAGATCGCGAAAGAGCCGATCTCCATGGAAACCCCGATCGGTGACGACGAAGATTCGCACCTGGGTGACTTCATCGAAGACTCGACCATGCAGTCGCCAATCGATGTCGCCACTGTTGAAAGCCTCAAAGAAGCGACACGCGAAGTGCTGTCGGGCCTTACCGCCCGTGAAGCCAAGGTTCTGCGCATGCGCTTCGGCATCGACATGAATACCGACCACACGCTTGAAGAGGTTGGTAAGCAGTTTGACGTGACCCGCGAGCGGATTCGTCAGATCGAAGCCAAGGCACTGCGCAAGCTGCGTCACCCGACAAGAAGCGAGCACCTGCGCTCGTTCCTCGACGAGTAATCGCACCCGCGAGTCAACAAAACCCCCGGCATGCCGGGGGTTTTGCGTTTCCGGGCAGAAGAAAATTCAAAATTTGCAGGCCCAGTTGTCAATTCACCGAATCAATAAGAGGTCAGACATCAGTCTAATTGCAGCGCCTGAAAAATTGACCTACAACTATGTATCACACCAGACACCAGCGCTCTTCGAATCAAGCCTTGGATCATTGTAGTTACAAGGTTACGCCACACCATCATCAGCGATAGTCAGACACGGACGTAAGCCGCATATGCGTGGAGTAATCAACACCAGTGACCGGGAAGCGTCATGCCTGTCCGAGGGGAAATTCGCCTCGATCTTCGCTCAATGCCCGGATGCCATGCTTATCGTCAGCCTTGCTGACGGGCACATCATGGATGCCAACGAAGCGTTCGTAGAGCGAACCGGTATCCCCCTTGATGAAGTGATTGGCAAGACACCCACAGAACTGAATCTGTGGGCAGTGCCAGGCATCGGCCCAAAAGTCTTGCTGCAATTGCAGACCGGCGATATCCATAATCTGGAGATACCCTTTCGGCGCAAAAACGGCGAAACCTTTTCAGGACTCATGTCCGCCCAGCCGTTCGAGCATAGCCCGATACCTGCCGTGCTGGTGATAGTGCGTGACATCACCCAGCTCAAACTGGCCCGACAACAATTACAGCTTTCCGAAGAGAAGTTCGCCAAAGCCTTTCATGCCTCGCCTGAGGGGATGGCGATTACCCGGCAGCAGGACGGCATGCTTCTGGAGGTCAACGAGGGGTTCTGCCGCTTGACCGGTTATAGCGAAAAGTACTGCCTTGACCACTCGACATTCGAGCTGGGCATTTGGGTCGACCTGAGCGAGCGTTCAAAGCTCATCGAACGTATGAAAAAGCATGGCTTCGTCAAGGACTTGCGGGTCCGGATTCGTCACAACAATGGTGATATTCGACTGTGCGAACTGTCCTCTCAACCCCTCATCATTTCGGGTGAAGACTGTCTGCTGACGATTACCCGGGATATCACCGAAAGCAGGCAAATGCAGGAGAAGCTCCATCTGGCGGCGACAGTTTTCGAGAGCACTGCCGAAGGTGTGCTCATCACCAATACCGACCAGAGCATCAGCGCCGTCAACCGCGCGTTCACGGAAATCACTGGCTACAGCGAAAGTGAAGCCATCGGCCAGACCCCTCGCCTGCTTGCCTCTGGCCAACATGACAGCGCGTTCTATGCCGCGATGTGGCATCAACTGGCAGCCGAGGGCCACTGGCAGGGCGAAATCAGCAACCGTCGAAAGAACGGCGAGCTTTACCCGAGTTGGCTGACCATCAGCGCCGTGCGCAATAAAGACAACCTCTTGACCCACTTCGTCGCCGTGTTCGCCGATATCTCCAGCCTCAAACAAGCACAGGCGCGGCTCGACTACCAGGCGCATCATGACCCGCTCACCGGCCTGCCCAACCGAATACTGTTCGAGAGCAGGCTTCAAGCCGCTCTGCTGCACAGCGAAGAATCCGGCAGCCTCGGTGCAGTTCTGTTTCTCGACCTGGACCGCTTCAAGCACATCAATGACAGCCTGGGCCACCCGGTCGGCGATCTGCTGCTCAAAGGCATCGCACACCGGCTCAAGGAGACCCTGCGCGACATCGACACCGTTGCACGCCTGGGTGGCGACGAGTTCATCGTCCTGCTGCCCGGCCTGCTGCAAACCAGCGACGCACAGGCCATCGCCAATAAATTACTGGCCTGCTTCAGCACGCCCTTTGAAGCTGGCGAACATGAGCTCTACATCAGCCCCAGCATCGGCAGTTGCGTGTTCCCCACCGACGGCACCGACGTGGCCACGCTGGTCAAAAATGCCGATGCGGCGATGTACCGCTCCAAGGCAAAAGGCCGCAACCGGGTCGAAAGCTATACCTGCGACCTCAGTGACCAGGCCAGCGAGCGCATCGCCCTCGAGCAGGAACTGAGAAGAGCTCTGGAGCGCAATCAACTGACACTGGCCTACCAGCCCAAAATCGACCTGCTGACCCACACAATGGCAGGCGCAGAAGCCCTGATCCGCTGGAACCACCCAACCTTTGGCGAAGTGCCGCCCGAGCACTTCATTCCCCTGGCTGAAGAAAACGGCATGATCCTGCAGATCGGCGACTGGGTGCTGGAGCAGGCCTGCCGCCAGATGGGTGTATGGCGCAAGACCTGTCAGCCGTTCGGCCCGCTGTCGGTGAACCTGGCAGGCGCGCAACTGCGCCAGACCAACCTGCTCGAACGCATCGAACAGCTGCTCACGGACAACGGCCTGGAACCCGGTTGCCTGCAACTGGAGATCACCGAAAACTTCATCATGAGCCAGACCCAGGAAGCACTGGCCGTGCTGCACCAATTGAAAACACTCGGCGTGCAACTGGCGATCGACGACTTCGGCACCGGTTACTCCTCACTGAGCTACCTCAAACGCCTGCCACTGGACATCCTCAAGATCGACCAGTCCTTCGTCCGCGGCCTGCCGGAAGACACCCACGACGCCGCTATCGTCCGCGCCATCATCGCCCTAGGGCGCAGCCTGCAACTGACCGTGATCGCCGAGGGCGTGGAGAACAGCGAACAGCAGCAATTCCTGACCAGCGAAGGCTGCGAACAGATCCAGGGCTACATCATCAGCCTGCCCCTCGACGCCGAAGAATTCCGCGCAAGATTTCTTCTGATGAATCTTTCGGACTTTTCGGATAGCACAGCCGCGAAACCGCCGTTATAATCCGCGACCTACTGAGGGCCCATAGCTCAGTTGGTTAGAGCAGAGGACTCATAATCCTTTGGTCCACGGTTCGAGTCCGTGTGGGCCCACCACCTTTGAAAGCCGCGCATTGCGCGGCTTTTTTGTTTTTGGGTAAGACGTCACGAATACAGGCTTCATGGTCATAGCCTTCTGTGCCATAGAGCGGATTTTCGCCATCAAGCACCGTAGAGAACGGCTTGAGTATCCTCACCACAGTCAGCAGACCAGCCTCATTACTATACCCGGTCAGCATCTTGATGCTCCTAACAGCTATCGCAGTGCCGATGATCCTTGCACTGATCGCGCTGAACATGCTTCTGCTGCTCATCTCGGCATGGTTGCTGGCCTACGCCGGGATCTTCCTTCTAGGGTTTGGCGGTAGCCAATGGGTCTCGGATATAGCGATCAACTACTACAAAACTGTACTTGGCGTCGGCATCCAACTTTTCACCATGACGTTTCTGATCGGTGTAGAAAAATCATTTTTGGGCCAGTACTACCAGGCCTTTTCAGTTGGGACGCCTGACCTGAATAGCCTATGCGTACTGCTGGTCGCATCCGTGGTATTGCTCACCTTGATCAATAAGCTACCTCCAATGTTTGCCGGCATCATCAGCTCTGGAGGGCAGACTTCAGACATCGGTAGTTTCGGCGCTGGAGCTACGATAGGAGCAGCAACCATGGCTGCTTCTACCGTATCTTCGGCAGCGAGCACCGCGTTGGCGGTAGCCAACGAGATAGCTGGAGGCACTTCAGCACTCAAGGCTGCCTTTAAAGCTGCCGAAGCTCACATGGACAGCGGCTCCACTGACACAGGTAACTTTGAATATGGTTCCGGCAGCGAGCAGGACACAGCGAGTGGTTCGGGACAATCGGCTTTTGGGCAAGCCACGGGCAATGGACAGAACACAGGCTATGCTTCGAGAGTGGCCCAGACTGGAAGGTTGGCAGCAAGTGCCGGGGCGCTCATCGCTGAACAAGTGGGCCAGAGCATAAGCAGTCGAGCCAGTGCAGCGGTAGCAGATACGGCGGGCGGCAGGGTCGCGGTTTCGATCAATGATAATAGCAAAACGTTACATTCCGACAAGACCGAGAGGTTCGACGGTGATAGTGTGAGCGGATCCGATGAGTTTGCAGATTTTATTGATAGAGATCCTACTCCGGATTAAGTATTACGGAGACCGCCGCAACTGAGCTGCTGCGGGTATCTGTGTCATTTAGGCTCAAGATGAAATCATGGAAAAACAGACACCTACTACAGAACCACGATTCGTGGATGATAAAAACGGTCTAATCGAGCCTCTACCTATCTTCGTCACGCGCACGACCCTACGAGCGATTCTCAACAAACAAGGAGCAAAAATATCGGATTGTGACACGGGTTCAACATCTTCAAAGACTGACGAAATGATGCCCTCCGATGCAACAATGGATGAGCTGTTGCCTGGGAAAATAGATAGTCATTCGCGGCAAAGGAGCTGCCCAACGGGGCCCACGTTACCTGACGGCAAAAGCTCAGCGTGGTCCGAGGCGTCTTCGCATCCCTCCTTTTTGTCGCTAGAATCACAGGAACACTCAATAGCAATCTGGCGAAGGCGAATGAACAGAGGCTTTTTATCATCCGTGGTCAACACCAAGGCCTACATGGATGTTGCCGCTGATGCAGAATTGACCCAGCTGCCGAAATTTCGCTGACCCAAGCTTCTACTTCGTAAAGCGTTTGCAGGTCTGACTTAATGCTGAGTGCTTATGGGCAACACCAAGTCGGCAGCTGGGTAAATTCTGCATCAGTGATAACAGTGTCGATGCCATATACTGCTATATAGCCTGAAGCAGGCAGTAGCGGATGAGGGCCTGTTCAACACTTTGCTTGCTACCTAACACGAGCGCCACGACGATGACATTTATATCGCCTGCGTCCCTCACCTCGTAAAAGATCCGGTATCCGTCAGTGTTCAGCTCACGATAGTGCAGTACACCCAGCTCACTCAATTGATGACTGACCGGGTAACCCAACGGGGTAGACAGGAGCTTGTCTTGGATGGCATCGATAAGGGTATCTATACGTTGAGCAGCTGATGAGAATCCCTGATGGACAGCCAGGTGTTCAACCTGATCCTCAAGGCTTTGCTGGGCAACATCGGTAAAGCGCAGTGCAAACGTATTCATTAATGCTCCTATTTATTTCTGGGTAAACCTCCTGCTCAATCGGGCTTTGAGTTCGTCAGTGGAACAGTGCTTGCCTTGGGAGTACTCGCGGGAGCTGATTGCCAGGAGCTTCACCAAGGCGATTGACTCATCGCGGCGCTTACGATCAGCGTAAGACTCCACCACGTAGGCCGGGACACCATTTTGCGTGACGACCAATGGCTCATCGAGAGGCAGGTCGGCTGCGTTGCGTTTCAGAAAACTGATTGTTTCAACTCGCATGAGTTGAGACCTCCTTCATGTTTGTATTTGCACCGCGAAAACTGGTGCATAACGCTTGGTTGTCTTAGGCCGAGGATCACCTAAGCTAATGTTAGAAGCCCAAATATAGACCAAATATAGGCTATTCACTAGTTTTATTTTTCCTTCAGAGTCAAGACCATTGTTTGGTAATGCAAAAATATCACACCGTCTAATTTTTATGGTTACTGGTGATAAAATACGTTATCAACACTTATTTCGTATTTTTCAGGATCGTGTACGCTGCTGGGCATTGGCGTATTTTTTGTGACCGAAATGACGATTCTTGTTCGCCGATGATCCAAAAGATGGGTTACACATACAGGAAGTGACAAAAGTAGTCTCCGACGACCACCGCAGGCTAACGGCGGTCGAATTTCAGCAGCTGGCCAGAGTCCCGTCAGCGGTCGAGTGGTTTGCCAACTTGGACAACCCGCGCACACGCCGTGCTTATCAAAATGACCTGACGGATTTCTCTTCCTTTATAGTGCTCGCCAGCGCCGATGATTTTCGCCAGGTCACCCGGTCGCACGTATTGGCCTGGCGCGCCGATCTGGAACAACGCGGCCTAGCCGGGGCCACCATCCGGCGCAAACTGGCCGCGCTGGCCAGCCTCTTCGATCACCTTCTGGAAAACAATGCCGTCGTCGGGGGCAACCCGGTGCACGGGGTCAAAAGACCCAGGATAGAAAGCAACGAAGGCAAGACCCCCGCGCTGGGCGATCACCAGGCCAAGGCCCTGCTCGATGCACCGGATGAAAGCACGCTGAAGGGACTGCGTGATCGGGCCATGCTGGCCGTGCTGCTCTACCATGGCCTGCGCCGCGAAGAAGCCGCGCAGTTGCAGGTCAGCGACATCCAGGAAAGGCGGGGTATCCAGCACTTGAAAATCCACGGTAAAGGCGGGAAGGTGCGGTATTTGCCACTGCACCCCGTCGCGGCCGGGCGCATCCATATGTATCTGGAACGTTCGGGGCATCATCTGGTAGACAAGAAGGTCCCGCTATTTATATCGCTACGAGGCAAATCGACCGGTGCCGGCGTTTCGGCCAACGGGATCTATACCGTGGTCGGTGCCTACGCGAAGAAGGCAGGGATTAAGGTTGACGGCTTGGGCGTTCATGGCCTCAGAGCAACCGCAGCCACCAACGCCCTGGAGCACGAAGCAGACATCGCAAAGGTCCAGGCATGGCTGGGTCATGCCAACATCAGCACGACCAAGATCTATGATCGGCGCGAGAACCGGCCGGAGGATTCACCAACCTTCAAAGTGAAATACTGAAACACTGCCTGTGTAATTAGCAGATTTAATTGGCGTGCTTGACCGATACCAGCTTCACGTGCCTGTATTTCTTGCGTGCAATCTTCATCGCATCGATTTCAGCCTGAAGGCGGCTGAGCGTGTCAGCTTCGTGTGTGATCAACTCTGTGGTGCCTTCATACTCGTTACCCACACGGAGCGTGACTATGAGCCTGGGCACAAAATTCTTGGCTATCTTTCGCTTGGCAGCTGCCTTCGCAGATGGGTTGTTGCCTGTATTTGTCTGGGGCTGTGGAGCGGCTAAGCGCACTGTCGACCCTCCCGAGCCAAACAATGCTTGACGCATTTCTTCTTCGGTCATAGTCATTCTGTTTCCTTTGTACGTTGAGCTGGTGGTGGACGGGGGGCTTGCCGCGTCTTGGTTCGGCCCCCTTTATGAGTAGCGTCCCTCGCCCATCTTGACCAGCATATGCACAACGCGGCCTACTTCCTGGGCGGCAACTCGCCAGGCCTCACGCGCCCTTTGTTCCGCTGCGCGAGCTGCTTCGCAGGCGGGCTCGTCATCATTTTCTTCAGCCAAGGCCAGCGCCTTCGACGCTTGATCAAAAGCCCATGCGGCAGCATCCATGTCGGCCAACTGGGCGGCATACGGAGATGTATCAATCATCGGCATGGTGGGAATTCCTCATGGTGGTAAGCGTCCTGGGAAGTCACATTGCGATGGCCTAGCTGCAACCCTTTTAGGGGTGAGGTCACTGCCTCGTCCACACCATAGTCTGAACAGTAATATGCGGATGACTTTCCAATGGCTCCCATTCATCCAGGAAGACAAAACCCTGTTTCAAATAGAAGCTTGAGGCTCTAACGTTTTCAGGAGAGACATCCAGAAAAACGCCGTCAAAACCTCTCTCAGTGGATCGAGCCTTTACGATATCCACCAGTTCTTTTGCGATGCCAGACCCCCGAGCTGCGGGCTCAACCCACATCCCAATCAAATTGAAGTGCTCTGACTCACTGACTGCGGCACCGACCATCCCGACGGGCCTGCCTTCCTCGAACGCCAGCCAGAACTCAGTGCCCTTAGATGAGGCTCTTTGTTTCCACTGGTCACAGTCATAGTCAGCAGCAGTCTTGTAACTGACGCCAAAGGCTGTTGGCGTATCCAGAAGCGCGGCAAGCCCGACGCGCTTGAGTAGCATATCTGTCCTTAGTATCGTTTGTCCGTGAGGGTACGGGAAATAGGCCTCGCGCAGATCAGCCACCTATCCAATGATGCGGCAGCAGTTGTTCGATCTGACTTGCCTTTTGCGTTGGCACCCGCGTCAGTACATCCTTGAGATAGGCATACGGATCATGCCCATTCATGCGCGCCGACTGGATCAAACTCATGATCGCGGCCGCCCGTTTGCCACTGCGAAGCGATCCGGCAAACAACCAGTTTGAGCGCCCAAGTGCCCATGGTCTGATCTGGTTCTCCACTTGGTTATTGTCGATGGGTACAGCACCATCGTCCAGGCAGCGCGTTAGCGCTACCCAGCGTTTAAGGCTGTAATCCAGGGCTTTGGCTATTGCCGATCCGTTGGGCACCAGATCACGCTGGGCCAACATCCAGTCATGCAGCGTTTTGATGATCGGGGCTGCCTTTTCCTGGCGTATTCGCCAACGATCCTCATCGCTCATGTCCCGAGCCTGGCGTTCAACTTCGTACAAGCCGCCAATCGAGTACAGCGCTTTTTCAGCCAGCTGGCTTTTGTTCGCCACGTGCAGATCGAAAAACTTGCGACGGGCGTGGGCCATGCAGCCAATTTCGGTGATGCCTTTCTCGAAACCGGCTTTGTAGCCAGCGAAATCGTCGCATACCAGCTTGCCGTTCCACCGCCCAAGGAAGTTGCGCGCCTGCTCGCCTGCACGACTGGGACTGAAGTCATAAACCACAGCCTTGAGCGCCGAAAACGGCGTGGTGCTGTAGGCCCAGACGTAAGCGCGGTGAGATTTCCGTCAACTTTTCGGTGATTGATCTTTTGAGGCCAACAGGCGCTCGTCGCACCACAAATCCAGCCCACCTGCACGGTGCACCGTCGTTCCTTCCCCGATCCGCAAGGTGCGCAGCAAAGCCTGCAGGTGATACGGGAGGTACAGGCAGCGACGGCAAGCGGAGCGCGCAGGCCGAGAGGCCGGAGGCGTTAGTGCCGGCTTGCCCGCGAGGATTGAAGCCCGAAGGGGAGAGACGGGCCGGCTTCATGGCTTGGCTCGATGCGCAGCACGAAAGCCCGGCCCTGAGCGCAGCGAAGGGAACGCACGTCAGAGGTTGTCAACGATCGAGCTGCACCGAGGCCCAAACAGCCAGGGCACTCCTTTCCTATTGCGATTGAGCAGATCTGAGTGATTGAGCTAGTGCCAGAACATCACCTGCAGCTGCAGGGGGCAGACAGGCTTCGACATTGTCCCAATCAGCCGGCACACCCTCTAGAAGCACGAGCAGGCCCAACGTATTGACGATCAAACTCCGTTTAAGCCACTTCACTTTTTGCCTACGCCGTCTTCAGATATGCGAAGCCTATAGATCTCTGAGTTGACGACCGTCATTTTTACTGTATATATATACAGCTATCTCATGCCTCGATACTATCCGTGCTGAGAGTTAGATTTAGCAAGGTGACCCACAAATCAAGGAGAAAGACATGTCACAGAACGAGATTACACTGCCCCCTATCATCGTTACACCTGATCCACCACTGCCTCAGCCTCCAGGTCCTATTCCAGGAGGTGGTGTGATTGCCAAGCCGCTGCCATGGGACGGTAAAGTGCCTGCAGACGCTGAAATTGATAAGTTCTTTAGTCAGCAAGGAAAGGTGAGCAGTACACGATTTCTGTGGTGGCAACGGTAGCCACTACTCAACGAAACATTGAGCAAGCCTTTACGGCCTATTTGCCGCAATTACCGGCAGACATTGACGCAGAAATTGCTGCTGCAGTCGGGCCCAATCCTTTATCCGCACTTGAAAAGGCCAAAACTGAAAAAAGTGTGGTGGATAACCTGATCACGCAGAACACTGCAGAACTGGCAAATGCCAACGCAGCAGCCAGCGCTTTTTTTGGCAGAAATGTGTTGGCAGTAGAAATTAAAAAAAGCGCAGTAGATTTTGTAAATATCTTTCAATCAAGACAAGATCGTGGCACCCCGCTCGAGGTTTTCAAAAGTTGGGAAGCGTCAGCTACCGCCGCCTATGCTGCGAAAATTATTGAGGAGAAGATCCGAATACTCACGGAAAAGTCAGCTGCACTTTTACAGACCGTGGCTACGGCGCAGGCTGAAGAGGATGCTCGCATTGCTGCAGAGGCAGAAGCTAAACGTTTGGCTGATGAAGCAGCGGCTGCAGAAGCCAAACGCTTGGCTGATGAGGCAGCGGCTGCAGAAGCCAAACGCTTGGCTGATGAAGCAGCAGCTGCGGAAGCCAAACGCATTGCCGAAGAGCAGGCTCGTATTGCTGCAGAGGCCGTTCGGACAGCTAATACATTCCGTGCGCCTGGCCCGCTTTCAGCTACCGCTCCCGTTATCATGACGGCTGCGGGAACGATTGCCGTTATCGAAGCAGCGACAGTTACCTTGCAAGCAGCTATCCGCTCCGCTGTTGCCGCGCTAACTAATTTAGCCGCTGGTACGGCTTCGGGGCTTTTGGTCGGCGTGTCAGCTTTGGTCTATTCACCCAAACTGGCTAACGGAGAGTTACCTGAGCGTTATGCTTTCAACACACCATTGTCGGATCTGACGCCTGAGCTTGGTAAAGACTTGCCAGCGATTGCGGCATCTGGTGGTACTGTTGATTTGCCATTTCGACTTAGCTCTAAAACAGCAGCAGATGGGCAGTCTGAAGTTTTTGTTGTCAAGACCGATGCTTTGACAGCATCCTCGAAAGTAAGAGTGGTATCAGCTGTTCTTGATGTAGAGCAGAACACCTATAGCGTGACAACGGGAGATGTACCACCCAGGATATTGACTTGGACACCGATTGTCAGTCCTGGGAATAGCTCAACAACATCGCCTGCTGAACAGCCAGCTCCACCCGTGTATACGGGGGCTGCAGTAACGCCCGTTGAAGGGAGGATAGATGCATTCCCGGCTGTTTCAGAAGCCAGTTTTGATGATTTCATTACGGTTTTTCCGGCAGACTCTGGTTTACCACCCATCTATACGATGTTCCGGGATCGGCGAGAAGATCCGGGCGTTGCAACAGGTGTCGGTCAACCTGTATCGGGGATCTGGCTAGGGGCTGCATCGCAAGGTGAAGGGGCTCCCATTCCATCGCAGATTGCTGATCAGCTTCGCGGCAAGGAGTTCAAGAACTTCAGAGACTTTCGGAAAGCTTTCTGGCTCGCTGTCGGTGCTGATCTAGAGTTGTCAAAACAATTCAAAGGTTCAAATAATACTCTGATTAAAGGAGGCACTGCGCCATTTGCAATTCCGAGCGAGCAAGTTGGAGGGCGTGGTCAATTTGAGATTCATCACGTCATACCTGTTCATCCAGCCGGAGCGGTTTACGATGTGGAAAACATGCGTATAATGACCCCCAAACTACATATTCAAACTCACACCAAGAAAGAGGGATCGTGAAATGGAATTTAAAAATAAATATGAAGAGTATACAGAGGCTGAATTTTTAGCGTTTCTTGAAGAGTTTTTTGTCAACAAACAAAATCTAGAGGGTGATGAGTACGGACAGTACATAAGTAAGCTTGCTAAGCACTTTGATGACATCAGTGAACATCCAGAGAAGAATGGGCTTATTTTTTACCCCGCAGAAGGTGTAGAGGACAGTCCTGCAGGTGTATTAAAGGTTCTTAAAGAGTGGCGAGCCGCCAACGGTAAGCCAGACTTCAAAAAAGCTTAGTTTAAGGAAATGCTGTTTTATTTATTGCCCGCTACAAATCAAGGCGTGAGGCTTGACGGAGTGAAAATGGAATAAATCCACGGTTCCTCAAGTCAATTTAACCCAGTTACCGAGTAAACTTCGGTAACTGGTTTTTTGTTAGGCTTTGTACGTAAAGTATTGTCGCAAGCACCGCATAGCACATGCCAATGAGACTATCGCCGCAAAACTTGTTGCGCGTTTATCGAAGCGCGTCAAGATGCGCCTGTTCTCCTTCAGCCAGCCGATCATCTGCGCCGGCAAACATCTCCGTTAGGCTTACCTGCCGCTGATCAAGTACCAGCATGCCGGCAGGGGCATCGGGGGTTTTGTGGTGGCTCATGAGGTTTTTCCGTTGTTCGTGGAGCTGGTAGTGGACGGGGGCAACGTCACCCTATAGAACAGCTGCCTGCAAGCCTGCGAGTGCTGGATGGTTTGTAAAGCATTTAGCACCTCCTGCGGGGCCTCATCTTCCACCAAAAAAAAGATGCTGTGATCACTGCGCCGATTACGGTTGCAGGTGCGACAACGAAGAGTCCTATGATGCCAAGGCCAAAGTCATCTGCCAGCTCAGCTCTTGATTTGGCTCCCGTGCTCGCCATTTCAAACATCATTGCCGCTTCGCAGAGCAACCAGTAGATTGATGGGAGTGCGATCAGGAAGGCCATTGTTGTAATTGCAGCGCGCTTCATCATTCCTCTTTTTCCTTCCTGGCTGGATCAGCGACCCACCCTCTTAATTCTGCCTTACACGGTAACGCGAGGCCTGACCTCGACAGAGCTTTCCACTTTGGCAGCCAACTCGTCATAGACTGTAATGCTCAACACCTCACACGTTCGTAGGGCGAATAGGTAGCCCAGTTCCCACATCACAGCACTGTGCATCAGCTCTGTCCCGTGCTCGTCCATCTTGAGCTCCAATTCAGCGTGACGCTGTTGCGCTGCGGCGATCACCTTGGGGTCGTCTTGTTCGATTTGGATCAGGGTGGTGGTTGCCATGTATTCATCCCTTCGATTGGGTGGATCTGCGTGCCGAAAGTGGCCTGTCTTTACGGCCTCGGCCCAGCGCATGGCTGGGCTTGGGCGTACCTGGGCGCTTTCCTATGCTGGAGCGTTGACTCAGGATTTTGCTCGGCTACCTGCCCGTGTCGCTCAACACCCCTTCACGGTCTGCTTGTGCGGCGTCGTAGATGTCATACAGCTTTAAAGCTTGGGCTGGCGTGATGTTGCCACCTACCTCCAAGCCTCGCACCAAACCTTTCGCATATGTATGGTGCTGCCACACCTCTGCGTCGGTTGCCGCCTGTAGGATTTGGTCCCGCCGCACCTCCAGCTCGTTGTGAAGATTCCTGTGAAGACTCATGTCACCGATGTCAGTTTGAGCAAATTCGGGGGAACGATGGATCTGGTTGCCAGTTATGTCAGTATTCATTCTCTAATTACCAATTAGTGATGCAGCGATTTTTTATTGAAGATCGGCTACAACTGCTATTGAGCCTCATTTTCCGTGGATTCAGTTCTGATTGCGCAGGGCTGCGCTTGCCATCCCTGCAATGTCTGCTTTCGCAAGGTTTGCGGCGTGCTTCAGCCAGAGAGGGAAAAATTGATCGAAGGTAAATTCGATCACCTTGTCTTCGTCCAGCGAATCGGACGAACCGAAGTCTATAAACTCGGCCGTGTCACCAACACGGCAAAGCCCGTACTCGTTTTTCTGGTGAAACCATGACAAAAAAGCCTCGGCCGGGCCGTGTTCCACCGTCACAGTGAAGCTGTCGAATTCAGGCCCGCTGTAGAAGTCAGCGGGGTCATCGCAGGGTTCGACGTTCTCGACATGGCGAATTGTTGCCCGAACAAAGCTATCCAGAATCATGCGGTTTTTTCCTCTGTACCTACATGCGGTGTCGATCGCAGCTGCCGACGACACAAGATGTAGTGTCGCCGGCAATTACCGCTACCGGACCTTGGAAGCCGTCGGTATGTGCTGAAGAGTGGCCAAGTCGCTGTCCAAGGACCAGACAAAAATTTCGGTCATCGGGAAGCGTGCTACGCATTTCTCGTACTCTTTGATAATGCTCATATCGCCAAAGCTTGTGCCTTCATTGGTTCTGGCAGGCGATTTGTTCTGACCGGCCTTTTCAGGGAACTCCGCCAACTAGCCCATTACATCTGCCGTATTGGGAAACTCCGTTAAACGATAAGGAGGTTCATCACTAAAGGCTGCCGCCACGGCTTCGCAAAAACGCTGTGCCGTTTCGCGACGGACCGAACCATTGCCGTTCTGGGCAATATGGTTGCCGGTTTCCAGAATAGTCGCCATTGGTAGAATGAAGGTGCAGTTGATAGCGGCGTATTCTCCAAAAGCAGTTACGACCGCAGCCGCATCCTGACTTCGTCCAGGCACCTTCAGCAAATTGAGAAGCACGCTAGTGTCGATCAGACAGACCGCACTCATAGAGAGTCTCCCTGCATTCGCTTCAGCCAAGCCAGCGCATTCTGGCGCTTCTGCTCCACCGTAATTGGCGATTTCACAAAGCGATCCACCACCCCGCGAGTCACTAGCTCGCCTAGTGGTCCTTGGGAGACCAATCCGGCGTAGTCCTCCAGATCGGCAAGGCGAACCAAACGGCTATCCCCGTCTTGCGGATCGCGGTAGCAAAACATTACGTCTCCCAGCGCACTGTCGGGCAGGGCATCCATCAATGCCGGATTATGCGTGGTTAAGAGTAGGCGCACGTTACGTAGTTCGGCCTGTTCACGCATGGTGCTCAGCAGTTGCTTGGCCCTGGAGGGATGCACACCGTTATCGACTTCCTCAAAGTTCGTGGAGGCAAAGAAAGTGCAGCCTCAAGGCAAAACGGGCCGCGCCGATGCTGCACTGGCATGCATTAAACAAACTGTACGGCATCGAGCGTGAACTCAAGGATGTCAGCGATGAGCAGCGTTACATCGGCCGTCGGGAAAAAAGCCTGCCTGAGTTGGCGAAGCTGAAAGCATGGATGGAAAAAACGCAGCCGCAGGTCACGTCGCAAAGTGCCTTGGGTAGAGCGGTGAGTTATCTGGCCAACAACTGGACCCGGCTGGAGCGTTATATCGAAGCTGGTTTTTTACCCATCGATAACAACGCTGCCGAAAGAGCAATCAGGCCGTTTGCCATAGGAAGAAAAGCCTGGCTGTTCAGCGATACGCCCAAAGGCGCCACAGCCAGCACCCAGATCTATAGCTTGGTCGAGACCGCCAAACTCAACGGCCAAGAGCCTTATACGTGGCTGCGCCACGTACTTGAGCGTTTGCCACATGCCTCGTCGGTAGAAGACTACGAAGCGTTGTTACCGTGGCACTGCTCGCCAGAGATGCCTCGCTAAACCCAGTCCTCATTTTTTGCCAGGTGGGGTTTGTGGCGCGGATACATTTCCTCCATCGTTGGGCGACGCAGATCGTTGCGCAGCTTGGGATGCCTGGCCAGCACTACCGACAATCGACCCTCGCCGTCCTCAACCAGCTCAATCAAGCGCTTAAGCCCTGTCAAGATGTGGCCGTTGAGGTCATGGGCCTCATCGACGAACAGGGCCACTGGGCGTTTGTTCACCCTGCAAGCTGCTGGATACGCTTGTCACCCAGGTTGACCAGTAGCTGCACGGTGGCGAAAGCTATGTATCGGGTGACGCTGGATACTCCGGTGTGGCCAAGCGACCGGAGCATGCAAGCGCTGCCATCTGAGGATGAGGTGCTGCCGTCTCCCCAGGTGGCGGCAAAGACTGTCTGGTTCAGTCAGGAACGACTCTAAAGGCATAACCAGCGATATTTTTGTCGTCAAGCCTGTCTCTGTTCATGGGATGCACAGGTTTGCTCGCTAGGTGTTCAGCAAGTTTCTTCATATCCATGAACCTCAGGGCTTTATTTCCCTCTTGGCTATAAGGCTGCAATATGTCTGTCGATTCACCCGCCAGGCCGATCACCTGCTGATGCGGATTACTCAGTGACAAATCTTCACCAAAAAGGCAAGACGTCGGGTCGTCCGGGTAATCTGCCGCATCCCTGAAGTCCTGAGACTCAGCATCGGCCTTCGAAATCGTACGCAGTTGTCTGAATTGTGAAGTGATAGAGCGTAGTACTGCGTGGATGTCGGCCACAACTTCCGGCCGAGACGACGGGTCGGTTATAAAGGCTTCAACGACCCTTTCTACCTCCGCTTCAGGGTTCAGCCTAAGCAAACGCACTCCGTAAGCAACGTTATTTTCGTTGTCCTCCCGCTCCGGCATTACCGGCAACGTCCTGACACGCGTGTCACCTGCTCGGCTTGGGAAGACCGAGCTCGACTCGGTAGTGGCCTGACGCGACGCCAGCATGCGATTCAGCGCAACATTGAGGTTCAATACGGGGTTATTCACCAAGGTCAACTCCTCTGGTATATCGGGGTCAATGCCCACACTTTCTAACACGCGCCTCAAATCTGGGGGTGCCGGTTGAAACGAATGTATATAGCGGCCAAGGGAGGTGCTCAGGCGCTCCATATCCACTCCCGCTTGAGTCAATCTGCGCAGGGCTTCGTCAGTGTCAGTCTGGTTGGCACTACGATTACGCCTCTCAGCATCGGCGAGGCGTAGTGACTCCAGCTGGTTGAGGTCTTGAGGATGCCTGTCGACCGATGTACTAGAAGTCGCCTGGCTCGAAGACGATGTTTGACGCGGTGCCATCCATCCAGTGAACCGCCCAAGTAACGTACGCTGACTGCTTCTCGATGATGAAGCTACGGGGCGGGAAGGGGCTGGCGAAAGTATCGGTGCTAACGCTCTCTGAGTTCTCTGTTGGTGAACCACCTGACGAAGCGTTTGACGGAGCTCGTTAGCGAGCACCGAATCACTGCTGATTCCATTCGTATGCATGTCAGGAAAATGCTGAAGCAAGATATTCCATTCGACTCGAGAAAAAGCTACCGCGTTGTTATCCATTACATTTCTGAGCATGGTGCGAACACTATTAAGATTAGCGCCCGCCCTGACCAACTCCTGAACGATGCGCTCTGCAACGATGCGCTCTGCCGGTTGTGCCTCCGGCGGCTGCCTGGGCTCTACAGGCGGAGTGCCACGCTCGGCACTGGCAGACGTCGTCTCCTGCCATTCTCTGGTTTGTCGCGACAACGCGTTGGATCGTAGCAGCCTCCTCCCGGATACTGTCGGGGATTCGGGCCGCAACTGCGGACTGTTCGTCAAGTTCGCACCGCTACTGGAGTCACGTTCGCGCTCCGTTACTGGCTCGTCGTCTGCGCGCCAACGCCAAAAAAAGTTTGATGGCCCTGCTCCGTTGATACCCGACATATATAGACTCTCCACTCATGATTTCATGGCTGCGGACTGTTCCGTCCTCCGCAATTGGACATGAGTCGGCGATCGGACAAGAAAGGTTCCACTGATGCGTATCGGGGTCTGGCGAGCAATGGAACAGGGAAGTCAGTTAAGCGCAATTTTCTGATGGTCAGTGCATCGTTGGGGAATTGTATCCGCAGCCATGCTTGAATTTGCGTCCATGCATAGGGATTTCAAAATGCCTATGCATCAAGTTGATGCTATGAAAAAGGCTTCATGTCTTCATAGGGATGCGTAGGCAGACCTACGTTACTCTACAGACGGTTTTATTAAGCTTGCGTTTATAGGCAGCTCATAATCCGTTGGTCCACGGTTCGGTCCGTATGGGCTCACCACCTTTGAAAGCCGCGCATTGCGCGGTTTTTGTGTTCTTTGGCGATTCAATTGCAGCTCATCTGCTAACTACAAAAAAACCTCGTAAACTCGTCCCCAAAAACAGTCCGTTGTCGCACTCGAAACGGAATCTACAGACCTCAACAACCTGCTCACCAACGCTACCACAAGCCCACCCCCCACATAAACCTGCCCAGTCATCGACCCTCTCAATCACCCGATCAAAACATCCGATTGGCCATCTTCCGAAACATTCCGTAACGTTGTTTCCCGGTGCGACAGATGCGCGCACCGCTTGAGCTTTTAATCCCCACGCTCAGCCCACGACCACGCACGAGCCCACCATGTCTTTGAACACCCCGCAGCAAATCGCTGAAATTGCCGTCGAAAGCGGCGTCAAGAAGGCCCACTTGGGCCTGTCGTCGTTGATGATCCTGGGCTTTCTGGCAGGGGCTTTCATTGCCCTCGGGTTTCTTCTCGATATTCATGTCAGCACCATGATCCCTCACGAGTGGGCGTCGCTGGGCAATCTGCTTGGCGCTGTGGTGTTCCCGGTCGGGCTGATTCTGGTGGTGCTGGCGGGCGGTGAATTGCTGACTGGCAACATGATGAGCCTGCCCATGGCGCTGTTCGCCGGGCGTATCGGTCTGGGTCAGTTGGTGCGTAACTGGGTGCTGGTGACGCTGGCCAACCTGATCGGTGCGCTGTTCGTCGCCTATTGTTTCGGCCATGTGGTGGGGCTGACTGAAGGCGCCTTCATGGCCAAGACTGTGGCCATCGCCAATGCCAAGGTCGGGGCCAGCTTCGAACAGGCCTTCATCTCGGGTATTGGCTGCAATTGGCTGGTGTGCCTGGCGGTGTGGCTCAGCTACGCGAGCAAGGACGTGATCGGTAAAGTGGTCGGCATGTGGTTTCCGGTGATGGCATTCGTAGCAATCGGCTTTCAGCACATCGTCGCCAACATGTTCGTCATTCCTGCAGCGATCTTCGCTGGCGCCTTGAGCTGGGCGCAGTTCGGTGACAATTTCGTTCCGGTATTTTTGGGTAACGCAGTGGGCGGCGCGGTGTTCGTCGGCCTGGCCTATCATTTGGCCTTTTCCAATAAGGCAACCCAACCTGCTGAGCTGTCCAGGACCAGTGGCGCGCAAACACCGGAATAATCCGGTCCAACGCCATACAGACGCTGCGGTGATAAGAGATTCTGACCGCAGAGCGAAAAGCTCTGCGGGGTTAGTGTCAATGCGGCTCAACAGGCCACAACCCCTGATAGCGGAGAGCAACGCCTGAGTTCAGAGGGCGAGATCAATCAAGGTGCCGTGCGCCGCTCAGCCTGATTCATGTACTCCATCAAAACCTGACTCAACGCCACCACACCCACCATCCCCTCCTCCAATTCAACCTCAACCCCCACACCCTGCAACCCTCCGACTGCCGTCCATTCCTCAAGCGCCAAGCCGTGCAACTTCAAAAACGCTTCGCGCCTGCACCATGCCTTGGCGAACGCAATCGTGCGAACCGACTCGGGTAAGCCTGACAGACGGGTAGCAACATCAGCCCCCAGATAATCCTGCGCGACAGCATGCCAGTCCGGAACCGCCTGAATCTGCATCAAGTCCACGCCGACTGCGCCTTGGAGATTGATGGCAGCCAGCGAGCATCCCGCTTCGTGGCTGATGGAAAACCCGGGCTCCGGCAGCCCGTCGATAAGCAGTCGCGGCGCGGCACCTGGAGCGCTGATGAACGTGATCGCGCCTGATGGCAATTCGAGCCACTGTTCCACGGCGGTACGCAAGCAGGCTCGAATGTGGCTTCTGGCCTCATCTCTTGCACAACCCGGCCTGGTAACGCAGCTGACCAGCAATACATTCTGCCGAGGGAAAGGCTTTGGCGGGGCAAGCTGGCCATCTTCATCGAATGCCCAGCTTGCCCCGCGCTTCATGCCCTGTCAGGTGACGCGGGACAACCGGCCCAGCGGCTGCCGGCAGGGATGTGCTCGCCCTTCATCACCAGGGTCAGTGCGCCAAGGTGCGCATCGTTGCCGACGACGGCGCTGTATAGCACGGCGCTGCGTGGGCCCATGTACACGCGTTTGCCGATGCTGACGTGGTCGATTTTCATGACTCGGTCTTCGAACAGGTGGGTCTGCGGGCAGGCGCCGGCGTTCAGTTCGCTATCTGCGCCGATGCTGACGCAGTCGAATTCAGTGATGTCGGTGGTGTCCATGTAAACCCCGCGACCAATCTTGCAGCCGAGCACATTGAACGCCAGTGGCAACCATGGTGTGCCGCGCAGGTAGCGCATGAAGTTTGGTGCGGCCATGCCTTCGTACAGACTGGTGATGCCCTCTGAAAGCCATACGAAGGGCGTCCACATCGGGTCAGCGCGTTTGCGATAGCGGCCCATGACCAACCACTTCAAGGCCACGATCAGCAGAAAGTTACCCACGCTGTACGCCATGCCGATGACGGCGAGGTAGGCCAGCACGGCGCCCCAGCGCTCGTCATCAGCGAGAGGCATCAGGTCAAGCATGACCGTGTAGCCAACGGCGATCACTACCGCGTGCGGGGTGACGATGCGCACGCCTTCGACAAGACCTCGGGCCAGGCGGCGCAGCGGTGAAGGCTTGAAGGTCAGCGACTCGGGGGCGCCACTGACCTGCTCGCGGGCCGGCAGATGGATCGGTGGTGAGCCCAGCCAGGTGTCGCCGTCGACTATTTTGCTGTTGTGCGGCGCACAGGAATGGACGCCGATCAGGACGTTTTCCGGCAGTACTGTGCCGTCCGCGATGTATCCGCCATTGCCGACAAAGCTGCGATGCGACACGACCGTGGGTTGCATGGTCATCCAGCCGCCGTCGATGCGCTCATCACCGAGCATCACCGCATCGGCGATAAAGGTTTCATCGCCCAGGGTCAGCATTTCCGGGATGACGCCTTGTGCGCTGGAAATCTCGGCGTCGCGCCCTACTTTCGCGCCCAGCAGCCGATACCAGAAGGGCGAATACACTGTGGCGTAGATGCCGGACAGCACGTTGAGGCTCGCTTCCTGAATCTGGCTGATCAGCCACTTGGCGCAGTAGGTATTGCTGTGCACCTCATAACGGCCCGGTTTGAGGCGCGGGAAAACGAGCCAGCGCAATGCCGCAGATGCCAGAACAGTCGCGACAATCAGCACCGCACTGGCCGGGAACGCGAGCAGGAAATAGCGCGCCAATTGTCCCAGTGGTCCGCTGCCCTCGAACCATGGCAAGACGTTCTGTGTGTCGAACCAGTCGATCAGGAAGAAGGTCGGGAAGACCGGGATAAAGAATAACGTCGCGATCAGCAGTACGCCGAAGGCGAAGAACAGTTTTTCTGCCCGCAAACGCGCAGGGCTGGTCACGGGCCGCGCAGGTTGACCGAGCGTATCGAACGCGCCGACATCACGCGCTGGCGAGCCCTGCCAGATGCGCCCGGCTGGAACCTCCCGACCGTCAGCCATGGCCGATTGGGCTTCCAGATGCCCCCACGGGCCTACGGCAGTATTGCCTTCCATGATCACGTAAGAGCCGACACAGGCATTGTCCTGCAGGGCGATACGCCCCAAATGCAACTGGCCCCGTTCGACGCGCGCGTTTTCAAAGCTGACACCGTTGCCGACGCTGACCCCGTCGCCGATTTCCAGCAGGTCATGAGCCCGTACTGTCGCCCCGCCGATAATCACGTCCTGCCCGATCTTCGCGCCCAGTGCGCGCAGCCACAGGGGATAAAGCGAGGAACCGCTCAGCAGGTAAGTCGGTGCCGATTCGACCATGCGGTCTGCGGCCCACCAGCGAAAGTAAGTAACGCCCCACAACGGATAGATCCCAGGCTTCAGGCGGCCGACGATCAGCCACTTGGCCGCCAGCGCGATGAAAAACTGCAGAACGGTGGCAATCAGGAACACCGAGATCGACGCCAAAGTCGCCAAGGTGACAGAGTCGTCGGGCGAGCCGGTGAGCAGGTGATAGGTAAAGAACGGTGCGAGCCATTGGGTCATGCGCAGGCTGACCATGACAGGCAATGCCAGCGCCTGGGCCACGCCGCAGCGCCAGCGACGCCAGGCTGACGGAGGCGTCCAGTCCACCGGCGCATCCATCTCTTGTGGCGCCTGATCCAGCACTTCGGCAATCGCACCGATACGCCGATGCTGGTAAATGTCGCGCACCGTGACTTGAGCGAAACGCGGGTTGGCACGCAGCGCCGAGGCCAGACGCGCAGCAAAGAAGGAATGCCCACCCAGATCGGTGAAAAAATCCGCATCGCGGCGGATCGGCATGCCAGGGAACAGTGTGCTCAGCGCAGCAAACAGTGCAATCTCACCTTCGGTTTGCGCCACATCGGACTCTGCACTGGCAGCCTTGGCGTCGACCGTCAATGGAAGGACCTTGAGCGCTTTACGGTCGATTTTGCCGGAGGTGAGGCGCGGCATGCTGTCGAGCAGTTCGAAGTGCCCCGGCACCATGTACGGCGGCAACTGCGCCTGCAGGGTTTTGCGCAACTGGCTCGTGAATGCGGAAGGCGTCGATGTGTCGCTCACCAGGTAAGCAATCAGCTGATCAACGCCCGCCTCGTTGCGCAACAGGACGGCCACAGTGCCCACGCCAGGCTGCTGCGCCAACAGCGCTTCAATCTCGCCCAGCTCGACGCGAAAGCCACGAATTTTTACCTGATCATCGGCACGCCCCAGGCACTGCACCTGGCCATCATGGTCGATTCGGGCAAGGTCGCCGGTTCGATACAGGCGCGCATCGTGATAGCCGGTGGACCACGGGTTCGGCAGGAATTTTTCCTCGGTCAGGTCCGGCCGTCCCAGATAACCCTCGGCCAGACCGGGGCCAATAATGCACAGCTCGCCAACTTCACCACGCGGCAGCAGGCTGGGCGCCAGGCTGCTCCCGACCGCAGGGTCATTGGCGATGACCAACAGCCCGTAATTGGGTAGCGGTGTACCGATCGACACCGGGCGACCACGCGACAGACGCGCCAGGCTGGCCGATACGGTGGCTTCGGTAGGGCCGTAGGTGTTGAACATCTGCCGGTTCGGCGTGGCCCAGCGATCGACCAGCGATTCAGGGCACATCTCGCCGCCCAGATTGATCAGGCGCAAGCCGGGAACGTCTTCGCTGAACAGCGCCAGTAAAGTCGGCACCGCATGCAAAACGCTGATGCGCTGCTCGTTCAGCAAGCGCGGCAGGGTTTCCGGGTCACCGCTGGTTTCCTTCGGGCCTATCCACAGCGTCGCGCCCACCAGATAGGCAATCCAGATTTCTTCGAAGGACATGTCGAAGGCCACGGAAAAGCCCTGGTAAACACGGTCGTTGGCCCGAATGCCGAGTATCGCGTTCTCGCTGCGTAGAAAATGGCAGATGCTGCGCTGGGAAATCAGAATGCCCTTGGGCTTGCCCGTGGAGCCGGAGGTGTAGATCACATAGGCAGGATGGTCGGGAAGCACCCCACTGCGGCGCACCAACGCTGCGTCGGTCGGCGTCAACAAGTGTTCGGCAGTCCACACCTTCAAACCGGTATCGGCCAACACCGGCATCAACGCATCGCAGGAAACCAGCCCCACTGCACTGGCGTCGTCCAGACAAATCTGCAGGCGCTCCACCGGCGTGTCCTGATCCAGAGGCAGCCAGGCGGCGCCCGCCTTGGCGATACCGGCCTGCATGACCAGCAGCTCGATGCCGCGCGGCAGCCACAGACCGACAATGTGCCCCGGTCGAACACCCGTACCGATCAGCGCCGAAGCCACCTGATCGGCCTGCCGGTCCAGCTCGCCATAACTGATCTGGCGCTCGCCGAAGATCAATGCCACGTGCTGCGGATTGCGCCGGGCACTGGCTTCGAGCAAATCGGCCAGCACTTCCTCGCGTAGCAGCTCATGTTGAATAGGACCGTAAATCACGTCCAGCGATTGTTCGTTCTGGCCTAGCGTCGACAGGTTCAGGTTATTCATGGCAGCAGGTATTAGCTCGTCTGAAGGAGGTGCCTGAGATTTTCTGGTTATGAGCCGGTCCGTCAGCGATTGGCGCGAATTCTGTGGTGGCGGTTACGTGTCCGGTATATGTCAGTTTTGATACATTCTGGCTGGAGCGCTGCAGCTCTCACCGGGGCAAGAGAACAGGCTGACAAGGCGAATATGGCAAAGGCTGGCTGTACGAATCTTGAACAACAAAACGAAGGTGGCGGATTGCCCCCATTGCTGCGCGGGTTACAGCAAACGCCACAAGGTCTCACGCGTTGCAGGGTTGAAAGACTGCGCCTGACGGTCCATGACGCCTCTCAGTCCATCGCCAATACGCTCCGTCGGCATCGGGTGAAAGCCATGTTGCCGAAACCATGGACCGTTCCAGCGCGGCTCGCGAAATGTCGTCAGGCTGATCGCGTGCAACTGGCAAACCTGCGCGTACGCCTCGACAGACGCCAACAGGCTTTTTCCGACACCCTTGCCGGATGCACCTGGCTCGACCGAGATGTTGTCCAGGTACAGGAAGTCATCCAGCAAGCGCATGGCTGCAAAACCGATGATGTCACCGCTGAGCCTGTTGACAGCAACCACCACCCGGCAGGCTTCGAACCTGTTTGCGCCCAGCGGAGGGTTTTCGGCGACATGCGCCAGGGAAGGAATGCTTTTGTAACGGTGACGCGCCTGCACTGACAGGCGCTGTAACGAGTCCAGGTCGCTGTGTTGCGACACACGCAGATCAAATTCCACCCGCTTTTCCTCCCTGGCCTGATATTTAAACCAGACGCCGATGAGCACATCTGGACGGTGAGCCGAATAATCACCACAATCGGCTCATCCCATAAGCCGATTAACTTTACCTGCTTGCCAAAAACTGCCTGGTTCGCCTGCCCGGTGGAGGCCGCAGCACTCGCTACCAGATCAATCGGCCCTTGCCATAGAGCGCTACGCAGCAGAAGGGACTGCTAGCGCTTCAGACGTGCGCCACTGGTCGCATCGACCGCAGCATCCAGTTCCGCACCGGACAGAAACTGGCTGTAGTAATCATGCAGTTCGGCTTCCCAACCGGCCACCTCGTCCAGCGCCGCCTCGGCTTGTTCCTTGCTCAAGGCAAAGTGAGCGTGCTGACTGAGCAGATTGCCTCGGTTGAGCCGCGACCCTTCGATGCCGACTGACATGGCAAGTGCCTGAGCAGGCCCTTCGTCCAGAATGGGCAGTACGTCGTACATCGGCGATAACCTCCAGCCACCTTCTTTCCAGATGACTGCATGGTTACGGGGATGATCATCGGCATTGCCGACGAGCACGTTGTAGGCCATGCGCCGATACAGCTCCTGCCGATCAACGTCAGGCGCACCACGACGATACAGCTCATCGGCGAGTGCCGCATATTGCCAGTCGGGGTGCGTACGGGCCTTCCACTCGGCGTCCAGCAAGGTCAAGCCGCTGAGCATCGGCAGTCGGCGGAAACGATGGGTTTGCTCATCAAAAGCGCGGTCGAAACGCTCGACCAACAGTGTATTGATCCGCTCGCCGCGATACAGAGAGGTGTTGGCCGCCTGCAACCCTTTAAGCCCTGCGAAGGTCATGCAGGCGTGCTCAACGGAGGGCAGGTCATAGTGATCGAATTTGTCGCGAGGCTTGGCCAGAATCAGTTTTCTGTCGCCCAGATAAGTTCGCTTGGGGCGTGCGCCGCCAGCGGAAGATCGCTGATCCCTTACCTTCAGAACCTCCAGCTGCTCGGCGCTGAGCTGGCTGTCATAGATCGCTTCACAGGCATCGACGAAATGATCAAGCCCTTTGGCATGAAAGGCCTTGGGAGGCGTGTGGCCCAGCCCGTCCTGCGCGACACGAGACAGGCCGGCCATGATATTGCCCGCTCTGTCGCTGTTGGGCGACTTGAGCAGCAGCTGTATCGAGTCCAACGGACCTTTTTCGACCCGGTGCAGCAACCGCTCTCCCCAACCATCGGGCATGGCATCATCGATAAAACCCGGGACGCCACCATTTTTAGTCACGGTGTAGGACCGCGTAGACAGCGGATACCTGAAAGGGTCCGGCACCCAGATGTTTTCCTGCACCGCGTCCGGTGCATATTGGAATGTTCCGACGCCAGCCTGAATCGTCAGCTTGCCCAGCGTCAGTGTCTCTCCGCTGACAGGGCATTCCATGTAGATATAAGCCTGGGCCATCAGAAGTCCTCCGGCTTGTGTCGAGGCAGGCGGACACGCTTTCGGTCGGCAGCTTCAAGCTGCTCGACACTGAACGACTCGTCATCCCGAAGCCCTTGAAACAATCGCTCCGACACCCCCAGCCCCCAGACCACCAACATGAAGTCACGCAGCGATACGCCTTCGGCATTGCCTGCCTCGATACGTCGAAACGTACGAAGCGAGATGCCCAGCCTTTCGGCAAGATCGACCTGGCGGATGCCTTGCTGCAACCTGGTCTGCTTTACCAGCAGCGCAATGCGCAAAAGCGTGTCAGTGCACTGAACGGGGAAAAAAGCCTTCATGAGCAGTTACCAGCGGGCATGCGCAGGAGTTCGAGAAAACAAAGTAACACGGATAGCTACGTGGACCCGAAAATAATAGCTCACGAAAGAACACATTAACTCTCATAAAGTGTCATTAAGTAACATCTTAATGGCTCATAAAAATCGTGATGACTGCCTTCAATACATCATTCCTACACCTTGAATGCGCAATACCACGTCACTGATCATCGACATACGTCACCCATCCCCCATCAAAATGTGGCTTACTGCGGACTGCCATCATCCAATCAGGGAATCTCTTCCCTACCCTCGCGGTCTCTTTACGCATGACGAATTCGCGCTCTGCTTTCATACCCTCCTGGCTTCGCCCTGTTCTGCGTCCTTTGCTGGACCCGTATCGCCGTTATCGGCATGCGCGGCTGATCCACGCGGCGCGGATTGCGGTGGGCTTGCTGGTGACTATCCTGTTGACCACCGGCCTCAACCTGCCCCATGGCGAGTGGGCGTCGGTGACCATGCTGATCGTGATCGGCGGTTTGCAGCATCACGGCAATATCGGCAAGAAGTCGGTCGAACGTGCCTATGGAACGTTGATCGGTGCCGGCCTCGGTCTGATCGTGGTGGTCCAGCAGGGCTATCTGGAAATGCCGCTGCTGACCTACGCAATGATGTCGGTGATGTGCGGTTTCTTCGCCTATCACGCCATCGGCAAAGGGGGTTACACCGCGCTGCTGTCGGCGATCACGCTGTTCATCGTTGCCGGTCATGGTTACAACCCGATCAGCGACGGGCTGTGGCGTACTGTCGATATTCTGATTGGTATTGCGCTGGCCCTGGCGTTCTCCTTCGCTCTGCCGCTGTATGCGGTGTTTTCCTGGCGCTACAACCTGGCCAGCGGTTTGCGTGACTGCGCCAAGGTCTACGGGCGCATCGTGCAGGGCCAGCCGGTTACCGCCGATGAGCATTTGAAACTGACCGCCAGGCTCAACGGCACGATGCTGCAATTGCGCTCGCTGCTGCCGTCGGTGTCCAAGGAAGTGAAGATGTCCATGGTCGAGCTGGACGCCATTCAGGGCCACTTCCGCATGTGCCTGAGCACCCTGGAGATTCTCGCCAATATTCGCCCTGCGAATCTGAATCAGCTTGCTGACGAGACGCTCAAGGCATCGCTGGACGCTGACTACCGCCAGATTCGCCGGCAACTGATCGGCATGGCCCGCGCCCTGCAAACCGGCGCCACCGAACGTCTGGCACGCACGACCGAAACACCTGAGACACCTGAGACACCTGAGACACCTGAGACACCTGCAGTGAAGGCCGTGATTCCTACCGAGTTGAAGGGCTACCACTTGATGACCCAGCAGTTGGCGCTCAACCTCGACGGCCTGCAGGCGCGTCTGGCCAAGACCGCCAAACGCTGGAAGTTTTAAGGAACCGCCCGTGCCCGATACCCGCCCGCCTGTGCTGGATGAAATCGATCGCCAGCTGATTGCCGCGCTGCAAATCAACGCGCGCGAAAGCGTCGCCATGCTCGCCCGGCAACTGGGCATCGCCCGCACCACCGTGACCTCGCGGCTGGCACGCCTGGAAAGCAGCAAAGTGATTACCGGTTACGGCGTGCGCCTTGGCCAGCGCGTGGTCAGTGGCGGGTTGCAGGCGTATGTCGGCATCACCGTGCAACCTCGCTCAGGCAAGGAAGTGGTGCGGCGCCTCAGTGCCATGGCGCAGGTTCAGCAACTCTGTGCCGTGAGCGGCGAGTTCGATTATGTCGCTTGGTTGCGCACGGATTCTCCCGAGCAACTGGACCAGTTACTCGACCTGATCGGCAGCGTGGAGGGTGTCGAGAAGACCACCACATCGATCATCCTCAGCAGCAAGATCGACCGCGGCCAGCCGGTGTAACCGAACGCTTCTATCAAGCAGCCATACAAACCGACCAGCAGATTCGTCACTTAGCCCAAACAAACAGCATATCGACGACACTTTGCGTCTTATTAACGTGTCCGCCCTTCTCTAGACTGTTGTTTTTTCGCCGTTGCCCATCAAGGTCCGTCATGAAGAACAACCGTCACCCCGCCAACGGCAAAAAGCCGATCACCATGTTCGGCCCCGACTTCCCCTTCGCCTTCGATGACTGGATCGAGCACCCTAAAGGCCTGGGCAGCATTCCGGTGGAGAACCACGGCGCTGAAGTGGCAATTATCGGTGCAGGGATAGCCGGTCTGGTGGCAGCCTACGAATTGATGAAGATAGGCCTCAAGCCGGTGGTGTACGAAGCCTCGAAAATGGGTGGCCGCCTGCGCTCCCAGGAGTTCGAAGGCGCCAAAGGCATCGTGGCCGAACTGGGCGGCATGCGCTTTCCGGTGTCCTCGACGGCGTTCTTCCATTACGTCGACAAGCTGGGCCTTGAGTCCAGGCCGTTCCCCAACCCGCTGACTGCGGCGTCCGGCAGCACCGTTATCGACCTGGAAGGCACCACCTACTACGCCCAGATGCTCTCGGACCTGCCGGCGCTGTTTCAGGAAGTCGCCGACGCCTGGGCCGACGCCCTGGAAAGCGGCTCGCAGTTCGGCGACATCCAGCAGGCGATCCGCGACCGCGATGTGCCGCGTCTCAAGGAACTGTGGAACAAGCTGGTGCCGTTATGGGACGACCGCACGTTCTATGATTTTGTCGCTACTTCCAAGGCCTTCGCCAAGCTGTCTTTCTTTCACCGCGAAGTATTCGGCCAGGTGGGCTTCGGTACTGGCGGGTGGGATTCGGACTTCCCCAACTCGATGCTGGAAATCTTCCGCGTGGTGATGACCAACTGCGATGAACACCAGCACCTGATCGTCGGCGGCGTGCAGCAAGTGCCGGTCGGCTTGTGGAGCCATGTACCCGAGCATTGCGCGCACTGGCCCAAGGGCACCAGCCTGTCGTCGTTGCACCGCGGCGCACCACGTCCCGGCGTGAAGCGCATTGCACGCGCAGAGGATGGCAGTTTTGCGGTGACCGACAATTGGGGCGACACCCGGCAGTACGCCGCTGTGCTGACCACCTGCCAGAGCTGGCTGCTGACCACGCAGATCGAGTGCGAAGAGTCGCTGTTCTCGCAGAAGATGTGGATGGCCCTGGACCGCACCCGCTACATGCAGTCGTCAAAGACCTTCGTGATGGTCGACCGCCCGTTCTGGAAGGACAAAGACCCGGAAACCGGCCGCGACCTGATGAGCATGACCCTCACCGACCGGCTGACCCGTGGCACGTACCTGTTCGATAACGGCGACGACAAGCCAGGCGTGATCTGCCTGTCCTACTCGTGGATGAGCGATGCACTGAAGATGCTCCCGCAGCCCATCGAGAAGCGGGTGAAGCTGGCGCTGGATGCCTTGAAGAAGATCTACCCGAAAGTGGACATCGCAGCGCGGATCATCGGTGATCCGATTACCGTGTCATGGGAAGCTGATCCGCACTTCCTGGGTGCGTTCAAGGGTGCGCTGCCGGGCCATTACCGCTATAACCAGCGCATGTACGCGCACTTCATGCAGCAGGATATGCCCAGCGAACAGCGCGGCATGTTCATCGCCGGCGACGATGTCTCCTGGACACCGGCGTGGGTCGAAGGCGCTGTGCAGACCTCACTGAACGCCGTGTGGGGGATCATGAACCACTTCGGCGGCAAGACTCACGCCGAGAACCCCGGCCCCGGTGATGTGTTCCACGAAATCGGCCCGATAGCACTGGGCGACTGACAGAAGGAAAACCCCATGCGCGTTGCGCTGTATCAATGCCCGCCATTGCCGCTGGATGTCAGCGGCAACCTGACTCGCCTGGAACAGCAGGCTCAGGCCGCCGCCAAGCAAGGGTCACAGGTGCTGATCTGTCCGGAAATGTTCCTCAGCGGCTACAACATCGGCGCTCAGGCTGTCGGTGAGCTGGCGCAGGCGCAGGACGGTCCGGCAGCGACGCGCATTGCCGCCATCGCGCAGGCCAGCGGCATTGCGATCCTCTACGGCTATCCGGAGCGCGCGGGCGATGGGCAAATCTACAACGCCGTGCAGTTGATCGACAGCCAGGGCACGCGCCTGTGCAACTACCGCAAAACGCACCTGTTCAGCGAGCTGGACAAGTCGATGTTCGCCGCAGGCGACGATCATTACCCGGTGGTCGAATTGAATGGCTGGCGCCTGGGCCTGCTGATTTGCTACGACGTGGAATTCCCCGAAAATACCCGTCGGCTGGCCCTGGCCGGGGCCGAATTGATTCTGGTCCCCACCGCGAACATGCTGCCTTACGATTTCGTCTGCGACGTGACGGTTCGGGCGCGGGCTTTCGAGAATCACTGCTACGTGGTGTACGCCAACTACTGCGGCAGCGAGGGCGCGATTCGTTACTGCGGGCTCAGCAGCCTCTGCGCACCGGACGGCAGCCGCCCGTTGCTGGCAGGTCAGGACGAGGCACTGCTGGTCGGCACGCTGGACAAGATACTGCTGGCCCAGGCCAGAACCGCGAACGACTACTTCGTGGATCGCCGCCCGGCGCTTTATACGTCGCTGACTTGATCAGATTAGCCGGATGGATAATTCCCACGCAGGAGCGTGCGGAATAATCCTATAACTATCGTGCCCACGCTCCGCGACCATCGTCATACACAAGCCCGCTTTTGATTCTGGCCGGAGCCCGTAGCGAACTTGTTCGCGAAGACGGTCGCATCAGGCGATGCATTTTCGGAAAGCTTGACGGCCCCTTCGCGGACAAGTCCGCTCCTACGCCCGTTGGGCAGAATCAAAAACGGCCTCCTGCCCGAGGGGTAGGGGCGAACTTGTTCGCGAAGACGGTCGCTCAGGCGATGCATGTCCGGAAAGCTTGGCGGCCCCTTCGCGGACAAGTCCGCTCCTACGCCCGTTGGGCAGAATCAAAAACGGCCTCCTGCCCGAGGGGTAGGAGCGAACTTGTTCGCGAAGACGGTCGCTCAAGCGATGCATGTTCGGAAAGCTTGGCGGCCCCTTCGCGGACAAGTCCGCTCCTACGCCCGTTGGGCAGAATCAAAAACGGCCTCCTGCCCTAGGGGTAGGAGCGAACTTGTTCGCGAAGACGGTCGTTCAGGCGATGCATTGTCGGGAAGCTTGACGGCCCCTTTGCGTCCTCTATTTCGCAGGCTTGAGCAGCAGGCTCGCGAACGGGTCGGCTAATCCGCTAGCATGACGCTTCGCCTTGCAACGCTTTCCGGACGCCCCTCATGCCTGCCGCACACTCCGCCGACACTCAACGCCTCACGCTGGCCAACGGCCTGAATGTGCTGCTGTGTCACGAGCCACGGCTCAAGCGCTGTGCGGCCTCATTGCGCGTGGCAGCCGGCAGTCACGATGCGCCGCAGGCGTGGCCAGGGCTGGCGCATTTTCTGGAGCACCTGTTTTTTCTCGGCACCGAACGCTTCCCGGCCGGGGACAACCTGATGACCTTCGTGCAGCGTCATGGCGGGCAGGTCAATGCCAGCACCCGCGAGCGCACCACCGACTTCTTCTTCGAACTGCCACAGGCGGCCTTCGCCCAAGGGCTGGAGCGACTGTGCGACATGCTTGCCCGGCCGCGCATGGACATCGCAGATCAATTGCGCGAACGCGAAGTGCTGCACGCCGAGTTCATCGCCTGGCTCGGCGATAGCGCATCCCGCGATCAGGCGCGCCTGCTGACAGCGATCACGCCTCAGCATCCGCTGCGTGGCTTTCACGCTGGCAATCGCTACAGCCTGTCAGTGCCTAACCCGGCGTTTCAGCAGGCATTGCATGACTTTTATCGAGGCTTCTATCAGGCCGGGCAGATGACCCTGTGCCTGACTGGCCCGCTGCCGATGGCTGAATTGCAGGCGCTGGCGATAAACCACGGCGCGGTTTTCGCCACTGGGATAAAGGTCACACAGCGCCCGCCTCCAGCATTGATGACCAGCCCTCGACAGGCTGGCGAGCAAAACCATCTGCTGTTTGCCTTCGAGGACTTGCCGGACAAGGCTGACGAAGCGGTGGCCTTCTTCTGTCACTGGCTGAACGCAGCGCAGCCTTGCGGGCTGGTTGCCGAGCTGGTCCGCAGGGGCCTTTGCACTTCACTGCACGCCGCGCCGCTTTACCAGTTCGGCGGACAGCTTTTGCTGGATATCGACTTTAAGGGCGCCCCGGCGAACGCGACCGCTATCAGCAGCCTGCTTTTCAGCTGGCTCGGTTTCTTCGAGGCTCACTGGCCGACGCGAATTGAGGAATACCACCGTCTCGAACAACGCCGTCTGCAGATGTGCGGAGCATTGGCTCTGGCCAACCATCGCTGTCGCGAAACGCCCGCGCAGCTGAGCGAGCAAGGCCAAAAAGCCTTAAGCGCATTTCTCGCAAAACTCACGGCTGACGTGGATAACCTCGATCCAGAGCCGGTCGACTGGCGCCTGCCCGCCCCGAACCCGTTTCTTGGTACGGCAGTGGACGACCCCGCTGAAGCCGCGCTGTACCTGCGCTGGCAACTGCCGTCCCCACAGCCCGCCTTTTGGCGGATGCTCGACGCCGCGCTCAAGCCACTGGCCGAAGACGCACGTCAGGCCGGGGTAACACTGACCTTCACCGCGTACGGCCCCTACTGGCAGCTACAGTTGAACGGTTTGCGCGAACCCATTGTGGGAGTCCTGCAACAGAGCCTGCTGCGCTTGCAGCACCCCGATGCCCGCGCGCAGGAACACGACGAGCCAGTGTTGATCCCGATTCGTCAGTTGCTCAAGCAGCTTGCCGATCACTTCCTGCGCAGTAACCCGGAGGTGAGCATAAGCGACCTGCCAGGCGTATGGTCGGCTTCGCGCTGGATCAGTTTCACCAGCGGTTTCGGCCCGGCCAGCCAGTCAATGCTGGACGCGGTGTTGAATGCAGCACCCGGCGTTCGGCAAACTTCCCCGGCCGATCTGCCAACCATTCGCGCTGGCAAGCACTGGGCAGCGCAAGCATCGTCTTCCTCGGAAGACGCCGTGCTGGTGTTCTGCCCGGCGCCCACGACTTCCATCGAAGATGAAGCCTCCTGGCGTTTGCTCGCGCACCTGGCCCAGACGCCGTTCTATAAGCGGCTGCGGGTCGAGCTGCAATTGGGTTACGCGGTGTTCAGTGGCCTCAGGCAGATCGACGGAAAGACCGGCTTGCTGTTCGGTGTGCAATCGCCCACCTGCAATGCGCAGCAACTGTTTGAGCACATCGAGGCCTTTATCGGCAGATTGCCGCAACTGGTTCGCGGCGCAGATTTGCCTGAACAGACAAACGCCCTTGCAGCGCAGTTCGAGCCGTCGAACCTGCCGCAGCAACAGCGTGCCGACCTGCAGTGGCAGGCACACCTTGCCGGGCATCAGAGCGACCATGCGCCCACCTTGCAGCGGGCGCTGTCAAATCTGGAAACACACTCGTTGCTGGCCTCTGCGGATCAATTGATCAAGGCCACAGGTGGCTGGCTGATTGTGGCCAATCGCCCTGCCAGCGCGGCCGTTCCGCAATCCTTACCTGAACAGTAACGGTCTTTCATGCAGATTCTAGCCCTGCTGAATTGTGAAAATGAGTAACATAGCTCCCTAAGCATCTGAACGTATGCCTCCAGCGATGCACTAAGATGTAGTCACCCACCGCTGCACTTATCCGAGGAGATTTTTATGTCGTGGACTAAACCTGCTTACACTGATCTGCGTATCGGTTTTGAAGTCACCATGTACTTCGCAAGCCGTTGATTTCAGTGCGCTGTGAAGCCTCGGTTCGCCGGGGCTTTTTTTATGGTTGTGGCTGTTTTTTATTTCAGAGCGTGTCCCAGGAGCTGTCATGTACATCCAGATTCTAGGTTCTGCTGCTGGCGGTGGATTCCCCCAGTGGAACTGCAACTGCGTCAATTGCGCGGGCTTTCGCGACGGCAGCCTGCGTGCCCACGCGCGGACCCAGTCGTCCATTGCGCTGTCCGACGACGGTATCAACTGGGTGCTGTGCAACGCCTCACCGGACATTCGCGCGCAATTGCAGGGCTTTGCGCCGATGCAGCCGGGTCGCGCATTGCGCGACACCGGCATCAGCGCGATCGTGTTGATGGACAGCCAGATCGACCACACCACCGGCCTGCTCAGCCTGCGTGAAGGCTGCCCGCATCAGGTGTGGTGTACCGACATGGTCCATGAGGACCTGAGCACCGGCTTTCCGCTGTTCGAAATGCTCAAGCACTGGAACGGCGGCCTGAGCTGGAACCGCATCGAGTTGCAGGGCAGCTTCGTGATTCCTGCCTGCCCGAACCTGCGCTTCACGCCCTTCCCGCTGCGCAGCGCCGCGCCGCCCTACTCGCCACACCGTTTCGACCCGCACCCGGGCGACAACATCGGCCTGCTGGTCGAAGACACCCGTACTGGCGGCAAGCTGTTCTATGCCCCGGGCCTGGGCAAGGTCGATGAGGCACTGGCCGAGAAGATGCGTGACGCCGACTGCCTGCTGGTCGACGGCACAATGTGGGACGACGACGAAATGCAGCGCCGTGGCGTGGGCACGCGCACCGGCCGGGAAATGGGCCATCTGGCACAGAATGGTCCCGGCGGCATGCTCGAAGTCCTCGAAGGCTTCCCCGAGCAGCGCAAGGTGCTTATCCACATCAACAACACCAACCCGATTCTCGACGAAGACTCCCCGGAACGCGCGGAGCTGGTTCGTCGCAACGTCGAAGTGGCCTTCGATGGCATGAGCATCGAGCTTTAGGAGCTGACATGAGCGAAGCGACTGCGCTGTCCCCCGCCGAATTCGAACAGGCCTTGCGCGCCAAGGGCGCCTATTACCACATCTATCACCCGTTCCATGTGGCGATGTACGAGGGCCGAGCGACCCGCGAGCAGATTCAGGGCTGGGTCGCCAACCGTTTCTACTATCAGGTGAACATTCCGCTCAAGGACGCGGCGATTCTGGCCAACTGCCCGGATCGCGAGATCCGTCGCGAGTGGATTCAGCGCCTGCTCGATCATGACGGTGCGCCCGGCGAAGACGGCGGCATCGAAGCCTGGCTGCGCCTCGGCCAGGCCGTGGGACTGGACCCGGACCAGCTGCGCTCGCAGGAACTGGTGCTGCCAGGCGTGCGCTTTGCCGTCGACGCCTACGTGAACTTCGCCCGCCGCGCCAACTGGCAGGAAGCCGCCAGCAGCTCGCTGACCGAACTGTTCGCCCCGCAGATCCACCAGTCGCGTCTGGACAGCTGGCCGCAGCACTACCCATGGATCGACCCGGCAGGCTATGAGTATTTCCGCACTCGCCTGGGTCAGGCCCGACGCGATGTAGAGCACGGCCTCGCCATCACGTTACAGCACTACACTACGTACGAAGGTCAGCAGCGTATGCTGGAAATCCTGCAGTTCAAACTCGATATCCTGTGGAGCATGCTCGATGCCATGTCCATGGCCTACGAGCTGAACCGCCCGCCGTATCACAGCGTCACAGACCAAAGGGTCTGGCATAAGGGGATTACCCTATGAAGCACGATCCGCAGTTCCGAGCGTTGACACCCAAATGGCATCAAGGCTATCGCTTTCAGTACGAGCCTGCGCAAAAGGCGCATGTGGTGCTTTACCCTGAAGGCATGATCAAACTCAATGAAAGCGCGGCCCTGATTGGCGGGCTGATCGATGGCAAGCGCACCATCGCCGCCATCATTGATGAGCTTCATCAGCAGTTCCCCAATGTTCCCGAACTGGGCATGGACGTCGACGAGTTCATGGAAGGCGCCAAAAAGAAAAACTGGATCGATCTTGTCTGACATAGCACCCGTCACCAACACCCCGTACATACCGCCCACTCCCGAGGTCGGGCTGCCGCTGTGGCTGCTCGCCGAGCTGACCTATCGCTGCCCGTTGCAATGCCCGTATTGCTCCAACCCCCTGGATTTCGCCAAACAGGGCCAGGAGCTGAGCACCGAGCAGTGGTTCAAGGTCATGCAGGAAGCGCGGGAAATGGGTGCGGCGCAGATCGGTTTTTCCGGCGGCGAGCCGCTGGTGCGCCAGGACCTCGCCGAACTGATCGCCGAGGCGCGGCGTCTGGGCTTCTACACCAACCTGATCACCTCGGGCATCGGCCTTACCGAAGAGAAGATCATCGCCTTCAAGGAAGCAGGCCTGGACCACATCCAGATCAGCTTTCAGGCCAGCGACGAGCAGGTCAACAACATGCTCGCCGGCTCGAAAAAAGCCTTCGCGCAGAAGCTGGAAATGGCCCGAGCGGTGAAAAGGCATGGCTACCCAATGGTGCTGAACTTCGTGACCCACCGTCACAACATCGACCGTATCGACAAGATCATCGAGCTGTGTCTCGCGCTGGAAGCGGACTTCGTCGAACTGGCGACCTGTCAGTTCTATGGCTGGGCGCACCTGAATCGCCTCGGCTTGCTGCCGACCAAAGATCAACTGGTCCGCGCCGAAGCCGTCACCAACGAATACCGCGCCCGGCTGGAGGCAGAAAATCATCCGTGCAAACTGATTTTCGTCACCCCTGATTATTACGAAGAACGTCCCAAAGCCTGCATGAACGGCTGGGGCAATATCTTCCTGACCGTGACACCGGATGGCACGGCGCTGCCCTGCCACGGCGCGCGGCAGATGCCGATCCAGTTCCCCAACGTACGCGATCACAGCATGCAGCACATCTGGTACGACTCGTTCGGCTTCAATCGCTTCCGCGGCTACGACTGGATGCCCGAGCCGTGCCGTTCGTGTGACGAGAAGGAAAAGGACTTCGGCGGCTGTCGCTGCCAGGCCTTCATGCTGACCGGCGACGCCGCCAATGCCGACCCGGTGTGCAGCAAATCCTATCACCACGGGATTATCACTCAGGCTCGTGACGAGTCCGAAACCGCTACTCAAACCATTGAAGAGCTGGCCTTTCGCAATGACCGAAACTCACGACTCATCGCAAAATCCTCCTGACCGCCTGAGCGCCGCCCAGGCGGTCGCTGCAGGCGTCGACTTCGCCGAACTGGATGTCAGCTCGGCGGGCCTGTTCTGGAACGAATACCGCCCCGAAGACGGCGCGAGCCGCATCTGGCACTGGTACGCCAACAGCAAGCGCTGCCTGACGCCACAAGGTTTCAGCGTACGCAGTCGGGTGTATGAATACGGTGGTGGTTCGTTCTGCCTCGCCGACGACGCCGTAGTCTTCGTCAACGAGCGCGACCAGCAACTGTATCGACAGGCCCTGGACGCCAGCGAGCCGGTGGCGCTGACCGAGGGCGACAAGCGCTACGGCGGCGTGTTCTTCAGCGGCGGCCGGATTCTGGCCGTTGAAGAGGACCGCAACACGCATCGACTGGTGGCTATCGAGCTGGCTGACGGCAAGCGCCAGTTACTGGCCGAAGGCGCTGATTTTTACTCATCGCCAATTGTCAGTGCCGACGGCAGGCGCCTGGCCTGGATCGAATGGCAGCGCCCGCATCAGCCGTGGACCAGCACCCGTTTGATGTGTGCAACGAAACAGGACGACGGCAACTGGGCCGCTGCGCAGTGCATCGCAGGTGACGGTGCGCAAGAGTCTCTGCAACAGCCGCGCTTCGATGCCCATGGGCGTCTGTATTGCCTGACTGATCGCGCGGGTTTCTGGCAGCCCTGGGGCGAATCGCCTTCCGGGTTTGCGCCGCTTCCCGCCCGTCCGGCGGATCATGCTTCCGCGCCGTGGCAAATGGGCAGTTGCACCTGGCTGCCGATCAACGATGGTTACCTGGCGAGCTGGTTTGCAGACGGTTCAAGTGTTCTTGGGCTGTGTCAGGCCAGCGGCAGCGTCGAGGATTTCAGCGCGGGTTACAGCCGCTTTCGCAGCCTCGCCATTGACGAAGAGTTCGTCTATTGCATCGCCGCCTCGGCCATCAGCACCTCAGCGGTACTGGCCATTTCTCGCCACGACGCCAGTGTTCAGGTGCTTGCCGGAGGCGGGTCGCCGCTGCCGGCCGATCAGATCAGCCGTCCTCAGACGTTGCGTTACCCCAGTGGCGGGGCCGAGGCTCATGGCTACTTCTATCCGGCCATGACCGGCGCAGAAAAACCGCCGCTGGTGGTGTTCATCCATGGCGGCCCGACCTCTGCGTGCTACCCGGTGCTGGACCCGCGCATTCAGTACTGGACGCACCGCGGCTTCGCCGTCGCAGACCTCAATTATCGCGGCAGCAGCGGCTACGGTCGCGTGTACCGGCAAGGCCTGCACCTCACCTGGGGCGTGGCGGACGTCGAAGATGCCTGTGCAGTCGTGAAACATCTGGCCGAGCGCGGCTTGATCGACGAACGACAGGCTTTCATTCGCGGCGGCAGTGCCGGTGGCTACACCACGCTCTGCGCGTTGGCCTTCCGCGACGTATTCCGCGCAGGGGCCAGCCTTTACGGCGTCAGCGACCCGGTAGCACTGGCCAGGGCGACGCATAAATTCGAGGGTGATTATCTGGACTGGCTGATCGGCGATCCCGACAAGGACATCGAGCGCTATCAGGCTCGTACGCCCCTGCTGCACGCCGACAGCATCAAAGTGCCGGTGATTTTCTTTCAGGGCGAACTGGATGCCGTGGTGGTTCCGGAACAGACCCGGTCCATGCTCAAGGCCTTGCAGGACAACGGTATCAAGACCGAAGCGCACTTCTATGCGGACGAGCATCATGGGTTCCGCAAGGCAAACAACCTGGCAGATGCGCTGGAGAAGGAATGGCGTTTCTATCGGGATGTGCTGGATGCCTGATCAGGCCGTGTGATCGTTCCCGCGTCAGGGAACGATCAGCGTGTGCAGCGAGGTGTTACTTGCGCGAAACGATGATGTAGATCGCGTGGATGATGCCGGGGATGTAACCCAGCAGGGTCAGCAGGATATTCAACCAAAAAGCGCCAGCAAAGCCTACTTGCATGAACACGCCTACCGGAGGCAGCAGAATGGCGAAAATGATACGAATGATGTCCATGAAAAGCTCCTGATTGATTGGCTCTGATTGGCCATACAGCTAATCGACCCTGCCCGGCGGCGAGGGTTCAACCAGCTCTGGCACCGCGCCATTATTCTTTCTCGGGAGAGGATCAGGACAAGCATTGCACTGCGGGCACAACATCGTGTGCTGCGAGCAGAAAGAACATCGAATCGTTAAAACGCAAACAAAGAAAACCCCGCCGAAGCGGGGCTTTCCAGACTGTTTCCCTGATTTCCCTTTCACCCCGCCATCCTGGCAGGCTTCCCTACGTGTCCCTGTTATGTCTTGTTGCGCGTCCTGCGCTACGTCCATGAACAAAGATTAACTTTGGATCCCTTTCTTGGGAAGAGGCCAATTGGCGTCACGTAGTGTAAGCAAATGCTTACAAGACTTTTCCAGGTCAGAATTGTGACGCCTTCAACAGGTACAGCGACTCGCTGCCCGCGCGTACCGAGGCATCCAGCGAGTGAATACGCGGCAGCAGACGTGCGAAGTAGAAGCGTGCGGTCCCCAGTTTGCTTGCGTAGAACTCCTCCTGCTGCTCTTTACCCAGTGCTGCCTTGGCCATCATGGCCCACATGTAGGCATACGCGGTGTAACCGAACAGATGCAGATATTCCACAGAGGCCGCACCGATTTCATTGGGGTTGTTGCGCGAGCGATCCAGCACCCAGCCGGTTAGCTCATCGAGCATGTTCAAGGCTTTGCTCAGCGGCTGAGTGAACTCGCTGAGCGCGTTGTCCGAGCCGGTGATGAACTGGCGGACTTCATCGGAGAACAGCTGATAGAACGCGCCATTCGAGCCGACGATCTTGCGCCCGACCAGGTCCAGCGCCTGAATGCCGTTGGTGCCCTCGTAGATCTGCGTGATACGCACGTCACGCACCAGTTGTTCCTGGCCCCACTCGCGGATGTAACCATGGCCGCCGAATACCTGCTGGCCATGCACGGTGGTTTCCAGACCGATATCACTCAGGAACGCTTTGGAGACCGGTGTCAGCAGCGCCGCCAGATCATCGGCACGCTTGCGCGCGGTATCGTCTTCGCTGAACTTGGCAATATCCAGTTGCAGGGCGACGTAGCTGGAAAACGCCCGACCGCCTTCGTTGAAGGCTTTCATGGTCAACAGCATGCGACGCACGTCAGGATGCACGATGATCGGGTCAGCGGCCTTGTCCTTGTTCTGCGCACCGGTCGGGGCGCGGCTCTGCAGACGGTCCTGCGCATACTCGACGGCGGCCTGATAAGAGCGCACGCCAGACGCCAGGCCCTGGATACCGACGCCGAGGCGCTCGTAGTTCATCATCGTAAACATCGCCGCCAGCCCTTTGTTAGGCTCGCCGATCAGGTAACCGGTGGCGGCGTCGAAGTTCATCACGCACGTCGCCGACGCCTGGATGCCCATCTTGTGCTCGATCGAGCCACAACTGACGGTGTTGCGCTCGCCGAGGCTGCCGTCGTCACCAACCATGAACTTGGGCACCAGAAACAGCGAGATGCCCTTCGGGCCAGGCGGAGCATCCGGCAACTTGGCCAGTACCAGATGGATGATGTTTTCGGTCAGGTCGTGTTCGCCACCGGTAATGAAAATCTTGCTGCCGGTGATCTGGTAGGCACCGTCCGCCTGGGGTTCGGCGCGCGTGCGAATAATGCCCAGGTCAGTACCGGCGTGGGCCTCGGTCAGGCACATCGACCCGGCCCAGACGCCCGAATACATATTGGGCAGAAATTTGTTCTTGAGCTCCTCGGTCGCGTGGGTGTCTATCGACACGCAGGCGCCGGAGGTGAGCATCGCGTACAGACCGAACGCCAGGCTGGCAGAGTTGAGCATCTCTTCGACCTGAGCCGACACCACCTTGGGCATGCCCATGCCGCCAAATTCGGGGTTACCGCCCACACCGACCCAGCCGCCTTCGGCGTAGATCTTATAGGCCTCGGGAAAACCGGCAGGTGTGGTGACGACGGTGTCCTTCCAGTGGCAGCCCTCCTCGTCACCGTTGCGGCTCAGCGGCGCAATGGTCTTGCTGGTCACTTTACCGGCTTCTTCGAGAATGGCTTCGACCGTTTCGACGTCGACTGTTTCGGCCAGCTCGGGCAGTTGAGCCCAGAGCTTTGAAACCTCGAAGACTTCATTGAGGACGAAGCGCATATCGCGCAGTGGCGCTTTATAGTCAGCCATGGCAAACCTCGTGAACACGGATCGAAATGCTTTGGGAAGCCGATCGATGCATCCAGCGACGCAGATCAGCAGTCGAGTTCCACGAGTCTAACCGAACAACATTTCAGAGACATAGGGTCGTGTCATGACTGAATAGTCATAACAGGTCACGGGAAGTACCAGGGTTTGCTCAGGTTGCCGCTTCAGTCGTGCGCACAGCGCCGCGTCGGTTCAACTGCCCGTAAGCCACCACACAATTGCGCCCGGCGCCCTTGGCTGCATACAGCGCCTGGTCGGCGCTTTTGAGCACTTCTTCGGGCGTGCGATGCTCCGGCTGGCGTTCGGCAACGCCGATACTCACCGTCACCGACACGCTGCCAGCCTGCGCGCCGCTTCGACGCTGTCGGCCTTGCTGGTCGTCCTGAGGGCGATTGTCCTTGTTGCGCAGCTGAATCTCGTAACTGGCGATGGTCTCGCGGATGGCTTCCAGATGCGGCATGCACTCATCGATGCTCTTGGCGGCGAACACAATGGCGAACTCCTCACCCCCATAGCGATAGGCCTTGCCGCCACCATTGGTGATTTTTGACAGCTTGCTGGCCACCAGACGCAGCACCTGATCGCCCACATCGTGGCCGTGGGTGTCATTGAATTTCTTGAAGTGATCCACGTCGCTCATCGCCAGCACATAGTTGCGACCCAGACGCTGCATGCGCTCATTGAGCGCCCGACGCCCAGGCAGCCCGGTAAGCTCGTCGCGGAAGGCCATCTGATAAGCCTCGTGAGCGACGGCAGCGGCAATCATCAGCATCACCTGGCTGCAAAGTATGTTCAGCGTGAACGGCAGGATGAAGGTCTTGGGCAATGCCCAGAGCAAACCCAGCAGGCCGACGATCTGCGCCGCATGCAGCGGTCGCGGCTTTTCCAGGTATTGCCAGATCAGCACCGCGAACGACACCAGAAACATCGCATAAGACAGCTGAATCAGGCTCATCCATGCGCCATGCAGGACAGGCCAGCGGATGTCGGCCAGCCAGACTTGCAGCTCGACCGGATAACTTTGCTCAAGCCCCACCGCCACGCCGCCCAGCGCCACCAGCACCGCGAGCCGCGCAACCATGTCCTGGAACAGATGCGTTCGTTCCTCCCATGCCGCATATAACCCGAACAGCAGCGGCAGCAGCAGGCAGACCAGGTGAAAGATCACCGCCGCATCCTCGCGGACCTTGCCGTGGTCGCGGTAGTAATCGGTCTGGGTGTCGAGCAGGTAGTAGGCGATATACACCGTGAGCATCAGAAACAGCTCGCGCTGACGTCGATAAACACAGCAATACGCACCGCCCAACAGAAGAACCAGAGTAGGAAGCACGTTGAACAGCGAGGTGAAGAAGACGTTCAGGTCCTTTACGTACGCAGCCGCCAGCCCCGCCACCAGCAAACCCAGTGAAGGCAGAAAATGACTCAAGCGTGCAGCTGATGGACGCAACAAAAGGGGTTATCTCCTACCCGGCATCTGGATGACTGGCTGGCCTAATGGCATTGTGCCCTTCGTCAGCGAACAATGCATCGGCAGGATCAATAAACAACTTAATTTCTGTAACGGCAGGAAGTGGGAAATGTTTATTGCGGGCTTCCCGTGCCCGTACGTTGGCATGCAGTTCGTGACGCTCTAGGTCGTGCTGCAGCGCAAAGTCATGCTTTACCTGTCATCACTGCACATAAAAGCGCTTTGTTATCGCGATGGCACAGACGACGCAGAGTGCGACGTTAGTGACGGCTGAGTCCTGGCGCTGATCCGGCGGTAACTCGGCAAGGATGCCGAGTTAGCCGCATCCGGGCCATGGATGGCCCGTTGCGGCGACCCCCGGATCAGTGACAGGGCAAAGGAACCCGACGAAGTCGGGCCGGAAACGGAGCTGCGGGCTTTGCCTACTTTGGCCCCATCAAAGTAGGTCGCCGAGGGGCGAAAAGGTGACCTGAGTCGAACCCCAATCCACCCGACATCGCAGAGCCCTGTGTGACGCAGAGCGTCACGAACTGCATTCCCACGCGGAGCGTGAGGAACGATAGTCATCAGGTTCCGGGCCGTGCCTCTAGCCCGACTACTCTAAAGTGCTTTTCGGACACGATGGCATAGACGACGCAGAGTGCGACGTAAGTGACGGCTGAGTCCTGGCGCTGATCCGGGGGTAGCCTGGCAGGACGCCAGGCTAGCCGCACCGGGCCATGGAGGGCCCGTTGCGGCGACCCCCGGATCAGTGACAGGGCGAAGGAACCCGACGAAGTCGGGCCGGAAACCGGAGCGAAAGGTTTTGGTTACTTTGGCCTCATCAAAGTAACTCGCCGAGGGGCGAAAAGGTGACCTGAGCCGAGCCCAAACCCACCTGATGTCGCAGAACCGCTGTGTGACGCAGAGCGTCACGAAATGCATTCCCACGCGGAGCGTGCGGAACGAGAGGTCTCCTGGAGAACACGCCTCGTGACTATGCGCGTGGCCAGGGTTCCTTCTCAGGTCTCGCCAGGGATTCGATTACAGCCATGCGCTAAAACGCACCCATAAAAAAACCGCCTGATCAGCGATCAGGCGGTTTTCATGACAGCAGCGACGCTTAGTAAGCCAGGCCGAAGTCTTCTTCTTTCATGTCCATCAGGTTGGCAGCGCCCGACAGAATGGCCGCCACGTGGGTGCGGGTGCGCGGCAGGATGCGCTGGAAGTAGAAACGCGCGGTCTGGATCTTCGCGCGGTAGAACGCCTCGTCCGACGCACCGGCCGCCAGCTTCTCGGCCGCAACACGCGCCATATCAGCCCAGAAGTACGCCAGGCAGGCATAGCCGGAAAACATGATGTAATCCACCGATGCAGCACCCACTTCTTCGCGATCCTTCATCGCCGCCATGCCGACTTTCAGAGTCAGGTCGCCCCACTCCTTGTTCAGCGCAGCCAGTGGCGTCACGAACTCCTGCACAACTTCGTTGCCTTCATTGCTCTGGCAGAACTTGTGCACGATCTTGGTGAAGCCCTTGAGCGCTTCGCCCTGGGTCATCAACACCTTGCGGCCCAGCAGGTCGAGCGCCTGGATACCGGTGGTGCCTTCGTACAGCATCGAAATCCGGCTGTCGCGAACGTTCTGCTCCATGCCCCACTCGGCAATGAAGCCATGGCCGCCGTAGATCTGCACACCGTGGTTGGCGGCTTCAAAGCCCACTTCCGTCATGAACGCCTTGGCGATCGGGGTCATGAACGCCAGCAATGCATCAGCGGCTTTCTTTTGCTCCGGGTCTTCGCTGTACTTGACGATGTCGACCTGCTTGGCCGTGAAGTACACCATGGCACGCGTGCCTTCGGCGAACGCCTTCATGGTCAGCAGCATGCGACGCACATCAGGGTGAACGATGATCGGGTCAGCGGCTTTTTCCGGTGCCTTGGGGCCGGTCAGCGAACGCATTTGCAGGCGATCACGGGCATATTGCAGGCCGCCCTGGAAGGCGACTTCGGCGTGCGCCAGACCTTGCAGTGCAGTGCCCAGACGCGCAGTGTTCATGAACGTGAACATGCAGTTCAGGCCCTTGTTCGGCGGACCGATCAGGTAGCCGGTAGCGCCGTCGAAGTTCATCACGCAGGTGGCGTTGCCGTGGATGCCCATCTTGTGCTCGATGGAGCCGCAGTTCACCGCGTTGCGCTCACCGATGCTGCCATCGGCAGCCGAGAGGAACTTGGGCACGATGAACAGCGAAATGCCTTTGGTGCCAGCCGGTGCGTCCGGCAGGCGAGCCAGCACGATGTGGACGATGTTATCGGCCATGTCGTGTTCGCCGGCGGAAATGAAAATCTTGGTGCCGGTGACCTTGTAGGTCCCGTCAGCCTGAGGTTCGGCCCGGGTGCGCAGCATGCCCAGGTCGGTACCGCAATGCGACTCGGTCAGGCACATGGTGCCGGTCCATTCGCCGGACACCAGCTTGGTCAGGTACGCGTCCTGCTGCTCGGGCGTGCCGTGCTCGGAGATCGTGTTCATCGCGCCATGCGACAGGCCCGGGTACATGCCCCACGACCAGTTGGCTTCGCCGACCATCTCGCTGACCGCCAGGCCCAGCGACTCGGGCAGCCCCTGACCGCCGTGCGCAACGTCATGCGCCAGACTCGGCCAGCCGCCTTCGACGAACTGTTTGTAAGCCTGTTTGAAGCCGTTCGGCGTCTTCACGCCCGACTCGCTCCAGGTGCAACCCTCGGTATCGCCCACACGGTTCAGCGGCGCCAGCACCTGCTCACAGAACTTGGCGCCCTCTTCAAGAATGGCGTCGACCATGTCCGGAGTGGCGTCATGACAGGCTGGCAGACTCTGATAGTGCGCTTCATAGCCGAGCAGTTCATCACGAACAAAACGAATATCACGCAAGGGGGCCTTGTAGTCAGGCATAGCGATAACCTCTGCTGATGAATCCTGGAACGAATGACCGGGCGGTCGCTGGAGAGACACCCTCAAGCGCCAGACAATCTCGTATGCCTCGCGGTCAAACAGGTGTTTGAAACATACGTTTACGCCCAAACCTTGTCAATAGCGCAGCACGCACCATTCGTCCACGGCCCGTGCATGGACCACGCAGACGTACGTCGTGCGCGGATCAAGAGAAACGTAAGCGAAAGTCTAGTGGAGGGCGAAACCAGGTGCAGGCGTGATACAGGACAATGATGCGGAGAAATTCAGAGGGCAACGCCGTGCGCTGGAGGCACGGCGGGAAGTGCAGCGAAAATCAGGCGTAGGTGTCGATCAGCGTGCCAAGCATTTCATTGCTGGCTTTCTGCGCAGCCAGTCCGGCTGCAAACTGATCCTTGCCGGCTTCGAGTTCGACCATGTTGGACGACAGGTCCGAGCGCTGGCTACGGTCGACCGAGCGCAGGTTCTCGAGCTGAAAGTCCGAAGACTGGCTTCTGCCCGACACTTCGATATTGGAGCTGGCAATCTGGGTGGCCGCCTGATCCACACGACTTTGCCCGACCTGCATTGCGCTAAGGCCCGGGTAGAGGGTGTTGTTCATGGTGATTTGCATAAGCCGATCCTCAGTTCAAAAAACGAACACAAGCCATTGAACCAGCATTTGTCCGGAAATACTCGACAAACAGACTAATGGCACTAGGCCGCACGATAGCCTGGGTCTTGAAAATCCAAAACTGTCTTGCTGGTCAGCCACATAGCGGCGCTGTCAGCTCAACACCTTCAAATCAAGATACTGCGCCACATTTTCGGCACTTGCCTCATCCAGTCGCGGCACCCGCCCCAGACAAGGTGCGGGCAGACGCTCGACCAGCGTGGCGAGGTTTTCTTCAAGCCGCGAGGTGTCGGCATCCACGATGTTGGCCACCCAGCCAGCCAGACGTATACCGTCGCGGGCAATCGCTTCAGCAGTCAGCACCGCATGATTGATGCAGCCCAGACGCACGCCCACCACCAGAATCACCGGTAGATCCAGGGCAATGGCCAGATCGGACAACGTGCTCTGCCCGGACAGCGGCACACGCCAGCCGCCTGCCCCTTCGATCAGGGTGAAATCGGCCTGTCTGGCGAGCATATGCCGCATGGGTTGCAGCACCGAGTCGACCGTCAACGCGACGCCGGCTTCGCGTGCTGCCAGGTGCGGAGCGATGGCCGGTTCGAAGGCCAGCGGATTGACTTCAGCGTAATCCAGCTCGACAGAACACTCGGCCAGCAACGCCAGGGCATCCGGATTACGCAGCCCCTGTGGCGTGACCAAACAACCGGACGCGACGGGCTTGCCGGCTGCCGTGCTCAGGCCGGACGAACGGGCGGCATGCAGCAAACCGGCAGCCACCGTGGTCTTGCCAGCGTCGGTATCGGTTCCGGTGATGAAGTAGGCGGCAGTCATCTCAGCAGTCTTTCCTGTCAGTCCATCAGTTTTTTTCAAGCACCGCGTACAGCACTTGATAGGTGGCGGGCAGCCCGGCGTCCTGGCGAAAGCCTTCATAGGCCTGAACCATGCCCATGATCCGCTCGCGCCCGGTCAGGCCATTGGGCCGTCCGGGGTTGAGATTGTGCGCACCGAGCGCCTTCAACTCGTGCGTCAGGCTGCGCACGTCCGGGTAATGCAGCACCTGCGGGCGAACGTCGAGGCTGCGCACTTGCAGGCCGCTCGCCGCGCACAGCTGGCGATAGTCATCCTCATGACGAAAGCGGTTCACATGCACCCGCCCGTCCACGGCCTGCCAGCTGTCGCGCAGTTCGTATAATGTGCCGACACACAGGCTGGCAAAGGCGAATACGCCGCCTGGCTGCAATACGCGGTGAGCTTCACTGAGCACCGCAGCGAAATCGGCGCACCACTGCACCGCGAGGCTGGAAAAAATCAGCCCGCAACTCTGCTCACGCAGCGGCAGCTGCTCGGCGTCACCCGCAACGAAGTGCTGTGCGCCGCCCAAGGGCTGGGCATGGCGCAACATGCCTTCGGCGATATCCAGTGCAATACCTTCGCTGCCACTGAACGTCTGCGCCAGCGACCGGCTGAAATAGCCGGTGCCGCTGCCTAGGTCCAGCCAGCGAGACGGCTTGCATTGCGCAGGCAGACGCGCCAGCAACTCATTACCGACGTTGCGCTGCAATTCGGCAACGCTGTCATAACTGCCCGCCGCGCGGGAAAACGACGCAGCGACCTGACGTTTGTCAGGCAAAACAGAAGGTGGTTTGGGGATTGAAAGATCAGTCATCGTCCAGCTCGTGCAGAAAGGCGTGGATCGCAGCCGCTACCCCGTGAGGGTTTTCCAGCAGGAATGCATGACTGGCCTGCTCGATCAGGCCCACTTCGACATCCGGCAACAAGGCCAGCAGATCACCTGCTGCCTCGGCGGGCACGAAGGCATCCAGCCCGGCGAACAAATGCAGTTGCGGGCCACGATAGGTTTGCAGCGCGCTGCGGGTGTCGAGTTGCCGGAGTATTTTCAGGCCGTCGAGCAATGCCGTTCGCGACAAGTGCGGCGCGCCGGCCTTGAGCAGCCGTGCCAGACCGCGCGGGTCTTCTGCACCTTGCGTGCACAGCAGGCTGAAACGCTTGAGGGTCAGGTCCGGATCATCGGCACAACCAGCCAGAAATGCCTCGAAGTCCTGCGCGGGCATCGCATTCGGCCACGCCCCCTGGGTGACGAAACAGGCGTTGCTGGCCAGCGTCAGCAACCCGCAGCAACGGTCGCCACGACGCGCTGCCAGTTCAGCCGCGAGCATGCCACCCAATGACCAGCCGCCCAGCCAGGCGTCGTCTGGCAGGTTGGTGTCCAGTTCGTCGAGCCAGTCTGGCAAATCGCAACTGTCGATATCCGGCAACGGCTCGATTTCAACCCGCAAGTGCTCGTCCAGTCCGCGCAACGCAGCGGCAAGCGGCTCCAGCGGCGAAACGCCAAGGCCCCAGCCTGGCAACAGAATCAGACGATCACGCATGAACAGGCTCCGAGGAGTGGCTGGCATCCAGCAGCGGGTAGCACTGCTCCAGAGTGTTCAATAATAGCTGCACGTCGGCTTCGCTGTGCGCGGCAGACAATGTCACACGAAGCCGCGCGCTGCCCGCAGGCACAGTGGGCGGGCGAATGGCGGTGACCAGCAGACCACGCTCGCGGAGCAACTGCGAGAGGTGCAACGCCCGACCGGCATCACCGATCATGATCGGCTGGATCGGGGTAAAGCTGTCCATCAATTGCAGCCCGATCTGCTCGGCACCGCGACGAAACTGCTGAATCAGACGCGTCAGATGCTCGCGACGCCAATGCTCGGTACGCAGCAACTGCAGACTTTTCAAGGTGGCGCAGGCCAGCGCGGGCGGCTGGCTGGTGGTGTAAATGTAAGGCCGGGCGAACTGGATCAGGGTTTCGATCAGTTCTTCACTGCCGGCCACGAACGCCCCGGAAGTGCCGAACGACTTGCCCAGGGTGCCGACCAGCACGGGCACGTCATCCATGCTCAGGCCGAAGTGCTCGACGATACCGGCGCCGTTGGCACCCAAAGGGCCGAAGCCGTGAGCGTCATCCACCATCAGCCAGGCCCCTTTGGCCTTCGCCGAACGGGCCAGCGCGGGCAGATCGGCGATGTCGCCGTCCATGCTGAACACCCCGTCTGTCACTACCAGGGTATCGCCCACGGATTTTTCCAGCCGGGCTTCCAGGCTGCTCACATCGTTGTGCAGATAGCGCGAGAAGCGTGCACCGCTGAGCAGACCGGCATCCAGCAGCGAGGCGTGGTTGAGACGGTCTTCCAGCACCGTATCGCCCTGCCCGACCAACGCGGTCACTGCGCCGAGGTTGGCCATGTAGCCATTGGAGAACAACAGTGCGCGCGGACGACCGGTCAGCTCGGCCAGCGCCTCTTCCAGTTCGTGGTGTGGTGCGCTGTGGCCGATCACCAGATGCGAAGCCCCGCCTCCCACACCCCAGCGCTCGGCACCCGCCTGCCAGGCAGCGATCACTTCGGGATGATTGGCCAGCCCCATGTAATCGTTGTTGCAGAACGCCAGCAACGGCTGGCCGTCGACGATGACCTGCGGGCCTTGCGGGCTTTGCAGCAGCGGGCGCTGGCGATAGAGGTGTGCGGCGCGACGGGCATCGAGGCGCGTGCGGAGATCGAAAGACATGCAGGCCCCGGTCCGGAAGATGACAATTCAAAACGGGCCGGAACATGCCAGCCCGTTCAACGGATCAGGCAGAGGCAGCGTCGTAGAACATCGAGCTGCTTTGCTGCTCGACCAGCGCCTGTTCGATGGCGGCCTGATGCACTTCGTCGGCGTGCCCTTCGCCCGCTTCGGGTTTGATGCCCAGACGCGAGAACAGCAGCATGTCCTTGTCGGCTTGCGGGTTGGCGGTGGTCAGCAGCTTGTCGCCGTAGAAAATCGAGTTGGCCCCGGCGAAGAACGCCAGCGCCTGCATTTGCTCGTTCATCGCTTCGCGACCGGCAGACAGGCGCACGTGGGATTTCGGCATGAGAATACGTGCCACGGCGAGCATGCGAATGAAATCGAACGGGTCGACATCTTCAGCATTTTCCAGCGGCGTACCGGCAACCTTGACCAGCATGTTGATGGGCACCGACTCCGGGTGCTCCGGCAGGTTCGCCAGCTGAATCAGCAGCCCCGCGCGGTCGTCGAGGGACTCGCCCATGCCCAGAATGCCGCCGGAGCAGATCTTCATCCCCGCATCGCGCACATAAGCCAGGGTTTGCAGGCGTTCGCTGTAGGTACGGGTCGTGATAATGCTGCCGTAGAACTCCGGCGAAGTGTCGAGGTTGTGGTTGTAGTAATCCAGCCCCGCGGTGGCCAGCGCTTCGGTCTGTTCCTGATCGAGGCGGCCCAGGGTCATGCAGGTTTCCATGCCCATGGCTTTAACGCCTTTGACCATCTCCAGCACGTAAGGCATGTCCTTGGCGGAAGGATGCTTCCAGGCTGCGCCCATGCAAAAGCGCGTCGAGCCAATGGCCTTGGCGCGCGCGGCTTCTTCAAGCACCTTCTGCACTTCCAGCAGTTTTTCTTTCTCGAGACCGGTGTTGTAGTGGCCGGACTGCGGACAGTACTTGCAGTCTTCCGGGCAGGCGCCGGTCTTGATCGACAGCAGCGTGGAGACTTGCACGCGGTTGGCGTCGAAATGAGCGCGGTGCACCGTTTGCGCCTGAAACAGCAGGTCATTGAATGGCTGTACGAACAGCGCCCTGACCTCGGCTAAAGTCCAGTCGTGACGCAAAGTGGCGGTGGTGCTGGCGCTCATCGGGCGGCTCCTTGGTGTTTCTGGGCAATGCGCGAGGGCGGGAAAGACCCCACTCGCTACACGGATGTCGGGCATATTTAAGGAAGAGTCATGCGCTGTCAACCCAGCTACCCGCACGAGGTTTACATCTGGTTAAAAAACAAACAATCCTGTTTGTTATGTGATGAACGCAGTGAGGTGCCCGCGCCCATCTGCGTGCCCTGCGAAGCAGAGCTGCCGTGGCTGGGCAACGCTTGCGAGTGCTGTGCGCTGCCGTTACCCCGTTCAGGCATGAGCTGCGCGCAATGCTGCAAGCAACCGCCCGGCTTTACCCAGGTCATCGCGCCCTGGCTGTACGATTTCCCGGTCGACGGTTTGATCACCCGCTTCAAACATAACGGTAAATGGCCCATGGGACGACTGCTGGCGGAACTGTGCGCGCACTATCTGCAGCATCGTTTCGAGGAAGACCTGCCACGTCCCGACTGCCTCATTCCGGTGCCGTTGGCCAACAAACGCTTGCGCCAGCGCGGCTACAATCAGGCGGCAATGCTGGCCGGCTGGCTGGGTAAACAACTGCAACTGCCTGTCGACGAAGGGCATGTGTTGCGCAGCCGCGAGACAACCGCGCAACAGGGCCTGGACGCCAAGGCCCGCAAACGCAACCTGCGCGGTGCTTTCACCCTGATTGATCCCGACTGGGTAAAAGGCCGGCACCTGGCGCTGGTCGATGACGTTCTGACCACCGGCTCGACAGCAGAGGTCATTGCAGGTTTATTGAACACCGCCGGTGCGCGGCGGGTGGATGTGTATTGCCTGGCGAGGACGCCCAGGCCGGGGGATTGATTGGGCGCTGCGGCCTAATGTTCTCATCGCTCCCACGCTCCGCGTGATAGCGCGGCCCTGGACGCTCCGCGTCCGGTTTCGACGTCATGCACAAGAGCGATCATACTGCCCTCTCCTACTCGACCGCCCCGGATTTCCATGTCCCTACCCACCTTGCTGACGCAACACATGGTCCGCCGCCCGCAACGCATTGCGCTGCTGCAGCATATTGCCGAACAGGGCTCGATCACCCGTGCGGCGAAAAGCGCAGGGCTGAGTTACAAGGCGGCCTGGGACGCGATCGACGAGCTGAACAATCTGGCGCAAAAACCGCTGGTAGAGCGCAGTGTCGGCGGGCGCGGCGGTGGCGGCGCTAAGTTGTCGGTCGAGGGCGAGCGAGTGCTGCGTCTCTATCAGCGCGTTCAGGCCTTGCAGGCGCAGGTGCTGGAAGCCGCCGAAGACAGCAGCGACCTCGACCTGCTCAATCGTCTGACCTTGCGGACCAGCGCACGCAACCAGTTGCTGGGGCGGATCGTCAGTATCACGCGCCAGGGGCACAACGATCAGGTTCGCCTGCAACTGGCCGACGAGGTATTTATCGAAGCACAGGTCACCCATGACAGCACGCTGCGTCTGGAGCTGGAGAACGGCACGGAAGTGGTTGCACTGATCAAGGCCGGCTGGCTGGAACTGCACGCAGACAGCAGCGAAGAAACAAATGGAAACAATTCCCTGACCGGCCGAATCGACAGTGTGACCGACGCTCAAGATGGCCCAAGCGAAGTACGCATCACACTCCCCGGCGGCCAGACGCTGTGCGCCCTGGCGACACCTGAGCACCTGCGTGCACAGCAGTTGAAAACCGGCGTCACGGTGCAGGCAAGATTCGCAGCTTCACTGGTGTTGCTGGGCATACCGCTGTAAGCGCTGGCAGGTCATCACCACGACACAATTTCGTCATATGCGCGCACTAAGGTGGCTGCCATATTCGAGGGAGCCGTGATGATGAAACTATTAGAAGAAAACCAAACCACCGATCTGGAAAACATGGTCGGCGACGATAAGGTCGGCCTCACCCGCCGCGGTTTCATCAGCGCCGGCGCCCTGTGTGGCGCGGCGATGTTCCTGGGCGGCAACCTGCTCAGCCGCACCGTCCTGGCGGACAGCGTCAGCGCGGCGTCTGGCAGATTGCTCGGCTTCCAGAGCATTCCTGCTGCCACCGCCGACAGCATCAGCCTGCCCGCAGGTTACACATCCTCGGTACTGATCAGTTGGGGCCAGCCTCTGCGCGCGGGCGGTCCGGCGTTCGACCCGAGTGGCAAGGGTACCGCCCAGGCTCAGGAGGTGCAGTTCGGCGACAACAACGACGGCATGTGCCTGTTCCCGATGCCGGGTCGCAAAGACCGTGCCTTGCTGGCGATCAACAACGAATACACCAACTACCGCTACCTCTTCGAGCATGGCAAGGAGCCGCAATCGGCTGAAGAAGTCCGCAAGGCACTCGCCGCAGAAGGCGTGTCAGTGATCGAGATACAGCAGAAAAACGGCAAATGGCAGTTCGTGCAGGACTCGCGTTACAACCGTCGCGTGCATGGCAATACGCCGATCAGGCTAAGTGGCCCGGCGGCCGGTCACGACTGGCTCAAGACTGACGCCGACAAGACCGGCACCCGCGTGCTGGGGACTTTCCAGAACTGCTCCAGCGGCCAGACACCGTGGGGCACTTACCTGACCTGCGAAGAGAACTTCACCGACTGCTTCGGCAGCAGCAACGCGGAGCAGACATTCGATGCGGGCATGAAGCGCTATGGCGTCGTGGCTGCCAGTAAAGAGATCAACTGGCACCCGCACGACCCGCGCTTCGACGTGGCGAAGAACCCCAACGAGGTCAATCGTCATGGCTGGGTGGTCGAGATCGATCCGTTCGCCCCCGACGCGACGCCGGTCAAGCGCACGGCGCTCGGGCGTTTCAAGCACGAAAACGCCGCCTTCACGCAAACCAGGGACGGGCGCGCCGTGGTGTATATGGGCGACGACGAGCGTGGCGAGTTCATCTACAAATTCATCAGCCGCGACCGGATCAATCGCAAGAACCCGAAAGCCAACCGCGACCTGCTCGACCACGGCACCTTGTACGTGGCGCAATTCGACGCAGGCAACGGCAACCCGGATCATCCAAAGGGCAATGGCCAGTGGATCGAACTGAAACATGGCAAGAACGGCCTCGATGCTGCTGCCGGTTTCGCTAATCAGGCTGAGGTCTTGATTCATGCACGGCTGGCCGCCAGTGTGGTCAAGGCCACGCGCATGGACCGTCCGGAATGGATCGTGGTCAGCCCCAAGGATGGCCAGGTGTATTGCACCCTGACCAATAACAGCAAGCGTGGCGAAGAAGGTCAACCTGTCGGCGGGCCGAATCCACGCGCCAAGAACCAGTACGGGCAGATCCTGCGCTGGCGCGAAGGCGGCAACAATGCGTCGGCAATGGCGTTCGAGTGGGACCTGTTTATGGTCGCGGGCAACCCGACTGTGCATGCCGGTACGCCACAGGCCGGGTCAAGCAACATCAACGCGCAGAACATGTTCAACAGCCCGGACGGCCTGAGTTTCGATCGGTCGGGTCGGCTGTGGATCCAGACCGATGGCGATTCCAGTAACAAGGGCGACTTCGCTGGCATGGGCAACAACCAGATGCTCTGCGCCGATCCGGCCAGCGGCGAGATCCGCCGCTTTCTGGTCGGGCCGGTCGGTTGCGAAATCACCGGTATCAGCTTCGCGCCCGACTACCGGACGATGTTTATCGGCATCCAGCATCCCGGTGAGAACGGCGGCTCTACCTTCCCCGAGCATTTGCCCAACGGCAAACCGCGCTCATCGGTGATGGTCATCACCCGGGAAGATGGCGGCGTTATCGGCGCCTGATCGGCAATCAGGAAGAGGACGCAGATCGCTCATCGTTATATAAAGGTCTGCTATTGATTCTGGGCGGAGGCCGTGGGAGCGAACGTGTTCGCGAAGAGGGCTGTATGATCGCCGAAAATGCATCGACTGAAACACCGTCTTCGTGAGCAAGCTCACTCCCACAAGGATCTTTACTCCGCCTGATACTGCGCGTCGAGCCCCGCTTTCCGGACTCATCAAGACTTGTGTATCACACCGCGCGCAGAGCGTGGGAACGATGAGCAATCAGTCAGTCGATCAACCCGTTCACATCGTAGAACGGGTACGGCCCTTCATAGTCGCCGAACACGGCGTTATGGCTGACAAATCCCTGCTCCGATTGCCAGCGGTGCAGCACGTAGCCTGCCGGTTCCAGATTGAAATGCGCAGGCGCGGCTTCGTCGAGGTCGAGGACGATCTGGTGTGAGGTGCCCGGGCAGATGCTCGCCAGGCTGCCGCCGAAACGTCGCTGCATCGGTCGATGCAGATGTCCGCACAGCAAACGTTCCACCTGCGGATGCTGGGCGATCACACGCTCCAGCGCCGACGCATTGCCAAAGGGCTCGCGGTCCATGTGCCCTATGCCGGTAATGAACGGCGGGTGGTGCATGACGATCACGGTCGGCACATAAGGACGACGGGACAGCTGCGCGTGCAACCAGTCCAGCTGACAGTAATCCAGTTGCCCGCCATGCTCGCCGGGAATGGTCGTGTCCATGCCGATCAGGCGCACCGGGTATTTCTCCACCACCCAGTCCAGAGGCCCGCTGGCCGACAACGGCAGGTACACCTGCTCGGCAAACGCAGCCAGCAGGTTGTGCCGATCGTCATGATTGCCGGGCACCAGATAAAACGGCATCTGCAGACGCTCCAGCTCTGGCTTGAGTACGGCGTATTCGTCCTCACGACCGAAGTCCACCAGGTCACCGCTGATCACCACGATGTCGGGGCGCTGCTTGCTGGCATTGATGTGAACGACAGCGCGGCGCAACGCCCCCAGAGTATCGACCACGCCATAGGTCAGGCGCCCGTCGGCTTTGAGGTGCAGGTCACTGATCTGGGCAATAAGAAACGGACGATTCAAAATAATCTCTCTACGAAAAACGGTTTCACGAATGCAGGGTAAACAGCACTTGCGGGTCGACACTCAAGGCAATGACTGCGTTTGCGGCGTAAATCACGTTGTCGGTGCTGTCTACCAGCAGCGGCTGCGGGCCACCGACATCGACCAGCAAGCGACTTTGCGCGCCCTGAAAAAACTGCCCGACCAGACGCCCATGAAGATGGCCGCTTCCAGACATCAAACGCAGGTGCTCGGGGCGGCAGTAAACAGTGCCCGGTACGTCAGCACCGAGCCACGGCAGCTCGCCACCGCTCACCTTGAGGCCTGAGGTGGTGCGCTCGACCACACTGAACGCGTTCAGATTGCCGACAAACCCGGCGACAAACGCATTGGCAGGCTGTTGATAGATTTCCCTCGGCGTCGCCAATTGCGAGACGCAACCTTTTTCCATGACCAGAATCCGGTCGCCCAGGGCCATTGCCTCGCCCTGATCGTGAGTGACGAACACCGAGGTGATGCCCAGCCCGCGCAGCAGCTGGTCCAGCTCACTGCGCAAGCGCTCGCGCAACTGCGCATCCAGTGCTGCCAGCGGTTCGTCGAGCAACAGCACCCGAGGACGCGGCGCCAGTGCCCGGGCCAGTGCGACCCGTTGCCGTTGACCGCCAGACAGCTCGTTGACGCGGCGATTGCCGTGGCCGGTCAAACCGACCAGTTCCAGCAACTCATCGCAACGCTTGTTACGCTCGGCAGCCGACAGACCACGAATCTTCAGGCCGTAAACGATATTGCCGGCCACATCGAGGTTGGGAAACAACGCGTAGTTCTGAAACACCATGCCCACGTCGCGCCGCTCGATGGGCAGACGTGTCACGTCCTGATCATCGAAGAGCACCTGGCCGACGTCCGGGCGTTCAAGCCCGGCAATCAGCCGCAAGGTGGTGGTCTTGCCGCAACCGGACGGACCGAGGATCGCCAGCGTTTCGCCGGGTTCGATGGTCAGGTGCAGATCCTTTACAGCAACGGTGCCGTCGGCAAATGCCTTGCGGCAGCCTTTCAGGCGAATGGTGGTTCCGCTCATCGGCTCTCTCCACGGGCAAGACGCGCGCTGATGGCCTGCAACGCAATCAGCAGCGGCACAATCAGCAACAGAAAAAGAAGGGTGTAGGCGCTGGCGACTTCCAGTCGGGCCGAGGCGTAGCTGTCGGCCAGACCCACCGGCAGGGTTTTGGTCATCGGCGTGTGCAACATCCAGGTCAGGTTGAATTCGCCCAGCGACAGGGTCACGACCATCAGCACGCCAGCGAGAATCCCGGCGCGGCAGTTAGGCACCACCACACTGAAGAAACGCTTGATCGGCCCGGCGCCCAGACTGGCGGCCGCCTCTTCGAGCACCGGCAGTTGCTGACGCTGCATCACCGCCATGACCGGGCGCACCAGGAACGGCAGGGTGAACAACACGTGGCCGACCAGAATGAACAACCAACTGCTGCGAAAGCCGCCGAACTGGCCGTAGGTCAGCAGTAACGCAAGGGCGCTGGCCAGACCGGGCATGGCGACGGGCAAGACCATCAATTCCTCGAAGGCCCGGCTGAAGCGATTGTTCATGCGCACCAGTGCATACGCGGCTGGAACACCCACCAGGCACACGCAGATCGCGCACGCCACGGCCAGTTGCAATGACAGCCAGACGGTTGGTGAATAGGCCTGCCAGACCTGCACCAGCCAGTCGAAGGTCAGACCGCTCGACAGACCGAGAAAATAATTGCGCGTCAGGCCGGCCAGCAGTGACAGCACCACCGGCACCAGCATGAACGCACAGACCAACAGGGTGAACGCCAGTTGCGCCACGAACAGCGGTGAACGTTTCACAGGACAACTCCCGATTCACCGACCATACGACGCGCCAGCAACAGCACTGCCCACGTCACCAGCCCGAGGATCACTGACAGCGCGGCGGCCACGGTGAAGTTGGCGTAATTGGTGAACACGTTGTAGATCGCTACCGGCGTGACGTTCAGGCGCGTGCCCAGGGTAAAGGCGGTGCCGAAGGCGCCCATCGACGTGGCGAAGCAGATCGCGCCGCACGACACCAGCGCGGGCGCCAGCCCCGGAACGATCACATCGCACACAACCCGCCAATGACCGGCACCCAATGAATGCGCGGCTTCTTCAAGGCTGCGGTCCAGGCTTTCGCAGGCCGCCATGACGGTCAGAATCACGCGCGGAATCGAGAAATACAGATAGCCGATGAACAGCCCGGTCAGCGAGTAGGCGAACACCCAGCGCTCGCCCGCCAGGTGCAGCCCGAGCGCGGCGAAGATGCCTTGGCGACCAGCCAGCAGAATCACCAGAAAGCCGACCACCACACCGGGAAACGCCAGCGGGAAGGTCAGCAAGGCCACCAGCGCAGAGCGTCCGAAGAAATGATTGCGGGCCAGAAACACACCGCTGATGCCGCCGACCAGCAACGCTGCGAGCGTCACCACCAGCGCCAGCAGGCAGGTTTGCACCAGGCTGCCCAGGTACTGAGCACTGCTCAGGACCTGCCAGTAACCGCTGGCATTGCCATCGGTACTTTTTGCACCGAGCACGATCAAGTGGGTCAGCGGCAGCAGCCAGAATGCCAGCAATACGGCCATCGCCGGGGCCAGCGCCACCGCAGCGGTCGGGCGCAGCCGCAGCCTGAAAAATCCGCCCTTGCGCAGAGCCAGCGCTTGTTCCGGCGAGGCCGACATTACTTCACCTCACGCAGATAACGGGCGGCGAAGGCTTCCTGCACGGCGGCCATGTGCTGGTAATCCACCACGCCGGCACGGGCGTAATCGCTGTCCGGCAGGAACTGCGCAGCCACCTCGGCAGGCATCTTCGAGCGCACCGGACGCAGGTAAGCCTTGGCCCACAACGCCTGCCCTTCATCGGACAGCACGAAATCCAGCACCTTCTCGGCGTTGGCACGATGCGGCGCCTTGGCGACCATGCTCATCACGTACGGAACGCCGATGGTGCCTTCCTTGGGAATCACGAAGGCGACGTTGGCCTTGTCCTTGTAGCGAGCGCGATAGGCGTTGAAGTCATAGTCGACCAGAATCGGCAGTTCGCCGGACAGCACGCGTGCATAGGCGGTTTGCTTGGGCACAATGGGCGAGTTCTTCGCCAGTTTCTGGAAGTAGTCGATGGCCGGACCGAAGTTGTCCAGCGTGCCGCCCATGGCCTGGTTGATCGCCACGGCGGACACGTAACCAACGAACGCACTGGACGGGTCGAGGTAGCCGACCATGCCCTTGTACTCGGGCTTGAGCAGATCCGCCCAGCTTTGCGGCACCGGCAGACCGCCCAGTGCGTCGACGTTGACCATGATGCCGAGGGTCCCGGAGTGAATGGCGAACCAGTGCCCTTCAGGGTCTTTCAGGCCTGCCGGAATCTCGTCCCAGTGCTTGGGTTTGTAGGTGTCGACCACGCCGGCCTTCTGCGCCTGCAGGCCGAACGTCACGCCGTAATACACCACATCAGCGACCGGCGCGGCTTGCTCGGCAACGATCTGTGCCAGCGCCTGGCCCGAGTTCTTGTTGTCCAGCGGCACCTGGACACCGGTGCTGTCGGCAATCGCCTTGAGCTGCGTTCCCCAGTCGGCCCATTCGGGCGGGCAGTTGTAGCAGATGGCGGTTTCGGCGGCCTGGGCGAGGCTGGCCGCACCGCATAACAGCAGTGCCGCGAGGGTTTTACTGAGGCTGAGCATGAAGCATCTCCTGGTAGGGCTGGGTGCTTTCGCCGGGCCGGATGTGGCACGGCAGACAATGAGAAACCGGTACTGCGCCAGCAATCCGTGCCAGTAGTTGGTCGATGACGATATGCGCCAGCTCGGCGATAGGCTGAACCACGCTGCACAAGGTCGGGTGCATCTGCGTGCCGAGTGCGATGCCGTCGAAGCCGATCACCGACAGACGCTCGGGAACGCCCCAGCCGTTGCGGCGCAATTCGGCAATCAGGCTGATGGCCAGCAAATCGTTGGAACAGACCAGCGCGCTGGGCGCGTCCGGGCCACGTAACAGGGGTTCGAGTGCAGCGAAATCGGCGCTTGTATGAGCAGGCATCTCAATCACTGGTCGCGCTTCAAGCCCACACGCGGCCATGGCGTCGCGGTAGCCTTCATAACGCAGTCGGGCGCGGTCGGACTGCATGGCCGGGCCTGCGACCATGGCAACGCGCTGATGGCCTGCATCGATCAGGTATCGAGTAGCCAGCGCCATGCCCGCCCGGTTATCCACAGACACCGCGCTGTAATCCGGATTGCCGGTCTGGTGATAGGCCAGCACGAACGGGGTGTCTTCATTGATCAGGCTTTGCAGTACCCGGTTGTGCTCGGCATCGGTCACCGTCAGCACCAGCCCGTCGACCCGCTGACGCAACAACTCCTCAACCACAGCGCTTTCACGCTCTGCGGTGTAGTCGGTGGTCGCCAGCAGCAGGTTATAGCCCCGCGCCCGCGCCGCCCGCTCCATGGCCTGAAACTGCTCGGCAAACACCGGGTTGAGCAGGTTGGGCACCACCACGCCAATCAGGTTGGTGGTTTGCAGGCGCAACTGGCGGCCCAGCCGGTTGGGGCGAAAACCCAGGGCGCGGGCAGCGGCGAATACCCGCTCGCGGGTCTCCAGGCGCACTACGTCGGGGCTTGCGAAGGCTCGTGCCGCCGTGGCTCGGGAAACCCCGGCCAGATGCGCTACCTCTTTCAGATCAGTCATGGTCGCTCGCTTGAGATCGATCTCATTGGCGACAACTCTAAGCGGCGAACATGGCCAAACCGCGACCGGGTGATGACCGTTTGGTGACAATCCGACCCTTGAGCACTTTAATCGGATGGGTTTGGCGAAGCGGGACCGGTCTGCGTTACCATCAGCGGTCCGACGCGGCAACCTGCTGCGCGCAGGAGTAGTCATGGCTCACCCGTTTGCAACACTTACTCCCGATCTGGTTCTGGATGCTGTCGAAAGCATCGGTTTTCTCAGCGATGCCCGCATCCTGGCGCTCAACAGTTACGAAAACCGCGTGTATCAGGTCGGTATCGAAGACGGCCAACCGCTGATCGCCAAGTTCTACCGCCCACAGCGCTGGACCACCGAAGCCATCCTTGAAGAGCACAGCTTCACTGCTGAACTGGTCGAGGTCGAAGTGCCCGTGGTCGCGCCCATGGTGCACAACGGCGCCACCCTGTTCGAGCACGCCGGTTTCCGTTTCACGCTGTTCCCGCGTCGCGGTGGACGAGCGCCGGAGCCGGGCAATCTTGATCAGCTGTATCGCCTGGGCCAGTTACTGGGCCGTCTGCATGCCGTCGGCTCGACCAAACCGTTCGCCCATCGTGAAGCCCTGGGCGTGAAGAACTTCGGCCATGATTCGGTCAACTTTCTACTGGAAAACGACTGCATTCCGCGCAGCCTGCTGCCGGCTTACGAGTCGGTGGCCCGCGACCTGCTCAAGCGTGTCGAAGACGTTTACGCGGCCACACCGCACACCAACATCCGCATGCATGGCGACTGCCACCCCGGCAACATGATGTGCCGCGACGAGATGTTCCACATCGTCGACCTTGACGATTGCCGCCTTGGCCCTGCCGTTCAGGATATCTGGATGATGCTGGCCGGCGACCGTCAGGAACGTCTGGGTCAGCTGTCGGAGCTGATGGACGGCTACAACGAATTTCATGATTTCGACCCACGCGAGCTGGCGCTTATCGAGCCATTGCGAGCCCTGCGCCTGATGCACTACAGCGCCTGGCTGGCCCGGCGCTGGGATGACCCGGCGTTCCCGCACAGCTTTCCGTGGTTCGGCACGGAGCGCTACTGGGGCGACCATATCCTGGCCCTGCGCGAGCAGATGGCAGCACTGAATGAAGAGCCGTTAAAACTGTTTTGACCTGATGAGCGTGCAGAACGATAACCCCGACTATCGTGCGACGCTCCGCGTCGCATGCAGTTCTGGACGCTCCGCGTCCGATCCTGAATGTGCGGAGCGACGCAAATCTGTGACGCGGAGCGTCACGAACGGCATTCCCACGCTGGAGCGTGAGGAACGATAGTTCTGTAACTATCGTGCCGACGCTCCGCGTGGGCATGCATTTCTGGACGCTCCGCGTCCTATCCGGAGCATGCGGCGCGGCGCAGATCTGTGACGCGGAGCGTCATCCAAGGCATTCCCCCGCTGGAGCGTGAGGAACGATAGTTCTGTAACTATCGTGCCGACGCTCCGCGTGGGCATGCATTCCTGGACGCTCTGCGTCCTATCCGGAGCATGCGGCGCGGCGCAGATCTGTGACGCGGAGCGTCATCCAAGGCATTCCCCCGCTGGAGCGTGAGGAACGATAGTTCTGTAACTATCGTGCCGACGCTCCGTGGACTGCCCCCCGAAAGTTGGACAGTTTTAACTATCGTGCGGCGCTCCGCGTCGCATGCAGTTCTGGACGCTCCGCGTCCTATCCGGAGCATGCGGCGCGGCGCAGATCTGTGACGCGGAGCGTCACCCAAGGCATTCCCACGGAGCGTGAGGAACGATAATCTCAACTATCGTGCGACGCTCTGCGTCCGATCCTGGGCAAGCGGCGCGGCACAGATGTCGTGAATCGGTCGAACCTGTGTATAACATCGAGCGCTGCAGCGTGAGTACGATCAAAACCATCAACTGCATCACCCCACAATAAAACCGGAATTTTCTGTATTAAAGGGACGCTCCATGCAAGCTGCCAATCCACGCCGTGGGTACATTCTGGGCCTGAGTGCTTACATCATCTGGGGACTGTTCCCCATCTACTTCAAAGCCATTGCCGCCGTTCCGGCCATCGAGATCATCATCCATCGCGCGCTCTGGTCGGCGCTCTTCGGCTCGATCGTGCTGATGTTCTGGAAGCATCCCGGCTGGTGGCGCGACCTGCGCAACAACCCGCAACGGCTGGCCGTACTGGCGCTGAGCGGCACCCTGATCGCCAGCAACTGGATCATCTACGTCTGGGCGGTGAATAACGGACGCATGCTTGAAGCCAGCCTCGGGTATTACATCAACCCGCTGGTCAACGTGCTGCTTGGCATGTTGCTACTGGGCGAGCGCCTCAGACGCCTGCAGATGCTGGCGGTCGCCTTCGCCGCCATTGGCGTCGCCCAGCAGGTCTGGCACGTCGGCAGCCTGCCGTGGGTGTCGCTGGCGCTGCCATTGACCTTCGCGTTCTACGGGCTGATCCGCAAACAAGCCCCGGTCGCCGCCCTGCCCGGCCTGGTCGTCGAAACCTGGATGCTGGTGCCGCTGGCGCTGATCTGGCTGGCGATCAACCCGACGGCCGTGAGCGTCCAGCCAGAATTCTGGACCACGACTCAAGCCATCTGGCTCGCCGCAGCCGGCCCGGTCACGCTGGTACCGCTGGTGTGCTTCAACGCCGCCGCCCGTCATTTGCCTTTCACCACTCTGGGCTTCCTGCAGTACGTCGCGCCCACACTGGTCCTGCTGCTGGCCGTGCTGCTGTATGGCGAACACCTGACCACCAGCACCCTCATCACCTTCGCCTTCATCTGGGCCGGGCTGGCGATCTACAGTGTGGATATCTGGCTGAAATCCCGCGGCCGTCACTGATCAAAAAACACACAAATACTTGCAGGCCACGCCCACTGTGGCCTGCAAGAGGTTCTCCAAGGGTTATCCACAGGCAGACTGACCTTATCTGTGCACAAGCCCTTGAAACTGTTGAATTTTTGATCAATACGCGCCAGGCCTCGGCGGGTATGGCCCGCAAGGCTATTCCCCCAGGTTATCCACAGGCAGGTGCACGATTAACTTGGATAACCCGAAACGGATGACTCCTTGGCCCCCAGCACCAACTCCACCATCAAATCATCCGCCAGGGTCTCGAGCGCCATCTGCAGGTCATCCAGGGACAAGTCCTGCGGGACGCCCAGCACTGCTTTGGCCTGGAACAGTAGTTCGCTGCTCATGGGCGCAGGGGACACGTCGGTGATCAGGTGTTCGACGTTGACGTTCTGCCCGGCCAGCAAACGGGTGATGTCACGCACGATGCCGGGGCGGTCGTTGCCGACCAGCTCCATGCTGATCATTCGAGTAGTATCAGTGGTCTCGACCACACTCTCGGCCAGCAGCATGCGGATGCCATGGGCTGACAGGCCGTTCAGCGCCTTGATCAAGTCATCGTACTTTTCGGCCTCGACGCCGACCTTGAGGATCCCGGCAAATTGTCCGGCCATCCGCGACATGCGGCTTTCCAGCCAGTTGCCGCCGTGCTCGGCAATGCACTTCGAGATGCGTTCGACCTGACCCGGTTTGTCGGGAGCAACCAGCGTTACGACGAGATGATCCACGGTCAATTCCTCTTTCTGCACAGATGATTAGGAGACAGCGTCGGTCATACGAGTATAGGCATGCCCGACGGGCACCTGGCTCGCGGTAAATCGTGTACCGTTTGCCACGCTTTATGGAACAATCCTGAGCGCCTTTGGGGACACGGTGACTATCATCGTGACCCGATATGAATATCCAATCGTTTAGTGACATATTCAGCGACGTTTTCACGCGACGGCGGCTCATGTAGTATCCCGAATTTCGCACTACATGACACCCGGATCAATAACAGAGCGCTCCCCGAGTGTGCTCGACCCTGCTGAGCAGAGTGAGGCAAGTGCAATGACTGAGTACGTTCAAGTCGGTGACCTGCAAGTCGCCAGAGTCCTGTTCGACTTCGTGCAGAACGAAGCCACCCCCGGAACCGGCGTCGATGCCACTGCGTTCTGGGCCGGTGCGGACAAACTGATCCACGACCTTGCGCCAAAGAACAAGGCACTGCTCGCCAAACGTGATGAGTTACAGGCGAAAATCGACGCCTGGCACCAGTCGCATGCCGGGCAGGCTCACGACGCCTCGGCCTACAAAGCCTTCCTTCAGGAAATCGGTTACCTGCTGCCAGAAGCAGCGGACTTCCAGATCACCACGCAAAACGTCGATGAAGAAATCGCCACCCTGGCTGGCCCGCAACTGGTCGTGCCGGTGATGAACGCCCGGTTTGCGCTCAATGCGTCGAATGCCCGTTGGGGTTCGCTGTATGACGCGCTCTACGGCACCGACGCCATCAGCGAAGCAGGCGGCGCGCAAAAGGGCAAGGGCTATAACAAGGTGCGTGGCGACAAGGTGATTGCTTTCGCTCGTGCCTTTCTCGATCAGGCTGCGCCTCTGTCAGCAGGTTCACACGCCGACTCGACAGCTTATAAGCTGATCGACGGCAAGCTGGTCGTCAGTCTCAAGGGTGGCAGCAATACCGGCCTGCACGATGACGCCCAACTGATCGGTTTTCAAGGCGATGCCCTGGCGCCGTTTGCCTTGCTGCTCAAGCACAACGGTCTGCACTTCGAACTGCAGATCGACGCCGCCAGCCCGGTCGGGCAGACCGATCCGGCGGGCGTGAAAGACATCCTCATGGAAGCCGCGCTGACCACCATCATGGACTGCGAAGATTCCATTGCCGCTGTGGACGCCGACGACAAAGTGGTCGTCTACCGCAACTGGCTGGGCCTGATGAAGGGCGACCTGGCCGAGTCGGTGTCCAAGGGCGGTGAAACCTTTACCCGCACCATGAACCCGGACCGCGTCTACACCACGCCAGAGGGCGGCGAAGTCACCCTGCACGGTCGCTCGCTGCTGTTCATTCGCAACGTGGGCCACTTGATGACCATCGATGCGATACTCGACAAGCATGGCAACGAAGTGCCGGAAGGCATTCTCGACGGCCTGCTGACCAGCCTCGCCGCCCTCCACAACCTCAACGGCAACACCTCGCGCAGCAACAGCCGCAGCGGTTCGATGTACATCGTCAAACCGAAGATGCACGGTCCGCAGGAAGCGGCGTTCACCAACGAACTGTTCGAACGTATCGAGCAGGTACTGGGCTTGCCGCGTAACACCTTGAAGGTCGGGATCATGGACGAGGAGCGCCGTACCACGGTCAACCTCAAGGCCTGCATTCAGGCCGCCAGCGAGCGCGTGGTATTCATCAACACCGGCTTCCTCGACCGCACCGGCGACGAAATCCATACCTCCATGGAAGCGGGTCCGGTGGTACGCAAGGCACAGATGAAAGCCGAGAAGTGGATCACTGCCTACGAGAACTCCAACGTCGACATCGGCCTGAAATGCGGCCTGCAAGGTCGCGCACAGATCGGCAAAGGCATGTGGGCCATGCCGGACCTGATGGCCGCCATGCTGGAGCAGAAAATCGCTCATCCACTGGCTGGCGCCAACACCGCCTGGGTCCCCTCGCCTACCGCGGCTGCGCTGCACGCCCTGCATTATCACAAAGTCGACGTGTTCGCCCGTCAGGCCGAGCTGGCGCAGCGCGAGCAAGCCTCGGTGGATGACATTCTGACCATTGCGCTGGCACCGAACACGGACTGGACGCCGGAAGAAATCCAGAACGAACTGGACAACAACGCGCAGGGCATTCTTGGTTATGTAGTGCGCTGGATTGATCAGGGCGTGGGGTGTTCGAAAGTACCGGACATCAACGACATCGGCCTGATGGAAGACCGCGCCACGCTGCGTATCTCCAGCCAGCACATGGCCAACTGGCTGCGTCATGGTGTCGTCAGCGAAACTCAGGTTCTGGAAAGCCTCAAGCGCATGGCCCCGGTGGTGGATCGCCAGAACGCCAACGACCCGCTGTATCGCCCGCTGGCACCCGACTTCGACAGCAACATCGCCTTCCAGGCGGCGGTCGAACTGGTCATCGAAGGTACCCGGCAGCCCAACGGCTACACCGAGCCGGTATTGCACCGCCGCCGTCGGGAGTTCAAGGCCATCAACGGCCTGTAATGCGCCGCACACCCTCCTTGCGGGTTCTGGTCCTTGCCGGACCAGAACCCGCAAGGGCTCACCGCCTCAACTTATCCCCAATTCCCGCTTGACCAGCTTCACCAACTGCTTGGTATTGAGCGGTTTGAGAAGGAAGTCCACCACGTTCAGGTGCATGGCATCGATGGCATCGCGCACGTTGGCGTCGCCGGACACGATGATGATCGGCAGTTCGGCACGATCCGACTCACGAACCTTGCGAATCAGATCCAGCCCGTCAAAAGGCGCCATCCGCAAGTCGGTGATCAGCAGTCCGATGGACTGACGCGAGTGGATCATCTGCAGCGCCGTATCGCCACCGGGCGCGGTCATGCAACTGATGTCATTGAGGCTCAGAATTTCGGCCAGCAGCTCGCGCGCGTCGCTGTCGTCATCGACGATCAGGACCCGTTGCGGGGCGTCACGTGCAGGCGTGAGCATGACCTCATGAAGGGCATCGCGCTCATCGTCGCTCAGAATATCGTGGTCAATCATTGCAGTCTCATCATTCCCTGAACTAATCCGACAGCAGATACGGGTCAATCTGCGATGCATTTCGTCGGCATCCTGGCCAATCTTCGCTCGCAATCCATTGCGCTCGTCAAATCAGTTATGCCGCAACCGTCACGGCGGTGTCACTGGGTTCAAGGTAAGACTTACGTCCAATGGGCACCTGGCTGCAAGCGGCCGACCATGAGCACCAATAACAAGAACGCGGAACAGGCCATGAGCAAGGCAGATGCTTTCACCCAGGCAGGCAAGACAGCCGTGCTGCAGAACATACACGGCACCATGCAGTTTCTGCAAAAATTCCCGCCATTCAATCAGATGGAAAACGCCCATCTGGCGTATCTGGTCGAGCAGTGTCAGCTGCGCTTCTACGCGGCCGGTGAAAGCATCATCAAGCCTGGCGACGGACCGGTGGAGCACTTTTACATCGTCAAGCAGGGTCGCATCGTCGGCGAGCGCCCGCATTCTGCCAAAGGCGGTACGGAAACAACATTCGAAATAACCACGGGCGAGTGTTTTCCACTCGCCGCCCTGCTCGGCGAGCGCGCCACTCGCACCGAGCATCTGGCTGCCGAAGACACGTTCTGCCTGCAGTTGAACAAGCAGGCGTTCATCAAGCTATTCGCGCTCTCCACAACCTTTCGCGACTTTGCCTTGCGCGGTGTCAGCAGCCTGCTCGATCAAGCCAATCAACAAGTCCAGCAGCGCGCCGTCGAAACCCTGGGCACGCAGTACTCTCTGAATACCCGGCTGGGTGAACTTGCCATGCGCCATCCGGTGATGTGCAGCCCGGAAACGCCCATGCGCGACGCCGTGCGGCTGATGCACGAGCAGCAGGTAGGCAGCATCGTGATTGTCGACGAGCGGCAGGCGCCGCTGGGCATCTTTACCCTGCGCGACCTGCGTGAGGCGGTTGCCGATGTGGATGCCGACTTCAGCGCACCGGTCAGGCACGCCATGAGCCTGTCACCGTTCCACCTGAGCCCGGACGCCAGTGCATTCGACGCCGCCATCGCCATGACCGGTCGCCATATCGCCCACGTCTGCCTGGTCCGGGACGGGCGGTTGTGTGGCGTGGTGTCGGAGCGGGACCTGTTTTCCCTGCAACGGGTCGACCTGGTGCATCTGGCGCGGACCATCCGCAACGCGCCACGCATCGAAGCGCTCGCCGGCTTGCGCGGCGATATTGTCCAGCTGGTCGATCGCATGCTCGCCCATGGCGCGTCTTCAACCCAGATAACCCAGATCATCACCCTGCTCAACGACCACACCGTATGCCGGGTGATCGAGCTGACGCTTGCAGAGAAAGGCGACCCCGGCATTGCCTTCAGCTGGCTGTGCTTTGGCAGCGAAGGCCGTCGCGAGCAGACGCTGCATACCGATCAGGACAACGCCATTCTGTTCGAGGCCCGAGATGCAGCAGAGGCAGAGCAGATTCGCCGATCACTGCTGCCGATCGCCGAACGCATCAATCAGGGTCTGGCGCAGTGCGGTTTTACCCTGTGCAAGGGCAACATCATGGCCGGCAACCCCGACCTGTGCCTGTCCCGACTCGAATGGTCGCAGCGCTTCTCGACGTTTATTCGCGAGGCGACACCGGAGAACCTGCTGGCCTCGAGTATCTATTTCGATCTGCGCGTGGTCTGGGGGGATGAAAGTGGCGTCGAGCAACTGCGCCGCAGCATTCTTGATCAGGTCGCAGACAACCGGCTGTTCCAGCGCATGATGGCCGACAACGCACTGCGCCAGCGTCCGCCAGTGGGGCGCTTCAAGGATTTCGTGCTGGCCCGCAAAGGCAGCGAAAAGGATACGCTGGACCTCAAGGTCGAAGGCCTGACGCCCTTCGTCGACGGTGCGCGCCTGCTGGCACTGGCCAACGGTATCGGCGTCAACAACACGCAGGAACGCCTGCGCCAACTGGTCGAGCGCGAAGTCATCGACCCGCTCGACGGTGCTGCGTATGAGGAGGCTTATCACTTCATCCAGCAGACTCGCATGCAGCAACATCAGCTGCAAAGTCGCCAGAATCTGGCTTATTCCAACCGCATCGACCCCGACACACTCAACCATCTGGACCGGCGCATTCTGCGCGAATCGTTTCGCCAGGCGCAGCGATTGCAAACCAGCCTGACCCTGCGTTATCAGCTATGAACCTGTTCGAATGGCTCAAACCACGGCCGAAAAAGACACGCTTGCACGCGCACCAACTGGAGCGCCTTAAACGACTGCCGGTGTGCGCGAACCTCAGTGACACGTCACTGCGTGAACAGCGCTGGGTCGTGCTGGACCTGGAAACCAGTGGCCTGAACATGAACCGCGATCAGGTGCTGTCCATTGGTGCTGTGGTGATTGAAGACGGCGCCATCGATCTGGGCCAGCAGTTCGAGCGCACGCTGTTGCGCGTCGACCACAAGATCAGTCCGGCCGTTCTGATTCATGGGCTGGCGCCCAGTGCGATTGCCGCTGGCAGTGAGCCGGTCGAGGCCTTGCTGGACTTCATGGAGTTCGTCGGCGACAGCCCGATTCTCGGCTTTCATGCGCCATTCGATCAGCACATGCTGTCGCGCGCCTTGAAGGAAAGCCTGGGCTATCGCTTGCAGCACGCGTTTTTCGACGCCGCCGAAATCGCCCCGATGCTCTGCGAGCACGCCAACCTGCGTCATGCCGGGCTGGATGACTGGACCCGTTTCTTTGGTCTGCATGCCGAACAGCGTCACCATGCCAGCGCCGATGCGCTGGTTACCGCAGAACTGGCGCTGATCCTGTTCAGCCACGCCCGTCGTCAGCAGATCGACAGCCCCTTGCGGCTGGAGGAAGCACTCGGGCAGTGGCGCAGGCGCAGACAGTCGCATTCGTTCTGACTGCGACTTCGTCAGCGCCTCCCGTTCAGTTCGGGGCGATGGTCTTGGCGATCACATCCACCGTCGCTTCAACCTGCTCCCGGTAGCGCTTGAGCTCGACCTTGTGCAGTTGCTCGAGCTCGATCTGCTGTGAGCAGAGGTTCAGCGCTGCAAGGACCAGCAGACGGTCACCGATCAACGTCGGGTATTTGCGTTTGGTGTCGGCCAGCGACGCATTGAGCATCGCAGCGGCCTTCATGAGGGTCAGGTCTTCGCCAGCCGGCGCCTTGACCGAGTACTCATTGCCCAGAATGGTGAGAACGGTTACACCGCTGCCATCGACGTTCATGCGCCGACAGCACTTGCGCTGGTGGCGCGATCAACCAGTGCCTGGATACGCGCGGCAGTGCTGCCATGCTTCTCTTCCTGCTCCATCAGACTCAGTTGCAAGTTCTCGTTCTCGTCCTTGGCTTTTGCCAGCTCGGCACTGAGCTGTGCATTTGTTTCCTGAAGGGCCTGGTTCTGCTGCACCAGATCGCCGACAAGTTGTTCCAATTGGCTAAGGGAGGCTTCCAACATTTTGATTTCTCGAGCAAATTTCAACGGGCGCGTACGATAAAGAAAAGTCGCTGCGCATACCAGCGCTCACCGCTCTGTCATCACATCGACACATCGATAACGTAGACGCGTAGGGGGCTTGTGACTCCTTATTCGGTATCCGGTTCCTGCTGTTCGTCAGACCGTCTGAAACTGCGACAAATGCGCGCAGGCAATGGGCAGACTGCCATCGTGAAAAAAGCATCCGCCTCGTCTTTTCAAAGGCTTGCGCCCGATCGGCGAAAGAAATGAAGAAATCGTCACGATTAAGTCACACGCAATACGTGCCTATCGGCTCAAGACTTTAGTCGCACGTCCGATAGGCACCCCACTTACGGCTTTATCTCCGTCTCTAAATCGCATGGAACGCGTAAATGACCCTGGAAGCTTTCTATGTCCCTGCGAAATATGAACATCGCGCCTCGAGCGTTTCTTGGATTTGCCATGATCGGCACCCTCATGCTGATTCTGGGCGTCTTTGCACTGTCACAGATGAGCAAGATCCGCAGCGCCACCGAGGTGCTGGCCGACAGCAACGTGCCCAGCATCAAGAGCCTCGATCGCTTCGCTGAAGTCAGCATTCGTCTGCGGGTGCTGTCCTATCGATTGCTGGTCAATCGCGATCCGGAAACCCAGCAGAAAACCATCGAGCTGATGGCGATGCGCAACAAGCAGATCACTGACGCTCAGACCGTTTACGAGAAGCTGATCAGTACCCCCGACGAGCGCAACCTCTATAGCCAGTACGTGCAGTTGCTGGGCCAGTATCGCCAGCTTGAAGACCGCCTGAAAACGCTGACCCGTGCGAACAACATCGACGAATTGCAGGGCTTGCTCAACAACGAAATGGTCAGCAACTCCGACCAGATGAACGTTGTGCTGCGCAAGCTGGTGGATATCAATACGGCGCAGTTGAATGAGGTCAAGGAGCAGGCCTCCATCGAGTATGACTCGGCATTCAATATGGTGATCGGACTGCTGATCGCCGCCACCCTGCTGACCCTCGTGTTTGCCTGGATGCTGATCAAGAGCATTACCACACCGATTGCCACCGCACTGCTCGCAGCGGAGACCATCGCGCAAGGCAACCTGACCCGGCCGATCAGTATCGACGGCACCGATGAAGCCGGTCGTCTGCTGCTGGCCATGAAAACCATGCAGGACAAGCTGCGCGATACCTTGCAGGGTATTTCCGGCTCGGCCACGCAACTGGCTTCGGCAGCCGAAGAACTGAATGCCGTCACTGACGAAAGCGCACGCGGGCTGGTGCAGCAGAACGACGAAATAGAACAGGCTGCCACTGCGGTCAACCAGATGACCAGCGCCGTGGAAGAAGTGGCGCGCAACGCCACCAGCACCTCGCAGGCCTCGCGCAGCGCGGCGACCTCTGCGGGCGATGGCCGCGACCTGGTTCAGGAAACCGTCAGCGCCATCGAGCGTATGAGTGGCGACGTGCAAGGCACCGCCGAGCTGATCATCAGCCTGGCCAATGAGTCGCGTGATATCGGCAAGGTGCTCGACGTGATTCGCGGCCTGGCCGACCAGACCAACTTGCTGGCATTGAACGCCGCCATCGAAGCAGCGCGGGCCGGTGAAGCCGGACGTGGCTTTGCCGTCGTGGCCGACGAAGTCCGTGCCCTGGCCCATCGCACCCAGCAATCGACCAGCGAAATCGAACGCATGATCAGCAGCATTCAGACCGGCACGGAACAGGCCGTCAGCTCGATGCGCAACAGCACCGAACGCGCCGAATCGACGCTGAACATCGCCAAGGGCGCAGGCCAGGCCCTGAACACCATCAACAGCGCCGTGGAAGAGATCAACGAACGCAACATGGTCATCGCCAGCGCCGCCGAAGAACAGGCACAAGTCGCCCGCGAAGTGGACCGCAACCTGGTCAACATCCGCGACCTGTCGGCACAATCCACCAACGGCGCCAACCAGACCAGCGCAGCCAGCACCGAGCTGTCACGCCTGGCAATCGACCTCAACGGCATGGTGGCACGCTTCGCGCTTTGATGCTCGAAAACGGGCGTTTTATTTCCGGAAGCTATGTTGTGTGAAAGCCAGTCTTCGCGAACAAGTTCGCTCCTACGCCCTTCGGGCAGAAGCAAACCGTGATCCCTCAGCTTCTGGCCGCAGGCCGTAGGAGCGAACTTGTTCGCGAAAGCTGCCCGTGCCTCAAACCCAGATAGCATCCCACAGCGGGTAATCCCCAAGCTTTTTAACCAAGCCCGCACGTAAAGGATTGGCCACGATATAACGGGCTATCGGCGCAATATCCTCTTCGTCGCGGATTGCTCTGTCGTGGTACCCGGATTGCCACAAAGCGTGAGGACGGACACACAGTTTTCCAACTGCAATCGAGCTTCGGGCCTTTAATTGTTTCATCAAGCTGGGCAAATCACCGGCCTTGAGTTCAAAAAGCCAGTGGAGATGGTCAGGCATGACTACCCATGCCATAGACTTGACCAGCCCCTGCTCTTCGCAACGCTTCATTTCTCGTACGAGCAGCCGTCCCAGCTGCATTTCGGCGAACACAGGTACACGGCCCTTCGTTACTGAAGTGACCATGTAAATCTGACCAACTGCCGAGTATCTGCCTTTGCGCAGGTGTCGTGTCGTTGCGCAATGAGGCATTCCATCGCCCTCCAGAACCGGTTCAACGTTGAACCTTAGCGTCTGTAGGGCGATGAGCAGAGCGAATGTTTTACAGCCTGTGAGAGATGCTTTCTCGTCGTGAGCATTTGCAAACCGGACGTTTTGTTACAGCCTCACACTCGCAAACGTCGACTCATTACGCGCCTGACTCAGGGCCGACATCGGCCCGGACAGCGGGGCGAGTACCAGGGCCTGCGGGATCGGCATCATCGCGACCTGCTGTGCGGTGTTGGACCCTACGCGCTCGTCACGTGGCGGGATGCCGAAGTATTCGCGGTAGCATTTGGAGAAGTGTGGTGTGGACACGAAGCCGCACACTGACGCCACTTCGATGATCGACATCGGGGTCTGCTTGAGCAGTTGCCGGGCGCGAATCAGGCGCAGTTTCAGGTAGTAGCGCGATGGCGAACAATGCAAATACTTCTGGAACAGCCGCTCCAGCTGCCTGCGCGAAACGGCGACATACACAGCCAGCTCGTCAAGGTCGATCGGCTCTTCAAGATTGGCTTCCATCAGCGCCACGATTTCCTGCAGCTTCGGCTGATTGGTACCGAGCATATGCTTGAGCGGCACGCGCTGGTGGTCCTGTTCGTTGCGAATGCGCTCGTAGACGAACATTTCGGAAATGGCTGCCGACAACTCGCGCCCATGATCACGACTGATCAGGTGCAGCATCATATCCAAAGGTGCGGTGCCACCCGAACTGGTGAAACGGTTGCGGTCCAGCGTGAACAGCCGGGTGCTCATCGACACGCGCGGAAAGGCTTCCTGCATCGACGCCAGACATTCCCAATGCACGCTGCACTCGAAACCATCCAGCAAACCCGCGCACGCCAGCGCCCAGCTGCCGGTGCACACAGCGCCCAGACGGCGCGACTGACGTGCCTGGCCCTGTAGCCAGCTGACGTGTTCACGCGTGACGGAGCGCTGAATACCGACACCGCCGCAGACGATGACCGTGTCGAGCAAAGGAGCCTTGTGCATCGCCGCATCCGGCGTGATCTGCAGACCATCGCTGGCCCAGACCTGGCCGCCGTCGACACTCAGCGTGGTCCAGCGATACAGCTCGCGGCCCGATAACTGATTGGCCATGCGAAGGGGTTCTACCGCCGATGCGAGGGAGATCAGGGTGAAGTTATCCAGCAGCAGAAAGCCGATGGACTGAGGCGCGCGGTTCTGGGGTTGAGTCCCTTGATTGAACGATGTCATCACACTATCTCCTCTCATATGGCAATGGTTGGCCCCAGGACAGGCTCTTCTTGTAGCCCTCGTTATTGCAGGGCTTGGTAATGACATCGCAAATCCCATGCCGGAATTTGATCGCTCATTCAAGAACACCTGAAAACGACGTCGCGAAGCGTCTACCCGGCTGCGACCCTCATACCTGTTTGCGACGGCGAGGCCGCCGCACGCGGAGTTCGATGAGCAGTTCGGTAGCACTTCAGGGAAACGATCGAGGGGCGTTCACACGCCGAGTGCTACTCAAGGCACATCCCGAGGCAGCCGTGCCGAGGGCAGGCGTTCGCGCTAAAAAGTGGCGGCCTGCAGGGCGCGTGATCGAAAAGCGCGCAGCCGCAAAAAAAGGGCACGCGACCTGGCATGACCACTGGCGGATCCGCCCCGATAATGAACTTGTCGGCGTTACTCCCCTCCAAAGCACCGCGTTCGCGCAGGCACCGACCTGCCAACCGACCGCTGCCGACCTGCGCAGCAACCGTGTAACGTACTGGCCGTTTTTTCGCAGTTCCGACACTGCAACCGGGCGTGCGTACGATGCAACGAATCTGTAAGCGACCTTGCGCGCACTGGATACGACGCCTCCTGCACTGGATACGACGCCCCCTGTAGGCGTTTGATTTTCCCTGTTACATGATCGGTTCCGACTCGATCGCCCGGCGCAGTGATGGAGCTTCGCGAAAAGCCTCGCCAACCCATAAGCCGCGTCAGCGTTCACCTGCTGATGACCAGAAGAAACTCACAGGAGTCCACCCCATGAAAGGTTCCAAATCGTTGCTGTTGGCCGCTACGCTCTGTATGCCGGTGCTAGCCCAGGCAGCCGAGCCAGAGGCCTGTCATACGGTCAACTTCTCCGATGTCGGCTGGACTGACATTACCGTCACTACTGCGGTAACCAGCGCCGTACTCGAGTCACTGGGTTACAAGACCAAAACCACCATGATTTCCGTACCGGTGACCTACAAGTCGCTGGCCGACGGCAAGAACATGGACGTGTTCCTCGGCAACTGGATGCCGACCATGGAAAACGACATCAAGCCCTATCGCGAAGCAGGGACCGTCGAAACCGTGCGTGCCAACCTGGAGAACGCCAAGTACACCCTGGCGGTCCCGGAAGCGCTTTACGACAAAGGCCTGCATGACTTCGCCGACATCGCCAAATTCAAGAAGGAACTGGGCGGCAAGATCTACGGTATCGAGCCTGGCAACGACGGTAATCGCCTGATCCAGAGCATGATCGACAAGAACGCCTTCGGCCTCAAGGACGCAGGCTTCAAGGTCGTTGAATCCAGCGAAGCCGCAATGCTTTCGCAGGTCGACCGCGCCGTGAAACGCAAAAACGATGTGGTGTTCCTCGGTTGGGAACCGCATCCGATGAACACCCGCTTCAAGATGAAATATCTGACTGGCGGCGATGACTTCTTCGGCCCCAACTACGGCCAGGCGACCATCTACACCAACACCCGCAAAGGCTACAGTCAGGAGTGCAGCAACGTAGGTCAGTTGCTCAAGAACCTGTCCTTCACGCTGAACATGGAAAGCACCCTGATGGGCAACGTGCTGGACGACAAGATGAAGCCTGATGCCGCCGCCAAGGCGTGGATCAAGAAAAACCCTCAAGTACTCGACACCTGGCTCGCAGGCGTAAACACCGTCGATGGCAAGCCAGGCCTGGAGGCAGCCAAAGCCAAGTTGACCCAGTAAGCCGACAGCAGGCGGGACTGACCCGCCTGCTGCCCTCTTCACCTTCCGCAAGCGGACACCCGAAATCATGCTGACTGACCATAAAATCCCTCTGGGCGAGTACATCGCCGCATTTGTCGATTGGTTGACGGCCAACGGCGCCGATTACTTCGACGCGATAGCCTCGACACTGGAAATGATGATCCACGGGTTCACTTTCGCGCTGACCTGGTTCAATCCATTCGTACTGATCGGCCTTATCGCCGCCCTCGCGCACTTCATCCAGCGCAAGTGGGGCCTGACGGTTTTCGTCATCCTTTCGTTTCTACTGATCCTCAACCTGCACTATTGGCAGGAGACCATGGAAACCCTGGCGCAGGTGCTCTTCGCCACGCTGGTCTGTGTCGTCATCGGCGTGCCGCTGGGCATCATTGCCGCGCACAAGCCGCTGTTCTACACCATCATCCGGCCGTTACTCGACCTGATGCAGACCGTGCCCACCTTCGTCTATCTGATTCCGACGCTCACGCTGTTCGGTCTGGGCGTGGTACCCGGCCTGATCTCGACGGTGGTTTTCGCCATTGCCGCGCCGATTCGCCTGACCTACCTGGGTATCCGCGATGTGCCTCAGGAGTTGCTGGATGCCGGCAAGGCCTTCGGCTCGTCACGCCGCCAGTTGCTGACACGCATTGAACTGCCCTACGCGATGCCCAGCATTGCAGCCGGCATTACCCAGTGCATCATGCTGTCGTTGTCGATGGTGGTTATCGCCGCCCTGGTCGGCGCCGACGGCCTCGGCAAACCGGTAGTCAACGCGCTGAACACAGCCGACATCGCGCTCGGTTTCGAAGCCGGTCTGGCAATCGTATTGCTGGCCATCATGCTCGACCGCATCTGCAAACAACCCGAAGCCAAGGTAGGGTCCGACGCATGAGTATCATCAAATTCGACAAGGTAGACGTCATCTTCTCCAAGGACCCGCGTGAAGCCCTCAAGCTGCTCGATGAAGGCCTCACGCGTGACCAGATCCTCAAGAAAACCGGACAGATCGTCGGCGTCGAGAACGCCAGTCTGGACATCGAGAAGGGCGAAATCTGCGTCCTGATGGGCCTGTCGGGCTCCGGCAAATCCAGCCTGTTGCGCTGTATCAACGGCCTCAACACCGTCAGCCGTGGCTCCCTGTTCGTCGAGCATGAAGGCTCGCAGATCAACATCGCCAACTGCAGCGCAGCCGAACTGAAAATGATGCGCACCAAGCGCATTGCCATGGTCTTTCAGAAGTTCGCCCTGATGCCCTGGCTGACGGTGCGCGAAAACATCAGCTTCGGCCTGGAAATGCAGGGTCGCCCCGAAAAGGAGCGACGCAAGCTGGTGGATGAAAAGCTCGAGCTGGTGGGCCTGACCCAGTGGCGCAACAAGAAGCCCGACGAACTGTCTGGCGGCATGCAGCAGCGAGTGGGCCTGGCGCGAGCATTGGCGATGGACGCCGACATCCTGCTCATGGACGAACCCTTCTCGGCGCTCGACCCGCTGATCCGCCAGGGTCTGCAGGACGAACTGCTTGCCCTGCAAACCAAGCTGAGCAAGACCATTGTGTTCGTCAGCCACGATCTGGACGAAGCACTGAAGCTTGGTAGCCGGATCGCCATCATGAAGGATGGCCGCATCGTGCAATACAGCGTGCCGGAACAGATCGTTCTCAATCCGGCCGATGAATACGTGCGCACCTTCGTTGCACATACCAACCCACTGAACGTGCTGTGCGGTCGCAGCCTGATGCGTACCGTCGAGGAGTGCACCCACGTCAACGGTTCGGTGTGCCTGGACCCGAGTGGCGACTCATGGCTCGATCTGGCCGAAGGCAACGTGATCAAAGGTGCACGGCAAGGTGCCTCGGCCCTCGATCTGCAGAACTGGACCCCCGGCCAGGACGTCGCCTCCCTGGATCGACGCCCCACGCTTGTGCATTCCAACATCGGCATGCGCGACGCGCTGCAGATCCGCTACCAGACCGGCAACAAACTGGTCCTGCAGGACGGCAATAAAGTGGTCGGCATTCTGGGTGATACCGAGCTGTATCACGCGTTGCTGGGCAAAAACCACGGCTGACAAGGCCTGCAACCGACAAGCCCGCTCCACCGCGCTGGACTCATCCAGCCGGGAGCGGGCTTTTTTTCGTCCACAGCCTTCACCCGGGTAACTCCCCTGCCGCTATTTCTGCTCCCTCAGCCGCCATGTCGTAAACGCACCTTTGTGTGGCGTCCATAGGCATTTGGCGTCTTCGGTCCGGCCCTACCATCGCTCTCAGAGGGCTCTGTTCCGCCCGAACGACAAGTCAGGCGCCGCGCCGCCGCTGGGAGATCCGCGATGTTCAGCAAGCAAGACCAGATCCAGGGTTATGACGATGCACTGTTGTCGGCGATGAACGCCGAGGAGCAGCGTCAGGAAGACCATATCGAGCTGATCGCCTCGGAGAACTACACCAGCAAACGCGTGATGCAGGCGCAGGGCAGCGGCCTGACCAACAAGTACGCAGAGGGCTATCCCGGCAAGCGTTACTACGGCGGTTGCGAGCACGTCGACAAGGTCGAGCAACTGGCCATCGAACGCGCCAGACAGCTGTTTGGTGCCGACTATGCCAACGTTCAGCCGCATTCCGGAAGTCAGGCCAACGCAGCGGTCTATCTGGCGCTGCTCCAGGCCGGCGATACCGTGCTGGGCATGAGCCTGGCGCACGGCGGTCACCTGACTCACGGCGCCAAGGTCAGCTTCTCGGGCAAACTCTATAACGCCGTGCAGTACGGCATCGACACCGCGACCGGGCTGATCGATTACGACGAAGTCGAGCGCATCGCCGTCGAGTGCCAGCCGAAAATGATCATCGCCGGGTTTTCAGCCTACTCCAAGACCCTGGACTTCCCGCGCTTCCGCGCAATCGCCGACAAGGTGGGCGCCTACCTGTTCGTCGACATGGCGCACGTCGCCGGTCTGGTTGCCGCCGGTCTTTACCCGAATCCGCTGCCTTACGCAGACGTGGTCACCACCACGACCCACAAGACCCTGCGCGGCCCACGCGGCGGCCTGATTCTGGCCAGGGCCAACGAAGAGCTGGAAAAGAAATTCAATTCCGCCGTCTTCCCCGGTGGTCAGGGCGGCCCGCTGATGCACGTCATCGCCGCCAAGGCCGTGTGTTTCAAGGAAGCCATGGAGCCCGCCTTCAAGGCCTATCAACAGCAGGTCATCGACAACGCGCAAGCGATGGCGCAGGTGTTCATCGAACGGGGCTTCGACGTGGTCTCCGGCGGCACCGACAACCATCTGTTTCTGGTCAGCCTGATCCGTCAGGGCCTGACCGGCAAGGACGCCGACGCCGCGCTGGGCCGTGCGCACATCACCGTCAACAAGAACTCGGTGCCCAACGACCCGCAGTCGCCGTTCGTGACGTCCGGCCTGCGCATCGGCACACCGGCCGTTACCACCCGCGGCGTCAAGGTGACCCAGTGCGTCGAGCTGGCCGGCTGGATCTGCGACATCCTCGACAACCTCGGTGATGCCGATGTCGAGGCCGACGTCGCCAGCCAGGTCGCCGCCCTGTGCGCCGATTTTCCGGTTTATCGCTGAGTCAGGAGTAGCCTCACATGCAGCATTACTCAGGCTTCGGCCTTCTCAAGCATTCCCTCAGCCACCATGAAAACTGGCAGCGCATGTGGCGCACGCCGACCCCGAAAAAGATCTACGACGTGGTCATTGTCGGCGGCGGCGGGCACGGTCTGGCGACGGCCTATTATCTGGCCAAGGAGCACGGCATCACCAACGTCGCCGTGGTCGAGAAAGGCTGGCTGGGCGGCGGCAACACTGCGCGCAACACCACCATCGTGCGCTCCAACTACCTGTGGGACGAGTCGGCCCACCTGTATGAACACGCGATGAAACTGTGGGAAGGCCTGTCCCAGGAACTGAACTACAACGTCATGTTCTCCCAGCGCGGCGTCTACAACCTGTGCCACACCCTGCAGGACATGCGCGACTCCGAGCGCCGCGTCAGCGCCAACCGGCTTAACGGCGTGGACGGCGAATTGCTCAACGGCCAGCAGGTCGCCGAGGAAATCCCGTACCTGGATTGCTCGAAAAACACCCGTTACCCGATCATCGGCGCAACCGTTCAGCGCCGTGGCGGCGTCGCCCGTCACGATGCGGTGGCCTGGGGCTTCGCCCGCGCGGCCGATGCGCTGGGCGTCGACCTGATTCAGCAGACCGAAGTCATCGGCTTTCGCAAGGAAAACGGCGTGTGCATCGGTGTGGAAACCAACAAGGGTTTCATCGGTGCCAAACGTGTCGGTGTGGTCACCGCCGGCAACTCCGGGCACATGGCCAGGCTGGCAGGCTTCCGTCTGCCCATCGAATCACATCCGTTGCAGGCACTGGTTTCCGAGCCGATCAAGCCGATTATCGACAGCGTCATCATGTCCAACGCGGTACACGGCTACATCAGCCAGTCCGACAAGGGCGACCTGGTGATCGGCGCCGGTATCGACAGTTGGGTCGGCTACGGCCAGCGCGGCTCGTACCCGGTGATCGAACACACCATCCAGGCCATCGTCGAGATGTTCCCGGTGCTGTCCCGCGTGCGCATGAACCGTCAGTGGGGCGGCATCGTCGACACCACGCCGGACGCCTGCCCGATCATTTCCAAGACCCCGGTGCCGAACATGTTCTTCAACTGCGGCTGGGGCACAGGCGGCTTCAAGGCCACGCCGGGCTCGGGCAACGTGTTTGCCGCCAGCCTGGCCAAAGGCGAGATGCATCCGCTGGCCAAGCCGTTCTCCATCGACCGTTTCCACAACGGCGCACTCATCGACGAACACGGCGCTGCAGCCGTAGCCCACTAACAGGAGAACCCGACCATGCTGCATATCTTCTGTCCTCACTGTGGCGAACTGCGCTCCGAAGAGGAATTCCACCCGTCAGGTCAGGCGCACATCCCGCGCCCGCTGGACCCCGGTGCCTGCACCGATGAGCAATGGGGCGACTACATGTTCTTTCGCGATAACCCGCGCGGCCTGCATCACGAACTGTGGATACACGCCGCCGGTTGCCGCCAGTATTTCAACATGACGCGCAACACCGTGACCTACGAGATTCTCGAGACCTATCCGATCGGTACCAGACCGCAGTTCACGGATCAGGGAGACAAGGTATGAGCCAGACCCATCGCCTGCCCAACGGCGGCCGTATCAATCGCAGCAAGGTGCTCAACTTTACCTTCAACGGCCAGACCTACCAGGGCTTTGAAGGTGACTCGCTGGCCTCTGCCCTGCTCGCCAACGGTGTCGATATCATCGGCCGCAGCTTCAAATACTCCCGCCCGCGCGGCATCTTCGCAGCGGGTTCGGAAGAGCCCAATGCGGTGCTGCAGATCGGCGCGACCGAAGCGACGCAGATCCCCAACGTGCGCGCTACGCAACAGGCGCTGTACTCGGGACTGGTCGCAACCAGCACCAACGGCTGGCCGAGTGTGAACACCGACGTGATGGGCATTCTGGGCAAGGTCGGCGGCAAGCTGATGCCGCCGGGTTTCTACTACAAAACCTTCATGTACCCGCAATCGTTCTGGATGACTTACGAGAAGTACATCCGCAAGGCTGCCGGCCTGGGGCGCTCGCCGACCGAGAACGACCCGGACAGCTACGACGCGATGAACCAGCACTGCGACGTGTTGATCGTCGGCGCAGGCCCGGCCGGTCTGGCCGCCGCGCTGGCAGCAGGTCGCAGCGGTGCCCGCGTGATCATTGCCGATGAACAGGAAGAGTTCGGCGGCAGCCTGCTCGACAGCCGCGAAAGCCTGGACGGCAAACCGGCCGCCGAGTGGGTGTCGACGGTCGTCGCCGAGCTGAAAAGCCTGCGCAACGTCACCCTGCTGCCGCGTGCCACGGTCAATGGTTACCACGATCACAATTTCCTCACCATCCACGAGCGCCTCACCGACCACCTGGGTGATCGCGCGCCGATCGGCATGGTCCGCCAGCGCATGCACCGGGTACGTGCCAAACGCGTAGTGCTGGCCGCCGGTACTCACGAGCGTCCGCTGGTCTATGGCAACAACGATGTGCCCGGCAACATGCTGGCCGGTGCCGTATCGACTTACGTTCGTCGCTATGGCGTGGCCCCGGGCAAGAAACTGGTGCTTTCCACCAACAACGATCACGCCTATCGCGTCGCTCTGGACTGGCTCGACGCCAGTCTGCACGTGGTCGCGATTGCCGATGCACGGCATAACCCACGCGGTCCGCTGGTTGAAGAAGCGCGGGCCAAAGGCATTCGCATCCTGACCGGCAGCGCGGTCATCGAGGCCCGCGGCAGCAAGCGCGTGACGGCTGCCCGCGTTGCCGCCATCGACGTCAAGACGCACAGCGTGACCAGCCCCGGCGAATGGCTTGAATGCGACGTGGTTGCCAGCTCCGGCGGTTACAGCCCGATCGTGCACCTGGCCTCGCACCTGGGCGGCAAGCCGGTCTGGCGCGAGGACATCCTCGGCTTCGTACCAGGCGAGGCACCACAGAAACGTATCTGCGTAGGCGGCGTCAACGGCGTCTACAGCCTGGCTGACAGTCTTGCCGATGGCTTCGAAGGCGGCGTGCGCGCTGCCAGTGAAGCGGGCTTCAAGGTGGTCGAAGGCGTGATGCCCAAAGCCCTCAGCCGTGCTGAAGAGCCGACGCTGGCGCTGTTTCAGGTGCCGCATGAAAAAGGCACCGCTCGGGCACCCAAGCAGTTCGTTGACTTTCAGAACGACGTCACCGCCGCCGCCATTGAACTGGCAACGCGCGAGGGTTTCGAGTCGGTCGAGCACGTCAAGCGCTACACCGCGCTGGGTTTCGGCACCGATCAGGGCAAGCTGGGCAACGTCAACGGCCTGGCCATCGCCGCCCGTTCACTGAATGTGTCGATCCCGGAAATGGGCACCACCATGTTCCGTCCCAACTACACGCCGGTGACCTTCGGCGCGATAGCCGGACGTCATTGCAAACACATCTTCGAACCCGTGCGGTTCACTGCGCTGCACGCCTGGCATGTCAAAAACGGTGCCGAATTCGAGGACGTCGGTCAGTGGAAACGGCCGTGGTACTTCCCGAAAAACGGCGAAGACCTGCCCGCCGCCGTTGCTCGCGAATGCAAGGCGGTGCGCGACAGCGTCGGCCTGCTGGACGCATCGACGCTGGGCAAGATCGATATTCAGGGCCCGGATGCACGCGAGTTCCTCAACCGTATCTACACCAACGCCTGGACCAAACTGGACGTGGGCAAGGCGCGCTACGGCCTGATGTGCAAGGAAGACGGCATGGTCTTCGATGACGGGGTCACTGCCTGTCTCGCTGACAACCACTTCCTGATGACCACCACCACGGGCGGCGCAGCGCGCGTCCTGCAATGGCTGGAAATCTATCAACAGACCGAATGGCCGGACCTGAAAGTGTATTTCACCTCAGTGACCGATCACTGGGCGACCCTGACGCTGTCCGGTCCCAACAGCCGCAAGCTGCTCAGCGAAGTCACCGATATCGATCTGGGCCGTGAAGCTTTCCCGTTCATGACCTGGAAGGAAGGTCTGGTCGCCGGAGTGCCGGCCCGGGTATTCCGCATCTCGTTTACCGGCGAACTGTCCTACGAGGTCAACATTCAGGCCGACTACGCCATGGGCGTTCTGGAAAAGATCGCCGAGGCAGGCAAACAGTACAACCTGACGCCTTACGGCACCGAGACCATGCACGTGCTGCGCGCAGAGAAGGGTTTCATCATCGTCGGTCAGGACACTGACGGCTCGATGACGCCCGACGACCTGAACATGGGCTGGTGTGTCGGCCGTACCAAGCCGTTCTCCTGGATCGGCTGGCGCGGCATGAATCGCGAAGACTGCGTGCGCGAACAGCGCAAGCAATTGGTCGGCCTCAAGCCGGTGGACCCTGCCAAATGGCTGCCGGAGGGTGCGCAACTGGTCTTCGACACCAAACAGACGATTCCGATGAGCATGGTCGGCCACGTGACCTCCAGTTACGCGCACAACTCGCTGGGCTATTCGTTCGCGATGGGCGTGGTCAAAGGCGGCCTGGCGCGTATGGGCGAACGGGTCTTCGCGCCTCTAGCCGATGGCAGCGTGATCGAAGCCGAGATCGTTTCTTCGGTGTTCTTCGATCCGAAGGGCGAGCGGCAGAACGTCGAGTAGCACACGATGAGCCGATCATCCGCAGCACACAGAATTCAAGCAGGTGAATCATGAGCACAGCCAACGTTTACCAGCAGCGCCCGACCTCCGATGTCAAAGCCGAGTCGCCGCTGTTCCATGCAAACCTCGACAGCCTGATTGGCAAGGGGCGCGCCAGTCCGGGGGTTTTCCTGCGCGAGAAAAAGCTGCTGGGGCATCTGACGATTCGTGGCAATGCCCACGATCCGGCCTTCGCCGCTGGCGTCCACAAGGCGCTGGGCATGGAATTGCCCGCCGCGCTGATGCTGGTCATCAGCGGCGAGAGCTCGCTGCAGTGGCTTGGCCCGGACGAGTGGCTGCTGATCGTGCCGAGCGGCGAAGAGTTTGCGGCAGAACAGAAGCTACGCGACGAACTGAGCGGGCAGCACATCGCGATCGTCAATGTCAGCGGCGGGCAGTCGATTCTTGAACTGAGCGGGCCGAAGGTGCGCCAGGTACTGATGAAGTCGACCAGCTACGATGTGCACCCGGACAACTTCCCGGTGGGCAAGGCAGTCGGCACCGTGTTCGCCAAGTCGCAACTGGTAATCCGCCGGACCGGAGAAGAAACCTGGGAGCTGCTGGTCCGCCGCAGCTTCTCGGATTACTGGTGGCTGTGGCTGCAGGATGCGAGTGCCGAGTACGGGCTGAGCATTCAGGCGTGAAGCGCCCGGAACCGGGGCTGAAACCGCAGCGTCAGTCTTAATGGAGACTCCTGCGGGAGCATTGGCACGATAGCCGACCCGATGATTATCGTCCCCACGCTCCGCGTGGGAATGCAGTTCCGGACGCTCTGCGTCCAGCTTGAGCAGGCTGGCTGACACTGTCAGTCAGATTTGCGGATAACGAATACTCTGGAGCATTCATTTAATGAGCCGCGCGCCCGACACATGGATTTTGACCGCCGACTGCCCCAGCATGCTGGGCACGGTAGACGCAGTGACGCGCTTTCTGTTCGAGCAGGGTTGCTACGTCACAGAACACCACTCCTTCGATGACCGCCTCTCGGGACGCTTCTTCATCCGTGTGGAGTTTCGTCAGCCCGAGGCTTTCGACGAACAGGCGTTCAGGGCCGGGCTGAGTGAGCGCGGCGAAACGTTTGGCATGATCTTCGAACTCACCGCGCCCAACTACCGGCCAAAAGTAGTGATCATGGTCTCGAAAGCCGATCATTGTCTCAATGACCTGCTCTATCGCCAGCGTATCAATCAACTGTCCATGGACATGGTCGCGGTGGTGTCCAATCACCCTGATCTTGAGCCACTGGCTGGCTGGCACGGCATTGCGTACTACCATTTCCCACTGGACCCGAACGACAAGCCTGCGCAGGAAGCCAAAGTCTGGCAGGTCATCGAAGAGTCGGGGGCAGAACTGGTGATTCTAGCCCGCTACATGCAGGTCCTGTCGCCGGACCTGTGTCGCAAGCTGGACGGCAAGGCGATCAATATCCACCACTCGTTGCTGCCCGGTTTCAAGGGTGCCAAGCCCTACCATCAGGCGTACAACAAGGGGGTGAAGCTGGTCGGTGCCACGGCGCATTACATCAACAACGATCTGGACGAAGGCCCGATCATTGCCCAGGGCGTGGAAGTGGTCGATCACAGTCACTATCCCGAAGACCTGATCGCCAAGGGTCGAGACATCGAAGGGCTGACACTGGCCCGCGCGGTGGGTTATCACATCGAACGGCGGGTGTTCCTCAACGCCAACAGGACAGTGGTTTTGTAGGCGCAAGCTGCAAGCTGCAAGCGATCCGTATTTCTCGCCGCTTGAAGCTTGCAACTGTTCTTCTCTGCTCTAAATCTGCTTCATCACAATAAAAGCGAGGTGACATGTATGTCTGGTAATCGCGGTGTAGTGTATCTCGGCGCTGGCAAGGTCGAAGTGCAATCAATTCCTTTCCCGAAAATGGAAGATCCACGCGGCAAGCGCATCGAACACGGCGTGATCCTGCGCGTGGTCTCCACCAACATCTGCGGCTCGGACCAGCACATGGTACGCGGCCGCACCACGGCGCAAACCGGGCTGGTACTCGGTCATGAAATCACTGGCGAGGTGCTGGAAGCCGGTCGTGACGTGGAACATCTGAAAGTCGGTGACCTGGTTTCTGTGCCATTCAACGTGGCGTGCGGTCGCTGCCGCAGTTGCAAGGAACAGAACACCGGCGTCTGCCTGACGGTCAACCCTGCGCGCCCCGGTGGTGCCTATGGTTATGTCGACATGGGCGATTGGGTCGGCGGCCAGGCTGAATACGTGCTGGTGCCTTACGCCGACTTCAACCTGCTCAAACTTCCGGACCGCGATGCGGCGATGGAAAAAATTCGCGACCTGACCTGCCTGTCCGACATCCTGCCCACCGGCTACCACGGCGCAGTGACTGCCGGGGTGGGGCCGGGCAGCACAGTCTACGTTGCAGGCGCTGGCCCGGTCGGCCTGGCTGCGGCGGCGTCAGCACGCTTGCTGGGCGCTGCGGTGGTGATCGTCGGCGACGTGAACCCGACGCGTCTGGTTCACGCCAAGGCCCAGGGCTTCGAAATTGCCGACCTGTCCCAGGACACCCCCTTGCACGAGCAGATCGCTGCCCTGCTCGGCGAACCTGAAGTGGATTGCGCCATCGACGCCGTAGGCTTCGAAGCACGCGGTCACGGCCATGCTGGCGCTCAGGCCGAAGCACCCGCCACCGTTCTCAACTCGTTGATGGGCGTAGTGCGCGTCGCCGGCAAGATCGGCATCCCCGGCCTGTACGTCACCGAAGACCCGGGAGCCGTTGACGCCGCCGCCAAAATGGGCAGTCTGAGCATTCGCTTCGGCCTGGGCTGGGCCAAATCCCACAGCTTCCACACCGGCCAGACCCCGGTCATGAAATACAACCGCCAACTGATGCAGGCGATCATGTGGGACCGCATCAAGATCGCCGACATAGTGGGTGTCGAGGTGATCAGTCTGGATGATGCTCCGCGGGGTTATGGCGAGTTTGATTCGGGCGTGCCGAAGAAGTTTGTGATTGATCCGCATGGGTTGTTTGGTGCTGCGTAAGCATCAACAGTAAAGTCGGTTTCTTGGCTACTTACCTTGGCAGATTCGAAGCGGGTTGCTTAACCCCTCGAATCTGCTCCATTATCAACTCCAACTCCTTATCACCCTTGATTTCACGGGCGAGTTTGTAAGAGGGTGGTGTCGACAGATCCTGAATAGGATTAGCAAGTTTTCGCTGCTCTCTTATGTATTGTTGAACATGTGTATATTCATAAACGAGATCATCCTCATCATAAAAACTTAATCCAACTTGCGTATCACTTTTCAGCTTTTTAGACTTGTCGATATATTCACTATAAAGCTTATCATTGGCCTTAAACTCTTTTGCGGCTTTTACAGAGTCAAGACCTGCTTCTTTATTCAATTTTTTTACAGACACACTCACTAATTCAACTTGTCGCACCGCTGCAGAGTGACTTAACTGTGGCGCACTCGTACTTAATCCTGAGTTTATTCCGTCAGAAAGAGGCTGCAGGGAAGTACCCGTAACGTTGCCCGAAGATAAACGCCGAGAAGGCTTCATTACTTTCAAAAATCTTAACACCCCCTTCAATAACGCGGGTGTACTCCCTGTCCAGTCAACCCAGTTAACCGGATCCCCCCCACAATACCCATACGCATTCACCCCACCCTCACCAAACGGGCTCAGACTGTCCGGGCTGTTAAACCTCATCAGCACGGGGTTAAACGCCCGATACCCGTTCCCCAGCAAATAGTGCCCCGTCACCGGATCAACCCGCTGGCCGGTAAAGCCCGGCAGGTTTGCGGTGCCTGAAGGATGACGATGCCCGTAAGGCGTGTAGGCAAACTCCAACCCCTGAGCGACGGTCACTGACTGCTGTTGATCCGTAGCCAACAACACCCCGTCTCGCTGATTATTTTCTGCACTCAAGCACGCCAGCAATTGCTCGTCCGTGCGCATAAGCGAGTGCTGGGCCTGCCCCTGAATCTGCGTAGCCAAGTGAGTCTTCTGATAAAAAAAGCGAGTGCTGCCCTGCCCCGCAGGCGAACAATCGGCCAGGCGATCCAATGGATCGTAGCGATAGACGCAGAGCACGGATTGCCCGGACGAAGCCATGTTGTCACTCCTTTGAAGTCACCCTATGGCAGCCAGTCTGGGCTGACGCCCAGCTAGCAGAACTACTAGGCTGTTCCGCCTGCGGGACAAAAAACGCTGGGGAAGCGCCCTACTCGCGCACAGCCCTCACCAATACCGAGTAGTAATGCTCCTGCACGTAGGCGTTGCTGTCAGGTTCCGGCGCCCCGCGCATGCTGTCGATTGACGGGAAAAGCCCCAGATTCCAGTTCCGTCTGGCCGACAATTGCGGCGTGACTCCGTCTTGATCAGGCTCACGTGCAGGCTCGGACAAATCCGAGGCCAGCACGCCGGTAACCTGCCCGTTCTGGTCCAGCACTTTCCCGGCCACGAACATGAAATGAAACGGGTAGTCCGATGACGGGTTGCTCTCCAGCCCCCCTCGCTCGATGAAACCGATACCTTCACCGATCTCGGGAAATGACTGCTCGCCGACGAAGTAATCAGAGTGGCCGCGTGCATTTATCCAGTCATCGAGCGCTGTTGTCGTGATATTCAGGCTCACCGGCTGACCATCCTGCAGGGCGACGACTTCGACATTGGGCACCACGGGCGTCGGATCGTTAAGGCTCTCGCCCTGGTAATCGAACGCGACTTGTCCACCGGCATATTTCGACACCAGAAACTCGGTGCTGGAGATGCAGCTTTCAGGCACCGCTGCCCTGGCTTCGAGCCTCACGTAGCCGTCACGATCCGCTGCGATGGAGTGGAACAGGCTTGATGGCACGTTAAGCTTGCCGGGCACCAGAACGTCGTCGTTCATGATGTGCAGGTCTTCATGGTGAACCTGAAGCGTTCCGCTTGCTGTGTCATGAGCGGAATGGGACTCGTGGGTTGCGAAGCTATCGGTCGGCCGCCGGGTGCGGATGCTGCAGATCATTTGATCGACGACATTGCCGCCCTTGAGCGTTGGCCGGTTGATCAGCGTGAACTCATGCCCGCCGATGTGACGCACCCAGGGCAGTGCCAGGCTCTCGGCGCGCGACCTGCCCTGCGGCGGCACCAGCAGAAACACCCGGTTGCGCTCATCCCATTCGGCCCGGTAGATCCTGCCGTTATCCAGCTTGATGTAGTCACGCCCCTCAATCGAGTAACTGCCGCGCTTTGGCCCGCTGCTGATCGCCTCGGCACCTGTCAGGTCGACAGCCGCGCTGGCAATCCCCACACCTCGGGTTCGCTCGGGATAAAGGGCATCGTCGATGTGCAGTTGCAGTTGCGCACCGCTCAGATGTGCATGCTCGGCCGGCTGCTCCAGGCTGGTGACCGACTCATAGGTGTAGCCGCGCTGCGAGGAAAGAAAAATGCGTCGCGCATCGGTTTCCGAGACGTCATCGAGCGACAGCACGGCGATACTTTCGATTCTCGACGGGTCGCTAAAACAGGCTTCGACATGATCGATGACCGACCCCGCATGACTCAGGTAAAACTCATCGTGCAGATGCCCCGCCAGCATGCCGAGATGCCTGGCAGGCGAATGGGCGAACCAGGCTTTTTCCCCTGACTTCAGGCTGACTTCAGCCATCATCAGGTTGTTGCGGGCCAGCTTCTCCTGAAGCTGACTGACCAAGGCAGCTCGCTCGCTGGCGTGCGGCGGAATGTTTTCCTGCGCGGCCAGCAGCGGCCCGTTCAGACGAAGCTGCTTGAGGATATTTTCCCCCAGGCTTAACTCCCTGGACCTCGATGCCGCTCCCCATTCAATGGTATGGCCCAGCAAGGTATTGGCCAACGCCGCCTGGTTGCGCGCAGCAAAAAGAATGGCCAGTTCCTCGGGGGTATCGAGTACATAGTATGGATTTTCCACCGAGGTAATAGACGAGGGCAGCCGCGACTTGATTTTGGCCACGGCGTCGATGTTCCTGGCGACCCACTGAGGGTTGCGTGCATAGGCTTCGTTCGCCGCTTTCGCGCCATAGAACAGCTCCAGTGCAAAGTCATCATGGGCGATGCCGTCGCGATAATCCGACTGGTCGTGCCACAGGTGAGGCAACGCCCGTTTGGGATCGGCTTGCGGGCTGATTTTCTGCAGGGTCAGGGCAACAGGCCGCTGGTCGTGCAACGTCTCGCCCGGCGCCAGCGCCAGGAAGTGCTCGATGGGCAGCGTGCCGCGATAGTGAACGCCGCGATCCGCTTCGATCACCAGTTCCTGCCCGCGGCCATCACTGAGCGTCGCCAGAACGCCGGCCACGGTTTTTCTGCCGACCAGACCTTGCAGCGTATCGCTTATCCGGACAGTCACGAACATGCCCTGAGCGGCAACAATCTGTGCCTGAATTTCAGGCTTGTAGGTCGGGATTGCGGGCAAGACCCTGGCGACGTCCATGCGGCTGCCGTCAGCGCGAATGAAGGCGGTCGTCTCAACATCGGTGCCCGCATGTTCGAGTACTTCGACATGACCCTTACGCTCGGTGACGTATTTGTGCTCGATCACGCCAAGCGCCACGCTCTGCTGGCTTACCCTGCCATCTGCGTCGATGACCCGCACGGAGGCTGTTTCAAGTGTCACCACGCAGTTGTCATACCAGCTGACCGTGTTGGCGGGAGCCAGAAAACGCTCCGGTCGGCCGCTGAAGCCAAGCGGAAAATCTTCGGTGTGGGCAAAACGTGAAAGCTGCGGGGCGTCGACCGTTGACTGCGGATGCCTGCGCCATTGCCCTGCTTCCAGGTCCAGCGTATGCAGCGGTCGCAATTCCGTTCCCGCCAGCCCGCTGACCATCCGGCAGGCATAGCCGTTGAGCATGTAAATCTTCTCGCTTATCCCACCCAGCAGCACCGCCCGAGCACCGCCCTCGACCATCGCGTTGCCGTTCCAGTCGAGGCGCGTGACCTTTCTGCCCGTGGGCCTTTCGGATATCTGTCCATCCTCGGAGACCCGCCAGTGCGAGCTGCTTGTCGACGGCCGACGCCTCGCGAGGTGTTCGCCCTCGGCTTCGCGCTCGATGGCATCGCTGTGCTCAGGGTGTCGAGCCGTTTCGGTCAGATCAGACCTGTCAGACACGCCGTGCTCGCTGACGATCTGTTGATAATGCAGTGTCGCGGAGCGCAGCCCTTTCACCGCCGATATGCCGCAGTGCAGCGCCGAACGCAGACCGACCAGCAGAAAACCGAAGTTCTTCACCGACGCCTCGTAGTCGTTGGCCCTGATCGACTCGCCGAGGGCCTGGACCTGCTGGCTCATCGTCCAGCTGTTGGTGCCTTGCAGCATCAGCACACCCAGCACCCTGGGAGGGAGCGTGCGCAGCTTGCACAGCACCAGCTCGGCAATGATGTTGAGTGCATCCATCGCGATGCCTTCATCATTGCCGTCGTAAATATCGAACCCCAGGTTGATGAAGTTGCCCAGCACAGGAATCAGTCCGCCGACCTGATGCACCAGTTGCAGCACATGCTGCGCGCTGGTCGACATGTTCTGAATGTCATCATCGTTAGCTCGGGCACTCAACATCTGCCTGAACGCCAGAGCACTGGCTTCAAGGCGGACCTTCTCGTCGGCGCTCAATAACTCGATGCAATGAACCGGCCTGTCACTGTCCGACAGCGTGGCCCCTTCCAGAGATTGCAAGCGCTCGGCGGCAGTACCGGAGACCAGCACGAGCCGCTCGGCCTCCAGCGCCCGGTAGATTTCGGTCGCCTGGATGGCGTAGTTCTCGGCCTCGCGCTTGAACGCTGCTTGTGGTGCGGTCAGTCGAGCAGGCAGAAGGCTGTTGTTGACGAAGGCAATGTTCGCCTCGAATAAACCGGTCAGCTTCGCCTGCAACGCGTCCAGACTTGCGGTGTAACGGGTTTTATCGGCGAGCGCCTGAGCCAGCTGCCCGAGCCGTTCATCACGATTGTCGGCAAGCGCCAGCTCGCGGCGCAGGTCTTCGTCATACACCACACTCAGCAGGGTTCGATAACCAAGCGACTCTTCGTGCCTGAAGAACGTGCCGGTATTGATCCAGCCGGCCTGGTAACTGATATCGAACGAAGACCGCGCAATCACCGGCCAGCAGGATTCGTTCAGCCCCAGATAACGGCACAGTTCACGCGCCACGAACTCCGGCTGGGTCGGCTGCAGAACGACTTGCAGTCGCTGTTGGTCCTCGAGGTTCTGCGCAATCACGCTGTAATAGGCGTTGACGGAATCATTCAAGCGCCGGGTATAGGCCGCCTGACGCTGCGCGTGCGGCAACGCCGGCAGGTCCTCCTGGTAATGGGCCAGCAGATAACGGACCGCGCGCTGCAATGTCACAGCGCGGCCGGCGTCCCATTGCACCTCGCGCAGCTCCTCGGTCAGCGCCACAAACCGCGACCTGATGACGTCATAAGCGCCCAGTGCAAGCGGGTCTACGTACAGAAACGGAGGTTCTTTGCTGCGGATATCGAAGGCTTCGATGTCGATATCGCTCAGCGGATGACGACGCTGGACAGGATTGGGCACGATCACTTGCACGATCAGCCGTTCGATATTGATCGCCCCCTCGGCCTCGCCATAGCGAATGGTATTGATCATGTAAGACGACAGTTCCTGGCGCGCCACGTCTAAATATTCGGCAAGATCTTTCGCGCGCCAGGGATTGACGGTGTGCTGCTCCCGGTAGATATCCTGGTGGCCGTCGCTGTCGTAAACGACCAGTTTCAGGGTGATGCCACCGGCTTGCTGGAACATTGTCAGCAGCGCGTTTTCGTTGTCTTGCAGCGATGCACCGAAATGCCGGTAGCTGTTCAGCAAGGTGCGGCATCGACCCAGATGCCACTGCATCTCCTTCTCCAGCTCAAGGTCGATGACACCGTAATCGTCAGTGCCATGCGCCTGGACCTTGTGCTGCCGAAAGGTGTAGACCTGCGACGTATCGAGCATGAAACGCTGGTGTTCTGCCAGGGTGAAAGGCAACGCGGGCGCCATCACTGCGGGGTCGGCTTCGCGCTCTCCGGGCAACAGCGCAGTGATCGCCTGCAGCAGATCGTCTCGGGTGGCAGCCAGGGGAATGTCGACACCGTAGTAATCGAGCAGGCCGTGCAATGAGACGGTTCGATCGTCGCGAATGGCCAGAATGCACCTGGCATCTGCGGACTCCAGATGCGGCGCCAGCGGGGCCAGGCAGTCCGTGAAACGGATCACTCGCAGGTGCAGGTCTGACAGCGTGGCGTGCGCAGGTTGCCGGCCCTCGGAAATGCCCTGCAGTTGCAGCGAGTGAACCGGCCTGCCCTCATTCATCCTGACATGCAGCACACAGGTGAAAGGCTGCCTGAAGTCCACCTGAGTCGTGTTGACCAGATCAAGAACGTAGCGCAGGTCTTTAAGGCGTACCCCGGGCAACAGATCTTCATCGATATCGCCAGCAGGGTCCACGCCGGCGATAGCCCGGAGCAACACCTTGAACTGCTGCACGATAGAACCGCCAAAAGCGACGCTCGCAAACAACGGCGAGTCATCGGCCACGGCCATGAACACTCTGTTGGTCGCACAGGTGCCGGTCGTCACGTCCCGTATTCGTGCCCGCAGCGTATTCAGCAACCTGCGGTAATCGCCCCGGGTACGATCGATGCGCTCGCTTCGGACACACGACGAATGTGACTCGCGCTGATGACTCTGCGCAATATCGAACGCCGCTTTGGCCAGTTCGTGCTCGGGGCCTTCCCCCGATGCCGGCGAAGCGACAGAACGGGTGACGCGTTCTGCGCTGTCGCTGAGGGCGTTCAGGTCGTCATCGAACAGCATTGATTTCAGGGTACTCAGGAGTTCGATGTCGTCGGCCCATCGCCCGAACGAGCTGGCAGCCCCAAGTACCTGGATCTCGTCCAGTAGCGTGAAACCTTCGGGTCGGGGACGTTGCAGAATGGCGGCCAGTTGCTCGTTACCTTCGGTTGCCAGTACGTGCTGAAGGCTTTCCCTGGTGGCAGCTGGCATGGAAGGAAGTGAGGTGTAGGTGTCGGTCATTGCTGATGCTCCGTGCATTCCAAATGACCGACACCATGCTGTTTCGCGGAAAAAGCGGGGTAATACATAGATGTTTCAGGACGACCCAGGTCCAGTCACCGAGCAAATACCGGACGTTGCCGTGGTTCGCGGCCTCGCCCCGGGAACAAGCTTCTGTTCCTCCAGTCAAACCCTCTGCTTCATCGCCCACTCACGGGCGGTTCGAGTTCGATAAAGGTGACGCAATGAAAACTGCACGCGCAATGGCTTTGGCAACGTTGATGGCTGTGGCGGCAAGCCCGGCATTTGCCTTCAATCTGAATGACGCCGCGAACGCGGTCTCCAATGCCACCAATGGCAATCAGAAAGCCACGGCGGCACCCGAAGTCGCGGGGCTGCTCAATACCCTGGGTACGCAGCTCAATGTCACCCCGGAACAGGCGGTTGGCGGGACGGGCGCATTGCTCGGGCTGGCGAAGAACAAACTGACCAGCACCGATTACTCGCAGTTGGCCAAATCGGTCCCGGGCCTGGAGCAAATGTCCGGCACGTCCGCGCTGGACAGTCTGGGCGGCGCCAACGGGCTGGGCAGTCTGCTGGGCGGCAAGTCAGGCAATAGTTCGATGCTCAACAGCGCACTGGGCAACGTGCAGAGCATGGGTGATGTGAACAATGCCTTCAAGGCGTTGGGCATGGACAGCACGATGGTCAGCCAGTTTGCCCCGCTGATTCTGCAATACCTGGGACAGCAAGGTGCCAGTGGTTCGGCGTTGCAGAGTCTGAGTGGGTTATGGGGTACCGGGAGCTGAGCCGGACCTTATACGCGTAGCCTTCCTCAATATATCTCCGCTCTTGTACTGCTTTTTTTGCATAGCGCCCGAGATCATCGCACCTGCTGAATTGAAGGCCGCGCCAACCATGGCGGTGCTGCGGCCTTCAGGTAATTGCCGAGCCCATTTGAAAGCAGCCGCCCCAAACGCTGTCGAGTCGTTTTTTTTCCCGGAGTACACTTGCGACGCCAGTCGCGCGTAATACTCGGCCTGCTCAAAACTCAACCCTGAGTCTCCGTGACTGGCAAAATTGCGATTCACTTGACGGAGGTTTTTGATGAAGGAAGACTGGCTGTCATTGAATGGTTCAAGCGCGTCATCAAGCCATTTTCTACTGCCTTGCAGAGGCATCGGTGAGCTAGCAGCAGGGATTAAGCCTTTGCGGGTTGTTTCAATCACATCGCCAAATTGCGCGCTGATCAGTTTTACCGACTTTAGCGCACGCGGAATGAACACTGCCAAAACCATCCGAAATACTTGTCCCGTCGGATCGACGTTATTGACAGGATCTCCTCCACAGTAGGCATAACCATTTATCCCGCCTTCACCAAACGGGCTCAGCGTATCCGGGCTGTTAAAGCGCATCAGCGTCGGGTTGAACGCGCGAAGTCCATTGCCCAGCAAGTAATGTCCAGTGATCGGATCAATCGTCTGCCCTGTAAAACCAGGTACGCCCAGTGCGGCTGTTTGCAGGGATCGCCTGCCATAAGGGCTGTAGACAAACGCCTGATTGCGCATGGCATCAAGGCTGTGCAGCACCGATCTGGCTTGATCTGTGGCAAGCAGGTCGAACAGGAGCTGATCAGATTCCACACGGCGCAATGCCAGTAAAAGATCTTCTGTCTGAACGACAGACTGGCGGGAAGTGCCCTGTATTGCTGTGGTCAGGCGGTTGTTTCGATAGAAACGCCTGACGACCTCCTGCCCCGCTGGCACTATGCTTGCCAGTCGGTCCAGTCCGTCGTAACGGTATAAGCCGATCAGCGAAACATCGGGCGATGACATGAGAGCGGATTCCGGCAACATTAAAGGCCAGTCTCATCCGCCCGTTTCGCCTCGTCTACCTGTCAGAACTGTCAGTGCCCGGGCAACTCCAGCCGCAACGCCGCAATACGCGCGTCCTTTTCGTCCCAAAGCTGATTGACCCAGCCCTGCACTTTCTCGCGAAACACAGGGTCGTTTTCGTAATCGCCCTGCCACAGCGCCGGGTCCAGTTCACGGGTCTTGATATCGACGATCACTTTGGAGACCCGACCGCAGAGCATGTCCCAGAAACCGGGAATGCCTGAATCGGGATAGACGACCGTGACGTCCAGAATGGCATCGAGTTGCTCGCCCATTGCCGCCAGCACGAAGGCTACGCCGCCGGCCTTGGGTTTGAGCAGATGGGTGTAGGGAGAGCCCTGGGCAGCATGTTTGGCTGCGGTGAAGCGCGTGCCTTCCAGATAGTTGACGATGGTCACCGGCTGGCGCTTGAACAGCTCGCAGGCGGCCTTGGTGATTTCCAGGTCCTTGCCCTTGAGCTGCGGATGCTTCGCCAGGAACGCCTTGCTGTAACGCTTCATGAACGGGTAGTCCAGCCCCCACCATGCGAGGCCCAGCAGCGGTACCCAGATCAGTTCCTTTTTCAGGAAGAACTTGAAGAACGGCGTGCGCCGATTGAGTGCCTGGACCAACGCGGGAATATCCACCCACGACTGATGATTGCTGATGACCAGATAGGAGGTGTCACCACGCAGCCCCTCATCGCCACGAATGTCCCACTGCGTCGGTATGCAGGTGGCGAAGATGACCTTGTCGATCTCGGCCCAGGTTTCGGCGATCCACATCACCGCCGCTGAATAGCGATCGCGCATCCGGCCTCTGAACAACAGCTTGAGCAACGCAAAAATCAATAGCGGACCGATAAGCAGCAGCGTATTGATCAGTAACAGCAGGGCAACAAAACAGCCGGTGAACAGACGGCGCATGACGGACTCTTGAAGGTTCAGGGGCGGCAATAATAAAGATCCTCGCGTTTTACGCCAATTACACAGGTACTTACAAATGTTTCACGTGTCGGCCTTTATGCTGACGTCACATTTATCCTGACGAACCTACCGCAGGTTCGCTGTCTAAAACCGGGCGCCAATCGGGCGCTGACTATTGCGAGGAACCTCCCACGTGAAACCGATCCTGGCGCTATTGTCTTTGCTGGCCCTGCCGGTCATGGCCGCTGAACCGACGTTGTATGGTCGCTACGAGAACATCAAGGTTGCGGAAATAGGCCAGACCTTCAAGGCCAAGATGGACACCGGCGCACTGACCGCCTCGCTGTCGGCTAAGGACATCGAGTTGTTCAAGCGCGATGGTGATGACTGGGTACGTTTCCGCCTGGCAACCAAGGGTGCAGACAACAAGGTGTATGAGCACAAGGTGTCGCGGATCAGCAAGATCAAGGGGCGTGCAGAAGGTGACGACGATGACGACGAAAGCATCAACCCTGCCAAGCGCCCTGTCGTTGACCTGGAACTGTGCCTGGGCGACAAGAAGCGTACGGTCGAGGTCAACCTGGTGGACCGCAGCCACTTCAACTTCCCGCTGTTGATCGGTGCCAAGGCACTGCGTGAGTTCGACGCCGCAGTCAATCCGGCCCGTCGTTATACCGCTGACGAGCCTGATTGCTGAGGTTGTTCATAGTCCTCAGTATCGTGTGACGCTCCACGCCCGATCCGGGACGTGCGGCACGGCGCAGATCTGTGACGCAGAGCATCACCCACGGCATTCCCACGCTGGAGCGTGAGGAACGATAGCCGCCCGCGAGAACACCATCGTACCCATGCTCCGCGTGGGTATGCATTTCTGGACGCTCCGCGTCCTATCCCGAATGTGCGGCGCGGCTCAGATCTGTGACGCAGAGCGTCACCCACGGCATTCCCACGCTGGAGCGTGAGGAACGATAGCCGCCCGCGAGAACACCATCGTGCCCATGCTCCGCGTGGGTATGCATTTCTGGACGCTCCGCGTCCTGGCTTGACTGTGCAGCGCGGCGCAGATCTGTGACGCAGAGCGTCACCCACGGCACTCCCACGCTGGAGCGTGAGGAACGATAGCCGCCCGCGAGAACACCATCGTACCCATGCTCCGCGTGGGTACGCATTTCTGGACGCTCCGCGTCCTGGCTTGACTGTGCAGCACGGCGCAGATCTGTGACGCAGAGCGTCACCCAAGGCATTCCCACGCTGGAGCGTGAGGAACGATAGCCGCCCGCGAGAACACCATCGTACCCATGCTCCGCGTGGGTATGCATTTCTGGACGCTCCGCGTCCTATCCCGAATGTGCGGCGCGGCGCAGACCTGTGACGCAGAGCGTCACCCACGGCATTCCCACGCTGGAGCGTGAGGAACGATACCGCCCGCGAGAACACCATCGTACCCATGCTCCGCGTGGGTATGCATTTCTGGACGCTCTGCGTCCTGGCTTGACTGTGCAGCGCGGCGCAGACCTGTGACGCAGAGCATCACCCACGGCATTCCCACGCTGGAGCGTGAGGAACGATAGCCGCCCGCGAGAACACCATCGTACCCATGCTCCGCGTGGGTATGCATTTCTGGACGCTCCGCGTCCTATCCCGAATGTGCGGCGCGGCTCAGATCTGTGACGCAGAGCGTCACCCACGGCATTCCCACGCTGGAGCGTGAGGAACGATAGCCGCCCGCGAGAACACCATCGTGCCCATGCTCCGCGTGGGTATGCATTTCTGGACGCTCCGCGTCCTGGCTTGACTGTGCAGCGCGGCGCAGATCTGTGACGCAGAGCGTCACCCACGGCACTCCCACGCTGGAGCGTGAGGAACGATAGCCGCCCGCGAGAACACCATCGTACCCATGCTCCGCGTGGGTACGCATTTCTGGACGCTCCGCGTCCTGGCTTGACTGTGCAGCACGGCGCAGATCTGTGACGCAGAGCGTCACCCAAGGCATTCCCACGCTGGAGCGTGAGGAACGATAGCCGCCCGCGAGAACACCATCGTACCCATGCTCCGCGTGGGTATGCATTTCTGGACGCTCCGCGTCCTATCCCGAATGTGCGGCGCGGCGCAGACCTGTGACGCAGAGCGTCACCCACGGCATTCCCACGCTGGAGCGTGAGGAACGATACCGCCCGCGAGAACACCATCGTACCCATGCTCCGCGTGGGTATGCATTTCTGGACGCTCTGCGTCCTGGCTTGACTGTGCAGCGCGGCGCAGACCTGTGACACAGAGCGTCACCCACGGCTTTCCCACGCTGGAGCATGAGGAACGATAGCCGCCCGCGAGAACACCATCGTACCCATGCTCCGCGTGGGTATGCATTTCTGGACGCTCCGCGTCCTATCCCGAATGTGCGGCGCGGCGCAGACCTGTGACGCAGAGCATCACCCACGGCATTCCCACGCTGGAGCGTGAGGAACGATACCGCCCGCGAGAACACCATGGTACCCATGCCCCGCGTGGGTATGCATTTCTGGACGCTCCGCGTCCTATCCCGAATGTGCGGCGCGGCGCAGACCTGTGACGCAGAGCATCACTCACGGCACTTCCACGCTGGAGCGTGAGGAACGATAGCCGCCCGCGAGAACACCATCGTACCCATGCTCCGCGTGGGTATGCATTTCTGGACGCTCTGCGTCCTGGCTTGACTGTGCAGCGCGGCGCAGATTGACTCAGACCGGCGGCTGGGTCGCGATCATCGATGGGCGTTGACTGATGTCCAGGTACCAGGCGGCCAGTCGCGGATAAGTGCTGCGCCAGTTCAGATCCGGCTGGCGGAAATCCAGATAGCCGAGCGCCGCGGCGACGCTGATCGATGCGACATCGAACGACGTGCTGAGCTCGGTGACCGCATCGCTTTCGAAGTAATGCAGCGAGCGTTCAATCTTCTGCTGCTGGTTGTCCAGCCACTGAACCCAGTGTTTTTCCTGCGGACGCAAGGCGGTTTCATAGCGGATCAGCACCGCTGCATCCAGCACCGCATCGGCCAGCGAGGCCAGGGTCATGCGCCTCCAGCGTGCCGAACCTTCCCGTGGGATCAGTGGCAGGCCCACGTGCTGATGGTCGAGGTAATCAAGAATCACCCGGCTGTCATGAATGACGTTGCCGTCGGCCAGCCTTAACGCGGGAAGTTTGCCGGCCGGGTTGTCTTCATTGAGCTCGGCAGACGGGCTGACCGGTGTCAGTACTGTGGTCTGCAACTCGACGCGATCGAGCTGAGCGGTTTCATGCAGCATCACCATCACCTTGCGGGCGAAGGGCGAAGCGGCGTTGAAGTACAACGTCATCGTGGGCGCTGACATGGGTATTCCTCGAATGAGACAGGATCCTAGACTAGTCAGCCTGTGCTGTGCATGCAATCAGCGCTTCAATCAACCGCGCCGTACCAGCAAGCCCTTGATACTCAACAGGGCCGCCGTCCCCATGCCCAGCCACGCCAGCGTATCCCACCAGCCGTCACCCAATAGCGCAGCGAACAGCCCGCCGCCGATAAGCAGCGCTATGACGGCGGGTATCGCAAAGGTCTTCCAGAATCGCGATGGCTTCGAACTCATTGCGCCACCTGAGCCTGAACAGCACTCACCGAGCGCGCGGCACGACGCCTCACCCACCACAGATAAACGCCGCTGCCGAGTACGATGATGGTCAGCACGTCCAGCACCGCCCAGAGAATCTTCATCGGCATGCCGCCGTAATCACCGAAATGCAGCGGTTGCGACATCCCCAGTGCGTCCATGTACCAGGGACGTTCGACCACGGCGGTGACGTGCAGGGTCTGGGCGTCGATCAGCACCGGTGTGGCGAGGTGCGCAGTCAAGTGTGTATTGCCTTTGAGGAACACCGCGTAATGATGCTCGCTGGAGAAGCGCGTGCCGGGGAAGGCGATGAAATCGGCCTGCATGCCGGGCGCAGCGGATTCGGCAATTTCCAGCAATTGAGTCGCCGGGGCGCGCTGGGTCAATGGCGGCGCGTCCTTGTAAGGGGCGATCATGGTGGCCAGCGCATCGTTGCGCCAGGAGGCAATCAGCAGATCGGCGCAGGCGCTGATCACCCCGGTCACGCCGACCACCAGCGCCCAGGTCAATGTCACTACGCCAATCAGGTTGTGCAGGTCCAGCCAGCGCGTACGCCTGGATTTATTGACCCGCACCTGAACGAACTCCAGCTTGCGCATGAACGGCGCATACAGCACGGTCCCGGAAACGATCGCCACCACGAACAGCAAGCCCATGAACGCCAGCAACAGTTTGCCGGGCAGATTGGCGTACATGTCTACGTGCAGGCGCAGCATGACCATCATGAAGCCGCCGTTGGCAGAAGGCATCTCCAGTGCCTCACCGGTGCGCGCATCGAGGGCGAAGGTGTGCGAGGAGTTGGGCTCGGTGCCGGCGGTTGCAGCGGTGATTGCCATGACGCCATTGGGGTCTTCATCGTCCCAGCCAAAATACTGCATCACCTCGCCGGGGCGATGCGCTTCGGCAGCCCTGGCCAGTTGCTCCAGGTCCAGGCGTGGCGTATCGGCAGGCATCTCTTTGTAATGCGGAGCGTCGCCGAGCAGATGATCGATTTCATGATGAAAGATCAGCGGCAGGCCGGTGACAGCCAGCATCAACAGGAACAGGGTGCAAATCAGGCTGCTCCAGGTATGCACGATGGACCAGCGGCGCACGGTTTGGCTTTTCATGGTTTATCCACAGACGAAGAGACGCAGCGCTGGGCGCGTCCCCGAAATGACTTGTAAGACTAAGCCGCTCGAAACCGAAAAAGTGTCAGGGCGATCCGTTGTCCGCATGAAAGGGTATGTTTCAGAGTTTTGCCGGAGGGGTGCCGGGCTGTTGATCCCTGGGCAGCACCGACACCCACCACGCAGTGTGTTGCTCGATCTGCACAGGCAAGGTCGGCAACAGCGCCTTGAGTGCCAGGTCGGTGTCTTGCAACGGGAAGGTGCCGGTGACGCGCAGATCGGCCACCTTCGGGTCGACGCCCAGATGTCCTGTCCGGTAACGCCCCAGTTCAGCGAGCATGTCTGCCAACCGCGCGTTGTCCACCACCAGCATGCCGCGCGTCCAGGCGTCGACGCCGGAAGGCATGCCAAGCAACGGGCCAAGTCCGTTGCGGGTCAATAGCACCTGTTGGCCCTCGCGCAGAACCTGTTCACCGGAAGCATTACGCGGGTGGGCGACAACCGCCGATTGCAACACGCTGAGCAGGGTTCCATCGGACTCGCGCCGGACCAGAAAACGCGTCCCCAGGGCGCGCATCTTTCCATCCGCCGTCTCGACGATGAAGGGCCGCGGGTCGTCATGATCGCCGGTCTGCACCAGTATTTCACCGTCCTGCAGAATGACCCGACGTTGCTGCGCATCGAAGCGCACATCGATTGCGCTGTGGGTGTTCAGACGAATCAGGGTGTTGTCCGCCAGACGCACGTCGCGCTGTTCACCGGTGGCAGTGCGCTGGTCGGCAAGCCAGTAATCGATCGGCAGATAGCGATCGCCGACGAACAATGCCAGGCCCAAGGCCATGAACACTCCGGCCAGACCGCCACCGAGCTTGCGCAAGCTGTGTCGCAGGGCACCCGGTGACTGTTGCAACGCCTTGCGTGCCGGACCTGCGGGCAAAGCAAAGCGCTGATTGACCATGCCCAACTGGCTCCAGGCCCGGGCATGCTCTTCGTCGGCGGCCAGCCAGCGCGCCAGCTCGGCGTCATTGCCGCCGTTGCTGTCCATGTTCAGTTGCCACTCGATGGCCGCATCGAGCACACGGGCAGAGACCGGTCTGGTGTTCACGTCGGCTCACCGTAGAGCGCCACGTAGCACTGACGCATGGCCTGAGCCAGGTACTGCCTGACGCGCGAGACCGAAACGCCCAGCTTCTCGGCAATCTCGGCGTGACTCATGCCGTCGAGGCGACTGTATAGAAAAGCTGCACGCGCTTTGCTGGACAGGGTACCGAGCATGCGGTCGATCGCCTTGAGGTCTTCCACAATCAGCAACTGCTCTTCCGGAGAGGGCTGCTCGGCCTCGGGCACCTGCATGAATTCCCCGAGGTAAGCCTGCTCCAGCGCAGCGCGTCGGAAGTGATCGAACATCAACCCTTTGGCGACGGTTGCCAGGAAAGCACGCGGTTCTCTGGGCGCAAGCAATTCATGGCGCCCCAGCAAGCGCACGAACGTGTCCTGACTCAAATCCTGAGCACGTTGCGGGCAGGCGACATTGCGTCTGAGCCAGGCCAGCAGCCAGCCGCGATGATCGCGATACAGCGCACCAACGATCTCGCTATGAGTGCTTGGGACTGACGACACGAATGGCCTCGATGAGAAAGTTCTAACTAAAGAGAATCATTCGCGATTGTGGCAGAGCGGAGGGGTAGTGGCAATTCGCGTCTGTCGGGAGGAGGGTCTGAATCGAGCGGGTTCTCGTCCCCACGCGGGAGCGTGAGGAACGAGAATCTCGTAACTGTCGTACCAATGTTCCAGTGTGGACATGCATTCCACGCTGGAGCATGCACAACGCAAGGCGTCCCGGGAGGACGCCTGGTCGTCGGATCAGGCCTGATGGCTGATCTCGCGCAGCGGCTTGCCACGTGCCGGCTTGTCGCCTGCGACGAAGTAGTCGGCCGTGCTGCGTGGCAGAGGCTGACGACCACGGATCTTGTCGGCGATTTTCTCGGCGATCATGATCGTCGGTGCATTCAGGTTACCGGTGGTGATGATCGGCATGATCGAGGCATCGACCACGCGCAGGCTTTGCAAGCCATGCACGCGACCCTGACCATCGACAACCGCCATCTCGTCGGTGCCCATCTTGCACGAGCAGGACGGGTGATAAGCCGTTTCGGCATGCTCACGCACGAACTGGTCCAGCGCCTCGTCGGACTGCACGTCGATGCCGGGGCTGATTTCGCGGCCACGGTACGGGTCCAGTGCCGGTTGCTGCATGATCTCGCGAGTCAGGCGGATGCCGTCACGGAACTCCTGCCAGTCCTGCTCGCTGGCCATGTAGTTGAACAGGATGCTCGGGTACTCGCGCGGGTCTTTGGATTTGACCTGCACACGACCACGGCTCGGCGAACGCATGGAGCCGACGTGAGCCTGGAAACCGTGTTCCTGAACACCCTTGGTGCCGTTGTAGTTAATCGCCACCGGCAGGAAGTGGTACTGAATGTTCGGCCATTCGAACGCTTCACTGGAGCGAATGAAACCACCGGCTTCAAACTGGTTGCTCGCACCGATACCTGTACCGAGGAACATCCACTCAGCACCGATGGCCGGCTGGTTCCACCACTTCAGCGAAGGATACAGCGACACCGGCTGGGTGCAGGCGTACTGCAGGTACATCTCCAGGTGATCCTGAAGGTTCTGGCCAACGCCCGGCAGGTCATGAACCACCGGGATATCGAGCTTGTTCAGCACTTCGGCCGGGCCGACGCCGGAACGCTGGAGAATCTGTGGCGAAGCGATCGCGCCGCCACACAGCAGCACTTCCTTGCGGGCACGGGCCTGGATGCGCGTGTCGCTGTCGCCCACCAGGTAGGCCACGCCGACGGCACGCTTGCCTTCGAACAGAATGCGATCGGTCAGCGCGTGAGTGACGATGGTCAGGGTCGAGCGCTTCTTGGCCTCGTCCAGATAACCACGGGCGGTACTGGCGCGACGACCGTTAGGCGTCACGGTGCGGTCCATCGGACCGAAACCTTCCTGCTGATAACCGTTGAGGTCGTCAGTACGCGGGAAACCGGCTTGCACGCCCGCCTCGACCATCGCGTGGAACAGCGGATTGTTGCCCGCCTTGGGCGTGGTCACGCTGACCGGACCTTCACCACCGTGGTAATCATTCGGGCCGATGTCGCGGGTTTCGGCCTTGCGGAAGTACGGCAGGCAATCGAGGTAGCTCCAGTCTTCGAGACCCGGCTCCTTGGCCCAGCCGTCGTAGTCCATCGCGTTGCCGCGGATATAGCACATGCCGTTGATCAGCGATGAGCCGCCCAGGCCTTTGCCGCGACCGCATTCCATCCGGCGGTTGTTCATGTGCGGCTCTGGCTCGGTCTCGTAGGCCCAGTTGTAGCGACGGCCCTGCAGCGGGAATGCCAGGGCGGCAGGCATCTGGGTACGGAAATCCAGACGGTAGTCCGGGCCACCGGCTTCGAGCAGCAGAACGGTGACGCCTGCGTCTTCGGTGAGACGGGCTGCCAGAGTGTTACCGGCCGAGCCGGCACCGATGATGATGTAGTCGTATTCGGATTGAGTCGTCATAGAGGCTCCCTCATAGAGCTGCGAGTTTCAAGCCTGGGCCGCAAGCAGAAGCCGCCAGGCGATACTCGTGAAAATGGGGTGCGGCAGGCAGCTTTTGAGTGCGTCTGCTTGAGGCCTGCCGCGTGCCACTGAAACCGTGTTTAGAAAACCGAGGCGTAATCGCCCAGCTCGATCTGTACCGACTTGATGCGCGTGTACTGGGCCAGCGAGCTGATGCCGTTCTCACGACCGACGCCCGACTGCTTGTAACCGCCGACCGGCATTTGTGCCGCCGACTCGCCCCAGGCGTTGATCCAGCAGATACCGGCTTCCAGCAGATGAATCACGCGGTGGGCGCGGTTCAGGTCGCGGGTCACGATGCCTGCGGCCAGACCGAAGTCAGTATCGTTGGCGCGGCGCACCACTTCATCTTCGGTGTCGTAACCGAGGATGCTCATCACCGGGCCGAAGATTTCTTCACGCACGATGGTCATCTCGTCGGTGCAGTCGGTGAACACGGTCGGCGCAACGAACGCGCCCTTGTCGAACACACCGCCGGTCAGGCGATCGCCGCCGCACAACAGACGTGCGCCCTGCTCTTTGCCCTTGGCGATATAGCCCAGCACGCTTTCCATGTGCTCGAAGCTGACCAGCGGGCCGAAATTGATGTTTTCGTCTTCCGGGTTACCGGCGCGGATGCGCTTCACACGCTCGAGGATCTTCGCTTCGAACTCGGCTTTCAGGGCATTCGGCACGAACACGCGGGTGCCGTTGGTGCAGACCTGGCCGGAGCTGTAGAAGTTGGCCATCATCGCGATGTCAGCGGCGCGATCCAGATCGGCATCGTCAAACACGATCAGCGGTGACTTGCCGCCCAGTTCCATGGTCACTTCCTTGAGCGACGAGCTCGAGGCGCTGGCCATGACTTTCTTGCCGGTGTCGGTGCCGCCGGTGAAGGAGACTTTCTCGATGCGCGGGTGCTCGGTGATCCAGGTGCCGACTTCACGGCCGCTGCCGGTCAGCACGTTGAATACGCCGTTCGGTACACCCGCTTCGGTGTAGATTTCTGCCAGCTTCAGGGTGGTCAGCGAAGTGACTTCACTCGGCTTGAAGATCATCGCATTGCCCGCCGCCAGCGCCGGGGCAGATTTCCACAGTGCGATCTGGATCGGGTAGTTCCAGGCGCCGATACCGGCTACCACACCCAGCGGCTCGCGGCGGGTGTACACGAAGGAGGAATCGCGCAGCGGGATCTGCTCGCCTTCAATGGCCGGCACCAGACCTGCGTAGTATTCCAGCACGTCGGCGCCGGTCACGATATCCACGTAGCGGGTTTCAGAGATGGCCTTGCCGGTGTCCAGGGTTTCCAGAGCGGCCAGTTCATCGTTGCGCTCGCGCAGGATGTCGACGGCACGGCGCAGGATGCGCGAACGCTCGACCGCAGTCATGGCGGCCCAGATTTTCTGACCCTTTTCGGCCGCGACGACGGCGCGCTCGACATCGTCCTTGCCGGCGCGCTGGATCTGCGCCAGGACTTCGCCGTTCGCCGGGTTGATGGCGTCGAAGGTTTCAGGGTTGCTGGCATCGACATAACCGCCATCGATGTAAAGTTTCTGCAGTTCAAAACGGGCCATAAAGTCCTCGCAAATTCAGTGGGGGGCGATGACTGCTTTCAGTGTGCCGGGTTGGTTCGGCAACAGGCTTCTACAGTTGTTCGGTGAGGAGCTTCGAAAGCTTCAGCTCGCCGATTTCGCCAATTGAAAGTCCATGTACTCGTAAGCGATCCGTTGCGCTTGCTCGGTGTCGAATGCATCGCCTGACAGCGCGCCTCTCAGCCACAACCCGTCTATCAGGGCTGCCAGCCCGCGGGCGGCGCTGCGTGCCTGTTCCAGTGGCAAGGTGCGGCGGAACTGACAGCACAGGTTCGAATACAAACGGTGGTCGTTGATACGCTGCAATCGGTGCAGCGAAGGGTGATGCATGCTGGTCGCCCAGAAGGCCAGCCAGGTTTTCATGGCCGGGCCGCTGACCTGACTGGCGTCGAAGTTGCCTTCGATGATCACTTGCAGGTGAGCCCTGGGGCTGTCTTCGGTCAGCGCCTGACGGCGTTCGCGGACGTTCTGGATCAAGGCGTTCATCAGGTGCCGCATCGTGGCAGCGATCAGGCCGTTCTTGTCCTGAAAATAGTGACTGATGATGCCGTTGGATACGCCTGCCAGTCGCGCAATCAAGGCAATGCTGGCGTCACCCATACCGACCTGATCGACCGCAGTCAGCGTGGCCTGGATCAACTGTTGGCGGCGGATGGGTTGCATTCCGACCTTGGGCATTGGCGCGATTCTCCCGGGTGTCTGCAGTGATCGTTGTATCGACATGACGGGGCCAGTCTAAAGATTTTTTATTGAACGATCAATCAATAAAAAATAAGAAGCGCGTTTTCACTGCCTGTCGGACAGTCTGAATCCGTCCAGCCATCACTTTGCGGCAAGGCACAGATCTGTGACGCGGAGCGTCACGCAAGGCATTCCCACGCTGGAGCGTGCGGAACGATAGGATCTACAACTATCGTGCCCATGCTCCGCGTGGGTATGCCGTTCTGGACGCTCCGCGTCCTCCCTTGAGCAGGTGGCGCGGCTTGGATCTGTGACGCGCAGAGCGTCACGACAGGCATTCCCACGCTGGAGCGTGAGGAACGATGACCTCAACTATCGTGCGACGCTCCGCGTCGCATGCCGTTCTGGACGCTCTGCGTCCGCTCTTCAGAGCCGCAAGGGCTCAATCCTGCAACACCACATCCGCCAGCTCATCGATTGCTTCCTGCCTCTCGCCCTGATTTGGCTTCGGATGTGGGTTGAGCGTCGACCACTGCGGGTGGGCGCGGGCTCGGGAGAGGGGTTCGGGGATTTTGCCTTTGCGCCAGGTCTTGTCCTGCGGCGTGGTCAGTTCGATGCTGTGCAGCGCAGCATGGCCTCTGATACCCAGCGCCAGCAGCAAGTGACGCTGACGCAGGGCAAGCAGGCGCAGTACCGCATCGTCGACGGTCAGCTCTCTGCGCCCCTTGAGCTTGCCGAGCAACCGGCCGCCGTAGCTGCGCGCGGTGGATAACGCACCACCGGCAATCGCCCCGACAAGCGCCGCCGCACCCAGCGTCACGCCGCCAACCATCAGATCGACCCCTGCCCCGGCCGCCGCGCCAGCCGCCACGCCGCCGCCAACGCGCACGCCCATCAACTTCAGGGTTTCCGGGTTGAACAGGTCATCGCCCCAACGGCCGTCCATCAACGGCAAATCGCTGCTGGACACATCATCCTTGCGAAACGCATACAGCTTGAGCAGCGCCTCGACACACTGTTGCTCGCGCTGCCGAACCGCCTTGCGCAGCGCTTCCACGGCCTGCTGCTCCTGGTCGGCGGTGGTTTCGACACTGCGTCGGCACGCTGCGCAATCAATCAGCAGCTCGGCGATCAGGCGAGCAGCGCTGTGGCGTTTGGCCGAGCGCTGTTTTTCCTGATCATCAATCAGCCGTTCAAGCCGCGGCCGCGCGCTTTCCAGCAACAGCGCCAGGCTTTCATACAGACGACGACCGCCGTCTTCCGGGGGCGCTACGCTGTCGAAACGTACCAGCGCATGCAGGCCCAAGCGGGAAAGCGCTTCGCGCCATTCCGGCACGCGGTGCTGCTGCGCACTGACGAAATTCAGCACCGGCAGCAGCGGCTTGCCACAGCTCGCCAATACCGCCAGCTCGTCACGGTATTTGGCCAGCACCGGCTCACGTGCATCGATCACATACAGACCTGCGTCCGAGTCGAGCAACTGGCGCATGACCTTGGCCTCTTGCTCAAAACGCTGGCGTGCCTCGCTGCCCTCCAGAAAACGCGCCAGTCGTGCCGGCCCGTCCAGACGCTCGCCGGGGCGGTCCAGGCGCTCCAGATAATCGAGCAGCGCAATGGCGTCTTCCAGACCCGGCGTGTCGTACAGCTCGACCACGGCCTGACCGTCCACAGAAAGGCGCGCGCCCTCGACATGGCGAGTCGTACTGGGACGATGGGACACTTCGCCGAAGCTGACATCACCGGTCAACGTACGCAGCAGCGAGGTCTTGCCGACATTGGTATGACCGACCACCGCCAGCTTGATCGCACGAGTGCCGTCTGCTTCAGTCATGGCCTGTCTCCAGCCAGTTCAAGGGCACAGTGTCGGCGTGCGGCAACTGCAATTGATCCAGCGCGACGTGCCAGTCGCCGAGGCGCTCAGGGTCAAGCCTCTGCCCGGCAGGCGCGGGCAACAGCCAGATGCGCGTTGCTCCGGCGCAGCGTGCCAGTTCGGCGATCAACGCCAGACTGCCACGGTCCGGCGAGCGGCGCGGGTCGCAGGCGATCAGCATGCGCGCAGGCGGATACTGGGTCAGTTGCTCCAGCAGTTTGTGGCGCGACTCACGGCTGTCGAGAATGCCTGCATCGGCCACACCCGACGGCAGCGCTGGCGGCCAGACCTGCTGATCATCCAGCTCGATGGCCACTAACAAGGCGCCATTGCTTTCGGTTGCCCCTGCGCCGGACTGCACCTGATGCAGTGCAGCAGGTTCGGCATCGTTGACACCCAGGCGCTCGCTGCTGGGCATCAGGCGCTCACGCAATTCAAGGTATTCGGGCAAATCCAGATCAAGGCGCAGCGCTGCCCTGCCCTGCTTCCAGCGCCACAGGCAGAACCCGGCCAGCAACAGACGCGGCACGATGCCGTACACCAGCAACACACCCACCAGCCAGGCCGCCCAGGCCTGACGCGCATTCTCGATACTCAACGCGCCATTGCCGCTGGCACGAATCATGGTTTCATCCGGCACGCTGAACCCCAGCCATGCCGGGACGGTACTGAGCGTCTGGGTAAGGCTGACAAACGTGTCGCTGCTCAGAATGGTGGTTTCCCAGACAAACCCGTAACGTCGGGTCGCCATCAGCATCAGCAGCAACAGCAGCGCAGTGAGTAACGCCAGCAGCCACAGGCTGTGAACCACCAGCCCGAGCGCCCAGCGATTCAGGCGCTGGCGTTGCAGCAGCAAAACCAGCGCGGGGGCGAGTTGTGCGGCCTGGGCGTCACGGGCGAGCTTTTCGCTCAGCCACAGCCATAATCGGCCCAGCCCGGTATTACTGCGCCCGGCGAAGATCAGGCCCAGCGCCCAGGTCAGCAACAGCACAAGGTTCAGCCCAAGCAGGCTGCCCAGCGCCCAGAACACATTGACCGGTGCCTGCCCGTCGCCCATTGCGGCGAACGCCAGGCCCGCGCCACTGATGACCGCGAGCACCGCCAGCGCAATCAACGCCAGCCGTGCGCCCTGCTTCCAGTGATGCAGCGCGCCAAGCATGCCGTCGCGCTGCGCAAGGCCGAGGGCACGGTGGGTAATGCGCGCAGTCAGGTCGCCTCCGGCAGCGCGGGCACGGCGATTGGCTTCCAGATCATCCAGCACGCCAGCCTGCTGTTCACGCAGGCGCACGGCTTCGGTCAGCCAGAGGGTATCGAGGGGGGTCAGTGCAGTCACACAGTGTCTCTTGATTGAATTCAGCGGTGAGCATAACCGCAGTCATGGGACTGAGCACGGCACATGTCAGTTCATTCGCCTGCCCTGCGACCTCTGATATCCTCGCGACATGAAAACTCATCTGCCCCTCAGCCTGATTGCCGCACTTGGTGAAAACCGAGTGATTGGCGTCGACAATTCCATGCCCTGGCATTTGCCGGGGGATTTCAAATATTTCAAGGCAACGACGCTCGGCAAGCCGATCATCATGGGTCGCAAGACCTGGGATTCGTTGGGCCGCCCGCTGCCCGGACGCCTCAATCTGGTGGTCAGCCGCCAGACCGACCTGCAGCTTGAAGGCGCAGAAGTCTTCGCTTCGCTGGACGCCGCCGTCGTGCGGGCCGAGCAGTGGGCGCAGGAACAGGGTGTCGACGAGGTGATGCTGATCGGCGGCGCGCAGCTTTACGCTCAAGGCCTCCCTCAGGCAGATCGCCTGTACCTGACTCGCGTGGCGCTGAGCCCTGACGGCGACGCGTGGTTTCCGGAATTCGATACGGCGCAGTGGGCGCTGGTATCCAACACCGAAAACGCCGCCGTCGATGACAAACCGGCTTACAACTTCGAAGTGTGGGAACGCGTCTGATCAGCAATTTCTGGAGCAATTGCGGCCGCTGACGAAAAACTGCAACAAAAGTGTCGCTTTTGGTTTCACTGTCGCAAATAAAGGGGCAAACGGCGTCATTTGGCCTTTTTCGGGTCGCTGACGTACTTTTGCCTTCACAATAATTTGTTACGGTCTGCCCCTTCGTTTTTTCGACAAGGGGAAATCGCCTATGAAACTCGTGCCAAAACTGTTGGCCGCGGCCGTCTGCTTCGGGCTTGCCAGCCAGGCTATCGCGGCCACCGAACTGAAGCATTGGCCCGAGCCTGCCGCCAAGGCGCTCGACGCAATGATTGCGGCGAATGCCAACAAGGGCAATTACGCGGTCTTCGACATGGACAACACCAGCTATCGCTTCGACCTCGAAGAAGCGTTGCTGCCGTACATGGAAAACAAAGGCCTGATCACCCGCGAAACACTCGATCCCTCGCTGAAGCTGATCCCCTTCAAAGACACCGCCGAGCACAAGGAAAGCCTGTTCAGTTACTACTATCGTCTTTGCGAAATAGACGACATGGTCTGCTACCCGTGGGTCGCGCAGGTGTTTTCCGGCTTTACGCTTCAGGAGCTCAAGGGCTACGTCGATGAGCTGATGGCGCTGAAAAAGCCGATCCCTGCGACCTACTACGAAGGCGACACCGTCAAGCAAATCAACGTCGAGCCGCCGCGGGTATTCACCGGACAGGCCGAGCTGTACAACAAGCTGATGGAAAACGGCATCGAGGTGTATGTGATGACCGCTGCGTCCGAAGAGCTGGTACGCATGGTCGCTGCCGATCCGAAGTACGGCTACAACGTCAAACCACAGAATGTGATCGGCGTGAGCACGCTGCTCAAGGACCGCAAGACCGGCGAGCTGACCACTGCACGCAAGCAGATCACGGCGGGTAAGTATGATCCGAAAAGCAATATGGGCCTGGAGCTGACGCCTTATCTGTGGACCCCGGCGACCTGGATGGCCGGCAAGCAGGCGGCCATTCTGACCTACATCGATCAGTGGAAAAAACCGGTCCTGGTCGGCGGCGATACCCCGACCAGCGACGGCTACATGCTGTTTCACAGCGTCGATGTGAGCAAGGGCGGCGTGCACTTGTGGATCAACCGCAAGGACAAGTACATGACCCAGCTGAATGGCATGATCAAGGACAATGCCGAAGCTCAGGCCAGGGAGAAACTGCCGGTTACGGCGGACAAGAACTGGGTGATCGTCAAGCCGGACGAGATTCAGTAAGCGGCACAACATTGCGGGATTGCGGGTTGTTACCAACCCGCAATCCCGGTCAGTCGACTTTCTCGAACTTCAGATCCCAGACGCCGTGTCCGAGCTTCTCGCCACGGCGCTCGAACTTGGTGATCGGCCGTTCCGCAGGGCGCGGGACGTACTGGTTGTCTTCAGCCTGATTGCGATAACCGGGCGCCACGCTCATCACTTCCAGCATGTATTCCGCGTAAGGCCCCCAATCGGTGGCCATGTGGAACACCCCGCCGACCTTCAGCTTGCTGCGCACCAGTGCGGCGAATTCAGGCTGCACGATGCGGCGCTTGTGGTGACGACTCTTGTGCCACGGGTCCGGGAAGAACAGCATCAGGCGATCCAGGCTGTTATCCGCGACGCAGCGGTTCAGCACTTCGATGGCGTCGCAATCATAGACGCGCACATTGGTCAGCCCCTGGGTCAGGACGCCGTTGAGCAGCGCGCCTACGCCTGGAGAGTGCACCTCGACACCGATGAAGTCGTGCTCGCGAGCCGCAGCCGCCATTTCCAGCAGCGAGTGGCCCATGCCGAAGCCGATTTCCAGCGTACGCGGCGCAGAGCGACCGAACACCTGATCGAAATCCACCGGCGTGTCGGTCAGCGACAGGCCATACAACGGGAGGCCTTGATCGAGGCCGCGCTGCTGACCTTCGGTCATGCGGCCGGCTCGCATCACGAAACTCTTGATGCGGCGGTGCGGGCGCTCTTCGCCTTCTTCGACAGCAGGCGACTCTGGGTGCGGAACGTGCGAATCAGTCATCAACGGGCTCTTACTTGATCAGGCCATCCAGCGGCGAAGACGCGCTGGCATAGAGTTTTCGTGGCATGCGCCCGGCGAGGTAGGCCAGACGACCGGCAATTACGGCGTGCTTCATGGCTTCAGCCATCATCACCGGCTGCTGGGCATGGGCGATGGCCGAGTTCATCAATACGGCTTCACAGCCCAGTTCCATCGCAATGGTGGCGTCTGAGGCAGTACCGACACCGGCATCGACCAGCACCGGCACTTTGGTTTCTTCAAGAATGATCTGCAGGTTGTAGGGGTTGCAGATACCCAGACCGCTGCCGATCAGGCCGGCCAGCGGCATGATCGCGATACAGCCGATTTCGGCCAGCTGGCGGGCGATGATCGGGTCATCACTGGTGTAGACCATCACGTCGAAGCCGTCCTTGACTAGGATCTCGGCGGCCTTGAGGGTTTCGATCACATTCGGAAACAGGGTTTTCTGATCGGCCAGCACTTCGAGCTTGACCAGATTGCGGCCGTCGAGCAATTCCCGGGACAGGCGGCAGGTGCGCACGGCCTCGGTCGCATCGAAGCAGCCAGCGGTGTTCGGCAAAATGGTGTAGCGATCAGGCGGCAGCACGTCCAGCAGGTTCGGCTCGCCGGGGTTCTGGCCCAGGTTGGTGCGGCGCACGGCAACGGTGACGATCTCGGCGCCCGAGGCTTCGATGGCCAGACGGGTCTGTTCCATATCGATGTACTTGCCGGTGCCCACCAGCAGGCGCGACTCGAAAGTCCGACCGGCCAGGACGAAAGGCTTGTCGCTGCGAACATTGCTCATCGGAAATCCTCATAACGTGCAGATGGGGTTGGGCGCAGTGCGGATTGCGAACTAGCCACCGCCAATGGCATGCACCACTTCGACCTGATCGCCTTCGCTCAGGACGGTCGTCACATGCTGACTGCGCGGCACGATATCCAGGTTCAGTTCCACCGCGACCCGGCGCCCTGCAAGGTCCAGACGGGTCAGCAATGCCGCGACGGTTGCGCCATCGGGCAATTCAAAGGGTTCGCCGTTCAACTGAATGTGCATGCGAGAGCAGCCATCATTTTTGGGGGGCCAGCATTCTAGCCCGATCAGCCGGTATGACCAAGGCAAAGCCACGCCATTCGTCTCAAGCGCGGCCTGCTTCACGAGAGCAGACGCTCAAGGAGGCGAACCCAGCCTCCAGGCCGCCAGCCCGAGCATCGACCAGCCGAACAGAAAGGCCAGACCACCGAACGGCGTGATGATGCCCAGCTTGCTGAAACCGGTGAGGGTCAGGGCGTAGAGGCTGCCGGAAAACAGCAGAATACCGACCGCGAAGGAGAATCCGGCCCAGGTGACCAGGCGTCCGGGGATGTGCGTTGCCAGTATCGCCACGCCGAGCAGGGCCAGCGCGTGAATCAGCTGATAAAGCACTCCCGTGTGGAACACCGCCAGGTACTCGGCACTCAGGCGTTCCTTGAGGCCGTGGGCGGCAAACGCGCCAAGGGCCACACCGGTAAAGCCAAAGAAGGCGGCCAGCATCAAAAAGCTACGAAGCATCAGGGACTCCAGGGAAAAATCGTCGAAAGGCGCACGGTCTGTATAATGGCCCGCTCAACGGGTTCGGCCAAGCCATCTCTATGCTGCAGTCTATTCTTCGTCGCATCGTCAAAGCCCTGCTGTGGTTCGCCGCAGGCAGTGTTCTCGTGGTTCTGGTTCTGCGCTGGGTGCCGCCACCGGGCACGGCGCTGATGGTCGAGCGCAAGGTAGAATCCTGGTTCGACGGCGAGCCTATCGACCTGCAACGCGACTGGGAACCGTTGGACAAAATCTCCGACAATCTGAAAATCGCGGTCATTGCCGGCGAAGACCAGAAATTCGCCGAGCACTGGGGTTTCGACGTCGACGCGATTCAAGCGGCCATTCTGCATAACGAGCGTGGCGGCTCGATACGCGGCGCCAGCACGCTCAGCCAGCAGGTATCGAAAAACCTGTTCCTGTGGTCCGGCCGCAGCTACCTGCGCAAGGGACTGGAAGCCTGGTTCACCATGCTGATCGAGCTACTGTGGTCCAAGGAGCGCATCCTCGAGGTGTACCTCAACAGTGTCGAGTGGGACGAAGGCGTATTCGGTGCCCAGGCTGCGGCGCAACACCACTTCCGCACCAACGCCAGCGCGCTTTCCGCCCAGCAGGCCAGCTACCTCGCCGCCGTCCTGCCCAACCCGCGCCAGTGGAGCGCCAGCCACCCGAGCAGCTACGTCTCGCGCCGCGCAGGCTGGATTCGGCAGCAGATGCGTCAGTTGGGTGGGGATGAGTACCTGCAGGGGCTGAACAGCAGCCGTCGGTGGTGATGTTTGCACTCGGTTTCAATGGCCTCTCGCTACCTACGTTCGAGCATGAGAACGGGCCTTTGTAGGAGCGAACTTGTTCGCGAAGGCATTGTTTCGAACAACAAATCTTCTGCGACTGTACGGGCCCTTTCGCGAACAAGTTCGCTCCTACGTTTGGGCATGAGAGCCGGATGGCTTTTGTAGGAGCGAACTTGTTCGCGAAGGCTTTGTTTCGAACAACAAATCTTCTGCGACTGTACGGGCCCTTTCGCGAACAAGTTCGCTCCTACGTTTGGGCATGGGAGCCGGATGGCTTTTGTAGGAGCGAACTTGTTCGCGAAGGCATTGTTTCCAACGCCAAATCTTCTGCGCCTGTACGGGCCCTTTCGCGAACAAGTTCGCTCCTACGTTCGGGCATGAGAACGGGCTTTTGTAGGAGCGAACTTGTTCGCGAAGGCATTGTTTCAAACGACGAATCTTTTGCGACTGTACGGGCCCTTTCGCGAACAAGTTCGCTCCTACGTTCGGGCATGAGAACGGGCTTTTGTAGGAGCGAACTTGTTCGCGAAGGCATTGTTCCGAACGCCAAATCTTCTGCGACTGTACGGGCCCTTTCGCGAACAAGTTCGCTCCTACAAAACTATGCAGTTAGTGACGCTCTGCGTCACAAAGAGGACGCAGAGCGCCGCACGATAGCGGATACACAAACAAAAACGCCCCGATCATCTCGGGGCGTTTTTCGTTGCCGGGTAGCCTTACGCGGCGATCGACGTCTTGAGCTTGTTCATCGCGCTTTTTTCCAGCTGACGAATACGCTCCGCGGAGACGTTGTACTTCTGCGCCAGGTCGTGCAGCGTGGCTTTTTCTTCTGCCAGCCAGCGCTGGTAGAGAATGTCGCGGCTGCGTTCGTCCAGCACGTCCAGCGCCTGATGCAGATTGGCGGTGGAGTTGTCGGTCCAGTCGGAATCTTCCAGTTGACGCGCCGGGTCGTAGCGGTGGTCTTCCAGATAATTGGCCGGCGACTGGAACGCGCTGTCGTCATCCGCTTCGGCGGCCGGGTCAAAGGCCATGTCATGGCCGGTCAGACGGCTTTCCATCTCCCGCACTTCACGCGGTTCGACGCCCAGGCTTTCCGCGACGCGATGCACTTCATCGTTGTTCAGCCAGGCCAGACGCTTCTTCTGGCTGCGCAGGTTGAAGAACAATTTGCGCTGTGCCTTGGTCGTGGCGACCTTGACGATGCGCCAGTTGCGCAGGATGAACTCGTGAATTTCGGCCTTGATCCAGTGCACGGCAAAAGACACCAGACGCACGCCCATTTCCGGGTTGAAACGCTTCACGGCCTTCATCAGACCGACATTACCTTCCTGGATCAGGTCAGCCTGAGCCAGACCGTAACCCGAATAACTGCGAGCGATGTGCACGACAAAGCGCAGGTGGGCGAGGACCATTTGTCGGGCCGCGTCCAGATCCTGCTCATAGTAGAGACTCTCAGCCAGTTCACGCTCCCGCTCGGGCGTCAGCAATGGAATGCTGTTGACCGTTTGCACATAGGCCTCGAGGTTTGCACCCGGGACTAAAGCATAAGCAGGTTGCAAAGAAGTGGTCATACGAAAAAACCTCCAGCGCACAGGTTATGTGCAGTTCAGCATTAGCCAGATTGACCCGGAACCGCTAACCAAGTTCCTTGATTTTCAGAGGCCAGTCTGGTGAAACAATAATGTGGCTCTACCGGGGCGCCAGTTCACGAAGATGTCGGGCCACCGCAATCCAGGCACCGATATACCCTAACAGAACCGCTCCAAGCAAGAGGGAAAGACCATCACCCATCGGCACACCGGCCAGCGCGAAGTCACTGCCATAGAGACCTGCCAGCCCGACGACCGCGCCGTTCAGCCAGTTCAGGCCATAAGCCAGAACGCCCCAGGACAGGATGCCTGCCCCGAAGCCGTACAGCGCGCCCATATAAAGGAAAGGCCTGCGCACGTAGCTGTCGGTACCGCCCACCAGCTTGATGACTTCGATTTCGATTCGGCGGTTTTCAATGTGTAGACGAATTGTGTTACCAATTACTAACAGCAAAGCCGAGACCAGCAAAACCGTCAAGCCGAAAACGAACCGATCACCCAGTTTGAGGATCGCGGCCAGTCTTTCGACCCAGACCAGGTCCAGCTGCGCCTGCTCTACTTTAGGCAATTGGGCCAGTCGCGTACGCAAGGCTTCCAGCGCAGGCTTGTCCACTTCGTCCGGCGTCACCAGCACCACGCCCGGAAGCGGGTTCTCCGGCAATTCCTTGAGCGCCTCGCCCAGCCCGGACTGTTGCTTGAACTCGCCCAACGCCTGTTCGCTGCTGATGTACTCGGCATCTGCCACGCCGGGCATCGCCTTGATTTCATCGCGCAGGCGAGTGCCATCAGCGGTGCTGGCATCCAGGTTCAGGTAGATCGAAATCTGCGCCGCGCGCTGCCACGAACCTCCCAGACGCTCGACATTGCTCAGCAGCAACGACAAGCCCATCGGCAGGCTCAAGGCAATCGCCATGACCAGACAGGTAAAGAAACTGCCAATCGGTTGCTTGCCCAGGCGGCGCAGGCTGTCCAGCAGACTGGAGCGATGGCTTTCCAGCCAGGCAGACAACAGCGCGCTGAAATCAGGGCCGTCGTCATCGTGGTCGTGGCGCTGCTTTTTCTGCTTCGGCGGCACCGGATCGGCGGCTTTGGGCGCGACGCGCTCTGAAACCTTGGGGCTGCGTGTGGCACTCATACTCCGGCCTCCCCGTCACCGATCAGACGACCGCGCTGCAGGGTCAGCATGCGATGGCGCATGCGGGCGATCAATGCAAGGTCGTGACTGGCGATCAGCACGCTGGTCCCCAGTCGGTTGATATCTTCAAAAACACCCATGATTTCCGCTGCCAGGCGTGGGTCGAGGTTACCGGTCGGTTCATCGGCGAGCAGCAGGGCCGGGCGGTGAACGATGGCGCGGGCAATGCCGACACGCTGTTGCTGACCGGTAGAGAGGTCACCGGGGTACAGCTCGGCCTTGTCGGACAACGCCACCCGCTCAAGCGCCGAGTCGACCCGTTTGGCGATCTCGGGCTTGGACAGGCCGAGGATCTGCAAGGGCAACGCGATGTTGTTGAACACCGTGCGATCGAACAGCAACTGATGATTCTGGAACACCACGCCGATCTGGCGACGCAGAAACGGGATTTGTGCGTTGCTGATTTGCCCAAGGTCCTGACCGGCCAGCATCAGTTTGCCGGTGGTCGGACGCTCCATGGCCAGCAACAGGCGCAGCAGCGTGCTTTTGCCGGCACCGGAATGCCCGGTGACGAACAAAAACTCGCCGCGACGTACTCGAAAGCTCAGTTCATGCAACCCGACATGTCCATTCGGGTAGCGCTTACCGACCTGCTCGAATCGAATCATGAACGCTCCCGCTCCGCAAACAGTGCCTGAACAAAGGGTTCGGCCTCGAAGGTACGCAGATCATCGATACCTTCACCGACGCCGATATAGCGAATTGGCAAGCCGAACTGCTTGGCCAGGGCGAAAATCACGCCGCCCTTGGCGGTGCCATCGAGCTTGGTCAGCGCCAGCCCGGTAAGCGTGACGGTCTGGTTGAACTGCTTGGCCTGATTGATAGCGTTCTGCCCGGTGCCCGCATCGAGGACCAGCAGGACTTCGTGAGGAGCATCTGCGTCCAGCTTGCCGATCACGCGGCGAACCTTCTTCAACTCCTCCATCAAGTTGTCCTTGGTGTGCAGACGGCCAGCGGTGTCGGCGATCAGCACGTCGATGCCACGAGCCTTGGCGGCCTGCACGGCATCGAAGATGACAGAAGCCGAGTCGGCACCGGTGTGCTGGGCGATGACCGGTATGTGATTACGCTCACCCCAGACCTGCAATTGCTCGACGGCTGCAGCGCGGAACGTGTCGCCCGCCGCCAGCATGACCTTCTTGCCTTCCAGTTGCAGCTTCTTGGCCAGCTTGCCGATGGTCGTGGTCTTGCCCGCGCCATTGACGCCGACCACCAGAATCACGAACGGCTTGTGTTCGGCCTTGATCACCAGCGGTTGCTCGACAGGCTTGAGCATCGCGGCCAGCTCGCCCTGCAACGAGGTGTACAGTGCCTGGGCGTCGGTCAACTGCTTGCGCGCGACCTTCTGGGTCAGGCTCTTGATGATGACCGAGGTGGCCTCAACGCCGACATCGGCGGTCAGCAGACGGGTTTCGATTTCTTCGAGCAGGTCGTCATCGATGGCCTTCTTGCCCAGAAACAGGCTGGCCATGCCTTCGCCGATGCTGGCACTGGTCTTCGACAGGCCCTGCTTGAGGCGTGCAAAGAAGCCGACCTTGCCGGTTTCCGGCTCGGGTGTCAGAGCAGGAGCAGGCACTGCAAGCGCTTGCGCAGCAGGCTGAACCGGTTGCGGCACTGCCTGCGCGACGACTGGCTCTGGCTCTGCAACAGGCTGAACCAGCACCGGCTCAGGCATCCCGAGCGGCACGATATCCGCCACAGGCTCCGCTACGACGGGTTCAGGCTCCAGCGGCTCGGGCGCAACAGGGGCATGGCTTGGTTCAGGGATGGCCGGCGTGACATGCGGCTCGCGCTCGTCGCTCAAGGCCACCGGCTCTTCGGTCACCGGCAAGGTCAGCCAGGGCTGAGGCGAAGGCGCGCCGGGCTCCACATGCAGTTGCGATGCAGGCGCAGCTGCTTCGACAGTGACTTCAGGCACCGATTGCGAGGCAACATGAGGCTCAACCTGCGGCGTCGCGGCAACCTGATCGGCGATCGGGTCGGGTTGCGTCGGGGATGATTCTGCTGGCTTCGGCTCGGTTTGCTGCGGCTTCTTGCGCAGCCATCCGAACAGGCCTTTCTTCTCTCCAGCCTCGGCTGGGGTCTTCTTGTCGTCGTTGGAACCAAACATGGATGACGGCTATCTCAAGGTTGCGGGGCGCCAGAGGGCGACCCGGAAAATTCTGACATGCAAAACAGACTGCGTTTAGGACTTCTTGTTCACTCACCGGCCGCTTGTGCAGCTACCTTTACCTGCGTTTCAGACAGGTTTCACTCGCAATCGGCCAGTGAAGGCTGTCTCTGAAGCAAACGGATCAGTATCCTAACACCCCCGCGCCCGCCGACGCTAAGTTCACGCGGGCCGTCCTACAGGTTCAAACTACGAATGAATGCTCTAGCCCGCCGCGCCGCAGGCCTGCTGCTCAGCACAATTTGTCTGCCTTTGACAGCAATGGCTGCCGATCCGCAACCGACTCACGAATTCACCCTCGACAATGGCCTGAAGGTTGTTGTCCGCGAAGACCACCGCGCTCCGGTGGTGGTTTCGCAGATCTGGTACAAGGTCGGCTCCAGCTACGAAACGCCGGGACAGACCGGTCTGTCCCACGCACTTGAACACATGATGTTCAAAGGCAGCAGCAAAACCGGACCGGGCGAGTCTTCGCTGATTCTGCGCGATCTGGGCGCTGAAGAGAATGCGTTCACCAGCGACGACTACACCGCCTATTACCAGGTACTGGCGCGTGACCGCCTGAGCGTCGCGCTGGAGCTGGAAGCCGATCGCATGGCAACCCTGAAATTGCCCGCCGACGAGTTCAGCCGCGAGATCGAGGTCATCAAGGAGGAACGTCGCCTGCGTACCGATGACCAGCCAATGGGCAAGGCGTTCGAGCGCTTCAAGGCGATGGCCTACCCTGCCAGCGGCTATCACACGCCGACCATCGGCTGGATGGCGGACCTGGAGCGCATGAAGGTCGAAGAACTGCGCCACTGGTACGAATCCTGGTATGCGCCGAACAACGCCACGCTGGTGGTGGTCGGCGATGTGCTGCCGGACGACGTCAAAGCCCTGGCAGAACGCTTCTTCGGATCGATCCCGCGCCGCGCTGTACCGCCTTCGAAAAAACCGCTTGAACTGGCCGAACCTGGCGAGCGCAAGATCACCCTGCACGTCAAAACCCAGTTGCCGAGCCTGATCTACGGCTTCAACGTACCGAGTGTCGCAACCGCTGAAGATCCACGTTCGGCGAACGCCCTGCGCCTTATCGCAGCGCTGCTCGACGGTGGTTACAGCGCACGCATTCCCGCACGCCTGGAACGTGGCGAAGAGCTGGTCTCCGGTGCCTCGTCGCGTTACGACGCGTTCGCTCGCGGCGACAGCCTGTTCATGATCAGCGCCACACCCAACCAGCAGAAGAAGAAAACCCTGGCCGATGTGGAAGCCGGGATCTGGCGCCTGCTCGATGAGCTGAAAACCAAGGCACCGTCCGCCGAGGAGCTGGAGCGTGTCCGGGCTCAGGTGATTGCCGGGGTGGTCTATGAGCGCGACTCGATCACCAGCCAGGCGACCATGATCGGAGAGCTGGAAACCGTCGGCCTGTCCTGGAAGCTGATGGACAATGAACTGGAGGCGCTGCAAAGCGTGACTCCGCAAGACATCCAGAAAGCTGCCAACACCTATTTCACCCGTGAGCGCCTCAGCGTTGCGCACGTTCTGCCTGAGGAGAAAGCCAAATGATCACGCGCAATGCTCCACGTCATGCGCTGCTTGGCCTGATCCTGGCCGGTTCGCTCGGTGCCTTTTTCGCACTGCCGGCCCTGGCCGACGACGCCCCTGCCGAGCAGAGCCAGGCCGCTCCCGCGCTGGGCAGCAACCTGCAGACCCTCAAGGAACTGGACGGCAAGGCTCCGGCCCGTCGCGCCCTGAATATCCAGACCTGGAATACCGCCGAGGGCGCCCGCGTGCTGTTCGTGGAGTCCCGCGAATTGCCGATGTTCGACATGCGCCTGACGTTCGCCGCCGGCAGCAGCCAGGACCAGAAATCGCCCGGCATTGCCCTGCTGACCAACGCCATGCTCAACGAGGGCATCAAAGGCAAGGACGTCAACGCCATCGCCCAGGGCTTCGAAGGCCTGGGCGCCGACTTCAGCAACGGGTCCTACCGCGACATGGCGGTGGCCTCGCTGCGCAGCCTGAGTGCTGCGGACAAGCGCGATCCGGCCCTGAAGCTGTTCAGTGAGGTGGTGGGCAAGCCCACCTTCCCTGCCGACTCCCTGGCCCGCATCAAGAACCAGTTGATCGCCAGCTTCGAGACTCAGAAACAGAGCCCCGGCGCTATCGCCAGCAAGGAGCTGTTCAATCGTCTGTACGGCGATCACCCCTACGCTCATCCGAGCGAAGGCGACGCCAAGAGCGTCAACGCCATTACCCTGGCTCAGCTCAAGGCATTCCACGCCAAAGGCTACGCGGCGGGCAATGCGGTGATTGCCCTGGTCGGCGACCTGTCGCGAGACGAAGCGCAGGCCATCGCGGCACAGGTCTCGGCCTCGTTGCCCAAAGGCCCGGCGCTGGCCAAGGTCGCTGACCCGGTCGAGCCCAAGGCCGGCACCACGCACATCGAATTTGCCTCCAACCAGACGCACCTGATGCTCGCGCAGTTGGGTGTCGATCGCAACGACCCCGACTATGCAGCACTGACCGTGGGTAACTCGGTACTGGGCGGTGGCGGCTTCGGCAGCCGGCTGATGACCGAAGTCCGGGAAAAACGTGGCCTGACCTACGGCGTGTCTTCCGGCTTCACCGCCATGCAGGTGGCGGGGCCGTTCATGATCGGCCTGCAGACGCGTGCGGAAATGAGCGAAAACACCCTCAAGCTGGTGCAGGACATCGTTCGCGACTTCCTCGCCAACGGTCCCACGCAGAAAGAAGTCGACGATGTGAAGCGCGAACTGACCGGCAGCTTCCCGCTGACCGCAGCCAGCAATTCGGCCATCGTGGGTCAGTTGGGTGCCATCGGCTTCTACAACCTGCCGTTGACCTACCTCGAGGACTACATGGCCGCCGCCCAGAACGTGACCGTCGAACAGGTGAAAGCAGCCATGAGCAAGCACCTGAGCGCCGACAAGATGGTCATCGTCACCGTGGGTCCTACCGTTGAGCAAAAACCATTGCCGGCGCCGACCGACAAACCCGTCCGCCAACCTGCAGGGGTCCCGGAACACTGATGGCCAATCCACGTCCGAAGGGCCACAACGGCCTGGGTCAGCTTCGTATCATCGGCGGAGAATGGGGCAGCCGCCGCCTGACCTTCCCCGACGCACCCGGCTTGCGCCCGACGCCGGACCGCGTGCGCGAAACCCTGTTCAACTGGCTCGCGCCTTACATTGCCGGCGCCAGGGTACTGGATGTCTTCACCGGCAGCGGCGCGCTGTTTTTCGAGGCCCTGTCGCGTGGTGCCAGCATGGGCCTGGCGCTGGACAGCAACGCCGCGGCCATCGCCAGCCTGCGCCAGAACCTCAATGCCCTGAACTGCGCCAGCGGCCAGGTCTCCCAGACCGACGCCCTGCGCCATCTGGAAACCGCCACCGCCTCGCCCTTCGACGTCGTATTCCTCGACCCGCCCTTCCATCAGGGCCTGCTGGCTTCAGCCTGCAACCTGCTGGAAAGCCACGGCTGGCTGGCCGACACCGCCTGGATCTACACCGAAAGCGAAACCCCGCCATCGACCACCGGCTTGCCGGGCAGCTGGCGATTGCACCGCGAGAAAAAGGCCGGGCAGGTGTATTACGCGTTGTGGCAGCGGGGCCAGGCCTGACAGCTCACGTACCAATGCTCCGCGTTTGGCATGCAGTTCTGGACGCTCCGCGTCCTCTTGACGACGCAGAGCGTCATGAACGGCGTTCCCACGCTGGAGCGTGCGGAACGAGACTCTTGTAACTATCGTGCCGATGCTCTGCGTCGGCATGCAGTTCTGGACGCTCCGCGTCCTCGTGGTCATGCAGAGTGTCATGAATACATTCCGGCGCTTCCCCCTTACATCCCCGACTGCTTAGTGGCAACGTATAGCCAGTCACCCCTGAACCGATCATTGAGCAAGCACGTGCCCACACGCCCTACCTTTGTGTCCCATGCCAATCCATTCGTCCCGGCCGTCGGCATGGGCAATCCGCATTTGCAGACGCTTTGGGGGCCGCTGCTGCGCAAGCCGACGTTGCTGGCGCGCACGCGCGAGCGGTTGTGGCTGCAGGATGGGGATTTTCTGGACATGGACTGGCATGGTCCTGATCAGCCCGATAAACCCTTGGTGCTGGTATTGCACGGCCTGACCGGATCGTCCAACTCGCCCTATGTCGCCGGTCTGCAAAAAGCCATGGCGGCGCAGGGCTGGCCGAGTGTGGCGTTGAACTGGCGCGGTTGCTCGGGAGAGCCCAACCTGCTGTCGCGCAGTTATCACTCCGGGGCGAGCGAGGATCTGGCCGAGGTGATCGCCCATTTGCGTTCGCTGCGGCCATTGGCTCCGATTTATGCGGTGGGGTATTCGCTGGGCGGCAATGTGTTGCTCAAGTACCTGGGTGAATCCGGCGCCAACAGTGATTTGCGGGGGGCCGTGGCGGTGTCCGTGCCGTTTCGTCTGGACGAATGCGCCAACCGTATCGGCCAAGGCTTCTCGCGGGTTTATCAGCGGCACTTCATGCGCGAAATGCTGGCTTATATCCGTGACAAGCAGCATCGGTTCCAGCATGAAGGCATCAGCGAGGGGCTGGCCGAACTCGCCGCGCTGGGTTCACTGGAGAACATGCGCACCTTCTGGGACTTCGATGGCCGGGTGACTGCACCACTGCACGGCTTTACCGATGCCACGGATTATTACCGCAGGGCGTCCAGCCGCTACTACCTGGGCCAGATTCAGACGCCGACGCTGATCATCCAGTCCAGCGACGACCCGTTCGTGTTCCCCCACAGCCTGCCCGAACCCAGCGAGCTATCGTCCTGCACCGAATTCGAACTGCACACCAAAGGCGGGCATGTCGGCTTCGTCGAAGGCTCGCTTCGCACTCCGCGTTACTACCTCGAACGTCGCATCCCGCTGTGGTTATGCGCCGCTCAGGAGCGCGAAGGCTCGCCCACGATTTGATAACGAATCAGGCGCCCGTGGCGATTTCACGCTCAGGATCGGTGATCCACTCGCTCCACGACCCCGCATACAGCGTAGCCAGCGGATAGCCAGCCAGACACAGGGCGAACAGGTTGTGGCAGGCGGTGACACCTGAACCGCAATAGGACACCAGACTCTCCGGCGGGCGATCCTGCAGCTTTTCGGCGAAACGCTGCCCGAGCTGCCCGGGCGGCAAAAAGCGTCCGTCCGCGCCGAGGTTGTCGGTACAGGCGGCACACTGCGCACCGGGAATATGCCCGGCCACCGGATCCATAGGCTCTACGTCGCCTCGAAAGCGGGCTTCGGCGCGCGCGTCGATCAGGGTCATTTCCGGGCGCCCCAGACGACCCTGCAAGCGACTGCCGCTGAGCACCATGGACATGTCCGGCTCACCGCTGAAATGACCGGGTTCACGATTCGGCGCATCAAGGCTCAACGGCAGCCCCGCCGCGTGCCAGGCCTTCAGCCCGCCATCGAGCAGGTAGACGCCTTCACGCTTGCCCATCCACGCCAGTAACCACCAGGCCCGTGCGGCATACATTCCCGGCCCATCGTCATACAGCACCACATCGCTGTCGGCGTTGATGCCCCATGCCTGAAAGCATTGCAGCAAAGCGGCGGGATCGGGCAGTGGATGACGTCCGGTCTTGCCCTTGATCACAGTCCCGCTGAGGTCGCGCTTCAGATCGGCAAAAGACGCGCCTTCGATATGCCCCTGGGCGTAACTGCGTTGACCGTAGTCGGAATCTTCGAGCGCGTAACGGCAATCGAGAATCACCAGGCCTGGAGTTTTCTGGCGTTCAGCCAGTTGCTCAGGGTTGATCAGTTGCGCAATGGACATGACACTCTCCCGTGGCAGAGAACTGACAAGCAGGCTGCTCGTCGGTCCCGGAATTCACATCAGAACCTCGGGCAGCGACGCGTGAAACGTTTCGCACAGTGCATCGAACGCTTCGCGAGCCTGAGGCGCGACAAAAACAGATTCGAGCATAAGTACCTGATAGACGCCACGTCGAATAGCCGACTGGTTGATCTGCGTGGAGTTTTCCCGGTTGGTGCACAGAAAACGCACCCACGACGTGAGGACGATCCAGGTGTTGAGACTGGTCCACTCGATCTGCGACTCATCCATCTTCAGGATGCCTGCCTTGATGAATCCCCGATAGATGGTCATCGCCTGCATCAGACAGCGGTATGAGAAACGCCGATAGCGCCGCGCCAGCTCCTCATCGGACGTCAGCAGGTGCTCAAGGTCACGGTGCAGAAAACGGTAGCGCCACATGGCGTCGATGATCGCCAGGAAGTAATCGCGCTTGTCCTCGATGGTCGGCGCACGATCGGCTGGCAAGGTCAGGAAACTGCCGATCAGCACCTCGTACTCGGAGAACAGTTCGGCGATGATCGCCTGCTTGTTGGCGAAGTGGTAATAGAGATTGCCGGGCGAGATTTCCATATGCGCAGCGATGTGATTGGTGGTCACACTACGCTCACCCTGCTGATTGAACAGTTCCAGACTGGTTTGCACGATTCGTTCACGGGTTTTGGTACGCGGTGCCATGCTGGGCCAGACCACTCTATGCTGATCAGATGATGGCAATCTTAGCGCAGGCTGATGCTGCAATGGTGGCAGAATCGTCGCGGTGAGAGTGTTATGTCGACGCAGGCACACGGACCTGGGCCGACACCCGGACGGACCGAAAATCCGCATGACACCTCGCTCATCAACCAGCGTCATCCTTACAAACTTTTTCATACGCCGACCAGGCCTCGTGACTGCGCCAAATAGCCCCAAAATCAGGGATTTCAGTAGAAACATGGCCGATAATCGGCGCAATACGACGTTTGATACCTGCCGCACAGCTTGGCCCATCGGGAAGGCTGCGATACCATCCGAGTCCCACAACGGACTCCGACCAGGACGACGCGATGAACCGAGTGTTGTACCCAGGCACCTTCGACCCGATTACCAAGGGCCATGGAGATCTGGTCGAGCGCGCCTCGCGCCTGTTCGACCAAGTGGTCATTGCGGTTGCCGCCAGCCCGAAGAAAAACCCGCTGTTCCCTCTGGAGCAACGCGTCGAGCTGGCCCGCGAAGTCACCAAGCACTTGCCCAATGTGGAAGTGGTCGGTTTTTCGACCCTGCTGGCGCATTTTGCCAAGGAACAGAATGCCAATGTCTTTCTGCGCGGACTTCGTGCCGTCTCGGACTTCGAATACGAGTTTCAGTTGGCCAACATGAATCGTCAGCTGGCACCGGACGTCGAAAGCCTGTTCCTCACCCCGTCGGAGCGCTACTCGTTCATTTCCTCGACGTTAGTGCGTGAAATCGCCGCGTTGGGCGGTGATATCACCAAGTTCGTTCACCCTGCAGTTGCCCAGGCGCTGACCGAACGCTTCAAGCGCTAGACGCGCTGCATGTGAAGGTGCATCCCGAAGCCTAATGCGGCACAATTCGCCGCATTGGTTTTAATGTGCCCCGGCGTCGGCCGCGGCAGGAGCAATTCATGTCCCTTATCATCACTGACGATTGCATCAACTGCGACGTCTGCGAACCCGAGTGCCCAAACGAGGCGATTTCACAAGGCGAGGAGATCTACGTGATCAACCCGAACCTGTGTACCGAATGCGTCGGTCACTACGACGAGCCTCAATGTCAGCAGGTTTGCCCGGTCGACTGCATCCCCCTGGATGAGAATCACGTCGAGAGCAAAGAGCAGTTGATGGACAAATACCGGATCATCACCAGCAAGGCCTGATAACGGTCTTTACTGCTGCTTGCCGTATCCGTCGCCCGTGCAACCCAGACAACGCACGAAGGCTGCCTTGCCCGGATCCACCACCAGCGCCTTGCCTGTTGCCCCGAGGTTGCCGCCTGCCGCCGCAAAAGGCGCAGCGATCACGAACAGTCCCGTGCCGATGACGGTGGCCGCGATCAGCAAGGGGCGGGCAATCAGCAAGTCACCGATCATGGCAAACGCCGGCGGGTTCTGGATGGTGTAGACCGGATCGCCGCTGCCTGTGGAGACATCGGCGGCAACCGCCGGCAGTGCCTGCAGGCCGATGAACAATGCCAGCGTGGCAGCGAGAATACGAAACGGGCTCATGGCTTGATCCTTCAGGCGTAGCAAATAATTAAGGTGCCATCACTATAAACAGGGCTGTGGGTTAAGCAAATGGCCCAGAGCCCCTGTCATGCGTATTTCAGCGCTGGCATTTCGGGCAATACACGCTGGCGCGCTGGCCGAGTTTGACCTCACGCAGCGTCGTGCCGCACACCTTGCATGGCTGACCGCCACGCCCATATGCAAACAATTCCTGCTGGAAATACCCGGGCTTGCCGTCACCGCCGATGAAGTCACGCAGGGTGGTGCCGCCACGCTCTATGGCGTAGGCCAGAATACGCTTGATCTCGATGGCCAGCTTCAGGTAACGCGCCCGGGACACACTCCCCGCTTCGCGGCGCGGGTCGATGCCCGCGGCGAACAGCGCTTCGGTCGCATAGATATTGCCCACCCCGACCACAACGGCGTTGTCCATGACGAACGGCTTGACCGCGATCGACTTGCCACGCGAACGCTCGTAAAGACGCTCGCCATCGAACAGATCGGTCAGCGGCTCCGGCCCGAGGCGAATCAACAGTTCGTGATTATGCGGATCAAGGCTCCAGAGCATCGCGCCGAAGCGACGCGGGTCGGTATATCGCAAGGCCAGCCCGGACTCCAGTTCGATATCGACATGCTCATGTTTGAGCGCCGGAAGCCCGGCCTCGACCAGACGCAGATTCCCGGACATGCCCAGGTGGCTGATCAGGGTGCCCACCTCGGCCTGGATCAGCAGGTACTTGGCGCGCCGATCGACCTGCACGATGCGCTGGCCGGACAGGCGCACGTCCAGGTCTTCGGGAATGGGCCAGCGCAAGCGGCTGTCGCGCACGATCACGCGGCTGACGCGCTGACCTTCGAGATGCGGCGCAATGCCACGACGGGTGGTTTCGACTTCAGGTAATTCAGGCATGGACAACTCGGTCGTGCAGAAAGGACAGGCCGGGGCGGCGCCGGATCAGCGCGCGCCCAGCTCGCGAATGCTTTCCCTCAGGTATTCAAAGTCATATTCGGACAAACCCACGTAGTCCAGCACCAGCGCACCGATGGATTCCCACTCGTGGTCCTCGTCCTGGTTGCCCAGTACCCGATAGGACTGGCAGATATGCTCGGCCATTTTCAGGGGCGCCAGGAGGTTCTTGAGCGTGGCATTACGACTGGTATCGTCCTGAAAGATCGCCAATGCGTTGTGATGGTTGGCAATCGCGTCGGTAATGTGCGCAGGCAGACGCCAGGATTTGGCCGTGTAATAGCCAACCACCGAATGGTTGGTGTCGAAGGCGCTGTTTTCAGTATCGACGATGCGGCAATCGGGCCCCGCGTTGGCGTAGGCCTCTTCCAGCACTGGCATGTAGTTGGGGAAACGCTTGAGCATCAACGGAATGCCGCAGTCGTGAAACAGGCCCAGAGCATAGGACTCGTCTGCCGTCTGCGAGCCGATGCGCTTGGCCAGGGTCAGACTGGTCATGGCGACATCCTGCGCCGTATCCCAGAAGCGGTTGAGCGCGACGATGGTTTCATCGGTCATCTCGCCCCTGATCGACTGCGCGTTGATCAGGTTGATCACCGTCCGACTGCCCAGCAGGTTTACCGCCTTGTCGATGGAGGCAATCTTGTTGGACAGGCCGTAGTGGGCGGAGTTGACGATCTTCAACAGCGCCCCGGACAACCCGGGATCCTGCGCGATCAATCGCGCAATCGCCCCCAGGTCCGGGTCGGGCATGTATTGCTCCATCTGCAGGTCCACCATGATTTGCGGCTGCGGGGGCACACTGATGCCCTGCAACGCTTGCTGGATCTGTTCTGGGCTTAGCTCTTCGGACATAGGAATTTACTCACGGTGATGACTGGATTCTGACCCCTTGCGGAGAAACGGTCCATCATCCGAGACGAAGATATTCTCGGAACTTTGCCCGGTACGAAGCTTCGGACTCTGTGTTAACGGCGTGAACGGCGGCTGCAAAACGGCTTGCCAGACGCTACTTTTAAGCCCGACACTGGAGGATCCCATGTCTAAAGCATTGACTGGCAAACGCATAGCAATTCTTGTAACCGACGGTTTCGAACAGGTTGAACTGACCGGTCCGAAAGAAGCGCTGGAGCAAGCAGGCGCCACCGTGGAAATCCTTTCCGCTGAAGAGGGCAAGGTCAAAGGCTGGAATCACGACAAACCTGCCGATGACTTCAAGATCGACGGCACGTTCAAGGCTGCCAACGCCAGTGACTACCATGGTGTGGTGCTGCCGGGCGGAGTACAGAACTCAGACACCATCCGCATAGACAGCGACGCGCAGAAGATCGTCAAGGACATCGAGGCCGCGGGCAAGCCGGTGGCGGTTATCTGCCATGGCAGCTGGCTGTTGATCTCGGCAGGACTGGTAAAAGGTAAAACCCTGACCAGCTTCAAGACGCTGAAAGATGACCTGGTCAATGCTGGCGCGAAATGGGTCGATCAGGAAGTCGTCACCGACGGCAAACTGATCAGCAGCCGTCAACCCGACGACATCCCCGCGTTCAACAGCAAACTGATCGAAGCACTGTCTGCCTGACAGATTCCGTCAGTTAATTGCAGTCATCCCGGCCCAGCGCCGGGATGACGCGCTATAATCCCGCTCTTTTTTCAGGAGCGACGTCATGTCCCTGCCTAGCTTGCGCCTCAAAGCCAACGCCGACCGCCGCCTGCGCGCCGGTCATCTGTGGGTCTACAGCAACGAGATCGATGTAGCCGCCACCCCACTGCATGGTTTTGCAGCCGGTGATCAGGCCATCCTCGAAGCTGCGGGCGGCAAGCCGCTGGGCATCGTCGCCATGAGCCCCAACAACCTGATCTGCGCACGCCTGCTGTCGCGCGACATCAAGCTGCCGCTCGACAAGTCTCTGCTCGTCCATCGCCTCAACGTTGCGCTGTCGCTGCGTGAGCGCCTGTTTGACAAGCCCTTCTACCGCCTGGTCTACGGCGACTCCGACCTGCTGCCGGGTCTGGTGGTCGATCGTTTCGGCGACATTCTGGTCGTTCAGCTGGCCTCGGCCACGATGGAAAACCACAAGGAAGACATCATTGCGGCGCTGGTTCAGGTCATCAAGCCAAGCGGCATCCTGTTCAAGAACGATTCGGCGGCTCGCGATGCGGAAGGCCTGAATCGTTACGTCGAGACTGTTTTCGGTCTGGTACCGGAATGGGTCGCACTGGAAGAGAACGGTGTGAAGTTCGAAGCACCGGTCATGGCCGGGCAAAAAACCGGCTGGTTCTATGACCACCGCATGAACCGCGCGCGCATCGCTCCTTACGTCAAAGGCAAGCGTGTGCTGGACCTGTACAGCTATATCGGCGGCTGGGGGATTCAGGCCGCGGCGTTCGGTGCCAGCGACGTCACCTGCGTCGACGCGTCGTCCTTCGCCCTCGATGGCGTGGAGCGCAACGCAGCCCTGAACGGCTTTGCAGAAAAAATGACCTGCATCGAAGGCGATGTCTTCGAAGCGCTCAAGGAACTGAAAGCCGCTGAAGAGCGTTTCGACGTGATCGTCGCTGATCCGCCTGCGTTCATCAAACGCAAGAAAGACATGAAAAACGGTGAAGGCGCCTACCGCCGCCTGAACGAGCAAGCCATGCGCCTGCTCAGCAAGGACGGCATTCTGGTCAGCGCGTCGTGCTCGATGCACCTGCCGGAAGACGACCTGCAAAACATCCTCCTGACCAGCGCCCGCCATCTGGACCGCAACATCCAGCTGCTGGAACGCGGCGGCCAGGGCCCGGACCATCCGGTACACCCGGCGATCGCCGAAACGCGCTACATCAAAAGCATCACCTGCCGGTTGCTGCCCAACAGCTGATACCGAAGCGCCCCGACCTCTTCGCTCCTGCAAGAGCTCGCTGTTCCTGACTATGACTATCGTGCCAATGCTCTGCGTTGGCACGATAGTCAAGACCGCAGCCACTGCCGCAAAAGTGCTTTTCTCCCACGGTGGCGCTGACGACGCAGAGTGCGACGTTAGTGACGGCTGAGTCCTGGCGCTGATCCGGGGGTAGCCTGGCAGGACGCCAGGCTAGCCGCACCGGGCCATGGAGGGCCCGTTGCGGCGACCCCCGGATCAGTGACAGGGCGAAGGAACCCGACGAAGTCGGGCCGGAAACCGGAGCGAGGACTTTGCTCACTTTGGTCCCTCAAAGTGAGTCGCCGAGAGGCGAAAAGGTGACCTGAGCCGCCCCCCCCCATCCACCTGACATCGCAGAACCCCTGTGTGACGCAGAGCGTCACGAACTGCATTCCCACGCGGAGCGTGAGGAACGAGAAGTGTGTGAGGACGCACTGCACACTCCCGATCAACCCCTGCCCAACACCATCCGCAACCCCAGCAACAGCAGAAAGTGCAGCGGGTAGATCGCGTAGGCCCAGCGCCGCATGGGAATCACTGCGAACCCGGGCTTCGCCCGCAGCAGCGCGATGCCCAGCACAGGCGCCAACACGCAGGCGACTATCGAACCGATGGAAATCGGATCGCCCCAGCTCGCACCGGCAAACATCTGCGACCACGCATTACCCGCCAGACAAAAGACCGCCGGGAACACCGCATACCAGAGCCGCTTTTCCAGCACCAGCACAAAGACCAGCGGCAGCAGCACACCGGCAAAGCCAAACATCAGGTATTTCTGGAAGATCGCCGTCAGCAGCAGTGCGACAAGGGCCATCACTCGCGTCGTCGGATTGCGATGCTGCCAGCCCTGAGCAATCACCAGCCCCAGCAGCAGGGTCGGCATCACATTCAGCACCGTCGCGTCAGCCATGAACAGCCGATACGGAATCTCCGCCAGCCCGGCAAATGCCAGCAGCCAGCCCAGATAACGCCATTGCACCCTCGGGGCCACAATCGCTGCGCTGCGCCGGGAAAGATTCACGGCGATGGCCAGACAGAACCAGGGAAAGGCAAAACGCCCCGGCACGTAAAGAAAATCGACTGACCAGCCCACATAGCGAAGGTGGTCAAGCACCATACTCAACATCGCCAGCCACTTGAGCAGGTCCAGCGCCTTGTTGCGTCCGGGCAGAAAAGGCGGGTTGGAAAGATCCATAGTGCTCCTGAACGGGGAATTGCGTCATGCAGCCAACACATGACCGAACCTTATATTGTCGCTACAGTGCGCACCATAATCGCCCATAAGGAATCGGCCATGACAGACCAAAGCCAACAGTTCGCCAGCGACAACTATTCCGGTATCTGCCCTGAAGCCTGGGCAGCCATGGAGCAGGCGAACAAGGGCCATCAACGCGCTTATGGTGACGATCAATGGACTGCCCGCGCTTCGGATGATTTCCGCCGACTGTTCGAAACCGACTGCGAAGTGTTTTTCGCCTTCAACGGCACGGCGGCCAACTCGCTGGCACTGTCATCGCTGTGCCAGAGTTACCACAGTGTCATCTGTTCGGAAACGGCTCACGTCGAAACCGATGAATGCGGTGCGCCGGAGTTTTTCTCCAACGGTTCCAAACTGCTGACAGCCCGCAGCGCGGGCGGCAAGCTGACCCCGGAATCGATTCGTGAAGTGGCGCTCAAGCGTCAGGACATTCACTACCCCAAGCCGCGCGTCGTGACCCTCACCCAGGCCACCGAGGTGGGCGGCGTCTATCAGCCGGAAGAACTCAAGGCGATCAGCGCGACCTGCAAGGAACTGGGCCTGCACCTGCACATGGACGGTGCCCGCTTCTCCAATGCCTGCGCCTTTCTGGAGGCTTCCCCGGCTGAACTGACCTGGAAGTCCGGCGTTGACGTGTTGTGCTTCGGCGGCACCAAAAACGGTATGGCGGTGGGCGAAGCCATTCTGTTTTTCGACCATGATCTGGCTGAAGACTTCGACTATCGCTGCAAGCAGGCCGGGCAACTGGCGTCGAAGATGCGCTTCCTGTCTGCACCGTGGGTCGGCCTGCTGGAAAACGACGCCTGGCTCAAACACGCCCGTCACGCCAACCGCTGTGCGCAACTGCTCGCCGAACTGGTCAAGGACATTCCTGGCGTGGAGCTGATGTTCCCGGTGCAGGCCAATGGCGTGTTCCTGCAGCTGTCGGAGCCGGCCATTGCTGCATTGACCGCCCGCGGCTGGCGCTTCTACACCTTCATCGGCAACGGCGGCGCCCGTTTCATGTGCTCGTGGGACACCGAAGAAGACCGCGTGCGTGAACTGGCCGCCGATATCAGGCTGGTGATGCAGGGCTGAAGCGTCTAAATCAAGCTTGCAGGTGCAGCCTGACGAGCGACGGGTTAATCTCCTTCTTGACGGCAAACGGCCCACAAGGCCGTCCGGACTTTACCGACCGCCCTCAAGAAGGAGCTTGTCTGCATGTTCGATTTCTCCGCCCGGCTCAAGCAGCATTTCGCTGCCCTGCAGAGTGAAGCGCAATTCTTTTCCGTACGTTACGTGCACCGCACCGGCCAGCGCCTGTGCGTGCGCAAGAATGTGGCCGAGCCGCCGTCACTGATCAGCGACGAGGGTGCCATGCTGACCGTGCGCCTGAACGGCGTTGAAGCCTACGCCGCCACCAACGACATCTCCCTGAAGGGTTTGCAGGCGGCCTTGCAGCAGGCCGAAACGCTGGCCCGCCGTCTGGCACCGCATGCGCTGCTGGACCTGAGCGATCAAGCTGTCTCGAGCGCCAAGGCTGACTACCTGTCGCCAAACATGGATCGAGCCTTCCCGCCGCTGAGCGACTGCATCGGCCTGTTGATGGCCGAATCCAGCGCGGTCCCGGCAGACGAACGCCTGGTCAACTGGCAGGCCATACTGGACCTGGAAACCGTCGAGCAAATCTACCTCAACAGCGCGGGCGCAGAATTGCGTCAGGCACAGCGCTTCGTGTTTCCCGGCATGAGCGTGACGGCCTACGACGGTCGCGACAGCCAGACGCGCACCCTGGGCGGGCATAACTTCGGCCAGCAAGGTGGCATCGAAGTGCTGAGCAGTTGCGGCCTGATCGGGTCTGCCGCCACTGTTGCCGACGAGGCCTTGCAGCTGATCCTCGCCCCCAACACACCATCAGGCCCACGCGACCTGCTGCTGATGCCCGATCAGATGGTCCTGCAGATTCACGAGTCCATCGGCCACCCCCTGGAGCTGGACCGGATTCTCGGTGACGAGCGCAATTACGCAGGCACCAGTTTCGTCAAAACGACTGACTTCGGCACCCTGCAATACGGTTCCAGCCTGCTCAACGTAACCTTCGACCCGGAGATTCCCGAGCAACTGGCCAGCTACGCGCACGATGACGACGGCACGTCAGCCAGCAAGCAGTTCCTGATTCGTGACGGCCTGCTGCAGCGCCCGCTCGGTGGTGCCCTGTCGCAATACCGCAGCGGTCTGGCAGGCGTCGCCAACAGCCGCGCCTCCAGCTGGAACCGTGCACCCATCGATCGCATGGCCAACCTGAACATCGAACCGGGTGACCAGTCGCTGGACAGTCTGATCGGCAACATCGAGCACGGCATTCTGATGTCGAGCAATCGCTCCTGGTCCATTGATGACGCACGCAACAAATTCCAGTTCGGCTGCGAATGGGGCCAGCTGATCGAGAACGGCGAGCTCAAGGGCGTGGTGAAAAATCCTAATTACCGGGCGATCTCCGCGCAATTCTGGAAAAACCTCAGCGCCGTAGGTGATGCCAGCACGTTCAAAGTGCTGGGCACGCCGAACTGCGGCAAGGGCGAACCCAACCAGGTGATCCGCGTAGGTCATGCCTCTCCGGCGTGTGTGTTTGCCAATGTCGATGTGTTTGGAGGAGATGCCTGATGTCGCACCAACAGCAGTTCGAGGCGCTGGTCGCCGTGCTCAAGGCTGCCATCAGCCCGACGGAACACTTCACTCTGGCCTACGACGCCGAGGCGTCTGACTTCATCCGGTTCAACCACGGCCAGGTTCGACAGGCCGGGAGCGTCCAGCAGGTCATCGCCACGTTCAAACTGATCGATGACGGCCGGCATGCCAATCTGGAACTGACCTTGTCCGGCGACGCCGAGACCGACCAGCAGCGCCTTGTCGACGCCCTGCAACAATTGCGCGAAACACTGCCGTCGCTGGCCAGGGATCCCTATCTGTTGCCGAACACGACTGCCTGGCAAAGCAGTAACGTTCAAGACTTGCCGCTGCCGGACAGCGCCCGGGTTGTCGAGCAGATCAGCGAACTGGCAGGCGATCTGGACCTGGTAGGCTTTTATGCGGCAGGCCCGCTTTACCGCGGCTTCGCCAGTTCCTGGGGCGCGCTGGGCTGGCATCAGGCCAACAGCTTCAATTTCGACTGGAGCCTGTTTCACGAAAACGGCCAGGCCGTGAAAGCCAACTACGCCGGTCACCACTGGAGCGACGAAGCCTTCGTGCAGCGTTTTCAACAGGCCCGCGAACAGCTGGAGTTTCTCGGCCGCCCGCTGCATGCACTCAAGCCCGGACAATACCGCGCGTACCTGGCGCCAGCGGCTCTGGACGAAGTCATCGGCATGCTCACCTGGGGCGGATTTTCCGCGCAGTCACTGGCCAGTAAACGCAGCCCGTTGCAGAGGCTGTATGACGGCGAGACGCCTTTCAGCCCGTTGGTCAACTTCGACGAAAAAGTCAGCGGTTCACTCTCGCCAGCGTTTTCACGCGAAGGCTACCCGCGCAAGGACCTGAAACTGATCGTCGACGGGCAAGCCCGCGATCGACTGGTGGATTCGAGCAGCGCAGCCGAATACGGCCTGCCTGCCAACGGCGCGGATTACGGCGAAGGCCCAAGCGCGCTGAGTATTGCCGGCGGTTCGCTGGAGCTGGATCAGATCCTCGCCAGGCTCGGCACCGGGCTTTACATCAGCAACCTCTGGTATCTGAACTTCTCCGACCGCGCCGCTGCGCGCCTCACCGGAATGACACGTTTCGCAACGTTCTGGGTCGAAGAGGGCAAGATCGTCGCGCCAGTGAGCACCATGCGTTTCGATGACAGCGCCTACAGCCTGCTGGGCAGCGCACTGGAGGACCTGACCAGAGAAAGGGAACTGATTCTCCAATCGAGCACCTACAGTCAGCGCCAGACCGGTTCAATCCAGTTGCCTGGTGCATTGATCAGCCGACTCACCCTCACGCTATAGCAGGAGCCTATGCAGAACTCAGCAGCGCCGATCATGGACGAAAAGACCCTGCGCTGGATGCCCTGGGTCATCGCCATCGCATTCTTCATGCAAAGCCTGGACGGCACGATTCTCAACACCGCCTTGCCGTCCATGGCCCGCTCACTGGCAGAAGACCCGTTGCGCATGCAGTCGGTGGTCATCGCCTACATGCTGACCATTGCGCTGCTGATCCCGGCTTCGGGCTGGATCGCCGACCGGTTCGGGATCAAGCGCATCTTCTTCAGCGCCATCCTGCTGTTCAGCTTCGGATCATTGCTGTGCGCGCTGTCCTGGTCACTGAACGTGCTGGTGGCCGCCCGGGTGATTCAGGGGCTGGGGGGCGCGCTGATGCTGCCCATCGGGCGCCTGATCGTATTGCGCGCCTATCCGCGCTCGGAGCTGGTGCGAATCATGGGTTTTATCACCGTGCCGGGCCTTTTGGGCCCATTGCTGGGCCCGACGCTTGGCGGCTGGATGGTGGAGTACCTGAGCTGGCACTGGATTTTCCTGATCAACATTCCGGTCGGCATCCTCGGTTGCTATGCCGTCAAACACTTCATTCCTGATCTTCCGGGAGGCGGTCGAACCCGGTTTGACGGCGTTGGCTTCATCCTGTTTGGCGCGGCGATGATACTGATCACCATTGCCCTGGAGGGCCTGGGCGAGCTGCACCTTCCACACATGCGCGTGGTACTGCTGCTGTTTGCCGGAATGGGCTGTCTGGCAGCGTATTGGCTGCGTGCCGGGCACATCGAATCGCCGTTGTTTGCCCCTTCATTGTTCCGTACCCGAACGTTTGCGGTCGGCATCATGGGCAACCTGTTCGCCCGTCTGGGCAGCGGTGCCCTGCCGTTTCTGGTGCCATTGCTGCTGCAAGTGGCGCTGGGGTATTCGCCGTCTCAGGCGGGTATGAGCATGTTGCCACTGGCCGCCGCTGGCATGTTCGCCAAGACTGTCGCCCGCTGGCTGATCGAGCGGCTGGGCTATCGCATGATTCTGACCGGCAACACACTGCTGCTGGGCATCCTGCTGGCCAGCCTGGCGCTGGTCGATGTGCAAACCCCATACTGGGTGTTGCTGGTGCATCTGGGACTGCTTGGCGCGGTCAACTCCTTGCAGTTCACGGCGATGAATACGGTCACTCTGATCGATCTGGACGATGCCAGTGCAGCGAGTGGCAACAGCCTGCTCTCGGTCGTGGCACAGCTGTCGCTGAGTCTTGGCGTGGCAAGCGCAGCAGCCTTGCTGGGTGGTTTCAGCGAAGAAGTTGCCACCGGCGAGGTCAGCAGCATGCTGGGGGCGTTCCAGCTGACCTTCCTGAGTGTCGGGGTGCTGGCCATGTTTGCAGCAGGTATTTTCCTGCAATTGCCCGCGAAGGAGCCCAGGATAGCCAAAGCCTGATTGACAACGGCTCGTGACTGGAGCACATCTGCAAAGCGAATTCCCCTGGAAAACGGGGGTTTCGCCCGAAAAATCAACGAATTTGAGTATCCGACCAGATACACTGAAGAACCTGGACAACCGGCCGACACTTTTATAGCACTAAGCCACTGTGGTCTCTTGTAAGCACGGGCCGCATGATGCAACCTTGCCATACGCGAAAGTGGGGTTTACCCCTGTCGCGACTAGTATTCCGGAAGCGAGTTTGTTCATGAAAAGCCAAACCGATGCTGCCGGTAGATCCGCAGCCGAGGTAGTGACGCAATTGCCAGTGCCCTCGCGCCTGGGCATGCTGCGTTTCGAGCGGCTGAATGAAGCCAATTGGGCGCTATTGTTTCTCGATCCAAATTGCGAAAGGCAGTTCGGACTGGCAGCCGTTGACCTTTGCGCCTTGATTGGATCCCCTTATGCCAGCCTCATGGAGCCGGAAGCTCGTTATCAACTGCACGATGACATCCAGCTGCAACTGGCCTCTTCCCCGAATTACCTGATTCGTTACACCCTTCACAGCCCCAAGGGCCCGCTTGGCCTGCTGGAAATCGGCGAAGCCTACAAACAGCACAACCGCCATCTGTTACGTGGTTATTTTCTGATCGTCGAAGGCCTTGTCACGACTGGCGAACCGGTCACGGACTCCGATCTGGAAACCCGCAACCTGCGACTGCAGATTGCCCTGGAACTCAACCAGCGCGCCCAGCGCGACCAGTTTGCCCACCTGGAGCGCGTGCGCGCCCAGCAGGATCTGATCCTGCGCCTGACCCGACATCGCTACACCACGGCCAATACCCTGCTCGAAGCGGCAGAGCTGATCACCAAAAGCGCCTGTGATATCTACGATGTCGATCATGTCAGTATCTGGAACCTCAACGACAAGCGCCTGGAGCCGATCACCGACTACAGCCGTGAAACCGGCGACTATCAGTCACGCACGCCGGTGGATATCAGCCCCTACCCCACCTACCTGCAAGCGCTGAATACCAGCCGGGCGATCGACGCCAGCAATATCCAGACTGACCCGCGCACCTGCGAAATGGCCAAAAGCCTGAATCCTGGAGAAACCAGGGCGGTGCTCGATGCCAGTATTCGTATCGATGGCCAGGTGATCGGCGTGCTGTGCCTGGAAGAGTCCGGCTCGACGCGCGAATGGCAGTCCGACGAGATCGCCTTCGCCGGCGAGCTGGCTGACCAGTTTGCCCAGGTCATCAACAACCATAACCGTCGGGCTGCGACCAACGCACTACACCTGTTCCAACGCGCGGTCGAACAAAGCGCCAACGCCTTTCTGCTGGTCAACTGCAACGGCGTGGTCGAATACGTAAACCCGAGTTTCACGGCGATCACCCAGTACAGCTCGGAGGAAGTCTCCGGGCACAAGCTGTCGGAATTGCCCGCGCTGGAAAACCTCAACCAGTTGCTGCTGGAAGCCAACTCCAGCCTGACCAACAGCAACAGCTGGCAGGGCGAGTTCAAAAGCCGGCGCAAGAACCTCGAACCCTATTGGGGCCAGCTGTCGATTTCCAAGGTGTACGGCGACAACCGCGAGTTGACGCACTATATCGGCATCTACGAAGACATCACCCAGAGCAAGCTGGCCCAGCAGCGCATCGAGCGCCTGGCGTACACCGACAACCTGACCAACCTGGGCAACCGTCCGGCCTTTATCCGCAATCTGGACGAACGCTTTGCCCGCGACACCGATACGCCGATGAGCCTGTTGCTGGTCGACATCGATAACTTCAAGCGCATCAACGACAGCCTTGGCCACCAGACCGGTGACAAACTGCTGATCAGCCTGGCGCGGCGCCTGCGCAATACCTTGAGCCCGTCCGACATACTGGCGCGCTTTGCCAGTAACGAATTTGCCGTGCTGATCGACAACACCGATCAGGAAGCCGGGCACGCCACCGCCACCCAGGTGCTGGCCACGCTGGACAAGCCGATGTTCGTCGACAATCAGCTGATCAGCGTCACCGGCTCGGTGGGCCTCGCCTGCGCGCCACTGCACGGTCGTGACCCGCAGACCCTGATGAAAAACGCCGGTCTGGCCCTGCACAAGGCCAAAGCCAATGGCAAACATCAGGTTCAGGTGTTTACCGAAGCATTGAATGCCGAGGCCAGCTACAAGCTGTTCGTGGAAAACAACCTGCGCCGCGCCCTGACCCAGAACGAGCTGGAGGTGTTCTATCAGCCCAAGCTGTGCCTGCTGACCGGTCGCCTGCTGGGCATGGAGGCGCTGTTGCGCTGGAATCATCCTGAAAAAGGCATGATCCGACCGGACCAGTTCATCAGCGTGGCCGAAGAGACCGGCCTGATCATCCCCATCGGTAAATGGGTCGCGCGTCAGTCCTGTCGCATGAGCAAGGACCTGACTGCCGCAGGGTTCGGCAACCTGCAAGTGGCCATCAATGTATCGCCCAAGCAGTTTTCCGACCCGGAACTGGTGTCATCGATTGCCGCCATCCTAAAAGAAGAAGAGCTTGACCCCTCGCTGCTGGAACTGGAGCTGACCGAAGGCCTGCTACTGGAAGCGACAGAAGATACCCGCCAGCAACTCGACTCGTTGAAAAAACTCGGCCTGTCGCTGGCCATGGACGACTTCGGCACCGGTTACTCGTCGTTCAGTTACCTGAAGAAATTCCCCATCGATGTGATCAAGATCGATCGCAGCTTCATCCGCGATATTCCGGATGATGAAGACGACATGGAAATCACCTCCGCGGTCATCGCCATGGCTCACAACCTCAAGCTCAAAGTGGTCGCCGAAGGCATTGAAACTGCGGCTCAGCTGGCTTTCCTGCGACGCCACCGCTGCGATGTCGGCCAGGGCTATCTGTTCGACAGGCCTATCCCAGGCCAAGAGCTGATCGAGAAACTGAAGCGCTACCCTCGTCGCCCATCCGCCTGACAACCTTCCCTGCACCCCGCTCTCTCGGGCACACTGTCAGTCTGTTATTACACGGCAGCACTTGTTTCTACGTGTAACGGGACCTATGTAATTGCATTCATCCGTCCTGGCCCCTGCTGCCTGTCTCTAAACGAGAGGATATGGTTCATGACTTTGCGCTCGGAAATTCTAGTGAACAAAAATGTACTGCCTACCGCCGAACAAGCATTGCCGGGTCGTGAAACACCTATGGCGCTTCCGGAATTTCACTTCGTCAACGGCAATCCGCTGCTGGGGCCGTTTTCGAGCAACGTCGAATTCGCCATCTTCGGCATGGGTTGCTTCTGGGGCGCAGAACGCCGTCTGTGGCAACAGGAAGGTGTGGTGAGCACTGTCGCCGGCTACGCAGGCGGATTTACCCCGAACCCGACCTACGAAGAAGTCTGCTCCGGGCTGACCGGTCACACCGAGGTGGTGCTGGTGGTCTACGAGCCAGCAAAAATCAGCTACGAAGAACTGCTCAAGGTGTTCTGGGAAGTGCACAACCCGACTCAGGGCATGCGCCAGGGCAACGACATCGGCACTCAGTATCGCTCGGTGATCTACTGCACGACGCCCGAACAGCTCGACGCTGCCAAAGCCAGTGCCGAAACGTTCCAGGCGCAATTGAACAAAGCCGGCAAGGGCACCATCACCACCGAAATCGAGCAGGCACCGACGGTTTACTTTGCCGAGGCCTACCACCAGCAATACCTGGCCAAGAACCCACAGGGCTACTGCGGGCTGGGCGGCACGGGCGTGTGCATGCCGGCTTGATTCGCGCCTAGCGGCCCGAAAACAGCGTTTTTCAGGCTTCTGCCCGCAGGGCGTAGGAGCGAACTTGTTCGCGAAGATAGTAGTTCAGGTGACGCATTTTCGCCGAATATACTGGCCCTTTCGCGAACAAGTTCGCTCCTACGACCTACGGTCAGAATCAAAAGCGAGCTTATGTATAACGCTGAGCTCCGCGTGGGAATGCAGTTCTGGACGCTCTGCGTCCGCTAGGCAGCGCAACTCGGCCTGGCTATGAACACGCCTACTCGGCAATCAACCAGTCCATCTTCCAGCCGCCCTGGGTCTGGCCCAGCTTCTGGGCGAGGTACGGCATCAGTTCGCGCAGTTCTTCTTCCAGGCCCCATGGCGGGTTGGCGATGGCCAGGCCTGAACCGTTGAGGCTGGCCGGTGTGTCCAGCGGGTGGACGAACAGTTCGACGCGCAGCAGCTTGGGCGCGCCGGTTTCTGCCAGGTCCTGATAGAAGCGGCGCAGCAGGCGGGTATCCTTGATCGGATACCAGATCGCCGCCACTGTCTGACGCATGCGGCCGATGGCTTCCTGGAGCGCGACCGCGCAACGCTTCATTTCATCGAGCTGCTCGAATGGCGGGTCGATGAGCATCACGGCGCGCTTTTCGGCCACTGGCAGCAAGGCACGCGGGACATGCCAGCCTTCCCCAAGATGCACCGCTACGCGGCGGTCGCCCTTCATGTTCTCCTTGAGCAGACGCCCGTCTTCGGGATGCTTCTCGTTGAGCAGCACACGCTCGCGCTCGCGGGTCAGGCGGCGAGCCAGTTCCGGCGAACCGGGGTAGTAGCGCAGCTCGCCATCCGGGTTCATGTCGTGCAGCACTTGCAGATAGTCGGACGCCAGCGCAGGCAGGTCGGTGGCGTTCCACAGACGGCCGATGCCTTCCAGCCATTCTCCGGTGCGCGTGGCCTGATCGCCTTTGAGGTCGTACAGGCCGAGCCCGGCGTGAGTGTCGAGATAGGCGAACGGCTGCTCCTTGCGCGCCATGAGGGCAATCAGGCGAGTCAGGGTCAGGTGTTTGAAGACGTCGGCGTGGTTGCCGGCATGGTAGGCGTGACGGTAATTCATGGCAGCTCCTGGCAAGCTGCGCAGTTTAGCAAACCTGAGCAATGAACAAGAATTTGTAACGAATTTGCGGGACTCGTCTCTTTCGCTTGAAGGAAATTTCCGAGAAACTCCCGGCCCCTTGTGCCTGCCTGTTTCGATCTCTACTCTGCGCCCGTCGCTGCATATTCAGCGGTGAGGATTAGTAGCCCTCGTTATCCAGGCGCATTGCGCCACCTTGTGCAGGTGCCCTTTCACGGCCTGCGCTTTTATGGTGGTCGTGCGTGGGGCATCTTTGGATGCACCGGGGTTCCTGGACCGGGCTACTACCTGCGCATGATCACCACCCTCGATTAGTAGCCGACGGTGATGGTCTTCTAAAACTTCAGGAGATACATCACATGCTAAAAATCGTCCCCGATCCGCCCCTCTTCACCGCCAACCCCAACGTCAGCCATGAAGACGCCCTGATGCATGCCAGCGACCTGCTGCGCTGCGCCGCCACCAGCGCCTGTGAATTCAGCGACAGCATGACCGGCACCCAGCGCGACATGACGCTGTCGATCATGCACCTGGTGGAAATGGCCAAGGTCATGGTCGACAGAACCATAGACAACCTGCAAGCCGAATGACCCCATGAACTGAAAACGACGCACTTGTAGCCAATCCTGCCACTCACGACAGGCAGGGGTTGCCCGCAGGCGGTTGTCCTTCCAGAATCGGAAAAAGCCCGATCAAAGGAACAGACGTCATGATGCACGCGGATTTGATTGACCAGGAAGACCTGCTCGGCCAGCTCAGAGCCCTGGGCTTCGAAGCACCCGGCGGCGCAACCGCTGAACAAGCCTGCGCAAACGCCGTCTGCGGCCTCAACGCCGAACGCGCGACCGCCTTGCGGCGCCTGGTAGAACAACTCCTCACCGGCAGCGCCACCCTCCTCCCCGCCGTCCGCCAGGCCATCGACCAGCAACTGCTGCCCGCGCTGGCGGCTTACAAGCAGAGTCAGAGTGGATCAGGACGATAAACGCCCGAAAGAACGCCTATCGTACCCATGCTCCGCGTGGGTATGCCGTTCGTGACGCTCTGCGTCACATAGCGTCAGGCGTGCTCAATACTCAATCCGCACATCGCCCTTCGGCACGCTGCAGCAGGACAGGATGTATCCCTCTGCAACATCATCGTCGGTGATGCCGCCGTTGTGTTCCATCTCGACTTCACCGCTCAGCTTCATGACCTTGCAGGTCCCGCAGATGCCCATCCCGCAGGCTTTGGGGATCATCAGGCCGAGTTTCGCGGCGGCGGCGTGCACGGTTTCGCCCGGTCCCACACGGATGCTCTTGCCGGTGTCGGTGAACTCCACCTGATGCAGATCGGCGATGTCGACATCGGGCGCGTCGGCGGCGATTTCGGCCTGCTCGACGGCATCGGCCCTGGCTTCTGGCGGTGTCGCACCAAACGACTCTTCATGGTACTGCGCCATGTTGAAGCCGTTTTCCTGCAACAGACGCTTGACCGCGGTCATGTACGGCGTCGGCCCGCAGCAGAACACCTCGCGCTCCATGAAGTCCGGGGCCATCAGTTCAAGCATTTTCTGGTTCAGGTAACCGCGATAACCCGCCCACGGCTCGCCCAGCCCGTGTTTTTCACAGACCAGGTGAAGGTTGAAGTTGTCGATCCGCGACGCCATGTGCTCCAGCTCGCGGTGGTAGATGATGTCCTTGGGCGAGCGGGCGCTGTGCACGAAGACCATGTCGACATTGGCGTTGGTGTCGTAGAACCAGCGCGCCATGGACATCACCGGCGTGATACCGACACCGCCGCTGAGGTAGAGAATCTTCGGGTTCGGGAAGTCGATGGCATTGAACAGCCCGACCGGCCCGTGTACCGCCAGCTCCTGCCCTTCAATCAGGGTGTCATGCAGGTAGTTGGAAACCCTGCCGCCCGGCACACGCTTGACGGTGATCGAAAAACTGTACGGCACCGATGGCGAGCTGGAGATGGTGTAGGAGCGCATGATCGGCAGGCCGTCGATCTCCAGCTCCAGGGTCACGAACTGGCCCGGCTTGAAGAAGAACATGATCGGCTGGTCGGCCATGAAGCAGAACGTGCGCACGTCCCAGGTTTCCTGGATGACTTTGACGACACGTACCAGGTGACGCCCGTTGGCCCATGTCTGGGTCGTGACCGGGCTCAGGAAACTTTGGGACATACTCGATCTCCACGGCCGACTGTCGGCCTCTCATGCTGCGGATTCTGCGTAACGCGCGAGGCGGCCATTTACCTATCAACGACATTCACGTACTTACCGCGACCAGCCCCGTCCAACAAGGCCTGTCGCGTCGGGAACGGATGCGGCCATGTCGCCCATGGATAAGGTTCGCTGAGCGCCCGGCTCCACACTCGCCACCAAGGGTCATAAGCATGATCGACTGATCTATCGTCATGCGTGAAAAGCGATCACACCCGTATCAGCCATATTCGCAGGCCGCCCATGCCGCGGTCATGAGGGATTTAATCGATGGACGTCACCGCAACCTTGAGCCTGGGCGATCCGCTGGAACCTGCACGCAAGGCCACTGCCGAGATGCTGCAGAATCGCGAGCGCACGTACTCGCTGCCGCAGCCTTTCTACAGTGATGAGCGACTGTTTGAAATCGACATGCAGGAAATCTTTCACAAGGAGTGGCTGATTGCCGGGATGACGTGCGAAATCCCGACCAAGGGCAATTACCTGACGCTGCAGATCGGCAAGAACCCGATCCTGGTCGTGCGCGGCCCGGACGGTGCCGTCAACGCGTTCCACAATGTGTGCCGCCATCGCGGCTCGCGCCTGTGCACAGCCGAAAAAGGCAAGGTCGCCAAACTGGTTTGCCACTATCACCAGTGGACGTATGAGCTGGACGGTCGCCTGCTGTATGCGGGCACTGAAATGGGCGACGACTTCGACATGAAGCAGTTCGGCCTCAAACCGGTCCACGTCAAGACTGCGGGCGGCTACATTTTCATCAGCCTGGCAGAAAACCCGCCGGCCATCGACGAGTTCCTCTCGACGCTGCGCCACTACATGGAACCCTACGATATGGAGAACACCAAGGTGGCGGTGCAAACCACCTTGATGGAGAAGGCCAACTGGAAGCTGGTGCTGGAAAACAACCGCGAGTGCTACCACTGCAGTGGCTCGCACCCGGAATTGCTCAAGACGCTGCTGGAATGGGACGACGTCACCGATCCCCGCGCCGATCAGACCTTCAAGGATCATGTCGCCGCGTCCGCCGCTGCCTGGGACGCAGAGAAAATTCCCTACGCCCACGCCAGCTTCGGCCTGCGCAACCGTATCGTGCGCATGCCACTGCTTAAAGGCACAGTGTCGATGACCATGGACGGCAAGGTCGGCTGCAAGAAACTGATGGGCCGTATCCAGAACCCTGACCTGGGCTCGATGCGCATTCTGCATTTGCCGCACTCCTGGAACCACTGCATGGGCGATCACATCATCGTCTTCACGGTGTGGCCGATCAGCGCGCAGGAAACCATGGTCACCACCAAGTGGATTGTCCACAAGGATGCGGTCGAAGGCGTCGATTACGACGTCGAGCGTATGCGCCAGGTCTGGGACGCTACCAATGATCAGGACCGTCGTCTGGCCGAGGAAAACCAGCGAGGCATCAACTCCAGCGCCTATCAACCCGGCCCTTACTCGAAAACCTATGAGTTCGGCGTGGTCAACTTCGTCGACTGGTACAGCTCGCGCATGCTGGAAAACCTCGGCGCGGAGCCTGCACCGTATTTGAAGGGCGTGGCGGTCAATCACGAGTAGCGTTTACCCCGCCAACGCGATACGTCAGGGCTGACTCACTTCACGCACGAAGCGAGTCAGCCCTGAAGTATCGCCGACACAAAAGCCTTCCCGCCGATACCGTCATTTCTGACAGTTACGTGAAAAAACCTTTCGTGATCAACTCCCGTTGCAGTCAATCCAACGGACGGAGACACGAATCATGCTCAACCCAAAAATCATCACTCAATACAAAAACAAGAAGGTCGACGCCGCATCGACCATGACGGATATATCAGGGAAAAATATCCTCATGGGCTTCTGGCATAACTGGCCCTCGGAATCAGGTCAGGGCTACCAGCAGGGAATGTTTGCCGAAATGCCGCTGACAGGCATAGATAAGGCCTACAACGTCATTGCAGTGGCTTTCATGAAAGGCGCCGGCATACCGACCTTCAAGCCTTATAACCTGAGTGATGAGGCGTTTCGCGCTCAGGTAGCGGAACTGAATGCCCAGGGCCGGGCGGTGCTGATCTCGCTTGGCGGGGCTGATGCGCATATCGAGCTGCATGCCGGCCAGGAAGAAGCGCTGGCCTACGAGATTATCCGGCTGGTCGAAGTCTATGGCTTTGACGGCCTGGATATCGATCTCGAACAGGCCGCCATTACCTTTGCCGATAACCGCACCGTATTACCCGCCGCACTGAGAATGGTGCGCGAGCATTACGAGACCGAAGGCAAGCATTTCATTATCAGCATGGCTCCGGAGTTTCCTTATCTGCGATCGGCTGCCCGCGATACGCCACTGCTGAAAGAAATCACCACCTACTTTCCGTTTCTGAAAGAAGCCGTCGCCTTCCTCACGTCCTTCAGAAGTGGCGGCGCGTACCTCGCTTATATCGAGGCGCTTGAGGACCTCTATGACTTTATCGCCCCCCAATACTACAACCAGGGTGGCGACGGCATATGGGTCGACGAGCTCAACCTGTGAGTGACGCAAAACAATGATGCCCACAAGAAGGAATTTCTCTATTACCTGACCGACAGCCTGATCCACGGCACGCGCGGCTTTACCAAAATCCCGGCGAACCGGCTTGCGATCGGCTTGCCCACCAATAATGACGCCGCCGCGACAGGTTATGTGATCAACCCGGACGACGTGAAATACGCCCTGGACACCCTGCAGGCCGACGGCAACCCGATTCGCGGTCTGATGACCTGGTCGGTCAACTGGGACAATGGCACGCCCAAGGTTGGCGAAGCCTATAAATGGGAGTTTGCCAAACGCTACGGTTATCTCACCGGCGGCGAAACGCCCGTACCTGACAAGCCTTCAGTACCCACTGGCCTCAGGTCAACCGAACAAACCCCAACGTCGGTGAAACTCGTCTGGTCGCTGTCGGCAGGCCAGAACCCGGTACTGCGCTATGAACTGCGCCGCGACAACAGCGTGTCGTTATTTGCGGACAGCCCTTCGTATGAAGACACCGGCCTTCAGTCCGGTATCACTTACAGTTACCAGGTACGTGCCATTGATGTCATGGGCAACACCTCGGCATTCTCTCCAGCGATCAGCGTGAGTACCCAGGCAGGAGGCGGCGGTGCGGCGAACCCAACACCACCAGTCTTGAGCCTGGCAGGCGTCACCGATAGAAGTGTATCGCTGGAATGGACACAGTCCAGCAGCGAAGCTGGACTCCTCGAGTATCAAATTGCCCGGGATGGCTGGCCTTTTGTGAAGGTCCCTGCTGACCAACCACGCGTCTATACCGATGAGAACCTCACAGCGGGCAGAACGTATACCTACTTCGTTATTGCAAAAGATATACAGGGTAAGTGGTCGGAGATCAGCAACGAGCTGGAAGTCCCAACCGATCTGGAACCCTATAGACCTTCAGTGCCTGTCGACTTCAGGTCAACCGGGCGGACCACCACATCGATAACGCTGGACTGGAGTGTTTCGACGGATGCCAGCGGTCCGTTTGACTATGAGCTGTTCCGCGAGGGTGTTTCGATAGGCAAGGGCAAGGTTCCTCCCTTCACCGACGAAGGCCTTCTGCAAAGCCGCCTTTATGGTTATCACATCATCGCGACCGACAGTCTGGGCAACAGCTCAGGACTCTCTGAAGAACTTCTGGCCACTACAGAATCCGAGGCGTCCAATGATCGACCTGCGCCACCCGGCAACTTGCGTCAGACAGGTGCGACCCCCACCAGTGTTTCACTGGCATGGGATGCACCTACCGGGGGTACTGCCGTTGACGTCTACCATGTCTACAGTTTCGACGCGCCTACTGTGACCGTCGACTCAACCGTACTGACTTATACCGTCAGAGGCCTGACCCCAAGCAAGACCTATCAGTATCTGGTCGGCGCACGCGATAAAGATTCAGAACTGTCCGGGCCCAGCAACGTTGTGCAGGCCTCGACCAGCGCCGCATTGCTTGAATGGAAAACAAATACTGACTACGTGAAGGGGGATAAGGTGATGTATGCCGGTGCCTCTTACATCTGCCTCAATCCTCACCATTCACAAACAGACTGGTACCCAGGCGGTGCGCCGACGCTATGGGCACCCTGGACCGAGCAAGCAGGCGGCAGAGGTTTCCGCGACTGGCCGAAAGAATGGCAGTGAACCTCGCGAGTACCTGCCCTGGCTCATAAACAGACGGTGACGGTGTAATGACTGAACGACTTATCCACAGCGCCCAAAAAGCGTTTATGGATAAGTCGTTTTTTCGTAGGCTCGGAAATAGCTCGGGCAACAACGACTTACCGTGGAACACCTCAATCACAAAGCCTGTATGTTTTTTAACCAACTCTCTGCAGAGCTTAATTTCATTGGGCTACAGACGAGCACGAACACCTTATCCACAGAAGCGCCAACAGACTTTGGGTACAACTTGGTCCAGATAACCCATCCGCTGTGGACAACGTCTGAAATGGCCAAAAAAACCTCGCCGTCAGGATGATTTCGCGCGCAACCTACCATCCTGATCATTTTTTGAACAACAGCTCAAGACCCTTTAAATATATAGCCTGCAGACAACCACAAACAAGTTGTCCACAGTCACACCAACAGAGATTGTGGGCAAAGTGAGTGACTGACAGGTAGCGCCTGAATGCTTATCCACAAAAAGCCCAATGGAAATAACCACTTAGATTGATCAATTTTTGATCGCTACGTCACACGCCACGTCCAGCAAGAGCTTCAGCGATTAACGAACACTTTATCCACAGGCACGCGCACAGGGATTGTGTGTAAGTCCATCCCGGCTGCCACGTCCACCTATCAGTTTTGCGAGTATCTCGACGCGTGGCACGCGCATAGGCTCTTTTCAGCGCTCCTTGATTAATCAAAGACGCAATTCCGAGCCACTGTGAATGGACGCACCGGTGCCATGAAAAAATACCAAAGGACTGTATTGTCAGTGGCGTTCATCACAGGCCTGCTATTGGCCTGGCTCGTCAGTGCGGCCCCAGACCAGGGACCTTCTTCTCTGCCAGCGCCAGCGGTGTCGATTGCGCAAGTGTCGACCGTTAGCAGGGAAGTGAATGCGGGCACGTTCGAACAACCAAGACAGGCCGGAGAACCCGCCTTCGAGGGCGCCGTGTTCTTCGTCCATACGGGCCAGTTCATTGCACTCTTTATCGCAGCCTTCGACAGCCAGCCTGAACAGCTCGATCCAGCCCTTCCCGACACACCCCATTCGACGGACTTCTGGACCTACGCCGGCCAGCATTCAGGTCTGGGACCTGACCTTAAGCCATTCGACGAGCCAACCCGCGAGGGGGCGCTGCACCTGGCGATGATCGAAGGCAAAAACGCCTTGCTGAGCTCGAAAATCAACGGCATGCCCGGTCCGCAAACGCCCTATCCAACCACAGCGCAAAGCAATGACTTCTGGGACTTCATCGGCTTTTTTGACAAGCCCGGTACACCTGAAGCGATGAAAACCGATCAGGATCTGGTCTGGCCTGGCGTCTTCGTCTATTTCGAGCAGACCAAGGCCGTTTATCTGGCGCAGCACACCGGACGCCCAAGCGTCGATGCATGGCCTGCACCCGGCACAGAGCGCGGCGCCGGGTACTGGACGTTTGCGGGGACGCTGTCAGGCATTCAGACCTCCCTCCCCAAACCCTGGACCGACCTGAGCACGTCGAAAGGCTCTTATTATCGCAACCCGCTGACGCCGCTACGCAGTGACTACTACGCCTCCACCTTTATCGGATTCGCGCCCCTTCTGAATGCACAATTCCCGGGCGGCGCGCAGAGCAATCAGTACTGGGATTATCGCGGCGTCCATGAAGGCTCATACACCGACCAGAAAGCCTTCGGAGAAAACACCGCGCTCGAAAAACTGCATCGCGCCAAACTGCAGGGCAAGTGGGTTTCGTTTGCGGCCCACTTCTCAGGGGCAGTTGAACAGCCTTACCCGACCTCGCCCACCAACACCACTTATTGGGGAGTGCGCCACATCACCCAGAATGCCGGAACCTGGCAGGACCCCAGGACTGATCTGGACACCGAGACGTGGGTCGGCGCTATCCATTCGGTACAGCAGGGCCAGGGAAAAGCGCTGTACCGTGCGCTGAAATCCTGGACCGCGCCGCCAACCGGCTGGGATTACAGCCAGACCGACGAGTTTGAGTTATTGGGGACCTCCCTCCATGCAGGAACAGTGGCCGACCCCAAAACCCAACAGGAATTTACCTGGCCAGGCGCAGTGCACGAAACGCTGATCGACGACAACCCGGTGTATTTCGTCTCGCTGGCGGAAGGCCTTCCCTCCAAGCATGACTGGCCGCTACCAGCCACACCAGAAAGCAACGAGCACTGGTCGTATATTCCAGAGATACCACCGCTGGGTACCTTCGAAGCCCCGAGACGATTCGATGACTACAGCCAGGCAGGTTCGGTGTACGTGGATGGCACCGTTCCAGGCGCGCGCACGTTCTATGTTTCCAGCTACGAAGGCTATCCCGCCAACGATCTCGACAGCTTCTCGACGGTGGGCATCGTCGATCCTTACTGGGTCTATGCAGGCGGACACGCAGGCACATGGAGCGACTTCAAGCCCTTCGATGACATTACCCGGATCGGCGCACTGCATGAAGCCTCGATCAAGGGTCAGCGTGTAGTGCTGCGCTCACTGTTCGACGGCATGCCCTCTGCAGCGACGCCTTACCCAAGTGATCTTGCCAGTAACACCCACTGGGAATTCGTCACAGTGTTCAAACATGCCGGTACGGCAGACGACCTCAAAGGCCGTGATGACGCCACATGGCCAGGCGCACTGCACCTGGATGACGATCAGCACATCATTTTCGCGGCCCGGCAGCAGGCTCAACCGGTTGCAGGGGGATGGGTTTATCCGGTGGGTGAAACAAGCGATGAGCAGTGGAGCTACGTGACCTCACTCAACGGCGGCACTGCCGAAACGCCACGCGAACGTAACGACATCAACACCCCCGGCGCAATCTTTGCCGACCAGCTTGGCCTGACCCGTCAAAAACTTTTTCGCTCCAGATTTGCCGGATTTGCCCAGGATGTGGGTGCCGTCTATCCCTCAGGTGAAGAATCCAACACGTTCTATGAGTACGCCGGAGAACATGCCGGCACCTTCTCGGACCCAAAACCCTTCACCGATCCTACCTGGCCGGATGCGATACACGTGGCCACCATCAATGGCCAACGGGTGCTCCTCAAATCGAAGATGACCGGAAAGCCCACTTCGCAAACACCTTACCCGCAAGACCCCACAAGTACAGACTTCTGGGAGTTCATGTTTACCTCAGATCAGGCGGGCACTTACGCCGACCCCAAATCAATGAGCGGCCAGACCTGGATTGGCGCTGTTCACGAGTACAGCTCATCAGGCAGGCGCCAGCTTTACATCGCTCAGCAGTCGGGAAACCCGATCGCCGACAATTGGCCTCTCCCGACTTCGGGCGACACACAGTATTGGAAAGTGCTGGGCCTGGTCCGGCACAAAGGCACGTTTGCCGATCCGAAAGACTTCGATGAAATGACCAGCCAGGGGCTGATTCACGCCACTATCGTTGAAGGGCAGCGCGTCTATTATCGCGCCCTCGCACGAGGCGTTCCTCAAGCCAATGACTGGAGTTACCCCGCGCCCGGAACCCACAACGAGCACTGGGAGTATCTGGGCACAAACCTTCCCGTGGGCACCTGGGCCGATCCGAAAGGCGACTCCGGCTTTACCACGCCGGGCAGCATTCACGCGATGCAAGCCAGAGACCGTACTCTGTATCTGCTTTCCAAGGTCGATGGACTGCTTGCCGAGCACGACTGGCCGATTCCGCTGGTCGGAGAAAATGATTACTGGACAGTGGTCGGGGAATCCCGGCATTCGGGCGAGATCATCGACCCCAAGGATCAGCAGGAAGTGACCTGGACCGGGGCGATTCATATGCGCCAGGTCGACAACACCAGGCGTTATTACCGCTCGAAGATTACGGGCAATCTCGCGGTCATCGGCATCGATCACCCGCTGCCGCTGGAGGCAACCGACAACGCCTGGTGGGAGTTCGCGGGGCAGTCCTCTCACCAAGGCACACTGACTGATCCAGTGCAGACGGGGGAGATGATCAGGCCCGGAGACACTGTCAAGGTTATCCATACTGCGGACGAGTATTACCAGGCTCGCTTTGCCGGTGTTTTCAATACCGGGCATCCGCTGCCTGACTCACAGCAAAGCAATGACAACTGGTTTTATGTGGGTAAAAGTGCCTTTGCAGGCACCTTGCAATCGCCCAAGGACGCTTACGAAATCACCTGGCCCGGTGCGATTCACCGCTTTGAAGTTGATGGCAAGGCTTACTTCGCAAGGGCCCTCATCGATGGCGCTCCCGGCCAGGAAGGATGGCACTATCCGGCACCGCCTGACAGTAACGAGCAGTGGTCTTACCTGGACATGGGCATTCACGCGGGCAGTTGGCTCGATCCGAAACCTCAATCCGATGCGACCTGGCCAGGCGCGCTGCACGTGGTGAAGATCCCCACCGGCATCGGCGAAAGTTTCACCCGATGGTTCTACAGATCAAAAATCTGGGGGCATGTAGCGGATGATGAAGAGGGTTACGCGAACGAAAACAACTTTGATCGTGTGGGCTTTTCGATTTACCAGGGCACGCTGAACAGTCCCAAGCTTTTCGATCAGCCCACCTGGGTGGGCGCCATCCATCTGGACCGGGGAACGCAGTTTCTGTTTGAAGCCAGAAAATCCGGCGAAATGGGTATAGATGTAGGCGAGCGGCCAATGACGCCGACGGATAACGAATCCTGGCACTTCCTGGGTATCAGCAAGCACTTCGGCACCCAGAACGATCCCAAGGAATGGGATGAATACACCTGGCCCGGACGTCTGCATCGCTATGAGCATGACGGCAAAACACTCTATTTTCATGCACAGATGACAGGGACACCCTCAACCAACAACTGGTACTACCCGACCGATGAAAGCAGCACCGAGCAGTGGGCCTATTACGGTACAACATCCCATGCAGGCACTTTTGCCGACCCTCATATACCTGACGAAGTTACGTGGAGGGGAGCGATTCATCGCGTAGAAAAAGACGGCATACGGTTCTATTTCAAAGCCAGAAGCGCTGGCATACCCGAGCAGCAGAACTGGACCTACCCCACGGACGCGACGAACAATGAGCATTTCATCTACGTAGCGACCGAAAGACACGCCGGCACGCTCAGCGATCCCAAGGATGAGAAGGAGCCCGTCGTACCGGGCGATTATGTAAAAACACCCCATGAGGGCATTGATCTTTATTTCATCGCAAAAAACAGCGGCGTTCCTTCATTGAATGACTGGCCGTTCCCCTTCGACATGCGAGACACCGAAAACTGGGTTTTCTATGGCATCTCCAGAAACGCAGGCACCCTCGATGCCCCCAAGGAGTGGGACGAAGTCAGCTGGCGCGGCGCCGTGCATGTGCACAACTTCAGCGGGATGCGTTTATTGTTTAGCGTGAACTCCGACAAGGAGGGCATTCCAGAACAGGACAAGTGGACGCTGCCTCCGAACGCGCCACTGGATGCGGACGAAGAAAAGAAGCCTCCGGCTCTGGTCGAAAAGTCACCGGCCTGGAAGTTTCTTCAGGTCACGCACCTCAACGGAACACGCGAACAGCCCAAAAGCGTAGCTGACTGGACGCAGAACGGGCTCGTCCACCAGACCACCATCGACTATCAGCGCATGCTGTTCAGGTCGAAGTTCACAGGGAAGAACGACTACCCCAAGGGGCAGCCCGCAAAAGATGACCCCGTTGCCCCCAAGAGTTCTACATGGTGGGAGTTCTTCAGCAAGGGACGGGGCACCCTCCAAGTGCCCAATACCTGGAACGACTACGCCTACCCGGATGATATCTACAGCTACGACTACCAGGGCGAACGGTTGTTATTCCGCGCAGAAAAAGAGGGTCGTCCTTCTGAAAAAGGCTGGTACTTTCCGACCTCGGAATACAGCACGTCAGACTGGACATACCTCTACAAAAATGAAGGTAACTACGCCGATCCCAAAACGTGGAACGAATTTACGCGTGTGGGGGAAATCCATCGTTCCGATCACGACGGCCAGACGTGGTTCTTCAAGGCCTTGCAGGAGGGCAGCCCTGCCAGACACAACTGGTATTACCCTGCTGGTGCCGCAGACAATGGTTTCTGGACCTATGCCGGCAAGCATGCAGGCACCTGGCAGGACCCGAAGGAATGGAACGAGCCTACTTATCCTGGCGCCATTCACTCGCTGAATAACATCACTTTTTACCGTTCGAAATTTTCCGGTAACGCGGCGACGCACTATTGGTACTACCCGACCGCCGAAACAGAAAACGCCTACTGGATCAAGGTCAGCAAGGACGCTTATGCAGCGCCGGGCATCAATGATTTTACCAGGCCATTCGATCAGTACACATGGGTCACCGCGCACAACGCCTATCTGGACGCCATTACCCCGCAACTGGAGCGTGGGATCAGAGGGTTCATGCTGGATATCCACATGGATGTGGGCGATTACAACGGGCAAAAACGGGTTCGGGTATGCCATCTGCCGGCGATCGGTGCATGCTGGGCGGACGCGCCCTTGTTAAGCGACGTACTCAGAGAGTTTGTTGCCTATATGCAGAAAGACCGAAATGCCGTCATTTCCCTGCTGTTCGAATCGACGCTGAGCTCAGACGAACTGCGTCCGGTGCTGGAGCAAGTGCCGGAATTGGCAGATTACAGCCATGTGTCCAATGGATACAGCTGGCCAACGCTTCGGGAAATGATCGACAGTAACAAACGCCTCGTCATGTTATCGAACGGAGAAGTGGCCAAAAGGTACACGCTGGCCGGCAAGCAGGCCGAGGTTCTTTGGGCACCCGATACAGAAGTCGAGAACACCTATAACCTGGGTATAACGTCGCTGGTGCATGACTGGCAGTGCAAAAGCCGCTACGGTTACATGGACCTTTCGTTACGCACCCGGGACGGCGGCCTGCCGCGGTTATTTGTCCTCAATCAATTCCATTCCTGGGGCAGTACTACGCTGCATGCAGGGGACGTGGATAACAACCTGACCTGGTTGCAGCGCAGGGTAGAAAACCATTGCGGTGAAGCGACCGGTTGGCGCAAACCCAACTATCTGGGCATTGATTTCAACCAGGTGGGTGACGCACTGCCCTATGCCGCGACGCTTTCTCAAGGCGGTCTTTATTTCTACGAACGCAACAATGCCGATCGTGGAGGCGACGCCTCCTGCGTGTTGCCGGTCAATCAGAGCGGGGGCAGCAGCGGCGTTCAATATGATCTGAAGCTTGCCTCACGCGGGTGTGAGAACGACGAACTCAGGTCAATGGAACTTGAAGGTGTTCGAGCGGGCACGCGTATCGAACTGTACGACAACCCCAACGGTGACCGGCAGGACGACTTCACGATCATAGACGTCAAGCAATCGATTCCCATGGGCAAAAGGGTGCGAATCGACTCATTCGAGGGTTCAACCGATATGTTCTATTACCGCACGCTCGCCTCTCATAATAACGGGCTTGACGGTAAGGTGTCGCGAATAAAAGTGCTTAACAAGCCAGACGATAACGACATCAGCGACGCAAGCATTGTGTTTTATGAAGGCAATGGGGCCACACAGAATATTGTCTGCACGGTGCCCTTCAATGTGGACAGACAATTCAAAATGGGCAACGGCAACAACAGCTTTGGCTGCGACAACGATGAAATACGCTCAGCCAAAATACTCAAGGCGGGCAAGGGATCAGTGTTCTCGGTTACCGGCAGGCCGGACGGCGGCTTTGGTCAAGGTCGTACAGGCGTGACATTCAAACGGACCATTTTGTTACCCATCACGATTTCCAGTTTCAACCGCAGTTACGAAAACGCGGATGTCAAAGTCGAGGTCAGCAATGGCGGCGGTCTGGACGGGAGCATTTCCTATGCCTACTTCCGGCCGGCCTCCGAACAGAAAGGCAAACCGCCTATCAAAGAGGGCAGCACAGGACCCTAGGGTTACCTTACAACGCCCTCATCGATCAACAGCTTCAGAATCGCGGCTGCGCCCTCTTCAGGGCGCAGCCCCTTGAGCACCTGCCCCCCGCCACCACTGGCCTTGGCGGTGGCGGCTTTCATGCGATCAGCGCCGCTCTTGGCCTTGATCACTTTCAGGCGTTTGGGCCGCGGTCTGGCGGGCTGCAGCGATTGGTCGGTCAATAACTCATCGGTAACTGCCTGAACGATTTCGGTGTCCAGCGTGCCACGCTGCGCGGGCCCGAAGGCGCTTTGTCGAGGTGTGGGAGCCGCGTTATCCACAGTGGCCAGAAACGGCAGGCGAACCTTCAGCCGGCGACGCTGGCCGCGAGGCAGAGCCTGCAAGACCAGCGCGGTGCCGTTGTTCAGCGCCTCGACTTCAGCCAGACCGGTCACCAATGGCCAGCCCAGCCTCTCAGCCAACAGAAAGGGCAGCATGCCCGACCCTTCACCGGTTTCAGCCTGACTGCCGGCCAACACCACCTGTGCGGCAGAATCCCGGAGGTAGTCAGTCAACGCAATCAGCGCATCGGCGCCCTCGGGTTGCTCCAGCACATGCAGTTCGCTGAGGCCCATGCCCAGGTAGGCACGCAGCGCCGGTTCTTCGGCATTGCCGGCATGCAGCACCTGCAAGTTATCCCCAGCCAGTTGCAAGCCAAGCTCGACGGCTCGGGCATCCTGCTCGGCGCGGCGCGCACGACCGGATGTCGGGTGCGCCCCGATGGACACCAGACTGATGATCTGTACCGCATGCTTATCCACAGACACTTCAGGCTGCATCGCGCTTACCTCCGCTACGCCAGGCTCGCACTGCGGCGATCAACGCCGTGAGCACTTCGGCACTCTCGCCGATGACCGATAGATCAGCGCGCTTGACCATGTCGCAGCCCGCATCCAGATTGATCGCAATGACCTTGTCACAGGCGCCGATGCCCTGCAGATGCTGGATGGCCCCGGAAATACCGACGGCCACATAGACCCTTGCGGTCACCCAGGTGCCACTCGCGCCTACTTGACGCTCGCGGCCCATGAAACCATCGTCCACTGCCACCCGCGACGCCCCTTCGGTAGCCCCGAGTGCCGCAGCGGCTTGATGAAACAGGTCCCAGTCCCTGACGCCATTGCCGCCAGACAGAATGAATTCGGCTTCAGCCATGGGGATAACGCCGGGATCGACGGCTACCGCCCCCAGGTCTTCGATACGCGGCAGGCTGCGCGCCACGCCTGTGGACAACTCGACCGGCAATGCCTCGTGGCGGGTTTCGCTGACCGGTTCGGCGCACTCCACAGCGGCCAGAATCAGGCGCGCCAGAGGCCGAACCAGGTCTTCGCGGCCTGCACCTGCGCGGCTTATGCACAGCTGGTCCTTGACCTGCCAGACCCGCGTTGCGGGTCGCTCGCCGATGCTGGCGGCAAAACGTCTTCCCAGCTCGCCACCGCCGCTGCGGCTGTCCGGCAGCAGCCAGTGGCGCGGGTTGAACTGGTTATCCACAGCCCGCAGCCCTTGCACACGCTGTTCAGGTGAATAACCGTCGAACTCGGCACCGTCGATAATCAACAGCCGATCCGCGCCAGCGGTGTCGAAGGCAGTTTCCTTGTGCTCGCCGAACACCACCGCCAGCACGGCGCCCTCGGCCCCCGCCAGCTGACGCGCCAGGCCCAGCAAATCACGGTCATGGCTGCTCAGGCGGCCGCCGACCATATCGGGCACCACGGTGATATAGAACCCTGGCTCGGCGACGGCATGCAGCGGTAGCTGCACCTCGACAGCGGCCGATCGCTTGACCGCGCCGCCCTGCTGCGCGCCGCTGCGGTCAATACGCTTGATGCCGTTGGGGCCGATAAATCCCTGACCATGCAGGTTTTTGCGCATCAGGCCATTCGGCCCCATCCAGCTGTTCTGTACGGGCTGCATGGCCGCGTGCAACGGATGCAGTCGATTGCGGGCGATCCACTCGGCGCGTGGATCACGGCGGATAAGGTCGCTCATCAGTGCACCTCCGCAGGTTCACGTTTGGCCGGTGCTGGCGTGCTGGGGATAACTTCCTCGATCAACGCATCGGCCACCAGCTCGGCGATGTCCTTGATCAGCGGTCGCGGTTCGACAACGCCTTCGAGCATGGCCGTGCACTGTGGACAACCCACGGCCACCAGTTCGGCAGCCGTTTCACGAATGTCGTCCATGCGCATGTCGGGAATCCGCTGTCTGCCGGGAATATCCGTGATCGGCGCGCCACCGCCGCCACCGCAGCAGCGGGAACGGAAGCCCGAGCGCTGCATTTCCCTGATCTCGATCCCCAGTGCGCGCAGCACTTCACGCGGCGCCTCGTATTCGCCGTTGTAACGGCCCAGATAACACGGGTCGTGATAGGTCACGCTGGCGCCTTTGTGCTGACTCAGATTCAGGGCGCCGCTGCGCACCAGCTCGGCCATGAAGGTGCTGTGATGCTGCACCTGATAATCACCGCCAAAAGCGCCATATTCGTTCTTCAATACATGAAAGCTGTGCGGGTCGCAGGTCACGATGCGTTGGACACTGTACCGGGACAGGGTCTGAATGTTGCGTCGGGCGAGCGCCTGGAAGGTCGCTTCATCACCCAAACGTCGCGCCACGTCGCCGCTGTCGCGTTCTTCGAGGCCCAGCACGGCAAAATCCACACCGGCCGCCTTGAGGACTTTGACGAACGCGCGCAGGGTACGCTGGTTACGCATATCGAACGCGCCATCACCGACCCAGAACAGCACATCCACGGTTTTTTTCTCGCTGAGCAGCGTCAGGTTCAGATCGGCCGCCCAGTTCATTCGCCCGCCCGGCGCAAACCCGCCGGGGTTGTCGGTAGCAATCAGGTTGTCCAGCACTTCAGCGCCCTTGTTCGGCGTAGCGCCCTTTTCGAGAGTCAGGTGGCGGCGCATGTCGACGATGGCATCAACGTGCTCGATCATCATCGGACACTCTTCGACGCAGGCCCGGCATGTGGTGCAGGACCACAGCGTTTCGGCGTCCACCAGCCCGTTGACGATGGGCTGATGCGGATTGCCGCCATGCTCGCCCAGCGGTTTGCCTTTACCGTCCAGCGATGGATACGGACTGCCCGCAAATTTTGCGTCGGTGCCACCGGCAAGGCCGACCACCATGTCCTGAATCAGCTTTTTGGGGTTGAGCGGCTGGCCCGCCGCAAACGCCGGGCAGGCCGCTTCGCACTTGCCGCACTGCACGCAGGCGTCGAAGCCCAGCAGTTGATTCCAGGTGAAGTCCTGGGGCTTTTCCACACCCAACGGCGCGCTGCGATCGGCCAGGTCCAGCGGTTTCAAGCCCGTGGAACGTCCGCCACCAAAACGCTCGGCCCGGCGATGCCAGGCCAGGTGCAGCGCCCCGGCGAAGGCATGCTTCATCGGCCCGCCCCAGGTCATGCCGAAAAACAGTTCGCTCACGCCCCACAGCACGCCCAGCCCAAGGACGGCCACCAGCACCCAGCCACCGAAGTGCTCGGGAAGAATGCCGGCCACCGGCAGCGTGACCAGAAAGAAGCTCGCGGAAAACGCCATGAGGCTTTTCGGCAGGCGCATCCATGGGCCTTTCGACAGACGCGCAGGAGGGTTCAGACGACGACGATAGACAAACACCGCGCCGACAAACATCACCGCCGTCATCAGCAGCAGCGCATAGCCAAGCACGCGATTATGCAGACCGAAACCGTGCACCAGAATCGCCAGCACAATCGAGGCCACCGCACCGCCCGCTGTGGCCACGTGGGTATTGGCGATGTATTTGTCGCGTGCGACCACATGATGCAGATCGACCATGTAACGCTTGGGCATAGCCAGCAGGCCACCCAGCCAATCGACTTTCGAGGACCGACCGTTGCGCCACAGGGTTACCCGCCGCCAGGCGCCCAGCGCCGCAAGGGCCAGGGCGCTGAACAGCAGGATGGGAAGAAGAGTGTCTAGCATCATGTCGCTCTCAAGGCAAAAGCCTCAAGCTGCAAGCTGCAAGCTTCAAGAAAAAGCACGGAACAGAAGCGCTTACTTGCCGCTTGAAGCTAACAACTTGCAGCTGCTCTCAGAAATCCTTACACAGCCGCAAGCCGTCATAGATCGCCGCGTGGGTATTACGCTGCGCCACGCAATCGCCTATACGAAACAGCAGGTAACCGTCACCCGGCTGGCTCAACGATGGCTGTGGCTGAATGGCGAACAGCGCGTCGATGTCGATCTGGCCTTTGTTGCGCGAGCCTTCCTTGAGCGCGTAGTAGATCGCTTCGTCCGGACGCACACCGTTTTCCACCACCACCTGATCGACCACCCGCTCTTCCTTGGCGCCGGTGTATTCGTTTTCCAGCACCGCTACCAGCTTGTCGCCCTCGCGATAGACCTTTTCCAGCATCATGTCGCCGGTCATGATCACTTCCTTGGGGTACATGCTGCGGTAGTAGGTCGGGAACGAGGTTCCGCCAATCGCTACGCCCGGTTTGATGTCATCGGTGACGATTTCGACCTGGCAGCCCTTGTCGGCCAGAAAGTCGGCCACCGACATGCCGGTGAACTCGCAGATGGTGTCGTAGACCAGCACGTTCTTGCCTGGCGCCACCTTGCCGTCCAGCACGTCCCAACTGCTGACCACCAGGCCTTCCGCCGCCCCCCAGTGTTCGTTCTGCTCCAGAAACGGATGACCGCCGACCGCCAGCACCACGATGTCCGGGCGCAGGTCGAGAATGGTTGCCGCATCCGCTGCGGTCCCCAGACGCAGGTCGACTTTCAGGCGCGCCAGCTCCAGCTGGAACCAGCGGGTGATGCCGGCGATCTGGTCGCGCTGCGGTGCCTTCGATGCCGTGGTGATCTGCCCGCCGATGAAGTCCTTCTTCTCGAACAGGGTCACGTCATGGCCGCGTTCGGCGGAGACCCGCGCCGCTTCCATGCCGGCAGGACCGGCACCGACCACCACGACCTTGCGCTTCGGCCCGGCGGATTTCTCGATAATGTGCGGCACGCCCATGTATTCGCGGGAGGTCGCGGCGTTCTGGATGCACAGCACGTCCAGGCCCTGATACTGACGATCGATGCAGTAGTTGGCACCGACGCACTGTTTGATCTGATCGATCTGGCCCATTTTGATCTTGGCGATCAGGTGCGGGTCGGCAATGTGCGCGCGGGTCATGCCGACCATGTCGACATAGCCGCCTTCCAGAATTCGCGTTGCCTGGTTCGGGTCCTTGATGTTCTGCGCATGCAGCACCGGGGCCTTGACCACTTCCTTGATGCCGGCCGCCAGGTGCAGGAACGGCTCCGGTGGATAACTCATGTTCGGAATGACGTTGGCCAGGGTGTTGTGGGTGTCACAGCCCGAGCCCACCACGCCGATGAAATCGATCATGCCGGTGTCGTCGTAATACCTGGCGATCTGTTTCATGTCCTCGTGGCTGAGGCCGTCCGGGTGAAACTCGTCGCCACAGATGCGCAACCCCACACAGAAGTCGGGGCCGACTTCCTTGCGCACCGCCTTGATCACTTCGAGGCCGAAGCGCATGCGGTTCTCGAAACTGCCGCCCCATTCATCGGTGCGCTTGTTGACGCGTGGGCTCCAGAACTGGTCGATCATGTGCTGATGCACCGCCGACAACTCGACGCCATCCAGACCACCGGCCTTGGCACGCGCCGCAGCGCTGGCGTAGTTGCCGATTACCCGCCAGATTTCTTCCGGCTCGATGGTTTTACAGGTTGCCCGGTGTACCGGCTCACGAATGCCCGACGGCGACAGCAGGGTCGGCCAGTGGTCGCCATCCCAGCGCGAGCGACGGCCCATGTGGGTAATCTGGATCATGATCTTGGCGCCGTGCTTGTGCATGGCGTCGGCGAGGTTCTGGAAGTGCGGGATGATTCTGTCGGTCGCCAGGTTGACCGATTTCCACCAGCCTTGCGGGCTGTCGATGGCCACGCTTGAAGAGCCGCCACAAATGGCCAGACCGATACCGCCCTTGGCTTTCTCCTCGTAGTACTTCACGTAACGATCCGTGGTCATGCCGCCGTCGGTGGCGTAGACCTCAGCGTGCGCAGTGCTCAGCACGCGATTGCGGATGGTGAGTTTGCCGATCTGGATCGGCTGGAACATCGCTTCGAAAGCCATAACCCGATCCTCGATTTACAGCGGCTTGACGACGAACAGACCGTCGTCATGACCTTCTTCGGAACCACCGTAAACCTGCTCGGCAACCGTGCGCACAGGGCTGCCGCTGGCAGCGAGGATCTGGTCCATGGCCCCGGCGAACCAGCCGGTGAACATGTAATCGACCTTGCGCCCGACCTTGCCGTAGACGTACACGAAACAGGAGTGCTCCAGCTTCACACTGGCAGTGCCTTTCTCGACGTCGATGTCCTGGATCTTGAACAGGCCCCAGCCACGCTGCGACAGGCGCTTCATGTAATGCTCGAACACCGCAACGCCTTGCAGACCATGACATTCGGCTTCCTTTTCGCACCAGTGCCAGGCGGATTTGTAACCCGCCTTGTAGAGGATGTCGGCGTAGGCATCGGCGCCCAGCACTTCTTCGATGCCCATATGGTTGTTGACGAAAAAGTGCCGGGGCACGTACAGCATCGGCAACGCATCGGAGGTCCAGACGCCGGTTTCGCTGTCGACTTCGATGGGCAGTTGCGGGGCGATTTTAGCCATGGCGGTCAAACTCCAGATGATTCGGGCTACACCCACCGCTCGAAGGGCCGTGGGGGTTCAATTCGATAAGGTATGGCGGGCGGTTTACTCGCCCCAGACGTCGGCCAGAACGTTGACCCAGTTCTCGCCCATGATCTTGCGCACCACGCGTTCGGAGTGACCGCGCTTGAGCAACGTTTCAGTCAGATTGGGAAACTCCCCGACGGTGCGGATGCCCAGCGGGTTGATGATCTTGCCGAAGTTGGTCAGGCGGCGGGCGTAGCCCTTGTCGTGGGTCAGGTACTCGAAAAATTCCTGGCCGTGACCCTGGGTGAAGTCAGTACCAATGCCGATGGCGTCTTCGCCGACGATGTTCATCACATATTCGATGGCTTCGGCGTAATCGTCGATGGTCGACTCGATGCCCTTGGCCAGGAACGGCGCGAACATGGTCACACCGACAAACCCGCCATGGTCGGCGATGAACTTCAGTTCGGCGTCAGACTTGTTGCGCGGGTGTTCCTTGAGGCCGGACGGCAGGCAGTGGGAATAGCAGACCGGTTTTTTCGATTCGAGAATGACTTCTTCCGAGGTTTTCGAGCCGACATGGGACAGGTCGCACATCACCCCGACACGGTTCATTTCAGCGACGATCTCACGACCGAAACCCGACAGCCCGCCGTCGCGCTCGTAGCAGCCCGTGCCCACCAGATTCTGGGTGTTGTAGCACAGCTGCACGATGCCGACGCCGAGCTTCTTGAAGATCTCGACGTAGCCGATCTGGTCTTCATAGGCATGCGCGTTCTGGAAGCCGAACAGGATGCCGGTCTTGCCCAGTTCCTTGGCCTTGCGGATATCGGCTGTGGTGTGCACCGGCATGACCAGGTCGCTGTTCTCGCGCATCAGTTTCTGGCTGGTGCAGATGCTGTTGATGGTCGCCTGAAAGCCTTCCCACACCGACACGGTGCAGTTGGCCATGGTCAGGCCGCCCTTGCGCATGTCTTCAAACAGCTCGCGGTTCCACTTGGCGATGATCAGCCCGTCAATAACGATGCTGTCAGCGTGTAATTCGGCTGGGCTCATCAGGCTGTCCCCTTTTTTGATTCCGGTGCGCCGAATCGGCTGTCGGCGCTAATGGGGTCAGCATATGCCGGAGGGTCAGGGGAACCGGGTGCAAAAACGACAGGGGGTTTGCCGAAAGCGTCAAGATGCGACAAAGGGGTACGGCGCGTGGTCGTGCGATGTCGTAAACCTGTTCAATGTCTCGCGCTTGAGACAGAATCGAGCCTATCAATGGATCGGAGCGACTCGATGAAAACGTTTTTGCTGACCCTGGCCCTTATGACGACAGCTGTGACAGGCGTACATGCTGCTCAGAATCCGGACGCGTCGCCCTGCGACGGTGTCGAGGACGACAAGCAGACACTGGAATGCTCGGCCTACAGCCGTACCACTGCCGAACAGTTGCTCAAGGAGAACTTCGACAATCTGCTCAAGCGGGTTCAGTCCCAGTTCGTTGCCAATAAGACGCAGTTCAACGACTTTACCAGCAAACTCAAAACCGCCCAGCAAGCCTGGGAGAAGCTGCGTGACGCCGACTGCGCGGTGGAAGTCTTTCCTTCTGCAGCAGGCAGCAAGGCCTTCACCATCAGCGAAAACGACTGCATTGCACGCATGAGTGACGAGCGCTCGGAGTATCTGGAGTCGATAGCTCAGGAATAACGTCTACGATGAGATAACCTGCCTCTTTATATGAACGAGCTCATCAGGTTTTCTCATGATTATTTGCGGTGTAGAAATCAAAGGCAGCGAAGCCATCTTCGCCCTCGCCACACGGCAGAGCAGCGGCCTCGCCCACCTGCCGCTGGCCACGAAAAAGATCGCGCTGGAGGACGATGAAGAGCCTGCCAACGTCAAGGCTTTCGCCACGCAAATCGCAGGCTTCGTGCGTGAAAACGGCGTCAGCCACATCGCCATCAAGAAGCGCAGCAAGAAAGGCGAATTCGCTGGCGGCCCGACCACCTTCAAGATCGAAACCATCTTTCAACTGATGTCCGATTGCGACGTGGTGCTGATCTCGCCGCAAACCATCAACGCACAGAACAAGAAACACTCCTTCGCCCTGCCTGACACCCTGAACAAGTACCAGCACGAAGCGTACAAGGCGGCGTGTGCAGGGTTGATGAAGAGCGTTTAAGCGCTTCAAGAGCGTCCGGAACCGCATGCCCACGCGGAGTACCCATCGTTACGCACAAGTCCGCTTTTGATTCTGGCCGAAGGCTGTGGGAGCGAACTTGTTCGCGAAGACGGTCGTTCAGAAAATGCATTTTTGGAGAATGTACCGGCCCTTTCGCGAACAAGTTCGCTCCTACGCCCGCCGGGCAGAAGCGAGATGTTCAGGCTCTTCAGTACTTGTGTCTAACCATGAGCGCGGAGCATTCATTCACCCGGCAGGTGCTTTTGACCGGACATAAAAAAACCCGCACTTCTGCGGGTTTCTTCAATGCTCAGTCAACTCAGTTGACCTTGGCATCCAGTTCGCCACGCGCGTAGCGTTCGAACATGGCGTCCAGGGAGATCGGCTTGATCTTCGAGGCGTTGCCAGCGGTGCCGAATGCTTCGTAACGAGCGATACATACATCACGCATGGCCGAAACGGTCTTGGCCAGGTACTTGCGCGGGTCGAACTCGCTCGGGTTTTTGGCCATGAATTCGCGGATGGCACCGGTCGACGCCAGACGCAGGTCGGTGTCGATGTTGACCTTGCGCACGCCGTGCTTGATGCCTTCAACGATTTCTTCGACCGGCACACCGTAGGTTTCTTTGATGTCGCCGCCGAACTCGTTGATGATCTTCAGCCATTCCTGTGGAACGGACGAAGAACCGTGCATCACCAGGTGAGTGTTGGGGATGCGCTTGTGGATCTCTTTGATCCGCTCGATCGCCAGGATGTCGCCGGTAGGCGGCTTGGTGAACTTGTAAGCGCCGTGGCTGGTGCCGATGGCGATGGCCAGGGCATCGACCTGAGTGCGCTTGACGAAATCAGCGGCTTCTTCCGGGTCGGTCAGCATCTGGCTGTGATCCAGAACGCCTTCCGCACCAACGCCGTCTTCTTCACCGGCCATGCCGGTTTCCAGCGAACCCAGCACGCCCAGCTCGCCCTCCACCGAAACGCCGCAGGCGTGAGCGAAGGACACCACGCGACGGGTAACGTCGACGTTGTAGTCGTAATCGGCCGGGGACTTGCCGTCTTCACGCAGCGAGCCGTCCATCATGACCGAGCTGAAACCCAGCTGGATCGAGCGCTGGCAGATGTCAGGGCTGGTGCCGTGGTCCTGGTGCATGACCACCGGGATGTGCGGGAATTCTTCGATCGCGGCGAGGATCAGGTGACGCAGAAACGGCGCGCCGGCGTATTTGCGGGCACCGGCAGAAGCCTGGACGATCACCGGGGAGTCGGTCTTGTCGGCCGCTTCCATAATGGCGCGCATCTGTTCCAGGTTGTTTACGTTGAAGGCTGGAACGCCGTAGCCGAATTCGGCTGCGTGGTCCAACATCTGGCGCATGCTGATAAGTGCCATTGTCTGTGTCTCTCCCGGTAGGGTCGTTAGTCGAGCAAGCCTGCCGTAGTGGCGGCTGCCATTCAAGTTATAAGCTCAGCCGCGAGGCCGTGCGTGTGTGCCCGAGATCCGACTTATCTGGCCTTGCAGCCGCGACCGATCAGATCGTTGGTAGCGTCCCAGTAGATCAGGCCCTCGCTACCCTTGTTGACGAATGCCAACACATTGTTGCTGTACAGCGTTCCGCTGGCAGCGCCGGGTTCGGCCTTGAGCCTGAACACCTGATCGCTCTGATTCAGACGCACATCGACTTCCTTTTTGGCCGAGTCGATGTAGCGCCAGTTGACCTCAGCATTGCTGTCGCATACCCAGCGATTCCAGGGATCATTCTGCTGCGGTGAACTCATGCTCGAACAACCGCCAAGCACTGCCAAAACCCCGAGGGCAATCACGCCTTTCATTACGTCTCCTGGCTGCCCTGCGAAACGCGGCGTGTGCCGGCCGTTTCAACTGTCAGGGGCAGTTCTGTTCCTGTTTTCGGTCATCGGCCGGCTCACCGGTCACATGCGCCTCGACCCGTTGACTGTTTTCGGTCGTCGGCACATTCACGTCGGCCGGGCTGAATATCTGACAGGTCTTGGCACGCGAGCCAGAACCGGTACAACCAGCCAGTACAAGGCAGCTCATAAGAGCCAGGGCAGCGATCTTCATGGCGAAACTCCTTTCGCGGAAAAATATCCACCCTTTAAAGACCACTGAAGCCCGTCAATGTTGCCAACGGGTTTCAGACCTGGCTCACAGACAACCTACATTGCCGGTCCGCGGCATGAATTCGTAACGATCCCATACTTCCGGGCCGCCGCGCTTGTAGACAACCGGCACCGTTTCGGCCTGCCAGCCCGCCTGATAGCAGCTTAGCTGGAGCGGTTGCGTCGGGGAGTCGCTCTCCACCTCTTCAGCCGCAGGCTTGCCCGCGCAACCGGCCAGTAAACCTGCGATGAGAAACCACGGTAACGCCCTGACCATTGACCACTCCTTGTCCAAGGCTTTCACTCAAGCCTTGGCGCGTTGTTCGAGCACTTCCACCGCTGGCAGGACCTTGCCTTCCACGAACTCGAGGAACGCACCGCCACCGGTCGAAATGTAGGAAATCTGTTGTGCAACACCATACTTGTCGATGGCCGCCAGTGTGTCACCACCGCCCGCGATGGAGAACGCCTGGCTTTCAGCAATGGCCTTGGCCAGCGTTTTGGTGCCTTCACCGAACTGATCGAACTCAAATACGCCGACCGGACCGTTCCACAGGATAGTCCCGGAAGATTTCAGTAATTCGGCGAAATGTGCAGCAGTTTGCGGGCCAATATCGAGAATCATGTCGTCATCGGCAACATCGGCAATCAGCTTGACGGTAGCGGCAGCGCTCTCGGCGAACTCCTTGGCAACCACCACGTCAGTTGGCAGTGGCACGCTGACCTTGGCGGCGATGGCGCGTGCGGTGTCGAGCAGATCAGGTTCGTACAGCGATTTACCGACCTTGTGACCGGCTGCAGCCAGGAAGGTGTTGGCAATGCCGCCGCCGACGATCAACTGATTGCAGATGCCGCTCAGGCTGTTGAGCACATCCAGCTTGGTGGAGACCTTGGAGCCGGCAACGATGGCGGTCATCGGCTGGGCCGGAGCGCCCAATGCCTTGCCCAGTGCTTCGAGCTCGGCGGCCAGCAACGGACCCGCCGCCGCCACCTTGGCGAATTTGGCCACGCCGTGAGTAGAACCCTCGGCACGGTGCGCGGTGCCGAAGGCATCCATCACGAACACGTCGCACAGCGCTGCGTATTGCTGCGCCAGCTCGTCGGCGTTCTTTTTCTCGCCCTTGTTGAAGCGAACGTTCTCGAACAGGACCACATCACCGGCCTTCACGTCGACGCCGTCCAGGTAATCGGCAACCAGCGGAACGTCACGACCCAGCGCCTTGCTCAGGTAGTCGGCAACCGGCTTGAGACTGTTCTCGGCAGAAAACTCACCTTCTGTCGGGCGGCCAAGGTGCGAGCAGACCATGACGGCCGCGCCCTTTTCCAGCGCCAGCCTGATGGTCGGCAGCGAAGCGAGGATACGTGCATCACTGCTGACCACGCCGTCCTTTACCGGGACGTTGAGGTCTTCGCGAATCAGTACACGTTTACCTTGCAGATCGAGGTCGGTCATCTTCAAGACGGTCATGAGCATTCCTGTTTTTTTACTGTTATTGGTCAGCGACGCGCAGAAAGTGATCGGCGACGTCGAGCATTCGATTGGCAAAGCCCCACTCGTTGTCGAACCAGGCCAGCAGATTGACCAGCCGGGGTCCGGAAACGCGGGTCTGACTCGCATCGACAATGGCCGAATGCGGGTCATGGTTGAAATCGCAACTGGCGTGCGGCAATTCAGTGTAGGCCAGCAGTCCCTTGAGCGGACCGCTGGTGGCGGCCTCACGCAGGATACGGTTGATCTCCACGGCATCGGTGTCTCGCGACATCTGCAACGTAATGTCCAGACAGGACACATTCACGGTCGGCACGCGAACAGCTTTGGCCTGAATTCGGCCGGCAAGTTCCGGAAGCAGCCGTTCGATTCCTCGCGCCAGACCGGTGGACACCGGGATGATCGACTGGAAGGCCGAGCGGGTACGGCGCAGATCCTCGTGATGATAAGCATCGATCACCGGTTGATCGTTCATCGCCGAGTGGATGGTGGTAATGGTCATGTATTCCAGGCCGATGGCCTGATCCAGCAAGCGCAGCAGCGGCACACTGCAGTTGGTGGTGCACGACGCGGCGGAGACCAGCAGCTCGCGGCCGGTCAGCTTGTGCTGATTGATGCCGAACACCACGGTGGCATCGACATCCCGTTCGCTGGCCATCGGCTGGGAAAACAGCACCCGCGGCGCGCCGGCATCCAGAAAGCGCTGGCCATCTTCGCGAGTGTTGTAGACACCGGAACACTCAAGCACCAGATCGACTTCCAGAGCGGCCCAGTCGATGCCTTCCGGCGTCGCACTGCGCAACACCTTGATCCGGTGATCATTGATGTGCAGGTATTGCCCTTCGACCCGCACTTCGCCGGGGAACCGGCCATGTGTGGAATCAAAGCGCGTGAGGTATTCGAGACTGGCCATGTCGGCCAGATCATTGATGGCAACCACTTCAAACCCGGCCTTGGCCCCTCGCTCGCACAGCGCGCGAACGACGCAACGACCAATACGGCCGTAACCGTTCAGAGCAACTTTGTAAGGGCGGGGCTGGGGCATGAAGTTTTCGCCAGGGAATAACAATCATGTGGGAGCGAAGCGTCGCCCGGTCCGCTCCCACAACATCAACATCACATAGCTGATCAGTCTTCCAGCAGCTCTTCAGCAGTGCTCAGGACGTTTTCCAGCGTGAAGCCGAACTCTTCGAACAGCGCTGGCGCAGGGGCCGACTCGCCGAAGGTGGTCATGCCGATCACGCGCCCTTCCAGACCAACGTATTTGTACCAGTAGTCGGCGTGAGCCGCTTCGATGGCAATACGCGCGCTGACCTGCAACGGCAGCACCGCCTGCTTGTAAGCAGCATCCTGAGCTTCGAAAATGCTGGTGCATGGCATGGACACCACGCGCACGTTGCGACCCTGCTCGGTCAGCTTGTCGTACGCCTGCACAGCCAGACCGACTTCCGAACCGGTTGCGATCAGGATCAGTTCAGGCTCGGCAGCACAGTCACGCAGCACGTAGCCGCCACGCGCGATGTAGGACAGTTGCTTCTCGTCACGCGCCTGATGGGTCAGATTCTGACGGGAGAAGATCAGTGCCGACGGGCCATCGTCACGCTCGATCGCGTGTTTCCAGGCTACGGCCGACTCCACGGCATCCGCAGGACGCCAGGTGTCCAGGTTCGGCGTGGTACGCAGACTGGTCAATTGCTCGATCGGCTGGTGAGTCGGACCGTCTTCGCCCAGACCGATGGAGTCGTGGGTGAATACGTAGATCACGCGCTTCTTCATCAACGAGGCCATACGCACCGCGTTGCGAGCGTATTCCATGAAGATCAGGAAGGTGGCGCCGTAAGGCACGAAGCCGCCGTGCAAGGCGATGCCGTTCATCATGGCGCCCATGCCGAACTCGCGAACACCGTAGTGCAGGTAGTTGCCGTTAGGGTCTTCGCCGGTGATGCTCTTGCAGCCTTTCCAGATGGTCAGGTTGGACCCGGCAAGGTCAGCCGAACCACCCAGAATTTCAGGCAACAACGGGCCCAGTGCACCCAGCGCGTTCTGGCTGGCCTTGCGGCTGGCGATGGTTTCGCCCTTTGCGTTGACTTCGGCGACATAAGCCGCTGATTTTTCAGCGAAATCATCAGGCAACTGCCCACTCATGCGACGAATGAAGTCATTGGCCAGCTCCGGGAACGCGGCGGAATAGTCAGCAAAGCGCTGGTCCCACTCGGCTTCGGCAGCCAGGCCTTTTTCCTTCCCGTTCCACTCGGCATAGATATCAGCCGGGATTTCGAAAGGACCGTAGTTCCACTTCAGTGCAGCACGGGTCAGGGCGATTTCGTCAGCACCCAGCGGCGCACCGTGGGACTCTTCCTTGCCCTGTTTGTTCGGCGAACCGAAACCGATGGTGGTCTTGCAGCAGATCAGCGTCGGCTGATCGCTCTTGCGAGCGGTCTCGATGGCCGTCTTGATTTCTTCAGGATCATGACCGTCGACATTGCGGATCACCAGCCAGCCGTAGGACTCGAAACGCTTTGGCGTATCGTCGGTAAACCAGCCTTCCACTTCGCCATCGATGGAGATGCCGTTGTCGTCGTAGAACGCGATCAGCTTGTTCAACTGCAACGTACCGGCCAGCGAGGCCGCTTCGTGGGAAATACCTTCCATCATGCAGCCATCACCCATGAACACGTAGGTATGGTGATCGACGATGGAGTGGCCTGGGCGGTTGAACTGCGCGGCGAGCGTCTTCTCGGCAGCAGCGAAACCGACAGCGTTGGCAAAGCCCTGACCCAGCGGACCGGTGGTGGTCTCGATGCCAGGCGTGTAACCGTATTCCGGGTGGCCCGGTGTACGGCTGTGCAATTGACGGAAGTTTTTCAGGTCGTCGATGGACAGGTCGTAGCCGGTCAGGTGCAGCAGCGAATAGACCAGCATCGAGCCGTGGCCGTTGGACATGATGAAACGGTCACGGTCGGCAAACGAAGGGTTTGCCGGGTTGTGCTTCAGATAATCGCGCCAAAGAACCTCGGCGATATCCGCCATGCCCATGGGGGCACCCGGATGGCCGCTGTTGGCTTTTTGCACGGCATCCATGCTGAGGGCACGAATAGCGTTGGCACGCTCACGACGGCTTGGCATCGCTGATCTCCTGGGAATTAAGAAATAGGATTGAGAAAAAGAAGGCCATTTTCCCTCACGGACAGGCCGGGGGCAATCACAGATAGACGACCATAGGCTTTTTTCCGGGGTTGCGGACATTATTTGCCACGCAAAGACTGGATCACCCGCCTGCACGACAAGTTCACAACGCCTGACCGACGCCATCCATCCCGCAATATCAAAACTTTTTGATATTGCCCTTGCGACACTCCGGATCGCTCTCTAGACTGCGCAGCTATGAACCTGCGTGTACCTGCCATTCGCCACGATGCATGCGACGACCTCTCTGCATTGTGCAAGGCCGGCGGCGATCCCTTGCGGCTGAACGTGCTGCGTGTGCTGACCAACGACTCGTTCGGCGTACTGGAACTGGCGCAGATTTTCGCCATCGGCCAGTCCGGCATGAGCCACCACCTCAAGGTGCTGGCGCAGGCTGATCTGGTCGCGACACGGCGTGAAGGCAACGCGATTTTCTACCGCCGCGCCCTGCCCCACACCGAATTACCGGGTGGCAGGCTGCATGCGGCGCTGCTCGATGAAGTGGATACGCTGGACTTGCCGGACGACGTACAAAGCCGTATCGGCCTGGTGCATCGGCAACGGGCATTGGCCAGTCAGGATTTTTTCGCCCGCACCGCAGAAAAGTTTCGCGCCCAGCAGGACCTGATCGCCGGTTTGGCGCAGTACAGCGAAAGCCTGCTGACCTTGCTCGACAAACTGAGCTTCGGCGCGCAAGCGACCGCTCTGGAAGTAGGCCCCGGCGACGGCGGCTTCCTTCCTGAGCTGGCGCGACGCTTCGGTCAGGTGATCGCGATGGACAACAGCCCGGTCATGCTGGACCTGGCACGCGGCGTCTGCGAGCGCAAGGCACTGGCTAACGTTGAGCTCAGACTGGCCGATGCACTGACCGACGCTAAAGTCAGTGCCGATTGCGTCGTCCTCAACATGGTGCTGCATCATTTCGCGGTACCGGCCGAAGCCTTGAGGCAACTGGCCGAACATGTAAAACCCGGCGGTAGCCTGCTGGTAACAGAATTGTGTAGTCATGACCAGAGTTGGGCCAGGGAGGCCTGTGGCGATCTCTGGTTAGGTTTCGAGCAGGAAGACCTGGCCCGTTGGGCCATCGCTGCGGGGCTAGTTCCCGGGGAAAGCCTCTATGTAGGCTTACGTAATGGTTTCCAGATCCAGGTTCGCCATTTTCAGCGACCGGCTGGCGACACTCACCATCGGTAAAATGAAGGAAACCCGTAGAGATGAGCGAATACTCACTTTTCACCTCCGAGTCCGTGTCCGAAGGGCATCCGGACAAGATCGCCGACCAGATTTCCGACGCGGTTCTGGACGCCATCATCGCTGAAGACAAATACGCCCGTGTAGCGTGCGAAACACTGGTCAAGACCGGTGTGGCGATCATCGCTGGCGAAGTGTCGACTTCGGCCTGGGTCGATCTGGAAGACATCGTGCGTAACGTCATCCTCGACATCGGCTACAACAGCTCCGACGTCGGTTTCGACGGCGCGACCTGCGGCGTGATGAACATCATCGGCAAGCAGTCGGTAGACATCGCCCAGGGCGTTGACCGCAGCAAGCCAGAAGATCAGGGCGCTGGCGACCAGGGCCTGATGTTCGGCTATGCCAGCAACGAGACTGACGTGCTGATGCCAGCGCCGATCACCTTCTCCCATCAGTTGGTGCAGCGTCAGGCCGAAGCGCGTAAATCCGGCCTGCTGCCGTGGCTGCGCCCGGATGCCAAATCCCAGGTCACCTGCCGTTACGAAAACGGCAAGGTGGTCGGCGTCGACGCTATCGTATTGTCGACCCAGCACAACCCGGATGTGTCGTACAAGGACCTGCGCGAAGGCGTGATGGAGCTGATCGTCAAGCACGTCATCCCTGCGCACCTGCTGCACAAGGACACCCAGTTCCACATCAACCCGACCGGCAACTTCATCATCGGTGGCCCGGTAGGCGACTGCGGTCTGACCGGCCGCAAGATCATCGTCGACACCTACGGCGGCATGGCCCGTCACGGCGGCGGTGCTTTCTCCGGCAAGGACCCATCGAAGGTTGACCGTTCGGCTGCCTACGCCGGTCGCTACGTCGCCAAGAACATCGTCGCTGCCGGCCTGGCCGAGCGTTGCGAGATTCAGGTGTCCTACGCCATCGGCGTCGCTCAACCGACTTCGATCTCGCTGAACACGTTCGGCACCGGCAAGCTGTCCGATGACAAGATCATCAAGCTGGTCCGCGACAATTTCGACCTGCGTCCTTACGCAATCACCACCATGCTCGACCTGCTGCACCCGATGTACCAGGCCACTGCAGCCTACGGCCACTTCGGTCGTATCCCGGTCGAAATGACCGTTGGCGATGACACCTTCACCGCCTTCACCTGGGAAAAAACCGACCGCGCCGACGCCCTGCGCACAGCTGCCGGTCTGTAAAAACCCAGAAAAAAGCCCCGGACGACCTAGTCGTTTCGGGGCTTTTTTTCGTCTGCGCGGCAGTCATTCCACGTTCACACTTCAAGCCCGCCGCGACACCAGCAGTACCGACGCAGCGCTTGCCAATAACCCTGCGCATACCCTGTTGAACAACCGCTTGCCACTGGGTCTGGCCAACAGGCGACGAGCATGGATCCCCATCGCGGCATACAACGCGATCGCTACGTACTCCAGTACCAGAAACAGACCACCCAGCACCGCGAACTGACCTGACACATCACTTTGCTGATCCACAAACTGCGGAAGAAAAGCAGTGAACAGCAGGATCGCTTTCGGATTACCAATAGCCACCAGAAACTCTTGACGCGCAAGGCTGCCAGCGTTGGCTGTTGTGATCTCTGCCTGGTTCTGAATAGCCGGGTCGGCGCGCCATAGCTGCACCGCGAGATAAAACAGATACGCTGCGCCGACGACCTTGATCACATGAAACAACCATTCGGACGTATGCAACACAGCAGTCAGTCCTGCGCCGGCCAAGGCGATCATGATGACAAACGCCAGCAAGCTCCCCGCTCCGCCGACGCAAGAGCTGGAGAAGCCGTAGCGGGTAGCGTTACTGATCGACAGAAGATTGTTCGGACCGGGCGCCATGTTCAGCGCAAAGCAGGCCGGAATGAATACAGCGAGTGTCGAGATGTCCATTGGCTCCAATCCCTGAGTTGAGTCAGCTATTCAGTCTGGCTTTTTTTAATGAACGGTCAAGACACAGCTGCGCCGTGAAATGCGGCCGGGCTGCAGCGGCAAGGCCATGCGTACCCAGCCTTTGTGGGAGCTTGCTCACGAAGGGGCCGGTGCAGGCGCGACTATCGTGCGGCGCTCTGCGTCGCATGCCTTTCTGGACGCTCCGCGTCCTCTTGACGACGCAGAGCGTCGAGAACTGCGTTCCCACGCTGGAGCGTGAGGAACGATAACCTCAACTATCGTGCCCGATGCTCTGCGCTTCTGCCCGAAGGGCGTGTGAGCTTGCTCACGAAGACGCCGGTGCAGTCACTGATTACTCTGCGTGGACATGCCGGCCTGCGCAATCGCAAAACCCGGTAACCAAGCCCTACCCCATCACCACGCGACAACGACTAGCCTCATCGGGCCCATTCCTAAAGCAAGGATGCTTCGATGCTGCCTACCGTTCGCCTGATGACGTGCGCTCTTGTGTTTGTTCTGCCCGGCCTCGGCCATGCCAGGCAATGCCCTGACTGGCCTGCAGCCAAGGCGCGCAGTGAGGTCACCGCCTTGCAACAGCAGATTGCCGAGTGGGATGACAGCTACCACCGGCAGGGCATTTCGCAAATCGCGGACGAGCTCTACGATCAGGCGCGGCAAAAACTGAACCTGTGGCGCTCGTGCTTTGCCGTTTCCACCCCCGAGTCCGATCCGCTAAAGACAGCAGTCGGCCCGTTGCCTCATCCCGTTCCGCACACGGGCGTCAACAAGCTGGCCGACGAAGGCAGCGTCAAGGGCTGGCTCAAGGGCCGCAACGATCTGTGGATTCAACCCAAGGTCGATGGCGTAGCCGTCACGCTGGTCTACGAAAAGGGCCGGCTTGTGCAGGCGATCAGTCGTGGTGACGGGCGCAAGGGGCAGGACTGGACCTCGCAGGCGCGGCTGATCAAGGCCATTGCTCAACAACTGCCCCAGGCTGAATCCACAATCCTGCAAGGCGAGCTGTACTGGCGGCTGGACGATCATATTCAGGCCGCATCCGGCAGCGTCAACGCGCGCAGCAAGGTCGCGGGACTGCTGGCACGGCAGACGATCAGCCCACAGCAGGCCGACGCTATCGGGCTGTTCGTCTGGGACTGGCCGAACGGGCCTGCCGATATGGCGCAACGACTCGCAGGCCTGCAAGCCATGGGCTTTGAGGACAGCGCGGCCTATACGCATCCACTGGAAAACTACGCCCAGGCCGCCCGATGGCGCGAACATTGGTATCGCAATCCCCTGCCGTTCGCCACGGACGGCGTGATCATGCGCCAGGCTCAGCGCCCACCTGCGCAGCGCTGGCAAGCCAGTGCGCCTTACTGGATTGCCGCCTGGAAACATCCCTACGCCCAGGCGCTGGCCGAGGTGCGCAAGGTCAACTTCAAGATCGGCCGCAGTGGCAGGATTACGCCGGTGCTGGAGCTGACCCCGGTGCGCCTCGATGATCGTACCGTCAGCCGCATCAGCACGGGCTCGCTGCAGCGCTGGCAAACACTGGATATCAGGCCTGGCGATCAGATCGCCGTGAGTCTGGCCGGGCTGACGATTCCACGACTCGACGGCGTGGTGTCGCGTGCTGCCGAACGCGCTGACATGATCGTCCCGCGAGCTGACGACTTTCATGAACTCAGCTGCTGGCAAGCCACTCCAGGCTGCGAAAGTCAGTTCCGCGCCAGACTGGCATGGCTCAGTGGCAAGAAAGGCCTGGCCTTGCCCGGCGTTGGTCCGGGGACCTGGAACGCACTTATCGACAATGGCCAAATCATGGGCTTGCTCGATTGGATGACCCTGAATCATGCTGAGCTTGTTAACATTCCCGGCTTCGCTGAACGCAGTAGCGCTAAACTGCTCGACAGCCTGCAAACCGCACGCGAACGGCCGTTTCAGACATGGCTCAAGGCCATCGGACTGCCGCCCACGGGAGGCGCCAGACTGCCCGACAACTGGCACGAGCTGGCTGGTCGCAGCGTCGAGCAATGGCAAGCAGAGCCCGGCATCGGTCCTGGTCGTGCAGCCAGGCTCAGGGCTTTTTTTCAGGACCCACAGGTACAGGCACTGAGCCAGCAATTGCAGGCACAGAGCATTTCAGGTTTTAAGTAGCGGACGTTCATTTTTCTGTCCGTATTCAAACGGAGTTCATATGCAGTTTTTATCACCACTGATTCTTTTCACCAGCTGCACGCTGCTCGCCACAACCGTATTCGCAGACGCACAGGCCCCCGTGCAGTCCGAATGCCAGATCAAAAGCCAGGAAATCAGCAGCAAGATTCAGAACGCCAAGACCGAGGGTGACAAAACGGAGCAGGCCAACCTTGAAAAGGCACTCGCCGAGGTCAATGCCAACTGCACCGAAACGTCATTGATCAAACAACGCAAGCAGAAGGTGCTCGACGCCAAGCAGGAAGTCAGCCGCCGTCAGACCGACCTGAACAAGGCCATGGAAAAGGGCGATCCAGAGAAGATCAACAAGCGCAAGGACAAGCTCGCCGATTCGCGCAAGGAATTGCAGGAAGCCCAGACCGAACTCGAGAAAGTCCAGCCGGACGATTGATCAGGTTGCGACGCTGCCCATGATCGGCAGCGTCGCAAACCGGCTGTCAGGACACGGCCGGGAAAGCCGACACCCCGAACAGCGCGATGATCAGGCCCATGCCCACCAGCCAGACAAGCGAGCGCAGTGCGGCCAGATCGGCCAGGTAGAAGATGATGTACAGCAGGCGACTGGTGATAAACAGCACCGCCAGCACGTCAATGGTCACCAGCTGCGCGTTACCGGCAATGTGCGCAATGATCACCGCTGCAGCAAACGCCGGGGTCACTTCAAAGCTGTTCAGCTGGGCAGCATGCGCGCGGCGCGGGAACCCCTCCAGCTTGTCGAGAAAGGCACGCGGGTCATGATTGTGCCCGCTGCCAAATTTGCCGCTGCCGAACTTGGCGATACCGGCACAGATAATCGGCAGCAGGATCGCGACCAGCACGCACCAGAAAGCAACTGTCATACGTCCATCCTTATAGGTTCAGCTTCATCTGAAGCATCCGGGCAATACCCGCTCACACATTCTGAGCCGGGGGTCAGCGAAAGGTTCTTGAAGAACGACCACCGACCTGACGCATTACACCAGTTTAGGAAAGATCAGGCTGAACGTGGTGAATTGGCCTGGCTCGCTCCGCACCGTGACCTGCCCTTCATGCAGGCTCATGATGGAACGCACAATCGCCAGACCGAGCCCGGTCCCGCCCTGCTGTCGCGCGCGGCTGACATGCACCCGATAGAAACGATCGAACAGGCGTGGCAGGTGCTCGGCATCGATACCATCCCCTGCGTTGCGCACCGCCAGTGTCACTTCATCTTCATGCGTGGCTAGCGTGACGGTAATGACGCTGCCCGACAGACCGTGACGAATGGCGTTGGACAGCAGATTGGAAATCGCTCGCTGAATCATCAGCCGGTCACCGGTCGCCCTGGCGTGCCCCTGAACCTGCAAGGTGATGTCGCGATCCTCCGCCGAAGAGGAAAACAGTTCGGCGACCTTGTCCGCCTCCTCGCGAAGGTCGATGACCTCGACCGGCAACGGCGCTGCTGGCTGACTGACACTGGCCAGAAACAGCATCTGACTGATCATGCGCGACATGCGCTCCAGCTCTTCGGTGCAGGACTCCAGGGCCTGTTTGTACTCCTCCGCCGGACGCGGTCTGGACAGCGTGACCTGCGCCCTGCCCATCAGGTTGTTCATCGGCGAGCGCAACTCATGCGCGAGGTCGTCCGAGAACTGCGCCAGTTGCTGCACATCGCCGTCCAGCCTGTGCAGCATGAAGTTGACGGCATGTGCCAGGTCGCGCAATTCGTCAGGCAGGCCCTTCACTTTCATGCGATGAGACAGGTCGCGGGCCGAGATCAGCGCGGTGACTTTCCTGAACGCCCCCAGCGGCCTGAGCCCGCGACGCACCACCCACCAGACGCCAAAGCCGACCAGCAGCAGAATCACCGGCAAGGCCAGGCAGGTCGATGTGACGTAAGCGTGCAGCAGCACGGTGTCGCTTTCCCTGTCCATGGACAGCCTGACCAGCACGTCCTGACCGGTCTTGAGGCGCACGGTCCTGTAACCCAGCAGAATCTTGTGGCCCTGGGCGGATTTCAGTTCCTGAAAGCCTTGCGGCAGCGTGTCGGCATCGGGAACCGGCAGATTTCGTCCCTCTACGTTACCAACGCTCATCAGTTCTTGCCGAGGGCTGCCCGAGTCGAGAATGGTCAGCGAGAAGCTGTCATGCCCGACGATCTGGTCACGCAGCGTGTGCGGGTACTGGACGATGTCGGCGACGCCCAGAAACCCCTCGCTCATGCTGTGTTCGATCTGCCTGAACTTCTCGCTCAAAGCGTCTTCGGCACGTATATCGAGCTGACGGGAAATGGCTGTATAGGCGAGCATTTCCATGACCAGCACCAGACACCCGATGAGTGCCGCGACCGTCAATCCGAGACGTGTCGAGAGACGGGTCAGCTTCATTCACGCACTTCCAGTACGTAACCGACACCACGCAGCGTGTGAATCAGCTTGGTCTCGAACGGATCATCGATCTTCGCGCGCAGACGGCGGATCGACACCTCCACCACGTTGGTGTCGCAATCGAAATTCATATCCCAGACCAGCGAAATGATCTGGGTGCGCGACATGACCTCGCCGCTGTGCCGCATCAACAGGTGCAGCAGCGCGAACTCCTTGGTCGTCAGGTCAATGCGCTGCTTGCCGCGAAACGCCCGGTGCCGGCCTTGATCGAGCTCCAGGTCGCCGACCTGCAACACCTTGGCGGTCGTGGTCTGTTCGCTGCGGCGCATGAGTGTGCGGACCCGGGCCAGCAGCTCGGGAAACTCGAACGGCTTGACCAGATAATCATCGGCGCCCATTTCCAGCCCCTTGACCTTCTCCTCCAGCCGTCCCCGTGCGGTGACCATCATGATGCGCGTGTTGACGGTTTTCCTCAGGCGGCTCAACACCTCCCAGCCATCCATCTCCGGCAGGTTCACGTCCAGAATCACGACGTCGTAGGCCTGATGCTGCGCGAGATATAGCCCATCGAGTCCGGTGTTGGCGATATCGACCACATAGCCGCTTTCGGTCAGCCCCTGATGCATGTACTCGGCAGTTTTCGGCTCGTCCTCTACTACAAGGATTCGCATAACCAGGCTTCCTGTTTGATGAACGGTGAATGACGATGCCGTGCAGTGTACTGAAAAGAAACGCCTGTCTCGCGAGATAACAGAATCGTAATTTTCCAGCAATCCCTGTGATAGCTCCCATTGCATAAAGTCCCGCTCAGCCAACTTCAGTGCCTTGGTGCCTGTTTGTATTCTTGCTTTGATGGGGTGATTTCATGGATCTGGAGAACAACGTACGCATTCGGCGTACCGAAGAGTTGGCAGGGAGCCCGGCATGAGAGTCGGCGCACTTTGTCTGATGTTGTTACCGTTCATTGCTCCGGGCATGGCGATGGCCCAGGGCATCAGTCTGCCTCAGGCACTGGAAGCCGCCTTTGCCCGTAACCCGGAACTGGCCGCAGCCCAGTGGGAGATCGGCGTTGCCGAGGGTGATCGCCAGCAGGCTGGACTGATTCCCAACCCGACAGTGTCATGGGAAGTCGAAGACACCCGCCGCGAGACCAGCACCACCACCGTGATGCTCAGCCAGGCACTGGAACTGGGCGGCAAACGCGGGGCGCGCATTGAGGCCGCGAGCAAGGGTCAGGACGCTGCGCGTCTGGAGCTGGAGCGCCGCGGCAATGAACTGCGTGCCGAGGTGGTTCAGGCGTTCTACGCAGCCGCGCGGGCACAGGCTGGCCTGGAACTGGCGCGCCAATCCAGGACACTGGCCGAACGCGGCCTTGAGGTTGCCGAAGGGCGAGTCCGGGCGGGTAAGGTATCGCCGGTGGAAGCCACACGCGCCCAAGTGCAGTTGGCTGAAACCGACCTGCTGGTGCGCCGCGCCGAGACCCTGAAAATCAACAGCAAGCGCGAGCTGGCGCGCACCACTGGTTCGCCGCTCGCCTCTTTCGAACGTCTGGACTACAGCGACCTGTCGCCGGGCAAACTGCCACCGAGCGCAAAGCTACTGACCGCCCTCAATCAGTCCGCCGAGCTGCGCCTGGCGCAGACCCAGATCGAGCAGCGCGAAGCCGCGCTGGGGTCGGAACGCGCCAAGCGCATCCCCGACCTGACCGTCAGCGTCGGTAGCCAGTACAGCCGCGAAGAGCGCGAGCGGGTCAACGTCGTGGGCCTGTCGATGCCGCTGCCGCTGTTCGACCGCAATCAGGGCAACGTGCTCGCGGCATCACGCCGTGCCGACCAGTCACGCGACCTGCGCAACGCCGTCGAACTGAAGCTGCGCACGCAGACGCAGTCCGCCCTCGATCAATGGACCACCGCCGCGCAGGAAGTCGAGTCCTTTGACCGCGTGATCCTGCCCGCCGCGCAACGTGCCGTCGACACGGCAACGCGCGGTTTCGAGATGGGCAAGTTCGGTTTTCTGGAAGTGCTGGATGCGCAACGGACGCTGATTTCGGCGCGCAGCCAGTACCTCGAATCGCTGGCCACCGCCACCGAGGCCAGAGTCGCCATCGAGCGAATACACGGTGATCTCAACCGCTTCAGCCTCAACCCCTGACTTTCCTTTTCCGCCTGTATCGAGCGTATCGAAAGGTGCTGCACGCACCTGATCGCCGGGAGCCTTCATGAACAACAAACGAAGCATTGTCATCGCGCTGGCGGTGGTGGTCATCATTGGTCTGGGCAGTCTGACCCTTAACCCGCAGATGCTGCCGTTCACCGCCGGACCCAAGCCATCGACCGAGGAGCACGCGCATGACGCCGAGCAGGGGCACTCTGAAGAGCCAGGCCACGCCGACGAGCAGGGCCACGGCAACGAGGCGAAAAAACCGGATGCCGCAGCCTCCGAGTCTTCCCATGAAGAAGAGGAAGAAGGACACATCGAGCTGACCGCCGAGCAGATCAAGGCGGCAGGCATCGAGCTGGCCAGCGCAGAACCCCGGCAGATGAGCACGACCGTGACCTTCCCCGGTGAAATCCGCTTCGATGAAGACCGCACTGCGCATGTGGTGCCGCGGGTCAGCGGCGTGGTCGAAGCGGTGAAGGTCGATCTGGGTCAGTCGGTGAAAAAGGGCCAGGTGCTGGCGGTGATTGCCAGCCAGCAGATTTCCGATCAACGCAGCGAATTGAACGCCGCACAACGACGCCAGGAACTGGCGCGCCTGACCTTGCAACGCGAAAAGAAACTCTGGGAAGACAAAATCTCGGCCGAGCAGGATTACTTGCAAGCGCGTCAGGACTTTCAGGAGGCCGACATCAACCTCGCCAATGCACGGCAGAAGATCAGCGCCATCGGCGCCAGCACCCATCCTTCAGCGGGAAGCCGCTACGAGCTGATCGCACCGTTTGACGCCGTAGTCGTGGAAAAACACCTGGGCATCGGCGAGATGGTCAGCGAGGCGAGCAACGCCTTCACGCTGTCCGACCTGTCGCGTGTATGGGCCACCTTCGGCGTGGCGCCCAGGGATCTGGACAAGGTGGTGGTCGGTCGTCCGGTCATCGTCAGTGCGCCCGACCTGAATGCCCGGGTCGAAGGACGGGTCGGCTACGTCGGCAGCCTGCTGGGCGAGCAGACCCGCGCTGCGGCCGTGCGCGTGACACTGGCCAACCCGCAGGGCGCCTGGCGTCCCGGCCTGTTCGTTTCGGTGGAAGTCGCCGCCGAGCAGGCTAGTGTGGCGGTCAGTCTTCCCGAATCGGCGATTCAGTCGGTCGAGGACAAGCCCTCGGTCTTCGTGCGCAACGCTGAAGGGTTTCAGCTGACGCCGGTGACACTTGGCCGCCGCGATGGTGGCCACGTGGAAATCGTCAAGGGCCTGGCGGCCGGCACACAAGTGGCCACCGCCGGCAGTTTCATCCTCAAGTCGGAGCTGGGCAAAGGCTCCGCCGAGCACGCCCATTGATCTGCGTCCCACGAGTACACCCACATGTTTGAACGGTTGATTCAATTCGCGATTGAACAGCGCATCGTCGTGATGCTTGCTGTGCTGCTCATGGCTGGGCTGGGCATCGCCAGTTACCAGAAACTGCCCATCGATGCGGTCCCCGACATCACCAACGTACAGGTGCAGATCAACACCTCTGCGCCCGGCTTCTCGCCGCTGGAAACCGAGCAGCGCATCACCTTCGCCATCGAGACCAACATGGCGGGGCTGCCCGGTTTGCAACAGACGCGCTCGCTGTCGCGCTCGGGCCTGTCCCAGGTCACGGTGATTTTCGAGGACGGCACCGACCTGTTCTTCGCCCGCCAACTGGTGAACGAGCGCCTGCAGATCGCCAAGGACCAGTTGCCGGAAGGCGTCGATACGATGATGGGGCCGATCTCCACCGGCCTTGGCGAGATCTTCCTGTGGACAGTCGAGGCTCGTGAGGGCGCGCTGAAAGAAGACGGCACGCCGTACACGCCGACCGACCTGCGGGTAATTCAGGACTGGATCATCAAGCCGCAACTGCGCAACGTGCCGGGCGTGGCCGAGATCAACACCATCGGCGGTTTCGCCAGGCAGTACCAGATCGCGCCTGATCCGAAAAAACTGGCCGCCTACAAGCTGACGCTCAACGATCTGGTGGCAGCGCTGGAGCGCAACAACGCCAACGTCGGCGCAGGCTACATAGAGCGCGGCGGCGAGCAGTTACTGATTCGCGCACCGGGTCAGCTGGGCACCGTGGACGACATCGCCAACATCGTCATCGCCAATGTGCAGGGCACGCCGATCAGAATCAGCAGCGTGGCCGAGGTCGGCATCGGCAAGGAAATGCGCTCCGGCGCAGCCACCGAAAATGGCCGTGAAGTGGTGCTCGGCACCGTGTTCATGCTGATCGGTGAAAACAGCCGGACCGTCTCGCAGGCGGTGGCCGCCAAACTCGCCGAGATCAACCGAACATTGCCGCAGGGTGTGGAAGCGGTAACGGTTTATGACCGCACCACGCTGGTGGAAAAAGCCATCGCAACGGTCAAGAAGAACCTGATCGAAGGCGCGATTCTGGTCATCGTGATTCTGTTTCTGTTCCTCGGCAACATCCGTGCTGCGCTGATCACCGCCATGGTGATTCCGCTGGCCATGCTGTTCACCTTCACCGGCATGTTCACCAACAAGGTCAGCGCCAACCTGATGAGCCTGGGTGCACTGGACTTCGGCATCATTGTCGATGGCGCGGTGGTGATCGTCGAAAACGCCATTCGCAGGCTGGCGCATGCCCAGCAAAAGCACGGTCGCATGCTGACCCGCAGCGAGCGTTTCCACGAGGTCTTCGCTGCCGCCAGAGAAGCCCGTCGGCCGCTGATCTTTGGTCAGCTGATCATCATGGTCGTGTACCTGCCGATCTTCGCCCTCACCGGTGTGGAAGGCAAAATGTTCCACCCGATGGCCTTCACCGTGGTCATCGCCCTGCTCGGTGCCATGATTCTTTCGGTGACCTTCGTGCCTGCCGCCATCGCCATGTTCGTGACCGGCAAGGTCAAGGAAGAAGAAGGCTTTGTGATGCGCACCGCCCGCCAGCGCTACGCACCGATCCTGAGCTGGGTACTGGGGCATCGCTCGATAGCGTTCGGCATGGCCTTCGTGCTGATCGTGCTGTCAGGGTTCACCGCCAGCCGCATGGGCAGCGAGTTCATCCCGAGCCTGAGCGAAGGCGACTTCGCCTTGCAGGCATTACGTGTGCCCGGGACCAGCCTGACCCAGTCGGTGGACATGCAGCAGCGTCTGGAAAAAGCCATCATCGAAAAAGTCCCGGAAGTGCAGCGCGTGTTCGCCCGCACCGGCACCGCCGAGATCGCCGCCGACCCGATGCCGCCCAACATTTCCGACAGCTACGTGATGCTCAAGCCGCAAAGCGAATGGCCTGACCCGGACAAGTCTCGCGAAACTCTGATCGCCGACCTGCAAAAGGCCGCAGCCAGTGTGCCGGGCAGCAACTACGAACTGTCCCAGCCGATCCAGTTGCGCTTCAACGAACTGGTTTCCGGAGTGCGTAGCGATGTGGCGGTAAAGGTCTTCGGCGACGACATGAACGTGCTGAACCAGACCGCCGCAAAAATCGCCGCCACCCTGCAAAAAGTGCCGGGTGCCTCAGAAGTCAAAGTCGAGCAGACCACCGGCCTGCCAGTGCTGACCATCAACATCGACCGCGACAAGGCCGCGCGTTACGGCCTCAACGTGGCCGACGTGCAGGACGCCATCGCCATTGCGCTGGGCGGTCGTCAGGCGGGCACGCTGTATGAGGGCGACCGCCGCTTCGACATGGTGGTGCGCCTCTCCGAGCAACTGCGAACCGACGTGGACGGGCTTTCCAGCCTGCTCATTCCTGTGCCTGCAAGCGCTGGCAACCAGCAGATCAGCTTCATCGCCCTGTCCCAGGTCGCCAGCCTCGACCTGGTGCTCGGCCCGAACCAGATCAGCCGCGAGAACGGCAAACGTGTGGTCATCGTCAGCGCCAACGTGCGCGGTCGCGACCTTGGTTCGTTTGTCGAAGAAGCGGGCACCACCATCGACAACGGCGTGCAGATCCCGGCCGGCTACTGGACCAGTTGGGGCGGGCAGTTCGAACAACTGCAATCGGCCGCCAAACGCCTGCAGATCGTCGTGCCGGTGGCGCTGCTGCTGGTACTGGCGCTGCTGTTCATGATGTTCAACAACCTCAAGGACGGCCTGCTGGTCTTCACCGGTATCCCGTTCGCCCTGACCGGCGGCGTCATGGCCCTGTGGCTGCGCGACATCCCGCTGTCGATCTCCGCAGGCGTGGGCTTCATCGCCCTGTCGGGTGTGGCGGTGCTGAACGGTCTGGTGATGATCGCCTTCATCCGCAGCCTGCGCGAACAAGGCCACTCACTGCACGACGCCATCAACGAAGGCGCCCTCACCCGCCTGCGCCCGGTGCTGATGACCGCACTGGTCGCCTCCCTGGGCTTCATCCCTATGGCCCTCGCCACCGGGACTGGCGCCGAAGTACAGCGACCGCTGGCGACCGTGGTGATTGGTGGGATTCTGTCGTCGACGGCGCTGACGTTGCTGGTGTTGCCGGCGTTGTATCAGTGGGCGCATCGGCGGGAGGATGAGGAGGCGGTTGAGGCGTTGAAATAGGTTTTTAAGTAAAAATTGCGCTGATCCAGCTGATGTTACCGTCAACTGGCCCAGCGCAGTCGGCACTGTCTGTAGCCAACGTCTTACTCCATTTCCAGAAACGCAGCACACCTGCTGGCGAATGACCCAGATAGACGCTGCAGCACTGAACGATGATATTTAGAGCCTCAGCATTTACCTGCTGACGATTGAGTGCCTCAAGCAACAGTTGCTTGAGCAAGACAAGATCGTCAGTAAAGTCAAAAAAGAACAAGGAAGCTGCATGAGTGGTTATGTTCCAAGACCCGCTTTGCCCAATGCAAGTAAAAGTAACAGCGGTGTGGAGCCTGTTGATATTCATGCCCAGCGCTGGGCCGAATACAAAGTCCATCAAGCGAAGGAAGACACCAAGCCCAACACCGTGGGCTGTGTGTTTGCAAAGAGCTGCGATCTTCCTGACGGCGTGATCGACCATGAGAAACCAGCAGGGTTTATTCCTGCTGAGAAGGTAGCCAACTACGGCGATCTATCAATTCTCGGCGGCCGTGAAACAGATGCGGACGGGAAGATCCACCTCAAAAAGATCAGTGGAAGCGCGTTGCCAACAGCGCTCGGAACACTTTTATGCGCGGTGCAGCGACTACTGCGAGTGTTTCCTGCAGCGGTCTCTGCACCACTGGAGCGGCTGTTGCTGCGGGTACAGGGACTGCTGCAACTGGCGCGGGGACTGGAGCAGGCGTAGTCACGGCAGGTGTTGCAGCCGGTACCTTGGCCGGTGTGGTTGCACTGCTCTGGCCATCAAGCCTCGGTGATAGCAGTCTTTACATCGAAGAACAGCTCAAGTCGCTCAAGGAAGGCCGCACACGTGTTCGGTTGCATATCGAGCAACAAGCTGATGGCACTCTGAAAGGTTATGGTTACAACACTCAGAAGCGCCGCGATTGGGAAATGATTCCGGTCGTGCAGTTCAAGGCGCAAGGCTCGCAGCAGGTGGCCGATTTTGGTGACGGCGTTACGTTGATTTGGACGCCTGCCGTCCCCCCCGCCGATACGTTGGGAATTCCAGCACTGGAAGCCGCACCGCAAGCCCCGCAAATCTGGATTTATCCGCCGACCGAGCAAGCGGATAACATGATCGTCAACCCGACTCATCCGCCTGACTACAAGGATTTTATCCTTGTTTTTCCGGCTGACTCGGGCATAAAACCGCTCTACATCGTGATGAACGTGCGCCTCGATCCGGGCACTGTGACAGGGCAGGGGCAGGACGTTTCGGGGATTTGGTTAGCCGGTGCAGGGGCTGGGCTTGGTGCAGCAATTCCAACTCGTATTGCTGACCAGCTCCGGGGGAAAAGCTTTGCCAGTTTCGACGCGTTCAGGAAGGCGTTCTGGAAAGCTGTGGCGACAGATCCGGAGTTAAGCAGTCAGTTTAATCCGGATAATATTAAGAGGCTTTCGAAGGGATTATCACCAACGACCCGGATGAAAGATCAGCTCGGAAAACGGATATCTTTTGAGCTTCATCACCTAGACACAATTGCAGATGGCGGTGCTGTTTACGATGTGGATAATCTCCGTGTAAACACGCCTAAAAACCACGTAGATATTCATAGGGATGCACATTAATGGAGCTGAAAAACGCGCTTTCTGACTACACCGAATCTGAGTTCAGGCAGATAATTCAGACCATTAAAAACTGTGACGGTGACGAGGCGTTTCAGGACGATTTAATTGCTCACCTGAATCTCATTGCCTTAGAGGCTGGTGGGTCTGACTTGGTTTTTTACCCGGAGGAAGGAGCTGATAATTCAGCCGAAGGCATCACCCAAACGATTAAAGAATGGAGTGCAGCCAATGGCCTGCCCGGCTTCAAAGATGCCTGAGGTCATGCCTTGATTTGCCCGCAAGGCATTAGACGCCTCCTGGATCCTCGCTTGTGCATTGCACCTAGTGCGCGGATACCCGGCAAAACCGACTGGTCTATCACCCAAAGAAAAAAACCAGCGCCCGTAAGAGCCCCGGTTTTTTATCACGCTCAAATCGCTTGTAGTCGCCGTGGTGTCATTTCGCGCCCTGATCACCACAAGGCATGGCCACGGACCTTGAGCACAGCCAGCTCGATCCCGTTCCCGATTGCGACTCGTATTGCCGATCAGTTGCGCGGCAAAAGCTTCAGCAGTTTTGGTGCGTTCAGGAAGGTATTTTGGATCTCGCTAGCTAATGACTCGGAGTTAAGCCAGCAATTCAGCTCACCTAACCTGTCCAGCATGGCAAAAAGGCTTGGCCCCCGGCAGCACCGAAAAGCGAGCACGCAGGAAAGCGCATCGCATTCGAACTGCACCACGTAGAACTAATTAAAAACGGTGGTGCCGTGTACGATGCCGACAATCTTCGAGCTGTTACACCAAGACGTCATATTGTGAGTAATGGAATTTAAGAGCGCTCTTGCCGGCTACACAGAGCACGAATTCAAAGCCCTGGTTGACACTATGGACGATGCTGGAACGGAAGAGGATTGCGGAGAGTTGGTGGAGCACTTCAACAAGGTTGTGCTTGCGGATCAAAGACCCCAATAAAAAGAAAAGCGCCCCGAAGGACGCTTCTACGGATGCTGTCGAGAATGTGATATGCGGTCAAAGCACACTCAACGGATACTCCACAATCACCCTCACCTCATCCAGATCCGATTCGAACGCCGTGGCCCGGGTCGTTGCCTGGCGTACGCGCAGCGACAGGTCTTTGAGTGATCCGGTCTGCACGATGTATTTCGCTTCGATATCACGCTCCCAGCGTTTTTGATCGGTCAGTGGGTTGCCTTGTGCGTCGCGGCGCATGTAGGTGCTGTTGGCGTTGGAGTAGTCGGCGTCGGTGCCTTTGCCGTAGCGGGTCATGAACGACAGGCCGGGCACGCCGAAGGTGGACATGTCGAGGTTGTAGGTGACCATCCACGAGCGCTCCTTGGGTGAGTTGAAGTCGCTGTACTGGATGGAGTTGGCCAGGTAGATGGAGTCGGACTGCCTGAGGTAGTCGAAGTCATCATCACCTTCGTTGCGCTGGTGCGAAAGCGACAGGGTGTGTGCGCCGTATTGCAGGGCGAGTTTTGCGCTCCAGATGTCGTTGTCGAATTCGCCGAGCAGCTTTTTGCCCTCGTCGGTGGCGTTGTAATAGTTCAGGCTGCCGGTCAGTGCGAGGTCATCGGAAAGTGGCAGCACATAAGACGCCGAGGCGTATTTCTGATCCCAGACATCTTTCAGGCGGCTGGTGTAAAGGCCGAGGCTAAGCCTGTCGGTGGCCTGGTAATCACCGCCGAAGTAGGCAACCCAGGGAGAGTCGACCGCGCCGCCGTAGAAGGTCACGAAGCCGTCGCGCAGGTTGCTGGAGACCGGCTGGCTCATGGAATGCAGGCGACCGCCTTGCAGGGTCAGGCCGCTGATGCTGTTGTTGATCGCCGTGACGCCACGAAAGCTTTCCGGCAGCAGGCGTGAATCACCGAATGCAACCACCGGCGTCGACGGGAAGACATCGCCCACGTTGACGACGGTGTCGAAGGCCCTGGCCTTCAGCGAGCCGCCGACTTTGCTGTACTCGTCGCGGGCATTGCCCTGCCCATCGACCGGCAGCACATCGAATGCGCTGCGCCCGCCGTTGCGTCCATCGCCTGTGTCGAGCTTGATGCCGATCATGGCAAAGGCATCGACCCCGACGCCGAATGTGCCTTGAGTGAAACCTGACTGGAATCGCCCGATGATGCCCTGCGCCCATGCTTCGGAGTAACCATTGCCGGTCGGGCTTGACTCGCCGTTGCGGTGGTCGCGGTTCATGTAGAAGTTACGGTTGAGTACCGTCAGCGTGCTGCCTTCGATGAAGCCTTCTTTCTGTTCTTCGGCGAGTGCGGTAATCGGCGTTACACCTGCCAGTGTCGAGCACAGGGCAAGGGACAATGTTCTGAGTTGGGTCATATGTGCTCCGATGGATCGGCAGATTGTTTTAAACGTGTCGACCTGGCTCTTTTTATAGGTGCGAGAGCTGCCAGCGGGGCACCATCTTGAAGTGGCGAAGATAACGTCGAGGTGACGGCGGGATTACAAATATGAAAGGAAGTGAAGTACCGCCTGCGTTAGTTCAATACGGTGAAACAGGCATTGAACGGATACGTCTGTTTTTATTCTCGCCGAAGGCCGTAGGAGCAGGCCGGGCGACGTTTCGCTGGTTAGCGAAGATGGTGCATTTGCAGCGAGCATGCCGGCCTCTTCGCGAACAAGTTCGCTCCTACGCCCTTCGGGCAGATGCATGAAAAACGCTTATCGCCGACGTTTCTGCCAGGAATAAAAAAAGCGCCCCGAAGGACGCTTAAAGATTCGCCCCGACCAAAGGAGCAGGGAGCTGCTACAAAGGGCGAATAGGGGTGCAGCGGGTCGGGCAGCAAAGGCATCAGCCTTCGGACTTGGTCGACCGCTCAGCCTCGGCTTTCTCGTCGGTATTGACGTACCGCTCGGCTTTGCTGCTGTTCTGTTCCTTGAAGCGCATCTCCTGCGCCAGGCGCATCTTGTCGGCAGCGGGGCTTGCGTACTCGTTACCGTCGTCGGCAAAGGCTGCAGTGGCGGACAAGGCAGCTACGGCGAAGACCATCGATTTGACCAGTTTCATCATCATTACCTTTCTCGGTTGAATGTCGGACCTGCGCAGCGCTCGGCGCTCGTCAGGGATGAAACAAGCTTACGGAGGGGGAGCTAACAGGAAGGTGAGCGAACAATGACAATACTGTTAGGAAGCTGACATCTGCGAGATGACCGATTTGTAATGTTTCAGCAACCTTCCGGTTAGTGCGCATTGGTTAGGGTTAAGCCACATTCAAACGGAGACAAAAGAAAATGCGCACAGCCAAATCGTTGTTACTTGCCCTGGTCATCCTTTCGCCCATCAGTGCTTTCGCCTACACCTCTGATGAGGTCAAAGCCACCACGGTGATCAAGGAACACCAGGCCAGCGTGCAGAAGTATGCCGCCCTCCATAACAAGCCGATGCCGGAGATCAAGGAGTACACCTACGGCATGAAGCTGGACGTTGCCAAGCTGGTCCGCAAGTCCCCGGATCTGCAAACCTGTAGCGTGATGCCAAAACTGATGACCTACGAAGACTCCAAGGGCAAGCTGAACACCGTTCAGTACCAGGTCCTCAGCGGATGCAGAAACAGCCAATGATTCTGACCCTGCCAGGAAGGCCACTCAGCGTTACATCCCCCGTCAGCCCGGACCGTCATTCGGGCTGAGTTTTTTGCGTCTGCAATCCCCTCCTTTTCCCGTCTAAAATCCAGCTTCAATTGGTGATTCCGGCCTTTTTTTGCAACATCACCGCCTCTGCGTGGTCAACGCAAACCCCACTGTGGCGTGTCGAGATGTGTCTGGACGTAGTTCCGGTCCATCAAACACAGGCTCGGTTACGGTGATCGAGACACTGCAATTACGGATTTGGAATGACCGATGCTTGAACTCGCTGCTGGTTTTATCTGCCTCACTGCGCTGCTGACCTACGTGAACTACCGTTTCATCGGCCTGCCGCCCACCATCGGCGTGATGGTCACCGCGCTGATGTTCTCGTTGCTGCTGCAGGGTCTGAGCTTTCTGGGCTATCCCGGCCTGGAAGATCGCGTTCAACAATTGATCGGCCAGATCGACTTCGGCGACCTGCTGATGAACTGGATGCTGTCCTTTCTGCTGTTCGCCGGGGCGCTGCACGTCAACCTGGGCGACTTGAGAAGCTACCGTTGGCCCATTGGCCTGCTGGCAACTTTCGGGGTACTGATCGCCACCACCGTGATCGGCGCACTGGCCTACTGGATCTTTGCCCTGTTCGGCTGGCACGTCAGCCCGTTGTACTGCCTGCTGTTTGGTGCACTGATCTCGCCTACCGACCCGATTGCGGTGCTTGGTGTGTTGCGTACCGCCAACGCCTCGAAACCGCTGAAGACCACGATCGTCGGCGAAAGCCTGTTCAACGACGGCACCGCGGTGGTGGTGTTCACCGTGCTGTTGGGTATCGCGCAGTTGGGCGAGACGCCGACGGTTGGCGAAACCGCTCTGCTGTTCGTTCACGAAGCGGTGGGCGGGGTGCTGTTCGGCGGCCTGATCGGTTACGCCGTGTACCTGATGATCAAGAGCATCGAGCAGTATCAGATCGAGGTCATGCTCACGCTGGCACTGGTGATCGGCGGCTCGGCGATGGCGTCTGAACTGCATGTGTCCGGTCCTATCGCGATGGTCGTGGCCGGCCTGATCATCGGCAACCTGGGACGCAATCTGGCGATGAACGACATGACCCGTCGCTACATGGACGGTTTCTGGGAGTTGCTGGATGACATGCTCAACGCGCTGCTGTTCGCGCTGATCGGTATGGAGCTATTGCTGTTGCCGTTCTCATGGCAGCACCTGATTGCAGCCAGCCTGCTGGCGGCGGCGATTCTGCTGTCGCGCTTCGTCACCGTCGCTCCGGCCATCCTGCTCCTGCGTCGCTGGCGCAAGGTGCCGCACGGCACGATCCGCATCCTCACCTGGGGTGGCTTGCGCGGCGGTGTCTCGGTTGCCCTGGCCCTGGCGCTGCCGACCGGGCCGGAACGCGATCTGCTGCTGAGCATCACCTACATCGTGGTGCTGTTGTCGATCCTCTTGCAGGGCCTGACCATCGGCAAGCTGGTGAATGCCGTCACCCGCGCCCCGCAGGCGAAAGACCCGGCAGAGCATTGATCAGGCGGATGCAGCGGCGCGCCGGTATTCACTGGGCGTCTGCTGCATCTCCACGCGGAAGTGTCGGTTGAAGTTGGACAGGTTGGCATAGCCGACTTCAAAGCAGATGTCCGACACCGACATCTCGCTGTGCAGCAGCAACCGGCAGGCCCGCTGGACCCGCAGTTTGCGCATCAGGTCGATAAAACAATGGCCCGTGGTGCGCTTGAAGAAGCGTGAAAAACCCGGATCGCTCATGTCCAGTCGCTGCGCGATGACGGACAGGCGAATATCGCTGGTCAATTCGGTCAACAGATAGTCGAACGCCTTGTTGATCCGTTCGGAGCTGCGCGCATCCAGGGTCGGTGCATACCAGGTGCTGGCCAGCAGGCGAACCTCGTGCGCAGGCGCTTTCATCAGCGTGTTGACCAGTTGCAGGAACAGAATCAGCCGCTCCAGCCCCTGAGCCGGGCCGATCTCTTCAAGCAGGCGCGCGGCCTGCACCGCTGTCGCACCGGTGAACTCCAGGCCGCGGCGCGCCTGCTCGAACAGGCGCTGCAAGTCACCCATCTCCGGCAGCGTGCCACGCAAGGCGAGCAACGCTGCACCGTCGAACTGCAGCACCACGTCCCGCCCGGGCAGATGTTCGCCGGGGGCCAGGTCGCCGATCCAGTCATGCGGCAGATCCGGGCCGATCAGGGCCACATGCCCTGCCGCGAACTCACCGATGTAATCACCGGCCACCAGCTTGCCGCTGCCCTGGCGGATCAGATGGATTTCGAATTCCGGATGATGGTTCCAGCGCGCCAGCGCGTAGGGATAGTCATGCTCGTACCAGCGAAAGCAGTGGTCGGGCTGCGGGAGAATAACCTCAAGCTCGGCAGGGCGCTGCTCGAGCAAGGCGGCTCGGCTGTCAGGCACGGGATGCCCCTTTTTATCGTTATGAATGCTCTTTGGACACTTGAACATACGCCCTCGCGCCTGGCCAAGGCTAGCTCGCGATCAAACCGGCACTGATACTTTTTTGCTTTCGGACCGCCGGAGCGCGCTCGGTTAAAAAAGTATCAGTCGCTCATCCGCCCTGCGTTTGTTCAGCACCCTGAGGGCTGCTGTAATCGAGCCGTCCACCAGGGTGACTCAACCGTGGCCAACAACAAAAACAATGACTCCCGCCAGACAAGGCGCGGGGTGGAGAGCACTACGATGAACATTCGGAAAACGCTTTTCCTGTCCGCAGGCGTGTCCGCCGCCCTTTTCAACCTGACCGTCCAGGCTGCCGAAACCGTGACCATCGCCACGGTGAACAACGGCGACATGATCCGCATGCAGCGCCTGTCGAAAACCTTTGAACAGCAGCATCCCGACATCAAACTCAACTGGGTGGTGCTCGAAGAAAACGTCCTGCGCCAACGCCTGACCACCGATATCGCCACACAGGGTGGCCAGTTCGACGTATTGACCATCGGCACCTACGAGACCCCGTTATGGGGCGCCAAACAGTGGCTGGAGCCGATCACCGGCCTTGCGCCGGACTACGATCTGGAGGATATCTTTCCCTCGGTGCGCCAAGGCTTGTCAGTCAAGGACACGCTCTATGCCCTGCCCTTTTACGGCGAAAGCACCATTACTTATTACCGCACCGATTTGTTCAAGCAGGCAGGCTTGAGCATGCCCGAGCACCCGACCTGGACGCAGCTGGGAGAATTTGCCGCAAAGCTGCATCAACCCGACAAGGGCGTTTACGGCATGTGCCTGCGCGGCAAGGCCGGTTGGGGTGAGAACATCGCCTTGCTCAGCACCATGGCCAATGCATTCGGCGCGCGCTGGTTCGATGAGCAATGGAAACCTGAATTGACCAGCCCGGAATGGAGCAAGGCGGCGAATTTCTACGTCGACACTCTGAAAAACTATGGCCCGCCGGGCGTGTCGAGCAACGGTTTCAACGAAACACTCGCGCTGTTCAACAGCGGGAAATGCGCGTTGTGGGTGGATGCCAGCGTGGCCGGCTCGTTCACCACCGACAAGGAGCAGAGCAAGGTTGTCGACAGCGTCGGCTTTGCACCTGCGCCGGTCGAAGTGACTGACAAGGGCTCGTCGTGGCTTTACGCCTGGTCGCTGGCAATACCGACTACCTCGAAACACAAGGATGCAGCCAAGGCGTTCATCACCTGGGCGACGTCCAAGGCGTATATCCAGCTGGTCGCCGAGACAGACGGCATCAGCAACGTGCCACCTGGCACCCGCGCCTCCACCTACAGCGAGGCTTATCTGAAAGCTGCGCCGTTCGCCAAGGTCACGCTGCAGATGATGCAACACGCCGACCCGGCGCACCCGTCGGCCAAGCCCGTGCCCTATGTCGGTATCCAGTACGTGACCATTCCCGAGTTTCAGGCCATCGGCACCTCGGTCGGCAAGCTGTTTTCTGCCGCTGTAACCGGGCAAACCACCACTGAACAGGCGCTCACAGCCGCGCAGGCGGTGACCGAACGCGAGATGAAACGTGCCGGCTACCCGAAGTAGAGCGCCAGCCCTCAACTGTATTGAACGGATGATGAACCCATGAAACGACTTGAAGGTAAAAGCGCGCTGATCACCGGATCGGCGCGAGGCATCGGCCGGGCGTTTGCGCAGGCGTACATTCACGAAGGTGCGCGCGTGGCGATTGCCGATATCGATCTGCAACGCGCACAGGCGACAGCGACCGAACTGGGACCCAACGCGTATGCGGTGCGGATGGACGTCACGGATCAGTCGTCCATCGATCAGGCCATAGCCGCAGTAGTCGCCCAGGCCGGCAAGCTGGATATCCTGATCAACAACGCCGCGCTGTTCGACCTGGCACCAATCGTCGACATCACCCGCGACAGCTACGAGCGGCTGTTTTCGATCAATGTCGGCGGCACGCTGTTCACCTTGCAGGCTGCGGCGAAGCAAATGATTGCCCAGGGGCACGGCGGCAGGATCATCAATATGGCCAGCCAGGCCGGTCGCCGGGGCGAGGCGCTGGTGGCGGTGTATTGCGCGACCAAGGCTGCGGTGATCAGCCTGACCCAATCGGCCGGGCTGGACCTCATCAGGCACGGCATCAATGTCAACGCCATCGCGCCGGGTGTGGTCGATGGCGAACACTGGGACGGCGTCGATGCGTTGTTCGCCCGCCACGAAAACCGGCCGTTGGGCGAGAAGAAAAAACTGGTGGGCGAGCAAGTGCCTTACGGGCGCATGGGCACGGCGGACGATTTGACCGGCATGGCCATTTTTCTGGCTTCAGCGGACAGCGAGTACGTGGTCGCCCAGACCTATAACGTCGACGGTGGCAACTGGATGAATTGAAGTGGGACAGAGGTAAAGATGAGCCGAACCGCGCAAAAAAGCCTGCGACCGCTTCCATTGCCGAAGCGATTGGCTAAGATGCGCGGACCGTCTGCTGCCTGAGCCGGCTCATTGATGTACAGGAGTACGAATGTCCACTGAAGAGGAGATCGCCATTTCCGGCGGTACACCTATGATCCCTGATCAGCGCCGGGAGCTGATGCTGCGTCAGTTACGCAAGCATCAGGTGCTCAGCGTGCATCAGTTGATGGAGATGTTCGATTGCTCGCACATGACCATCCGCCGCGACATTGCCCTGCTGGAGCAGGAAGGTCGCGCCTACTCGGTCACCGGCGGCGTGCGTATCGCCAGCCAAGTCCACAGCGAACCCAGCCACCAGTCCAAGGCGGTGGTGGAGTTGCCACACAAGCAGGGCATGGCGCGGCTCGCAGCGGGGCTCTTGCACCCGGACATGACGATCTATCTGGACGCAGGCACCAGCACACTCGAAATCGTCCCGCACATCATCGCGCTGTCGGGCATGACCGTGGTCACCAATGATTTCGGCGTGGTCAACGCGCTGGCCGATGCTGCGCATGTGGATGTGATTCATACCGGCGGGCTGCTCGATCATCCGAATCGTTCCAGCGTCGGCGGCCTGGCAGCGGCAACCTTGCGCCAGCTGGCGACCGATGTGGCCTTCATGTCCACCAGCTCGTGGGACCTGCAACGCGGCACCACCACACCGTCGGCGCTGAAGGTCGAGGTCAAGCAGGCCGCCATGCAGTCCGCCTCGCAAACCGTGCTGATCGCCACCAGCTCCAAGTACGGCACCTTCGGTATGTACAAGGTCGCCGGGCTCGAGCAGTTCGACACCATCATCACCGACGCAGCCCTGGCCGAAGCGGCTGCCGACGGGATTCGCAAGCAGCGTATCGAGTTGCTGCTGGCGCCAGTGGGCGGCCGTTCGAAGTAGCTTGTCGCCAGGCGAGCTGTGCCACAGGCCACGAATGGCAGGCATAAAAAAACCCGGTCTCGCGACCGGGTTTTTTGTGTCTAGCCGACTAACCGATTACTCAGTTGCCCGACTTCTTGGCAGCACGAGTACGCTCGCTTTCACCAAGGATTTTCTTACGCAGGCGGATCGACTTTGGCGTCACTTCGCAGAGTTCGTCTTCTTGTACGAATTCCAGCGCTTGTTCCAGAGTGAAACGGATAGGCGGAACCAGAGCGATGGTTTCGTCTTTACCGGAAGCACGCATGTTGTCGAGCTTCTTGCCTTTGGTTGGGTTGACACCCAGGTCGTTGTCGCGGCTGTTGATGCCGACGATCTGACCTTCGTACACGTCTTCGCCATGACCCAGGAACAGCTTGCCACGGGCTTGCAGTGTTTCCAGGGAGTAGGTCAGCGCCTTGCCGGTAGCAACCGAAACCAGAACGCCGTTCTGACGGCCGGACATGTCGCCCGACTTCATCACGTCGTAACGGTCGAAGATGCTGGTCAGGATGCCTGCGCCGGAAGTCAGGGTCAGGAACTCGTTACGGAAACCGATCAGGCCACGTGCCGGGATGTTGTACTCAAGGCGCACACGGCCCTTGCCATCCGGAACCATGTTGGTCAGGTCGCCTTTACGGTTACCCATTTGCTCCATGATCGCGCCCTGCGCTTCTTCAGGCAGGTCGATGGTGACGTTTTCGTACGGTTCGTGCTTGACGCCGTCAACCATGCGGATGATCACTTCAGGACGACCAACACCCATTTCGAAGCCTTCGCGACGCATGGTTTCGATCAGTACTGAGAGGTGCAGCTCACCACGGCCGGAGACCTTGAACTTGTCGGCGGTGTCGCCTTCTTCAACGCGCAGAGCAACGTTGTAGAGCAGTTCCTTGTCCAGACGCTCCTTGATGTTACGGCTGGTGACGAACTTGCCTTCCTTACCGCAGAACGGCGAATCGTTAACCTGGAAGGTCATCGAAACGGTAGGTTCGTCAACGGTCAGCGGCTTCATCGCTTCGACGTTCAGTGGGTCGCACAGAGTGTCGGAGATGAACAGCTGGTCGAAGCCGCTGATGCAGACGATGTCGCCGGCAGCTGCTTCTTCAACGTCGATGCGGTGCAGACCGTGGTGACCCATCAGTTTCAGGATACGGCCGTTACGCTTCTTGCCGTTGACGTCAATGGCAACCACCGGAGTGTTCGGCTTGACGCGACCACGAGCGATACGGCCAACACCGATGACGCCCAGGAAGCTGTTGTAATCCAGTGCGGAAATCTGCATCTGGAACGGACCGTCACGGTCAACCTTTGGCGCAGGGACGTGATCGACGATCGCCTGGTACAGCGGGGTCATGTCTTCAGCCATGGCGGTGTGTTCCAGACCGGCAATGCCGTTCAGGGCCGAGGCGTAGACGACTTTGAAGTCCAGCTGTTCTTCAGTGGCACCCAGGTTGTCGAACAGGTCGAAGATCTGGTCCAGAACCCAGTCCGGACGTGCGCCTGGACGGTCAACCTTGTTGATGACCACGATCGGACGCAGGCCGGCTTCGAAAGCCTTCTTGGTCACGAAACGGGTTTGCGGCATAGGGCCGTCCTGGGCATCGACCAGCAGCAGTACGGAGTCGACCATCGACATCACGCGCTCTACTTCACCACCGAAGTCGGCGTGGCCCGGGGTGTCCACGATGTTGATGTGGTAGCCATTCCAGTTGATCGCGGTGTTCTTCGCGAGAATGGTAATACCGCGCTCTTTCTCCTGGTCGTTGGAGTCCATCACGCGTTCGTCGTTGAGCTCGCCGCGCTCCAGAGTGCCGGATTGACGCAGGAGTTTGTCTACCAGGGTGGTCTTACCATGGTCAACGTGAGCAATGATGGCGATGTTACGTAGATTTTCGATCACTTGTGTATCTCGATCAGAGGATTCGGTCTGCTGACTGGTTAAGGACAGCGATTACTATTTTGAGTCGGCAAAAGCCGTAACGGCATGACGACGGGTGTCGGGGGGCCGGTGACGCAAGCCACAGGCAAACAGCCCCGGGCACTTAGCTCGGTCGATATACGCGCACATTGGCATGTCCCTCACTGAGCAAATGGTGGGCATGCAGGCGACTCATGACGCCTTTGTCGCAATACAGCAGGTACTGGCGCGTGTCATCCAGTGCCTTGAAACGGCTGTTCAATGCGTAGAACGGCAACGTCTGTATCTCCACGCCAGGCACTTGCAGCGGTTGGTCTTCCTGGGCATCCGGGTGACGGATGTCGAGGATCACCTGACCGGCCAGCGCCTGGCTGACTTCTTCTATATCGACATTGCGGCTCAGATCGTCGATCACCCGATCGATCGAAACCAGCTTCGCGCGTTCGAGCGCCTGCTCGAGAATCGCCATGTCGAACTGTTTTTCTTCGTACTCAACGCGATTTCGCTTGGCGTTGGTCTTCGGGTTGACCGAAATCACCCCGCAATACTCTGGCATGTGCCGGGCAAAATCAGCGGTGCCGATTTCAGTCGCCAGGTCCACGATGTCCTGCTTATGGGTGGCAACCAGCGGCCGCAGGACCAGCTTGTCGGTTGCCGCGTCAATCAGCGACAGGTTGGGCAGCGTCTGGCTGGCAACCTGTGAAATCGCTTCGCCGGTGACCAGCACATCGATTTCAAGACGATCGGCCACGGCGGATGCAGCGCGTAACATCATACGCTTCAAAACTACACCCATATGACTGTTATCGACTTTCTGCAGAATTTCTCCGAGAACTTCCTCGAACGGTACGCTGACGAACAGCACCCGCTGTGAACTGCCGTACTTCTTCCAGATGAAGTGCGCGACTTCCATCACGCCCAGTTCATGGGCCCGTCCGCCCAGATTGAAGAAGCAGAAGTGCGCCATCAGGCCGCGGCGCATGATCTGGTAGGCCGCAACGGTCGAATCGAACCCGCCGGACATCAGTACCAGGGTCTGCTCCAGCGCGCCCAGCGGGTAACCGCCCATGCCCTGATGCTGGTCGTGAACGACAAACAACCGTTGGTCGCGAATTTCCATGCGCACGACCAGATCGGGCTTTTTCAGCTCGATTCCGGCCGCGCCGCACTGCATGCGCAGCTTGCTGCCGACGTATTTCTCGACGTCCATGGAGCTGAAGTCGTGGCGACCGGCGCGCTTGCAACGCACTGAAAACATCTTGCCAGGCAACAGGTCGGCGTAGTGCAGCTCGCACTTGGCGACGACGTCGTCGAGATCGCCCAGCGGGTACTCGGCGACCTGCAGAAAGTTGGCAATGCCGGGCATGCAGCTCAGCCGCTCCCTGATGCCCTGCAGCACTTTGGGGTCGGTCAGCCGGGTTTCGACCTCAAGGTTGTCCCATACGCCACCCACGACAATGTCCGCGTCCAGTTCACGGAGCACGGTACGAATGTTCTTGCCCAGTTGCCGGATGAACTTCTTGCGCACCGGCGGGCTTTTGATGGTGATTTCTGGGAAAACTTTAACGATTAGTTTCATGGAAACGGAGCGTGAGGTGCCGACCAAAAAAGGGGGGCGCGGATTATAGCGGAAATTGCTCAAGGTTTAACCAGTTATCGTACACGCAATCAGCGACGCACCAAAAAGAGTCGGCGCACCAAATTGCAGCGCCATAAAGGTGCGTGTTTTTCCCGCGTGGTGCGTTTTCGCCCCCTGAAAACCTGCGTTTGAGGCAAAAAACCCAACACGGGGCACTGGCATGCAAATTGCTCCCTTGTGAGGCAGGTTGCCTTGGCAGAGTATCTGCGCCGGCATCACCCAAATTCAAGGGACCATAACTCTATCAAGTCGGTCTCTAGCCACCCGGAGGACACCATGTCGAAGTCGGTTCAACTCATCAAAGATCATGACGTTAAGTGGATTGATCTGCGCTTCACGGACACCAAGGGCAAGCAGCAGCACGTCACCATGCCTGCGCGCGATGCACTGGAAGACGATTTCTTCGAAGTCGGCAAAATGTTCGACGGTTCCTCCATCGCTGGCTGGAAAGGCATCGAAGCGTCCGACATGATTCTTCTGCCAGATGACGAAACCGCCCTGCTCGACCCGTTCACCGAAGAGCCGACCCTGGTTCTGGTCTGCGACGTCATCGAACCTTCGACCATGCAAGGCTACGACCGCGACCCGCGCGCCATTGCCCACCGTGCCGAGGAATACCTGAAGTCGACCGGTATCGGCGACACCGTATTCGTAGGTCCGGAGCCAGAGTTCTTCATCTTCGACGAAGTGAAATTCAAGTCCGACATCTCCGGTTCCATGTTCAAGATCTTCTCCGAACAGGCTTCCTGGATGACCGACGGCGACGTCGATGGCGGCAACAAGGGCCACCGTCCGGGCGTCAAAGGTGGTTACTTCCCGCTGCCACCGGTCGATCACGACCACGAAATCCGCACCGCCATGTGCAACGCTCTGGAAGAAATGGGCCAGACCGTTGAAGTTCACCACCACGAAGTGGCGACTGCCGGCCAGAACGAAATCGGCGTGAAATTCAACACGCTGGTCAAGAAGGCTGACGAAGTTCAGACCCTCAAGTACTGCGTACACAACGTTGCCGACGCTTACGGCCGTACCGCTACTTTCATGCCCAAGCCACTGTACGGTGACAACGGCTCGGGTATGCACGTACACATGTCCATCTCCAAGGATGGCAAGAACACCTTCGCAGGCGAAGGCTACGCCGGTCTGTCCGATACCGCCCTGTACTTCATCGGCGGCATCATCAAGCACGGCAAGGCGCTGAACGGCTTCACCAACCCGTCGACCAACTCCTACAAGCGTCTGGTCCCGGGTTTCGAAGCACCGGTCATGCTGGCCTACTCGGCGCGTAACCGCTCCGCATCGATCCGTATTCCTTACGTCAACAGCCCACGCGGCCGCCGTATCGAAGCACGCTTCCCGGATCCGGCAGCCAACCCGTACCTGGCCTTCGCGGCCCTGTTGATGGCTGGCCTGGACGGCATCCAGAACAAGATCCACCCTGGCGACGCAGCTGACAAAAACCTGTATGACCTGCCGCCTGAAGAGGCCAAAGAGATCCCACAAGTTTGCGGCAGCCTGAAAGAAGCCCTGGAAGAACTGGACAAGGGCCGCGCGTTCCTGACCAAGGGCGGCGTCTTCAGCGACGACTTCATCGATGCCTACATCGAGCTGAAAAGCGAAGAAGAAATCAAGGTTCGCACCTTCGTACACCCACTGGAATACGAGCTGTACTACAGCTGCTGATCCAGCCACGCCAGCGTTGATGGCGTAACAGGAGACCTCCTTCGGGAGGTCTTTTTTTGCCCGGATTTTACCGCGTGAACATTTGTTCACCCCGCAACACTGGCTCTGACCGGTCGCCTGGAGTTAAATCTGCATCTCCCAACCGAACCGAGATGGAACTGCCATGCGCCTTATTCTGGCCACTTCCCTGCTGACAATGACGTTCATGTCTACCTGTTTCGCCTTCACTGCCGAGCAAAAACCTTCTGCACTTGAACCGCTGTTGCAAGCGATCAGCGAGCGCCTGACCATCGCCGATCAGGTTGCCCTTAGCAAGTGGGACAGCGGCAAGGCCGTCGAGGACCCGCCGCGCGAGCTGCAAGTGATCAGCGCCGCCCAGGCCCGTGCTGCCGAGTTCAAGCTCGACCCCGATGACGTTCAACGCCTGTTCCGCGCCCAGATCGAAGCCAATAAACAGGTGCAGAACGCCCTGCTCGCCCAATGGCACGCGGCAGGCAAGGCGCCCGACACGGTCAGGCTCAGTCTGGTCGATGACATTCGTCCGAAGCTGGATCGCCTGCAAACCCAGTTGCTCCAGGCCTACGCGGACTTCCAGCCACTGCGCAAGGCAGAAACCTGCCGGATGCAACTGGATGCGGCGCTGAAGCGTTATCAGACCGACCCGATTCACGATCAGGCGCTGGTACTGGCCACAGCCGACCTTTGTCCTGCGAAACTCTGACACATCAGGCGGATAGCGCAGCATAGGGCGATGTGTTCTATGCTGACGGCCAATCTTGCCCTGCTGTCGAGAGTCTCATGCGTCAAAGTCTGATTTGCCTGCTGCTGTTGATCAGCCTGCCTGCGCTGGCGCAGATCTATAAGTACACCGATGCGAACGGCAACACCGCGTTCAGCAATCAGCCGCCCAACGGCACCAAGACCGAAGTGGTCGAGTTACCGCCGCTCAACAGCATCGAAACGCAGACACCTTCCAGGCCAGCCCTCAACCGCGAGCCGCAACCGGCCCCTGTGGCGCCACCCTCGCAGCCGCAAACGGCCTACGACGTGCTGGAACTGAAAGACCTGCCCACCGATGAAGCGTTACGCGCCAACAATGGCACGTTCATCATCGGTGTGAAGATCGAGCCACGCCTGCAACCGACTCACAGCCTGCAACTGCTGCTGGACGGCAACCTGTACGGGCAGCCCTCCAACCTGCCGCGCTTTCAGGTGGTCAACGCAGATCGCGGTGAACACAGTTTCGCGGTGGTCGTGAAAGACGGCGAGCGGATCATTCAGCAGAGCGAAACCATCACCCTGACCGTACAGCGCGTACACCTCGGCAAGCCATGAGCAGACACACGATGCGCCGCCTGCTGACCTGCCTGTTGTTGCTCTTGACGCTGCCCGCAGTGGCCGACGTCTACACCTATATCGACGCGCAGGGTAATCGGGTGTTTACCGACCAGCCGCGCAAGAACGCCACCCGCGTCGACATCGCCCCCAGCAACAACATGACCGGCACGCCGCCGACCCGCACCTTGAAGGCCCACCCCGCCAAACCGGCAGTACAACCGATGTTTCATTACCAGTTGCTGAGAATCCTGGTGCCTGAACCGGACGCTACTCTGGTCAATCCCAGTGGCGACCTGATCGTTACCGTCACCAGCGAACCGGTGTTACAGGCGGGGCACAGCTACCGGCTGCTGCTGGATAACGTTGCCGTCGGCCAGGCCGGCCGCAGCCCGGTGTTTCCGTTGAGCAATGTGGATCGCGGCACCCATCAACTGTCGGTAGAGATTTTCGACGAGCTTGGCCGTGTTCTGGAAAAAACCCCGAACCAGCCGTTTCACGTGCAGCGCATTTCCCTGGCGCAAAAGCGCGCGACCCACCCCTGCAAGGATGATGACTACGGCGTGCGTCCGGAGTGTCCGCTCAAGGACAAGCCCGAGCCAAAAAGCAGCATTCTGCCCTTCTTTTGATCTCGCCAAATCGTCGGCACCTTTTTGGTGCGCTCAATGCCTGCCTGCGCAACAATACAGCCCAATCTGGTTCAGGAACCTTGGCCGGGTAGCGCCGTATGCGGGCACTCTTTACAAAAACGGCCCGATTTTGCAGATAAAGCGCTTCTTTTCGGAGCCTTGGTTTGTTTTTTGCAACTTCACTGGCAAAGCACCGTATTGGTGGCCTTGCTCCTGCTGGTGCAGACCAACCAGCACCCGCATTGCGCGACTGCAATGTGCCAAAAGAGGTCAACACGATTCATGACTATCAGCGATGCGCTGCACAGACTGTTACTGGATAACCTGACCACTGCCACCATTCTGCTCAACGCCGACCTGCGACTTGAGTACATGAACCCGGCGGCGGAAATGCTGCTGGCCATCAGCGGGCAGCGCAGCCATGGGCAATTCATCAGCGAGCTGTTCACCGAGTCGGCCGAAGCATTGAGTTCGCTGCGTCAGGCAGTCGAACAGGCTCATCCTTTTACCAAGCGCGAAGCGATGCTCACTGCACTGACCGGCCAGACCCTGACGGTCGACTACGCGGTGACGCCTATCCTTAGCAAGGGCGATACCCTGCTGCTGCTTGAAGTGCATCCGCGTGACCGGCTGTTGCGTATCACCAAGGAAGAGGCTCAGCTGTCCAAGCAGGAAACCACCAAGATGCTGGTGCGTGGCCTGGCTCACGAGATCAAGAATCCACTGGGCGGCATTCGCGGGGCCGCACAATTGCTGGCCCGCGAGCTGCCTGAAGAAAGCCTCAAGGACTACACCAACGTCATTATCGAAGAGGCCGACCGCCTGCGTAATCTGGTCGACCGCATGCTCGGCTCCAACAAGCTGCCATCGCTGGCGATGACCAACGTGCACGAAGTGCTGGAGCGCGTGTGCAGCCTGGTCGAGGCCGAAAGCCAGGGTTGCATTACCTTGGTGCGCGACTACGACCCAAGCATCCCGGACGTGTTGATCGACCGCGAGCAAATGATCCAGGCGGTGCTCAATATCGTGCGCAACGCCATGCAGGCCATCAGCGGCCAGAACGAGTTGCGCCTTGGCCGGATCACCCTGCGTACCCGCGCCATGCGCCAGTTCACCATCGGCCACGTTCGCCATCGACTGGTGAGCAAGATCGAAATCATCGACAACGGCCCCGGTATTCCGGCCGAACTTCAGGAAACCATTTTCTATCCGATGGTCAGTGGCCGCCCGGATGGCACGGGACTAGGTCTTGCCATTACCCAGAACATCATCAGCCAGCACCAGGGTCTGATCGAGTGTGACAGCCATCCCGGCCACACCACATTCTCGATCTTCCTGCCGCTGGAACAAGGAGCAGCTTCGACATGAGCCGTAGTGAAACTGTCTGGATCGTAGACGACGATCGTTCTATCCGCTGGGTACTGGAAAAAGCCTTGCAACAGGAAGGCATGACCACGCAAAGCTTCGACAGCGCCGACGGGGTGATGAGCCGTCTGGCCCGTCAGCAACCGGACGTGATCATTTCCGACATCCGCATGCCGGGTGCCAGTGGCCTGGACCTGTTGGCGCGGATTCGCGAGCAGCATCCGCGTCTGCCGGTGATCATCATGACCGCCCATTCGGACCTGGACAGCGCCGTGGCGTCCTATCAGGGCGGTGCGTTCGAGTACCTGCCCAAGCCATTCGACGTCGATGAAGCCGTGTCGCTGGTCAAGCGCGCCAATCAGCACGCTCAGGAACAACAGGGCCTGGACGTCGCCCCGACGCTGACCCGCACTCCCGAGATCATTGGCGAAGCACCAGCGATGCAGGAAGTGTTTCGCGCCATCGGCCGTCTGAGCCACTCCAACATCACGGTGTTGATCAATGGTGAGTCGGGTACTGGCAAGGAACTGGTCGCTCACGCATTGCATCGCCACAGCCCGCGTTCGGCCTCGCCGTTCATTGCGCTGAACATGGCGGCGATCCCCAAGGACCTGATGGAGTCCGAGCTGTTCGGGCATGAGAAAGGCGCGTTCACCGGCGCGGCCAACCTGCGCCGTGGACGCTTCGAACAGGCCGACGGCGGCACGCTGTTTCTCGATGAAATCGGTGACATGCCTGCCGACACCCAGACCCGTCTGTTGCGTGTCCTGGCGGATGGCGAGTTCTACCGGGTCGGCGGTCACACGCCGGTCAAGGTCGACGTGCGCATCATTGCCGCCACCCACCAGAATCTGGAAACCCTGGTGCAGGCCGGCAAGTTCCGCGAGGACTTGTTCCACCGCCTGAACGTGATCCGAATCCACATTCCGCGCATGTCGGACCGTCGCGAAGACATCCCGACCCTGGCCAAGCACTTCCTCAGCCGCGCGGCCCAGGAACTGGCGGTCGAACCCAAGCTGCTCAAGGCCGAGACCGAGGAATACCTCAAGCATCTGCCGTGGCCTGGCAACGTTCGTCAGCTGGAAAACACCTGCCGCTGGATCACGGTCATGGCCTCGGGTCGTGAAGTGCACATCAGCGATCTGCCGCCGGAACTGCTGAGCCTGCCGCAGGACGCCGCGCCGGTCACCAACTGGGAACAGGCATTGCGCCAGTGGGCCGATCAGGCTTTGTCTCGCGGTCAGTCCAGCCTGCTGGACAGCGCCGTGCCGACCTTCGAGCGGATCATGATCGAAACCGCCCTCAAACACACCGCCGGCCGCCGCCGCGACGCCGCCGTATTGCTGGGCTGGGGTCGTAACACCCTGACCCGCAAGATCAAGGAACTGGGCATGAAGATCGATGGCGGGGATGACGACGAGGCCGATGAGGGCTGAGTGGTTATATGATGGTTGTTCATGCCTACGCGGAGCGCTCAGCGTTATACAAGTCCGCTTTTGATTCTGGCCGTAGGGCGTAGGAGCGAACTTGTTCGCGAAAGGGCCGGTATGATCGCCGAAAATGCGTCGTCTGACACACTGTCTTCGCGAACAATGCGGACGCCGCCCCGATCGCTCCTACGCCCTATGGGCAGAAGCCTGAAAGCCCTGTATTACGGGCTTTCAAGGGGTTATGTATAACGATGAGCGCGGAGCGCGGGAATGACGGTCATAGGCCGCAGCGCATCACTCAGCCAGCGACGGCTTTTCCCACAGGTTGATCCCGCCTTCCACCGCAAAGCTGTCGATCTCGGTCAGCTCTTCGGGGCTGAACGCCAGGTTCTTCAGCGCGCCGACGTTTTCGATGATCTGCTCGGGACGGCTCGCACCGATCAACGCTGAAGTCACACGCGGATCGCGCAACGTCCAGGCCAGGGCCATTTGCGCCAGGCTCTGACCGCGACGCTGGGCGATTTCATTGAGCGCGCGCACGTGGGCGATGTTCTGCTCGGACAGGTGCGAAGCCTGCAGTGAACCACCACCCGGACGATTGACCCGCGCATCCTTGGGCACGCCGTTCAGGTACTTGTCCGACAGCAACCCCTGGGCCAAAGCAGTAAAGGCAATCACGCCGGCACCCAACTCTTCAGTAGCATCGAGCAAGTCTTTCTCGACCCAGCGGTTAAGCAGGTTGTAGGCCGGCTGGTGAATCAGCAGCGGCACTTTCCACTCTTTGAGCAACGCGGCGATTTCGCGGGTCTTGGCACCGGAATACGACGAGATACCGATGTACAACGCCTTGCCCTGCTGAACTGCGGTGGCCAGGGCGCTGGCGGTTTCTTCCAGCGGAGTGTCCGGGTCGAAACGGTGGGAATAGAAGATGTCGACGTAATCGAGGCCCATGCGTTGCAGGCTCTGGTCGAGGCTGGCGAGCACGTATTTACGTGAACCGCCGCCCTGCCCGTACGGCCCTGGCCACATGTCCCAGCCGGCCTTGCTGGAGATGATCAGCTCATCACGGTAGTGCTTGAAGTCTTCGCGCAGCAAACGGCCGAAGTTGATCTCGGCGCTGCCGTACGGCGGGCCATAGTTGTTGGCCAGGTCGAAATGGTTGATGCCCAGATCAAACGCCGTGCGCAGCATGGCGCGCTGGGTATCGATCGGCGTGCTGTCACCGAAGTTGTGCCACAAGCCCAAAGACAGTGCCGGAAGCACCAGCCCGCTGCGGCCGGTACGGCGATAAGGCATGTCTTCGTAACGATTTTCGGCAGCGATGTAGGTCATTGAATCCTCTCTTGTCTGGGGGATATTCGAGGCGTCTTGATTGCGTTTGCGAACAGGCGACGCCTGTTCGCAACGCCGGAATCATGGCTTTTGCCAGACAACCTGCTGAATGTCGACCCGCTTGGGTATCAAGTGGTTGTCGTAAAACAGATCAGCGGTCGCCTGCTGCGCACGCACGATCTCCGGCGTGATCGGCAGACTGGGTGATACAGGCCGATGGTCAAGATACTGAGTGATGACCGCTTCGGACAAGCCCATGCTGCGCGCCAGTATCTGAATACTCTCGGCACGCTGCGAGCGCGACAGCCCATCGGCAACTGTCAGTTCGTCGAGCACCTGCTGCACGAGCGCCGCGTTTTCGTCGGCAAACGCCCGCCGTGCGGTATAGAACGGACCGGACAATCCAAGCCCCTCGCCGTTGGCCAGCAGGCGGCTGTGGCCTTCGCTCATGGCGATGGAGTAGTAAGGGTCCCAGATCGCCCAGGCATCGACACTGCCGTTTTCAAAGGCAGCGCGGGCATCGGCAGGGGTCAGGTAGATTGGCTGAATATCCTTGAAGGTCAGGCCGGCTTTGTTGAGCAAACGCAGCACCACGTTGTGCGAGCTGGAGCCTTTCTGCAGCGCGACCTTGCGGCCTTTCAATTCCGCGACGCTGTGCACCGGGCTTTCGTTGCGCACCAACAGGGTTTCCACCTGCGGCTTGGGTGGCTCGGCACCGATGTAGACCAGGTCGGCACCTGCGACCTGGGCGAAGATCGGCGGGATGTCGCCGGTGGAGGCGATGTCCAGGCTGCCAATGTTCAGCGCCTCCAGCATCTGCGGCCCGGCCGGAAACTCGATCCATTTGATTTTTTTCTCGGGAAACCGCTTTTCCAGCAGGCCGTTTTCCTTGGCCAGCACCAGCGTGATCGAGCCCTTCTGATAGCCGATGCGAAGAGTGTCGGGCTCGTCGGCAGAAGCTGTACCGAAAAGACCGCTGAAGGCCAGAATGGCGGCGATAAACGTGAATGGTTTCATGGGTGATCCTTTCTCGGTCGACTCTCGTGCCAATGCTCCGCGTTGGCATGCATCCCGTGACGCTCCGCGTCACCTCTCTGCAGCCAGGCTTGGTATCTGGTACGGGAAATTATCAAAATCTATAAGCAGGCCGTTGCAAGCCCAGGTTCTCGCGCAAGGTCGTGCCTTCATACTCGGCGCGAAACAGCCCGCGCCGCTGTAACTCCGGCACCAGCAACTGCGCGACATCTTCCAGGCCGCCCGGCAGGTGTGGCACCAGCACGTTGAAGCCATCCGCCGCACCTTGCTCGAACCAGCGTTGCAACTCATCGGCAATCTGCTCTGGCGTACCGATCAGGCTGTAGTGCCCTCGCCCACCGGCAATCCGCCGTCCCAGTTGCGCCAGGGTCAGGTTTTCCTGATCAGCCAGTTCGGTGAGCAGTTTCTGCCGGCTGCGCTGGCCGCTGTCGGTCAATGGCAACTCTGGCAGCGGGCCGTCCAGCGGGTAGCCCGACAGGTCGAAATTGCCCAGCATGCGGCCCAGCAGAGCGACCCCGACCTGAGGCTCGACCAGTTCCTGAAACGACTCGAATTTGGCTTTGGCCAAGGCTTCGGTTTCGGCCACGACGATGAACACGCCGGGCATGATTTTCAGTGAGTCTGCGTCACGCCCAAAGGCGCGTAACCGGCCTTTGATATCCGCATAAAACGCTTGCGCACTGGCCAGCGAGGTCTGCGCGGTGAACACCACTTCCGCCGTCTGCGCCGCCAGATCACGTCCGACTTCCGAGGAGCCGGCCTGCACCACCACTGGCTGCCCCTGCGGCGAACGCGCCACGTTCAGCGGACCCTTGACGCGGAAATGCTCGCCCTGATGATCGAGCACATGCAGCCTGGCCGGGTCGTAATACTCGCCACTGGCCTTGTCGCGGGTGAAGGCATCGTCTGCCCAACTGTCCCACAGGCCGGTCACCACCTGATGAAACTCTCGTGCGCGGCTGTAGCGCTCGGCATGCGCCACATGCTCGGCGCGACCGAAGTTCTGCGCTTCGGCGGCAGCATCCGACGTCACCAGATTCCAGCCCGCTCGCCCACCCGAGAGATGATCCAGCGAGGCGAACTTGCGGGCTACGTGATACGGCTCGTTGTAGGTGGTGGTCGCTGTCGCGATCAGACCAATATGCTCGGTCACCGCGCTGAGTGCCGAGAGCAGGGTCAGCGGCTCGAAATGATCGGAGCGCGCCATGCGGCTGGCGATATCACCGGTCGCGGCAGCCACACTGTCAGCGACGAACAGCGCATCGAATTTTGCCGCCTCCGCGACCCTGGCCACATGCCGGTAATGCTTGAAATCCAGCCCTGCATCCGCAGGCACATCCGGGTGCCGCCAGGCGGCGACATGGTGCCCGGTGGCCATCAGGAAAGCGCCCAGCTTCATCTGTCGGGCAGTGGTGCTCATACCTCACTCCTTACGTGTTGCCTGGGGTCTCGGCTCAAAAATCCTTGCGCAACTGCACGCCGAAATAACGTTCATCATCACGCGGCACTGATCGATAAACGTAGTTGCCCCCGGTCGCCAGCATTGGCGAGTAGGACTTGTCCGCCAGGTTCTTGCCCAGCAATGCAACGCGCCAGCCACTGTTGTAATCGGCCAGTGCCACGCTGGCGTTCCAGATGCCGTAAGCACCCTGCCTGGTGTCCGGGTTCTGGCTGATGTCGTACTGCACTTCGCTCTGCCAGCTGTAATCGGTGCCCAGTTCGATATCCAGGCCGTTGTCCAGCGGGATGGTGTAATCGGCACGAACGTAGCTTTTCCAGTCCGGGCTGTACGGCAGGGTCTTGCCGTCGACATTGCAGGACGCCGCCGCACCGGCCGGGCAGGCAAAGCTGTCGATGCGTGCTCTGGTGTAGGACAACGCCCCGGAGAATTTCAGGTTTCGGGTGGCTTGCAGGGCGTAATCCAGCTCGACGCCTTCGGTGCTGACGCTGCCTGCGTTGATCAGGCGCGTCACGACCTGCCCGGCAACACTGTCGAAGAAATTCGCCTGATAGTTGTCGTACTCGCTGTGGAACACCGCCAGGTTGGTGGTCAGGCGATTGTTCCAGGTGGTGGCCTTGAGGCCGACCTCCCAGGTGTTCGAGGTTTCCGGCTTGAGCGCCTCGGTGTCACGCGGCTGCATGTTGAAGAACACGTTGTAGGCCGGGCCTTTGTAGCCGCGCGAGTAGGTGATGTAGGTCATCACACTGTCGCTCAGGTCGTACTGCAAACCGAGGCGTCCGGACTTGCCGTCTTCATCCACCGAGCCGGAACTGCTGGTTGCTGGCTGAATGCCGCTGACGGTGGTAGCCGATGTCGATACGCGGCGATGATCGTATTCCAGGTCGTCGTGGGTCCAGCGTGCCCCGGCAATCGCACGCAAGTCCGGGGTGAAGTTGAACGTGGTTTCGCCGAACACCGAATAACTGTCGGTGGTGGTGCTGTAATCGGCGATGCCGCGATCCTGAGTCGTCGGTGTGATCAGCGTGCGCTGATAGGTCTCGTCGCTCTTGCCGTGCATGTAAAACAGCCCGCCGACGTACTCGACAAACCGGCCTTTCGGCGACGCCAGACGCAACTCCTGGGAATACTGGTTGAACGCCAGATCGCCCTTGTCTTCAGTGCCGGGGAACGCCGCGGTGACAGTGCCAAGCCGGTCGCCGTCCTGATACTGGGTGTTGTCCCAACCACGCCAGGCGGTAATCGAGGTCAGGGTGTAGTCGCCCAGTTGCCAGTCGAGCTGGCCGGACAGGCCTTTGTTGACGTCCTCGACATGGCTGCGGTAATCGCTGACGACATTGCGGTTATCGCTGTCGGCACGTACCGGCGCCAGGGCACTGGCGAAGGACGGGGTCAGCGCCTTGGTTACGACACCGTTGGGTGCATCGTCATGGGACTGCATGTAGTCCGCTGCAAGGGTGAAGGTGATGTCGTCATTGGGTGTGAATTCCAGCTTGCCGCGGGCACCCTTGCGGTTGTAACCGTTGACTTCCTGACCATTGAGCTTGTTGTCGACATTGCCGTCATAGCTGCCGAACAACGTCGTGATCGAGCCTTTGAGGGTCTGCGGAATCAGGCTGCCGCCAATGCCGAAACGGGTGCGGCTTTCGTTGCCGCTGTAATAGGACTGATCGATGTAACCGTGAGTCGCTTCGGTCGGTGCCTTGGTGGTGACGTTGAGCACGCCCGCCGAAGCATTCTTGCCAAACAGCGTGCCTTGCGGGCCGCGCAGTACTTCGATGCGTTCCAGGTCGAGCAAGTCCAGCGTGGCCTGACCCGGCCGCGCATACACGACGCCATCGATCACCGTGGCCACGGTCGGTTCGACGCCTGGCGAGGTGGAAATGGTGCCGACACCGCGAACGAACAGCGAAGTGTCCTTGTTGGAAGCCCCGGTGCGGAAATTCAACGACGGCACCTGCTGCACGATGCTGGCCACGCCATTACGGTTATCGCGCTCCAGTTGTTCGCCCTCGATCACGGACACGGCGACCGGTACTTTTTGCAGCGACTCTTCGCGGCGTGTGGCGGTCACGGTCACCGATTCCAGCGCTACCGTTTCTGTGTTCTGCCCTGCCGCTGTCTCCGCCATGGCCGGAACACACGGCAATGCCGTCAGCCCCATCAACAACCACCCACAACGACGCCCCCGAGCGGTATGAGCCTGATCGATCGCCTGCGCCAGAAGCGTGTGTCTGACGCCATCCCCACCTGTTGTGTGCATCTGCGTGCCTACCTGAAATATGCCCTGATCCGACAGTGCGATGCGCACTGTCGCCTGTGCGTGCTGACTAAACCGGGTCCGGGCATTCGCGGTGGCGAGTAGCAGAAAAACCATCTTTGTTAGCGCTAACATCACCAGTATCGGAAAACGACTTATAGATCGTCCAATACTGAAAAATTAGTTTTATATTCCTTTTACTTTTATGCGAAGTGATCGAGCATGGCCGACGAAAAGCCCCAGACACGCAAACGCCGAGGCGCAGATGTGTGACGCGGAGCGTCACGAAGGGCATTCCCACGCTGGAGCGTGAGGAACGATAATCGTCAGGGAGATCGCGGAACGGATAGCGCGCGAGGTGTCCGGGCAAACACCATCGTACCCATGCTCCGCGTGGGTATGCCGTTCTGGACGCTCCGCGTCCTCTCCTGAACATGCGCCGCGGCGCAGATGTGTGACGCGGTGCGTCACGAAGGGCATTCCCACGCTGGAGCGTGAGGAACGATAGCCGTCAGGAAGATCGCGGAACGGGTAGCGCGTGAGGTGTCCGGGCAAACACCATCGCACCCATGCTCCGCGTGGGTATGCCGTTCTGGACGCTCCGCGTCCTGGCCTGAACATGCGGCGCGGCGCAGATGTGTGACGCGGTGCGTCACCCAAGGTATCCCCACGCCGGAGCGTGAGGAACGATAGTCGTCAGGAAGATCGCGGAACGGGTAGCGCGCGAGGTGTCCGGGCAAACACTATCGTGCCCATGCTCCGCGTGGGTATGCCGTTCTGGACGCTCCGCGTCCTGGCCTGAACATGCGGCGCGGCGCAGATGTGACGCGGAGCGTCACGAAGGGCATTCCTATGCGGGAGCGTGAGGAACGATAGCCGTCAGGAAGATCGCGGAACGGGTAGCGCGTGAGGTGTCCGGGCAAACACCATCGCACCCATGCTCCGCGTGGGTATGCCGTTCTGGACGCTCCGCGTCCTGGCCTGAACACGAGGTGAGGCGCAGAGCGTGAGGAACGATAGTCGTAACCGCCCCCCCCCCCTCGATCAACGCACCAGGTGCAGGAACTGCATATGCCGTTCGTACTGATCGAGCACGTCGTTGATGACTTGTTCCTTGGTGTAACCCACCAGGTCGTAGTCCTGACTGCCCTCGCTCAAGTGAACCTCGGCGCGGTAGTAGCGGCGGTTGTTCAATTGCTTGGAGCCCATGCCGCCACGGGCGAACGACGGGGTGAAGAAGCCTTTCATCTGCACCTGGTAGATGAACGGACGCTCTTCGCCGTGACCGATTTCCAGGGTCACCGAGTCGTTGGACGGATCGGGGACGTTGACCACGTTCAAGCCCTTCTCGACGAACACCGCTGTCACTTCTTCAATCGCCGGACGCACGGTCTGATCAAGGAAGCGGTACACCTCGTCTCGCGACGGGTAATGCACCGCCTGGCTCAGACGCTGCCGCCAACCGCCGCGTCGTGAACCGGATACCGGCGCCAGCGAGTACAACTGCGCGATCTTGCGCTGCGACTCCATGACGAACGCCTTGTGCAGGCCCCACATCATCAGCAGCAGAATCAGCGAGAACGGCAACGACGTCAGCACTACAGCCGATTTCAGTGCATCGATGCTGCCCGAGAACAACAGGCCACTGGTGATCAGCGCCGTGGCCACACCCCAGAACACCCGCAGCCATTTCGGACCGTCTTCGTCAGGGTTGCCGCCTTTGGCTGACAGTGTCGACAGCACCACCGTGCCCGAGTCGGCCGAGGTGACGAAGAACACGAAGCTGATGAACACCGTGACGGCAATCACCGTCTTGCTCCACGGATAGGTTTCCAGCAGCAGGTACAGGGTCATCGACGGATCGTCGATAGCCGACTGACCCAGCGCCGTCATGCCATGGTTGAGCACTTGATCGATCGCGCTGTTACCGAAGATCGACATCCACGCCAGGGTGAAGCCCAGCGGGATCAGCAAGACACCGAAGACAAACTCACGGATGGTCCGGCCACGGGAAATACGCGCAATGAACAGGCCCACAAACGGCGCCCAGGCAATCCACCAGGCCCAATAGAACACCGTCCAGCCGCCCAGCCAGTCACTCGGCTCGTTATAGGCATACACGTCGAAACTCTTGCTCGGCAGAGCGCCCAGGTAGTCACCGATGTTCTGCACCAGCGTGTTGAGCAAGTGCTGAGTCGGGCCGGCAAACAGCACGAACAGCAGCAGCGCGCAGGCCAGCAACATATTGATGTCGGACATGACGCGCACGCCCTTGTCGACACCGGCGATCGCCACCAGAATCGCCGCGCCCATCATCAGGGTAATCAGACCGACCTGAATCCAGTGGGTGTGCGCCACGCCGAACAGGTAGTCCAGACCGGAATTGAGGTGCAGCACCCCGAAGCCCATGTCTGCGCCGAGACCGAAGATGGTCGCAATGATGCCGAAGCCATCGACGGCATAACCGATAGGACCATTGATGCGTTTACCAATCAGCGGATACAGCGCCGAACGCATGGCCAGCGGCAGGTTGTGGCGATAAGCGAAATAGGCCAGCGCCATACCGACGAAGGCAAACACGCCCCAGCCATGCAGGCCCCAGTGCAGAAACAGCAACTGCATGCCCTGGCGCGCAGCTTCTGCGGTGCCACCCTCGCCCTGCGGCGGCTGCAGCAGGTGCGTCAGGGGCTCTGAAACGCAGAAAAAGAACAGCGTGATGCTGATGCCGGCGGCAAACAGCATCCCGGCCCATGACAGGTAACTGAACTCGGGTTCGTCGTGGTCGGCACCGAGCTTGATCTTGCCGAAGCCCGACAAGGCGGTGACCACCACGAAGACCAGGTACAGGGTCATGACCATCATGTAGTACCAGCCGACCGTGTTGGCCGCCCAGTTTTGAGCCGCCAGCAGCCATTCGCCGCTGGCTTGCGGGAACGCGATCACGACGATGCCGAAAATCAGAATAAAACTCGCAGCGAAATAGAACACTGGAGCATTCATGCGAACCATGCCGCTTGAAGAGGAACTCGCAGAACTCATCGGTTGAGTGCCTCCGGACTGATAAAACCAACTGCAAAAAGCGGATACGGCAAGGGTAAGCCTCCTGTTGTGAGCGGGCAGCGAACCACCGGTTTAACTTGAACGAGCGTTCAATTTAAACATGAAAACCCCCGCGAGACCTAATCGCGGGCCGGTGAATGCAGGCTCAGGCGTGGGTATGACGCATGCTTGAGCGGGTTCGTTCCCACGCCAAAGAGGCCATTTGCAGCCTGTCAAATGCGCGCTCTGTGAACGCTCATGGCGCTTCAATCCCGGCCCGAACGCTGCACACATCGTCACCGCACCAACCTGTTACCGACTGCCCCAAAACTGCGCAAAAAGTCATTCAGGTAACAGCACCGCGCTCTTCTCGGAAAAATGCTTTCGTGCTGACCAAAACCGCAAGACCCCGTAAATAAAGCCCTTCAGGCCAATTCGATGAGCAAAAAACAGCAAAGGCGCAAAGTTGGTCTTTTGATTGCACATGCTTGTATGTACAAGTAGAGACAGGCTAAACATTCCGCCTTCTACCCAACTGAATCGGCCTGCTTCGCCAGGCTTTGCTCGCCCTTCATCGGGCTGGTTCGAATTGATCGCCGAGGATTTTTTTGTGACCGAGAATAATCAAGACCTGAAGCAGGACTGGACCCGCCATCGCGAAGGCGTCGTGCGGGCTGCACGCGGTACTCAATTGACTGCCAAGAGCTGGCTGACCGAAGCGCCGCTACGCATGTTGATGAACAATCTCGACCCGGAAGTCGCCGAAAACCCCAATGAGCTGGTGGTTTACGGCGGCATCGGCCGCGCCGCGCGCAACTGGGAGTGCTACGACAAGATCGTCGAGAGCCTCACTCAGCTCAACGATGATGAAACCCTGCTGGTACAGTCCGGCAAGCCGGTCGGCGTGTTCAAGACCCACAGCAACGCCCCTCGCGTATTGATCGCCAACTCCAACCTGGTACCGCACTGGGCCAGTTGGGAGCACTTCAACGAACTGGATGCCAAGGGCCTGGCCATGTATGGCCAGATGACCGCCGGCAGCTGGATCTACATCGGCAGCCAGGGCATCGTGCAAGGCACTTACGAAACCTTCGTCGAAGCCGGTCGCCAGCACTATGACGGCAACCTCAAGGGCCGCTGGGTGCTCACCGCAGGTCTGGGCGGCATGGGTGGCGCGCAGCCGCTGGCCGCGACATTGGCCGGGGCCTGCTCGCTGAACATAGAATGCCAGCAGAGCCGCATCGATTTCCGCATCAAGACCCGCTACGTTGACGAACAGGCCGCAGATCTCGATGACGCACTGGCGCGTATCGCCAAATACACGGCCGAAGGCAAAGCCATCTCCATCGCCCTGTGTGGCAACGCGGCGGAAATCCTGCCGGAAATGGTCCGTCGCGGTGTGCGCCCGGACATGGTCACCGACCAGACCAGCGCCCACGACCCGCTCAATGGTTACCTGCCCAAAGGCTGGACCTGGGACGAGTACCGTGCCCGTTCGGTGAGCGAACCGGCCAGTGTGGTCAAGGCCGCCAAGCAGTCGATGGCCGAGCACGTCGAAGCCATGCTCGCCTTCCAGCAAGCCGGCATTCCGACCTTCGACTACGGCAACAATATCCGTCAGATGGCCAAGGAAGTCGGCGTCACCAATGCCTTCGATTTTCCAGGCTTCGTCCCCGCCTACATCCGTCCGCTGTTCTGCCGTGGCATCGGGCCGTTCCGCTGGGCCGCGCTGTCGGGCGACCCGCAGGACATCTACAAGACCGACGCCAAAGTCAAAGAGCTGATCCCGGACGACGAGCACCTGCACAACTGGCTGGACATGGCCCGCGAGCGCATCAGCTTCCAGGGCCTGCCAGCGCGTATCTGCTGGGTCGGCCTGGGTCAACGCGCCAGACTGGGTCTGGCGTTCAATGAGATGGTCCGCAGTGGCGAGTTGTCGGCACCGGTGGTGATCGGTCGCGACCACCTGGACTCCGGCTCGGTCGCCAGCCCCAACCGCGAAACCGAATCCATGCGTGACGGCTCCGACGCTGTTTCCGACTGGCCGCTGCTCAATGCTCTGCTCAACACCGCCAGCGGTGCGACCTGGGTCTCGCTGCACCACGGTGGCGGCGTCGGCATGGGCTTCTCGCAGCATTCCGGGATGGTAATCGTCTGCGACGGCACGGACGAAGCCGCCGAGCGTATTGCCCGCGTGCTGCATAACGACCCGGCCACCGGGGTGATGCGCCATGCCGATGCCGGTTACGACATCGCTATCGACTGTGCCAGAGAGCAGGGCTTGAACCTGCCAATGATCGGACGTTGACAACGTTGTCGGCCATCAGGCCGGCACACGTCGGGGACGGGCATGAGCATGCCCACGGGCCGGATGCCTACTTGAAGCTGCCGTCATCCATTTAAGGCTTAGGAGCATCGACAATGAATATGAAAAAGGCCCTGTTGACCACATTGGTATCCGCTGGCCTGCTCGCCAGCGCAGGCGCAAGTCAGGCTGCTGGCTGGTGCGAATCAGGCAAGCCGGTGAAATTCGCCGGTCTTAACTGGGAAAGCGCGATGCTGCTGACCGATGTACTGCAGGTCATTCTGGACAAGGGTTACGGCTGCACCGTTGACGCCCTGCCCGGCAATTCCATCGCCATGGAAAATGCCCTGGGCACCAACGATATCCAGATCTTTGCCGAAGAATGGGTAGGTCGCAGCGAGGTCTGGAACAAGGCCGCCGCTGCCGGCAAGGTGGTCGGTGTCGGCGCACCGATCGTCGGCGCTGTGGAAGGCTGGTACGTGCCACGCTACGTGATCGAAGGCGATGCCAAACGCAAGCTGGAAGCCAAGGCACCCAACCTGAAATCCATCAGCGATCTGGCCCAGTATTCAGCCGTGTTCAAGGATCAGGAAGAGCCTGGCAAGGGCCGCTTCTACAACTGTCCGGCCGGCTGGACCTGTGAGCTGGAAAACAGCGAAATGCTCAAGAGCTACGGCCTGGAAAGCAAATACACCAACTTCCGCCCGGGCACCGGCCCCGCGCTGGATGCGGCGATTCTCTCCAGTTACAAACGTGGCGAGCCGATCCTGACCTACTATTGGTCACCCACGCCGCTCATGGGTCAGGTAGACCTGGTGCGTCTGGAGGAGAAAGCCGGGGTCAACAAGACGATCGATATCAAGGTCGGCGTGTCCAAAGTGTTCCACGATGAGGCCCCTGAACTGGTCGCCATCCTGGAAAAGGTCAACCTGCCGATCGACCTGCTCAACCAGAACCTGGGGCGCATGGCCAAGGAACGCATCGAATCGCCGAAGCTGGCGAAGATTTTCCTGAAAGAGCACCCCGAAGTCTGGCACAAATGGGTCAGCGAAGACGCCGCGAAGAAGGTGGACGCTTCGTTGTAAACGACCGGGCTGTCGGACTGAACGGTTCGACAGCCCTGTCGTTGACCCGACACACCTCATTTGAGAGCCGCTTATGTTTCCTGAAAGCTTCACTTTCTCGATCGCCAACTGGGTCAACGATGGCGTCGACTCACTGGTCACGCAGTACGGCGATGTGTTCCGGCACATCTCCGACACCCTGCTATGGGCCATCGTCAACCTCGAAGGCCTGCTGCGCATGGCGCCGTGGTGGCTGATGCTGATGATCGTCGGCGGCATTGCCTGGCACGCGACACGCAAGATCGTCACGACGCTGGTCATCGTCGGCCTGCTGTTTCTGGTCGGTGCGGTCGGGTTGTGGGACAAGCTGATGCAGACCCTGGCGCTGATGCTGGTCGCCACGATCATCGCGGTGCTGATCGGCATTCCGCTGGGCATTCTTTCGGCACGCAGCAATCGTCTGCGCTCGGTGCTGATGCCGCTGCTCGACATCATGCAGACCATGCCCAGCTTCGTTTACCTGATCCCGGTGCTGATGCTGTTCGGTCTGGGCAAGGTTCCGGCGATCTTCGCCACGGTGATTTACGCCGCGCCGCCGCTGATTCGTCTGACCGATCTGGGCATTCGTCAGGTGGACGGTGAAGTGATGGAAGCCATCAACGCGTTCGGCGCCAACCGCTGGCAGCAACTGTTCGGTGTGCAACTGCCGCTGGCGATGCCGAGCATCATGGCCGGGATCAACCAGACCACCATGATGGCGCTGTCGATGGTGGTGATTGCCTCGATGATCGGCGCACGCGGGCTTGGCGAAGACGTGCTGGTGGGCATTCAGACCCTCAACGTCGGGCGCGGGCTGGAAGCGGGCCTGGCCATTGTCATTCTGGCGGTCGTCATCGACCGTATCACGCAGGCCTATGGCCGCCCACGGCATGAGGCGCACAAATGAGCAGCGTGGAACCGAACAAAATCGTCGTCAAAAACGTGTTCAAGATCTTCGGCAACCGCTCCAAGGAAGCACTGCAGTTGATCCAGCAAAACCACAGCAAGGACCAGGTGCTGGCCCAGACCGGCTGCGTGGTCGGGGTCAACGACCTGTCGCTGTCGATCGGCAGCGGCGAAATCTTCGTCATCATGGGCCTGTCCGGCTCGGGAAAATCAACGCTGGTGCGCCACTTCAACCGGCTGATCGACCCTACCAGCGGCGAGATTCTGGTCGATGGCGAAGACATCCTGCGTTACGACATGGAGGCTTTGCGCCAATTCCGCCGGCACAAGATCAGTATGGTGTTCCAGAGCTTCGGCCTGTTGCCGCACAAGACCGTGCTGGCCAACGTGGCCTACGGCCTGACCGTGCGTGGCGAGAGCAAAGCGCTGTGTCAGGAACGCGCGCAGCACTGGATCACCACCGTAGGCCTCAAGGGCTACGAAAACAAATACCCGCACCAGCTTTCCGGCGGCATGCGTCAGCGTGTAGGTCTGGCCCGCGCACTGGCGGCCGACACCGACATCATTCTGATGGACGAAGCATTCAGCGCCCTCGACCCGCTGATCCGCGCCGAGATGCAGGACCAGTTGCTGGAGCTGCAAGCCAGTCTGCACAAGACCATCGTGTTCATTACCCACGACCTGGACGAGGCCGTGCGCATCGGCAATCGCATCGCGATCCTCAAGGACGGGCGATTGATTCAGGTCGGTACGCCGAAAGAAATCCTTCATTCGCCCGCCGACGATTACGTGGATCGTTTCGTTCAGCGCCGCGTAGCCACCCTTTAAGGACCGTTGCAGATGTCGCGAGCAGAACAGATCGTCATCGGTGAAGCACCTGCGGGCTGGCAGGACGTGGTCGCCGTGGCCCGACATGGCGCAAGACTGGTCCTGTCGGACGCCGCTTGGGCACGGATCGACAACGCTCAGGCCATCGTGCAGCGCATCGTCGTCAGCGGCGAGCGCGCCTATGGCGTGAACACCGGGCTCGGCGCGTTGTGCAATGTGTCACTGCAAGGCGAACAGCTCAGTCGCCTGTCGCGCAATACCCTGCTCAGCCATGCCTGCGGCGTCGGTACGCCACTGGCCGACGAGCAGACCCGCGCAATCATCTGCGCCGCGATTCTCAACTACAGCCAGGGCAAGTCCGGCATTCACCGGCAAGTGGTCGAAGCGCTGCTGGCCCTGCTCAACCGCGGCATCACGCCGCAAGTACCGGCGCAGGGTTCGGTGGGTTATCTGACGCACATGGCGCACGTCGGTATCGCGTTACTGGGCATCGGTCAGGTCAGCTATCGCGGGCAGATCGTCCCGGCTGAGCAGGCCTTGAACGAAGAGGGTCTGGTTCCGGTCATCCTCGGAGCCAAGGACGGTTTGTGTCTGGTCAACGGCACACCGTGCATGACCGGCCTGAGCTGTCTGGCCATCGCTGATGCCGAGCGCCTGAGCCAATGGGCAGACGTGATCGGCGCGATGAGCTTCGAAGCCCTGCGCGGCCAGCTGGACGCATTCGATGCAAGCATTCTCGCCCTCAAGCCGCATCCGGGCATGCAGCAGGTGGGCAAGAACCTGCGCATGTTGTTGGCAGGCAGCGACGTGCTCGCCAGCAGTGAAGGCATTCGCACTCAAGATGCGCTGAGTATCCGTTCGATTCCCCAGGTGCATGGCGCCACCCGCGACCAGTTGGCTCACGCCACTCGGCAGGTCGAGATCGAGCTCAATTCAGTCACCGATAACCCGCTGCTGCTCGGCACGCCCGAGGCTTTCCGCGTGGTGTCCCAGGCCAATCCACACGGCCAGTCGGTGGCCATGGCGGCAGACCTGCTGTGCATGGCGATGGCCGAGCTGGGCTCGATCGCCGAACGACGCCTCGACCGCCTGATCAACCCTATGGTCAGCGGCCTGCCGGCGTTTCTGGTCACCCAGCCGGGCGTCAACTCGGGAATGATGATCGTCCAGTACGTCGCCGCTTCGCTGTGCGCGGAAAACCGCCAGATGGCGCAACCGGCCGTGGTCGACAACTACGTGACCTCCGGTCTGCAGGAGGATCACCTGAGCCTGGGCACCAGCGCCGCGCTCAAGCTGCACAAGGTGCTGGGCAATACCACGCAGATTCTGGCCATCGAGTATCTGCTCGCGGCCCAGGCGTTCGAATTTCTCAAGACACAGGGTTTTGGCGTGGGCACCGGTGCCGCGTGGCGACTGCTGCGCGAGCGCATTCCGGCCTACGACGAAGACCGCTGGCTGGCCCCGGACATCGCCAGCAGCGCGGCCCTGCTCAAAGACGAAACGTCGCTGGAAAGGGTTTTCCAGCACTGCCGTGACAACGCGGCAGGCCTATAAAAGCAGCGTACGGCCACACGCCGTCGCTGACATCCATCAAGGAGTAGCAGCATCGTGACCACCTTATCTGCCAAGACGCTGAACCTGATCCCCGGCCAACTGACCCTGGCACAACTGCGCGGCATTTATCTGCAGCCGGTCAGCCTGACGCTGGACAGCAGCGCGAACCAGCAGATCGACGACAGCGTCGCCTGTGTCGAGCGCATTCTGGCCGAGAACCGCACCGCCTACGGCATCAACACCGGCTTCGGCCTGCTCGCTTCGACGCGGATTGCCAGCGAAGACCTGGAAAACCTGCAGCGTTCGCTGGTGTTGTCGCATGCGGCCGGTGTCGGTCAGCCGATCAGCGATGAGCTGGTGCGTCTGATCATGGTGCTCAAGGTCAACAGCCTGAGCCGCGGCTTCTCGGGCATTCGGCGCGTGGTCATCGACGCCCTGATTGCGCTGATCAATGCCGAGGTCTACCCGCATATTCCGCTCAAGGGCTCGGTCGGTGCTTCCGGTGACCTGGCGCCGCTGGCGCACATGTCGCTGGTGCTGCTGGGCGAAGGTAAGGCGCGCTACAAGGGCGAATGGCTGAACGGCGTCGACGCGCTGGCGGCTGCCGGGCTGCAACCGCTGACCCTCGCCGCCAAGGAAGGGCTGGCACTGCTCAACGGCACGCAAGTTTCCACCGCGTATGCACTGCGCGGCTTGTTCGAGGGCGAAGACCTGTTCGCTGCGGCTCTGACTTGCGGCTCGTTGACTGTGGAAGCAGTACTCGGTTCGCGCTCGCCCTTCGACGCGCGCATTCATGCCGCACGCGGGCAGCGCGGGCAGATCGACGCGGCGGCCTGCTACCGCGACCTGCTGGGCGAAAGCAGCGGCGTGTCCGAGTCGCACCGCAATTGCGACAAGGTTCAGGACCCCTACTCGTTGCGCTGCCAGCCACAGGTCATGGGCGCATGCCTGACACAGCTGCGTCAGGCCGCCGAGGTGCTGGAAATCGAAGCCAACGCGGTGTCCGACAACCCGCTGGTGTTTGCCGCCGAGAACGACGTCATATCCGGTGGCAATTTTCACGCTGAGCCGGTCGCCATGGCAGCGGACAACCTCGCGCTGGCCATCGCCGAGATCGGCTCGCTCAGCGAACGACGCATTTCGCTGATGATGGACAAGCACATGTCGCAGTTGCCGCCCTTCCTGGTGGCCAACGGCGGCGTCAATTCCGGGTTCATGATCGCGCAGGTGACCGCCGCCGCACTGGCCAGTGAAAACAAGGCATTGGCCCATCCACACAGTGTCGACAGCCTGCCAACCTCGGCCAATCAGGAAGACCATGTGTCGATGGCCCCGGCCGCCGGCAAGCGCTTATGGGAAATGGCAGAAAACGTTCGCGGGATTCTTGCCGTAGAATGGTTGGCTGCCTGCCAGGGTCTGGACTTGCGTGAAGGTCTGAAAACCTCTCCGAAGCTGGAGCAAGCCCGCAGCCTGTTGCGCAGCAAGGTCCCGTTCTATGAAAAGGACCGCTTTTTTGCACCGGACATCGAAGCTGCCAGTCAGCTGCTGTCCTCCACTTGCCTGAACCCGCTGGTTCCTGCACGTCTGCTACCGAGTCTGTGATGCACCGCGAGCCTGGCAGGGCTCGCTTTGGTCATCGCTGCGGGAGGCCGGATGCAGACGTTCTCGCGGCTTTTGCCATACCTGTAATGAAATGGACCTGAAATGACGTCACAAGATGGTTTGAAACGCGGGTTATCCGCCCGCCACATCCGCTTCATGGCCCTGGGCTCTGCCATCGGTACAGGGTTGTTCTACGGCTCGGCCTCGGCGATTCAACAGGCCGGGCCTGCCGTACTGCTGGCTTACCTGATCGGCGGCGCGGCGGTGTACATGGTGATGCGCGCGCTCGGCGAAATGGCGGTCCACGACCCGGTGTCCGGTTCGTTCAGCCATTACGCCACGCGCTACATGGGCCCGCTGGCCGGCTTCGTGCTCGGCTGGACCTATGCGTTCGAGATGATCATCGTCTGCCTCGCCGACGTGACCGCATTCGGCATCTACATGGGCTTCTGGTTTCCGGAAGTGCCGCGCTGGATCTGGGTGCTGGGCATCGTCTTTCTGATCGGCGCGCTCAACCTGTGCAACGTGAAAGTCTTTGGTGAAACCGAGTTCTGGCTGTCGATCCTCAAGGTCAGCGCCATCGTGGCGATGATCGTCGCAGGCTTCGGCATCATGATCTTCGGTATCGGCAGCTCGGCCAGCGGCAGCGAAATCGGCATCAGCAACCTGTGGGCGCATGGCGGCTTCATGCCCAACGGTGTCACCGGCCTGATCGCCTCGTTCGCGGTGGTGATGTTTGCCTTCGGCGGCATCGAAATCATCGGCATTACCGCAGGCGAAGCGAAGGACCCGCGACGCAGCCTGCCGCAAGCGATCAATGCCGTGCCGCTGCGCATTCTGCTGTTCTACGTGCTGACTCTGTTCGTGCTGATGTGCATCTACCCGTGGCCGCAGATCGGCACGCAGGGCAGCCCGTTCGTGCAGATTTTCGACAACCTGGGTATCGCCTCGGCGGCGACCATCCTCAACATCGTGGTGATCTCGGCTGCCGTCTCGGCGATCAACAGCGACATCTTCGGCGCAGGCCGCATGATGTATGGCCTGGCCCGTGAAGGTCAGGCGCCCGCCAGTTTTGCCCGCGTGTCGCGCCATGGCGTGCCGTGGATGACCGTGCTGGTCATGGGCATCGCGCTGCTGGGCGGCGTGCTGCTCAACTACCTGATCCCCAAGGACGTGTTCCTGCTGATCGCTTCGCTGGCCACCTTCGCCACCGTGTGGGTATGGCTGATGATTCTGCTGACGCAGGTCGCCATGCGCCGCTCGATGAGCCGCGAGGAAGCGGCACAGCTGAAATTCGCCGTGCCGTTCTGGCCTTACGGGCCGGCGGCTGCCATCGCCTTCATGCTGTTCATCTTCGGCGTGCTGGGTTACTTCCCGGACAACCGTGCAGCCTTGATCGTCGGCGCAATCTGGATCGTGCTGCTGCTCATTGCCTACGCTGTGTGGGTCAAGCCCAAGGCGCTCAACACCACTCATTGATCAACGAGGCCTCGAATGAAAACGCTCTGGAAAAACTGTCACATCGCAAGCATGGCGCACGGCAAATACTCGATCATTGAGGATGCCGCCATCGTGACCTCCGGAGCGCTCATCGAGTGGATCGGGCCTCAGGCCGCGCTGGCCGAGCCGGAACATGACAACTGCATCGATCTGGACGGTGCCTGGGTCACGCCCGGCCTGATCGATTGCCACACCCATACGGTGTTCGGCGGCAACCGCAGCGGCGAGTTCGAACAGCGTTTGCAGGGTGTGAGCTACGCCGAGATCGCCGCAGCGGGCGGCGGTATTGCCAGTACGGTGCGTGCGACGCGCGCCGCCAGTGAGGATGAGCTGTACGCCAGTGCCGAGCGCCGTCTGCGGCATCTGCTGAAAGACGGCGTCACGACCGTCGAGATGAAGTCGGGCTACGGGCTGGACCTGGAAAACGAGCGCAAGATCCTGCGGGTGATTCGTCGTCTGGGCAACACCCAGCCCGTCACCGTGCGCGCCACCTGCCTGGCCGCCCATGCGCTGCCACCGGAATACGCCGACCGCGCCGACGATTACATCAACCACATCTGCAATGACATGCTCCCGGCGCTGGCAGCCGAAGGACTGGTCGATGCAGTGGATGCTTTCTGTGAATACCTGGCGTTTTCGCCCGCGCAGGTCGAGCAGGTGTTCATCACCGCAGGGCAGTTGGCGCTGCCGGTCAAGCTGCATGCCGAGCAGCTGTCGTCATTGGGCGGATCGAGCCTGGCCGCGCGCTACAAGGCGCTGTCGGCGGATCACCTGGAGTTCATGACCGAAGACGACGCCATCGCCATGGCCGCCGCCGGAACCGTCGCGGTGCTGCTGCCGGGGGCGTTTTACTTCCTGCGTGAAACACAACTGCCGCCGATGGACGCGCTGCGCAAGCACGGCGTGCCGATCGCGATTGCCACCGACCTCAACCCTGGCACCTCGCCGGGCCTGTCATTGCGCCTGATGCTGAACATGGCCTGCACGCTGTTTCGCATGACGCCCGAAGAAGCACTGGCGGGGGTAACGCTCAATGCCGCCAGGGCGCTGGGCATGAGCGCGACCCACGGCTCGCTGGAGGTCGGCAAGGTCGCGGATTTCGTCGCCTGGAACATCGAACGACCGGCTGATCTGGCCTATTGGCTGGGCGGCGATCTGGACAAACGCATCGTGCGCCACGGCGTCGAATCATCGATCTGAAGGAGAGCCCTGTGGATAACGTTCTGACATTCAAGCGTGGCCGCATTCCGCTGCTGATCAGCATGCCGCATGCCGGTCTGAAACTGACCCCGGTGGTCGAAGCTGCGCTGGTGGACGAAGCCTTGAGCCTGCCGGACACCGACTGGCACATCCCGCGTCTGTATGACTTCGCCGCCGAATTGGGCGCCAGCACCCTGGCCGCCGAGTACTCGCGTTTTGTCATCGACCTGAACCGGCCCGCTGACGACAAGCCCATGTACGCAGGTGCGACCACCGGCCTGTTTCCGTCGATCCTGTTCGATGGTGTACCCCTGTTCAAGGACGGCCAGACGCCCAGCGCCGAGGAGCGGGCGCGCTATCTGCAGCAGATCTGGACGCCCTATCACCAGACGCTGGAGCAGGAACTGCAGCGCATGCGTGACGAGTTCGGTTATGCGCTGCTGTTCGACGCCCACTCGATTCGCGGCCACATTCCGCACCTGTTCGACGGTCGCCTGCCGGACTTCAACCTGGGCACCTTCAATGGCGCAAGTTGCGACCCGGAGCTGGCCAGCCGAATGGAGCAGGTCTGCGCAGCGGCCAAGGACTACAGCCATGTGCTGAACGGGCGCTTCAAGGGCGGCCACATCACCCGCCACTACGGCAACCCGGCCAACAACATCCACGCCGTACAGCTGGAGCTGGCGCAAAGCACCTACATGGACGAATTCGTGCCCTTCCACTACCGCCCGGACCTGGCCGAACCGACTCGCGCCGTGCTCAAGCCACTGCTGGAAACCTTCATCGCCTGGGGGCAAGAGCGCTTCGGCTGACAACGTCGGACGCAGAGCGTCCAGAAAGGCGCTACCACGCGGAGCGTGGGAGCGATGGCCATAGCCGATAGCAACACCGATTATCGTTCCCGCGCTCCGCGTGGGAATGCCGTTCCGGACGCTCCGCGTCCGCCCTTCAAGGTTCCCGCCTGATCACTTCTTGAGCAAGCGCAAGCCGTTGAACACCACCAGCAAGCTCACGCCCATGTCGGCAAACACCGCCATCCACATGGTCGCCAGACCCGAGAAGGTGATGCCGATGAACAGCACCTTGGTCACAATGGCCAACACAATGTTCTGCTTGAGCACTGCCGAGGTTCGACGGGACAGCTTGATAAACGTCGGTATCTTGCGCAGATCATCGTCCATCAGGGCGACATCTGCCGTTTCGATAGCCGTATCGGTGCCTGCCGCAGCCATGGCGAAACCAATCTCCGCACGGGCCAGCGCAGGGGCATCATTGATACCGTCACCGACCATGCCCACCCGGTGATTGCGGCTGTAAAGCGCCTCAATGGCACTGAGCTTGTCGGCAGGCAGCAGATTGCCCTGCGCTTCGTCGATGCCGACCTGATCGGCAATCGCCTTGGCCGTGTGCGGGTTATCACCGGTGAGCATGACCGTCTTGATGCCCAGCTCGTGCAACTGGGCGATGGCTTCGCGGCTGGTCTCCTTCACCGTATCGGCGACAGCAAACAGCGCAATCGGGCCAGATGCATCGAGCAACAGCACCACGGTCTTGCCCTGCATTTCCAGCGCATCGAGCCTGGCTTCCAGCTCTGGCGAGCACAGGCCCAGTTCTTCCACCAGACGATGGTTGCCCAGGTGATACATCTGGCCGTTGATCTCGCCTTTCACACCGCGCCCACCCAACGCCTCGAACGCACTGACTTCATGCAGCGTCAGGCTGCCATCGGCGGCCTTGGCAATGGCCTGGGAAACCGGGTGATCTGAACGACCCGCAAGGCTCGCGGCGATGGCAGGCGCGCTGTCGGCGACTGCGGGGTTCAACGGCACATAGTCGGTCTGCACCGGCTTGCCGTGGGTCAGCGTGCCGGTTTTATCCAGCGCCAGATAATCGAGCTTTTCGCCCATTTCCAGATAAACGCCACCCTTGATCAAAATACCCTTGCGCGCCGCCGCTGCCAGACCGCTGACGATGGTCACCGGCGTGGAAATCACTAGCGCACATGGGCAGGCCACTACCAGCAGCACCAGCGCCCGGTAGATCCAGTCATACCATTCGCCGCCAAAGAACAGCGGTGCGACCAACGCCAGCGCCAACGCGACGACGAATACCACCGGCGTGTAGATACGGGAGAAGCTGTCGACAAAGCGCTGAGTCGGCGCACGCGAACCCTGAGCCGCTTCCACCGCATGAATGATGCGCGCCAGCGTCGAGTTGTTTGCCGCCGCAGTAACACGGTATTCCAGTGAGCCCGCCTGGTTAATGGTGCCCGCGAAAACCTTGTCGCCGACGGTCTTTTCCACCGGCAGACTTTCACCGGTGATCGACGCCTGATCGATGGTCGAGCTACCAGACACCACTTCACCATCAAGGCCGACACGCTCGCCGGGCTTGATCCGGACGATAGCCTCCAGTTCGACGTTTTTGGCTTCGACTTCCTGCCAACTGCCATCCGCCTGCTTGACGGTGGCAAGCTCTGGCGTCAACTGCATCAGGCCACTGATCGCATTGCGCGCGCGGTCTAGCGATTTGGCTTCGATCAACTCGGCAATGGTAAACAGGAACATCACCATCGCCGCTTCCGGCCACTGACCGATCAGAATCGCGCCGGTCACCGCGATGCTCATCAGCGCATTGATATTCAGGTTGAAGTTCTTGAGCGCGATCCAGCCCTTCTTGTAGGTGGTCAGGCCGCAACTGAAGATCGACACCAGTGCCAGCAGCGCCACAACCCAGGTCGGGCCGAGCGATGCAAAATGGACCACCTCTGCGCCAAGCGCCGCAACGCCGGACAACGCCAGCGGCCACCAGTGTTTCTTCACCACCGGCGCCGGTTCGGCAGACGCTGCACCTTCCTCGACCGGCTCGGCCTGCATGCCCAGCGAGCTGATGGCCTCACGAATCGGGTCGGTGGAAGGCAGATCGTGCCAGACGCCCAGCATGCGGTTAATCAGGTTGAATTCCAGCTTCTGCACACCGGCCAGCTTGCCCAGTTTGTTCTGGATCAACGTCTGCTCGGTGGGGCAATCCATCGCCTCGATACGGAAGCTGCTCAGACGACCGCCCGCTGCTGGCGCTTCGCCAAAGGTCACTACGGCAGGCTGTGCCTCGCTGGAGCAGCACGAATGCGCATGCTCCACGGGTTTTTGCTCGTGCGCGTGCTCGCCGTGATCATGATCGCGGTCATGTCCGGGGGAATTCTTGATCGTCGTGCCCATTCGTGTGGCTCCAGGATTCTGCTTGTTGCCAAGTGAACACCCTGTAGCCACTATAGGGTCAAGCACTCAAACGAGATGAGTCCAAATGAAAATCGGCGAACTGGCAAAACTGACCGACACCCAGGTCGAAACCATCCGTTATTACGAACGCGAAGGCCTGCTGCCCGCGCCCGCCCGCAGCGATGGCAACTACCGGCTGTACACCCAGGCACACACGGAGCGCCTGTCGTTCATCCGCAATTGCCGCAGCCTGGACATGACCCTTGGAGAAATCCGCAGCCTGCTCAACCTGCGCGACAGCCCGCAGGACCAGTGCGAAAACGTCAATGCCCTGATCGACGAACACATCGAACACGTCAACGCCCGCGTCGCAAGCCTGCAAGCACTCCAGGAACAACTGCTCGACCTGCGCCGCCGCTGCAGCGATGGCACGACAGAACATTGCGCGATACTGGAAAGGCTGGAAGTGACGGGCGCTGTGGCAGCGCCAGAGGGCGAGCCTTCACATGTGGGGAGGAGTCATGGGCATTGAGACGGGTTTGAGACCTTTGATGCAAGCTGCGCAGCTTGCACCACCGCCACAAGCTCAGTGATCGCCTTGACGAGCTGATCCTTGGCAGCTTTCTCTTTCGCTGTCTCTTCACCCGCCCGCTCAGAATCAACGCGTTTGAACGCTTCGCGTACCTCCTCGCTGAAGATGCTGATCGAGACGATATTTTCCTGCCGAAAACCAATAGGCCTGAGCGGTGTATCACTTGGGTAATCGGTCGTGTACACCACTTTCAGGGTGTCCTTGTCCCGATAGCCACTGACGGTCGGGATAAGCAAAATTTCCTGATTCACACCCGTCACTTCGGTAGGGGCTCCGACGTCCATGATGTAACCGACGTAGACCTTTCGATCCGCCATCGTGATCATCACTTCGTCCTTGTCGACAAATGCATCGAAAAGCGTCGAGCAGATAGGGCTGTGATCTACAGACTCGCCCAGCAGATAGGCCACAATTTCTTCTTTTTTTCTGGCACCCAGTTGCCACTTGAGAATCCTGACAGTAAGAAAAGCCCCTAGGTCTGGCATCACAAAGGTCAGTAAACCTGACAAGGCAAGGAACACGCCCACTTGGCTAAAATTCCTGCCAGTGATGTCGAAATCCTGCCCTACTTGACTTAAAGCGCCCATGAAATCGGTGTTCACGGCAAAACAGAGTGGGGAGGTCGCGCTCGCCGTTTGGAGCCATTCGGGACACAACACACCCCAGTCATGCGAGAACAGTCCTGCAAGGACTGCGGTGGCAGACATGGCCGCTACAAAGCAGTAAATCCCATAACGGCCCACCTGCAGATAAAGCATCTGGCCCTCATAGCGATGCAACCTGCAGTAAATGGTGGGATCTTTCAGGCACACCAAAAAGCCGCTGACGAGTAGTGGCAGCAGAAGTAAAAAAGCCATTTATCAGGATTCGGCTTGCGGAGTGACCAGTTTTTTAGCCTTATCGCGGGAGGAGCGAACCAAACCTTCGATTTCTTTGGCGTCCATGGACATGCGACCACCCCTCACCACAAGAGTGTCGATGCTCTTGATTGCCTGCATGAGGGCCGCGTCTTCAGCCTTCTTCGTATCACTACGATGTCCAATCCGATTGAAAAACATAGTCGATTCCATTGAACAGGGTCAGGGGACTTACGCCAAAACTATAGCACAACGCTCAATTCGCTCTTACGGACTCAAACCGCCATCGGCGCCGTCATTGCCGGGTGATGCTGATAGCCTTCCAGTGAGAAGTCCGAAGGCTCGATCAGCTCCAGCCATTCAGGCTGGTACACACCGGTCTTGGCGAATTCCGGCACGCGGTCGGAGATCACCAGTTTGGGCATCGGGTACGGCTCGCGGGTCATCTGTTCGTTGAGCATGTCCAGGTGGTTTTCGTACACGTGGGCATCGCCGATGAAGTAGGTGAACCAGCGCGGCGTGTAGCCGGTCAGACGGCCGATGAGGCTTAGCAGCGCGGCGCCTTCGGTCAGGTTGAACGGCGTACCGAATGGCTTCATGCGACCCAGATAATGCACACTACGATTTAGATCTTTAGCAAAATCCCGAGAATCTCGGAGTGCATTATTATAATTGCACATTACGACTGTAAAAACAAGAGCTTACCCCCCACTAATGAATATTTTCTCTACGCCTTGCCCTATGAGCCTCGGATGAAATGGACAGCTCCGGCAAACGTTCACGGCTAGCGTGAAGCCCCCCCTATTTCCGTCAAATTGTCCCAAGCGAAAGCAGAGGCCCTCGTGGGCAAGCCGCTCCGGATTCGCCTGGAAACCTATACAATCGGCATAGGCAATCTGCCATTACGACTATCACTTCTCGCAACGGACGCAACATGGATTACAGACGCATCAGAGGCATGGATTCAGGACAGCGCCTCGCCTTTGAAGAACTCGTTTGCCAGCTTGCACGACGAGAGGCACCAGCCGCTGACGCCGAATTTAGGCGAATAGAAGGTGCCGGCGGGGATGGCGGTATCGAAGCTTATTGGTTGCTCAGTGATGGGAGCGAAATCGGTTACCAGGCAAAATACTATCTAAAAGCAGGTGACATTGATTGGGCTAATATTGACGACTCCGTCAAACGCGCCCTGCAGTCACATCCATCCTTAACCAAATATGTTGTGGCGTTAGCCTGCGATCTGACTGATAGGAGCGGCAAACAAGCTAGCGGGAAAAGAGGCTGGGAACATTGGGAGGCTCATAAGGCAACATGGACGTCTTATCTTCCTTTGGGCCATAAAGTCGAATTTATTCCCTGGACAGCTTCAGACCTGACTGCCCGGCTGTCGCTCTCGAATGCCGAAGGATTAAAAAGGTATTGGTTTGGGGACGTTGAGTTTTCACCGAAATGGTTGTCAGAAAAAGTCGAATGGGCAGTTAAATCCCTCGATGAGAGATATCATCCTGAAGATCATGTTGAAGTCGGCATTGAAAAGTTATTCCAGATAATTTTACGAGACCAGAGCATCATTTCGGAACTTCAGGAAAAGATCGACAAACTCTCTGCGCTGGCCAAGATTAATGATGTAGAGAGCCTGCTTGGAAGCGGTAGCACTGCTCTGATAGAACGCGTTACATTCCAGGTGAAAACGCTTGGCGACCTGAGACAGAAGCTCACATCTGATGCTTGGACAACTTGGCCGCTGGCAGAGTGCCTTACGTATATTGAAGAAATCTCGGACGACGTCCACTCCCTTGAAAACCTTACTTGGAAACCCAAGGAAGAGAGACGCAAGGGAAATGATTCCAGCGACCACTCTTTAGAATACTTACAACATCGCTTGAGTGAACTTAGTGACGCATCGTACGCATTCAGATCATCTCTTCAAGACAGATACTTTTCTGCAGCATTTAGTCGTAGCTTCTTTCTCTTCGGAAAAGCCGGCACCGGAAAATCTCACTTACTCGGCAGTATTGCTCAGCAAGCCATATTAGACGGCAGGGTCGCCATCTTGATATTGGGCCAACACTTGAACAATGAGAGTGTCTGGAGCCAAGTCACTAACCGGCTGGGCCTTGGCGATATTGATCCTGACGCCTTCCTTCAAGCCTTGAGTGCTGCTGCTGAGGTTACGGGCAAGCGCGGTTTGATTTTGATCGATGCATTGAATGAGGGGTCAGGTATAACTCTTTGGCGTAAGGAGCTTGCAGAGTTTATCGGAAGAATAGAAAAGCATAAAAACCTGCTAGTCGTGTTCAGTTGCAGGACAGAATATACCCCATACGTAATACCTGCGACTCTCAACGAACAAATTCCATCCTTTCAGGTTCGCGGATTCGTGACCAATGACGAGCAAACCCGCGCCGCACGCATGTATCTTGGAAAAAGAGGAATTTCCCAACCCAACACTCCTTGGTTAGCTGCCGAATTCGTCAATCCGTTATTCCTGCGAAGTGCCTGTACTGCACTCGAGAGAGAGAATCAAAAATGGTTCCCCAGAGGTTTAACAGGTACGAAACAAGTCTTTTCGTTTTATCTTAGAAGTATTGCTCGAAACCTAGGCGCGGGCAGGGATGGCAGTGATGATCTTGTCAAACCTACCAATCAGGCACTGTCTGTAATTGCTACAGAGATGGCGGCGAAACAACGTGACTATGTTCACCACTCCGATGCCATACGAATCGTCGCTGAAAAATTTCACGCCTTTCCAGCTCCAGCAGGAACAACCTGGTTTGAGATACTTCAGCGAAATGGCTTGTTTCGGATGGATCCAGACCCGAAGAGTCGGGATGCTGATCCGTTCGATGCGCCAGAGGACATTGTTCGCTTTAGCTTCCAAAGGTTACAAGATTACTTGATGGCTTCGGGGCTTTTGGGCGAAGTTGAAGATCCAGCTGAAGCATTGGAAAGCGGTTCACTTCAATTCATTCACAATGGTAAACGGCTTCATGGTAAGTGGGCCGGACTGACGGAAGCGCTCTCCGTACAACTACCTGAACGTTTCCAAAAGGAGCTCCTTGACGTCATGCCTGGTGGCGTAGACCACTGGGCAAATGAGCACTCTGTTCGTAGTGCATTTATCGAGAGTCTCCGGTGGCGGGCCAACGAATCCTTCAGCAACCGTACACTTGAGCTCTTCAATTTTTTTCTATCCGAAAGCGAAGAGCATTTCGACATTATTCTCCAGGTGAGTGCAAGCGCTGACCACCCATGGAATGCGAAATCCCTGCACTGCCGGCTAGCTGCTCAGAGCATGGCCAAACGTGATGCTTCATGGACTATTCAGCTTAATAGCCTGCCTATGGACGAGGAAAATACTGCCCAGCGATTGATTGAGTGGAGTGCCTTTGAGCAGAGTCAACAAACAGACCCGGGGATTCAATATCTCTGCGCAATAACCCTGACTTGGTTTTTCACAAGCTCCAACCGGGAACTGCGAGACAAAGCCACCAAGGCGCTCACGTCGCTCATGATTTGGAACCCCAGCTTGTATGGGATGCTCTGCACGGACTTTTCCGGAGTGGACGATCTCTACGTCCTTGAACGTCTGCACACAGCGGCCTACGGAGCATGCTGCATCGATCCAGACCAGCATCGATTACACGCCTATTCTGAGATCGCAAATACAGCGGTTTTTGACAGAGAGGATGTTCCGCTTTCGATTATTCTCAGGGACAGCGCATTAGGCATTATTGAGCTCGCTCTGCTAAAAGGTCATCTGCCTGAACAGGTTGATATTATGAAGGCAATGCCTCCTTATCACTCAAAAACCGTCAGACTTTCCGTGTCCGAGGACGCCCTCGAAAAGGTTGCAAAGCGGGCTGGAGACTCCCAGATTTTGGATTCTTGCACTGGCTGGGGAGGCGATTTCGCGAGCTATCAAATCCAACCTAGGGTCAGCTCATTTTTGAACGTATCACTGGTTTCGCCTGAGCCACTTAGCGCTACCGAAATTTATGAGAGGTTTGAGGATGAGGTCATTAACCACTGCGAGCTGAGGACTCGCGTCCTAAAATTGATGCATGCTTTTAGCCCTAATCCCTTCAGAGATCTCAGGCTCGGTCTTTCTGAGCAAGACGTTGAAGAAAGCTCAAAAAACTTCAAGATGGCTGAAAGCCTGCTGCTGGAGTCCTTAAGCTCTGAAGAGCGGATTAGATATAAAAAAGAATATAAAAAACGCTTCAAGTTGCCTAGAAATGCTCGTGAACAGCTTCCTCACATCGACATAAATTCGGCAAAGCGCTGGGTCGCCAAACGAGCCTATAGCTTCGGCTGGACGAAAAAGTTGTTCCCACATGATCGTAGCCTTCGGCATGACTACAGTCGTGATCGGCCATTAGTTGAGCGCATAGGAAAAAAATACCAATGGCTTGCTCTCGATGAGCTTCTCTGCAGCCTGGCCGACAACAGATGGTTATCGGAAAGGACTGAGCAGGGATCGCGTCGGTATGCCTACCCTTTGGACATCGGTACTCATCGAGAAATCGATCCAACCATTTTGCTTGCTGACGAGCGCAGTCGCCCCCAAAGGCAATACCCTTCGGTTGAGAAATTTGAGATATCAATTCGAGAGACTCTCGAAGCGGATGTGGGGAAATGGCCTTTTGAAGAGGAACCTTCAGCCGGCATAACGAACCTAGTTGGCCGTGAAGATTTAACCGGTGGGACGTGGGTAGTCCTGCACGAACATCGCTCAGTAACCGAGCGATACGAAGAGAAGCAAGGTCGGGAGCATGGCTCCAGGCAATCACAGTGGCGCTTCCTATTACCGGTAGTCGTTAGAAAGGAAGACGAACAGCAACTTCTTGATTACATCCGGACAAAGCAAAAATTAGACGTAGACTCTTGGACTGCCCGTGACTTCACTAACGACGGTTATCTCAGAGAAGCGCCATGGCGCTCGACATGGGCACAAGAGCAGTGGTCAACCTACGAATTTTACGACTTGGGTGGGATAGAGGTCGCCTATCCCTGCTTCCGTCACTACTGGGAACCACATCTGGATGTCTCAATGCCCGAAGGCGCTCACGCTTTGATACCAGCGCCGTGGCTCGCCCAGCGGCTCAACCTAATGCCCCATCCTGAGGATGCGACTATCTATATGGATCACACTGGAGAAACGCGCTTCGTTTGCGGAAGGAGCCCTGGCGATGGTTCCCATGCTTTCATAGACCAACAGCTTTTCCAGACATTCCTAGAGGAGGATGGGTTCGCTTGCGTATGGATCTTTGTCACGGAACGTAGCGCTTGGCCGGGCGGTGAAAACAAGAATGCATCTCGGCGCCGCTCAGAAGGTGTGGTGTGGCACGAGCACGGCAAACCACGAACGGTTTGTTGGAGCGATGATTGGGCCAGGGGCGACTCAAAGCAGTACGTACCCGCAAAGCTTTAGTTAACCAGCTCACATCATTAGCCCAAATAGCCCTAAGTATCTGCGTTGGTGTCTCGCAGCTTGATGGCGACTCACGCAGAATCCTTTTTGGGCTTGTCCCCTTCGGGGCACGGCTGTCGTAAACCAAACCCTGGCTTTGCCAGGTTTTGTCCCTCCGGGCTTTCATCCTCAAGCCTCTCGCCCATCCTGGGCCGGCGCGCTCCGCTTGCGAGAGAGAGGATATGTGCTCACAGCGCTGCTTCATCCTTGAGCAATAATGCCAGGGCTATGGCGCATCGCCACTTTCCAGCTACGCTGAGGCGCCTTGCCCACCGTAGAAAAGGAATTCACCCCATGCACGCCTTGAGCAAAATACACATCAAGAACTTCCGCTCTTGCAAGCAAGTAATCCTGCCACTGGGCGATTTTACCCCACTGGTTGGTCAAAATAATGCAGGAAAATCCACCATCCTCGACGCGATCAGATTAGTGCTTGCGCCCAAGGCATTTGCGAAGACAGACGCGAATGATCCGACTCAGCCCATCATCATCAGCGCCTGCGTGTCAGGGATTACCGAAGAACTGATTGCGCAAATCCCTGAAGCCAAACATCAAGCAGCGATTACCCCCTACTGCATCAACGGTGACCTTTGGATAAGGATTTCCGCTTCAGGCTCGACCAAACCGACCACGGAGGTCTGGGGAAATGCTGATATAGATGAGCAAGGTCTCCCTACGTCGTGGCGCTCCTATCCGACGGGGTTGCCTCAAGCCATTTCGGCATTGTTACCCGAAGCGTTGCATATCCGCGCCATGGATGATGTCCAGGAAGACCTAGGCAAAGGCAAAGCTGGCAGCACAATTCGCGGGCTGCTGGATGAAATCATGGCCCCCATCCTCTCTGCTCACCAAGAGGTTCAGGATGCACTCACAGCAGTCAGGAATATACTGGGATCCGACGGTGAGAACCGATCCCCTCTGCTGACTGAGTTCGACACCAGCGCCACCAATGCCCTCTCAAGCTTCTTCCCCGGTTTGATGTTAAACCTGGACGTACCGTCAATCGACGTTAAGGAGTTTTTCAAGAGCGGTGATTTAAACGTGACCGATGAGATATCCGGTCAAACCAGACGTTTCGACACATTAGGTAGCGGGGCGCAGCGCGCTATACAAATGGCCTTGATCCGGCTTCTGGCCGATATCCGAAAAACCCGCGATCAAGACCTTGCGCGTCGTCTTCTGCTGATCGACGAGCCTGAGATTTTCCTCCACCCTCAAGGTGTCAGAGGCCTTAGAGAAGCACTTCATGTGCTTTCAAAATCCGGTTACCAGGTTGTTTTCACCACCCATTCGCCATTGATGGTGAGCAGGGATAACGCGCCCGAAACGGTCATCGTGCGCAGATCACGGGAGAATGGTTCCGAGGTTCGCATTCCGATGGGAGCGGCGGTTGCGCAGGCTATGGCAGAGGCGCAAGCCCAATCTCGAACCCTTTTTGAGCTTGGGAATATCGCTGAAATCTATTTCGCAGAAAAGGTAATTCTCTGCGAGGGCAAGACGGATCAGAGACTGCTTCCACTCATCTACGAAAAGCTCTACGGAGTCCGGCCTGAACTCGAACGGATCTGCTTTGTTGCTCTAGGTAGTTGTACTTCCATTCCCAAGGGCTTTTCTGTACTGACCGCAATGGGTATCAAATGCGGCGTGATCGCTGACTTAGATTTTGCATTCACTCACGCCAGGGGGCCCTGGCTGGCGAAGGAGTGCGAAGAGATGGATAAGGTGAGATCTGTGCTGCAAGTCATCGGCCAAACCGAAGGATTTCAGATCGGTGGTAACGGCATGCCTCAGAACTCCAAAAACGGCTCAGCAGCTGACTGCTGGGCTGCTTTTGCAAGAAATGCTGACGGCCAAGTTCTTGCGAATGCTGCTCATGAGGCAATGAAAGATTTTACAACCTGGGTCTGGCCAATGGGGTGCATTGAGGATGCATTGAACATTGAGGAGAAGGGAGAGGCAGCCATCATCGCTCAGGAAGACAATATCCGAAGCTGGGAGCCAGAGATGATTGATCAAGAGTTTCCTGTTTTCCGTACCAGCCTAGATTGGATGCGGGCTATCTAACGGCACGAACTCGTCGTAACGCGTCTATTCGGGACGGTTTGAAAAGTGCATAGCCAAACAGGAAGTAGCTCATGTCTAACAGGAAGAAAAAGCAAAACCGCTCCGGAAAGGTTACGTCATCACTGGCAGATCATAAAAGGGTAGGCAAAGCCCTTATACCTCCCATGATGCAACTCACAGGGATGAGTTTCTCGTCATGGGCGAACACTCGCCTGCCGGAGATGCTTTGGGCCTGTCTGATCGTCACCGTAATACCGCGTGAAGAGGCAATCGAAGTTTTTCGAGACATCGCATCCATCGGCATTCGCTATCGGCGTGATGAACACGACCAGGAGTCAAAACCAGCACTGGGCTGGTCGCTTCGCCACTCTGATTTGCCGAACCAGCCGAGAGAACTCTTTAACGCCCTCGTGAGCCGGGTGCTCCGCTGCCATTCAGGCTTGCAAGCGTTGCGTCCGTTACTGCTCCTCGAGAACCTTCCAGGCCAAGACTGGTGGAAAGCAGCACTCGCTGCTGAAGCAACCGATGACGACTGGCAGACCCTTGGCCAGGCGGTACTGAAAACCTTTGACCACCAGTCTCAAGAAGCAACGGATGTGCGCTGGTTAAGCGTACTATTCAAGCTAGGGCTAGGGGAAATCTTCGTCATGGAGGAGATGACGGAGCGGATTCAGGAAATTATCGAATATCCACACCGAGGAGATATGAGATCAGTCCGCCCCTCCATTAGATCCATGGAAATGGCTGTAATCAGCGTCAAACCGGATCAAGAACCGAGCATCTGGCCCGAATTATTTTGGGATTACACACTGGAACATACCCACTGCCTCCCAGCTCCGTTGGAGGCCAGAGGTGAATCTGCCCATGACCCCAAAATCTTGGGCAAGACGATCAATGATTTCCGTGAAGGTTTACTGGCTCACTGGTTCACGAGCTTGAGCACCACTGGACTGAATCAGAAACATGATGGCGTTTTCGGGTTCGGGTTCTTCGCTCTCGCCTGCGTAGCCGAGATGAGCATGGGGCCGTTGAGCTCAGCCGTTACCGGAAGGCTACTGCTTCGGTCTCTCACTGAGTGCAGGATCTCGCTGGCTTATCTTGTACGCTGTGGGAACGACGAGATGTGGAAAAAATTCCGCTCCTATGGCGCCGGCCAAGCCAAGCTGGCACTGCTCAAGCACGAGGAGATGGCTGGTCAGAAGGCTCGGTTTGTGACCAAACAGGCTTTGGAAACCTTGGCGAACGAAGACTACTTCCAAGAGTACGTGGAGATCGATCTGGGCCATTGGGCCGGTAAAGATCTTCGCAGGCTAGCAGAGGAGTCAGGCACGAAGGATGACTACGACAGGTACTACGGTTGGGCCTCGGGCTTCGTTCATGGTCAATGGGGTGCAATAAGGGACAGTAACTTCACTCACTGCCTGAACCCTCTGCACCGGTTCCATCGCATCCCACTGGCATACCACCGGATGCTAGAACCTACCATTGCTGATGCGCTGCACTTGGTAAATGCCATCCTTGATGATGTGAACACTGCGTATCCAGGATTTGATGAGCGCTTTGAGATCAAGGGCGCGGCAGGGGAGGATGACGAAAATCCAGCGGGCTCTACTGAATCCGGCTAGCGTTGGTCGGCATCCACAGTCTTTCTCTGGGCCAATGAGCGCCTGAACGACCAGGCAGAACTAAGAATTACGCGTCGCGGCTCACGTCCTTGGATGACGTGTGCCGCGTTTGGTAATATCACCCTTCAACTAAAAACTACCGTGAAAAATATCTATGAATTTCAGTGACTAGCTTTTCCACGCTCACCGGGACTTGTTTTGTTTCCTCCATCTGTCTTATAACAAATTTTGAGAAGTCATTTTTTTTCATCCAATTGATACGATTAGCAATTAACCTACGGCATTTTTCATTAGCGATCTTCGTGGTCAGGAGGCTATTAAAGGATTGATCAATGTCTAAATTTTGAGAGTTAAGTTTGACCACGTCCGGGCGTGGCTCCAGCCAGAGCTTAGACTCTGCATGATCCCAAGCCGCAGCCCCGCAAAGCTCTTCAATCGCAATTGATAACTCAAAGCCAGCCTTTAGAGCTTGTCGGAGTTCATCATCCCCATTAATTTTGTTGAGCTTGAAATATTTAATTTTCCCTTTCAGGTCTAATGAGTCCATCCGTTGACTTAAGGTGGTTTCTGCCGCAGCACCAGCCTCATCACCATCCAGCAAAATTGCAGTGCGACCTCTCACATCCGTCATGACGGCCCGAGCTGTGGCATACCCGACAACCCAGTTAGTACCGGCACCAGAGCCTGATTTTGTTACCACTTTGAATGGGATGGTTGGGCCAAACAGTATAGAGCAGGCTTTTTCAAGTATAAGTTTATCCGTATCACCCTCAACGCAAAGCACAGGTAGATCAGTGTGTAGGGACTGCCCTTGAACCTCCTTTAACTGTTCAAATAGTTGCCGTCGCTGATCCAAAGCAACTTTCAGGTAGGGCTCGATAAAAGGCATCAATCCTAGCCCATCATCCAAAGCTGCAGTAGTTGTTGAATCTACGAACGCTGTCGCTCCGTCTATGCGGGAAGCATATAAAGCAAGTGCTTTATCTTGTGATTTTGCGATACTGTAAAATGCAGGCGAATGCGTTGTGAGAAGTATCTGAATTACATTTGAGCATCGGTAAAACTCCTCAGCCTCTTCAACCTGCCTAGCCAACTCCAGATTATTCTCTGGTTCTTCATAACCAAATATTGTTTCGGGTGATGGCCTTCCTTTGGCGAAGTTTGCCTTCCGTTGATCTGCTAAAAATCGCAAAATCACAGGAATGTGCCTCCCTTGGACGCCATCGCCTCGGTGTTGTAAAGGTGTCGCTGCATGCTTATCCGCTGTCTTGAAGTCGAGGATTTCGAAAAGGCTGCCTAAGTCGGTTGGCAAAGAAAACTCAGTCTTTAGACTTAGTATCCTCAACGCTTCAACTTCAATTCCTCGTACTTCTGTACGCAAACTCTTCAAGAATTGCCCTGAAGCTTTAGCCAGCTTTGGTGCGATGGTCTCCGCCAAAGTATTATGAAGTCTTCTTTTAAGCGTGTTAAAAAACTCTTCTCCTCGAATCGCAGGAACATATTCGTAGCCTATTTGGCGCAGCCAATACTCCGTTTTTGAACGCGCGCTAAAGGCTTTATCACCGACCATCTTCATGTGTTCATCATATGGCATTAAAGCTTCTTCGCGCCAAGTTTTTCGCCACACAACAGGATCACTATCCGTGTAATTTCTTGGAGGCTGAATCTCGAGCTCAACTATAATTTCTTTTGCTCTGTTTGCACGGCCAACAGCGTTTTGACTGTAGTCATCTGAAAATACTAGCTGCTTACCCACGTCAGTTTGGTTGTTGAAGAAAAGATTTAATGCTCGTAGCACATTACTCTTTCCTGCGTCGTTAGCACCTGCCAAAACAGTGTAGTTAACAGGCAGAATTTCCACATCAATCAAGGAGCGAAAGTTTTTAATCTTAATACGGGTTATATACACGGGCGCCTTCCATATGCGTGAGCTTGACCAACCAACCAACCAACCAAGCAATTACACCACAAAAAGACATCAATATGACATCACGCAATACTCTCATGTTGGGTGGGCGGCAGCATTTTTCAGAGGCTCGCACGAGAGATCACGGTCGTGCAGGCGAGAGGACGCTGAGGATGCGGGTAGCTCAGTCAGGTCACGGCTTGAACAACTCATCAAGCGCCACGAACGCAGCGCCGGTTTCTGCGGAAGCCCTAGCTTTGCGCTCAATCACCTCTGCGATGGGTACGAGCGTTGGGGCATGGTGCGACTGTCGTTCACATCAATCCCGTGAGGTTTGATATCAGCGGTCAGGAGCACTTTCTCGAAGGCCCTGCATCTGTGATGATGCAGAGATTGCTTCGCGAGACCTTTGGCGACCATCCTGTCTCCTAGTTGGATGGCTATTTCCGGTAGATCCGTTTTGGGCTTGCCCCCTTCGGGGCACGGCTGGCGTGAACCAAACCCTGACTGCGCCAGGGTTTGGCCCTGCGGGCTTTCATCCTCAAGTCTCTGCCCCGTCGCGGTCGGCGCGCTCCGCTTGAAGAGCGCTCAAAACGCCACGATGGACGATTGAGCAAGGGTCATAGAATTCACAGGGAGTTCAGGATGAAGCAATCCCCAGAAGACGATATACCTCATAGCGTTCGTCCTCCTCCTCAAGTCCTTTTATATGCCCGGCCTCAGTGTGCAGCACAGGGAGTAAGCGCGCAAAGTCAGTGGTCATCTGATAATTGGTTGTAGTTTGGCTTTCGATCTCTTTGCGCGTCACATTCGTTACCGTGAAGCAGTCCAGCAACAACCGCAAATTCCTATCATCTGTGAAAAATTTAGTTTTTGCGTACCCTTTTCCATGAGCAATCCAAACATTAAGGATCATATTTGAAAAGTTGGCTATGCGCTGTACTAACTGAATATCTCCCAGTGCATTGCTCGCATCGAACTCGTCAGGATTTTTCTTGAGCTTCATGACCTTAAAAGCAGGCAAAAAGCTATAGACACAAGCGACTGAAACAATTACAACCGGATGATTTTTCAAGATTCCAAGACTTTGCGCCTTAGAACATATATCAGCAACGAGTTCAAGGCGTCTTTCTGCAAGCGGCTTATCATGCAGCCCCATTGAGTTAACGTATATAAGAAACTCAAGATAGGCTGGGCCCAACTCTTCAGGGTGCTCACCTTTTAGCTCGAGAATCATAGCTGGTGTTATAAGATTATTTTCATACACTCTAGCTTTAGTGAAAAATTTCTGCATGGCGGCTATGTCGCCTGAAACTTCAGCTATGAGATCTTCATCAGCTCTAGGTTTTTTCAAATCACTGATTATCTCAAGAAAAGCTGCGATATACGAGATCCCGTCCCTAGGTTTATCGAGCTTAATTAGTTCAGAAATCGACTCTCGAACAGGAGCGGAGGGGGCGGGCGGCTTTTTTAAATGAGTTTTGATGTGGCTAATGGCGCAGACGTCTAGCAAGTGTAAAGTTGGCGCATCGTCTGCCGGACACAGAGACCGCATCAAAGCGGCGGCAGAGGAGTGTTCTCCAGCAGGAATCTCAAATCTAACTTTTATATTGATAGGGTGAAACACAATTTCCTTGTCGACCTGCTCGCTCACCTACTTCTCTCCTTAACTCTAGCTCAACAGATTTTAACTTACAAACACGGTGCGTTAGTACGTTCGAAAACTAGGCGCCATCCCCGGCTCAGTTCCATTACGAAGCATACCATCAATGTTGAGTCGACTTGAGTTAAACATTCGAATCTAATCAGCGAACCTAGGAGGTTTGACGGGAGCGTAGATCAATTCGCCAATTTTCGCCCGGAGTCATCAATTCAAACGGCAGGCTCATTCCTAGCCAGAGCTCGTGAGCCTGCCTGACTCGTTCGTGCGTACAGCCACGAACGGCGTCGAGCTTGGCGGCTCTGGGTACACGAGAGTAACGCGGGACAGAAGGTTCTCTGAGATAGCCACGAGCAGTGTTGCGGGACACGCCCAATGTCTTGGCGGTCTGTCGAATGCTGTGCCCTTGGCGGGACAACACTTTGATCTCCGCTGCTTGAAATGGGCAGCCTCAAATGGCTGCGACGTTAGCCAAGTGGATCAGTTTTGCACCGGCACTAACAAGCGTACGTAGTCGGATAACCGACAGCCAGTAACACTATTCAGTAGTGCTAAATATAAAAAGCCTGATCAGCGAGGCCGCTTTTCCTGCTTAGTTCGACGGCGGTCTCGAACATTCCTGCTTTTGGCCGTTTGTTCTTCTAATATGGGGTCGGATGAAGACCCGCGCCAACGCGAGGGTGGATATTGTCTCGCAAGCTAATAGTCATCATTACAGGACTTTCCGGGTTGCGTCGATCCATTTCGTAGATCAGCTCTAAAAACAAAACATTAAAGTTAATAATATTTTCATATTCCGCCTGAGAAAACCCATCACTCGGCGCGGGGAAATTATCTGGATAAATACTGCCCGGGCTTTGAATCTTAACAATATGGTGTATGTTGCGATGCATATTTGGAACATTGAGAAAACGATGTCGACCAAGGTCTGTAAGCAGTACAAGGATTGTTACGGGCAGGCTGTGCGCAAAAGTGTCTAAATACTTATCAAGCTGAGAGGAAAACTTTTTGTTCTCCTCGATAAAGTAAGAGTACATCGGCACGCTTCCATTTACATACTCATGCAGGTTGTAATACACCATCGCATTTACCTGTCTCGCATAGTCATCAGTTAAGAAGTCTTTCGGCCTGATTTTATATTCGGGCTTTTCGGAAGGCGCTGTGAATTTATACAGCTGCGCTAAGGTGCGCAAGCCTTGTTCAACTACAGGGCGAAGCATTACCAGAGCCCTAGAGATTTGCTCTTCCTTTTTTGCACTCTCCAGATCTTGGGTAGCTTTGTCTTTTTGCTCACTTAACCGATGAGAGAGAGCATTTAGGAATAAACCAACTAGCGCTATACCAACTAAAACTTGAACCGACACTAGCATAGGCATAAAGGGGTTGCCTAAGTTAGGCGTAATATCTCCGTAGCCGAGAGTGGTCGCTGTGACCACGCTAAAATACATAGAAGCGCCCAGGCTTAGCGCGCATTTAAAAGACCCAGGGGTAAGCCAATATAGAAACCCAAATAAAATAATATTCACAAAATACAATGCCCCATAAGTATGGGGCTTCTGCCCGGCGAAAAAATTTATCAACCCCATGCTGCGCCTAGATTTTTTATCTGCGCTGAAATCTTTTTTCATACTAGCAAACCTTTATTTATCCCTAGGGCTTTTGATCTATAGTCATTTCATGCTTGGTTAATATTCGGTGAAGAATATGATGAATTCACTTTTCTTGCTGCAGCTTCGTACCTTCGGCAAACTTTCTCACGGCCACAATGATGCAGGAACATCGTCGCTATGTTCAGCGAACCTTGCTAGGCGTGTGGCTAGATCTCAATCGATTCGCTCTCAATTTGCAGTCTCAAGTGGTCGGGTTACGTAGTCCGACCCAGACACTGCTGGGAGCGTCTACATCGACTTGACCGAGACCACCTCCACATACCTGTACTTCTTCCTAGCAGCCTTCACAGCCTCTTGCTCTGCTAGTAGCGAGCTCAGCGTGTCGGCCTCATGAATCAGCTCATACATTTTCCCTTCAAACTCGTTCCCGACCCGGAGAGTGACCCTGAGCCTCGGCGTGAATGCTTTGGCCATTTTTTTCTTGGCTGCGGGAGCTACTACCGGCTTCGTGAACACAACATCTGGCACTGGCACTGGCACTGGCTCCTGTACCGGAGCGGCGGGCAACTGATGTTCTGGCTGACCCGTACCGAAAAGGGCACGACGCATTTCTTCCTCTGTTAAATCAGTGCTCATAAACATCTCAATGGGGGGCAGTAAGCTAAAAAGTTTGTCGGGACGGCTTCCGCAAGTGCCCGTCTAGGGCATAGGTGAAGTCAAATGCCCAGGTCGATCTCGAGACATGAGCCTCTCCATGCTCGCGAAAGCAGCTCCTTCGGCAGCCGCGTTATGAGCCCGTCCGCGAGGTCACTGGCGTGAAGAGCGTACAACGTCACGACACCTGGAACTGGACTTCGGCCCGGTACAAAAGCTCCGACTCGCTCTTGGGCAATTTCAGTATATTCAGGACTTCCAGGCCTACCTTGTCGCCTGTCAGGTGCTCAACGACAGGCCTCGGCGGAGGCGCAGCATCTCTCCACATATCTACAACCACCTGGAGCAGTCCGTCTGAGCCAAAATGCTCGAGGGCCATCTCCCATAATTGCCCCTCATGCGCCATAGTCAGGCGTGCCTTAGTCATTACGGAGTTTCAACAGCATGAGGCTCTTTCTAGATTCTGAATTCTCTCAGCTCAGCGCGCAGGCGAAGCTGATCTCCCTGGCTCTGGTTGGCCAGGATTGCCGGGAATTCTACGTTGAATTGCAGGATACGTGGCAGGTTGATGACTGCAGTGACTTCGTGAAGAAGATTGTACTGCCGCAGCTCTGGGGCGGTGAGTACGCCATGTCTCTGACCGATGCCAGGTCGGCGCTCCTAAGTTTCTTGGCAACCTACGACGAAGAGCTCGAGGTTGTCACTGACGCACCTGTCTACGACTGGGAGCTGTTTTGCGAGCTCGCCTATCACGATGGTAAATGGCCCAAGAACGTCAGAAACTTTCCCACTGATGCCACGACCCTGACCGCGACGAATGATGGGGAAGAACTGCCTCACCATGCCCTGCTGGACGCCAGGATCATCGCTAGCATGTTCACAGCTAGAGCGTAACCATCTCACGCTCGATAGATTGCCCAAGGTGTTCAGGCATGTTGTTGCGGACGTGGAAGTCGACCCACACACCCACCAACGCCTGGAGCTCGTCTTCGAGGCCGGCGATGTCGAACAGGGAAATCTTGCCGACCATTGCTGGAGGGATGGTGGCGAGCAGATCGAGGTCACTCCTTCGTGATCATCGCCTTGAGCGACAGAGCCGAAGAGTTTTGGCTCAGTGAAGCCATAGGTCTCGATGAGGCGCCGAATCTCCCCTTCCTTTCCTCGTATCGCGTCAGTGGGCCTCATACCTTTCTCCTTGAGCCACAGGCGCTCATTGATGCCGCCGGCGAATCAGCATTTTGGTTCCCGTCTTTCCGGAGCTCAAGCGGCTCGTTAGACTCGGTATAACGCCTTCGGCGATCACTATCTTGATCAGGGACGACAGCACTATGCCTTCTATGCGGCCCTCGCAGTACGCCATGCAGCAGCGCACCGACGGAGGGCCTTTCCTTCGGTTTGATCTCGAAGACACTGGGGCTTTGAGCGAGGAAGAACTCTCGGCCATCGAATCAGATGAAGAGTACGAGTCCATCGGTGACGAGATATATGGGATTTCTAGGGTCTATTACAGCGACGTCGCGTTGGCAGAGCATGAGCCAGGTTGGCACCTTCTGCTGGAGGTTGCACCGTCTTACCTGACCATTTATCCCATTAACCCTAGAGCCGAACACCCCGAGTACGGTCAGCCCCGATATCACGGAATCAGGTCGATCATCATTACAAGACCTGTTTATACACCGTACTCCCATCCAGCCACTCCTTACGAAGTAGATGAATTGCTCGATGGACTTCCGGAAGGGCTTTATACGGATTGGCGCTACGGCCTTGGCTTCAAGTACGAATACAGGTGCATCGTCCAGGCACTGAGCAGCCTAAAGGGGGTTGATACCATCGTGATACACGGTGGTACTGGTCACAACGATGCGAAACTCAAAGGCAACGAGTTTTACTTGGGCGTTGCTCGTCTAGAGCAGCTGCGGAAAAGCCTGGATCGGTTAACCCAGCGCCACCAGCGGGAGACAGCGTCTGACAAGAAGCTTGCCTGCTATACAAGCCTGCTTCATGAAGCTGCGCCTGAGCTCTATCCTCCACGCGCCAGGAAGCTGCCTCCTGACCTTCTCGCTAACTTGGTTTCTCTAGGATCCCTGTCGCCTCGGCTTTCGCCTAAAGATCAACAACAGGCAGCCAAGCTGACGGAGCAAAACGTTCCTGCGCTTGCTAAATTTGCGCCCAACTCACTGTTCAATCTCAAGGCAGAAATCGAGCTGGTTACACTCGGAGAACTCATTGAGATCTATCGAAAAATGATGGACAACAAAGCAAGCGAACCTAGATGGCAGCGGTTCTTAAGCGAACACCCATTCGTGCTCGACATGGCATTTGGGTATCCGGTGAAGAAGATTGCAGACCAGCCATACATCGGCGGTAAAGGCTTCAGTGGCCGGGGCGGTCAGTTCTCGGATTTCCTGATGGCCGCCAGAGCAACCGGAAATCTTGCCCTCATCGAGATCAAGCATCCTCAGACTGAGCTGCTCGGTCAGTCATACCGGCAGACATTCGTGCCTTCCTATGAGCTAAGCGGTGCAGTCGGTCAGATCATTAGCCAACGCAGCGTGCTCCAACGGGAGGTCTTCGGTCTGTCCCAGGAGCTTGATGAGCGCGTTCACGCACACGCCATTGCGGCAATCGTCATCATTGGCCGAACTCCCAAGGATCTGGCTAAGCAGCGTGCCTTCGAGCAGTATCGAAGCGGCCTGAAGGATGTATTGGTGGTGACTTTTGATGAGCTCCAAGTACGACTAGAAAGCATCCACCAAGCCCTCAGGCCCAAGCCGCCGGTGGAGCCTGAGCCAATCAGCGAGGAAGATCTGCCATTCTGAGCCTAGGCCTGCACGCGGGGAGCGGCCCCCTCTTGCCGACCTGCAGCTGCCTGCCTTAGATTCACCGTCCTTCACGCTGGGCAGGCAGGCTGCAAGCCCCGGATTCTGAGGTTACGACGCTAATGAGCTCCACGATTCAATGGGAAGTCGAACTTACCAGCGGCATCCCCATGTACTTGCATCAGCTTTCTCGCGAGAACGATAACAACGGCCATTTTTGGGTATGGGGAGGCGTCGACGACTACCTCGACTGCACAAATGACCACTTCAGCTTCAGCTCCTCGCATTTCGACGATATCGAAGATGACCCTGATGTGGCCTGGCAGGTAGCGCACGAGCTTCTTTCACTGTTCAACGGAGCTATGGCTTTGCTGTGGAAGCAGCGTCACCCCTTCCTGATTGCGCGCCTTTTGCGTGAAGGCCGGAGCGTAAACTACGTCGAAAAGCGTAATCTGCATGGCCTTCTTGGTGCTCTCCCAACCTCAGCGAAGCGAGGCAGTGATCGGGAAGACAGTGCAATGGTTTTTCACCTTGTATCGCTTGCTTGCGAGTACCAAGACGCTTACCACTTGGTCAAGCTGTTTGAACAAAAGGGTGGTTGGACTACCTACTACAAGATTCTCGAAACGATTGAGTCCTACACGGCCAAGTACGGCTTGACTGTGCCTGTAGACAAGAAGATCCAGAAAAGCTTTGAGCTGACTGCTAACAATTTTTCGATCAGTGGTTTCGAGTCACGGCATGGCTTCAAGCAGCAGGCGAAGGAAATCAAGACCGCCTCGCTGACTATCGAAGAAGGCTATGCGTTCATCAGTGGGTACGCAAAGCGGTATCTGTCCAGGCGGTTCGGCCCTGCACTTCGGGCGAGACCTACTCTTAGATAGTTCCGTCTGCTAGTTGATAGCCTTAAAGCCTTTCACCACAGCATAACGTCGCAAAGGGCACCGTTAAACAACGATAGAGGATTTAATGCAGCCGACTCGGCGTTGGGATAAACCGATCACCCGCAATACGTATGAACTCACGCAGGCTATGCCGTCCGATGTTCCGCCTGAAAGTCGCAACAACGTATTTCGAGTTGACCGTGTTGATTACCCAAAACCTGCCTTGCTTCGTCACAGACTGAATGTCCGATGTCCGAATCAGACGACCATCCGCAAATCGTTGATATGGCCCTGGGCAAATGTGACTGAACACGACACCAATGGCGCTGCAGGCATAAATGTGAACATCCACCAGAAACGCAGTAACCAGCCCGTCGTAATCTTGGCTCGCTGCCTTGGCGAGGCGAAGCAGGTCAAAGTCCGAGTAGCGTTTCACGTGCAAATCGACTGCGACCGTGTTGATCTCTTCCATGGTTACGAACCTCTCGATCCAGGAGTTACGGTGGTCTCTGGAGCAGTCCTCCGGTATAGCTCCCTCAATCCCGTCAGAGACTCAACATCCAAATCACGCTGATGAGTATTGACGTACACATCACCACTCTCGACCTTCAAGACGCAGATTGGCACTTCAGCCTGATTGAATCCCATTGAGAGTGAGGTCAGCTTCTCCATCCTCCAGCTAGACCCCTTGTTCATCCACCCTGGAGTGACGACTTGAACTTCCTGCACGAGCACGTTCTCGTTCTGAGAGACAAGCAGCTCAACCAAACGGGGCTCGTCGCTCAACATCTCTTCGTAAGCTACGAAGCGATCTTCGTGTCGTCGCTTTAGGCTCACGTGATACCAATGGGTGACCAGGGATCGCGACACCGCGTGAAAATGAGCGAGACCGTCCCCGAACATTCCCACCGGGCCGGCCTGGTCTTGCATGCTAATCCTGAACATCGTGTATCTCGTGTAGAGCAGGCCCGCGAAGCGCACCTGCGATTAACATAAGCCAAATATTGTCTTCAGCGAGGCAGTCATCTCGCGCCCTTTTCCCATGAGCACGTACACCGTGTTTCGCGTTTCGAAAAGGCAAACACCGTCGAACGATTTGCACAGGGTTGAGCGTACCCATCCCCCTGGCGGGAACCGGCCATGACCGTCATGGATGACGCAATGGGCATACATGAACATCGGCTCTAGGCCTGTTGCTCGTACTTTCGCGAGCGACTCAGGGGGCTCGTCGACATGAAAGATGAGCCAATCCTCAACAGTGCAAAAAGGCTTGCGACCGAAGCGCTGCGCTACCAATGCCTCCACCTCGGTGTGAGATAGAGACGTGCCAGCGGAGGACTGCCTACAATCCTGGAGCAGCTCGTGCTCAGGAGAATTAGCCATAAATTGATGATCCTCTTGGCGACAAAGAAAATAGGGTTCTGCGCACGTACAGATCGCAAAGATGGCGCGTCTGTTGTTCCATCACAATGACTATATACATTTGTGTGGGACTCATCAAACGGGGCATACCGTCTCCTTTTGGGGAGAGGTGCGCTGGATGTCTTTGCGGAAGGCGTATGCGGCAACGCTACAGTGGCTGAGGGTTCGACATGGGTTGTCGCAAGCAGATCTCCAGCATCAGACTGACCAAGCACACATAAGCCGCTTGGAAGCATCGATGACATCGGCAACCGTCGATCTCAGTGCCGATTTAGCTAAAGCGCTAGGCCTAATGCCACTCTCCTTTCTCACACTGGTGGCCGCAGCCGATGAAGGCAAGACCGCGCGCTCAGTTCTGAACGACACAATGAAAGAACTCATGCAGCTTGGTGTTCTTGATGAGCAGCTACCTGGCGAACCCCAAAAGCTCACTACACCCCAGAGAATCGCTGCCGCAGAAAGACTCAAAGCGGTGCGCGATCTTAAGGCGGCAGGCCTTTCTCAAGCGGAGGTTTGCCGGCAATTAGAACTGCCTAAGAGCACAGTTAACCGGCTGTGGTACGTTGGCGGTTGACCGTGCTCAGGTCTGAGGCTCAATTAGGCACCGAAACCGTGCCCAGCATAGATCTGAGCCATTTTTCGATGTCAGTATCCCGCAAAAAGGACACCGTGATCTGAAGCTGAGATCACGCTTTCTCGCACAGTAGCCCAAGCCAGAAAACCACTTACTGGTTGCCGGTAGTCCACCCAGATTCGTAAAGTTCTACACCATGGACTGGCCAACGTGAGGAGACGATATGGATGAGGAATCGCTACCGATGCTCGACCCGGAGCTTGAGGCCCTCCAGTGGCCGGCAGACTTCTCCGGCCAGCAGCTGTTTATCCAGGGTGAGGATTGGCAGTACAACGCGATGCTGAACTGGTCTCACTTTCGTGCCGACCTCTATGCTTTTGCATACAAAGATGCCGCCGACGGTCTTGTGGAGGCGATGGCGAATCGGCTGGTGCCATTGGATAGTGGCATTTATCCTTTGCTTTTTCTGTACCGCCATTCCTTGGAGCTGCAGTTCAAGCTGATGCTAAAGAGTGCTCGCGCTCTGACAGGCAAAGAGCCCAAGAACTACGATAAGCATCCGTTGATGCCTCTGTGGTCGGAGTTGCGTCATCTGCTCAAGGACTTGGGTCTAGAGCGCTCTGACGTCAACGCTACTGCTGTTCACGAGTTCATTCGCCAGTTGGACAACGTCGACCCAGACTCGATGGCGTTTCGGTATGCGACGACCAACAGTGGTAAAGACCATCTCCCAGACGTTACGCATATCAACATCCGGCACTTGCGCGAGGTGCTCAACAGCGTCTTCGTTTGGCTAAACGGCACATACAGCTGGATTGGGGAGATGGAGCAGGGCCAGTCTTTCGACTGATCACGCTAGGTGTCATGCCCAGCGGTTCCCCTTCATACTTTCTGGACTAGGTCTTACGCCAGACATCACCACCCATGGCTACGACCTAGTCCGTTTTAAATGGTTTGAAAAGTTTTTCGGGCGCTAGGTACAGCCTTCCGCGAGTCCGTGAGAAGGCAACATAAAGCTTGTTTTTTGTCTGTGGGGGGAGCGCGGCGAGCGAGGACGTCTGATAGATCTTCCAGTGAGTAGTACCCAGCACAACGCACACATCGATGTAGTGATCCAGCCCCTTACTGGCGCCCCAGTTGTTGGACAGACATCCGTATTTGTAATGCTCCTGGTAGAACAGCTTCACCACGCTGGCGTCCGCGTGCACGGCGTCAGCATCCGCTTGATTCGCCAGAGGAATGATTTCGGTTTCATATGCATGCTGTGACTGCATGTCAATCTGCAGATGTGTACGAATAAAATCACATACGGTGACGCCACACCTCCAGCTTCGACTCAGTGTCTCTTTGTCGACGGTCACACCCGCTTTTTGAAAAAGCTTTTCGTATTTCCCAATGTCAGCGTGTAACGAACTGTTCACGTTTCCATCACGACTGGTGTCGAAAGTATGTTGGTAGAAGTCACCTACAAACAGCATCGCAAGCTTGGCTTTTGCTAATGCCATTAGCAGGTTGAAGTCATGACCTGCCAGATCTTGAACTTCGTCGACATAAAACTCATCGTAAAAGCGCTCCATTCGCGCCATCACGTCAGGAATTGCACCAGCGGTCTCCACGAGCTTTGCGAGGCGGTTGTGGTACAGGCTGCCGCTCGTAGTGGCGTAATACGCCATATTGTCCCGCTTGAGCTTTAGCGTACGGGCGTGCGGAGCTCGAAAGCTGATTCCTCGCGTCTCCAGATGTACCTGCAGCAGAGGGCGATAGCAGAAGCTATAGAGGAACGTGAAATAGCTCAGCAGGTTGATGTTTTTTGGGACATGGCCAAACCGTTTGATGATGCTTTCGCGCAAGTGACGGTAGTTGTTCTCTGTGTAGGTGATTATCAGTGCGCGCTTTTCTAGGCTCAGACGCTTCACTAGCAAGGTGGTCTTCCCTGACCCTGCCACAGCGAACATCACTCGTTTATCCATTGGATTGCCTCCGCGATGTAGGCAGGAACGGTGAGCTCACCTGGTTTTCCCTTGAGTAGCTCAAACGCGGCTTCTGCCTTGTTTGCCAGCATGTATTCCAAGGGTGAAAGGGTTTTTCGTCCTGGGCCGAAGACGGCCTTGCAGGTTTCAACGTTGTCGTTGTGCAACCCTATTTCGAAGGTTGAACGATCATCGTCTTTGTCGGCAAAGACTTTGGCATTGTCCGAAGCGAAGTCGACGTAGTTTTCTATGCAGTTTTTCTGATAATTCTTGTCATTGTCTCTTATGGCTGCGACCCGAATTCCAAGCAGGTTAGCGAGCTCCATGTACCTTTTGAAGCTGGTGCCGCCAATAGAGATTATGTGAACGTCATCGGCATGCGGCAGACGCCCATTGGTGCATTGCTTATAGAACTCTTCCACCAGAATGAATTCCGCATCACCTTCAACCAATATCACCTTCTTGGAAAGCGCGAACTCCAGGACATTGTTGTCCGGCGCCTTCATGAAGAATTCTGCGGTGTCAGGTGATAAGGCTTTAAGTGAGCCGGCAGCTGCATTCGGGCCGATCAAAAGGGCATGGCGAAGATCAAGCCTTGAACAAATATGGCTGCTGTGGGTTGCGATGAAAAGCTGTGTGCTTTCGTTCTCCGCTAACTTGGCGACAAGTGCTTTCATAGAGGAATGGCTGAGATGATTTTCAGGCTCCTCCAATAGCATTACATCTAAGCCTCCTTGCTTGTGCTTGCTCAGTGCAAATTCGGTCTTGATGAAGCACTGCCTTCCTTTCCCATGGTTCTCAAGCGGAATATTGTCCTCCGTGATGATCAGGTCAGTTTCCAAGTTCGACCGGACGCTACTCCGTAGGTCAAACTGATACGCGGGTAGGTCAGCGTTGAGCGCTGCAAGATGTTGTCCTGTAAATGCATGCTTGCCTTGGCGGTAGAGGTTCTCAAGTTTATAGCGGTCTTCAACGGGGGCGTTGAAAGCGTACACGGCTCGCGTGTATTCACGAGATGCGTGATCGCCATCAATACGTGAGCCGTCTAGCATCATATGCTTGATGGGGCGGTTGAACGCTGCATAGGGCCTGCCGGCAAACGTTTCAAACCGCACCGCGTAATATTCGAATGGGAAGTTCGGTTGATCATCAGCCAAAATGGCTTGTACCGCTTCGCCATACTCGGCCATCACTGCAAGGATCATGCGCACACCGTCTGTCTGGCGCTGGTGGGCGTTGTTGGTTCCATACAGGCTTTCTTCGTCACCTTCCTCTAGGAACACGTCGACTATCAGCTCAGGTAGTTTCTCTAGGCTTTTCTCCCCAGCAAGGAAGGTGGTCACCGAATCCTGGTTGAGCAGGGTTTCAGCACCCAGAGCTTCAATGCGATTGCGACTCCCGCCGAGCGCGAGGTCTAGAGCGAGCAAAATGCTGCTTTTCCCTGCCTCATTGTTGCCAATCAGAACACTCTTCCCAGGCTCGAAATCGAGCGTGAGCGATTTGAATTTTTTGAAGTTCTGGATTACCACTTTCCGTATGGTATGCATGTCGAGCCCTGAGCTGAAAAAGTAAAAAAAGAGGGTGAACCACCTGAAATGTAAAGCAAGGCGGGTCACGGATTCATAGGCAATACTCAGCTATCTTCAACGAAACCTATCGTCACTAGACGGCCTCGTCTATCGGTTCTTACGTCTCCAAAGCGACTGCGAAATTGTAACCCCCGGCGATACGTCATCAGATGATCGCTCAAACGCCGTAGCGCTTGTTTCCGCCTGAGGTAATGCAGTACCTACCGCCTCTTGGCCCTATGCAAACTGTTCCAGAGGAACAGGGGCACGAGGAGCCGTAAGCTGGAGTATGTTGGCGAGAAGGCTGTGCAGGCTGAGTCGCTGGTATGGGTTTCGACACGACGTAGCAGCCCGATCCACTACACAGACTTTTGGGCGACAGCCACTTCGCTGGTTGACCATCAATGCTGATGCGCGCCCATTCATTCTGCGTCTCGAAAACCTGAACCTTTTCCCCGCGCTTCAGTTTGGAGATAACCTTTCCGCCTGGGTGATTCCGAACATTGAGGTTGTCAGCGCTCACGAACTGCTCAGTTGCAGAGGTAGGGGCCAGTGTTGACGGTGAGGCAGGAGAAGTTGACGGCAGCGTACTCGGCGCGCTCAAGGTGCTGGGCTGCGCAGGGGCAGGAGGTGTGTCTTTCTTCCCCATTGCCCATAGGACAGCGAATAGAATCAGGAGCAGGACAAACCATGACTGAGACTTCTTGCGCATATCCATTGCTCTCATTCGGCACGCATCACAACGGCTGTCTTACTGACCAACCTGACGTCATCACCTATTGCGAGCTTAGCCAAGCTTCCACTTTTTGCAGCCTGTTCAGTTCCGAAAGCTTGGGCTTCCCACGATCCAGTACACCAAGCAGCTGACTTCTCGCCTCTGGGGAAGGGAACCATTCCGCGACCTCTACATTGCAGTGTCTTGAATCGATCAACGCCCATTTCACGATCATGTCTGCAGCAGCTCTGTAGTGATCAGCCATAAAGAGCCGTTTGTCCTCTACGCGCCAGCCACGCTCTTTGAGCTGCTCGGTCACATCAGTGATGCCCGTGTCACCAAAAAACGCATCGGTATCCGGGTAGTGAATCCCTGCAAGAGACACTTTGGCGACGACCGAATCTCGGTCGAAATAAGACAGGAAATGCCACCCACCGGTGCTGCATCCTGGGCAGGGGAAATTGATTGCGGCTTTGCCAGTTATGTAGTGCTGGCGAGAAACGCGATTGAGGTCGAAATCGAAGAGTGCTTGCGTCATGTGACATACCTCTGTGCACCTGCGCTACCTAATCGCCCGGAGACAACGCCTCGGTAAAGCAAGAGTCTGACTGCTCATCTCAGGCGTTTGGTACGGCGGAGGCCTTAATGGCTTCTTCATCCCTCCGGAACCTTACTCCGGCATCCTTAACATACACCCCGCATTCAATTAGCTCACTCACGTCCTCGTGCTTGCCAAGAAATGATGCTCGAATCCCCTTGAGCAAAACGTGGGCGTAGCGGGCATCTTCAATCATGGTGTCCATCTCGCCTGATATCGTTATCCCTCGGGAACTCAAATGCTTCACAGCAGACAGAGTGAAAGGCTGCTGTGGCTCCTCCATTCGATACTGGTGGCGCTGCTTCAGTAGCTCGCTTAACTGATGCGCGTCACTTAGCATTTGTTCTGAGAGGCCTCGGCGATTACTTTGCCGAGCTGCGACCAGCACATTTGCCTGCATGGATTGAAGCCCAGGCAGGATAAAATCGCGGAGGATGAAGTAGAACTCCAACTGCCGATTCATCGCATCGTCAGCTGGCTTGCGCAGCCGCTTCAAGCGTTCAGCAGACGCATCAGAATTGTTAGGAATGCATAGTGCCTTCTGGCTATCCCTGATGCCCTGTTCAAAAAAATCAGTCATCTGATTGGCGATCAATCCTTGTCGATAATCCTCTCGTAGAAGGTTGAGCAGCACATCCAGTTGGTTAATCGCTGCAATATCAATCTTTAAACTGGCGTGCTGCACCTGATGCTCCATTGCATTCAGTGTCCTTTCCACTGGAACGATGCAAAACTGCTGAAAAGAATATGAGAAGGCAAACGTCTCTTTGTCCAGCATTCCAAGGCAACCCTCATAGATCTGAATCAACCGATCATTCAGATCCATATACTCAGCGAGGCCCTCAATTGTCGCCTGATTCATCTGTGCTGTATCGGCTTGATAGGCCAGGTACTTATGGATCCCCACGAGGGCAGCTACGGCAAAGCAGCTCGCCAACCCGACCCTGAGGATCCAACCACGAAGAGAAATCTTAGGTTTGTAGTCAGGATAAAATGACTCCTGAAGCGAGGCGTTCTCTTGAATTACAGCTTCAAGCGCCCCCCAGCCCCATACGTCCACTGTTCCCTTTCCAGCGATAGCTCGCTCTTCCGTAAGCTCTAAAGCTCGATTGGTGAGAAGCTTGTCATGCGGACTGGTGGTAAGGATGAAGAAGTGATCGATCTTGAACGGGAAGTCTTCTGTCTCGAGAACCGCTTGGTTTACCTGCGCGAGGGTCAGATTTTTGCCGAGGTTCTCATTTCGCCCCTTGCACTGAACGGCGATGAGAGAACCATCTTTGAGGCGGCAATACAGATCCACGCCATGCTGCCGTTGGCCTTCCCGACCGTATTGGTCGAATCTGGTTTTAAAGACGCAGCTCATTACTGCTAGTGACAGACGCTCGAATTGCTTCCAGTCTGCGGGACGTCGGTAGGTCGCGGCATGTGGTGCGGTCATAACCTGAAAATCAACTCCATTTAATAGTATTAACGCTGGGAAGCTTGGCTGAGCTAGAGCCAGCAGCTAAAACATCCCAAGCCAGGTATCGCCTCAAATGGGGCAACCTGAAGGCTGCGACTCGGCGTGCAGCAAGTTTTTCATCGGGCCGAGCGTCCATGTTGACTTAGAATCGCCGCCAATTGAATTCTGCTAGGCGTAAAACATGGATGAAGACCTGATCTGTCACGAATGCTTGAACGAAATCCATCTTAAAGGGTTGATCAGGCGAACCGGCGTGGCTGCAGAGTGCTCGTTCTGCCTAAAAAAGCGTAAGGCTATCCCACTCGAGAATCTGGTCAGTATGGTCGACGATGTCCTCCAGAAGTATTGCCATCCTGGAGCGATATACGATCAGTACGATGACAATGGAAAACGCTCTGAGACAGAGCAGACTGGCGATCCCCTTATCTTCCATGTCGCAGAATTGCTTGGTTTGGATGAGGACGACCCGGTCGTCGAGCGTGTCCTCTGCGACCTCAACGAAAGCTCCCATTACGACATCATGCAAGGAGGAGAGGCTAGATATAGCGATGATGAGAACTATGAGTGGAGAGTGATTCGACCAAGAGAAGCAGAAACCCGATGGCTGAATTTTCAGAACGAAATGAAACATGGGAATCGATTTTTTAGCCAGCATGCCAAGGATTTTCTGGACTGGCTGTTTCGAGGACTATCATCCTTCAAAAGCCCTGATGGCTCGATGTCCGTTGTCAGAGAGCTTGCGAACGATCAGATCTTCCGTGCCAGGCGCTGTGACTCCGCTTCAGAATACGACTCGATCATTAGCAACCCTGCTGCAGAACTCGGCCCGCCACCCAAGGAGGCCGCAGGGGCTGGCCGAATGAACCCTAAAGGATTGGCCGCTTTTTATGGCGCTTTTGACCGAAAAACCTGTGTTGCCGAGCTTCGCCCGCCAGTAGGAGGACGAGTCGTCAGCGGCGAATTCAAACTCACAAGACCCGTTCGCGTCCTGGATTTCATTGCTTTGGATGAAGCCTACGAAGCGAGGCCGTTGAGTGCTTTTGAAGCCAGCTATGAAGAGCAAATGGGTAGGCGCATCTTCTTGAAAACGCTCCACGCAAAAATCACCGTTCCAGTGCTTCCGAACCAGGAACACGAATACCTGGCAACACAAGTCATGGCAGAGTACCTAGCGACACAATTCGACCCGCCGCTCGACGGTGTACTGTTCGAATCGGCTCAAGTGCGAAAAGGTACAAATCTGACTCTGTTTAATCATGCCGTGGTGGCCTCACTCAAGCCTAGAACTGCTTTCACGAACCTAGATGACTTGCTTAGCACCAACTCATCGCAAACGCCTGCGATTGAATACGTTCCTGACACGCTGGTGAGACATAAGGTTTGTCGAGTGAGATTCATAACCGATGATCTGACGCGTGAGGATGGCCAGCCCGAGTCTGATGAGCAGTACGACGATTGGGATGAGTATTAATTCGAGTCGTCTGGGGCAGTCGGGTTAAACTGGCGCTGATAATCTAACCCCGCTGCCCTAGGAACCTCCACTCCCGCGCTACACGAAGCGGTGAAGAGACTAGGTTATGTGACGGCCCCGCTATGCGGGGCCTCCTACTTTCTGACGTTTGAGTTTTCCTTCTCCTTCCCCTGCAACACCTCAGGTCAATCTCGACAAGGCTGTAAAGCCGCGATGGTCGACAACCTGGAGATGTTCAACTCGGGGATTGATGGAAGGAGTCAGCACCACCCGTGACGCAACCTGTTTGAGGGCTATGAGCTCTAACTGCGTAGAACTGTGGCATGTAACCCAGAGACATGGGAAATCATTGCGTCTGCAGCGCTTTCGAGTCGCTTCAGTAAATTCCATAAGTAAAAGACTTGGCGGTACGGTGGGGTACATGCAATGACTGCCTCACCTGCCGGACAGCGCAGTGGAAGTCCCAGATTCGTAGCGCGAAACTTCGCCCCTATACGAGCACCAAGCAAGCGGAGCGCGCAGGCGTGCGGGATGTCAGCCCGAAGGGGCGAGACGCGGCTTGCCGTGGCTCGATTCACGACGGCCCTTCCGTCAAACATCCCCCGCGTCATGGAAATGAAGGAGGCCTAATGACTCACGATGAACTCCGCGAGCTTGAGAAAACTAGGCGAAGAGCACTATGGGCACTCGCCAATCTTCATCCAGGTAATCCGGACGCATCAGAACCCATTGCCATCCTGGATCACCTCGACGGCCAAGAGGAAAACGGGATACCTCCAATCGACACACCGCTCGCCCTCATGGACGTACGTGACTCCGTGCCTGTACAGCATCACCATTCGGGCATCGACATCGTCCTGGAGCACGACATACCCCAACCGTGGAGAGAACGCTTCCTGCAGGCAAGCATCGGATCAACCAGGCTTGCTGATGGGCCTTACGCCACCGACTGGGAGAAGTTTCTAGATGAATGGGAGCGTGAGATGCAGCACCTGCATAATCACCGGGTAGCGCATGCGCTAGCGGCTAGAGCGATTGATTCTGCATAGCTGAAAATCGCAGCCTTTCAACAGGAGCAACAGGATGGCGCGGCCTTCGTTTTTTATCGATTTCGAGGCTTCAGGGATAGCACCGGATAGCTATCCCATCGAGGTAGCTGTCGTGTCGAGTGACACCACTTTCAGCTCGCTGATCAAGCCTGCTCGTTACTGGACGCACTGGTCGTTTGATGCCCAAGATATGCATGGTCTTAGTCAAGATCATTTGCTTGAGCAAGGTGATCTCGCCGACGTCGTGGCGAGGCATATGAATCAGCTGTTTTCAGGGCAGGTTCTCTGCAGCGACTCGCCACAAGACGGGTTCTGGCTCGATGTCCTCTACGAAGCAGCAGACCTGATGCCCACCTTTCAGTTGAAGCCTCTGGAGGTGCTTGTGGGCCGGGAGGCTGCCAGTGACATTTACCGCCTCCTCCCAACAACCAAGCACCACCGTGCCCTCCATGACGCGACCGTTTTGATGAACGCCTGCCACGCTTTTTTTCAAGCTTGAAATATCAAAGGTCTGGCTACCTGATATTGAGTCAGACTCTTCCGTCCCTTGATCGGGTCAAAAAGGCCACCGATGTCTATAGACTTAGCGGTGTTAGGGATTGCGGCATCTTGGGGGACAGACCAGTTTTCTGAGATCAGAAAGCTGCCGCTATCGGTCACCCACAAAGGCTGCCACGCCAGCTGTCGCCTAGCCAGCACTTCTCGCGAAGAGCTTCTCTACCTCATGCCGAATGGAATTGCCATGCAACCGAATGACCAGATCCCTCACAACGACGTACTAGACCCTGCACAACTCAAGCGCATTGAGTCTGTTCATAAGGGGTTTCTTTATCAGCACTTGTACGCTGTGGGGTGCCTACTGTTGGCGCAATCTTCCGGCGTACGTGAAGTGTTGGTCGAGCGGGACGAGGACGTCGAGCTCAACACTGAAGCTGGCCAAGTGTACGTCCAGGTAAAAACGCGCTCGAAACCCATCATGCCGGTTGACGTTTCTGGCGCTCTGGAGCGCTTCGAGATCCTGAGGCAGGAGCACAAGGCTGGGCGGCGGCCAGGTGCAGCCCAATTCGTCATCGTCGCGAACCAAGTGTTAGGGGAAACCCTCCGGTCTGAGGTTGATGAGCAGAAGGCGTCCGTTGACTTGATATACCTTTCCGCTGGTTCAAGCGCGTTGCGTCCAGCTTGCCTTCCTCCTGCCTGGACATCTCTGGAGGAGGCTGCTCAGTGGTGTACGGCAGAGGCTGAAAAGCTGAATTTCTCGCTGCTGTCGCCTTCTTCTTTGACTTGGAAAATGGCGGGCCTGGTGATGCTCGCTTGTGCTGCGGGGGGCGGAAACGCTCGGCATGTTTTCCACACCTCAGAGCTACCTGGCCTATTCGAACAGTTGGTTGTTCAACTGCAGGACTTCCCAACACCGCCTCTCTCATACAGGCCGCAAAAGAATGAGCCTGAGCTCACTTCAGCGGAGCGGGTGCGCATAATCTGCGGGTTGTCCGGTGCAGGTAAGACCACATGGGCCGCTCATGCGGCTCTACACAGTCCTGAGCCATGCGCTTATTACGATGTTGGTGACCTACCAGGGCCCGCTCTGGCAAGCTCGATTGTGCGGGAGCTCGCCTCCAAATACATGAAGCGAGACTCTGATGGTATTCGGAAGATACTGTTACCAGGGGCAAGCGGTTACGAAGCGATTCGGGCATTCGACAGATTCCTGGAGCAGGCTGAGGCGCCTCTGATTGTTGTTGTCGACAATGCGCATCGTGTACCGGTAACGAACATTCGCGACCTCCTTAACGCCACTCGGCACATCCGCTTCATACTCCTTTGCCAGCCTCATGAAAATGTACGTGAGCTCGAAGCCGTCATGGGTTTGCGTCGTGAGATTTTGCAGGGCTGGGATCTTGACACTGTTGCGCAGGTGGCCAGTGGCGCGGGCGCCTACGGCAGTCCTCAGGCACTCCAGCAGCTCCGTGCCTATACTGGGGGCCTCCCGCTATATGTCGATAGTGCCATTGCGATTGCCAAAGCTGATTACGATGGGAACATTGAAACGCTCTGCGCTGACCTTGCTCTGCAGGCAAACGTCGCTGAGACCGCTCAGGAGATTATCCTGGCTCGTGTTTACGAAGGTTATGACGCAGTTACACAGAATGCCTTGGCTGTAGTCAGTTTGGCCGACACCGGGTTAACGCAAGAAGAAGTGGTTCGCCTGCTGCAAACCACCCTCAAGCTGTCGCCGGGTGGCGCAGCTGCGGTAATCAAGAAAATCCAGGCAACGGGGACAGTTGAGGTGTTTGGCGCCAAAACGCTCAAAGTCCATGATGCCGTCCGTGCCCTAGGCCTACGTCACCTGGAACTCATGGGTGAGCCTGCGGTCACTGCCGCCTTGCTGACGTTGAAGGAGTTGCTGATCCAGGGAATGGAGAAAAACCGTGACACTTCGCGGATTGCACTTCTGATTCAAGTTTTCATTAAGCTTAATGACGTCGAGCCGCTCATCGAACTCGCTGGTGAGGAGACATTCTATGAGATGGGGATCCTGGTAGATGTAGCGTCTAGTTTGGCTAGTGCAGTAAGCTCGGGAAGTTTAGATCCAGGACAAACGTTCTGGGCACTTGACGGACTTGTATTCTCTCTCATGAGAGACAGTCGTTATGATGAAGCTTCAAGCCATCTATCAACGATGGAGCAAATTCTAGATGCTCACGGCTTTGAGTTTCGCGAGCATTTATCGCTAGCTATGAAAAAAATTTTATTTGCAGCATACCTCGGTCATGAAAAAGATGTGAGGAGAGAGGTTGAGTCCGCTGCCCCAAAAATTCCAGATTCGATCCACAGGCGGATATTCGACTATAACCATGCTTTCGCACTGTGGAAGCTTAAGCGCTACAAAGCAGCAGAGCTTTTGTGCAAGGCAGTTATGGATCAATATTATGAAATTTTGGGGCTTAAGCCGGAAGATGTCCTGGGCAAAAATCCAGATGTACTCTGGAAAGTGATAAAGCGGTCAAACGACGTGAGCGAGGATATCAAGCACCTTGCGGACTCGTTGGATTTATACGCGAAAATTTTGAATGCGCAGGGACGCAATTCAGGCTTTTCTCGCATCCATGCCATGAAATTCTACAATATGGTTAATGCATACGATTCGTTCGTGAGGTTGGGGCAAGATGCCGCTGAAGAGTTTGCCGAAGCAGGTGAGTATGTGGGAGCTAGAGAAATTCTTGAGCAACAAGTTTTGCGTGTAGTCTCTGAGATGGGTTTAATCGGAAAGATGGTTCAGGTCAGGGGGCAGTACGCAGAAATACTCGCGCTTTGTAAGGACTATGCAGGAGCAGCTTCTGAGGTCGAGCGACTCCAGCACTACATACACGGGCTCGCAAAAGATGAGGCAAAGGAGCTTTTAAACCAAATCGGCAATGTAGCTGAAATTATGCGTAAGGGTATTTATGGATAGCGCCTTGCATAGGTGAGTGCTTTTATTTTTTTTGATGGCGGTTGGATGAAATACCAACCAGGGAGCTAAGCGCCTTGTAATCAAACTGCAATCGCTGAATCCCGCCATACCTCTCATCAGGAATCTAAAGCCGGCGGACGATAATCGGGATGCCCCTCCTTGCGCTCACCACGTGCAGACGCCCAGAAGTATTTCGCGTGATGCTTGTAGACGTCTGTGGCTTCGGATAAGTCAAAGGCCAGACCTTGAACCAAACTCAACAGTAGGCTCATGATTTCGAGGTTGTCTTGATAGAACGCCTCAATTTCGTCATCGCTCGCCCAAACAGGCGGCGCACCATCACCGCCTAGCTGTGTCGGGGTATCCGATCCTGCTACTGCTACCGGGGACATCGGCAGTTGACGGTGTGCCAGATGCTGGTGCCGTAAAGTCTTTAGCTTCTTCAGAACTTCGAAGGCTGCGCCATTCTCGCTGTATTTTTGGATCAACGTCAGAATCTGATCGCGTTTCGGCTTGAGTGACTTCTTCACCGCTTCGGGGGCAAACTGGGAGCTCAGGCCTAGGCTCCGCGCCCGGAACTGAACCAAGGCTTCAAAGAATTTTTTGTCTCGCAGACGATCCGCGATCAGGCTCATCCTCACAGCCTTTTGATTGCTATCCCATACGCGTGTCAGTGCGAGTAGTAACTCCCGCCGTAGCGACAACCGAATGATCTGAAAGGCATGTGCCGCATAGGAAGTGCCGATACGATCATGAAGGCCGGTGTCATATGCCGCAGGTCGCCACGTCTCATGGAACATAACCGCCAGTTCGATCTCCTGTCGGGCCGTGTCGACCATGTTCTTCAATCGTTCGATCTCTTTTTGGGTCTCGTCCATCTAAATCGTCCATGAGCGAAATAATCCTGATTGTAACGTGCAGTGCGATGGAGTGTGGTCAATTGCCAGTGAGGGCTACTCAGAGTGCTGGTCGAATCCGATGCAAACAACAGGTCAAGTCGAATGCAAAGGAGCGGGCAAGTGCAACGCAAACGGGTGGTCAGGTGGAGTGCAATTTCCCAATAATTGATGAGCTATGCCCGATGCTCGCGCAGCCAGCACCTAGCTAAATGCGCACGGTCATTATCCCACCAGAGAGGGCTTCGAGAACGTCGGTCTTGTGAGGCTCAGGGAACGCAACCTTAACGGACATCAAAGCTCTGCATCCCAAGCATCCATGGCCTCATTCATAGTCGCGTACCAGTGGAGTTCACTGCCCCGAAGGGCGTAAGCGACTTGCCTGTGGGTATTGCCGTCGCCCCAAGTCGGAAGGCTCTCTAAGGCTCTCGAAAAAAAACTGGCCGCAGCTACAGCGAATCGACCTGAACTCATGCCTTGGAGGCACGTGTAGCGCACAGCAGACCCACTAGGAAGCCGACGCCAAGCCACCACCTCAATACAGTCATGCAGCCCCTCAGCAGACGGATCAGCCTCCTGAGCCACCTCGACTGCTGCAACGGCTTGGTACGGCCCACTATGCGTCCCTGGGGCGTGGACAAGGTGCTTCAACTGCTCACGTGCTGCGACAATTTGCTCACGGAGCTCTTCAGGGTCGATAAACATTCCCCCCTCTGGTGTCACCCTGAGGGTTTTTAAGCCGTTCGCTGCCAGGATGAATTCGCGCTCACGCTTCTGTTCCCAGTCGGGACGGCGGTCGGGAAACAACCTGGAGATTAAGCGATGGAGGTTGATCAAGGGATGCTCCGATGACGTGAATGGTAAGGCACCCCGGTAGGCTATCACCCAAAGCATCCTTGCTCGAAACGTTGGCATCTGAACAACCACTGATATCGAGCACCACTGACTCACAGCAAACTGTCGGCTGGAGACGCCCCTCCAAGCAAGCGGAGCGCGCCGGCCCGCAGGGCCAAAGGCGTGAGGATGGAAGCCCGAAGGGCCGAGACCTGGCAGCGCCAGGGCTTGGTACACGACAGCCGCTACCCGCAGGGGCACGCCCTGATTGAAAGCCCAGGATCATCAGCCTCCAGAAAACATGATCAGGTCTTGGATGTCGTACCGCATTTCCTCATCCACAGAAAAGAAAAAACCGGCCCTGAGACCGGTCTTGTCACTCAATACAGCAGGGCCTCAAATCGATACAGGCGCCGCGATATGCGGGTGCGGATCGTAGCCCACGACCTCGAAATCTTCGAACTTGTAGTCGTAGATGGATGCAGGCTTACGAAGCAGCTTCAACTCAGGCAACTGACGTGGCTCACGAGCGATTTGAGTCTTCACCTGCTCCATGTGGTTGGAGTAGATGTGAACATCGCTGAGAGAGATCACGATCTCACCAACGTCGAGATCACACTGCTGAGCGAGCATGTGAGTCAGGCACGCCAGGGATGCCGTGTTGTATGGCAGCCCCAAGAAAGTGTCGGACGACCTGATGAACAGGTGCGCTGACAGCTTGTTGTCCACGACGTAGAACTGGTACAGCAGGTGGCACGGAGGCAGCGCCATTTTGCCTTGACGGGCATTCTCCTGAGGACTCACCTTCTCGTCCGGCAGGTACTCTACGTTCCACCCATGGAACAGGATTCGCCGGCTATTCGGATTGGTCTTCAAGGCGTTAACCACGTAGTCGATCTGGTTAATCGTCCCGCCATCTTTGGTTGGCCAGGCTGTCCACTGCTTACCGTATACAGGCCCGAGGTCACCTTCTTCGGTGGCCCACTCGTTCCAGATCTTTACGCCATTCTCATTGAGCCATTTGACGTTGGTATCCCCACCCAAAAACCAAATCAGCTCGTTAACAATACTTTTAAAGTGCAGCTTCTTTGTTGTGAGCAAAGGAAAGCCTTTCGACAGGTCATGGCGGAATTGCCTGCCAAATACACTTATCGTACCAGTACCCGTGCGGTCGCCTTTCTGAGCGCCGTTTTCGAGAACATCACCTAGTAGATCCAGATAGCTTTTCATGAACTTTTCTCCACCTGGACAGCTTCCAGGATGCTGATAACTTGCTTAAGTTTATCAATTTCTTTATGAGACTCCAAGAGCCGTTTATTGGCATCCGCCAAAAGGCTCATATAGGTATCTCTCGAACTTACCATGCCTTGATACTTGTTCTCGTTGGTCTGAGCAATGTCATTAGCAACTCTAGCCTCAGTAAACCAATGAAGCACTTCAATCCGCGCAGACTCTAACTTCTCAGTTAGCACCACAAGTGGCTCAACTGGTTTTTTATTAGAAACCTTCTTGCGCAAAACTTCGATACGACGATTTTCCTTGATAGTCTCAAGGCGCTCTAAAGGCCAAACACGTTGCCGGATCGTATTTCGATGCATGCCGGTAATACGGCTAAGTTCGGCAACAGTTGCCTTCAAAGAATCGTTCGCACCAATATCAAGAAGTGCCTGAGCCAACAACTCTGTGTATTGATCAAAATCTTCCTTGTTCTTCTGGTCGAACGCACGTGGATCACCCATCTCAGAGTTCCTCTTCCAGAAGCTGAAGGACGCCATAAGCTTCCTCCATCGCAGCTTTGTTCTGCGCGTGCGTATGAGCGTACTCGGGATTCCCAAGCATCGCTTTGTTCTGGTAATACACATCTCGCCAAGCCGGCGCGTTGGCCTTGCTGACGACGGCATTCTTACACTGGTTGGGGTTACAACGAAGCCCTCCAATACAGGGCAGGGAACTGTCGAATTCGTCCACGCCTCCACCATAGCAGAAGCCGGAGCCCACATTGATGACCGCAATGTGCTGACCAAGCATGGCCTCAAAAATATCGTCCTTTGTGTGCCCAGAGGCCATGTAACCCCTGAACACCTTCCTAAGATTTTCCTTGTGGGCCTCAGCATTCACACCAGCATAGCTGCCATCAGGGTCAAAACGCTGATGAATGCTCTCAAGCTCCGCATCCTGACGAAGCGACCTTCCTTTCGTCTTCCGAGCACCGCCACCCTTGGAAATCCTGTCCGCAATCTCGCCATACAGAAGAGTAGTTTTGCTGAACCCTCGATCAGAATGCCCTACACCTACGATCTCACCAAAATGCTTGAGTTGGTGAGAAATAAATGGCAGCCCCAAGTCGGCACGATACAGCTGGTAGGCCAGAGTGTGGCGCATCATGTAGGCGTTGAAGTCTAGGTCGGCAAAAGTCTCTGGCGGCAAGATGCGCTCGAAAAATTTCTCCAGCGTAAGCTTCGTGCCGCTGGCAGAGAACGGCTGTCCTTGCTTCCCAAACGCGACGGTATCCACGTTTGAAAATATATAATCATTGTTCTTGTATTTGCTGATCAACTGGCACACCCGTACAGCATCACGCACAATCGGAATAGCCAGCCAGAAATCATCAAACAACTCAACAAGGTTGTCTTGATGTTTGCTCACATTACTCGCCAAAACCCAGTAGCGGCCATCAGGTCGGAGGCTCGAGCTTGCGAGCAGTTCTGCATATTCTGAAGGACGCATCCCGGTATATTGACCAATAATGTAGAGACATGAGTAGTTAACAAAGTTCAGGTAAAGCCTGAATTGATCATCGAGAGCCGATCCGGTGTCTTTCGCATATTGCTTAACAGCATAGGGCGCTATTACAGAGAACAGCTTGCTAGAGCTCATGACATCGCTGCCCAGAACTTTAGCGACCTCATCAAAAGAGAAACCCTTGTTAGAAAGGCGCTTGTACACATACAAGTTGAATTTGAGCGGATTCAACCCACTCTGTTGCGAAGGAAAGTATTCCTTAGCGTTACGACGCTTGAGGCTAGCAACATCGATAACCTCTTCTCCCATCGCATCCAAAAAATCGACAATCGACAGCGAGGCCATCTGGGAAGAAATTTCGAAGACGCTGTTTGGTAAAATTTGCGACTTTTTCTCAGCATCCTTTGCAGGCCGATTTTTACCACCCAGGACTTTCCATTTCAGCTTGGAAAAGTCGACGAATGGCAGGCTCGCACCGAACACGTTCGCTTGCAGGTAGCCAGACTTGAGGTGCTTGAACAGCTTCTCAGTGTATTCGTCGTATACGTAGTCGTAATCTTCGGCAGCTGCTGCATAGAAATGCGCAGGCAAGCATTGAATTGAGATCAGCTCACGATCCACGTGCTCCTTTCCAAGCTCAATAGCCGCGACGGCATAAACCTTATCCAAAAACCGAAGCCCGTTCTCATAGTCACTGATCAGCGAATTGGGCTTGAGCGGTTTCTTGCTGACTCTGGTGGATTTCCTATCCGCTGGAATCCCGCTCAGGGCCTTGAGGATGATCATGAATGCAGCTTTGAGCTCGAGAATCGCCAGCTCTGGAATGTTGGAATACTTCGTGAAATCGATGCGAAGTTTAGCCCCACGAATGTAGCGCGAGGCATTTGGGTAATCCGCATTGAAGTCCCAAACCCAGTCGACGAATGCAGAGCTCTGAGATACCTGCAAGGTACTGAGGTAGGACAGGAAAGCCAAAGCCTCCTGCTGTTCGCTTCCTGCTTCAAGAGCGGAAGCCTGGCCCTGCAGCAGTGAAAGGCTCGAGCGAAACTTCGAGAACGTTAACAGGGTAGAAAAATCAATCTGCTCCATCATCACATCGCCACCCCGTCCACCAGCACAGTCGTATCCACAAACTCTGAAAGACGATGGCCCTCGGCCAACTCTTCAGGCGTGAAATCAGATTTTGAGTGCAGGATGCCATCCAGCAGCGCAAGGTTCTCGCGTACTACGCGTCCATACGGCGTGTCCATGATGCGAGAAACGTCCTTGAGCGAGAGGTAGTCCCGCTCCATCGCGAACAGCTCTGGCAGGTTCGACGCAGTGAGCAAAACGTTCTCGCATCCCAGGCACATGTTGTACAACGCACAAGGGCTGCCGGGCACGTAAGAGCTCAACTTCTTGATGAAGTCAGGCGGGTTGAAAATGTTACGGCAGCTCGCTAGAGGAGTTTTGAAAACAACCTGTGGCCCATCGAGATTAACGACATCGATGAGGTTGGCTCCAGCCTCGATGCTCGAGCGATTATCAGCCAATTTGGCTGCCGACTCATGAAGCTCCCTGAGAGCCACATCCAGCTTGGAGCGTGCGATGTGGTTGAAGTCCATACGATCCAGGTACGCCAGCGTAGTCTCGATTCGCATGTGCCCCAAGATCAACTGGATCTCACGGACAGGGACGTCACGCTCCACCAGCTCGCTGACAAAGCTCGGGCGAAGACGTGAAGGTGTGAGGCTCAACTGCTGCCCAGCGCTATCCAGGAGGCCTTTACGCTTAGCGTAAGCAGCAAAGGCCACCCACAAAGCACTCTCCTTCCCAGTTGCGAAGGATTTGATCTCCATGAAGCTTTTAGGGGCACTTGATTGCCAAATGAATAGCTTATCGCGCATAACTGGGGGTGCAGATACGCGGATTTTGGCTGTCAGTGCCTTGATGTCCTCAAAAATCTGAGCGACAGCATACGATTGAGACGTGGTGAGCCAGGTGATGTCAGCTTCGAAAATATCGAGATGCATCAGCTTTTCACCGTCAGAACGCTCTTTCCAGTACCGGAGGCAAGGACGCCCAGTGAGCGGATGCTTAGGCTCGTAGTCATCCACATCAAGCAGCTTGATTGAGTCAGCGTTCAGCCCGGTGACTTGAGCCAGCTTGATCGCATAAGGCGTGATCACCTGAGCGTCCACCAGATAGTGAACGCCCCAACCCTCTACAACCTCCCGCAGCCCGGTGCCTGAACGGCTCACGATACGCAGAAAGGCTCTCACATGAGGATCTTCACTGTCTTTTTGATCATGACCAACATGCGTACAACCGAGCTTGTTCTCGAAAATCCAGCGAGCATTTTCAAGGGTATTGCAGCCTGGCTTTAAGCTGCCTTTCGCATCAATGGGATCTTCACCAATACCGCTCCGCTGGTAGGGCTGCGCAAGGGTGTTGTAGTGCTCGATATCCTCGTTCACGCTCGTAGAGATTCGAACACGCTCAGCGCTCGAGTATGGGCGGTACGCATCAGTGACACGATCAGCATCAAACCCCTGACAGTTGATGAAATCTGATCCCGCGTAACCCTTGATATTTTTGATGGTCGTCAAGGTGCTACGGACGGCACTCACCAAGGTAGTCGCGGTAATCGGAGAAAGGGTGCCCTCAACAATATGGCGCTCGAGATACGAACGGAACAACGGGAGGCTGAACGGATCGAGAACCTCAGTCAGCGGCTCCATGCCACTGAAGCCTTGCCCAGTGAGAAGCCTCGTGAACCATTTGAACCCCTCATGATAATTGCTCGCTCCAGAGTCGCTGGTAGTACCCAGCGAAGCGGTCGCAAACGCATGTTTCAAGTCGTTGAATGGCCTACCTTCAGATGATTTTTCGAGACCGTCCAAGGCAGCAAAATCAAGCATCTGGAGTCGTTTAAAATCCACAAGAGCATTCTCCTGCGGCACAAACTCCTCCTTGGATTCAACTCGCTCCTTAACGGTCATATAGTCCGCAGAGGCGACCCCGAGAGACTGAAGATCAAGGTTGATCTCCTGGTAGGCGAGCCGAACACTTTCATGCCTGCTGTAGCCGTATTTGATCGCGTCCAGCGCAGAAGCCGGCACAACTGATTTGGAGAGCTTTAGCTTGTTGCCAAAAATCGGGAGCGCGAGCTTCTCTTCTTGAGAGAGCGATTTATACCAGCCCAAAAGCTTCAAACGCCAATTACAACCCGCAGCTGTTTCTCCATGATGTATAACGCCGTCAATAAGCATGTTCAGGATGAGCTTCTGCTCTGCAAGCTCGAACATCTTGATTGATGGGTCGAGATCCTTACTCGCAACATACGAGTCACTCAACATCAATGGCGCATAAGCACCACTAGAATTGTCGCTAAGCTCAACTTGGTAATATTGAAGAGGGTTCTCTTCCAGATCTCTAAGCCACCTGAAGATTTTGGCACTCTCAAATGCGTGCTCTGAAAAATTCATTTCTTATCTCCCAACCTGATTTTCAACGTCGTCTGAGCAGCAAGATCCGCCATGCTTTGCGCTTTAGTCGCGACCTCGCCCGTGTTCGGACAGACCAGATGAAAGATATCCTGTGGCAACTTGGTATAAATTCCTGTAGTGGATGTGTCTTCGTGGCCAAGCGACTTCTGGGCCATCAGGAGTTTGTTGAGATAGTCATCACCAAAGTCCGGGCTAGTCAAAATGGCATATGCGTGACCATGGCGGAGCTTATGCGGCGAAACCATACGCTCAAGTCGCTTGCTCTTTACTGCACGCTTAGAGAGCCGCTCGAGTAGCTTGCTGACAGCGTCTGGGTTAAACGGCTGTCCCTCTGAATTAAAAAAGCACGGAGTTACATCGGCGGTCTCATAACGGCGAGCGTGTTTCTTAAATAGGGGAGACGCGTGATAACGCTTGATGCGTTCGAGCACAGCCCGGCTCACGATTGAGTATCGTGGCTTAAACTCATTTCCACGTGCTTTACTGCCGTCAATGTAAAGAGGACAGTAATCAGGATGCACCCAATCAAGATCTTCATCCGCAACAAAGTTAGCTTGAGCAAACCCCAAAGCCCTATTCACGGCACCCAGAGTGACCCTGCCAACTTCACTTCGACGCAGACCCACATCAAAGATAGCTTGGATCAGGCAGCGCTCTCTCTCGCTGCTCGCAGACTCAATAAGCTCTTTGAGTTCCTGCAATGAACAGGGATAAACCAAATCCTTCTTTGGAGCAGGAGAAAGAAAACCACCAGCATAAGGATTATCCTCACGCGCTGGGCCTTTGTGCTTTCCGCCAACGCACAGGAAGTCATTGAACAGGGCCATATAACAAGCATCCCTGTTACGGATGGTCGTTGAGGTCAAACCATCCACTTCACGCAGGTGGGTAAAGTACCGTTGAATACCGTGTTTAGTTACGGCAAGAAGAATTTCGTCATAAGAGGAGGTTCTGAAAGTTGGCGTGCCTTTCAGGTGTTCGAGTAGGTAACCAATGTTACGCCCGTACGTCTCGGCGGACAGAGCCGCTAACTCGGCGCTGCGAACTGCGAAGGTCAGGTACTCGCTTACAAGCGGGACTAGCCTCTCTTCTGAATCGAACAGCCCCACCGCTGTAACAGAAACACGGTCTGCCACCGTGGGCCCATCTTCGTTGAGCATCGACCCACCCAGGTCGAGCATCTGCTTTTCTTTGACTACAACCTTCACCGACAACCCCTTTTTGAAGGCCGCCCATCCTATGCAGAATGTGCAGCTTGTCAAGGTCAAGATAAAGTCGCATGAAGGATAAATTTTTTTAGGCGAGGAAGGCGTACTGTGCGCTTTTTCCTACGTCCGATAAAAGGCCCAGATCGTTGGAGCGGATGTACAGCGTCAGCGAGATTTCGCGGGTCTGCGGGTTCGGGTGCAGCTGGTACAGCAGGTGGCACGGCGGCAGGGCCATTTCATCGAGCTGTGCGCAGTTCCAGCCGTGGAACAGGATCCGCCGGCTGCCCGGGTCGTTGATGATGGTGTCGACGCACTGGCGAATCTGGTCGATGGCCTTGTACAGGACCACGAAAGACTGGCTGTCTTCTTCGGACTCGGCAATCTGACGATACCCCTGGCCCAGCGCCAGTTCGATGGCCGCGACATTGCCGGCATCGATACGCTTGTAGGCAGGCCACTTGCGCCATTGCACGCCATAGATTTCGCCCAGATCGTCCTCGCCCTTGCGGAACGGGTTGTTCAGCCACTGAGCGTTTTCGTTGGCGTTCTGATCCCAGACCTTGCAGCCCAGTTCGCGGAATTCGGCGGCGTTGTTTACGCCACGCAGAAAGCCGACCATCTCGCCGATGGCCGATTTGAAGGCAATGCGCCGTGTGGTGATCGCCGGAAAACCTTCCTGCAAGTCATAACGCAGCATCGCCCCCGGAAAGCTGATGGTGTTCACGCCGGTACGGTTGGCTTGCAAGGTCCCGTGCTTGATCACATGAGCGACCAGTTCCAGATATTGCTTCATAAATCACCTGCATTGTTGAACGCGCCGGGCGTTGTCTCACCCGGCGTTTCGGTATTAGGCCGCTGCTTTGCTGGCGGACGGGTCGCGCTTGTAGGCCAGCCAGATCAGCAACAGGCCCGCGATGATCATCGGCAGGCTGAGGATCTGACCCATGGTCACCCAGCCCCACGCCAGGTAACCCAACTGGGCGTCAGGGACGCGGACAAACTCGACCACAAAGCGGAAGATCCCGTAGAACAGCGCAAACATGCCGGAAACGGCCATGGTCGGACGCGGCTTGCGGGCGTACAGATTGAGGATGATGAACAGCGCAACGCCTTCCAGCGCGAACTGATACAGCTGCGAGGGATGACGCGCCAGTTGCGCAGGGTCGCTGAACGGCGGGAAGACCATGGCCCACGGCACATCGGTCGGCTTGCCCCACAGCTCGGCATTGATGAAGTTGCCGATACGCCCGGCACCCAGGCCGATCGGCACCAGCGGGGCAACGAAGTCCATCAGCTGGAAGAAGCTTTTGCCGTTGCGCTTGCCAAACCACCAGGCCGCGATCATCACGCCGACAAAGCCGCCGTGGAACGCCATGCCGCCCTTCCAGACCTCGAAGATCAGCAGCGGATTGGCGATGTAGGCCGACAGGTCATAGAACAGCACGTAGCCCAGCCGCCCACCGACAATCACGCCCATGGCCAGCCAGAAAATCAGATCGGAAAGTTTTTCCTTGGTCCAGGTCGGGTCGAACTTGTTCAGGCGACGCGACGCAAGCAGCCAGGCGCCGCCGATACCGACCAGGTACATCAACCCGTACCAGTGAATTTGCAGCGGGCCGATAGCGACGGCTACCGGGTCAATCTGCGGGTAAGGCAGCATTGCGACTCCTCAATTGGAACGCCCTTGCGAGCGACTGAATCAGGCGCGCATGTTACCGGAGCCCGGCAGGATGCTCTAGCGGCGACCGATGGAAGCCGCCTGAACGAAGTGAAAAAAGATGCGCCTGGTGTGCCTAGTCATATGGTTATCGCTTCCACGCGCAGCGTTATGTACAGGTCTTGGAGAGCACTGAATACGTGCCTTTCAGGCTTCTGCCCGCAGGACGTAGGAGCGCACCGGGCGACGCCTGGCTTATTCGCGCAGACGGTACGTTTTCGGCGATCATGCCGGCCTCTTCGCGAACAAGTTCGCTCCTACAGGGGCAATGTGTACTCCCTGTGGGAATGAGAGGGCGTTGGAGCGCACCGGGCGACGCTTCGCTTGTTCGCGAAGACGGTGTCTTCAGACGATACGTTTTCGGCGATCATGTCGGCCTCTTCGCGAACAAGTTCGCTCCTACAGGGGCGATGTGCACTCCCTGTGGGAGTGAGCTCACGAAAGCATTAGTAGCGCTTAGTGCCCTTTGACCGAGCTGGGGTTGATCATCCGCGACAGGCCGAGGTTTTTCAGTGCCAGTTGCAGGGAGCTGCTGATGACCTGCGGGTTGTCGTTGGTCATCAGTTGCGCCAGCAGTTCCTTGGCCTTGCTGAGGTTGATCTGGCGCAGCATCCATTTCACTTTCGGCAGGTTGGTGGCGTTCATCGACAGGCTGTCGAAACCCATCGCCATCAACAGCACCGCTGCTGCCGGATCACCCGCCATTTCGCCGCAGATGCTCACCGGTTTGCCCTCGGCGTGGGCATCACGCACCACGCTTTGCAGCGCCTGAAGCACCGCCGGGTGCAGGTAATCGTAGAGATCGGCCACACGCGGGTTGTTGCGGTCGACCGCCAGCAGGTATTGGGTCAGGTCGTTCGAACCCACCGAGAGGAAGTCTACCTGCCGCGCCAGGTCGCGGGTCTGATAGACCGCAGCCGGCACTTCGATCATTACGCCCACGGGCGGCATCGGCACGTCGGTGCCTTCGTCGCGCACTTCGCCCCACGCACGGTGGATCAGGTGCAGCGCTTCTTCCACTTCATGGGTGCTGGAGATCATCGGCAGCAAGATGCGCAGGTTATTCAGGCCCTCGCTGGCCTTGAGCATCGCGCGGGTCTGGACCAGGAAGATTTCCGGGTGGTCGAGGGTGACGCGAATACCGCGCCAGCCGAGAAACGGGTTGTCTTCCTTGATCGGGAAGTAGGACAGCGACTTGTCGCCACCGATGTCCAGGCTGCGCATGGTCACCGGCAGTGGATGGAAGGCGGCCAGTTGCTCGCGGTAGATCGCCAGCTGTTCTTTTTCGCTCGGGAAGCGCTGGTTGATCATGAACGGCACTTCGGTGCGGTACAGGCCCACCCCTTCGGCGCCTCGCTGTTGCGCACGCGCCACGTCGGCCAGCAGGCCGGTGTTGACCCACAGCGGCATGCGATGCCCGTCGAGGGTCACGCAAGGCAGTTCGCGCAGTGCATCCAGGCCCTGGGAGAGCTGACGCTCCTCCTCCACCACCTTGCCGAACTGCTTGCGCATGATTTCGCTGGGGTTGGTGAAGACTTCGCCGTGATAGCCGTCGACCACCAGATCGATGCCATCGACCTTGGAGTAAGGGAAGTCCACCAGGCCCATGACCGTGGGAATGCCCATGGCCCGCGCCAGAATCGCGACGTGGGAGTTGCCGGATCCCTGAACCGACACCAGGCCGACCAGTTTGCCTTCTGGCACCTCGCCGAGCATCGCCGGGGTCAGCTCTTCACTCACCAGAATCGTGTTGTCGGGATAGACCAGCGCCTGTTGCCGCGCTTCCTGGAGATAGGCCAGCAGACGGCGGCCCAGGTCCTTGACGTCCGACGCCCGCTCGCGCAGATAGGCATCGTCCATCAGTTCGAAACGTTTGACGTGCTCACTGACCACCGAGCGCAAGGCACCCTGCGCCCATTGGCCGGTCTTGATCACGTCGGTCACTTCGCTGCCTAGCGAGGCGTCGTCGAGCATCATCAGGTAGACATCGAACAGCGCCCGCTCTTCGGGACGCAACTGAGTGGCCAGCTTGGCTGACAGGGTGCGCATGTCACCGCGTACGCCTTCCAGCGCGTTCTGGAACAACGCCAGTTCGGCGGCGATGTCAGTGACGGTCTTGTCGGGGACCACTTCCAGATCGGCTGGCGGCAGCATGACCACGGCGACACCGACCGCAGCACCCGGCGAACCGGCGACACCGACGAACTTGGCTTCCTGAATGCCCTTGCCCTGACGACCCAGACCGCGGATCGAGCCGGTCGCTTCGGCATGCGCGATAACGCCCGCCAGTTGCGCGCTCATGGTGACCAGGAAGGCTTCTTCGCCCTCGTCGAACTGCCGGCGCTCCTTTTGCTGGATGACCAATACGCCGACCACACGCCGGTGGTGAATGATCGGCGCGCCCAGGAACGAGGCGTAGCGTTCTTCACCGGTTTCGGCGAAATAGCGATAACGAGGGTGATCTGCGGCGTTTTCGAGATTCAGCGGTTCTTCGCGCGTACCGACCAGACCGACCAGGCCTTCATTCGGTGCCATGCTGACTTTGCCGATGGAGCGCTTGTTGAGGCCTTCGGAAGCCATCAGGACAAAGCGGTTGACCTCGGCATCGAGCAGGTAGACCGAGCAGACCTGGCTGCCCATGGCCTCCTTGACGCGCAACACAATAATGCCCAACGCCGCCTTGAGATCCTTGGCGGAGTTAACTTCCTGGACGATCTTGCGCAGCGTATTGAGCATGGCTCGGGGTCGAACTCCGTGTCAGTCGCGCGATAAGAGGCGCGGGGCAAGCTCTTTGAGTGCGCGTCGATACACCTCGCGCTTGAATGTCACCACCTGGCCTAACGGATACCAATAGCTGACCCAGCGCCAGCCATCGAACTCCGGTTTACCGGTCAAATCCATCCGCACCCGCTGCTCGTTGGAGATCAGGCGCAGGAGAAACCATTTTTGCTTCTGGCCGATACACAGCGGCTGGCTGTGGGTACGGACCAGTCTTTGCGGCAGACGATAGCGCAACCAGCCCCGAGTGCAGGCAAGTATTTGCACATCATGTCGTTCCAGACCGACTTCTTCATTCAATTCGCGATAAAGCGCGTCTTCCGGCGTCTCCTGCGGGTTGATACCCCCTTGAGGAAACTGCCAGGCATCCTGGTTAATACGCCGAGCCCATAGGACCTGACCAGCATCGTTTGTCAGAATAATCCCGACATTAGGACGGAAACCATCGGGGTCGATCACGGCAACAACCTCGCAAACGCATGTCGCCGCATTGTTCCACAAAGGCGATCAAACCAGCAACGAGGCTTATCACCTTATGTGAAGACTTGTGAAAACCTCGTATTCTGGGGCTCTTTTTTCAACTATTTCAGCGAGTAACCCTATGCGTCTGGCTTTATTCGACCTCGACAACACCCTTCTGGGCGGCGACAGCGATCACGCCTGGGGCGATTACCTGTGCCGGCGCGGGATCCTTGATGCCGCGACCTACAAAACCCGCAACGACGAGTTCTATCAGGATTACCTGGCCGGCACGCTGAACATGACCGATTACCTGAATTTTACCCTGGAGATTCTGGGCAACACTGACATGGCGCAGCTCGAGCAGTGGCATCGCGAGTTCATGCGCGACTGCATCGAACCGATGATGCTGCCCAAGGCGCTGGAATTGATCGCCAAACACCGCGAGGCCGGCGACAAGCTGGTGGTGATTACCGCCACCAACCGCTTTGTGACGGCACCTATCGTGGCGCGACTGGGGATCGATACCCTGCTGGCGACCGAATGCGAGATGGCTGACGGCCGCTATACCGGCCGCACCACAGGTGTGCCCTGCTTCCGTGAAGGCAAGGTGACACGCCTCAATCAGTGGCTGCAAGACAACGCGTTCAGCCTTGAGGACAGCTATTTCTACAGTGATTCGATGAACGACCTGCCTCTGCTGGAGCAGGTGGCCAACCCGGTTGCGGTCGATCCGGACGATAAATTGCGTGCCGAAGCCGAGCGACGCGGCTGGCCGGTAATTACCCTGCGTCACTGAGTGCTGGCAATACTCAGGCCGGTTTGAAGCCCGTCAGACCGGCCATCGCCACGAAGCACACGAGGCTGATCACCGTCAGCGCCAGGGTAAAGCCGCGCTTGCCGCCTTGGGCACCGAGACGCAACCGGTTGAGCCTGGCCACCAGCCAGACCCAACTGCACAGCCCCAGGGTGTAAAGCACGCTGCTGCCCAGCACCCAGGTCTGGCCCAGTGACAGGCCTTTCAAATGCACCAGCCACCAGCCACTGAACGGCAGCGTCGCCAGGCACACGGCCATCAACACCCAGAAAAACAGCAGTGGCCGCTTGAGCAGGCGATTCTGCACGGTCGTGTCGCCTTCAAGACGCACCTTGATCACCCCGCTGGCCAACACCAGCGCGCTGATCAGCAACAACGCGATGGCGACGATGTGCAAGGTATTAAGGGTGGTGATGGGTTCCATGACGCGGTGTTCCTCTGGAATCGGGCTTGGGTGAGTTTAGCAGTGTGGACACTAGAATCGCGCCTTAAGCGCCATCGCGCCCGTGCTCCGGTGGTTACACCGGTCTGGACGCTCCGCGTCCTCTTGCGACGCAGAGCGTCGTGAACTGCATTCCCACGCTGGAGCGTGAGGAACGATAGTCGTCAGTCAGATCACCATCGTGCCCATGCTCCGCGTGGGTACACCGGTCTGGACGCTCCGCGTCCTCTTGCGACGCGGAGCGTCGTGAACTGCATTCCCACGCTGGAGCGTGAGGAACGATAGTCGTCAGTCAGATCACCATCGTGCCCATGCTCCGCGTGGGTACGCCGGTCTGGACGCTCTGCGTCCTCTTGTGACGCGGAGCGTGAGGAACGAGAGATATCCTCGGCCTCAGCCCAGAAACAACCGGTAAGCCGGGTTCTCGCTTTCGTCCCAATACCGGTAACCAATCTCGTCCAGCGCAGCGCCGACCAGATGCCGCTCTTCCTCCGGCACTACCAGCCCGGCAACCACTCGGCCATCGGCTGCGCCGTGGTTGCGGTAGTGGAACATCGAGATGGTCCAGCGCCCGCCCAGGCAGTTGAGGAAGTTGAACAGCGCGCCCGGTCGCTCCGGGAACTCGAAGCGCAGCACCACTTCATCGTCGACACGCTCGGCATGCCCGCCGACCATGTGGCGGATGTGCAGTTTGGCCAGTTCGTTGTCGGTCAGGTCCAGCACCGGGAAACCCTGTCCGGTCAGGCTGGCGATCAGGGCGCTGCGTGGGTCGTTCTCGGGATGGGTCTGCACGCCGACGAAGATGTGCGCCTCGCGATCAGTGTGGTAGCGGTAGTTGAATTCGGTGATCTGCCGCTTGCCGATGGCCTCGCAGAACGCCTTGAAGCTGCCCGGTTGCTCGGGGATGGTCACGGCAATGATCGCCTCGCGGCCTTCGCCCAGTTCGGCGCGCTCGGCCACGTGCCGCAAGCGATCGAAGTTGACGTTGGCCCCTGAATCAATCGCCACCAGCGTCTGGCCGCTGACGCCGCGCTGCTCGACATACTTCTTGATCCCGGCCACGCCCAACGCGCCGGAGGGCTCGGTGATCGAGCGGGTGTCGTCGTAGATGTCCTTGATCGCCGCACAGATCTCATCCGTGCTGACGGTGATCACTTCATCGACATAGTGGCGGCACACTTCGAAGGTGTGATGGCCGATCTGCGCGACCGCCACGCCATCGGCAAACAGCCCGACCTGGCTCAGCACCACGCGCTCCCCGGCGGCCATCGCCGCCTGCAGGCAGTTGGAATCGTCCGGCTCGACGCCGATCACCTTGATCTCCGGGCGCAGGTATTTCACGTAAGCCGCGATACCGGCAATCAGACCGCCACCCCCGACCGGAACAAAGATCGCATCCAGCTGGCCCGGTTGCTGACGAAGAATCTCCATCGCTACAGTGCCTTGCCCGGCGATGGTGTCGGGGTCGTCATACGGATGGATGTAGACGAAGCCTTGTTCGTCGACCAGCTTCAGCGAGTAAGCCAACGCTTCCGGGAACGAATCGCCGTGCAGCACCACGGTGGCACCCCGCGAGCGCACGCCTTCGACCTTGATCTCCGGCGTGGTGCGCGGCATGACGATGGTCGCCTTGATCCCCAGCTCACGCGCTGCCAGCGCCAGGCCCTGGGCATGATTGCCCGCCGAGGCCGTCACCACGCCCCGTGCAGTCTGCTCTGCGGGCAGTTGCGCGAGCTTGTTGTACGCACCACGAATCTTGAACGAGAACACCGGCTGCAGGTCTTCGCGCTTGAGCAGCACCTGATTGCCCAGCCGTTCGGACAGCTGACGAGCGCCTTGCAGCGGCGTTTCGATGGCAACGTCGTAGACGCGGGAGGTGAGGATTTTCTTGACGTACTGTTCAAGCATCGGGGTGGCATCACTGACGAAGCGGGCAAGGTCGGGAAGTCTACTCTGCGTACCGAAAGACGACCATACGAATGACAGGGCTTTGCGGCGCAGTCGCCGCTATAATGCGGGCCTTTTTGCATCCCCCCTCTTCTACCTACATCAGGCACCGTGGAGCCCGCATGACCCAGGATCAACTCAAACAGGCAGTCGCTCAGGCAGCTGTCGACTTCATCCTTCCGAAGCTCGATGACAAAAGCATTGTGGGCGTCGGCACCGGCTCCACGGCCAATTGCTTCATCGACGCACTGGCCAAGCACAAGGCCGCCTTTGACGGCGCTGTCGCCAGCTCGCAAGCCACTGCGGCGCGCCTCAAGGCGCACGGCATTCCGGTCTATGAGCTGAACACGGTCAGCGACCTGGAGTTCTATGTCGACGGCGCCGACGAAAGCGACGAGCACCTGAACCTGATCAAGGGCGGCGGCGCGGCACTGACTCGCGAAAAAATCGTCGCGGCGGTGGCCAAGACCTTCATCTGCATCGCCGACGGCAGCAAGCTGGTGCCAGTGCTGGGCGCGTTCCCGCTGCCGGTCGAAGTCATTCCGATGGCCCGTAGCCACGTGGCGCGGCAACTGGTGAAACTGGGCGGCGACCCGGTTTATCGCGAAGGTGTTCTGACCGACAACGGCAACATCATCATTGATGTGCACAACATGAGCATTACCAACCCGGTGGAGCTGGAAGCGCAGATCAACGCCATCGTCGGCGTGGTCACCAATGGCCTGTTCGCCGCCCGTCCGGCCGACCTGTTGCTGCTGGGTACCGCTGAAGGCGTGAAAACCCTGACGCGCTGATAAAACCGGTCGTGCCCACGCAAGGTGGGCATGACCCTCACAGGCTCAAGGCTTGCGGAACACGTAAAAAAGGTTCGGCTCGCTCACCAGATACAACGCCCCTTCCGCGTCCATGGCCATCCCTTCCGCCTGCGGCACGTCCTTGCTCAGCCCCATCGCCCCTTTTGCCAGCGAGCCGCTGCCAATCGGATGACCGCTGGTGTCGAGTTCGAGAATGCGCTTCGACTCATCGGACAACGCCAGCAAATGGCCGCTGGTCTCATCGAATTGCAGGCTGGAGAGGTCACGAACCGACAGTCGGCCATCGCGTTTGCTATTGGAGATGACCTGCAGATTGCCGGGAGCCTCGGAGTTGGTCCTGGGAAAGCCGCGCACCTCGATGATCTGCACCGGATCACGCTCGCGGGCGACAAACAGGCGCTTGCCGACCGAATCATAGGCCAGCCCTTCATAGCCTTTGTTGCCGCTGGCGGTGATGCCCAGCGTCAGTTGCTCGGCCTGGGCGGCGTCCAGACTTTTGGTGTTGTCATCGACGTGAATCTGAATCAGCCGGAGCCTGCGCTCATCGCTGATCACGTAAGTGCCCGGGCTGATGTATTCGACGGCCTCGGCATCACCGAATCCCACCAGTGGAATGCGCCGCAGGATGCGACCGTCCAGGCTCAGTTCGACCAGTTCGGGGTTCTGGTTGGTCACCGTAAACAGGCTCTTGCGGTCCGGGTCGTAACTCAGGCCCGAGACATCATCATGCAGCCCGTCGATCACCTGTGCTTGCGTGACGACGCGGTACTGATCCAGGCCAATGGAGTGAAGCGAGTCGGACTGCCAGAACACCTGCCAGTCGAACAGGGCGCTTTCAACATAGCGGTATCGCTGATTGGCGATCACGAATATAACGATCAGAGGTACAAGGGCCAGAAGCAGGACTAAAGAGCGAGTAGAGCGGCGCATTAAGGGTGACTCGGACGGATTGAGCGGACGGGATTGATACCATGCCATCCTGAAAGCAAGCTTAATGGCATGGTGCTATATGTTTACCGAGTGTGTATCGGTGATCTGTGTAGCTGCCGTCCTGGCTCAGTGCTTGCGCAGCGCCCTGTGAAACGAATAGAACAGGTTCGGTTCGCTGACCATGTACAGCGTACCGGCCTCATCGAGGGCCACGCCTTCTGCGCGCGGAATTGTATCCTTCAAACCATTCATGCCGCCCAACAATGTCATGAAGCTGACCTGCTCGCCTTGATCGTCGACTTCCAGCAACATGTGCGAATCGGCAGACAGCGCGAGCATGTGGCCCGTGCGCGGGTCGATGCTCAGCGAGGACAGATTGCGCATGTCCAGCGAGCGACTCGATAGCGGCTGCTTGTCGCCTGCCAGCACGTCGCTGCCATTACTTTTCCAGGTGTACAGCGCGGGAGGTCGCTCCTCGCCCAGTATCAGCTGCTGACGCTGCGGGTCCCAGGCGATGCCTTCGAAGCCCTTGTTCTGGTTGGCGGACTTGCCGAGTTCGTACTGGGGGAAATCCGCGATGTTCAGGGTGGTGGTGTCTGCATTCACTTTAACGATGGTCAACTTGTGCTGGCGCTCATCGGTGATCGCAATCAGGCCATCGTTCATGACGGCAACGCCTTCCGGATTGCTCCAGCCCACCAGAGGGATCTTGCGCAGTACATCGCCCGTGAGCGTCAGCTCCACCAGAAACGCATTTTTGCCCATGACCGCAAACAGCGTTTTGGTCACCGGGTTATAGGACAGGTCCGACGCCTCGTCCTTTTCCATGCCGGGCAGCACCTTGGCGTCGATATCCACGTGGTAGTCCGGCAGCCAGATGCTGGCGTGACGGCCTGCCTTGCTCTCGAATCGCTCCTGGAACCAGAGCAGCGCGCGATCATCCCAATGCATGATGAACGCCAGCCCATAGCCCAGCAAGGCAACCACTAACAACCACGAATACCAGCGCATGTTGCGCAGGTAAGCGAAGCGTTTTTTGGTACGAGGCGGCGTTGCGGCAGTACTGGCCATTCATGTGTTCCTGAGCAAATGAGACTTCATGACGACGGGGTGCCCTTGCAGGGACGGCCGGATTATCCGGAACAGGTGTGAAAAAAACGCAAAATCGACGAACTATCAGTCACCCCACAAACAAAAGCCACCCGGGAGTGATCCCGCGTGGCTTTGGGCGCTGACTGAACATGCTGTCGGCTTACCTGACGACGCTCTCGAACGGCGTCTGCCCGACCAGTTCCAGGGCGACCTGGTCGCCGGCTTCGAACGGCCCGACACCGGCAGGTGTGCCGGTCATGATCAGGTCGCCGGCCTGCAGCGAGAAGTTGGCTGCCATGTGCTGGATCATCGGCACGATCGGGTTGAGCATCATGTTGCTGTTGCCGTCCTGAACCACCTTGCCATTGAGAGTCAGGCGGATACCGATGTCCTCAAGATCAGGGAAGGTCTCGGCGGGCACGAACGGCGGGATCACCGCAGCGCCGTCGAAACACTTGGCCAGCTCCCACGGCAGGCCTTTCTCACGCAGACGCGACTGGACATCACGCAACGTCAGGTCCAGACCAGGCGCAAAGCCGCTGATCGCGTCGAGTACTTCTTCGCGCGAAGGGTTCTTGCTCAGGGGCTTGCCGATCAACACCACGATCTCGGCTTCGTAATGCACCGAACCGCGGTCTGCCGGGATGCTGAAGCCACCCTCCAGCGCAACCACCGCGCTGCCAGGCTTCATGAACAGCAGCGGCTCGGTAGGCACCGCGTTGCCCAGTTCCTTGGCGTGTTCGGCGTAGTTACGCCCGATGCAGACCACTTTACCCAGCGGGAAGTGAATGTTGGTGCCATCGACATATTTGTGCTGGTAGCTCATGACGTCTCCTGAGGCTGTAAGAGGTAGCCTGCTTATTGTTGCGACCTTGTTGTTGCGACGGATCAAATGGTTGTGGCAGCTCAAACGGCGAAGATTTTGCCGGGATTCATGATCCCGTTGGGATCGAACACCGCTTTCAACGCCTTCATGTATTCGATTTCGACCGGCGAGCGACTGTACGTCAAATAGTCACGCTTGGTCATCCCGACGCCGTGCTCGGCCGAAATCGAGCCGTTGTATTTTTCGACGGTCTCGAACACCCACTTGTTGACCTTGGCACATTTGACGAAGAACTCGTCCTTGTCGAGGTTCTCGGGCTTGAGGATGTTCAGGTGCAGATTGCCGTCGCCAATGTGGCCGTACCACAGCACTTCGAAGTCCGGGTAGTGTTCGGCAACGATGGCATCGATTTCAGCCAGAAACTCCGGCACTTTCGAGACAGTGACCGAGATATCGTTTTTGTATGGCGTGAAGTGCGAGATGGTTTCCGAGATGTATTCGCGCAGCTTCCACAGGTTGCGTAATTGCTGTTCGCTCTGGCTCATCACGCCGTCCAGCACCCAACCCTGCTCGACGCAGTGCTCGAAGGTCGCCAGGGCCTGATCGGCGAGATCTTCGGTGGTCGCTTCGAATTCCAGCAATACGTAGAACGGGCACGGCGTGTCGAAAGGCGACGGCACATCACCGCGCGCCATGACTCGGGCGAAGGATTTGTCCGAGAAGAATTCGAAGGCGGTCAGGTCGAGCTTGCCGTGAAAGGCATGCAGCACCGGCATGATCGAGTTGAAGTCCGAGGTGCCCAGCACCATCGCGGTGAGGTTCTTCGGCGCACGATCGAGGCGCATGGTCGCTTCGACGACAAAGCCCAGCGTACCCTCGGCACCGATGAACAATTGGCGCAAATCGTAGCCGGTGGCGTTCTTGATCAGGTCCTTGTTCAATTCCAGCAGATCGCCCCTGCCGGTGACGACCTTGAGACCGGCGACCCAATTGCGCGTCATGCCGTAGCGAATGACCTTGATACCGCCGGCATTGGTGCCGATATTGCCGCCGATCTGGCTGGAGCCCGAAGAAGCGAAGTCGACCGGGTAATAAAGGCCGTTGTCTTCGGCGAGCGCCTGCAACTGACGAGTGATGACGCCCGGCTGACAGACCGCCGTGCGGTCGGTGAGATTCAGATCCAGCACCTGGTTCATGTAATCGAACGAGACGACCACTTCACCGTTGGCGGCCACCGCGGCCGCCGAAAGACCGGTTCGTCCACCCGAAGGCACCAGCGCCACCAGCCGCTCATTGGCCCAGCGCACGATGGCCTGCACCTGTTCGGTGGTCTTGGGGAATACGATGGCCAGCGGCGCAGGGGTGAACTGCTTGGTCCAGTCCTTGCCGTAAGTCTCCAGAGACCCGGCATCCGTGAGTACCTTGCCAGGGTCAACCAGGGTCTGCAGCTCATCAATCAAAACGCGATCGGTCATTGAATCAACTCTCGAACGATTCATGGGCATCCTGAGAACGGTTCACGTTCGGGATGAGGTTTCGCGGGGCTCATATGCTAGCATACGCCCCCCGCGAGTCGTGCCCAGAGCCGATCCGGCCACCCCCTGCCAATTTTCTTCGGGACACAGGTTTACGCAGATGAGCAAGACTTCCCTCGACAAGAGCAAGATCAAGTTCCTTCTTCTCGAAGGCGTCCACCAATCCGCTGTCGACGTCCTCAAGGCAGCCGGTTACACCAGCATCGAGTACCACACCAAGTCTCTGCCGGAAGCCGAACTGAAAGAAAAGATCGCCGACGCCCATTTCATCGGTATCCGCTCTCGTACTCAGTTGACCGAAGAGCTGTTCGATTGCGCCAAGAAACTGGTTGCGGTCGGCTGCTTCTGCATCGGCACCAACCAGGTTGACCTCAACGCGGCGCGCGAGCGCGGTATCGCAGTGTTCAATGCGCCCTACTCCAATACCCGCTCGGTCGCCGAACTGGTATTGGCCGAAGCCATCCTGCTGCTGCGCGGTATCCCCGAGAAGAACGCTTCCTGCCACCGTGGTGGCTGGATCAAGAGCGCGGCCAACTCCTTCGAGATCCGTGGCAAGAAGCTGGGCATCATCGGTTATGGTTCGATCGGTACGCAGCTGTCGGTGCTGGCCGAAGGTCTGGGCATGCAGGTGTACTTCTACGACACGCTGACCAAACTGCCGCTGGGCAACGCCACTCAGGTGTCGAGCCTGAACGAGCTGCTGGGCATGTCCGATATCGTCACCCTGCACGTTCCGGAAACCTCGGAAACCCAGTGGATGATCGGCGAGAAAGAAATCCGCGCGATGAAGAAGGGCAGCATCCTGATCAACGCCGCGCGTGGCACGGTGGTCGAGCTGGACGCACTGGCTGACGCCATCAAGGACAAGCACCTGATCGGCGCCGCCATCGACGTGTTCCCGGTCGAGCCGCGCTCGAACGACGACATCTTCGAAAGCCCGCTGCGCGGTCTGGACAACGTGATCCTGACGCCGCACATCGGTGGCTCCACAGCCGAAGCGCAGGCCAACATCGGTCTGGAAGTGGCGGAAAAACTGGTCAAGTACAGCGACAACGGTACGTCGGTGTCCTCGGTCAACTTCCCGGAAGTGGCCCTGCCTGCGCACCCTGGCAAGCACCGTCTGCTGCACATCCACGAAAACATCCCGGGCGTGCTCAGCGAGATCAACAAGGTCTTCGCCGAAAACGGTATCAACATCTCCGGTCAGTTCCTGCAGACCAACGAGAAAGTCGGCTACGTGGTCATCGACGTCGACGCCGAGTACTCCGACCTCGCCCAGGCCAAGCTGCAACAGATCAAAGGCACCATCCGCAGCCGCGTGCTGTTCTGATCTGATCGCCGTGCCCACCCCATGTGGGCACGAGCGATGTTCTTGCGGGCACCTATCGTTCCTCACGCTTCAGCATGGGAATGCAGTTCACGACGCTCCGCGTCGCAAGAGGACGCAGAGCGTCCAGAAAGGCATGCGACGCAGAGCGTCGCACGATAGTTGCGATAATCGTTCCTCACGCTCCAGCGTGGGAATGCCGTTCGTGACGCTCTGCGTCACACCAGCACTGACAGCCCTACTTCACATTGATGGTGATCTTCTTCGATTCGACCGAAGGGTTGAGCGGCATGTGGCCTTTGTCGCCCATCAGCAATTGCAGGGTGTGCTGGCCCGGCGGCAGGTTGATTTCGGTTTCGGTCTGGCCTTTGCCGAAGTGGCGGATGTTGTCGCTGACCGGCAGCGGTGCATTCATCGCCGGCTGGTCCTTCACGTCGATCAGCAGGTGATGGTGACCGGTCTCGGGAACATCGACACCCGCAGGCGCGACGCCCATACCCTTGAGGCCGAATTGCACCTTGAACGGTGAGGTGACCGTTTCACCGTCCTTGGGCGAGATGATGTACACCTCGGCGCCTTCAGGGGCTGCGGTGCGTGGTATGTCGGCGGCGCTGGCCAGCATGGATGCGCTGAGCAACAGGCCGGCGACCATCGTTCCAGAAAATAAGGATTTCATGATTGCTCCGGCTGCAGTTGGCGTAAGTCGACCCTCACACGACGAATCCGTCGGTTCAGGAGTGCTCACGATAGACCGCAGCCAGGCTCAATGGCTCATTGCGTTGATGAAACTGTTTTCATGAACGCAGCCTGCAGGTCACTGGAACAGCTCGTTGCCCCGGCGTCTGAACCACCCCGTCAGTGACAGGCGATCACGACTGGCGGGCATGACTTCGTGGGGAATTTCGCCGGACAGAAAGACCACCAGGCAGCCGCCCGCAGGCTGAACGTCGTAAGCCACCTCGTCCTTGAGGTACATGCGCAACTGACCGCCGTGCTCGGGTAGCCATGCGCTGTTGAGGTAGAGCACCGCCGACACCATGCGCCTGTCGTCATCGCGGAATCGATCCACATGCCTGAGGTAGCGGGCACCCGGCGGATACAGCGCGAAATGGCTTTCGTAATCTTCCAGCCCGAGGAAAAGGCCGCGATTGAGCGCCTGACGCAAACTGTCCATCAGCTCAAGATAGCGGTCGCAGCACTGCACCTGCCCCGGCTCGAGCCACTGAATGCGGTCACCACGAATCCCCTCGCGTATTTCCAGCGCGGTTCCCTTGCCAATCGCGGCAGGCTCGAGCTCACCTTCCGCTGCACGTTTGCGGCACTCTTGCTCAAGTTCCAGAGTCAGAGCTTCGGGCAGGAAAATATTCTGCTGCGACCAGCCGTTGGCGGCCAGATCGCCGACGATTCGTAACAGCAGTGGGTGGTCAGAGGGTATGCGCATGGCGTGCATAGTATCCATAAGCCCTGAAATCGGACAGAGGCTTATACAGGCGGTATCACGCGCGCGAGATTTCATTCATCGAAGGCACTCATAACTCGACAAATCCACGCCAACACCGGGAGAATAGCGGCCTGCCGACAGGAGTCCCCAATGCGTCGTTTGTTTGTTTTGCTGTTGATGTTCTGCACCTCACCTGCCTGGGCAGACAGCTACGATCAGTTGTACAAGTCTGCAGGCTGGCCGGAACAGCGCGCGCATTTCAACGATGCCCTCAAAGCTGCCCAACAGCGTTACAGCAACAACCTGCCGCCTGCGGTTTATCAAGCGCTGGTCAATAACAGCAATCAGCGTTTCGCCCCCCAGGCCATGGACCAGCGCGCGTCGAAGCGCCTGCGTGAAAGCCTCAAGGACCCTGCCCCGTCGCTGCAGTTTTTCCAGTCGCCGCTGGGCCGCAAGATCGTCAATGCCGAGCTGACCGCCACTCGCGCCGATCAACTGGCCAAACATGCCCAAGGGCTGCCGCATATCGAAGCGGACGCAACGCGTCAGTTGTTGATCGGCCATCTGGCCCAGGCGCTGCCGGCCAGAGAGGCCGGCGCGGAAGTCAGCCTTGCCATCGCCGGTGTTGCCGCAGACAGCCTGAGCCAGATGATTCCCGGCCTGTTCGGCGGAGGCCAGGCGCAGGGCATGCTCGAAGGCCAGCGCGAGCGACTGATGGCGCAGATGAGTGCCGATCTGAACAACACGCTGCTGTACGTCTATCGCGACCTGTCCGACCCTGAGCTCGAAGAATTCTCGACCTTCGCCGAATCGCCGGAAGGCAAAGCCTATTACCAGGCCGCTCTGGCCGCGATTCGTGCCGGGCTGGCGGTCGGGCAGAGTGCGTCGAGCCTCAATCCCGGACAGTAGAAACCGTTCAGGCCTTCAAGCGCCTGAGGTCAAAGGAATGGACACCATCGTATGAAAGACTCATTGGCTTTGCTCGCCACCGGTATCGTAATGGCCTTTTTCGCCTGGCTGTTCTGGAGCTCTCTGGGACAGGACGCCTTTGCCGTGTTTGGGGCGTTGATGCTCGTTGTAACGGCCGTTGACAACTCCCGCCTGCGCCGACAGGTAAAGGCGCTGCAGGCCGGCAAAACTGAAAAACTCTAACGCAAGCGCCCTTTCAGAAAATCAAAGTACCGAGCCCGCAGCTCGGGCGTTTCGTTGGCCAGATGATGCCGGGCGTGCCCGAGCATCAGAATCTGCGGCTGGCTGAACTTGTCTTTCAGGATCGCCAGATTGTGCGACCAGTCGACCGTCATGTCCGCCTCGCCCTGGATGATCAGCGGGCTGCGCAGGCTGCGCGGCGCACTTTCAACACGCACGATCCATTGCCCCAGCGCGCCGACCCAGGCCGTGGGCAGTCGCAGCGGCTGTAACGGATCGGCCATCAGAAACGGCAGGAACGCGGGCGCATTGGAGTTTTCGGTGAAACGGCGGGCAATGCCGTTCACGAACGGTCTGAGCAGGTGATAACTCAGACGCGACCAGCCCCAGGCGCGCGGCCTGACCAGCGGCGCCAGCAGGATCACCTCGCCCTGCGCGGGCGAGTCTGCGCCCTGATGAAGCAGGTGATCCGTCACGATGGCACCGCCCATGCTTTGTCCGCACAGGTGCCAGGGATGTGGTAGCCCGAGGCCTTCGGCTTCGAGCAGCAGGCGTTGCAACACCAGCTGGTACTCGGCGAAGTCATTGATGCAGGCACGACTGCCGCTCGACAGACCATGCCCCGGCAGGTCGCAGGCGATCACCGCAAAGCGCTGCTCCAGAGCCCATTCGATCACATGCCGGTACAGTCCCATGTGGTCATAGAAGCCGTGAAACAGAAACAGCGTAGCGACCGGGCTGTCAGGCAGCCATACCTGCCCGACCACCTCGTAGCCCGCCACATCGAGGCGCCCCAGCCAGCTGCGTATGACGTTCTCGCCACACAGTCCGGCAAGACCGTAGAAGCGCTGATAGGCCAGTCCCTCCATGGAAAGCGGGTCAATAACGCTCAGCGGCAGCAGGCTGGCACGCAGGTTATCGGGGTCGAACGTGACGGACATGTGGTTTCCAGATTTCAACAAATGGCTCGTAAAGTTGTGTAACGATATTCTTCTGTCTGCTCCGGCATGGCAAGCTAAGCGGCTGTAATCGCAGATATCTGTCATCGAACGTGCATATTGTTGTCTGCACACTGGGCGATGCTCGCGAATTCACTCGCCCGAATTCGCTCTGAAGCCGTTTCAAGCAGACTCGTGTGTCGGGTTTCATCGAGTCAACTGCGTCACAACGATAGTCTCCATTCCTGCCTACGCCATTTACAGAGAAACCGGATGAAACGCAGCCTCTTCATTCTAGCCATCATCATCGCCCTGCTTGCGGGTGGCGCGGGCTGGTACGTAAATAGCAAACTGCCGGTACGTGATGGCGAGATCGCCATGAGCCGTCTTCAGGCCCCCGTCACCCTGCGCTACGACGAGCGTGGCGTGCCGCACATCCGCGCCGAGAACGAAGCCGACCTTTACCGTGCGCTGGGCTATGCCCATGCTCAGGACCGACTGTTCCAGATGGAAATGCTGCGTCGCCTGGCACGTGGCGAGCTGGCAGAGGTACTGGGGCCGAATCTGCTCGAGACCGACAAGCTGTTTCGCAGCCTGCGCATTCGTGAGCACGCGGATGCGTATGTCGCACGTCAGGACAAGAACACCCCGACCTGGAAAGCGCTGGAAGCCTACATCGACGGCATCAACCAGTATCAGGACACCCACGCAAGGCCGATGGAGTTCGACGCGCTGGGCATTCCCAGACGGCGGTTCACCCCAGAGGACACGGTCAGCATCGCCGGCTATCTGGCTTACAGCTTTGCCGCGGCGTTCAGAACCGAGCCACTGCTGACCTACGTCCGTGATCAGCTGGGTCCGGAGTACTTGAAAGTCTTCGACCTGGACTGGCACCCGGACGGCATGCTCGACTCGAAACCGGCACTGGCCGACGCCGACTGGAAGGGCCTGAATCAGCTCGCGCAGTTGAGTCACAAGGCGCTTGAAGACGCTGGCCTGCCGCAGTTCGAAGGCAGCAACGCCTGGGTGATTTCCGGCAGCCGCACGCAAAGCGACAAGCCGATCCTCGCCGGTGACCCGCACATCCGCTTCTCGGTGCCTTCGGTATGGTACGAAGCGCAGTTGTCGGCGCCGGGCTTTGAGCTGTACGGGCACTTTCCGGCGCTCAACCCGTTCGCGTTGCTGGGCCACAACATGGACTTCGGCTGGAGCCTGACCATGTTCCAGAATGACGACGTGGACCTGATTGCCGAGAAGACCAACCCGGATAACCCGAATCAGGTCTGGTACCACGGTCAGTGGGTGGACATGAAACGCACCGAGCAGCAAATCGCCGTGAAAGGCCAGGCGCCGGTCACACTGACGCTGCTCGAATCGCCGCACGGCCCTATTGTCAACAACGTGATGGGCAAGAACGCCGGCCAGGCGCCAATTGCGATGTGGTGGTCTTTTCTGGTGTCTGCCAACCCGGTGCTGGACGGTTTTTACGAGGCCAACCGCGCCGATACGCTGGACAAGATGCGTAGCGCGGCCGAGAAGATTCAGTCGCCGGGCCTCAACATCGTCTGGGCCAACGCCAAAGGCGATATCGGCTGGTGGGCTGCGGCGCAATTGCCGATCCGCCCGCAAGGCGTCAACCCCACCTTCATTCTGGACGGCAGCACGGCGCAGGCCGATAAGCTCGGTTTTTACCCGTTCAGCGCCAACCCGCACGAAGAAAACCCGGCGCGTGGTTACATCGTCTCAGCCAATTTCCAGCCGCTGTCGCCGACTGGTATGCAGATTCCCGGCTACTACAACCCGGCCGAACGTGGCCAGGAGCTTAACCGGCAACTGAGTGACGCCAGCGTCAAGTGGGACCTTGCCGCCAGCAAGGCGCTGCAACTGGACACGCAGACCGACTATGCACCGAGCATTCTCAGGCCATTGATTCCGGTACTGCGCAGTGTTGTCAGCGACCCGGACGAACTGGCACTCGTGGAACGACTGGCCAGCTGGAAAGGCGATTACCCTGTCGATTCGGTGGGCGCCACGCTGTTCAATCAGTTCCTGTTCGACCTGACCGAAGAGACCTTTCACGACGAACTGGGCGACGCGATGTTTGAAACCCTGCTGTCGAGCCGCGTAATGGACGCTGCCCTGCCGCGCCTGGCCACCGATGCCGATTCGCCGTGGTGGAACAATCGCAATTCACCCCACGAAGAAAGCCGCGCCAACACCGTCAAGGTGGCCTGGCGCGCCAGTGTTTCGCATTTGAGGTCGCTGTACGGCACCAACCCGGACGAATGGGTGTGGGGCAAGGCGCATACCCTGACCCAAGGCCACCCATTGGGTTCGCAGAAGCCGCTGGACATGATTTTCAACGTCGGCCCGTACGCAGCGCCGGGCACGCATGAAGTGCCGAACAACCTGTCGTCGAGCATCCGCCCTGCCCCGTGGCCAGTCGGCTACGGCCCCTCGACCCGCCGCCTGATCGACTTCGCCGACCCGGCGCACAGCCTGGGGATAAACCCGGTAGGACAAAGCGGCGTGCCGTTCGACAAGCACTATTCGGATCAGGCCAAGGCCTTCGTGAACGGCGAGTACCTGCCACAGCGCTTCAGCGAGAAGGATGTGGCGGAGCATACGGAAGGGGTTTTACGGTTGGTGCCAGGAGCGTAGCGACACTCTCTGCGCCGGCCCGGAAATGGCGCTTCTGCCCGGAGGCCAGAATCAAGAGCGGACCTGCGACCAACGTCTTCGCGAGCAAGCTCGCTCCCACGCCCTGCGGGCAGAATCTGTGTATCGCCCCGATCAGGCTGCTTCCAGGCGTTTTGCGGCTGGTGCAGGGGGCGTAGCGACACTCTCTGTACCGAGCCCGGAAACGGGGCTTCTGCCCGGAGGGCGTGGGAGCGAACTTGCTCGCGAACTGTCGGGAACCGACAGTGAAACCGTCACGTGCGGTACATCAGGCACAACCGAGGTCGCTGGTTTGGCTGCCGGTCCCCGGCAGTTCGCGAACAAGTTCGCTCCTACGCCCTGCGGGCAGAATCTGTGTATCGCCCCGATCAGGCTGCTTCCAGGCGTTTTGCGGCTGGTGCAGGGGGCGTAGCGACACTCTCTGTACCGGGCCCGGAAATGGGGCTTCTGCCCGGAGGGCGTGCGAGCGAGCTTGCTCGCGAACTGTCGGGAACCGACAGTGAGACCGTCACGTACGGTACATCAGGCACAACCGAGGTCGCTAGCTTTGCTGCCGGTCCCCGGCAGTTCGCGAACAAGTTCGCTCCTACGCCCTGCGGGCAGAATCAAGAGCGGACTTGCGACCAACATCTTCGCGAACAAGTTGGCTCCCACGCCCGGAGGGCAGAATCAGGAGCGGACTTGTGTATCGCGCGCAATCAGGTCTTCACGCCGCCGGAGCACGCCTTGGATCAGGCTGTTTCCAGGCGTCTGCCGCGCTTTCCTCGATGGTTTGCTGGATCGCACGCTTGCGGTTGTTTTCCGCGCGGCGGGTGAAGAACCAGACCAGGAAGGTCGCCAGTGAAACGGCCAGCAGGATCAGGCTCGCCACGGCGTTGATTTCAGGCTTCACACCCAGACGCACGGCTGAGAACACTTCCATTGGCAAGGTGGTCGAGCCGGGCCCGGAAACGAAGCTGGCGAGCACCAGGTCGTCCAGCGACAGCGCGAAGGACATCATGCCCCCGGCTGCCAGCGACGGTGCGATCATCGGGATAGTGATCAGCAAGAACACCTTCCACGGACGGGCGCCCAGGTCCATTGCGGCTTCTTCGATCGACAGGTCCAGCTCACGCAGGCGCGCCGACACCACCACCGCCACGTAGGCCGCACAGAACGTAGTGTGCGCGATCCAGATGGTCATGATGCCGCGTTCCTGCGGCCAGCCGATCAATTGCGCCATGGCCACGAACAGCAGCAACAGCGACAGACCGGTGATCACTTCCGGCATTACCAAGGGAGCTGTGACCAGCCCGCCAAAGAACGTACGGCCCTTGAAGCGGCTGATGCGGGTCAGCACAAACGCCGCCATGGTCCCCAGCGCCACCGCAGCAACGGCGGTGTAGCAGGCGATTTCCAGCGAGCGCATCACTGAGCCCATCAGTTGCGAGTTGTCCAGCAGGCCGACGTACCACTTCACCGACCAGCCGCCCCAGACCGTCACCAGTTGCGAGGCGTTGAACGAGTAGATGACCAGAATCACCATCGGTGCATAGATGAACAGCAAACCCAGCACCAGCATCAGGTTCGAGAATCGAAAGCGGTTCATGCCTTGCCCTCCAGTTCTTTGGCCTGACTGCGGTTGAACAGGATGATGGGCACGATCAGCACCAGCAGCATGATGACCGCCAGCGCCGAAGCCACCGGCCAGTCACGGTTGTTGAAGAATTCCTGCCACAGCACGCGGCCGATCATCAGGGTTTCCGGGCCGCCGAGCAGCTCGGGAATCACGAACTCGCCGACCACCGGAATGAATACCAGCATGCAGCCGGCGATCACGCCGTTCTTGGACAGCGGCACGGTGATTTTCCAGAAGCTGTTGAAGGTGCTCGAACCCAGGTCGGACGCGGCTTCCAGCAGGCTGGTGTCGTGCTTCACAAGGTTGGCGTACAGCGGCAGGATCATGAACGGCAGGTAGGAATAGACCACGCCGATGTACACCGCCAGGTTGGTGTTGAGGATCTGCAACGGCGCGTCGATCAGGCCCAGCCACATCAGGAATGCATTGAGCAGCCCGTTGTTGCTGAGGATGCCCATCCAGGCGTAGACGCGGATCAGGATCGCCGTCCAGGTCGGCATCATGATCAGCAGCAACAGCACGGTTTGCAGGTCCTTGCGCGCGCTGGCGATGGCGTAGGCCATCGGATAGCCAATCAGCAGACACAGCAAGGTGCTGATGAAGGCCATCTTCAGCGAGCCCAGATAGGCCGAAACGTACAGATCATCGCCACTGAGCAAGGTGTAGTTGGCGAAGTTGAGGACCATCTGCAGCTTTTCGTCGGCGTAGCTGAAGATTTCGGTGTACGGCGGGATCGCGACGTCGGCCTCGGCGAAGCTGATCTTGAGCACGATCAGAAACGGCAGAGCAAAGAACAGGAACAGCCAGAGGAACGGCACGCCGATGACCATCTGCCGCCCGTTGGGCTTTATGCGCTCGAACGCGCGCTTGATCTTGCGGATTTTCATGAGCGCAGTACCACGCCGCTGTCGTCTTCCCACCAGACGTAGACTTCATCGCCCCAGGTAGGCCGCGCGCCCTGACGCTCGGCGTTGGCGACAAACGACTGCACCAGCTTGCCGCCTGGCAGCTCGACGTAGAACACCGAATGACCGCCCAGATAGGCGATGTCGTGGACCTTGCCACGCGACCAGTTGTATTCGAAGCCTGGCTGCTCGGTGGTGATCAGCAGCTTCTCCGGACGCAGTGCGTAGGTAATGTGCTTGTCTTCCACCGACGTACTGACGCCGTGGCCGACATAGATATTGCGCTCCAGCTCGGGACTGCGGATCAGCGCATGGGCTTCCATGTCCTCGATCACGTCACCTTCGAAGAGGTTGACGCTGCCGATGAATTCGCAGACCAGACGGCTGGTCGGGGTCTCGTAGATGTCGATCGGGCTGCCGATCTGCGCGATCCAGCCCAGGTGCATGATCGCGATGCGCTCGGCCATGGTCATGGCCTCTTCCTGATCGTGAGTCACCATCACGCAGGTCACGCCGACGCGCTCGATGATCTCCACCAGCTCCAGTTGCATCTGCGAACGCAGTTTCTTGTCCAGCGCACCCATCGGCTCGTCGAGCAGCAACAGCTTGGGCTTTTTCGCCAGCGAACGAGCCAGGGCCACGCGCTGACGCTGACCGCCAGAGAGCTGATGCGGCTTGCGCTTGGCGTACTGGGTCATCTGCACCAGCTTGAGCATCTCCGCCACGCGGGCTTCGATTTCCGGCTTGCCCAGCTTGTCCTGCTTGAGGCCGAAGGCGATGTTGTCCGCCACGGTCATGTGCGGGAACAGCGCGTAGGACTGGAACATCATGTTGATCGGGCGTTCGTACGGCGGCATGTCGGTGATGTCGACGCCGTCGAGGTAGATGCGGCCTTCGGTCGGCCGTTCGAACCCGGCCAGCATGCGCAGCAGTGTCGATTTGCCGGAGCCAGAGCCGCCAAGCAGGGCGAAGATCTCGCCCTTGTTGATCTGCAGGGACACATCGTCCACCGCGATCGTCTCGTCGAACTTTTTCGTGACCCGATCAATCTTGACCAGCACCTCTTTGGGTTGCTGACCGCCTTCGAGGGCTTTCTTGTAGGCGCCGGAGGCAACTGCCATGGGTGAAACTCCCAACAGATAGGCAACCCGGCCCATATGGCCGGGTGCTGGATTTTTATTTGCCCGACTTGACCTTGGTCCAGCTGCGGGTCATCAGACGTTGCACCTTGGGTGGCAACTCGCTGTTCACGAACAGCCGGTCCAGCACTTCCTGAGGCGGGTAGACCGCTGCGTCAGTACGGATTTTCTGGTCCATGAACTCGCCGGAGGCGGGATTGGGGTTGGCATAGCCGACTTCATCGCTGACCTTGGCGATCACCCTGGGGTCGAGCATGTAGTTGATGAAGGCGCTGGCTTCCTTGATGTTTTTCGAATCAGCCGGAATGGCCAGCATGTCGAACCACAGGTTGCCGCCCTCTTTCGGGATGCTGTAGGCGAGCTTCACGCCCTTGCCCGCTTCTTCTGCACGAGCCTTGGCCTGGAACACATCGCCCGAGAAACCTGCGGCAACGCAGATGTCGCCGTTGGCCAGGTCGGTAATGTATTTGGACGAGTGGAAATAGGTCACGTAAGGACGAATAGCCATGAGTTTGGCTTCGGCCTTCTTGTAATCGGCTTCCTTGGTGCTGTTGGGGTCCAGCCCAAGGTAGTTGAGCACCGCTGGCAACATTTCATCGGCAGAATCAAGAAACGCTACGCCACAGCTGGAGAGCTTCTTGATGTTCTCCGGCTCGAACAGCACGGCCCAGGAGTCGATCTTGTCGACGCCCAACACGGCCTTGACCTTCTCGACGTTGTAACCGATGCCGTTGGTGCCCCACAGGTACGGCACGGCGTACTGGTTACCCGGATCGTTCTTCTCCAGACGCTTGAGCAGCGCCGGGTCGAGATTCTTGTAGTTGGGCAGCAGCGACTTGTCGAGCTTCTGGAACGCACCCGCCTTGATCTGCTTGCCAAGAAAGTGGTTGGACGGCACCACCACGTCGTAACCGGTGCGCCCGGCCAGCAGCTTGGCTTCCAGGGTTTCGTTGGAGTCGAACACGTCATACATCGGCTTGATGCCGGTGGTGGCTTCGAAGTCCGTCAGGGTGGTCTTGCCGATGTAGTCGGACCAGTTATAAATATGCACGGTGGACTTAGCCTGGGCACCGAGGGTCAGTGTCAGGCCGGCAGCCGCCAGCAAGGCTTTGGAAAGAATAGAAATAGACAAAGAATGAGTCCTTTTAACAGAGGGGCCTGAGCGCCGGAGGGCGTCCGGAAAACCAAACCGGCGCGCAACTTACCGTCTATGCGTCCAACCAGCAAAGGTTTAGGCAATATTCCTGTCTGCTGGAAGCTGCGCAGCCGAGGCTACGCAGCATCCACAGGTTTGATGACAGGCTTATTCACCTGACTTAATCTTGGTCCAGCTGCGGGTCATGATCCGTTGCGTGGCAGCAGGCAGGTCGGCGATTGCATACAGCTTGGCCTGGACGTCAGCAGGCGGGTAAACGCCCGGATCACTGGTGATTTCCTTGTCGACCAGCGCCGTAGCCGCCGCGTTACCGTTCGGGAAGCGCACGGCGTTGGTGATCTCGGCCATGACTTCCGGCCTCATCAGGAAGTTCATGAACTTGTAGGCACCCTCGACGTTCTGGGCATCCTTGGGAATCGCGACCATGTCATAGAAGCTGCCGGCGCCTTTTTTCGGAATGTTGTAAGCCACTTTGACCTTGCCACCGGCCTCGGCAGCGCGCGACTTGGCCTGGTAGATATCACCCGAGTAGCCGACTGCGACGCAGATGTTGCCGTTGGCCAGGTCCGAGATGTACTTGGACGAGTGGAAATAGCCAATCGACGGACGAATCGTCATGAACAGCTCTTCGGCTTTGGCGAGCTGTTTCTTGTCCTGCGAGTCGGTCGGGTAGTCCAGGTAATGCAGCGCGATTGGCAGCATTTCGGTTGGCGAATCGAGGAAGCTGATGCCGCACGACTTTAGCTTGGCAGCGTTTTCCGGCTTGAACAGCAGGTCCCACGAGTTGACCGGCGCGTCAGCACCCAGCGCGGCCTTGACCTTGTCCGGGTTGATGCCGATACCGATCGACCCCCACATATACGGGAATGCGTACTTGTTATCTGGGTCGCTGACCGACACGGCCTTGAGCAGCGATTCGTTGAGGTTCTTCCAGTTCGGCAGTTTGGACTTGTCCAGCTCCTGATAAACGCCAGCCTTGATCTGCTTGGCCAGGAAGTTGTTGGATGGCACGACCACGTCATAGCCGGATTTGCCAGCGAGCAATTTGGCTTCCAGCGTCTCGTTGCTGTCGAAAACGTCGTAGACCACCTTGATGCCCGATTCTTTCTCGAACTTGGCAACGGTGTCCGGCGCGATGTAATCGGACCAGTTATAGACGTGCAGCACTTTGTCATCGGCCTGCGCAGCAGTGGCCACAACGCCCATCAGGGACAGCGCGAGAAGGGTCTTGCCAAATTTTTTCATGCGTAGCTCCAATGTATTTTTATCACTGACCGTCAGTTAGCGGCGTGTAGCCATTAGTCTGGCAACTTCCTGGGCAGGCTTTCAAGCCGAAGCCCCCTCAAACAATGCACATTGCGCTTGAATCGACGCTTTTTTTGGCATTTTCAGCCCTGCAACACCGCCAGCGTCAGATCCAGGCATTTGCGCGCCTTCTCTACCAGCTCATCGATTTGCGCAAAACTGATCACCAGCGGTGGCGCAATGATCATGGTATCGCCCACAGCCCGCATGATCAGGCCATTGTCGAAGCAGAAGGTTCGACAGATCATTCCCGCGCCCTTGTCGGTATAGCGCTCGCGGGTGGTCTTGTCCTTCACCAGCTCAATGGCCCCGAGCAGCCCGACACCCCGGACTTCGCCCACCAGCGGATGATCGCTCAACTCACGCAAACGCTTTTGCAAATACGGTGCCGTTTCCGACCTGACCCGTTCGACGATCTTTTCTTCGCGCAGGATACGGATGTTCTCCAGCGCAACCGCGGCCGCCACCGGGTGCCCGGAGTAGGTAAAGCCGTGATTGAAATCGCCACCCTCATTGAGCACCGCAACGATTTCATCGCGCACGATCAGGCCGCCCATCGGGGCGTAACCGGAGGTCAGGCCTTTGGCGATGGTCATCATGTCCGGCCTGAGGCCATAGAAATCGCTACCGAACCACTCACTGGTACGCCCGAAGCCACAAATCACCTCATCGGCGGCGAACAGGATGTCGTAGCGGGAAAGGATTTCCTTGATCTTCGGCCAGTAGGAATCAGGCGGGACAATCACACCGCCCGCGCCCTGGATTGGCTCGGCAATGAACGCACCGACGTTCTCGACGCCCAGCTCGAGAATTTTCTTTTCCAGTTGCTCGGCCGCCCAGATGCCGAACTCGTCCGGTGTCATGTCGCCGCCTTCGCCGAACCAGTAAGGCTGTGGAATGTGCACCACCCCCGGGATCGGCAGGTCGCCCTGTTCGTGCATGTAGGTCATGCCACCCAGGCTGGCACCGGCGACGGTGGAGCCGTGGTAGCCATTGACGCGGCTGATGATGGTTTTCTTGTTCGGCTGGCCTTTCAGCGCCCAGTAATGACGAACCATGCGCAGCATCGTGTCATTGCCTTCAGAGCCTGAACCGGTGAAGAACACATGGTTCATGCCCTCGGGAGCGATGTCGGAGATGGCCTTGGCCAGTTCCAGCACCGGCGGGTGGGCGGTCTGGAAGAACAGGTTGTAGTACGGCAGCTCGCGCATCTGTTTGCTGGCTGCGTCGGCCAGTTCTTCGCGGCCATAACCGATGGCCACGCACCACAGGCCGGACATGCCATCGAGGATCTTGTTGCCCTCGCTGTCCCACAGATAAACGCCCTCGGCACGGGTGATGATGCGCGGGCCTTTCTCTTTCAGTTGTTTGTAGTCGCTGAACGGTGCCAGGTGATGCTCGCTGCTCAGGGCCTGCCATTCGAGGGTTTGCGGGTTGTTGGCACTCATGCAGCACTTCCTTTGATCAGGTCAGTTGGCAGAGCGCCGCGCCTCGACCGCGGCGGCGCTCTGCGTGATCAGACGGCGAAAAGCAGGAATTCCCGCTCCCACGAACTGATCACGCGCTTGAAGTTTTCATGCTCGGCGCGCTTGACCGCGACGTAACCGATGATGAATTTCTTGCCCAGGTATTTTTCGATGGTCTTGCTGTTTTCCATGCGCTCCAACGCGTCTTCGATGGTCAACGGCAGACGCAGATTGCGCCGCTCGTAACCCCGTCCGACCACCGGTGCGCTCGGGTTGATGCCTTCGACCATGCCGATGAAGCCGCACAGCAGACTGGCGGCGATGGCCAGATAAGGGTTGGCATCGGCACCCGGCAGACGGTTTTCCACGCGACGGTTCTGCGGCACGGCATCCGGCACACGCAGGCCGACGGTGCGATTCTCTTCGCCCCACTCGACGTTCACCGGCGCCGAGGTGTCGGGCAGAAAGCGCCGGAACGAATTGACGTTGGGCGCGAACAGCGGCAACAGCTCGGGGATGAACTTCTGCAGACCACCGACGTGGTTCAGAAACAGCTCACTCATGGTCCCGTCTTCGTTGGAGAAGATATTCTTGCCGGTCTCGATGTCGATGATGCTCTGGTGCAAGTGCATGGCACTGCCTGGCTCGCCGGTCATCGGCTTGGCCATGAAGGTCGCCGCGACATCGTGCTTGAGGGCGGCTTCGCGCATGGTGCGCTTGAACACCAGAATCTGGTCAGCCAGCGACAGGGCATCACCGTGACGGAAGTTGATTTCCATCTGCGCCGTACCGTCCTCGTGGATCAGCGTATCCAGGTCCAGGTTCTGCAGTTCGCACCAGTCATAGACGTCTTCGAACAGCGGATCGAACTCGTTGGCCGCTTCGATCGAGAACGACTGACGGCCGGTTTCCGGACGCCCGGAGCGGCCGATCGGCGGCTGTAGCGGGTAGTCAGGGTCGTCGCTGCGCTTGGTCAGGTAAAACTCCATCTCCGGCGCCACGATGGGCTGCCAGCCCTGATCGGCGTAGAGCTTGAGGACCTTCTTCAGCACGTTGCGCGGCGACAGCTCGATGGGGTTGCCTTGCTTGTCGTAGGTGTCATGAATCACCTGCGCAGTGGGCTCGACCGCCCAGGGCACCAGATACACCGCGTTCTGGTCGGGACGGCAGATCATGTCGATGTCTGCCGGGTCCAGCAGCTCGTAGTAGATATCGTCCTCTACGTAGTCACCGGTCACCGTCTGCAACAGCACGCTTTCAGGCAGGCGCATGCCTTTTTCTGCGATGAACTTGTTGGTCGGCGAGATCTTGCCGCGCGTGATCCCGGTGAGGTCGGACATCATGCATTCGACTTCGGTAATCTTGTGTTCTTTCAACCAATCGGTGAGCTGGTCGAGGTTGGTACTCATAAATACCTCAGGGTTTTATTGTCCTGATCGTGATCAGGCGTTCCAGACGCATCGGCGTCATGATGTACAACTCGTTTCGGCAGACGCCGAATAGGGGTAAGGTGACAGCTGCGGGGCCGGATTTCCAGACGGCCGCGGTCACATTGACGACGCCGCTATACTGGTAGTGTCCAGCGTTGAGAGCAGGGCAGACTGGCTTCGATGGCCGTTCAGGGATGTCGCAATGCGTGGCAACCCAACACGAGCACCGATATCACAGGCATGATGAGCGCTGTACGGACTTGATAGTCGCGTGTCGACCAGGGAAAGGTGAAGCATTTGACCCCCGCTGTTGTTGCTCTACTGGGTTGCGATCGAGCTTAGCCTCGTTCATTTTTTTATACAACAGCCCGTTAAAAACAGTAGACAGGCCGCTTTAGCTCTTATTTAAGATCGGTAAAAAACGGAATAAAACGCCCTAAATAGCAGCAAAAAAGGCCATATGGCGCAGTTTTAGGGCAAAAAAAGGCTCTATTGACTTCATCATGGCTTTCGGATTGACTGAGATCCGCAATCATTGATGATTGATATTTTTAACAACAAAGGTGTTGCATCATGTCGGTACCCCCGCGTGCCGTTCAGCTTAACGAAGCGAACGCGTTCCTTAAGGAACATCCTGAGGTTCTGTACGTTGACCTTCTGATTGCAGATATGAATGGTGTGGTGCGTGGCAAACGCATCGAACGCACCAGCCTCCATAAGGTTTACGAGAAGGGCATCAACCTGCCTGCCTCTTTATTTGCTCTGGATATCAATGGCTCCACGGTGGAGAGCACCGGTCTGGGCCTGGACATCGGTGATGCTGACCGAATCTGTTATCCCATCCCCGACACCCTGTGCAACGAGCCATGGCAAAAGCGCCCTACCGCGCAATTGCTGATGACCATGCACGAACTCGAAGGCGATCCGTTTTTCGCCGACCCGCGTGAAGTATTGCGCCAGGTCGTCGCCAAATTCGACGAAATGGGCCTGACCATCTGCGCCGCGTTCGAGCTGGAGTTCTACCTGATCGATCAGGAGAACGTGAACGGTCGCCCACAACCGCCCCGCTCGCCGATCTCCGGCAAACGCCCGCATTCGACACAGGTCTACCTGATCGACGACCTCGACGAATACGTCGACTGCCTTCAGGACATCCTCGAAGGTGCGAAGGAACAAGGCATTCCTGCCGACGCCATCGTCAAGGAAAGCGCCCCGGCCCAGTTCGAAGTCAACCTGCATCACGTCGCCGACGCGATCAAGGCGTGCGATTACGCGGTATTGCTCAAGCGCCTGATCAAGAACATCGCCTACGATCACGAGATGGACACGACCTTCATGGCCAAGCCCTATCCGGGTCAGGCGGGTAATGGTCTGCACGTTCATATTTCGATTCTGGATCGCGACGGCAAGAACATCTTCACCAGCGAGGATCCCGAGCAGAACGCCGCATTGCGTCACGCAATCGGCGGTGTGCTCGAGACCCTGCCGGCACAAATGGCCTTCCTGTGCCCGAACGTCAACTCGTACCGCCGGTTCGGTGCGCAGTTCTATGTGCCCAACTCACCGACCTGGGGCCTGGATAACCGTACGGTCGCCGTTCGCGTACCGACCGGCACCGCCGATGCGGTACGTATCGAACACCGCGTTGCCGGCGCCGACGCCAACCCGTATCTGGTGATGGCTTCGGTCCTGGCGGGCGTGCACCACGGCCTGGTCAACAAGGTCGAGCCTGGCGCTCCGGTCGAAGGCAACTCCTACGAGCAACACGAACAAAGCCTGCCGAACAACCTGCGCGACGCATTGCGCGAGCTGGACGACAACCCGGTGATGGCCAAGTACATCGACCCGAAATACATCGACATTTTTGTCGCCTGTAAAGAGAGCGAGCTGGAAGAGTTCGAACACTCCATCTCCGACCTCGAGTACAACTGGTACCTGCATACGGTCTGATTGAGGCCGAGTAACACAAAACGCCGCAGGCTTTGAGCCTTGCGGCGTTTTGGTTTGGCGTGCATGCCCTCCCCCGGACACCTGTCGTTCCTCACGCTCCAGCGTGGGAGCGATAATCATATGGCCGCACGCTTATCGTTCCGCACGCTCCAGCGTGGGAATGCAGTTCGTGACGCTCCGCGTCACACAGTGGAGCGTTGACGCCTACTTCAGGCTGTACGAGTTGCGGCACTCTTAAAGCCCGAGTTTCATTTACGCACGCTATCTCGCCAGACTGAAGATTTGTGACGCAGAGCGTCACGAACTGCATGCCAACGCGGAGCATTGGCACGATAAACAGTTAGATTTGTGTATACCGACGAGCGTGGAGCGTGGGAGCAATAATCGTTTGGCGACGGCAGCGATTCATCCCGTCAGAATCCCTTACAATGCCTGCAGCCCAATCAAGAGCCACGCCCATGACACGCGCCGCCACTCCTCGCAAACCTCAAGCACGCAGCCAGGCCAGAATCGATTCGATTCTCGACGCCGCCCGCACGCTGCTTGCCGAACAAGGAGTGGCCAGCCTGTCGATTTACAGCGTTGCCGAGCGCGCCGGCATTCCGCCCTCGTCGGTGTACCACTTCTTCGCCAGCGTCCCCGCGCTGCTTGAAGCACTGACCGCCGACATCCACGCCGCCTTTCGCGCCTCGCTGCAGGCACCCATCGATCACGACCAGCTCACCACCTGGCGCGACCTGTCACGCATCGTCGAGCTGCGCATGCTGGCCATCTACAACGCCGACGCCGCCGCCCGCCAATTGATCCTCGCCCAGCACGGCCTGACCGAAATCAACCAGGCCGACCGCCAGCACGACATTGAACTGGGGCACTTGATGCTTGAAGTGTTTGACCGCCACTTCCAGCTGCCCGCGTTACCGGACGATGTAGACGTATTTGCGCTGGCCATGGAACTGGGGGATCGGGTGTATGCGCGGTCGGTGCAGTTGCATGACGAGATCACACCGCGCATGGCTGAGGAAGGGATGCGGGTGTTTGATGCGTATTTGGGGTTGTATTTGCCGGTGTTTTTGGTGAAGAGAAAAATATCACCACTGCAGTGACCGTTTGTAGAGACTGAGTGTAATACTGTTATTAACGCTGTTTACGTATAGCCTTACGGTGCTTTCTAGACATACCAGCTGCATATACTTTAAAAGCATTAATATCTCTCAACAGGATAGCTTTATAAAACTGCGACGGGCCAGCCTCTATAAAATTCCCGGTATCTACAGCCCGATTGGATTTATAAAAAAGTATGGTATTTTCTACGTCCAGCAGTCTTTTAAGGTGCCGCTCCAAATAGATTTTGGCCACTTCAAAGTCCGTAGGCACCGCCGTGCTCACTGGATGATGAAACTCCTCAGCCTTCTTCACCCTATACTCCCAGGTCATGGCTGGAGTGGTCATCGCCGGCCTACCTTTATCAGGAGCTTGCAGAGTTGAGGTCGTCGAGGGTGGAGGAGATGAGGCAGCGCTCGTTGATGCCAGGGGTGATATAGGTAAAGGCTTGCCTTCCCGTGAAGGAGGCGCTTCTGAGCGTTTGCCAAGCACCCTCAACAAACGGGTAGATATTCGATCTTTCCGGCTAGGTGATTTCAAGCGTGCGTTTTCTAGTGCCCGTCTGAGTAGCCTGTTATACGGCGCATGCCCTGACGGATCCACAAACCCAATCGGATCACCCCCACAATACCCATACGCATTCAACCCGCCCTCATCAAACGGACTCAAACTGTCCGGGCTGTTGAACCGCATCAACACCGGGTTATAAGCCCGATACCCATTCCCCAGCAGGTAATGCCCAGTCACCGGATCGCGTCGTTCGCCGTTAAACCCCAGCAAACTGGTCAAGCCACTTTCAGCCGGATGGTGACCGTAGGGGCTGTAAGCCACAGGCTCAATCCCGGCCTCATCCACAAGCCGCAGGACAGAACGTTGCTGATCCGTCGCAAGCAGCGTCGTGTCCACCACACCATCAACATGCCGCTGCTGAGCCAATAACAGGTCTTCATGCTGAAAGACCGTGCGTCGTGATGCACCCTCTATTTCGGTCGCCAGGCGGTTCTTTTGATAGAAGCGCTGCACATCCGCCCGCCCAACCGGCGAGCTGGAGGCCAGACGGTCCAGCGCGTCGTAGCGATACGTGCACAGCATTATCGGGTCGAGAGAGGCCATGGCAGTTGTTCACATAGAACCAGCCGTCAGCATCCGGCAAAACCGATACGCCGCCTACCTCGCATAAATGCTAGGTAAACGCTCGGCTTCGAGCCTGAAAGCATCATGCTTGAGGTTTTTGATCTCCACATCCAGCGCTCTGTACTGCCGGATGATGTAGGCGTATTTGCGCTGGCGATGGGATTGTATTTGCCATTTTTTTAGTGAAGCGGACCTGAGACAGCGATATTATTTATCTTTAGGCGGATCCCGAACGTACTCACCGAATTTTTCGATATATTTTTTACGGTATGCATTAAAATTAGTTTCTGCGTTAACAAGCTTCGCTCCAAAAAGCTCTCGCGACTGGGATGGATTAATTATACTATGCTTAACTCTCTCAGGGTTTTCCGTGTAATGTTTTATTAGATACTCAGCGTCTCTTACGCGCCCCTCAAACCTTTCATACCGTCTCTTTGCGGAACTCTCATCAATAGGCAATCTAGTCGAAAGTTCATTAATTAAATTTTTCCTTTTTAGTTCCAACATCCTACGCTGCTCAGTCAGCCTGCGCCTCGAAACAGATTTAGCCGACGAAGTAGACGTAGAGGCGGACGCGGACGGTAGCTTACTTGCCTTTTTAGATACCAAGGATGGTACAGCCGCAGGAGTATGTTTGCCCCCTAAAACACGCGCAGCAGGGCTGACGCCTTGCAGAGCGCGCTGTGCAATAAGAGTAGCTGCTTGCGGACCGAACTTTTCAATCATGTCTGCCGCCTGTATGAGAATTGAAAATGGCATATGCCCCGACGGATCCACAACTCCCACCGGATCCCCTCCACAATACCCATACGCATTCAACCCGCCCTCATCAAACGGACTCAAACTGTCCGGGCTGTTGAACCGCATCAACACCGGGTTGTAAGCCCGGTACCCATTCCCCAACAGATAATGCCCGGTCACAGGATCTCGCCGCTCGCCATTGAACCCCAGCAGGCTGGTCAGTCCGCTTTCCGCCGGGTGATGACCATAGGCGCTGTACGCCACTGGCTCAACCCCGAACTTATCCACAAGCCGCAGGACAGAACGTTGCTGATCCGTCGCCAACAACGTGGTTTCGATCGCACCCTCAACACGCCGCTGCTGAGCCAATAACAGGTCTTCATGCTGAAAGACCGTGCGTCGTGATGCACCCTCTATTTCGGTCGCCAGGCGGTTCTTTTGATAGAAGCGCTGCACATCCGCCTGCCCTGCCGGCGAGCTGGAAGCCAGACGGTCCAGCGGGTCGTAGCGATACTTGCACAGCACTGTCTGGTTGGGGGAAGTCATGGCAGCTTCTTCAAATAGAACCAGCCGTCAGCATCCGGCAAAACCGATACGCCGCCTACCTCGCATAACTGCTAGGTAAGCGTTCGACTTCGATTCTGAAAGCATCATGCTTGAGGTCTATGATCGCCACTTCAAGCTGACTGCGCTGCCGGACGATGCTTCGCTTGTCCACGATCTGCCGGGAACCGGCAGTAAAATCGTTGCATATGGTGTATCAGACATAACCAAAGCGGGCTGTTTTAGAGCCGCTTCGCAACCCATCGCGGACAAGTCCGCTCTCACAAAAGCCCTATTTTCTGAGCTTATCAGAACTTGTGTATAACGCTGAGCGCTCCAGCCAGGGAATGCCTTGCGTGACGCGAAGCCCTGTTGCTGTGAAGCTGCTCGCCAGAGATGCCTCGCTAAACCCAATGCTCATTTTGCTAGGTGGGGCTTGTGGCGCGCATACGTTAGAGCGAGGCTTACCCGCGAAGATTTTATGCGTTCGTCGAGACCTTCGTGGAATCCAGAGCTTCTCAGTGACCAAGCCTCAATTCAACAAAGCGCGTCGCTCGAATTGGACCGACCGCCACCTTTGACTACAAACAACAACTCCGAAGGGCTTGCGCGCTTCGGGGCGGCGGATGACGCATTCACGTTAGAATAGACGACCTAGCAGTAACCCTAACTGGCTAACTGCATGACAAAGCCAGTCATTGAAGACAGGTTATTGTCAGGACCACCATCCCCTGCCAGCAAGATTTTCTGATCCTTATCAATACTAATACTATTAAGGTAACTTACCACATTGCCAAACGGGCTGAACTGCACCCACCCTCTCCCCGCAAAACTCAAGTCGAGCTCCCCAGTCTGTAAGTATCGAATGACGAATACGTCCCGTCTATATGTCGGGTTCCTTGCGGTTAAACCGCCACCCACCAGGATTTTCCCATCCGCTTGCAACACGACGCCCCCGAATATGAAATCCACCTCACGTGGCGCCAGCTCAAACATTACTGGCTTACCGTTATTAAAGGACTGAGCCAGCTTGCCTGTACTGTCCACCGCGACCAGAAGACCGTAGGTGAGCGTAGGGTTGATAGCGGACAAATATCCACTCACTATAAATCCGCCACCTGGCAATACTGCAATATGATTAAATTCCAGCTGGAGAATTTCTTCATCGGTGTAGCCAAAGTGCTCAGGACCGAATATTGCAAATCCGCCCTCACCAAATTGCACGTTCAAGGAACCATCTTCTTTATAGCAACTTACGAACACTGCCCCCCTGAGCCTGCCCGTAACCGCTATACCGCCATCCGGGGTGGGGACAACGCCCGACACCACTGCGTCATACGTTGTGTAGGTAATGGGTAGCGTTCCAGTCTCGTTGAATCCAGCATCCAGTTCGCCGTTACCCAGACAACGTATCACTGCATCCGGAGAAGAGGTTCGGCCTCCAATCAAACCGTAGATTCTTCCATCCATCCCCGGCGCTATAGTGCCTCTAGCGCCAGCAACGTCTTTCCCGCTGGGAGCGCTCTTATCGTCCGAGTCAACATCGTCAAGCTGCCCGCTGCGTTGAGTAATACCTACCGCCCAATAGGAATGGACAATTATCCCGTCAGTTCCAAAGTCTGGATCAAGCGTACCGTCCGTTTTAAAACACACCAGCCCCAACTCATTGTCATTACACAGAGCGGCAACAACTCCTCCGTCTTTCCGCACCACCAGCCCCGGCTCGAGCCCATCAAATGCCATCTCCACGCTCTCCGTCCTGTAACCGTCCGGAGCGAAGCTCAGATCAGGGGTGCCGTCGTTGGATAACCTGGAAAGAAATACTCTGCTGCTACTGTGTTCCAGGTCTGTCAAATAACGCATACCCGAATCAAGCGCCAATATTTTTGTCTGGTGACCCATATCACGAGGCGCTCGGAACGGTGCCTGGAACTCATACTCGATCCCGCCCGCTTTACTTGTACTTTTCATCATTAAAACTCCATCCATAGAAGTGCGCTAACCGAACAACATGCATGAAAAAAAGCCGCACTGCCTCACCTGATCAGCAAGTACTCACGGCCGATTTCAGCTTGACATAGCACGGCATCGCTATGTTCACCTAACGTGCCAGTAACCTGTCAAATCTGAATTGAGATTAATCAGCATGATCACCGCGATACAGCATCCTTATCGTTCAGTGTATATATAGGCTGTGCTTGCAAAAAACTTCACAGACAACAACAGGCTATCCCTGTCTTTCTGTTCTGCCTAGCTGTCAGACATGACAGCAGGCTTATTGCCACTTTCACGCAAAAACCCCGAAGGGCTTGCGCGCTTCGGGGTTGCATTCACGCATCGTTTACAGCTTGGCGATGGAAACCTCAGTCGACTTCACGAAGGCGATGACTTCGCTGCCGACGACCAGCTCCAGCTCCTTGACCGAGCGGGTGGTGATGACCGAGGTCACGACGCCCGATGCGGTCTGTACGTCGATTTCCGACAGTACATCGCCGTGGACGATTTCCTTGATGGTGCCTTTGAACTGGTTGCGAACGTTGATGGCTTTGATAGTCATGGCATGTCTTCCTTTGGGGATCAGGGTTAATTTGCCCAGCGTAATTGCGTGGGCAGTGGCGAAAACGGTTCCGGGTCAGGTGGCGAACCCGGCAGGGCCAGCACGCGGTTGAGCACTTCGGCCTCCAGCGCCGCAAGGCGATGCGAACCACGAACACGCGGGCGTGGCAGGTCGACCAGCAGATCAAGGCCGATCTGCCCTTCTTCGATAAGGATCACACGTTCGGCAATGGCCACGGCCTCGCTGACGTCATGGGTCACCAGCAGCACCGTGAAACCATACTGGCCCCACAGTTTTTCGATCAGTTGCTGCATTTCGATCCGGGTCAGGGCGTCCAGCGCACCCAACGGCTCGTCGAGCAACAGCAGGCGTGGCTTGTGAATCAGCGCGCGGGCTAGGGCAACGCGCTGCTTCTGACCACCGGACAATGCGGCAGGCCACTCGTTGGCGCGCTCGGCAAGGCCGACGGCTTCAAGCGCTTCTAGGGCCTGCGCCCGCCAGTCGCCGCTCAGGCCTAGGCCGACGTTGTCGATGATCTTTTTCCAGGGCAGCAAGCGCGCTTCCTGGAACATCAAGCGCGTATCTTCGCGGGCATCGTCCAGTGGCGCAGAGCCGGCGAGCAGCTGGCCTTGCGTCGGTTTGTCGAGACCGGCGAGCAGGCGCAACAGGGTGCTTTTGCCACAACCGCTGCGGCCGACGATGGCGACGAACTGACCGGCCGGAATGTGCAGGTCGATGTCCTTGAGCACTTCACGGGCGCCGAACGCTTTTTTCAGTTTGCGTACCGCCAGCGGGATGCCACGCAGCAAGTGTGGAGGTTGCTGTTTCAGACTGGTCATGCGGCACCGCCTTTGCTCGTTTGATAGGCCGGGTGCCAGCGCAGGCAGACACGTTCCAGGCCTCGCGCCGCCAGATCGGCCAGCTTGCCGAGTACGGCGTACAACACAATGGCCAGCACCACGACGTCGGTTTGCAGAAATTCCCGCGCATTCATCGCCAGGTAGCCGATGCCGGAGCTGGCGGAAATGGTTTCCGCGACGATCAGCGTCAGCCACATGAAGCCCAGCGCAAAGCGCACCCCTACCAGAATAGAAGGCATGGCGCCCGGCAGGATCACATGACGAAACAGGCTGAAACCTGACAGGCCATAGCTGCGGGACATTTCTACCAGCGCCGGATCGATGTTGCGGATGCCGTGGTAGGTGTTCAGGTAAATCGGGAACAGGGTGCCCAGTGCAACGAGGAATATCTTGGCGGTCTCGTCGATGCCGAACCACAGGATGACCAGCGGGATCAGCGCCAGGTGCGGCACGTTGCGGATCATCTGCACCGAGCTGTCCAGCAAACGCTCACCCCATTTGCTCAGGCCGGTAATGAAGCCCAGCGCCAGACCGATGCCGCCGCCGATGGCGAAACCGATCCCGGCGCGCCAGCCGCTGATTGCCAGATGGGTCCAGATTTCGCCGCTGGCGACCAGGTTTATGCCGGCTTCGATGACCGCGCTGGGGGCGGGCAGAATGCGTGTGGATAACCAACCGGCGCTGACCGACAGCTGCCAGACTGCCAGCAACAGGACTGGAAGTGCCCAAGGCGCCAGTCGGTGAACGATGCGTTGCGAAGCACTGAGGCTCATGGAGTTGTCTCCTCGAAGGGCCTGACGATCACTGTGCTTGAGCAACAGCAGCAGGAGGTGTCCAGACCACGTCAGCAATGCTGAGCGGCTTTGGAATCAGCTTGAGCTGGTAGAAGGTGTCGGCGATTTTCTGCTGTGCCGCCACCACCGTCGGGGTAAGGAACTGCGCGCCGTAGCCCTGACGCTTCACCGAAGTCAGGGTGATGTCGGCAGGCAGCCCCAGCAACGGTGCGACCTGTCGGGTCACTTCATCGGGGTTGGCCTTGGACCATTCCCCCACCGCACGGACCTCCTCGACCAGGGCCTGAATGACCTTGGGGTTTTTCTGTGCGTATGGCTTGGTGGCGAGATAGAACTGATGGTTATCGACAATGCCGGTGCCATCTTTCAAGGTGCGCGCCTGCAATTGCTTTTCAGCAGCGGCCTGGTACGGGTCCCAAATGACCCAGGCGTCCACGCTGCCACGCTCGAAAGCCGCACGCGCATCGGCCGGAGGCAGGAAGACGGTCTGGATATCGGTGTATTTCAGGCCGGCATCTTCCAGTGCCTTGACCAGCAGGTAATGGACGTTCGAGCCCTTATTGAGGACGACTTTCTTGCCCTTCAGGTCCTTGACCGAGGTAATCGGCGAGTCTTTGGGGACCAGAATGGCTTCACTGGTCGGTGCTGGCGGCTCGTAGGCCACATACAGCAGGTCCGCGCCCGCGGCCTGAGCGAAGACCGGCGGCGTTTCGCCGGTGACGCCGAAATCGATGGAGCCTACGTTCAGGCCTTCAAGCAGCTGAGGACCACCAGGGAACTCGGTCCACTGGACTTTCACGCCCTGCTCGGCCAGGCGCTTCTCCAGCGAGCCCTTGGCCTTGAGCAGCACCAGCGTGCCGTACTTCTGGTAACCGATGCGCAGATCTTCCGCCTGGGCCTGAGTGACCGCACCAAGAGCGACCGCAGCAGCAAACAGCGCAACAAGGCCTCGACGCAAAATGACAGTGCGCATATGCGCTCCTTTACCTATTTGGGGTGATCCCCTGCTCGACCGGTTACGAAGGAGCAAGGTGGGAATAGGCACGACATTAACAGCCCTTTTTTATATCTATAAATCTTATTTATTCATTTAGTTATTCCATAAATGAATATATAAAAGTGTTCGTGCTTGTACGTTGGCAACCTGTGACGCGGAGCGTCACGACAGGCATTCCCACGCTGGAGCGTGAGGAACGATAGCCCTGTAACTATCGTACCCATGCTCCGCGTGGGTATGCCCGTTCTGGACGCTCCGCGTCCGATCCTGATTCTGCAGCGCGACGAAGATTTGTGACGCAGAGCGTCACGACAGGCATTCCCACGCTGGAGCGTGAGGAACGATAGCCCTGTAACTATCGTGCCCATGCTCCGCGTGGGTATGCCGTTCTGGACGCTCCGCGTCCGCGCTTGATGGAGCGACTTAGCAGGTGGCTATGAGGAAGGAATAAAAAAGGGCCGATACATCGGCCCGAATAACCCCACGCTTGGTAGATCGAAAATCAGCGGTTTGGCTGTGGTGTCAGGCGCAGATAAGGGGTGACTGCCTTGTAGCCCTTGGGAAAGCGCTGCTTGATCTCGGCTTCGTCCTTGATCGACGGCACGATCACTACGTCATCACCGTCCACCCAGTTGGCGGGCGTGGCAACCTTGTAGTTGTCGGTCAATTGCAGGGAGTCGATAACGCGCAGAATCTCGTGGAAGTTACGCCCGGTGCTGGCCGGATAGGTAATGGTCAGACGCACCTTCTTGTTCGGATCGATCACGAACAGCGAGCGCACAGTCAGTGTGTCGTTGGCATTAGGGTGAATCAGGTCGTACAGGTCGGAAACCTTGCGGTCGGCATCGGCCAGAATCGGGAAGTTGACCAGGGTGTTTTGCGTGGTGTTGATGTCATCGATCCACTTGATGTGCGAATCGACCGGGTCCACCGACAGCGCAATGGCTTTCACGCCACGCTTGGCGAACTCGTCTTTCAATTTGGCAGTGAAGCCCAGCTCTGTGGTGCACACCGGCGTGAAGTCAGCCGGATGAGAAAACAACACACCCCAGCTGTCGCCGAGCCATTCATGAAAACGTATACGCCCCTCACTGGATTCCTGTTCGAAATCAGGGGCGATGTCGCCAAGTCGCAGTGTCATGGTGTTGCTCCTTGTCTGTATCGGGTAGGCCTTGGTATAGCACTACTGTGCGCCCTGTCGAGAGAAGTTAAAAAGAATAAATAATGCGCCCAATAGACCTGTCAGGAATATCAAAAAACAGGCAAAAGAAACCCCGCACGGGGCGGGGTTCCTTTGAGCCTCAATACACTTACATGAAGTTGTAGGTGTAGTTGAAGATCAGACGGGTTTGATCAGCATCAACAGCGCCGTTGAGGCCATCATCAGCACGGTAGTTACCGCGACGCAATGAAGTACCCAAGCCTTTCAAAGGACCGCTCTGCACCACGTAGTCAACGCGCATGTCGCGTTCCCACTCAGAATACTCGTTACCGAACGCAGTGGTACCACGTGCGCCTTTGATGTCATCACCGTAGAGGTAAGCAAGGGATGCTTTAAGCCCTGGGACACCAACCTTGGCAAAGTCATACGAGTACTGACCGAACGTGGTGTTTTCACCAGCACGGTTGAAGCCGTTGATCATCGAGTCAGTAAACAGGTAGAAGCTCGAACCGCCGTTGCCTTCAGCACTAGAAGTGCTGGTGCCGTTCTTGGTAACGCTGCCCTGGCCCAGATAAACCATACCGCCGTCATCGCTAACCTGCTGACGACCGATCATCAACGCATGGCCACCCAACGAGTAGGTGAACATCGCCGACCAGGTGGTGTTATCGACTTCGCCGGGTTTCTTGGCATAGCCGCTGTTGTTGTTAAAACGATAGCCGGCCGCTGCATCGCTGTTTTTGCCGTCAGAGCTGCTATTGAAGTAACGCAGGTCAGTTTTGAACGACTGGTTGTCGCTGATCGGGTAGACATGAACCAGGCCCAGGAAGTGTTGCTTGTAGAAGTCTTCCAGGTTGGCGTAGTAGTACTGCAAGGTCAGATCTTTGGTTACTTTCCAATCTGCACCAGCGAAACGGAACTGATCGCTGCCTTCAGTAGCACCAGCAACGGACAGGTCAGTCCAGTTGCTCGATGCACGGCCGATGGACTTGTTCAACTGACCAGCAGTGAAGGTAACGTTGTCCAGTTCCTTGGACGTCAGGATGCCGCCCTGGAAAGCCTGAGGCAAAAGACGACCGTCGTTGCTGACCAGAATTGGCAGGTTAGGTGCCAGTGCGTTACCGACTTTCAGCTCGGTTTTCGAGAAGCGTACTTTGCCGTTGGCGCCCAGACGGCTCCACTCGTCAACTGAAGAACCGTCGCTGTCAGAAGGCGAAATGGCGCCGTTCAATGCATGATGGCCACGGCCACCATCAAGGTGAACGCCCACCAGACCTTGCAGGTCCAGACCAAAACCAACAGTGCCCTGAGTAAAGCCAGACAGGTAGTCAAACTTCAAACCAGTGGCAGTCTCACGATTGTTGGCCGAGCCAGGCTCACGCTGGTCGTTGTCAAAATACAGGGTACGAGAACTGACGGACGCTTTACTGTCTTCCAGGAAACCAGCTGCGCTGGCCTGCTGAGCCAATACACCAACGGTGACGGCCAAAGCCAGGGTGGACTTCTTCATTACTACGCTCCTCGTGAATCTAATTTTTTATATCCATGGTGCCGGGCTTGGCCCTGACCCACGGATTAGCGATAGGCGACAGTCCCGATCCGAGATCAATGGATTCTGTTCGCCCTGACTTTTGACTAGACCGCTTTGGTCGATGGCAACACGTCGGTGCAATGCTTTTATGCGCTGAAGAAACCGTTGCTGGAATCTTGAGAACATCCAGTCATTTGTCACAACTCGTGTCAGCAAAGACGTCACGGAGTGTATCGACCTGACTACCCATTTCCCAAAACTTATTTTGGTACCGTTCGTCAGATCTATCGTTTTCGTGCCCCCGACCGGAAAAATGCACCTTCACCGGCCTCGATCCCCGCCAGCAGAGTGCTGATGCAAAACTGGCGAAAGCCTTGTATTACGGGAACTTCGGGGAGATTAGTCAGTTAATGTGACAGTTGTCATCACTTTGACGGCGCACCGTGTTCAAGCACAAAAAATTTTTTTCACTTTGCTTTTTTGGGCCATTTTCAAGCATTTTTCGGCCTTCAGAGCCGTCCCTCACTGTAGTCCATGTGAACAAAAAGGCAATTCTGGTGTCGGGCGCCATGGCAGCCAGCCGATTGGCCAATGCGCAAACGGCTCATTTGTGCACGTGAGGGGCGAAGATCCATCATCGAGTTCGGATGGACGAGTGCATCAGTATGGGTTTCTGCACGCTAGTGGTGCGCAAATTGAGTGCGCTTCTGGAAAACCGGAAGGCTGGAACGTGTACTGCGTTATCAAGGAGGAACGACGCGGCACTACGACTCCGCTCTATAGCCAAATCACTTCCGGCACACGAGCAACATGTATAAATATTTATAATTCAAAGAGTTATGTGTTGCAGGAATAAAGCATGGCCTCACGCAGGGAGGATCCGCTTCTCACGCGAACACGTTTTTTCTGAAACGATTTGAAAACTGGCACGCCCCCTGCAATAGGTATTACATCGCCAGTTTTGGGGACCTTGGTACAGGCAGGCCGGGGATTCCCCTCTTTTATTCCTCCCGGAGACTGACCTCCAGTCTCCAGCGCCCGTCCACCTTCTCAGTGCGCCAGTCGCCATGAAGTGGACGGGCTGCCAGGAGCGTCAGCACCAACCCCTTCTCTCCACGTTCTACCTTCCAGCGCGCAATCCTGTTGTCGAACCTCAGTTGGCCCGTCCACGGCTGTCCTGAGGCATCGACGTTGAGTACCACTGCACCATCGACTGTCGCGCCGCGATACTTCGGTTCTTCGTTGAACCAGAGCGCCAGACCGGCAGGCAATTCTTCGATCTGCTCCAGTTCGACCGGGTCAGGCTGCTGCAGGCGGCCGATAATCGTGCCCACGGTAAACCCGACAATCGCCATGGAGCCAAGAACACGCGGCCATAGCTTCGGTCTCGGGTCCTCTTCAAGGGTAGAATGCATCCCGTCCTTTCGTTCGGAGCCGTGCATGTTTCACGTCATCCTTTTTCAACCAGAAATTCCGCCGAATACCGGCAATGTCATCAGGCTATGCGCCAACAGTGGCTGCACCCTGCATTTGATCGAACCCTTGGGTTTCGAGCTGGACGACAAGCGCCTGCGTCGTGCCGGGCTCGACTATCACGAGTATGCCACGCTGCAGACACATGCTGACCTGGCAAGCTGTCTGGAGAAGATCGGCAACCCGAGGGTGTTCGCCTTCACCACCAAAGGCTCTCGGCCTTTTCATGATGCGAGCTTCGAGCCAGACGATGCCTTTCTGTTCGGTCCGGAGAGCCGTGGCCTGCCCGCCGATATTCTTGACTCGCTGAGCAGCGAGCATCGCTTGCGACTGCCCATGCGCGAAGGCTGCCGCAGCCTTAATCTGTCCAACACGGTGGCCGTGGCTGTCTATGAAGCATGGCGTCAGCACGGGTTTGCCTAGACCGAGCGACCATGCACAAAAAAGCGCCCCGAAAGGCGCTTTTTGTTTGCAGCGGTAACGCTTACTGAACAGTCGGCGTTTCGCCAGCTTCCTGCATGCGCTGCAGTTCTTGCGCGTACAGGGCGTCGAAGTTCACCGGAGCCAGCATCAGCGCAGGGAACGAGCCACGTACGACCAGGTTGTCGATGGCTTCGCGAGCGTAAGGGAACAGGATGTTCGGGCAGAATGCGCCGAGGGTGTGGCTCATTGCGCCGTCGTCCAGGCCCTTGATCAGGAAGATACCGGCCTGTTGCACTTCAACGATGAAGGCAACTTCGTCGCCATTGTTGACGGTCACGGACAGGGTCAGCACGACTTCGTAGAAATCGCCTTCCAGCTGCTTCTGACGGGTGTTGAGGTCCAGGCTGACGGTCGGCGTCCACTCCTGGCGGAAGATCGCCGGGCTTTTTGGCGCTTCGAACGACAGGTCGCGAACGTAGATACGCTGCAGGGAGAATTGTGGGCCGTTTTCTTCGTTGGCAACGGCGTCGTTGTTCGGTTGATCGGTCATCTCGGATCCTTGTCAGATTAGGCTGAAAGATTAAGGGGTATCAGGCCAGCAGCGCATCGAGCTTGCCGGCACGCTCCAGAGCGAACAGGTCATCGCAGCCGCCCACGTGGGTCGAACCGATCCAGATTTGCGGTACGGAAGTACGACCGGCCTTCTGGGTCATTTCGGCACGCAGCTGCGGCTTGCCGTCGACCCGGATTTCCTCGAAGGCCACGCTCTTGCTCTGCAGAAGCTGTTTGGCACGTATGCAATACGGGCAGTAGTCGCTGGAATAGACGATGACTTGAGCCATGTTCACTTCACCAGAGGAAGGTTATCGCCGCGCCAGCTGGAAATGCCGCCGGACAGCTTGGCCGCCTTGAAGCCGGACTTGAGCAGCTCGCGGGCGGTGGTGCCAGCATGCTGCCCCATTGCATCGACTATGATCAACGTCTTGTCCTTGTATTTCTCCAGTTCGGCGGTACGGGTCAGTACCTTGTCCTGCGGAAAATTCAGGGAGCCGACGATGTGCCCTGCGGTGTAATCCTTTTTCGAGCGCACGTCGATGACCACGCCCTGATCGCTGTTGACCAGCGCGGTCAGCTCGCGAGTGCTCAGGCTGGCGCCGCCCTTGCTCATTTCGTAAGCAATCAGCAGTCCCAGCAAAATGACGAAGGCACCGGTGATCAAATAGTGGTTAGTGGCGAATTCAAGCAGGTGAGCAACCATCAGTAGGTTCCAGGGCGTTAAAATGTCGGCCAGTATACACAGCAGCCAAGGTCGGCCAAAGTCCGTACGGCAGTGACGCCGTTTGAACTTGTCCTTAAAATGCCGTTCCCTTGTACTTTGTTCATCTCTTTATCCAATCAGCATCGAGTGGGTTCTATGACTGCCACGCCAAAACCTCTGGTTCTTATCATCCTGGATGGCTTCGGACACAGCGAAAGCCACAAGGGGAATGCCATTCTGGCCGCGAAGATGCCGGTCATGGATCGTCTCTACCAAACCATGCCCAATGGCCTGATTTCCGGGTCGGGCATGGACGTCGGTCTGCCGGACGGGCAGATGGGCAATTCCGAGGTCGGGCACATGAACCTGGGTGCCGGCCGCGTGGTGTATCAGGACTTCACCCGGGTGACCAAAGCGATTCGCGATGGCGAGTTCTTCGAGAACCCGACCATCTGCGCCGCTGTGGATAAAGCCGTCAGCGCTGGCAAGGCCGTGCACATCATGGGCCTGCTGTCCGATGGCGGCGTGCACAGCCACCAGGACCATCTGGTTGCGATGGCAGAACTGGCGGTCAAACGCGGTGCAGAAAAAATCTACCTGCACGCCTTCCTCGACGGTCGCGACACGCCACCGCGCAGCGCGAAGAAATCCCTCGAGCTGATGGACGCAACCTTTGCCCGTCTGGGCAAGGGTCGCACTGCCACGATCGTCGGTCGCTACTTCGCCATGGACCGTGACAACCGCTGGGACCGGGTTTCCTCTGCCTATAACCTGATCGTCGACAGCACCGCCGATTTCCACGCCGACAGCGCCGTTGCCGGGCTCGAAGCCGCCTACGCACGCGACGAGAACGACGAGTTCGTCAAGGCCACCCGCATCGGCGAAGCCGCCCGCGTGGAAGATGGCGACGCGGTGGTGTTCATGAACTTCCGTGCCGACCGCGCTCGTGAACTGACTCGTGTGTTCGTCGAAGACGATTTCAAGGACTTCGAGCGCGCCCGTCAGCCGAAGGTCAACTACGTGATGCTGACCCAGTACGCGGCGAGCATTCCTGCACCGTCCGCTTTTGCTGCGGGCAGCCTGAAAAACGTGCTGGGCGAGTACCTGGCGGACAACGGCAAGACCCAGCTGCGCATCGCTGAAACCGAAAAATACGCCCACGTCACCTTCTTCTTCTCCGGCGGCCGAGAAGAACCGTTCCCGGGTGAAGAGCGCATTCTGATCCCGTCGCCGAAAGTCGCCACTTACGACCTGCAGCCGGAGATGAGCGCACCGGAAGTGACCGACAAGATTGTCGATGCCATCGAACATCAGCGTTATGACGTGATCGTCGTCAACTACGCCAACGGCGACATGGTTGGCCACAGCGGGATCATGGAAGCCGCGATCAAGGCTGTGGAATGCCTGGACGTGTGTGTCGGGCGCATCGCCGAGGCGCTGGAGAAAGTCGGTGGTGAGGCGCTGATTACCGCGGACCACGGCAACGTCGAGCAGATGACCGACGACTCCACCGGACAGGCGCACACTGCGCATACCTCCGAGCCGGTGCCGTTCGTTTATGTCGGCAAACGTCAGCTGAAAGTTCGCCAAGGCGGCGTTCTGGCCGATGTCGCGCCGACCATGCTGCACCTGCTGGGCATGGAGAAACCGCAAGAGATGACTGGTCACTCGATCCTCGTGGCCGAGTAATCCGGAAAAACCGGCCTTTAGCCATCAGGCAAGGCCGGTTTTTTATGTTTCAGGCCTCAAAGCAGTGGCTGCGAGGCGTTTTTTTTGCAGCGCATGGCGGGCATACTAGGCCTGACATTTTTTCTCACAATTCCTCGGTATCGCCCACCCACATGCTTCGCGCCTTGATTGCCCTTGCTCTGATCTGCCTGCTCAATCCGGCGTTTGCCGAAGACGAGCGTGTGCAAACCCAAAAACAGATAGATGCTGCGCGTCAGGATGTGGCGGAGCTGCAAAAAGTCCTGGGCAAGCTTCAGGAAGAACGTGCAGGCGTCCAGAAGGACCTGCGCACCACTGAAACCGAAATGGGCAAGTTGGAAAAGCAGGTCGAGGTCCTGCAAAAGGAACTAAAAAAGACGGAAACCGAGCTGCAAAAGCTCGACAGTGAAAAAAAGAAACTCAACAGTGCCCGCGTTGAACAGCAACGCCTGATCGCCATCCAGGCCCGCGCCGCCTACCAGAGCGGCCGTCAGGAATACCTCAAGCTGCTGCTCAACCAGCAACATCCCGAGAAGTTCGCGCGAACCCTCACCTATTACGATTACCTGAGCCAGGCGCGCCTGGAGCAGCTACGCAATTTCAACGAAACCCTGCGCCAGCTGGCCAATGTCGAAAAAGACATCGACCTGCAACAGGCCCAGCTGCTGGTGCAGAAAAGCAACCTGGACAGCCAGAGCGAAGAGCTGGCCAAGGTTCGTCAGGAACGTCAGCAGGCACTGGCCAAGCTGAATCAGGACTACAAGGCCCGCGATCAGAAAATGCAGGCGCGGCAGCAGGATCAGGCCGACCTGGCCAAAGTCCTCAAGACCATCGAAGAAACCCTGGCCCGCCAGGCACGTGAAGCCGAAGAAGCTCGCCAGAAGGCGCTGGTCGCAGCCCGCGAGGCGGAAGAGAAGCGTCAGCGCGAAGCTGAAGCCGTCGCCCGCAACAACAGCAACAACAGCAGTAGAAAAAGCGATGATGAACCGGCACCGCGTCGCCCGGTCAAAGCCCCCGGCGCAGTCGTTTCCAGTGCCGGTGTTTCCTACGGCGGACCGTTTGCAGAGGCCAAGGGAAAACTTCCATGGCCTATCGATGGTCGACTGCTTGCGCGTTTCGGTGAAGCCCGCGGTGATGACGAACGGACCAAATGGGACGGCGTCATGATCAGCGCCGCAGCCGGAAGCCAGGTACGTGCCGTGCATGGCGGACGAGTGGTGTTCGCCGACTGGTTGCGCGGTGCCGGGCTTCTGGTCATTCTCGACCATGGCAACGGTTATCTGACCCTTTACGGGCACAACCAGAGCCTGCTCAAGTCGGCAGGCGACATTGTAAAAGCCGGTGAAGCGATTTCCACGGTCGGCAATAGTGGCGGTCAGGACACGGCAGCGTTGTACTTTGCTATTCGTCAGCAGGGTCGCCCCAGCGATCCGGCCCAATGGTGCCGCACTCAAGGATAAGTCGGCGTCAATATCTGTAGGAGTTCGTTAGACATGCTGCATTTGTCCCGCCTCACCTCGCTGGCCCTGGCAATTGCCATCGTTATCGGCGCGCCTCTGGCGCAAGCTGCCGAAAAGACCGCGCCAGCCACGCCTGCAGCAGTCTCGCCCGCCAAAACCAACGCCGCCGCAAAGCCGCCGCTGCCGCTCGACGAGTTGCGCACCTTTGCCGAGGTCATGGACCGGGTCAAGGCGGCCTACGTGGAGCCGGTCGACGACAAGACTCTGCTGGAGAACGCCATCAAAGGCATGCTCAGCAACCTTGATCCGCACTCTGCCTACCTCGGCCCGGAAGATTTCCAGGAGCTGCAGGAAAGCACCAGCGGCGAGTTCGGTGGGCTGGGCATCGAAGTCGGCGTCGAGGACGGTTTCGTCAAGGTGGTTTCGCCCATCGACGACACACCGGCTTCCAAGGCTGGCATCGAGGCAGGCGACCTGATCGTGAAGATCAACGGTACGCCGACCCAGGGCCAGAACATGCAGGAAGCGGTCGACAAGATGCGCGGCAAGATCGGCGAAAAGATCACCCTGACGCTGGTCCGCGATGGCGGCACGCCGTTTGACGTGACCCTGGCGCGGGCAACCATTCAGGTCAAGAGCGTCAAGGCGCAGATGCTGGAAAATGGCTACGGCTATATCCGCATCACCCAGTTCCAGGTCAAGACCGGTGACGAAGTCGGCAAGGCGCTGGCCAAATTCCGCAAGGACAACGGCAAGAAGATGAGCGGCCTGATTCTCGACCTGCGCAACAACCCGGGCGGCGTGCTGCAATCGGCCGTGCAGGTGGCGGATCACTTCCTCACCAAAGGCCTGATCGTCTACACCAAAGGCCGCATTGCCAACTCCGAACTGCGCTTCTCGGCAGACCCGGCAGACGCCAGTGAAGGCGTGCCACTGGTGGTGCTGATCAACGGCGGCAGCGCCTCGGCATCGGAAATCGTTGCCGGTGCCCTGCAAGACCAGAAACGCGGCATCCTGATGGGCACTGACACCTTCGGCAAAGGCTCGGTGCAGACCGTCCTGCCGCTGAACAACGATCGCGCCCTGAAGATCACTACCGCGTTGTACTACACGCCGAACGGCCGCTCGATCCAGGCCCAGGGCATCAACCCGGACATCGTGGTACGTCGGGCCAAGGTCACCAACGAAGCGGACGGCGAGAACTACAAGGAAGCCGACCTGCTGGGTCACCTGGGCAATGGCAACGGCGGCGCAGACAAACCGACCGTCAAGAGTGGCGCAGCCGCCAAGGCGCGTCCGCAGGATGACGACTTCCAGCTCAGCCAGGCGCTCAGCCTGCTCAAGGGGCTGAGTATCACCCGCGGCAACTGACGGATGCGCTTTCTAACTTTGTTATTGCTGACCCTCTCGATCACTGGCGCTGCCCATGCAGCGCCAGCCGAGAACAGCGGCAAACCGTCCAAGGCCTACCTGAGCCTGATCATCGATGACCTGGGCCAGAATCCGCAGCGCGACAGCCGCACACTGGCGCTTCCCGGCCCGGTCACCCTGGCAATCATGCCCGACACCCCGCATGCCACCGAGTTTGCCCGCCAGGCTCATCGCGCAGGCAAAACGGTCATGCTGCACATGCCCATGGACCCCGCGACCGGTCCTTACGCCTGGCACCCCGAGCTGCCACTGCCTGAGCTGGAAAGCCGTCTCAATGCTGCCCTGCTGAAAGTGCCGTACGCAGCCGGCATCAACAACCACATGGGCAGCCGGATGACCGCCGAGCCGGTCGCCATGACCTGGCTGATGGCCGAGCTACAGCGTCGTCACCTGTTTTTCGTCGACAGCCGCACCAGCGCGAAAACCGTGGCGGCCGCCGAAGCGCAGCGCATCGGTCTGGCCAGCGTCTCGCGTGACGTATTCCTGGACGACGAACGCACCGCAGAAGCCATCACCCGCCAATTGCAGACCGCGATAAAAATCGCCCGCAAATATGGTTCTGCCGTGGTGATCGGACACCCCTACCCTGTCACGCTGGACGTACTGGAACGCGAACTGCCCAACCTCAAGGCACAAGGCGTCGAATGGATCGACCTGCGCAGCATGATCGGCGAACGCGGCAATCAGGCGAGTGCGGCGCATGGCAAGAACGGGATTTATCGCTGACGCAGCAAACCACTGCACCGCCCTGTCAGTTCTGTCAGTACCTTCCAAGCAAGGACAGGCCCACACTGCGCTTACTCGGTTTGAGCAGGACGGCCATGCGACCGCAGAGAGTGTCTGACTGCATTCGCTACTCCAGCTGTTGTACGAGAGATCGCAGGCACGAGCCTGGCGGCATCGCCGCCCAAGCCCGTATCTGCTCACTATTTCTCGCTTGAGCATTAAGCGCTCAAGCAGCAACAGGTAATCATTCGATGAACGATTTCACTTCAGCCGTCGCTGGCGCAAGGGCGCTGCAGGGCTTCATCTGCGGCACCTCCATAGAGGATTCCGAACCGCAGGCAACTCAAGCCGTTTCAATTGTCGCAGTCGACATAACGGCAGTTTCAGATGATCGCGTCGAGGTCATCGTCATGGTCTACGGCGCAAACGGGGCGACGGTAGAGGCGCTTAGAGCCGATGGCACCTGGGCCTCCATCGGCTCGGTTGCCATGGGCATACTCAATCCGGATGTGCCTGCAAATTATCTCGTAGACCCTGACCACATTCGCCTGCGTGTCGCCGGCTTTCCAGACTCTGACACCACGTTTCGAGTCCGTCCGATACTGACCCGCCTGTCATCGCACAAGAACAACGACGGCAGCCTGTCAGTCAGCGGCTCTACCACTATGCAGTCGGGGCTGGTGGAAGCGTTTTCCGATTCGGAATGGAAAGGCATCGGTATCGTCAGCGGCGGGGTCTTTTCCAACCCGGCCGTACCGTCTGCTTATCTGCACACCGCCGATACCCTGCGTGTTCGAATATGCAGCCATGATAAAAATATTTGCTCTTATGCACTGGATTCAACGCTCGAGTTCCCTCACCCGCGCTCCGTGCTTATTCAACCAATGCAGGACGCTGCTGCCGAGCAGGCGGCAATGTCCTGGAGAATACGCAAGGCGGACTATCAGCCAACCGGCTACTTTGCGCTCGCAGGACAAGAGTTCGAGGTACGGGTATGGGGCAACGTCGATAATCTGACCTTGCTGGTCGGTACACAAGGCTTGGCTGACCGCGACGATCCGTCAGAGCAGTCCGAGAACATGCGAGCGCGGCCTCTGACCCGAGGAATAAACATTATTCGAGACCCCTTGGGAGGTGCCATTCACATCCGTAACCTGATCGGCTCCAGGCCGGGCGTAGCAAGGGTTATCTTCGGAAGTGGCGCCATTCCGATGCCCTACTATGTCAATGGGATTACAGCGACCCAGTGGCGAAAAATGCTTCTACTCACCAAGGCGCCTGAGGTCGAGCTGGTGGGTACGCACATAGTAGTGGCAGCATTTCGAAGCACGGCGCTCAAGTTTTCTGATGTCGAACCCAGTGCCATAGTGCATTCTCACGAAGAAGTCATGCGGCTGGAGGCAGAAGTCAGCGGGTTTGACGGTTCTGCACCCATTCACACAAGGTCTCGCTTGTTGATCTATGCGGTGGAAGGCTCCGCCAGCAAAATTCCCCATGCGACCACAGGTTGCATTGCCTTGCCCTACAGAGAAGCGATCGGTGAGTTCAATGAGGCTCTACTCGGAGGGCTGGCCGCTGAGCGATGGGTCACGCTGCACGAGTACGGACACCATTATCAAACCTCTTACAACTCATACGGCCTGTTTGGCGAAATCACCGTCAATCTTTATGCCCTTGCTGTAGGACGACACTACATCAACGAATACACCTATGTACTTCCAGATCGGTGGAATGGCACCGTGAATTGGCTGGCGTTACCACGCACTGAAAAAATCTACGGGGCGCCTGAATCCGACCCTTTGGCAATGTTTGAACAGCTTCGCAAGGGATTAGGCGAGGACTTCCTGCCAGACTGGCATCGTTACATCAGAGAACATCCAGGCGAGGCCCTGGGTCTTAAATACTTCGTACTGACTGCGTCTATCGCCGCCAAACGTAACCTGACCGAGTTTTTTGCCGATTGGGGCTTACTCAAACTCACGGATACCGACGTATGGATTGCCGTGAACGCCCTTGGATTTCCTTACCCGTCACAGCGGCTGGCTGCCATCAGGCCTTACTTGAATCAGGTTTGACTGTCATGGATCAGCTCGGCTTGGCAGAGGTAAGTACATGAATACGCCCGGATTGCGTCGGCAGGTTCAAGACCAGACGTAAGCCAAATCTGCTTTCCGTGTCCACCACCGTCTCAGCCTTGATAAACGTGTCAATTCCGGCTTAAAGGAAGGTGTTCCCATGATGGGGGCCCAGACACATTTATCAGGGATTGATGATGAAACCGACCATGATGACGGGGGCGTGCTGCATTGCCGCACTGCTGCCTTTTTCCATCCACGCCACACCTGCAGACCTGGGCGAAGGGCTGATGGCTCTCGCACCTTCGATAGCCCTGCTCAACGCCGACGGCTCACGCGACCACTGGAACGGCATCGGCCGTATCAACAGCAGGTCAGGGTCAAACTGCACGGCGACGCTGATCGATAGCCGAAGCGTCGACAGCCCGTCTGACGCGCCCGCCTACGTACTCACCAGCGGCCACTGTATCAATCGCCAGAATGGCGTGATCATCACCGATGGCGAAATCGAAGGCAGCGTGCAGTTCAATTTCTTCACCGACAGCACCGCCCGCAGCTATCCATTGAAGCGGGTCAACTGGAGCAGCATGCAGGGTGTGGACCTGGCGATTGTCGAGCTGCAGCCCACGCTTGAAACACTCGTCAACGACGGCATTCAACCCATCAGGCTCGCCGCGGAAATGCCCGAACAGGGTCGCGCTATCTTGTGGGTGGGGGCACCGCTCGACAAGGAGACCGGGCATCTGCGCATGGCGGCCTGTGTTCACCAGACGTCGGCGGTGATCATGGAGCCGCCTTGGGTCTGGCGTCACACCGTCCGTAATCAGTGCCGGGATGTCGGTACGGGCGCGTCCGGCAGCCCGCTGCTGACCCGCGACAGCGGCGAGCTCTATGCGGTGATGAACCTCACCAATCAGGCCTCGTCGGATAACCCGAGCGAAGACCTCAGTGAAGAAATACCCGGCTTTCCGCCAATGATCGCCGACAGCAACTATGGCAACCCGGTCACGCTGCTGAAGAAGTGCTTTGTCAGCGGCACGCTGAGTACGGACCCGGCGACCTGCGATCTGTTTCCAGTCTTCTCTGTCGATTTCGAAACACTGGGCCGGCAGCCCGCGCAGCATGCCAGAGTACAACTGGATGCTGAAGGCAGGAATGTCTATCCATCCTGGGACTTGCGCTTCATGGTCGACACGCCGTTGTATCGCTACAAGAAGGTCGATTCGGCCATGCAGTGCGAAGACCCGGTGGGTTACAGCCATACCATCAGCTCGCAGAACGCGACCATCGACGACCCTGTGGACAAACAGATCGGCATCAACTGGCTGTGCATGGTAGGTGTGTCTTCGGCCGAACAACGCTCCAGCATCGGTCTGATGCGCAACGCACTGACGCTTGGCATAGAGCTGCAACCGGCAGGCCCCACGCCGGCACCGCAAGTGGAGATCGGCACAAATCGATCTGGCGCGACATCGGTCGTCTGGTCGCACGAGCACCGGCTGATCGACTACTACACGGTCAAAATGGGCAAGCCGGAAATCACCGACTGCTCTGCCCCTGAAGGTTTCAAGCCGCAATTTCGCGATCTGACATTACGCGCGAAGTCGTTGCCGTTGAAGATCTGCACCTACGCCCACGATATCAACGGTCAGCCATCCGCCTTGCGCGAAGACATCATCCCGTCGCCCGCAGCAGGCTGAGCGGTTACTGATAGCGCGCCTTGGCGGCATCGACCCAGCCTTCGGCGCGCATCTGATCGAGGGCCTTTTGCAGGCGCCTGACAACCTCGTCAGGGGTGCTCTTGTTGACCGCCAGGTAGAGTTCGGCGCTGTTGAAACGCAGCGCCGTCTTGAAGCCCGTGACGCCTTCCAGCTTCGCCAGATAGCGGCCCACTGGATCGCCTACTGCCCACAGATCGATCTGGCCGTTGGCGAGCTTTTTCACGTTGTCGCGGTCACGCAACATCAGAATCGGATTCAAGCCCATGGTTTTAAGACGCTCGCCAATCGCATCGCCCTTGTAGGCACCGATGCGGTAATCCCTGGCCTGCTCCAGCGACGTCAAGGTGATCGGGCTGTCACCGCGCGCCAGCATGACCCAGTCGTAGGAACCTACCGGGCCGACCCATTTGAAGAGGCTTTCACGTTCGGGCAGGCGGGTCGTGGAAAACACGCCGTAACCGGGCTTTTCCAGGGCCAGTTTGTAGACCCGGTCCCACGGAAAGCGCAGCGTCATGCTGTAGCCGATATTGGCGCGCTTGAACATCTCGCGCACCACCTCGGCGGCGATACCGTCGATGTTGTTTTCCTGAGCGAAATTCTTGCCGTCGACCGCCATGTTGAACGGCGGGAAGTTCTCGGTCAGCAACACCATGGAATAAGGCGTCGACTCGCTGGCCCGGACACCTTCACTCGACAAGACACCGATCCCGATCAGTGCAAGCAGTAGGCGTTTGAACATGTTCCGGCACTCGATCGTGAACGACGCATGCAGAGTGCCGTGAACCCGGCGCACTGTCTAGCCCGGTACTTCGCGATGTCGCTTATGGACAACTTCGGTATGAGCGCTATCCGCACCGTCGTGAAGCCCCTCAGGCTCAATAACTATTTACCTCACGCGGCACAGCAGAATTTCATTGAATGACAGGCACCTGACACCACTTATCAAGGAATGATGATGGATATTCAAAGACGGGTTTTTCTGGCTGTACTTGCGGTCTCGATGACGAACGTCGCGTCTGCACAACACATCGACTACGGCCAGGGAATGGCATCCTTCACACCCTCTTTGCTGCTGGAGAACGAGGATGGCAGGTTTGATCACTGGAATGGCATAGGCCGTATGGAAAGTCGGGGAAACCGCATGTGCACTGCAGTGCTCATCGATTCTCGTGGCAACCCTCAGGTCGACAGCCCTGATGTACCCGCCTACGTATTGAGCAGTGGCCATTGCACTTACACCCAGCCAGGCCAGTTGGGTGTTGATCTGGAAATAGAGGGGCATGTCGAATTCAATTATTTCAAGGGCATGTCCAGAAATCGCAAGAGCTATGCGCTGAAGAGAATCAAATGGAGCAGCCTGCGCGGTACAGACCTCGCTCTGCTGGAACTGGACACAACGTTGTCCCGCTTGTTCAAGGACGGCATTAAACCGCTGGCACTGGCGCAACAGGCGCCTACCGTCGGCATGGACGTGCTGTCTGTCAGCGCCCCTCTGACAGCCACCGGCTATACGCTGCGTTTGTCCGCCTGCAAACTGGAATCGGTGGTAAACATCGTCGAACACCCTTACGCCTGGAATGCCAACCTGAGCAATCGATGCGAAGACGTGTTACCGGGAAGCTCGGGCAGCCCCCTCGTAGACCGCTATACAAACAGGATCATCGGCATCATGGGCACCACCACCCGAGGTGCTGCGGAGCAAAGCCGTTGCTTCACCGACTCGCCGTGCGAGGTCAATGACGGACAGGCTTCGTGGCGTGTCGATACCAACTATGCAAGCCCGATAGACTCGCTGTCTGCCTGCTTTGCCGACGGGGTTTTCGACATTAACCGCCCCGCGTGCACGCTACAATCCGCGGCGCAACTGACGCTGGCAAATCCGGACTATCGCAAGCACTACATCAGGCTCGAACGCGATAAGAACGGGGACGTGATTGCCCCGCGCTGGAACATGGCGTTCACCGTCAATACCTCGATGTTCAAGTTCAAGGCCACGCGTAATCCCGCTGAGTGTCGCGAACCGGACGGTTATAAAAGCTCCAGGGATGCCCGTACCGCGCATATCAATGCTGTTATCGGCACAGAGCCCGGCATTTATTCGCTGTGCATTGCGGGCCACAATGGTAATCAGGGGGCAGCACCGGGTGTCAGGGAAAATGCGTTCATCCATACCGTCGAACTGGTCGAGGCAGATCAAACGCCTGCTCCCCATGTAAACATCGAACGGCTGGATAACGGCAAGCACCAGATAAACTTCATTTCTGGCTTGCCGACACACGCCAATCACGCCTACAAATTCGGCGCCCCCGAACTCACGGATTGCGCCGATTTATCAGGCTACAAAACGGTTTATTACAACTTCAGCATCAGCCCGAAACTGCTTCCGATCAAGCTCTGCACGATGGCCAGGGACGAAGCGGGTCATCCGTCCGCACCGCGCACGGACCTGCTACAGGAACAGGCGTCAGAAGAACAGGCTTCGGAAGGCTGAAATAAACGAGCGCACCAACGATGAAAAAGGTGCGCTCGTCTGACCGCTATGGCGACTCAGCGCACGACAATCCCGCGGCTGGCCATGTAGGCCTTGGCCTCGGGAACCGTGTATTCGCCAAAATGGAAAATACTCGCCGCCAGCACAGCGCTGGCGTGACCCTCGATGACACCGGCAGCCAGATGCTCGAGGTTGCCGACGCCACCCGAAGCAATCACCGGAATACCCAGTGCATCACTGATGGCGCGCGTGACGCCCAGATCGAAGCCGTTCTTCATGCCGTCCTGGTCCATGCTGGTCAGCAGGATCTCGCCAGCGCCCAGGTCTTCCATCTTTTTCGCCCAGAGCACCGCGTCCAGCCCGGTGGGTTTGCGCCCGCCGTGGGTGAAGATTTCCCAGCGCGGGGTTTCGCCCGGACCGGAGACCTTCTTGGCGTCGATAGCGACCACGATGCACTGCGACCCGAAACGCGCGGCGGCTTCACCGACGAACTCGGGGTTGAACACCGCGGCCGTGTTGATCGAGACCTTGTCGGCACCGGCATTGAGCAGGTTGCGGATGTCCTGCACGGTACGCACGCCGCCGCCGACGGTCAGCGGGATGAACACCTGACTGGCCATGCGCTCGACGGTATGCAGCGTGGTGTCACGGCCATCGACGCTGGCGGTGATGTCGAGGAAGGTGATTTCGTCGGCACCCTGCTCATCGTAACGACGAGCGATTTCCACCGGATCGCCTGCGTCGCGGATGTTCTCGAACTTGACGCCCTTGACCACTCGACCGTTGTCGACGTCCAGGCAAGGGATGATGCGTTTGGCTAGGGCCACAGGGTCAATCTCCAGCTGTTCAGCGTTGTTCGCGGTCGCAGAGCGCCTGAGCTTCGGCCACATCCAGCGTGCCTTCGTAAATCGCACGGCCGGTGATTGCGCCGATGATGCCCGGAGCCTTCGCATTCAGCAGCGCCTGAATGTCGCCCAGGTTATGGATGCCACCCGAAGCGATCACCGGGATCCGCGTGGCAGCCGCCAATGCCGCGGTGAACGGAATGTTGCAGCCCTGCATCATGCCGTCTTTGGCGATGTCGGTGTAGACAATGGCCGACACGCCATCGGCTTCGAAACGCTTGGCCAGATCGATGACCTGCACCGAGCTGACTTCAGCCCAGCCGTCGGTGGCGACGAAACCGTCCTTGGCATCCAGACCGACAATCACCTTGCCGGGGAACGCACGGCAGGCTTCGGCCACGAACTCGGGCTCTTTGACGGCCTTGGTGCCGATGATGACGTAGCTCACACCCGCCTTGACGTAATGCTCGATGGTTTCCAGCGAACGGATGCCGCCGCCGATCTGGATCGGCAGGTTCGGGTAGCGTCGGGCGATGGCCGTGACCACATCACCGTTGACCGGCTGACCTTCGAACGCACCGTTCAGATCGACCAGATGCAGACGGCGGCAACCACCTTCGACCCATTTGGCGGCCATGGCCACCGGGTCATCGGAGAACACCGTGGAATCTTCCATCCGGCCCTGACGCAGACGCACGCAAGCGCCGTCCTTGAGATCAATAGCGGGGATAATCAGCATGCTTATTCCTTGGTCTGAAAGAGCGGCAAGCTGCAAGCGGTTAGCTGCAAGTATGCGTACTCACTGATTCTTGCGGCTTGAAGCTCAACGCTTGAAGCTGCTTTATCTAATTCTTTTCGAGTGCCCACAAGTCACTTTCGATGCTCTCGAAGCGCTCCTTGAGCTGCTGCTGAACATCGAAAATGGCGCGATTGTAGTAATGCGGAGCAATCTCGCGAGTGAACAGCTCGAGGACTTCAGCCACTTCGAACGAGCCCATTTCCAGCTCGAAGCGCTCTGCGAACAGGCGCTTGAGCTTGTCGATCGCCTGTTGCTCGTGCTCGGGCGAGAGGGTCAGGATCGGCGGTTTACCCTTGGCTTTGCTCATGCGCTTACCAGCGACCATCCCAGGCGGCGAAGTTCTGCAGCAACTGCAGGCCGTGGGTATGGCTCTTTTCAGGGTGGAATTGCACGGCGAAGCGCGAACCGTCGGCCAGCGCAGCGGCGAAGTCGAGGCCGTAGTGGCCACGCCCGACCACCTGACGCTGATTGGCGGCATCGATATAGAAACTGTGCACGAAGTAGAAACGCGCCTGATCCGGAATGTCATGCCACAGCGGGTGATCCACCGCCTGAGCGACCTGGTTCCAGCCCATGTGCGGCACTTTCAGGTGCTCGCCCTCTTCATGCAGGTCCTTGCCGAAGAACTTTACCTGGCCGGGAAACATGCCGATGCAGTCCACGCCGCCGTTCTCTTCGCTGCTGTCGAGCAACGCCTGCATGCCGACGCAGATACCCAGAAACGGACGGTCCTGGCTCACTTCCTGAACCAGCGAATCAAAGCCCAGACGGCGAATCTCGGCCATGCAGTCGCGAATCGCGCCCACACCCGGAAAGACGATGCGATCGGCTTCGCGAATCACCTTGGCGTCACTGGTAATCAGCACACGGCCTGCGCCCACATGCTCCAGCGCCTTGGCGACAGAGTGCAGGTTGCCCATGCCGTAATCGATGACCGCAACTGTCTGCATCAGAGCACACCCTTGGTGGATGGCATCTGCCCGGCCATACGCTCATCCAGCTCGACCGCCATGCGCAGCGCACGACCGAACGCCTTGAACACGGTCTCGATCTGGTGGTGAGTGTTGGTGCCGCGCAGGTTGTCGATGTGCAGCGTCACGTTCGCGTGGTTGACGAAGCCCTGGAAGAACTCCTGAAACAGGTCCACATCGAAGCCGCCTACAGTGGCGCGGGTATACGGCACATGCATCTGCAGGCCCGGACGCCCGGAGAAATCGATGACCACGCGCGACAGCGCTTCGTCGAGCGGCACGTAGGCGTGGCCGTAGCGACGAATGCCCTTCTTGTCGCCGATCGCCTGGCTGAACGCCTGGCCCACGGTGATACCGACGTCTTCCACCGTGTGGTGATCGTCGATTGCCAGGTCGCCCTTGCATTCGATGTCCAGATCGATCAGCCCGTGCCGGGCGATCTGGTCGAGCATGTGCTCAAGGAAAGGCACGCCGATATCGAATCGGGCCTTTCCGGTACCATCCAGGTTGATCGAGGCTTTGATCTGGGTTTCCAGAGTATTGCGCTCGACGTACGCCTTACGTTCGGCCATCACCAGCTCCGCAAAATCATTGGGCGAAAAAAAGGCGAGCATTATAGGCCCAGAAGCGCCCGCCATGAAGCAAACAGACGACCAGCAGGGTATTTAACGGGCGAAGAGGCTCGCGATTGCGTTACATACCTTATCGATATTCCCTTCATTCAAACCTGCCATGCACACCCGGCCACTGCGCAGCATGTAAATGCCGTGAACATCTTTCAGTTCGTCGACCTGCTGCGGGGTCAGACCGGTGTAGCTGAACATCCCGTTCTGCCTGAGGATAAAGCTGAAATCGTGGCCGGAGACCTTCTGCGCCAGCACCTCGACCAGCCGCGTGCGCATATCGATGATGCGCACGCGCATGGCCTCGACTTCACCCAGCCACTGCTCGCGCAAGTGCGGCGTGTTGAGCACTTTCGAGACCAGAAACGCGCCATGTGCAGGCGGGCTGGAGTAGTTGCGGCGCACGGTTGCCTTGAGCTGGCCGAACACATTGGCCGCCGACGTCGTGTCCTCACAGACCACCGACAGCCCGCCTACCCGCTCGCCGTACAGCGAGAAGATTTTCGAGAACGAGTTACTGACCAGCGTAGTGATACCTGCGTTGGCCATCGCCCGGATGGCATAGACGTCTTCGTCGATGCCTTTGCCGAAGCCCTGATAGGCGATATCCAGGAAGGCGATGAGCTGACGATCCTTGATCACTTCGATCAGGCGGTCCCATTGCGCCACTGTCAGATCGGCACCGGTCGGGTTATGGCAGCACGGGTGCAGCAGGAGGATGCTCTGCGCCGGCAGCCCCTGCACCGTGTCGAGCATGGCCTCGAACCTCACGCCACCCGTCTGGGCATCGAAGTACGGGTACGCATTGACCTTGAAGCCCGCCCCGCCGAACAGCGCGTTATGGTTTTCCCAGGTCGGGTCACTCACCCAGACCTGCGAATCCGGAAACGCGTATTTGAGGAAATCGGCACCTATCTTCAGCGCGCCCGAGCCGCCCACGGTTTGAATGGTGGCGACGCGGCCTGCCTGAACCAGCGGGTGATCGGCGCCGAACAACAGGGTTTGCACCGCCTGCCGATACGCCGCCAGGCCTTCCATCGGCAGGTACACGGACGCTGCCTGTTCGCCTTCGGCCAGTTGCTGTTGCGCTGTTGCCACGCATGCCAACTGCGGAATGCGGCCCTGTGCGTCGTAATACAGGCCGATGCTCAGATTGACCTTGTCCGCACGCGAGTCCTTGCCAAAGGTCTCCATCAGCGAAAGGATCGGATCACCGGCGTATGACTCCACGTGGGCTAGCATGCAAACAACTCCTTCGGGCAATAAAATCAGGGCTGACTAATGTAGCAGCGTATGCACCGGAACGGGCAGTGCATCGAGTACATAGGGTCAACTGAATATGACTATCGCGACGAATAAAATCCGGACGCAATGATCAAAAGCGCAGTGCACCCAAAACCCGGACAAAAAAAAGCGCCTGCACCGAGGTGCAAGCGCTTTTCAGTTACCGGCAGGCTTTTAGTGGAACAGCACTGCGGTCTTTTGCAGGGTAATCCAGACGCCCCACGCCAGCGGGATGCCTACGGCCAGCCAGGCGGCGATGACCAGCGGCTTGCTGCTGTCGGAGGCTTTCCACTCCAGCGAAGTCGTGGCGTTGGCACCCTTGTCGTGACCGATGGCTTGTTCAGCCGCCAGTTCGGCGTCGGTCATGAAGTACTTGTCGGCAACCGGACGAATCAGCAGGTTGCAGATAAAGCCCAGTACCAGCAGGCCCGACAAGATGTACAGGGTGATGTCGTAGGCGTCGGCACGTGCAACACCGTGGGCGAGTTGGTACTCACGCAGGTAGTTGACCAGTACCGGACCCAGCACACCGGCCGCAGCCCAGGCAGTCAGCAGACGACCGTGAATCGCGCCGACCATCTGCGTACCGAACAGGTCAGCCAGATAAGCCGGAACCGTCGCAAAACCGCCACCGTACATCGACAGCACGATACAGAACGCGGCCACGAACAGCGCGATGCTACCCATATGGCTCAGGGTCGGAACCGACGCATAAAGCAGGAAGCCCAGTGCGAAGAATACAAAGTAGGTTGCCTTGCGACCGATGAAGTCCGAGCACGAAGCCCAGAAGAAACGACCGCCGATGTTGAACAGACTCAACAGACCGGTGAAGCCGGCTGCAATCGCAGCAATGGCTTTCAGTTGATCGGCATTGAGCTGGCTGAAGGTCAGGTCGACGCCCAGCAGTTTGCCGGCGAACACTTCCTGCAGCAGCGGCGAAGCCATGCCCAGGATGCCGATACCGGCCGATACGTTCAGGCACAGCACCAGCCAGACCAGACGGAACTGCGGTGTTTTCCAGGCCACGCTGACGTGCACGTGACGGTTGGTGATCATCGAGTTCTTGGCCTTGGCAGCCGGAGCGGTCCAGCCTTCAGGCTTCCAGCCGGTTGGCGGAACGCGGTAGCCCAGTGCACCGCCGATCATGAAGATGAAGTAGATCACCGCCATCACCACGAAGCTCTGCCATACGCCAACGCTTTCAGCCGAAGCGAAGTGACCCATCAGAGCCGTAGCCAGCGGTGCACCCACCATCGCGCCGCCGCCAAAGCCCATGATCGCCATGCCGGTCGCCATGCCGCGCTTGTCCGGGAACCACTTGATCAGGGTCGATACCGGGGAGATATAGCCCAACCCCAGACCGATACCGCCGATCACGCCCGAGCCCAGCCACATCAGCCAGATCTGGTGCGTATAAATGCCCAGTGCGGAAATCAGCAAGCCACCACACCAGCAGAGGGCCGAAACCACACCCGCCTTGCGTGGACCTGCGTGCTCCAGCCAGCCACCCCAAATGGCAGCCGAGCAACCCAGGAAGATGAAAAACAGTGTGTAGATCCAGCCCAGCATGGAGATCTGCCAGTCACAGGTCGACGCGAACATCTGCGCGAAAAAACCCATGTCCGGTGTGCAAGCGACAGGTGCCGTAACACCGATAGCCTTCGACAGCGGCAACCAGAATACCGAGAAGCCGTAAGCCATACCGATACAAAGATGGATGGCCAGTGCTGCAGGTGGAACAAGCCAACGGTTGAAACCTGGCTTGGCGATAATGCGCTCTTTGGACAAGAACGCAGGCTGAACGGCTTCGCCGCCCAAGGCTGTGCTTGTGCTCATTATAATTACCCCAATGTGTGAAGCTCGCAGATGTCCGCTGGTCCGCCACAGACTCAGTGCCGAGCGGCCATGTCTGTTTTATCGGCAGGTTCTCCGGATACGTGACAAAAAGACGCACCCTGGCCAGCAAAAACGGAGACTATCACTGTCTGATGGCAAATAAGCATCTCACTACATGCTTTTTATTATCTATTTTCATACGCTAATCCACGTGCTCTATGGCCCCATAGATGCAATCAATTAAGCACTGACGAAAACCTGCCTTGGGCTTAGTTGGGCCAGCACCTGTGTGGCCGTTCGGCCGGCTTGAAAAGACTTGGAAGATATATCGCGACAAGACGACTCGCATTTTTTCATCTGCTCCCAGGCGTAATGGCGCGTGGCGCCAGCGTCCCGAACCGGAGGCCAGACAGCAATAACGGTATCCGCAGCCCGGTCGGCTCGTCAGAGCGGTATACTCGTGGGCTATTTTTGAACATCGACACAAGGACTCGCCCATGAAAGCGTTCGGCAAAATCCTGGGGCTGTTTATTCTCGGGTTGTTGCTGATCATCGTGGCTCTCGGCTTCGCCCTGACCCACCTGTTTGATCCCAACGACTACAAAGACGAGATTCGCCAGCTGGCACGCGACAAGGCCAACGTCGAGCTGACGCTCAACGGCGATATCGGCTGGAGCCTGTTCCCCTGGCTCGGCCTGGAATTGCACGACGCCCATGTCGCCACCCTGACCGCTCCCGATCAGCCGTTCGCCGATGTGCAGATGCTCGGCCTGTCCGTTCGTGTTCTGCCACTGCTGCGTCGCCAGGTACAGATGAGCGACATTCGCGTCGAAGGCCTGAACCTGACCCTGCACCGCGATGAAAACGGTCATGGCAACTGGGAAGACATCGGCAAGCCAGCCGTGGCAAGCACTGAAACACCTGGCGAGACAACACCGGCCCCGGCTCCGGACGCGCCCAAAGCGGATCGCCCTGCCCAGCCGATCCGCCTGGATATCGACAGCCTGACCGTCAACAACGCCCGCGTGGATTACAGCGATGCCCGAAAAGGCCGGACCTTCATGGCCGAGAGCATTCAGCTGAGCACCGGGCCGATTCGTGAGGCGTCCGATATCCCGATCAAACTGACGGCGTTCCTGAGCACCAACCAGCCCGTCGTGCGCGCCAAGACCGAGTTGGTCGGCGCACTGCGCCTGGACCGCGTGCTCAAGCGTTATCAATTCGAAGACATGCGCCTGTCCGGTGAAGTCGCCGGCGAGCCGCTGCAAGGCAAGACCGTGACCTTCTCGGCGCAGGGCCAGTTGCTCGTCGACCTGGCAGCCAATATCGCCGAATGGAACAGCCTCAAAGTCTCGGCCAACCAGTTGCGTGCACTCGGCGAACTGCGTGCCCGCGATCTGGACAAAACACCGCAGATCAGCGGCGGCCTGTCCATTGCCCAGCTTGATCTGCGCGCGTTCTTCGAAAACATCGGCCAGCCGCTGCCAGCCATGTCCGAGGGCGCGCTGAGCAAGGTTGAAATGGTCACGCGTCTGGCAGGTACGCCTACCAGCCTTGCGCTGGAAAACCTCAACCTGAAAGTCGACGACAGCAGCTTCACGGGACGCATCGCGGTGGACGACTTCGCCAAACAGGCGCTGCGTGTCCAGCTCAAGGGCGATACCTTCGACGCCGACCGCTATCGTCCGGCTGAAAGCGAAGAAAGCAAAGGTGCCAAGGCCGCGCGCAAATCCGAAGTACAGTCCGGTGAAGCCGCCGCCGCTGCGGGCGACTCGCCGCTGCCCGAACAACCGACCAAGGCCGCCTGGAGCACGGCAAAACTGCTGCCGCTGGAGCGCTTGCGTACACTGGATGTCGAGGCTGACCTGAGCTTTGGCAAACTGACCCTGAACAAACTGCCCATCGACAACGCAGCGTTCAAGACCCAGGCCAACGGTGGCGTTATCAAGGTCGATACGCTGAGTGGCGACCTGTACAACGGCAATTTCGAGGTCAAGGGCAATCTGGACGCGCGTCCGGACACGCCTGTGGCCACTGTACAGACGCGCATTGCCAAAGTGCCGGTCGAACGCGTTCTGGAAAGCCAGGGGCAGACGCCGCCAGTGCGCGGCCTGCTGACCCTCGACAGCAACCTGACCGGCACAGGCAACAGCGAAAAAGCCCTGATCGACAGCCTGAACGGCACCGCCAGCTTTGCGCTCAATAACGGCGTACTGGTCAATGCCAACCTGGAGCAGCAGCTGTGCAAGGGTATTTCGATCCTCAACCGCAAGACGCTCAGCGGCGAACCGCGTGCCAAGGACACCCCTTTCCAGCAGCTCAACGGCAATCTGGTGATACGCAATGGCGTCGCCAGCAACCCGGACCTCAAGGTCCGCACGCCTGGCATGGCCGTCAACGGTAACGGCGACGTCGACCTGCGCGTGCTGGGCATGAACTACCGCGTCGGCATCATCGTTGAAGGCGACAAGAGCGACATGCCGGACCCGGCCTGCGAGGTCAACCCGCGCTTTGTCGGCATCGAGTGGCCGGTGCAGTGCCGTGGCCCGCTGGAACTGGGTGCCAAGGCCTGCCGTCTGGACAAGGAAGGCGTCGGCCAGATCGCTGCGAAACTGGCGGGCGACCGGATCAGCGAGAAGCTTGAGGACAAGCTGAACGACAAACTCGGTGACAAGGTCAGCCCCGAGCTCAAGGACGCCCTCAAGGGCCTGTTCAAACGCTAGGGCAACGTGAATGCTCAGGAGCGCCCTCGCGGCGCTCCGTTGGCGCACCCTTTCATATCCCGACTCACATCTCGACGAGAGCCCTCCAGGCCATGCAACCCGAACAATTCTCCAGCGCCGTGCTGGACTGGTACGACCGTCATGGCCGACATGACCTGCCCTGGCAACAAGACATCACGCCGTACCGGGTCTGGGTATCGGAAATCATGCTGCAGCAGACCCAGGTCAGCACCGTTCTGAGCTACTTCGACCGCTTCATGGAGGCCCTGCCGACCGTGCAGGCGCTGGCCGAAGCGCCCGAGGACGAAGTACTGCACCTGTGGACCGGGCTGGGTTACTACACCCGCGCCCGCAACCTGCAGAAAACGGCCAAAATCGTCGTCGCCGAGCATGGCGGCGAGTTTCCCCGTGATGTCGAAAAACTCATTCTGCTGCCCGGCATCGGCCTGTCCACCGCAGGCGCAATCGCCAGCCTGAGCATGGGCATTCGCGCGCCGATCCTCGATGGCAACGTCAAACGCGTGCTGGCGCGCTTCACCGCGCAAGAGGGCTACCCCGGCGAGCCGAAGGTGGCCAAGCAGCTGTGGGCCACCGCTGAACGCTTCACGCCGCACAGCCGGGTCAACAACTACACCCAGGCGATGATGGACCTGGGGGCGACACTCTGCACCCGCAGCAAACCCAGCTGCCTGCTCTGTCCGCTGGAGCGCAGTTGTGAGGCGCACATGCTGGGCCTGGAAACGCGCTACCCGATCCCCAAGCCGCGCAAGACCGTGCCGCAGAAACGCACGCTCATGCCGATGCTCGCCAACGAAGACGGCGCGATCCTGCTTTATCGTCGCCCTTCCAGCGGCTTGTGGGGCGGCCTGTGGAGCCTGCCGGAACTGGACGACTTCGATGACCTTCAGCACCTGGCCACGCAACACGCGCTGCAACTGGGCGAGCACCATGAACTGCCGGGACTTATCCACACCTTCAGCCACTTCCAGTTGAGCATCGAACCCTGGCTGGTCAAGGTCCGCGAGTCCGCCGATCACGTGGCCGAGGCCGACTGGCTCTGGTATAACCTCGCCACCCCGCCACGCCTGGGCCTTGCCGCCCCGGTGAAAAAGCTGCTCAAACGCGCAGCCGACGTATTGAACGCAGGAGAGTCGTCATGACCCGCACCGTAATGTGCCGCAAATACAAAGAAGAACTGCCCGGCCTGGAACGCGCCCCATATCCGGGAGCCAAGGGCGAAGACATCTTCAACCACGTCTCGCAGAAAGCCTGGGCCGACTGGCAGAAACACCAGACCCTGCTGATCAACGAGCGTCGCCTGAACATGATGAACGCCGAGGACCGTAAATTCCTCCAGACCGAGATGGACAAGTTTCTCTCCGGCGAAGAATACGCCCAGGCCGAAGGCTACGTTCCCCCCGAAAAATAAAGCGTTTCACGCAGTGAAGGTCGTAAGCGTCGGTAATAATTCAAATTTTTTAAAAAACACGCTTGACGACCTCCTGAAAAACACGTCTAATGCGCCCCGTTGCCCAGATAGCTCAGTCGGTAGAGCAGGGGATTGAAAATCCCCGTGTCGGCGGTTCGATTCCGTCTCTGGGCACCACCTTCCGTTTTCAGGTGATGCCAGGCACACCTGAAAGCACACAAAAAGCCCGCCTCGTGCGGGCTTTTTGTTGTCTGGGCCTAACCCTCATCGTATGCCCAAAGTTCGGCACACAACCCGTCCAGTGACAAGCTCGACCACCGAACGATGCCAATCATTCAGCACGTAGCTAAATTGCTGAGCAGCGGCTGATACCTATGGTCGTTGGGGGCTATGCTCGCTGAAGCAGGCATCGTCTATCCAGCCCTGAAAGTCTGCTGACGCGCGAGCGCTCGAAACTTTGCGTACAACGTTTTCGCTTGCTCGCATTTTGCACTGCATGACAGAGTGCACACATGCACTCCCGAAGGGGAAGCCAAGTCATCTGGCGCGCTAAGGGTATCGGCAAGCCAACGAACCGGCGGGGGTGAACTGCAATAGACAACGCAGCTGGCTTGCTCGGCTGGACCATGGCACACGGAGGTGAAGTTGATACCACTATGGGATCATCAGGGGGTAATTCCGCCGATCAACGAGCGAAATCCGACATCTTTTGAGCGAGCGCCCTATCCGACAGACGTAAAGCGGTTGATTGATCGCTTCTCGACTACCTTAGAAAGATGCGAGGTGCTTGAGGGCTTCCTGTCTCATCGATCTGAAATCCATCGCGTGGGTATCGTTTCGGGCATTCAGTGGCTTAACGGCAGCTTCATGGAGAACGTGGAGATGCTGGAGGGCCGTCCGCCCAATGATATGGATGTTGTGACATTCGCCGATGTGTCAGCCGCCATTCAGCAATCATTGACCGCTGATGATGTTCAAAAGCTGACAGACACAGAATGGATCAAGACATCGTATAGAGTCGATTTTTATATAAATCTGCTCTCTGACCCACCCGAAACACTCATTGAGCTTGCGGCGTACTGGTACAGTATGTGGTCGCACAGAAGATCTCAGCAATGGAAAGGATTTCTGAGCGTGAAACTCGATCCATTGCATGACCAAGCTGCGGCCGACCTTTTGGGGATTCGAAAGCGGGAGCTCCAGAATGAATAGAACTGAATTCACTCACGCACAGGCAGAAATCGGTTTCCTGGACCGCATCGCGCAGAAGCCAGGTCTGAGCAACCTTTCACGCCTTTCGCTGCAAGCCAGGAAGAATCAGGTAGGCGCAAGTCTTCGAGAGCCTGGCCGCGGCGCATTCTCACCCGCTAAAGCAGTGGTTACTTACCGCGGAACTCCAGTCAGAGGAGTACACGGTATAGGTGCTGAGTTCGGGGCCGCGGTAACCACAAAATTTTCCGATGTGGTATCGGCTATTGCAGCCTCTATAAGCGGCGTTCTGAATGACTTTGGGCCAATCCCAAACAAAGCTCAAAACCAGATACTGATCACAGGGACGGCACTGGGCTCATTTGGTTTTGAATTTGAGGAAGCGCCAAGTGGTGACCCTCAGCTCACGCTGGAGGGGACTACGCCCGTCTCGCAAGCTTTCGAGCTGGTTGCAGAACTTCTTGAAGCATCCACCAAGGGTGATGAGGAGTTGTCAGAGCCAGCGTCGAGGCTTGGTACAAGGGCTATTGCCACGGTCTCAGAGTATCTGGACAAGCTAATAGCCTATGAAGCCTACTGCTCCGTAACAACCAGAGACCACGTATTTTCCTTTACCAGCGTCGATCAGGTTCGCATTAGCAGATCGCGCCTGAGCGTGGAAAACATCACTGAAACCGATATCGAGTTCAGTGGCGAATTTCTTGGCGCCTTTCCTGCCGAACGTCGTTTCGAGTTCAAAACCCAGGAAGGCACAATTATCCACGGACGGATTGCTGCCGCAATCGAGAACCCGGCAATAATTAACACCCGGCTAAATCAGACATTCACTATTGGCGTGAGCGCGAGAACAGTGGGAAATGGCAGGCCGAGATACACAATTTCCAAACTTCCTTGGTAAATACTGGCCCAGCCTGCAGCTGGGCTTTTCATTTCTCCCTCCCTGATCCGATCCTTGAATATCGACATGCCGAGGTCATGTACAGTCAATCTGCGAAGAAAGGTATCAACCAGAATCGCTTCCAGATAGCGCTCGGCCACAGGTGCGAAACGATGCTTCGACAGCCTCAAGACCAGCCATCCAGAGCCCTGCCACCTCCATCCCATTGAACTAATTTTCCCTGCCCGCCCTCGAAGCCATACATTTGCTTCCACAAGGAAAATTCCGTGCTCAAGTTAACTGCCTCCGCCCTCATCCTCGCCGCCACTCTCGGTCTGGCTGCCTGCGACAGCAAATCCGAACAGAAGGCACAGGACGCTCAGGCGCATCAGGAGAAATCCCAGGAGAAGATGGAGTCTGCTCAGGACAAAGTGAACGAAGCGGCCAAAGAGAACACCGAAGCGGCCAAGGACAAAGCCGAGTCCAAGGAAGCGGCTGCCGAAGAGTCGAAGACCTTTGTGCCGACCTCCGAAGTGACCAACACCATTCAGCCTGAAAAAAAGTAAAACAGTGAAAACTCTTCACAAAGTTTTCACAGCGGCCGCGTCATTGTAGAGCTGCTCCCAAGTGTGAATCCTTAAGCCCGCTCCCCCATCGCGGGCTTTTCTTTGCCCGGAATTTGACGGGCAAAGCACTTTTCGAACAGATTCGATCGTCATTCCCGACGCGCCGTTCTCGTTAAAAAAATCGCACAATATCTGACGCCAAAAAATCACTTGATTTATTTATAGGATTATTGCACTCATGCATTAACGCCACAGGTTCTGGTGTCGATAGCCTCATCACAGTAAGTCCGCAAACACACCTAGGGGCACGTTATGTTCGGAAATAAGAACAAAGCTGAGCTGACGGCCATGAAGGCCGAGGTAGATGGACTCAAAGGACTGACAAGCGCGCTGGAGAAATCGATGGCGGTGGTCGAGCTGGGTCTCGACGGCAAGATCCTCCGGGCCAACGATAACTTCCTCGCGGCGATGGGCTATCGGGCTGAAGAGCTGGCGACCAAGACACATCGTGACTTCTGCGAGCCGGAAATGCTCCGCAGCCGCGAGTATGCGGATCTCTGGGCATCCTTGAAGGCCGGGAAATTTATCTCGGGCACCTTCAAACGCGTCGGCAAGAATGGCCACAGCGTCTGGCTCGAAGCCAGCTACAACCCGGTGAGGGATGCGCAGGGCAACGTCGTCAAGGTGGTCAAGTACGCCCTGGACGTCACCACACGCGTGATGCTGGAGAACGAAACCAGCAGCAAGCTCGCCGCTGTCGACCGGGCGATGGCTATCTGCGAATTCGAACCCAACGGCAATGTGATAACCGCCAACAACAACTTCCTGAACGTCATGGGCTATGCGCTGGCCGAGATCAAGGGTAAACACCATCGCTCGTTCTGCGAGCCGACACTGGTCAACAGTCCGGAATACACCGAGTTCTGGCGCAAGCTGAACCACGGCGAGTTCATCGGCGACCAGTTCAAACGTATCGGCAAACAGGGTCGGGTTGTCTGGCTGGAAGCGACGTATAACCCGGTTTTCGATGTCGACGGCAAACTCTACAAAATCGTCAAGTTCGCCAGCGACATTACCCAGCGCGTCGAAAAACAGGAAGCGGACGCGCACGGTGCGTCGCGCGCTTATCACATCTCGGCAGAAACCGAGAAAGTGGCCGAGCAGGGAACCCTGGTCATTCAGGAAACCGCGCGGGAAATGCGTCAGATCTCCGAAAACATCGGTGCATCGGCGAAACTGGTGAGTCAGCTGGGCGATCGCTCCGAGCAGATCACCGCCATCGTCAACACCATTCGCGGCATCGCCGATCAGACCAACCTGCTGGCGCTCAACGCGGCCATCGAGGCGGCACGCGCGGGGGATCAGGGCCGTGGGTTTGCCGTGGTGGCCGACGAAGTCAGGCAACTGGCGGGACGTACCAGCGGCTCGACCACCGAGATTGCCGAAATGATTGGCAAGATCCTCGCCGAAACACGCGAAGCCGTGGCCAGCATGGATGCCACGCAGGAAGGTGCCATTCGTGGTGTGACACTGGCCGATCAGGCCGGCCAGGTGATCGTGCAGATCCGCGATGGCGCAAGCGATGCAGTCGAGGCCGTCAACATGTTCGCCACGCGCATGGACGAAGCTGAAGCGTTTGCAAAACCGGGCAAGCGTTGACGCTTCGGTAGCGCCGCGCCAATCAAGAACCCGCGCGCTGCGGGTTTTTTATTGACCGCTGATTACTGCACAAACCTTGGTTATCAGGCGCGTCTGCGCTTCAATAGCGCCCATTGCACCCCACGCCAGCCAAAGGACCGCTCATGGCCTCGCCAGACAAGCAGCAAAAACGTGCCAAGCGCGCAAAGATCAAGGCCAAGCAGAACCGCTCGGGCAAGGCTGCAACCAGCCTGGTTCATCCAGTATTCGCCTCGGCGCTGGTCAACCAGCCGTTCGACGACGTTGAACTCGACCTCAATACCTTCGACTTCAGCGACATTGTCGAGAACGGTTTTGACCCGGCCGACTACGACGACCTGTTCACGGCCATGAAGCAAGCCGAGGCCATCAGCCAGCTCGCGCTGTGCGTCGTCTTCCTGCAGTACCCGGTGCTGGCACTGGTGATTTCCGAAGAGGACGAAGACCCGGCCACGGACTTCATGATGGGCCTGCTTATCGTGTACCGCGCGATGTACCACGATGAAGACGAAGACAGCGCGATCGAGTGGATCGAAAGCCCTGCCTTCCAGAAGGATTACACCCTGGCGTCCGGCCTGCTGATGAAGAGGGAGACCAGGGCCGCACGCTGATGGAAGCTCGTGCCAATGCGCGGCATTGGCACGAGGGTCATGAGCCCAAGGGCGCGATCAACCCAGCGCAGCAGCGCCGACGCGACCGTCCTTGCGGCGACGCGATACGATCATGCCAGCGCCGATCACCAACAGGCTGAGCACGCCGGTGGCGATGATTTCGAGGCGATGCTCTTCCTGCAGCAGCATGATGGTCAGCACCGCGACGATGAACGCGATCACTGCCCAGGTCAGCCATGGGAACAGCCACATCTTGAAGTCGATGGCCTCGCCCGCAGCGATGCGCTTCTGGCGCATACGCAGCTGCGACACCGCGATCACCAGGTACACCAGCAGTGCGATGGCACCGGAGCTGGCGAGCAGGAAATCAAACACGGCCGCCGGCGCGATGTAGTTGGCGAACACGGTCAGGAAAGCCGCCGCAGTCGACATGATCACCGCCCAGTGAGGCGTACCGCCCTTGCTGGTGCGCTTGGACACGGCCGGTGCATCGCCGCGCTTGCCCAGCGAGAACAGCATGCGCGAAGCGGTGTACAGGGCCGAGTTCAGGCAGCTGGTCACGGCGACCAGGACCACCAGGTCGACGATCAGCTTGGCGTTCGGAATGCCCATTGCATCGAGCACGGTTTGATACGAACCCACCTCGGCCAGGCGCGGGTCGTTCCACGGCACCAGCGACACCACGATGAAGATCGAAACCAGATAGAACAGGAAGATCCGCCAGATCACCGAATTGGTGGCCTTGGTGATCTGCTTGCCAGGGTTCTTGGACTCGGCCGCGGCGATGGTCACAATCTCGGTGCCCATGAACGAGAACATGGTGGTCAGCATCGCCGCCAGTACCGCGCCCATACCGTTTGGCAGGAAGCCGCCGGTATCGAACAGGTGGCTGACACCGCTGACGTTGCTGGTGGGCAGCAGACCGAAGATCGCGGCAACACCCAGCACCACGAACGCGATGATCGCCACGACCTTGATCAGCGCGAACCAGAACTCGAATTCACCGTAGTTCTTCACACTGAACAGGTTGGTTGCCGTCAGCACCAGTGTGATGACCAGCGTGAACACCCAGATCGCGATATTGGGGAACCAGGCATGCAGAATGGTTGCAGCGGCGTTGGCTTCCAGTGGAATCACCAGCACCCAGAACCACCAGTACAACCAGCCGATGGTGAAACCGGCCCAGTGGCCGATAGCGCGGTCGGCATAGGTTGAAAACGAACCGGTATCCGGCGAGGCAACGGCCATTTCGGCCAGCATGCGCATCACCAGTACCACCAGCGTACCCGCCGCGGCATACGCCAGCAGCACGGCAGGCCCGGCTTCGGCAATCGCGTGGCCGGAGCCGACGAACAACCCGGCGCCAATCACGCCAGCAATCGACAGCATCGTAATGTGTCGAGGTTTCAGCCCTTGTTCGAGCTCGGAAGAGTTAGCGGTACTGCTCATAAAACCACCTGTGCAAGACGAGCGAGGCACACCGGAGCGTTACGTAAAAAGAAACCTACGGTGCCGTTCTTTATATTTGACGCAAGAATTGCGCCAAAATATTTCGAAAACGACGTCGCTTAGAGAATACGAGGCCTGTGGCTTGACGCGTGAAGCCTGCAGCACGATGGCTTTTCTGCGCCGTCTGTAGGATTTGTTACCAAACGCCTCAGATTCGTCTACATGCACGCACCAAAAATGCCCCAAACCTTCCTCAAAGCGCAAACATGGTGCAGAAATCAGACCGCCGCTCAGCAAATGCTACTTCCAACGCCCGGCCAAAGCTGGCAACATCGCGCCTTTTTCGCGCACGCCCCTGTTTTACAGGGCATCGTGCTTGCCTTCTTGCGACCGTCCGCTGCCCATATGAGACAACCCGTCGAGCGCCTCCACGCTGGACACAATACGTCGATGGTTGTCCTTTAAACGCTGTGCTAGCTTGGCGTTCGCTGGCAGCCAGCGCGCACACTTCAACGAGGACCCCAAATGGCCGAGGCCACGCCCGCCCTGGAAATCCGCAACCTGCACAAGCGCTACGATCAGCTCGAGGTGCTCAAAGGCATCTCGCTGACGGCTCGCGACGGCGACGTCATATCGATCCTCGGCTCGTCCGGCTCCGGCAAGTCCACGTTGCTGCGCTGCATCAACCTGCTGGAAAACCCGCATCAGGGCCAGATTCTGGTGGCCGGCGAAGAATTGAAGCTCAAGGCAGCGCGCAATGGCGACCTGATTGCCGCCGATAACCGGCAGATCAATCGTCTGCGCAGCCAGATCGGCTTTGTGTTCCAGAATTTCAACCTGTGGCCGCACATGAGCGTGCTCGATAACATCATCGAAGCCCCGCGTCGCGTCCTCGGTCAGAGCAAGGCCGAGGCCATTGCGGTGGCTGAAGAGCTGCTGGCCAAGGTAGGTATCGCCGACAAGCGCCATGCCTACCCCGCGCAACTTTCCGGCGGGCAGCAGCAACGCGCCGCCATTGCGCGTACGCTGGCCATGCAACCACGGGTTATCCTGTTCGACGAGCCGACCTCGGCCCTCGACCCGGAGATGGTTCAGGAAGTACTCGGCGTCATCCGCGCACTGGCCGAAGAAGGCCGGACCATGCTGCTGGTGACCCACGAAATGAATTTTGCACGTCAGGTATCAAGTGAAGTGGTGTTTTTGCATCAGGGAATGGTCGAAGAACAGGGCACACCGCAGCAAGTATTCGAAAACCCGCTGTCGGCAAGGTGCAAACAATTCATGTCGAGTCACCGCTAACGGAGCAACACCCATGCAATCGTACAAAAAGATCTTGCTGATCGCAGCGGCCACCCTTGCCTTCAGCGGCAGTGCCTTTGCTGAAACCATGAAAATGGGCATCGAAGGGGCCTACCCGCCGTTCAACAACAAGGACGCGAGTGGCCAGGTGGTGGGCTTTGACTATGAAATCGGCCAGGCCCTGTGCGCCAAGATGAAAGTCGAGTGCGAAGCGGTGACGTCAGACTGGGACGGCATCATCCCGGCGTTGATGGCCAACAAGTTCGACTTCCTGATCTCGTCGCTGTCGATCACCGAAGAGCGCAAGCAGGTGGTCGATTTCACCAACCCGTATTACTCGAACAAGCTGCAATTCATCGCGCCGAAAACCTCCTCGATCGACGTATCGAGCGTGGAAAAAGCCAAAGAGAGCCTTGTCGGCAAGTCAGTGGGTGCACAGCGCTCGACACTGGCCGCCACCTGGCTGGAAGACAAGCTCGGGATCATGGACGCCAAACTCTATGACACTCAGGAAAACGCCTTCCTCGACCTGTCCTCCGGTCGCGTCGACGCCATGCTGGCCGACAAATACGTCAGCTTCGAGTGGCTGAAAAGCGAAGCGGGTCAGAACTTCGAGTTCAAGGGCGAGCCTGTCGTGGAAGACGACAAGATCGGCATCGCCGTGCGCAAGGGTGACGACGCCCTGCGCGAGCGCCTGAACGCGGCCCTGAAAGAAATCATCGCTGACGGCACCTACAAGAAGATCAACGACAAGTATTTCCCTTTCAGCATCCTCTGATTCACCTGACCGCGTCGCCGCCGCTTGCTTTCGAAGCGCGGCGACCGGCCCTGACAAAGCCTGCCCATGAACATTGATCTCCACGGATTCGGCCCGGCCCTTGCGGCTGGCGCGCTGATGACGGTCCAGCTTGCTCTCTCGGCCCTGTGCCTGGGGCTGGTGCTCGGACTGCTCGGCGCCTTGGCCAAGACCTCGCCCTACAAGCCGCTGCAATGGCTGGGCAGTACCTACTCGACCCTGGTACGCGGCATTCCCGAACTGCTTTGGGTGTTGCTGATTTACTTCGGCACCGTCAACGGTATGCGCGCCCTGGGCAAACTGTTCGACATTCCCGACCTGGCCCTCAGCGCCTTTGCTGCCGGGGTCATCGCCCTGGGCATTTGCTTCGGTGCCTACGCGACCGAAGTGTTTCGCGGCGCGATTCTGGCCATCCCCAAAGGCCACCGCGAAGCCGGGCTCGCGCTGGGCATGTCACGCTCGCGCATCCTTTTCAAACTGGTCCTGCCGCAGATGTGGCGCATCGCCCTGCCCGGCCTGGGCAACCTGTTCATGATTCTGATGAAAGACACCGCGCTGGTCTCGGTGATCGGCCTGGAAGAAATCATGCGCCACGCGCAGATCGCCGTGGGCTTCACCAAGCAAGCGTTCACCTTCTACATGGTCGCGGCCTTCATGTACCTGGGCCTGACCGTGCTGGCCATGGCCGGCATGTACTTCCTTGAAAAGCGCGCCAGTCGCGGCTTTCTGAGGAGCGCGTCATGAACTGGGAAGTCATCATCAAGTGGCTGCCACGCCTGGCACAGGGCGCAACCCTGACCCTGGAACTGGTGGCGATTGCCGTCATCGCCGGGCTGATCCTTGCCATCCCGATGGGCATCGCCCGCGCATCGCGCCACTGGCCGGTGCGCGCCCTGCCCTACGCCTACATCTTTTTCTTCCGCGGCACACCACTGCTGGTGCAACTGTTCCTCGTCTATTACGGGCTGGCGCAGTTCGAGTCGGTGCGCCAGAGTGCGCTGTGGCCGTACCTGCGCGACCCGTTCTGGTGTGCCGTGGTGACCATGACCCTGCACACCGCCGCCTACATCGCCGAGATCCTGCGTGGCGCCATGCAGGCTGTGCCGCCAGGTGAAGTCGAAGCGGCACGGGCGCTGGGCATGTCGAAATGGAAGGCGCTGTTCTATATCGTCCTGCCACGCGCGGCACGCATCGGCCTGCCGGCCTACAGCAATGAAGTGATCCTGATGCTCAAGGCCAGTGCGCTGGCCAGCACCGTCACCCTGCTGGAACTGACCGGCATGGCGCGCACGATCATCGCCCGCACCTACCTGCCAGTGGAAATCTTCTTCGCCGCCGGCATGTTCTACCTGGTCATGACCTTCGTGCTGGTGCAGGGCTTCCGGCTGCTGGAAAAACTATTGCGTGTAGACGCAAGCCAAGGGCGCTGATATGAAAGGTGCTGGCGTCGATCCAGTCAGCACCTTGCCATACGAGTCCGCCACCATGCCCTCTGAACCTCGCTTGCAGGATGAACACCTCGGCAGCCACTTCGGTGCGCTGGACAGCTTCCTGTTCGCGCATCAGGCCTTGTGGCGGCCCAAGCCGTTCACGCACCTCTCCCTGCCTTGGGAAGACAGATACCCGGACCTCGCGCTCTGGCTGCGGCAACGCACGCTGGAACAGGCCGAGGCCGCGCACAATCACCCGGAACACCTCGACGCGCCCTTCCCGTTCAAGCAACTGGCCGCCGAAGCGGTCGCGCTGAGCCACGTCGCCGAACTGCCCGTGCACGCCCTGCAGCCAGTCGAGGCGCGCATGAGCGTCGATGTGCCGGGGCGCAAGTGGCAGCAGATCGAAGCCTTCGCCAGCCATCTGGACATGCGTGACAGCGCGACTCACTGGCTGGACTGGTGCGCTGGCAAAGGCCACCTGGGGCGCCGCCTGACCGGGCCCGGCCAGCGCCTGACCTGCCTGGAGAAGGATCCGGCGCTGATCGAAGCAGGCCTGGCCCTGAGCACGCGGCAAGGCATCGACGCCAGACATGTGCAGCAGGATGTCATGGCCGACGACACGTGGCGCTACCTGCAACCCGAACACACGCCTGTTGCGCTGCATGCCTGCGGCGACCTGCACATTCAGTTGATGGAGCTGGCCAGCCAGACGGGCTGTCGGCGTATGGCGATTGCGCCGTGCTGCTACAACCGTACCCGGCACGACCTTTATCAAGCGCTGTCCAGCGAGGGCAAGGCGTCCGGCCTGAAGCTGTCGCGAGACGAGCTCGGCCTGCCGCTCAGTGAAACCGTGACGGCCGGCGCGCGCGTACGTCGTCAACGCGACACCTCGATGGCCCGCCGCCTGGGCTTCGACCTGCTGCAGCGCCGCCTGCGCGGCATTGATGACTACTTGCCCACACCCTCGCTGCCGACGTCCTGGCTGGATGCGTCCTACGCGGACTACTGCAACCATCTGGCAAAACTCAAGCATCTGCCTGCACCGGGCCAGCAGGACTGGGCTGCGCTGGAAGCCGCTGGCTGGAAAAGACTGGCCGAAGTGCGCAACCTGGAACTGGTCCGCGATCTGTTTCGGCGTCCGCTGGAGATGTGGCTGGTGCTGGACAGGGCGATGTACGTGCGCGAGCAGGGTTACAGCGTGAGCGTTGGCACTTTCTGTGACAGCCGGATTACACCGCGCAACCTGCTGATTCTGGCCCGAAAATCGTGACTGAAATCGGTTGAGCAACCTGTGGATAAGTCTGTTGATGGAAATGTGGATGAGTGCGTTAAAGCTTGGCGCGCCAGTTACTGAAGCCCCTTATTTTTTTCCGCCATCCTTCCCGTAACCCGCAAAAACAATGCCTTGCGGCTCAATGCACCCGACTGCACATAATTACCCGGCTGCGCAAATCTTTATCGGCAAATTGTGCATAAAGATTTGGTAAAGGCTCTGGCGCAAGCGTTTTGCGCGGCTCAATCGTGCACACGCAGACGCCTGTGCACGAGCTGTCGGGCGCAAGATTTCAGACCTCTTCGACACACTCCAGCGAGCGCTCGACCATGACCTTGGCCATTTCCAGCATGTGCATGGAAGCGAACGCCAGATCGCGCTGCGAACCGGTCAGTTCATCGCCGAGTTCGTGAGCGGTGGCCGATGCGCAGCGCAGGAAATCCAGCGCGTGCACCAAGGTGGCTTCCAGGCTGATGAAGTCGAACTTGCTGTCGTGGGGTTCCTTGGCCGGTCGGGAGATTGGCAGGTAACACTCCATGGCGCGCTTGACCACAGCCTTGTCGAAGACCGGTGCGGCGCTGGACGGTTTGTTGGGCGGATCGGGGGTTACTTTGACCATGCTTTAGCTCCTTCTATTGAAGTCGCTGCCATTTCGCTACTAAACGAAAAGGCGGCAACTGTACGCGAGTTAGTAGACCGGTGAGCTAAGAACCGGCGCACCCGAAGGTGCCAAGCGCACAGTCGCCATAGCATCAGGACGAAGCCTAATGAAACGCGGCTGTGTTACGCCTTAACTCACTACGGGCTACTAAACCCGATCGCTGATAGGCAGCGACGGGCGGAGAGTAGAAGCCCAGATAGAGGGGCGCAAGCGGTCGGGGATTCTCTCGGAAATGTCCTTCAAAAGAAAGAGACGGTGCCTGCAAAAACGCGCCTGAAAGCGTTGCAAAAGGTGAGTTCACAGTACGACGCTTTGATTCTGGCCGAAGGCCGTAGGAGCGAACTTGTTCGCGAAGACTGAATACGCAGCGCCGCATTCCTGTCATGACCCACTACTAAAACTGATCATCCTTCAACCGCGCAAACGGCACACTGCGGTTCTGCAGCTTGCGCAACGTCAGCTTGTAGGCACTGGACTTGATCTGACTGCCCATCGGCGTCTCCTCCAGCAAAATCCGCCCCGACGCAAAGGCACAGCCCGTACTCATCATCTTGTACTTGAGCAGGTACAGCCCCGGGTCCATCTTGGCGAACACAAACACCGCCCCGGCCGGCACAAACGCATGCCGAAACGCCCGGCGCCCCACCGCATCCGTAACCTTGGCATACACCGCCGACTCGCCCGCCGAGTTATCCACAGTGATCTGCGACCAACCGTTGTCCTTGAGCACCGGCATGTCCTTCACATAGCCCGCCTTGTCCGGCCAAGGCGCGCCCATCGGGTCAAGCGCCGGCACGCCACACTCGGACGCCGCCGCATCCACCGATTTGGCCGGGCTCGCTACAGGTTCCTCGACCGGCGTGACAGGCATGGCAGGCGCGGGCTTGACCCACGTCTGCGCAACCGGCGCAGGCTCCGACGGCACAAACGACTTGCCTGCACCCGGTTCGTAGCCCATCCATGCCCCACCCGCGCAGAACACCACAAACAACAGCGCCCAACGCCACGCACTGCGACGACGCCTGTCACGGGAAGGGGATGCAGAAGCGTAGGAAGAGGACTTGGGCGCCGGTCCCGAACGAGCCGCCTGAGACGGCGCTGAGGTCGCGGCTGCTGACGTGGCATCATACACATGAACCGCCTGCCCGCGCGTTGCATGCGCCTGCTTGCGGCGCGCAGCATCGATACGCGCCTTGTGCTCATTGGCAGCGAGCTGCGCATCATAAGCCGCACGCCGCGAAGGGTCAGCCAGCACATCGTGAGACGCGTTGACGACGCCCATCATGTCCGAGGCGTAAGGATCTGGATTCCTGTCCGGGTGCAGCTTCTGCGCCAGCTTGCGATAAGCCTTCTTGATCTGCTCAGGAGAGGCATCGCGAGCAACACTCAGCAGCTCGTAATGCGTAGGCGTTCTCTGCATTGCACTTGCTGTCCATGGCTGACTGCCATTTTCGATACAGTTGTATCGGCCAAAAAGCCGGTAGCTCCAGTGCAAATCCGACGCAACAGCAACCAGCGCACAAGAAAATGCCCGAATCCAGAGGATCCGGGCATTTCTTGATACATCGATGAAGCCTTCGTCGGCATCCAGACGCACATTCATGCGATTCAGACAGCCATCCTCAGCCCCACCCTGCGCAAAGCCGACAGGCCAGGCGCATCTGCAAATATCCTTCAACAACTCTTCAGCGAATGACCAGCCTGCGGCATACAACACCCCAAACCCGGTTACGATCCATCGCATCACTCATCAGATAGTCCTTTATCTGCATGGCTGAAAAGCTAACGACCCGTGCTGCTGACTCAGTAGCCTGGGCCGTTGAGAACAAGCCTATGCAAAGCCCTCCTGCCCCGCAACTGCCCAAAAATGGCGGGGGCGGATGGGTGCCTGTTCACACGCCAAATCGCCATCAACGCTGGACGCACTGGTTTGCGCGACGAGGTTAAAAATCCAGCGTTCTGTCAGGCACAAGCTATGAGCGCCAAAGGCAAAATCAACCCCCGAATTCAACGCCATCCGCCCTACCACACAGACCAATCCGTCCAAACCAACAGAAACGTCCTGCACCACCACCCGCCCACATCCGACCCGAAGCGCCAACGGTCGATTTTTTTCAACTGAATCAGACAGCTAGGCTTTACAAGCGCATCAGACTCTATATACTCGCAGCCCATTACGCCGGTATAGCTCAGTTGGTAGAGCAACTGACTTGTAATCAGTAGGTCCCGGGTTCGACTCCTGGTGCCGGCACCATATAAATCAAGGGCTTGCAGCGATGCAGGCCCTTGTTTTTTGCGGTACACGTAACAAGCCACGTAACAAGCCATCCTTTCACTGCGCCTGACCAGGCCTTAGACGTGATTACTCGCGTCGGCAAAAGCGCACACGCCAACACACGTCCGCACCTCCCCAAGCAGCCCACCCAAGGGCAGCGTCTCAAAATTTGCTGGGGCAGAAAAAAAGAGCGATATTAGTAATATGCGTTGCTGAAAACGGCTACAGCCCTTGTAAATCAAGGCTCTCAGCGTTTTCGGGAAATAGCGATATTGAAGCGATATGAAGGCGATAATATTACCTTTATGAACAGTAATATTTACCTTCCTTAAAACCCAATGAATCCGGGGGATTGGTAAAATATCGCTATTCATATAGCTACCATATCGCTATCCCCTGCTATATGAAGGACCCAGCAAAACCGGGGCCTCCAGCCCTTTTTTCCTCACATCTAGCTAATATCGCTATTTTTTTTACCCCACCCCTATTTTTAGAACGAAATCCCACGTTCCGGTCACGTTTCAGCGCCATCGATCCGGTCGGGGCATAGGAGATCAACATGTCCGAGGATTTATGCGTCACTGACCAGATCGCGTTGTCCCGCCATCGAGTTTTCCTCCTGAGGGAGTTGAATCGAACCAGGAGCATGGCGCTTCGTTCGGCGATCTATGACCAGCTCGCCCATTTTTCTGCGCTGCTCTGCATGCCGATACCTGCCCTCGATACCATTGGCTTGCCCGAACAATCAGCTGAGGACGCATTGATTCCCTTCTGGTCAGCACTCGACCTACTGGATGGCAAAGGCGAACAGTACAACCACTCGGCGGCACCCGAGTCGTTGCTCGCGATCAACTTCAAAGATCTGCAATCACGTCTGGACAAGCATGGTTGCGGGCTACAGATCGACTCATCTCTCCGCAGATTTCTAACCGAGTCCGTTAAGCCGAAATTCGTCGAGGCCAACAAGAACGTGGCCAGTGTTTTATTGAAGAAAACAGTCAGGTGTATGGTTTTTCAAGCCCGTGAGTAACTGTGTAACGCAGTGAAACCTCCAAACTGACCTACGAGCCTTGTCGCTCAGGGCTTTCAGCCCATCCACTGCGAACGAGGCTATGACCGAAATCGGCGTGCGATTTGATCGATCCTGATTTCGAAAACCCTGGTCTCAGGGTCTTTTTTAGTTTTTCACCCAGAGAAACCGGGGGCTTCTTCACGGAGCTCCTGAATGCCTTTCCAAGGTCCACAGTGCAATCCCACTGCATTCCTCTGCAAAACTTTGCACTCTGTGAAATGGCTGATCAACCGCAGAGGCCCACGGCCCGCTTGGGCTTGAAGGGCTATTGCACTGCATCGAGATTTGCAAAAAAAACGGACGCGAAGCCCGTCGGCGGGAGGGGGATAAGTGCTTTTCCTTGAGTTTTTTTATTCCCAGGCTAATTCTCCCCACAAGCCCGGATCAGCTGAGACTCAGTCCTTCCATCGGAAAGTTTGGCAAAGCCAAAGCACCCGAATGTACTGCATACACATACAGCTAAATATTCGGAGGGCAGATGGTCATGGCAGTGGTTATCACAGAAAAAAAACCAGAGGTTGATGCATGGGTCGCGTAGCTTGGGGACAGCACCGCGCTGCTCGCTTGTCCCGAAGTCCATCACAGACTGTTGCTACAACGTGCTTGCGGTCTGCATGCCTTGCAAATTGTGAATGCAGAAAGAGTACAGCGACATGCTGGAACTCGCTGGCGGAGCGCTCGCATATGCAATTGAGGAGCAACTGCACTTCCCTGCATCGTGAAGTGCCGCCTGATGCAAGTCTTGGTCATTCCAATGAGGCGCAAGGGTGTAGCGTTGTAGCCGAGAGATGGGAGCGTTACGAAGCGATAAAAGGGAACGCGATAGTCCGATCGACTCACTGCGAATATTCAGGCAGGCATGCCAAAAGAGGAACAGCGGCTTCCGGAGCTGATGGACGTCACGTTGGCCACAATGGCCCACAACGGCTTTGTGCTCAGTGGTATTGAATAGTCGATGACTGTGCCTACGCGCAGGCTTGTGTTATTGAGGAGACCAAAGCATGCTGCGACGCGGAGTATTTTGGTTCACAAGGAAAGATTGCATTAACAAATGAATACACCTCCCCCTTAAAGGGTTGACACTTTTTAATCGTAGCACTGTTATGCGCTGCTACAATCCAGTTCCTCTACAAACACATTTTATAATTAACTGCTCTTTAATTTAGTCAATCGCCCGCTGTGACGCACTGAAGAACCTCTGCACTCATCTGTAAATGCCTAGAGTTTTAGATCAGGCGAACACAACTGATGGAATCACAGATGCAGGCCGTGTGCGTAGACATCATGACGCCACACACGGCCTGACATCATTACCAGTTACGGTGCGGGCTAGGAGCAAGTGTTGCCATTCGAATTGATCCGCTCGGGTTTATAGTCGTAACAAATCGCTCTGGAGACGGTGGGATGTCAGCATGGATACCCATTGCGTGCTGCAGAGCTTCGCGCATGTCACTCCAATCAGATATAGCGCTACGCATATCGTCCACATTCTCACGTGGCAGCATTCCCGGATTGATTCCTGACGCTCCCGTCATGAACCTATGCTGCATGTCCGCAAAATCCAGTGTTCTTTGCGTATGTGAGTAAAGATTGTTGTAGCTGCTTCTCAGGCTTTCAGGTGCTTGACTACTAATAAATTCATGCTGATCTCTTGGTAGACCAGCAGACTCCGCAAGTTGACGTCTGACGCTCAGAAGCTGATTGGAAGTTACGTTATCTTCGTCACCCGAGTTATTACTAACTCGGTCTGGGGAGTTCACCTGATGGGCCATCCTGGATCCGCCGACACATATATTTCCCATTCGTATACCCTCTTCAAGTACAGCATTTATGACGCCACTTGAGTGGTCATAGGGAGCGGTTTGGTTCCAAGCTTATAAGATAATTTCCCAAAATATTGCTAGCGCCGAATTTAGACATCAAAGCGTCACTGACTTGAGTTTGGCGGACAGTAACGCTGCCTTGGCAGCGTCTGCCGTGAACGCAACTGCATTACCAGGCACCGGGGTGGGCCCGTGCTGATGCGCGGCGAGTTGGATATTCATATCCTGAACCAGATCGAGCAGGTCACACACCACCTGAAAGATGTTCACGGCCCCGGATCCGATCCAGTTTTTCGGAGCCTGCAGACGCTGACTCTCGCTGGTGATGCTCTCTCGCAATCCCTGAATGCGTTCGTGCATGTCGCCACCCACCGTGGCGTTGTGTTTTTGGCCGACCACCAGGTTCAGATCGCGCCCGGTCGCCTGGTGCAAGTCGTCCACTGCCGCCAGGCTCGCGGATCCGCCTGACAACAGTTTGAGCGCGCCCAGAGCCTCGATCTTCTTCACGCCACCCACTGACTCAGTCGAATGGTCGTCCACTGTCCTGGTGTGGCTCTGGAAGCTTTCGGTGTTCGTCATGGCGTCGACTTCGCGCTCGATCGCCAGGTCCTGAATCTTGCCGTCAGTCTTGCGCAACCAGTTGCCATCCGCGTCGACGCGCTGCTGCACAGCGTCACTGTGCTGCCACACCTAGTCACCCTTGGGGACCTTCGGCAATGTCAGGCCATGCGGCAGGATCGTCTGAATGTAAGGCTTATGCGGCAGGCCGTAGGCGAAGCACACCACTACGCTGGTGCCCTCCTCCGGAAAGGCGAAGAACCCCATTTCATCCCCACCCACTGGCATAGGCAGCGGCACACCGGCCAGTACCGGCAACGTCGTGTCGATCTCGCCGTCTGGCCCCATTACCTGCAGGTCGACCGAGAAGCGCGGTCGGAAGTCATCACACAGCCCGGCGCTGGCCGGCGCATCCGCCACGGCTACGACCTTGGCGAAGCGCGGCAAGTGATAGCCACCAGTGAGTTCAGGGAATTGCCGCTCTAAGCTGCACTTGATTGCGTCGTCCATTTGATAGCCATCTGTGTGCCGGCAGGGTCACGTTCGTGATCCGCTCGCCCTGGTTGATTGATACGCCTGGTCGCAGGCCTGGTAAGGCCGCGATCATCGCGCTCTGGCTGCCTTGGTAGCCGAGACAACATCGTACGCTGGACGCCGCGTTTGCGAGCCGCTTGGGAAGGTGCAAAGGCTTATCGAGCGAAGGTATGAGGCAGCAAATCAACGGTCGTTCCGATCCGACCCGATCGACGCTACATCATTGTGGCCAGCCACGGAGGCCCGTTGCGCAAATCTAGCCTCGACACAGCATGGCAACGGTTCATAACTTCGGCCATAGAGGACGGCACCATTACGGCCGAGCAGCGGTTTGGCCTGCATGATCTAAAGCGTAGAGGCATCACAGACACGGCCGGCAACAGGGCAGACAAGCAGGAGGCGAGCGGTCATCGGGACGGGGCCATGATGGACGTCTACGACCTCAGCGTGCCGCTGATCAATGCCTCCCAGACGTAGCAAGAGTCATCAGACTTCGACCTGCAGCGCTTTCCGCTTCAAGACTTTCGGCAAAGCGACCCGCGACTGTAACGCTGATCCAGGTGCGCACCACCTCACAACTGAAGCGCACCGCGCCACTTGCCAAAGCGGCTAGCATCGCGTCGCTCTACAATCCTTCACGCATGGTTTAGAGCCCAGTCGGGCCTGACCTTCAGATCAACATCAATGCGCTGAAATGGAACCTGCTTTTCGTGAAGTAAAAATGCCATTCACTGAACAAACGGACAAAGCTCGTGGCTAACGAGCGTGAGCGGTGATTGCGAGATTTGAATAACCACTGTCATTTCGACAACTCCCGCTTCCGGGCAGGAAGCGGGATGTACAGACTCGAAGGCGTGCCTATCTCGTTAAAGCGAGCGACCACCATCGACGATAATTTCTGTTCCCAACGTCCAACGAGACTCGTCCGACGCGAGGTACACCACCGCCTTAGCTACTTCCTCAGGCGTGCCAAAACGGCCAAATGGGATAGTCGCAGCAATATCTTTGTTGACCTGCTCGCGGTATGCATCGGGAATACCCGCCTTGTCGTACAGCGGCGTGTCGATGGGCCCAGGGCTGACCGCATTTACTCGTACACCACGCGGAAGAAGCTCGCTAGAGAGCGTTTTCGACATGCTTAGAAAGGCCGCCTTTGTTGCGGCATAAATGGATGAGCGCGGGGCGCCCAGGTGCGCACTGATCGAGGTGTTAAGAACCACCGATGCAGGGTTTGAGAAGACCGGCAGCAGTGCTTGCAGGAGGAAGTAAGGGCCTTTGACATTGATGTCAAAGGAGCGGTCAAACATCTCCTCGTTCCATTCTTCGATCGGCTTCCAGACGGATACGCCAGCATTGAGAAAGGCAATGTCGAGCTGCCCGTAATGAGACTGAACAGCCTGCGCCAGCTCCTTCTGGGCTGCGACACTCGCTGAGTCGGCTCGCAGCACCAAGACATCGCTCCCTAAAATAGCTTGAGCATTTGCCATGGACTCAGGATTAACACCTGTGACGATCACGCGTGCGCCTTCGGCGAGAAATTGCTTGGCGGTCTCCAGACCGATGCCGCTTGTACCGCCAGTGATGAGAGTACGCTTGCCTTGTAAACGGGACATGTAATTTCCTCTCTATTGGTTCGGCCAGCCGGACGGCTGACCTTCTGAGAGCAACTATGTATTCATGCCAACGCACTGATAAGATGGGCAAATAGAATAGATCTCATGCAAAATCTGCATGAAAAGAGGCGTGATGGACCGGTTGTTACTGATGAGCTGTTTTGTACGCGCTGTCGAGACAGGTAGTTTCTCTGCTGCGGGACGTGATCTAGGACTAGGGCAACCGAACGTCAGTCGTTACGTCGCTGCTCTTGAAGACCATTTGCAAACCAGGCTGCTTCACCGATCCACACGAAAGCTGATGCTCACGCCCGAGGGTGAACGGTACTACGCGGATGCGCTGCGTATTCTGGACTCAGTGGAACAGTCAGAGTCCTCACTGAGAGGGAACGTAGCGCCGTCTGGGTTACTGCGAGTCGCTTGCCCGACCGCATTGGCTCACACCTTCATCGTACCGCACGTCGCGAGCTTTCTAGCGCGTTATCCCGAACTGTCGCTCGATCTTCAAATCAATGATCGCTACGTCAATTTAATCGACGAGGGGGTAGAACTCGCGATTCGTATTGGGCACCTGGAGGACAGTGCAATGCGAGCCCGGCCACTAGCATCGTTCGAACGTGTGTGCGTTGCCAGCCGTGCGTACCTAGAGAAACGTGGCTCTCCCTCTTCGCCTGATGACCTGAAGGAACACGACTGCCTCATTTATACCCTCCTATCCACTGGAACCAACTGGCGGTTTAAGAATACTGATGTCCCGGTCTCCGGACGACTGCGTGTCAACTCGCCTGAGGCGATACGTGAGTACGTCAATGCAGGATTGGGAATCGCGCAGGGGCCTCAATGGCTTTATGAGGAAGGGCTCAGAAGTGGCAATCTTCAATTGCTGCTTAACGAATACGTGGCGCCACCCGTCCCGATCCAATTCGTATACTTAGCGAATCGGCTGCTGCCCCAGCGAGCGATCGTTTTCATGGATTTTATGGCGGATGTTTTTGCTGCATTCCATGATCGCCCTAAATAGCCTAGACCACGGCCAAGGTGCGAACGAAGAACCATTAGCATGGGCGGTAACATGCGGTTAAGGAAACGGAAGCAGATTTATTTGGATAAACGACCGCTTCTGGCCTAGAGTGTGTAAAAACGATTTTCAGCGAGATAGGCATTTAAAAACGATCTCAAAATCGCGTCCCTACGCAAAATCTGCATCTGCTCACTTGGCGATAAATTTCAGATTTAACGTGGAGGCGCGCACTTCAATTTTGGCAAAACGTTTTTACACACTCTGGGCCGAGAGCTGCCTCAGAATAAATCGAGCTACGCCGCCCCTACTGAACCACGTAAAACAGCCATAGACCTCACGTAGGCCGTGGCTTTTAGGACATTGCCACGTAACAAGAAAATCTGTAACGCACTGATACATATATATATAAAGCATCTTCCTTGTAATCGGTAGGTCCCAAGTTCGACTCTTGGTGCCGCACCATACAAAATAAGTGCTTTCAGCCTACAAGCTCTTTTTTCGCATCAGATTTAGCAACGCACATGTAGATCTTCATTACGCACGAACCAAAACAGACCGCTCCCCCCGCTATGCCCCGCAACGCGTAAGACGTTTCCGATTTCCTCAGATATCTCCGCTCACGCCTCAAAATCCTATAGCTATTCCCCAGCCCATCGTAGTAGCGTTGCGCCTCTATCGATTATCGATAGGACTGAGGGCTCATGAGCCCGGCACGGAGCAATAAAAATGGATTTTCTTGAAGCACTCAATTCCCTTTCAGCAAAAGTCCGCCAGCAAGCCGCGTCTATCCGAACCGAAGAGGCTACCAAAACGGCTCTGGTCATGCCGTTTATCCATACCGTGCTGGGCTACGATGTATTCGATCCTTCTGAGGTTGTGCCGGAGTACACGTGCGATGTGGGCACCAAGAAAGGCGAGAAGATCGACTATGCCATCGTTAAAGAGGGCAATATTCAGATTCTCATCGAGACCAAGAAAATCGGCGAGCCGCTGAACATCAATCATGCCAGCCAGCTGTTCCGTTACTTCCATGTGACCACTGCAAGGATTTCGATTCTCACCAATGGCCGGGTCTACAAGTTTTTTACAGACCTGGACGCGCCTAATAAGATGGATGAAAAACCATTTCTTGAACTGGACCTGCTGGCGATTGATGACCATGCCATTCCGGAATTGCAGAAGCTGACCAAGTCGTCCTTCGACGTTGAGTCAATTCTAAATGCCGCTGGCGAGTTGAAGTACGTCGGTCAGATCAAGCGTGTGATTGCGGCACAGTTCAGTCAGCCAGACGACGATTTTGTCCGGTACTTCGCGTCACGCATTTATGAGGGCGCTATTACTCAGAAGGTACGTGAGCAGTTCACGATTCTGACCAAAAAGGCCACCTCGCAATTTCTGAACGATCAGGTCAACGACCGGTTGAAGCTGGCAATGAGCGGAGTTCAGGCGCCCACGGTGGCCGAAACCATCATCGAAAATAACACTCAGCCTGAAAAGGAAGAGCCGATAGACGACCGGATCGTGACGACTGTGGAGGAAATGGAAGGCTTCCATATCGTCAAGTCGATCATCCGCACTGTGGTTGAAGCGAAACGTATTGCTCATCGTGATACACAAAGCTATTTCGGCATTCTTCTGGATGACAACAACCGTAAACCCATCACCCGCCTGCATTTCAATCGCGCTCAGAAATACATCGGCATTTTTGAAAAGGACAAGGGCGAGACCCGCCACCCGATCGCTTCCCTGGATGATATTTACGGTTTTGCCGATGCCCTCAAGGACACCGTATTGAGCTACGCAGAGTCTTGAAAAAGCATCAATTCCGTTAACAAATATTTGCAGGGCGTGTGGCAATGCGCGCCCTGCAAGTACGTCGGGATATTTTCCGTCCCCCGACCTCCCCTCAAGCTCCCCCCTCCTTCGTCGATACCCTCCATACAACCCCGCAATCATGGATCGATGAAATGGTTATCTCACTAACCCCCGGCAACAACACGTCTCCCACCATCACCCTGCCCAATTCCGGCATCACGCTCACCCCGCAGCCGCTCACCGATGCGCAGAAAGAAGCGTTTAAGAACGCTGCTGCCAGTACACCCGCTGTCGTCTATCACCCGAGTACCGAAGTACCTGCGACCACTGAACCGATGGAAGCGGTGGATACCTGGATAGGCCGCTCGCAGTCGCCTGATTTCCCAAAGATGGCGGCGCAGCACGGTAACTCGACGGAGGCGCTGAAGACGTCGTATGAAGCGTTCACGTCGACGCTGGCGTCGGTGTATCCGGATCTGGCCAGCAAGAAGTTCGGCTTCACGATCGAGGCGGACGGTAATCTGAAGGCGATCAACAGTTCCGGTGAGTTGAGCGAGGCGGATACCAAGCAACTCAATACATTGTTGAATGCGTCCAGCGGGCTGAAAACCGCAGCGGCTACCTATCGGGAAACGGCCATTGATCTGGTCGACGCCGATTCGCCCTGGAGCGGCAGTTATCTGGGTCGCTACAACCTGAACAAGGAGAACTTCGCCAATTCTCTGGACCTGGGCGCGCTGTTTATTCCCAAGACTTCAACGCCGTCCAAGGAGCAGTCGGATGGCATGTTCTTCAATCAACTGGCGTACAAAGGTGAGCTGCACACCCAGGAATCGGAGGCGGCCATGCTCGCTGCACGTGCGGCGGAGAAAGCTGCCTCGGCGGGTTGATCCCAACCCGTCAGCACATCGGCAGACGTGGCGGGCGGAGGTAGTAGTTATCGAACTCGCCGCTCTCAACGAGCTGAAACGCGTGGCGGATGTAGAAGCGGTTGGAGTCGCTTTCTTTCAGGGGGCAGATGTATAACGTGGATGCGGTGGCATCTGCTGACGCACGGTATCTCCTGATTTGTGCCAAACCTTTAGAACTCGCGCATCGAATTCGAGGTTATAGGTCATCCAGTGAAACCTTTACCCGCTGCGGAGATGCCAGGCGCTCGCGGACAGTTGCCAGTAGCGCTTCGTCTTCCTCGGTCATCATGAAGGGTAGCTGGCCGTGCTCAGCTACGTATTGAAGGGTTTGGCGCAGTAATTCCGAGGAGGTGGCGCCAAGCCTTTCCAGCTCGAGGTAAGCACGCGCTTTGAGATCGTCCTCGATACGAACGTTGATAGACGCCATCGGGGCACCCTCAAAACGTTGCGGGCGAAGGTAGTAGTTGTCGAAATCGCCGCTCTCAACGAGCTGAAACCCGTGACGAACGTAGAAGCGGTTGGAGTCGCTTTCTTTCAGGGCGCCCACCCGTACTGTGGATGCGGTTGCGTCCGCTTGTGCGAAGACTTGCCGAAGCACGGCAGCACCAATGCCCTGCCCTTGAACAGCCGGCTTGATATACAGGTGATCCAGCAGCAGGCCGTCGCTGCTCGGTTTGACGACCATGAAGCCGACCTTGCTGCCGGCGACCTGGATGTAATGGGTGCATGACGCAGAAAACCCTTCACGAAAACGCTTTCGGGCGCGCACCGGATCGAACCGGCCAACGCGCTCGAGGCTTTCGCGCATGGCTTCGATACGTATGGCCACCAATGTTTCGAAGTCTTCGGGCTGGACCGTTACCAGGGTGATGTCGGGATCATTTTCTAGAATCTGTTGCATTGTGTTTGCTCCCGTATCAAAGGCTCGACGTCAGGTGCCCTATCCAGGAACCGCGACCACTTTAGCTTTGTTGGCGGGCCTGATCGTCAAGGCGCTGATTGCCCATCGAGTCGCTTACGAACGATTTTCCCCAGGCTCGTCAGACGATATCGCTGATTGCTGCTGGTCGGTTTTTCCGGAATCGTCATGGCGAGAACGCCTTGCTCGAGCGCGGGCGAAAGGTAATGTTTACGGAAGTGTTCTGCGTCAGCCAGCTTCAACTGGTGCTGAAGCTCAATGCGTTTGATGTCTCCATTTACGAGCACAATCAGCTTTTCGACTTCCGGGGTGACTTCCGGGGTGGCTTCCGGGGCGACTTCCGGGGTAAGGAATGTGAGGGTGACTCCAGAGTTTCCTTCGCTATACCAAACAGGAGGCGCAAGGCCGTTCTCTTCGCAGGCCTGACGAATAAGTACGCTGCCGCGACCCAGCTTTTCTATATAGCCCTGTAAATAAAGTGCGTGGGCAATATCAGGATTGCGCAGCACTGAAATATGGCCCTGTTGCAGCTTGTCCGCATCGACGCCGTCCGGAAGGCTGCCGGAGTTCCAGATCTGCAGTCGGACCGGACTGATCTCTACTTTGATGCCGCCGGAAAAGCTGCTGTAGTCTCGATGAGCGAAAGCGTTGACGATGCCTTCGCGTATAGCCATCTCCGGATACAGCGGTAAGTCTTCACGCTGATTGCGGCCTTGGCTAAAGCGCGCCTTGACCGGGGTATTCGTGTAGGCGCAACCACTCCTCCCGCGTCATCTCCCAGACTTCCACCTCGAACCGTCCGCCAACAAACTCGCCCTCCTGCGTGCTCACCTTGCGCATGCCTTCGCTGATTGAGATGCGCCGCGAGGCTTCATTGGGGGCGGCTTTGGGCACTTGCATCAGGGGCATGCCCATCACGTCGAACCACTGTCGATTGATCGCGCGGCAGGCCTCTTTCATGTAGCCGTGGCCTTGCCAGTCCGGGTGCAGCCAGAAGCCGCGGTTGTTGCCGGGATGGGTCATCAGGGTGATGCTGCCGATGATCTCGTGGGGCGCGCTCTGCAGGCGGATCATCCAGTGCCATTCGGTGCCGTTTGCTATGGCGGGCAGTGCGACGTCCTGAATGTAGCGCAGCGCACCGTCCTGTGGATAAGGCCAGGGGACGCGGTTGTTCAGGTAGCGCACGATGTCCCATAGCGGGAAGCGTTGCTGAACCGCAGGCGCATCCTCGAGCTGAAGTGGCGTCAGCAGCAGACGCTCGGTGTGCAGCGTGGGGGTGATGGTCATGACGATGTCCCTGTTCATCGAACGATGCTCACTGGATGAACGGTCCCATATGCCGGGGATTTAAGTCGAACTGCCGGCTGCAGGTGGGGGTCTATCCTGCATCTTTTATACATCGGAAACCCCAGTGCCCAGAATCATTACGGATCAGACACCCCAAAGTGTGGTGGATGAGCAGCAGGTCAAATTGTTTGGCTCGCCCAAGGAACGGCTGGATTTTTATCGACGCGAAATTCATTACGAAACCACCAACCTCTCCAACCGCACCAACGCCTATTTGTCGGCGCAGTCATTCCTGGTGATAGCTTATGCATCGTCGATGGCCAACATGAACACGGCCTGGGGCGCGATGTTTACGCTGGTTGTGCCGCCGATGCTCGCCTTGCTGGGGCTGCTCAGTACGCTGTTCGCCTGGCCGGGTATTCGGGCGGCGTGCGACATCATCCAGCACTGGCACCACAAACAGGCGCAACTGCTGCTCAGCGAGCCGGTCATCGGGCTGACTTATGACGATTCGCCGCTGTTCAGCGATTGGGAATCCAGCGAAACCGGGCCGAAAAAGTCCTTGCTGTTCTCCAAGCGCAGTCCTTGGCTGTTCAGCTTTTTCTGGGTATTCCTCGGCGGTTTCGCGGTGTTTGTTCAGTTGATTGCGGACTGAGTCAGGTGCGGCCCTGTCATGTTCTTTGGCGTGACTGACAGACTTGGGATGGGTAGATGTGACGGAGAGCGTCAGGGAAGGTATGCCCACGCTGGAGCACGAACGGTGTTTCAGTCATGCATTTTCGGCGATCATCCAGCCCTCTTCGCGAACAAGTTCGCTCCCACGGCCTCCGGCCAGAATCAAAAGCAGACTTGTATAGCGATGAGCGCTGGAGCATGGGCACGATCAGGATTCAGGCGACGGTCTTTGTCAGGCCGCCGCCCTCGGATCAGAAAATGTTGATCGGGTAGTCCACGAAGATGCGTGTCTCGTTGCCTTCGCTATTGTAGGCCTGTGCATCGTCCGAGACCCGCAGGAACGAGTTGCGCAGGCGGAGCGAGAGGTCTTTGGCCGGGCCGCTCTGGACCACGTAAGTCAGCTGGCTGAATATCTCGCGTTCCGTGCCGTCGCCGCTGCCTGCGGTGCCATCGTCGATGTTGTCGCCGCGTACGTAGGCAGCCTTGTAGCTAAGGCCAGGCAGGACCAGCCCGGACAGGTCGACGCCATAGGCCGCCTGCCAAGAACGTTCGTCCTTGCCGTTGAAATCGGACCAGTAGGAGTTGGCGAGGTAGATGGTGTTACCGCCATCACCAAAACCGCCATCGTTGCGATAGCCTCCGTAGGCGTAACCCATGTCACCGGTGCTGCGCTGATGCGCCAGGGTGAAGGAGTGGATGCCCACGGCCCAGGTTGCGGCCAGGCTCCAGATCTTGTTGTCACGCGCGTCGCTGGCAGTGAAGTCTTTATCCAGTCGGGTCTTGTAGCCGTTGAAGTCGAAGGTCAGCGACTGGTCTTGCGGCAGTGCGAAGACATAGTTCAGGTTCAGGTACTGCTTCTTGAACACGTCTTCGTTGTCCGAGGCATAGAAAGCGGCGCTGAACTCATCGGTGAATTTGTAGCTGGCGCCGTAGACGTTGATGCTCTTCAGGTCACCACTGTCGCGACCTTCCGCGCTCTTGCGCGCTTCCTGGGTGAAACGCCCGGCGACCACTTCCAGCCCCTCGATCTCTTTGGAGGTGATCAGGGTGCCGGTGTAGCTTTCCGGCAGCAGACGGGAGTTGTCGTAGTTCAGTACCGGCAATTGCGGCATCTGATCGCCGTATTTGATGACGGTATTCGAGAAGCGCGCTTTTACCGCTGCGCCTGCACGGGACAGGTCATCGGCAGCCGCGCCGCTGTCGCCCTGCTTGAAGAAGTCGATGCCGCCATTGCCACTGCGGCCCTTTCCGCCATCAAGGCGAATGCCGTACAGCGCAAAGGCGTCGACGCCCACGCCAACCGTGCCCTGAGTGAAACCGGACGCGAAGGTGCCCATGAAGGCCTGGCCCCATTCGGATTTGTCTTCACGGTCGTTTTTGAAGTCGCGATTGATGTAGGCGTTTCGCAGGTTGACGTTCAGGCTGCTGTCTTCGACAAAGCCCTTCGAATCGGCCTGCCCCTGGGCCATGGCCTGACTGGCGCTGATGATGCCCAAAGCGAGCATGCCCATACGTGTGTTAAGCATTTTGTCTTCCTTGTTCTGCAAATGACATGCGCTGTGGCGGCCAATGGCCGTCTGGCTTCCCGCCTCTGGTCAGGCGGTGGAGCGCCGCACGAGGTCATCGCAGTGGACTACGAAGCACGTACAGGGGGTGGAGCCACAGGCAGTGGGGCGCGAATCCTAGTTCGGGTGCCTGGGGGTGTCAAACGTGTGGATGGCCGGGGCCAGGTCTGGTGTATTGCTTAATCTGTCAGCACGCGCGCCAACGCTTCGAATTCGGCATCGTTGAACAGGCCTGCCGGATAGCGCTGCAGCAGCATGGCGCGAACGTCCGGTCTGGCTTTCACGGGCCTGGTCGTCCTTAACCAATCCGCCACTCGCTGGCGTGCCTCGTTACTGAGCGAAGCAGAAAAACCACGAACTCGCTGTTGGCTCATACCTGCATTCATAACGAAAACCTCTTGATTCATGAGGGGCTAAATCTACTGATGCCATGTGACAGTCAAGCTAAGAAAACGGGTTTTCGCCAGTGGAATTTAGGATAACTGCCGATAAATCTGATGAACTTAGTTATAAAGTAACGCATAAAAAAGCCCATCTGATGATGGGCTTAATACAGCACAAACGGGACCAACTATCCAGTTGTTAGATACAACTAGTTACTAAGCACTAGTGCTTGTGAGGCGCTGGCTGTTGCTGTGTCAGGCAGTGGATATTGCCCCCGCCCAGCAGCAATTCACGGCCTGGCGCCATTACCACCTCATGCTCTGGAAACAGCTTTTGCAGGATCTCGCGGGCCTTTCCGTCCATCGGATCGTCGAAACTCGGCGCAATGATGCCGCCGTTGACGATCAGAAAATTCACATACGACCCGGCCAGACGCACCGAAGGGTTGCGTTCCTGGCTGCCATGCACCTGATCGACGCCCGCACATTCTTCTTCTGTGGCGAACAATGGGCCGGGAATCGGCATTTTATGCACGATAAACGCACGCCCCTTGGCATCCCGAGTGTTTTCCAAAATACTCAATGCCGCATGGCAGCGTGAGTAGTTGGGGTCTTCGGGATCATCGGTCCAGGCCAGTAACACCTCGCCCGGACGGATGTAGCAGCAGAAGTTATCCACATGTCCGTCGGTTTCGTCGTTGAACAGGCCTTCCGGCAACCAGATGATTTTATCCACAGCCAGGTAATCGCCGAGGATCGTTTCGATCTGTTCGCGGGTCAGGTGCGGATTGCGGTTGCGATTGAGCAGGCACTCTTCGGTGGTGATCAGCGTGCCCTCGCCATCCACGTGGATCGAGCCGCCTTCGAGGACGAAGCCTTCAGTGGCGTAGCGCGGGCAGCGCTCGATTTCGAGTACTTTGCCGCCCAGCTGCGAATCGAGATTCCACGGCGCATACAGGCCGCCATCGAAGCCGCCCCAGGCATTGAATTCCCAATTCACGCCGCGCACTTCGCCACGGTCGTTGATGACGAACGTCGGCCCGCTGTCGCGCACCCAGGCATCGTTGCTGCTCATTTCCACAACCCGGATGTTCGGCATGTCCAGCCGCGCACGGGCGTTGTCGTATTGTGCAGCCGACACAGCCACCGTGACCGGCTCAAAGCGGGCGATGGCCTTGGCGATGGCAACGTGGGCAGCCTGCGCGGGCTTGCCACCCAGGCGCCAGTTGTCCGGGCGCTCGGGCCAGACCATCCAGACCTGGGTTTGCGGTGCCCATTCGGCCGGCATGTGGAAACCGTCGGCGCGTGGCGTGCTATTGAGCGTGGTCATGGCGATCAGGACTCCAGCGAACCGTCGAGGGTCTTCACCGCGCCGTACAGGTTAGGACGGCGATCACGGAACGTACCCCAGGCACTGCGGATGTGCTCCAGCTCGTCCAGGTCGAAGCTGTGGACCAGCACGCCTTCTTCGGTTTCGTTGAGCTCGGCGACTTTTTCACCGAACTGGTTGGCGATGAACGACGAACCGTAGAAGGTGATGTCGTAGCCGTCCTGCTCTTCGTTGCCAATGCGGTTGCTGGCAATCAGCGGCATCAGGTTCGCGCCGGCGTGACCTTGCTGCACGCGCTGCCAATGGTCGCGCGAGCTGATGGTCTTGTCATGCGGCTCGCTGCCGATGGCAGTCGGGTAGAACAGAATTTCCGCGCCCTGCAACGCCATGCTGCGCGCGCACTCCGGGAACCACTGATCCCAGCAGATACCGACGCCGATTTTCGCATAACGGGTCTGCCAGACCTTGAAGCCGGTGTCGCCCGGGTTGAAGTAGTACTTTTCGTGGTAGCCAGGGCCGTCCGGGATGTGGCTCTTGCGGTAGATGCCCAGGTTGCTGCCGTCTGCGTCGATGATCGCGATGCTGTTGAAACGTGCACGCCCTGCCAGCTCGAAGAAGCTGATCGGCAAGACGACCTGCAGTTCTTTGGCGATTTTCTGGAAGTGCTTGATTGCGACGTTGGACTCGAGGGTGGTCGCCAACTGCAGGTAGTCCGGGTTCGGCTTCTGGCAGAAGTACGGGGTTTCGAACAATTCCTGAATCAGGATGATCTGGGCGCCCTTGGCGGCAGCTTCACGTACCAGCTTTTCAGCGGTCTCGATGTTGGCTTCCAGATCCCAGGAGCAGGCCATCTGGGTAGCAGCGACAGAAACGATACGGCTCATGAAAATATCTCCAGGGGCGGTTGCAAAGGACTTATCACCATAGCAGACAGGCGATGACGATTATGAACGTCTTTATAGCGGATATAAATCGGTATTAAAAGCTTATAATTTGCTTATCATGAATTTATTTGTAGATTTTACCGATATTAATCTGCTTAAGACTCATGACCGCGCTCATTCCTACGAGCTGGGTGTGACGCGACGGCCCTTCGCGAACAAGTTCGCTCCTACGGCCTTCGGCCAGAATCAAGAGCAGATCCGGGTATGGCGGTAGTGCCCCGTCAGGCACCACCTATCGTGCCCATGCTCCGCGTGGGTATGCCGTTCTGGACGCTCTGCGTCCTCTATTCCAGTTCGCGCAGCACCTTCGATACGTTGTCGACGAAAAAGTCCACGCTTTGCCGGGTGGTGCACATCGGGGGTTTGATTTTCAGGATGTTCAGGTAGTCGCCGGTCGGCTGCATGAAAATGCCCAGCTCACGCAGGCGCTCGCACAGGCGCGCGGTTTCTTCTGTGGCGGGTTCCAGGGTGTGGCGGTCGCGGACCAGTTCCATGCCCAGATAAAAGCCCATGCCGTGCACCGCGCCCACCAGCGGATGTATATCGGCCAGGGCCTGCAGCCGCGCCTTGAAGTGGTCGCCCACGATCCGGGCGTTGTCCCAGAGTTTTTCCTCCTCCATGACATCCAGCACCGCCATGCCGATCCGGCAACTGACCGGACTGCCACCGGATGACGAGAAGAAATAGCCCTCGGCCTCCAGCGCCTCGGCAATCTCACGGCGGGTGATCACCGCGCCCAGCGGATGGCCGTTGCCCATGCCTTTGGCCATGCTGATGATGTCCGGCACCACGCCCTGCTCTTCGAAGCCCCAGAAGTGATGACCCAGCCGGCCATAACCCACCTGTACCTCATCGGCAATGCACACGCCACCCACCGCGCGGACCTTCTGATACACCTGTTGCAAATAGCCCGGCGGCAGGGAAATCCCGCCCGCATTGCCATACACCGGCTCGCAGATGAAGCCCGCCACCTGCCGTTGCTGCTCAGCCAGCGTGGCAAGGGCCTGATCGACACTGCGCACGTACTCAGGCGCACTGTCCGCGCCCCTGAACGGCCCGCGATAGGTGTTGGGCGCGGTGACCGGATGCACCCAGTCCGGGCGCGTGCTGAGCGCCTGCGGGTTGTCGGCGATAGAGGTTGAAATGGCATCGGTGGCCACCGACCAGCCGTGATACGCCTCCAGCACACTGAGCATGTCGCGACCACCGCTGTAAGCCCACGCCAGCCTGATCGCTAGATCGTTGGCCTCGGTGCCGCTGTTGACCAGAAACACGCGATCCATGCCCTCGGGGGCCAGCTTGAGCAGGCGCTCGGAGAACTCGGCGATCGCCGCATAATGAAAACGCGAGTTGGTGTTGAGCAACGACCACTGGCGCGCCGCCTCGTGAGCCATGCGCGGATGGCCATGACCGAGAACGGCGACGTTATTGAGCATGTCCAGGTAGGAGCGGCCCTGCATGTCGATCAGGTGGTTACGCCAGCCGCGCTCGATCTGCGGCGGGGCCTGGTAGTAGTGCTTTTGCGAGCGGGCAAAGCTGGCATCACGGCGCGCCAGCAATTGCGCGGCGTCCTGCAAGGCTGGCGCGTCACAATCAAAACCGAGCAGGGCCGACGGCGACGGGCACACTGCGCGCCAGGCATCTGCCCAGGTCGGTGTGCTGAACAGCGGCGGGCTGAGGTCCGGCGCGGTACATAATTGCAGCAACAGCGAGCCACCACCCTGCCCAATCAACGTACCCGTCGCTACCTGACCCTGCAGCGAAGCCTCCGGCAACACACCCCACAGCTTCAAACTGATGCGCTCGCCGACCAACAGCACCGCAGCATCGGCCGTCAGCCGCAAGGTGCCCTCGAACGGCGCATGCAGCGGCGTTGCTGCGGGCACATGCAATTCGACGTGCAGCGCAAAGGTCTCCGGCTCGCTGGCGCAGTCAGGCAAGGTGCGTGACAGACGGTATTCACCGAACCGACTGGCTGCCAGACCCCTGTCCCCGGCCGCTTGCGACAGCAAGTATTCATCGATGCCGCTCTGCTCCCAGTTGCCTGCCACAAAGTGCTCGCTGAGCACGCCCAGATCCACCAGCACCGGCTGAAGCCCCGCCAGGCTGGGCAACAACGGCGAATAGACAGGTTGCTCGACAGTCGGCAGGTCCAGACCCACCGCGCGCAGAATGGCGGCTTCCATCAGCGCCATCGGCACCGAAGTGGCGACGTCGAAAATGTTCCATTCGCCGGCAAGGTTGGCCTGGATATACGCATTGCCAGGCTCGACGCTGGCCTGCTGTTCGCTGCTGAGCACAAGCACTGCGGATCGAGCGACGATCAGCGGCCAGAGCGCCTGCAATTCCTCGATCTTCAGCGGATTGAGGGCGTGATAGGCAGCAATGGCCGGGAGGATGTACAGCGGGTCGCCCTCGGCGTGGTGCAGCAGCGCCGCGCAGGTCACCGACAGGTCGGCCACTCGCCAGGTACTGAGCAGATCGCCGAAATCAATCAGCCCCTGCAAGTGCCACGGGTGCCCCGCCTCACGCCGCCAGACTGCGTTGTGCTCGGAGATGTCCAGATGCACTGCCTGTATCGGCAGTGCGGCAATCAATGGCAACAGACGGCGATGAGCCTGCTCACCGGCTTCGATCAGACAGGCGCGGGCGTCGGCATCCTTGATCACCGGCAGCAGGTGCTTGATCAACGCGTGGGCGTGGCGCGGGTCCCACTGCAGAATGCGCTGCAGACCGGGGTGGTCGAAATCGGCCAGCGCAATATCCACATGGGCACACAGTTCGCCCAGCTCGACCACGATGTCACGGCCCAGGTGCTCGACATGCCCCAGCGATTGCCCGTCGATGAACTCAAGCAGACGCACATGCACCGCCTGCCCGTCGATGTCGACCGACAGTAACTGTTCGGTGTCGATGGCACGGATCACGCCCGGCACCTTGACCGTACTGTGGCCGGCCAGATGATGCAACGCCGCGTGCTGGGCGTTCAGCTCGTTGGTCGAATACGCCCCGTGGCAGATTTTCAGCACATAACGCCGCGTGCCGGTATCCAGCAGAAAGTTGCGATCCTGCTGGCTGCCCAGCGCTTTCAGGGTGCCGCTCAGCCCGTAGTGCTGCGCGAGCAATTGCAGCGCCTGGTCCGCGCTGACCTCGGGGCAAGGCAGACTGGACCGGCGGATGAGCGTGGCAAGCGGCATGGAGAACCTCGTTGTTGTTGTCAGGCCCGGGCTCAATGAGCAAGGCGTGATGGGCAGTCGCGCAACTGTAGGGGCATTGACTATAGGGGGATTGCACTGTGCGACCAATCCGCACCTGCACCTCAGGTCGGAAATAAGCCGGAGTTTTATTCAACCGCCTGCTCGGGTTTAATGGTTCGATCCTGTCATACGCGCTCAAGCGCTATGCTGCATTACTCCAGAACACACAAGAAGGTCAGTTCATGCGAATACTCGTTACCGGGGGCGCAGGTTTCATCGGCTCTGCACTGATCCGCCACCTGATAAACAACACCGACCACGAAGTGCTGAACTTCGACAAATTGACCTACGCGGGCAACCTTGAATCGCTGCAGTCGATTGCCACCGACACGCGCTATGAGTTCGTGCAGGCGGATATCTGCGATCAGGCCCGTGTCAGCGCGGTGCTCGAGCGCTTTGCGCCGCAGGCGATCATGCACCTGGCGGCTGAATCCCACGTCGACCGCTCCATCGATGGTCCGGCCGAGTTCATCCAGACCAACATTGTCGGCACGTACAGCCTGCTGGAGGCCACGCGCGCCTGGTGGCTGAAACTGCCGGAAGCGCAGCGCCAGGCGTTCCGCTTTCACCATATTTCCACTGATGAGGTGTATGGCGACCTGCACGGTGTCGATGATCTGTTCACCGAAACCACACCGTATGCGCCCAGCTCACCCTACTCGGCGAGCAAGGCGGCGTCCGACCACCTGGTGCGCGCCTGGCACCGCACCTATGGCCTGCCGGTGGTGGTGACCAACTGCTCCAACAACTACGGGCCGTTCCACTTCCCGGAAAAGCTCATCCCGCTGGTGATTCTCAACGCCCTCGCGGGCAAGCCGCTGCCGGTGTACGGCAATGGCCTGCAGGTGCGCGACTGGCTGTACGTCGAGGATCACGCACGGGCACTGCTCAAGGTGGTGACCGAAGGTGAAGTCGGTGAGACGTACAACATCGGTGGCCACAACGAGCAGAAAAACATCGACGTTGTGCGCGGTATCTGCGCGCTGCTTGATGAGCTCGCCCCGCAGCATCCGGCAGGCGTCGCGCAGTACAGCGACCTGATCACCTACGTGGTCGACCGTCCGGGCCACGATCAGCGTTATGCCATCGATGCCGGAAAGATCGACAAAGACCTGGGCTGGACGCCCGAAGAAACCTTCGAGTCCGGGCTGCGCAAGACTGTGCAGTGGTACCTGGATAACCTGGACTGGTGCCGCAGGGTTCAGGACGGCAGTTATCAGGGCGAACGACTGGGCTTTACCGAGCCTAAAGACCTGATTGCCTGATCAGCACCCTTCTCGGCAGGCGCGCCTCAGGGCAGACTGTCGAGTCGCCACGACTTATTGAACATTGCAGGGGAAGCCACGTGAACGTAGTCGCAACAAAATTGCCGGAAGTCCTGATTCTCGAACCCAAGGTATTCGGTGATGAACGAGGTTTTTTCTATGAAAGCTTCAACGCCAAGGCTTTTCAGGCTGCCACTGGCCTGACCCGTGAATTCGTACAGGACAACCACTCGCGTTCGCAGCGCGGCGTCCTGCGCGGTCTGCACTATCAGATCGAAAACGCCCAGGGCAAACTGGTGCGCGTCACGGTCGGCAAGGTGCTGGATGTGGCCGTGGACATTCGCCGCAGCTCGCCGAACTTCGGCCAGTGGGTCGGCGTCGAGCTGTCTGCTGAAAACGCCCGTCAGCTGTGGGTTCCGGAAGGCTTTGCCCATGGCTTCGTGGTGCTCAGCGAACACGCCGAGTTCCTGTACAAGACCACCGACTACTACACACCGTCTGCCGAACGCTGCATCGCCTGGGACGATGCGGATCTGGCCATCGACTGGCAGTTCGACGGCCAGCCCAACCTGTCGGCCAAGGATCAGCAAGGCAAGCGCCTGAAAGAAGCCGACCTGTTTCCCTGAGCCCGCGACCCAAGGCCGCCCGGCGCAATGTCCGGGTGCCTGACAAGCCGGCGGCGGGCATAATACGCGCCTGATGCCCACGTCAGGATCGACCGGGTGTTTCTGTTGCCTGCCGCGGCGTGATCGCCAGCAGGCATCGTCAACCCTTCGGCGACGGCCAATCGATGACCATGACTCCCGCTCTGCCGCCCCGCCCTCGCTGGCGCAGCCTTGCCCTTCTGGCACTCTGCCTGGCGCCGTTGCTGTGGCCGCTGGAGCATCTGGCCGAACGTTATTACCGCAACGTGCTGGCCAATCAGAACCGCCAGACCCTGGACCTGTACGTCGCCAACCTGCTCGGCACCCTGCACCGTTACGAAACCCTGCCGCAGATCCTCGGCGACCTGCCGGCCTTGCGCGCCGCACTGGCGGCACCGGGCGACACACCTACCCTGGTAAACGCCAACCGTCTGCTCAGCGAAATCACGCGCCAGACCGGTGCCGATGTCATGTACCTGATGGACGCAAACGGCCTGACCCTGGCGGCCTCCAACTCGGATCACAAGGACAGTTTCATTGGCCGAAACTTCTCGTTCAGGCCCTATTTCATCGATGCGCGGGCGGGCAGAACCGGGCGGTTCTTCGGCCTCGGCACGACCTCTGCCAAACGTGGCTACTTTTTCGCCGGCCCGGTGCGTGACGGTGAGCGAATCATCGGCGTGCTGGTGGTCAAGGTCGATCTGGACCACACCGAAACCCTGTGGGGCAAGACGCCCGAACAACTGCTGCTGACCGACCAGAACGGCGTGGTAATTCTGACCTCCAACCCCGAATGGCGTTTTCGGGCGACACGCGACCTGACCGATGACGAGAAAAAAGCCATCGTCGCGATCCAGTCCTACCCGACCCGCGATCCACGCCCGTTGAGGATCGATGAAAACGCCTGGCTGACCCAGACCCAGGCCATCGAAGAGACCGGCTGGAACGTCAACATCCTCGCGCCGCGCGCCCTTGTCGACCGTCAGGTGCGCACGGTGGTGGCGATTGGCGGCGCAGCGCTGCTGGTGCTGATGTTGTTGCTGGGCCTGATGATGCAGCGTCGTCGTCATTATCTGGACCGCATCGCTTTCGAGGCCAAGGCGCGCCGCGAGCTGGAGATGCGGGTTATCGAGCGGACCAGTGATCTGGAGGGGCTCAACAGCCGTCTGCGCCAGGAAGTGCTGGAGCGCGAGCAGGCGCAGCAGGAACTGGTGCAGGCTCAGGACGAACTGGTACAGACCAGCAAACTGACGGCGCTGGGCACCATGTCGGCGAGTATCAGCCATGAGCTGAACCAGCCATTGGCCGCTATCCGCAGTTACGCCGAAAACGCCGAAGTGCTGCTCGATCATCAGCGCACCGAGGACGCCCGCGGCAACCTCAAGCTGATCAGCGAACTGACCGGGCGCATGGCCTCGATCATCGCGCACTTGCGCGCCTTCGCCCGTCGCGACCGCCACGCCCCTGAAAGCGTGGCACTGCAACCGGCGCTGGAAGATGCGCTGGCGCTGCTGGCCAAACGGCGGCGCGCCATGGAAGTCGAACTGATCCGTGACCTGCCGGACGCCACAATCTGGGTGCAGGCCGGTGAAACCCGTCTGCGTCAGGTGCTCGGCAATCTGATCGCCAACGCGCTGGACGCCCTCACTGAAAAAGGCCCGCCGCGCAGGCTGTGGATAAGTGTCGAGCAAACCGCCGAGGGCGTTAACCTGTACATTCGTGACAACGGCCCCGGCTTTTCCCAGGAAGCACTGGCGCGGGCCCGCGAGCCCTTCTTCACGACCAAGACCCGCACCCAGGGCCTTGGCCTCGGTCTGGCTATCTGCGATACGCTGATGCGCGCGCTGGGCGGCGAATTGCTGTTCGCCAACCATCCCAGCGGCGGTGCGCTGCTGACCCTGCGCCTGCGTGCCGGGGCTTCCGGGGCCAATCTTCAACCGCCAGAGGACCTTTCTGCATGAGTTCGGACACAGCCATCGACAGCCAGATTCAGGTGGTGCTGATCGACGACGATTCGCACCTGCGTCAGGCCCTGCGCCAGACGCTGGACCTGGCTGGCCTGAACGTTCTATCACTGCCCGAGGCCACCGGGCTGGCCGAGCGCATCGGCCGCGACTGGCCGGGCGTGGTGGTCAGCGATATTCGCATGCAGGGCATGGATGGCCTGGAACTGCTCGACCAGCTTCACGCGCAGGACCCCGACCTGCCGGTACTGCTGATCACCGGGCATGGCGATGTGCCGCTGGCGGTAAAGGCCATGCGCGCCGGGGCCTACGACTTTCTGGAAAAACCCTTCGCCAGCGACGCCATGCTCGACAGCGTGCGCCGTGCCCTGGCGTTGCGCCGTCTGGTGCTGGATAACCGCAGCCTGCGCCTGGCCCTGAGTGATCGCCAACAACTGAGCACACGCCTGATCGGTCAGTCGTCGCCGATCCTGCGTCTGCGCGAACAAATCGGCGCATTGGCCGGGACGCGTGCCGACGTGCTGATCCTTGGCGAAACCGGCGCAGGCAAAGAAGTGGTTGCCCGCGCGCTGCACGACCTGTCCAACCGCCGCAGCGGCCCGTTCGTGGCGATCAACGCCGGCGCGCTGGCTGAATCGGTGGTGGAAAGCGAGCTGTTCGGTCACGAACCAGGCGCCTTTACCGGCGCGCAGAAGCGGCGTATCGGCAAGTTCGAATTTGCCAATGGCGGTACGCTGTTCCTCGATGAAATCGAAAGCATGAGCCTGGACGTGCAGGTCAAGCTGCTGCGCCTGCTGCAGGAGCGCGTGGTTGAGCGAATGGGCAGCAATCAGCAGATCCCGCTGGACATCCGCATCATCGCCGCGACCAAGGAAGACCTGCGTCACGCGGCCGATCAGGGCCGCTTTCGGGCGGACTTGTATTACCGCCTGAACGTGGCCTCGCTGCGCATCCCGCCGTTGCGCGAACGGGGTGAAGATGCGCTGATGCTGTTCGAACATTACGCCGATGCCGCGAGCATGCGCCACGGCATCCCCAAGCACGAACTCAAGCCGGGCCAGCGCGCGCTGCTGTTGCGGCATAACTGGCCGGGCAACGTCCGGGAACTGCAAAACGCTGCCGAGCGTTTTGCGCTGGGTCTGGAACTGGAGCTGGAGCCGGAAGGCGTTGATGCAGAGCAAGCGCCACCGCCGGGTGGTGGTTTGAGTGATCAGGTGGAAAGCTTCGAGCGCGCGTTGATCGCCGCCGAACTGGCGCGCCCGCACAGCTCGGTGCGCAGCCTCGCGGAAGCGCTGGGTGTGCCGCGCAAGACCCTGCACGACAAACTGCGCAAGCACGGCCTGACGTTTGGCGACAGCAGCGGAGCCTCCGATGACACCGATTGAGCCTGGACATGACGCAGCCCGCGAGTTGGAACAGGTGCTGCACCACGACATCCCGCTGACCCGCGAGATGGGCATGCGCGTGCTCGACTGGCACAACCAGACCCTGCGCCTGCACCTGCCGCTGGCCCCCAACGTCAACCACAAGAGCACACTGTTCGGCGGCAGCCTGTATTGCGGCGCAGTACTGGCGGGCTGGGGCTGGCTGCACCTGCGGCTGCGCGAAGCCGGGATCATCGATGGGCATATCGTGATTCAGGACGGACAGATCAGTTATCCACTGCCGGTACGCAGCGACGCCATCGCCCGCTGCGACGCGCCCGAGCTGGCGCAATGGGACAAATTCATCACCACCTACCAACGCCGAGGCCGCGCCCGCCTGACCCTGCACACCGGCATCAGCGAGCAGGGCAGCGAAGAACACGCCGTGCGCTTCGTCGGGCAGTTTGTGTTGCACCGGTGAGGCTGCGCGCAGTCAATTCACTACCCGTGGGAGCCAACTTGCTCGCGAAGAGGCCAGTGTAATCCGCAAAAATTCATCGTCTGATCAATCGTATTCGCGAGCAAGCTCGCTCCCACAAGAACGCGCCTGCCCCTGCAGACCTGTATCAAGCGAAGAACACGCCGTGCGCTTTGTCGGGCAGTTCATGTTGCGCCAGTGTGGCTGCGCGTAGTGGATGCAGACCTGTGGGAGCGAGCTTGCTCGCGAAGAGGCCAGTGTAATCCGCAAAAATTCATCGTCTGATCAATCGTATTCGCGAGCAAGCTCGCTCCCACAAGAACGCGCCTGACCCTGCATACCTGTATCAAGCGAAGAACAGGCCGTGCGCTTTAGCACTGGTGAAACTGTCTCAGCCAAGCGTCTCAGCGCTTTTGTAGGAGCGAACTTGTTCGCGAAGGCGTCGTTTCAAGCACTGGATTTGCTGTGGATGCACCGGCCCTTTCGCGAGCAAGCGAAACGTCGCCCGGTTCGCTTCTACGCCCGCCGGGCAGAGGCCTTGAGGCCCGGCCTCAGGACTGCGCCAGCACCAGCAGTTTGTCGCGCCATTCGGCGTTGGCCGGCAGGGCCAGGAAGAACGGGTTGAGCAGTGATTCGCGGGCCGGGTAGCTGAACGGCTGGCCGTCCAGTTGCAACACTTCGCCTCCTGCACCTTCAAGCACGCCCTGCGCCGCAGCGGTGTCCCATTGCGAGGTCGGGGCCAGGCGCGGGTAGCAGTCGGCGGCGCCTTCGGCCAGCAGGCAGAATTTCAGTGAGCTGCCGATGTTGGTCAGTTGCAAATGACCCAGCCCGTTCGACAGGCCCGCGAGCAAATGTTCCTGCTCCGGGCTGGAATGGCGGCGGCTGGCGACCACCGTAAAGGTCTGCCCTTCAGCAAGATGATTGCGCACTGCGATCGGCTGGAGGTGGCCGACGCCATCGCTGCGCCAGGCACCCAGCCCGGCACCGCCGAAGTAACAACGGTTGTTGGTGGGCATCGAGACCACACCGAATACCACGCGGCCGCGTTCGATCAGCGCGACATTGACGGTGAACTCCTCACTGCCGGAGATGAACTCCTTGGTGCCGTCCAGCGGATCGACCAGCCACCAGCGCTCCCAGCTTGCCCGCTGGCGGAAGGGGATGTCAGCGTCCTCTTCAGAGAGCACATGAATGTCCGGATCAAGCGCCTGCAGGCCCTCGACCAGCACCTGATGGGCGGCCAGATCAGCGGCGGTCACCGGCGAGTCGTCAGTCTTGGTGGTCACGGTGACATTGGCGCGCCAGAACGGCAGGATCACTTCGCCCGCCAGTCGCGTGAGTTCAATCACCGGGGCGAGCAGCGGATGTGGCAGGTTGTGCAACGAATCGGTCATGGCTGAAACAATCCACGCTGGGTCAGCAGGTCACGTGTGAGGTACAGCGCGGCCAGCGCCCGGCCTTCGCTGAACTGGGCATTCTGGGCAAGGCTCGACAGCTCGCGCAGGTTGATCCGGTCGACCCGGATCGGCTCGGGCTCGTCGCCTTCCAGCCGCTCTTCGTACAGGTCGGTGGCCAGCACCACCTGAATTTTCTGGCTCATGTAGCCGGGGGACAGCGACAGCTCGGTCAACAGTTCCAGCTCCCGCGCACCGAAGCCGGCCTCTTCCTTGAGTTCACGGTTGGCAGCCGCCAGCACGTCTTCGCCCGGCTCGATCAGGCCCTTGGGCAGGGACAGCTCGTAGGCATCGGTGCCACCGCAATATTCTTCGATCAGCACAGCGTGATCGGCATCGAGCATGGCCACGATCATCACCGCGCCGGGGCCCGTGCCTTTGCTGGCCAGACGCTCGTAGGTCCGCTCGACGCCATTGGCAAAGCGCAATTGCAGCTCTTCAACGCGGAACAGACGACTACTGGCGACGATTGCGCGGGCAAGTACGGTAGGTTTCTGACGCATGACAGGCTCCTTTACATGAACGAGGTACTATACCGAGCTTTTCCCGATGTCTGTGTCGGATATGCTTACCCGCTATCAACCCCCTGACGAGGCCAGAATGCTTTCCATGCCCTGGAGCGAAATCGATACCGTCCTGCTGGATATGGACGGCACGTTGCTCGACCTGCATTACGACGAACACTTCTGGATGCAGCACCTGCCGCAGCGCTACGCCGAACTGCACGGCGTCAGTTTCGCCATGGCCTGGCTGGAATTGAAACCGCTGTTCGAAAACAACGCGGGCACGCTCAACTGGTACTGCCTGGATTTCTGGAGCGCCGAGCTTAACCTCTCGGTTCGCGACCTGAAACGCGAAATCGCCCACATGATTGCACTGCGCCCGGACGCCGAGACCTTTCTGGCGGCCCTGCAAAAGGCCGGCAAGCGGGTGATCATGATCACCAATGCGCACCGTGATTCGTTGTCGCTGAAAATGGAGCGAATCGAGCTGGCGCCTTATTTCGAACGCCTGATCAGCTCTCACGATTACGGCTTTCCCAAGGAAAGCCAGCATTTCTGGGACGCGTTGAAGGCCGAAACAGCGTTCGACCCGGCACGCAGTCTGTTCATCGACGACACCTTGCCGATCCTGCGCAGCGCCCGACACTTCGGTGTAGCCCATTTGCTCGCGGTCAGCCAGCCCAATAGCCAGAAAGGCCCGAAAGACACCGAGGAGTTCGCCGCAATGGACGACTACCGGGAGCTGAGCAAGGGATTGTAAGCAAAGCCGTGTGCCCGCCTGAAAAGGCGGGCAGCGTCTTCAGTTCACTTCGGAATACGAAGCTTCTGACCCGGATAAATCTTGTCCACGCTCTTGAGCATGGGCTTGTTGGCTTCAAAGATTTTCTGGTACTGGTTGGCATCGCCATACACGCGCTTGGAAATAGCGCTGAGGGTGTCGCCCGACTTCACTTCCACGTATTCGGACTCAGCGCCTGCGCCGCCCGAGACAGTCATCTGGTCGTCGACTTTTTCCACGCCGTGGATATTGCCCAGGGTCAGAACGATCTTTTCCCGCTCTTCCTGGCTGGAGACTTCGCCTTTGACGATGACCGTGCCGCCGTTAACCTCGGTCTGCACATTGGGGTTGCCCAGGCCGACTTCGGAGATATGCTTTTTCAGCACCTCATCGGCGTTGGCTTTATCTGGCAGAAGTGCATCCAGAATTTTCTCGCCTGCTTCTTTGATGAAACTGATAAGACTCATTTTCTGGTTATCCGTAAGTAGTGTTGAGGGCTGCGCGATTAGTGTAGCCCTCGTAAATCAAGGGCTGCAGGCTTCCGACCAACGTAGCTCGACCATCGTTCAGCCTGAACGCGTAGAATCGGCTGTCTGGATGGCTCACCGGAGTGAATATGGACATCAAGCAACTTAAATTTCTGATCGCCCTCGACGAGACGAGGCACTTCGGCCAGGCGGCTGCGCGTTGCAATATTACCCAGCCGACGCTGTCGATGCGCTTGCGCAATCTGGAAGAAGAGCTTGGCTTGCCACTGGTCAATCGCGGCCAGCGCTTCGAGGGTTTCACTGCGCCAGGCGAACGCGTATTGGCCTGGGCACGCACGGTACTGGCGGCCTACGACGGTCTGCAGGCTGAAGCGGCCGCCTGCCGCGGTCATCTGGTCGGGACGTTGCGCCTGGGCGTGGTGCCGCTGTCGAGCTTCGACCCGCTGCCATTGCTGCACCGGCTGCACCAGATGCACCCCAATCTGCGCTTCGAGCTGTCGTCACTCAGCTCCGAGCAAGTGCTGGAACAACTGGCGAGCAATCGTATCGACCTGGGCGTTTCGTACCTAGAACGGCTGGACAACGAGCGTTTCGATTCGCTGACCCTGGACGACACACGCATGGGCCTGCTGTATGACCGTCGGCACTTTACCTTTGGTGACGATCCCTTGAGCTGGGCCGACCTGGTCGAGTTGCCGCTGGGCACGCTGACCAGCGGCATGCATTTTCGCCAGTCGATCGATCACAACTTCCATAGCCGCGGCCTGCAACCCAATCCGCTGATACAAACCGATGCCGTTCATCAGTTGCTGCAAGCCGTACACGGCGGTTTTTGCTGCGCGATCATGCCGCTGGATGGCGGTCTGGAAACGCTGACCGAACATTTGCGTCTGCATCCGATTGCCGACTCCCGGACTTTGGCCCGGCTGGGGTTGATCATGCGCCGCAGTGCGCCGCGCTCGGCACTGGCTGAAGCCTGCTTTGCACTGGTAGCGGAAATACCGCGCTAGAGCGTTGATCGACGTCATCTATCGGGGCATCAGCACTAGCGATTAGACGATTTCCAATAACGGGCCTAGTCTTGCAGATGTCATTCTGCCGGTATTTCAGCCCATGCCCGTTACGCGCAAGGTCAGCTCGGCGTCCTTTGCTACGCCAGCCCCCGAAGCAAGCCAGTCCTACAGCTACTCGAATCTCGAGGGCACGGACTCTGCACGCAACGAACTTGCCGAAGAAGTGGCACTGGCAATTGCCTACAACGGTATCAGCCAGGCGGTCATGCTGGTCAGCCCGACCGATCTGGAAGACTTTATCGTCGGTTTCAGTCTGGGCAGCGGCATCATTGCCTCGCATGACGAAATCTACGACTTCAAAATTAGCGGTTGCGGCTCGGCCATGCAGGCCGAGGTCGAGATCGCCAGCCGCGCGTTCTGGGAACTCAAGCAGCAGCGTCGGCAACTGGCGGGCACCAGCGGTTGCGGACTGTGTGGCGTTGAAGCCGTCGAGCAGGCATTGCCTGACCTGAAGGCGCTGCCCGGCGCGCCCCTGCCCCCGATCGAATGGCTGGAAGGCCTGCGTCAGCGCATCGGCGAGTTCCAGCCGCTTGGCCGCCACTGCGGCGCTGTGCATGCGGCGGTGTTCATGGACGGTAATGGCCAGCTGTTGCTGGGCCGTGAAGACATCGGCCGCCACAACGCGCTGGACAAACTGATCGGCGCCCTGATCCGCCAAGACATCCCCCTGGCCGGCGGCGTCGCCATCGTGACCAGCCGCTGCAGCCTGGAACTGATTCAGAAAGTATTGCGCGCCGGCATCCAGACGCTGGTCAGCCTGTCGTCGCCCACCGGCCTGGCCCTGCAATGGGCCCGCCGTCATAACCTCAATCTAATTCACCTGCCGCAGAAAAGTGCGCCGCGGGTCTATAGCCCTGCGATGGAGATTCAAGCGTGAGCACTCATCATCAAGCCGACAAGACACCAACCCCCCGCTACAAGCCGTACAAAGGTGCGGCAGGCGGATGGGGCGCACTGATCAGCGTGACGCAACACTGGCTGGGCAGTGACAACGCGCTGAAGAACCTGCGCATGATGCTCAAGACCAACCAGAACGGCGGTTTCGACTGCCCGGGCTGCGCGTGGGGCGACTCGCCGGAAAGCGGCATGGTCAAGTTCTGCGAGAACGGCGCCAAGGCGGTGAACTGGGAAGCGACCAAGCGCCGCGTCGACCCGGCCTTCTTCGCCCGCTACAGCGTCAGCTCGCTGATGGAGCAGAGCGATTACTGGCTCGAGTATCAGGGCCGTCTGACCGAGCCGATGAGCTATGACGCGGAAACCGACCGTTACAAGCCGATCAGTTGGGACAGCGCGTTTGCGCTGATCGCCAAGCACCTGAAGAACCTGCCCAGCCCGAACATGGCCGAGTTCTACACCTCGGGTCGCGCCAGCAACGAAGCGGCGTACCTGTATCAGCTGTTCGTGCGCGCCTATGGCACCAACAACTTCCCGGACTGCTCGAACATGTGCCACGAGGCCAGTGGCGTAGCGCTGTCGCAAAGCGTCGGCGTGGGCAAGGGCACCGTGACCTTCGAGGATTTCGAACACGCCGATGCCATCTTCGTCCTCGGTCAGAACCCCGGCACCAACCACCCGCGCATGCTCGAACCACTGCGTGAAGCGGTACAGCGCGGCGCCCAGGTGGTTTGCGTCAACCCGCTCAAAGAGCGTGGCCTGGAGCGTTTCCAGCACCCGCAACACCCGGTCGAGATGCTCACCAACGGCGACCGCCCGACCAACACGGCCTACTTCCGCCCTGCCCTGGGTGGCGACATGGCGCTGTTGCGCGGCATGGCCAAGTTCCTGCTGCAATGGGAGCGCGAGGCGCAGGCCAACAACGCACCTTCGGTGTTCGACCACGCGTTCCTCAACGAACACACCGAAGGCGTACTCGAATACCTGGCCGCCATCGATGACACGTCATGGGACGCCATCGTCGAGCAATCCGGCCTGCCACTGAGCGACATCGAACAATCGGCACGCATGTACGCCAAGGGCAAGAACGTGATCATGTGCTGGGCAATGGGGATCACCCAGCACCGCCACTCGGTGCCGACGATCCAGGAAATTGCCAACCTGATGCTGCTGCGCGGCAACATCGGTCGTCCGGGTGCCGGTCTGTGCCCGGTGCGCGGTCACAGTAACGTGCAGGGCGACCGCACCATGGGCATCAACGAACGCCCACCGGTGTTCCTGCTCGATGCGCTGGAAAAACGCTTCCAGTTCAAAGTGCCCCGCGAAAACGGCCACAACGTCGTCGAAGCCATTCACGCCATGGCCGAAGGCCGCGCCAAGGTGTTCATTGCGCTGGGCGGCAACTTCGCTCAGGCCACCCCGGACAGCCATCGCACCGCCGAAGCGCTCAGCAAATGCGATCTGACCGTACAGATCAGCACCAAGCTGAACCGCAGCCACCTGTTCCACGGCAAGGACGCGCTGATCCTGCCGTGCTTCGGCCGCACCGACATTGATATCCAGGCCAACGGCCCACAAGCCGTCACCGTGGAAGATTCGTTCAGCATGGTCCACGCTTCCAACGGCCAGTTGAAGCCGTCCTCGAAGCAAATGCGTTCCGAGCCTGCGATCATCGCCGGTATCGCCAACGCAACGCTGGGCAAGACGCCTGTCGACTGGTTGTGGCTGGTCGAGGACTACAACCGGATTCGTGACCTGATCGCCGACACCATCCCCGGCTTCAAGGATTTCAACGAGCGCGTCAAGCACCCGGGCGGCTTCTACCTGGGTAACGCTGCTGGCGCACGCCGCTGGAACACTGCGTCGACCCGCGCCAACTTCAAGTCCAACGCGCTGCCGTTGACTCTGATCAATGAACACGTCAGCTCGACCGGGCAGATCCCGGACCTGATCATGCAATCGATGCGTTCGCACGATCAGTACAACACCACCATCTATGGCCTGGACGACCGTTATCGCGGGGTCAAGGGTCAGCGTGACGTGCTGTTCGTCAACGAAGCCGACATCATCCGTCTGGGCTTCCAGCCGGGGCAGAAGGCGGACCTGATTTCGATCTGGAGTGATAACCGCGAGCGCCGCGTCAAAGGCTTCACCTTGCTGCCGTTCGATATTCCGGCCGGTCAGGCTGCCGCCTACTACCCGGAGGTCAACCCGCTGGTGCCGCTGGAAAGCGTGGGCGATGGCAGCAGCACGCCGACATCGAAGTTCGTTGCCATCCGCCTCGAGCGCTCGGCAGAGTCGGCACGCATCCTCTGACGTCCCTGAAAGACGCCCACAAAAAAGGCCCGTTTCACTGGAAACGGGCCTTTTGCAAGTAACCTCAGACTCTCTTTTCAGACTTAAGTTCCTTAGCCAAAACAATAACTTAGCAGTTTGTGTGGCAATCGTGTTACTCGTCGGAATTGCATTGCTACATTCTTCACTTGACACCAAGATCGCGCCGTCATCCCTATGAGATTCCATACATGAAGTATTCCTCGATACTGTTGTTGTCTCTTACCCTGATCAGCGGTGCGGCGTCTGCAGGCAACCTCGAGTCAGGCGTAGGCGGAGCATTGGGTGGGGTACTCGGTTCGGTCGTCGGCCAGCAGGTCGGCGGCAGCACTGGTTCAGCAATTGGCGCAGGTGTCGGCGGCGCAGCCGGTGGCGCTGTAGGCGCGGACCGTCGCAACCGCACAGAGGCAGCCATTGGCGGCGGTCTGGGCGCAGCGGGCGGTAATGTGCTGGGTCGCAGCGTCGGCGGCAACACCGGCAGCCTGGTCGGCTCGGCGGTAGGTGGCGGCGGCGGTGCTGCACTCGGCAACTACATGGGCAACGAAAGCCGCAGCGACGATCGTCGTTATCGTGGTGGCCGTGACCATGGCCATCGCCCGAAGCACCACGGCCATCGCCGTCATCGTGACTGATACCACCGTCAGTTACTGAAACATAAAAACCGGCCGCTCTTGAGCGGCCGGTTTTCATTTGTCTGTCGCAACGCATGCTCAGGACTGGATGCAGAGCATTGCCCCACCTGGTCAGATGAATGTGTACGCGTAGTCAGTTGCCAGCCATCGCCTGCACCCACGTCCTGACCTGTGCGTACGGATAGTCCTCCAGCACCGCAAACCCGGTGGTGGCGCGGGCTTTGAGCCTGGTGAACAGCGGCACGCTGATACCGCATAGAAAACGCGTCAGGCAGTCGGCGCTGGGCGGCTGGCCGGTGTAGTTCTGGTGCTTGTGGATAAACTCGCTGCACAGTTGCTGAAAGTCCCGATTTGCCAAGGGCTCCAGCGCGGGTGGTTCGGGCAGGTGGGCGACTTCGCCCAGGCACACTGAACAATGCCCACAGCGCTCAGGCGCATTGTGGTCACCAAAGTACCGCGCCAGGCGATGGGTCAGGCACTGGTCACTGGCGAACACGTCCAGCATGGTGTGAATGCGCGCCACTTCAGTGGCTTCGTGATGAGCGAAATAATCGTGCAATTCGATGCTCAGGGCCTGTGCATCAAAGTCGCTGCGCAACAGGCTGTAGACCTCGGTCATCTGTTTGCTTTCAAGCTCGATCCAGCCTTTTTCCTGAAAGTAATCCAGCGCCTTGACCACCCGCCCGCGCTCGGCGCCGTATTGCTGGTACATCGCCTGGAAATCGACGGTGGCCCAGGTGCGTGCCCGGTTTGAGGTGTCGATCAGGGCCTGAACGAACCCGCGTCGCTCCCCTTCGAAACGCGCCATCAGGTCTTGCGGCTGGAGCAGAAACTTGAAGCGGTACTCGGCAAAATACGCGTAGCGCGGCGCAATGATCCCGCGCAGTTCCAGTTGCACCAGCAGGGTCTTCAGCGGCAATTGACGAATGTTGCTGAGGTCGGCGAGCGGCCCCAGCAGAAACTCCCACTGCCCGTCATGGCGCGCCCCGAGCAAGTCTTCCAACACACGGGCAATCCCCTCGCGCTCCGGCGTATCGCCATACACGAAGTTCTCCAGCACGTTGAGGCTGTCGCGGTTGGCCAGCACCAGACAATCCGAAGCAGCACCATCACGCCCTGCCCGACCGATTTCCTGGCTGTAGTTCTCGATGGATTTCGGCAGGTCGAAATGCACCACGTTGCGGATATCGCTCTTGTCGATGCCCATCCCGAACGCGATGGTTGCCACGATGCAGTTCAAATGGCCGCCCATGAACTGCTTCTGGATCGACTCGCGCTGATCGTTGGGCAGCCCGGCATGGTAGGCGCTGGCGGGCAGGCCATTCTGTTCCAGGTGCGCGGCGATATGTTCGGCTGTCTTTTGCAGGGTCACGTAAACGATGGTCGGCTGCCCGCGACGCTCGTTGAGCCAATCCACCAGCCGGCGTCGTTTGTCACGGCCGCTGACCGGCTTGACCCACAGGTGCAGGTTGGCGCGGTAGAAACCGGTGGTGATGACATCCTCGGGGGCGATGGCGAATTTGTCCTGCATGTCGATGATGACTTGCGGGGTCGCCGTGGCGGTCAGCAGCAATGTCTGGGGAATATTGAATTCGCGCTGGTAGTCCGGCAGCTTCAGGTAGTCGGGGCGGAAGTTATGCCCCCACTCCGAGATGCAGTGCGCTTCGTCGACCACCAGCAAGGAAATCGGCACTTGGGCGATGAAATTGCGGAAACGCTCGTTCTTCAGGCGCTCGACCGAGATCATCAGAATCTTCAGCTCGCCGGAACGTGCGCGTGCCATCACGTCAGCGATCTCGTCGCGGCTTTGCGCCGAATCAATGCTCGCCGCCGATATGCCATGGCGGTGCAGGAAGGCAAGCTGATCCTGAATCAGCGCCAGCAACGGCGACACCACCAGCGTCAAATGCGGCAACATCAGGGCGGGCAATTGGTAACATAGCGACTTGCCCGAGCCAGTCGGAAAGATCGCCGCAGCCGAGCGTCCGGCCAGTACCGCACTGATGGCAGCCTCCTGCCCCGGCCGGAACTGTGTGTAGCCGAATACCTGTTCGAGACGCTGGTGCATTCGCGGTCCATCCATCAGTCAAAAAACGGGCTCAACCTTAACGCGCCAGGCCGGATGCACATAGCGCCAAAGCGTTGCAGAAACTCTACCCAGCGGCCGATATCATTGTAATATCACCGCCAGACATCGCTTGATCAGGAGCAGGAATGGATTCCCTACAGCAACCCGAGGACGACGGGATCATCCGCATTCAGCGCCTCGTGCCGGGTCAGGTCGATGTGGTGCTGGGCTCGCATCCACGCCGCAAGCGCGTCGATGCGCCTCGCCGCTCACGCCCTTATGGCCTGTGGCTGGCGTGCCTTATTGCTGCAGCCTGCGTGGCCGGACTGATCACCTCACATGCGAGAGGCCCCAAAGCGCTGACAGTACCGCCTGTTGTGCAGTCCATACCCGAAACCCGGACAGTCGAGGCCGAGGCGCAGCCCGTAGCCGCCGCCGATCCCGCGCCCACGCACATTCGAAAAACCGCAGAGCTTGTACCGATCGCGGCCACTGTGGCGCCGCCTGCCCCTGTGAAGCCCTTGGATGACTGCATGAAAAACGGCAACGTCATCGATGAGGCGGTGGCGAACTGTCGATTCGGCCAGGCTCCACGCCCCGCTCAGGCAGAACCGGCAACAGGCATGGTGTCTGCCGACTACATGGCCGATTTCAAGGCCAATGCTTCACGCAATTCCACGCGTTCTTCCAGGCCTTACAGCGTAGCGACGGCCTCCATCCGCGAAGCGGACGGCAGAAATCGCTACCGCGCGCAGTGGCGGATTTACGGCAACACGATCGATGGCGACAGCGTCTGCGAAAACTTCGCCATTCGTTCATTCGAACGGCGCGAGTGTCGCAAGGCGGCAGCGGTCAATTTCAGAGAAGAGTGCCGTGAGTGGACCAAACGTGCGGCGAGAAACCGCGACGAGGACAGTAAAAACGCCCAACAGCGCTATTGTGAAGTGACCACGAATTTCTCACCTTGAAAACAAGCCTGCGCCGCTCTGGCACAACAGTTTCACCGGTTTTTTCTACGTTCCCGATGCATGGCCGTGCACCTGAGAATCCGCAAAAACGGACACATGTATAGCCAAAGGCTTACACGCAATGAAGCGAATGGCTATTTTGCACCTGCCGTCAGAGCCGTAGTATTGGATCCAACAACTGGCGAACAAGGAGTTCGCCAGGATCAGGGACGATCGACCATCGCCGGGAAGGCAGCCGACAGGGAGTTGGAATGGTCTTGGTACAAACCCGCTTCGGCGGGTTTTTTATTGCCTGCAATTTTTGCCGTCAGCAGGCAAACCGCTTCAAGATTTTCCTGACGCCAGATTTCCCGCTCTTCAAAGGGCCGTTCGAAGCTGACCCCGCGAGGTATAGCGAAAGGCTTACACGCGCTGGAGGAATTTGGCTATTTCCGACCCGGCTCGCGCTCCGTAGTATTGGATCCATCAAGGGGTGAACAGGAGTTCACCCGGATCAAGGATGATCGACCATCGCCTCGGAGGCGTCCGACAGGAAGTCGGGATGGTCTTGGAAAAACCCGCTTCGGCGGGTTTTTTGTTGTCTGCAGGAAAGCATCCGGCTATCGACGGCTCGCCTTCCTCTCGCGCAGCATGGCCCTGCGACTCTCGATATGGTGCCTACGCGCATCCCTGAGTTTGTACTCTTCACGCAGCGCCTTGCGGTGAGCGTGATTGAACAGGAACTGCTCACGCATCTCCCGGTGACGCTTGCTGTTCAGCGACAAAAAGCCAAGCAACGGAAACAGCACACCCAATATCGAACTGATCACATCGACACGCCGACCAGGCAAAGCCCAGATCACCAGCACCGTAGCCAGGCAGATCGCCAGCAACGCCACCAACACCCACATCCCCCACAGCCGCCCTCTTGCCAGCAAAATGCCGCCAGCTGACATGATCAAACTGGTACCCATCATGAGCCTGAGGGTATCCATGGAAGCATCGCGGTCATGAGCAAACCAGGCCTGTGTGACGATGCTTGTCGTGATGGCCAGCGAAAATATGCACATGAAGATGGAAAACATGAACATCGGGAAATAGCGGGCGCGAAAGTTATACGGGGCGTAGAAATACATCAGTTTTGGGTCGAGAGGGCCTGGCTTGTTGCGGGATTGTCTGCCCAATTTTTTGGTCTTCATTGCTGGGTAATGGCTCGTCTGCCAAGCGAACTGCTTAGCGCTTATTTCAACCGCAGCTGGACACGATTCGGAATCTTGTTCACAGAGCCTTTTTTCAGCATGGCATCACGGTAAATTGCGTAGTGAGATTTAGCATCGTTGCGCCGCCCCAACGCCCAGAGCGAGTCCGCGATATTAAGCTGCAGAGGAATCCTTTCCTGAGCCAGATCCAATAATTTCTCATAGACCTGCATGGCCCAGAGATGCTCCCCACCTTCCGCGAAGTAGAAACCAAGATCATTGTAAGCCGCAATATTTTCCTTTACCGGATAGCACGCCATGTATGAAGGAACACCCATAAACAGCGTGTCGCTCAGCGAAAGCGCGCGGGACTTGGCAGAGGACAATGTTGACGCCTGATTTCTAACCTCCTGAGGCGAAGATCCTGATTTTGAAAAGTCAATCAAACGACCTGTAGTGTCTTTCCACGCGTTGCCAACCCATTCTCCGTCACATTGAATCGCGGAACCGAGATTTCTGGCGCAACCGCTCTCCAGAGCGATCACATCGCAGTAGGTTTGCTCGGAAATAATACGATTGCCCTGTGGATCTTCGACATAGCCGAGCATTGTGCGCTGGATGAGAACATTCTTTTGATCCGGCGATACCATGCTGTTATCCGATCCTGCTACGACGCTTACCCCAGAATCGCCAATACCATCGGGTGGTGCATAGAGAAAGAAACGATGTGTGGGTGACGTATACTCCACATGGCTCCAGCCGCCGAATTTTTCGTTGAAATGACTGAAATGCAGCGCGCTACCGCCAATCCCGATAATATTGACTGGATCCGTGTCCGCGTGACATAGCATGGAGCATGAAAGAGATAGGGTCACAGCCACAATTTCACGATTAAACATTCAAACACCCTGTGATCGCAAAAACTCAAAAATCTGATAAAGAAGCGCCGATTAAGCATAGCGGACCCAAAAGCATTCGAATACAATTTATTGACGTGGCACTATTGTCATATTAATAAATAGGCGTTTGAAATCTCATTCTCGCCATACAGTCTTTCAGCGACTCACTGTACAATTTATTCGTCATGGCACAATTCTTCCCTGCGTAATCCTTCCATAATGCGCCAAAATCGCCGTCCCCGCTAACGTATTGGAAAGCTTTGGCGTAATCCAAGGATGTTACATTGTTACTTACCATCGAAACTGCTTTGTAGAACCCATCCCCCACAACGCCTGTATGAAGATAAATAATTTCGCTCAAGCGAAAGCTTGTGAATTGTGATTTACAGGAAATAATTTCCACCGAAGACTCAGCACCCGAGTGCTTCAGGTCGTCACAATATCCCTCTTTTAACTTGACCCACACCTTCTGTGTGGATAGCAGCTCGGACCTGGAGGACGAGTCCAGTTCAGAAAGCAACGACTTGTATTGCGCGTTCAATATTCTATCCAACCGGGCATAGGACGCTTGATTACACGTGATAATATCCGGATTGGATACTCCGCTGACATTACAGTCGTTGTCAGCGAACGCAACACCCGTCAAGTTCAGAATACATAACCCCATAAACAATTTCTTTGCTGCGGTTAACGACACCATCTGCCATCTCCTGCCAGTACGAATTATAAAAAATACTATATTACCGAAGACAATTTGATCCATTGATGCAAAATAGCTCCTTTTTGCTTTCGTATCTAATCTCCAAGTAGCCAGAACGATGTTCCAGAAATACGCACACGGTTACCCTTGATCAGATGGCCGTTGCTTCGCGAGCCTTCCGACGAATTAAAATATAACGTGGCCTTGTCTTGACTTACTGCAGCCGAAAAATTTCCAGCCTCTAGCGACAACACGGACTCTTCAAAGACCCAACCGGTAGTTTTTTTGCTTCCCGAATAGACCACATTAAAGTAGGAGGCATTACCATCACTATAATAGTCTTGCAACTCTACAATATCGCCCTTTACAAGATAAGCCTTTCTTTTAACAAAACTAGAAGAACCACTTTTATTAAAAAAATATGACTTTCCTACAACCACGCGCGCGCGTGCCTGCTCCATCGTGTTTTCCTTAACAATCTTTGGCTCGGAACAAGATGTTTCATTGCAAATTTCAAGCTTTTGCAAGCGCTCTGAAAACTGCGTTCTTTTCTCGCAAAAATAATAATCTTTTTTTATACGAGAATAGCAAACAGCGTCATCGTGCTTGATGGGACCATCATTGTAGCTACTTAAGATTTTTTCAGAGACAAAGTCCGGGCTCCCTATCGAACGCACGACTGACTTTTTAAATTTATCTGTTTTTTGGTCAAAAACGAACAGGTAATAACTTTCATTAACAGAGTTTTCTGCATACTGGAGTGCAATAACACAAGGCTCTTCTTTTCCTACGGAGCCATAATAAGCAGACAGATCACCCTCTTGCTTTTCCATATCTAAGTCATAAACCTCCCCAGAGTCTTTAACCACCCCAATACTTCCACTTTCAAACCGCAGGCTATTTTTATTACCAACACACTCAGCTCTTATTTTTTGCGTTACTCCTGACTTGATGAGTACGTCGTCAAATTGCGCGCAAGCTTGTACCGAGAAAAAAATTATTAGAGCCCTCCACGCTATAGAAAGCCTCATTTCATTGCCTCCTTGATCTTACTGACCTTCGAGACGGAGTGACTGGTCAGACCAGTTTGTTGCCACAGCAGCAAAAGCGGCCTCTGCAGAACCGTGCTCCGCATCATCTAGCTAGCTGTCCGATGCTGATACATAAAGTTGAGCTGATGACTGAGTCTCCGTATCTAACTGATTAAAAACTCTCCTCGTTTAAAAGCTCTCGCAGACAGCGATAATTTACCGCCTGGGTCTTGGCATCAAGTACTTTTTCGAGCGACCAGTATTCAATATAGCTTAAGGTCCAGCAATCGCTATACTTGAATGTGAGTATAGTCATTTGAAATCTTCGGCACTTTTAGACACGGTCTCCATGCCTTGATCAGCCTTCCTGCTAATAAACGCATAGCCACCTTCCTCACAGTTCTTCCTCAGTAACAATTTACCATCTTTCAAAACAGTCAAATAGCTAACAAATGCCTGCGCCAGCAAATATGTATATCGACCATTCTTAAATTTAATGATACCTTTGTTAACACTTCCTTCCGAAGCGTCCACCAAAAAGAACTTACCCGCTGGAGGAGCTTTTTTATTTGGATACAACAACTCCATATTATCGGGCGTTCCATATCGATATTGAACATAACCAGAGCCCGGAGCTTCATTATTAGACGCACACACCGAGACAATCTTATTTCCAGGCAAAGGGCAACTAAAGTAAACGTCCTCCTCAGCTGTGCATAAAGTCATACCCAAACCGTCTACATCTGTCTGGCCTGCATCTAAGGGCCCAGCGCATAAACAAGCAATAACAGCAAATAGCGAAGTATTTAGACCTGACTTTCCGCTCCAACTGCATTTCATATTCATTTACCCCCCCCAAAAAAGTTAAAATTTATTTATCCTTGCCCGCCTTCGGCCGCACCCTCTCCCGGAAGCGGCAGCACAAAGATACTTTTTCAACGTTGCAGTAAAAACTCTTTTGTGAGTCGGTGTTGCTGAGGATTTAATACTACTTCTCGGTTTCTAAACATTTTAGGTCTTTGATAGCAGACCCTTCAACTGGAATAATGCAGGCTCTGCGCTGCTCGCCCGTTGGCGTCAGCGGCGTAAAACTAAGCACTAAATGAAGACCATCATTTTTAACAGAGATCTGCTCAAATCCAGCATCGGCAAAGTCAGAATCAAAAGACTTGCCCTCAAAGCTGCAGAAACTCGAAACAGACAAAACTTTCCAATTATTTTCAGGGCTTACCACCTGTACTTCCAAGCAGCTATTATTGAAGGTTTTCACATATCGAACTACGTTAGTACCGACACGACCGACACCCACCTCTGAAACCGCCCCCAAGTCTGCTGCTACTGCAGAGGCACCGCCTACAGACAACACACCAAATATAAAATACACATTAAACATCTTCATGCATCACCTCAAATAATCAACACACTTATCGAATCGATCTTCAGGAACTTTAAGCCATTTTGTCCTATCACTTCTTACAGAAGAGAAGGCCGACAGATTATTACTCGTCATATGCCTCTGAATGATAGCACTAGAACTCCCGGTATAATCCCCTCGTTGTTGCTTCGCAACCTTCAAACCTGCCACGTTTTTGAACAAGTCTTGAACCTCAGCCTCAGCTATCAAAATTTTGATCTGTACTTGATATTTAATACCAACACAAGTATCTTTATTTGGTGAGGTTTTAGGTGTATCTGCAGTAGACCGTTGGATAACTGACCTTTCCCGCAGCGCCTTTAAAGCCACCGAATCAAAACTGGTCTAAGGTGCTGACAGCACTTCATGCTACTTTGTGCGTTCAGCGACTCGCGAAGGAACCTTATTGCTTTTCCCGTTAGCATTCATAGAATCAGCGTATTTCTTGTAGTATTTGACAGCTTCAGGAGTTTTTCCAGTATTCCAGAGCGAGTCAGCGATATTTAAAAACAACACTGTACGTTCGCCAATAGACTCAACTCTTCGATACATTCTAAGTGCGTCGCTATCATCACCCCCTTGAGCCAAATAAAACCCCAAGTCATTTAGCGCCTGTACATTTTCAACGCCTGAATAACAACTCGCATATGATTCAACACCCATGAACATTTGCTCTTTTATAGCGTCGGCCCTTAGGGTTGAACCGCGTACAGTCGAAATCGACTCGATCAATTTTTGAGGATTTATTGTTTCTAGCTTTGGTTTAACATTTTCCCCGCCGTCTGTCGACCAAATAGAACCCTTCCAACTTCCAGAACAAACCTCGGCAGATCTTGAGAGCAACACACAACCGCTATTAATTTCAACCATGTCACAATAGTTTTTTTTCAGTTTCCGTTACTTGCTCCGAATCGTAGAGCTTACCAAATATAGTTCTTTGAACCAGAGCATATCTCCCATCAGAAGACATGCTATCAGTATTTGCCCCTAGTCCTATCGAAGAGTCAGGAGCATTATTATACAAAGAAAAACTCAAGTTCTCTTTTTTAAAATCTACTGTCTTCCAAACGGCAGACTTTTCATCCCACGAGGAAAAATTTAACCTGGAATCGCCAGCCCCATTCAAAATTAGATCAGCAGCCTGGCAATTGGCAGCCATCAAAAACCAGCAAACAGCACTAGCAACTAAAAATCTCAAATTTGACATACTTATAACTCCGCCTTCAAGTGATTATATCGAAGCAATGCATTGGTTATTCTTCTTCGAGCACCATACAAGTCTAAAACTTTTCGTTCATTAAAGTTATATGCTGCGCCCCATGTATCAACATCCCGGCTGACTGTTGGATTTTGAGCAAAAAAAGTGTCAAGAGCAGATCCCAAATCATCCTTCACATACCCGGGTCGATTTATATCGTGATCTAAAACTACAGCTTTTCCGAGAGAGCTCTTGCCCCCCCCCCCGCAGTAAAGTTATAGCCTGTGGGCTTCTTCGTTAAAGAACTACGCAACCTTTCTATAAAATTCATTATTTGTATCTGTATATATGACGGACTTGCGATAGCGCAGGCCATCACTGAAACAGGCTGACAGTCAACCACCTTCCCAAATGTCGATTCACTGCAACCAATTTTTAAATTATCCTTCAGCGCCTGTCCTTCCAACTTTGCGCCACTAGCTCGAGCCGGCCCTTGATAATACATTTTCGTCGAATCACCTGTCTCATCCAACTTCCAGCCTTGAGAATCAAAGTATTCGACGTACGCCTCGGGGTGCTGATTTTTGAACTTTTTAACTTGTAACGGCAGCTCACCGCCACCGGACAAATTAATTGTTTTCTGCATCGCGCCGGCAGTAATTATTTCGCTATCATAACTTTGTACTCCGTTAATTTTCGCCTCGTTTCCAGACATTACAACAATAATTTTTTTCTCCTCTTCCGTTATTTTTCCTTCTGAGACCAGGTCATCCCACTGAGGCGCACTCCCAAGCTCTTTGTCACCCGTATGCAATGGGCCATAGTGCGTCTTACTGGAAGAAACCCAGCGGGTAGCCTTAACTATGGCGTTGCAAGCGCAGACTTTCTTAGCGCTAAATATTGAAATGAATTCTACGGGATGAAAATGCCATATTAAACTTGAGGTCATCTTAGCTTTCCCTGACAACTCATTCCAAAATACATATTTATCAATGCGTTCTTTCTTATGCTTCAACGTCTTCGGCGATGTTGCTAACATTATATCCAGCTTGCTCCAGTTAGCAGAGTCTGCTTTATCCTTACATAACCTGAAAAATCACAGCACGGCTTCCGAGCCAAAAAATAAGATGCTGCCGGAGCATTTCAAAATACGCTTACGACAGAAATTTTTGAAAACGCCCAACACGGAGAACCAAGCCTGTGAAGGTTAATATCATTTAGCGATATTATTTAACTTATCGTAGTCCAACCTATCAAACGCCGACTCCAAACTTTTCGCAACCACCTCAACATAAACAGGAGTGGTAATATTTGGATAATTAAAAACAGTAAAGACGGTCGAATTTCCAAAACTATGGGAGTGCCCGCCACTCTTCACGATGGTGGTCGGAGAACTGTCACTTAATTCTTCTTGCACCTTATATACTCGCACTAGACCAATACCCTTAATTCGCGCCTCTTCAATTGACACATCACGAGGTGGATCCTGCAGCAATGGCGAAATATCGACTGAGTCAACTTCACCTTTCCACAAGTCAGAATACTTATAAATTAGCTGATCATAATCTGCCGTCAGTTTGCTATCCAGACCGCAGACAGCCTTATTTATTAGCAAACCGTTTTGTTCACTCCTGATATTGCCATACACACAGTCGACTAAAACGTCACTGCCCACCCTTTTTACGGTGAGGTACGCTTCAAACTGACTGCGAGAGGCAAGATTCTCATAGTGCAGCGCTTTTTTCCCGCCAAAGTCAGTCAAATTTCTAGTGATTTCTCCTTTATCGCCCACTACACCTTTGATCAAAGCACTTCCGCCAGGCCAAAAAACTTTCAAACCTTGCGTCTTATTATCCACCTCATACGATTCGACGAGAGAACTATTCACCGAACCAGCGGCGTAAGCGTCCCCAAAAAAAATCGACAGCAGAGCAATAACAATTTTCATATTCATATTCATATTCAGTTGACCTCTGGTGCTACTGACGTAGCTTTCAATATCTCTTCAAATTTCAAAGCGTAACTTGCGATCAGTTGTTTTTTGTCCGATCCGTTGATGACTCTACGTGCACCTTCGTAATCAGTGAGACCATTGCGTATATAGGTTCCAATTTTTGCGCCACTGAACACCCCTTCCTTCATACCCCAAATCATGATGGGAATTGAGTGTTTGAACTCAGCAGCCAGCTCTGGGCTGGAGACAAAGTCCACACCGAAGTACTCTGCCGCTTCTCTGTAATTTTTTTTCCATGTTAAGTGAACCAGGCCTCGACCACGATATTTGTAGCCGTCTCCTTCCACTGTGTTTTCCATCTTGATCGCGGTATTTCTTCTTGTGGCAGTATCAGCCAAAACCGGGTCATATTTATTGAAATAAGCCACGCGACCAATTTCCGGCGCAGAGCTAAAAAACTCACGTGCTATAAAGTTGTAGGCTTCATGCCTGGCAGTGGCAAACATATAAGCAAGTTCATACCTAGTTAGTAACACTCGCTCTTTATCTACATAGATATTAATGTTGGTCACAATTTCCGTCAAATTTTTCTTTGATTTTTCCGAAAACGCCGGGCTTTCGGCTTGGAAAGTAGAGTGTTTTTCACTGTATAGAGCGACAAAGCGTTCAACATCAATGTATGCAGATTGAGTCAGGAAATTCCGCACTAATTCAATCGGGTGAAAATGCCAAACGGCATCAGTACTAATCAATGCCTTACCTATCAATTCCTCCCAAAAAACATACTTGTCTATTCTCTCTTTCTCATGTTTCAACGTCTTCGGCGACGTTTCCAGCAGTTTATCCAACTTGCTCCACTTGACGGAGTCTGCCTTATCCTTCCACTCCGTAGGGTGATGGGCAACAAGCCTGGCCCACTGGGTTCTGGTTTCCGGTTTCTTAAGTGCCTCAGCCAGTTCAGCAGGCTCCACCTCGCCATCGTGGTTCTTGTCGATCTTCGCGAATAGGTCTTTGAAGAACTGCGGCATTGCATCCGGGTCCAGGAAGCCATCGGCTGCTGCGTTGTTCTCCTCCACGATCTGAAAGCCCAATTTTTCCCAATCGTGCTGTGTGATGACTGACGCAGTGGTTTTTTTTATCAGGCCGGCTACAGGCTGATCGTCCTCGATCACGCTGACCTCATACCAGTCATCTACGCCTTCTTTGACAACCGTGGCTTTAGCCAAGTCAACCGCATGGTCTTGCTTGAGTGCTGTGGTGCCTGTCGCGGGCGCTTTTTGCTTGAGTACAGCCCCGCTTGCAAGGTGCAGGTATTGCTTCCCAATCTTCAAACCCGCGGTGTTCTTGAGGAATTCTTTAACCTCAGCATCGGCTGTGAAGATTTCGACGTGAACCTGGTATTTGCTGCTGACGCCGCCATTTTCACCGGTGAGATTTTCGGTTTGTCCAAGATAGCCAATTGGATCGCCCGCCTTCACTCCGGTGCTCGTCATAACGACCGTATCAAAACTGGTCGGCGTTACCGAGTCCCATTTCAATACTTTATTAGCAGGGTCATTTTCAACACATGCCCAAAAGCTGGGGGGAACCGCACCATGACCCCGCAGGCCGCCACTCAGCATTGTGCACTTGGCCATCCGATGCAGCTTGCCATCCAGCGCCAGGTTGACGACTTCCGAAGAATTAAACTCGATGACGCTGTTCATGACCAGCTCCAGAGTTCCCTTCCGGGCGCCTGCAGGCTGGCCATTTGTAGGGCTGGCAGGATCATCGTACAGCGGCAACTTATTCACGACGGAGGCTTTGACCTTACCCTGCCAGTAATTGGGTCTTGCTCGCTCAGGCACATCGTCAGCGAGCCAGATGCGCTTAGGGACTGAGTTTTTGTAGGGTTCGCCGTTTTTCAAATAAGCGAACCAGACCTCCGCCCCCTCAACCCGTTTCTTGGTCGCACCCTGCTTCACGCTGCCAGATAGAATCTTACCCTTGGCATAAGTAAGTTCACCATTCTCGGCGGTCTCGCTAATTTCCAACTTGGTGCCGATTGCCAGTTGTCCGCAGGACGCAGTGGTCACTCCGGGCGCTGGAGCGGTGTCGTAAGCCCTGAAATCTCCAACCTTCATGGTCACCTTGGGTTTAGGTGTTTCTGCAGGTGATAAGGGGTAACGCGCAAACGGCAACAGATGCATATACAAGCTGTAAAAACTCAGCTTGTTCTGCTTGCCTTTATTAGCTCCCTCCTCGGGATTAGGCGCTGATTTGTACTCGTGACGCACCAAGCAGAAGGAATTGGAGTATTTGAGTTTTTTCTCGTTATCGCCAAACGTGGATTCCAGATAATCCTCATTCAGACGATAGGCCACAACTTCACCGTCGGCCATACAGCGCACGGGCTCATTCAACACACATTGCGGGGCGCTCCTATCACTTATGTGGATACCACCGTGCCAGAATTTGTTACTGCCCAGCAGGTAGTGGCCGGATGTCTCTCCTTCCAACGCCTTATAGACTTCTTCTGCATCGGTGAACTGCTTCCCGTCAGCCTTGCGGAACGGAAATTGGAAATTCATCAAGGGTGCTGGCCCGGCAGGCGCGGGCGCTGGCGCATCTGCCGGTTGCGCTCCGCTTCGATACTGGGCTTTAGGCCTCAGATATTTGTCGGGCATCGGCCAGTAAGCGCCAGCGCCGAATTTTGCGGACTTCGGTCCCGTAGAGGTTTGCGATCCGAAGAATTCTCCCTTGGTGCGGGTTACATCCATTTTTTCCACAACACCGGTATGCCCCTTCGTTGTCCACAGGGCAATATCACCCTCCTGGACATCATTCAGGGCAATGAAATCGTAGTGGGTGGTGTCTGACGCTAACTCCCTCGTAGTTTTGTAAGGGATGGTATAGCCAGCATCAGTAAGCATTTTGGTCAGAAGATGCGAGCAGTCTATCTCTTTGCGACCGTCACCATCGGCATCGCTGTTACCGACGCTCCCATAACCGTACTCATAACCCGTGTGAGGGTAATTAGCGCGCTGTTCGAGTAATCCTGTGCTCATCAGAAGCGTCCTGCTTTAAGACAGTGAGTGTCGTTGTCTACGGTAATACCCTTCTTGCGAAGCCGTTCCACGTTTGAGGACGCTGCTTCGTGCCCTCCTTTCTCGGCTTCCTCATAGCAGGCCATGGCTCTGGGTAGATCGTTCGGCACAATGGCGCCGACTTCGTAGGCACCTCCCAACTGGATCAACGCTGAAGGAGCGCCTGAACGTGCCGCCGTTACAAGGGCATCCAGCGATTTCTCGGGGTTCAAACACGCTCGCGTCTCCTCGCTGTCACCCTCATTACAGTAAAAGTCGGCCAACGCCACTCCAGCCTCAGGCACGCTCTTGGAGGCATCGATAAGCAGTCCAAGAATCTTCGTGTTTTCGAGACGCGGTGCCTGGCCAGACAGGCTGATTGCCGCAGCAGCAAAAGCGGCCTCTGCAGAACCTTGCTCCGCACCGTCCAGGTAGCTGTCCAATGCCGATACGTAGAGTTGAGCTGATGACTGAGACTGAGTATCCATGCCCAACTGATTAAATAACTCCCCACGTTTAAAGGCTCTTGCAGACAGCGATAATTTACCGCTTGGGTCTTGAGCATCAAGTACTTCTTCGAGCGACCAGTTTTCAATACGGCTCAAGGTCCAGCAATCGCCATGCTTGAAGGTGAGTATCGTCAAAACCTTGCCTTTGTTGTCGCGTATGTAGACTTGATTCGGCAATTGAACGGTCGCGCTCAGGCCAGGCTTTTGAGCGTTTTCGGCAGCCAGTAGTGACTGCGTTGAAGCATCAACAGCTTGCAACGGTCTCGGCACCACCCGATAAGCTGATTCTTTCGGCTCGACCGTCTGCTGGACCACCGGGGAAGCAGTGAAGGCTCGCTGCACTTGCGGGTTCGTAGAGAATTCCTTGAAAAACCCGGCAAAGTCATGCGTCGGGCATTGCGCTGCAAAGGCGCCTGAACTCAGCCCTACAGTGAGCAGGATTAACCATTTAAAACCGAAATTTCGCACTCGATCGTTCCTTTTCATTGCAGACTTCTTCATCACTCAGAAAACACAAAAACAGCCTTCGGTTCAACCTTCTCAGGCGGTGCATTCAACAACGCCGGATCCATCAAACTCCCCGCCTTGTCCTTGTCCACAACCCCCGGCAACCTGGGCGGCTTGATGCCTATCCCGGTGCCGGTTCCGGCGGAGCCTCCAGCGTTGACCTTCGCGATCGGGCCGATCATGGTTATACCGCCCGCGTCGAGCTTGATGAAGCTTCCGCCCGCTTTCACGGTGAGCTCCACGCCTGCCTCGATGACGATCTTTTCGCCGGCCTTCAAGTGAATCTCGGTGCCTGCGCTGGTCAGTTGCGCGGTGCCCAGTTTCACGTGCTGGTTCTGCGCGACGGTCAGGTGGTCGTCCATGCGCACTTCCGTCTTGCGGTCGGCGTGGGTGGTGCGGTGTTCTTCGGCTTTCAGCTCGGTGTAGGTGTTCTTTTCGACCGTGTCGTGGCGTTCGTTGCCGACGCGGATTTTCTGGTCGTGCTCGATGTTCTCGTCCCAGTCCCGCTGGGCATGGATGAAGATCTGTTCCGCCCCTTTTTTATCTTCGATGCGCAGTTCGTTGTAGCCGCCACCGCCAGGGGAGCTGAAGGTCTTGAATACCGTGCGGGTCTTGTTGGTCGGCAGCGGGTACGGAACCTGGTTTTCCTTGTGATACAGGCAGCCGGTCACCAGCGGTTGGTCCGGGTCGCCCTCAAGGAATGACACCAGCACTTCCATACCTACGCGCGGGATGCTGATGCCGCCGTAGCGATCGCCTGCCCAACTGCTGGAGACGCGCAGCCAGCAACTGGTCTTGTCATCGGCCAGGCCTTCGCGGTCCCAGAAGAACTGGACCTTCACACGGCCATACTGGTCGCAGTGAATCTCTTCACCCTTGGGCCCGGTGACCACGGCGGTCTGGCTGCCGAGCACGCGAGGCTTAGGGTGTTGCAGTGCCGGGCGATAAAAGACGGCCCACGGGGTTGCCAGGAATCGGTTGCGATAGCCGTGGTGGAAGTCGTCCTTGTTGTTGGTGGTGTCGCTGGTCACCGACTCCTCCAACACTTGCGGCTGCTTGCCTTCATGGACGATCTCGGTCAGCAGCCATAAGTCGTTCCACTCCGCGCGAGGGTGCTCGGATAACGGAAGAAAATGCCCGCTCTTGAGCGTGGTCTGATCGCCCCAGCCTTCGGCTTGCTGATAGTCGGCGCGATGGCGCTCAAGGGCGCGCTGGCTGAGGAATTTACCCCGCGCACGATCCAGGAAGCGGCCCGGGTAGTCGTAGTCTTCCAGGTCTGGCTCGGTGCTGTCGCCAGCAGGCTTGTAGGCCGCTTCGAGTTGCAGGTTGGGTTTTTCAAAGTCGTAGTCGCGACGGGTGATGCGACTGGTTCGGGTTTCCAGACGCAGTTGGAATCCCTTTATCACCGGCACGTCAGCGACCAGGCCGCTGCCTTGCACATAAGCCGTGGGCCCACTCAGCTTGGGGAAGACCGTTTGATCGTCGCCGAAGACCAGCACATGCCCTTCCTGGCTGTGCTGGAAGTGGTAGTGAACCCCCTCTTCCTCGCACAGCCGCTGGACGAAGTGCAGATCGGTTTCATCGTACTGCACGCAGTAATCGCGCGCCGGGCATGGCTGGCCGAGCTGAAAGCTGTAGCCGTTGCCCTTGATTCCATGCTCTTCCAGGATCAGCGCGATGATTTGCTGCGCCGACATCTGCTGATAGATGCGCTGGTTGGTACGGTGATGCAGGTACTGCAACTGCGGCACCAACGACAGGGTGTAACGCGTCAGACGCTTGCCCGCGTCGCCTTGGGCGATGCGGTAGATCTGCCCGTGGATGCCATTCCCCTGTGGATCGAAGGCCAGAAATGCCTGCTTGTGCAGAAGCGTCTCCAGATCGATGTCGGGGTTTTCGCTAACCAGTTCCAGGTCGAACCGAAACGGTTGGCTGATGCTTTCAGTGCCTGTAAACGACAACACTTGCAGGTCGCCTGAAAAATCTTTGACGGTCAGACTGAAGTGCGTTTCGTTAGAAGGATTGAACATTGTTTGCTCCCTGTTCGGTCGTCATCCGTTACACCAAGGTATCAAGCGTTGCAGCCTGGACGAGGTGGCGGCGAAAGCGTCACGCAGTTGTTTGGCAGTGATCTTGCGATCCTGTGCATCGAATGTCAGTGCCGACCGCAAAGCGGGCCAGCAGTGTTTCGGTAAATTCCTGGGTGCCTTCAACTCACGCTCAAGACGCTCGTCACGCGCCTGGGTCGACGGCAAGCGGCGAAACGGGTGCTTGCCTCCCGACAGTTCAAAAATCACACAGGCAACGCCATACACATCGGCGCTGGCTGAAAGTGCCTGGCCTTCCAGCAATTCCGGGGCTGCATAGCCCGGAGTCCAAGCGTTGAAACGGTCGCGACTCAGGTGAGGCAGGCCCGGCAATACGCCCTCCTCGGCCTGGCCAAGGCCAAAGTCGAACAGGCGCACGCCTTCTTCGCTGAGCATGACATTGCTGGGCTTCATGTCGCCATGCAACACGCCGCGGGCATGGGCATAAGCCAGTGCGTCGAGCAGCGCCAGTGCAATGTCACGCAATTCTTTCCACGGCAGGCCCAAAGGCCGTTCGCATAGCAGTTTGTCCAAGGTCAACCCACGCATGAGCTCCATGGTGATGAAGGCCCGCTGGCAGTGAGTGTCCACTTCGAACGTGTGCAAGCGCAGCACGTTGTTATGACGAAGGCGTCGGGTCAGGGCGAACTCGCTGTAAAGCAAGGCGCTTGCATCCGGCGACTCGGCAAATTCTTCGCTGAGGATTTTCAGCGCAACATAAGGATCAGGCTCGCCGAACTGTTCGCTCAGCAAGTCCTTGGCCCGGTAGACCGCGCCCATGCCACCGGCACCGAGTAGTCGCTCGATACGATAACGACCTGCCAGCACGTCGGGCATCTCACCGATACTGGCCTTGGTCGGCGCCAGCACAGATTCGGCCTTGTGTGATTTGGCAAACGCGAAGTAGGTCAGGTTGCTGTCCTGCTCTTCGCTCACCGGCAGGTCGTCGTTCGGGCGCATGAGTTCAGTCATTTGCGGATCACCACGGCCGTCAGATTGTCTCGCGCAGAACCACGCAAGGCGCCATCGAACAAGCGCTCCAGCGCCACCTGTGGCGCGGTCAGGCTCAAGGCGCTACCGAGTGCATCGCTGCCAAGTCCCTGATACAGGCCATCGCTGCACAGCAAAAATGCGTCGCCGGGATATACCTCTAGCTCCAATACATCCAGGGTCAACTGTTCTGCCGCACCGACCGCGCGCGTCAAGGCGTGCGCGGATGGATGAGCTCTGGCCTGTTCGACGCTCATTTTCTCCTCGTCTATCAGCTGCTGTTGCAGCGAGTGGTCTTTGGACAGCTGGTACAGACGCTGTCCGCGCCACAAGTAACAACGGCTATCGCCCGCCCAGATACAGGCGGCGCGATTGCCCTCAACCATCAGCGCCACTACCGTGCTGCCCATGATGCTGTCATGGCGACCCGCAGTGACTGTCAACTCCTGACCCAGACGGCGGTTGAGCCAGTGCAGACATTGACGAATGCCCTTGAGGCGTTCGTCAAAGCCTTCCTGCACAGGCAGTTCCGCCAGGCTGGCGACGATCAACTGACTGGCAACATCGCCGCCCTGATGACCGCCCATGCCATCCGCGACCACCCACAGCCCATGCTGCGGGGAATCCAGAAAAGCATCTTCGTTACGCGCCCGTACCTTGCCGGCATCGGTGCGCGCAGCGCTGCGCCAAGGGCTGGCCAGCATCAAAGCTGCCCCGGCATACGGAAGGTGCGCAGTGCGCCCATGTCAAACGGGTTCGGCGTACGCTGGCTGGTCAACAGGTAGTTGGCGCGCAAACCACCCACGTCAGCCTTGAGCACCAACACGTCGCGCCCGGTCAGGTATTCGGTCTGCATCAGGTCGAACAGACGGAACAGCGACCATGGACCGGTATTCTTCTCAAGCCCCAGCGGACGACCCACCATTCTGTCGAGTACCAGGCTGGTGCGACCGTCTTCCGCATCTGTAGGCCATTTGAAGGACACCGGTACGATCGGACCGTGACGGTATTCAATGGTCTTGTCGCCAAACTTGAACTCGGAGCGACTGACAGACGGGTCAAGGGTGTAAGGCTCCAGCTTGAACTGCACCTGTGGTTCGGCCGGGTTGTCGGCGAAGAAGCTCTGGCGGATCACCAGTGCCGCGGCCATCTGGTCGAGATAGACCTTGGAAACCGGCAGGCTGTAGCCATCGACGCTGCGCATGCGATAGTTGCCTGCATCGCCACTCACGAACGGACGCATGTAGTTATCGAAGAAGCGATCGGCAATGCCCTGAGCCTTGAAGAACTCACGGAAGTCACTGATTGCCACGTCGCTGGCGCTGTGCGCGTCGAAGGGATAGCGCTTGCTGATCGCCTTGCCATAGAAGCTGTACAGCTCGCTCTGATAGCGCTGGTTAAGGTACTGATAGGAATCGCCCAGCACCAGGCGCCAGGTGTCTTCAGCCAGAACGTTGAACCACACGCCTACCGGACGCGGCAAACGGCCGGACGCCGTGCGCAGATTGCTCAACGCATCGCGCTGGCCACCCATTCGGCTTTTGGCCATTTCGAAGGCGGCCTGATCCGGCGAGCTGGAACGTGCAAGGCTGGCCATCTGCAGTTGCAGCTCATTGAGAGCGGCCAGGGCAGGCGTCAGGTCGGCAGTCGGTCCGTTGTTGTCATCCAGCAAGCGGTGCAACGGCTCGAAGCGACTTTGCAGAGACTTCCTCGCGGTATCCGGCAGTTTTTTCGCCAATGCATCCGATGCCTTGCCTGCTGCAGCAGCTGCCAGTTTGCCAAGCTTGCCACCATTCTCGGTCAGTTGCCCTGCTGCATCGGCAGCTTCTTCTGCTGAATCGGCAACCACCGGGAAGCGGGTATTTTCACGCACCTCTATGAGCAACTGGATGACCGGGGAGTTGGCTGACGTCAGACCTGCCAACTGCTCGGCGCCTTCGCCGAAGTCATTGATTGCTGGCAGTTGAACCTCGCCTATCGCTTCACCCCAATAGTTGGCGTAGTCGCGGAAGTACAGCTGCTCCAGTTCAACCATCAGGCGGCGCAAGTCCATCGTGCTGAGACCGGCACCTTCACCCAGAACCCAGTTATCGCTCAGGATGTCAGTGACCAGTTTGGTGCCCTGAACCGAGAAATACTGCTGGTAGCCCTGTTGGGTGTAGAAGCCGGGGATCGTGTAATCGGTACCGACAAACAGCGCACCCTGAGGGCCAAGGTGCTGGCCCAAAGTGTATTCAGGCAGATTACGGGCCTGCTCGCGCAGCATGCGGTAAACCACGGTCGCCAGGGACTCGCTACGCAGAATCTGACGCGCCTGAGCCACCAGCGGATCATTCAACGGGTAGCTGAATGGCTGCTTCAACAAACGATCAAAATGGGTGTTCAAGCCGTTCTGTACCGCAGTGTTGCCGGTATAGCGCTGGGACCATTCGGCAGCGACCCAATCCTTGAGCCACTGAGCGTCGCGGCGATCCGTCATGTTCAGCATCAGGTACGCACGCAGGCTGTTGAGCAGGCGGTCGCGATCCTTGGTGTTGGCGCGAATCTGGCTTTCCAGCAAGTTTGCAACACGAGGCAGCAACTGGTCGTGAAGCTCACGTTCGTAAGCGACCCTGACCACCGGATTGACGTCTTCGCCTTGATACAGACCGCCACGCTCGTGATAACTCACGTCACCTTTTTCCGGGAAGACTTGAGTGGCTGCGTAACTGGTGTCGAGCGTTTTGAGCACCGCCATGGAGTCATCGCGAGCGCTCAGCGCCGAACGTTGCTGAGTCCAGGTCTGAGCCAGACTGCGCAGGTTTTCCAGACGTGAATAGTTGGCCGAAAAGCCACCAGCCCACAATACGCCGAACAGCGCCAACGCTGCCAGCGCGCCCACGTACAACGCACGTTGGCCCCAATGGATGCGACTGCGCTCACGCTTGTCCAGTCCCGCGAGATCGGCTTCCGGAAAAATGACCCGGCTGAGCAGATGGTGGATAAATCGTGATCGGCCGCTGCGCAGGGTAGGCAACACTCCGGCATTCATACCCAGATTGGCGCCGATGCCAGCCGTAGTAGCGTCCATTTCCTCTGTCAGATGTGGCGCACTGGTCAGGTAAAAGCCGCGCAACTGACTGACACGCTGGTAGCGGTTACCCGTAAATGCCAGATCGACAAACAGGCACAGGCGCTCGCCGATCTGCCCGAGTCGATGCGGGAAGTCGAGAATTCGACCACGACGCTGCGTGTCACGCTCTTGATGCATGCGCATGATCACCTGACTGTTCAGGCGACGCAGCAGCTCTTCGAACTCGGTGCGCAACACCGCCACATCAGTGCCCATCTGCTCTTTGCGGAAGCTCGTGCCGAGGACCTGATCGCTTTCTTCACGCGTCAGTTGATCGAAGAACTCTTCAAAACCCAATAAACGGTCGGCCTTGCTCAGGACCAGATAGATGGGCACATCGACGTGCAGTTTCTGATGCACGTCCTGCAAGCGCGCACGCACCTGACGAGCGAGTGTTTCAAGGTTCTGTTCACTGTCATTCAGCAGGGTTTCGACTGGAATGGTCACCAGTACACCGTTAAGCGGACGATTGCGGCGACGTTTGCGCAGCAGTTCCAGCAAGGTGTTCCAGGCACTGCCGTCGACTTCGGCGTCAGGCTGGGTCAGGTAGCGGCCAGCGGTGTCGATAAGCACGCCGTGATCGGCGAAGTACCAGTCACAATGACGGGTGCCCAGAGTGTCCCGTGTCAGTTTGCGTTCAATCTTGTTGATCGGAAACTCAAGGCCCGAGAAATCCAGCAGGCTGGTTTTGCCACTGCCTTGCGGACCTATCAGCAGGTACCAAGGCAAGTCGCTGCGCCAGCGTTCACTACGGCCGCGATAAAGGCTCGAGGTTTTCAGCGTTTTCAACGCAGCCTTGAAGCGCGTTTTCAGCTCCTTCTGCTCTTCGTCGATCTGCTCTTCACGGCGGATGCGATCCTGGCCGTCTTCGCTGTCTTCGATGGCTTTTTTGCGAACACCCGCGCGCCAACTGACGAAAACCATCGTCAGGCCCCAGATCAGGAACAGCACGCTGATGGTCAGCAGTCGCGATGTGGAGCTTTCCCAGAACTTGTAATCATCTACCGCCAGCAGCGGCCCGGCGAACCACACCAACAGCGCAACAAACAGCACCAGCAGCAGCGTCCAGACCCATGTCTTGCGCAGGAATGCGCCGACTTTCTTGAAGAAGTTTTTCATCATGCGTCCCTGTTTACGGCTGCGACTGCGGCTGGACCGCCGCCGGATCAAACGGCTGATATGGTTGTAAGATGGTTTCGCGTTGATCGCCCAGTACCCAGGCGAAGCCGAAATACATCACTGCCAGACAAACCAGGGTAAACAACACCACCATCCAGGCAGGCACGATGCGCACCAAGCTGCGACGTCGATTGTTCAAGCCTTCCCAATGGGGTGACAGTTCACGTGGCACATCACCGCGCAATTGACGAATCTGGCGATACAGCGCATCACGGATACCTTCAAGCTCGAGCATGCCGCGCGCCTGCACCCGGTACTTTCCCTCGAAGCCGAGCGACAGACACAGGTACATCAATTCCAGCATCGGCAGGTGCTTGACCGGGTTCTTCGACAGTCGATCAAGCAACTGAAAAAACTTCTCACCACCGAAGGTTTCATTGTGGAAGCTGCTGAGCAGGCTCATCTGCGACCACTCGCTTTCGTTACCCCACGGGGTGGTCACCACTGCCTCGTCCACCACCGTGCACAACACGTAACGGGCGGCCATCACCTGGCTGCTTTCAGCACCGTTATGCAACGCGCGGACTTCAAACAGCTTCAGACCCGCAGTCAGACGCTCGTTGAGCGCATACAGGTCTTCACGCGTGTCGCTGTGCTTGAGGCGTACCACTTCCGACAGCAGGTCGGAGCCAGCCGCGACCAGCGAATTGAGGCTGATGTTGAATGCCTCGGCCGGGCGCAGGCGGGCCGCGTAAATCATGCGCTCTTCCAGTTGCTCAAACCGTGGCGGAGCAGCAAAGTCCGTCAGCGGGCTCGCCGCCGGGCCGTGGCCTTGGCGATCGAGCAGGACGGTTTTATCGTCCTGGTTGTAATTCGTATCCTTACTCATGTCGGTCAGTTCCTGATAGCCCAGAATTTCAGTTCAAGCTCGGCGAATTCGCCGGACACATGGAACGCGAAGCCGCCGGAGCGCTCGAGTTGCGCCAGATCTTCGGAACTGAGTTCGAGGATGAAATAGGTTTTGTTCGAATGGAACGCGATCTGCCGCGGGGCCACTGGTAATGGCTTGACCTTGATACCAGGCAGATGAAGGTTGACCAGTTGGCGAATACGCTCCACAGGACCGACCTTAAGGTGCGCTGGCAAACGGTGACGCAGCTCCTCGGAGTCGCAATTTGCGCTGGCTGCCAGAACGAACGACGCCGATCCCAACAGCTTGTGATCATGCAGCGGCGATACGATGATGCCGTACTGACGCGCCTGCAGAACCAGTTCGATAGCGTGCTGTTCCAGCACCATCGACAGCACCTGACGGATCGCCTCCATCAGCTTGCGGAAGCTGGCTCCCTGATCGCTGTGCTGGTAACGGCTGTCCAGACGCGGTCTCTTGCTATCGCTCGAAAACGTCGCCAGATCGCCAAGCATGGTCAGCAGCGTGCGATACAACTCTTCAGGGTGCACCTGCTCGAGGTCCAGATAGTGACGCAACAGCAACTCGGTACGGTTGATCAGTTGCAGCATCATGAAGTCGCCGACTTCGGCACCACCTACTTTACCGTTGGAGCGGATCCGGTCAGCGATGGTGTCGCCCCGGTGGCTGAGCATGCTGATGACTTCCTTGAGGCAAGACAGCAGGTAGCTGGAAGCGTGAGCCTGGAGGTAAGTCGGTACAAAATCGGGATCAAGGCTGATCACGCCATCCGGCGTCGTGTCGAGCACTTCACAGACCTTCAGCTTCACGTAAGCCTGATCGCTTTGCTGCTGGCCAAGCAACAGTTTGAAGTCGGGACGACCACAGCTGACCTGACTCGAGGAGTCATCGCCAGCGTTGGAGTCGGACACCTCAGCCTCGTAGGCGGTATAGCGCGCCAGCACATCGGATTGCTCGGGACGACGCGACTCAATGTGGTTACCCGTGACCAGCGGCAGCGCGAGATAGATCGGCGTATTACCGGTATTGGGCGGCACATCGAGCGCCAGCGGCTCAGTGTTGCCCCCCAACTCGAACAAGCTGCCGTCCGGCAGGATTCCCGAAGCATGGCTGATCACCAGTTTGCCCATATTGAGAAACTGCAGGTCGATGTCCAGACTCAGAAAACCCCACGTGTAGCTTCCCAATAGCTGGGTACGGGTTTTCATCTGGTGATCGTAGTAGCGATCGTTGTGCTGGAAGTGCTGCGGACGCAGCAACATGCCTTCCTGCCAAATGACTTTATGGGATTTCATGGTCAGTCATCTGCCTTGGCGAGCGGTTCATGGGTGTTACGAATGCCGTTCTGATCGAGAGTCAGGTCAGCGTCAGTGATACCTACCGGTGTTACCTGCAGCGTGTAGCGCCATCTGCTGTCCGGCAGGTCCCGATAGGCTGCAAGAACGCCGACGTAACGGCTGCCTTCCTGAAGGCTGAGCTTGAGCTCGACGGTTTCACCCGGCCGCAGTTCCAGCTCTTCAGACGCAACCATGTCCGGAGCCAGAGATTCTTTTGCGCGCTCATACAAGCTGAAGAAATCTGCATTTTCAAACGCTACCGGGTGCTTGAGCTCGAACAGGCGCACAACAACGGGTGACGGGCGACCGTTAAGGTCCGGGTTTACCTGGTCGCTGGCGGTCAGCTTCAGGTTGAGCTTGGTGACGTTTGAGTACGGCGACAACGCAGAGCAGCCGGCCAGCACCAACACGGCGGTGAGCGCAGCCAGCATGTTAAAGAAAGCAGTCGAGCGGCGAGACATGCGCATCATCCTTGGTGGTCAGTGTGGAGTGTGGAAATCAAACGAATCTGCTCTTCGTAGGCCTGAGCGAAATCCCGGGTCAGAAGGCGCTCGCTCCAATCGGTATCCTGGCTCAGCGCTTGGTGATAACGCCCGTAAGCTCTCCAGCGGCTGCCGGAGGTGGCGATTAACGGCTTGTTATCGCGCTCGAAACGCAACATGAGCTGTTGCGGCGAGAAGTGCTCGAGGGTGACTCGAACCGCTGCACGGCTGGCGGTCAGCAAGGCGACCTGGTGAGCCTGCAAATCACGGAATGCACGGGAGATCGCCTGCTCGGCCGGCAACTGCCCTGGCTTGTTGGCGTGCAACAGAATGTCCAGCGCCTCACCGGCATCGACGGCAAACTTCAGCGGGTTTTTCTGCGTGCCTTGCACGATGGTCTGCGCAAGACGCAGCTCGTTTTTGAGCTCGCTGCGAGTGCGCAGGCTCTGCTGCAAACCGCCGACGCTTTGCTTGAGCAAGCGAGCTGCGTTCAAGGCCAACGCTTCTTTAGCATCGTGATCGAGCCCTTTGAGATCAACGCCCAGCGCTGCACCGAACTTTTCCCAGAAGCCGTCGGCCTGGCGCTCAACCGGCGGTGGCGCAGGCGCAGGTGCAGGTTCTTTTGGAACCTCGACCAGTTCCGGCACCAGCAGGCTTTCCATATCGATACGTGCATAGTCAGCACGCTGTTTGCCATCATCAACGGCGATACTCGGTGAGATCAGTTCTTCGATTTCCGAGTAAACGCGCTCTTGCTGATCAAGAGCATTCAGCGGATCGAGATCCAGAAACGCGTCGTCCGGAATGATGCTGCCTGCAGCCTGCGGGCGACCGACTTCTACGTCAAAAGCCGCCGGGTCGCGTACCAGTCGGGCACGAATCTCAAAATCGCCCAGAGTGTATTCACTGCCATGTTCGATGCGTGTCGCTTCACCCTTGCGCAGGCGCGTGCCGTTCGTGCTGTCCTGAATACCATTGCTGCTGGTATCGGTCAGGAAAAACGAGCCGTCGCGATAGCTGATCAGCGCGTGATGATTGGACAGGTGCCGCTTGCGGTCCGGGATTATCCAGTCGCAATCGTCTCCCCTGCCGATCACGCCGCCAGCCTGCTTGAAGGTCTTTTGGCACAAGTCAGTGGGTACGAATTGCTTGGTGTTCAGCATTTCGAAAACCAGTTCCATGATGATGCTCCTTGCGGTCACTTGCCGCGGTTGACCGCCTGCGGATCACCCAATGGGCGATAGGTGTTGTCGTTGAATTTGTAGTTGCCGCTGCAGCCCCCGACGCCGCATAAAACGACAACAGTGAGCAGGACGGCTTGCCAGTGACGAACAGACATCAGAGGGTCTCCAGAAGTGAGTAAAAAGCGCCGCCCCTTTCGGGGAACGCTGTCAGAAGCGAATAAGGTGAAAAGAAGTGCTTTTGCCTAGCCATTGAAGTCACCCAGGTTGATATTCAGGCGCCCCAAACGGTAAAGCAGCGTGCGTCTCGGCAGGCCGAGTTCACGCGCGGAAAGAGTCTGGTTGCCGTCGTTCTTGCGCAGGCAATCGAGCAACAGGCTGCGCTCTACCTGCTCCAGCCGCTCGCGCAGATTGGGGCTGCTGCCTTCAGCCATGACTGCCGGGCGCAGTGAGAAATGCTCCGCCAGCAACTCGCTGCCCTCGCACAGCAGAACAGCACGCTCGACCAGGCCTTTGAGTTCGCGCACATTGCCGGGAAACGTATAACCGGACAGGAGATCAAGAGCTGCGTCCGACCAGCGCAACGGGCTCCGTTGCAAGAACGCACACGTCTTGTCGACGAAGTGCCGCGCCAGGTCGAGAATGTCACCCTCTCGATTGCGCAGGGCAGGCAGCTCAATAGGAAATTGCGCAAGACGGTAATACAAGTCCTCGCGGAATTTGCCTTCGCTGACCATCGCCGACAGGTCACGATGCGTTGCTGCAAGAATGCGCACGTCGATCTTGCGCGTATCGTTGCAACCCAATGGGCGAATCTCGCCCTCTTGCAGCACGCGCAGCAGCTTGGCTTGCAGCGGCATGGGAATGTCGCCGATTTCGTCAAGCAACAGCGTGCCGCCATTGGCAGCCTCGAACAGCCCGGTACGATCACTGTCAGCACCTGTAAAGGCCCCTTTGCGATAGCCGAAAAGCTCGCTTTCAAGTAAGTGCTCTGGAAATGCCGCACAGTTCTGAACAATGAAAGGCTGAGAGCGACGCGGCCCGAAGTCGTGAATAGCCCTGGCAACCACTTCCTTGCCGGTGCCGGTCTCTCCCCGCAGCAATACCGTGTACGGGCTGTGCAGCACCTTGCTGATCATCGTGTAGGTCTGACGCATGCTTGCGCTTTTTCCGATCAAACCGTATCCGCTGACGCTTGGCGTACTGATCACTGCCGGTCTTACCTCATCCACAGGCTTATGCAAGCGTTGCAGCAGGTTGAGTTGACCCAGTACGAACGAGCCGAACTGACCAAGGGAATCAGCAAAACCCTGCAGATCGACATGTCGGCGACTTGCGCATAACAACAGGCCTTCGACAGCTTGCTGATGGTTGACGACCGGGACACACAGCAGCGACTGCCACGGCGTACTTTGCGTCGGCAGAAAACTGGTTTCGTGCAGGCTGCTGCCCAGTTCGCCAAGGCAAACCACACGATTCTGACAAAGGGCAAATTGCAACAACTGTTCGCCGTTGTAATCCACCGGCAGGCTTGCCGCTTCCCTTGGTTGCAGCATCCCGTCCAGACACTCGGCTCTCATCTTCAAACACTTATGAGTGGCGTCCAGCAGATAAAGCTGGGATAGCTCGCAGCCGCTGAGCTCAGCAAGGCCACGTACAAAATCCCCCAGCAATTCGGCGCCATTCACCGCCCGCGCCAAGCTGGCGAATTGCGCCAACAAGGCTTCGGCATACGCCAGCGGCTGCGGCATTTGAGTGAACATCACACCCACCTCAGGCAAACTCACATGTCACGCTGCCGGAACTGTCCAGCGTGGCATGAACACGCTTCAGACTTTCTCCGCTAGCCATGGCATCAAGCAGGCGGTCAGCTACCAGCGGCAGGACATGAAGATCCAGCAGATGGTCGATCAGACGCGCACCGCTGTCGCTTTGAGTGCAACGCTGCGCCAAGTGATCAACGAGGTCCTGGCAGTAAGTGAACTCCAGTTGACGACGGTTAAGGCGCTCGCCCAGGCGACCGAGTTTGATTTCGATCAGCTCGCGTAACACCGGCCCGCTGACCGGGTAGTAAGGCACTACGCGCATACGTGCCAGTAACGCTGGTTTGAAGTGTTTGCTGAGGACCGGGCGAATGGTCTCCTCAAGCACTTCGGCGGTTGGCCGCGCGCCGTCTTCGCACAGTGCGCTGATCTGGTCGCTGCCGAGGTTAGATGTCATCAGAATCAGCGTATTGCGGAAGTCGATCTCGCGTCCCTCGCCGTCGTTGGCCACCCCCTTGTCGAAGATCTGATAGAACAGGTTGAGCACATCCGGGTCGGCTTTCTCGACTTCATCAAGCAGCACGACCGAGTACGGCTTCTGACGCACGGCTTCGGTGAGCATGCCGCCTTCGCCATAACCGACGTAACCTGGCGGCGCACCGATCAGGCGCGAAACGGTATGCTTCTCCTGAAACTCGGACATATTGATGGTGGTGATAAAACGATCACCGCCGTACAACAGATCGGCGAGCGCAAGTGCCGTTTCAGTCTTGCCAACGCCGCTCGGCCCCACCAGCAGAAACACGCCCACCGGCGCATCGGGTTTGTTCAAACCAGCGGCAGTGGCGCGCATGGAGCGATCAAGGGCGTGAACGGCCTGCTCTTGACCACGGATACGAATACGAAGGTCCTTGGCAAAACTGGCAACCTTGGCGTTGTGCTCACGAGCCAGTTGGGCCAGCGGGACACCGGTCCAGGCGCTGATCACCTCAGCCACAAGACGCGGGCAGACCTCGAAGCTCACAAGTCGCTCCTTGACCTGTAGTGCGACCAGGGAGACATGTGCCTCGTTCAGGGCTGCGGTCAGCGCCTCTACGCTTTGCGTCTCATCGAGCGCAACGGATTCGATGACCGTGCCCTCGTCGTCCTCTGCGATTTCGATGGCTGGCTCGACAGCTTCTGCTTCACGCGCCTTGGCCAGTTGCTGACGCAGTTCCAGCAAGCGTTCGGCCAGTGTTTTCTGTTCGAGCCACAACGCTTCCAGCACAGCCCTTTCTTCTTCGGCAGCTTTCAGGCGCGCTTCCAGCGCTTCCAACGCCTCGTGATCAATCAGCAGACCGGCTTCGGCGTCGCGACGCAGTGCCTGACGCTGGCGACCACCTTCAGCCAGCTCGCCACGCAGACGCTCGAGGCTCTCCGGCGCGGCAGCCAGGCTGATACGCACTCGCGCACACGCCGTATCGAGGACATCGACGGCTTTGTCAGGTAGCTGGCGGCCAGCGAGATAACGGGCAGACAACTCGGCAGCGGCAACCACAGCGTCGTCGCGCAAGTAAATGCCGTGGCTCTTCTCATAGACTTGTGCCAGACCACGCAGAATGGTCACGGCTTCGCTGACGGTCGGTTCATGCAATTGAACAGGCTGGAAACGACGGGCCAATGCCGGGTCTTTCTCGAAATACTTTTTGTACTCCGCCCAGGTCGTGGCCGCGATGGTGCGCAGCTCGCCACGCGCCAGCGCCGGCTTGAGCAGGTTGGCTGCATCGGAGCCACCGGCGTTGCCGCCAGCACCGATCAGCGTATGGGCTTCGTCGATGAACAGAATGATCGGCTTCGGCGACGCTTTGACCTCGTCGATCACACCTTTGAGACGACGCTCGAACTCACCCTTGACGCTGGCACCGGCCTGCAGAAGGCCCATGTCCAGCGACAGCAGCTCAACGCCCTTGAGCGCCTGCGGCACTTCACCTGCAGCAATGCGGGATGCGAGACCTTCAACGATGGCAGTTTTACCGACACCCGCTTCACCGACCACAATCGGATTGTTCTTGCGGCGCCGAGCCAGGATGTCGACCATCTGCCGAATCGCGCCATCGCGACACAGCACCGGATCAAGCTTGCCGTCGCGGGCCTGCTGGGTCAGGTTGTGAGTGAAGCGCTCCAACAGCGATTCACCCTGGGCGGCCGATTTGCCGTTGGCAGGCTGCTCCTGTTGGGACAGAGCAAACTCTTTCAGCCGATCAATATTCAGTTTGGCCAGCAAAGGCTGATAGCGGCTACCGGCGTAGCGCATCGGGTTGCGCAGCAATGCAAGGATCAGCGCAGCCTGTTCGACCTGGGTCTGACCCAATTCAAGGTTGGCCACCAGCAGGGCATCCTGCAGCCACTGCACCAGCTCCGGAGCAAACACCGGGTTGCGTGAAGCACTGTGTTCGACCCGCGATTGCAGGGAGGCACTCAATTCACCCGCATCCACTTCAGCATCCTGCAGGGCACGCGAGAGCAGACCTTGCGGACGCTCAAGCAGCTCCAGCAACAGATCTTCAACCAGTATCTTGCTGCCGCCACGGGCGACACAGCGCTCCGCAGAACTTTCCAGATCACGGCGGGTTTCGGCGTCCAGCGCTTGAATAAGTTGTTGCAGGTCTACGTTGCTCATCAGTCATTGATCCTTAATGAATTTTGCTGCCCAAGGTCACCACACCGTCCGCGTTTTCGCGACCGAGCCAACTGGTCCATCCCAGGCGACAGGCGTTCTGTTCACCTATACGCAGCTCGCGGATTTCTTCCTGGCGCAGAACCAGTCGAATGTCGTAGTCGAGTGGATCACGCAGCGTGAAACGCACCAGCGCGCACAGCGGTTGATAGCCGAAACCGATCGGCAGAAATTCGTGAAAGCGTTGCCAGTCGAGTTCGCGGATGTGAATGCGGAACTTGCCGCTGCGGTCACGCACGTGATCGCCCAACACAAGGTCCTCACCGAGCATGCTGTTGGCATGCCCCAGGCGATTGCGCTGTTCGTCGAGAATCTCCACGCGGCGCTCGATGCACTGCTCAATGGTCAGTTCGGCGTGCTTGAAGTAATAACGCAGCACTGCCTCGATCAGCGCAGCCGAGTGCGCACGCAGGCTGAGCAAGCCCAGGTAGGGCAGCAGACGCTTCCAGTTCAGTTCCTGAGCACGTCGAATCTCTTCGCCGCCCAGGCCGATCAAGGCAAACAGCTGTGCGGAAAACGGATCGAGCGCGCCGCTTTCAAAACTGGCCCGGTAGCGATACTTCTTCCAGATCGGCAACATCAGCCGTTGCAAACGGTGATGGAACAGGTCGAGGAAGTTGCGCGTCGGGTTGCCGTCTTCGCTGTCGCCCAGCGCCTGCTCACCGTAGAACGCCGGCAGTGGCGAACCCGAACCGACCAGACCGATCAGGTTGAACTGCATGCGCGCGCGCATCTGCCCATGCTCGTGGAAAAACTCCACGCGATTGACGTCACTCGACGGAAAGCCAAGGCTGGGGTTGGCCTGAAATTCAAGCTGGTCGTACAGGTCGTCTTCGCTCAGGTGCGGGTGCACATCGCGCAGCCGGTCAACGACCAGCAGCACGGCCTGAAACAGCGAGTACTCGCGTATACCCAGGGTCAGCCCGCTTAAAGCAGGGGCTGGAGGCCCATACGTGGTGTCCATTGGTACACCTCTCCCTGTGTGCTTTTTACCCGCAGCTCGTGGTACGAATTGAGACTGGCGTAAAGCGCGAAAAACTCGTTGAGAACCGAAGCGAATACGAACATATCGCCTTCACCGATATAGCCTTCCGGGTCGATGGTCAGCTCAGTGCGCAACCCGCGTACCGGCAACCCTCGGTGCAGTCTGTCTACGTGTCGATGCTTGATTGATTTCAAACCGCCCAGCAGGCGCTTGCTGACTTTTTCCGCGTGCTGGTCGTAGTACCGGGGCAAATCGTACGTTTCCAGAATCACTTTCAGCGCATTGACGTCAGCCAGAGACAAGTAGTTGAGCGACATATTGCTGATCAACTTCCACAGGAAGTCACGGTTCAGCGGGGGCGCGAAACTGGAAGTGGCAGGTGTGATATTGCGAAAACTCAAAAACTCCGGCGTGTCTTCGCAGGCCACGTTGATGTCGCCCAGTTTGAGTTTGCGTGGCAGGTTCTGGTTGGTGCACATCAACTCGATCGACAAGGTTTCGTGCGCTTCTGTGTGGCGAATGCCGAAGCTCAGGTAAGTGTCGAGGCCTTCATGCAGCAAAGAAGAACGCTGGCGAATGCTGTAATGCGGACGGCTGTTGGGCACGTCGAAACTGGGGTCGTGCTCGAAGGATTCGAACGGCACATAATCCTGATAGCCAAGACCGCCCGGCTTCCAACCGGTCACGGTCTCAACCGAAAAGACGCCACAGGTTTCCAGGTTATATTCGGCTGGCAGCAGCAGGTACTCGTCCTGCTTGCCATCAAGGCGAATCGGCAAGGCGTCGTGCTTGAACAAGTTGACGATCGGCGTGCAATGCAGCTTTACGTTATCCAGGGTGGGACGAAGACGCTGAATACCGCTCTTGCGAATATCGAAGCGCAACTCAAGACCGCGCACTTGTTTGAGTGTCTCTTCTGGCAGCGCGTTGAGCAGATCCAGACCGTTGATGTCGACGAACAGGAACTTGTCCTGAAACGCGAAGTACTCCTGCAGGTAACGATAGCCCCGAAACGTGTTCAGCGGATACGGGATCAGCGCTTCTTCTTCGGCAAACCCTACCGGCTGCACGCGATCGCCCGGCATCGTGAACGCCATCGGCATCCCATTGACACCGTTGATGGGCTTGCCGGTACCGTCCAGCGGGATCAGCTCGATACCCTCAAGATTGCGTAGCAGGCAGAGGTACAGCATCTGGCTGATGTAACGCTCGCCTGCAAAATGCAAACGCAGGCGGCTCAGTTCAAGCTCACCCAGGTGACCTTCAGCGCTCATCTCCAGGCGCAGGCTGAGCAACGAACCACCGCCTTTCACCGAGTAATTCAGCGCGGTCAGATCCAGCGCCTGAACTTCGGTCGGGTAGCACGTACGGAAGCGACAACGCACGTCATTAATCGGCTTGCTATCGACCGGTGTATCACGTTCGACCGTCAGCGCAGGACCCGAACGTTTCAACGGATCAAACTGCAAAATACTGAACGCCGGCAACGGCCGCATGTAATTGGGCCACAGCAGGTGCATCAGCGAATGGCTGAGTTCCGGCAGCTCGTCGTCCAGCTTCTGACGCAACCGCCCGGTCAGAAACGCAAAGCCCTCGAGCAACCGTTCCACATCCGGATCCCGCCCGGCCTGCCCGAGAAACGGCGCCAACGCCGGACTACGCTCGGCGAAGCGACGACCAAGCTGGCGCAGTGCAGTGAGTTCGCTTTGGTAGTAGTGGTTAAAGGACACGGGTTACCTGCCTGGTAGTGGAACTCATTGAAAAATTGTCTTGTAGAACGCGAGCGTCAGACCTGGCACTACCTGGCCCACGACGAGCAGAGTCGGACCATGCGACACGGGCGGTGAAACCGCCGTTTAACGCGTTCTCTTTACTGTCGTTTAAAGACGCGCACTCTGAAATATTCCAACCTTCATACCCGGTTGAAGTTGGATAAATCGCATGACCATGAACCCACTGCGAACGCTCATCCGTCGTGAACTCACTCTGCCAAAGCAGCCACTCAGACGACTTCAGCAGCTCTCCTTTATCGGTATACACTCGAAAAAAAGCTTCGCTGGTGAACAGCTTTACAAACCTCCCAACAACACCAAACCTCGAATACTGGGGAATATATGAGTTGATATAACACTTTTTCGAGTCATTCCAGGTTGTTGAATACATTACGGCCGCCGAAGCAGCTCCTTGTTTAACATACAACCAAGTAGCGCCTAAGGCGCAGAGCAAAACACTAATAAAGGCCAAAGTTAACGATTTTTTTCTCATGATCACTTTAGATCCAGAGCGCGAAAAATACTCATCAAAATCGATGGGACCAAAGTTATGTGGCCCACCGAAATAAGTCGTTTAGCCATTAGACGAGCGACTGTGGCAACTTCTACCCTCTCCGTAAGCCCCGCCATCAGTTTTCTAAAACCTTATAAGGCGTATTACTGACAAAAAAATCCAGCCAGTGCTCTCTAGGGTTGGGCAGTGCCAAAGTGAATTTTTTACTTTTCTTGTTAAACTCTATAAAAATAACACCCACCGTATTTTGATCTTCATCCGCTTGCATATCCAAAGAAATATCAGAGAAAAGCGGTGTTCTATAAATCTTATCGGGATTCCTTAAGTCAGTGAATCGCAAGTAGACAGCATCCCTCGGTGTCAAGAGAGAGCTTGCAGGAACCGACTCAATAAGATAATCCCCTGACGGACTTTTTTTTGAAACATCAGGCACGCGACCTAAAATACTGCTAACTAGAAAAGCAATGGCAATAGCCAAGCCAGTTATTAATACCAAAAAAACTACTAAAATTTTATTGAGAACTTTCATTTAGCAAGCCTCTCAATGGGCGTCGTGGACACGCCTTGATATTTTGAATCAACTACCGTAAAAGCCATTTCTGCAGCCGTTTCCATTCCGCCACTAATATTCTTCGGTGCTGCAATCGTGTGGCTCATTTCGCTGACCTTGAAATGAGTCGCTCTGCCATTAGACGAGCGACTATCGCAACAATACTCATGCTCCCTGTAAGTGCGCCATAAGCCATTGCGCGCACAGGATTCTCAGGAAGAAAGTATAGTAGAACGACACCCACCATAAGCCCTATCACAAAAAGCTTAAATAAAATCCTCGGAATCCAAAAAACAATAAAATTAACAAAAATGAAAAAACAAAATGTCAACTCCGCAGTTATACCTACCCCTACACCTCGAGCAGTAAATCCCCCCATATGCGTCTTATAAAAGTCAACGCCATAGTCATGAACAAAGAAATACAGCACCACCACCAAGAGGTAAGCTATCAACCCAGCAATAATCTTAAAAATCATGGCTTCCACGTTTTATATTTGGCAAGAGCATCAGCTGTTACAGCCATTTTCAGCCGTTCGTTTGAAGATGCAGCAAAGACAGTTTTCATAGGCGGGGCGGCGTCGGGAACACTTTTTTCGCCCACGGAATTTACGCCCTTTGGTACTAGAACGAAATTCTCAGACGCCCATAGGCACGCTCGGATAATCATGAAATTGTCATAGACATTTTCGCTACCTTTGTCGCTCCCACCGAGTGAGCCATCAGCCCAATTAAGCCCAGTGACACCAGTCTTCCTAACGGCAGTATCTATTTCGAGTGCTTCTTGCCAATACATCCGAAACGTATCAACGGCAAACGGTATTTGGCCGATCCCGTCGGTCCAATAGGGGCTCCCCTCGACAAGGGTAAGTAAATAACCATCCCCACCGTCCGACTGCCGTTTCCAGTCTCCGGGTAGATGGTTGTAAAACATAACGGAGCTGCGATCAACAATAGCGAAATCTATAATCGACTGCCAAGTGTGATGCTTGTAAGCGCTATAAACTTCAGAGCCTTCAAAACGACTTTTCGCATTAATCCATATCAGCTCCTTGTATTTATCTGCTAATGGCTCAAACCATTGGATTGCTTCAGCATATAGCTTTTCAGCAGTTAAAATACGAAATGGTTTATCACAAGAGCTTGGTCTCAGCGCAAATAGAGGAACACCGTTAGATCGCGTCACCACCCAAGCTTCTGGAAGTCCCAATTCATGAGGGACGATGTCATCACTTGCGGTAGTCACACTTTCAAGCTTTAATACCGTTGCGCCATCAATGGTCACAAATGTATAAGACACTTCGTCAACTTTAATAACCGTTTCCAAAATGCTTACTCCGCCGATACGTAAATCATGACGGGCTCGGCTTTTTGGCCGGTCGAAAAGATCCCAGATATACCGGCGCGTGCCGTACCTACCTTTTCAATACCGCTTCCAGAACGAACGCTATAGTTCAGTCCTTCCACGACTTTTCCACTAGTCGTTTTAAAAGCAAATGAGCGATTGAATATCCCAGGAATAATGACCGGCAACGGCGCCACAAACGGCGCAGGCGTATGGGAATTCCCGATAATCACTGTCCCGGAACCGGCGATCACTTTGTTGCCGTGAGTCCCGACGGAATCCACGGTGGCGGCTGGTTTTCCGTTGATCAGCACGGTGGTCGCCAAACCACCCGACATCGCACCCCCACACGCCGAGGCATCGCCTTGGCGGGCGGCCGGGAGGCCGTCGAAAAACACGTTGCTGGAGCCAGCAACGATAGGATTGGTGCCGTGGCCGGGGAGCGGGCAAGCCGTTGGGTCGGTGACGCGTGCTGCTGGTTTTCCGGACATACGAATCTCCTTAGTTGACCTTTACTTGACCGCTACCATCCAGGCGAGCGGCGAAACTGACCTGACGCTTGAAACCCTCGACTTCCAGCAGGCCTTCAATACTGAAGGACAAGCGAAGCTGATCGTGATCACGCGGCAGGGAAATGACACGCACATTGCTCAAGCGCGGCTCGTAGGCTTCGATGAAGCTTTCGATGGCCAGGCGGGCTTGACTCAGAGAGTCGTGCAGGCTCAGACGCATGTCATTGAGATCGGGTAGCCCGTAGTCGGACAGCGTTTGCACGCTGCCCGCACGGGTGCTGAGCATCTTGGCCAGATGGGCAGCCACGGACGCCGTGGCTGAAACCTCGCGGCTCCAACTGACGCGTTTTTCCGCATCGCCATTGAGGCGTTCGAAAAGGCTGCCGTATCCGGTCATGAGTGAACTCCGTTTACTCTTTGTCCAGCTTGCCAACCAGCGACAGGGTGAAATCAGCACCCATGTATTTGAAGTGCGGGCGCACGTTCAGGCTGACGCGGTACCAGCCGGGCTCGCCTTCGACGTCGCTGACGGTGATCTGGGCGGCGCGCAACGGGCGACGACCACGCACTTCGGCGCTCGGGTTTTCCTGGTCGGCGACGTACTGACGGATCCACTTGTTCAGTTCCAGCTCGAGATCGGTACGCTCTTTCCACGAACCGAGTTGCTCGCGCTGCAGCACTTTCAAGTAGTGAGCCAGGCGGTTGACGATCATCATGTACGGCAGCTGGGTGCCCAGCTTGTAGTTCAGCTCTGCAGCCTTGCCTTCTGCGCTGTTACCGAAGAACTTCGGCTTCTGCACGGAACTGGCGGAGAAGAACGCCGCGTTGTCGCTGCCCTTACGCATGGTCAGGGAGATGAAGCCTTCCTCAGCCAGTTCGTATTCACGACGGTCGCTGACCAGAACCTCGGTAGGGATCTTGGTCTCGATTTCGCCCATGCTTTCGAAATGGTGCAACGGCAGGTCTTCAACTGCACCGCCGCTCTGCGGGCCGATGATGTTCGGGCACCAGCGGAACTTGGCGAAACTGTCGGTCAGCTTGGTGCCGAACGCGTAAGCCGTGTTGCCCCACAGATAATGCTCGTGGCTGTTGGCGACGGTTTCCTTGTACACGAACGACTTGACGGGGTTTTCTTGCGGGTCGTACGGGTTGCGCAGCAAGAAGCGCGGAACGGTCAGGCCGACATAACGGGAATCTTCCGACTGGCGGAAGCTCTGCCATTTTGCGAACTGCGGACCTTCGAAGTGATCTTTCAGATCCTTCAGGTCAGGCAAGCCGGAGAAGCTCTCCAGACCGAAGAATTTCGGGCCGGCAGCAGCAATGAACGGTGCATGAGACATGCAGGCTACGCTGGATACGTACTGCATGAGTTTCACGTCCGGCGAGCTTGGCGACATGAAATAGTTGGCGATGATCGCGCCCACTGGCTGGCCACCGAACTGGCCGTATTCTGCGGTGTAGATGTGCTTGTACAGGCCCGACTGCATCACTTCCGGCGAGTCTTCGAAGTCTTCCAGCAAATCATCTTTGGAGACGTTGAGGATTTCGATCTTGATGTTTTCACGGAAGTTGGTGCGATCGACCAACAACTGCAGGCCACGCCACGACGATTCCAGGGACTGGAAGTCAGGGTGGTGGAGGATTTCGTCCATCTGGCGGCTGAGCTTGGCATCGATCTCGGCGATCATGCGGTCGACCATTGCCTTCTTGACCGGCTCACCGTCGTTCTGCGGCTTTAGCAGCTCTTCAATAAAGGCCGATACGCCACGCTTGGCGATGTCATAGGCTTCGTCGTCACGCGTCAGACTGGTCTGGGCAATGATGCTGTCGAGAATACTGTGTTCGCTTGTCTCAACGCTTTTTTGCTTTGCTGAGCTATTGCTTGGCATGAATTTGACTTCCTTGGCTGATAGGGACTCAGGCGTCCGGGGCTGGGGCTTTCAGGCCCAGTTCACCCAGTACGCGACCGCGGGATTCGTCGTCGGCAAGAACGCCTTCGATAGCTTTGCGGAACGCAGGCGCGTTACCCAGCGGGCCTTTGAGCGCCACCAACGCATCACGCAGTTCCATCAGTTTTTTCAGCTCTGGAACCTGTTCAACCAAGCTGGCCGGGTTGAAGTCTTTCATCGAGTTGACACGCAGTTTCACGGGCAGCTCTTCCGTTACGCCTTCTTCGTCCTGAAGACGATTAGGTACGTTCAGGGTCAGCTCCAACTCCTGCTTGGCCAACACTTCGTCGAAGGTCGTCTTATCGATGCTGATCGGCTTGCGATCTTCAACTTTGCGCTCGTCCCTGCGATGGGTGTAATCACCGATTGCCAACAACTTCAGCGGCAGCTCGATCTCTTCCTGATTACCGCCGGTAGCGGGTTTGAAGGTGACGTTGATGCGTTCCTTGGGGGCTACAGAGCCTTCTTTGGCCATGGCTTTTCTCCTTTCGGTTGTGGCCCTAAGGCCTATTCGAGTACCACTTCGAGATCTAGGTGGCACAGCCTGCGATAAATCTCTTCCTTGCGTTCGCGTACCACTTGGTTCTGCGGTAGCAGCTCACAGCAGCTATGCAGCAGATGCAGCACTTCCAGAGCAAGATCAGGCTCCCATGCATGCAGGCCCGACTCCTGTAATGTCTGATCCAGCGTCTCGAGTTGCGCCTTGGCCAGTTCGTATTTCTTGGCCACGAAGCACAGTCGGGCGAGAGCGAACTGCCAGAAAAATCGAGCGCGTCCGCCCTGCGCTTTTTGCAGCCCTTGCTTGAGGAACTGCACAGCGGGTTTCAGGCCTTCTTTGCGCAGGACGAGCAACGCCGCTTCAAGAGCCACTTCCCAGACTGGCTGGGTATCGGCGACTTCAACCTTGCGCGGTGCGTTGTTGGTTTGCAGATGCGGCAAGACGCTTGCGCTGATCCAGGCGCGCGTCGCCGGGTCGGCGAACGGTGTTCCATCGTGATAGCGCAATTCGACGATGCCGGGCAGACGCTGAATCAAAAGCGCGAAGTGGATTTCCACCTCACGCATAGCCATCTCTGCGTTCAGGCCTTGCAGGCACTCCCATACCATTCGTTGGCCGTCGAACCAGAAAGGCGCCTTCGCCAGACTCGCTTCCAGCTCGACCAGGAGATCGGCATATTGAGCCTGTTCATAGCGATCCCGATAAGCCTTGAGTTTGTCTGCAGGCAGGCCTCGCAGGGCAGTGATTTGCTCCGCGTTACGCTCCGGAACAGCATCGATCGGCAGCCACAGCAGGGTGCGATTAAGCCGCAAGGCTCGCAGATCGCTTGCTTTCTGTTTAAGCCACCAGGCACATAATGGGCGAGCGTTTTCCTGCTGGGCGCGCAAGGCCTTGTGCGCTTCCTTTTCGTTATCGATAGGGGCGCCGGGCGTGAACAGTTGTGCGGCAGCCTGCTTGACCTGGGCAACCGCTGCGCCGACCACACCAGGCTCCGGCTGGTTGTCAGCAGCGCGCTGGACCATGCTTTTCAGACGGCGAGAAATCGGCAACAGCAAGGGTGCGTCGTCGCCCAAATGCTCGGTGCACGCTTTATCGAGGCCTTCAAGGTGCTCGACCAGACGCCGAAACATCGGCAACTGTTCCTTGAGCGCGACGTTTTCGTTTAGCACCTGCTCAAGACGCGGCACCAGCCAGCCAATGGCAGCGGCACGAGTGCGGGCTTTTTTCGGATGAATGTCAGCCCAGTGCTGTTCGCAAAGATGGTGCAAAACACCGAGACCGGCCAACAGGCCCTGGAAGGACTCTCGCTGATACAGCGCCCATGCAAGCCAGGCGCCTACCCGCAAGTCTTTGGATTGGGTACGAAGCAGGCTCTCACTGTTTTCACGGATTTTAAGCCAGTCGATCTGCCCTGCTTCGTGCATGGACTGAGCTTTACCCAGCTCGCTTTCCAGCGACTCGAACTCAACCGAAAAGCGAACGTCATCACCGGCAAAATTCGCAGGCGAAACAGGAACCTTGGCGAGTTCTAAATAGTGGGCAGAAAGCTTACTTGAGTAGGACATCCATGACCTTCAATACGATCATACCTACGGCCATTAGATAAAATGGCACAAGGAAACTGAAAGGGTAGCGACGCGGCCGGGCCGGTCGAGAATTGTGCGCGTCCAAAGAAGTCGCCATGTTACTCACGGTAATGGCCACTAGCAAGCATTCGATTAAACATCAAGGTGAAGACCCTTCTTTTTTTGTAGGAAATTTCTGTACATGGCTACACCTCTGTATGACCTGGCTATATAAGCGAATTAAAAATAAAACGTAAGCCATTGAAAAGTATAGATTTACTCATGAAAACCTCAGCAGGATCCAGACGTCCAAAACCGCTCAAAAAAAGGATCACGTCTAAAAAAGCGATTAAAAATGATACAAATTCAAGCATCCATAATTACAAAATCTCTTTACCGACACATCAAAAACGGTGTACGAAATGTCTGAAATTCATCTTGCTGCGTATTTCGCAGCGACAAAATACGCAGAAGCACAACGCCACCTTGCGCAGAAAGTTGCGCACCAAAACTGTTAGTAACCTGTGGATATATCGCCACAGCACTTAGTTATCAAGGGGCGCAGCCGAGTGCGCAAGAAGTTGCGCAACGGTGCGCAACTTCTTGCGCAAGCCAAAAGCTTTTTTACAACGAAAAGAGGTCAAACGGCCGCAACGGCGAGTGTATTCAGCTGATTTAACTAGTTTTTTGTAACCTGGCATGATGATTGGAAGAGGAGTTAAACCCAATGAGCGATTTCGCCTCCCGGGTTACTACATCTATCCAGCAAGGAGCACCTCCATGGCTACGCCAGCGTACATGTCCATCACCGGCACCAAACAAGGCCTGATCACCGCCGGTGCCTTCACTGCTGACTCGGTCGGCAACACCTTCCAAGAAGGTCACGAAGACCAGGTGATGGTTCAGGGCTTCAGCCACGAAGTCATCATCCCGCGTGACCCACAGTCCGGTCAGCCAACCGGTCAGCGCGTTCACAAGCCAGTCAAGATCACCAAGGTGTTCGACAAGTCCTCGCCACTGCTGCTGGCAGCACTGACGTCGGGCGAGCGTCTGACCGAAATCACCATCCAGTGGTACCGCACCTCGGCTGCCGGCACCCAGGAGCACTACTACACCACCAAGCTTGAAGACGCGATCATCGTCGACATCAAGGACTACATGCACAACTGCCAGGACCCGGCGAACGCGCATTTCACCCACTTGGAAGACGTAGAATTCACCTACCGCAAAATCACCTGGACCCACGAAGTATCCGGTACTTCGGGTTCCGATGACTGGCGTTCCCCGGTCGCCGGCTAAGTCACGCCGACCGCTTCAAGCATCGGCCAGCTCTGCTGGTCGATGTTGTTTACGCAGCTCCAGAATTTCGCGTGTGCCGGGCAATTTTTTTTGAGCCCCGACGCACGCAGCAGCACTGCACGAGGAACAAGGGATGTTCGCGCCGGCCAATCAGACTCACTTCGCCCTGACCATAGAAGGCCTTTCCAATGATCTGCAGGTGCTTGCCTTGCAAGGTCGGGAAGCCATCAGCCAGCCCTTTTTGTTTGAGGTCGATCTGGTCAGTGAACAGCCGTCTCTGGACCTCGAAACACTGCTACACAAACCGGCCTTTCTGCAACTCTCGCCTGACGGCAGCGGTATTCACGGCCAGATCTACCGCGCCTCACAGGGCGATTCGGGCAAGCGGCTGACCCGCTACGCCGTGACCTTGCGCCCGCAGCTGGCCTACCTGGCACACCGCACCAACCAGCGTATCTTCCAGAACCTCACCGTCCCGAAAATCATCGGTATGGTGCTCGAAGAGCACGGTATTCAAAGCAACGCCTACGAATTCAAAGTCGGGACGATTTATCCCGAACGCATCTACTGCGTTCAATACGATGAATCGGACCTGCACTTCGTCCAACGCCTGTGCGAGGAGGAAGGTATCCATTACCACTTCCAGCACAGCACCACCGGCCACACGCTGGTGTTCGGCGATGACCAGACGGTGTTCCCGAAACTCGCACCAGTGGCCTACCAGCAAGACTCAGGCATGGTCGCCACCGATCCGGTGATAAAGCGATTCGACCTGCGTCTGGAAACCCGTACTAGCCGCACGACACGCCGCGACTACGACTTCGAGAAACCGCGCCTGACGCTGGAAAGCGAAAACCGGGGCGATTCCATCCCCGACCTCGAGGACTACGACTACCCTGGCCGCTTCGTGGATCGCGAGCGTGGCAAGCAACTGGCCAAACGAGCACTGGAACGTCATCGCAGCGACTACCAACTGGCCATGGGCAAGAGCGATCAGCCGCTGCTGGTCAGCGGCCACTTTCTGGCGCTGACCCAGCACCCCAAAGCCAAATGGAACGATCTGTGGCTGCTGACCGAAATCCTGCACGAAGGCAAACAGCCGCAGGTACTGGAGGAGTCGGTCACCAGCGACACGACCGACCTGAAGGATGATTTCCATCAGGGCTACCGCAACCGCTTCCAGGCCACCCCGTGGGACGTGCCCAACCGTCCGCAACTGAACCATCCCAAGCCGCGCATTCTCGGCAGCCAGAACGCCGTGGTCACCGGCCCCAAAGGCGAAGAAATTCACTGCGATCAGTACGGCCGCGTCAAGGTGCAGTTCCCTTGGGACCGCGAAGGCCAGTCCGACGACAAGACCAGTTGCTGGCTGAGGGTCTCCTCGGCCTGGGCCGGTGCGATGTACGGCGGCATTGCCATCCCGCGCATTGGCATGGAAGTGCTGGTGACGTTCCTTGAAGGCGACCCCGATCAGCCACTGATCAGTGGCTGCCTGTACCACAAGGAAAACGTGGTTCCGTACGACCTGCCGGCTAACAAAACCCGCAGTACCTTCAAGTCCTTGAGCTCACCCGGTGGTGGCGGGTTCAATGAGCTGCGCATCGAAGACAAGAAAGGCCAGGAACAGATATTCCTGCACGCCCAGCGCGACTGGGACGAGAACGTCGAGAACGATCAGAAGATACGCGTCGGCAACGAGCGACACGACACGGTCGAACAGAACAGCTACAGCGAATTCAAGGCCGAAGAGCACCATACCGTCTACGCCGACCGCAAAGTAGAAGGACGGGCTGACGATCACCTTACCGTGGGTGCGAACCAGCACGTCAAGGTAGGCACCGGCCAGTTCATCGAAGCAGGCCAGGAGATCCACCTGAGCAGCGGCGTGAAAGTGGTGCTTGAAGCCGGTAGCGAACTGACCCTGAAGGCTGGGGGCAGCTTCATCAAGATCGATGCTAGCGGCGTGACCCTGAGCGGCCCGGTGATCCGCGTCAACGAAGGCGGCAGCCCCGGCAGCGGAACCCCGGCGGCCCCGCTGATGCCAGGCCCTTTGCTGCAGGCCGATGCCGACAAGGCCGGTGCGGCTCTGACCCCGGCGCAGATCAACACCCTGAAACGCAATGCCCCGTTCTGTGAAGAATGCGAGAAGTGCAAGGACGGTGCCTGTGCGATCTGACCGACTCACGCCACAAGACTGGCTGACGCAACAACCGCTGCGCAAGGACGAACACCTGTACGTGGTCGTCAGCGCCGCCAGTGATGCCGACGCGCTTAAAACCCTGCACATGGCCGAGCCAGACACCGGATTCATCCCGATCTGGGGCGGCACGCCTTATGACACCTGGCAACCGGTGATGCCTTACCTGAGCGAGCTCAAGCCCCGCTCAGCCTTCCTGACCTGGGTAGCCGAAACCGATGCCGAAGACTGGGGCTGGCTGGCGGTTTCGACGTGTGCGCCGCAAGTGGTGTTCGAACATCTCCGCAGTCTGACCCAGGTAAAGATGCCGGACGGGGCCGAGGTGTTTTTCCGGTTCTGGGATGGGCGGCATATTTATCCGATTCTGAGCGAACTCGGCGCAGAAGCACCTGAAGTGGTTCCGGTTTTTGATCGCTATCTGATCAACGGGCGAGCGTTGATAACCGGTCAGGGGGTCGTCGGCGATCCGATGCCGTTCCCTTGGTGGAGCGTGCCGGACGCACTGATTAAAAAGCTTGCGGGCGATGACCACAACACTGTCATCGACAACATGATGCAGTGGCTGCAAGAAAATGAAGCCGAACTGTACTTTTCGTTTCCCGAATCCAATCTGCGGCAGAAAGTGGCTCGTTTCGTAAAACGCACCTCGCTCACGGAAGAAAACTATACCGGGCTGTTGAAAGCCCACCTGAAAAATGAGGTGACCGCATGAACATTTCCATGGGTTCTATCGTCGGCAACCTGACAGCCGAGCAACCCGATGCCCAGGTCATCATCAAGGACTTCAAGAAGTGCCTCGCCGACTACCGCAAACATGCCGAGGCCTGGTATGGCGGTATTCTGGATGCGGAACAGCAGTTTCAGGTAGGCGATGAAGTCGGCACTCAGGACAAGGACAGCAAGAGCAGCGCTGACCTGTATGCGACATGCCCGGCCAACGGCAAACTCAAGCTGGTGCATAGCTTCGAGTCCGCGCGTTTTGTACCGATCGGCAACACGCCTGTGCGACTTGTGCCTGTAGTCGACGGTTTAATCATGGGCAAAAATGAGGCTGGCGCTCCTATAAACGTGACCATTGGTCCCAGCGGTATCAAAGAAGTCACCGGTCTCAAGCCTAACCAGCAATACAAAATCACCTTTTTCCCCAACCCGACACCCGCCCAGATCGACAGCCTGTTCAACTCCTATCAGGGCGTCATCGGCGAGCTGAGCAGCTGGCTGACCACCCAGTGGAGTACCGATTTTCTGCCGCTCTGGCAGGCGCATAGCAACGCGTCCATGACTGGCCGTGCCCTGCAGCAACTGGATTCAGCCTGGAAAGGCTTTCTCAAAGCCATCATGGGTTTATGGGGAGATATCAAAAGTCTCTACAACCTGGTTGCCCACCCCCGAGAAAACTACGAGAAACTGAAGAAGTTCTTTACCGAGGAAGAGATCAAGAAGATCTACAACGCCTCGAAAAAAGCTATTCACACAGCGCTGCTGATCGCAAGTGATGAGCCTTTGATGTGGATTTACGTCGCTGCCATCGTGGCGTGGGTCAAGATGCTGCCGCCGCAGACCTGTACCGAAGTGCTCGCCGAACTGACCACCGAAGTGCTGATGAACATCCTGATCGGCGTCGTACTGACCGGTGGCATCGGCCTGACTGTGCGGGTCGCTACCAAGGCACTCAAAGCGACGCAAAACAGCGGCAAAGTCATGGCGCTGATTGAAGACTTCACCTCCATGCTGATGAAGCTCAGCCGGAAAAACGCAGAAGCTCACGCCGAAACCGCCAAGCCCCTGCTGCTGAATGCGGATGCCAGGCTGAACCCGGCGCGCAAGGCCGACGTCGCCATCGCACCTCCAAAACCGGCTGTCACGGCTACAGCACCGAAGAAAAAACCGCCCATTTCCGGCGCGGTGGAAGCGGACGCGCAGGTTCAGGCACGAGGCAAGAAGAAGAACGCCACAAAGGTTGAACAGAAAGAGCCAGTCGACGACGCGCCTGAACAGTCGAAGAACCCGGCTGATCAACCTGCGCAGTGTGCCAATAATACATGCACAAATGGTGAGCCCGTTTCAATGGTCACGGGGGAGGAACTGTTAACGCTGACCGACGGAGAGTTGGATGGTTTGTTACGGCTGCCATGGACTCGCTTTTACCGAACCAGTGCAGTAGAAACTGATAGTCGCTTGGGCTACGGCTGGAGCCACTCTCTTTCCCATCGCCTTCAACTGGACGATGAAGGAGTTCTGTGGACGGACAATGAGAACCGTCAAACCCGCTTTCCAATGCCCACCGAGCGACGCCCAGCCATAACCAATAGCTTGTCGAAATCGGCCATCTACCTCGGCGATACACCAGGTGAGCTAGTCCTTAACCAAGCAGAACAAGGTGACCGCTTTTACCATTTTCGAGCAAACCGCCTGATAGCTGTCAGCGATGCTTATGGCAACCGGATACACATAAGTTATGACTTGGTTGACCGGGTTCAGCGCGTCGACAACGGTGCAGGGCGGGCCTTATTACTGCGCTATGAAGACCGTCATATTACAGCAGTGGATTATCAGCAACAGCGTTCAGAATATGATGATCGTGGTGAGCGACAAGACCCTTGGTTGACCATTCAGACGCTGGTTACCTATCAATACAACGAAAAAAACCAACTTCTGTCAGCGACCAATGCCGCCGGTGAGGTGGAGCATTATCGTTACAACGAACAGCACGTTATCCTTGAGCGACAGCTAGCGGGTGGTGCAAGTTTCTTTTGGGAATGGGAGCGTGAAGGCAAACTATCACGATGCGTTCGTCACTGGGCCAACTATGCACAAATGGAAGCACGCTACATCTGGGACGATAAAGGCACCGTTACAGTTCTCAACACCGACGGTAGTGAGCAGGTCTACGTGCATGATGAGAATGCACGACTGATCAGTGAAACTGCGCCTGACGGTGCAGAAACGCAAAGAGCTTATGATGACGAAGGCCGCCTGATAGCGGAGAAAGACGCGCTCGGTGCTATCACCGAATATCATTACAACAATGCCGGACGCTTGATGTCCGTCGTACCAGCCGACGAAGAAGCAACGCACTACAATTACTTCGATGGTCAGCTCGTTGAGGTTCAACGCGGCGATGCGCGATGGAAATACGATCGCAATCGTCAAGGTGACATCACCGTCCAGATCGATCCGGACGGCAACGAAACCCATTACAGCTACGACCTGCACGGTCGCCTTCTGGAAATCCGTCACCCCGACGGCAGTCGTCACACGCTGGGCTGGAACGGCCTTGGCCAATTGCTCGAAGAGCGCCTGCCCGACGGCGGTCAGCGCAAATACCGCTACGACGCACTTGGCCGGCAGATCACCCGTCAGGAAGAAACCGGCGCCATCACCCATTACCAATGGGACGCAGCCAACCGCCTGGCGCAGATCACCCTGCCCGGCGGCGCCACCCGCGCGTTCACCTACAACGCCTACGGCAAAGTCACCGCCGAGCGCGACGAACTGGGCCGCATTACCCGTTACGAATACGCCGACAACCTGCATCTGGTCAGCCGCCGCATCAACCCGGATGGCAGCCAACTGCGTTATCGCTACGACAATGCCCGCCTGCTGCTTACCGAGATCGAGAACGAACGTGGCGAGCACTACCACCTCGACTACTACAGCAATGGCCTGATCCAGCGAGAAACCGGCTTCGACGGCCGCAGCACCGCCTACGAGTACGACCTCAACGGCAAGTTGCTGAAGAAAACCGAGTTCGGCGACGACGGCAGTGAATTGGTCACCGAGTATCAGCGTGACAGCGCTGGCCGTCTGCTGGTCAAAACCCTCGCCGATGGCGAGGAAATCCACTACCGCTACGACGCGCTTGGGCGCCTGGTGAACGTTGATGACGGAAACTGGCCGCTGGCTTACGAATACGACCTGCAAGACCGCCTGATCACCGAGCATCAGGGCTGGGGCACCACCCGCTACGAGTACGACGCGCTTGGCCAGTTGAGCCAGTGCCGCCTGCCTGACGGCAGCAAACTCGATTACCACCACCAGCGCGGCGGACAGCTGAGCAGCATCGACCTCAACGGCTCGCGCCTGACCACCCACCAGTTCAGCGCAGGCCGCGAGCAGCAACGCCAGCAAGGTCTGTTGCTCAGTCAGTATCAGTACGATGAACAAGGCCGACTGCAAGCACACAGCGTTAGCCAGCAGGACCGCCACCTGCTCCATCGCCACTACGCGTACGACGCAAATGGCAATCTGGCAGGCGTCAACGACAGTCGAAAAGGCAACCGTAGCTATCATTACGATCCGCTCGACCGCCTGATCAACGTGCGTGGCACCACCCCGGAAAGCTTCGCCCACGACCCCGCAGGCAACCTGCTCGGCCAAGGCGACCAACCGGCTGCAAACCTGGCCAACGTCAAAGGCAACCGCCTGCTGATGCAGGGCGACCGACACTTTGACTACGACGCCTACGGCAATCAGATCCGTGAGCGCCGCGGCACCGGACAGAAGCTTGTCACTGAATACCGCTACGACTGCCAGCACAGACTGATCTGCGTCAGCCTGCCGGGCGGTAGTACCACGTCCTACAAATACGACGCCTTCGGCCGTCGCATCGAAAAGACCGTCGATGGCCACACCACCGAATTTCTCTGGCAAGGCGAACGCCTGATCGCCGAAAGCGCCGACAACCGGTATCGCACCTACATCTACGAACCCGGCACCTTCCGCCCGCTGGCCATGCTGGACGGCGAAGGCCCGCTGAAAGCAACTCCGTTCTACTACCAACTCGACCACCTCGGCACCCCACAAGAACTCACCGATTACAGCGGCGAGATCATGTGGTCGGCGAAATACCGCGCCTACGGCAACCTCGCCACCCTCGACATCGCCGAAATCGACAACCCGCTGCGCTTCCAGGGTCAGTACTTCGATGCGGAAACGGGCTTACACTACAACCGCCATCGCTATTACAATCCCGGCACTGGACGGTTTCTGACGCCCGACCCGATCAAGCTGGCGGGTGGGTTGAACAATTACCAGTATGTGCCTAACCCTACGGGGTGGGTGGATCCGTTGGGGTTGGAGTGCGTAGGGGCGGACGGACATGAACCAGCGAATGGGACCAAGGATGCCAGTGCTAAAGCAGCCGTCGATGAGGGCGAGCCAGAAGTACCAAGTTACAAAACTCCTTATAAACCGTTAAGCGGGCCGAACAAAAAGGCAATAGAAGGTAAAATTGCAAACAGAACGGCGACTCAAGATGAGATGGCTAATTATGACTGGGACAGACGCTTCAGCTTGAGAAGACGGCAAGGCGTTAGAAGTTTTTGGACTGATGAAAGAAACAGGCTCAAGAGAGGCGAACCTGGAACAAGGGATTGGTCAGATGCCCAAAAAGAAGACATTTTAAACAAAAAGACTCCAAAATTTGATGGCAAGCCAATAGAGGGTCATCACATGTATAACGCTCTCGACTACCCACAACTGGCTGATAGCAAGCTAAATATCTACCCGACTACAAAAAGTGAACACCTTTATCGCTGGCATGGCGGCAACTTTCAAAATGACACGAAGGGCAAGCCGCTTAACCCCCTAGTTCCAGAGGAGTTCTGACATGCCTAAGATAAGCATTTCGTGCAGCAATCCTGTAAAGGATATAGAGGCAACAAAATTTTTGCACAAAACACTTGGATGGGCTTTAGGCAGCGCATCAAACATGCTGGCCATGGGCGAGAGGGGGGTTTTTTACACCTGTCAACTCTATCTGAGCGACCACATGGAACATGATAAAAAAATAAGGGCGATAATTGCTTTTTTTCAAAGAAAAAAAATACCATTAACAATAATTGAAATTGATGATGACGAAGATTGGGGATCGGTAGATCCAAGTGATTTGGACGACATAAAAATAAGTGAAGAGCTTATGCTAAATGAATTAAACAGCTCTGACGTTTAGAAAGAACGCCTGCAAGGTCTACTGCTCAGCCAGTATCAGTAGCCTTCAGGCCCGCAGTGTCAGCCAGCAGGACCGCAACCTGTTCCACCGCCACTACGCGTACGACGCAAACGGCAACTTGGCAGGCGTCAACGACAGCCGAAAAGGCAACCGTAGCTATCATTACGATCCGCTCGACCGTCTGATCAACGTGCGTGGCACCACCCCGGAAAGCTTCGCTCATGACCCGGCAGGCAACCTGCTCGGCCAAGGCGACCAACCGGCTGCCAACCTGGCCAACGTCAAAGGCAACCGCCTGCTGATGCAGGGCGACCGACACTACGACTACGACGCCTACGGCAATCAGATCCGTGAGCGCCGCGGCACCGGCCAGAAACTCGTCACCGAATACCGCTACGACTGCCAGCACCGGCTGATCGGCGTCAGCCTGCCGGGCGGCAGTACCGCGTCCTACAAGTACGACGCCTTCGGAAGACGCATCGAAAAGACCGTCGATGGCCACACCACCGAATTTCTCTGGCAAGGCGAACGCCTGATCGCCGAAAGCGCCGACAACCGCTATCGCAGCTACATCTACGAACCCGGCACCTTCCGCCCGCTGGCGATGCTGGACGGCGAAGGCCCGCTGAAAGCAACTCCGTTCTACTACCAACTCGACCACCTCGGTACGCCGCAGGAACTCACCGACTACAGCGGCGAGATCATGTGGTCGGCGAAATACCGCGCCTACGGCAACCTCGCCACCCTCGACATCGCCGAAATCGACAACCCGCTGCGCTTCCAGGGTCAGTACTTCGATGCGGAAACGGGCTTACATTACAACCGGCATCGCTATTACAATCCGGGCACTGGCCGGTTTTTGACCCCGGATCCGATCAAGCTGGTGGGTGGGTTGAACAACTACCAGTATGTGCCTAACCCTACGGGGTGGGTGGATCCGTTGGGGTTGGATAATTGTCCGGGTGCGGATGGGAGCAAGCCAGGCTTTGACGCCGATAACGCTACAACAAAACCGGCGGTCGACGAAGGCCAACGCGACGCCCCCACTTCTACGGGCTATGGCCCTAATGATCCAGCAGTGAGGATTGAAGGTGACTGGTCTACAAATGATCTGAAACAAGCACTGCTTGGCCACCCACCGAGAGGACTCAGAAGTCCTGACCTTCATCATGCGGATCAAATGCCGGGATCAGCAATTCATGAAATATTGCCAGCGGAGCATCGCGGTAACAAAACACTTCACCCTAACAAGTTCAATCAGGGCGTAACTCTAGAAATGAGGCAGCAGGATCGAAATCTCCACTGGTGGTATCGTGCGAGAGAACAGGGTGCAGATGAAAAGCTACCAGAATGGATTTATGACAATAAAGGCCCCAAAAAATGAACTTCCACGAATTTGAAGAATTTGTAAATGAAAAAAAGCTGGCCAATCCAGTTTGGTTTGGTTTGGATCCAGATAGCCTTGCAAGCGAAGAAAGTATAGAATTCGCTCAAAAGGAACTAAACGCAACTCTGCCTCATGAATACGTCCAGTTTGTGAAGCGATATGGCGGCGGATATTTTGCATTCGGCATAGTCTACTCACTAGATAAAGACAGCAGCTTTAATATTTTAGAAATAAATAAAGCCGAGTCTAAAAAAAGAGAAGATCATATTCTTTTCTCTGAAAATGGAGTAGGTGATTATTACGGATTTAAAATCAAAGAAAATCAATGTTTGCCAGACGTTTACTTTTTCGACCATGAAACTGAAAGCTGGCAGAAAACAAAATACGAAAATATGCTGACTTACCTTAGCGAGATTGCGCTCTCCAACTAAATGCAAAACAATAAATAGTAACGAAAAAAAGGATCGATCTATGAAAAATAAAAAATTAGCTTTGGTGTTATTTTATTTATCCCCGTAGAGGAATGATTCAAGTCTGCGAGATTTTTATATGTATCACAGTGCTATAAATATACCACCACAATTGGAGTTTACAAGAAATCTGTAACGCTTCAGAAATTACCTGACTCGTACTCCTGATAGCATGGACTTAGAACTCCATGCATTTGACAACAACACCCCTCCAAGCAATTTCATTAGCACATCAACCTCCCCTGATGTGGCGATAGACTTCGGAACAGCTTATAGAACGAAAACCGGAAATCTTTACACTCTAGGACGAATAGATGGTCGAGACGTCAATAGAGAGCTGGGATCAAAGATTCCTTTCCCAGAAGAAAAAGAAATTGCAATACCCGGGCAAATAAATACAGAAGATATTTTGGGGGTGACACCTTTGAAATCAGATGGTAGCTATGAAGGATATTCAATACCCAATCCGGCGAGAAAATGACAAATGGACAATAGAGAAATCACCTTAATACATAATGGGCTTCGAGAAAAAGCAACTATATATTACGATGTAGAACAACCATCTATAATCTTTAGATTCAAAAATCTTGAAAGAATCTGCCATGGTGAAAACTTATTTTCCTGTTTCATTAAGCTAAGGCAAGAGCTACCCGAAATTAAATTTCTTTGCAAAGGAGCAAAACGTAATGTACATCCGTCCAGAATGTCATCACAAATGTCAGCTGGATTAATGGCATACGAACTTGAGCTAGGAAAACAAGCCCGCAGAGAAAATCTGGTTAATATTTTTGATCATGAAGAAGAAAACTTGACTAACGAGCCCACCATGCAATCAGAATATTTTAAAAACTGGCTTAACTCACTCCAATAGAAATATTTTCAAATCCCATTTGCTCTCTAAAGGTGGCATGCTGGTAACTTTCAAAATTAGATAACAGGAAAGTCACTTAACCCACTAGTTTTTAGGGTTTTTAAATCATGATCAAAATAAGTATTGCCCCTGCATCTCCAACTCATGACATTGAAATCGCAAAATTCCTACATCAACGTTTCAAGATGTCACTTATTGACTCTCAAAAGAAACTGGCCAAGGGCGACAAAGGCTTTTTTTATATGTGCGATCTCTATGGAAACGACCACGTTCAGCGCGAAAAGATCTTCGAGACATAATTGACTTTTTCAATAAAAAGAGCTGCCCTTTATTTCTCTTGGAAATAGAGGATGATCAAGAGTGGGGGGACTTGGATGCCGCCAATCTTAGTCAAAACTCAATATCCGAAGAGAAATTGCTGAACGCTCTGAATTCGTCTATGGGGCTTTACGAGTAACTTAACTACTCCTTAATTAGTTACAAATCTATAAGGCGAAGAAATTCACTGCGATCAGCACGGTTATAAGACCGGTGCGGCTCTGACCCCGGAGCAGATCCCACCCTGAAACGTAACGCGCCGTTCTGTGAAGAATGTGAGAAATGTAAGGCAGGTGCGTATGCGATCTGATCTTTTGACTCCGCAGGTCTGGTTGGCTTAGCGGCCATTGCAGGTTGGGGAGCGTCTCTATCTGGTTGTTAAAAACGCAGAAGCTCACGCCGAAACCGCCAAGCCCCTGCTGCTGAATGCGGATGCCAGGCTGAACCCGGCGCGCAAGGCCGACGTCGCCATCGCACCTCCAAAACCGGCTGTCACGGCTACAGCACCGAAGAAAAAACCGCCCATTTCCGGCGCGGTGGAAGCGGACGCGCAGGTTCAAGCACGAGGCAAGAAGAAGAACGCCACAAAGGTTGAACAGAAAGAGCCAGTCGACGACGCGCCTGAACAGTCGAAGAACCCGGCTGATGAACCTGCAGAACCTGCGAAGAAAACCTGTACCAACGGCGACCCTGTTTCAATGGTCACGGGGGAAGAGCTTCTGACCCTCACCGACGGTGAGCTCGGCGGACTGCTGAATCTCGAGTGGACACGTCTGTACCGGACCAGCGCAGTCGAAATTGATAGCCGCTTGGGCCACGGCTGGAGCCATTCGCTTTCCCATCGTCTGCAACTGGACGATGAGGGTGTTCTCTGGACTGACAATGAGAATCGTCAGACCCGCTTTCCGATGCCAACCGAACAACGTCCGGCCATTACCAACAGCCTGGCCAGTGCAGCAATTTTCGTCGGCGATGCGCCGGGCGAACTCATTCTGACCCAGGCTGGGCAAAAGCCGCGCTTCTATCATTTCCGTGCGGGTCGACTGACAACCATCAGCGATGCCTACGACAACCAGTTACATATCGAGTACGACCTGGTTGACCGCATCCAGCGTATCGACAACGGCGCAGGACGCTCGCTGCTGTTGCGTTACGACGACCGCCACATCGCCTCGGTCGACTACCAGCAACAACGTCCGGAATATGATGAGCAAGGCAAGCGGCAGGATCCGTGGCTGACCATACAGACCCTGGTCACCTATCACTACAACGAGCACCATCAACTGGTACGCGCCACAAACGCAGCGGGTGAAAGCGAGCACTATCGCTACAACGATCAGCACGTCATTCTCGAACGGCAATTGGCCGGTGGTGCCAGCTTCCACTGGGAATGGGAACGCGAAGGCAAGGCTTCGCGTTGCGTGCGCCAGTGGGCCAACTACTCGCAGATGGACATACGCTACGTCTGGGATGACAACGGCACAGCCACGGTCGTCAATGCCGACGGCAGCGAACAGGTTTACGTGCATGACACCAACGCCCGGCTGGTCAGCCAGACCGATCCTGATGGCGCAAAAACACAGAAAATCTACGACGAACAAGGGCGTCTGATTGCAGAAAAAGATGCACTCGACGCCGTCACTGAATACCGCTACAACGACGCCGGACGCCTGATCGCCCTCGTCCCCTCTGAAGGACTTCCAACCTATTACGGCTATTTCGACGGCCAACTGGTAAGCGTCGAACGTGGCGATGCGCGATGGAAATACGATCGCAATCGTCAAGGTGACATCACCGTCCAGATCGATCCGGACGGCAACGAAACCCATTACAGCTACGACCTGCACGGTCGCCTTCTGGAAATCCGTCACCCCGACGGCAGTCGTCACACGCTGGGCTGGAACGGCCTTGGCCAATTGCTCGAAGAGCGCCTGCCCGACGGCGGTCAGCGCAAATACCGCTACGACGCACTTGGCCGGCAGATCACCCGTCAGGAAGAAACCGGCGCCATCACCCATTACCAATGGGACGCAGCCAACCGCCTGGCGCAGATCACCCTGCCCGGCGGCGCCACCCGCGCGTTCACCTACAACGCCTACGGCAAAGTCACCGCCGAGCGCGACGAACTGGGCCGCATTACCCGTTACGAATACGCCGACAACCTGCATCTGGTCAGCCGCCGCATCAACCCGGATGGCAGCCAACTGCGTTATCGCTACGACAATGCCCGCCTGCTGCTTACCGAGATCGAGAACGAACGTGGCGAGCACTACCACCTCGACTACTACAGCAATGGCCTGATCCAGCGAGAAACCGGCTTCGACGGCCGCAGCACCGCCTACGAGTACGACCTCAACGGCAAGTTGCTGAAGAAAACCGAGTTCGGCGACGACGGCAGTGAATTGGTCACCGAGTATCAGCGTGACAGCGCTGGCCGTCTGCTGGTCAAAACCCTCGCCGATGGCGAGGAAATCCACTACCGCTACGACGCGCTTGGGCGCCTGGTGAACGTTGATGACGGAAACTGGCCGCTGGCTTACGAATACGACCTGCAAGACCGCCTGATCACCGAGCATCAGGGCTGGGGCACCACCCGCTACGAGTACGACGCGCTTGGCCAGTTGAGCCAGTGCCGCCTGCCTGACGGCAGCAAACTCGATTACCACCACCAGCGCGGCGGACAGCTGAGCAGCATCGACCTCAACGGCTCGCGCCTGACCACCCACCAGTTCAGCGCAGGCCGCGAGCAGCAACGCCAGCAAGGTCTGTTGCTCAGTCAGTATCAGTACGATGAACAAGGCCGACTGCAAGCACACAGCGTTAGCCAGCAGGACCGCCACCTGCTCCATCGCCACTACGCGTACGACGCAAATGGCAATCTGGCAGGCGTCAACGACAGTCGAAAAGGCAACCGTAGCTATCATTACGATCCGCTCGACCGCCTGATCAACGTGCGTGGCACCACCCCGGAAAGCTTCGCCCACGACCCCGCAGGCAACCTGCTCGGCCAAGGCGACCAACCGGCTGCAAACCTGGCCAACGTCAAAGGCAACCGCCTGCTGATGCAGGGCGACCGACACTTTGACTACGACGCCTACGGCAATCAGATCCGTGAGCGCCGCGGCACCGGACAGAAGCTTGTCACTGAATACCGCTACGACTGCCAGCACAGACTGATCTGCGTCAGCCTGCCGGGCGGTAGTACCACGTCCTACAAATACGACGCCTTCGGCCGTCGCATCGAAAAGACCGTCGATGGCCACACCACCGAATTTCTCTGGCAAGGCGAACGCCTGATCGCCGAAAGCGCCGACAACCGGTATCGCACCTACATCTACGAACCCGGCACCTTCCGCCCGCTGGCCATGCTGGACGGCGAAGGCCCGCTGAAAGCAACTCCGTTCTACTACCAACTCGACCACCTCGGCACCCCACAAGAACTCACCGATTACAGCGGCGAGATCATGTGGTCGGCGAAATACCGCGCCTACGGCAACCTCGCCACCCTCGACATCGCCGAAATCGACAACCCGCTGCGCTTCCAGGGTCAGTACTTCGATGCGGAAACGGGCTTACACTACAACCGCCATCGCTATTACAATCCCGGCACTGGACGGTTTCTGACGCCCGACCCGATCAAGCTGGCGGGTGGGTTGAACAATTACCAGTATGTGCCTAACCCTACGGGGTGGGTGGATCCGTTGGGGTTGGATAATTGTCCGGGAACCCCCAGTTGTAAGCCGAGTATGCGTGGACCAGAGGATCCATCCGCAGCGGACCGTAACGAAGTCTTAAGCGGCATGGCAACGCCACTAGATCCTCATGCGTATAGCGTTTTGTACGAGACCAAAATTGGTCCAGATATATTAGCCATTCCAAATCGCGCAGAGCATTTCAAAGTTGCGAATGGAAATCTTTTAAGCGCTGCAGATTCTGATGCTGATTTCAATAGGATTATGGAGATCATGGTGCCAGGATTCAGGCAAGTCAAAGGAACCAAGATACCGACAAAAGGCATAAGCCCTAGCAAAGAAGTAACATGGCACCATGTACCGGGGACAGATATACTCCAGCTAGTTTGGCGATATCAGCATGAACAATCGAAGGGCCCACAGTGGAACGCTTTGTGGCAAAGGCTCTTCCATCCAGGTAATAAAGGAGGCTTTGCAGATGGTAAAAACTAACGTTAGGAGAGTTTTATGAAGATCGATTGGAGCTCCTTTGGAATTGAAAAAAACTCTGTTATAGACAGCAATTCAATATCTAAGGTACAGACATCACTTGGTGTGACCTTTCCGAGCACATACTTAGATTTGGTCACTTACTCTGATGAAGCGTCTCCAGAAATTTCTTCCTTTCCGTATGCTGAAACAGGAACATGCATAAGCGAATTTTTTTCGCTACTGCCTAATGACTTACCATATACAGTTTCATGGTATTCAGGATCCGGAAAACCACCAAACATTCCTAATGGTTTTGTTCCTATAGCAAGGGACGCAGGCGGTTACTTAATTTGCTTAAACTTTAAAAACCCCTCTCCCACCGTGGAGATATTTGACCCAAACTCAAATGAAACATCCTTTATAGCCAATAACTTTGACGAGTTTGTTAACATGTGGAGCGAGTAATAAACATCAACGCTATTTCCGAAAAATCGTGCTGAGATTTATTCTTTTTAGCTAATTTACAGAAATGGCTTGCGAAAGCTCACCGGCCACAGTAGCAATACTCTGTAGCCGGCGGGCATTGCCCACGACAACCTCGCCACACTCGACATCGCCGAAATCGACAACCCGCTGCGCTTTCAGGGTCAGTACATCGATGCGGAAACGGGCTTACACTACAACCGCCATCGCTATTACAATCCCTGCACTGGACGGTTTCTGACGCCCGACCCGATCAAACTGGCAGGTGGGTTGAACAACTACCAGTACGTGCCTAACCCCACGGGGTGGGTGGATCCGTTGGGGTTGGATAACTGTCCGGGAGCGGACGGGTGTAAACCTCTATCCAGACCTGAGTCTCCTGAAACTGGCGCTAAGGTAAATGAAGGTGCACCGGATGCTCCGGGGCCTGAAAGCGGTAAGAATCCAAAGTTCTTTAAAACTGAAAGCACATGGAAAGCAAGTGGAAAGGGTACAGGGAATGAATACAAAGTTTTTCAACAGGATATCGACTGGAATTTGGAGCATAAAGGCATGTCGAACTTGGATCGAGCAAAAGAAGGAGGTGCCCCTTACATCATGAAGGATGGGGTTCCTCAACAGCTTCAGTTGCACCACTCAAGACAAAATGGAAAGGGGCCGCTTTTTGAGCTAAGTCGTAAGACTCACCTTACAACCTTAAAAGGTAAGGGCCGAGAAGCAGTACATCCTTACGGACATAACCAACACCCAGATGCACCTGTAGACAGAGAGCTCTTCAAGAAAGAAGTCCCACAATACTGGAAAGACCGAGCAGCGGAGGCCGCGAAATGATTCCGAACGAGCTGATTCAACTTATTGAAAAGCAACCGGGCAATGTTCATCGGACAGATAAACGATCAGTTATCGAAGCGCTAGCAGCACTAGATATAAATCTAGACAGTGAGTTGTCAGAGTTTTTTCTAAATTACACAATAACGTTTTTCAAAAGCAACTCTTCAAATGAAGAACTCTGTGACATAGCCGAACCTAGCAATGAGATAGAGGTCGGCACCAACTTTATTCATGAGGTATGGGATCTTCCAAAAAATTTCATTTGCCTAACAAGTGTTCAAGGCGAAGGATGTTATCTGTATGACAAAAATAGCGGGCAGGTTTTAGATTTCAGCCTTGCTAGTCGAGATGATTTTCTAGCTGGAAAACAGCAGTTAAAATGGGACAGTTTTTTTGAGTTTCTAACTTGGTACTTATCTTAACGATAAAACCAGTCGATACAGTTCACGCAGCACAATGAGTCCTGGGGCGGTACCGCTTATGCGTCGCTGTCTAGTAGTCATTAGCCGCTGAGTTGACCAAATTGAGTTAACATGTAAGGCGTTAAGCTGCAACTGGTCCCGCCGTTGCCATCCACAAAGGTCTAGGAGGGCGCGCGTTAATTAGCGCGGCGAGCACTATCACCTCGACTATTACAGCAATGGCCTGATCCAGCAGGAAACCGGCTTCTATTTCCACAGCACCGCCTACGAATACGATCTGCAAGACCGCCTGATCACCGAGCATCAGGGCTGGGGCACCACCCGCTACGAGTACGACGCGCTTGGCCAGTTGAGCCAGTGCCGCCTGCCTGACGGCAGCAAACTCGATTACCACCACCAGCGCGGCGGACAGCTGAGCAGCATCGACCTAAACGGCTCGCGCCTGACCTCTCACCAATTCAACGCCGGCCGCGAACAGCAGCGCCAACAGGGGTTGTTGCTTAGCCAATACCAGTACGATGAACAAGGCCGACTGCAAGCACACAGCGTTAGCCAACAGGACCGACATCTGTTCCATCGCCACTACGCTTACGACGCAAACGGCAATCTGGCAGGCGTCAACGACAGTCGAAAAGGCAACCGTAGCTATCATTACGATCCGCTCGACCGTCTGATCAACGTGCGTGGCACCACCCCGGAAAGCTTCGCTCATGACCCGGCAGGCAACCTGCTCGGCCAAGGCGACCAACCGGCTGCCAACCTGGCCAACGTCAAAGGCAACCGCCTGCTGATGCAGGGCGACCGACACTACGACTACGACGCCTACGGCAATCAGATCCGTGAGCGCCGCGGCACCGGCCAGAAACTCGTCACCGAATACCGCTACGACTGCCAGCACCGGCTGATCGGCGTCAGCCTGCCGGGCGGCAGTACCGCGTCCTACAAGTACGACGCCTTCGGAAGACGCATCGAAAAGACCGTCGATGGCCACACCACCGAATTTCTCTGGCAAGGCGAACGCCTGATCGCCGAAAGCGCCGACAACCGCTATCGCAGCTACATCTACGAACCCGGCACCTTCCGCCCGCTGGCGATGCTGGACGGCGAAGGCCCGCTGAAAGCAACTCCGTTCTACTACCAACTCGACCACCTCGGTACGCCGCAGGAACTCACCGACTACAGCGGCGAGATCATGTGGTCGGCGAAATACCGCGCCTACGGCAACCTCGCCACCCTCGACATCGCCGAAATCGACAACCCGCTGCGCTTCCAGGGTCAGTACTTCGATGCGGAAACGGGCTTACACTACAACCGCCATCGCTATTACAATCCGGGCACTGGCCGGTTTTTGACCCCGGATCCGATCAAGCTGGTGGGTGGGTTGAACAACTACCAGTATGTGCCTAACCCTACGGGGTGGGTGGATCCGTTGGGGTTGAGCTCGGCTTGTCCGGGGCCTGATTGCAAGCTTCCGACAAACTCGGCGAACGCTACTAAACCTGACCATTTGCCAATGACTCAGGAAAAGTTCGACGAAATTATCGACATGGACAAAGCAGATCGGCCACCGAATCCCGGCGACTATCTTCCAGAGAGTTATGTAAGCGCTCATCGGGAAATTTTTGCAAAAGAAGGTGGATCCTTTGTCGTAATTGAGAAATGGATCACAGGTGCAAGATACGGGAGTCTCCCAGAGCGTAAATTCGTAGGTTTATCATCTGAAATGGATGAAGTTGTAGGAAAATATAACTCATCCAATAAAGATTGGCGCGTCTTAAGTAATGAGCTCAATTTAGGAGCAGATGATCTATCCGATACGGCCATTTACTTGGTGCGTATAAAACCAGAAGACCCTCGATTTACATACGAAATGCCCAACGGAAGGGAAAATGGTGCTTACCCAGAAGAATGGGTTCCTGGAGGAGCGACAAAAAGTGGTACAAAAGAAGCCGCATTAATAGGTTCAGAGCAAATAAAACACGACAAAAACATTGGCGCACTGCTAGATCAATTCGAAGACTGGGAAAAGCTTCAATGAAAACTAAATTCCAAATAGCTTTAGAAAAAAACGAATTTCCAGAGTTTTTTAAAGGTCAAAACGAATATTTTTCTCGTGACCCTGACTGGGGCGACCACCTCTATATCAACAACTGGCAAGGCTTATGTGGATATTTAAAGCTGAAAGAAAATCCTAACCGAATATTATTTGATGCATTCGGCGCATACTTAGACCCTTTAGATATCAACTACCAGAGCGCAGACTCACTCCTATTAAACATAGGCTGCTATTACTTGCTGCGAACAGAGACAAGCTTTATGTCTGAGAACGGCTTTGACCTGATCCAAAAACTTGATGATGCACAGAAAGAAAAGATCGGAAAGCTGTTTAGATTGCTTCGAAAAGAGTATGACATTAAAAACGCAGGAAAGCCGGTAATCAGCTTTGATAATTTCCTTTTAGAAATAAAATCAAATGGCTGCACCATCGATCTTGAAAATCTTTGAGCAACTAAAAGTAGCATTAGAGATATCTCAAACAAAGTCACAACTCTATAGACTAATAATAAAATTCGATAGAGTAGATATCCTCCCGGAGAAAGAATGAATAATTACTATGTGATTGAAAAAAAGGAATTGGAGCCAGAAATATTAAACAGTCCAGAATGGCCAAAAATCATTGGCTACTGTCATGAAAACAAATCATTTATTTTTATTGAAGGCAACGGTCACGGATTTAATGGCATTGTCGTGCCCGAAACTATCGCCAACGAACCCCGATGGGATAGACTATTCAAAATACTGGACGCCAACTGGTTCCTAAAACTAATTACTAGCACCCCGAGATTAGAAAAAACATTACTTGAAACCCATATAAAAGCAAAGCGCAACACTGTTGAAATCATAAAATCATGATATATAAACTCAAAAAATGGGTTAACCCCTTGTAAATCCAACTCTGACGATCCTGGATTTCAATATGAAGTGCCTCATGAAAATGAAGCAGGAGTATATGACAAAAAGCGAGCACCCAGAGGTGAAACGAAAAGCGGAATTAAGTAAGCAGCTTTAATAGCTTCAGCAAAAATTGTGCATGGAATGGATATCAACAAATTTCTAAACGCCTACGATGACTGAGAGAAACCTCAATGATTAGTAATTTTGAAAAAGCTTTGAATAGAAATGAGCTTCCAGAGTATTTCGGGGGTATGGGAATTTACTTCACAAGAGATCCAGACTGGGGCACTCAGCTCCACGCAATTAACTGGTCTGGACTATGTAGCTTTCTAAAAACGCAAAAAAAAACCGGACACCTTACTAAAAAATGCTTTTACAACGTACGTACTAAGCATAGAAGGCACTGTTGAAGATGCTAATAACCTGTTGGAGAATATTGTCTGCTATTACCATATGAAAAAGAAAGCTCCAATTCTATCCGAAAACAATCTTGACCTAGTCCGTGATCTAGGATCGAAAGCAACAAAGAAAATCTCAGAATCCATAAGGTTATTAAAAAAAGAAATCAGCAATTCCAGCGACAACCAAGATATTGAAAGCTATAATGCAAAAATAAAAAAACTAGCCAAAGATGGTGGACCAAAAAACATAGAAAATTTATAGCTGAAATTAAAATTCGCAGTCAGCCAAAGCAACAGCATTAATACGGCAATCATAATCCTCGATACTAGATCTCAAAGATCCCACTCCAGATATGACCTGTAGATCGACGTAATAGGGATTGCAATAAAACCCATAAATATTACCAACCCAATCAAGCCCACATAATACTGGACAAGAATGAGAGCTTTCTACGTGATAGCAAAAAAACATTTAGAACCCACACTGCCACATAGTTCTAAATGGCCAAAATTAATAGCCTACTCATATAAATATAACTTATTTTATCTAGCCGAAGGAAACGGCTATGGGTTCGCCGCAAACGATATGCCAGAATCTGAAATCAAAGAACCAAGGTGGCGCGACACCCTTACCACTTTAGATGCACTATGGATCATAGACTTTATAGATAACAATAAATTTCATGATGAAGAAGACTTTCTAGAAAAGCTGAAAACTGTAATAGGAACCCCCGAATTTATAGAGTCCTGAAAATTAATCGATCAAATTTACGCCTTAAAAACTCTGGCCATTCTGGAAATGGTGACTAAGATAAAATCAACGTAGAACCACTTCCTGAATCATATCCAGAATATGGCAATGTAGATGCACAACAGATTCACACAAGCAGTTGAGTTATTTATTTTGACGAAATAGAGGTCCTGCGGAAAAGTAATGAAAGACTACTTCATTTTAGCAAAGAAAGAGATTCTGTTAGATAACTCTCACGATTCGGACTGGCCAAAATTTATCGCGTACTCCTACGAGCATAAATGCTTGTTGTTTTCAGCAGGGAAAGGGCATGGGTTATCGGGATTCGAGTTACCCGAGGCTGAAGCAGCCGATCCCGAGTGGACACCTTTGTTTGTCGAACTAAACGCGCTCTGGATACTGGACCTTCTAAAGCTGTCACCCCCCACACTAAACGACTTCATCCAGTCGCTCAAAAAATTCAATATACCGATAATTAAATTCCGAGCGTAAATGAATGACGTCCGCAGAAATCGTGTTCAGTACAGTCACCGAACTGCTGAGTCAGTATCAGTACGATGACCAAGGCCGACTGCAGGCGCACAGCGTCAGCCAGCAGGACCGAAACTTGTTCCGGCGCCGGCATCGGCGACAGCCGCAAAGGCAACCGCAGCTGCCACCTAGACCCGCTCGACCGCTTGATCACGTGCGGGGCACCACCCCGGAAAGCTTCGCTCATGACCCGGCAGGCAACCTGCTCGGCCAAGGCGACCAACCGGCTGCAAACCTGGCCAACGTCAAAGGCAACCGCCTGCTGATGCAGGGCGACCACCATTACGATTACGATTACGATGCCTAAGGCAATCCGACCGTACGCCATCGGGCGAAAAGCCTGGCGGTTCAGCGACATAACCAAAGGCGCCACTGCCAGCGCCCAGATCTACAGCCGCGTAGAGACCGCTAAACTCAACGCTCAGGAGCGTTATACGTGAGCGTTTGCAGCATGCTGCATCGGTAAAAGATTACGAAGCCCGACTGCCTTAGAACTGCTCGCCAGGGATGCCTCGGTAAACCAGATACTCATTTTTGCCAAGCGGGGTTCGTGGCGCGGATCCCTTGGCAAGACGCTTTAGGCGCGTCCAGCCATGGGGACGGACCAGCCACGACAGCCGATAATCTGGCCGCAACCTGACCAGAAAAACGAGCGACTCCAGTCAATGGCTGCCTATCAGGCTGACCAGATGAAGAATTGTGGCGATTTAGCGCCCAGGTTACACGGTTGCGTAGTACACCACCCGAAAACTCCATACACTCAGCACCCTGATCATAAAAACGCCAGAACACAGGATTTCCCGGAAGAAAGACGTCACCCCAATGGAACATCAGGAGCAGCACCATGAGCACAGCAGATCAGACGCGCAGCACTGGCACGTATAGCGCCACGTGGCAGGAGCGCTTCAATTTCTTCGAGACGTATGGTGCGCCGAACGACCCGCGCTTCAAGGCCGGCCTAAAATCACTTCCCGGCTTCAGGAAGAAAATGCGGATCAATTTCAACGTCATCGCGTATTTCTTTGGCCCCATTTATTTCTTCGTGTTGGGCCTGTGGAAAAAAGGCATTGCGTTGATTGGCATAATGCTCGCGACCAACGCCTTGATCCTTCTGGTATGCACGCTTTTGGGAACCGAGGTTCCTTACGCGTTGGGGGGAGGTCTGAATGTGGCCTTCTCGCTGATGTATGCCTTGACCGTCAATTATTCGTACTACCTCAAAGAAGTAAAAGGCGAGCAAGGCTGGAACCCGTTCAAAGGCATGCGTCTTTAACCCGAAAAGATAACCGATGACACCCTACCCTTGCCGAGCATGAGGGTTCGCGGTTCATCGACCCATGCCATGTTCAGCCAGCGTTATATTTGAATCAGTCATTCAGGTAATTGCCACATGGATGCGAAGCCAGGACTCCAATGACAGCGCCCTCCTCCTCCGCAGCCTTGCTGCCACTGAAAATTATTGCGACTGGCGTAGCGGTGCCCGCAAATCGAGTGGACTCGTCTGCGCTGGACACGTTATTGAACAAGCCTGCGGGTTATGTCGAAAAGCGCTCCGGCGTACATTGTCGTTTTCACGCAACACTCGATGCCAGCCAGGCCGAACTTGCAGCACAAGCACTTCAGGATGCCTTGAGAAGAGAGCAGATCCCGGCGGGTTCGATCGATCTGTTGATCTCGGCCTCGGCAGTACCCATGCAGGCCTTGCCCTGCACGGCAGCATTGATTCTCAAAGCGGCCCATCTGCCATCGGGTACGCCCGGCTTTGATATCAACAGCAGTTGTGTCGGCTTCATTACAGCGCTACAGGTCGCTGCCGGCTTGCTCAATGCCGGGATCTACAAACGCATTGCGGTCGTGTCGGCAGATCTCGTTTCACGCGGTATCGACTGGGATGACGAAGAAAGCTCGCTGATCCTCGGCGACGGAGCAGCCTGCGCCATTGTCGAACGCGGTGACGGCAGCAGCGGCATTCTGAGCAGCCTGTCCGAGACCTATCCACAAGGCAGCGACCTGTGTGAGATTCAAGCAGGCGGTACACGCCGCAATCCACGTGCAGGCATGACTGACAGCGACTTTCTGTTCCATATGAAGGGCAAGCAGCTGTTTCGTCAGGCTGCCGCGTTGATCGAGGGCTACCTCGCACGCCTGTTGGAAAGGAGCGGATTGACGCTTGCCGAGATCGCCACCGTCGTCCCCCATCAGGCCAGCCATCTGTCGCTTGAGCACATGCGGAAAAGGCTTGGAGTACGGCCTGAGGTGCTGGTGGATATTTATCGCTATCACGGTAATCAGGTCTCGGCATCGATTCCGACGGCGCTGCATACTGCTTTTACCACCGGCCGCTTTACACCCGGCAAACCCGTGATGCTGATCGGTACCGCTGCCGGTCTGACATTGGCGGGCATGGTGCTGCTGCCATGAAGGTTCTGCTGACCGGCGCCACCAGTGGCCTCGGACGCAATGCGGCAGAGTGGCTATTGAACGCAGGCCATAGGGTACATACCACCGGACGTGACTCGGCAGTGGGGAATCTGCTGCGAGAACAAGGAGCGGCGTTCACCGCCCTGGATCTGACCCGGGCTACAGCACAGCAATGCGAGCAATTGATGCTCGGCAGTGACGTGGTCTGGCACTGCGCGGCAAAGTCTTCTCCCTGGGGTAGCGAGGCCGAGTTTCATGAGGCCAATGTAGTCGTCACAGAAAAGCTGGCCGAGGCAGCGGGCCGCTGCGGCGTTTCGCGCTTCGTGCACATATCCACGCCTGCGATCTATTTCGATTTTCAAGACCATGAGTGTATTGACGAGCAATACCGTGCCCGACGATTCGCCAACCACTACGCCAGCAGCAAGTATCAGGCAGAGCAATCCATACAGGCGCTGGTACCGCTTTATCCACAGACCACGTTTATTATCCTGCGGCCCCGTGGCTTGTTCGGCCCGTATGACCGGGTGATTCTGCCCCGTATTCTGGGCCAGATAGAACGCGACCGCGGCATGCTGCGTTTGCCCGGTGGTGGTGAGGCGGTACTGGACCTGACGTTTGTACTGAACGTTGTGCACGCCATGGACCTGGCGAGCCATAACAATTCTTTGTCTTCAGGCGCCGCCTACAACATCACCAATCATCAGCCCATGCGACTGGTGGATACCTTGCAGTTGTTACTGCACGAACAACTCGGCATTCGTTATCGTGTGCAGCGCGTACCTTACCGATTGCTGCACTCGCTGGCGACGGCACTCGAGCTTCTGGCCTGTATAACGCGCAAGGAACCCGTGCTGACTCGATACAGTGTGGCGGCGGTGAACTTCGATATGACCCTGAGCCAGACGCGAGCCATTGAAGAACTGGGCTACCGGCCGCGATACTCGATGGAAGAAGGCGTTCAGCTCACGGGAGAGTGGCTTAAGTCTCACGCGGTGAAGCCCCATGGCTAGCATTACCACCTTTGAAGTGGGTTACTGCACGCATATCGGTTGTATGGCGTTGCAAGGCGCGGGCCTGAGGGTCTGCAAATTTCCGTCCAGAGCTTATCTGCTGGAGGTTGGCGATCGCCGCTGGTTATGGGATACCGGCTACGCCAACCATTTTCAGGAGCATACCCGGTCGGGGGTGTTCCGCATCTACAGCCAGGTTACTCCGGTATACCTGGATGCGGGTGAAACGCTGCTGGATCAGCTGCGTAATGCGGGTTACGCGGCCAACGATATTCAGGCGCTGATTATTTCCCACTTTCATGCCGATCACATTGCCGGCCTGCGGGACTTCAGTCATCTCGACTTTATCTGCTCGGGCGAAGGCTGGCAGAAAACCCGCTCATTACGTGGCATCGCCGCGCTCAAGCGCGCCTTCGTACCGGGACTGATTCCGGAAGGTTTCGAAGCGGCGTTGCAGTTCGTGGAGGGCTTTGAGCAGGTGAGCCTGTCTGCACAGTTGGCCCCGTTTACACATGGCTACGAACTACCGGGCAGTGACGGGCAGATTGTTCTGGTGCCGCTACCAGGTCATGCCGCCGGACACCTGGGTGCATTTATTCTCACCGAAGATGGCTGGACATTGCTGGCCAGTGATTCCGCATGGTCGCCGCTGAGCTATCAAGAATTGCGCGGGCCTTCGGTGCTTGCCAACGTGCTGATGGACGACAGCAAGGCCTACTACCAGACGCTGAACCGTCTGAACCTGTTGTGGGCAGCAGGCCATGTGGATATTCGTTTGTGCCACGAGGGCGATTTATGATCCCGGTGATGACGCTCTGGCACTACTGGCGAGCACGTCGCCTGCGCTTTTCCAGTCGCCAGGCACTGGAGCATTTTCAGAACAGGCAACTGAAACGCTTTGCGAATAGGGTGCTGGCCAAAAGTCCTTATTTTCGGGCTTACAGCGCTCTGCCATTCAACGAATGGCCGCTGATGGACAAAGCGCTGATGATGACGCAGTTCGACCAGATGAACACCGCAGGTCTGCAACGTGATCAGTTGCTGGCCTGCGCAAGGCGCGGCGAAGCCGAACGCGACTTCACGCCACGCATCGGCCGCTTTAGCGTCGGGCTGTCCTCGGGCACGTCAGGGCAGCGCGGCGTTTTCGTCGTGAGCCCGCAGGAACAGCAGATCTGGGCGGGCGGGATGCTTGCCAAGATGCTGCCAGACGGTATTTTCGCGGGTGAGCGAGTCGCGCTGTTTTTACGTGCGGACAATAACCTGTACCACAGCGTCGACAATCGCTGGCTGAGCCTGGCCTTTTATGACCTGTTCGCGCCGTTCACTGAGCAGTTGCCTCGCTTACAAGCACAGGCGCCGACCATTATCGTTGCGCCAGCACAGGTGCTGCGCGCCCTGGCCCTGGCCGTTCTGGACGGGCAGATCCAACTCGAAGTAAAGAAAGTGATCTCCGTCGCCGAAGTCCTGGATGAGCAGGATCGCCAGTTGCTGAACACGGTGTTCCGCGAGGTCGGCGAGGTGTATCAGGCAACCGAAGGTTTTCTGGCGGCCACGTGCTCTCATGGCACACTGCATTTGAACGAAGAGTTCGTGCATATCGAGCCCCAGTGGCTTGATGAGCAGCGCTTCACGCCGTTGATCACCGACTTCACTCGCAGCACCCAGCCTATCGTACGCTACCGACTGGATGATGTACTGGTCAGGCAATCCGAGCCCTGCCCGTGTGGTCAGCATTCGATGGCGATTTCCCGAATCGAAGGTCGCCGCGACGATCAGCTTTCGCTGCCCGACCAGCACGGTGAGATGCAGATTATCTTTGCCGACCTGTGCAGTCGGGCAATTGCCAATGCACTGCCACTGACCAGTGACTACCGCTTGATTCAGCTTTCGAAAACCCGGCTGCAGCTGATTGCAGACTGTACGCAAACCGAACTGGAGCACAGCCGTAGACAACTTGTCGCCCTGTTCACACAACAGGGTATTGCCACTGACAAACTTGAATGGCAACTGACGGTGCAGAACGTGATGCCGAACTTCGATCGAAAACGACGCCGTATTGTCCGGCAGGCAGAAGCATGAACAACCCCATGATGTTTCGGTTGTGGCACATGCTGCTTGGCTGGGGTTCGGTCGGTCTGATCTATACGCTGACCGACCATTTGCAGAGCACCGGCCAGGTCATGACACCCTCGCCGCTCGACCGAATGATCGCATTCACGCCCCACGCAATCTGGCTGTACCTGTCGTTCTTCGTGGTTGTTCCACTGGGCTATCTGATGACCCCGCTTGATCGGGTGCGCTGGCTGTCTCGCGCCATGCGTCTTACCGCACTGGGTGCCGGAACGGTCTATCTGCTGTGGCCGACAACGATGGTGTACCCGGTCGATGAGGGCACAACGTTAAGCTCTACACTTCTGGCAGCACTGACCTATGTGGACTCGACCCAGAATTGCCTGCCATCCCTGCACATGGCCCTGATGGTGCTGGCAGTCTGGGGGATCAGTGCAGCAAGGCGTAGCGCGCGTACTGCAGTGTTTGTCTTATGGGTGGCCGCCATTGCTTATTCGATCCTGCAATTGCGCCGTCATCTGTTCATCGACGTGGTCAGTGGCGCCGTGCTCGCACTGGTGGCGGGTATGCTGTTCGATGCGCTCGGCCGAAGCAGGCAAGTCGCACTCAAAGGGAATATGCAATGAGCGATCTGGCCATTCCGATCATCATCATGCTGCTGGCCGTAACAGGCGAGGCCGTCATTCTGCAGTGGATGCAGCGCAAGCCGGTTGACTGGCATGACGTGGTGTTCAATCTGAATTCCGGCCACCTCATGCTGTGGCTGTTCCGTGGCCTGGAAGTCATCTGTTACGGATTTGTCGCCACGTACTTGAGCCTTGGCCTGCTGGATACATGGCCGCCACTATGGGTCTGGGCGTTCGCGTTGCTGGCCTGGGATTTCTGTTTCTACTGGCTGCACCGCCTGCATCACCACGTTGGCGTACTCTGGGCCGTGCATGTGGTGCATCATCAGGGCGAGCACTTCAACCTGTCCTTGGGCGTGCGTAACTCTTGGTATTCGTCACTCACCTCGATTCCGTTCTTCATTCCGCTGGCCGTGCTGGGGGTGCCACTGCATGTGTTTGTCGCAGTGTCGATCCTGCATTACTCGATGCAGTTTTTTAACCATAATGCGCTGACACCCAGGCTGGGCGTGCTGGAAAAGATTTTCGTTACTCCGACCCATCATCGCGTGCATCACGTCAAAGACCGGGCCTACTCAGACAAGAACTTCGGCGGTACTTTCATTTTCTGGGACAAGCTGTTCGGCACATTTTCCAGGCTGCCCGATGTGCCTTACACGTTTGGAATCGGAGGGCCTCGCTCTTCCGCAAATCCGTTCTGGGCCAGCAACGTACCTTTTCTGCATTACCTGCGACTGTCGATAAAATCGAACGAACCGACCCGCTCGCGCGTTTCGGGTTTGAGCATTTTCAGCGGCGCGTTGCTGCTCTTCGCGCTGGTGGTGGGCTATATCTATCAATACGGCTATGGCTACAGCGACATCACCTGGCCGCAGGTCGTCCTGTTCGTCTTTCTCGTGGTGGGCTCTGTGGCGCTGGGAGGGATGACCGAAGCGAGGACCTGGAGTGTTCCTGTCTGGCTGATAGTCAGCCTGGGGCTGGCGTTGCTGTTTCTGGGTTATTACGGCTGGTCGCAGGTTTACTGGCAATTGCCGATGGTCGCCCTCGCCCTGCACGGCGCATGGGTGGCTGTGTCTTCTCGCGGCTACAACCTTTCAGCCGCAAATCCGGTGGAAAAACATCATGGCTGAGTCACTTGCCCCCCTGTCATTTCCTGCCGATGGCGAACAGGCATTTCATCACGCCCTCAAGCAGGCGGCCCACGCCTACCTGGCAGACGACCATCGCTACGCAAGCATTCGGCAAAAGGTGACGGCATTGCTCCTTATCCTGCTGTGCGGCGGTTTTTATGCCTCGAGCCTTATGCAACTCAATGCGTGGGCATTCGTGGGCTGCTATTTCCTGTTTGTCCTGACAGGCATGCTACTCAACGTAATGGTGTTTCACGACGCCACCCACAATGCTTTTTTCCGGGCCGCCTGGGCAAACCGGCTGGTGGGGAGGTTGATGACCTTGCCGCTCGGGATTGATCCGGATTATTGGCGAGTCAGGCATGTGCAGTTTCATCATGCCTATGCCAACGTTGAACATTACGATCTGGACACCGAGGAGAATGGCGTCCTGCGACAGTCGCCCTTCCAGGGCTGGCGTAAGCACATGCGTTATCAACATCTTTACTGGCCCATGGTCGCAGCGTTGTCGCTGCCCTACATCTCATGGATATTCGACTGGTCGGACCGTCTTGGAAAGACGCCGCTCAAAGCCAAAAGAATACTTCCGGGAAACAAAGGCTGGGCGGTATTTCTGGCCAGTAAGGCATGCCATCTGCTGCTGGTACTGATAGTGCCGCTGGTGATATTCGAGGGCAGCTGGACGACGGTGCTGATCGCGTACTTTGTGAGCCAGATGCTCGCCTCTCTCTGGGTGGTATTTCTGCTGCTCGGTACGCACTGGGCAGAAGCGGAGTTCTATCAGCCATCAGACAGCCCGTTGATGCCACACGGCTGGTATCGACATAACTTCGCGACAACCTGCGACTGGCAAACCTCTCCACGCTGGCTGCACCATGCCGTGGGCGGGCTGAACTTTCATCTGACTCACCACCTGTTCCCTGGCTGGAGTCATCGACACTACCCGGCGCTGGCAAACATCATCGCCGACCTGGCACCCCGCCACGGTCTGCACTATCGCTGCATCGACTACCGTGAGTTGCTCAGGCAGCAGCGAAAGTTCTTGCGCAGCATGGGTCAGGATACGCAGGTGACGAACATCACCTGACGAACTCAGAGCCAGAAGCGTTGTGACTTCTGGCATGACCGCACTGATATTGTTTGTCTGTTTTTCCCATCGCTGGCCTTTTGTCGCTCAACAGCCGGCACGGTCGCGAATTGCATGTGCATTGGGCGCTCATTCGGTGCGAGCGCAAGGAGATCTGTCGGGAGATGCATCGCCGTAAAGATCTCGAGGAACATCGTCAGAGCCTGCGCAAGCGGAAGTCACCGCGCACATGATCCGGGATCACAGAGGACTTTATCGCGCCCAACAAAAAACCCGCCGAAGCGGGTTTTTCCAAGACCATCCCGACTCCCTGTCGGCTGCCTCCTAGGCGATGGTCGATCATCCTTGATCCTGGTGAACTCCTGTTCACCACTTGATGGATCCAATAATACGGAGGAAGGACCAGTTCGGAAATGGCCAAATCCCTCCACCGCGTGTAAGCCTTTCGCTATACCTCGGTGGTGCCAACCCGCGCCGCTCAATGAGCGTGCGGGTTGGCTGTGGATAACTCCCCTCGGGCTTTATGCCTGCCCTTCCACCAGCCGCAACTCCCCATCCACATACAACACTTCGCGCCCTACCCACGCCAGATCAACCTGCGGCAGCACGGCCGAGGGTTTGCGCAGTTCACGCAGCAAGGTCGAGCCGTGCGAGAGACGCCCGCCCATGCGCGCGATCACCGCGCGGGCGTTCTGGTAGTGCGCGTGGCGTCCGGGGTCGAGGGTGTCTTCCAGCAGGATGTCCTCGCCCAGAATGCCCTGGACCTGGCCCGGATAGATCATGAAGCCGGTGGCCTGCTCGGTGCCTTCGCGGCCGTCCTGCCAGAAGCTCCCCGTGCGGCTGCGAATGTCCGGATGCGGCGCAAACCAGTGTTCGCGGTCGGCGCTGGGCATGGCGTGGTGCAGGCGGAAGAACAGGCGCATCAGGTTGTCGCGATACCACTCGCGTACTTGCAGGTAGTAGCCGCGCATGCCCGGCAGGCCTGCGCGGTGGGCGATGCGAATGAAACCCGGCCAGGTCGGGAAGGCCTGTAAAGGCAGGTCAGTGGCTGCCGGGCGCGGGGTCGCGGGGTCGGTTTCCCAGGGCAGCCGGTGCGGGCAATGCTCCAGGTCGTCGTAAGCGGTCGGCGGACGTCCCAGCAGGTCTCCGCCGCTGCTGGCCAGCGAGGTGGCGATGCACAGGTTGCCTTGCACGACGAATACGTAGAAACGGGTGAACCAGTCAGCCAATTGCTGGCCGTCAGCACCTTGGGCCGTGAGGGCATGCAGCTCTCGGTCGAAGCGGTGCAGTTGCTTTTCCAGGGTCAGCAAGTGGCCACGCGCGATGCGCTGCATCCGCAGAAACACCGGTAATGAGCGCACCAGACGCAGCGGTCGCCACGGAAGATGCGGGGTCGCGCCGCCGACCTCGTCGGCGTAGCTGCTGGAGGCGATGCCCCAGTCAGCCAGACGTGCGAGAAACAGGTCGTTGTTGATGTAGGAAGCTGCGCCAAACAGTGCGGTAAATGGCTCGTTGTCCTGCAACACGCGTGAATCCCAACGCGCCATGATCGCCGGGATGCTGCCTGCGGCACGCCGCTGTGCGTACTCGACCAGCCTGCTGGGCTGTGGCGGCAGGATCTCCGCAATATTGGCGGCGGTCAGGTGGCGGCGCCAGCCGTAGTCACTGATCGGGCGGTACTGCAGCAGCCACAGCTGGCGGCCATCCCAGGCCCACTCCACGTCGCCCGGCACGTAGTGGAATACGCGCAGAACGCCCTGCAGGAAGTCCCAGAGCACCTCCTCGGTCAAACCGTGGGATGGCTTGAAGCCCCCGCTGCTCCAGGCCGCGCCGAGGCGGGAAATGATCGCTCGCTCAGGACTTGCCTGACCGTCGGCCAGCGACTCCAGATGGCCTTCCACCCACTCCAGCTCGACCGACAGGTGACGCACGAAAGCGATGCCGGAAAGCACCGGCGTAATGAAGCGCTGCACCACAACCTCTTCGACGCCAGCGTTGTGCAGCTCTGCGACGCGCGCGGGTACGTTGTGGCCGGGCTCACGAAGAAAAGTGGTGCTCAGACCGGCATTGGCCGCATCGGCCTGATCCTCACCGAAGCTGGATGAGCGCACGGCCCAGATAGCGTCAGGCTGACGGGCCAGAAACGCGGGCAAGGCCGAGTCATCGCCCTGCTCCAGAGACAGTGCCTCGGGCACCGGTTGCCCGGCGATGGCCGCCAGACGTAGACGGCCGCCTTTGGTGTGCGCAACGAAGCCGCGCTCGCCCGACTCCAGCCACTGCGCAAACTCGGCCGGCGCGTCGATCCACGGGTAGTGACCCCAGCCCGGTTTCAGGCTGATGGTCAGGTCGGCACGCGCCAGAATGGCCGACCACGCGGCTGCCTGCTCGATGCCCAGGACCTTGTCCTGATCGCCCCAGACCAGCTCTATCGGATCCTGCACCCACTCCAGCAGCGGCAACGCGGTGTCGGCACGCAACAGGTCCCAATACGGCACGAAAGCACGGCAGCGGGCGTAACCGGAGCCCATGCGCTGGTAGTGCGCGGCAGGCCAGGTCTGTCTGGAAAACTTGTGCGCAAACAGTGTGGGTTTGTTGGCCAGCAGCCAGTGAATGGTCTTGCGAATGGGCAGCGGCGACATCAGCGCAGGCAAGCGCCGCCGCCACAGAAAAGCCCCCACCGGTGCCAGCAGCACGCTTCTGCAGAAATGCCCCGGCTGGCGCTGCAAGGCATGCATGACCAGCAAGGCATTGACGCCCACAGCGACGATGGCGCTGCCCTTCACGGTCGCCGCCAACAGCGCATCGGCGCAGGCGGCAAGGTCTTCGCAGGGTGGCTGAGGATTGTTGCCGAAACCTGGCAGCTCCAGCGGCACGACCTGATGCTGCTGAAAATGCGGCAGCGCGTCGTCCCACCATTCGGCACTGCTGCCGTTGCCCGCCAGCAGATACAGCAGCGGCAAGTCAGACATGGCGAGGCTCCTTCGACGTGCGGCGATCATGGCGATACAGCCAGATCAGCGGCGGCAACAAGGCCAGCAGCGCTGCCAGATCGAGCCACACATGCGACCAGACGCCCCCACGCACGGAAATCAGGATGTCCTGAGGCGCCCAAAGCAGCAGGCCCGCAATCAGCCAGCCCCAGGGCATGGCGCTTTTCAGGCGGTTGCCCAGGTGCACCAGCGCCAGCATGTACACGGAATACGTTTGCAAGGTTGCGCCGAACAGCGCCATCCACCAGACCTGTTGCGCGCGAGCAGCGGCGGGAACCGCCTCGGTCCAGAACGCCTGCTCGAGGCTAGTCAGATAGCCATCGAGCAAGCCGGAAAAGCCTGCCCAGGTGAACACCAGACTGCCCAGCACATGCGCAACTGCGACGGCATACAGCCAGATCACCAGTGTACGGCGCAGGGTGTCAGAAGAGAGCGGCATACCAGGTCCTTGAATCGTCCTTGTGAGATGGCGAGTTTAGCGATTTCTCGATGGGCTTAATACGAGCATGGCCAAACTGCTCAGACCTCCCACTGTTGAACAACTGTTATTAATGCCAGTAGACAGCTTTTCTGCCGCGGCCTAATTTTATCCTTCAGTAGTCAGTAAAAAACGCAATCAAGGAGATGATCATCATGGTAGATGTAATGACACGTGTAAAAGAATTGGTGGCCGAGCATTTGGAAGCAGCGCAAGAAGATGTAAAACCGACATCTGACATAACCAAGGATCTCAAGGGTAGCAGTTTAGAAATTGTCGAGCTCGGCATGGCTCTGGAAGAAGAATTCAACATCAAGATCCCGGATGAAGACTTTGAAAAATTCAAAACGGTGCAAAACATAGTTGACTACATCTCAAAAAACAAAAAATAGACACGATGTAGGCTAACAGCCCACCACACTTGCTGAGTTCCCCAACGCCAGTTGCAGGCCCTTTGCCTCCAGTCAAAACTACCAGTAGCCACCAACCCGCTTTGCCCTTCAATGTACGGCTCCGCTCGTCAGGCCATCTGCCGGGCGAGCCTAGCAGTCGGGAGTAGCGGTGATGGATGCGCTGAATGTCATCAATATCGACACTGACGGAATCAACTCGCTGTTCACTATCGTTCTGCAATACGGAGCGACTGTTGTTTTGAGGTTGGTGATCGCCGCATTGCTGTGGATTGTCGGTCGCTGGCTGATCGGTGTGCTGGTCAGGATGGCGCAGCGTTCGCTGACGCGGCAGCGGTTTGATCCGACGGTTCTGCGCTATGTCGGCTCGTTCATCACGGTGACGCTGCATATCATTCTGGTGATCGCCATTCTGAGCTATTGCGGCATCGAGACCACCAGTTTTGCGGCGCTGCTGGCGGCCGTGGCGCTGGCGATCGGCATGGCCTGGTCGGGTTTGCTGGCCAATCTGGCAGCGGGGGGGTTCATCATCGTGCTGCGGCCCTTCAAGGTCGGCGATCTGATTTCGGCGGCGGGCGTGACCGGGACCGTTGTCGAAATCGGCTTGTTCGTCACGTCGATCAACACTCCGGAAAACGTGCTGAATCTGGTGGGCAACAACAAGATCTTCTCTGACACGATCGTCAATTTTTCCAGCAATGCTTTTCGCAGCGTCGAACTGACCGCGACATTGCCAGGCACCGCCGACGAGCAGAAGATCATCCCGCGCCTCAAGGATCAGATCGCCCGCCTGCCCAATGTACTGAGCAGCCCCGCTGTCGATGTGCACCTGTCCTCCACAACGGCCGACTCCATCACCCTGTCGGTACGGCCCTATTGCCACAATGATCATTATGATTCGGTGCATCGCCAGACGCTTGCCCTCATCAGAGCGTTGATGCTGCACCTGTCCTGAGCGGCACGCATAGGCAAAATTCATCGCCCTTCAAGCTCACCCGAACCTGTTGGCAGCCGATCAATAAGGATCGGTCCATATTCCGCGTGGCCTCTGCTTTTTATCTTTACGGGTTTAACCATGAGCCTTTTATCTCGTTTTCGGGCCGGCACGTCGCGGACCGAGGGCGCCATCAGTGTCATTACGTCCGCCCGAGAATTGAACGCCAAACTGTCTGCGCTGAGCTTCGATCCGGTCTATCTGACCGGTTTCGTTTCGCCGCACGTCGACTTCGATCAGGTAGCCAAGTCTGTCGCTGCGCGCTTTCCCAACGCGAAGATCAGCCTGTGCACAACGTCAGGCGAACTGTGCTCGGGCAATGATTCGCTGTACTGCGCGGCGGATAACCAGTGGGACAGGATTGTCCTTGCGCTGTTCGACTCAAGCGTCATCAAGAGTGCGGAGGTGTTACACATTCCGCTGCACAGCGAAGACATTCGCGGCGCGGGCAAGCGACTGTCGATGCGTGAGCGCATTGCGCGCCTGACCGACTCGATCAAGCGCACGCAGATCAACACCCCCATCGACCACCGCGATACGCTGGCCTACGTCACGTTCGACGGGCTGTCGGCGTCGGAGTCGTTCTTCATGGAAGCGCTGTATGAGTCCGGGCGCTTTCCGTGCCTGTTCGTCGGCGGTTCTGCGGGGGGCAAAGGCGACTTCAAGAAGACCTTGATTCACGACGGCAAACGCAGCTACGAAAATCATGCCCAGGTGGTGTTTCTCAAGAGCGCAAAAAACGTGCGCTTCGGCGTCTTCAAGAGCCAGAACTTCGAGCCGACGCCACTGAGCCTGAGTGTGCTGACGGCCTCCCTGGAGGAGCGTTACATCAGCCAGGTGGTCAACGCCAGAGGCGAGATCACCACCATGGTTGCGGCGCTGTGTGACGCGCTCAAGTGCGAGCGGCATGAGCTGGAGGGCAAGCTGGCGCAGTACTCGTTCGCCATCCGGGTGGGCGAAGAGCTGTTCGTGCGCTCGATTGCGCGCATCGATTATGAAAGCGAGCGGGTTCACCTGTTCTGCGACGTGGCGCCCGGCGAAGAGCTGGTGATGGTCAAACGAACATCCATGATCGACACCACGCGCAACGACTTCGCGCGCTTTCTGCAGGGCAAGTCCGGAAAGCCGCTGCTGGGTCTGTTGAGCGACTGCATCCTGCGGCGCCTGAACAACGGCAGTGAGCTGGGCCGGATGAACGATGTGTTCGGTGCGACGCCGGTGGTGGGCTTCTCGACCTTTGGCGAGATTCTGGGGTTGAACCTCAACCAGACGCTCACCGCCGTGTTCTTTTTCAAAGTGCCCGAAGGCCAGCCGTTCCGCGACGACTACATCGATAACTTCATCGCCTATTACGGCGAGTTCAAGGCGTTCTTTCTGCGCCGGCAGATCAAGAAGCTGGCTGGTCTGAGCCATGTGGTGGTCAAGCAGATCGATCAGTTCAAGCAGCGTAACTTCGTGCAAACCATTGACCCGAGTGGTCTGGACGAGCAGATCCGCCCGGTGTTCGGTGGCCTGAGCGACCTGGGCGATGTGCTGGTCAAGGCCCATCATGATCAGGAAGAAATCGCCGCTCAGTTGCGCCACTACTCTGGCGAGCTGCATGTGTCGATGGACGAGCTGTCGCAGACCATCACCCAGCAGGAAACGGTTATCGACAAAGCGGGCAATACCGTCAAAAGCCTGGTCAGTCAGGCGGACGAGGTGGTGCTGGGCTCGCGGGAGCTGGCCAAGTCCAGCCTGCGCATTCAGTCGGTGGTGCAGACGATCCAGCAGATCGCCGGACAGACCAACCTGCTGGCGCTGAACGCCGCCATCGAGGCTGCACGGGCGGGTGAAATGGGACGTGGCTTTGCCGTGGTGGCCGATGAAGTGCGCCAGCTGGCGCAGAAGACGTCGCAGAACGCCAACGACATCGGCACCGATATCGAGCGCCTGGCCGAGGAGATTCGCAAGGTGGCGCAGCACATCGAGGAGCAGTCCCTTGAGGTCGGAACGCTGACGGGGCTGCTGTCGGAACTGGAAGGCTCCAGCGACATGACGGCGGGCACTTCACAGCGTACCCGCCAACTGGCCGATACCCTGCGCGGGCTGACTCAGTAGCAGCGCCTGCGTCAGGACGGCATATTGCCCGTCCTGACGCAGACCGAGTTACAGGCGGCTTACTGGTTACCCAGCACGCCGACCTTGCCCATGACGTTGCTCATGAACTGCTGCACGGTCATTTTCTGGCCATTGAAGTCGACCATCTGGTTGGCGTAATGCAGGTCGGAGACGATGTTGTCGCCGTCGACCTTGGCCAGTTGCATCATCTCGGCCATGGCGCTGGCCATGTCGCCAGCGGCCTTGGCCTGATCGGCGATGACCTTGAGGTCGGTCTGGCCTTCACGAATGGCTTGCTGGGTCGCGAGGTCGCGAATCATCGGCTTGGACAGGACGACCCTGGCGTTGACTTCGCCCAGGCTCTTCATGAGCAGCGCATCGGAAGGCTGATCGAGCGAGCCTGGATCGGCCAGGTCCACGGCGATACGCATGTGGCTTTCACCGTTGCTGGTCTTGAGCGAGAGCTTTTCCAGCTCGATGTGCGGTTTGGCCGCCAGCAGCGTTTTCATCTGGGTGTTCATCAGCTCCTGATCAGCCGGGCTCAGCTCCAGGCGGAACGGACGTTTCTCCTGCGCGGCCTGTTGCTGCTGAGGCAGGATTTTATCCTGATACAACTGATACAGCGCCTGAGTCGCCAGCACATCGAAGTTGGCGATCTTGAAGCCCATGTGCGCAGAACCGACGTCCTTGCCGGCGTAGGCGATCATGCCGGCATCGTAGTTGATCTGGGCTGCCAGGTTACCGGCATCTTCCTGCGCCAGGTTGGTGTTGGTGAAATCGCGAATCTGCACCTGTGGCTTGCCCACCACCTGGAAACCCGCGTTCTGGATTTTCATGTTGGTGTGGCCCAGATAGAAACCGGACTTGCCTTTGGTACCACCCGTGTCGAAGGTCATGCCTTTGATTTCGATGCTGACCGGGCCGTCGGGCGACGCGACATTGAGTTGCAAATTGTCCATGTTGCCCGCAAGGCTGAATTTCTCCGCGTCGGCGGACGACTCGGCGTTCAGGTCCAGACCTGAAAAACGGAACGTGCCGTCGACGTCGGTCATTTCCAGCGGAGCCATCTGCAGCGTGCCTTTGGTGGCGCGGTCATAGCCGATGCTGGCCTGGCCCTTGAGCGGTGGAACGTCCTTGCTCATGGCGAACCATTTCTCGGCGCTGGGGCTTTTTTCCATCTGGACATTGCTCAGGGCCATGACCGGCAGCAGGTTCAGGGTTTTCAGATGCGACAGCGGAATGGGGCCGTGCTCGATATGGTCGACAAACAAGAACTGGCCGCCCTGGGTGCTATCGGACAGGTTCTGGATGTCGACGCGGTAGTGCGCCGTGCTGCTGAAGAAGTGCTTGTCGAGCGAGAGCATTTCCAGTTTGACGCTGGTGTCCGTGCCTTTGAACGACTTGGCCAGCTCCTGATTGGCCTTGCTGATCGAGTCGTTCAGCGCGCCTTCCAGTTGATTGCCGGTGTACCAGGCACCAGCCGTAGCCAGTGCGCCCGCTACGACGATGACGCCAATCGCTATACCTGCTGATTTATTCATAGTGACGTGAAGATATCCGTTCTGATGATGGGAAAGTCGTACCGGGAGCGGCAGCGCCGATTGAAAGCCGCGAGAGACTATCATCGGCAGATCCCGAGAGCCCAGCCTTCATGGTCATTTCTGTGGGCGCGTCGCCCTTCTGTAAGCGCGTTGGACATGGCCTTGTGCCTTTTGTTGCGCATGCCAATCCCGCTGAAAGGTTTTGAAACAGACCCTAGCCACAGCCTTCCCGGAAACGTTAGGCTGAAACGAATTTGCGAACAGGACGTGATCACATGAGCGAGCAGCAAAAACAACGAGGCCCGATCAAGGCCGTCATTTTCGACATGGATGGCCTGTTGCTGGACACCGAGGGGGTTTACACCGAAGTCACCCACTTGATTGCCAGCCGCCACGGTCGCACCTTCGACTGGTCGGTCAAGCAGCACACCATTGGCCGCGGTGCCCGGGACTTCTCGGACTACGTGATCAAGGCGCTGGAGCTGCCGATGTCGATCGACGAGTTTCTCGAAGTCAGGGAGCCCATGCTTGAAGAGCGTTTCCCGCGCGCCGCAGCCATGCCGGGTGCCGAAGCGCTGGTCCGTCATCTGGCTGCGCATAATATTCCGATCGCCGTGGGCACCAGCTCGTCGGTGCATTACTTCGAGGCCAAGACCACCCTGCACCGCGCATGGTTCGAACTGTTCGACACCGTCGTCACCGCCGACGACCCGGAAGTCGGCGCCGCCAAGCCGGCCCCGGACATCTTTCTGGTCGCCGCCCGCCGTCTTGGCGTCTCGCCTGCCGATTGCCTGGTCTTCGAAGACTCGCCATTCGGTGTGACCGCCGCCAAGGCTGCCGGGATGTACGCGGTGGCCGTGCCGGACTCGCACATGCCGGTCGAGCAATACGAGCATGCGGACCTGCTGCTGGGCTCGCTGGCCGACTTCCCGCTCAAGGCGTGGGGGTTGCCTGAGCTCGCCTGAATGACATGGAGATGCTGAGCATGAATTATCGAACCCTTGGCCAGTCCGGCCTCAAGGTTTCCACACTGACACTCGGCTCGATGATGTTCGGTGAGCAGACCGCTGCCGAGGAATCGCTGCGCATCATCGACAAGGCCAGGGATCAAGGCATCAATTTCATCGACACGGCGGATGTCTATAACGCCGGGCGCTCGGAGGAAATCGTCGGCCGGGCCATCGCGGCACAGCGCAGCGACTGGGTGCTGGCCACCAAGGTCGCGATCGGCCCGTCCGATGGTGTGCCCAATCGGGCCGGTCTGAACCGCAAGCACATGTTCAATGCCATCGAGAACAGCCTGCGGCGGCTGGATACCGACTATGTGGATATCTATTACCTGCACAAGGAAGATCACGACACGCCGCTGGAAGTGACGGTGTCGGCGATTGGCGATCTGATCCGGCAAGGCAAGATCCGCTATTGGGGCGTGTCGAACTTCCGCGGCTGGCGAATTGCTGAAATCGTCAACGTTGCGCAACGCCTGGGCGTGGACAAGCCGGTCATCAGCCAGCCGCTGTACAACATCGTCAACCGCCAGGCCGAGGTCGAGCAGATCACTGCAGCCGCACATCATGGCCTGGGCGTCGTGCCCTACAGCCCGCTAGCCCGCGGTGTGCTCAGTGGTAAATACGCTCCGGACATCGCTCCCGACAGCGAGAGCCGCGCCGGACGTCAGGACAAGCGACTGCTGGAAACCGAATGGCGCATGGAGTCGTTGCGTATCGCGCAGCGAATTCAGGCGTATGTGCAGGACAAAGGCGTCGGCATTGTCGAGTTCGCCATTGCCTGGGTGCTCAACAACCAGGCCGTGACCTCAGCCATCGTCGGACCAAGAACCGAGCAGCAGTGGGACGGGTATACCAAGGCACTCACGGTGGATATCACCGCTGAAGACGAAGCGTTCATCGATTCGCTGGTGACCCCCGGCCATGCGTCGACGCCCGGCTTCAATGACGTTCAGCACTTCGTTTCCGGCCGCCTGACGCGCTGAGACGATCACGCCTGCGGCCTTATGCCGCGAGCGTGTCACTGTTGCGCTCTGGACCGGTCGTTTCAGAGCGCGCTGTCATAAAAACAACACGTGAAACTCCTGTTACCTGTGAATACGCACTCGGTACGTGAGGTCGATGAGCGCTAAGATAGACGCGTATTTTGTCGAGTTCGCCGGGCTGCAGCGCGATTCGCTGCTCGCCGTTAAACATGATGATGTTTGTATTTTCGCGACGGACTGGCAAGTCTTGGCTAGTCTGTCGGCAACAAAGCGATTAATTGGACATTGTCCAGCCAGGGTTGATGAAGAAGTAGGCCAATGCGCAAATCAGATAGAGAAGCCTTTCTGGGCTCCGTACTGGGCAATGAGCAGCCTCCGGCGCACCTTGCCAGAACCGTGATTGAAGAAAAGCTGCGAAACGCCATTATCGATGGCAGCCTGCCAAGCGGCACGGCATTGCGCCAACAGGAACTGGCGACGCTGTTTGGCGTCAGCCGCATGCCTGTGCGCGAAGCACTGCGCCAGCTCGAGGCGCAGTCGCTGCTGCGTGTCGAAACGCACAAGGGCGCGGTGGTCGCGCCGCTGATCACCGAAGACGCAGTGGACGCCTATGCCCTGCGCATACTGCTGGAATCCGAAGCGTTGCGTCTGTCTATCCCGTTGCTAGATGCCGACGATCTGGCGGCGGCGAAGGGCTACATCGAGCAGCTTGAGGTCGAGACAGATTTCGGCCAGATCGGCAGACTCAATCGAATGTTCCACCTTTCGCTGTATGCCAAGAGCCACAACACGCGTCTCATGCGTCTGGTTGAAGAAGGCCTGAACGAAGAAGAACGCTTCCTGCGTTTCAATCTGTCCGATATGGGCCTGGGCAAGCTTTCTCAGGATGACCATTGGCAACTGTTGCGGCTCGCCGAGCAGAAAGCGATCGAACCCTGTGTCGAAGCACTGCAGCATCACCTCAACCGAGGTGTTCAGGCCGTCACTCAATACCTGAACAGCAAAAAGGCCACCAAGGCCAAGCCGCCCCGCGCAACGAAGAAAAACCCCGCCTGAATCATCAAGGCGGTCTATCCAGCAGGCGGTGACACAACGTCTGCGGCTTGGCCGCTTGTACCTCCCGTCCTCCGCCTCACACCTCGTCAGCGTATCGCCAGGCTCAACCCCGGCATGGCGTTTTTATCGCTATTTTCCTGATCTGCCGGATGGCCCAACGCTGGAATGAGGCAAACTCGGCCGTGACGCTGAGGAAACCAACCGGAGGATGTTCCCTGGCTACGGCTGAACGGCTCGCGCAGGATCGGAGCGGTTCTCTGTTCATATGAACTCAATGGATAAGGAGTTGTTGAACGGGGCAAACAGACAGTGGAAGTCATTTCCAACTTCGCCCATTAAAAAAATCCAGAACCCTGATTATTCAGCACATCGGCAACGCTGGGCGAGGCATTCGCTCATTATTAATAATTCTGACTTAATCAGTCGGAAGGGTTGTCTGCGCGCCTATAAAACGTACACCCGACGTTTTATATAGCCACTTACACCCTCAAAAAACACCTCCTTTAATTATTATTAAAAAACGATTGCAGCCCTTGTTAAATTTGTTTTAAGTTTTCTTCGCCGGCCGTGTTATCGACGGCATGCCGGGGTGAACACCTTGCCCCACAAGGGCCAAGGCTCGGTAAACCGGCGTTGCGCTGTATCGTGTAATTCAATAACCGATGCGTGTTTGTGGCAAATCAGCCCTCACACTTCAGGCCCTTGTTCGCCTCGCATTCGGGGACTTTATTACGTGTCATCGTCGCACTGCCGATAACGCTCACCCCTTGAGTAACTGCATTAACACTGACCACCACCATGACAATAGGGATATCACTATGCTTTGTGAAAAAACACTGCTCGCACACAAGAAAGTTGAACTTGGCCGTCATCCGATCTTTGCAGAAATCACCACACTGGATGTACTCCGACGTTTTATGGAAACCCATGTATTCGCCGTCTGGGATTTCATGTCGCTGACCAAGCGCCTGCAACAGGAACTGACCTGCACCCAATTGCCGTGGTTGCCGCCGACAGATGCTTCCGCTGCCCGCCTGATCAACGAGATCGTGCTGGGGGAGGAGTCCGATGACCGACTGGGCGCGGGTCATTACAGCCACTTCGAGCTGTACCTGGATGCGATGCGCGAGATTGGCGCGAGCACGGTACAGATCGAGCGCTTCATCGAACTGCAGAGACAGGGCATGCGTTACACCACTGCGCTGCAACACGTCGACGCGGGACAGGCGGCGACGGCATTCGTGACACACACGCTCGACATCGCCCTGCATGCGCCGGCACACAGCGTTGCTGCGGCCTTTCTGCATGGTCGCGAGAGTGTCATCCCGCTGATGTTCCAGACCATCCTCGATGACTGGGGCATCACCGCCGACCAGGCACCCACCTTCCGCTACTACCTGGAGCGCCACATCGAAGTGGACGCTGAAGATCACGGCCCGGCAGCAGAGCAGTTGCTGGCTCGTCTGGTTGCTGGCGACACGCAGCGCGAACGAGAGGTTTATCAGACCGCCATCGCGGCTGTGGAAAGCAGGATCCGGCTATGGGACACGCTGCGCCTGAGCATGCGAACGCCGCGCATGCAGGCCAGCGCGTAGGACCCGCTCGCAACACCCTGAAGCCTTTACAAGGAAGCCATCATGAAAGCAGAAGACTACATGTCGTTCATCGATGCGTGGGAAGGTCGCGCCACCATTCGTACGCGTCCACGCAGGATGGTCGAGAACGATGAAAAACTCATCTACCCCCTCAGCCGACAGCCGCTGGTGCTCAGTGACACGTTCACCCGCGAGTGCGCGCATTGGCGCGATTACGCGCTGGTGCAGAGCCTCTACAAGTTCATCAACGATGTGGTGATCTTCGAGACCGAGATCGTCGACAGGACCGCGCGCAGTATCGCCAAGGACAACTTCGCGATTCGCTTCCCGTTTGCCTGTCGCTATGACGCGATGACGGTGGTGGTCGATGAGGACTACCACGCACTGGTGGCGATGGACTTCATGCAACAGACCATCGCCCTGACGGGCATAGAACCTATCCCGTTGCCGGACGAGATTGAACTCAGCCGGGCCATTCCCGCCGCATTGGCTCTGGCCCCCGAGCATCTGCGCAGCGCGGTGGAGCTGATCTGTGTCGCCATCGCGGAGAACACCGTGACCAATGACGTGGCGGCGTTTGCCAAGGACGAATCGGTCAAGCAATCGGTGAAGGGGCTGATGGCCGACCACTTGCTGGACGAGGGGCGTCACTCGGGCTTCTGGGCGCGGCTGGTACGCATCTATTGGCATACCGCTCCCCAACAGGACCGGGAATCCATCGCCCGCATCATGCCGGTGTTCATCGCTCAATACCTGACCAACGATATTCAGAATGGCTTCGACTTCACCCTGATCGACCACCTGCAGGTGCCGGACACCGTCAAGCAGGCGCTCAGGGATGAGACCAGGGCTGTGAGTTTTCCAGTCAACCGCCATCATCCACTGGTGGCCAACATCGTGCGTTTCTTCAAGAACAGCTCGATGCTGGACGATCCTTGTGTGCAGCGGGCGCTGGCGGACTATCTGCCTGCGCAGAGGGCGCTGCAATGAAGCGCCTGGAGATTGTGCTCATCGGTCACAGCCTGACCTTGAGTGAACTGAATAGCGAGCTGCTGGACCACGGGCATGGCGTGCGGCATCTGTCTGATCAGCAGGCGCTGGACGCGTTGACGGTGCCTGATGGCGGCGTGCTGATCGAAGACGGCAGCCTTGACCTGTCCGAGGAACAACTGAGTACGTTCGGCCACTGCACGCAACTGCGACTGCGGGTCGGTATCAGCGGGGAACTGGAATACGGGTTACCCCGGCTGGAGCTGCTGTGCTGGCATGGCGCAGCCGAGGCTCGACGTTTGATCGTTCATGAGTGGCTTGCGGTCGAGGAATCAGGCAACGGGCGGGTACTGCGTGATGCCGCTGTCGCAGCCATGGTGGATCTGGCGACATTGCAGATCAGCCGGTTATCCAGAGACGAAGACTGTCTCAACGGTATGACAAGCGTCACACCCGCCCGGAGCGATCGGCAGCACGGCTTGCAGGCGGTTGATCAATTGCTGTTCGAGCATCGTTTCAATCAGACAGATCAACCGCATCTGCTGAAACTGTCCGAAACACCCATCACCGAGCGGCTGGAGCAGGCGCTGCTGAAGTTTGCCGAACGCCCGGCACTGTCCGTTCGCAACCGGACGCTCAGCTATCGGCAACTGCACGCGCACAGTCTCGCCATCCAAAGCTTGCTGCAGCCGTTGCTGGCGCACGCGAAAGCCGGCACACCTGCCGTGATCGGTATCTGCCTGCACAAGTCAGCCGAGCTGTATGCGGGCATTCTCGCGGTTCTGGGTTGCGGTGCGGTTTACCTGCCACTTGATCCCGGCCAGCCCGTGCAGCGTCAGCAGTACATTCTGGAAAACTCGGGAGCGATGCTGTTGCTGCACGATGGCTCGCACCCGCTGGCGGCTGCGGAGTTTCCGGCGCTGGATATCGCTACGGTTCCTGTGGGAGATGGAGCTCCAACCCATGTACGCGTTGCTACCGATCAGGATGCGCCCTGCATGGCGCTGTACACGTCGGGCACCACGGGACAGCCGAAAGGCGTATTGCTCAGCCAGCGCAATCTCAGCCACTTCACCGCCTGGTATGCCGAGCATTTGAGCCTGAGTGAACACAGCCGGGTGCTGCAATTCTCTACGCTGAGTTTCGACTCATCGATTATCGACATTTTCCCCACCTGGCTCAGTGGCGCCGAGCTGGTGGTCCCCGATGAAGACCAGCGACGTGATCCGTTGCAGTTGGTCAGCGCGCTGCAACAAGGCATCACCCATGCATTCCTGCCGCCGGCGCTGTTGAGCATCCTGCCGCTGGATCAACCGCTGGGGCTTGAGCATGTCATGACCGGAGGCGACGTCTGTGAGCCGCACGTGATTGCGCAACTCACCAGGCAATGTCATTTCCACAACCTGTACGGCCCCACCGAGGCCACGGTGTTGGTCACCGCCTGCGAGTTCGGGCCGTCCAGCAGCAACCGACATCTGGGCCGACCGATCGCCAACAGCCAGGCGTGGATTCTGGACGAGCAATTGCAGCCCGTGGCCGAACAGACTCAGGGTGAGCTGTACATCATCGGTCCCGGCGTCTGTCTGGGCTATGTAAACAATCCCGCGCTTACCGCCGAGCGCTATGTGTGGCTGACGAAGCCGGATGGCCAGCTTATGCGTGCCTATCGCACCGGCGACATCGCCAAGTGGACGGCTGACGGCATCGTCCTCAGCGGACGTCGTGATAATCAGGTGAAGATTCGCGGCTTTCGGGTCGAGCCGGAAGAGATCGAGCATTGCCTGCGTGACAGCGGACTGTATCGACAGGTTGCCGTGGTGATCGACAGACAGCGACGAATTCTGGCGTTTCTCGCTCAACCGTACCTTGAGCATGACGAACAGGCACTGAAAGCGCATGTACAACGCCTGTTGCCTGATTACATGCATCCCGCCGTCTACACGATGTTGCCCGGCATGCCGTTCGCCAGCAACGGCAAGGTCGATCGCAAAGCGCTTCTGGAAATACCGCTGAGCTTTATCGGGCAGCACGCTCGTCGCCAGCCCGAGACGGAGCAGGAGCGGGCGCTGCTGGAGCTATGGGGCGAGCTGTTGGAGCTGCCGCCAGACGACATCTCGACTGATGAAAGCTTTTTCAATCTCGGTGGTCACTCGATCCTGCTGTCGCGCCTGTTGCTGGGGGTTCGTGAGCGCTTTGGGCGCAGCATTCCCATCAATCGTTTTATCGAAGCACCGACCGTGCTGACGCTCGCCAGCCTAATCGCCAGTGACGGCACTTCTGCCGGAGTCCTCAGTGCTCAGGCCCTGCGGGATGCCAACCCGGACTTTCAGCTGGCTACATTGCCCGTCAGCAGGCTGGGTGATGTTCATAAAGTGATTGTCACGGGTGCCAATGGCTTTCTGGGTGTGCATATCGTCGAAGCGCTGCTCAACCGGGGGGCGACCGAGATCGCCTGCCTGGTGCGCGAGGCTGCTGGACAAAGCGCGCAGCAGCGCTTCGAGGATGCCCTGCGGGAAAACCGTCTGGACCACCTGGACCTGAGTCGCGTGCAGGTCTACCCCGCTGACCTGACCAAGCCTCGGTTGGGGCTCAGTGAAGCGGTGTATGAGCGGCTGGATCTCGAGTTTGGTGCGTTGGTGCACAACGCTGCCAATGTGAACCATGTTCAGGACTATGAAAGCCTGGTCAAAGACAATGTCGCCCCGGTCTTTGAATGCCTCAAGCTGTGTGAAGGGCGCAGTAAAAAGATCTTCAATTTCGTGTCGACGTTGTCTGCCTGCAGTGCCATCGATGCCGCCGGTAATGTGCTTGAACAGCCCGCTGCCACGACCCCGCCGATCTACATCAAGAATGGCTACAACCTCTCCAAATGGGTGGCTGAGCGCATCCTGCAATGTGCCCGGGACCAAGGTGTGTGGGTGAACATCTATCGCCCCGGCAACATCGCCTTCAACAGCGTTACCGGCGTGTGTCAGCCACAGAAAAACCGTTTGATGCTGATGCTCAAGGGCTCGCTGCAATTGGGTCAGGTTCCGGCATTCGCCATCAACTTCGACCTGATGCCGGTGGACTTTCTGGCGCGCTTCATCGGCTTCCATGCCAGCCGTTACCAACCAGAACACGCGGTGTTCAATCTGCATAACCCCGAGCCCTTGAGCTGGAGCGACTACGTGCACGCCTTCCGCGAGGCAGGGCGTCAGTTCGAGCTGGTCAGCGTCGAGCAATGGCAGGCGCAACTCCGACGCGTCGACAGCCAGAACGCGCTGTTTGGCGTGCTGGGGTTTTACCTCGACGGGTTTGAAGAAGACATCGGCGACATCTCGATGATCGAGCACCGCAACACCCTGAACGGCATTCGTCGCATGGGCGAACAGTACCCGCAAAAAACCCCGGCGTTGTTGCGCAGGGGCTGCGATTACCTGAAAGAAATCGACTTCATCTGAGCCACTACCCACTGAGATAAATGGAGAACGACATGAACACACTTCACAGCAATCTGAAACCCGACACCCTTATCAAGAACCCAGAGGCATGCCGAGTGGTGTCCGCCGTGGAAGTCTCCGGTGATGCGGCCAGCGTGTGGGCTGTCGTCGGCAATTTCGGTGGCTTCCAGGCATTCATACCGGCGCTGGAGAGCATCGAGGTCACCGGCGAAGGTCCGGGCTCGGTTCGCAGCAAGCTGTTCAAGGATGGCAACGTGGCCATCGAACAACTGAACTCCAGGGACGATCAAGCGCTTTATATGACCTGGTCACTGATCCACACCAGCTTGCCGGTCAGCAATCTGTGGGCGGCAATGACTGTTGAAGCAACCGGTGACGGCGATACCTGCATCGCCAGTTGGACGATTGTTGCCGACCCTGTTGAGAATGGGCCTGAAGGGGATGCATTCGAGGCGTTTCTTCAGGGGTTTGCAGATGGCGCAATGAGTAACGTGCGCAGCCTGTTTGGCTGATTGATGCTGCATCACAGCAGCCCGCTCGGAGCGAATGCCTGAGCGGGCTTTTTTATTTGATGCCCCATAACGACAAAACCCCTCATCGCGTAAGCGATGAGGGGTTTCGGAATTCAATCTTGACGATGACCTACTCTCACATGGGGAAACCCCACACTACCATCGGCGATACACCGTTTCACTGCTGAGTTCGGGATGGGATCAGGTGGTTCCAATGCTCTATGGTCGTCAAGAAATTCAGTTGCCGATCCGTTAGCAGGTAACGTTCCAGCGAATTTTGGTGACTTCTACTTAAACAAAAACCCTCAGCGCGTAAGCGATGAGGGTTTCTGGAATTTAATCTTGACGATGACCTACTCTCACATGGGGAAACCCCACACTACCATCGGCGATACATCGTTTCACTACTGAGTTCGGGATGGGATCAGGTGGTTCCAATGCTCTATGGTCGTCAAGAAATTCGGGTACCGAATCGTGCCGTGCGGCGCGCTTCAGCAAATCAGGTATGTGATAGTCAGTCAGGTGTCGTTCGTGACGCAAACTTTCGGTTCGTGTCATCTTCACAGTCACCGCAATCTGGTCGTTCGACGCAAATTGCTTGGGTGTTATATGGTCAAGCCTCACGGGCAATTAGTATTGGTTAGCTCAACGCCTCACAGCGCTTACACACCCAACCTATCAACGTCGTAGTCTTCGACGGCCCTTCAGGGAACTCAAGGTTCCAGTGAGATCTCATCTTGAGGCAAGTTTCCCGCTTAGATGCTTTCAGCGGTTATCTTTTCCGAACATAGCTACCCGGCAATGCCACTGGCGTGACAACCGGAACACCAGAGGTTCGTCCACTCCGGTCCTCTCGTACTAGGAGCAGCCCCTCTCAAATCTCAAACGTCCACGGCAGATAGGGACCGAACTGTCTCACGACGTTCTAAACCCAGCTCGCGTACCACTTTAAATGGCGAACAGCCATACCCTTGGGACCGGCTTCAGCCCCAGGATGTGATGAGCCGACATCGAGGTGCCAAACACCGCCGTCGATATGAACTCTTGGGCGGTATCAGCCTGTTATCCCCGGAGTACCTTTTATCCGTTGAGCGATGGCCCTTCCATACAGAACCACCGGATCACTAAGACCTACTTTCGTACCTGCTCGACGTGTCTGTCTCGCAGTCAAGCGCGCTTTTGCCTTTATACTCTACGACCGATTTCCGACCGGTCTGAGCGCACCTTCGTACTCCTCCGTTACTCTTTAGGAGGAGACCGCCCCAGTCAAACTACCCACCATACACTGTCCTCGATCCGGATAACGGACCTGAGTTAGAACCTCAAAGTTGCCAGGGTGGTATTTCAAGGTTGGCTCCACGCAGACTGGCGTCCACGCTTCAAAGCCTCCCACCTATCCTACACAAGCAAATTCAAAGTCCAGTGCAAAGCTATAGTAAAGGTTCACGGGGTCTTTCCGTCTAGCCGCGGATACACTGCATCTTCACAGCGATTTCAATTTCACTGAGTCTCGGGTGGAGACAGCGCCGCCATCGTTACGCCATTCGTGCAGGTCGGAACTTACCCGACAAGGAATTTCGCTACCTTAGGACCGTTATAGTTACGGCCGCCGTTTACCGGGGCTTCGATCAAGAGCTTCGCTTGCGCTAACCCCATCAATTAACCTTCCGGCACCGGGCAGGCGTCACACCCTATACGTCCACTTTCGTGTTTGCAGAGTGCTGTGTTTTTAATAAACAGTCGCAGCGGCCTGGTATCTTCGACCGGCAGGGGCTTACGCAGTAAATGCTTCACCTCCACCGGCGCACCTTCTCCCGAAGTTACGGTGCCATTTTGCCTAGTTCCTTCACCCGAGTTCTCTCAAGCGCCTTGGTATTCTCTACCCAACCACCTGTGTCGGTTTGGGGTACGGTTCCTGGTTACCTGAAGCTTAGAAGCTTTTCTTGGAAGCATGGCATCAACCACTTCGTGTTCTAAAAGAACACTCGTCATCAGCTCTCGGCCTTAAGATCCCGGATTTACCTAAGATCTCAGCCTACCACCTTAAACCTGGACAACCAACGCCAGGCTGGCCTAGCCTTCTCCGTCCCTCCATCGCAATAACCAGAAGTACAGGAATATTAACCTGTTTTCCATCGACTACGCTTTTCAGCCTCGCCTTAGGGACCGACTAACCCTGCGTCGATTAACGTTGCGCAGGAAACCTTGGTCTTTCGGCGTGGGTGTTTTTCACACCCATTGTCGTTACTCATGTCAGCATTCGCACTTCTGATACCTCCAGCAAGCTTCTCAACTCACCTTCACAGGCTTACAGAACGCTCCTCTACCGCATCATCAAAAGATGATACCCGTAGCTTCGGTGCATGGTTTGAGCCCCGTTACATCTTCCGCGCAGGCCGACTCGACTAGTGAGCTATTACGCTTTCTTTAAAGGGTGGCTGCTTCTAAGCCAACCTCCTAGCTGTCTAAGCCTTCCCACATCGTTTCCCACTTAACCATGACTTTGGGACCTTAGCTGACGGTCTGGGTTGTTTCCCTTTTCACGACGGACGTTAGCACCCGCCGTGTGTCTCCCATGCTCGGCACTTGTAGGTATTCGGAGTTTGCATCGGTTTGGTAAGTCGGGATGACCCCCTAGCCGAAACAGTGCTCTACCCCCTACAGTGATACATGAGGCGCTACCTAAATAGCTTTCGAGGAGAACCAGCTATCTCCGAGCTTGATTAGCCTTTCACTCCGATCCACAGGTCATCCGCTAACTTTTCAACGGTAGTCGGTTCGGTCCTCCAGTTAGTGTTACCCAACCTTCAACCTGCCCATGGATAGATCGCCCGGTTTCGGGTCTATTCCCAGCGACTAGACGCCCTATTAAGACTCGCTTTCGCTACGCCTCCCCTATTCGGTTAAGCTCGCCACTGAAAATAAGTCGCTGACCCATTATACAAAAGGTACGCAGTCACCCAACAAAGTGGGCTCCCACTGCTTGTACGCATACGGTTTCAGGATCTATTTCACTCCGCTCTCCGCGGTTCTTTTCGCCTTTCCCTCACGGTACTGGTTCACTATCGGTCAGTCAGTAGTATTTAGCCTTGGAGGATGGTCCCCCCATATTCAGACAAGGTTTCTCGTGCCCCGTCCTACTCGATTTCATTGCAAAGGGATTTTCGCGTACAGGGCTATCACCCACTATGGCCGTCCTTTCCAGAACGTTCCGCTAATCTCAATACAACTTAAGGGCTGGTCCCCGTTCGCTCGCCACTACTAAGGGAATCTCGGTTGATTTCTTTTCCTCAGGGTACTTAGATGTTTCAGTTCCCCTGGTTCGCCTCTTGCACCTATGTATTCAGTACAAGATAACCATCTTATGATGGCTGGGTTCCCCCATTCAGACATCTCCGGATCACAGTCTGTTTGCCGACTCCCCGAAGCTTTTCGCAGGCTACCACGTCTTTCATCGCCTCTGACTGCCAAGGCATCCACCGTATGCGCTTCTTCACTTGACCATATAACCCCAAGCAATCTGGTTATACTGTGAAGACGACATTCGCCGAAAGTTTGCATTTCACAAACTTTACCTTAGCCCGGACACGCACCAGTGAAAGAGGTGCCCGGTCTATATTTCTTTCTATCACATACCCAAATTTTTAAAGAACGATCTAATCAAAGACTAGAAATCAACATTCAGGCACTGATCATCAGGATCAATGGAATGCTCATTTCTAAGCTTTCAAAACAGAAGCAGTAAGTGGTGGAGCCAAGCGGGATCGAACCGCTGACCTCCTGCGTGCAAGGCAGGCGCTCTCCCAGCTGAGCTATGGCCCCGTATTTCTACAGGCGTTTCCCACACAAAATTGGTGGGTCTGGGCAGATTCGAACTGCCGACCTCACCCTTATCAGGGGTGCGCTCTAACCAACTGAGCTACAGACCCAATTTCGAGCTTGTAGCCGCTAGCGTTGAGCTATCAGCTTGGAGCTTAAAGCTGCTTCTAATCGTCTTCTTCAATGAATCAAGCAATTCGTGTGGGTGCTTATGGTGCAGCTGAGTCGTCGATTAAGGAGGTGATCCAGCCGCAGGTTCCCCTACGGCTACCTTGTTACGACTTCACCCCAGTCATGAATCACACCGTGGTAACCGTCCTCCCGAAGGTTAGACTAGCTACTTCTGGTGCAACCCACTCCCATGGTGTGACGGGCGGTGTGTACAAGGCCCGGGAACGTATTCACCGCGACATTCTGATTCGCGATTACTAGCGATTCCGACTTCACGCAGTCGAGTTGCAGACTGCGATCCGGACTACGATCGGTTTTGTGAGATTAGCTCCACCTCGCGGCTTGGCAACCCTCTGTACCGACCATTGTAGCACGTGTGTAGCCCAGGCCGTAAGGGCCATGATGACTTGACGTCATCCCCACCTTCCTCCGGTTTGTCACCGGCAGTCTCCTTAGAGTGCCCACCATAACGTGCTGGTAACTAAGGACAAGGGTTGCGCTCGTTACGGGACTTAACCCAACATCTCACGACACGAGCTGACGACAGCCATGCAGCACCTGTCTCAATGTTCCCGAAGGCACCAATCCATCTCTGGAAAGTTCATTGGATGTCAAGGCCTGGTAAGGTTCTTCGCGTTGCTTCGAATTAAACCACATGCTCCACCGCTTGTGCGGGCCCCCGTCAATTCATTTGAGTTTTAACCTTGCGGCCGTACTCCCCAGGCGGTCAACTTAATGCGTTAGCTGCGCCACTAAGAGCTCAAGGCTCCCAACGGCTAGTTGACATCGTTTACGGCGTGGACTACCAGGGTATCTAATCCTGTTTGCTCCCCACGCTTTCGCACCTCAGTGTCAGTATCAGTCCAGGTGGTCGCCTTCGCCACTGGTGTTCCTTCCTATATCTACGCATTTCACCGCTACACAGGAAATTCCACCACCCTCTACCATACTCTAGCTTGCCAGTTTTGGATGCAGTTCCCAGGTTGAGCCCGGGGATTTCACATTCAACTTAACAAACCACCTACGCGCGCTTTACGCCCAGTAATTCCGATTAACGCTTGCACCCTCTGTATTACCGCGGCTGCTGGCACAGAGTTAGCCGGTGCTTATTCTGTCGGTAACGTCAAAACAATCACGTATTAGGTAACTGCCCTTCCTCCCAACTTAAAGTGCTTTACAATCCGAAGACCTTCTTCACACACGCGGCATGGCTGGATCAGGCTTTCGCCCATTGTCCAATATTCCCCACTGCTGCCTCCCGTAGGAGTCTGGACCGTGTCTCAGTTCCAGTGTGACTGATCATCCTCTCAGACCAGTTACGGATCGTCGCCTTGGTGAGCCATTACCTCACCAACTAGCTAATCCGACCTAGGCTCATCTGATAGCGCAAGGCCCGAAGGTCCCCTGCTTTCTCCCGTAGGACGTATGCGGTATTAGCGTCCGTTTCCGAGCGTTATCCCCCACTACCAGGCAGATTCCTAGGCATTACTCACCCGTCCGCCGCTCGCCACCAAGTACAAGTACCCGTGCTGCCGCTCGACTTGCATGTGTTAGGCCTGCCGCCAGCGTTCAATCTGAGCCATGATCAAACTCTTCAGTTCAAACATCTAACTGGGTTTTGAGAAAACCCTAAACTTGGCTCAGCAATCGTTGGTTACATCTTTGATTTCTCGCGGAGTAACTTGGGTTGCTGATAATCTGTTGACTTCAGTCTGACACCACAAGCACCCACACGAATTGCTTGATTCAGTTGTTAAAGAGCGGTGGGTTAAGACTTTTCGTCTCAACCGAGGCGCGCATTCTACAGCGTCCTCTGTATCTGTCAAGCGGTTATTTCAAGAAGTTTTCAAAGTTTCCTTTGCAACTTCAACCACTTGCGCTGCGATCAACTCTTGAGTTGCTCATCAGCGGGAGGCGAATTCTACAGCGTTACAACCGCGTGTCAAACTCTTTTTTCTCACCGCTGCCGATCACTCCAGACCCGACCTCCTTCCTCGCTGACTCTTCACTCTAAAACCTTGCAAACTATTGATCTACAAGGCTTTTTCGTATCCGTCTGCGCCGGAAGTGGGGCGAATTATAGACACCTCACAGAGGGCGTCAACCGTTAATTTCAAAATCGCCAAAATTAACCTTAAAGGCCCCTTGGCTATATAGAAGAGCCCGTCGCAAACGCTTTCTTCTATATAGCTACAGCACCCCTGCCTCGCGCAGCAGAGTGATCTCTTCCTCTCCCATCCCCAGCAGCGCCTGCAGCACTTGCGCCGTATGCTCTCCCAGCAATGGCGGCGCCCTTGTGTATTCGACTGGCGTCTCAGACAGCCGTATCGGGCTGGCGACCTGCGGAACACGCCCGGCCAGCGCATGGGGAAGCTCTATGGCCAGGCCACGCGCTACCACGTGCGGATCGGCAAACACCTGGGCCAGGTCATTGACCGGCCCGCAAGGCACACCGGCGGCCTCCAGCTCACCGACCCACTGGGCAGTGCTCTTGAACACCGTCACCTGGCGAATCAACGGAATCAGCTCGGCACGATGAGCCACTCGTAGCGTATTGGTCAGGAAGCGCGGATCGTCCGCCCACTGCGGTTGCCCCGCCACAGCGGCAAACTTCCTGAACTGACTGTCATTGCCGACGGTAAGAATCAGGTCGCCATCAGCCGTGGGGAAGTCCTGATACGGCACGATGTTGGGATGAGCATTTCCCAAACGTTTTGGCGCTACCCCTGTCGTCAGGTAGTTCATGGCCTGATTGGCCAGACAGGCTACTTGTACATCCAGCAGCGCCATATCGATATACTGGCCGATATCGCTTTGATCACGATGCGCCAGAGCAGCGAGAATGGCCGTCGTCGAATACAGCCCCGTCAGGATGTCGGTCAATGCGACGCCGACCTTCACCGGCCCGGCACCCTCTTCACCCTCCGGCAAACCGGTAAGGCTCATCAGGCCGCCAAGCGCCTGGATCATGAAGTCGTAACCCGGACGCCGCGCATACGGCCCGCTTTGCCCGAAGCCGGTAATGGAGCAATAGATCAGCCTCGGGTTGACCGCCCTCAGCGACTCGTAATCCAGTCCGTAAGCCGCCAGCCCGTCGACCTTGAAGTTTTCGATCACGATGTCGGACTTCGCTGCCAGTTCGCGCACCAGCCTTTGCCCTTCAGGACGCGTGAAGTCGATGGTCACTGACTGCTTGTTGCGATTGGCGGACAGGTAATAAGCCGCCTCGCTGGTGTTCTGCCCCGCAGCATCCTGAAGGAACGGCGGCCCCCACGAGCGCGTATCATCGCCACACCCGGGGCGCTCGACCTTGATGACGTCAGCGCCGAGGTCAGCAAGGATCTGCCCGGCCCATGGCCCGGCCAGGACTCTCGACAGGTCGAGCACCCGGATATGCGAAAGCGCCCCCATGATCAGCCCTCCTTAATAGAAAGCCTGAATGCCGGTCTGCGCACGCCCAAGGATCAACGCATGCACGTCGTGCGTGCCTTCGTAGGTATTCACAACCTCCAGGTTGACCAGATGCCTGGCGATACCGAACTCGTCCGAGATGCCATTACCGCCCAGCATGTCGCGCGCCAAGCGCGCGATATCCAGCGACTTGCCGCACGAGTTGCGCTTCATGATCGAGGTGATCTCCACGGCAGCCGTACCTTCGTCCTTCATGCGCCCCAGACGCAGGCAACCCTGCAAGGCCAGAGTGATTTCGGTCTGCATGTCTGCCAGTTTCTTCTGGATCAGCTGATTGGCCGCCAACGGACGCCCGAATTGCTGGCGATCCAGGGTGTATTGCCGCGCGGTGTGCCAGCAGAACTCCGCGGCACCCAGCGCACCCCAGGAAATGCCGTACCGTGCCGAGTTGAGGCAGGTGAACGGCCCCTTCAGACCGCGCACGTCGGGGAAGATGTTCTCTTCGGGGACGAACACGTTATCCATGACGATCTCGCCGGTGATCGATGCGCGCAAACCAACCTTGCCGTGAATGGCCGGAGCGCTCAGGCCTGCCCAGCCTTTTTCGAGAACGAAACCGCGAATATCGCCGGCATCGTCCTTGGCCCACACCACAAACACATCGGCGATCGGGCTGTTGGTGATCCACATCTTGCTGCCGCTCAAGCGGTAACCACCCTCGACACGCCGGGCACGGGTAATCATCGCTCCAGGATCGGACCCATGATCAGGCTCGGTCAGGCCGAAGCAGCCGATCCATTCGCCCGAAGCCAGTTTGGGCAGGTACTTCTCTTTCTGGGCCTGCGTACCGAACTCGTTGATCGGCACCATGACCAGTGAGGACTGCACACTCATCATTGAACGGTAGCCCGAGTCGATACGCTCGACTTCGCGCGCAATCAACCCATAACACACGTAATTCAGACCGCTGCCACCAAACTCTTCCGGGATGGTCGCCCCCAGCAGCCCCACCTCGCCCATCTCGCGAAAGATGGCCGGGTCGGTTTTCTCGTGACGGAACGCTTCCAGCACGCGCGGGGCCAGCTTGCTCTGGGCGAACTGCTCGGCCGTGTCGCGGACCATGCGCTCTTCTTCAGTGAGCTGTTGATCCAGCAACAAGGGGTCAATCCAGTTAAAGCTTGCCTTACCGCTCATGCCAGTTCCTCGCATTCAGATGAAATCATGCAGCGATCCTAGTCCCGGCCCATGCCAGCGACAAACGAGGTTTTATCAAGCGTCTGTGCTAATTTCTCACTCCGTGACACAGGACTGCGCTCTAAAACAAAAATATCAGTGAGAAGAAAGTACATGAGACGCAAGATACCCAGCACCACTGCACTGGTCAGTTTCGAGGCAGCCGCCCGCCACGAGAGCTTCACCAAGGCCGCCAATGAGCTGTCCCTCACGCAAGGCGCTGTGTGTCGGCAAATCGGCGGACTGGAGGAGTTTCTCGGCGTTGAGCTGTTCCGGCGTTCGCGCAGGGGCGTAAAACTCACGGAAGCGGGGCTGTCCTATAGTCGTCGTGTGTCCCAGCAACTGGACGCGGTCGAGCGTGACACACTGTCGGTCATGGGCCAGCAAGGTGCCAACGCCATCGAGCTCGCCGTGGTGCCGACCTTCGGCACTCAGTGGCTGCTGCCGCGCCTGAAGGACTTCCAGCACAAGCACCCCGACGTCACGGTCCACCTGACCAACCGCACCCGCCCGTTCCTGTTTGCCGACACCGACTTCGATGCCGCGATCTACTTTGGCGATGCCGATTGGTCCGGCACCCAGTCGCATCGGCTGATGGGCGAAAACTCCATGCCGGTTTGCAGTCCCTCCTTTCTTGAAGGTCGCGACAGCCTGGAAGCACGCGAACTGGCCGAATTGCCACTGCTGCAACAGACCACCCGGCCCTACGCCTGGCGGCAATGGTTCAACGCACAGGATCTGGATGTAGCGCGTGACATGACCGGTCCGCGCTACGAGCTGTTCTCCATGCTGGCGAAGGCGGCCATGCACGACATGGGCATCGCCCTGATTCCGCCCTTCCTCATTCAGCGTGAACTGCAGGAAAGTCGCCTGGTGATCGCAAACACCCGCGCACTGCCCGGCAGTAGCAGTAAGGCCTATTACCTGATGATTCCCGAGCGCAAAGTGGAATCGGCCTCGCTGACTGCATTTCGTGACTGGCTGATCGAACAGGCCCAGCGCTACCGGCTGCCCCAGGAACAAGCCTGAAGCCGTTCAAAGGTAGTCCATAGCGAAAGTCGCCTACAGATATAACCTTATGTCGCAATGAAGAAACTTCCCACTGTTCACAAAAATCCGGCATCCCCCTTTGTTTATAGGGACTTTAGTGCTATTCGCTGCTTTTCCCGGTTTTCCGCCAGAAAACTTCTATCACCTGTTTTTCGTAAGGAATAGCGCCACAAGCCTTACAGATAAAGGTCCTCGTCAGATCAGTGCGACAATAGGTCACAGTGTGACTTGTAGTTCATCTATAGTTTCGTTACAGAATGTATTGAAGCCCGCAAACTTCGCCTGCAAAATGCCCCGCCCCTGCTGCAAAGGGGTGTGCTGATTGGCCAAGCCAGACGCACCAGCCGTAGTGCACTGGCCTACATACGAACGATAAAAAATCGCGCAGGAGATTTGTCGTGCACATTGGTGTTCCTCTCGAAACACAAGCGGGCGAAACCCGGGTAGCTGCTACCCCGGAAACCATCAAAAAGCTGATCAGCCAGGGTCACAGGGTTACGGTGCAAAGCGGCGCGGGCCTTCATGCCAGCGTTCCGGACAGCGCTTACGAGGCTGCTGGCGCAGTGATCGGTGACACTGACGAGACCTATGCGGCCGAGCTGATTCTCAAGGTCGTCGCACCTGACGATGAGGCGCTGAGTATGATCAAAAGTGGCTCGGTGGTCGTCGGCATGCTCAACCCCTTCAACAATGAACTGATCGGCAAGATGGCCGCACGCGGCATTACCGCGTTCGCCCTGGAAGCCGCGCCGCGCACATCGCGCGCGCAAAGCCTTGATGTGCTGTCTTCGCAAGCCAACATCGCGGGCTACAAGGCAGTACTGCTCGCCGCACATCATTACCCGCGCTTCATGCCCATGCTGATGACAGCTGCCGGCACCGTCAAAGCTGCCCGGGTGCTGATCCTGGGCGCAGGCGTTGCCGGTCTGCAGGCCATTGCCACCGCCAAAAGGCTGGGCGCCGTGGTAGAAGCCTCGGATGTGCGTCCGGCAGTAAAGGAACAGATCGAGTCGCTGGGCGCGAAATTCATCGATGTGCCCTACGAGACCGACGAAGAGCGCGAATGCGCCGAAGGCGTCGGCGGCTACGCGCGGCCCATGCCGGCCAGCTGGATGCAGCGCCAGGCCGCCGCTGTGCATGAGCGCGCGAAACTGTCGGACATCGTCATCACGACCGCACTCATTCCCGGCCGCAAGGCACCGGTGCTGCTCGGCGCAGAAACCGTGGCGCAGATGAAACCAGGCTCGGTGGTGATCGACCTGGCCGCAGCACAGGGCGGCAACTGCCCGCTGACCGTTGCCGATCAAGTGGTTGTCGAGCACGGCGTGACCATCGTCGGCCACACCAACCTGCCCGCTCTGGTCGCAGCCGATGCATCGGCGCTCTACGCCCGCAACCTGCTGGACTTCATGAAGCTGCTGTTCGACAAGGACGGCACATTCTCGATCAACCTCGAAGACGACATCGTCGCCGCATGCCTGATGTGCCGCGACGGGCAAGTTGTCCGCAAGAACGGCTGAGGACACACCAATGGAAGAGCTGATTTCCCCCGGCGTCTACAACCTGATCATTTTCGTACTGGCGATTTATGTCGGCTACCACGTGGTCTGGAATGTCACGCCTGCGCTGCACACGCCACTCATGGCGGTCACCAATGCCATCTCCGCCATCGTCATCGTCGGCGCCATGCTCGCCGCCGCGCTCACGGTTACCCCGCTGGGCAAGACCATGGGCACGCTGGCGGTCGCACTGGCGGCCGTGAATGTGTTTGGCGGGTTTCTCGTCACTCGGCGGATGCTGGAGATGTTCAGGAAAAAGGCCCCCAAGGCAAAGGATGAGGCGCCCAAGTCATGAGCATGAATCTGGTTACCCTGCTGTACCTGATCGCATCGATCTGCTTCATCCAGGCACTCAAAGGCTTGTCGCACCCGACCACCTCGCGCCGTGGCAACCTGTTCGGCATGCTCGGCATGGGTCTGGCGGTCATCACCACAATCGGCCTGGTGTTCAAGCTCGCGGCACTGTCTAGCGCTGAAGGGACCAGCGCGGGCATCGGCTACATCGTAGTCGGCCTGCTGGTGGGCGGAACCGCTGGCTCGATCATGGCCAAGCGCGTCGAAATGACCAAAATGCCGGAGCTGGTGGCGTTCATGCACAGCATGATTGGCCTGGCAGCGGTGTTCATCGCTATAGCAGCCGTGGTCGAGCCTCAATCGCTGGGTATCGTTCGCAATCTGGGCGATGCGATTCCGGCCGGCAACCGTCTGGAGCTGTTCCTGGGTGCAGCCATCGGTGCGATTACCTTCTCGGGTTCGGTCATCGCTTTCGGCAAACTCTCGGGCAAATACAAATTTCGCCTCTTTCAAGGCGCACCGGTACAGTTTGCCGGCCAGCACACGCTCAATCTGGTCCTGGGTCTTGCCACGCTGTTCTTCGGCCTGACCTTCATGTTCACCGGCAGCCTCACTGCCTTTGCGATCATGCTGGCGCTGGCCTTCGTCATCGGTGTGCTGCTGATCATCCCGATTGGCGGGGCCGACATGCCGGTGGTGGTCTCGATGCTCAACAGCTATTCAGGCTGGGCAGCAGCCGGCATCGGCTTTTCGCTGAACAACTCGATGCTGATCATTGCGGGCTCACTGGTAGGCTCCTCGGGCGCGATCCTTTCCTACATCATGTGCAAGGCGATGAACCGCTCGTTCTTCAACGTGATCGGCGGTGGCTTCGGCGGCGCAACGGACTCGGCAGGCCCGGCGGGTGCCAAGGAAGCGCGCCCGGTGAAGTCAGGTTCGGCAGACGACGCAACCTTCTTGCTGACCAATGCCGATACCGTGATCATCGTGCCCGGCTACGGCCTGGCAGTGGCTCGTGCCCAGCATGCGCTCAAGGAACTGACCGAGAAGCTCGTCCACCGCGGCGTCACCGTGAAGTACGCCATTCACCCGGTGGCCGGACGCATGCCCGGGCACATGAACGTGCTGCTGGCCGAAGCCGAAGTGCCTTACGACCAAGTCTTCGAGATGGACGACATCAACTCCGAATTCGGTCAGGCCGATGTGGTGCTGGTGCTCGGCGCCAACGACGTGGTCAACCCGGCCGCCAAGAACGATCCGAAATCCCCTATCGCCGGGATGCCCATCCTGGAGGCGTTCAAGGCCAAGACCATCATCGTCAACAAACGCTCGATGGCCAGTGGTTACGCAGGTCTGGATAACGAATTGTTCTATCTGGATAAAACCATGATGGTGTTCGGAGACGCCAAAAAGGTGATCGAGGACATGGTGAAGGCCGTCGAAAACGCCTAGCCTCACAGCGCTCCATTGAAGCCCCGGCTCGCTTGGCGACCGGGGCTTTTTACATTCCGCGTAACAGTGTTTTGCGCTGGAACCCGCCAATCAGAGCGCTCAAATGCGACCTTGGTAGCAGGACGAAGCCCGTCCAAGGCTCTAGACTTGTCGTTCGCTTCTATCTACGAGACAGACCCATGTACCGTGACCGTATCCGCCGGCCCTCCCTGATGAGCAAGGTTATGAGCGCAGCCGACGCTGCCGCCTTGATTGAAGACGGCATGACCGTCGGCATGAGTGGCTTCACCCGTGCAGGCGAAGCCAAGGCCGTACCCCACGCGCTGGCCGAGCGCGCCAAAGTGACGCCGCTGAAAATCAGTCTGATGACCGGCGCCAGTCTGGGCAATGACCTGGACAAGCAACTGACCGAGTCCGGCGTGCTGTCCCGGCGCATGCCCTTTCAGGTCGACAGCACGCTGCGCAAGGCGATCAACAACGGCACGGTGATGTTCATTGATCAGCATTTGTCCGACACCGTCGAGCTGCTGCGCAATCGGCAGATCAAGGCTGTGGACCTGGCCGTGATCGAATGCGTGGCGATCACCGAAGAGGGTCATCTGGTGCTGAGTACCTCCGTGGGCAACTCGGCCAGCTTCGCCATTCTGGCCAAACAGGTCATCGTGGAAATCAACCTGTCCCAGCCACTTGAGCTGGAAGGCCTGCACGACATCTATATACCCAGCTACAGACCGACACGCCTGCCGATTCCGGTCCTGGAGGCCGATTCGCGTATCGGCAGCCACGCGGTGAAGATCGACCCGGCAAAAATAGTCGGCATTGTCATCAGCAACCAGCCTGACTCGCCCTCCACGGTCACACCACCTGATGCGGACACGCAGGCCATCGCCAATCATCTGGTGGAGTTCTTCAAGAAGGAAGTGCGCGAAGACCGCCTGACCGACAAGCTGATGCCATTGCAGGCCGGTATCGGCAACATTGCCAACGCCGTAATGCATGGCCTGCTGGCGTCTCCCTTCACCGACCTGACGATGTATTCCGAGGTGCTGCAGGACTCGACCTTCGACCTGTTCGATGCAGGCAAACTGACTTTCGCCTCGGGCAGCTCCATGACTTTGTCGGCGGCCAAGCACGCCGAGGTCTTTGCCGACTTCAATCGTTACAAGTCCAGGCTGGTGTTGCGCCCCCAGGAAATCTCCAACCACCCCGAGGTGATCCGCCGTCTGGGCATCATCGGGATCAATACCGCGCTGGAGTTCGACCTGTACGGCAATGTGAACTCCACCCACATCTGCGGGACACGCATGATGAACGGCATCGGCGGTTCCGGAGACTTCTCGCGCAACGCGCACCTGGCGATCTTCGTCACCAAATCGATCGCCAAAGGTGGCGCGATATCCAGCGTCGTGCCCATGGTCAGCCATGTCGACCACACCGAACACGACGTCGACATCCTGGTCACCGAGCAGGGCCTGGCGGATCTGCGCGGCCTGGCGCCTCGCGAGCGCGCCAGGGTGATCATCGACAACTGCGTGCATCCGGATTATCGCGACGCGCTGAACGCCTATTTCAGTGCTGCTTGCGCTGTGGGCGGGCACACCCCGCACATCCTTCGCGAAGCACTGAGTTGGCACATCAACCTGGAAGAAACCGGGCGGATGTTGCCAGCCTGAACAGGACAGTTGCAAGTGAGCAAGACCTTTTCTGGCTCACTTGTCGCGAGTACTTGCAGGCTTATCGAAAAACTGTACTTCTGTACCGGTCATAAAAACGCCTTAAAAGGCCAAAATCACCACAATCGACCACAAAATGCACCCATAAAGTGCAGACCGGTACAGTTGCCCCATTTATGAACAAAACAGTGCCCGATCACAGTTAACTGAACCCTCACAATACAGGTGAACTGTGTCTATGGAAGCTGGACGCGCACGAGGAAAATGGGCACCAGTCAAGCAACTCACTTATCCCGCCACAAGCGGAAGGAAGTCACACCATGGAACGTACAATCAGTTCCGATCTGTTCAGCGAAAGCACCGTTACCACCGCAAAAGCCTCTCTGCCTCTGCGCGTATTCGCCAACCTGATGCTCTGGCAGCGTCGCCTGTCCAGCCGCCACCAGCTGGCCCGTCTGGATGCACGCCTGCTGGCTGACGCCGGTATCAGCGAATCCCAGCGTTACGAAGAGCTGAGCAAGCCGTTCTGGCGCTAAACATGCGCCCGCTGGTCCTTGACCGTTAGGTCTCCTGCCAGCACCCCGAATTGCTTCATACAAGACCCGTCTCAGGCAACTGAGGCGGGTTTTGTCGTTTCAGGGGGCGGATTAAAGAGTTCTGGCTAGACAGGTACAGTTTTTAAGAAGCTTAAAACTGCAGGTACAGTTACCAAATATTGCAAACTGTGTAAGCCGAAGCCATCGACCGTCATGACAACTGCGGTATCGGTGGGATAGTCTAGCGCTCTACCTCAGCCCTTCGGCTTCGCAGGCAGTCTGTGCCCACTTGTCCACAACGGAACTCGATCATGTCTCTGCTACGTAACCTTGGCGCTGTCTTTCTGTTGACCGCCGCAGCCGGTGCAAACGCCTCCAGCTTCATTGTCACCACCGACGCAGTGGTCGATGCCGTCAATGCAGCGACGCGCGCGACCTCCAACGTTTCTTCTTCCCTGAAAGACGACAAGATCGTTCTTGCCGCCCGTGACGACGCCGCCAGCTTCGTGGCCAGCTCCGGCGACATCCGCAGTGCTCGACTCGAAGGCGCGCTGCAGCATATCCGCCAGGTCCTGCCTGAACTGCAAGCCAGCGACAGCCAATTGGCTCAAGCCATCCTGGCCATCTGACCGCTGCGCCCCGGCCATGTGCCGGGGTAGCTCTGGCCCGCGCATTGCGCTAGCCTTGGAGGCTGTTTTGCCGGTTCGTGAAAGTCATGCGTTTAGTGCACCTTCTGTATATCGCTCCCTTTGCCAGCCTGATGTACGTCAGTCAGGTTCAAGCGTTCGATACGACCACGCAAGGCCTGGTCAAGACCGGCTACGCCACCAGTCAGGTTTCGACAGGACCGTTCGATAACAAACTGATCATGGCTGCCCGTGACGATGCTGCTGCATTCATCGCCAGCGGCGGAGAAATGCGCGGTGCCCGGCTTGAGTCAGCGCTGCACGCCCTGCGTCAGGCAGATGCAAAACTTCATGCCAGCGACCTTGAACTGGCGCAGGCAATCCTCGTCCAATAGCCACTTTCCCCTCTTCGCGTAACTGGAGACGTCACTACATGCGTACCCCGCTGATTGCTGCTTCCCTTGGCCTGCTCTTGCTGGCCGATTTTGCCCAGGCCCAGACTGTTGTGGCCACGAGCAACATCATCGTTCGTGCGTTCGGCCGTACCATCGATTTCACTTCCGACACCACCACATCGATCCGCGATTCCAAGGTCGTTCTCCAGGCCAAGGACGATGCTGCCAGCTACGTTGCCACCGGCGGTGATATCCACGGTGCCCAACTGGATGCTGCGTTCGACACGCTGCGTACCCGCGTGCCGGAAGCGCGCGGTGCAAGCGATCAGACCCTGGCTGAAGCAATCCTCGCATTGTGAGGCGGCTTCGCGCCTGGCTGCTCGCTGGCGCGCTGTCGCTGGTCGGTACGCATGCCTTTGCCAGCCTGAAGCTGGAACTGCACACCGACGGCCTCGATGCACCTCAACAGCAAGCCAGCCAGGCGCTGCTCGACGAAGCCCTGCATGCGTTACCGCCCAGCTTCGTCGAAGCACTGGACCGCACCGTCGAGGTGAGCTGGTCCGCTGACATGCCGCAGAATGCCTACGGTCAGGCTGCCGGTCCCTATCAGCTGTACCTCAACAACCACCTGCTGGCGTCATTGACGGACGGCTCGGCCGCCACCGCCCAGACGGGCCGACCACACGGCACGGTGCGTCGTGAGTTGCTCGCCACTGTCCTGCATGAGCTGACCCACGTCTACGACCGCGCCCGCCTGTGGTCGCCCAGCGAGCGAGCGGCGATTTTTCGCTGCACATCACGCAGCAGTTCGCTGGGCAAGGTCGGCCTGCCTGACAACTGCCGCGGCCAGACCGAGCGACGCTTCACCCTGAGTGACGATCCACGCCTGCTGGACCTGGCGGGCTGGCAGCAATATGTCGGACGTCGTGGCGACCGCGAGGAACATAACGGCCAGGTTGCCCGCAGCCCGGACATCTACGAAACCACCAGCCCGCTGGAATTCGTGGCGGTGAACATGGAGTATTTCCTCCTTGATCCGGCCTACGCCTGCCGTCGCCCTGCCCTGTATGCGTATTACAAGGAGCGTTTCGGCTGGGCACCTGCAGCCCATAACGAATGCCCGAAGTTTTACCCCTACCTGAATGCCGGCAGCGACTTCGGCCGGGAGCCGCTGGGCAAGCTGGACCCGGAACGGGTCTATGCGGTGGACTATCTGCTGGCCGAGGCGAACCAGAACTGGGCAAGCCGCTGGGGCCACAGCATGTTGCGCCTGGTGATCTGCAAACCCGGTCGCCCGCGCGGCCCGGATTGCCGACTGGACCTCGATCAGCATCTGGTGCTGTCTTACCGGGCGTTTGTCGGCGACGTGCAGCTGTCCAGCTGGGACGGCCTGATGGGGGCCTACCCGTCGCGCCTGTTCGTCCTGCCACTGGCGCAGGTCATCGATGAATACACCAAGACCGAACTGCGCAGCCTGGCGTCGGTACCGATCAAGCTGTCGCGTCCGGAAATAGAAGGGCTGGTGCAGCACGCTGCCGAGATGCACTGGAGCTACGACGGCAACTACTACTTCCTTTCGAACAACTGCGCCGTTGAAAACCTCAAACTGCTGCGCGCCGGTACGCACAACCCCAAACTCGTCGGCCTGGACAGCATTTTGCCCAACGGTTTGCTTGAAGTCCTCGAAGGCCGTGGGCTGGCTGACACCAGCGTACTGGATGATCCCAAGGAGGCGCTGCGTCTGGGCTATCGGTTCGACTCCTATCGCGACCGCTATCAGGCGATGTTCGAAGTGCTGAAGAAGCACCTGCCGATCAAACAGAACACCGTGGAAGACTGGATGGCCCTGCCAGCCAGTGAGCGCAGCCAGTGGTTCGCTAAAGCCGATCTACGTACCAGCGCTGCGATTCTGCTGCTCGAGCAGGCCAGCCTGCGCAGGCAACTGCTGTTGGCCCAGGACGAAGTGAAACAGAGCTACCTGGGTGCACGGGAATTGAAAGACGGCAAAGTCTCCAACGCGACCAAAACGCTGCAGGAAATCCTCGCCAGCAGCGGGTTCCTCAGCCGGCCTGCCGAGCTGCTGGGCAGCGACGGGTACGGTTTGCCACAGGCGGGTGAATGGCAGCGTCTTGAGGCAGAAAGCAGTCAGCGCCAGAAGCAGCTCAAGCGCCTGACCGGCGATCTCGACAAGGAAGTGCGAGCCCTGCTGGAGCCTGAGCGCGCCAAAGAGATTGCCGCCAACGAAGCCAACCTCAAACAGGTGTCCGAGCACCTCAGGGCGTTGCACAAGGCTGCAGGCGGGCTGCAGCTGCCGTGATCAGGCGGCTTTCTTTCTCGGTTTGAGGTATTTGACCAGGCCCTGGAACCAGATCACCAGGGCCGGGTTGCCCTTGATCTGAATATCCTTGTCCTGAATGCCCTTCATGAACGCCAGCTGCTTGTTCTTCGCCTGCAGGGTATCAAAGCCGAAGGCTGCATCACGAAACACGATGGCAAAGGCCGGCTCTGCAACCGTGCCACTTGCACTGCGAATCCGCTGATCGTGGACCATGAAGTGACGTGCAACCTTGCCATCTGCGGTCTGCAACTGAAAGGTCAGGTCCTTGCCAGCCAGTTGCTGCTGAAACGCAGGGTTGTTACGACTGGCGCGAGCCATCAGCAGGCCCAGCATCCACAACAGAAAACGAAATTTCATACACGGCCTCTGAACACGCGGGTTCCGATTCGGGATCGGCGTGGCAGTGTAGCGGGTTATCGGCGCAAAACCTGTAGGACAAAATGGATATCGAAGGAGATCGGCACTAAACGGCCGTTGAGCACGAGGATGCTGCTCCGCGTGGGAAGCAGCATCACACTGACATCAACGAATGCTGTTGATGCTGCCTTTGTTACCCGTGACCTTTACATCGACCTTCTTGAAGATGAAGTAGTCCTTGACGCTGACTTCGTAGCGCGGCGCGACGATCAGATCGGCGCCGGAGGATTTGACCGCTTTGAAGGCGGCTGCCGCTTTGGTCGTTGACACAGGATCAGGCAACGCCAGACCCAGGCCGCCACCGCCACTTGCGCCACCGTAGGTCACGCCATCGGCGAACTGATTATCGCCGCCGAAGCTCAGGAAATTGAACAGCACGTTGGTGGACGACTCGCCGCTGATGGTGCCGCCAACCTTGACGTCAGCCTTCAGGTCGGTTTTGACCGTGCCTTCCAGCGGTGCGCTTGGCTGGCTGACGTTGTAGCTCACACAACCGCTGGTCGTGGCGATCAGCGCCGCAACAGCAGCAAACTTCCATGGCTTTTTCATTCGAGATTTCCCAAGAGTAATTGAAGGGGTGCAGCAGGGGCGGCACTCTAAGGGAATCAACAACAAGAAGAAGTCAGGCAAAGCTGGGGCTTTGGAAGGCAATTACACGCAATGGGGTAGGACAATTCTCGCAGGGAGCGAAAGGCATCATCGGCGTCATACGACAGAAACAAGAAACGGGCACCCAATCCGATTGGTGTGCCCGCCTGTGGGTCGCGCGCCTCCCGCCGAGGCGCACAACAGGGTGTCAAGGATTGACGCTGTCTTTCAGGGCTTTCCCCGGTTTGAAGGCAACCGTGTTGCTTGCCTTGATTTTAACCGGCTCCCCGGTCTGTGGGTTCTTGCCAGTGCGAGCGCCGCGGTGGCGTTGCAGAAAAGTACCGAAACCTACCAGCGTGACACTGTCCTTGCGGTTCAGTGCGCCAGTAATCTCTTCAAGGATGGCATTGAGAACGCGATTGGATTGTTCTTTGGTGAGATCCGCCTTTTCAGCGATGGCGGCTGCAACATCTGGTTTGCGCATATGAAGCCTCTTTTACGGTTTTTTGTTTTTATGTCCCGCGCCGCTTTTGTAAAACAACGGCAACAAGGCGCCGCGACAGCTCTACGTAGCGGCAGACAAGACCGAGGATGGCATGCCGAACTGACCCGCGCCAGTGCATGAACGCGGTTTATTGGCAGAAATACAGGGTCAATCCGACAAAATGACGAGAAATCACGCCAATAACGCAGGTAACGCCTTGTTGAGTGCGAGTTTTTCCATAACCGCAGCGCCTGTCAGGGCATAGCCCAGCAGATGGCCATCAGCGTCGTGACACAGCGCCTTGATGTCAGCGCCCTGCCCTTCGACGCTCCAGTGGCCATCGCTGCCACGCGGCGGCGGCGAAACCACCAGCGGGCAGGCGGGCGTCTTCACGGTGATCGGCATGGGCCCGTATTTGACGGAAGTCGGGTTTCCGGCCAGCGTCTGGGCCAACGCACGAGCGCAGCTCATCAACGGCATCACGTAGAGCAGGTTCAGGCCATCGACTTCAGCGCAATCACCCAGCGCGTGGATGTTGGCGTGGGAGGTTTGCAACAGGCGGTCGACCAGAATGCCGCGCCCGGTCTGCAGCCCGGCGGCAGCGGCCAGTTCGATGCGAGGACGCAGGCCGATGGCTGACACCACCAGGTCGCAGTCCATCACCTGCCCGTCCGACAAGTGCGCTTGCAGGCCATCACCATTGCGATTCAGACGGGTCAGCACCGGCCCCAGATGGAAACGTGCACCCAGGCTTTCAAGGCCGGACTTCACAGCAGCCGCAGCCTCAGGGGGCAACAGGGTCGGCATGACCTGTTCGCACGGGGCCACCAGATCCACTTCATAGCCGCCCAGGATCAGGTCGTTGGCGAACTCACAGCCAATGAGCCCTGCGCCGAGAATCAGCACCCGGCGTTTGCCCGCCGCAGCCGCCCGGAAACGGGCGTAATCCTGAAGATCGTTGATCGGGAAAACCGCGTCGCCGGCGTCGCCTTCCACCGGTACACGAATGGTTTCGGCGCCCCAGGCCAGCACCAGATCGCGGTAATACACCGCCTCTTCGCCGATCCACAGGCGTTTGTGGCCGGCATCGATCCCGCTGATGCGCGTGTGCGTACGAATCTCGGCCTTGAGCTGATCGGCCATGGCGCCGGCTTCAGCCATGCTCAGGCCGTCAGCCTCCTTGTTTTTGCCAAAGCCGGTAGAGAGCATCGGCTTGGAGTAGGAACGGCCATCGTCGGCCGTGATCAATAGCAGCGGCGTGTCCACGTCCAGCTTGCGAAACTCTCGGGCGAGGTTATACCCCGCAAGGCCGGTGCCGATGATGACGACAGGTGCGCTCATTGTTCTTCCCTATTTCACTGTGCCTGGTGCTCGTTGTTGCCAGCCCTTGTTTGCGGGCAGCAATCAGCCGATTTCGATCATCTCAAAGTCCATCTTGCCCACGCCGCAATCCGGGCACATCCAGTCTTCAGGCACATCCTGCCAGAGGGTGCCGGGCGCAATTCCGTCATCCGGCCAGCCATCGGCTTCGTTATAGACCAGGCCGCAGACGATGCATTGCCACTTCTTCATGTCAGGTTCTCTCGTTTATCAGGCTCAATAGCGTACGACGGTCGGTTGCCGTCTTCTGAAGGGGCGTTGTACTGATCGGCAGGCGCGGATGCAAGTCTGATTCTATAACCCGACGCTCTATCGACCGTCGGTCGAGACCGGCAATCATGCTAAGCTCGCGGCCTCGTTGGCTGCCGGAACTGGCTTACCGTGACCCAGCAATCCCCCGCATTCATTGGCCCTGCCTGGCTTGAGCGCGAGCAATTGATCGACGCACCGGACCCGGTAATGCTCGACTGGTTGTTCAATCAGGACTCCCTCACTCGTCGGTTGGACCGTTTGTCTGACGGTCGTTTCAGCGTATTTCCGCAGTTTGAAGGCTGGCAGCCCTTGCGCCCTGACGAGTGCCTGGCGCTGGGCCTGCCAGAGGCTGGCGAAGGCTGGGTGCGCGAGGTGTACCTGCGTGGTAACGGCAACAACTGGGTGTTCGCGCGCAGTGTCGCCGCCCGCAGCGCCCTGCAGGATGGTGGCCTGAATATGGACGAGCTGGGCACTCGCTCGCTGGGTGAGTTGCTGTTCAGCGACCCGGCGTTCGTGCGCGGCACGCTTGAAGTGTGTCATTACCCCGAGGCCTGGCTGCCGGCTGCCGATGCAGCGCGCGGACTGTGGGCACGCCGCTCGCGCTTTGATCGCGATGCCTTGAGCGTGCTGGTCGCCGAAGTTTTCCTGCCTGCCCTGTGCACTGCGATTCATGACAAGGACCACGTCTGATGTACCTGTCCCTCCTCAAATCCCTCAATCGTCTGAGCCCGCGCGCCTGGGACTTCATCCAGCTGACGCGCATCGACAAGCCCATCGGCGTCTACCTGCTGCTGTGGCCGACCCTGTGGGCGGTCTGGATTGCAGGCAAAGGCGCGCCGTCGCTGCAGACCGTGTGCATTTTTGTGCTCGGCGTCTTTCTGATGCGCGCGGCAGGCTGTGTGATCAATGACTTCGCCGACCGCAAGGTGGATGGCCACGTCAAACGCACCGAGCAGCGTCCGCTGGTCAGCGGCAAAGTCAGCTCAAGGGAAGCACTGGTGCTGTTTGCGGTGCTGGTCGGCCTGAGCTTTGTGCTGGTGCTGTTTACCAACGCGGCGACTATCTGGCTGTCGTTCGGCGGTCTCGCCCTGGCGGCCAGCTATCCGTTCATGAAGCGCTACACCTATTACCCGCAAGTGGTACTGGGGGCTGCGTTCTCGTGGGGCATGCCGATGGCCTTCACTGCCGAAACCGGAGAACTGCCCGCTGCAGCCTGGCTGCTGTACATCGCCAACCTGCTGTGGACCGTGGGCTACGACACCTACTACGCCATGGTCGATCGCGACGACGACCTGAAAATCGGCGTGAAATCCACGGCCGTCCTGTTCGGCGATGCCGACCGGGTCATCATCCTGACCCTGCAAGGGCTGGCACTGGGCTGCCTGATGCTGGCCGGTGCGCGCTTCGAACTGGGCGCGTGTTTCTACATCGGTCTGCTGGCAGCGGCAGGCTGCTTTGCCTGGGAATTCTGGAGCACCCGAGAGCGCGAGCGAGACGCCTGCTTCAAGGCCTTCCTGCACAATCACTGGGCCGGGCTGGCGATATTCCTGGGCATCGTCGCCGACTACGCGGTGCGCTGAAAACAGCCAGCGCCAGCCTGGGCACGAATTAAATAACTTCAGGATCGCGGGGCCTGCGGGCCCCCGCAGCCTGTCAGCGTGCTAGCCTCATTCAGACCTGTCACACGACTGCAATAATTCCGTTATCTAATGCGCCCCAAGACAGTTAAATGACAAGAGGTTCGAGCATGGCTGGCAGGAGCATCCTGATCGTTGACGACGAAGCGCCAATTCGCGAAATGATCGCCGTTGCGTTGGAAATGGCTGGATACGACTGTATTGAAGCCGAAAACTCTCAGCAGGCCCACGCGATCATCGTGGACCGCAAGCCTGACCTGATTCTGCTCGACTGGATGCTGCCTGGCACGTCCGGCATCGAACTGGCCCGGCGCCTCAAGCGTGATGAACTGACCGGGGACATCCCGATCATCATGCTCACCGCCAAGGGTGAAGAGGACAACAAGATTCAGGGCCTGGAAGTCGGCGCCGACGATTACATCACCAAGCCTTTCTCGCCCCGCGAGTTGGTGGCACGCCTCAAGGCTGTGCTGCGTCGCGCTGGCCCGACTGACGGCGAAGCGCCCATCGAAGTCGGCGGCCTGCTGCTCGACCCGATCAGCCACCGGGTCACCATCGACGGCAAACCGGCCGAAATGGGCCCGACCGAATACCGTCTGCTGCAGTTCTTCATGACCCACCAGGAGCGCGCCTACACGCGCGGTCAGTTGCTGGATCAGGTATGGGGCGGCAACGTCTACGTCGAGGAACGCACCGTCGATGTTCACATCCGCCGCCTGCGCAAGGCTTTGGGGGATGCGTATGAAAATCTGGTACAAACCGTACGCGGCACTGGCTATCGTTTCTCGACCAAAAGCTGACAACCGCTGCGTCGACGCAGGGCAAGGGCCGGTGCAGACCAGACAAGGATTTACCCCTAATTGAATCAAAATTGGCACGGCACTCTGATACGCCACATGTTGTTGCTGGTCACCGCCTGCCTGTTGGTCGGCCTGATCAGTGGGCAATATGCCTGGAGCCTGGCCGCCGGGCTGGGGCTGTATCTGGCCTGGACCCTCAAGCAACTGTTGCGCCTGCATGAATGGCTGAGCAGCCACAAGGCCGACGAGCCGCCTCCGGACGGTTACGGTCTGTGGGGCGAAGTCTTCGACAGCATCTACCACCTGCAACGTCGGGATCAGCGCGTCCGCGGCCGCCTTCAGGCGGTCATCGACCGCGTGCAGGAATCCACCGCCGCGCTGCGTGATGCGGTGATCATGCTCGACAGCGACGGCAACCTGGAGTGGTGGAACCGCGCCGCTGAAACCCTGCTGGGTCTGAAGACGCCGCAGGACAGCGGGCAGCCCGTGACCAACCTGGTGCGGCATCCACGTTTCAAGGAATACTTTGCGCTGGGCGACTACAGCGAGCCGCTGGAAATCCCGTCGCCGACCAACGATCGCCTGCGCATTCAGTTGCTGATCACCCGTTATGGCAACAATGAGCATCTGATGCTGGTGCGCGACGTGACGCGCATTCATCAGCTGGAGCAGATGCGCAAAGACTTCGTCGCCAACGTGTCTCACGAGTTGCGCACGCCGCTCACGGTGATCTTCGGCTACCTGGAAACGCTGCTCGATAACGTGGACGAGGTCAATCCACGCTGGGTCCGTGCGCTGCAACAGATGCATCAGCAAGGCGGGCGCATGCAGACGCTGCTCAATGACCTGCTGTTGCTGGCCAAGCTCGAGGCCACCGATTACCCCTCGGACAACCACCCGGTGGTCGTCAATTCCCTGCTCAAGACCATCACCGCCGATGCCAACGCGCTGTCGGGCAGCAAGAACCAGCAGATCCACCTCAGCCTGGAAAGCGACATGCGCCTCAAGGGCAGCGAAAGCGAACTGCGCAGCGCGTTTTCCAACCTGATTTTCAATGCCGTCAAATACACCCCGGCCGAGGGCGTGATACGTGTTCGCTGGTGGGCCGACGAACGGGGCGCGCACCTGAGCGTGCAGGATTCAGGGATCGGCATCGAGACCAAACACCTGCCGCGCCTGACGGAGCGCTTCTACCGGGTCGATACCAGCCGCGCGTCCAATACTGGCGGTACAGGGCTCGGTCTGGCCATCGTCAAACATGTGCTGCTGCGCCATCGCGGCAACCTTGAGATCAACAGTGTTCTCGGCAAGGGCAGTGTTTTTACCTGTCACTTTGCCAGCGCTCAGTTGTCCAAACCCGCGAGCGACGATTCAGACTACTAGGCAATCCCGCTTCGAGCCGCTACATTGCCGGGTTCATAGCGTCCTCTCTGGCGTGACACGACCCTCTTCCTGTTAATACGGACCCTGCAAAACCCAATCATGGACCCTTCCCCTAGTTTTAACCTGTCTTCACTCTTCGCCGATTTCGGCATGATTCTTTTTGCTTTGTTCCTGGTCCTGCTCAACGGCTTTTTCGTTGCGGCAGAGTTCGCCATGGTCAAACTGCGCTCGACCAAGGTTGAAGCCATTGCCGACAAGAACGGCTGGCGCGGGCACATTCTGCGCAAGGTCCATGGCCAGCTGGACGCCTACCTTTCGGCCTGCCAGCTGGGGATCACCCTCGCCTCTCTGGGCCTGGGCTGGGTCGGTGAACCGGCCTTCGCGCACCTGCTGGAGCCGTTGCTCGCGGCGATGGGCGTGGACACTCCGGAATTGATCAAGGGCGTGTCGTTCTTTACCGCCTTCTTCATCATTTCCTATCTGCACATCGTCATCGGCGAGCTGGCCCCCAAATCCTGGGCGATCCGCAAACCGGAGCTGTTGTCGCTGTGGACAGCGGCGCCGTTGTACTTCTTCTACTGGTTGATGTACCCGGCCATCTACCTGCTCAACGCCAGCGCCAACGCCATTTTGCGCATCGCCGGCCAGGGTGAGCCCGGCCCGCACCATGAACACAGCTACAGCCGCGACGAATTGAAACTGATCCTGCACTCCAGCCGTGGCCAGGACCCCAGCGATCAGGGCATGCGTGTGCTGGCGTCGGCGGTGGAAATGGGCGAGCTGGAAGTGGTCGACTGGGCCAACTCCCGCGAAGACATGGTGTCACTGGACTTCAATGCGCCGCTCAAGGAAATCCTTGCCTTGTTCCGCCGTCACAAATTCAGCCGTTATCCGCTGTATGACGCTGAACGTGGCGAGTTCGTCGGCCTGCTGCACATCAAGGACCTGCTGCTGGAACTGGCAGCGCTGGACCATATTCCGGAGTCGTTCAACCTGGCCGAGCTGACCCGCCCGCTGGAACGTGTTTCCCGGCACATGCCGCTGTCGCAGTTGCTCGAGCAGTTCCGCAAGGGTGGCGCGCACTTCGCCGTGGTGGAAGAAGCCGACGGCAAGATCGTGGGCTACCTGACCATGGAAGACGTGCTCGAAGTGCTGGTGGGCGACATCCAGGACGAACACCGCAAGGTAGAGCGCGGCATTCTCGCCTATCAGCCCGGCAAACTGCTGGTACGCGGTGACACGCCATTGTTCAAGATCGAGCGCCTGCTGGGCGTCGACCTGGATCACATCGAAGCCGAGACACTGGCCGGTCTGATCTACGACACGCTCAAGCGCGTGCCGGAAGAAGAGGAACAGCTGGAAGTCGAAGGCCTGCGCATCATCATCAAGAAGATGAAAGGCCCGAAAATCGTCCTGGCCAAGGTGCTGAAGCTGGACTGACCCGATCAGCGGCGCCTGTTCAGCATCGGGCGCAGGGTGTTCTACCGGACGCCCATCGTTCCTCACGCTCCAGTGGGAATGCATTTCGCGACGCTCCGCGTCACAAATCTGCGCCGCGCCCCATGTTCAGGAGAGGACGCAGAGCGTCCAGAACGGCATGCCCACGCTGGAGCATGGGCACGATGGTGATCTACCTGCCGCCTATCGTTCCTCACGCTCCAGCGTGGGAATGCCTTGCGTGACGCTCCGCGTCACAAATCTGCGCCGCGCCCCATGTTCAGGATCGGACGCAGGGCGTGGGAGCTATGAATGGCCCCCTGCTCAATTCCCGCCGACGGCGAAGTTGGGCAGGCTCTGCACCGGTGTGGCGAATTCGTAGGGGATCGAGACCAGTTCATTGCCCGAGTTGCGCTGCACGACAAAGTGCAGGTGCGGGCCGGTGCTGTTGCCGGTGTTGCCCGACCGTGCCAGCGCTGTTCCGACACTCACCCGCTGACCTTCCCTGACACTCACCGAGCCGCGCATCAGGTGCAGGTAGACGCCCATGGTGCCGTCGTCGTGCAAGATGCGCACAAAGTTGCCTGACGCATTCGAGCCCCGCCCTGACTGGCTGTTTTCGATCTTCACCACCGTGCCGCCGCGCGCGGCAATGATCGGCGTTCCCTCCGGCATGGCGATGTCCATTGCATAGCGCCCCTTGACGCCGTAATGGCTGTACCTGCCATTCGGGCCCTGAGTCAGGCGGAACGGGCCGCCAATCCACGGCAGCGGGTATTTGTAGGCCTGCACCGAGCCTTTGGGGTCTCCCAGAGTTGAAGTCAGCATCGAGGCGTAGTTCATCGGCTTGCTGCCCACCTTGGGGCTCAAGACCACCACGCGCTGGTTGCTGCGCGCAGCGATCGTGCGGCGCAGCGTTGCCGACGAGCCAGAGACCCCCAGCACGTTGGTCACACTGGAAAGCTTGAGTTCGACCTCGACCGGGGCATACAGATCATTGCGCACGTACAGACTGTGTACGCCCTTTTCACGTCTGACACTCAAGTGCACCTGGCCGTCGATACGCTCGACCATGCGGTCCCGAAACACCATGACCGATGCGCCGGGCGTCGGCCGGTCCGAGAAGGACACCACGCCATTGGCATCGGTGAATTTATAAATCGTGACCGCCCCGGCCGACTGCACAGTCAACGTCAGGGCAAACAGGATAAGCAGGCGTTCAAGCATCGGGATGGTCGGGTTCAAGGGCACTGGGTGCCAAGCCTAGCAGCCTTGCAGGCAGAAGAGGACGCAAGGGTATCAATCGGACATGAATGAAGCGTCAAGGAAGGCACGCCAGAGCGCCGGTACGCGGTGTTGTGTAACACCGCGCAAGGCTGACGCAGCGTGGGCACGCCGTTCAGCTCAGAGGTGGATGTCAGGCACCCGGGATAAAGTGCTTCTGCGCCGTACCGCGGGCAATCAGACGCGACAGATAGTCGAGCTTCTGCGCATCCTGGTCGACGAAACGGAAAGACACCTGCAGCCATTCGCTGTCGGGCTTCTGCTCGAACGCGGCAACCGAGTGCAGGTAGCCATTCAGGCGCGCGACTTCGTTGCTCTCGCCCTGCTCAAGGTCCAGCACCGCGCTGTCGAGTACCTGCGGCAGGTTTTCGCTGACGCGAATCACCAGCGTGGCGTCTTTCAGGGTGAGGGCCTTGATCACGCACGACTGAATGCCGTTGGGCAGGCGCAACTGGCCCTGTCCGCGACCGGTCGGCTCTGCCGATCTGGCGGGTGCAGGTGCTGGCTTGGGAGCTGCGGCAGCAGCAGGCGCGCTACGAACCACTTCGGCCTTGCCACCGGTCAATGCACTCAGCGAGTCATTGAGCGGCGAGTTCATGCGTGCCGGGGCTGTGGACATGACAGCGTCAAGCTTGCCGACTTTTGCCAGCGCTTTCTTGACCTTGGTCAGCAGCTGTTCATTGGTGAACGGCTTGCCGACAAAATCGGTCACTCCAGCCTGAATGGCCTGCACGACGTTTTCCTTGTCACCACGGCTGGTCACCATGATGAACGGAACGGTTCTCAGGTAATTGTCTTGCTGGCGGCACCATGTCAACAGCTCAAGGCCGGACATTTCTGGCATTTCCCAGTCGCACAGGATCAGATCGAACGCCTCTTTGCCCAGCAACGTCTGAGCCTTGCGACCATTGACCGCGTCCTCGGTATGAATCCCGGGAAAATAATTGCGCAGCCCTTTCTTGACCAAGTCGCGAATGAAAGTCGCGTCATCCACCACCAATACACTGACCTTACTCATCGACGCTCCTGCGGGCGTGTTCACCTGGAGGCGAACTGCGGTATGCCAACACGCCCTTTGTTTCGGCAAGCATAGCGTTGACTGATAGCCAACTGCCATATTGATTGACTGCGCCGCGGCATTTAATCCGCTGGCGACGGGAAATACTGATCTGCACAACGAAAAACGCCCAGCGCGTGCTGGGCGTTTTTCTCGCAGGCAATCTTACTTATCGTCAGCGTCGCCCGGAACATTAGCGGTTTCGCTCGATATACCCTGCACTTCTTCCTTCATGCGCTTGAGACCCATGTGCCGCACGTCGGTCCCGCGCACCAGGTAGATCACCAGTTCGGAAATGTTGCGTGCATGGTCGCCGATTCGCTCCAGAGAGCGCAGCACCCAGATGATGTCCAATACCCGGGAGATCGAGCGTGGATCTTCCATCATGTAGGTCGCCAGCTCGCGCAGAGCCGTCTTGTACTCGCGGTCGATGGTCTTGTCGTACTGCGCAACCGACAGGGCCAGCTCGGCGTCGAAGCGGGCGAACGAGTCCAGCGCATCGCGCACCATATTGCGCACCTGATCGCCGATGTGACGCACCTCGACGTAACCACGCGGCGCCTCGCCCTCTTCGCAAAGCTTGATGGCACGGCGTGCGATCTTGGTGGCTTCATCACCAATGCGCTCCAGGTCGATCACCGACTTGGAAATGCTGATGATCAGGCGCAGGTCGGACGCCGCAGGCTGGCGACGAGCCAGAATGCGCAGGCACTCTTCGTCGATGCTGCGTTCCATCTGATTGATCCGGTCGTCGACCTCGCGAACACGCTGGGCAAGACCGGAGTCGGCTTCGATCAACGCCGTGACCGAATCGTTCACCTGCTTCTCGACCAGGCCACCCATTTCGAGCAAATGGCTGCGAACATCTTCGAGTTCAGCGTTGAACTGTTGGGAAATGTGATGCGTATGGCTGTCTTTGTGGATCATGCTGGGTGTCCTTGGAACGTCCGGTTAATTGCGAAAACGCAGCGGTGGTTCAGGGCTGACGAAGCACGTACTACCCGTAACGACCGGTGATGTAGTCTTCTGTCTGTTTTTTTGCCGGGTTGGTGAACAAGGTATCCGTATCACCGAACTCGACAAGCTTGCCCATGTACATAAACGCGGTGTAATCCGACACCCGAGCCGCCTGCTGCATGTTGTGGGTAACGATCACAATGGTGTATTTCGATTTCAGTTCGTAGATCAGTTCTTCGACCTTGAGAGTCGAAATCGGATCAAGTGCCGAACAGGGTTCGTCGAGCAGCAGGACTTCCGGCTCCACGGCGATCGTTCGGGCAATGACCAGACGCTGCTGCTGCCCCCCGGACAAACCCAATGCCGACTCATGCAGTCGATCCTTGACTTCATCCCAGAGCGCAGCGGCTTTCAGCGCCCACTCGACAGCTTCATCGAGCACGCGCTTCTTGTTGATCCCCTGAATGCGCAGCCCGTAGACCACGTTTTCATAAATCGTCTTGGGGAACGGATTGGGCTTCTGAAACACCATGCCGACGCGTCGACGCAACTCGGCGACTTCCTCGCCCTTGGTGTAGATGTTGTGCCCGTACAGGTTGATCGCGCCCTCGACACGGCAACCATCGACCAGATCGTTCATGCGGTTGAAGCAGCGCAACAACGTCGACTTGCCGCACCCGGAAGGGCCGATGAACGAGGTTACCTTCTGCTTCGGGATATTCAGGGCAATATCGAACAGCGCCTGCTTGTCGCCATAGAACAGATTCAGGCCTGGCACTTCGATGGCCACGCTCTCGTCGGCCAGATCCAGGCGTTGCTTGTGCCGCCTCAGGGCCGACATGTTCATGCCACTCGTCGGGCTTTCATGCTGCATGGATTGCTCCTGTGCGAACGGTTCGCGTCATCGAACGGCCGCGTTTGCCAAAGGGCGAATTCGGAATCAATTGTCGAGCGCCTTGTACTTTTCCCGCAAATGGTTACGGATGCTCACCGCCGACAGATTGAGCAAGGCGATGACCAGTACCAGCAGCAGTGCGGTGGCATAGACCAGCGGGCGGGCTGCCTCGACGTTGGGGCTCTGGAAGCCGACATCGTAAATGTGGAAACCCAGGTGCATGATCTTCTGATCGAGGTGCAGATAAGGATAGTTGCCGTCCAGCGGCAGTGACGGCGCCAGCTTGACGACGCCCACCAGCATCAAGGGCGCAACTTCCCCGGCGGCACGCGCCACCGCGAGAATCAGCCCGGTCATCATTGCCGGGCTGGCCATCGGCAGTACGATCTTCCACAGCGTCTCGGCCTTGGTTGCACCCAGTGCCAGCGAACCTTCACGCAGGGTCAGCGGAATGCGCGCCAGCCCTTCTTCGGTTGCCACAATCACCACCGGCACGGCGAGCAGTGCCAGGGTCAGCGAGGCCCATAACAGGCCAGGCGTGCCGAACGTCGGAGCCGGCAGCGCTTCAGGAAAGAACAGCCGATCCACCGAACCGCCAAGTACATAGACGAAAAAGCCCAGGCCGAACACGCCGTAGACAATCGCAGGCACGCCGGCGAGGTTGTTCACCGCGATGCGAATCAACCGGGTCACCGGCCCCTGACGCGCGTACTCACGCAGGTAGACCGCCGCCAGCACACCGAACGGCGTGACGATCACGGCCATGATCAGGGTCATCATCACCGTGCCGAAGATCGCCGGGAAGATACCGCCTTCGGTGTTGGCTTCGCGTGGATCGGCACTGAGAAACTCCCACAGCTTCTCGAAGTAGAAGCCGAGCTTGGTCACCGTGCCCATCGCATTGGGCTGATAGGCACGCACCACTTTGCCCAGGCTGAGTTCGATCTCTTTGCCGCTGCCATCACGCGCGGTCAGGCTGTCGCGATCAAAGGCCTGGTGCAGCCCGTCAAGACGCGCCTCGATCACCTTGTAACGCGCATCCAGCTCGGCACGCTCGGCGGCCATGTCCGCTTGCGCGGCGGCATCCAGCCGGCCATCGAGCTCCAGCTTGCGGGCCTGCAGACGCAGGCGCTCGATGCTGTGATTGATGGCACCAATGTCTTTCTTTTCCAGGGTATAGAGTTCGTCAGCCAGCTTTTCGACGCGTTTGATGCGCTCTTGCAGGACCGGCCAGGCCGCCTCGCCTTCGGCCACGATGCGTCCGCCCTCCTTGACGTTGACCAGATAGCCGTAGAAATTGCCCCACTCGCGACGCTCCAGCGTCATCAGGTCTGCAGGCCGGCTCTGCCCGGTCAGCCATTCGCCTACCACCCAGTTGAAGTCACTGGGGTTGATATCCCGATTGCCGACCTTGAACAGCTCACGGGTCATGAATTCCGGCCCTTGATCAGGCACCGGCAGGCCCGCGCTTTTCAGGCGCGCACGAGGTACCTGCTCCTGCTCGACCCGTTCACCGACCAGAACACTCGATTCCTGATTGGGTACCGCGTACTGCGCGCTCACCAGATCGGCGGGCCAGAAATGCCCAAGGCCGCGCACGGCGATCACCGCCAGCAGGCCGATGGTCATGATCACAGCGATGGATACGGCACCCGCACTCATCCAGACGCCGGGGGCGCCACTTTTGAACCAGTTCCTGAGGGAGTTCCGCTTCACCAACGCCTACCTTCCTTACAGCGACGAGTATTGCTTGCGCAGACGCTGACGAATCAGCTCTGCGAGGGTGTTCATCACGAAGGTGAACATCAACAGCACCAACGCCGCCAGAAACAGCACCCGATAATGGCTGCCGCCCACTTCCGACTCCGGCATCTCCACCGCGACATTCGCCGCCAGCGTACGCATGCCTTCAAACAGGTTCATGTCCATGATCGGCGTATTGCCGGTCGCCATCAGCACAATCATGGTTTCCCCCACGGCCCGGCCCATGCCGATCATCAAGGCGGAAAAGATGCCAGGGCTGGCGGTCAGGATCACCACCCGTGTCAGGGTCTGCCACGGCGTTGCGCCCAGTGCCAGCGAACCCAGCGTCAGGCTGCGCGGCACGCTGAACACGGCGTCTTCGGCAATCGAATAAATGTTGGGGATCACTGCGAACCCCATGGCGATACCGACCACCAGCGCATTGCGCTGATCGTAGGTGATACCCAGGTGGTCGCGAATCCAGGTGCTCATGTCCCCGGCGAAGAACCAGCTCTCCAGGTGCGGGCTCATGCTCAACGAGAACCAGCCCACCAACAGCACGACAGGAATCAGGATCGCGCTTTCCCAGCCATCGGGAATACGCAGGCGAAGCGAATCAGGCACGCGGGTCCAGAAAAAGCCCGCCAGCAAAATGCCGATCGGCGTGAGCAGCAGCACACTGAAAATGCCGGGCAGATGCCCTTCCAGATACGGGGCCAGAAACAATCCGGCAAAAAAGCCGAGAATCACCGTCGGCATCGCTTCCATCAATTCGATCACCGGCTTGACCTTGCGGCGCATGCCCGGGGCCATGAAGTAGGCGGTATAGATCGCCGCAGCCACGGCCAGCGGCGCGGCCAGCAACATGGCGTAGAACGCCGCTTTCAGCGTGCCGTAGGTCAACGGTGCCAGGCTCAGCTTGGGCTCGAAGTCGGAGTTGGAGGCCGTGGACTGCCAGATGTACTTGGGCTCATCGTAATTCTCGTACCAGACCTTGCCCCACAGCGAACTCCAGGAGACTTCCGGGTGTGGGTTGTCCAGCGTCAGCGGCAGCAGCTTGCCAGCGCTCTCGATCAGAATCCGGTTGGCGCGCGGCGACAACGCCAGAATGCCGGGCCCCTCGGCAACCTGGTCGATCAACAGGGTGCGGTGCGCAGTGCTGTGGAATACGCCCAGCTTGCCGGAAGTATCCAGAGCGATGAAGCCCTTGCGGCGCTGCTCGGCCTTGATCTGCGCGATAGGTGCGCTGCCCAGGCCGAAATCGCGGATGCGCATCAGGCGCTGCTCACCGTCGGTGCCACGGGCCATGAACCACTGGGACAGGCTGCCCTTGGAGTTGCCGATGATCAGCGAAATGCCGCCGACCAGTTGAGCGCTCGCCGTGATCTCGGCGTTGCCGTCTTCCAGCAATTTATAGCGGCCATTGAGGCTGCGATCGCGCAGGCTGAACACATCCGCCTGCGCGCGCCCGTTGATGACATACAACCATTGCTGGCGCGGGTCGATGTAGATCGCCTTGACTACAGCAGACATCTGCGGCAATTCGATGCGCGTCTGCTCGCGGGTCATCTCGCCGGTCATCACGTTTTCTTTCTGTTCGAGCGAGACGACATGCAACTGAGTACCGGTCGACCCTGCCAGCTTCAGGCTGTCGCCATCGGAACTGACCGTGACATGCTCGACCGCACGCCCGGCCTCATCCAGTACCAGGGGCGCTTCGCCGTAGGGCCAGGCCACGCTCGGGGTGATGGTTTTCTGATCGTTCGGGTAGGTCGTCAGGTACGAGTGCCTGAACACCAGCACCTGGCCGTTGGACAAACCCAGGGCTATCAATGGCGCGCCGGGCTGGTCCTTGCCGATGGACGCGACGGACACGCCCGCGGGAAGCGGCAAGGCAATGCGCTGCAGCTCTGCGCCGTCCTCGAGGTTGAAAAAGACCACTTCGCCCTTGTCGGAAATGCGCATGCCGATCTGGTTCTGCTCTTCGATGGTGATCATCAGCGGCGCACCAGCGTCCTGCAGCCAGGCGGCATGCAGCGCAGGCTCGGCGGTCAGGCTGGCGCCTTTGAAAAGCGGCGCAACGACATAGGCAAGGTAGAAGAAGATCAGCGTGATGGCCGCCAGCACGGCAAGGCCACCAATGGCGACGTACCAATGAGTGAGACGATCCTTCAACGCACGGACACGACGCTTTCGCACCATTGCGGGCGTATTGAAATCAATACGCGCCGGAGGCGAATTCTGGTCCATCGTCGATTTGAACAGCTCATTCATGCGCACACACCGTAGACGCCTTGTATGACAGAAACATTACAGCAAGGTGACGCAAGAAAGCCCGCTGCCTGCGCAACCGGCGGCGGACTGTTCAATTTTGTGTGCAGGCCAGTCCATCAAGCCTCGCCCCAACGCGTAAGCGATTACTTTAACGCCACGCCGCTCGCGCCCTGCAGGCCAAGATCGACCAGCGTCTTTTCCACGACACGCGCAGGCAGCGGGATGTAACCGTCCTTCATCACTACTTCCTGGCCCTGTCTCGACAGCACCAGTTTCACGAACTCGGCTTCCAGCGGCGCCAAGGGCTGGTTCGGCGCCTTGTTCACATACACATAAAGAAAGCGCGACAGTGGATAACTGCCGTTCAGGGTATTGGCTTCGCTGTCTTCGACAAACTCGCCCCCTTCCTTCTTCGCCAGCGCAACAGCCCTGACGTTGGATGTCTTGTAACCGATCCCCGAGTAACCGATGCCGTTACGCGAATTGCTGATCGCGCTGACCACCGAAGCAGAGCCGGGCTGCTCGTTGACGTTGGCCTTGAAGTCGCCTTTGCACAGGGCTTCTTCCTTGAAGTAACCGTAAGTACCCGACACCGAGTTACGACCAAACAACTGGATCGGTTTGCCTGCCAGATCGCCGGTCACACCGACATCACCCCAGGTTTTCGCATCTGCCCTGGCACCGCACAGGCGGGTCGCGGAAAAGATCGCGTCCACTTGCTGCAGGGTCAGGCCCTTGATCGGGTTGTCCTTGTGCACGAAAACCGCCAGGGCATCCACCGCGACCGGAATCGCGGTCGGCTTGTAGCCATGCTTCTGCTCGAAAGCCGACAACTCGCCGTCTTTCATCTTGCGGCTCATCGGGCCCAGATTGGCCGTGCCCTCGGTCAGCGCGGGTGGCGCCGTGGAGGAGCCGGCCGCCTGGATCTGGATGTTCACGCTCGGGTATTCTTTCTTGTAGGCCTCGGCCCACAATGTCATCAGATTTGCCAGGGTATCGGAGCCGACACTGGAGAGATTGCCCGACACACCGGAGGTCTTGGTATAGGCCTTGATGGCAGGGTCGACCGCAGCCAGCGTATTGGCTGCCGTCACTCCGGCGGCAACCAGGGTCAGTGCAGTCATCAAACGCTTGAGTGTCATCCTTGCGCTCCTGGCAGGGTGTGTCGGTGTCCACGAGCCTTTTTTGGCCAGTCTTGTGACTACTCTATGAATTGATTATGACAATAAGATGAAAAGGCTATCGACCTGTGCAGGTAGATAGCCTTTGGCTGTAGCGGTGCCAGAGCGATTCAACAGTGGGCGATGATCAACGCTTTCGGCTCAGCAAGAACGCACCGATGGCCATGCCCAGGCCGCAGAGGATCGCGACGTACCACGCCGGCCCCATCGGACTGCTCTTGAGCATGAAGGTCACGACCATCGGCGTCAGACCGCCGAAGATCGCATACGCCAGGTTGTAGGAGAACGACAGCCCCGAGAAGCGCACCACAGGCGGGAACGCCTTGACCATGACGTAGGGAACTGCGCCGATCGTACCGACGAACAGGCCCGTCACCGCATACAGCGGGAACAGCACTTCCGGATGGCTGCCGAGGATGTGATAGAACGTCCAGGAACTGATCAGCAGACCTGCGCTGCCCAGCAGAAACACCCAGCCTGCGCCGAAGCGATCCGCCAGAGCACCTGCCGCGATGCAGCCCACGCTCAGGAAGACAATGGCCAGGCTGTTGGCTTTCAGCGCCGTAGCAGCCGGAAAGCCATAAATGGTCTGCAGGATGGTCGGCGTCATCAGGATCACCACTATGATCCCGGCAGACAACAACCAGGTCATCAGCATCGACAGCGCAACGGCGCCACGATGATCGCGCAGCACCGCCTTGAGCGGCACTTCCTCGGCCAGTGCCTTGCGCAGTTGCAGCTCGGCGAAGACCGGCGTTTCATGCAGCAGGCGGCGCAGATAGACCGACATCAGGCCGAACACGCCACCCAGCAGGAAAGGGATACGCCATGCGTAATCCGATACCTCGACCGGGGTGTAGATGCTGTTGATCGCCGTGGCGACCAGCGAGCCCAGCAGGATGCCCGCTGTCAGGCCGGCGGTCAGGGTGCCGCAGGCATAGCCGACACGACGTGCAGGCACATGCTCGGACACGAACACCCAGGCGCCCGGCACTTCACCGCCAATGGCGGCACCTTGAATGACGCGCATCAACAGCAGCAGAATCGGCGCCCACATGCCGATCTGTGCGTAGGTCGGCAGCAGACCCATGATCAGGGTCGGCACCGCCATCATGAAAATGCTCAGCGTGAACATTTTCTTGCGCCCCAGCAGATCGCCGAAGTGCGCCATGATAATGCCGCCCAGAGGCCTCGCCAGATAACCGGCGGCGAAAATGCCGAACGTCTGCATCATGCGCAGCCAGTCGGGCATGTCCACCGGGAAAAACAGTTTGCCGACCACCGCCGCGAAAAACACGAAAATGATGAAGTCGTAGAACTCCAGCGCACCACCCAGAGCCGACAGCGACAGGGTTTTGTAATCGCTGCGAGTCAGAGGCCGCGCAGGCTGCGTGGAACTTGGAGGAACAGATGACATGACAAGGCTTCTCTTTACGTGTTCTTTGAAAAGGGGCGAGCGACAGCAACGCTGGCTGCTGCGGGGTGCCGTGCAGAAGCGATTGTCGGGAGCAACGGTGCAGATAGGCACCAAAATTGCGTGTACAGGCAGTCTTGTCACCTGTAGAGGTCCAGCAAGATAGCAAATTGCTACAAAAAACACATGGCAGAACTGCCACTGACACAAAATGAAGACCCACGGTCGTTCTATGACGCAACGCCCGATATACTCGCAAGTCGTCAACAGCCTTGGGAAGCTGTGCGAAAACGTCTGAATCAGCGGGTTTCGCAGAGTTTCCCTTTGGGCCACACCGGCGCTGAACACATAATGTTCATGCTCATGGTTTTGAATGGCACCTGTTAACCGCGACATACAATAATGAGAGTCATGGGTCAGAGGCACCCTAGGCATGATCGAGCTCGAACAAGAAGACCCAACCCCGCAAGGCGACCTTGCACTGCAAATCACCGCCCTTCCCCGCGAAACCAATGGCTTTGGCGACATCTTTGGCGGCTGGCTGGTGTCCCAGATGGACCTGGCAGGCACAGCGATGGCCAGTAAAGTGGCGGGTGGCCGTGTGGCGACCGTCGCCATCGATCGCATGGCGTTTCTGGTCCCGGTGGCAGTCGGCGAACAGCTTTCCTTCTACACCCGCACCCTCGAAGTCGGACGCACCTCGATCAAGATGATGGTCGAAGTGTGGAGCGACGACCCGCTCACCAGCGAATGGCGCAAGGTCACCGAGGCTGCGTTCGTGTTCGTGGCCATAGATGCCAGCGGCCGGACGCGCTCGGTTCCTGCGCGACGGTAAATTGTCGTTCGGTCATGGATTGGCTGCACGGGTAAACTCACCGAGCGTGAAGCGGTCTATTTTCGTCACGGTCATTGAGTGAGAACTTTGCATGCCAACATCCCCGGTTGAACCCACCGTTGAATCCATCCTTTACGATGAGCTGAACTGCTGGCGTATTTGCCACGGCGAAGCAGAGCTGCTGGTTGCGCAACAAGGCGCACACATCCTCAGCTATCAAGTGGCCGGGCAGCAGCCGCTGGTGTGGCTGAACGAAGAGGCGGTTTTCAAACGCGGCAAAGCCATTCGTGCCGGCATGCCGATCTGCTGGCCGTGGTTCGGTAACCTGGAGCGCAACCCGCAAAGCGTGCAGGCCATGCGCGACAGCAGCGAGCCTGCCAAGGCGCATGGCGAAGTGCGGGCGCTGGACTGGCAGTTGCTGGGTATTGGCGCAGATGGCGACGCACTGCTGGTGGAGTTCGTGCTTCCCGAAGCCGAAGGCCACTTGCCTGGCTGGCCGCACAACGTCGCCCTGAAACTGAGCATTCGTCTGGACCACGCACTGAATGTCAGTCTGGTCAGCTACAACTGCGGCACTGAGCCAGTAGTGATCAGCCAGGCGCTGCACACCTATTTCGCCGTCAGCGACGTACGTCAGGTCAGCGTCGAAGGGCTCGACGGCCTGCGTTACATCGAAACCCTGGCAAACTGGGAAGAACGCGAGCAGAGCGGCGACCTGACCTTCACAGGCGAAACCGACCGCATCTACAAGGACACGCCGGGCGTGCTCAGCATCGTTGACCCCGAGTGGCAGCGACGCATCCACATCCGCAGCACGGGCTCGAACTCAGCCATCCTGTGGAACCCGTGGATCGAAAAGACCGGCAAGTTCACCGACATGGCAGCAGACGGCTGGCAGCGCATGGTTTGCGTCGAAACCGCCAACGTGCTGGACGACGTGGTCACGCTGGCACCGGACCAGATGCATGTGCTGGGTGTGAGTATCTGGAGCGAGGCGCTCTGATCGATCAGTAATCGATCAAGCCCATCAAAGGTCCGACTCAACCACCACACGGACCTTTGATGCATCCATCGCATACGCCGCATCGGCAAGGTCGTTACTGACCTTCTCGATTTTCAGGGTGCCTTCTACCCACAGTGGTGTGTAGATATCATCCAGTTTCAGACCCTTGGGGTAACGCACCAGCACCAGCTGGTTGGGCGGCGGTGGCGGAACGTGGATGCAGGCGCCTGGGTAAGGCACGATGAAGAACAGCGTACTGCGGCCCTTGGCATCGGTTTCGAGAGGCACAGGGTAGCCGCCGAGACGAATCGTCTTGCCATTCATTGCCGGGACGGTTTTGGTCGAATACATGACCGCTGGCAGACCCTTGCTCTGCTTCAGCCCACCCTTGCTGTCGAACGTGCCCATGGCTTCCGGAGAATTGTGGTCAATCTCGGGCATGGCTTCGAGGGCTTTTTGATCGGACTTGGGCATCAGCTCAAGCCAGTCGGTTTCCGGCAACTGGGCGAGTGCGGGACCGGAGAGCGCGGATAACAGCAGAAGAGTCATCAACAGGAAGCGACGCATGATAAAGCTCGGCAAAGGGGTGGAAAGTTGCCGAGCATTCTAGCCCTCTGCGCACTGTAAAACAGAGGGCTGACGCATAAGCGTTATTTCTTTCTGATCATGCCGTAGATAACCAGCAGGATGATTGCACCTACCAGCGCGCCGAGGAAACCTGCACCCTCGCCTGCCTGATAGATACCCAGCGCCTGACCACCGTAAGTGGCTGCAAGCGAACCGGCGATACCCAGCACGATGGTCATGATCCAGCCCATGCTGTCGTCGCCCGGCTTCAGAAAGCGAGCCAACAGACCAACGATCAGGCCGATAAAGATGGTTCCAATGATACCCATGCCATTTCCCTCTGTATTAAGTGAATATGCCCGGGCTAATAGCAGCCCCGACCTACTGCTATCTGAGAACAGCGACAGGGAATGGTTCCGGCGCGATGGCGAGTTTGAGTCGAGGTGGAGAATTCTTCATGAATGACGGGGCTGAACCGACCTGAGCTGAGGCCAGGCGTCTCGAACGGCGCTGCAACGCAGAAGCATAGGCACGACAGTTCAAAACGCTCGTTCCGCACGCTCTGCGTGGGAATGCAGTTCTCGACGCTCCGCGTCGCAAAAGGACGCGGAGTGTCGAGAACTGCATGCCAACGCGGAGCATCGGCACGCTAGCCGTGGGCCGGATCAGCCCTTGATCAGCGACTCTACCAACTTCACCTGACGATCCAGCGTTGCGCGGTCTACGCTGCGGACCGTGGCGTGTCCTACCTTGCGGCCAGCCTTGAAGGCCTTGCCGTAGTGATGCAGGTGGCAGTCTTCGACCGCGATGACCTTGTCCACTGCGGGCACTTCACCGATGAAGTTGAGCATGGCGCTTTCACCGACCTTGGCCGTAGAGCCCAGCGGCAGACCGGCAACCGCACGCAGGTGGTTTTCGAACTGGCTGCACTCGGCGCCTTCGGTGGTCCAGTGACCGGAGTTGTGCACGCGCGGCGCGATCTCGTTGGCTTTCAGGCCACCGTCGACTTCAAAGAATTCGAATGCCAGCACACCCACGTAATCCAGCTGCTTCAGAACGCGGCCGGCGTAGTCCTCGGCCAGTGACTGCAAAGGATGATCGGTGCTGGCGATGGACAGACGCAGGATGCCGCTGTCATGCGTGTTGTGCACCAGCGGGTAGAACCGGGTCTCGCCATCACGCGCACGCACGGCAATCAACGACACTTCACCGCTGAACGGCACGAAACCCTCCAGCAGGCAGGGCACGCTGCCCAGCTCGGCGAATGTGTCGACCACATCGGCCGCCGAACGCAGGACCTTCTGGCCCTTGCCGTCATAACCCAGGGTGCGGGTCTTGAGCACGGCAGGCAGACCGATGCTGGCTACCGCGGCATCCAGGTCGGCCTGCGACTGGATATCGGCGAATGCCGGCGTCGGGATGTCCAGGTCCTTGAACATGCTTTTTTCGAACCAGCGATCACGCGCAATGCGCAACGCCTCGGCGCTCGGATAGACCGGTACGAACTGTGACAGAAACGCCACGGTCTCGGCGGGAACGCTTTCAAACTCGAAGGTCACCAGATCGACTTCATCCGCCAACTGACGCAGATGATCCAGATCGCCGTAATCGGCACGCAGATGCTCGCCAAGTGCCGCAGCACAGGCGTCCGGCGCGGGATCGAGAAAGGCGAAGTTCATGCCCAGCGGCGTACCTGCCAATGCCAACATGCGGCCCAGCTGGCCGCCACCGATTACACCGATCTTCATGGAAAAACCTCAGGCGTGGCGTGGGTCTGGATTATCCAGGACGCTGTCTGTCTGTTCAGTGCGAAATTTCTTCAGCGCTGCGTGGAATTGCGGGTGCTTTGCGCCAAGGATGCTGGCTGAAAGCAGCGCTGCGTTGATTGCACCCGCCTTGCCGATGGCCAGGGTCGCGACCGGGATACCGGCCGGCATCTGCACGATCGACAACAGCGAATCGACCCCCGAAAGCATCGAAGACTGCACCGGAACGCCCAGCACAGGCAGGTGGGTCTTGGCAGCGCACATGCCCGGCAAGTGAGCGGCACCGCCGGCACCGGCGATGATCACTTCAATGCCACGGCCTTCCGCTTCGTCGGCGTACTGAAACAGCAGATCCGGTGTGCGGTGAGCTGACACCACCTTGACTTCAAAAGGGATGCCGAGCTTTTCCAGCATATCGGCGGTGTGGCTAAGGGTGGACCAATCGGACTTGGAGCCCATGATCACGCCAACCAGTGCGCTCATCGTCGTGCCTCTCATCGGGCGCCCGCAGGCGCGTCTGAAAACAACAAGCCACGCGGGGGAACCGGCGTGGCTTGTTGTACGAATAATGACCGATTTAACCGGCCAAAGGCCGCGCAGTATACCGCAAAGTGGGGCGTTTAAAGCACCTGCAATCACCTTCTGTCAGCAGCCCTGCAAGACGTCGACGCAGACAGTGCCTGCAGTCCCCAAGGGAGCCTGTGCATCTTACGTCATGACAGCCCATGCCCTACCGTGTCAGGCGCAGAGTGCGACTGTCAGACACAAACAGTATTTGTTTAACTGCCTCGTCGACATTTGAAGTCGCTATTTAACCTGACGCTCAAGGATGAGAACGTACCCATGAAGAACACACTGAAAATCTGGCTGTCACTGGCCGTCTTTTTTTACCTGCCGTTTGCCAGCGCCGGCGGTCCCAATCTGGGACTGTTCCTGATCATGCACGATCAACTTACAAAACATGAACGCGCTGAACTGGCGGACAGCTACTTGAATCCCCTGCTCGCTCAGCTGGAGGAAATCACCGGGCGCAGGACAACGGTCACGTTCATCGAAAACGAACCGGGCCTGACAAACTTCGCCTATCGCGGGGAGAAGCTGGACACTGTGCTCTACCGGTTGTCCAGGGAGAGCATCGAATATGCAAACGCAAAGAACCTGCCGCGCCCTTCGGAGCGGCATAAATATGTGCTGATCACTTCCAATAAAATCAACGGGACAGTACACGGCGTCACGGCAACGAGCCATAACGTCGCAATGGCGTCCCTTAAAGATTACAACACGCTGCCACATGAGGTCGGTCACCTGTTTGGTGCTGAACATGAGGCTGCAACCGGTTTTCCATGCCAGACGACAATGTGGGAAAACTCCACTACATCGATTATCCCCTGCTATTACTTCAGCGACGCCAACAAGGAACTGATCCGCAAATACGTCGACAACCTGTCTGTTCGCTGAGCAATCGGCCTGACGTTATGCCTCACACGCCAGGCCACGCTTGCCTCGTCCTACGAAGCCGCACTCTCAAGCTTGCGCCAAAGCAGACGCACATTGGCCTTGCGCACCAATGCGCAACGGTACAGGCGGATCTCCAGCGGCACATGCCATTGCGGTCCGCCACACACCACCAGCTCACCGCGCGCCAGTTCGGCGCGCACACTCAGTTGCGGCACCCAGGCGATGCCCAGACCTTCAAGCGCCATGCTTTTCAGGCTGTCAGCCATCGCCGTTTCGTACACCGTGGTGAAGCGCAGATTGCGCTGACGCAGCAACAGGTTCACCGAGCGTCCGAGAAAGGCCCCGGTGCTGTAGGCAAGCAGCGGCACACTGCCCTCACCTTCCATATCGAATAACGGTCGCCCCTCGGCATTGGCGGCACAGACCGGCAACATCTCGGTATGCCCCAGATGCAGCGAGGGGAAGATTTCCGCGTCCATCTGCAGCGCGGCATCGGGATCGTAGAACGCCAGCATCAGATCACAGCCACCTTCACGCAACGCATGCACCGCATCACCGACGTTGGTCGCCACCAGACGGGTCGCAATGTTCAGCCCCTCGTTGCGCAACTGGGCGATCCAGCGCGGAAAGAACCCCAGCGCCAGGGAGTGTGCCGCAGCCACCTGCATCACCTCGCCCTGCCCGCCTTCCAAGTGATGCAGATGGCGCACGACCTCGCCCAGTTGCTCGACCACGGTGCGGGCCGTGACCAGAAACAATTGTCCGGCGGCGGTCAGCTCGATGGGGGTACGCGAGCGATTGACCAGCGTCAGCCCCAGCGCCGACTCCAGACTGCGAATCCGCCGGCTGAATGCCGGCTGGGTCACGAAGCGACGCTCGGCGGCCTGAGAAAAGCTGCGAGTGGCGGCCAGGGCGCTGAAATCCTCCAGCCATTTGCTTTCCAGATTCATCAGGTCCTCCCGGACAATGGATGACGGCCTCGACAGGCCATTGCGCATGCCCTGCAAACACCCGGTTTGAATCGCTCCAGTGGGACGACCGGCGAAGCGCCGCGGATACATGCCTGGACGGCTCTGGAGGAACGACCGAAGAAACGTGCCGGTGCGACATTTTGCCCCCTTTACGCACTGAACGGAATCCAGGTCACGCCCTGATTATGCCGTTATTGCATAGGCCAGCGTTTAACAGCATTGGTCAACCGAGGACGGCAAGCCCACTATTCGTGGCGTTCCGGCATTGTCCGTGCCTTTTTTGAGACTTTTTTTATCATGTCCTCGCCTGCATCATCGCGCATCGAAAAAGACCTGCTTGGTGTTCTCGAAGTACCTGCCAACGCTTATTACGGCATCCAGACCCTGCGAGCGGTGAACAACTTTCACCTCTCCGGCGTGCCACTTTCGCACTACCCGAAACTGGTAGTGGCGCTGGCCATGGTCAAGCAGGCGGCGGCGGATGCAAACCATCAGCTTGGACACCTCAATGCCGCCAAGCATGCGGCCATCAGCGAGGCCTGCGCGCGCCTGATCCGCGGCGACTTCCATGATCAGTTCGTGGTCGACATGATCCAGGGCGGCGCTGGCACGTCCACCAACATGAATGCCAACGAAGTCATCGCCAACATCGCTCTGGAAACCATGGGTTTCGAGAAAGGCGAATACAAACACCTGCACCCCAACAACGATGTCAACATGGCGCAGTCGACCAACGACGCCTACCCCACTGCGATCCGTCTGGGTCTGCTGCTGGGTCACGACGCCCTGCTCGCCAGCCTGTCCAGCCTGATTCAGGCGTTCGCCGCCAAGGGCGAAGAATTCAACCACGTGCTGAAGATGGGCCGCACCCAGTTGCAGGACGCCGTTCCGATGACTCTGGGTCAGGAATTCCGCGCCTTCGCCACCACCCTGACCGAAGACCTCAACCGCCTGCGCAGCCTGGCCCCCGAGCTGTTGACCGAAGTGAACCTGGGCGGAACCGCCATCGGTACCGGCATCAACGCCGACCCCGGCTATCAGAAGCTGGCGGTCGATCGTCTGGCGCTCATCAGCGGCCAGCCTCTGGTGCCTGCCGCCGACCTGATCGAAGCGACCTCAGACATGGGCGCCTTCGTGCTGTTCTCGGGCATGCTCAAGCGTACTGCGGTCAAGCTGTCGAAAATCTGCAACGACCTGCGCCTGCTGTCCAGCGGCCCGCGCACCGGCATCAACGAAATCAACCTGCCGGCACGCCAGCCAGGCAGCTCGATCATGCCCGGCAAGGTCAACCCGGTGATCCCGGAAGCGGTCAATCAGGTGGCTTTCGAAATCATCGGCAACGACCTGTCGCTGACCATGGCTGCCGAAGGCGGACAATTGCAGCTCAACGTGATGGAGCCGCTGATCGCCTACAAGATCTTCGACTCGATCCGCCTGCTGCAGCGCGCCATGGACATGCTGCGCGAGCACTGCATCGTCGGCATCACGGCCAACGAACAGCGCTGCCGCGAGCTGGTCGAGCATTCGATCGGTCTGGTCACCGCCCTGAACCCTTACATCGGTTACGAGAACTCCACCCGTATCGCCCGCATCGCGCTGGAAACCGGCCGCGGCGTGCTGGAACTGGTGCGTGAGGAAGGTCTGCTCGACGACGCCATGCTCGACGACATCCTGCGCCCGGAAAACATGATCGCTCCTCGCCTGGCCCCCTTGAAGGCCTGACAGGAATGACCTGCGCAACCTGCTCACCAGATTGAGGGCCTAGACACCCCTCAATTTTTTGAGGGTCTGGGAGTGATTCTCCAGACCCTTTTTTTTGCCTGCAGCAAAGGGCTCCGACACTGGACCCAGAGCCTTCGGCACCCTACTTTTGCGGAGCCATCCGTGGAAGTATTCATTCATCGTCGCGAATGAAGAATCAGCCGTCCAAGAAAGCGACTACAGACGTAAAAACTTTGCACCGGTATAGTGCGCCCCCTCAAAAGTAGCGAGGAATAACAAAAATGCTGGAAATGATTAACGACTTTCTCTCCGGTAAGGTACTGATCGTCCTTATCGTAGGCCTGGGTAGTTACTTCACGATCCGCTCGCGTTTCGTTCAGTTTCGACACTTTTTCCACATGTTCTCGGTTTTTCGCGACAGTCTGCGCAGCAGCGCGGGTCAGTTGAGTTCGTTTCAGGCCCTGATGCTCAGCCTGGCGGGCCGCGTCGGTGCCGGTAACATCGCAGGCGTCGGCATTGCCGTGACGCTCGGCGGGCCGGGTGCCGTGTTCTGGATGTGGGTGACCGCACTGGTCGGCATGGCCAGCAGCTTCATCGAGTGTTCACTCGCTCAGCTCTACAAGCGCAAGGATTCCGAAGGCCAGTTCCGTGGCGGTCCGGCGTTCTACATCCAGCACGGTCTGGGCAAGCGCTGGCTGGGCATGGTCATGGCCGTACTGCTGCTGGTGACCTTCGGTTTTGCTTTCAACGGCCTGCAATCGCACGCTGTGACCGACTCGCTGAAAAGCGCGTTCAACGTCGACACCCGAACCACCGGCATCTGCCTGGTCGTACTGCTGGGCCTGGCGTTCATCGGCGGCATCAAGCGTATCGCGGCGATTTCCGACCTGCTGGTTCCGGTCAAGACCCTGATCTACATCGCGGTCACCATCTACGTCATCGTCCTGCAGATCGACCACGTTCCCGGCATGCTTATGACGATCGTCAGAAGCGCCTTCGGCCTTGATCCGGTCTTCGGCGGCCTGATCGGCAGCGCGATCGTGATGGGCGTCAAACGTGGCGTCTTCGCCAACGAAGCCGGTCTGGGCAGTGCGCCCAACGTGGCTGCCGTGGCACAGGTCGAGCACCCGGTGGCACAGGGCGTGGTTCAGGCGTTCAGCGTGTTCCTCGACACCTTCGTGATCTGCACCTGCACCGCCTTGCTGATTCTTCTGTCCGGTATATACGACATCGGCTACGACGGCAACGGCATCGTTCTGGCACAGAACTCGCTGGCAGCCGTGGTCGGAGACTGGGGCCGGGTGTTTATCAGCGTAGCGCTGGCACTGTTCGTCTTCACCTCGATTCTCTACAACTACTACTTGGGCGAAAACAGCCTGCGGTTCCTGTTTGGCGAGAAGATGCAGACCATCATCATCTACCGCATCGCGGTACTGGTATTGATCATGTGGGGTGCCGTCGTCGACCTGAAAGATGTACTGGCATTCGCCGACATCACCATGACCATGCTGGCGTTCGTCAACCTGATCGCCCTCGCCATGCTGTTCAAAGTCGTCAAGCGCATTTTGAATGACTACGATGCGCAACGTCGGGCCGGGGTCAAGACGCCGGTGTTCGATTCCAGTCAGTTCCCTGATCTGGACCTGGACCGCAACGCATGGCCAGCCAATCCGACCCGTCAGTCGACGCAGGATGCCGAAGCGGCAGCCAAGCCTGCGCCCGAAGCACGATAACCACCGCGACACTACGCCGGAGAAGAGCCATGCCTGATGACGCACAACAACCCGCCCAACGCGTGATGGTTCTTTACACCGGCGGCACCATCGGCATGCAGGCCAGCGCCAACGGCCTGGCACCGGCCTCAGGTTTCGAAGCGCGAATGGCCGGGCAACTGGCCGAGCACCCGGAACTGGTGGTGCCGCAGTGGCGCTTTCGCGAGATGTCGCCGCTGATCGACAGCGCCAACATGACGCCTTCCTACTGGCTGCGCCTGCGCGCGGCGGTGATCGAGGCGGTTGAGGTCGACGGCTGCGATGCGGTGCTGGTCCTGCATGGCACCGACACCCTGGCGTACAGCGCAGCGGCGATGTGCTTCCAGTTGTTGGGGTTCAGCGCGCCGGTGCTGTTCACCGGTTCGATGCTGCCTGCCGGCGTGCAGGACAGCGATGCCTGGGAAAACGTCAACGGCGCTCTGCTGGCGCTGGGTTCGGGTCTGGTGTCAGGCGTTCAGCTGTATTTCCACGGGCAACTGATGACACCCGTACGCTGCGCGAAAATTCGCAGCTTCGGTCGTCAACCCTTCGCACCGCTGCAACGCTCGCGGGGTGGCCATGCGGTGATTTCGCTCCCTGACGCACTGAACTATCGCCAGCCCAAGACACTTACAGAGGTGGCGGTATTGCCGCTGTTTCCCGGTGTCGGTGCTGCCCAGCTGGACGGTCTGATCAACAGTGGTATCCGCGGTCTGGTGCTCGAATGCTTCGGCAGCGGCACCGGCCCCAGTGACGATCCGCAATTTCTGGCCAGTCTGGAGAACGCACGAGCGCTGGGTATCTGTGTGGTAGCGATTACCCAGTGCCATGAGGGCGGTGTCGAACTTGATGTCTACGAAGCGGGCAGCCGTCTGCGCAGTGCAGGCGTGCTCTCCGGTGGTGGCATGACCCGTGAAGCAGCGCTCGGCAAACTGCATGCGCTGCTGGGCGCCGGCCTGACGACCGAAGAGGTCCGCCGCCTGGTCGAACTGGACCTGTGCGGCGAGCTGCGTTAAGCGGCTGCCTCTGCTTTACCCGAGGCGTCACGCACTCGCGCGACGCCTCACCCCTTCATGAAGCCTTGCATTCTTCCTGCGCGCCCCTGAGCATCGAATCCAGATTGCGCTCGATGTTTTCGCACAACGCCGTCATCTGAATCTCATGTTCACTGGCACGGAACGGGCTCTGCAGGTCGGTGCCGATCTTCTCGATCGCCAACAGCATGAAACCCACCACCGTCGACGCCAGTGGCGTGAACCAGCCAAGGGTCTCCACCAGGCCAATCGGTACGATCAGACAGAACAGCGTGATGAACAGGCGCGGAAAGGCCACGTACGGATAAGGCAACGGTGTATTGGCAATACGCTCCATGCCGCCCTGACAATTGGAGATATCCACCATGGTCGACTCCAGACGCGCCAGACGAATGCTGTCGAGCCGCCCGGCCTGATACTCCTTGGCCAACAGCGCCGCCGACGTATTGAGCAGGTCGTTAGGAAAATTGTTGGTGTCGTGACGACGTTCGAATTCCTCGCGAGGGATCAGCATCTGCACCTCGTCACCACACTTGGCGCCCTTCAGGTGCGCAGACAGGCACTTCACATAGGCGACGTGACGACGCAACAGCGTGGCCTTGACCGGGTTGATCCCGTCGTCATCCTCGACCAGCGTCAGCACTTGCCGAGCGAAGCTGCGTGAACTGTTGACCAGCGCACCCCACAGCGTCCTGGCTTCCCACCAGCGGTTATAGGCACTTGAATTGCGAAAGCTGGTCAGCACCACCAGCGCCGAGCCCAGCAGGGTCAACGGCATGGACGGCAAGGTGATCTTGCGTTCCAGGTAGAGCATGAAGTCGACCGTGACAATCACGTCCCAGATCAACAGCCAGAAAAGCGACCATCCTACATAGCCGATGGTCTTGCCGAGAAAACGGATTTTCGAAATGATCGTTTGCTGCAAAAGAACCACCCCATCGAAAAATAAGCGAACCGCATACGCACAGTTACCGCATGGCCTTTGAATACGAAACCGGCAGTTGGTTCGCAAGCGGCCCGCTTATCTCGGGGTTTCGGACGTTTTCAGCAGCCGCTCAGGGCCACCTGCGGACGCTCGCCGGTGAAGAAAACCGGCCGCAGGCGGACACCGATCACGTTACCGGCGTAGGCCGCCACCAGCCACAGCCAGCCGTGCAGGCTGCCGGAGGCAATGCCGCTGAAGTACGCACCGATGTTGCAGCCGTAGGCCAGGCGCGAGCCGTAGCCGAGCAACAGGCCGCCGATGACCGCCGCCACCAGAGAGCGCGTGGGGATGTCGAGGCTGGGCGCAAAACGACCCGCCAGGCCTGCCGCCAGCAAGGCACCGAGCATGATGCCGATGTCCATCACACTGGTGATGTCTTCCCACACCGGAGCCGCCAGCGCCTTGGCGTTCGCAGCGCTCTGCCAGAACACCCAACTGCCGACGTCCACGCCCAGACCACTGGCCGCTTTCGCGCCCCACAGCGCGAACGCCGAGGTGATGCCCCACGGGCGACCGGCCAACGCCAGCGTTGCGTAATTGAGCAGTGCCAGCGCGACAGCGCCCCAGACCAGAATCCACGGCCCGCGCAGCACGCGACTCAGGCCACGATGGTCCGTGGCTGGCGGCACTTCAAGCTGGCCGTGACGGCGCTTTTCGAGCTTGACGGTCACCAGCGCGATCAAGCCGAACAGCGCCAGATTGACCAGCAGCGCAGGCAGCACGCCGAAGGTCTTGACCACCGACACCGCCGGGAACGAAGGCAGGGCAAACCACCAGTCGACGTGATGGGTGGCAATCAGTGAGCCGAGGATGAAAAACAGCAGCGTCACCAGCATCCGCGCGTTGCCACCACCGGCAGTGAACAGTGTGCCGGACGCACAGCCACCGCCCAGCTGCATGCCGATGCCGAAAATGAACGCGCCGACGACGACCGAAACCCCGGCAGGCGCAACCAGGCCGGTGACTGGCTGGCCGAACAGCGTGCCCGCACCGAGTGCCGGGAAAAACAGCACCACAGCGACCGCCAGCATGACCATTTGCGCGCGCAGGCCAGCACCCCGCCGCTCGCGGATGAACACCCGCCACGCCGAGGTGAAACCGAATGCCGCGTGATACAGCGTTACGCCCAACGCCGCGCCGACGATCCACAGCATCACCTGGCGGGTGCCGACACTGAGCAGAAGGAACTGGGCACCCATCAGCAGCAGGAACAGCGCAGCCAGCGGCGCGCCGAACTTGCGTCCGGGTGTTGCAGTAAGAGAGTTGTTCATGGGTATCTCAAGGACAGGTAACAGTAAGCGCAGATTATACGCCTGCCAACGGGACTACTCGGACCAGGCCTCGCGCAGCCTGTTCAATGCATCGAGCATTTCGTCCTCGGGCACTGCGGCAAAGCCCAGTACCAGCCCGGCGCGGTTATCCACAGGCTCAGTGGAGTCAGGCAGCCAGTAATCACTCAGGGCATTCATTTCGACACCGACGCCATTGGCCTTGGCAATCAGCGCCTGCTCGCGCGCCACGCTGTCGACCTTGACCATGACATGCAGCCCGGCAACCACTCGGGGCATTGCCGCGCATCCCGGAATATCGGCCGGCCAGTTATCCAGCAGCACATTGCGACGACTGAGCGCCGCGCGGCGCATGCGACGTATGTGTCGCTGGAAATGACCCGACGCAATGAATTGCGCCATGACCGCCTGAACCCCTATTTCGGTATGACGCATGTCCACGGCCTTGCGCTGGCTGAACACCGGCACCAGTGGCTCTGGCAACACCAGATACCCAAGGCGCAGCGCCGGGAAGGCGATTTTGCCAAACGTCCCGACGTACAGCACTCGCGCGTTGCGGTCGAGCGCGGCCAGGGGGGCCAAGGGTGAACCGCTGTAGCGATACTCACCGTCGTAATCATCCTCGACGATCCAGCCCTTGTGCCTCTCGGCCCAGGCCAGCAATTCCAGGCGCCGCGCCAGGCTCATCACCACGCCGGTCGGGTATTGGTGTGAAGGCGTCACGTAGGCCAGTCGACAGTCTGCCTGCTCAAGGTCGGCGCAACGCATGCCCTCGTTATCCACAGCCACGCCGTGCAATCGAGCACCTGCCAGTGCAAACGCATGACCGGCCGCCCGATACCCCGGATTCTCCACGGCAACGCCCTCGCCCGGGGCAAGAAGCAACTGTGCACAAAGGCTGATCGCATGCTGTGCGCCGCTGGTGATCACAATTTGCTCAGCACTGCAATGCAGCCCACGCGATGAGCGCAGGTAGACCGCAATCAGTTCACGTAGCCGCGAGTCTCCCGCTGCCGACCCATAACCGAGCTGGGCAAGGTCCGGCTTGCGCCAAAAAGCGGCGTACAGCTTGCCCCACAAGGCAAAGGGGAAAAGATCGAACGCCGGAACGCCTACCCGAAAGGCTCGTGGCTGACCCGCCGGAGGTTCATGCAGATGATGTTTTTCGAGCAGCGCCAGTGCCGGGCTGTGGATAACTTCACAGCAGGCATCCGACGGCATTTCAGCCGCGATTGTGGACAAACCTGTGCGTAACCCTGTGGATACACCTGTGGGTAAGTTGGTGGATAGTTTTTTACGGCTCGCACGCCGAGACGCAGCGCCTGGTTCCGCTAGCTGCGCAACATAGGTACCGTCGCCAACGCGTCCTTCGATGAAACCCTCGGCATACAGCTGGTCATAGGCGCGGATCACGCTGTTACGGGAGATGCCCAGTGAATGCGCCAGATCGCGACTGGCTGGCAGACGCGTGCCGCCGCTCAGACGCCCATCAAGGACCTGCTGGCGCAACAGGCCATAAAGCTGCTTGCTCAGGCCCTGATTCGGGTCCAGCGCGATACCGGTGAGGGTGGACGCAAACGCAACGGGGAGATCAGGCATGCATTGGCCCTGCTAAAACGATCAAAAATGGATCTTACATCAGACCAATGCCTTGCCTACGATCCTGTCACTCGCCAAGGAACAGTCCCCATGTACATCCCTGCCGCTTTCAACGATAACGACACGCCGAGCCTGCACCAGCAGATGGAGCAGACGCGCCTGGCGATCCTGGTCACCGACGGCGCAGAAGGATTGCAGGCAACCCACCTGCCGCTGCTGTTGCGCCGCGATGAAGGTTCGTATGGCACGCTTTACGGGCATCTGGCCAAAGCCAATCCGCAATGGCAGCAACTGAGCTCAGGTGCCGAAGCACTGGTGATTTTTCCTGGCGGCGATGCCTACGTGAGCCCGTCGTTCTATCCGAGCAAGAGGGAGCATGGCAAGGTCGTACCCACGTGGAACTATGTGGCCGTGCATGCTTATGGGCAGGCCGAGGTTTTCACCGACGCCGCGCAATTGCATCAATTGCTGGCTGACCTGACCCATCGCCATGAATCCGACCGAGCGCAACCCTGGTCCATTGACGATGCGCCAGCGGACTACATCGCGAAGATGCTCGGAGCGATTGTCGGATTCGCCATTCCGGTGCAGCGGCTGCAGGGCAAACGTAAACTCAGTCAGAATCGCAGCGCTGCGGACATCGCCGGTGTGCGCGACGGCCTTGCCGCAAGCCAGGATGCAAATGACCAACACATCGCTCGCCTGATGAGCGAAGGGAGCAGCTCATGACCGATATCCGGATTCGCCGCGTTACCATCGACGATCATCACGCCTGGCTGCCTCTGTGGCAGGCCTACCTGCGCTTCTACAACACCGAGTTGACCGAAGGCGTCAGCGACACCACCTGGCAACGCCTCGTGGACCCGAACGAGCCGACTCACTCGGCGCTCGCCTGGCGGGGTGACGAGGCGGTGGGCATGGTGAATTTCATCTACCATCGCTCCAACTGGAGCATCAACAACGCCTGTTACCTGCAGGATCTGATCGTCGCCCCCGAAAAACGCGGGACAGGCATCGGCAGGCAACTGATCGAGTTTGTCTACGCCACGGCCAAGGCAGACGGTTGCGACAAGGTGCACTGGCTGACCCACGAAACCAACGCCACGGCCATTCAGTTGTACGAGCGAATCGCCGAACGGCCCGGCCTCATACAATTTCGTAAAGCACTCTGAAACAGGAAGTGACTGATGTCCGACACCCTGCTGGACTGGCAAGCCGCTGCACTGCCCTCGGCCCATACACTGACAGGCCGTTTCATTCGCCTGGAAAAACTCGATGCCGCGCGTCACGCCGATGACCTGTGGGCGGCACTCGAAGGTCCGAATGCGGACCCGAAGCTGTGGGATTATCTGCCGTACGGGCCGTTCAGTGACCGTGGCGCATTTGGTGCGTGGCTGGTCGGGCACCAGGCGGCCACCGATCCGTGGTTTTACACCGTGGTCGATCAGCAGACCAATAAGGCCGAAGGCGTCATCAGCCTGATGTCGATCGTCGCTGCCCATGGGCGTATCGAGATAGGTCATGTCACCTTCGGCGCGGCCATGCAACGCACGCCCAAAGGCACCGAAGCCATTTACCTGCTGGCCAGAGAGATTTTCGCGCTGGGCTATCGCCGCCTGGAGTGGAAGTGCAACGCCAACAACGCCCGCTCCAAACGCGCTGCCGAGCGATTCGGCTTCAGCTACGAAGGCACCTTCCGCCAGCACATGGTGGTCAAAGGCCAGAGCCGGGATACCGAGTGGTATTCGATCCTCGATAGCGAATGGCCTGAGCGGCAGAACGCCTTTGAGCGCTGGCTGGCTGTGGATAACTTCAAAAACGGGCAACAGATCAAGGGGCTTGAGGCGTTTCGGTAATCCTGAGGACGCAGAGCGTCCAGAACTGCATTCCCACGCTGGAGCGTGCGGAACGATAGTCGTGACCACTGGCCGCACCTGCACAGAATAAAAAAAGGGAAGCCACGAGTGCTTCCCTGAGGTAAACCTTTGGATGATGCGCGGGTGTCAGCTCAACCTTCGATCTCGATCAGCACTTCGCCCGGATTGACGCGGTCGCCCTTGGCGACGTGGATGGCGACGACCTTGCCGGCGACCGACGCCTGAACCTCGGTCTCCATCTTCATCGCTTCAGTGATCAGCACTGCCTGACCGGCCTTGACCACATCGCCCTCCTTGACCAGCACATCGACGATGTTGCCGGGCATGGTGGTGCTGACGTCGCCCGGTGCGTGGGCCTGCTTGCGTTTGCTGGCCCCGCCGCCGACAAATTCGTTGAGCGGCTCGAACACCACCTCTTCCGGCATGCCGTCTATGGTCAGGTAGAAGTGGCGCTTGCCCTCGGCCTTGACGCCCACACCGGTGATGTCGACCCTATAGGTTTCGCCGTGCACATCAATAACGAACTCGGTCGGCACGCCCTCACCGCCGGCCCTGGCCACGCTTCCGGCTTCGGGAATCGGCAGCAGCACTTCCGGCGCCAGCGTCCCGGCTGCACGTTCCTCAAGGAACTTGCGGCCAATGTCCGGGAACATGGCAAACGTCAGCACGTCCTCTTCGGACTTGGCCAGCGCGCCGATATCAGCCCTTAGCTTGGTCATCTCCGGCTTGAGCAGGTCGGCCGGACGAACATCGATCAGCTCTTCATTGCCGATCGCCTGACGACGCAGTTTTTCATCCACCTGACCCGGCGCCTTGCCGTAGCCGCCTTGCAGGTAAAGCTTCACTTCATTGGTGATGGTTTTGTAACGCTCCCCGGCCAACACATTGAAGAACGCCTGGGTACCGACGATCTGCGAGGTCGGGGTTACCAGCGGCGGATAGCCGAGGTCTTTGCGCACGCGCGGAATTTCAGCCAGCACTTCGCTCATGCGGTTGAGTGCGCCCTGCTCCTTCAACTGATTGGCCAGGTTGGAAATCATCCCGCCTGGCACCTGGTTAACCTGTACCCGGGTGTCGACTGCAGTAAATTCGCTCTCGTACTGATGATATTTCTTACGCACCGCGTAGAAGTACAGACCGATTTCCTGCAGCAGCTCCAGGTCCAGCCCGGTGTCGAACTCGCTGCCCTTGAGCGCAGCCACCATCGATTCGGTGCCCGGATGGCTGGTGCCCCAGGCAAAGCTGGAGATCGCCGTGTCGATATGGTCTGCGCCGTTTTCAATCGCCTTGAGCTGACACATGGCGGCCAGACCGGCCGTGTCATGCGAGTGGATGAACACCGGCAGCGACTGCTCGGCCTTCAGCGCCTTGACCAGCTCCCCCGTGGCATAAGGCGTCAACAGGCCGGCCATGTCCTTGATCGCCACTGAGTCACAGCCCATGGCTTCCATCTGCCGGGCCTGCGCCACGAAGGCCTCGATGGTGTGCACCGGGCTGGTGGTATAAGCAATAGTGCCCTGCGCATGTTTGCCCGCCGCTTTCACCGCCTCGATGGCAACCCGCAGGTTACGCACATCGTTCATGGCATCGAAAATACGGAACACATCAATACCGTTGACCGCCGCCTTGGCGACGAACGCCTTGACCACGTCATCGCTGTAGTGCCGATAGCCCAGCAGGTTCTGGCCACGCAGGAGCATCTGCAACCGGGTATTGGGCAAGGCCGCACGCAGCTGGCGCAGGCGTTCCCACGGGTCTTCCTTGAGAAAACGCACGCAGGCATCGAAGGTGGCGCCGCCCCAGACTTCCAGCGACCAGTAGCCGACCTGGTCGAGCTTGTCGCAGATCGGCAGCATGTCTTCGGTACGCATGCGCGTCGCCAGCAACGATTGGTGAGCGTCACGCAGGATGGTGTCGGTTACAAAGATCTTCTTGGTCATGGGTAGTCCTTTCGAGCTGCAAGTTGTCAGCTGCAAGCTTCAAGTAAGAGCGACTCGGCTTTTACTTGCGGCTGGTAGCTTGAAACTTGCAGCTGCTTATTCATAAGCCTGCATGGGCGGCAATGGCGGCGGCGATGGCCAGGGCCAGCTCTTCGGGTTTGCGTTTGATCGAATAATTGGTCAGCTCGGGATGGCTCTCGACAAAGCTGGTGTTGAACTCACCGCTGCGAAACTCCGGGTTGCGGAGGATTTCCTGGTAGTAGGCAGCCGTGGTCTTGACCCCTTGCAGGCGCATGTCATCGAGCGCACGCAGGCCGCGGTCCATGGCCTCTTCCCAGGTCAACGCCCAGACAATCAGCTTCAGGCACATCGAGTCATAGAACGGCGGGATGGTGTAGCCGGTATAAATCGCCGTGTCGGTGCGCACGCCAGGGCCACCGGGCGCGTAATAGCGGGTGATCTTGCCAAAGCTGGGCAGGAAGTTGTTCTTCGGGTCCTCGGCGTTGATCCGGAACTGCAGGGCAAAACCGCGATGGATAATGTCTTCCTGCTTGACCGACAGCGGCAGGCCGGAGGCGATACGGATCTGCTCGCGAACGATATCAATGCCGGTGATTTCTTCGGTGATGGTGTGCTCGACCTGCACCCGGGTGTTCATTTCCATGAAGTACACCTCGCCCTCGGCGAGCAGAAACTCCACGGTGCCGGCGTTCTCGTAACCGACGGCCTTGGCCGCACGTACCGACAGATCGCCGATGTAGGCGCGCTGTTCGGGGGTCAACTGCGGGCTGGGAGCAATTTCGATGAGCTTCTGGTTGCGTCGCTGAATCGAACAGTCGCGCTCGAACAGGTGCACCACGTTGCCGAAGCTGTCGCCCAGAATCTGCGCTTCAATGTGCTTGGGATTGACGATGCACTTTTCGAGAAAGACTTCTGCCGAACCGAAGGCCTTGGTCGCTTCGGAAATCACCCGCGGGAAGGCCTGCTCGAGCTCTTCACGGCTGTTGCAGCGGCGGATGCCACGTCCACCGCCTCCGGAGGTGGCCTTGAGCATCACCGGGTAACCGATACGCTCGCCTTCGGCCAGCGCCTCATCGATATCTGCCACGTTGCCTTCGGTACCGGGCGTGACCGGCACGCCGGCCTTGATCATGCTGCGCCGGGCCTCGGTCTTGTCCCCCATGCGGCGAATCACTTCTGCGGCGGGACCGATGAATTTGATCCCTCGCTCGGCACAGATATCGGCCAGTTCGGCATTCTCGGAAAGAAAGCCATAGCCGGGATGCAACGCATCGCAACCGGTCTCCACTGCCAGATTCACCAGTTTGCGCGGGTTCAGGTAACCTGCCAGAGGTTCGGCACCAATGCTGTAGGCTTCGTCCGCACGTTTGACATGCAAGGCATGCCGGTCCGCTTCGGAAAAGATCGCCACCGAGCGAATGCCCATCTCGGCGCATGCACGCACGATGCGAACGGCAATCTCCCCGCGGTTGGCGATCAGAATTTTTGTTATCACTGACGTTTCCCTCGACCCACACTTGTAACCGTGTATGTGACTGAATGTCGCAGGGCCACCCTATGCCGAATCGAGGATTAACAAAAATGAGTAAAAGTTGGGAGGTGCATAAGTAAAAGCTTATAGTTGAGGCTTCAGCAGCGTCAGGAAGCTTTTATAAATGCGTAAGTCATTGATGCGTATGACATTGCGTCAGTTGCGCATTTTCAATGAAGTGTGCGATCTGCGCTCCTACAGCCGTGCGGCCGAAGAGATGTCGCTGACACAGCCCGCTGTCAGCCTGCAGATTCGCCAGCTCGAAGAGCTGATCGGCCAGCCGCTGTTCGAATACGTCAGCAAAAAGCTCTACCTGACCGAAGCGGCGCAAGCGCTACAACAGGCCAGTCGGGATATTTTCGGGCGCCTGGAAAGTCTCGACATGCAGCTTTCCGACATGCAGGGCTCGCTGCAGGGCCAGTTGAAGCTCGCCGTCGAGTCGAGCTGCAAGTACTTCATCCCTCACCTGTTCGCCGCCTTCAAGCGCCAGCACCCGGAAGTCAGCCTGAGCCTGATGGTGGTCAATCGCGCGCAAGTCATCAGGCGCCTGTCGGATAACCGCGATGATCTTGTGGTGATGTCGGCAGTGCCGCTGGACATGGGCCTGGAGTTCCTGCCGTTCCTGAATAACCCGATTGTCGCCGTCGCGCCGCCTGACCATCCGCTGAGCAGCCGCGCGACGCTGAATCTGAAAGATCTGGAGCCATGGCCACTACTGACCCGGGAAACAGGATCGGGCACACGTCGGGCCTGCGAGGAGTTTTTCAAGGAGAAGCGCGTGCATTTCACGCAGACGCTGGAAGTCTCCTCCAGCGAAGCACAACGTGAATGCGTGGTTGCCGGGCTGGGCCTGGCGATGCTGACTCGACACGCAGTCTGCCAGGAACTCGCCACAGGCGCCCTGGTGGAGCTGCCCGTGGCGGAGTTGCCGCTGTATCGCAGCTGGTGTGTTGCTCAGGCCGGGGACAAACGCCTTTCACCCGTGGCACATGCGTTTCTTGCGTTCATCCGCAGTGAACGTGCGCAGATCAGCCAGCTTGTCGAGCGTTTCGACGGTCGACCGCGGGCAACTTGATCGCCTGCCAGACGGCGTTGTCCATGCCGTCCATGTAGTCGCACAACTCCTGATTGAGCTGACGTGCCTCGCTGTAGCTTTCAATTGCCCGACGAAACTCCATGCGACGCTGATCTTCCTGCTGACGGCGGGTTTTCACGGTGCTGGTAGGTAAATCATCGTAATGCCGAGCCATGTCCTGTCTCCCAATACGTTTTGTGGGAGCACCAGAATGGAGCGTGACAGTGACAGTCAGGCGGCGGACACATGACAGCTTGGTTAAATTTTGAAACGTGGTAGCCGGAAAAGAGCCGCGAAAAATATATATCTACCGCATTCCGGCGCTCTAACGATAGAAACTGGCCCTGCAGGATGCAATTCACTCATTACATCAATTAATAGCAAGGAGCTACCTAATGACTATCGCAAACAAAAACTGGCAGGCACGTGATGACAGGATGCCAGGCGTTAAGACCTTGAAAGTTTGCGGCATCGTGACTGCCCCGCAGGCAAATTCGGTTCCGGTACTGGTCAAGAGCGCCAGACCAGCCGCTTTCAGCCATCTGGGTCTGGATCTGACGTTTGAAGCCCAAGACATCGGCGCCCAGGTGCTTACCGACAAAGAAGTTGTCTATACCCAGCCAAGTGGTGCCGATATCACGACTGTCAGCGTTTACTACAACGGCGAGCTGCTGGCGTCCATCAATGCAGTAGAAGTGACGCATTGATCAACGCAACATAGCATCTGATTCATGGGCTCCTGCCAATCACCTCAGGTCATTGGCGGGAGTTTTGGCGTCGTTTTCAAATTGAAAACGGCCTCAGTCTTCGTGGGTCTTGATCGACTTCGGTGACAAGCGCAAGCCGCGCAGGCTGCGTTTGACGCTCTTGAGGTGGTTGACCAGACCTGGGCCGCGGGCCATTGCGACACCCATCGCGAGCACATCAATGACCACCAGGTGCGCGATGCGAGAAGTCAGCGGCGTGTAGATTTCGGTGTCTTCATGCACATCGATGGCCAGATTGACCGAGGACAACTCGGCCAGCGGCGTCTGACTGGGGCACAGGGTGATCAGTGTGGCGCCGCTCTCGCGGACCAGATTGGCGGTGATCAGCAAATCCTTCGAACGGCCAGACTGCGAAATGCACACCGCGACATCCGTCGGCTTTAGCGTGACGGCCGACATTGCCTGCATGTGCGGATCGGAATACGCCGCAGCGGTCAGCAGCAAACGAAAGAACTTGTGCTGCGCATCGGCGGCTACTGCGCCGGACGCGCCGAACCCGTAGAACTCGACACGGTTGGCCCCGGCCATGGCCGTGACCGCCAGTTGCAGCGCATGGGGATCGAGGTTTTCGCGCACTTCCATGAGCGTGTGCAGCGTGGTGTCGAAAATCTTCAGGCTGTAGTCGGCAACCGAATCGTCTTCGTGAATCGCGAACTGTCCAAAACTTGCGCCCGCCGCGAGGCTCTGCGCCAGCTTGAGCTTGAGGTCCTGAAACCCGGTGCAGCCGATGGCCCGGCAGAAACGCACGATGGTCGGCTCGCTGATACCGACGCTGTGCGCCAGGTCTGCCATGGAACTGTGCATCACGGCCGCAGGGTCGAGCAGCACATGGTCGGCTACCTTGAGCTCCGATTTGCGCAGCAAATTACGTGACTGGGCGATGTGTTGCAGCAGATTCAAGGGGCAGACTCGGCAAAAGAGAGGTGGGCTGGGTTGTAGCTTTCTTGTAGTTATACTACATGACCTGCCAGCCGCCCAGTTAAACGAAGCTGTCACGGGCTGGCTGTGCTGGCTTTATCAGCGGCATTTGTGGGAATAATCCTACATTAGGCCGGATTCCCTGTCAGACCCTGACTGTTCACCAATAACGGTAGACGCAACGCATTCGCTCCCGGCGACAGGCGACGACCGGTCGTCAGCGCCTCCGCCATTTTTATTGCCTGACGCAAAGCATGGTTTGCCCGTCATCGCGCGGCACCCTAGAATGCGCTGATGCGCGATGATCTCTCTCTTCTTCTGAATTCCCTCAACGATGCCCAACGTCAGGCCGTAGCTGCCTCTCTGGGTCGTCAGTTGGTTCTGGCTGGTGCTGGCTCCGGCAAAACCCGTGTGCTGGTGCATCGCATCGCCTGGCTGATGCAGGTCGAGCAAGCCTCCCCGCATTCGGTCCTGTCGGTGACGTTCACCAACAAGGCCGCCGCCGAGATGCGCCACCGTATCGAGCAGCTGATGGGCATCAGCCCGGCTGGCATGTGGGTGGGCACCTTCCACGGTCTGGCCCACCGCCTGTTGCGTGCGCACTGGCAGGAAGCCGGGCTGGTACAGACCTTCCAGATTCTCGACAGCGACGACCAGCAGCGTCTGGTAAAGCGCGTGATGCGCGAGCTGGGCCTGGACGAACAACGCTGGCCTGCACGTCAGGCCCAGTGGTTCATCAATGGTCAGAAAGACGAAGGCCTGCGCCCGAAACATATTCAGGCCAGCGGCGACCTGTTCCTGACCACCATGAAAAGCGTCTACGAAGCCTACGAGATCGCCTGCCAGCGAGCCGGCGTCATCGACTTCTCCGAACTGCTGCTACGCGCACTCGACCTGTGGCGCGATAACCCGGGCTTGCTGGCGCATTATCAGCGCCGCTTCCGTCACGTCCTGGTGGACGAGTTCCAGGACACCAACGCCGTGCAGTACGCCTGGCTGCGCCTGCTCGCCCAGGGGGGCGACAGCCTGATGGTGGTCGGCGACGACGATCAGTCCATTTACGGCTGGCGTGGCGCGAAGATCGAGAACATCCACCAGTATTCCTCCGACTTCCCGGACACCGAAGTCATCCGCCTGGAGCAGAACTACCGCTCCACGGCGAGCATCCTCAAGGCCGCCAATGGCTTGATCATCAATAACAGTGGTCGCCTGGGCAAGGAATTGTGGACCGACGTCGGCGATGGCGAGCTGATCAATCTGTACGCCGCGTTCAACGAGCACGATGAAGCGCGTTACGTGGTCGAGACCATCGAGAGCGCGCTGAAAACCGGTATTTCGCGCAACGATATCGCCATTCTGTACCGCTCCAACGCCCAGTCGCGGGTGCTTGAAGAAGCCCTGCTGCGTGAGCGTATTCCGTACCGCATCTACGGCGGACAGCGCTTCTTCGAGCGTGCCGAAATCAAGAACGCCATGGCCTACATGCGCTTGCTGGAAGGCCGTGGCAACGATGCGGCACTGGAGCGGGTGATCAATGTTCCGGCGCGCGGCATCGGTGAAAAGACCGTCGAAGCGATTCGCGAGCATGCGCGTCATGCCGACGTCTCCATGTGGGAAGCCATGCGCCTGCTGGTGGCCAACAAGGGCCTGACCGGACGCGCCGCCACTGCCCTGGGCGGTTTCATCGAGCTGATCGAGAACCTCGCGGCCAAGGTCATGGAAATGCCGCTGCACCTGATGACCCAGACGGTGATCGAACAGTCCGGGCTGATTACCTATCACGAGCAGGAAAAAGGCGAGAAAGGTCAGGCGCGGGTAGAAAACCTTGAGGAACTGGTCAGCGCTGCGCGTGCCTTCGAGAATCACGAAAGCGAAGAAGACCTGACGCCACTGGCAGCGTTCCTGGGGCATGCCTCGCTGGAAGCGGGCGACACCCAGGCGCAGGAGCATGAAGACAGCATTCAGCTGATGACCCTGCACAGCGCCAAGGGCCTGGAATTCCCGCATGTGTTCCTGGTAGGCATGGAGGAAGGGCTGTTCCCGCACAAGATGAGCCTGGAAGAACCGGGCCGTCTTGAAGAGGAACGGCGTCTGGCCTATGTCGGCATCACCCGGGCCATGAAACAGCTGGTGATGACCTACGCCGAGACGCGTCGTCTGTACGGCAGCGAAACCTACAACAAGGTCTCGCGTTTCGTACGGGAGATCCCGCCTGCGCTGATTCAGGAAGTCCGGCTGTCCAACAGCGTCAACCGTCCGTTCGGCGGCACGCCGAAATTCAACAGCAGCAGCCTGTTCAACGGCACCGGCATTCCGGAAACCGAGTTCACCATGGGCCAGCGCGTCCAGCATGCGGTGTTCGGCGAAGGCGTGATCCTCAACTTCGAAGGCGCTGGCGCCCAGGCGCGGGTGCAGGTCAACTTCTCCGAGGGCAGCAAGTGGCTGATGATGGGCTACGCGAAGCTGGTGCCGTTGTAGGCCGGTCAATCATCGTCCATACGCCCCTGACTGCCCCTGACTGCCCCTGACTATCGTTCCCGCGCTAAGCGTGAGGAACGATAATCCTCGTACACATCTTACGAAGCGCGTAGAAAAGTCCTACGCTGTTTATGTAAAAGTCCGAAACACTAACGCGCTGGTCATGTCGCCATCCGCTGTGCAACATGGCGCGCGTGCAATCACAAAACGGGAATACCCTTATGCAACGTTTTCTAAGCATCGCGATGGCGCTGTGCATCGGGCTCACCATGAGCCTGGATGTGAACGCCGCGCGCTTCGGTGGCGGCAAGAGCATGGGCTCGGCGCCTACGCATCAGACACGTCAGGCCGCGCCTTCCACACCTGCGGCAGCGCCTAACGCTGCGGGTCGTCCTGCCGCTGCGGCAAGCGGTGCTTCGCGCTGGCTGGGCCCATTGGCCGGTATCGCTGCCGGTGGCCTGCTCGCATCGATGTTCATGGGTGACGGCTTCAACGGCCTGCAACTGTTCGACATCCTGATCATGGGCCTCATTGCCTTCCTGATCTTCCGCTTCATTGCGCGTCGTCGTCAGCAGCAACAGCCGAAAATGGCTGCTGCCGGTGCGCCGCCGTACCAGCGCGAAACCAGCCAGCCTGCACAGAACCCGATCTTCGGCAGTTCGTCGCCTGCCTCTGCTGCGCCAGTGATCAACGCACCGGCCTGGTTCAATGAACCGCGCTTTCTGGACGCTGCCCGCGGCCACTTCCAGTCGCTGCAGGAGCACTGGGACGCCAACGAGATGGACAAGATCGCCGAGTTCGTCACCCCGCAAATGCTGCAATTCCTGAAAAAGGAACGTGCAGATCTGGGCGACGGCTTCCAGTCGACCTTCATCGAAAACCTTCAGGTTCAGCTGGACGGTGTGGATGATCGTGCCGACAAGACCATTGCCACCCTGACCTTCTCGGGCGTGTCCAAGACGTCGCGTTTCGATCAGGGCGAAGTGTTCAGCGAAAGCTGGAACATGGAACGCCCGCAAGGCGATAACCAGCCTTGGCTGGTGGCAGGAATTCGCCAGAACGGTTGAACCAGAACCCGTTCTCGCGTTCAGAACCCCGGACATGTCCGGGGTTTTTGTTTATCCGTTCGGATAGTTATTTTGAGAAAGGCTTTACGCTACTGTATAACCCGCGCCATCAAGTGAGAGGATCTGTGTCGTGGAAGAAGTCATTGAACAACTGCGTGAAGCAAATGAACCGGTTCCGGTTCCGCTTGAGCTGCCTGACGAAGACCAACTGGTCGAGATCGAGGAACAGCTGTTCATCAACATTCCGTTTGTCTTCAAGGAATTTCTCCTGACAGTCAGCGATGTGGTGTATGGCAGCCTTGAACCCGTCACAGTGACCGACCCGCAGTCGCACACCTACCTGCCAGACGTGGCCGCCACGGCCTGGGACCTGGGCGTACCACGCGAGCTGATCCCGATCTGTCAGGACGGTGACGACTACTACTGCGTCGAGGAAGACGGCACTGTATTGCTGTGGTCCGCCGAAGAAGAACTGGTCACCGAAGACAGCTGGGAGTCGGTCTGGCACTGGGCCCGGGATGTCTGGCTGGAAAGCTGAGACACCCCGCCGCGCGCGTTTGAAGGATCTCCGGGCGCTAATGCCCGGGGGATTCCGGATGATTCCCCAGCGTCTCAAGCAACGCAATCTGCATCCGTGTATGCACACGGATCAGCCAGCGCCACAGCAATGCAGCGACCAGCGCAGCAACCAGAGCGACCACCAGCAGCAGTTCGTTGGCGGGCAGAATGCTTGCCGACAGCGCCGCCAGCATCACGAAAATCACCACCAGCGACAACAACGGAATCACCTCGGCCACGACCTTGCGCACGCGCACGGTATGCCGGCCCGCCATCTCGGGTTTCACGCCCATCTCGGCCAGCAGCATCGACAGCGCCTTGAGCTTGCGGTACGCGGCAATCAGAAACGGCAGTGACAGCAGCAGTGCAGCGCCGCAGATCCAGGCTTTCTGATGGCTGACATCGCCCACCCACTCGCTCATGTAGCCGCCCAGACGCTCGGCGAAGTAACCACCACTGAAAAAGATCGCCATCACCAGCGCCAGGTTGACGCCGACCTGCAAGAGAATCCGCCTGATCATCCCGGCCAGCACTGCACTCTGGCCTTGCGGCTGAATGCTGCGCAGCCACTCGCCGTACATGCCGAACACCCGCGCAACGCGCCGGGGCATGATCGCCGCCAGCTTCAGCGACAACGGGGCTGCGCCACGAATCAGGTAGGGCGTCAGCAGGGTGGTGATGGCGGATACGGCGACTGCCACCGGGTACAGAAAGTCGCTGGTGACCTGCAGGGTCATGCCCAGCGCCGCGATGATGAAGGAGAACTCGCCAATCTGTGACAGTCCCATGCCCACGCGCAGCGAGGTACGGCCATCGTTGCCAGCGATAAAAGCGCCCAGCCCGCAGGACAGCATCTTGCCCAGCACCACGGCAACGGTAATGACGGCGATCGGCCAGGCGTATTGCAGCAGGATGCCCGGATCGATCAGCAAACCGATGGCGACGAAAAAGATCGCGCTGAACATGTCGCGAACCGGCTCGATCAGGCGCTCGATCTTCAGCAATTCACGCGACTCGGCCATGATCGCGCCGATCAGGAAGGCGCCCAGTACCATGCTGTATTCCAGCTTGACCACCAGCAGGCAAAAGCCGAAACACAGGCCCAGCACGGTGATCAGCAACATCTCATTGCTTTCGAATCTGGCGACATAGGACAGCAATCGAGGCACCACAAGGATCCCGATCACCAGCGCCACAATCATGAACAGCGACAGCTTGCCGACGGTGGAGAACACTTCCCCGGAACTGACCGAGCCGCTGACAGCGATGCCGGACAACAGCGCGATGATGCCGATACCGAGAATGTCTTCCACGATCAACACACCGAAGATCAACTGGGCAAAGCGCTGGTTCTTCATCTTCAGGTCGTTGAGCGCCTTGACGATGATGGTGGTGGAAGAGATCGCCAGAATCGCGCCGAGAAACAGCGAGTCCATGGTTTTCCAGCCAAAGAACTGCCCGATCTCGTAACCGATCCAGATCATCAGGGCAATTTCCAGGAAGGCCGCGATGAACGCCGTGGCGCCGACCTTGAACAACTTGCGCAGGCTGAACTCCAGCCCCAGGCAGAACATCAGGAAGATCACCCCCAGCTCGGCCAGAATTTTGATGGTTTCTTCGTCGTGGATCAGACTGAATGGCGGGGTGTGCGGACCGATGATGAACCCGGCAACGATATAGCCCAGCACGACCGGCTGCCGGAGGCGATGGAACAGGATGGTCACCACACCGGCCACCAGCATGATCACTGCCAGGTCCTGAATGAAATTGATGGCATGCATGATGGCGAAGCTCCTTGTGATGATGACGTTGCAAGCCGATATCGCCGTGCCCTACAGGGCGACAGCTATCCTTTTCGTCACTAAAATCCGATAAAGACGCAGGAAAAGACCCGATCCACAGGTTTTTGCAGGTTAACACCGCCCCCTTCGACATAAAGGCGGTGCAATATATGGAAACAGATAGTTATGACGCGTGACGGCCGCCTGCTGGCCAGCGTCCCGATAACTGTCGCAAGCCCCTTGAGCGCCAGCATAGGCGCCCCTTGAACACCTTGACCGTGTGAGTACGCTATGGAACCCGGAAACGCCCAGCTGTCGATGACTGTATTGATGACCCCGGACATGGCCAACTTCTCTGGCAACGTACACGGCGGCACGCTGCTCAAGTACCTGGACGAAGTGGCCTACGCGTGTGCCAGCCGCTACGCCGGGCGCTATGTGGTGACGCTGTCGGTAGACCAGGTGATTTTCCGTGAGCCGGTGCACGTCGGCGAACTGGTGACCTTTCTCGCCTCGGTCAATTACACCGGCAACACGTCCATGGAGGTGGGCATCAAGGTGGTCACCGAAAATATCCGCGAGCGCTCGGTACGCCATTCCAACAGCTGCTTCTTCACCATGGTTGCCGTGGACGACAATCGCAAGCCCGCCAGCGTCCCGCCCCTGGAGCCCGAATCGGCCGATGCCAAGCGGCGTTTCATCCAGGCGCAGCAACGCCGCCAGATTCGTCAGGAACTGGAAAAGCGCTATCAGGACATCAAGGAAGAAGCGTTGTAAGAGGCAGACTCGGGCACGGATGCCCGAGTCGTCGGCAGCAGCCGGGATTTACAGACGCACTGCTTCGAACTTCACCCGCGGATGCGCGATGCGATCCTGGGCACGCACCAGTTCCAGCTCGTAGCTGCCACAGGCCTGGGTTTCCAGCAGCACTTCGTGGACGGCAGCCGCAGCGAACTCGAACGCGGCAACCAGATCGTCGCCCAGCAGCACACGCGACAGAAACAAACCGGAGGTCAGATCACCCACGCCGACCGGCTGACGCGGAAACGCCAGTAAAGGGCGGCGCAGGTGCCAGCTCGCCTCGGCGGTGACCAGCAGCATTTCGAAGCCATCGGCGGCCTTGCCGGGGTAATCGAGGTGTTTCACCACAATCGCCCTGGGGCCACGCGCCAGCAAGGCACGCGCCATCGCCAGGCAGTCGTGCAGTGATTCGGGCTTACGACCCGAGAAGCTGTCCAGCTCCAGTTGATTGGGGCACATGAAGTCCGCCATGGCCGCCGCTTCCTGCAGCAGGAAATCACTGACTTCGGGCGCAACGATGCAGCCTTTTTCAGGATGGCCCATCACCGGGTCGCACAGGTACAGCGCTTTCGGATTGGCCGCCTTGATGCGTGCCACGCCCGTGAGAATCGCCCTGCCCTGCGCCGCACTGCCCAGATACCCCGACAGCACCGCATCGCAGTTGCCCAGCTCGCCGATGGCGGCAATCCCGTCGATCAGCGCAGGAATCTGCTGCGGAGCCAGCACTTCGCCGGTCCACTGCTTGTATTGCGTGTGGTTGGAGAACTGGACCGTGTTGAGCGGCCAGACGTTGACCCCGATACGCTGCATCGGGAACACCGCTGCGCTGTTGCCGGCGTGGCCGAATACCACATGGGACTGGATAGCGAGCAAATGAGGCGTACGTTTCATGGGGGGCGGAATCCTGAACACGATGCAAATGCAATAATGAGAAATATAAGTCGCGCAGTATGGCTGTAAATCACTCAGGACAGTTAAGCTGACGACTCCTACGCTGGAGCACTCCGTCATGCTGACCCTGGGAAACATCTTCGTGCTGATGCTGTTCGCGAGCGCCGCGGCCTGGTGGTGGCACGCCCATGGTCTGCGCGAAAAGGCCCTGGCACGCGTCAAGCAACACTGCGCACGCCTCGAACTGCAACTGCTGGACGACGCGGTTGCCCTGCGCCGCCTGACCTTCGCCCGCGACGCTCAAGGCCGCAAACGCCTGGCCCGCGTGTATGGCTTTGAGTTCACGGTGACCGGCGAGCAACGTCACCCTGGCACGATCACCCTGTTCGGCGCGCACACTGCGCAAATCGAACTGGCACCCTACCCGTTTGAAATCAAAACACCACCGCCCAGCGCTGAAGTTATTCAGATGAGTGAATGGCGTCAATCGCATCAGAAATGGAAGCAGTAGCCGCGCACGACGCTCGTCGCCGCGATTCAGCGCTCATGTCCATGCCTGAACCCGACTGACTATCGTGCCAATGCTCCGCGTTGGCATGCCGTTCCGGACGCTCCGCGTCCTGCCCTCAGCTATCAACTGACACCTGTCACGCCAGACACTCCGCCATCTGCGCCTGCAACTTATCCACATCCTGAGCAGTGGAAAAGATCAATTCCAGGCGTGAGTCCTGACGCCATTCGCTGATTTGCCAGGCCAGCGGAGCACCATCAACGACGTTGCCGGAATACCAGCCGCCCTCGCTGTGGATAACCATCTTCGCCCGCCGCCAATCAAGGCTTTCCAGCCAGTGCAGGATGCGCTGCAGATCGAAGCGCTGCGAGGGATGCCAGCGCCAGCCGATGCTCCAGCCTTCAGCACTGACCTGACTCAGACAGATCGGCAACTTCGGGTCGGTCCATAGCGCGGGCAAGTGGCCGACGCCGTTGGGCAGCATCAGCTTATCCACAGCCTGTTTATCAATAGCGGTGCCACTGGCGAACCCCGGCACACGGCTCAGGGGCAGCTCGCCGTGTCGGGTCCAGATCAAGGCGTGCGGCAGCAACTGTTCGGTCAATGCCTGGCGAGCCAAGTCGTCCAGTTGCTCGGACTTGTTCATGACCACCAGCCCGGCATGCGCCAGGGCTTCCTGCTGAGTACTCGGCAACGGTTGTCCGGCGAGCATTGCCTGCGCGTCCAGCACCACCACGCCGGGCTGGACATCCAGGACGCCGCGCCATGGCGCTTCGCGCAATTGTGTCATCAGTTGCGCGGGATGGCCCAGTCCCGAAGGCTCGATGAACAGACGGTCCGGCCGTGCCTTGCGCAACAAACGCCCCAGGCCGATCTGAAAGGGCACGCCATTAACGCAGCACAGGCAGCCGCCAGCCACTTCGCCAAGTGCGATACCATCGGCGTCCGTGGTCAACAGCGCAGCATCCAGGCCGATCTGCCCGAACTCGTTGATCAATATGGCCCAGCGCTCATGGGCAGGTTTCTGCGCCAGCAGGCGCTTGATCAGGCTGGTCTTGCCGGCGCCCAGCGGGCCACCGATGACATGCGTCGGTATGTTTTGCAGCATGAGATCACTTTTGGCGAATGCGTGGTTCATTGAAGAGCAAGGAAGGATAACGATGCAAGTAATGCGGCTGTCTGCCCGCCTGGCGTTGATGCTGCTGACAGTGTCTTGCGGTTCGGCGTGGGCCGAAGCGTGTCTGGTCCACAGCCAGGCCGAAAGGCTCGACGTGAAGGTCTGCCAGGAAAATATAAACATCCCGGCAAACCTGTTTCACGACAGCTTCTGCCAGCCGCAGCTGGCCGGGCAGAAGACTGAGACCGTCTATTCGCAACAGTGCCCGACAGGTGCGTTCGGCGTCTGCCGCAATGCGCAGGTTGCCAATATGCCGTATCGCGAGCACATCCACTATTACGGCGTCGCCGGTGATGCGCTGTACCTCAAGCCCTTCTGCGAAGGCCAGAGCAAGGGGCAGTGGCTAACGCCTGACTGAACCTCAGGCCAGCCAGTCCAGCGTCAGAATCAACCTGCGCTCGTTGCGCAGCAGTTGCGGCGAGCGGTGGATCAGACCAAAACCTTCATTGCCGTGCCAGCGCTCGCCCTTGAGCAGCGCCACTTCACCGCTGTTGATCTGCTGGATATGGGCAGCATCCGTCGGCTCGGCGTCCAGACGCCCCAGTTGTTTGCGGTCCATCACCCCTTCATGCAGCCATTGACTGCCAACCCCGCCGTAAGTGGTGATGAGACGCACCGGCACGTGGTCGACATGGAAGCGCGGGCACATGGCCTTGTCGAGCACCCGCAGGCGCAGGCCAACGCATTCGGCACCCAGCAGACAGGCATAGGCGCTGACCAGCCAGGAAACGTCGGCAATGAACCCCTGATAGCCCAGCAGGTCGGAATAGCCCGATGCCAGCGCGCTCAGGTCAGGCTCGACCTCGCCGCCCTGCACTTCCAGGGTCATGGACTCGGCAAGAGGCTCACCCATCGACAGCAGCAAGGCACCGAAGTCTTCTATGTGCGCAGGCAACTGACGCTGCCAGAGCGCCAGGTTGACGCCATCCTGCAGAATCTCGCTCAACACGTCGGGCGTAGCGCCTTGCGCCTGTCGGACTGCGGTTTCAGGTTTAAAACGATAAGCCAGCATCAGGCAGCCACCTCTTCATGCCAATCGCCAAACGGATCGGCCAGCGCACGCCAACGCTCGACACCCGCCTCCATCTCCGCATCAGTGAGCAGGCAGTTGTCCAGCTCGGCGGTCAGCCGCGCAAAATCAATGTTCTGGCCGATGAACACCAGTTCCTGCCGACAGTCGCCAGTCTCAGTCGACCAGTTCTCCAGAATGGAACTGACGCTTTCCTTGTCCTCGGGCCAGCTGTCGCGGTTCACGAAACGCCACCAACGCCCGGCAAAGCCATGGCGCATCAAACCGCCTGCCTGCGACCAGCTGCCCGCATCCTTGTATTTGCTGGCCAGCCAGAAGAAGCCTTTGGAGCGCAGCAGCTTGCCGTTAATCCAGGGACGATTGATGAAATCGAAAAAACGCTCCGGATGGAACGGCCGGCGAGCACGATAGGCGGTTGATGCAATGCCGTACTCTTCGCTTTCCGGCATGTGTTCGCCGCGCATTTCCTTGAGCCAGCCCGGTGCCTGGGAAGCGCGCTGGAAGTCAAAGCGCCCGGTGTTGAGAATCGTCGCCAACGGCACCTGACCCATCACCATCGGCACAATCTCGGCCTCCGGGTTGAGGCGCTTGAGGATCGCCATCAGCTCTTCACGCTCAATGGAACTAATCAGGTCGATCTTGCTGAGCAGGATGACGTCGGCAAACTCGATCTGCTCGATCAGCAGGTCGGTAATCGAGCGATCATCGTCTTCACCCATGGTTTCACCGCGTGTGGACAAGCCGTCTGCGGCCTCGTAATCGAGCAGGAAGTTCACGCCATCGACCACGGTGACCATGGTGTCCAGGCGCGCCAGGTCCATCAGGCTTTTGCCGGCCTCGTCGCGGAAAGTGAAGGTTTCAGCCACCGGCAGCGGCTCGGAGATTCCCGTGGATTCGATCAATAAGTAATCAAAACGACCGTCCTGTGCCAGGCGGCTGACCTCTTCGAGCAGATCCTCGCGCAAGGTGCAGCAGATGCAGCCATTGCTCATCTCGATCAGCTTTTCTTCGGCGCGGTTGAGGCTGACATCACGCTGAACTTCGCTGCCGTCGATGTTGATCTCGCTCATGTCGTTGACGATCACCGCAACCCGCAGGTTTTCACGGTTGCGCAGCACGTAATTGAGTAAAGTGCTTTTTCCGGCCCCGAGAAAGCCGGACAGGACGGTAACGGGTAGAAGTTTTGCCATCAGGATTCTCCAGGCAGCTGCAAGGCTTGAACCTTGTTCATGTCGGCTGCGACGAATCCCTCTGGCAGCCCACTCTAATCACATCAGGATGTTATAGTATAACAAGCCGAAATAGCTATGGCCTTGGTGAAGGGATCTTCATGAGACGGGTTTCGACAGGTTTGATGGCGATGCTGATCAGCACGCATTTGATGGCTGCACCACCAAGACCCTCCGCCGACCTCGCTACCTGTACCCGCAGCGCGACGCTGCTGGCGTGCAACGATGCGCAGGGCAATAGCTACAGCGTGGCAGCCGCCGGATCAACGACGTGGTTAAAGGGCTACGAGGTACTCGACAAGCGCCGTTGGGCGCAGACCAACAGTCGCTATGGCCAGTTGACGTTTTTTACCGGGCTGGCTTCTGATGGCGAAGCCTGGGTAGGCACTGTGCAGCGTGTGGGCTGGACGACAATCACCCGGGTATCCAGCTCAAGCGGCACGCGCAGCAAGATCACCTGCAGCCGCTTGAATGGCTGCCGCTGAGCCGATCAGACCGGCTGTTCCTGCTTCTGCGCCTGCAGCCAGGCCATGTGCGAGTCGACTGGCGGGTTACGCTGGAAATAGCGCTGCAGGCCATCGAACAGACCATCGGCAACGGCCTGTTGATGACGCGCCGTGACCAGGCGCTGACTGTCGCGGCTGTTGGAGATGAAGCCGGTCTCGACCAGAATCGACGGCACATCCGGTGATTTGAGAACGGCGAAACCGGCCTGTTCAACGCGCTTCTGATGCAGCGTGGTGATGCCTTCGAGACTGCCCAGTACGGTGTGACCCAGTTGCAGGCTGGCCGCAATGGTGGCGTTCATCGACATGTCGAGAATCACCCCGGCGAGCATCGGGTCCTTGTCCTTCAGATTGAGCAGCGACGTGGCACCCAGCAGGTCCGCACCGTTTTCCCGCTGAGCCATGAAACGCGCGGTTGCCGACGTTGCTCCGCCTTCGGAAAGGGCAAACACCGACGCACCCGATGCCGTCAGCCGAGGCGCAGCATCGGCATGCACGGAGATGAACATGTCAGCGTTGGACTTGTGCGCGAACTCGACGCGCTTGCGCAGCGGTACGAAAAAGTCATCGTTGCGCACCAGACGTACGTCGAAGCCCTTCTCGCGCTTCAAGCGTCTGGCCAGCAACTGAGCAATGGACAGCACCACATCTTTTTCACGCTCACCCCGCGAACCAACAGCGCCAGGATCCTTACCGCCATGACCGGCATCGACTACCACCATGATGTCGCGTCCGGTGTGCGCCTTGCTGGTCGGGATCGGCACAGGCACTGGCGGCGGCAGCTCAGCCATCTGCACAGGCGCATGAGCCGTGGAACTCATGTCCAGCACCAGCCGATGCCCCTGCCCGCCTTCCGGACCAAGCAGGAAACTGTTGAGCTGTACTGGTGCGGTGAGGTCCAGCACGATGCGCGTGTCGTCACCCTGGCCGTAGTGCCCGGAGCGAATCGATTTTATGACGGTACGGTCCAGCGCCAATTGGCTGAAGTCGCCGGTCAGCCGCGAACCGCTGACGTCGATGATCAGGCGGTCGGGGGCTGTCAGGGTGAAGGTCTTGTATTGCACCGGGCCGCTCAGGTCGAGAACCAGTCGCAGCTTGTCGTTGGTACGCCAAAGGCGGGCGTTACGAATCTGCGTGGCGTAAGCACCCAACGGCAACGTCAGGGCCGCGCTGGCCAGCAGCATGTTGAGCAACACTTGGCGTCGGTGCATGGAACGTCTCAAAGAGCAAATTGAGCATCCCGGCTCACGAAGGGTTCATCCACATCATTAGTAACAATATAACATGCAGTTACGGACGAAAGATGAGGCCCTTCATGAAGATTAAGTCATCTGAAACGCTGTCAGAGGCGACAAAAAATCATCACCTCTGCGCAGCGTGTTCCACGTGGAACATAACTCCATGAATTTGATCAGGTACGCGGGGCGACGTTGCCACATTGCGGCCCCAGCCACACCGCGCGGGTGTCCATGCTGCCGTTCTGTTGCTGACCGGTGGCGTTGAATGTGCCGACGACGTTGGTGGTGAACTCGCGATCACTCAGGAACTGCGCCTGCCCGGTGCCCTTGGCTTTCGGGCAGCTGAACTGGAAGTTCCAGGTCTTGCCGTTGCGCGCCGTGATCTTTTGCGTGCATCCGGATGCCGGGTCAGTCAGGGGAATGTCGTCCGACTGCACCTGCGCCTGAGTCAGGCAGGCCCTCACACCTTTGCCGCCCAGGGTGACGCCCTGCTTCTTCATCATCTGTTCCATCATCGCACGCTGCTCGGGCGGCAGATTCTGCAACTGCCCCAGCATCAACTGCATGTCCGGCAGCTGCTGTCCGTCCACTTTCATATTGCTGGACGTCAGCTCCCACAAACCCGGTTGCAGCATCTGCGCCTGAGCCAAAGGAGCCGCCAGACAAAACATCCAAGCCAACATGCGTTTGTTCATTTCAAGATTCCTGATCGGGCATTACGGATGAAAACGAGACTGGAATAATCCAGCCAAAAGATAAACCTTAGACGGCACACATGTCGCCCAGTTGCACCCGGAATTAAATAGCGACATTCCTGTTCAGCTGTGGTCTGTTAGGCAGCAAAGGCGAGGAGCATTGTTCCACATGGATTATCACGACCCGTACTTTTTCGGTTACGTCCTGGGTTTCATTCATTTACTCGGTACAGGTGCCGCCATCCATGCATTGCTGACCGTGCGGACTTCCCAAGGCGCAATTGCCTGGGCGATGCCGCTGCTGTTCATTCCCTATTTCACCTTGCTGCCTTATCTGGTGTTCGGCCGAAGCTCATTCGATGCGTACATCAAGGCGCGTCGCCAGGCCAACCAGGAAATGCGGATCGCGATCGGCAGCCTCAACTGGCGGCCATGGATGGAAGAGGCCGTGGCTGCGCGTCGATCGGATGCCTATGCGGCGCTGCGGGCAATGCCCAAGCTGGGCAACATGCCGGCGCTGGCCAACAACAAGGTCAGGCTGCTGATCAACGGCGAAGAAACCTTCGGGGCGATTTTTCAGGCCATCCGTGAAGCGAAAAAGACCATCCTGATTCAGTTCTTCATCATCCATGACGACAAACTCGGCCGCGAGCTGCAGTCGCTGCTGCTGGAAAAAGCCGCCGAAGGTGTAGCGATCTTTGTGCTTTACGATCGTATCGGCAGCCACGCCTTGCCGGGCGTCTATATCGATAAACTGCGCGACGGTGGCGTGCAGATAAAAGCCTTCGCCACACGCGGCGGCTGGCTCAATCGCTTTCAGATCAACTTCCGTAATCACCGCAAAATCGTTGTCGTCGATGGCCTGAAAGGCTATATAGGCGGTCATAACGTGGGTGATGAATACATGGGGCTGAAGCCGCCGCTGGCCCCATGGCGCGACACTCATGTGCAAGTCATCGGCCCGGTGGTCGCCTGCTTGCAGGAGTCGTTCGCCGAGGACTGGTTCTGGGCCACCCGCGAACTGCCACCGCTCAGCCTGCCTGATGAATTTCCCGAAGACGGTGTGCTTTGCCAGTTGCTGACCAGTGGCCCGGCTGATGCGCAGGAAACCTGCTCGCTGTTCTTCGTTGAAGCCATCCATGCTGCCGAAGAGCGCGTGTGGATCACCAGCCCCTACTTCATACCTGACGAAGCCGTCAGCGCTGCGCTGACCCTGGCGGTATTGCGCGGCGTGGACGTGCGCCTGCTGCTGCCGTCGCGCCCCGATCATTACGTGGTGTACGCCGCTTCAAGTCTGTACGCCTTCGATGCTGTGCGTGCCGGCGTACGGGTGTTCCGCTACGAACCGGGCTTCCTGCATCAGAAGGTCGTCCTGGTCGACAACGAGATTACCGCCATCGGCAGCGCCAACCTCGACAACCGCTCGTTCCGCCTCAACTTCGAATTGATGCTGCTGACCGTCGACAGCGACTTTTCCAGCCAGGTGGAATCCATGCTCACCGCCGACTTCAACCTCGCCCGTGAAATCTCCGTGCAGGAAAGCCACGAAACGCGACGTCTGCATCAACTGGGTATGCGTGTGGCGCGGCTGATTTCACCGATTCTGTGAAGATTAAGGCGTACGACTTGTTGCACCTCAACCATTGGATAACCAATGAGTTTTCACTAGAATTTTGGTAACCACGCGCATCTACGGATTTTACGAGGCTCAAGATGAAGGCGTCACTGCAGCAGGTGTTACAAGCTGATCGAATCGACGACCTGCAAAAACTCGGAACATTTATTGAAGTGAAGAGAGGCATCGAAACTCAGTTGATGTTGAAGCTCGGGGTCAACGGCTGGGTAGCGTTATTCTCGAAACTGAATGTTCTGAAAACCGCACTCTGGACGAGTAAGGCCTCCATTCACATGGCCGCCCGTGAGAACACCTTCAGGGACGCAAAACGTAAAATTTCAAAAAGCCTGGGTTTTCAAATAACGGCACACAATCAAGCGGAGCTCGATCGGCTGATACAAACATGCTCACTGTATGTTCTCGGTCGTACGGTCGACCCGCACAAGCGTTTTGAAGAGAAAAAGCACAGAAATTTCATAAGCAGTTCGAAACTGGAAGGAATCCACATACCCCCCACGGACGAGAAAACGTCTTTGGAGATGATACTGGCCAAGCACAGAAGATGATCAATGGACAGATACGATGCTTCTCATGACCACTATTGCTATCCCGCCTCACCGGTACTGAAAAACAAGCTGAACATTCAAGACATGGATGACCTTGAAGCAGCAGAACGAGACATCACGGCCATTACCGTTAATCGCGTCCAGTACGTCGCACCGCCTTACAGTCTCGATAATTTAAAACAGTTGCATCACCTGCTATTTTCCGACCTCTACGAGTGGGCCGGAAACCTCAGAAGTGTCGATATTTCAAAAGGTGGAACTCGCTTTTGTACCTGTGCACGAATTGAGGCGGAGGCGGCAAAAATTTTTGCCAGCCTTCAGAATAACAACTGGTTAGGCGCATTGGACAAAGACGCTTTTTGTGGAGGCTTGGCAGAGTATTACTGTGAGCTCAATATGATCCACCCCTTCCGCGAAGGCAACGGCAGGGTTCAGCGCATTCTCTTTGAGCACCTTGCCTTGTCTGCAGGCTATGAGCTCGATTGGGCAACCGTTAGCCAGGCGGAATGGGTAAGCGCCAATATCGACGGCGTCAACGTGAACTATGGCCCCATGAAAGACATATTCGAGCGCATCGTAACCCTCTGCTAATCGGCTTACGGAGGACGGACGCCGCCTTGCATGCTCAACACACTGAGTACTCTCAGATCCACCAGCCTCGGCGCTCGTAACTAAAGCTCACCCATAAATATCCTCACGCGTCAGTGGCAGTCCGGTCTTGCCGTCGGCGAAGGGTTTTACGGCGAGTATCTGGTGCAGGTTGATCCAGCCTTTGGTGAATCCATAGGCGCAGCCTGCGAGGTACAGCCGCCAGATGCGCAGGGTCTGTTCGGGCACGATGCGCGCGGCTTCGTCGAGCCGGGATTCCAGTCGTGCGCTCCAGTGCTCCAGGGTTTTCGCGTAGTGCGGGCGCAGGCTTTCTACGTCGACCACTTCAAGCCCGGCTTCGCTGATCTGGGCGCTGATCATGGCCATATGCGGCAGCTCGCCATTGGGGAAAACATAGCGATCGATGAACTCGCCGGCACCACGCCCGACAGGACGACCGTCGGTGTGCCGGGCGGTGATGCCGTGATTCATCACCAGGCCGCCCTCCTTCACCGCGCCGAACAGGCGTTGCGCGTACAACGGCAGGTTGGCGTGCCCGACGTGCTCGAACATGCCGACACTGACCACCTTGTCGAAGCGCGCATCCTGCGGCAGATCGCGATAGTCGAGCAGTTGCAGGTCGACCTTGTCCTGCAGACCTTCGGCTTGCACGCGTTCGCGGGCCAGCGCCAATTGTTGCTGGCTCAGGGTGATGCCAAATACCTTCGCGCCGTATTCACGAGCCGCAAAACGCGCCAGCCCGCCCCAGCCGCAGCCGACGTCCAACAGGTACTCACCGCGCTTGAGCCGCAGCTTGCGGCACAGGTGGTGGAATTTATCCTGCTGCGCCTGCTCCAGCGATTCGTCGCCGGTTTTGAAATACGCGCAGGAGTAGACCATCTCCCTGTCGAGCCAGAGCTGGTAGAAGTCGTTGGAAACATCGTAGTGATAGGCAATCGACGCCGCGTCAGTGTCCTTGTCATGTTCGACCCGGACCGGATTGCCAGCGCTGTGGTCATCGTCCACCAGCGCATGGGTCAGTTCATCGCAGACCCGGACCACTTCGCTGATTGAACCCTCCAGCTCCAGCCTACCCTCCACGAACGCGCTGCCAAGCAGGCCCAGACTGGGGTGGCTGAAGTCGGAGACCAGTTGCGGATCCTTGACGACTATCGTGACGCTGGGCGAAGGCCCGAGGTCCATCTGATGACCGTCCCAGAGCCGGAGCCGCAACGGCAGATGAAGATTCTGCAAGGTCGTTGGAAGTTGTGTAAGCATTTCAAAATCACCCCCTTATCCAGAGACTCAAAAAAGAGTAATCCAGCAAGGACCCTGCAAAAGGGCCCGAAAAGGCATTGGCGACGGCAAAACTGCTATGAATCAACTGCGGGGGAACAGCCCTGTGCCCTCTGATTCGAGCCGAGAGTCAGCCTGAATCTGGATCATGCAATGAAACATAGCGCTTAATCTGTAACAGATTTTGTCAAAGCTCAAGCCATTTGACGCACTGACCCTCAGCGCAAACGCGAGCCCTGATGCTGCACGCCCGCGTCCTCGAGCTTGAGCAATGGCTCCTGAAAGCGCAGCAAACGTCCGGCGTTGCCCAATACCAACAGGGTGCTTAGATTGTGCAGGATAGCTGCGACCATCGCGCCCGCAGCGCCAAGCAGACCAAAGGCGGCGAGTGCCACGATGGCCAGCGTCCAGCCCAGTCCGATGATGACGTTGACCTGCAGGGTCTGACGACACTGACGGCTGAGTCGCACGCAGGTGCCGAGGCGGCGCAGGTCGCTGCCGATCAGCACGATGTCGGCAGACGCCAGCGCGATATCCGCCCCGCCCGCGCCCATCGCCACGCCGACCACGCCCGCCTTCAGGGCCAGTGAATCGTTGACCCCGTCGCCCACTACCATCGGCCGGAAGCCATTGGCAATCTCACCCATGACACGGTTGAGCTTGTCCTCCGGCAGCGCCTGCGCCTGCACGTCGGCGATGCCGATATCGTGCGCCAGGCTGTCGGCCACGCTCTGCCGGTCACCGGTCAACAGCAACTGTCGGCCCAGGCCCAGGCCGCGCAATTCGAACAGTGCCGCCTGGGCTTCGGGTTTGACGCTGTCGGCGAGCAGCAGCCAGGCGAGAAAAACCCCATCCAGCGACAGCCCGGCCAGCGGGCCGTCATGTGCCGGGACGGCAGGCGTGACGATGCCCATCTGTGCGAACAACTCCGGGCGACCCAGTGCTGCATCGCCCTGCCCGGTCGACGCCACCACACCCAGGCCCTGGCGTTCACGGGTGTCGGTCAGCGGCAACAGTCGGGCGTTGTCCACCAGCCCGGCCAAAGCCCGACTCACCGGGTGGCTGCTGGCCGACCCGAGGCTCGCGGCCAGCTCCAGCAATTGTGGATGCTGTGGGCCGTCGGCCTGCACGGACTGCAGGCGCAGACGGCCGTAAGTCAGGGTACCGGTCTTGTCCACAACCAGTGAGTTGAGGTCAGCCAGTTCTTCAAGAAACGCCGAACTGCGGATCAGAATGCCGTGCCGCGCCGCGACCGCAATACCTGCAATGGCGGTGGCCGGGGCTGAAAGCACCAGCGCGCAGGGACAGGCCGCGACCAGCACCGCCAGCATCGCCTGCGCATCCTGAGTGATGAACCAGGTCAGCGCCGCGATCAGCAAGACCAGCACCATGTAACTGCCCGCGTAACGCTCCAGCAGACGCGTGATAGGTGGCTTGGAACGCTCTGCGCTCTGCATCAGCGCGATGACCTTGCCCAGCGTGGACTGATCGCCGATGCGGGTCACTTCGATGCGCAGCAGGCCGTCCAGGTTGATGGCGCCACCGAACACTTCGACCCCGACACTGGCTTCCAGTGGGACCGATTCGCCGGTGATCGACGACGTATCCAGACTGGCCTGCCCGGACAAAACCCGACCGTCCGCCGGAACCCGGTCGCCCGCCCGCACTTCCACCTGATCGCCGGCTTTGAGCGTCGCGTTGTCGACCTCGCGCACGCTGCCGTCGGCGCCCAGCAAACGCGCCTGGCTGCGGGTCAGGCGTCCCAGCGCTTCGATGGCCTCCTGCGAGCCGATCACGCTGCGCTCTTCCAGCACATGCCCGAAGATCATGATGATCGGCAGCAAGGCGGCGGTCATCAGGTCACCGGTGGCCCAGGCACCGAGCATCGCCAGCGCAATCAACTGATCGGTGATGCCGTGCAGGCTCGGATGCCGCAGGCTGTGCCAGCCGGCGCTGATCACCGGTATCGCCACCAACAGTGATGCAGCGCCCAACAGCAACTGGCTGACACCTTCCTGCTCCGGGGCGAAAAACCGCCAGACCAGTCCCAATCCCAGCAAGCCCAAGGCCAGCATCGCGAGGGTCAGTTGCCGGGCCGCACTGCGCTGCTCGGCGCTGCTCAGCAGACTGCCAGGCGCTTGCGGCTGTTCGGCGTCGTGGGTGTGAACGGCTTCGCCACTCATTGTGGTGCTCCCTGAATGATCAGGCGGGAATCGTCTTTGGGGTCGATCGTGGTCACCGAACCCGCCTGATGCAGAATGGCCGGTACGCGTTCACGGTAGAGGCGTTGCAGCAGACCGGGGTCGCTGCGGGTTTCGGCGGATTGCGTCAGGCTGACGACCGTTGCGGTGGCCGCCTGCGCCTTGGCCAGACGCTCGGACGCCTGTGCGTGCGCCACTTGCAGGGTTCGGTCGGCCTGTTGATTGGCGGTCTGGGTCAGCTTTTCGGCATCCGTGCGCGCGTTGGCCACGGCCTGATCGGCCTGCTGACTGGCCGTCAGCACGGCATTGAACGCGTTGACTGCCGAGGTCGGCAGGCTCGACTGCACATCCACCCGAGCGACCTCGACGCCGATGCCCATGCCGGTCGCCTTGAGCTCGGCCAGACGCTGATTGATGCCGCGCACCAGGTCGCCACGCAGCCGCTCACGGCGCTCGGCGGCCTGGCTGTCAGCACCGATCAGCTCGGGACGGGCAACCAGAATGGTGTCCAGATCCCGCGCTGCAGTCAGCGCCACAGCGCTGCGATTGACCAGCCGGTCCAGCGCGGACAATACATGCTCGCCCTGCAATACGAAGGCAGTGGGGTCAGTCACTTTGTAAAACACCGTGACGTCCAGTTGCACCACACCGGCATCGCCAGTCAGCAGAAAACCTGAGCCTGCCAGTGCATCGCTCATGGGTGCCGACAGGGTCGCGACTTCATCGGCCTTCAACGCGGCAGGCGAACGCAGCAGGGTTTCCACGCGCCGCTCTATCACCCGATCAGCCGAAGGCAGCAGCACCACCTGTTCGAATGGCTGCGGCCAGGCGACCAGCAATCCTGCATTCTGAACCCGTTCGATCGCGCCGAAGTGCACGACCACCGCGCGATTCTGTGGATCGATCTGGCGTATGTTGGACGTCGCCCAGGCCAGCGCGGCGAGCAGTGTCACGCCATACAGCCCCAGAAACGCCAGACGACTCGCCTGCAACCAGGGGCTGTTTACCGGCGGGCGCTGCGCCACGGCTTCGTCGACCGGCTGGCTCATGGCTGCGTTCCGCTCTTGCCATCCAGCGTCGGCGGGCCGTCCACCAGTACGCGGAACGGCGCGGCGTCGGTACGCAGTATCAGACGGGTGCCCGGCGTCACGATGGTGCCCAGCGTGTCCAGCGAGCGCAGCAGGTTGTAGAGCTGCGGCGAGCCCGCATAGGCACGCCCATAGATCTGCGCGGCTTCAACCCGCGACTGTGCTTCGATATCGGCCGCCTTGACCGTAGCATCGGCTTCGACAATCCGTGCGTCGCGCTCGGCGGCGGAACGAATCTGCGCCGCCTCACGCTTGCCCACGGCGGTGCGCTCGGTGGCGATGGTCTCGCGCTCGGCGCGCATGCGGTCCACCGTAGCGTTGAGCGTCACCGACGGCAGGGTCAGCCGTTCAACGCCAACCTGCAGGACACGCACCCCGTAAGTCGCCAGCAGTTGCTGATCGATCTGCTGGCGCAGCTGATTTTCGAAGGCGGTGATATTCACCTTGCTCGCGTCGGTATTCACCAGGCTGGAGAGGTCGAAACTGCTCGCCGTGGTTTCCAGTGCCGAGCCAACAAAAGTGCGAATCTGCCGCGCCGCTTCGTCGGGCTGGTTCTGTACCGCGCGCATGAAACGCTGCACGTTGTCGGCATCGCCCTGCACCTGCCACGCCACATAGGCCTGCACGATGATGCGCAAGCCATCGCGGGTACCGACGTCCTGCAGACCGCTGGAGGTGGTACGCAGGCGCAGATCCACCGGGATGGTCGCCTCGAACGGTGCCGGCCAGCGCCAGTTGAGGCCAGGCTCCAGCAGGACGCGGGACGGGTTGCCGAAGCGCGTGACGACGGTCGCCTCGCCCGAACGCACCTGCACCAGGCTCGCTGCCGCAATCGCAAACGCGATCAGCAGCGCAGCCAGGCTTGCCCGTCGCCAGGGGAACGCGGCGGGGCCGCTCGCGCCATGATGGTGGTGGTGATGACCGTGGCCGCCATGGCCGTGACTGTCATGGCTATCGTGGTCGGCGTGATCGTGATGATGATGGAACAGACTCAAGGGACGACTCCTTACTGAACGGCTTTACGCGGCGCCGTTGGGTCTGCCGGTGGGGTGAAGGTACGCAGGTCGATGGTCGGCGCACTGTCGCCGCCCAGACGGTGATCAAGTATCAGCAATTTCGCATTGCCCAGGCCCTCGGTCAGTTGGGCCAGGTATTGCTCCAGCAAAAACGCCTGGCCTGCCTTGGCATAGGCCTGACGTTCAGCACTGAAGCGCAGGTCCGCACCCTGTGCGCCGGCCAGAATCTCGCGGGCGGCGGCACTGGCCTGATCACGCGCCACGCTGGCGTTGAGCTGCGCCTGATTGGCCTTGTCGCTGGCAGCGCCGCGCTCGCGGGAGATCAGCGCCTGTGCACCAATCTGCGCAGCCTGCACAGCATGATAGGCATTGGCAGCACCGGCGGGCGGGTGGATGGCTTCGACCACCGTGGCGAGCAATTCGACGCCACTGTCCAGACGCTGCAAGTCGGCCTGCACGGCCTTGCCGATGTCATCGGCCAGGCCGCTGCGCTGTTCGCCGAGCAGCTCATCCAGCGTGCGCGAGGCAAAGTCGTGCACCAGCACGCGGCTGGCCGTGCTGCGAATCAAGGCCGGAATGTCAGCGCTGTTATAGGTCGACGCCATGGCTGCGGCATCTGTCAGGCCGATGCGATAGACGAATCGCACGTCCATGTTGACGATCTGAAAGCTCTGCTTGTCGCCGGCACTGCTGGCAATGACCTGGGATTTTTCGTTGATATGGCTGGCATCCCACAGACGGTTGGCGCTGCCCGGTGGCGGGCCTTCGGCCGGGTCCAGCGTCTGCTCGAAAGTGTCGGCGGCCGAAACGCTGGTCGCCAGCTCATGAACCACGCCGTTTTCGACGGCCAGCACGCGCCCGAACGGCCAGGGCAAACCCACATGCAGACCGGGACCGAATACATCGACCGGCTTGCCGAAGCGCTCATAAATGCCCCGCCCCTGCATGGGGATTTCATGCACGCCGCTCAGCACCCAGCCCAGCGCTGCGACCACCGCCAGCACCGGCAAAAAGGCGCGACGCATGTAGGTAAAGGCCCAGATCTGGCGCAGATCGATGCCGAAACGGTTGTGCAGTTCGTGCTGCAGGGCGAGCAGCGGGCGCGGCGGCCAGCGCAGCAGGTCAGCGATGAAACTGGCGGCCAGCAGGCGCGGTTCGCTACGTGGGTTGCGCGGGCTGAACACCGACAGCACAGCGCGCAGCAGGAACTCCAGCGCCACGCCAAGCGGCAGCAGGCCGATCAACACCGCCAGCCGCGCAGGCCAGACACGCTCTGCACTGGAGAAGAACAGGCACAGCGCGCCAATCAGCAGGACGATGAGCGTCATGCGCACCAGTTGCGCCAGCGCTCCGGCCTCCGGCGACTGACTGTCGGACTCGCTGCTCAATTGCCGCTCGATGACCAGCAGGCCGAACGCCAACAGCAGCATGACACTGCCGGCCAGGCTACCAGCCGTGGAGAGGTCGACGCCGAACAGCGCCAGGTTCCAGAAGGCGCGAACGACGATCAACGCCAGCACCGCCCAAGCGGCAAGCCACAGGGTCGAACTGCCCACATGCCTGACCAGCGATTTGCCGGAGTCACTCAGCCGTTCAAGCAGGCGCTCGTACCAGCCGCTCTCGTCGGCAGCAGACAGGCTTTCGTCGAAGGTGTCTGCATCCGGCGAACGCAGCGCGCGAGCCCGCCACAGCGCGACATGCCGCGCCGATTGCAAGCCCGCCGTGAGCAGAAACAACGCCGCCGAGGCGTTGCACAGCACAGCCATCCACAAAGAGCCGGGGGAAAACAGATCGATGGACAACGCCAGCAGCAGCCCGAACGCCCCTGCCCCACCGGTCACATACATCAATCGTCCCAGACGCCGAACCTGTTGCACCGCCATTTGAAAACGCGGCAGGCCTTCAAGGCCTTCGTGCTCATCCAAATCAACCCGCATCACTACCCCGGCACCCGCTTATTTATCGCCCTTTGGAGAGCCCTGCATTGGCATCTGAATGCCAGTGAATCATAGCGTTACGATATAACACGCGGAATGAAACTTTCGTCAGGACTATTAGCTGAACGAATGTGCGATAGCGGTGCTGCCCAGCGGTCAATTCGACCTGAAGTCGTACAGATGATGAGCCCGCACGCCCGAAAAATGTTTGCTGAATATTGCCTGGCAAAAAAAATTTCAGCGTCGTCCGAAGGCACCGAGTTGATCGGCGCTTCTTGCCCCGATCGGCTGGAAGCCTTGCGCCAAGCGGCGATGCGCTTAATCGATTAGTCTAAAGCGCTGCAAAAATCCGCGTTATAGCCGTCAATACGCCGGATTCATTACCCCTGATCGGCGTTTTTTTTGGCCGATTTCCGAACCGTATCTCGTCTTTGTTATCTGTTGTGGGTAGTTTGCGTTCGGCAAGGAGTCGTTGGCGCGCCATTTTTTGTGCAGGACGCACAGAATTACTCAGAGGCTTCACCTTTATGAATCGCAGAAATCTCCTGAAAGCGTCCATGGCGTTGGCCGCCTACGGCAGCGTATCGGCCTCAGGGCTTTTTGCTGCGCGGGCACTGGCCGCCGCAGCCGATGGCGAGATCGAACACTTCGATTTTGCAGAGTTGCAGGCGCATGCCAAGAAGCTTGCGAGCAAAGGGTATGTGAGCAACAAGCAGGTGCTGCCACCGGTACTTGCGAACATGACGCCGCAGCAATTCAATGCCATCCGCTACGACCCGAATCACTCGCTGTGGAAAGACGTCCACGGCCAGCTCGACGTGCATTTCTTCCACGTCGGCATGGGTTTCAAGACGCCCGTGCGCATGTACAGCGTCGATCCGCAGAGCAAGCAGGCGCGCGAAGTGCATTTCCGCCATGACCTGTTCAACTACGAGAACAGCGGCATCGACAAGAATCTGGTCAAGGGCGATCTGGGCTTTGCCGGTTTCAAACTGTTCAAGGCGCCTGAAATCGCCATCAATGACGTCGTTTCGTTCCTCGGCGCCAGCTACTTCCGCGCGGTGGACAGCAACAAGCAATACGGCCTCTCGGCCCGCGGCCTGGCCATCGACAGTTACGCCAAGCGTCAGGAAGAATTTCCGGACTTCACCAAGTTCTGGTTCGAAACGCCGGACAAGAACGCGACACGCTTCGTGGTTTACGCACTGCTCGATTCGCCGAGCGCGACGGGTGCCTATCGCTTCGACATCGACTGTCAGGCCGGCCAGGTGGTCATGGAAATCGACGCGCACGTCAACGCGCGTACCGACATCCAGCAGTTGGGCATTTCGCCGATGACCAGCATGTTCAGCTGCGGCACTCACGAACGCCGTATGTGCGACACCATCCACCCGCAAATCCACGACTCGGATCGCCTGTCGATGTGGCGTGGCAACGGTGAGTGGATCTGCCGTCCGCTGAATAACCCGGCCAAACCGCAATTCAGCGCGTTCTCCGACACCGATCCGAAAGGCTTCGGGCTGGTACAGAGCGATCACGAATTCTCCAGCTATCAGGACACCGTCGTCTGGTACAGCCGCCGTCCAAGCCTGTGGGTCGAGCCGATCACGGCGTGGGGCGAAGGCGAGGTCAGCCTGCTGGAACTGCCGACCACCGGCGAGACGATGGACAACATCGTGGTGTTCTGGACACCGAAGACGCCGGTCAAGGCCGGGGATTCGATGAACTACGGCTACAAGCTGTTCTGGAGCCCGCTGCCGCCGGTGAGCACGCCGCTGGCGCAGGTCCATGCGACACGTTCAGGCATGGGCGGTTTCCTCGAAGGCTGGGCACCGGGCGAGCATTACCCGACAACCTGGGCACGCCGCTTTGCGGTGGACTTCAACGGCGGCGGTCTGGATCGCTTGCCGGAAGGCACCGGGATCGAACCCATCGTCACGGTCACCCATGGCAAGGTGCAGGACTTCAACATCCTTGTGCTGCCGGACATCAAGGGCTACCGCGTCACCTTCGACTGGGTACCGGACAGCGACTCGGTCGAGCCGGTTGAAATGCGCATGTTCATCCGCACTGGCGACCGTACGCTGAGCGAGACCTGGCTCTACCAGTACTTCCCGCCCGCACCGGACAAACGCAAATACCCGTAATCCGCAGATTTGTGACGCAGAGCGTCACGAAGGGCATTCCACGGAGCGTGAGGAACGATAAGTGTCTGGGCTGGGGCATGAGGAACGACAGGGGTTCTCAGGAACACTATCGTGCCCATGCTCCAGCGTGGGTATGCCGGTTCCGGATGCTCCGCGTCCTGTCCCGGGCACGGGGCGTGCAGCGCATATCCATTAATCCTGACTAATTAATTGACAGTTGCCCCAACTGCGACTGATATACCTGTTGTCATGCCGTTGCGAGCGTCCGCTCCAGACCCCCATCTCCCAAAGCCTCCCTGTGTCGACACGTCCCCGTGATCGTCGGGCGGTAGCTTTGTCCGCGCAATTCCCCTGACGTATTTCACAAGGCAGCCAGCATGGCGTTGAATACTGCGAACGGCGTCGACGCCAGGTCGTCGTTAATGTCCTTTGACAAGTCCACGGTGGTGGTGTGGGTCGCCATCGGCCTGATGCTGGTCGAGACCTTTTCCGGGGCCTTGCGCTTCTACTTCGATCAGGCAGGCCTCAGTCCCCTGCTCTATCTGCCCAAAGCCGCCTGCATCCTGCTGTTTGCGCTTGAACTGTGCACCTTCAGAGCAGGAAAGCTGTTCTGGACATTCATGATCCTGTGGCTGCTTTCCGGGCTGCTGGCCATGCTGCATCGCGCCAGCGTGCACAACCTGGCGTTCAGTCTGTTCGCGCTGAGCCCGCTGGTGTTCGGCCTGGTGTGTGGCCGGCACCTGCTGTATCGCCGCAAGCTGCTGTACCGCGCCATTGCTTTCTGCCTGCTGGCCTCGCTGCTGGGGATTGCTCTGGACAAGCTCACCTCTGTGCCATGGAAGGGCTACAGCTACAGCGTCGGTGAGACGCAGTTGAGCGCCAATACCTCATGGAGTGCGGACGAGGTGGATCGCATTGCCGGTTTCGCCAGGGTGTCCAACGTGCTGTCGATCATGATCGCCTTCTACACGCTGTACCTGATCATGTTCCTGCGCTCGCGCCTGATGATGGTGTTGCTGAGTGCGGTGGCGCTTTACGCCATCGTGCTGACCACCAGCAAAGCGCCAGCCGCAGCCTTCGCCCTGACCATCGTGCTGCTGTTGTTGCGGCGGATGAGCTGGACCTGCAGGACAGTGTGCACCGTGGTGGTAGGCATCGGTCTGCTGTTGCCGGCGCTTGGCCTGATCGTGGGTCCTGATGCCTACGCGGTCAGCAGCGGCGGCTCGCTGGCCTCGCTGTATGACCGGCTGATCAACACCTGGCCCGGCCTGATCAATGCGATGAGTCGCGAAGGCTGGATGATCAGCGGCGCAGGCTTCGGCATGGTCGGCAGCACGATGGGGCTGTTTCCAGTGGACGGTGCCGGGGTATTTCTCGGCATGGACAGCTCCGCCCTGTACCTCTGGGCAATGCTGGGCGTGCTCGGCTTGCTGCTGTATGTGCTGCAGATTCCGCTGTTGTTCCGCCTGATCGATGATCAGACCCGTGTCGGCCATATGCTGCTGGCGATCAGCTTCTGCTGGTGCCTGATCAGCTGGACCACCGACATGTTCGAGGTCGCTGTCGCCAACCTGTTCATCGGCCTGGCGATTGGTCATGTGATTGCCGGCAGAGAACCTTCTGCGAGCCATGCGCCCGGACTGTCGCCGGCTGCCCGCTGACCGCCACCCCATCACCACCACGCTGGCCGCCGATACGTTTCGGCTGATCCCGGCACCCTCTCCCTTACGATCAGCCAACGGATGGCGTTCTCAAATGGACTTCAGAAAAGACATCAATGGCCTGCGCGCCATCGCAGTGATCGCAGTACTGCTCTTCCACTTCCACCCCGACTGGCTGCCTGGCGGCTTTGCCGGTGTCGACGTGTTTTTCGTGATCTCGGGGTATCTGATCACCGGGATCATCCTGCGCGGCTTGAGGAGCGGTAAATTCAGGCTGGCGGCGTTCTACTCGTCACGGGCCAGACGCATCGTCCCGGCCCTCGCTGCGCTGTGTTTTGCCTTGCTGCTGCTGGGCTGGTTCGCCCTGCTGCCGCTGGATTACAGTGCGCTGGGCACACATGTGGCGAGCAGCCTGGGGTTCGTTTCCAACTTCGTCTATTGGCGTGAGGCGGGGTATTTCACCGCAAGTGCCCATGAGAAATGGTTGCTGCACACCTGGTCGCTGTCGGTGGAATGGCAGTTTTACCTGCTGTACCCGATTGCGCTGCTGATGCTCAGCCGCTTCGTCGCGCTGCATAACCTGCGCTGGTGGATACTCGGAGCAAGCCTGGCAGGCTTTGTGGTCTGCATACCTGCCTCCTCGCAATGGCCGGAGGCGGCGTTTTACCTGCTGCCGACCCGCGCCTGGGAGTTGCTGGCAGGTGGTGTGGCCTGCCTGTTCCCGCTGCAATTGAAGGCCCTGCAGCAGCGCGCTCTGGAACACATCGGCCTGACGCTGATCGTGGCCGGTTTCTTTCTGCTGTCCGTGCAGGACACATGGCCGGGTTATCTGGTGCTGATGCCGGTGCTGGGGACATTCGCGGTGATCATCGCCGCGCGCAACGACTCGCTGCTGACCTGTAACCCGCTGGCCCAATGGACCGGCACACGCTCGTACTCGCTGTACCTGTGGCATTGGCCGGTGGTGGTGTGGATGAATGACGCCGGGTTGCTGGGCGAGACCCGCACGGTGCTGGTGGGCATCGGCGTGGCCGTGACGCTGGGTCTGGTTTCATGGCGGCTGATCGAGCAGCCCGTCAGCAGGCCGTTGTCCGATCAGCGCAGCAGACGTGCCACGTTCGGCGCGCTGATCGCTCTGCTGTTCGTCGGCGGAGCGCTGGTGAGTGCGACTGGCGGCGCGGTATCGCCACTGCGCCCGGTCAGTGTTTCGGACAAGGCGCGTTTCATTCAGGAGTACGCTGATCGTCAGCACAACCTGTACGAGCCTTACTGGCTGAAATGTGATGCCTTCTCTGCCCTGACCCAACGCGGCCAATCAGCCATCGACGAAGCCTGCACCCGCAAACAGGGGGTGGGCGGCGTGTTCCTGTGGGGCGACTCTCACGCGCAGGCGCTGTCGCTCGGCTTGCGTACCTTGCTGACGCACAGCACGCCCTTCTATCAGGTCGCCTCAGCCAGTTGCCGCCCCGCTCTGAGTGACCATCAAGGACGTACCTCTGCGACCAGCAGGGCCTGTGACTACTCCAACAGAACGGCCCTGCAGGGCATCGAAAAGCTGCGCCCGGATATCGTGGTCATCGCGCAGAAGGATGGGCACGACAAGACTGACTGGACGCAGATCGCGACCCGGCTCAAGGGCTTGGGCGTGAAGCATATCGTGCTGATCGGCCCGGTCCCGCAGTGGAACCCGTCGCTGCCCAGCGTCATCGCCAACCGCCATTGGGGGCTGAGCGAATCGCACATCCGCGATCCGGCTCTGGATCAAAGCATCATGCTGGTGGATCAGGCGGCCCGCAATTTGGCCGCATCGGCAGGCATCCAGTTCGTGTCGCTGATCGACAAACTGTGCATCGCCGATGCCTGCCTGGTACGCCTGGAAGACAACCGCTCGCTGCTGCAGATCGACTCGGGGCACTTGAGCGCAGAAGGTTCGCTGTACGTGGTGCGCAACTATGTACTGCCGCAATTGGTGAATTAGTCAGCCGCTGAGTACAAACGTCCTGTTTCTGGAGGCTGTAGCGGCCTCCGGCCGGCATCAAAGGCGGACTTGTGTATAACGATGAGGGCTCGGCGTGGGCCGGTGATCAATGCAGCTCTTTGAGCCGCTCGGCAAACTTGACGAGGTCGGCCAGGGAATCGGCTTCCATCTTGCGCATCACCGAGCCACGGCGGACCTTGACGGTGATTTCGCTCACGTTCAGCCGGGCTGCAATCTGTTTGTTGAGCAGGCCGCTGACCACCAGCTCCATCACCTGCTGCTCACCGAGATTGAGGCTGGCGTGGCGGCGCCGCAGTTCGGCTTCGACGGCGGCACTCTGGCGCCGGCTGCGATCCTGCGCCAAGCCCTGCTGAATGGCGTCGAGCAAGTCCTGATCGCGAAAGGGCTTGGTCAGAAACTCCACCGCACCGGCCTTCATGGCTCGCACGGACATGGGGATGTCACCATGCCCGGTGATGAAAATGACCGGCAGGGAAATCCCCGACCTGGCCATATGTTCCTGGAAATCCAGGCCGCTCATGCCCGGCATGCGGATGTCCAGAATCAGACAGCCCGGCGCGTCAGGGCGCGGGGTGTCCAGGAACTCGCGGGTCGAGCCGAACAGCATGCTGCGCAATCCGACCGAGGCCAGCAGGTCCTCCAGCGAGGAGCGCACCGACAGGTCGTCATCGAGGACGTAGATGATCGGCTCTTCGGTCGGTGATGCGGTGGCAGCTGTGCTCATCAGGTTTCCATCTTTCCAGTAGGCAGGGTGAAGTGAAACGTAGCACCGATTGACGGGTTGGGCGTGACCCAGATGCGCCCGCCATGGGCCTCGATGATCGAACGGCTGATCGCCAGGCCAATCCCCATCCCTTCCTCCTTGGTGGTGTAGAACGCGTCGAACAACTGGTGGATGTTTTCCGGCAGCACGCCGATCCCATTGTCGCTCACCGCAAATCCGATATCGCCGCCGTCTTGCAAGCCCACCCGAACCTCCAGTTGCGCCTGATCTGCCTTGAGCTTTTTCATCGCATCCACACCATTGAGCATCAGGTTCAGCAACACTTGCTGGATCTGCACCCGATCAGCCAGCAGCGGCGGCAGGCCCTCCGGCACGTCGACCAGCAGTGCGACGCCCTGCCCTTCTATCTCGCTGTGTGCCAACGCGACGATCTCGGCGACGGTATCGGCCACGCTGATCCACTCCTTGTGAGTGGACGAACGCTTCGCCAGGGCGCGCACTCGCACGATGATGTCCCCGGCGCGGTTCGCGTCACTGATCATGCGCTCGACCGCCTGGCGGGCCTTGTCCAGGTTGACCGGCTCGGTGGCCAGCCAGCGCTGACAGGCATTGCCACTGGTGACAATGGCCGACAGCGGCTGATTGACCTCATGAGCAATGGACGCCGTCAGTTCACCCAGTTGATTGACCCGTGCGATCCGCGCCAGCTGCGAGCGCGCTTCGTGTACCGAACGGATGGCCAGCGCCATGCGCAGCGCCAGCCAGGTGGTCATGGCGATGGCCGCCAGGCTGATGATGCAATTGATCAGCCCGGACGCCTCACTGCCTCTGGAGGTCGTCATCTCGTAACTGATCACGGTCAGCACCATGCACAGCAACGCCATCGCGATAACGCCTGTGGCCGGCAGGAACCTGACCGCCAGCAGCACCACCACAATCTGAAATACGCCCACGGCGATTTCCAGGTCGGTCAAGGTGTCGGCAACCGCAATGACCAGCGCCAGCATCAGCAACGCGATCAGCCGCACTGCCATAGCGGCCTTGCCGTAGGATTCAGGTTCACGCATGCGCATCATCCCGCTGGTTGCAAAAGGCCCGTTGAGTATGTCCTACAAACCTCAGGACGGGTTGTCCAGGCTGAACTGATCGGCCAGTTCGTCATAGGCAAACAACTCCGCGTAGCGCCCCCATTGAATCACTGCATTGAGGGTCTGCATGGCGTCGCTTTCGGACATGAAGTCTTCGAGTTGATCACGAAAGCGCCGTGCCGGTGCCGTGTGCGTGGGACGATCATCCAGCACTCGACGGATATGCGCCACCAGCGGCACGAAGCTCAGCAGGTGCTGGGCGAACAGTTGCTTGCGCTCGTCGACATCCGCCAGCGCATAGCGATTGGCGGCAGGCAGCAGGCGAATGTCGCCGCCCTTCAGTTCAGCGAAGCGCAATAGTTGCAGCACCTCGGCAATCGGGAACAGCTCGTCGGCGTTGTAGTGCAGCGCCGCGGCCAGCTCCGGCAGATCGGCTTTCAGGCTATAGGGCGGCGCGTGAATCGCCTCGATCAGCCCGGCCAGTGCGTTGGTGGAAACCTGTGGCAACACCATCCCCAGCCCGGTGCCCGGAAACACGCCCTGACGGATTTCGCCGGCGTCGTTGTCCTGGGTCATCAGCACGTAGATTTCTTCCACCAGCGCCCGAAAGATCGGGTCCTGGCGGTTACGTGGCTGGGGCAGATCGACCTTGATCTCGCTGATCACCCGCCCAGGATTGGAGGAGAACAGCAGGATGCGGTCGCACATCAGCACGGCTTCGGCGATGTTGTGCGTCACCATCAGGATCGACTTGATGGGCATGCGCCCTTCGCTCCACATGTCCAGCAAGTCAGTGCGCAGGGTTTCGGCGGTGAGCACGTCGAGCGCGGAAAACGGTTCGTCCATCAACAGCACGTCAGGATCGATGACCAGCGCGCGCGCCATGCCCACCCGCTGGCGCATCCCCCCGGAAAGCTCCTTGGGGTAGGCGCTCTCGAAACCGTCCAGGCCGATCAGATCAATCGCCGCCAGTGCGCGCTTGCGGCGGACCGCGGCGGGCACACGTTGCGCTTCGAGGCCGACTTCGACGTTTTCCAGCACGGTCAGCCAGGGAAACAGCGCAAAGCTTTGGAACACCATGCCCACCGACATCGCCCGCCCTTGCGCACGGCGCGGGAAATTCACCTCACCTTCGGTGGGCACCACCAGCCCGGCGATGGAGCGCAACAGGGTCGACTTGCCCGAACCGGACCGGCCCAGCAGGCCCACTATTTCGTTCTCGTTGAGCGTCAGGGTCACGTCATCCAGCACCAGGCGCTCTTTGCTGCCTTTGCCGTACACATGTCGGACCTTTTGAACATCTACCAGGCAACGCGTTTCGACAGCCATCATGATGGCGCCCTCCCCTTACACAAGATCAGACAAGACTCAGACGTCGCTCGGCAAACCCGTACAGCGGGCGCCACAGCAACCGGTTGAACGCAATCACGAAGACCGACATGACCACGATGCCCAGCGCGACGCGTGGAAAGTCGCCCGCCTGGGTCGCATTGGCGATGTATGACCCCAGGCCTGCCGCTTCCAGATGCTGATCGCCCCAAGACACCGCTTCGGCGACGATACTGGCGTTCCACGAACCACCCGACGCGGTCAGCGCCCCGGTGATGTAGTAGGGAAACACGCCGGGCAGCGCGACACGCCGCCACCATTGCCAGCCACGCATGTTGAACATGGTCGCCGCTTCGCGCAGGTCAGTCGGCAAGGCACTGGCCCCGGCGATCACGTTGAACAGGATGTACCACTGGGTGCCGAGCACCATCAGCGGCGACAGCCAGATGTCCGGGTTCAGGTGCAGGCCGACAATTGCGATCACCGCAAAAGGGAACAGAACGTTGGCCGGGAACGCCGCCATGAACTGCGCGATTGGCTGCAAGCGTTCAGCCCAGACCGGACGCAGGCCGATCCAGATACCGACAGGCACCCAGATCAGGCTGGCGACGACGATCAATACGATCACGCGCACCATCGTCGCCAGGCCCAGACCAAAGGCAGTAACCATATCGCTGGCGCCCAGTGACGCCTCGATGAACCTGAACAGGTACACGCTGCCGGCCAGGCAGGCGGCCATGACCAGACCCAGCCACGCGTAGTCGAGCACGCGGGCGACGCCTGGGGTGAGCTTCACTTTCCACAGCCGGGAGATCACGCGCCCGTCGATCAGCATCAGGCATTTCCACGGTGCAGCCAGGACCGAGCTCAGCATCGGTGCGACACGGGAGCGGCCCAGCACGCTGTACATCCACGAGCGCGGACGCTTCGACGATGCGGTTTGCTCGAAGCGGAATTTGTCCGCCCAGGCGACGATCGGCCTGAACAGCAATTGGTCATAGGCCAGAATCACCAGCGCCATTGCGCCCACTGCCCAGGCAATCGCAGCCAGGTTTTTCTGCTCGATGGCCAGCGCCAGCCAGGAACCGATGCCCGGCAGATTGACCGTGGTATCGCCGACCGAAATGGCCTCGCAGGCGACCACGAAAAACCAGCCGCCGGACATCGACATCATCATGTTCCACACCAGCCCCGGTATGGCGAACGGCAGTTCCAGGCGTGTAAAGCGCAGTACTGCAGACAGCCCGAACTGACGGCTGACTTCATTCAGGTCACTGGGCACAGTACGCAGTGACTGATAGAAACTGAAGGCGAGATTCCAGGCCTGGCTGGTGAAGATGGCAAAGATCGCTGCGCATTCAACGCCCATCTGCCGACCGGGAAACAGGCCCATGAAGAAGGTCACGGTGAACGTCAGAAAACCCAGCACCGGTACCGACTGAAGAATATCCAGCGCCGGGATGATCACCTGCTCGGCCTTGCGACTTTTGGCTGCCAGCGTGGCGACGACAAAGGTAAAGATCAACGAAGCGGCCAGCGCGATGAACATACGCATTGTAGTGCGCAATGCATATTCGGGCAGGCGCGCCGGATCGAGGCTCATGGGGCTTGAATTAAGCACCGCCAACGGCTGCATCATCTGGCCAAGGCCATAGATGAACAGGCCAATGAACAGAGTCAGGATGGCCAGGCAAATACCATCGGCCCAATAAGGCGTGCGTGCACCGGGTTTGACGAAACGGGGCGTCCGCAGGCTTTTACCGAATTCAAATATCGAATGCATTGCTCACCTCGAGCCGGCCGCGCAGGCGCAGACCCACCCGCTTTAATAAGCAAACAGGCAGTCAGCGATAACAGATAAAGGCCGTGAGTTAATAGTTGCCGTACAGTGAGGTAAAGCTTATAGCGTTTCGATCAACAGTAGAAACCTGCATAAGTAGCTCATGTTTATCTGTCAGTATCAGTGATATATACCAACGTATAGTTATATAACGGTGGCTCTGTTGTTCAGGCCAGTTAAGCGTTGTACAAAAGAACATTATCGTGCCCATGCTGTAGCGTGAGGAACGATAATCTCGACTATCGTGCGACGCTCCGCGTCGCATGCCGTTCCGGACGCTCTGCGTCCTCACCTGAGAAAGCGGTGCGGCCTGGAGCTGTGACGCGGAGCGTCACGAACTGCGTTCCCACGCGGGAGCGTGCGGCACGACAGATGTCCGGCTGCTCCGCGTGGGCACGAACGTCAGGTGGATCACACCCGGAAGTGGCTGACCATCATCTGCAGCTGGCCACCGAGGCGTGCCAGCTCGACGCTGGAGGCTGCGGTTTCTTCGCTGGCTTCGGCGGTCTGTTCGGATACATCGCGAACGTTGACGATGCTGCGGCTGATTTCGTCGGCCACCGAGCTTTGCTGTTCGGCAGCGGCAGCGATCTGCTGGTTCATCGCCTGAATGCTCGAGACGGTCCGGGTGATGCTTTCCAGCGACGTACCGGCCCTGCGCGTCAGCTCGACACTGCTGTCTGTCAGGGTGCGGCTGCCAAGCATGATGCCCGACACCTGACGCGTGCCGTTCTGCAATGCAGCCACCAGCCCTTCGATTTCTTCGGTGGACTGCTGGGTACGCTGCGCCAGGCCGCGAACTTCGTCGGCGACCACGGCAAAACCCCGGCCGGCTTCCCCGGCACGTGCTGCTTCGATAGCAGCATTGAGGGCCAGCAGGTTGGTCTGCTCGGCGACCGCCTTGATCACATCCATGACCTTGCCGATCTTGTCACTGTCCTGCTCCAGCACGTTCATTGCGTCAGATGAGCGAACCACTTCGGCGGCCAGTCGCTCGATCTGCTGGATGGCTTCGCCGACGACCTTATCGCCGTCGCGCGCCTGCTGGTCGGCATCGGAAGCCGCCACGGAAGCCTGCTCGGCATTGCGCGCCACTTCGTGCACCGTCGCCGACATTTCATGCATGGCGGTGGCCACCTGGTCGGTCTCGACCTTCTGACTGTTGACCCCTGCACTGGTCTGCTCGGTAACTGCCGACAGCTCTTCAGCCGCGCTGGCAATCTGTGTGACGCCATCGCGTATACCGGAGATAAGTTCGCGCAGGGTTGTCCCCATGCGCTGGATGCCTTGCTGCAAGACGCCCAGCTCATCGCGTCGGGTGACCGCTTCGGTATGCGTCAGGTCGCCGGACGCAATACTCTCGACGATGGCCAGCGTATCGCGCAATGGCCGGGTGATCTGACGCGTGATGATCACCGCGGCAAGTATGCCCAGAAGCATGACCAACACCACACAACCTATCTGCAGGCTGCGCGCGTGAGCGGTGTCTTCCTTGCCCATCTGCATCTGCAGGCCGTACAACTCGTCGCCCAGCTTGACGATGGTCGCACCCTGGGTGGTCAGATCCTTGCGCACGCTCGCTGCTGTCTGAGTGGTTGCCTTGAAGGCATCGACCGAGCTGCGGTAATTGCGTAAAGCGCTTTCAAACTGTGCGATCTGTTCGCGGTTGGCAGGACCAAAAGCGGCCTTGAACCTGTCCAGATGACTGATCGCGCTATCCAGTTGCTGGAAGGCTGCTGTCTCGGTCTTGTCATTCGGATTGCCGGTATAGCCACGCACTTCATAACGCACCAGAACCAGGTCTTGCCGGGCGCTGTTCGCCAACTGGGCCAGATCGAAGCGTGCCGGGTCAGCAGGATCTATCTGCAGGACGGCATTGTTCAACGACTCGACGGCCTGCATGGCCGCTGTACCATTGGCGGTCATCTCGTTGCGCACTTTGGCACCGGCCTGGTACACGGCGCGCATGCTGTTCAGGGATGCTTCATAGTCGCGGGTGACATCGGCCAGTTCGCGCAGCGGCTTGAGATTGACCGGGTTGTTGAAGCTGATGAGCAGTGATTGCTGCTGTGCCTTGAACACATCCAGCTTGCTTTGCATATTCTGTGCTGCGGTTTCATCGCCGTCAGTCAGCATGTATTGCAGACGCGCGACTCGCAGATTGGTCAGGTTGTCACTCAGCCTGGTGATATCGCCGATGCGGTCGGTGCGATAGATGAGCTTGTCGAGGCTGGTCCAGCCAACAAGGGCGAGGACAGCCGTGAAGAAAAGAACGGTCCCAAAGCCCAATGCCAACTTCATGTTGACGCTGATATTCGCAAATCTGCTGTTCATAAAATCTCCTGAAGATGCTTTTTTGTGCGCAACGAAAGAGCTGAGATTTGTTTTTATGGACAGCAAACCCGCGCGCCAGAGCTATCGGCCGCAGAAGAGCAAAACTTGATCGGAAAAAGGCAATCCGCGCGAGCGCGCCGATTCGGGAGGGAAATCGGGGGCTGAACAGCCCCCGATTCAATCAGGCAATCAGTTTGAAACGCGCCACGACATTGCGCATGTCGCTGGCGACCCGCGCCAGTTCATCGGCGGTAACCGCGTTGTTGTCGATACCCAGCATCAACGTCCCGGAGCTGTTACGAATCTCCATGACATTGCGGTTGATGTCTTCGGAGACCGCATGCTGCTGCACGGCGGCACTGGCGATCTGCGTGTTCATCTCGACGATACGCTCCACGCCCTGACTGATGCTCGACAGGCTGCCCGAGGCATCGCTGGCGGCACTGATGCACGCATGAGCCTTCTGCTGCCCGGCCTGCATCTGCTGCACGGCAGCGTCGGTCGCACCTTGCAGTTGCTGAATGATGCCGCGAATTTCTTCGGTCGACGCCTGAGTGCGCGAAGCCAGCGTGCGGACTTCATCAGCCACCACGGCAAATCCGCGACCCTGCTCACCTGCCCGTGCAGCTTCGATGGCGGCATTGAGGGCCAACAGGTTGGTCTGATCGGCAATGGTGCTGATGACCTGGATAACACCACCAATCGACTGACTGTGCAGGGCCAGCGCCTGGACCTTCTGGGCACTGAGTTCCACTTCTTCGGCCAGCGCCTGAATGGTCGAGTGTGCCTGGTGCATGATGCGCAGGCCGTTACGTGATGCAGTATTCGCTTCATCGGCGGCCAGCGCAGCACCTTCGGTGTTCTGCGCCACATCGGCGACGCTCGCGGTCATCTCGTTGATCGCGGTCGCCACTTGCTCCGTTTCAGCCTGCTGCGCATTCATCGACTGCTTGGCCAGGCCGATGGATGCGCCCAGCCGGGACGCTACATCCGTCAGTTCGTAAGAGGTGCGGTCCATGTGCGAGATGGAGCTGGCGAAGGCGTCGGCCATCAGGTTCAGGCCGTTGGCGATATCCGCCACTTCGTCCTTGCTGACGACCGCTACGCGTGCACTCAGATCGCCCTCGCCCAGACGGCGGGTAACGCCCAGCAGGCTGTCGATGGTCAGGCGCAAGGCGCGGTAGATGCTGCAGAACGCGTAGAGCAGCAACAAACCCATGATCACGCACATGGCAATCACGACTTCGCGTTGCAGCACCAGGGCGTCGTAGCGCGTATTCAATTCATTCTGAAGCGCGGTCTGAATTTCGTCCTGAGCCTTGTAGAGGCCCGAGACAACCACGTTGCCGCGCGCACTCAGCGCCTGACCCTGCTGCACCGAAAACTCTGTGCCTTTTACGTACGCGTGCAGGTCGCCGCGAAAGCTGTCCATCGCTGCAGTAGCGGCAGTGATCGGGTCACTGATGCGCGCGGCCAGCTCTGGCGAACGACGCTTGAGCAGTCGAATGCTTTGCTCCAGCTCCGCCCGAAATTGCAGTTCGATCTTCAGCAGGCTTTCCAGCGAGCCGCGCATCGATACACTCAGCCCCTGACCGGTTACCAAACCTGCCGTGATACCGCGGATCTGACCGGCGACGTTGATTTCCCGAGGCATACGGATGGTGCTCAGGTCGATCAGAAACAGCGAGGCGTAATCTTCGTCCAGCACCATGCCCGAGGTAGCCGAGACGTAGTAGATAAAGTTGAGTGTCTGGGCCAGTTGCTCGTTCCACTGGGCGAACACTTCATCCTGCGACAGGCCTGGCTTGATACTGTCCATCAGGGAGCGGGTGCTTTCACGCAGGCGCTGTACGCGGTTCTCGGTTTCCAGCTGCTGCCCTTGGCGTGCGTCCATGTCGGCAAGATTGGCAAGAGCGGTTTCGAGCTGAGCGCGATTGCTGATCACATCCTGAGCGGCAGAGGCATCGCCGGCGAGCAGACGGTTACTGGCCGCGCGCTGGAGCATGGAAGTTCGCAGCACGGGGGTGGTCAATTGCAGGTATTCACGGCCGACGCGCTCTTGCGCGACCGTGTCGATGCTTGCATTCAGGCTGTTGAAAACCCGAAGACCGAGAACGATCAGCGGGATAACGATAATGATGGCTAAAACGGCAAACTTGGCAGGGAAACGCAGGCGATTGGTCAGGTAGATACCAGGCGAAAGAATGTTCATAGTGTTCTCTTTTTAATTAGGGTGTCCGATCCGGGCGGAAAAGCTCCTTTCTTTGCATCACGGGTAGTACAGGGCAGCTATGCCGTGCTGAACGAGGTCATCCATTCAGATGGAGGCACATTGACATCACTTGAGAGCAGTGGCCTGTCAGGAAGTTCAATGGGTGCTATAGCCTGATACTCGGGCTATCGACCAGGCCACGGTTAACGTGAGGTCAGGATCATCGGGCGAATGGCGGGCGAGAGCGCTTTACCGCTAATACGCTTGCGGCAGGCATGATTCGAATGAGGGCATTCAGGTCAATCAGGCGGGAAACAACTGTTCATCTGACAGTCTGGCGACCGTAGACTTTGCAAAAGAGAAATACCGTCGTGCGACATCGTGACGCACGACGGTAGGTGTCGTATCGAGGTGATCGAGGGCTCTTCAAGCCCTCGCCCACTCCACGTTCGACAAACCGAGCTTTTCCGCCTGAGGCTTGCTCAGCTTCGGCACCGGGTCGGAACGGTACTTGGGGATCGCACCGAACCCGGCATCCACTGAAGCCCAGTGCCAGGCCTCTTTATTGTCCATGGCGCCTGCTCTTATGTAGAACGTCTTGTAACTGCCATGCAGCAGGTAATCGATACGGTAGTGTTTTTCATCAGCCATTGTGGTGCTCCTGCTTTGTCGACTCGCAAAACAGATCACAGCAGTTTCAAAAAATTCAAAATATTAATGCCATCATTTAAATGATGTCATTTAGCCATAACCTGATGTATCTTTATAACTGAACCCTAGGGTTTAGTTGGCGATAGAGTTTGTTTATAACTGCACTTTTACGCTGTTTTCAGCGGGAAACAGTGACGGCCGCCGAGCCGGTTAAAATAGGCTTCTCCGCCACGATGAACGGACATTCAGCGCAGCATAGGGAATAATAAAATTCTATTGAACGGCAGTTTAAACACCGTCGGTCCTCTTTAAAAAAGTTAGCAGTAACGATCGTGCTCCTCAGTCTCTCATAACCTGTGACTGCGTTGAATCGAGCCCATGCACATGGGTTGACGCTTCCCGAGAGATCAAAGCCTGAGGATACGACATGTTCATGTATAACAAGCGACTTCAATATACCGTACGCGTAGCAAGACCCAATCCTGGACTGGCCAACCTTCTGCTTGAGCAGTTCGGTGGGGCTCAGGGTGAACTGGCCGCCGCCGGCCGCTACTTCACTCAAGGGTTGAGTGAAGAAGATCCAGGCCGTAAGGACCTGCTGATGGATATCGCCACCGAAGAACTGAGCCACCTTGAAATCGTCGGTTCCATTATTGTCATGCTCAATAAGGGCGCCAAAGGTCAATTGGCTGAAGGCATCGAAGAAGAAGGCGAGTTGTATCGCGCTATCAACGGTAATGGCAATGACTCACATATCACCAGCCTGCTATACGGCTCCGGTGCGCCGCTGACCAATTCTGCCGGTGTGCCTTTTACAGCGGCTTATATCGATACCATCGGCGAACCAACAGCGGACTTCCGTTCCAACATCGCCGCAGAATCAAGAGCCAAGATTGTTTACGAGCGATTGATGAACGTGACCGATGACCCTGGCGTTAAAGAAGCGCTGGGCTTTCTCATGACTCGGGAAATCGCACACCAGTTGTCGTTTGAAAAAGCCCTGCACGCCATCCAGCCCAACTTCCCGCAGGGCAAGCTGCCGGGCATGCCGGAATTCACCAACAAGTACTTCAACATGTCCGGCGAATCCAATGTACGCGGCGCCTGGAATCAAGGCGGCGACTGGGAGTATGTGGAATCGCCACAAGCGGCTGTCGATGGCGGCGATGGTACGGCCTCGGTCACGCTCAATGAAAAGGACACCGAGGCGCTGGAAATGATGAAGGAACGGACCCAGTCCGACCCGGCCGCCAACCCGATCACCGGGGCGGACCTGGGTTCTGGTCTGGTCCAGGGCAAAGATGCCTGAAACGGCAACCCTTGTTATGTTCAGGAGAATGGAATCATGAAGAAACTTCGCTCCAGCACATCCCCTTCGCCGCAGGGCGAGTTCGATACCGCCTTGAGCGACGCGGTATTTGTAAAAGGGCTTCGTGCCTTCGAAGCCCAGGCGCTGCGTGCACGCCGAGGCTTCCAGGTGGTGATGGCGATCAAGGGTTTCTGCGTTGGAACCCTGCTTGAAAACAACCTGCCACGGCGCTGATCTCACAGCGCATCAAACCCGACTTGTCCACAGGCCAGCAGGCAATCCGCTCGCCTGTGGACAAGTCTCTCTTCGCTGAAAAGGGCAAGAACATGACTCGCACGACGATAGAAGATTTGTTCATTCACGAACTTTCAGACGTTTACAGCGCTGAAAAGCAAATTACCAAAGCACTCCCGCGTCTGGCACGCGCTTCGACCAATCCACTGCTGGCAGAAGCCTTCAAGGCTCATCTTGAAGAAACTCAGGGTCAGATCGATCGTATCGATGAATTGGTGGAAGGCGCTGGTCTGAAGCTGAAACGCATGAAGTGCGCGGCCATGGAAGGTCTGATCGAAGAAAGCAAGGAATTGCTGGAAGAGATCGAAAAAGGTGCAGTGCTCGATGCCGCGTTGATCGGCGCATGCCAGAAGGTCGAACATTACGAGATCGCCAGTTACGGCACACTCATCGCAATGGCCAGACATTTAAATATGAAAGAGGCAGCCGCTCTATTGAGTGCCACGTTGGCGGAAGAAAAAGGCGCAGACGAAAAGCTCACGGAGATCGCCGAACAGGGCGGAACCCAGGCGGCCACTTCGAAAAAGTAATCATGGTTCACTGCGTCAGCCGCATGACGGTCTACAGGGTGTAGGTCCCGTCATGCGGGCCAGTGGAATTACTTCTTGGCAGCATCACCGCCATGCGCAGCAGCGAGTTTTTTCGCATGCTCCAGATGCTTCTCCAGCGTAGGCAGCGTTGCCTTTGCAAACGCCTTCAGATCTGGATCCTTGCCATTCTCGGCCTCTTCCTTGTACAGCTTGATCGCCTGCTCATGCGCGGAGACCTGATTGTTGGCATAAGCCTGGTCGAACGACTTCTCGCGCATCTCCAGAATCATTGCCTTGGCTTTGTCCATCAGCATAGGGTCTTCGGACACTTCAAGGTTCTTGCTTTTTGCGATTGCAGCCAGCTTCTCATTGGCAGCGGTGTGATCCGTGACCATCTGCTTTGCAAATTCCTTCACATCTGCAGAGACACCTTTCTCATCCTGTGCGAGCTTGCCAACCTGAACTTCGGCGATGCCTTTGGCAGAAGCATCTTCTACGAAATCATCAGCGTCCTGAGCAGCAACAGCCATTTGCGAACCTAGCGAAAGCACAACGGCAATGGCGCTCATGCGAAAATAATTGGTCATTTTCGGTCATCCTTTTATGGGCTGAATACGTCATCGTTATCGATGACATAAACGTTACGACCGGCTTCAAATACCTGCGTTCAGCCTTTTTGATCGGACACGGCATACGCCGATGCCGCGGTCACCTGTTGCGGATGTAAACCCCGACCGGCAATGCATTTTTTCCGCGCAACCTTCGCCCGCTGGAATAAGCACGATCGCCACCTATCGGCGCCCGGAAAATTACGCTGAATTTCCCTGTACCGAGGCACTCACTTATCTACGCTGCATAGAAAAACAGAAAGTCCCGAATGACTGCGTCAACGTGATGTTCAACTGCCGAGGTACGATTTTCATGACGTCTCTTCAAGTGATGACAGGCGATGCCGTCGTCAAAACCGTCGTTGAAGAAGCCCGTTCAAAAACCGTCTATCAATCATGGATGAATGAACGTGCTCCCGAACATCAACACGATGCGGTCCTGTTTCTGAATCACTGCCTGGCCCTGGCCGAGCGGGAACACTGCGACCTTCCGGCCCAGCCTGAAGCGCTTGAACAGTGGATGGAGCAGAACGTAGGGGTCGTGGCTGATCAATATGCGCTCTATCTCGAGCAACGCCGCGCAGGAAAACCGAGACGGTTTTTCAAGAACAAAGCGCACGCGATGTATTTCATTCAGCAGGTCGCACCGACCAAAATGGTCGACGGCGCCTGGCTATACGGATTGCTGCCGCGCTGGGCAGACTACCGCTTCCACGGCCTGATTCGTACGTATCTTGAAGAGCTCGGTGACGGCGAACAGGCGCAGAATCATGTCTCGCTGTACCGGAAACTGCTGGCGGATCTCGACTGCGATACCAACGCGCCACTGGCAGACGATGCTTACCTGCAGGGAGCGATTCAGCTGTCACTGGGGCAACTGAGCGAGCAGTACCTTCCCGAGGTCATTGGTTACAACCTGGGTTATGAACAGCTGCCGCTGCACTTGCTCATCACATCATTCGAGCTGAATGAACTGGGCATTGACCCTTACTACTTCACCCTGCATGTGACGATCGATAACGCCAGCACCGGTCATGCGCGCAAGGCTGCGCAGAGCGTCCTTGAACTGATGCCGGTAGGCCAGGAACGCGACGAGTTTTACCGTCGTGTCGCCAGTGGTTACCGGCTCAATGAGCTGGGCATGGGTTCAACTCAGGTGATCCAGTCGTTCGACCTGGAGCAGGAAGTGATCACCATGCTCGAGCGCAAGCGCACGTTCGGTCAGCACATGCATTCCGACTACTGCCGTCTCGACGGCAAGACTGTCAACGAATGGCTCGCCGAGCCCGATCAGATCCCGGAATTTCTTGCTGTACTGCAGAACAGAGGCTGGATCAAGCGTCACGAAGACCCTCTGCACAGCCGCTTCTGGAAGCTGTTCGAGGGCGCCGGCGCACCGATGTTCGGCGTCTTCAACGGTTATGAAAAGCAACTCGTGCACGACTGGATCGCCGGTGACTGGCTGTCGGATGGCAGCGCTCAGCCCACGGTTGGCAAACGGCTTCCGGAAGCCTTTCGCTCGCGCTTCCGCAACCTGCAAGATGGCGCTCAGCCCTCCCCCGCGCTTGCAGTGCCTGCCTCGGCAGACGCTGACCCGGACGTGCGCGAACTGCACATGAAACTGGAATCTGCGCCCGCCTCGGAGAAGATGTCCACGTTGATCGAAAGCATGTCGCCGGCAAGACACGCGACCGCCGCCGGCCTGCACGCGACGCGTCTGTTTGTGAACAGCATGGCCGAGCGCATGACAGGAGCCCACGCATGAGTCATCCCCTCCCCGACAGCGCCGCGCTGATTGCCCTGGCGCAGCGTCTTGAAACCAGCGGCTATCGCTTTATCACGCCCACGCCCCTGACTCATCAACACGTCAATCAACGCCCGGAAAATCGTACTGCCGCGTCACTGCGCGATGTGTTCGGCTGGAGTCGGCTGATACCGGAATCCATGCTGCCGGTCGAGGAGGCTCAAGGGTTGCTGGCTGCCGGTATTCTGGAACGTAAGGAAGACGGCTTGAAAAGCCGGGTGAGATTTTCCAGCCTGGATGATCTGCTGCTGGTGCATTCGGCGTTTCCTACCTCAGATGAAGACTCGGTGTTTTTCGGTCCGGATACCTACCGCTTCGCGCAGTCCATCAATCGCCATCTGCAAGGTACGTCGCACCCGGTCAACCGCGCCGTCGACATCGGCTGTGGCACGGGTGCCGGCGCCATGTTGATCGCGGTCGCCCGTCCGCAGGCACAGGTTCATGCCGTCGACATCAACCCCAAGGCACTGCATTTCGCACAGACCAATGCGGCAGTCGCCGGGCTGAAGAATATGGAGTGCTGCCACAGCGATATTCTCTCGGGCCTGAGCGGAAATTTCGACCTGATCGTCGCCAACCCGCCCTACATGAAAGACACCCAGCGCCGCGCCTACCGCCACGGAGGTGATGCACTGGGCGCAGACCTGTCTGTGCGCATCCTGCGCGAGTCACTGGACCGCCTGGCCCCGGGCGGCTCGCTGGTGCTTTACACCGGCGTGGCCATGGTGGGCGAGCACGATCCGTTTTTCGAAGCGGTGCAGGCCGATATCGACCATGCGGCACTGACATGGACCTACCGCGAACTGGACCCGGATGTCTTCGGCGAAGAGCTGCTTGAAGAGGGTTACGAAGACGTGGACCGTATTGCAGCGGTGGAGCTGGTGGTCACCCGACGCCCCGCATGACCCACCGAAATATCTTCAATAGTTCGTGCTTATAACGCGCATAAGAACCAAGCATTGGTCAGCCTGACCGCATCCCGGTGAAACTTGCCACGAGCCATCGATCAACACCCTGCTGTTGATCGATGCAGGCTCGTCGCACACCGAAAAGGATGACGACACATGCCACGCCTGAACCGGATTATCGAAACAGCCCTCTACGTAGACGATCTGGCGAACGCCAGGGAGTTCTATTCCGACACCCTTGAACTGGAAGTGATGTTCGAAAGCGCGACATTGGTGGCGTTCAACGTCGGCGGTGTGAGCACCCTGCTGTTGTTCAAGCGCGGCGCTTCGTTGCAGACGCAGTACCTGAGCGGCGGAGAGATACCACCCCACGATGCACACGGCCGGATTCATGTGTGCTTCGCCATCAATGCCGACGAGATGCAAGCCTGGGCGGATCGCCTTGCCAGGGCCAGCGTCGCCATCGAAGGCCGCACCGAATGGCCCAAAGGCGGATCGAGCGTCTATTTCCGCGACCCCGATGAAAATCTCGTCGAACTCCTGACGCCGGGCTGCTGGGCGATTTATTGAATCGCTCAGGTCACACGTTGCTCTGCAAAGGTGGGTCAATAAAGCGGGGCAATCGAATATTGATACGCGGGTGTGCCGCGCCTCAAATGTTATGTTATAACGATTGAAGATTCTTAATGCAGCCTTCCCAAGCGATCTTCCGCCGCCATGATCAACCCTGTTCCCCAATCCTTTCCAGTCACCACCAAGCACGCCTTGCAGGGAGGTCAGCATACTCAGCAATGGATACCCAGTGAGCCGCACTCGCGGCACGTCACTGTGGACCCGCGTGTTTGATGCTGGCGCTGGAACGCCTCGCGTGGGCACCGGAACAGACGTCAGTCTGCACGCACCAACATTTTGCCTTGAAGGATATCGACCTGCAGATCGCCGCAGGCGAGTTCGTCGGCCTGATCGGACCCAACGGCAGCGGCAAGACCAGCCTGCTGCGTTGCGCATTTCGCTACAGCCGCCCGCACAGCGGCAAGGTCGCCATCAATGCCCGCGATATCTGGTCCTGCAGCTCGCGCTGGTGTGCCCGGCACGTGGCAGTGGTTGCCCAGGAGTTTCCCGATGCATTCGGCCTGACGCTGCTGGATGTGGCAAACATGGGGCGCGCGCCTCATCAGGGGTTCTTTGCCGCAGACAGTGACCACGACCGCGCAATTGTACAAAACGCGCTGAATGCCGTCGGGCTGGCGGGCTATGAGCAGCACCGGTTCGACACACTTTCCGGCGGCGAGAAGCAGCGTTGTCTGCTGGCGCGGGCGCTGGTGCAAGAACCCCGATTGATGGTGTTGGACGAACCCACCAACCACCTCGACCCGCGCCATCAACTGGAATTGCTCGGGCTGGTCAAACAGCTCGGCATGGCCACGCTGGCCAGTATCCATGACCTGAACCTGGCGGCGGCATTCTGTGATCGCCTGTGTGTCGTTCATCACGGCCGGCTCAGTGCCCAAGGCACGCCCCGGGAGGTGCTGACCCCGGAAATGCTGCTCAGTGTGTTCGGCGCCAAGGCGCTGGTCGACAGCCACCCTCTGCGTGACTACCCACGCATCACCTGGATACCCTGACATGAACTGCCTGTCCGTCCGCCTGGCTTTGGCCGCGTTGCTATGCAGCCCGATGGCGCATGCCGCCTACCCCGTCACGGTGCAAAGCTGCGACCGCTCTGTAACGTTCACGGCTGCGCCGCAGCGTGCGGTCAGCAATGATGTGAACCTCACCAAAATGATGGTTGCCCTGGGTTTGCAATCGCACATGGTCGGCTACAGTGGCATCACCGGCTGGAACAAACCCGATCAGGCGCTCTTACGCGACCTGGGCAAACTGCCCGAGCTGTCCAGTAAATACCCGTCTCTGGAAACGCTGCTCAATGCCAACGCCGACTTCTATTTTGCCGGCTGGAACTATGGCATGCGCGTCGGTGGCGATGTCACGCCGCAAAGTCTGGCCCCGCTGGGCATTCAGGCCTATGAACTGACCGAGTCCTGCGCCCAGATAATGCCCCGCGCCGAGGCGACGCTGGAGGATGTCTACAACGACCTGCTCAATCTGGGCCGGATATTCGACGTGCAGACCCGGGCCGAAACGCTGGTTGCGCAGATGCGCCGCAGCGTGAGCGACGTCGAGAACAGCGTGGCAGGCAAATCGCCGCCCAAGGTGTTTCTGTACGACAGCGGCGAAGACCGGCCGATGACCGCCGGGCGCCTGGCCATTCCCCAGGCGCTGATCAGCGCTGCAGGCGGCCGCAATGTCATGGGCGATGTAGCGGCCAGCTGGACCCACGTCAACTGGGAGTCGGTCGTGCAAAGCAATCCCGAGGTGATCGTCATCGTCGACTACGGCGAAGTCAGCGCTGCGCAGAAGCAGCACTTTCTTGAAAGCAATCCGGCACTGCACTCCGTCGACGCGATCCGCAACCGGCGTTATGTCGTGCTGCCCTATGTGGCAGTGACGCCCGGCATCGACAATGTCACGGCCATCGAGACGCTTGCAGCGGCATTTCATGACGTGAAGCGATGACGCTGGCGCAGTGGCTGACCGAACGGCCGCGCCGTTACCTGGGCCTGTTGATCGCTCTGACGCTTTTGCTGCTGACGTCGTGCCTGGTGTGCATCACCTTCGGCGCGGCCCCTGTGCCCTTGAGCCGGGTGATGGCTATCCTGATGTTCAAACTCTCCGGTACTGCCGAACACCCACCGCTCTGGACAACGGGACAGGAAACCATCGTCTGGCTGATACGTACGCCCCGCGTCTTGCTGGGCGCGCTGGCAGGCGCAGGGCTGGCGTTGATCGGCAGCGTTCTGCAAGCCGCGACCCGTAATCCGCTGGCCGATCCGCATTTGCTGGGGGCGACCTCGGGCGCCACGCTTGGCGCCGTGATCGTGGTCATGCATGTGGGGGAAGTGTTTGGCATGCTGACATTGCCACTGGCCGCCTTTGTCGGCTCGCTGGTCAGCCTGTGCCTGGTGCTGTGGCTGGCCAGTCACCAAGGCCGGCTGGACAGCCAGCGCCTGCTGCTCGGCGGTGTGGCCGTGTCCTTCGTGATGATGGCAATCGCCAACCTGTCGTTGTTTCTGGGCGACCACCGCGCCAGTTCCTCGGTGCTGTTCTGGATGCTGGGCGGGCTGGGTCTGGCCCGCTGGGAATTGCTTGCGGTGCCGTTTATCACGGTGCTATGCGGTTGGATCCTGCTGCAAGGGCTGGGTCGTTCACTGAACGCGCTGATGGGCGGCGACCAGACCGCCGTGAGCCTTGGCCTGCAAGTGCGCAATATGCGCCTGCTGGTTTTTCTGATCGCCTCACTGATGACCGGCGTACTGGTCGCCCTGTGCGGCTCCATCGGTTTTGTCGGCCTGATGGTGCCGCACATGGCCAGACGTCTGGTGGGCTCGGAGCATCGACGACTGTTGCCTGTCGCCACCCTTCTGGGCGCATTGTTGATGGTCTGGGTCGACGTCATCTCCCGCACGCTGATCGCCCCCGAAGACCTGCCGATAGGCATTACGACCGCCTTGTTGGGAGGGCTGTTTTTCATTTTCATGATGAAGCGCGGTCAGTAATCGGCAAGGTGTTTGCCGTGGGCAAACAGGACTGCCCGCGGCCCTTCCGACTACATGACAAACTCGTGTCATCGTTCCTTAACACCTTTATGACATTTATTTTGCGCTGGTTATTTCAGGCTGCCGAGGCGCCTGAGAACAAACCGGCTCATCCATTCATGTCATGAGGCGGAAGGAGCGGCACTTGAAAGTGACAGTGTTCGGAACCGGTTATGTGGGGCTTACTCTTGCCGCCTGTCTGGCTGAAGTAGGCCATACCGTCTGTTGCATGGATGTCGACAGCAAGCGCATTGATGCGCTTCGCGAAGGCATATGTCCGATATTCGAACCCGGTCTTGGCGAACTTCTGCGCAACGGCCTGGACTGCAAAAGACTGAGTTTCACGACCGATGAGGTACACGCCAGTCGCTTTGCAGAGTTGGTCTTCATCGCCGTCGGTACGCCAGCGCAAGCCGACGGCAAGGCGGACCTGAGCCAGGTGCTTGCCGTACTGCGCTGCGTGATCAGACACGCCGAAAGTGCCCCGATCATTGTCAACAAGTCGACCTCGCCAGTGGGCACCGTTGACCGCCTGCTCGCTGAGATCGCTGCCAGTGCGCGATGCGATGACGGCTTTGAAGTGATCAGCAACCCCGAGTTTTTCAAGGAAGGCTGCGCAGTCAGTGATTGCCTGCGTCCGGATCGCATTATTGTCGGCGGGGCCAGTCCGCGAGCGCTGGAGCAGATGCGCGAGTTGTATCAGCCCTTCAGTCGCAACCGCGAGAAGTTTGTGGTCATGGATGCGCGCAGCGCAGAGCTGTCCAAATACGCTGCCAACTGCCTGCTGGCGACCAAGATTTCGTTCATCAACGAGATCGCCAACCTGGCTGAACAGGTGGGTGCTGACATAGAACAGGTCCGGCTTGGCATCGGCTCCGACCCTCGTATCGGTTATGACTTCATTTACCCGGGCTGCGGCTTCGGTGGCTCATGCTTTCCCAAGGACTTGCAGGCGCTGATCGGCACGGCCAGCGAGCACGGCGTGGAGACGGCGTTGCTCAACGCCGTGGAACAGGTCAATCGCCGCCAGAAGCACCGCCTGTTCGAAAATATCCACACGCATTATCACGGTGATCTGAGGGGCAAGGTCTTCGCTGTCTGGGGACTGGCCTTCAAGCCCAATACCGATGACATTCGCGAAGCAACCAGCCATACCCTGCTCAAAGCACTCTGGGCAGCCGGTGCCAGGGTTCAAGCGCACGACCCTCAAGCAATAGAAGCGGTCAGGCATCATTACGGCGAGCGAAACGACCTGCAACTGGTGCAGTGCAAGCAAGATGCACTGGAAGGCGCAGACGCTCTGGTGGTGGTGACCGAATGGCAGGACTACCGGGTGCTGGATCTGGACGCGCTCGGCGAAAAGCTCGGTGATCGCGTGGTGTTCGATGGCCGCAACCTGTTCGACCCGTTACAGCTGCGTGAGGCGGGCTTTACCTACTACGGCATTGGTCGTGGCCAGGCGACGCCGGCATGACGGTACTGGTGACAGGTGCTGCAGGGTTCATCGGGTTTCATGTCGCCAAGCGTCTGTGCGAGCTCGGTGTGGAGGTCGTCGGCATCGACAACCTCAACGATTACTACAGCGTCGAGCTCAAACAATCGCGCCTGGCCCTACTCCAGCGCCTGCCAGGTTTCACGTTCCACAGGCTGGACATCACCGATGCCGAAGGGCTGTCCGCGCTCTTCTCGCAAAATGGCTTCGAACAGGTCATTCATCTGGCGGCTCAGGCCGGTGTGCGTTATTCGCTTGAACAACCGAATGTTTACGCCCAATCCAATCTGGTCGGCTTTATCAACGTGCTCGAGGCCTGTCGGCAGTATCGACCGGCGCACCTGATCTACGCGTCGAGCAGCTCGGTCTACGGCGCCAATACGCGCATGCCGTTTCAGGTCGAGGATGCGGTCGACCGGCCGCTGTCCCTGTATGCCGCCACCAAGCGCGCCAACGAACTCACCGCCTACAGCTATTGCCACTTGTACGGCCTGCGCGCCACAGGGCTGCGCTTTTTCACCGTCTACGGCCCCTGGGGCCGGCCGGACATGGCGCTGTTCAAGTTCACCAAAGCCATGCTGGCCGGCCAGCCTGTGGATATCTACAACCACGGCGAAATGGCGCGGGACTTCACCTACATCGACGACATTGTCGAAAGCATCCTGCGCCTGCGTCTGCTGCCGCCCGATGCGGTTGGCAGCGAGCCGCCCCATCGACTCTTCAACATCGGCCGGGGTCAGCCCGTCAAGCTGCTGGAGTTCGTCGATTGCCTGGAGGCCGCGCTAGGCCTGCGCGCGGAAAGGCGCTACCTGCCCTTGCAGGCGGGCGACGTGCTGCAAACCTGGGCTGACGTCAGTGCGCTGAGCCAATGGATCGACTTTCAACCACAGGTCTCGGTCGACACCGGCGTCAGGGCCTTCGTCGACTGGTATCGGGAGCACTATCAGGCCCGGATCTGCGAGCCACTTCAGTAACAAGGACTTCCATGACCACGCCCACTTTTCTCTCCGTCGTGATCCCGGCCAAAAACGAAGCCGATAACCTGCCCAGCCTGATAAAAGAAATTTGCACAGCGCTGGACGGGGAACGCTACGAGATACTGGTCGTTGACGACGGCAGCACAGACGACACCTTGAAAGTGCTGACGCACCTCAAGGACAGCGGGCTGACCATGTTGCGGATCCTGCGCCACGAGCGATCACTCGGGCAGAGCACCTCGGTCTATCACGCAGCACTGGCAGCCAACGGCTCCTGGCTGGCAACCCTGGACGGTGACGGTCAGAACGACCCGGCGGACATTCCAGGTATGTTGGCGCTGGTACGCGCTCACGCAACGGGCTCGGAGGCGATACAGCTGGTGGCCGGTCACCGGGTGAATCGGCGCGATACCGCCAGCAAACGCTGGGCCTCGCGCTTTGCAAACGGCCTGCGCAGCCGGCTTCTCAAGGACGCGACTCCAGACACCGGGTGCGGCCTGAAACTGATCGAGCGAGCCGCGTTTCTGCGCCTGCCGTACTTCGACCATATGCACCGGTTCATTCCAGCGCTGATTCAGCGACATAACGGCCGTATGGTCACGCACCCCGTCAACCACCGTCATCGCCAGGCTGGCGTGTCCAAGTACGGCAACCTGGACCGCGCGCTGGTGGGCATTCTTGATCTGGTCGGCGTCTGGTGGCTGATCCGTCGGACTCGCCTGGATGTTCAGGCACAGGAACTGCGGCCATGAAGCCGGACAACGAGACTTTCTGGCTGATCCTCGGCTTTGTCGGGCAGGCGGTTTTTACCGGCCGCTTTGTCCTGCAATGGCTGTACAGCGAATTCAAGAAGCGCAGCATCATCCCGGTAGGCTTCTGGTACCTGAGCATGCTGGGCAGCACGATCCTGCTGGCCTACGCCATTTATCGACAGGACCCGGTCTTCATCGCCGGCCAGGCCTTTGGCCTGCTGGTGTACATGCGCAACCTGCAGCTGATCAGCCGACAGGCCAAGACACCTGAGGAGCAATGACGGTGCGAACTCACCTTTCGCCTCGCCTCGAGGGATGGCTACTGGTCGCGCTGGCCGTTTTACTGGTCGGGGGCGGCCTGGGCTTGCGTCTGCCGCAGAACGTGGACGAAGAGCGTTTTCTCGGCGTCGCCCTGGAAATGCTGCAGAACGGCTCATGGTTCGTCCCGCACCGGGCCGCGCAGATTTATGCCGACAAACCGCCGCTGTTCATGTGGGCGACGGCATTCTTCATTTGGCTGACGGGCAGCCCGAACATCGCGCTGTACCTGCCCGGGCTGCTCTCTGCAGGCGCGACCACCGCAGTCCTCTACGATCTGGGCACCCGCCTGTGGAACCGACGCATCGGTCGGTACGCCGCCTTGCTGTTCCTGGCCACCTATCAGACCTACAGCATCCTGCGCACCGGGCAGATCGACAGTTTTCTGTGCCTGTGGATTGCGCTGGGCTTCTACGGCCTGGTTCGCCACGTGTTGCTCGGGCCGGCCTGGGGCTGGTTCTATTTCAGCTGTGCGGCGATGGGCCTGGGCATTATCACCAAGGGCGTCGGTTTTGTTCCCGCGTTGATGTTGATCCCTTACGCCTATGCCGCGCGCAAAGGTTGGCAAGGTGTCGTGGCCATGCCTGGACAGGCCGCGCGCTGGGCGCTGGGTCTGCTGGTGTTATTGCTGGCCTGCTGCCTGTGGCTGGTGCCTATGATTATCTCGGTCGTGCGTGACGGCGGCCCGGAAGGCTTCGCCTACGTGCAGGAAATACTCTTGCACCAGACCGCCAATCGCTACGCCAGCGCCTGGGACCATCGCGAGCCCTTCTGGTATTTCTTCGTCAAAGTCATCCCGCAGTATTGGCTGCCGCTGGTGCTGGCGCTGCCCTGGCTGATCCCGGCCTGGCGCCGACAGTTGAGCAAGCACGATGGCCGGGTGTTGGTACTGCTCGGGTGGGTGTTGCTGGTGCTGCTGTTCTTCAGCCTCTCCAGTGGCAAACGCAAAATCTACATCTTTCCGGCGCTGCCCGGCCTGGTACTGATAGCCGCCCCCTTGCTGCCCTGGTTATTGAAACGCTGGTTCCATGACCGCATACGGGCTCGGCGAATCGTCCCGGTGGTGGTGGTTATCTGGCTCGGTCTGTGGTTCGCCAGAGGGTTCGTCGAACCCGTCATAGAAGGCCAAAACCCACACAAGGAATTGATGGAACAGGCCGCTTACGTCACTCAAGGTGCTGATCTGGTGCTGGTCAACTGGCGCGAGGGGCACTGGCTCTATGCACGCCAACCCATTGTGCATTTCGGTTTTGCCAAGCCGTCGGCAACCGAACAGGCCGCCCGCTGGCTAAGAGAACACCCCGGCACCTTTGCGCTGGTGCCAGGCGAGCAACTGGCCAATTGCTTCTTGCCGGAAAAAGCCCGGCCGCTGGGCCAGACCTCCAGAGCTGACTGGTTCATCGTCGATGCCGATGCCGACAATGGCCGGTGTAAACCGCAACGCCCTATGCAGGCCTATCGCTTCGCCTGGCAGCAGAATGTTGATTAATCCCCCGCCCAGCCACCCAACACGCGGGAGTGCCTGAAGCCATGCAGCTGGAAACGATCAAGGCAAAGCGCCTGACGTGGTCGAACGTCGCTCGAAGGCAGGTATCACTCGCACAACTCGTGTTGAGTGCAGCTGCTCTCGGGCTGCTGATCCTGGCCTATGCCGTGTCGACACACTTTCAGGTCCACCAACAGCTGTACCAGTACGGTCGCACCTGGTTAAAGGGCAATACGGCAGCCGACAAGAATATCTGGCTGCCGGATTTCCAGGTGGTTATCGACGCCAAACCACTTGCCCCGGACGTCGCCAATATCTCCGGGATCACCTACGACTACGACAATGACCGACTGCTGGCAGTGACCAACAAAGGCCCCATGCAACTGCTGGCGCTGAACACGAACGGCGACATAATCGACCGCTACCCACTGATCGGTTTCGACGACACAGAGGGTGTGGCTTATCTGGGCAACGGTCGCATCGTGCTGTGCGATGAAGATCTCCAGCAACTGGACATCATCACGTTGCCGACGCAGGCACGCCCCATCCACGTCGAGGAAGCTCAGTTCATTGCGCTACTGATCAACCCCAGCATTCATAACAAGGGATTCGAAGGCGTGACCTACGATCCCGCCAACGACCGCCTGTTCGCGATCAAGGAACGCGATCCACGGCAGATGTTCGAGGTTTCCGGCGTCCTGCGCTCCATCGATCAAGGCCACTTGCAGATCAAAGTTGCCGACCGGCTGGACTGGATCACGAAAAGTGTCGCTGCACGCGACCTTTCAGACGGCTACTACGACCCGCGAACCAGCCATTTACTGCTGCTCAGCGACCAGTCGCGCTCGATCACAGAACTGGACAGCAAAGGACGATTCGTCAGCATTCGATCACTGCTGGGTACCTTCTCCGACCTCAAGCACAGCGCCCCCCAACCCGAAGGCCTGACCATGGATCGCGCAGGCAACCTGTACGTCGTGAGCGAGCCGAATCTGTTTTACAAGTTTTCGAAAGTGCCGGAATAGGTAGTGAAGAAACCAGGCCTTGAGGGTGACTTTCGGGGAGTGGGGGTAGGGTCTTTTTTGGGAGAGCTAATGGAATTCGGAAAAATGTGCGAGTTGCTCAGGACGTGAGCCGTGACAGATCGGGTTTCGCGATAGTTGCCATTATGAAATGCTCCTGATTGTCACTCGATTCAAAGTTAATCACAGTAAATAATCTAGCATCCTCAAGCGCGCTGTCAGGCCGAGCCTATTCCTAGGCCTAGTCGATAACCTACCCGATAGAATCCACGGCTTTTATTAGAGGGTATCGACACAGTATCAGGCGAGTGACTGCCTTGCTTCTGCAATGAAACCTCAAGGAGATGAGTGCAATGTCGCGTAAAGTTTTTGTAGCCGGCGCGTCCGGTGTAATCGGCAGAGCCCTGCTCAAGCTCTTGGTGGCTGCGGGCTACAGCGTGTATGGCGCTACCCGCCGCGCCGAAAAAGTGAAGGACATAGAGGTCACAGGTGCTACGGCAGTGGTGGTTGATGTCTATGACGCCGAGCGTTTAAACGAAGAGTTGGTCCGAATCCAGCCATGGGCTGTTATTCATCAACTGACAGATCTGCCTCGTGGCCTAAGTCCCGAATTGATGGCAAAAGCGGTCGAGAACAACGCTCGTATCCGTACAGAAGGAACGCGCAATCTGGTAGCCGCCGCTCGAGCCGCTGGCGCTACCCGTCTGATAGCTCAAAGCATCGCCTGGGCCTGGAAACCAGCCCTCTGGACGTAGAGGCACAAGGCAGCCGTGGCATCAGCGTGGAGGGTGTGGCGGCCCTGGAACAGCAAGTGCTCAGCGAGCCTGCATTGAACGGCACCGTCTTGCGCTATGGTCAGTTGTATGGGCCCGACACCGGCACTGACGAGCCGACCGGTACCAGCCCAGTACACGTACAAGACGCTGCGCGTGCAGTACTGCTGGCGTTGCAAAAAGAGCAAAGTGGTATTTTCAATATCACTCAGGACAGCCCGACCGTCAGCAACGAGAAAGCCAAGCGCATACTGGGGTGGTCTCCTTCCGTGGAGGCTTGACGCCACAACGCAGTTACTCCGTACGAAGGAGTGACCGCGTTAGGACTTATTTTGAATAAATCTGAGTCTGCTCTAATTTACTGAAGCTGAATCTAAGGAATAAAAACTGTCGCGAAAAACCTAGCAAACACGGGGTATGGCTGAAACCCAAACCAGCTCCAAAAACTGTCGCTACGTCCAAAAACGGCCATTCCATGAGTTGCTCTAGGTATTAAAAACTGTCGCGAGCATTTCACAACCATCAATTGGCTCGATTCGCCGCTAGGGCGGACCGGCTTTGCCAACCGTCATCACGGCTGACTATCGCTCTTAACCTCCTCCTGGTGCCGATAAACGGCCAAATCCAGCATCCGCCCGTATCTGCGAAAATACGGGGTTGCCTTGCTGAAGCTGATCTAGCATCTCAAACTGGTCAGTCGCGGTGCGAACAGCCATCGGTATGGATACGCTAGTCACGACACAGGATTTCTTCAATGCTCAGCCCTTTGTCCGCACCTTCGTACGTATGTGGAGCAGGCTGTCCCGGCCCCTGTGCTGCGGCAAACTGTGCCAACCCTGCCACTACTCCAAGCGAAGCATCACCCATCACCACCTCTGATCCGGCAAACACCTCGCATACGCATGCCTGCACATATGGTGCTCGTGACATCCCCCCCGTCATGAAGACCACCGGCACAGCGTTGGACAATTCTGCGCGAACTTTCTGCAACAGCATTCGAAAATCTTTTAGAAAACGACGTGTACTTGTTTCCAGCACATTGCTGTCTGCAGTCACCCTCAATTCAGGCTCTATGTAATCCAGCTCCCGACTTGCGTAACTATCGCCGCTCAGGTCAATCTTGAGCTGTTCAATATCTCGATTGAGCCGAACGGTGGTGCCCTTTTCCTTCAGGCGTTTCAGCCGTGTCTTGAAGGGCTCGATGACCCGCGCCAAATCCTGTTTAACGAAGTCACGTTGCAAGCTCAGAGCACTGATCTGCGCAGCGCTGCGATAAGCGTGTAGGGGCAAGCCGTGTTTATCATCCTTGCCGAACATCGGCATCGCCGCGCTGATGGAGAGATCGACATCGACATCGGTACCACCAAAGCCCTGACCCCAGACCTGATGGATAACCGGCTGTGCTACTTCACCGCCTACTTGGGCATAAGCGATATCAGTGGTTCCGCCACCGATATCAATGATCAATGCAGCATGGGCATGAGGGGATTGCATGTGGTAAGCGTAAGCTGCGGCGGAAGGCTCGCGCAGGAATTCGACGTCAGCGAAACCAGCCTCTTTGGCCGCGCGCTCGAGCAGATCCTGTGTCTGCTGATCGTCACGACTACCGACAGTGCCGCGAAACTCGACGGGGCGCCCGAGTACGACAGCAGTGACTTCCTTGTTCAACTGCCGGCTTGCAGTCTTACGAATATGCGCTAGCACCTGACTGATTACACCGACCACCACGTCACGATGATGCGGTTCCAAACGATAACCAAGCATGGACTTGGGGGACTGGAAAATCCGTCCGTCTTCATCGTTATACAGTGCCTCAATGGCATCCTCACCAAAGATGCCATTGGCCTTGCGCACGTCAAGGCCTTCTTGGGCAATACTCTCGCGCTGCATGCTGACCCAGCGCCGGCGCAACATGTTGATAGTCGATTGACGAATATCCTCATCAGAAACTTTCCTAGGCTTGGCCACCCGCTCGCGCAACAGCGCCTTCTTCGCAGCCGAATAGCCATCACGACCATAGCCGCCGGCCATGCCTCCTTTATCGATACTCTCCAAGCGCGCTCTATACAGGGCCATTTGAGAGTTGTAGAAGCTCTTCTGAGTGGCTATAGCACTGTCGATCTCATGCTCATGCTTCGCCGTCAGCACAAACTGTTAGGGATCGACGTAGCGATCAGGAAAGAACACCGCCGTGCGAAATTGCTGATCGTTGCCAAAGGTGATTGGCTGCACCTCCCCATTTACAAAAAACGCCGCACTGGAAAAACTGGTTCCGAAATCAACACCGATCTTCACACTCTACTCCTGTCTGGCCGCAGCCTAATCCCTTAAACTCATCTGCAAGTGCACAGAATCTACCTGCTCATCGCGATAGAATCCATCCACTCGCTTGGTTAACGGCCTTGAGGTTAAGGCAGGTCATGCGAGGTGAGTCATGAAAGTCGTTAGACCAGTTGAAATCATTTCGGTCTTGGATGTGCAGTGCCATGCATGTGGGTCCTCCACCAAACTGGACACTGGCACCCTCCAGCTTGCGAATCTTCAAGCCCGCCGGGGTTTTGGTGCGGATCACGTCCACTGCACATCTGCCAATGTCGCAGGTAAGCGTCCGGCCGAACTCATCTTTCAAAGTCCGAGAGAGTACAAGGCCACCATACGCATAATGAACTGTTAGCAATGTGCAAAATTTGCATATTGCATTTGTCGTCCGGGAATCACTCTTGAATGCGTCATTGGCGTAGGTACATCATGGTGATAAGGCGGTCGTGTCCGCTAAAAGTGGGCACATCCATTACCTCCAATGCTGGAGTCCTGAAAGTCTGTTCACTGGGTGCTTTGTTGACGTCAGTCAGTGGCTTCAACCTCAGAGGAAACCTCAGTCGCAGCTTCCCTGGCCTTGCTCAGAAGCTTCTCCTGCCTTTTGTTCATTGCCTCAAGCTTCTTGAACGACTCGAACTTTGACTGAATCAACTCATAACATTTATGGGTGGAATAGACTTCATCCAGCACGCGATTCTGAATCTCAGCATGGTTCTTGGCTTCATAGAGCTGCCAAACGCTTTTGCCCGGCTCGAATTTCGTCCCGTACATGTATTTATTCAGAATGTGATTTTTGGATTTTGGATATAAGAGGTTGCTAGGGTTGTTGAACGTCCCGATAACGAGCAGGGAAAGGTCTACGACCCGAAAACTGTTTTGGAACGCGAAGGCTTCCTGATTCGAAAGGATATGAAAGCGTTTGAACAGCTCGAACAGAATCGGAATGTCTGATGAGGTAATTCCAATCCCGCACAAAATTGCGGACACCGCACCATCGTGGGCGTTTTTCACCTGGTCACAAGCTGTTTTGAGCAAGGCATAGATATGCTCAAGCATCTCCTTCTCTGTCGCATGCTCCCATAGCCAGAAGGATTTGGTCTTCTTAAAGACCTCGGATTTTGCGATGCTGAAGTCCCGCTCGGGATTAGCCACCAGGAATGAGCCACCGATGAACCTGCAATCCTTGTCCCATGGGTTGTAGCAGAAACCCGATGCTGTGCGCTTCTTCTCAGGAACGTAAAACTCCAAATCGAAGAACACCACTTTGCATTTTCCTGGCCTGAGTCGACCTTTTTGACTTGCCATCCTTGCTTGCCACCTTCCACGTTGCGCCAGTCACAGGGGGTCGTATCATCGCAATGAACACGAGTAGCGGCAAGCTCAGCCGCATGTTCAGTGAGCCAGTTCGCTTTGACGGTGCCGCGCGGGTGCTGAATTTCAACACAGATGTTCGATGCTGCCGGGCGCAAGTTCGCCCCGGCCAGCGACACAGGTAGCGGAACATGCTCCTGATTTCCTGCGAAGGTTTACCCCAACCGCCAAGCTCAGGCAGGCATCAGCCGATGCTTCAGACAGTTGGTGACCGGCGCTGGCCGCCAGGTCCTTGGTTATGCTCAACTCGCCAGGGAACGTGTCAAGGTTAAAAGCAGCCTCTACCCGACCAGGCTGGTCGGATGTGAAGTCAGAGTTGATCTGACTTCCCGAGTCGCACGCGCCCACCAGTTGCTGCGTGCCTAAAAGGCCTAAGCCTGCCGGCAAAGCGCAGGTCACGACGCCTACGCAGGCCGGCGGCACGGCCATCATGCCAGCATAAGGCGGTGTCCACGCTCGCATCCGCAGCTTGAACAACGTTGCCGTGGGCATTCAGGAAGTCATCGCTGCGATCTGTCCAGCTACGACCTGCGGCATAGTTTTTGCATTTTCAACGTGGTGCCATACATAGCCATCCGGGGTACTTTTGAGACCTACCGCCTTGTTGGCCATTGCTGCATCTTTAGCATAGCTTCCAGTCAAACCATTGATATCGACTTGAGCCTAAGTACAAGTCGAAAATTAGGAAATACTTGCTCGTCAAAGCTGTTTTAAAGCACGAGCAAACTGTATAAAAGGCTCTAAAACCTCAACTCCATCGCACACCAACACAACAAGAGCCTCCTTTCGGATCCAGGTAAGAAGTTATAACTCCCCAAAAAAAATCATAAGAAATCATATTCTCATTTTTTTTATCAGGCTTACCTAGCAAGTCTTCAAGAATTTTGTCATGCAACTCCCTAAGAGCAGTGAGATCAGAGTTTACGGAGCTGATAACTGTAAATTTAAAACCAATCAGTGCATCACGATAAAAATCAAACTGCATATTTGATCTTTGTCCAAAAACCATGTGTGGACCGCTTACACAAGATGACCAATCTCCATTAATGCTTGATTCGATATAAACACCCAATCCCTTTTCAAGCTCAACCTTCGTCAGCCGAGGTTTAAGAGTAAATTTATTATCAATTAAAACATAACCATCTTTAGTATTTACCATAGATGACACTCACTTACTTTTAAAAGGAATAGAATACAGGGGTACAAGTATATTCTCAAAATTCGGAACGAATATCTGATCAACATTTCCAGCACCCAGATTAGGGTTAGCCAATGCGACTCCCGATGCAGCATCCGCATCCGAACTCAGCCTGTAGACAGTCACACCTTTTCTATATTTTGGATAAGCTGGATTAGTTGTATTAGGGGCGATCTGAAGCCCATCGTAATACCCGGCAGCTGTGCCATCTGTAGTTTTAAAACCTTGTATCGTTGTGTAGTAGGGTGACTGACCTGGTGCTGCGCCAACAACTAAATCTCCCTCGCGAAGTTTAACATCACTATAGACGTCTACACCAAAGTAAGGATCAGATCCTTGCCAGCTTGCCGCAATTTTTGAGGGAGATTGGGCTTTTGGCCCTATAAAGTCGGAATCTCCGGGAACCGGAATCGGCTTGATAGGCGGCGTATCAAAAAGCTCTTCGGTAGACTTTCCTGCAAAACCGAATTCGTCACCCCCCTTGGCAACCGCTCCCCACTTACCCAGCGAAACGACCCGCTCTACCGGTACAAGGTTCAGCCCAAACTCCACATTGCCCTGATTTCGGATCGCAGCAGCCGCTTCGTTATTGCCCTGCATCTGGAAAGCAGTTGCCAGGCCTTCCTCGCTCTGGCTTGACTCCAGACTGTTCCATGCGGATGTCAGAGGGTTTTTGGTCAATGACATCACGCCATTGGCCAGTTGCTCACTGCTCTGCATCGGGCTGTTCAACAACGACCAGGCGGAATTCACTGTATTGGAAATAGCTGCCTTGGTGCCCTGCCATGTGCCCGAGAGCCCACTACTGACCGTATTACCCAAGTCGTAGGAAACTGCGATGTTTCTGTCGTAGAAACGGGAGTAGTCGTACGTCAGGTCCCCAGTATAAGCACCCTGAAAGTTGATCGAGTTGATTGAAGTGTCGGTGTACCTTGCTGGATTGATCTCCGCAAACTGGTCGAGCAGCGTGGACGTTTCAGCCGGGTTGTATGCTCTTTCAGCCTGTGTAGTCGGCACATCGGATGAAGTTGACGCAGCGTATTGGCCAGCCATTGGTGCCAATGCGTTACCCAGATATTTAAGGGTGGTTGCGTCCGGCACCGTGCCGTTCTCGGTCATCACTCCGTTCCAGTTCTTGTCGGTGTAGTAGACCGCAGCTTGGGCCAGACGCTGCTCGGCTTCTGCTGGGGAGATATTGGTGTCAGCCGCGAATTGCGGCGCTTCCTTCTTGATCAGCTCCACCGCCCTCGGGTGCAGTTGCTCGTTATAACGCTCAACATTCCCCGCCACCCACGCAGCCTCATTCGGATCGCCGTTCACCAGTGAGCCCGCCGCAATGCCGACGATCTGGGCCGTCGCGACCCGGAACTGATCGTCCGTCACAAAACGGGTGTCCAGGTATTTGCCGAGATTATCCGTCGCGACGCCCGTCAGCCCCTCAGCCGCTCCGGCAGCAATTGCGCCGGTTTTGAAGTCTCCCCCACGGGCGGCTGACAGTGCGCCGCCCAGCATGGCGTGCAGAAAGATTTTCTCTGCCGAGCCGGGGCTCAGATCCATGTAGTCTGCAAAGTCACCTAGGTTTTTGTTGCCAACGGCAGCTGCCAGATCAAAACCTTGCGATACCAACGCAGAGCCCAGATTGTCTTTCAGGCTACCGCCGTTAATGGCCGTGGAGATGCCGCTCTCGATAACCGCATGCGTGCCGCTGCGCACGACTGCATCCTGCGCTTTCTGCCAACTGAGCCATTCGCTGGAGTAACCCGGATTTTGCACCGGCCCACCTGTGATGACCTTCGCCCCATTTCCGTTGGCCGGGCTTGCACCCTGAAACCAGGTGCTGTCGGCATAGTTCAACGCACCGGCAGTCAATGCGCCAATGGTGGCGTTCTTCAGGCTGTCGCTGCCAAAGGTATCCTTGAGAGCAGTGCCCAGATTGCCCTTGTTGTTGATGACGCTCACCGCGCCGGTGCTAGCCATGGACGTCAGTGCTGCCGTGGCCATTACGTTACCCCAGCCGGCAGCTGTATAAGAAGCGCCAGCTGCGAGAGCTTGAGTGGTGGTTGCTGCCGCCATGGCGCTTCCCGAACCTGCGGTCGCACCTGCTGCGCCTCCTGCCAGCGCACTCGCCCCGCCTGCCGTTAAAACTGTGACGATGATGATCACCGCCAGCATCGCTCCCTGGCCCATGCCCGAGTGGCTGTATTTGAACGAGTCGTGAAGCTCTTTCACTTGCCGCCAATCCACATCCCCACGCTTCTCCGCTTCCTTGATCCAGGCCAGTTGCGGGTCGGCCTTGACCATAGTGTCAATGGTCTGGCTGACGGTTTGCTGATTGACTTGCTTGACGTCGATCTTCAGCCCGTTTACGGCCTGGATCACGGTCTGGCCCTGGGAGACCAGTTCGCTCTGTCGCAGGGTTTCGTCGGTGTTGCCTTTGCCTTTCATCGAGAACCAGGCCATGTCGCTCTTGCTCTTGGTATGGCTCTCGTCGTGCAGGTCTTTCACGCCTTCGAAGGTGACCGCGCCGCCGCTTTGCAGGGTCAGGTCCTGGCCGCTGTTCAGCTTGGCGACCTGGTACAGCTGGTCGCCGTTGCTGCCCAGTGTGAGGTTGCCAGCAGTGCGGATTTCAGTACCGACGTTGGTGGTCTGGGTGACTTCGTCGCGCTGGGCTTTTTTCGCCCCGAAGCTGCCCTTTGCCTTCATGTCGTACAGGGTGTGTGTGCTGTCCTGCGCAGCGAGCAGGCTCAGAGTGTTGCCGCTGTACAGGTACGCTTCGTTGCCGGCGGTGATCTTGCTGGCGACAAGCGTGGTGTTGCGGCCAGCCTGGACGCTCACGTTGTTGCCCGCTGTCAGCTCGCTGGCGAGCTGGGTGGTGCGGTCGTTGGCTTCAGTGATGCGTTTTTTACCGTCCTTGGTTTTGGTCGCGATGTTGTGAACATCGCCCGCCGAACTGACGTTGATGTCCTGACCTGCTGCCAGCCTCAGGTCGTTGCCCGCCCTGGCCTGACTGGCCAGAACATTGATATCCCGCCCCGCATCAATCCCAAGATCGCCGCCCGCTGTAACGGTTGAACCCAGGTTTTTCACATCCGTGGTGATGACCGACTTGCGCCCGCCATCGAACAGTTCGTGCTTTTCGCTGCTGTCGGTTTTGGCCAGCAGATTGATGTCGTTGCCGGCCTTGAGTGACAGATCGCCACCAGCGCTCATGGCTCCATAGTTGGTGATGTCGCGACCGGCGTTGAGGGCGAGGTTTTCACGGGCAGTGATGGTGCTGCCCGCGTCGGTTACGGTGCGCATACCCGCGCCGTCACGCACCTGGATGGCGGTGCGGTCGTTGAGGATGTCGCCTTTGACGGCGGTGAGGCTGACTTGTCCGCCACGAATCTCGCCGGCCATCGCGTTGCGAATGCTGTCCTGCGCGATCATCTGCAGGTTATTGCCCGCGTCTACCAGGCCACCCTGATAAATGCTGCCACCGCTGCTGACGTTGAGGTTGTTACTGGCGCGCAGGGTTCCTACGTTGATCAGGTCGCCGCCCGAGATCAGGTTCAGGTCGCGGCCCTGGATGAGGCTGTTCCCGCGCAGGTTGCGTGAGTCTGCCTGTGCCAGGTACAGCACCGGTACAAGGACTTTCTGGCCGTCGACGACACGGTTTTCCATCCACACGATGTCGTGGGTCAGGGCGCTGACCTGTTCGGCGTTCAGCGCTACGCCGAGGCTGAGGTTCAGGGCGCTTTTGCTGGCCAGCGCGTTGTCCATGAGATAGCGGTACTGGTCGTAATCGCTGGTTAGGCCGTCGGCGAGGAAGCGCTGTCCTGTTTGTGCCAGTACTGCGTCGCGTATCAGGCGCTGTTCGTACAGGCCGTCACCCAGACGACGCCAGTTGTTGTCGGGGCTGATGTTGAGGCGACTCAGGATGTAATCGGACCCGAGGAACTTCGACAGGTTGGTCAGGTTCGGGTTGGTTTCGATCAGGTAGCTGCTAGTCGGGTCAGGGTTGCGAATGAACAGTCCGTAATCGCCTTTGGGCAGCTGGAAGGTCGCGCCAGCGGTCGGGTCCACGGCGGCGAACGGAATGCCGCTGTAGTCCACCGGAGTGAAAACGGTCTGCACGCTGCCATCGGCGGCGACGCGCTGGACGGGCTTGACCGACGCCACGGTCGCAGTGCTCGCGTCGGTGGCCTGTTTGTTGATGGTGATGTCGATGCCACCGACCTTGATACCTGTCTGATCCTCACCCAGCTTTCCGGTGAGTATTTCCGGGGTATTGTTGGCGCGCAGCGAGCCGTTTTGCACAGTGCGGGCGACGTTCAGGTTGACCGTACCACCCGCTTGAAGCGTGGCGGCGTATTTGGGCTGCGGGCTGTCTGTCCACACAGTGACATTGCTTTGTTCTTCAAAGCGACTGTCGGAGGAACGAGCCTTGAGCACTTCAAAACGTGCCAAGTCAAAGTTGCCAGCAGCCACAGCGGCTTTGAAGGCCGGGATGTCGACAAACTCCATCTGGTCCCAGTAGCCGGTGTCGATCCGCCCTGGTGTACCGATCGAGATGCTGTTCTGCCCGGTGCGCTCTGAGGCGCCCTGGTTGAGCAAGTCGTTGGCAGTGATGCTGAGGTTGCCATTGGCGGCCAGCAGGCTGTAACGGTTCTGGACATTACCCGCCTGAATCGTCAGGTCTTTACCTGCGACCAGTCGGGCCGACGGGGAATCCTTGGTGGCGGTTTCCAGCAGCGTCTGCTGGATGGTAATCGCGCCGCGCTTGAACGAGTCGTGGCCGTCACAATGCTGACCACACTGCCAGTCAAGACTGCCATTGACGATCTTCTGCCCCAACTCGAACTCGGCCTTGGCGTTTTCCACGGCGGTGGCATTGATGCTGATTGCGCCTTCGCTTTCCACCGTGCCAGACAGGTTGCTGAAACGCTGTGCTGCGCCGCCATCGAGATTGGCTACGCTGAGGTCGCCACGGCTGTACACGTCGCCGTACAGGTTGCTAAACGTGCCAGTGCGCAAGGCCATTGCGCCGCCGCTGAACAGTAGCGAGTCGGCGCTGTTGGTGATGGCGTTGCTGGCATTGAGGTTAACGGCGCCCTGTGCGCCCAATGTGCCGCGGTTGTCGATCTGCGCTGCGTCGATGCGCAGGTTCTGGCGAGCGGTCAGGTAGCCGAGATTGTCGAGAGTGCCGCCCAGGTCAAGGCGCGTGTCTTTACCCGCGCCGATACGACCGCCGTTCTGGCTGACGTTGCTGGCTTTGATGGTCAACAGATTTTGTGCAGACAAACGACCGCTGTTGGTCAGATCGCCGTTCAGGTTGAGGGTCAGGTCGCCATCGCTGAGCAGTTCGCCGCCGTTGTTGAGGCTGTTCAGGTTGAGGGTCAGACCGGTGCCACTGGCCAGCCGGTCACCGGCCAGCAGCGCCAGTGAGTCGCTGGTATAGGTCAGTGCATTGTTGAGCTGCACCTTGCCCAGCCCGTCGACAGCGCCAAAATTCCAGTCCCCGCTGCCCAGCGCGGTAATACTGCCGCCCGCCCCGGAGACGCGATTGAAGTCCAGTGTCAGCAGGCCGGTGTTAGCGTGCTCGATGCTGCCTGCGCGGTTGTCCAGCGCATCGGCCTTGAGGGCGAAGTCGGTGTTGCCGACTTCGATACGGCCGCTCTGGTTGATGATGCTGCCGGCGAAATCGAACGTGCTGGTGTCGGTGGTCAGGGCGCGCAGTGCGCCGGTGCCTGTGTTGTTGATGCCCGCATTTTTGTTGACCACGTTGCCCAAGGCGCGCAGTTGCCCCGAGGTGTTGTTCAGCGAACCACCTTGCAGATTCAGCGTGGTATTCGATTCGATCAAGCCGCCGCTGTTGATCAGGTTGTTGGCGGTGAGGTTAACGCTGTCGCCGCTGAGCTGGGCGCCGTTGGTGTTCGACAGTGTGGTGCCAGTCGATACCAGCGAGGTCTTGGCGAAGAGTTTGCCCGCATTGCTGGTCACCGAGCCCACGTTCAAGGTCAGGCTGTCGACCAGACTGGAGACCATGCCCGCCTTGCTGCCATCACTGCTGGTGTCCAGCGAAGCGGCGGTGACGCTTACCGTGTCGCCCTGAATCGTACCGCCGACGTTGCTGACGGTGCCGCTGCCCAATTCCACTCGCGTGGTGCCGCCACTGCTGAGCAGCGTACCGCCGTTGTTATCCAGCGCGCCGCCGGTGTAGATCAGCCCGCCGCTGCCCGCAACCAGTTGGCCTTGCTGGCCGTTGCGCAGGGTGCTTGCTTGCAGGCTCAGCTGTTTGCCACGAATGCTGCCGCCCTGGTTGTTGAGGTCAGACGAACCGCTGATCGTGACCAGGCTGCTGCCCGCATCGATGATGCCGGTCATGTTGCTCAGCAGGTTGCTGACTTTCAGAGTCACGTCGCCGCCATTGCTGACCACTGCGCCATTGTTGTCGTTGATAAGCCGTGGTGCGTCGATCAGCACGTTCTGGCCAAGCAGCGTACCGGCGCTGTTGTCCAGCCATGCGCCGCTGACCAACAGGCCGGCATCGCTCTGAATCTGGCCGCCGCGGTTGAGCAACTGGGCCTGGCTCGCCGTCGGGGCAAAGTTCAGGGCCATGCCCCGCGTACCGGCTGCCAGCAGGCCTTGCTCGCGGTTGTCGAGACCGGCGGCGTTCAGGTCGATGCGGTCACCGACGATTTTGCCGCCACGGTTATCGATCTGCGCACCGGGCGCGCTTACGTTGACGCCGGCCCCCAGCACGCTGCCGCTGCGGTTATCCAAGCCTGTCGCGTTAAGGTCGAGATTGCCGGTGACGGCCAGCAGGCGGCCGCTCTGGTTTAGGACATTGCCACCGGTGACGCTCAGCAGGTTCTGCGCCTGAACGGTGCCGCCGGTGTTATCCAGTATGCCGGTCGCCGTAACCCGTGCATCGCCCGCACGGGCCGACAGCAGGCCGGAGCGGTTATTGAGCGAAGTGGACGCAATGGTAAGGCTATTGCCATCGATCTGACCCGCACTGTTATCCAGTGCATCCGCACTGATCGTCAGGCTGCCGCCAGATGCCTGAATCAGGCCGCTACGGTTGTCGATTTGCGCGCCCGGCGCAGTCACGTTGATGCTCGTCCCCAACAGGCTGCCGCTCTGGTTAAGAACATTGCCACCGGTGACGCTCAACAGGTTCTGCGCCTGAACGGTGCCGCCGGTGTTATCCAGCGTGTTGCGCGCCGTCACACGTGCATCGCCCGCACGAGCTGACAACAAGCCGGAGCGGTTGTTGAGCGTGGTGGACGCAACCGTAAGGCTACCGGCGTCGATCTGACCGGCACTGTTGTCCAGTGCGCCCGCGCTGATCGCCAGGCTGCCGCCCGTTGCCTGAATCAGGCCTTCGCGGTTATCGAGGCTGTCGAGTTGCAGGCTGGCCGCCTGCCCGGTAGCAAAACGAATAACGCTGGACAGGTTGACAATGGCCGGGGTCGAGATGAACAGCGACTGTTCACCGACGAGACGTGCCGCCAATCCCTGATTAATGATCTGGCCGCTGGTCAGGTTGACCGCGCCGCCTTGCACCACGCTCTGGTTGTTGAGGGTCTGAGCCGCATTGATAGTCAGTGCGCGACTGGCTTCTATGCTGCCTGTGTTGACGACCACCGGCGCGTTGATCGTGACGTCACCGCTCGCGTTGCGGCTGTTGTCGGCTTCGATGCCCGAAGCGATGGTCCCCGCGTTAGTGACTTTGCCCGCGTTGATCTCGACCCGCTCGCGTGCCGCCAGGCTTTGCTGGTTGACCAACTCGCCGGCGGTGCGCACGTTAACGCTGCTCGCATAGGTTTTGCCGGTCATTTCGACGCTAGGTGCATTGACGTTAAGCGCACCCTGCGCCGAGGCCTGCGCCATGTTCAGGTGACCGTTGGCGTCTATCTGAATATCGCCGCCACTGGCAGCCATATTGCCTGCCGTCTTTACGCCGACACCCTGTTCGGTGCCGACCAGCTTGATCGCGTTGGCGTACATACCGCCAAGCGCAGAGGAATCAATGGCCAGTTGCGGCTTGTCGGCGGCATTGGCAGCACGCTGTGTGGTCGCCAGCGTGTCGGCGTTGACGTCGTTGGCACCGGTGACGATGTTGAGTTGTTTTGCGTAGATATCGGCGTTGATCTTCGCAGAACGGGTGATCAAATCGAATTGGTCGACTGCGCTTGCATCCAGGCCTCTGCCATCGATCGTGACGCTGCCGCCGTCCACGGCAAAATGGTCGAGTTTGCCGTTCGCATCGAGTACCGGTTTGCCAGTGCTGAGGGTGACGCGAGGCGTGTTGATAAAGCCGCAACCGCTGCAGGTGACGCCATACGGGTTGGCAATGATCACGCGGGCTGCCTGCCCGGCCACCTCGGTGTACCCATTCAACTGGCTGGCGTTGGCGCCGGTCACTTCGTTGAGGATGGTGCTTGCGGCGCGCCCGCCTAACTGATTATTGCCAAGGATATTGCCGCCCAGCTGTGTGGCTTGTATGGCATTGGTGGCGTTGTTGAGAATCACACCCTTGCTGTCGACGTTGTACTGCTGGTACTGGTTATGCGAAAGCCCTGCCGCGTTGGGAGCGGCAATGTTGATGACCGGCACACCGTTGCCTGCCTGGCCTACGGACGTATTGGTGGTACCGCTGACTGCTATCCCGTCGGCCTGCGCCCAGATCGGCTGCCAGAACATGACGTTGGCCAGCAGCAACGCCAGCAGGCGCTTGGGAATGCCCAGAAATCGCGTGCGCTCGGCTACTGCAGCAGAGGGCTGACGTGCCAGCAGAGCCAGTTGATGAGCGTCCATGTGGGCGACCTCGGAGCAGCGTTATTAAAGGAAAAAGTCCATACGGAAGTAGATCGGCGCTTCGCGCTCGATCACGTCGGGACGTTCCAGGGAATGGGCAAAGGTGACGGACGCAGCGACGTGCTGGCCGCGGGTAAACAATTCCAATGAGTTGCTGGACAACCGACCATGGTTTTGGCCGTTATAACGATCATTGCGGATAACCCCCTGATCGTAGCCAGCAGCGGCGCCGTATTCATTGAATACCGGGCGCAGCCAGTCGAGCACTACCGGACGCGTCAGACGTATTTCATTACGCCAGTAACCGCCACTGTCGCCGGACAGAAACTCGTCCTTGTAACCGCGCACAGATGACGAACCGCCGAGGCTCAGACGTTGTGGACTGAACAGCACGTCCTCGCTGCGTTGCCCTGTGGCCAGGCTGGTGAAGGCCAGATTTTCGCCCCATAACTGAAACGGATGCAGGTAGCTGATGGTGCCGGTGTATTTGCGATAGCGCGCATCGGCCTCGCCCGGCCCCGGATCGTGGTTGCCTTGAGCATCCAGTAAGCCGATGCCCTGCTGCATGCCCAGGTCAATGTTGACGAACGCAGAGCCAACGCGCCGACCATGGTTGATACCGAACTGTGCTTCGGTGATCCGGTTGCTGCTAACGGCCAGCTTGCTGTCTTCGACGTAGTTGTTGGTGCGCAGGTAAGCCAGGCCGGCATTGAGCGAGGTCTTGCTGACGGAATCGCGGTGAATGACGCGCTCGGCACGAAACTGGTGATTCTGGCTGTCGCCATCCTGTTTGAACTTGACACCGTCGGCCTCGGCCTGCGACCGGTATTCGGTTTCGCTATAAAGATAGCTGAAAGTCCACCAGCCCCACGGCAGGCTGTATGACAGAAGGCCGTTGTGCGAGGCTTGCTGGTGGTCGCTGACCGCATCATGACCGCCGCGCAGACTCAACTGATCGGCAAGACCCAACGGGCTGTCCCAGTCCAGACCCACGTTCCACTGCTGCTCGCCAGTACTGCGCTGGCCTTCGTTATTGCGCGAGAGGTTGGCACGCCAAGGCTTCTGCGGGGTATTTTTGACCACGACATCGCTACCGCCAACAGCCTGGCCCGGAGTCAGCTCCATTTGCGCCTGATTGGACGGCAGGCGGTTGAGCTGATCAACCATCTGCTCGATTTCCCGCAGATTGAGTAACTCGCCCTCTTTACCCGGAAAGGCCATGGCCAGTTCGCGATCCGAGAGGCCGCTGGCAGCGTCACTGCGCAGATTCTCTAGCTTGCCCTCGATGACCAGCACCTGCAGGTCACCCTTGGACAGATCCTGCTGCGGCAGATAGGCCCTAGTGGTCACCAGACCTTTGTCGATGTAATGGTCGGTGATGGCCTTCAGCAGTTCATTGAGCTGGGCCACGCCCAGGCATTTGCCCTGAAACGGCTTGATCAGTGCATCGCGCTCAGCGGGCGACAAGGAATCCGCGCCTTTGAGTTCGATGTGATTGATAGTGAAGCAGCGGGTGTCGGCGGGCGTGGCGGGTGTTGTCGGCGTGGTCTGCTTGCCGGGCAGGTCCTTTAGCTCTTCCAGGCGACGGCGCTGCTCTTCGAGCAAGCGGTCCTGGCGATCACGTATGAGATCCTGTTCGCCGGGGGTTGCAGCCTGAACAGGCGTCAACGCTCCTGTGGCCAAGAGCAGCGCACACAAACCCAGCCATGTCCTTTTAAAGGCAAGCATAAATATTCCATTAGAAGAGCTAGTGGCGAGAGGTACGCCTGTTCGGGATTGGTCAATACGACGTTCAGTGCCATGCCAGATAGCGGCAAATTGGCATCACATGTAACCATCGTGAAACAGACTACATAGATATCAGAAAATTCCCATTAATTTCTATTTTGGCGCTGATTTCTGATTACTTATGCAGTTCTAGTGAATCGCCCCCGGTTTCCTAGATACCCCAAAGCCTCATCATGAAGCCCAACGAGGAGGTGCCGTGAGTCGTCAGCGTTACCCCGAAAATTCAAGATCGAAGCGGTCAAGCAAGTTACCGAGAAAGGCAAGCCTGTCGACGATGTTGCCCAGCGCCTGGCTCTACCTGGCGGTAGTGCTGGATCTCTTCTCACGCCAAGTAATTGGTTGGTCAATCGACGCGAAGTTGATGACGAGCGTGCGCGAGGATTGTCTGTACTGTCTCTACGTTGGTAGTCACGACCAAGACTTTTGCAGCAAACGAGCGCCTGCCACTAGGGGACGAACCTTGTTTGATATCTTCGTGCAACGTCAGATGCTTGATTCTCTGAGGGCCGGCGCGGGCTGTTGCTGGAGTTTGTATGGCTAATCAAGCAGAACGGATAGGGTCCGTCACTTCGTCTGCGAAGCGAACGGACCCCGAGAGGCATAGAGGACTGTCTAAGTGAGGGGGCGAGGCCCTATTTTGAAGAGACCTGCGACAGTTTTAATTCTCTAAAACCACAACCCCTCACCCCTGTGGATAACTCACTCCACCGTCACCGACTTCGCCAGGTTCCTCGGCTGATCGACATCCGTCCCCTTCAACACAGCCACATAATACGAAAGCAACTGCAGCGGGATGGTGTACAGAATCGGCGCCAAAGCATCGATGATGTGTGGCATGGCGATGACGTGGGTGCCCTCGCCGTTCTTCATGCCGGCTTGCTCATCGGCGAATACGATCAACTCGCCGCCGCGTGCGCGCACTTCCTGCAGGTTGGATTTGAGTTTCTCCAGCAGTTCGTTGTTCGGTGCGACGGTGACGACTGGCATGTCGGCGTCGACCAGCGCCAACGGGCCATGCTTGAGTTCACCGGCCGGGTAGGCTTCGGCGTGGATGTAGGAGATCTCTTTGAGCTTGAGTGCGCCTTCCATTGCCACCGGGAACTGTGCGCCGCGTCCGAGGAACAGGGTGTGGTGCTTCTCGGCGAACAGTTCGGCGACTTTCTCGACCGTGCCGTCCATTGCCAGCGCTTCGCCGAGGCGGGTTGGCAGGCGACGCAGTTCTTCGACCAGTTGCGCTTCGACGCCCTCCTCCAGCGAACCCTTGACCTGACCCAGCGACAGGGTCAGCAGCAACAAGGCAACCAGCTGGGTGGTGAAGGCTTTGGTCGATGCCACGCCGATTTCCGGACCGGCCTGGGTCAGCAGGGTCAGGTCGGATTCCCGCACCAGTGAGCTGATGCCCACGTTACAGATCGCCAGGCTGGCCAGAAAGCCCAGTTCCTTGGCGTTGCGCAGCGCTGCCAGGGTGTCGGCGGTTTCACCGGACTGCGAGATCGAGACGAACAGGGTGTCCGGTTGAACCACTACCTTGCGATAACGGAACTCGCTGGCCACTTCGACCTGGCACGGGATGCCAGCCAGGCCTTCAAGCCAGTAACGCGCGACCATGCCTGCGTGGTAACTGGTGCCACAGGCCACGATCTGAACATTGCGTACTTTGGCGAACAGCTCGGCAGCCTGTGGACCGAATGCGTGGACCAGCACTTGCTGCTGCCCCAGACGACCTTCGAGGGTGCGCTGTACAACCTTGGGCTGCTCGTGAATTTCCTTGAGCATGAAGTGGCGGTACTCGCCCTTGTCGGCGGCTTCGGCGCCTTCGTGGTATTGCACCACTTCGCGCTCGACCGAAACACCGTCGACGTTCCAGATCTGCACGCTGTCGCGACGGATCTCGGCGATGTCGCCCTCTTCCAGGTACATGAAACGGTCGGTGACCTGACGCAGCGCCAGTTGGTCGGAGGCCAGGAAGTTTTCACCCAGGCCCATGCCGACAACCAGCGGGCTGCCGCTGCGGGCTGCCAGCAGGCGATCGGGCTGCGCGGCATTGATGACCGCAAGCCCATAAGCACCGTGAAGTTCTTTCACCGCAGCTTTCAGGGCAACCGCCAGATCGGCGGTGTCCTTGAGCTTGTGGTGCAGCAGGTGGACGATGACTTCAGTGTCGGTATCGGATGCGAAGACGTAACCCAGGCCTTTCAGCTGTTCACGCAGCGCTTCGTGATTCTCGATGATGCCGTTGTGGACAACTGCCAGCGTGTCGGCCGAGAAGTGTGGGTGGGCGTTACGCTCACACGGGGCGCCGTGGGTCGCCCAACGCGTGTGGGCGATGCCCAGACGGCCGATCAGCGGCTCGCCGGCAAGTGCCTGTTCCAGCTCACTGACCTTGCCGGAGCGACGACGGCGCTCAAGGGTGCCTTCGTTGCTGAAGACTGCCACGCCCGCGCTGTCATAACCGCGGTATTCAAGGCGCTTGAGGCCTTCGAGCAAAATGGCCGTGATATTACGTTCAGCAACGGCGCCGACGATTCCACACATGGTTATCTCCTAGCTGACAGCAGCACAAATCAGATTGATGCCGCGGGCCTGTATCTGATCGCGTGCCTCACTGGACAGGCGATCATCAGTAATAAGGGTGTGGATACTGCTCCAGGGCAGTTCCAGATTGGGGATCTTGCGACCGACCTTGTCGGCTTCGACCATGACCACCACTTCCCGGGCGACTTCCGCCATGACCCGGCTCAAGCCCAGCAGCTCGTTGAAGGTGGTGGTGCCACGCACCAGATCGATGCCGTCGGCACCGATGAACAGCTGATCAAAGTCGTAGGAGCGCAGTACCTGCTCCGCGACCTGCCCCTGAAAGGACTCCGAGTGCGGGTCCCACGTTCCGCCCGTCATCAACAGGACCGGTTCGTGTTCCAGCTCGGTAAGGGCGCGCGCCACATGCAGGGAATTGGTCATGACCACCAGGCCGGGTTGCTGGCCCAGCTCAGGGATCAATGCCGCCGTGGTGCTGCCGCTGTCGACGATGATTCTGGCGTGCTCGCGAATTCTGCAAACCGCAGCGCGGGCGATGGCCTGTTTGTAGCGCGAAACTGGCTGACTGCCATCGCTTATAAGCTCATGGGGAAGCGGCACTGCGCCCCCGTAACGGCGCAACAGCAGGCCGTTGGTTTCAAGCGCAGCCAGGTCCTTTCGAATCGTAACTTCGGAAGTTTCAAAGCGTCTGGCCAAGTCGTCCACACTGACTTCGCCTTGCTCGTTGAGCAGGGCGAGAATGTTGTGGCGACGTTGTGGTGTATTGCGCTTCGACATGACTGCCTTAAGTTTCGTTTCGAAAGATAACGAAGGCAATCAAAACCTATTTTTTGGGTTGGGTCAAGGTTTCGGGATGGGGCGGCGCAATTTCTATCGGATACTCGTGACACCGGCTTTTGAGCCTGGGGTTTGACGCGGAGCGTCAAGAACGGCATTCCCACGCTGGAGCGTGAGGAACGAGAGGTGTCTGGGCTTACGCTGATCGTACACCCATGCTCCGCGTGAGGATGCAGTCCCGAATGCAGGGTACCGCGCAAGGGTGTGACGCGGAGCGTCACGAACGGTATTCCCACGCTGGAGCGTGAGGAACGAGAGGTGTCTGCCGGAACGCTATCGTACCCATGCTCCGCGTGGGGATGCAGTTCTGGACGCTCTGCGTCCTGGCTTGAGTGTCAACTGTGGATAGTTATGGACGCGTGCCAATTCTGAGCATTGGCACGCGGGTCATAAGGGGCTGTGGATAACTCAGTCTTTGCTGATTTTCACCGGACGCTTCCAGCCTTCGATATTGCGTTGGCGGGCGCGGGCTACGCCGAGTTGTTCAGCAGGCACGTTCTGGGTGATGGTCGAACCGGCTGCAGTCGTCGCACCGTCCAGGATATCCACAGGCGCAACCAGAGAGTTGTTGGAACCGATGAAGACGTCTGCACCCAACGTGGTCTTGTGCTTGTTGGCACCATCGTAGTTACAGGTAATGGTACCGGCGCCGATATTGGTGCGTGCGCCAATTTCGGCGTCGCCCAGATACGTCAGGTGGCCGACCTTGGCGCCCTCGCCCAGGTTCGCATTCTTGAGCTCGACAAAGTTACCCACATGCGCCTTGGCACCCAGCACGCTGCCTGGTCGCAGGCGTGCAAACGGGCCGGCATCGCTGCCCTCACCCAGGATCGCACCTTCGATGTGGCTGTTGGCTTTAACGACGACACCCTTGCGCAGGGTGCTGTCCTTGATGACGCAGTTCGGACCGATGACCACGTCATCCTCGATCACGACCTTGCCTTCAAGAATCACATTGATATCGATCAGCACGTCGCGCCCGACAATGACTTCACCGCGCACATCGAAGCGCGCAGGGTCACGCAGGGTCACGCCAGCCGCCATCAGACGGCGGGCTTCGCGCATCTGGTAATGACGCTCCAGCTCGGCAAGCTGCTTGCGATCATTGGCGCCCTGCACTTCCATCGCGTCGTGGGGCTGCTCTGTGGCAACCACCAGGCCGTCATTAGCCGCCATGGCGATCACGTCGGTGAGGTAATACTCGCCCTGGGCATTGTTGTTGGACAGCCGCCCCAGCCAGTCAGCGAGATGAGCGGCCGGCACGGCGAGAATGCCGGTATTGCCTTCGGTGATAGCCTTCTGCGCGTCACTCGCGTCTTTATGCTCGACAATGGCACAGACACGATTCTGATCATCGCGAACGATACGGCCGTAACCGGTAGGGTCATCCAGCGTAACGGTCAGCAGACCCAGTTGCTGCGGGTTGACCCGTTCGAGCAGGCGCGAAAGCGTCTCCACTTCGATCAACGGTACATCGCCATAAAGAATCAACACGGTGTCAGCCGTCAGTGCGGGCAGCGCCTGAGCAACCGCATGGCCGGTACCGAGTTGCTTGTCCTGCATCACGAAATTCAAGTCATCGGCTGACAGCTGCTCACGCACGGCATCAGCGCCGTGGCCGATCACGACATGTATGCCACTTGGGGATAACTGACGCGCGCTGTGGATAACATGACCCAGCATGGAATTGCCGGCCACGGGGTGCAGAACCTTCGGCAGCGCGGAACGCATCCGGGTACCTTGGCCAGCAGCGAGAATAACGATATCGAGAGACATGATAGGACTACCAACTGAGCGGCAACCGGACCGAAGACGGGCTGACTTGAAAGAGGAAATCTGAAAAAAGAAAAAGGGTAGCCGAGGCTACCCTTTTTCTCAATCGCGCATCGAGTGCAGCAGGGTTAGCCGCCGAACTTCTTGCGAATTTGCTGAACGGTGCGCAGCTGAGCTGCAGCCTCGGCCAGACGAGCAGTTGCAGATCCGTAATCGAAATCTGCGCCCTTCTCGTTCAGGGCCTTCTCTGCAGCCAGTACGGCCGCCTGAGCAGAAGCTTCATCCAGGTCGGCAGCACGTTGCACAGTATCGGCAAGCACCTTGACCATGTTCGGCTGAACTTCAAGGAAACCACCGGAGATGTAGAACACCTCGGCTTCCCCACCCTGCTTGATCAAGCGGATCGGCCCCGGCTTCAGATCAGTGATCAGCGGCGCGTGGCCTGGAGCGATACCGATATCACCCAGGTTGCCGTGCGCAATCACCATCTCGACCAGACCGGAGAAGATTTCCCCTTCCGCGCTGACGATGTCGCAATGGACTGTCATAGCCATTTGCTTGCCTCAACCTAATAGCGCCCGTTGCCGGGCGCCGGGATTACAGTTTCTTGGCTTTCTCGATCGCTTCTTCGATGCCGCCGACCATGTAGAACGCTTGTTCTGGCAGGTGGTCGTAGTCACCGTTGAGGATGCCTTTGAAGCCAGCAATGGTGTCTTTCAGGGAAACGTATTTACCCGAAGCACCGGTGAAGACTTCTGCCACGAAGAAAGGCTGGGACAGGAAGCGCTGGATCTTACGAGCACGGTTAACCAACTGCTTGTCGGTCTCCGACAACTCGTCCATACCCAGGATCGCGATGATGTCTTTCAGCTCTTTGTAGCGCTGCAACACATACTGAACGCCGCGAGCGGTGTCGTAGTGTTCCTGGCCAATGACGTTCGGGTCCAGCTGGCGCGAAGTCGAGTCCAGTGGATCTACCGCCGGGTAGATACCCAGGGAGGCGATGTCACGGGACAGTACGACGGTGGCGTCCAAGTGGGCAAACGTGGTCGCTGGCGACGGGTCAGTCAAGTCGTCCGCTGGTACGTATACGGCCTGGATCGAGGTGATCGAACCATTCTTGGTGGAAGTGATGCGCTCTTGCAGAGTGCCCATCTCTTCAGCCAGGGTCGGCTGGTAACCTACTGCGGAAGGCATACGGCCCAGCAGTGCGGATACTTCGGTACCGGCCAGGGTGTAACGATAGATGTTGTCGACGAACAGCAGAACGTCGTTACCTTCGTCACGGAACTTCTCGGCCATGGTCAGGCCGGTCAGTGCTACGCGCAGACGGTTACCCGGCGGCTCGTTCATCTGACCGTAGACCAGTGCCACTTTGTCCAGAACGTTGGAGTCCTTCATCTCGTGGTAGAAGTCGTTACCCTCACGAGTACGCTCACCCACACCGGCGAACACGGAATAACCGCTGTGCTCGATGGCGATGTTACGGATCAGTTCCATCATGTTTACGGTCTTGCCGACACCGGCACCACCGAACAGACCGACTTTACCGCCTTTGGCGAACGGGCAGACCAGGTCGATAACCTTGATGCCGGTTTCCAGAAGGTCGTTGCCGCCTGCCTGCTCAGCGAAGGACGGTGCAGGACGGTGAATGCCCCAGCGCTCTTCGGTGGCGATCGGGCCAGCTTCGTCGATCGGGTTGCCCAGCACGTCCATGATCCGGCCCAGCGTCGCTTTACCGACCGGTACGGAGATGGCTGCGCCAGAGTCTGTGACTTCCAGACCACGCTTCAAGCCCTCGGTGGAGCCCATCGCAATGGTACGAACCACGCCGTCGCCCAGCTGCTGCTGAACTTCCAGGGTGGTTCCTGCCGCGCTCTGAACTTCCAGCGCGTTGTAGATACTCGGTACGCTATCGCGTGGGAATTCCACGTCGATCACGGCGCCGATGATTTGAACGATACGTCCGCTACTCATTAGCTGGTTCCTCTAATATTTGAACCGTTAAACCGCGGCAGCGCCGCCGACGATTTCCGAGATCTCTTGGGTGATCGCTGCCTGACGCGCCTTGTTGTAGATCAGCTGCAAATCGCTGATCAAATCACCGGCGTTGTCTGTGGCGTTCTTCATCGCGATCATCCGCGCTGCTTGTTCAGCTGCGTTGTTCTCGACCACCGCCTGGTACACCTGCGATTCCACGTAGCGAACCATAAGGCCGTCTAGCAGCTCTTTGGCATCGGGTTCGTAGAGATAGTCCCAGTGGTGCTTGAGCCCTTGATCCGGGGTTGCCACCAGCGGAATCAATTGCTCCACTGTTGGTTGCTGGGTCATGGTGTTGATGAACTTGTTGGATACCACGGACAGGCGATCAATACGGCCATCCAGGTAGGCATCCAGCATCACCTTGACGCTGCCGATCAAGTCGTTGATCGACGGCTCTTCGCCCAGGTGGCTGATCGCAGCGACGACGTTACCGCCGAAGTTGCGGAAAAATGCCGCACCTTTGCTGCCGACCACGCACAGATCGATCTCTACACCGTTTTCACGGTTCACCGCCATGTCCTTGACCAGAGTCTTGAACAGGTTGGTATTCAAGCCACCACACAGACCACGGTCACTGCTCACGACGACATAACCGACGCGCTTCACAGGGCGCTCGATCATGAACGGGTGGCGGTACTCCGGGTTGGCGTTTGCCAGATGACCAATCACCTGACGAATGCGCTCCGCGTAAGGACGGCTAGCAGCCATGCGCATTTGAGCCTTGCGCATTTTGCTGACCGCCACTTTTTCCATGGCGCTGGTGATCTTTTGCGTGCTTTTGATGCTCGCAATCTTGCTGCGAATCTCTTTTGCGCCTGCCATGTAACACCTATCAGGTTAGCAAGCGGGAGCCTTGCGGCCCCCGCTGCGGCTTACCAGGTTTGGGTGGCCTTGAACTTCTCGATGCCGGCTTTCATGCCAGAATCGATTTCGTCATTGAAGTCACCCTTCACGTTGATCTTCGCCATCAAATCGGCGTGATCGCGGTTGAAGTAAGCAATCAGCGCTTGTTCAAAGCTGCCGATCTTGGCGATTTCGACGTCAGTCAGGAACCCACGCTCAGCGGCATACAGCGACAGCGCCATGTCAGCGATCGACATTGGTGCGTATTGCTTCTGCTTCATCAGCTCGGTAACGCGCTGACCATGCTCAAGTTGCTTGCGGGTCGCCTCGTCCAGGTCAGAAGCGAACTGGGCGAATGCCGCCAGTTCACGGTACTGAGCCAGAGCGGTACGGATACCACCGGAAAGCTTCTTGATGATCTTGGTCTGAGCGGCACCACCCACACGGGATACCGAAACACCGGCGTTCACAGCCGGACGGATGCCGGAGTTGAACATGGCCGATTCCAGGAAGATCTGACCGTCGGTGATGGAAATCACGTTGGTCGGAACGAACGCGGAAACGTCGCCAGCCTGGGTTTCGATGATCGGCAGTGCGGTCAGGGAACCGGTTTTGCCGGTCACTGCGCCGTTGGTGAACTTCTCTACGTACTCTTCGGAAACACGCGATGCGCGCTCCAGCAGACGGGAGTGGAGATAGAACACGTCGCCTGGGTAAGCTTCACGGCCTGGTGGACGGCGCAGCAGCAGGGAAATCTGGCGGTAAGCCACTGCTTGCTTGGACAGATCGTCATAAACGATCAGCGCGTCTTCACCGCGGTCGCGGAAGAACTCGCCCATGGTGCAACCCGAGTACGGTGCAAGGAACTGCAGCGCAGCGGATTCGGAAGCACTTGCAGCCACGACGATGGTATTAGCCAGTGCGCCGTTTTCTTCGAGCTTGCGAACAACGTTGGCGATGGTCGATTGCTTCTGACCGATCGCTACGTAGACGCAGAAGATGCCGCTGTTCTTCTGGTTGATGATTGCGTCGATGGCCAGAGCGGTTTTACCGATCTGACGGTCACCGATGATCAGCTCACGCTGGCCACGGCCGACAGGAATCATGGCATCGACAGCCTTGTAGCCAGTCTGTACAGGCTGGTCTACCGACTTACGCCAGATCACGCCTGGAGCAACTTTCTCGACCGCATCGGTCTCGGTGTTGTTCAGCGGACCTTTGCCGTCAACTGGGTTACCCAGTGCATCGACAACGCGACCCAGCAGTTCCTTACCCACCGGAACCTCGAGGATGCGGCCAGTGCACTTGGCGCTCATGCCTTCAGCCAGAGTCGTGTAAGCGCCCAGTACAACGGCACCCACGGAGTCTTGCTCAAGGTTCAGCGCCATACCGTAGACGCCGCCCGGAAACTCGATCATTTCGCCGTACATTACGTCGGCCAGACCATGAATCCGCACGATACCGTCAGACACGCTGACGACTGTGCCTTCGTTACGGGCTTGGGAGGTTACATCGAGCTTGTCGATGCGACCCTTGATGATTTCACTTATTTCGGAAGGATTGAGTTGCTGCATTGCTCTGCTGCCCCTTCAAACTCAAGATTTCAATGCTTCGGCTAGTTTCGCGATCTTGCCACGAACTGAGCCATCGATAACCAGGTCGCCGGCGCGGATGACGACACCCCCTATAAGAGAGGCATCCTCCGCAGCATGCAGGCGCACTTCCCGGCCGAGCCGTGCACTGAGAACCTTGGCGAGTTTGTCTTGCTGTTCTTGGTTCAATGCAAAAGCACTGGTGACATCCACATCGACCGATTTTTCCTGCTCGGCCTTGTACAGGTCGAACAGTTCGGCGATCTCCGGCAAAAGCGGGAGGCGGTCGTTTTCAGCAACGACGTGAATGAAATTCTGTGCCTTGGCATCGAACTTTTCGCCACACACTTCAATAAAAGTGGTGGCCTTTTGTGCGCTCGTCAGTCGCGGGGCCTTGAGCATGCGCTGCATGGTGTCGTCTTGCGACACCGCAGCAGCCAGGCCGAGCATGGCTGACCAATTGGCCAGCTGCTGGTGGGCCTGCGCATGCTCGAAGGCCGCCTTCGCGTAAGGTCGGGCCAACGTGGTCAGTTCTGCCATGATCGCCCTCGCTTAAATTTCAGCAGCCAGTTTGTTAACCAGCTCCGCGTGCGCGTTTTGATCGATTGTGGCACCCAGGATCTTCTCTGCGCCATTGACTGCCAGGCTACCCAACTGGGCGCGCAAGGCGTCTTTGACACCGTTCAGTTCCTGCTCGATCTCGGCCTGAGCCTGAGCCTTCACACGGTCAGCTTCAACGCGTGCCGTTTCACGGGCTTCGTCGACAATCTGAGTACCGCGTTTCTTGGCTTGCTCAATGATCTCGGCTGCTTGAGCTTTAGCTTCGCGCAGTTGTTGACCCGCTTTTTCTTGGGCCAGCTCCAGGTCGCGAGCTGCTCGGGAAGCAGCGTCCAGTCCATCCGCGATCTTCTTCTGACGTTCGTGCAAAGCCGCGATGACCGGAGGCCACACGAACTTCATGCAGAACAGCACAAAAATGAAGAACGCAACGGACTGGCCAATCAGGGTTGCATTAATGTTCACGCCAACACCTCGCTCGTTCGTTGTCCATCACACCAATCAACTCGAAAATTCGAGTGATCAGCCAGCGAGTTGACCAACGAAGGGGTTCGCAAAGGTGAAGAACAGAGCGATACCAACACCGATCATGGTCACGGCGTCGAGCAGGCCCGCAACGATGAACATTTTAACTTGCAGCATTGGAACCATTTCCGGCTGACGCGCTGCGCCTTCCAGGAACTTGCCGCCCAACAGGCCGAAACCGATTGCAGTACCCAGTGCGCCCAGGCCGATCAACAGTGCAACAGCGATAGCGGTTAGACCAACTACAGTTTCCATCTTTCCTCCCGACTTTTACGTCGTATTGGTTAGGTTTTTTTAATTGAAGCGGTAAAACAAAATCGTTTCTACATCAGCCCTTGCGGGCACCGCCTCGCCACTGGCGAGACGGTCATCAGACGCGTCCTGAGACGAATCTCAATGGTTATCTTCGTGAGCCATCGACAGGTAGACGATGGTCAGCATCATGAAGATGAACGCTTGCAGGGTGATGATCAGGATGTGGAACACAGCCCACGCCCACTGCAGCACTACACCCAGACCGCTGAGCCACAACAGACCGCTGCCGAACATCACGGCGATCAGGATGAAGACCAGCTCGCCAGCATACATGTTGCCGAACAGACGCAGAGCCAGGGAAATCGGCTTGGCGATCAGCGTCACGAATTCCAGCAGGAAGTTGACCGGGATCAACAGCGCCTGAACGAACAGGTTCTTGCTGCCGAACGGGTGAAGGGTCAGCTCGCCGATGAAACCGCCGATGCCCTTGACCTTGATGCTGTAGAAAATGATCAGTGCGAACACGGACAGGGCCATGCCCAGCGTGGCGTTCGGGTCAGTGGTCGACACGGCACGGAACGGAATGTGCGAGTCACCCGAGATCATCATCGCCAGCTGTGGAATCCAGTCCACCGGTACCAGGTCGACCGCGTTCATCAGGAAGACCCAGACGAAAATGGTCAACGCCAGTGGCGCGATAACCGCGCTGCGGCCGTGGAAGCTGTCTTTCACGCTGCCGTCGACGAACTCGACCAGCACTTCGACGAAGTTCTGCAGTGCGCCAGGCTGACCGGAAGTTGCCTTCTTGGCCGCCATGCGGAAGATCAGAACGAAAATCAGACCCAACGCAACCGACCAGCCGAGGGTATCGACGTGGAAGGCCCAGAAACCCATTTCCTTGGCTTCCGCTGCGGTGTGGGCAAAGCCCCATTCGCCATTGGGCAGGTGCCCGAAGGTAAGGTTCTGCAAGTGGTGCTGGATATAGCCCGAAGCTGTTTGCTCTGCCATGGTTGCCTCAAACGCCCTAAGGTCTCGAAAGTCTTGTTCTCGTAAGCAGGGGAGCGAACCAGTTGACCACCTGGATCAACATGAACACGCCGAATACAGCCAGCGGCGCCAAAGGCTTCACACCTGCGAACGTCAATGCAAAAAGCACTGCCGTGAAAATCAGTTTGCCTGCCTCGCCGGCGTAGAACGACCGAACGATGGCTTGCGCTGCTCTGGCCCCGGAAAACCGGAATGCCTTGTGAGCAAAGTATAAATTGGGTAGCCAGGCTATCAGGCCTCCGCAGAGTCCCGAATATCCTGCAACGACTCCTTGCCACTGCCACAGCACCAATGCGGCCATGAGCAGCACGATCAATTGAGCCAGCAAAAGCGGGAAAACCGCCAGGCGATAGAACGGCAAGCGGTCTGGCATGCGGGATTCCATCGCAACTGCTCCTTTGATGTCGGTCGCCATAATCAATAACTTGGCATAATTTGTGCCGACAAAATGCGCGCAGAGTATAGGGGCGGTTAAGCCCCTATTCAACAGTCGGGTAGTGATTTCCGACTATACGCTACAGAGCAATTGTTTCAGCGGATGTGAGCGAGCACTCCCTGAAGCTCGTCCAGCGAGTTGTAACGGATGACCAATTGCCCTTTGCCCTTCTGACCGTGACGAATCTGCACTGCAGAGCCCAGACGCTCGGCCAGGCGCTGTTCCAGGCGGCTGATGTCCGGGTCGGTCTTCACCGGCTCGGCAGCCTCTGCCTTGCCGCTCAGCCACTGCCTGACCAGTGCTTCGGTCTGGCGCACGGTAAGCCCGCGTGCGACAACGTGTCGCGCACCTTCGACCTGCCGATCTTCACCCAGCCCGAGCAAGGCGCGAGCATGACCCATTTCCAGGTCGCCATGAGACAGCATCGTCTTGATGGCCTCCGGCAAGGCAATCAGGCGTAACAGGTTGGCCACACTGACTCGCGACTTGCCGACGGCATCGGCCACCTGCTGCTGGGTCAGTTGAAACTCCTGCTGCAGGCGCTGCAGTGCCATGGCCTCTTCGATCGGGTTGAGGTCCTCACGCTGGATGTTCTCGATCAGCGCCATCGCAATCGCGGTTTCGTCCGGCACATCGCGGACCATCGCCGGGATCGTCTCGACTCCCGCCTGCTGGCTGGCACGCCAGCGACGCTCGCCCGCAATGATCTCGAAGCGGTTGTCACCGATAGGACGCACCACGATCGGCTGCATCACGCCCTGCGACTTGATCGACTGCGCAAGTTCTTCGAGTGCCTGCGGGTCCATGTCCCGGCGCGGCTGGTACTTGCCGCGCTGGATCAGGTCCAGCGGCACATGCTGCAACTCACTTGGCGGGGCCTTGACGGCCTGTTCTTCCAGCGAACTGACGGTTGGACTGCTCAGAAGTGCGTCCAACCCACGTCCGAGACCTCGTTTCTTGACGGCCATGGGAATTCCTTAGGTTGGCTGAGCGGTTTTTGCGCCGCGACGTTGACGACGAACCAGTTCACTTGCCAGGGCCAGATAGGCCAGCGCACCGCGAGACGACTTGTCATACGCCAGCACGGGCATGCCGAAACTCGGAGCCTCGGCCAGACGGATGTTTCTCGGGATCACGGTGTCGTACAGCTGCTCGCCGAAGTGTTCCTTGAGCTGCGCCGAAACGTCGTTGATCAGACTCAGCCGCGGATCATACATGGTGCGCAGCAAACCTTCGATTTTCAGCTGCGGGTTGAGCAGTTCAGCGATGCGCTTGATGTTATCCACAAGGTCACTGAGACCTTCGAGTGCAAAGTATTCGCACTGCATGGGGATAATTACGCCGTCTGCCGCGACCAGTGCGTTCAAAGTCAGCATCGACAGCGAAGGTGGGCAATCGATGAGAATGTAATCGTAATTCTCGCGGATAGGCGCCAGCGCATTGCGCAGACGACTCTCTTTCATCTGCATTTCCAGCAGAACCACTTCACCCGCCGTCAGATCACGGTTGGCCGGAAGCAGTTGATAACCACCGTGCTCGGAAAACTGCATGGCCTCGCCCAGATCGCATTCGCCGATCAACAGGTCGTAGACGGAGTTTTCCAGGTTGTGTTTATCCACACCGCTGCCCATGGTCGCATTGCCCTGGGGATCGAGGTCGATCAGCAGCACACGGCGCTTGGTCGCGACCAGCGATGCGGCGAGGTTGATGCATGTGGTGGTCTTGCCGACCCCACCTTTCTGGTTCGCTATCGCGAATACCTTAGCCATTCTTGCTTGTGTTCCCAGTCATGCCGTGCGGCGCAGTATCAGCAGATGGCGTTGGCCTTGGCAACCCGGAACGGTCAAGGCGTGTGCGCTATCGAGGTGAAAATCCGAGGGCAATGCTACCAGCTCATCGTCAGGATGCAGCCCTTTCATTGCCAGCCAGCGTGTATTGACGTCGCCCATGTGACGGGTCCAGCCGGTGAAGTCTTCCAGGCTGCTGAACGCACGGGAGATGATCCCGTCGAAAGGCACTTCGGGCTGATAACTTTCTGCACGGCTGTGGATAACTTCAAGATTATCCAGTTTCAGCTCAAGTTTGACCTGGGTCTGAAACCGGGTTTTCTTGCCATTGCTGTCCAGCAGCGCCACTTTGCGCTCCGGAAACAGGATGGCCATGGGAATGCCGGGCATCCCACCGCCGCTGCCGACGTCGATCCAGCGTGTTCCTTCGATGAAGGGCACCACACTGAGACTGTCGAGCAGATGCCTCGATACCATTTCGTCCGGGTTGCGTACCGCAGTCAGGTTGTAGGCCTTGTTCCACTTGATCAACAACGCCAGATACGCCAGCAATTGCTCGTGCTGGGCCGGACTGAGGTCAATCCCCAATTCCCTGGCACCGGTGGATAACTCTTGGGCGTGTTGCGGGGTGACCATAGAACTCAAGCGCTTTGCTCCAACTGACGGCCCGCGCCGCGTTTTTTCAAATGAATCATCAACAGCGATATTGCTGCAGGCGTAACACCGGGGATGCGCGATGCCTGTCCGAGCGTTTCCGGACGAGTTATCCCCAGCTTGCTCTGGATTTCTTTCGACAGGCCGGATATCGCGGCGTAATCGATGTCTTCCGGCAGGCGGGTGTCTTCACTGGCGCGCAAACGGGCAATTTCATCCTGCTGGCGATCAATGTAACCGGCGTATTTTGTCTTGATCTCGACCTGCTCGGCGACCTGGGGATCGGTGCAGCCCTGGCCAGTGATTGAAATCAGGCTGGCATAGTCGATTTCCGGACGGGTCAGCAGGTTGAGCAAATTGTATTCGTGGGTCAGTGGCGTGCCGAAGTGTGCGGCAATCGCATCGCCCTGCTCGGTACCGGGACGCACCCAGGTACTTTTCAAACGCTGTTCTTCCAGCTCGATGCTTTCACGCTTGGTGCAGAACGCAGCCCAGCGGGCGTCGTCGACCAGGCCCAGTTCGCGGCCCTTTTCGGTAAGTCGCAGGTCAGCGTTGTCTTCGCGCAGGATCAAACGGTATTCGGCCCTGGAGGTGAACATCCGGTAAGGCTCTTGCGTACCAAGCGTGATCAGGTCATCGACCAGAACGCCGATGTACGCTTCATCGCGACGCGGGCACCAGCTGTCTCGACCCTGTGCGCGCAGCGCGGCATTCGTCCCGGCCAGCAAACCCTGGGCACCAGCCTCTTCGTAACCGGTCGTGCCGTTGATCTGGCCAGCGAAGAACAGACCGCCGATGACCTTGGTTTCCAGGCTGTATTTCAGATCACGCGGGTCGAAATAGTCGTATTCGATGGCGTAACCAGGGCGAACGATGTGTGCGTTCTCCATGCCGCGAATCGACCGGACGATCTGCAGTTGCACGTCGAATGGCAACGACGTGGAAATACCGTTCGGGTACAGCTCGTGCGTGGTCAACCCTTCCGGCTCGATGAAGACCTGGTGGCTTTCCTTGTCGGCAAACCGGTGGATCTTGTCTTCGATCGACGGGCAGTAACGTGGACCAATACCTTCGATCACGCCCGAATACATCGGCGAGCGATCAAGGTTGGACGCAATGATCTCGTGAGTCCGCGCGTTGGTGTGGGTAATCCAGCAACTGACCTGCGGCGGATGCTGTTCCTTGTTGCCCAGGAACGACATGACCGGGATCGGCGTGTCACCTGGTTGCTCGGTCATCACCGAGAAATCCACAGAACGCCCGTCAATGCGTGGCGGGGTCCCGGTTTTCAGGCGGCCGACGCGCAGCGGCAGCTCACGCAGTCGTTGCGCCAGTGCGATCGAAGGAGGATCACCTGCCCGACCGCCCGAATAATTTTGCATACCGATGTGGATAAGTCCGCCAAGGAACGTACCTGTGGTCAACACCACGGAATCGGCAAATATGCGCATACCCATCTGGGTCACCACGCCGCGCACTTGATCCTGTTCAACGATCAGGTCATCGCAGGCTTGCTGAAATATCCACAGATTTGACTGATTTTCCAGGGTTTCACGAATGGCTGCCTTGTACAGCACGCGATCTGCCTGTGCACGCGTGGCCCGTACTGCCGGCCCCTTGCGGCTGTTCAGCACGCGGAACTGGATACCGCCCTTGTCAGTAGCCATGGCCATGGCGCCGCCCAGCGCGTCGATTTCCTTGACCAGATGGCTTTTACCGATACCACCGATGGCCGGGTTGCAACTCATCTGGCCGAGTGTTTCCACGTTGTGGGTCAGCAACAGGGTTTTGACACCCATGCGTGCCGACGCCAGTGCGGCCTCGGTACCGGCATGACCGCCACCGATGACGATCACTTCAAAACGGGAAGGGAAATCCACCACGCACCTCGTGCCTGTTGTCGATGAGAAATTGGGATAGCTGACAAGTATAGGGACTTACCCCACCTGAATGAAACCCGCTGGACAAAATTTAACCAGCTGTGGAAAAGTCGCGGATAAAGAAAATAAAAAGGAAAGAAAGTTTATAAAGCCTTGTTTTTATGTTTATTCTTACTGAGCCACCTTTCTGTGGATAGATTGCTACAGGCCTTTATTTGCAATGTGTACAGAGATTCAAAAGTCTGTGTTCATGTGGGGATGAGGGGGTTGGATAACCGTCTTGAGCCTGTTGATAAGATAGCCACTTGTCCACAGGGGGATTTATCTTCAGGTTTGCACCCCGCTTACCCACCGAGCTAAAGGGCAGTTATTCACAGGGCTTAATCCACAAAAAAAAGGCTCTTCAGCAAAAATCAGGCACGGAAAATCCCTCCTTCGGGCATTCCTGCTCGTCAGATTCAGGTGTCGAAGCAAAATTAAAGGAGGAAATGGCGGAGTATGTGGATAACGCTGCCGCTGAAAGAGGCGTTTTGTGGTGCTTGAAGGCATGACCCAGGGCGGGCCATGCCAAGAGGTTTACTTGCCGATGCAGAAGCTGGAGAAGATTCTGCCAAGCAGGTCGTCGGAACTGAATGCGCCGGTAATCTCGCCAAGCGCTTGCTGTGCCTGACGCAAGTCTTCGGCCAGCAGCTCTCCAGCGCCCGCCAGGGTGAGTTGAGCCCTGCCGTGTTCCAGCGAGTCACTGGCATGGCGCAGCGCCTCAAGGTGGCGTCGACGCGCGCTGAAGCTGCTTTCCGAGGTTTGTTCATAGCCCATGCAGGCCTTGAGATGTTCGCGCAGCAGTTCAAGCCCTTCGCCACCAGACCTGGCGCTCAGGCTGATGGTGACGTGGCCATCAACGCTGGTCTGCAGATTGATGGGGTCTCCACTCAGATCTGCCTTGTTGCGTATCAGCGTGACTTTCGACGGGTCCGGGCGCTGCTCGAGAAATTCGGGCCACAGTGCAAACGGGTCGGCTGCCTCCGGCGCGGTCGCATCCACCACCAGCAGAATCCGGTCAGCTTCGCCGATGGCCTTGAGTGCGCGCTGCACGCCGATCATTTCCACCTGGTCTTGAGTATCCCGCAGCCCTGCGGTGTCGACGACATGCAAGGGCATTCCATCTATGTGGATATGTTCTCGCAGTACATCGCGGGTGGTGCCGGCGATCTCGGTGACAATCGCCGCCTCCCTGCCCGCCAGAGCGTTCAGCAGACTGGATTTGCCCGCATTGGGGCGTCCGGCAATCACCACGGTCATGCCGTCGCGTAACAAGGCACCCTGCCCGGCTTCACGCAGCACTGTGGATAACTCGGCACGCACGTCATCGAGCATGTTCAGAACGTGGCCATCGGCAAGGAAGTCGATTTCCTCTTCGGGGAAGTCGATTGCAGCCTCTACGTAGATACGCAGGCTGATCAATTTCTCGGTCAAGTTATCCACACGCCGCGAGAAAGCGCCCTGCAGCGAGCGCAGTGCATTGCGCGCTGCCTGTGCAGAACTCGCCTCGATCAGGTCGGCAATCGCTTCCGCCTGGGCAAGATCGAGCTTGTCATTGAGAAACGCACGCTCACTGAACTCTCCCGGACGAGCCAGGCGGCTGCCCAGTTGCAGGCAGCGCTGCAGCAGCATGTCCAGAACGATGGGGCCGCCATGACCCTGAAGTTCCAGTACATCCTCGCCGGTGAACGAGTTGGGTCCCGGAAAATACAGTGCGATACCTTCATCGAGCACCTGCCCGGTGCCATCTACAAAAGGTCCGTAGTGGGCAAATCGTGGCTTGAGGGTCCGACCGATAATGGCTTCGGCGGCCTTGCCCGCCAGAGGACCTGACACCCGGATGATACCCACACCGCCACGCCCTTGGGCTGTGGCGATGGCGGCAATGGTTTCACGAGGAACGTTCATGCTCCGGCTCCCGGACAAATGACGGATAGCAAAACGCCCCACGAGGGGGCGTCTTGTAGAACTTATTCACAGGTTAGATCAGACAGCTGCTTTCTTGGTAGCCGCTTCGATCTTGCGAGTGATGTAAGCCTGCTGAGCGATCGACAGGGTGTTGTTCACAACCCAGTACAGAACCAGACCGGCAGGGAACCACAGGAAGAAGAACGTGAAAATGATCGGCATCATTTTCATGACCTTGGCCTGCATCGGGTCCGGCGGAGTCGGGTTCAGACGCTGCTGGATGAACATGGTCGCGCCCATGATGATCGGCAGGATAAAGAACGGGTCCTTGATCGACAGGTCGGTTATCCACAGGATCCATGGTGCCTGACGCATTTCCACGCTTTCCAGGAGTACCCAGTACAGCGAAAGGAAAACCGGCATCTGCACAAGAATCGGCAAGCATCCACCCAGCGGGTTGATCTTCTCTTTCTTGTACAGCTCCATCATTGCCTGGGACATCTTCTGACGATCATCGCCATGCTGCTCTTTCAGCAATGCAAGCTTCGGAGCCACGGCGCGCATACGTGCCATCGACTTGTAGCTGGCTGCGGAGAGCGGGAAGAACAGGCCTTTGATCAGCATGGTCAGAACAATGATCGACCAGCCCCAGTTACCGAGAATGGCGTGGATATGTTGCAGCAGCCAGAAGATAGGCTGGGCAATGAACCACAGGAAACCATAATCGACAGTCAGCTCCAGGCCTGGGGATAACTCTTTGAGTACCGCCTGGCTTTTCGGACCTGCATACAGGGTGGCACTGGTTTCACCTTGTGCACCAGGTGCAACCGACAGAGTCGGACTGGTGAAGCCGATGATGTAGTTGCCCTGGCTGTCTTTGCGGGTCTGAACGGCGTTGGTTGCGTTGTGATCCGGAATCCACGCAGTCACGAAGTAGTGCTGCAACCATGCAACCCAGCCGCCCTGGACAGTTTCCTTGACCTGGCCCTTATCGATATCTTTCATCGACACTTTCTTGTACGGCTCGGCCGCAGTCCACAGGGCAGCGCCCAGATAGGTAGCAGTGCCGGTAGCAGTCGTCGAAGAAGGATCGGAGCTGGCATCGCGCTTCAATTGCGCGAACAGATTGCCGGACCAGGGTTGTGCGCTCTGGTTATCCACAACGTAAGTCATGACCAGATCGTACAGACCGCGCTTGAACGTGAAGCGCTTGATGTAATTGACACCGTTTTCCGAGAATTTCAGATCCACGACCATCGTGTCCTGGCCGTCAGCCAGTTGATAAGTCTTTTGTGTGGAGGTGTAAACCGGACGACCGGCAGCGCGAGCATCAGGACCATTGGTCCCGGTCAGGCCACTTTGTGCCAGAAAAGTACGCTCGCCACCGTTGTCGAACAACTGGAACGGAACGTCAGGACGATCCTGACGACGCGGGTACAGAGGCAAACGAAGTTGAACGACGTCGCCACCCACCGGATCGATCGCCAGATCGAGCACATCGGTCTTGACGTGGATAAGGTCTTTGCTGGCTACGGCCGGAGTTTCAAGAGGTGCTGCAGCCGTATTGGCAGTAGCGTTTGCGCTTGGAACATCGGCACTTGCAGAACCATTAGTACCAGCGGCCGTATCCGGAATACCCGGTGCGGTGGTGCTGGCTGCAACATTCTGGGTCGGCATGGCAGCCTGGCCATAGTCTTGGTTCCATTTCAGAACCCCGACGTAGGTCACGATTGCCAGGGCGACGATCAGGATCGTGCGTTTAATATCCATGATTACTCGGCCATCGAAGAAGAACGGGAGGTGGGGACAGCTGGAACCGGGTCATAACCACCGGGATTCCATGGGTGACAGCGACCAAGACGACGAATTGACAGCCAGCCACCGCGCAAAAGGCCATGATTCTCGATGGCTTCATACGCGTAGCAGGAGCAACTGGGGTAGAAACGACAGTGACTGGCCATCAGCGGGCTAATGGCATAGCGATAAAACTGGATCGGAACGAGTGCCAGTTTACGCATCTGGACTGTCTACCCCTGCAGGTTCGGATTTTTCTTCCGGAATGGGTCGGCTACGCGCCAGACGTTTCCAGAGCTTGCCGAAATGCTGAATCAGTTCAGGGTTTTCTACGTCACCCAAGCCTTTACGCGCGACGATAACGATATCCCAACCGACCAAACTGTCTTGGTGTTGGCGAAATGATTCGCGCATCAGGCGTTTCAAACGATTGCGCTCGACGGAAAGCTTCACGCTCTTTTTACCTATCACAAGCCCCAGGCGGGGATGATCAAGGTCGTTGTTGCGCGCAAGGAGCAGGAGATTTTTCCCCGGAACCTTGCCGGTAGGGGAGTCAAAGACTGCCTTGAAATGCCGGGGAGTGAGCAAACGCTTTTCCCGACTGAAGTCTCGACTCACCTCCTGTGCCGATTTATCAAACTGCCAGACGCTTACGGCCTTTGGCACGACGACGCGAAAGAACTGCGCGGCCGTTTTTGGTGGCCATGCGTGCACGGAAACCGTGGGTGCGGGCGCGCTTGATAGTGCTGGGTTGGAAAGTACGTTTCATGGCGTGTTACCTGGTTCGTCCACTACGGGCCGGAATGGCCCCCGTTTTAAGAGACCGGGGATTCTAGAGAAAGCGGGCCCGCAGGTCAATTTCCAACCAGCTTTTCTTCATGGGCGTCTTTTTATAGCTGAACGTCCTCTTCCTCTCGTTCACCGCTAGGCTGACCCGATCCTGTTATAGAAATAAAAAGAAGAGAGTATTTAAAGCTTCTTTATAAAGCTTATAACTCTTAGGCAGCGCTTTTCTGTGGATAACCTCTCACAGCCCTTGTTATTCAATGTGTACAGAGGTTAGAAAGGTTGTCGAGAAACGGTGCCCTGCCTGTGCCGGACCCTCGGAAAAGCTGTGCATGGAACGCTGTTTTATCCACAGGCGAGTTATGCACAGAGTTCAAGCCTGACTTATGCAATGGGCTGAAGACGGGTTATCCACAGAGCTTAGGCATCGACCGTTTGTCGTGTGCTTCAGGCATAAATCGTTGATTTATAGCTGTCTGTGAGCAACCTACATG